>NZ_VKKY01000001.1:0-676494 GCF_008271695.1 Rufibacter hautae
TTTTGTCTGACATCGACCGCCGATACGCTTCACTTCTTCCCTAGACGCTACATAATATATAGTGTCTATGTTTTCTTTTCCTATCTATCCCATTCACTCAAAGAACCTCCCACCGGCCTGTCGCCGGCGACTAGCGAACCGCTCTCCGGTTCGTTTCCCTTCCTTCCGGAAGGGGCTGCAAAGGTAAGGAACAAATCTTTGTTTCCAAGCCCCCAGGCAACTTTTTTCTCTCTTTTTTTTCTCCCTCGCTCTGTCAGCGAAGTCGTTTCGTTGCGCTTCGTTTGAGAAGCGGGTGCAAAGGTAAGAACTTTCTTTCTCTTCGCAATGCTTTTTAAAACTTTTTTTTCTTCTCCTCTTTATCCAACCGACGAAGAGAAGCTCCGTTTCCAAACCCGAAAGCTTATCGTCGAAGCGGGGTGCAAAGGTAAGAAGAACCTCTCTCTTCGCAAGTGTTCAGCAAAAGTTTTTTTTTCGTTTTCTTCCTCCACCCTGTTGGTGAAGGCCTCCTCTCGGAAGGGAGTGCAAAGGTAAGAAGAAGTTTCCTTTCCGCAATACCCGCGGAAAACTTTTTTCTCTGCCCTGCGGCTATCCTATGTTCTGCTTCCCTCTCCTGTCGAGCGGGCTGCAAAGGTAGAAAACCTTTTTGGGTTTCCAAACGCTTTCTTTAAGAGAAGGCTCCTTCTCCTGGTTCCCTGCCGAGGCCTGAGACGTAACCACCTTGGCGGCCAAGTAGTTCCACACAGGAAATATTTTCTTTGCTTCGCCTTTTCGGAGCAGGTCCCGTCCGGAGCCTCCCGTGTAACCGCAGGTGGGTGCCCCGAAGTTCTAGGGTTGGGAAGGTTTTTACCTTTTATCTCACCGGGCCGGCTCCCGACCGGAGCCTCAAGTGAAACCAAGAACGGGTAGTCAGAAGTTCCCCAAGAATAAAGGTTTTCTAAAAAGTGGCTGCATCCTTTTTTAGGTAGCTTGTTTATACCCTGCTCCCAGATCTCAGTTCCTTATAAACAAAGAAGGCAAGGTGATCGCCACCTTGCCTTCTTTTCATATTGTATCTAGCTATTACTTTACCAGAGTACTCTTTCTATCTGGACCTACGCTGATGATGTTCACACTTACTTCTAATTGCTCTTCTAGGTAAGCAACGTATTCAAGTATTGCCTTAGGGAGTTCATTGTAGGCTTCATATTTCCGCAGCTCTTCGCCCCAACCTTTCATGGTGATGTACACTGGTGTAAGGTCAGTCTTATCTAAATCGTGAGGCACTTGGTCGGTAACAGTACCGTCAGCCAATTTATAGTGAGTGCAGACACTGATCTCCTCAAAGTCATCCAGCACATCTGCCTTCATCATGTTTAGCTGCGTTACGCCATTGAGCATAATAGCATACTTCAGGGTTGGGAGATCTATCCAGCCGCAGCGGCGGGGACGTCCAGTGGTGGATCCGAACTCTCTTCCGGCTTGGCGAATTCTCTCCCCTACTTCGTCATGAAGTTCGGTGGGGAACGGTCCACTTCCTACACGGGTGCAGTAGGCCTTAAAGATACCATATACTTCTCCTATATGACGAGGGGCAATGCCCAAGCCAGTACAGGCACCCGCTACCAAGGTATTGGAAGAGGTCACAAACGGATATGTTCCGAAGTCAATATCTAAGAGAGAGCCCTGAGCGCCTTCGGCCAAGATTTTCTTGCCATCCTTCAGAGCCTGGTTAATCATGTACTCTGAATCTACCAACGTAAAGGTGCGCAGGAAGTCAATGGCACTAAAGAACTGTTGCTCCAGTTCTTCTATTTCTAAGTCCTTTTGGTAAAAAGAGGCTATTTTCTGGTGCTTGGCTACCGTGGCCTGGTAGCGCTCCTGGAAATCAGGTTGCAGGATGTCTCCTACCCGCAAACCGCTACGTCCAATCTTGTCTTGGTAAGCCGGCCCGATTCCTTTTTGGGTAGACCCGATCTTGGAAGTACCTAAAGCCTCCTCAGAGATTCTGTCCAGGCTTTTATGCGACGGCAAAATCAACTGTGCTTTTTTGGAGATGAACAGGTTGCGGGTAGCATCCACGCCGCGGGCGGTCAGTTTCTCTACCTCCGTACGGAATACGATTGGGTCTAGCACAACGCCATTGCCAATGATATTGGTGATGTGCTCATGAAAGATACCGGAAGGTATTTGGTGAAGCACGTGCTTGGTTCCCTCAAACTCAAGGGTGTGTCCGGCATTAGGGCCGCCCTGGAAACGGGCTACCACGTCATACTGAGGAGCAAGTACATCAACGATCTTACCTTTTCCTTCATCGCCCCACTGGAGGCCTACTAAAATGTCAACTGGCATTTAAACTGATTCTTTAAGAAGCTGAACGGCCTTGGTATCATCCTCGGCAATGGTAAAGATGGCGCTCAGTTTTGTGATTATTAATAACTTACGAATGTGCTCTGAGGGGTTGATGAGAATAAGCTCCCCACCGCGGTTCCTGAATTTGGTTAAAAGGGAAACCAACACGCCAATGCCGGTGCTGTTAATGAACCGCACATTGGACAGGTCTACTGCGGATAGCAGCAAGGCATCATCAATGGTATTGTTGGCCAGGTCCATGAGGCGCTGGGTCTCAGGTCCTCCAATCATGTCGCCCTCCAGCCGAATGATCAGGATGTTGTTGTCTAACGTGTGGTCAATTTTCATGGATGGGTGCGTTTAGTTTGGCCTGGCAGTCACCACAGATACCGTACAAATTTAGGGAGTGGTGCAGAATATTAAAATTAAGCAGATCCCCCACCATGGTCTGGATGTTGTGCACCCGTGGGTCACAGAACTCCACCACTTTGTGGCATTCGGTACAAATGACGTGGTCATGCTGGCGGCGGCCATATGATTTCTCATACTGGGCCAGGTTACGCCCAAACTGGTGTTTGCTTACCAGATCGTTTTCTACCAGTAGATCTAAGGTGTTGTATACGGTTGCCCGGCTTACTTGGTAATTCTTGTTTTTCATGCTGATGTAAAGCGACTCTACATCAAAATGACCGGTGCGCGAATAGATCTCTTCTAATATAGCATAGCGCTCCGGGGTTTTCCGGAGACCCTTGCTTTCTAAATAGGCGGTGAATATTTTCTTCACCTCCATGAATTTCAATTCATCTAGTGCCATACGCCTTCTTCTGCTACAAACTTAACAGGTTTTACGTGGGAATGCTAAAAACACCCCTAAAAAGCAAATCCAGAAAAACTAATGCCGGTAGCTTTTTCTCAGGGCTTGCCGGCATCTAGTCACTTCAACTAAGGAACGAGTAAGGACAAGTCTCATTTCCTGCTTGTGCCTCTTCTGCTAGGAAAGGCTTGCCCATTTCTGTTTAAAGCCTTGTTTTAGGAAATCACCAGAAAAACAGGAAAACCGAAATCCACCCATTTTCCTCTTGCCATTTCAGTATCTGTTTCGCCCATTTCATCCTTTGAATTAATGGGTTCATCCAAAACAATCAAATATTAACTCGCCAAAGTAGGGGTTAGTCCATTTCACTGTGTCTAAAGAACAGGAACACGAAATAAGAATTGTTAAGAAAGGCCTTTCATACATTCTCATACTCCTCCAAGAAATTTTAACCCTTCAAGAATCTTTAACCCTTTCTGAAAATTACGATTATGAAAAATTCAACCTTTTTGCAAGGCATGCGCTCGCTTACCCTAACTGGTCTAGTTTGTTTAGCTTCATTGGCTGTATCGGCGCAAACCAAAACAAAAACGTCTACTTCTACGCAGACCAAAGCGAAAACCACAGCTACTGCTACTCCGGCGAAGGCAAAAACCGCCACTGCGGCTACTGCCAAACCAAAAACATATTCCGCTTCCGCCACCACAAGAAAATCAACCGCCGCTGCTTCCACTAAAAAAGCCCCAGCTAAAACCGTTGCCTCTGCCGCTCCGGTGAAACCAGTGGAAACCGCCGCTGCTGCTCCAGCCCCAACTCCCGAGGTAGTCAGCCCGGCAGAAACCAAAAGACAGGCTTCAGCCGCTTTCGGGGGTGGGTCTAACGTGATCTCATTCGGAATTGGTTTAGTCCACAACTTGGATTACCCTAAAGGCGGAAGCAGACTTATGCCCCTCACTTTCTCTTATGAGAGAGGATTGAACGTGGCCGCCGGCCCCGGAACCATTGGGGTAGGCGGGGTTTTCTCTTACTCACACTATAAATGGGGAGAAGGCGACTACAAATGGACAGTGATGTACTTCGGGGCGAAAGGTGCCTATCACATTGATCTAGCCAAAAACGAGAAATTAGACACTTATGCAGGCTTAAATCTTGGCTACGCCAGAACCAAAGTAAACTATGACTCTTATTACTATGGTAGTGCCTCTGAAGGAGAAGTGAAAGTTGGCGTACTGGCTGGTGCTCGTTACTTCTTCACCGAGAACGTAGGCGCCCACCTGGAACTTGAGACCGGCCCTATGTCTCACATCACCCTTGGCCTGAGCTATAAGTTTTAACCTTTAAAGATTAAAAGCTTCTTCTGACTAAGTCGTTTTCTGGCCCCTTTTCAGAAACCAGGCCCAAAACAGAAAGCAACTATCTCACTTCAGCTGTGTAAAAGGAAAGCCTCCCAAATTTGGGAGGCTTTCCTTTTACACAGCTGCTTATAATGAATAGCCAATGGTCGCTACTAGCGATTACATTAAGCTGTACAAAGTTTTACTCACTCCATTTGTCCGGCTTGGCCTGCTACTTCAATAGCTTTTAACAAGATACTCTCGTCTGATTTCACCACAGAAATCAACCTGCTCACTTTTTCCAGACTTTCTTTGTCAGAGCTCCAAATGGCTAGTCCTTCGGCTTCATCATCAAATCTGATTTTGGATTCGATAGTCGGGTCTGACATTTGAATAGCTCCGTAGATAATCCCCAACCAACTAGGTCCACCTCCCTGATAACCTTTTGCATTCAAATACTCAAGGTGACTATCTTCTTCATGGATGTCGTAATAATCCAGTCTGAACTCATTAGGAGTGATTGCCACGAGGTTTCCCCTCCCTTTAAGGTTATGATCACTTAGGGCGCTAAGCAGTTTCTTATTCTTTGGTGCCTGGCTGCTGGCATTGCAACTCAAAAGAAAGAGCAATAGAATTAGATAAAGGAATTTCATTTGACTCTTAAAGTTCATATTACAACTAGGTTCATCTAATTACTAAGAGTCAAATCGGTCTACGCTTAGCACACCGTTTACTTTCAACAATTTCTGGATTAGTTTTTCCAATTGTGCGGTATCATTCACAAACACCATCAGGCGGCCTTCAAACACACCGTCATGCGAGTCAATGGTGATAGAGCGCATGTTCACCTTCAAAGAATTAGAGATGATCTTGGTTACGTCATTCACCAGCCCCACCCTATCGGTGCCTTTGAGGGTGATGCCGGCCAGGAAGGAAAGCTCCTGCTGCCCCGTCCATTTGGCCTTCACAATGCGGTGCCCGTAGTTAGACATCAGCTCCACCGCTTTAGGGCAGGTGGTCCGGTGGATGGTAATCCCATGATCTACCGTCTGGAAACCAAACACGTCATCGCCGGGGATAGGATTACAGCAATTGGCCAGTTCGTAGTCAATCTTATCCGTGCCGCCGCCAATCACCAGCAGCTGCGAGTTCACGCCCCTGATTTTCTCCACTTCTTTGTCAAAGGTAGAACCCACCAGCAAAGACGCCGGGCGGTATTTTTCGCTCTGCGGATTGAAGATGTATTCTTTTATCTCCTTAAGGTCAATGAGGTTCACCGCCACGCGGTAAAAGAAATCCTGCAAAGAGGAAGCGTTGAAATAGGCCGCCAACCGATTAAGGTTCGCCGCCGACGGCTCAATAGACAAGAGTTGCAGCCGGTCTATTACCTGCTGACGTCCTTCCTCGGCTTTGCCTTTGCGTTCCTCGCGCAGGAACTCCTTAATCTTGGAACGGGCTTTGGAGGTGGTCACAAACTTGAGCCACTCGCCGGTAGGTTTCTGCTTCTGCGAGGTCAGGATCTCCACCTGGTCTCCGTTATGCAGCCGATAACTGAGCGGCACCAGCTTCTGGTTCACCTTCGCGCCCAGGCTTTGATAACCGATTTGGGTGTGTATTTCGAAAGCAAGGTCCAAAGCGGTGGCACGGTCCGGCAAGATGATGAGCTCGCCTTTGGGCGTAAACACAAACACCTCCTCCACAAACAGGTTCGTCCGGAACTCGTCCAGGAACTCAATGGCATTGGTGTTGTTCACGTCCAGCATGTCGCGCACCTTGTTAATCCAGTTGTCTAGACCAGACTCAGAGGGCCCGTTGCTGCCGGTTTTGTATTTCCAGTGGGCGGCGTACCCGCGCTCCGCGATGTCGTCCATGCGTTTGGTCCTGATCTGCACCTCCACCCACTGCCCGGTCTTGCTCATCACCGTGGTGTGCAGGGCCTCGTAACCGTTGGCTTTGGGTGTACTGATCCAGTCGCGCAGGCGGTCTGGGTTAGGCTGGTAGAAGTCCGTCACGATGGAATAGACCCGCCAACAGACGGGTTTCTCCTGCTCATAGGGCACGTTCAAGATAATCCGGATGGCGAACAGGTCATAGATCTCCTCAAAGGTGACATTCTGCTTCTTCATCTTTTTGAGGATGGAGTAGATGGACTTGGGCCGTCCTTTCACCTCAAAATCGGTGAAGCCCTGGCGCCGCAGTTCTTCCTCCACCGGACCAATAAAATCTGCGATGAACTTGCTGCGGGCCGCTTTGGTCTGCCTGATTTTGTTGGAGATAAACTTATAGGTCTCCGTATCGGTGTACTTCAGGTGCAGGTCCTCCAACTCAGACTTAATGGCATACAGACCCAGGCGGTGCGCCAGTGGGGCATACAGGTACATGGTCTCAGAGGCAATCTTGAGCTGCTTATCACGGGCCATGCTGCCCAGCGTCCGCATGTTGTGCAGGCGGTCGGCCAGTTTGATCAGGATCACGCGCACATCATCTGAGAGCGTGAGCAGCATTTTTCTAAAGTTCTCGGCCTGTTGCGAGGTGCCGTACTCAAATACACCGGAAATCTTGGTCAAGCCTTCAATGATGCGGGCTACGCTGGGCCCGAAGTCGCGTTCAATGTCTGCAATCTCCAGATCAGTGTCTTCCACCACATCGTGCAGCAGGGCCGCCACAATGGAAGTGGTTCCTAGGCCAATCTCCTCCACGGCAATCTGGGCCACGGCCAAGGGGTGCAGAATGTACGGCTCGCCAGACTTGCGGCGCATGTCTTTGTGCGCCTCCAACGAGGTATTAAAAGCCTTTTTTATGATCTTGGCGTCGTTGTCCTTCAGAAAAGGCTTGGCGTGCCGCAGTAACTTTCGGTAATGGCGCAGAATCTCTTTCCGTTCTGCTTCGTGATCAATCATACGGGTAGGTACATCAAAAACGGGGGTCTGGCAAATGCCAACGCGTTTCTGACCTCTTTTTTATAAATTTCAACAAAAAAAACGAAAGAGAGTTGCATAAACAAAAAAGAGTTTGCTACATTTGCAGCACCAAATACAAAAACACATTGATGCGGATGTGGCGAAATTGGTAGACGCACTAGACTTAGGATCTAGCGCTGCGAGGCATGGGGGTTCGAGTCCCTCCATCCGCACAAGTCAAACCCTCAATCCCAACCGGGGTTGGGGGTTTTTTCAATTTAACCGTAGCACAATTAAACTCTGATAGCTTTGAATATCACCCTCAATCAAACCGATGGCCAGAATGCCAGCCTAAAAGTTAGCCTGCAAGAGGCCGACTACGCCGCCCGTGTAGACGAGCAAATCAAAGAATACAGCAAGAAAGCCAACATCAAAGGTTTCCGCCCGGGTAAGGTTCCTGCTGGTTTGATCCGTAAGATGTACGGCAAAGGCATTTTGGTAGAGTCCATCAACCAGTTGCTGCACGAGTCTGTAAACAACTACATCAAAGACAACAAACTGCGTATCCTGGGCGAGCCGCTCCCGGATCGTCAGGATGAGAACGCCATTGACTGGGACAACCAGAAAGAATTTGAATTCAGCTATGCCGTGGGCTTGCTGCCAGAGTTTGAGCTGCCTTTGAACGAGGTGTCTGTCCAGAAATATGACATCGAGGTGGACCAAACCACAGTTGACGAGGCTTACGAGCAGATGCAGCGCCAGTTTGGACAAACTACCAACCCTGAGGTTTCTGAGGCCAACGATTACCTGTACGGCGACCTGAAGCAAGTAGACGGTGAGTTTGAGACTAAGACCCTGTTGCCTATCAACAAAGTGGTAGCTGGTGTGGAGACGTTTGTGGGCGTGAAGCCAGGTGACACCATCACCTTTGACATCCGCGAAGCGTTTGGCGATGATGCCGCTTTGGCCCACGTAACCGGCTTAAGCAAAGACGTTACCAAAGACCTGAATGGCCAATTCACGTTCACGGTAGAGAAAATCAACCGCACAGAGCCAGCCGAGATGAACCAGGAGTTCTTCGACAAGATCTTCGGGCAAGGCAACGTGACCACGCAGGAAGAGTTTGACGCCAAAGTACGCGAGGTGATCAAAGAGAACTATGACCGTGAGGCCGTAAACGTGCTGGACCGCGACGTGATAGACCAACTGGTGGAGAAATCTTCCATTGAGATCCCTACTGAGTTCTTCAAGCGCTGGTTAGCCGATACGAACGAAGGCAAAATCACCACGGAGCAGATTGACGAGTTCTACGACCAGTATGTGAAAGAGCTGAAGTGGTCTATGATCCGCAACAAAGTGGTGGAAGAGAATGACATCAAAGTAGCCAATGAAGATGTGGTGAACAGCGCGCGTCAGAAAATGATGGCTCAGTTCAACATGCCAGAGGTGCCAGAAGAAATGGAAGCCACCTTCAACAACTTCCTGGACAACCACTTGAAGCAAAACAACGGCCGTAACTTCGTGAATGAGTACGAGGCGCTGGTAGCTGAGAGAGTGCTGGAGTTTGTGAAAGACAAAATCACCATCACAGAAAACACCGTATCTGCTGAGGAATTCCGCAACAAAGTAGGCGCGTAAGCGGTACTACTTCCTAGAAACAGAAAAGTCCTTACCTACAGTAAGGACTTTTTTGTTTCCAATAGGTACTTCGCGGCACGAATAAAAGAGCACATCTTCCCTGAAAGGAAGTGGACGTTAGTGGTGAAAAACAGCATGGAGGGTATTCTTCACGAAAATCCTTTATCTTGAACCGCGGTACGCACCTGGCGGTACGCAAAAGACGGCACGCATTGGCCCTCCCCGGGCATGAACTCAGAGAAGTAGAGAGAACGCCTCCTGCCCCGTCATCGGCCATAATGGCAGTAAAAACCCATTATTTGTTTTTGGCCTGATTTTAGGAAAACAACCCCAGAACGGGTAAACCCAGTTTGCCCTGTCTGGTTATTCTTGTAACCATCGCGTTTCTTTTTAAGTTAAGGCATCTAAACAGAACCCTTATGTATACTAAAGACGAATTCAGAAAATTTGCCGTGCACGGCTTGGGCATGAGTGGCCTGGGCGTTGACCAATACCTCACCCACATTGAAAGCAAAACCAGCATGCAGCCTACCAGCATGACGCGTTCTGTGATTGAGGAAAGACCTACCAATTTCCGTGAGATTGACGTATTCTCCCGCCTAATGGTAGACCGTATCATTTTCCTGGGCACCCAGGTAGATGATTATATCGCCAACATCATCACTGCCCAGTTGCTGTTCCTGGAGAGTGTGGATTCCAAGAAGGACATTTTGCTGTACATCAACAGCCCGGGTGGGTCTGTGTACGCTGGTCTGGGAATCTATGACACCATGCAGTATGTGCAGCCGGACGTAGCCACCATCTGTACCGGTTTGGCAGCCTCCATGGGTGCGGTGTTGCTTTGCGGCGGCGCCAAAGACAAGCGCTCTGCCCTTCCGCACGCCCGCGTGATGATTCACCAACCAATGGGTGGAACCCAGGGTCAGGCCTCAGACATTGAGATCACCGCCCGCGAGATCCTGAAGCTGAAGAAAGAGCTGTACGAGATCATCTCCAGCCACAGCGGTAAGTCAGTGGAACAAGTAGACAAAGACAGCGACCGTGACTACTGGATGATTGCCCAGGAAGCCAAGGAGTACGGTCTTATTGACGAGGTATTGACCCGCCATAAAGCATAAGCGAACCGTTTATTCCAACTCTGAAAAGGCCTGCTCTGTAGCGGGCCTTTTTTTATGGGGCTCCGTTTTTTCCGGTAGTATTTACTTCAATTAACCAGGCAAAACGGCACTGTAATTCTCATTAATTTCAAAAGGCACTTTCCTGAAAGCCGCCACGTTTTAGGGGTATATTCCTGAAAAAAGGCGCAAAACAGCGGGCTGGTTCAGCACCTTCAAAGATTTTTTCAGGGTAGGTTTGGGGGTGATTGCAGCTGCTGGGGGCTTCTTCGTATAGTACAGCGTATTCTGCTTCAATCAGATACAACATATGCTATATTTTATAATACTCTCGCTTCCAACCACTTCCTGACGCATGTTGGATAACTTGTGCAAAAATATTTTGGCGTAGTGCCTAACCAATTTTGTAACTTTGTCGTACCCGGCGATCTTCAAGGCCGGATACTACACATCCCACTCTTCGGTTTATGGCAGAAATAACGTGCTCCTTTTGCGGAAAAAATAAGAAAGAGGTGTCTGTGATGATCTCAGGCATCAATGCGCATATCTGTGAGCGTTGCATTGGACAGGCGCAGCAGATATTGAATGAGGAGAACCGGTTACGTGCCACCAACCGGGCGCCTAAATTCAACCTGATCAAGCCAAGGGAGATGAAAACCTACCTTGATCAGTTTGTGGTAGGCCAGGACGAAGCCAAGAAGGTGATGTCTGTAGCGGTGTACAACCACTACAAGCGCCTTATGCAGAAACCCAAAACCGATGACGTGGTGATTGAGAAATCCAACATCATCATGGTAGGCGAAACCGGAACCGGTAAAACCTTCCTGGCCCGCATGTTGGCCGGCGTTCTGCAAGTACCGTTCTGTATTGCGGATGCCACTGTCCTCACCGAGGCCGGTTACGTGGGCGAGGACGTGGAAAGCATCCTGACCCGTCTGCTGCAAGCCGCTGATTACAACGTTGAAGCAGCCGAGCGCGGCATCGTGTATATTGACGAGATTGATAAAATTGCGCGTAAAAGCGATAACCCTTCTATCACCCGTGATGTGTCTGGGGAAGGCGTACAGCAGGCTCTCTTAAAACTGTTGGAAGGAACCTCGGTGAACGTTCCGCCACAGGGAGGCCGGAAGCACCCAGAGCAGAAAATGATCTCGGTGAACACGGAGAACATCCTGTTCATCTGCGGAGGCGCTTTCGTGGGCATTGACCGCCTCATCAAGAGCCGCCTCAACACCAAGCCCATCGGGTTCTCTTCTACCAACCTGGAGGAGAAAATGGATACTGAGAACTTCCTGCGCTACATCACCTCCCAAGATTTGAAATCATTCGGTCTGATTCCTGAGTTGATTGGTCGCCTACCGGTGGTGACGCATTTGAACCCACTGGATAACGAGACCCTGCGCCTGATCCTCACCGAGCCGAAGAACTCCTTGGTGAAGCAGTACAAGCGCCTGTTTGAGATGGAGAACATCAACCTGGAGTTTGCCGAGGAAACCCTGGAGTACATTGTAGAGAAAGCCGCCGAGTACAAATTGGGTGCCCGTGGTCTGCGCTCCATCTGTGAAGGCATCATGACCGACGCCATGTTTGACCTCCCTTCTGAGGAACACGAAGGCGGCACCACCGACCTGGTGATCACCCTGGATTACGCCCGCGAAAAGTTTGAGAAATCAGCGGTGAAGAAACTGAAAGTAGCTTAAGGATTTCTTTCTAAACCGTAAAAAGCGAAGGCCTCCCCTACTTTGGTAAGGGAGGCCTTCGCTTTTTACGGTTTATTGTTTTAAGCCCAATTTTGAGAAAAGCAGCTTAAATGGCTGTCTTCATAGGTTGGCTAGCCACTTGGGGAGTCTGTTCTCCTTTCAGGTACTGCACCATCAGCTTGGCAGCGGTCTGGGATGTATTGAAGTCGCCAATCAGATTCTGCACGTGTTTGTAGCCTTCCAGTTGCGCGGCGCGGCCATTTGGGTTGTTCAGGATGTTCTTCAGTTCCCGTACCAGGTTCTGCGCGTTCATATCACCCTGGATGAGTTCCGGCACTACTTTGCGCCCGGCAATGAGGTTCACCAAGGAAATATAAGGCACTTTGATCACGGCACGGCCAATCCAGTAAGAAACGGCACTGGTACGATAGCACACTACCTGCGGCACGCTGAACATAGCGGTCTCCAGGGTAGCTGTCCCGGAAGTCACCAAAGCAGCCTCGGCGTTAGCAAGAATATCGTAAGTTTGGTCGTAGACGATCTTGATAAAGGGCTTCCGGTTGAAGTGTTCGTAGTATTCCCGGTCAAAGTTGCTCACCGCCGCCACCACAAACTGGTAATCCTGGAACGGGGGCAGAATACTAAGCATGATGTAAAGGATGTTCTCTATTTCCTGCTGCCGGCTACCAGGAAGCACCGCAATAATAGGGCGCTCATCCAGTCCGTTGTCCTTCCGGAAATTGGGGTTAACGGTATGCGCGGCCACGGCATCAGAGACCGGGTTGCCCACGTAATCGGTTTTGTAGTCAAACTTCTGGTAGAAGTCCTTCTCAAACGGCATGATCACGAACATCTTGTCCACCAGTTTTTTGATGGTGTGCACGCGTCCCTGGTTCCAGGCCCAGATTTTAGGGGAAATGTAGTAGAAGACTTTGAGGCCGTGCTCTTTCGCGAACTTCGCGATGCGCATGTTGAAACCGGCATAATCCACCAGAATCACCACATCGGGCTTATACGCCAGCAGGTCGTCCTGACACTCTTTGAGAAAACGCTTGATCTTGAAAAGGTTCTTGGCAGCCTCCAGAAAACCCATGAAGGCCATTTCCTGGTAGTGCTTCACCAATTCTGCCCCTGCGGCCTCCATCATGTCGCCGCCCCAGCAGCGGATGTGCGCGTCTGGATCTTGCTCATGCAATTGCTTGATCAGGTTGGAGGCATGCAGGTCTCCAGAGCGTTCTCCGGCAATAATGTAATATTTCATTGAGTGGTGTCTGAACAGTAACAGGGCTTGAACAGGAAACAGCCGATATCTTCCTCTAGACACAATGTTTGTGCCAAAACGATTTTAATCCGCTGATATTGTTCTATATAGATACTTTATCTTGCCTTGTTCTTCCTCCGTTAGTAGTTTGATCGTACGTTATTCTCCAAAATATTCCACAAAGTTACGAGGGGTCTCATACAGCTTTAGACTGTGCAGCTGCGCGCTGGATGATATACGAGGAATAAGTGGATTGAGGATGTTCCAGAACTCCATAACCAGGTTTTCTGTGCTGGCCAGTTTGCCTTCCATGAACGCCACGTCCATGTTCAGGTTTTTATGGTCCACTTTCTTGATGATGTGCTCTCTTATGAGCGTACTCAGCTTCTTTAAATCAATCACGAATCCTGTATCAGGATCTGGCTTTCCCTTCACCGTTACAATCAGTTCATAGTTGTGCCCGTGCCAGTTGGTGTTTGCACAAGGCCCAAAAACTTCTTTGTTCTTTGCCAGCGACCAATTGGGATTATGCAGCTTATGCGCCGCGTTGAAATGCTCTAATCTGCTTACGTATACCATTAACTGAATCGGTAATTCTTTCTCCGCAGCAAATATACGAAGAAAGGCACACCAAAGAACGAAGTTACAATACCAACTGGCATGCCGGCCGGCGGATAAATCCACCGGGAAATCAAATCGCAGACCACCAGAAACAAACCTCCGGCCAGGGCGCAGGCAATCAAGTTGAACCGATTGGTGGTACCCAGCAACGCCCGCGTGATATGCGGTACCATGAGCCCCACAAACCCCACCGGTCCCGAGAAGGCCACCGCAAACCCCGTCACCACCGAAATTGCCCCTAGCATAAGCCACCGGATGAGCCGCACGTCCACGCCCAGGGTCTCAGCGCGGTCGGCGCCTAAGAGCAGCACGCTCAGATGCCGTTGCAGAAAGAAAAACAAGACCAACCCGGCGGCTAGCGCCGTAGCCGGATAACCCAGGTTAGACCAATCTGCCTTCTCAAAACCGCCCATGCTCCAGAACACCACCGATTTGAGCTGGCTTTCAGAATCTGACAGAAACATGATGAGGCTGACCAACGCGGTGAGCAAAGAACTCAGGGCCACCCCCACCAGCAGCATCTGACTGGGAACCAACTGCCCACGCCGTGAGCCCAGCAATACCACTACCAACGTCACCGCAAAAGAACCCACCAACGCGAAAAACGGCGGCAGGTACAAGCCCATAAAAGTGAGATCGGTTAAAAGGACAAAACTGAAGGAGGCTCCCAGCGAAGCACCCGAAGCCGTGCCTAAGAGATAAGGATCTGCCAAGGCGTTGTTCACCAAGGCCTGCATGAGGTACCCGGAAAAAGCCAGCGAAGCGCCCGTTAAAAATGCCAACAATAAGCGGGGCAAGCGTAAATGGAGGATACTGTAATGCGTGCCGTTTTGGGCATCGTATGCAAAAAGCGCCTCAAAAACGGTTGCATAGGAAGTATCTAAGCTCCCCACCTTCAACCCCAGGAAAAGCCCCAAGATCAGCAGCACCAGCAATCCCAGCAATATGGGCAGGGCCTTTCTCACCGCAGGACGGCTTTAAGCTCGGCAATGCCCTCCACCACCCGCGGGCTGGGCCGGGACATAAGGTCATCGGTCACGGCAAATATTCTCTTTTGCCGGTAGGCTTTAATGCGGCGCAGCTCGGGGTACAAGGAGAAAAACGTCTTTTCCATCTGCTCAAAGCTGCCGCCGATGATCACCTCTGGGTTCATTTTGAGGATATACTCGCGCGTGAGCGCCGGGTAGGGTTGGGCGAAGACTTCGGTAACGGCGTTCTGGCCCCCGGCGAAGCGGAGTTTATCAGTGAGCAGGGTGTTGCGGCCGAACACGTAGATGGGGTCTTTCCAGGTGATGGCCAAAACACGAGGTCGGGTACCCGCGGCAGAATCAGCGGCAAGTTGGTTTAAGCGGTCTTGGAGGGAGTCTGCCACGGCATTACCTTTTTCCGGGCGGTGCAGGAGAAAACCAAGGTTCCGGAGGCCTCGCAGAATATCAGCCACGCTGTCATAGGCTTGGAAATAGATGGGAATGCCTAGTTTCTCTACCTGCGCCGCCACTTCCATGGAGATGATGCCTTCGGTCGCGAACACCACCTCGGGTTTCAGGGAGATCAGCTTCTCGTAATCCATGGGGTAGTTGTTCACCACGGGTTTGGTAAGCACGGCTTTCGGAAAATCGCAGTTCTGGGTACGGCCTACAATGGTGGCGGTATCAGCAACGGCGAAAAGCATCTCGGTCATGGAGGGGGCCAAAGCCATGACGCGGCGCGGCTGCACGGGAAGTTTCACCTTGCGGCCGAGGTCATCGGTGACGGTATGGAACGCAGCAGTAGCCGGGGCAACGGCCTTTTTAGAATCACAGGCAGAAAACAAGAGGAAGCACCATAGGCCCACAAAGAGCCGTAAGGGAAGCCAGAAAGGCAGGAATTTGGTTTGTTTCACGAAGCGCAGATGCTGTAGACTGCCTCAAAGATACAGGATTTGCCCATAGCTTAAACAGCGCGGCCTCCCTCCTGCCCCACTCGCATTTAAGCTCCTTTTGGGAAATCAGCCGCAAAACGAAAATGGAAGTGCGGAAGAAGTAGCTGTTTTACGGGTGTTTTTCGGAAATGAGGCCAGAAACGAACATCTGCGTCCTCGGCCGGCACGTACATCGGGGCGGCCCACAGTTCAAAACTTTCGTACCTTTGGGTAGCTTTGCACACAACTTAACCTCTGTATACATGATAGTAGTCACCGGAGCAGCCGGTTTTATTGCCAGTTGCCTTGTTTCCCGTCTCAATGCTGCCAATTTCAATGACATAGTGGTGGTAGACAATTTTTCCGTGGCGAAGAAGCTGCCTAACGTAGAAGGCAAAAAGATAAAGGAGTTTGTAGACCGCCACGATTTCTTCACTTGGCTGGACAAGAATTACGAGGATGTGGAGTTCATTTTCCACCTGGGCGCCCGCACCGATACCACCGAAACGAACCTGGATGTCCTCAATCTCCTGAACTTGGACTACTCCAAAAAGATGTGGAACGCCTGCTGCGAGTACCAGATTCCGCTGGTGTACGCTTCTTCGGCGGCTACCTACGGCTCCGGAACCCTGGGCTATGATGATGACGAATCCATCATCTCGCTGCTTCGGCCGCTCAATGCCTACGGCGAGTCCAAGAACGACTTTGACATCTGGGCGCTGGAGCAAACCGCCAAGCCTTTCTTCTGGGCAGGCCTGAAGTTCTTCAACGTGTACGGACCCAACGAGTACCACAAAGGCAGAATGGCCTCGGTGGTGATGCACGCCTTCAACTCCATCAAGGAAAGCGGCCGCCTTACCTTGTTCCGTTCCCACAACCCAGACTACGAAGACGGCAAGCAGATGCGCGATTTCGTGTACGTGAAAGACGTGGTAGACGTGATGTACTGGCTCATGCACCACCGCAAGAACTCGGGCATCTACAACCTGGGCAGCGGCGAGGCCCGTACCTTCCTGGACCTGGCCTTCAACACCTTCACCGCCATGGGCGCCGACATCAACATTGATTTCAAAGACACCCCCGAGGACATCCGGGACAAGTACCAGTACTACACCCAGGCCAACATGGCCAAGCTGAAAAGCATAGGATATGACAAACCCTTCCACACCCTGGAGGAAGGCATTCAGGATTATGTGCAGAATTACCTTTTACCCGGCACTTACCTCTAAGAAAACAGAAGAGCAGACTTTAGGTCTGCTCTTCTGTTTTAAAACCATTTTCAACAAATCCGTGTATAAACACATCGTTCTTTTCAGTACCTTAAGCAGAGTAACCCCATCCCCTGATTTCGTATAAATACCCAAAGCTTTTGAATTAACTCTTAATCTGTTTAAGCAGCCTAACTCCTATGGCCTACTCCATCGTAGAAAACGACATGAGTGAAGAAGCTTCATCTGATTCTTTGGCGATGCCCAATGACTTGCGCATAGAAACCTGGGAAGAACTGCAGCGAGAACTTTTTCGTGATTCTTGGGACGACAAACTGAACCGATACCGCTCTCCGTACGTCTTCCGGGGCCTATGGAACAAGACGTACAACCTTAAAACCAGCCTCATGCGCATTGGCGGGGACTATCCTAAACTGGAACCCCACCTGCTACGCAACTTCCGGAAGTATTCCCGCGGTACCATGGAAGTGGGCGAGTCATTCTGGAACTGGCTGGCGGTGGCCCAACACCACGGCTTGCCCACCCGCCTCATGGACTGGACCTACTCGCCGTACGTGGCGCTGCACTTCGCTACCTCAGACCTCAACAACTTCCACGAAGACGGCGTGATCTGGTGCGTGAACTACGTCAAATCCACCGATTACCTACCTGATAAACTGCAGCAAGTCATTCGGAAAGAAGGTTCCAACGTGTTCACCCCCGAGGTGCTGGAACCCATCGCCACTTCGCTCAACAGCCTAGGCGAGTTCCAGGAAGAACCGTTCGTATTGTTCATGGAACCACCCTCCCTAGATGAACGAATTGTGCACCAGTACGCGCTGTTTTCCATGATGTCGCTCCCAAACGCCATGCTCTGCGACTGGCTCCTGGACCACCCGGAACTCTATTACCGGCTCATCATCCCAGCCAAATTGAAGTGGGAAATCAGAGACAAACTGGATCAGGCCAACATCACCGAGCGCGTTCTTTTCCCCGGCCTCAGCGGCATCAGCGCCTGGCTCAGACGGCACTATACCACTACCTAATTTTGAGTGAGTGAATGAATGATGGAGTGAATAGGTGAATTGATTTCCGGTTTGGCGCTGCTTTCGGCAAAAAGGATTAACTTTTCAATGCCTCATTTTCCTCACTCCTTTTTAAACCAAACCATGAGTAAAAACTTCCAACCAAAACCAGTCATAGTTTTCTCTGGCAACGCCATGGAGGCGAATGTGGTGAAAAGCATGCTGGAGAACGCCAACCTACAGGCTTTCCTGAAAGACGAGCATATCGGGTCTATTGCTCCCTGGCAGGTATCTGCCGGCGGTGGCGGGGCCGTAAAGGTGTTAGTCTCTTCTCTAGATCAGGAGGAAGCCCAGGAAATTATTGCGCGCTACAATAGCAATGAGAATCAATGAACTGAGTAGCTCGACACTTTGCCGATAGGCATTTCTTGCCTGTTTTTGTGAAAAGTCCCGAAAATGGTAGAGTAGTTTAAAACAGCACCGATACCTGCATTCTCCCCGTGTGGATGGTTCTAATACCCTGCGGTTTGCGGCCATCATAGTCAAAGGTGATGTTGAGACCGCTGCTGAGGCGCTGTTGCAGGGCCAGGTTCCAAGTGAGATTGTTTCCGGCCCTGAACCCGTTGAGCATCTCAAAGGCTACCGGCGAAGTATCCAGCCCGGTGTAGTTGATTTTGATGTACTTCACAATGCCCGTTACCGTCCGTTTTCCTACCTGGCTCAGACGCGTCTCTGTACCCAGTTCATGGAATTGGGCTTTTTCCTGGGCGCCTTGCTCATTGGCCTTGTTCATCCATTGGTAGGTGCCGGTAAACCGGATGGTGGGGTTTGGCTGGTACGAGAGCTCCGGCATGGCTTCCCAGGACCGAATGAGGAAATTTTTGGTAGTGAGGTAATTGGAGGCGCTTTCCCGTTTGGCCCTGGTTACATTTAATTGGCTCGAAAACACCTCCGTCAGGTTCACCCGCACTAGCACCTGCTGGCTCGTGTTGTTACGGGCATCGGTACCATTGGTGAGCAATATTTTCTGTAGCCCCTGCTGGAACGTCCACTCCACCCCATATTTAGGATTGCTTCGGTTGAAGTAGAGCGTGTTCCGGTAAGAACGGTGCAGAGACAGCAAGCTGGTATCCGCGAAGTTCAAACTGAACGGATTGAACCGGCTGCGCAGGTTGGCATCGGTGGTGCGTTTGTCAATGGTCACGAAAGATATTGCCGAGAACTTGGCCATGATCCGTTTCCACTTGATTTCTGAGTTCTGCCAAGCGCGGGGCAGGCTGCTGTTCAGGCGGTAAGTGAAGTTGTTCGTGTACGCGATCACGTATTCATCCGTGGGAATAAACAACCGGATGAAGTTGCGGCGATACGGCGGGTCTGAGGGCTGCGATTCAAAGAACTCGTTCAAGTCCTGACGCCCGTCCTTGTTCAGGTCCTCAAAGAAGTGGGTTCCTTGGCCGGGGATTGTCTCCACAAACAAATACTGTCGCTTCAGTTCACGGCCCGTGCCAATGGCGTAAGACATCTCCGAGCGCAGGTGCCGGTTCAGGAAATCGCCGGTCCAGTTGATTTTGGAAAGCACGGTGGTCTCGCGGAGGCTGTCCCGCGCTTGAATGTTTCGCAGCGTGATCAAGGCCGTGACCTGCTGGTTCTTCTTGATGACCGCGCTGGTGCTGAAGTTGAAAGTGTTGGCCGTCTGTTTATTGCCCAATTCTCCGTTTTCAGGCCTAAAATCCACCCGGCGGCTGTACTCCACGCGGTACTTGAAATTGGCGGTGTCACGGCTCTCCACATAGAAAAGGTGATCGTCAAAGTAGTTGGCAGAGCCTAAGAGGGCTTCGTTGAGTTTGGAGGTGATGCGGTTCTTGTCAAAGCGGTACACGTAGCCCGGGGTGAAAAACTTAGTGGGGTACTGCACGCCAATCTCGCCCCGCATCCAGTTAGAGGTACTCTCCGTCTGCTCGTTCTTCAGCATGAAAAAATTCCCGCGCAGCTCCAGCCCCTTCAGCTTCTGGGTCATCTCCACGTAATGCTGCGTGCCGTCCACCTCGGTGGGGCGGAACCGGCGGCTGATGCGGTAATTGATGAAGTGCAACGCGTCCTTCACCCCTCCCACCGAGAACGTGAAAATGTGGTCCTCAATCCGGGACTGCCGCGCCAGGGTAGTGTTGGTGGGGCTGCTCCAGTCGCGGTCAAACTCTATGTCGCGGTAGCGGTCAATGGGCGTGAAGTTGGGATCAGTGTACTCATAGGTCATCGCGCTCCGCAGCTTATAGTCGCCCAGGAACTTGACGTTGCGATCATTCAGCTGGTACCCCACCCGGATGGCTTTCCCCTGATCATCTCTAGAATCTAGGTTGGAATAGCGGTTGAGGTCATTTTTAGAGCCGGCTACCTCCAGAAAAACGCTGCTCTTCTCGTCCAGCGACCAGGCTCCGCCCAAGGTCATCATCTGCTTCTGAATAGGCGTGGGCAGAATCCGGATGGGTTCATAACGGCCCTGCGGCACGCCGTTCACGGGCTCTACCCACTGGAACACGCGCCCGTTCACCGTATTGTTCTGCAGCACGTAGTTCCCGCCGGTGGCTACCTCGGTGAAACTCACGGCGTAGTAGGCTTGGGTAGAATCGGTGGAGAACTGGTAGATGGGATAGGTGCCGCTGGCAGTCACGGTGTCTTTGCGGAGGTACAATACCTGGTTGCGGTCAAAGCGTACGGAATCGCCGCTGGGCGCCGCGGCCAAATCCAAGCGGTCACCAATCTGGGAGAGTAGGCGTTTTTCATCATTGCTCAAGTTCAGGGTAAGCGGACTGTTAGGGTTGTCTGCCTCGTTGTAGAAGTTGCCGTACACGTTGAACTTCCCCATTTTCTGGTAGTGGCTGGCGTGCACCACGCTGCGGGTGTAGTTCAGGTCTGAATATTCAAAATCGACGCGAATACGCGAGTTGCGGGTGATGATCCATTTGGGTGTGAAAGTGATCTCGGCTTGGTTGTAGTCAATGACATAGTCATAGTCAAAGCCCCGCTGCAAGAGCTTGCCGTCTAAGTACACCCGCTCTGAGTTGGCCAGCACAATGATGAAGCGCTCGCCGTTTGGTCCGCGCAGGCGGTAAGGTCCCTGCACGCTTTCAATGGGCGTAATGTTCTCCGAGGCGAACTTGCCCTTGGCCACCGAAGCTGCCACCGACGTCGCACTCTCCCAACCGGGTTTTCCGCGGTTCACCTCCAGCGCCCCGCCCTGCACGTTTTTGTAAAACCGCAGAAAATGCGACAACGGACGGTTGCGCAAGACCACATCGCCGCCGGTCACGGTCCACAGCCGATGCTGCAGCGTGATGAACACACGGTCAAACTCCTGCAACTGCTGCGTATTCCCCTCGGGCTGGAAGGGGATGTTCTGATCCGTGATAGACGCGGTGATGTTGATTTCATCGGTGAGTTTGCCTTCCAACTGCAGGTTCAAGGCCGAGTTCACGAACACGTTCTGGGTATTGCCCACCGAAACCCCGCGTGAGATGCTGCCGGTTTTATTCAGACCCGGCGTCTTGAAAAGCTCTTCTCGGGGAGCCGGCTGGTCAAACACGTACGAGCGCTCAAAGGAAGTAGAATCCCAAGTGCGGATGTCGCGTTTGAACCGGCGGTTGGAGATATTGAGCGGCAGCACCCGGTAGCAAACCAATACGGAATCTATTTCCGGAGCATTTTGGGGAAATCGGCCCGAAAACGAGCCGGTGCTGTCCCGGGCAATACTATCCGGGCGCAGAACCGGGACAGGTTCAGGCGCCGGCAAGCCGATGAATTGGAAGAGATTGGAAACCGGGTCATAATGGAATCCCAGCGGCTTTCTGATCTGCCGCCGGTCCAGAACCTCAATGGTGTTCTCGGCAACGGTTAAAGAATCCAGTTGGAAGGTGCCCGGTTGCAGTTTCACCCATTTACAGCGGCGGTTAGACAACTCTTGGGCTTGGGTCTGCCCTGCCCACAGAAGTGCCGAAACCAGGAAGAGTATGACGCCCCAGGGCTTCATGGCTGCACCACCGGCAATTTCAGGAAGAAAGTGGTGCCCACGTTTTCCTGCGTCTCAAACCAAATGGAACCGCCAATGGCTTCTACCCCTTTTTTCACCACTGCCAAACCAATGCCGGAGCCTGAATACTTGGTGCTGAAGTTGGGGACAAAGATTTTGTGCTGCACCTCGGCCGGAATGCCCGTCCCGTTGTCCTGCACCGCCACCAAAGCCCATTGCGCATCCACCAGTTCCATGCTCACTTTTATCTCGGGGGTTTCTGACGAAGGCACGGCCTGAAGTGCATTCAAAAGCAGGTTATTGAAGATCCGGATGAGCTGGTTTTCGTCGGCGCGCACGTACACCAATTCCTGGGGAAAGGTTACCTCCACGCGGTGCTGCTGCGGGTTCAAATGCAAATCGGTGGTTCTGCGTATCAGTCCGTTCAACTCCAGAGTCTCCAGTTTCAGATCGGGCATGGCCGTGAAATTGGAGAACGAGGTGGCAATATCGCTTAGTACATCTATCTGCGTGATCATGGTGTTGGAGATTTTCTCTACCAATTCCTCTATGTTGCCGCGCCCGTCCTGCATAGCTTTGCGCAAATACTGCAACGATAGCTTCATGGGCGTCAACGGATTCTTGATCTCGTGGGCCACTTGCCGGGCCATCTCTTTCCAGGCCGCCTCTTTCTCCCGCAGCGCCAGTTCCCGCTTGCTCTCCTCCAGTTTCTGCAGCATCTGGTTGTACTCATGCACCAACAACCCAATCTCATCGCGGGACTGATACACCAGTTTCTCGTTGCTACCGGTAAGGGAAGTACGTTTCAGGCGCTCGGTCAAAAGCTGCAACGGAACCGTGAGCGCGCGGGTGGCCACATAACTCATGAGCACGAACAGCAGGAACAGCACCGTGAAGATGTTTAGGATGGTGGTAATCAGCTGAATCAGTTTGGTGTTCAATTCTTTTTCAGAATCGAAAAACGGAATGGCCAGATATCCTTGGGGGCTATTGGTGGGGCGATCTCTAAGAGGCACGTAAATGGTGCTGTAAGGCAAGGTACCGGCTTTCTCCTCCAGTAAAACCCGGTTCAAGCCCTGCTCCTTTAGAACCTCATACGCTTTGGGATTAAGCCTGGTGGAAAGCACCCCGGCCTCAAACAAAGCAGGCTGGCTCGATATCCGCAGTTCACCCTCGGCATTGTAAATGTTCAGCTCGGCCTGGGCTACCATGGCCAAACGGTTGATGCGCCGGGCCAAGCTATCGGCGCGTCCTTTGAACAGGTTAGCCCCCCAGTTGCTGGTCAAAATATTCTGGCGCACGAAATCGCCTTGATCTGTGTAGCCCCTGATTAAATCCTGCCGATAGGAATTGGTCACCAGGCTCCCGATGGTAATACTCACCAGCACCAATGGCACCAACACCCCTAAGTTCAGGAAAAGCTGGATCTTAGTTCCGAAGGTAGACAAGATAGTATCTATCAAATGGCCTCGGTAGAGCATCACCAGCAACAACAGCGAGAACAGCGAAAAGGTGTGCAGCAGGAACAGAAACGAGAAATTAGAAAGCCAAGACCGGGCCCCATAGGCCGGCGTGCTCACCAAAGCCACGGTTCCGTTGTTGGAGCGGGCACCCAGGTGGTGGTAATCAGCGATGCTCAGGCCCTGGGAATACAGCTGCGGAATGTTGAAGAGATTGGAGGAGAACAACTGACTGTACTCAAAATACCCTTCGGTCTTAAGCCACCGGTTGCCTTTCCGGAGGGCATAGCTGCTGGACGGGATGGTGTTTTCCTGGGAGCTTTTCCGTTCAACCAGCAATTCGGGCAGTACGCTGTTAGGAGCAGTTACTTTGGGGCTCACCTCCAACACCACCGTTACCCACTGTTGAAAATCAACAGGCACCCTTATCTCCTGCAGATACGTGAACCGACCCGGGTCACTCTCCGATCCTACCAGCAACTGCCCTCTCTGGTTTGTGCTTTTAGACCGGGGACCCCACCTCTGGGCGTAAGCTTCCAGGTTTGAAAGGCTGTCTAAATCATTGAAGCTTTCGCCGGTAAAATCAAACATGCGCACCGTTACGGAATAGTTCTCCGTGATGGCGCGCAGATGATGCCGCCGGATTTTCTGCTCCACCGTGTTCAGTTTACCCCACGGGGAGTTGAAGATGTGCCGGATCAAAGGGTCCTGGCTAATATCCTGGGCGGCTTGGGCCAACAGGTACTCGGTTAAATCATCACGGTCTTTGAGCAATTGGGAGGCAATGCGCTGCTTATCGGCGCGAAGCTGCACGGCATAGAGGTCATACAAAGCGGCAGCTCCTAAGCTGGCACTCAAAATATTCACCATGAAAATACTGGAGTAGATACCCGCCCGCATGCCCAACCGTTGGTGCAGTTGCTCCCACCCTACCAAGGTTGCACTGGCAAACAAAACAATCCAGTTTCCGCTGGGTGCATCGCGCCAGAAGGCCCAGCCCAAAGCCAGCACCAGTACGGTCATCCAGGTATATGCGAAGGTTAACTTCCCGGAGGCGGTAAAAGGCAGCGCATTCAGTAAGAGACGCAGAATCCAGCTCAACGCTAGGGTATGGAGCACCATCACCAGGTACAGCAACAGCTTCTCCGTCCCGAATTGGATGTTCTGAGTGATGTCCAAGTTAGGCTGGGAGTTTACGAAGAGGCTCCGGTAAGTTTCATACCAACTGATGATGAGCACCGTCATGACCACCCCTATGACAATACAGCTCCATAGCTGTTTCTGCGCCGTTTTTTGGAAAACAGATCTAAAAGGAATGGGCAAGGCAAACCGGTACACCAACAGGGCAATGGTGAAAAAGCAAACCTCATTCAAGAGAAGGTCTCCTAAAGAAGGTGACCACCAGGCAGCGGCGTACACCCTGGGGCTGAATAGTTCCAGGTCCTGGATATTGTTGGGGAACTGAGCCAGAAGCATAAGAACCCGTAGCACCAGCAATCCCAAGATAATAGTCCATAAGGCAGCTACTTTCTGGCCAGACTTCCTTAGCCTTTGGTACAAGGTAACCAAACAAAGCAGCGCCGCAACAATGGAAAGCACATACAAACCAAGGGTCAATATGCCGGCATGCAGCCATTGCCCTGGTTCCAGCACCTGTAAAGAGAATAGGTAATTACCCTCCGCATCAGCAATGGGAATGGCGGCGCCGCCTTTTTCCGGCTGAATGGCGGCTACGTGGTCTTCAAAGATCTGAGGGTTGAGCCCGCTGCGCAGGTAAGCATTACTGATTCCGTACCTCACTTCCAGCGGGATCACCGCCAGAACAGTATAGTTTCTGCCGGGCTGCTGGCGCAGCACGATGAACCGCCCGAACCTATTTTCTACCACCTGCTGATGTTTGGTCAAGTACCTTGGGTCCAACTCGGGCCGAAGGGAATGCTCTGACCAGAATAGGAGTTTGTTCTGGCGGTAAACAAAAAGGGGAACGTTGGTTTTAGGCAGATTTCTGGAAAAGAACCCAGAATCAGGGGCCAGGCTTTTGGAAACGGCGGCCATCTCCTGCTCCGTCTCCTGCATCAGGCCATGCAACCTGTCCTCCACCTCTTCCACCATCTGCTTTTCGGGGGCCTCCAGCAAATCACGTTGGATGCTCACCTGCAAAAAAGCCGCAACTCCCCCAAAAAAAAGGGATGTAAGCAAGAAAAGAAGAGGGAGGGTATACCTGAACTTCAAGGGTATTTTTTTACGAATTTAGCCATAATACGCGCAAAAATCCCGCCAGTAAGCTAAAAAGTAAAGACTTTAGATGAAAAGCTCCCTTTTAAGCCGATTTTCATGAAAACAGCCTTAAAACAGGATTATTCATTGGGGATAGAGGAGAAAGAATTCAGCAGAAGAAGGTAATAGAAGCTACTGCTTATTGCTGCCGGTACTTAGGGTCAAAGGAGACACTTCCAAAAAAGTAGAGCATCATGACCCTTGCGTACCTGAAGAGAAAGGGCGTAAAAACCAGGATGGTCCCAGCAACGGTAGTAAGATAAACCCAAGTGGGTGGGTCGTTGGCCAGAAAGTAAAGTGAAATACCCACCAAAAAGACAATCACTACCGAGAGGCCGTAGCTCATGTACATGGCACCCCAGTAAAAGCCCAATTCAACTTCATACCGGAAGCCGCACACCGGGCACTTCTCCGGCATCTGGTCAAATTTACCAAGATTCAGCGCCGAGTGGGAGAACATGGGTCCTTGATGGCATCGGGGACATTTCATCTCCAGCCCAGCCTGCAGGTGCTCCCAAGCGCTCACTATTTCTTCTTGCTGTACTTATACCAGAAAAAGCCTACGCAACCAGCAATCACATAAGGGATAGCCATGAGGTAAAGAATGCCCTTGTTCAAACCATTGGCAATACTGTCCCCAGACTCATTGTTGGAAGACTCCACCGAGGCCGTACACATAGCACATTGTGCCTGTACCGGTGCCGCCTGGAAGGTTAAAAGCACCACCAAGAAAAGACTTCCCAACCAAAATGCAAGTTTCTTTTTCATCTCTATCAACCTATCTCTCACTTATATGAACACCTTTGCCGCGGTAAAGTTTCAACTGTAATACGGCGAAATCATTACATAAACCACTACTCCGGTAATAGCCACATACAGCCACAACGGAAAAGTCCAGCGGGAAACCTTGCGGTGACGCACATACTGCTCAGACAAGGCAAAGTAAACCGAAAGTAGCACCAAAGGCACGATCACCGCCGCTAACACAATGTGGGTAATAAGGATGAAGTAATACACCATTTTCAAGGTTCCCTCACCACCGTAAGACGTAGGTGCCGCCTGGTAATGGTAGATCACATAAGAAACCAGGAACACCACGGAAAGCATGAAAGCCGAAACCATGGCAAAACGGTGCAGTCGGCGGTTTTGCTTTTTGATCTGGTAATAGCCTATGATCAGGGCAAGGGCGGTAAGGGAATTAAGGACCGCGTGCAACTGGGGCAGAAAGGAAACGTCCAGGTCTCCCAACTTACCAGACTGCGGCATAAACATCAGGAAGGCTACCAACAGCGGAACCACAACGGAAAGAACGGAGATGATTATCAGGTAGCGGGTATCGTTAGGGTTACCCAAGGTTTTATTTTCCATTTTCTAGGTTGTACTCAGAAAGGAGCACGTTTATTTCGGTAATCAATCGGTCTACATCGGCAGCATCTGTGCCGTCATAGATTCCCCTCACATGCTTCTCTTTGTCTACCAGGAAGAATTTAGTGATAGGCTCTTCCATAACGTTTTTAGCAGCGGAATCTTGCGAAGAAGTTAACCGGAAACCGTTTCGGACTAATGCCTTGATCTGTTCTTCCTGGCCGGTAAGAAAAATCCATTTCTCCGGATTAGCCTTAAAGCTGGAAGCATATTCTTTCAGGTCAGCCGGGCTGTCCTCTTCCGGCTTCTGAGAATAAGAAACAATTCTTACATCTGGTCTTAACCTGAAGGCATCCTGAACTCTGGAGAGTTGGGTGCTCATCTGTTTGCAGGGCCCTTGGCAAGAAGTAGAAAAGAAGTTTGCGACGTAGATCTTTCCTTCCAGGTCTTTCTGGGAAAAGGAAGCACCGCTTTGGGAGGTGAGTTGGAAATCTGGTACCCGGTAGTACGTGGTATCATAGCGCCACTGCCCCTCTACCATGGTAGAATCTACAGTAGCCGGAAAATAAGTTCGGAGTGAAAATCTATTCACTCCGAACATTTTAAGGAATAAAAACACTAGTACGGGTACCAGCAGAAGGGTACCCAATACCAGGGCTTTTTTTGGACTCATTAGTTAAAGTAATTGAAAACAGACTCTCCGTAGAAAGTACCTTCTACCAGTAGGGCTACCAATAACCAAACCAGTAATACGGTAGGCACCAGAACTGCCCAGATCAGCCCTTTGGTCTCATGCTTTAAGTGCATGAATTCCCCTACAATGTAAAATGCCTTGAACAAGGTAAGTCCTATGAAGATTGCGTTACGCAACGTACCTGCATCCATCATGAAAGCGAAGGCAAATTCAACTGCGGTGATCGCAACAAGAATGAAGAAAGTCTTCCAGATAACTTTAGTCTGCGCTTTTGGAATTTCGCCAGTGTGAGCAAACTCGTCGGTATGGTGTGAATGCGATGCCATGTCTATTCAGTTTTAATCAATTCAACAATTATACTAAGTAGAAGAAGGTGAATACAAACACCCAAACCAAGTCTACAAAGTGCCAGTAAAGACCTACTTTCTCAACCATTTCGTAGTGTCCTCTTCTGTGGTACACGCCATTTACGGTGTTGAAGAAAATGAGGATCAACAATACCACTCCAGAGAATACGTGGGTTCCGTGGAAACCGGTAATGAAGAAGAACAGGTCAGCAAACAAGGGTGGTCCGTACTGGTTCACAATAAGGTTGGCGCCATGAATCACACTACCATCAGCCAGTTTCATGCCTTCCTCTGTTCCAGCGATAAAGTGCGACCACTCCCAAGCCTGGCAACCCAAGAACATGGAACCAAAAAGGATGGTCCACAACAACCATTTCTGCACATCATTTTTGTCCATTCTATGACCTGCTTCCACAGCTAATACCATGGTTACAGAAGAAAGAATCAGGATCATGGTCATCAAGGCTACGAAAGCCAATGGCCAGTCTACCCCATGGAAACCAGGAAATGCATTGAAAACTTTATCTGGAATTGGCCACCACTGGGTTGAGAAATTGAAAGCTTCTGGTGTTCCTTCATAGGCTTGGTGCCGATGACGAGCCAGTCCATAGGTGGTTAAGAAAGCAGCAAAGGTGAAGGCATCTGATAAGAGGAAAAACCACATCATCAGTTTACCATAACTTACCTTGAAAGGCTCGTTCCCTCCATCCCAGGTGCCAGTGTTAGGCTGCTCAAAGGTTGTTGTTTGCGACATATGTGTTACAGAATTATTAATGGTTCAAAACTAGGAATACGTATAAGTAGATCCAGAGAGCGCCTAAGAAGTGCCAATAAATGGTGCACAACTCAATACGGTTCAGGTTTCTGGAATGTACTTTGTACTTGAGTGCCGAAATTACTACAATAATTAGAAAAATTAACCCCGTGATCAGGTGAAATGCGTGAACACCGGTTAATACATACAGAAAAGAGCCAGAAGGGTTAGAAGTGCTTCCGCCAAAGTAGACATTATTGCGCACTAACTCTCCCCAACCTTGCCACTGCCCAATCAAGAAAGCGGTACCCGCCACAATAGTGAGCAACAAGGCAATTTTTAGGTTCTTCAGGTTATCCTTCTTAGCTGACGCATAGGCCCACTGCATGAAGATACTGCTCAGGATAAGCACTACCGTATTGATAATCAGTACAGCCGGGAGGTCAAATTCCAGCCAGTTTCCTTCTTCCCGGCGCACAATGTAGGCACTGGTAAAAGCCGCAAACATCATGACAATGCTTACGATCAATAGAATAAGCATGAACTTCAACGGGTTTACCCGCCGTTGCTCTGCCTGTAATTCTGGATTCATTATCATTACTTACTCTTTTATAAGCTATCTACCACAAAAGCAATCTGCACAATTGGCAAGTATAGGAACGAACCAAACATGATGTTCATGGCTGCCCTTTTAGAGCAGGTATGCATGAGATAGAAAGTCTGCATTAAAAACAAAACACCACATACAACCGCAATGAAAGCGGAGGTTTTCCCTGCCATTCCAAACTGCATGGGCAATAACCCTAGTGGAATAAGCAGTAACGTATAGATCATAATCTGAATGGCTGTCTTCAGGTTCTTACCTCCTGCCATTGGCAGCATCTTGAAACCAGCTTTCTTGTAATCGTCATCCAGCACCCAGGCGATGGCCCAGAAATGCGGGAATTGCCAGATAAATTGAATGCCAAATAGAATCCAAGCCTCTACTCCTATGTATCCGGTGGCAGCTACCCATCCGATCAAAGGAGGTAAACCACCGGGTATGGCTCCTACAAACACGCAAATGGGAGAAATTCTCTTTAATGGTGTATAGAAGAACCCATACAAAAGTAAGGACAGGAAAGACAAAGCCGCTGCCAGCCAATTGAAATAGAATCCTAATAATCCCACTCCGGCCAGACAAAGCAGAACGCAGAAGAAAATGGCCTCCTGCACTGACAGCACGCCAGTAGGAAGTGGGCGTTTGGCGGTTCTCTTCATCATCTTGTCCAAATCTTTTTCCAAGACTTGGTTAATGATGTTGGCGGAACCTGTTACTAATAAACCACCAAGCATCACCAAGGCAGTATCAACCCAGGAAGCGTTTGGCTTTCCTAAAAGGAAACCAATTGCACTGGAGAAAGCTACCGTGGCTGAAAGCCGGAACTTTAAAAGCTGAAAATAAGCGGTTGCTTTACTCATGGCCGATGATGTCTGGGCACTGGATGTTACGTCTTGTACGTACATAAACGTGTTTATGCCACCAATTCGGGTGAAGGTTGATTTGGTTTGTGTGCGTAATAATAAATCATGAGCAGCAGAAACTGCAGCCCGAACAATAAAGTCCCAAAGAGCAAATGAAGCGGTTGCGCCATTGCTGGCAGCGCCAGATAAGCAAGGATAATTCCTAACAAGATTTCCGCTGCAATCACCACCAGAATAGACGTGGCTATGAACACTAAATTCTTATTACCTAACCTTTTCATGAAGATGTAGAGTGCCACATTCATGACCACCAGTAAAATTGAAAGTGACCGGTGCACATAAAACTGCGTTCCAAGTCTTTCAATCCAGGTTTCTCTACCCAGGTTGTTAGCTCCAAATGCCACCAAATCTACTTGTTCTCTTACTTGTGTCCCTATAATTACCTGAAAGAAGGTAAGCAGCAGCACACCTACCAGCAAGAACCTCACCTTACCAGAAGGAATGGCAAAATTTGCAAGTAGTTTTACTCTATCTACCCGGATCACAATGTATATTAAAACGGCTACCATCACCAAAGCCAAGGCCATGTGTAAGGTGACCATCTCAGGTAGAAGATTGGTGGAAACCACAAGGGAACCAAGCCAAGCCTGAAAAACAACCAGGAATAAAGAGGCCACTGAACCCCAGAAGATCTTAGGATCTCTTTTCACAAAAGGAAAAGAGTAAAGAACTGTTAATACAATCAAAAGCCCTATTACCACTCCAACCAATCTGTTCACATATTCAATCCACGTTTTGGTGGCGTTGAATTCCGTTTCAATGTATTGAGACGGATGTGCGAAAATCTCCTGGGCCACTTCGGTAAAACCAAATCCTTGCAGAACCCGGCCAATGCGTTCGTTCTTCTGGATTCGCTTTTCTTTATACACCTCCAGGTAATCTGAAGGTAACTGCTCTAAACTAGTGGGGGGGACCCACGATCCGAAACACTTCGGCCAGTCTGGACAACCCATCCCGGAACCCGTGCTACGAACGATCCCCCCTACTAAGATTAAAATATAGACAGAAGCAATAGTGAGTACTCCTATGCGCTTAAACCTTTTAATAATAAAAGATTCGTCCTTCATTAGTTGCTATTCAGTGTCTCTCTCGTGCGGCAGGTTTGAAGACTGCGTCTGAGAGAAAGGTACGTTTTGTGGGATGAAGTCCTCAGGCGCACCTGGCTTGCTATAGTCATATGGCCATCTGTAAACCACTGGAAGCGGGCCTGGCCAGTTGCCGTGACCTGGGTTAACTGGAGTAGTCCACTCCAAGGTGTTTGACTTCCATGGGTTCTCAGTGGCTCTTCTTCCTCTAAAGATGCTATAGATGAAGTTGAACAAAAACAAGAACTGGGCAGCGAAAGCTACAATAGCTGCAATGGTAATGAAGGTATTCATATCCATGAACTTATTGAAGGTCTCAAAACCAGTCCAGGTGTAGTATCTTCTTGGGAAACCAGCAATACCAATGTAGTGCATCGGCATGAAGATAAGGTACACGCAAGCAAAGGTGATCCAGAAGTGCAGGTAGCCAAGTTTCTCCTCCATCATGCGGCCAAACATCTTAGGGAACCAGTGGTATACCCCGGCATACATCCCGAAGAAAGCGGCACTACCCATTACCAAGTGGAAGTGAGCCACTACAAAGTAAGTATCGTGCAATTGGATATCCAAAGCAGAGTTACCCAAGATAATACCCGTTACCCCACCAGAAATAAAGAGGGACACGAAAGCCACAGAGAACAACATGGCAGTAGTGAAGTTGATATTACCTCTCCACAGGGTTGCAATCCAGTTGAACACTTTCACTGCAGAAGGTACCGCAATAATCAAAGTCAAGAACATGAATACGGAACCAAGGAATGGATTCATTCCGGAAACGAACATGTGGTGTGCCCATACTACGAAGGAAAGCAACGCGATACCCAACATTGAACCAATCATAGCACGATACCCGAAAATTGGCTTACGTGAGTTGGTGGCAATGATTTCAGAAACAATACCAAATGTTGGTAGAATTACGATGTATACCTCTGGGTGACCTAAGAACCAGAACAAGTGCTGGAACAATACTGGGCTACCACCTGTGTGGGTCAAAGCCTCACCTGCTACATAGATATCAGACAAGAAGAAGCTTGTACCAAACGAGCGGTCAAAGATCAGCAGCAATGCTGCAGAGAAAAGAACCGGGAATGCTAACAAACCTAACACAGCAGTAAGGAAGAAAGCCCAGATAGTCAAAGGAAGCTTAGTCATGGACAAGCCACGGGTACGCATGTTGATTACAGTAGTAATGTAGTTTACCCCACCCAATAACTGAGAAACGATAAACAAGGCCATACTCACCAACCACATGGTCATACCAGCACCTGAACCAGAGATTGCTTGAGGCAAGGCACTAAGAGGAGGATAAACTGTCCAACCACCAGCGGCAGGTCCAGTCTCTAGGAACAAAGAGTAGAACATGATCACACTGGCTAAGAAGAAGAACCAGAAAGATAACATGTTCATGAAACCAGAGGCCATATCACGGGCTCCAATCTGAAGTGGAATCAAGAAGTTACTGAACGTTCCAGAAAGACCAGCTGTCAGTACAAAGAACACCATAATGGTACCGTGCATGGTCACCAAGGCAAGGTAGAACTCTGGGTTAAGTTTACCACCATCTACCCACTTACCCAGAATAGGTTCTAGGAAAGTAAAGGTAGCTTCCGGGAAACCTAACTGCATCCGGAATAAACTGGAGAGAAGACCTCCAATCACAGCCCAGAAGATACCAGCGAACAGGAACTGCTTCGCGATAACCTTATGGTCCTGGCTGAAGATGTACTTCTCTATGAAACTCTGATCATGGTCATGGTCATCATGATGATCATCGTGCCCTAAGTGCACATCTTTATGTAATGAAATATCCGTACTAGACATACAATACTGTTAAAAAAGTATAACTATTGTTTTGATGCAGTTGCTCCGGCACCTGCGGCTCCAGAAGTAGAATTAAGCGCTACAGCAGCAGTACTGTCAGCAGGAGCTGCTTGCAACTGCGTACTGAAGGTCTTTTGCTGTTGGGCAGCCACCCACTTCTGATATTCTTCAGGCTCATCTACGATCATGGTCATTTTCATGGCAAAGTGACCGCGTCCACATACCTCTGTACAGGCTAGCTCATACTGGAAGTTTGCATTTCCAGTCTCGGATTGCATCTCAGAAGTGGTTTTGGTTGGGATAAACCAGAATGAAGTCGGCATCCCTGGCACAGCATCCATCTTCACCCGGAAGTGAGGAAGGAACACACTGTGGATTACGTCTCTTGCTCTGATCTTCAGGAGAACCGGAACGCCTTTTGGAACGTGGAAGGCACTCGGCTCAGCAGGGAAATCATCCTGAGCATTCTTGTCATTCAAGTCAATTCCAAACTCGTTTGTGGCATCAATCAAGGTGTGCTTCACATGACCCAGTTTGTTGTCTGCACCAGGGTAACGGATAAGCCAGTTAAACTGCTTACCCATCACTTCTACTACTACCGCGTTATCTGGAGCTGGGCTGGTGATCTTAGCCCAGGTCTTCCATCCTGAAAATACGAGGAGAGCCATTACCACGGCAGGAATCACTGTCCAGATGATCTCAATTTTGTTATTGTGAGGATAGTAGTAAGCCCGTTTGCCTTCTTTATGCTGATACTTATAAGAGTATACGAACAGTAAGATGTGGGTCAGAACAAATACAAATCCAATGATGGCCATGGTAAGCCAGAACATGCTGTCAATGGCGATGCCGTGCTCAGAGGCGAGCGGCAAAGTCATCTCTTCTTTAGAAGAAGCAAAGGACCACACAAAAAGGGCACCCATAACCACAAGGAAGGCCAGGAAAAGACCGGCATTCACTTTGTTGCTTGTACCTATATCACGTCTGTAGCTTCCTTTAAAGATTGAAGCCAATACCTGAATTTTGAATAAAAGGTAAAGGGTGACTAGTAAAAGGAGGATTGATAGTGCTACTGCAATTGTAATCATTATCCGTGTCTTTAAAATTAAGTCTTAAACGTGATGGTGAACACTTTCTTCCAAGAATGGATGATTCACTGGAACCAAAGAAGCCTTGCTAAGCTCTTTTGTATATCTAAGCAAGAAGATTCCTAAGAAAGTCAATGCTGTACCAATTTCAATCAGCCCAAAGCCACTTTCGCCGCCCATTGTACCTGGCATGATCATCATGTAGAAGTCAAACCAGTGACCAATAAGGATAGCAATACAAACAATCTTCAGAATAAGCATTTGGCGTTTTGCATCTCTTGTCATTAGAACAAGGAAAGGGAACGCAAAGTTTATTAATAGGTTAAAGAAGAAGATCCAGGTAAAGTGGTTGTTGTTACCGCCTAAACGTTCCTGGAAGTAGATAACTTCTTCCGGAATGTTGGCATACCAGTAAAGCATGAACTGTGAGAACCAGATGTAAGTCCAGAAGATACTAAACCCGAAAATGAACTTACCTAAATCATGTAAGTGGTTAGAAGTTACCATGGTCAAATAGCCCATCTGCTTCAGGATAATGATGGTAAGGGTGATAGCAGCCAAACCAGATACCCACCAGCTAGCGAACACATACCAACCGAACATGGTACTGAACCAGTGTGTGTCAATGGACAATACCCAGTCCCAAGCAGACATAGAAGAAGTAACCCCAAAGATCACCAGGAAGGTAGCGCCTAATCTAATACTCTTGTTGTAGTGGTTCAAACCACCATTCAAGTCTTCCGCCATGGACTCTCTTCTCAACCACTTGAAGAATAGGAACCATAAGGTAAAGTAAGCCACCATTCTAATGACATAGAAGGTAACATTCAAGTAGCCGCTCTTTCCTACAATGATTGGGTCATAGTTTGGATTACCTACTTCATGTACAGAGTGATCGGTCCAGTGGAATAATGTGTTATGGCCCGTGAATAGAATGGGCAGTAAGAACACCAATATCATGATTACACCACCTACTAAAATATAGCTTCCTAATGCTTCAGGAACACGCTTGATAGATGCGGACCAACCTGCGTACGCTACATATTGGATAGCTACCCAAAGTACGCCTACTACAGAGATACCAGTAAAGTACACATTGTTCATCCATAGGTTAGCCAATAAACGCTGTCCCCAACCTGCTGCATGGTGCCCTGCCTCAGCAGCTTCTCCATGTCCTTCTCCATGTCCACCACCCGAATTCGCAGCGATGACAAGACCAACAGCCATAAGGATCAACCCGATAGCTATCATGAAGAAGAACCGTTTAGTGGCTCTTGCAGGGATGTTTAGTCTTTCTTCAGTTATCATTTCTAAATATACCTTTAAGGTTAGTTACGCGTATCCTTGGTTGGATCCGCAGTAGTACCTGTTACTGGGTTTGTATTCTGATCTGTGCTTGCACCACCTGGAGCATCCGTTGACTGTGATCCAGTGTCAGCGGCATCAGCGCCACTAGCATCGGTAATGCCTTTTTGCAGCTGTTGCACGTACATGGCAATTTTCCAACGCTCTTGGGGGTTCACTTGAGTACCATGGGGCATCATCCGGCCGCGGCCGTTTACAATCACATGGTAAATGTGCCCTACCGGCAGAGTGGCGTAACGGCCTTGGGTATAGTTTGGAACCCCTTTGAATTTAGCTCCAACCAGACCATCACCTTGACCAGTCTCGCCGTGGCAAGGAGAACAGAAACGCAGGTAAAGTACTTTTCCTTCTTCCAGGTTTTGGGTGGTTCTGGCTATTGGATTAACCAATTCACGTCCGGCTACTTCTGCGCTGTCTTTGGAAATATGGGTATAAAACCCAAGTTTACCTCTGGCAATAGTATTGGCTGCTGGAACCCGCATGTTCAATCCACCTGGGTTGATCGCGTTTTTATTGTCAGCCAATTGTTTTAAAGGTTCATATGCTACCGGATAATACATGTCTGGCGCATATTCTAGTGCTTGTTCCTGATCACTTCTACCGCAAGAAGCAAGGAGAGCAGAAGAGAAAAGAATCAAGGAGGCCTTTGCCCCTGTTCTAAAGAAATTGTTCATTATTTAACTACCTCCTTCTCGTTTACTTCTATAGCTCCGTGTGAACGGAGAAGATCATTCAACTTACTGATGTCAGTTCCTTCTTTCAACTCAATGGCCATCACGTATTTGTCATCTGTGGAACGCACATCCAGAACAGGAACCTTCAAGGTTGGGCGCAGACCACTAATGATGAAGAACGTAATCACCATCCCGAAGGCCGCGCAAAGAACGGTTAACTCAAAGGTCACCGGGATAAAGCTTGGCAAAGCAATGTGCGGTTTACCACCTATGATCATAGGCCAGTCAAAACCCAGCATGTAAATCTGCATCCAAAGCGCAAAAGAAGTTCCGCACAGGCCACAGAAGAAGGCTACAATTGGCAATCTTGAACGCTGAATCCCTAACACATCATCAATTCCGTGAATTGGATAAGGTGAGAAAACATCGTAGATCTTAGTGCCTGCTGCCCGAGTCTGTTCAATGGCGTTCAGCAGCACATCCTCGTCGTTGAATACCCCGAGTATATATTTCTTACTAGTCATGTTTGTGAGAGTTGTTAGGTGCTGTGCCATGCAATGATGCGCCTGGGTTGTGGGTATGGCTTACCCCCGTAGACGATTTCAAAATTGATTTTACCTCTGCCATGTTCACCACTGGGAAGAACTTAGCAAAAAGAAGGAATAAGGTAAAGAACAAACCTATCGTACCTACATAGATTCCCACATCAATGGAAGTTGGGGAGAACATCACCCAGCTAGATGGCAAGAAGTCACGGTGCAGAGACGTCACGATGATTACGAAACGCTCAAACCACATCCCGATGTTTACGAAGATAGAGATGATGAACGTAGCGGTTAAGCTGCGACGGATAGAACGGAACCAGAATAACTGAGGCGTGATTACGTTACAAGTCATCATTGACCAGTAAGCCCACCAGTAAGGACCAGTAGCACGGTTAATGAAAGCGTACTGCTCGTATTCCACTCCAGAGTACCAGGCGATGAAGAACTCAGTGATATACGCCACCCCCACGATAGAACCAGTCAAAGTAATCACCTTGTTCATGGACTCTACGTGCTCCAAAGTGATGTAATCTTCCAATTTGAAGGTTTTCCGGGTAATGATCATCAAGGTCAATACCATGGCAAAACCAGAGAAGATTGCACCAGCCACGAAGTATGGAGGGAAGATGGTCGTGTGCCAGCCTGGGATAACAGAGGTTGCAAAGTCCATAGATACGATGGTGTGTACCGAAAGTACCAATGGGGTCGCTAGACCTGCCAGAATCAGGGAAACAGTCTCATAACGTGACCAGTGTTTAGCAGAACCAGTCCAGTTGAAGCTCAACAAAGCATACGCTCTGCGGGCAATTGGTCCGGTAGCTCTGTCACGGATGGTAGCGAAGTCAGGAATAAGACCAATGTACCAGAATACCAGTGACACTGAGAAGTACGTACTGATCGCGAACACGTCCCAAAGAAGCGGGGAGTTGAAGTTCACCCAAAGGGAACCAAACGTGTTAGGGAGCGGCAATACCCAGTAAGCTAACCAAGGACGGCCCATGTGCAGGACCGGGAACATGGCCGCACAGATTACCGCAAAAATGGTCATCGCCTCAGCGGCGCGGTTGATAGAAGTTCTCCATTTCTGGCGGAACAACAACAAGATTGCGGAAATAAGCGTACCGGCGTGACCAATACCTACCCACCATACGAAGTTGGTGATGTCCCATGCCCAACCAACTGTTTTATTGAGTCCCCACTCCCCTATACCAAACCAAAGAGTACGATAAACGGAGTATAGAAAGATGCCTAGAAAAACCAGAGCAACCCCCAGGGCCACCATCCAACGCATGTTCGGCTTGGCTTCCACCTGCCGACATACGTCTTCCGTGATGTCTGCATAAGTTTTACCCCCAGTTACTAAGGGCTCTCTTATCGGAGATACGTGCTGCATATATCTTTTTGAGTTAAATTAAGCTTGGTTTCTGATTTTGGTTAAGTAAGTCACGTTTGGCTGAGTGTTCAACTCTTCCAGTACGTGGAAAGCACGTTCGCCTTTCTCTCTGTTCAGGATTTGTGATACCTGGCTGTTTGGATCCAGCATATCCCCGAATATGATTGCGTTGGTTGGACAAGCCTGCGCACAAGCAGTGACAATCTCTCCATCCACCGGACGACGGCTTTCTTTCTTAGCTTCCAATTTACCGTATTGGATACGTTGCACGCAGAAGGAGCATTTCTCCATAACCCCACGTGAACGCACGGTCACATCTGGATTCAACACCATTTTACCGAGGTCGTTGTTCATTTGGTAGTCGAACTTCTCGTTGTTGGCGTAGTTGAACCAGTTGAAACGACGCACTTTATACGGGCAGTTGTTTGCGCAATAGCGGGTACCCACGCAACGGTTGTACACCATTTGGTTGATACCTTCGGTGCTGTGCATGGTAGCTGCTACCGGACATACTGTCTCACATGGTGCGTGGTTACAGTGCTGGCAAAGCATTGGCTGGAAGATAACGGAAGGATTCTCTGAAGGATTCTCCATTTTCTCAAAACCGCCGTCTTCACGGGTTGAGTCACTGCTGTAGTAACGGTCAATACGTAACCAATGCATTTCGCGACGGTTCAGTACTTCTTGTTTCCCTACTACCGGTACGTTGTTTTCTACCTGGCAGCTGATGGTACAAGTACCGCAACCGATACATGAGTTCAGGTCAATGACCATACCCCAGTGGTGGTTCTTGTACTCGTAATCCTGCCAAAGAGAGATTGCCTGTGGTTTCTGAGGACCGTCTGGCGTAGCAATTTTGATGTACTCCGTTACGCTCTTAGGATCTTTCTGGTAGTTAGCCAGGGTATTCTCTTGAACCACAATACGTCCCATCACGGTATGGTGCGTCTGGGTCTGAGCAATTGGCTTATCAGCACCAACCTTCGTGATGGATACGGTGTTGGCGAACTGAAGAGAATCACCGGCAACCGATACCAAAGGATACACATTGGCTCCTACGTTGTTCCCCGCCTGACCAGCATGAGTACGGCCGTAACCAATAGCGATGGCGATGGTGTCTACTGCCTGACCTGGTTGAATAAGTGCTGGTAACTCAATAGACTTACCGTTAGCAGTTACTCTAACTACATCATTCTGCTCGATTTCTAATCTTTTGGCAGTAGCAGTAGAGATGGCTACGTAGTTGTCCCAGGTGGCTTTGGTGGTTGGGTCAGACATTTCCTGCAACCAAGGGTTGTTGGTATGCTGTCCGGCACCAATGGCTACTTTCTCGTAGATTTCCAGCTCAAGGGTATTTCCCCCTGCGGCACGTCCACCTTTATTGATGCTAACGGCTGCGGCGGCTAAGGTCATTGGGGCTACAGGAGCAGTAGGCTCGTTAGCACCAGTGGTTCCGGTGGCAACACCGTCGTGCGCTACTTTATCCCAACCTGCTGCACCTCCTACAATACCTGACCATGTACGCTGGATAATGGTATAGAAATCGGCGGTAGATCCCGTCCATTTCAATAAAGAATCCTGCGCTTGTCTTGTGTTGAAGATGTTAGAGATAGTAGGCTGAGCCAAGCTCAGGAAACCTCTCTTAGGCTCATAATCATTCCAAGACTCCAGGAAGTGGTTATCTGGGCATACGTAGTCTACCAAGGCAGCAGTCTCATCCACTCTGTCAGCGAAAGAGATCTTCACGCCTACTTTCTTCAGACCGTTTACAACCTGCGCGCTAAGCGGATGGTCATAAGCTGGGTTAGCTCCGTAGAAAATCACGGCACCCACAGCTCCGGCGTTCATGTCATTGATAAGACGCAGCATACGGGCATCATCACCCTGACGAACGTATGATGGAGAAGCGGTATTGATAGTGGTTCCGTTGGCTCCTAAAGCACCGTTGATGGCAGTCACCAACGTCTGAACCGCAGGATCATTAGAATCTGAAACGACCAAGGCAGCTCCACGGCTGGCCAGCAATTCTTTGGCAGCAGCGTCTATTTGCTTTGCAACGCGAGTAGTTGGTGCCTGAATGGCTGCTCCACCTGTACTGCCAGCAATTCTGTTATATAAGGCAGCAACCACTGCACCGTACTCAGATGGTTTCACTGGTACACGTACGTCTGCGTTGGCACCAGTCATAGACATGAACGTCTCAAACTGGTAGTGACGCGACATGGTTGGTTTGTCTGCCGTTACTTTACGGTTGGTGATGTATTGTCTTGAATACTCTACCGGAGAGATCCAGCTACCTAAGAAATCGGCTCCGATAGAAACGATTACTCTTGCTTTGCTGAAATCATAACCTGGTACCAAACCGCCGTTGGCACGCAATAACGCTGAAGCAGAATTTGCATCATACGTTACGTGCTCAAAAGCAGGGAACTGGGCACCGAAATCACGGATAACTGCTTTGGTGCTGGGGCTGATGATGGTATTGGAAACCAATACCACTCTGCCTTGCACGCCGGTTAAACGGGTACGGATTTCCTGGTCAATGGCTTGCCAGGTAGTGGGCTTTCCTTTGGCAGTTGGTCCTTTTAGACGGTTGTTATCATACAGCGTCAGCAAAGAAGCCTGTGAACGCGAATGGGTACCACCACCAGTGATAGGAGAAAGCGTGTTTCCCTCTACTTTGATAGGACGACCTTCTCTGGTTTTCACCAGGATTGGGTTGTAGATATCCCCCATGAAATAGGTAGAGGCATACCAGTTAGGAATACCCGGCTCTACTTCTTCTGGCTTGTTAAGGTATGGGATTGCTTTACGTACAGGGGCCTCGCAGGAAGCAAGCGTAGCAGCTGCCACACCAAAGCCCAATAACTTTAAGAAATCACGTCTGGGAGCCACTTGGGAAGAAGTGTCTCCTCCGTTAGCCTCACTTACTGGCAGGAACTCAGGAAACTCGTTGTGAGCATTCTTCTGGAATTCCGGAGTATTGTTTAACTCCTCTACCCCTCTCCAGTATTTAATTGTTTCTTGCATATATCTCAAAAACTCAAATTCAGGATATGGAATTGATTAGTAGTGGCACTTAGAACATTCTGTACCACCGTTAGACGCAACAATGAACGCGCCTTTAGATTGCTTCTCATGCAACTTCACCAAGTTGTCATAGTAAGCGTTGCCTTCAGTATTAAGAGGGGTATTTCTGTGGCAATCAATACACCAGCCCATGGTTAATGGAGAGTATTGCGCTACTACTTCCATGGTCTCAATAGGACCGTGGCAAGTCTGGCACTCTACGCCACCAACTTTTGTGTGCTGAGAGTGGTTGAAGTAAGCCAAGTCAGGAAGGTTGTGCACCCGTACCCACTCAATTGGCTTGTTGTTCTCAATAGCACGGTAGATCTTCTGGATTTCCGGTGACTCTTTCTTGATCTGGCTATGGCAGTTCATACAGATGTTAGCGGAAGGAATATTGGCACTTGCACTCTTGTAAACCGAGGTGTGGCAATAGTTACAGTTGATCTGGTGATCACCAGCGTGCAGTTTGTGAGAGAAAGCAATAGGTTGTCTTGGCGCGTACCCTTGGTGGATACCAATACCCATTACTTTGTCAATGGAGATATCTACCAGCACTACCACGAAGATGAGGCCTACAATGATTCTAACTGCCTTAGACTTATAGATGTTAGCGAAGTTGGTTCTGCGCTCCAGCATTTCCTGCTCAGCACCAGTCAAGTCGCCTTTTCCTTTAAGGTAGTTTTTAAGAACTGAGGCAATAATCAACAAGGTAACTACCAACACAATCAACACTACCACTAATACAACAAGCAGAAGGTCTACTGTGCCACCTACGTTACCAATGGCATTCTCCCCCACTTTCTCCCCTGGTGCGGTATCTGGACCAGCAGAAGGAGCAGCGGCCGTGGCAGGAGCTGCGCTTTCACTTTTGATATAAGCGATGATGGAACCGAGTTCCTCATCAGAGAACGCGAAAGATGGCATTTGCTGTTTCGCAAACTTGTTGAAAACCGCTACCGCATCTTTGTCTCCGCTTTGGATCAGGGCACTGGAGTTCTTGATCCATTTCAGCAACCAGGCTTCTGATCTTCTCTTGTGCACATCACGCAAGCCAGGTCCAACCACAACATCTTCCCCTACTGAGTGACACTGCACACAGTTGTTTTTGAAAAGAGTCATGCCGTTGTCAATAACGCCTGCGTCAGCACCACCTCCTGCACCGGCACCCGCTGCCGCTGGGGCCGGGGTTACGCCAGCTTTCCCAACAGCACCCGCTTCTTCAGGCGCCTGTGCAAAGGCGGATGAAAAGACAAAGAAGATGAAGAGAAAAGGGAGTAGGAAAGTATATTTTGCTCTCTTTTTACAGCTAATCATAGCTTAAATTGTAGTGTTAAGAATAGTGAAAGTACATTACGGGCACAAATCTACTACCCGATGACCATTAATCAAACACAATATTTCTTATTTTTAGGGGGTATCCTACCTATGTTTCAGGGGTGGTTTCTCCACTTAAACCCTTTCTATTAGCCTGTTTAGGCACTATTTAGAATTTTTATAAATTATCAACCTTCTCGTCTCCACCCCCACCGGTTCTTCTTTCGCACGCTACTCCACACTGCCGTTTTCTGTTATACTATGGTTAGCCTTTATTGATTGAGTACAATTTTTCTAAGGACTTTGGCTTATAGTATTAATACTTTTTTACCAATCGTGTATAAACCTGGCAAGTGTATTTATACCTGAACCTTATGAAGAGTTAAACAAAGTACGCCCATTTCAGCCGACTACTATACGCTTCTCCTTAGCCACTTACTTGATATTTTTCTATTCATCTCCCTTTGCAGGTGCAAAGAATAATTATAGAATAGCTTTGTTCTCATGTTTTTCTCTTCCTATTCTCGGTTTCTTTTCATTTCTCACAACCTCTTCAAATATCTATACAAGGCTTGTGAGGCAGTTTTTACCCTGATTTTGTTTAACGAGCCTTGAAACGCTCCTCTTCCCCTATCACCAAAAAAGTTGTAGTGACTACCCTCCGCATGGTTGAATCTGTTGGTCTGGTTCAAAAAAGAAGGCGAGTTTGACCTTTCTTCTTCTATTATATTAGATTAGAAAGGCCTTATAGCCTTTATAGCTACTACTGGCACTTGCAATTGACTTTACCCCTCGCTCATCCAAAAACCCACCTTTTCCTGTACACTATATATAATAGAGTAAGAAAGCACTCTCTCGCCCTTCAACATCTGGGCAATTTCTGCCTTGGGCTTTGACTTTTTACCCTTTCAGAATTCCCTTTTTGGTATGACTTCGATTTAAGGCCGGTTTAAAAATCCGTATTAAAACCTAAAAAAGATGGAGTTATGGCTCAGCGCTTGGGGTTTAAGTTTGATCATTCTTGGTTTCTGTTAGAATTTCCTCTACCTTTGCCCCTTCGAACCAAAATCATTTTTTCAAATGACTTTAAAAAATTACGAAGTACTCTACATCATGACCCCGTTGTTGAACGAGGTTCAGATGCAAGAGACGGTCGAGAAGTTCAGACAGGTGCTTAAGGAAAATGGCGCCGACATTATTCACGAGGAGAACTGGGGCCTAAAAAAACTGGCTTACCCAATCCAGAAGAAAAACACTGGTTTCTACCACCTCGTTGAATTCCAAGGTCCAGCAACAATTGTTGATCAGTTAGAACTGGCCTTCCGTCGCGATGAGAAAATCATCCGCTTTTTGACCACTGCCCTAGATAAGCACGCCATTGCTTACAACGAGCGCCGCAGAAACGGTGAATTCAAATCATCTAAAAAGGAGGCCCAAGCATCATGAGTTTAGTAAACGAAAAAATCCACAAGCAAGACACGCGCAAGAAATACTGCCGTTTCAAGAAAAACGGAATCCAGTACATTGACTACAAAGATGGTAACTTCTTATTGAAGTTCGTGAACGAGCAAGGCAAACTGTTGCCACGTCGTTTAACCGGTACCAGCTTGAAATTCCAGCGTCGTGTATCTCAGGCGGTTGCCAGAGCACGCCACTTGGCTATTTTGCCTTACGTAACAGATTCTTTAAAATAAGGAGGTAAATACAGATGGAAGTTATTCTTAAAGATGACGTTAAAGGCGTTGGCTATAAAAACGATATCGTTACGGTAAAGGCTGGTTACGGCCGCAACTATTTGATCCCTCAAGGCTTAGCTGAAATGGCTACTCCTTCTGCCCGTAAAGTGGTAGCTGAAAACACCCGTCAGGCTGCCCACAAAGCGGAGAAAATCCAGAAAGATGCCCAGGAGCTAGCCAACCGGATTGGTGATACTTTATTGGAAATCCCTGCCAAAGCAGGTGAGACCGGTAAAATCTTCGGTGCTGTGACTACCCTGCAAGTTTCTGAGGCTTTGAAAGCTCTTGGGTACGATGTAGACCGTAAGCGTGTTGATTTTGATCAAGAGGTTAAATCATTAGGCGAGTACACTGCTACCCTGAACCTGCACAAAGAAGTGAAGCACCAAATCCGCTTCAACGTAGTAGCCGCTTAATTTTAGCTGCTTCTTAGATATTCAAACATCCTGCCGAGACCCGGCAGGATGTTTTGTTTTAAGGCCCCTCCAGATTTCAAGGTTAGGAAAAGCAATTCTTCTATAACCCATAATTTAGGACCTATTAGGTATTTACCTGTTTTCAGTCCCTTTTTAGAAAAAAGAGGCAAAAACGCTTTACTATAATCAGGCAACTGATTACCAAATTTTTACCCAAACCCTTAGCTTTGCCAAGACTGCCGCATAAAGATGGCAGTGAGACTCCTTACTCCGCTTTCATGGTTCCTTACCCGGTTGTCATTTTTGATTTTGACGGCACCCTCTGCGATACAGAGAAAGCCATTCAGTACACCTTTCATCAGGCCTTTGAACAGAAGGGGATCACGCCACCGCCGCCTGAAGAAGTAAAACAAGCCATCGGCACTGGGGGGAACCTCTCAGAGTTCCTGCCCATGCTGTACCCGCCTTTGCGGGGCAATCATAAGAAATCAGAACTGGAGGAGTGGGTGTTGCATTACCGCCATATCTATGACACAGACGGCGGCCGACTCACGACTTTGTTCCCGGGGGTGGATGCACTTCTGTCCCGGTTGAAAGAGAAGGAAATAAACTGCGTAGTCATCAGCAACAAAGGCCAGCGGGCTATTGAAGACTCCTTGGAGCGCTTTGACCTTTGCCATTACTTTGACCTGGTCATTGGCGATAATCCATTGTTGCCCCTCAAGAAGAAACCGCATCCTATGGCCTATGAGCAGGTGATCAAAGCCCACTATCCTAGGGTGAGCCCCTCCCAGGTTTTGATGGTAGGTGACACCGATGCCGATCTGTTTTTCGCAAAGAATGCGGGCCTTCCCTCCTGTTGGGCGGCCTATGGCTACGGGGCCGAGGAAACCTGTCTGGCGGCGGAACCTACCTTTACCATTCAGTCGGTGGAAGGACTATACCCCATTGTGGCGCCAGAAGCGTAACCACCAAAATTAGTACCTTCTCTGTCCACCACGCCTCATCTGCCATGCAGTTCCGGACCGAAATCAACGTATCCCCCGCGACTCAACGACTTTCCCGTACCCAGGGTATCTTCACCATAGGCTCTTGCTTCGCCGAAGTCATGGGCCGGAGGCTGCAGGAAGCCAAAGCCAACGCGCTGGTCAATCCGTTCGGCACTGTTTTTAATCCGGTGTCCATCCATAAACTGCTGCGGGCCGTGTTGGAGCAGGACGAATCCGGTCTGGAAGAGGGCTTAGTGCAGCATAACGGGATTTGGTACCATTATGACTTCCACTCGTCTTTCTCGCACCCAGAACCAGAGGCGTTGCTGCAGATGCTGCGGCACCGGCTTAGGCATGCCCAAACCTTTTTAAAGCAAAGCCAAGCTGTCATGCTTACCTGGGGAACGGCGTACATCTATGAACGCCAGGACACTGGCGTTTTAGTGGCCAATTGCCATAAAGTGCCCCAAAAAGCCTTTACCAAACGTCTGCTCTCCCTAGAGGAAATCACAGCTGACACCCGCAAGACCCTGGAACTGCTGCAAAGGCATTGTCCCGACATTCAGGTGATTCTCACCGTCAGCCCTGTGCGGCACCTCAAAGACACGCTGCCGCTCAACAGCGTAAGCAAAAGCCTGCTGCGGGTAGCCGCGCATTTGGCCCAGGAACAACACCCCAACCTCACGTACTTCCCAGCCTACGAGCTGTTGCTGGATGATCTCCGCGATTACCGCTTTTACGCCGATGACCTGCTGCACCCCACCCCGATGGCGGAGAACTACATTTGGGAGAAATTCCTTCAGGCGTACGCCGATGAGGCTTTCCTGCAGTTCCTCTCCCGCTGGACTGAGGTGCAGCGCGAGCTGGCCCACAAATCCTTTCACCCAGACAGTCCGGCGCACCAAAAATTCCTCCAGAAACTCCTGCAGAAGTTGACCAATCTGGCCCACGAGGCAGATGTGCAGGCTGAAATTGACACGGTGCAGCGCCAATTGCGTATGCAGTAGTTGCGTTTAGCGCGTCTTTTCAGAAAAAGAGCTTCTAAACGCCTTGTGACTTTACCCTTCTATCTATGGAAAAAAAGCCCAACCGCCTTGCCCAGGAATCCAGCCCTTATCTGCTGCAACATGCCTATAACCCGGTAGATTGGTACCCTTGGGGACCAGAGGCGCTGGAGAAAGCCAAAGCCGAGCAGAAACCCATTCTGGTAAGTATCGGGTATGCCGCATGCCACTGGTGCCACGTGATGGAACATGAATCCTTCGAGCTGGAAACCATTGCCAAGGTCATGAACCAGCACTTTGTCTGCATCAAGGTAGACCGCGAGGAACGCCCCGATGTGGATCAGGTGTACATGGATGCCCTCCAAGCCATGGGCCTGCAGGGCGGCTGGCCCCTGAACGTGTTCCTTAACTCAGACGCCAAGCCTTTCTACGGCGGCACCTACTTCCTTCCCCAGAACTGGATGCAGCTGCTCCAGAGCATCTCTGATGCCTACACCAAAAGCCGGAAGGAACTGGACCAATCCGCTGAACAGTTTGTGCAGCACCTGAACCAAAGCGAGCTGGCCAGATACGGCCTCAAGCAAAGCAATCCGGACTTCAACCCAGTGGACTTTGAGCAGATGTTCCAGCGCCTGAAAGGCCGCTTTGACCTGAAGCGCGGCGGCACCAGCGGCGCGCCTAAATTCCCCATGCCCAGTATCTGGCGCTTTCTGCTCCGGTATTACCACCATAGCCAAGAGCTAACCGCCCTCGAACAGGTTAACCTTACGCTGGAAGAGATGGCTTTCGGGGGCATTTATGACCAGGTGGGCGGCGGCTTCGCCCGATATTCCACCGACGAGGAATGGCTCGTGCCTCACTTCGAGGAGATGCTCTATGACAACGGGCAACTCATAAGCCTGTACTCTGAGGCTTATCAGGTGACCCGCAACGAACTGTACCGCCAGGTGGTGCTGGAAACCATCGCCTTTGTGGAGCGCGAGCTCACCAGCCCCGAGGGCGGCTTCTATTCCTCCCTAGATGCCGACAGCGAAGGTGTGGAAGGCAAGTTCTACGTCTTCACCCAAGCCGAGCTGAACCAAATCCTGGGCGGGGAAGCCGAGTTGGCAGGCAAGTACTACAACACCTCTCCGGAAGGAAACTGGGAGCACGGCGTGAACATCCTGCACCGCCGCCAGACCGATGAAGCCTTCGCCGCGGACCAGGGACTTTCGTTGGATGAACTGCAGGAACACGTGCAGAACTGGAAAGACACCCTGCTGCAGGCTCGCACCGAGCGCATCCGGCCCGGCTTGGATGACAAAATCCTGACTTCCTGGAACGCGCTCATGCTCATCGGGCTCACCGATGCCTACCGCGCCTTCGGGGAACCTAGGATTCTGGAACTCGCCTGCGCCAACGCGCATTTCCTGCTGCATCACGTGAAACAGGAAGACCAGCTCTTCCACAACTACAAAGAAGGCAAAGCCACCATTGACGGTTTCCTGGAAGATTACGCCCTCCTGATTCAGGCCTTACTGGGATTGTACCAAATCACGTTTGAGGAGAATTGGCTAAAAGAAGCCCGAAAACTCACGGACTACACGCTGGCCCATTTCTTTGACTCTGAGGAAGACCTCTTCTTCTTTACCAGTAATGCAGGAGAGCAGTTGATCGCCCGTAAAAAGGAGATTTTTGACAACGTGGTGCCGGCCTCCAACTCTGTCATGGCCATGAACCTGCACCTTTTAGGCCTGTTTTTGGAAAAAGAGCGCTATTCCAGCCTCTCAGACCGCATGCTTTCCCGAGTGCGCGACTTGGTGGTGCAGGAGCCTTCGCACCTGGCTAACTGGGCTTCGCTGTACTTCCTGAAACTGAAACCTACCGCTGAGATCGCCATTGTGGGCCCGGAGGCGCATTCTTTCCGCAACTTGCTGCAGCAGCATTTTCTTCCCAACGCTTTATTAGTGGGCACCAAGGAAGAAGGCTCCTCCACCCTGTCCCTGCTGGAGGACAGAACCGCCTACCAAGGGCAAACCACTATCTATGTATGCTACAACCGAGCCTGCCAGTTGCCGGTGCAATCTGTGGCCGAGGCGCTGGACCAGGTAAGCCATATCTAGAATTTGCGTATAGAGGCTATAAAAGAATCGGCTTTCTTCAACCAAAGAAAGCCGATTCTTTGTTCTGGGCGTTTGTATAAAAAGAACCCAATATTTAAGGTTACGAATAAATTCCTATTTTTTGCCGTCGGGTAGAACCGTTTAGGTTTTGTGGCTGTTGCCTTCCCATAACCTAAACCAAACCTAACGTGAAAAAGATATTTATCCTGGGCGGCCTTTTGCTTGCCTGCTCAGCTTCTGCCTTTTCCCAGAATGGAGACGGTTACTGGAAGCGTTTACAGAAAACCCATCCAGAGACCACGCTTGAAGCCCTGCAAAGCCCGGCACCAGCTGTTTCCCAGGCTCCTTCGGGGCAAGTGGACCTTCCGGCTTGCCGTATCTCTTTGGTGTACGAAGGCAAGACCCGCAACATCAGCCTGGAGAATATCCAGCGCATGAAGAACAATGGCTTTAAGCCGGGCAACATCCGCCAGTACCGCAAAGAAGTGCTCTTCACCTCCGCCGACAAAGAAGTATGGCTCCCGGTGAAATCCTCGTTGGTAGACCAGTTGGGGATTGAGCTGCGCGAAGATGAGCCAGTGCTGCTGTATACCACGGTGCTGCAAGACAAAACCCCACAAGACAAGAAAGTAGTCTTATTGGTAGAAGAGTATCAGGTGAAATAAGGAAAGTTTCCGTTTCCGGGCTGTTTTTCCGAACTTTGGCCCAAACCGGACGCTTTGACACCAGAATTAGAATTTCATATTCCTGCTGATGACGTCCCTGAACGGATTACCCTGTTCGCGGACGTCATTTTGCCTTTACCCCTTCCCAAGCTTTACACCTACCGGGTTCCTTACCAGATGAGCGATGAGGTGCTGGTAGGTGCCCGCGTCTTGGTCCAGTTTGGCTCCAAGAAAGTCCTGAGCTGCGTAGTGGCGCGCGTGCACGAGCAGCCGCCCAAAGAGTACCAGGCCAAATACCTGCTGGAGGTCATTGACGAGAAGCCTGTGGTCACCGGTCCGCAGCTCCGCCTTTTCCTCTGGATGGCCGAGTACTATCTCTGCACCCTTGGCGAGGTCATTAACGCAGCCCTGCCCTCGGCCCTCAAGCTCAGCAGCGAGTCCAAAATCCAGCTGCACCCGCAGTTCAACGCCGAAACGAACGAGTGGCCCCTCACCAGTCACGAGGAGAAGATCATTTTCGCGCTGCGCCAAAAACAGCACCTCACTTTCACTGAGGTGGGCCAGTTGCTGCAGCTGACCAGTTTCCATAAGATCATCAAGTCGCTTTTGCTCAAGGATATCATCATTATCTACGAGGAAATAGCCGAGAAATACGCCCCCAAAGTGGTAAAGAAGGTGCGCCTGGCGCCCATGTTCACCACCGACGAGGAAACCCTGGAAGAGCTTTTCAACCAACTGGCGGCCAAACCCAAGCAACTGGACGTGTTGCTGAAATACGTGCAGCTCACGCCTATTCTGCAGAACCTGCGCATGAACGAGGAAGGGCTGGAGAAAAACGTGCTCACGTCCAATCCGCACCTGTCCTTATCGGCTATTAATACCTTGCTCAAGCACGGCGTGCTGGAGCAGTTTGACGTGGTGGTAAGCCGCTTCCCTATGGCCGAAGGGCGCGGACCGTACCTGCATTCTGAGTTGTCTCCGGCCCAAACAGCTGCCCGTGACCAAATCCTGGAGACCTTCGGGGAGAAAAGCACGGTGCTGTTGCACGGCATCACGGGCAGCGGCAAAACCGAGATTTACATTGACCTGATCCAGAAAGCCGTGGAAGCCGGTGGTCAGGTCCTGTACCTGTTACCGGAGATCGCGCTGACCGCCCAGATTGTAACCCGCTTGAAACGCGTGTTTGGCGACAGGTTGGGCGTTTACCATTCCAAGTTCTCAGACAACGAGCGCGTGGAGGTCTGGAACGGAATCCTGTCGGGGCGGTTCCAGGTGGTGGTGGGCGTACGGTCTTCAGTATTTTTGCCTTTCCATTCACTTTCGCTCATTATTGTGGACGAGGAGCACGAGCCGTCTTACAAGCAGCATGAGCCAGCGCCGCGCTACAATGCCCGCGAGGTGGCCTTCATGATGGCACAGTTCCAGGGCGCCCGGACGCTGCTGGGATCGGCTACGCCGTCCATAGAATCTTATTATCATTGCCAGACCGGCCGTTGGGGCCTGGTGAACCTGCATGAGCGCTACGGTGCGGCTACGTTGCCCGAGGTGGAGTTGGTGGATACCCGCCGCGAGAGCCTGCGTAAGAACATGATGAGCCACTTCTCCAATCGGTTGGTGCACGACATCCAGGATGCGCTTTACCGCCATGAGCAGGTGATTCTGTTCCAGAACCGCCGGGGCTACGCGCCCTTTATTGACTGCAACGACTGCGCCTGGATTCCCAAATGCCGCAACTGCGCCGTGAGTCTCTCTTACCATAAGTTCTCCAACGAGCTGCGCTGCCATTACTGTGGCTACACCGAGCGCAAACCCACGGACTGCCCCGCCTGCGGCTCTACCATGCTGAAGACCGTGGGTTTCGGGACGGAGAAGATTGAGGATGAGCTGAAGCTGATCATGCCCGAGGCCCGCATCCAGCGCATGGACCTGGATACCACCAAAAAGAAGAACAGCCACCAGCAGATTATTGAGGACTTTGAGCAGCAGCGCACCAACGTGCTGGTGGGCACCCAGATGGTGACCAAAGGCTTGGATTTTGAGCACGTAAGCCTGGTGGGCATTCTCAGTGCCGATAGCATCATCCACTTCCCCGATTTCAGGGCGCATGAGCGGGCGTACCAGTTGTTTGTGCAGGTAAGTGGCCGGGCCGGCCGGAAGGGCAACAAAGGCAAAGTGCTCATCCAGACGGCTAACCCCAACCAAAACATTTTCCAGCGGGTGATTGAGGGCGATTACCGCGGCCTGTACGAACAGGAGATCGCCGAACGCCAGAAGTTCCGGTACCCGCCCTTCGTGCGGATGATCCGGCTCACGGTAAAACACCCCGAGGCCCGTCCCTGCGAAGCGGCGGCCATTCTGTTGGCCAAAGAACTGGTAGACCGCTTAGGCAAAACCGGCGTGCTCGGCCCCGAGGCCCCGCACATCTTCAAGATCAGGAACCAGTTCCTGCAGGAAATTCACGTGAAACTGGACCGCGACAGCAGCCATCTGCGGGAATCCAAATTCCAGGTGCTGGACGCTGTGCAAAGTCTGCTTAAAACCAAGGAATTCAAGAATGCGCGGGTAGTCATTGACGTAGACCCTTCCTAACTTCTTTCGTCTCACATATCATATTTGCCGTTTCGGGCCTGTTTTCTTTAAAACAGGCCCGAATTGTTTCTGCCCTCCTCAGAGAGGCAGGCGTGCAAGGTTCAGCAGGTGAATATCCGGTTTCAGGTGGGTAAATTCTTTCCCTGCGCAAAAACACCTTCAACACCAATAGGGTTAGGTGCCTTCTCTCTGTCTTTACATCAGAGGTTTGAGACCAAAGATTGTTCAGAAGCTTCTTTCCAGAAATGAGTCAAAAAATTCTTGTCTCTTTCATCCGCAAAAAAGGCAGCCTCAGTTTCGGTTTCTTCGGCTTCATCCTGGTTTTAAGCCTTTTAACAAACCATTAACATACAACCAAGCAACGTTTTACCCAAATTTGCATCTATATAATCAAAAGGGATAACCCAAAAGAGGGCAACTCCTTCTAAAAAAGTTTAAAAATTTTAACCATAAAAAAACATGAAAACTAAATTAACTTCCGCCTTCTTCACCGTTTGTTTCCTGTTCACCCTGGTTCCTGCCTTCGCTGGAAACACGCCTGCCAACGGACCTACCACCCGCACTACCAAAGTCTTCAAACACGTTTTGAAAACCGATAACCTGCGCATCTTGTCATTAGAACTAAAGCCAGGTGAGTACCTTGATTTCCACGCCTCTCCGGAGCAGGAAGCCTACGCCGCCAACGAAGGAACCCTGCGCATGGTGACCGCAGACGGCCAGGAGAAAATTGTAACCGTTAAAGCCGGCGACCGCCTGTGGATGGACCTGTCCCAGTACAAGAATTGGAACACCGGAGACAAGACCTTAAAAATATTGCTCCTGGAAGGCCAGAAGGAGGTTTTTGAAAAAAAATCTAACATTTCTTTATACTCACTTAAACCTTAATGATTTAGGGTCGTTAAAGACTATACATTCACACTCTATTTCAGCTTAAAAGTAGTCTTCTTCTATCCGCTTGCGCTCTGGTGATAGACTACTTTTAAGCATTTTTTTTCCCTTTTCCCCTCCAAGCCATTCTTTAAAGGATGGCTTTTCTCTTTTATATAAATAGCACTATATCTCTAAGGGACTTGGGGCGAGTTCGTCGTTGCTTTACCCGGTTCACTCCTTGTTTTGCTGGTTTCAGGCAGGAAAAGGCCCGCTTCCTCTGGTTATGGTTGGCGTAGGCGCAAAACCACTGCATATTTGTATCACCAGTCAGGCAGAAAGCGGCTGAGTCTTCTCCCAGAGAATGAATCCCCACCGCCTGAAAGGTTGCTGAGACAACTCAGCTCTTAAAAGAGAATTAGGTTTTGTTTGTTAGTTTGGTGTAAGGGGCCCGGTTTTTCCGGGCTTTTTCATTTTCAGGCCTTACCAAACGCACCGGTTCCGTTTTCCTGCCCTTTTCTGAAAATCGGTTCTAAAACAGGCTCACAATGAATAACCTTTCTTAACAGCAAAGCTGGAAGGGTCGTTAAGGTATTCTTACCATAGATTGCTGGGGCTTACGGCCCGCCGATGGTTGAGCAAGCGCACGCCCAGCAGCAATTCATGGCTGCCGGCTCCCTCCCGGCTTACGTCACCGGTGCCCAGGTCATAGGCATAGCTGATTTCAAACATAGAGTTGAGGGATAAGCCTGCCAAGGCCGCAAAACTCTCTCCCTGCCGGTAAGAACCTCCCAGCCAGAACCGGTTATCATAGATGGCCTTTAGGTTGTAATCCAGGGAGACAGGCAAAGGCCGCATCCATTTCATAAGCACCGAGGGGACCAACGCAACCTCTGGCGATATGTTCAGTTTATAGGCACCGGTCACAAAGTAGTGCGGCAGAAACTTTGTTTCCTTTTGGCTGGAAAGATCCTGCCCCAGCAACTGGGCGCCAGAAACACCCGCGTAGAAGTTCTGGGAGTAGAGCCAAAGCCCTAGGGAGAAGTTGGGGTTAATAGAGGACCGGCCCGTGTTCACCAAATCCGCAGGATCAGCGAATGTCACCTTGTCTGCCCGGAAAGATTGCCGCAGGAACCCTGCAGAGGCGCCGGCTGAAAGTTTCATTTTTGCGTTCAGCCACAGATGGTAAGCATAAGAGGCATTCACCTCGGTGCGGACAAAGGGCCCGATACGGTCATACAAGATGCTACCTCCCACGCCATGGTGCGGCTTGTGCTTCCGGTGGGTTCCGTACTGTTTAGGCGTGGGCGCGAAGTCTCCTTGCTTGTTGTCTGCCTCGTTCAGGATAGAAGACGGATTGTTCAGCCCTAGTTTGGTGTGCCCGGTGAGATACAGCGTGAGCGGCGCACCATCAATACCCACCCATTGGCTCCGGCTGCTGAGTTTCAAATCCAGATAGTCTTCAATGCCGGTAATGGCAGGGTTCAGTACATAGTTGTTGAGCATGTACTGCGTGTGTTGGGGCCGCTGCTGCGCCGTCAAGGATAAAGATACGCCGAAGAGTAAGCCGCCCAGCAGCAGCATTCTGGTCATTGGGTTCCGGAAGTTCATCTTACAATAGAAACAGAACCCGTCAGGGTACGGCCCTGGTCAAGGTTGAGGTGGTAGAAATAAGTCCCTACGGGCAGCGGTTTTCCTTTCTGGGTACCGTTCCAGTCGTTGCGGTAGCCTTTTGACTCAAAGACGTTTCCGCCCCATCGGTCAAAGACACGAAGGGTAGCATTGGGATAGCTGAAGATGTTGGTGATTTCCCACGTCTCATTTGTGCCATCGCCATTAGGAGAGAAAGCCGTAGGAATAACCACGTTTTTGGTGACGGTGACGGTGACCGTGGCCTGGTTCTCGCATCCCTGGGCATCTTGCGCAGTGACGGTGTAGGTAGTGGTTTCCTGGGGCTGGGCCTTGGTAGTTGCGCCAGAAGTATTGCTCAAACCCATGCTTGGCTGCCAAGAATAGGAAACCCCGCCGCTCGCCTGCAACTCTGTGCTCTGCCCCAAGTTGATGGTCACATCGGGCCCAGCCTGTATCAAGGGTAACGCCTGGATGATGGCTTCTACCGGGGCTCTGGGGCCTTCGCAGCCGTTCTGCACCACCGAGACATAGTACGTGGTACTCTTCACCAGATCCGGAGTCTTGAATATCCCGATGGGGCTTTCCTGGAGGGGAACCGTGGCAGAAGCGGCGTCATACCACCGGAAGGCCTCCACAGCAGTGCTACTCTCTGCTTTTAACGTCACGCTGCCCGGTCCGCAATTGGTGGCACTTGTCACCGATGGGGCGAGCGGCAATGCTTTCACGGTGACAGTCAGGTTGTTGGTCGTGAGCAAGGCACCACAGGCGTTGAGGACATCGGCGGAGTACTGCCCAGCCTCCTGCACCTCCAGCGTATTGGTACTCACGAGGCCGCCCACCGCTTGGCCGTTCCTTCGCCACTGGTACATGTAGTTTTCACCTTGGGTAGCGGTGAGTTGGGTTTTACTTCCGGCGCAGATGACCAGCGCTCCATTGGCCTGCAGAGTGGGCGTGGCCATAGGTGGGCAGGCAACTTGCATGGTCACGGTAGCGGTGGCGCATTTGGTGTAGCATTGGTCCGAGGCGCTTTCGCATACTTCGTACACAAAGGTGTCAGCCCCGGTATAGCCCCGGTTAGCCGTGTAAATGACCTGGTTTTCGAAAATAGTGGTGGTTCCATGCAGTGGCGGCGTCACTACCCTGGTCACCCGGATAGGTTCGTTTTTGGTGTGGAGGTCGTTCTGCATCACGGGCAGCGTGGCTGGCTTCAAAGGTTGGGCCTGCCCTTGGTCATTGCGGGCCTCAGGCTTGCTGGCAGGGTCAATGATGCAAATGGTTTGTTCGTTCTGGAATCCGCCCGTAGAGCCGGTGAAACCATAGTACACTTCTTTGGCTCCCGCAAAGACATTCTTCACCAGATCGTCCTGGTGGCTGAAGCGGCGTTTGCCGTCAAAGAAAAGCTGCAGTTCTTTGGTGGCAGGGTTCCAGGTGATTTTGTAGGTGTGGCAGCGGTTATCTTCCACGTTGGCGTTGTCTGGGTCAATGAAAACCGGGGGCAGTTTGGGGGTGCTTACTTTCCCGTCATACACCACCGTGGTGTGGTCCTGGGGGATATCACCGGTTACCGAAACGCCGCCAGTAATAGAGGTGTTGTCAAAGGTATCAAACTCAATGCCCACGGAGGGAGAAATGGCCTGTCCCGCATTCGGGTTAAACTCATCATAGCCAAACCCCAACCCACTGCCCGAACTTCCGCGGGCGTCCATGCCCCTGGGGTCATTTTGAAACACAAACGCTATGCCGTCTGCCCCATCACCGTCTTTAGATCCTAAGAAGATGATAAAGGAAACCTCAAAGGGCTGGGTAAGGTCTATTTTGTCTTTCCACCAGATGGTGCCGAACCGGGAGGAGACATCTGGAGTGATCCTGTAGCACGTGGAGGAAATTTGGGAGGCATCTCCCCTGGAGATGAACTGCCCCGCACTTGAGAAGGAAATGAACAGCAACAGGCAAAGGAGAAGCAGGGGCTGAACCGTTTTAGCTATACTATGTTTGCGTTGTGAAAACTGTTCTTTAAAGCAAAATGCCACCATAGAGGGGAGGAGTTTATAACGATTGTTAAGCGATGAAACACTAAAAGCGACCGCTCCTCCACTACACTCTCTCCTACCTTCTACAAAGGCAGCCCAGTTGCTCTTCCTTATAAAGAAAAGGATAATTCGGTAAGATTCTCAATTTCAGAGGTAAAAAGATAAAAAGGCCGCTAAAACGGCCAAGCCCTTGGATAAGGCTCACCTATCCTCTTCCAGAAAGCCTTGGGAGACCAAAAATTCCAGTTCAGTCCGGTTCGTCAACTTTATACCGGGTTTTACACGGTTCATCAGAATTTAGAAGACAAAGCACAAGAAAGCTATTTTTTCACCCGATGAAGATGTTTTTAGGCTTTTGGCTGCTGCAAACCTGATTTTTTGCGAACTGGTCATCTGTTTTTTGCTGCGTTTATCAGAAAATCTGGGATTTTGGATGGCCGATTCAGGTGCGGTTTTGTCCGGTTCACACCCCTATATTCCAGTTCACTCCGGCTTTGTCTGGTTTCAGACAGGAAAAAGGCCGTTTCCTCTTGTTTGGGTTGCCACCGGGGCAAAAGCACTGCATATTTGTATCACTAAACGAGACCACAGCCCCTGATTCCCTCTCAGCTGGCTGCTCTTCCCTCGGTCTCGTTCAGTATTTAGGTTTGTTTAAAGTTTTGTTTGTTAGTTTGGTGTAAGGGGCCCGGTTTTTCCGGGCTTTTTCATTTTCGGGCTTTTCCAAACCATTCCCTTCCATTTTCCCGCCGTTTTCCGTAAATCAGGTCCAAAACAGGTTTTCTCCCTTCCCCGTACGCAGACCTATGCAATGGATCAAAATCTTTGACAGTGAGGCCCAGGCTAAAAAGCAGATTCCGGTGACCAAGTCAACGGCGGTAGTGGCTGCCGGAAAGGAAATCTGCATCGCCCACACCCCAACCGGGCTTTTTGCAGTGGAGAACCTTTGCCCGCACTTGGGTGACGCGTTGAGCCGAGGCACCACCAATTACCTCAATGAGATTATCTGCCCGTGGCACAGCTACCGCTTTCACCTTATCTCGGGGGAAGAATGCAGAGGCCGCACCCGTCCCTTGGAGCGTTTTCCGTTAGAAGTGCGGGAAGATGGGGTGTACGTGCAGGTACCAGACTAATGGCGTTGGACCACTCGCTTTCAAAGCAAAAGCGTTTAAGAGCTCTTTTCTAAAATCAAGCCCCGAAACAGCTATCTCACAGCGCTACTAAATCAATTCCCAGCATTGGGTTCATCTGAAGGCACTAAGCGGTAAATGACGCCGGGGTTTTCTACCGCAAGGTAGATGTAGCCATCGGGGCTCTGGCGCACGTCCCGCACCCGGCCAATGTCTGACAGCAGTCGTTCTTCTTTGATGACCCGGTTCCCGTCCACGTCCAGGCGGCTCAGGAACTTGTAGCTGAGAGAGCCCACCAACAGATCGCCTTCCCAGCCTTTGTAGCGGTTCCCGGTCACAAACGCCATGCCCGAGGGGGCAATGGAAGGCACCCAGTACTTGATAGCATCCGTGATGCCTGCTTTCTGCTTCAGGTCAGAGATTTTGGAGCCGTTGTAGTCAATGCCGTACGTTACATCGGCCCAGCCGTAGTTAGCGCCTTTTTTCAGGATGTTCACCTCATCGCCGCCTTTGGGCCCATGCTCGTGCGCCCAAACCTCCCCGGAGGTAGGATTCAGCGCCACCCCCTGCGGATTGCGGTTCCCGAAGGTGAAGATGGAGGCCATAGCGCCGGACTTGTTCACGAACGGGTTATCAGCGGGGATGCTGCCGTCTTCTTTGATGCGGTGGATCTTGCCGGGGTGCACGTTGAGGTTCTGCGGATTCTCGCGGGTGCCGCCCCTATCGCCCATGGAGAAATACAGGTACCCGTCCCGCCCGAACTCCATGCGACAGCCGTAGTGATGGCGCGTTCTCAGGTAAGGCAGGCCCTCAAAGATCTGCTTCTGGTCCGTAAGGCTATTTCCGTCTAAACGCGCTCGCGTAATGGCCGTGGTGGACAGCGTCTGCCCGCCGTCTTTCTTGAAGGCCGAGTAGGAAAGGAAAAGCACGTTGTTCTTTGCAAAATCTGGGTGCAGTTTCACGTCCAGCAAACCGCCTTGGCCTTGGCTCAGGACCTGGGGAACACCTTCAATCCTTTGCAGCTCTTTGTTCTTGGTGAAGCGGTACAAGGTGCCGGAGCGTTCGGTGATCAGCATGTCGCCGTTGGGCAGAAACGCCATGGCCCAGGGCACATCCAGGCCGGTGACCACCTGCTCCAGCTCAAAATTCACTTTCTCTGACCGGTGAACCGTGACGTTGGATTTACTCTCCGGTTTGTCTTTCTGCGCCTGTATTCCCTGCCGGATGAAGGAGACCAACTGGGTAATTTGATCATCAGAAAAGGTGGTGGCGTAGGCGGGCATGCCCTGCTCAGGGTAGCCGTGTTTGATGCCTTTGAAGAGTGCCTCCGGCGAATCTCCATGCTGCCATTTGCGGTTCACGAAAGTCTCCAATTCCCGGCCATGGCAACCCCCGCAGTAATTGGTGTAATTGCTTCGGGCCTGGGCTACTTGGTCACTGGATAATTGCGGTTCCCCGGCAGTGGTGGCGCTCACGGAACCTCCGTTAGACGATGTTTTTTTGGCGCAGCCAGCCAAACCGGCCAGCAAGAACAGGGAAACGGCAGCAATGTTAGAGACAGAACGCATAGTTGTATCTGATGAACCTCGTACAAGATAGTGGTTTTCCCTTATACGGCCCTCCGGTAATCGGTTCCGAAGTTCTTGTTTACAGCCTGTTTTCACCAAAATAGCCTGTAAACAGAAACGCCCGCTTAAAGCGGGCGTTTCTGTTTTTGTTCTGAATGTCGGCTGAATTACTGTCCTACCAAAAACACAGCGTTCCCGAAGAGCAGCTTGCCGCCTTGCCAGAAGGCTCTGAACAACGGATTGTCTACTAGGTACACCACACTGCCACGCCCCAGGTCCTGCACGCCCAGCACCAGGCCGTTCTGCAGATTGCTGCTGGCTTTGGAGCCTACAAAACCGGTAGCCGGCGCTTCTTTCTTCACCACCCCCACGTTCCAGGCATCTTTCATGAACTGAGGCAGCGTGTTGGTTCTGATCAAAGCGGGATACGTAGTGCCGTACCCGAAGGCCAGCGGATGGGTGTTGTCCAGGTTGACTCTGAACACACTGCCCTGCACCTCCTCAGAGATGGATTCCCGCTCACGGTTGGCGTATTTCTTCAGGTCCTCCTCCGTAGCGCCTTTCTTGGCGTTGGTGGTATCGGCGGCCTTTTTCTTCACTGCGAAATCAGGTTTATCCGCCAGGAAGGTCACGGCGCTTTCCATGGCAATGAGCTTGCCGCCGGCGCGTACCCAATCCTTTACTTTTGTCAGGTTGCGCTCGTCCAGGATGCGGCCGTAAGAGCCGGTAGGCAGGATAAGCACATCAAACTCATGCAGCGGCACACTGGCGAAGTAATCGGCGCCCAGCACCGTCACGGGGTACCCGATCTGCTGCTCAAAGTAATGCCAGATTTCCCCAAATCCGTACGCAGACACGCCTTCGCCGGTCATCAAGGCCACACGCGGTGCCTTCACGTACCGGATGTTGCGCGATCCGAAATCGGAACCCGAACTCACAAAACCGGAGGTGGTAGATGCCAGCTTCACGCCCAGAGAATCGGCGGCGCGGGTCACGATCTGGTCAAACTTGGCGCCCAGCCCTTCGTTGCCGGTGCGGGTGATGATAAGCGTGCCCGGTGCGTAGGTCTCCTTGTTTTGCTCAAAAGGCACCTCTGAGTAACGCACGCGCACTTTGGACTTGAGCAGCGAAGCCAGGAATTTCAGGTCCTGCACGCCGTTCCAACGCGCGATGTAGGCGTACGCAGCAGGCACAGTTGTATTGGTGATGGCTGCGGCGGCTGGTTTGGCCTCGTTCATGGAAATACGGCCCGTAAACGCGGCACCTTTCAGGCCGTAGGCGTAAGGCAAAGACCAGGCGGTGATGTCATACGTCACGGAATCCTCCAGGCGGGCAGTTGGCTCAAATAACACGTTCAGCAAGGTGGATTTGGGCTGATAGGCGCTGATCACCAGGTCACCGCCCTCGTATTTCACTGATTCTGTTTTGCCAGTTCCGTAGTTAAACCCTTTGCTGCTTCCACCGGATTTAGCGTAGCCGTAGCGGATCTGCTGGCGGTCCAGGTACTCGGTCAGGTCTTTGATGCGGCCTTCCTCGCCTTTCACTTTGAACACGTAACTGCGGTACTGGCCATAAGGCTTGTCCAGGGCATCGGAGTAGAATCTCTTGAACTCCTTAATCACTTGGTCAGACTTGTCAGAAATGGCTTCCACGGTAGCCAAACTGGCGGCGTGGTGGTGGGCAATACGCTGAGACAACGTAAGACTGTCGCCGTCTGATTTCTGAATGACTACCCCGGCGCGGCCGGAACCGCCCTGCTCATAGGTCATGGCAATAGCGCCCTGGTACGTAGGCCAGGTGTCGCCGTAGCTGGGGTAGAACAAGTCAAAGTTCTCGCGGGTGAAGTACAGCCAGTTGTTTTTGTCAAAGTACTTGCGGTTGTAGTCACCAATAATGCCCTGGAACTCGCGCTGCCAAGGGGTGATGGCATCGTGGTAAGGCTTCGCCGAGGGTGCGAAGTAATACGGGTTGTCTACACCCTGCTCATGGAAATCGGCGTGAAGCTGGGGCATCCATTGGTTGTACACCACGGCGCGCTGCTTAGACTCGGTTTGCGTTTGCCAGGCCCAGTCGCGGTTCAGGTCAAAGTAATAGTGGTTGGGGCGTCCGCCCGGCCAGGGCTCATTGTGCTCCCAGGCCCATGGCGAGGCATTGGGGTTCTGGTTCCGGGCTCGGTTGTACCACTGGGTGTAGCGCTCGCGGCCGTCTGGGTTCACGCAAGGGTCAATCATCACCACGGTGTTCTCCAGCCATTTCTGGGTTTGGGCGTTCTTGGGGTCCAGCAGATCATACAGCACCTGCAACACGGCCTCAGAGGAGACAGACTCGTTGCCGTGGATGTTGTAGCTGAGCCACACAATGGCCGGCTGTTTGCCGCCCGTTGGCTGACCGCTCATCAGGCCGGTACTCTTTAAGTTATTCGTTCTGATTTCCTCCAGGCGCTGCATGTTGGCCGGTGAGGAGATGGTGGCCAGCAGCAAAGGACGTTTCTCATAGGTCTGGCCGTAGGTCTGCACCTGCATCTTGGTAGGGTTCTGGCTGGCAAGGTAGCGTACGTAGTCAACCAGGCGGCCGTGGTAGGTGAACTGGTCACCCAACCGGTAACCCAAAAATTGCTCAGGAGTCTGCAACGCGGTCTGGGCCTGGGCCGCAGACATCCCGCTCAGCAGCATTGCCCAGCAGAGGGCAAGCTTGACGTAAAATTTCAACATAGTGTTTGGCTTGATGTAGACTTAACACGGGAGTTAAGCAAGTTCCAAAGTTTAAAAAAATTGCTGAAACATCACGCTTAAAAAATGGCGTTCTGAGCATGATTTTAAGGAATCAGCCCTGAAACGAACCGGTTCCGCAATTCACCTCTCCCCTATCTGCCCTTCGTTTTCCCCTGAAGCTGGCAGCAGATTCTACAGGAAACGGATTTACGCCTAAGTTCCTAGAACTGTGCTCCTTTGGGGGTGCCTCTAGTCAGTTAGGTGTAGCTACAGAAGAATATAAATAAAAAATGTTGGGGTTGGATTAGGGGTAAAGCCAGAGGAGGGTGTCTATACTCTTGAAAATGCATATAAGCGCTTTGCATCCTTTGTCAAAATTACTAACCCTCACCTTCAACTTAACGAGAAAATGAAATTCCCTAAATTATTACCAGTCCTTTTTGCTGCCTCTTTATTCATCATGGGTTCTTGTACCGATGACGAAGATTCAACTCCTATTGATGGTATCCAGGCTTGTAAAGCAGTGAAGATCACCGATGAAGACGGTGTGACCTCGGTTACCTACGCCAATGACAAGATCTCCTCTTTCTCTAATGGTGAGTTTGGCTCAGTAAACGTACAGTACCATTCTTCTGGCAGCAAAGCCGGCAAACCTTCTAAATTGGTATTTACGGATGGTGATCAGGGCGACGGAACCTTGGAGTACACCTATGATGACCAAGGCAAACTGACAGGCACCCTGCTGACCGGCGACGACATGGATGGCATGGGCATGGCCTCTGAAATTGAATACAGCGGCAACCGCATCAGCAAAATCACCCGTTTGGCTGTAATCCCCGCCGAGGAAGACGAAGAACCCGTAACGTTCTCTATGGGCTGGTCCACTTTCCAGTATGATTCCAAAGGCAACGTCTCCAAAGCCACAGAGTACTATGACAACCCGCTCACCGAGGAAGACGAGTCTACTTCTCCTGCTGCCACTACGGAGTACACCTATGACGCTAAAAACAGCCCAATCTCTGCGTTTGAGGCGCTCTTCGTTGGATTGCCGGGCTTGAACCCTGCCAGCGTGAACAACGTGATCACCGAGGTTCGGAAAGAAGGCAGCACCGTAGACAAAGACCTTTCTTACACCAACACCTACGTGTTCAACGACAAAGGCTACCCTACCAAAATCACCAAAACCACCCAGAACAATGATGTAACCACCATGAACGTGGAATACAGCTGCCAATAAGAATTCTGGAACGCTTACCTGTAAAGGCCTGGGAAACCAGGCCTTTTTTGTGCCTTTTTCTAAAGCAGCACCAAAACAGAATAGCAAGGGTTTCGTGCTTTGTTGTTTTAGGGCTATTCTTGGGAAAACGGCTGAAAAACAGAGGTTGTCTGCCGCGGCTGAATTCTCTAAATTGTCGGCGCCAAACTATACGCAAAGAACAATTTATGAAACCAACCCTCTGGCAATGGCTGGTGCTGGTGCTCCTGTGGCCCACCCTCACCGCCTCTGCCCAAACCCTTACAGATTCGGCTTACATCCGGCAGAACTACACCAAAACCGAGCACCAGATTGCCATGCGCGACGGTACCAAACTGTTTACCGTGGTGTATGCGCCCAAAGACAAAAGCCAGAAATACCCCATTATGCTTAGCCGCACGCCTTACTCGGTGGGACCGTACGGCGCGGACAAGTACAAAACCAGCATCGGGCCATCCCCAGACATGATGCGCGAGGGCTACATTTTCGCCTACCAGGACGTGCGCGGCAAGTACATGAGCGAGGGCGAGTTCATCAACATGAAGCCCATCATCGCCAAGAAAGGCAAGAAGGACGTGGACGAGACTACCGATTCCTATGATGCCATCGCCTGGCTCGTGAAGAATGTGCCCAACAACAACGGCCGCGTGGGCCAGTGGGGAATCTCCTACCCCGGCTACTACACCACCGTAGGCCTGCTCAGCAACCACCCTGCCCTTAAGGCTGCCTCACCGCAGGCGCCGGTTACCGATTGGTTCTGGGACGATTTTCACCACCACGGCGCCTTCTTTTTGCCGCACGCCTTCAACTTCCTGGCTTCCTTCGGGCAGCCGCGCCCGCAGCCTTCGCCTACCGGGGCGCCGCGTTTCAACCACGGCACGCCAGACGGCTATGATTTCTTCCTGCGCATGGGCGCCTTGCCCAACGCCAATGCCCAATACCTGAAGAACAATGTCTCCTTCTGGAACGACATCGTGCAGCACCCAAACTACGATGCCTTCTGGCAAGCCATGAACATCCGGCCGCACCTGAAAAACATCAAGCCCGCGGTGATGGTGGTGGGCGGCTGGTTTGATGCCGAGAACCTTTTCGGGGCGCTGGAAACCTACAAAACCATTGAGAAAAACAACCCCGGCACGTACAACACCATCGTGATGGGCCCTTGGTTCCACGGGGGCTGGTCGCGCTCCACCGGTGAGCACCTAGGCAAAGTCTCTTTCCGCCAGAACACCTCAGAGTTCTACCGACCAAACATTGAGGCCAAGTTCTTCCGCCATTATCTAAAGGAGAACGGCAAAGGCCAACCGGCCCTCCCCGAAGCGTACATGTTCAACACCGGCGCGAACCAGTGGCGCGAGTTTGCCGCCTGGCCGCCTAAAAACACCCAGGAACGCATACTGTACTTCGGGGAGAACGGCAAGCTGAGCTTTGAGAAACCGGCTGCTGCCGGCCCTGGCTTTGCCGAGTTCATCAGCGACCCCAGCAAACCCGTGCCGTTCTCGGAGGAAACCACCACCGGCATGACCCGCGAGTACATGACCGATGACCAACGTTTCGCCAGCCGCCGCCCAGATGTGTTAACCTACCAGACCGATGTTTTAACCGAAGACATCACCCTGGCTGGCGAGATCCTGTCCGCGCTCAACGTTTCCACAACCGGCACCGATGCCGACTGGGTGGTGAAACTGATTGACGTGTACCCAGACACCGCCCGGGAAAATGCGCATAACCCGGCCTCGGTGAAAATGGGTGGTTACCAGCAGATGGTGCGTAGCGAGGTGCTGCGCGGCCGTTTCCGGAACAGCTATGAGAAACCAGAGCCTTTCACGGCCAACCAGGTAACGGCTGTGAACGTGCCTTTGCAGGATGTGCTGCACACCTTCAAGAAAGGCCACCGCATTATGGTGCAGGTGCAGAGCACGTGGTTCCCGCTCGTAGACCGCAACCCGCAGAAGTATGTGCCTAATATCTATGAGGCCAAGGCCGAGGATTTCCAGAAGGCGACCCACCGGGTGTACCACAATGCCCAGCAACCCTCTTACCTAAAGGTGAAGATTCTGTAGATTTTCTTCATCTTCTGCCTCTTTCAACTAAAAAGGCCGCTCTTTTCTGGAAGAGCGGCCTTTTTGTTTTTAGCCGAAATCCCTTAAAACAGGCCAGAAACAGCTTTCTCAATCGTCCAGAAAAAATTTTTGAAAAAAAATTCCATGAAGGCCATTCTTCATCTTCTCTTCATCTTGCCCCAGTAGTTTTGACGCATTAATCATTTAAAACGACTCAAACACGAACCAAAACGATCCACCAACATGAAAAAGCTAACCTTTTTTGTCGCCTCTTTCCTGATTGCCGGTACTTCTTTCGCACAGACCACCACTACCGCCAATGGCATCGGGCAGACCACCTCTAAAACCACTCACGGCACCACTGTAAGCACCACGACCAAAACCGATGTCTCTGGTACCGTGACCACCGATGCCGCCGCCAAGGGACAGGCAGTGAGCGAGGTTGCCAAGTCAAAAGCCAAAGCAAAAAAAGACGAGACCTCCATGGAAGTAAAAGAGTCGGCCAAAGCGAGCAAAGACAAGGCCAAAGCCAAAAAAGAAGAGTTGAAAGCCCAGCACGAGGAAGCCAAAGCGCAAAAAGAAGCATCCCTTGACGCTGCCGCCGAAGCCAGAGCCGAATTGAAAGCCAAAGCCAAGGCCCAAAGAGAAGAGCAGGAAGAAGCGGCGGCCCAAACCAACGCTGACCTGAAAGTAAAAGCCAAAACCGATGTAGAGGTAGCCACCCAGGAAGTGGAAAACCACGGCCAAGCGGTGAGCACCGTTGCCAAGGCAACCCTGGAAACCGGCAAAGAAAAAGGTCAGGCCGTGAAAGCCGCCGCCTCTGAGAAACGCCAGAGAGCCGGCAGAATTCAACCTGAGACCGGTGCAGCCGCAAAGGTAAACGCTTCCAGCGCCAGCCGTGCCAAAGTGAACACCGGCCTTTCCACCAAAGGCGTGCGCCCCGTGAAAGTGAACGCAGGCGCCAACCTGAAAATCGGCCAGAAATAATCCCAACCTATCTCAGCTGCCTTTGCCCCGGCAAAGGCAGCTGAAACTTCTCCTCACCCTAACACACCAACACCATGAAACTATTTATCAGCATCTGCTTTGTACTGAATTGGCTTCTGGCCAACTCCGCTCCGGCGTATGGCACCCCTGTGCAACGGTTTCCAAGCGCCACCCACTCTGAGTAATAGGTAATTCCTTTACAGGATGAACTTTAAAGAGGAAAACAGCGCTGCCGTTTTGGCCTCTTTTTTGCAAAACTCTCCCAGAATCATTTTTCTAAATTGATTGTCTACTTAAAAGATGCACTGAAACTGAATTATTCACCTTCTCTTCATCTTTCCATAGTAGCTTTGAAGTATCTAGCGTTTAGAATGCGTCCCACTTATATGAAATTATCCTTTTTACTGGCAGCGGCGGCCCTTTGCACCGGTACTGCATTTGCGCAAGGCAATGAACCGGCCACGCACCAGGCTGTAGCGATAGTCATGGCCAAGGCAGAAGTTACCACCGGCGAGAAGGCAGCTCCAGTAGATGCATCTGCCCTCACAGAAAGCACCGCGCTTTTGCAACAGGAAAAACCGCGCAAAGCCGAAAAGCAGAAAGGCAAAGAACAGCCCAAAGAGGAACAAAAGGTAAAAGAGGTGGCCACGGCCAAACGTCAGGGCAAACCCGAGAAAGTGTCAGGTGATGCAGACGCAGATGGCCTGATTTCCCGGGGCTCAGCGGCCCGTCCGCAAAGCGCAGCCCGCCCTGGCCGAGGGGTTAATGCCGGCAACACCGCAAAGGCAGTGGGCAACGCGGCCAAAGCGGTGAAATCTGCCAAGCCGGTGAAAGTGGGCGGTTTAGGAGTGGGCCGCATCAAAGTGGGCAAAAACTAACCCTCCTTTTTAGTACGTATCTTCCAGTAACACCAAATTAGCCGCTTCTGATTGGAGGCGGGCCTTCTCTTCTACTACCAAATGGATAGATTTACTCAGATGAAAAAACGCTTTGGATTCTGTTTCCTGTTCAGTTTCTGGCTCACCTCCGCTGCCTACGCAGAAGAAAAAGCGCTAACCTTTGCGGCTCCTTCTAAGGCATTGGCCCAAGATACCGCCACGAAGAACGGCTGGTGGACCGTGGGTCTGGAAACGGCTAATAATGCCTCTTTTTTTGGGCGCAATACGGCCCAGCAGTACCCCTACATAGCAGCCTCGCTTACCTATACCCATACCTCGGGGTTGTTCATCTCGGCGATGTCGTATCAGTTGTTCAACACCGAGGACTTTATTGATGAGACCGATGTCTCTGCCGGCTACAGCTTCAAAATAGGCAACCGCTTCGATGGTCTGGTGAGTTACTCGCGTTTTTTCTTCGGGCCCAACACGCCTTTGGTGAAATCGGTGACGTCTAACGCGGCCACTGCCTCCGGTACGCTGGACTGGAAATACCTCTTGACCGGGGTGACCGCCAGTTATATCTTCGGCGGCAGCAGCGACCTTTTCACGGTGTTGGACAACTCCCGTTATATTCCCCTGCAGAACCTCTGGAAAGGCAAGAACCCGGTGGGCATCGACCCTAAGATCAGCATCATCGCCGGCACCCAGGAGTTCGCCGAGACCCACACGGTAGAGACACAGAAGAAGAAAAAAGGCCTGGGTACCGTTTTAGACCCATTGAACCCCATTGGCAATGGCAACGGAAATGGAAATGGCAACGGGAACGGCAATGGCAACGGAAATGGCGGTACCACTACTACCAGCACCACTACTACCAGCACCCGGTTCAAGGTCCTCAACTATTCCATCACGGTGCCGCTGGTGTTCAGCTTGTACAACGTGGACATTGAGCCGGCCTACCGCTTTGCGCTTCCGGTGAACCGCCTGGAGGGCGATGAGTCCAAAGCACAGTCTTTTGTGTCGCTTAACCTTAGCTATACTTTTTAATCCGCTACCAACCCTACCCCTATGCACATCCTCATTGTAGAAGACGAAACCAGTCTGGCTACTGAACTCATGCACTTTCTGGCGCAGGAACACTATATCTGTGATTGGGCCTCCAACGGCCGGGAAGCCTCTGAGAAGATCGCGGTCAACCGCTATGATTTCATTCTGCTGGACCTGGGCCTGCCAGATTATGAAGGCATGGACCTGCTCAAGGAGATAAAGGAGATAGACCATGACCCCGCCATTATCATCTTAACGGCCCGCGGCGCTCTGGAAGACCGGATCAAAGGACTGGGCCTGGGGGCCGATGATTACCTGCCCAAACCGTTCTCTTTGCTGGAGTTGCAGGCCCGCATGCAGGCTGTGCTTCGCCGCAAGTTCAAGCTGAAATCATCCTCGGTGGCTTTCCACGGATTTGAGATCGACAGCAGCGCCCGCCGCGTGACCTTCGGGTCTCAGGAGATTGTGCTTACCAAAAAGGAGTTTGATATTCTGCATTACCTGCTGCTGCACAAAAACCGCATCTTAACGCGTCTGCAACTCACGGAGCACATCTGGGGCAACATCCTGGAAGACGACTATGACTCCAACTACATTGATGTGCATATCAAAAACCTACGCAAAAAGATATCGGCGCACACCACCACCGACTGGCTGGAAACCGTGCGGGGCGTAGGCTACCGGTTAACTGTTTAATGTGTTACTTAAATTAATGGACTGATGTATAATTTTCTTATTTGGGAGCTGCTAGAGGAAAAGGTCCGGATTTGGGTAAGTGGCCGTTTCTAGCCTGTTTTAGCCAAAATAGGCTAGAAACGACTTATATTGATCTAACTTCAGGTCTAAAAGTAAAAAGCCGATCTTCAAATTTCTAAATCTTCCCCTTCCTAGGTTCATTAGCACCTGAACTCCTTAAAAAATCTGCACAATCCTTAATGCGTCTTCAATCCAAACTTGCCCTTTTCAGTGCCGCCTCTAAGATCTTGATCCTGTTGTTGCTGGTGTTGGGGCTGCCTATTCTGGTGAACAAAGTGGCCCTGCTCAACGCCGACGAGCGGCTCATGCAGAAAGAGGAAAGGATGTACCAGATCATTGAGGAACAGGGTATTGAGTCTTTCATCACCAGCGAAACAGGAGCATACGGGAGCTATAACCTGTTCAAAGAGGAATTCATCTCGTTGGAGGAAATTTCATCTAGCAAGGTGGTGAACAGCATTGAGAACAGCCTGCGCAAGGTAGACAACCAGGTAGTAAACTACCGGGTGCTGTCTTCCACCTTTGACTTAGGTGAGAAGCGGTACCTGCTGGAAATTGGGCGGTCGTTGGCGACCATTCACAATAACAGCAAAACGCTGCAGGCCTACGCCTTGTATTTCCTGGCCGCCGTGGTGCTGTTGACCGTTTTCTCTGATCTGGCTTTCAGTAAGATTCTGCTGCGCCCGCTCACGCTTATCGTGAAACGCCTGCAGCGCGTGGAGCACCCCAGCACCTTCACCCCTAAAAAGCTCCAGACCTCCACCGATGACTTCCTGTACCTCAACAACACCATCAACGCCATGATGGGCCAAATTCAGGAGGCGTTCCAGAAGGAAAAGGAGTTTATTGGCAATGTCTCGCATGAGCTGCTCACGCCGGTGTCCATCCTGCAGACGCGGCTGGAGAACCTGCTTGCGGACCCAGATACCCCGGAAAGCATGCTGGAGAAACTGGTAGACAACCTCAGAACCCTACACCGGCTAAAGAACATCATCCAGGCGCTGTTGCTCATCTCCCGCATTGAGAACGAGCAATACCTGCGCAACGAAACCGTGGATCTCACCCAATTGGCCGAGGAAGTAGCCGAGGAGATAAAGGAGCGCGCCGAAGCCCGGGAGGTAAACCTGCACGTGGAGATCACCGGCGACTACACCTTAACCAAAGCAAACCAGTCTCTGCTGTTTACCATGCTGTTCAACGTGGTGAACAACGCCATCAAATACAACAAACCAGAAGGCAGCATCTGCATCAAAGGCCAGCCCCACGGTAAAGACTACGAAATTGCCGTGAAAGACACCGGCGTGGGCATCAAGGAAGAGCAGTTGCCGCACATTTTCAGCCGGTTCAAGCGTTTGCATGCCCCAGACGGCGAAAGCCACGGCCTTGGCCTAACCATCGTGAAAACCATTGCCACCTTCCACGGCATTGACCTTTCTGTAGAATCTGTCCCAAGTGAGGGCACCACGTTCCGATTTCTGTTTCCCCGCCAAGCCTGATGCCTGTTTTCAGGCTATTTCCTTAAAAACGCTGCGGAAACAGAGAATCCCCTTGTACCCCTTGCGCTGCCGGTGCGTACATCCTTACTTTGTCTCTTACCTAAAACAGAAAGACATGAACGTAGGATTTATAGGCCTGGGCATTATGGGCAGCCGCATGGCCGCCAATCTGCAGAAAGCGGGTCACCACCTGGTAGTCTACAACCGTACCGCCGAAAAAGCGAATGACCTGGTGGCCAACGGCGCCACCCTGGCCTCCAGCCCTGAGGAAGTGGGCCGGCAGTGCCGCGTGGTGTTCACCATGCTGGCTACCCCGGAATCGGTGGAAGAGGCGGCATTGGGCCAGCACGGCTTTTTAAAAGAACTGCTCGGCAACTCGCTCTGGATCGATGCCAGCACCGTGAACCCCTCCTTCAGCCTGAGAATGGCCGAAGCAGCGACCAAAATGGGACACCGTTTCCTGGATGCGCCGGTTTCTGGCTCGCTGAAACCCGCTGAGACCGGTCAGTTGGTGTTTCTGGTAGGCGGCGAGACCAATGATGTGGAGGAAGTACGGCCTTTGCTGGACACCATGGGCAAAGCGGTGCTGCACATAGGCGGACACGGACAGGGCGCCAGCATGAAAATGGTCAACAACATGCTCTTCGGGCAGATGATGGCGGCTTTCTCTGAGGCATTGCGGTTGGGCACTTCACTGGGCATCACGGAGGAAATGCTGTGCCAGACCCTGCTGAACGGACCAGGCGGCGCGCCTTTCCTCAAGCTGAAAGAAAACAAACTCCTCACCCGCGATTTCTCCCCGGAATTTCCACTGGAGTGGATGCACAAAGATCTGCACTTGGCGGGGGTTACAGCCTATGAACAAGGGATTGCGCTGCCCACCCTGCATACCGTGAAAGAACTGTTCGCGCAGGCCAAACAAGCCGGTCTGGCGCAGGATGACTTCTCGGCGGTGTACCAGTTCGTCAACCCTAAATAACCCTTTCCTGTTTCGGGCTTGGTTTAGCAGAATCAGGCCCGAAACAGGAAGGGCTTAGATCAAGTCCTGCAAGTGAATAGTGGTATCAAAGGACTTGTACTGGCGGCTGATTCTGAGTTGCAGCCGTCGGCGCGGATAGTTCTGGAACATCTCCAGGATCTCGCCAAGCGTCTTGTCAATGCATTTCACGCCGTTGATGCTCACGATGGCATCGCCGGGTTCCAGCCCCGCCCGTTGAGCCGGCGAGTTGGGAATCACCTGCGCAATGGTGTAGAAGTTGAACCCTGGGATGGGACTGAGCAGTTCCAGACCGCTGAGGTTGTAGTGGAACGGCTTCTTGTACATGTGGCTGGGCTGCAGCAGCATTCGGGAGTTAGGGTAATCAAACACTACCTTGAACCGTTGCAGGATATCGGCGCCCAGGTTTCCGTTGCGGTTGTTGAGCCCCAGCGCATGCCGGATGGACATGGTATCCGGGAAACAGGCGGGCGGTCTCTTTAAGATGTACTCCCCCAGTTCCAACGTCTCCAGCCGGGCAATCTCCCCGTGGATGTCTCCGTTCAGCCCCCGGCCCAGGTAAGCCTCAATTTTTTTCTCGGGAATCTTGACGTCGGGCAAGGTAGGCGGATACAGCAGCATGGAGGTACTCATGCCGCTGTCCACAATGAGGCGCATGGCGTGTTTAGAGCCATCGGGGAAATTGGCCAGGACTTTCACGTAAGGCTTGGAAGCCTCAATCTCCAACGGCACCACCGTGCATTTCTGAGCTCTTTTCTCTGGGTAAGTGCCGGGCTTGAAAAGCGTCATGACCTTGTTCTGGTAGTCAATCTCCACCACGAAGTCGCGGAAAAGCGGGTACCCGATAATGCCGTGCACGTTCAGGCCCAGCCTTGAGGACAGGTTGAAGATGTTCTCCTCCAGCATAAGCACTTTCTGGTTCTTAGACTCCACGCCTGAGAAATTGATGCTGTTCCCAGAAGAGAGCATCGCCTGGATGCCCTCGCCGCTGCCCAGACCCCGTAAAAAAAGCTTCTCTACGTTATTCAAGGTAATGGTGTCAAACTCCCCTATTTCCATGAGCAGCGTCCGGTCTACCCCCGTGTCCACCACAAAATTGAGCGGGTTGGAGTTGTTGATCTTGATGGGGATGATGATAAGGTTATGAACCAGCTGAAACGGAATCTTTACCCGTTTGCGGTTATACAAAAACTTCAAGCCGTCCTCTTCGTTTGGTAATGCTTGCCCCCAAAGCAGCATGGGCGACAAGAACATACCAAAGAAGAGAACAAGGGTCAGGAGTCCTGAGAACATCGGTTTCTGCAAAGAATTACCCATACGTGGCTTGTTCAGTCTGAGTAAGTTAAGCAAAATAATCAGGAAAGTAAACTTCTAAGAAGCCAACGAGGTTCTATAAATCTTTATACTTTCCAGCAGACCAAAAAGTTGACTTGTACCTGATTGGATTTCCGTTGTTTTGCCTCCAAAAGCCGACATTTAACGCCTTCTTTTCTTCAAAATACCGGTGACAGAAACCTTTTCTTTTCCCTGCGGTATGTTTAAAGCCGATAACGTCAAAAAACGGGAAGCCTGGTTTAAGGCCGATTTTGGGAAATAAGCCATAAAACGCATTGGTTCTTTTCCTAACTTGCCCCCGGTTCACCGAGGGGCTTTGCCTGGCCGGGCCATCTTGGTTTTCAAACACATTCTCACCATGAGCGATTCTCTTTACCAACAATTGCTGGACCAGGTATTTGGCCCGGAACCCACCGATCTCCGGTCGGAAATCTCGCCTTTGTACCTTGAGCTGGAAAAAGCCCTGCAAGAGGCCAGACCGGGTCGGCAAAGCCAGGAAGAAGTGAGTTTCAGGTTTGAGCGCCTGCGGCTGGGCTTGGGAATTTCGCTTTTGCAGTTGCTCACAGATCTGGGCGGTGACGAGGAAAGCGCCCAAGTGCGCGATTTGCTGCAGGAGGCGCTGCAGGCTACCTCGGTAAAGGGCATTGACACCGTGGTGCAGAAGAAAGGGCACCTCTTTGAAGAGCTCTACACCGACCTTTACGTCAACGCCGACGCCGAGCACATTCTGGCCCTGTTTGAGGAGACCCTCAACGCCACCTCCAAAGAAGAGATGGACGACCTGCTGGACAGAGCACTGGAGATTGCCGAGGACCTGGAGTTCCAGGATGAGGAAGACGACACCCCTGAGGAATAGGTAACCGCAAACTGGCCGCTGCCTGCATCCCGCCATGGAAATCACGCTCACCACTCCTGCCCTGCTGTTCCCGGCGCTCTCGTTGCTGTTGCTGGCGTTCACCAACCGCTTCCTGTCGCTGGCCTCTCTCATCAGGAACCTGAAATCGATCTACAAGACCAGCCACAACCACCTGGTGTACGGACAAATCCAGAACCTCAGAATCAGGCTCGTGCTCATCCGGAACATGCAGGCGTTTGGCATCGCCAGCATGTTTTCCTGCGTGCTGTGCATGTTCATGATCTATGCCGGCTGGCAAACCGCTGGTACCATCATCTTCGGGGTAAGCCTTATCCTGCTGATGGTGTCCATGGCTTTGTCACTGTGGGAAATCCAAATATCGGTGAAAGCCCTGGAACTGGAACTGAGCGATCTGGAACAGGACGAGGAAATTGCGCCTTTAGGCTCTGTTTAGATCCCCTTCCTTCGTCTATCCCTGTTTTATGGGCTTATTTCTGAAAACGGGCCTAAAATGGTGCTCCCCTTGCGCTCCTTTGCTCTCTACTTACTATTTCAAAGCTAATCCTCCCACTTCAACAGCATCGCAGTAAGCAAAACCTGAGCTGTATTTTCTCTAAAATCCAGGTGTGCCGCTTACTTAAGGAATAGGAAAGGTATTTCTGCTTTCTCGGTGAGAATCAGGTCCTCACAAGTAATTCTTCCTCGTATAAACAGGAGTGCCCCAGTTCAAGCCCATAGAGAGCTGGGGTCGGCATGAATATGCTTTATAATTATTGATGCTGGGCTCTGCTTTATACCTTTGTTTTTCTTTTGTGATTAACGTACATGCCGATCCAACATCCGAGACAGATTTCCATCTCTGACTATACCTATCACCTTCCCGAGGAAAGAATTGCCCAGTTTCCGTTAGAGAACCGCGACCAATCCAAGTTGCTGCTCTACAAGAATGGCCGCATCGCCGACGCCCAGTTCAGAGACCTCCCCTCGGCACTGCCTTTCAATTCTCTTTTGGTTTTCAACGATACCAAGGTAGTACAGGCGCGCCTGCGGTTTCAAAAGCCCACGGGCGGGATGATTGAGTTGTTCTGTCTGGAACCCCTGGAGCCCGTACGCGAAGTACAGCAGGCCATGCAACAAACCTACTCGGTGGTTTGGAAATGCTTAGTGGGCAACAACAAACGCTGGCGCGAGGGTCGTCTGGAGATGCCCTTGGGTCCTTATCCCGCCGATGGCATGCTCTGGGCCGAACGCCTGGCGCCTGCTGAGGAAGGGTTTGCCATCCATTTTACCTGGTCGCCGGGCAACAGAACCTTCGCGGAGATCCTAGACCTGGCCGGCCTGCTTCCGCTGCCTCCCTACATGAACCGCGATGCCCAGCAAACGGACCAGGAGCGTTACCAGACCGTCTACGCCTCTGAGGCCGGGGCCGTAGCCGCGCCTACCGCCGGTTTGCACTTTACCCCGCAGGTCCTGGAGCAGATCAGCATCAAGGGACACCAACAGGCTTTCGTTACGTTGCATGTGGGCGCGGGCACCTTTAAACCCGTGAAAGCCGAGCTGATGGAATACCACTACATGCACGGGGAGCAATTATCTGTGAGCCGCGCATTCCTGCACCAACTATTGCACCATGGCCCTAAACCCGTCATTGCGGTAGGCACCACCTCTATGCGCACCTTGGAAAGTCTGTACTGGCTAGGCTCCGGCCTTTCTTTAGGCATTCTTCCGCAGGAGGGCGATGAACTGCTGGTGCCCCAGTGGTTTCCGTATGAAGTCCGGACCACACTGTCAGTGCAGGAAGCGCTGGAAACCCTGATTCTGTACCTAGACAGGCAGGGACTTACTCACCTGCAGGCTACTACCCGTATCCTTATCGCGCCAGGGTACCAGTTTAAGATCTGCACCGGTCTGGTCACCAATTTTCATCAGCCGCAAAGTACCCTCCTGCTGCTGGTTTCGGCCTTGATTGGGCCATCCTGGCAGAAAGTATACAAGCACGCTCTAGCCAATAATTACCGTTTCCTCAGCTACGGAGACAGCTCGCTTCTGCTGCCTTAGCAGATTGTAAGTTTCAAGCCCGTTTTGGTAGAATCAGGCTTGAAACTGTAAGAAAAAAATGCGTGTCTTATTAAAATCTGATCAAGCATGAACCAAAAGGCTTTATGGCAAAGCTTAAAAGCTGAGCCAGTATTCCATAGCCTTGTCAATTTTACGATCCATGGTTTTGTGCCTGATTTGAGCAAAATAGGCTATAAACAAAAAGAGGAGGCACAGGCCTCCTCTTTTTGTTTATACAGTTGTGTTAGATTAACCGCCAAGGTAACCTGGGTTCTGAGTCAGGTTCGTGTTAGCGTCTCTTTCTCTTTGCGGAATGGGAAACACCAGATTGTTGGCGCTATAAGGAGTATCGCCTATAGTTCCTTTGGTGCGCTTGATATCAGCCAAAAGCTGCCCTTCAAAGATCAATTCTAGTTTACGCTCTTGCAGTACTTGCGCTAAGGTTACGGTAGTCACTGGTCCTAAACCGGCGCGTTCTCTGATGGTATTGATGTCTGCCACCGCAGAAACACCGCCAATGTTGGTACCGGTTCTCAGGCTAGCCTCGGCGCGGGTTAGGTACATCTCTGCTAAGCGCAGGATTGGAATAACGGCAAACTGCTCATCAAACTTATTGGTATACCCATCTTCATAGATATTCAGACGCTCATCTTCTGGATCGTATTGGTCTATCAATTGGTCTTGAATCTCAATATCAGCGCGTTGCAGCTGGGAATAGTAGGTATTCAACTCATTGATCCCGTCTTGTGACGTTACCTGGATGGCGAAAATGTCTTCCGGGCTGTTGGATGTATTGTTGAATGCCTGTGCGTAAGAATCAGCCAATCTGTATCTGCCAGATTTTATTACTCTGTCTGCGGCCTCACCAGCTTCTTGGTATTTCTCCTGCTGCAGATACACGCGGGAAAGCATGCCGGCAGCTGCCCATTTAGTGGCAAAGAAACCATTGGTTGACGGCAGCAAAGTCTCTGCCTCTGTCAAATCTTTTAAGATTTGGGCATACACCTCGGCCACTGAGTTTCTGCTCACGAAAGAGGTTTCGGTGATGAGGCCAGTTGGCGTAAGAACGATTGGCACCCCGGGGTTTGTAGCCGGGTTCCCGTCTACATAGGCTTTGCCGTAGAGTTTCACCAATTCAAAGTACATTGTACCTCTCAGGAATTTGGCTTCCCCTTCTACCCGGGTCTTCTTGGCGGCATCTACTTTATCAATATTGGCCAGCACACTGTTGGCGATATTGATGACGCGGTAACTGTCCAGCCAGGTAGCGGCCACAAAGGAATTATTTTCCAGAATGGCTTTCTGATAAACTTCCTCAGGCTGCGCGAACGTACCCACGAAGGCAATATCGTCGTCGTTTCCCAGTAGGTCTGATAGGAACTGAATGTCTCCTCCGTACACATCTGCGTCACCAGCAGCGTCATAGGCACCCACTAAAGCCGCCTCCACATCTGAAGAGGTGGCAAGCGCCTGACCAGTTTCCACTGATTGTTGCGGATCTATATCTAATTGGTCATCGCAGCTAAACAGAAGTCCGGCTAAGCCTATGATGACAGCGTATGATTTTATGTTCTTTCTTTTCATGACTTGTTCTTTTACGTGATTCTGTGATACTGCTTAGAACCCGATGTTAACTCCAAATGTGATGGTTCTTGCCTGGGGCGCACCATAGAAGTCATTTCCTTGGGAGATGTTACCCGCCAGGTAATCTGTGTTCACTTCAGGATCCCAACCTTCATAATCTGTGAAAGTGAGCAAGTTGAGGCCAATGGCATACACGCGTACTTTCTCCAGGTGTAATTTCTGGGTGAAGGAATTTGGCAGGGTATAACCCAAGGTCACATTCTTCAGACGCACATAAGAACCGTCTGACAGGTAGCGGGAAGAAGCGTCTGTACCGTTGGCATATCCCAGGTAAGCCCTAGGCACATCAGTGATGTCACCAGGTTTCTGCCATCTTCTCAATTGGTCTTTGGTTTGGTTGTCATACCAGCTGGCACTGGCGCTCATGTAAGTACCGGCACCGTTGTAGATGTCATTGCCAACTACGCCTTGGAACAGAACGCTTAGGTCAAATCCTTTGAAGGAGAAGTTGTTGGTTAAACCAAGAACATAATTTGGGTTTGGATCTCCAATCACCACTCTTTCAGCGGAACCATAATCACTGGTGGTTTCTCTGTTGCGGGTACCGTCTGGGTTTAAGGTATTCAGGTAGTAAATGGCATCACCGTTGTCTGGGTCCACTCCAGCATACTCAACTCCGAAAAACACGCCGATTGGCTGCCCTTCTACGGCGCGGTTCAGGTAACCGCCTTCAATGATCTGGCCCTGCAGGTCTGTGATCTTGTTGCGGTTTCTGGAATAGTTGAAGTTGGTAGACCATTTGAAGTCACCTACCAGGTTGTCTGAATTTAGGCTGAACTCAAAGCCTTTGTTCTGCAGTTTACCAACGTTTTTCAGCTGGGTTCTGTAACCGCTGGTGCCCGGTACGTTCACGTTCAGCAACAGGTCATTTGTTTTCTTCACGTAGTAGTCAATCTCTCCGGAGAGTCTGCCGTTCCAGAAACCATATTCCAACCCAATGTCTAATTGGGCAGTTTCTTCCCATTTCAGTTCTGGGTTTTCAATCTGGGTGGGGCGCTGGCCCGGGGTTCCACCGTATCCAGCATCGCCTGAGTACAAGCCCAAAGAAGCGGCATTGGCAATCTCGGCATTACCCGTGATCCCGTAGCTACCTCTCAGCTTCAGGTAATTGACCAAGCTAGAGTTAGCCAGGAAAGACTCCTCGCTCAGAATCCAGCCCAGAGAAACGGCTGGAAAGAAACCGTATTTACTATCATTACCAAAACGCGAAGACCCATCAATACGACCACTCAAGCCCAACAGGTACCTGTCCAGGAATTTATAGTTTACCCTTGTGAAGTAAGACAAGAAGGAGTAATCTGTTCCAGAGGAATTGCCTTCTGTGATGTCTGCCGCGCTGGCAAGAGTTCTGTAGGCATTACTTGGGAACTGCTGTCCTTCAATGTAGTTGGCCGTCTGGTTAGATTCCTGGTAGCTCATTCCCAACACCACATCAACGTTATGGGCATCGGTGATGGTTTTGTTGTAGTTGAAGAAGTTGTTGGTGTTATAATTGAAAATCTGGGTTTGGGCATTTACCCCAATACCGTTGGGAGTTCCAGTATTTCTAGCCGTTAATTTACCATAGTAGGCGTTTTCGTTCTGGTTTAACAAATCCAGGCCAAATTCAGACCTAAAGGTTAAACCTGGAAGAATTTTGTAGCTGGCGTACAGATTGGTGAAGTTACGGAAAACGGTGGTCAGAAAGTCTGCATCCACGGCATTCAGCAAAGGATTGTAGTACACCGGATACGTGGTGTTAGGCCGGCCGGTAGCAGGATCCAAGGCGCCACTCACCAACCCAGTTCTTGGGTCAATCACCGGCGTAATGGGCGGTAAGGCCACAATCTGCATAGGGGTACTAAACGCATTGTCATTGCTCAACCGGAAGTTCTTGGTACGGGTTAAGCTGAAATTCATGCCAATAGCAAATTTGTCGTTGATCTGGTGGTCCAGGTTCAAACGACCACTTATCTTCTCAAATCTGTTGTTGATAAGAATACCATCCTGGTTGCTGTTAGACAAACCGGTATAGAACCTGGTTTTCTCAGTACCCCCAGAAACGCTCACGTCAACCTGGTTTACCGAGGCATCCTGAAACACCTCATCCTGCCAGTCTGTATTGTAAGTCAATGGATCAGCATTTCCGGCGGCATATCTTTGCAGACGGCCTTCATTGAACTCAACCCAGAACGGCTCACCTTCCCGTTCTTCTGAGTTGGCAGCCGCTTCTCTCATTAGCTCTACGTACTCACTGGAGTTCAGGAATTCACGCTTGTTTGTTGGCTTACTGAAACCTGTAAAGTAGCTCACATTTACCTTGGTACCACCGGAGGTGCCTTTCTTGGTAGTGATCAAAACTACTCCGTTGGCAGCTCTGGATCCGTAGATGGCTGCAGCGGCGGCATCTTTCAATACCTCAATAGAAGCAATGTCATTAGGGTTCAGGTCCACCAAAGGGTTAGTGGGAGCGCCACCTGCATTGGGTACGCTGGTGGTTAAGGGAACGCCGTCTAAAACGTAAAGGGGCTCATTCCCCGCACTTACGGAAGATGATCCGCGCACGCGTACTTTGATTCCCTGGCCCAACTTTCCATTTTGCTGCTCCACCATTACCCCAGAGGTTCTGCCTTGCAAAGCGTTCTCAAAGCTGGGTGTTGGCGTTCTTTGAATATCCTCAGACTTGATAGAAGCAATGGAACCAGTCACCTCTCTTTTCTCCTGGCTACCATAACCTACTACCACTACCTCCTGGATAGTCTTTGTGTCCTCAGACATCCTTACATCTACCGTTGAGTTGGTACCTGCTGGTATTTCACGGGTGGTGAACCCTATGAAAGTGAAGACCAAGGTAGGTGAGCCTGTGAGGCTAATCTGGTAGCGTCCGTCAATGTCTGTACTAGCGCCTATGGTCGTCCCTTTGACTACCACACTCACCCCGGGAAGTGCCGATCCATCTGCAGCAGAGGTCACCCGGCCGGAGATAGTTCTATTCTGCGCCATTGCACTAAAATTTAGCACATTGAGCAAAAACAAGAACAAGAGTACATGTTTTCTCATTTGGTTTGGTTTGAAAGTTTGCAAATATTCTCCCAAAGTAGAGTATTATCAACAATATTCAAACAAACCAAAATCCTAACCAAATCTTTGATAATTTATGAATATCACAACATTGTGACAGATTCTTAAAGATTCCCCAAATCTATTTACCCCATTTAACATTTTCTTAATATTAGATTGGTTTAAGCTAAAATATTGTTTGCAAATTATTTTCAGAGGAGTGAAAAAAGTTATGTAAAACAGAATTTCAGCCTAAAAACAAACATGATTCTTTGCACCTTGCCTCTTTCTTGATATCATGAACTCATTGCAGACTATTGATATGGTAACCGAGTAATTCTCTTCAAATGGAAAAATCAGGAATTGAAAGGACCCTAGTCAACCCTAAATTGGCAAGTCCAATCACCCACGAACAAAGCCATTTAACTTGAACCCGGGATTTCTGCCGATATGCGCTTGTAATTTTACCACACTGGTTTGGCCACATAACGTTTAGGGGCTGCTTTTGGAAAAGCAGCCCCTAAACAGATTTCCGAATTACTTATTGGTAAGAATACCTTAGGTATAGGCCTCGTTCTGTAGCAGATTAGGGTTGGCATTTATCTCCCGCAGCGGAATGGGCAGCACTAGTTCTCCTGCATTATAAGGCCTATCCCCCACATTTCTTCGCAGGCGCTTCAGGTCATGGAGCAATTGGCCTTCAAAGGCTAGTTCCAGGGTTCGTTCCCGGAGGATATCTTCGAGAGAAACCGAAGTCAGGGCTGGGATATCGGCCCGGTTACGGATAGTATTGATGTCCTCAAGCGGCGTAGCACCCAACGCGGTACCCAGCCGCTGATTGGCCTCTGCCCTGACCAGGTACATCTCCGCCAGCCTGATAATAGGCACGTTGGCTGAGTAAACGTCATATTTCCCGTTCCGGATTACATCGTCATCATCCAGGTACAGAATCTCGGCCCGTTCATCTCCGTCTTCATATCCGGCTAAGAATGTGGTGGCCACCTCAATCTCGGCCCGCTGGCTTGCAGAGTAGAACGTAGCCAACCCGGTGTTAGACTGTCCGGCATTGCTTTGCACCGTCTGCTGAATGGCGAAGATATCTTCTGAGGTGTTTTGTGAGTTATTGAATTCCCTGGAGAAATCCTCTACCAGCGCAAATCCACCTTGTTCAATCACCCGGTTTGCTTCTTCGGCGGCCTTGGTTAGGTAAGGTCCCTCGGCAGAGTTTCCGGGCTCTCCTGCCTGCTGCAGGTAAATTCTGGCTAGTACCGCACTGGCAGAATAGGTGTTGGCGGCGGCCTCATCTTCTTTCTGGTCATCCAGGTTAGCCCTGTCCGGCAATAGATCCCGAGCGCGGGTGAGATCCTCAATGGCCTGGGCGTACACCTCTTCCACGGTGTTGCGGGACACATTGTTGGCATTGCTCAGCACGGTGGTAGGCTCCAGCACAATGGGTACCCCAAGTTGGGTGTTCTGTTGCCCCGGCTCATACGGCAACCCGTAAAACCGGACCAAATCAAAATACACCAGCCCCCGGATAAAGAGCGCCTCTCCCAGCACCTCGTCCCTTTGGTCTTCTTCTACCACGTCCACTGCTTTAATGATGTTATTCACCACATTAATGGCACTGTACGCCCTAATCCAGGTGTCTGACACCACCGCGTTGTCTGTGGTGATAGCTTTCTGGTACAATTGCCGGTAGGTAAGGAAAGTACCGCCCCAAATGAGATTACCGGTGCTACCCAGCAATTCACTCATGAGGTTGAGGTCACCAGAGTAAAGCGAGGCGCCTTGCAGACGCTCATAAGCGCCTATCAAAGCACTTTGCACCCCTTGCGAAGTAGTAAGGGCGTTGCCAGCATCAATGGATAGCTGCGGGTCTACGTCCAGTTCATCGTCGCAGCTGCTGGTGCCCAGGAACAGGCACAAACCAAACACTGGGAGGAACCTGGTAAGCATATATCTATAACTTCTCATTTCTGTAGTCATTAGGATATTTAAGGTAAGTCAGAATCCGATATTAACCCCAAAGGTGATGGTCTTGGCCTGCGGCGTAGTATAGAAGTCTACTCCAATGCCCACATTCTGGCGTTGGGCGGTAGACGCAGTGCCAGGGGTATCCACTTCTGGGTCCCAACCAGGGTAATCTGTGATGGTGAAGAAGTTCTGCCCAGAGGCATACACCCGTACCCGGGTGAGGTGGAACTTGCTGATTATGGAAGTAGGCAAAGTGTACCCCAGGGTAAGGGTTTTCCCTCTCAGATAGGAGGCGTCGTAAATCCAGCGGGAAGATTGACCGGTTCCGTTACCATCCAAAAATCTGGCCTCCGGCACCCGGGTAATGTCACCGGGTTGTCTCCAGCGGTTAAGTTGGTCTCGGGTCTGGTTATCAATGTAGTCCATATTGGCAGACATAAACCGGCCAGCGTTGTTGAAAACCTCATTTCCGTAGGAGAACTGCAACAGCACACTCAGGTCAAATCCTTTAAAGCTAAACGTATTATTGAAGCCCCCCACATACTCAGGGTTAGGGTCCCCCACCACCTGCTGCTGGGCGGCACTGTAGTCATTAGTGGTTTCATCGCTGCCTGCCCGCAGGTAGTACAGGGCATCACCATTGGTTGGGTCTACGCCCGCGTATTTGAAGGTATAGAAGACTCCAATGGGTTGGCCCTCCACTGCCCTGTTCACCGAGCCGGAAGTAATGACCTGGCCATTAAGGTTGGTAACTTTGTTCCGATTAAAGGCAATGTTGAAACTGGAGGACCAGGTAAAAGCACCCACCAGGTTCTCGGTGTTAAGGGTAACTTCCACGCCTTTGTTCTCCAGGTTACCCACGTTCCTGGTGACAGTGGCATACCCAGAGGTAGCCGGCACCTGCACCGCCAGAAGCAGATCCTCGGTTTTCTTTTGGTAATACTCCACTGCGCCGTTGATGCGGTTTCTCAAAAACCCAAAGTTGATACCCAGGTCCAGCTGCTCGGTTGTTTCCCATTTTAGATCCGGGTTCTCCACCGAGAGCGGAATAATGCCGGGGTTACCCGCGTAAGAACCGGAGGTGTACAACCCGCGGGCGTCAAAGTTGCCGATGTTGTCATTACCGGTGAATCCATAACTAGCCCTCAGCTTCAATAGGCTCAGGAATTCGGCACCTTGGAGAAAGGGTTCTTCATTTAGAATCCAGCCCACGCCCACAGCCGGGAAGAACCCGTAACGGTTATTGGCCCCAAAACGGGAAGACCCATCCAAACGGCCGCTGACCGAGAGAAGGTATTTGTCTAGCAGTTTGTAGTTCACCCGCGCAAAATAAGAAAGCAGCGAGTACTCCGTTCCCTCAGAAGTACCGAAGTCAATTTCCGCGGCGTTTGTGATTCGTTTGAAGTCATCACTGGGGAAGCCAATCCCTGACACGTAATTAGATTCGGTCTCAGATTTTTGGAAACTTATGCCCAAAGTAGCCTCCACGTTTTGTGTTTCGCCAATCTGTTTGACGTAATTCAGGAAGTTATTGGTGGTGTAGTTGAGCACGGTCACCGCCCTACTCTCAGCAGATCCGGCGGGACTTCCGTCCTGGGTCTCGCGGCCTTGGTAGGTATTCTCACTTTGGTTCAAGAGGTCCAGGCCCAGTTCGGTCCGGAAGGTTAGGCCTGGTACAATGGCGTAGCTGGCGTAGATAGTGCTCAGGTTCCGATAGCCTACCGTTTTCCTGAACGCATCCCTTACTTCAATGAGCCCGTTGTAGTAGGCGGTTCCGGTATTGTACTCGCCTGTCTCCGGGTCAAGGATAGGCTGAATGGGCGGCAGCGCCACTATCTGCAGGGGAGTGGCAAATGCTTGGTCATCGGCTACGCGGTCATTGACGGTGCGGGCCAAGCTGAAGTTGAGCCCAATGGTGAGTTTATCGGTGGCGTTGTGGTCAATGTTGATGCGGGTGCTGGCCCGCATGAAGTTGTTGCCCACCAGAATACCCTCCTGGTCTGTATAGGAGCCGCCCACGTAGAAACGGGTCTTCTCAGAACCTCCGCTGGCGGTAAGGTCAAACTGGTGGTAGCCTGCGGTGCGGAAAACCTGGTCTTGCCAATTGGAATTGGCTGGATTTCTCCATTCGCCTTCTAAAAAATAATCGTCTTTGAACTCGTCCAGATCTGCATAAAAGCCAGCTTCAATATAAGAGCGTACCGTCTCTGAATTGGCCACTGATTCATTGAAGAGTTCCAGGTACTCCGCGCTGTTGAGGAACTCCACTTTGTTGGTGGGCTTACTGAAGCCGGTACTATAGTCAAAGTTGAAGGTGGTTTTACCGGCCCTGCCCCGCTTGGTGGTAATGAGCACCACCCCGTTGGAAGCCCGGGACCCGTAGATGGCCGAAGACGAAGCGTCTTTCAGGATCTCAATGGATTCAATGTCATTGGGGTTCAGGTCAGCCAAGGGGTTGGTGGGCTCGTTGTTCTCTACGCCCTGGCTTTCTGAGGTAATTGGAATCCCGTCTACCACATAGAGGGGCTGGTTACCCGCCGTAACGGAGGCAGAGCCGCGGACCCGGACCTTGATCCCCTGCCCTACTTTACCGCTCCCCGAGGTGATCTGCACCCCGGCCACGCGCCCCTGAATGGCCGATTCCACGCTGGGCACTGGTATATCGGCAATCTCGTTGCCCTTTACGCTGGCAATGGAGCCTACTACGTCGCGAGCCTCCTGGGTACCGTAGCCCACCACCACTACCTCATTGATGGTCTTGGTGTCCTCGGCGAGGGCCACATCAATGGTAGTGTTGGCACCAACGGTTACCTCCCGGTTCAGGAACCCTACAAAAGAGAATACCACCGTTGGGTTACCAGACACATTCAATTCATACCGTCCGTTAGGATCGGTACTCGCCCCGATGGTGGTACCTTTGACCACCACGCTCACCCCTGGTAAAGGGGTTCCATCTGCGGCAGAGGTCACCCTCCCGGAAATGGTTCTATTTTGCCCAACAGCACTAAGATGAAGTACGGTCAGCAAAATCAAGCACAAGAGTAGATGTCTTTTCATGTGTTTTAAAATTTTGTTAACAAACCGACTATTTTATAAATGTAATCTAACTTTTTATTGCCATATTTCAAAAACTTTTAACTACTTACCTTTGGCATTTGTTTAATAATCTTGCAGACAATTCTAAAAACGACTATTAAAATCCGCAAGAAAGCAAAGCATACATTTTCATTCATTCAACAAGCAGCATATCTAAGGAGATTATATTTCAGACCGTTTTGGCCCTGTTTTCATTGAAATAATCCCAAAACAGACATCCTGTTCAATACTGTATTTTGAAGAAATGGCACGAGGCGGAAGGGATGGCTTTTGGGCGAGTGCCTAGGTAGACTTCTTTCTTTTGAGTAATATTACTTCACAAATAAACCAAGCTAATTGAGTTGTTATATGAAGAAGATGTTATCGCTTCACCTGGTCTGGTCAATGGCCATGGCCTTGTTCTTGATGGGCAGCCAAGCCTCTGCCCAGATCCAAACCCCGGCTGCCAGCCCTAGCGCTACTGTCACCCAAGTAGTGGGTCTTACCAAAGTGACCGTAGACTACTCCCGGCCCAGCATGAAAGGCCGCAAGATCTTCGGGGATCTGGCGCCTTACGGGAGACTGTGGCGGACGGGAGCAAACGCGGCTACCAAAATCACGTTCTCAGACGAGGTAATGCTGGAGGGCAACAAGGTTCCGGCGGGCGAGTATGCGCTGTACACCATTCCGGGCGAGAAAGACTGGACCGTAGTCATCCACAAAAACACCAAGCACTGGGGAGACGGCGGAACTGACTACAAGCAGGAAGATGACCAGGTACGTTTCAAGGTGACTCCTAAGAAACTGAACGAAAAAGTAGAGACCTTCACCATTGGTTTCGCGGATCTTACCAACAGTGCCGGCGTACTGCAGATCATGTGGGAAAACACCCTGGTTCCGGTGAAAATCACCACCGATGTAGATACCAAGGTAATGGCCCAGATCAAAGAGAAAGTGGTCAACGGCACCAACGTTGCCCCAGGTTTGTATGCCGCTGCGGCCGCTTACTACGCAGACACGAACAAAGACCTGAAGCAGGCGCTGACCTGGATGAAACAAGCCAACGAGAAAGACCCTAAATTCTGGACCCTGCATCAGCAAGCCAAGATCCAGGCGAAACTCAACGACTTCAAAGGCGCTACTACCACCGCCCAGAAATCAATTGAACTGGCTAAAAAAGAAAACAACGCAGACTACGTGGCGTTGAACGAGAAGCTCTTAGCCGAGATCAAAAACAAGAAATAAGGTTTTAAGCCTGATTTCCTGAAAACACCTAAAAAACAGAACCCCGCTGAAGCCGTTTCAGCGGGGTTCTGTTTTTATAATCCATTCTGATTATATAGAGCACTTACATCCAGCGGACTTTCTCCTCAAAAGACACGATCCTCTTTCCGCTAGGCGCGGGGCTGTCTGAGTAGCCCAAGTACAGAATCCCCAACACAGTATCTTCCTCGCGCAGGGCCAGCATGTCTTTCATAGCCGGGTGATAGGCCATGCCACCCGATCCCCAGTAAGAAGCAATCCCCAGGGCAGTGGCGCCCAGCAGCAGGTTCTGGATGGCGCAGGAGGTGGCGGCAATTTCTTCCAGCGCCGGGATTTTGGGCAAATCGCCGCGCCGCATGTAGGCTACCACCACGTGCGAGGCCGCATCGCCCATGTGCAGCAGCTTCTCATATTTCAGGTCCATGAACTTGTCTGGGGCGGTATGCTCGCGGTACAGCTCGGCGTGGGCCAGGCAGAACTCCCTTATTTTATCGCCCGCATACACCACAAACCGCCAGGGTTCCGTGTTTCCGTGGGTGGGTGCCCAATCGGCGAGCGCCAGGATTTCCTTTAGCTGCTCGTCCGGAATCTGGGAGCCGTTCATCTTGGGAGGCTTTATGGTTCTTCGGCTTTGGATGACGTGCTGTAAGGCCAGGAAAAGTTGATTCATCAGCTTGCAAAAAGTAAGAAGTTAACCAGAAAAAGAATCAGGCCTGCTCACGCAGGAAGGGCCGCAGCAGAAACCCGATGCCCACCACCAGCAACGTCCCGATGAGATTGTACCAGAGATAGGCAATGGTTGTATACTCATACAGAAGGAAAATGATCACCTGCGTGCCCACGGCGGCCCAGAACACCGCATTTCCCTTCAGCTTTTGGAAGTAGAAGGCAGCAATGAAAATCCCCAGGATGGTACCGTAGAACAACGAGCCCAGAATGTTTACTGCCTGAATGAGGTTTTCCAGTTGGGAGGCAAACAGCGCAAAGAAAATAGACACCCCTCCCCACCCTACCGTGAACCACCGGGAGGCCCGTACATAGTGTTCATCTGAGGCCTTTGTGTTAACGGTGCGTTTGTAGACATCCACCACGGTGGTGGAAGCCAGGGAATTGAACGCCGATGCTGTGCTGCCCATGGCCGCGCACAGCACCACCGCCAACAGCAGCCCCACCAGTCCTTTTGGCAGCTGCTGCGTCACAAAGGTAAGAAACACGTAATCGGTGTCTTTGAGGTCGGTGCCCTGGTTATGAGTTTTCACTAGGGCTTGGGCCTGCTGCCTTACTTCCTTCCGTTTCTCCTCGGCTTGCCGAATCCGTTGGCTTGCCTGCTCCTCCCCGGCCTGGTTATTCTCCCGGTGTGCCTGCACCAGAGCCAAGGTGGCTTCTTTCTTCTCCTGGAAAATCCGTTGGCTTTGGGCCTCCAGGTTCTGCCAGGCTGGCGCTCCCTCGGAGGTAGTGACACTGCTGGCCTGTTGCTGGTTGAAATACAGGGGTGGTTGGTAGAACTGGTAAAAGACGAACACCAGCACGCCCACCAGTAGAATGAGAAACTGCATGGGCACTTTCACCAGTCCGTTCATGAGCAAACCCAGCCGGCTCTGGGCAATGGTCTCGCCGCCCAGGTAACGCCCCACCTGCGATTGATCTGTCCCGAAGTAAGACAAGGCCAGGAAAAAGCCGCCAATCAGCCCAGACCACAGGTTGTAGCGGTCATCGGGGTTGAAGCTCAAGTCCACCAAGTTCAGTTTACCCGAGGTCCCGGCCACGGTCATCGCCTCAGAGAAGCCTACGCCATCAGGCAGCAAACGAACCACCACCACCGCGGCCGCCAGCATGCCGCCCAGCATCACGGCCATCTGCAGCCGCTGGGTCTGGCTCACAGCCTTAGTCCCGCCCACCACGGTATAGAACGTCACCACTACCCCAATGAAAAGAATGGTAGCCGTGAGGTTCCACCCCAGGATGGTAGACAGGATAATGGCCGGGGCGTAAATGGTGATCCCCGTGGAGAGGCCGCGCTGAAGAAGAAACAAGAACGCCGCGAGCGAGCGGGTTTTCAGGTTGAAACGGCTTTCCAGGTACTCATAGGCCGTGAAAACCTTGAGGCGGTAATAGATGGGAATAGCGGTGATGGACAGCACCACCATGGCCAGCGGCAACCCGAAGTAGAACTGGATAAAGCGCATGCCATCGTCAAAGGCCTGCCCCGGGGTTGAAAGAAACGTGATAGCGCTGGCCTGGGTAGCCATGATGGACAAGCCCATCATCCACCAGCGCTCCGTGTTATCGGCCCGCAGGTACCCCGACATGTGCTGGGCCTTGCGGGTTTTCCAGACGCCGTACAATACAATGAACGCAATGGTGCCTACCAGCACTCCCCAATCCAATCCGCTCATTTATAGGCTTCGGTGATGAGATAAAACAACAGGATGAACGCCGCCAGCACACCCAGCACCAGCCAGTACATGGATGTCCAGCTTTTAAAGAACGGCGGCGGGTCTATATCTCCTTTGGTCATATATATGGATTGATGGCAGAATTGCTTTTGTTACAACGCCTCCGGTACTGGTTTGTATTGCCTTTTAAAATTATGAGCCGAAATCGAGTTAAAAAGAAGGCCTACTCCGACATGGATTCTCTTGTGCCGTTTAGGGGCAATTTCTTGCAAAACGGCTCATAAACGCTATTTACCCAAAGAGAGCAGGTTCACGAACAGGCGGTACGCCCCCGGCACCCCGGCGGGCAACTCCCGGAAGAAAGAATACCCGGTGTACACGTAATAGCCTTTCCCGTACTTGGCCACCAGCAAACCGCTGTCTTTCGCCGATTCACCGGGGTCATTGGACGAGATGATGGCCTCATACTCCGGCGCCCACTGATTAGGGAAATACAGACCGCGTTCCTGCACCCAGCCTTTGAAATCCTGGGCCGTGATCTTGTTGGGCGAATTCAGAACCGGGTGGTTGGGTTTCAGGAAACGTACTTCTGAGTCTTCTACCGTCACGCGGTCATTGGAGAGTTTGATGGAGTACGGCCCCAGGTTGGAGGTCACCAACCCGTTACTCACGTTGTACTGCACCACCAGCGTGCCCCCGTTCTGCACATACTGCATCAACTGTGGCTGCTGGAACTTGAGGCGCTCAATAGTATTGAAGGCCCTCACCCCTACCACCACGGCATCATATTTCTGCAAGGCCGCGGCAGACAGGTCCTCTACGTGCAGTTGGTCTACGGCATACCCTATCTGCTGCAAGCTGGCAGGCACTTCATCGCCGGCGCCCATGAGGTAGCCAATGTGCTGGCCTTTGCGTTTGAGGTCCAGTTTCACCGCTTTGGCCGAGGCCTCGGGGTACAAGGTCTGGGTAGGGATATGCGGGTACGAAATAGCCCTGAAGCTCTGGTTATAGGTTTTCCCGTTAGTAGTCACGGCAGCGCCGATGGCACTTTCTGTTTGGGTAGCACCGGGGTACACCATGAACGTGAAGGTCTGCTCCTCGCCTTTCTGGCCCAGCTTGAAACTGCCCGTGGCTGGTTCTGAGCGCCATCCTTGCGGCAGCCGCAGCGCTACCTGCCCTTCTACCTGGTCTTTGCCGGCGCGCACCCGCAGGGTAACAGGTTTAGGCTGCGGATCTGGGAACACGTACACTTTCTCTGAGATGTTCACGAAAACCGGTGGGGCAATCTCAAACGGACGGTACTGCTCCCCTTCCACCGGATCGGTGCGCTTGTAAACTACGGGAACGGTATACACCAGCGGTTCGCCTTGCACTGTGAGATGCAGGCGCAATTGGGCGGCAGCGGGGTTCTCGGCCAGGCCAATCAGGGCAGGATCATCTACCCGGAACATCCCGGTGGTACCCGGCGTCCGCAGCCAGTACGGTTGGGAGAAAGGCGTGGCTGCCGGTACGGTGCGCGAGGTTTTGATGAATACCGGTTTGTTCAGGTCTAGTTTTTGCTGCAGGGTGGTGTCCTGGTTCGCGAAGAGGTACTCTACTTTGGTGAGGGTAACCGGCACAGCGGAGCGGTTCACGGCCTCCAGGGACAAGGCCACCTGCTCGCCCGGCGATACGGAGAATTCCCGCGTCGAGGACGCTTCCAGGTACAAGCCCAAACAGGCTTTGATGACTTCCTGCAGGTCCTGCTGTTTCACGGTTTTCCAGTAAGAAGCGGGCAGTTTGCCCAGGGCCGCATTCGCCTTCAACAGCACCGGCACCGTGGCGGCCGGATTTCCCGGGTTGTAGTTCTTCAGGGCTTCCTCCAATAACCTGGCGACTTCCTTGCTGCCCGGCACGCGGTTCCAGGAGGTAGTCACGCCTTCCAGTACATCGGATTTGGCGCGAGCGCCTTTCAGGAACTCAAAGTACTCCACGGCCTCCCCGCGGCTTCCGCTGCTGCCAAACCCCTGGCTTTTGTGCATGCTACGGCTTTGGGCGGCAATCTCGTTGTAAGAACGGCCCAGCAAGGGGTTGTAGACACCCGCATCAATCATGAGTTTATCAGAAGTGTCAAATTTCTGGTTCTGGCTGTAGAAGAACGAGGAGGTGTTCCAGAGCAGGCGTTTGGCTTGCCAGGGTTCCACGGTTTTCAGTTGCTCGGGGAAGCGCTTGGGATCGGCGGCGGCGTCAAAGGCTTCCATGGCGATCATGGCCGAGGCTGTGTGGTGGCCGTGGGTGCCGCTGGGCTCCGGCGAGAAACGGGTGATGATGACATCGGGGCGAAACTTGCGGATAATCCAGACGGCATCGGCGAGCACTTGCTCTTTGTCCCAGATGGTGAAGGTCTCGGCAGGGTTCTTGGAAAACCCGAAATCGTTGGCCCGGCTGAAAAACTGCTCGCCGCCGTCAATGCGGCGGGCCTGCAGCAGTTCCTGCGTCCGGATCACGCCCAATTCCTCCCTGATCTCCGGCCCGATGAGGTTCTGGCCGCCATCGCCTCGGGTGAGGGAGAGATAGCCGGTGCGCATTTTGCGTTCGTTGGCCAGGTAGCCGATGAGGCGGGTGTTCTCATCATCGGGGTGCGCCGCGAAATACAGCACGCTGCCCAGCACATTCAGTTTCTCCAGCGCCAGCCTGATCTCGGCGGCATCTGGTTTTTTGGGCGCCTGGGCTTGCAAGGCAGAAAATCCCACTCCCCAGGCCAGGAGAAAGGAAGTCGCTAAAACTCTAACAGAGGTCATGTGTCTCAAAAGAAGTCTAAATAAAGCGGGAGAGCCCCAGGGCCAAAAGCCCACGGTCATCCCACGGTAAAGCTATGGAATTTTAGGTCAACTGAGGAAGGTTAAGCCGGGATTTGCGATTCTGCCAACGCATTTTCTACCGGAATTTTCATAGAAATGCCAAGCGCATGTTTCGGGCTTGCATTTAGGAAATCAGGCCTGAAACAAATGGGTTTGCTTTTGCTTGCAGTTGGGGTTTTGCTGGCCTGGGTTTCCGGATAAATCAATTTGCCCATTTCCAGCCACGGACAGACCATACTACTATAACATTTTTAGGGCTTTGGCAGTTAAGAGAATCTGATAGAGCGCTTAAAACCTGTTAAGACTATGAAAAAGCTTGTAATGATATTGGCCATGGCCGGCATGACCGGTTTTGCAGCTTGCGACTCCCAGACCGGGAAAAACACAACCTCGGCGGGGACAGATGCGGAGCAGAACTCCAGCAACCCTAACAACAACAGTCCGGTAGTGAACCCTAACCCCAATGACACCACTGGCGCCACTGCCACCGAGATCACCCAAAGCCGGGTGGGCAACTCCCAGAACCGCGGTGAGACGAATAACTCCAAATCCAGAACCACCCAGAACCAGACGCTGCGCGACAGCATTGAGGAGTAACAAAGCTTAAGAAAGCAAGCGGGTCCGTTTAGGGGCAGTTTTACAGAAAACTGCCCCTAAACGGACCCGTTTGCTTTTGAGTGATTGTTGGTTTATTGTTTCTTGGCTTTCTGCTGCTCTTTGAACTCCTGGCCAGACCGCAGGGTGTGGAACTCTCCGATGAGGGTTCTAATCTTAATCTCGTCCAGGGTAGAAAGTTTTTCTTCTACGGCCGCTTTGCGTTTGCCCAAGTTCTGCAGGATGTAATCGGCGTAGTCCCAGTCACGGGAGGTCCAGTTTTGGCGTTTTACCCGCACGTTCTGCATGAACCGGATGTAGGCTTCGCGCATGTGGATGGCGCTGATGTTCTGCACGTTCCCGAAGGAGCCCAAAAGCTCTTTTTCGCGAAGGCGCACTTCCTCGGCTTGGAGCGGCACCTCATCAGCCATCGGCTTGGACTCCAGTTCTTGGAAACGGGTCTTCAGCTCCAGGAAATCGCGCTTGGAGGTCTCGGATAATCCCTGGAAGCTGTTCTCTATCTTATTCGCCTGCCGCGCGAAATCGCTCTTGATGGTAGGCCACTCGGCGCGCGTGGTAGTGGAGATCTTGTCTGACTGCACTTTCATCCATTCTTTGAAGGAGCGCAGGTCTTGCTCAGCAGATGACTCCTGGGTTTCTTTGGCGGCCACAGGCTTTTCCACCTCCTGGGCCCAGCCAGCGGAAGTAAACGTAGCGGTGAACCCCAGAATCAAGCCTAAAATCTTTCCTTTTTGCATGGTTTGTCTTGTGATGTGTGAGCGGTTGCCCCACCAAAGGTAAAAATTTTCTGGTAAGGCCACCCCCTTCTCTATAGCAAGAACAACGCCAAAAGCCCACCGGAATTATGCTCCAGATTCTAATATATCCTTTTAAGCCTATATTTAAGAAATCAGGCCAAAAAAGAAGCCCCTGCCGGATGTTCTTCCGGGCAGGGGCTTCTGCTTGACATGCCAGATGTTCAGGCTTAGTTTTTCTCCAGGATCTGGAAAAGCTCGTCCAATTTAGGAGTGAGAATGATCTCGGTGCGGCGGTTTTTCTGGCGGGCATCGGCGGTGGTAGCCGCGTCTACGGGCACGTATTTAGAACGCCCTGACGGGGTCACCCGCTGCGGCGCCACGCCGGCCTCGGTGAGGATACGGGTGATCTCGGTGGCGCGCAATACGCTCAGGTCCCAGTTGTCTTGCATGCCGGCGGTGCCTCTGGCCACGGGCACGTCATCGGTGTGGCCTTCTACCACCACGTTCACGTCTTGCTGGTTCTGCAGGGCGCCGGCCAGTTTCTTCAGGGCTTCCTGCCCCTGGGCATCTACTTTGGTAGACCCAGACTTGAACAGCAGCTGGTTAGACAAAGACACATACACTTTGCCGTTGCGCACATCCACAGTGAGGTCTGAGGCTTTGAAACCCAGCAGCGCTTTGCTCACCACTTGCCGCAGATTGTTCACGGCCTTGTCTTTCTCGTCCAGGATGCGCTGCATCTCGGCCAGGCGGGCCTCGCGGGCTTGCAGATCGGCGGAAAGTTTGTCTACCTGCTGGTTTTTGTTGCTGAGGTTGGTGCGCAGAGAGGCTTCGGTGGAAGCTTTCTCAGAGGCCAGGTCGGCTTTCTCCTGGTTCAGGCGCTCTTTGTCTTGTTGCAGCCGGGCGCGTTCGCTTTCCAGCTCGGCTTTCTGGCGGGTGAGTTCGTCCTGCAACACCACCAGGGAGCGGTTCTCGGCCAGGGCCGCTTCATATTTTTTGGAAGACACACAGGATCCTAATAGACCCAGGACCAGAAATGCTGGCAACACAGGGCTCAAGAAGCTTTTTTTCATAGTATTCTAAGCGGTTTTACAATGGTTACTAAAGAGAGCAACAGTGTTTATACGTACGCAGCGCTGCCCGCCGGGGTTAAAACACCGAAAAAATAAGCCCAGATGCAAATGCCCGCTTCAAGTACGCTTCTCTTCCTCCGGATTCCGAGCCCAGAAGCACGGCGATGTTTTAAGCAGAAACCTGCCCATTGATGCAAAGCTTTGGGCAAAAATACTATCTTTGGATCGAGGCGAACCTGCTTTCCTGCCCATGGGCGATTTGGGGCCGGGTTCTTCGTCTTGTAACTCCTTTACCTTTTACCCCTTTTTTCTTAAAAACAGCATGAAAACCAAACTTACCGTGAACAACAACGGCTCGCTTAAAATTGAAGGCGAGTTTATCATAGTAGACCCGATGGGCAACGAGTACAACCTGCAAGGGCGCGAAGTGGTGTCTATCTGCCGCTGCGGACTTTCCCAAAACAAACCGTTCTGCGACGGATCGCACAAAGGCCATTTTGAGCACAACGCCGTAGCGTTTGAGTTGCCGCCGCGCAAAGTTTAATTCAAAAGAGTCCTGAGTCTAGAGTTATCAGCTCGTAGTTGGGACTCTACCGGAAAGGAGCGAAGACCTGGTCTTCGCCTTTTCTTTTCCGCTTTCCTTCTTCTTTCTCCTATCGTTCGCAATGCTATGTCTGACACCTCTACGGTAACGTCCACAGAAACTATGTCTCAAACCGCAACGGGATTTAAGCGCGAGATCAAACTATTCGATGCCGTCATGCTGGTGGCCGGTTCCATGATTGGGTCTGGGATCTTTATCGTGAGTGCCGACATTGGCCGATCGGTGGGAAGCGCGGGTTATCTGCTGGTGGTGTGGGCCCTGACCGGCCTCATGACGTTGGCGGGCGCCCTGAGCTACGGTGAGCTGACCAGCCTCATGCCCCGCGCGGGCGGACAGTACGTGTACCTGCGGGAATCTTACGGCCCGTTGGTGGCTTTCCTCTACGGCTGGACCCTTTTTCTGGTGATCCAAAGCGGAACCATTGCGGCCGTGGCCGTGGCATTTGCCCGCTTCACCGGCGTGCTGGTGCCGTGGTTCTCCGAGACCAATGTCCTGCTGGATTTGGGCATTCTCAAGTTCACCTCGGTGCAGTTGCTGGCCATTGCCTCCATTGTGCTGCTCACCTTGATCAACCAACAAGGGGTCCGGAACGGGAAATTGATTCAGAACGTCTTTGGCAGTACCAAGCTGATTGCGCTGTTTGCGCTTCTGGGGTTTGGATTGCTGCTGGGCACCAGTCCTCAGGTCATGGACCTGAACTTCTCTGATCTTTGGGATGCGCAGTCGGTGGTCTTGGACAAGGAAACCGGCGCCATCACCCGCACTACGTTGTCGGGGTGGGCTTTGCTGGTGGGCATCAGTACGGCCATGATCGGGTCGCTTTTCTCTTCGGATTCCTGGAACAACATCGGGTTTTCCGGCGATGAGATCGTGAACCCCAAAAGAACCATCGTGCTGAGCATGGCCATTGGAACCGGTATTGTGACGATTCTGTACATCCTCATCAACGTGGTGTATCTCACCATTCTGCCTCTGCAGGGAGACCCAGCTGCCACCGATGCGCTGAGCCGCGGCCTTCAGTTCGCCAGCAATGACCGGGTGGGTACGGCGGTGGCTGAGGTCATTGGCGGCGCACCGGCTACTATTGCCATTGCCATCCTTATCATGATCTCCACGTTTGGCTGCAATAACGGCGTGATTCTTTCTGCGCCGCGCGTGTACTACGCCATGGCCAAAGACGGGCTGTTTTTCCCCAATATGGCCAAACTGAACAAGAACGGCGTACCGGGCGCGGCGCTGGCCATCCAGTGCGTGTGGGCCAGTATGCTGTGCCTCTCGGGCCGGTACTCAGACCTGTTGGACTACGTAATCTTTGCGGTGCTGCTGTTCTACATCCTGACCATTGCGGGTATTTTCATCTTGCGCCGCACCATGCCAGATGCGCCTCGGCCGTACAAAGCCCTGGGTTATCCGGTGTTGCCGGCGCTGTACATTCTCATGGCGTCGTTCATCTGCGTGATCCTGCTCATCTACAAGCCCAATTACTCCTGGCCGGGTCTTATTCTGGTGGGCGTGGGAATTCCCGTGTTCTACTTTTTTGGCAAGCGCTTCAAGAAAATTGAGGTAGAAGGGTAACTTTCAGTCTGGTTTTTTGAAGCACCGCTGCTTTGTTTCAGAACAAGGCAGCGGTGCTTTGTTTTAGGGCTGATTTGTGGAAAACACGCCCGAAACGGAATTGCCCTAAAAGCGAAAAGCCTCCCCTAGTCGGGGAGGCCTTCCTTATATTGGTTAAATAATCAATGTCTTTACTCCTGATGTGGCTTTCGCCTTTGTGTTCCTAAACGTACTACTCACGTATCCCTTAAAAAGCTTAACCTAAAGGTCAATTTTATTTAAGTTTTAACGTCAGCGATTCGGCCTAGTTTTTACGACATCTGTTTCGCTACACCCTATTTAACCAACATTTATACCTTCTTTAACGAGCCTGGTAGAAGAAGGTTGCAGCAGTTCCGTAATTTTAACACTGTGGTTAACCGAAATCTTCTCGTTTCAGCCTTCATTTTTGAAAAAGAACCGCAAAAGGCAAATTCAGTCACCTACCGTGCAAGTGTAAAGAAGATACTAAAGGCCAAATACCTGAATACTAATCTTCAAAGAACTTTCTAGCATCCACTCATCTCCCAAAGATTGTCTGTTTTTTTACCTGAATTTAGAAGTCTGGCGCTCATTATATAAGAGTGCCGGTTTCCTTCGTCCGGCTCTTTTAGGAGCGTGGCAGGAAAGTTCTGGAAATAACCTTGGATCTCTTTGGGGCATTACATCCTTCCCAGACCTTTGCCGTATCTTTCTAACCTCAATCATTTTCCGATAACATCCTATGAAGAAGTTCTTGTCCGTTGCAGCCTTGTTTCTGTTTTTCGCTTTGGGAGCCCATGCCCAGACCAGCCTGGGATTGAAGGGAGGTCTAAACGTGTCTACCATCCGGATTCCCAACGTGGACATTGATCCCCGGTTAGGCGTTCATTTTGGCGGCTTTGCCTCCACTCCTATCTCCAGCAGATTTGCGTTGCAGCCAGAGATAGTTTATTCGCAGCAAGGGGTGAAGGCCAACCAGTACACCTATACTTACCACTACCTGAACGTGCCGCTTATCTTCAAGGGCACCATCTCCGGCGGACTTCATCTGCAGGTAGGACCTCAGTTTGGCATCCTGCTGGCTGCCGATCGCAAAGAAGGCAGAACTACCCTGGACATCACCGATTCCCGGAACCGGTACGATGGCGCCATTGCCCTAGGTTTGGGATATGACGTAAGTGCCTGGCAGATTTCGGCCCGCTATAACCTGGGTCTCTCCGACGTGCGTGACGGCAGCGACAACGGCATCAATCACACGAACAATGTTTTCCAATTGTCTTTGGGTTATAAGTTCAGATAGAACTTAGTTCCCTTGGCAGGAAATGCGTGTAACTAATATATAGAGCTCCTTCTCTGGTGTACCCAAAGAAGGAGCTCTTTCGTTTTCAGGCCATTTCAAGGGAAACAACTTAAAACGGGAGAACCCATCTTTTCTGTAATTGACAATTCTTATGGTTAATCCCTAAATCAGGCCAAAATCATCAGGGTAAAACCCCGTAAAGGCCGGCTGTTTTCAACCTGATTTCATAAAAACAGGCCATTTTCATCTAGGCAGCTTAATAACTTATTATCCAGCATCTTACAAGCCAGTAGAAGAATGTGGTAGTCTAGCACTCCTCTCCACAAAGGAAATGAAAATATTTTCTCGTGCTTTTAGGGGTACGGTCTCTTACCTTTGTCTGGAATTAAGCTGTGGCAACTATTTAAGCCACTGATAATCAGTTAGCTAATTTTATTAGAATAAACTCTACGGGCTACTGCTAGTCCGCTTGCTTTACTTACCATGACTGTTTCCCCCTCCACCTCAGAACACATCTCCATTCAAACCACAACAGACGCGGGCATTATCAAAGACCTGGCACACGCCACCTGGTACCCTACCTACGGCGAGATTCTCTCTGGAGAGCAGATTGAGTTTATGCTGACGGAAATCTACTCTCTTGCGTCTTTGCAACAGCAGATGGAAACTGGCCAGACATTCCTGTTGCTCTCTCAGGGTAGCACCCCGGCGGCTTTCTCGGCCTTCTCGCTTCTGGACGCCGCGGAGCAGCGGTATAAACTGAATAAACTCTACATCCACCCAGACTTCCAAGGCTTAGGCTTTGGCAGGAGGCTTCTGCAAGAAGTAATACAAAGAACAAAAGCCCAGGGAGGCCTAAAATTGGAATTAAACGTGCACCGCCAAAACCCGGCCCAGCACTTCTATTTCAAGTCCGGGTTTAAGATTATAAAAATTATAGACATTCCTTTTGCCCAGTTCACGCTTAATGACTACATTATGGAGCTGAATCTCACTGAGACCAGTTGATTTTTGTCCCCCGGCAAACAGTAATAGCATATTGGCTTATTCTACTAAATATTGTAATATTTATTACTTATGTTTTACAGCCGTATTGTAAAAGTTACATTAATACTAGGAATTATTCTCAACAGCTCTGTTTCTGGATATTCTTGGGGTTTCTTCGGGCATAAGGTAATTCAGCAGTTGGCTATTTACGGGTTGCCCAAGAGTATGCAACCGTTCTTCCACCGCAACATGGCGCACCTGGTGGAGACTTCAGTACGGCCCGACGAGCGGCGCAACACCGATCCGCAGGAGGCACCCCGTCACTTTATAGACCTGGAGGCTTTCGGCGAGAACCCGCTGGAGCACGTGCCCCACTCCTATAATGCCGCAGCTACTAAATACAACGCCGACACCCTGCAGAAATACGGCGTGGTGCCGTGGCAGGTGATCAAGATCAAAGACCGGCTCACGCAGGCCTTCTACCGGAAAGACAAGGACAGCATTCTCTTCTACTCCGCCGACCTAGCCCACTACCTCCAGGATGCCCACGTGCCGTTGCACACCAGCCTGAACCATGACGGCCAGCTAACCGGCCAGACCGGCTTGCACAGCCTCTGGGAGTCCAAACTCCCCGAGCAGAACCTGGCCCACTACAATCTCAGACACGAAAAAGCCCAGTACCTCAAAAACCCCGAGGAAGAGATCTGGAACGTAATCAGGGCCTCGCACCAGTTAGTACCGCAGCTGCTGGCCGTTGAAAAACAGGTAAGCCAGAATTTCACCGAAGCCACCAAATACACCACCTCTGAGCGCAACGGCCGCACCCGCAAGAACTACACAGACGCTTTTGCCACCGCGTACAACCAGGCACTGGGCACCATGGTGCAAGACCGCATGCGCGCCTCGGCTGAGAAAACGGCCGCGTTCTGGTACACCTGCTGGGTAGACGGCGGAAAGCCAGAACTCAGCGAGTTGCTATCCACGCCGCGCACCAAAGAAGAGACCAAACAACTGAAGCAGGAACTCAAATCCTGGAAGAAAGGCACTCTGCAGGAGAAAGACCTGCTACTCACCAAAATCAAACTTTCCCTCATGAACGTGGTGAAGTGGATCAATGAGTCTTACGCCTAAGCCAAACCTTGCCCCTTCTTTTTTAACTTGATACTGAAAGGCCTGCCTGAAATCTGAGGTGAAACCCGTACTTTTGCGATCCGCGTTTAACAACAGTAGAAAGAGCACATGCATATTGCAATAGTAGGCAACATTGGGGCCGGCAAAACCACCCTGGCTACCAAGCTGGCCCAACATTATAAGTGGGATGTTTTCCTGGAAGCCGTAGACAACAACCCTTACCTCAAAGATTTTTATGAAGACATGCCGCGTTGGGCGTTCCATCTGCAGGTCTTCTTCCTCAACAGCCGCTTCAACCAGGTCCTGCAGATCAATGAGCGCACCAACGGCGTCATCCAGGACCGCACCATTTACGAAGACGCCTTCATCTTCGCCAAGAACCTGCACCATTCCGGCATGATGAGCGACCGCGATTACCAGAACTACTTTAACCTTTTTGAGTCTATGACCAAGATGGTGAAAGCCCCGGACCTGCTGGTATACCTTAAAGCCGACCTCCCCAAATTGATTGGCCAGATCCAGAAACGCGGACGTGACTACGAAGACAATATTTCGTTGGCTTACCTCAAAAACCTGAACGAGCACTATGACCAATGGATTGCCGGCTACCAACACGGTAAACTGCTAGTGGTGGACGTAAACCAGATGGATTTCGTGCAGAACCCCGAGGACTTGGGCGTGATCATTGACCGTATCAATATTGAGCTGTTCGGGTTGTTTTAAACCATTGACGCTTGTTATCACTGGGGCCTGTTTAGAGGCTGTTTTCTGCAAAACAGCCCCTAAACAGGCCCCGGCTTTTTTTTAACGAGAGTTTGACCTCTGCCAAGTCAACCTTTGAACAAAGGTTCTTCCTGCCCAACTACTAAGATTTCACAGAGAAAATCAGGTTCATATTACACGGAGGCTTTCTTCTGGAAACCGGATTCCATCCCAAACGGAAATCCCTCGTATACATAGGAAAAAAGCGATATGAACCCGATCTACCCAAAATTCCTGGCTGCAGGTGCACTCACGCTGGCCCTGTTAGGCGGCACCGCCTGTGAGCGTACTTCCCCCTCTAACGACAACCCCAAAGACCAGCCGCAGACCCGCGCGGAACAGGACTTAGCGGAATTACGGGAGTGGATGCGAGATAAAACCGACAGCACCGGCAGAAATGACAGTGACACCACCAAAAGAGGTGCCCGCATCAGAGAGGAGTTCCGGGAGAAGACCGCGCAGCTGGACACCAAAATGGATAGCCTCTCGGCCAAATCCAAAGCCGAGTACAAAGAGCTGAGAAGGAAGTACGAGAACTGGGAAACCCGCAACCAACAGCGTAGCGCCATGCCCCTAAACCAGCAAACCCTGCAACGCTTTGAAGAAGAACTTTTCGGGTCTGCGAATGCTTTGGATGCGCAGTTGACGGCCGCGCAGATGCGGGAGGTGTACACCCAATTCCTGCAGAACGTACGGGCCCGCCGCACCACCTGGACCGCCGCAGACTGGGATTATGTAGATGAGATTTACAGCCGATTGAACCAGAAAAAAGACCAGGTAGAAGATCAGATTCCGGGCCAGGACAAACTCAAGATCAAAGCCCTGCAAGCCGAGTACCTGACGCTGGAAACCACCAAAGACGCCAAAGACCTGGCCAGAGAGATAAAGCAATAGCCCGCTGGCATGCCCAACGGACTTCTGCTAGGCTGGTTTGCTAGGATTGGCCAGCCACGCCTTTGCCGTGGCCAGATCATAGAACAAAGACACATTGATCAAGGAGGACAACCGGCGTTGCAGATCCTGGGCGGCAACCAGATCGTGCATGTCGCGGGACAGGACCATGGCCATGTAGACCAGCCCGGTTTCCTCCAGATCTGGTTTCCATTCGTACTCCAGCCAGTCGTTGGCCTCCTCCCATTCGCCGGTCACCTCGCTTTTGTCATTCAACAGCTTAGGGCAGCGTTTCTCTTTTTGCAGCTCCAGGTAGGTTTGGGCCACCGTTACCACATCATCTGAGTTGATGTGACCACACCACTTCACGTAAAACCAATCCTGCTCCTCTTCATATTTGATGGATATATAAGAGTGCGCGCTCGTGACTGCCCATAGTTCGGCCATAATCCTGCTTTAAGGTTGCATAGAACGGTAAATGATTACGTTGTCAGAAATGTTGTTTGTCAATATAAAATACGTCCTTGAAGCGGTGAATGTTCAAAATAGCCGCATCTGAATGGTTAGCGGGCCACCTCCACAGGAATCCAGCCGGTGGTGCCCTCCGCGTCTTTCACGAGCCAAAATTCATCCTGCTTAGCCAATACGCGCACCGTAGAATCAGCGGAAATGCTTTTTTGAGCGGCGGCATCCACGGAGGAAGCCTCCAGCAAAGGCGCCTCGCGGCGGAGCCTAAAATCCTGGATAGGTTTCTCCAGGGTCTCTACCATAGACGCGGCCACGTAGCCCTGACGACCATCTGGTAGCAGGACGCGGTACCACGAGGCGGAACCAGCCAGCACCTGCAGAGGTGTGTATTGGGCAAGCTTCTGCAGCGGGGTGGCCCCGGATGAAGCGGTCTCGCGCAAAGAGGCATTTGGCTTGGCTACGCGCACCCAGTTGCCCAGTTTCTTCTCATCGGCCTGGAAGCCGGCAGGCTTGGTGCGGTCCTTGAATACATAAGGATAAGGATCTACCGCACCCTGCCCGAACCGGTAAATCCCGAAGTGCAGGTGCGGCGCAGTAGATTTGGCATTTCCGGTATTTCCCAGCAGCCCCAGCGTATCACCAATGGAGACGCGCTGCCCCGGCTGCACCAGTTGGCTGTCTAAGTGGGCGTAATACAAACTTTGCTGCCTTTTAAGGTCAGAGAGCCAGACCACTTTCCCGCCGATGGGCGTAGTGTTCACTCTAGTCACCATGCCTTCCACCGAGGCGACCACCGGGGTATTGCGCGCCGCGAAAATGTCAATGCCTTCGTGCTTTCTGGCTCCGGCATCGCGGTCCTGGCCCCAGAAACTCTGCACTGCGCGGCTGTCTTTTCCCTGCACGGGGAAAGCGAGCACGGGAGCACTCTCAATGGTCACGGTGTACTGTCCGCTTCTCAAAAGCTCAGGCTGCACCCGCAACAGATGCGGTACTTCTTCCTCAATCTCATATTCCAGGTCTTGGGCGGTAGTGTCGGCGTTGGCTACCTGCTTGGGCTGGGCCGGATTAGCGACATCGGTCTCAAACAAGTCAATAAACACCTGGGGCACCTCGCGGCCTTGGGTCTGCACCTTCACGGCCACTTTCTGGCCCTGTTTTACCGTGAACCGGTAACCGGCGGCTAGGGGCTTATCCGCAGGGAAATAGCCAGTTTCTTTGAACGGAAGCGTGATTGGAACGGGTTGCTGCAGGGCCCGCTCACCGGCGGCTACCCATTGCTTTCCTAAACCGGTTTCGTCTAGTTTAGCGGCTTTCAGACTGGCCTGGTATTTCTCATAAGGGGTCTGTTTCTTGAAAACCCCGCGCAGCGAATTCTGCGGACTACAGCCCGTGAATACCAATAAGCCACAAAAAGCGATTAGAAACAGAAAGCGTAAGCGGATAGAAAATATATTGGATTGCATCTTAGTCAAGTCTTTAAAAAGAATAACCCGGACCTGCCGGAGAAGGTTCTTTCTCTTCGGCAGGACCGGGTTATTTTACGCAGGAAGACCTGCGGTGATGCATCTTTTATTCTTCTTCTACGCGCTGGTGCGGATGCGAGTAGCCACGGGCGGCGGCTTCCTCAATCACCTCGTACTGGTCCAGCATCAGGTTTGGGTTGTCTGAGTTGGTGGCTTTCACAAACAGGCCCTCGGGAGTATGGTAGATGGCGTAATTGTGCAGGCCAAACGGGAAAAGATTGTTGCTGCGCAGTTCCTTGGCGTAGGTTAGGTCTATTTCTTCGCCTCCGGTGGCGGTGATCAGATAGCGGCTGTGTTGCGTCATGGCGCGAAACGTATTTAAAAGTGTATGTCCAGTCTAGCGTTTCAGAGGTATTTTCATCAAATAAGCCCTAAAACGAGCATCGTGCCTGTGGCGCAAAGGTAGGAAGATCCCGCGAAAACCTATTCCGCACTGGCGGATGGGCCCACTTCCATCACCAAGATCTTGTCGCCCACTTTCACGGTGCCCGTGGACAAACCAATCAGGTTCATCCCGAAGATGACTTTGTTGCCTTTCTTCTGATAGGTAGATAGCGTTTTGAGCGGCTCTGTCCCGGCCTGGGCAGTGTCCTGGTTTATGGTGGTCACGTTGCAGCGGCCGCAGGGCTTAGCCCCGTAGAACAGCACCTCCCCTATCTTAAAGGTCTTCCATTTTTCCTCCACGTACGGCTGCCCGCCGGTGAACACAAAGTTGGGCCGGAACCGATTGATGGGCACCTGCTCCTGCAGGCGGCTGTTCAGGTCATTCAGAGATTCCTGCCCGATGACGAGAAACGGGTAGCCATCTGAAAAGCTCACTTTCTCGTTGTGCTTGGCATAGTTGGGATCGATTAATCTTATAGAGTTCTCCGGCATGTACACTAGCCGGCAGCTGATGCCCAACGCCTCAGAGAACCAAGCATTGGCCTCGGGGCTCACGATGAAGGCAAAGCAGATGTCGTCCCAAATGGTAACCAAGGTGGAGCGGGTGCTGTTGGTTTCGTAGGGCACCACTAACGGCGTCAGGTCCCGGGTTTTGTGGGTCACCTGCAGGCCATCGGGCGTAAGGGCCACCTGCAGGAGCGCCATCTCGGCGTATTTGCGCTGGGTCAGGAAAATACCGCTGTCGTCAATCAGCATCCAGCGGCGGTCATACTGCAGGCCCCGTTCCTCTACCTGCGCAGAGGTGAGGGAGATGCCACTTAATGATTTGATAGGGTAAATATAAATCTCGCTGAGTACTAGTGTTGACATACGGTTCTACTGATGTGCTGGAGCATCCCGCTCCAATGGCGCTACCAAAGATAGGAATGATTCTTACAACGCGAAGAGCCCGCTTAAGGATTTGTACTTTTGTAACAATTTCCTCGGAAGCGAGGCTAATTTTATCTTTCTTAGAAAACCTCACCTTTTACATAAAGAAACCCTCTTTGGGAGATACGTTTCTCGCCTTGTTTTCCCAAATTTGATGCAAACGAAAAGTTCCTTACAAATACATCGGCGTAGCTTCAAGGCGTTCTTAAGCTGTTTCGAGAAAAAGAACCTTGAAACGGAGGCAGACCCAAACTTGCCCGCGGCAACCGGATTTCGCACCTAGATGAATTGACAGGGAAATCTTCCAGGCCGAGGATTAAGTTGCCGGATTGTGGGCAAATTTTATTTACTTAGAGGAAGGACTTAACTCTTTGGGCTCCAATTCGCTGGACTTTTATGGCTGCAGGTAAATTGCTTAAATTTTTAGCAATTTGGTTGGCGGCCCACAGAAAAACCGTAATTTTAGCCTACTGAAATAAAGAGGAGCGCACGGCATGGGGACATTTTTTCAGAGTAGTAGCGAAGAGATTTCGTTTACCGTTAGTACCAATAGGCCATTCACGCTCTATGAATTCAACCGGCGCCTGCGCGAGGAGATAGAGAATGCCCTGCCGCACCGGTACTGGATCATCGCGGAGATTTCCGAGGCCCGGGTGCACCACCAGAGCGGCCACTGCTATCTTACCCTCACCGACAAAGAACCTGGCTCCAAGAGCACCCTTACGGCCCAGGCCCGCGGCACCATTTGGAAACGCCAGTTTCAGGAGATCGCCCAGTACTTTGAGGCCCAGACCGGGCATCCGCTCAGGGCCGGACTGAAGATCCTGTTCAACGCCAGCCCGCGCTTCCATGAACTCTATGGCTTCAGCCTGGACATCCACGACATTGACCCCACCTACACCGTAGGCGACCTTGCCCGCCAGCGCCAGGAAACCATTGCCCGCCTTCAGACCGAAGGATTGCTGGACCTGAACAAAAAGCAAGCCTTGCCCGAGGTTCCGCAAAGATTGGCCATCATCTCTTCTCCTACCGCCGCCGGTTACCAGGACTTTGTGGCCCAGTTGGCGAACAATCCTTTTGGCTACGCCTTCAAGCTCACGCTTTTTGAGGCCAGCGTGCAGGGGATAGAGGCGGTTTCATCCATCAAAGCGGCTCTGTCCAGGGTATCGCTGCAACAACAGGCGTTTGATGCGGTGGTCATCATCAGGGGTGGTGGTTCCCAGACTGATCTGCTGTGCTTTGACCACTATGAACTAGCCTCGGCGGTAGCCCAGATGCCTCTGCCGGTACTCACGGGCATTGGCCACGAGCGTGACGAGTCCATCACCGATCTGGTGGCCCACACGCCTTTGAAAACGCCCACGGCCGTAGCCGCCTTTCTTATTGACCGGCTCAATGAGTTTGAGGCTGGCGTAGAGGAAGTTTTTCTGCGGATCAAGGATGCCGCCACCGCTTTGGCCGTAGTTGCCGAGCGCCGCGTCTCCCAGTTGGCCGCCCAGGTGCAGCACGGCACGAATCAGTTTCTGCACCGCCGGCAGTTCCAGCTGGAATGCCAGACCCGCACCCTGTCTGATAAGCCGCAGAAATTCCTGACAAGCGAACAGCGCCATGTCATGTGCGAAGAACTGCGCCTCACCCACACGGTAGAGCAGTTGCTTAGGGCAAAGGAAAACCGGCAACAGCAATATGTGCTGCACCTGGAAACCAATTCCCTCAAGAAACTGGAAACCGGACAGCGTAAGGTGACCCACGTGGAGCATTGTATTCAATTATCCGCGAAACAACGCCTGCAGAAAGCCCAGATGCATTTCCAGAAGAACCAGCAACGGCTCCTGTACGGTGCCAAGGACCACCTGCAGATCAAAGGGCACCAGCTACAGCTCATGGAAATGGATTTCAAGTCGCACGACCCCGAGATCATGCTCATGCGCGGCTACACGCTCACGTACGTCAATGGCAAGCTGCTGCGCTCCCTGGATCAGGTAACTACCAACGATGTGCTACAAACCAGATTGCTGGCCGGATCGGTGATCAGTAAAGTCACCAAAACCAAAGAACCAGACCTTTTTGACTAAATCAGATAGTATTAAAAACTGAGAACCAGGATCTAGGAACAACCCAGCCATCTTTCTGTCAACGTCCTACTCCTTATGGTTTTCAATGCTTAGTTCATAACCCCCTAATCCAAAAAATAACTAGCGATGAGCAATATTACCTATAAACAAGCCACTCAGGAACTAGAGGCAATCCTGAAAGCCATTGAGAACGACGATGTAGACGTGGATGAACTGACCCAGAAAGTGCAGCGGTCCTCTGAACTTATCAAACTCTGCAAGCAAAAGCTGCGCAGCGCCGAGGATGCCATCAGCCAGGTTTTTAAAGACATCAACTGCGAAGACCCTAAGGCGGAGTAATGGTTTCAGACTCTGTTTCGAGGCCTTTTTTCAGAAAATAGCCTTGAAACAGAGCTTTCAGAATCCTACTTATCCTCCTTTTGCCAGTAGATTCCTCTAGTTCATTTCTAAGTTCTAAAACGTCACCCATGTTATCTCCCATTCTGGATCCCAAAGACCTGCTTTCCTTAGCCCAAGACCAAGACCTGGTGCTTATTGACGCGCGACAAGGCCCCGATGCTTTCTCCCAATATCAAAAAGAGCATTTGACCGGCGCCCGGCATGTAGATTTGGAGAAAGATTTGGCGGCCGTTCCGCAGGATGCGGCACAGGGAGGCCGGCACCCGCTTCCGCCGATAGATCAATTCGCCGCTTACCTGGGTTCTTTGGGCATCAGCCCCACCTCACGGGTGGTGATTTACGATGATAAAAACGGAGCCAATGCTGCTTCCCGATTCTGGTGGATGCTCAAAGCCGTAGGCCACGAGCAGGTGCAGGTACTGGACGGTGGTCTGCAGGCAGCCCTGCAAGCTGGTTTCCCTACCAGCCAAGAAGTTGCGGCACCTACCAGTACCTCGGCTTACCCCGTTACCGCCTGGCAACGCCCCACCGCTAATCTGGAGGAAGTTACCCAGGTAGCCGGAGATAAAAGCCATATAGTCATAGATGTGCGCGATGCTTACCGCTACCTGGGCGAGAGCGAACCCATTGACCCCGTAGCCGGACATATCCCAGGCGCCGTGAACGTTCCCTTAACGGGCAACCTCGGTCCTAACGGACGCTTCCTTTCACCCGCTGAGTTGCAGGAGAAGTATAAAGCCGTAACCAAAGACGTGGCACCGGAAAACATCATTGTGCATTGCGGCTCGGGGGTAACGGCCTGCCATACATTGCTGGCTCTGGAAAGCGCCGGTATCAAAGGAGCCAAATTGTACGTGGGTTCCTGGAGCGAATGGTGCCGCAGCAACCGTCCCATTGCTGTTGGGGAAGAAACCACGACATAATACCAGCACTTTGTAGTTCTCGTTTAGGGCTTATTTCCTTAAAAAGCGCCTAAAACAGAAAGGCCGCTTCTGAAAACAGGGGCGGCCTTTCTATTGAAGAACTTAATTTATACCAAGCTTTGATAAGAATTGATTTAGAAACAACAATATGTATTTACAACCAAACTCCTTGAGTCTTTCAATTTATTCTCACGTATAAAGGCCATTTATATAGAATTTTACTATTTTAAACCTAAGCTTTTTTTCACTGTAAACTCATAAATTTAGAAGGACACTTAAGCAGCCACCAAGGCTTTATTCTTGAGGATTTGACTTCTATTTTCTAGTTTTACTTATCCCAGAAAAGCAGCAGTTTTAGAAAAATGGCCCTGAATCATACCCCATACCTACGATCCATTATAGTTATGATTGCCACGGGCCTGACCCTTCTGGGAGCTTGTGGTCAGAAGCAAGAGCAATCCGCTGTGGCCAAGGAACCCACTCCTCCACCTGCCCCAACCATCCTTACTCAGGAAACCGTCGTGGACACGCTCACTGCTTATGGACAGGCCCATCCCAATGACACGCTGGTGCTAATCAACACACCCAAAGGCGATATCAAGATCAGGCTGTACAAAGACACGCCGCTCCATCGGGCTAACTTTGTGCGGCTGGCCAACTACGGCTTCTTTGACAAAACCGTGTTCTTCAGGGTAGAGAAGGATTTCATGATCCAGGGCGGCAGATCAGATTTCCAGACCATGAAGATTGGCTCCTACAAGATTCCGCCCGAGATCAAGCCGCATTATTTCCACAAGCGGGGTGCGGTAGGGATGGCCCGCTACGGCGATGAGGAGAACCCCGAGCGGATGTCCTCCAACAAAGACTTCTACATCGTGCAAGGCCACCAACTTCCCGACTATGAGTTGCAGGCTAACATCAAGGAATTCAAACTGAACCTTTCCCCCGCCCAGAAACAGGCTTACCGTACCATTGGTGGCGCGCCTAACCTGGACCAGACCTTTACCGTGATTGGAGAGGTATTGAAAGGCATGGAAGTAGTGGACAGCATTGCGGCTGTGCCGGTGGACCAGACCAAATGGCCGGTGAAGGATGTGGGGATGAAGGTGAAAGTGATCAGGTAAGTAGGGCTTATAGCTGTATCTAAAACGCACCTCTGATAAAGGTGCTTTTTTCTTTTATGTAAGAGTAGTTGGGCTAAAACCAACAGGCGTATATCGCTCGTTTTTGGAAAACGCTAAAAAAGCACACGTCTGTCTTTGATGGAGGGTAGATGGATGATTACGGCTTCTTTTCTCTTTCCTGTCTTCTCTTTCCTGGTTCAAGTTTTCAACTTGGACCTACCATGTGCTGCAGTTTGCAACTGCAGTGAGGCGCTAGCCTCAAAACTGCTTTGTGGGTCTTTACTTTCTACATCCTTCCTTACAACCTTCTAGTTGCAGCCGGGGTCTGCGGGCGTTTGTCACTTTTCTCCTTGATGAGAAAAGTAACCAAAAGAATCAAGAAGCCTCAAACTCGCTGACGCTCGGACAGTGAGGCTTCAGGCAAGGTACCACCCCGCCAGCGTTCTCTGTTGCATCGCACATGCAGGCCATTACCATTTGAGCATCCATTGCTTGCGGCAGCCCGGTGCTCGGCCTCACTGTAGGCTTTCGCCCCAGCCTGCCGCAGGAACTGCCTTGCTTAAGGAGGCGCTGCAAAACCTATATTTGCTTTGCGGGTCAGGTGGATTGTATAGCATATAATAAAAAACGCACCTCATTGCTGAGGTGCGTTTTTTATTAGTTTTGACCGACATGGCCATAAAACGGTAATTACCAAATATGCACGCGCTCGGCATCAGGGCGGTACATTTTGTTGCCGGGGGCGCAGCCGAAGGCTTTGTAGAACTGCGGCATGTTAGACAGAGGTCCGTTGATCCGGAAGGAAGCCGGAGAGTGCGGATCGGTCAAGACTTGCTGGCGCAGGAAGTTCTCGGTGGCGTTAGTTCTCCAGATCTGGGCCCAAGCTAGGAAGAAACGCTGGTCGGGCGTAAAGCCGTCAATCTTGCCCACGTTCTTGTTGGCGATGGCTTTCTGCAGAGCGGTGTAGGCAATGTTCAAGCCCCCGATATCGGCGATGTTTTCGCCCATGGTCAGTTTCCCATTCACAAACACGCTATCCAGTGGCTGCATGGCGCTGTACTGGCGGTCTACCAGGTCAGTGCGCTGCTTGAACTTGGCTTTGTCTTCGGCGGTCCACCAGTCACGCAGGTTACCTTCTGGGTCGTACTGGCTGCCCTGGTCATCGAAACCGTGAGTTAGTTCGTGCCCGATCACGGCCCCCATACCACCGTAGTTCACGGCGTCATCGGCTTTAGGGTCAAAGAATGGAGGCTGCAGGATCCCGGCCGGGAACACAATCTCGTTCATGCTTGGGTTGTAGTAGGCATTCACAGTAGGAGGCGTCATGCCCCACTCAGCGCGATCCACCGGCTTGCCCAATTTGCTAACGTTGTCTCTGAAGCCCCACTCAGAAGCATTCAACACGTTTTGCAGGTACGAAGTACGGCTAACTGTTAACCCTTCGTAGTTCTCCCAAGTCTCGGGGTACCCAATTTTCACCGCAAAGGCATTTAGCTTGGCCAACGCCTGTTGCTTGGTGGCAGCGCTCATCCAGTCCAAGTTTTTCACGTGCTCCTGGAAAGCAGCTCGTAGGTTGTTCACCATTTCTAAAGCCTTGGCTTTGGCCTCAGGCGAGAAGGCTTTGTCTACGTACTCCTGACCCAAGGCCTCCCCGATGGTGGCATCGGTCATGCGCAGCACGCGCTTCCAGCGGGGCTGCATTTCTTTGGCACCGCTCAGGAATTTGCTGTTGAAGTTGAAGCTTTCCTGTACAAACGCCTGGGGCAGATACGCCGCCGAAGTACGAGCCAAGTGCCAGCGAAGGTAGGTTTTCCAGTCAGAAACAGGCACGGAGGCCAGCATGGCGTTGGCTTCTTTCAGGAAGGCAGGCTGACCCACAATCACTTCTTTGGCCCCGGTCACGTTCATGTTTTTCAGAAGCGTAGGCCAGTTGAAGTTAGGCGCTAGTTTCTGAAGCTCGGCAATGGTCATTTTGTTGTAGGTCGCGTGCGGATCGCGTTGCTGCACCCGGGTCATGGAGGCGTTAGCCAGACGAGTCTCCAATTCCACCACTTTGGCAGCATTTTTACGCGCAGTGGCTTCATTGTCGCCCAGCAAACGGAACATGTTGCCGATGTGCTTCTGGTACTCCTCTTTCACGCTCTTAGAGCGGGCATCGGTCTTCAGGTAATAATCACGGTCGGGCAAGCCCAGGCCGCTTTGGTTGATGTTGACAATGTACTGGGTGCTGTTCTTGTCGTCCTGGCCTACATAGAACCCAAACACCCCGCCCCGGCCCAATACTCGCATGCGGGCCATGGTCTGCAGCAGGCTGTTTCTGTCTTTCACCGCGTTGATTCTGTCCAACTCAGGTTTCAACGGCGTAAGCCCCGCGCGCTCAATGGCGGCAGAATCCATACCAGCGGCATAGAAATCACCTACCAACTGCGTGGAAGAACCTTTGGTGGCATTCGCTTGCTTCACCGCCGCATCCACCACCGAGCGTAACGTGGCGTTGTTGTTATCGGCGAGTTCATTGAAGCTGCCCCAACGGCTCTCGGAAGCCGGAATGGGATTGTTTTTGACCCATCCGCCATTGGCGAAGAGGTTGAAATCCTCGCAGGGAGAAACGCTGCGGTCCAGGTTCGCCATGTTCAGCCCTACGCCTTTCACCTCGGGTTCAGACTGGCTTACCGCCGCTGTCTCAGTGGTGGTAGCCTGCTGCACGGCAGGCTTGGAGCATCCGGCTGCCACAACCCCGCTGAGGGCCGAGGCCAGCCAAAATAAATTACTTTTCTTCATAAATAGGTTTGACTTACAACAAGTTGTCTTGAATGCTTTTTTATTGTTAAGCAATTTAAAACCCCAAATGTCCCAAAGCAAGCAAAACAAACAAACGCTTGTAAAACTTTGCCGAAAACCAAACTCGGCAATATGGGAAAGCAACTGGTTAAAGCTTGTTACTATATGAGCCCTCTCGGCAGAAAGTGGTCCACCTAGAAAACATGTTTTCAAGCTGATTTTGGAAAAGCAGCCGAAAAACAGCTAAACGATGGCTACTCTAAAGGAGAATGGTCGGTCTCGCGCCACTCGTAGAAGGTGGCGAAGGATTTTGGGTGCAGGGGCAGATGCCGGTAACGGGCGTACACCAGCGTAAAGCAGGCCCCATAGAAGAAGATCATGGCCGAGTAGAAAATAAACAGCAGCAGCACCACTATGGAGCCCGAAGTGGCGTAGATAGAGCCCAATCCGCTGTTCACCAGAAAACGCGCCAGCACCATCTTACCCAGCAGGAACAGGCCCGCCGTCACGGCTGCCCCTACCCAAACCGCCCTGACCGGCATGTGCGCGAACGGCAAAAACCGGAAAATGATAGCAAACCAGGCCGTCTCCACCAGCAGCCCGAGCATCCGGTTCAGCACCTGGATGAGCTGTAACTGGGTCTGCTCGTCTGCCAGCACGTAATTGTCGTTGACAAACGCCACCGAGGCGTCTATCACCAGCACGCCCAGAAACAGGATACCGCTGGAGAGAATGATGAGCAGCGCCCTGAACCGGTTGCGCAAAGCGCCTCGCAGGTGTTGGTGGCCTTTCACTTTGATGTTCCAGAGCTGGTTGATGGAGTTCTGCACCACGGTGAACAAAGTGGTAGACACGAAGGTCAGGAAAAGGAAACTGAGCGCGGCGGCCCATCCGTTCCCCTGCAGGTCCAGAAAATTGGTCAGGATGAGTTCAATCTGCCCGGCTACGTCCTCGCCTACCACGCCGCGCAGTTTATCAAAAAGCTCCCCTGTGATCAAGGCATCGTTGAACAGCACGCCCAGCAGCGAAATAACCAGAATAAGGGTGGGCGGCAGCGCGAACAGGGTAAAGAAAGCCACCGAGGAGGCCAACCGCAGCGGGTCATTCTGCCGGAAATGCACCAGGGCATCACTGAAAATCCGCAGCACGGGCTGCACTTTGGACACAAGTTGGGTAGGCATAAGAGCAATCATCTCGCCCCAATACGGAAAGAAGCGTTTTGGGGCTGATTTTTAGAAAAGAAAGCGAAATTACAAGTGCCGCACCATCAGTTTCAATTGCAGCCGCACAATATCACCCATGGAGCGGCAAAGCAGAAATTCATCCAGGTGATGGTGGCGGGCTAGTTCCTCTCTCAGTTGCTGCACTTTCTCGGGGGTGGAGATGGTGTCTTGCCGCATGCAGTCAATGAGGTCTTTGAGGCGGTAGCGGGCCGCCCGGATGCGCCGGAAAAGCAGGGTGCGTTCCTCGTTCTGGTACTGCTTCATGGTCTCGGGTTGGAGCCACTTTATGCAGAGCGCCACAATGGGGTTGTTGTCTTTAAAATACTGCGGCAGGTACATGGTCTTGCGGCCTTCGTAGGTCTGCTGGTCAAAGTCAATGGGCCGCACGCGGTACTGTTCCTCCTCAAAATCCGGGGTCACAGCCACCACATAGTTATAGGAACGCATGTCGCCTAAGAGCAGGGCAAAGCAGCGTTCGTTGAACTTCACAAACTCCTTGGCCAAGCGCACCTTGTTCAGGTTGGGGCGGCTGAGGTAATGCTTGATGAACTCATCGCCGGGGATGCCCGCAATGTGCTCTTCTATAAGTGAGCCGCCGTGCACCAGATAATTGATGCGGTTGGGCGACAGCACGTGCTCCAGTTCCAGACCATAGATGCGCGAGGCATCGGCTTTCTTGAAGTAGAAATAGTCATAGTTGTCATTGAGCAGGTTCACAATCCTGATCCGGAAGGGATTGGAGTTCCCGAAGGTGCAGTAATCCACGCGCTGCACCGAAAGCTGCTCCATCAGGCTCTCGTTTCCGCCGCTTTTCAGCTGCACGTAGATGCGCGTGAGCCCTTCGTAGATTTCGTGCATCTGGCTTTGGTCATACACCACCGTCTGCCAGAGCGTATCCTGGCCCCAGCGGTCATACAGCGGGTAGGCATCGGTGAAGTGCAGAAGGTCCTGGTAGGTGATGGGCAGCGGCGCGGCGCGATCATACTCGCGCAGGTAACGTCCCAGCGGCTCGGTGACCGGGTAGTACTGCTTCTTCTTGGAGATTTTATTAGGGTCTGCGGTTTGCGCCATGGTATTACAGCAACTCTTTGGCTGGGTCCCAGAAAAGGTTGTCAAACTCCTGCACCTGGTCGTCTTTGATCTTGATCCCCTCGCTTTCCAGGTGCGCCTGCATGGCGTCATAAGATTCAAAATGCTGTTTGCCGGTGAGCATGCCGTTGCGGTTGACCACGCGGTACGCCGGAATGCCGTGCTGCGCATGTGAGGCAATGAGCGCCCAACCCACCATGCGAGCCGAGCCCTTCGCGCCCAGGTAAGACGCAATGGCCCCGTAGGAAGTCACCCGACCTGGCGGAATCAGTTTCACCACTTCATAGACATCCTGGAAAAAGTTGGTCCTCTTCTCTGAGGCAGCTGTCGTAGGCATAAAGCAATTCAGTTTGGGTGGGTTTTGAAGAAACAGGCCGAAAACGCATTTGCCTATTTTTTTCTGCCGCGCTTTTAAACCTTCCCCTTGTTTTTAGGTCTAATTTCTAAAAATAGCCAAAAAACGCGATAAATTTACCAGCTGCATGGTTAGCCGAGAGACTTTGCCTCTGGCCCGGCGGCTAATTGCCCTTTATACCATCCCCCAAACCTGAACCCGGAATGACCTGTATGTCCTTTTGTTTTTTGAAAGTCCAGCCTGCTGGCAACTTGCCGCCCGGTAAGCCCCAATCCCCAACAATTGCCGTTTTCGTACCAAACCCATAAACATTTACGGCAGAATTACTTAAGCATAGTAGCGTCATGCCTGCGTGCCCGGCGGCTCTTGCTTTCACCCAGAGGAACCTACAAGCTACAGGCAATGGTTATCGTTATCCTACCTGTGGCAGAAATCGGTTCCCTTATTTAAAACAAAACCATAGTAACCACCTGTTTCAATACAAACGAGAGAGTCTAGTACCACCAATTCTATGAAAATAAAACACATTGTCTATGCACTGCTTATCCTTGGTTTCGGAGCTTTAGTGTATTACCGCATATCAAGCAACAAAGCCGAAGCGGGGGCCGGTGGCCCGGGTGGCGGAGGCGGCAGAGGTCCGGGCGGACCAGGTGGCCCCGGAGGCGGAGGCGCCCCGGCCATGCGGGTGAGTGGCATGGTGGCCACGCCGCAGGAGTTCGCCAACTCGCTTTCCGTGACGGGCTCTATTGAAGCCAACGAGCAGATTGAGGTAAGAGGCCAGGTCTCTGGCTTGGTGCGCGGCATCTACTTCCAGGAAGGCAGCAACGTACGCAAAGGCCAGGTGCTGGTGAAAATAGATGATTCTGAGCTGCGCGCCAACCTGGCTCAGGCCCAGACCCGCCAGACGCTGGCCGCCGAGAACGAAAGACGCGCCCGCCTGCTGCTGGAGAAAGAAGCCATCAGCCGCGAAGAATATGACGTAGCCCGGGCCGAACTCAAAACCGCCCAGGCGCAGATCCAACTGGTACGCGCGCAGCTGGCCAAAACCTCCATTACGGCGCCCTTCTCCGGTAAAGTGGGGTTAAGAGCCGTTTCTACGGGAAGTTTCCTGTCTCCTGAGACGGTGGTGACCAACCTGGTAAGCGTCAATCCTATTAAAATCACCTTTGCGGTGCCTGAGAAATACGCCGGCCAGGTAAAGCAGAACACAGAACTGACCTTCACGGTGGCGGGCACGCAGGAGAAATACACCGCCAGGGTGTACGCCATTGAGCCCAGCATTGCCGCTGCCACCCGTACCCTGCAACTGCGGGCCCGGGCCAATAACCCCAACGGCACCCTGCTGCCGGGTTCTTTCGCCAACATTCAGCTGCCGCTTACGGTTATACCAGACGCGCTCCTGATCCCCACCCAGGCGGTGGTTCCGGTGCAGAACGGTAAGAAAGTATTCATCGCCCAAAACGGCAAAGCCAAGGAAGTGATGATTGAGACCAGCACCCGTACCGAGAAGGACCTATTGGTGACTTCCGGGCTGAGTGCCGGAGATACGGTGTTAACCACCGGGGTGATGTCTTTGAAAGCAGGAAGCCCCGTGAAAGTGGCCCTGACCCAAAAATAAAAACCAATTAAAGATGAGTTTATCCACCACAAGTATAAAACGGCCCGTCTTCACCATCGTGTTGAACCTGCTCCTCATGTTGTTTGGGGTGATTGGGTACACGTTTCTGGGGATACGGGAATACCCTTCCATTGACCCGGCCATCGTGTCGGTGAGTACCAGTTACTCGGGCGCCAACTCAGACATTATTGAGTCGCAGATCACCGAGCCCCTGGAGAAAGCCATCAACTCCATTGACGGTATCCGCAACATTTCCTCGTCCAGTAACCAGGGTAGAAGCAACATCAACATTGAGTTCAACCTGGAGAAAAACCTGGAAGAGGCCGCCAACGACGTGCGCGACAAGGTATCGCAGGCGGTAAGAAGCCTGCCCGAAGACATTGACGCGCCGCCGGTAGTTTCCAAAGCCGACGCTGACTCTGAGCCGATCATCACCATGACCGTACGCAGCGAGAAAAGAGACGCGCTGCAGCTTTCTGATTTCGCCGAGAACGTGATTTCCCAGCGCCTTCAAACCATTCCCGGCGTGAGTAGCATCCAGATCTGGGGGCAGAAGCGCTACGCCATGCGTTTATGGCTCGATCCTATGAAACTGGCCTCTTACGGCTTAACCGTAGCCGATGTGCGCACCGCCCTGAACCGCCAGAACGTGGAGTTGCCTACTGGTAAGGTAAGCGGCCAGAACACCGAGTTGACGGTCAGAACCCTGGGGAACCTATCTAACGAGCAGCAGTTCAACGACCTCATCATCTCTTCTGAAGGCGAAACCATCACCCGATTCAGTGACATCGGCCGGGCCGAACTGGGACCTGAGAACCTGGAAACCAAAATGACGGAATCTGGCGTGCCCATGGTGGGGATGGCCATCATTCCGCAGCCAGGCACGAACTACCTGGAAATTGCCGGTAACTTCTATGACCAGTTTGACAAGCTCAAGAAAGAGCTGCCTGAGGACCTGAAGCTGGACATTGCCATGGACAACACCTTGTTCATTAAGAAATCAGTGACGGAGGTAGCCGAGACCATCCTTATCTCCCTGGTGCTGGTAATTTTGATCATCTACCTGTTCTTCCGGGACTGGGGCATCGCTTTCCGTCCGTTGATAGACATTCCGGTGTCTTTGATTGCCACGTTCTTCATCATGTACCTGGCCGGTTTCTCCATTAACGTGTTGACTTTGCTGGCCATCGTGCTGGCGACCGGTCTGGTGGTGGATGACGGTATTGTGGTAACGGAGAACATCTACAAAAAAGTAGAGGAAGGCATGTCGCCTATTGAGGCAGCTATCAAGGGTTCCAACGAGATCTTTTTGGCGGTTATCTCCATCTCCATCACATTGGCCGCGGTGTTCTTGCCGGTAATCTTCCTGGAAGGTTTCGTGGGTAGGCTGTTCCGAGAATTTGGGGTAGTGATTGGCGCGGCCGTGTTGATTTCGGCTTTCGTGTCGCTGACCTTGACGCCCATGCTGAACGCGTACCTGATGAAAGGCGGCGTGCACAAACGCTCTAAGTTCTACGAGTGGACCGAGCCTTTCTTCCAGCGGATGAACTCTGGCTACGCCGAAGCCCTGACCAAATTCATGAAACGGAAATGGTTGAGCTTCCCTATCATTGTGGTGTGTCTGGGCTTGATTGCCTTGTTCTACAACATCCTGCAGAAAGAAACGGCCCCTTATGATGACCGCAGTATGCTCCGGATCATGGCCACAGCTCCCGAGGGTGCTTCCTATGAATACATGGATCGTTTCATGCAGGAATTAACTGCCGTAGTAGAGGATTCGGTGCCCGAGAAACAAGTGAACCTGGTGATTACCTCGCCTGGTTTCGGGGGTTCTGGATCGGTGAACAGCGGGATGATGCGTCTGGCCCTGAAACCACAGGAAGAACGCGAACGCTCGCAGAAACAGATCTCCGACCAGCTTTCCAAGGTGGTGCGCCGGTTCCCAGAGGCCAGAACCAACGTGATTCAGCAGCCTACCATCTCGGTGAACCGCCGCGGGGGTCAGCCTATCCAATACATTATCCAGGCGCCTAACTTCCAAAAGTTGCAGGAGAAGATTCCGCAGTTCATGGAAGCCGTGAACAACGACCCTACGTTTGTGATGGCCGATGTGAACCTGAAATTCAACAAGCCGGAGATCAACATTTCTATTGACCGCGAAAAAGCCCAAAGCTTGGGCGTGTCGGTGATTGATGTGGCGCAGACGCTGCAGTTGTCTTTGAGCGGCCAGCGCTTTGGGTACTTTTTGATGAACGGACGCCAATATCAGGTGATGGGCCAATTTGACCGCCCAGACCGGGACGATCCGATGGACTTGACCTCCCTCTTCGTGCGCAGTTCCACTGACCAATTGATTCAGCTGGACAACCTGGTCACCATGCAGGAGCTCAGCAGTCCGCCGCAGTTGTACCACAACAACCGGTACTTGTCGGCTACAGTTTCGGCTGGTCTGGCGCCGGGCAAGAGTATCGGGGACGGTATTGAGGCCATGGACCGCATCAAAGCACAGGTATTGGATGAGACCTTCTCCACCGACTTAGGCGGGGAGTCCCGTGACTTCGTGGAAAGCGGTTCCAACACCATGTTCGCTTTCGGGTTGGCCTTGTTGCTGATTTACCTCATCCTTGCCGCTCAGTTCGAGAGCTTCATTGACCCGTTCATCATTATCCTGACGGTGCCTATGGCAGTAGCCGGGGCTATGCTTTCTTTGTGGTTGTTTGGGCAGACCTGGAACATCTTCAGCCAGATCGGGACGATCATGCTCATCGGGCTGGTGACGAAGAATGGTATCCTCATTGTGGAGTTTGCAAACCAATTGCGCGAAGAAGGTAAGTCTAAGATGGACGCCATCATTGAAGCCTCGGAGGCCCGTCTGCGCCCCATCTTGATGACCAGTTTGGCCATCGCCCTGGGTGCCTTGCCTATTGCCCTTGCCTTGGGAGCGGCTGCGCAGAGCCGGATTGGTATGGGAGTTGTGATTGTAGGCGGTACTATCTTCTCGCTGGTACTGACCCTGTTCATCATTCCGGCCATCTACTCCATGTGGTCTAAAGAACGCAAACACCATCCGGAGTTTGACCACATTGAAGAGTACGAGAAAGCGGTGGCCCACTAATTATTAGATTGAAGAAAATCCTTTATGCTACAATACAGATTCGGGTTCCTGAGCCTTTTCCTGCTCACCTTGCTCTTCGGGGCGGGTGAGGCCAAGGCCCAGGAACTCCTCACCCTTGAAGATGCCGTAAGAATTGCGCTGGAACGCAACTATGACATCAAACTATCTGCCAATGACCGGCGCATTGCCGAGAACAACGTGACCCGCGGCAATGCCGGCATGTTGCCCAACGTAACGGCCAACCTCGCCAACAACCGCACCATCCAGAACAGCACCCAAACCCGCTCAGACGGACAGGTGAACGAGGTAAGCTGGGGCCAGGGCTCTACCCTTAACGGTGGCGTGGGCCTGAACTGGACCGTTTTCAACGGCTTTGCCATGTTTGCCCGCTATGAGCAATTGCAGGAACTGCAGAAACTGGGCGAGACCAACCTGCAGTTGACCATCATCTCGCGGGTGGCCGATGTTATGGGCACGTTCTATGAACTGGTGCAGCAACAGCAACAGCTTCGGGCTTATGACACCGCTATCTCCATCTCGCGCCTGCGGGTGAACACCGCCCAGAACCGGTTTGAGATTGGCAAAGCAGCCCGCCTGGAGGTGCTCAACGCCCAGGTAGACTTCAACACCGATACCACCAACCTCTTGCGCCAGCAGGAACTGTACCGCAACACCCAGATCAGGATGAATGAACTGCTGGTGCGCGACGTGAACATCCGCTTCAGCGTGCCAGATGACATCCTGATTGATGACCAGTTGACCCTGGCCGGGCTCACCGAGCAGGCCGCGCAGCAGAATCCGTCTTTGAAGGCGGCCGTGCTCAACCGCCGCATTGTGGAACTGGACGCGAAGCAAGTGAGGGCCAACCGGTATCCGGTCATTGGGGTGAACACGGGGTACAATTTCAACCGAAACCGATCGGCGTTGGGATTCTCCACGCTTTCCACGGGAAACGGCCTCACGTACGGTGTCTCCGCATCGGTGCCTATTTTCAGTGGGTTTAACCAGCGCCGGAACGAGCAGAACGCCAACATCCAGATCAACAGCGCCCAATTGCAGTACGAGCAGATTAACCAGAACATCAATGCCCAGTTGGCGGCCGCGTACCAGACGTATCTCACCAACCTGAGCCTGGTGCGCCTGGAGGACAACAATCGTCGCATTGCGCGCCAGAACCTGGACATCACCCTAGAGAAATTCAGATTGGGTAGCATTACCACCGTGGAGGTGCGCGATGCCCAGTTGAACTACGTGAACGCCACGGTGCGGTATAGCAACGCGCAGTTCCAGGCCAAAATTGGCGAGGTGGCGTTGAAGGAAATCGCCGGCACGCTCAACCTGTAGGGGCTACTTTTAGTACAGAAAGCGTTTCGGGGCTGTTTCAGGTAAAACAGCCCCGAAACGCTTTCTTATTTTTAAGGCATCAGACAACGGCTATGCGAAACAACCTTGCCCTCTCGGCGCGCAACTATTTTGGGGAGGAAAACCTGGACCGGGTGCACCTGCTCAGGAAAAATACCTCGTGGCTAGAGGCTCAGCTCACCCATCCCGGCACGGTATTTCTCCCGTTCCAGAACCTTCAGCCTTTCCTTTCGGAGGAGCGCCAGTTGGTGCCGTTCTCAGTGCATGATCTTCAGGTGAAGGGCTTATCTGTTGCGCCCGTGCTGCTGGGCATCCGGGAGGAACGCGCCTATTTTGCGGTGGATGTATCAGAAACGAACTATAAACCGCTGGCTATAGGAAACTTTCAGGAGTTACGCGAAGCGACATTGCAACTTCCCCGCCCCGACAGTGCTTTGCTGGCGTACGCGAAAGCCATGCTGCATTGGAACAAGCAACACCAGTTTTGCGGCGTCTGCGGCGCCCCTACCCTTTCCAAAGAAGCCGGGCACATGCGCCAGTGCACCAACGCAGATTGCCAGACCTCCCATTTTCCGCGCACCGATACCGCTGTGATTACCATGGTTACTTGCCAGGGCAAAGGACTCTTAGCGCGGCAGGCTTCCTGGCCTCAGGGGATGTACGCCTCTATTGCTGGATTTCTGGAGCCCGGCGAGACCCTGGAACATGCCGTGGCCCGCGAGGTGCAGGAAGAGGTAGGCCTCGTTGCCCATACCGTACAGTACCATTCCTCGCAGCCCTGGCCTTTCCCAGCCTCTATCATGGTAGGCTTTACCGCAGAGGTAGAAAGCACCAACCTGCAAATTGATCCGGAAGAAATTGAACAGGCCCGTTGGTTCACCCGCGAGGAATTGAAAGACCTCGTAGCCACTGGCGAGATCAAACTTCCACCCGCCCTTTCCATCTCCTACAGGTTGATCCAAGATTGGCTTACTAGTGAAGTGGATTGAGGCGACCCAAGAAATAACCGGCTATAGGAAGTACCTCAGAAAGGAAACACTTAATCTAAGGCTAGAAAAAACGAACTCCGTTCCAGACCTGATTTTAAAAAACAAGCCTGAAACGGAGTTCGTTTTACGGTGCTTTATTGAGCACTCACTGCCTTCATTTGCTCGCGCAGTTGCTTCACGCGGTCTTCAAACAAAGCAGGCGTCTCTTCCTGCACCACCACTTCTTCAAACAGCTCCATCAGTTCTGGTTCATGCGTAGCACGCGCGGTTTTGCGCACGTCTATATACACGAATTTGGTCCAGAGTACCGCTTTCAGCTTCTCCTTTTTCTCATCCAGCATGAGGTGTTCTACCAGCATGCTGCTATCCGTGACGTGCCGGATGCTGGTCTGGATGGTCACCAATTCCCGCACCACCGCCGGATTCAAATACACAATCTGGTTTTGGCCCACTACCCAGGCCCGGCCGGTCTTCCGGAAGAAAGCGTGGATGTCCAATCCGTAGGCGGCTTCTACCTGGTCTTCGCGCTCGTTCTGGAAGTAATTCAGGAAGGCGCTGTTGTTCAGGTGCCCGAAGGGATCGCAGTGGTCGAAACGGATGCGGGTCTGGCTTTCCAGTACCTGGGGCTTGGGAGAATCGGTTTTGGGAATCATAGTTTTAAGGGGGTTCAGAAGGTAAATGTTTAGGGAAATCAGAAGGAGCCCAGTTCCTGCTGCAGCCAGCGTTCCAGTTGGTCTAACACGGTTTGCAGCGGCTTTTCCTCTCCGTAGGCCTTGGCCAGCAAGATGCCGCCTTCTACCGTGGAGATGAAAAAAGTGGCGATGGCATGGGTATCGGCGGATGCCTGGAACACGCCCTGCTCTTTGCCCAGGTCAATCAGGTTCCGGACGCCTTTGTGGAGCCGGTTGAGCACGCGCACCACCCGTTCATGCAGGGCCGGATGGTTGTCATCGGCCTCTACGGCGGTGTTCAGCAAGGGACAGCCCCCGGCGATGATGGGGTTGGTGAGGTAATGGCGGTAGAAATTCAGCAGGGCCCGCAGCCGGTCACCAGCTTGTTCATAGGGCGCCATGGCGCTGCCCACCCGTTCAATCAAGGTCTGCGCCGCAAACTCAAAGGCAGCCACCGCCAGTTCGTCCTTGCTTCCGAAATGCCCATACAGACAGCCTTTCGTGACGCCGGTCGCCTCTATCAAGTCCTGGTACGAGGTCCCCGCAAATCCTTTCTGGTTGAAAAGCACCGCCGATTTCTCAATGATAAGCTGGCGCGTCCGTTCTGATTTGGAGGTCTGGGCTGGTTTCATGCCGGCAAATAAACCAATTGGTATATTTATTCCTAATAATTAGATAAAAGAATCTCAGCTGCCTGCCTTTGGATCTAACATAAAAAAAAGCCCCTCCCTAAGGAGAGGCTTTCCTGTGCAGCCCAATAAGGACTTTACTTCTTCAAGGCTTGCCACAGAATCTCCGCCGGGTGCAGGGCCTTTTTGTGGGTGCCGTCTTTGATCTGGTGGCGGCAGCTGGTACCGGCGGCGGCGATGATGACTTCCGGGGCAGCGTTCCTCACCGCCGGAAACAGCACCAGCTCCCCGATCTGCATGGAAACACTGTAATGCTCTTCCTCATAGCCAAAAGAGCCCGCCATGCCGCAGCAGCCCGAGGGGATCATCTCCACCTCAAAGTTTTGGGGCAACGACAGGATTTTCTGGGTTGGGGTGAGTACCTGCAGGGCTTTCTGGTAGCAGTGACCGTGCAACTTGATCTGCTTTTTCTCTTGGGTGAACGCGTCTGCGGTGAGGTTCCCGTTTTCGGCCTCTTTTTGCAGAAACTCCTCTAAAAGGAATGAATTGGCCGCAACAATCTTGGCAGTCGGTACGAGGTCAACCGGAACCAAATCCAGGTACTCATCGCGCAGCGTCAAGATAGCCGAGGGTTCAATCCCGATGATGGGCGTACCATTTGCCATGGCTTTGCCCAGCAGTTGCACGTTTTTGATGGCGATCTCTTTGGCATCGCGCACCAGGCCTTTGGAGAGGTAGGTACGGCCACTTTCCAGGTGCTCGGGTATCTGCACGGCGTAGCCTAAAGCGGTGAGCAGTTTCACCGTGGTCTGGCCAATCTCCACATCGTTGTAGTTGGTGAACTCGTCGCAGAACAGGTAGACGGGTTTGCCGGTGTTGGCAGTCGCATTCTCTTTCTGCCATTTCTTGAACCAGGTTTTCAGGGTGGTGTTGCCCACCTCGGGCAGGGAGCGTTCTACAGCAAAACCTACGGTTTTCTTGATCAGCTTGCTGGTGACCGGGTTCTTGATCATGAAGTTGTAGACGCCGGGCACTACAGAGGCCAATTGCTGCATTTTGGTGAAGTTCCCGATCATGCGGGTGCGCAGCGGAATGCCGTTGGCATCGTGGTAGTGTTGCAGGAACTCGGCTTTCATCTTGGCGACGTCCACGCTGGAGGGGCACTCAGATTTGCAGGCCTTGCAGCTCAGGCACAGGTCCATGACCTCTTTGATTTCCTGATGGTCAAACTTGTTGAGTTTGTCTGAGCTGGTGAGAAACTGGCGCAGAATGTTGGCCCGGGCACGCGTGGTGTCTTTTTCCTGGCGAGTGGCCATGTAACTGGGGCACATGGTGCCGCCGCTCACGTGGGTTTTGCGGCAGTCACCAGAGCCGGAGCATTTCTCGGCCATGCGCAGAATGCCCTCTTGCTGGGAGAAATCAAACAAGGTCTCCACCGGAATCACCTGCCGCTGGGTTTTCTCCTCGTAGCGCAGGAATTCGTTCATGGGCGGCGTGTCCACGATCTTACCGGCGTTGAAGATATGCTTGGGGTCAAAGATCTGCTTTACCTCCTGCAACAGGGCGTAAACCTCGGCGCCCAAAGCCTGCGAGATGAACTCGCCACGGAGGCGGCCATCGCCGTGCTCGCCACTCAAGGAGCCGTTGTATTTCTTCACCAATTCAGTGGTCTCCGCCAGCACCGTCCGGAAGAGTTGTTTCCCTACCTCAGTTTTCAGATTGATCATGGGCTCCACGTGCAGCTCGCCGGCGCCGGCGTGGGCATAGTAAGAAGCCTGCAGTTGGTGTTTGTCCAGGACCTGTTTCAAATCTGCGATGTAAGCGGGCAAATCCTCCGGCGACACGGCGCAGTCCTCAATCAGGTTCACGGGCTGGGTATCGCCCGGCAGGTTACGGATAAGGCCTAGGCCGGCTTTCCGCACGTCCCACACCGGTTTGGTGAGGGCGCCGCGCACCACGGGGTAGGCATAACCCAGACCGGCGGCTGTCAGGTCAGAAATCAGCGCCTCGGCTTTGTCTGTGATGATGTCTTGGGAATCGGCCATGAACTCCACCATGAGCAGCGCAGCCGGATCACCTTCAATGAAGAAACGGTTGGCGTCATAGGTGCGGTGGCCTTTGGTGAAATCCATGATGTACTTGTCCACCAGTTCAGAGGACATAGGCTGGTGCCGCAAAATGATGATGTTGGCTTCCAGGGCCTCGGCCAGGGAGTTGAAATGCACACATACCAGCCCCTCCTCCTTGGGCGGCAACGGGATCAGGTTCAGTTTGGCCTCGGTCACAAACGCGAGCGTTCCCTCTGAGCCGGCCAGAAGTTTGCACAGGTCCAACGTGGTCTGTCCCTCAGGTCCGGCGCCTTCATCTACCAGAAAGTCTAGGGCATAGCCGGTGTTGCGGCGGGTGAGCGTCTTTTTGGGGTAGTTCTGCTGAATCACCGCACGGTTGTTCTGGTCACTGATGAGGCCGTACACGCGGCGGTAAATTTCGCCTTCCAGGTTCTGGAGGGTTAGTTTTGCCTGCAGTTCCTCGTGGGTGAGTGGCTTGAACTCGGCCTCGGAGCCATCGCTGAGCAGCACTTTCGCCGAGAGCAGGTGCGTACGGGTATCGCCCCAGACGATGGAGTGCAGGCCGCAGGAATTGTTCCCGATCATGCCCCCCACCATGGCGCGGCTGGCTGTGGACGTCTCGGGCCCGAACAGCAGGCCGTGCGGCCGAAGGACGGCGTTTAGGTCATCACGAATAACGCCGGGCTGCACGCGAACCCAACTTTCCTGCGAATTCACTTCCAGCACCTGGGTGAAGTATTTGGAGATGTCCACCACCAGCCCGTTGCCTACCACCTGACCCGCTAAAGACGTCCCAGCCGCCCGCGGGATAAGCGTGATGTGGTGCTCGTTCGCGAAGCGGATGAGTTTCTGCAGGTCTTCTTTGGTCTGCGGAATGGCTACCGCCACGGGCATCTCCTGGTACACCGAGGCATCGGTGGCGTACACTCTTTTCTGCGCCTGGTGCAGGCTGGAGGCATCATCAAAATACAGTTCACCAGCCAGCGAGGCTTCCAGCGTAGCAAAAGCGGACAAAGAGGGGGCGGAGGTCATCATGAAAATTGAATTGGAATACAAAGATAAGCATGCCAGGAAAGGATGGCTAACAAAAGATGTCTGACGCGGCAGTCAATAAATAACTCAGTTGGCTCCTGACGCTTTTTAGTCGTTTTCCGCGAATTGGCCCTAAAACACAGGTTAGCATCTTAGGCCGATGTGGCTCTATGTTATTGAACGAAGCCAGTGCCATTTTGAGTCCGTTTTCTATGAAATTGCCTCAAAAGGAGAAGTTATTTTTCACCCAGAGTAAGGTTACACGCTGCCGTTCGGTTTGAATTTGATGCGGCAGGCAGAAGTGAGTTTGTAGACCACCTGACCTGTTTTGGGGTTCAGCAGCGTGATCTTGCCCTGCTCTTTCAGCTTCTCAAAAGCGGTCTGGTAGTTGGCCTTGCAGTAGTTCTTGCCCACGTTGTGCTTCTCGTAAATTTTGTCTAGCACCATGCTGTTGTACTCCGCCGCATTCTGCAGCAGGTCCTCTACCAGGTTCACCAGCGAGAACTCCAGATACTTGGAATATTCCGGCACCAAAAGGCGGACGGCTTTGAGGTTGGCCCCCAACATGGGCACCCCGTCTTCCTGCACATCGCTGTACGGCAGCAGCAATTCTTTAAAACGGGTATGGGCCAAGTAGCTGCGCGAGACAAACAACAGGTAGTGGCTGCTCTGGTCTTTGCCCGGCACGTTGATCCGGAAGCGGGAGGTTTGGAGGCCTTTTTCCTGCAGGGCTTCTTCAAAAGTTTTCAGGGCGAAGGTTTCCTTTTTAGCGGCACTGCTGGTCTTGGCGAAATATGCTTTGAGCCGGGAGAATCTTTCTCCCAGGAATGACGCCAAACTGCTTTGATCATCGCTTTTGCCCAGCGCCGCGGCCAACCGCTTGTACTCAAACAGCATCATGAAATCGGTTTTCTCCTGCCCCACTCCTTGCAGCCACAGTTCCTGCGAAAACTTGTTCCCGAAAGGATCCAGAAAGTAGAAAGCAGGAACGTTCTGGGCTAGCTCCTCCTGGAAAGCCTCCAGGTTTTCCTTGGTGTTCAGGAAAACGGGCTTGTGCTGGAGATCAGGATAGAAGTACAATTCTTCCATGGCCTGGGCAAGGAGGGCAGCCTGGCTTTTGCTGGCTTCATAAAAATAGGGTTGCATGACTTTGTCCAGGTCATACCGGCCGCCGGCGGTGCCAAAAATCGTCTTCAGGACCTTCGCAGCCCCTGGCATCTCCCCTTCTGCTGTTTCCGCAGTTCCCGTACTGGCATCCACCAGCAGCACTTTCTCCAAAGGCGATTGGGTAGCGAAGAGCGTCTCGGCCCAGACCGGGAGAAACTTCAGGAAAATCTCTTCCTTGATCTCCGGGGCACTCCTTCTCTGCTTAAAGAAATCTTTGGGTTCAGTTTGGGCCACTACTATCGTATCCTTCTTTGCGCTACAATGGGGGTCATGCCTCAGGTTATTTTCGCCTGGTCATTTTCTGCTTTCCTCCGCCAGCTTTGGGCCGAAGGGCTGCAAATTTACTTCCGTTTTCCGTATGTTTTAGCAAAACTTGCTAAAAACGTTAGTCAAAATAAAGCCTCGCCGTTATTGGCCAGGCTCCTGTTTGACAATGGGCTTAGGAAAGTGTCTTATACGGAAGGAAAGGAATCTATGATGGCAGACGCTCTTGCTGGCGCCGCATTATTGGAGCAGGATGGTCTTTTGCTGCTTCGCCGATGTTTTAGCCGCCTCCAGAATTTCCACCACCGTCACGTTGAGGGGCAGGCTGTACAGATCGTTCTTGTCCAGGGTAAGTTTCCCGGTGATCACTGAGGCCAGCACCGAGAAAGGATCTCCGTAGGGTTCCGGGCGCGGGTCTAGTTTGGCGACTTCCTCAGGCGTGTTCTCTTTCAGGCGCTGCCGCACGGTGGTCGCGTCCACCGCCACGGCGTAGCCTTTGTCTCCGTAGACTTCCATGTCTTTGCGGGCGAAGGTCCAGTTCCACGATCCCTGGATGATGCATTGGGCGTTGGGGTACTGCAGAATGATGGAGGCCTCGTCGTCCACCTTCGGGTAAATCTCGGGTTTGTTCTGGTGCACCACGGCCGTGACCGAGGTTGGCTTCTGGCCCTGCATCAGCCAGGTCATGAGGTTGGCGCCGTAGCACCCGAAATCCATGAGGGCGCCGGCCCCGCTTTTCTCCGGGTTGATCAAAATCTCCAGGAACTCCTTGCTTACCCCTATCTCCTTCGGACCCTGGTGCCCGTCGTTTACCATCACTTTCCTGATCTCGCCCAGCTTGCCTTCTTTCACCAGATTGCCCACGTGCTGGTTGCTGGCGTACCACGAGGTCTCAAAATTAGTAAGTACCTGGATGTTGTGTTTCTGCGTCAGGTTCTGGATTTCCTTGGCATCGGCGAAGGTGGTGGCCAGCGGTTTCTCTACCATCACGTGAATCTTGCGAGGCGCACAGGCCCGCACCACAACCACATGCTCACTAATGGCCCCGAAGGCCGAGAGCGCCTGCGGTTTCGTTTTGTCCAGCATTTTGCCCAAGTCGGTGAAAAACAGTTTCTGGTCCAGTTTGTAGCGCTTGGCGTACTTCTCGGCCAGCTCCTGGTTCGGTTCGTAAATCCCCACCAGCACAATGTCTTTCTTCTCCGGCGCCCGGTTGAAGAGCCAGTCCACGTGCCCGTGGCTCAGACCGGCCACTGCCAGCCGCACCGGCGATTGGGCAGAAACCTGGCCCATACAAAACAAACAGGCAAAAATTAGCAAGAGGATTCTCATAGCAATGGAAAGTGGTTGAGGGATTGTAGATGCTTACGCAGGAATGGCCAGGTTAGCGAACTCCGGGGGTAAGATAAGAGCAATCTTACTAGATGGCGCGGTCCAGGTGCACGTAACCGCCATCTACGTGGATGATCTGCCCGGTGGTGTGGCTTGATTTGGGTGACAGCAGAAATACCGCCGTCTGCGCGATTTCCTCTGGGGTAGTCATGCGGTGCCCCAGCGGGATGCGGGAGGTAATCTCGCGGTACTTTTCCTCCGGGTGCGGCAGGGTCTGGATCCAGCTCTCGTACTGCGGAGTCCAGCTCTCGGCCACGGCGATGGCGTTCACCCGGATGCCGTACTTGAGTAGTTCCACCGCCCACTCGCGGGTGAGCGCGTTGCGGCCCCCGTTGGCGGCCGCGTAGGCCGAGGTGTTCCCCTGCCCGGTTTCGGCCACCTTGGAGGTGATGTTCACGATGGCTCCTTTAGTTTTGATGAGCTCGGGCAAGGCGTGGTGCGCCAGCAGGTAATAGTGTACCAGGTTCCGGTGTAACGAGGCGATGAACTCGTGGTAGTTGCCGTTTTCCAGCCCCACCCCGTCGTTCAGGCCGGCGTTGTTCACCAGCCCGTCAATCCGGCCGAATTGGTCTAGGACGGATTCCACCGCCTGCCGGCATTCCTCCGGGTGGCTGAGTTCCGCCACTACCTGGAACGCCTGCCCGCCTTCCCGCTGGATCTCCGCCACGGTTTCCAGGTTATCGGCCTCGCTCCGGCCCAGGATCACCGGAACGGCTTTCTCCTGCGCCAGCACCTTGACGATGCCCCGTCCAATGCCCTTGGCCCCGCCAGACACGATGATGATTTTCCCTTCTAACTGTAAATCCATGAATTTTGGCTTTAAACGTTTAGGAACTCAATCTGTAAAAACGGGCCGCATTATCCCCGAAAATCAGCGCCTGCTCTGTCTGGCTGAACCCGGCGAAATACTCCTCTACCAGACCCAGCACCTCCTCGTAGGCGCCGGCCACCAGGCACACCGGCCAGTCAGAACCGTACATCAGCCGCTCCACCCCGAAAGTCTCCACCACCGTATCCAAGTAAGGCCGGAAGTCGCTCTTCTGCCAACCATGCCAGTCCGCCTCGGTCACCAGGCCGGAGATTTTGCAGGACACATTTTCGTGCTCGGCGAAGGCTTTGATCTCCTTCTGCCATTCCTTGAATTGACCCTGTTTGATGTTGGGCTTGGCCAGGTGGTCCAGCACGAAGGGTTGGTCCGGGAAAGCTTCTATTAATTCCCGGGTGTAGGCTAACTGATCTGGGTAGATGAGGAGGTCATAGGTGTAGCCGTAGGGCTGCAGTTTCCGGATGCCGCGCCTGAACGCCGGCTGCAACATCAAAGCCCGGTCCTCGGCGCTTTGCAGGATGTAGCGGAAGCCTTTCATCTTCTCAAACTGGCTGTAAAACGCCAGCTTCTCCCCTACCCGCTCTTCCAGGAAATCCACCCAACCTACCACGCCGCGCACAAACTCATGTTGGGCGGCGATCTCCAGCAGGAAGTCATTGTCCTCACTGGCCTGCACCAGCACACAGCCGTCAAAGCCGTTTCTTTCCAGAACAAGCTGCAGGTCTGAGGGCAGGAAATCCCGGCGGATTACCTGCATTTCCTCCGTGATCCAGGAGTCGCGCACCGGGTCATAGTGCCAGAAATGCTGGTGGGCGTCAATCCTGGGCATAGGCTCTCACCGTCTGCCGGGACGTACCCAAGCCCTCGATGCCCAGCTCCACCACGTCGCCGGGCTTCAGGTAAACCTGCGGGTTCATGCCCAGGCCCACTCCGGCCGGAGTGCCGGTGGAGATCAAATCGCCGGGCAGCAGGGTCATGAACTGGCTCAGGTAGGAGACCAGCGCCGGCACGTGGAAGATGAGGTTACTTGTGGAGCCGTCCTGCATGGTCTCCCCGTTCACGGTGAGCCACAGGCGCAGGTTATCAATGTCGCCCAGCTCGTCCGGGGTGGCCAGGAACGGCCCCACCGGCGCGAAGGTGTCGTTGCTCTTGCCTTTGACCCACTGCCCGCCGCGTTCCAGCTGGAAGGCGCGCTCGCTGTAGTCGTTGTGCAGCACGTAGCCGGCCACGTAGTTCAGGGCCTCGGCCTCGGAGACGTAACTCGCCTTCTTGCCGATCACCACACCCAGCTCCACCTCCCAGTCCAGCTTCTCGGCGCCGCGCGGGATGACCACATCGTCGTTGGGGCCGCAGAGCGCGGTGGTGGCTTTGAAGAAGACGATGGGCTCCTTGGGGATGGCGGCGTTCGTCTCCCGGGCGTGGTCGGCGTAGTTGAGCCCGATGCAGACGATCTTGGAGGGACGCGCGATCGCGGAACCCAGCCGCACCCCGGCTGGGATTTCCGGCAAGCGGCCCTCGTTCTCCCGCACGTACGTCTGCAGGCGCGCCAAACCCTCGTGCTGGAAAAAGCCCTCGGTGTAGTCCTCCCCGAAGCCGGACACGTCATAGGAAACCCCGTCTACGATCACTCCCGGCTGCTCTTGCCCCGGTTCGCCAAATCTGAATAACTTCATGTATCTGTAGGTTAAGAAAGAGCCAACTTAGTTTTACAGGGCCGTTTCCAGTTCCGTAATAACTAGCCTCTGCTCTTCAGTTTTAGATCGATTTTAAAGAAAACAGGCTTAAAATGGAATGCTCTAAAATGTTTTTTTGAGACAGGTGTAGGAGGCCGGTTGCTGAAGCTGGCGTTTACCTAGTGATTGCATTTATTCCTTTTTAAAGGCAGGAATGAATTTCATAAATCCTGTTTCACAAGCATGGTAATACAGTAAGGTTTTCTCATGCCAGAATACTTCAACCACTTCACCAATCTTAAACGGCTCTGAGTGGTTATTTGCATAACTTAACTTGACTAAGCTTGACTCTTCTTTCCCAGAAATTCTGACGTATGGATAACAGAGCTTTGTATAGTCATTCCTCATTGGCCCCTTCTCCCAACGGTATTCCACTACCTCAGCAAACAATTTTTCTGAAGGCCTTCTAAGTTTATAAAAGTAGTTCTTGTTATACATCATCAGGCACAAGAATACCAAAGCCATACATGTTAGGATTACCCAAGTATTGCTCATTATCTTTATTTCATTAAGGACGTGGACACTCGCCAAGAGAGAATCTTCCCCATAAACAGTAGTCGGCTAGCTTTTAACTATTAAGTTTGATGAAACCGCCGTCAATGGGGTAGTCGCAGCCGGTGATGAAGCCGGCCTCTTCTGAGCACAGGTACAAGGCCAAGGCCGCCACCTCTTCGGGTTTGGCCATCCGGCCGATAGGCTGCGTTTTGGACAGCTTCTCAAACATCTCGGCCTCTTGCCCTTGGTAGTTCTTCGCGATGAACCCGTCTACGAAGGGCGTATGCACCCGCGCCGGCGACACACTGTTGCATCGGATATTGAACGGCAGATAATCCTTCGCCACGGATAAGGTCATGGCCGCCATGGCACCTTTGCTCATGGAATAGGCAAACCTGTCTACCAGGCCCACGTGCGCCGCAATAGAAGCCATGTTCAGAATCACGCCGCCCCCCTGCTCTTTCATGAGACCCACCGCCGCCAAAAGGCAGTTGTAGGCGCCTTTCACGTTCACCTGGTAAATGCGGTCCAGGTCCTGTTCAGAGGTATTCTCCAGACTGCCCACGTGCGCGATGCCGGCATTGTTCACCAGGATGTCTACCTTGCCTATGGCCTGGAAAACTTCCTTCACCTGCTCCTGGTGGCTCACATCGCAGGCGTGGCTCTGGGCAGTACCGCCGGCGTCCTCAATCTGGGCCACTGTCTCCAAAGCCGCATCGGGGTGCAGTTCCAGAATGTGCACCTGGGCACCCTGACGGGCGAAAACCTGGGCAATGGCCCTTCCGATGCCGCTGCCGGCCCCGGTTACTACTGCTACTTTGCCATTCAACTCAAACATTTGCGTCTACCGTTTACAGGTGCAGGGATTAGGTAAGCTGAAGAACCAACGATGGGTTTTGGACCCGTTTTAGCAAAATCAGGCGCAAAACCCATCGCCGGAGGAAAGGTGTATTTGGTCAAACCAATTAGACCAACTCTAAGACTTCACTTCACTAGAAATTCGCCCGCAGGGAAACGCCGTAGGTGGCTGGGTTGCCTAGGCGGACCGCCCCGAAGTTGTAGGCATAGTCAATGTATTTCTCGTCAGAGAGGTTTCTGCCCCAGAAGAAGACTTCGTAGCGTTTGGCCTGCACCCCCACGCGGGCGTTGAAGGTGCTGAACCCGTCCTGCGACAGTTGGTTGGCCAGGTCAAAATACTGTTTGCCCAGGTAGCGCCACTCGCCGCGCAGCACCAGCCGCACGTTCTGGTTCGCGCCCAGGCCGTAGCCGTACTGCAGGGCCAGCATGGAAGTAACATCAGGGGTGAAAATCTGCTTGTTGCCTTCCAGGTTCACTTCCTCGCCGTCGGCGGAGCCGGTAAGACTGGTGTATTTGGCATCGGTGTAGCCCAGGCTGTAGCTGGCCTCCAGGCCTTTGGCCGGGGTAGCGTTCAGTTCCAGTTCAACGCCTTTGCTTTCCAGTTCGCCCACGTTGCGGGTAATGATGATGGCCTCCGGCAGCACCAACGTAGGCACCTGCGCATCGGTGACCTGGGTATAGAACGCCGAGAAATTGGCGGTTACCCGGTTCTGCAGGAACGCCGTTTTCAGCCCGATTTCATAATTGTTGCTGTATTCTGGGTCGTAGGCAAAGAGCGGCGGCTGCGAAGGGTCTGAGGAAAGCTGCGTGATGCCGCCCGTCCGGAAGCCGCGGCTATAAGAACCATATAGATGGTAATTCTCGCTGAAGTGGTACGCCAGGCTGGCCTTGGGCGAAAACGCTTTGAAACTGGCAGTGGAAGAGGTATCGGGGAGCACCACCATAGACTCATCGCCATCGGGTTGGAACTCTCCTCTGATGGCTTGTTTTCGGTGCTCATAGTCATACCGCAAACCGGCGGTCAGCTCCAGGTTGGGCCGAAGGGCGTAGGTTCCCTGCCCGAAGAAGGCTGCGCCGTAGCTTTCGCCATCGTTGATGTTGATGCTGGTGAAATTAGGGAAAGGCGCGCCCACCATCTCGGCATCCTCACCGAAGTGCGTACCCACTTTCACCGGATTGTCATGGAAGAAGCCATACGCCCCCGCGATCCACTGGAAGTTAGAGGTAGTAGAAGCCGGCGAGTTGAACCTGATTTCCTGGGTGAGGACCTTCACTTTGTTCCAGTCCTTGCCATAGTTGTTCACAATGGAAACCCCGTCAATGGGCGAAAAGTCGCCGTCCAGGGGTTGGTTATAGATGCGGTAGTTGGATTGGTAAGCCGTTTGCGAGGTGAAGTTGAAGGCAGGCCCGGTATGGTTTACAATGAAAGAGCCATTGAAGGTGTTGTCAATCATCTTGCCCACCGAGTTCTGGTTCACCTCAAAGGGGTTGGCCAAGGCTTCTTCAATGCTGGAGGCCAGCGGGAAGGCGCCGTAGTTGCGGTTGGCTGAGTGCTTGGCGTTGAGAGTAAGGTTCCAGCGGGGATTGACCAGGTAGCGGAGGTAGTAATTGCCCACAAATACCTGCTGGCGGTCAAAGTTGGTGTTGTTGAAGGTGTTGGTGTAGAAACCATCCTGTTTCCGGAAGAGGCCGGCGGCGCCCAGGAACAGTTTGTCTTTGATCAACGGCGTTCTGATGCCCAGGCTGTAGCGCTGCTGCCCGTAATTCCCAAAATCAAGGGCGGCGTACCCACTGGTGGTGTTGCCGGGCTGGCGGGTAATGATGTTGATGACTCCGCCCATTGCGTTGCGGCCATACAAAGTGCCCTGCGGTCCGCGCAGGACTTCTATGCGCTCCACATCCAGCAACTCAGGCAGGTAGGTATCCAGGGTGAACTGATTGACGCCGTCAATGTAGGTGGCCACGGCCGGGTCATAGGAGGTGGTGGAAATCCCCCGGATGGAGGTCAGGTTACGGTTGTCGCCGGGATCAGAGGAGAACAGGTTGGGGATGATGCCGGTAAGGTCTCGCTGGCTCCAGAGGCGGTATTCCTGCACCTGGCGGCTGGTAAGGGCGGTGATGCTGGCCGGAACCCGTTGCAGGTCTTCCTCTACTTTCTGGGCACTCACCACCACTTCGTCTAACTGGGCGGCGGACTCGGTTAATTGGATGACAAGATCGTTTTCTTCCTCGGGCAGCCGCACGGTGCGGGTGAGGGTAGCGAAACCTACGGCGCTTACCTGTACGGTGTAATGGCCTGCGGGCACGTTGTTGAGGAGGAACTGGCCCTGGGCATCAGAGACAGTGCTCAGGTTGGTGTTTAGGAGCCGGACGTTCGCCCCGGGAACTCCGGCGGCGGTGCGGCTCTGGACCGAGCCCCGGAAAGAACCTAAACTTTGGGCCCAGCTAATGGTGGTACTTAGGAGGATTACTATTACTGCGGAAAATACTAGGTTACTTCTCATAATTTATTCTCTCGAGGGCTGACAGAATGCGGGTCAGCAAAAAGGTGCAAATGCTTGAGGCGGGTTACCTTTCTTCACTTGTGTTTTGCGCTCAGCATTCTATTTTGGGCCTGTTTTTGAGAAAACAGGCCCAAAATACCTCTTCACTTCTTCATAAGGTTTGTATAAGCCATTCTAGGAACAGCCTCAAAGGGATCAGGGTAAAAAAGGAATGAACTGCCGGTCTCTAGTTTGTACTAGACAGCAGCGTAGCGTGAATCCTGTACGTTCTTGTTTTTTCTAGACCGCATGTAAAGGAATAGCCCGCCAAAAGCGACAGCCAAGATGATAGGAATGACCAGTGTGACTTGCAGTACCTCTGGACCTGCTAGGTTTCGGGCATTGTTCAGGGCGGTCGCCATTTCGGTACCCGGTGCCGCCTTGACGTATTCTTCTAAACTCGCGCCCGCTGGTAAACGGTCGGCCAAGATTCCATCGTAGAAATTACCCATGAAAATAGTGTAGATGGAAACGGCAAACATTCCGGCTCCGCCGATCAGGTTCAATCCTAAAGCACCAGATTTAGGGATGTTTTCGGCCACGAAACCAATCATGGTCGGCCAGAAATAGGTGACCCCTAACCCAAAGATCACCGCGGCAAAGAAGATGGAGTTACCGGTTAAGGTGCTTAACAAGTAAAGACCCAGCGCCGAGAATACCGCCGAGAAGCACAACACCCCCGACGGGCTCAATTTGTGCACCACCGGTTCAGCAAAGGCTCTACCCAGTACCTGTACACCGGCTGTAAGGGTAAGAATCAGCAGCGCGTTATCGGTTACGTTTTTCAGGAGAACGTCAATCCATTGACCGGTAAACAGCTCAGTGATGGCGGTCCCGAACATGCAGATGAACATGAACAGGAACAGCGGCGACAACACAGCTTTGTACATGTCGGCGGTGGTGTAGCCGGAAGCAACGCGCTCGGTCACCGGGAAATCAAGTTTGGAGAACAGGAACCCGTAGATCAAGGTTGGGATCAGCATGACTGCTACCTGATACTGCCAGCCAATGCCTAAGTTGGTGAAAAGGAACACTAGCAGGGTACCAATCACCGCCCCACCCGGGAACCACAAGTGGAAATAGTTGAGACGCGTGGTCTTGTTTTCTGGATACAGTGTGGCCACCAAAGGATTACAGGCCGCTTCCACCGTTCCGTTGGCCAGGCCCACGCACAAGGTAGAAAGAAACAGGGTCCAGTAGCCTTGAGCGAAAATGGTGAGCAGGATACCCAACAGATGCAGGATAAAAGCCGCTACCAGCAGGCGTTTCATGCCAATAGCATCCACCACGAAGCCCCCCACCACAATGGCCAGCGGGAATCCCCAGAACGCGGTGGCGGTAATGGTACTCAGTTCAGAGGCATTTAATTGAAACTCAACTCCCAGCTGGTTCAGAATACCCGCCCTGATCCCGAAGGACAGCGACGTCACCAGAAGGGCCAGACAGCTCGCCCAGAAGAGCTTTGAACGTTGAATATTTTGCATAAGTATCGGTTTGTTAGAAGGTGTAGAGGTTAAAGTCGATAAAGGTAACCTTTCTTTTTCCGGGGCTGAAAGCCTGTTTCAGCCCCGGATTATAAAGAGCAAAAGGATTCTCCGCAGAACTAGGACAGACCCAGGATCTGCTTGTTCAAAGTCTCATTCACGCCGGTGGAGGCAAAATCATCAAAGGCTTTCTCCGTCACCCGGATGATGTGGTCTTTGATGAAAACGGCGCCTTCGCGGGCTCCGTCCTCAGGGTGCTTGATGGCGCACTCCCACTCCATCACGGCCCAGCCTTTAAAGTCGTAAGCGGCTAGTTTGCTGAAAATAGCCTTAAAATCCACCTGGCCGTCACCCAACGAGCGGAAGCGGCCTGCGCGGTCAATCCAGCTTTGGTATCCGCCGTACACGCCCTGCTTGCCGGTTGGGTTGAACTCAGCGTCCTTCACATGGAACATCTTGATGCGCTCATGGTAGTGGTCAATGTAGGCCAGGTAATCCAGGCACTGCAGCACAAAGTGCGAGGGATCATACAAGAGGCAAGCCCGCGGATGGTTGTTCACTTTCTCCAGGAACATCTCATAGGAAATACCGTCATGCAAGTCTTCGCCCGGGTGAATCTCATAGCAAAGGTCTACCCCATGCTCGTCATAAATGTCCAGGATGGGCGTCCAGCGTTTGGCTAGTTCGGTGAAACCAGCCTCTACGAGACCAGCGGGGCGCTGCGGCCACGGATACACAGTGTGCCACAGCAAGGCGCCGCTGAACGAGGCGCTGGCATTAAGTCCCAGGTTGCGGGAAGCCTGCGCGGCGTACGTCAATTGCTGTACGGCCCACTCGGTTCTGGCTTTGGGGTTATTACGGTAGGCTTCGGGCGCGAAACCGTCGAACAGTTGGTCATAGGCGGGGTTCACGGCCACCAACTGCCCCTGTAAGTGCGTGGACAGCTCGGTGATTTTGAGGCCGTGGCTTTCTACCATGCCTTTGATCTCATCGGCGTAGGTTTTGCTTTCGGCGGCTTTCTGCAGGTCAAAGTAGCTGGTGGCCCAGGTGGGAATCTGAACGCCTTCAAAGCCCAGGCTTTTGGCCCACTTGCAGATAGATTCTAAATCGTTGAACGGGGGGTTGTCTCCTAGAAACTGCGCCAGGAAAATAGCGGGTCCTTGTATAGTGGTCATGTCTATGCTAGATGGTGAATGGAATCCATTTGTTTTCTGATTGCCCAGAGGCGATCACTTGCTCAATAAAGGCCATGCCGCGCACGCCTTCCTCAATGCCCGGGAAATCAAGCGCCTCGGCGGGTGCTTCTTCGCCGGTAAGGCGGGCTTTCACGCACAGCGCGAAGTTGCGGTACAGGTTGGCAAATGCCTCCAGGTAGCCCTCGGGGTGACCGCCCGGGGTGCGGGTATTGTGCTGGGCGTAAGAACCTACGTGCCCTCCGCCGGTGCGGTAGATCTCCGCGGGTCTGTCCAGCCATTTCACCAGCAGCGTATTGGCGATATCCTGCTGCCAGTCCAGTCCGCCTTTCTCACCGTATACGCGTATTCTCACGTTGTTTTCCTCGCCGGCAGCAATCTGGGTGGCGAACAGCACGCCGCTGGCGCCGTTGTTGAATTTCAGGAGCGCCGCGCCGTCATCATCCAACTGGCGGCCTTCCACCACCACGTTGATATCGGCACAGAGCTGGGTTACTTCCAGTCCCGACACGTACTCGGCCAGGTTGAAGGCGTGCGTGCCGATGTCGCCCATAGCGCCCGCGATGCCGCTCTGCTTGGGATCGGTGCGCCAGGAAGCCTGCTTGTTGTCGCCGCCTTCCTCAAAAGTGCTCAGCCATCCCTGCGGGTACTCCACATACACTTTCCGGATCTTACCCAGTTTCCCCGAGGCCACCAGTTGCCGGGCTTCTTTCACCATCGGGTATCCGGTATAAGTGTGGGTGAGGCAGAAGAGATTGCCGGTGCGTTCCACCACTTCTCTCAACTGCAGCGCCTCCTCTAGGGAGAAGGTCATGGGCTTGTCCAGGATCACATGGAAACCGCTCTCCAAAGCCAGTTTGGTCGGCTCAAAATGCACGTGGTTGGGGGTGACAATACTGATGACCTGCACGCGCTGGTCCTGGGGGAGCTGCTGCTCTTTCTCGTATAACTCCTGGTAAGAACCATACACTCTGTCCGGGGAAATACCCAGCAGTTCGCCGCTGGCTTTTGACTTTTCTGGGTTGCTGCTGAAAGCGCCGCACACAAGTTCATATTCTCCGTCCAAGCGGGCCGCGATGCGGTGAACGGCGCCAATAAACGCTCCCTGTCCCCCGCCAATCATGCCCAGTCTGAGTCTCTGGTTGTTCATTCGTTATATTTGTTAGGTTATGGATTGATCGCTTCTAATATATACTTCCTTCTTGTTTTAGACCTACTTTCTGCAAAACAGGCGTAAAATACTTCTCTCTATCTGCCTTTGGCTACCCACGGGAAGGCCCTGCCGGTTTATAAAATTTATACCCGAAAAGGAAAATCACCGCATAGCAGATAATGGGCAGGTAGTACGAGGCCGCCACGTCATGGTCGGCCACCATGCCCATCAAAGGCGGAAAGACGGCGCCACCTACCACGCCCATGATGATGAAGGACGAGGCCTGCTGGGTTTTTGAGCCCATTTCTTTCAAACCCAAACTGAAGATGGTGGGGAACATGATGCTGAAGAAGAAGTTAAGCAAAAGCAAGCCTACAAACGAGGTCGTTCCCCAATCCTGCGCCACTACCACGCACATGACGATAGAAGCCAGCGCGTAAGCCGCCAGTAATTTATTCGGTGCAATATAGCGCATCAGGAAAGCCCCGGAAAAACGGCCCACCATCATCATGACCATACTCAGGGAGAAATAATAGGAAGCCATCTCGGCGGGAAGCCCCATCTTTTCCTTTCCATAGGTGATGAAGAACGCCCACGTACCGCCCTGCGCCGCCACGTTGAAGAACTGCGCCACACAGGCCCACACAAAGTGCCGGTTCTGAAACAGGCTTTTAGGCTTGTTTTCTGAAATCAGGCCATTTTCAGCCTGAACAACGTGCGAAGGACTTTCATGCGGATCCACCAAAGTAGGTACCTTCACAAAAGCGAATACAATGGCCAAAAGCAGAATGACCGACCCAATGATGGTATAAAGTAGTTCCACGGAGTCTAATTCACCGGGCGTACCGGTACGCAACAGGAAGTAGCCGCCAATCACCGGCCCGATCACCGCCCCCAATCCGTTGAAGGCCTGGGCGAAATTCAGCCGTTGATCGCTGGTGCGCTGGTCGCCTAACGCCGCGATGAACGGGTGCGCAACCGCTTCCAACGTGGCCAGTCCGCAACCCAGAATGAAAAGTGCCAACCGGAAGAAGTTGAACGACTCGGCCGCCGCGGCCGGTACAAACAAGAATGCCCCGATGGAATATAGGCACAGCCCCAACAGCACGCCCATCTTGTACCCAAAGCGTTTCATGAAAAGCCCCGCCGGAATGCCCATCAGGAAGTACGCCCCGAAGATGGAGAACTGCACCAACCCAGACTGCGCCTTAGAGACTTTGAGCACCTCCTGAAAATGGGTATTCAGGACGTCGCCCATGGTGATGGCAATGCCCCAGAGCATGAAAAGAGAGGTGACAAACACAAACGTGACCAGGTACTTCTTCTCGGTGAAAGCAGGTTTGCCTTCCACCAGATGCCCGGCATTGGTCACACTCTTAGCTGCAGTTACATGTGTCATGGCGGTACCTTGGGTTAGACGTTGTTTGAATATAGGATTTATTTCAAAGGGATAAAACTACCCCCAAAAGCCTCTGCTAAATCATTCTGTTTTATTCGGTATTTTAGAAAATCAGCCTTAAAAAGAGCTGGCCATTTTAAGTCACAAGCCTCAACTAATAAGTAGGTCAATTCACTTATTCACCTCCTTTTATCCTCCTGAACAGACCTGGCAGACGAACTAGAACTACCACATAAACTGGTAGGGCTGTTCGCTCACAAGGTCCGATCAGGAGGACAAAGAAGAGGTAACTTTCTATTTACTTCGTTTTACCTAAAGCCACGGGCGCTCCTATATTTCTACCATACGGGGTAAAGGTGACCGTTTTCAAAAGCGGCCTATTGTTTCCGCCGGCATTTACTTCCTTACAGATGAGGTACACGTCAGTGGTTCGCAAATTGAGAGGAACCTTGATTGGAATACTGGTGCTCACGATCTGCCCTTTTATACCGAAGGCCATCCGCCCGCTTCCTATTCTCGGCCCGTTAACCTGCCCAATCCTAACTTCCACAGCGTAAGTACCCAAGTAGCCACTGTTTACCGCCGTCAGATCAATAGAGGTGATGTCAGTAAGATCCAGGGTTTCTTTGATCCAGCCTTCGCTGGAGGGGAACACCAGGTATTTGCTGCCTGCCGAGTCTTTGCTGGCGAACCCTTTCACCTGCTTGAATTCAGATACATCAATCCGGTTACTTCTTAGTTGAACGGCGCTGGAACCCATCAAAGGCTTGAGGCCCGTGCCACCCTCGTGGGTGTACGTGGCGGTTAGTTTCAGGACGGTGTTCTCTTTCTTCTGCTCGGCAACCCTTGGCACAACCTCTCCCTTGGCCGGAAGCGAAGGTTTGGTGCTGGTGGGGCTGGCCAGGGAAAGAATCCAGGAGACAATCTGCCGGGCATCTGCCTCAGACATGTCTGGGTGGGCTGGCATGGCATTCTCGCCCCACACGCCGCCGCCGCCTTTGATGATCTTATTGGTAAGGTGCGATGTGGCCTTGGGGTCTTTCAAGTAACGTTTGGAAACGTCTACGTAAGCTGGCCCTATGGACTTCTCGTCTATCTTATGGCAGCCTTTGCAATCTGAGCTTTCCATGAGCGTTCTGCCCACCAAGGTAGCGGAGGCCACCTGGTGCCCCATGGAGGCTCCCGCCAAGTCTTTTCCTTCTACATATTCAGCAGACACGAACAGGTTCTGTGGCTTCACCTGCCCACTAGGGGTGTTGACGTGCACCTGGTACCTGATTGGGGTTCCCTCAAAGTAGAAGCTTCGGTTGCCCGGCAAAGCCACCAACACATCGGGCTGCTCATTGCCGGCGTAAACGGTCACGGCTTTTCTGCCGGAGGTCGCCTTCTCGGTATCGGTGACTTCCACCATGATGTCATAATCTCCGGCCTGGGTGAAGGTATGCTCCAGTTCCGGGGTATCGGTCAGCTTTCTAAGCCCATTGATGGTCCAGAGGTATCGTAGATTGTCTTTCTCCGGATCGGCCACTTCTACGGTAGCTTTCACGGTGAAAGGAAGCAACCCGCTTTGGCGGTCTACCGTCAGGTTCGTGATCTTAGGAGGCCGGTTCCCCGACAAGTAATCCACTCTGGAGAGGGCCGCATCTGGGTTTCCGGTGAACCATCCTTTTCCGTATTCCAGGATGTACAGCTTGCCGTCAGGCCCTACTTCCATGTCCATGATAGCCGCGAACTTCTCATTCTCCATGAAGGGCTCCATTTTGTCAAAGTCCCCGTTTTCTTTCATGGTCACCACTTTAATCCAATCCCTGATCCAGTCATAGATAAAGAGCTTGCCGTGGTAGTACTGGGCATAGCGGGTATTTTCCGGGAATAGATCGGTGTAATAGACTGGTCCGGCCATGGCGTTACGCCCGCCCGTGCCTACCTGCGGAAAATCCGGGGAAGCATCGTACGGGTACCAGATAAAAGCGGGCTGGGCCGGTGGTAAGCTCACCAAACCGGTGTTGTTGCGGGACTCATTCAGGGGCTTGGCCGGATTGAAGATGCCATTGGAAGTACCCGTTCCGTAATCGTATTTGCGGTAAGCGTAATTGTTTGCCACGAAAAGCGGCCAACCGAAATTACCGGCCTTACGGGCCTGGTTCACTTCATCATACCCTTTGGGTCCTCTGGTGGCCAGGCTATCGGTTTTGGCATCTGGCCCTACTTCGCCCCAGTACAGGAACCCTGTTTTCTGATCCACCGAGATTCGGTACGGGTTCCGGTGGCCCATGGTATAGATTTCCGGTCTGGTTTTCGCCTGGTTTTTAGGGAACAGGTTTCCTTTAGGTATGGTATAAGACCCATCCTCGTTCACTTTGATTCTGATCACTTTTCCGCGCAGATCATTGGTGTTGCCGGAGGTTCTCCGGGCATCATACTGCAAGTGGCCCTGACGGTCATCTAAAGGCGCGTATCCTTGGTTTGTGTAAGCCTGGCCTTTTTCGTCAAAAGGTGTGCTATTGTCTCCGGTAGACAGGTACAGCAATTTGTCTGGCCCGAAGGCAATGGAACCACCGGTGTGGCAGCAGATCTGGCGCTGGGAATACAGTTCCAAGACGATCTTCTCAGAGGCCATGTCCAATTTCCCGTTCCGGAAGACAAAGCGGGAAAGCCGGTTTACCGATGTATCTGCCGGGCTGTAGTACAGGAATATAAAGTTGTTTTTGTTGAAGTCCGGATCTTTGGCCAGGCCCATCAAACCTTCCTCTGCATTAGCTTCTGAGCTGGAGGTATGGTACACATCCAGAAAGCCCGCCTGGGTTAAAGAGCCATTGCTCTGGTTGTACAGCATGAGCTCGCCGCGGCGCTGGGCTACCAGGATGTCCAGGTTAGGCAAAACAGTCATCTCGGTGGGCTCGGTAAACTTGCCCTGCGTCAGTACGTTTTTCACGAAGCGGTCTTCCTCAGGCACGCGCAAGGCAGTGGCCTTTTCGTAATCCAGTTCCTTGTTATCCCCGATGGCGTACTCAATACCGGCCAATAGATGCTGCAGGAAAAGCTTGTCTTGGTAAGATTCCTCGGTGTGGCCCAAGCCGGTGTAGAAGGCGCGGCCGCCGTCAAAGTCATGGTACCAGGAAATGGGGTGGTTGCCGCCATTGGTACCGCCTTTGTAGCTCTTCTCATCAAGGGTGAGCAGTACCTTCACCTGCTTGCTCAGGTTTTTGAAGTTGTACCACTCATCTTTCCGTTTCCACTCCTTGGGCAGGCCCTCGGTGGCCGGGTGCTTCTCATCCGTTACCCGCACAACAGCCTCCTGTTGGTCTGGGTGGCTGGCGAAATACGCACCCACCAGGCGGCCGTACCAACCCCAGTCGTACTCGGTATCGGTGGCGGCGTGCACGCCGGCGAAACCGCCGCCAGCCTGGATGTAACGCTCAAAGTCGGCTTCCTGGTAATGGTTCAGGACATTGCCGGTGGTGCTGAGGAACACCACGGCGGCGTATTTCTTCAGGGAGTCTTCCTGGATGTAGGCGGCATTGGTGGTGGTGTCCACTTGAAAACCGTGCTCTTTCCCCAAGCCAACGATGGCATTCTGACCCGCAGCGATGGAGCTGTGGTGGTAACCGGCCGTCTTGCTGAAAACCAGGATTCTTGGGTCACCGTCCCGCTTTCCGCAGGAAGAGAGAAGGCACACCAGAAGGCAGGCCGCGGCCAGCAAGGGGCTGAAGCCACCCAACCGAAAAGCGCCTGCTTTCTTGAAATCAATCCCAAACCAACGGGGAGCAAGCAGTTGCCCCTCTGTTGGAGGGTTTATGGAGGCATTGGTACTTCGCATAGTCAACGGTGACTTACCAGGTAATCTCATTTTAAGAAGGCTTGACAGGTACTAAAAAATTGCTTGGGAGCCGACCAGAAATTTATTGGCTGCCTCCCCTGCTTTGTAAACGGTGTTGCTGTTCCAGGCTTGTTTTCAAAAAAGAAGCTTAAAACCAAATGGCATATTTTACCAGTAACTACCGGTAAGATGGGTTTAGAAAATCATCCTCGCAAGGCTCCTGAAGTATTCGCTTCGTTTAAGGCTTGTTTTCGCAAAAACAGGCTTGAAAGAGAGTGAACTTTACAACCTCCTTGCTTCCGCCTTACCGCCTATAGTTCTCTGATCCAGACATTGCGGTAGCTCACCGGGTTGCCATGGTCCTGCAGACTGATGGGTGCTTTGCCGTGAGCCTTGTACTCCGGCAGGCCGATGTACTCGGTGGGGCCTTTCAGCTCCACGTTGTTCTGCACCAACACACCGTTATGCAGTACGGTTACGCGGGCGGGCGAAAACAAAGAACCATCTTCTTTGAAGCGCGGCGCGGTGTAGATGATGTCATACACATTCCACTCAGTGGGCTTGTTCATGGCGTTCACCAGCGGACGGTGCTGCTTGTAGATACTTCCGGCCTGTCCGTTAGAGTACGTGCGGTTGTTGTAGGAATCCAGCACCTGTACCTCGTAGCGGTCCTGCAAGAAAATACCGCTGTTGCCGCGGCCCTGGCTGGTGCCTTTTACCTCATCGGGGGCGCTCCACTCAATGTGCAGCTGGAAATCCTGGAACTCTCTTTTGGTGGAGATATCGCCTTTGCCTACGGTGAACGTGCCGTTCTTCACCTCCCACTTGGCATCGCCGCCGGCTTTGGCCTTCCATTCTCCCAGGTCTTTCCCGCTGAACAGCACAATGGCGTCTGAGGGCGCAGCATAGTTTGCGCCCGGCGTGACTTTGCGCGGTTCCGGCTCCCAAAACTCGGTCATCTCGGGTACCATCTTGGGCGGTTTAGGCGTATCTGCCTTGGCTTGTCCGGAGGCTTCTACGGCCTGCGCCTGGGTTTCTGAAAAGGAAAGCAATCCAAGGGCTAAAGCGGCAAGCGAAATTTTATGGCTGAAAGAAAAGTACATATGCGGTTGATTCTTTAATGGATGTAGAAATGCCCAGAAGGCCTGGGCCGGAGGTTCTTTTTCTGTGATGGTTTATTTCAATGTGTTAATCCAGGCGGCGATTTTGAGGGCCTCAGATTTGGGAACCTGCGGCATGGGTGGCATGGGCGTAGCGTAATTGGGCCAGTTCTCTGGCTTGGGATTATGGATGAGGTCCACAATCTTCTGATTTGTGTACCTACGCTTCGCGATTTCTCTAAAACCAGGGCCCACCTGTTTCTTCTCAACGGTATGGCAGGCCAGACAGGTATTCTTGGCCAGCAATGGTTTCACGTCATTGAAGGTAAGCACCACGTTGGCAGGTTTGGCTTTAGGCTCGGCGTTGCCGGCTACGGTACTTGCTTTGGCAGTTGTGGCAGCCTTAGCCGTGGAACCAGCAGTTAGGCGGTTTGCGGTTGCAGTGGGTTTAGCCCCCGTTTTCTTGGCAGAAGCTACGGTTTTGGAAGGCGTGGGCAAAGCAGAGTTTCTGGTGCTCACGTCTTTCAGAGCCAGTTTTGCGCCCTCGGGAATGCTGTTCAAGGTGTAGTACGCCGTAGGATGCACCAGGGTGTAATAATTTTCCTTGGCGCGTACACCATCCAGTTTCAGTACGTGGATGTAGCCTTCGCGCAGGTTGTCTACCAGCACCCGGGCCTTCATGCCGTCTTCAGACAGCTTCACGCCTTTTACGGCCAGTTTTTTGGAGTTGACCGGCGGGCTGCCGTACACGGCGTGGTATTTATAGATGTAGCTATCCACAGTATAGGAGGCCAGATCTTCGCCTGATTTCCGGTCTACCGGCGTGGTGAACTCCACCTCAAAACCGTCTGGCATGGCTTTCACGGTGCGCATCTCAAACGGCACTTTGCTGTTCCAGATCACGCGCTGCAAGCCTTCGCTGGCCTCGCCGGCGGCGCCCCAGCCCCGAGCCGTCTCGCCCACGAACAGAGACTTATCCGGGGCCCAGGCCATGCGCAACACGCCAGACTGGAAACCGCTCCGGAAATCAAAGGCCACGCCCTGGTATTCTCCTTTCACTTTCTCCAGCACTACCCGCATAATCTTGCTCTGGCCCTGGTCGCCCACCAGCAACTGCCCCTCAAACGGACCGAAATGCCCTTCCGGAATTTTCAGGATCTCGGTGTTGGAGATGCCCATGATGCCGTGCGGCAGCCAGACGGCCGGCAGTTGCATCTCGGGGAATTGTTTCTTCATGTCAAACATGGTCACGTTGGGCTCGTTCACCTTGTTCTCTGGTTTCACGTGCCCACCGCCGGCGTCTTTCTCAAAACGCGGGTTTATTTTGGCGTACACCTGCTCACGGCTCATCTTCACCGGAGAATTAGGCATATTGGTCCAGCGCAGACCGCCCGGGTGCACCGTAAAGGCGCCTTTTTTCACGTGCCACACGCCCCCGGAACCTACCCAGTCTCCCTGGTTTTCGGTGTAGAACATTTCGCCGTCAATCATGCCCAAACCCGCCGGAGAACGCAGGCCGGTAGCCCAAGGCTCCATTTTACCGTCCGGGGAAATGCGCAGCATCCAGCCGCGCCAGGGCACCAGGCTGGTCGCGTGCCACCACGGATCGGGGAAGCCCAGGTTCGTGCTCACGAAGAAGGAACCGTCCGGCGCAACCTTCGGCCCAAAGCTGTACTCGTGGTAGTTCCCGGACAACGGCCAGGCGTACACCGTCTCAAACACATCGGCTTTGCCGTCATTGTTTGTGTCCATGAGTTTGGTCAGCTCACCGCGCTGGGCGCAGTACAGGGCACCGTCTTTGTAGGCCAGACCCAGCACCTCGTGCAGGCCTGCGGCAAACTTGCGGAAATGCGGTTTGGCGCTGGTGGGGTTCTCTACTATAAAGATATCGCCCCGGCGGGTGGAGATGGCTAAGGAGCCGTTGGGCAGAATCACCAGGCCACCCACCTCCAGCAACGTTCCCTCTGGCGAAGGCACGCGCATAATCTTGAAAAAATCTTCTTCCATGGGTGACTCCTGCGCCTGGGCATTGGGAGTCTGGCCCGCAAAAAGGGCTCCGGCCATGAAAGCCGGCAATAAAAACCTTTTAGCTCTACGTAACATCTATAGGATACTTTTGAAATCAGAAAAGAATAGAATACGCCAACTTGCCTTGTACCGGAACCACCAGTTCCTGACGGCCGCCTACGGTCCGGATGACCGGCTTCGCCCCGGCGGTATCGTCCAGGCGCACGTAATAGGCGCGGTCATCTACCAGGTACATTCCCTTGCCGGCATCTTCTATTTTGGCGCCTTCCACCAGGCGGGCGTACAAGCCACCGGTGGGGTTCTGGATGCTGAGCTCGCGGCGCAGGCCTTTGCCGTTCTCAATAATGCGGATGGCATCCTGCACGGTGGCGCCGTAGATCTGGTACTGGAAAGTAGGCTCAGAATTCTGGTCCAGGCGGTAACCTTTGCCCCGATAGGCAGTGCCCGTGGTATCTGTTGTCCAGGCGGCCTGATCTGAGGCAAGCCTGGCCAAGGTGGTGGTAGGTTTCCCGAAGTACTGCACAGAGCCGATGGCCTTGGAAGAGCCGTCGCCGCGCTCATGCCACATGGGCGTAGCATCCAGGAATGCGCCACGCCACAGTTGCACAATGGTGCCGTTGTCCAAGTCATAGGTGTAATGCAACTGGGTGGGACTGCCCACCGACACCGCATGCGTGACCCGATGGTTACCAGGCAGGTCAATGAAACTCCGCAGCACGGGTCTCTCCTTTACATCCACCAGAATAGGGTCAGCTTCCTCGGTGAGGTTCACTTCACTAATAAGGAACTGGCGCACCCCCGGTCCGGCTACTTGCAGGGCTAAAGCGGGTTGCCCCCAGTCGTTGTACTTAGAATAGAGCAGTTCAAACGGAAACTCCCCGGCAGGCAGCTTCACGGTGCCGGTTCCATCCCAGTATTTGAGGGGCACCACTTCTTGCTTATTTATTCGCAGGCGCCCCGCCCCCGCGGGGGTACTCAGGTTGAAGGTGTATTCGCCGGGTTCCTTGGCCACGAAGGTGCCGCTGTACTGCACCAGAAACTGGTTGTCTTTGATGCCCAGGTTAGAGGTGAGGATGGCTGACTGGCCTTGCGGACCGGCAGCCTCAGGCGGCAGGCTGCCGTAGGCCGGCTCCTGCTGGTATTTGCCTTTGTATATCTTATAAGTAATGTTCTTGAGTTCGGGCCGCGGCTTGCTGAAATGGTTCACCTTGATGTTGCGGAACGCCACCGCCCCGTGGTCTCCCTGGATGCGCAAGGGCCCCGTGGCTTTTTCGTCATTGCTGATGGCGCCCCCGGTGGGCCCGAACAGTTCCAGGTCTTCATGGATGGTGACGCCGTTCAGTTCAACTCGCAGCAACCGGGCATTCTGGATTTTCTTGCCGCTGGCATCAAATCGCGGAGCCTGGAAAGCGATCTTCAGGTGTTGCCACAGCCCCGGGGCACGGCCGGCGTTCTGGCGCGGGGCATATCCCTGGAAACCTTTCTGGCCCTCGGGACGGCTGTCATCCCAGCGCTCGTACACGGCGCCGTTGCCGCTGGAGGAGACATCGGTGAAGCCCCAGCCGTCAAACAGCTGCAGTTCATAGCGGCCCTGCAGGTAAATGCCGGAGTTGGAGCCCTTGGCCATCATGTAGTCCAGCTCCAGGTCCATGTCGCCGTGTTCGAAAGTGGTGAACAGGTCTTCGCCTTTGACTTTCTTGCCGGGCAGGTTCACTAAAATTCCGTTGCCGTTGGAGGGCAGCAGCTTGTTGTCTTCCTGCAGATCGGCGGAGACGCCACCGGCTACCTGCCAGCTTTTGCCAGGGTTCTTGAAAGACGACAGGTCACTTAATGGAATTTGGCTGCTTTGGCTTTGCGCCGGATGGACAAGGGCCAGGGAGGCCAGAATACCGAAAGCCAGCGTTCCCCTTCTGAGAGGTAAAATCCGCGAATTGAGCATTATGGTTTGTAAGTTTTGCAACATGATTCATTCCCTACCCCTTAGTAACCGCTTACCCGAAGGAATCTACTTGTACTATAGAGCAGGGCACTCTTCACAATCTTTACCAATTTTAAGCAAAATACCTGAAGAATAAATCTTATTCTCAAAGGAAAAACCGTTTATGGCTTACTTTTTTAAAATTGCTCAAGAACCCGGCAGAACCCTTGCTGTTCAATTGTTCCCATTGTATGTCTGAAATGTTAACTCCCCTCCTAGTGGGCAGTGGCCCGTTTCACAAGAAAGCTTCATTATTCTTCTATTTTTCAGCCAATTGCCTCTGTTTCACCCCTGTTGGAATCTGCTGCGCGCACGGTACTTGCTTCGGCTTAAATTATTTCCACTTTTTATTCCCGTACCTTGGTTAAAATTCCGGAAGAGGTGAGACTTTCAACCAAAAATCACCTCGGGGTAGCCTATAAAGCAGCTCGGGCCTGGGGTGGATTAGAAAAGTTTAGAGACAAAGAGTGCTATCTATAAAGAAAATAACCCTTCCGGCGGTACCTGCGGTGCTGCTCTCCATCATGAGTGTGCAGGTGGGCGCCTCTGTTGCCAAGCATCTGTTCCCTATTCTGGGCGCCAGCAGCACGGCTTCGCTCCGGATAGGATTCTCAGCCATCATTCTACTGGCCTATTTCCGGACTGATTTCAGGAAACTGAGCCTAAAACAGTGGCTGTATTGCCTGGCCTACGGCAGCTGCCTGGGCGCCATGAACCTGATTTTCTACGTGGCCATCAAACGGATTCCGCTGGGGCTGGGCGTCACCATAGAGTTCATCGGGCCGCTGGCCCTGGCGTTGCTGGGCTCCAGGAAACTGCTGGACGTGGTGTGGGTGTCACTGGCCTGTTTGGGCATAGCGTTGATTGCCCCTTGGCAGAAAGACAACGTGGATTTGCTGGGCGTGCTCTGCGCGGCACTGGCCGGAGGCCTTTGGGCGGGCTATATTGTGCTGGGCGGCAAAATCTCCAAGCTCATGAAGGGTGGGGATGCCGTGGCCGTAGGTATGATCTTCGCGACGCTGCTTATTCTGCCCTTCGGGATTGGGAGCGGAGGCCTGAGTGCCTTGACCTGGCCATTGGTGTTGATTGGGATAGCCGTCGCGCTGCTGACCAGTGCCCTGCCCTTCACCTTAGACATGGGCGCCTTGCGGCAGCTGTCCCCTAAGAATTTCAGTATTTTAATGAGCCTGCACCCCGCGTTCGCCGCTTTGTCTGGTTTGCTTTTCCTGCAGGAATACCTGAGCCTGACGCAGTGGCTTTCCATTGCCTGCGTCATCACGGCCAGCGTGGGCGCTACCTTCTTTTCTAAAAAATAGCCCCTAAACAGAAGTGCTCCTGCGGGGCAGCAGAAGAAACTGCTAACCTGCGGGAGCACTTCTGTTTAGAGCTCTTATGCTTCCTGGCGGGGCACGTAGTTCAGGACGGTGATGCCGCACTCAAACTGCTGCGTTTTCACCAGGGTAAGGTTCTGCCGCTGCTCCAAGTCTTTGAAGATAGGCATGCCCTGGCCCAGGGCTACTGGGTTCACGAACAAGTGGAATTCGTCAATGAGGCCGGCTTTGATGAGGCTGGACACGAACGTTCCGCCGCCGTAGGCAATGATGTCACGGCCTTCCTGGGCTTTTATTTTGGTGATTTCCTCTACCAGGTCGCCGGTAGCCAGTTCGGTGGCCGCCCATTCAGACTTGTCCAGGGTTTTGGTGAAGACTACTTTGGGCGTTTCCACCATTTTGCGGGCGAACTCATCGGCGGTCTCGGGGTTTTCCAGGGTAGAGGTCCAGGTGGGAATGAACCCTTCGGCTAGTTTACGGCCCAGCACAATGGTGTCTACGGGTTTCGTCAGGGCGTGTACGTAGGAGTTCAAGCTTTCATCCCAGTTCCAGACCATCCAATCCATCTCGCCATTGGGGCCAGCAATGAAACCGTCCACCGTCATCTGTACCTGTAACTTTAGTTTTCTCATGTTGTATGGGTATTTGTTAGAGAGCTATCAGCAGATCAAACTTCAATTTTACGCAGTGGATGCCATAAAATCAAAGGAACGTTTTCAAGGTAATTTGTAGAAAAGAGGCGTAAAACTCTCTTTTGCGTCCTTGGGTTGAACGGGCAGCTACCGGCTTTTCTTTTTGCTTTGGACCCAAGGCTGCACGCCCTGTGGCTGCACTTTCAGGAAATTTCCTTTGGCGTCGTACCGGAGGCTGTCCAGGCAGAGCTGCCGCAGCACATATTCCTCTTTCTGCGGGAAAATGCGGTGGTACAGGATGTAGTCCTGGCCTTTCTCCTGGAAAACGGTATGATGCCCCGGCCCATAGGTGGTGCTGTCTGCCGAGGTAGAAAGGATAGGGCTGTTCTCCCCGTACTTGAACGGCCCGAAGGGATTGTTCCCCACGGCGTAGCCTACGCGGTAGGTGGCGTCAATGGCCTTGCCCTCAGAGAACATGAGGTAATACTTGCCGTTGCGTTTGATCATGTGCGGTCCCTCAAAATACTGGGGCGGCGTCACTTCCTGCGGAAGCCCGTCAAAGGTGATCATGTCTTTCTTGAGCTTCACGGCCATGCAGTGTCCGTTGACCCAGTTGAAGCCCGAGCCCCAGTACAGGTACGCCTGCCCGTCATCGTCAATAAAAAGATCGGCGTCTATGTTATGCACCACGGGGAAATGGTTCTGCGCCACCAACGGGGTATTGTCTGGTTTGGCGTTCTTCCAGGGTCCCAAAGGCGACTTGCTCACCCCGGCCCAGATCTCACTTCCTACGGAGACATACATGTAGAACTTCCCGTCCGGAGCTTTCTTCACCGCCGGGGCCCACACCATGGCACCTGCCGAGGTAGGGCTGGTACATGCTTTTTTGGTGGGCCAATTCAGGTGCCGACGAGTGAAATTCTTGAAGTCCTTGGTTTCAAACACGGCCAGCTCTTCCCCGCCCCAGGGGTCAATGGTGGCGTAGATGTAATAGGTGTCTTTTTCCTTGATGACGGCCGGATCAGCGAAATACCCCGGCAGAATAGGATTGGAAATAAAGTCCTTTTTCTGGCCATGCGCACGCAAGCCACTGCCTGCGAGCAAGGCAACTAGAAAAAGTAAGCGGAAAACTCTTTTTGAACTACACATGGGGAAATAAATTAATCTACAGAAGGCCTGGCCGTTGTCTCGGAGGTTTTTACTTTAAGTACGGCGGGTTTCAAGCCTTTGGCTGTGGCGGTGAGGGTGATTTCTCCGGTTCCTTTCGTAGACTGGACAATGACCTGGGCCAACCCGCTGAAGAGTTTCCGTTTCCAGGGAGCGGCTGGGGTCAGGATCTGGATGGTTCCCGGGTTGGTGTTCACATAGTCCCAGTCGTTCTTTTTAGGCACGGGCGTGGCCACGATGTCAATCTGGTTTCTGCCGGCTTTCAGCAGAGCTGGGTCCAGCTTGAAAACGTTGCCTTCGGGAGAATCTTTCAGGTCTTTGGCGATCTCGTTCCCGTTCACGAACACTGACTGCGTTTTCCCGATGCTTTTGTAAAAATAGGTGATTTCTGATTGGGCAAAGTCCTGGGGCAGCTCAAACGAACCGCGGTGGTGATAGGCGGCGCTCAGGTTTTTGTAGTCGCGGGTGGTGAAGGCCTCTTTCCAGTTGGCATCTTCGGGTTTGGCCACAGAGGCGACAGCGTTCTCCAGTCCGGCCACAGGTGCTTCTTTCAAACCAGTGATGCTGACGGCCTTTACTTCCTCAATGAATCGCTCGTCTTCCAGCGAGGTAGGGTTTCCGTTGCCCACGCCAATGATCCTGCCCGGTCCGGTGAGGGTAAAGGTGACCTCGTTATCGGCGGTGGGGACGCCCAGTTGGTTTTTGTCGTTCACGGAGACGGTAATCACCGAGATGTCTTCGCCATCTCCTTTCAGAGTGGCCTGGTGCGGGGTCAACTGCAAGGCGGCGGGTTCTCCGGTGGTTTTCACTGTCTCGGTGAGCACTTTCTTGCCGTTTTTGTAGCCAATGGCCTGCAGGGTGCCGGGCGCGTATTTCACTTTCCACTCCAGGTGCGAGTTCACCTTCATGGTCTGCTTGCCCAGGCTCTTCTTGTTCAGGAACAGTTCCACCTCATCGCAGTTGCTGTAGGCCCACACGTCTATCTCCTGCCCTTCTTTCCCGGCCCAGTTCCAGTGCGGCAACAGGTGCAAGGTAGGTTGGTTTGACCACCAGGACCGCAGATACCAGACATTGTCTTTGGGGAAGCCGCACAAGTCCATCATCCCGAAGTACGAGGTCACCGACGGCCAGCCGTGGGGCGTAGGCTCGCCGCGGTAGTCAAAGCCGGTCCAGATGAACATGCCCGCGAGCCACGGACGGTTGGCGTAGAAAGTCCAACCTTCTTCAATGGAGTAGAACGTAGGCCGGGGCTTTTTGTCATAGGCGGCAATGTGCTGCTGCTTGGGGTCTGTCACGTAGATGCCTCTGGTGGCGAAGGTAGAGCCTTCTTCGGTGCCCATGCTGGCTTGGTTGGGGAAGCGGCTGTGGTGCAGCTCAATGTTGCCGTTGCCCATGTAGTTGTAGCCCATCACCTCCAGCACATCTGAGATGCCGCTCTGGAAGCCGCCGCTAATGCCCGCCGAGATGGCGCGCGTGGAGTCAAGGCTTTGGGCGTAGGCCTGCATGGTAGTAGCGATGCGGGCGCCGGTAACACTGTTCTCAATGGCCCATTCTTCATTGCCGATAGACCAACTGATGATGCTGGGGTGGTTGCGGTCCCGCTGAATCATGCGCTTCATGTCTTCCATGCGTTGCTCTGACGTTCCCATGAGGCGGTTCTCGTCAATGACCAGCATGCCCAGTTTGTCGCAGGCATCCAGCAGTTCCGGCGTGGGCGGATTGTGGGACATCCGGTAGGCGTTGGAGCCCATACCCTTCAGGGTTTTGATGCGCCAATACTGTAGTTCGTCTGGAATGGCCGCGCCTACCCCGGCGTGGTCCTGGTGGTTATTGGTGCCTTTCAATTTCACGTGCTTGCCGTTCAGGAAGAAACCCTCCTTGGCATCAAAGCGGATGGTCCTGATTCCGATGTTCGTTTCCACGCGATCAGTTTCCTGGTTATCCGCCACTACGGTGGTCACCAGTTTATAGAGGTACGGCGATTCAATGTCCCACAGGCGGGCATTGGCCACCGGGATGACCACAGAAACGTCCCGGGTTTGGAAAGGCGCCAGTTTCAGGTTGTCTTTGAAATTGCTGGCCACGGTTTTCCCCTCGGCATCTACCAGGGTCTGCACCACCGAGAAGGTTTTGGCGGCTTTGTCTTCGTTCTTGATGGTGGCTTTGGCGGTAACCGTAGCGGCAGGAGTGGCTACTTCTGAGGTCACGAAGAGCCCGTCTGGGGCTACGTGCAGGGGCTGGGTTTTGGAAAGCCAGACGTGCCGGTAAATGCCGGCGCCCTCGTAGAACCAGCCTTCTTCCATGGTGGCATCTACCCGCACGGCAATGACGTTGTTGCCGCCGTAGTTTAGGTAGTCGGTGATGTCAAACCGGAAGCTGTTGTAGCCGCTGGGCTCTGTTCCCACAAAATGGCCGTTCACCCACACCATAGAATTACGGAAAGCCCCGTCAAACTCAAGGGAAATGCGGCGCCCTAAATCACTCTCCGGAATGGCGATGGTCTTGCGGTACCAGCCCACGCTCCTATCCGGGAAGTTCCTCCCGATGGCTTTGAACCCGTGGCTGTAGCTGCCTTGGTTGCTGAATCCCTGCTCCACGGCCCAATCGTGCGGCAAGTCCAGTTTGCGCCAGGCCCGGTCATCGAATTTAGGGTCGGCGGCCCCATCGCCGTAGCCGGCTTTGGCCAGATAAGAGAAGTAACTGGTACCGGTGTTGAAGTCCTTTTTGGGATCAGACGGGTGCCCGAAGGCAAAGCGCCACCCAAAGTCCATCAGCAGTCGTTGCCGCCCATTGCTGGGCTGCCCCTGGGCCTGAACCCATACAGTCATCAGCAACAGGAAACAGAATACTAGGCTTTTCTTAAAAATGGGCATAAAACAGAAGAATAAATTTAGAGTACATCTTGAGCAGGGTTTTGGTCTCCTTTTTAAAAAGCAGGCCCAAAACCGTAATATCTTTCCTTTTCACTTCCGGACCTTCCAGTAAGGCAGGGGCACATTGGGTCAAACAGGATTCTGCTTTAAATATATACTATTTTGGATTTAAATAGACCAGCAGGAGCCCTCACTTGCTAAAAGGATTAACCTTCACTCACCCTTTTTCATGATTTCACCAAATAATAAGCAGGGCTGATGCCATCTTTCAAAAGGCTCAATTTGGTCCTAGGACACGAGTTTCAAAACAAAAACCAGTGATGCCAGACCTAAGTTACTAGTCTGGCATCACTGGTTTTGAATGGAATGGTTAAGCCGGTAATTAGAGGAAGAGCAAAGAAGAAAGCTTCGCGTCAAATTCTACTTTACAATCCAACAGGGATTTTATGCTTTCGCGCTTTTGCTTGAAGATTTGAAAAAACGGCGAGCAAACGTCACGATCTTCTCAATGACGGCACCTAAGATAAGTCCGCCGATGGCGCAAACCACTGCTTTGGCCAACCAGGCCAGAATTGGAATGCTGGCGAGGGAATGCTCCATCCCTTCCAGGGCATGGCCCAACACCGGAATACCGTGGGCAATAATCTCGGCTCCTACCCAAAGCATGGCGGCTGTGCCCACATACCCCAGCAGAGAAAGGAAATGAGGCATGAATTTCACAATACCGCGGCCAATTCTGCGGGTCTGCGGATGGTGGTTCTCTTTGGCCATGTGCAAGCCTATGTCATCGGCTTTTACGATCAAACCCACAAAGCCATAGACGGCGGCCGTGATAAAGACGGCTACGGAAAACAGCACGGCAATCTGGGTCACCAGCGGCTGGTCTGCCACGGTGGAGTACGTGATGGCGATGATCTCTGAGGAAAGAATCAGGTCGGTGCGGACGGCGCTGGTGACGCGTTCCTTTTCCAGTTCCTCGGGGGTGGTGATTTTCACGGCTTCCCCACCGGCGCCATGCTCATCACCATGATGCTTGCTGAACATGGAGTGCACTTTCTCATACCCCTCAAAGCAAAGGAAAGCCCCGCCGCACATCAAAATAGGCGTGATTACCCAAGGCGCGAAGAAGCCCAACAGCAAAGCAGCCGGGGCCAGGAAAATAACCTTATTAAGGAGCGATTTTTTAGCGATCTGGTAGATGATGGCAAGCTCGCGCGAGGGGTCTAGCCCCACCACGTACTTGGGCGTCACGGCGGTGTCATCAATGACAATACCAGATACCTTACCCGTGGTTTTCGCTACCTGCGTGGGAACATCATCCAGGCTGGCTGCACTGACTTTCACCAGGGCCGCCACATCATCTAAAAGAGCAAGAAGACCTGATGCCATTATTGCTCCTCCAGGTTTAGGGAATACTTCATTTCTGCATTCATGTTTGCTGAACGTTTTACCTTCCCCTATTACGGATTGATTGACTTAGAAGTCTGCTAGCCTACAGGTCATCTAAAACCGAGACCAGCCGAATCTATCTTAACGCCTGGTGAAAGCTGGGGATTGCTTTCACCCTCCTGTGTGTACCTGCCTATTGTATCTAAACCAAAGGCTATGGTAGTTGACAAAACTAAGGCGTGGCTTCCACAAAAGGAAACTTATCTTTTTAGGTAAGTAATGTAGAACAGAATCTTTAATTCCTTAGAAAACCTGCACAAAGCCTTCTTTTACCTTCAAAAGACACGATTTTAAATAAGCTGAAATGAAACCTGCAAAAAAGTTCCCAATTAATTTATTGAGAATAATTCTAAATAATATTTGACTGGCAAAAAGTCGCTTCTATCTTTGCAGCAGATTAGAATGAATCTTAATAAAGATAACCATGCGACAACTCTACCCCCGTCTACTTCTAAGTCTCCTGATTTTAACCCTTTGTCACCTCTCTTTCGCCCAGTCTACCGGTAGGGTAAGCGGCAGAATTAAGTCAAGCGATGGCAAAGGCGCTCCTTATGTAAACGTGGGCTTAGCCGGCACTATCAAAGGGACGGTAACAGGAGAAGACGGCTTCTATACCATCCAGGGTGTCACCCCGGGCACATACACGGTAACGTGTTCTTTTGTGGGCCTCCAGCCCCAGGAAAGTCAGGTAACGGTTACGGCTGGCAAAACCACAAACGTAGACTTTGAACTGGCCGAGAACGCCGCCCAAATCTCTGAGGTAGTAGTGACCGCGGGCAAAACCCTGAACAAAAAACCCCTTAATATTGGCAAAATAGCCATCTCACCGCTGGATATGCCACAAAGCATGTCGATCATCAACAGCGAAGTCATTGCAGACCAGCAGGCCTCCAAGTTAAGCGACGTCATCAAAAACGTGAACGGCGTAGCGCTGGGCACTACCCGTGGCAGTACCGCCGAGACGTTCTTCGCCCGGGGCTACAACCTGGGTGCCAACAACATCTTCAAGAACGGAGCCCGCTCTAACTCCGCCGTGATCCCAGAGGCCAGCACCCTGGAGCGCGTGGAAGTACTCAAAGGAAGCGCGGCTTTATTATATGGAAACGTATCCGGCGGGGCCATCATCAACATGGTGACCAAACAGCCTAAGTTTGAATACGGCGGCGAAGTGGCCTTGCGCGCGGGTAGCTACAACCTGTTCAAGCCCATTGCCGATGTATACGGACCTGTTTCCCAGAACCTGGCCTTCCGCCTGATTGGCACCTATGAAACCGCCGAGAGTTACCGCAACAGCGTGGAGTCTAAACGCTTCTATGTAAACCCTTCTTTGCTGTACAAACTGGGCAGCAGAACCAACATTTTGGTGCAGGGAGATTACCTGAACAATGAGTTCACCCCGGATTTCGGAATCGGAACGTTGGATGGTAAAATCCCCACTTCCATTGACCGTTCGGCTTTCTATAATGCGCCATGGGCTTACAACAGGGTGAAACAGAGAACTACCTCGGCCACCGTTGACCACCAACTGAACGACACCTGGAAACTGAACTTCATTGGCTCTCAGCAGACCTTTGACCGCGACTATTTCTCTACCGAACGGATTCAGGCGGATGCTGACGGAGACTGGGGCCGCCTCCTCACCCGCTCAGATATCTCTGAGAATTACCACACCGGCCAGATCAACCTGAACGGCGAGTTCAAAACCTTCGGGCTAGGACACACCATTTTGATAGGCGCAGATGCGGAGCGATATCTGAACACAACCCACGCCTTCAGAATCTCTTCCCTGGGTAAAGGAAACGTCTATGATTCCATCAATATCCTGAACCCCGCCAAATTCACGCCGCGCACCGATGAGCCGCTGGCTACGGCCACCATGCGCACCGAGACCCCTACCTACCGTTTCGGGACGTATGTGCAGGATTTGATCAACGTTTCAGAGAAATTCAAGGTACTGGCGGGCTTGCGCTGGTCTTACCAGAAAGTAGCCGTGGCCAAACAGCACAACCTGGAGACCGGCGAGGTGAAGAACAGCACTACGGCTGTCACCAAGTATGACAGGGCCTTCTCCCCAAGGGTAGGTTTGGTGTACCAACCTACGGCCACCACCTCGCTCTTCGCCAGCTACTCTAACAACTTCACGCCCAATACCGGCAGAGACGTAAACCAGCAGAACCTAAAACCCTCCCTCATTGACCAATATGAGGTAGGCGTGAAAAACGACCTGGTGAAAGACAGGCTATCGGTGAATGTGACGGTGTACCGCATCATCAACAATGACCTGGCCTTGCAGGCGCAGTACCTCGCCGATGGCGTAACCCTTAACACCGATGCCACCATTAAGGAATTCACCGGCCAAACCACCAGCGACGGCGTGGAAGTGGACCTAAACGGATCTATTGTACCGGGCTTGACCTTCCTGGCAGGCTACAGCTACAACTACATGCGCTATACAGACACTCCCGGCACCACTGGAAGCTACATGGAAGGAGAGCGTTTGGTGAGCAACCCGGCCCATACGGCCAATGCCACGTTGTTCTACACCTTAAAAACCACTGCTTTGAAAGGCCTGAAAATTGGGGCTTCTGGGTTCTACACCGGGGAGCGCAACGCAGGCTGGAACAACCAGGTAGGCCAGGCGCAGAAATTCAACCGCCTCATTCCGGTTACTGGGTATACCACCTTTGATGTGTCTCTAGGCTACGCGATCAAGCAGTTCTCTATCCTGGGCAAACTCTCCAACATCACCAATGAGCTGAATTACCTGGTGCATGAGAACTACAGCGTGAACCCAATTCCGCCGCGCCAGTTTGTGACCACTGTTGCCTATAAGTTCTAAAGGCTTCTATCACCTCCTTCTTGAAACCGATAATCCTGGATCTCCCTTGCGGAGACCAGGGTTATCGGTTTTTCATTTACCAAGGCTGGGCTAACATCTTATAAAAGGGAAAATGGAGGCTTTCAGAGAGGGTTCTTTGGTTTACTCTTGTTTTTAGAAAAATGGCCTGAAAATGCCTGAACGATGCAAAAGGCAGCGCTTACCTCCAGCCCACAGGGAAGATGGCCACAGGAAAATCACCAATGTCGCTCAGACACTTATTCTTTTTTGGCATATCGTATTTATTCATTTGAATTATAGGAACTTACCCCGTAAATTCAGTAATTACAACCCAAACAAATAACTTACTTTTAGCTTATAAGACTGGTTAAAGGTTAATTTCTCTGGCTTATGGATGAACTTTGGGAATTCAACCCCGGTGACCTCCAGTTCGCAAAGATCGTGGAGATGGTGGAGCTACATTACCTACTGGAGCGCTTCAACGTACGCACGTACCTGAATGAAGACGGACTGGTAGAATTCAATGACACGCATTTTGTGGGTGACCGGAATGAGTATGCCTTCGCGATCATCTCTTATTACCTGCAACGGGAGCACGAGTGAACATGACCATCTTTGCTTGAGCCCTTTGGGCCCAAGCCCCCTTCAAAAGCCGCTTCATATCTTAATTGACCCGCAGCGGCTTAACTTATTCTAATCCTGAATACCACTGCCACGAAGCATTCCTGTGCTTTCTTCGGTTCCGCAGGAAAACAGCGTTTCATCAGCAAACCGGCTCCGCGTAGGAAGTTGGTTTCTGCCTCCAAACAGCCGCCGGCTGACACCACATCTCCAGAGGAAAAGCGAAAAACCAGGGCAATCAGCTCCGGTTTAGGGCTTGTTTTCAGAAAACTAGACAGATTCTACCCGCACCCTGCATGCGGCATGAGGCCATACATCATATCAAACGCTTTTTCAACCTCTACACCCATTTTACCTATGATCATTCACAGCGGAATTGTTACCCTGGATTTTGATCCAGACACAGAAATCCTGGTGACCGAAATGCCGGATGTCTCCCATTTGGCGGCGCCTGAAGTAGGTTTTTGCCTGGACGTCATCCTGGACAGTATAAGAGGCTTTCATGTAGAAGGCCTGTTGTTAGACGCCACCCAGTCGCCGGAGGGCGCGGGAGACGGCGCGAACGGAGACCTGGCCCGAAAGTTCACCGAGGAACTAGGCAGCACCTGCGTGCGCAAAGTGGCGCGCATAGGAACCGCCGATGCCTTGGGCATGCAGGAAGCGGCCCAACCCCAAACCATTGCCAGGCCCTTCTTCCGGGACTTTGCCACCAAGCCTGAAGGCATGCGCTGGCTGATGGATAAATAGACGGGCCGTTCTCTACTGGTTCTTTCCAACTACCCACAAACAACCTGACATACATTACGAATACTCACTGTCCCTCCTAGCCCGTATCTCCCACGCGACTTAGGAGGGATTTTTATGTCCTTACTTCTGAGAACCACTAGCTTAACCTGCTTCTGGCCAGGAGTTTGGAGCTCATTTCCCCCTGACAGTCATGTACGCTATTGTAATTTAATCCAGCTACCCTGGAATAAATACGGTCTAATTTTTAAAAACTCATAATAAAAGTGCATATAATACTAAATTCGCAGTAGATTCGCTTAGTAGCCTCTTGGTAAGTAAGTGCAACCTAGAAGATGATCGCAAGACTACCTCTCTGAACTGTTAGAAAAGCCCCCATTCCAACATCATGAATGCCAGTGACACCCATGCGTTTTATAGAGGTTTTTTCGAAAACTCCCCCGAACCAAGTTTCCTAATCGGTGCAGACCGACTTATTGTGGAGATGAACCAGGCAGCCAAGCAGGTTTTTGGGTTTTCAGATTCAGAATTCATCGGTAAAGATTGGCTCTCCCTCGTGGACACCCCTAATTCTAAACCGGGCGCTTCTCTGGGACAGTCCTTAGGTGAAGCCCGTACTGCCTTGGAATTGACCGGAATCAGGAAAGACGGCGGGCGTTTTCAGGGCAAATTTTCTATAACCCCGCTAAACAACGGCACAGGGCCATCCTTCCTCTGCACCATCTCAGCTGATTCAAACGGCTCGCAGCCCACACAGACCCCGCTTTCCGGCAGCCCAGAACCGAAGCAAGCCCCTTCTAAGGATAAACCCAACCTCACTTTCGGGCTACAGGACGAGGCTAACCTACGGAAGCTCCTCCAGATTTATGACAACCTCAGTGAGGTGATCTACATGTACGAGGTCAGGAACAATGACACTTTCCGGTTCGAGTCGGTGAACCAGGCGTTCCTGAATGTAACGGGCCTCAGGAAGGACCAGGTGGTGGGCAGATACGTGGATGAAGTGATCCCGGAGCCTTCGCTTTCGCTGGTGCGCTCCAAATACACCCAAGCCATTGCGTCTGGCCAAACGATAAAGTGGGAGGAGATTACCCCCTACCCTACGGGCGTGAAGACGGGGCTGGTATCCATTACGCCGCTCTACAATGAGCACCACATCTGCACCAACCTACTGGGAACGGTGACAGACATCACCGACATCAGGGCGGCAGAAAGAGACCTGGAAATAAGCAATGAGCGGTTTGTATATGCCACCAAGGCCACCCGTGACGCCATCTACGACTGGAATCTAACCACCGGTGAGATCCATTGGGGCGAAGGAATGGAGAAACTGTTTGGGTATAAAAGTGCCCAAACAGGCAACGGCATCACTTTCTGGGAGAGCAACCTGCACCCAGAGGATAACCAGGCTGTGAACGAATCTTTGAACAGTTTTTTGGAAGACCGCGGGCAGGAACAATGGGAATACGATTACCGGTTCCGGCGGGCCGATGGCTCGTTTGCCTACGTAACCGACCGGGCCTTTGTAGTGCGGGACAACACCGGCAAAGCCATCCGGTTGGTAGGAGCCATGCAGGACCTATCCAGACGCCGGGAACATGAGGCCGAACGGGAGTTGCTGATCTCACACCTCACCCAGCGCAACAATGAACTGGAACAATTCTCCTTTATTACCTCTCATAACCTACGGGCACCCGTCTCCAACCTAGTTGGACTCACCCATCTACTTTCTCCAGACGCTGCGCCAGATTCTAAAACCAGGTATATTCTCGGAAAAATAAAGGAGTCGGCCCACCAGTTAAATAGCATTGTGGAGGATCTCTCTGATATTCTGGTGGTGAAAAGCAACAGCCCTGCTGGTGCTGAAAACATTAGCCTGAAGGAAATCCTGGGTGAGGCGGAAAAAGCCGCTGGGGAATTCCTTACCCAAGCCAGCGCCACCATTGAGACAGATTTCACCGGGGGAGACCACGTTTTCTTTTCCCGGGAATACCTCCGCAGCATTCTATTGAACCTGCTCACCAACTCGGCCAAGTTCCGTTCCCCGGACCGGGACCTGGTGATCAAACTCCACACCGAAACCCAGGACGGAAAACTCAAACTCACCTTCTCTGACAACGGCGTGGGGATAGACATGGGCCGGTACGGCGGTAGAATCTTCCAGTACCAGCGTTTTCAGGCCAAAGGAGGCAACAAGGGAATTGGGCTCTTTATGGTACAGGAACAACTGAAAGCCATGGGCGGAAGTATCTCAGTGGCCAGTGAGGTGAACGTGGGCACCACCTTCACCCTTTATTTCGCGGATAGCCAGCCAGGTTAATCCGCATTACAACTGATGTCACGGTAAACTAAGGAACCAGATTTATTGGGATAAGCGGCTGCGCCAAAGCCAGGCGCCTGCCCTCTAAGCCAAACTCCGGATTACCTTGCAGGGATTACCGGCGGCGAAAACGTTGGCTGGAATGTCTTTTGTGACCACGCTTCCGGCCCCGATAGTGGTGTTGCTCCCGATGGTAACCCCAGGGCAGATGATGGCCCCACCACCCAGCCACACGTTGTCCCCAATGGTGATAGGCGAAGCCAGTTCAGGTCCCTTGATTCTTTCTGAGGCAATCACCGGGTGATAAGCTGTGTAAATCTGCACAAAAGGCCCGCACATCACATTATTTCCGATGGTGACCTGGGCGCAATCCAGAATCACGCAGTTGAAGTTCATGAAGAAATTCTCGCCCACCGAAATATGCGCTCCGTAATCACAAAAAAATGGGGGCTGTATATCAATGGTAGAACATTTGCCCAGCAGTTCCTTAAGTACCATGTTCCTCTCCTCCAGGGAGGCTCCCATCATGGCATTGTACCTGGAGAGCAATAGCCTGGCGTTATCCCGCATGTGCACCAACTCTGGGTCTCCGGCCTGATACAGTTCGCCGTCCAGCATTTTCTGCAGTTCACTTTTCTTTTCCATCTCGTTGTTTGATCAAATGATTTCAAGGTCCCTTCCCTTGTATTCCTTTAGTAGGGGATCGCTATTGGGTAAGTCGGTGATTAGGGCATCAATCCCGTCCAGGCTGCATACCCTGAAATGGTCTGTGCTTCCCAGCTTTTCCTGGCCTGCCAGGGCAACCGTCTTGAGGGAGCCTTCCAGCATGGCCTGCTTCACTTCTCCATCTTCCCTCACCGCAGCAGTAACACCATATTTGCTGTCAACGGCACAGGTACCCATGAAATACAAATCAGCCAGGTAGTTTTTGACCTCCCGGCAAGTGAAGGCGCCCACAGTGGTTTCCGTGGCCCGGTTCAGGATTCCTCCTAGCACCATCACCTCTATCTTCTCAAACCCTTTAAGAATGCCAATTAAAGCCTGATTATTGGTAACTACCCTAAAACTAAGGTCTCTGGGAAAATGCAGGGCCACGGCACACAGGGTGGTACCGCCGTCCATGAAAATGGTCTGCCCTTCCTTGATCAGCCGCTGTGCTTTCTGCGCGATGATAAGTTTGCCCTCTGGATAGACCTTCTCCCGATCCTGGAAGGTGAACGGGTTCAAGGACCGGACAATGGCCCCTCCCCTGACTTTGGTTAACAGCCCATTTTTGGCAAGCGCGTCAATATCGCGCCTCACTGTATCCTCTGACACCTGCAGTTCACCAGCCAATTCCTCAAAAGTTGCCCTATGCGCTTTCTCTAGCCTGATTAGAATATGGCTTTGTCGTTCCTCTTTCAACATCTTGCAATAGTATGCAAAAATCGCAAATTAAAGCAAATAAATAGTTAAAGAACTTCCGAATGACTCATAATGCCAATTATATTAGTATTTTTAAAATAGTTTATAAAAAGTTAGAACCCAACCAACCAAAATGCGTAAAAAGTTAGCAAAAAGCAATACTCCTATGAAACTGAAGATAGAAGAAAAACCATTTTTGTCGGAAGGTCGGCACATAGTAACGGTAACTGAAATTGAAGAAGGAAAAAGCGAGAACAAGGATATTCCATTTATCAACTGTCGTTTGGAAAACGAGGAAGGTTTTGTAAACCAACGCTTTTACCTCAGCGAACCTGGTCAGCCAATTCTGGCTTCTTTCCTGAAAGCCTTGGGCATAGAGAAAACTGAGGTGGACACCAAAGAGTTGAAAGGCAAAACCCTTTCAGTAGAGGTTGAGGAACGTTCTTATGAGGACGCTGAAGGAAAAGGCAAAACCATTAAACAGGCAACGCATTTTGAATCAGTGGGGAAAGCCAACACCTCAGACAGTTTCTAGTCAATCTCCTTCGCCTGTTTTCCTCGGCTCATACTGGGAATCCAGCGAATCAAAATCGAAAACATCTAGTAAGGTCTTCAGGGCCTAATACTCATAAAAAAGCCGCTACCCTAAAGAGGGCAGCGGCTTTTTGGTTATCCTATTTAAGTAGATGTTCAATTGAGGCCTCTTTTAAGAAAGTAGGCTTAAAACAAAGTTTAAAGTCGGGGCTTCCATTTCCCTAATCACCAACTAGCTTGGCCAAATATGGTAAGGAAAACCTCCGCATAAAAGACTGTTTTGCAAAAGGAAATCACACATCTTAGTCCTTTCGTTAAACGACCAAAAATTAGCGACTCAAATTACCCACTCTCCAACGTCTGGGTTGGCTTTCTCACCTGTACAAGAAGCTGACTGACTACTACCACTAACAGAAGAAAGCCTGCCGTAAGGCCAATTACCGGCGGAAAAATCACCTGCAAGAGCCATCCGCAAAGGAAAGAGCCGATCACATCTGAGAGGTTAATCAAAGCCATGTAGGCGGTAAACTGGGAGCCTGCGATTCTCTTGTCACATATGGCCATCAACAACGGAAAGCTGCTGACGCTAAAGAGCGGATCCGCCAATCCCCAAAACACCAACCCCGACTTGACCCAGCCTTCGCCGCTGTGCCCTAGCAGGTAGCCGTTGAACAGCACCAGAAAAACAGCCAGAACGGTGATGGTGATGTAGTACATTCTTTTCAGATGCACGCGGTCAGCCAGATAGCCACCGCCCAAGACCACCGCCAGGGTGATAGCCGCGCCCCAACTTCCCTGGAAAAGGGAGAGCTGCTGGTCGCTCCAGCCCAAGGATTTGATGAGGTGAAACGACAGGGACCGCGCGAACAAACTAAAGCAGAGATACGACAAGAACACCAGTCCGAACACTGAAATCGACTCCCTGCCCAACAAACGCCGGAGGAGGCGGGTGAACACCAACCGGAAAGCAGGCGTTGAACCCGGCTGGACTTGCAGAGTTGGTCCGGGAGCCTTCTGGCTATACAAGGGAGTCGCCATGAAAAGGAGGGTAAACAAAAGCAGCACCGCAGACATGGCACCAGTTGCCACCGCAAATCCGTAGGCATGCAGGAGGTAAGATAGGCCTGCCGCACCAAAACTGATCCCCAGCAGCAGCCCGCCCCGCATGAACCCGTTGACTCTCCCCTTCTCACGGTCCTCCACCAGAGAGATGGCCATGGCATCAACGCTGGCATCTTGCACAGACGCGAAAAGGCTGTGGGTAAAGAAAAGGGCGGCGAGCAACCCCATCTGCTGTGAAGGTTCCTTTACAATCAGCAGTAGCAGGGAGGCTCCAAAGGCAAGCAGTTGCGTAAAGACCACCCAGCGTTTGTAAGGCCCCTCAGACGAGGAACTGAACCGGTCAATCAATGGGCCCCAACCCAACTGCACGACCCAGGGAATCCCCACGGCACTGGCAAACGCCCCTATGGCGGCCGGCGAGACATTTTGCCCGGTCAGGAAGTTAGCCAGCGCCGTCAGGGCAAAGCCAGAGGGAACCCCCTGCATGAAGTACAGGTAGAAGAAGGTGAAATACCTTACAGGGGCATTCTCTTGAACGGAAGGTAGCATGGCAGGTGATTGAAAAAAGTAAACAAGTGAAACACCTCTTTGTTGTACAAGGCGATATGCGTTAACTCCTGTTTATCTTTTACCCTAAGGTATAGTTGTTTTCTGGTTATCTGCTTTTTACAGCCGTTTTCTTAAAAACCCTCATCAACTATAAACTCTCCATTACTTGTTTGAAAGCCGGATTAGGTAGAAATAGAAACACCAAGGATGCCTCCGTTTGCTCTCTTGAGAAGAGGTAAATTATCCTTGAAAGCACCCATTGCCTTAAGCAAAGCAGGTACTCCGTGAAAGCTTTTAGGTGCTATGACGGTCAAGGAGAAACGCGGCGAATACCGGGGCTTTTTAGAAATAGCAAGCGGAAGGAGTCGTAACTTAAGGTGAGCCGCAGACCACGCTTCGGTTTTAATCTAACTTAGTGGTTTCACTGCACGTAACCGTCCCAATGGAAATCCTTGTTATCCTGTTTCTGACTTTGCTCAACGGCTTCTTCGCCCTTTCTGAGCTGTCCATCATTTCTGCAAATAAATCCCGCATGGCTCAGAAGGCGAAAGAAGGGAGCAGCAGAGCCAAGACCGTCATGTCGCTGCTGGATGCCCCGGAGGATTTCCTTTCCGCCATCCAGGTGGGCATCACGTTGATTGGGATTATTTCCGGTGCCTACGGGGGCGCGACTTTGTCAGATGACATGCGGGCCTGGCTTTCGGGCATCAGCTTTTTGGCTCCCTACGCCCACACCCTGTCCGTGGTGCTCGTCATCGGGCTGATTACCTACTTCTCTATCGTCATCGGGGAACTGATTCCCAAATCCATTGCACTAAGTAACGCTGACGGCATCGCTTTGGCAGTGGCACCCATCATCAAGGGATTCACAGCGCTGACCATGCCTTTGGTGAAACTACTCTCGGGCTCCACCAGCTTGGTGACCAAGGCCCTGGGGGTGAAAGAACAGACAGAGGAAAGGCTCTCGGGCGAGGAACTGCGCCAAATCATCAGGACGGCGGGCCGACAAGGGGTTTTGGCGAAGGAAGAGACGCGGTTACACCAGAACGTATTCTCCTTTACGGGACAGAAGGCCAAGAATCTACGCACCCACCGCAGGGAGGTGGAGTACCTGGACATCACCCAACCCCCGGAGGTTATAAGGGAGGCCATCCAAGCCAGTGCCCACTCCAAGTTCCCCGTTACAGAAGGCAGCCTGGACAAGGTGGTGGGCGTTCTCACAGCGAAAGACTTCTATGAGTTTCTGGCCAAGGGGAAAGGAGAGAATCTGAGGGATGTGGTTCTGAAGCCTATTTTTATTCCCGAGTCTATGTCGGCGAGCACGGCCTTGAACTTGTTCAAGCGCAGTAAGCAGTACCTGGGCATCGTGATTGATGAGTACGGCACGGTAGAGGGAATCCTCACGCTCCACGATATTCTGGAGGCGATTGTAGGAGACATTCCAGATGCCCATGAGGTAAACGATCCGGACGTTGTGAAAAGGGAGGACGGCTCTATGCTGGTCAGCGGCTCCATAGAAGTGCAGGAGCTGAACAAGGTTCTGAAAAAGAAGGTGCTACCCCGAGATGAGGAGAACTACTCCACGCTTGCCGGCTTCATCTCCTTCGTTTTAGGACGCTTTCCCGTCACGGGAGAGAGATTCACACATGCGGGCCACGAGTTTGAGGTAGTAGACATGGACGGGGTCAGGATTGACAAAGTTCTCATGTGGAGTAGCCCCGCCGCGGAAGGAGAAAATGAAGCTTTAAATCCGGGTTAGTAGACCTGGCCCTATAAATCCGCTAAGGCCATTTCCATAGAAAACGCAGAAGCACCGACGTTTCACCTCAATTCTGGGTTAGGTGGTTTGCTACTTATCAGCTTTTAGCGTCTCCCACTTTTCTTTGGTGATTTCATACACAAAGTTCAACTGCGAGGCTTCTCCAAAATAGGCCACTTCCTCCTCAGCCACCTTCTCGGCACCCACCCGGCCAATGGCAATCTGCGACCGGGTGTTTTTAGCCCCGATATGGAAAAACACCTTTGAAACGAACTGGAAAATATAGTCCAGCATCATTGCCTTTACCGCTTGGTTAATTCCCTTGCCCCAGCAGGAGGTAGCATAAAAAGTATAACCAATCAGGATGCTGTTATCCTGCTGGTTGAAGCCGTAAAACCGGGTACTGCCAATGGTGTCCCCAGTGGATTTGTCCACGATTCTGAAGGCCCCTCTGCTTTGCATGGCCCCTTCAAAAAACGTGCGGAAAACGTCTTTCCGCCAGCGGTCTTTGTTGGGGTGCTGTTCCCAGATTTTTGGGTCTGAGGCGGTGGTATACAAAGCCTCAAAATCCTCTTCCCGCAGAGGATAAAGGGCTACCTTTTCATTCTCCAGGACAGGCTGTATTTCAAAGCTCATTTGCGTGGCAATTGCAGTTTCATCATGATGTCGGTCTGCTCCTCATCCCCTAATTTAAAGATGTGTTTGTCAAACTCAACGAAGCCGTTCTTCTTGTAAAAGCTGATTGCCCGGGGATTTTCCTCCCAAACGCCTAGCCAGACATAACTGGCTTTTGTCTGCTCGGCAACCTGGATGGCCTTATCGTAGAGTGCTTGCCCTACCTTTTTCCCGTGGAATTCTTTTGACACATAAATCCGCTCTATCTCAAGGGCCTGGTCGTCTTTCAACTCGGTTTGGGACTGCCCGGAGTTCAGTTTCAGATATCCGATTACCTTCCCTTCAAGCTCGGCAAAGTAGAAGGCTGCGTTTTGGTCGGTCAGTTCAGCGGTCAACCTTTCTATGGAAAAGCCTTCCTCTAGATACTTTTTCATGTTCTCTTGGGAGTTACTTTCTGAGAAAGTCTCAAAGAAAGTTTGTCTGCCAATTTCCTGTAGTTGGACTACATCGTTGAGGGATGCTTCTCTTATGCTAATTTCTTCCATTTTATGATTGGTGCTATAAATACTTTGATTACCGGCGCAAAGGTAGTGGCCCTTGGCTGGCGCCTACCATAGGTTAGCGATGACTCTCTTTCTCTGTTGCTGCTATCAAGTTCTCTAGTATCTCTGAGGTTGACAAACTGCTGTAGTCCGTGATAGACTGGCCTACCCAGATGCTTACAAAGTCAAGGTTCTCATGGGCTTTGGAGGCTTTCCGCAAGGCAGTGGTCAGTTTATTTTGATAAGGATAAGGCAGAATATACTCCGTGTTTTCTACTGCCTCTATGAAAGCATTTCTGATTCCTCTGGCGTAGCGCCCCGAGAAACTCCTGGTTAGAACAATTTCACTTTCCGTTACCTTCCGCAGTTTCTCCTTTTCAAATGCTCGCAGCGCGCTCTCGGCAGAACCCAACAGCAAACTTCCTATCTGGAACCCTTGTGCACCCAGGGTTCTGGCGGCCAATAAGGTCTTGGCATTACTGATTCCCCCGGCATAGATCAACGGAACATTTACGGCCTCATATACCTGCGAAAACAAAGAAATCCCTCCTATCTCAGGAAGGTAGTTTTTTGCGAAACTTCCCCTGTGCCCTCCGGCCTCAATCCCCTGTACACAGATGATGTCAATGCCTGCATTCTCTAAAATCTGAGCCTCCTGCAACGAGGTACAGGTCCCGATCGTGGTGATGTCATTGTCCTTGAATTTTTGGATCACCTGATTATCCAGATTCCCGAAGGTAAAACTTACTACTTTGCAGTTTTCAGCCAAAATGGCGTCTACCTGCTCATGGTAACTCTTTACCGATAGTTCGGCAAAATCAGGCAGGACCACCTCAATCCCGTGCTGTTGGGCCAGACTTTGGATAAACTGTTTCGTTGCCTCGTACCTGGCTTGAAGAGCATAGGTGACCTCGGGTATTTCGTTGGCGAAAAGATTGACCGTGAATGGCCGACGGGACAATTGTTTCGTGGCCCGGATGAGTTCTGCGCATTTGTCGGGCGGTAAGTCTCCCAGCGGCAAGGACCCCAGGCACCCAGTCTTGGCAGCCGATGCAACCATCTCCGGCGTAGTCACCCCAAACATGGGAGCCTGGATGATAGGGAAATCGGTCTTCAGTTTTCGGGTTAGTTCATTTGTCCAGTTCATCATCAACATTGTAGCTAAAGCCCTAATAAGCGGCGGAAGACTTTCACCCTAGCCTCACCTTTGTACCAGAAGTTTACCAGATTTAGTGGGACACTGCTTTCAAGCCAATGATGGATCCTATGAGGGTAAAGAGGAAGAAGACTCTCCAAAAGGTAAATGGGTCTTTGAAGACCAGGATTCCTATCACCGCGGTGCCTACCGCGCCTATCCCCGTCCACACGGCATAAGCGGTGCCAATGGGTAAAGATTGGGTGGCTTTCATCAATAGTAACATACTTATGGTCAAGGAAACCAGGAAACCGCCATACCACATGTACATGGTGGTGCCGGTGGTTTCTTTGGCTTTTCCCAAACACGAGGCGAAAGCTACTTCAAACAGTCCACCAATAATCAAAATAATCCAGTTCATATTTTTTTCAGCAAAGGTCTGGATTTAGGCGGACGATACATTTACCAAATGGTAAAAAACTACATGATCTCTGCCCGTATTCTACTTAAGCTGTTTCTGGTTATGCCTAGATAAGACGCAATATGTACCAGCGGAACCCTCTGGATTAAGTCTGGATGATCTTTGATCAACTGCTTGTACCTTTCTGAGGCGGTTCTCACCTGCCTTGAGAGAAGGCGTTCCTCTGTTTTGATGAGTTCCTGTTCCGCGAACCTCCGCCCCCAGTTGGCTATATGCAGATCTTCAAGAAAGAGCTTATTCAGGTTGGCGGTTTTCAATTCATACAGTGCACACTCTTCTAAAAGCTCTATGTTGTCATATCCTTCTTTATTCTCCACATAGCTTCTCATGGAAAGAATGGCATCTCCTTCCCTGCCAAACCAGAAGGTAATCTCGGTGTCTTCCACATCTGCATAGGCACGGGCAATTCCTTTCTGGATAAAGTAAATGTTCTTCTCAATTCTGTCGGCCCTTAACAGAATATGGCCTTTGGGGTACCGTACTTCTACAAAATTTTCTTTGAGCAACGCTTTTGATTCATTGGGAATCAAGAAGATACTATCAATAATCTGGTCTACACTCATTCATTTATTTTTGATTACACATTAGCCTTAAAGGCGAAGTATAAAGCTATCTAAATCAAGAGAACACCTTGGCCTCAGAGAAGATATGTGCCGGGCCAGTGGTATCGACCAAATAGACTTGAGGAGGTACTAGGAATTTAATTCTCATAAGTTCCATAGGGACGAATCCTTGCGGGGAGCGTCGTACCCCAACAGCGGCAGCCGGGGCTTGGTCCTTTTGCCCTAAGCACGAAGGGAGGATGGCTCATACATGGCTTCTTGTTTTGGTATGGGTTCACGGGACAATAAAGCGGGAAGGATACGTCTGGATTGTCACCTTTGAGTACAGTGCTAGCAGCAGCTTTTACTGTATTATAGGATCTATTTCAATAAGGTGATTTCAATTAATTGTTTTGGTCAGGCTATACTCCTTTATCAATCAAAAATGGACGCACCAAATTCTTTTGACAGCACCCAGTCTAGTTCGTCAAGGTCCGACATTAAATCCAGGTGATTTGGCACCAATAATGATTCAGCCTGGTCACTCTGCAGCAGCTTCTTCAATTCAGTCATCTTAAAGTAAAATGACTGGGATCGGAGTTCAAACGGCAGTAACGGCAGCCTACTCTCTATGGCCATCTTCTTCTGCCTGACCACCTCTACTATCTTAATGGCCGAATCGAAATCTATTTGCTTTTGTTCGACGGCTTCTAACAGCGCGCACGCATAACTGGCGCAGTGTCTTGGCCTTTTAGAATAGATACTGCACCCATTGCAATAGTTGCTACAGGGTTGAAGGAAAAAACCCTCCCCGTTGGTATTCTCTACATCACTTGATTCGCTCAACAAGGGCAACTCTTCACGGCTGAGCTGCACGAAACCAACCACGGTACCGTCACAGCAGAACCCGCATGACAAACAAATATTCGTTGGATCATTCATGGTTTTTGGCTTTAAACACTTCTGTAAGGTACTCTTTCAAAGAACAGTTTCAATTTGAGCTAAAGGTGGGGTTAAAAAGTGTTTTAATGCGTTTCGGCCAATGTTTAGCTGGCCTTTTGCCTTTCTAACGGAGGTTAAGTAACTTCTTTACAGCCTTCAACTGCGCATCAATCACTGCCTGGTTGTGCCCGTGTGCAGCACCCGGCACCAACACGTACTCCTTTTTAGGTGCTTTTACTTTATCAAAATATGCTTTGGTAAGCTCTTTAGGAGTTAGAATATCTTCCTCGCCCTGAATAAAGAACACCGGTATTTTATAGTGCAAGCCATCCTTCATGAAGTTCGCTCCGGCCATCATGGACTTTATTCCCATCTTTTTGTGGCCGGCAGAATAAAGGAAAGAATAATCATCACCGTTGTACCTGTCCTTGGCGTCCTTTTCATTGTCATAGGCGCTTGCCAATTTCCACCAAGAGGCCGGGGCTGGTATGGAGTTCTGCCTTTCGTACTTTTTGATGACGCGCATCAGTTGGCCTTCTTTTCTGGCATCTTCATAAGGGGGTGGACCCAATGTCTTCAACTTGTCCAATGATTCTTGGTCTTTGGCGTTCTGGGCCATTGCAGATACGCTATTGTAAGCGTGGGTTAACCCTTCGTAGAAGTTCACTACTTGGGAGTGGCCTATATAGGCAGAGAAAAGATCTGGGCGGGCGAGTGCCATCTTTGCGCCTAGCACGGAGCCCCAGGAGGTTCCTACGAGGGCTATTTTCCGTTTGACCAGGTGTCTGGTCAGGTATTCAGCGAGCTCCACCCCATCGGCGGTCATCTGCTCCAAGGTCAGGGGGGTCTCCATCCAGTAATCCTCGGTTACTATTTCGGGGGCATTACGGCCGAAGGTTCTTCCTGCCCCCCGCTGGTCCCAGTACACCAGAACAAAGTCTTTTTTCCAGGAGCCGTAGATGGCGTCATCGTACTGGCTCATAGTACTGCCCGGCCCCCCGTGCAGAAACAAAATAACGGGTTTGGACTGGTCTTCCCCGCTGATGGTCACCCACTGCTCTATTCCGCCAATTTTGATAAACTTTTCCTCTTGGATTGGCTTAGCTTGCGCAGTTAACATTCTTGGGATGAAAGAAAGAAGTAGGATTAGTAAAAAGGTTTGCTTCATGAATTGCTAAAATGAGAATAGGTAGATTTAGATTATGGGAAATGTATTTTACAAATGTGCTACAACGACTAGGATAAACCATGGACTAGCCTGTCGGTTTAGGCTCACTTATGCCCATCATTACCCCACGTTGTTCTTTATTATTTCACCGCACCCTATTCTAACCACCAAAAACTGTTCAATTGCCGTTGCTGTCTTTGGGTCAAGCCTCAACATCTCCTGACTTACTACCTCCCCTCTTGTGTGGGTTAAGGTTATTCTATCTTCTTCTATCACAATCCCTGTAAGAGCGTCCTTTCCAATTTCGTCGGGAACTCCTGAGAGTATTAAACTATCGGTCCTCAGCTTCATTTCTCCTCTCGGAAGTTCTAAAAGACCAGCCACAATCAATAGCAATCCTATTACAACCCCAATGGGTGCAAAATCTTTTCTTGTAGTAATCCAAAGCCAAGTACAGATTGATAGTACTGTCAAAGCAATTCCAATCCCTATTTGGAAGTATTTATGGTAATTGTCGTTGATTGTATGGTACCGGATTTCATTTTCCTTCACACCTACTCTATAAAGTAAATTATTTAGTGTTGTATATAAGAACCAGGCCGCCCAAAGACATATAAGCGCCTTGAACACAAATGGGTACTTATCACTCGCTGTAGATACAGCTATTACCGCTACCATTGGAATAACATCCAAAACAATTTTTTTAAACTTCTTCATTTCTATCAATGTGAGGTAACGTCCTCGTAAAACCGGCGGGTGAGGCCGTCAGTCGAAGCCTAACACACACACTTAGTTAAGCGGTGTTATTCTATGCAAGGTCAATACTGTTCAATATCATACTTCAAGGTTTCATTTCCTTTTTGAACTTCTAATAAGACAGGCTTCCCGTTTGTAAAACGGAGTTGCACGTCGCGGGCCTCCTCCAGGTGAACGCCTTCGTTTACCATATGCCATCCGTTTACAGTTCCAATCAATTTTTCAAACCCTTCCACTTGCTCTATTACTTCCACAGTAGGGCCACTAAAGAAAGATTTTGTACTGACTTGTAAGCTTATTCTATCATCAAGGGTTTTGCTATAGCTTCTATCTAAGCAAAATCCGGTGAATAGTATAACCGTGAATGGGATCATGAAAGGGAGCAAACTTAAGATGACCAACACACCTAAGCTTGATGCATAGATTTTTATTCCTTTTTTAGCCCAGAATCTGTAAATCAGAACAAAAGTACTAAGTAACCAAATCCAGTAAACAACCCGATCACTCCAATAGCCGCTTATACTTATACCAAGGGATAGATAGAAAACCAGATTAAGCAGCAAAATGGAAGACAGAGAAGAATAAATAAGAAGATGCTTTTTCATCAATCTTTGATATAGGCTGGTGCAAATGATGAGCAAGGCACCCCCGAAACTTAGTTTATGTGCTGTATTGGCAGGAGTACTACTTTCAATATGTTAGTAAATCTAAGTTGTTACTTGTGAGGTGATGCACATTTGCTGTTATTTTATCAATATCCCAATTCCACCATTGTAGGTCCAGAAGCTTCTGAATCTGCTCTTGGGGAAAGCGTTTTCTGATTTCTTTTGCAGGATTTCCACCTACCACCGTGTAAGGCTCCACATCTTTTGTGACAACTGAATGGGCCGCGATGATTGCCCCATCACCTATTTTCACTCCTGCCATGATCGTTGCCTTATGCCCGATCCAGACATCGTTCCCAACTTCCGTGTCTCCCTTGCTTGGGTAGGACTTCCCTTGCATTGCGCCTTCCCAGCCATTGCCGAAAATGGCAAAAGGGTAAGAGGAAATAGCCTCCGTTAGATGGTTTGCCCCGTTCATGATGAATGAAACACCTGAGGCAATCATGCAAAACTTCCCGATTACGAGCTTATCGCCTATGAAGTCAAAATGATACTTGACGTTTTTTTCAAAGTTGTAGACATCTTCAAAATCATCGTAATAGGTATAGTCGCCAACAACAATGTTTGGCCTAGTTATGATGTTTTTCAAAAAACAGAGCCTGTGGTAATGCTCCAATGGAAAACGAGTATCCTTGTCTGGACCTATCATTACTTCTTTCTAATTTTATTCTCTCTTCTAACGACCACGTGTAAACGACGGCAGGGCCAAAGTTGTCATTTACACCTTGTTGGCTGCTTCTTTTATTTGATAGGTTTCACTTCTTTGTTTGATTATCTTCAAGATATTCTCCTGAATATCACGCATAATCAGCTTACTCCAAAGTCCGCTGTAGAAGTTGAACCTAGTAGAAAGCCTGAACTGCGAAGATAGGTGAAGGACAATCTGATTCGGGTTTATCTTCTCAATTTCATACCTGCCTTCCAGAACATCGAAATACTTCCCGCCAACCAGAACGTGCTCGTCCAATGCCTTGGGTGGTATGGAATTTGGGTCTGCCTCAATACTGAAAGCCAATATCCTTTGTGGCTCCATCTGGGTCACCCTTTCGGTGAAGAACAGTCCCCGGGCGAAGATGGCTTTCCTTATCCCACCCACAGCAACCGTGTCAAGTTCCGCCTCTATGGGCCGTGGAAAACCCATGAACTGAAAAAGAGAGCCGTTGTTCTCGGTCTCTGAGATTCTGCTTACCCGTGTGATGTTATCCCAAACTGCCTGCTCACTTGCATTAATGATGATAGTGGTGTGTTCGGTGAATATCCTTTCGGTCAGACCTAAATGGTTCTCCAAGGGGGCCAGCGCAAAAGGCAGGATAAGCCACAGGGAGACATGTGCCTTGCTTCTGTTCCTCTCGAAAAAATGAACCCCTAGAAGCCCGCCAAGGAGTGCCATGAACAGAAAAACGGGCAAAGCCATCAAGGCACAGATAATCCCCTCTTTCCCTGATATAACGGAGATTCCAATTAAGCCCACTACCGCATAGAAGGGCATCGTGATCATCGCAATCTTTCTTGAGCTTGTGACGGTGTCTTGGTGATAGGCGGTAATCAACCCAATGACGAAGGGCACCAGAAACATGAAAGACATGGTCATAAGGCCGTAGGTCTGAAACAATGGTTCCCCCTCGGTCCTCAGATACCTGAAGTCCTCCAGGGCGAATACCGCCCTAGACGCAAGACCATAGGCTATTCCGTAAAAAAGGCCTTTCCAGTTTACTTTGCTATTCAATTTCTAAATGTACCTAAAGGTATTGAGAAGATTAAAGTTGCAGCCAACAGTTAACCTAAACGGTGGATAAAAGCTGTCGGCTGAGGATGGCGTTTAGGTGTTGGTGTAGCAAGTTTCTATTTTGTGAAATCTTCAATATATCCTTTAACAGATTCTGGAAGTTCTGGATGGTTTAGGAGCGAATTGTAAATATCATCTACTTTTCTCCCTGCTATTTCTGGGCGACCAGTGTTCGCAATTCTTTTAACCATTACTACTCCCAAAACTGAAGGCTGCCTTATCAAAGAATTGATTAACTCCTGTTCGTACCCATCAAACTGTTCAAGGCCATGTACTATTGACCATAAAACACCTGCTCCATCTTCTTCCGGAAAACGCTCCAAAACATTAAAAAAGGTTCGCATTCCGTTCCTAGGATTGTTACTCTCCAACAGTTCCCCAATCAGGTCATCCAACTTCAACCAGTCATCATCAATTGGCTCAAATGAATCAATATCAATTAGGATGTCTGCTATTTCTCTCATATAAATTTGCAACAATATCTCTTGCACTAGACATTGTTGTCAGTTATTTTTTATTTTCAAAATAAAGCCTAATAAATCTATTTCTTACTCTTTTTACATTTAAATTCCATAAACGTCTTTATATCATAACTTTATTCAGCAACCGCCTTTACGAGGGACACGCTTAAATATTACTTTACTATCTCGTTCTACATAGTCGCCCAATATTATTGGATAGGAATACTTGGGCGCATGTGATACAGCACGGCTTCTTATAAATATTTTGTCGTTGACTTTCAGGCTCTGCAATTGGTCAAGTTGAAACTTTTCAGGCTCAAATCTTACAATATAATCGTCACCATTAATCCTGACCATCACTCCAAAACCTAATCGTGCGCCTGGCGGAAGAGAAAGTGACGTTACAACAGCCTCCATATTGGTAAAAGTACTTATGTGCTTTCTTATTTTAGCTTCAGCGACAAACACTTTTTCACCTGCGGGAGACGCTTCCCATGTTTTGTACTTTATACCCTCAGGTGTAGACTCCCATTCCTTTACTGCGGCTTCCCTTTCAGCAGCAGAAAGCGGTTTTGGGCTCGGTTTTTTAGAAGTTTCACTTTTGATTGCGTGATTCGCAAATACTAGCCCGCTTACCACAACCAGCGGTAAGATCAGCGCATAAATAACCTTTTTCATATTTTTTGTAGTTTTAAGTAACCTTGATCTATCTCCTGATAAACCTGATTCGTTTATAGTAAAAATACTTTGATGGTGTTCAAAGAGACGAACTTAGCTTGTAAATACTAGTGTAAACTTTGTAAATAATCTCTTGACAGTATGCTCTTTATAAGAAATCAGTTGGCATTCAAACGAAAGCACCTGGGTGGAGCATTACTACTCACGTTTTTCTCTATCATTTGCGTGGCTTTTACCATGGCAGGCAGTGATAACTTTGACTTTGCCAGGAGGGAAATTTTGCTTCGCCAAATTGGACATGAAACACTCCTTCAGTCGGGCGACAGTGTATCACGGGTACTGCCAGTAAAAAAAATCACCAAAGATGAATACCAGATCAGTTTTGAGGATGCGCTTACTTTTCAACCCGACTCGCTGGTGCATACTACGAAGCGTGTACTAGCCAACGACCCGCTGGCAAGTGATTATGTTGTGAACATACTGAATTGTGACGATTCTAGCGTAGCTTATGGATATGCTATTTCCGGAAATAAAAAAGATGACATCATAGCCTGCTTGGGAAGAAAGCAGCCAAAAGCGTGTTATTATATAAGCATCAGGTTTCAACCTGCGGAAACATATACAGCAAAGAATGGATATCTGCTGGGCAGCCTCCTGGCTTTGTTAGCAGTTATGGGGTATATCTTTTTGAGACCTGCCAAACCGCAAAGTGTTCTTTCCCAAAACTATTCTGCTATACCCGAGGATCATTCTACTGGATCCCAGAACCCGTCTACCAGTATGTTTACTTTGGGGTCGATGTCGTTCGACACGGAGGCGCGTAAGCTCATGATACATGAAACGACCATAGACTTGACCAAAACGGAAACTCGTGTCCTACGCATTTTCGCGTTGACTCCTAACGAGGCTATAGAGCGAAGCCGATTGCAGAAAGAGATATGGGAAGATGAAGGTGTTATAGTAGGCCGCAGTTTGGATATGTTCATCTCAAAACTCAGAAAGAAACTGGAACCTGACCCAACTGTCAAAATTGCTGTTATACGTGGCAAAGGATATAAGCTTGAAATTAGCTCTTAAGAATCTGGCGGCTCCTAACTGATGCTAGTAGAATTCATCTTACGCAGACGGTTTGTTTTTAATAATAGCATATAATGAACTGGTTTAAACAACACCGAAAGCCGTCGGCCGATGGTGACATTTATGCGTTGTTGTATGGCATTGTTCTTTAGCAGTTGCCACGCGCATTCCCTATTGCTGTTTTTAGCCCGCTTTTAGAAAAATATCCTGAAAACAGGCACTCGGAGATTTATCTTTATTTATTCGTCCATTTTCGACCTGTTTTACCAAAATCAGGTCGAAAACAGAACAGGTTCATTTTTCTTAAAAAGCCGAAATTATATAAATCACTCCTGCTCCAATAGAAAACAAAATTCCGAACTTGTATTTTACATTTCCATAGGTGAGCCACTTTTCTCCTTTAGTTCTTGTCCGATTGTCAATCAAGATAAGTATCACCCCAACTAGAGAGAAGATTATACCTAGTATAAGATTAAATAATTCCATATAGTATTTCCTGGGCGTTTACTTAGTCTATCAGTATATTTGATAATGTGCTAATTATGTATTTAATACCATACAACGGTAAGCATAAAAACAGCAAGGCCGTCGGCCGAAGCTGACTTTTATACCTTGTTAGGTGACCTTGTTTCTTTGTAGTCATCTGATAAGATTCCCATTTGCAAGAATCCACAAATTATTTTTATAGGGAATGTAACGCTCTATATCTTCTTGCAGGCAGTAGTCCAAAACCTCAATAAAGTCTCCATACTTTGAATTGCCAGTAAACATGACATGGATACCGTTTACCTCTTCCACCTTTGCTTTAAATCCTTTAAGATGTTCTTTTATCTCAGCCATTTTAAGACTGTCGCTCTGTTTCACCCCTGTTAAGCTAACCCTTTTGTAATCACCATGAGTAGAATCGAATGGTAAGGAGTTTGAAGGGTTCCAGAAGTTTACGACAATCATGCCTTTGTTTAGGTTATCTTCCTGACTTCTTTTCGTTTTATAGAGGAAAACAAACAAGGTGATGAGCGCTATGAAGAAGACCAAGTCAACTATCCTATTTGTCATTTCAGTCTTCAACATTCTTGATCTGTTATTCAATTTTCTATATTTCTTCAATGACACCCAACTACTATATAAACGGAATACCTCCAATTATTAACTCTATGTGCGGAGCGAAATATCCGTTTACACACCCACCATTAGTTGGATAACCAGAACTGGTTTACCGTATATACTATTTGGCGTTTATAAGGCATCTATTTAGACCACTTAGGTTAAATATTTTACAACTAATAATCCCTGCCTCAATTATTGCATTATTTATCTTCAGTTCTGGCAGATGCTAGCAGTAAAGTAATTGCAAAAAAGTCACACTTTATAAGTCTGTAACTTCTAAAATACAGAAGGCCGCTCACGTTTCCGTAGGATCAAGTACTTGAATAGCACTTTCATAGGCGTTATACCCCTTTCACTTTCTGCTATCTTCAGGCTTAGACGGAAGCATAAAGTCAAAATAGCCCCTATCTACTCACTTCAATGCGCTTTTCGGAGTTGCTTGACCCTTGGTTAATATAGCATCCATTTTGGGATAGAAGTCTTATCACATTTACATAACCATCGTTATGGCATTAATGATCAATCTTTACTTTTCTTCATAGTTGTTAGATAAAGGTAATTAGCGAGAGGATACGGAAACTGATCAAATACGGGAAGGAGGTTCTTCCACTCTATTCTATATCATGCTTTTCTCACTGATAGAAAGGATGTTGTACTATTGCTCAATTCCTTTTCCCTCCAACTCCTAATAGTCATTTCATTTATTTGAACAATCCGAATAAATAATATAACTTAACGCTTCAGTATTGTATTGACTTCTTAAGAATAGAGCAGTTGAGCCCGAAGAAGTCTATCATCCATCAGCATATAGCTGGTAACCTAATTATTGTTGCCATGGCACACTAACCAAGTACCCAATCTGTATTGTTTTCAATTCAAACCGGAAAATCAACTTTTAAAGATCAATGGCTATGGGGTACATCAAGCAATTAGATTCTTTAAGGGCATTTGCCATTTTCTTTGTTCTCTGCAACCATTTCCTACCCCATGACTCCCTCTTCTATAAGCTGTCCCTGATCATTTTCGCGCCTGACATCTTCTTTACCATCAGCGGTTTTTTGATTACCATGATCCTGCTCAAAGACCGAAGAAAGGCTGAAGCCAATAGCACGAACAAAGGCAGAGTCTTCTCCGATTTCTTTCTCAAAAGAGCCCTAAGGATTTTCCCGGCCTATTACCTCACCCTCCTGGTGACCTTTGTCCTGCAGCCGGACTCCGGCCCACAGTATGGCCCCTACCTGAATTTCACCGCCAACTTTGACATGTACACCAATAAGTACTGGGGAGACTTGGGGCACCTGTGGTCCATGTCGGTGGAGCAGCAGTTTTATCTCTTTTGGCCCCTAGTCATCCTCTTTATCCCGAGGAGGTTTTTACCCCATACCCTCGTTTCATTTATCCTTGTAGGAATTATCAGCCAGAACCTTATCCCAGACAAGGAGTTCCTCTGGATTTTACCCCATACCTGCTTTGATGCCCTAGGCTTAGGCGCGCTCCTGGCGTGGGTAGTGGTGGAGAAAAACTACTCTTTTCCCATGGTGTACAAGGTCCTTTGCGTCCTTGGCCCTTTGAGCATACTGGCAATAACAAGTCAAAATCTTTGGGGAGACTTTCCTTCGCCTCACCATAGGTCCTTGATGGCCCTAATTATTTGCTGGGCGATAGGCTACTTCATCACCGTGGGGAACATGGAACAGGACAGGTTTGCCTGGCTTTTCCAGAACAGGGCCTTACTGCTGATAGGAAAAATAAGCTACGGCATCTACCTCTACCATGTCACCCTACTCAACCATAGTTCAAGGTTGCTGACTGAATTTAACCAGTTCTTGCCCCTTCCCCAGTGGATCAAAGGGAACTTCTACTTCTATCTGACGGAGAATCTTGTCCTGCTTATGGTAGGCGCTTGGCTGTCCTGGAAGTTCTTTGAAGTACCGGTTTCCAATCTAAAAAGGCACCTTAAGAAGGAGACACCTAAGAGTGTTGCCCAGCAAACCGCTTGAAAATACCTATTTAGACCCTTCCGATCCTTTCTTTTCCAAACGGGATTCCTCCTACCACTTTGGGTAGTGGTGCCTGGATGAATGTGGCCCCAGCGGGTGAGAACCAAAAAGGCTACCCTAAACATACCCTTCGTAGGGGGTTGCTCTTCTTACACTTTTTACATTTCTAAAATCCCCAAAGAAGCAATCCACCCAACACAAACCCACCCGATCTGTCCCATGGCGTTTCCTAAGGCCCCCACCTATCCAATGCAAGCCTCAGATATTTCTACATTCATTCAGCTTTCGGAGTTCTTTAGCGCATTCAATGGGCAAGGTGCTGGTCGATTGGCTAAGCCTTGCTGAAAATCCTCCGACGGTGGTTCAGGCCCCAGCCCTTTAAGGCCTCTATGATGGGCGTCAGGGTATCAGCGTAGGGTTCGGGCTTGTACAGTATCCTGACCGGGTAATCCTCTATCACCACCCTTTTGATCAGCTGGTGCTGCTCCAGGTCCTTGAGTTCCTTGGCCAGCACTTTAGGGGTGATGCCGGGGATGCTCTCCTGGATGTCGGTGAACCGCTCGTTACCCGTCATCACGGAAATGATGATAGGCAGTTTCCACTTACCGTTGATCACCTCAATCGCGTCCCGCACCGGCTTCACCGTGTCCAGGCAGGAAAGGTACCCCATTCTATTGGCCATATGTCTAAGAATTTAGCTATTCCACTTTCCTTTTGGAAAGCACTTTACAAAGGAAAGTAAATACCTGTAATTTTGCAACAGGTTTACCAATCAGGCCGCCCATGGCTTCCTGTAAAGCAAAATAGAATTATGGATCATTCGGAAGAAAAGACAGGCAACCCTTCTACCGCCGGCAAGCAGATGCTTATCGGCCTCCATCTGGGGAACGGATACGGTTCCCAGCCGGGGGCTTGGCGCATGCCGGGGGTAGACCCAAAGAATTACACGAGTTTCGACGCCCGGGTAAAGCAAGCACAGGCTGCCGAGCGGGGTAAATTCCAGTTCATCTTCCTGCCTGACGGTCCTGGCGCCGTCATGTCGGACATAGAGACTGAGTCGCCAAGCTTCAACCTTGATGTGATGCTCACCCTGGCCGCCGTCGCCCGCGAAACAGAACACATCGGCTTGGTCGCCACGGGATCCACCACCTTCAACGAGCCCTACAATCTGGCCCGACAATTCAAAGCCCTAGACGTGATGAGCCACGGCCGAGCGGGCTGGAACGCCGTCACCTCCAGCGGCAACGATGTGGCCGCGAACTACGGAAGAACTATCCCGTCGAGCGGGGAGCGCTATGGCCGTGCGCACGAGGCAGTCCAACTCATCCAGGCACTTTGGGGAAGCTGGGGGAAAGACGCTTGGGTGCATGACCAGGAAAGCGGACAGTTTGCCAAGAAAGACCAGATCGTCCCCATCAATCTACAGGGTAAGTATGTCGGCTCAAGGGGCCCGCTCTATATCCCCCCATCGGAGCAGGGTCAGCCCATCATCTTTCACGCCGGCGGTAGCCCCAACGCGCATGAGCTGGCCGGGCGTTTCGCCAATGCGGTGATCGGGGCGGCCTTCACCATCGAGGACGCCCGCGCCCAGCGCAATGCCTTCCGGGCAGCGGCCAAACGGTACGGGCGCGACCCCGACGAGATCAAATACATCCCAGGCCTGATGACCACCATCGCCAAGGATAGACGCACGGCCCTGGACCGCCGTATTCAATTAACGGGAGATTTGTTCCCGCAAAGGGTGGCCTATCTGCAACAGATGCTGGGCATTTCCCTAGACCCTACCCGCCTGGACGAGCCGCTCTCCAAAGCCCAGTTGGCCGCTGCCCTCCCGTCCCGCCACGACCCGCGCTCCCCCCATGCCCTGAAGATCGCGAAAGAAGGCTGGAGTTTGCGTGATATTCTTGCTCACGGGGTCATAGACTACCACCCCGTGATCGTAGGGCCCGGTGTAGAGGCCGCCGACCACATGCAGACGTGGTTTGAGGCAGGCGCCGCCGACGGGTTCTGGATATCGCCCGATGTGAATACTGACGGGATCGACGCCTTTGTGGACGAAGTGGTTCCGATCCTACAGGAACGCGGGCTCTTCCACCGTGAGTATGAAGGCAAGACCTTACGAGAGCACCTCGGCGCCCCGGATCAGTACGGAATAGATCCTCGGGTTTGAAATAGATGAAATCAACCTACACAACTTACCCACTCAAGATATGAAAATAGGAATCATTGGCACTGGCCATATTGGCAAAACGCTAGCACTAACCTTGGGCGCGGCAGGACACGAGGTGGAGGTCGCCAATTCCAGAGGCCCGGAAACGATAGACATTGAGGTGCTCTCAACCGAGGCGAAGGCGGCTACCGTTCAGCAAGCTACTGCAAACAAGGATGTCATCATTATATCCATTCCCCTGAACCGCATCCCTGAACTGGCTCCCTTTTTTGCCGAGGTACCGGATGAAACGGTTGTGATTGACACCTCAAACTATTACCCGGCACGAGATAACGGCATCGACAGCATTGAGGCCGGGCAGGTCGAAAGTCTCTGGGTGCAGGCCCAATTGGGGCGCCCCGTGGCAAAGGCCTGGAATGCCATCGGCTCGGATTCCTTCGCGAAAAAGGGCAGACTGGCAGGAAGCCCTGGCCGGATCGCCATCCCCATCGCCGCGGACCGGGAAATTGACCGGAGGGTGACCATGGACTTGGTGGGAGAAACCGGGTTTGATGCATTCGACGCCGGTTCCTTGGCTGAGTCCTGGCGGCAGCAACCAGGCGCACCTGGCTACTGCACCGACTTAACGTTGGAAGAACTGCCGGCGGCCATAGCATCGGCTGAGAAGGCGCGGTTGCCCAAAAGACGCGATTTGGCAGTGGGGGCATTCCAGGAACGGTTGGGAGATGCCACCACCAACCCGGATGCCGATTACGGGGTCCGCTTAAGCCGCGCATTGTTCATGTAATTCTCCTTTCCTCGTTTGGCGTTTTCACCCCGGCAAAGCGGAGGAGCCTGGCGGGGAATCTTAACCATAAATGCTTTAATAATTTATAATATGAAAATAGGAATCATTGGGACAGGTGCCATTGGAAGCATCCTGGCCAAAAAACTTTCTGGCGTAGGCCATCAGGTAAAGGTGACCAACACCAGGGACATGGCCACGCTCAAGGAGATTGCGGCCAATTTGGGCGCCGAGGCGGCCACCTTAGAGGAGGTGATGAAAGACGTGGAAGCCCTCATTTTCTCCATCCCTTTCAAGGCATATAAAGACCTGCCAAAAAACCTGCTCCAGGGCGTGCCGCAGGAGGTCGTTATTATGGATACTTCCAACTATTACCCTCTTCGCGATGGTGAGCTCCCTGGCCTGGAAGGCAAAACGGAAAGCGAGTACATCTCTGCAACCTTGGGAAGATCGGTCACTAAGGTGTTCAACAATATCCTGGAACACACCCTGCAGCATAAAGGCAAAGCTACGGGCGAAGATGGGAGAATCGCTATTTCGGTGGCCGGCGATAACGAGGAACATAAAAGAGTGGCCGCCGAGCTGGTTAACCAGACTGGTTTCGATACTGTGGATGGCGGGAGCCTTGCCGAGTCATGGAGACAGGAACCCGGAACCCCGGCCTATTGCACCGAACTGAACGCGGCAGAGCTCAGGGAAGCGCTGGCCAGAGCCGAAAAGGGCAAGGCGCCCGCGGCAAGGGATTCCATTATGGCCAAGCTGAATAACTTCCAAGTTGACCCGATACCCCCACACGAGGAGATTGTCGCCTTGAACCGTTTGGCTTCGGCTGAGGGCTTAAGACGTTAAGGAGAATAGACCGCATCAGGCTGCACAACGGCTTGCCGAGGTTGGCCCGGCAATATCCGTCGCGCCGGGTGCATCATGATAAGCGGCTTCCTAATCAAGTAAAATGCTTGTCAAGCATAAGAAATAATTTAGAGAGTATAGTAATGGAAAACCACATTTCTACCATGAAAGCATGGCAAAGGCAAGGTCCCGGACTTGATAACATCAAACGGGTAGAATTACCTGTCCCCACGGTAGGGCCAGGTCAGGTTTTGGTCAAAGTGAAAGCGGTGTCACTCAACTACAGGGATAAGGCGATCGTTGACGGGATTTATTTACCGCACCTGATGACGGAACCGTTTATCCCTGTATCAGATGCCGCAGGAGAAGTAGTTGCTATTGGGGATAAGGTAACCAAATTCAAGGCTGGAGACCGCGTGATATCACATTTGTTCACCAAGTGGCTCGATGGGGCGCCCAACCAGGACTACGGGCCTTCGGCAATTGGCGGTCCAAATGATGGTGGATTGGCGGAATACCTCCTTTTGGAGGAAGAAGCGACGGTGAAAGCACCTGACTATATGACTTTTGAAGAGGCTGCCAGTTTGCCTATCGCTGCTTTGACGGTGTGGTTCTCATTAGTGGAATATGGCAAAATCAAAGCCGGTGATACGGTATTGGTGCTGGGTACCGGTGGGGTATCGGTCTCGGCAGTTCAAATTGCGGCGGCTCTCGGAGCCAGGGTCATTGCCACCAGCAGCAGCAATGCCAAAGCCGAAAAAATAAAATCATTGGGAGCAACCGATGTGATCAACTATGTAGAGAATCCAGACTGGGAAAAGAAAGTCCTCGAGCTGACCAACGGTGAGGGTGTACAACACATACTGGAAGTAGTAGGCGGTGACAACGTGAATAAATCATTAGAGGCTGTTGCCCTGCAGGGCACTATCTACATCATCGGATTCCTCAAAGACATGATGGCCGAGGTCAATCTTTTCACCTTGCTCGCTAAACGAGTACGTGTGCAAGGCATTAACGTAGGCCACCGCAAAGCATTGGAGGATGTGGTCAAAGCTTTCCAACAACTCAGAATACAGCCGGTGATTGACAAAGTCTATCCATTCGGAGATGCCTTGAAAGCATACGAACATTTAAATCAAGGTGCATTCGGTAAAATTGTGATTCAAGTTAATTGACCGTCATCAGGCAGAAAAGTTGAAAATGGAGCGCCGTTTGATACCAAAAATTACTACTTCCTTCATAGATATAAAACGGGCCAGCCATGAACTCTTTTGATATTTAAAATGAGAGACTAGAACCAATTCCGCATCTAAAAGTGTCCGATATATGTCTGGACTAAAACAAAAAGCCCTGTAAGCTTTCACCTACAGGGCTTTTTCTATTTACTCGCAGAGAGAGAGGGATTCGAACCCCCGGACCCGCAAAGGTCAACGGTTTTCAAGACCGCCGCAATCGACCACTCTGCCATCTCTCTAAATGTGATACAAAAGTAATGGCTTAATCTGTATCTGTCAAGTACCTGCCTCGCATTTTTGCAAAATTTAAGGCATTTTCTCAATCCCCAGTCTTTTATCGTCTGAAAGTCAAACTCCTAGGCGGTAAAAAAAATTTACTAGCAATCTTACTCTTATAGTTCGTTGGGGCCAGGCCACACCTTGTTTCAAGGGTGTTTTCCTAAAAACGGGCTCTAAACCGGCTACACCTTCCCCCTTACCAGGCGTTTGGTGAGGGCGTCTATGCTAATGTTCACCTCGAAGCCCACAATCAGGCTCATGCACACAAAGTCCAGCCAGACCATAAGACCGATAAGGGCTCCGATGGAGCCGTAGAACTTGTTGTAGGAATCAAACTTGCCAATGTAGAGCGAGAAAAGCCAGGACACCAGGAAGATGAGCACGGTGGCCACCACTGATCCCGCGCTCACAAAAGGCCATTTGTCATGCACCGCCGGCACATAATAGTAGATCATGGAAGTAGCCAGGAAGAAGAGCAAGGCCACCGCCACGTATTTCACCGAGACAATGAGCCCGTAGGTGAAGGCCTCCGTCACTACCTCATAGAACACCAGCGCATCCAGAATGTAGGTCCCGAAGAAGATGGCCCCGATGGCCAGGAACAAGATCAGCGCCAGAGCGATGGTGAGCAGGGTGGCAATCATGCGCTTGCGCAGGTAGGTGCGCCGCCGGAAGGTCTTGTACTTCTTGTCAAAGGCATCCATGAGGCTCATGATGCCGTTGGTAGACAGCACCAGCGCAAAGAGAAAACCGAAGGACAGCAACCCGCCGCGGGGCTTGTTCACGATGTCCACAATGGTATCGGCGGCCACGGTGTAGATCTCGGCGGGCATCACGTCGCCCAGCAGGGTAAGGATGTCGCGGTCCAGGTGGCCTACCGGGATGTAGGGAATGAGCGTGAACAGGAAGATGATGGTGGGAAAAATGGCCAGCGTAAAGTTGAAGGCCATGTAAGACGAGCGCTTGGTGAGCGAGTCCATCTTCAGCTCGTCTACCATCACCTTGAGCACATGGTACACAGACACCTGCTCCTCCCCAAAACGCAGCCGTTTCAGGAGGACGATGAATTTGCGGTACCACCGGTACTGGGCCAGGCGCTGGTAGATGTTCATGCCGTAAAATGCGGATCTATTTTGGCATGAATATAAGCAGGAATAGCCGTTGGCCGGCCGCTTTTCATGTCCACGAACACCATGACGGTCTCGCCTATGTTCAGGAGTTCCTGGGCCTCGTTGTAGACCTCGTACTCAAACTTGATGCGGGCGCCCTGGGGTTTGGTTTTGAGCAGGAGTTTGACGGTGAGAAAGTCATCATAACGGGCCGGCCTGATGTACTTGCACCGCAGCTCCAGCACGGGCATCATCACGCCCTCGGCTTCCATCTCCTTGTAATTGATCCCCAACTGCCGGAAGGTCTCGGTACGGGCCACCTCATAGTAGGCGCCGTAGTTCCCGTAATAGACGTATCCCATTTGGTCGGTCTCGGCGTAGCGAACGCGTATCTGCACGTTAGATTCAAACACTGTTTTTCTTCTTTAGGTACTTTCCGTTTAAAGCCTCTTTTCAGAAAAGGCCGCTTAACCGGATGAGGGAGTTTCCTGGGTCATGAGAAGCGATGTCTTTCCATGACCAGGTTTTGGAGGTTAGTGAAACACCTGCTTTTTTGGGGGCAGTGCCTCATCTGGGTTGTAGGCAGCGTTCATGAGTTTGGCGTATTCTTCTACGGTGACCCTGAACCCTACGGCCTTGCGGCGCTCGTTCACGTGCTTACTATCTTTGATGGGCCAGATGAACATGGAGCCGTCTTCCCGGCCCATGGAGGTAGCCTGCGTTCCGTAGATCTGCTTCTCGCCCTCAAACATCAGCAAGCGGTCTTCCATCATGGCGGCATCGGTGGCACTTGCCTCCCCTTTCTGGGCCATCAGTTTCAACGAGGGCAGGTACTTTCTGATGACCGGGGCCGGCGCATGCTGCACCACCAGAAACAACCCATCGGCGGCCTTCCCTCCTATCTTGCTTTGGGGCAACCAGCCGTACTGCTGCAACATCTTCACAACCGCCAGCTGGTTCACGGAGTCTACCCCCTGCATCTTCCGGAAAAAAGTAATCCGGTCCTTTTCCTTCACCTGGTCAAACCCTTGCCTTACGGCTTGGTCTGTATCATATATCTTCTCCAAAGTCACCCGCAGGGAATCATACGGAATCGGCACTGGCACAGACGCGCGGTGCTCAGACTGCCCGCAGGACGTCATGAGGAGGCAGAAGAAAAGCAATATCAAGGAACAGCCTTTTCCCATATGCAGGAGTTTTGAAGCGTGAACGAAGGTGCGTTTCTAAGCCGATTTAAAGAAAATGGCCCGAAAACCGCTTACTGCATGATGTTGCGCTGGTTCATGGCCGCGTGGAACCGGGCCGCGTTGCGCCGGTGCTCGGCCTCGGTCACGGCAAAGGCGTGGTACCCTGAAAAATCTTCCTTCGCGCAAAAGTACAGGTACTCGTGCTCCTCGGGGTTCAGGACCGCGTTGATGGAAGTGATGGAAGGCAGGTTGATGGGCCCTGGCGGCAAGCCTTTGTTCAGGTAAGTGTTGTAAGGCGAAGGTGTTCTCAGGTGCACGTTGAGTACGCGCCGGATGGTGAAATCGCCTGTGGCGAACACTACCGTCGGATCGGCCTGCAGGGCCATGTTTCTCTTTAAACGGTTAAGGTACACGCCGGCAATGCGCGGACGCTCATCGGCGTGCACAGACTGCTCGGCCTGTACAATGGAAGCCAGGATGGACACTTCTTTCTGGGTAAGCCCTACGTCTTCGGCTTTGGCTTTGCGCTCCTCGGTCCAGAAGTTGTCGTACTCTTTTTTCATGCGCTCCATCATATCCTCTGCCGAGGTGGTCCAGTACATCTCGTAGGTGTTGGGGATGAACATGGTGAGGATGGTGGTGGTGTCAAAGCCCAGCTTCTTGGTGAACGAGGGGCTGTTGAGCAGAGAGTCAATCTCAGCGGGTGAGGAGTTGATGAAGGTGCTCAGCTTGTTGGCCAGATCTTTTTTCAGGCGCACGTTGGTGTACGTCAGTTTCACCGGATCCTGGTCGCCGGAGCGTAGTTTGGCCACGAGCCGGTAGTTGGTCATGCCGTCTTTGAGCTCATAGCGGCCGGGTTTCACCAGCTCTGGGTAATCCATGAGTTTGGCCATGAACCGGAAAGAAAGCCGGTCAATGATCACCTTTTTGGAGTCAATGGAATCCATGGCTTGCTCATAGGTGGCGCCATTGGGAATAAGCACGTACACCGGCTCTCCCTTGTTCTCCACGTTGGAGGTATACACAATCTGGTAGGCGTAGTAAGAGAAGCACACAAACAGGAACATGAGCACCACCAGGACATAGGTCCACTTGCTTGTCTTGCGAGGCTTACGCGCCGACCTTCTGGGGCCAGGCGTAACAGGAATGTTTTGTTCTGACATAGTTGAGCAAAGGTACAAATTAATGAGTGAATGAGAGATTGCGTGAATGGGTGAATGTTGCCTCATTAGCCCTCAGGTTTCCGGCCTTAGGGCAGCCGAATTCCGCTTCTGTCCTAATTTTGGAAATCCGGCCTGAAAACGCAATTTTTGATTCAAGCGTATGGGAAGGCAGGGCTAAGATTTTTTTTGCAGGAGAACCATAGGTTGACCTACGCACCAAAAGGCCCTTAAACTTTCGGCATTCACTCCATCATTCAATCACTCACGCATTAACCATGGCACAAGCATCTTTCATCCGGATTCACCCAGACAACCCCCAACCCAAAGCCATTGCCCAGGCCGTTGACATCCTGCGGAAAGGCGGTCTGGTGATCTATCCCACAGATACTATTTACGGTTTGGGCTGCGACCTGCACAACGCGCGGGCCGTGGAGCGGCTTTGCCAGATCAGGGGCATTAACCCGGCCAAAGCCCACCTTTCCTTTATCTGCCATGATTTGACCCACATCTCAGACTACGCCCGCATCTCTACCCAGACCTACAAAGTCATGAAAAAGGCCTTGCCCGGGCCGTTCACGTTTGTGCTGGAGGCCAGCAGCAAGGTGCCTAAGTTAGGCGGCAAAAGAAAAGAAACCGTAGGTATCCGGATTCCGGCCAACAACATCTCCCGGCTGCTGGTGCAGGAACTGGGCAACCCCATTGTCTCCACTTCCATCCATGACGAGGACGAGGTAGTGGAGTACACCACTGATCCGGAGCTTATCTATGAGAAATACCGCAACCTGGTAGACCTGGTCATTGACGGCGGCTTCGGGAATAACGTGCCCTCTACGGTGATCAACTGCGAGAACGATGAATATGAAGTACTCCGCGCCGGCGCCGGCGATATTGAGGAGTTTTTGTAGCCGATGGCAATAAGTCCTGAGTTCTGAGTCCTGAGTTTTGAGTCAGTTGACAGGACGATTTTAAGCCTCTTTTCAGAAAAATAAGCTTGAAAGGCTTGCGGATTATTTTCTGCAAGCCTTTCATGGTTCCAATGCGCAATGGTCATGGGTTTCTTCCAGCCATTTTCTGATATTTCTTTCAGAAATTTCCCTTCTTAGGCGCTTGAGAACAAACCTATCTGCAGGGGCTTGTTAAGATCAGACTTCACTTTTCTGCGGCCAGCGCCAAAACCGTTTTGAAGACGCCATCCAGTGCCAGTGCCATGCGTTGCAGGTCCAGCGTCTCTAGCGTGTCGGTTTTCTCATGGTAGTTTTTGTTGCGCAGGAAAGCGGTGTCGGTGAGCATGAGGGCTGGCATGTTGTATTTCCAGTAGTTGAGGTGATCAGAAAAGTCAATGCCCGGGATGAACGCCGGCGCCGCAATGGACTTGGTTCTCACCAGCGCATTTTTCTTGTAGAGCCGCGTGAACCGGCGGGGAAACTTGCCGTTGCCAGGCTTGCGCACGAGCGTGATGTAGTTTCCCCGGCTGCCGTAGAATAGCTTGAGTGGTGCCACTGGGTAATCCTGCGTTTTTTTCTCATCCTTAAAATACCCCAGCATCTCCAGACTCAGCATGCCCAAAACCGGCACTTTCTGATCGACGAGGGATCTGGCGTGCACGTGGCTACCCATGTCCTCGGTCCGGAAATGCGGCGGTTCCTCCAGGGTGTACGCCACCAGGTCTATCCTGAACGGCAAAGACTGGCCCCGGAGCAGGCGAGCCAGCTCCAGCAAACCCACGGTCCCGCTGGCGTTATCATCGGCCCCGGCCTGCTCTCCGCAGACATCGTAGTGCGCGCCAATGATGAGCCGCGGCGCCTCCTTCGGGCCGAACGAGCAAATGACGTTCTGGTAAGATTGCCCGTCTACCTGGTACACCTGCCGCTCTACCCGTTCTGCATGTCTCTGGAAAGTAGCATCTAAATAATCGGCCACCTGGTTCAAGGCCGCTGGATTGGCGTGGTGCCGGAAGCCGGGTGTCTGCAGGATCTGGCGGAAATGCGTGCGGATAATCGTGGTGTCACTTTGCGCTTGCAAAGCGTGCAGTGGCGTAAGCAGCAGCAGCAGCAAAGCACGGGCAATTTTATTCATAGCAGGAGGCGATTACGATTTTGACCCGATTTATAAAAAACGGCCCTCAAACAAAAGCCTTCCAAAGAATTGCAAGGCTTTTGTTTGAGGGCCGTTTTTTGCCTATCCCACCTCAACCGGTGATGTACACCCTCACTTCAATGGCGCGCTGCTCCTGTTCTGTGTTGTCTACCCGCACCCTGAAGAACAATCGGATCACATCGCCCACGGCCACGGTGGGCATTTCGGCATCGGTCAGCACCGCCGGGAAGTCTGTGGTGGAGATGGTGTAGGTCACCATATTACCGGGGGCACCCGTGATGGTGTTGGGCAGGTTCCCCGCCGAATTCCTGGAAATGGCTGCGTTAGGCACCTGGTTAGCCGCCGCAGTAGCCCCGGAGGGAAGTGCGGGACTGAAGTTGGGCGCTACCGGCGTTCCGTTCTTGAAACGCTGGCCCGTCACCCGGGTCAGTTCCTGGATAGTACGGCCCTCGGGCACCTTTATCTGCACGGAGATCTGCCCGGCCGCAATGGAGTTCTGCTTGATGATGTACGCATTGTCTTCTATGCGGGCCACGCCGTTAGACTCAACAGACTGCGGGAAAGTGATGGCCGCGGATGGAATTGGGTCAGGATCGGTTAAGCCGTCATATTCGTCATTTTCACAGGCGCTCAACCACAGAAGCGCTACGCTTAAGAGGCTCAGGTATATTTTTCTAATTTTCATATCTTTCAAATTTTAGGTCTGTTAATTACTCCATCCACCAAACAGGAACCAGGAAGCCCGCCGGATAGTCCTTAAGAGGCACATTCTCACTGTTCGCTTGGATTTCGTTTTGCACATAAGGCCATCTGGTTGGAATTCGGTTCACCCCTGCCAAAGCATTCTGTGGCAACGCCAACCTTGGGTAGCCCGTGCGCCGGTAGTCATTGTAGGCTTCATAGGCGTTTCCGGCAGAAGACACCCATTTGTCCCGAATGAGCACGTTCAGCTTTCCTTCAGTGGTTGGGTTTGCCGTGAAGGCCGCCACCCTGGAGCTGATATAGGCAGTGGCATTCGCACTAAAATTGGCCGGAGTAAACGTGGGTCCCAGGAACGTGGAGATATCGCTGAAATTAGTCTCCAAGGCCTGCTGGTACAGGACAGCCGGATCACCGGTGGTGCCTAAGGTAAGGGCCGCCTCGGCTAGCCAATAGTTTACCATGTAAGCTGTAATCAGGCGCATAGGTGCCTGGTCATTGGCCACCGCCACATTCACCGTTCCGTTTGCAGCCGTTTGCCCCCTTCCCACTATGTACAAACCCCAACGGGAACGGTTAGCAGCGGTGAAGTTGAGTACCGTATGCTGTCCATTATCATAGCTCACATAGTTCCCTCCTGTTTGGGTGATGATAGCGGGTAACCTTGGATCATTCAGCACCTGCATAGAATCAAGAAACCGCGTACTCACAATCATGTCGTTGGGGCGGGTCAAATGATTGTACATGTACAAAGGATTCTGCGCCCCTGACGAAGAAAAGAAGGGCACGTTGAAATTATCTGCGTTGGAGGTGATAAACTTATTCAGGGTGATCAGTTCATTGATACGGGCAGTAGCAGTGGCAGCGTCTTTTTTCCGGCTCTGGAGATAGATTTTCAATTTCAGGGAATTGGCCACTCTGATCCATTTATCCACCACTCCCCCATAAATAAGATCTCCTTCAGAGGCCGCTATCACATTGGTCTTTCCAAGGTCAGTGATGGCCTCATCCAACATGGTGATAATGTTGGCATACACCTGCTGCTGCGGATCATATTCTGGATTGGGGGCTGCGTCAAAGGAAAGCGCCTGCTGGAAAGGCACATCTCCCCAGATATCGGTGGTCACCGTCCAAACGTAGGCTTCCAGAACACCCGCCATACCCGCATGCACGAAGTTACCTTCTTCCCTGCCCTGTACCCTCACCTGTCGTAAATCATCCAGGAGATTCGCATAAATGGTGTTCCATTCATTGTTCAGGTCAGCAGGGCCAATACTGTACCGGTCATACGGGTCTGACTGGGTACCAGTGCCCGCCATCTGCTGCATCCAAAGGGAGCTTACCAACTGAACGGTGTTGCCCATCACAAACCCTACCCCCAGCTCAGCCCCGGGCAAGATGTACTGCACCCCGGAAGTAGGCAAGTTGTTTGGGTTGGTGTTTACATCCAGGAAATCATCACAGGAACTCACTACCGCCAAACCTACTGCCAACAGCATGATCTTTGAAACTCTCATAAATCTTTTCATAACACAGTTGTCTGAAGGGTTAGAAGGTGAAGCGAAGGTTTAATCCATAATTTCGCACCGAGGGTGGTGAGTTGAACTCAAAGCCCCTGGTATTGGAACCAAGCTGGTTTGACTCTGGGTCTGCGTGCCGAAGGTTTGGCGCATAGAAAAGCAGGTTACGGCCGGTCACAGACACATTGATGCCTTTGAAAGGGGTTTTGGCCAGAAGCGTGGTTGGTAGGGTGTACCCAATAGTTACCTCGCGCAACCTGAGAACGGAGGCGTCAAACACCGCGAACTCTGAGGCATTGTTGAAGTGCGTCCAATACTGCTGCGCCGTGATCTGAATGTTGTTTGGGGTAGTGGTCGCTTCGCCCGCTTCATTAGCCAGCACGCCTTCAAACATGTAAGGCTGTTCTCGGTTTTCAGCGGTTTCTTCCAAAACGCCCCTTAAACGGGCAATCTGGGCCTGTCTGGAGTAGAAGTCCCCGCCGTGTACATACTGCACCAGCGCCCCTATACTAAACCCTTTGAACGTAAAAGTATTGGATAAACTTCCCCACCAGTCAGCATTTGGGTCACCAATGATCTGCGGGTTTGTATCCACCACGGGCAAGCCATTGGTAGGGTTGATGATCAATTGTCCTGCCGGGGTTCTTCTGAAGGTGGTTCCTTGTAACACACCGAAGGGCAGCCCTGGCTGCAGCAACGGGCTTAATCCGGAGAAGCCAGACCCACTACTGCCCGAAGTAGGCTCAATATACCCGGTAGTCAACGTGAATTGGTCAAGCCCAGGGGCCAGTTCCACTACTTCGGTCTCTAGCTTGGTGAAATTGGCATTGACATCCCACCGGAAACCGCTTTCCAACTGGATTGGGGTGACATTGGCCGCCACTTCCCACCCTTTGTTGTCAATTCTACCGGCATTGGTGGTATAGGTGAGGAACCCGGTAGAACCCGGTACGGTCAGGTTCAGGATCTGATCAGTCGTACTGTTGTTGAAATAGTTTACATCCAGGGTACCCCGGCCATCAAAGAAGGTGAACTCCGCCCCTATTTCATAGGACTTTTTATTCTCTGGCTTCAGGTTTAGATTTCCCCGCCGGTCATTTCTGGTGAAGGCCAGGGTGGCACCATTAAACGGAAAGCTAAGCCCGGCCACGTTGTTACCAAAGCTTTGCGTCACATAATAGGTACTGGTAAGATAAGGGTTGGTGTCATTGCCCACCATGGCGTAACTGGCCCGCAGCTTTCCGTAACTCAGGATATTGTTACTGATGCCCAGCGCGTCTGTGAAAACAAACCCAACGCTCACAGATGGATAGAAATAACTGTTATTGGTGGTTGGCAAAGTGGAAGACCAGTCATTTCTGGCGGTAAACTCAGTAAACAGCCAATTTTTGTAGTTTAACCCTAGTTGTCCGTAAACCCCCACTAAACGTCTTTCCGTCAAAAAATTGGTGGTGAACGTAGTGGTAGGAAGGTGGTTTGCCAGGTTATAGTAATCAGGTACCACCAAATCTTCTGCCCTGATGGTATTCTGCCGGGTCTCCACCATGTTCACCTGGGTTCCTACCAGGGCCCGCACGTTAATGTCTGGGGTAATGTCTTTCTGGTACACCCCAAACAAATCATGGTTAATGGATTGAAACCCGATGTCATCATAGAGCTGAGACCCTCGGCGGTTGGTGGCGGTGTTTCCGTTAGAATTGTAGGATCCGTACCCATATGCCTGTAGCCGGTCATCAGAATACTGGTCCAAACCCACCCGGTACGTAGCCGTGAAATCCTTGAAGAACTCTGGATTATAGTTAAAAGTGGCACTCACAATAGACCGGTTTACCTCACTTTCATAAAACGACTCATTGATGCTCCACATAGGGTTATCACGGTTAAGCTCGGTAAACAAGGTAGGTGCCTGCACCCCTGCCCTTAGCTTGTAGGGGACATTGCTGATATCAAAGCTGCGGGGGATGAAGGGCAACGTAAACCAAGGGCTAGACCCCGAGTTCCCCTGCAAGGAGCCTTCCTGATTGGTTTTTGCGTACAGCACCGAACCATCAACTGAGAAACCGTGCCCCAGATTAGCGTTACCGGCCGCCCGTAAAGTGTACCTGTCTAAGCCACTGTTAGGAATAATCCCCTCCTGGTTGGTGGTGTTGACACTGAAGATATACCGCATTTTTTCACTTCCACTGGAAAGCGTCACCCCGTTATCCCAGATGCGACCCTTTTGGAAAAAATCCTTCACGTTATCCTCATAAGCCCTGTAGCCCAACTTAGTCATGGGATTACCTGCCACATTGGGCACTGAATCTAACCCTGGAGTGCCAAAGCGGGGCCCCCAACTGTCTGTAGAAGCGGAGTTGTAGCGGCCGTTGATGCCCTGCCCGTATTCGTTCTGGTACTTCGGCAACCCATATACTTCCTGGAGGTTATAGGAGGAAGTAACGGTTATTTCTGTGTCGCCCGCCATGCCCCTTTTGGTGGTGATGATAATGGCCCCGTTACTTGCCCTAGCCCCGTACAAAGCAGCCGCAGCGGGCCCTTTCAGCACGGTCATAGACTCAATGTCATTGGGGTGGATGTCCAGTGCGCGGTTTGAGTAAGATGCCCCGCCCACGGTAGGGTTAGAGGAATAAGTTGTATTGTTACTGATGGGCACGCCATCTACCACAAAGAGCGGCTGGTTATTACCGGTGGCCGAAGAAAGCCCCCGGATAAAGATCTGAGACCCTGAACCAGGCATCCCGCTGGAGGAGATGATCTCCACCCCAGCCACCTTTCCCTGGAGGGCATTCACGACATTTGGCTCAGACTTTTGGGCAAGCTGTTCGCCTTTTACATCCTGCACGGCGTAGTTCACCTCCCTTTTCTGGCGCTCAATACCCACTGCCGTCACCACCACTTCGCTCAATTGCTTTGAGTCTTCGGCCATGGTCACGTTGATGGTGTTCTGGTCACCAAGGACTACCTCGCGGTTCAAGTAACCAATGAAGGTGAACACCAGGGTACCGCCTTGGGAAGGGACGGTGAGGGAGTAATTGCCGTTCGCGTCTGTGGGGGAAGCGGTGGTGGTTCCTTTCAACTGCACCGTAACGCCGGCCATTGGCTCACCGGAAGGAGTGGAGACTTTGCCTGTTAGGGTTCGTGTCTGCGCCCAAACCTGACTGATGAGGCAGAACGTCAAGACAAACTGGATGAGTAGAATTTTCTTCATAATAAAGGATTTGCTCAATTAGTTGGGGACGGGTAACAAACTGCTTCCATCCGCTGGGGGTCTGCCATGCACAAAGGCAGCCCCAACAGATACACACCAGTACCCTTGTTTTAGAATGCTTTCAGAGATGATTCAATGAGCCATGTTCACGGGGTCAGAAGATGACGGGGCATGGAAGGACACCGGTTCTGAACACCACTGGCATGCCCACGCGAAAAGCGGCACCTGCACCAGGTTGTTCTTCCCGGATACCAGAATCTACAATGCCAGATCAAGGCATTGGCAGGCCTGATTAAAACCAGGCAGTTCAGAAATTTTGAATTGGGTGGTGAAGTTTGTGTCCGCGATTATCCAACCGCCCTTCTGCAGGAGGGCACCGATATGGAGGTCCAATAAGAACTTACGGGCTTTATGGCGGCTGTTTGGCGCAGTTGCTGTGTTCCTGGCCTTTAAATAGTACTCTACTGAATGCTGATGTTGGTTGTGTTTGCCCGTTGGAAGTTTCCTGGTCTGGAAACCTATAGCTTTATTTTATAGAGATAGAGCTATACTCCTATTACCAAATTTTAAGAAAAAAGTTATATAGAAAACTAAAAGAAAACGTTAATTTTTTAGAGCCTCAAAAATAGAACGTCTTCATCCTATGGTAAGCAGACCCCTTGCTTGATATCCAAAGGAACCTTGTTTTAGAAACATTTTCTAAAAACGCCTCAAAAAACCAAACCAGTCACTTAACCCATATTGACTTTATTTCCAGGTAAATACAAGATCATCTCACTTAAAAAGAAATTAACAATCGCTATATATCCTAAATTTTATTTATCCACACGTGCAACTTTCATGTCATAAAATAAATCTTTAGATTTATATGGCTTTAAAAAGAAGCTTCTGGACTTTAGGTAAGTTCATTAGCTTCAATTTGTTGCTCCCCGCCGGTTAGCTCTACCTAACTGAAAGTAGTCTGTTCCTCTTCCATTCAAACCAAACCCACAATGCTCACAAATTCATTTTACCCCCATGAAAAAATGCTTACTTCTCACTTTGCTGGTCCTTGCCTGCTGTATGAGTCAGGCATGGGCACAAGCCGTCACTGTTTCAGGTACGGTGACTTCCGCAGATGACGGAACCCCTCTTCCTGGAGTTTCAGTTGTTGTAAAAGGAACCCAGGTAGGAACCTCCACCGGCGTTACGGGCACGTACTCCCTCACGGTACCCGACCAGAACGCTTCGCTTGTCTTCAGCTTTATCGGCTACAAAGCGTTGGAACGGGCCGTGAACGGGGCTACCACCATCAACGTGGCCCTGGTTTCTGACGCTACCCAACTCACCGAGGTGGTAGTGACCGCCTTAGGTATAGAAAGAAGCCGAAACTCCCTTCCCTTTGCCGCTACCCAGTTGGAAGGCTCCACCGTAACGGCTGCCCGCAACCCCAACATGGTAAACTCCCTCTCCGGGAAAGTAGCGGGGCTTTCGGTCACCCAAACCAATACCCTGGGCGGCTCTGCCAACGTGGTAATCAGGGGTACCAAATCCCTTACCGGCAATAACCAGGCGTTGTTTGTGGTAGACGGTGTGCCCATCAGCAACGATGTCACCAACACCTACAACCAGACTACCGGCCGAGGTGGTTTTGACTACGGTAACCCTGCCGCTGACATCAACCCAGATGATATTGAGTCCATGAGCGTGCTGAAAGGCGCCGCCGCCACTGCCTTGTATGGGTCCCGGGCCGCCAATGGGGTTATTCTCATCACTACCAAAAAAGGCAAAAGGGGCTTGGGGGTTACCCTCAATAACGGCGTGACTATTGGCACCATCGACAAAAAAACCTTTCCAGAGTATCAGAAGGAATACGGCGCCGGCTATGGTGCGGCGTGGTTAAGATATGATGTGGACGGAGATGGCAACCTGGACAACGTGGTACGCATGGGGGATGACGCTTCTTATGGTTTCCCCTTTGACCCAAACGTGCTGGTGTACCAATGGGATGCCTTTGACCCAGCCTCGCCCAACTACAAAAAGCCTCGCCCGTGGGTAGCCGGTGAGAACGGGCCTGAGTATTTCTTTGAGACCGCCGTTTCCGTCAACAACAGCATCACCATAGACGGGGGCAACGAAAAAGCCAACTTCAAACTGGGCTATAACCGCAACCAGGACAAGGGGCTTCTGCCTAACAGCGAGATCACCAAGAACATGATCAACTTTTCGGGCTCTCTGAACCTAACCAGCAAACTGACCACCAGCGCTGGGGTGAACTTCACCCAACAAGAAGGTCTGGGACGGTATGGCTCAGGGTATAGCTCCATTAACCCCATGCTGGGTTTCCGGCAATGGTTCCAGACCAACGTTGACCTCAAAGAGCAGGAAGAAGCCTATTGGCGGAACAAACAGAACATTACCTGGAACTGGAGAAGCCCCAGCAACCTCACTGCCGCGTACCATGACAACGTGTACTGGACCCGGTACGAGAACTTTGAGAGCGACGAACGGTACCGTACGTTTGGCAACGTCGCCTCCAATTACAAGTTCACCGAATGGCTGGACCTCACCGCCCGGGTTTCTTTGGACACCTACGATGAGCTACAAGAAGAACGGTTTGCCATTGGAAGTACCACCAATGACCAGGACCCAAACTATACGCGGTATAATCGGTCGTTCCGTGAGTTCAACTTCGACCTCTTCGCCAATTTTGACCGCAACTTCACACCAGACTTCAACATCAGGGGGTTGGTAGGTCTGAACATGAGAAGATCCAAACTGAATTCTGTGCGGGCAACAACCAGCGGCGGCTTGGTGGTACCCAGGTTGTATGCTTTGTCCAACTCATTGAACCTGCTCTCCCCACCCATAGAAAGTGAATTGAGACGGGCTGTGGACGGGGTTTTCGCCAATGCTACCCTGGGCTACAAAGAAACAATCTTCCTGGATCTATCGGGGAGAAGAGACCAATCCTCCACCCTACCCCGCGGGAACAACTCCTACTTCTACCCCTCTGTGGCCTTGAGCTTTGTGTTCTCTGAACTGCTCAAGCAAGACTGGCTTTCCTACGCCAAAATAAGGGGTAACTATGCCGAGGTGGGTAATGATGCGCCTTTTGCGGCCACAGACAGGTACTACAACAAGCAGGATGAGGAGATAGACGCCCCCATTGGTACGTTTGGAGGAATCCCGCTGTACTCTGTACCCGGCACCCGCTACAACCCCACCCTGAAACCAGAAAGAACCAAAAGTTCAGAAATCGGGCTGGAAACGGCTTTCCTGGATAACCGCTTAGGGTTTGAGGTAACGGTGTACAAATCCAACACCATTAACCAGATTCTGCCGGTTTCTGTGTCAGCGGCCACGGGATATTCGTTCAAATATGTGAACGCCGGGGAAGTGGAAAACCGTGGAATTGAGACGGCCCTCCGGTTCCAACCCATCAAGAACGACGATTTCTCGTGGAACCTGAACCTGAACTGGACCCACAACCGAAACGAAGTGGTGGCCCTGGCCGAAGGCGAAAACATGATCCTGGCTACCTACCAGGGCGGGGTCTCCTCCAATGCTGCGGTGGGCCGGCCTTTTGGGATCCTCAGGGGCCAAGGGTTTGTGCTGCATGAAAACGGTGGTCGCATGGTGGACGAAGACGGTTTCTACCTGCTGTCAGACCCAACCAAAGAGATCTCGAACCCTAATCCAGACTGGCAGGGCGGTATCTCCAACACCATTTCCTTCAAAGGACTCTCCTTGTACTTCCTCATTGACATCCGGAAGGGAGGCGAACTGTTCAACCTGGACACCTACTATGGTTTCGGGACCGGGCTTTACCCAGAAACGGCCGGCCTGAATGACCTGGGCAATCCGTCAAGGTTACCCGTTTCAGAAGGCGGCGGGATTATTCTACCAGGCGTGAAGGAAGACGGCTCGCCCAATGACATCAGGGTAGAGAATACCGAAGGCGTCATGGGGTACTATACGCCCGCCGAGTACCACGTGTACGGCGCGGGTTTTGTGAAACTCCGCGAAGCCTCCCTCACCTATACCCTGCCCCAGCAACTCATCTCCAAGCTGAAAGTCTTCAAAGGCATTGACGTGTCTGTTGTGGGCCGCAACCTGTGGATCATTGACAAAGATGTGCCCTACTCAGATCCGGAAGCAGGTTTTGGGGCGGGTAACATCGGGTTGGGGTACCTCAGCGGAGCCTATCCTACCCCCCGCAATGTGGGCTTCAATGTAAGATTCCAATTTTAATGAAGAAGAGGATGAAAAAGATACTTCTATACACCATAGCGTCTCTGTTCCTGGCCACCTCTTGCGTGAACGACTTAGACGAGGATTACAACCTGGACCCCAAACGGGCTACCGATGTACCGCCCGGTACCCTGGTGAGCAATGCGCAGTTTAACCTGAGCAACGTCATCACCACTCCAGACTATAATACCAATGTGTTCCGGTATTATGTGCAGCATTGGGCCGCGGCCCAGTACCCAGATGAGAGCCAGTACAACATCAACACCCGCGAGATCAACCGGTTCTTCTGGACCATTCTGTACCGCGATGTGCTCTCTGATTTGCGCGAAGCCAGAAACCTTATCACCGCCAATAACCTGTTGGCCGCGGATTTGAAGGCTAGCCAACTGGCCTGCATTGAGGTGCTGGAGGTGTACGCCTGGTCTGTTCTGGTGAATACTTACGGAGACATCCCCTATTTTGAGGCGCTGGACATCAACAATGTGCAGCCCAAGTACGACGATGATGTCGCCATCTACAATGACCTGTTCACCCGGCTGGATGCTGCCATCAACAACCTCTCCCAGAACTCCGACAACTCAGGACTGGGCAACGCCGACCTGTTCTACCAAGGGGATCTGGAGAAATGGCTTAAATTCGCGAACTCCCTCAAGTTGAGAATGGGCCTCACCATTGCCGATGTAGACGCCACCAAAGCCAGGGGCATTGTGGAAGCAGCCGCTCCCAACGTGTTTACCTCCAGCGACGATGACGCCGAATTGCCCTACACCCCCAACGTGCCTACCGCCAACCCCGTCTATGACGAACTGCGGCAACGGGACGACAACGTGGCGGCCAGCCCCTTCCTGGATGTTCTCTTGGATTGGGAGGACCCGCGGTTGGATGAGTTCTTCCGGCCGGCCCCGGAAGGGGAAAACGCAGGTGAGTACGTGGGCGGGGTCTACGGCGACTTGAACAACTATCCAGACGTGGCCCAGCCAAGTGACCTGGTGCGGGAGGCCGATGCCCCAGGCATTCTGCTGTCGTACACCGAGGTGGAGTTCCTGCTGGCAGAGGCCGCCCTGAGAGGTTTCAATGTACCCGGCACTGCCGAGGAGCACTACACCGCTGCCGTCACCTCCTCCATTGTGAATGACTGGGGCGGCACCGCCGCCGAGGCCACTGCATATCTGCAGCAACCCGAGGTGATGCTCAACACCGCCAACTGGAGGGAAAGCCTGGGCATGCAGAAATGGATAGCCCTGTATAACCAACCCGTAGAAGGCTGGAAAGAATGGCGACGATTGGATTACCCGCAACTGGAGGCTCCGCCCCTGGCCCAATCAGAGATCCCACTCCGCTTCCCTTATCCGTCCACGGAGCAGAACCTGAACAACGCCAATTACGCGGCGGCCGCTTCCGCCATTGGAGGTGACGTGGTCACCACCCGGGTCTTCTGGGACGAGGATTGATTTCTAGAGGTTTTTGAAAACTAAGGTCAAAAAAGCCCCGGCTGTTTACGCAGCCGGGGCTTTTTATTTTACGGGAAAGGAAATAGCCCAATCCAACAGTTGCGTTCTAAGCCTGATTTTGAAAAACAAACCATAAACGGGTTTGATAAAATTGGAAGCAGTTTAAGAGGTTACGCCTCCACACCTGGTTCAGGCCTTTTGTGCTTCCAACGTTTGTGTGACCACAGGTAGTCTGCCGGATACTGCTCCACCCAAGCCTCCAATTTCCGGGCGAAGGTTTCAGTGAGAGGGTGCCCTTCTTCTTTGGCACCGGCTTGGGGTATAGGTAACAATTCCTGAAAGTCTACCTCATAATACCCGCGCTTTACGTGACGCATGCCTACAAAGAAAGTAGGGTAATTGAACGAGGTTCTAAGCTTGTCGGCTCCCACATAAAAGGCAGTGTCTTGGTGCAGAAAATTGGTCCAATATTGTATTTCGCCGTAGGGTGGCACCTGGTCAGATAAAAGAGAAAGAATTCTGGGTTGACCTTTATGCCGTAACAAGTGACGTAGTGTTTCCTTCATCTTCACCAAGGTGATTCCGAAGCGGGTTCGAAGAAACCGGAGAAAAGACTCAAAGAAAGAACTTGCCAAGGGTTTATACACACCATCTACCGGAAAGGGAAAATGCTTATTCCCCGCCGCAGACATAAACTCCCAATTTCCCAAGTGGGCGCCCAGAATCATTACAGGAACTCCTTGGCTCAGGTATCCCTCAATTTTTTGGCTTTTTTGCAAGTGAACCCGTTTCTCCAAATCTTCAGCGGAGAGTGACACCAATTTCAGGGTCTCTACCATAATATCTGTCAGATTCAGGAAGAATTGCTTTTCAATCTTAAGGAGTTCGGCTTTGCTTTTGGAGGGAAAAGAGCGCTCCAGATTTTGCCGTACCACTTTTTTACGGTACCCTATTACGTAGTACAGAACCCAATACAGAAACGTGGAAACCGCATACAGCACCGGAAACGGCAACAAGGAGATTCCCTTCAGCAGCCACCAGAGCGGAAGTTGGCTGGGTTTCAGGTTGGGGCGGGTAAAAGAAGTGGCTGGTTCTGTTTGCATTTTCTGAAAAACAAGCCGAAAACAGCTCAGCCGCTTTCAACGCTGCAAAGGTAATACCCTCCTGCAGATTTCCTTTGATAGATCCTGATTGATTCTTTTCCTCTTGTTTTAAAGCAAAAAGGCTCTCAACGCAGGTCAAGGTCTATTTACCTACGCTGAGAGCCGATTCACTTCTTGTCTATAACTTACGCAGACTTCTTGAAGAAATCTGCGATGAGTTCATACGAGTGCAGACGGGCCGCATGGTCATAAATGCTGCTGGCCACGATCACCTCATCTACCTGCGTTTGATCCACAAACTTCTGCAAGTCCTCTTTCACTTTCTCGGGGCTACCTACAAAAGAGCAACGCAGCATATTCTGCACCGCATATTGCTCAGAAGCATCCCAAAGGCCGTTCATGCTTTCCACGGGTGGTTTCATCAAACCAGCGGTTCCCCTGATCACCCCCAGAAATGACTGGTACATGGAGGTAGCCAGATAATCTGCTTTTTCATCTGTGTCGGCGGCGATCACGTTCACACCTGCCATGACGTAAGGCTCTTTGAGGCTACCTACCGGCTTAAAGCTGTCGCGGTACACCTGAATGGCATGGTGCAGCATGGTGGGCGCAAAGTGGCTGGCAAACGCGTACGGCATTCCTAACATACCGGCCAACTGGGCGCCGAAAGTACTGGAACCCAAAATCCAGATGGGCACATAGGTTCCTTCGCCCGGCACGGCCCGCACTTTGGAAGATGGGTCCGGGTCCCCCAGGTAGTTATACACCTCCACCACGTTCTGCGGAAACTCATCTACCGACTGGTGCTGGTCACGGCGCAGGGCCATCGCGGTTAAGCCGTCTGTTCCGGGCGCGCGGCCAAGCCCCAGATCAATACGACCCGGGAAAAGCGTAGCCAAAGTGCCAAACTGCTCTGCCACAACCAAAGGCGCATGGTTGGGCAGCATAATCCCGCCAGACCCCACCCGAATGGTAGAGGTCTCCCGGGCAACATGGCCAATCAACACCGTGGTGGCGGAACTTGCAATGCCTGGAAAATTATGGTGCTCGGCCATCCAGAAGCGTCTGTATCCTAATTTCTCCACGTGTTGGGCCAGGTCAACGGCATTCTTGATGGCGTCCGCCGCCGTTTTACCTTCCTGTATGGGCACAAGGTCCAGCACGGAGACGGATATATCTGAAAGTTTTTTAGTAGACATAATTATAATCTGATCAAGTCAGTCCTTGTTTACGGATGATCTTCTAAAAGGCAAATGTACCCGCAGAAAGTTCTGCCCTGCCTACCCAAACCCGTTACCTCCAGGAAACCACCTTCCTGTTTCAGCTCTGTTTTTCTGAAAACAAACCTTAAACGGGTAACTAGGGATCCACCTATGAAATTGAAGAAATCCGGGAACCTGCAGTCCTCTGCTTTTTGTTGAACGAAGACGGTCAAAAATGAAGAGAAACGCAGAAAAGCTACTGATAACCTGACAAAAAGGCTTACTAAGATGACCATCAGACTTATTGGAAGCAGGCAATTTTAAAACCCTTAAATAAAGCAATAATTATATTTCCAGCAGAGACGCTATAGGCCATTGCAGAAGTTAAGATGGGGCTTTCCAAGCTTAACCTAGGGAAGTATCTTCAAAGTCACCATAGGCCGCCGTACAAGTCTGGGATTTTTCCCTTACTTGCAGCCATTCCATTTTATGTTGCATGCAGTTATTAACCGACCTTCACTACAATCCCAGCATCCTCTATTTTCAGAAGGCTTTTGAAGCCGATGAATTACTGTTTGAGGCCCATGAGCATTACCAGAAACAGAGTTACCGCAACAGGTGCCACATTCTCACGGCGCAGGGCGTGGTGCCGCTTTCTGTGCCCGTGGTAAAAGGTAACAGCAAGACGCTGGTGACCGAACTGGAGATTGACTATGGCCAGCGCTGGATGGACATTCACTGGCGCACCATCCAGAGCGCCTATGGTAGCGCGCCCTTTTTTGAGTTTTACGCAGACTACCTCAAAGCCGTCTATGACCAGAAGCCGGACCTGCTTTTCCAGTTGAATATGGATTTGCTGAAACTTTTCGTTAAATTCCTGAAGCTAAAGAAACCCGTGGGCCTTACTCAAACGTATGTTAAAACCTACGAGGCACCGGTGTTGGATTGGCGCGGGGAACTTCATCCCAAGAAGGTGCCTGACAATTTGCGCCTAATGCCATACCGGCAGGTGTTTGGCAAACAATTTGCAATAAACCTGAGTATACTGGATTTGTTGTTTAACCTTGGCCCCGAGGCATCTACATATTTACAGAGTCCCTTGGACTACTGTTGAACATTTGCCCCACTCATATTGTTAATATTTTAATGCGTAGCCTTGGCAGCACTTTGCAGTAGACGCACAACAACTATTTACTAGACAAGAACTTACATGGAAGCCAAATTCTCAAATAGAGTGAAAGAGGTTATCTCTCTCAGTCGCGAGGAAGCCATCCGCTTGGGGCATGATTATATTGGCACTGAGCATTTGCTTCTGGGAATGATCCGCGAAGGAGAAGGTACGGCTATCGCTTTGCTTAAAAAACTGGGGGTACCAATGGAGGAGCTCAAGTACGCGCTTGAGCAGGCCACCAAAAATACCGCCAGCCCTAACACCAATATAACTGGTAGTATTCCGCTTACTAAACAGACGGAAAAGGTCCTGAAAATAACGTATTTGGAGGCTAAAATCTTCAAGTCAGACATCATAGGTACAGAACACCTGCTGTTGTCTATTTTGCGGGATGAGGATAATATTTCATCGCAAACCTTAGCCAAATTCAACGTGAACTATGAAGCTATCCGGGATTCGTTAGACTATCATGCTAACAACCCTCTCGCCTCCTCAGATACCGATGACAACGACGATAACGACAAACTCTTTGGCTCTTCCTCTAAAGGAGGCGCTGGCTCAGCCGCCAAGAAGGGTGCCGAGAAATCCCGCACTCCGGTGTTGGACAACTTCGGTCGTGATCTGACTAAATTGGCCGAGGAAGGCAAATTAGACCCGATTGTGGGCCGTGAAAAAGAAATCGAGCGCGTGGCCCAGGTACTGAGCCGCCGTAAGAAAAACAACCCAATCTTGATTGGGGAACCTGGCGTGGGTAAAACCGCTATTGCCGAGGGTCTTGCGCTGCGCATCATCCAGAAGAAGGTTTCTCGCGTGCTTTTCGGAAAACGGGTGGTAACCTTAGACCTGGCCTCTTTGGTGGCGGGTACTAAATACCGCGGTCAGTTTGAAGAGCGGATGAAAGCCGTGATGAACGAACTGGAGAAATCTCCGGACGTGATTCTGTTCATTGATGAGCTACACACCATTGTAGGTGCTGGTGGAGCCTCCGGATCTCTGGATGCCTCCAACATGTTCAAACCTGCTTTGGCCCGTGGCGAAATCCAATGCATTGGCGCAACTACGCTAGACGAGTACCGTCAGTACATTGAGAAAGATGGTGCCTTGGCTCGTCGTTTCCAGATTGTGATGGTAGATCCTACCACGCCAGAGGAAACCATTGAGATCCTGCACAACATCAAAGACAAATACCAGGATCACCACCACGTGACCTATTCAGACAAAGCCATTGAGGCCTGTGTGAAGTTGAGCGACCGCTACATGAGCGACCGTTTCTTACCAGACAAAGCCATTGACATTCTGGATGAGGCCGGTGCCCGTGTGCACATCAACAACATTGTGGTGCCTGAAGATATTTTGAATCTGGAGCAACAGATTGAGAACATCAAGGACGAGAAAAACCGCGTGGTGAAAAGCCAGAAATACGAAGAGGCTGCTCAACTGCGTGACAAAGAGAAAAAACTTTTAGATCAACTTGACGCCGCTAAGAAAAGCTGGGAAGAGGAGACGAGAAAGAAACGCTACGCCGTGAAGGAAGAAAACGTGGCCGAGGTAATCGCCATGATGACGGGTATTCCGGTGAAACGTATCGCGCAGAAAGAAAGCCTCAAGCTTTTGAACATGGGCGAAGAGCTGAAAGGCAAAGTGATTGGCCAGGAAAAAGCGATTACGCAGTTGGTGAAAGCCATTCAACGGACCCGCGTTGGTCTTAAAGATCCTAAGCGCCCCATCGGTTCGTTCGTATTCTTAGGCCCAACCGGGGTTGGTAAAACTGAGCTTGCGAAAGTTCTGGCTACCTACCTGTTTGACAAGGAAGACGCCCTGGTGCGTATTGACATGAGTGAGTACATGGAGAAATTCAGCGTATCTCGCTTGGTGGGAGCGCCTCCAGGCTACGTGGGTTACGAAGAAGGTGGTCAGTTGACGGAGAAAATCCGCCGCAAGCCTTATTCAGTAGTATTGCTGGATGAGATTGAGAAAGCGCACCCAGACGTGTACAACCTGTTGTTGCAAGTGCTGGATGACGGTGTGTTGACCGATGGTTTAGGCCGTAAGGTGGACTTTAGAAACACCATCATCATCATGACCTCTAACATTGGGGCTCGTGACTTGCAGGACTTCGGGGCTGGGGTTGGTTTCGCCACCAAAACCCGTCAGGAGAACATGGATGACATCATGAAAGGCACCATTGCTTCTGCCTTGAAGAAAACGTTCTCTCCTGAGTTCCTGAACCGTCTGGATGATGTGATTGTGTTCAACTCGCTGGTGAAAGAAGATATCCACAAGATCATCGATATCTCCCTTGCCAAGCTGTTGAACCGCGTGAAAACGCTGGGCTATACCATTGAGATCACTGACAAGGCCAAAGACTTTGTGGCTGAGAAAGGATATGACTCTAAGTATGGTGCCCGTCCGTTGAACCGTGCCATCACCAAGTACATGGAAGACCCAATTGCGGAGGAAATCCTGAAAGCCGAGTTGGCCCAGGGAGACACCATCGTGATTGACTACGAAGAAGGCAAAGAGGAATTGACGTTCTCAAACCGCAAGAACGAGGATGCCATTCCAGACACGTCTGACGATCTTCCGGAAAGCTCCTCTTCAGAAGAGGAAGAGACCACGCCTACAGATGGCAAGAAGAAAGACTAACCAATAAATTATATTTGAAAAGGCTGACAGACAAACTGTCAGCCTTTTTTGTTTTTTAGCAAGATTTCAGAAAAACCTAACAAAAATTTTACACTGCCCTATTCTTTCCTAAATTTGATTTCTTGTACCAACACCAAAGTGCTTCAATGTCAGACCAGAATAACCTGAATAGCAAATTTGAGACATTAGACCGCAAAAATGCCGAAGCCCTCTTAGGCGGCGGCCAGGCGCGCATTGATGCCCAACATAAAAAAGGCAAACTCACGGCCCGTGAACGCATAGACCTGCTCTTAGACGAAGGCTCCTTTGAGGAGATAGGCAAGTTTGTGATGCACCGTTCCAAAGACTTCGGGCTAGACAAAGAGTACTATTTAGGCGACGGCGTGGTAACGGGCTACGGCACCGTGAACGGCCGCCTGGTTTACGTTTTCTCCCAGGACTTCACTGTTTTTGGCGGCTCGCTTTCTGAGACGCATGCAGAGAAGATTGTGAAGATCATGGACCTTGCCATGAAAAACGGCGCACCGGTGATTGGCCTCAATGACTCCGGCGGAGCCCGAATTCAGGAAGGGGTGGTTTCCTTAGGGGGCTACGCCGATATCTTCTACAAAAACACCCTGGCTTCTGGCGTGGTACCGCAACTATCCGGCATTATGGGACCTTGCGCCGGTGGAGCGGTTTACTCCCCGGCCATTACGGATTTCATTCTCATGGTAGAGGACACGTCTTACATGTTCGTGACGGGCCCTAACGTGGTGAAAACCGTGACGCATGAGACGGTGACCTCAGAGGAACTAGGCGGCGCCAGTACCCATAGCACCAAAAGCGGCGTGACCCATTTCTCCTGTGCCAACGAGGTGGTCTGCATCCAGAACATCAAACAGTTGCTGAGCTACATGCCGCAGAACTGTGAGGAGCTTCCTCCTTCCCTGCCGTATGAACCCAAAGCCGATGAAACCCGCGAGGTCCTGAACAACATCGTGCCGGAGAACCCCAACCAACCCTATGACATCCGTGAGGTGATAGAAGGCATCATTGACGCTGACTCTTTCCTGGAGGTGCACAAGAACTTTGGGGAGAACATTGTGGTAGGCTTTGCAAGATTAGCCGGCCGCAGCATTGGTATTGTAGGGAACCAACCAGCCGTTTTGGCAGGTGTTTTAGACATCAACGCTTCTACAAAAGCCGCTCGTTTCGTGCGTTTCTGCGATTCCTTCAACATTCCGTTGCTGGTATTGGAAGATGTGCCCGGCTTCCTGCCCGGTACTGACCAGGAGTGGCGCGGCATCATCACCAACGGAGCCAAACTTCTTTATGCGTTCTGCGAGGCCACTGTTCCCCGTGTAACCGTTATTACCCGTAAGGCTTACGGCGGCGCGTATGATGTAATGAACTCCAAGCACATAGGCGCTGACCTGAACTTTGCCTGGCCTACCGCCGAGATTGCCGTAATGGGAGCCAAAGGTGCCGCCGAGATTATCTTCAAGCGTGAGATTGCCGCCGCTGAAGACCCTGAAGCCAAATTAGCCGAGAAAGTAGCCGAGTACCAAGCCAAGTTTGCGACGCCGTACCGGGCTGCGCACCGCGGCTTCGTAGACGAGGTGATCTACCCTGCAGAGACCCGTGCCAAATTGATCAGAGCATTCAAAATGCTTGAAAACAAAGTAGACCAGTTACCGAAGAAAAAACACGGGAATATTCCGTTGTAAACAGCCGCCGGAAGGCAGGTTTAAAACTTTGGCTTATCTCGCCAAAGAATCTTAGCCCCCTGCTCCAATGACTGCTATACACCAATTATCATTCAATATTTAATTGCGCCCTTGGTTGGTGATGACAAAGCACCCCAGCCATCTACTACTTCAACTGACAAACAACACTTGGAGAGTGCTTTGCTCCACCTAAACAGAAAGCTATGAGAGAAGAAAGCTTTGAATTCCTGCAAACCTACCTCAACAACGCTGCACCCACCGGCTTTGAGTCCTCGGGCCAAAAACTGTGGTTAGACTACATCAAGCCCTACATTGACGAGTACTTCGTGGATACGTACGGCACGGTGGTGGGCGTGATCAACCCTGAGGCAAAGTACAAGGTGGTCATTGAGGCCCACGCCGATGAGATTGCCTGGTTTGTGAACTACATTACGCCGGAAGGCTACATCTACGTGCGCCGCAACGGCGGTTCCGATGCCGTGATCGCGCCTTCCAAGCGGGTGAACATCCATACCAGAAAAGGAATGGTGAAAGCGGTGTTCGGGTACCCGGCCATCCATGTGCGCAAGCCAGACCAGGACAAAGCCCCTACCGTAGAAACCATCTTCCTAGACTGCGGCGCCGCCAACAAGCAGGAGGTGGAAGATATGGGCATCCATGTAGGCTGCGTGGTCACCTTTGACGATGAGTTCTGGGTGATGAACGACAAGTTCTACGTGGGCCGGGCTTTGGACAACAGGATCGGGGGATTCATGATTGCCGAAGTAGCCCGTATGCTGAAGGAGAACGGAACAAAGCTTCCTTTTGGATTATACATCGTAAACGCGGTGCAGGAAGAGATTGGCCTGCGCGGCGCCGAGATGATCGCCCACCGCATCAAGCCAGACCTGGCCATCATCACCGACGTGACCCACGATACGCAGTCACAAGGGTATGAGAAGAAAACCAACGGAGACCTGCACTGCGGCAAAGGACCGGTATTGACCTATGGCCCGGCCGTACAGAACAACCTGCTGGACATGCTCATTGAGGTAGCCCAGAAAAACGAGATTCCGTTCCAGCGCGCCGCCGCTACCCGCGCCACCGGCACAGACACCGATGCTTTCGCCTACTCTTCTGAAGGCGTAGCCTCGGCCCTCATTTCGTTGCCATTGAAATACATGCACACCACCGTAGAAACCGTGCACAAAGACGACGTAGACAGCATCATCAACCTGTTCTACCATTTCCTGACCCAGCTGCAAAGCGACCACGATTTCCGGTACTTGAAATAGATCCTTTTTAGGCCTGATTTTCTAAAAAGAGGCCCAAAAACGGATAAAAGGAAAAGCCCTGTGGGATCTACAAACCCACAGGGCTTTTTGTTTTAGTGCCGATTCTAGGAAAAGAGGCTAAAAACAGGTCCCTGATTTCCTTATCACCAAGGCAAATTTTGCCGCACCTGAAATCCAGTTTATTATCTATCTTCACGGGCATAATCTTTTGCCCCATCATGCAAATACACACCCCCCGGCTTTTGCTGCGCGAATTCAAGCAGGATGACTGGCATTTCACCAATCTGTACGAATCCAACGAGGAGGTCATGCGGTTCCAGACCAGCGAGGTGCGCTCCAGCCGTGAAAGCCAGGAGTACATCCAGCAGTGCCTGGAGGAGGCCAAAGAGGAACCCCGCACGCTGTTTGACCTGGCCATTGTGCTCCGTACCACCAATATGCTCATTGGCCGCGTGGGCATGAAGGTAGACTACGATGCCGAGGAAGCCGTGTTGTGGTACATCTTAAACCAGACCTACTGGAACAAAGGCTACACCACCGAGGCCGCCAGCGCGATGATACACTTCGGGTTTGACGACCTGCAACTTCACCGCATCTGGGCCGACTGTGACCCGCGTAACATTGGCTCTTACCGCATCATGGAAAAACTGGGCATGCGCCGCGAGGCCCATTTCCGGGAGAATATCTTCATTAAAGGCCACTGGTGCGATTCTTACGTCTATGCCCTGCTTGACCATGAGTGGCGCTAAAGGCTCAGGAACTAAAAGACACGCAGCAGAATGAACTCCTGATTTATGGCTACTTTTTAAAAACAAGGCTAAAACCGATGTCTCTTTCTACAACAGGTAAATGTTTCACTAAAGACCTCATCAAAACAGCAAAGGCCATAGTTTACCAATTCCTTTTCCTTTCACCTTTACCCCAAATCCCTTGCTTTTCACCGACCAGATGAACCACCGCCTCCAGTTGCCGCAGCCGCCCCGCCGGATTGTGTCTTTGGTGCCTTCCCAAACCGAGTTGCTGTTTCATCTGGGTTTGGGAGACCGCGTGGTAGGTGTCACCAAATTCTGCATCCACCCCCAAGAGCAGGTAAAGCAGAAAAAGAAAATCGGAGGTACCAAGAACTTCCATTTTGAAGCCATTGACCAACTGGAACCAGACCTGATCATCGGAAACAAAGAGGAAAACTACCAGGAAGGGATTAAACGGCTGCAGGAGAAATACCCGGTTTGGATGAGTGATATCTACACCTTGGAAGATGCTTTTGAGATGATGGCGGGCATTGGGCAGGTGACCGACACAGCGGCTCAGGCAACCGAACTGGTGCAGCAATTAAGGCAGCAGTTTGCGTCTCTGATGCCAGCAGTCCCACCCGTGCCTACGGCCTATTTCATCTGGCGGAACCCGTACATGGGCATCGGGAACCAGAACTTTATTGACCACCTATTGGCGCGATGCGGATTTGAGAACGTGCTGGGGCATTTGGCCAGGTACCCAGAAGTGACTCCGGCACAACTGCAGGAGGCGAACCCCAAACTGATACTGCTTTCCTCTGAGCCCTATCCCTTCAAAGAAAAGCACATCGTCGAATTCAAAGCCATTTGCCCCGATGCCCACGTGATGGTGGTGGACGGCGAATTATTCAGTTGGTACGGAAGTCGGCTCTTGCACTCTGTTCCTTACCTGCAGGGTTTGATAGAGGAAGTTTCCTCCTCCTAAGGCCTCCAGAATCATCTGCTTTATCAAAAACCAGGCATAAAAAAAGCCCTTTGCATGTTGCAAAGGGCTTTTCCTTACTAGACAAATTCTTACTTAGGGTTTAGTGGATTTATCAACCTGGGCCACAGCGTTTTTCAGTTCCTGGGCCTCAGCCAAGTGCTCTTTCAAGACCGGTAAGATCTGGTCAATGAACTGCTGCACATCTGGGTCATTTACTTCTTTGTCGGCTTTCTCATAGAAGGCAATAGCCTCTTCATGGGCTTCTACCTCCAGATTCGCGAAGGTCTGGTCAAACTCTTCACCTTTTTTGGTTTCCAGGCTATCTACCAGCGCCTTTTTTTCGCTACCCATTTGGGCCGGCAATTCTATGGCTTTCTTTTTGGCTATTTCGGCCAGCACAGGAGTTGTCCGGGAGTGCACGTGGTAAATCTTCTGGCCCAAGGCACCTACTTCTCCTTTTTTGCTTTGGTCTTCTGCCATCATCCCGGCCATCAACTGAAAGTTATCAGTAGTGGCGGCCTGCTTGAGGAACTGTTCTACTTTTTTATGGTCTGCGGCGGAGGCTTCTTTATCTACTTTATTGCAAGAAACCAATGTCATACTGCCCATAGAGAACAATGAAGCAAGCATCCAAACATTGAGATTTTTCATATTCGTATTTTTTAGTACTTCTACCTGTTGTCCTCTTTAAACGCACCCCAATGGCGTATGTTGTAAAAGTTCATAACCAACTATCAAATTTCATCTATATTACAGATAGTTCATTCAAAAAATACAACTAAACACCTGCTAATCTTTTACATTTTATTTATAATTTAAGCTATATTACAAAGATTCTTTCCTGTATAACGTTTTTGAGGAGATTTACTAAAACCAGCCCCAAAATAGATGCAGTAGCCTGATACACTACTTTTTAACAGCTTCATTTACCCTAGAAAGCAGGCAAAAAAGAAGCCTTCTGCTTAAGGCAAAAGGCTTCCTTCCGTACTCTTCAACTATTTATTGAGCTTCTTCCACGGTAAAGCCGGCTTTTTGCAGCTCCTCCCAGTACCTTGGGTAGGATTTGCGTACCACGCGCGGCTCTTCTATGACCAGCGGCCCCTTCAAGGCCAGCGGCGCGAAGGCCATGGCCATGCGGTGGTCTTCGTAGGTATGAATGGTAGCTTCGGTTTGGGGTCTGTTTATCAGAAACACCTTGAAAACGTCTGGGGCAATCTCGCGCAGCTCTGCTCCCAGTTTCACCAACTCAAACTGCAAGGCCGCAATTCGGTCGGTTTCCTTTATTCTAAGGCTTTCCAGGCCGGTCATCTCCACTTCCACCCCCAATCCAGCAGCCAGAGCGGCCACGGTTTGGGCCAGGTCCGGGCAGGCGAAGAAATCAATCTGGGTCAATGGTTCCTGCACAGCCTGTTTCGTCAATTGAACGCCCTCCTGGGTGAAAGCGGTCTGCACACCGAAAGGCGCCATCAAAGACGGCAACACACTGTCGCCTTGCAGAGAATCGGCGCGGAGCGCGGGCAGGAAAAGATCGGCCTCCTGGGCCAACGCCGCCATGCTGTACCAGTAACTGGCTGCGCTCCAGTCAGACTCTACGGTGTACTCTTTGGCTTGGTATTCTTGTTTGCCTACGGATATTCGCTGGTCTTCAAAGGTGGCCTGCACGCCAAAATGTGCCATCTGCGCCAAAGTCATTCTAATGTAAGGCTCCGAGCTTATTTTCCCCTCCAGGGTCAGTTCCAGGCCCTGGGGTAACAGCGGCGCGATCATGAGCAGCGCCGAGATGTACTGGCTGCTGATGTCTGAGCGGATAGACAACTGATTAGTGCCGGAAAACTCAAACCCGTTCATCTGCAGCGGCGGATAGCCTTCCTCGCCCAGATACTCTATCTGGGCCCCCAACTGCCGAAGCGCGTCTACCAGCACGCCAATAGGCCGCTGGCACATGCGCGGAGTGCCGGTCAAGGTTAGCTTCTGGCCGGTAGCGGCGTAATAGGCCGTCAGGAAACGCATGACGGTTCCGGCATCCTCGGCGCTCACCTCCGCACCGGCGGGCGTGGAGAGCAGGCGGTTCAGGAGCTGGGTATCATTCGCGTCAGACAGGTTATGGATGGAAAAATCTTTCCCGGACAAAGCCCGGATGATGAGGGCGCGGTTGGCCTCGCTTTTGGAGGCCGGCAAGGTCACGCGTCCGCGCAACACGCCCGTGGGGTGCGATACGCGCACGGCAGCAGCTGAAATCATAGTAATTGGTAATAGCGCAAGGCACTCTGTACCTCTGGTAGTGTAATAGGTTTATCATAGACGGCCTCCCCTATCTTCTGCAGCAAGGTGCAGTTGATGGTGGCGCCGTCGTTCTTTTTATCGTGCAGGCAAAGGTGGCTGATGGCCTGAACATCGGCTTGCGGAATGGACACCTTTTCATAAATAGACATGATAAACGTCTCCATCTGCTCCAGTTCCTCCTTCGGCAAGAGCCCTTTCTGGGTAGAGAGCCAGGCTTCGCACAACATGCCTACGGCGATGGCCTCCCCGTGTAGCAGCGTCTGGCCGGGCTTCTCCAGGTAAAAACTCTCCACGGCATGGCCGATGGTGTGCCCGAAGTTAAGGATCTTGCGCAGGCCGTTCTCCAGCGGATCGGCGGTGACCACGCGTGACTTGATGTCAATGGAGTGTTTGATCAGATCAGTCCAGTCCTCGGTGAACAGGCCAATGTAGCGCTGCTCGTAGAACTTATCGGCGTCCATGATGAGCCAGTGCTTGATGATCTCGGCGTAGCCCGATTTCATCTGCCGCATGTCCAGGGTCTGCAGGAAAACCGGGTTCACGAGCACCGCCAGCGGCTCCTGGAATACCCCAATGTGGTTTTTGAAACCCATAAAGTCAATGCCGGTCTTGCCGCCCACGCTGGCGTCTACCTGCGACAGGAGCGTGGTAGGCACGTTCACGAACCTAATGCCGCGCTTGTACAGGCTGGCGCAGAAGCCGCCCAAATCAGTAAGCACGCCGCCACCCAGGTTCACGAGCAAACTCCAGCGGTCCAGGTTCTGGTCGGTGAGTTCGCGCCACACGTGCTCGCAGGTGGCCAGGTTCTTGTGCTCCTCGCCGCTATGGATCTGAACCACGTGATGGTTTTCCGGCAGAAAGGACTTCAGGAGCGGATAGCAGTGCCGATGGGTGTTCTCGTCTACCAGCACCACCGTCTTCTTGAAAGCCCGGTTCTGCAACAACTCTTTGAGTTGCCCCATGGCCTCAGGGCCTATGAAAATCTCTTCGGTCAATGTAGTTCTGTTTAATGTGTTTAGCAGCAGTTTTCCTAAAAATGGCTGCTAAACCGGATAGTCCCCTAAAAAAGGGAATGTCTGGGGAGAATCAAAGGAAAACCTTACAAATGCCATTCTCTGGGTTGCAAGGTAGTGCCTGCCAGGTGAAACGTCCCTAAGAAGCCGGGAAATTCTTCTCCACAATCTCGGTCTGCACCCTGATGGACTCCAGATGGATGAGTTCATACAGCTCAGCGGCGAAGGTCGGGTTGATCTCCATCTGGCGGGCCCACTCTTTCCGGGTCTCGAAGATGCTTTGCCAGCGCTCCGGCTGCAGCACGGCAATGTTGTTCTCTCGCTTGTCCTCCCCTATTTTCTCCACCAGCCGCATGCGGCGGGCCAGGGCCTCAATGATCTCACGGTCGGCGCGGTCAATCTTCTGGCGCAATTCCTCGGTACGGCTGATGAAAGCGGCATCAGGCAAGCTACGCACCTGCAGTTTAGCCAGGATATCTCCCAAAGCCTCGGGGGTGATCTGCTGGTCAGCGTCTGAGAGGGCTTCCGTGGGGTTAAGGTGCGTCTCAATCATGACCCCGTCAAAGTTCAGGTCCAGCCCGGCCTGGGAGATGGGCAGAATCAGATCGGGCTTGCCCCCAATATGGCTGGGGTCTACTACCACCGGCAAATCTGGGTACAGGCCTTTCAGTTGGATGGGAATTTGCCAGAGCGGCACATTGCGGTATTGGCTCACCTCATAGGAGGAAAAACCGCGGTGAATGGCGGCTACATCCTGAAGACCCGCCCCCCAGAGCCGCTCCACCGCACCGGCCCAAAGGCTGAGATCGGGGCTCACGGGGTTCTTGACCATTACCGGTAAGTGGGTTCCGCGCAGGGCCTCGGCGAGTTCCTGCACCGCAAACGGGTTCACGGTGGTGCGGGCGCCTATCCAGAGCACGTCTATGTTGTGTTTGAGGGCGGTTTCAATGTGGTGGGGCCGGGCTACCTCGGTGGCCACGGGCATGCCGTACTCCTGCCGCACCTCCTGCAGCCACTTCATGCCCTCGGTGCCCACGCCCTCAAAGGTACCCGGCTTGGAGCGGGGTTTCCAGACGCCGGCCCTGAAGATATCTACCTGCAGGTCTTTCAATTGACGGGCCGTCTCCATGACCTGTCCCCGGGTTTCGGCGCTGCACGGACCGGCGATTACCAAGGGTCGGCGGCGCAGCTTGCTCAGCTGGTGAAAATAATTGTTTTCTTTTTTCCGTTCCATGGCCAAATGCACGCGTTACAGGGTAGCGGTTCAGAGGCGGTTTTCGCAAATCGCCTAAAAAACAACTAACAACCGTTTTTACGTTATCTTTGTACAGCTTAAATGTAGCACATAATCTATGACTCCTGCACTAAAAGTTTCTTTTGAAGATACCGCCATTGCGTTCGCTGATAAATCTGATGCAGAACTCTATAAAACCTACCTCCTGTTTGCGGCCATGAACAACAACTCCATGGTGAAAATGGGCGGAGGCCTCATGAAAAAGGCGCTGAGCTGGAACCTGCCGGTGAAGTTCCTCATCAAGAAAAGCATTTTTGAGCAGTTCTGCGGCGGCGAGACCATCCAAGAATGCAAACCCACCATTGAGAAGCTGGGCCGCTCCGGCATCGGCACCATTCTAGATTACTCGGTAGAGGGCGAGAGCAACGAGGCCAGCTTTGACCACACGGTGCAGGAAATCATCGCTACCATTGAGATGGCGGCCTCGTCTACCCACATTCCCTTCAGCGTTTTCAAGGTGACCGGCGTGGCAGATTCTACCCTGCTGGCCAAAGCCCAAACCGGCCAGGAACTCAACAACCACGAGAAAGCGGCCTTCGGGCGGGTGCGGAGCCGGGTGAAAGCCATCTGTCAGCGTGCGTTTGAGCGCGGCGTGCGCGTGTTCATTGACGCCGAGGAAAGCTGGATGCAGGAAACCATTGACCAACTCTGCTACGAGATGATGGAACTCTACAACCAGGAGCGCCCCATCGTCTACAACACCTACCAACTCTACCGCCATGACCGCCTGGATGTGATCAAGCGCGACTATGAGCGGGCTAAGCGCGAGGGCTATTACCTGGGCGGCAAACTGGTACGTGGTGCTTACATGGAGAAAGAAGGACGCGTGGCCCAGCAGCAAGGCCTTACTAACCCCATCAACCCTACCAAACAAGCCACCGATGCGCTGTATGACGAGTCGCTGCGGTTCTGCCTGGAGCACATTGACCGCATTGCCATCTGCGCCGGCACCCACAATGAGCAAAGCTGCTACCACCTTATGGAGATGATGGATGAGTTCAACCTGGAGCCCAATGACGAGCGCATCTATTTTGCGCAGTTGCTGGGCATGAGCGATAACCTCTCCTACAACCTGGCGCACGCCGGGTACAACGTGGCCAAGTACGTACCCTACGGCCCCGTGGAGGCCGTAATGCCGTACCTGCTGCGCCGCGCAGACGAAAACACCGCCATTGCCGGCCAAAGCAGCCGCGAGTTCTCTTTGGTGAAGAAAGAACTGGAACGCCGCAAGCGCAGAGCCTAACCCATAAAAAAAGCGTTTCGGGCCCGATTTCTATGAAATGGGCCCGAAACGCTTTTTTTATGCACTCACCTAAAAAGTAAAAGCGTCTCTTACGCAAACCGTATGAGACGCTTTTAACTTGTTCTAATCAGAAGGTGTGCCTACGCACACCACTAATTACTGAGCAGTTGTTGCACCAGTAGTGGTAGCAGCAGTGTCAGTACCAGCAGTAGTACCAGTAGTTGTACCAGCGGCAGTAGTGTCAGTTGTAGTACCAGTAGTAGTTGCGTCAGTAGCACCTTCAGTGGCAGCAGCGTCAGTAGAAGTAGCTTCAGTACCAGTAGTACCTTCAGTTCCTTCAGCAGACTTAGACTCGCAAGAAGCGAAAACGAACATACCAGCAACTAGGGCAAGAGAAAATACCTTTTTCATCGTAATTTTTTTTAAAGGGTTTTAGCGTTAATTTCAACCTTAATACCACCACCCCCCGGGAGGTAACCCACCTTTTTCAAAAAAATTTTATTTTTTTTCTGTGGGTTACTAAATGACTGAAACTGTATTAATTGACAAGCATGATTAGTAAGGCGCTAGTGACCGATGCGGCCATAATAGAAGGGATTCTTCAAGACGATGATGCGGCACTGAGTAGGTTATACAAACTGTACTTCTCCATGGTCCTGTTCTTTGTCCAGAGCAACAGCGGGACGGAGGATGACGCCAAGGACATTTTTCAGGAGGCGGTCATCGTCTTCTATGAGAAGATCAAGGCCGGGCAACTGGAACTGAACTGCCAGATCAAAACCTACCTCTATTCTATCTGCCGCCGTCTTTGGCTGAAAAGGCTGTCAAGAAGCAGCCGGTTTAGCCATGGTATGATTGAAGACACCGAGTCTGAACTGGCCCCCCACGTAGACGCCTATGCCGAGCAGGCCGAGCAGAACGAACTGAAGTTTGAGGCCATGGGCAACGCCCTGGGCCAATTGGGCGAGCCCTGCAAAACCCTGCTGGAGGATTTCTACATCCGAAGCATGGGCATGGCCGAGATCACCGAGAAGTTTGGCTACACCAACGTAGACTCGGCCAAGAACCAGAAGTACAAGTGCCTGATGCGCCTGAAGAAACTGTTCTTCCTGGACTATCAGGTTCCTTCTTAGAAGAGGAAACGCGTAAAAACAGACATCCGGCACCGGATGCATATCTATATATGAGTGAGAGGGAATTATTGGAATTGATTGAACGGTACCACCAGCACCAGGTGACCTCCTCAGAGCGCCGTGCGCTGGAGGAACGCATGGCCGCGGACCCGATATTCGCGCAGCGGGTACGGGAAGTGGAACTGTTTACCGCAGCCTTACAGAACCACGGCCGGCAGAAATCGCTGCGCGACCGACTGAACCAGCACCACCAAGCCTGGCAGCAGGAAAACCAGAAAGAGACCACCCCGCCGGTGCTCAAGCGCCGCACGCCCGTGCAGGTTTTCATGCGCCGCTATGCCGCCACCATGGGCGTAGCCGCTACTGTGGCCATTGTCACGGTGTTCAGCAGTTTGTTGGGAATGGAGATGTGGCGTTCCGCTACGAAGCAGCAGACGGCCCGTTACGTGGAGCTGCGCCGCGAGGTAGATGACCTCAAGCGGAAACAGAATGCCCTCTTGAACACGAACCCTGTTACGCCAAAGGCCAGCACCCTGAATCCGGGTCAGTTCTCAGGCACTGGTTTCGTGCTCACCTCAGACGGGTATTTCGTGACCAGTTACCACGTGATTGAAGGCGCCGATTCGCTCATGATTGAGAACAAGAACGGCACCAAGCTGAAGGTGGAGGAGATTTACTCAGACCAGGTGCGTGACCTGGCCCTGCTGCGCGTGACCGACACCTCGTTTACCGGTTTCGGGAAGCTGCCTTACTCCTTCAAACAGAAGGAAAGCGAGCTGGGCGAGCGCGTGTTTACCCTGGGTTTCCCCAGAGAAGACGTAGTGTTCGGAGAGGGTACACTGAGCTCCAAATCAGGGGTGTACGGCGATACGGCCTCTTACCAGATCTCCATTCCGTTGAACCCGGGAAACAGCGGCGGACCGCTGCTGGATGACCGCGGCAACATGATTGGCGTGATCAGCGGCAAGATGCTGGGCGTTGACGGCGCTGCCTTCGCGGTGAAGTCTGCTTACCTGCTCACCCTGCTGGACCAACTGCCAGAGCACCGTTTGCCAAAGCCTATTTCCCTGCCTAAGGTGAACAATCTGGCCGGCACCCCGCGCCCGCAGCAGCTGAAGAAACTGCAGGATTTTGTGTACATGGTAAAGGTTTATAATTGATCCCTGCGCCTTTTATTTAAACCCCGATTTTCTGAAAATACCCTAGAAACGCCTGTGCCTAGCACGGGCGTTTCTGTTTTCAATCCGGCGGGTAGATGTAACTAATACGTATTGTTTCCGTTAAGCTTAATCTAATTGCCAGTTGTCAGTTTCGTGACTGGCCTAGTAATTACCACTATGTTACATCTACTAAATATTAAGCAAAAAACTATGGAAAATCGCACTGGTAACACGCACAATTCTGGTATGTTGACGGGTATGTTCAAAGACAGAGAAAGTGCAGAACGCGCTTACAATTCTTTACATAGCCGCGGCTACAACAGAGACGATATCAACGTGATCATGAGCGATGATGCCCGCAAGCGTCACTTCTCTGACAGCGATGACAACACAACTGAACTGGGCAGCAAAGCCTTGGAAGGTGCTGGTGCCGGTTCTGCCATTGGTGGTACTTTGGGTGCTATTGTAGGCGCTATTGCCGCTATTGGTACTTCTATCGCGCTTCCAGGTCTTGGCTTGGTGATTGCCGGTCCGTTGGCAGCTGGTCTGGCCGGTGCCGGAGCCGGTGGTCTGACAGGTGGTTTACTGGGCGCCCTAGTAGGCTCTGGTATTCCTGAGGAACGTGCCAAAGTGTACGAGTCAGGCATCAAGGAAGGAAATATTGTAATGGGTGTAACTCCTCGCAACGCTGAGGATGCCGATTATTTTGAGAACGACTGGCGCACCAACCGCGGTGAGCACATCTACCGTTAATCAGTAGAAATAACTATATAAAAAGCCCCGGTTCTATTTAAGAGCCGGGGCTTTTTGGTTTAAATACCATCCTGAATTCAACAACTTAAAAGGGTTTCTATTTAGGGGCCGTTTTACCGAAAATGGCCCCTAAATAGAAACCCTTTTATAATTAGGATTACTTTCCATTAACAAGCTTTATTTCAACTCCAATCTGATGGGCAGCGTCATGCGTACAGGTACGGTTCTTCCGTTCTGGTAACCGGGTTTCCAGCGAGGTAACTTTTGCACCACCCGCATGGCTTCTTCCTCGGTGCCGTAGCCTAAGCCTTTGAGCACCTGCACATCGGTGATGTCGCCAGTGGCCCCCACCACAAAACTCACCACCACGGTGCCTTCTATGCCACTGGTCTGGGCCGCTCTAGGGTAGCGGAGGTTCTTGCCTATGAACTCCATTAACTTAGGCAGGCCACCCGCAAACTCGGGCATTTGCTCCACGCTCATAAAAATTGCCTGTTCTACCGGAGCAGCTTCTAAACCGTTACCATCGGCTGGTCCGGTTCCGGTACCGGCACCTATTTCCGGGTTGTTCAGGTTGCCGTCACCATTTCCTTCTGAGGTCACCAACCCGGAGCTGGCGGTCTGGAGCTGTTCCTGGGTGGGGATTTCATCGGTTACCGGCTTTGTGTCCTCTACTATTTTGGGGGTGGTATTCTTCACAGTAGGTCCGGTGGATTTAGAGGCGGCGGGTTGTACCCCTTTCATCTCCTTAATCTCTTCCACTGGCGGAAATTTGATATCTACCCATTTCCCTTCTTCCTTCTTCTCTGATTGATTAGCTACCACGGCAGCTTTCTTTAAAAGCTTATTTGCCAGGAACGGTGCGGAGAAAAAGATCAGGGAAAGCGCGATGGCGTAAAGAACTGCCTGGCTGATGTGCTGGTTATACAGTTTGCGTAAGACATAGGCACCGTAGGCTTTGTTGCGGCCTTCAAAAATCATGTCATCCAAGGTGGCGGCGTAAGCGTGGTTCGTTTCCATGTGGTTGGCGTTTGGTTGGTAGTTTGGGTGTCATTTCCCTCATGATGCCGCCGCCCGTCCGTTTCCATAGGTAGCCTTCAGAATAAAATATAGAAAATGGCCTATTTTGTTCTACTTTGAGAATCAGGGAGAAACAAAACCTAGGTTCCTGATGTTAAAAATAAAGAGCGCTAAAAAGAACAACTACTGCCACGTTCTGCTTACTTGCAATTCTTTGGCAAATAATCTAAGAACGTTCACACCTTTCTGGCACTTGCCTACGTTTAACGATAAGTAATGCACCCGCAAAAACAGGCACTACTTTTGTTTATATTCTAACAGACATTACTAGAGACAACATATGTTTTCATTAAAGACTAAGCTGGTCGCCTACGGTACTGCCGCCTCAGTGGTGTTTGGTATTGCCTCCTACCGACTGCTGGAGACGGATGGCGCCGCCCGTGATCAGAAAAACGAAGTGCTCACCAAAGTGCTGATGCAGGGTTTAAGCTCGGCGCACTACAAGCCTGAGCGTTTAGACGACGAATTTTCAAAAAAGGCCTTTAACCTCTACCTGGAGCGCCTGGACTATAATAAAAAGTTCTTGCTGCAGTCAGACGTAGACCAACTGCGGGCATACCAGACCCAGCTGGACGATGAGTTCAAGAACGGCTCTTTCAAGTTCTTCGACCTTTCCATGAGCGTTTTCCAGAAAAGGCTCAAAGAGGCCGAAGGCTATTACAAAGAGATTCTGGACAAGCCTTTTGAGTTTGAGAAAGAGGAGACCATTGAGGTAAAACCAGAGAAACTGAAGTTTGCCTCCTCCCCTGCCGCCCTCAAGGAAGAGTGGCGCAAGTACCTCAAATACCAGGCGTTGATAAGAGTGGCCGATGCCCTGGACAGCCAGCAGAAAGCTGACTCTGCGGGTTCTAAGGAAGCCAAGAAAACCATGCCTGAGATTGAGGCCGATGCCCGTAAAAAACTCAAAGACAACTACGACGATCTGTTCAAGCGAATGGGCCAGTTAGAGAACGAAGATTACCGTTCTTCTTACCTGAACTCCTTCGCCAACATCTATGACCCGCATACTGAGTACTATGCTCCTAAAGAGAAAGAGGACTTTGACTATGAGTTCTCCGGACGTTTGGAAGGCATCGGGGCCTTGCTGCAGGAAAAAGACGGGTTAATTAAAGTTTCTGAGATTACACCGGGTAGCCCTTCTTACCTGCAAGGTGAGCTGAAGCCCGGCGATGTGATCTTGAAAGTGGCCCAAGGCAACCAGCAACCGGTAGATATCTCCGGCATGCGCATTGACAAAGCCGTTACCTTGATCAGAGGTAAAAAAGGCACCGAGGTTCGTCTGCACGTGAAGAAAGTTGACGGTACCATGAAGGTGATCCCTATCACCAGAGACGTGGTGGTACGCGAGGAAGGCTATGCGAAGTCATTGATCATCAAAGGCGCTAAGCCTATCGGGTACATCCACTTGCCTGCTTTCTACGCCGACTTCAAAAACGCCGGTGGCCGTAACTCGGGCAAAGACGTGGCCGAGGAGATCCAGAAACTGAAGCAGGAAAACGCCCAGGGTATCATCCTGGACCTTAGAAACAATGGTGGTGGTTCCCTGCAGGATGTAGTGGACATGGTGGGTCTTTTCATCAAGTCTGGTCCGGTGGTACAGGTGAAATCAGCGAACGGTCCGGCCGCGGTGCTGGAAGACAGAGACCCGCAGGTACAGTTCAACGGTCCGTTGGTGGTGTTGGTGAACGAGAACAGCGCCTCAGCGTCTGAGATCATGGCCGCTGCCATCCAGGACTACAAGCGCGGGGTGATTGTGGGTAGCTCTACCTACGGCAAAGGCACCGTGCAGCAGTTCTTCGACCTTGACCAGGTACTGCCAGCTTCTTTTGACGCCGTGAAACCTTTGGGTCACCTGAAACTGACTACCCAGAAGTACTACCGCATCAGTGGTAAAACCGTGCAGTTGCGCGGCGTAACCCCAGACATCGTGCTGCCAGACACTTATACCTACCTGAAATACGGTGAGAAAGAGCAGGAATATGCGCTTCCATTTGATGAGATTCAGTCGGCTAAGTTCAACACCTGGAACAGCCCTAACTTCTCCATCGATAAGCTGAAAGCCTCCTCTAAAGCCAGAGTGGCCGCCAGCCCAACGTTCTCCTTGATCAACCAGAGCGCCATGCGCCTGAAAGACCGGACCGAGGTGTCTACCCGTTCTCTGAAACTGAGCACGTACTTAGCCGAAGAGCGCCGCACCCAGGAAGAGTCTAAGAAACTGGAGAACCTGCGCAAGAACATCCCGCAGCTAGATGTGGCTGGCCTGAGACCCGACGTGACCAAATTAGCCGGTGATACCGCTGCCTCGGCCCGCTTCTCTGCCTTCACCCGTAATGCCAAGAAAGACCTGTACATTCAGGAAGCCGTTTCTATCCTGAAAGACGGGTTATAATAGAATCAGATATCAACCTTCTAAAAAGGGCCGTTGCTGAAGTAACGGCCTTTTTTACGCCCTTTTCTGAAAAGAAGCCCTAAAACAACTTAGCCTTTCATCTTCGCAAAGGCCTGTTCCAGGTCTTTGATCAGGTACTCTGGGTCTTCCAGGCCAATGTAAAACCTGATTAAGGTGAAAGGCAGCGAGGACCGGTAATTACCTTCATTGTGAGCGGCGGCCGCTGGGTAGATCAACGACTCATGCCCGCCCCAGGAGGCTGCCATCAAGAAATGCTGCAGGCTGTCACAGAACCTATCCACCTCTTTGATTTGATTGGTGTTCAGTTTGATGGTGAACTGCCCAGTGTTGTTGCGCATCTGTTTCTTGGCCAGTTTGTACTGCGGATGCTCGGGCAGGAAAGGCCATAAAATTTCAGCCACTTCATCCCTTTGCTGCAGGTAGGCCACTACCTGGCGGGTGGTCTTGGCGATGCGGTCCATGCGCAGTGGCAGCGTACGCAGGCCGCGCAGCAGAAGCCACGCATCATGCGGCGACAAAACAGCCCCCAGGGTCATGTACTCGGCACTGAAAATCTGGTTGATGCGCTGCCGGTTCCCGCAAACTACGCCGCCCATGACATCGCTGTGGCCGCCTATGTATTTGGTAGCCGAATGTACCACCAGGTCCACGCCCATGGCCGCGGGGTTCTGGAACAGCGGTGACGCAAAGCTGTTGTCAATGACCGTGCAGATGTTCCGCTCTTTGGCATATGCCGCAACCTGGGCAATGTCCTGTAGTTCAAAGGTAAAGGAGTTGGGGCTTTCCAGGTAGTACAGGACGGTGTTCTCCTTGCTGGCCTCGGCAAAGTTGCGGGCATCGGTGCCGTCCACCATGGTGACCTCCACCCCGAAACGGGGCAGGAAATGACGCATGAGTTTGTTTGTCCAGGTGTAGGGTTTCTTGATGCAGACCACGTGGTCACCCGCCTTTACCTGCGAAAGTACCGCCGCCACTACAGCCGCAATGCCGCTCCCAAACGCGATGGCGTGTTCGGTTCCTTCCAGCGCGGCAATCTTCTTCTCCAGCATGTCCACTGTAGGGTTATTGCCCCGGGTATAGAAGTCCACCTCAAACTCATGCTGCAGCATATAGCGCATTTCATCTACGGTTCTGCAGGCAAAGTTGCTGGTCTGGATGATGGGAGGAGCCACGGCATTGAAGTACGCCGCCCGGTCTTCGCCAAGTTCGTTCAGGATATAGGAGAGGTCCATACAAGAAGAGGATAGTTTCTCCTTCTACTCCCGGCTTTTAAAAAGGGTTGTTCTGGTGAATTTTGCCTGAAGTAAGCACCAAAGAAAAGGGCTTGCCGTGTGTGGCAAGCCCTTTTCTTTGGTGCTGTATCTGAATATTAGAACCGAATGCGAAGGTTCGCTTCTACCTGTGGATCGGGTTTGGCAACCCCGGTGCTTTCCTTGGTCAGGTCAAACGAGGTCATAAAATGGACGTTGTCTTTGAGGTTAATACCGGCACTCACATTCCACGGGGCGGTTTTGTCAAACTGACCGCGATAGTTCACGCCGGCAGTCAGGAACTTCACATTGGCCACGGTCCCGAACTGATACTCCTGCTCTCCGTCTTTCAGCGGTTGGTTCATGAAGAACGACGGCGTAAGGCTGAATTCAGGGGCAAAGGCGATTTTGTAACCCGCTGTCACCAGCAATTCTCTGATGCCCTCGTGTTCAGCATCGCCCACCAGGTTATAGGTAGGCGCCAGCAGACTGGCAAAGGTAGCGCCGGCATAGAAGTTGCGCACTTTCAACCAGACACCTGCGTCCACATCGGGCCGAAGGTCGTTGTCATGGCCTACCATCTTCTTCTCTTCGTTGCGTGTTTTCTCCGCCAAGTCCACGTTAAAGTACTCGGCCGCTAACTGGGCTCCGAAGGCTAAACTGCTCTGCTCCCCTAACCTAAAACGTTTGGCGTAGCTGAAACCCAGTTTACCTAACCAGTACGGTCCAAACTGGTCATAGACCGCCACAACTCCAATCCCGTTCGGGTTCTCACTGTTAATGTATCCCTGGTAATGGGCAATGACAGAAAGCGGCGCCGAGGAGGCTGACCTGTTGATGGAGTTGAGGTGACCATTCATGCCGAACTCTCTTTTTCCCTCAGAGCCTGCAAAGGCCGGGTTCAGGTAAAAATAATTCTGTTGGTAAAGGCGCGGGATCACCATACGTTGCGGAGTAACCTGGGCCTTAGAAACGGTAGCAGCCAGCAGTAGCAAGCTGAAAACAACAATTTGCTTCAGATTCATTGTCTAAGGGTAATAGAGAAAATTTAAATTAATTGCGCAAAAGGTAGAGGTTGACGATAGGTACTCGTGTTTTGTGTATTTCCGTTTGATGTAGAGACAACTTCTTACCGCAAATTTAAGTTCATAAAATTGCAACCTTATATATTAAGAATTATTAATATTTATTTAATAGTCGGCTCTCTAAGCAAAATAAGCCATTTTTGCCCAATAAATTTTTTAAATATTCTTGGCTGGCAAGGCTAGAAAAAGCCTGAACCTACTACTATCCTGAGACAGTTTCTATCTGCTACACCCTCATCGCGAAAAAGCGAAATAGATACTTTTTCAAGAAAACAGGCCTAAAACAAGACCACGATTTTCCTACATCTGGAAACCGTGGTCTTGTTTTAGGCCTGTTTTACTAGAAATGAACAAAAACCGATGAATGCCTTTAGCGTTACCCTAAGCAACTGCCGTTAATCCTTACATTCTATGGATTAATAGCCCATTGCGGTATCATCTCCCCTAGGGTCTGCGCCACCTTCCCAAAGACCGTTCTTCAGTTTTAGAATGCCGTCCACGGCGCCGTAGTTAGGTCTGTTCTGCAGGGTGTGTCCTCTCTTCTGGAGTTCTTCCCTTACCTTAGGCGACAAGGCAGAGGCCTCGGGTTCTATTCTGTCCGGTAACCATTGGTGATGGAAGCGCGGGGCAGCCACGGCCTGCTGCATGCCCATGCCGTGGTCTACCACGTTTAAAATGGCCTGGAAAACCGACGTGATGATGGTGGACCCGCCGGGGGTTCCTACCACCATGAACAGTTTGCCGTCTTTCTCCAGAATGGTGGGCGTCATAGAACTTAACATGCGTTTACCCGGAGCAATGGCGTTGGCCTCTCCCCCAATCAACCCGAACATATTGGGCACGCCGGGCTTGGCACTGAAATCGTCCATCTCGTTGTTGAGGATGAAGCCGGCACCTTCCACCACTACTTTAGAGCCGTAGCCCCCGTTGAGGGTGGTAGTGATGGAGGCGGCGTTCCCCCACTGATCCACGATGGAATAATGGGTGGTCTGGTCACTTTCATGGGGCTGCAATGTACCGGCCATTACCTGAGTAGAGGAAGTAGCGTGCTCCATGTCCAGATTGGTCAACCGGTTTTTCAGGTAAGAGGAGTTTAGCAGATCGGCCACGGGCACTTTCACAAAATCAGGGTCACCCAGGTAGGTGGCGCGGTCAGCGTACACCCGGCGCTGGGCCTCGGTCATGACGTGCACGGTATTGGGCTGCTGCCAGCCCCATTGCTGTAGGTTATAGGGCTCCATCATCTTCAGGAGTTGCAACAACGCGATACCGCCGCTAGAGGGCGGAGGCATGGAAATCACTTTGTACCCGCGGTAAGAACCCGTAATAGCCTCCCGCCAAACGGAATGGTAGTCCTTTAGGTCTTGGTGCGAGATAAGTCCACCTCCCCTTTTCATTTCCTTTACCAGCAGATCGGCGGTTTCGCCTTCATAGAACCCGGCCCGGCCTTTGTCGCGGATGCGCTCCAGGGTGCTGGCCAGTTCCGGCAGGTAAAGCACCTCGCCTTTCTGCCAGGGCGTGGTCCGCACCACCATGGGCGTGAATTTATTCGCCTTGACAAAGCTCTCCTTCGCTCCGTTGAGCATGTTGGCTTCGCGCTCCGTGAGAACCACTCCCTTGCGGGCCAAGTCAATGGCCGGTTGTACTACCTGGGCCCAGGGCAGGCTGCCCAATTTCTGATGCATGGCTACCATGCCGTCTACCGCGCCGGGCACCCCCACAGCCAAATGGCCTAAGGTACTGGCATCGGGGACTACGTTACCTTGGGCATCCAAGTACATGTCGCGAGAGGCAGCCTGGGGAGCTTTCTCGCGGTAGTCCAGGGAACCTACCTCACCGTCCTGTTTTCGGTACACCAGAAATCCGCCGCCGCCAATATTGCCTGCCACCGGGAAAGACACGGCCAACGCAAAGCCGGTAGCCACTGCTGCGTCAAAGGCGTTGCCGCCCTTCTGCAGAATCTCCAGACCAATGCGAGAAGCCTCGGGATGGGCACTCACCACCATACCCTTCTGGCCCGTGGTGCCTTGTTGGGCAGGCAAAGAAGAAACAGGCTTATCAGCGGGTTTGCAGCCCACCACCTGCCAGAGAAACCATATAAAAATGAGGGAATAAGAGACGCCTTTTTTCATGTTGTTTTAGCGGAGTTTTGGCCAAAATGGCCTCTAAACGGACGGATACAAATTGAAATGTAAAGAATATATCGGCATAAAAAAAGCCTGCCGGAGAAGGTCCGGCAGGCTTTCCAGGAAGGTGGATGTGCTTATTTCTTGATGATTCTAGTTTGGTAAGACTGGTTACCCGCCTGGACTTTCAACAGGTACATGCCAGCAGCCGCCGCGCCTATTTTCTGCGATAGCAAGTTGTTGAGGGTTTGCTCTGAACCAGCCGCTTGCAAAAGAACCTCACCGCGCAGGCTGTACACCGTAACAGATAGTTTCTCTTTGGCTACTCCCTCTGGCAAACGCAAGGCAATTGCCCCGGTGGTTGGGTTTGGTGACACGGTGAATCTACCTTTCACATCACCTTTCACGCTCAGCGGATCACTGGTGGTGAAAGCGAAACGGGCTGACACCGGCAAGTGGTCTGAGGTAGTGTTGGAGTAATTGGTCACGTAGCTTCTTGGGTCTTCCACGGTGATGGAATTCTCCAGGTACTCATCGGTGAGCTCATTAGAGACGATGATGTGGTCCAGGAAGCTGTTGGAGCTTGGGAAAGAGAAGCCACCGTTCTGGGCCAACGTCTGGGTAAGCGCCTTGTAACGGGCAACATCGGTCACGAACGCGTTGTAGGAAGAAACGCCACCATCGTTGATAGAGCCTACCACGTTGTCGTTGAAGTCTCCCAGCAAGATCACGTTGTCATTGGCGTAGTGCGCATCCATAGAATCTTTCAGCACTCTCAAATCTGCCACACGGCGGTTAAAGTCGGTGTTAGCTGAGCCGGATTTGGCGTGGATGTCAATCACTCTTACGCGTTTGGTGATACCGTTTACCGTCACGTCAAAAGTACCCATGTACGGCAATCTGCCCGATGACCAGAAATCGTCATCAATCAGGGTAGTGGTACCGGCCACGGCTTGTCTGTACAGGCCTTCAAACATCACTCTGAAACCAATCGGAGTGGTAGTAGCGGTGTTGTAGATGAAGCCTATTTTCTGGGCCGGGAAAGGTGTGGTAGAGGAATTTGGCTTGATGGAGTACGAATACACCGGCGAAAGCTGCTTACCGTAGGTGCCTGGCAAGTTGGTCACCAACGCTTCCAAAGAGGCCTCATCGCTGATTTCCTCAATCCCGATGATGTCGGCGTTCAGGGTCTGCACCACGGTAGTGGCATTTCTGATCTGCAGGTCGGCATCGGCAGGGCCGTAATTGCCCGCGATTTTGGTACCGTTCCCGAAGAACTCCATGTTGTAGGTAGCTACGTCAAAGGTTTCTGATTTAAGGTAAGAGGATCCAGACAGCTGGATGGTTTTGGTTTCTAAACCAGTTCCGGCGAAGGTTAAGGTTCCCTCTACTTTCAGTTGTTTGGCGGTTGGCGCAAAGCGCACTTGCACGGTTTTGCCAGCAGCGGCCGCAGCTTCAGCTTCGGGGATGGTCACGGAAGAAGCGAAAGCGTTCCCATTGTCCATCGACACCTCAAAACCAGCCGAGGCGGTTACCGTGATGTTGCCGTACCCTACCGCTCTGAAGTTAACAGACTGCGCCGCAGACTTGGCTCCAACCGCTGTTTCCCCAAATACCAAAGCTTGGGAAGGAATGGTGTTGTAGCTGCTTACATCCTGAATCTTGAAATCATCAACGGTCCAGCGAGAAGCGCCGCTTTCTGTGGAGGTATAGACAAAAGCCACGTATTTGGCTGTCTTGGGCAATTCAATTCCCTGTGACAGGGTCCAAAGGTTGCTGTTAGAGGCAGGGAACACGCCCGGCACCTCAGTCCAAGTGGCAGCAGTTGGGTTACCGGTACCGGTGTAGTCAGAGGAGTACATCAGTTTCAGTTGGTTTCCGGCAAAAGCGGAGATAGTCCAGAATTCTAGCACCGGGGTGTTGGTGAAGGAAGCCAGATCCAATTGCGGAGAGATCAACCAATCTTCGTTCGGTACGCTGGCACCACCCACAAATCCGTTGATCTGGGCTGCTTTGTTCACGGTAGAGGCGTTGCAACCCGTGAGGCAGTCGCGCCCAAAGTTGGTGCTGGCCCACACCTGCGCGCCGGCCACGCTGACCTGCATCCAGCCGCTGTTGGTCAAGAAAGCCGGGTCATTGAAGTTCTGGTTGTAAGGATCAACCCCTAAACCAGACAGGTTAATGTTAACCGTCTGCGCACCGGCAGAAGTCTGGCTGATGGAGCCGGTGTTAGATCCTAATGCAGTCGGCGTGAAGCGCACGTACACTTTCTGAGCGGTGGCCAGTTCTTCTTTGGTGAACACCAAAGGCGTAGAAGCAAAAGCACCATCGGTTTTAGAGAGGACATAAGGCCCCGTCACCGTTACCGTCACATCGCCGGTAAGGTCTGTGGCAGAAAGGTCATATGATCTGGTCACGCTTTTGTTCAAGGCCGTTGCCGGGAACGCGATGGAAGCCACCGTTGAAGAAAGCACCGGCGTAGCGGCTGCGGCCGTGGTGAAGGTCCAGGTAGAGCCAGACAATCCGGCGTAGAAATTACCGGCTGCATCTTTGAAGGCCGTGTTCTCAATAAAAGCCGTGTAATTGGTGTTAGGCTGAAGGGCTGTGTTTTTGATGGTCACTTTGGAACCTGCGTACTCCACATCTGCATCAGAGGTGAATTTTGAGATGGGTTCGCCATTAGAGGTAAGGCCCACTTTGCCTGTTCCAGTAACTACTGGCTCACTGAAAGTCAGAACGAAGTCAGTGTTGGTGCCTACGTTGGTGGCGCCGTTGGCCGGGGTAAAAGAGGTTAAGGTTGGTGGGGTGTTATCTACTGTTAACAGTTGCACCGTAAGGTCATCCACGGCGTACAACCCATCACTTCCAGAAGCGTCTGAATCTCTCCATCTGATCCAGATAACCGCATCAGGAGCAAGGGTTGTCATGACATCGCCATTGATAGCTGTTTTATTAGCAGCTTCATTGCCGTTTACAGCCGCAGCCGCAGTGGTTGACGTTAATTTTTCAACCAGGTCCAGGCTTTCGACGGAAAGCCAGGTTCCGGTGGTTAAACTGGTAGCATCCAGACTGTATTCAAAAACCGTTTTTTCCAAAACTGTGGCGCTGCTTCCACTTCTCCATTGTTCCATGGTAGCGGCAATCCGGAGTCCGGTTGATTCATTTCCGGAGTTGTTTTTGAATTTCACCCCAAAAACAGGGATCGCTCCACCTGAGGCTAGGGAGCCGAGTGCTCTGTCTTCAGCCGCAGGGCTTCCTACACTATAAACGCCTCCTGAATTAGTGCCTCCATCTGTTACTCCCAAAGTGAGCGCAGCTGTACCTGTTCCTGCATAGCGGGTAAATTCCCACCCAGCTGGCATTCCATTTACTAAGTCATTGAAGTTCTGGCTATAGGCCGTCGCATTCAAATTGACTTGCCCAAAAGCACTTCCACCACTTCCCAGGCAGCAGAGTGCAATTAGCAGAAAAGTTAATTTTTGTAAAGGTTTAATCATAAAATAGAACTATTTGAAAGAATGGAGGAAGAAAGAGTTGATATAATGTGTTAATAAACAGCCGATATTGATGTCCGGAACCGGAAACAAAAGTAACCATAAGCATTGGATGATAAGTTACGTTTGGATTATTTTTTACCAGCCCTAAAAACTTTCTCTTCACTACTAAACACACCCTCTATTTTAATCCATTTTCTAGCCATTTAAACCCCTAATAACCAGCCATTTTAGCATTTATAAATTATTGGCTAATTATTTTATAACTTATTGATAAACAAGATGTTATAAACCTAAAATAATTAGCAAAAATGCAACTCTATGCCTTCCATTTCTGTTTAAAAAACATGAAGAAGGTGATAGATGAAAATGTGATTCCGCTCTTTCAGGAGGAGCAAAAACCGCAGGATTCTGCCTGGCGGCGGTCCATTCCGGCCCAAGTGTTCTTGAACTACTTTTTTGCAATCAACTACCATATCAGCCATAGCTCGGAAGAATCTGGCCTGAGAAACAATGCCTTTTTCAGACAACATTCCGCCGACCTAACGGAGCAGGATTTGGCGGCGATTGCCCGGATTCTGCACAACAGCTGGAGCACAGAATATGCGCTTAGAGCCACTGCGGAGCTAGGGGATGAAACGTACCTGCGCAATGCCCTGCACTGGACATTCCCGCAGGCGTATTACTCCATCTTTGCGGGGCTGCAGGCTTTCTTGTACACGCTGGGCACCAAGACCAACAACGAGTCAGCCATCAGAAGGGAAGCGGGCAGATTGGTGGTGAAGAATGCTTACCCAAGAGCCATTGGCTACTATGCGGCCGGGCCGTACAATGACTATAGCATCCATCGGCTGCCATTGGCGGGCTACAAGGCGGGGCTGCAGATTGCCGGCAAAGAAATTGAGGCGCAAGCCCAGATCGGGCAGTTTCTGCGCACCACCAGAAAGCTCACGGCCAACAGCATTAGGCAACAGGTGCAGAAGAACCCGGCTACGGCCATCAAGAGCAGCAAGACCGGCAAAGTGTTGGACAAATGGTCGCCGCAGCATTGGCAGCAGATTACCTGGCGCCTGGGGTACACCACGCTGTTTGATCTCCTGAGCCGTTTGCGCATCTCTTCCACCCAAAAAGAGATTGAGCGTTTTGTGGAAGCCGAGATTGACTTCAAACTCTTCCACGAGTGCTTGCTGTCCATTGTAAGTTACATGAACGGACTGCACGAGAGCTACGTGGCCCAGGCCATTGGTTTGGAGAAATACCGCAAAGTGGTAGCGGAACTGCCAGAGCACCTGAGCAACAGTTTCGTGGAGAACCGCTTACGCGCGCAGGTAGAGCCTCTGTTCCTGGATGGTTCTTCCCTCCAGATGGCGGCTTAATCTATGGAATGCCTGTGAGGAGGAGTGAATGATTGAATATTTTATACTAGCTTTTTCGGCCTGTTTTCGCAAAAACAGGCCGAATGCATTTTAAGGCAAATTGGTTCATCCCCTTGAATATCTACACATCCTCCCATCTTCAAATCCCCCAATATGCACATCTCCAAATCTTACTCGTGGCTGAATTTTTCAATCTGAATACCCTTAGCACCGGCAGTCTTCAAGGCTTCTATGGCGCATTGGTTGATTTGCTGCAGTTTCAGTTCATGGCCTTCAAACAGCGCCAATACCTCTGGGTCTACTGATTCTGGGTCTGCGGCAGTCTGCATGTGTCCGGCCTGTTCAATGGTGAAGCAGATGGACTTGATCTTCTCGCCTTTCACCCGCACTTGCGAAGCATTGAATTTAAGTAGGTTCTGCTTGAGGTAATCGCGCACGAAATCCCCCTCGTCAATGTCGGTCTCAGCCAGGCGCACCACCTCCTGGTAGCTGCGTTTATGCAAAAACTCCTTCAACGTGGGTTGCAGCATCTTGCGCACGGGCGGGTCGCTGATCTGGTGGGCGTAAATCAGTATGTTGAAGATCCAGCGCAGCGTTCCGTCGTTTTCCTCGAAGATCAGGCTCAATTCACATTTCATAGTCGGGGGATTTGTTTTTGTCTTTAACGGCGAAAACCCTTGAAGGATTACTCCTGCTGTGCTTTCCATCAGGTTTATCAAGTTTCAGCCCCACATACTTCATAAGCATAGGGCTTTCATTACCGGAACAGACCAAGGCAATTAAGGTTTTCGGCTTGCTCTTTCGCTTTACAGCTGTTTTCAGGAAAATGGCTTATGAACAGATTGGTATCCTGCGCTACACCAGCACCTGGGTGCAGAAAAAGGCTTCATTCCTTTTCTTTGGCTTCCGTAAAAAGAGGCGGCACATGCGACTGGTGCCGTGAAAACTGCAATTACTATAATTATTGAAGCAATGGAATACAGAAAATTAGGAACCACAGACCTGGAGGTATCGGTGTTGACGTTTGGCGCCTGGGCAGCCGGCGGCTGGATGTGGGGCGGCACGGAGCGCCAGGAAGCCGTAGACGCGATCAGAGCCGCCTATGACCACGGCATGACCTCCATTGACACCGCGCCTATCTACGGACAGGGCCTGAGCGAGGAGATTGTGGGTGAGGCCCTCAAAGGCATTCCGCGAGACAAAGTACAGATTCTCACCAAATACGGCATGCGTTGGGACCTAACCAAAGGCGATTTTGGGTTCAAGAGCCAGGACAACCAAGGCAAGGACATTGATATCTACAAATACGCCGGCCGCGAGAGTATTATCAAAGAATGCGAAGACAGCCTCCGCCGTTTAGGAACTGATTACATAGACCTTTACCAAATCCACTGGCCCGATGTGACCACGCCCATTGAGGAAACCATGGAAACCGTGGCGCAGCTCATCAAAGACGGCAAAGTGCGCCAGGCTGGGGTCAGCAACTACAACGTGGCCCAGATGCAGGAAGCCGAAAAGTACCTCACGCTGGCTTCTAACCAGGTTCCCTACAGCATGGTGCACCGCAACATTGAAGCCGATGTAGTGCCGCACAGCCTGGAGCAGAACATCGCCATCCTGGCCTACAGTCCGTTGGAACGTGGTCTGCTCACCGGCAAGATCAAACCAGGGCACCACTTCAACGAGGGAGACCACCGTGCCGGCCTGCCCATTTACCAGCCCGAGAACCTGGTGAAGGTGAACGCTTTCCTGGACAAGATCAAGCCGCTGGCCGAGGACAAGAACGCTACGCTGGGCCAGTTGGTGCTCCGCTGGACCATCGCGCAGCCGGGCATCACTATCGCGCTGGTAGGGGCCCGCAATGCCGAACAGACTATCCAGAACGCCAAAGCCATGGACGTGCAACTCAGCCAGCAGGAAATCTCTTTCATCACCGATGAGCTGAACAAACTGCAGTTGCCCGGCTAGTTAATCTGGGTAAAAACCCAAATTCTTACCTTGAAGCGTTTAGAGGCTACTTTTAGAAAAGTGGCTTCTAAACGCTTTTTTTGCGTCTTTACTGCCCCTTTCCGGAGGTGTGCAAATCCTGTAAACCAGCATTCTGCCCCAAACCCTTCTATTTCAAGCGGCAACTTCTCTATGTATGGGAATAATTTCCGAAATTCGCGCTTTGATTTTAAGCATACACTGAAAGACCGTTTCCATGCATTTAAGCGAACAGGAACTACGCCGGCGCCATGAGCGCGAAGAGCTCCAGAAGATGGGCATCAACCCCTACCCTTCCGAACTTTTTGACGTGACTGCCACGGCCAAGGATATAAAGGATAACTACGATCCGGAGCAGAACAACTACCAGGAAGTAAGCCTGGCCGGCCGATTGATGAGCCGCCGCGTGATGGGCAAGGCCTCGTTTGCCGAGCTCATGGACAGCTCGGGCCGCATCCAGATCTACGTGTCGCGTGACGACATCGCTCCGGGTGAGAACAAGGACCTGTACAACACGGTGTTCAAGAAAATGCTGGACATCGGCGACTTCATCGGCGTGAAAGGCTACGTGTTCAAAACCCAGGTGGGCGAGACATCGGTGCACGTAACGGAGCTGACCCTTCTGGCTAAGTCTTTGAAACCGCTTCCGATTGTGAAGCGCGAGGTAGACGAGAACGGTGTAGAGCACGTGTACGATGCGTTCACTGATCCGGAACTGCGTTACCGCCAACGGTACGTGGACATGGTGGTGAACCCCGATGTTCGCGATACCTTCATCAAGCGCACCAAACTGGTGAACACCATGCGCGAGTACCTGAACGAGCGCGGCTACCTGGAGGTAGAAACCCCTATCCTGCAGCCTTTGTACGGCGGCGCCGCTGCCCGTCCGTTCAAGACGCACCACAACACCCTGGACATGACCCTGTACCTGCGTATCGCCAATGAACTGTACCTGAAGCGTCTGATCGTAGGTGGTTTTGATGGCGTGTACGAGTTCTCCAAAGACTTCCGGAACGAAGGCATGAGCCGTTTCCACAACCCGGAGTTCACCCAGGTGGAGCTGTACGTGGCCTACAAAGACTATTACTGGATGATGGACCTGGTAGAGGAAATGGTAGAGAAAGTAGCCTTGGCGCTGCACGGCACTACGGAGGTTCAAGTTGGCGAGAACGTGATCAACTTCGCACGCCCTTGGAAGCGTTTCACCATGTTTGAAGCCATCCAGCACTTCACCGGCATTGACATCTCCGAGATGGACGAACCCCAACTGCGCGAAACCGCTTCCAGCCTGGGCATCAAGCTGGACCCGAACATCGGGAAAGGGAAAATCATTGACGAGATCTTCGGGGAGAAATGCGAAGGCCAACTGATCCAGCCAACCTTCATCACCGACTATCCGGTGGAGATGAGCCCACTGGCCAAAAAGCACCGCAGCAAAGAAGGCTTGGTAGAGCGTTTTGAGGCCATCTGCAATGGAAAAGAAATCTGTAACTCCTTCTCTGAGCTGAACGACCCAATTGACCAACGCGCCCGCTTTGAAGAGCAATTAGAGCTTGGCAAACGCGGCGACACCGAGGCCATGGTATTGGACGAGGACTTCCTTCGCGCGCTAGAGTATGGCATGCCGCCAACCGCTGGTCTCGGTATCGGGATTGACCGCCTGAGCATGATCATGACCAACTCGCAGTCTATCCAGGATGTGTTGTTCTTCCCGCAAATGAAGCCAGAGAACAATTAATGTGCTAATTAGATAATGTGCTGATGTGTTAATGAATCAGTATTCACGAAACAGAAAGGCCGCTCTAATGAGAGCGGCCTTTCTGTTTATGGGCGGGTTTCCTGAAAACAGCCAATAACCGAAAATCAGGAAAACCTTTGATTATAATCCGCTGGCGCGAGCTTCCCGCTCGTGTCCGCACGCATTGCTAATCCTCTTCTGCCTGCTTTACTATTTCAGGTATTCTGATTCAGTTCAAACCAACTCTTACCTTCTCTTGTCATTCTGAGAGGATTTGGCAGGTGAACAAGAAAAGCGTTGTAGTAACGTCATTACGGTTCGCTCCCAAGATCCTTTCAGGATGACAGAAAAAGAGAGAAAAACCTTTTTTTAAGAAGACGCGAAAAGCCTTCTTATCAACATTGTGTGAGGACACGAGCTGCAAGCTCGCGCCAGCGATCTCTAGAAGTAACAAACTGTTTTGGCTTCTTTTCAAGAAAAGAGCTCAAAACCAAAATGCCGTAAATGCAGAAAGCCTTCCCCGGTTGGGAAGGCTTTCTTATATTGGTTAAATAACTTCTACTCGCTACTCCTGGATGTGACTTTCGTCTGTGCTACTCAGTTATTCTAGTATCCCTCAAAAAGCTTAACCTATTGGTCAATTTTATTTAAGTTTCAACTTCATCAAACAACTTTGCGTTACTTCATCTGTTTCGCAATTTATCATTTAACCAATCATACTTTCTATTCTTTAACGGCCCGGTTACCAGAAGGTTACAAAACCGTTAGAAAAAGAAAATAATTTTACGCTGAGGCATCTGATCCGGTGCCTGTAGGCCCGGATTTGGAGGCGCCTTTGGCTCTGCTGGCTCTTTTTGGCTTGGTGGTAGCGCCTGAGGTGGTTCCGGCGCTAGTGCCTGTGGCATTTGCATCGGTATCCGTGCCCATGGTTCCGGCATCAGCGCCGTAGGCTCCGCCGGTTACGCCGGCTCCCATGTCTGATACTCCAGTTCCGGTAGCTGTATCCCGTGGATCGTCACCAGTCATCAAGTCCACGTTTCCGCCCGTTGGGTTGTTGTCCAGGTGCGAAGTAGGCGTGGAGTTAGAACCAGTGTTCACCACAGCAGGGTCTCCGGAAGATTTCCGTCCGATGAGCGCGCTGGCGCTGCTGCCTATGGCCTGTACCTTTGAACCCAGGTTAGACCCAAGTTTGGAGGCTGATTTTTTCAGGTTACCGCGCGTGGTTTCCCCCGCTTCTGGCGCCATCAAAACACCAGCTATGATTCCGGCACCGGCGCCGGCCAGCATAGCCAGAATGATTTTTCCATTATCGTCTTTCATGAGCTTTATTTTTATAGGAATTATGATTTAAATTAAATAACCCAATAACTCCTTAACGATAGTAAAAAACATTTAGTTATGCTGTCTGCCGGGCAAACCCGAGCCTCAAAGTAGCCTTATGACGGCGAGCCAGTGTTTCCTTCAGCAGAAGAACCGCTGTTATCGGCAGATTTAGTTGCACCGTTTGCGCCTTCAGATCCGCCCAGCAGGCTGGTTAAGCCGCTCAGTTTCTCCAGGTAAGGGGCAATCTGTCCGTTTACGCTATCGGCTAACTGACCGGCTGCTTTCAGCAGTCCATCGCGGGACTCTTTTCCGTTGCTAGGAGCCAACAAGATACCAGCAGCTAAACCAGCGGTGGCACCAGCCGCAAGGGCGATCAGAACTTTTGAATTGTCATTTTTCATAGTAAGTGAAGATAAAGGTTGATGATTTATTATGGTTTGTGCAAGCACAGCTGTATAACGCTAGCGCAAGCATCGGCAATATGCTAAACAATAAATATATATTGTAACATATATTCAAGCGGTTTACGCATTTATACGGATGAGGGTTAGTCGTTTTTAATCCATTTCTGGAAATAAATGCAAAAACCGCCGGCCAAGAACCCAATGCGCACGCAACTGGCTTATTTGCGTATATTTCACCAGACAATTAGCACTATGAAAAAATACCTTCTGCTCCCCGCATTTTTGCTGACCGGTGCCGCTTTCAGTTGCAAAAGCAACCAACAGGCCGCCACTGCCTGCATTGACCCTGCCAAAATAGACAATGAGCGCGCCTGCACCATGCAATACGACCCCGTGTGCGGCTGTGACGGCAAGACCTACGGCAACGCCTGCACTGCCGAGAGCGCCGGCGTCACTTCCTACACCAAAGGCGAATGCGCCGCTAAAACCACCAAAGACTAAAACGATGAGCGAGAAAAAATACTACTTGCAGACCGCGCCCTTCAGGGTACCCACCACAGACGGAAAACTCATTGAGGAACACTTCGGGCTGGCCAGCACCCGTACCGAGGCTTTCAGCGTAGCCCACATGGTGGCGCCGCCCCACTGGAGCGAGCCGCACCAAACCCCCGAGTTTGACGAGGTGACCATTGTGCTGCGGGGCCGGAAACAGATTGAGGTTGACGGTGAAGCGGTGGTGCTTTCGGCGGGCCAGACCCTGCACATTAAGGCCGGGGCCCGCATCCGCTACGCCAACCCGTTTGACGAGGAATGCGAGTACTGGTCTATCTGCGTGCCCGCCTTTGACATCAATACCGTCAACCGCGAAGACGAGTAAGCTACGGCCTTCTCTGCCGATGATCACATGAACTAGTAACCCGTTTCAGGCCTGTTTTATTGGAATCAGGTCTGAAACGGGTTTCCGCTACTGCCTTTCCTTTTCAGGAATCCACCAAACCAACTTCAAATGAAACAAACCTACTTTTCTCTTTTTACAGGGACCTGGAGAGTAACCGCGCTGGCCGCTGTGTCTTTCCTGGCCTTGGGCAGTTGCAGCAAGCCAGCCGCCACCTCGCAGCAAAGCACGCCCGCTTCTGCTACCAACCCGCCGGCGCTCTCCATGATCAGGGAAGATGATCTGCGCCGTGATCTGTTCTCCTTGGCCAGCGACAGCCTGCGTGGCCGCCGGGCCGGCGAGACCGAAGAACTACGCGCCGCCGCCTGGATGGCCGAACGCGCCCGCGAAGCCGGGCTGCTGCCGGCGGGCGATGACGGTACTTATTTCCAGTTCTTCCCGCTGCGCCGGACGCAGGTCTCTCCCCGAAGCCAGATTACGCTGAATGGCCGCAGACTGCAACTGAACAAAGAAGTGTGGGTAACCTCGCCGGTAGAAGGCCAGGTGGAAGGAACGCCGGTTTTCCTCAACGCTCTCGCCGATACTACCCGGCAGAATCTGCGAGGTAAGATTGTGACCATGAAATTGCTGCCTCCTACCACCCTGCCGGCGCCGGGCATGAGTCTATGGGGTTATCGCTACATCTTATCGGCGGTACGTCAGCAGGGCTCCATTCTAACCAGAGCCGGGGCCGCCGCCATTGTACTCATCGCAGACTCCACCACCCAGGCCAGCTTGGCTTTCGCGGGTCATGGGTTTGAGGAAGGCACTTACGGACTGGACAATCCAGGCGCAAACGTGCAGGTTACCTCCAGAGCGGTTCCTACGCTAATTGTGCTGCCCACCGTGGGCGGGCAATCCATGCAGGACAACCTACGCAAGCCATCCGGTATCTCCAGAATCCAGGTCAAGGTGGACAGCTATATTTACCCATCGGCCAACGTGGTGGCCCGGGCGCCGGGCGCCGATCCTTCCCTTAAAAATGAGTACGTGCTGTTCAGCGGCCATCATGACCATGACGGCGTGGGCACGCCCATCAACGGGGATTCCATTTGGAACGGGGCCGACGATAATGGAACGGTAAGCGTGGCTATGCTGGCCATAGCGCGCGCCTGGAAACAGAACCCAGGCCAGCGCTCGGCCTTGTTTGTCTGGCACGGCGCCGAGGAACGCGGCCTGCTGGGCTCCCGCTGGTACGCCGAGAACCCCACGGTAAAGAAAGAGTCTATTGTAGCCGTGCTCAACGGCGACATGATTGGCCGAAACGCGCCAGATTCCGCTGCGCTTCTGGGCTCCATTAAGCCGCACCGCAACTCCTCTGCTTTAGTAGACATGGCCATGCAAGCAAATCAGAACTTCACCAAGTTCAAGATAGACACCTCCTGGGACGAGCAGCGCCACCCCGAGGGCTGGTATTTCCGGAGCGACCACCTACCGTATGCGCGCGTAGGCATTCCGGCCATCTTCTTCACCACCCTCCTGCACCCAGACTACCACACGCCCCGCGACGAGGCCGACCGGATAGACATCTCTAAACTGGCTAAGATGACCCGATGGATGTACGCCACCGGTTGGGCCATCTCCAACACTCCGCAGCGCCCCACCGTGGACCCTGATTTCAAATTGGAGCGGTAACGTTTAGCTGCTAATTTCCTGAAAACAGGCTATAAACAGAAAAGCCTCTGCTGGTTAGCAGAGGCTTTTCTGTTTTATGAGGGTAAAAAGACTAATGATTTAGTTTTCACAAGCCGTTGTTGGTGTTATCATAAATAACCGGTATTGCAGTGGCAACCGAATTGGGCAACCACAAGGGATTGCCCCTACTTTGGAACGCTGTGATCGGCAGATGTAAACACCCCTCTACGCACCCCTCAAGGGGAGAATCTTCAAACTGCAAACCTTTTTAGCCTCATATCTAAAAAACAAGCCCGAAACGCTCTTCCCTCACTAGGCACTCAGCGCCAGGAGTTCTTTCGCGCTTTGGAAGGCGTTTTCCGAAGGGTTGGCCCCGGCGATCATCTGGGCGATCTCCACTACGCGTTCTTCGTGGCTCAACTGACGCACGCGGCTGATGGTGCGGTCGGCGCGGTCTTCTTTGTAGACGAAGTAGTGCGTATCGCCTTGGGCGGCCATCTGCGGCAAATGCGAGATACAGATCAACTGGTGCTTCTGAGACATCTGCTGCATCATGCGGCCAACTTTTACGGCAATCTCACCGGAGATCCCGGTGTCAATCTCATCGAAGATAATAGTAGGCAGGGCAGTTTTGTCGGCGAGCAGGTACTTCACGCAGAGCATCAAACGGGAGAACTCCCCACCTGAGGCGGCTTTGCTTAGGGTCTGCGGCGAAGCGCCTTTGTTCGCGCTGAACAGGATGTTGACCACGTCAATTCCGGTAGGCGCCGGAGCCGAAATCTTATGCTCGAAAACCACGCGCGCGTTAGGCATCCCCAACTCAAAGAGCAGGCTGTGCAACTCGTCCTGGAAGGTGGTGAAGATGCCGGTGCGGCTCTTGGATAATTCCTCGGCGCGGGCTTCCACTTCCTGCAGGGCAGCGGTCAAGGCTTTCTTGGTTTTCTCAATGGCGGCATCCAGGTTATGGACACTGCTCACTTTTATCTCCAGCTCGGCTTGCAGGGCCAGTAACTCCTCCACGGTGCGCACCTGGTGCTTGCGTTGCAGGGTATAGATGAGGTCTAGGCGCTCCTGCAGTTGCTCGGCGCGCTGCGGATCGGCCTCGGTTTTCCGCTCGGCGTCTTCCAGCTCTCCCCCAATATCATTGAGTTCGATGAGGCAGCTGTCCAAACGCTCTTTCAGGGTCTGGAAACTCTCGCCGTATTCAGTTACCTGGCCCAACAGGTGACTAGCATCTTTGAGGGCACTGGCGGCGTTGTACTCGCTCTCTGAGATGTACTGCAGGGCCTGGCTCAGCTTCAGCTTGATCTCCTCGGCGTGCTCCAGTTGCTTCAGCTCCACCTCGTGGCTTTCCTGCTCCTCGGCTTGTAAGTTGGCCTCAGACAACTCGTTCAGCAAGAAAGTATTGTAATCCAGTTCCTTTTGGCTTTGGGCCAATTGGCTTTCCAGGTCTTTGTACTCGCGCTCCAGCTTTTTATAGGTGCGGTAAGACACACCGTAGCGGGTGCGCAGTTCCTCGTTCTGGGCGTACAGGTCCACAATGTTCAGTTGGTAACCCTGGTCACCCAAAAGCAACGTGTCATGCTGCGAGTGGATGTCCATGAGCTGGTCGCCTATGCGGCGCAGTTGGTCCAGGGTCACCGGCGTGTCGTTCACAAAGGCACGCGACTTTCCGCTGGGGCTGATCTCGCGGCGCAGCAGGCTCACAGGCTCAAAATCCAGGTCTTCCTCCTCAAAAAAAGCAGCCAGGTTGTACTCAGAGATATTGAAGGAGCCTTCAATCACGCATTTCTCGTTCTGGTTGAACAGCAACTTTGAATCTGCGCGGTTGCCCAACAGCAACCCGATGGCTCCCAGCATGATAGATTTACCAGCACCCGTTTCACCGGTTATAATGTTCAGCAGCGGCGATGGTTGCATCTCCAACTGTTCAATGAGGGCGTAATTTTTTATCTTAAGATCTACGAGCATAAAGTAGGAATGCCTCTTTCAGTTTGCGTTGTGATGGTGTACTCCAATAGACAAAGATGCTAATTTATTTAGTTTCAAGACTAATAAATATAGCCTAATTTATTTCCAGAAAACCGCTGCCGCGAGAGGAAAATCCTATAAAAGCCAGGCTCCTATTCCAGTACGTGCCGCAGCGGTAAACGGTGCAGCTTCTTTCTTTTATGGTTTTATGAAAGGCTCCAGGCCCGAAATCATCAACAACCTCTGCCTTCTCTCTGTTCCGGCCACCGGCACAAAACCCTGCCCTTTACGAAGGAAACAGCAACTTGCTTCTACACAGCATAGGCTGTTAAAGAAACGTGATTTTTTCCTCATAGTAAAGCCTTGGTCACCCGGAAGATTGAATGGCATATGAGTTATGAATCAAGTTAATTCATATGGCTTGCAATTTGGGCCTGTTTTCTAAAAACTAGCCTTAAAACCAAAGAAGAAGTTTATACCCCAGGAAGAACCTTTGCCATGCTTATATCTTCCGCAACTGAACCTCACTGACAAGACTTTCATTTGCCCTAAAACGAAAATGAGCGCTCCCTTTTATGCCAGTTTAAGGCAGAAAGGGGAGCGCTCATTTTAAATGTGTTTTCCTGAAAACAGGCCTTGAACGGAAACTTAGCGTTTGGTCAAAGACTCGTACCGGGCGCGGTTAGTAGGATCAACCTGGGTGAGCAACTCGTAGGCCTGCTGCTTCTGGGCCGGTGTGGCCGAGGCGAAGGCGTTGCTCAACTCGGTGGCCTTGGCCTCAAAGAAAGAACGCAGTGCCGCGCTACCAGACCGGATACGGGCTACTTGCTGAATGTTCTTCAAGGCTTCCAGAATGTTCTGCCGGGCTTTCTCCGGGTCCTGCGACATCAGGTCCAGTCCCTGGCGATGGTATAGGTAAAGGGCCGAGCGTAGCGGCTCAAACTGCGGGTCCTGCAGGTTGTTGATGAGCCAGTAACGGTTGCGGGTATCGGCGGTAGCGCTCCATCCGCCGCTGGCGGCTCCCGCGGAGGTTACCAGGTTCAGGATGTTGCTGGCCTCCGCTAAGGCATTGGCCCCGCCCAGACGCGAGAAACTGTCGTTGTCCATGCCAATGATGGTGTAGGCGTAGAATGACAGGATGGCGGTCAGGTTGGAAGTGTAGGTATTGGGCGCGTACTGCAGGGGCTGCGCCGGATTGTACTCAAACTCAAACTTGGTATCCACGAAGGATAGGACGGTAGTCTCGTAGCCAGTGCCGTAGGTTGGGCGGCTGGAGATGATCTGCGTGTTGGCTTCATAGACGCCAATCTGCGGCATGGCCCGCAAGGTAATGAACATCTTGCACCGGATGCGCTCCTCGTTCTGGTAAACATCGCTGGTCCAGCGGGTGTTGTTCATGATCTCGGAGATGGCATTCTGCATCTGCTGGAATACCTGCCGGTCGGTGGCCTGTACCTGGTCGCTGTTCACGGTTACCTCGCAGCGTAGTTCCTGGGCCATAGCGCCCATCGGAAACAGGAGACACAGCAATACCCACCCTATTTTTTTTGCAAACATGCCCATTCAACTTTAATGGATTCCAGAATATCTTGTGCTACCTCGTCTTTGGCTTTCAGGTTGTACCCCTCCACCGTGTTTGCCTTCACGATGGTGATTTTGTTCGTGTCGTGCTTGAAGCCGGCGCCGGGGTCACGGAGCGAGTTAAGCACCACCATGTCCAGGTTCTTCTTATGGAGTTTGCCGCGGGCATTCTCCAGTTCCTGATCGGTTTCCAGGGCAAAGCCAACGGCGAACTGATCGGTGCGTTTTTCCTTGCCCAAGTTAGCTGCTATATCAACGTTCTTCACCAACTCAATGGTAAAAGATGCATCGGTTTTTTTTATTTTAGAAGTAGCGGTGTCCTTGGGTTTGTAATCGGCCACGGCGGCCGCGAAGATCCAGAGGTCCGTTTCCGGTGCTTTCTGGGCACAGGCAGCGTACATCTCATCGGCGGTCATCACGTGGGTGAGGTGTACCAAGGGGTGCTTCAATGTAAGCGCCGTAGGGCCGGCCACCAAGTACACCTCGGCGCCTTCTTCTGCCAATTTGCGAGCCAGGGCAAACCCCATTTTACCGGTGGAATGGTTACCAATGAACCGTACCGGGTCCAGGGGCTCGTAGGTGGGCCCGGCCGTAATCAGGACTTTCTTGCCGCTAAACAATGTTCTGAGAAATGAAATGCTGTTCTAAAACCTGGATGATTTCTTCGGGCTCTGCCAGGCGCCCCTGCCCTACCAACCCACTGGCCAGTTCGCCGTGCCCTGCCTCAATCACGTGGTTCCCGTAGGAGCGCAACAACCGGAAGTTCTCCTGCACGGCCGGATGCTGGTACATGTCAAGGTCCATGGCTGGGGCCACAAACACCGGGCACCGCGCAGAAAGGTACGTGGCCGACAGAAGGTTATCACAGAGACCACGCGCGAATTTGCCTACCGTGTTCGCGCTGGCGGGCGCAACTACCAGGGCATCGGCCCAGAGGCCCAGTTCCACGTGGTTGTGCCACAGTCCCGACTGGTCATCGCGCACGAACTGGGTTAGAACCGGTTTTTTGGAAAGCGTGGCTAAGGTGACAGGGGTTATAAAAGCAGAAGCAGAAGTGGTCAGGATCACCTGCACTTCTGCTTCTGCCTTGATGAGGAGCCGCACCAGCAACGCCGCTTTGTACGCCGCTATGCTTCCGCAGACCCCCAGGATTATTTTCTTATGCCGAAGCATTCAGAAACGTGAAATTAAAACGCGGAAGAGGTTTGCTCTTCGTCATCAGCGTTGCGGAAATATACTTTTCCTTCAATGAACTCCTCAATGGCCATGTTGGTAGGCTTAGGAAGACGCTCATAGTATTTAGAGATCTCAATCTGCTCGCGGTTCTCAAACACCTCCTCCAAGTTGTCTACGGTGGTGGCAAACTCGGCCAGTTTAGAGTTCAATTCCTCTTTCACCTTCACGGCAATCTGGTTCGCGCGCTTAGAGATGATGGAGATAGACTCATATACGTTACCGGTCTCAACCGCCAGGTCAGAAATGTTACGCGTTACGATGGATGCTGGTACTTGGGCCATATGTCTAGTGAATTGGGTTTTACAAAAATTGATTACTTGGTTGCCGTGGCCGCCGCAGGGGCTGCGGCCGGGGTCTTGCTCAGTTTCTCCAGCGCTTGGCGGCTGGCGTCATAGAGGTTCTCGGCGTTACGCAAAAACTTACTCTGCGGATAGGCATCCACAAAGGTCTGGTACATGGTGATCACCTCGGCGTAGCGGTCGCGCTGCTTGGACTCAATACTTTCCTTCGCGTAGTTGTATTGGGCGTCAATACGCAGGTAAGCAGCCTCTTCATTGTATACCGAGGATGGATAGTTCTTTCTGAAGTTCTCCAGAGACACCACCGCCGCTTTGTAGTACTGCGGATCGTAGTTGGTGAGCTTGTAGTACTGTCTGGCACTCTCAAAGGCCTTGATCTCAATCTTGCGCGAAAGCTCGTCGTAGATTTTGTTCGCATCGGGCATGTACTTGCTCTGCGGATAGCGGCGCATGAATTCCTGCAAGGCTGCCATAGCCTGCACGGTGCTTTGCTGGTCCAGGTTCACCGACGGCGACTCATTCGTAAGCGAGCGGGCGTTCATGAAGGCGGCCTCCTCTGCGTACTGGCTGCGCGGAAACGTCTGGGTGAAAGAGATAAAGTGGAAAGAGCTTTCCAGGTACAGACCCTGGTGGTATTTGGTGTAGGCGTAGAGGAAGTTGGCTTTCTCGTACTCGCTGCGGCCTTTGAGCAAAGGCATGAGGTCTTCCAGCAAGGCACCGGCTTTCTCGTACTCCTCTTTTTCGTAGTAAGAGAGCGCCGCGGCGTATTTCTTGTCTACGTCGTCGCTTTTCAGGATTTTATTGTATTGCCCGCAAGCGCCCAATAGAAAGACTATGAGCAGGATGGGCAAATAAGAAAGAATGCGTTTGGTCATAAGCGCGCAAAAATAACACTTTTTTTTATATGTAACAGAACGGATGGTCTTTCCATTCAGTATAGGGCTTCAAATTAATTACCAGTCTCCACTTTTGCCAAAGGTTTTTTAAGCACTTTGTTCTGTTTAGGGGCTGGTTTCGCCTTTTTATCGGCTTTCTGATCTTTCTTAGACTTTGCCGGGCTGGCGGCAGGTTTGGCCGGGGTGGTCTTTTTCTTAGGACCTCTTTTCGCCAGCACGTGGGCGCGGGTGGGCTTTTCATCGCTGCGCCACACAAATCCCTTCAGACGCTTGTCCGGGTCTTTGAGCTCGTGCGGCGGAATGAGTTTGGCGTCTGGCTGCTCCAGGAACGTGATGTACTGCACCTTGCCTTCGTCAAACATCATGCGCATGTCACTGCTCACGGCGCGGTTCATGCCCATAGTAGTGGAATCGCCCTGCAGCGCGAAATACAAGCTTTCGGCGTTGCCGTTCACGTCAATGCGCCTAATTTTGCCGTTCGCAAACCGCGCGATCATGCTCCGCCCCTTAACCTGGTTGTAGTTCTCCAGCGTATCAATAGAGATGGCGAAAGAGTTGCCAAACATGCGCATCTGGTCAATGGTGTTGTTGCGCAGCATCAGAATCACGCTATCGGCGGTCATCTGGTTTTTGTTTGCCCAAAGCCGCGGGTTCCGGCTCATGTAGATGGTGGAATCCTGCTGGTCAAAGGTTAAGGAATCGCACAGGCCCTGCAGGTCAGACTTGAAGATGCGTACATCGTTATAAGCGAAGAGTTTACCCTTCTTGGTTTTGTCTTTCACGTTCTCCACCGAGACCAGCGTATCTGCAGAGAGGTACATGGTGTCGCGCTTTTCAATGGTGCGCATGACTGGTGATCCGTAGACCTTGGCCCGTCCCCTCGCCCGCCAGTACAGCGCCGTCTGCCCGGTGATGATGGTGGTATCCTTAATTGAGGTCATGGACACGTTACGGGAGGCGGTGTAGTACTCTTTCGTTTTATCGTAGGTCAGCACCTCGCCTTTGATGAGGTAATCCGGGGTTTTGATGCTGGCGTTGCCCCTGAAGTTAGACTCGCGGGTAACGGTGTTGTAGGTGCCGCGGTTGGCGTACAGCGTTCCGTCTGGTGATTTGATGGTCGTAGGTCCGAAGAACTCCACCACTTTGGTCACCGTGTTGTACGACATGGTATCGCTCACCACCTCGGCGTTCTGTCCCAGGTACTTGATGTTCTTCTTGAAAGTAAGCACCTTGTCATCGGAGGTATAGGTCCCCAGTTGGCTTTGGATGGTATAATCCGGACCCACGATATTGCCTGCCATGGTGTAGTAGGCGCGTTTGGCGTTCAGGTCGTAATCCAAGGAGGGGGTGGTCAGGGTCATCTGCTCGTCGCGTAGGGTCACGCCGCCGCGCATGTTGGCAATGCGGCGGGTACCGTCATAGCTGGCGGTGGCGCTGGTGGCGTCCATGCCGGGCTGGGTGATGTGCACGTTCCCGAAAACCTCCAGCTTGTTGCGGTCGCTGGCATACTGGTAGGCTGAGTCTGAGGTCAACGTGGTCTGGCCCTGGCGCATGACTACGTTGCCCAGCAGGCGGCGCACCTCCTCCCCGTTGTAGCGCCCTGACTGTAGCGTGTTCGCCGATACCTCTACCGGCTGTCCGTTTCCTTGCGGCGCCGGGGCCGGCGTACCCTGGCCCAAAGCCAAATTAACCCAGAACAGGGAGAAAAGAGATACTAAACCTATCTTTGTGAACTTCATCAATGCCAATAAGAGAAACAAAATTACTAAAAATACCCTTCCTTTACCGATGCTCGAGAAAGTTTTACACTATATAAACACCCACCAACTCGCCTCCCCTGAAACCCGCATTCTGGCCGCCGTGAGCGGAGGCCTGGATTCCGTGGTCTTAGCCGATGTCCTGCACCGCCTCAAGTTCCCCTTCGCGGTGCTGCACTGCAACTTCGGACTGCGGGGCGAGGAGTCTGAGGCCGATGAGCTGTTCGTGCGCAAGATGGCCAAACACTACGATGTGCCTTTCTACAGCGAGCAGTTCCAGACCCAGGCCTTCGCCGAGCAGGAAGGCATTTCCATCCAGATGGCGGCCCGCACGCTGCGCTACCAATGGTTTGAGCAGATGCGCGAGCAGTTAGGCTACGACCTCATCGCCACGGCCCACCACCAATCCGATGCCCTGGAAACCGTACTCCTGAACCTGGTGCGCGGCACCGGTTTGGCCGGACTTCACGGAATCCTGCCCAAAAACGGGAACCTCATCCGTCCGCTCCTGGGCCTCACCAAAAACGATCTGTACGACTGGCTAGTAGCCAAACGCCTGGCCTGGCGCGAAGATTCCAGCAACGAGAGCCGCAAGTACAACCGCAACCTGGTGCGCCACGAGGTTATTCCGGTGCTCAAGAAACTAAACCCCAACCTGGATGAGACGTTCACCTCCACCCTGGAAAGGCTGCAAGGCGCCGAGGCCGTGTTTCAGGCCTATTTCCTGGAAATGAAGGGTAAAACGCAACGCCAGGAGAACGGAGCTACTTACCTTTCTATTGCCCCGTTGCAAGCCAGTCCCGCGCCCGTGGTCCTGCTGCATGAGCTGCTGAAGCCGTTCAACTTCTCCTACAGCCAATCGCAGGAGATTGCCGCGGCCTGGGAAGCCCAGTCCGGAAAGACGTTCTCCTCTCCCACCCACGTGCTGGTAAAAGACCGCCAGGACCTGGTCATCACCCCCAAACCGCTGGAGAAATTCGGGAGTATCACCGTACCGGAGGAAACCACCGAACTGCGTTTCGGGCCTTATTTGGCAAAATTCACCCGAAAACCCGCCGAGGGCTACAAGGTGCCGCGCTCCAAAGACATAGCCGCCCTGGACGCTGATCTGGTGAAGTTCCCGCTCAAGCTACGCCCCTGGAAAGAAGGCGACTGGTTTATCCCGCTGGGCATGAACGGCAAGAAAAAAGTAAGTGACCTGCTCATCGACCGCAAAGTCCCGGCCAACCTTAAACCCGATGTCTGGGTATTAGTATCGGACGCGTCATTGACGTGGGTTCTGGGCCAGCAACTGGACAACCGGTTCAAAGTCACCGAGAACACCCAGCAGGTGCTGGAAATCACCGTTACCCGAATTTGATTGATTGATGGTTTATTGTTGATTGCTGATAGTTCTTGACCGGCAAATCACTTCAGCCAAATTGTTGGTAAATGGAAAAGGACCTGACTTGCGTTTAGAAGCTATTTTCAAGAAAACAGGCCTAAAACAACAATCAGCAATTGACAATCAACAATTAAAAACACGGGTAGAATTTTCAGGTGACGGCCTTTTTCCTAATTTCACCGCGTAGTCTAAGTATATCAACCTAACCAAACCTAAATAGAATGAAAGTAACCGTAGTTGGAGCCGGAAACGTAGGGGCCACCTGTGCCGACGTTTTGGCGTACCGCGAGATTGCCAATGAAGTAGTGTTAGTGGATATCAAAGAAGGCTTCGCCGAAGGCAAGGCATTGGATATCTGGCAGAAATCGCCGATTAACCTGTATGACACCCGCACCGTGGGCGTTACCAATGATTATACCCGTACCGCCAACTCAGACGTGGTGGTGATTACTTCCGGTTTGCCCCGCAAGCCCGGCATGACCCGCGATGACCTTATCAGCACCAACGCCGGTATCGTTCGTTCCGTGACCGAGAACGTGATCAAGCATTCTCCAGAGGCCATCATCATTGTGGTTTCCAACCCGCTGGACGTGATGACCTACGCCGCGCACGTAACTTCTAAACTGCCCCGCACCAAAGTGATGGGCATGGCCGGTATCCTGGACACCGCCCGCTACCGCGCTTTCTTAGCCGAGGAGCTGAACGTGTCCCCTAAAGACATCCAGGCGGTCTTGATGGGTGGCCACGGCGACACCATGGTTCCGCTTCCGCGCTACACTACCGTAGGTGGTATTCCAGTAACCGAGCTGATTGATTCTGCCAAACTAGACGCCATTGTTGACCGCACTAAAAACGGTGGTGGTGAACTGGTGAAACTGATGGGTACCTCAGCCTGGTATGCGCCGGGTTCCGCGGCCGCCCAGATGGTGGAAGCTATTGTGCGGGACCAGAAACGCGTGTTCCCAGTTTGTATCAAGCTGGAAGGCGAGTACGGCATCAACGGCACCTACCTGGGTGTACCGGTGGTGTTAGGTAAAAACGGTATTGAGAAAGTAATTGAGCTGCAACTGAACGAGGACGAAATGGCCTTGCTCAAAGCCTCTGAGAAAGCCGTGCGCGAAGTGATGGACGTGCTGGACAACATGCCCGCCAACGCCTAAGCGCTAGCTATAAACAACCAAAAACAGGAGAGCCCGGCCAATTGGCCGGGCTCTCCTGTTTTTGCCCTGTTCTGTAATAAACGGCAGGGAAACGGTTTTACTGCTTGCATCATTTATGGCGCGGATTTACCTCTGTCACCTGTCATTATTGTTCAAGTAGGGGCAATCCCTTGTGGTTGCCCTTTACGGTTTCACCCGCATTAGGGCAACCACAAGGGATTGCCCCTACACTTCCCCTGACTCTACAATACCATTTAGTTTGAAAGGCACGAAAGTTAATATGCTAGCATAGTTCCTTCCTCCCACACTGTCATCCTGAAAGGATCTTGTGAGCGAATTAGAAAAGCATTAACTAAGACGCTGTTACAATTTGCCCACAAGATCCTTTCAGGATGACAGAAAAAATGAGCAATGGGTATGGGTAAATAATCTACTGCTTATACACCACTCCATCCTTCATCACAAAACTCACCTGTTGCAAAAGCTTGATATCCTGCAGCGGATTCCCGCTCACGGCCACGAAATCGGCGAACTTGCCTTTTTCTATGGTGCCCAGTTTGGCGGACATGCCCAGCAGATCAGCGGCGCGGACGGTGGCGGCTTTGATGGCTTCCATGGCAGGCATGCCAGCCTCCACCATGTACTCAAACTCCTTCGCGTTCTTGCCATGCATGAACACCCCGGCATCGGTCCCGAAGGCGATCTTCACGCCTTTCTTGTACGCTTTGGCAAAAGTGCCCTGTAACTGCGGCCCAATGGCCAGGGCTTTGGGCGTGACCAATGCCGGATAATACCCCTTGATCTTGGCAGAATCAGCCACGGATTTACCGGCAGTGAGCGTGGGCACGTACCAGGTGCCGTTTTTCTTCATGAGGTTCATGGTTTCCTCGTCCATCAGCGTGCCATGTTCCACCGAAGTCACCCCGGCCCGCACGGCGCGTTTCATCCCCTCGGCTCCGTGGGCATGCACCGCCACTTTCAACCCCAGGTCATTCGCCGTTTGCACAATGGCACGGATTTCCTCCTCGGTGAACTGCGGCGCCGAGCCGTCTTTGGCCACGCTCAGCACTCCGCCCGTAGACGCTATTTTGATCAGATCGGCGCCGTTCTTGTATTGGTAGCGCACCGCTTTCCGGCATTCATCTGGGCCGTTGGCCACGCCCTGGGCCGGGCCCGGATCGCCCTGCAGATCGGCGCGGTAGCCGTTAGTGGGGTCCATGTGGCCGCCCGTGGCCGAAATGGCTTTGCCCACTACAAACATCCGTGGGCCTTTCACCAGCCCCTGGTTAATGGCGTTGCGCAGTTGCACGTTTACGCCGCTGCCGCCCAGATCACGCACGGTGGTAAACCCGGCCATCAGGGTTTTCTCGGCGTAGCCGATAGACCGGAACGCGATAGTGCCCTGGTTTAGGGAAAGCGCCTCAGTATAGGCGGTGGGGCTGGTTTCGCTTTCAAAGTGCACGTGCATGTCCATAAAACCTGGCATCACGGTTCGGTTTTTCAGGTCAATAACTTTGGCGCCGGCAGCCGGTGAAGTGTAGCCTTTCTCTACAGATACAATCTGGTTTCCGTCAATGATCACTGTCATCTCGGCTTGGGGTTGGTCTTTGAGACCGTCAATGAGTTGTCCGCAATGCAGGTAAGTTCTTTGTGCCAAGGCCGCCGAACCAGAGAAAGCCACCAACGCCGCGGTAGCCAAAGAGTAAAAGTAGTTCTTCATAAAAGATGGGTTGAGCTAGGTGGTTTGGTTTCCTAAAGTAGCAAAAATCTACTGATCCAGTTGGTTAAACCTTCAACCTGTTTCAGGGCTGTTTTCCTGAAATCAGCAATAAAACAATTCAGCTATCCTGTTATATTTTGTAATGCCCAACGACTAATGGTTAAAACAGCATTTGTCCTTATAAATGAGTAAATTAAGGCTGTAAAAGAGAAAAGAAATGGACGTAGAATTGTGGTGGTTTTGGCTTACGGCTGGTATCCTGCTGCTGGTGGCAGAGATGCTCACGGGTACGTTCTACCTGCTTTGGTTGGGTCTGGCTTCCCTGGTGGCCGCCGGGCTTGCCTACCTTTTCCCCGAGAACCTGTGGCTTCCGCCGCTGGCTGCGAGCATTACCGGCCTGCTCCTGACGCTGCTCTCCAAACCGCTTACTGCCCGGGCGCGCTTGGCCCGAGGTTTCCAGGACCCGGTCCATGATTTGGTGAACAAGAAGGGCGAGGTGATAGAAGCGCTGGTTCCCGGTAAATTGGGCATCGTGCGGGTGGGCAACGAGGTGTGGTCGGCGAAGGCGCCGGAAGAACTCCCCCCCGGCCAGCGGATACTGGTGGTGAACCAGAGCAGCACGGTTCTCCAGGTGGTGCCTATCAAATAGGCCCGCAGAATTTGTCTTGGCATGAACAGAAGTCTACAAAATCGTCACTCCTTCACTCTCAACTGATATGACTACATCCCTCATTATCCTTGCCTCCGTGATTGTGCTCATCGCCCTCTCCGTCCGGATCATCCAACAGCAGCGGGTGGCCGTGGTAGAGCGCCTGGGCAAGTTCCAACGGATCATGCAGCCCGGCCTGAACCTGTTCATTCCCATCGTAGACCGGGTACGGGTGTACCACGATCTGCGCATCCAGCAGACCAACGTACCGCCTCAGTCCGTCATCACCCGCGACAACGTGCAGGTGCTTATTGACACCATCGTGTTCTACCAAGTGGTGGGCCCCGAGCAGGCCACCTACGGCATCTTTGACTATGTGCTGGGTGTGCGCAACATCACCACCGCCACCATGCGGCAAATCATAGGCAACCTGGAACTGGACGAGACCCTATCGGGCCGCGAGCGGATTTCCGCCGAGATCAGGACGGCGCTGGACGAGGCCACCGAGAAATGGGGCGTGCGCATTGAACGCGTAGAGGTCATCGACATTAAACCGCCCATGGACATTCAGGAAGCCATGGACAAGCAGATGAAAGCCGAGCGGAACCGCCGCGCCATCATTCTGGAGGCCGAGGCTGCCAAACAAGACATGATCCTCCGCGCCGAGGGGGACCGGGCCAGTAAGATCCTACGAGCCGAGGGTGAGCGCGCTGCCCGGGAACTGGATGCCCTAGGCCAGGCCAAAGCCATCAAAGACATCGCGGAGGCCGAGAAATCCCGCATCCAATTGCTGCAGGAAGCCGGCCTTGATGAACGGGTCCTCACCTATCGCTCCTTCGAAGCCTTGGAGAAGCTGTCCATGGGCCCGGCCAACAAGATTTTCCTGCCCACCAACGCCGTGGAAACTCTGGGCAACATCGGCGCCATTGCTGACATGCTTAAGGGCAGCCGAGACAAAGTAGATTCTACCCTCCTTTCCAGAAAACCGGCCCAAAACGGAGACAAAGTAGCTCACTAGAAAGCAACGTGTTTACTATTTAAAGAGAAGGCCTCGCAGTTAATTTCTGCGAGGCCTTCTCTTTTTGCGTCTCGGAGTAGCATTAATCAGGAATGTCCAAGATTCCTGATTGATTAAGAATTCGCACTACGCATTCCGTCCCCCTTTGAAGGGGGTAGGGGGATGACAAGGCCGTGGCAAGAACCTTTAGACTTCCGCTGAAAGCTAGGGCAACCACAAGGGATTGCCCCTACAAAAGCGAAAATGTGTAAGTCAGCACGCGTAAATTATCCCCCTACCCCCTTCCAAGGGGGACGGAATGCGTGGTCTGTGATAAAAGGAGTGTTGGTGTTACTAGCGGTTGCTTCAAAAAAATTAGCCCTTCGGTTTAGCCTTTGTTTCTTAAAACGAGGGCTAAAACGAAGGGCTCTTAACTGAAATCAACTACCGATTTACTTCTGGCTGGCTTTGAAAAGTTTCTGTTTCTCCTCTTTGGTGAGGCTCTCGTAGCCGGAGACGGAGATCTTGTCCAGAATCTGGTCTATTTCCAGTTGTGAGGGGTTGCCGGGGATGTTGGAGGTGCCGGTCATAGAAGACGAGGCAGAGCTGGTGTAGGGCCGGTTCGGATTTTTATAGGCTACCTTTAAGGGTGACCGGCGCTGGAAAATGCCTCTGAAGAAACCCAGAACCGCCTGCAGAGGCCGGCCCCAGTCTGAGCCGCGCTGCAGTTGGCGCACGTACAGAAAACCCAAAATGGCACCACCTAAGTGCGCGATATTCCCGCCTGCGTTTCCGCCGGTGGCCCCTGAGATAGATAGCAGCACCATGACCAAGGCAATGTACTTGATCCGGATAGGTCCGATGAGGATGAGGTTGAAGGTGTAGTTGGGCAACAGCGTGGCGGCAGCTACCATAATGGCGATCACACTACCAGAGGCTCCCATCATGAAAGACCCCTCGGCGCGGAGTTGCAGGTACGGGATGGTGTTGTAGCTGACAAGGTAAATCAGGCCACCAGCCAGTCCGCCCAGCACGTAGAGGTTCACCAACCGTTTATCGCCCAGGTACTCTCTTATCAGCATACCAAACCAGTACAGGTTGAGCATGTTGAACAGGATATGGAAGAACTCCAAATGCGTGAAGAAGTAGGTGATGATAGTCCAGAACCGGAACGCGAAGAGCTGTAGGTTGGAAGGCATGCTCAGGAAGGTCATCAGGTAGGCAAACATGCCGCCCGAGCCGCTCAGCGTCATAACCGTGCGCAGAATAATGAGAACCGCAAACACCACCACATTGATGAAAATGAGCTGGTGCAGGGCATTGTTCCCCTTGCTGAACGCCGATCTTATATCGTCAAAAATACTGGTCATAGTTTAGTAAAAATTGTTGCGTTGCCGTTCCCAAAGTTTCAGTAAGATATACGCAAAAAGCATCCCCCCCAAATGCGCGTAGTGCGCCACGTTATCGCCGGGAGTTCTATTTAATCCCGAATATAATTCAAAAGCGCCGTACATAAGTACAAAGTACTTGGCTTTGATGGGCACCGGGAAAAACAGCAGCATCAGCTCGGTATTGGGGAACAGCATCCCGAAGGCCATCAGAATCCCGAAAACCGCGCCAGAAGCGCCCAGCATGGGGCTGTCTACCACCACCTCGGTCATACGGGAGGCGAATGATTTGGCTTGCATGATTAATTGGGCATCTTTAGGGTTGCGGTTGAAATCAATGAGGAATGCCTCCATGCCGCGCACATTAATGCCGCCTTTCTCCAGCAAGTTCTTGAAGTCTATAGGATCTGGGTTCTGCATAAAGGCCGCCGCACCGTCCAGCACCTGAGTGATCTCATAATGGTGCACCAGAGAATACAGCAGACTGGCGCCAAGGCCCGTGATCAGGTAAAACGAAAGAAACCGCAGCTCGCCCCAGTACCGCTCCAGCATGGGCCCGAAGATAAACAAGCTGAACATGTTGCTGAACAGGTGGCCCAGGTTCCCGTGCATAAACATGTGGGTCACAAATTGGTACGGCCGGAAAGCATCTGAGCGGATATCGTGCAAGGCAAACATTTCCGTTGGAAACAACCTGTCGCTTAAGAAGAACATCAGCACGTTCAGAATAAGCAGGTTACGCACCATGGGCGTGATGGGTGGCATAGAAGGACGTTAAGTATGTATAGTTTAAAGGAAACGAAAAAGCCGGGCAAAACCATGCGGTCCCAACCTTTTCTCCTTTAGGTAACCGGTTTTGAAAGTAATGGTTCTGCTTACAACAGTACGACGGAATGCCCCTTAATGGTACCCAGACCCGCTTAAAAAATCAGCTATCTCCTTCTTTCCACCTTCGCGCGCAAGGTTACCCCCGCAGAAACAGGTCCTGGAGTTGCTCGGTCTGCAGAATCACCAGCGTTTTCTGCCCGCTGGGCGTGTAGTTGGGCACCTGGCACCCAAACAACCTGTCTACCAGCGCGTTCATCTCCTGGTCACTCAGCCGGCCCGTGAGGCGCGAGGCCACGCGCTTGGCCATGGCCCGGGCCAGGTTTTCCTGCCGATCCACCTTCAAGGCCGATAGGTTGTTCTTGTACTGCTCCAGCAGCCCTTCAATGAGTTCTTTCTCATCGCGCAGCGGAATCTCCGCCGGAATCCCGTTCACCACCAGCGTATTGTTCCCGAAATCATTGAACACGAAGCCCAGCGCCGTGAACTCCTCAGACAACTCCATCACCAGAGAGAAATCGGCGGGCGAGAGCTGCAGGGTCTGCGGAAAGAGCAGTTGCTGGGAGGCGCCGGTGCGTTTACCCAAAGCCTGGCTGTATTTCTCGTACAAGATTCGCTCCTGGGCTGCCTGCTGGTCCACTACCATCAACCCCGATTTTACCTGCACCATGAGGTATTTCTGGTGCACCTGCAAGGTTTTGGAGCCGCCCGTCATGCTGTTTTTTGATGGTGTGAGAGAATCCTCCTCCTCTTCTGGGAAAAGGTTGGTGTCAGGTGATGAAGTGGCCCGCGACACCTCGCGGGTGGGGGCGAAATCTGAATAGCTGTCGTCTCTATCGCCACCGCCCGAGGCCCGGGAAGTGAACGTGGTAGGCTGACTTGCTCTCGCCGAGGCCCGGGGCGCCAGCGCGGGCGCGGTCTCAAAGTCCATAGAGGCCGGGAATTTCATGGGCTGCAGCGGAATGTAGTTCACATCGGCCCCAAAATCCAGCGACGGGGCGATGTTGTGCAGTCCCAGGCTCTGCTTTACGGCCGCCCGCACAATGGCGTACACGGTTTTCTCGTCCTCAAACTTGATTTCGGTCTTGGTGGGATGCACGTTGATGTCAATCGTTTCCGGCGCGATTTCCAGAAAAAGCACGTAAAACGGAAAACTGTCTTTGGGCAGCAGGCCCTCAAAGGCGGTAAGCACCGCGTGGTTCAGGTACTGGCTCTTGATGTAGCGGTTGTTCACGAAGAAAAACTGCTCGCCGCGGCTCTTCTTGGCAAACTCGGGTTTCCCGATGTAGCCTTTGACCGTGAGGAACGGTGTGGTCTCCTCGCAGGCCGCCATCTGTTCTTTGTACTCTTTCCCGAAAATGCTCACAATCCGCTGGCTCAGCTTCCCGGCGGGCAGATTCATCACCTCCACCTCGTTCTGGTACAAAGCAAAGGCAATCTCTGGGTTGGCCAGGGCCACGCGCTGAAACTCGTCCAGGATGTGGCGCATCTCCACGGGGTTGGTCTTGAGGAAATTGCGGCGGGCGGGCACGTTGAAAAACAGATTCTTCACGCTCACCACCGTTCCCTCGGCCATGGCCACCGGCTCCTGCTTGATGACTTCGTTGCCTTCAATGGTGAGGCAAGAACCCAGTTCTGCCCCGCGAGCGCGGGTCTTCAGTTCCACCTGGGCTACCGCCGCAATAGAGGCCATGGCCTCACCGCGGAAACCCATGGTCCGGATGCGGAAAAGGTCTTCAGTGGTCTTTATTTTGGACGTGGCGTGCCGCTCAAAGCACATGCGGGCGTCGGTCTCGGTCATGCCTACCCCATCGTCCACCACCTGAATGAGCTGCTTGCCCGCGTCTTTGATGATTAAGGTTACGCTGCTGCTGCGCGCGTCTACGCTATTCTCCAACAACTCCTTTACCACTGAGGCCGGGCGCTGCACCACTTCGCCGGCGGCGATCTGGTTGGCCAGGTACTCGGGTAACAATCGGATGATATCTGCCATACAAACTTCCCTGCGTAGTTTTTATTTTCCTCTTCGGGGGCGGCCTTTCCGGCGGTGAAACCAAGGGGTTTCGCCAACTTTTCAGACACCGAAGCAAATTTTTGAGTAATATTACCAGCTTAAACGGCGGCCTTACCTCCCTAGCCTTCTGGCTTTTCGCTCTTTTTCCGCACTTTTTCCCGCTCCAAAAGGACAGGGATTGACTGGAAACGGGGTTGGAGCCAAAATGGGGAGGAGTCGCTCTGAACAAATCCTGTTTTATGCCGTTTTTTCAAATTCCGGCCCAAAACGCTTCAGAGCCACTCAGCCGCGGCTAGTTTTCCTCTGCGAAATTAGCCCTATGAAACAGTTATTCAAATTAAATTACGCGTTGCGAAATGCTAAAGCGATATAGCCTGTGGCTACTGACCGTAGTAATGGGCGCCTGGATGGCTTTATCGGGGTTCGGCCCTAAAGGCCGGGGCAACATTTCTGAACAAGAGCAACATTGGGTAGACAGTGTCTATCAATCTCTTACCCCTGACCAGCGCCTTGGTCAGCTCTTCATGGTGGCCGCGTACTCCAACAAACCGCAGAGCCACATCCGGGAAATCGAAAACCTGATCACCCAGTACGGCATTGGCGGCGTCATGTTCATGCAGGGCGGCCCCGTGCGCCAGGCCAAACTCACCAACCGGTACCAAAGCTTGGCTAAAGTTCCCTTGCTGGTGGCCACCGACGCCGAGTGGGGCCTGGACATGCGCCTGGACAGCAGCATGCATTTCGCGAAGCAGATGACTCTGGGTGCCCTGCAAGACGACCGCTACGTGTACCTCATGGGCCGCGAAATTGCCTTGAAACTCAAACGTCTGGGCATTCACGTGAATTTCTCGCCGGTGGTGGACGTGAACAGCAATCCCAACAACCCGGTCATCGGGAACCGTTCTTTTGGCGAGAGCAAAGAGCAGGTGACCGCCCGCAGCATCGCCTACATCAAAGGGTTGCAGGACCACGGCATCATTGCGGTAGCCAAGCATTTTCCCGGCCACGGCGACACTGATGCTGATTCGCATTTCTCCCTGCCCGTACTCTCCCATGACATGGCCCGCCTCACCGAGGTGGAGCTGTACCCCTTCAAACGTTCTTTTGATGCCGGTGTGATGGGCGTGATGGTGGCGCATTTGCACGTGCCTAAGCTGGATTCCATCGCTAACCGCGCCGCTACTTTGTCGCCCTACCTGGTGAATGACTTATTGAAAGGGCAGATGCAGTATGAGGGCTTGGTTTTCACCGATGCCCTGAACATGAAAGGCGTGACCCGCTACCATGAACCCGGCGAAGTGGATGCCCTGGCCCTGAAAGCCGGCAACGATGTGCTCTTGTTTTCTGAAAACGTGCCCAAAGCGTTCGCCAGCATCAAAAAAGCCCTGGCCGACAGCACCATCTCTGAGCGGGACATTGAGATCAGGGTGCGAAAGATGCTGCACGCCAAGTATTGGGCCGGCCTGAACCAGTACACGCCTGTGAACCTGGAGAACCTTTCGCAGGACCTGAGCCGCCCAGTAAGCCAGGTCTTGCAGCAGCAATTGTATGAGCAGGCGGTAACGGTGGTTGCTAATAAGAACGACCTGCTGCCTTTCCGGGTGCTGGATACCACGGAGTTCGCCTCGGTATCTGTGGGGGCCGGCATCAACAACGTGCTTACCCAGACGCTGGACAAATACGCCTCCTTCAAAAAGTTCGCGGTGACCAGCCGGGTAACCCCGGACAGCGTGTACGCGGGCATTCGGCGCGATCTGGCCGGCACAGACGTGGTAGTGGTTTCCTTGCACAATCTCAACAACAACCCGGGCAACAACTACAACTTATCGGGCAACGCCCTGGGCTTTATCAGGGAACTGCAGCGCGACCCAACCAAAAAAGTGGTAGTAGTGGTGATGGGCAACGCCTACAGCCTCAGGAATTTTGAAGGCAGCGATTGGCTCGTGTGCGGTTACGAAGACAACGAGGTCACCCGCAAGGTGATTCCGCAGGTGTTGTTTGGGGCACTTCCGGCCAACGGCCGACTGCCGGTGACCGCTTCGCCTAAGTTCAAGGCCGGATTCGGCATTTCTACGCCTTCTCTCAACCGCCTCAAATACTCCATCCCCGAAAGCGTGGGCATGAACTCGGGAATCCTGAATCAGATAGACAACATCGCGCTGGAGGCCATCGCCTACGCCGCCACGCCGGGTTGCCAGGTGCTGGTGGTGAAAGACGGTACGGTGGTGATGGAGAAAGGCTACGGCTATTACACCTATGACCGCACCCAACCGGTAACCGAGAAAACCATCTATGACCTGGCCTCTATCACCAAAGTAGCGGCCACCTTACAGGCCGTGATGTTCCTCAAAGACCAGGGCCGCCTGAACTTGGACGCCAGATTGGTGACTTACCTACCCGAACTGAAAGGCTCTAACAAAGCCAACCTCACCGTGCGCGACGTGCTTTTGCACCAAGCGGGTTTGGTGGCCTACATTCCTTTTTGGACCAAGACCCTGAAAGACGGTAAGCTGAACCCCATTTACTATGACAGCCTTCCTTCTGAGTCCTACCCTAACCTGGTGGTACCCGGCGTGTACAGCAACAAACGGCTGGAAGACTCGGTATGGAAGTGGGTGGTGAAGTCTGAACTGGCAGGAAAGCGCCTGCCCAACGGAAAGTTTGAGTACCGCTACTCAGACCTGGGCCTACACATCATGAAACGGATTGCCGAGCGCCTCCTTAACCAACCCCTTCCCGATTTTCTGGAGCAGAACTTCTATGCGCCGCTGGGGGCCGCCACGTTGACCTTCAACCCGCTGAACAAATTTCTGAAAGAGCAGATTGCGCCAACGGCGCCCGGTTCCCAGTTCAAACCCGGGGTGCCGCTGCAAGGCACGGTGCATGACGGCAACGCAGCCCTATTGGGCGGCAAGGCCGGGCACGCGGGTCTTTTCTCCAACGCCAATGACCTGGCCATTCTCATGCAGATGGATTTGCAGAACGGGAAGTACGGCGGGCAGCAGTATTTCAAAACCCCAGTTGTGACCGAGTTTTCAGAAAACGGCAGCAAAAATAGCCGCCGCGGCATTGGCTGGGACAAAGCCGATCCTGACGGGAACGGCCCGACCTCTACCTTGGCGCCGCTGAGCACCTTCGGGCACACGGGCTTCACGGGCACCGGGGCCTGGGTAGACCCTGAGAACAACATTATTTACATTTTCCTTTCTAACCGCGTCTATCCAGACTCTGAGAACGATAAACTACTCAAATACAACATCCGCACCCGGATTCATGACGTAGTATATCAATCGTTAGAGCCGAAACCGTAACTTCGCGGCAAACACATACGCGCATGAAGATTGGAATTGTATGCTACCCTACCTTTGGCGGTAGCGGAGTGGTGGCCACAGAGTTGGGTAAAGCCTTGGCGCAGAAAGGGCATAAGGTGCATTTTATCACCTACAGCCAACCGGCCCGCCTGGACCACTTCAACGAGAACCTGTTTTACCACGAAGTAAATATCCCCAATTACCCGCTGTTCCAGTATCCGCCGTATGAACTGGCCCTGGCCAGCAAGATGGTAGACATTGTGCAGTATGAAAAACTAGACGTCCTGCACGTGCACTACGCCATTCCGCACGCCTCGGCGGCATACATGGCCAAGCAGATCCTGCTCACCAAAGGCATCCAGATACCGGTCATCACCACGCTGCACGGCACCGATATCACCCTGGTGGGCAAAGACGCTTCCTATGAACCGGTAGTGACGTTCAGCATCAACCAGTCAGACGCGGTGACCTCGGTGTCTGAGGACCTGAAGCGCGAGACGTATGAGCACTTTCCTATTGAGAAGGAGATTGTGGTCATCCCCAACTTCATCAACCTGGAGCGTTTCCAGAAACAGCGCAAAGAACACTTTAAATCAGCCATCGCGCCGTTTGGCGAGAAACTGCTGGTGCACACCTCCAACTTCAGGGCGGTGAAGCGCATTGGCGATGTCATCAAGATTTTCTCCAAGGTACGGGAGCAGATGCCCAGCAAACTGTTGCTGGTGGGCGACGGTCCGGAGCGGCCTAAGATGGAAAACCTTTGCCGCAAGTTGGGCATCTGCGCTGATGTGCGGTTCCTGGGCAAACTGGAAGCCGTGGAAGAACTACTTTCCATTGCCGATGTCTTCCTGATGCCCTCCGAGAAAGAAAGTTTCGGGTTGGCGGCGCTGGAAGCCATGGCCTGCGAGGTGCCCGTGATCTCGTCCAATGCCGGGGGCTTGCCCGAGCTGAACGTGCACGGCGTAACCGGGTTCGTAAGCAACGTGGGCGACGTGAAAGACATGGTCAAAAACACGCTCTTCCTTTTGCAGGACGACCAACTGCCAACCTTCAAAGCCAACGCCCTGGCCCGCGCCAAGGAATTTGAGATTGGTAAGATCGTGCCGATGTACGAAGAGGTCTACCAACAGGCCGCCGAGGCGGTACGCACCCACGTTTAAATCAGCTTTCCTTTATACATAAGATATTCATGAGGCCGCTTAGGGGCTGTTTTTAAGAAAACGGCTCCTAAACAGCGGTAACACTCCGGCCCTAAACGCAAGACAACATGCACTTTGAAAAACCACACCACTCAGAAGAGAACCCCTGGAAAACCTTAGACTCTAAACCTATCTACGAGAACCCCTGGATCAGCGTGCGCGAGGAGCAGGTGATCAACCCGGGGGGTGGCCAGGGCATCTACGGCGTGGTTTCCATGAAGAACAAAGCCATCGGGATTATTCCTATTGACGAGGAAGGCAACACCTGGCTGGTTGGGCAGTACCGCTACACCGTGAATGAGTACTCTTGGGAAATCCCCATGGGCGGCGGCCCGATCGGGATTGATCCGCTGGAATCCGCGAAGCGCGAGCTGAAAGAGGAGACCGGCTTCACCGCCGCCGAGTGGACGAACATCGGCAGAATCCATACCTCCAACTCCGTGACCGATGAGGAAGGCTTCATTTTCCTGGCCGAGGAACTGACCGCCGGCGAGACCGAGTTTGAGGAAACCGAAGACCTCAAAATCTGGAAGTTACCTTTGCACGAGGCCGTGCGCATGGCCATGGACAGCGAGATCACCGATGCCATCAGTATTGCCGGTTTGCTCAAGGCCGAGAAAATCCTGCTCACCCGCCGACCTAAATAAACAGCCCGGTTTGGCACTAACTAGCCCCGCGGCGCGTTTGCCGTTTTGAAGCCGATTTACTGAAAACAGGCCAAAATCGGCTTTGCCGCGGGCACATGTGGTGCTTTTCTTATTAATTAACTAATTTTGGGAAAGATGAACAGGTTAAAAGGAATCGGCAAGAAGGTTTACTCCGTGTGGTGCACCGCCTGGTTTGTATTACCATTTCTCACCTCGTATCCCCTGTTCCGGGTGCTGATTGCCAGGCCTAACCGGCTGAGACACGCGCACCACCTCAATCGCCTCTGGTCTAAGTTCCAGTTGCGCATGTACCTGATGCCGGTGACGGTGAAAGGCATGGAGCAACTGAACCCCAACCAGAAATACGTGTTCGCGCCAAACCACAGCTCCTACATTGACATTCCCATGATTCTGGCGGCCATCCCTGGTTTCCTCAATTTCGTGGGGAAGAAATCCTTGACCAAGGTGCCGTTGTGGGGCAAGATCTATGACGCGCTGTACATCTCGGTGGACCGTGACAGCCCCATCAGCAGTGCCAAAGCGTATATTGCCAGCAAGCAGAGCCTGGAGGCGGGCCGCAGCATCGTGATTTTCCCCGAAGGGAAAATTTCGCCGGAGTCTGGCAGCAAGCTGTTGCCGTTCAAAGACGGTCCGTTCAAGCTGGCCATTGAGAAACAGGTTCCCCTTGTGCCCATCACCATGCCGTACAACCACCTGTTTCTGCCCGATGTGAAGGGCAAACTCATCATCCGGTACCATCCGCTGGAGATGATCATTCACCGGCCCATCCCTACCCAGGGGTTGACCATGCAGGACCTGGAGTTCCTGAAAAACCAAACGCACTCCATCATTCAAGAGACTTTAGATCAGAAAAACCATGAGCACCAACATAGAAACCCTACGCCAGCTGGCGCACTTAGCCCGGCTTGAGTTTGACGAGACCAAAGAGCAGGAAATGCTCAAAGACCTGAACAACATCTTGGACTGGGTAGACCAACTGCGCCAGCTGGACACCCAGAACGTAGAACCTTTGATCCATATCTCGGAGGAGCTGAACGTGATGCGCGAGGATACCGCCCAGAACACCGTGCGCCACGAAGATGCCTTGAAACTGGCTCCGCGCAAAGACTCAGATTATTTCAGGGTTCCTAAAGTACTGGAGTAGGCCTGAATGAAGCTTTTTTCGTTCTGGCCCCAGGTGGAGCCTGGCCGCCGCTTTCTGTATTCTCTCTTGGCCCTGCTGGTGCTGGGCACCATTGGGTTAGGTTTTTACGGGTACCTTAACGGGCAGGAACTGGTATTTCCGCTGGAGAAGCAGGCGGAACTGTTCCCCGCCGAGGCCCACTTAGACCCTTCCTCTTCCCTGCTCACGCCCATGCGCGTAGAAGTGAACGCCTACCTGGTGACGGAACGCTACGCCATGGGCGATATGCAGCTTCCACTCTGGGCTACCTGGGTTTATTTCGCGGGACTGGCGGTGGCCCTTACCTTCTTCTGGACGCTGGCCAGTACCCTCAAGCGCATTCCCTATTACGCCGCCGTGACGCTGGGCATGCTCTGGCTCTCAACGTTCAACCTGGATTTACTGGGCGTTTTCTCAGAAACCAGCCGAATCCTGCTGCTGATTGCCCTAGCCGTTTTGGGGCTGGGCAGTTTTGTATTTCAGGCATTCTGGACGCGGGTGTCTTTCCTGGGCCGGTTCCTGTTCTTCGGGGTGGTCATTCTGCTTTTGAGCCTGGCCTTGTTCCGTTTCTCTTCTCTGCCCGCTCCGCTGACCGCCTTGCACGTGGTCAATTACAGCACCCTGGCTAGCTTTGTGGCATCGGTGCTGTTCATGATTCTGGTGGCCTATGAGAACCTGCACGGCCTGCTGTGGTTCAACACGCAGGCACAGCAACCGCAGCGCCGTTTTGGCTTGGTGCAGTTTGTGCTCATCAGTCTGCTGTACCTGGGAAATTTGTTGCTGCTGTACCTGCGCCAAACCGGCATGATCCAGTTTGAGTTCGCCGGGCTGGATGCTTTGGTGGTGTTCCTCTGCTCGGCGCTGGTGGGTCTTTGGGGCTTGAAGCAACGGCAACTCCATTACACCCGCTTTTTCCGATTTGAGACCGAGGCCGCGCCGCTGTACCTGGTGCTTGCCCTGCTCACCTTTCTGAACCTGGCCTACGCGTTCCTGCTGGCCAATGACCCGTTGGTAAATGCCTATCGCAGTGCCATCATTGTGACACACTTAGCGTACGGTGTGGCGTTCTTTATCTACGTGCTGGTGAATTTCGGGCCGCTGATCAAGCAGAAACTACGGGTTTTCAAGGTGGTCTATGACCCGCGGCAGTTGCCTTATTTTACCGTGTACCTCATGGGCACCGTGTTGTTGGTCGTGATGGTGCTGCGCAGCAATTACGCGCTCTATTTCCAGCACCAGGCTGGTTATTACAATTACCTGGGCGATGTGTACCGCCAGACCGAGGAAACGCCCTTACTAGCGGAGCAGTTCTACAACGAGGCCAGCGTGCAGTCACGCAACAACCAACGTTCCAGCTTCTCCCTAGCCGATATGTACCACCAAGGCGGCATGCGCTCACTAGAGATGAACCGTCTGCAGGAAGCGCTGGAAAGAAAGCCCACGCCGGAAGGTTATCTGCGGTTGGCCAGTCTGTTCACTTCCTCCTCAGACCTGTTTGACCATCTCAAGGTGCTGCAGGAAGCCGTGAAAACGTTCCCAGACCACGCACCGCTCCTGAACAACTTGGGAATCCTCTACGGCACCACCGCCTTCTCTGACTCGGCGGGGCTCTACCTGGATGCCGCGCTGGCCCAAAGCAAAGAGCCCGAGGTCATCCAAGCAAACCAATTGGCGTTCCTGGCCAGCCATAAGTTTCCCCAACAAGCCAAAGAGTTCGCCAACCGTTACGCCGCCGGCACCTACGGTCCGCTGCTCACCAACCGAGTGGCCATTGCCCTGGTTTTGGGAGGGGCTAAACCCCAGAACTTGCCGGCTTTGCCTCAGGACAGCGCGTTGTCTACCCAGACCTTCGCCCATTTCTATAATCGACAGCTATTTCCTGGCAATGCCAAAGACAGCACGGCTACTTTCACGCGGTTGAACATGCTGCTGCGGCAGGAACAAAACCAGGCTTTCTTGGATGACCTTACGCTGATTAAGTCGTTGCTGCTCCGGCAAGGCACTGCTTCCAAACCACAACCTACCCTGGCCAAAGTCACCCTGGAGAACCTGGCGGCGAACAGTGGCAGCACGGGCGGCTACTACTATGACATTCTGGGCCAATGGATGCTGCAGGGCAAACTGTACCCGCTGGCCGCCGAGTATTTCCACAAAGCCCGGCAAACCGGCTACCGCGACGCCCACCTGCATGCCGTGGTGGCCTATGCGTTAGCAGGAAATTTCGGCCAAGCCACCGAGATTGCTCTAGGCGCCTCCCCTTTCCCGGACGTAGCCCAACGGACCGCCGCCACGCAGATCGCGATTGCCACACAGTTGACACCAGAGCAGGCCGTCACCGCCCCAGATTCTCTTAAAGTACGCTTCCTGCAGCTCAAGGCGGCTTCTCTGCCGTTGGCCCAGATGGAGAGTGTGGCCAACGGCATCACCACGCAGGCTTTAGCGCCGGTGGCAGCCTTACCGCTGGTGGCCCGGTACCTTCAGGAGAACAACTTCAACACGGCCCAGAATCTGCTAAGCATCCATTTTCCGGCTGGTTTTGCCAAAAACGGCCTAAAATCAGAGGCGAATACCTTACAAGCCGAGCTTTGGTGGAGAAGCCAGAAATGGGACCAATTGCGCACCGAACTGCCCAACCTCTATTTTACGCCGCAGGATGCGGGCACCAGACTTTATTACCAAGCTTTGCTGGCCCAGCGTAATAATAACGGCAAAGCCGCGACTAATCTATTCAACCAGTTATTACAACGGGCTCCGTGGTCTGAGGCCGGGCAGTTGGCTGCCGCCGATTTCTTTGTGCAGCAGAAACAACCCATGCGGGCCTATGACCTGCTGCTGGAGGGCATCGGGTATAACCCAACCTCGGTGGCGCTGCGGAAAGCCTACGTGAAAGTGGCCCTGACCCAAGGCCTGCGCGACTATGCGTTGCAGGGCTTGGAGCAACTGGAGCTTTTGGTAAGTCCTCAGGAATACCTTACTTTTAGACAAGAAATAGCGCCCCAATTGCAGGCCAGCGAAGCGCTCCAGCAAGAATGGCAATAAGCGAAGCCGTATGAGCACCATCATTAAAACCGAGAGTATCTCCAAGATGTACCAGATGGGGAATGAAACCATTCATGCCCTGCGGTCTATCTCCATTGAGATAAAGAGAGGAGAGTATGTGGCGTTCATGGGGCCATCTGGCTCTGGTAAATCCACGCTTATGAACATTGTGGGCTGCCTGGACACCCCTACCTCGGGCACGTACATCCTCAACGGCAACGATGTCAGCAACATGGTGGACAATGAACTGGCCACCGTCCGCAACAAGGAAATCGGGTTCGTGTTCCAGACGTTCAACCTGCTGCCCCGCTCCTCTTCCCTGGACAACGTGGCCTTGCCGCTCATCTACGCAGGCTACGGCCGGGCGGAGCGCGAGGAACGCGCCATGGCGGCCCTGGACAGCGTAGGGCTGGGCTCCCGGGCCAAACACAAACCCAACGAACTCTCGGGCGGGCAGCGCCAGCGGGTGGCCATTGCCCGGGCGCTGGTAAATGACCCTAGCATTATCCTGGCCGATGAGCCAACAGGTAACCTGGACACCAAGACCTCCTATGAGATCATGGGCTTGTTTGAGGCCCTGCACGCCAAAGGCAACACCATCATCATGGTGACCCACGAAGATGACATCGCCCATTACGCCCACCGCATTGTGCGCCTGCGCGACGGACTGGTAGAGTCTGATGAAATGAACCTCAACATCACGGTTCCTGCTTTGAAAGCGGCCGCTCTGAATACCACTGAATGAAAATATACACCAAAACCGGTGACAAAGGCGAAACTTCCCTTATTGGCGGAACCCGCGTAAAGAAATCACACCTGCGTATTGAGGCCTACGGCACCGTAGACGAACTGAACTCTTTTCTGGGCGTAGTCCGTGACCAGGAAGTAAACCAGAAGCGGCAGCACCTCTTCTCCGAGATCCAGGACCGGCTCTTCACCATCGGGTCTACCCTGGCCACCGATCCGGTGAAAGAAGGCAAGGTCCAGACCCCGGATCTGCACCTCACAGATATCCAGTTTCTGGAAGTGCAGATGGACCTGCTGGACGAGCAGTTGCCGCCCCTGCGTAATTTCATTTTGCCCGGCGGCCATCAGGCAGTTTCTTTCTGCCACGTGGCCCGCACCGTTTGCCGCCGCGCCGAGCGCCTGGCCATTGCCCTGCAGGAAGAGTCCCACGTAGATGATCTGGTGGTGCAGTACCTTAACCGTTTGTCTGACTTTCTCTTTGTTTTGAGCCGCGCCATGGCCCTGGAACTGAACGTAAAAGAAATCACCTGGAAGCCTCGGATGTGAGGCTTTTTTTATTCAGAATCACCAGAATTGCGTATACTTATTACCTATACATCTAACCTATGCAAACAGAATCCATTTCTATCCATACCACGGTTACCTCGGCGAGCCAATTAGCCGATCTTGACCTGGAAAACCTGCAGTTCGGGAAAGTTTTCGCGGACCATATGCTGGAGGTAGACTACAAAGACGGCGCCTGGCAACAACCGCGCATCCTGCCGTACGGCCCTATTGAACTGAGTCCGGCCACGGCTGCCCTGCACTACGGCCAGGCTATGTTTGAGGGGATGAAGGCTTACAAAACCCAGGATGGCAAAGTGGTGCTGTTCCGTCCGTTAGACAACTGGGCCCGGATGAACAAATCGGCGGTACGCTTGTGCATGCCCGAGATTCCGGAGGATATTTTTATGGATGGCCTGAAACAACTGGTGGCCCTGGATGCTGACTGGGTTCCGCAGCGCCCTGGTTATTCATTGTATATCCGTCCGTTCATGTTCGGGTCAGAAGGCCTCCTGGGCGTGCGTCCCTCCACAGAATATAAATTCATGATTTTCTGCAGCCCTGCCAGCGGCTACTATGCTGAGCCGGTGCGCGTGAAAATTGAGGAACACTACACCCGCGCCGTAGAAGGAGGATTCGGGTTTGCCAAGGCAGCCGGGAACTACGGCGGCTCGCTTCTGCCGGCCAAACTGGCCCACGAAGAAGGCTATCACCAGATCATCTGGACCGATGGCCGCGAGCACAACTACATTGAGGAATCCGGCACCATGAACGTGATGTTTGTGATTGACGGCAAACTGATTACCCCTGCGCTGAGCACTTCCATTCTGGCCGGCATCACCCGCGACAGCGTACTGCAACTGGCCCGCGACTGGGGCGTGGAAGTAGAAGAAAGACGCATCAAAGTGCAGGAGATTGTGGATGCCTACCAGGCTGGCAAACTGGAAGACGCTTTCGGGACCGGTACTGCAGCCACCATCGCGCACATCAAGTCCATTACCTTCAGAGGCGAGGAAATGGTGTTGCCAGCCCTGGCTGACCGGACGCTCTCCAACAAGATTTCTACGGAGTTAGACAACATCCGCTACGGCCTGGCCCCTGATCCGCATGGATGGGTGGTGCCGGTAGTGTAAGCCAACCTGATGAAATGAGAAAGCCGTTTCTGGGCTGTTTTACCTAAAACAGCCCAGAAACGGCTTTCTCATTTACGCCACTGTGATTTCCTCAGATGGAGGACCGAAGGTAAGAAACACGCCGATTCACCTAGAAAACTCTGTTCTTTATTCTTCTTCCTGCGGCGCAGTTTGGGGCGTCAGCTTATTTTCCACGGTTACTTTGGTTGCACCGGCCCTGGAGACAATTACTTCCTTGCCTACCTCGGTCAGTCCTTTGCTCTCATAGATTTTCATGGCCGTGGAGATATCTATGGCCTGGCGGGTTTGCTCGTCCAGGTCAAACGTCAGGGTGATGAAGTTCAGGTGCACGCCCAGCGGCTCTAGTACTTTGTTTGACTCCACCAGAAGCTGGCTTTCTAACTCTGCCTGGTCTAGTTCCACAATATCTTCTTTCAGAAAGAGCGCTTTGCTCACGTCTCTGATTCTTTTGTCTATGACCATGTTCTCGGCGCCCTCAAATGCGGTCGGCTCCAAGGCTTCGCCACTATCGGCATGGGCATTGGCTTTCCCCAGAAACTTGGCTTGCTTGATGAACGCCAGGGGCTCTGTGATGGAATAGTCGTAATCAATATGGATGGAGGCCCTTACCCTATCCTTCAGGTTGGAGATAAACCGGCTATCGCCTTGCATGGGGAAATTAGGAATCACCACCTTCATGAAGCAAGGATTCCCCATTCCTTTAGGCACCGCGTCTCCGGCCTGTATTTTCTTCCAGTTCATGCCGCAGTCATCTGAGGTCACCACCTGCTGGTTAGACTTGGCATAGTTACATGACTGCAAGGCTACAACAGAGGCTAAAAAAGCGAATCTGCTGACGTTGCGTTTGAATACCGGAAAGGAAACATATTGGTAAAATTTACGCATTCTATGAAGGGTTATTTGTAAGTAAAGTTGACTACTGTGGTATCGGCCCTGATTATAGCCTTTGCATCATTAGTAGTCCCCTTTTCCCTAATATTACAGCGCCTTGCTCAAGTTTATGCAAAGGCTTTCAAGCAGTTGATATAAGTAGAAAGTCAGCCGTGTAAGAATCCAAAAATCCCTTTCCCTGCTGTTTTGAGCCTACTTTTCTATAAATACGCTTATTCTACCTGGCCCAAGACCGGACTACAACCTTTTCCGGCTTCTTTCCTTATAACTAGTATCTTTGCAAAAACGGCTAATTCCCCTGTTTACAATTAGCACACTCCTGTTATGACCCAAGAACAAGTAAAAGAATTGAAAGGCCGCGTAGAGGCGTTGAGGAGGTATCTTTGACTACGATGCCAAGAAAGAACAAGTAACCGCCATTGAGGCCAAATCCGCTGCCCCTGATTTCTGGGACGATCCTAAAAAAGCCGAAACGGTCCTGAAAGAGGCCAAGACTCTGAAGACCTGGACCGATGATTTCGAGAACACCTCCAAAGCCGTGGATGACGTGGAAGTGCTCTATGATTTCTACAAAGAAGGTGATGTTTCAGAAGAAGACATCTCGGCTGAGTTTAAAGCTGCAGAGGAAACCGTAGAAGGCCTGGAATTCAAGCGGATGCTCAGCAACGAGGAAGACCAGTTGGGCGCGGTGCTGGAAGTAAACTCCGGCGCCGGCGGGACCGAAAGCCAGGACTGGGCCGAGATGCTCTACCGCATGTACCTCATGTGGGGCGAGCGCAAAGGCTACTCGGTGAAGCAAGTCGATTTCCAACCGGGCGAGGGCGCGGGCATTAAATCGGCCACGCTGCAGTTTGACGGTGATTTCGCCTACGGGTACCTGAAAGCCGAAATTGGCGTGCACCGTCTGGTGCGCATCTCCCCGTTTGACTCGGGCGGAAGGCGCCATACCTCCTTTGCCTCGGTGTTCGTGTACCCGGTGGTGGATGAAACCATTGAGATCAACGTGAACCCCGGCGACATTGAGTGGGACACGTACCGGGCCGGTGGCGCGGGTGGCCAAAATGTGAACAAGGTGGAGACCGCGGTGCGTCTGAAACACAAACCAACCGGTATCACCATTGCGGTGCAGATTGAGCGCTCGCAGCTCATGAACAAAGAACACGCCATCCGGATGTTGAAATCACAGCTCTACCAGATTGAGATCAACAAACGCAACGAGGAGCGCGACAAGGTGGAAAGCACCAAAAAACGCATCGACTTCGGGTCGCAGATCCGGAACTACGTGTTGCACCCATACAAACTCATCAAAGACATCAGAACCGGCGTAGAACGCACCGATGTGCAGAACGTGCTGGACGGTGACCTGGATGAGTACATCAAAGCCTTCCTAATGCAGGCTTAATCCCCATTGGTGATTATAAAAACGAGAGCGCCTTTCTACATTGCTGCGGAAAGGCGCTCTCGTTTTTAGGGCCGTTTTTTTTTAATCAAGCCAGAAACCAACTAGTCACACGCCCCAGCAGGCATCTCTCCCAAGATGCAGTCTACTCACCTCCCTGGGCAGGAACTTCTGGCTCAGTGGGTAAGGGCAGCACCTTGTAGCGCTTCTTCAGTAGATGGTACTTTGTCGCGGATTCATCTGCTTTATGGTTGGGGATGTCTTCCCGCTTATTGGTGTATTTTGCCATGGGCATGTTGCTGTAGATGGGCGTCTCCTCTTCCTTTGCCTCCCCATATTTCTTCAAGATTTCCGGGGAATTCTGGTTTGGTAGCCTAAACTTGAAGGCGGAGTCACCTGGTTTGTTCTTGAGCTTCAGGCGGGGACCCAACTCCAGCTTTTCCTCTGTTTTGCTACTATCCGCGGGTGTCTGGGCAAAGGTGGTACTAGCCGCAAAAAGCAATACCAGTACCGCTAAGATTCTCTTTTCCATATCTGTTACTCCTTTCAGGTGATCGTCAACAATCAAAATCCAGCCAACTACACTATCCCTAGTCAAGATATCCTTTTCAGCCGAGGCTGTCAAGGTAAAAATCTCGCCTGGGCTGATGCTCATCAGCAGAACGCTTTCCGGCCTCTTTTCTAAAAATCCGCCTTAAAACGGAAAGCAGTTGTCAGCCCTTCTGCTCTTCTTAAACGAAAAAGGAAGCGGGAATGGCATTGAACCCATCGGTTTAACACCATGTTAACCAAACAGAGCCTCCTGTCTTATCAAGGGGCAGACCTTCAAAGCTTTAGAAATGAACGAGTCATCTTTTGCTTCCCTCTGTAAGCGAGGGATAAATATAATATCTATGCGCCATCGGGTTTCCATTCTGGCCATGGTTCTGCTGCTGCCCTTGCTGGTAGCTCTGGGCGGTGCGGGTCAGCCGGTGAAAAAGCAGGAGCCGCTGGTACTCAAATCGGAGCAACTGCCTTTCCAGACGAAGGAGTTCTACGTAGCCGAGGTGATGGACGAGCGCCCCAATACCAAGGCGGTGGCCATGCTGGTCCCTGCCGCTACGCCTACCGGGGCACCGCAGCCCGTGGATTTCCAGGGAGGCAGCATCACAGCCATTAAGAAGTACATCAAGGAAAGCTTCGGGCATAACCCCAAGGCGCGGCCCATCATCATGCGCCTGAAAGAGTACCAGGTGGTGGAGAAACCAGCGGCGGGCGGCAGAGCCGAGGGACAAATCCAGATCTCGGCGGCGTTTGAGGTCCAGCGCGAGGGCAAGCGCCTGCATCTTTTCAACTACAAGAGCGGTGCCCGTTACGCGCGTCCGGTGAACAGCATCACGGTAGTGGAGCCTACCCTCCGGAAAACCCTGTCGGAATCTTTGCGCTATCTCACCGGCTGGATTGACAAAGAAGCGGCCCACAACGAGAAACTGGCCCGGGAGATAAAGGTAGATTTTGAGGACCACCGGGTGCACCTGGACGATGACACTCTGTTCTATGACCCTAACCGGCCGCTGCGGTGGAGCGATTTCCAGGGCGGGTCCAGGTTGTCGCAGAACTTCGCGGCCTCCGTTTTCCCCGGCCTTTCCAATGACATACAGTCAACGGTGGAGAATGGGGTGATCCACATCAAAGTAAATACCAAACCGTACATCCTGCGCAGCCTCTCCAAAGTTTTGCCCGATGCCCGAAACGAGTACGCCCTCAACCACGAGCAGCGTCACTTTGATATCCTGAAACTGGTGTCTGAGCATTACAAGCAGCGCCTGCGGCCCGAGAAACTTACCCTGGAAGACTACGAGAGCATCATCAAATACCAGTACCTGGAGGCCTTGTGGGAAATGGACCGTCTGCAGAAGGCGTACGACGGGGAAACGAACCACGGCCTTAATCGGGCGGCCCAGGAAAAGTGGAACCAGAAAATAGACCAGGAACTGCGTGACCTGAAGGTAAAACAGTAACCTATCTACGTAAATAAAAAGGCGGATACCCTTGGGAGAGTATCCGCCTTTTTTGTGGCCGTTTTGTAAAAATTGGGCCTAAAACAAGGTTGGTGACTACCCGAAGATTTCGTTCAACACACCGGCCAGGCGCACGCCGCCTTTCAGGAGTTGTTGGTTGAGGGTGTCTACGTGGTCAAAGTTGTAGCGGTAGCTCAGTTTCTCCTCGGGCTTAGTGATGCCTTTGTACAACTGCTGCGCTATCTGGTAAGACTCAAAAAACCAGGCCGGCGCCAACTGCTTCTGCCAAGTCTTCACCTGGTCTTTAGAGGCGAAGTTGATGGCGGCGGCGTACTCGGTGTAGCTCAACTGCTGGTACTCAATCAGCTGGGAATCCCAGACACGGTGCAGGTTGGTGGGCTGATTGAACCACTCCAAACGCACCCGGTTTCCGCCCAAATCCTCCGGACGGCCCACGTGCATGGGTTGGTGCACATCGCCTATGATGTGGATGAGCAGGCGCAGGTTCATTTGTTTCTTGTCCTGGGCCAGGTCCTTTTTCTTCAGCTCAGCGATCAAGTAGTTCAGGCGGGTATAGGCATCGGTGGCGGTATCGGCGTGCAGGTGCTTCTCCACCTGCTCAAAGCTCAGGCCTTCCTTCAGGTTCACATAGTGCCAAGTGTCCAGGTAGTTGTAGTTGGGGTCTGACTTGATGAAATCGGGCCAGTTGCTGGCCATGGCCAAGGACTCGTTGCCCAGTATCTTTCTGATGTTCTTTCTGGCTTTGGCGGAGATGTGGCGGTCGGCGATCTCGCCCACCACGCGGTGGCCAATCATGCCCCATCCCATGGACTGGAACGGCAGGTACAGAAAGAGGCAGAATACAATCAGTTTTTTGAAAACGCTCATGCTGGATTTGATGGTTTGAAAACGGAATCGCAAAAGTAGGGCAAAAATTCGGGCTGCCCCACTCCCCTTTCCGTTTCTCGGCCGTTTTGCAGAAATGAAGACTAAAACGCGCCTAGAAGTCCCGCACCGAGCACACCACGCCCCGGGCCAGATTGGGTTCTTCCATTAACCGGATGATTTTTTGGGACACTTCCTTCGGCGAGACCAGCGCACCTGTCTCTTTGTAGTCCCTGAACTGCTGCACGCTGCTGAACTGGTCGGCATCGGCTTCCCTGATCTGCTCCTGCATCTCGGTATCAATTAATCCGGGAGTGAGCGAGAATACCCGTACGCCAGTGCCCAGTTGCTCCTGCTCCAGTTGCGCCGTCTGCGAGAGCATGTCCAGCGCGGCTTTGGAGGCGCAGTAGGCCGCCCAACCATCTATAGGCCGTTGTCCGGCTCCGGAGCTGATGTTCACCACCATTTTATCTACGGCTTGCCGGTGCTGGTAGCTTTGCAGGAACATGTTCATGAGCATGGCCGGCACAATCACGTTCACGTCAAACACGAACTCAAAATGCTCGCTCTTGCTTTGCCCCATGTAGCCAATCTCGCCTATCACCCCGGCGTTGTTCACCAGCACCAGTTTCTGGGCGTTGTCAAAAGGCGTGAACACCTTGTGCAGGTTGTGCTCCACCCCGGCAATGTCTGAGAAGTCCAGAGGCTGGTGCCGATACCGCGGATGGTTGATGGTGTTGTTGCGGGAAACGCCCACCACGCAGTTGTTCTCGTCTTCTAACAAGGCCTCGGCGAGGGCTTTCCCCAAACCGCGACTGGCTCCGGTGATGATGTAGTGGTTCATAGTGTATATTTAGGATTTAGGAATGGACACTCTTCAGTTCATACGCAAAATGTATTCACATAAGTTAGCTTTAGAGGCTGTCCTTCCGCCCTTTATGGTATAGTTTTCCTCTACCCCATTCAGACACCATCCCTAAAAAGCTGCCGCTTCAGGTTTACAAACCCTCTCCAATCGCAGCTTCTATCTGTAGCCTTACTTATTTCATTTTTATATAGAATTTGGTAAGTATCCATGGTGGTACATCCTCCTCCACCAATTAGGGTAGTTTGATATTCAAACTGCCTAACCGCTTCCACCTGCTTATCTGATAGATAGACCAAGTTTGATTTATTACGCGCTATAAACTCCCCGTTCCTATTGGTAATGGTAAGTGAGTCTCTATAAAAATGGCTGCATCCCATGGAAGCATAACGGATGGTGAAGTACTCTCCTTCTTTCAAACGGTCAATCTTGGCGCGGCAAACCACATCTGTGTAGTCTGCTTTATCAACATAAAGCAATACCGTATCAATAGAAGCCCCAGTGGCTTTCACGATTTGGCTCACAGTTTGGTCAAAGATATTACGGTAAGATATTTTGTAGGTGCCTTTCTCAAACTTGCCTAGCCATAGATAATAGGATGGATACTTTGGTGCATCAGTCTTTAAGGTATCACCGTTTTTGAACAAGGTGACAGAAGACAGAGATACTATGTCCGATGAATCTCGACTATCCCTTGCGTTGATGAAAAGCCCACTTTCTTTGCCCTCTCTGATCTTTTGGGAGTTTTCTGTTTTACAAGCTGAGGGTACAATCATCATGATTACTGCCAATGCAAGAAATGAATTCTTTAGTATGTGTTTGTAGTCCATACAATTCATGTTATTAAGGTTTTCAAACTAAAGTTATGATGCTGATTCTGCCTTCTTTTCCATAAAACAGGCAAAAAAAGAGCCACTACCTTTTGGGTAGCGGCTCTTTTTTTTAATTCTACAGTCCTAATTAAAGAATATACTGGCTCAGGTCACGGTTCTTAACCATGTCGCGGAGGCGTTCTTCTACCAGTTCTGGCGTGATCATGAGGTGTGCGTTGGGCGGAATGGTATCTGGAACCTCAAACAGGATGTCGTTGAGCAGGCGACTCATGACAGTCTGCAGGCGGCGAGCCCCGATGTTCTCCACCTCGGCGTTCACCTCGAAGGAGATTTCCGCGAGTTTTTGCAGAGACTCATCTGTGAAGCTGAGTTCCACGCCTTCGGCCCGGAGGAGTTCTTCGTACTGCTTCGTCAACGCGTTTTTAGGGTACTTCAGGATCTGGTAGAAATCATCGGTGCTCAGGCTCTGCAGTTCCACTCTGATGGGGAAACGGCCCTGTAACTCGGGGATCAGATCCGATGGCTTGGCCACGTGAAACGCGCCGGCTGCGATGAACAGGATGTGGTCGGTTTTGATGACGCCGTATTTGGTGTTCACGGTGCTGCCTTCCACAATGGGGAGCAGGTCACGCTGTACGCCTTCGCGGCTCACATCTGGGCCGCTGCCGCCTTTGCCGCTGCCGCTGGCCACTTTGTCAATCTCGTCAATGAAGATGATTCCGGCGTTCTCGGCTTTATGGATGGCTTCCTCCTTCACCTCGTCCATGTCAATGAGCTTGGCGGCTTCTTCCTCCAGCAGCAGTTTGCGGGCCTCCGCGATGGTCACCTTACGCTTCTTGGTTTTCTTGGGCATCATGTTCCCGATCATCTCCTGGATGTTCATCATCGACATTTCGTCCATGCCCGGGCTCACCACGCCCACTCCCGAGGAAGGATGCTGCGATATCTTGATCTCGATCTTACGGTCTTCCAACTCACCGTTCCGAATTTTCTCCCGGAACCGCTCGCGGGTGCGCTCGTTCAATTCCTGGTCGCTGTCGGGCATATCGGTGGAGGAATGGTTATTGCCCCCGAAGCCCACCATGTCGCGGCTGCCCGGTTGGTTGATGGGCGGGATCAAGGCATCCAGAATGACTTCTTCCACCACCAAAGCGGCCTGCTGCTTCACGTCTTCCTTCTTGCGGGTTTTCACCATGTTCACGGCCTGCTCCACCAGTTCACGGACCATGCTTTCCACGTCCCGGCCCACGTAGCCCACCTCGGTGAACTTAGAGGCCTCCACCTTGGTAAACGGCGCATCGGCGATGCTAGCCAACCGGCGCGCGATCTCGGTCTTGCCCACCCCTGTGGCCCCAATCATGAGAATGTTATTGGGTACAATCTCTTTCTGCATGGCTGGATCTGCGTGCATGCGGCGCCACCGGTTGCGCAAGGCAATGGCTACGTTGCGCTTGGCGTCATGCTGCCCAATGATATATTTGTCCAACTCGGCTACAATCTGGCTGGGAGTTAAATACTTGGTTGAATCTAACATTTTCTAATGAGTGTTTGAGTGAATGAGTGCTTGACTGACTCTAAGCTGCTCCTCCTTTAAACTGAATTATCTTTCTTTAAAGCGGTGAAACACCGATTTATTTATCAAATATTCTCTTGTCTCGCGCTCTTCTGCCTTAACGGCTCAGGTTAAAAGTTGTTGGTCACCCTCCGGTTCGAGGGCGCCTTATCAGAAAAACAAACCCGATTTAGATCCGTTTTGCAGAAATCGGCCTTAAAACAGTAGCATTACATGTCTTCCAGTTCCTGCCGCTTGGGAGAATTATCCGCACACCTTCACATCTCCAAATTTCCACATCTTCAAATCTCCACATTATCAATCCAGCTTCTTTTTCAAAAACCGGTTCAAATCTGTGTTGAGGGTGAGGTAATTGCTGGCACCTGCTACGTGGTAGTTGGCGTAGGTGTACTCAAACCGGAACGCGTGCACTTTGACGGAGGCCCCGAAGGAAAATCCGGCCATGCCTCCTACGTTCTCCACTACCAGTTCTTTCCGCCGCAGGTGATTATAGCCGCCCCGCAACTGAAAACCAGGTCCCAGGATGAACTCGCCGCCAACCACAAAGTGCCGGGCCAGCTTATCGCCGAAAGTCTTTTTCTCTTTCACCTCTTCGTTGTTCTCGTCCAGGGTGCCGGGTTTGTCAGGGTCCAGGTAGACGATGTCAAAGCGCTGCAGCTGGTGCGCCGTGACGGACAGCCGAAAGGGAGCGTGCTCTGGTTTGTAGCTGGCGCCCACCTGTATGTCCAAGGGCATGTCTTCGCGTTCGCCGTTGTCATAGGGTTTCAGCATGACGCCCAGGTTCCGGATGGCCAAACCTACCACAAAGTCGCGCTCGGGGTGTTTGAACGTTCCGCCAATGTCTATCAACGTGGCCACCGCTTGATCGCCGGCAATGCTGGAGATGGCTACTTTGGCCGTGGCGCCCAGGGTGAAATGCTCAATAGTGGCCGCGTGCGACAAAGAAACCGCGTAATCCCGCACTTTGAACGTGCCCTCCTCAACCCCGGCATCGTCCGTCTGGGTGAAAGTACCATAATCCAGGTACTGGATCCCGATGGCGTTTCGGCCCCAGCGGCTGCTCTTAAAAGTGTAGCTGAGGTTGTTCTGGCTTACATCTGAAAGGTAGTTGAGGTACGTCAGGCCCAGGTGGTTATCCGTCTTGCCGTGCATGAGCCCTGGGTTGGCCGAGAACGCATTCACATCTTCCAAGCCGGAGGACACGTTCACGCCGCCCAATGCCGCCTGCCGGGCATGCGTGGGCACATCCAGGAATCGGAAAACAGAACGCCCTCCCATTTGGGCAGCCGCCAGTTGCACGAAGGCAAAAGACAAAAGACCCAAAAGGAAAAGGCGTTTCTGCATGGTTTTTCTATAAATAGGCAAAAATCAGCTTTCGGCTGGGGCCGGCACGGCTTCCTCCCGCACCCGAAGGTCCAGTGGTTTCTTCACTTTCTCCGGCAGCAGGGCAAAGTCCAGCACCTCGTCCACGTAATCCACATAGTGGATGTTGAGGCCCTCAATGTAGTGCGCCGAGATCTCGTTCACGTCCTTGCGGTTCTTGTAGCACAAAATCACGTCTTTGATACCCGCGCGCTTGGCCGCCAAAATCTTCTCCTTGATTCCGCCCACCGGCAACACCTTGCCGCGCAGCGTGATTTCGCCGGTCATGGCCAAATGCGACCGCACCTTGCGCTGCGTGAACACCGATGCGATGGACGTAAAGATAGCGATACCGGCGCTAGGTCCATCTTTCGGCACAGCCCCTTCGGGGAAGTGGATGTGCAGGTCGTATTGGTCGAAAATCCGGTAATCAATGCCAAGCTCCTCGGCATGGGCGCGCAGGTAAGAAACCGCCGTGATAGCGGATTCCTTCATCACATCGCCCAACTGCCCCGATAAGGTCAGCTTCCCTTTGCCGCGGCTTAGCAACGATTCAATAAACAGGATATCGCCGCCCACGGAGGTCCAGGCCAAGCCCGTCACCACACCCGCGGTCTCGTTGTCCTGGTACAGCTCTTTGTCGAAGATTTCCGGTCCCAGGATGCGCAGTACGTCTTTGGGCTCCAGTTTGGCCGGCCACTCCTCTTCCATGGCTTTGGATTTGGCAATGTTCCGGATGACCGCCCCCAGCTTGCGCTCCAGGTTCCTAACGCCCGACTCGCGGGAGTAGTCCTCAATCACCTTCTGGATGGCCGCCGTGGAAAAGGTCACGTCCTTGGGCTGTAATCCGTGATCTTCCTTCAGTTTAGGGATAAGGTGGCGCTTCGCGATTTCGGTTTTCTCCTCCACCGTGTAGCCGGTCACCTCAATGATCTCCATCCGGTCTCTCAAGGCCGGGTGAATGGTCTCCAGCGAGTTAGCCGTGGCAATAAACAGGACTTTGGACAGGTCATACTCCACCTCCAGGTAATTGTCCACGAAGGTATGGTTCTGCTCAGGGTCTAATACCTCCAGCAACGCTGATGATGGATCGCCCCGGAAATCAGAAGTCAGTTTGTCTACCTCGTCCAGGATCATCACCGGGTTAGAGGAAGACACTTTTTTGATCTGGCTGATGATCCGGCCCGGCATGGCGCCTACGTAGGTTTTGCGGTGTCCTCTGATCTCGGCTTCATCCCGCACGCCGCCTAGGGCGATGCGTACGTATTTGCGGCCCAAGGCTTTGGCTACAGAACGACCCAGCGAGGTTTTCCCCACGCCCGGAGGTCCGTACAAGCAAAGGATAGGCGCCTTCATGTCATTCTTCAACTTAAGGACCGCCAAGTACTCCAGAATGCGCTCCTTCACCTTCTCCAGACCGTAGTGGTCGGCGTCCAGGATCTTTTTGGTTCGCTTCAGGTTGAAGTTATCCTTGGTATAGTCGCTCCAGGGTAAATCAAGGAGGAATTCGCAGTAGTTCAGGGAAATGGGGTACTCAGCGGCCTGAGGGTTGAGGCGGCTCAGTTTGTCCAGCTCCTTGCTGAAGTGCTTGGCAACGGTCTCGGGCCATTTCTTTTTGGCCGCGGTGGCGCGCATTTTCTCCACTTCCTGCTCAGGGCCGTCCATGCCCAACTCATCCTGTAACACCTTGATCTGCTGGCGCAGGAAATAGTCGCGCTGCTGCTCGTCAATATCGGTGTGTACTTTGGAGTGGATTTCCTGCTTGATCTCCAGCATCTGGATCTCGCGCATCATGAGTTGCAGCAAAGTAGTGCCGCGCTCCACACCGTCGTTGATCTCCAGCAGCTTCTGTTTCTGCGCCACTTCCACATTGATGTTGGAAGACAGAAAATGGGTCAGAAACGAAGGACTGTCAATGTTGTCCAGCGCCACCTGGGCCTCCTGCGGAATCTCGGGGTTCAGCTTCAGGATCTTGGCGGCCGCCTCCTGCAGCGACTCCACCAGGGCTTTCACCTCTTTGCTTTTCTGGTTCGGGAAGGTCTCAGGGCAATGAGACACCTTGGCCACCATGTACGGTTCTTCCTGGGTTACTTCCTCTATTTTGAAACGGCTCTGGCCCTGGATGATGATAGTTGTATTCCCATCGGGCAGCACCAGCATCTTCAGGATCTTGGCCATGGTGCCCACCTGGAACAGATCGTCCGGGGTAGGCTCCTCGGCGGACATGTTCTTCTGGGCCACCACGCCCACGGTTTTATCGCCGCGGTAGGCTTTGCGCACCAGGCGCACAGATTTCTTCCGGCTTACCGTGATAGGAATCACCACCCCTGGGAAGAGGACAGTATTTCTAACCGGCAGAAGCGGCAATGTTTCGGGGGTATTTTTTTCAGCGCCCTCGGCGTCGTCCAGTTCTGAGGTGATGATGGAGATGATGTCTCCGTTGCCATCGTCAGATAAATCGGACAACATGAGTTGCTGGATCAGGTTCTCTTGGGTATAATTCATACGTCGTGTCTCTGAGGATGCCATTATGGCAGCAATCCTCCCGTCGGTTCTGTTGTTTGTCTATAAGATATATACTTGTCAAGTCCTGTGCCAATATATCACCGAATTTCTATAGAATAGGGATAATTTCACCTCAGAAAGAACTACATTTGGTACCGCATATTGAAATAATGCTTTTCAGGTGCCCTTTCCTTTATGTTGCGTACTGGCTCTCTACTTATTTTCCTGCTCTCCTTTTTCCTGGGGTTTTCAACCCTGGGACAGAACAAACCTGCCCTGCGGCTGAAGCAAAAACCCGTGACTGATTCGCTCCGGAAAAAAGCCCCGGAAGCCGAGGTTGTGCTGCAGTTCCCCAATATCAACAAGGCTCCCTATTACCACCACAAAGCCAAGTACGCCACCATCCTGAAACTGGAGAAGAAAAAGGCCTGGGCCAAGGTCCTGCCGCTGCTGGAGGAGTACGTGGGCAACTTCGGGATTGACAATTTCTATAAAGATACGAAACTTCTCTGGCGTTTAGGGCAGCTTTATGAACGTTTAGGGCAGCGGGAGAAAGCCGTGGCCTACTACCGCCTGGTCCTCAAACACCACCGCACCGACATCAGGCAGGTACAGCAGTACTATGACTCGCTGGAACAGAAGAAAAAGGACCTGTATGTGCCCCTGCAGTATTATTATGAACTGGTGGAGTACCGCAAATCGGTGGCCACGTTCAAGCCGCCGCGCGGGGTGTACACCAACATGGGCGATGCCATCAATTCCAAAGCCGAGGATTATGGCCCGGCCGTGCGCTCAGACGAGGAACTCTTCATTTACACCTCTCGCCGCAAGGGCGTGAAAGCCACCGGCACCGACGAGGACCTCTATTTCTCCCGCTTTGAAAATGGGTTCTGGCACGAGGGCGAGTCTTTTGGCAAACCCATCAACAGCATCTACAACGAGGGCTCCGCCTGCCTCAGCCGCGACGGAAAGACCCTTTTCTTCGCTCGCTGCGAAAGCCCCGATGGGTTAGGAAACTGCGACCTGTACACGGCAACCCGCCTAGCCGATGGTTCCTGGGGCCAGCTCAAAAACCTGGGCGCCAACGTAAACAGCAAGGCCTGGGACTCCCAGCCCACCTTATCGCCGCAGGAAGATACCCTCTATTTCGCCTCTGACCGCCTGGGCGGCTTTGGCATGAGCGACATCTATTTTACCCACAAAGGCAAAAACGGCCAATGGGCGCCGGCGCAGAACCTAGGTCCCATCATCAACACCCGCGAGAGTGAGGTGAGCCCCTATTTCCACCCGCTGTACCAGGTCCTGTATTTCAGCTCGCGGGGGCAGTTGCTCAATTTCGGGGATTTCGATATCTACAAGGCCTACCGCATCAAGGGCAACTGGCAGGAGCCGCGCAACATCGGGCCGCTGGTGAACGGCAAAGGCAGCGAATACTACTTCACCATCAACGCCAACTCCACCAACCTGTACTACGCCCGCTCAGAGCCCTCAGATCTCAAGAACCTGGACCTGTACTCCTTCCCGTTGCCCATGGAGGCGCATCCGCTGGCGGTGACCAAGCTCACCGGCGTTTTGATGGATTCTACCACCAACAAGCCCCTAAACGGCATCATTTCCATCATTGACCTGGACAACGGCATTGAAGTAGCCTCCAAATACCTGCGCGAGGACGGTTCCTTTGACTTTGACCTCATTGACAACAGCCGCTACATGATGCTCATCCAGAGCTCAGATTTCTTCTCCATTGAAAAGGAAATCAACCTGAAGGAAGATACCGTGATGAAGATCATGACCAGCCTCATTGACTACAGCATTCCGCTCATTTTCAAGAACCTGGAGTTTGACGAGGGCAAGGCCGAGATCAAAGACGCCATGAAACCCACCCTGGACCGCATCGTTCTGTTCCTGGTAGACCACCCGAAGGTACGCCTCAGCATTGAGGGCCACACCGACGGCAGCGGCGACCCCGATGCCAACCTGGAACTCTCCCAATGGCGGGCCGTCTCCATCCAGAAGTACCTGGAAAGCAAAGGCAACCTGGACGCCGGCCGCATAGACGCCATAGGCAAAGGCAGCTCAGAGCCCATCAAGCCCGAACTCACCATTGAGGACCGTGCCGTAAACCGCCGCGTAGAATTCAAGCTGATCAAACCCAAAGAAGGCGCCACCGGTGGCGGCGATTGGTAACCATTCTATAAGGTTTCATTTAAAAGCGTTTGGGGGCTGATTTTATAAAACAGCCCCCAAACGCTTTTGCCTTTCCAAGCGAAGTCCATTAACAGTTCCACCGCTATAAATAGTCCAGTTTCACCGTGATTTACCAAAATAAGTCTTAAAATAGGACTATCTGAAACAGCCCTGATCTTGTTCCTTCTGAGAAGCACATGGCATGGGGTGTTTCTGTAAGATGCGTGACAAGATTGGTAATAGTCTTCTGCACATGAACCCACCCCTACCCCTCCTAGGAGGGGAATTCCGCAAAGCGTTAGAAAGTAGTTGTGCTACAATTATAATTGTTGGTGATAACACTAGCGACGGCGTGACGTCATGGAAACATGTAAGCGCAGAAGTAAGATTAAAACAGCTAGATTACTCCACCCCGTTCGTCAGGACGATGAAGGATTGCAGCGGCTCTATGGCAGGGCTGTTACATGCAGCTCGTCGGAGGTTGGGCGCATGCGTAACCCAACCTCCGACGAGCGCAGGCAGTGGCTCCTCTAGCAGCAGTGGCGTAGGTTCACCATGCAACAGAGGACGCTTGCGGGGTGCCACAAAGAATGAAGAAAAGACTGTCTGAGCGTCAGCGAGTTTCTTTTCTTCTTGATTCTTTTGGTTACTTTTCTCATCAAGGAGAAAAGTGACAAACGCGGGCAGACCGCGGCTGCAGCCATAAAAAGTAGGACAGATATAGGAAGTAAGTACCTAGAAAGTAGTTTTTGAGGCTGACGCCTCACTGCAGTTGCAAACTGCAAACCATGGTAGGTCCAAGTCACAGACTTGAACCAGGAAGTGAGGAGAAGAGAATAGACAACCCCTGTTTCAAGCAATCATAAAAAGTGTTTCAAGGCTCCTTTAAAGAAAACAGCCCTGAAACACTCCTATGCGAATACAGCTTTTACAACTTAATAGTATTGCCTTTCTTATTCCATTTAGGCAGCGGCGGAATAGCCGGAGTTCTGTCTTCTGGCTTTGGGGCATCCTGCTTTAGCTTCTTGCCGCCCACGTTCACGATAAACCCGATGCTGAAAACCGAGTTACCGGCCGTCATAAAGTCACGGTTCTTCAACCCGAAGTTGCTGCCGCTGGTGTACTGCAATTGAATGGAAGGCGTCAACGACATGCGGGTGTAGAAGATGGGCTCAAAGAAGATGTTGTCCTCGGTGGGCTGCTTGATATCGTTCCGGACGAACTCGCTCATGTTGAGGTAGCTCAGGCGCAGGGCGGTGCCGTAGTTTAGGAAATGCTCATTCCCGAACAGTTTTAGCATCCGCTTTTTCTTGGAGGAATAGTTTACCTGTAAAAAGACCTTGTTGAACGTTGTTTCCTGGCGGTCATAGGTGGTGAGGCCTTCGGAGGTCTTGTCTTTGAAGGTGCGGTCGCTGCTGCCATGCCCCAGCCCCGCGTACACCTCCAGCACCCGGTTTTGGTTGGGCCCGAAGGTGGTGAAATAGCCGCCGCCGGCCTCTAACAAATTATGGCGGAAGTCTTTCTTCTTGTTGTTATTGTTCATCATGGACCCGCTCAGCAAAACGCCCACGTGGTCGGTGACGGCATACGCCGAGTTGAAACTGGCGTTGCCTTTTAAGGTGATGTGTCCGCTGGTGCTTAGTTCTCCTTTAGACGTTAACATGGGTGTGTTCGGCACATTGGGCATGTACACAGAAGAGCAACTTGTAGCCCCCAATCCCACCATCAAACCCATTACACGTAGAAAGCTTTTTCTCATAAAGTGTTGTAAAAATTTTCCTTAACCTGCCTCTTCGCTCTTCTTCTTAACCACCCGCCACTGCGAGGCAAAACATCATCATCAACATAATTCTCCCCGGCAAGAAGTACCTCAGGTACGTTTAGTTTCTCCTTCTGGCGGGCAGTCTGCCAAGTTCCTATTTATCAGGGGGCACTCCCCAGGTCTTTCTGTTTCTAAGCCGATTTTGCAAAAACCAGCCGTTTGCAAGTATCTCTAAAAGGATGGAGAAACCTAACCTCACCCCTACGGCGGGCAAAGGTAAATCTCAGGAAATCTAAAGCGAAACCGTTTGCTGGGTTTCTCCGGCCCGGCAGAGCACCGAGCGCTTCTTTCCGGCCACCTCCAGGTTCAGGATGTTGGTCTGGTCATCAAACACCTCCATTAGAAGCGCATTCTGGACCCACAGTTGCCCGGCAGGGGCTTTTCCGGCCGGGATTTCCACGTACACCCAAATGGCATCGGCCTCTTCCTGGGCTCCAATAAACTTCTGGGTAGCGCGGGTACCTTTCACCGTGGAGATGGCCAGGTGCGTTTGCAGGTACTCGGCCAGAAGTCTGTTCACCCGCTCAGAACGGTCCAGCCTCACGGTGGCCTTGTGGCGGCGGGTCAGGGCCTCCTCTACGTCATCGGCGAACAGCCGCACCGCTAGCTCGTAGGTCTGGTTCTTGGGGTTGTATTTGGCATCGGTGATGCTGGTGTGGAACTCATGCGCCCAGGCCACCAGTGGTGACCAGAAGCCCAGCACCAGGGTCAGCCAAAAGGCTCCAACTGCTCTTTTCATCATTAGAGTAAACTTCTATCCCTGTAAACAGAGAAAGACGCAGTTATCTTGCGTCTTCTCCGGCAATTTTTTATCAACAGTGCCCCGTTACGGGCGCTAACTATTTGAACAGCAACTTAAAGAAGTCGTTAAAGATAGCAAACCCCATCAAGCCCAGCAACAAGACCATGCCTACTTTTTGGGCATTCTCCAGGAACTTGTCTGATGGTTTGCGGCCCGATATGATTTCATAGGTCAAAAACATCACGTGTCCGCCGTCCAGCGCCGGAATGGGTAGGAAGTTCATGAACGCCAATACCATGGAAAGCATGGCCGTGATGGCCCAGAATTTTATCCAGGTGAAGGTTCCCCCAAAGATTCGGGCAATCCCGATAGGACCGCTCAAGGCCTTGGAAGCCGATACCTCCCGGCGGAAAATCTTCGCGAAGCCTTTGATGTTGGTGGTGATCACGGCGAATGCCTTTTCAGCGCCTTTCGGGATGGAGGCTAACAGGCTGTATTCCCGCGTAACATGAGGCAACAGAGAGGCCGGCCTAAACCCAATGGTACCATCTTCCTGAATGGTGGCATTTACAGCAAGCGGTTTGCCGGCGCGTTCTACCTGTAAAACCACTTTCTTGCCTTTCTTGGCAGCGAGCACCTGCTGCAGCTCGTGGAAGAACTGTACAGGTTGGTCATCTACTTTCAAGATTCGGTCGCCCTTCTGGAGACCTGCATTTGCCGCAGGGCTGTCTGGTACTATCTCGTCTACTTCAAACGGCTCTCTGGGCCCAATGAACACGGTTTTCTCATCGTCAGAAAGTTTGTCTATGAGATTGGCTGGGATTGCCACCTGAACCAGTTGGCCTCCCCGGTCAACGGTATAAGACCCACTTTTGCCTAGCAGAACCTCAGGGCTCACAATGTCATTAAACTCCACAATTGGTTTGCCGTTCGCAGCCACAATCTTGTCGCCGTCGCGCAGGCCCATCTGCTTGCCAATCTCGTTCGTGACAATGCCGTATTTTGCGTCTTTGGCCAGCAGGTAGCTCTCGCCGTACAGATAGGTAAGGGTCGCGAAGATGATGATGCCGGTGATCACGTTGAAGATAATGCCGCCCATCATCACAATGAGGCGCTGCCAGGCTGGTTTAGCCCTAAATTCCCACGGCTCCGGTTCCTGGTTGAGGGTAGCCGTGTCCAGAGACTCATCAATCATGCCCGAGATCTTCACGAAACCGCCCAGCGGGATCATGCCAATCATATACTCGGTCTCTCCTACCTGTTTGCTTACTAGTTTGGGCGGAAACCCGATGGCGTATTTCTCTACGCGCATCCCAAACCATTTGGCCGTAAGCATGTGGCCCAATTCATGTATTCCTACTAAGATGGTCAGGCCCAGGATTAACTGGCCGGCCATTACTAATGCTTCCATCTACGCTGTTTATAAGGTCTATACAGAGGCCAAAGCAAGTTTGCCCCCGTAGTTTGTAAGTCGATTGTTTTGGAAAAAGATTACGCCTGCATGAGGCTTAAAGCCAATTGGCGCGCCTCGCGGTCGGTTTGCACAAAGTCATCCAAAGAAGGCTCGGCAATATACGCAACTTTAGCGAGACAGTCAGAGATGAGGTCAGACATCTCCAAAAAGCCCACCTCTTCGCGCAGGAAGGCCGCCACCGCCACCTCATTGGCCGCATTGAGGATACAAGGCGCGTTTCCGCCTCTTTCCATCGCTTCAAAGGCCAGCCCCAGGTTGCGGAAGGTCTCCAGGTCCGGTTTCTCAAAGGTGAGTTGCGGATAATCCAGGAAATTGAACCTCGGGTAGTTGGTTTTCAGGCGATCCGGGTAGCTCAGGGCATATTGGATAGGCAACTTCATATCTGGCAGCCCCATCTGGGCCTTAAGCGAGCCGTCCTGAAACTGAACGAGCGAATGCACAATAGATTGCGGATGCACCACCACTTCTATCTGGTCGTTCTGCAACCCGAAGAGCCATTTGGCTTCAATCACCTCCAGCCCCTTGTTCATGAGCGAGGCCGAGTCAATGGTGATTTTGGCGCCCATCTCCCAGTTGGGGTGCTTCAAAGCTTGCGCCCTGGTCACCGTCTGCAGATACTCCCAGCTCCGGCCCCGGAAAGGTCCGCCTGAAGCAGTCAATACGATTTTCTCAATAGGATTGTGGAACTCGCCGGCGAGGCACTGGAAAATGGCGCTGTGCTCTGAGTCTACCGGATAGATGTTCACGCCTTTTTCGCGCGCCAATTGCGTAATCAACTGCCCGGCCACCACCAGGGTCTCTTTGTTCGCCAGGGCGATGGTTTTACCCGCCTCAATGGCTTTGATGGTGGGCTGCAGGCCAGCGTAACCCACCATGGCGGTGAGCACAATGTCCACCGTGTCCATCTGCACCACGCCGTTCACCGCGTTCATGCCCGCATATACTTTAATGGGGTGAGTTTCCAGTGCATCGCGTACCTGCTCATACAGATTCTCCTGCGTGATCACCACCGCGTTGGGCTGAAAAGCAATGGCCTGGGCTATCAGCAGGTCCGCGTTGGAATGGGCTGTGAGCACCTCCACCTCAAACGCCTCCGTCTGGGTCTGGATCACCTCCAGCGCCTGCGTCCCGATGGACCCCGTAGAGCCAAGTATGGCTACTCTTTTCTTCATGTAATCTCTTTAACGCCGTTTTGGGGCTATTATACAAAATTAGGTTAAAAACAGGAGTGTCTTTCTTTTCTTATGCAAATCGTTTCAGATAGATTGCTGTAAATCCGCAATTCTATAGTTCAATTAAAAATACGAAGTAGAAGGCTGCAGCAAATGCTCCACACACAACCACACTAATAGAATTTTTCAGTCTGGTTACCGTCTTCTTTTCTACAGTTGCAGTTCTTGTAAAAGAAAAAATTAACATACACCCACTACAAAGAATAAAGGCAATTACTGAAAGTAGCAAGATTACATCCTTTTTTAACTGGTTATGGATTCCCCAAGCATATACTCTGACTAGCCAATCATTAAAAAGTATGATTACATAACCATACATCACAGTAAGAAGGAAGTTTATTTTATAAAGCTTTGTATTTAAAATGCCTACAATAATAAAAGGCAACACAGCCGTTGCCATAAGAGAAAATGACGGTTTATAGTGACCAATAATATTACTCACAATAATTAGAATGAAGCCTAATAAGAAAGGGGAAGCAAATTTCATCATAAAAGATCCTAAGGCTTTAATTCTGAACCGAATCCTGTTTATGGCCTATTTTTCGGGAAACAGGCCATAAACAGTTTACTTCTTCTTTGAGTTTAGGTGAACAATTGCCTTCTCCAGCACCACGTCAGTTTTTGCAGCCGCCACTTCCTTGGTGAAATCCACCAGGATGGCAGGCGTGTAGGTTTCCCGGGGAGAGCCGTTTACGTGGAAGAGTTTCTCCACCGGGAAAGAGAACCCGATGTTGGTATGGGGCATTTGGTAAGAATAGATGGCGCCGTTGAGCCCGGCCATTCTGGTCCCCACGGTGGTAGCCCGCTGCAAACCGTCAAACGCGATGGTGATGCCTTCTCCCACGCTGCCGGTCCAATGCCCCACCAGAACGGCCATCGGTTTTTCATAGGCTTTTCCCCTGGGTGAGACTACCTCTACCCAACTGCGCTTTACTCCGTACTGCCGCTCCTCGGCGGTGAGTTCATGTTTCTGGTAGAACTGGTCTTTGGTGATGAACCTTCCCAAGATGGCCCGAGCCACGGTGGTGTTGCCACCGCTGGGCGTTTCCCGCAGGTCCAGCACCAGGGCTTTGGTTTCTTCCAAAGAATTGAGTACGCTGTCAAAAGCCGGAATGAGCTTATTGTCAAACAGGCAGTTGTTGATCTTGATATACCCAATGCCGTTGATAATCCGGCTCTCTACTTTGGCGGGGTACCGGATGTCCTCCAAAAGCATTTTAGGGGCATCAGAGTAAAAGGTGCGGCGCTTGCCTTTGTCCTGCACGGTGATTTTCCGGGTTTGCACGTGGTTTCCGGCCAGGAGCATGCGCAGGGCAAAGTTTTGCGCTTCGGGGTCCACGGTTTTGAGCGATTTTCCTAAAAACGGCCTCAAAGCGTCCTGTACTGGCACATCGTTCACGGAGACAACCTCCATCCCAGCGCGCAGTCCTACCTTCTCGGCGCCAAGTCCCCTTCTTACCTCCAGGATCATCGGCTTGCCGTTCACAAACTCAGCCCAGACATCGGTGCCGGAGGGCACCATGCGCGGAGATTGCGGGGAGTTGGTGTTCAGCGAGGCGTGGTGGTCATACAGTTCAGTGAAGACGCGCTCCAGCAAGGAAACAAACTGCCGGTTGTCCGTCACAGAGTCCAGTTGGAATTGGTAAAGGGCGGGTACCTTTGGCCAATCGGTCTGCTTCTTATCAAAGTAGCAGTAGTCTTCCCCTATTGCTTTCCAGAAGTAGGTAAAATCGGTCTGGTACTGCTCTTTGGTGAGTTTTTTGGTTTGGCCCAACAGCAGCGCGGACTGGACCATAATTATGGCAACCATGACACCTATTTTAATGGCTCCAGATCTACCTAACATCCGCACTCACCTACAAAAGGAATTTCTGAAGAAGCACCCGTTTTCAGGTCTTTCACCAACAACAAACCTTCGGTCCTGAAAACTTCTTCTCCACTGGGGGAAGACTTCTTCACGATGGCCCTAAGTTCATATTTGCCGCTGGCGTCCCGGTAAGGAGCATCGGTTTTGACACTGTCACTTTTGTCTATGCACTCAAGTCTCACTTGCTGGCCTCCAATAGAGACAAACGCCAGGTTTGCATAATTATTCATGTAAATGTATTTGCCTGCCTTAAACTCTTCCTTGCTCCGGGAGAAATAGCAGGAACAGCCCTCTACCTCGTCCGGGAATTCAGAATAGGAATCCAGCACAATGGCCTTTGGCTGGAAGGTGGCGGGCTCCGGTGGCTGTTCTACCGGTGGTTGTTCTAGCGGAGCGGAGGCCAGTGTGGGTTTATTTTCTTCTGCTGGGGCAGGTTTCTGAGTACAAGCAACAAACAGCCAACAGAGCAAGAGCAACTCGTAATACGTTTCCTTCATGTGAGGCTACAGTGAGAGGTTAAGCGTTTCTAACAGCCCCTCGGCCAAGGTGCGGTCATTGCTCAGGCGCGGCACTTTGTTCTGGCCACCCAGTTTGCCCTGGCGCTTCATGTATTGTTGGAAAGCATCGGGCGGAAGGGCGGTCACTTTGAGGTTGGCCAGGATGTTGCCCGAGATCAGGTCGTCATAATAGCTGTTGCGGCGGCGCAGGTGCCAGTTCAGGGCCTTGGCGAACCGCTCGGGGTCATGGGGCGGCGTGTCATAGGCGATGAACCACTCGTGGTAAGAAGCGCCCTCGCCCTGGCTCACGTACGGGGCCACGGTAAACTCGGTCACGGCCACCTCGGGGAACTCCTGCATGGCTTCATGCAAAGCGCCCTCTACTTCCTCCCCTATCACGTGCTCCCCAAACGCCGAGATAAAATGCTTCAACCGGCCGCTCACCACCAGCTTGTGCGGGAACAGCGAGGTAAACTTGACGGTGTCACCAATGGAATAGCCCCAGAGTCCGGCGTTGTTGTTGATGATGAGCGCGTAATTGACCCCGGTTTTCACCTCGCCTAACGTGAGGCGGCGCGGATTGGGCTGGTGGAACTCCTCGGCGGGGATGAACTCAAAGAAGATGCCGCTGTCGGCGAGGAGCAGCAGACCGGGATCCTCCTGCACGTTCTGAAAGGCGATAAAGCCCTCGGAAGCCGGGAACGTCTCAATGGAATCAATCTTCCGCCCGATGCTCTCCATCAGTTTGGTCCGATACGGCGCGAAATTCACCCCGCCGTAGACAAATAAATTAAAGCCCGGGAACACGTCTTTGATCTGCTTGCCGGTGCGGGCCATAATTTTGTCAAAGTACATCTGCACCCACGGCGGTATGCCCGAGATAAGCGTCATGCGCTGGTCTATGGTCTCGTTCACAATCGCCTCCAGCTTCGTTTCCCAGTCCTCAATGCAGTTGGTCTCGTAGCTGGGCAGTTGGTTCGTGCGCAGGTAGCCCGGCACGTGGTGGTTCACAATACCCGACAACCGGCCGGTGTTGATGCCCGCCACCTGTTCCAGCACCGGACTCCCGCTCAGGAAAATCAGTTTGCCGTCTAAAAACTGGGCGCGGCCGGTCTCATGGATGTAGTTGAGCAGCGCGTTCTTGGCACCGTTGATATGGTTGGGGATGGAATCCTGGGTGATGGGGATGTATTTGGTGCCCGAGGTGGTGCCGGAGGTCTTTGCGAAATAAAGCGGCAAACCCGGCCAAAGCACGTTCTGCTCGCCCTGCTTCAGGCGGTCAAAGTACGGGCGCAAGGCCTCGTAATCGCGTGCGGGCACGGCCTGGGCAAAATCCTGTGGGGTCTGAATGTCCTTGAAATAATGGTCTTTCCCGAAAGCGGTGTTGGCGGCTTTGCGGATGATAGACGTAAAAACCTGCTGCTGGGCCTGGGCCGGATGCTCCATCCAGCTTTTCTGCCGGGCCACGGTCAAGGCGGCTAAAGGTTTACTCAAGAACGCTTTTACTCCCATGTAGACATTTTGCTAGTGATTGAACAAGCGGGGAAAACCTTTCCATTGAGGGAAAACCCGCTCAGATTTCCTCTATGAAAGGTGGTAAAGATAGTAATCTTCCTGAAGTTCTTTTCAGCCTCCCGGGTACGCCATCGTTTACGGTCCTTTTTCCCAAAACTGGCCTCAAAACGGAAAACATCTGTACAGTGGTCCTTACCCCTTCTTTCCGTTACCTTTTTCCTTAGAAAGACTACCATTCTGCTTTAAGGTTGCCTTGTGAAAACCGGCCTTAAAACGGTTTTGTTTCTTCTGAAAGGCATAGGCCATTCTTCCTCCAGAGCTAGTCTGCATCAGTCTGAGCTTTACCTTCATCAATGCAATTGAAAAATCGAAAGGAAACGCTCCTGTCAGGACATAGAACCCAAGTCCTTCGAAGAAACTACAAACTTCCTTACTTTATGACTGGCTTCGGAGTGGCGCCCCTACCGTGTACTCAAAACCTGGTTAGTGGACTAGTTGCACCTAGGATAGAACCCAGAGCGGCAAAACCAATTAGCTTATTTTTTAGTACCTTAACGCATATCTAACCAACTATACACTTAAAACTATGGCAAATAACACAGGTACAGGCGTCTGGGAAGGTGGCCTGAAAGACGGTAAAGGAACCGTTTCTACCCAAAGCGGCACCTTGGATGCGCGTTACTCCTTCGGCACCCGTTTTGAGGAGGATGTGACCGGCACAAACCCCGAGGAACTGGTGGGCGCGGCGCACGCGGGCTGTTTCTCTATGTTCTTGGGCAGTCTGCTGGAAAACGCCGGCAAGAAAGCTACGTCGGTAAGAACCCAGGCTAAAGTACATCTAGGCCAGGAAAACGGCCCCTTTATCCGCAGAATTGACCTGACCACCGAGGTGGAAGCGTCTGGTCTGTCTAACAATGAGCTGCAGGAACTGGCCCAGAAAGCCAAAGAAGGCTGCCCTATCTCCAGAGCCCTGGCCTCGGTGCCCGAAATGAACCTCACCGCCACTCTGAAAGGCGCCTAATCCCGTTAGAAGGGCTCAAAGCTGGTATTAAAAATTCACTATCTTTGCCCAATACTTTTAATGCATGAAATCATTGGCTAGGGTTGGGTTGCGGCCGTCACGTGACCACAAAATTTCCTTCGGGGTACAGTTGGGACTGGTTCTGCTGTGGATGGCATACGGGTTGTTCATGATTTTCACGGAACCCGATTCCTCTACCAACGACCGCCATTTCATTCACTATGTCTTCCTGATTCTGGCTTTGGGCTACCTGCTGTTCATCCTGGCGCAGAACACCTCCGTGTTCGGGCAGCAATCTTACCTGGAGATCACGCCTGCGTACGTGGTGGAGAAACGAGGCCATTTCAAGAAGAAAATAGCCATCCACCTGCAGGACGTAACGGGCATCTCTATTAACAACAACCAGGCGCGTTTCGCCATGCGGGACGGCAGCCGTTGCCAGGTGAACCTGCGGCTGGTGAGCTCCAGAAAAAGCCAGCAGATCGCGAAAACCAAACTCTTGGAAGTAGCTGATCGCCATGCCATTCCGGTAACCGATACGTCTATCACGCCTACCAGAAGATAATTACGTTTAGGGGACCTTTTCCCAGAAACAGGCATAAAACAGAAGCGGCCACCCTACATAGAGTGGCCGCTTCTGTTTTATGCCTGTCCCTTTTTGACCCGAAAATTAGAAAAGGAGCGGAAAACGTTTAGTTCAGGTTAGGTTGCGGGGTAAGGCGCAGGTAAGGCTTCACCACCACGTGGCCTTTCGGGAATTTGGCTTCCACGTCCTCCTGCTTCACCGATGGCAGAATCACGCAATCCTGGCCGTTTTCCCAGTTGGCCGGCGTGGCCACGCTGTGGTTCGCGGTCAGTTGCAGAGAATCAATCACGCGCAGGATCTCAGCGAAGTTACGGCCGGTAGAAGCCGGATAGGTAAAGATCAGCTTCACTTTCTTGTCTGGCCCGATGATGAACACCGAGCGCACGGTGAAGGTATCGCTGGCGTTAGGGTGAATCATGTCATACAGATCAGACACTTTGCGGTCTGAGTCTGCGATGATAGGGAAATTGACCGTGGTATCCTGCGTCTCGTTGATGTCCTGAATCCAGCCGTGGTGCGAGTCAATAGGGTCTACGCTCAGGGCCGCCACTTTCACGCCGCGGCGGTCAAACTCGTCCTTGATGCGGGCCACTGCCCCCAGCTCAGTGGTACACACAGGGGTATAGTCACGCGGATGGGAAAACAATACAGCCCAGCCATCGCCAATCCACTCATGGAAATGAATAGTGCCTTCTGAGGTTTCTGCGGTAAAGTCAGGAGCGATATCGCCTAATCGTAATGCCATGGTCTTGTCTTTTATGATTTGCAAAAGGTATTCTGTCCTCGCTTCTTCTGTTTCATTCTTAGCAGAAAGCTTTAAAGCAGCCATACGCTTGAGAATGTCTATAGATGAAGTAGACAAATTAATACACCAATTACTGGAAATCCAACTAAGAGAAAAGAAAATTATTAAGTTGATAAGGAATGGCAGCTTCCAAAAGGAATTTTTGCAGCCTTTAACAGAAATAAATCTGACGAATAAAATATTATCCTGCGGCAGACCGGGGCGAAGGCCTACAGTGAGGCCGAGGCCCGGCCTGACGCACGGAGGAACTATCCGAATGGCAGTGGCCTGCGTCAACTATGGAACAGAGGACAGTGGCGGGGTGGTACCTTGACTGAAGCCTCACTGTCCGAGCGTCAGCGAGTTTGAGGCTTCTTGATTCTTTTGGTTACTTTTCTCATCAAGGAGAAAAGTGACAAACCTCCAAACGGAGGATCAAGCGCTGGATTTTAGGCAAGTAAGTAGTTAGAGGTAACTGCCCAGAAGGTGGTTTTGAGGCTGACGCCTCACTGCAGTTGCAAACTGCAGACCATGGTAGGTCCAAGTCACAGACTTGAACCAGTGGAAGAGGGGAAGACCATGGTAGATCCAAGTTGAAAGCTTGAATCAGGAAAGAGGGGAAAATACTTTAAACAAAAAAGCTGTTTCAAGACTGTTTTTAGAAAAACAGGCTTAAAACAGCTATTGAAAAGTCTTATAACCTTGTTAAATCTGATTAGCCTCTTCCTCCACCACCAAAGCAGTCACTTTAGAAAAATCAGCGAGGTAAGTAGTATCCAGAATGTCGCAGGTGGCATCACGGACGCGTTTCATGAGCAGGCGGATCTCGCAGGTAGCCTCATCCACGCACTCCTCGCACTTGCGGTAATACAGGTGGCTTACACAGTGCACCGGGGCCAACGGGCCGTCTACCATTCTAATGACATTGCCTACGGAAAGCTGGGTTGGGTCTTTCACCAGCGTGTAGCCGCCGTTCTTGCCGCGGGTGCTCTGCACAATCTGCTGCACCTTCAAATCCACCAGAATGGCTTCCAGGAACTTGCGCGGAATCCGCTCGGCGACGGCAATCTCAGAGATCAGCACCAGACCGCGGTCATGCTGCTTGGCCAAATAAAGAAGTGCTTTAAGGGCGTACTTGGCTTTTTTTGATATCATAGGGGGTAAGAGAAAACGCGTTATTAAACCGCCTTCACCTTGAACTTCTTCTGCAGCTCCTGGATAGAAGCCTTGAATTTCTTGTCGGTGTCAATGAGGTCAGAAACCGTCTGCACCGAGTGGATCACCGTGGAATGGTCTCTGCCGCCGAAATGGTACCCGATGGATTTGAGCGAGTGGCTGGTGTATTCCTTCGCGAAATACATGGCCACCTGGCGCGCCGTCACAATCTCTTTCTTGCGGGTTTTGGCTTTGAGCGAGTCAAGGCTTACCTGAAAGTACTCGGCCACGGTTTTCTGGATGAAGTCCAGGTTTACCTCGGTCTCCACATCTTCAATGATGTGTTTCAGGGCCGCTTTGGCCAATTCCAGGTCAATCTCTTTGCGGTTCAAGGAGGACTGTGCTATTAACGAAATCAGCACACCTTCCAGTTCCCGCACGTTGGTATCCACGCTGTAGGCCAGGTACTCAATCACGTTATCGGGGATATGGATCCCGTCTGACTGCATCTTTTTGTAGATGATGGCCATACGCGTCTCAAAATCCGGGCTCTGCAAATCGGCCGTGAGGCCCCACTTGAAACGGGACAACAGACGCTCTTCCAGGCCTTTCAGGTCACGCGGCGGACAGTCTGAGGTCATCACAATCTGCTTGCCGCTTTGGTGCAGGTGGTTGAAGATGTGGAAGAACATCTCCTGGGTTTTCTCTTTGCCGCTCAGGAACTGCACATCGTCAATGATGAGGATGTCTACCAACAGGTAGAAATTAGCGAAATCCTGCACGTTGTTCGTCTTCAAAGACTCAATGAACTGGTTCACGAACTTCTCAGAAGACACATACAGCACGAACTTATCTGGGTTGTTGCTCTTGATGTGGTTACCAATGGCCTGCACCAGGTGGGTCTTGCCCAACCCTACGCCGCCGTACACCATCAAGGGGTTGAAAGATGTGGTACCAGGTTTGTTGGCCACTGCGTACCCTGCTGAGCGCGCCAGACGGTTGCAGTCGCCTTCAATATAGTTCTCAAACGTGTAGCTCTGGTTCAGCTGCGAGTTGAAGAAGTGCCGGTCAATGGCCTTGGACTCAAACGGATTCTTCAGGAAGCTGCGCTCGGGGCTGTAGGAATTGGCTACGGCCGCGGGCACCTTCTTGGTGGGGATGTTAACGGTCTGGGGCTTGCTGTGGTCGTTGCCCTGGTCTACAATGATGGAATACTCCAGGCGGCCTTCGCTGCCCAGTTCCTGGAACACCACTTTCTTGAGCAGACCCACATAGTGTTCCTCCAGCCACTCATAGAAGAATTGGCTGGGAACCTGTATTGTGAGTACGTTTCCGGCCAAAGACAAAGGCACGATGGGCTCGAACCACGTCTTGTAGCTCTGCTCGCCTATGTTGTCTTTGATAACCTGTAAACAGTTATTCCAGACGGTTGTACAGTCTTTTACCATTAACATCGCTTCTTCCAATCCCGCGTTTTATTGAGTGACGAATTTCTGAGGGGGTTACAAAAATGGAAAAAAACTTGAGAGAAAAAAACTTGAAGATTACGAATTTATGACACGGTCATTCAAAGGCAGCACAGAAGCCGTGGTTGCCGTTTTTGACCTGCTTTTTCTATCAAAAGAAAAATCTATGCGGCCCAGGTTGATACCCGACCAGCCCACCTGGTTCACCAGCGTCACGTGCCCGTCTGCGTGGGTGAATTTCTCCGGCTCATCCAGGAACGTGTGGGTGTGCCCCCCAATAATGAGGTCAATACCATTCACCTGCTGGGCCAGCTTGCGGTCGCTGATTTTGTCGTACTCATAGGTGTAGCCCAGGTGCGAGAGGCAGATCACCAGGTCCACGTTCTCCTGCTCGCGCAAGGTTTTCACCATTTTCTGGGCGGTTTCCACCGGATCCAAGTATTTGGTGCCGGCAAAGTTGTTATCGGCTACCAATCCGGCCAACTGGATTCCCAGCCCGAACACGCCCACGCGCACGCCTTCCTTCACAAACACCTTGTAAGGCTGGAAACGCCCTTTTAAGATAGTGTCTGAGAAATCATAGTTAGCGATAATGAACGGGAAACCGGCGTTCGGCAGCTGTTTCTGCAGCCCTTCCAGGCCGTTGTCGAAGTCATGGTTGCCCAGCGTGGCGGCGTCATAACCCATCTGGGTCATGAGTTTGTACTCCAGTTCACCCCCAAAGAAGTTGAAATAAGGCGTTCCCTGCCAGATATCACCGGCATCCAGCAGCAATACGTTGGGTTCCTGCGCCCTGATCTGCTTCACCAGCGTAGCCCGGCGGGCCATGCCGCCCATGCCGCCGTTCTTGCGGCCATCGTTGGGGAACGGGTCAATGCGGGAGTGCATGTCATTGGTGTGCAGAATAGTCAGTTTAATGGGGGCGGCCGCGGCACTACCCAGGCTTGGCAGGCCCAACAAAGCCAGACCCGCTGATCCGGCTACCGTATTCTTTATAAAATCGCGACGATTCATTGATGCAAATTTGAAGATTGGGAGATATGGAGATTTGTAAATTTGAAGAAGTGGAGATGAAAGAATCAGTTTATAATCTTCCTATCTCCACATCTTCTCATCTCCAAATTTAATTCACCACTTTCACCCGGCCGTCTTTAGCGCCAGTAACGGGTTTTCCTTGGACATTCCGTTGTTTGATCTCTTTCATGATGGCATCGCGGGCCAGCAAGCCGGTCTTCTCTGTTTTAAGGGCGTTTTTAAGAAAACCCATGTTATCTCCGCCGTTGGCCAGGTAATCTGAGATAGCCAGCGTGTAGGTCTTGTTGGGGTCAAAAGGCTTGCCCCCGATGGTGATGTCCTCGGCTTTGGCATTGCGCAGGGTGTAGCTGGCATTGGCCACGAACAGGATCTTGGTGCGGGCAGCAAAGTCAAACATCTCTTTTACGGTAGCCCCGGAGAGCGTCAGAACCAACATCTCGTTTTCAAAGGGCATGAGCTCAAACACATCGCCTACGGTAATGGGGCCCTGGTCGATGGGATTGCGCAGGCCGCCATTGGTCATGCCGCCCATGTCAATAGGCTTGCCGTAGACGGCCATTACCTGGGTACGGCTCAGGTCTGCCACCAGGTTCCCTAGCGGCGACTCAATCTCGCCGCGGTTGATGGCTTCGGGGGCCTGGCCAATCACCTCGTTCATGGTCTGGTCTACCCGCGTGCGGTAAGGCGTGATGGTGCGCTCGGCCACGGAGTCTGGGGTGATCTGGGTATTGACCGGGATATCGGTGGTGGGGGAAAGGCTGGCCGAGGGAACCAACGCTTTCTGGCAGCCCGCCAGGGCCAGGGCTACTCCCACACTCAGGGAAAGGTGACGAGTACGGAAATACGAAAATAATGACATGTATTAATACTGATTTTAACAAAGGTACGGCCCATGGCCTGAAAATGCCAACCGCCATTTGGTCTCCGCAAGGCCATCTAACGGCAAAAGCAGGTTCAACGGCCATCCGCCAGCCAAACCCACATCTCTTTTAACCCCTTGACTTTTAATTAGTTTATCTCTATACTTGTTGCACTTCGGTTAAGAATTGCATGCCATAGCTTTACAAGCGCAGAGATCAATTATGGGCCAAATCATCAGGACTCTTCTTCCAGAATGCGGAAACCGGCAGCCCCAACGGTTACAGAACCTCTGTCTGGCCCACCCCCTTGAAGACAAAGCACATACGCCCCGATGGCCTGTGCCCCGAGCAATATCGCCGCTTTTAGGCGCGTTATCCCATTACGTTTCGCCCCTGGTCACGGCACGGGCACCCGGCGAAACCGATCTTTCCCTCGCCCGTACTACACTACCCTCACGGAACCCCCATTTCCTGCCTATTTTAACGTAAACGCAGGAAAACCTTAGGTTCTCCCTGATTCCCCGGACTACTCTTTTCTTTGGTTTTCGTAAGAGAAGAACGTTTGGGCTTTCAGAATATGCATCATCCATCACCCAATCAAAAACCATCACTACTATGACCACATCCTATTTGCAGTACAGTAAATTCATTTTACTGAAAGTTAGTTTTGATGTAGTGTTATTTGAAAAAGAGTTCCGGAAATGCTTAAGGTTGTTGCTCACCCACGAAATAAGGGAGTTGAAGCGCTGGTGCCGGGCCACTTTCCCCAAGCGTTTCAGAGGGGTCATGGGCCGTTGCTTCCGGTATTTCTGGCGCAACAATTCTTTGGCAAGTGGGCAACAGTAATCAAGCCCTTCTCTTAAACAACCCTTAGTTCCATAGTAAAGCCTTCATATCCCCACCATAATCCCCGTTCCTAGGCCCAAGAGCCCGGGAACGGGGATCTTCTTTTAAGGCTATTTTTGGAAAAACAGGCTTAAAAAGCCTTGGCTTCAAATAGTCGCCTTGGCTAAAACTTCCAAGGTACGGGCTTCTGGCCTGCTGCGTGCGCGGTTCCGGGTTTTGCCGTATCTTGCAGAACCCAAAGATCAGGCCCCGCCATGCAACAACCAGAAAACAAACTACCCTCCCACGCCAACGTACCGCTTGCCACGCAGGTACTGCTGGTGCGCCCCGCCCATTTTGGGGCAAACCCCGAGACAGCCGCCACCAACGCTTTCCAGCAGGAAGTGCCGGCGGGCGCCGATGCCCAGGTGCAGCAGAAAGCGCTGGACGAGTTCAACCAGTTCCTGCTCAAGCTCTGGGCCGCCCGCATAGACGCGGTAGTGCTGGACGATGTGGAAGACCCGGCCACCCCGGATGCCATTTTCCCTAACAACTGGATTTCCTTCCATAAAGGCGGCAAGGTGGTACTCTACCCTATGCTCTCCCCTACCAGGCGCCTGGAGCGGCACCCAGACCTGCTCACCCAACTAAAAGAAGAACACGGCCTGCCCTTCACCCAGGTCATCGACCTTACCCATTTTGAGAACGAAGGCAAGTTTTTGGAGGGTACCGGCTCCCTGGTGCTGGACCGCCAGCATAAGATCGCTTACGCCTGCCTCTCAGAGCGCACCCACCCCGAGCCGCTGCAAGCCTTCTGCGAAGCCCTGGATTTCCGCCCCATTGTGTTCCATGCGGTGGATGCCAACGGTCTGCCCATTTACCACACCAACGTGATCATGAGCATTGGCGCCGATTTCGCGCTGGTGTGCCTGGAAGCCATCCCCGATGAGGAAGAGCAGGGTCTTTTACTGGAAGCGTTGGTAGACACGGGCAAAGAGATCATTGACTTGTCTTTGGCGCAGGTAAAGAAAATGGCGGGTAACATGCTGCAGATCCGCAACAAAGCCGGGGAACCGGTGCTAGTCATGTCAGACAAAGGCTACAAAGCCCTGCGCAAAGACCAGTTTGAAGACCTCAACAGCCGCACCAAAATCGTACGCTCAGACCTGCGCACCATTGAAGCCCACGGCGGCGGAAGCGCCCGCTGCATGCTGGCTGAGATTTTCGTTTAATTGTTCATTGTTGATTGTTCTTTTTGGAAAGCAATCAGCAATCCTATTTAAGGCTCATCTTCTGAAAATCGGGCTTAAAACGCTTTCCATCCCTACAAGGCAAAACCGGCAAAAGTAGTGTGGCAAAAACTGAAAAGGTGGGCAAAACGCCTGAAGGCGGATGTTTGGGCGGTGGCTTTAGCCATCCAGGATCCCAGAACGCCCTGGCTGGCAAAAGCCATGGGTGCGCTCACCGTTGCCTACGCGCTCAGCCCCATTGACCTCATCCCTGATTTTATTCCGGTGCTAGGATACTTGGATGACCTGCTGCTGCTTCCGTTGGGCATCTGGCTTACCGTTAAACTGCTGCCGACTGATCTTATGGAGGAGTATCGCCAAAAAATTGCCACGAACGGAGTTCCGCGGTTCAAACACAGCAAATGGGCTGCCCTGGTCATCATTCTCTTGTGGGCGCTGGCGCTCTGGTGGGCCGGAAGTTGGGCCAGGCGCTGGTACCAGAACCGTTAAAGATTCAAGATGGCCTGCTGCAGCTTTTTCGCATCTGACGTGGCGTTGCCGCCAATGGTGTTGTTGAAAAAGCACCAAACGGTTTTCTCGTCCAGAAGCCAGTCCTGGGCCATGTAGCTGAAACGCTCCAGTTCCTCCTCGGGGTAGGCACCCCGGTACAGTTGCTCGTGGCCGTGCAGGCGCATGTAGACGGTATCAGTAGTAGCTGTGGCCAGGGCAGGCCATCTCTTTCCGGCACTGATCACGACCAATGAAATATTGAATTCCTCCAGCAGTCCCAGTACTTCCTCAGTGTGCCAGGACGCGTGTCGTACTTCCAGCGCGAAAACGGTGGTAGGGTACAGGTTGCGCAACAGCGTGAAAAAGTGCTTCGCGATGAGTTCATTGTAATGAAAAGAACCCGGCAACTGCACCAGCACGGGTCCCAGCCGCTCACCCATGAGCAGGAAACGGTCCATCCACTTGCGCAAGGGGTCCTCAATGTTCTGCAGGCGGCTCTCATGGGTGATGGAACGGTGCAATTTGGGCGCGAACTTGAAGTGGGCAGGCGTAGTTTCCAGCCATTTCAGGATGGTTTTCTCCATGGTGAAATGGTAGAAACTGCTGTTGACCTCGGTGCAGTTGAAGTGCTGGGCGTAGAAAGGCAGCATCTCCGCTGATTTGATGTCCTCGGGGTAAAAGATGCCCCGCCACGCATAACTCCAGCCCGAGGTCCCAATGTAGAGTTGATCTTGTCCAATATCCATGCTGCATACAGACGCAGAAACCGGCGCGAGGTTATAGGCGCTTTTAGCCTCTTTTGAGAAGACTAGCCCAAAAACAGGAATCCTTGAACTAGAGACTAGGCAGCCTAAGCCCGTTCAGCAGCAGTTTCCTTGCATTTCAACCTGCGCTAACTAAAAACCCGGAAGGCGGAGCGATTTTCTTCTTCCTTCAAAAAGAAAACCAGGGAATTGGGAGTTGCACCTTCCGTTTCGGGCATATTTTGACTAAAACTGGTGGAAAACGCTCATCGCAAACCAAGCGGCAGCCGTAGAACAGTTCAGGCAAAAAGCTATCTTTACCACATCATACGCCTGCCTTCTCTATGACGAACCCTACCTCATCTGAGGCATTATTCCCCGAGTTTGGCCCCATTACGGCCGAGCAATGGGTTGCCAAAATAAAACAAGACCTGAAAGGAGCCGACCTCGCTGACCTGCATTGGCAGAGCTACGAGGACATCACCGTTTCTCCTTTTTACACCAAAGCCAACGTGCCGCAAAGTGGCACCCTCAATACCACCCCGGGGCAGTTCCCGTACCTGCGCACCGCCAAAACCGACAAGAACAGTTGGCTCAACCTACAGCCTATCTTTTCCTCGGGCAAGGGCCGCGAAGCCATAGACAAAGCCGTGGTGGCGCTCACCCGCGGGGCCGATGGCATCCATTTCATCATGGAGAACGGCTACGACTTTGACGTGGATTACCTCATCCAGGAAATTGATCTCACCAAAATTCCGGTTTCTTACACGGTTTCCACCGAGGCGGCCAATTTCCTGCACCACCTAACCACAGGGCTGTACCGCAAGAGAATCTCGCTGGCCACGCTCAACGGTTTCCTTAAATGCTCGCCAATCCTTTCCTCAGAGAGCTACAAGCAGCTGGACATGGAGCATGCCATGCACTTGCTGGAACAAACCCTGGACGCACCCAACTTCTATGCGCTCACCATCAACGGGTCGCACTTCAGCAACAAGGGGGCCACGCTGGTGCAGGAATTAGGCATTTCGCTGGCTATTGCGGTATGTTATACCAACAGCCTCACCCAAGAAGGATTGTCGGCGGAGAGCATCTTCCGGAACATGCAGTTTCACCTGACCGCCGGCACCAACTATTTTTTTGAGATCGCGAAGTTCAGGGCCCTGCGGTTGCTGTGGGCGAAAGTGGTGGAAGCCTATGAGGTGCCTACTGAGGTCGCCTCGGCGTTACGCATCCATGCGTCTACCTCGCGCTGGCACCAGACCACCTTAGACCCGCATACCAACCTGCTGCGCCATACCACCGAGATGATGAGTGCCATCATCGGCGGCGTGAACTCGGTGGAGGTGGAACCCTTTGACTCCACGTACCGGCAGGCCAACGACTTCAGTGAGCGTATTGCCCGAAATATTCCCATCATCCTCAAAGAGGAAGCGTACCTAGACCAGGCCATTGACCCGGCCGCCGGCTCTTACTATATAGAATACCTTACCCGCCAGATGGCGCTAAAGGCTTGGGCTTTGTTCCAGGAGATTGAGGCCCAGGGCGGTTTTATCCCCGCTTCCAACGCTGGTTTTATCCAGGAGCTGATCAAAGAAACCAGCAACCAGAAGTTCAAGGACATCGCCAGCGGCAAAGAAGTACTGGTGGGCACGAACAAGTTCCCCAACTCCAATGAGCAGCACGAGTTCGACCCGGAGCAGTTGATCCAGAGCAAACAGTTTGACAACACCCGCGCCGCGTACTCCTACGAGGTCATGCGGCTGGCCACCGAGCTGCACTTCCGGAAGAAAAAACGGCGGCCGCATGCGTTGGTGGTGCACATGGGCACGGCCATCCAAGAACACATCCATGCCACTTTTGCGCGCGAGTTCTTCACCTGTTCTGGTTTCACCACGCAGGTACTCAAGTTTGACAGTGTCACAGAGGCATTGGCAGGCGTGAAAGACCTGGATGTGCAGGTGATTGTCATGGCGGCGCCAGAGCGCCAGTTCAACGAGTTTGCCGAGTCCTTTGCCAAAGGCATGCGTGCCCAGCAACGTCAGGGCCCGGCCTTGATTCTAGCCGATGACCCCATGCAGTTAAAAGAAGAGCTCCAGGCCAATGGCTTCGATGATTTTCTCTTCAGGGGCTGTGACACCAAGGAAATTATCACCCGCATTCAGGAGCGCTTGGGCGTGTAACGCGCCCGGCACGCGTCAGTCCTGAGTCCTGAGTCTTGAGTTAGGGACTTACCTCCCTCTTGTCATCTTGAAAGGACCTTGTGAGCGAGCTAGAAAGACAAGCGAGATGAATCAGCCGGAACTTCACCAATGATAATTCATGCAGGCATCTAGATACTTGATACCTGCTACATGATACGAACACATGAAACCAGATTTCACTAAGATTCCCTTCACGTTTCAGGGCTCCATTTTGGGAAACGAACCCAAAGCGCAGCCCAAAACCTGGAAAACAGCCGAGCGCTTGCCGCTGCAAAACTTCTACACCAAAGAAGACACAGCTGCCTTTGAGCACCTGGATTTTGCCGCCGGACTACCGCCGTTCTTGCGCGGACCCTACAGCACCATGTACGTCAAGAACCCCTGGACCATCCGGCAGTACGCCGGGTTCAGCACCGCCGAGGAATCCAACGCGTTTTACCGCCGAAATTTGGAAGCGGGGCAAAAAGGGCTTTCCGTGGCCTTTGACCTGGCCACCCACCGGGGCTACGATTCAGACCATCCGCGCGTGGTGGGTGACGTGGGAAAAGCGGGCGTAGCCATCGATTCCATCCTGGATATGAAGATTCTGTTCGATCAGATTCCGCTGGACCAGATGAGTGTTTCCATGACCATGAACGGCGCCGTATTGCCTATTCTGGCGTTCTACATTGTGGCTGCGGAGGAACAAGGTGTGAAACCGGAGCAGTTGAGCGGCACCATCCAGAACGACATCCTGAAGGAGTTCATGGTGCGCAACACCTACATTTATCCGCCGGAGCCCAGCATGAAGATCATCGCCGATATCTTCGCCTACACTTCCAAGCACATGCCCAAGTTCAATTCCATTTCTATCTCGGGCTACCACATGCAGGAAGCCGGGGCCACGGCAGATCTAGAGCTAGCGTATACCCTGGCGGATGGCTTGGAGTACGTGCGCACCGGTTTGGCCGCGGGCATGGACATTGACACCTTCGCGCCGCGGCTGTCGTTTTTCTGGGCTATTGGCATGAACCACTTCATGGAGATCGCCAAGATGCGCGCCGCACGGATGCTGTGGGCCAAGCTCATCAAGCAGTTCAACCCGAAGAGCGATAAATCCTTGGCCTTGCGCACGCACTGCCAAACCTCGGGCTGGAGCTTAACCGAGCAGGACCCATTCAACAACGTGGCCCGTACGACAGTGGAAGCTTTGGCCGCTGCCTTAGGTGGAACGCAGAGTTTGCACACCAACGCCCTGGACGAAGCTATAGCTTTGCCCACTGATTTCTCGGCACGTATCGCCCGTAATACCCAGATCTACCTGCAGCAGGAAACCCACATCACCAAGACCGTAGACCCGTGGGGCGGCTCCTATTACGTAGAGGCCCTCACCCACCAACTCGCGCACCGGGCTTGGAATTTGATTCAGGAGGTGGAACGCTTGGGCGGTATGGCCAAAGCCATTGAAACCGGATTACCCAAAATGCGCATTGAGGAAGCCGCGGCTAGAAAGCAGGCTCGCATTGATGCCGGCAAAGACGTGATTGTGGGCGTGAACAAATTCCGTCCAGAGACAGAAGAGAAACTGGAAATTCTAGACATTGACAACGCTACCGTGCGCGAGTCTCAGTTAGCACGGTTGGCCCAGTTGCGCGAGAACCGCGATGATGCCGCTGTTTTTGCTGCCATGGATGCGCTTACCCAAGCCGCTGAAACCGGCGAAGGAAACCTACTGGAATTGTCCATCAACGCCGCCCGCGTGCGCTGCAGCCTGGGCGAGATTTCGTATGCCTTAGAAAAAGTTTACGGCCGTCACCGGGCCACCATCAGATCTATATCCGGCGTGTACAGTTCAGAAATATCAGATGACGAGAACTTCGGCAAAGCCCAAGGGCTTGCCGATAGATTTGCCGAGCAGGAAGGCCGCCGCCCAAGAATCATGGTGGCCAAAATGGGACAGGACGGCCATGACCGCGGCTCCAAAGTAATTGCTACCTCCTTTGCCGACCTCGGCTTTGACGTGGATTTAGGTCCGTTGTTCCAGACCCCGGAGGAAGTAGCCTTGCAAGCCGCCGAGAATGACGTGCACGTGGTAGGTGTGAGTAGTTTGGCCGCAGGCCACAAAACGTTGATTCCGGCTTTGATCTCAGAATTGAAGAAACTAGGCCGCGAGGATATTCTGGTCATTGCCGGTGGCGTGATTCCCGCCCAGGATTACCAATTCCTGTATGATGCAGGCGTTTCGGGCGTATTCGGACCGGGCACGGTGATTAGCGTGGCTGCGCAGGAGATCTTGGAGAAATTGCTGAAGGAATATTAGAAAAAGCTATATTGAAGTTCTAAAAAAGAACAATGGCTATTCCTGATTACCAGACAATCATGCTCCCACTTCTGAAGTTTTCTTCAGATGGCAAAGAACATAAAACTAGAGAAGCTGTAGAGGCACTTGCTACTTATTTCAACCTAACTCAAGAAGATTTAACAGAACTTTTACCAAGTGGTACCCAACCTACTTTCTCAAACAGGGTAGGTTGGGCAACTACTTATCTCAAGAAGGCAGGATTGTTAGAATCTTCAAAAAAATCTTACTTCAATGTCACTGAAAGAGGTAGGAAAGTTTTAGCAGAGAACCCGACTACAATCAATGTTAAATTCCTCAATCAATTCCCAGAGTTTATAGACTTTAAATTAGCAACAAATTCAAACGGTTCTGGCTCAACACAACAATCACCAATCACTGAATCAACTTCAACTCCAGAGGAAATACTAGAGAACGCCTATCAGGGGATACGGCAAGAGTTGGTTGAGGAAATTTTAACTAAGATCAAGGCTTTAACACCTTCCTTTTTTGAGAAACTGGTTGTTCAACTATTAGTAAAAATGGGCTACGGTGGTTCATTTAGAGAAGCTGGCAAAGCCCTTGGTAAATCTGGAGATGGAGGCATAGACGGAATCATTAAAGAAGACATCCTTGGGTTAGATGTCATTTACATTCAAGCCAAGCGCTGGGATAACAACCCAGTAGGCAGACCAGATATTCAAAGCTTTGTAGGTGCTCTTGCAGGTCAAGGTGCCAAGAAAGGAGTCTTTATTACCACTTCCAGATTTTCATCAGACGCTATTGCCTATACGCCCCGTAATGAAACCAAAATAGTTTTAATTGACGGGCAGCAATTAGCTCAATATATGATTGACTATAATCTGGGAGTTTCGGTTTCTAAATCATATGAAGTGAAGAAGCTTGATTTAGACTTCTTCGAGGAAGAGTAAACAAACAAGTGCATAACTGATACATGCCTTTCCAGCCCTATTTCACCAAAAAGAGCCCTAAACGCACACTCAATATTTTCTATTTTTCTCTTATCTGATTAAACCTTCTTCTACCCTGCTTGTCTAAGCCTGCGTGAGTTCCACACTATACGCAACCCTTTACACAACTTACAAGCAAACCTAGTATGAAGAAATTCTTATTGACGCTGGGGCTGGTGTCCTCCTTTGCCGGAGTAGCCATGGCCCAGGGTCGGACCCAGCCCGCCGATTCTACGCGTCGGGTAGCCGGGGCCGCGGGCATGGCCGGCAATGCCGCCAAAACCTCAAAACCAAAGCCCTACGCCGAGGTCATCACAGACAAAGCCCAGTCTAAATCTGGCTTTTTCAAAACCCACAAAGTTGAAGACAAATACTTCTTTGAATTAGCAGACTCTGTATTAGGTCGCGAGATTCTGGTGGTAAACCGTATCTCCAAGGCCGGCGCCGAGGTGCGTGCTGCCTCTGGGTACGCCGGGGACCAAATTGGTCAATCGGTGATCATGTTTGAAAAGGGTCCGGATGACCGCATTTTCATGCGCAAGATCTCCTACGCCACATACAGCCCAGACAGTACCAAGTCTATGTTCCAGTCGGTGCAGCGCTCTAACGTGCAGGCCATTGTGGCGGCCTTCAACGTGGCGGCCTACAGCCCGGGCAACAAAGGGAGCGTGATTGACGTGACCGATTACATCAAAGGCGAAAACGAGATTTTCTCGTTCAGCTCAGCAAATGCCAAAACCCGCATCCGGTTAGGGAACTTCATCCCAGACCGCAGCTACATCCAGAACGTGCGCAGCTTCCCACAGAACGTGGAAGTAACCACCGTGAAAACCTACGTGTTGACTCCTCCTACCACCGGGTTCGGGGCAGCACCGGCCGGCGCAGGTGCCGCCAACTCTAACCTGAACGGTTCCTCTACCATTGAAGTGAACACCTCTATGGTGGTATTGCCGAAGAAGCCCATGCAGCCGCGTTACTTTGACCCGCGCGTTGGGTTCTTCACCGTAGGCTACACCGATTTTGACGCCAATCCGCAAGGCATAAAGGAAATCCAGATGGTGAAACGCTGGAGACTGGAGCCCAAGGAAAAAGACATGGCCAAGTACAAGCGCGGCGAGTTGGTAGAGCCTAAACAACCCATCGTATTCTACATTGACCCGGCTACGCCGAAGAAATGGGTACCCTACCTGATCGCTGGTGTGAACGACTGGCAGAAAGCCTTTGAGAAAGCCGGTTTCAAGAACGCCATCATCGGAAAAGAGGCGCCATCTGCAAAAGAGAACCCGAACTGGAGCATAGACGATGCGCGTCACTCGGCTATCGTGTACAAGCCTTCTGAGATCCCGAATGCCAGCGGTCCCAGCACCTCTGACCCCCGCAGCGGCGAGATCATGGAAAGTCACATCAACTGGTACCACAATGTGATGAAACTGGTGCACGACTGGTATTTTATCCAGACGGCCGCCATTGACCCGCGTGCCCGCAAAATGGAGTTCTCTGATGAACTCATGGGTGATCTGATTCGCTTTGTGTCTTCGCATGAGGTTGGGCACACGCTGGGCTTGCGCCACAACTACGGTTCCAGCTCCACGGTACCAGTAGAAAACCTGCGCAACAAGAAGTGGGTAGAAGCCAACGGCCACACCCCGTCTATCATGGACTACGCCCGTTTCAACTACGTAGCGCAGCCAGAAGACAACATCACGTCTAAAGGCATTTACCCAAGAATTGGTGACTATGACCTGTGGGCCATTGAGTGGGGCTACAAGATGTTGCCAAACGCCAAAAGCGCGAAGGATGAAATTCCGGTTCTGAACAAAATGACGGTGGAGGCTCTGAAGAACCGCCGCAACTGGTTCGGAACGGAGACCAACCCAGATGATCCGCATTCCCAGAACGAGGACCTGAGCGACAATGCCATGAAAGCGTCTGAGTACGGCATCAAAAACCTGCAGCGCATTTTGGCCAAGCTTCCTGAGTGGACGAAGGAAGAAAACGAAGGCTACGAGAACCTGGAAACCATGTATGGCCAGTTGACCACGCAGTTCAACCGCTACATGGGCCACGTGGCCAAGAACATTGGCGGTATCTATGAGAACCCGAAAACAGTGGAAATGGAAGGCGTGGTGTACGAGCGCACGCCGGCAGCCACCCAGAAAGAGGCCATGACGTTCCTGGACAAGCAATTGTTCACCACGCCAACCTGGTTACTGGCGCCAAACGTGCTGAATAACACCGGCTCCAACCCAATGGTAGTTGTGTCGCGCAGCCAGCAGGCTGTGTTGAACCGCCTCATCAGCAACAGCACCTTGACCAAACTGATCGCCGCCGAAGCCATGGACGGAGGCAAAGCCTACAAGGTGACTGACTTCTTCAATGACATGAACGGTTCCATCTTCAAGGAGGTGAAAAACAAGCAGGCCATTGACGTGTACCGCCGTAACCTGCAGAAAATGTACGTGCAGGAACTGATTGACATCGTAAAACCGGCTCCGGCTCCGGCGGGTGCTCAGGCAGCCCAGGGTGGCAGAGGTGGTAACACCGCCCCTACCATGGATGCCCGTTCGAGCGATGTGGTTTCAGTAGCCAAAGCCGAACTACGGAACATCAACAACCTAATCAAAGCATCGGCCGCTGGCCAGTCAGACTCCCTGAGCAACTACCACTTGCTGGATCTTTCAGACCGTATCACCGAAGCCCTGGACCCGAGAAGCTAATCTTCTTTAGTCTTGAAATAAAAAAAGCGGCCCCTAAACGGAGCCGCTTTTTTTTTGTGCCTTGTATTTTCAGTTTAGAGCCCCTTTTCAGAAAATGGCCCCAAAAAGGTTAGTTAACCTTGCTTTTCAGCTTCGTGTTGAGCCAGCGTTTGGCGTCTTCCATGTCAGAGAACATCCGCATCTCAAAGCCCTCCACTTTCTGGTGCATCTCTTCGCTGGAGACTTTGGCCAGGGAGTCATCGCTCACCACGTGGGCAAAATACTGCAAGCCACTGGCCACCGCGCGGGGCGTCCAGTCAGTAGCAATCCATTCTACCGCATGGTTCCAGGGCCCCAGCACTTGCCGGTTATCATTGAGGAGACAGGAACTGCCCGAAGAAGAAATAACCTCCAGGCACACGTTGGCGCCCTGCACAATGCTGTCAAAGGACTGGTACCCGATCCAGTTGTTATAGACCCAGTGGTGCGACGGCTCATATTGGGTGGTGAGGAAGAGCTTTCCCAATGAGTTTCTTACTTCTTGCTTCATAGATGAGGGCATGGCCTGAATAGCAAAATAAATTTTTCTTGGTTCTTTATTGCTATTCTTAGGCAAGCTACAATATTTTACCCCATTAGGTTCTCTGCCTCACCGGAATTTGGCAGAAACAGCAAAGAAAAGCCATAAAATAGAGATCTAGACAACAGCTAGTTACATCCATGAAGAGGGGCTTTCCTCAAAAAGGTGGGTCTAGCCTCAATAGAAATCCGGAAGGGGCGTTATTTAGATTCTGGCTTAATCTTTGAATTCTGCTGGTAAAACAGCCTTGCTTACGTGAAGATGAAGAATACCTATAGAATTTTGCTCCTGCTTCCTTTCTGGTTCCTTTCACGGACGGCCCTGGCCCAGAAAGAAGCGACCACTTGGTATTTCGGGCAAAACGCGGGCTTATCCTTTGCTGACCCGGCCAATCCTCAACCCCTGAAAGACGGTAAGATGTTCAGCGAGGAAGGCTGCGCCGTGCTGTCAGATGCCCTGGGCAACCTTCTGTTCTATACCAACGGCATGCAGGTCTGGAACCGCAACAAGCAGGTCATGGCCAACGGCGACTCCCTCAAAGGCCACGAGTCCTCCACCCAGTCAGCGGTGATCCTGCCCAAACCCGGCACCTCGCACCTGTATTACCTTTTCACCACCGATTTTCAGGGCCAGAGCCACGGCCTGCAGTACCACCTCATTGACCTGAGCCGGAACGGCGGCCTGGGCGAGGTGGTCTCCAAAAACAACCTCATCTTCGCGCCGGTCACCGAGAAACTGACCGCTATAAAGCACCGCAACGGCCGCGATTACTGGGTCATCACCCACCGCTGGAACAGCTCGGCTTTCTATGCTTATCTCATCACGTCCAATGGCATTACCTTCACTCCCGTGGAAAGCCACCTAGGCAGCATCCATTCCGGCGACAACGGCGCCACCATTGGGTACATGAAAGCCTCGCCGGCCGGCAACAAACTGGCAGTGGCTACGTGGGCGGCCGTAAACAAGATTGAGGTTTTTGATTTCAACAACGAGAACGGGAAACTGGCCCTGGCTGTGGATTTAGGCAAGTTTGACGAGGCCTACGGCGTGGAGTTTTCTCCGGACGGCACCAAGCTCTACGGCGGCAAGAACGGCATCGCCGGCGGCGAGGCCCGCATCTTCCAGTTCGACCTGGCTGCTGGCTCTAACGATGCCATCATCCACTCGGGCAAACAAGTGGCCAAAAGCATGAGCCGAAAAATCGGAGCCCTGCAGCTCGGTCCCGATGGCCGCATCTATGTGGCCCGTAACGGTAGCAACTGGCTCGGCGTCATCCGGAACCCCAACGCCCTGGGCGTAAACTGCGACTACAAAGACGCTGGCATCAAACTGGAGGATCAGAAAAGCGCCCTGGGCCTCCCCAATTTCCCCGGCTTCTACTTCCAGAACCTGGCTCCATCCACCAGCGCGGTGCTACCAACTAAGTAAGGTTAGCCTTCGCTTTTTCGTTGCGGTCTAGGTTCCTAAGTTAGGAGACTGGTTTCAGAGCAACGGTCTTGTCTTGCTTTTCTCTGGGCAAGCCTTCGTGCTCCAGCCCCCAAAGGTTGAAAGCAATTCTGGGATGGCTACCTGCTTTCCTGGCTAATTCTGAGGAAAGCAGCGTCATTCGCTCAATGGTACGGCTGTTTTTCAGCAGACCTGCATCCAGAACCCTGAAGGGCAGCGGCTTCAGCAACTGCATCACATTTCCTCTGGCTTGGTCGCTGTTAGAGGCTACGTACACGTCGCTTTTCAGCCCCTGCAAAATTGGAGTATCAAACACTACCCAGTACGTATTCTTAAAGGCAGTAACTACCTGGCTGTCTGGGATAACTTTCTGTAGTTCCTCGGCCGCGGAAGTATCATAAGCGGTGGTAAAATCATCAAAATTCTCATTGAAGGGATTGGTGATGTCAATAACTATTTTCCCTTTCAGGGTTTCTCTGTGTTCCTGCGCCCAGGGTAACAGGTCCCTGAACCATAGCGTCGGGATGATGACATCTGCTTGTAGCGCCTCTTCTTGTGGCACCGCCTTTAAGGGCAGGCCAAGTTCTTCAATCACCCTTTGGGCGTGTGCTACGTCTCTACCCGTAAACCATACATTTTGGCGGTAGGATGGGTAAAAAGTTTTGAGTAGGCCCTGGCCCATGCGCCCAGTGCCAATAATTGCTACTTTCATACCTAGGAATAGTTTGTTTGTAGTAAGATACAGCCAACTATTGCCTTACCCCTATCAGAGATTGGTCTTTAACATATTTCCTGCCTATTTCTCAAGCTAAAGCTCATTCAGCCAAGTTTTCAGTTCAGCCCATTCACCACGTTCTGTAATTCTTACGCGCCCTTTTCTTATTTTTCGCGTACTTTTCTGAAAACAGCCCCGAAACGAGTGCCGAAACGATTTTCCCCAGACGAGTATGCCGCCGGAGTTCTGTCCGGGAACCGGGTGCTCCTGAGCCGCGCCATTACCTTAATGGAAAGTACCCTACCTTCTGACCAGACCTTGGCCCATGAGGTCATGGAGAAAATGTTGCCGCACGCGGGCAAATCGGTGCGGGTGGGGATTACGGGCGTGCCGGGCGTGGGCAAGAGCACGTTTATTGAGGCCTTCGGGAATTACCTGCTGGAAGAGCATGGCAAGAACCTGGCCGTCCTAGCCATTGACCCCACTAGTCAGCGCACCGGCGGCAGCATCCTGGGTGATAAAACCCGCATGGAAACCTTATCGGCGAATCCCAAGGCGTACATCCGGCCTTCGCCGGCGGGCAAGACCTTGGGCGGGGTGGCCCGCAGCACCCGCGAGAGCATTTTGCTGTGCGAGGCCGCCGGCTTTGACGTGATCTTCGTGGAGACAGTGGGCGTAGGTCAGTCTGAAACAGCGGTGCACGAGATGGTGGATTTCTTCCTGCTTTTAATGCTGGCCGGCGCCGGCGATGAACTGCAGGGCATCAAGAAGGGCATCATGGAAATGGCCGATGCCATTGCCATCACCAAAGCCGATGGACCCAACCTGCCTGCGGCTACCAGCGCCCAAGCCGAGTACAAAGGCGCGCTGCACTTGTTTCCGCTGGGCGCCTCCAAGTGGAGCCCCCGGGTTACAGTCTGCTCGGCGTTTGAGAAAAGCGGACTGGCGCCTATCTGGGATTCGGTGATGGAGTACGTGCAGCTTACGCAAGGGAACGGCTATTTTCAGCAGCGGCGCCAGGAACAGAACCTGCATTGGCTTCGGCACAGCATCCGGCAACAACTGGAGGAACGGTTTTACCAGCATCCTGCGGTGAAGGCGCAGTGGGAAGATGTCTCGGGGCAGGTGACGCAGGGGCAGAAATCACCCTTTGCCGCGGCCGCGGAGCTTTTCCGACTGCTGCCGTAAGCCTTCTGGTTTTAAGTCTGTTTTGCCATAAACGGCTCCAAAACAGGATTCGTTTTTGGAGCCCTCCTATAAATATTTATATCGGCTTGGTAACTTGTGAGAATCTGCGGTAATTTATAGAAAGAAATTACTTCACCTTTTCACTCATGCGTACCGCACCCTCCCTTTCCCGCCGACTGGCCGCCATTCTGCTGCTGTTGGTGTACTTACTGCCTGGCCTTCCGGCCATGGCGGCGCCTGCCTCCCCTCCCCTGGAAGAGGCCTGGCTCAACTTCCACGACAACAAACGGGCAGAGGCGCGGGAGCTTTTCAAGAAAGCGTCTCTGGAACCCGCTACCAAAGCCGAGGCGCATCTGGGCTTATCCCTGCTGGCGTCCATGGACCGCCCGGGTACCGAGGCTTTCCGGGAATTCCAGGAGTTCTTCAAGGCATCCCAGAACCCGTATCCGTACGTGTACTCGCTCTGGACTACCCCTTCCATTATGGCAGGCAGCGGCAAGAAAACCGTTGAGCAACTGGCTTTCCTGAAAAACCTGGTGAAAGACCCCAAAGCCGACGGTACGCTTAAGGCCATGGCCTGGTCTATCCTGGGCAGCCACTACGAGACCACGAACCAGCCGGCGGAGGCCCATCAGGCGTATGCCCAGATAGGAGCCTTGGACAAGTGGCAGATGGTGGGCGAGTTCGAGAACATGTCGGGCAGCGGTTTCACGAAGGACTTCGGGCCTTTGGCCAAGCCGGAGGCGAACGCCACGTTCACCAACAAGCACGGCGCCATCGTTTCTTGGTTTACACCCCCGGCTACCCGCAATGACAAATGGATCGATTTTACCTACCACTTCTACTTCAATGATGCGGCGGTGTACGCCCAGACTTTCGTGAACAGCCCCAAAGACCAGACGTTGCAGTTGAGAATGGGTGTCTCCGGCTCTTTGAAAGCCTGGGTGAATGACCGGCTGGTCTTCGCCGATGACGTGGAACGGAACAACGATGTGGACACCTATTTAGCGCCTGTTTCTCTAAAAAAAGGCCAAAACCGCATTCTGGTGCAGGTAGGCGAAAGCTACGCCGGCCGCTCCAACTTCCTAGTGCGCCTCACCGACGAGAAAGGAAACCCGATGCAGGGCCTTACCTCCACCGCCGCTTTCCAGGCCTATACCAAAGACACCGGGTCTGCGCCCACGCCTATCACGCTGGCCGTAGAAGAATTCTTCCAGAAACAAGCTCAGGACAACCCCAACCAGGTACTGCCCAAACTCATGCTGGCGCACACCTTTCTGCGCAACGACAAAACCTCTGATGCCCGCCGTGTTTACCGTCAGGCCCAGAAAATGGTGCCCAACAGTAGCTTCATTGTGCTTCGGCAACTAGAGGCCTACCAGCGCGAGGAAAACAGAACCTCGCTGACCACAGCATTGGAGTGGCTCAAGGAGCACGACCCCAACCTGCCGTTCTCCCTGGACCTGCGTTTTGACGATGAACTGGAGAAAGAGAACTATACCCAAGCCTTGGCCTTGCTGGACCAGATGGAGCAGCAACAAGGTTTTGATGAGTCTATCCTGACCAAGCGCATCAAAGTACTGTCTAAGAAAGAGCAGTTCAACGAGGTGATCAAACTGGCCGAGCGCGGCTACACCAATTACCCCGAGAACCCCACGTTCATTGAGCTCAAGTACATGATTGAAAAGAACGTGAACAAAAACCAGGCGGGCGCAGCCAATGTCCTGAAGAAGTTCCTGAAGGAGAACCGTTCCTACGCCGTTTCGCAGCGGCTGGCCTCCGTCTATTTTGACAAAGGCGACATGAACAACGGCATCAAGCTCTACCAGCAGTACCTGCAGGAGGAGCCGGTGGCCGTAGGCATCCAACACACCCTGGGCAACATCTACGCCCAAGCCCAGAACCATAAACTGGCCGAGGAAGCCTATCGCAAGACACTGCAACTCTCTCCCTACATAGGGCAGTACTGGGCCGATCTGGCCAAAACACTCAAAGCCCAGGACAAAAAAGAAGAAGCATTAGCCGCCTATCGGAAAGCCATCCAACTGGACCCCACGGACTACACCAGCCTGAAAGAACTGCGCCAGCTGGAGAACAAGAAAGAGGTGTTCAGCTACTTCCCGCAGACCGATGTCTATGCCCTGATCAAGAAAGCCCCGGCCGCGGCGGCTTACCCAGAGCACAGCAGCCTAGTGCTGCTGGACGAGGTGCAGAAAGTGGTGTACAAAGGCGGCGCATCTGAAGAGAAACGCACCATTGTGGTAAAGACCTTCAACCAGCAAGGCGTGGAGTTCTGGAAAGAATACGGCATTGACTACCACAACATGCAGCGCCAGCTTCTGGAGAAAGCCGAGGTAGTGAAGCAGAACGGCAACAAGGTGCCCGCCGAGAGCAACAACGGCCAGCTGGTGTTCACCAACCTGGAGCCCGGCGATGCCATCCACATCACCTACAAACTGGAAAACCACCTGCTAGGTAAGCTGGCCTCGCACTTCTGGGACCGCCATTTCTTCACCCACTACCTGCCGTACCAAACCACCCGCTACAGCCTGTTGGTAGACCCCGAGACCAAGTTCCAGTACAAGGTGACCCAAAAAGCCCTGGAGCCCAAAGTCCAGTCCGCCGATGAATTCAAGCTGTATGTGTGGGAACAGAAAGACCAGCCGGGCATGCAACCCGAGGACAAGATGCCGGTGCTCTCAGACGTAAGCCAGACCCTGTACATCTCCTCGTTCCCTGATTGGAAATTCATCTCCAACTGGTACGCCGATCTGGCCGCCGCCAAAGCCCGTCCCGATTATGAGGTGAAACAGGCCGTAGAGGAAGTATTCGCCGGTAAGCAGAACCTCACACCGGTGCAGAAAGCCCAGGCCATTTACGAGTACATCACCAGCAACATCACCTACAGCTCCATCCCGTTCCGCCAAAGCGGGTTGGTGCCGCAGAAACCATCTGATGTGCTCAGTACCAAAATTGGTGACTGCAAAGACGTGTCCACGCTGTTTGTAGCCATGTGCCGCGAGGTAGACGTTCCGGCCCAGCTTGTCTTGGTGAACACCCGAGACAACGGCTACGATGACCTGGTGCTGCCGTCCATTGATTTCAACCACTGCATCGCCAAGATCAACCTGCCGGAGAAAGAAATGTACGTGGAGCTGACCTCTAACTTCCTGCCCTTCGGGAGTCTGTACCAAGGCATGCTGCAGTCCGGCATTCTGGAGATTGACGATGAACAGAGCCAGGCCAACCGCAGCCTTGCCCACCTGAATCCCAAAGTCCGGACCCAGAACATCATTGACCGCAACGTGAAAGTGCAGTTGGTGAACAATGACCTGGCCGTGGTAGAGGAAAACTATAAAACCGGAGCCATGGCCGCCGAAGCCAAGCAACGCTACCGCGATGCCGGTCAGCAGGAACGCGAACGCATCGTGCAGCAGGCCATCAATGCCTCCATGGCCAGCGTGAAACTAACCGAGCTGTCCTTCAAGGGACTGGAAGGTCCGCAAGATACGGTGCGCTGCCGCCTGGCTTACCAGGCCAATGACGTGGTGACGCAGGTAGGCGGCATGTCTCTGTTCTCCCTGCCCTGGACCAGCAAAGCCACCGCCCGCGATTTCACCTTCAACGAAACCCGCGCCACTCCGCTGGACCTGACCCAACTCCTCTACGCCGACCATGACCGGGAAACCATCACCATGTCGCTGCCCGCCAAGAAAGTGCTGGCCGAGGTACCGCAATCGGTGAAACTGACCTGCCCCGTGGCGGAGTACTCGCTCACGTACAAGAAGGTGAATAGCCAACTGGTGTTCACCCGCGAACTCAGGTTCACCAAAGACATCATTCAGCCGCAGCAGATGGCCGAGTTCCAGGCCTTCTACAAGAAAGTCATCGCCGCCGATGCCCGCCAACTGGCCCTGAAGTAAACCTTGGTTCTTCTTAAAACAGAAAGCCCGAAGCTATTCAACTTCGGGCTTTCTGTTTTTAAGGTATTTTGGAAAAATCAGGCTAGAAATGCAGTGAAGTCAATTACCTATTAATGATTGCCCATATTGACTTGTTCTCCATTAATCCCAACAATCAACAACCAGCAATCAGCAACTAGCTCCTCGGGTGGAATTCCTGCATGATCTGCTTGAGGTAGTCGCGGTCCAGGTGGGTGTAGATCTCGGTGGTGGTGATGGACTCATGGCCCAGCATCTCCTGCACGGCCCGCAGATCGGCGCCGCCTTCAATGAGGTGCGTGGCAAAGGAATGCCTGAACGTGTGTGGCGAGATATTTTTCTCCAACCCTACTTTGGCGGCCAGGTCTTTGATGATGGTGAACACCATGACCCGGCTTAAGCTGGCGCCCCGGCGGTTGAGAAACACAAAATCCTCCTGGCCTTTTTTGATGACCAGGTGATTGCGCACATTGTCCAGGTAAAGCCTGATGTACTTGAGGGCATCCCGCCCGATGGGCACCAAGCGCTCTTTGTTGCCTTTTCCGGCAATCCGCAGAAAACCCAGGTCTTCGTACAGGTTACTGATCTTCAGCTCAATCAACTCGGTGACGCGCAGGCCGGAACTGTAGAGCGTCTCCAGCATGGCCTTGTTGCGGGTGCCCTCGGGGGTACTCACGTCAATGGCCTCAAAGAGGGAAACGATCTCGTCGTAACTCAGGACGTCGGGGAGTTTGCGCTGCAGTTTAGGGCCTTCAATGGTCTCGGTGGGGTCGGCGTTCAGCAGGTCTTCCATGATCAGGAACTTGTAAAAAGACCTGATGCCGGAGATGGTGCGCGCCTGTGAATGCGACGTCATACCCAAGGTGTTGATCCATTCCAGGAAAGCCTGCAGGTGCGGGGCTTGTACTTCCAGGGGACCTATGTTTTGCTGGGTGGTTTCTAAAAACTGCACCAGTTTGCGCACATCACGTAGGTAAGCTTCTACAGAGTGGCCTGACAAGGATTTCTCTAACTGGAGATATCCTTGAAATTGGGTAAGACTTACTGACCAATTCATTTGGGGGAGGTAAAAGCTAAATATAGCTAAATCCAAATTATAACCAAATGGTTTATAGGAAATAGCCGCCCAAAGGTAGTTATTACGTACATTTGGTCATGACCCCGGGCGCGCTTTTTTGGCCCCACGCAAACCTAACTACTATGAAAATACTTATTCTGAATGGCCCTAACCTGAACCTTCTGGGTCGCCGCGAGAAGTCTATCTATGGATCCCGCTCTTTTGAAGATTACCTGGAGAAAGACCTCATCCCCGGTTTCCCAGACATGGAGCTGGAGTATTTCCAGTCTAACACAGAGGGCACCCTCATTGACAAACTGCACGAGGTAGGGTTCCATTACCAGGGCATTGTGTTCAACGCCGGGGCCTATACCCATTCCAGCCTGGCCTTGGCAGACGCCATCGCGGCCATTGAAACGCCCGTGATTGAAGTGCACATCTCCAACGTGTACGCCCGCGAGGCCACCCGCCACGTGACCTATATTGGCGGCCGGTGCGTGGGCAGCATCTCCGGTTTCGGGTTGGAGAGCTATCGGCTTGCTTTGCAGTACTTTGAGCGGCAGAAGCCGAATAAGGTAGGATTTACCTACACCAAAGCGTAACCAGCGTACGTTTTTCACGTGTAGGTCATTTTAGCGGAGGTCTGTGCAGGGTTTCATTTTGGGCTGATTTTCTACAAAACAGCCTTGAAACAGCCCATAGACAGCTTTCGGCGCATTACCTTTGCCCAAAATTCACGCAACGTTCCACCACCACATACCACCGCCTCTGCCCATGCTTAATTTCTATCCGGGTCCTTCCCAAGTCTACCCCGAGGTTCGGGATTACCTGACCATGGCTTACGATGAAGGGATGCTGAGTATTCCGCACCGCGGCGAGCGCTTTGTGCAGATGATGCGTGACCTGGTGGGCCTCATGCGCAACCGCCTGAACATACCCCAGGACTACTATATTTTCTTCACCTCCTCGGCCACCGAGTGCTGGGAGATCCTGGCCCAGAGCCTGACGCCGCACAAAAGCCTGCACCTCTACAACGGGGCCTTCGGGGAGAAATGGTACCAGTACGCCAAGCGCCTGCGGCCCGACTGTTACGGCCAGGCCTTCGGGCTGGAGGAGGTGCTGGACGTGCCCAACATTCCGGTGGAAGAGGATACCGATTTGATCTGCGTTACCCAGACCGAGACGTCCAACGGTACGCACGTGAGCATGAACACGCTGCTCAAACTACAGAACCAATTCAAAGATCCGCTGCTGGCCGTGGACGCCACCTCCAGCATGGCGGGGGCGAACCTCAAGTTCATCCGGGCCGATATCTGGTTTGCCTCGGTGCAGAAGTGTTTTGGGTTGCCGGCCGGCATGGGCGTGCTGGTGTGCTCCCCGCGCACCATCCAGCGGGCCAAGGGCCTCAATGACCGCCGATACTACAACAGCCTGGTGTTCCTGCACGAGAAAATGCTCAATTACCAGACCGCCTATACGCCCAACGTGCTCAACCTGTACCTGCTCAAGAAAGTGATGGAGCACCGGCCGCTTATCAAAACCATTGACCAGCAACTGGTCCAGCGCGCGCAAGACCTGTACACGTTCTTTGAGGAACTCACGGAGATGCAGCTATTGGTGGAGAACCCCGAGGTGCGCTCTCTTACGGTAGTTTCGGTGAAAGGCCCCGACCGTTGGATTGCCGAGGCCAAACGGATTGCCGCCACGCAGGGCATCACGCTGGGCAACGGCTATGGCCCCTGGGCCAAGAACACCTTCCGGATCGCCAACTTCCCGGCCATCGCAGATTCAGACTATGAGGTGCTGCGCAATTTCATTTCCAACCATTATCACTAATATTGCGGCGGCAAACCCCTTAACCGCCGCAAATTATTGCCATGCCCCATTTCAGTTTCAAAGAGATTGTTTCCGTTAGCCTGATCCTGTTCGCCATCATTGACATTTTGGGTTCTATTCCCATCATCATCCAGCTGCGGCAACGCGAGGGAGTCATCCAGTCTGAGAAAGCCACGCTGGTAGCAGGCGCCCTCATGATTGTGTTCCTGTTCCTGGGCGACGGGATTCTGCGGCTCTTCGGGATTGACTTTGCTTCTTTCGCGCTGGCGGGTGCCATCATTATTTTTCTAATGGGGATGGAAATGGTGCTGGGCATTCACCTGTTCCACTCCAACCCCGAGGTAAAGACCGGTTCCATTGTGCCGCTGGCTTTTCCTTTGATTGTGGGGGCAGGCACCATGACCACGCTGCTTTCTCTGCGCGCGGCCTACGCATTGCCCAACGTGTTGGTAGGTATCCTGCTCAACCTGCTGTTTGTGTACATCGTGCTCAAAAGCTCCAACTGGCTGGAGCGCAAACTGGGCCAGAACGGCACCGAGGTCCTGCGTAAAGTGTTCGGGGTGATTCTGCTGGCCATCGCCATCAAGCTGTTCAAGACGCACGTGAGCATCTGATTTTGTTTTAAGCTTGATTTGGTAAAAGCAGCCCTGAAACAGAAGGCTGCTTTTTTATTTGCCTTTAAGCTAATCGAAAGCATTTTCTGAAAACCCAAGCAACCTGCCGTGGCGTCTCTGCATCTAGAGAGAAAACAGCCACCGTATGAAAACTTCCTTCACACTCCTCTTCCTCCTGATTTCTTTTCTGGCCCAGGCACAGCGCATCCAAGGCAAAATTGTAGACGCACAATCTCGGCCGCTGGAGTACGTCAATATTGGCGTGGTGGGCCAGAACGTAGGCACCGTCTCTACCTCGGAGGGCCAATTTGCGCTCTCCTTGCCTGAAGCACTTGACCAGGAGACGCTGCAGATTTCGGCCCTCGGGTACGCGACCCAAAGCTGGAAAGTAGGTGACTTCAAACAGAAATACGGGCAGCAGTCCGCCACCATCAGTTTACGGGAACAGGCCGTAGCCCTGAAGGAAGTGGTGGTCAAGCCGCGCAAGTACGTGACCAAAGTGGTGGGCAACACCACCAACTCTAAAAGCACCACCGCCGGGTTCAAAAGCAACCGTTTGGGCACCGAGATAGGCACGGTGCTGGACGTCAAAAAGCCATCGTTCTTGGAGAAGGTGACCTTCAACATCGCCAGCAACGCGTACGATACCCTTTTCCTGAGAATCAATGTCTACCGCATGGGCCCTAACGGCCCGGAGGAAAACGTGCTCAGAGAACCCATCTACCTCAACGTGGCCCAGAAAGACCTGGGCGACGGCATCATGCTGGACCTCCGCGACCGCAACATCTACCTCGACGCTGATGTGTTGCTCTCGCTGGAATTGGTCAGAAATCTAGGGGGCGGTGGGCTCTGGTTCAGCGCCGGACTATTCAACAAGCCCAGCTACACCCGGGAAACAAGCCAGGGAGCCTGGGAGAAAATGACTTTAGGCGGGGTAGGCTTTAATGCCACCATCAGCTACGCGAAGTAATGTAATGAGTGAAGGATTGAGTGAGAGAATGATGGAATAAGTGATTGACTAATTGAGGAAGTAAATGGAAGTTAAATTGCTTCCGCTTACTTAGTCTTACTCCTGCCCTGCTGTTTTAAGGCCAATTTAAGGAAAACAGGCGCAGAACGGGTGGTTTGCTTAGGCCCACCAACAAACCGTGGGAAAATATTCTGCGCCTATTAGGCCGCTGCTTGCGGCGGGTTGGGTATTTTTGCGGCAGACTAACCGCATACGTTTTGATAGAAGTATTTACCGATGGTGCCTCGCGGGGCAATCCGGGCCCTGGCGGCTACGGCGTTATTCTCAGGTATGGCCCCCACGTGAAGGAAATCAGCGAGGGCTTCCGGAAGACCACCAACAACCGCATGGAACTGCTGGCGGTGATTGTGGCCCTGGAGTCCATCACCAAGCCCGGCATCCCGGTCACCATTTACTCAGACTCAAAATATGTGGTAGATGCGGTGGAGAAGAAGTGGGTGTTTGGCTGGGAGAAAAAAGGCTTCACCGGCAAAGCCAACCCCGATCTATGGCAACGTTTCCTCAAGATTTACCGCAAGCACCAGGTCCGTTTTGTCTGGGTCCGCGGCCACGCCGGCCACGCCGAGAATGAGCGCTGCGATGAACTGGCCGTAGCCGCCGCCCTCCAACCCAACCTTCCCCCAGACAAAGGCTTCGAGGCAAACCCAACCGCGGGTTAATGTGCTAATAAGTTAATGTGCTCATGTGCTATTTTCAGCTAAGACGTTTATCCCAGTTGTTGTAAGCCAAAGCTCCTACCTTATTCTGCATTACAACATAGCCCTTTAATTGGCCACTTATCATTGGCAGATTAGCACATTAACACATTAGAATCTATTAGCACATCAGCACATTACCTAATTAGCACATTACCCAGTGGCCAACGACTATTTCCGGTTTAAGCAGTTTTTGATCAGGCAGGACCAGTGCGCCATGAAGGTCTGCACTGATTCCTGCGTGTTGGGTGCTTGGGCAGATGTGACGGGCGCGAAACGCATTCTGGATATTGGGGCAGGAACGGGTTTGCTGAGCTTGATGGTGGCGCAACGAAACCCCGAGGCGCAGATTGAAGCAGTTGAGATTGAGGTGGTGGCCGCAAAGCAAGCGCAGGAAAACATCTCAGCCAGTCCCTGGGCAGATCGGGTACAGTTGTTTCCGGTGGGTCTGCAGGATTTTGCCGACATTCAGCCCACGCCTTTTGACGCCATTATCAGTAATCCTCCGTTTTTCCAGGCCTCGCTCAAATCCACGGATGCGGTGAAGAACCAGGCCAAACACACGGAGACGCTTTCATTTTCTGAGATCATCTCCTTTGCCCAGCATTTCTTAAATCCGGACGGGAAACTGCATATTCTCTTGCCTCCGCATGAAGCCAAAGTGTTTGAGCGCGAGGCGCACCAGCTGGGATTCTTTACCAACGGCATTCTTTGGTTAGAGGCCACACCCCACGGTAAACTGCTGCGCGCCATCCACACGTATTCCCGCCAGCCAAGTGCTCCGTCAGAACAGGTGCTGGCGGTGCGGGAAAAAGACCACTCCTACACCGCTGCTTTCCGGGAATTGCTTAAAGAGTATTACCTGATTTTCTGATTTCTCTCTGTCAAGTTCCGCCGCAGGCAATTCCCTTTTATCGCCTGTTTTCTGGAAATCGGCGTTAAAATGGCTACTCTTGCTCCTGGAAGCGGACGCCATATTGCTCCAGTTCGTCCAGAATAGGGTTGTAGAGATCAGCTTGCAGAGGCACTACGACGCCTTTGGTCTGCAACTTGCCTTGTAACAGAAGCTTTACTGCAATGCCTACCGGAAGCCCCACCGTTTTCGCCATGGCGGTATGGACCTCGTCATCGCCCAGTACCACCAGGGAAGACGTCAGTTTCCTGCGCTGGCCGTTCAGTTCGTACTCAAACTGGTGCAGCATCACAATCATGTCTTTGTCGCCAGGGCTCAGCTTCCATTTTTCCACCAGCAGTTTCTCCAGGGCCTGGGCAGGCGTGGCATGCTCAATCCCAATGGGTGCCTCATCAAACAACCCGGTCCACTCCACCAGGCGCAACTCCTCGGCATCAGGGGCAAGGCCCACGTAAGAGGCAATTCTCTCTCTTAAGGAAGTTTCCTGGTCAGCTTCGGGTAGGCAGCTTTCCACCAACTGCCGGTAGGTCATGCGGGCGGAATCTTCCAGAGTATAAGAATCATCGGTGAGGCCTAGTTGTACCAGAACCTGCCAGGCCTGGCAATAGCCCGGCCGCCGGAGGGTTCCGCGCAACATGGTGGGGATGTGCTGCAAACCGTAAGGCTCGCGGTAACTCAAAGAGTCGCGGTTGGCGTAACCGTCGAAGGAACCGTAACCTTCTACCAGGAAGGTCTGGGTGCGCCGGAAAAGCTGCGGGTACGGGATGTATTTGTAAGCGCCGTTCTCAATGTATTTGGCCGTGCTCTGGCCCGCCAGAACCACGTTGCGCGGGTTCCAGGTGAATTTGTAGTGCCAAGGGTTGTTGTCAGACTCCGGGGCCATGAGTCCGCCCGTGAAGGACTTGAACGAGGTGATGCTCCCCCCTGCCGCCTGGATCTGGTGGATGATGCGCATCGCCGAGAGATGGTCAATGCCCGGGTCCAGACCGCACTCCATCAGAAACGTCAGGCCTTTGGCCTGGGCCTCCTCGTGCATCGCCTTGATCTGCGGCGGCACGTACGAGGCCGTCACCAGGTGCTTTCCCAAGGCCAAACAGGTCTCGGCCACCAACGGGTGGAACAGCGCCGGCAGCATGGAGATCACCACATCGGCGGCGCCGATCTCTGCCCCGCGCTGCGCCTCGTCCTGCACGTTGAAGGGGAACGCTCTGGTTTGGGGGAATTCCTGCAAAAACGGGCCTAAATGATCCACGGAGACATCCCCGATGGACACTTGCCAGCCTTGGGATTGGGCGTTGGATAACAGGTACTGGATGAGTACGGTGGCGGAGCGGCCGGCGCCCAGGAGCAGTATCTTCTTCATAGTGCAGGGTAGGATGAGGGCCTTAAAATGGGCAATTTATCCCGGACAGACAACCACTTCTTGGTTTTTGGGGCCAACTTGTTAACTTTGGCTCCCGTACGTGCTCGTGCGGAAATCGCACCTTATGATAGAACAAGTACAACTCAACATTACCTATGAGGTAGTGTCTTCCCCCGAGGAATTAACACATCAGGAACGGCAGGTCCTTCTCCTCGCCCAGCAAGCCACAGACAACGCCTACGCCCCCTATTCCAATTATCTGGTAGGCGCCGCTTTGCTCCTTTCAGACGGCAGCCTGCACCAGGGCACCAATCAGGAAAACGCCGCGTACCCCTCTGGTCTTTGCGCTGAGCGGACCCTTTTGTTTGGCGTGGGCTCTAACCACCCAGATAAAACCATTGAAATGATGGCCGTGACGGTACGTCGGCGGCACGAGTCCCACTTCCTGAAGGCCTGTTCCTGCGGTGCCTGCCGCCAGGTAATGGCCGAGTACCAGAACCGCCAGAACGCCCCCATCAGGTTGATCATGCAAGCCGAGGACGGCAAAGTCATCCGCCTGCAATCGGTGGAGGATCTGTTGCCCTTCATGTTCACGAAAGACCAGCTGTAAATTGGCATCCCTTCACCGGACCATAGAAGTTCCCCGCACGGCGCACCTGCACCAGCTGGGCACCCTTTCACCGGAAACCAATCACCTCTGGATTGTCCTGCACGGGTACGGGCAACTGGCGCGCTACTTCATCAGGCACTTTGAGCCGTTGGTAGACGACCAAACCGCAGTGATTGCCCCGGAAGGACTCTCCCGTTTTTACCTGGAGGGATTCTCGGGCCGCGTAGGTGCCACCTGGATGACGAAAGAGGAACGCCTGCATGAGATAGCCGATTATGTCTCCTATCTGAACCTGGTGCGGGAGATGGCGCTGCGCGAAGCACCAAATGCTGACCTGCACCTGCTGGGTTTTTCGCAGGGCGCAGCCACGGTTTGCCGCTGGCTAGGTCAGGCGCAATGGCCCGTGCGGCAACTGGTGCTCTGGGCCGGCGTCTTCCCCGAAGACATGGAGCTGACCTCCGCCAGCCATCCTTTAAAGGAAACGAACCTCACCTATGTTTACGGCCTCCATGATCATTTCGTGGCCAAAGACAAAGTTCAGGCTCAACTGAACCGGGTTCAGGAGGCAGGCCTGCATCCAGAGGTCATCTCATTTGAAGGCAAGCATGAGCTTAACCAGGAGGTGCTCCTGGCCTTGAAAAACCGGAAGAAAGGGTAAAATATCTCGGCTCTGTTTTATGGCCGTTTTCTGGAAAACTGCCATAAAACCTTTTTGCTTTGGCAGCCAGTAAGGAACTTGCCTTTCACTTACCTCTCCCAGATGCCCGGCACCACAATCTCCAGCAGGTGCTGGTCCGGATCCCGGAAGTAGCAGGATTTACGGTCATGAGGCCAGGTCTGCTCGTGTTCAATGGTGATGTTGGCCGCTTGTAGTTTCTCCTTCCACGCCTTGTATTCTCCGGCTTCGCACTCAAAGGCTAAGTGAAGTTGCCCCTCCCCAAAATGCGGCGGCAGGTCTTTACTGGCCCGGGTCTTCTCCGCGTTGAAACACAGCAACACCGAACTCCCCACCCTGAAGAACACATGCCGTCCGGGCACCTGCCCGATAATCGGCAAATCCAACACCTCGGTGTAAAAGGCCGTGGTTCGTTCCAGGTCCTGGACGTAGAGGCAGGTTTCTTTGATGTGGGTGAATTGCATGGCAGCGGCGTTTCTCCTGCAACGGAATTACCCCGGCCATGGATACCCATTTAGAGCCAGTTTTGCGGAAATCAGCATCAAAACAGCAAGGCCCACTGGTCTGTTGAACCAGTGGGCCTTGCCTTATTACTAAAGAAAATTTATTGCTTGTTGATGATGGTGGCCGAAGCTTGGGCTGCCGGAAGGATCATCACCTCCGCTATGTTTACGTGTCTGGGACGGGTGACCATGAACAGGATCAGATCGGCTAGGTCCTCGGCGGTCAAGGCTTCGTATCCTTTGTAGACGCTGGCGGCCCGCTCCACATCTCCTTTGAAGCGCACCTCAGAAAACTCGGTCTCCACGGCGCCGGGGTTCACCTCAGACACCTTCACACCCTCGTGTACCAGGTCAATGCGCATGGCTTTGGAAAGCGCATCTACCGCGAATTTGCTCGCGCAGTAAACGTTTCCGTTGGCATACACCTCTTTGCCGGCAATTGACCCGATGTTGATGATGTGCCCTGATTTACGCTCTACCATAACCGGCAGCACCTCTTTGGTCACGTACAGCAGGCCTTTCACGTTGATGTCCAGCATGGCTTCCCAATCGTTAAGGTCACCATTCTGGAAGGAGGCTAGTCCGTGCGCGTTGCCGGCATTGTTGATGAGCACGTCAATCGTGCGCCACTCGGCGGGCAGGCTGGAAATAGCCGTGTGTACCGCTTCTTTGTCGCGGACGTCAAATTCCAGTGGATAAATGTTCTCGGGACCAAACTGCTGCACCAATTCCTGCAGCCTTTCGGTGCGGCGACCCGTAGCAATGACCTTGAAACCATGTTGCGCCAGGGAAATAGCGGTGGCGCGGCCTATGCCCGAAGAGGCGCCGGTCACCAATGCAATCTTCTGCGTCATAAGAGACTTATTCAAAATTGAGGTAAAGCGTAACGGTATTGGTGTTCAGCTGCTGGATGCTGTTGTTGAACACCGTAGGGAAAGGCTGGTGAATGTTGGTGATGCCCCGGGAATACCTGATCTCCGGCGCAAATTTAAAGAAGGGATAGAACATGTCCAGCCCCACGCCATACTCAATAGCCACGTCAAAACTCTTCACCTGCAGCACCTCGGGATTGCCTTTCTTCTGGCCGCCCACCACTAATGACGGTTTTACGCCCCCAATGAAGTACATCTGGGTGTTTTTACGGCGCTTGGCCTCATATTTCACCAAAAGCGGAAGCTCGCCGGCAAACGTGTTGAGTTGTTGCGTGATGTTCCCTCCTTTAGGATTAGTCTCCGGATCTGGAGGAAGATTCTTGTACTCAATGGCCCGGCTGTGATACCCCACGCCCGGCTGCGCACGCAGCACAAAATCCTGGTTAAGGCGGTAAGAGGTAATGAAGTTCACGTTGAACCCGATGCCTGTTTTATCATTCACCGAGTAGGCGTTTCTGTCCTTGATCTGGTCTACGTAGTACTGCGAATGTTCCAGTTGGTACCAGGAGCCATTTACGCCCAAAGAGAAGCCCCAGCGCAGTCTTTTGAACTCATAACCGGGTAGGTTTTCGCCCTGGAGTTTTCCCTGCGCCATGGCTTTCTGGCCGAAGGTCCCCAAGGAGAGCAGTAGGAATAAGACTATTTTGTGCCGGTGTAAATGGAGCTGATGCCGAAGGTAAGTGAATGCCATTTTGTGTTTTTAAAGCCGATTCTCTGGAAAATAGAAAGGAAGTTGTTACCGTCTGGGAACGCCTGCACAGACTCTGGCAGGTAGGTATAGGCGGCATTGTCTTTTGAGATCAGTTTTCCGAAAACAGGTAAAATATGTTTGAAGTAAAAATTATATCCTTGTTTCATGGGAAACGCCTGCGGCTTGGAGAACTCCAAGATCACCGCCATGCCACCGGGCTTCAGCACGCGAAACATCTCGGCAAGGCCTTTCTCCAAGTTCTCAAAGTTGCGCACCCCAAAGGCCACCGTGATGGCGTCAAAATGGTTGTCGGGGAACTGAATGCTCTCAGAATCGCCTAGCTGCAATTGCACCAGATGGTTCAGGCCTCGCTTGGCAATTTTCTCCCGGCCCACCTGCAGCATGCCCTCAGAAATGTCAATCCCGATGATCTGTTTGGGCTTGAGCCGCAGGGTCTCCAACGCGAAGTCGCCGGTGCCCGTGGCAATGTCTAATACCATCTGGGGCTTCAGCGGTTCCAGCAGTTTCACCGCCCTTTTGCGCCAGTAAATGTCTACCCCTGCGCTAAGAAAATGGTTTAGGAAATCATAGCGTTTGGCAATGCTGTTGAACATCTGCGCCACCTGCTTTTTCTTACCATCTTCCTGGTCTTTGTACGGAACTACTGACATGTACTACTTTTAGTTTAGGAGCGGCAAAGCTACTATGCATTAACTACATTTCCTGCATTATGTTGTAAAGTGCCCTCCCATAAATAACAAGAGCCCCGGTCCTTTGACCGGGGCTCTGTTTCTAAGCTATTTTCTCAAAAGGAACGCTAAAACAAGATCGCTTATTGTTCCAGGTTTTTGATCACGTTGAATTCTGTGCGGCGGTTCAACTGCATGTTCTCAGGAGAGGTGTTCGGCGCAGCCGGACGACGCTCACCGTAAGAAACGGTGATCAAGCGGTTGCTAGGAATACCTTGCTGCAACAAGTAGTTGTAAGCGGCCATGGCGCGGTTCTCACCCAAGGTCACGTTGTAGTCATCTGAGGCACGGGAGTCAGTGTGGCCGTCAATAGAGATACGCAGGGTTGGGTTCGCTTTCATGACACGCACAATGTTGTCCAGCTCAGAGATAGACTCCGGACGCAGGTTGTATTTGTCAGTGTCATAGAAGATGCGTTTGAAGGCATAAGCGCCGGTCCCAATACCGGTGGTGTCTTCGAAAGCGATGTAGAAATCCTTCTCAAACGTGGTAGTATCGTTCAAAGACATAGGCACTTCGTACTGCTCAGTAGCGATGGTTTTACCGTCTCTTGACAAAGTCACTTGGTAAGGACGCGCTGAAAGCACAGATACCTGGTAGGTTCCTGAGTCTGGCTTGGTCACATCGCGGGCCTCTACAGGCGTGTTGTTAGCGGCTTTACCAGAGAACACCAACTCTACCCCTGGGATGATGGTTGAGTCACGTAGGCTGTACACATGGCCACGTACATTGGCGTTGCGGATGTAGTTGATCGTGTAGATGTCTTTCTCGCCGTAACCACCCATGCGGTAAGAAGAAAGGTACGCGTAAGAACCATCTGGGCTCAAGCGGTAGTAAGTGTCATCATCTGGCGTGTTCACTGGGTAACCCATGTTCACAGGTCTGCTCCAACGGCGGGCCACAGTGTCAAAGCTCATGGTGAAGATATCGTATCCACCCATGGTTGAGTGACCGCGTGAGCTGAAGTACATGGTCAAGCCATCTGGCGTGAAGTAAGGGCTATCCTCATCGTAAGGAGTGTTCACGCCGTTACCGAAGTTCTTAGGAGCACCCCACTCACCGTTAGGCTGGCGCTTAGAGTAATAGATATCCAGGTCACCGTTCTGAGAGAACTGGCTGGTAGAGTAATAAAGGGTAGTACCGTCTCTGGAGATGAAGGCATCGGACTCAAAGCCTTTGGAGTTGACGTTTTTGTTCAGTTTCTGCGGCTGACCCCAGTCACCACCGTCGCGGCTGGTCATGAAGATGTCACCACCTTCGTCCTGACGGTACATCAACAGTTTGGAATCGTTGTCGAATAACTGGATAGAGGCATCGTGACCGGTACCGTTCAACCGTCCGCTCAAAGACTTAGGGGTTTCCCACTGGTCCTGGCCCAAACGACGAGTTTCGAAGATGTCCTCGAAGTACTCACCGTCTTCGGCTTCTTTGCCGCCGGTTACGGCCGCGCTGCGGGAAGTGAACAACAGGTAGTTGTCATCTGAGGAGATAACAGGGCTGTGCTCAGAGTAAGGCGTGTTTACGGTTGGCCCCAGGTTTTTCACGAAGATGTCCTTCGGGTTGGCCACTTCTTTCTTGGCGTTACGGGCGTGTTGCAAAAGCAAAGCCGCCTGCTCTCTGCCTTCGTCATCACGCTTACCCAACGTAGCCTGGTAGGCCTGGGCATTTTTGATGGCGTTGTCAAACTCATAGTTCACCAGGTCCACTCTACCTAACCAGTACAGGACATCATCGCCCACCTTTGGTTTCATTTTGTAGGCTTTGTAGACATACTCACTGGCTTTCTCTTTGTCAAACGCGATGTAGCTGATACCTGCCCGGTAAAGAGCCTTCGCATTGTTTGGATCACGCTCCAGCGCCCGCTCATAGAAAGGTAATGCTGCCCGGAAATTTGCCTGGTTGAACATTTTGTCTCCACTCCGGATAAGCTTACGGGTACTTTGGGCCATGGCCGTTGACGCCATGATAAACAGTGTTAGAAAAAATAAAGATGTTCTAAACAACCGCTTGTCTAAGTGATTCATAGTGTAAATGTTAAGGTATAGTATCTTCTAATTAGGCGCAAAAACTAAAATTGAATAAGGAAATCAGAGAGCAATTCTGGTTTCTATAAGCTTATTGGCAGCAATAAAGAGAACCACAATAATATTTAAAAATTTTAAGACAATTAATCTGCTTTTCTAAATTATTTTAAGGCTTTTATTAGTAAAGTGCCGCAATATAGAAAAAGTATCTTATCTGATAATCATATCCTGTACGCTTATTCGCCCTACGATACTTAGTTTTAGGTTAAATGGTTACTATTTCTGCAAACTTCTCCTTACAAAAACCGCTTGCCAAGAGAATATGAAGCGGTTAGCGGTTTATTTGGTACCTTTGCGTTTTATAAATAAACGTATGCAGTAATTATGGTCATTAAAGATGCAAAGTTCATTACCAGCAATACCCGTGCTGATTTGTGTCCGCAGACAGACCTGCCGGAATATGCGTTTATTGGGCGTTCAAATGTGGGCAAATCATCGCTCATCAACATGCTTACTAACCGCCTTAAATTAGCTAAGACTTCTTCTTTCCCTGGCAAAACCCAGCTAATCAACCACTTTCTTATCAACGACAATTGGTACTTGGTGGATTTACCGGGATACGGCTGGGCCAAGGTAAGCAAAGAGTCCAGGGAAGCGTGGCGCAAGATGATCCTATTCTACATGAAAAACCGGCCTAACCTGGCCTGCGTGTTCGTGCTGATAGACTCGCGTCTGTCCCCCCAAAAAGCTGACCTTGAATTCATGGAACTGCTGGGAACTATGGGCGTGCCTTTTGTGCTTATCTTCACAAAAACAGACAAACAGTCTGGCACGAAAACTGATATGAATATTGCGCTCTACATGAAGACCTTGCAGGAAACCTGGGAAGAGCTGCCCATGTACATGAAGAGTTCTTCTTCCACCAAAGAGGGCCGCGAAGAGATTCTTCAGTTTATCAGTGACGTGAACCAGCGATACCAGGAAGAGCGCAAGGCATAGGGCCTGTAAAAGCTAAAACTTAACTACCATGAAATTCAAACACATTCTAGCAGGAGCCCTTCTGGCTTTTTTCTCCACAGGTGCTTTTGCCCAAACGACCAAACCCGCCGCTGCGCAGGTAGGGAAGTTGCCGGTGGCCGAGCATTACGCCGGCGGCCAGGACTCTCTGGTAGCCCAACTGCAGCGCAGCATCCAGTACCCTGCTTTGGCGAAGCGTAACCGCATGCAAGGCCAATGCATTGTTGGCTTCACCCTCACCGAGGACGGGGCCATCACCAATGCCAAGATCCTGAAAGAGATTGGCGGCGGAACCGGCCAGGAAGCCCTGCGGGTAGTAAAGCTTCTCAAATTCAAAGCCCCAGGGTATAGCCAGCAATACAGCGTGCCCGTAAGCTTCAAACTATAATCATTCAATATAACTAAACTATCCTATGCCATTTGACCTGAAAGAGATCGCTTCTATTTCCGGCATGCCAGGCCTTTACAAGATTGTAGCGCCTACCCGCAACGGAATTATTGTAGAAAGCCTCTCCGAAAAACCTGCCCGTAGCGTAGCGCAGGCCCGTAACCGGGTTTCTATTCTGCAGGAAATCTCCATGTACACCAATGATGAGGAGCACACTGTTCCTTTGGCCGAGATCTTTGACCGAATCAGAAAGCAGTACGGCTCTGACCTGCCGGTTACCTCCAAGTCCAGCACCCAAGAGCTGTCTTCCTTCCTAGAATCAGTGCTGCCGGACTATGACCAGGACCGCGTGTATGCCTCAGACATGAAGAAACTGGCCCAATGGTACCAGATCGTAAACCAGTTTGTTCCTTACACGGAAGAAACGGAAGAAACTGCCGCCCCTACCCAGGAAACCGAGGGAGACGCAGCTGCTTCTGCTGAATAAGGCCTATTCTGGAAAAAACGAGCCCAAAACACCGCGGCCCCTGCCAATTGGCAGGGGCCGCGGTGTTTTAATGTGGTTGGTTGTTTATAGCAAGGCTTAGTTGTCCATGAGCATAGAGGCCCTTACCGGTCTTTCCCTAGCCACCAACAGATTCTCTACTTCGTCTACCATTTCCTTGGACCCGATGTAGAAGGTGCAGCGCTGGTGCAGTTCTGAGGGCTGGATTTCCAAGATGCGGTGCCGCCCGTCTGAGGCTTTACCTCCGGCCTGCTCCACAAGGAACGCCAGCGCGTTGCACTCATACAACAGCCTTAATTTTCCGCCCGGCGATTTCAATGTGTTAGGGTACATGTAGATACCGCCCTTGAGCAAGTTGCGGTGGAAATCGGCGACTAAAGAACCGATGTAGCGGGCGGCGTAGTTACGCACGCGGCAAAGCTCCACATAATGCTTGATGCTCTCGGGGAAATGGTTGAACCCGCCCTCGTTCACCGAGTAGATATTACCATTCTGCGGCGTGGTGATGTTGGGGTGCGAGAGGAAGAACTCGCCCAAGGAAGTTTCATAGGTAAAACCGTTCACGCCACAACCGGTGGTGTACACCAGCATGGTGCTGGAGCCGTAGATCACGTACCCGGCAGCTACCTGCTCAGTGCCTTTCTGGAAGAAATCCTCCATGGTGGCTTCGGTGCCTATTTCAGAAATACGGCGGTAAATAGAGAAGATAGTGCCAATGGACACGTTCACATCAATGTTAGAGGAACCATCCAGCGGGTCAATGGCTACAATATATTTTCCTTTGTTATTGCCCGTGTGGATCACATCTTCCTCTTCCTCAGAGATGATGGCGCAAACCTCGCCTCCGTTGCGTAAAGCACGTATGAAGCGGATATTCGCCACCACATCCAGCTTCTGCTGGTCCTCGCCCTGCACGTTCTGTTTGCCGTAGGCTCCTCCTATATCTGTCAGGCCCGCATGATTAATGGCGCGGTTTACTATTTTTGCCGCCAAGGCAATGTCACGGAGCAACTGAGACAATTCACCGGTGGCATACGGAAAATCTTCTTGTTTGCGCATGATGAACCTATCAAGCGTGGTGCCAACCGGCAGGGCCAGGTTTTCTTTCAGTGTCATAGGATAAGGTAGATTAGTGGAGGATTAGACAAAGAATAGTTTACCTATTCTTTTACAAAAATAGCAAATAAACTCACATATAAAACGGCGCGTTTAACACTTCCTCAAAATAACCAGACTTTAATGATAGTTTATAAATTCGGCGGGGCCTCCGTCAAGAATGCGGCAGCTTTTAAAAACGTGCTCCACATCCTTACCCTACCCTCCGCTTCTGAGCAAGTGCTGGTAGTGGTTTCAGCCATGGGCAAAACCACCAACGGCCTGGAGAAGGTCTTCGGGTTGGCTTACCAAGGGCAGGAGTACGCGGTGGCGCTGCAGGAAACGCGGCATTACCACCAGGAGATTGTGCAGGAACTCTTCCAGGATGCAAAGCACCCGGTCCACGCTGCCCTGCAGAATCAGTTCACTTTTCTGGAAAACACCCTTGAAACAGTCCAGCCCCATGACTTTGATCGGCAGTATGACCAGATCATCAGCGTAGGGGAACTGCTCTCCAGCCTCATTCTGCACCATTTCCTCTGTAGCCAAGGATTCCAGAACCAATGGATAGATTGCCGGGATTACCTGCGCACCGATGACACCTGGCGCGAGGGCCGCCTGGACTGGGATTGGACCGAGCGGCAGATTCAGCAAGACCTTCCGGCTATAGTAGAAAAGCAGCCCATCATCACCCAAGGATTCATCGGCCGCACGGCCGAGGGCGCCACCACCACCCTAGGCCGGGAAGGCTCGGATTTCAGCGCAGCTATTTTTGCGTATTGCCTGCAGGCGACCTCGCTCACCATCTGGAAAGACGTTCCCGGTTTGCTCAACGCCGATCCTAAGCTATTCAGGGACACGGTGAGGTACGAAGAGATTGCCTACCAGGAGGCCATTGAGATGGCTTATTACGGAGCCTCGGTGATTCACCCCAAAACAGTGCAGCCGCTGGCCCAACGCTGCATTCCGCTGCACGTGAAGTCCTTTCTGCACCCCGATGCGCCCGGCACCGTCATCTGGAACTGCCAGCACGCCCGCATTGCGCCTTCTTTTATCCTGAAACAGAACCAGTGCCTCCTCTCCTTCCACACCAAGGATTTCGGGTTTATCTCTGAGTCGCACCTCAGTTCTATTTTCCAGGCGTTGAGCAAGCACCGGTTGAAGATCAACCTCATGCAGAACTCCGCCATCTCGTTCTCTACCTGCGTAGACGCCGATGACGCTCGGGTAGAAGCTCTTAAAGCTGAACTGGCGCAAGAATTCCTTATTCATTACAACCAGCCGCTGCACCTGTACACCATCAAAAACTATGACCAGGCCAGTCTGGAGAAACTAACCCAGGGCAAGGAGATTCTGCTGGAGCAGCGCAGCCGCCTCACCTTTCAATTCATCTGCCGCCCCACAGATAATTTCCCGCATTAACATGGCCTCTTAATCCCTGGACATACCTCCTATTTAACTTATTCGGCGAGGTATTTCAGGGCTATTTTCCTGAAAACCGATCTAAATCAAGAAGGTATTGGGGAATGTTATTGCCTAATAGGTTTACAAAAGGTAACCACGCGCAAAGAATAGTTTCCAGACTCATTTCCCATCTTTTTTGCAGGGTAAAAGGCTGCCCCTTACCTTTGCGCCACCATTGTCCAGGGCTTTCCAACAGAAACTCAGGGCAGTTTTCAATCAGCATCTTTTAAATTAATTTATTTAACAATGGCAGTATTAGTAGGTAAAAAAGCACCGTCTTTTAAAGCTACAGCGGTAGTAGATTTAGAGTTTGAAGAAGATTTTTCACTTGACCAATACATTGGAAAGCAGCACGTTGTGTTCTATTTCTATCCAATGGACTTCACCTTTGTATGCCCTACAGAAATCATCGCGTTCCAAGACCGTTTAGAGGAATTCACGCGTAAAGGCGTGGCCGTGGTAGGTTGCTCTACAGACACACACCAGTCACACTGGGCTTGGTTGAACACCCCCCGCGAAAGAGGCGGTATTGAAGGCGTGACTTACCCTCTGGTTGCCGATGCCACTAAAACCATCTCCTCTAACTTTGACGTGTTGGCCGGTCACTATGACTACAATGAAGAAGGCGAACTGATCTTCGTGGGTGAGCCAGTGGCTTACCGCGGTCTGTTCCTGATTGACAAGCAAGGTATCGTGCGCCACCAAGTGGTGAACGACATGCCACTGGGTCGCAGCATTGACGAGGCACTCAGAATGGTAGACGCGCTGCAGTACTTTGAGGAGAAAGGCGAAGTTTGCCCAGCCAACTGGGAAGAAGGACAAGAAGGCATGCAAGCCACCCGCGAGGGAGTAGCCAATTACCTCACTACCAACGCTTAATCACCTGATTAACACTCTATAGCAAAAAAGCTCCCGCACTAAATGGGAGCTTTTTTATTGCGCTAACCAGCTAACAATCGCTACGAATTCACTCCCGAAAAGCGGCTTCTATTTTGGGGCTATTTTAAGAAAATCGGCCTAAAAACAAGCCGGCGGAAAAGGCTGCTTTCCAGAAACTAACCTAAATACAATTGCTTATTTTACCGTTCATATTGCCTCTGGCTGGAATTTACAGTGTATCTTTACTTTACAGGCTATTTCTGGTGAAACAGATGGCCATGGTTTCCCCTTTTCATACTTAATAAAACCCGTTAAGTAATGTCTAAGATTCTGTACGATGTTGGTGTGCGGGCCTATGGGTTAGGAGTTCGGCTGGCAGCGCCTTTCCTGCCCAAAGCGGCCCTATGGGTAAACGGCCGGAAGGATATTTTCTCCGAGATAGAGCGAAAGCTGCACCACAATACCGCGCCGGTGGCGTGGTTCCACTGCGCCAGCCTGGGCGAGTTTGAGCAAGGCCGCCCGCTCATGGAAGCGTTCCGGCAGCGGTTCCCCGATTTCAAGATCGTGCTCACCTTCTTCTCCCCTTCAGGCTATGAGGTCCGGAAGAATTACGCCGGGGCCGATTTCATCTTCTACCTGCCCCTGGACACTCCGCATAACGCGCACCAGTTTATTTCCACGGTGAAGCCCACGCTGGCGGTTTTTGTGAAGTATGAGTTTTGGCACCATTACACCAAAGCGCTGCGAAAACGCCATATTCCGCTGTTCTCGGTTTCGGCTATTTTTCGGCCCAACCAGATCTATTTTCAGAAGAAAGGAAGTTTCTACCGCCGCATCCTGGAGCGGTTCACGCACATCTACACCCAGAACCAGGAATCGGCGCAACTGCTGGCCAGCATAGACTTCACCCGGGTGAGTACCGCCGGTGACACGCGCGTAGATAGAGTGCTGCAAACGGCAAAAAACGCCGCGCCCATTCCGCTAGCCGAGGCTTTCAAAGACACCGCTCCTGTGATGGTGATTGGCAGCAGTTGGCCCCAGGATTTGGAGGTGCTGCTCCCCTTCATGCAGGAGCAATTGCCCGCTGTAAAGTTCATTCTGGCGCCCCATGAAATCAAAGACAAGGAATTAAGCGACATGGAGGCGCAGTTCCCGGGCAAGGCCATCCGGTATTCTAAAGCCGATGTCGCCACCGTGGACACGTACCGTATTTTGCTCATTGACAACATTGGTATGTTATCCAGCCTCTACCAGTACGCCGATTACGCCTACGTGGGCGGAGCGTTCGGGAAGGGCTTGCACAACACGCTGGAGCCGGCTGCCTTCGGGCCGCCTATCTTCTTCGGACCCAAATACGCCAAGTTCCAGGAGGCGAAAGACCTGGTGGATGCCGGCGTGGCCTTCTGCGTGAAATCAAGCCAGGACCTGAGCAAGAAGTTTCTGGCGGTGCATGACAACCCGGCGGCCCTCCAAAAAATCAACGCGTCTACCCAGGCGTATCTGCAAAAACAGGCCGGCGCTACAGACCGTATCTTAACATCGTTGGAATATTGGTTACCTTCGCGCCAGGTATGATAGGCACAGTAGTAAAATCAACGGGTTCCTGGTATTTGGTTCGCGAGCACGCAAGTGGGCAGCTGTTCAAATGCCGCCTGCGCGGAAAGTTCAAGAACAAAGGATTGAAGGTAAGCAACCCCATTGCCGTGGGCGATGAGGTCACGCTGGAACCCGAGGGCGGCGAACAGCAGGGCGTCATCACCGAGATCGCGCCGCGGCGCAACTACATAATCCGGAAATCAACGCACAAGGCGCACCACGCGCACATTGTGGCCTCCAACCTGGACCAAGCCTTTCTGGTGGTCACGCTGGTCTCGCCGCGCACGTCCTTCGGGTTTATTGACCGTTTTCTGGTCACCGCCGAGGCCTACGACATTCCGGCCACGCTGCTCTTCAACAAACTGGATCTGTATGACACAGAAGCGCAGGACTACATGAAACAGGTGATGCAGCTCTATAGCCAGATCGGCTACCCTTGCTACGCACTCTCGGCGCATTCTGGCCAAGGTTTGCCCCAGGTGCAGAATTTGTTGGCAGAGAAGGTTTCGCTGTTCACGGGCCACTCGGGCGTAGGCAAAAGCACCCTGGTGAACGCCCTGGTCCCTGATCTGGATATTAAGACCTCGGAGATATCGGCGTTCTCAGACAAAGGCGTGCACACCACCACTTTCGCGGAGATGTTTGAGGTGAACCCCGGCACTTACCTTATTGACACTCCGGGTATCAAAGAGCTGGGTGTGGTGGAGATGAAGCGCGAGGAGATTGCCCATTACTTCCCCGAGATGCGTGAGCGCCTGAACAAATGCAAATACAACAATTGCGTGCACCTAAACGAGCCGGGCTGCGCCGTGCAGGAAGCCGTGAAGAAAGGCAAAATCGCGCTACCCCGTTACGAAAGCTACCTCAGCCTGCTGCAGGACGACGACTCGCACCGATAAAAGAAGTCCTGAGTGCTGAGTCTTGAGTTCTGAGTTTGGTTAATCGTTTTGGTCCTCTTTTGAGGAAAGAAGCCCCTAAACACCTCGCTTAAGTCATTCAGACTTTCTACTCCCCTGGTGCGCTTCCAGCAAGTCCAGAATCTCCAGGAAATGTCCCTGCATGGGAATGTAGGCGCGGCTGGGTGCAGGGCTCTGCAGGTCATCCCGCAAGCGTGGCAAATGCAGGTATTCAATTTCTGTGATTTCTTCCTGCTGCACTTTGAAACCGGTCACTGGCAGATTGGTCTTGTAAAGGAAAATGCCCACGTGCTCGCGGTCCAGCAGGTTTGCCTTTTCGTCCTGTCCGTCTACCGAGGTAACGGTGACCAGTTCCAGTTCATCGGGCCACACCGAGATACCTAATTCCTCCGACAGCTCTCGTAAGGCACAGCTTTCATAGGTTTCCTCCGGGCTCAAGTGCCCGCCAATACTCACGTCCCACAGCGAGGGAAATAAATCCTTGCCTGCGCTGCGCCGATGGCAGAGATAGCCTTTCTCGGGATGCAGCACATAGATTTGGGAGGTGCGGTGCCAGTGTCCCTGAACGTGGACTTCCCGCCGAGGCAGATTCTGGTGCAAAGGTTGGTTCAGGTTGTCAAAAATGGCGAGGTATTCCATGAGGTATATGCCGGGTTACTAACTGATAAAGGGTAATCCTAACCAAAGAGCATTTACGCTTTCCTTAGCCTTGGCAGTCTTGCCGTTTCAGGCTTGGTTTTCTGGAAAAGGCCATAAAACGTAAACAACAGGAGCGGTCATGCGCATCGGCCAAAGGCCACGAAATTTACGTATCTTTGCGGGACGGGCGGCAGGCATTTTCTGTCGTGCGGTCCGTGGTTCATTTTAAAACGCATATTTATTTCTATGAAAACCGCAGAAATCCATACCGCTAAAGGTGTCATGAAAGTAGAGTTCTACGACCAGGATGCCCCTAAAACCGTTGAGAACTTCACCAAACTGGCCAAAGAAGGTTTCTATGATGGTCTGTCCTTCCACCGCGTGCTGCCTGATTTCGTGATCCAGGGCGGCTGCCCTAACTCACGCGAAGGCTCCAAAGGCATGGCCGGCACCGGCGGACCAGGTTACAAAATCGACTGTGAACTCACCGGCGGCAACCAGTACCACGACCGTGGTGTGTTGTCTATGGCGCACGCGGGCCGCAACACCGGCGGATCTCAGTTCTTCATCTGCCACAGCCGCAACAACACCGCCCACCTGGACCGCAACCACACCTGCTTCGGGAAAGTAGTGGAAGGACTAGACGTGATCGATGACATTCGCCAAGGTGATAGAATCGAGAAAATCGTGGTAAACGAGGCGTAATATGGTTAATTGTCGATTGTTGATTGTTAACTGTTAAAACGATCAGCAATTAACAATCAGCAATCAAGACTCCGTTTTGCGGCTGCTTTTCTGAAAACAGCCGCAAAACGGAGTTTCTATTTATACCCCCAGATGACTCAGCACGAAGGCGGTGAGGAAACCCAGCACGGTGATGATGCCGGTGAAATCATGGGTCACCTCAAAGGCCTCGGGGATCATGGTATCGGTGATCATGGCCAGAATGGCACCCGCAGCCAGCGCCGTAGTCGCCGCGATGATGTTAGGAGATAGGTTACTGAAAACGGTATAGCCCAGCAGCGCCGCCACCCCGGAGATCAACGCGATGCCGCCCCACACCCCGAAGATGTACGCTTTGGACCGCTGTGCCTTCTTCATGCCTACGGCGCTGGAAAGTCCCTCGGGCACGTTAGACAGGAAAACCGCCGCCACTACCGCAAAACTCACCTTACTGCCCGAGATCATACTGATACCAATGGCGATGGACTCCGGCACGCCGTCAATGAGCGCCCCAATGGCCAGGGCCAGGCCGCTGCCTTCATCCTCGGCCTCAGACACCTGCTGGTCTCCAGAGCGTTTCCGGTTATGGGCACCCCGCTTTTTCAAGAGCCAGTTAGCGGCCGTGTACACCACTGCCCCCGATAAGAACCCGATGGCCGCGGCATCGAAACCGCCCTGCTGAAAGGCTTCGTCCATGAGGTCAAACGCCAGCGCCGAGATCAACACGCCTGCCCCGAAGGCCATGATGCTGGAAGAAACTCGCACAGAGACCTTCGCGAAATACCCAATGCCCGCTCCTAAGAGCAAAGCCGCACCACCCAGCAACCCCCACAAGGTTGCCTGTAACCAGATTGGCATAGTTCTTCTGTTTAGCTTGATTCAATGGCCACCGCACCACCGGCGGACTAGACTTCGTACGGGTGACTTCCAGGATGGTTGAAGCAGAACATGAAACGGCTTTCGCGCAAGATATTCATATTTACCACAACTGAATACGGGCTGCCAGAAACCAGAAAGCCGAAGCAAATTGCCCCGGCTTTTTGGTTTCTCATTTATGGCCTGTTTTCAGGAAAACGGTTTAAAAACGGTCATTGTCATCGTCCTCATCTTCATCCGTGAGGGAGAAGCTGCCGCCCGAGAACATGCTGCTGAGCAGGTCTTTGAACTGAAGTCCGGCGGTGAGGCGGTTGCGGGAAATAAGGCTGTACTCGGCCAGGCCGTGTAGGCAGAACTCCATCCAGAAAAGGTGCTCAGCTTCGCTTTTAGGCGTAGGCTGAAACTTGTTCACCACCTCAGAAAGGCCCGGCACTTGGTTCAAAACGCGTTTGTACTCGGCGTCTGAGGCGTCGTTGAGCAGATCCAGGGTATGGCCGTCTGAGAACCAGCCAGATACTTTTTTATACGGGTCTTTTTCTTTCTGCTTCTTGAACTTGTCTGGGTCTGGGAAGTAGTTGAGAAACTGCGTTCTAATGGCTTTGCCCATCAGGCGATAGGCCACGCCGCCAGCTCCCTCTTGCTCGCCCTCGTACACCAGTTCCACCTTGCCCGTCACGGCCGGCACGGCGGCCAAAAAATCCGCGATGCGCACGTGGGTACTGGCCTCGGCGTTGAGCAGCACGCGCCGTTCAGCGGCACTTACCACACTCTCGTAGGCCGAGATGGTCAGACGCGCCGAGACCCCGCTTTTGGCGTCTACGTACTCGCTCTCACGGGCCTCAAAGGCAATCTGCTCTACCAGGTCATGGATGAGCTCGTGGCCTTTCACGCGCTCCTGCTGCACCCCGGTGATGCGGGCTTCCTGCTTGGTGATGCTTTTCCCAATCTCAATGGATTTAGGATAATGCGTGATGATCTGAGAGTCGATCCGGTCTTTGAGCGGCGTCACAATGGAACCACGGTTGGTGTAGTCCTCGGGGTTGGCGGTGAACACAAACTGAATGTCCAGCGGCAGCCTGATCTTGAAACCCCTGATCTGGATATCGCCCTCCTGCAGGATGTTGAACAGCGACACTTGGATACGGGCCTGCAAATCGGGTAACTCGTTGATCACGAAAATGCCGCGGTGCGCCCTCGGGATCAACCCGAAGTGGATCACGCGCTCATCTGAGTACGGCAACTTCAAGGTAGCCGCTTTGATAGGGTCGGCGTCGCCGATGAGGTCCGCCACGGATACGTCTGGGGTGGCCAGCTTCTCGGTGTAGCGCTCATCGCGGTGCAGCCAGGCAATGGCGGTCTCGTCGCCGTGGTGCGCGATTTGGTCCAGGGCGTAGCGCGAGAGCGGCTGCAAGGGATCATCGTTCAGCTCAGAACCGGCCACCACGGGCACGTACTCATTCAAGAGCTGTACCAAAAGCCGGGCGATTCTGGTTTTGGCCTGACCGCGCAAGCCCAGCAGGTTGATATGATGACGGCTGAGGATGGCGCGCTGCAGGTCTGGGATCACGGTCTCCTCGTACCCGAAGATACCGGGAAACACTTCCTCGCCGCTGCTCAGCTTTTTGATAAGGTTGGCGCGCAGTTCTTCTTTCACACTTTGCGGCTCGTAGCCGGCGGCCTTGAGCTGGCCCAGGGTCTTGATTTTTTGCAGTTGCTCTGCAGGTATATCTGAATAAAGCATGGGTTAAATTGCTGGTGGTTTGGGATGGTTGGCTGCTTTGGGCCTGTTCTGTGAAAAACAGCCGCAAAACAGAAAGTTTATGTGTAGGTTTATCTTTTAACTGTATCGTTTGTGAAAACTTATTCCCTTCTCTATGCGGTGAGCGCGTTGCTGGCCGTTCTTGGCGCCGCCCTCCGGATCACGCATGTGTTGGACCGCCCATATTTCTATGGATTGATAGCCATCTGTATCGTTCTGGGCACCATTGGCAACGTGCTGCGCCACAAAGACCTGAAACGGAAATAACCTACCTACGCGGCGGCGGCTGTTTTAGGTCTGTTTTCTTACAAACTGCCCCAAAACGGGTTAATGGAGAATTCGCTCCGCGCCTGGTTTCTACAGCCGTTTCTTCTTGTTGCGGCCGTAGTCACGGAACACCAGGTCGCCCAGGCCTTTGAGACTGCTGTAATACGCCTGCCCGTTGTTCACCTGGGTAAACTCCTCCACAAACTGCTGCAGGTACGGGTCTGAGGCAATCATGAACGTGGTGATGGGAATACCAATTCTTCGGCACTGAGCCGCCAGGTTCAGGGTTTTGTTCACCACTTTCCGGTCCAGCCCGAAACTGTTCTTGTAGTACTTCAATCCTTCTTTGAGGCAGGTGGGTTTGCCGTCGGTGATCATGAAGATCTGCTTGTTGGCGGTTTTGCGGCGGCGCAATAGGTCCATGGCCAGTTCCAGCCCAGCGACGGTGTTGGTGTGGTACGGCCCCACCATGAGGTACGGTAGGTCTTTCACCGTGATCTGCCAGGCATCGTTCCCAAACACGATAATGTCCAGGTTGTCTTTGGGGTACTTGAGTTTCACCAGTTCGGCCAGGGCCATGGCTACTTTCTTGGCGGGCGTGATGCGGTCCTCGCCGTACAGAATCATGGAGTGCGAAATGTCAATCATGAGCACGGTGCTGGTCAGGCTCTTGTGCTCGCGCTCGGTCACCTCCAAATCCTGCTCGGTGAGAAAGAAATCATCGCCGATGCCGTGCTCAATCTGGGCGTTCCGGATGGACTCGGTGAGCTCTATCTGCTCGGGCGCATCCCCGAAACGGAACTCGCGCCGATCGGCGGAGGGTTCATCGCCAATGCCGGTCTTGGGCGTGGTGTGGTTGCCTTTGCCGCCTTTCTTCAGCTTCCCGAAGATCTCCTCCAGGGCGCTTTTCCTGATCTTCTGCTCGCCTTTGGCCTGTAGTTTGAACTGCCCATCGGGGCCTTTGTCATCTATGTAGCCGTTTTTCTTGAGGTCCTCAAAGAAATCGCCCAGCCCGTAAGAATCATCGGTGAGGTTGTAGCGCTTGTCCAGTTCGCTCATCCAGGACATCGCCTCGGCTACGTCGCCGGCGGTAAGGGTAATCAACTGAAGGAAAATCTGGAGCAAGGATTCAAACCCCTTGTCCTTGGGTTCCTCCGGCACGAAATCAGTAAATCTATATCCGGCTGCCATGTGCTTCTAAGTATATTTCCTTTAACAACGTGTAAACGAAAATGTTTCTTGTGAAAGGTAACCTTCTAAAATGAAAGGAGTAAACCTTACTAATTAGTCCAATGAAATTACTCTTATAATACCATTTTTATTACCATTATGCGTGCTATCTGGAAAAATACGATTCTGGCGGAAAGCGATACCACTATAGAAATAGAGGGGAACCACTATTTTCCGCCCTCCTCTCTGCGCTGGGAGTACTTCAAACCCAGCGACCGGCACTCTGTTTGCTCCTGGAAAGGAGAGGCTTCTTATTACAACGTGCAAGTAGGCCACTTTGAGAACCCAGACGCCGCCTGGACCTATCCGCAGCCTGCTGACAAAGCCAAAGACATTGGGGGGTTCATCGCTTTCTGGAAAGGCGTACAGATAGTAGGCAAAAACTAACCACCTTGCCTTCTTAACCTTCTAAGTTTTATTTGATAGTGAATGGGAAACAGAAACGCCCCGCAGCAGTGCGGGGCGTTTCTGTTTTGTTTTATGGAAAAGAGGCCGAAAACGGCGCTTCTTAGCTGTCAATCCACTTGAACTTGTACTGCAGTTCTGGTACGCGCAGGCGGTCTGCCACGCGGCGCAAACGGTTAGGAAGGGCCATCAAATAATCACGGGCGCGCTCCCCAGCCTCGTTCAGGCCGGTCATGCTGGAGATTTTCCACTCTCTGATGAGGGTTTCCATGATCTCCACGTAGTCTGATGAGGTGTACACGCCAATGCGCTGGGCGGCATCGGTGAAGTGCCCGAAGGTCTGTCCCTGGTCAATACCCAACTCGCGCAGGTAGTGGGCCGGCATCACAATCTTCTTGCGCATCATGTCCTCAAAAGCGATCATCATCTCTGACGGATCCACCTCGAAGATCTTTTTCACGAAGGTTTTGTAGGCCTTGGCGTGGCGTCCCTCATCGGCGGCGATGTAGTTACAGATTCTTGACAGCGTGGTCTCGCCGGCTTGCTTGGCCAGAGCGCCTACGCGGCGGTGCGATACGTTGGTGGCCGTTTCCTGGAACGAGGTGTACACGAAGCTGCGGTACGGATCATCATCGGTCTGGATGTCCATGCCGTCGGCGATGAGGTATTGGGTAGAGGCTTCCATCTGGCGCATGTCAATCCGGCCCGACAGGTACAGGTAGCGGTTGAGCAGGTCGCCGTGGCGGTTCTCCTCTGAGGTCCAGCCGCGGTTCCACTTCATCCAGGAACTGTTAGGGTTGGTGTTCACCTCCTTGATGCTCATGATCCAGCTCTCATAGGTAGGCAGCGCCTCCTCGGTGATGGTATCGCCAATAAGCACCGCCAGCAGGTCATAGGAAAGTCCCCGGGCACGCTCCTTAAGGTCCCGCACTTCGTCAAAGAAAGAATCAAAGCGGGCGTCCGGCAGAAAGTCCGCAGGTTGCCAGCTGTCTTCCACGGTTTTGAGGAACTCTGGCAAGGCGGTGTCCAGGAATTTCTCCACATATATCATCACCTCTGAACGGGTGGCTAAGGCCTTTGAAATCATACACTAGTTAGATATGGAAGAACAAATATATTACTTTTTCAGAAACTGCGGGGCAACGGCTTTTAATCTACAGCCAGTCAAGATCGCCTTTTAAAACTAATGCTTACGTAAAACCGGGTCTAGGGTGTCAGTATTTACCTCTTACTGGGAAAACAGCCCGTTTTTTTTATCTTTGAATATACCAATCTGCCCCTATGCCCTTGCCTTTGTTGAAGAAAGTGCTCCCCGCCCACGCGCGGCTCACGTTGAGAAAGCTCTACTGGCTTTCCAGGAGCTGGCTTTACGCGGGCCGCAAGGTGTACTGCCTGCTCTGCGAAGGCTCCTTCCGCACGTTTCTGCCCTTCGGGACCGAGCGCCGGCCACAGGCCCTTTGCCCCCGCTGCCATACCGTGGAGCGGCACCGCCTTTTGTGGCTGTTTTTGCAGGAAAAGGTGAAAATTACGGAAAAGCCGCTGGAGGTTTTGCACATGGCGCCGGAGCCCAGGATGCAGACGCGCTTGAAAGGCCTGCTGAACCTGCGCTACCGCAGCGCCGACCTTACCTCGCCGGTGGCCATGGACCACGTAGACATTCAGGCCCTGCCCTACCCCGATGGCCTCTTTGACCTGATTCTCTGCTCCCACGTGTTGGCGCACGTGCCCGATGACGCGAAGGCCCTGCAGGAACTCCGCCGGGTGCTTAAACCCGATGGGCAACTGCTGCTCCAGGCCCGCCTGCACCCCCACGCCCAGACGCTGGAAAACCCCCAGGCCCTCACGCCTCAGCAGCGCCTGCAAGCCTACGGTCAAGCCGATAGGTTCCGGAACTTCGGCCAGGATTTCGGGCAGCGAGTAGCCGCGCAGGGGTTCTCCGTGGAGGCCATGGAGTACGCGCTCTCCCGCACGCCTGAGGAACAGACCCGCCTGGGGCTGGGCAAGAAAGAAATCATCTTTGTCGCGACGCCGCTGGTCCATGAGGCTAAGTAAAAGGGTCAGCCAGATCTTACCGGTACTCGCGCCGCTCCTGCTCAAAACAGTGGGCCCTTTGAAGCACTTCGCCTGGCGCCTCCGGCCCAAACCGGCTTTGCCCGTTGCTGAACCCACCCCTGACATGATCCCGCAGCCGCTGGAAGGCTACACCGACAAGCTGTTCTATCTCCCCGGCGAGACTATGTCTTTCCACCTCAAGGCCCTTCACCAAGGAAACCAACTCCTGCTACAACGGTACGTCTCTGATGAAACATGGGAGGAAATTACCACCCATACTTTTGCTGCGATTCTTCAAAAAGAGGCATTAAACGAAGCCCAGGAAGGCTGCCATTGGACCATCGGCTGGGCCTTTGAACTACCTTCTACTGCTGCCCCGGGCTACTACCGCGCTTTGCTCACCAACCTAGCCCTGGAAAGTACCTCCGAAATCCATTTTCTGGTGGGTTCGTCTTCGCCTTCTTCCAAAGTAGCGGTGCTGGTTCCCGTGACTACCTGGCTCGCGTACAATGCCTACGGCGGACAGTCGCTGTACCGGAACGCCTTGGGCGATGGCTATGCGCCCTTTGTTTCTGCCCTGCGGCCCAACACCGCCCTTTCCTACGCCTGCACCCAACCGCTGCAGCACAACCTCCGGATAGAGGCCAACATTTTCCACTGGTTTTCCCGCCACTACGGCGCAGACCTTTACCCCGATTTCTACCTGGAAGCTCACCCTGATCTTTTCCGAGATCACCAGATCCTGGTGCTGTCCTATCATGCCGAGTATTTCTCGGAGAAGATGTATGCCGGGCTGAGGGATCTGGTTTTCGGGCAGAGGAAATCTTTGCTGGCACTAGGCGGAAACCAGGTGTACTGGCAGGCAAGATGGCACCAGAACTTCACGCAATTGGAGTGCCGGAAAGACGGCTCCTTTTTCAAAAACGAGCCCAAAAGAGGTACTCTCTGGCGGCACACTCCCCAACCCGAGGCGCAATTGCTGGGCGCCCAATTCTCTGAACCCGGCATGGGCACCTTCGCGCCGTACCAGGTTCTGCAGCCGGAGCACTGGTTATTCACCGGACTTCAGTTGAAGAAAGGAGATCTTTTCGGAGAGAAGGGCTTGGACAGCCTTCCCATCTGCGGTGACGAAACCGACAAAACCACCTGGAGCACCCCTGCCCATGCCGTGGTACTGGCCAAAGGCCTGAACAAAGCATCTGGGAAACAGCCTACCACGTACCAGGGAAAAGAGGGTACCTTGGACGGTACCGGCGGCGGCGAAATCACCTTCACCGAGTTCTCCGCAGAGCATGCCGTCCTGAACACCGGGTCCATCCACAGCGGCTCTGGTTTGGGCACAGACCAGGTTTTCACAGCCTTGGTTCAGAACTTTATGCAGCGGTATGCCCGTACTTCCAGCGATGGTACCAGCGCCGGATAAACTGCAGGGGGACTTTCTTCTGGGTAAGGACTTGCAGAAATCTATACGTCAGCGTCATGCCTTGTTCCTCTTCCAATAACCGCAAAAGCTGGGTAGCCTCCGAGTAATTGGCCGTGAGATACGCATGCCGCGCCTCGTACCGTATCCTTGCCTGAAGCGCCTCTTTTTCCCGGGGAGTTCTAACCAATTTCTGCGCCTTCTGGATGACCTTCACCGTGGAGGCCAGTTGCTTGTCGCCTTTCTGGTACACCTGGCGGGACAGGGAGCGCGGATGCATCCGGCGCTGGCACAAAGGCCGGTCCAGAAAATGGTACTGCCAATATCTGGATGACCTTACCCAGAAATCAAAGTCTTCATAGGCCAGCGAGGGATCATATCCGTGCAACTCCTCCAGCACCTGCCGCCGCATCATCATGGTAGGCGGACAGATAAAATAGCGGCCCAGCACCTCGGAAAAGACCTCACCTTGGGCAGGCAACGGAGTTAGGCTTCCCTCGGCGGAACGGGTGTAGAAAAAGCCCAGGGAGGCACCCTGTTCGTCAATGAGTTCGGCATCGGTGTAGACCACGCCGTAGGAGGCGGGCAACTGTTGAAACGCCGCCACCTGCCGGGCTACCCGCTCGGGATGCAGTACGTCATCGGTGGCAAAATCAATGATGAAATCGCCCTGGCTCAGTTGCAGCGCTTCGTTGAACGAGGCGCAATTGCCCAGATTCCGTTTGTGCTTGAGAAATCTGATCTGCGGATGCCGGCGCACGTACTTTTCAATAATTTCTACACTGTTATCGGTACTAAGATCATCTACCACCAGCACTTCTAGGTGCGGGTACGTCTGGGCAAGAACAGAATCCAGCGCCTCGTGCAGGAACGCCGCGTGGTTGTAGCAAAGGCAGATAATGGAAACCAGGGGTGAGGTCATGCTAAAGAAAAATAGGACCTAAACAGGTACAGGTGAAACGCCAGGTACAACCCATAGCGGAGGGCGTGCGCCATGGGTAAACCGTCTAACCCTAAAAGGGGCATGAGCCAGGCTACCAACCCAACGTACACCACCCCCGAGATGAGTTGCGTACAGATGTAGAGTTTCACCCGGGCTTGTACCGTAATGATGTACGAGAGCACCCAAGCCGTCATCTTCAGGAAATCACCCAAAAGTTGGTAGTCCATCAGGTCGCGGGCGGCCAGAAAATCCTCGTTGAACAGAAGCTGGATAAAGAAATCACGCTGCCACCAAAACACCAGCAGCCCTAACCCCACGGCTGGCACCAACAGGTAAAAAACACTTTTCACGTACTCTTTCAAGGCTTCGGGCTGGGGCAGCAACGCCGCGATCCTGGGGTAATACACCATGCCCAGAACGGAGATATACACCATGGTATAGCTATCAGAAATCTTCACCACCGACTGCCAGAGCCCCGTTTCCACCAACGAAAACTGCTCAATGGCCATCTCGCGCACCACAAAGTCCACCAGTTTGGCGCCCACCAAAGTAGACAAGGCCATGACCAGGAACTTGCCCAGGTCACGCAGCACCGATGGCTCCATTTTCACCTGCCAAGTCGGGACTAATCCTTTGTGGAACACCACAGCCATGCCTACCAAACCGGTTATAGATTGCCCTACCAGGAACAGCACCAGCGCCTGAGACAGCTTTACTTTCCCTACCGCACCCCACATAACGCCAACGCTGATCACGCTGGTCAACAGGCTTAGCCACACATATGGCCGCAAAGCCTGCCGGGCCAGCAGCACCGATAACCAGAAAAGCTGCAGCAGAAGCAGTACAAATAGCCCCAAGAGAAGCCAAAGGTTTCCGAATCCGGTTTGGGTTAGGAGGTCATCGGCGAAGCGCTCCAGAAAGAAAGTGGGAAACAGGAAAATAGCGCCCGCCGCGCCCAAAAAGGTGAGCACATTCAAGAATAATCCGGCCCAGAAATAGGCTCGGTAAGCCTGGCTTTTCACTTCATGCTGCGCCAGGTGGCGGATGAGGCCCACATTTACGCCGCTGTTGGGCAAGGTGGTCAGCAAGGCGATGAGGTTTTGGAAATGGGCCAGCAACGTGATGCCGTGCGGACCGTAGTACACGGCAAATAACTTATTGACCAGGAGCGAACTGCCTGCCCGGGCCACCGTGGAAAGCCCCGACCATACCGAATTACCCAAAAATTGCCGCAAGTGCTGCTTTCGCGCCATGGTGCAAACTACGAAGAAATTACCGCAATCTGCCTCAGGCCGATAATTGCCTCTGTTTGCCTAAGGTAGTTTCAAGGCAGATTTCTGGAAAACACCCCCGAAACAAGGCTATACTAAACCTCGTCCGTCTACCTGAAGAACTGCTGAATCTGCTCTACCACATACATCTGCTCCGGCTCGGTCATCCCTGGGAAAAGCGGCAAACTAAGGCTGTTGGCAGCCAGTTCCTCGGTGAGCGGGAAGTCTCCCGGGCGGTATCCCAGCTGTTCGTAGGCAGCTTGCAGATGCGGCGGCACGGGATAGTGGATCAGCGTCTGGATGCCTTTTTCCCGTAGAAACTGCTGCAGGGCATTGCGCTGGTGCGTACGAATCACGTACAGGTGGTAAATATGGTCGGTGTCTGGGGACGAGGTGACTGGTAACAGAATATCCCCTACCTCACTTAAGGATCGGTGGTAAATGGCCGCCAGCCTTTTCCGCTCCGCATTCAACGTATTCAAAGCCGCTAACTTCACCGACAACACAGCCGCTTGCAGAGAATCCAACCTTGAGTTGATGCCCGCCTGGGCGTATTCATAACGTTTCGATTGACCGTAATTATGGTATTGCCGCACCCAACTGGCCAGGTCAATATCATGGGTGACCACCGCTCCCCCATCGCCTACGGCACCCAGATTCTTGGTAGGGTAGAAACTGGTCGCGTTAATTTTCCCGAAGGTACCTACCGGTTTTCCCTTATAGAGCGCGCCCTGCGCCTGCGCGAAATCCTCCACCAAATACAGGCCATGTTTTTGGCAGAGGCTCAGCAGGCCCTCCAATTCGCAACTCTGGCCATAGAGATGGATAGGCAGGATGGCTTTGGTATGGGCGGTGAGCACGGGTAAAACGGAAGCCGCCGTAAGGTTATAGCTTTGGCCGTCTGGCTCAGCGAATACGGGTTTGGCGCCAACCTGCTGCACCGCGTTGATGGTGGCAATATAGCCATTGGCGGGTACCACCACCTCGTGGCCCGGTCCAATCCCCAAGGCGCGCAAACAAAGCACCAGCGCATCGTATCCATTGCCCACCCCAACCACTTCTCCCCCGCCTAGAAACCGGCTAAACTCCTGTTCAAACGAAGTCACCGAAGGACCTAAAATGAGTTGGTTCTTCCGAAGTTCGGTGACCAGCGCATTTTCCACTTGCTGCTGCAGACCTGCTGGGAAATCACGGAAGGTAAAGAAGGGTACTTTAATCACAAATAGTTTTCTAGTTCCTAAAAAGTTTTCAGCAATGTTATAATCACAGAAAGAACTACAGTTCCTTCTTAAAATCAAAGTTCAGACTCTCTTTGCCGCCAATACTTTTCTTAAACCGCATTAGGTCTACGTTTGGACTATCACCAAGCATTGAAGTACCTAAATCAACTAACCTAAATTTGTTCTGCCGGGCAAAATCATAAATCCCTTCAGTTAGCATAATAGCCGGACTATAATCATTATATTCCTTTAAACTTGCCGGATAAAAATTGTACAACACTTCTGAGTTCACCCTCACAGCAATTGAAATGGAGATAAGATTATCTCCATCTTTTACAGAAAATATGGAGTAGCGCTCTGGCATTTGTTCCACCTGCTTTTCAAGAGTCTTCAGGGAAAGCGATATTGAATGTTGCTTTTCCTGCCTGCATTGAACTAAAAAGGAATAAGCCTGAGGCAGAAATTGAAGCGGCTCCTGTTTAAAGCCAAATTCTTGGCGGTGACACTTTTGCAGGCGCCTGTTTGCCGAAGGAGAGATAATGTTATTGAAATTACTATTTGAAACAGGCAGGTAATGGTTTATTTTAGATGTAGTTACAGAGTAGCCTATACGCAATAAAGAATTAATGGAGACTGCCGCGGACTCGGGATCATAGATTAAGGGAGGGAATGCCAGTTTTATAGCATCCACTTTTGCCAACCGCAAATCTGATTCTACTTGCAATAAAAAGTCAAACAACAAATCAGAATCTGCTTTGACTTGGTGTTGAATTCCTCCAAAAGGGGCTCTACAAGGATTCGTAACTTCTTTATTGTCCATGAATAACGGTAAGTGAATTACGGTCTGCTTGGACTTCTCATTCCAAAGAGAATAGGATCCATAAAAGGCACATGGCTGTAAGCTTAAGAATTCATGTTTGAGGTAATGATACGTATCAAAAGCTGGATTATCAACTTGATATGAGATATCTTTCAGTAAAGAATATCGCTTGCCCCAGTTAGTTAACACCTTTTTCACTTTTGTTCTGATGGGTTTTCAAATAAACCAACAATCAATTGAAGGCTCTGAACTCATTGTAATCCCTTATATAATCTGCTTCATCATAATCAGTGGATGCAAGACATAGCAACACTGCCCCTTGGTCAAGGTAAATTCTTGACCAATGCATTATTGGCACAAACAATCCGATCTTAGGGTTATCAAGGTTGAATACTTCCACTTGCCCAGCTAAATTTTCCACTTCAATAGTGGCTGAGGCTTGTAGAATAACTAACACCATCTCTGTTTGATAATGGGCATGCTGCCCTCGGGTGATATTGGGAGGGGTTCCATGGACCCAAAAAACCCTTTTTAATTCAAATGGAAGCCATTGTTCTTTTTGGGTAGTGACTAAAAAACCAGAACTTTCGTTTCCAATACTATCAAAATCAAACAAATAAGGAACTTTCACCTAAAGTCTACTATTTTTTCTCGCAATATATCAAATTAAACACAGACCCTTCATAATCGTTAACTACCAGTTGCAAATTCATACTAGCTGTAAACACAGCCATAATGCTACTGCTACTTGATATTTGCTTCTGATATAGTTGGTTCAAGGAACTACTGTCATTCCAAAGTTAACACCAGTGGCCAAATTATCACAATGTTGCTACAAACAATTTTGCTACAAAATGACAGATTATTGGTTTGAAATACTATGAGGTACTATTGGTAGACAATCCATTTGTTAGTTAATTTTGTTTTTTGATTAACCAGATTCAAGAAAGTTCCTTAACAAGCCAATGCCTAAAGGCATATATTCAATCTACTGTCAGCATTTTTACATCTGGTAAACCATTTTGGAAAGCACTGTTCAACCTCCTCTTCGCAAATCAAAAAATATTTTTTTTGAAAATATTAATGGTCTGAGATTCGTAGGTTTTTTACTGGTATATATTCCTCATGCATTTCCTTATCTGCTTACAGATTCAAAGATTAAAAGTGTAATCCTCAATTTTATATTAGATAGCGTCTTTAAACAAGGAAATGGTGTTTCGCTATTTTTTGTAATTAGCGGTTTTTTTGTCACACTTAAACTATTGAAGGAATTAGACAAGACAGCCTCTATTAACTTAAAAAGATTCTACCTATACAGAATCACTAGAATATGGCCCTTATACTTTGCTTTTTTGTTCTTCTCCTTTGTAGTTTATCCATATGCGGTTTCTATTTATCAGCATCCTACTAATTATTGTTCCAGACCTACTCTGTATTTTCTGTTCCTTAGCAATTTTGATGTTATAAGAATTGCGCATACGTGCAAAGGTTATCATGTTCCTTTTACTTTAATAACCTGGTCAGTAGGTGTTCAGGAGCAATTTTATTTTTTATTTCCATTTTTTTTCAAGTGGCTACCCAAAAAAGCACTTCCTCTCCTGCTTGGGTTTGTTGTAATGGCAAGCATCATTTTCAAGATTATTTATATAGAGGATGAGGTAAAGGTCTATTACCACACCATAAGTATATCCGCTGATATAGCAATGGGAGCTTTAGGCGCCTATTTCATCTATACCAAACCTAGCTTTAGGTATAGTTTCAACAGAATGAGCCCACAAACCTTTTACATGCTTGTTGGACTAGGTATGCTATTTTTTCTTACCCAAAGTCTGTTTAATAACTTTATCTATGCAATTATTCTCCGCAAATTACTACTAACTTCATTCTACACATTAGTAATATTAATTCTTACACACCACCCAAAAGGGAAGAGCTTTTCATTTAAACCGGCATTTATAAACTTTTGGGGAACATACACTTACGGTCTGTACTTTTTTCACCTAATATTCTTAACCTTAATTGATGTAATCCTGAGGATATTCGGAATTGATACCAACAATGTCCCTGTAATTTTGGCAATTGGTTTATTGGCGCTATTGTTTAGTATGGCCGGCAGCTATATTAGCTTTCATTACTTTGAATCTAAATTCTTAAAATTAAGATCACTCTTTCTTAAGAAGTAAACTGCTCAATCCAGTGCTTTTAGTCCAAAAAGCACCCTTGCCTGCCATAGCCAGTCAGCCACTGTGTCTATTTTCGCCTTGTTTTCCCTGAAATGGCTTAAAAACAGAAAGAGCGCCTTTTCTGAATCGTTTCGTAATTTTGCCGGCCATGGAGGATACCTACCGCACCATCGCCGCGCCCGTAGAAGGATTGTACAAAGAGAAAGGCAGCAAGTTCATCGCCAAGGCGTATCCGGTGCGCACGGAGGAGGAGATCAGGGAAATTCTGGCCAGTCTGCGGAAGGAATACTTTGATGCCCGCCACCACTGCTACGCTTACTTACTGGGCGCCGACAAAGCCACGTACCGCGCCAACGACGATGGTGAGCCCAACCACTCGGCCGGCGACCCAATTCTGGGGCAGATCAGGTCTTTGGGGCTCAGCAACGTGCTGGTGGTGGTGATCCGGTACTTCGGGGGGGTGAAACTGGGGGTAGGCGGATTGATCCATGCCTACAAGACGGCTACCGCCGAGGCTTTGGAAGGCGCCCAGGTCATAGAACGCCACGAGACTGCATTGCTCACGGTGCAGTTTGGGTACGGACAGATGAACGAGATCATGAAAGTGGTCAAAGACTTTGACTTGCCCGTACGGCAGCAGGATTTCCACCTGGATTGCCGCCTCACGGTGGAGGTACGCACCAGTCTGGCCGCCCAGATAGAAGTTCTGCTACAGAAAGCCGGCGGTACGCTGGAGGCCTAGAACGCCCCCCTTCCGCAGCTCGCTGTTTTCAACCTGTTTTGGCTAAAACAGCACCGAAACAGACTTATCCGTACCTTGCCGGTTTACGTATCAAATCCAGCTTACCGCACTCGCTTAAGACCTCAACACCCAGAAACCCACATGCGCATTCTTCCTAAGTCAAAGTCCAAAAAATCCAAACAGCCCACCAAAAGCATTCTGGACAGAAGCGTAGGCCAGAAACCAGGCTCGCTGACCATCTCGGCGGAGGCCTTGGCACCCCGGCTTTTCCTGATGTCTTTTAATGAGCAGATGCACGAGGCGCGGGAGTTTACGGATTATGAGGCGCTGCTGCAGGAGTTCAAGCAAACCCCGGAAGCCCGCCACTGGATTGACGTGCGCGGGTACGGCAGCGTGGCCCTGCTGGAGCAGATCATGAAGGATTTCCATATCCATCCGCTGCAGATGGAGGACGTGATCAATGATTACCAGCGCCCCAAGTTGGAGGAAGACCACAACCGGCTGTTCATTGTCTCCAGGATGGTCCAGTTCACGCCAGACCACAAGATTGACGATGACCAGCTCTCTATTTTCACCGGCCCCAACTACGTGATCACTTTCCAGAGCGACTACGAAGACTGCCTGGAACCGCTCCGGGACCGCATCAAGGCCGGGAAAGGCGCCATCCGGAAGAAATCCGCGATTTACCTGGCGTACGCCATCATGGATGTGGTGCTGGACCATTACTTTCCGGCCATGGCCCAACTGGGAGAATACGCCGAGGAACTGGAAGACTGCCTTTTCCTGAAGCCCAGCAAACAACTCCTGAGCCAGATCCTGGACCTGAAGCGCGAGGTGGTGAAGATACGGCGCATTGTCTGGCCCGAGCGGGATAAGATAAGTGAGATCCTGCGCATGGACGAGCAGCTTATTCCGCAGGACCTCAAGATTTATTTCAAAGACATCTACGACCACGCCGTGCAGCTCATGGACCTGGTAGACAACTACAAAGAAACCACCAGCAGCCTCACAGACCTGTACCTCTCTAACGTGAGCAACCGCATGAACGAGGTCATGAAAGTGCTCACCATCATCTCCACCATCTTCATCCCGCTGAGTTTCATTGTGGGGTTGTACGGCATGAACTTCTCGCGCGAGAACCCCAAAGGCGGCATCAACCCGTTGAACATGCCTGAACTGTACCAACCGTATGGCTACGTGACGCTGTTGGGGGTGATGACGGTCATCGTATCTGGCATGGTGTACTACTTCTACCGCAAAGGCTGGCTCACGAACCAGTAACCACCCAGAAAACAACTTTTGTTTAGGGCCTCTTTTCTGGAAAAGAGGCTTGAAACAAAAAAAGGCTATGCCCCAGGGGAGCATAGCCTCACATATGAAAAACGGGTAATTTATCTTTTAGCTACTAAGTCTTTCTGCGCTACTAAATCAACGTTCAGGTCAAACTCGTTGCTGATGGCTTTGTCGCCCAGGTTGTCAAAGAAAGAACCTGAACCGTATTTGATGTCATATTTGGTTCTGTCCACTTTGATGTTGGCTTTGGCTTTGATCTGGTTGCCAGCGTGCGCGATGGTAGCTGGGAACTGGATAGGGTTCTTGATGCCTTTGATGGTCAAGTCACCGTTCACCAGGTACTGGCCTTTGGTTTTGGTAGGGGTTACTTTGGTGATCACCAGGGTAGCCTTCGGATATTTGGCAGTCCCGAAGAAATCGTCAGACTTCAAGTGACCTACCAGGTTGCCGTTCATTTTGGCATCGGTGATGTCAGTGCAGACAATAGAAGACATGTCAATGTCAAAAGAACCACCCAAAATGTTTTTTCCATCGCTGGTCAATTGACCATTGGCGATATTGATCACGCCAGAGTGCTCTCCGGTTACTTTGGTGCCTTTCCAGGCAACCTTAGATTGGTTTGTCACCACTTTGTACGCTACGCCTTTACCTGCAAAAGCGAATGTTACCAACGCTACCAGCGCCAATAATACTGTGTTTCTTAGCTTCATTTCTTTTTGACTTACTGTTTAAGTGCTGCAAATGTATACACAATTAATGTATATACATATGTTTTGGTTCAAATTTTTTCAACTTTTTCTATTTCCCGCTTGAAATGGAAAAAACAGCCCTAAAACAGCAGCTGAAAGCACGTTAGAACCCCGGAGATCACCGGCCCTGCACCACCGTTTTCTGCAGCAGCTTGTTGTAGGTAGAGAAAACCGTGTACTGGTTCTGTACCTCGTTGTAGCGCACCGTTACCGGGTAGCTGGTATTGATGGGGTCATCGCCCAAGGGTTGGGCCTGCACATCAAACAAGTAGGCTTTGCGCGGACCCGTCTCCCAGATCACGTACAGTTTGCGGTCTCCTCCGAAATGGAAATACTGCACCTCTTTGGCAGAGGAAGTCACAAAGCGGCGATCCAGGAGCAATTTCCCGTCTTGCCCAAACAAGGCCACGCGGCCCGGGTCTGAGCGCGCGATGATAAACGACTTCCCTCCCTCCTCGGGTACCAGCTTGAACGTGCTGCGCCGATCTGGGCGCAGGAGTTGCTCACGGCGCGTCACCTCGCCGGTCAGGTCAAAGGTGATGACCTCGCCGCCCTGCGTCACCGTGGTGAAGAGCGACCGCCGGAAAGAAATACCCAGCTTAGGAAAAAGCCCCGAGCGGAGACTTGCGTTCAGGTTGATGGGGAATCCCGGGTAAGGCTCGCCCTGCGTCCCGAAGGCGTAAATGAAGCCGTTTTCCAGGGTCACCAGCACCACGTTGCGGCCGTTCACCTTCACGTGCTGCGGCGGCGCGGCCAGCCGGCCATCCAGGCGCATGGGGTTCCAGCCAGATTGCAGGTTGCCTTGCATGTCCAGGATGAAAAGATTGCCCAGGTTGTCATCGGCGGCCAGCCGGTAATCGCCGGTTTTGTCGTAGTCAAACACGGTGAGCCGCTGCAGCCGGAGGGAGTCTCCCAGGATAAAAGGAAAGTTCTCCTCCTCCTTGCCGCTCTTGTCAATGCAGTGCAGGCTGTTAGACGTGGCGAAGAAGTATTTCAGGCGCTTGTCCTGGCCGTAAGGCAGTTGGAGCACCGGCCCCATGATGCGGGAGTTGAGCGTATCGCTCCAATTGCGGCGGCCGCGGTCGGCGCCCACGCCATACAGCACCAAGGCCGAGTCCTGCACCACTATCTCGTTGCTGTTGTCTACCACAAACTTGGTGAGGAACGGCGTAGAAATGAGGCGGCTGTTGAAGTCAAAGGTCTCTTCCCGCCGAATGCCCTGGTCGGCCAATACGGTCTTCACCCTTGACTCTTCCTGGTGGCGCAAAAGGAAACTGGTGTAGTACTGGTTCTCGGCGGCGCCGAACTGCAGGCTGAAGTAGTTGAATTTCTTGATGATGGAACTGTTGCGGAGCAGACTCACCTGCTGCTCGGGGCTCATGGAGCGCAAAAGCAGGTTCCAGGCGTGGCTGGTGTTGATGAACAGCCCGATGTTGTCCGTTTGCTGTGACTCGTTGAGCAAAGGCTCCATCGCCGCCGATTTGCTCCAGACCTTCCCCTCTTCCACCTCGGTGAGCAGCGCGCGCATGGTGGCCACGTCATCGGTGAACAGGATGTAGTTCTGCAGGGTGGTGTAATACGTCTGCTCAAACCCCTTGAACATATCCCCGAAAAGTTGCTGCGGCAGTTCCTTGGCGGTGAGCAGCCTGATGGTGTGCTGGCCGTGCTTTTCCACGGTGCCGGCGGTCTGGCCCGGCTGCAGGCGGTTGAGCATCTGCTGGGTCATCCCCGCGTTGGACGTCTGCGCGAAGAGGATCTTCTCGGGGCTGGTTTTGGTGTCGTAGGCCTCCAGGTAGCAAAGGCCCAGTTCCCCCGCAAAAGAACCGGAGAGCGAATCCAGGAAGGAGCCTTCCGGGGTGCCGGGTTCTTTCCGGAGGGTGCTCATCTGGTTCAGGCCCAGGTGCAGGACAATGGCGGCCCGCTCCGGCAGCACCTCGCGCAGGTTGAACTTCTTCGCCTCATGTCCCTGGATGCGGCTGTATAGGGAACCCTCCACGGTCTCGGGGCGCGAGAAGCCGTTCATGAACAGCCGGTTGTTGTCCAGTTTCAGCTGCAGCATGCTGTTGCGGCAAAGGCTGCTGAGCAGGTTCACATCAGCGAGAAGGTCTTTCTTGAGGAAAACACCCAGCAGATCGGGTACGTGCTGGTAGTTGATGAAGACGTTTGCGTAGACATCGGGCTGGCTCAGGTAATTGGTGTTCTTGTAGTCCTTGGCCGGCGACTCCAGCTGCCCGCGATTAATCTTCCGGATGATCTCCTCCACCAGGACCGGGCTGGGGCTGATGACCAGGTTGTTATGGTAACTGAAATAAGAAAGGTTGTCGTTGTCGTTCTGGTGAATGATGTCGGTGATCTGGAAACCCTGGTACTCCCGTATCTCCTGCCGGTACAAACCAGACTTGGACATGTTCTCCACCAACGTGCGGATGTAGCGGTGCTGGGCCACGGTGCTCACCGGCACGTAATACACCAAGTCATACTCGGTGCGGCCCATCACGTGCATGGACACCAGCACATTCTTATTTGTGAGGAAATTACGGATTTGGGAGCGGCCAGTAGAGATACTGTCCAGTTGGGCCAACTGATCGTCCAGGCGCAGCACGAAGGGCATCTGGGACACCGTCGTCCACAAGTCTGTCTGCTGCAGATGGTCCAGGAACCGGGGGGCGTTGTTCGTTTCCACCACAAAAACGGCATTGTCGGGTACCAGCGTCCAGAGGCTCACCTTTTCGCGCGCCTCCGTCCATTTTGAGTACCCATAGAAGCCCAGCGCCAACAGCACCACCACACCGCACAGCCAGTAAATCGTCTTTTTCGGCATCCTTGAAGGGTTAGGAACACAAAAATAATGGAAAAACGTCCGCTTCAGCTTTCTATCCTTATAAAATGAAGAATGTGCGCCTGAGGACGCGGGCTGCGGGTTTTCTTTTTAACTTGCCGCTTTGTGATTGAGGGAAGGAGGGATTGAGCGAAGGAGTGAATGGGTTTTTAACCTCTTTTCCTGAAAACCCTGCAAAAACAGCTAACCCCCTTCCCTCTTAATTTCTGATCTATGCGCGTAGTGATTCAGCGGGTGAGTGAGGCATCTGTGACCATTGAAGGGAACATAAACGGACAGATTGCCCAGGGCCTGTTGGTGCTGGCCGGCTTCACCACGGCAGACACCCCCGAGGACCTTTCCTGGACCGCCAAGAAGATTGTGCAGCTCCGGATTTTCTCCGATGCCGAGGACAAGATGAACCTGAGCGTGCAGGACGTAAACGGCAGCATTCTGCTCATCAGCCAGTTCACACTGTACGCCCTCACCAAGAAAGGCAACCGTCCCTCCTACATCAACGCGGCCCCGCCGGCCGTGGCCATCCCGCTGTACGAGCAGTTCCACCAGCTCCTGGAAAAGGAACTAGGCAAACCCATCCCCACCGGCATCTTCGGGGCCGACATGAAAGTGGCCCTCGTGAACGACGGCCCCGTGACCATCACCATTGACTCGCAGAACCGGGAGTAGTTTGATTGCTGGTTGTTGATTGTTTTTCGACTTTCGTTTTCAACCTGTTTTCACAAAAACGGCCGCAAAACAAATCAGCCGCAATCAACAATTTCATCCAATCTCTGCATGAACAACAATCAACAATGAACAATCAACAATCAAAAAAATGACCTTAGAAGAAGCACAACAAGCGGTAGATACCTGGATCAAAGACGTGGGCGTGCGGTATTTCTCCGAGCTGACGAACCTGGCCATTCTCACCGAGGAGGTGGGCGAAGTGGCCCGCATCATCGCGCGGCGGTACGGCGACCAGTCGTTCAAGAAAAGCGATGAGGAGGTGGACCTGGGCGCGGAGATGGCCGATGTGCTGTTCGTGCTCATCGCGCTGGCGAACCAGACTGGCGTGAACCTCACCGAGGCCTTCGCCAAAGGCATGGAGAAACGCACTTCCCGCGACAAAGACCGGCACCAAAACAACCCCAAACTGCGGTAGACATCCCCCTTAAAAGAAATGCGCTTCGGGCCTGCTTACCACAAAACAGGCCCAAAGCGCATTTTGCTTTAGCATATATTATCTACTCAGCAGCCACCAAGATATCGCCTTGGAGTACGGGCACCACGGTGTAGACATCTTCCTGCAGACAGAACTCTGTGTCTTTGAGGATGTCCAGGCGTTTCATACGCTGCACGTGCGAGGCGTTGGCCAGGAAGCCCATCTTGTCTTCTTTGGCCGTGTTGTACAGGTGCCAGGCGGCTTGGGTGGCATCGTGGTCAAAGGTGAACTCACCTTGCAGGCGATCGGCCAGTGCGCCGGCAAATAGGGTGTCTTCCAAATTGAAAAGGCCTTTCCAGCCGGCGCAGACGACCACCACGTCTTTCCCGGCTTTGCGCAGGTAATCCGCGACGGCGCCCACGTTGAGGAAAGCCCCGGCCAGCACTTCATCGGCGGAACTGGACAGGCGCATGGCTTTGGTGCCGTTGGTGGTGGTGATGGCCAGGAACCGGCCGGTGCGGTCTTCCTCCAGGTAATGGAACGGGGAATTGCCCAAATCGAAACCATCGGCTTTGAGGCCATCGCGCTCAGCGGCGACTAGGTACCCTTTCTCTCTGTAGGCCAAACAGGCTTCCAGCTCACTGACGGGCGTAATGTGGGTTACCCCGTGCGACAAGGCGGTGACCATGCTGGAGGTGGCCCGCAGCACATCTACTACCACGGCAATCTTGCCGGTTAAATTATACAGGTGCAACAGCTCGGGGCTGAAACAGACATCTATGGAAGGCATACGAATTAGTTCTGGGTCTTGGGTTCTGAGTCCTGAGTCAATAAAAAATTTGGCGTTTAGCGGCTGCTTTGGGTAAAACAGCCGCTAAACGCCAAGGGAAGGTTCTGGGTCTTGAGCCTAAAAAATTCACGTTCTCCACTCAGGACTCTGGACTCAAGACTCAGAACTCTTTTAAACAGTTGGTTTGTAGAAAGGCAGTTTCACTACCTGGGCTTTGAGCTGCTTGTTGCGCACTTTGATGAAGATCTCGGTGCCGGGCGTAGTGTACTCGTTTAGGAGGTAGCCCAAGCCCACGCCTTTGCCCAGTGACGGTGACATGGTACCTGAAGTCACTTCCCCGATGGTAGCGCCCTCGGCGTTCACGATCTCGTAGTGGCTGCGCGGAATGCCCTGCTCCATCATCTCAAACCCGATGAGTTTGCGGCTCACGCCTTGCTCTTTCTGGGCTTTGAGGTTCTGGGCGTTGGTGAAGTCTTTGTTGAATTTGGTGATCCAGCCCAGGCCGGCTTCCAATGGCGAAGTTGAGTCGGTGATGTCGTTGCCGTAGAGGCAGTAGCCCATCTCCAAGCGTAACGTATCGCGGGCGCCTAGGCCAATGGGTTTGATCCCGAACTCGGCGCCGGCTTCCATGATCTTTTGGAAAACCTCTTTGGCGCTCTCGTTGGGCACGTAGATCTCGAATCCGCCGGCGCCGGTGTACCCGGTGGCCGAGATGATCACGTCTGGCTGACCGGCGAAGGTGCCTTTGTCAAAGGTGTAGTACACCATGTTCTTCAGGTCCACCGGAGTCAAAGACTGCAAAGCCTCGGCGGCTTTGGGGCCCTGTACCGCGAAGAGAGACATCTCATCAGAGATATTCTTGAGCTCGGCACCGTTGGTGTTGAATTGGCTGATCCAGCTCCAGTCTTTCTCAATGTTGGAGGCGTTTACCACCAACATGTATTCTTCGGGGGCCAGACAGTACACAAGCAAATCGTCCACAATCCCGCCCTCGGCGTTGGGCAAGCAGGAGTACTGGATTTTGCCCGGCGTCAGTTTGGAGGCATCGTTGGTGGTCACGCGCTGGATCAGGTCCAGGGCGTTGGGGCCGGAAACCAGAAACTCGCCCATGTGTGATACGTCAAAGATACCCACGGCCTTGCGTACGGTGTGGTGCTCGTCTAAGTCAGAGCTGTAGCGTACGGGCATGTTGTAACCGGCAAAAGGCACCATTTTAGCGCCCAGTGCTTCGTGCACATCATTCAGGGCTATTTTCTTCAATTCCATGTATAATTGGTTTAGGAAACGCGGTAAAAGAAAGACAAAAGTAGGAAAATTAAGGCGGGTTTCTAAACCATGTCGGCTCCTTTGCCTTTAAGCCCAGGCAACCGGAGCATCGTCCTGTTTCGGGCCTTTTTCCCTTAAAACAAGGCTAAAACAGCGGGCAGCCTTCAACATCCGCTTTATGGCAACTGCTCTCATCTTTCAAAACCCAGGGGCTTGGGACCCGTATTGCCCTTCTTTGCCTTGCCCCTGCCGGTTTTGCCTGCCTTCTCTGTTTCTAACGCAGATGCCACCCTTTTTCAGGCCTGGCGGGAAGCTTGCACCCAGAAATCTTTAGCGGGGTAAATACCGCAAAAAATATACTTTTGTACAGCCGGCATTCCCCTTAGAGAAAGGCACGGCTGTTTCTGTATTTATCTTGGGAGGTGGCCGCCATCTCTCCTAGCGCACCTTACATGAATCTAACAACCAAGCTCTTCGCCGGCTTCGTTCTCATTTCCTTCCTCTTCACCACGGTGGCCATTGTCAATTACCGCCTTTCTGAGGATGTGATCTCCAACTCCGCGTTCGTGTCAGATTCCCAGAACATCACCCGCACGTCGGCCTCGCTGCAGAGAAGCATCATTGACATGGAAACGGGCATGCGGGGTTACCTGCTCACCGGCAACCGCACCTTCCTGGAACCCTATTTTTCGGCGGCGGCGCTTATCCCGGGCCAGTTCACCCTGCTCAAGAAACTCATGAAAGACAAGCCCGAGCAGCTAAAACGGGTGAAGGAGATTGAAGACCTGCACCAAAAATGGCGCGAGGAGTTTGCCGAGCTGCTGATCTCTGAGAAAGACAAGGAAAACAAATCTGGGGACCCTTACCGTGGGATAAACAAACTGGAGCATGGTTTTCTGGTGCTCAACGAAGAGGGCAAACGCATCACCGACCAGATGCGGGTGTATTTCAAGGCCTTTAACACCATTGAGTACCAGGTGCGCGAAACCCGCAACGACCGGTTGACGGAGAGTATCGCGAATACGCGCCAGATCTCTACCACCTTGACCGTAATCTCGGTGATGCTGGGCTTGGCCTGGGCCTATTACATCACCCGCCTTATCTCGGGCCGCATCCTTAAGATGGTGAACCTCGCCGACCGGATCTCGCACGGCGAATACAAAACCCAGATTGAGGACGATGCCAACGACGAACTCACCCGCCTAACAGAGTCCCTGAACCGGATGTCCACCACCATTGACACCACCATCACGGAGCTGGAAAGCAAAAACAAGGAACTGGACCAGTTCGCCTACGTGGTATCGCATGACCTCAAAGCCCCGCTGCGCGGCATAGAGAACGCCTCGCGCTGGGTGGAGGAAGACATGGGCAAGGAACTTCCCGCCCACATCCGGGAATACCTCTTGATGATGCGTGTGCGGGTGCACCGCATGGAGAACCTTATCAACGGTATTCTGGCGCTGGCCCGCATTGGCCGTTCGCACCTGGAGGAAGGCATGATAGATGTGCAAGCACTGCTGTTTGAGGTCATAGACATGCTTAACCCGCCCCAAGGGTTCAAGATACATCTGCCAGACCGCCTGCCTGTGGTGGAGGGCGCCAAGGTGGAACTGCAGCAGGTTTTCTCCAACCTGCTCAGCAACGCCATCAAGTACCACCACCACACCACCGGCAACATCACGGTCACCCACCAGCGGCTGGAAGACGCCCATGAGTTCTCGGTGATGGATGATGGCCCCGGCATAGAAGAAGAGTACCATGACCGCATTTTTGTGCTGTTCCAGACCTTGCAGGAGCGCGATGCCGTGGAGAGCACCGGGGTGGGCCTGGCCATTGTGAAAAAGATCATTGAGCGCCGCGGAGGCACCATTAAGGTCTCCTCCACCCTGGGCCAGGGCGCTACCTTTACCTTCACCTGGCCCCTTCTTACCTTGGACCACACCTAATTAGGTCCTATCTTTGAAGAATTACCAATATCAAAAGCGTAACTATGAGTGAATTGCAACCGAGTATTTTGTTAGTGGAAGACGATTACCTTGATGCCATGAGCGTGGAGCGGGAACTGCGGAAAATCAAGGTGATGGTGCCGCTACACAAAGCCAAAAACGGACGCGAGGCCCTGGCCTTGCTACGGGGGGAGCCTGGCACACCTAAGTTAAACCCATTGCCCAATATTATTCTGCTGGATATCAACATGCCCAAAATGAACGGAATTGAGTTTCTGGAAGAACTCCGCAGCGACCCGATTCTCTCTGACATGAACGTGTTCATCATGACCACCTCCAACGAAGACTCAGACCGGTTTGCGGCCCAGAACCTGCGCGTGAACGGCTACATTGTGAAACCCCTCACCTTTGACACCTTCAACGATGGCGCCTCAAGCCTGGACAGCTTCAGCCTATTCCTGGACCTCTTGAAACTGAAACCCCAGTAGTATTTTTCTATAAAGCCCCCAAAGCCGCGAGGCGTTTTGGTCCCGATTCTAAGAAAACGGCTCCAAAACGCCTCGCGGCTTTTTTACAGGTATCTGACGGAATAAAGGCTACAGCACTTCCTCTACCAGAAACGGTTCCGCGTCGGGCAGCAGCTTGAAGGTCAGGCGGTGGTGCGGCGAGACGCCGTGCTCCCTGATGGCGTTTCTGTGCGCTTTGGTGGGGTAACCTGCATTCTGCTCCCATTTGTACTGCGGATGAGTGGCGGCCAGGGCACACATGAGGTCGTCGCGGTGCGTTTTAGCCAAAATAGACGCCGCCGCGATGTTGAAGAACCGGCTGTCGCCTTTGACCATGCAGGCGTGCGGCACCTTTTTGTAGGGGTTGAACCGGTTGCCGTCTACCAGCAGGTATTCCGGCACGATGTTCAGCAGGTCGGTGGCGCGGTGCATGGCCAGGAACGAGGCGTTCAGGATGTTGATCTCGTCTATCTCCTGCGGACTCACCTCGGCCACGGCCCAATAAATGGCCTCACGGCAGATCTCCTCCCGCAGTTGGTCCCGCTGTTTGGCCGTCAGCAGTTTTGAATCGGTGAGCAAAGGATGGGAATAATCCAGAGGGAGCACCACGGCACCAGCCACCACAGGTCCGGCCAGGCACCCGCGCCCGGCTTCGTCCAGGCCTACTTCTAACAATTTGCCGCTATGGTTTGCGATGAGCATCTTAAGACGTTTTTATCAATTCTCAATACAAAACAGGCAAAGAAGGCAAATAATTCGCGCAAAGTATAGCTCCTTTTAGATATATCTCATTAAATTAAGCGGTCTATTCCCCGTGAAGTCTTTCATTCACACGCGCTCAAGACGTCTTTTCACCGCCTTCGCCCACCCCAAACAAAATACAAATGATGACTCCTGAAACCCAGCAACCGCACGAGATCCTAGATAGCCCCGATTTTAAAAAACTGGTCAAGAAACGCTGGTCCGTTTCTCTGGTGCTCACCTTTACCATGCTGCTGGTGTACTTCGGGTTTCTGCTCACGGTGGCGTTCAACAAGCAGGTGCTGGCCACCAGAATTGGGGAGTACACCACGCTGGCCATTCCCATCGGGCTGGGCATTATCCTGTTTGCCTGGGTGCTCACGGGCATCTATGTTTTCTGGGCCAACAGCGACTATGACACCTCGGTGCAGAACCTGAAAAACAAAATCCAATAGCCGTCCCATCTCCAACCTGACACGCAAAACTACCATGTTCTTGTCTCTTCTGCTTCTATTACAGGCGCCCAGCACCTCCACGCTGGGCACGGCCAACCCGGTTTCCATTGCCATGTTCTTTCTGTTTGTGGCCGTGACGCTTTACATCACCTACTGGGCCGCCAAAAAGACCAAAACGGGCTCTGAGTTTTACGCCGCGGGCCGCAACATCTCGGGTTTCCAGAACGGTCTGGCCCTGGCCGGCGACTACATGAGCGCCGCCTCGTTCCTGGGCATTGCCGGGATGGTGGCCACCAAAGGCTATGACGGACTGATCTATTCCATCGGGTTTCTGGTGGGCTGGCCGCTCATCATGTTCTTGATTGCCGAGCCGCTGCGCAACCTGGGCAAATACACCTTCGCCGATGTGGTGGCTTTCCGGCTAAGGCAGCGCCCCATCCGCATCGTTTCCTCAGTAGGCTCTTTGTTAACCATCGCGTTTTACCTAATCGCCCAGATGGTGGGCGCCGGCGGATTGATCAAAACGCTCTTCGGGCTGGATTATGAGATTGCCGTGGTGGTGGTGGGCTGCGTGATGACGCTGTACGTGCTCTTTGGCGGCATGATCGCTACTACCTGGGTGCAGATCATCAAAGCCGTTTTGCTGCTGAGCGGCGCCACTGTGCTGGTGCTGCTGTCGCTGGCCAAATTCGGGTTCAGCCCGGCCAATCTGCTGGAAACGGTTAGCAGGCAGTACGGCCAGGAAATGCTGTCACCCGGCGGATACATCACCAACCCGTTTGACGCGCTTTCCTTGGGCTTGGCACTGATGCTGGGAACCGCCGGCCTGCCGCACATTTTGATGCGTTTCTACACCGTGCCCGATGCCAAAGCCGCCCGTAAATCGGTGTTCGTGGCTACGGGGTTCATTGGGTATTTCTATCTTTTGACCTTTCTGATCGGGTTCTCGGCCATGGCGTTGGTGGGCAAACCCGCTATTGAAGGCATTGACAAAGGCGGCAACATGGCGGCTCTTTTGCTTGCCGAACAGACCGGCGGCACCGCTTTTCTGGGCTTCATTGCCGCGGTGGCTTTCGCCACCATTCTGGCCGTGGTGGCGGGCTTGACCTTGTCCGGTGCTTCCAGTATTTCGCATGACCTGTACGTGCACGTGTTCAAGAATGGCGTGTCCAACGAGAAGGGCGAGATGAAAGTGGCCCGGCGCGCCACCATCGCCTTGGGCATCCTCTCTATTGTGCTGGGCCTGGTGTTCAAAGGCCAGAATGTGGCGTTCATGGTGGGCCTGGCGTTCTCCATTGCGGCTAGCGCCAACTTCCCGGCCCTGCTCATGTCCATCATCTGGAAACGGTTCACCACCAAGGGTGCGGTTTGGAGCATCGCCACCGGTGCGGCCCTTTCTCTGATTTTGATCGTGCTCAGCCCCACCATCATGGTAGACATCATGGGGTATGACGAGGCGATTTTCCCCTTGAAGAACCCGGCGCTGGTGTCTATGTCCGGCGCTTTCTTGATGGGCATTGTTGTGTCACTGCTGCAACCCGAGGAGTCGGCCGCGCTCAAGTTCGAGTCTGAGAAGCTTCGCACGTACCTGGGTGTGGGCGCGGAGTAAGGCTTTACATCTGCCTCAGTTACCGAAGTGTTTCAGGGATGATTCCCGGAAAACGGGTCCAAAACGCATCTTCGGCTATTCGGCTGGGTTGCTACTTTTCGGGCCTGTTTTCCTGAAATCAAGCTCAAAACATCTGGCTCCTGCCCACAATGGAATGCTTTTCTTGGCCCCTTCGGCAGAAATTCTAACTTTAAGACCTCAAACCCATCTAGCAAACAAATGGATTACCGCATAAAATCTTTTGAAGAGTACCAGGAAACCTACCGAAAAAGCGTGGAGCAGCCCGAGGAGTTCTGGGCCGGCATCGCCGAGAATTTCACCTGGCGCCAGAAGTGGGACAAAGTACTGGACTGGAATTTTGAGGAGCCCGATGTGAAGTGGTTCGTGAACGGCAAACTCAACATCACCGAGAACTGTTTAGACCGCCATTTGGAGAAACGGGGCAATAAACTGGCCCTCATCTGGGAACCCAACGACCCCAAAGAGCGCTACATCCGGTTCACGTACCGCGAGTTGCACGAGAAAGTCTGTCAGATGGCCAACATCCTCAAGCGCAACGGTGTGCAGAAAGGCGACCGCGTTTGCATCTACATGCCCATGATCCCGGAGTTGGCGTTCTCGGTGCTGGCCTGCGCCCGCATCGGGGCGGTGCATTCGGTAATCTTCGCCGGGTTCTCGCACACGGCCATGGCCGACCGCATCAACGACGCCCAGGCCAAGGTGGTGCTTACCTCCGATGGATTGAACCGAGGTCCCAAGCAGATTCCCGTGAAACGCGTGGTAGACGAGGCGTTGGAAACCTGCCCCAGCGTACAGAAAGTGGTGGTGGTGGAACGCGTGAACTGGGCCGTGAACATGGTGGAAGGCCGCGATGTCTGGTACCACGAGGAACTGCAGCACGTGGACAAAAACTGCCCAGCCGAGGAGATGGACGCCGAAGACATGCTCTTCATCCTCTACACCTCCGGCTCTACCGGCCAACCCAAAGGCGTGGTGCACACCTGCGGCGGCTATATGGTCTACACCGATTATACCTTCCGGAACGTGTTCCAGTACGACGAGAGCGACATCTACTGGTGCACCGCCGACATTGGCTGGATTACGGGTCACTCCTACCTGTTGTACGGTCCGCTGTTATCTGGCGCCACTACGCTCATGTTTGAGGGCGTGCCCACGTTCCCAGATCCGGGCCGGTTCTGGCAGGTGATTGACAAATTCGGGGTGAATATATTTTATACCGCGCCTACTGCCATCCGCTCATTGATGGCGGCTGGTCTGGACCACGTATTGTCCTACAGCCTGGATTCTCTCAAAGTACTGGGGTCGGTGGGCGAACCCATCAACGAAGAAGCCTGGCACTGGTACCACATCCACGTGGGCAAAGAGCGCTGCCCGGTAGTTGACACCTGGTGGCAAACCGAGACCGCTGGCATCATGCTGTCTTCGCTGGCCGGCGTGACACCCATGAAACCAAGCCACGCGGGCTTCCCGATGCCGGGCGTACAACCGTTGTTGCTGGACCAGCACGGCGAGGAAATCACCGAGAACGAAGTGGAAGGTTACCTCTGCATGAAGTTTCCGTGGCCCGGCATCATCAGAACCACCTACGGCGATCACGAGCGGTGCCGCCAAAGCTATTTCAGCGCCTACAAGGGACTCTATTTCACCGGAGACGGTGCCAAGCGCGATGCCAACGGCCTGTGGCGTATCATCGGGCGGGTGGATGACGTGATTAACGTATCGGGGCACCGGTTTGGCACCGCCGAGATTGAGAACGCCATCAACCAGAACAAACACATTGTGGAAAGCGCCGTGGTGGGGTATCCGCATGACGTGAAAGGCCAGGGCATCTACGCGTTTGTGGTGTGTGGCGAAGAAGCCCCTGCCAACAGCGAGAACCTGCGCGCTGAGGTCATTGAAACGGTGGTGGACCAGATCGGGAAAATCGCGAAGCCAGACAAGATTCAGATTGTGAGCGGCCTGCCCAAAACCAGATCGGGCAAGATCATGCGCCGCATCCTCCGGAAAGTGGCCGAGGGCGACACCTCCAACCTGGGCGACACCAGCACGCTGCTGGACCCACCCATCGTAGATGAGATTATCCAGGGGGCTTTATAGCCCCCTTTTTTATGCTTCTGCCTTTTAGGCCTGGTTTTTGAAAATCCAGTAAAAAACAATTCTCCGGCTGCGCTGTTTTGGAGGGAAAGCAAAAGGCCTCAACCTTTTAGGCTGGGATGGGGTAATGAAAAGGGGCTCACGGTAAGAGCCTTTCTTAAGACTAACCAAGGAAACCATGAACTTAGATATCCAACACGATGAGGAAGCCCAGCAATTCACTGCCCTGCTGGAAAAAGAAGATATAGGGGAGTTGGCCTACGCGCTAGACCAGGAGACCATTGACTTTCAGCACACCTATATTGAGGAAGAATACCGGGGCAAAGGCTACGCCGATAAACTCATCAAACACGGCATTGACTACGCGGTATCCAAAGGTCTGGAGGTGCGCGCCTCCTGTCCGGCGGTGGCCAAATACCTGGAAAGGAATCCATTGTAGCCTTCGGGTTTCACCTGCTTTAGGCAAACCTTCAGACCTAGGATTTGGAATAGAAAACAGAAACGGCCAGCGTCATGCTGGCCGTTTCTGTTTCAGGCCCTTTTTACTTAAATCAGCCCGAAAACGAAAAAGAGCCTGTGCCGAGGCACAGACTCTTCTCTCTACAAACAAACCTTAGGTCTTTGCTCAGGACTTAGGTATTTTCAAGGTCCAGCCCACGTCAATGAGGTTAGGGTCCTTGATCTTATCTAAGTTAGCCTGGTGTATTTTGTGCCACTGTGAAGCATCGCCGTAAAAATTCTTGGCGATTTTTGAAAGGGAGTCACCGCTCTTTACCGTGTAGGTATCAAAGGCGGGTTGGGTAGCCGCAGCCGGTTGGGCCGCCACAGGGGCTGCGGGGGCAACTGGCTTGGCAGCGGGCTGAGCAACTGGCTTTTGCACCGGCTTCTCTTCCCCTTTTTTAAGAAAATCAAATAGTCCCATAGTTGTATTTTTCGATTTGTGATCAGGTCCCTTGTTAGGTATCCAACTGGTATACAGGCTAATTCTTACGGGCCAACTTTAGATTAGTTTGTTTATTTTCTTATAACTGTGCACAAAATGGCACGTATGAAAAACGTGTTTGCCCACGGCAAATACGTACACCCCAGAACCTAAACTTAAAACTATGAAAATGAAAATCACATCTCCGGCTACCCGTTTGTTCACCTTGGTTTGCTTGGTCTGGCTCAGCGCCTTCTCTTTCAGCTGTAACAAAAAGGGCGCGGAAGGCGGCAACACACAGATGATCTCGGGCGCCACCAGCAAAATCTGGAAAGCCAGCAAAGAAACCACCGCCTCCGGCGACAAAGACAAACTCACCTCTACCGAGAAACAGGAGCAGATCCAGTTCTTCGCCAACGGCAACTTCACCCAGACCTCTGATGCGCAATCTGCGAACGGTACCTGGACCTACAGCGCGCCCAACAAGACCCTGAGCCTGACCTACGCCAACAACAACGTCAGCGAGAACTTCACCGTGTCTGAACTGGACGACGATGACATGAAACTGCAGGCCCCTGATGGCTCCACGCTTACCTTGAAAGCCGAGTAAAGCTTTTTTTGCTTTTAGCTTCTGCCCGCCCAAAGAACTTGGGCGGGCTCTTTTTTGCCGTTTAGAAAGCCCAAACCAGTGATTACCCCAAAGCAGATTTGTGCCCCATTTTTCAAAAACGTATCATTAACGCAAGAACCTAAACTTCTACGCTGCCCCACATGAAATTCCGCCTGCACTTGTTTGAACTGGAAGACCAGCCCTGGTTTCCGCATGTGGTGCGGCAGGGCATGATGGATGTGCTACGGTTCATGATTACGGCGCTGGGCATCTACAAACCCGTGGTCCCGCTTCTGCGGAAAGCCCTGGCCCACACGGGGCAAACGCAACTGGTAGATTTGTGCTCCGGTGCCGGCGGCGGCATCCAGCAAGTCTGGCAGGAACTGGAGAAACAGGCCGGCCAGCGGTTCACCATCACCCTCACCGATAAATACCCCAACCTGGAGGCGTACGCGTTCCTAGCCGACCAGACAAACGGCGGCCTCCGGTTTGAGCAGCAGCCCGTAGACGCCACCGCCGTTCCGCCCGTCCTGAAAGGCTTCCGGACGGTTTTCTCGGCTTTTCACCATTTCAGGCCCGAAACGGCCACCGCTATTCTGGAGGATGCGGTGCGGCAGAACCAGGGGATTGGCGTGTTTGAGGGCGCCGGAAAACGCTGGCACGAGCTGCTGTTGGTTTGGTTTGTGTTCCCCTGGGCCATTCTGCTGTTCACGCCCTTCATCAGGCCGTTTACCTGGCGCCGGCTTTTCTTCACGTATCTGGTTCCGTTGATTCCGCTGGGCACCATGTGGGACGGCACGGTGTCTTTGCTGCGCCTGTACACACCGGCGCACTTGGAGAAAATGGTGGCCGCCATCCATGCGCCGCATTATACCTGGCACATTGGGCGGGCCCGGCACTGGAGCGGCACCGGCGTCTTGTATTTAGTAGGCTATCCATCGTAAATTACCCCTATGAACTCCTCCTGGTCCGATGCCTGGCGCCTGCTCCGCATTCCGTTTTCCTTGTTCCTGATGCCGATTTTCTGGTTCGCGCTGAGTGCCGCACCGGAGGTGTCTGCCGGGCGGGCGGTGGCGGTTTTCCTTATTCTGCATCTGTTGGTGTACCCGGCCAGCAATGGCTACAACTCCTACTATGACCGCGATGAGGGCAGCATCGGGGGCCTGAAACACCCGCCCAAAGTCACGCAGACGCTGTACTGGCTCGTGCTGATTTTCGATGTACTGGCGGTGGCGTTATCCGCCCTGCTGTCCTGGCTTTTTGCGGGCATGGTGCTGCTGTATCTGTTGGTGTCCAAGGCCTACAGTTATGAAGGCATCCGGTTGAAGAAATACCCTCTCCTGAGCACAGTGGTAGTGGTTATTTTCCAGGGGGCTTTCACGTTTGCCATGGTGCAGGTGGGCAGCGGCGTTCCCGAGGACCGGATTCTAAGCACGAACAACCTGTTGCTGGCGCTGGTCAGTTCCCTGTTTCTGTGCGGCTCCTATCCGCTCACCCAAGTGTACCAACACGAGGAAGATTCCCGCCGTGGCGACGAGACCCTGAGCTTGAAACTGGGGCTATGGGGCACGTTTATCTTTGCCGGTCTCAGTTTGCTGGTGGCCGCGGGCGTGCTCTTCTACACCTATTGGCGCCGCGACGAACCCTGGCACATGCTGTTTTTCCTTTTGGGCACAGGACCGGTCTTGCTGGTTTTCAGCCGATGGCTTTATCAGGTGAAACAAAGTCTCGCGGCGGCCAATTATGAGAACACCATGCGCATGAACAAGGTATCTTCTCTGTGCATGAGTTTCTCTTTCTTCATTATTTTGCTCTGGCAGCTCTGGCGCGGCTAAATGAAGGGAACTATGGCCTGCGCGGCACGTACATCGTTTTTAGGCCAAATCTCTGAAAACATGCTGAAAATCTATTGGGTAGCGGTACTGGCCTTTTTGTTCAGTTGCCAATCTTCGCCGTCAGAAGAAACTGCCACATCCACCTCCACTGGCTCTTCCGGCACCCCTGCCAAGAAAACCGCCGCCAGCGGTTCTGCGCAACCGGTGCAACACATTGTACAGCGTACCCATCCGTTCTCCTCGCCTGAGAAGCCAGATTTCTTTCGGCTGGCCCTGCACGGCAATTCCATCGCCAAAGGCGAAGTCGAATTCACCATCACCACCCAGGACGGCACCACCATTTACGAGGAAAATTTCCCGGCCGCGGATCTGGAGGCCAGCATGGTCTATGAGATGGAAAACGCAACTGCCACCCCAGCCGAACGCGAGAACTACATCCTCAAACGCATGGAGGGTTTTGTGGAGAATGCCGATTTTGTGGAACCCGCCATCGCCCCTAACGCCCCTGTAGAGGCCTCCTTCGTGAATGAGACCACCTGGAAACGCATCCAGGCCAATCCCAAAGCCATCGGGTTTAAGTACATGCTGGGCAAAGAAGATGGCCGCCTGTTGGTCTATGACGCTGCCCAGAAGAAAGCCGTGCGTTACGGCAGCTTCGGGGGATAGAAGAACGACTAGAGGAAAGTAATAAATTTCACTCCTGTTTGGGGTTTATTTCCTGAAAACAGGCCCGAAACAGGAAAGCCGATAAACGAAGAAGGCCCCGCAGATTTCTCTGCGGGGCCTTCTTGTTGTAAAGTATGGCTAAGACTAGCTGTTCATGGAAATCAGGAACTCGTCGTTGTCTTTGGTGCCTTTCATGCGGTCTTTCAGGAACTCCATGGCCTCCACGGAATTCATGTCTGACATAAACTTGCGCAGGATCCAAACACGGCTGAGTTCGTCGCGGTCCATGAGCAGGTCCTCGCGGCGAGTACCGGAAGCCGGCACGTCGATGGCTGGGTACACGCGCTTGTTGGCCAATTTGCGGTCCAGTTGAAGTTCCATGTTACCGGTTCCTTTGAATTCTTCAAAGATCACCTCGTCCATTTTAGAACCAGTGTCAATCAGCGCGGTAGCGATGATGGTCAGTGAGCCGCCGTTCTCCACGTTACGGGCCGCCCCGAAGAAACGCTTAGGTTTGTGCAGCGCGTTGGCATCCACCCCACCCGATAGGATTTTACCGGAAGACGGAACCACGGTGTTATAAGCACGGGCCAGACGAGTGATGGAATCTAACAGAATAACCACATCGTGCCCGCACTCTACCATGCGCTTGGCTTTGTCCAACACAATGCTGGAGATCTTCACGTGGCGCTCGGCTTGCTCGTCAAAAGTAGAGGCAATTACCTCTGCTTTCACGCTGCGGGCCATGTCGGTTACCTCTTCCGGGCGCTCGTCAATCAACAAGATCATCAAGTACACCTCGGGGTGATTCTCAGTAATAGCGTTCGCGATCTCTTTCAGCAACACCGTTTTACCGGTTTTCGGCTGAGCCACGATCAAACCACGCTGTCCTTTTCCTATTGGGGCGAACAGGTCCATGATGCGGGTAGAATATTGGCTGGAACGCGTGGTCAGTTTCAGGCGCTCTTCCGGGAAAAGAGGCGTTAAATGCTGGAACGGAATCCGGTCTCTAATCTCCTCTGTCGTACGGCCGTTCACGGAGTCTACCTTCAGCAACGCGAAATATTTCTCGCCTTCTTTCGGGGCCCGCACGGTGCCTTTCACGCTGTCACCGGTCTTCAAACCGAACAATTTGATCTGCGACGGAGACACGTAGATATCATCTGGGCTGGCCAGGTAATGGTAGTGCGCCGAGCGCAGGAACCCGTACCCGTCTTGCATCAATTCCAATACACCTTCATTGGCGATAACGCCGTCAAACTCACGGTAATTGACGTTGTTGGTGTTTTGCTGCGGCCGGTTCTGATTCTGGTTCTGATTGGGCTCGCGGCGGTTCTGCCAGTTAGGGTTGTTATTATTGCTGTTTTCGCGATTGTTGTTATTCTCGCGTGGCTCGCGGTTCACGTTCCCGTTCTCTCTGGGTTCGCGCTGCTCGCGTGGCTCTCTGGTAGTATTCTCTCTCGGTTCGCGGGCCTGGAATTCTCTGGGCTCACGTTGCTCTCTGGGCTCCCGCTGTTCGCGCGGCGCATTGTTTTCTCTTGGCTCCCGTTGCTCACGTGGTTCACGCGGCTGGAATTCACGCGGCTGCATGCGGCTCTCACGGGGCTCAGGGCGGTTTTCCCGAGGGGCGCTGTTCTCACGAGGCGTAGTATTCTCACGCGGCTCACGGGTTTCGCGAGGCTCAGGGCGCGTAGCTGGTTCGCGGTTCTCTTCGCGCAGGGCGCTAGGGGTGCGTACGCGTTCTTCCCGCGCGGTAGCCGGTGCACGCTCTGCTCTGGCCGGACGCTCTGGGGCAGTTCTGGCCGGGCGGCGGGCCGGAGCTGGGGCAGGTGCTTCTTCCACGGCAGCTAAAATCGGTTCTTCTGCCACAGGGGCAGCCACAGGGGCGGGCGCGTCAGCTACCAGGGCCTCAGGGGCAGCGGCTTCAGCTACGGCAACCGGGGCATCGGCGGTTTCGTCTGCCTTGCGCGATGATTTTTTATATTTTTTGGGGAGATTCTCAAGGGGGGTAACGGCCTGCTGATCCAGGATTTTGTAGATCAGGTCTTGCTTGCTGAGCTTCTTGAAGTTCGTGACGCCGAGGTTCTCAGCAATCTCTTTGAGTTCTGAAAGAAGAGAATCTTTCAACTCGTCAATGTTGTACATAAATTGAATGAATTAGCTATTCGGTTTAAATGCATAGCAGTTGCAGAGCGCAACGGGCAGACGGATAAAAACAGGAAAAAACTTGGTGTGTAAGAGTAATGAAGAACCCGGATGACGGTCGTTCAGAAAATGTACTGCAATGTTAGACAGCCTTGTTCTATTTTACAAGCAGTACGAGAAAATTAATATATAAAGTTACACAAATTTTCATAAAAAAGTGCCCTTTGCCGCTGCCTATCCAAAATATTCTATTTTTGCGTACAGATAACCAGACGCACCATGTTACAGATACCCGTTTTACGCGAGCAAACCGATCTTGTTCTTGCTGGCTTGCAGAAAAGAAACTATCCAAATGCCGCCCAGGAAGTAGAGGCTTTGCTGGACCTGGACCAGAAACGCCGGTCCCTGCAAACCGAGCGCGATGAGCTCCTGGGCCGCGCCAACGCCTTGGCCAAGGAAATTGGCGGCCTCATGAAAAGCGGCCAGAAAGAGCAGGCCGAAGCCCTCAAAACCGAAACCGCCGACCTTAAATTGCGCACCAAGTCTCTGGACGAGGAAGTGCAGAACCTGGAGCAGGCCCTGCAGCAGGCGCTCTATAAGCTGCCCAATATTCCGCACAGCAGCGTGCCCGCCGGCCGTTCTGCCGAGGACAACGAGGTGGTGTTGGAACATGGTACTATCCCAACTTTGCCCGAGAACGCCCAGCCGCACTGGGAACTCATCAAGCAATATGACATCATTGACTTTGAACTGGGCATTAAGATCACCGGGGCAGGTTTTCCGGTATACAAAGGCCAGGGGGCCCGTTTGCAGCGCGCACTCATCAATTTCTTTTTAGACGAAGCCCTCAAAGCCGGCTACACCGAGGTGCAGCCGCCTATTGTGGTAAATGAAGCCTCCGGCTACGGCACCGGCCAACTTCCTGACAAAGAAGGCCAGATGTACCACGCCACCGCAGACAACCTTTACCTGATCCCTACGGCCGAGGTGCCTATCACCAACCTCTACCGCGACGAGATCATAGACGGCGGCAAACTGCCCATCAAGAACGTAGGCTATACCCCCTGCTTCCGCCGCGAGGCCGGCTCCTGGGGTGCCGATGTGCGCGGCCTTAACCGCCTGCACCAGTTTGACAAAGTAGAGATCGTGCAAATTCAGGCACCGGAAAAATCCTACCAGGCGCTGGAGGAGATGAGCCAGTACATCCAGGGGCTGCTCCAGAAACTGGAACTGCCCTACCGCGTGCTCCGTCTCTGCGGCGGCGACATGGGCTTCACCTCTGCCCTCACTTATGACATGGAAGTGTACTCTGCGGCCCAAGGCCGATGGCTGGAAGTAAGCTCTGTCTCCAACTTTGAAACCTACCAGGCCAACCGCCTGAAACTGCGTCAACGCACCGAAGGCGGCAAGCCGCAATTGCTGCACACGTTGAACGGTAGCGCTCTTGCTCTTCCTCGTATTGTAGCGGCGTTATTGGAAAACAACCAGACGCCGGAAGGCATCAGGTTACCGAAGGCGTTGCAGGCTTTCACTGGGTTTGAAATGATTACCAAATAGGAAAGTTCTTTTAGAAGGTTCTTCCTCTGGATTCATGAAGCGTTTCAGGCTTGTTTTGGAAAAAACAGGTTTGAAACGCTTTTTGGTATTATGAGTTTGGAGGGAGGACTTTATTCTGCACGCGTAGTCTGTTTGTGCTGGCGTAGCGCCGTAGTTTTCGTGGGTTCATGAGCTTTATTGTTGCATTGCGGGGCTCCGAGCGCTCACGGCCGCGAGGCCCCGCCTTCCGGCCTCGCGCTGCGCCAGCTTCCTTTGCTCCCTGCGGTCGCAATGCCTGCGGCACCGGAACCTGACAAGGCGCTCAACCGAAAGGCTGGAATTGGTGAGCTAGGTCAAAGCCTTTGTTTTTTGAAACAGCGGTCCCGCCTGATCTTTGCCAAGGAGGGAGCTATCGGGACGTTTTTATTCCCCTCCTCGGAGGGGTAGGGGTGGGTTAACTTTACCTGGTTCAAGTCTGTGACTTGGACCCAAAATGACCGGCAGTTTGCAACTGCCGTGAGCATAGAATTTTCTAGAAGCAGAAGCTTGCATTCACACAAGCAAACCATTGTAGGGGCAATCCCTTGTGGTTGCCCTTTTCCATACACGACATATTATTAACTACAACCTACCCATTCCCGGCCAGGGCAGCATCCAACTCTTCTGGGGAGGGGTTCTTCATGGGGGTTTGCTCGCCTACTACCACCATGGGGAAACGCACTTTACCGCGGTTCATGTCTTTGATGGTTTGCATGCCCTCGTCGCTTTGCTCTACGTTGATGTAGTCATACGCCACGTCATGCATTTTGAAATAGTCTTGGATGGCAATGGTTTTCTTGCACCAATCGGCACCGTAGAGAATGGGTTTGGCGGCCATAACATAGAGGTTGGTTTGCCATTTTCTACGTCATTTCCCGAAATCAGGCTAAAATTACCTCTTCCTTCAGAGACTTAAATTGTGCGATCCACTAGGGGTAACTGGAAGTCGAAGTTGATTTCACGCATGCAGCGGAAGTGCCCCTCTGGGCATTTGGAGTAACCTATTTTGGAGCAGGGGCGGCAATACAGGTTCTTTACCTCCATCGTCTCAAAGTCCTGGGTGTAGGGGTACATCCCGAAGGCAGGCACGGTGTTTCCCCAGATGCTGTAGATCTTTTTCTGGAAGGCCGCCGCGATGTGCATTAAACCGGTATCGTGGCTGAAGACGGCCTGCGCCTGCCGCACCAGCGAGGCCGATCCGTTGAGGTTGTACTTTCCGCAGGCGTTGTAGATGACCGTTCGGTTCTCGGGCCGGGGGAACTCGCGGGAGAAGTAGGGTTCCGAGCTGAAAAACACCTCCATCATGCGGGCAATAGGCATATCCTCTTTGCCTCCCAACAGCACAACGGGTCCGTTGATTTTCTCGCACAGTTCAATCAGGCGGTCCACCGGAAGGCGTTTGGTATAATGCTGGGCCCCGATGGCCAGGGCGTAATAGCCTTTCTGGTGAGACTCCGGCAAAGTACTCAGGTCTACCTCGTCCTTCTCCGGGATAAAATAATCCAGCCCTTTTCCGTCGTTGTGCACGCCCAAAGGAGCTGCGGTAGCCAGGTAACGGTCCACGATGTGTACATCGGGCATCCGGTTGATCTTGAATTTCACCAAAAGCCACTTCTGATAATTGAGTTTATCGAAGCTTCGGGCGGGTCGGCCCAGGCGGGATTTCAGAACGCGGGTGCGCAGGTTGTTGTGCAGGTCCAGAATTAGGTCATACCGCTCGGCTTTCAACTGCAGCAGCAACTCCTTTAGGGAATTCTCCAGGCAGAACACCTTGTCCACGTACGGGTTGCTGGAGATGATATTCCGGAAGGCAGCCTTGGTGCAGAAATGAACCTCTGCCCCCGGCACCTGCTCTTTCACGCACCGGATAACCGGCGTGGTGAGCACAATATCGCCAATGGAAGAGAACCGGATGATGAGGATTTTTTTCAAGCGCAGTCAGTTTAACCCATCGGCAAAGGTACGGGTCTTGCGGGAGATTTCCCGCGGGTGAGAAAGGAGGCTTTGGTCCTTATCCTTTCACCGCTGTTTTCTGTAAAAGGCCACTAAAACGGCGACCAGAGAAAGCGCTACTGCGAGATAAGAAAGATAATCTGATTTGCTGGATTGTGGTTCTTCCTCTTCCCGGTGATTGTTGCGGTAAGCGTTGAGCAAAGCGTACTCGTTGATCCAGTTTTTAAGCAAGAATGGTTGAATCTGCCGATAACTGGCTTCTACTTCTCTAAGCAATTTATCTTCATCATAAGTCATTCCACTAAGCACATCTTGCGTTACTGGTACAACAGGCGTGAACGTCGGCAATTCTGTTAGATTCCTTGACATACCGCAACTATTATTGATAAGGAACTCTACATATGAATTAGCGCTCGTTGGTTGAGTATAAAAAATTGTTACTCCTAAAGGCCACTTCTTTATAAATCCCAAAGACTCATATCTGAGATCAGCACTTAAATAGACTGTGTCAGTACTTACCTTACCCTTAAAAACGTCTAAGACTTTTATGATAGTAGTATGATTTTTTGCCCCAATTACTTCCCCAATAAAAATGGCATCACTTTCCTGAATATACTGCTGAACAATTGGCAGCCAATTTTTTTCATTTGGCCTGACACAGCTTGAAGAAAAAGCGTTGAAAGTTAACCCTAAGAAAAAAACCACGAAGATCAATCTGGTCATAAAATTCAGTTTGAAAAGTTTATTGCAACAAGATGAACCAGATATCTACTTTCCATAAATCAACAAAACTCACTATGGCGCGGAAGTTACTTCCGCGCCATAGTTACATAAATTTGCCTTTCCGATTTAAAGCCCTTTTCTGAAAAACACATCAAAAAAGCCTGTGACGTTCATCACAGGCTTTTCCGTTGGTTAGGTGACAATACTACAACCCGTACTTATCAATCAAATACACCAAAGCCGCCATGGAGGCGCCGCCAAGTTCCAGTTCGCGGCGGTTTACTTTGTCGAAGGTGTCGTTGGCGGTGTGGTGGATGTCAAAGTAGCGCTGGGAATCTGGCCGGAACCCGATGAGGGCCACGCGGTCATCCTTGAGCGGACCGATATCGGCGCCGCCGCCTTCGCGGTCAATGTCGTGCAGGCCGTAGGGAGCAAGCAGTTGTCTCCAGGCGAAGGCTTTCTGGTAAGCAACCTCAGTAGTGGTGGCAATTCCGAAGCCGCGAGGCGTGAATCCGCCGGCATCTGACTCAATGGCGGCAATGTGTTTCTCGCCCTGCTTTTTGGCGACCTCGGCGTACTTGGTGCCACCGCGCAGGCCGTTTTCCTCGTTCATGTACATCACCGCCCTGATGGTGCGCTTGGGTTTGTAGCCCATGGCGCGCATCAGGCGCAAGACTTCCATAGACTGGACGCAACCGGTGCCGTCATCGTGGGCACCCTCTCCTATGTCCCAGCTATCCAGGTGGCCGCCTACCACAATAATCTCGTCGGGTTTCTCGGTGCCTTTAATCTCACCAATGACGTTGTAGCTGAGCACATCGGGCAGCCACTGCGGGTTTATGCGCAGGTGAAACTGCAGTTTCTGGTCTTCTTTCAGCAATTTGGCCAATAAATCGGCGCCTTTGGTGCTGATGGCCACGGCTGGGATTCTAGGAGCATCCTCGGCGTAGCGAAGACCGCCGGTATGCGGGAAATCATCGTTGTTGGAGGCCATGGAGCGTACCACCACGCCTACTGCGCCCAGTCGCCCGGCCTCGGATGGTCCGCTGGAGCGTTGGTCTACGGCGCCGCGGTAGGCATGCCCCGTAATGATGTGGGTTTGGTCGAAGCCGCGGTTGAAGAACACGATCTTGCCCTGCACCTTTTTCTTGCCCAGTTTCTTCAGCTCGTCCAGGCTGTTGACTTCTATAACCTCAGCGGTGAGTCCGGTAGCAGGCGTTGCCACTGAGCCGCCCAGGGCCAGCACGTTGACCTCGCGGGTGGGCGTAATTTTGGAGTTCACGATGGCCGCGTATTCTTTCTCGCCCCGTACCCAGTGCGGCACCATTACTTCCTGCAGATACACCCGGTCCAGCCCCATTTTTTCCATTTCCTGGCGGGCCCACTCCACGGCGGCCGCGGCCTGCGGAGAGCCGCTCAGGCGGGCGCCAATGCGGCTGGTGAGGTAGCGCAGTTGGTCATAACTCTGTCCCTGGGTAAGCGCCACATCGTAAATCTTGCGGATGTGCAGGGAATCCTGGTTCTGGGCACCGGCTGCCAACGGCAGACTGAGGGCCGCCGCCAGGGTAATCTGTTTGAGAAAGCGAAGCATGTTGGTTCGTTTGTTTGGGATAGGTTCTGAGCCGCGATTTACAACGCAGCCCGCAGAAACCGAAATAGTGCGCCGATTTTTTGAGAGCGTGTTTGGCTGCTAGCAGGGCTATTTGGTTTCAAGGATCTTTTTCAAATCTGCCGCGGAAACGGTAAGCAGGCCAACCGGGGGGAGACGCTCGGTGAGGGTGCGCCAGTTAGCATCGGCTTTGAAAACGGGCTCCAGGATTTTGATGGCCTCGTCTACTTTTCCGGTGTTGGCCAGCGTGATCCCGTGCCAGTACTGCATTTCCAGGTTGTTGGGCTGCAGTTGCTCGGCAGCGCTGTATTCTTTCATGGCCAGCGCCATGTCGTTTTTCTCCACGGCCAGGTCGCCGTTGTTCATGTGCTCATAGGCGCGCTGCACGGTAAGCAGGCGGCGCAGTTCCCGTAAGGGCAGTTCGTGGTCATCTACCCGCAGGTCCACCAACCGTTCGTTCCAGGGTTCTTTTTTGCTTTTGCCGGGTACCACCAACAGCGCCGCCGATTGTCTTCCCCTGATGTCCCCGCCCTGGGCTTCGGCGGCGTCCAGCACAGCCAGCATCCGCTCGGCCAACGGCAGGTGTGAGTTCTGCTCAAAGGCCTTGGCCATGGCCGGCCACACGGTCTCGTTCAGCATCATGTTGGCTTGTACCGAGAAGTCTTTGCCGGTGATGTGCCCGGCGTAGGTAATGCATTTCTTACCGGTATGGGTGGCCACGCCGCCTTTCGCATCCAGGATGGCTACTTGGCGCACCTCGCGGCCCGGATCATTGGCGAGCAAGAGCTTCAGGGTTTCCTCCGCGGTTTTGCCTTGTTTCATCAAAGCTAGTCCGCGCAGCCCGAAGGATTTGTTCGTGAACGATTGGGTAGCTACCACGCCCACCCCGGCTTCGCCCCAACTCACAGACGTGCCTACTGAGAACCAGTGGCTTTGCACGGCAACGGCCATCTCGCCGGTTTTTGGGTCGCGGGCCACAATGGAATAGGTGTGCGCCAGTGGTTCCTGCGGTTTATAGACCTGGGCCGCGGCTGGCTGGGTCAATGCCAGGGCGCCTAGCCCTAGTAGTATCAAAAGCTTTTTCATGTGGTCTTATCTGGTGATTTGCCCCGTAAGTTACGCAAAATTGGCCTCTTTCCGGTGGTACTGCTTCGCCGGATAAAACCTTGGTTCCTGCCGGCTACTCCTTTTTCACCGGCACTGCCTAAATCGCCAAACCTTCAAAAATTTACAGGTTGGCACTTTTATCTAATCTCGTTTAGGGGCTGTTTTTGTAGGAACAGGGCATAAACGGGCTCATTTTTGTACGGCTTCCAAACCTGCGCTTAGTTCCTTACATTTAGAGGCACAAACCAACCTACACAAACTACTTCCCCTTTATGATTAAACATTTACCCAAGCTCTTCTTCCTGTCTTTGCTGGCCCTGGGGCAGGCGCAGGCGCAAAAATTGCCCATGGCGCAGTTCAACCAGATGAAGGCACGCAGCATTGGCCCGGGCGTGATGAGCGGCCGGGTGACGGCCATTGACGCGGTGGTGAGTAACCCCGATATTATGTACGTGGGCGCGGCCTCGGGTGGCGTCTGGAAAAGCGAGAACGGCGGCACCACCTTCACCCCGGTCTTTGACGAGCAGCCCAACATCAACATCGGGTCTATTGCGGTGCAGCAGAGCAACCCCAGCGTGGTGTGGGTGGGTACCGGCGAGGGCAATCCGCGCAACTCGGTGAACATGGGCAACGGCATCTACAAAAGCATTGATGGTGGCCGTACCTGGAAACACATGGGCTTGGACAAGACCTTCAACATCCACCGCATTATCATTGACCCTTCCAACCCAGACGTGGTGTACGCGGGCGTGATTGGTTTGCCTTTCGGCGATCACCCGGAGCGCGGCTTGTACAAGACCACCAACGGCGGCCAGAGCTGGGAGCGCGTGCTGTTCACGAATGAGAAATCGGGCGTGGCCGAGATGTTTATGGATGCCAGCAATCCGAATAAGTTGGTAGTGGCCATGTGGGAACACCGCCGCACGGGCTGGGACTTTAAATCGGGAGGCCCCGGATCTGGATTATACATCACTTATGACGGAGGGAAGACCTGGCGCAAGAAAGGTGCCGCAGATGGGTTGCCGGCCGGTGATTTCGGGCGTTTGGGGCTGGCGCAGAGCCGCAGCATGCCCAGCCGCATCTACGCCATGGTAGAGGCCACCAAAAACGGGCTGTACCGCTCAGACGATGGCGGCGAGAAATGGACCAAGGTGACCGAGGATCCTTCCATCGTGACCAACCGCGCATTCTACTTCAACGAGATCTACGTGGACCCCAAGAACGAAAACCGCATTTACATGCTCTACCAACCGGTGTCGGTGAGCGAAGACGGCGGCAAGACGTTCAACGTGACCGCTTCCATGGATGCCGTACACGCCGACCACCAAGCCTTCTGGATTCATCCGGAGAACCCGAACTTGATTCTGGACGGGAACGACGGCGGTCTGGCCATCAGCCGAGACCGGGGCAAGACCTGGAGTTTCCCCGAGGTGCTTCCGCTGGGGCAGTTTTACCACGTGAACGTAGACAATGCCGTGCCTTACAACGTGTATGGCGGCTTGCAGGACAACGGCTCCTGGACGGGTCCGGCGTACACGTTCACCCGCGGCGGCCTGCGCAATTATTATTGGTTATCGGTGCAAGGCGGAGACGGCTTTGACGTGGTACCAGATCCGGAGGATCCAAACTTCGGGTACGCGATGTCACAGGGCGGCAGCCTGGCCCGGTACGACAAAACCACTGGCCGCTCTTACATTGCCAAGCCCACCGCGCCTGACCTCAAAACCAAACTGCGCTTTAACTGGAACGCAGCCATCGCGCTGGACCCGTTCAACAAAGGCGGCATTTTCTACGCGAGCCAGTTCCTGCACCAGTCTGCCGATAAAGGCCTAACCTGGAAAACCATCTCGCCAGATCTTACCCGCAACAACCCCGCGCAACAGAAACAGATAGAGAGTGGTGGCCTTAGTCTGGACATCACCTCCGCCGAGAACCACAACACCATTCTCACCATCGCGCCTAGCACGCTTCAACAAGGCGTGATTTGGATAGGTACCGATGACGGCCACGTGCAGCTCACCCGCGACGGCGGCAAAACCTGGTCGAACCTGCGCGACCGCCTGCCCGGTTTACCCGCCGAGGCCTGGATTCCGCAGATCACCGCTTCGCGCCACCGCGCAGGCGAGGCCTTTGTGGTGGCCAACCATTACCGTTTCGGGAAGGATTTCAGCGCCTACGTGTACCGCACGGTAGACTTCGGAAAAACTTGGACCCGCCTGGTAGATGATAAGAAAGTACGCGGCTACGCCCTTGCCTTTTTGCAGGATCCTACGCAACCCAACCTGATGTTCACCGGCACTGAGCACGGCCTGTGGGTGAGCATCAACGAGGGCAAAGACTGGACCCAGTGGACCCAAGGTTTGCCATCCGTGCCGGTCATGGACCTAGCCATTCAGGAGCGGGAGGCGGATCTGGTCATCGGGACCTTTGGCCGCGCTTTGTATGTGCTGGATAACATCAAACCCTTGCGCCAGTTAGCCGCTGATAATGGGAAAACGCTGCAAAAACCGTTTGCCGTGTTTGAACCGTCAGAAGCTTACCTCGCTTCCTATGCCACGGCCCCCGGCTACGGCTCCGAGGCCGACAACCTGTACCAGGCTCCCAACAAGCCCACTGGCGCTACGGTCACTTTTTACATCAAACCCAAAGCCACTACGCCAGCCCCGGCCAGTGGTAAAAAGCCGGCACCTAAAAAGAAAAAGGCTGCCACCGAGCTGAACAAAGAAACCGGTGAGCGCATGGCCACTTCCCTGCCCGCCCGTGACAGCGCCTCGGTGCCGGCCGTGGCCCACGTGAAGGCAGATTCCTTGCAGCTCCGCATCTTTGACGCAGACAACAAACTCATCAGGACCCTGCGCCAAAAGCCAGACTCCACTTTAGGGTTCCAGCGGATGAACTGGAACCTGACCGAGCGCGGAATTCGGCAACCAAGCGGTGGACGTGGCCAGCGGGGTGGCAGCGGAGAGCCATCGGGCAATCCTGTGCTACCCGGCACGTACAAACTAGTGATGCAATACGCGGGCAGCAAAGACTCTACTTTCTTGACCGTGAAGCCAGACCCGCGTTTCCCGTTCCAGAAGGAGAACGTGATGGCCCGCCGGCAATTGGGCGAGCGCCTGAACAAGCAGACGCAGCAACTGAACGAGGTGCTGGACCGCCTGCAGGAAGCCTCTGAGGCCACCGAGGCCATCAATACCCAACTGAAACTCGCCAGCGGCAAAGAGAAAGCCGAGTTGCAGCGCAGCACCAAAGCCATGCAGGATTCCATCAAGTCTTACCGCGACATGATCCAGGGGCAGGGCCTCACCCGCCAGGGCTACGGCCGTCCGGCCCAGCTCACGGCGGTGTCCAAACTGCAGGAAGCGCGCTCTTACGTGAACGGTCGCACTGAGCCCATCACCCAAACCGAGACCCAACTGGTAGAGCAGTCAGAAACCCTCACCCAGGAAGCCGTAGGCAAGGTCAACACCTTCTTCTCCACGGTTTGGGCCGGTTACAAGCAGAAAGTCCAGTCGGCGGCGCTCAGCGTCTTCAAGGACAAAGACAGCAAAGTGGTGCTTTAAACCTATTTTCTAAAAAATGACCTTAAAAAGCCCCGCTGTTTCCGGCAGCGGGGCTTTTTTGTAGCCCAGGGCTTTCGCATCAGGCCAATCTGAAGGAGGTTCTTTTCCTGAGAAATGCCGCTGTCAAGTTCTCTATCGCCCTGCAGGGCTCCTAAATTTAACACACCAGAAAAGCGGTTAAAAGCTGTTTTTCTGTATATTGACTCAAGATCATTCTTCCACCTACGCCATGAAAATAACCGCCGCCGCCGAACTTCAAGACCTGGCCATTTTCAGGCAAGTCCCTTTAGAGCAACTCTCCTGGCTGCTGGAGCACGGCCACTTACAGGAGCTTCTGCCCGGACAGACACTTTTTGAGAAGGGAGACCCCGCTGAGAATATGTACGTGGTGCTGGAAGGTCAGGTAGACGTGCAGTTGGTGGAAAGCGGGAGACTGCAACAAGTATTCTCGTTCCATAAAGGGGAAATCACCGGCGTGATGCCGCTTTCCAGGCTAACCCATACCAAAGGCCAGGGCGTAGCAACCAAGCCTACGCTGCTGCTGGTGCTGCACAAAAGCAACTTCCTGGAACTGGAGCGGAACAACCCCGATTTGCTGCAGGTGCTGGTGAGCATCATGACGGATCGGGTGCGGGATTTCACCCAGATGCAGCAGTTCAACGAGAAACTCATGGCGTTAGGTAAGTTATCGGCGGGCTTGGCCCACGAACTCAACAACCCTTCTGCCGCCATCGTGCGGAGCTCCGCCGAGTTGCTGCGCATCCACCACAACGTTCCGCAGAAATTCAAGCGCGTGATGATGATGCACCTGAGCCCCGCCCAGGTAGACCAGGTGGTGGAATTCACCTTCGCCAAAATTCAGAACTGCAAGCTGAGCAACCATTCCATGCTGGAAAGAAGCCGCCAGGAAGACGAGTTGCTGGAATGGCTGGAAGACCGCCAGCTAGAAAACACCTATGCCCTGGCCGATACTTTTGTGGAGACGGGCCTGGGCCTGGAGGACCTGGACCACGTGGAAAAAATCCTGGAAGGCCAAAACCTGAGCGAGGTGCTGGAATGGGTGGCCAACGCCCTCAGCACCGAGCGCGTGATCAATGACATCCAGGTGGCCTCGCAGCGGATTTTTGAGCTGGTGAGCGCCGTGAAAACCTACTCGCACATGGACCAGTCGCAAGCCAAGCAGCAGGTTCCCTTACCCGCCGGCATCCAGAGCACCTTAACCATGCTGGGCCACAAATTAAAGGAAAAGCGCATCCAGGTGCAGGAAACCTATGCCCCCAATTTACCGGCCGTCTCGGTGTATCCCGGTGAGCTGAACCAGGTCTGGACCAACCTGCTAGACAATGCCATTGACGCCGCCCCAGACCAGGGAACCATTGCCATCAAGGCCTGGCCAGAAGGGACTAAAGTCAAGGTGAGCATCACTGATAACGGCACCGGTATTCCCCAGGAAGCCATGAGCCGCATCTTTGATCCGTTTTTCACCACCAAGCCCGTAGGCAAAGGCAGCGGCCTGGGGCTGGACATCGTGCGGAAGATCATCCAGCACCATGATGCTGAGATCTTTGTGGAATCGGTTCCTAGCCAAACCACCTTCACCGTGCAACTGCCGCTGTGAGGCCCTCCGTTTTACCTCTTCTTTTGAGAAATCACCCATGAAACAACCCATTATTTTTGCGTTAGACGATGACACCCAGGTGCTCAAGGCCCTGGTGCGGGACATCCGGCAACAGTTCCGGAAAGACTACAAAGTCCTGAGCACCACCTCGGCCCTGGAAGCATTGGAAAGCCTGAAAACGCTTAAAAACCAAAGCGAGACCATTGCCCTGTTTGTCTGTGACCAGCGCATGCCCGAGATGCCCGGCGTGGATTTCATGGAGCAGGCCATTAAAATATACCCAGATGCCAAACGGGTGCTCTTAACCGCGTATTCAGACACCGAGGCCGCCATCAAAGCCATTAACGCGGTAGGCCTCAACTACTATCTTCTCAAGCCTTGGGACCCGCCCGAAGAGCGGCTTTACCCGGTGTTGCAGGATTTGCTGGATGAATGGCAGGCCACCTTTATACCGGAGTACATTGGCCTGCGGGTCATCGGGAACCAGTGGTCCCCTAAATCGCACCACCTCAAGGATTTTCTGGGTGCCAACCTGTTCCCTTTCCAATGGCTGAACGTGGACGAGCAGAACCAGGCCATGGAGCTGTTGCGCCTGAACAACCTGAATGAGAGCCAACTGCCCGTGGTGTTCTTTGAAGACGGTTCCTTTCTCTGCCAACCGGAGATTCCGTCCATCGCGCAGAAACTGGGCCTGAAATCCAACGCCATCAATCCCTTGTATGACGTGGTCTTGATTGGGGCCGGCCCGGCCGGATTGGCGGGCGCGGTGTATGGGGCCTCGGAAGGCCTGCGCACCTTGCTCATTGACAAACGCGCCCCTGGCGGACAGGCGGGCAGCAGTTCCCGCATCGAGAATTACCTGGGTTTCCCCAATGGGCTCAGCGGCAGCGACCTGGCGCACCGTGCCATTGCGCAGGCCACCCGCCTGGGTACCGAGTTCCTTTCGCCGCAGGAAGTGGTGGAAATCAGGTTGCAGGATCAATACAAGATTCTGCGCCTAGCCAACGGTAGCGAGATCAGCAGCCGGAGCATTATCATTACCACGGGCGTGGACTACCGGAAATTGGAGGCCCCGGGCATAGAAGAATTCACGGGGGCTGGGGTGTATTACGGTGCCGCCATGACCGAAGCGCATGCGTTCAAGGACAAACAGGTCTACATTGTAGGAGGCGGCAACTCGGCGGGCCAAGCGGCCATGCACCTGTCCAAGTACGCGGCCCAGGTGTACATCATCATCCGGAAGCCCGACCTAAGCAGCACCATGTCGCAGTACCTGATCACCCAGATCCAGGGAACACCCAACATCCAGCTCCTGCCGTTCACCCAGGTAACGGAGGCCCACGGCGACCAACGGCTTACCCACTTGGTGTTGAGCAACGACCAGGAGACCTTATCCCGGACCGTACTCGCCGATGCCCTGTTCATCTTCATCGGGGCCAAACCTTACACTGACTGGATCAAGCTGGACATCATCAAGAACTCCAAAGGCTGCGTGGAAACCGGCCGCGATCTGCAGAAGTACCCACTCTTCCAGAAAACCTGGAAACTGCCCCGCGACCCGTACCTGCTGGAGACCTGCGTGCCGGGTATTTTTGCCGCCGGCGATGTTAGAGCTGGTGCCATGAATCGCGTGGCCTCTGCGGTAGGCGAAGGCGCCATGGCCATCAAATACGTGCACGAATACCTCGCTGAAACCTAAGATCTACTCTACATATGGAACCCAAAACCTGCTCGCACCTGCCCTCCCCAGAGCACCTGAAACCGGCCGCTTCCCACGTATGCGCCCAATGCGTAGCCATGGGTAGCACCTGGGTACACCTGCGCCTCTGCCAGACCTGCGGCGAAACTCACTGCTGTGACTCTTCCCCTAACAAGCACGCAACCAAACATTACCTGGAAACGAAACACCCGGTAGTGACCTCAGCAGAACTCAGCGAAAGCTGGGCCTGGTGCTTTGAGGATCAGCTTTTCATGCCTTTGCTGGATCCGGTTTCTAAGGTTTAATTATTATGGTGCGTTATCGTAAAAATAGGCCTAAACCGTAGCGGCGTTACCCTGTAACGCCGTGGTTCTCCACTGAGAGTATGTTTCTTTTTTATTGAACCGAATTTGCAACTGGAACCTTAGAAGAATTGCCCTTGCGACGTGCCTTTGCAAATAGATGCTATCCCGTTTCATGGGCACACGGCGTTACAGGGTAACGCCGCTACATTTTTTGCGCTTGGTAGAATTTATCTTCTTGCCACTTGGCGGGGTTTGACAAAATGTAGTTTTCTATGAGAAGCAATTCGCGCTGGTTTCTGATGATGCGGTCATGGAATCTCGGCTGCCAGCCGAAGGGCTCGGCACGCAAGCTTCTGATCATTTTGGTACAAACAGACTTATAAAAGCCGATAACTCGGGAAATAGAACCCGCTTTTGGTGATAAGGCGGCCATATATTCATTTTTCATTGTAGCGCCATCACAAGTCAAGGCCACTTCGTTTCCCAAATCCGAACCATCACTTATCATTCCTTCTAACCCAATAATGCCATGTACATGGTTGGGCATGACCACAAACTCTCCAAGAAAGAGACGGGGCCAGTGCTGTTCTAGTTCAAGCCAAACCGTATGTACCACCCGACCTTCGGCAGACAAGACCATTTCCTCATTAACTACCTCACCAAAGAAGGGTTGGCGGCCTTGCGTGCAGATGGTGATGAAATACAGCCCCTCCCACCTATAATCATAGCCAGCGAGCCGGCGGTTATTTTTGCTGAAGCTATCATATTTAGACATGAGAAGAAACATTGGGTGCATCCTTTAAACGAAATGGCTAACAAGCTGTTTTTAGCATCATTCCTAGAAATGAGCCTAAAAACAAAATGTAGCGTCGTTACCCTGTAACGCAGTGGTCCTACGCAGCATAACCGCCGGCAATCTCTAGAACCGTTCTCTGCAAAAGGAACAGTTCTTGTTGCTCAGGAGGAAGGTATTTGCTGGTGGAGGCGTTTCAGTTTCATAGGACCACGGCGTTACAGGGTAACGCCGCTACAAACAAAAATCCCCATCAACCTGCATTGGCTGATGGGGATTTCCTTTATTCTACGTAGCAGCTTAACTGGCCACGGTTTTTCTTTCAATCTCTCTAAGGTTCTCCATTTTCTTGTTGCGCAGGAAGCCGTTGATGTCCTCAAAGTGCTCGCGTACGCGCTTGTTCCCAAACTCAAATACCTTGGTGGCCAGGCCATCCAGGAAGTCACGGTCGTGGGAAACCAAGATCAGGGTTCCGTCAAAGGCTTTGAGGGCGTCTTTCAGGATGTCTTTGGTCTTGATGTCCAGGTGGTTCGTGGGCTCATCCAGGATAAGCAGGTTCACAGGTTGTAGCAGAAGTTTGATCATGGCCAGACGGGTTTTCTCGCCGCCCGAGAGCATTTTCACTTTCTTCTCCACGGTATCGCCGCTGAACATGAAGGCCCCCAGAATATCTTTGATGCGGGTACGCATGTCGCCCACGGCAATCTGGTCAATGGTCTGGAACACAGAAAGGTCCTCGTCTAGCAAGGAAGCCTGGTTCTGCGCAAAATACCCGATCATGGAATTGTGGCCCAGTTGCAGTTTTCCCTCGTAGTCAATCTCGCCCATGATGGCCTTGATGAGCGTGGATTTCCCCTCGCCGTTCTTGCCTACAAACGCTACTTTCTCGCCACGTTCAATGGTCATGGAGGCATCTTTGAACACGGTGTGGTCGCCGTACTTCTTGGTGAGTTCCTCTACAATCACAGGGTAGTTACCAGAGCGCGGGGCCGGCGGGAATTTCAGGTTCAACGCCGAGGTATCCACCTCGTCTACCTGGATGATCTCAATCTTCTCCAGCATCTTCACGCGGGACTGCACCTGCAGCGTTTTGGAGTACGTTCCCTTGAAACGCTCAATAAACGCGGTGATGTCGGCGATCTCCTTTTGCTGGTCATCAAACTGGCGCTGTTGCTGCTCGCGGCGCTCTTTGCGCAGTTGCAGGTATTGGGTGTACGGCACCTTATAATCGTAGATGCGGCCCATGGTCACCTCAATGGTGCGGTTGGTGATGTTGTCCACAAAGGTCTTGTCGTGGGAAATCACGATCACGGCTTTGGCGTTGTTCACCAGGAAATCCTCCAACCACTGCACAGACTCAATGTCCAAGTGGTTCGTGGGCTCATCCAGTAAAATCAAATCTGGTTTCTGCAGCAGGATCTTGGCCAGTTCAATGCGCATGCGCCATCCGCCGGAGAACTCGCTGGTGGAGCGGGTGAAATCTGCGCGCAGGAAACCCAGGCCCAAAAGGGTTTTCTCTACCTCGGCATCAAAGTTGATTTCCTCAATAGAGTAGTATTTCTCGCTCAGCTCAGAGACATCCTCAATGAGCTTCATGTATTCGTCAGACTCGTAGTCGGTGCGGGTTTCCAGCTGGGTGTTCAGCTCGTCCATCTGCTTTTTCATCTCCAGGATTTTCCCGAAGGCTTTGGACGCTTCCTCAAACACGGTGCTCTCGTCTTTGGTGAGCAGGTGCTGCGGCAGGTACGCGATCACGGCGTCTTTGGGCGCCGACACTTTGCCCCTGGTGGGCTTGTTGGCCCCGGCAATGATCTTGAGAAGGGTGGATTTTCCGGCGCCGTTCTTCCCCATGAGGGCGATGCGGTCGGTTTCGTTGATGTTGAAGGTAACGTTACTGAAAAGAGCCGAGCCGTTAAATTCAACGGCGACCGAGTCAACTGAAATCATGGTGCGTTTTACAATTAGAAAACAAAGATACTAGTATTTCCCCGATTAGGCTGAATTTCAAAAGCATCAGCGGCGCCAAGTGCCGCGGGCAAACCCATCGGGGAAGAAATCACCTAACACCACCCGCCCCAGATTTGCTCCATTTCCAGCCTGTTTTTAGAAAATCAGGCGGAAAGTATTAATTTGATGATAATTTATGTTGACCAGATGGCGCGGCGCTGCAACCTATTAGGCCTGAGCTGGGTCGTGTAATAAAGCCAAAGCAATGCGTATGAAGAATATCCTCTACCCTCTTCTGTTTATACTCCTGACCATGAGTTGCACCCCAACAGACGAGATCTCCCCTGAACCAGATCAGAATGCCTATAGGCCCCCTACGTTGGTTCCTTCACAGGTCTTTGGCCAGTGGAAGCTGGCGAAGATGATCCAGCGGACCCAAATAGCCGGCCAACCTGATCATTCATATCCCCTACCTTATGAGGAAATCCTGCACCTGAACCCGGACAGTTCCGTCATCAGGTACCGGAACGGAGCGAAGGCGACAGGGTCTTTCTCTATCAAAACCTACCCAAACATCACAGAATGGCACGTTTTAATTAAGCTTGATGATCCTTCGGTGGCCTTCCACACCTTCGGGAATTATAACTGGGGATTTGGCCAGGGAAAGGGATTGTGGAACGGGGAAGCGGAGTACCTGCTGTTAGACTACTCGGCCTCGGATGGTCCTACCGCTTATTACCAGAAAGTGACGGAGACGAAGTAGATTCCTTTGTAATGCTGTAAGTACCTATTCGGGGCCTGTTTTTCTAAAAACAGGCCCCAAACGTTTTTTGCCCGGGCATAAGGAAACCAGCCGCAGGAAGCAGCAGCTAACCCAAAAATTTGTACCTTTTCCAAAAAGAAGACTTCGTTTACGGTAAAACCTGGCGGCGGGCACACGCATGGAATGGTTTTTGCCGTTGTGCAGCTATGAAAATCCCGAATAAGAATATACTAAGAACCTCGGCCAGTCTGCTTTTGGCGGGCTTTACGGTGTTTCCGGCGCTGGCGCAGGATGACCCGGTCTCTTCCGTCTCTGAATTTGACCAGAGCTACGTGAACTGGCACAACCTGGACCCCACGCAGGACAAAATCCAGGGCACGGGCGTGAACAGGGCCTACAAAGAATTGCTTGCCAACAAAAAGCCGAAGAAAACCATTGTGGTGGCGGTCATTGACAGCGGCATTGACATTAACCACGAAGACCTGAAAGGCCGCATCTGGACGAACAAGAAAGAAGTAGCCGGCAACGGCCAGGACGATGACCAGAACGGCTACGTAGACGACGTGCACGGCTGGGGTTTCCTGGGCAATGCCAAAGGCGAGAACATCCGGTACGAAACCTATGAGTACGTGCGCCAACTGCGCCGCCTGGCGCCTACCTACCAGAAAGTGAACGCCATCTCTGAGGTGCCGCCGGCCCAACAGCCCGAGTACAAGCTCTACCTGCAAAGCAAAGCCCTCTACGACCAAGAACTGGCCAAATACCAGCAGACCCGGCAAACCCTGGCCACTTTTGAGAAGGTTCTCATCCAGGTACAGAACGTACTCGCCGATCACCTCAAAACGAAGGAATACACCCTGCAGGACGTGCAGCGCATCACTTCGCCCGACCAGAACGTGATGAACGCCAAAAACTGGCTTCTTAGCAAATACAGCCAGGGCCTTACGGTAGAGGCTTTCCTGAAATACAAAGAGCACACCGATACGTTCCTGGACAAGCACCTGAACCTGGACTTCAACCCGCGGGCCATCATCAACGACAACCCACAATCCATTGCGGATAACAAGTACGGGAACAACGATGTGGTGGGCCCGCGGCCAACCCACGGCACGCCGGTGTCTGGCCTCATTGCGGGGCTGCGCGGCAACAACCTGGGCATTGACGGCATTGCCGAAGACGTGCAGATCATGGCGTTGCGGGCCGTGCCAGAGGGCGATGAGCGGGACAAAGACATCGCGCTGGCCATCAGGTACGCCGTAGACAACGGGGCCAACATCATCAACATGAGCTTCGGGAAGATTATGTCGCCGGAGAAGTCGTTTGTTGACGAGGCCGTGAAATACGCTGAGTCCAAGAACGTGCTGCTGGTGCACGCCGCCGGCAACGAGGCCACCGACAACGACAAAGTGACCCACTACCCCAGCCGCGTGCTCAACGACGGCTCCCAGGTTAAAACCTGGATTGAGGTAGGCGCCTCTTCCCGCATGCTGGGCAAAGATTTTGTGGGCGTGTTCTCCAACTATGGCAAGCAGACGGTTGACCTTTTCGCGCCCGGCGTGGACATTGTCTCCCTGGCCCCCGAGAACAAATACGGCAAAATGGACGGTACCAGTTTCTCCAGCCCTATTGTAAGTGGCGTGGCTGCGTTGGTATGGTCTCACTACCCAGAACTCACAGCGGCGGAACTGAAAGACGTCATCCTGAAATCGGCGACGGTGTACCCCAAAGAAACCGCCCTGTACCCTAACCTGGAAGGCGAATCCCGCAAAAAAGGCCGTTTCGCGGACCTATCCCGCACCGGCGGGTTGGTGAACGCTTATAACGCCCTGGTCCTCGCAGAAAAAACGGTGAACCAGAAAGCTCCCAAAAGCTAAGCCCCTGTCCAGAAAATAATAGCCAAAACAGAACGGCCTCTGATCTTGCAATCAGAGGCCGTTCTGTTTATAGGCCGTTTTTTGAAAGTAAAGCGGAAACAAGGCAACGCTCATAATGTCCATCACCCTGTTGCATAAAGGACAAACTCAGCTTACTTCTTTCCTGGAAAAATTCATTTCTGGTCTAACTTTCTAAAATAGAATCAAGAGCCTAAGGTCCAAACCGCTGGTGCTAGAAAGCTTGTCAATTTACATCCTAGGCTGCTTTAGCAGTCTTGGCTTAACCATACTTTTGCTTACTGGCAACCAGCTCAAAAAAGTTATAAATGCTTTTGTAGAAGAGAACTAAAGAAAGTCTATCTTTGTCTTACGCTCTACTAAACCCAGTAACTTTTATAACTATTGCATGAAACGTATACTCAAAAAAGTCATCAAACCCTTTATGCCTTCTTACGAGGTGGTAACCACTACCTACCAGGTTATCCCAGGTTTGCCTATCACTAAAAGACTATCTACCCACTCTTTTGAGAAAGGGGAATCTAAAGAAGCGAAAGAATTTTACGGCAAAGTGGTTTCCTCTGATTTTACCAAAAAACTGGCACCAGTGGAAGTGCAGCTGCGGGTAGCGGGCATCACGATCAAGAAAGCCCAGTACGGACCTATCGAGAAATTCAACAAAAAGAAAATCGCACAAAGCTAAAACCTTGAATCTCTGATTTGATTTTTCGTTTTCAGCGCCTTTTTCAAATACTAGCCTTGAAATAAATATTCTAAAAGAATAGCCCTTCCCTTCAACGGAGGGCTTTTCTTTTGCATCTGCATTCCCTCACAACTCAGACACAAAGCCATATAAATTATTCTATAAATAAAAGATTTACGCTCCTACTTCTTTCTCTTGCCTTTACCCTTGGATGCGCCTCGGCACAGGTGACCCTTATTCCAAAAGCGGGGGTTACTTTCAGCAGCTATACGTTTGAGCGCTTCCCGGAACAGAGAAACGAAGAAACATATAATCCGGGCATTGTAGCGGGAGTAGCACTAAACCTACCCTCCACTAAACTTCCGTGGTTATCCATTCAGCCTGAGATTAATTACCTGCAAAAGAAACACTCTTACCAAACGTTTGCCACCCTGCCTTTTTATCCTGAGGCGGAAATTTCCTTTATGGAGCAGAAGAAAACGCTTTCATATTTAGAAGTACCCATCTTGGTGAAAGCTACCCTCCAAAATGGGAAATGGTATGGGTACCTGAATGCGGGTCCTTCCGTAAGCTACGCCATTGCAGGTAAATTTGAAACAGGAGACGATAAATCGGAATATAATTTTAGCCAAAGCAATCGGCTGGAATTTAGTGTGCAGGGCGGCGGCGGTTTAGGGTTTACGCTAGGCGGTGGCACGTTGCTTTTAGATGCGCGGTTCAGCTTGGGTTTAACGCACCTTGATAAGGAGTACACTGGACCCATTACCATCAACATTCCGGGTGAGGAAGCTTGGACACCAACCATCCATTTGGACGCTGACCAAAAAAGCCGGGTGCTTAGTTTCACCGTGGGCTATGCGTTTCCTTTATCGGCAATTGCCTCAAAGTAAACAGCTTAGCGCCTAGCAGCCATCCTTATTCTGAACGGAACAATCTGGTGGCATCAAATGGTAGCACCAAACAAAAGGGCCGCTAACTTCAGTTTAGCGGCCCTTTTATTGCAAACAGGTCTAAACCAAATCAGCCCTCGGCGCGGCCGCTTTCCACGGTTTTGGAGCTTCCGGCCGGCTCTGCCTCGGGGTTCAGGTTCCAGTCATTGTTGAGCACCGTGATGGCGTAGTTGGAGGTCATATCAAACTGGCAGGGCACCACCGAGACGTAGTTCTGGGCCAGGGCGGCCTCATCGGTGTCCTCGCCTTTGTCATGGTTCACGAAATTACCAGTGAGCCAGAAATACACCCGGCCCTGCGGGTCTTTGCGCTCGTCAAACTCCTCTTCCCACTTGGCACGGGCCTGCCGGCAGACTTTGATGCCCGCAATGGGTTTGGCTGATTTCTTGGGAAAATTCACGTTCAGGGCCACGCCCGCCGGGATCCCGAACTCCAAGGCTTGGCGCGTGATCAGCTCCACGTATTCCTCGGTGTGCGAAAAGTCAATGTCATGACCGTAGTCGCAGAGCGAGAAGCCAATGGCGGGCAGCCCCTCAATGGCCGCCTCAATGGCCGCCGACATGGTGCCGGAGTACAGCACGCTGATGCTGGAGTTGGAGCCATGGTTGATGCCGCTCACCACCAGGTCTGGCTTGCGGTTCTTGAGCACGTGGTGCTTGGCCAGCTTCACGCAGTCTGCGGGGGTGCCGGAGCACTCGTAAGATTCCACCTCGGCAAAAGCCAGCGATCTGTCTAACCTCAGGGTGTTCCCGATGGTGATGGCGTGTCCCATGCCCGACTGCGGCCCGTCTGGCGCCACTACCACTACCTCTCCTATCTTCTGCATCACCTTCACCAGCGTATGGATACCGGGCGCGGTGATTCCGTCATCGTTAGAAACTAAAATTAAGGGCTTCTTCTCCATAGTCAGTTCATAGTTTGGAGCCAAATTAGTCTGTATACGGGCCATCGCCAAATAGAAACAGCCCAGATTACGTAAACGCTTGTGTTATCTGGGAAGAAACAGTACCTATGTTGTACGAAACCTGAATGCTATGAAAAAGACAATCCTTCTGTTTGGAACGCTGCTGGTGCTGGCGTCCTGCAAGCAAGATGCCTCCAACGCAAACGACAATAATGAGACGCAGCTAGAAGAAGCCGCTGGCGATGTGTCTGTCCAGGCCGGTGAGACAACCCAAAGCCCCGATGGCGCCGCCCCTGCCCCCGCCGTTTCTGAGCCCATGTCTGAAGAACCGCTGCCCGGTGCCCCATCCACGGCCTCCACGCCGCCCTCGGCCGCCAACCCCTTGTTCAACCTGACCCTGCAAAGCGGGCAGGCGGGCCGGGTAAAAATAGGTATGCCCATAGAAGAGTTGAAAAAAGTCTACGGCGAGACCAAGCTCCGGTCCATTGAACACTCCATTGAAGGCAATACCACGGCGGCCTACGAGGTACTGGGCGAACGCCACCGCCCCGACCTGCGCGTGGAACAGGAATGCGCCGGCCAAGCCTGCAAAGTGTCCCGCATCACGGTCCTGAACCCCGCCTTCAAAAGCCAGAGCGGCGTGGGAATTGGCAGCACCTTCAAAGACGTGAAATCTAACTTCAAGATCACCCGCGTGGCCCCCGGCGAGACCGGCTTTGTAGCCATCTCTGAGGATGTTAAAATCAGTTTCGTGCTGGATATGCGCGGCATCCCGTCGCAGCGGTGGGCCAAGATGAAGGTGAACGATGTCCCCAACTCCACCCTCGTTTCCGGGGTGATGCTCTACTAAGATTCTTCTGTAACTTTCAATAAGAGGCCCCGTGAAAGGAACCTACGCTTTGGCAGGTTCCCTTCACGGGGCTTTTGCTTTCCAGCCGTTTTCCGGCTCATTTCCAGAAAACAGGCCTGAAATAGGTCTTCGGCCACAGGCCGATTATCTGGTCATTTCCTCCAGCGCTGCGGCACTGAAAGACTTCTTGTTGAGTGAGGCATACTTTAGGTCCTGACCGCCTTTGAACGAGGCGCCTTTCCACTGCATGGGGTCAGAGAGTTTGGCGTACTTGAAGTTGGCCAGGCGGCTGAATACCGCGTTCTGGAAATTGCCGCCCTGCGGGAAAGAAGCATATTTAAAATCGGCCATTTCCCCGAAGTTGGTGGCTTTGAAGTCTGCCTTGGCAGGAAAGTTCACGTACTTGAAGTTGGCGACCTCGTTGAAATTGGCCTTCATAAAGTCTATCTCCCCGTTGAATTTGCTGTACTTGAAAAGCGCCTCGCGCTGGAATGTGCTGCCGGTAAAAGAGGCATCCTCCTTGAAGACCGAGTATTTGAAGGCGCTGCGTTTCTCAAAGGTGCATTTCTCAAAACGCACGTCTTTCTCAAAATTGGTGTTGTAGACCTCGTCTTTACCGTTCTGCACATTCACCTTGAGGCCATCGCCGTCTATGCTGTTAGGGTTGAAGTAGGCCAGCACGTCGCCCTTGAAGGTGCAGTTGGTAAAAGAAACCGGCGCAGTCACCGTACTGATGTATTCCTTGCTGTCGTATTTGCCGCCTTCGCCCTCCACTTTCTTCAGGGTTTTGTTCTGCAGTTGGGTCAGGTCCAGGTCACCTGTGATGGTGGCGTTCTGGTAAGAAACCACTTCGCCGCGGTTGATCTTGGCCAAAATCTCAGAAGCCGGAACAGAGGTTTGAGCCCAGGCCAGGGCTGGCAACAACAAAAACAAAAACAGCAGGTAATTCAAGCAATTAGACATAGCAATAAGGGTTATATGTTGGGATAAAGGTGAACGTTGCAGACTTCCAAAGCCCGTTTTGCGGCCGGGCACTTTCTACTTCTACAGACCAGAAAAATGCCTTATGGTTGCACCGGGCAAAGCCAACTTTCGCTGTTTTTTGCTTTCTCTCGTAAAACCGATTCAAAAACAGACATCCCCTAATCCGTTTTTACCCATGGCTCCTCTCCGTAATTATTATCCTTACCTACACGCTGGTCTTCTGCTGCTCCGCATCGGCATTGGGTTTATGTTCATTGTGCACGGCTGGCCCAAGATCACCGGCGGCAAGGAAACGTGGGCCATGGTAGGCGGCGCCATGTCAACGCTGGGCATCTCCTCTGGGGCTACTTTCTTCGGGTTCATGGCGGCTTTCGCCGAGACCGTGGGCGGTTTGTTCCTCATGCTGGGCTTCCTTTTCCGGCCTGTAGTGGTGCTGCTGTTCATTACCATGGTCATGGCCACCATCCACCACCTGGCCGCCGGAGAGGGCATCAACGGGGCCTCGCACGCCATAGAGTCCGCCATTCTCTTCCTCAGCCTGCTTTTCATCGGCCCCGGTCGATACAGCCTGGACGAAAAGCTCTTGGGCAACGCCTCCAAAAACCGCCTGTACTAAAAGGACGGGCCATCGGGCCGATTCTTCGTTTCTGGCTCGTTTTTCAAAAATACCTTGAAAACAAACCCTCGGGAAACCGAGGCAGGGACACCTGTTGCCCAAGAATTCCACTGGCTGTAGCACACAAGGCGGCAGTTGGCTTTTCCTTTTCTCCCGCAGAATGGCTAACATTACCCCTTTAATTTACCTCGCGTTACCCCACATGCTCTTAACCCTGTTTGCTACCCTTAGCACCCTGCTGTCCACGGCGCCGGCGCCGGACTGGCGTACCCCCTTTGAGAAAAGCAACCGCAACCAGACCGCCACTTATCAGGAGTGCATTGACTATTACGGCCGCCTGGACCAGGCCTACCCTGAGATACAAATGACGCCCGTGGGCATGACCGATGTAGGCAAACCCCTGCACACCGTGGTCATCTCTACCGATGGCGACTTTGACCCGCAATCCGTCCACCGCAAAGGCAAAACGGTGCTGCTGGTGCAGAACGGCATTCATCCGGGCGAGCCCGAAGGCATTGACGCCACCATGATGTTGGCCCGCGACCTGGTGCAGAACAAGAAACTGCGCGGGCAACTAAACAACACCGTGCTGGTGATCATCCCTATCTACAACGTAGGCGGCGCCCTGAACCGCAACAGCCACACCCGTACCAACCAGAACGGACCCGAGAGTTACGGTTTTAGGGGCAATTCCAGAAATCTAGACTTAAACCGCGATTTCATCAAAGAGGATTCCAAAAACGCCAAGACCTTCGCCACCATCTTCCGGACCTGGGACCCCGAGGTGTTCGTGGACAACCACACCAGCAACGGCGCCGATTACCAGTACACCATGACGCTCATCCCCACGCAGCACAACAAACTGGGCGGCGCGCTGGGCACCTTGCTCAAGCAGCAGATGCTGCCGGCGCTGTACAAAGGCATGGAGAAACGCAAATGGCCGCTGGTGCCCTACGTGAACTCGCGCGGCGAAACACCCGAGACCGGCATCTTCGGCTTCGCCGATCTGCCCCGCTACGCCAGCGGGTACACCACGCTTTTCCAGACGCTGGGCTTCATCCCGGAGACGCACATGCTCAAAGCCTTTGATAAACGCGTGGCTTCTACCTATGACCTCATGCTGGAGTTCCTCGATTATGTGGCCAAAAACGGAAAAGCCATCCAAACCGCCCGCCAGCAGGACCGCGCCGCCCTGCGCACCCAGCAGGAGTTTGTCTTAAACTGGGAACCCGATACCACGCAAGTGGAGACCATCAACTTCAAAGGCTACGAGGCCAAATACAAACCAAGCGAGGTCTCTGGACTGGAGCGCCTGTACTATGACCGCAAAGCCCCGTTCACCCGCCCCGTGAAGTTCTTTGACACCTTCCGGCCTACGCTTTCCGTCACCAAGCCAGTAGCTTATATCATTCCCCAGGCCTGGACCGAGGTCATTGAGCGGCTGCAGCAGAACCAGGTGGAACTGAAGCGCCTGAGCAGAGACACCGTCCTCACCCCCGAGACCTACTACATCACCGACTACAAGACCGGTCAGCGCCCGTACGAAGGCCATTACCTCCATACCGATGTACAGGTCAGAAAAGTGCAGCAGCCTATCCGGTATTTCGCGGGAGATTACGTGGTGTACCTGAACCAGGTGAGCAACCGTTTTCTGGTAGAGACCCTTGAACCGCAAGCGCCGGACTCCTACTTCGCCTGGAACTTCTTTGACTCTATGCTGGGGCAGAAAGAGCATTTCTCGGCGTACGTGTTTGAGGACCTGGCCGCGGAATACCTCAAGAAAGACCCCAAACTGAAAGCCGCCCTGGAAGAAGCCAAAGCGAGAGACCCGGCATTGGCCAAAAGCGCCCAGGCCCAACTCAACTTCGTGTACCGCAACACACCCCACTACGAGAACACCCACCTGCGTTACCCGGTAGCCCGTTGGCAGGGAGGTGCGTTGCCGGTGCAGTAATGCGGTTTCGCGGCAGGTATAAACAAAATGGATGTTCCCATGCAGGCACATATTCTTGAACTCAAGTACCATCACTCAGGAAAAGAAGAAATACTTTACCCCGCGGTACTGCAGGGCAGTTCCCAGTTGGTGCTGGTGGACTGTGGCTACCCAGGTTCACTGCCTTTGCTTGAAACGGCCCTAAAACAGGCAGGCTTCTCCTTGGCTGAATTAACCGGTGTGCTCATCACGCACCATGACATTGACCATGTGGGCGCTTTGCATGCGTTAAAGCAAGAGTATCCTAGGCTTCAGGTCTATTCCTCCGTAACAGAAGCAGCTTACATCAACGGAAGCAAAAAATCTGCCCGGCTGCAACAGGCAGAGGACTTACACCGCACCCTGCCCGAAGACCAGCAAGCCAATTCCCTCGCATTTCAAGAATTTCTGAAGAGCGTGGAGCCAGTAGCGGTAGATTTCACGTTCAAGGGGGAAGAAGAGCCTGATTTTTTTAGCGGCGCCCAGATCATCCATACTCCAGGACACACGCCCGGCCATTTCTCTGTCTACCTGCCGGCTTCCCAAACCTTGATTTCGGGCGATGCCCTGGTTTACGAAGACGGGGAACTGGGAATCGCCAATCCGCAGTACACCCTTGACCTTGCCATGGCGGTGAGCTCTATAAAAAGGCTAGCTGGCCTTGAGATAGCGCAACTCATTTGCTACCACGGAGGAATGGTGCAAGCCGATATCCAGCAGAAGCTGCAGGAACTGATTTCCCAACAGATCGTTTAGCAGCCGTTTTTCTAAAATCAGGGCAAAATCAACGTTGATCAAAAGCCTCTTTCTACCTCTGAAAGGGGCTTTTGCATTTCCTGTAAAAAATATTTCTACGCTGATGCACACTTTATTACGAAAATTTCGTAGAATTACGAAACAGTCGTAAATAATGCAGCTATGGAGAAACTGACACAACAGGAGGAGGACGCCATGCAGGTGATCTGGGAAACCGAGGGCGGGTTCATCAAAGACTTCCTAGACAAACTCGCGGAGCCCAAACCGCCTTACACCACGCTGGCCTCCACGGTGAAGAACCTGGAGAAGAAAGGCTTCGTGCAGGCCGAAAAACTGGGCAACACCTACCGCTACGCCCCACTCATCAAAGCCGAGGAATACAAGAAGAAGTTCATGAAAGGCTTTGTGGGCAACTACTTCCAGAACTCCTACAAAGAGTTGGTGGCTTTCTTCGTGAAAGAGAAGCAGCTCAGTCCGCAGGAACTGAAAGAGATCATGGCCATGATTGAGAACCAAAAATCTGAGTGACATGCCAGCCTTGCTCCTCTATCTTCTGCAAGTGAACGTAGGCCTGGCCTTGTTCTACGCCACCTACCGGCTGGTGCTGCGGCAGACTACCTTCCACCAATGGAACCGGCTGTTTCTGTTGGCAGGCCTCGTGTTGCCCGCTTTGCTCCCGCTCTTTGACCTGTCTAGGTTTTTCAAAGAGAAGCAACAGCTCTACCAGACGCTCCAGAGCTTTTCTACATCCTGGCAGGTACCGCAAACCCAGGCCACGGAAACTCCCGCATTTGATTTCTGGCTCATTCCGGTACTTCTTTTTTGGCTGGGCGTGGGCCTGATGACGGTCCGGTTGGTGGTGCAGATCGCTTCGCTGTATCACATCCACCGGAAATCTGGTCACGCGTCATACCAAGGCATTCCGTATCGGCAGATTGAGGCCGAATTGGCGCCGTTCTCCTTCGGGAAGGCCATCTATTTTAATCCCGGGCAGCACCCGCCCAAAGATTGGCGGCCCATTCTGGAGCATGAGCATACCCACGTGCGGCAGTGGCATACGCTGGACATCCTGCTCATGGAAATCACTACGCTGTTCAACTGGTTTAACCCGGTGGTGTGGCTCCTGCGCAAAGCCCTGAAACAGAACCTGGAGTTTCTCACCGACCAGCAGACCCTGCAAGCCGGCATTGACCGGAAACAGTACCAGTTCTCGCTCCTGCAAACCACGGGGGCGGCCCCGCTTTCCTTTACCTCCTCTTTCAGTTATCCATCCTTAAAACACCGAATCATGATGATGAACAAAACCCCTTCTGGCAAAGCCCAGAAAATCCGTTTCGTGGCGGTTGTTCCCTTGCTGCTCTCGGGGCTGCTCGCCTGCCATGGCATTGCGGGCTCCAGCGAAGAACTGGGAGAAATGCAGCCGCAGGAGATTTCCATAAGTACCTTGCCTTTCCAGAACCAATACGATGCCTTTCTGGAGCGCAATCCTTCGGTCAGGAGGATTACCTGGAGCAACCAGGCCATTCAGGTGCACCTGAAATCTGGGACAAAAGAGCAATACGCCAGCACCCCCGAGGGGATTGCGCAAGCGGAGAAAAAATACGGCACCCTGCCTGTTCCGCCGCCACCGCCACCTGTTCCGGCAGTCCCGGTAGATGTTGCAGCACCTCCTTTGGCTCCAGACGCAGCTTTGGCTCCGCCACCTCCTCCCCCGCCTTTCAACGTGGACATCACTAGGGATTTCAAACAGCGGAACCCAAAGGTGCAGGGATTGAGCATCAGTGAGGAAAGCATTTACGTGGTGTCCAAGTCTGGCGAAGTAGAGAGCTTTGACAATACCCCATCAGGAAGAGCGGCCTTCGAGAAGAAATTTGGCAAATTACCGCCTCCACCGCCGCCGGTTCCAGCAAAGAATGACGAATAACCTGCCTCATTCCTGAACAGCTTTCTGTATTAGCAGCAGTTTTTGGAAAACAGGCCCAAAACAGAGCGCCCACCTGAGTTAGGTGGGCGCTCTGTTTTAAAACAAATTTCCGGCGGGCTCGCATTTCCTCCAAATCCTGATAGCTTTGCAGGACATCCATCACAAGCTACTCCATCTTGGCAGACATTTTAGACATTCAGGGACTGAGCAAGCGCTACGGCGCCGTGCAGGCCCTGGACCAATTAACCATCAAAGTACCCGAGGGCAGCATTTACGGTTTGCTGGGCCCCAATGGCAGCGGAAAAACCACCACCTTAGGCATTGTGCTGGACGTGATCAATGCCAGTGCCGGAACTTACCAGTGGTTTGGGCAGCCTACCTCCAAAAGCACCAAACGCCGCATAGGCGCCCTGCTGGAAACCCCTAACTTCTATCCTTACCTTACCGGCGAAGAGAACCTGCGCATCACCGCCGATGTGAAACGCGTAGACCACGCCCGCATTCCGGGGGTGTTGCAGACCGTGGGGCTGGCCCATCGCCGGGGAGACAAGTTCAAGGGCTACTCGCTGGGGATGAAACAACGCCTGGCCATCGGTGCCGCCCTGCTGGGTGACCCTGAAGTACTGGTGCTGGACGAACCCACGAACGGTCTGGACCCCGAAGGCATTGCCGAAGTGCGGCAGCTGATCATTTCCATCGCGGCTCAGGGAAAAACCATTATTCTGGCCAGTCACCTGCTGGACGAGGTAGAGAAAGTCTGTACCCACATGGCGGTATTGCGCAGCGGCAAGCTTAAGGCCCAAGGCCCCGTTTCTTCTATCATGGCGGCCCATGACCTGGTGTTCATCAGTGGCGGTGCCCCGCTGGATACTTTGCTGCAGATTGCCCGCACCTTGCCCTTCGTGACCGAGGCCCGCCCCGTAAACCAGCAACTGCAACTGACCCTTCGGCCAGAGACCGACAGCTCTGAACTGAACCGCGCCTTCTTCTCCCAAGGCATTGCGCTGGGCCAGTTGGTGGTGCGCAAAAAAAGCCTGGAAAGCCAGTTCCTGGAAATCATCAAAGCCGATTCTGTATGACCTCCCTTTTAAGAATAGAACTCCGTAAACTGCTGCCGTACTCCACGTTCTGGGTGCTGTTGGTGTTGCAGTGCTTTTTACTTTTCATCTTCTTCTACGCCCGCGGCAACGTGATGGTAAACGGGCAGATGGCCGGCGCCGAACTTTACCAGTTCCCCAAGCTGTGGATGCACCTGGCCTACGTCTCCAGTTTCCTTAACCTGATTCCGGGCATTCTCATCATCATCCTCATCTCAGATGAATACGCCTTCCGCACGCTGCGGCAACAGGTGATAGACGGATTCTCTCGTGCCAACCTGGTGCAGGCCAAGTACAGCGTCATCCTTTTACTGGCGGCCCTTCTGGCCCTGTATGTGGTCTTTCTGGGCCTCGGGTTTGGGCTGTACCACCGGCAAGACACCGGCAACGACACTTCCATGTTCTCCAATGTGCAGGCCATCTTCTATTACCTGGTGCAATTGGTAGGATACATGTCCCTGGCCATGTTCATTGCGTTCCTGGTCAGGAAAACCGGCTTGGCCATTATGCTGTTCATGGCATATACCTTGGTGGTAGAAAGGCTTATCCAATGGAAAACTCCGGATCAGATAGACCAATACTTTCCCATGAAAACCCTGGGGGCCCTTACACCTAACCCTCACGCCGAAGTAGAGCAACTGATGCTGGGCGTCACCGAAACTCTTTCGCCTCTGCAGGCCCTGGCACCGGCGATACTGTACGTGACGCTTTTCTGCTTCCTCTCTTACCAACTGCTCCGCTCCCGCGATTTGTAGTTTCGTTTTTAGCCTGTTTCAGGCAAAACACCCCTAAAGCAGAACGCCCCGCTAACCTAGGTTAACGGGGCGTTCTGCTGTTGTAAAATATCCTGCTTACCCTTAAGCGACGGCCTTCTAATCCACGGAGGTGGTTTTCACCTCTGGCTGGGAAATAGCGCCCAGGTAGCTGACAATCTTTGCCAGATCTGGCAGACTGGTGTACTTGAGTTTATTCTGCTTCACGTACTGCTTCATCTGGCTGTTTTTCTTGCCGTAGATTACCTCCAGGTCTTTCTTCACGTTGCGGAGTTCTTTCACTTTGCCGTTGGGCAGCAGAATGAAGAAATTATCCAGCCGTTGGTCTACGTACATGGGGCCGCCTACCGGGTACCTTCCGTAGCCACCGTATGGGTAATAACCGCCACGGTACATCGCATCACGGCTCATGTCGCGGCGGGTCATGGTCTCCCGCTTAAGAAGCCCATAGTTCCCGATCACGATCTGCTCAAAGAAAGCCGGGGCCAGAAAGTCACTGTAGTCATTGCCCAGATTCCAACGCTGGGTCACAAACACGCGGCGGTAGCGTCCGTCATTGTCCAGGGCCTCAAACCCACGGACTGCGATAGGTGAATACGCCACCACGGAGCCGTCTGGCCGGTTCACCCTGATCATATCCTCTGACCGGTGGTAGGTGATTTTCCCGCTGACAGAATCCCCGTTGGCCAAATAGACCCTTCCGGCAGGCCACTCATCTACCAACCCAGAGGACTGCGCCATCGCGTTGGCGGCCCACAGGAACAGCACTACCAAAAGCCCACACGCTTTTCTTACCATCATCTTCATTTCTTTCTATTCCTTCAAATAAAATTATATAAGCTTCTTTAAAAAATATACTTTGAAAAACTGAGAAGGTTGTCTTATTCCCAGTACTTTATAAACGGAAAGACAGGTAATTTCTTGTATGGCTCTCACCAGATAAATAGGACATGTTATCATCGGCGTTGCCGCTTAGCCGGTGTTCAATTAAATATACTTAATAAGGGTAACAATAGAAACCTTGTGTTCTTTAAAAGCAAAAAGGCGGAAGAAAACCCTCCGCCTTTTTGCTTCTTTTACTTTTTCAAGATTAAATGACCTAGCTTATCTCTTTTGGTGGCCAGGTACCGTTGGTTGTGTTCATTGGGCGCAATCTCAATGGGCACCTGCTCCACAATCTGCAGGCCGTACCCTATGAGGCCGGTCCGTTTGCGGGGATTGTTGGACAAGAGCCGCATCTTGGTCACGCCTAGGTCCCGCAGGATTTGGGCACCCACGCCATAGTCCCGCTCATCCGTCCCGAAACCCAGTTGCAGGTTAGCTTCCACAGTATCCAGGCCTTGCTCCTGCAGTTTGTAGGCCTTTAGCTTGTTCAGGAGCCCAATGCCGCGACCTTCCTGGTTCATGTACACGATCACGCCTTTGCCTTCGCGCTCAATAATCTCCATGGCTTTGTGCAGCTGAGGACCACAGTCACAGCGGCAAGACCCGAAGATATCGCCGGTAACGCAGGAAGAATGCACCCGCACCAACACCGGTTCGCCTTCTTCCCAGGTGCCTTTCACCAGGGCAAGGTGTTTGGCGTTGTTGCTGCGCTGGGTGTAGGCGTACAAGTCAAAAGTACCCCAGTCGGTAGGGAGTTCCACGGCAATCTCGCGGTCAATGAGGCTCTCCTTCTGCAGACGGTACGTGATAAGGTCCTTGATGGAGATGAGCTTCAGGTTGAACCGCTCGGCCACTTTCTCCAGATCGGGCATGCGGGCCATGGTTCCGTCTTCGTTCATGATCTCCACCAAAACTCCGGCAGGCGCCAGTCCGGCCAGTTGGGCCAGGTCAACGGCTGCCTCGGTGTGGCCGGCTCTCCTGATCACGCCTTCCTTGCGGGCGCGCAACGGGAAAATGTGGCCCGGTTTGCCCAGGGAAGCCGGGTCGGTCTTCGGATCGGCGAGCGCCAGGATGGTCTTGGCCCTGTCAGAGGCCGAGATGCCCGTGGTGCAGCCGTGTCCCAGCAAATCCACCGATACGGTGAACGGCGTGGCGTGCAGGGCGGTGTTGCGACCGACCATCAGTTCCAGGCCCAGTTCATCGCAGCGTTCCTCGGTGAGAGGCGCGCATATGAGGCCGCGGCCGTGGGTGGCCATAAAGTTGACGATCTCGGGAGTGATTTTCTCAGCGGCACAGATAAAGTCGCCTTCGTTCTCGCGGTCGTCATCGTCTACCACAATCACTACTTTGCCGGCTTTTATATCTTCTATTGCGTCTTCTATTCTATCTAACATGATATTGTCTTCTACTGGAAAGCAAGCCAAACGACCTGCCTGCTTTTGGATGCGCAAAGATAGCGGTTTTTGCATGGTAAAGTTGCGCATCCTTGGGCAGGGCACTACCCCATGATATACTTACCCTGTGTATAACAATCCTGCCTGGGAATTAGTGACGAAGCGGAGAAACTTTCTGGAAGTAAAACGGCTGCTTTGCGTGAAATGGGCAAACTGGACAAAGAAAGCCATTGGCAACAGAGCCCGTTTGTGCGCAAAACAAATGGCGCTTTTAGCCTGATTTGGTAAAACCAGGCCAAAAGCGCCATATCAATGGAAAACGTTTAAAGCGTACTTTTCAGAAAACAGCCCCTTAACAAGATTGGAGAAGCTGCTTGGCGGTTCTAGTTCATAGAAAAGGAGTAAACGAATGCGGCCCCCACAGTGGTCTGGGTTTTCTTGGAGAACTGCCCGGCGGCATTCTCAAAGAACGCGTCTTTGGCTTTGTCAAACCGAACCTCGGGTTTAACCAGGAAATTGCCTCCCGCCAGTTTGATGTTGCCCGTCATGGTATACGAGGTCACTTCCAGCGGCCCAAAATACCTTACGCCTTCTGGGTCTGAAAAATACTCGCCCCTGAAGCCTAGCCCAAACTTGCTGCTGAGCTCATAACTGGCATACAGCGCCCCGCCGCCCCAGGTGGCGTCTATGGACCAGATATCTTCGCTAGACTCCGTATCAGCGCCGGTGTAAAAGGAACCATAGGCGGCATTGAGGCCCAGCTTGAACTTTGGGGTAAGTTGGTACGAGGTGGTGAGGTCAAACAAACTGGTGTAGCTCCCCTTGTTTCCCCCGAAGTTGGACAAAGTGTTGTATTCATCGCCGCCAATCCAGTTCAGGTACATCCCGAAGCCTTCCAGAGGTGTCAGGTGCACCTGCGCGGTCACCGATTTCTGGTCGTTCAGGTCATTGAGGCAATCCCAGCCGTTGATCACGCCCAGCATCAGCCCGAGTTTTGGATTGACCGTGTAGTCCAGCTTGGCCCCAGTGTGGTAGAAAGGCCCGTTCCCGAACAGGTAAGACAAACTGTAGTTGTAGTTGAGCGGGGCATCTATGAGTTCATACCCGATGTGCGTGGCGTACTGCCCCACCGTAAGCCGGAACTTATCCGTGAAATCATAAGAGACGTACGCCTGCTTGATGATCTTGGCCGTGCCGGAATTACCAAAGTTGCACAGGTCGGCGTTGGGCCCAAAGGTGAGGTCTACTACCGCCGTGGCTTTGTCTTTTTTGTAGGTCAGCAAGGTCTGGATCAGCCCCAGCGAGATGTTGTCATGGTACTGGTCAAACACGCGGCCCTGGTTTTTACCTGATTCTGGCCGGTTGAGGTTGTACTGGTAAAAGGCATCTACGTAGCCGCTCAGGTTGAAGGTCCCTTTAGACGGGGTCGGCTCTTCCACAACGGCTTTGAGGGTGTCTACAGAGGAAATTTCCTGGGCAATCGTTATCTTAGCAGCGGCAAAAAACGTTGCCGCTGTAAGCGCGTAAATCTTTCTCATACTGCTTCTGTTAACTGTTAGGAATATTTTAGGAAAGTGTTCACACCAGGCCCGTGGGCAGCACCTCCTCAAATTGCCGTTTGAGGGACGCAGGTTCTACCGCATGGAGACCAGTACTACTAAACAAAGTGAGGAGAAGGGGAACCGTGTTTTGCCAGAAGTAAAAGCAGGGGTAATGTCTAGACCACATTACCTCCTGTTTTTACGATCCATGTCACTGGTTTCTGCTCCGGCTGCCCGCTCTTAGGCAGTAATGGGGGCTCTTTTAGGTAGGTCTGCTTCCAACACCTCTTCTTTTTCTGGCATGCTCATTTCATACCCGGGGCTGTTGATGTCTGGGTAGGCGTGCATTTTATGCTCGTGAATGTCCAGGCCTTCCATTTCTTCTCTTTCGCTTACCCGCAAGCCCATGGTCATCTTTAAAACCCACCACAGCACAAAGGCGAAGGCGAAGGTGAACCCTCCAACGGCTCCAATCCCAATCAACTGGCTGATAAGCTGCGGCGTACCGGCCAGGTTGCCGAAGAAACCCACGGCCAAAGTCCCCCAGATGCCGCACACCAAATGCACCGACAAGGCACCCACCGGATCATCCACCTTTAGTTTGTCAAATACCGTCACCGCAACCACCACCAGGCTACCAGCCACCAGACCAATGATCACCGAGTCTACCACGCCCATCTGGTCTGCGCCGGCGGTGATGCCCACCAAACCTGCCAGGATGCCGTTAAGCACCATGGTAAAGTCACCGGTTTTGAAAAGCAGGTAAGAAAACAGGCAACCTCCCACGGCACCAGCCGCTGCGGCCAAACTGGTCATCACCAACACCCTGGACACCGCCCCTGGAGCCGCCGACAGCACCGATCCGCCGTTGAACCCAAACCAGCCCAACCATAGAATGAAGACACCAATGGTAGCCATGGGAATGCTGTGGCCCGGGATAGGCTTGATTTTGCCGTTCACGTACTTTCCAATTCTTGGTCCCAGCAACAGAATACCGGCCAAAGCTCCCCAGCCGCCCACCGAGTGGACAATGGTAGAACCGGCAAAATCATAGAAGGGCGTAGACAAGGTGTTCAGGAAACCACCGCCCCACTTCCACATGCCTACTATGGGGTAGCAAAGGCCCACAAATACCACTGAGAACACCAGGAACGTAGCCAACTTGATCCTTTCAGCCACGGCTCCAGACACAATGGTAGCGCAAGTGGCGGCAAACATGCCCTGGAAAAGGAAATCGGTCCAGAAGGTATAGCCCGCGTTGTAGGAAGACGTTTCGCCGCCTTCAGGCAGGTTGATTCCCCAGCCAGAGAACCCGAAGACTTTGCCGGCAAAGTCAGCGCCCGGGTACATGAGCGAGAACCCCCACAGGGCGTACATGAGCAAACCTATGGGCGGCATCATGCTGTTCTTGAACAGGATGTTGACGGTGTTCTTTGACCTGGCCAGACCAGATTCTAACGTGGCGAACCCCAGATGCATGACAAACACCAAAAAGATGGAAACCATCATCCAGACATTGTTGATGACAAATAACTCTTGTGACATGGTAAAATGTTTAGGTGAAAAATAGATTTTGATTTTGAAGTTGTTTGGTAAAATGAAGGGTGATCTAGAGGGCCATTTCGCCTATTTCGCCGGTTCTGATCCGGATGACTTCCTCCAGATCCATGATGAAGATTTTGCCGTCGCCCACTTTTCCGGTGGTGGCGATTTTAAGGATGGTGGAAACCACGGGGTCTACCTGGTCATCGGTGGCAATGAGCTCAATCTTGGTCCTGGGAATAAATCCCACGTTGTAGGAGGTGCCTCGGTACACCTGGGAGGAGCCGTGCTCTAACCCGAACCCCTTCACATCATAGGTAGACATGAACGGAATTCCGATCTCGGCTAAGGCTTCGTACACCTCCTCAAATTTGGATGTTCTAATGATTGCTTCAATTTTCTTCATAAGCTTAGCATCTGGTTTTACACTTATTTTCAAAGGGTGTGTTTTCTGACATTTATATAAATCTAAAACAAACCACCTAAAAAACAAGAGGTTAAATCAACCATTCATATACATTTCAACCAAATGCACCTTAAATCATACACCCACACAATTGCAAACCCTAAGCTATTTTGCTTTCATTTTTCTAATAACATCAATAAAACAGGCTGCACCTTTCCCTCTTTTTCACAAAAGGCTTGGTTTACAAAGCATTTATCGACGAATTCTCAAAAAAGGCACTGAAAACAAAAAAGGCTGCCACCCCTTCCTATCAGGAAAAGAAAGTTTCATATTCTTTCAGCGAAAAACAGAGAGCGCCTTCTATCTGATTGTATCCGCTACGGGAAGGTGTAGAAAAGGCCTTGGCCGAACGCAGGCAGTACATGCAAGCCAAGCAAACCCCAACTGAAAAGAAATAATACAAAAAAGCCCTTTGGTTTATGGCTTGTTTCATAGAAACAAGCCATAAACCAAAGGGCTTCCAATTGCAAATAATCCTAAAACTATATAAAAATTGGTTCTTTCGGGCTGAATTTAAAAGTTAAACAGCCTCAGAATTGAATTCATTTGCGGCTTTAGCCCCAACAAGATGAGAACATCATCGTCCTGAGGCCATGTATCCTCATCCAGGCTCAGGCGCCGCCAGGTCATCTGCTCACCACTATGCCCAACAGGTCTGCGATCTGCTTTTCAAACTCCTTCAGGGCTTTGATGGTGCGCAGGGTCTTGTCTAGTTCCTGAGCATCGGTGAGGCGGGGAAGCGTGTCCATCTGGTCTTTGATCATGAGTTGCACGTTGCGCCATTTCAGCCGCAGCACCTCGCGCTCTGACCCGTAGGAAACCAGGTCACTCTCATGGGGCACAATGATTTCATGCACGGCCCAGCCTTTGCTCAACTCATACTTCTCACTGAGCAGATCCACCACCTCGGTGCGGATCTCTTTCTCCTCGTGCTGCATGAACTCTGAGGCAGTGGGCAGGAAGCCTTGCTCCAGTTTGAGGCGGCACAGTTCAAACAGCTTTTTGTAAATAGGGGTCTTAAACTCAATGTCCTCCAGCTCACCCAGCATGAACTGACTGGCGGTGAGGCCTTCCTCCACTTCTTTGTCGGCGTAATTGAGGATGAATCGGATGACCTCGCGCTCGCGGGTGCGCAGCAGATCGTTCTGGCCGGTTTCCTGCTGGTCTTCCTCTTCGTACATGGCGGCCTCCGCGGCAGCAGCGGCCTCTGCTTCGGCGGCCATTTCCTCAAAGGAACCGGGCGCGTAGGAAGCCGGTGCAGAACCGTAAGATGAGGACTGCGACTGTTGGGGCCGAGAGTTCTTCTGCTCAGTGAGGTGAATCTTGTTGTACTCCGAGATAAGCACCTGCTCGTCTATGCCAAACAGAATGCTGCACTGCTTCAGGAACACCGAGCGCTTGATGGCGTCCGGAATCTTGGCGATGGAGACCACCATCTCCCGGATGGCATCGGCTTTCTTGACCGGGTTGTCCTTAGCTTCCTGCGCGTAGAGCTCAGATTTGAAGGAGATAAAGTCCTGGCTGTGTTTGGCCAGGTGCTCTTTAAAAGCGGTGTCGCCTACCTTGCGGATGTACGAGTCTGGGTCATCGCCATCGGGGAACAGGACCACGTTCACGTTCAGGCCACCTTCCAGAATCAAATCGATTCCGCGTAAAGAGGCTTTAATCCCGGCCGGGTCACCATCATACAACACCGTGATGTTTTTGGTGTAGCGCCCGATAAGCTTGATCTGGTTCTCGGTGAGCGAGGTACCCGAGGAAGCCACCACGTTCTCAATGCCGCCTTGGTGCAGCGACAAAACATCCAGGTAACCCTCTACCAGGTAGCAGTTGTCTTCCTGCCGGATGGCCTGCTTGGCCTGGTACATGCCGTACAAGACATCAGACTTGTGGTAGATGGGCGACTCCGGCGAGTTGACGTATTTGGGTGATTTCTTGTCGTTGGTCTTGAGGGTACGCGCGCCAAACCCGATGGTGCGGCCCGACACGTTCTGGATGGGAAACATCACCCGCCCTCGGAAGCGGTCGTACTGCTTGCCTTCTTCCTGCCTCACAATGGTGAGGCCGGTCTCCTCCAGGTATTTTAGCTGGTAGCCTTTCTCCAGGGCCGCTTTGGTGAAATCGTCCCAGGAATCAAGGCTATAGCCCAGCTCAAACTTCTGGATGGTAGCCGCCGAGAGGCCGCGCTGTTTAAAGTACGGTGCGCCTATGCTCTGCCCCTCGTCATGTTTGTGGAGGGCGTTTACGTAGTATTTTTTCGCAAAGTCAGATAAAATGTAGAGGCTGTCGCGCTCGTTTTGGGCCTGCACCGCCGCCGGGCTCTGGTCTTCCTCAATGTCAATGCTGTACTTCTTGGCCAGGTACTTGAGCGCCTCCACGTAGCTGGTGCCCTCTATGTCCATGATAAACTGCACCGAGTTACCGGCCTTGCCGCAACCAAAGCACTTGTAAATGCCCTTGTTAGGCGCTACGCTGAAAGAAGGCGACTTTTCATGGTGGAACGGGCAGCAAGCCCACATGTTCTGGCCCTTCTTCTTCAAACTCACGAAATCACCCACTACCTCCACTATGTCGGCTTGCAGGATGATCTGGTCAACAACTTCTTTCTTTATCAGGGCCATGGGTACTCAGGAAAATAAGGCGGTAGACAAAGATACAGATTTTGGGGTTGGTTTTAGATGGTAAGTACTCCCTGATTGAAGCTGCAGAAGACGATTGCAGGCACCAAAAATCAAAAACGCCAACCTAAAAGGCTGGCGTTAGTCTAATCTGATTTAGCGCCGATTTGGGGAAAACGGCACTAAAACAGCCCTTCTATGAAAAAGCGGATGCTTACCGGGGGAGAGAACAATACTCAGGGGACACAAAAAACAGGCGGGCATTCTGGTAGCGGGAGTGCAAAACCAACTGGTTCCCGTTATTGCTCAAACGCGACAGGTTCACCTCTTCCAGCGCGTTCAGGTATAGGTTCTCTAACTGCATCTGCTCTGGGGTGCCGCCCACTTTAGTGCTGCCCACCTGCCGTACCTCCAACACCTGGTCCTGCGGATCATCAGTGGGTACCACCGGCGCCCCGATGATGGTATACCGCCCAAAATATTGGTTCACCAGCATATCGCCGTTCAAATCATAGGCAAAAGGCTCGTTGGCCTGCTGGTAAGTGGAAATATTGGTAAGGTTCAACCGGATGTTCTGGCCTTCTACCCTGGTGACGCCGCCGCCTTCCTGCGGCAGTTCTATGTACTGCAGAACATAAGAACCAAAGATATCCTTGTCTTCAGGTACCGGATCATCTTTCTCCCAACAGCCGGTGAGTAACACCAGAGACAAAAGCACAGAAGCCAGGCGGGGAAACAGTTTTTGCGCAGAAAGGAACATAGCAGTAGGGTTTGGGATATGAAAAGATAGTTGGGGATAGTGCATTCTACTTTAATGCCGCGATGGCGGCTTCCACCTCGTCTAAAAATGGATGCAGGTATTCTGGCACGTTATGGCGGGTTTTATCAATGAAGAAGTAGCGCACCATGCCCCCTTTGCCAACCTCCAGGTAAATACCGCCGCCATCGGCTGCATCGGGGCTCCCGATGATGGACCTTTCTTCAGACATCAACCTGGCGGGCACCTGGTGCGGTAGGTCTTTCACTTGCTCGTACAAGGCGGCGCTTTTCGGGACAAAATCTCCCTCGTAGGGTTTTCCGCCGGGGTAGCGGTCGCGGGTGTCTTCAAAGAGCGTCATGTTCTCTATCTTGAAAATCTCCACGCAGTTTTCACCGCCGCAAAACCCATAGTAATGCCCAAACACCAGATAATCTGGAGACTCAAATAGGGCGTCCTCCTGCTCCTTACAAGCGGTGAGGGCCAAGAATAGCAGGCAGATGGAAAGAAGTTTCTTCATGGTTTTACCTATCTTTTGTAACGGTCTGGTGAAACAGGAATCAAGTTTTTGCTTGCGCTAAGTTTTCCTTGCAAGGGAAAGATGGTTTCTAAAATGGGCCGGCTTTATTTTCCGCAGGAAGAGGCACCCCTTACAAACACCAACTTCAGATTCTTCTCAGAAGACCACAACGTGAGGATATCGTTCTTTACTTCAAACCTGTCCACGTCTTGTAGCGTCTGCAGGTAGTAACTTTCAAACTGCTTTACATGAGGTGCCGCCGCCACTTCAGTATAACCCAAGTTTACAAAGTCTATCTCACCGCCTTGATTATATAGCGCTTCCTGGGTTACCTGGTAATTCCCCTGGTAAGAATTTTCGGTAAGGTCACCACTCATTTTATATCCCCACATCCGGTCAGACGCTGCCGGTTCCTCCTCTTTGGTAAAGAAAAGATCAGCGCACATACTTAGGTCTGGGGCGGCGAAATTGTTGTAGGCCGCAGGCTCTACCTGTGACAACATCCAGGAGCCTTGCAAAGAAAGGGCAGGGTCGTCAGAAGCGTCAGAACAGCCCCAAAACAGAAGGGAACCCAAAAGAACCAATACGGTTCTTGCATACAAGAAATGAGATTTCAGTAAACGTGTCATAGGGGAATTGAAAAGGTTTATGTTGTAAACCCAAGTTACGCATTTTGCCTTGATGACCCTTCTCCAGCCCCAATGGTTGCACCAGGTTTCCACAAAATTCCATTTCGGCCTTACTTTAAGGAAACCGGCCTTAAAACGGCTTCTGGTAGCTTGTTAAACAGATAGTGTGTATCTTTGTATAAGCGATTTATAGCGCTGCAGAAAGTATGGCAATTACCCAAGAAGACGTATTAAAAGCCCTCAGCTATGTAGAGGAGCCAGATCTGGGCAAGGATCTGGTGACCCTGAACATGATTGAGGACGTGCAAATAAACGGTCTGGACGTGGCCTTCACCGTGATCCTGACTACCCCCGCCTGTCCGCTCAAAGACCTTATCCGGAACGCCTGTATTCGGGCTATCCACACCATGGTAGACAAGGACGCGAACGTGACGGTGAACATGACCTCGCGCGTGACCTCGGCGCGGCAAGACAACCAGGCCCTGCTCAAAGGCGTGAAGAACATCATTGCGGTGGCTTCTGGCAAAGGCGGCGTGGGTAAGTCTACCGTAACCTCTAACTTGGCGGTGGCCCTGGCGCAATCCGGCGCCAAAGTTGGCCTGGTGGATGCCGATATCTCCGGCCCGTCGGTGCCTACCATGTTTGGTGTGGAAGATGCCCGTCCGGCGGTGTACCGCATGCCCGATGGCCGTAACCTCATTGAGCCCATTGAGAAGTACGGCATCAAGCTGATGTCCATCGGGTTCCTGGCTCCGGCCGAGAGCGCGGTGGTGTGGCGCGGTCCTATGGCCAGCTCCGCCTTGAAACAATTCATTACCGAGGTAGACTGGGGCGAACTGGATTATTTGCTCATTGACCTGCCTCCGGGAACCAGCGACATTCACCTGACGTTGGTACAGACAGTACCGGTAACGGGCGCCATCATTGTGACTACCCCGCAGAAAGTGGCCATTGCCGATGCCGTGAAGGGTTTGCAGATGTTCCGGCAGCCGCAGATCAACGTTCCAATCTTAGGATTGGTGGAAAACATGGCGTACTTCACCCCGGCTGAGCTTCCAGAGAATAAATATTATATCTTTGGGCAAGGCGGCGGCCGCGACCTGGCAGAGCGCTACGGTGTTCCGTTCATAGGCGAGGTTCCGTTGGTGCAGAGCATCCGCGAGAGCGGCGACCAAGGCACTCCGCAGATCCTGCAGGAAGGCTCACCCGCCTCGCAGGCGTTTGAGCAGGTGGCTCAGGAAGTGGCCCGGCAGGTATCCGTACGGAATGCCAGCCTGGGCAAAACCAAAGTAGTAGAAATTAAAGCGTAAGATAATGGCAGAGATCGCATTGAAAGAGATTTTACTCCAGCAGGTAGAGCTGGCCCTGGACTCCATTCGCCCGTACCTGAAAACAGACGGCGGCGATGTGAAAGTCCTGGACATCACGGAAGAACGGGTGGTGGTGCTGGAACTGATGGGTGCCTGCGGCTCCTGCCCTATGTCTGCCATGACCTTCAAGGGCGGCATTGAGCAAGCCATCATGCGCGCTGTGCCGGAGATCAAAGGCATCCAGGCCGTGAACCTCACCCCTATGGACGTTTAGGCACTCCGCTTTTACAGATACAAGCCCGCCGGGTACAGATGTTTTTGACGTCTGTACCCGGCGGGCTTTCTGTTTTTAAGGCCTTTTTGCGTAAACGAACTCAAAACGAGAAAGCCGCTTCCCATTTCTCCCAGACTTTTTATCTTTGCCTGACCACCGTTCCCTACCACCATGCTAACCGCCAACGACCCCGCACTGCACTCCTGGATTCAGATTGCCCCCACCAGTGATTTTCAGATCCAGAACCTGCCCTTCGGGATTTTCCAGGCGCAGGACCGAGACTCCAGAGTGGGCGTGGCCATTGGCGAGTATGTGCTGGATGTGTACGTGCTCACGCAGCACGGGCTTTTTGACATGTTGGACGTGGAAGACCCCACCGTGTTCCACCGGCCGTACCTCAACGATTTTATGGCGCTGGGCCGCACCATCTGGCGGCAAGTGCGGGGGCGTATCTCAGAACTCCTGCGCAACGACAACCCCGAGATCAGGGACAACCGAACCCTCATGGCCGAGTGCCTCCTGAAGCAGAAAGACGTGGAGATGCTTATGCCCGTGCGGGTGCCCAACTACACCGATTTCTACTCCAGCATGGAACACGCCACCAACGTGGGCTCCATGTTCCGGGACCCGGCCAACGCGCTGCTCCCCAACTGGAAACACCTGCCGGTAGGTTACCACGGCCGGGCTTCTTCCATCGTGCCCTCGGGCGTACCCATCAGAAGACCCAAAGGCCAGACCAAACCCGCCGATGCCGATCTGCCGGTCTTCGGCCCTACCAAGCAACTGGATTTTGAGTTGGAGATAGCCTTCATCACCGGCCAACCCACCGAACTGGGCACTTCCTTAACTACTTTGGAAGCAGAGGAATACATTTTCGGGTTGGTGTTATTCAATGACTGGAGCGCTAGGGATATTCAGGCTTGGGAATATGTGCCATTGGGCCCGTTTCTGGCCAAGAACTTCGCGTCTTCCATCTCGCCCTGGGTAGTGACGCTTGATGCGTTGGAGCCCTTCCGGGTGCCGGGGCCGGTACAAGACCCAAAAGTTCTCCCGTACCTGGAATACAGCGGCTCCAAGAACCTGGACATTAATCTGGAGGTAACCTTACAGGCCCCTAACCTTCCGGAAGAAACAGTGATTTGCCGGTCTAACTACAAGCACATGTATTGGAACATGAACCAGCAACTGGCGCACCACACCATCAACGGCTGCAACCTGGAAGTAGGCGATCTATACGCCTCCGGTACCATCAGCGGTCCTACGCCAGACTCGTACGGCTCCATGCTGGAACTGACCTGGCGCGGCACCCAACCGCTCCAACTGCCCAATGACTCAGAACGCAAGTTCCTGCATGACGGCGACATCGTGACCATGCATGGCTACGCAGAAAAGAACGGCATCAGGGTAGGTTTCGGAGAAGTACGCACCCAGATTCTGCCTGCCATTTAATTGTGAAGATTTGGGAATTTGAAGATGAGGAAATTTGGCGATTTGAAGATTTGGGAATTTGGAGATGATAAATTATTGAGGTGTCTTTTTTTAACCTGTCTTCATTTCAAATTCAAATTCTCACGTTTCTAAATCAACCAATCGCCTAATCACCACATCATCACATCTTCAAATTCCCACATCTTCAAATCTCTAAATCTCCTCATCTCCATATCCTCAAATTTTCAAATCTGCCTTGAGAACCTTTGACCCTAAAGAAATAGCTACCGGTGAATTCCACAGCCTGATGTTGGGAGCCATCGCGCCGCGACCCATTGCGTTTGCCAGCACCGTAGACAAAGAAGGGAACGTAAACCTGAGTCCGTTCAGCTTTTTCAACTGCTTTGGTTCTAATCCGCCGGTTCTTATTTTCTCGCCTGCACGCCGGGTACGGGACAACACCGGCAAACACACGCTGGACAATGTGCTGGAGACGGACGAAGTGGTCATCAACATCGGAAACTACGCCATTGTAGAGCAGATGTCGTTGGCCAGCACCGAGTATGACAAAGGCGTGAATGAGTTCGTAAAGTCGGGCCTTACCCCTGTGGCCTCAACCATGGTGAAACCGCCCCGCGTAGCCGAGGCTCCGGCTGCTTTTGAGTGCAAGGTATTGGAAGTAAAACCCATCGGGGACAAAGGCGGGGCTGCTAACCTGGTCATCTGCGAAGCCGTTCTCCTGCACGTGCACGAGGAAGTGTTTGGTACCGATGGCAAATCCATTGATCCGTTCAAACTGGATGCTGTGGCCCGACTGGGTGGCAACTGGTACCTCCGTGCGCAGGGCGACTGCTTGTTTGAATTACCCAAGCCCCTCCAAAACCAAGGCATAGGCATAGACCAATTGCCCGCTCACATCCGGCAAAGTCCCGTGCTCACCGGCAATAACCTCGCCCGCTTAGGCAACACCACCTCGTTGCCCACGCAGGAAGAAGTGCAGGCCTTTACCAAAGAACCTCTTTACGCGTACCTCCTTCACAAGCACCATGACAACCCTCAGGAGACCGAAAAGCAAATCCACCTATTAGCCCAACAGTTCCTGGAGGAAGGCCGCGTGACCGAAGCCTGGAAAGCACTTTTAACCCTCTCCTAAAAGGGAATCCCTAATTTCGTTTTGTAGCTATTTTGCCAAAAACATACATAAAGCAGCGTTTACCTCACCAGCGCTAACGCATAGCAAATGTAGGGGCAATCCCTTGTGGTTGCCCTTGCGCAGGCCAAAGCAATAAAGGTTTAGAAACGCAAGGTCGGTAGAAGATTCTTCACTGTAATACAATATAGGCTGAGACGAAAACAGAAAAGGCAACCACAAGGGATTGCCCCTACATTTTCTACCAGTCAAAACCATATAAGCTAAAAAGCTGTTTTGAGGCTCTTTTCTAGAAAGGAGGCCCAAAACAGCTTTTTAGCTTTATGCTCTAAGGTCTAAAATCTATTATCTAATTGCGCACGGCAATCATCAGGCTTAGTTCTTTGTAGCGCATGTTGAATTTTTTGGCGATGGAGGCGTTGGTGAGGCTGCCTTTGTAGATGTAGACGCCGCTGCGGTAATGCTCGTGGGTGAAGAGGGCCTCGTTCACACCGCCGTATTTGGAGATCTCCAGGAACATGGGCGTGAAGATGTTGCTCAGGGCCTTGGTGGCGGTGCGGGGCACGCGAGACGGAATATTGGGCACGCAGTAATGGATCACGTCATACTTGCGGTATACGGGTCGCTTGTGGGTGGTCATCTCGGAGGTTTCAAAGCAGCCGCCTTCGTCAATGCTTACGTCAATGATCACGGAGCCTGGGTTCATCTTGGCCACCACATCCTCTGAGATCATGCAGGGTACCTGGCCATCCTCGGCAATAGCAGCCCCGATGACTACATCGGCATCCTGGATCTCTTTGTGCAGAATGGTATGATCTAGGGTGGAAGTAAACAGCTGGGTGCCTACGTTCTGCTTCAAGCGGCGCAGTTTATACAGATGATCATCAAACACCTTTACCTCGGCGCCCAGACCTAACGCGGCACGGGTAGCGTACTCGGCCACGGTTCCGGCCCCGATGATGACCACCTTGGAGGGCGGCACGCCTGTGATACCGCCTAAAATGACGCCTTTGCCCTCGTTGCTGCTGCTCAGGTACTCGGCGGCGATCAGCATGACGGTGCTGCCGGCAATCTCGCTCATGGCCCGCACTACGGGTTTGGTATCTGATTTATCCTTGAGCAGCTCAAACGAAATGGCGTTGATTTTCTTGCGAGCCAGGGCGTTGATGTATTCTGAGGTCAGGGAGCCTATCTGCAGCGCTGAGATAAGGGTCTGGCCCGGTTTGAAGTAATCCATCTCTGCCAGGGTAGGCGGAGCGATCTTGAGCAGGATATCTGCCTCGTAGACTTCTTTAGTGGAGTAAACGATAACCCCGCCGGCTTCTGAGAACTCGTGGTCTGAGTATTTGGAGGGGGCGCCGGCCCCAGATTCAATCCAGACCTCATGGCCGTGGTCTGTCAACTGCTTCACTGCCTCAGGGGTTAGCCCGATGCGGTTTTCCTGTAAAGAAGACTCCTTGGGGATGCCAATAAAAAGATTCCGCTTGCGGGTTTCTATCGCCAGCATGGACTCCTTAGGCATGAGACCACGCGCCGTAGCTTTGGTCAGGGCCTCAAACCCGGTCTTCTCCGTCATTTCCTCCATCATATACTCTCAAACTAATGATACGCGCCTCTTCGGCTTCTCCGGTTGCAATGGTTACCTCTACCCCCTCCGGGGGCAACAGGTCAGTTACCTTAGACGGCCATTCTATCAGGCAAAGGTGCCCGGAGCTGAAGTACTCCAACGCCCCAATGTCCAATGCCTCGGCCTGGTTTTCGATCCTATAAAAATCAAAATGGTAAATGAGTTCCCCATCGGCTGCCTCGTACTCATTCACGAGGGAAAACGTGGGGCTGCTGACCGGCTCCCGGACTCCTTTCTGGGCGCATATCGCCTTGATAAAGGTGGTTTTACCGGCCGCCATGTCACCTTCAAACAAAATTATCTTTTTTTGTCCGATAAATGACAATAATTCGGCGGCGGCTTGGGGTAAATCCGCTTTTGTGAGAATATTAATAGTTTTCTGGCGCGCTACTGGCTCAGGCATTTTTGGTGGAAAGCGTTATAAATGGAATGATACATTCCTCCAAAGATACGCCGCCGTGCTGGAACGTGTCTTTGTAGTGATTCACGTAGTAGTTGTAGTTATTGGGGTAGGCGAAAAAGTCATCGTTCATGGCGAAGACGTAGGCCGTAGACACGTTGCTCTTGGGCAGGTGGAAACGCTCTGGCTTGCGGCATACCAGCACGTCCTTCTCGGTGAAGCCCAGGTTCTTGCCGTGTTTGTAGCGCAGGTTAGTGTTGGTGTTGCGGTCGCCCACAATCTTGAACGGCTTTTTCACGCGCACGGTACCGTGGTCGGTGGTGATGATGAGACGGCCTTTCTTATCGGCGATGGCTTTGAGCGTGTCAAACAACGGCGAATGCAGGAACCAGGAACGCGTGAGCGAACGATAAGCAGCTTCATCGGCCGCCAGTTCCCGGATCATCTGCATATCAGTACGGGCGTGCGAGAGCATGTCCACGAAGTTGTAGACAATCACGTTCAGCTTATTGTTGTCAAGGTTGCTGAACTTAGACAGAAGCTCCTTTCCGGCCGTGTTGTTCGTGATCTTGTGGTAGCTGAATTTGTCGTTGACCTTGTTCTGCTGGAACTGGATTTGCAGGAAATCCTCCTCGTGCAGGTTCTTGCCTTCCTCCTCATCGTCAGACACCCATAGGTTAGGGTACCGCTTGGCGATATCGGCGGGCAGCATGCCAGAGAAGATGGCGTTCCGGGCGTAAGCGGTGGTGGTAGGCAGGATAGAGTAATACATCTCCTCATGCTCCACGTTGAAGTAATCGGTGATGATGGGCTCCAGGACTTTCCACTGGTCATAGCGGAGGTTGTCTATCAACACAAAGTACACCGGGGTGTCGCTCTCCTTCATCATAGGGAACACGCGGTCCTTAAACAGGCGATGGGACATCAATGGAATTTCATCCGTCTCATCGTTCACCCACTCCTCGTAGTTGTCCATGATGAACTTGGCGAAGTTGGTGTTAGCCTCGTCTTTCTGCATGTTGATGACCTCGGCCATGCTTTTACCCGCAGTATCGGCAATCTCTAGTTCCCAGTACACCAGTTTCTTGTAAACATCGGCCCACTCCTGGTAACTCAGGCGCTCGCCAAAGGCCATGCCCAGGGTCCGGAAATCGCGCTGGTAAGAGCTGTTGGTCCTTTCCTCTACCAAGCGGCGGTTGTCCAGGATCTTCTTTGCGGAAAGCAGGATTTGGTTGGGGTTGATGGGCTTGATGAGGTAATCGGCGATCTTGGAGCCGATGGCCTCTTCCATGATGTGCTCTTCCTCGCTCTTGGTGATCATGACCACGGGGATGGTAGGTCGGGCGGCTTTGATCTCGCCCAAAGCCTCCAGACCGCTCAGGCCAGGCATGTTCTCATCCAGAAAAACAAGGTCATAGGTTTGTTCCTGCACCTTCTCCACGGCATCGGCCCCGCTGTTCACGGGGGTAATGTCGTAACCTCTCTCCGTTAAGAAGAGAATATGGGGCTTGAGAAGGTCAATCTCGTCGTCCGCCCACAAAATAGTATATCTTTGCATGGCTAGTTTTTGGTTTTCATAGCTTGTGTTTAGGCTTGCGCATCCAGCGGCTTTCCCGGCATGTCGCCTTTTCAAGGCGCAATCCGTAGAAATTACATAATGCTACATTTACCGACAACGGACACTACAAGAACTAAGTTATCTTGAATAAGAAAAAAATCTTCAACGATCCGGTTTACGGCTTTATCACGGTTCCGTCAGAGCTGCTGTTTGACATCATCCAACACCCCTACTTCCAGCGCCTGCGCCGGATAAAGCAGCTGGGGTTGACGGAGTTCGTGTACCCTGGGGCATTGCACACCCGTTTCCATCACGCCCTGGGGGCCATGCACCTCATGAACATTGCCCTGCAGAGCCTGAGCAGCAAAGATAACATCATTACCGACAAAGAGTGCGAAGCCTCCATGGCCGCCATCCTGCTGCACGATGTGGGCCACGGCCCTTTCTCCCACGCTTTGGAGACCGCCATTTTTGACCAGGTGCCGCATGAGCAGATTTCACTGCACATCATGGAGCTCTTGAACCAGGAGTTTGACGGACGCCTGCAACTGGCCATTGACATTTTCACCGATAATTACCAACGTCATTTCTTCCACCAACTGGTTTCAAGCCAACTGGACGTGGACCGTTTGGATTACCTGAACCGCGACAGCTTTTACACCGGGGTCTCAGAAGGGAAGATTGGCGCTGACCGGTTGCTGAAGATGCTGAACGTGCACGAAGACCAACTGGTGGTAGAGGAAAAAGGCATTTATTCCATTGAAAGTTTTCTGGTAAGCCGCCGCCTCATGTACTGGCAGGTGTACATGCACAAGACGGTGACCAGTGCCGAGCAGATGGTGATGAAGATCATGCAACGGGCCCGCGAACTAACCCAGCGCGGCATTGACGTGCCCGCCAGCCGGAACCTGCAGTTCTTCCTGCGCGAGAGCCTATCCATGCTGGATTTTGAGCGCGACTCCACCATCATGCCGCGTTTTGTTTCTCTGGATGACTACGATGTCTGGAGTGCCATCAAAGCCTGGGCAGAGCACCCCGACAGCATCCTGAGCTATTTATCCATCTCCCTGCTGGAGCGGAAGCTGTTCAAAATCATGATCTCCCCTACCCCGTTTGACATAGAGTTTTTGGTAGGTGTCCGCGAACTGGCGCAGGAGCACTTTGACATTTCCGCCGATGAGGCGCACTATATGGTAGTGGAAGGCAAGATCAGTAACAACGCCTATGAATCTGGCGGGGAGAACATCAATGTGCTTACCAAGCAGAGCCTGGTGGTGGATGTGGCCAAAGCCTCAGACTTGCCCAACATTCAGGCTCTCAGTAAGAAGGTGGAGAAGTATTACGTGTGCTATCCCAAGGAAATCACCCGCATGAGTCTTTAATCCTTTTATATGTTTCAAGCCGATTTTCGCAGAAACAACCCCAAAACAGACACGAACCCCAACACGCGCATAATCCTTATCTAGTCCATGATCATTTACCAGAGTGGCTTAATCACCCTAGACTATGACCCCGCCACCGATATCCTGTTCATTAATTGGCCCGATGTCCAAGATTTTCTGGTTCCGGAGATTCGGCAGGCACTTCTCATTTTAGTGGACCACATTAAAAGCTATGACATCAAGAACTTGCTAATTGATTCCAGTAGGGCCTCACTGGATATTCCGGGCACCGAGTACAAGGAGGTCATTAAAGAATTTGGGCATAACCTCATGCAGACCCGGTTGGAAAAGATGGCCCGCATTCTCACGCCCAATTCCACCCGTGAAAACAAGGTAGAAGAGGCCCGCCAAGAGCTACGTTTTCCCATCCCACTGCGCACCTTCACTGACTCAAAAGAGGCTTACTCCTGGCTCAAAGGCACCTTGGCAGAACCTGCCTGATTTCCTTCTATCTGTAAAATCTAGTTTTTGCCGCTGCCTGTTTTGGAGCTGTTTTTATAAAACTGGCATCAAAACAGGCAATAGCTTTTATAGGCTATATTCTGAAAAGGAGTGCATCTAACCTGCTAAGCTCTTTCCGAAGGCACAGCTTTACCAGAAATCAGAGGCCAGAACCTTAGGCAATATAGCAGATTTTGGATAGTTCCAATTTCTATATGCTGCTTAAACTTATGATAAGCGTCTATTAAATAAAGGCATAAAAGAAAAGAACCCCTGTGACATTACATCACAGGGGTTCTTTTCTTTTTAAGCTAAATTCTATTAATAGAATCCGATATGATCATAGTAAACAGTTCCAGTCCATCCGGCTGATTGGAACAATACATCATCAATTGTAGCAGGATTTCCTAGGGCAGCCTTAGTGATATTGTAGGTTGTCCATTCGCCTTCCACAATCTTGAATTGGTAGGCAGAAGAATATCCTTGATTGATGACTAAGTTCATGTTCTTACCACCTGTACCAGGAGTTCCGAAAACAGAGAAAGTAATTCCGGTATAATTGGCCATAGATACGCCAGCATCACCATGCAAACGGATAGCGTCATAAGAACCATCATACGTTTTCTTAGCAGCCATTGTACCCTGGCGTACGACATCAGTTACGTTCCAAACACTTGGACCTCCCCAGCCCCAATCACCCCAACCTGCTCTTCTGGCATCATCAAAAAGAGCGAAGGGTAAAGCAGCAAGTGGCGGCAGATTACCTTTGATGTTTAAAACCGGAGTTGTTGAAACTTGGTAGTTCTTATTAGTGATAAGGGTCAACGCTCCTTTTAAAGCATTGGCCGGAACTACCACCACCAGTTGGGTAGCACTTCTACTAACAAACGTTGAAACAGTAGTACCACCAGTGAAAACCACACTCTTCACCAAATCCAGATTAGTACCTGTGATTGTAAGATTTACTCCTGGATCAATTGGGTTAGGAGTCAAGTTAGTGATGTTGGGCAACAGAATGGTAAGGCTTTGAGTGGTTGTCACTTCCTCACCTGAGATGGCCACCAACTTCAGGGTACCGGCAGAGGCGTTGTCAGGAACCATCACTACAATCTGAGTAGGCGATTGACTAACGAAAGTAGCAGTTTTAGCTGTCCCAACTCCGGTAAACACAACTTCTTTCACCAGATCCAGATCTGTACCAGTGATAGTAAGGTTTTCGCCATGTTTTAAAGGACTAGGTGCCAAAGCGGTAACGGCAGGAAGATTAATGTTAATCTCCTGTTCGGTTTCAATCACCATTGGCTCAGTACCACCGGTAAAAAGAGTCAACGAACCTGTTTTGGCACTTAAAGGCACTCTAACCACCAACTCGGTCATTGACTTGCTAACAAAAGTAGTGACAATGCTGTCTTGGAGACTTCCAAACTGAACACTGTCCACCCAGTTTAAGTAATTACCGGTCACGGTGATGTTAGTTCCTGGCTTTGCATTGGCAGTTACCGAAGCAACAGATACAGGCACTTCAAAGCTGAGGACTGTCTTAGAGACAATATCCTCTCCTCCAGAGACCTTAAGGGTTATTTTACCCTCTTCTGCAGCAGTTGGAATTACCAGTTCAATCAGATCAGAAGATTGCGAGGTAAACTGGGTTTTGGCAACGGAGGCACCAACAAACTCAATGGATTCTACCTTGTTAAGGTTATGGCCAATGAATTTGATTTTTTCACCGTGCTTTGCTCCTGTTGGGCCAAAGCTTAATAATTCAACTTGCCCTGAGTTTACTTCATCTTCGTCATCACTACATGACTGCAAGAAACCGAAAGTCGCGAACAAACATACCACTAGTAATACCTTGATATTATAAAAGTTCTTCATACGTCAATTATCAGAAGGTTTCGTTAAGGAATTTCGTTTGGAACTACCCGTAGATTATCCAGCGCAAATTGGGCTTTTGTACCTGGGCCTACAAAATGGAAGGAAACTGCATACCCATTTGGATCATAGGTAAATACATTACCATTCAAATTGTTAGCCGCATAGATATCTTCAAAAGGGATGCTTACTGTTTCCCATTTGTTGCCAGTGTTGATGTTAGGCGACCAGGAATAAGTAGCCTTATCTCTGCCTCCTGGACCAGCGGTACCGAAGTGAATTCTGGCACCATTGTACACTAAAGGTGAAACGGTGTTAATCTCGAACTTAAAGCTGTATTTACCAGGATTAGCAAAAGCATCTGCCGGAATGTTTTTGGTCTTTTGCTTGATGGTACCTTCTCCAACCCAAGCCTCAAACCAGCCACCAGTGCTTTCTTTATCAATGCGCAGGAATTTTCCACTAACTGGTTGCACCTGATCATCACCATTTTTAATGAAAGTGCTTCCATGCCACCAACCATCAAAGTTGGTATCTTCATAATCGGCGATGATGTTGCGGTTGTCACGGAACCAAAAATCTGACTCAGTTTCTCCAAAGTTAGAGCTAACAGTGATGGGGCCTGGCTGCGCACCTTCTGGTACTTTCACCTCAATGGTTTTGAAATCTTTAATTGAAACAATCTCTCCTTCAACGCCACCAGCAAAGGTGACTTTGAGCGGCTCATAAAAGAAATCACCCACAATGGTGGCATTCTCGCCGGTATTCACATACTCGCTCAACATTCTATCAACTCTGGGCTCACTGATGTCCACGGTAAAATCATGCACCAGTTCCTCACCATTCGCAAAGATGATTCTCATCTTGTTAGTGATTTCGGTGGGGATGTTACTAGGAACCCGGGTAATAATGGAGTTGTTGGTGATCAGGGTTGGTGATAAAGATGCCGCTTGGTCATTGATCCAAAGTTCCCGGGCATTGCCCAAGTTCTCCCCAACGATGGCAATCATAGCTCCCTGTCCTGCTTTGGTGATAAGCGAATCAGCAGATGCTGGCCTGGTAACCCTTACATAACTAATCATGGGCTTTCCGCCGTTCGAAAGATCATCATCTTCCGAACAGGCTGAAAACAATCCCGTCATCACAAAAGCAACAAACAGGAATAACAAAGATTTAAATGATGTTCTCATATAGTGTTCTTTTCTATTCTTTCCTAAATGCACTAGTCTTTAAATGTATATGGAACTGCAGGATCTTTCAGGCTTGGCGCTTGGCTTACCTCAGAGGCAGGTAATGGCAGTAAGAAGTTACCAGAGTTGGCAACAGCCATTCTTTCAGCAAACCAAGTTGTTTTTGCAAAAGTCCATCCGGTTGGGTTAGGCATTCTGTCTGGCTTGGCCACAAATAGGCCACGGTCCTGGCTATTGATGATTTCGTAAGCCTTGTTTGGATTGTAATAGTGCAACCTTACCAAGTCATACCATACAATGCTTTCCATGGCAAACTCCTTCACGCGCTCTTCAAAGATATCATCCCAGGTAAGGCCACCTTCCCAAGGGGCAAGACCAGCACGTGTATGCACCTTGTTGAAATACTCCAGTGCGGTTGCATCTGTGGTAGAAGCGTTGTTACCAAGAGCTGCCTCTGCATAGATCAGGTACATCTCGGCCAAACGTAACATATACGTGTTGTTTGGATAACGCTGCTGTGCAGCCTGTCCTCCTACGTCTTTGGCTTTCCCAACTACGTACTTTTTGATGCTGACAAAGTTCTGGTCAGCAGTGGCACCAGGTGCTGGGAAAACAAGGTCCTGCTCAGACTCTTTTCCTGCAGCATCTCTCACGGTTTGGGTAATCTCAGGATATACCGCGCCAGGTAGCATGAAGGTCGCTTTTAAGCGTTGGTCCATAGTGAAACCCGGCTTTGTACCGTTGTCCTGGAGTAAGCCGTCATAAAGGCTCAGCATCCACCAGGAAGCCCCCAAGTCACCGCCCCAGCCGTCACCGTTCGCAATATCATTGCTGTAGGTAATTTGTGAAACCATGGTATTGGCAGAGGCATAGTCAGTAGTAAATACCCATTGTAATTCAAACAATGACTCATTGTTGTTATCATAAGGGTATAAGAACAAATTGGCATAGTTTGGAAGCAAAGATTTACCACTCATGGTGATCACTCTTTGTGAGAATTCTTTGGCTTTATCCAAAAACTCCTGCTTTCTAACACCACCAGTAGACTCTACTCCAGCACGGGTTAAGTAAGTTCTGGCGAGCATACCTTCTGCTGACCATTTGGTAATCCTGCCTGGCTCAACAGCAGATGCCGTTAAATTTTGGGCCGCAAACTGGTAGTCTCTGGTGATGAACTCCCAAACACTCTCTACAGTGTTTCTAACTAAAGTAGCATTCTGCAGAACAGCTATGTTGTCTTCAATGATAGGAACTGCCCCATAGTTAGACACCAAGTGGGTATAAGCAGTGGCCCGCATAAATCTAGCTTCTGCCAATGCATGGTTCTTGATTTCTGGCGAAACCCCTGCCCCTGCATATTTGTTTATGTTGGCGATGGCCATGTTAGCCTGTCCAATAACTACATAGAAGGCACGGTAAGCGGACCCATTGTCTGGGGAAACCGACGTGGTATTGAACAGAGTATGATCTCTATCACCCCATGCTCTGAAAACAGTACCTCCCCGGATGTCTCCCAACTTGAAGTTTGCTTGGTCAATATAATCTTTCCAGACTACACTATACAAAGGTGCGGTAGCAGCCAAAACCTGCTGATCTGTCTGGTAGAAATTTGCATCAACCAGCGTGTCTTGTGGCGGTCTGTCCAAGAATTCTTCAGAGCAACCTGAAAACACAGATAGTGCCGCCAATGCCCCAATAAGGAAATATTTATTTTTCATTTTACTCGCTGTTTAGAATTAGAAATCAATACCGATGTTGAAAGAATATACCGGTGTTAATGGGTAACGTCCGTAATCTACACCAATAGCTGCGTTATCTGCACTTGCATTTGGTCCCACGTAAGAACCAACTTCAGGGTCATATCCAGAGTATCCTGTGATAGTCCAAACGTTCTGTGCGCTTACTCCAAATCTTGCTCCTTTGATGAACTTCTGTCTGGCCAATAAAGTAGATGGCAGATTGTAGCTCAGGGTCACGTTCTTAAGTCTTACAAATGAGCCGTCTTCTACATACTTGTTTGTGTGACGGGAGAAGTTGTTGTTTTTATTTCCACCTGACATCCGTGCTACGTTAGTACCAGGGTTTTCAAGGTAAGGATTGCCATTGGCGTCCATGGCTACTCTCGCATAATCAAAAGCTCCAATGAACAAGTTCCGTCCTAAGTTGATATTGTTAGGGTTGGAGTTCTCACTACGCAGGTAGTTGTAAACATCGTTGCCTACGGTGCTTGTAATTAATACACTTAGGTCAAATCCTTTGTAAGAGAAGGTATTGGTGAAACCAGCGAAGAATTTAGGCCAAGGGTTACCAATGAAGGTTTGGTCTTCTCCGGTGATGATACCATCTCCGTTGATGTCTTTGTATTTCACATCACCTACCCAGATGCTGTTCTCAGCGATTGGGAATTCAACTCCATTGTTGTCAGCTGGCAGGGCGCTAGCCTCGATTTCCTCCAAGCTTTGGAAGATGCCTTCTTCCACATAACCGTAGAACATCCAAGGAGACTCCCCAATGATGGAACGCTGCGTCCAGTTGTTCATCCACCAGTTAATCCGGTCCATGATACCAGTTGGGTTATTGAGGTCTTTGATTCTGGTTTTAAAATGAGAGATGTTGAAGTTAGACTCCCATTTGAACTGACCATTGTCTACGTTGATGGTGTTAAGGGAGAAGCTCCACCCTTTGTTTTGAAGTGAACCTGCGTTTACGGTTGGAGCTGCAATTGAACCGTTACCGTTGGTACCCATGTACCATGGCAATGAGCTTGGCAGGATCAGGTTATCAGTGTTTTTGATATAGTAATCAGCCTCTAACTGCACCCGGTTCTCAAACAAACCTAAAGTAATACCAAAGTTGTCTGTTCTGGTTTCTTCCCACTGGAAGTTAGGGTTTGGATATTTGTTTGGCCGGAAGCTGGTTCCCCAAGGTGATGGACCTGAAGTTAAGGTACCGTAAATGGCACCGCTACCACCTTGGTTACCGGTTAAACCAGTCTCAAAGCGTAATCTAAGGTCATTTACGAGTGGCAAGTTGAAGAACGGCTCTTCCGTAACTCTCCAAGCAAATGACACGGAAGGGAAGTAACCCCATTTGTTTTCAGAACCAAAGTTTACTGAACCATCGGCACGGAAAGCAGCCTGAACGATATAACGGTCATGGAAATTATAGTTGATACGACCTAAGTAAGACTCCATGGCCCAGTCACCGTGACCACCTTCAGTATCGCTTCTAAGTCTATCACCTGCGTTCAGGTCAAGGATTTCGTTTGTGGTGAAACCATCTCTCTGCGCAAAGATCTGCTTCCAAGTAGACTCCTGCGACTCATGGGTAGCCATGATATTGATGTTATGGTTTCCAAACTGCTTCACATATTGGAGCATTTGGTTCCAGTTCCAATAGGTATTGATCTGGTCGCGGTTGTTCAAACGAGCGGTCTCATTCTTCTGGTAGCCAAACTGATAGGTTGGCAGGAAGTAAAGCGAGTTTGAATAGTTCACGTTGGTGTTCAAAGAAGTACGGAAATCCAAGCCTGGCAGAATATGGAAAGCCATGTTCAAACCACCCAAGAACTGTCTTCTGGTCAACTCGTTGGTTGTTAGGTTTGCCAATCCAATAGGGTTTGGCGGCGTGAATTGCTCAGAGGTGTTCTGCGTAGTCACAGTACCCCCACCGTAAGTACCATTCAGGTTTCTTACCGGAATGTGAGGCGGCAACTGGATAGCTCTGGTGATGATGTCGTTCTGGGTGGTGCTTAACTTTTCATTAGTCTGAGAGAAGTTGAAATTAGCGCCAAGATCTAACCACATGCGGGTTTTGTTGTCTATGTTCAAACGAACAGAGGCACGGTCAAATCCTGAACCCAACGCCACACCTGCCTGATCTAAATATTCGCCAGAAAGGTAAAACGTTGTCTTTTCACTACCACCGCTCAAGCTCACTTGGTGCTTTTGCATGGCAGCGCTGTTAAATAACTCATTTTGCCAGCTGGTTCCTTCACCTAACAAAGAAGGATCCAGGAATTCTTCCCGAACTGCACCACCAGCAATAGCTTTGTACTCATTTTCCATCTGCGCATATTGGCGCAAATTCATAACCTCTAATCTAGAAGGTGCGGTCTGCTGACTGTACAGATAAGAGTAGTTCACCTTTACATCACCTGCTTTACCCCGTTTAGTTGTAATCAAAACAACCCCGTTGGTTGCTCTAGATCCATAAATAGCAGTAGCAGAAGGTCCTTGCAGGATCTCCATGCTTTCGATGTCTGAAGGGTTTAAGGTTGAAAGGGGATTGGATCCTCTTGGAGAAACATCTCCTAAAATCTGAACACCATCAATTACGTACAACGGCTCATTAGTACCACTGATAGAGTTTACCCCTCTAATGTTTACAGAGATACCTCCACCAGGAGCACCAGTATTCTGAGTTACATAAACACCAGGGGCACGGCCTTGAATAGCTTGCTCAATGGTAGTGTTTACTGTTTTCTCAATAGCAGCAGCGTTAATAGAGGTCTGAGCACCGGTAAGGTCATTTTTTCTCAGCTCACCATAACCTGTTACTACTACCTCGTTCAGGGTCTGAGCATCTTCTCTCAGACTTACATTAATAGTAGTGTTGTTTCCTACCGGCACTTCTTGAGACACATAGCCAATGAAGGTCACGACCAACACATCGGCATTACCTGCCTCTAAGGAGAAATTTCCGTTTGCATCAGTAGAAGCACCGTTTGTGGTTCCCTTTACTACTACGCTCACGCCTGGCATTCCAGAGTTATCAGATGCCGCGGTCACTTTACCAGTAATTGTCCGTCTGGCAGTCTGGGCCAAACCGTCAAAAGCCTGGGTCAGGATAGCCAATACCATGGCTATCATCATCCAGACTTTCTTAGATTTCAAGACGTAATTACTTTTTTGGTAATCTTTGTCTGAGTATAAGTTTTGAATCATAGGGTAATTTGAATTAGGTAGTAAACATAGTATAGTGGTGAATAATAAAAACTCCCTAGCAGAAGCCTAGTCAGGGAATTATCTGTAACAAGTTATTCCAAACAAATCAAACAGAAGAAGCCTTTACATGCACTACCGGAGGATATAGGGGGAGAACCTCCGTCTGCCTTTCTCTAATTGAGAGAAGCAGTGTGCTTTATAAGATCGCTTTTCCTTTCTTCTTCCAACAACACCTTCCAAGCGATATTCGCATCCATACAAATCTAAGAAGATTTTATGCCGTGGTATAATACTTTTTTATCAATTCTTTGATTGAAAGCAGCGATCTCAACCAAGTTTATACGCCAACGTTGGCATAAAGATAAAAAAACAAAATCCATTTTCATAAATAAAAATAAATCTTTGTTAAAAGTACTGAATTTAGAGATTTCACAATTAAGCAGCGTTTATTTCGAATTTACACAAACAGAGGAAATGGTTTAAGCTTGCCCTCAAAACTACTACACAAGGTAAAACGGTGATATTTTGCTAAGCTATTAGGTAAAAATAAGTGTCAGGCGAACCCATAAACTGGTATTCTTTTATCCTTTTTACCTTTCTAAAGGTTAGTTCCTACTCCTTATGACAAGTGAAACATTCATGAGAAGGTTCCAATTATCCAGTAGGAAACCTTCTTTATTATATGTTCCTACCTTTCAAGGCTAAACGTTTCATAAAAGCAGTGACTTCATGAAGGAAGTAAGCAACACTTAGTAACAAGACATTTCTAAGTCAGCCCTTCTTTTTCTATATCCTAAAACTAGGTATTTCTTTCTTGAAAAGTACCCTTCTATGTTTCAGGGTGAGGTATCAAATGTTAAATCCCTTACTATTTTTTGAAAAAATGGGCCTTTTATTGAAATAAGTGAAGCAAACTAGTACCTGAATCCACTTTTCTCTAACAAGGCAGACAAGCCTTATGTTTACAGATTTTCCTTGCTGGTATTTTTATCATTATAAAATTTTGAAGGACCATATAAAAGAATACACATTTAGTTTTATACATTAAAACATCATCTTCTTTACTATTGTCACATTAAAGAACATCTTTCTGTTATAGATTAAGATCTAAAAGTGCATTATTTTGAAAATTACAATAAATGATATACACCAACCCAGAATACAGTTGGCTTATAGAGGAAGGAACAAGATAGAGCGGCTAATATTCTATAGAAACTTCACTATGGCCAGACTTACATTGGACTATCTTCTACTCAAATCCACACTAACAAGAACAGATACTCACTCCCTATAAGCAGACAGACCATAAGAGAGCCAAAACCAATCATGCCGAATACCAAGAAGGAGCAAATCACCCAGATTCAAGAAGTATAACCCACCTATGAGTTCTCTGCAGGAAGAATTAAAGACATTCCATGTGAGGTGGTGAAGTAACTTAAGGCTTTTGCATTCACATCTTATTGCACAAACCGTAACTTCTATTGTGCTTAGAAACTAAAACCTTATCCTTGCAGATGAATCACCTCCCCTTCTGACCAACTATGCAAACAACTAAGATCTTATTGAAGGCGCTTTTGATGAGCGGGCTCTTTCTGCAGTTTAGCTGTAGTTCTAATAAAACGGCCTCAAAAGGAGCTTCCCAGAAAACAAACATCTCCGCTCAGACTATCTCCGGAATTTACCAGGAGGCTGCCGCGCAATACAAAGTGCTGGCAGCAAAACTTCCGGCCAACAGGTTCCCGAAATCGTATCACGCCTCAAAAGACAGTTTGGAGACCAGCGGCTCGGATTGGTGGTGCAGCGGCTTTTACCCGGGAACGTTGTTTTACCTTTACCAGGCCACCGGCGACAAGCAACTGAACGCAGAGGCCAACCGCATGCTGGAGGCTCTGAAAAAGGAACAGTACAACACGTCCACCCATGACCTGGGTTTTATGATGTACTGCAGTTATGGGAAAGCAAACGAGATAACCCCAAACGCCGCGTACAAAGACATTCTGGTGAACAGCGCCAAATCACTTTCTTCCAGGTTCAATCCCAAAGTAGGAGCCATCAAGTCCTGGGACTCCAATAAAAACGAGTTTCTGGTGATCATTGACAACATGATGAACCTGGAACTGCTGTTCTGGGCCACAAAGGCCACCGGCGATTCTTCTTTCTACAAACTTGCCGTTACCCACGCCAACACCACCCTTAAGAACCACTTCCGGCCAGATTACAGCTCTTACCATGTCATCAATTATGACCCGGCAACGGGAGCGGTGCAACAAAAAAGAACCGCCCAAGGCTACGCCGATGAATCTGCCTGGGCGCGCGGCCAAGCCTGGGGACTGTATGGCTATACCGTCATGTACCGCGAGACCAAAGACCCGCAATACCTGACCCAAGCCACCAACATGGCAGATTTTATGCTGAACCACCCTAACCTACCCGAGGATAAAATCCCTTACTGGGACTTCAATGCCCCCAACATCCCAAACGCCCTTCGGGATGCTTCTGCCGGGGCCATCAACGCAGCCGCCCTGCTGGAACTCTGCCGGTACGCCCCCGAAGCAACGGCCCGTAAGTACTTCAGCGCCGCCGAAACTATCCTCCAGGCTTTGTCCACCGACACCTACCGGGCGGCACCTGGCACGAACGGCGGGTTTATCCTGAAACACGGCGTTGGCCACCTTCCGGCCGGCACAGAAGTAGACACGCCCCTCACCTACGCCGATTACTACTACATAGAAGCCCTGCGCCGCTATCAGGAGTTCATTAAATAGAAATCGGCTTTCTGCAAAGCTTTTGGCTCAACCTAAATCCATTCCCATTTAAAGGCCAATTTTCCAAAAAAAGCCCTAAAACAGAAAGAGCCGCAGTCTACAAGACTGCGGCTCTTTTTATAGTTACAAGCTAATTCAAATTACAAAGTCACTTCTCCCCTTGCCCGGATATCCTTGGAAGAAGATCCGGCCAAGATCTGGAATTTGCCGGGCTCCAGCACCCATCCTTTTTTGGCTTCGTCATAGAACTGGAACGCATCTTTGGCTAGCGTAAGCGTTATGGTCTTTGATTCACCAGGCTTCAGGAAGACTTTTGAGAAGGCCTTGAGTTCTTTCTCCGGCCGCTTCACCGAGGATTGCTCGTCTTTCACGTAAAGCTGCACCACCTCGGCGCCCGCTACTGGCCCGGTGTTTTTCACTTGCAACTGCACTTGCACCGCATCGCCCTGGCGGTTAAGCTTCAGGTCGCTGTAGCCGAAGGTGGTGTAAGACAAACCGTGCCCGAAGGAGAACAGCGGCTCCACTTTGTAGGTGTCAAAATAGCGGTAACCCACAAAGATGTCTTCCTTGTACTCAACGTTCACAGTGTCTTTGTCGCCGGGGTACTGACCCAGGGCGTGCGCGGGTGAGTCCTGCAGTCTTTTAGGGAAGGATACCGGTAACTTACCAGACGGGTTCGTCTCCCCGAAGAGGACTTTGGCCAGGGCCGTGCCGCCTTCCATGCCGGGGTACCAAGCCTGCACCACTGCTTTGGTCTGGCCAATCCATTGGCTCATGTCAATCGGGCCACCGCCGATGAGCACCACCACGGTATTAGGGTTCGCTTTGAGCACGGCAGTCAACAGTTGGTCCTGCGCGAAGGGCATTTTCAGGCTCGGCTTGTCGGCTCCTTCGGCGTCATAGGCGCCGCCGTTCCAGGCATCGGTGTAGCCGTGCGTCCAGCCGCCCACGAAGATTACCCGGTCGGCGCTTTTGGCGGCTTTCACGGCTTCGTCAATCAGGGCTTGGTTTGCTTTTTCGGCGCGGGTCACTTCAAAACCTGGGGCAAAGGTCACGTTCACTCCGGCACCGGCCAGTTTCTGGATACCCTGCAGCGGCGTTACTTCATACGGAGGCAATACCTGCGAGGAACCTCCGCCCATGGCTTGCTTGCGCGTGGCATTGGCACCAATCACGGCAATGGATTTTACGCCCGTTTTTTGCAAAGGCAGCAGATTCCCGTCGTTCTTCAGAAGCACGATGGCTTCCTCGGCAATCCTGCGGGCGGTTTCCTGGTGGGCTTTCGTGCTCAAGGCTCCGGGGGTGCGTTTAGCCCCGATCATGTTGGTATGGGACATCACCCGCAGGATGCGGCGCACCTTCTCGTCAATAAGGGCTTCTTTCACTTGGCCGCTTTTCACCAGCGTGATCACCGTGTCGCCTAACAGGAACTTGTTGTAGTTAATGTTGGGCATCTGCAGTAGATCGGTCCCCATTTCAATATCGGTGCCGTTGTTGATGGCCTCCATGGTGTTCATGACGGCGCCCCAATCGCTTACCACCAGGCCTTTGAAGCCCCATTCTCCTTTCAGGATGTCATTGATGAGGTATTGGTTATGCGTGCAGTACTGGCCTCTGAACTTGTTGTAAGCGCCCATGATGGAGAGCGCGCCGCCCTCGGTGATGGCGGCCTTGAACGCCGGCAGGTACAATTCGCGTAGCGCCCGCTCGCTCATCTCCACGTTCACCTTGGCGCGCTTGATTTCTTGGTTGTTGGCGGCGTAGTGCTTCACGCAGGCGGCCACGCCCTGGCTCTGCACCCCTTTGATATAGCCCACTGCCATCCTTGAGGTCAGATACGGGTCCTCAGATAGGTACTCAAAGTTACGACCGTTCAATGGCGTGCGCATGATGTTCACGCCCGGGCCCAGGATGATGTCCTTGCCCCGCGCTTTCGCCTCGCTGCCCAGCACTTCCCCGAAGGCGTAGCCCAACTCAGGGTTCCAGGTGGCGGCCAGCCCCACACCGGTAGGCAGATACGTAGAAGAATCGTTTCCGGCGTTGTCCAAAGCCCAATCGCGGCCGTGCTCCGGGCGTACACCGTGCGGACCATCGGACATGACCATCTCCGGGATGCCTAGCCGGGGAACTCCGCCCGAGGTAAAGGAAGACACGCCGTGGATCATGTTCACTTTCTCTTCCAGCGTCATTTTTGAAATGAGCTCATTGATTTGGGCCTCGTGGCTCATGTTGATGCCGTTGCCTTCGTTTGAGGATAAAGCACTGGCCTGCGGGTCTGAAGTCTGCACCTTCTCTGAGGTGGAACAGGCTACCGTGAAAGCTACCAGCACCAGACTGCACAGCACTCTGAAACTGGGACGTTTATAGGTCATATTCTGAAAATTGTGGGTAAAAGGTATTCTGATTGATAAGTCTGGGGTTGCTATTGTTTGATGATTTTTATGGTGCTCACCCGGTTCTGGGAGGTGGCCGTGAGCACGTAAAGGCCGCGGGGTAGGGATTTACCTACGGCAGACTGCCCGGTGCTCACTCCTTTCTCCACCAGGCTCCCGGTCACTGTTCTGATTTCGTAGGTGAACCGGTGCGGTGCCTTGATCTTTATTTCCTTTGAGAAAGGATTCGGTCCGTAACTCAGCTCCAGTTTTTGCGCCTCCGCAACGCCACTGACCACCCCGGGCGCATCGCCGTACAGAATGCCCCGGCCTGCGGTAGCCAGGTACACTCTCCCGAACACCCTTGGGTCACCGGTGATGTCATTGATGCCGCCAAATTGGTGTTTTTCATCTGAAATCATGATCCAGGTACCGCCGGCATCATCTGAGCGGAAGAAGCCCAGCTGGTTATTCACTTTGCCTACTATAAACACGGCTGGGTAGGTGTTGCCGTCCTTCGCCTTCCCGAAGCCTACCTTGGTGGCTTCCTGCACATTGTTAAGCTTGGTAAATGAGGCCGCGGAGTTGGAGGAATGGTACAGACCTCCGTTAGGGTTGGTGAGCCACACATCGCCCTCCACCCCGTAGGTGGGGTACACGGTGGCGGCCCAGAACTGCCAGCTTTCCACGGAGGGTAACCCCGTGGCGGCGGCGGTGAAAGAAGCGCCTCCATTGGTACTCACCATTACGCGGTTAGCGCCTGCGTCATACAAATAGAACTTACGGGCGTTTACCCGGTCGGCCATAGGTTTAAGGTCAGATTTGGAGATGCCCGAGGAAGCTGTCCAACTGGTGCCTCTGTTGGTGGAAGAATAGACGGTGCTCACGCCCGCGGGAGCCCACACCAACGTAGCCCCATCGGCAGAAATAGCAATAGAACCTCCGCCAGAAGTGCCAGCCGGTGCACTCCCGAAGGCCGTCCAGGAGGTGCCCCCGTCTGTGGAATAAGCCCCGTATTTGCCGTCTGCGTTGTTTGAGGTCCGGACCATGGTAGCGGGCTGGTTCGCGGCATAGTCAATCCAAGTGTTGGTCCCGAAGCGCGGGGACAACCTTCCGGCCACGGGCGAAACATCCAGGTTATCATGCCGAAAACCGTCTATGTCGCCGATGGCGCTTACCAGTGGCGCGCCGGTTGGTGGGCTGATCAGTTTCAAAGGCACGGTTTCCTCCAGGCCCTTGTTCTGGAAAACCCAGGCAACAGGGCGGTTCTGGGAAGCTTCCTGCAGATTGGTGGTCTGGAAAACGCCGTAACCGGTAATAAACCAAGCCACGTTGGAGTCAAACGGATCAATCTCTATATCGCCTAACCAATGTGGGCTGGAGGCTGCGGCATACGGAGCCGAGGTGTGGTCCCGGGTACCGGTTCCCAGAGCCGCTTTCCAGGAGGCACCACCGTCGGTACTGCGGTAAATTTCATCGTTGGGCCACCAGCGGTTTAGGGTAGACACAATCAAGGTATTGGGTTGTTGGGCATCTAGGCTGAGCCCGGCAAAACCTCCCTGGCCGGCGGGCAGGGTTAGGTCGGTCCAGGCGCCGGTGGCAGGGTTGAATTTCCGAACGGCTCCTGCGGTAGCACCGTTTGGCCCCGGGCTGTTGGCATACGTCACGAAAAGCGTTCCGTCAGCAGCAATCTCGGCGTGGTGCGGCATGTAGTTGGTGTTCTGGCCGGGCACCGCTTCCCAGGTAGAACCACCATTGGTGCTTCGGTACAGGTTGGTGCTGCCCATCCGGAGGACGCCCACGTAGAGAATCTGAGTAGCTGAACCACTGGAGCCACTGCGCTTGTCGAACAAAACGAACCCGATTCCCCCACTGCCACTAGCAGTAGTGGCCACCGGAAAACTGCTCACCTTGCTCCAGGCCGCGCCCGAATTGGTGCTGCGCCAGAGCCCGTCGGTGGTGGTGCCCAGGTAAAGGGTGCTGCCCAGGTTAGGGTCTACCTGCAACCGCTCGCCCGTGGAGCGGCCATCCTCGTTTCCGCCCAGTTTTACAGAAAGGTTGGTTCTGGTCCAGGTGGCGCCCCGGTCTGAGGAAGCCATGATGGCCCCGGTTCCTGCCCAGGATTGGGAATAAAGCCCGGTGGCCAGATACACTTTCTCTGGGTTAGAAGGGTCCAAGGCCACACTCAACACCCCCATGTGGTTTTCATCGGCGCGGGTAAGGTGATCGGTAATCGGAATCCACACCCTGGCGGTGGCATCCCACCGGAAAGCGCCGCCCACATCGGTGCGGGCGTACAGCAGGTTTCTTTCCGTGGGGTGGTACACCAAGCCCGTGACAAAACCGCCGCCGTTGATCTGCACGCTTTTCCAGCGGTACACCTCCGGGGCCTGGGCCCGCACGGAGAAATAAGAAAGACTCAGGCAAAGCAGCAACAAGCCTTTCCTTACCTTTTTGAGAAGGGCTTTTCCTTTATAAGCTGATGCGGCAACTTGGTAAGCGTACAGGTGGGCCATACTCTCTTTTTAGGGGTGAAAAATAATGACAGGTTTACTTGTGCGAGGTTCCCATCTCCTGTTTAAGGCCTGATTTCGGGAAAACAGCCCTAAACAGGAGAGTGAAACTTTGAAGATAAAAGTAGCACCACCCCGCCAGACCGGAATGCCTCGTTTGTTTCTGATACCTACTCTAAATGTTAATGATCCAGAAAGGATTTCCTTGAAGAGAAAAGCCCGCTGGTTTTAAGCCCGTTTTTAAGGATTTGCCCTGAAAACCAGCCGCACCTCTTTGTTGGCGGGTAAATCCACGTTAGAAGTTCTTTCCCCCTTGGTGGCTTTGGCGCCCGAAACCAGTTGCATGTTTTTAGGTGCTTGCAGCGTGATGGTTTGCTTTCTAGGAGCCTGCAACACCACGGTAGCCTCCTGTTGGCTCCAGGCCAGGCTTTTCACTTCCACACCGCCGCGCAAGAGCAAACCAGAAATGGTGCCGGTTTGCCAGGCCTCCGGCACCGCCGGGAGCAGTTTCACCACACCCGGTTCTGAGTACACCAACGCCCGCATGATCACCGAGGGGTACCCGCCGCTCAAGTCCATATTGAACAGAGAACCGGGGTTATGGTACGTGCCCAACCCGTTGGTCCAGTAAAAGCGCGAGAGCCAGTCAATCAGTTGGGCGGTGGTGGGCGCATCTTCCAGGTTGGCGGTGACAAAGGCCAACTGCGCCATCCCGAAGACCATTTCTCCGCCGTTTTCTTTGTAGCGGAACTTCATTTTCTCTTCCACCACCTTGCGCGCTCCCGCCAGCAGTTGAGGGTTGTTTTTGAAATCAGGGTCTACCTGGTCATAGAGGCTGTACAGGTGCGAGATGTGCCGGTGTTGGTGGTTGTTCTGCAAACCGGGCCAAAGCCATTCTTTCAGGGAGCTGGCCTCGTCCACTTCGTAGGCGGGCATTTTAGTGAGCATTTCCTGCCAAATTTTCACCTGCGCTTTATCGGTTTTCAACTCCTTTGCCGCGGCAATACAGTTTCTGAGCAGTTGCTTGGCAATCATCACGTCCATGGTGGCGTTGATGCTGGCCTGCGATTTGAAGTTAGCCGGGTTGTTCTCAGGAGAGTACGAGGGGTTGAATAAGTATTTGCCGTCTTGACCTGTTTTCAGAAAATCCTCATAAAACAGCGCCGATTCTTTCATGAAGGGATACGCCCGCTCTTTCAGGAATTTCCGGTCACCGGTGTGCAGCCAATAGTCGTTGTAGAAACTGGCGGTCCAACCGGCGCCTCCGGTCCAGAGGCTGAGGCACCAGATAGGGTCAAAGTGGTTGTCCCAGCCGTGGCTGCTGGTGTGCGAGGGCACATGGATGCCGCGCGTCCCGAACATCTTTTTGGCGTTGTCTTTATAGAACTGCAGGCGCTTGTCATGGTAATCAAAGTAGGCGTGCATGAGTTCGGGCACTCGGCTGGTAAGCAGCGCCGAGATGGCGACTTCCACGTTTCCGTCATGGGTAAAATCTGATGACCAGGCCGGCGACCAGGTACCGCCCCAGATGCCCTGCAGGTTAGGCGGATTAATGCCGGTGGCCGAGATGATGTTATAACGGGCTGCATCAAACTGCTTTTCAATAATGGCGGGTGCCACCTGGCCGGTTTTGGTTTTCAGGTTCAGCGCCTCGGTGTACAGGTCCGCATCGGCTCCGCCGCCTAAATCCAGCTTCACTCTATTGAACAACTCGCCGTGCACGTTGCGATGGCGCGTCACCAAAGCCTGGTAATCTGCGGGCAAAGAAGCCAAATGCTTTTTGATCTGGTCTACCTGTGACTGGGCGTAGTTGTAGTTGGCGTTGATCTTGATGAACACCAGCACTTCATCGGCATTCTGGACGATGAACTCATTGCCTTCGGTGCGCGAGCTGCCGCCTTTCACCTCTACCCGGCCCACGCCTTCGTAGCCCTCCAGACTGCCCGGCCAGCGTTTCTTGTAGGCACTGCGGTAGGTTAGCCACTTATTGTCGGTGGCACCTGTGTTCACGTTCTCCACAGTACGGTTGATCTGCTCCCACTGCGTCCATTCCACGGGTCGGCGGGCGAAGGACAGGCGGCCGGTGATTTTGCCGGTACCTTTAATGGAGATGACCACCGCGCTATCGGGGCGGGAGACGAACAGGCGACGCTGGTAGGTGCCCTTGGCATCGGTCCAGGTGACGTTAGCCTCGCCGGTTTCAAAGTCCACGGTGCGCACGTACTTCTGCACGTTGGACGGCTCCATCTGCAGGCGCACGTCAAACGCGGGCACGTACGGGTTAGACCACAGGTGTCCGCCGTAGCCTTCTTTCATGCTCTGCTTCACCGGCACCTTGGCGGCCTCCTCCCCTTTGCCGGCCAGAATGAGCGCGCGAATCTCGTCTAATCGGCTGGCTTGGTCAATGGGTGGCTTGGGTTCAGTAGCGGGCAGGTACAGCTGAGCCTGGTTCAGGATGATGGTCTCGTCGTGCGGGTTGCCCATGACCATGGCGCCCATGGCCCCGTTTCCGCTGAGTAACGCATGCTCCCAACTAGGCGCCGGCAGCCAACTCGCGAAGCCTTTTTTAGGCTGACTGAAAAGATCCGTCTGGCCCGAGGCCGTGAAAGCCCCTCCCGTAAAAAGTAAAACCAGCAATAGAACGTAACGGTACGGCATTGAGAAGTGGAATACGGTATGGAATAAGTTTGAATAGAGACAACCCGATTTTTGCAGCAGGTTTGTGCTATGACAAGGCATGTATTTCGGGCCTGATTTTACCAAAACTGGCCTGAATTGGAGTTATCGGTTGGCAGTCTTCTGGGCTTTGATCTTCAGGCCTTTGAATACCTCCTGGGCCAGCAGCGCCGCGCCGGCATCGTTGGGGTGGATTCCGTCATAGGTCAGCTCGGGTTTGCCCAGAAAAGGAGTGTACAGGTCAATGGTCTTGGCCTTGGTTTTCTTGGCCACTTTCTTCACCGCCGGCAGAATCTCGTTCTTTACTACGGGCTCGTTGATGCCCCACTTGGTTTCAAACACCGGCAACGGGTTGCACACGTACACTTTGGGTTTAGAGGCCAGTTTCTTGAAAGAGGTCACAAACTGGATGTAATCCGGCACGAACTCATCTTTGAACTTCCAGTTCTGGGGCTTGGAGTCGTTGGTACCCAGTTTGATGATCACAATATCGGGGTTCCAGGCCAGGGCTTCCTGGTATTTGCTTTCGTTCCAGAACGGGAAATCGCCTTTCTTGAGCAACGTGCGTCCGCCCAAACCGTAGTTGCGCACCTCGTAGGCATCGCCCAGCAACTGTTGCAATACAACAGGGTACGGCTGCTTCAGCCCATGGCCTTCGGTGATGCTGTTGCCCACGCAGGCCACCTTGATTTTGTTCTGCGCCGTGGCCCCGAAGCACACCAACAGCACCAGCAGAAAGAAGAACGATACTTGTTTTTTCATGTAATATAGCATTGATAAGACCACATTTTCCCCTCTATTTTAAGGCTAATTCTTCAGAATCAGGCTTAAAACAGAGGGTTGTCTTTTACTTTTTCAGTTGGATGGTCACGGTAGCCGGGGCAAGTCCTTCAGAAGTGGCCGTCAGTTTCACGGTGCCGGCTTCTTCCTGCGCCTGCAGGATGGCCAGGCAGAGCCCGTTGAACGCTTTGCGGTGGTTTGCTTTGAACGACTCCATGCTGGTTTGCAGGCCATTGTCCACGCCCGCGAGGGTTGCCTTTCCGTCTATGGTAAAGTGAACCAGGTTATCGGCGCGGGGCACCAGGTTGCCGTCTTTGTCTAGGATCTTCACCGTCACGAAGGACAGGTCCTTGCCATCGGCGGAGATTTGGGTGCGGTCGGCCTCCAGCACGATTTTGGCCGGAGCCCCGGCGGTCTTAATTTCCTTCGTGAGGACTTCCTTGCCGCCCGCGCGGGATACCGCTCTCAAGGTCCCCGGCTGGAAAGGCAGGCGCCACCTCACGTGCAGGTCATCGCCTTGTTTCTTCTTCACGCCCACCGATTTCCCGTTCAGGAACAGCTCCACCTCATCGGCGTTGTTGTAGTAGGCCATCACATCCACGGTCTTGCCGGGCTCCCAGTTCCAGTGCGGGAAAACGTGCAGCACGGGCTTGTTTGTCCACTCACTTTGGTACATATAATACACGTCTTTGGGGAAACCGGCCAAATCCACAATCCCGAAGTAAGAGCTACGGGCCGGCCAGGTGTACGGCGTGGGCTCCCCCAGGTAATCGAAGCCGGTCCAGATGTACTGTCCAGACAGATAGGCGTGCTTTTTCATGATCTTCCAGGTCTCCTCGTGGGTAGAACCCCAGGGCGTGCTTACGTTGTCATACGCCGATACAGTGAGGTCTTTGTTGCCCGTGGTGAAAGGCAGATCCCACCGGATAGGCCAGCGGCGAAGGCTGTCTGCCGGCATGTCATAGTGCCCGCGCGTCATGAGCGCCGATACGGTCTCCGTTGCGATGAATTTCTGCCCAGGAAAGGTCTGCGGAAACTTCTCAAAGTCCTGGTGGTGGTAGTTGAACCCGAATAAATCCAAAGCCCCAGACTTATAGATGGTGTTGTTGGGGTTCGGCTCATTGATGCCCACCGTGACCGGACGTGTGGTGTCCAGGTTCTTCACGATGCTTACCAGTTCTTTGGCAATGGTGGTTCCCTCCGGGGCCCACTGTTCCGGTATCTCATTGCCGATGCTCCAGATAAACACGCTGGGATGGTTGCGGTCGCGCTTGATGAAATTCTCCAGATCGCGTTTGTGCCACTGGTCCCAGGCCAGGCTGTAGTCATACTTGCTTTTTTCTTTCTTCCACATGTCAAAGGACTCGTCCATGACAATGAAGCCCATTTTGTCGCAGAGGTCCAGCAGCTCAGGGGCCGGTGGGTTGTGCGAGGTCCGGATGCCGTTCACGCCCATGCCTTTCATGATCTCCAGTTGCCGCTCCAGCGCCCGCACGTTGATGGCCGCGCCCAAAGCACCCAGGTCATGGTGGTTACAGACCCCGTTGATCTTCATGGGCTTACCGTTGAGGGTAAAACCGGTCTTCGCATCGAAATTGAAGGTCCTGATGCCCAGCGGCGTCTCAAAGTTGTCTACCACTTTGCCGTTCTGCTCCACCAGCGTCACCACTTTGTACAGGTACGGATTCTCCACCGACCATAGCTTGGGATTAGTCACCGTCAGGTCCTGTTTCACCTCCGTAACGTCGTTCTGCAAGGCTACTTTCTCCGAGGCCGTACGGGCGACTTCCTTGCCCTGGGCATCCACCACCAGCGTGCGCAAGGTGATGTCTCCGCTCTGCTTTTTGGCATTTCTGATGCTGGTAGTGATGTTTACCGTAGCGGCTTGCTCCGATACCTGCGGCGTGGTCACAAACGTGCCCCACTGGTCTACGTGCACCGGGTTGGTTTTCACCAACCACACGTTGCGGTAAATGCCAGACCCTGAGTACCAGCGCGAATTGGGCTGCTGGGCGTTGTCTACCTTTACGGCTACCACGTTCTGCTCCTGCCCGTATTTCAGGTGCGGCGTGATGTCATACCGGAAAGAGATATACCCGTAAGGTCTTTTGCCCAGGTACTGACCATTGACCCAAACCTCAGAATTGGTGTAAACGCCGTCAAAGTCCAGGTAAACCAGTTTGTCTTTGTCCTTTGCGTCTACGGTGAAGGTTTTGCGGTACCAACCGATGCCGCCGGGCAAAGCCCCGCCGCCGGCGCCCGCCGGGTTCTTCTCATCAAATTTGCCTTCCACGCTCCAGTCATGGGGCACGCTCAGTTTGCGCCATTGGCTGTCATTGAAAGTGGTTTCCTTGGCACTGGCATTGTCGCCTAAGTTGAAGGACCAGTTTTTGGTAAAATCAGCGCGTTCCCTTACCAAAGTATCCGTGGAAGTACAGGCTCCTAACGTCAATAGCGTGATAAGCAGGGTATGAAGGTGCAGTTTTTGCCGCATCATGTTTGTGGAGGTAGATAATGGGTGAATTGGTTTAAAAAGAAATCGGCTGGAGACCACCAGCTTTACAGATGTTCACCAGCCGATTCTGCTTTTTGCCCTTCAATCTCATGAGGGACAAGGATTCAAAGTACTCTCAGACCTTATGGCTTAGGCACGAAGTTGTACACCAGCAAGGCAGGTCCTTCGCAGGAGCCTTTACGCAGCACCGCCAACTGCATGGAGTTCTCGGTCAAAGTCAGCAATCTGATGTTGCCCCAATCGGCAACGCAGGCATCACGACCGGCATCATGCAGAATAGAAGCACCGGTAAGGGTTAAGGTTTTCTTGGCCGCATCCAGGAAGTACGTACCCGTCTCGGTGCCTTTGCCAGGGATCATGGTGTGGTTCGCCGTTACGGTAGCGCCGCCTTTCAGGCTGAAGGTCATGGTGCCGTAGTCACCGTACGGCATCAGCCAGGAATTGCCTTTGTAGTCTGGGTTCCAGTTCCAGCAGTCTCCGCCGGCTTTGGTACATACGCCTTCCCATCCGGTGTCTGTGCCATAGAAGTACATAGGACCATCAAAGTGGTGGGCGTCAATGTCAAGGATCCAGGTTTTCTCGTTGCCCGGTCCGCCGGAAAGAGCGGTCCACAGCGGGTCATTCACGTAGTTGAGGTTGTTCTGGGTAACCTTGATGGTTTTAGCCGGAAGCTCCACAATTCCGCCACCGGTCACCGCCGAGAATTTGATGGTGTAGTCACCGGCAAAAGCGTATCTAACGGTGTCAATGGTGCGGGTAGACCGGCCGGTCTGGTAATCCCACATGGAGATGGTCTCCGGGGTTTCGTTGATCAGGATGACCGTGTTCCCACCTGGGTCCAAAGACAGATCCTGAACCACCTTAATGGAAACATCAGAGGGCGACAGCATGGCCCCCAGTTCATGGTCATCGTCCTGGCAGGCAGATAAACCGAAAGCCCCCAGCAGGATGAGTGATAAGAATGATTTTAACTTTTTCATCTGTATGATTTTAGATTGTCAGAAGAAACTTTCCGGCCTGATTCCAAGGGCCCATTTAGAGCACGTTTTTAGAAAATCAGGCCGAAAACCCTTATTTTTTATGCCTATCTTCTTGCCCTTACCAACCTGGGTTTTGCTTCAGGACTCCGTTAGATAAAGTTATCTGGGTATACGGAATCTGCTGCAATCCCTGGGTTTCTCTTACCTTGTTTGCCGCAATCACCTTGGCCACCGGAGACCCGGCGTTTAGTAAAGTGGTGCTTTCCGCGATGGCGTTCGCTGCCACGTCTATGCCCTGGCGAAGCAGATCCCAGTACCGGATTCCCTCATTGGCGAACTCTAACCGGCGTTCTGCCATGATCGCAGCTTTTGACACGGCTATTGGCGTGACGTTTTCTTTGTAGGCCCGCTTTCTCACCAGGTCAAAATAGCTTTGGGCATTGGGGCTTCCCAACTCAGCGGCCATGAGCAGCACATCGGCAAAACGGATGGCAACATAGTCTTGGAACTGCCCGATCATGAAGTTCACCGCGCCATTCTCCACGGGAATGCTGTTGCCTTGCTCATCCACCATGGGGCTGTACTTCTTGTTGTAATAGCCGGTGTACTCCCGTTGCTTTCCTTGGTTCGCGAAGTTGATGTTCTCATCTGCGATGGAAATAATGGAAGCCGCTTTACGGGTATCATTGGTACTGAAAGCAGTCCACAGTTTTGGGTTAACCGTGCCACCACCCCAACCGTTTCCGTACGGGTAGCTGAATTGCTCGCGCATGCCCAGCATCACCATCCAGTGGTTTCCGTCGGTGTTTCCGTTGTAATCGCTGGTGTAGGTGTACTTCACGGCAAAAACCGTTTCCTTGTTGTCTTCGCCGGCATAGTTGGCCACCGACGCGGCTGGCCACAGGTTGGCGAAATCATCTACCAGTCCGTGCCCGCTGTTGGAGATCACATCCTCCAGATACGCCAGAGCCTGGGCCTGAGATACGGTACCCACTAAATCCGACTTACCGTAGTAGCCGGTGTAATACAGGTACACCCGGCCAATCAGAGACTCTGCGGCCCATTTGGTTACCCGGCCCTTGTTACCCGCTGCTTGCGCGGCATAATTCGTAGCCGGCAGGTTCTCAGCGGCAAACTTCAGGTCCTCGGCAATCAGTTTGTACACCTCGTCTGGGGTAGCCTGGGGCACGTTTTCGGTGGTAGGAGCGATCACCAACGGGATATTGCCCCACAGGCGCACCATGTCAAAGTACAGGAAAGCCCGTAGGTATCTGGCTTCTGCCTCATAGGCCATTCTCAGCTGCTCACTTCCGGTCCAGTTGATCTGGTCCATCTTCCCAATGAGGGTATTGCACCGGAAAACCGCCTCGTAATAGGCGGCCCAGTTAGCCCCAAACAGGTTCTGGTCGGCGGGAGAGCGGGTTCTGTCAAACTCATCCAGCATCTGGTACCCGAATCCGTCTGAGGCGCCGGTTCCCCCGAAGGCATTGTCTGACATTATCTCTGCGGCCACCGGTAAACTCACTCCCTCTGACCAGATGATCTGTAAGCCATCATAGCAGCCTACCAGCGCCCTGAAGGCATCTTCTGGGGTTCTAAAGTAGTTTGTATCGGTTACGTTGGTGATGGGGTCAACCTCCAGGAAACTATCCTTACATGCACCTAAGGATAAGACGCCCGCCAAGAGAATTGCTTTGCTTATATTTTTCATTTCTATGAACCTCCTTGGAATTAGAATTTAATGTTTGTGCCTACCAAAACAGTTCTGGGGCGTGGGTAATACCCTAAGTCTACCCCGCTGGCGAAACCGTTGCTGTATCCAATCTCCGGATCCATTCCCTCATACTTGGTGAAAGTGAACAGATTCTGAACAGAGGCATATACCCGCACCTGGCGCAAATAGCTTTTATTGATCAGTTTTCCGAAATCATATCCAAGGGAAATGTTGCTGATTCTCAGGAAATCGCCGTCATGGATGTACAGGTCTGAGAAGGTTGCCCAGTTTCTGTTGTCAGTGGTCACGCGGGGCATGGTGTTGGAAGACCCCGGTCCATGCCACCGGTCCAGGATAGCCGTGGTAAAGTTTGGATACTGGCTGGCCTGGTTGCGGTAAGACTGCACCAACTGGTTTCCGGCCACGCCTGAGGCTAACAAAGAGAAGTCAAACCCTTTGTAGTTGGCAGACAGGTTGATCCCGAAGGTATAGTCAGGGTTTGGATTCCCGATCTGGGTTCTGTCTGCGTTGTCAATCACGCCGTCGCCGTTCAGGTCCACGAAACGCACATCGCCTGGCTGGGCAGTGGGCTGGATCAGGGTGCCTTCAGCGCCTCTGTAGGCGGCTACGTCTGCCTCGGTCTGGAAAATACCATCCGTTTTCAAGCCCCAGAAATACCCGATTGGATAGCCGTTCTGCGCTCTGTAGAATTCCAGGGAGTTGTCAAACAACACGTTCGGATCGCCGTGGATGATCTGGTCATTGGTTGGGATTTCGCGCACGCGGTTCTTGTTGTAGGCACCGTTAACGCCAATGCTGTAGTTGAAGCCTCCTACGTTGCTGTTGTACGCCAACGCTAACTCCACCCCGGTGTTTTTCACATCGCCTCCGTTGATGAAGGGAGCATCGGCTCCGGCCGTGGCCAGAATTGGCGCTCTGATCAACCAATCCTTGGTGGTTTTGTCATACCAGTCAAAGTTCACGCTCAGTTTGCCGGCCAGGAAGTTGGCATCAAACCCCACGTTCGTTTGCTCTGAGGTCTCCCACTTCACATCATCATTGCCCAATCTGCTGATATAAGCACCTGGGGTAAGTACTCCTTCTTTATCACCGAAAATGTAGTTGGTGTTGGCAAATGTCACCAAAGACACAAACTGGTAAGGATCAATGTTCTGGCTACCTACCTGGCCCCAACTGGCGCGAACTTTAAAGTAATCCAGCCAATCTCCGGCGCCATCAGCAAAGGTCTCGTTTGTTACCACCCAACCGGCAGAGATGGACGGGAAGTATCCCCAGCGTCTGTTTCTCCCGAATCTGGCCGAGCCGTCGGCCCGGAAAGTAGCGTTGATCAGGTAGGTTTCTTTGAAGTTGTAGTTGAATCTACCAAAGTAAGACATCCTTCTGTCCTGGGCCCAAGGCTCACCGGTGAGGTCAATGGTAGTACCGTCGGTGTTAGACGCGTTGGTCAGGTAGGCGTGTTCCAGGTCACTCAACACCAGGTTGATGTTGCTGCCGGAAAGTTGGGCTCCGTCGCTTCTAAAAGCAGAAGTACCCGCCATCACCTCAAAGTTGTGGTTTGTGTTGACGTTGAAGTTATAGGTCAAGAGGTTATCCCAGATAAGGGATTGGCCTTTGCCCTGGAATTGGTTTACCCGTGAGTTGTTGTTGAAGGCATAGATAGACAACTTGTAGAGAGGCGTGAAAGACCGGCTTTCACTGGCGTTATAGTCTATCCCGAAGCTGGTTCTGAATCTCAGGTTTTTGATGGGCTCTAACACCAGATACACATCTCCCAACAATCGCTGGTTGTTTCTGCGGTTCTGGTTGTCATACACCAACTGCGCGTAGGGGTTGGCTTCGCCGTTGAACCAGGTAGAGTTGCTGTTGTCAAAGAAGTTACCCTCTTCATCATATACTGGTACAAAAGGGCTGGTATTGAAGGCCCCGCGCAGAGAGTTGTTGTACTGGTTCCCTACCCTGATCCCGTTTCTCCTGATGTAAGAGAACGTCAAATGCTCGCCAAACTTCAGGATATCCTTGTAGAAGCTGTGCTCAGAGTTAAACCGGAAGTTGTAGCGCTCATAGTTGGACAGGTTTTTCCCGCCTACAATCCCTTCTTGCCCGGTGTAAGACAAGGCCGTAGAGAAAGTAGTCATATCTGTACCGCCTGTAGCACCTAAAGAGTAGTTCTGCGTCACGGCATCTTTCACGAAGATCTGGTCAATCCAGTCGGTACCCTCTCCCATGGCTGCGATTTGCTCATTGGTGAAGGCGGGCAGTCTGCCGGAGTTCACGTTGGCTTCGTTCATGATGGTGGCATACTCCCGTGAATTAAGCATCTCCTGTTTTCTGCCCAGGTTCTGAAGCCCGGTGTAAGAGTCAAAGGTGATTTGCGCAGGTTGTCCTTTCTTGCCAGTTCTGGTGGTAATCAATACTACCCCGTTGGCCGCCTGCGATCCGTAGATCGCCGCAGAGGCTGCGTCTTTCAGCACATCAATAGACTGGATATCGGCGGGGTTCAGGTAAGAGATATCACCGGTTAACACGCCATCCACCACATACAAGGGGCTGGCGTTGCCAATGGTACCCAGACCCCGAATCACCACGCGCATGCTTTCGCCGGGCTGCCCCGATGTGGAAGAAATCTGCACCCCGGAGGCTTGCCCTTGTAAGGCCTGCAGAGGATCTGTGGTGCTTTGCTTCTGGATGTCATCCCCTTTCACTTGGGCGGTGGCACCGGTCACCAGTTTCTTCTGCTGCACCCCGTACCCAACCACCACTACCTCTTCCAAGGCTTTGGCATCGGTCCTCAACACAATGTTCACTTGCGGGCGGCCATTCACGGCTACCTCTTGCGTGACAAACCCAATATAGGTAACCACCAGGGTTTCATTTCCGGTGGGCAGGCTCAGTTGGAAGTTTCCATCCACGTCTGTACCCGTAGCCAGGGTGGCGTTGCCTTTCACACTAACGGTGGCTCCAATAACAGCCCCTCCGTCTTCCTGGGACGTGACTCTGCCCCTGACGGTTTGTTGGGCAAAGGCTACCCCGCACAAACAGAGCAACCAAGTAAGCAGTAGGTATTTTCTCATAGGTAAAAGAATGACGTGAATAATTTAGTATAGGATCAGGTAAGGATTATTTCAGTTTTACAGAGGTCGCGTTTCCGGCGTAAGCGATGGTGGCATCTGCCTTGCCGTCAAAAGCCAGAGCTTTGGCTTTGCCCGGTTGCACAAACACCACGTTGAAGGTGCGCTTCTGCAGCATGCCGTTGAACTCGCCCTGGCGCTTGCCCACCGTCAAGGTTTTAGAGGCTTCGTTGTAGGTGATGGGAATGGTAGCGAACTTGCCTTTCTCGTAGTTGTAGTTGGTGTTCTCGTCTTCGTAGAGCTCAAAGGAAGCGTCTTTGCCACCGTACACATAAAGGGTGATGGTCTCAGCGGGCTTCTCAGTGGTGTATTGCAGCTCTGGCCCGAATGGAAGAATAGAGCCTTCTTTCACGTACAGCGGCAGGCGTTCATACGGGGCTGCAGCCGTGATTTGCTGCCCGCCTTTCTGGTAGGTTCCGTCATACAGGCTGTACCACCCGGTGTTGGCAGGCAGGTACAGTTTGCGGCTGGTGGCCTTTGCTTCGTGCACCGGATTCACCAGCAGGCTTGGGCCAAACATGAACTGGTCATTGATATTGAGCACGTTTTTATCCGTCCCGAAGTCCATCACCAGCGGACGCATGATGGTGCCGTTCTTATGGTACACTTGCCCGGTAAGCGAGTAGATGTAAGGCATTAAGCGGTAACGCAGCTTGTTGTAGTACACAATAGACTGGTAGGCTTTGTGGTCATCTGGCGCGATGTTGTACACTTCCCGGAACGGAAACTGCCCATGTGAACGGTACAGCGGCGTAAAGGTGCCGTACTGGTACCAGCGGGTGTTCAGCTCGCGCCATTCTTCCTGGGCCTGCGGCGTCATAGGTCCGCGGTCATATTTGTTCTCCACGAAGAACCCTCCAATGTCGGTGGTCCAGTAAGGCAGGCCAGACAGGGAGAAGTTTAGACCAGCCGGAATCTGGCGGCCCATTTCCTCGAAGGTAGCGGCGATGTCACCACTCCAGGTGGCCGCCCCGTAGTGCTGTAATCCGCCAAAAGCTGAGCGGGTCAGGATGAAGACGCGGTCATTAGGATTGGTGCCGCGTTGGCCTTCATAGATGCCTTTGTTGTGCTGCAGTACGTAGGCGTTAAAGTATTTCTCAGCCGAGCCCAGGTACGTGGGGTTCATGAGCGCTTTGCGGTGCTCAATAGAGGAGTTGGAAAGGATATCTGGCTCAGAAGCATCCTGCCACCAGGCGTCAATGCCCATTTTGTAGAGCTTTTCGTTAATCAGGTTCCAAAACATACGGCGACCCTCAGGGTTGAAGGCATCATAGAAGGTAGACACGTAGCCTTTGCCAATCCAGTCTCTGATCTGCTCGTTGATGCTGGCTTTGTAGAGCAGGCCCTTTTGATCAAACTGTTTGTAGGCCTCAATGCCCTCGTAGAACTTAGGCCAGGTGGAGATCATGATCTTGGCGTTGTTCGCGTGCACCTCGTTGATCATGCCTTGTGGATCTGGAAAGCGGGTTTTATCAAATTCCTGGCTGCCCCACTGGTCTTCTTTCCAGTAAGACCAGTCCTGCACGATGTTGTCCAAACCTATTTTCCGCTTGCGGAATTCTTTCACCACGTCCAGTAACTCCTGTTGGGTTTTGTAGCGCTCACGGCTCTGCCAGAAACCCATGGCCCACTTAGGCATCACCTGGGCTTTGCCGGTCAGGTCGCGGTAGCCGCTCACCACCTCGTCTAGGTTCTTACCATACACAAAGTAGTAAGCCATTTTATTTCCGGCCTCGGAAGAGAACGCGATCTTGTTCAAGTCTTCCGCCGATTGCGGTGTGAGGTAGCGGAGCGCCAGGTAAGACACATTGCCGTCTGGGTTCCACTCAATCTTGAAGGCGTGTTTCTTGCCCTTTTGCAGCGGCGCCTTGAACACCGACATGCCCGGGTTCCAGGCTTCGCGCCAGCGGTCCAGCAGCAGTTTGTTGTCTACCCAAACCTTCACGTAGCCAGAAGAAGGCATCTCAAAACGGTGGTCGCCGGTGGCGTCGCTCTCAATAAAACCTTCCCAGGTCATGAGGCCACCCTCCAAGGAGTAACCTGCGGGATATTTTTTCTGGTCTTCCAGAAACTCATAGGTGATCTCTGACTCCTGCCGCACGATGGGCGCTTTCCCGGTCTTTTTATCAAAAGCGTAGGTAGCGGTGAGGCCGCCGGCTTTCTGGTCTTTGCCGTAAAGTTTCAGTTTGGAAAGCTGCTGGTAAGGGCGCACATCCCCAAACTTGGTGATGGAGTTGTTGTCCCACAGAATGCCGTAGTTTTTGCTGGACACCAGGAACGGCACCACGGCCACCGAGTTGTACTGTGTAAGGTCAATCTGCCAGCCTCTATAGTTCATAAGGCCAGTCTGGTGCTGCCCCAGGCCATAAAACGCCTCGTCTTTGTCCACGCTGAAGGCTTTCTTCAACCGGTAGCTCTGCTCGTTGTCCAGTTTCACCGGCGCGAAGGCCTGCTGTCCCTGGTTGCTTTCCTGCAACAGCACTTTGCCGTTTTTATCGAAGAAAGAAACCGCCCCGGTCTCGGCGCCTACCTCCACCCGCAGGTCTTTGGTATTCAACACCAGGGTCTTGCCTTTCTCTTGGAATTGCCAATCGGTTTTCACGTTTTTGTTTTCCAGTACCATGAGGCTGGGCTCGGGGGAGAATTTCGCCTCTGGCGTGGCCTGCACCTGCACAATGTTGTCTGCCACCACGCGTAACTGCACGTACTGCGGATCACCGCTGGATTTCTGGTCCAGCTTCACAAGCACCCCATCGGCCAGTTTTTGGTAGTTCTTCACCGCCGGCTCCTTAAAGGAAAACAGCGTGGCGACAAGGGCAAAACAAAGCGTGTTTCTAAGCTTCATTAGATAATTGGTAAAGGTTGATGTGTGATCATTCTGGCCAACAATCGCCTATGATTGGCGGCTCTAAATGACCCAGAAATTAACAGGATGAAGGTAAGGAAGGCCTCAGGAGGGCATATGTATCAAATGTTTCCTATCTATGTTGCATCCGTTAACAAATGAAAAAACCGCATTTTTTGCGTTTAAAAGCAGGTTTATTTTTACAAAATGTTAACAAACCCAACACGTAGCCCTTTTGACCGCCGTTTATGGCTCGTTTTCAGAAAAGGAGTCTATAAAGAAGAGGGGAATCCCCAAAGCAGTAGGGTCCACCTGATGCGGAGGTAAAATCGGGCTTCTATTTTGAAGTCGTTTTTCAGAAAGAAGACCTGAAACGAATAATTGCCGGGTGGCTGAATTGGAAATGATGGCTTAACACGTTTGGCAAGGCAGCTTGCAGCACCATCGGGCACTACGAGGTCTTTTGAGCAGGCGGTAAGGCGGAGATAGGTGGAACATCCCTTATAACTTAAGATGATGCCCGGCAATGGGACGTGAATTGGCTGTAAGCGGAAATGACGATTTAGGGCTTCTTTTTAGAAACGAAGCCCAAAGCAACCTCCGGCAAATCTGAAGCTGCCGGATAGTAGCGAATGCCAAGGGAAGAATTTCTGGCTGAAAGGAATATTAGGTGATGGGGTGCGACTGTTTGCTCTCGGCGTAGACGGAGGGCAGCATGTGATAGGCCTCCTTGAAGTATTTGGAAAAGTAGCGGGGATTGTTGAAACCTACGGCGTAGGCGACCTCGGCTACGGTGAGCTGGCTTTTCTCCAAGAGTTGGGCCGCGCGCTCCAGCCTTATCTTCCGGATAAACTCCATCGGCGACTGGCCTGTGAGCGCCACAATCTTCTTGTAGAGGTACACCCGGCTCATACCTAATTCCCGCGCCATGAGTTCTACCGAAAATTCCGCGCAGTCAATGTTTTCCTCCACCACCCTGATGGCTTTCTGGATGAGCTTATCATCCAGGGAAACAATGTCAATGGCGCTGGTCTGCACGCTGATCTTCTTCCCGTAGGCCTTTTGCATCAGCTGGCACTGCGAGATGAGGTTGGTCATGCGCGAGAGCAGCAACTCAAAATTGAAAGGCTTGGTGATGTAGTCGTTGGCGCCAATGCCCAGGCCTTTGAGTTTCTGTTCCTCGGCGGTTTGGGCGGTTAACAGAATGAACGGGATGTGCGAGGTGCGGGCGTCTGACTTGATCTTCTTGCAGAACTCAATGCCGTTCAGCTCAGGCATCATGAGATCGCTCACAATAAGGTCTGGCAGGCAGGACAACGCCTTCTGCCAACCTTCCTTGCCGTTTTTGGCCTCCAGTACGGTAAAATGAGCGCTCAGACTCTCCTTTAGGTAAGTCCTGAAATCCTCGCTGTCTTCCACCAGCAACACCACCAACTCATTCTCAGGCGCGTCTTCTGCGGCGCGTTTCGGCACCTCGGGTTTGGTAACCAGTGCCGGTACCACCTCTTCTGGCAGGTCTGCCTCTGAGCCTTCGATAATAGAACCGGTGACTTTGATGGGCAGGGTGACGGTAAAGCAACTGCCCTGGCCCGGTTCACTCTGCACCTTGATCATGCCGCCGTGGATTTTCACAAACTCGCGGGTAATGGACAAGCCAATGCCGCTGCCCTGGTTCACGAGATTATCGGGCACGTCTTCCCGGAAGAAACGGTCAAAGATCTTCTCCTGGTTTTCTTTGGAAATGCCTATGCCGGTATCAGAAACTTTGATCTCCAGCAGGTGCAAGCCCTCTGAAGCAGAATCGTTCTCATGACAGTTTACCTCTACTTTGATGTTTCCGTTCTCCGGCGTGAACTTGAAAGCGTTGGACAAGAGGTTGAACAGGATCTTGCCCAGCTTATCCATATCAAAAGAGGCGTGCAGTTCCTGGATGCTGCTTTCAAAAGACAGGTGCACGTGGTTTTTCTCAGACAAATCTGAGAAGGAATACACCGCCTCTTTGATGAACTTGACAATGTTGCCGTGCGAAGGCGCAAAAGCCACTTCCTCTACCTCCAGTTTGCGGAAATCAAGCAGTTGGTTCACCAGGTACAGCAGGCGTTTGGCGTTGCGGTTAATCATCTGGAACTGCCGCGTTTGCTGTTCGTCTTGTGAGCCGGCCAGCAATTTCTCCAATGGTGCCAGAATCAACGTGAGTGGCGTGCGCAGCTCATGGCTGATGTTGGTGAAGAACTTGATTTTCATGAGGTGCAGCTCGCGCATGTGCTTTACCTCGCGCCGTTCGCGGTCCAGTTCAAACTTCTGGTTCGCCTTCTGCTTCTCCACCCGGCGCACCACCATCAGGGCCAGGAAAGCAAACAGGAAATAGCACACATAGGCCACGTCTGAGCGCCAGAAGGGCACCTGCACTTCAATGTCCAGACTGATGCCTTCCTTGTTCCAGATGCCGTCATTGTTGGCGGCCTTCACCATCAACTGGTACTCGCCGGGGTCCAAGTTGGTGTAGGTGATGCGGCGGTTGTCGCCATCGGTGGTGTGCCACTCTTTGTCAAAGCCCTCCAGTTTGTACTGGTACTTGTTTTTCTCTGAATGGAAGAAGTTGAGCGCGGCAAACTCCACGGTAAACATGTTCTGGTCATGCTGGAGCGTGATCTGGGCTCCATCAGTTAAGGCCTGGGGCAGAATAACACTGCCGCCTACCTCCTCGCCCACCTTCAGGCTCTTGCTGAACAGCTGGAAATCGGTGAAGACGATGTTGGGGATGACTTTATTGGTGGTGAGCTCCCGGGGCTGGAAGATGTTGAACCCGTTGGGCCCGCCGAAGACCACCTCGCCCTGGCGGGTGAGGAAAGCAGCGTTTTCATTAAAGACCTTGCCCTGCAGCCCGTCAGACTCATCAAAGGTGCGCACCACAAACGACAAATCCGCCGCCTGCCGGCCAGAGATTTCAAGTTTTGAGATACCGTTGGGCGTACTGATCCAGAGGTGGTGGTTCCGGTCTTCCAGGATGTTGAGGATGATGTTGTCCGGCAGTCCGTTTTCTTTGGTGAACAGCCGGAAAGAGTTGGTTTTGGGATTGAACAGGTTCAAGCCCTCGTTCGTGCCCACCCACATCTGCTGGCGGCTGTCCTGGAAAATACTGAGCACGGCGTTGCTGCTCAGGCTTTTCGGGTTTTGGGGATCGTTTTGGTATTTGACCAGTTTTTTAGAATTCAAGTCCAAAACCTCCACGCCAATATCCCCGCCAACCCAGAGCCGACCTTTTTGGTCCTGGGCAATGGCGGCCACGTAAAGTGCGTCAATGCCCGGCTGATTCGCCGCCCGATGGTATGGGTAGAATTTACCGGTGCCGGGGTCCAGCTGTTGCAGGCCGCCCCGCATGGAGCCCACCCAAATGCGGTTCTGGTTGTCCTGGAACAGTTCCCACACGTTGTCATGGGACAGGCTGAACGTATCCTGCTCTTTGTGCCTGTAGCGGATGAATTTCTGGCCGTCAAACTTGTTGAGGCCGCCCAGGTACGTGCCCACCCAAAGGTTTTGGTCTTTGTCCAGCAAGAGGCTTACCACCACGTTGCTGCTGAGGCTGCCGGGGTCCTTGGGGTTGTGCTGGTAGCGGGTGTACTGGTTTGTGCTGCGGTTCCAGTACAGGAGTCCGCCGCCGTTCGTACCCATCCAGAGGTTACCCTGCGGGTCTTCCACAAACCGGTTAATGTCATCATAAGGCAAGCTGCCTTTCACTAAGATCTGGTTCTGGTGGTGCTGGAACCGGAGCAGGTTTTTATGGTAGTAGTTGACGCCCTGTTTGTAGGTACCCAGCCAGATGATGCCTTCGCGGTCTTTGTAGATAGAGATAAGGCTGTTGTGCGAGAGGCTGTTTTCTATTTCGGGGCAGTTTTGGACAAATTGCACCGAAAAGTCTTTTTTATCCACGATGTTGATGCCGCCGTGGTCCGTGGCAAGCCAGAGTTTGCCGTCTTCGTTTTCCACAATGCCGCGCACCAGGTTGGAGTTCAGCTTTATCTGGGGAGCGTTTTCATGGAACTGACTGAAGGTCTTGGTGGCAGGCCGGTACAGCAAAGCCCCGATGCTCTCAGAAAGGGAATACAGCCACAGGTCGCCAGTGCGGTCAATGGTCATCCCGTAACTCATGGCCTGACCTTTAAACCTCTCCTGCAAGCCTTTCTCCACCGCTTCCAAAGCCAGGGTTTTCCCGTTCCGTTTCTCCAGCAGGCCAGAAGTGTGCAGAATCCAGAGGTCGCCTTGCGGCGTGAAAGCGAGGGCGTCAATTAGGTGGGAATTCCCCGTTGTCGGTTTAGCCCCAGCCAACGGCACAGGCGTGGAGGTTTTTGCCTTAGGAGTATATCTGGTGAGCCCGTGGCCGGTTTGCAGAAACCAGAAATTACCGGTCTTGTCCTGCACAATGTCCTCCACCGGGGCTTGTGGCAGCGCGTATTTATTCAGCAGCGGCGCATAGTTACGCTCAAACCGGTCTTCCTGCGGATGGTAAACCGTGATGCCTTTCTGGGAGGTGACCCAGATGTTCCCCTCGGGGTCTTCAAAAAGTTTGCTGATGCTGTTGTCCCTGAGGGAAGCCGTGGACCGGGAGTTGTGCCGGAAAACCTTGACCCCGTACCCATCAAAGCGGTTGAGCCCCGCCGAGGTCCCGATCCAGATATAGCCTTGGCTGTCTTTTAGGAAACAGTTGACCTGATTATGGGAGAGTCCGTTGTTCACGTCCAGGTGCAGGAACCGACGTTGGTCATCGGCTGGGCTGGCGAACACGGGTTCTACGTTGGCCAATAAAGCTAAGGCAAAGACAATATGTAAAAGAAAGCGTATTGACATACTTGTTACTTCACCTTTGGGAACACCGCGTCCCATTAAAAACCAACCCTCCTGGGAACACAGAAACTGGTACTGCATTCTTTATAATTCACCTGGGCTTTGAAGATGTTGGCCGTTCACCCTTTCCATAACGGCTTCCTGGGGATGAGCAGACTGCAAACAATTCTCAAATCCCATGCAAGATAAGATATTTAATAAAAAACCAGAGGATTTCCTTTTAAAACCTCAATTACAAACCACATCCCCTATCTCTCTTTATCAAAAATGCAACAAGCTACAATAGCCTTTCTTCAAGAACAATTCCTTCCTAACCTACAAAGTATTACGCTGAAAGCCTGCGCTACAACAAGCCGTTTCACCTCATCAGTTATCTCAAATCCGTTTCAGGCTGATTTTTGTAAAACGGGCGTTAAACCTATTGTTAACCTTTGGTTATCTTTCCTGTTCTATGTATGTCAGCAGCGTACTTAACCAAAGTTCACTCAGGGATTTATGATTCATTTTTCAGGCACTGCTCTACACCTAATCTGCGTATTAGACCTGTTTTTCACAAATCGGTTTTAAAACAGAATGGAGCCATTTAGAATAGCTGAGCACGATTTTTGTACTTATCCCCAAAGACCATGACAGGGCCTTGTGCAGCCCAATCCGGTGAAGGTGTCTTCGTTTAAAAATTGTTTCCTTAACTTTGCCCAATGGAATTCACGGTACAACAGATTGCTGATTTACTCCAGGGCCAGGTGCACGGAGACGGTAACGCCACGGTAAACCGGTTGGCGAAGATTGAAGAAGGCGCTCCGGGCTCTCTTTCTTTTCTGTCCAACGCCAAGTATGAGCACTATCTGTACTCAACAGGCGCCACGGCCGTGATAGTGGCCAAAACCTTGGAAATCAAGCAGCCAGTTTCCGCCAACCTTATTCTGGTGGATGACCCTTACTCCTCTTTCTCCACTCTTTTGGAAGTGTATCAGCAGGCAGTGGCCGCCGCCCGTACCGGCGTGGAAGAACCCTGTTTCATAGGCGAGAACTCCACCATTGGCGAGCGCCATTACCGCGGCGCTTTCTCCTATATCGGCAAAAACTGCAAAATTGGAAACGGGGTGCACATTTATCCGCAGGTATACATTGGCGACAACGTCACCATTGGAGACAACACCGTGCTGTTCGCCGGGGCCAAGATCTATGCCGACTGCGTCATTGGCGCGTCCTGCACCATCCATGCGGGCGCCGTGATCGGTAGCGACGGGTTCGGGTTTGCCCCGCAGAAAGACGGTTCCTACAAAGCCATTCCGCAGATCGGGAACGTGGTACTGGAAGACCACGTGCGTATTGGCGCCAACACCACGGTTGACTGCGCCACCATGGGTTCCACCATCATCAGAACGGGCAGCAAGATTGACAACCTGGTGCAAGTAGCCCATAACGTGGAGATCGGTCGCCATACGGTGGTGGCTGCGCAGACGGCTTTTGCCGGTTCGTCTAAGGTGGGGAACTATTGTACTATTGCCGGCCAGGTGGGCGTTGTAGGGCATATCAGCATTGCAGACAAAACCATTGTAGGAGCCAAATCCGGCATCTCCAAAAACATAAAAGAAGAAGGGACTTTCGTGCAGGGAGCGCCCGCCTTTGACTATAAACAGAATCTTAGGGCCATGGCCGTTTTCCGGAAACTCCCCGAGTTACAGAAACAGGTAGAGGAACTCAGAGAAAAGCTTTAACTTTAGCCCCTCTTTACCTATTTAGTGCTTCATGAACGATAAACAGCATACCATAAAGGCGCCGGTAACGGTATCCGGGATTGGATTGCATACAGGAGTGGTGTCAAACATGACGTTTTTGCCCGCTCCCATCAACCACGGGTATAAATTCCAGCGCATTGATTTGCCAGAACAACCTATTGTAGACGCCGATGTAGACAACGTGGTGGACCTCTCCCGCGGAACTACCATTGAACAGAACGGCGCCCGGGTAAATACAGTGGAGCACGTTTTAGCCGCATTGGTGGGGCTGGAGATTGACAACGTCCTGATTCAGATTGATGGCCCGGAGCCTCCCATCATGGACGGTTCCTCTATCCTTTTTGTGAAGCCATTGCTGGAAGTGGGTTTGGAGGAGCAGAACGCCCTGCGTAACTTCTTTGAGGTGCCGGAGGAAATCATGTTCCGCGACGGTTCCCGCGAGACCGAGATCGCGATCCTTCCCCTGGACGATTACCGCGTGACCGTGATGGTGGATTACCACTCGCCGGTTCTGGGTTCTCAGCACGCCTCTCTTACTGATCTTCGACAGTTCAAAGACGAGATTGCCTCTTGCCGCACCTTCTGCTTTTTGCACGAGTTGGAAATGCTTTTCAAACAGAACCTCATCAAAGGCGGCGATCTGAGCAATGCCATTGTGGTGGTAGACCGTGTGGTGGAAGAAAACGAATTAGATTACTTGTCTGACCTTCTCAAAAAGCCCAAAGTGGCCGTGAAGAAGGAAGGCATTCTGAATAACGTAGACCTGCGCTACAAAAACGAGCCTGCCCGCCATAAACTGCTGGACCTGATTGGGGACTTAGCTTTGGTGGGTCGTCCGTTAAAAGGTCAGATTCTAGCCGCTCGGCCGGGGCACGCGTCTAACGTGGCCTTCGCCAAGAAGATCAAGAAATATATCAAAGAGTCTGCGGTGAAGAACGTGCCGGTGTACGACCCTAAGAAGGCTCCGGTGATGGACATCAACCGCATTGAGCAGACGCTGCCGCACCGTTACCCTTTCCTGCTGATTGATAAGATCATCCACCTGGATGAAACCACCGTGACCGGCGTGAAGAACGTGACCATGAACGAGTCTTTCTTCCAGGGTCACTTTCCGGGCAATCCGGTGATGCCGGGCGTAATCCTGATTGAGGCCATGGCCCAAACTGGCGGGATTTATGTACTGAGTACCGTTCCGGACCCAGAGAACTACTGGACCTACTTCATGGGCGTGGACAAATGCCGTTTCCGCCGCAAAGTAGTACCCGGAGATACCATTATTTTTAAATGCGAACTGTTGGCGCCTATTAAACGCGGCATTGCCAGAATGCAAGGCCAGGCCTACGTGGCCGGGCAATTGGTGATGGAGGCCGAGATGTTAGCAAGTATCGTAAGAAAAGACGCATGAACCAGCCACTAGCTTACATCCACCCAGAAGCCAAAATCGCCACCAACGTAGTAGTGGAGCCTTTTACCACCATCTCTAAAAACGTGGAGATTGGCGAAGGCACCTGGATTGGCCCTAATGTGACCATTATGGAAGGTGCGCGCATCGGGAAGAACTGCCAGATTTTCCCGGGTGCGGTGATCTCGGCCCCGCCGCAGGACCTGAAGTACAAAGGCGAGCCGTCTACGGTGTCCATCGGGGACAATACCATCATCAGGGAATGCGTGACGTTGAACCGCGGCACCGCGCTGGACAAGAACACCACCGCTATCGGCTCCAACTGCCTCATCATGGCCTACGTGCACGTGGCGCATGACTGCATCATTGGCAACAACGTGATTGTGGCCAACGGCGTGCAGCTGGCTGGCCACATTGTGATCCATGACCACGTGTTCATTGGCGGCACCTCGGCGGTGCACCAGTTCGTGAGCATCGGGGCGCATGCTATGGTATCCGGGGGTTCTCTGGTGCGCAAAGATGTGCCACCGTTCATCAAAGCGGCCCGTGAGCCTTTGTCCTACGCTGGGGTGAACTCTATTGGCCTGCGCCGCAGAGGTTTCTCTAACGAGCAGATCAACGACATCCAGCAGATTTACCGCATCCTCTTCATGAGCGGGCTGAACACAGCCTCGGCGGTGGAGAAGATTGAGATTGATTTGGCGCCTAGTACAGAGCGTGATGAGATTGTGAACTTTGTGCGCAACTCTGGCCGAGGCATTATCAAAGGTTACCAGCGAGATGCAGATTAAGCTTTCCTCTTTAGGCAAGCGTTATAATTACGAGTGGATTTTCCGGAATCTGTCCTATGAGTTTGTCTCGGGTAAGGCGTATGCCGTGCTGGGGCACAATGGGTCCGGGAAATCCACTTTGCTTTCTATCTTGAGCGGTTTCCAGTTGCCTACCGAGGGTTCTGTTTCCTATTCAGTAGCTAACAAAGCGTTACCGGTAGAAGAGTTGTACCGATATCTTTCCATGGCTGCCCCGTACCAGGACCTGCTGGAGGAATTCACCCTGGAGGAGATGATCCAGTTCCATACCCGCTTCAAGCAACTGCGCAGCATCACGCCCCAACAGCTCCCCGATCTGCTGCAACTGCAGGCCGCCAAACACAAACTGGTCCGGGATTTCTCCTCGGGCATGCGCCAGCGCCTGAAACTAGGCCTCGCGCTGTACTCAGACACCCCGCTCCTGCTCCTGGACGAGCCCACCACCAACCTGGACCAAGCTGGTGTGGCCTGGTACCTGGAGCACCTGGAACGAAACCGCCAAAACCGCCTAGTCATCATCGGATCCAACGTACCCCACGAGTACAGCTTCTGCGACGAGCAACTGCCCATCAACGAGTTCCACTACAAAGCCGCGGAACGAAAAAGGCTGTAACATGCCATTGCGTTTAGGGGCTGTTTTGGAGAAAATGGCTCCAAAACTTATAAACATAGGTTAATGTAGGGGCAATCCCTTGTGGTTGCCATATTGCAAGGGCAATCGTAAAGGGCAACCACAAGGGATTGCCCCTACACGGCACCCATTTTCAACTTCTTTTTGAAAAACCAGCCACAAAACGCCTGACATGAAAAAAGCCACCTAATCGGTGGCTTTCCCATATATGTAGTAAGATGGCGCTAGTACTCCTATAAAAACAGCCTGACGGCCGGATTGTTTACTCGTTTGCCGGATACATTTCTGGTGGTTCTTTCTCTTTGGTTTTGACGATAAACGGACGCAACGCCTCGGTCTCATCAAGGTACAAGAAGGCGTCGTAGCGCTCCGGGATGATGGTGGGCACGTAGTTGCCATACTTCTCGCGGTTGGGGTCATACACTACCCCGATGGCCCGATGGTCTAGTTGCTGGCGCACTTCGCTTATCTCACGCAGTTCCCGGGAGAGCAACAGTTTGTCAGTGGCGCCCAGGTTGTGCAGCCAGTCTTCCCAAGAGCCTTTGCGGGCAGGCGGCACGTCCATCTTCTTCATGGGTGCGCCCCAGGAATCACCCGCGATCACGGAACCTTCATATGACCCGAAACCAGCCAGGTACACGTTCTCTCTCCCGTATTGCTCGCGAGCTAACTGCCCTATGTTCACCATGCCGGCGCGGGCCATGTCGGTGAAGCGGGCATCTCCTACGTGGGTGTTATGTTCCCAGATAATCGCTTTAGAGTCTGGTCCGTGGAATTCCAGCAGGCGGTTGAGGGTCTCCATCATGTGGTTGTCGCGCACGTTCCAGGAGTTGCCGCCACCGCGCACCATGGCTTTGTAATAGCGCTCGGCGTTCACGGCCACCAGGGCGTTCTGCTCAGCATCGAAAACTGCCTCGGCGTTGGAGGGTTCTCCTCTTTCGCGTTTCCCCAGTTCCTGCAGCATGGAAAGCACCTCGTCTTCGCAGTCTTCAGAGACGTAGGCTACCGCCCGAGCGTACTCCTGCGGGTCTGAGCTGTAAGGCTCGAAGCATTTGAAGGCTTCTTTGGCCGCCTTTACTGCATGACCACCATCCTTCTTCTCCAGGTATTTCATGATTTGCTGCAGCGAGCCCCAGAGACTGTAGACATCTAAGCCATAGAAACCAATCTTGTTTGTGTTAGGACGATCATTATTCTCCTTCAGCCACTCCACCAAGGCCGCCACTTCCCAGTTGCCCCACATCCAGGTAGGCCAGCGGTTGAAATGCTTGAGCACATCAGACACTTTGGTGCCGGGTTTGCAGTAACCTCTGATGAACTTGTTGATCTGGTAGCAATCTGGCCAGTCGCCTTCCACCGCAATGAAGGTGAAGCCTTTCTCCTCTATCAGGCGCTTAGAAATAGCGGTGCGCCAGGCGTAATACTCCGAGGTGCCGTGCGAGGCCTCCCCCAGCATTACAATGCGGGCATCACCAATATCGTTCAGCAGAATATCTAGGTCAGCTTTGTTCTCCAGCCGGTGGTACGGCAGTTTTGAATAAGTCATGGATAATAGGGGAAAAATGAACTCCCTGCCTTTTACCCCTCATGCATTGGGAAAGTTTACCCGTTTTAAGCCTATTTTTTCAAAAAAGAGCCAAAATCTGTTTCAGGTCAGAACACCCCTCTTAGAATAACCTAATTACAGCGCCTCCATCTGCCACTGACTTTGAGTTGTGTCACTATTTCTAAAACTTGACAGAACTGAATTCTTGAGCATTTGGCTTATTATCAACCTTCTACTTATTCTATAAATGACCTCCAACTGCCCCTTCAGAATACGAACCCTCGCTTACCGGGAAGGCTAAGTAATTGGCTTTCTTTTGGTAAACGGCACAAAAAAGGGAAGCTATATCAGATACAGCTTCCCTTTTCTAGTGATTTAGTACAACTTATTGCCTTGACCCGAACACCCGCTTCAGGAGCTCAGTAGTACGGGCGATGGGGTTCTCTCTAATGTTGGCCTCTTCCTGGGCAACCAAGGTAAACAGGCCGTCAATGGCTTTCTGGGTAGCGTAAGACTCCAGGTTAGGATCGGCTTTCTTCACCAGAGGGATCTTGTTATAGCGGTTCACCAGTTCAGAGTAATATTTGGTGGCGTTCACTTTGTCCAGCGAGTTGCGCATGATGGGGCTGAAGGCACTGGTCAGTTGGCTGGTGGTGGTGCGTTTCAGGTATTGGGTAGCGGCATCGCGCTCGCCGCGCAGGATGTTCCAGACATCACTGAAGGTTAATTGCTTAATGGCGTTGAGGAAAATAGGGGCGGCACTTTTGGCAGCATCCTCGGCGCCGCGGTTCAGGGTAAGCACGAATTTATCCACCTCAGCACCCAGCCCGAGGGTACGCAAGGTGTTCTCAACGCGCTGCACATCTGGCGGAAATGGAATCCGGATGAGGCTGCTTTTGTAGAAACCATCGGTTTGCGAAGCCTGCGTAGCGCCTTTGTTGATGCCCTGGGAAAGCGCCTGTTTCAAGCCAGAGGCCACCTCCGTCTGGGTAAGGGCTCCGTTTTGTCCTGTTTGGCCGGTTTGCTGGGCCACCGTGCCCAAGGCTTGTTCAATCTGCGCGGTAGTGCAGGAGGTGAAACCGATTAAAATGAAGCTACCCAAAACAAATATCGGGGAGACAAGTTTCTTCATACGTGCGTACATGTTTATTACTTTTGATCAACGATGTTCAACAGGGCCTACGCATAAATCAAGCCAAATAAATGGAAAAGGAAATATCGGCAGAAATCATGACCATCGGCGATGAGCTGTTGTACGGTCAGGTCATTGACACCAACTCTGCCTGGCTAGGGCAGGAACTGGGCAAGATAGGCATCAGGGTAAAGCAGATCACCAGCATCTCAGACAACCCAAACGCCATTACGGATGCCCTCACCCAAGCCATCTCCCGCGCCGATGTGGTCCTGATCACCGGTGGCCTGGGTCCCACCAAAGACGACCTCACCAAGCACACCCTGACCCGCTACTTCAACACCGACCTGCAACTGCACCAACCCTCGTTGGATGACGTGGAGGAAATCTTCAGGAAGTATAACCGTCCCATGCTGGAGGTAAACCGACAGCAGGCCTTTCTGCCGGCTACGTGTACGCCCGTCCGCAACGTGCTGGGCACCGCGCCGGGCATGCTGTTCCAGGAACAAAACACGGTAATCGTTTCCATGCCGGGCGTGCCGTTTGAGATGAAGCGCATGGTCACCGATACCGTTTTGCCGTACCTGCAACAGCATTATGCGCTGCCGCAGATCATCCATAGTGTGGTGCAGACCATTGGCATAGGAGAGTCTTTTCTCTCGGAAACCATCGCTGATTGGGAAGACAACTTGCCAGCCAATATAAAGCTGGCGTACCTTCCCCACTTAGCCGGCGTGCGCCTCCGCCTCACCGGGTTTTCTAAGGACGGGCAAGACCTGGAAGCCCAACTCCAGGAACAGGTAGACAAGTTAACCGCGCTCATCCCAGACCACATCTTTGCCTACGGCGAAGTTCCTCTGGAAGAAGCCATCGGTCACCTCCTGAAGGAACGGAACCTGACCATCTCCACCGCAGAGAGCTGCACCGGCGGCTTGGTGGCCCACAAACTTACCAGCGTACCTGGCAGTTCATCGTACTTCCTGGGCAGCGTAGTGGCTTACAGCAATGAGGTGAAGAAAGCGCAGTTAGGCGTTTCAGCCGAAACCTTGGAGCAGCATGGCGCGGTGAGCGAAGAAACGGTATGCGCCATGGCCCAGGGCGTGCGCCAGCTCCTGAAAACCGACATCGGGATTTCCACCAGCGGCATTGCCGGTCCGGACGGCGGCACCCCTGATAAACCCGTAGGCACCATCTGGATCGCCTACGCCGATGCCCACCAAACCGTGGCCCGCAAAATTAACTACAACAAGACGCGCCAACTCAATATTGAGTACACTACGCTGCAAGTCCTGGACCTAGTGAGGCAAAGTTTGCGTCGGCGGGTTGAGGAATAAGCAAAAAAGCCTAAATTTGCCTAACAACAGTTAGGTTCCGAGAACCGCTTACGGCTTTCCAGTGATTATTCGCTGTTTTTCTGTAACATTGCACCAACCGGCTCCCTGTCCTGACTGCGGTATTCTGATCTCATACTCTCAAAAAACTGACATACTCTTATCTATGGCTCTTGTAGAAATGGTGATGCCCAAAATGGGCGAAAGTATCATGGAAGGCACCGTGCTTAAATGGTTGAAGCAAGTGGGCGATACCATTGAGCAAGACGAGTCTGTGCTGGAAGTAGCCACCGATAAAGTAGACACGGAAGTGCCTGCCATCCAGGGCGGCGTACTGAAGGAGATTCTGGTACAAGAGGGCCAGGTAGTAGCCGTAGGCGCTCCTATTGCCATCATCAGCACCGGCGGCGATGACCAGCCTGTCACCACCGCCCCGGCTCAGCAGGAAGCCCAGGCCAGCGCGGAACCAGTAGCCCAACCTGCCGAGGCACCGCAGGCCGCAGCGCATGCCACCCAACGCCTGGAGCAACCCGCCTCCGGCCGATTCTACTCTCCTTTGGTGCTCAACATCGCCCGCGAGGAAGGCATTGGCATGCAGGAACTGGAGTACATTCCGGGTACCGGAAAAGAGGGCCGCGTGTCTAAAAAAGATATCCTTGATTACGTAGCCAGTCGCCAGAACGGAACGGCTCCTGCTGCCCAACCGGCCGCTGCGCCAGCGCCACAGGTACAGGCACCCCAACCGCAAGCCACCCCGCAACCACAGGCTGCTCCGGTAGCGCCTGCGGCCCAGGTTTCTACCGCTCCGGCCCAGTCATACAGCGGCAACGTGGAAATCATTGAGATGGACCGCATGCGCAAGATGATCTCCCAGCGCATGGTGGACAGCAAGCGCATCTCGCCGCACGTGACTTCCTTTGTGGAGGCCGATGTAACCAACATTGTCAACTGGCGGAACAAAACCAAAGACGCCTACAAGAAGCGCGAAGGCGAAAACCTCACCTTTACGCCTATCTTTATTGAGGCCATCGTGAAAGCCATCAAAGACTTCCCGATGATCAACGTAAGCGTAGACGGCGACAGAATCATCAAGAAGCGCGACATCAACATTGGCGTGGCCGTGGCCTTGCCATCCGGTAACCTGATTGTGCCCGTAATCCACAACGCCGACCAGATGAACCTGAACGGCATCTCCAAGCGCCTGAACGACCTGGCCAACCGGGCCCGTATCAACAAATTGACGCCGGCTGACCTAGCGGACCCCACTTACACCATCTCCAACGTGGGGTCTTTTGGGAACGTGATGGGCACGCCTATCATCATGCAGCCGCAAGTAGCGATCATGGCCGTAGGCGCGATCAAAAAGAAGCCTGCCGTAATTGAGACCCCGGAGGGAGACTTGATCGGGATCCGTCAATTCATGTTCCTGTCTCACTCGTATGACCACCGTGTGGTAGATGGCTCTCTGGGAGGCATGTTCGTGCGCCGCGTAGCCGATTACCTAGAAGCCTTCGACCCGAACACCAGCATCTAATTTGAATATTTGTAGATTGGGAGATTTGAAAATGATCTTCCCGTTTGAAAAGCCTCTCCCCTGCCGGAGGGGCTTTTTTGTACCCTTTGTTTTAGACCTGATTTGCCGAAAACAAGCCTGAAACAGAAAAGCACAACCTGCTTCTATAGAATATAGTAAAAGTCTTATCTTGCCGAAGCCAGATTTTTACTGGCCCGCACCCGATTTATGAAAAACGCCCTACTTCTACTTGTTATCGCATTTCTGCTGTTTCTGGCCATCTTCTTCTATTGGAGGCAAAGCCAGGCCGAAAGCCAGTTAGCCATGGCCAACGAGAAAATCACGAGTCTGGAGCAACAGGTCCGTCGCTTTACCCACAACGTTCCCGCCGAACCAGTTGCCCCTACCCAATCTGAGCAGCCAGAGCTAACCACTACCCCGGACACCGAGGAGAAAGTAACGCCCCCTGAATCCACTTCGTTTGAGGAAGAGATTGGCACCCTCAGCGAAAAAGATCTGCAGCGCCTGAAACAGAAAGGCCTCAAAAACCCGGAGGCAGACCTCATGAATGACCTCATGCGCAAGCAGAAAAGCCTGCTAACAACCCAAGGCTCCGTGGGCGGCACCATGGCTATCCAAGACGTCCGTATCCTCAACGACCGACACGCGCTCGCCTACTTTGAAGACGGTCATAATGGCGGCTATCTACTTCTCCGTTATGCGGTGAATAACGGTGCCATCACCTGGACCAGATTAGACACTTCTACCTTGTAGCGTTTAGAGGCTGTTTTAAAGAATAGGCTCAAAAAGGAACCACGCTTGATTCCAGCCGCTGGTGCGTCAACTAAGCGCAGATTCTCCCCTTGAGGGGAGCGTAGAGGGGTGTTTACACAGGAGAGCACGCATTGCTGATTTACATTACCTTGTCAACTTGCTTTACCTTTTCTTATCCGGATACTTACTTCTTACAATTGGGAATGCCATGATCGGCAGAGGTAAAAACCCCTACTTATCTCCCCTTGAGAGGAGAATTTGTGCTTAACTATTGCCTTTACAGATCATTGTATCTTCAAGCTTCCAACCTAAAAACAAGAACGGCTGCCCTTTTTAGAGCAGCCGTTCTTGTTTCATCAGATATCACCTTTATTCAGTTGGAAGCGCAGCAAGGCTTTGCTCCAAGGCAGCAATCTTAGCTTCGGCATCGGAACGCTTCTTGCGCTCGGCGTTGATGACCGCTTCTGGGGCGCCGCTTACAAAGCGCTCATTGCTCAGCTTTTTGTCTACGCTCGCCAGGAATCCTTTGGTGTAGTCCAGCTCCTTCAGGATGCGTTCGCGTTCGGCGGCGGCGTCAATGTTGCCCTCCATCGGGATGAAGAACTCAGCGCTTTCTACCACGAAGGACAAGGCGTTGTCCAGCGGCTGTTCGGTTTCCTGAATTTCGCTGAGGTTCGCCAGTTTGCTTACCAAAGTCTCATAACCGGCTATGGCGCTTTTGCCATCCGCTAACCGCACGTACAGCGCTAGCTTTTTAGCTGGGGAGATGTTCTTGCTGTTGCGTTGGTTCCGGATCTGGCCAACCACGTTGAGTACGTATTCAGTCTGTTTTAGCAAATCTGGCTCAATTCTGCCTTTTTCTGGCCAGGTTGCTACTACCAGGCAATCTTTCGGCGCGCGTTCTTTCATGGAGTTCCAGATTTCCTCGGTGATGAACGGCATAAACGGATGCAGCACTTTCATCAGTTTCTCCAAGAATTCATACGTCGCCTTCAAGGTAGCCGCATCAATAGGTGACCCAAAGGCTGGTTTAATCATCTCCAGGTAATTGGAGCAGAAATCGTCCCACACCAGTTTGTACACGGTGAGCAAGGCATCCGAAATCCGGAATTTGTCAAAGTGGTCTTCCAGCACGTTCAGCGCCTCGTTGAACTTAGAGTCAAACCACTTGATGGCTTTCTCGTTCGGATTCTCCAAAGTCTCGTCTACTTCCCAGCCGTTAATCAACCGGAAGGCGTTCCAGATTTTGTTGCTGAAGTTACGACCTTGCTCGCAGAGTTTCTCGTCAAACAACAGGTCATTACCCGCCGGTGAGCTGAAGAGCATGCCCGCGCGAACGCCATCGGCGCCGTACTGCTCAATCAGGTTCAATGGGTCTGGTGAGTTACCCAATGACTTGGACATCTTGCGGCCCTGCGCGTCACGCACGATACCGGTGAGGTATACGTTCTGGAACGGCAGTTCTTTGCGGAACTCGTAGCCAGCCATAATCATACGCGCTACCCAGAAGAACAGGATCTCCGGGGCCGTTACTAGGTCATTGGTTGGGTAATAATACAGGATGTCTTCGTTGTCCGGGTCTTTGAAACCATCGAACACCGAGATTGGCCACAGCCACGAAGAGAACCAGGTATCCAACACATCTTCGTCTTGGCGAAGGTCTGTCAATTGCAGTTCCGGGTTTCCGGTTTTGGTGCGGGCTTCTTCCAACGCTTCCTCAGCGGTGCGGGCTACTACAAATGTGCCATCGGGCAGGTAGTAGGCCGGAATCTGCTGTCCCCACCACAGTTGGCGCGAGATACACCAGTCGTGCACGTTCTCCATCCAGGAACGGTACATGTTCTTGAATTTGGCCGGGTGCAGCTTGATGGTGTCGTTCATCACATTCTCCAGCGCTGGCTTGGCCATTTCGTCCATTTTGCACCACCACTGCATAGACAGCTTCGGCTCTATCACGGCATCAGTACGTTCAGAGAAACCTACGTTGGATACGGAGTCTTCTACTTTCTCCAACAGGCCCTGGGCATCCAGATCCTTCGTGATTTTCTTGCGCACCACGAAACGGTCCTCGCCTACGTAAAGGCCGGCGCGCTCGTGGATGGTTCCGTTGTCGTTGAGCACGTCAATGCTGGGCAGGTTGTGCTTCAGGCCCAGTTCGTAGTCATTGATGTCGTGCGCTGGCGTCACTTTCAGCACCCCGGTTCCGAACTCACGGTCTACGTACTCATCAAAGATGATGGGGATGGCGCGGTTCACCAATGGAATAATGGCCCTTTTGCCAGCCAAGTGCTTGTAGCGCTCGTCCTCAGGGTGCACGCAGATGGCTACGTCGCCCATGATGGTTTCGGGGCGCTTGGTAGCTACGGTCAGCACTTCGTCAGAACCTTCCACGCCATAGCGCAGGTAGTACAGTTTGCCGTTTACCTGTTTGAAGTTTACTTCCTCATCAGACAGCGCGGTCATCCCTTGCGGGTCCCAGTTCACCATTCGTACGCCGCGGTAAATCTGCCCTTTGCGGTACAAGTCCACAAAAACTTGGATAACGGCATCGGTCAGGTCTGGCTCCATGGTGAAACGGGTGCGGTCCCAGTCGCAGGAGGCGCCAAGTTTCTTTAATTGCTCCAGAATGATGCCGCCGTATTTCTCTTTCCACTCAAAAGCGTACTGCAGAAACTCCTCGCGGGTAAGGTCACTTTTATTGATGCCTTTTTCCTTCAGCATGGCTACCACGCGGGCCTCCGTCGCGATGGACGCGTGATCGGTTCCTGCTACCCACAAGGCTTCTTTGCCCTGCATACGGGCCCGGCGCACCAGCACATCCTGGATGGTGTTGTTGAGCATGTGGCCCATGTGCAGCACGCCCGTTACGTTGGGCGGCGGAATCACCACGGTGTAAGGCTGCTTTCTAGGGTTCGGTTTGGACTTGAAAAAGCCGCGCTCCAGCCAAGTGGCGTACCACTTGTCTTCTACTTCTTTGGGGTTATAGGTCTTCGGAATCGACATCTTGGGTAAGGTGCTAATGTGTTAAATGTGCTGATGTGCTATCCTAGCAGAACCGGCACACGTCACGTGTACCTGCAAAAATAGCAAATTAGCCGATGTGAGATATCAGTTATTGGTCGGCTCTCCGGGAAAGCTCCTGATTTCAGGCGGTTTTCGGGAAAACAGGGAAGAAACGGCGCTGGTGGAGACACTCGTAGGACCTTCGGACATTACGAGGTCTTCTTCCGCTGGCGCAAGCTTGTAGCTCATATCCGCACGTATTCCCAATTCTTTTCATAAAATCAGCTACAGAAATTAAGCAATGCGTGTGGACACGAGCGGGACGCTCGCGCCAGCGAACAACTTCTTTACTCCCGTTTAGAGGCGTTTTTCAGAAAACAGCCTTAGAAGCCTAGCAACAAAAAACCCGCACGAGGCGGGTTCCTGAATAGCTTTTGGGAAAGATTAGCTTGCGGCGTGCAACCACTCTTTCTTGGCTAACAAGGCTTCCTCGGTCTCGCGGTAATCCGGGTCATCGACGCAGCAGTCTACGGGGCAGACCGCGGCGCACTGGGGCTCCTCATGGAAACCGCAGCACTCGGTGCACTTGTCAGAGACTATGTAATAGAATTCGTCAGAGATAGGGGGTTGCGGGGCTTTGCCGTCTACCGTTTCTCCACCGTCAATTTCTACCTTGGTCAGAGACGTACCATCTCCCCATGTCCACTGTACACCACCTTCATAGATAGCCGTGTTGGGGCACTCCGGCTCACATGCGCCGCAGTTGATACACTCATCCGTGATCATTATTGCCATAATCGTATCTCCTGTTTCTTTTTAGTAATTTTGCACCCATTATCAGGTACGCCATCCCGCGCGCAAAAGTAATACGTAGCGCGCATTGTATCAAACGTTTCTCACGCATCCACTGTTACCCCTTCATGCTAACTTTAGAAAATAGACTTTCCGCATTCATAAAATTAGGCGATTACCTCCGGAATCTTCCGCTGGAGGAACGCGAATACCTGGCCCGGCGGGCCGGGCAGCACAATAACTTCTTTGACTTACCTAATGTATCTGCCGCGTTGGAAGGAATTGCCAGCATGCTGGAAGAAGACCAACTGACTAACTGGGTTGCCCGCTATGACTTGCCTCAGGTAAATGAAAACCCGAAGAAAGTAGGCGTGGTGATGGCCGGCAACATTCCGGCGGTGGGTTTCCATGACGCGCTGTGCATTCTGCTGGCCGGCCACATTCTGCAGGCAAAACCCAGTTCCGATGACCCTTTCCTGATGCCTCACCTGTTGAACAAGTTGACCGAGATTGAGCCTGGTTTCCAGGAGCAGATCCAATTGGTGATGATGCTGAAGGAGTCAGATGCCATTATCGCCACCGGTTCAGACAACACCGCCCGTTATTTTGAATACTACTTTGCCAAGCGCCCGCACATCATCCGGAAGAACCGCACCAGCGTGGCTGTGCTCACCGGGAAAGAGACCAAAGAAGAACTGACTGCCCTTGGCGATGACATTCTGCGCTACTACGGCCTAGGTTGCCGCAACGTGGCCAAGGCGTTTGTGCCCGCTGAGTACGACTTCACGCCGTTCTTTGAGGCCATGGAGTACAAGAAAGAGGTTGTGAACCACCACAAATACCAGAACAACTACGACTACAACAAGTCTATTTACCTGGTGAATGGCGTGCCGCACCTGGACAACGGTTTCCTGATGGTGACCGAAAGCCAGCAACTGGTCTCCCCTATCTCGGTGCTGTTTTATGAAACGTACGCGAACGATCAGGAACTGGAGCAGAAGCTGGAAACCATCCAGGAAAAGCTGCAGTGCGTGGTTTCCCAAGAAGCGCTTTGGCCCAACAGCTATGCCTTCGGGCAGGCGCAGTGCCCATCGGTAAGTGATTACGCCGATGGCGTGGACACCATGGCATTCCTGAAGAGCCTGTAAGATATTTTAGGGCTATTTTTCAGAAAATAGCCCTAAAACACCATTTTGGGCACAGGTAACTGTTTTTACATAGACTTATTGTGTTAAATACCGTTTGTAGATGTAAGAAATTCTTTCTTCATTGGTCCACAGACTAACACCAAACACGCGTACCATGGAAAATAACACCGTGCTCCATTACCAGCTTATAGAGAAGGAAAGCATCCCGCAATTACAGTTCGGCACTGAAGATGTTTTGTCGGACAAAGAATCTAAAGTAAGACGCCAAGTTGATTTAGAACGCGCCAGTCGCCTGGGCAATGGCTACCAGGGGAAAGTGGAAATCACCTTCCAGGTGGCCTCCGGCGAAGTTCTTCGGGTACAGACCACCATCTGGCAATCAGACAAAGAATATACCACCATCAAGTCTGGCGTCACTTTGCCCACCCACGCAATTTTAGGGGTGGAATTCTTCTAGTAATCGGCCTGAATACTTCAATTTCAGAAGGAAGCCACTCCTACACGACGGCTTTGCCCTGACAGCATCTTTAAAGCCTTGAAACGCGTCGGCCTTTGGTACAAACCAAAGGCCGACGCGTTTCAAGGCTCTTTCTGTTAAATGCGGTCCAACACCTTCACGATGAGGTCATCAATGACCTGGTCTGCGTTATGGGCGAACTGGTGGGTGATGCGGTTGGCCACAATGGCGTTGAGGGAAAGGACCTCGTGGCCCAGCAACCGGCCCAGGCTGTAGATACCGGCGGTCTCCATCTCGAAGTTGGTGAACCGCACATCCTCAAACCTAAAGGCACTCAGCTTTTGGATGACTTCTTCAATTTTAGGCTGTAATCGCAGCAACCGGCCCTGTGGTCCATAGAAACCCGGACACGTGATGGTGTTCCCGTGGAGCATGTCTCCGCCAATCTGCTCGCGCAGGATGTCTGAGCCTTTGGCACAGTACGGGAGAAAGCCGATGCCTAAAGCCAGCTGCATGTTCACCGCTATTTCGGTTTCGTACCCTGTTTCCATGAGCGGATAGAACTGCATGAGCGTGTCCAGCCCCAGCGCGTATTCCGTGGCCAGGTGGCTGCCCAGCGGCACATCTTCCTGCAAGGCGCCGGAAGTACCTATGCGCACAATCTTGAGAGAAATCCGGTCCTCATTTTCCAACGGCTCTCGGCTCACGAAATCCACGTTCACCAAAGCGTCCAACTCGTTCAGCACGATGTCAATGTTATCCGTCCCGATGCCGGTGGACACCACCGAGATCCGTTTGCCTTTGTAATAGCCGGTGTGGGTCACAAACTCGCGCTTGGCCACTTCCACCTCAATGGAATCAAAATGGCGGCTCACGCGGACTACGCGGTCCTGGTCACCCACCGTGATAATGGTATCGGAGATCTGCTCAGGCAGCAGGTTCAGGTGATAGATGCTGCCATCGGCGTTCAGGATTAATTCAGATTCTGGGATACGGGCCATGGTTTCATAGTTTTAGGTGGAACAAGGAGCTTATTCTAGAGGCGTGCTCTTTTAGGCTATCGCCGAAGGTAAATAAAAAAGGCGCCGCCTGGTTGCCTTGCAGCAACTGGCGGCGCCTTTCCTTTTAAAATGCTTATCGCTTAAACGGCCTTTGGTGCCTCCGTCTTGCGGCGGTTCAAGCCTTTGTACGGGTTGTAGCCGTTCGTGTTCTTCTGGTAATAGCCGGTGCCGTCGTACGGGCGCTTGTCTGGGTGTTCCTGGCAGGTGGTGGAGCAGGCGCCCTCCATCTTGGTGCCGCAGCTCTCGCAGATAGGCACGTGCAGGTTACAGTGCGGATTGGCGCAGTTCACCATTCGGGCCGAGGGCGTCTCGCACACGTGGCAGCGGGAAATCACTACGGGGTTCACGGTGTTCACATCCACGGCCACGCGGTTGTCAAACACGTAACATTTGCCCTCGAAATCCTCGCCGCCAGCTTCCATGCCGTACTTGATGATGCCGCCGTGCAGCTGGTACACGTTCTCGAAGCCTTTCTCCAGCAGGAACGCACTCGCTTTCTCGCACTTGATGCCGCCGGTGCAATACGTCAGGATTTTCTTGCCTTCGTACTTTTCCTTCAGCTCATCAATCTTCTCGGGAAACTCCCGGAAATTCTCAATATCCAGGGTGACGGCGTTCTTGAACTTGCCCATACTGTGCTCATAATCTGAGCGCACGTCCAGCACCACCACATCGTCCTGGTCTTTCATGTCTTTGAACTCCTGCGGCGAAAGATGCACCCCGGTACGTTCGGTTGGGTCGATGTTGCGAAGACCCGCATGCACGATCTCAGGCTTGTGGCGCACGTGCAGTTTGGTGAAAGCGTGTTCATCGGCGTAGTCCACCTTAAAGTCGATGCCAGCAAACCTCGGATCGGCTTTCACGGCGGCCATGTAGGCCTCGCAGTCTTCTACCAAGCCAGAAACGGTGCCGTTCAATCCCTCCGGCGCCACGATGATGCGGCCTAACAAATTGAGGTTAAGACACAGCAGGTGGTGCTCCTCGCGGAACAACTCGGGGTTCTCAATCTTGGTGTAATGGTAATAGAGTAGGATACTGTACTTTTTCATACGGCTTAGTTTCAGACTAAGTGTTGACAATGTGCTAATTGATGAATGTGCTGATGTGCTAATTTTTAGCAACACCAGCATTTGTCTTTTGGTGCGAATTTAAGAAAAACAGCCCGGAAACGGAAAATGACAACTATCAGTCCTGAGTTCTGAGTCTAGCATCCTGAGTTTATTAAACAGGCTTAGCCGGATTCCCGAAGACGGTTTGCTTCGCGGCAACATCGGCCACCACTACGGCACCGGCCCCTACCCGTGCGTTCTTGCCTATTTTCACCCCTGATACGATCACCGCTCCGGTCCCAATGAAGGCACCCTCGGCGATGGTCACCCCGGCATTCACCATAGCGCCGGAGCCAAGCTGCACGTGGTCTTCCAGAACGGCGTTGGCATCCACCACGGCGCGCGCACCAATGATGCAGTTGTCGCCCAGTTTGGCATTGGAGTTCACGATGGCCCCGGCCTGAATGAAGTTTCCGTAACCCAGCCAGGCATGCTCAGAAACGTAGCTGAATTTATGGATGGCGTTTACCGGTACCACTTTGTAGTCTTCCTTCAGCATTTTGGTCATGCTCTTACGGGCGGCAGAATCCTCGGCGGCCACAAACACATCGCACTTCTTGCCCAAAAGCTTGAGGATGTTCTCATCCTCGGTATTGCCCATGACAGTGATTTCGTTCACCTCCTTCTGCTGCAAGGCCACCTGGTCATCCAAGAAACAGTACACCACAACATCGTTGCTTTGGAAGGCGTCCAGCGCCAAAACACCCATCTCCTGGGCACCTAATATGATAACGGGATTTTGCATAAGCTTCTTTTCTTTATTGAGGTTGTTCTACGGGTACTTCCCGCATAAAACCGATGTCCTTCCTTCTAAGTCCTGAAAGGGAGGCTTGATAATTTCCGTTTTAATCCCGATTTAAGGAAAAAGGGTTCAAAACAAACGCACCTGCAAAAATAGGGAAAGAAAACGGAATAGGTTAACCCTTACGGTTTCGCAACTGATCCAACCAACCAGGCACAGGTCCCCAGGCAATGATCAACAGGTAAAAAAATGGAAGTAACGGCGCCCGGTACCGGTGCAAAGAACCCAAGTTAGGCGTGGGCAACGTTATCAATACCGCCGAGATGAAGAAGAACACCAGCAACACCGCCAGAAAAGACGGCAAAGCCGGTAAATGCCTCTGCCGAAGCAAATGGACAATGGTCAGCAAAATCAACAGACCCAACACTAGATTCTCCAACCCCACCAATTTATAGAACAACGGCGCCGGCTCCCAAAGAAAAGGCCTAGTGAGCATCTGGAAGACAGCGGAGGGTGCATGGGCCGCTACTGACCATAGGGTGGGCTGCAGATCTGGGAAGGACAAAAGCGGACTAGCGGAATCTGAGGCAGCTACAATGTTCCGGTAATTCCAGAGAATATGCTCAACAAAAAAATCTAGGTTGAACGTAGGATGTGCAAAGGATGCCACAAAGGCTAAAACACCAAGAATTCCACACCAAATAAGAAATCGTCGTGTTTTAGAGCGGAGGTTGGGGAACTGCCGTGTCACCAATTTAGTGACTAGCAGTGCCCCTAGGATCACCAGCAAAACAGCCGCAAGAAAAAATTTTATTCGCCACAGCAAGTAAATCACAGGCACATACAGAAGAAATTTTTTCACTGCCTCCATAGAATTGGTGGCATTAAATAGCTGAAGAAACAAACCAACCGTTAGGCAAAGACTCCCCATGAACAAGGAATCCTTCACAACCCCGCTAGTCCAGAACACCACCGAAGGGAACAAAAGAAATACTACGGCTGCCGAGGTACCATATGCCGGATAATACTTTTGAATTTGCTTTACTAGGAACCAGCATCCCCAGAAATTAAATAAGGATAAGTAGAGACTGCTGCCCCAGTAAGAACTGCCAGTCAGGAAATAAAGCAGGCTTAACAGCTTTACAAAAAAGAAGGAGTTGGAGTACTGAGGCCACTTGGCAAACCCAATGGGGATGTCTCCTATTTCATTGAACAAGAGCAACCGTAGATATTGGCTCCCGTTGAGCTCGGCCGCTTCTTTCACCTTAATAGCCTGCTTATGGTAAACCCAGGTATCCCCTCCTCCCAAATACGCTAGATATAGATATCCCAACAGCAGGCCCGCTGCTAACTTCAAGCCTAAACCAACCCAAAAGAACGTTTTCAGACTTTCAGAGTGCCGGGCATCGCGCCACAGCAGGTAAACAAGGAAAAGGAAAACCGGGAAGTGCAGCCAGTGCTGAAGGTTCATGCAGTAGGAAGGTTCTGTTTCATCAGGCGGTGCCCAATGACGCAATGTACGCATTTCCGGGGAGCGCAGTATGTTTGGTACAATCCTAACAAAGCCTGGGAGTCACTCGCGCAGGTGTGCGGGAAGCCTAAACCAGAGTACAGGCGGGTGACTTTGTTCTGCTCCTTCCCCAGGCTCTCCAGCAACTCTACCGCTTTCTCCTGGTAGGCCACGTTGTCCATCCGGCGACTGTAGGCCATCAGCAAAGGTGCTACCACATTGATGAGCAGCCCTTGGATGCTTTCTTCACCGATGGTGGCAAATGGCTGCGCAGATGGTCTTCCGGGAGCGTAATGCTGCTGCCAATAAAGGGGAGGAGCCTGCCGGAAAAAGCGGAAATAATCTTCTTTGTTCTCACAGGCCACCATGCCAGACCAAAGATGCGGTTGTGCTTGCAACACCGCCAAAAATTGCCCTAATCTTACCGCCGGAAAATTAGAAGGCCGCAGCCGCAGAAAATTCCAGGCGGCGGGTGGCAAAGGCTTCGGCAGGGTATGTTTTTGGCTGAGGTAGTGGTATTCTTTGGTCAAATCCAGTAGATAAGCTTCCGGCTCCTGCCCTCCCTTTGTCTTCAACATACCTGCCTGACCTAGCAACAATGCCTCCAACTGCTTGGGAGAAGATCGGTAACGGTTAACTAAGTTCAATGGCAGTACCTGCGTGAGCCGCAAGAAGCCCTCTTGGTTAACCTTGAACCCGAAGCCAGCGGCCAAGGTCTGGTAAACGGTGGTTTCCCAATCCTGGCGGTTCTGCACCAAACGCTCCAAGACCAGTTTTGCCTTGGCCTCCAGCCGTGCCAGCAGCGTGCGGTCCATCATCGCGGATTTATAGAGGCGGTCTACTTCCATAGCTTGAGCTGCACAGGGAATTTCCTCTTTGCTCCAGGTCAGTTCCTGGTACTTCGCCTGCAGGGGCAAAGCTATCTTTCCCTGTAGTTCCAGGGTGGGCATGGGTGTCCCCTCCTCCCGCCACACCATTTCCTCTTCTTCCCATACCACGTGCAGAATCACCTGGTTGTATTTGTCGTCATGTTGGTGCTGGTGCCGGCGCCAGTCTGAGGCTTTCACGTGGATTTCCACGCTGCCCACCCACTCTGTGTCCCCAATTTTGAGGCGGGCGCCGGTGAAGTCGGGACCAGCGTCTGAGCGGTTGTAAAAACCGGGGTGCAAGACCAGCAACTCCTCGCCCGCCGAGGTGCGCAGCTGTTCCTTCCGGAAGTATTGGTAGCGCCAGATGTAGTGCAGGAAATCTTCTTTCATAGAAAACCGGAACAGCCTTTCAAACCTTCTGTGTACATACGCAGAAAGATTACAAAGGCTGTTCCGGTTGAAATTGGTACTCCGCTGATTCTAAGCCGTTTTCCTAAAATCGGCTTTAAAACAAACCAGCGGCGCCGGATAGGTTATAACAGGTTAGCGGGGTAGGTACTCGTTCAGGTAGCGGTCCATTTCTTGCTGCACGGCCAAAGCGGCGGCGCGGGCTTTCTCCGCGAAATCCTCGCCCTGGGAAGCGTAGATGATCTGGCGGGCCGAGTTCACCAACAGGCCACACTGCTTGTTCATGCCGTAGCGGGAAACCTCTCCCAAATCACCGCCCTGGGCGCCCACGCCGGGTACCAGCAGGAAGTGGTCTGGCGCAATCTCCCTTACCCGCTCAATGTAATCGTGGCGGGTGGCGCCTATGACGTACATCATGTTATCGGCGGTGGCCCAGGCCTGGCTGTTCTGGATGACTTTCTCAAACATGAAGTACGATTTGCCCTCAGACACCACGCTCAGCATCTGGAAATCGTCGTGGCCGGGATTGGAGGTGAGCGCCAGCAAAATCACCCATTTGTTGGGGAACTGCAGAAACGGGGTCACGGAGTCTACGCCCATGTACGGAGCCACGGTGAGCGAGTCAAAGGTCAGTTGGTCAAAGAAGGCGCGAGCGTAAAGCTCTGAGGTATTGCCGATGTCGCCGCGCTTGGCATCGGCGATGGTGAAAATATCCTTGGGAATTACCTCCAGCGTACGCGCCAGACTTACCCAGCCCTTGGGGCCGTGCGCCTCGTAAAACGCGATATTGGGTTTATAGGCCACGCACAGGTCTGACGTGGCTTCAATGATTTGGCGGTTGAACTCAAAGATGGGGTCTTCCAGTTGGAGCAGGTGCGGCGGTATCTTCTTGATGTCTGTGTCCAGCCCAATGCATAGGTAAGATCGTTTGCGCTGGATCTGGTCAAAAAGTTCTTGTCTGGTCATGGGGCAATACAGTAGGTTACCACAAAGCTAAAGTGTTTTCTTATTGTTTTGGGGAAAAGCGGCAAAAAATGGACGCCCTGTGGAGAGCACCATGGAATGTGTTTAAAAGCCGATTTCTGCAAAATGGCCTAAAAACGAAGAAGGCTCCCGCTTTTCAGCAGGAGCCTTCCCATTTAATCTTGTTCCTTGCTATAAGGTACTATCTCAAGTCTACCACCTTCAGGCCTTTGTACTTGGTTCTGTTAAAGACGAAAGTATTGGCGTCTACCGGCGGGTTAGGCGTGAACTTGTTGATCTTGTAAGAGTAACGGTTTCCGTTTTTGCGGAACATCTTCCAGGACTTTAAGGAGTTGTCCTTCTTGCTGATGTGCAGCCGCACTTTAAACACCTGGTTACTGCGGTCCTCGGGGGTAAGGTCAATCACGTGCACGGCCTCGCCGCCTTCTTTTTCCTCGCCGGCATACACGTAACGGTAGCCTTTTTTGTAAAGCGAGTAGATCTGGTTCGGCGTCAGTTCCTGCTCATCGGGGTCATTGTCAGAGATGGTCACCTCCCCTTCCTTCTTCATGATGGTCCAGATGGTGGCGCCGTTGTTGATGATTTCCTGCCCGGCCACGGCCAAACGGTATTTATTGCCAGAGACGGTGATATCACCGGAGATGGATTCTTTGGCCTTCGCCGAGGGGCTTTCTATGGTTTGGGTGAACCCCACCTTGAACGCGTTCATGGCCTGATATTTCTTGCTCATGGCATCCAGGATCTTCTCCGCCTGCGGGTCTTTCTGCACGTTCTGCGCCTGGGCTACTTGAACCACCGTCAGAAGGGCGAGCAGAAATGAAAAGTATCGTTTCATGGTTTTTCTTTAAGTTAAGGTAACTGCAATTGTTTGCTTACGGTTGCATGTTATTCAATAACTGTTCCAAACTGTACTCATCCGGAATTAAAACTTCGCGGGCCTTACTGCCTTCAAACGGACCCACCACGCCGGCGGCCTCTAACTGGTCAATCAAGCGGCCAGCCCGGTTATAACCCAGTTTCAGACGGCGCTGCAAAAGCGAAGTACTTCCCTGCTGGTGCGTGACCACAATGCGGGCAGCCTCTTCAAACATCGCGTCTTTGTTGCTAGGGTCAAACTCAGCTTTCTCGTTGCCGCTCTCGTCGCCCAGGAACTCCGGCAACAGATAAGCATCTGAATAGCCCTGCTGCTCGCCAATGAAATCACAGATGCGGTCTACCTCTGGGGTATCCACAAACGCGCACTGCACTCTGATCAGGTCTGAACCCAAGGAGAACAACATATCACCCTGGCCAATCAACTGGTCGGCGCCGCCGGTATCCAGGATGGTGCGGGAGTCAATCTTAGACGTTACTTTGAAAGAGATCCGCGCCGGGAAGTTGGCTTTGATGATACCCGTGATCACGTTCACCGATGGACGCTGCGTGGCTACCACCAAGTGAATACCGATAGCCCGGGCCAGCTGCGCCAGACGCGCGATAGGCGTTTCCACCTCTTTACCCGCCGTCATCATCAAGTCGGCCAACTCGTCAATCACCAGCACGATGTACGGCATGAACTTGTGGCCTTTCTTAGGGTTCAGACGGCGCTCCACAAACTTAAGGTTGTATTCCTTCAGGTTCCGGCAACCGGCGTTTTTCAAGAGATCATAGCGCTGGTCCATCTCCATACAGAGCGAGTTCAGCGTGTTTACTACCTTTTTGGTATCGGTGATGATGGCTTCGTCAGTGTCGGGCAGTTTGGCCAGGAAGTGCCGCTCAATCTTATTGAACAGTGATAATTCCACCTTCTTAGGGTCAACCAACACAAACTTCAATTGCGAAGGATGGCGCTTGTACAGCAGCGAGGTCAAGATCGCGTTCAGACCTACCGATTTACCTTGACCCGTGGCCCCCGCCATAAGTAAGTGGGGCATTTTGGCCAAATCAGTAATAAACACCTCGTTGGTGATGGTTTTCCCGAAGGCGATGGGCAGTTCCATCTCGCTCTTCATGAACTTCTCGGTGCTCAGGATGGCCTTGATGGGCACCATCTCCTTTTTCTTGTTCGGCACCTCAATCCCGATGGTTCCTTTGCCCGGAATTGGGGCAATGATCCGGATTCCCAAGGCGGCTAAACTCAGGGCGATGTCATCTTCCAAGCTCTTAATCTTGGAAATCCGCACGCCGGCCTCCGGTACGATCTCGTACAGCGTCACAGTTGGCCCGATGGTCGCTTTGATGCTGGCAATCCCGATGTTGTAGTTCCCGAGGGTTTCTACAATGCGGTCTTTGTTGGCTTCCAGTTCTTCCTTGGTTACCTGTACTTTGGCCACGCCGTAGTCGGTGAGCAGGTCGATGGAAGGGTATTGATAACGCGGCAGGTCCAGCGTAGGGTCATAGTTTTCACTCACCGCCACATCGGCCTCTTCTTCCTCCAAATCTACATTGGCAATGGCCAGTTCTACTTCTTCCTCGGGTTCTTCCAACAGCACGTCATCGTCCTGCTCTACTTCCAGGGCCAGCGGCACGGAAGCCAAAGGCACGGCGGCTCTTGGCGTCACCGGTAACTCGTTCACGGAGAACAAATCTTCCTGCGGCTCTTCCAGTTCTTCCTCGTCATACTCCTCGTCGTCCTGGTCGTCATAGAACTCCTCGTCCTGGGGTTGCTCCTCCTCGTACTCCTCTTCCTCATCATCCGGTTCTTCCTGCTTTACCAGAAAAGGGGCCGGAAACGCCGGTTCTTCCTCCTGGGGCTCAAACGTACCAGAGGGGTTGGTAAGATGGTTCATGCCCGCCGAAGGCGAAGCGTATACGCCAGTTTCAGGTCTATTATCCACGGCCGCCATAGCGGGCTTGGGCGCTGCAGTCTCCGTTTTAGGGAATCTTGGCCGGCCCAGCGTGGTGATGTTGAAGAAGAACATGACAAAGGCGATGAGCGCGAAGCCCATCAGAAGGCCGGTTCCCCAGCCCAAAAGGCTCTGCAGCCACAGCGCGGTCTCGTAGCCGATGCCGCCGCTCATGAAGCCGTACGTATCCGTAGCTTGGTTCAGGAGAACCAGGTAACCCGCGGTCACGCAACCCCACAGCAATCCGAAAAGGCACAGAGTGACCACAGAGGAAAGGGTGATGGACGTGCGGCGGAAAACGATTTTGTACCCGATGTAGAACACCACCGGCACAAAGAAGAACGAGGCGACCCCGAACCAGCGGTTGATGAAGTAATCAGAGATCCAGGCGCCAAAGAGACCCAGCCAGTTCTCAGACTCCAGCCCGGCGGCTTTCACATCCTCGGGGGTCACAGACTCCACAATGCTCTGGTCGGCGGTGCCGGTGAACAGGAACGAGACGAACGCGATGGTGAGGTACAGCGAGGACAGCAGGAAGAAAAACCCGATGAACAGCTGCAGCCGGCGGTCTTTTAGAAAGTTGAAGGATAACTGGGGGGTGGGAAGCGACTTCTTGGGTTTGGCCTCTTTGGGGGCTTTATTTTCGGTCTTTCCTTTTGGTTCATTCTGAATCCTGGGCGCATTCTTAGGCCGCGGACCAGTCCCTACATCCCGTTTATATGTGTTCGTTGCCATGCTGTCTCCAAACTTCAAATCTACACTATTCCGTTCAATAAGCCTTGAACAATTTACCAGTATATGGTTTTCAAAATATAGTATTTACCTGAGTAACCGCTCGTTAATCTGCCTTATCAATCCGGGCCCTTCGTAAATGAAACCGGTGTATAATTGCACCAAATCGGCCCCGGCCGAAAGCTTCTCCAGCGCATCCTCGGGGGTCATGATGCCGCCCACGCCCACAATCCTGATCTCCTGGGGCAGTTGCTGCCGCAGGTACCGAATGACTTGGGTAGAGGCGCTGGTCAAGGGTTTGCCGCTCAGGCCGCCGGCCCCAATCTCAGTGATGCGCTGGCCCGAGGTCTGCAACCCCTCCCGGCTGATGGTGGTGTTCGTCCCGATGACGCCGGAAAGCTGGGTCTGCGCCGCAATCTCCACAATATCATCTAACTGGGCCAGGTTCAGATCGGGGGCGATTTTCAAGAGCAGCGGCTTTGGTTTGGCTTTGCCCTGGTTGCGGTTCTGTAGGTTGCTCAAGAGGTCGCGCAGCGGTTCCTTTTCCTGTAACGCGCGCAGGTCGGGCGTATTGGGCGAGCTCACGTTCACCACAAAATAATCTACCACGTCATACAGGGCGTCAAAGCAGTAGAGGTAATCCTGCAGGGCCTGCTCATTAGGCGTGACCTTGTTCTTGCCGATGTTGCCGCCCACGATCACGTTGCTTTTGCGGCTGCGCAGACGCTCCACGGCCTGGTCTACGCCTTCGTTGTTGAAGCCCATACGGTTGATGATGGCCCCGTCCTGCGGAAGGCGGAACAGGCGCGGCTTGGGATTGCCCGTCTGCGCCTTGGGCGTGAGCGTGCCTATCTCAATGAACCCGAAACCCAGCTGGGCGTACTCGTCAATCATGCGGGCGTCTTTGTCAAAACCGGCCGCTAAACCCACCGGGTTAGGAAACGTGAGCCCGAAGACTTTCCTCTCCAGCCGTTTATCTGTTACCTGGAACACGCCCCGGCTGAGGGATTTGGCCAGCGGCAGCTGAAAACCGGTCTTCAGCGCCGAGGTGGTCAGGTGGTGCACCTTCTCGGGGTCTAACTGGAAAAGTAACGGACGGATGATTTTTTTGTACACGGCAAAAGGGGTTTAGGCAAAGATAAAAAATAGCCTGCTACCGGTGTCAATTAAATGCGCTTATCTGCCGCCGCGTTTTCTGGCTGAAAAAACAAAACAGGTACAATTCCGGAGTACCGGGCCTTGCCCCACCATAGCCCCGCTCCATTCCCGTGGCCAGATGCAAGCTCTATGCGGCTTTTAGGTCCTTTTTCTGTAAACGGCTCCAAAACAACAGCCTAGCGCATTTTAGGACAATTCTAAACTGCTTTCACCAGTCCCGGAATCCCCCTTTCAGAGCCTTGGTTTTTACTTCAATTTTCAGGTCCTGATTCTAAGAAAATCAGCGGTAAAGGCACGGCTTTTGCTTTTCTAGAACTGTACCTAAACGGCTTGAAGATGTTAGAGACTTGGAACCCCAGATTGGAAGTTGTTTGGACCGCCGACGACAAAGTGGTGTTGGACACTGCGGTCTTGCTCAGCCAGAACGTAAACCAGGCTTCCTATGTATCTGATGTGCTTTTGTTTCTGTACCAGCACTCGGCCGCCGATGTGATTATGATTTGCCAGAAATCTAGCCCTACCAGGGAGATGAAGATTCTGCGCATGCTGTATCAGGGCCAGGTGCTTCCTATGAAGGCTTCTTACCCCATAGACGGAACGCCCTGTGCCAATGTGAACCGCCATGGGGTACTGTATTTCGCCTCGGGCGTGCGGGACCGCTTTCCTTTGGATAATTATTTGCGCAATTACGGGATTGAGAGTTACTTTGGGGCACCGCTTATGAACTCCGCCGATGAACTGACGGGCGTAGTGGCCCTGTTGCACAAGAAATCGCTTCCTAACCCTTACCTCCTGGAATTGTTGCTCACTATTCTTTCCCCCTCGCTTGAGTCGCTGCTGGAAAGGCTTGCCCCCCAGGCCACTGCATGAGCGCCAGCAAAAAATGCCCGCACTGTGGCCAATGGTCTGGCTGGCAGCAGAACCCCACCGACCGCTGCGAACACTGCCAGGGTTTGCTGGACCCCGGAGCCTTTGACCGGCAACAGGCCCAAGTGGCGCGGCAGGCCGAAGAGAAAAAGCACTTCACGGTAGATTTCATCCAGATAAACCACAACGACCCGCCTTTCACCAAATTCTACAAAAGCATCGGGCTTGGTTTTCAGTTGGCTTTCGTGAGCATCGTTTCCTTTATCTTATGGCTTCTCGCCTTGCTGGCCGGTTAACCTGGGGCACTTTCACGCCTTTGTTCTGCGGGCTGGCCACTATTTACGTGGCGCACCGCACCGCGGCCTGGCTTCAGTTTCCCCGCCCCTTCTGGCTCAGGTCCTACCTGGATGACCTTCTTTGCCTGCCCCTTTTACTCACCGTTACTTTATTTCTCATGCGGATGCTGTACGGCCCGCAGGTGCGCTTCACCAAATACCACATCGGGTTTGTGGTGGCGTATGTCTCCCTGGTCTTCGAGCTGCTCTTACCCCGTTACATGGAGCGCTACACCAGTGATCTGTTGGATGTGGTCCTTTACGCCCTGGGCGGATGGTTTTTCCACCGGTTCTTGAACAAATAGCCCTCACTTGCTTTTAACCCGATTTTAGAAAAAGGCGCCCAAAACGCTGCTTCCTCCAACCTGCCTCCACGGCTGCGTATAAGAAGGGCTATGCAGGAAAAAGGCACCATGTACATCGGCACCTCGGGGTGGCACTACAACCATTGGAAAGGAAATTTCTATCCGGCGGGCGTCACCGCTAAACAGTTCACGGAGTATTACCTCCGCTTCTTCCAAACGGTGGAGATCAACAACTCTTTCTACCGATTGCCCTCCCCAGAGACCTTTGCGGCCTGGCGCAACAGCGTGCCCCCAGATTTTCTGTTCTCTGTAAAAGCCAGCCGATTTATCACGCACATGAAGAAGCTCAAAGATTCGCAGCAGAGCCTCTCGCAGTTCCTGGGCAACGCGCAGGCCCTGGAGGAGAAATTGGGTCCCATTCTGTTCCAGTTGCCGCCCGCCTGGAAACTAAACCTGGAGCGCTTCCAGGACTTTCTCAAAGCCCTGCCGCCGTACCACCGCTATACCTTTGAGTTCCGGGACCAAACCTGGTACCACCCAGAGGTGAATTCCCTGCTGCAACAGTACAATTGCGCTTTCTGCATCTATGACCTGGCCGGCCACCTGTCGCCACGGGAGGTCACCGCCGATTTCGTGTACGTGCGCCTCCACGGCCCCGAAGGCAAATACAACGGCAGCTACGCAGAAAGCGCGCTTCAGTCCTGGGCGAGCCATTGCCGCACCTGGGCTGCTGAAGGAAAAGATGTATTCGTGTACTTTGACAACGACATAAACGGCCACGCTCCCGTCAACGCCCTGCGTCTGCAGGAACTGGTGCGGGCGTAAGCGATGGTGTTTTGAGGTTGTTTTGTGGAAAATCGGGCTAAAAGGAAGTGCTTCTTGGCAAGAACCCGGATTCACATTAGCAATGGGAAAGCTGCCTCTCCACAAGTCAGGAAAGGAAATCCGGATAATCAGAATCTACTATTCCCGGACGAGGAGGTAGGTGGTGGCCAGAATGGCGTTCTGCCGGGTACCCTCGTCAATGCCGGGGCTCAATTGGGTAGATACAGACTGTATCTGGAACCCATTTTCCAGGAATTGCGCCACCTGGTTTGTAGTGTCATTAGAGGACATTTGGTTGTTTCCCGGTTTAGGGTACTCTACTCTGCTTAAGACTGTAATCACCCGCTGCTCCATAAACTTCTTCCCAGGTGGTTAAATCCCAGTCTGGCAAAGCTACGGAATAGAAATGGAGGGCACTAATTATTGGCCGGCACGGGGTTCCAGTCCGTACGCCTCGGCCAGCAATTCATAGCTGCGCAGGCGGTCTTTGAAGTCATAGGTGATGGTGACCACCACAATCTCGTCCACGTGGTAGGCCTCGGCCAGGGCGTCTAGTTTGGCTTTTACCTGGGCAGGGGTGCCGGCCACAATGCGCTGGCGGTTGTATTGGATGTGGGCCAGTTCGCTTTCCTCCAGGTCTTCATAGAACGCTTTGGCTTTCTCCAGCGAGGGTACGCCGGCGGCTTTGCCCTGCCGGATGTGCAGCATGAGCATGTCCATGGAAAGCTGCAGTTCCTCGGCTTTCTCCTGGGTATCGGCGCAAAGCACAAAAATCCCGAAGTTGCCGGCGGGTTTCTTGAGCAGGGCCGAGGGCGTGAACCGGGCCTGGTAGTTGCGCATCATCTCGGGTCCTTCCTTGGGGTTGATGAAGTGCGCGAAGGAGAACCCCATGCCAAAGTGGGCCGCAAAAACGCCGCTCTGCCCGCTGGAGCTCAAAAGCCAGCGCTCTGGCGTGGTGGCCGAGCGGGGCGTCACCTTCACCTCGGCGGCCTCGGTGCCGTTGAGACCGTCCTGCAGGTAGCGGTCCAGGTCAATGAGTTGGGTCACGAAATCCTGCTCGTTGAACTGGTTGTAGGGGTTGAGCAGGGCGGCGGTTTTGCGGTCGGTGCCGGGGGCGCGGCCAATGCCCAGGTCAATGCGGTTGGGGTACAGGGCTTCCAGCAGCCGGAAATTCTGGGCCACTTTCAAGGCGCTGTAATGGGGTAGCATCACGCCACCCGAGCCCACGCGCAAGTGCTGCGTATGTGCCGCCAGGTACGGAATCAACACCTCGGGCGAGGGGCCCGCCAGGCCCAGGGAGTTGTGGTGCTCAGAAACCCAATAGCGCGTGTAGCCCAGTTTATCGGCTAGTTGGGCCAATTCCAGCGTTTCCTGCAGGGCTTGTTCTGGGGTGCCACCCTCCCGTACCGGTGACTGGTCCAGCACACTCAATTTTATCTTTTTAGCTTCTGCCATCTGGTTTTCTTGGGTTGTGAATTATTTGCCGGTGGGTGACCTGTGATCGGCTTTCCTTCTGTTTTACGGCCAATTTGCGTAAACTGCCCCAAAACGGTGAAACCTTGGCAGTATCCTTGAGGTAAGCATAGCCTTTGCCGCCGTTTATACGTTCTTAGCGCATGCCCTTTTTCAACTCTTACTTTGGAAGCTTCTCAGACTGGATCAACACCCGACGCAAGCGCTGGATTGCCCGCCATGGGCATAAACTGAGCCTGAGCTTCTGGCGATCTTTGGACCGGAAAGGCTGGCTCCGCGTTCTGACCAAAGGGGCTTTATCCGTGCTGCTGTTGCTGTTCGTGTTCTACCTGGCCGTTTATTTCGGGGTGTTCGGGTGGCTTCCTACCAAGCGACAACTCAAAGCCGTGCAGAACAACATGCCCTCTGAGGTCTACACCGCCGACAGCGTGCTCATAGGCCGTTACTTCATCCAGGACCGCACCAACGTGGCCTATGACAAGATTGCCGAGCCCGCCATCAAAGCCCTCATCGCCACCGAGGACGTGCGCTTCTACGAACACGATGGCGTGGATTACCGAAGCCTGGCCCGCGTGCTCATCAAAAGTCTGCTTTTACAGGAAGAAAGCTCCGGCGGGGGTAGTACCCTCAGTCAGCAGTTGGCCAAGAACCTGTTCCCGCGCAAAAGCCTGGGGTACCTTTCCATGCCCGTGAACAAGCTGCGCGAAGCCATTTTGGCCCGCCGTTTTGAGGCCATTTATACCAAAGAAGAGATATTGGGTCTGTACCTGAACACCGTGCCCATGGGCGGAAACGTGTACGGCATTGAATCCGCGGCACGGCGTTTCTTCAATACCTCGGCAGATTCGCTCAAGACCGAGGAGGCGGCCGTGCTCATAGGCCTGCTCAAGGGCACCACCTATTACCACCCCAAGCTGTACCCCGAGCGATCTTTGCAGCGGCGCAACGTGGTGCTGGCCCAAATGGCCAAGTACGGCTATCTCACCCCGGCCCAGAAAGACTCCCTGCAGAAACGTCCGCTGAAACTCAGGTACAACCCTTATTCCCACCATAGCGGCTTGGCGGCTTATTTCAGGGAACACCTGCGCCAGGAACTGGGCCAGTGGGCGGCCCGGCAGAAAGACAAAGAAGGCGATCCGTATAACCTCTACACCGATGGCCTCAAGATTTACACCACCATTGACAGCCGCATGCAGCGTCACGCCGAGTTAGCCCTGCGGCAGCGCATGAAATCACTGCAGGTGGAGTTTGACAAGCACTGGTCAAAAAAAGCTCCCTGGACAGGCCAGCCCGATATCCTGAAAGCGGCCAAGGAACGGTCGCTCCGTTACCGGCGCCACAAAGCCGCAGGTCTTTCTGAGGAGGAGATTACCGAGATTTTCAACACGCCGCGCAAAATGCAGGTGTTCCGGTGGCGGGGCGAGGTCACCCGCACCATAAGTCCCATGGATTCGCTGCGCCACTACCTGCGTTACCTGAACGCTGGTTTTGTGGCCATGGAACCCAACAGCGGCTACGTGCGGGCCTGGGTAGGCGGTATCAGCCACAATTACTTCCAGTACGACCACGTGCGCTCCCGCCGGCAGGTGGGCTCCACGTTCAAGCCGCTGGTGTACGCCACCGCCATAGAAAAAGGCATTGCCCCTTGCTCCTATTTCTCCAATGACCGCCGCGTCTTCCCGGAGTATGAGAACTGGTCACCCCGGAACGCAGATGAGCAGTACGGCGGATCTTACTCCATGCTGGGCGCCCTCACTCATTCCGTCAACACGGTATCGGTGAACGTGGCGCTGCAGGCCGGTTTGCCCAGTGTAATCCAGACCGCGCATAGCCTGGGCATTACCGGTGAGTTGCCTACCACGCCCTCTTTGGCCCTGGGCACCGCCGATGCCAGCCTCCTGGAGATGGTGGCTGCCTACGCGGCGCTGGCCAACGGCGGCTACCAGATAAAGCCCCGCTACCTGCTCCGGATCACCGACCGGCAAGGCAACGTGCTCTTTGATCAAACCAACCCGAACGGGCAGGGTCAGCACGTGCTCTCCAGCCAAACCACCGCTTTGCTGCGCCCAATGCTGGAGAACGTGGTCAACGAGGGTACCGGCCGCCGGCTCCGCAGCGATTTTCGCCTGACCATGGACATCGCTGGTAAAACCGGCACCACCCAATCACACGCCGATGGCTGGTTCATCGGGTTTACCCCCGATCTGGTGGCCGGCTCCTGGGTAGGCGGAGAAGACCGGCGCATCCGGTTCAGAGACTTGGAACAAGGGGGTGGCGCCAATACCGCGCTGCCCATTTGGGGCGCCTTCTTCCAGCGTCTGGGTCAGGACCGGGCCTTCCGCCGCTACTCCTACAGCCAGTTCGCTCCTTTGCCGCCGCACCTGCGCAGCTATCTCAATTGCCCACCTTACCAAGGCCCCATTGTGGAGGCTCCTATGGTGGAGGAAGAAGACAGAGGAATTGATGAGTTCTTCAAAAGAAGCGGCCGCAAGCTGAAAGATTTGTTCAAACGCAAAGACAAACGGGACAAAGACAGAGAGAAGGAAAGGGAGAAAGAAAGAGACCGCGAAAAAGACTGGCAGAAGGAGCTGGAGAAAGAACTTGAGAAAAGAAGGGACAAAGGAAATGGCCGAGGCCGCTGGAGACGGGAGGATTGATGTCAAGATTTGGAGATGTGAAGATTGGGAAATAGCCAGAGGTACCAAAGAGATGCTCCCCCCTGGAAAGAGAAAGCTAGTACTGTTTTACGCTGATGTGATGTAGGGGCAATCCCTTGTGGTTGCCCTCTTCAGTCGCAGAAGCAGAGGGCAACCACAAGGGATTGCCCCTACAAACTCAAAACAAAAACGCCTCACCCGTTTGCAACCGGTGAGGCGTTTTTGTTTGTGTATCGTTTTCAGGCGGATTTCTCAAAACAAGGCCTTAAACGGCAATCAGATACTTTAAGCCTTGTTCTTCTCCAGCGTGACTTTGGCTTTGTGGCAGATGCCGCCTAGCGGTGGGTTGAACTTGGAGACGCTTACCTTGACCTGCTGCACAAAGGGGAACTCTTGGTACACGCCTTCAATGATGCGGTGGCCCAAGTGCTCCAGCAAGCGGGCGGGTGAGCCCATTTCATGGAGGACCACTTTGTAGAGCTTCTCGTAGTTCACCGTCTCGTCCAGGTTGTCTGAGGCGGCGGCGGCGTGCAGGTCCGTCTGGATGTAGAGATCCACACCGTACTTGTTGCCTATTTTCTGTTCCTCGTCATAAAACCCGTGGAAAGCGAAAAACTCCATGCCTTCCAGTGCAATCTGCCCCATCAATAAACAGAACTAGATCTCGTCAAAGAAAGAACCGCCGCCGGCTGCTACCGCTGGGGCAGGCTTGGCCTGGCTTGTTCCCGGAGGCTGAACCTCTGGTTTTTCTGGTAGCGGATTCTCACGCTCTGGCTCTGGCTCTTCAATTGGCGAAGGAGTTGGGGCTGGCGGAATATCTGGTTTCGGCTCTTCCCTTCTAGGCGGGTCAATAGACGGCGTAGGGATATGCGGCGGCACGATCTCGGGGGTACGAGGGTGCACATCCGGGGCCGGGTTAGGCGTATGCACCGGCGGGATGGTGCCGGGTGTAGACGGGATAGACTCGCGGCTTCCGCCACCGCCTATTTCGTATCCGTCTGCCTGCGGTTGGTCTATGAAAGCTGAAGCTGGGATAGTGGCCTGCTTAGGCGCCGGGGCTACAGCGGGTATGGGTGTTGTTGCGAATGCGTTCATGGCTGTATCTTTTTCGTCATCGGGCCGCTGCGCTTTGATTTGGGCGGCTCTTTGTAAGATACTCGCAAGTGAGGCTTTAGGTTTTGACCTGGTTTTCTCTACCTTGTCCAGAGCGTCTGAGGCCAGGTTCTGCAGGTCGCGCACCATGTTCTCCAGATAGTCTTCCAGGCGCAGATAGTCCTGCTCCAGGTTCTTCACCTCGGCGTGCATTTCTGCTACGGTTTTGTCGGCTTGCATGTAGGCACTTTCCAGTACGCTGCGGGCTTTCTGGCGAGCGGCTTCCAGTACCTGGTCGGCTTTGAGTTGGGCCTCACGCACCTGCAGGTCAGCGGCTTTGGTGGCCTGCTCCACAATGCTGGTGCTGGTGTCCTCGGCGGTCTTGAGGGTTTTGTAGAGTGATGATTCCACCTCGCGCAGTTTCTGGACTTCGCGGCCGGCCACTTCCAACTTCACGCGCAGGTCTTTGTTCTCGTCCTGCAACTTCTCCCACTGCTGAGACAAGGTAAGTAAGAACGCCTGCACCTCTTCTTTGTCCAAGCCCCTAAACGCCTTCTCAAACGTCTTCTGTCTGATTTCTAACGGTGTAATCTTCATATTTCCTTCAAGGTTAACGCCCAAACCGCAATGCTGCGGTCATCACTACACGAAACTAACTGATTCCAATGAGCCGACCAAAACAATTTGTTCACTGACGTACCGTGGCCGGCGTGCCGGGCTTTGTCAATCACTTTCAATAATTTGAACGTCTGGGCATCCCACACCTTCACGCTTTTATCCATGCTGCAGGTGGCAAAAAGCCGCCCGTTGGGGCTGAATGAGATATGGTTGAGGGTGAACAGGTGCGCGATGATACTAGTGTGTTCCTGGTATTCCTTCTCTGTGTCCCAGACCCGCAGATGGGCATCGCGGCTGCCGCTGAGCAGGTACTGGCCCTCTGGCGTGTACGCCAGCGTGAACACCGATCCGGTATGGCCTTCTAACGTCCTCTTCACTTCTAGCGTCTCCTGGTCCAGAATTAAAATGCGGAAGTCACTCAGGCCCAGCGCCAGTTCTGGTTTACCAGGGTGCACCGCCACGCAGCGTACGCTTTTCTCCCCAAACAGCAACACCTTAGCCACCTGCAAGTTCTTTAAATCTACCACCACCAGAGAACCATCGCCCAGCGCCAGGTAGGCCTGCTGCCGCTCCCAGGAATACTGGATGTCAAAGATGGCGGCGGTTGGCAAGGGAATGGTTTTCACGATGGCTTTCGCGTGCAGGTCCAGAATCTCCAGGCTGTTGTGGTTGTGGCCGATGAGGAGCCAGTCTTTCTCCGGCAGGTATTTGAGCGCGTACACGCTGGAACTCACCCGGGCCACCAGTTCGCCATGCTCGGGGTTGGTCAGGTCCCATTGCACCACCATGCCATCGGCCCCGGCCGAGAAAAACTTCTGGGGCTCAGGCGCGCGTTCCAGGGTGTACACGCAGTCGCGGTGACCGGTGAGGGTGGTGATTTTCTGAACCTGGAAGGGACTGGCCATGAGTTACGGGAAAAGGGACGGAAGGTATTTTTGCCTAAATTTACCAAAATCAGCCTGAAAACAGTTTCCGTCCTTTTGCCTCTATGCCCCTCATCCAGCACAAACCCATCGCTTCTGCTTCACTTCTAGGCCTTTGGCAGGTAGAGGAAACCATAGAAGAATTGCGCGCGCAACTGCTTTGCCTACGGCCCAACCACGAAATTCCGGCGTTCAAACCCGAGTCCCGTACAAAGGAATGGCTTGCGGCGCGCGTCCTGGCCTATGGGTTGCTGGAAAAGCTGTCGGCCCCCGAGATGTATCTGCAGACCCAGGAATCGGGCGGACCGGTTTGCACGGATGCTGCCTGGCACGTGTCGCTCACGCACTCGGGCCCGTGGGTGGGGGCGCTGGTTTCCAGGATGCACCAAGTTGGCATAGATATTGAAATGATCGGCAATAAGGCGCCCCGGCTGGCCCCGCGCTTCCTGAACGAGGAAGAATTGGCCGCTTCGGCAGAAGACCCGGAAAAAGTGCACCTTTACTGGAGCGCGAAGGAAACGCTCTACAAAGTATACCGCAACCGCAGGCTTGATTTCCAGGAGAATCTACTTTTGCAGGACTTCGAACGGAAACCAGCGGGAACTTTCGCCGGAAGGGTGGTCACCGATGCATTTGACCAGAACTATGAGGTGCACTATGAAACGCACCCAAATTTTGTGCTCACCTACGTGGTGGCCCCCAGATAGATTAAACGGACTTCTGCGTTTCATGATAAACCCAGAAGCCTTTACCTTGAACCAAGAAACTATGAAAACATACGTTACTTTCCTCCTGGCGCTGCTCCTAAGCAGTGCAGCCTTTGCCCAAAGCGGCTACCGAATTGGTGCCAAAGTAGACAATTTCACGTTGAAAGATGCCCAAAACCAGGCCGTGGAGCTGTCCAACTTCAAGGATGCGCCCTTGCTGGTGGTGGTGTTCACCAGCGTGAACTGCCCTTACGCCAAACTCTACGAGAACCGCCTGCAGAACCTTTCCCAGAGCTATGCCGGCAAAGGCGCGAAGTTTGTGTACGTGAATACCAACATCGGGCTGGAGGAAGGCGGACAGGCCGCCAAACCGCAACCAGATCGCCCCAGCACTGAGAAATTCCCTTACCTCATTGACGAAGGACAGCAACTGAGCAAGCAGTTTGGGGCCACCAAAGCGCCTGAGGTGTTCGTGCTGCAGAACTCAGCCGATGGGTTCTACCTCCGCTACAAAGGTGCCATTGATGATAATCCGCAGGCCGAGAACTTCGTAAAGCAGCGCCACCTGGCCAGCGCCTTAGATGCCTTACTGGCGGGTCATTCCGTGGCCAACTCAGAGAACCGCGCCACCGGCTGTTCCATCAAGCGCTTCTAAGAGAATGCTGTTTCGGGCTTGTTTTTGCGAAAAAGAGCTTAGAACAGAAGTCATCAAAAGCCTGTCCAACTTGTGGCAGGCTTTTCTTTTTGCCGGAGGATAGCTGTTCACATTGTACGCTTTGTATTAGCGTCCGCCGTTGGTGTTATTGCCAACAACTCAAACTCCTGTCAGCCACCGAGTCAGGGCAACCATAAGGGATTGCCCCTACATTTGGCCTTTCAATTATCCTTTATCTCTGGTTCAAGTTTTCAACTTGGACCTACCATGGCGGCAGTTTGAAACTGCCATGAAGCGCCAGTTTCAAAAGGAGTGTTTCCTGAACGGGCATTGCAAAAAGAGACTTTTTGTTCAGATCCTCTCTTTGAGGCTGCCGCCTCACTGAAGTTGCAAACTTCAGCCCATTATGGGTCCAAGTTAGAAACTTGAACCAGTTCTATTTTAAATGCTTATTGGCATAAGAACTAAACGGCTCCGCTTATCGGTAGGAATTTAAGGTAGGTTATGCTTTTGACCCGCTTTTCAGAAAATAGCCCTAAAACCAGACTTCTAAGATTCCGCGGGTTTACCTTTGCCCTTCTTAATTCTCAATTTATACTTACCAACATGGATTTTCTGGACCCAGACCTGCACGCGTACGCAGAAGCCCATACCACGCCCGAGACGCCCCTCCTCCACCGGCTGAACCGCGAGACGCACCTGAACGTGATGAAACCGCGCATGCTCTCGGGGCATTTGCAGGGGCGCACGCTGGCCATGTTCTCGCAGATGATGTGTCCGCGTCGTATCCTGGAAATAGGCACCTACACCGGTTACTCAGCGCTTTGCTTGGCTGAGGGGTTGGCCGAGGACGGCGTGCTGCACACCATTGACGTGAACGATGAGCTGGAAGACATGGTGCGGAAGTACATCGCGGAGGCAGGGCTGGAGGAGAAAATCCAGCTGCACATCGGGCAGGCCGCTGAGGTGATTCCGACTCTGAATGAAGTTTGGGACCTAGTGTTCATCGACGCCGACAAGAAAAGCAACGGCCTGTATTTTGACATGATCATAGATCGTGTGCGGCCCGGCGGCTTCATCCTCACGGATAATGTGCTCTGGAGCGGCAAAGTGGTAGAGAAATTCCGGCCTAAACTGGACAAGGACACGGAGTTGGTGCTGGAGTTCAACCGCAAGGTACACGAAGACCCACGGGTAGAAAACCTGCTGCTGCCCATCAGAGACGGCATTCTGGTGGCCCGAAAAAAGTAATCCACAACTTGTGGACAACCCCGTGGAAAAGGGGGTGGATAAATTTTTACCCTCCCCTTCCTTCCATTCCCCTCCCAAAATCGCCTACTTTGTACAGAGCCTACTGGTACAACTGGCTACCCAATAGTCACTTAAGCTACGGTAATTCCAGTTTTACAAGAACATAGGTTTTCTCCTATTCTTTTATCAATTCCCACGATAATCAGATGAAAAAATCATTATCGCTCCTGTTACTCAGCCTGTTATGCTGGGTAGCGCAAGCCCAAAGCCCGGTAGTTCCCAACAATATGTACTTCGCAGACATCCACCTGCAGATCAAGGATGATGCCCGCGCAGACATCCAGAAAGTAGTGGATGCCCTCACCAAGCACCCCGGCTACTTCCAGAAGAAAGTAGAACTGGCCGATGCCTATTTCCCGTTTGTGGAGCAGGCCCTGAAAGAAGAAGGCGTGCCCGCCGATTTCAAATACCTTGTTTTGCAGGAAAGCGGCCTGGTCTCTGATGCCGTTTCTACTTCCAACGCCGTGGGTTTCTGGCAGTTCAAGGAAGGATCGGCCACGGAACTGGGCATTAAGGTGAACAGCAACGTGGACGAGCGCAAGCACATCATTGCCTCCAGCCACGGCGCGGCCCGCTACATGCTGCGCAGCAATGCTTACTACAAAAACTGGTTCAACACCCTGCTTTCCTATTACCAGGGCCTCAACGGCACCAAAGCCCTGACCAAAACCTCAGACATCGGGGTGAAGAGAATGGAAGTGACGAGCCAGACAAACAAATACTTGCTCACGTTCCTGGCCCACAAAGTGGCCTATGAAAACGCCATCGGGAAGAACCCCAACCCTACCATTACCCTGCAACCGGTAAAAGCCACACCCGGCCAAACCTTGACTGAAATTGCCATGGCCGCCCAAGCCGATGCCGCCGAGGTGGAGCGTTATAACAAATGGCTCATGGCCTCCACGGTACCCGCTGATAAAGAGTACACCGTGATGGTGCCGTACGTTTCAGGTGCCCAGCGCCCGGTACTGGCCCAGGCCGCCGGACCGGTAAGAAAATCCAATACTGCCAGAACCGCCTCAGTAGGCAAGCCACAGGACAGCGTGAGCCGGATCAAAGGATTCTTCCAGACCCTCAAGGCCAAGCTGAACAACACGTATGAGCCAAGATCAGTGGTAGCCCAACCCGGTGACACCCAAGAGATGCTGGCCCTGCAAGGCAATATCTCCACCGGCAAATTCCAGCGCGTGAACGACCTGCAGCCATCAGACCCGATTGTGGCCGGCAAACCGTACTACCTGCAAGCCAAACGCGGCAAAGCCAAAGGCACCGAGTACCACGTAGCGCAGCGCGGCGAGACCATGCATGACATCTCCCAGAAATACGCCATCAAGCTGAACAAGCTCTTTTCTAAAAACCGCATGCAGAAAACAGAGGCCCTAGAACCAGGCCGCGTGGTTTGGCTGCAGGAAACCAGACCTACCAGCATTCCGGTGGAGATTAGACCTTTGGAAGACGAAGCCGCCCCTGCCACGCAGGTAGTGGCCCAAAGCACAACTTCTTCCACCCAGCCGACTGTTTCTGCCCCAGTTGCTACCACCCCAAGAACCACTGCTACCCCTAAGCCAGGCGCTATCAGTGTGGAAGTAGACGACCCTAGCGCGCCTCCTTATGTGAAGAAGACTCCTAAGGACGAGGTAGCCACGGCCACCTACCCAGCCAAAACACCGGTGACCACAAACAAACCAGCCCCGGCCATTGAACGCAGAGCCCCGGAAGAAGCCGTGATCTCTGATGTGAAAGTAACCGCTGCTCAGCCTGCCGCTATGCCAATCCCGGCCTCCGGCACACACGTGGTAGAGAAAGGCGAGACCTTGTATTCCATTGCCCGTAAGTACGGCATCCCGGTAAAAGACCTGCTGGCCTGGAACAACCTGGATGGCAGCGCTCCGCTGGGCCTGGGCGTAGAACTTACCCTGACCGGCTCCACCACAGCGTCTGCTACTGCGGCCGCCACTACTGCTCCTGTAAAAGCGACCCCAGCAGCAACTGGCACTGCCTCCGCCGCGGAACACACCGTAACCCCAGGCGAGACGCTGTACGCCATCTCCCGCAAGTACGGTGTATCGGTGCCGGACTTGCAGACCTGGAACAACCTGGGTACCGGTTCCATCGCCATCGGGCAGAAACTGGTGGTAGCTGCCCCAAGCGCGGCGGCTCCTGCCTCTGCCACCACCGTGGTACCTACCGATAGCACCGCCGCCGCTCCAGCCGCTACCCAAACCATTACCCACAAAGTAGCCCCCGGCGAGTCTATGTATGGCATCTCCAAAAAATACGGCGTGACCATTCAGCAGATCCAGGAATGGAACAACAAAACTGACTACAACGTGTCCGTAGGCGAGAGCCTGATGATCAAACCGAAACAATAGGCTGCTCCTTTTACAGCCCTAAAACAGAGAGAGCCCACAAATTGTGGGCTCTCTCTGTTTTAGGGCTGTTTTGTCAAAAGTAGGTGGTAATCGCTGGTCAGAAGTTTATTGCTCCATCAAACCAAGGAGAATTTTTGAGGCTCTTGCCTCATGGCAGTTGCAAACTGCCGGTCATTGTGGATCCAAGTCACAGACTTGAACTAGGTAAAGTTAACCCACCCCTACCCCTCCGAGGAGGGGAATAAAACTTGCAAATGGTTCCCTCCTTAGCAAACGTGAGGCGGGGCATATCACTGTCTCAAAAAGTAAAGCCTTTGGCCAAATGCACCAATTCCAGCCTTTCGGTTGAGCGCCTTGTCAGGTTCCGGTGCCGTAAGGCATTGCGACTGAAAGGAGCAAAGGAAGCTGGCGCAGCGCGAGGCCGGAAGGCGGGGCCTCGCGGCCGTGAGCGCACGGAGCCCAGCTATGAAACAACCCAGCTTATGCACCCACGCAAACAGCAGCGCCCCGCCAGCACAACCAGACTACGAATCCACAAAAATCAGCAAACGAAATCTGCTTGTATAAACATCCCCCTTCAAAAGAGAAATCTTCTCAAATAAAGCGTCAGTTATAGATCTAAATTTCAAAAAACGTCCTAAAAACCTCAGCTTACATTTTCCCTCCCTCCGGTGGAGAAGAAAGCCCGGACGCCGTCTGCAACCCATTGGCGATCTCAGGCAAGATGCCCAGCCGCTGATAGATAGGACGAACCAACTGCCGTGATCTGGGAAGGCTCAAGACGAAAGGCACAATGCTCAACAGGCAGACAATGCCGCAGCCCAGTAAGGTGTAGCTCACCCCTATCCGCTCCGCGAGCCAGCCGGCCAATAGACTCCCAATCGGGGCCATGCCCATAAATGCCATGGAATAGAAACTCATGACCCGGCCGCGTTTGTCTTCGTCTACAATGGTCTGGATGAGGGTGTTGCTGGAGGCCATGCGCAGGATCATGCCCAAGCCCACCACAAAGATGCTGACCATGGCTAAAAACAAAGTAGTGGTGAAGGCGAAGGCCGTTAACCCGATACCGAACAGCACCGAGGCAAAGATAATGACGCGGGCCAGCCCCAGCACCGATTTGCGGGAGGCCAAGTAAAGGGCACCAAGCAAAGCACCTACCCCGGAAGCCCCCATCAGCAGGCCCAGCGTACTGGCGTTCCCGTGCAGGACATCACGGGCGAAGGCAGGCATGAGCACCGTGAAAGGCATCCCGAAGAGGCTGAGCGTGGCAATGAGCAGCAGGATATCGCGGATGGGCGCAAACCCGAAGGCGTAGGTAAAGCCCTCCCGCAGGGATTTCAGCACCTGGGTATCCTGCCGCTGGCGTTCCATCTTGGGTACCCGCATCAGGAGCAGGGAAGTCAGGACGGCCAGGTAACTGATGGCGTTGGCCAGAAAACACATCCCCTCGCCTACGGTGGCAATGATTCCGCCGGCCACGGAAGGACCCACCAATCGGGCCATATTGAACATAGAGGAGTTGAGGGCGATGGCGTTGCTCATGTCCTCGCGTTTCTCTACCAGTTGCACCACAAAAGACTGCCGCGCGCTCATGTCAAAAGCGTTCACAATTCCGGCAAAAACGCCTAATGCCAGAATGTAGGGGATGGTAACGGTATTGGTGAGCACCAACGTGGCGAGGGTACTGGCCTCCAGCAGAAAAAGGAATTGTGTGAGCAGCAGCACCCGGTGCCGGTCAAAGCGGTCTGAAATGACGCCGGCAAACGGCCCCAGCAGAAACGAGGGAATCTGGTTCGCGAAACTGACCATGCCCAAAAGGAAAACAGAATCGGTGAGGCGGTAAACGAGCCAGCTCATGGCAATCTGCTGCATCCAGGTCCCGATGAGCGAGATGCTTTGCCCCATGAAAAAGAGGCGGTAATTGCGGTACTTCAGGGCCCGGAACATGCCGCCCAGGCGCGAAGGTTTATCGGTGGTAAGGGTTTCTTCCATGTAATCACAGCCCTTCAAGGCCGTGTCTGTGTACGAGAAGAACCCACCGCAGAGTTGAAATTTATCCGCTGAAATGTCAGCTTAAAAACTCCCGTTTCTGATCTGTTTTCCTGAAATCGTTGCTAAAAAGGCGTATTTGGCACTCCTCCTTTCCCAAAACCCAGAAGGCTACTGACCTAGAAATCAGAAGCCTGAAGGAACATTTGGCGATAAAGGAAATTTCCTAGATAACCCTTCATACTTGCGGCAGACTGAAAAAAGGAGGAACCTGTTTAGGGGCTGTTTCTAAGAAAACAGCTCCTAAACAGGTTCCTCTTATCGGCTTGGCTTACCACTTAAACTGTGCCCTATTTGGACAACCAAACCCAAGGATAGTAGTCTCAGGATAAAGGCTATAGAATGTAGAAGCGGGCCACGTGGTCCTGCGGCTTGGGGATCTCCGCTTCTTTGAATTCGCGCATCATCTGCTTTAGGTCACGGTCAATGGTCTGGGCGATGGACGTCACCGGGGTATCGGTGGGTTTGTTTTCAAACGGATCCTGCAGGTGGATGGCCATTTTCTCGATGAGCAGGAAAGAAGACGCCACGGCTACCACAAACGGCACCATCATCACCCCGAAATCATTGATCACCCCAAAGGGCAGCAACAGGATGAACAGCAACAAGGCCAGGTGCGTGTAAAGGCTGTAGGTAGCCGGAAAAACGGTTTTCTTGATGCGTTCGCAGCCGCCCATGGCATTCACCAGGCGGGTTAAGGTACGGTCTAGTTCCACCTGCTGGTATTCATTTACCCAGCCTTCTTTGTAGGCGCGCCGCAGGTCTTCGCCGTGCAGTTCCATCAAACCCACGGGTTTGTTCGTGTAGTCCTGCAGATTGGCCAGTTGCTCGGGCATCAGCAGTTTCTCTACGTCTTTGATGGGGCAAAGGTCCCGCAGTGACTGTCCCAGGCTGTAGCACCAGGCAATCTGCCGTTTCACAAACATTTCCTTGAAATAAAGCGCCTCCACGGAGTTATAGGGCGTATCCACGAAGTTGAGGACCTGCCGGGTGAGGGTGCGGGAATCGTTCACGATGGCGCCCCACAGGGTACGGGCCTCCCACCAGCGGTCGTAGGCCTGGTTTGACCTGAACGCCAGCAGCAACGACAAAATGGTACCCAACATGGTAGGCACCGCAATGGGAATGGAGATTCTGGTAAAGTGCAGGTTCACATAGGCTACGGCCACTACCAGGGCGTAAACAAAGACCATTAACACCTCTACTTTGATCTTCCCGAACACATATCTAATGGGGATATTCTTCTTCAGCAACATGGCATTCTAGTAAGTAAGGTTGAAAATTAACTGGGGCCAAAAGCAGGAGGTGCTTACCCGGCTTTCTCCAGCACCTGTACCGCTTTTGGCACCCGGGGCGCCACCGCAATCACCGGCAATCCGCATTTCTCCAAGAAAAGCATGGGGTTCTGGCTCAGCTTGCCCAGCGCCTGGTGCCGAAAGTTGGCCGGCACAGCAATGAAGCTGATCTCATTGGCGTTGAGAAAGTTCTTGAAGGCCGCCATGGTGGTGCCATAGAACCAGGTATGCTCAATGGCTTGCACCCAATCCCCCTCCTGTTGCGCCTGGCGGCAAAGGCTGGTGAAACGCGAAGAAACCAGCTCTTCCTCCTTGGTTCGGCGCGAGAGCATGAGCAGTTCCGTAATAGAGCTGGACAACCCGAAGGCATGGAAGAAAATGACCTTGAGCGGCAGCCCCGGAAAGATCTCGGAGAGTTCAGGAAGGCAGTGGAGAGAATCTGCCTTGAAATTGGAAGGTATTAACACGTGGATCATGGCCGTAGGTAAATTTGCGATTGATGTACCCAAACCTACGGGGCCCACATTAGGCTACTATAAGAGCCAAATTAAAATGCCATTAGAATGAATTCACGATTTTAACTTCATTCTCACTCGATTGATTATCAGTGATTTAATTATTTAAAAACCACAGCTAAAAGCCTAAAAACAGCAAAACAAATACCGTGAAGAAGGGCTTTTCAGGAGGAGATGAGAACGGAAGTGCGACAGGCTTTTAACCTGTTTTAAGAAAAACGCCTTATAAACGACCGCAGGCTTGCGCCGAAAAAACGGTATTTAAGAAAACACGGAGGCGGGCGCCACGGGCAGTAAGATGCGCATCTCGGTGCCGGCGCCCTCGCGGGTGGAAATCCCGATACTGCCCCGGTGCAACCGGATGATGTTAAGCGCCAAAGGCAACCCCACGCCATGCCCCTCAAAATCGGTGGTATTGGAGGCCCTGAAAAAGGGCACGAACACGTACGGCAGTTCCTCCTCTGGGATGCCGATGCCTTTGTCCTGCACCACCACCGTGATAGTGTCCCTCTCGGGTTGGAGCCGCACGGCCACCTCCTGGTTGTGGGAGTATTTACAGGCGTTCATCATGATGTTGCTGAGGGCCAGTTTAAGCAGGTTCTCATTGCCCTGCACCTGTAAGAGCCGCTCATCCTCGGGCAACTGATCATAGTCCAACCGGATGTTGTTGCCAGGGTAAAGCTGGTCTGCCGAGGCTTTTACGAGCCAGAGCAACTCATCCATGCGCAGCAGCTCCCAGTTCTGCTTTTTGCCGTCAAAGCCGCTTTGGGCCATACCCAGCAAACTCGTCAGGATGTCGCGCAAGACCTGGGCCTCCTGCAGAATCACCTCCACTGATTGACGCTGTTCCTGGGAAAGCCCAGGCGAGGCCAGGGTGAGTTCCGCCTCGCCTTTGATAATGGTCAGGGGGGTTCTCAGTTCATGGGAGGCGTTGCTCACAAAGTTGTTCTGGGTTTCAAAAGCGGTCTCCAGGCGGGTGAGCATGTCATTGAAGGTCTCGGCCAGTTCGGTGAGCTCGTCTTTGTTGTCGCTCAGCGGCAGCCGCAGGTTCAGGTTCTCGGCGGTGATGCCCTGCACGTTTTTGATGATGTCGCGCACGGGCTTGAAGGTGTGCCAGGTAAAGCGGCGGCCAATGAGGTACACGATCACCACCAGAATGAGAAAACCAGCCACCAGAACGTTGGAGAGTTTGGTCACTTCCTGCAGCCAATATGGCTCATAGGCAGAAACCGCCACCAGGTACGTCTTGCCCCTGGCCTGCTGCAACTGCCCGGCGTAGAACGTGTGGTCTTTCCGGAACCGGGCGCTCTGGTTGTCCAGGACCTCTTCCACAAACTCAGGCGGCAATCCGCCCAGGTTTACTTTCGCCAGGGAGTTTCCGGCCGGCATCTCCACCAGGTACGTTTTCTCGTCTTTGAGCTTCTCCAGGTATTCCTGGCGCAGTTGGCGAATCTTCTGCCGGTCGGTGACCGAGGTATTGGTCTGCAGGTGTAGGTCGGCGGCAATGTTCACCCGGGTCTCTAGGCGTTTGTAAAAATCCTCAAAGGCATAGTGGTCTATGATGCCGTACATGAACCCACTGAAAAGCAGCACCACCAGCGAGGTGAGGATAGAAAACAGCAGCGTGGCCCGGGTCTGGATGTTCATGCCTCGGCTCCTACTTTGAGCACATACCCCATGCCTATGATGGTGTGAATGAGCTTGGGCTCAAACTGTTTGTCAATCTTTTTGCGGAGGTAGTTGATGTACACGTCTACCACGTTGGTGCCCAGGTTGAAATCTATGTCCCAGACATTCTCCAGAATCTCGATCCTGGACAGCACCAGGTCTTGCCGCTGCACCAGAAACTCCAGCAGGCGGTACTCGGTGGCCGTGAGGGTGATGGCTTTTCCGGCGCGGGTAACGGTTTTGCTTTGGGTGTTAATTTCCAGATTGGCCACGGTTACTAGGTGCTTGGTGGAGGTCCCGTTCTGGATGCGGCGGGTAAGCGTTCTGATGCGGGCGCCCAGTTCCCCGAAGTTGAAAGGCTTGACCAGGTAATCATCGGCACCACTGTCCAGGCCGGTCACAATGTTCTCCGGCGAGTCCAGGGCGGTGAGCATGAGAATGGGCGTGTCCAGTTCTCCTTCCCTCAGTCTTTTGCAAACCTCCAGCCCACTCATCTCCGGCAGCATGATGTCCAGAATGATAAGGTCGAAGTGAAAGGCCTGCGCCATTTCTAGGCCGGTGGTGCCGTTCATGGCTACGCTCACCTGATACCCCTCCTGTTTCAGGCCGCGCTGAAGCATGTCGGCCAGCTTGGCCTCATCCTCCACGACTAAAATCTTCTGCCCCATAGACGCGTGTTGTTACGTACTTTATTGTAGTGAAGAGGAAACAACCCGGCGCAAAGGTTGTTTTGCCTTCCCTCTTTTTGCAGCGCAGCGGCGCGCTGACGTACCAATTTTGGGCACGTTTTCCGGAAAACAGCCCAGAAACGCTTCTTAGCGTCTTACCTCTTCCTGGCCAATCTTCCGGTCCAGCACAAACGTCCCGAAGGGCAGCAGCGAGGCCACAAACGCCAGCACCACCTTCCAGAACGACCACTTATAGGTCACCCACACCTGCAGCAGCAAACCCACAAACAGCACAAACAGCACGCCGTGGGCCCAACCCACGTATTTCACCGGCTCGGGTATCCCGGCCAGGTATTTCATGGGCATGGCAATCAGCAATAAAACCAAAAACGAGATACCTTCTAAAATGGCAATGGACCGGAAACGGTTAAGAGGTGTATCGAAAGAGAAATGCATAAGTTTAAAAGTTTGAAACCCAAAGGTACACCACAAGCGCCTAAACCTCATGCCTATTGCCCCACGGCTGTCAGATAATTGCGTTGGAACCTGCATTTCGCACAGTAACAGCCTTCATTTATTTTAGGCCTGATTTCCAGAAAAGAAGCGCTAAACGGCATTTTTAAACCGCAACTTTTAGCCCCGGGTCCGGTGTTTTCTTTGTATCTTCGTAGTCCGTTTCGGGTCCTTTTTCAACTCAGGACTCTAGACTCAGAACTCTAGACTATTTACCGCTGTGCCAGATTTTTCCCACCTCCATACCCATACCCAGTACTCGTTGCTAGACGGGGCCGCCAGCATTGGCGCGCTCATGAAAAAGGCCTCGGCCGATGGCATGAAAGCCATTGCCATGACCGACCACGGCAACATGTTCGGGGCGTTCAACTTCGTGGCCGAGGCCAACAAGTACAACGTGAAACCCATTGTGGGCTGCGAGTTCTACCTGGTGCAGGACCGCCATCAGAAAAGCTTCTCTAAGGAGCAGAAAGACGTGCGCCACCACCAATTGCTCTTAGCCAAAGATCAGGAAGGTTACCAGAACCTGGCCAAGCTCTGCTCCTACTCTTACATTGACGGCTTGTACAGCAAGTGGCCGCGCATAGACAAGGAGTTGTTGATGAAGTACTCCAAAGGCTTGATTGCCACCTCCTGTTGTATCGGGGCCGAGTTACCGCAGGCCATTCTCTGGAAAGGCGAAGAAGAAGCGGAGAAACTGCTGAAGTGGTGGCTGGATCTGTTTGGCGAAGATTACTACATCGAGATTCAGCGGCACGGCCTCATGAACATTGATGGCACCGGCCTGAGCCAGGAAGACGTAAACCAGGTGCTCCTCAAATTTGCCATCAAGTACAACGTAAAAGTCATCTGTACCAACGACTCACACTACGTGGAGCAAACCGACTGGAATGCGCACGACATTCTGCTGTGTGTGAATACCGGTGAACAGGAAACCGTACCCGTGGGCGATTTCCAGACCCAGTATTTCCGGATGATGTCTGGTAGCGGCGAAGTCATTTATGATACTATAAACAACATCCGGAACACGTATGGCCACGACGAGAACGTGCGCCGTATGTTGTACCGCATTGAGGAAGAGCAGCAGAAACCGCGTCCGCAAGACCGCTTTGGGTTCCCCAACGACCAGTTCTACTTTAAGAACCAGGCCGAGATGAACCAGTTGTTTTCTGATGTTCCGTTTGCGGTAGACAACACCAACGAGATCGTGGACAAGATCACGCCGCCCAAACTGCAGCGCGATATCTTGTTGCCTAACTTCCCGCTTCCTCCGGAGCACCCCACCGCCGACTTATTCCTGCGTCACTTAACCTTTGAAGGCGCTAAGAAGCGGTACCATGAGATTACCCCTGAGGTAGAGGAACGCCTGAACTACGAATTGGGCATTATTGAGACTATGGGTTTTGCGGGGTACTTCCTCATCACGCAGGATTTCATCAACAAAGGCCGCAGCATGGGCGTGGCCGTGGGTCCGGGCCGGGGTTCGGCGGCGGGTTCTGCCGTGGCGTACTGCGTGGGGATCACTAACATCGACCCGATCAAGTACTCGCTCCTGTTTGAGCGTTTCCTGAACCCGGAGCGGGTGTCCATGCCCGATATTGATATTGACTTTGATGATGTGAACCGCCAGCGCGTGATTGACTACGTGGTAGACAAGTACGGCAAAACGCAGGTGGCCCAGATCATCACCTTCGGTACCATGGCGGCCAAGTCGTCTATCAAAGACGTGGCCCGCGTGCTGGATTTACCTTTGTCTGAGGCGAACGAACTGGCCAAAATGGTACCGGAAGCCCCGGGCACCACACTGGCGAAAGCGTTTATTGAATCACCTGAACTAGCGGCCATCCGTGACGGGAACGATTTAAAGGCCAGAACCCTAAAACTAGCCGAAAAACTGGAAGGCTCCGTGCGGAACACGGGTATTCACGCGGCAGGTGTCATCATCGCGCCAGATGACATCACCAACTACATTCCGGTGTCCACTTCCAAGGACTCTGACCTCTTGGTGACGCAGTTTGACGGGAAGGTGATTGAGAGCGCGGGCATGCTGAAGATGGACTTTTTGGGCCTGAAAACCCTGTCCATCCTGAAAGATGCCATGGCGTTGATCAAGCGGAATCATGGCGTGGAGATCGACATTGACAACATTCCGCTGGACGACGAGAAAACCTACGCCCTCTACCAGCGCGGCGATACCATCGGTACGTTCCAGTTCGAGTCGGAGGGCATGCGCATGTACCTAAAGGACCTGAAACCCACCAACATTGAGGACTTGATTGCCATGAACGCCTTGTACCGTCCGGGCCCGATGCAGTTCATCCCGAACTTCATCAACCGGAAGCAGGGCAAGGAAGAAGTGGAATACCCGCACATCCTTTTGGAGCCGCTTTTGAAAAACACCTATGGCATCATGGTGTACCAAGAGCAGATCATGCAGACTGCGCAGGTACTGGCGGGTTACTCCCTGGGCGGTGCCGACTTGCTGCGCCGCGCGATGGGTAAGAAGGACATGAAGAAAATGGCCCAGGAGCGCGAGAAATTCGTGGCCGGAGCCAAAGAGATTCATAACATCCCGGCCAAGCACGCTTCTGAGGTGTTTGACGTGATGGAGAAATTCGCGCAGTACGGCTTCAACCGCTCACACTCCGCTGCTTACTCTGTGGTGGCGTACCAGACCGGTTACCTCAAGGCGCACTACCCGGCAGAATACATGGCCGCCGTGCTCACCCACAACATGAACGACATCAAGAAGGTGACGTTCTTTATTGAGGAGGCACGCAAGCAGCAGATCCAGGTGTTGGGACCCGATGTGAACGAATCCATCCACCAGTTCAACGTGAACCAGCAGGGACAGATCCGTTTCGGGATGGGCGCCGTGAAAGGCACCGGCGAGGCCGCCGTGGAAGCCATTATAGAGGAACGCGAAAAGAGCGGTAACTACACCGATATCTTTGACTTCGCGAAGCGCGTGAACCTGCGCGCAGTGAACAAGAAAACCTTTGAAAGCCTGGCCCAGGCTGGCGCCTTTGACTCGTTTGAACGCTACCATCGCGCTCAATACTTGGAAACTCCGGAAGGCGAAAGCATCAACCTGATTGAAAAGGCCGTGCGCTTCGGGAACCAGTTCCAGGCCGAGAAGAATGCTGCCCAGCAATCACTTTTTGGTGGCGGCGGAGCCGTGGATATGCCATTGCCGAAGGTGCCGGACGTACAACCCTGGACCTTAACGGAGATGCTGCGCCGCGAGAAAGAAGTAATTGGTTTCTACCTCTCAGGCCACCCGCTGGATCAGTTCAAACTGGAGATTGACTCGTACTGCACCTGTAGTTTGGATAGAATCGCGGAGTTCAAGAACCGTGATGTGAACGTGGCCGGCATTATCAGCAACGTGGTCATGCGGACCGGTAAAAACGGTAACCCGTTCCTGCTCTTCTCTCTGGAGGATTACGACAACACCATGGGCTTGGCTTTGTTTGGGGAGGATTTCGTAAAGTTCTCGCCTTACGTTAAAGAGGGCATGTACCTGTTCATCCGGGCCAAAGTAACCCTGCGCTATAAGTCTGAGGACCAGTGGGAGTTGAAACCCATCTCCATGCAGTTACTCTCTGACGTAGCCGATAAAATGGCCAAAGGCGTACGCATGGACATCGACATCCGGAACATCAACGCCATGCTCATTGACCGCCTGGAGGAAGCCGCCATCAACAGCCCGGGCCAGAAGAAACTGGAATTGGTGCTGACGGAGCCCGGCGAACGCTTATCCGTGGAACTGTTCTCCCGCCGCTACCGCATCGACCCCAAAGCGTTCCTGAACAACGTAAAGGATTTGGAAGTAGCTACCTGCCAGTTGATCTAGAACACTAGCAAGTACCACAATGATAAAAAAGCCCGGTTGAGGAAGCGATCCTCGGCTGGGCTTTTCTGTTTTTGGTGTGTTTTCACAAAACCAATCCAAAAACTGGAACCTGAACCAGCTTGTTTATAAGCTTTCTCCTATATTCACCAGGAGAGAACCTATTGAAACACCGCCATGCGCCTTCACCTTACGCCAAAGAATACCGTCGCATTTCTGGCGCTGCTGTTCATCTGCCATGAGTTGCATGAATTGATTCACATCTTAACCGGGTACTTTTTGTGCGGATGCTTTGGAACGCGGGACTTTGAGGGCTGGGAAGTTTGCACCGCTTGTCCGCCTTCGGTGACCATTGCCTGGATCACGTTTGCAGGGCCGTTCCTCACCTATGGGCTCATGTGGGTGGCTTTCTGGCTCATGTCTTCCCGGAAAACTGCCGGACAACGGGCCATAGGATTCGCCTTGCTGTTCGCCAATCTTCCGCTGGGGCGTATTCTGCCGGTACTGGACCGCGAAGGCGATGAATCTTTCATTACCCGCCAAATCATTCAGAAAACGTCTATGACGGTGATGTCGTGGGGTACGGAGATGGCCATTGTGTTCCTGCTCACCCTTCCGGTGCTGATAAGGGCCTGGCAGTTGCTGCATCCCAAATACCGGTTCCTTGTCTTCTTAGGGCTTTTAACGGTCCCCCTGCTGGCAGAATGGGGGTTGATGAACAGACTGGCTAATGGCCTGCTCCACCAGGGTGTTTTAGCCGGAAATGGAATTCTGGGGAGTCCGGTGCTGGTGAATGTGTGGAATGCCGGGTGGCTGCTGGTTTTGGCACTCACCTGGCGGCATTTGCAAACCCTGCTTACCGGGGCAGAAAGGAAGCCTCAGGCTACCAGGCAGGTACTGGAGGAGGCCTCCTGATAAGGGCCAATGCCGCTGGCTTGGGGGTAAAGGCTACGCCATTCTGTCATTTAAGCTTCTTTCTTTTTTAGGCCCAACCTTTTCTGCATGATTCAGTAGATATACTAGGTTTTTGGCCCGTTTTCCAGAATCCGATGCTAAAACGGTATCCTCTAGGATAGCGGCAAACCTGACACAAAAGCGTTAGATTTACTGTTGCATTGGAGTTGGTTCTATTTTTGAACTGAGTCTTTCATCATTCATGATACTTATATAAACAGACAATTATGGCACATAAAGCAATCGAGATCACCGATGCTAACTTCGAGGAGATCATCAATTCAGATAAACCTGTTCTGGTAGACTTTTGGGCAGAGTGGTGCGGACCTTGCCGCATGGTAGGCCCAGTGGTAGAAGAACTGGCCGGCGACTATGAAGGTCGTGTGGTGGTAGGAAAAGTGGACGTGGACGCCAACCCACAGACTTCCGCTAAATTCGGTATCCGTAGCATCCCAACCCTGTTGGTTTTCAAGAACGGACAAGTAGTAGACAAACAAGTAGGTGCTGTTCCTAAGAACGTATTGGCCCAGAAATTAGAAGGTCAGTTAGCGTAAGCATTCCCTGCTTTTATATAATGAAGAAAGCCGCTCCTGTTCAGGGGCGGCTTTCTTGTTTTAGGCCAGTTTTAGGCAAAACAAGCCTAAAAGAGACCTTCAGGTTTTCTGTGGCTAATCACAGCCGCAGAGGTTCTTCTCGGCGGCGCAGATATCGGCGTAGCCTTGGTCCAGGCGGCGCATGAGGCCGCTGAGGCGTTGGTTATGTTCTTTAACCGGGTCCAATTTAAGTTCGGCAGGTGGTGTTTTTTGGGCAGTTTCCAAGTCTCCTACCACTTTCCGGAGTTCCAGTTTCTTCTCGTACAGACGCTGCACGTACTCGGGCAGAGACTCGGCCGGGTACTGGGTTTTGAAGGCGTTGTCCATGCAGGCGTCTTGCTTCAGGTACGCTAGGATTTTGCGCTCCACCTGTTGGTTTAGGTCCAGTAAGCGGGCTTTTTCCTTTTCCAGCTGCTGCTCCTCCAGGCGTTGGTTGAAGAGGCGGGCAGCATTCTTTACCTCATCGCGGCAGGTACGGCATTTGGTGGCGTTGGCTTTCTCCAGCAGGTTGTTACGGAAATTGATGTTCTCCTCGGTAGGCGCCATATCGCGCAGGCGCGATACCTCTTTGGCGTACACATCGTTGTAGAGCGTGGATTCCAGCCGGTTCAGGTGCCGTGACAAGCCTTCGCCCTCTAGCGTGCTGGCCAGGAACTCGGGGTTGGGCAGTTCCACGGAGTACAGTTTGTTTAAGTATTGCTCGCGCTGCGCTACGCTGTAGGTTTTGGCCTGTTCCTGGTCAAGATCCAGCAGGGTGTTCACCATTTCTTTGCCGTTTTTCAGATTGAAGTCAGATTCCATGTAACTATCAGCGTTTGCCAGGATGGAGTTGTACTCGCTTTTGAAAATGCGTTGGTAGGTGTAGTTGCGGGAGAACTCGCGCTCGCGCTGGTACGCCAGGGTTTTCAGGCGCTTGTAGTCCTGCACCACCGCAAACATGGTCTTGGCGTTGGCCTCGGGGCTGTTGTTTTTGTAGTTCAGGCGGTAGTTGTTCAGGTTCTGCTTCAGGTCGCTGAAGTTACGCAGGAACTCCACAAACAGCTTTTCCTGCTTGTAAGCATCCTCGGTAACCAGGCCCGCGGCAAAGGCCTGCTCAATTCGGATGCGGCGTTTCTCAATGGTCTCTGAGGTGATGTCGCTGCCGGTGAGGGCATCCATCTTGTAGAGCGATTTGTAGTTGGCCACCACCAGCACCGGGTAATCTTTGAAGTTCAAGGCTGCCTCCAGTTTCTGGCGCTCAAACCCCTGCGGACTGTTGCTCAGCAGCTCGGTGAGCCGAACCGTGCGTAATGCGGGCAGTTTTGCGAAAGAGGGCACAAACACGTACACCCGCACCGAGTGCAGCCGTGTGTCAAAGTTCTGCCCTTCGTAGAGCCGGATGGTGGAGCTGAATTTGTATTCTTTGCGTTGGGCAGCGTTTCTGATCAGGTTCCCGAACTCCCCCACCAGCGACAGCATAGCGGCCTGCGGCGTCATCAGTTTGGAGATGTTGGTGAGTTGGTTGGCAATGAGGCTGAAGAAAACCTCGCGGCTGTCTGAGGTGAACAGCTTGGCTTCTACCGTGGCGTCAATGTTGCGCTCATCGGCGGCAAGAGGCAGCTTGTCAATGATCCGGATGACCTCTATGTTATCAGAGATGCGCGAAGAGTAGTTTTTGCTATTGCTGGCGGGCTCAAACGCGAAATTGTACAAAGGGTACACCACGGGCTCCTGCCCGAAAAGCTTGGCGTTCTTCAGCTGCGCCGAGATAAAGAGCGACTCCAGGTTGATGTAATCACGGCGGCGCGCTTTGGTGGTACCCTGCTCCAGCTCGTTGATGACCTTGGAGAACTGCCCCGGGTTAAACAGGTACATGTCGGTGGTGAGGTACTGCCATTCATCCGTGAACTCAAACTTATCTAAGTAATTGTACCCCAGACGGGTTTGGATCATGTCTTGTGCCTGGCCTTTGAAGGCGCACAGCACCAGAAAAACAAGCAGGAAGCGGGTAATGCTTGACTTCATGTATGCACTAGTTATGGTATCTGTTTTTGGGTAAAGCTTGACGGCCTAAACGCGTGTGCCCAACCACAAAGTTCGTTCCTAAATTACCCATTCCCAAAGGAATAGTCTTTGCTTTGTGTATTCTTTCTCCCGACCTTTCTCTTTTCAAAGAATACTCCAACCAGTGCCCCAGTTTTTTTCCCTGATTCAGCGCCCGCTCTCCTCTCCCCGCTTCTGGTTTCTGGCCGTAGTTGGCTTTACCCTGGCGTATTACTTTCTGGCTCACGAAGGCTTCTACTTCGGAGACGATTACTCCTACAGCCTGTATGCCCACCAACTGCTGCACGGCGGTTTCCACTTTGACGATTACTCCTTCTGCCACCGGTTCATGGTCTTTGTGCCCACCGCCCTATTTTACTGGCTGTGGGGCATGAACATCTATACCACCACCCTGTGGCCGCTTTTGTGCACTTTGGGCACTTTGCTCTTGCTGTACCTCACCTTCCAGAAAGACCATCCCGTCGCTACTTCCTGGGCCCTGGTGCTGCTGGGTTTGTATTACTTTCAGCTGAACACCGTCAATTACCTGTACCCAGACAACATTCTGCTATTCTTCACCACAGCCTGCCTGTTGGTGCTCTACAAAGGCAGAAATCCACTCCCCCCTGTAAACCAGGAAATCATCTGGGGGATAGCTTTCGCCGGACTCAACCTGTTGGCCTTTCTCACCAAAGAAACAATCGTCTACGCCCTGCCCTTTTACCTAAGTCTGTTGGCCCTGCAAGTAAGTAAGCGGGAGAACTTGCGTTTCTGGCTGGCGGCCGGCATAATGGGGGGCTTTTTGCTGGCGGGATACTTTCTTCTCTACAAGATCTTCTCCGGCGATGCACTGCAACGGTTCAAAGACATTGCCGCCGCCGGAAGAGCGGATACCGGGGCAGCGTATTTTGCTTCGCGCGCCTCTACTGTACCCAAACGCCTCACGTATGAACCCTTGCTGTTCTTCGTGGGCTCCGGTTTAGCTTTTCCGGTGGTTTTTGCAGTGACAGGACTCTTCAACAGAAGAAGTAAAGCCTTCCGCTTCTCTCAGCCACTTACATTTTGGGTTATGGCCACAGTAAGTATGCTGCTGCCCATCTGGTTTGGGTCGGTTTCGCTGGAATATTACAAGCCCATGCCGCTGCTGCCGCGCATGTTTCACCCGCTACTCCCGGCCTTCTGCCTGGTAGCTGGTTTGGCGATAGAGCAAACCTGGGGCAAACGCCTTCTGTTCTTACTACTGGCCTTTCTATTTGGGACTTGTGCGTTGCTTGCAGACCAGAAGATGATGGTCATGTACGCGCCTCTGGCTATTTTCTTCCTCGGGTTGTTTCTCTGGAACAGACCATGGCCCCAATGGCTTGGCTTGGCGGCAGTAGCGGCTGCTTTGGCCATCAGACCGGTTTACTTCATGCTGAAGCCGACAGTATCTTACTATTTTGAGCAGAAAAGTATTGTAGACCAACATTTGAAGCACCCAAAGGGAAACTATGTGGTTCTCATAGATTCTGTAATGCTAAGTCGTTATAAATACTTCTATGGCTTTGACGTGCCAAATAATTATTCCTTTCGCAAGTACGCTGCCTATCCCATCCAGACATCTAAATCAGTTGATACAGTTTATTTACTCGTCAACAACGGGGTATTAGAACATCCTGAGCTGATGATAAAGCAACGAGAAAAAGACATTCTCCCGCTTTTCCCTTCGGCGAAGTTCCTAGACCAGAAAGGGAAAGTAAAACTCTTTATGCTACCCAAAGACACCTTACACTAAAAGCAAAAAGGCCGGATGCATTTCCGTCCTTTTTTATTGAAAGTAGCTTCAAAACAAGTTCAACTAAGAATTACTCATTAGGCCACAGCAACAACCTAAATTTTCAAATCTCCACATCTACAAATCTCCCAACCTAACAATAGTACATCAGCACATTAAACAAGTAGCATATTGTTACTGCCCCGCCTGTTCTTTCTTTATGCGTTGGTAATCCCTCAGATCTGCTTTGTTTTCCAGGGCCACGTATTCGGCTTGGAGGGCTTTGATCTTGGTGGCGTGCCGCAGTATGATATCGCCGTGCAATACCCGCTCACGGTCATTGAGGCGTTTGTAGATGGAGTTGGCGTAGTCCCAGTCCTCGGTGGTCCATACTTCTTTGCGGTCGCGCACCTGTTGCAGGAAATGAACATAAGCATCCCGGATACTGTCTGCCGGTACCTGGGCCAGGTTCCGGTAGTCGCCCAGCAGTTCCCTTTCCATCTGCACCTGTTTTCCGGCTACCGGTCCGCGGGCTTCGCGCCTCTTGCGCTCGGCACGCTGTCTGGCCAGGGCACGCCCGGCTTCTTTCAGCTCATCTTTGGTTTTGACGGCTGCGGCATTGGCTTTTTCGTCTAGTTTGTCCAGCTCGCGGGAGGCAATCTCCTTGCGCTGGTTAGGGGTGGTATCACAGGCGGTCAGCAGCAGTGTCGCCACCAGGAACGGTGCCGCCACAAGGTTTATAGAAAACAGATTTGCTCGTTTCATAGTAGTACAGAAAGGTAATCACCTCCCATACGCAAGCCAAGGCAGATTGGGTGCTTTGGCCTGCAAGCGCAAACCTACATGGCAAAAAACGGCTTCAACTATACGCTAGACTTCAAAACCACCGATTTCCGGCAACATCCAGAACTGTACCGGGTAGGCGTGGGCGAACAGGGCGTTTTGCTGGTGGAACCCTACAAAAGCGAGATTCTGCCCCATTGGAGGTTCAAGAATGTGGAGGTAGCGCAGGCCTCGGCAGAAAAGATCTACGGGTTATTTGAAGCCTACCTGGGCCAGCATGATTTTGTAGGCGCCGATATGGCCCGCAAGTTCCTGCAGATGGGTTTCACGCGCGCGCGCCGCTACGCCAACCACAAAGGCGGCCGCAAATACACGTCCTCGGCGGAAAACAACAACGAAGGCTTGGCTTATCCTTACTCCTCTGGCAGCGCGCACAAAGGCAATAAGGTGCTTCCCCAGGAGGCAGATGCCCTCACGAATGAGAAGGCGCAGGCGGCGGCTATTTTCAAGGAGTACTGGTTCAAAGCCAAAGACCATCCCGAGTACCTTCGGCAGAAACAGGAGTTCAGAGACCGTTACTACGAGAAGTAGCTTTTGGCTTGTTTTGCCAAAAAGAAGCCAAAAGCGCCATTAGCCTTGGTCCGTTGGGAATCAAAGCATTTCGGCTAGGTAAAAGATTGGGCCTCTGTTTTAGGGCTGTTTCCTGTGAAACACCCGCAAAACAGAGGCCCAAAAAGTATGGAAGTTTCTGAAGCTCAACTTACATCACCGGCTGCTTACGGGCTTTGTAGGCCGCTACGCCGGCATCCAGGAATTTGATAAAGTTCTGCACGTTGGGCTCGTAGGCGATGGGCGTTACCAGCGGGTTCTCGTTCCCGTCCATGAGCACGTAATACGGCTGGGCGTTCACGTTGAACTTAGTGATCTGGTAATCGGCGTACTTCTTGCCCAGGGTGGTTTTCTGTTTCTGGTCGTAGGTGCTGGTGTACCACTCGCTTTGGGGCAGTTCGCTTTTGTCATCCACGTACAGGGCCACAATCACGAAGTTCTCGCGCAGGCGTTTCAGTACCTCAGGGTCCGACCACACGTTGGCTTCCATCTCGCGGCAGTTCACGCAGCCGTGGCCGGTAAAATCCACGAAGATGGGTTTGCCTTGTTCCTCAGAGCATTTTTTGGCCTGCTCCAGGTCAAAGTAGCCCTGCAGGTTGTGGGGCAGTTCCAGGAAATCGGCGTACTTGGGGGTCTCGCAGATGGTGCTGGCAGTGCTTCCGCCCGATGACATACCGGACGTGAGGTTGAAATCCTGGGTGGCTTGCGGCGGCAGGTACCCGGACAGCGCTTTCAGCGGCGCACCGAACAAACCAGGGATCATGTACACCACAAAGCCAAAGGTGGCAACGGCCATCAACAGCCGGGGCACCCCTAAATAGGGCAAGTCTGAATCATGGGAGAATTTGAGTTTGCCCAGCAGATAAAATCCCATGAGGGTGAAAATCACGATCCACAAAGCCAGGTATACTTCCCGGTCCAGTAGCCGCCAGTGGTACACCTGGTCAGCGATGCTCAGGAATTTTAGCGCCAAGGCCAACTCAATAAACCCCAGGCAGACCTTCACCGAGTTAAGCCAACCGCCCGATTTAGGCAAAGAACTGAGCCAATTAGGAAAAACCGCGAACAAGGTAAAGGGCAGCGCAAAAGCCATGGAATAGGCGAACATGCCGGAGATAGGCTTCAAGGTCTCACCGCCCGCCGACATCACCAGAATAGAACCCACAATGGGACCGGTACAGGAAAAAGAGACCAGCACCAGCGTGATGGCCATGAAAAACACGCCGTAGTACCCGCCTTTGTCAGCCTGGGCATCGGCTTTGTTCACGAGCCAGTGCGGCAGCGTGATCTCAAACATGCCCAGAAACGACATGGCAAACAGCAGGAACACCACAAAGAACAGCAGGTTAGGAAACCAGTGCGTGCTTAGGAAATTGGCCACCTCGGGTCCGGCCAGTTTGGCTACCAGCGTCCCGATGAGGGTGTAAAAAGCGATGATAGACAAGCCGTAGACCAAGGCCTTGATGATGCCTTTGAAGCGGTTGGCGCTTCCGCCAGTGAAAAAGGTCACGGTCATGGGAATCATGGGGAACACGCAGGGCGTGAGCAGGGCCACTAACCCCGAGAGAAAAGCCCCAATCATGAACTCCCACAAACCAATGGGTGCCGCTGGCTCGCCGGTGGTGACAGCCATTCCGGCCAGGGTAGCTTTCGGTTGCGGGTCGGCAGAAACTTCGGCGCGGTTGCTGTCACCGGCCTGCGGGAAAGCGGTGGTCGGGACATCGGCGGTTAACCCGGAAGTATCCGTTGAAAGGCCAGTAGCAGACGGCGCAATGGGGGCCACGGTACCTGAGTTGGGAGCGACGGTGCCCGTACCGGCTGCTGATGGGGTTGACCCGGGAGCAGCGCCGCCGTTGTTGGTGCCGGCATCTGGCGTGGGGGTGTTGGTAGCGGGTGCCGCACCGGGCAACACCTTTATCTGGGTAAAATTGAAATCGCCCTCGCCCGGAATGCATTGGCCGTTGACCTCAGAGCACACCTGGAATTCATAGCCGCCCTTCACTACCAGCGTGGGCTGCAAGACCTTTATCTTTTGCCGGAACTGGGCCGTTTTGGTGAAATAGGTGTACTCGCCCCCCCACAGCTGGTCAAACTTTTTCTTTGGGTTCACGGGCTTAATCTTGCCCACCAGCGCGTAAGAAGGGTGTTTCTGGAAGGTAAACGTAGTCACAATCGGCCCCAGATCGGGGTCAAAGTCTGAGGAGTAGAGGTACCACTCGGGGATGATCTTGACGTTGAAGATGAGCTCCACCTCCTCGCCTACCTTCACCTCCTGGGCAGACACGTCATAACTCCAGGTTGAGGGTTTGAGCACCTGGGCCTGAACCGCCAAGACCAAAAAGAGCAAAGGCAGCAGCAATCCCACGGTGCGTTTCCAAACAATTATCATCTGATTTTCAGCTTCTGGTAAAGAGTGGCAAATTACTACAAATCCGGCGTAAACCCGAACAAACCAGCACAAAGCCTGGCTTTTAAAGGATACTGGTCACCTACTTTCTAACGCGGTTCACGTAGAGGAAACGAGCCCTGTCCCTTTGATAGTGCTGATAAACCATTAAATTTGACGCAAGTGATCCTTTTGCACCCCTAAAGGACCGCCTCCAACTATGATCCTCAACATCTTTCTTACCATTCTGCTCGTTGCCCTGAATGGTTTTTTTGTGGCCGCTGAGTTTGCCTTGGTTAAAGTCCGGGCTTCGCAGATTGAGCTTCGGGCGCAGGCCGGAAACCAACTGGCTAAGATTGCCTACCACATGATCGGGCACCTGGATGCCTACCTTTCTGCCACCCAGTTGGGGATCACGCTGGCCTCCCTCGGACTTGGCTGGATTGGCGAGGGCGTGGTGTCTGAGATCATCATTGAGATCATGCACGCCTTTGGGGCGGCCCCAGACCCGGTTCTGGCCCACAAAATAGCCTTGCCGGTTTCCTTTGCGGTGATCACCGTTTTACACATCGTTTTCGGGGAATTGGCTCCAAAATCCTTGGCCATCCAACGGCCCGAGTCCACCACGCTAGCCGTAGCGGTTCCGCTGCGGATTGTGTATTACATTCTGCTGCCTTTTATCTGGATTCTGAACGGTTTTTCCAATTTCATCTTGAAACGGGTAGGCATCACGCCCATGCACGGCTCAGAGGTACACACCGCTGAGGAACTGAGGCTCTTGTTTGAGCAAAGCGCCGAGAGCGGCGAGATTGGCGGCAGCCAGCAGGAGTTGATTGAGAACGTGTTCGAGTTCAATGAGCGCATGGTGAAGCAGATCATGGTGCCCCGCACCAAGCTGGTAGCCCTGGACCTTGATTCTACCGAGGAGGAGATCTTTGAGGTGGTGTTCAACGAGGGCTACACCCGCATGCCCGTCTACCGCGACTCCATTGACAATATTGTGGGCATCATGTACGTGAAGGATCTGCTAGTGGTGCTGCGAGCCGGCGAGAAGGTGGACTTGGAAAAACTCATGCGCCAGGCCTACTTCGTGCCCGAAACAAAGAAAATCAGCCGATTGCTCAAAGACTTCCAGCGCAACCGCATGCACATTGCCGTGGTGTCAGATGAGTTTGGCGGCACCTCAGGCATTGTCACCATTGAAGACATCATTGAGGAACTGGTAGGCGAGATCCAGGACGAGTACGATGAGGAAACCCCGTTGGTGGAGAAACTGAACGACTTTGAATTCAAAGTAGACACCTCTGCCTCCATCCTGGACGTGAACGACGACCTGCCCTACCCGCTTCCCGAAGGCGAAGATTACGAAACCGTGGGCGGCTACCTGAATATGATCTATGGCCGCATCCCAGAGATTGGCGAAACCGCAGTACACGGCGTCTACGAGTTCAAGATCCTGGAGAAGACTGAGCGCAACGTAGAATCCGTGCTGCTCACCGTCACCGAAGACAAACGCGACGACATCTTGTAAGCCGTTTTGGGGCTTGTTTACAGAAAACAGGCGCTAAACAGAATTTGAAGGTTATTCCATGAAAGGCTCCTTAAAACAGCATCTTTCAACCGCTGCCGTATTTGGAATCTCTATTGCTCTTTTGGTAGGGTTTGGGGCCTTAATAAACCTCTATCAAAATACCTATCTCCTTGATGGAGGAGAAGCATTCCATAAAGGCTATGGCCATATCCTGAAAGAAAACTTGGAAACTGGACTGGTGTTCATTCTCCTTGTCAACTCCATTCCTCCCATCTTACTTACCTTTTTGTTTTTCCTTCTCCTTGAAAGAGAGGTGCAAATCATAGCCTTCAAGATTCTAAGAGTAGTCGTCCTTTTATTCTTAATCATATTGATGATGTACCTGGCCTCAAACCTAAATGAAGGTATCCCCTTGGCCATTGACGGAAACCAAAGATTATTAGAACTTTCCCTCACCTGGGTTTTAAGGTTCATGGGTTTCTTCCTGGGCTACCAACTTACAAAGTCAAGCTTTCTTACTAGAAGAAACTAAAGCTTTTTAGACTGGTATTGATCACCATTCATTTTCAACTGACCTTATTGATTAGAACCCAGGTCTTACCTTGGTTTACCTATATTATCCTCTTCAACACTTCCCTCTCTTCTCTACCCCTTCCCCTCAACTTTCTACTTGTAGTGAATAATAAAAACGCTTGTGACCTGCTTATGGATAATAAAGCGTTATCTTCCTTAACCTCAGGGCCGCTTACCATTCACCCACATCCAAACCACCCAAGTTCACTTAAGTAGAACTACTTGTTTGGCATCCGTATAAGTACCAAGAAAATGGCCAAACATAACCCAAGGAGGATGTTCTTCGTTCCTTTCCATAAAAAAAGAATAAAAGCTATATATTAATTCCTCAGCATCTTCTACTATGGTTATAAGCCTTTCTATTCCTTCAATGTGGGTTTTCCTCTCAGAGGATGGCGCGTGCGGAAGAAGCAAGGCCCTAGAAGGGAGGCATATGGCAGGTAGCAAAAAAGACCTGGTGCCTTGGGTAGGTACTCCAAAGATAGAAAATCTGCGCAACCTTGCCACCAGAACCAAGGCCTTCACGGGCTCTTTCCTCATTGACAACACCAATCCTGTAAATAACACATTTGAATTCATCTGGTCTGGAGCTTTAAACCCTATGAAGTCGGCCCTCCCAGGCGGTTTGCTCTACGGCAATCCCTGCGCTACTTCTGGGGGGCACAAAGCCTCTCCGCACCTTTTGTAACCAATTAAAACACCTACTAACAACTATGAAAAAGAAAGTCTTGATAACGGGCGGCGCAGGCTTCATCGGGTCGCACCTGGCAGATGAGCTGATCAATTTTGGATATGAAGTACGCGCCCTGGACAACTTATCTGAGCAGGTTCACGGCAAAGACTGCACGCGCCCAGAATACCTCAACCCCGAGGTAGAATTGCAGGTAGGTGATGTGCGCGACAAGGCCGCCGTTCTCAAAGCCCTAGAGGGCGTAGATGCTGTGTTCCATTTCGCCGCCATGGTGGGTGTGGGACAGAGCATGTATGAAATCAAAGAATACACCGATGTGAACAACATCGGCACCGCCGTGCTTCTGGAGTGCCTGATTGAGAAACCAGTAAGCAAACTGGTAGTGGCTTCCAGCATGAGCATTTACGGCGAAGGGTTGTACACCTCTACCACCGGTGAGAAAGTGATTGGCGCCGAGCGCGTCCTGGAGCAACTCAAAGCCGGTGACTGGGAACTGAAAGACGACAAAGGCGGTCTCCTCACCCCGATTGCGACGCCAGAATCCAAAATCCCGTGCCTGTCTTCAGTGTACGCGCTGTCTAAGTATGACCAGGAGCGCCTTTGCCTTATGGTGGGCCGTGCCTACAACATCCCAACGGTGGCCATGCGCTTCTTCAACGTGTACGGAACGCGTCAGGCGCTTTCCAACCCGTATACCGGCGTATTGGCGATCTTCGCCTCGCGCTTCCTGAACAACAACGCCCCTATGATCTTTGAAGACGGAAACCAGCAGCGCGACTTCGTGCACGTGCGCGATGTGGCCTTGGCCTGCCGTCTGGCCATGGAGAAAGAAGAAGCCAACGGACAGGTCTTCAACGTGGGCAGCGGCAACAACTACACCATTAGAGAGATTGGCGAGCGCCTGGCCGAAGTGATGGGCAAGCAGGACCTCATGCCGGAGATCACGGGCAAGTACCGCGTAGGCGATATCCGCCACTGCTACGCCGATATCAGCCTGGCCAAAGAGGTGCTGGGCTTCTACCCGCAAGTGGAGTTCAACAGCGGTTTAGCGGAGTTAGCTGATTGGCTGGAAGGACAGATTGCGTACGACCGCGTTAATGAGGCTTCTGCCGAGTTAGCCGCAAGGGGCCTAACGGTTTAAGCCCGCGTTTCTGCCCTGTTTTTCCAAAAGAAGCCTACAAACGCTATGAATAAAACCAAGAAAACGCAACCTACACATACTCCCCTCGCCGCCCCCACCATCAGCTTGGCAGAATGGTTCCAGCCTGGTGAGCACGCCCGGGTAGACCTGGTTCTGTCTGAGCTGAAGGAACTGGGCGTAACTGAATTGCGCACCGGCATTTCATGGGCCCACTACGCCACCCCCGAAGGCAAGGCGTGGTACACCTGGCTTATCCCCACGCTGGCCAAACAAGTGCAGGTGCTGCCTTGCTTCCAGAATACCCCCGCAGATTTGGGCGTGACTGCCAAAACCTCGGCTCCTCCCAAAGATCCCCAAGCCTTCGCCGGTTTCCTGGAGACCTTTCTCTCAGAACTGGGCACGCACCTTACGTGGGTAGAGCTTTGGAACGGGCCCAACAACAAGCGAGAATACGACTACACCCTGGACCAGAACTGGACTACCTTTTCTGATATGGTTTCTGCAGCCGCGCAGGTGGCCCGGCAACACGGCAAGAAAACCGTGCTGGGTGGCATGAACCCCGTAGACCCCAATTGGTTGCAACTCATGTCTGACCGCGGCGTACTGCAACACATAGACGCCGTGGGCATCCACGGCTTCGCCGATGACCAGGAATGGGAAGGCTGGGAAACGAATCTCCAGAAAGTACGCGATGTACTGAGCCGCAACAACGCCAAAGCCGAATTATGGATCACCGCCGCCGGGTACTCTACCTCCCAGCACGATGAATACCGCCAGTTCCAGGAGTTCCGCAACGCGTGCAAGGCCCCGGTGAACAAAGTATTCTGGTATACGCTCCATGACCTGGACGTAAACCAAGCCCCTGAAGGCAAGTTTCACGTGGACAGCCGCGCATGTTCCTTCGGGTTGAAAAACGTAGATGGCTCTCCAAAGCTGCTTTACAGATTATGGGCTGAAAACGGCTTGGATGGTCTGGACAAATTCAGCTTCATCCGCCGCAAAGAAGATTTCTCAGATCAGGAGCGTTACTCTGTGGTGACCGGCGGTGCCGGATTTGTGGGCACGAACCTGGCCAAGCGCCTTTTAGAGCAAGGCAAGCGCGTGCTCATTTTCGATAACCTTTCCCGCGTGGGCGTGGAGCGCAACCTTCAGTGGCTGCACCAGAACTACGGCGACAAACTGGAAGTCTACGTAGGCGACATTCGTGATCTGCAAGCCGTGAAACGCGTGATGAAGTACGCCAACGAGGTGTACCACTTCGCGGCGCAGGTAGCAGTGACTACTTCCTTGACTGGCCCTATCCAGGATTTTGAGATCAACGCAAGAGGGGTGGTCAACGTGCTGGAGGCCATCAGAGCCCAGGACAATCCGCCGCCGTTGGTGTTCACCTCCACGAACAAAGTGTACGGCGGCCTGGAAGACCTTCGCTTCATCCCGAACGGCACCCGCTACAACCCTTCAGACAAGCACATCAAAGCCAACGGTATCTCAGAAGCTCGTCCGCTGGACTTCCATAGCCCGTATGGCTGCTCCAAAGGCGCTGCCGATCAGTACGTGGTAGACTACGCCAGAACCTACGGCATCCCGGCGGTGGTGTTCAGAATGAGCTGCATCTACGGTCCGCACCAGTACGGCAACGAAGACCAGGGCTGGGTGGCGCACTTCGCCATCAGAGCCATTGAGAACAAAGCCATCAGCATTTACGGCGACGGCAAGCAGGTGCGCGATATCCTGTTTGTGGAAGACCTGGTAGACGCATTTTTGCTGGCCCAGGAGAACATCCAGGAACTGTCTGGGCAGGCCTTCAACATTGGCGGAGGCGTAAAAAACACCACCAGTTTATTAGAACTACTGGATTTGATTGGCAACTACCGCGGCAAGAAAGTGAACCTGAGCTTCGGCGATTGGCGTCCCGGCGATCAGCACTACTATGTGTCTGACATCCGCAAGTTCCACGAGGCCACCGGCTGGTACCCTAAAAACAGCGTGCAGGAAGGCGTGGCCAAACTCTACCAGTGGCTCTGCGAGACCAGGGGCATTGAAGTGTCGCTCAAAGCGCCGGTCGCCCTTGAACAAGAAACCGATAACGTAGCAGTAGCATAGTACAGCATGCAAACCAACCTATTTCCAGAAACCCTTGATACCGCCGCAGCCACTACCAACATGGCTGCGGCGGTGATTACCGCTCCTAAGCAAGTAGAAATCCAGGAAGTGGCGCTGCCCGAACCAACGGCCACGCAAGTGCGCATCAAGCTGGAAGGCTGCGGACTGTGCGCCTCCAACATTCCCGTGTGGGAAGGCCGCGAGTGGTTCTCCTACCCTACCCCGTCCGGAAATCCGGGCCACGAAGGTTGGGGCATCATTGACGCCGTGGGCTCAGAAGTAAAAGACCTCAAAGTAGGCGACCGCGTAGCCGCCCTTTCCTATAATTCTTACGCCGCCTATGACGTAGCCGAAGCCACCTCGGTGGTGAAGTTACCAGAGTCATTAGCGGGCAAACCGTTCCCGGGCGAGCCGCTGGGCTGCGCCATGAACATCTTCAAACGCTCTGACATCAAAGCCAGACAAACCGTGGCCATTCTGGGTATCGGGTTTCTGGGGGCTTTATTAGTACAATTAGCCAAAGAGGCGGGCGCCAGGGTTATTGCCATCTCCCAGCGTCCGTTCTCTCTGGACATCGCCCAACAGTGCGGCGCCGATGAAATCATCCCGATGGATGACCATTACAAAATCATTGAGCGCGTGAAAGAACTCACTGGCGAGGTGTTCTGCGACCGCGTGATTGAGTGCACCGGCAAAGAATGGCCATTGAACCTAGCCGGCGAACTGTGCAAAGAGCGCGGCCGCCTCATTATCGCCGGCTTCCACCAGGACGGCATGCGCCAGGTGAACATCCAACTCTGGAACTGGCGCGGCCTGGACGTCATCAACGCCCACGAACGCGACCCGCAGATGTACTTAGACGGCATCAAAGAAGCCGTGGAGGCCGTAGAAAGCGGCCGCCTCAAACCCGAGATGCTCTACACCCACACCTTCCCGCTGGAAAACATGGAAGAAGCCTTCACCGCCTTATCAGACCGCCCGGATGGATTCATGAAGGCGATTGTAACGATGTAAAATGTAGGGGCAATCCCTTTTGGTTGCCCTTTGCTGCTATTACCATTAGGACAACTACAAGGGATTGCCCCTACAAACCAAAACCCGTTTTGGCCCTGTTTTGAGAAAACCAGGGCCAGAACATGCTTCTACAAAGAAGCTTAACCAAACCTTAGACGAACCCTTTCATTCAATGACTGAAGATACTTTACTAGAACCAACTGAGGCAACCACGCCAACCACAGACACCCTGAAGCTCGGCTTTCTGGGCATCGGCTGGATTGGCCGCAACCGCATGGAAGCCATCGCCCATGCCGGCGTGGGCGAGGTGACCTCTGTGGTAGACCCTGTTCCTCAGAACGTGGAGGAAGCCCACAAAACTGTCCCCAACGCCAAAGTGGGCAACACCATTGAAGACTTGTTGACCGATGAAATAGACGGGGTGGTGATTGCTACGCCCAGCGCTTTTCACGCGGATCAATCCATCCAGGCTCTGGAAAGCGGGAAAGCCGTTTTCTGTCAGAAACCCTTGGGCCGATTTGCCGAGGAAACCAGACGTGTAGTAGAAGCGGCCCGCAAAGCCGACACACTTTTGGGCGTAGACCTCTCCTACCGCAGCACGGTGGCCATGCGCAAAGTCTATGACCTGGTGAAATCCGGTGAACTGGGCGAGATCTACGGCGTGGAGCTGGTGTTCCATAACGCCTATGGCCCTGACAAACCATGGTTCTATGACCCCAAACTCTCCGGCGGCGGCTGCGTGATTGATCTGGGCGTGCACTTAGTGGATTTAGCCCTCTGGACCTTAGACTTCCCGGCAGTGGAAAGCGTGACCAGCAGCCTCTTCTCCAAAGGCAAACGCCTGACCTCCTCTGCAGATACCGTGGAAGATTACGCCACTGCCAGCATCCAGTTAGCCACTGGTCCGCATGTGCAGTTGACCTGCTCCTGGAACTTGCCCGCCGGGCAGGAGGCCATCATTAGCGCTACTTTTTACGGCACCAACGGCGGCGCAGCTTTTAAAAACGTAAACGGCTCTTTCTATGACTTCGTGGCCGAGCGCTTCTGGGGCACCAAAACCGAGTCCCTAGTTTCGCCGCCGGATGCCTGGGGCGGACGGGCCGGTGTAGAATGGGCGCAGCGCGTGGCCAATGGCGAGAAATTCAACGAGGACGCCGAGCAGTTTGTGAAAGTAGCCGAAGTTTTGGACAGCATCTATGGTAGATAAACCGCACAGAAGCGTACTCATGACCACCGACAGCGTGGGTGGCGTCTGGACCTACAGTCTGGAGCTCATCCGCGCCATGGCACCTTTTAACGTGCACTTTTACCTCGCCACCATGGGCGCCGCCATCACCCTGCAGCAACGGCAGGAACTGGCGGCCCTCACCAACGTGACCGTGTACGAAAGCGAGTACCAGCTGGAGTGGATGGACAACCCCTGGGCAGAGGTAGACCTGGCGGGCCAATGGCTCTTGGAACTCAACGAGCAGCTCAACCCCGATCTCATTCACCTGAACAACTTCTGCCACGGGCAACTTCCCTGGAACAAACCCGTGCTCATGGTCATCCATTCCTGCGTACAAACCTGGTGGCGCGCCCTCAAAGGCGAGAATGCCCCCGCAGACCGCAACGATTACCTGGACCGCGTGCGCGAGGGCCTGCATGCCGCTGATTTGGTAGTGGCGCCCACCCAAGCCATGCTGGAGGAGGCTGAAACCGTTTACGGCACCTTTTCCCAAAAACAGGTCATAAACAACGGCCGCGATCCGCATGCCTTCCGCTTCGGAAGAAAAGAACCGTTCATCTTCAGCATGGGTCGCGTCTGGGACGAGGCCAAGAACATCGCGCTGCTCACCCAGGTAGCCGATAACGTGGACTGGCCCATCTACATCGCCGGCGATGCCGTGCATCCGGCCACCGGTGACCACAAGCTTTTCAAGAACGTGCACTTCCTGGGCAAACTCTCGCAGCGCGAGGTCGCCGACTGGCTTTCCAGGGCTTCGTTGTACGTGCTACCCGCCATGTACGAGCCGTTTGGGTTATCCATTTTGGAGGCCGCGTTCTCGGGTTGCGCCTTGGTACTGGGCAAGATCAACAGCCTAAAGGAAATCTGGGGCACCTCCGCCGATTACGTGGACACCAATGATGCCGAAGGCCTCACCCTGCTGCTCCAGAAACTGATCAAAGACGAATTCCTGCGCAACATCATGGCCTGCCGGGCGGTGAAAAAAGCCCAGGACTACACCACCGAGCTCATGGCCCAGGATTACCTCCGGGCCTACGCAACTTTATCTAACCGCGTGATAGCCGAAGCGCCGGACCAGGTGGAGACGGTATAAATCAAACCTCTTCACCATGGTAGGTTCAAGTTTTCAACTTGAACCTACCATGGTGAAGAGGTTTGAGCCTCAAGATACGCATTGCTGTTCAAAAGTAATGCTGAAGAGAAAGCGCCACACGGCAGTTACAAACTGCCATCATTGTAGGTCCAAGTCACAGACTTGAACCAGCGCAAAATGTAGGGGCAATCCCTTGTGGTTGCCCTAATGCGGTGCAAACGTGAACGGGCAACCACAAGGGATTGCCCCTACAAACAAAACCAAAATTCTAGTATTCAGCTACTAGCGTCAACCCAATAGAACTATGAAACTTGTTTTATTCTACCACTCCCTGCTCTCTGACTGGAACCACGGCAATGCCCACTTCCTGCGCGGCATAGTGCAGGAACTCAAAAGCCGCGGCAACGACGTGCAGGTCTACGAGCCCAAAGACGGCTGGAGCCTGCAGAACCTTGTCTCGCAGTACGGCGAGGAGAAGATTGAGGAACTGCACCAATACTACCCTGGACTGGACACCAACTTCTACGAGCTGGACACGCTTAACCTGGACCAGGTTTTGGCCGGTGCCGATCTGGTGCTGGTGCATGAGTGGAACGACCATGACCTGGTGCGCATGGTGGGCGAACACAGAACCAAGAACAACTACCGCCTGCTCTTCCACGACACCCACCACCGGGCCGTGACTGAGCGCGAGAGCATGGCCGCCTATGACCTCACCCATTATGACGGCGTGCTGGCCTTCGGGAACGTGATCAAGGAACTCTACCTGAAGGAAGGCTGGACGAAGAAGGCCTGGACCTGGCACGAGGCCGCCGACACCCGCATTTTCTATCCGCGCACCAAAACCGAGACCGAGGGCGACCTGGTCTGGATTGGCAACTGGGGCGACGAAGAGCGTACCGCGGAGCTGCATGAGTACCTGCTAAATCCGGTGAAAGAACTCGGTCTTAAAGCCAAAGTCTACGGCGTGCGCTACCCAGAGCATGCCATCAAATCACTGGCCGAGGCGGGCATCGAGTACGGCGAGTGGCTGCCCAACTACAAAGCCCCGGAAGTGTTTGCCAAGTACAAAGTCACCGTGCACGTGCCGCGCAGACCTTACGTAGAAGCGTTGCCTGGTATTCCTACCATCCGGCCGTTTGAGGCGCTGGCCTGCGGTATTCCGTTGATTTCAGCGCCCTGGGAAGACGCCGAGAAACTGTTCACGCCGGGCGAGGATTTCCTGGTGGCCAGAAACGGCGAGGAAATGAAAAAGCACCTACACAGCGTGCTGCATGACCACCGCCGCACCCAGGAAATGGTTAATAACGGGCTGCGCACCATCAACCGCCGGCACTCCTGCTCGCACCGCGTGAATGAGCTGGAAGCCATTTGCGACGAACTGGGCATTGCCCCGGAAAAAATCCATCCGCACAAAAAATCAAACACCACTTATGCAGAATAAAAAGCTTAACATCGCCTTCTTCGGATCTAGTTTGGTATCGGCGTACTGGAACGGAGCCGCCACGTATTACCGCGGCATCGTGCGCGCCCTGCACGAGCGTGGCCACCAGGTTACGTTCTATGAACCGGATGCTTACCAACGCCAGGAAAACCGCGACATTCCAGACCCCGAGTACGCCAAAGTAGTCGTGTATCCGGCCACCGAGGAAGCCGTGTACCAGATGCTGGAAGACGCGGCCTCGGCCGATGTGGTGGTGAAAGCCAGCGGCGTAGGCGTGTTTGACGAGTTGCTGGAGGCCGAGGTACTGAAACTGCAATCTGAGAACTGCCTCGTGATCTTCTGGGACGTAGACGCGCCCGCCACCCTGGACCGCGTGGAAAGCGACCCTTCCGATCCGTTTAGAGCTCATGTTCCGCAATACGACCTCATTCTGACCTACGGCGGCGGTGACCCGGTCATCAACGCGTATGCGAAGTTGGGTGCCAAGAAATGCGTGCCGGTTTACAATGCACTGGACACCGCCACGCATTACCCGGTTGAATCCGAGGAGCGTTTCCAATGCGACTTGGCCTTCCTGGGCAACCGCCTGCCCGACCGCGAAGCGCGCGTAGAGCAGTTCTTCCTGGACGTAGCCGCTAAATTACCTGAGCAACAGTTCCTCATCGGGGGAAGTGGTTGGGGCGATAAGCCTATGTCTTCCAACGTGAACTACATCGGGCACGTGTATACCAAAGAGCACAACGCCTTCAACTGCACGCCTAAAGCCGTCCTGAACATCAGCCGCGAAAGCATGGCCCGCTACGGCTTCTCGCCCGCGACCCGCGTGTTTGAAGCCGCCGGCGCCGGTGCCTGCATCATCACCGATTACTGGGAAGGCATTGACTTCTTCTTCGAGCCGGAGACTGAAATCTTGGTAGCCAAAGACGGGGCCGAAGTGGCCGAGCTGCTGCAAGGTTTAACGCCAGAACGTGCCAAAGCCATCGGTGAAGCTGCGTACAAAAAAGTACTGGCCCAGCACACCTACGGCCACCGCGCCGATGAACTAGAACAACTCCTGCTCACCACGCCGCGCACCAAAACCGACATTACCGCTACAGACACGAAGGAAGTAGTGTCCTAAATCTGTTTTGGGGCTGTTTTTAGAAAAACGGCCCCTAAACGGAAATACACATTCCGCTGCTTCCCGTTGCTCCCGCTGGCGCGAGCGTCCCGCTCGTGTCCTCACGCGTTTCAGAGGACATCGATTCCACCCACTCCTGTCATCTTGGAAAGATCTTGTGGGCGAACTAGAAAGGCGTTGAAGAAAAGCCACTACCGTTCGCTCACAAGATCCTTTCAGGATGACAAAATTTAGGAAAGCTATTTATCCAAAATGCGTGCGGACACGAGCGAGACGCTCGCGCCAGCGGAATATTTCGTTTCATTGTTCTTTTCAGAAAAACAGGTCCTAAACGGACCTTCCAAAGAAAGAATAAAAGTCTAGGGTCTACCATCTAGATACTAACATCCTCCACATGAGTCAAAAACCGTTGAACATAGTCATTCTGGGCTTGTCCATTACCTCTAGTTGGGGGAACGGGCACGCCACCACGTTTAGGGGCCTCGTGCGCGAGTTGCGCAACCGGGGCCACCACATCCTGTTCCTGGAGCGCGATGTGCCGTGGTACGCCTCTAACCGTGATTTACCTAACCCGGAGTATTGCCAGACTGAGTTGTACCAATCCTTGGAAGATTTGCAGGCCCGCTTCACCGAGCAGGTGCGCGCTGCTGATTTCGTGCTGGTGGGCTCGTATGTTCCTGAGGGAGTAGCCGTGGGTGAATGGGCTATCCAGACTGCCCAAGGCGTGACCGGGTTCTACGACATCGATACCCCGGTGACGCTGGCCAAACTGGCCCGTGAAGACTACGAGTACCTGCATCCGCGCCTCATCCCGCGGTATGATATGTATTTGTCGTTTACCGGCGGACCAACGTTGGAGAAACTGGAGAAGGAATTCGGTTCGCCCATGGCCCGGCCGCTATACTGCTCGTTTGACCCTGAGCTGTATTTCCCCGAGCCGCAGGAAGAGAAAGTGTGGGACTTAGGCTATCTGGGCACCTACTCAGATGACCGTCAGCCACCGCTGGAGAAACTCATGCTGGATGCCGCCCGTGCGTGGCCGCTGGGCTCCTTCGTAGTGGCCGGTCCGCAGTATCCGGAGACGGTTCAGTGGCCCGAGAACTGCGAGTACATCCACCACCTTCCGCCCGCCGAGCACCGGAAGTTCTACAACCAGCAACGCTTCACCCAGAACATCACCCGCGCCGACATGATCAAGGCCGGCTACTCGCCCAGCGTGCGCCTCTTTGAAGCCGCCGCCTGCGGTACGCCCATCATCTCAGATTACTGGGACGGACTGGATGAGCTGTTTGAGTTCAACAAAGAGATCCTGGTCTCCTACTCCGCCGAGGACACCTTGGGCTTCTTGAAGGACTTACCCGAGGAGGAGCGCTTGGCCATGGGGGAACTCGCCCGCCAGAAAGTCCTGGCCCACCACACTGCCGCGCACCGCGCGCAGGAGCTGGAAAGCTATATTTATGAAGTCCTGAGTTCTGCGTCTAGCATTCTGAGTCAGGAAAAAGAAGTGGAGCTGGGAAGCTAATTTGCTTTCACTCTCGTGCTTATTGTTTTCGGCCTGTTTTGAGAAAAGCAGGCCGAAAATGTTTTTACGCCCACGTAATCCTCACCTACACCATCACTTTTCATCAGCTTGGTGGAGGTAGCTTTCGCACTTCTTTGGTTGTTTTCTCCAAGGCATAGATTCGCCTGGTTTTTACACGTATAAAGAAGATCATGGGAATAGAAAAGCACATATGGATGAGCAGCCTCCTGTTGCTATGGCTGGGCTCTGCCTGTGAACCATCATCCTCGCAGACGCAGCACCAACCAGAGAAAGCAACTGTCCAAACCATGGCTGACAGCTGCGACAATCCCGATGCCGCTATTGAATGCTGTTTCCTGAACATGCCTCAGAAACTCACCAGCACCATGACCATCGCGGGTAGAGCAGAACCCGGGGAAAGGCTGGTGATTTCGGGCCGAATTTTCAAAAATGACGGTAAAACGCCCCTTTCCAACGCCCTCATTTACGCCTACCAAACAGACAATACAGGCCATTACACCAAAAAAGGCATTGAAACCGGCGTACAGAAATGGCATGGGCACCTGCACGGCTGGTGCAAGACAGACCAGAACGGTTCCTATGAAATCCAGTCTATCCGGCCCGCACGCTACCCAGACAACTCCATGCCCGCCCACATCCACGCGGCCATAAAACCGGAGAACACCGCACCCTTTTACATCAGTGATTTCGTGTTCAAAGACGATGACTTGGTAACCGACAAATACCTGGCATCTCTGTTTACAGACCTAGGAGGCACGGGCATTGTGACCGTCCAGAAGAACGCAAACAACACCTGGATTGGGAAGAGAGACATTGTCCTGAAGTAGCATTCTTTAACCCTTAGTTCACTTCAAGCATTAAGCATACAAGAGTTCTTGGGTAACAGCCTGCAAACATCCTTTCAACCCATTGCTATTCTCCTGAAGCTCCCTATCTTCATACTGGAAGGTAATTGGTAAGAAAACCCTCCTTTACTTTTGCAGGACTTGCCGGGACCAGCAACGATATCTTTGTTCACCCCCAAAGCTCAGACCATGCATTCCATCGGTTTTTCTTTAAGAATTCTCCTGCTTCTGGTACTGGTGGCCGGGCTCCCTTTCTGTGAATTGAAGGCGCAGACCAAAAACTTGCACATCCTTCAAATCAGTAGCCCGAAGGAGCTATCCAACTTCTTCCGGTTCAGCCCAAACAGCATTCCTTTGATCAGTGGTCACCGAGGCGGAATGGAGAAAGGGTACCCAGAGAATTCCATTGCTTCTTTTGAACATACACTCCGCAGCACGCCGGCTTTTTTTGAGGTTGATCCGCGCCTGACCAAAGACAGTGTCATTGTGCTCATGCATGATGAAACGCTGGACCGTACCACCACCGGCAACGGCAAGGTTTCTGACTATACCTGGGAAGAATTGAAGAAGTTGAACCTGAAAGACAAAGCAGGAAATGTTACCGCGTACCATATCCCCACCCTGGAAGAAGCCATCACGTGGAGCAAAGGAAAAACCATTTTGAACTTGGATAGAAAGGACGTGCCGCCTTCTATGATTGCTCGGTTCCTGCGTGACCGCAAAGCCGAAATCCATGTGATGCTGACCGTGCACAATGCCCAGCAAGCCAAATACCACTATGAACAAAACAACAAAGTAATGTTCTCGGCCCACGTGCTTACCAAGGATGCGTTTTTAGAGTATGAGAAAGCCGGTATTCCTTGGTCGCAGACGATGGCCTACATTGGCCCCACGTACAAGCCCGAAAACCAGGAACTGCTGGACCTGCTGCATGCCCGCGGGGTGATGTGCATGATTTCGGCGGCGCCCACGTATGACAAACTTCAGAGCAAGGCAGAACGGCAGAATGCCTACCGCGAAGTTATCAAATCCGGGGCCGATATTATTGAATCTGATTTGCCCACCGAGGCCGCAGAAGCTATCAAACCTTTAATACCCGGTAAAAGTGATAAAGCCAAATACTTTAGGATCGTGGAAGCAAAATAACTTTTCAAGACGCAAAGACAATGGTATCTTTCAGAAAAGTAAATTGATTTTTACAGCCACTTATCACTTGTTAATACCCGCAACAGAAAACATCAAACACCTAGCGAATAAGACCAAACCATGAACCATAGACTAAACAAAATCTTCCTCCTGCTCCTGCTGGCGGTGCTGGTGGCACCCACGGTAGGGGCGCAAACCAAAAGCAAAGCCTCTGGGGCTTCCACTTCCTCTGCCAACCAGGTAAAAACAGCCAACGGCCTGGTAGAAGGCACCCGGGAGAAAAGCGGCATCCGCTCGTTCAAGGGGGTGCCGTTTGCCGCGCCGCCTGTAGGCGATTTGCGCTGGCGCGAGCCGCAGCCGGTGAAGAACTGGCAGGGCGTTCGCAAGGCTACCCAGTTCGGACCGCGGGCCATGCAGTTGCCGGTGTTCGGGGATATGAATTTCCGGAGCAACGGCGTGAGCGAGGATTGCCTGTACCTCAACGTCTGGACACCGGCTAAAACCGGAAAAGAGAAACTGCCGGTGCTGGTGTACTTCTATGGCGGCGGCTTTATTGCCGGCGACGGTTCTGAGCCGCGCTATGACGGCGAGAGCATGGCGCAGAAAGGCATTGTGGCCATTACGGTCAATTACCGCTTGGGCGTGTTCGGGTTCTTCGCGCACCCAGAGCTGACGCAGGAATCACCCTACAAAGGCTCGGGCAATTACGGGTTCCTGGACCAGTCCGCGGCCTTGCGTTGGGTGAAAGAAAACATTGCGGCGTTTGGGGGTGATCCGGCCAGGGTGACCATTGCCGGAGAATCGGCGGGGTCTATCTCGGTGAGCGCGCAGATGGCGTCTCCTTTGTCTAAAAACCTAATGGCCGGGGCTATTGGTGAGAGCGGAGCCCTGGTGAACTCCCCCTTCGACCCTGTTCCGCTGGCCGAGGCTGAGCAGAACGGCGTGAAGTTCGCTTCCAGCATCGGGGCTACTTCCCTGGCCCAATTACGGGCAATGGACGCCAAGCAGTTGTTGAACGAGGCCGGCAAACCGGGTATGGGCCGCTTCGTGCCTACCCTAGACGGTTACTTCTTCCCTAAATCGCCTGCGGCCGTTTTCGCGGCGGGTGAGCAGGCCAAGGTTCCGCTGCTTGCCGGCTGGAACTCAGAGGAAATGACCTACCGCGCCCTTTTCGGGCAGGATGCGCCTACGAAGGAAAACTACACCAAACTGGTGCAGAAACTGTACGGTCCCCGCGCTGAAAATGTCCTGAAACAATATGCCGCTGCCTCCGATGCCGAGGTCGCGCAAGTGGCCACGGACTTGTCTGGTGACCGTTTCATTGCCTACAGCACCTGGAAATGGATGGACCTGCACAGCAAAACCAGCGGCAAACCCGTGTACCGTTACCTGTACTCCCGCCCTCGGCCCGAGATGGTGCCCGAGATGGGCAACGCCACCGCGGGTCTGGCGGGCGGCGTGGTAAAGGACTCCAACGCCCCCAAAGCCCCACCAGCCACGGGCGCTGTGCACTCCGCCGAGATTGAGTACGCCATGGGCAACCTGGCCACGAACAAGGTCTTCGCCTGGACGCCGGAGGATTACAAAGTCTCCAAAACCATGCAGGAGTACTTCGCCAACTTCATCAAAACCGGCAACCCCAACAGCGGCAGCTTGCCTAAATGGCCCACCGCCACCGGCAACGCCGTGCAGTACCAGGTCATCGACGTGAACACCAAAACCGTCACTGAGAAAAACCGCGGGCGTTACTTACTCATGGATGAACTGAACACCAAGAAATAACCAGTCCGACCCTTTATAACGCGGCAAAGCCATCGGTCAGAAACGTAGCTTTTCAGGAGCTTCTTTTTCTGGCCGATGGCTTTCTCTTTTTATGCTTACTTTAGCCCAGATTTCTTAAAATCACCCTCAAACCGATACAAGATTCTATCCACCCAGCCTCCCTATGAAAACGAAACCTACCCACTGGTTTGCCGCCTTACTCTTCACCTGCCTCGGATTATTTTCCTTTCTGCCCAAGAAAGAATGGACGCCTTTACTAGACAAGAATCTCACGCAGTGGGAAACGTATCTGAGCTACCGGCATAAGCTGGGCTACAACGGCAAAGTGCCGGTGGATGCACAAGGAAAGGAAATCGCCCCCATTGGCTATAACCAGAAAGGCCAGACTGTCTTCACGTACCTAGAGGAGAAAGGTGAACCTATGCTGAAGGTGAGCGGCGAGATCTACGGTTGCGTCTATACCAAACAGGAATACGAGAACTACCACCTGAAGCTTAAATACAAATGGGGCCAGAACAAGTTCGAGCCCCGCAAAGACCTGCTCAAAGACTCGGGGGTGCTGTACCACTCCGTGGGGGAAAGCGGCAAGGATTATTGGCGCGCCTGGATGCTCTCGCAGGAATTCCAGATCATGGAAGGCCACACCGGCGACTACTGGAGCATCGCCAACTCGGCCATTGACATCCGGGCGTTTCTGCCCGAGGGCATGATGAACTCCGTGGCCGATGCCAAACAGCCGTTCCTGGGTTTCGGGAGAGGCTCCGGCAGAGACGGCCTTTGCCTGAGAAGTGAAAACCGCGAAAGCAAAAACGGCGACTGGACCCAGATTGAACTGATCTGCTACAAAGGCAAAAGCCTGCACATTGTGAACGGCCAGGTGGTGATGGTGCTGCAGAATTCCCGCTACGTAGAAAACGACAAAGCCACTCCGCTCACCAAAGGCAAAATCCAGATCCAAAGCGAAGCCGCCGAGGTGTACTACAAAGACATTCTGCTGAAGGAGTTAGACGAGCTGCCCAAAGAGTACGCGGCGTATTTCAACTAAGTGTTTTCAGGCAAGAATGCTTCACTATAAAACCGACCTACGAGCGCTCAAAAAGAAGGAACTCAAAAACTTGTGGTTTTTTGTACCGTTTTATGGATTGCTTCCTGCCATAGACTTTCTATTCAAAACGGACTTGGTTTGGGACAGCTATTATTTTGTAGTCGGGGCTCTTTCCTTGGCCTCTTTGGTGGACTTGTACAGTAAAAGGAGACTGCACCAACTTGTCTTTGATACCCAACGGGCAGAAATCATCATAGAGACTAATACGTTCGAAAATCTTTTAAAAAGACAAACACTCCCTTTTAGAGAAACCAATCTTCAGGTTTCTAGACCGGTTACAATATTCCAATTGAAAGAAACCCCGCTCACCTTGACCTTCTATCATAGGAGAAAAGAAGTCCTGAAAATAAACAACCATAAGGATGGTCTTCCACCGGAGACTTTGGAGGAAATCAGGGAAAAGGTGCTGGCATATTGCAGCCCTAACCTCGCAAATTGAGCTTGTACTTTCAGCTGGAGGAGAAAAATAAAAGGTCGGCCCTGTTTTACGTAAGTTTTCTGAAAAACTGCCGCAAAACGGGGCCGACTTGTTTAGGAGGATCAGACTACTTCTTCGCGGAGGCGGTTGCTTTCAGGTGCTTGGCGGCTTCAATAAAGGTAGTGTTCCAGATGTCTTTTTCGTTCTTCTTCAGGAACTGCAGTAATTGGCGGTGCGCTTCCAAGGAGACGTTCAAGGAGTGCTCGCCACCTACGCCGTGGAAGAGGAACACGATCATGCTGTTGGTCTCCATGGCCTTTTTCACCATGGCAATAAGCTCGTCGCCGGTCTGGCCGTTGATCATGAAGGAACCTACGTTGTAGACGTCTGTCTCCGTTTTGGGAACATAAACGCCCTGCACGCCACGAGCTGCTACCAGGTCGTTTTTCAGGCCATCAATGAAGTTGACACCGGCCACTTTGGTATCGCCGCAGGGATAGGCGAAGGTGTGCTCTTTCTTGCCGTCCACGGCTTCCAGGGCAGCGTTGGTCATCTTGATTTCATCGGTGATGCGGCGCACGGTGTAGGTGGCCAGGTCATAGTCTGGAATCACAAAACTTCTGCCAGGTTGGCGCCCGTCGCACGGGTGAAAAAGCGAGTGGTTGGCGAGTTCGTGCTTGTTGGCAGCGGCTTTCCGCCACTCGGGCAGGCGTTTGGTGAAGGCCGGCGAAGAGGCGATGAGGTAGAAGGTGCCTTTCAGTTTCACGGAGTCCAGGGCTGGAATCACTTTATCCAGGTGCGTGTTGAGGGCATCGTCATAGGTGAGCACCACGGCGCACTTTTTCTTGTTCCAGTCTTGCGCGAAAACAGAGGCGCTCACCAGGCAGAGCAGAAACGTAAGGGTTCTTTTCAGGATCATTTTGTTTGTATAAATGGCTTTTTAGGGAAGAGACAAGTTTGCCATAAGTTACAGCAACTCCGCCACAAACCTTGCATTTAGGGCCTGATTTTCACAAAACAACCTCAAAACAACCAGGCAAGGCCACTTACCAAAGAGGATATAAATCCCCAGGAACTCTTCGGCGCTCCCTGCACATACATATAACTTTTACTATCCTGTTTTCCGTACAAGCGTGTGAACACAAACTAACCCCAGCCACCTTCTATGGACCTAACTCAGGAAATAGCCCAACTAGGCCCCTGGTTTCATAACCTGCACTTGCCAGACGGCACCCAGACTGCCCCCAACCATAGCTTAGGCGATTTCCCGGCCTTTAAATGGGAACACATCAAAAAATACATTCCAGAGGACCTTACCGGCTGGCGCGTGCTGGACGTAGGCTGCAATGCTGGTTTCTACACCATGGAACTGGCCAAGAGAGGCGCCTCGGTGCTGGGCATTGACGTAGACCCGCATTACCTCCGGCAGGCCGCCTGGGTAGCCCAGCAGTTCGGGTTTGATGACAAGGTGGAGTTCCGGCAGATGCAGGTCTATGACGTGGCCCACCTGCAGGAGAAATTCGATCTCGTCTGGTACATGGGCGTGATGTACCACTTGCGGTACCCCTTGCTGTCATTGGACATTCTCTCGCAGAAAACTACGCGCCTGATGGTGTTTCAGACCCTCACCATGCCTGGCGAGGAAGTAGCCGAGATACCCGCTGATATTGACTTCAACGAGCGCGAGGTGATGCTGGAGCAAGGCTACCCCAAGATGGGTTTTATTGAGCATAAGCTGGCCGGCGATGTCACCAACTGGTGGGCGCCTAACCACGCCTGCATTGAGGCCATGCTGCGCTCCTGCGGCCTGAAAGTGACCCAAAAACCAGACCACGAAATCTACCTCTGCGAGCCAGACCCCGAAAACCAGAACAGCACGCACACCTGGAACAGTTCTGAGCTGCTCTCGGCCACCGGACAAGCCTGGCAAGAGGCCGTAGCCGCCAAGGTGGAAGGCAAAAACAGAACCCTTACCCGTTAATACCCCCATCAGAAATATGCTCGTTTTGAGGCCTCTTTCTGGAAATGAGGCCAAAAACGAGCATATTTGTTTTCAATTAGTTTAAAGTCATGCCTTACCCCCGTCCCTGGCGATTGCTTCGCTCCCAGATTGCTTACAAACACAAATGGTACACCCTGCGCCGCGATGAGGTGGAACTGCCCAGCGGCCACGTGGTAGACGATTTCTTTGTGAGCGAGCGCCCCGATGGGGCTTATGTCTTCCCGGTTACTGCGCAGAACGAGGTTCTTTTTGTGCGCCAGTACAAACACGCCGCCGGCAAGATTTTCCTGGAACTGCCCGCCGGCTCTTTCTACCCAGACCAAGAGCAAGCCCAGGATGCCGCTACCCGCGAACTGCTGGAAGAAACCGGTGCCGTCCTCACGCAGGAGTTGGTGCCGCTGGGTGTGCTGCATGACAACCCAGCCAAAGACACCAGCCGCATCCATCTTTTCCTGGCCCAGAATGTACGCGTGGAACAGCAGCAGGCCCTGGACGTCACAGAAGAGATTGAGGTGGTACCTGTGCCCCTAAACCAAGTCTTGTCTAAAGTACTGAACGGTGAGATCTGCGTCTCGGGCTCGGTGTCTCTGTGCTTTCTGGCGCTGCGGCATCTGCAGGCTCTATAAAGACAAATGCGGGAAATGATTGCATCGGCAGGGCCAAGAAAGAAATTACCGGTAGACCTCAACCACAGCACTAAAACTAAGTATAGGGAATGTAACCGCGGAAGAACTCTGCCAGCTCAGCCTTCTGCAGGGCCACGGTTACGTTTATCCCCACCATACTTAACTACCGCAGCGCAATGGCTGAAGTGAACGAGGGTGCACTCCCTGAAGGAAAAAAGAAAAAAGACAAGGCACAGAAAACCCAGCGGGGCACAGAAACCATGTTCCGGATCACGGCCGCCAACCAGATGCGGCTCAGTGACATGGCAGACAACAAGGCGCATATTCTGCTTACCATTAACTCCATCATCGTGTCTATTCTGCTGTCGGTGCTGTTCAGGAAACTGGACACCGAGCCCCAGCTTATTGTGCCGGCCATGCTGTTTCTGTTCACTTCCCTCTGCACCATGGTATTGGCCATTCTGGTGACCATGCCCCGCATCAAGAAAGACCAGCCCAACAGAGACCTGAGCAAAGACAAGATCAACCTCATGTTCTTCGGGGATTTCCACAGCATCAGCCTGCTGGAGTACGAAGAGGGCATTACCGAGATGATGACCAACCCCAAGACGCTGTACGGCAGCATGATCAAAGACAACTACCACCTGGGCGTGGTGCTGCAGAAGAAATACACTAGCCTGCGGTTTGCCTACATCTTCTTCATGGTGGGCTTTGTGGTTTCGGTGATTTCCTTCGTGATCACGCAATTGTTCTCCTAGGCACCTGCCTTATTGCATTACAGTATTTATTCATCGTCCCTACCCTTCTGCTTTACGTTAAACCATGCCAGGCGAATTCTTCTTTTCGCCTGAAAAACTAATGCCCAAGGCGCCAAAGCCCTCAAACCAAAAAGTAACGGTAGGCCCACCCGCCGCTGCTTAGGATTAACAGATATATAGCAAGCCAAGAAACATGCGTCAAGCCTCTATTTTAAAACCTGCTCCTGCTTCTAAGATTTCCCGCTTACCAGATTCCCCTTCCCTGCCCTGGATCCAAGTAGCACCAGACGCTCCCTATTTCATCACTGAGGACGGCCAGCCCTGGACCCCGGTGGGCCAGAACGATGCCATCACCTGGCCCGAGCTGGAAGGCTTGTTCCGCCGGAAGAACCTGGCCGCCGTAGAGGAATACCTGGCTTACCTCTCGCAACACGGCGTGACCTGCCTGCGCCTCATGCTGGAATACGCCCAGGTGAAGCACCGCTATTTTGAGAAACCGGCAGGCACGTTCAACCCCAGCATGGTCAAACTCTGGGACGATCTTTTCGCGCTCTGCGCCAAATACGGCCTACGCATTCTGCTCACGCCCTATGACACCTTCTGGATGTGGCTCAAGTGGAAGTATCACCCGTACAACAAAAACCTAGGCGGACCTTGCGCCGGCCGAGGCCAATGGCTCCTTTGCCCAGACACCATGGCCGTCATCAAGGCGAGGCTCACGTTTGTGGTAGAGCGCTGGGGCGGCAGCGGCGTGCTCTTTGCCTGGGACCTCTGGAACGAGATGCACCCGGCGCACATGGGCAACAGCTCAGAGAGTTTCTCCCGGGTAGCCACCGAGCTGAGCGAACACGTGCGCGATCTGGAACTACGCCTCTACGGCCGTTCCCACCCACAAACCGTGTCTATCTTCGGGCCTATCCTGCACACGCACCCAGACACCGCCGATACTATTTTCCGGCATCCCTTGCTTGATTTCGCCAGCACTCACTTCTACGATGCCAAAACCATTGACTACCCCAAGAACACGGTAGACTCGGCCATCAAGGTAGGCGAACTGGTGCGCGAAGCCCTGGAGCACGCCCCCGAGAACCGCCCGTTCTTTGATTCTGAGCACGGTCCCATTCACCTGTTCAAAGATAAAAAGCACACCCTGGCCCCCGAGTTTGACGATGAGTATTTCCGGCACATCCAGTGGGCACACCTGGCCTCGGGCGCGGCCGGCGGCGGCATGCGTTGGCCCAACCGCCATCCGCATACCTTAACCCCTGGCATGCGCGTGGCCCAGAAAAACCTGACCGGCTTTCTGGACCTCATCCATTGGCCCACGTTCCGGCGGAAGAACCTGAACCAGGAGATCAAGGTCTCAGAACCGTCCTTCGCGGTGTTCGGCTGCGCCGATGGTCAGCAAGCTGTCGTCTGGTTTCTCCGGAAGGATGCCTTGTACCAACGTAAGCGCCTGATGGACCCTAATGCCGCCCCGCTCACCGTAACCGTGGAGATTCCCGGCCTGCAGAACGGCCACTACCAAATCACTACCTGGAACACGTTAGAAGGCATGGTGCGCGAGCAATTTGAGCTGGAAGTACAAAATGCCAGTTGCAGTTTTACGGTGCCGGAAGTCCGCACCGATGTAGCCGTGGCGGTAGTAAAAAAGTGATTCTCCCCTTGAGGGGAGCGAAGAGGGGTGTTTACATAGGAGAGTATGCATTTCAGAGTTAACTAAAGGTATCCTCTCACAAGAGTAAGCAAAGCATTATAATCAACAATGCATGACCAGCAGGTGTAAACACCCCCTCTTAATCTCCCCTTAAGGGGAGAATCTGCGTTTTGCAGCGCTGTATAAAAGTATAAAGCTATATGCAGAGTTCGGCTGGACTATTCATCCCCCTACTCCCCTTCAAAGGGGACGGAATGCGTGTGCAACAACTTAAGAGGTATAAATCACAGGAAGGCCTTCACCAATTGCTCCCACTCCTCTGGCAACGTACCAGCAGGTCTTGTTTTACCGGCGCGTTTGTACCAGTAATCGGCGTTCCAGAGGTCTCCTTCTTTGCGGTGGAGGTAGGCGTGAATCCGAGCGGCATTTTTATCCGGTAGGTCCTGAATGAGTTCATGCGCTTCTTTCCAATTGCCTTGGGCGTCATGCCACAGTGCCTGCAGGTAGACAGAAGATTCAGCCGGAGGCGTGGGCGCGGAAATACCTTTCTAGAAGGCTGCAAAATCCATAGAATATCTAAAACAGGTTTAAGGGAAATCAGGCATTGTGGCAAGAAGAACTTACCTGCACCTAAAAGCAGACGTCCCTTGTTTTTAAGCTGAATGTAGGAAATCAACTTAAAAACAAGGGACGTTTTTTCAGGCCACTAGTACTGTTACATCGCCTCTACCAAATCCTGGTAGTAATCCATGCCCAGGTGCGTGATCAGGTCTTCGCCCATCATGTGGCGCAGGGTGTTCTGCAGCTTGATCAATTGCTTGAAAATATCGTGCTCTGGGTTGAGTCCCTCCGCCGTTTGCGGTGACTTGAAGTAGAAAGACAACCATTCTTGGATGCCTGACATGCCGGCTCTTTTGGCCAGGTCACTGAACAGGGCAAGGTCAAGAACCAACGGGGCGGCCAGGATGGAGTCGCGGCACAGGAAGTTGATCTTGATCTGCATCTGGTAACCGAGCCAGCCGAAGATGTCGATGTTGTCCCAGCTTTCTTTGTTGTCACCGTGGGGCGGGTAGTAGTTGATGCGCACCTTGTGGTACATATCGCCGTACAGTTCGGGGTTGGACTCAGGGCGGAAGATTTCGTCCAGCACGCTCAGTTTGGAAACCTCCTTGGTCTTGAAGTTCTCAGGGGCATCTAAAACCAATCCGTCGCGGTTGCCCAGGATGTTGGAGGAGAACCAGCCCTTCACACCCAAGGCCCTGGCGTGCAGACCAGGCGCCAGAATGGTTTTCATGAGTGTTTGGCCGGTTTTGAAGTCTTTGCCACCAATAGGGGTTTCGGTTTGTCTGGCGAGTTCAATAAGCGCAGGAATATCGCAGCTCAGGCTGGGGGCTCCGTTCATGAAGGGCACACCCAGCTTGATGGCGGCATAGGCGTAGATCATGGAAGGCGCGATGGCCGGATCATTGTTCTGCAGACCTTCCTCAAACGCCTCAATGCTTTGGTGCACCTCGGACTCTTCAATGTATTTCTCGGTGGAACCGCACCACACCATCACCAGGCGGGCGCAGTCGTTGGCTTCCTTGAAGTTCTCAATGTCGTCCATCAGGGCTTGGGCCAGATCGGCTTTGGTGGCCGCCTCCTTGATGTGGTCACCGTCCAGGTTGGCGATATAGGCCTTGTCAAACACCGCTTTCATGGGCTTGATGGCTTCCAGTTCGGCCTTCACGGCGTGCAGCATCATCGGCTCTATCACCTTGGCTTTCATAGCGGCCTCAAACACGTTGTCTGAGTACACATCCCAGCCCCCGAAGACAATATCATTTAGATGGGCAAGCGGAACAAAGTCTTTGATTTTAGGATGGCGGTTCTCGGTGCGTTTCCCTAACCGGATGTTGCCCATCTGGGTTAAAGAGCCAACCGGCTGCGCCAGGTCTTTTTTAACGGCTTCTACCCCGGCAATAAGCGTGGTGGCCACCGCGCCTAATCCAGGCATCAACAAACCTAGTTTTCCTTCTGCTTTTTCTACGACATTATGCATGTAACACGAGTTTATGGTTGGGTAATAAAGAGTTTACTTTTGATAGGCAGCACCAGGGCTGGGTCTTTTACAAGGGTTATTGATTCTTGCCACTCACCTTCCACTTAGCAGGAAGAGGGCTGCAAAAGGCCAGACTTCCGGTAAGCGCATGGAACCTGCCCGTAAGTGTAGCGATTTTCAGCCGTGGCCTCAAGAGATCAATGAGAAAAAATGAAACTGGTTGATGCGGATCGGGCATCTGCTTATGCTGTATTTTTCAAAAAACGGGTCTGAAACGAAAGAATGCTAAGCACCAGGGAAGCTTTTCCAACCCGGATTTTCCCGGTAGAAAAGCTACTCCTTTCCTTGAACTTAAGCACCTATTGGCCGCAATTAAACCGCAATACTCATTTTAGGGCCTCAAGGTTGTATCTGGCCGGTGTCATTTATTAGCAGAATCCGAGCGGTTTCTTCGTAAACTTCAATTATGCTCACAGAAGCCGGGCTGATCTCCAGGCGCTGGAAAAGGTCCAGGTGAATACCGGCGTAATACGCCACCGCGGCTTTGATCAGGTCTGAATGGCTCACCACGGCCACGGTTTCGTGCGGGTGTTTTGCGCACAGTTTCTGCAAACCGGCCATAAAACGGGCCTGCGCCTCCAGCATCATCTCGCCGCCGGGAATCCGGGTCATGCTCCTGAAGGTGTTGAAGCGCTGGAATTCTGCCTTCCCAGACAGTTCCTCAAAGGCGCAATTGGTCCACTCCCCGAAGTTCAGTTCCAGGAAAGCCTCGTCTTGCTGCACCGGGAGCTGCTGCGCCTGGGAGATGAATTCGGCGGTTTGCAGGGTGCGTTCCAGCGGGCTGCTGTACAGGGCGTGTATTGGGAGACCAGCCAGCCTTTGGGCCAGGTACTGCGCCTGCGCCACCCCTTCCGGGTTCAGGAAAACACCCGGCGTGCGGCCAGATAAACGTTTGCCCACGGCGTCTGTGGTGGCGTGCCGGATCAATAAAATTTTGGTCATGTCGTCTGGTTTATGAAAGCGCTGGTGTGCTATTTAGCGCCTACTTTTTGAATTTCTAGGCAAAAACGGAAAGGAAAATTTCAGCCGTGTCTTTAAACGGGCCATAGCCCAAACCGTTATCGCTCTTCGGCGGCGCCTTTGCTTTGGTTTTTTCCGGTAAATTTTCAATTGTGAGGCTCTGGGCTTTACCTTACATACCGGCTACAGGCGGCAATTTAAGCGGCTGAAGATATAACCTAAACCAAAGGGATGCCGTTGGCATGAATTACCATTTCCCGGGTGTGGGCTGTGCCTACAAAGCAACCCGCCGGCCCGGCCTCTACCCTTATTTCAGAAAAGCTTTGGAGAACCTACAACACAAGAACGTTTTAAAGATCGGGGTCCTGACCTTTCACCGCTGCATCAACTACGGAAGTTACTGGCAGGCCCGCTGTCTGGCCGAGGGGCTGCAGGCGCGCGGCCACGAAGCCGTTATCCTGGACCATGACTCGCGCCGCGTGAACCTGGTAGAATGGAAATGCGCTTTACAACCGGTGCTGCCCACGCCGGTGCCCGCGTCTGACCGCCCGCTGTACCGCGAGAAAACAGAGAAGTTCTTCCGCATCTTTGATACCCTGCCCCTCTCGCCGCGCTTCCCGCTGGAAGACCCCAGCCAGATGGAGAACTACGATGTGGTGGTGGTAGGCAGTGACGAGGTCTGGAACCTCTCGCACCCCTGGTACGGCTGCTGCCCTTTGTTTTACGGCGACGGCCTGAAGACCCAGCACCTCATCTCATACGCCGCCAGTTTCGGGAACTACGATGCCTCCTGGGGCATGCACCCTTTCTGGGCCGATAAGCTGCGCAACTTTGAGTCCATCTCCGTGCGTGACGCCAACTCGCAGACCATTATCAAAGACGCGCTGGGCTTTGAGCCCGAGATGGTGCTGGACCCTTGCCTGCAGTTCCCCATCATCCCGGAGGACCGGGACCACGAGCTGCTGCAGAAGCCTTATATAGCGGTCTACGGACATAACTTTTCAGAATCCTTCGCCCGCGAGATCCGGCAGTACGCCGATAGCCGGAACCTGCCGCTTATCAGTTTTGGGTACCGCAACGACTTCGCCGATGAGCAGTGGATCACCACCGATCCGCATGACTTTGCGCACCTCATGGCCAAAGCCGAGGCCGTAGCCACCAATTTCTTCCATGGCTGCGTCTTTGCCCTGCGCAACGCCAAACCGTTTGTGTGTGAATCCTCGCCGTACCGCCGGCATAAACTGCAGGGCCTCATGGCCAAGATCGGCGGTGAGCACCACCTCCTGCCCGAAGGCTCAGACTATGCCCAGTACGAAGCCCTGCTGAGCACCCCCTTGAACCCGCAGATTACGCAGAAAATTGAGCAACTCCGGGAAACCTCTAATGCGTATCTGGACCGGGCGCTGGCGTTAAAACAAGTTCAATACGCATGAAAGAGCTGCTGAGCCCCCGTGATATAGTGACTTCTGGCTTGTGCATTGGCTGCGGCAGTTGTGTGGCCCAGGCCAACCTGCCAGACACCCAGATGGACTTTGACGCCTATGGCCAACTGAAACCCCAGGGCCCCAACGCCTGGTACAACCGTGAGTCGGGTAGTTTCACCAGAACCTGTCCGTTCTCGCCGGGCTCCAGAAACGAAGATTACCTGGGCGCCACCCTCTTCCCCACCGCTCCCCACGTAGACAATGCCCTAGGGCGTTTCCAGGCGGCGTACGTGGGCCACGTGTCTGAGGAGGATTTCCGAATGCAGGGCAGCTCCGGGGGCATGGTCACCTGGGTGGCTACTGAACTCATGCGCCAGGGCCTTATCGACGGAGTGGCCCACGTGATTGCCACTGAGGACCCGCAGGAAGACGGCCGCTACTTCCGCTATCGCATCGCGCGCACGGAAGCTGAGATCCGGGAAGGGGCCAAATCCCGCTATTATCCCATTGAACTGTCTGAGGTACTTTCTCTCATAAGAGAAGTGCCCGGCCGCTACGCCGTAGTGGGCATTCCGTGCTTTATCAAAGCGGTGCAGTTGCTGCGCAAGGAAAACCCCATGTACCGCGAGCGTATCCAGTACACGCTGGGCCTGTTCTGCGGCCACATGAAGAGCGCCCGTTTTGTGGAGAGTTTTGCCTGGCAGATGAACGTGCCAGTGGACCAGATAGAACAAGTGGAGTACCGCCAGAAAGACCCCAGCCGCCCCGCCAACTGGTACAACGCCAAACTCACCCTGCGTGACGGTAACAGCGTAAACCGCGACTGGTGGCACCTGGCTGATGGCGACTGGGGAGCTGGTTTCTACATGAACTCGGCCTGCAATTACTGCGACGATGTGGTGGCCGAAACCTCAGATATTTCCTTCGGTGATGCCTGGGTAGAGCCGTATTCCTCTGATGGCCGCGGCACGAACGTGGTGGTGGTCCGGTCGCCGTTGGTAGACCAACTGGTGACCAATGCCATCCAGGCAGGCCGCCTGCAATTGGAGCCGGTAGATGCCCGTTTTGTGGAGCAGACGCAGGCCGCCGGTTTCCGGCAGCGCCGCGAAGGGCTGGCCTACCGGCTTACCTGGCCCCGCAGCGGCGTACAGCCCCGCAAGCGCGTGATCCCAGACGACAAAACCCCTACTGCCCAACGCAAGCTCATTTACCGCATGCGCTATTACCTTTCCAAGGGTAGCCACCAGATGTTCAGGGTGGCCCGTAACCTGCAGATGCCCCAATTGTACATTGATTGGGCCCGCATGACCTTGGCAGCGTACCACGGGTTTGCCTATCACCAAGGCAATTATGAGGAGATAAAGAACCGGTATAATCAGTTGAAAGGAGAATAAAAAAAGCGGAGGGTTTCCCCTCCGCTTTTTTTATGGCCGGTGCTTTGGGCCTGCTTTTCTAAAAACCGGCCCAAAACCAGAGCCTTTCTACTTCCTACTTTTCCACCTACGCTTCCTTTTTCAGCTTCTCCAGTTCCACCATTACCCGGCTGATCACGCCTGCCCAATCATCGGCGGTTTCTTGCCGGAAGAGGCACATGGAAGGGTACCAGGGGCTGTCTTCGCGGTCATCCATCCAGCGCCAATCGGCGTGGGCGTGCAGCAGGGTCCAGACGGGCACGTTGAGGGCACCAGCCAGGTGGGCGGGCATGGAGTCTACGGTAAGAAGCAGGTCTAATCCTTTGATGGCGCGTCCGTACTCATACAAGCTGAACTCACCTGGATGGATGCCGAAACCTTCCTGCCAACCGGCAGTAGCGGCATTCTCCTGCAAGATATAGAGGTTGATGCCCTGGACCTCGGCCAGCGGCCGCAGAAAGTCAAACGGAATGGACCGATGTGGATTCCAGTCGCCGGGTTTCCAGACCAAGCCCACGTTCAGTTTGCCCTTATCGCCGGGAAGCGGCAAGGGTTCTAGCTGGAGGTAGGGAATCTGGGAAGGAATGGTGTCCAGGGTGGTTCTGAAGATGTGCGTCAGTTCCATGACCTCCACGTCTACATCGTAGTCCACCTCGGGGGTGCCGTCATGCAGGGGCAAGAGCCGGTCAATGGTAGGAATGGTTTCCAGGAGCGGGATGAGCGGCGCCTGGGCCCACACAATCACTTCCTGGGCAATGGCTTTGATGAGCGGCGCGAACCGGATGAACTGGATGGTATCGCCCAGGCCGTGGTAGCAGCGCACCAGCACCCGTTTGCCTTGCAAAGAGGAGCCGTCCCAGACGTATTGGAAGTGACGGGGCCAGTGCCAGCAGGGTTTTCCGGCGCGTTCCTTCAACACGGCATCGCTGTGCTTCCAAGCTTCTTCAAACGTGCCCCGGCGCATGTTCAGCATCCAAACATCGGGGGTTTCTTCCTGGGTTTCCTGGCTCATAAAAAGAGGTGAAAGATTCTTGAAATGAAGCATCTCTGTTTAGGCCCACTTTTATAGAAAACGGGCGCTAAACAGAGATGCTTTATTGAATTCAGATAAAAGGGACTAAGCGTAACGCCGCATCATGAGGGAGCAGAAATCGGCGAACTCTTCAATGTGCTGGGGCGGACTGGTGTGGTGCGGCTGAATGCCTTTGTGCTCTGGGGTAAAGCAGAACGTGGCGGTCACGTCAAACTCATCCAGTTTCTTCATCACGTGGTCAAACCATTTCTCGGCATCGGGGCGCAGCCAATCGGCCCAGCTCAGGCCGGTGCGTAGCTTCTTCACGCCCAGGTTGCGGAGGTGCTGTACGGCATCGTCCAGGCGGTGGTCTTCAAAGTGGAACCATTGGCAGATCCCGAACTCAGGGGTGTAGTCTGAGAAGTGCTTGTGAGCCATTTTGGGAGTACCGTCTTCCTTGAGCAGGCCCATGTGGAAGTGGCGGTAGTACGAAGAACCTTCGGCCTCGCGGTGACGGGTGGTGGCTTCCCAGGCCTGCGGCAGGTCATAGAGGCTGTACCAGAAAGCGCGGTCCACGCGGCCCATCAGCAGCTCGGCGGTGCGGCGCAAGCCGAACTCCTGCACTTCCTCGGCCCCAAAGGACGAAATCCCCACTTCGGTCACCCACACAGGCAGGTTGGTCACGGCTTCAATCTCGGCGATTTTATCGGGCCACTCGTTGATGCTCCAGAGGTTCCAATCCAGCGGGAACCCGTGCACGGCCACGGCGTCCAGGTCTTCCAGCGTGCCGTGGCGTTCCAGGGTCTTGATGAAATGCGGGTCAATGGGCGAGATGCCGCCTAACACGCGGGTAATCTCTGGTTTCTCGGCTTTCACGGCTTTGGCGGCCAGTCTCACCATTTCCCCGAATATCTTCCATTCGGGGTCAATCTCGTACGCCCAGTGTGATTTGTTGTTTGGTTCGTTCCAGAATTTAACTGCTTCTATCATATTTTCTTTTTAGAAATCTTGTGGTCGGCCCAGAGGCCGAAGGTTGGGAAGCCGAAAGCGGCGGGCATAATGGTTTCTGGTTTTCTGCTGATTTGTTTTTTCTGTGCCCAAAACGGCAGGATGAACAAACCAGCATCAACATTCCTCGCCTGAATCATTGCCTAGTACGCACCAAGCCGGCAGCCGTTACAGAACATTAGAAAATTTAAATATTCATGGTGCCGGAAAACAACCCACATGGGATATTACCGGAGGATTCTTTGCAGCTCAGCGAGGTACGCAGGGTTGGTGGTCATGCCGTTGTGCCCCTGCCCTTTCAGGGTCACCAGGGTGTCTCCTTCCTTCAGCAATGGCCGCAGTTTCAAAGAAGAACCATAGTAGATGATCTCATCCTGCTCGCCGTGGAAAAGGACAACCGGCATTTTACAATTGGGCAAGAACCTGTAGGTCTCAAATTTATACTTAAGGATGAACGTGGGGATGATGGGGTAAAAATGCCGCATCATATCCGCGAGGCTATAGTAAGGGGCCTGCAGGATTAACATGCGCGGGCTGTTCTCTGCCGCTATCTTAGCCGCAGCCCCCGTCCCGATGGAATAGCCCAGCACGACAATGGCACTCTCTGGGTAACGGGTTTTCAGGACATCGTAGGCGGCTTGCACATCCTGGTAGAACTGTTTCTGGCTTTTGATTTTGCCTCTGCTTTTGCCGTATCCCCGGTAATCCAGCATGAAAACGTCATACCCTAAAGCGTTGTACACCTGTGACACGTCTCCCCAGGAATCCAGCGAACCGGCGTTGCCGTGCAAGTAGAACACCACGCCCTTGGGATTCTCTACTTTGAACAGCAGTGCGTGGAGCAGAACGTTATCAGGGGTTTTTACGCTAATTTCCTCAAAAGGACCGTTAAACCTGAACCGGTGGTCTGGGCCCAGTTTCTCGGGGAAGAAGATCAGGTTCTCCTGGAAGAAATACAGCAGCCCGCAGATGGCCACGTACAACAGGGCCACTATTTTTAGGATGGATATCAGCATCGGTTTCATGGGTTCAGGAGACCACAAAAGGACAATACGTTTCTGCCGGTGGGTTGGCTATGGGGAATTACCCTCAAGCAAAGCCGTAAAAGAAATCAGGCAAGACCAGGAGAATGCCTGACCTTGCCTGATGTATACTCTAGTGGACGGTTTCTTCACCTCCATCAAGCTTAATCTAAGTTTTACTACGGAGGTGGCAAAACGTCTCCTACGCTACAGGTTTGGGGTGATAGAGAACCGCAGGTTTTGGGTGCCCAGAAACCCGTTTTTGGTGTACGCCTCCACTTCTACCTCAAACTCACCGATGTCATCTGAGGTGTAGAAACTGATGGTTCCCTGCCCTTTGGCATCTGTGGCAACAGAGGGTGCCCAGAACAGCATGCTCCTTAAATCGGGCGCCGGCGAAGGGGTGTTGTATTCATAGGAAGGCGTCTTGAAAGCGTGCAAAGGAGCCATTCCGGCCCAGGCCAGAGTCTGGTTGTTCTGGAATTCTCTGGGGCTGGGATGCGGGGCATTGGTGGTGATGGACAGCACCCCGTGGCGCGCTATCATGCCTAGGTTTCTGAGTTTACGCTGGGCATAGAATAGATCTATCTTCTTGATGGCCGTGCCAGGCAATTGCAGGATCCAATCATTGTTCAAGGTAGGCACCCCATCCAGGAAATACAGCGGATGCTCTTTGTAGCGGGCTCCGCTCCTCTCGGGAGAGAAAATCCGGATGCTGCGTCCTTTGTCATTCTCTACCACACTGGCCAGCGGAATGGTTTCTTTTATCACCTCGGCCAGGTCTTTGAAGGTCACATACTGGCTCATGTCAAAAGACTGGTCTGGCGTACCCAACTCTTCCAGTAAGGCGTCGGTGCTATCTTTTTCCTGGGCAATGCCTCCCTTCACCCCGAAAAGTGCCGTGGCTTGTTTGCGCAGGGCGGTCTGTCTCAAGTACTGAGCCTCGGGCTCTGTTAACACCAATGGCAAGACCGGCGTCTTTGCAAAGGAAGGCAGGTTGGTCCACACCAGGTTGGCGTCTTTGACCCTTTCCCCGGAGCGCAGCACCTCAAACGTAAATTGGTCTGGGCTCACGAAATCAGGCGACTGAAACACAAAGTTGCCATCTGGCCCGGGTGTCTGAAGCATGGGCTCGGTGCTACCCCGGCCAAACATCAGCAAGGTGGTAGTAGGCACCGGGGCGCCTTTGTCATCCACTACTTTCCCCGCAATGGATAAGGTGAGCGCGGTATCTGGCTGCGCCTGCTGCGCTGGACCAGCCACAAAGTTGCGAAACGGCGTTTGGGCCAGCAGTGCACCCTCTAGGGTAGAATCAACTGCTGGCGCCAGGGCTTTTGTTAACCCCTGCCGGGGCGCCACACCTTGAAAGATTTCCCGCTCCAAAGAGGAAGCATACAGTTCCTGTGACTGTGCACGAGGGCGCACCGCAAAAGCCAGGGAAGCGTCTACCGGTTTACCAGCTGCATCTGTCACCAAAGCGGTCACGCGCACGGGCTCGCGGCGGCCATACCGTATTCTGTCTGTTTTCAGTTGGATGCGCAGCTGTCTGGGGTGTTGTACCAGAACAAACCGCTGGGCCTCTACCTGCCCATCTGCGTTGGCCACGGTGAAGGTTAATAATCCGGCAGGTAGTCTATGCACTGGAATCATGATCTCAGCGCCTTCTGCGCGGTTCAGTTTTTCTTCCGCTGTCAGAACCGTTTTGCCCTCGGCAAGCACTTTGACCTGCACCCGTTTATCGCCTCTTTTTTGAATCCAGGTCGAATTCGGGAGCAGTCTTACGTGCAGCGCACTATCGGTTTGGGGCTGCATCCGAAGGCTTATGCCTTGGGCTTCTACCGCCGGGAATTTGCTTTCTCTTAGTACGGCCGTGGTGTTTCTGTTTTCCAGCACCATCTGGTACTGCTGGCCCTCCTGCGGGGTAAACTGCACCAGGGCCACTCCTTCCTGGTTTGTCTGGAATACCGTTGCGGCTCCCGCAGCACCCATGATCCGGCCTTTGGTGGCTACGCCGTTGCCTTCCTGGTTTGTGGCTTTGATAGCCAGCCGGTTTTCTACCTGTGCTACCAGTTTACCACCCTCGGGGAAGGCCTGCAAGTTCACGGCGGTTGGTTTATTCAAAGACTCTGGATCAACTTTGGCTTTGGCAGTGGCTGGGCCCAGAACCCTTAATCTGGTCTGAAAAGCGTCTTTCTTGCCGCCTGGTATCATCGCCGGAGTGTAAGCTATAACCGCATACTGGCCGCGTGACAGGGTATCTGGCAAGACAAAGCTTCCGGTGGCCATCCCCTGCGTGATGGGGAACCGGAGGTGCTGGGTAGTGCCCGGAACTGTCGTTTTAAACTCGATTTCCAGAATCTGGCTCTGAAACGTGGGTTGCAGGGAGGCAGCCGCGAAAACGTAGGCTTTGAACCTGACGGTGTCGCCGCTGGCGTAGTAGGGCTGGGAAAAGCGCACGTGGACCTGCTCCTCACCTTCTCTTTGGGCCAATATTCCTTTCCAGGAACCAGACCGCCAAGTAAAGGCCATTAACGGGAGCAGAAGTAACAGGAACAATAGTGCTGGTTTAGATCTTTCCAGACACTTTCTAAGGGTAATGCTTGGGCTCATACTTTTACCAGAATGGGGGGCGAATGGTAGTACTGTACTTCATGGTGAGGCAATCATCGGGGTACTTCAAAAGCGGCGGTACCACCGGCACCTCAGACCGATTGATGAAGATGGCATTTCTGGTAACCGCTGAAGCCCCGAAAAACCCATACACCGTTTCATCTGGATCAGTGGTGCTGGACAGGTTGCCTCTGGGGTTGGCCGGAGGCGGATCTAACACAGAACCGGTGTTGCGGGTCTGGGTGATGAAAACCCGCCAGAAATCATAGGCCTCAGGAGAAACCGAGTATTGGGTCACCTCCAGATGATACCGCACATTGATGTTCTCGGCTGTCAAAGGCAGGTACCCAATGATCTGGCGGTAACGGTTGCCGTCAAACAAGCGGTCTTCGCCCACTTCGGTGACCTTGGTGGTATCATAGATGTAACAGGTCTTGCAGCAGGGTTTGGGCATTGGGATAGGGCCGCTGCCCAGCGGAGGCCAGTACTCATAGTCCCAGGGCTGGGTGGAAACCTCGAAAATTCCCCGCCACTCCCATCGGTAGTAATTTCTCTCCCGAGCAGGGTCGGTTACATCCACCGAGACCTCGTAGCGGTAATTGGGCGTGTCTTCCCCCTCTTTCACGGGCACTTTCTGGAATTGCAATTGGATGTTTTCTACCGGAGGGCTGGCGGTGAGCAACTGCGCGGTGGAGGTATAGGCCCGGCCGTCTTTGAGCTTCACATGCAGGGTATATGCTTCACCTACCTTCCCCCGCATGCCGCTGGGCGAGGTCTTGAAGATGCCCAATCCGTGCTCCATCAAGATTTCCCGTTCGCCGGCACTGCTGCTTATTTCTACCTGGGCTCTTTCCAGTTCCTCATCCTTCAGCCCGGTGGGTCTTCCGTAGGGCGAGGTCATGGAGAGTTTCACGGTGTAAGGCCCAGGTTCATTTGTCACCAAGCCCTCTACCACCAGGCTCCTCACGTTGGCGGGCAGTTTTAAGTCAACGGGTTCTACGCAGGAGAAAAGCACGAGCGATAGAAGCCAGAGAAAGCTGTATTTCAAACCAATTTTATACGTTGCCATGGGGGACTAGAATTTGAAGTCATACGTAATGGAAGGCAGGGGCACCCCCACCACGGAGAGCTTGTACCCTTGGGGCGGGGCGCCCACATCGCGCCGGAAGAAGACCGAGTAGGCATTCTGGCGACCGTACACATTGTACACCGACACGCTCCAGCGGCCCTCCCATTTTTTATCTTTCCGGTGATTGGGCTCTATGCTCATGGACAGGTCCAGGCGGTGGTAGTCTGGGATGCGGGCCTGGTTGCGGTCTCCGTATACCGGCACCTCTACCCCCCCAACCATGTACAGCCCAATGGGGGCCGTGGTAGGCCTACCGGAGCTATAGATGAAGTTAGAGGTAAACGCCAGCCGTTTGGTTAACTGGTAAGCGGCCACGATAGAAACGGTGTGCGGCTTGTCATAATTGGTAGGGTAAAAAGCCCCTTTGTTCACCTGCTCCTCGGGGAAGGTCCCGTTCACCTGAATCTCTGATCTGGAATAGGTATAGCTGGCCCATCCGGTTAAATCGCCCTGCTTTTTCGCAAGTTGCACCTCCACGCCGTAGGTGCGGCCTTTACCTGGCAATAAATCAGCTTCAATGGTAGGGTTCAGCCAAAGCTCCGCGCCTTCTTTGTAGTCCAGCTGGTTCTGGATGCGCTTGTAATAAGGCTCTACTGAGAATTCAATGGAATTGCCCGAGAAGTTGTGGAAGTACCCAATAGACCACTGGTCGGCTACCTGCGGTTTCAGGTGCGTGTTACTCGTTTGCCAGAAATCAATGGGTGCAACCGCCATCGCGCCTGAGATCAGGTGCAGGTACTGCCGCATGCGCTGGTAACCTGCCTTAATGGAATTGACCTCTGTGATGCTGTATTTCACCGAGACGCGGGGTTCCAGGCCATGGTAGAACGCAATTCCTTCCCCAGACCCGTAAGACAGCGTATCTGTGATGGTACGTTCCTGTTTGGGCTGACCCGGCGCATACACATACACCGGCCCTGGCCCGCGGTTCTGGTAAAAAGAATACCTTAGCCCCAGCATAACCGTCCACTGCGGGGTGATGGTGTATTCATCACTGGCGAAGATGCCGCCTTCTATGGCCTGGTTCTGGGTGAGGGTAATGGGGTTCACGCCGGAGTTGGCTGAGGCCGGTTCCAGTTTGCCCGGCTGGAAGGTATGGTAACTTCCTTCCGCGCCAAACCCCAGCTGGTGCTGGCGGGCATCGTAGTTTCCTTCGGCTTTTATGCTCGCTGACCAGATGCCGTTGCTGAACTTGGAGGCATTGGTAGAGTCCTGGTCCTGGATACCGAACCGGTATTTACTGAACACCCCGCTCAAAGAACCTACCAACTGCTCGCTGAAGGAGTGGGTGTGTTTCAACGAAGCGCCTATGTTCTGCCAGGAGTAGATACTGTCTTGGGTGAACCCGAAGGAGTCATGGCTCAGGTAACTGTTGAAACTGGTTTTATCTTTGGGACTGAAGATATGAGTCACGTTGGCGTTGCCGTCATAGAAAGCCGCGTGGGTCTGGCTTAGCTGTTTGTCTTTGAGGCTATGCAGCACCCAGTTGGGGTAAGAAGCCCGGCCCGCCACCAGGAAAGTAGTCTTTGGGGAAAACAACGGACCTTCCAGGGCCAGACGGCTGGTGATAGGCCCCACCCCTCCGTTCCCCTTGAGTTTAGTGTTCTGGCCCTCCTTTTGCTGCACCTCCAGCACCGAGGATAACCGCCCGCCGTATTTGGGGGGAATCCCGCCCCGGTAAAAGGTAAGGTCCTTGACCACATCTGGGTTGAAGACCGAAAAGAAGCCGAAAAGATGCGACGGGTTATAGATGGGAATTTGGCCCATGAGCAAAAGGTTCTGGTCAGAGCCGCCGCCCCTAACGTTGAAACCCGCCGAGCCCTCGCCCACCGAACTAACGCCGGGCAGCAGCAGTACACTCTTTACCACGTCTACCTCGCCCATGAATGTGGGCATTTTCCTGATCACGCCAATGTTGAGTTTGTTCATGCCCAACTGCGCGCTGTTCACGTTGCGGTCATTCATGCCATCGGCGCGCACTTCCACCTCATTCAGGGCCACCACCGATTGGTAGAGCTGCAGGTTCAGGGTTCCGGCGGCATACAGGCCCACCTGCCTTTCCTCGGGTAATAACTCAATGGATTTGTACGATACCAGGTGCTCGCCCATGGGCAGCAGAAGCCGGTACTCGCCATTAGCATCGGTTTGGTCGCCAATGGCCAAAGACGGCACAGAAACGGTAGCACCCACCACCGGTTCACCGGTTTTGGCACTGGTGACCTTCCCGCGTAGAACCACCTTCTTATCTTCCTGGGCGTTTTTTGGCAACCCGAAGAGCAGTCGGTTCAGGGGTTTGCCTTCATTGTCTTTGTAGACGATGGCCGGATGGTGGGCCGCCGACGGAAACAGCATCACCGCATAGTTATGGTACCAGGCGGCCTCCAGGTCTGTGTTTTCCAGCAAGGCCTCCACCACGGCGGTCACTTTCTCGCGCTCAAAGCTCTGGGTCACCTTCAAGTTGGTCACCCACTCTGGCTTAAAGTAAAACCTGACCGGGGTTTTGGCCTGTATTTCTTCCAGAACCTGGGTGAGCGGGGCTTGTTTGTAACTACCCGTGAAAAGGATTTCTGTTGGAACCTGGGCATAGCCACCCAGGGAAAAAAGAAAAATCAGCACGAAGAGCCAGCAACGGCGGGGGAGAATGATCATAGGTTAGGGGCAAGCTTGAGGGAAACTCCAATACGGGAACAATTTATATATTCAAAACGGTATATACATGTTAATTTTCACCTGAACTCATATACATTTACAGGCCGCCAGAAGCAGAACGCTTACCCCGTACCGGGTTATTGCTTCTCCTCCCCTTCCTGGAACCAACTGGCGTACAGCACATAGTTGTCAGCAGTTTGGGCCATGCCCGAGATTTGTTCCTGGGTAAGTGCTTTCACTTTCTTGGCGGGCACCCCGGCGTAGATGAAGCCCCCCTCACAGATGGATTTCTCCAGCACTACCGCACCCGCGGCGATAATGGTGTGCTCCTGCACCAAGGCATTGTCCATGACAATGGCTCCCATGCCAATGAGCACGTTGTCTTCAATGGTGCAGCCGTGCACAATGGCGTTGTGCCCAACGCTCACATTGCTGCCTATGAAAGTACCGGTCTTTTTGTAAGTACAGTGAATGACGGCGCCGTCCTGTATGTTGGTCTTGTTCCCGATGCGGATCTGGTTTACATCGCCGCGTACTACGGCGTTGAACCAAACGGTGCACTGGTCACCCAATACCACATCTCCCGCAATGGTGGCGTTGGGAGCCACAAAGCAATTTTCCCCTATAGTTGGGTGAACCCCTTTAACAGGTAAAATGTAGGACATATTCTAAGTTTAAGTGGAAGAAAAGCTGAATATCCCCCTAAACATACAGGATAAAAACATCATTTTCTGATAAACCAGACCATACCTGAGAAGAATGCAACGGCTTTTCAGGCACAGCTTTGTTCATACACCCATTAGTCCTTTCTTGAGAAACCACCCCATCCTCTGACCTTTAGAAAGTTACGACTGTTCGTTCTTTGGCATTGATTATAAGAATTTGTGTCCAAAACCGCAGCCGCTTGTATTCTGGCAAATTCGCCTGTCCTGCCTTTCCAGAGCAATCCGCTTTAAGGCGAAGTATTCTGGTAAATCCCTCTTTTTAAATAATGCGATCATCATTACAGGCCGTAAGACGCAACGCCATTCCTTATTATATCATAGAGTGAACGCCAGCAGTCTATCCCCAACAGGAACCTAAAAGCCAGAAAAAAGGCAAAAAAGTATCCGGCAAGGGGTAGCCACGCTTTTTATAGGACAGATGAACGGCAAATCACCCCTACTTACTGCTGCAGATTATTGAATATTTTTGAAAAAGAGCCTCAAAACAGAGCAAAGGGAAGAATACTCTGGGTGAAGCACGGAGATGAAATAAGCCCTTTTTCAGGAAAATAGACCGAAAACGGGATTTAGGAAAGCATGCGTTTCCAGGTGCCTTTCCGGAGGCTGTATTTAAGGGTGCTGGGCAGGGCTTTCCACCAGTAGCTGTTCATCTCCACCGCAAAACTAGGTTGCATGTAGCAGTTGATGGTGCAGCCTTCGCAGGCGGGCAGCCGTCCTTCCAGAGCAATGAGTTTCTTTACCTCGGGGGAGTTGTACAGCTCGTACAGGTTTCCTTGCACCGGGAACTTCTGCGCACCCAGGTGATAGCACGGTAAAACCAACTCGTTTTCCGGGGAAATAACCAGCGTAGAGGAGGCGGCTTTGCAGATGGGTTTGTCTATGTGGTTGCCGCCGTCTTTGCGCAACTGCACAAAAGCCTCATTCAAGTACACCCACTTCTTTTTGCTGAACGCCGATAAGTAATTCAGTTCCTCGGCAGAAAGCTGGTCGCCGGTCTCTACCTGGTTGTACTCAAAGGCGGGATTCAGGAGGAGCATGAGCTTGTTGGGCAGGCAAATCTCTTCGTACACCCGCTCCATCTGGTCCAGGTTGTGCTTGAAAACAGTGAACAGGATATCGGGGCGTTCGCCCAGGCTCTTGGCTATTTCAATGGATTGCAGCACAAAATCAAAACAGGCCACGCCGCGGCCGGTGTCATGCTCGGTCTTGTCTGCGGAGTCCAGGGAGAAGTGCAGCATGTCTACCTTGCCTTTGAGGCGCTCGGCCCACTTGGGGTACAAGAGTCCGTTAGTGGTAAGGGTGGTGATGAACCCCATGCTTTGGGCCACCTCCAGAAACTGGTCTATCTGCCGGTGCAGCAAGGGCTCGCCGCCGGTGAAGTCAATGACGTTCACGCCCAGTTTCTTCAGGTCAGCCAGATTTCTCTTAACATCCTCTAGTTGAATATAGGGGGATGGCTTTTCCCAGATGTCACAGAAAGAGCATTTGGCGTTACACCGGTAGGTAACGTAGTAATTGCACAGGACGGGATGGGAAATTAAACGCATATTCTGTTAAACGGCTACCTTAGCACCTGCAAGGTACGCATTGCTGATGGAATTAAAACCAGTGGCGCCCCAAGCCCGAGTTTTCTGGCAAGAACGTTTCTGAGCCGTTTTCCGGAAACCGAGTTAAAAATGGGACACTTAGAACTCCAGCACAAACCCCACCGACGGCAGAAAAGTTACGTCATCCTCCGCTAAGATAAGCGGAATGGCATTGGCGCCGTTTGCCTGGAGCGGCTGACCATCTGTGGTAGCGAAGCCCGTGTTCTCTGCGTTGCGCTGGAACGTGTATTGCGGCAAAGAGGGGCCTTTGAACCGGAAGATGTTCTGGATATCTACGTATACATCCAAGGTGGTGCGTTTGTAGTTCCATTTCTTGTCCAGGCGCACATCCAGCTGCTGAAAGGAGCGTAGCCGAAGCGTGTTCAGGCGGTCATAATCCAGCAGGCCGGTACCCAAAGAGGCGTAGTTCTGCTGTGAGGCTTCCAAGTCAAAGGGCGTGTAAGGAGAGCCTCCGGCGAAGCGATATTTCGCGCCCAATTCCCAGTTCTTGCCAAACTGCCAGCCCAGCAGCCCTGAAACTAAATGTCTATTATCCCACGCTGAGGCAATGTACGTTTCCTTGTTCAGCCCGGTGAACTCACTCCGAACCAGGGTATAGGAAACGGAGCCGTACAAGCCGCGGGTGAGCTTCTGCTGGAAAAAGAACTCGGCTCCGTAGGCGCGTCCCTTGCCCACGCTGGCCACTGCCTCATTCCCAATCGCCCCGAACTCAATGCCTTGGTTCGCCAGGGAAACGCCGTCGCGCAAAGAAACCGGGTAATTGGCGTAGCGTTTGTAGAAACCTTCCACGGTAAGGCGGTTAGCGATGGTGGGCAAAAACTCCACGCCGGCCACGTAATGCGTGGCTTTGAGGTAGTCGCTGTTTCTATTCGCGTAAGCACCGTTGGCCTCTTTGTAGCCCAGCACCGTGTAGATAGGGAGACGGTAATAGGTCCCCACCGAGGCGTTCAGTTTCCAGCGCTCGGCCAGGGCATACGATGCTGACCCGCGGGGCGACAGCGTCTCCAGCGGGTTATTTCCACCAGAGGTGAACGAGTTCATATCGGTGCGCAGGCCCAGAGAAAGGCTCAGTTTATCCTGCCAAAAACTTTTAGACGCTTGCCCACACAACCCATAGCGGAAGAAATCTAAATCAGTATTAAAATCCAGGACCACGCGGGGCTGCACCACATTGCCGTTTGGGTCGCGCACCTCCTGCCGAATTTGGCTGAAGAAGGCATTCTCAAAGCCCACGTACTGCCCAATGGCACCGTACGAAAACTTCCAACCGCCCACAAATTTGTTCACGTCTATCCGCAGCTTATTTTCTTTTTCCTGCGACCGCGCTTTGAGTACCCTGCGGGCCTCATTCCCGTACTGCGCGTCCTCAAAGCGGTCCAGGCGGTTCTCAAATACGTTCCGGCTCAAAGACACCTGCACAAAACCGTTCTCAAGCGAGCGTTTCAAACTAGCTCCCACTGTGTAGTTCCATTGGTTAATGAGCGGGTTAGACCGCAGCGCGTATTCTTTCTCAGGCGAAGTCTCTTTGGGCACCGCAAAACTGAACTCGTCAATAGCACCAATACCCAGGGCTGTCAACGTGGTTTTGGAGTCTAGCTGGTGCGTGACTTTGTACTGGAAATCCCAGTAGTTAGGCCTGATGGGCAAATCTATGGCTTTGAACAGCAACTGAAGGTAAGAACGGCGTGCTGAGGCCAGGAACGTGGTCTTAGGCGCGAGCGGACCTTCCAAGGTACCGGCCAGCTCAGTGGCACTCAGGCGCACGTTGCCCTGCAAGCGGTATGGGTTGCCGTCGCGCTGCTTGAATTGGAACACGCTGGATAGCGCATTGTCATAGCGGGCGTCAAAGGCGCTGGTGCTCAGGGTCACGTCTTCAATGAACGAGACGTTTAAGATGCCCTGCGGACCGCCGCTGCTGCCCTGCGTAGAGAAATGGTTGATCACCGGAATCTCAATGCCGTCCAGAAAAAAAACGTTCTCGCCGGGTCCGCCGCCCCTGATCACAATATCGTTCCGGAAGCCCGCGCCCGTGCTGCCCGCCCCGGCCACGCCCGGCAGCGTCTGAATCACGCGAGAAATATCAAAGTTTCCACCCGGATTGCTTTTGATTTCCTCGCTGCTCAGACTCTGAATAGACAGCGGCGTCTCCAGCGTAGCAGCCCTGATGGACCGATCTGCCGTAATGTTTACCTCCTGCAACTTGTTTTGGCTAGGCGAAATCTCTAAGTTGAGCGTAAGGGCGTTGCCCGAGGTCACCGGCACGTTATACCTTGTCACAGGCTCATAGCCCAGGGAAGAAGCTTTGAGGTTATAGTTGCCCGTGGGAATATTCTCTAACCGGTAGCGGCCCTGCGCATCGGTGGCGACGGCAAGCGTGGTTTCCTCCAAAGCCACTGTAGCGCCAATCACAGGTTCCTGCGTGTTTCTATCGCGCACCACGCCGGTGATTCTACCGGTGTTTTGGGCCTGTGCCTGAAAAACAAGGAATAAGGAAATCAGGGAAAGGAGCGCGTAAAATCTAACCATGGAAATGTGGAGGGAGAGTGGTTTTAGAAGGCAAACCAAAACGCTGGGTAAATGTTTGCACCGGGTTTACAGGCTAAAAATAGCAGAGCACACTTCTGCAATCCTTTTTACCTTCTTTTCAAAAATCAGCCTTTAAATCCATTAGACCCCAAAGAAGCAGATTCAGCCACCTCCGTCTTTTCCTGCCCTGAAGACAGACACAAGACCTCCTCACCCAAGCCCTTTCAGGCGCACCTCATGATAGTAGTTGCAGAAGTCTCGTAGCACGCATACCTCGCATTTGGGCGCGCGCCAGGTACAGATTTTCTGCCCGTGCTTGAGCATGTGCCGATGCAGGTTGTAGAGCACCAGCGCATCTTTGGGCAGCAGGTCCAGCAAAATCTGGTGAGCTTTGTCATGGGTGACCTTGGCGCCAATGAGCCCTACCCGCTGGCTGATGCGGTGCACGTGCGTGTCTACCGGAAACACCGGCTTATGGAAATTAAACAAAAGCACCAGGGTGGCGGTTTTAAGCCCGACCCCAGGTAAGGACATCAGCCAGGCCATGGCCTCGGGCACGTCCAGGTCATGGAGAAAGTCAAGGGAAAAATCTGGGTGGTCCTGTTGGATGAGGCGCAGGGCTTTCTGGATGTTCACCGCTTTGGCCCCCGGGAACTCAGAAGGGGCCAGGGCCTGGGTGAGTTCCTCTACCGGCGCGTCTATCACCTGCTGCCAGGAAGGGAATTTCTCCAGCATCTGAGCATAGGCCTTCTCTTCGTTAGCATGGGTAGTGCGGTGCGAAAGCATGGTGGAAATGAGCTCCCGCATGGGATCGCGGCGCGGATGCCCGGAAAGATGACCGAAAACTTCATTCAGCCGTATATGAACTTGCCATATCTTTTCAGCAGGAGAAAGTTGCTGATATGCTTCAGCCATAGTCTTTTATTTTCTCCTCTAAACGGTCCCCCGGTGGTAAGGTTTGCGTGCATTACTCCTACCAATCTGAGTACAAATGCGTTTTTTTGAAGACAAACGACTATGAAATTCACCTTCTTAGGGACAGGCGGAGCTTTTGACGTGGCCTACGGCAACTCTGCGGCAATTGTGGAATTCAAGGGGCACTCCATTCTGCTGGACTGCGGCTTTACCGTTTACCCCACCCTGCGGCAGCACCAGCTCACCCGCAGCATGGAATACATTCTGCTCACGCACCTGCACAATGACCATACGGGTAGCCTGGCCAACATTCTGCTGCACTGCCACTACTTCAACGCCAACTGCCGGCCCTCTATCCTCTACCCCGATGATGATTTCCGGGATGAGATCTATGAGTTCTTGCGCCTCCAGGTGCAGAAGCCAGAGCTGTACGTAGACTTTATCCCAGTCTCTGAGCTGCCAGGAATCACTGCCCTGGACACCTATGGCCTGCACGCCGAGAAGCTGCAATCGTACGCCTACATTTTTGAGGAAAACGGGGAACGGATGGTGTATTCCGGAGACCTAGGCCAACCCGAGTCACTGTTTGCTTTTCTGCGGGGCTTGGTACCCAAGGCCACCACGGTTTTCCATGACGTTACTTTCTCAGAGGAGAACACCGCCCATACCCATTACAAAAAACTGATTCAGTATACCCAGGATTACCACATCTACGGCTACCACTGTGACCCCACCCAGAACCCGGAAGACAACCCGCTGCCCCTGGTGTACAACCGGCCGGAGCTGCTGCTGTCTTCCCGCCTGGAGGAAGCGGTGAATTAACCCTTTGACCACAAACCCATCACCCAGCAGAATCTCCGGAGGCGCGCCCTTGGTATTTCGCCGCTTCTGAAACTTTGTACTGAAATAAGACCTCCTTCGGCATGGCCTTCACCTTCGCGACAGATCAGCAACATACTTCTTTCCTTAAAAACCCGCTCCTTATACTATATGCCGTGCTCTTCACGGTTTTCTGGACCTATACCGGCTTCAATACCCCAGACCTGAAGAATTGGTGGCTGGAGAACACGCTCACGCTGAGTGCGGTCATCTTTCTGGTGGCGTACTACAAATACTTCCAGTTCTCAGATTTCAGCTACACCTGCATGTTCCTGTTCATGATGCTGCACGTCTACGGAAGCCAGTACACCTACGCCGAGAACCCCTTCGGATACTGGGTCAAAGACCAGTTGCACCTGGACCGCAACCACTATGACCGCCTGGTGCACTTCGGGTTCGGGTTCTTCCTGTCTTATCCCATGCACGAGATCTTCAAGAACAGGACCAAGGTGAATGCTTTCTACAGCTACCTCCTGCCCATTGAACTCACCATTAGCCTGGGCGCCATTTACGAACTGATTGAGTGGGCCGTGGCCGATATCTTTTTCCCTACCCGCGGTATGGCCTACCTGGGCACGCAAGGCGATGTCTGGGATGCTCAGAAAGACATTGCCATTGCGTTATTAGGTGCCGCCATTACCATGTCTGCCGTGCGGTTCTCCCGCAAAAAAGAAAGCCGCTGAATTGTTCTGCGCCTGTTTTCATAAAAACAGCCCCAAAATAACTCAGCAGCGCAGAAAGCCTGCTGCCTTCAACGTGGCTTAATCGTACTTGACCTTGATATCGTTGCCCTCGATCTTCACTTTCCCACGTGGGGTTTCAATCTTGGTTTCCTCGGTAGAAATCTTGATTTTGGTATCGCCGGCCACGTACTTCACGTCTTTGGAGGCGCGCCGGTAATAGTGCTGTCGGCGGAGCCAGTAGTTTTTGAGTTGGGGCAGGTCCATCTGGTTTGACCGACGGGCATCTGCCGCTAGGGCCTGCTGCAATTGCCGACGGGTGGGTCTTACGTATTTTCTTTTGGTGGTGCTTGGTTTGCTGGTGGTGGCCTTCGGGGTAGACGCCGCGGTTACGGTGGAACTTCTCCCTTCACTTCCTGCCGATGCCGGGGAAGAACTTGCCCCGTCAGCAGTAGCATTCCCATTGTTAACCGCAGCCCCAGAAGCCGTTTCCTCCGCCTCATACTCCTCGTAATCGCCTGCGGCGGCATATTCATCTGTTTCCGTTTGGGTTAAAACGGTGTCCATCTCCAGTGTATCTGGGGTGAGGACCAGCGTGTCATCGGTGGAGGTTTTGGGCAGTTCGGCTACCGTTTCCTTGTCTTTGACCCGGTCGCAGGCCCCTGCTACAGAAAGAAAAAGCACCAGAAAAAGCCCGCTTGTTAGTTTTCCCATTCTCTTCGCTTCGTTGGTTTCCTCCCCTAAACGCGGAAAAAAGAGGGAGGTTAGCTCCGCCATTCTTGGCTACCAAACCGTTTCAGGGTTGTTTTAGGGAAAATCGGCTTAAAATGGGTTAGGGATGATGGATACGGCTTAGCCCGATAATCTTGGAATGGATAGACCCACCCCTACCCCTCCAAGGAGGGGAATTGACCTGTTCGAGTTATTGATGCTTAATCCGCCTGAGAGGCTTGTTTAAACGAGGCAAAAAGAAAAAGGCTAGCCGTTTGGCTAGCCTTTTTTATAAAGAGAGATCTGTTTCCTTATTTGATCTCGCCACGCTCAGCGGCTTTCTTCAGTTCTTCGCTGGCGAAGATGGCAACTTCCACACGACGGTTCTGCTGACGGCCAGCGGCAGTTGTGTTATCGGCAACTGGTTGGGTTGAACCGTATCCGCGGGTCTGCAGGCGGTTAGACTCTACCCCCAAAGAAGTGGCGTAGTTGGCAACGGCCTGGGCTCTGCGCTCAGACAATGGCTGGTTGATGGCATCGGTACCGGTGTTATCGGCGTGACCTTCAATAAGCACGTTGGTACCTGGGTATTTTTTCAGGGTCTCGGCCAGTTTCTGGATGTCTAATTTAGAAGAAGACTGCAGCTCTGCAGAGTTGGTGGCGAAAAGAAGGCCAGCATCGAAGGTCACTTTAATACCTTCCCCTACGCGCTCTACCTGGGCATTCTTCATCTCGCGCTCAAGTTCCTCGGCTTGCTTGTCCATGCGGCGTCCGATCACGGCACCAGTGGCACCTCCTACGGCAGCCCCAATGATGGCTCCACGGGCAGTGTTGCCGGTGGCTTTCCCAATGATACCTCCTAAGATGGCACCGCCACCAGCTCCAATGATACCGCCCTTGGCTGTTTTGTTCATGCCTCTTTTCTGGGTAGTGGTGGTGGTATCGGTGCTGGCCCTCTGGCTAGATTTGCAGGAAGAGAAAAGCAAGCTTCCTACTAACATGGCGGTGAATGTTCCTTTCAAAAGTTTCATAGTCTTTGTTTTTTGGTTGTAAACGTACGCTTAAAGTTGGTTAGTATCGCAGATACATACTCATTTCTTAATAAAATGTTCAATGTACCTTCCTTGTAATTGGGAGTGCAATAATAATCGTGCCAGAGCTAAAATAAAAAGACCCGCCTCTTCTGGAGACAGGTCTTTTCTGATTTTTTAGGCTTAAAAAGGCTTATTTCACGGTTACCGCTTTCTTTTCTTTCTCTACCGGCACCGGGATTTCCTCGGGTCTGAGCAGGGTTAAAAGGCTGGAGATACGGTCTTTAAGTTCTTTGCGGTGCACAATGAAGTCCAGGAACCCATGCTCCAGCACAAACTCGGCGCTCTGGAAGCCTTTGGGCAAATCTTTTCCTATGGTTTCTTTGATCACGCGCGGCCCGGCGAACCCAATAAGGGCACCTGGCTCAGAGATGTTGAAGTCTCCCAGCATGGCGAAAGAGGCAGTCACCCCTCCGGTGGTGGGGTCAGTGAGCAGGGAAATGTAGGGTACCTTCTCCTCAGAAAGCAGGGCCAGTTTGGCCGAGGTCTTAGCCATCTGCATGAGCGAGTAACCGGCTTCCATCATCCGGGCACCGCCCGATTTGGAGATCATCAGGAACGGGATCTTGTTCTCGCGGCTGTAGTCAATGGCGCGGGCGATCTTCTCGCCTACCACCGAGCCCATAGACCCACCGATGAAGTTGAAGTCCATACAGGCTACCACCAAGTCAAGGCCGTTGATGGTACCGTGGGCGGTACGAACGGCGTCTTTGAGGTTGGTTTTGCGCTGGGTGGCCTTGATACGGTCTGGGTAAGGTTTGGTGTCCACGAAGTGCAGCGGGTCTGAAGAACTCAGGTTCTCATCCAGCTCCTGGAACTCGTTCTCGTCAAACAGCACCTCAAAGTACTCATGGGAGTTGATGCGGTCATGGTAATCGCACTTGGCACACGTATACAGCTGTTGCCGGTGCTCGGCGGTGCTGATGACGGTCTTACACTCGGGGCATTTGTGCCACAGACCGTCTGGGGTTTCTTTTTTCTGCTCCGTTGGGGTGACGATCCCTTTTTCTACTCTTTTAAACCAAGCCATATGATGCTCTAAAGGTTTTTATCAACAATGAAGCCTCCAGTGGGGAAACCGCAAGCAGTTACAATACGCGTGCAAAGATAAAAAAGAAAAGATAGCTCCCTAGTTTACCATCCAAAACCAACTCTTTCTCTGCGCAGAGAAGTTGTACCCGATTTCCTTCCTAATTGTTTTCCGATGCGCCAGAAGAAATAAGCTTTTCGCAGCCAAAGTTTTCCCCGGTCACCGCCAAGCCTCGCTCTCCCCCGCTCCGGCGCTGTTTTGAGGCTGCTTTCTGGAAATCGACCTCAAAACAGATTGGGTATTTTCTCGGTTTGGTCAAGCCGTTTAGCTTAGATACTTGCCCATCAAGGAAAGCTTCCCTTTGAGTCAGGTTTTGCCAATCACCTTAAGGCCTCCACGGCAGCTCAAATCGGCGCATTTCATAAACCACACTTGCTTAGTACTTTACAACGTACATAAAGTAAATTAGAATACTTAAGGCAATTATTATTTATTTGCGTCCGTTTCAAAGCCGGGTCTCTGGGAGAAGCAAACTTGCCGCCGCCGGGCACCTACCATCGTCACCAAACCATCAGTATAAAATAAGCACCTATGAAGAAAACACGTTTCGCCTCATCCGCCGCCGCCTTGGTTTTAGGAGTAGCTGTCCTGGGTTCCTGTATCTCTACAAAGAAATACAAGGAGCTGGAAGCAAGTAAAAATGCGCTGGAAAACGAGAAAACCGCTGCTCAGCGCAGCCTGGAACAAGCCAACGCCGATCTGCGTGACCGTGACGCCAAACTGGCGCAGTACCAACAGCAAATTGCCCAGAAGGAGAGAATCCTCAACGAGCTGCGCGAATCTGTGAACGAGGCGCTAGCTGGGTTCAAAGAACAAGGCTTGACAGTAGCCATCCGCGAGGGGAAAGTGTACGTGACCATGCCAGAGAAACTGCTCTTCGCCTCGGGCAGCACCAAAGTGAACCCCAACGGACAGAGTGCGCTGGGGAAACTGGCCAACGCCATCCGGTCGCAGCGCGATACCGAGATCCTGATTGAGGGCCACACCGATGACGTGGCCGTGGCCGCCGACAACGTGACCTACAAAGACAACTGGGACCTGAGCGTGCTGCGCGCCACTGAGATCACCCGCCTGCTCATCAACAACGGGGTGCCGCCCCAGATGGTAGTGCCCGCCGGCCGTGGCCAGTACACCCCGGTAGCCATGACCCGCACCCCGGAGGCCCGCCAAAGCAACCGCCGCACCGAGATCATCCTGGCGCCTAACTTTGACAAAATCCTGAAACTGATCCAGAACAACTAAGTTTCCAGCCATAGTCCTATCCTTCTGCTGGAAGGCGGGCGCTGACCTATAAAACAGCATTAATCAAAGAAGCCGGGCTCCATGTCCGGCTTCTTGCGTTTTAGGGCTGATTTCAGGAAAATAGGTTAAAAACGGCGCCCTGGTTTTTGGCTAACGTCCCAACCTGCTTATCTTTGGGCATCTGCCGGCCCTGGCCCGCCCGTGCACCTTTTCATGGCGCCAGCCTGCCCGGCACAAACCTACCACAACCCTTGAATTTGCATTTTTAACTTTACAAAGCCCAGTCATGTTTCACCAACCCTTGCTCCGCTACGCCGGGGTAGCCCTCCTGAGCACGTTCCTTTTAGGCTCGTGTACCACCACCAAGAAATACAACGCCGTGCTGGCCCAGAAAGTAAAGCTGGAGCGCGAAAAAGCCGATTGCCAGAGTGCCCTCTCCAAATCAAAGAAGGAAAGCGCTGACCTCTCCAAGCAGGTAGCCGACCTTACCGAGTACCGCTCCCAACTGGCCGCCGACACCACCCTATTGGGCAGCACCCTCAGAAAAACCCAAAGCCTCTACGCCGACCTGAGCAGCACCTATGACAAGCTCATCAAAAACCATGACCGCCTCATGGCCAACAGCGCACTGGAGTCTAGTAAACTCTCTAAAGACTTGTCGCGCCGCGATGAGGAACTGAACAAACTGAACGAGACCCTCAGCAAGAACCGCTCGCAGCTGGACCAGCTGAGCAAAGACCTCAAAACCCGCGAAGACCGCCTCAATGAACTGGAGCGCATCCTGGCAGAGAAAGACAAAGCGGTGAACGCCCTGCGCACCAAGGTAAGCAACGCCCTCCTGGGCTTTAACAGCAAAGACTTGTCGGTGAACGTGCGCAACGGCAAAGTGTACGTGTCGCTTTCTGAGCAACTGCTGTTCAAATCTGGGAGTACCAAAGTAGACGTGAAAGGACAAGATGCCCTGCGTAAACTGGCCACCGCCCTCAAAGACCAGCAAGACGTGAACGTGGTGGTAGAAGGCCACACCGATGACGTGCCTGTGTCACGAGGCACCGCCGGCATGCAGGACAACTGGGACCTGAGCGTGCTGCGCGCCACCGAGATCACCCGCATCCTGACCAACGCCGGTCTGGCCGGAACCAAGATCACGCCCTCGGGCCGCGCCGAGAACGTGCCTCTGGATGTAGCCAAAACCGCCGATGCCCGCCAGAAAAACCGCCGTACCGAGATCATCCTCACGCCTAAGTTAGACGAGCTCTTCCAGATATTGGAGGCGAACTAGTTTCATCCTACCGTAAAGGACTCATCTTCTGCTAAGTTCCTTTTTAGGGGTATTTTCATGAAAACAGAGCAAAAACGCCGGCTACTTAAGCCGGCGTTTTTGCTCTGCACAGGATGGGAAGACTAGTAGTAAATGACACTTTCATGTCCTTCTAAAGCGCGTTTCTTAGGGCCTTTCCTGCAGGCGCTTTTACAAATACATAAAAGAGGTTACCTTTAGCCCTTCATCCCCGCAAATTCCAGTAAGAAAAGAGATTCCATGAGCAAGATTACCATCCGCAGTTTCCAGGACTTGCAACAGTACGAAGGAACGGAAATAGGTGTGTCTGATTACCACACCATTACCCAGGAGCAGATCAATCTCTTCGCCGACGCCACGTTAGACCACCAATGGATTCACCTGGATGCTGAGCGGGCGAAGACCGAATCGCCGTTCAAAAGCACCATTGCGCACGGCTACCTGACGGTGTCGCTGCTGCCTTACCTGTGGGGCCAGATCATCTCCATTGAGAACCTCAAGATGCAGGTGAACTATGAGATTGAAAGCCTGCGCTTTAACCAAGCCGTGGCCGTAGACAGCGCCCTGCGCCTGCGCGTGAAACTGCTCTCCACCAAAGACCTCAGGGGCGTCATCAAAGCCCGCCTGGAAGTAACCATGGAGATTGAAGGCAGCAAAAAACCGGCTTTCAACGGGATCATCACCTTCCTGTACCATTTCAATTAAGCAATCCCCTTTTACAGGCAAGCTCAAATAGCACATAGTGCGTAGCGGTGGTTACGCACTATTTTTTTGCGCATTACTGTTTCATTAGAAGGCAACCTTGCCCGTTTCGTCGTCCTTTGTGCTGGCAGCTGGTTAAATAAAATCGGCAATTACTTGCCAGTATTAATTTGTAAGTATAGATTTGCGCTCCTATTCATCCTCTTTTAAGTACAACCCTTAAAGCTACAGGAGGAAAAACCATGCTAGAAGCACGCCACATATCGCCCCTCCAGCTCACTGCTTAGTAAGAGCAAAGCAGCCCTTTTATACCTATAAACTTCCAGATCTTCTCTGTTAGGTTCATAGCCTTAGGCCCTTTGCTGTCTGCTTTCCCGGCTACAAACTGTTATTGACTTAGATTTCTTGAAAGACGGGATTACTGTGTCCTTTCCTTGAGAAAAAGATTAATTCGTCAAGCGTTCTGCCCGGGTTGCGATTTCTACTTTACGCATCCTTAGAGCTGTTATTTCTCCTGATCTCTGCTACTGGCAAAGTTCTGGCTATCGCACTTTTATGCTTTGGCTACACACGTCTTTGAGGTGCCTGCCGGTGCTGTCATCAGGAGTTTGGTCTTGTACATGCTCCTTACCAAGGATCTGTATTTACTTACTATTTCATCCTATAACCTACTACCGCTATGTTGGTCATTTCTCAAATATCGACAGACCTGATTTCAGAAATCGGTCTGTTTTCTCTAAAACAGCCGCGAAACGCAAGGGCTGTACTTTCAATAGATACAGATAAAAGAAGAATCAAACATCGCCTATGGGCAAATATTCCATCAAGTCGAAGGACTTAAGTAAAATCGGGTACCGCGATGATGTGGCAAGAGGACTGGCTATGAACCTGGCCACTCGTCATTTCAAGCATACCCCCAAAGAAGAAGTACTACAGGTGCTGCAGGAGATGCTGCTGCAGCCCGAGGCCTACCTGGAGCATTCGTTCTTGGCCCCGCTGGCCTTGAAACTGGCTCCGCGGCAGAAAGAGAAAGCCTTTACAGCACACACGCTACTGCCCACCGCCGGACCTGTGAAAATCTACGGGAGCCAGGGCATTGAAAACTCGGCCAGAAAGCAAATGGAACTGGCCATGCGCTTACCCGTGGCGGTACAGGGCGCCCTCATGCCCGATGCGCACGCCGGGTTCGGGCTGCCTATTGGCGGGGTACTGGCCGTGGAGAATGCGGTGCTGCCGTATGCGGTGGGGCTCGACATTGGCTGCCGCATGGCACTTTCTATCTTCGAACTGCCAGAGAAGTACCTTCAGACCAACACCTATCAGTTGAAACAAGCCCTGAAGGAATTCACCCACTTCGGGATCACCGGCGGGCTGGAGTTCGCCCAGGAACATGAGGTGCTGGACCGAAAGGAATTCCAGCAAACCGAGCTGCTCCGGAAACTGCACGGCAAAGCAGTGAAACAGTTGGGCTCCTCCGGTGGGGGCAATCACTTTGTGGAGTTCGGGCTTATGGAGATGGCTCCCCACAACAGCCTGGACTTACCGGCGCAGACCTACGTGGCGCTACTGTCGCATTCCGGTTCCCGGGGCTTTGGCGCCGCCGTGGCCAAGCATTACACCAACCTGGCCATGGAGACCTGCAAACTTCCCCGCGAGGCGCAGCAACTGGCCTGGCTCTCGCTGGACAGCGAGGCCGGCCAGGAGTACTGGCTCAGCATGAACCTGGCCGGCGATTACGCCCGCGCCTGCCATGACCGCATCCACCTGAACCTGGCCAAAGCGCTGGGCGAGAAACCGCTGGTACGGGTAGAGAACCACCACAACTTCGCTTGGGAAGACACGCTCCCCGACGGCCGCAAGGTAATCATCCACCGCAAGGGAGCCACGCCGGCCCATGCGGGCGAGTTGGGCATCATCCCCGGCAGCATGACCACGGCGGGCTACTTGGTAAGCGGCAAGGGCTGCGCCGAGGCGCTGTATTCCTCATCGCACGGCGCGGGCCGCAGATTATCCAGGGGCCGCGCCAAGGAGAGCTTTACCGTGTCGGCCATGAAGAAGGAAGTGACGAATGCGGGGGTCACGCGCATCGGCGGCAGCCCCGAGGAATTCCCGCTGGCTTACAAAGACATTGAGGCTGTGATGCAGGCGCAGACGCAGTTGGTAGACATTCAGGGCAGGTTTTTGCCCAAGGTGGTACGCATGAACAAAGAATAGCCCATGAAAAAGATGGAAACGATCATGCAAATCACCGCGGGCCGAGGGCCTGAAGAATGCTGGCGGGTGGTGGCCCGAGTGCAGGAGATCCTGTTCAAGGAGGCCCGCGCGCGAGGGCTGCAGGTGCAGGTGCTGGAATCGGTGGCGGGCCACCTGCCCAATACGCTGCTGTCTTCCCTTATACTGGTGAAAGGCCAAGGCACAGCCGAGTTTCTGGAGCAGTGGCAGGGAACGGTACAGTGGATAGCACCCAGCCCATTTAGGAAGTACCACAAGCGCAAGAACTGGTTTGTTGGCCTTCAGGCCATTGACAACACCCAAGCAATCACCTGGCAAGAGCAGGATGTGGTGTATGAAAGCATGCGCGCCTCCGGTCCGGGTGGTCAGCACGTGAACAAGACCGAGTCTGCGGTGCGGGCCAGACACCTGCCGTCGAGCCTTACGGTGGTGGCTTCTGAAAGGCGTTCGCAGCACCAGAACAAATCCGAGGCCCGCGAGCGCCTGCAGGAAAAGCTCCGGGTCTGGCATCTGCAGCAAGCGGCTCAGCTAGTGCGCGACCAATGGGAACAACACCATTCCCTGGAAAGAGGAAACGCCGTCAGGACCTTTACCGATAGGCTGTAACAACATTGCCGGCAGAGCGAGCCTGTGGTCTCCTTTGCCGGCAATTTTTCTTCAAAAGGCAGTCATCTGTCTCTTCTATTTTGTATTTTCCCACCTCTACTAAACCTAACCCAAATGAAAAAACTTCTTCTCCTGTTGGTGCTAAGCTTTAGCACTCTGTCTGTGTTTGCCCAGGAAGTGCCCAACTATTCCGCTGTCTCGCTGGCAGCCAAAGAGGATTACGCCAAAGCCGAAGGCACCGTCCTGAAAGCAGCCGACTACCTCATTTCTACGCCTTTTGACAAAAAGAACCCAGACCGGCTCCGGGCCATGCAGTTTATCTTGAAGTGGATGGAAGGCACCCCAGATTTCACCTTCCAAATTGACGAAACGCCGGTCAAAATCTCTGACGGCAACTCTGATTTGCTGGGATTATACCTGGCCTGTGCCACCAAGTACTGCATTGAGAACCGCAGCATGGCCAAAGACGCCAAAGCCGTAAAGTTGAATACGCTCAAAACTCTGGTGACCTACAGCACTAACCCCACCTATAAGGTAAAGCAAACCGGTGAGCTGAAGAAAGTCATCAAGGCTTCTGAAAAAGGCGAACTGGAGCAATACGTAGGCTAATCCTGCCCAGACATTTAAGTGCCAAATCCGTTTTAGGGTCGTTTTCCAGGAAATGACCCTAAAACGGATTTCCTTTTTCAGGCCCCAACAAACCGTTTTATATGCACATGCTGCCCTCAAACTCGTAAGCACTGGGAAAAGAAACAAACCTTGCCAATTGTAAAGAAACCTATGAGCACCCTCTTCACGCCCCTGCAGATAAAAAGCGTTCAACTCAAAAACCGCATTGTGGTCTCGCCCATGTGCCAGTACTCCAGCCAGGACGGCTTTGCCAATGACTGGCATTTGGTGCACCTGGGCAGCCGCGCCGTGGGCGGCGCCGGCCTGATCATTCTGGAAGCCACGGGCGTCTCGCCGGAAGCCCGCATCACCCCAGACGACCTGGGTATCTGGAAAGACGAGCACGTGCCGGGGCTCCAGCGGATTGTCTCTTTCCTGGAGGCAAACGGCTCGGTGGCCGGCATCCAGTTGGCGCACGCCGGCAGAAAAGCCAGCCACCGCTCGCCCTGGAAAGGCGGCTCTGCGCTGCACCCCGGCGAGGAAGGTGCCTGGACCACCGTGGCGCCCAGTGCCATCCCGTTCCAGGAAGGCGGCATCACCCCCGAGGCAATGGACCAACAAGGCATCCAGAAAGTGATAACAGACTTCAGAAACGCAGCGGCGCGGGCGCTGGAAGCGGGTTTCAAGGTGGTGGAGATCCACGGGGCGCATGGGTACCTTTTGCACCAGTTCTTCTCCCCGTTGAGCAACCACCGCACCGATGACTACGGCGGGTCTTTTGAGAACCGCATCCGGCTGTTGCTGGAAGTGGTAGCCAGCGTGCAGGAAGTCTGGCCGGCAGACTATCCCCTGTTTGTCCGCATTTCCGCCACCGATTGGGTAGAGGATGGCTGGAACGAAGAAGATTCTGTAAAACTGGCCCAAATTCTCAAAGACAAAGGAGTAGACCTGATTGACACCTCCACCGGTGGCAACGTGCCTAAAGTGCGCATCCCGGTAGGGCCAGGTTACCAGGTGAAGTTCTCGGAGAAAATCAGGAAGGAGGCCGGCATCATGACGGGCGCGGTGGGCATGATCACCACCCCGCAGGAAGCGGAAGACATTGTGGCCAGCGGTCAGGCCGATGTGGTGCTGCTGGCGCGCCAGTTGCTCAGAGATCCCTATTTCCCGCTCAGGGCCGCTAAGCAATTGGGCGTGGACCTGGAATGGCCAGTGCAATACCAAAGAGCCAGAGACTAATCATCGGCACAAAGGCTTCGCCTTTTATTCCAAAAAGAATCGCCCCTTCGTTTCAGGCCTGTTTTATAGAAAACAGGCCTGAAACGAAGGGGCGATTGCCTAAGGGGAAATCTGAGATCAGTTTAGAACTTCAACATGAAATCGGTGAGGTTCTCGCTGCGGTCCAGGCAAAGGCGTTTCCTTAGCCGGTAACGGCTTATTTCCACGCCCCGCACCGAGATGTTGAGCAGCTGCGCGATGTCTTTGGTGGTGAGATTCAGGCGCAGGTACGTGCTGAGCTTGATTTCCATGGGCGTGAGGCTGGGGAACTGATCCTGCAGGCGGTGGATGAAATCGCCGTGCACGTGGTTGAAGTGCAGCTCAAACTGTTTCCAGTCTACCTCGCTGGTGATGTTCTGGTCAATGCTCCGGATGATCTTCTTCAGTTCTTCCTGCGGAGCGGTGGATCCGCCGTTGGTCAGGATTTCCTGTAGTTCCAGCTTCACATTGCTGAGCAACTCGTTTTTGTTGATGAGGTGGATGGTGGAATACGTCAGCTCGCGGTTTTTGTGGTCCAGCTCGGCCTGGAACTTCTCGTTGCGCAAGCGGTCAATCTCCTGCTCGCTCTGGTTGGTGATGTGCCTGATCTCAATTTCCTTCTGGCCCAGCTTCCGCTCCTTGTCCAGCAGAATGCGGCGCTTCTCATTTTTGAACCGCTTGTCTAACTGGTAGAAAGCCGCCCCCAGCAGCAGCAGCCCCACAATGGTGTACACCAGGTAGGCCCAGGTGGTGCGGTAGAAAGGCGGGTTCACCACAAACGTGAAGCTTTTGGCCTGGCTCACAGTGCCGTAGATGTTGCGGGCCCGCACCTGGAACACGTACGTCCCCTCGGGCAGGTTGGTGTACTCTTTCTCGGTCTTGGTGGTCCACTCAGACCAGCCGGTGTCAAAGTTCTGCAGGAAATACTGGAACTGCGTTTGCTGGGGCTTTTCGTAAAAAGAGGCCGCATACACAAACCGCAAAGAATTAAGGGCGTAGGGCAGTTCCGGGTCAGCGGCATTGTCCAGAAGTCGGCCCGAGAGCAGCAAGGAATCTGCCTCGTTTGAAATGGTGTACACCCGCGCCAACCGCGTATGGAACGGCACCAGGTGCTTGCTTTTGGCCGCGTTGTAGTGGATGAATCCTTCCTTCGCCCCGAACAGTACATTGTTGATATCCAGTACCTGAATGGAGCTCAGGTCGTCATTGAGTTGCTCGCGCAGGTTTTTGAACAGTTGGTCCTGCAGGGTGGGTTTCCCGAACTTGTCAAACGTGATTTTCCCTACGCGCTGGTTAGAGATGAAATAGATGTTGCCCTGCACGTCCTGCTCCATCTCAATCACGTGCTCGTTGGGGGCAAACAGGCTGGAGTACTGCTTGTCTATCACAAACCGGTCTTTGGCCTTGTCGAACCGGTACACGCCGTAAAGTGCGGGAAAGATGAGCTCATTACCGATCTTCTCCATGTTGACCAACTGGTCTGAGGGCAAGCCGTTTCTGGAATTATAGAACCTGACGGAGGTGATTCGCTCCTGTTTCTGGTCCAGCCTGATTCTGAAGATGCCTTTGTAGCCGTGGGCCATCCAGAGCTCGCCGTCCTTGTCAAACGCCAGTACGCGGGAAGACTCATCCAACCCCGGCAGGTTCTTCAGGAAACTGACACCCTGTTCGGTGGCTGAAAGCAATCCTATGCCATTATAGCCGCCCATTACCACTTTGTCTGGTTCATTGGGCATAGGTAGAAACTCCCACGCGCCAGTACCGGCACCCGAATTCAAGAGCGTCGCCTGGCCCTCTTTGATAAGGTAAGGACCGTTGTGGTGACCCATGAGCACCTGGCTTCCTACCTGGTCCAGGTGGTACACCTGCCCGGTGCTGTTGGGCACCAAAGAGAACCTCCTTTTATTGGGCAACACCTCTGAGACGTACAAGCCGCTGTTGGTGCCTACATACAGCGCATTGCCTTTCTGCAGGGCCGCATACCCCGTGCCAGACAAGCCCGTGGTTCCGTCCAACCGACTGAAGGGCGAACTCAGCTCTACCATGGCTATGCCGTTGTTCATGCCCAGCCACAGGTTTTCCTGGGTGTCTTGGTACACGGTGTGGATGGTATTGTCCAGTAGTCCTTCCTGCATCGTGGTGTTCAGCAGCATCTGGCCCTGGTTGTTCATCAGCACCAATCCCTTGTTCTGGGTTGCCAAGGCAAAATTCCCGTCCTTCAGCAACAAGGCTTGGTTGATAATCAGCCCGGCCTGGGCCAGATCCGGCGCCATCTGAAACGGGGTCACAGAACGGCCATCGTAGAGGAAAACCCCATCCCTGATGGTAAAGATGATAAGCTGATTTTTGGCGAAGGGCAGAATGGACGCAACAGGCTTGTCCGCGAAAAAGCCCGTGCCAGGCAGCAGACGCAATCTGTTGTTCTCCAAAACGGAAAGGCCCTTCCCCAGCTCCAGGGAATAGATTTCTTTGTTTACTTGGTAAGAGAAACTCAAAGGATTGCCTGGGGCAATTACCTGCAGCTTTTTGCCGGGCGTATAGACATAAATGTTTTTAAAGGTGAAAAAGTAAATACGCCCATCCTGCTCATAGATGCGCCAGACCTCATCAAAGTTGCGGTACTTCTGGGGCAGGCTATCGGCGAGGGAATGATACTGGAGAACGCCTTGTTTGTTTGGTTTGTAGAACCCAAAATTGGCCTGGCTGCCTACGTAGATGCGGTCGTCCTTCCCCACATACACAGAGCGCATTTTGCTTCCGCTAATAGAGGAGTACAGGTGCCAGGTGGCCCCGTCAAACTCCAGTAAACCAAAGTTATTGGCGATGTAGAGCAGCTCTCTGTCGTCCTGCACGATACCCCAGCTCTGGATACCTCCTTTGAACTCCTCGGGCTTGTAATTGCGGATGACCGGGTTACCAAAGAAGTAATGCTGGGCCTGGGCTGTAGGGATAACAGCCAGTAACAGAAAGACCAAAACCCACCATAATAGACCTCTCTTGCTTAGCATTACAAATGCGACTTTAGTATATTAGCTTATAAATGTAATGATGTATTTGCGAAAAGTTAATTGCAAAGATAATATTTTTGAAAAAAGCGCACAAAAACGCTAAAAATGCCTTTTCACCCTGCTTGATGTAGTTCTGAAGTAGTGGTATAACTACCATTGATGTAGTAATGATGTACCTTCTTTTTAGGACAGGACTACTACACTCACCTACATTTATGCCAGCTTAATTGCTATACTTTTAACCCCAATACACATGAAGAAAAAGCTACTAGTAATCTTGCTGTTCCACCTGTGTGGAATAGCATTTGCTCAGACCTCTATTACCGGACGCGTCACTTCGGCCAGGACCGGGGAAGCGCTGCCAGGCGTAAGCGTGGTGGTAAAGGGCACAACCGCCGGCTCCTCTACTGATATAGATGGACGGTTCCAGGTACAGACACCTGCGGCTGGTACTACCCTTGTTTTCTCCTATATAGGTTTCCTTTCTAAAGAAGAGCCCATCAATGGCAGAGCTACCGTAAATGTTACCCTGCAAGAAGACCAGAGAGCCCTGGAAGAAGTAGTGGTGGTAGGGTATGGTACCCAGCTCCGGAGAGAAGTATCCACAGCCATTTCTTCAGTGACTTCTGAAGAAATCACCCAAACCCCGGTCACCCGTATTGAGCAGGCCCTGCAAGGACGGGTAGCAGGTGTGCAGGTGACCAACGTTTCTGGCCAACCCGGCGACGCGCCTACGGTACGCATCCGCGGTATTGGCTCAACCGGTAACTCCAACCCTATTTACATTGTGGATGGTTTTCCGGTGGGTGGGATCGATTACCTGAACCCCGGCGACATTGAATCCATTGACGTGTTGAAAGACGCGGCCTCAGCGGCTATCTATGGAGCCAGAGGTGGTAACGGGGTGGTGATCATCACCACTAAGCAAGGTAGAAGAGACGGCACTATGAATGTCTCTTATGACGGATACATGGGCGTGCAGAACCCTTGGCGCCAACTGAAACTGCTTAACGCCCGGGAGTACGCCACCCTGATGAACGAAGGTGCCGCCAACGCGGGCATGACCCCTCCTTTTGCAGATCCAACCCAATTTACCGGCGGCACTGACTGGCAGGATGCCATTTTTGAGAAAAACGCCCCCATCCAAAACCATCAGGTAACGGTAACCGGCGGCACAGAGAAATCTGCGTACTCCGCAGCCCTCTCCTACTTTGACCAAGACGGTATTGTGGGTGGAGACAAATCCAACTTCCAGCGCTACACCGCCCGGGTAAACGCCGATAACCAGGTGAAAAGCTGGTTGAAGTTTGGCACCAACCTGGCGTACACGCACATCAAAAGAAGAGCCTTTGACCCGAACCAGGAATTTGGCGGCATTCTGAACAACGCCTTGAACATAGACCCATTAACTCCGGTTTATGAGACAGATCCTGCAAAATTGGGCCAATCTACCTACACCCTTAACCCGGTGGTGAAAGACAACGAAGGCCGCACATTTGCTATTTCTCCTTACGTGTCACAGGAGGTGGTAAACCCATTGGCCCGTTTGCAGGTGATGAACGGCCTCACCAACGTAGACAAGTTTGTAGGCAATATCTATGGCGAAGTAAAACTTTTGGAAGGGCTTACGTTCCGGTCAACCCTGGGCATTGACCTGGCCTATGTGGTGGGCACCAACTACAATCCGGTGTACTTCCTCAACGCTGCCCAGCAAAATGGTACTGCCTTGGTGTCAAGAGGCACAGACCGTTATTACACTTGGCAGACTGAGAACTACTTCAACTACAACAAAACCTTCGGAGACCATACTTTGGGCTTAACGGCTGGTACTTCGGCCATCAAATCCAGAAGCGAGGGCCTGTATGGTTCTAACACTGGCTTAGTGACCTCTGACCCTAACATGGCTTATCTGAATCTGGCCGTTGGGGCTGGAACAGCCATTGCCACGGGTGGCGCAAGTGAAGGAGCCATCCTTTCTCTGTTTGGTAGAGCCAACTACAGTTACCAAGGCAAATACCTGTTAACCGCCACGGTCAGAAGAGACGGTTCCTCCAGATTTGGCCGCAACAACCAGTTCGCTACGTTTCCTTCCTTCTCCGCGGGGTGGGTGCTTTCAGAAGAATCTTTCTTCCCGCAAAGCAACCCCATCAGCTTGGCTAAAATCAGGGCTTCCTGGGGACAGAACGGTAACGAACAGATTGGTGGCGCTTATCCATGGGCTGCCCAGATTGGGGTAGGCAGAGGCTATACCTTCTTCCGCGCGGACGGTTCTAAAGGATACACCAGTGGCGCCGCCGCTATTGATGCACCTAACCCTGAGTTGAAATGGGAAACCTCTGAGCAGACAGATATTGGGGTAGATCTGGCCTTCTTCAACAACGCACTTTCCGTTACCGCAGATTACTACATCAAAACCACCAAAGGTTTACTGGTAAGACCACCCATCTTGGCCAGCACCGGTTACAACGCCCCGTTTGTGAACGGCGGTTCGGTAAGAAACTCCGGTTTTGAATTCGCAGTGACTTACCAGGGCGAGGTTAGCAGATTAGGCTACAACATCGGCCTGAACGGAAGCTTTAACAAAAACGAGGTAACCGAAATCAACAACGCTGAAGGTATTTTAACCGGAGCCAACTTCATTACTTACGGTCTGGCTTCCCAAAGCAAAGTAGGTTTCCCGATTGGCTATTTCTATGGTTACAAAACGGCCGGCATCTTCCAGAACCAAGCCGAGGTGGAAGCCCAAACCTTGCAGCCTAATGCCGTTCCCGGCGATGTTCGGTTTGTAGACGTGAACAATGATGGCGCCCTGAATAGCACTGACCGAACCATGATCGGGAACCCGACGCCTAAAACCGTGCTTGGCTTAAACCTGGGCTTTGATTTTAAAGGCTTTGACGTGAGCGCCTTCTTCAACAGCGCTTTCGGGCACCAAATCTTCAATGCTACCCGCCGTTATGACATCGTGCGCGCGAACCAGCAGTCCAGATTCCTGAACCGCTGGACCGGCGAAGGCAGCACAAATGAATTCCCAAGATTCACCTTCAACGACACCAACGGAAACTACACCCGGGTATCTGACCTGTTCATTGAAGACGGGGACTATGTACGCCTCAAGACGCTTCAATTAGGCTATAGCCTTCCGGCCGGAGTGCTTTCTAAACTCCACGTGCAGAAGTTACGCCTCTATGTGTCTGCCGACAACCTGCTCACCCTCACCGATTACTCAGGATTTGATCCGGAGATTGGCGCCAGAGGCAGTTTAGACATAGGATTTGACCGCGGCGTGTACCCGCAATCCAAAACCTTCAGACTTGGAGTTAACGCCACTTTCTAATGACCTTACAAATGAAAAATATAGTTAAAAAGACTTCCACCCTTTTGCTGGCCGGGTTCCTGATGGGTGCGGCCACGGGCTGCGATGATTTCCTGGACCTCAACCCCAAAGACACCAGAACCGAGGACAACTTCTATAAAACCCAGGCCGATGCCACCGAGGCTCTCATTGGGGTGTATGACGTGTTGCAGTGGAACACTGTGAACGGTTTCCACCCCACCCCCATGGTGCTGGATATCCTTTCAGACGATGCCTATTCGGCCGGTCAGCCCAGCTCTGAGCCCAACCTGCTGCAGATGGACCGTCACCAGATCCTGACCACCAACGGGGAGGTAGCCGGTCTTTGGCGCAAGCACTTCATCGGGATTTCCAGGGCCAATACCCTCTTGAGCCGCATCCAAGGCATTGACGCCCCGGATGATTTCAAAAAGAGAGCCATTGCCGAGGCGAAGTTCCTGCGGGCCCACTTCTACCTGGACCTGGTACGCTTGTTTGAGAACGTTCCTTTGATCCTTGCGCCGCAATCGCCAAGTGAATACAACCAGCCGCAGGCTACGCCAAAGGCCGTGTATGACCAGATCGCCCTGGATTTGATGGAAGCCATGCCAGACCTGCCCGCCTCTGACCTGCGCGCCAGCATGGGCCGGGCCACCAGATGGGCGGCCAAAGGCTTATTGGCCAAAACCTACCTGTTCTACAAAGGCGTATATGGCCAGGATCTGCAGGCGGGAACCACTGCCATCACCGCGCCTGTGGCCCTGCAACACCTCAATGACATCATAACCTCCAGTGGCCATACGCTTCTGCCCAATTACGCAGATAACTTCAAAAGAGCGAATGAGTTCAGCGTGGAGGCCGTGTGGGAAATCTCTTACTCAGATGAGAACCCTTGGTGGGACTGGGGCTATGTACAAGGCGGGGAAGGCAACATGCAACCCCAGCAGCAAGGCCCTAGGATCAAAAACACTGCTATTGAGAATTATCTGGCCGGCTGGAGCACCGGCATTCCTACCCAGGAGCTGTACGATGCCTTTGAAGCCAATGACCCGCGCCGCGATGCCACCATTCTGGCTGAGACAGAACTGGTGGGCGGCAAAGACAACCTGAACATAGGCTACCAGCACACCGGATATTTCAGCCAGAAATACACTACTGCCAAAGAATACGCGCCTTCGGCCGGGCAATTGGAACTGAACTGGGGAAACAACTACCGTGCTATCCGTTTTTCTGATGTGCTCCTCATGGCTTCTGAACTGATGGTGATGACCGGTACCGGCGATGCCAAGGCTCCTTTGACCCGGGTGAGAGCCAGGGTTGGTCTGGCTCCGGTAGACGCCACGCTGGACAATATCTACAGAGAGCGCCGCGTAGAACTTGCCCTGGAAGGCCACCGTTACTGGGATCTGCTGCGCCGCGGAACTGCCGCTGCCGCTGCTGCCATCACCGTGAACCGCACGACGCTTCCGGCTAACTATGAAGGCAACCTAGGTGACTTCAACCTGCAGTTCAACTCCGCCAGAAGAGGGTTTCTGCCTATTCCGCAAAGCGAGCTAGACCTTTCGGCGGGCGTGCTCAAACCAAATCCTGGGTATTAATTTTCAACTTTTTTCAGCATCATGACCATGAAGAAATATATCTCTTATATCACGCTTCTGTTTCTGGCCGCTTTTGTCTGGACCGGCTGCGAAGTGGAAGACCCAGAGTTGGCCTCACCGCCTACCGCTGAGCAAGTCACCTTTACCCACACCTATGACGCTGCCAACCCCAACATCGTGCATTTCAAAAGCACGGCACCCGGGTTCAAAGCCCTGTGGGATTTCGGCAACGGAACCACAGCCGAGGGCATGGAAGTAGACGGCGCTTTCCCGCTGCAGGGAGACTACACCGTGAAACTGACCATCTACACCGCTGGCGGCTCTGCCACCAACAGCAAGAGCATCAACATCGCGCAAACCAACCCCGTGATGCTCAACCGCGAGGACTACAACTTCCTGACGGGCGGTGCAAGCCAACTGGAAGGTAAGACCTGGGTATTCAGCCCGGTTGGTCCTATGAACTTCGGGGGGGAGCCCGCAGCGGGCGGCAACAACTGGTGGAGCCAGACCCTCAATGAGCAGAATGACTGTATGAAGGATGATGAGTACACTTTCTCCCTGGCCGGTTTCAAGTTTGAGAACAAGAGCAAAGGCGCCATGTGGGGCATTGACAACGGGGCAGAGAACCAATGCGTTCCGCAACCCGCCACCCCGGTAGCCAGCACCTGGAACCTGTACGAGGAAGACGGCAAAACCATGCTTTCTTTGAGCAACGGCGAGACCATTGCCTGGGATGACAACGAAGGCGTGTACCAGGTGATGGAACTGTCTGAGAACCGCCTGGTGATCAGAAAGGTATGCTGCGGCGGAGCCGGGGTGCGGAACTACGCCCTTGTGCCCAAAGGTTATAACCCGCCAATAGTGCAGAAACCTTACAAAGTGCTAGACCTCAACGACAACTTTGACGAGGCCGGTAACTTCACTTGGTCTAAAGACAGAGCCCTCTTCAACGAAAACTTTGACAACCCGGCGCAGTTGGGCATCAACACCTCAGACAAGGTGGCCCGCTACATCAAACCAGCCGGTCAGGCCGATGAGTTTGCCAACATCTTCATTGACCTGGGGTACCGTATAGACCTGTCTACCCGCAACATCATCAAGCTGAAGGTGTTCATGCCTTCCTTCAACGACTACACCACCATGGGTGGGGCCGAGGACTGGTCGCCGGTGAAAACCCTGCAGAAACAGGTGTCTGTGAAACTCCAGAACTCCCTGCTGGCCGGAAACGCCTGGACCACCCAGGCCGAAGTTATCCAGAAGGTAACGCAGACCGACCAGTGGGTGGAGCTCACCTTTGACTTCAGCGCCCAGGCTGCCAGAACAGACTTTGACAAGATTGTGGTGCAGATTGGCGGCGAGGCCCACTTCAACCCGGGCATCTTCTACCTGGACGATTTCCGCCTTATGCCTTAATGTTTCACAAGGAGATAGCCCCAGAACCCTGCGTTTTGGGGCTATTTTTCTGAATCTACCTAAAAATGCAGAAAACATACTATCTGGCACTTCTCCTCTGCCTCACCCTAGGGTTTAAGGCAGTGGCCCAGACCCCTACGTTCAATGAATTGATCTGGAGCGATGAATTTGAGGGCGAAGGAGCCCCTAATTCCACTTGGTGGGGATATGACCTGGGCAACGGCCACGACGGCTGGGGCAACCGCGAGTTACAGCATTACACAAACCAACTGGCCAATGTGCGGCAATCTGGTGGCAACCTGGTGATAGAGGCCGTCAAAAAGGACGGCACCTGGACCTCGGCGCGGGTGAAATCTCAGGGCAAGCTCAAGTTCACCCACGGCCGGGTGGAATTCAGAGCCAAGCTGGCGCCAGGCGTGGGCACCTGGCCCGCGCTGTGGATGCTGGGCGAAAGCGTGACTACCAAAGGCTGGCCGGCCTGCGGCGAGATTGACGTGATGGAGTACATTGACAAAAGACCGGGCATTGTGCAGACCGCCTTGCACTCTCCTTCCAGTTTCGGGAACACCCAGAACCTGGCCTTTACGCAAGTACCAGACGCCACCACCGCGTTCCACGTGTACGCCCTGGAATGGACCGAGAACGACCTCAAGGTTTTTGTGGACAGCACCCTCTACTACACCTACGCCCCCGCCGTGAAGGACGCCAAAACCTGGCCCTTCAACGAAGACTTCTTCCTGATCATGAACATCGCCGTAGGCGGAAACCTGGGCAGCGAGCCCACCCTGGAAACCAACGGCCTGAAGAACGGGATTGACCCTACCCTAACCAGCACGCGCATGGAGGTGGATTACGTGCGGGTGTATCAGCAGTTCAAAGACCTGGCCCTCACCGGCCCGGCCGAAGTGGCACCCGCCGCCCAGAGTGTCACGTTCAAAGCCAGCCGCCTGGCCAACGCCACCTACAACTGGAAACTGCCCTCAGGCGCTACCCTCGTGAGCGGACAAAACTCTCCGGAAGTGGTCATCAACTGGGGTAAAAAACCAGGTAAGGTGCGGGTGAAAGTCCAGCACAAAGGCGAGACCTACTCCAAAGCCATGACGGTGAAAACCAAATCAGCTTCTGGCAACGTCTCCTCCCTGTAAGCAAACCTGACTCCACGTTTAAGGGCCAATTACCAGCAGTTCGGTTTTAGGCTATTTTCAAGTCATAAAAGCAAAAACGCCAGCTATTGGAGCTGGCGTTTTTGCTTTTATGACTTGATCAAATTCAGTTTACAACTTGTAGGATTGCCGGGCCAGCAGTTTCCAGGCGCTGCCTTGCTTTTGCCACACCAGCATTACGCCCAACTTCACACTTCCGGGAGTGCCGCTGTCGTTCGTCTGGCCTGCGAGTTTGTGCCGCACGATGGCGGTTTTGCCAGTCACCTGAATGGTTTGCTCCGTGAGGTCCATGGTCACGAAATCAGACTTACCGCTCACGATGGCTTCCACGAAGGCCGCTTTGTCTTCTACTTTTCCGCTGGAGTGCCCGTAGCTCAGGGCATCCGCCACCATCGCTTCCAGGGCCGGGCGTTCGCCCGCAATCATGGCCTTTTTCAGCTGCTCCACGGCAGCCGCCACTCCCTTTTCAGCTTTAGACTGGGCGTGGGCGGTGGCCAAAAAGCCCATCAGGAAAATACTCAGCAGGGGCAGCCATTTGCTTATGCGACCGTTCATTGACTCGGGGTTTTGTTGTACCTAAATGTAGCCATTCTTCTGGTTGCCCCATTCCCCTGGCTTGAAATTTACTTTGGCGCGTGGCGCCTCCAAACATTTTTTGCTCATTTTTATGGAAAACCATCCAAACCATCATCGTGCTATCTGACGCAAACCCTCTACTTTTCAGCTATATGAAAAAAGCCCTTCTCTGTCCACTTGCCTCGCTCCCGCTGTGGTCTCTTCTTCTTTTCGCTCTCCTGACCGCTTGCAATCCGCAGGCGGCGGCTCCGCCCCGGCACGTAAAAGTACTGGGCTTCGGGAGCCTGACCTCTTACCCAGATCTGGCCGAAATCACCGTGGAATCTTCCTTTACCAGACCCCGCATGCGGGACGCCGTGCAGGAGATGAAGGTAGTGACCGAGGAGGTGCTGACACTATCCAGGCAATTCACTTCCCAGCCGGAGGACATCAGAATCAGCAGCGTCTCGGCGAACAAAGAGTACCAATACCTGCAGAATAGCCAGAAATTCATCGGTTACAACACCTCGCAGTCCATCACCATCAAACTCACCAACCTCAAGCAACTGGAGTCTTTTATGGAAGGCCTGCTGAAAACCCGAATCAACCGCATCCAACACATCCGATACTCCCACACCCAAGCCGACAGTCTGCAGCGCGAGGCTGATTTGCTGGCGCTCAAAGAAGCCTCCAAAACCGCCGATCAACTATGCCGCACCTCAAACGTGAGCAAGGGCAAACTGCTGGAAATGGCCAATTACAACTCAAGGGGCAGCTCTATTCTAGCTGATGCAGTCATGACCCAGGAAACCAATATGCGCCTGGAGGCCAAAGGCATTGGGACGGCAGGCCTGCGCATGACCCCAGACCTGATCACTTTTGGCAGCACGTGCCACGCCACCTACCAGATAGACTAGCGAACTTGACTGCCCTTCTAAGTGATGGTTTGCGGCAATCCTGCCAACCTGTTTTAGGCCAGTTTTGCCTAAAAGGGCCCTAAAACGGGTTCGGTAAGAGGTTGCGGTGATTCTTTCCTACAAAGTAAAAGGTGGTTTGTCTTTGCTTTTCCAGATGGTTTGCGCCAGCTCATTGAGGGCCAGGCGGGTGTCTCTGAACCCTTCGGCTAAGAGGGCGTAGACCTGCGCCAGTTCCAGTTGGTAGGCGAGTTTATGGCTGGCGGCCGTCTTGAAACTGGACCTTCCCACCGATTCATAGAAGGATGGATCTGGGGCGCCGCGCTGCTGCCGTTTCTCAATCCAGGCGTGGAACATACCCGAAAGAAACAAAGCGTAATTCCCGATGTGGACCCTGATGAGGAAGGCCTCGGCGGCCGATGCCTTGGACAGCGCCTCCAGCATCTCCGCGATGTAGTGGAACTGCTGGGGCATTTTCTCATGGGGCGAGTGCATGCGCTGCACCGAGGAAAATTGCCAGAGCAGCGCGCCAATGTAGTCGGCGAGTTCGCGGTCCTCTATGCCCTGCCGCCGCAGCACCGTGCGGGCCAGCACATAGAAATACAGTTGCTGCGAGACCGCTACCTGTCCTTCCCTGGAAAGCAAGGCTTTGGGCAAGGCCTCATGGTCCAGCATCTCGTCGCGGCACTCAGGGTCGCTGAGCAGCTCTACCAGGCTGATGCGCTGATTGCTCTGACGGGACAACACGCTGGCCACGAAATCAAAGTCATTGGCGGTGAATTGAGCTCGGCAATTGGCTAATACCATCGGTCACGCTCCTTTCCATTGGGTAAGTGAAATAACTGAGATTGAATTCTGAAAAGCCGCAACGGCCTTCTATAATTCCCTTATAAAAACGGGATTGAATTTTGGAAGGTTATCCACCGACGGCCAGAATCTTACTGCTTAGCTGTTTTAGCCCCCTTTTCAGAAAATCGGCCCTAAAACTATTTCATAGTCTAATGAGAATATGTAGGGGCAATCCCTTGTGGTTGCCCTGTTCGGAGTTGAGCGTAGTTCCAGTTGTTGGTGATAACACCAACAACTGCTAACATACCACTAACGGCCACTTTCCGAATAATTATTCTTTAGATACGATACCTGATTGTCCCCCTTTGAAGGGGGTAGGGGGATGATTGCTTGTGTTGGTTTTGGCATTCTCGAGACACATTATGAATCGTTTCATGGCTGTAACAGATTGTTCTTTTTTCGGTTTTGTCATCCCCTACCCCCTTCAAAGGGGGACGAAATGCGTGAGAATCGGATGCCGTTGTTAGTGTTATCACCAAGGACCAAAAAACTGGTAGAAGGCGCAAGGGCAACCACAAGGGATTGCCCCTACAATCCACAAAACGGCTGTTGTTTTAAGCCTGTTTTTCAGAAAATGGGTCCAAAACAAAAAGCCTGCCCGGCACTAACACCAGACAGGCTTAATCTCTATTGACAGGAATTCAGCAACCCGAATTCACTCAATCACTCAAGCAATCAATCAAAATTACCCAATGGCTTGCTCCAGATCAGCGATGAGGTCTTCTACGTCTTCAATGCCCACGCTCAGGCGGATGAGCGAGTCTGACAGGCCGCCTTTGAGGCGCTCTACCTGCGGGATGCTGGCGTGCGTCATGGTAGCCGGGTGTCCGCAAAGTGACTCTACCCCCCCTAATGACTCGGCTAAGGCAAAATAGTGCAGTTTCTCCAAGACCTGGATAGCGGCCTGGATCTGGTCATCCTTCAACTCGAAGGAGATCATTCCCCCGAAATCACGCATCTGATCCTGCGCGATCTGATGGTTAGGGTGATCCTGTAAACCCGGCCAGAACACTTTGCCCACTTTGGGGTGCTGGCGCAGGTACTCGGCAATTTTGCGGCCGTTCTCGCAGTGGCGCTGCATGCGGATGTGCAGGGTCTTGATACCGCGCAGCACCAGGAAGCAGTCCTGCGGTCCGGGCGTGCCGCCGCAAGCATTCTGCAGGAACGCCAGGCGCTCGGCCAGTTCATCGTCCTTTACCACAATGGCCCCCATCACCACGTCTGAGTGACCGGCCATGTACTTGGTGAGCGAGTGCATCACAATATCGGCACCCAGATCCAGCGGGGTCTGCAGGTACGGCGTGGAGAAGGTGTTGTCCACCACCAGCAGCAGGTTGCGTCTCTGGCAGATCTCGGCAGCGCCTTTGATGTCAATGATGTTAAGCAAGGGGTTGGTAGGCGTCTCCACCCACACCATCTTGGTTTTCTCGGTTACGTACTGGTCAATGGTGCTGATATCGGCCATGGACACGAACTGAAACTTGATGCCGTACTCCTGGAACACCTTGGTGAAGATGCGGTAGGTGCCGCCGTACAGGTCATTGGTGGCAATGACCTCGTCGCCGGGCTTCAGCATCTTGATGATACAATCCGTAGCGGCCATACCTGAGGCAAAGCACAGGCCATGTTTCCCGTTCTCCAGCGCCGCGATAGAGCTTTGCAGGGCGCTGCGGGTGGGGTTGTGGGTACGCGAATATTCATAGCCCTGGTGGTCGCCGGGAGAGCGCTGCACGTAGGTAGAGGTCTGGTAGATGGGCGTCATGATGGCGCCGGTGGTAGGGTCTGGCGACACGCCAGCGTGTATGGTCTTGGTTCCGAATTTCATAGAGTCTTATACGGTAGTCTCGGCGCAAGTTAGAGAATTGAAGGCAAGATTCCAGTTTGTGTTTGTTCGGCGGCGGAGGCGGTTTTCCCGTACTTTCCATAAAATACCCGATATTCGGCGCTTATGTGGCAGAAACTCCTGAAACAAAATACTGGTACGCTTCTTTATTCGCTGTTACTGGTGGTGATTCCGGTTTTGGCCAGTTCCGGCCTGGCCCTCTGGCTTTACCACAACCAGGAACTGCTCCAATCCCTGACCCCGCTGCAGCTGGTTCTTTACTTCTTGGTTGTCTCCCTCACCATGGCTTTTGCCATTACCCCTACCACGTTTGTGGCGCTGGCCACCGGCTTCTTCTTCGGCTGGGGCTCCTTCCCGGGCGTGGTGATCTCTTATGGCGTGGCGGCCTTGATTGGCTACACAGTGGCAAGGCTCATTGACCATGGCAAGATGACGGCTTTCCTGCACCAATTCCCCAAGGCCGAGGGGGTGATGAATGAACTGCGGGCGCACAGCCTCAGCTTAATTATTCTCACGCGCATCTCGCCGGTGCTGCCCTTTGCTTTCATGACCTTTGTGTTGTCGCTAGTGCAGGTGCCGCGGGGCCGGTTCCTGCTGGCCAGTATGTTGGGGATGTTGCCGCGCACCGTCTTCTTTTTCTGGATGGGCACCCAGGCCCAAGACCTATTAACCCTCCTGAAAGACCCCAATGCCGGCACCTCGGGTAAGCTTTTACTGGGCGGTTTGGTGGTGATTTCCCTGGCAGGCCTATATTTCCTTTTGAACAACGCCATTAAAAAAGCCTTAAACAGAAGCAGATAGCATTTTTTTGAAGTTTTTTTCACGCCAAGACTTGCGCAAACCAAAAGAAGGGTATACCTTTGCAACACTAAATCAAACAATGGTCACGTAGCTCAACTGGATAGAGCATCTGACTACGAATCAGAAGGTTTGGGGTTCGACTCCCTACGCGACCACAGAAAAGGCCCTTAGCACACAGCTAAGGGCCTTTTTTATTTTCTGGGAGCGTTTTTGGGAGCGTTATGGCAAAAACAGCCGTTCCCAAAAACGGGAGGATCCTATTCTAAGCCTCCGACATCTCCACCAGATCATTCAGGGTTATAATTTTTTCCTGGATATCGGCCACGTTATTGTGCACCTGCAGGCGGGTTGGCCAGGCAGAGAGATCCTCCCGCATCTCTCGGAACTCAAGCAGCATCTGCTGCAGCAGGAACTTCATTTCCTGGTCAGGCTCCGGCACGCCAGGCAAGGTGGTGGGTGCGGTGCTCCCGCCATCGGCAAAAGCGGCCACTCCCCTTTGTCTCTCAGACTCCAGCCAAGACACGGTGTTGGCGTACTTGGGCGAGGAGATCATCCAGTTGGGGATAACCAGCTCTGCGCCCCGCTCCCCGATCAGGCCCAGCTTCGCGCTGTTCACCCAGCCCCCCTCAGCGAAGGTACCGATGGAGCCGCCGGAATAACCCGAGGCCATTTCCCACATGCCGCCCCGTTCCACCATGTTGATGAGCGCTTTGCTTCCCGAGCTGCGGGTCATCCCCCCATCAGCAAATGCCTGGGTACGCACTTGCTCCAAGGCCATGCCGGCTCGGGCCGTGGCAATTACCGATTTTGCAGTACCACTCAGACCGAAGGTGCCGATGGAGGCCGGGTGCGCCATGTAGCCGGAGATCTCCTGCATCAGGTCGGCGATGATCTTGCCGGCGGTGAAAGCCTTGATCACGTTGGCGTTCTTTTTCCGGGAGGCCTCATCGGCGGCGAAGAACTCCAGCCCCACGTCCATGATGTACTTGAAATTATCGGTCTCCAGCCGCATCATCTTGGCCTTGAACTCCGCGGTGGCCTGGGCATTCGCTTTCTTGCCGTCAGCGATTTCCTTATCGGTTTTGAGGATTTCGTTCTTCAGCTTGACCGCAGCCAAAGACTCTGCCTGCCCGGCAGCCTCCAGATCAGCCAACTTGGCGGCGGCCGTCGCTTTCTTCAGTTCCAGCAGGGCCATGTCCAGAGCCTGCTCTGCCTCCAGGGCACGCAGGCTCTGGTCCTCCAGGCGCGTCTGGTCGTTGAGAAACTCGTTCTCCAGCAGCTCAGCCTTCAGCTGCTGGTCTTCGTCGTATTTGGCGAGTTTCTCCTCCAGGGTTCTAGCAGCCTCTTCCTGCAGGCGCTTTTTCTCATCTTCCTGGGCCTTGAGCTCAGCGGCTTTCAGCTCCTCATCTTTCAGGCGCTGCTGCTCCTGGAGGTTATCCAGCAAAGCCTGCTTCTCGGTGTAGGTGGCGGCGGCGTTGGCCTTCACCACTTCCTTTTGTTTCTCCAGCTCGGCTTTCTCCAGCTGGTGCTGCAGACGGAGTTTGGCCAGCACTTTGTCAACGCCGTCCTGCATCACATCCACCTTCAGCTTGGCCAGCTCAATCTCCGCAGCTGCCTCAGCCCTATCAAACTCCTCCCTGGCTTTCCTCAAGGCGGCAGCTGCTTCCTTACGGCGTCTTTCCTCCTCCTTGGCGGCAGCCTTGGCGGCTTTTTCCTTCTCGGCGCGGGTGGCCCCTCCCTCTTTCCTGGCCTGATCGGCAGCGGCGGCGGCGGCTTTGTCGGCTTCCTGCTTTTTACGGATCTCTTCCTCTTTCTTGGCTTCCATCTCATATTTGACGTAGCCTTGCCAGTAGGCCTTGCTGCTTTTGTCACCGATTTTCCCGAACTCCTCGGCGGCCCCTGAGAAGTCCCCGGAGGTGAGTTTTTTGAAAACATCCGCAATCCCGCTGCCGAAGGCCTTCACCGCCTCAAAGGATCCCACCATCTCATTCCGAAGCTCCTTTATGCTCAAGACAAAAGCGTTGAGCACCAAAAGGCCAAAGGTTTTTATGTTGGTCCAGATCACATCCAGGGTGGCACCGGTGCCTGCAAAGGTCTCCCCCAGTTCAGCCTCGGCGGCGGCCAGCGCTTTGTTGGCCTCCAGTTGCTCAATCTGGGACTCGGTGAGCCCATTGGTTTTATCCACCATGCTGTCCAGCTCGCCGCCCAGATCCTGCAGGCTGCGCAGGTACTCAATACCGGCGTCCTCCCCTGGACCACCGAAAACATCCGCGATCACGGTCTGGAGTTTGCTGGCCGGAATGGTGGTGTCGTTCATCTGCTTGCTTACCTGGCGAAGCGCCTCGGCGGTGGTCATGGTGCCCTCATTCAAACCTTTGAAGATCTTGTCAGTGAATCCCTGGCCAAAGGCGGCATCCAATGCCTCACCGGTTGCCTTGGTCTGCTCCCGGATCCGCAGGCCGAACTCTTTCACCACGTCAGGGGCCTTATCCGAGAAAATACCCCTGTTCTCGCTTTTGGCCAGCTCGGCAACGAAGTCTTCGGCGCTCACCTTGGCCCCGGCGAACTGGGTGGAGTACTCCTTGATGTTGTCCAGAAACTGCCCAGAAGCATCGGCCCCCGCGAGCGTACCTTTCTCCATCAATTCAAACGCCTCCTCAAACGAGATTCCGAATTCCTTCGCCAGTACTTTGGCCGAGTTGATCACCTCATTGTTTTCTTTCCCGAACGTCTGGGCATAGGCTGAGGTACGGGCATACAGGCTGTTGAGCTCCTGGTCCTGGGTCACACCCAAGCTTTGCCAGGCTCCCTTGACTTTGTCCACGTCATTGACCAGCCCCAGAAATGCCCGGCCCAAATCCACGATGGTCTGGAAAGCCAGCAAAGGAAGGAAAGCAGCCACGGCCGCTTTGAAGCCGACCTTCAGAAGCCCGGTGGCGGAAGTCACCCCCTCAATGCCCAACCGGGAGGCAAGTGTGCCTTTCTGCATGGTCTGCTGCGCCTGGGTGACCCCGTGGATCTCCTGCCGGGCCTCCGCAGTCCTCTTCTTCATTTCCTGGAAGTCCCGGATCAGGTCTTTGCGCCGGGGATCGTCCGTCGCCATTTTGTTGATCTGCGCGTTCAGCAAGGCTTGGGCTCCGGTCATCTCCTTGACCGAAGCGTTGAATTTCTGCCCGTTGGCGATAATCTCTATCTCCCGGGTCGTTCTATCTGTTGCCATCTTAGAGGTTGATTACAATTTGTTCGTTTTTACTTCCCGGCACCAACCGTTCCGCGGCCTGCAGGGATGCGTTCACCCCGATCAGGTAGCTCAGCTGGTTTACCTGGTGCCCGATGCTGTCGCGGCCTTCGCTGTACCACCGCTTGGGTTTCCGTTGGTTGCCCAGTACCCGGCCGATCAGACGCCGGCTGGTGGCGTTGCTTTTCTGTTCACCCAGTTTGGTACCGCGCCCCACCCCCATATCCACCATGGCCCCATACCAGGCATAGGCGATCTTCACTTTCAGCAAGTCTCCGTTGGCGGCGGCAATCACCGCACCCTCAAAGCTTCGTTCCAGCTCACCGCTGGAATGGATCTTGAGTTTCTTCAACTGCTTTCCCCAGCCTTGCAAGACAAAGCCCAGCCATTCCTTGGCCAGCTCCCGCTGTGTTTTCTCGGCTTCCATCTAGTAGATTCTTTTAAGCGGTACTTTGGCTGGCTGCAGGCCTTTCTTCCGGGAGACGGTGATGCTCACCTTTTCCCAGATGCCGGCGAAGGTGCCCGACTCGTGCCGGATGAAACTCCTGCGCCGGCAGTCCAGCGCCAGGAAATCCTTGATGTGGAAACTCTGCTCGGTCTCGATGGACTCGGCGTGAAGCAGGAAATCCAACCAGGCCTTGTGCCGGCGCTCGTAAAGGCCCTTCGGCCCGGCCCACTGCAGGGAGTCGGTCCCGATCTCGGCTCCTTTTGAGTCAGTGGTACCACTAGTGCCCAGCGGATAAATCCGGTCAAACTGATCCTGCTGAAGCCCCCGGTAAGAGAGCAGGCGCAGGGTGTATTTGCCGGAGCCGTCCTCCTTTTGCGAGGCTTCTGGCAGGAGCCGGCCAAAGTAATCGGTCATGGGCAGCGTGCCGGCCTGGCAGCTGATCGGCTCCTTTCCCGAGCCGACGGTATAGGTAAGGTCAACCGTCCCCAGCAACGCATCACCGGAGTCGGCGGTCATTTCCAGGGTGAAGCCGGTGGCCAGCGCCGGTTCCCAATCATAGAGGCGGCCGGTGCTCTCGGTCCATTCCATGTAGGTGCGGTCTCTGGCCACCGCATCCAGGCTCAGGATCTCCACCTCTTTCCGGAGCGGGTTGAAGACCATGCCCAGGCAGAAAAGCGAACGGATGGCTTTGAGGAACTCATTCACCTTCATGTCAGGCAGATGGTCACTGATCACCAATGGAGCAAGTCCATCCAGATCGGAAGCCGGGTAAAGCGCATGCGTGTTGTAGATCACCAGCCGCCGGGTTTCCTCTTCCTGGATCCAGGAGCCGGTGACGGTATAGCCGAAGGTGGCCAGCACCGCCTGCAGCACGTGCGCCAGGTACGGGAACGGGGTCACCGGGTACTGCCGGTAAAAAGCGTTGGCCGGCGCGGACTTGAACCCGCCGTCATAGTCGTTGATGATATCGCTGAAAAGCTCCGGGCGCTCCTCAAAAAAGTCAGTGTTGCGCACCGGGAACAGGGCATACTTGGCCTCCGGAAAAACGGGCAAGGCCTGCAGGCTCAGCGGCTCGGCACCCAGGTCCAACTCGCGCAGGTTCTGCTCTTTCAGCAAAGCGGAGATATCGCCCACATCGGTTTGGAAATTCACCTCATAGCCTTTGGAGCTGCGCTTGACCAGGTTCAGCTTCCCGACTTTCCAGAGTTGCCCCATCAGAAAGAGTTGGCAGGCCTGCTGGGGCTGTCTGTACCTGGCCACAGAAAGATGACCGGGAAAACCCAGCACCTTATTGTTCCCGGAGCTGAAGGGCAGCGTGAACGGAAAGGTGAGCGTGCCGGGGATTCTATCGGTTTCAAACAGCGGGTTCCAGGCCTCAATCTGGATACTCAGCTCCTCGGGCAAGTCCAGCCAGGTATCCCCCAGTTTGATCATGATGGTGTCGTTCATAGCTCCAGCGGTTTGAGTTCAGAGGTTTGGTCATAGTAGCCGGCCAGCCGGAGCTGCGGCGTGTAGCGGTGGCGGCGCGGCAGCTGTACCTCAAAGTCCAGGTAGCCCACGTCCTCGGCCTCATCCAGCGGCACCTGGTTTTTGTCCAGCACGAGCACCGGCGTGAAGCGGTCATTCTCCAGCAGCCATACCCGCTCGGCCAGCAGGAAGTCCTGCAAGGCCAGGATCTCCCTCGGCTCCCGGTAGCCGGTGGTCAGCTCCAGGGTGGCCTTGGCCGATTTGGAGCGCACCTCCACCTCATGCCGGGTGGCCGGCGTGCCGGGCAGCAGGTTCCGCTCCAGCGTGGTGGTATCCGGATCCAGCTTGAGTTTGGCCTTGCCGGTGGTCACCAGGGTGTTGATGCCGCCGAGGCTGTTGGTGTACAGCAGGTACCTCCTTCTCTCGTCCAGATCTGGGAGCAAAAAGAAGCGGCGCGTCTCGCTGATCACTGCGCCATCCTGGTCCACCAGGTACACGTCCCAGCTTTTCACGCTCACGTTTTCCTTGAGCACCCCCACCCCGATCTGGTCATGGCCCACCGGGATGCAGTACATTTCATAGCGCCTCACTTCGGTTTGCATGTAAGCGTCGGTAATGAGGCTGGTTCCGTCGGAGAAGCGCACTTTGGTTTTCACGGTGAAGCTTTCCAACAGGAAAGAATTGGGCATGAAGTAGAGGAACTCGGGCTGATTGGTGTAAACCCCTTTCTCCGGCTGGTCCCAGGTGAAGAAGGGCTTCCGGTTGGGCAGGTAGCTGGAAAAGAAGGTGCCGGCCAGCGTTTCCTGGGTATCCAGGCCTCCGCAGAGCACGTACTGGGTGTCGATCTGGGTATAGGGCGCGACGGCTGCCGGCGAACCGTACTTTTCGGTGTACTTTAGGAAAAAGCGCCGGAAAACCGCGTCTGCCCTGACCACCGATTTGGCGCTCAGCTCAGGTAGGTGCGGCTCCACATAAGCGTCCAGCAACTCCCTTAAATCAAAAAGGGTGGTGCCCAATACGTCTGCCGGGTGCTCCAGCGGCTCAGAAGTCACTTTCTCAAACTCGCCTGACAGATACGCCTTCTCTACCCAAAGCTCGCACAGGAACGAGAGGTTTGGTTTGTTGGCCACATCCTCCGCGGCAAGTTCCAAGGTCACCGGGTTGCGGGAAAAATAGAAGCGGAAATTACTGACGACCACGTTTACCGAGCTGGAGCAGCCGTTGGCATCGGTCACAGTGAGCCGGTAAGTGCCTGGTGCCAGTCCAGAACGGTCCTTCTCGGTGGATCCGTCACTCCAGGTGTAGGTGTAACCGGGCGTGCCGCCGGAAACTTCCACGGTCACGCTCTGGCCCTGGACCGAGGCCACCACCTCCACCCGGGTCGGCTCTCCCAGGGTGATCTCGAGAGAGACCACGCCGGGATGATCATCCCCCAGAGCATCAGGCACGGTGCTGTCGGCGATGGTGACGCGGTAAACGCCTTTGATCACCATCTCGCGGTCCTTGGTGGTGGGGCCATCCTCCCACTGGTAGGCGTAAGGGGCCACGCCTCCGGCAACGTTCAGGAAGATATCCCCGCTGGTGCTCCCGTAGCAGGAAACATCCGTTTTCAGGAAAGAGGCCGTCTGCGGTGGGTTGTTGGTGCAGCCGCTGGCCGTGACATAGTTGTCCCCCGAATCTGGCAGGGCATAAGGAAGGTTCAGCTCATCCCGGTACTCTTTGGCCCGGAGGGTGACGCTGCCGCCCTGCTCAAAGCCTACGCCACCTGTTACTACGGCACCGATGACGCTGAACCTAGTCTCGCCGATGGACTGCAGGTAGGCCTTCACCGCCGTCTCCAGGGCCGCCACGTTCCGGCCGACATCCCCGGCAAGCACGTCCGGGGTTTGGTTCTGGGCAAAGTAGACGGTAGTCCCACCCACGCCGGTGAAACTTTCTGACACAAATCTCACCGGAACCCCCAGGATAGTGAGCTGGATGGATTTGTTATGGGCCACGTAAGGGCCCATGCTCATGGTAACTCTCGCTAACCTAGCCATTGAATTTTTCTTTATTGTATTTCAGGGCCTTGGAAGCCATGGTGAAGGAGAAATCGAAACGGGTGCCGAAATACTGCAGGGCGACTTTGGCCACCTGGTCACTGGAGACATTGCTGGGCGAGATGCGCGTGAGCGGCACCCCGCCGTAGTTGTTGATCCGCTCGATGGCGGCGGCCATGATCTCCTCGCCGATGCGCTCAGTCTCATCGTAGGCTTGCTCCTGGGCATCCACGTTGTTGGGGTCCACATTGCGCAGGATCAGGAAGGCCCCGTAGAAAACCTTGCTGGTCCGGTCCCCGCCGTTGTCGCTGAAGCCGGCCTCGTAGTTCTGCAGCACCATGAAAAAGCCGTCTTTGATTTTGTGCTTAATGCTGTTGTTAAACTCGGTCAAGTCCAGCACCCGCTGCATTGGATCGCTGGAGAGCGTCATCCGCACAAAGCGCATGTTCTTTTCCGAGTGCAGCAGGTCCACGTGCTGCTCGGCCAACTCCCGGAAGAGCGCGTTGTATTCCTTAGTTCTCATCTCTCTGCTTTTTTGCCTCCTCCACTTCCTCAAAGCGCTGCTGCATCATCCCCAGGATGCTGCGGATGTTGGCCTTCCCGGTTGATTCGATGTTCATCACGTGTCCGCTCATCCCGAGCAGCACGCCGTCCCAGCCTTTGCGGCCGGCCGTCTTCTGGTTGGATCCGGAAAAAACCAAGGGAAACTCCCTCTCCAGCTCCTCCCGGCAGTCGCGGTACCAACAGAGGATCGCCAGCTTCTGCTCCAGGGAGAACCTGGCCACCAAACGTGCCCGGCCGTCCACGAAGTAGGGGTTGAACTCCTGCCGGCAGTCACCGCCGTAGCTGGCCAGGCGTTTCAGCAGGAAGTGGAACCACCGCTTCTTCCGGTAGAGGCAGGAGACCAACTTGTCCAGCATGGCCGGGTTCTGCTTCTGGGTATAGGCGGTGAAGAAGGTGTCGGCGTAGATGAACTCCAGGAAACTCATGTTCCGGATCCGCTCCCTGGGGCCGAAGAGTCGTGGCCTGAACCAGCCCAGGAAACCGGGCACCCTGAGTTTGGGGAAGAGCTGGGCCGTCAGCCCGGAGAAGCCGCCTTTTTCCAGAAAAGGCATAAGCCAGTAAAACTGCAGAAGCTGCAGCGGGGTGAAGAGCATCAGCAACGCTCTGGGGACGTTGAGCAGGATGAAAAGAGTCTCCAGCCGAAGCAGCTCCTGGATCTGGTGGGGCTTCAAGCCAGGGATAGATGGGATTCTGGTGGAGACGGCGATAATCCCCAGCAGCTGCTTACCTGTGAGCTCGTTCCATTTGCCCGGCAATTGCCGCTGCAGTTTTCCAATTTTGATGTCGTGCATGGTCTTCAATGAGGTTTGCACGAAATTCGGCAGCAAGCCAACGGCCAGAAAGGACACAAAAAAAGCCCTGACAATTGCCAAGGCTTTCATTTACATGGGATCAATGTTCAATAACTTTGTGAAGGCAGGAAGTTCACGTTCTGTCCCCTCATTCACTTGCTTTAATCTAGTAAAGGGAATAAGTCCATTTATTGTTCATCAGTTCTGCTTTCAAAAGCTGATGTTGGGCGTGGTCTCATGTATTAAAATCTATTCTGCTTAATCTCATTTCAATTAACGCTTTCTCAATAGTTGAAAAACTATTTTTAGAGTATTCGTATTTCTTTATTTGGTGTGTCATTTCCAAAAGTCGTAATAGTATATCCTGCTCAATACGATAATCCCGTATGTATCTTAAATACTGACGATACACAATCATACCATAGAAAATCAAACTGGAAATAAAGAAAATGATAAATACAAACTTTATACTCAAGTACTGGTCTTGTACTTCAATTAAATATGGAGCTAAAAAAAATATTAGTGATATAATAAAAACTAACATTACAAGAGCCGCTGCTTTTACCTGAATTGCATAAAGATTTTTTTGAATGTTTTTAACCTTTTCTGACACATTCTCTGCCAAATCTAACAGTTCTCCTACCTCTTTATACTTTGATACTTCGTTATTCTCAGAATGATTACTCACTTTTCTTATTACCCTTTTGATATTACAGAAATTTCAGAAATAAAGTTTAATGCAAGTCCATGTTCTACAGACTTGCCTCCAAGCTTTGCATCAATCATTTCATTATTCCATTCGAAATCTTCAGGCCATGAGGAAATAGGAAGAGTGAAAACCTTCAAATTCAATGTTCCGATTTGATGCAAATACTCATTAACGACTTTCGCAAAATCACTTCCATAATCAATACTATAGTATTTCTGAGCCTCATCAACTTCATTCATATATAAATCTACCTTATTTACAGCAATTATTAACCATTTTGGACGCCCATCTTTAGCTTGCAGATCCCTAATTTTCATCATCATAAGGTCCAAATCTTCTAATTCATTCCTTAAGGTATATTCTCTAAGCTTAGCAATTGTATCTATTCCTCTATCTTCAATCAATGCTTTTTTTAGGGTTTCATCTCTGATTTTTGCATATCCCCAATCTACAACATATATAACACCTTCTAAACTTTCGCTGGTGTTAAATGCCTCATCCAACCCCTTTAATCGTTCTTTGCTACTTTGTCCAGGTATCACTCTTACTAATTTAGTCCAATCACCAAATATCACAGCTTCTGTTTCAACATTGGGTGATGTTCCTGGAGTTTTATAGCTAAATTTAGGAGCTTGACCATGTAGACATTTACTTAAAAGTGTTTTTCCCACTCCTCCTTGGCCAAGAAGAACTATATCAGTATCTCCGGTATCAACTTGAGCGAGTAGCCTAATCCACCAATGCTGAATTGTTTTCCTATTCTGATAAATAGTTATAGGTGTTCTGATTAAGCTTGGTATCAATTCACTCCAATCCATGATTTTATATTAGATAAATACATATTGTGTCTGCCTACTGTATAAACGGAATAACTCAAGATATTGACACTTTTACAGAGTTTATTTTTATTGTCTAGCTTATGTGAGTCGGATAAACAGAAATTGACTAACGAATATACTATATAGGAATTAGTTAGTAACTATACGAAATCTATATATTCTCTGGTCAGTCCTCTGATTCCTGTTGTCGGGTGAGTGCCGTGAGAAAAAGCTGTAGGGCATTCATGGCGGCATAGTCCGCTCCCCAATCATTCACGTGTTCTGGATCACGGGTGACGGCATGAAAAGCTAGGTTGTTCACCAATAGATGGAGACTGGCCATATCCGGGACCAGGTCCAGAAACTGGATCAGGGCACCCATGGTGTTATTGGTAAGTTGGGGCTGTTCGCGGATGACGTAGGTGTCACCGTCTTTGAAGATGGCCATCGCAGTTTGGCTTAGGGCACCCGTGTGCCCGTGAGAAGGAGCTGCGAAACATTTACATGCCTTGGGGCCCTTGCGGGTAACCCACTCCTCCCCACGGGCACACGGCTCTATAGAAAACTATTAGGTGGGGTGTTTAAGTTAGATTGGAACGCTTTAAGTATGACTGGTGGGTCTGTTTAGCCAGTTAGCTTTTCTAGTAAGTCTTCATTAGTGCAAGATGTGCAACCCTTCATAAAAGTGCTTTAGCGTTGACTTGGATTGTAGCCATCTCTACTTCCCAGCTGCTCAAATAGATTCACCTTCCCGGATTATTGGGAAGTGTATTCATACATCGCATACCCCCATGGCTGAATATTCCACTTTTTGCTGCTTACAGGCTCCTTTGCACCCTTGAAAACGTTGTAGGCGCTCCCGATCAAAGATTTCTCTTTTATGGTGATCGGCTGCGAGGTACCCGAAAAGTTAAGGATCACCAACACCTTTCTCTTTCCTTTTTCCCGCACGAAGGCATACACTGCTTTCTCATCCCCTGCGCTCACTTTCCGGAAAGACGCGTCGGCGGACAGGGCGGCGTTCCTTTTCCGGAGGTTCAGCAGGGTTTTATAGAACGAGGCTCTTTGGAGCTTATCGAAAGCCATGGGATCCTTGTCGAAGAACTTCAATGCCCTCAGGACCGGTTCTTCCTGTCCGCTGTAGATCAGGGGGACACTGCTGGCCATGGTTTGGGTGAATACCGCGAAGGGCGCATGCACCGGGCCGGGGAAGGTCCCGTAGTCCGCCATGTTCCAGCTGTTCTCGTCGTGGTTGCTGGTGAAGTACATCTGAATGGTATGGGCAGGGTACATTCGGTCATTCTCCTGCTTCACGCTATCCAGGCTGAAGGCCGGCCTTTCGCCCTTGGCCACCTTCTCCATCATCTTGAACATGTGCCACGGGTAGACCGCGTCAAAACCGGTCTTGGGTAGATAAGCGCTATCGCCCTCGGCCAGCAGGAAAAGGCTCTTCATCTCTTTCAACTGGGGGATGCACCGGCGCCAAAAGGAAGCGGGGACGTTCCAGGCCACATCGCACCTGAAGCCATCTATGCCTGTAGTAGAGACCCAGTATTTCATGGCAGCGATCATGCTGTCCTGCATCACCGGGTTCTTATAATCCAGTTGCCTTGTGTCTGCCCAGTCCACCGCCATGGCCGCCTTCCCGGTGCTGTCCCGCACGAAGAAATCCGGGTGCTGGGTGAGCCACCGGTGGTCTCCGCCGGTATGGTTGGGTACCCAGTCAATGATGACCTTCATGCCCCGGTCATGGATAGCCTTTACCACCTGTTTGAAGTCTGCCATGGTGCCGAACTCCGGGTTGACGGCGGTGTAGTCCGAGACGGCATAGTAGCTCCCCAGCGAGCCTTTCCGGTCCACCTTGCTGATGGGGTTGAGCGGCATGAACCACACCGTTTGCACGCCCATTCCTTTCAAACGGTCAAGGTGTTTGGCAAAAGCGTTCAGGGTGCCTTCCGGTGTGTACTGCCTCACATTCACCTCATAGATGTTGCCCTGCATGATCCAGGCCGGAGGACCGCTGGTAGTTCCGCTTGTGGCGCCGGTGGCGGCTTTCTCCTGGCAAAAGCCGGAAAGCACAAGCAATTGAAGGATAAGGGTGCCTAGTACTTTCTTCATCTTCACAGGTTTTAGATAATCAGGATATGTTCGCCCTGGACTTTGTGTATATACGGCGCCCTCGGGCAAGAGGCGAAAGCTGATTTGCCTCCTGTCCGAGGGCGCCCTTTTTCTGTTAAAGAAGTGTTTTTGGAGAAGCAGCCTGAAAACGGTCTCTTAAAGGTTTCGTCCATACTCTGCCTGTCCAGTCTGCTCTGATTTAGAGAATCAGGCTGGAAACAGCTTATACCATCCTGCTTACATTACCAATAAGTCCACAGGCACAAAAAATGAAAGAACAGGTATTCGTTTGAAACCATAAATTAAAAAAGGAGCTTTGGACCTGTTTTCTGCAAAACAGGCCCAAAGCTCCTTTAACTTTCTTCACCTTAGGTGAAACAGAAACGAGAGGATTCTCTTCTGTTTTAAGGCTGTTGCCTCAAAAACCTATTCTAAACAGAAGGTACTTTCAAGGAAGTTGCCGTTTATTGTTTGGCTTTAAGATTAGTTACCCCTCCATGTGTGGGCGTTACCTGCTTGATAGTTCCGTCTGCGTTGAACTCCATCCTGTCAATGGCCACCTCGCGGTTGAAGCCGGCGGCATCGCCCATGGTGATGCCTTTGGGGTAATTGAACCGATGGTAGACAATGTACCACTCGTCTTTACCGGGCACCTGAATCACGGAATTATGGCCGGTGCCGTAAATTCTCGAGGCCGGGTCTTTGGCGATGACCAGGTTATTGGCGGGAACCTTGATCTTGCCCAGCGGCGAGGTGGAAGTGCCGTAGCGTACCCGGTAGTTCTCGCTGCGGGTATCGTCCTCCGACCAAAGGAAATAGTAGATACCTTTGCGACAGAGCACGTGCGTCCCTTCCCGGAAGGTATTGTCTGGGGTGAGAACCTTGATGGTGTTGGGTTTGATCGAAATCATATCCGGGTTCAGTTCGGCCCCGGCCATGTAGCCGTTTCCCCAGTACAGGTAGCTTTTGCCGGTCTTCGGATCGGTGAACACATCGGGGTCAATCTGCTGGCCGCCTTTCACACCCGGAGGCAATTGGTCTACCAAGGGCTCCCCGGAATCCATAAAAGGCCCGGTGGGGCTATCCGATACGGCTACGCCTACCTTCTGGGCCGCTGTGAAATAATAGAAGTACTTGTACTGCCCGTTCACTTTCTTCTCGATGATGGCCGGCGCCCAAGCGTTTCGTTTTCCCCAGCTCACGTCTTTGGGCAAATCCAGGATCACGCCTTCGTCTTTCCAGTTCACCAGATCCGGGGAGGAAAAGGTTTTGAAGTAGGTTCCAGACCAACCATCAAACCCGTCGCTAGTGGGATAGATATAGTACTTGCCGGTCTTCTCGGCGTAGATAATGTCTGGGTCGGCGAAGAAGCCATCCAACACGGGATTATGGTCTTCGCGGGCAGTGGCGGCAAACGTCTGGGGTTGTTTCCCTTTGATTTCCACGGTGTAGTTTACGCCTCCTTTTGAAAAATCGGCCGCAGAAGAAGAAACGGTCACGCCCGGGAAAGACTCAAACTGCGGTTTAAAGGCGCTCAGGTCTATACCGGGTTTTACGGGCAGATGCAGGGTTCTTCTAGCGGAGTCCAGGGCCACGTTGAACCGCTTCAACCCGGGTGCCTTGGCGGTAAGCAGCACTTCTTCTGCCGTCAGCCATTTAGAAACCAACACCTCGTATTCTCTGGTGGTGATGGGAATGACGGTGCCGTGGCGCGGATGAAAGTTCATGGACACCTCATTATCCACTACGGTGAAATTCTGCAGATCGGTGGTTTTGGTGAACTGGTAGCGGCCTTTGGTGTACACATCGTACATCAGGATGTAGCCGGGTTCATTAATCAGCTTGAACACGCCCGCTCCTTCCACGGGGTCCTTGGTCTGCTGCACGTAGCGGTCCTGCAAGACGTAGCCGCCGGTCAGTTTATCAGACACCGCGATTTTGATGCCCGATCCCTCGCCTTCGGTTTTGAAGAACAGGTGGTACTTGCCGTCTTTCAGCACGATGTCGCCGTCAATGGCCGCGCCGTTGGTGGGGCTGAAAAATAGTTGCTTGGGCTCGCTTTCCAGATCGGTGAAATCCTGGTTGGCGTAGGCGTAGTAGATCTTATCGGGGTCATCGCCGTGCTTCATGGAAAAGTAGACCATGTACTTTTTGGCCTCGGGGTCATAGATGGTCTGCGGCGCCCATACGCGCAGCAGCTTTTCGTTTCCGGCAAATCGTTTCTGGATGTTCACCACGCTGGAAGTCCAGTTGACCAGATCCGTGGATTTGAGCAACACCATGGCCCGGTTAGAGCTCCAGCCGTTCGCCGATACCATATCCGTCACCACCATGTAAAAGGTTTTGCCATCGGCACCCCGCAGGATATGCGGATCACGCACACCGCCGGTAGAGCTGATCTGGGCCGAAGAGACAATGGGTTTATTGCCGTTAAGCGCCCGGTAATTATAGCCATCTTGACTGACCGCAAACCGGATGGCCTCTTCGCTTTTGTCATTGCCGGTAAAGTACGTAAAGAGGTATCCGCTGTACTTTTCCTCTGGGGCTTTCATTTCGGCGCCTGTTTGCTCAGACCCGGAATTCTTAGCCACTTGCGGGGAGCAGGCCGAGCCCAATACCCCGATGGCCAGGCAAAAGGCCGCACAGTTTTTCGCCAGGTTTTTGGAAAATTGTTTGTTCATGTGGTGGTGGAGTTCTTAAGTAATGCTTTATCCAGAAAAGAGACATTCAGTCCAGACGAAGCGGTTTATGGCTTATTTTTAAAAAACTGCTCTAAAACAGGAAAGCCCGAAGAGAAGGCAAGCGAGCCTTCCCCTCGGGGCATTTGCCTTAGTGTCTTACATCTTGAACGGGCTGTTCTTGAGGTAAATGCGGTATTCCTTCACCATGCCGCCGGTGTTCTTGTCGGAACGGGGCAGGTAACGCAGGCCTTTCACAGTCACGTTCTCGCCCAGGTCAAGCACGAGGTGGTGCGGGTGCTTGGGCTTGTCGCCGGAGTATTGGGTGTGCCAGAACGTGGATTCCTGCTGGTCATACACCTTGTCGGCGGAGTTGTTGCCTCCGGTCACTTCTTCGCTGTCGGCGTAAACGGCTTTCCACTTCAGGCGGGAAACAGGGTTTCCTTTCTCATCCACCAGTTCCAGCTCCGCGATGGAGGAATAAGGATCATCTGCTTTCTGCGAGCTCAGGGCCTCGAAGCAAAGGTAGCGTCCCTGCACGGCCTTGTCGAATTTCACTTCCTGCCAGGCGCTGCCCGCCGGGAATGCACCCGTGGCGACCGCCTTCTCCCCGGCCAGGTTCAGCGTCTGGCCTTTGGCGCGGTGCGTTAAAGACTCCTCGGCCCGAAGCTGATCCAGAATCGGCTCTTTCAAGCCCGCGATGGTGGTACCCTCGGGTTTGTCCACGTCCAACACAATCACTTCATTGCGGCCTTTCTTGAGCCACACGCCGGGCACGAACAGCGTCTGTTGCGGGCCAATTTTCCAAAACCGGCCCAGATTCTGCCCGTTCACCCATACCATGCCTTTACCCCATTTGCTCACATCCAGAAACGAGTCGCCGGTTTCCTTTAGGTCAAAGGAGCCCCGGTACCAAGCCGGACCAGTGGCGGTGCCCTTCGTGAACTTCGCTTTTTTCTGGAACTCGAACTCCACGGGGAAGTTGTAGACAAGCCAGTTCCTGAGCTCGGTGTTTTTCCGGCCGTCGTTCAGTTCCACTTTCTCGGTGATGCCTTTGCGGTCAATGATGGCCTTGCCGTAGTTCACGCGGCCGGTGGCCTCTATGAGGATGTCCAACTGCGCGTTTCCTTTGAAGGCAGGCAGCGTCACGGTGTTCTCGCCCCGGCGCCGGTCCAGCTTGCCGATCGATTTGCCGTTCAGGAACACGTTGGCCCAGTCATGCACCTCGGTGATCACCAGCTTTTGCCCCGAAGCCGTTGCCGGTAAGGTGGTGCGGTACAGAATGCGTCCCCAACCCTGGTCAAAGTTCTCCATAGGCTGAATCTTCTCCGTTTTCTTTGCCGCTGGTAAGTTGGCGAACAGCGCTGCACTTTCAGTTAAGTTGAAAGCAGGAATAGCAATGATGGGTTTCGCCGAAGGGATCTCGCCCAGCGTCTCGCCTTCCTGCAGGTAGTTCTTGAGCAGGTCGCGCACGGCGAAGAACTTCTCGGTGGTGTTGCCCTGTTCGCCTACCGGCGCGTTGTAGTCATAGGAAGTGGCCATGGCCGAGTAGGGTGGCGCGTTGGCCCCGCCCCACTGCCCGAAGGTGGTGCCGCCGTGGGCCATGTAGAGACTGAAGGAAATCCGGCGGTCCATCATGTCTTTCAGACTCCCAATAAAGCTGCTCACTGAGCGGGTCTCGTGCGGACGGCCCCAGTGGTCAAACCAACCCGACCAATACTCGCTGCACATCAGCGGCGCGGTGGGGTTCAGTTCCTTGAAGTTCTTGAAAGCCTCGTCCACGTTGGTGCCCGCCCCGAAGTTGAGGGTGGTGGCCACGCCATCCAGTTTGTATTTGTTGAAGTTAGAGGGCCAGTCGCAGCGGAAAAGCTGTGCTTTGTCAAAACCGGCCTCACGCACCGCGTCGCGGGTTGCTTCCATGTAGGCCTGTTCATCGCCGAAGGTGGCATACTCATTCTCCACCTGCACCATCAGAATGTTGCCGCCGTTCTGAATCTGCAGCGGGGCTAACTGCTTGGCCGCCTCTTTCAGGAACAGCTTGGTGCGGTCCATGAAGTACGGGTCTTGGAGGGTGCGCACCTGTGCGTCCTGCTTCTTGAGGAGCCACCAGGGCAGGCCGCCCATATCCCACTCGGCGCACACGTACGGGCCGGGCCGCACAATGCAGTACATGCCGTTTTTCTGGGCCAATTTCACAAACTCGGCCACATCGTTCTGGCCTTTGAAATCATACTGGCCCGGGGTCTGCTCATGCAGGTTCCAGAACAGGTAGATACAGATGGTATTCATGCCCATGGCCTTGCTGAGCTGGATGCGGTGCTCCCAGTACTCCCGTGGAATACGGGGATAGTGCAGCTCGGCCGCTCTCACCACGAAGGGCTTTCCGTTGAGCAGGAACTCCTTGTTCCCAACGGTGAAGGTGCCAGGCTTTCCGCTGAGCTGCTGGGCCTGCCCTGTGAGGGCGAACAGTAGAAAGAGAAGCAAAAAGAAAAGTTTGGGCCTGGGTTGATTCATTGTCACTTAAAATTAATAGTAAAAGGTAAGGGTAAACTTCTGATGCCGGTTGTCAACTTTTTTATTAAAGAGCGCCTGACGCATCTGGCTAGATATTTCTGGGGGTAAATAGTGATGCCGCTACATGGGTTAACTTTTTTAGGGTACATTAAATAGCCTCTAGACAGGTTTCTGGCCTTCTTTGGAGAAAACCTCCCCAAAACGGATAGCCTTCTTTTCCCGGGAAAGTACCTGCCTAGTCTATCCTCTTGATCATGATTTCTTTAAACTCAATTCCCTGACCTTCACTCTGCAGGCCGATGTAGCCCTGCGTCAGGCGCTTTCCATCCTGCTTTATTTTGGGGTCATAGTTGCTGGCCACTCCGCCCCCAATCTGCGGACGGGTATACTGGAGGACTGTGTCACCGTTGATGAGGTGGGTTACCAGGGAATCTCCCAGCACGATCAATTCGGCTTTCACCCACTGGTTCCACGCATAGGTAGCCGAGGAAGAGTTGATGCAGTGCCGGTCATCTACTTTGCCTTCAAACACCACATCGGTACCCGGGGAGCACATGTTGCCGGTGGGGCGAGGTTTCCCGTCTCCCTCCCCTGCCAACAATTGAAACTCCACGGAGATAGGCCAATCCTGCTCTTTTAAGATAGACTGTGGGCTTTGGGAATGGAACATGATGCCGCTGTTCCGGTAGGTATAGGAAGGCGCGTCCTTCAACCACTGGTCGGTGAAGCGGTATTCCCATTTTAAATGGAAAGAAGAGAAAGGGGTTTTGTAAAACAGGTGTCCGTAACGTTCATTAAAGGTCTTGTAGTCATCATAGTTCACCTGCAATACATCGTCCTTCACTCTAAAGGTCTGCGCGTAATTGTCTCCCACCTCATGGTGGTGGATCTTCACAACCCAATCCTTCAGGTCCTTGCCGTTGAAAAGCTTTTGCCAGCCACCGCCCTGCTTCCCTGTTTTTTGCAAGGAAGCAGGTGAACAGGCCACCACTGCCAGCAGCATGACCGCCAAGAACATCGCCTTGCCTTTCACTTGTCCCTTCTTTGTTTGCTTCATCCTGATTTTCTCTAAAACACGCTTAAAACCTTATTCCACTTGCTTCCAAAGCTTGGAGCCTACCTACTTCTTTTGATACACCCGCACGTAATCCACCTCATACTTTTTAGGGAAAGCAGTGCCAGCCGGATTTCCCCCATTTCCTCCGATGGCCAGGTTCAACAGGAGGTAATGCGGTTGGTGGAAGGGATTGAACCCATCTGCGTTGAGGGTTTTGGTTAGGTCAATCTCGTTCAGCAACTCGCCGTCCAGGTAAAGCTTGATGGATTCTGCGGTCCAGTCCATTTTCCAGAGGTGGAACTTGCGGGGCCACTCGGCATCCTTTTCCAGGAAATGCGAAAACGGGATTCTGGCGTCATCCCAAACCGCTTTCATCTTTTCATCGGCCCAGGCCGCATTGGCCAGAATGGTAGGCTGTTTTCCCATGCGGTAAAATTCCATCAGGTCTATTTCTCCGCCGGCTGGCCACTCCCTGAAAACACCCAGCGTCCAGATGGCGGGCCACATGCCCATCGCGGTGTCTATTCGTGCCCTCACCTCAAAAACCCCGTACTGAAACGACTTCTTGCCTTGGGTTTGAAGGCTGGCCGAGGTGTACTCCGCAAACTCCCGGTGGTGCCGCCAGTCTTGGTGACCTGCTTCAAACCTAGGGTTTTCCAACTGCTCGCGTTTGCCTTCTATCACCAGAACCCCATTAGTACAGATGGCATTCTGTGGTTGGTACCACTGGAGTTCCCGGTTGCGCACAAACCCGAATTCATAGCCCCAGTTGGTGCTATCAGGCTTTCCATTGGTGTTGAATTCATCATGCCAGACCAACTGGTAGCCTTTCAGTTTAGAAGGCCGAAGGGTAGATGGCTCAAAAGCATACTGCTTCTTACCACACGACCAAAGGCCCGCGACCACCACTACCAGAAACCACCAACTCGTTTTCATCTTTGGTAAAGTTAGGTCTGTCTTAAAGTAAACTTCTCAGGCGCTCGGCGGCGCTCTCTGGGGTGATGTCGCGCTGCGGGTCGGCCATGAGCTCGTAGCCCACCATGAACTTCTTCACCGTGGCCGAACGCAGCAGCGGCGGGTAGAAGTGCATGTGCAGGTGCCAGCCGGGGTACTCCCTGCCGTCGGTGGGTGCCTGGTGGATGCCGGCCGAGTACGGGAAGGAGGTCTGGAACAGTTTGTCGTACACACTGGAGAGCCTCTTCATGATCTCGGCGTAACCGGATTTCTCCTCTTCGGTGATCTGGCCCAGGTGGCCGAAGTGGCGGCGCGGGATCACGATGGTCTCGAAGGGCCACACGGCCCAGAACGGCACCAGCGCCACGAAGTGCTCGTTCTCCACCACAATCCTGGTGTTCTCCTCCAGCTCCTGGGCCAGGTAGTCGGACAGAAGGCTGCGGCCGTTCTCAGCGAAGTAAGCTTCCTGCTGTTCGGTCTCTTTGGCTGGCTCGCCAGGCACCGAGCTCTGGGCCCAGATCTGCCCGTGCGGGTGCGGGTTGCTGCTGCCCATCACCGAGCCCTTGTTCTCGAAGATCTGCACGTAACTGATCTCAGGCATAGCGCCCAATTCAAGGTACTGTTCTTGCCACAGGTCCACCACCTTCTTGATCTCCGTGGTCTCCATGTCAGACAGGGTGAGGTCATGGCGGGGCGAGAAGCAGATCACCTTGCAGATGCCGCGCTCACCCTCGGCCCTGAGCATCCCCTTGCCGAAGGAGCCCGAGGGGCTCTCGGCCTGCAGGGCGGCGAAATCGTTGGTGAACACGAAGGTGGAGGGGTAGTCGGGGTTCGTCTCGCCGTTGGCGCGCACGTTGCCCGGGCACAGGTAGCAAGTGGAATCGTACTTTGGACGGGTCTCCTGCTCAGTGGTCTCCTGCTGTCCCTGCCACGGGCGCTTGGAGCGGTGCGGCGAGACCATCACCCATTCGCCCAACAGGGGGTTGAAGCGGCGGTGCGAGTGCTCCGTGATATCGAAGGGTGTATCTAAATTGGGTTGGTTCATAAAAGAGAATTTCGGTTTCGGGCTCTTTTCAGGAAAAAAGGCTCTAAACTAGCGGGTCCACTCAGAGTCATTGTAGGAGGGCTCGGGTTTGGCGGTTGGCAGCAGGCCGGTTCCGTCCACGATGCGGGCGATGTAAACCGGCAGCTCCTGCCCGAACCTTTTCTGGTAAGCCACTTCCATGGCTCTGGTGAACTCCTCCAGCTTTTCCAGCCGCACCAGGTTGATGGTGCAGCCCCCGAAACCGCCGCCCATCATGCGGGCACCCAGCGCGAGCCCTGATTCTTTTGCTTTCTCGGCCAGGAAATCCAGCTCAGGGCAGCTTACCTCGTAGTCGTGCTGCAGGCCCTGGTGCGAGGCGAACATCTTCTGCCCGAACGCCTCCAGGTCGCCGCGCTCCAGGTCAAGGCAGCCTTCCTCCACCCGCAGGTTCTCCTGTACCACGTAGGTACAGCGGCGGTACACCACGGGGCCAAACTCGTCCTGGTGCTGCGCCAGCATCTCAAGAGTTACGTCGCGGAGGCTGTTCACCTGCGGGTAGTGTTTCTGTAGAATCGCCACGCCGGTCTCGCACTCCTGGCGGCGGGTGTTGTACTCACTGGAGGCCAACGAGTGCTTCACCCGCGTGTCGCAGAGCACGAGGCGGTACTCGCGCATATCGAAAGGGAAATATTGGTACCCCAGGGAGCGGCAGTCCAGCCGCACCACGTGGTTGCGCTTGCCGAACATGCTGGCGAACTGGTCCATGATGCCGCATAGCACGCCAGCGTACTCGTGCTCGGCCTTCTGCGCCATCTTCACCAAGTCCATCTTCTCCACCTTGAACTGGAAGATATGGTTGAGCGCATACGCCAAGCCGCACTCCACCGCCGCCGAAGAGGACAGGCCCGCCCCCATAGGAATGTTGCCCCCGAACACCAGGTCAAAGCCCGGCACTGTATGTCCCGCTTTCTGGAACTGCGCCACCACGCCCAGCAGGTAGTTGGCCCAAACCATCTCTGAGGGTTCCACCTGTTCCAGGTTGAAGGAGGCTTTCTCGTGAAGGTCGAAGGAGTAGGCCCGCATTGATGCCGTCCCGTTCGGAGCGATGGCGAAGTAGATCTCCTTGTCGATGGCGGCGGGCAATACGAACCCTTCGTTGTAGTCGGTGTGCTCGCCAATGAGGTTCACCCGGCCCGCCGAGCGGATCACGGTGGGCTCCTGGTTGTAGCGTTTCTGAAAGGTGGTGATGATGTCTTGAACCATGGTGGTACTTCTGTAAACGTGTGATGGTAGGTTTTGCCTGCGTTCTTTTCTGTTAAAGCTTATTCAAACCGAACCGTTTTTGCCTCTCCTTTTCTAAAAGATACCGTAAACGATTTCCCTTTGGCAGCCTGGCTGATTTTCTTCACCGGCACCAACTCCTCCTCGGTCCATTTCTCGCCCGATTTCTTCCAAAGCATCAGGGTGGCATAAACGTTGGATTTTTGCCCGGGCCGGAACTGACCAGAAGCGTTAAGGACGGTGCTTTCCTTGCTCTCAGGATGGAGGTTGGTGGCGTTAATCGGTTCCAGATGGTCCCATCCGCTGAGGGAAACCATGGCCAATTGGTACTCGCCGTTGTCAATGATCTGCACGGCATGGCCTTTTACTTTTCTTGCCTCCCTCTTGATGGGCCCGTTTTTCTGAGGCAAGGCGTAATGCCCCAGACGCAGTTGGCAAGCCTCCGTGCTGGTGTTCACGTCCATTCGTAAGATGCCGTTGGGCAGAGGAATATCCGCCAGTCGCAGATTGATTTTGTCGTTGGTTTCCAGCACCGCATCTCGGTAGTAGATGCCGTGCTCAAATTTCTTGAAGGTGAAGAGACGCAGCGCCTCCCATTGGTTTTTCTGGTTTTTGATCACGTAGTTCATGGCCACCTCGCCGTTGGGGCCATCGGCTTGCCAGGGGAAAGCGCTGTGGTAGGAGAGCCGGTTGTAGTTCTCGGTGGACCGGAATAACTGCCAGTCTTTGGCCACGGTTTCATGGCACCAGGCCCGCACCTCGGCAGCGCCGATGTTGGGGTAATCGGTGATGAGGATCTTGGAACCCTCCTGAAACTTGTTGTACACTTTGCCTTTGGTCAGCTCTTTTTCCCAGGCGCCCTCGTTCTCTACGGCGGTCCAGAACGGGTTCCCCTCGGGCACCAGCAACCCCAGGAAAGCCTTGCCCATCCAGAACGCGCTGGCGCGGGCACTGTAGATCTGCACCGCCGGTTCAAAGGCGCCGTAAAAGCCCAGCGTGGGAAGGTGATCGGCGGCCAGGAACTCTGGGTGTTGCAGAAACTGAAGCATGGTTCCGGAGGCGATCCTACGCATCCAACCGTAATTGGTGCCGGGCTCCTGAGCTAGTCCCATGAGCGGGAATGGCACCACGGCGGCAAAGCGGTAGGCGATGCTGCGGCCCCACATGATCATCTGTCCATCGCGGCTGAAAAGGTACGGGTAGTTGTCGGGGAGGTCGTTGAAGTTGGCCTGGAACCTGGCGGCATACGCAGGATAGTGCTTCTTCCCGAAGAACTCTGACCATAGCGGACCATACATCTGGAAAGCCCACATGCTATAGTAGTCATAGGCAGGACTGTCATTGTACCAGCCTTGGCCGCGGTACTGCTCCAGCGATTCATCTAGGTACTCCAATAGCAGCTTCTCGTTTACGGGATAGCCCTGCTCTTTGAAGAAACTCAGCACGAAGATGTTGAAAAATCGCCAGTTAGAAGGTACCGTTGGTCCGTCGCCGTAGCTGAGCATGGTCATGGACAGGGCTTCTTTCTGAGCGGCGGTCAGCGGTCTCCAGAGGACATCCGGGGCATAGAAAAGCGACACGGCCAATCCGCCGAACTCCACCAGAATCTGATTGGGGCCACCATCGGCGGCCCGGGGCTTCACGTAGGTGGGGCTGGAGGGCTCCGTCAGTTTCACCAGTTGCCGGCGGTAATAGTCGGCGACTTTGATGCCGTTGATCTCAAGGTTACGGTTTTCTTTGAGCAAGGGCACCGCCACAAAAAGGGTACGGCACAGGCCTTCCAGCATCTCGGTGGGGGTGTGCACGCCGTCGCGCGGGTAGCTTTTGCCCGGCTGCTTGGGGAACACCATGGGGTCCTCCACGGTCTTCACGTACTGGAAAGCACCTTCCAACAGGTAATGGGCCGCCTCAAGCCAGTGCTTCCGGGTCATGCCCGTGTGCGGACTGGTTTTGAAGTCAGGGTTGCGGACCTGGAAAGTCTTCTGGCCGGCTTCTCCCACAATAGGAGTTGTCCCTGTCTGCGCGCGCAAGGGAGCACTGAAAAACAGGGAGAGCAACAGCAGAAGAACACGTACGCGGTACCGCATGGGACTCATTATCGTTATCAAATTTTAAAGCACTTGGTTTATGAGGAGCTTCCAGAAAAGCTGTTTCAAGGCTGTTTCCCGGAAACAGGGGCCAAAATCCGAACTAGTATTTCATCAATCCAGGAGCCGGTACATCTCAGAGGCCGCCAGCAGGAACGCCCCTACCCCGAACCCGGTGGTGGAGTTCACGTCTACCACCTGCCCGGGGATGGCTCTTTCCCCGATGGGCTGCACGTACCCTATCTTTCCGTTGGGTTGTAGCGCCGTATTGGTCAGGTAGTGGTAGCCTTTGGCCGCTATGGGAAGGTATTCTTTTTTATCCAGGAGGCCGTTGTTGATGCCCCACAGGAAACCGTAGGTGAAGAAGGCGGTGCCGCTGGTCTCGGGTCCGGGCGCGTGGGCTGGGTCCAGGATGCTTCTAGTCCAGTAACCTTCGGCCTGTTGTGAGCGGGCGATGGCGCTAGCCATGTCTTTGAAGCGCTGCTCGTACTCTTTCCGGTGTGGGGCGTTTTTGGGCAGATCTTGTAAAATCTTGGCTAAACCGGCAAATACCCAGCCATCGCCACGGGCCCAGAAATCCTTTTTACCGTTAGCGCTTTTGTGTTTGGGGTAGACGTACTTGGCATCGCGGTAATAGAGTTTTTCCTCCGCGTCATACATGATGGAATTGGCATAGCTCAGGTACTCGTGCAGTTTCTCCAGGTACTGTTTGTTCCCAGTGACCCGGTACAGCTTGGTCATGACGGGCATCACCATGTAAAGGCCATCGGCCCACCACCAGTAATCGTTTTTGGGCGTGCTCATCTGGTACTCCATGACCTCGCGGGCCCGGGCGATTTTACGGTCGTCCTTCTTGCCGTCTAATTGGTAAAGGTCAATATAGGTCTGAAAGCAGATTTGCCAGTCCCCGAAGAGCACGTAGTCGTCTTTTTCGCCGTAAGAGTATTTCCAATCGGCTTTGTTTGTGGACTTGGCGCCCATCCACTGGTTTTTCTCGGCCCAAGCCTCTGAGTACTGGCGGTACGTTTCGTCTTTGGTGATTTTGTAGGCTTCCATGTTGCCGGTGTGGTAGGCGGCTACATCCCAGAAAGCCCAACCAGGCGTGGGGTTGGTGCTTTGCCAGTAGGTGTTGGCTTTGTGCAACTGGCCCAGCACTTCTTTTTTGGAGGCCGGCAGCAAAGGATGTTTGGGCTTGGCTCCTGCTGATGCAGTCCAGGCACCCAAGAGCAACAGCAGTGTAAAAATGGTGTTCTTTTGAATCATGCTTATCTGATGCGGGTACGAGCCCCGGTTTATCTATTCTTTGCGGAAAACAGGCCTAAAACAAGGGTTAAAACTTCGGTTTCCATTCCACCACCTGGATGGACTGCGGTGGGATGGCAGTCTGGCCCTCCCCGTCTATCTGCTCCACTTTCTGCACAAACAGGTTTAGGACTTGTTTCTCCTTCCAAAGCTCGGTGTCATAGGTGGGCTCCCAGGAACCCAGCGACTCCCGTGTCAGATCCAGAAGGGCCCATTTGGGGTCTGATAGTTTGTTTATAATCAGGGCCGATGCCTTGCTGCCCCGCTCCTCGTCCCGGAAGATCATCAGCACCGAGGCATTGTCTCCGGCATTCTTCACCATAATCTGCGGACGGGCGATGGGAATGCGTTTGGTCCCCACACCGCTCAGGCTAAAAGGCGTTTTCCGGAAACCCAAGGCAAGGGATTTCCAGCTTTTGCCATCATGGTACACCAAATGGTACTGCGGAATGGTAGAGCCCGCCTCGCGCCAGTACGTGGCGATGAAAGGATTTCCCTGCTCATCAGCGGCCATGGAGGTCTGGTTGATGAGCTCGCTGTTCTGCGGAATAATTAAGGCTTTCTCGGCCGTGGCTTCGGTGATGGGCAGGGTGTACTTCTCGCCGGTAGATTTCTCCCAGGTTTTGCCTCCGTCCAGAGATCGGGCGTAGCCCAGGTCATGGTTACTGGCGACATCGGGGCTCTCGCGCCACACCCAGGACACGTGCAAGGTGCCTTTCTTGTCCAGGTAAGCTTGCCAATACGCGTTGCGTTTTCCCTCGCCGTTGATGAGGTTGCTGTGCAGTTGCGTCCATTGCTGGGTTTTGAGGTCATAGCTGTTGATGACCAAATTGCCCTGGCCCGAGCCGCCGTCGCGGTAAAAGAACATGAGGTTGCCTTTGGGCAGACGGTAGAACTCGGGGTAAGAAACCACTTTTTCCCGCTGGCCGGTCATGGGCATCTTGTCAGTCATCTGCAGGGAGCCGGGGCGCACGCTGCGGGCGTAGTTCAAGGGGTTATTATGGTGATCCCAGGAAAGGTGCAGGAAACCGTTGCCATCTACCATGATACTGATGGTGTTGTGGGCATCAGAGGCGTTGCCCGTGAAATTGGTTTTCTGGATTTCCCAGGCAGTTGCCCCGCTTTTGCGTTTGGCCAGCATCACGGATTGGTCAGCCCCGTACCAGGCGGTGTACTGAATCCCTTTATAGGTTACCAGCGAATTCTTCCGGAAGGCCACCACGTTCACCGAGTTGTTCGCCCAGCCTTCGGCTACGGGCGTAATCTTTATACCACTGGCCTTTGTTTCAGCGGCGTTTTTAGAAAATCGGCAGGAAAAGGCACCAAGCACCACCGCCAACGCGAGGAGATGGGAAGAAGCTTTTCTGAATGAATGTAATTGACAAACCATGTGTCGCTGCTGAACAAATGAACCCACACTTGAGCTGGCCCAAGCCGCTTTGTTTATGCTGATAAAGCCTCTTTCTTCTGCGCCAGCGGGGAAGTACTCCCCGCCGGCCGCAGTAAAACGAAAAGGAACCCTATCAACCTTCTCAGTTTTTAGTCAGTTTGGATGTTTCTTTGGTGATGGGCCGGATGACGTAGCTGTACGAGTACTTTTTCTCCGTTAACCGGTACGGATTATGCGGCAGACGTCCCCAACTGTCATCGCCACCCAAACCGCGTTGGCCCAGATCAATGTGCAGGCTCACGAAATCCTGCTTCTTCAGGTCTACCGGGTGCCGGTTGATCTTCTTGGGACCTTCGTCAATGTCCTCGGCGAGGTAGTTCAGGGCCGTGAAGTTGATGGGCTGCAGGCCTTCCACCACAATTCCGTTGCCGGCGTTGTTGGTGAGCTCCACCCAGCGCACATCGGTTTTGTTGCCGCTTTCCTGCGGCCGGATGTAGAACTGGTAGTATTGGTTTTCCACCTTGTCTTTGTACAGACCCACCAGCGAGGAGAACTTCCGGTCACTGTAATTCTCCCAGGGGCCGCGGCCGTAGTACTGCAGGTTCTCGTATTTGTCGTCTAACTGCAGGCGCATCCCAAACCTGGGCAGCTCCGGCATCTCTTTGCCAGTCATATCAATGGAAGCGGTCACCTGCACGGCACCATCGTTCTGGATGAGGTAGTCCACCGTGTATGGGATCTGCTTGTCGGTGAGCGCGTAGGTTACCTTGATCGGCTGCCCTTGCGTCATCCGTTTGCCTACTTCCACGCTGACCACTTTCATCTCCTGGTGGGCGTTGCGCCAGGCCGCCAGTTTCTCCGGCATGTTGTTCCCGAAGTCATTGTCGGTGGCGGCGCGCCAGAAGTAAGGCTCTGGAAACTTCTCAATCGTTTTAAGACCGTTTTTCTGAAAAGAGGTTAATTTCCCGGTTTTCAGGTCAAATTCGCCAGAGACGCTACCCGAGGTGAAGGTGAGTTTATCGCCTTTGGTCTTGGTTTTCAGTTTTCCCTCGGCCGTGGATTTAGTGAAATAGGTGTTCTCGGTGATGGCAAACTGGTCACGGGTTACTTCATGGCCGACCGGCACAAATGCGCTGGCGTTCTTGGTGTAGGCGAACACGTTCACGAAATACTCCTCGCCCGGCTGCGGATTGAAAGCGGGCAGCGGCAAGGTCACCTCTTTGGTTTGCAGCGGAGCAGCCGTCACCGCAAAATCGCCTTCCTTCTGCACCACGCCGTTTTTGATCAGTTGATACTTAAAGGCGATCTGGTTCAGGTCGGTGAAGCCGTACTGGTTGGTGACGGTAATCACACCTTTGCGGGCGTCTTTGGCGTTAAACTGAACCCCTGCGTACACTTTCTTCACCTCGTTCAAACCTGGCTTAGGCGTTCTGTTCGCCGATACCACGCCATTGGCGCAGAAGTTTTCATCGTTGTACAAGTGCGCGCTGCCCAGGTCTCCGCCGTAGGCCCAGAAGGTTTCGCCTTTGTCGTTTTTGGTCTTGATGCCCTGGTCTACCCAATCCCAGATGAAGCCGCCCTGCATGTGCTTGCTGCCGTTGATGATGTCCCAGTACTCCTGGAAGTTACCGTTGCTGTTGCCCATGGCGTGCGAGTACTCGCACATGATGTAAGGACGCTCTTTTTTAGCCGCGGCGTAGGATTTCATGTCCTTGATGTTGGGGTACATGGGTCCTACGATGTCGGTGTTCCAGTCTTCGCCGGCTTGCTCAAACATGACCAGGCGGGAGTTGTCGCGGCTCTTGATCCACTTGTAAGCGTCATGGAAAACCGGTCCGTTGCCGCACTCGTTGCCCATGCTCCACATAACCACCGAGGCGTGATTCTTATCTCTTTCCAGCAGGCGCTCTATGCGGTCAATGTGGGCGGGAGCCCACTCCGGCAGGTACGCCGGGTGCTTACTTTTATCGAATTTTCCTTGCCACTCGGCGCCCATGCCGTGGCTTTCAATGTTGGCTTCGTCTACCAGGTACAAGCCGTACTCGTCGCAGAGTTTGTACCAGAGCGGGTCATTGGGGTAGTGGCTGGTGCGCACGGCGTTGACGTTGTAGAGCTTCATCAGCTCGATGTCTTTCACCATGGACTCCCGGCTCAGAGTACGGCCGTTCACCTCGTCGTGTTCGTGGCGGTTCACGCCTTTGAACAGCACAGGCACGCCGTTCACCAGCATCTGGGCGTTTTTCAGCTCCACTTTCCGGAAACCTACTTTGCTGCCGGTTACGCCAATGGTTTTTCCATTGGCATCCTTGAGGGTGATCACGGCATCATACAGGTTGGGCTGCTCGGCATTCCAGGTGAGTACGTTGTTGAGGGTACCGTTGAATTTGAGCTGCAGTTTTCCGGTTCCCTTCGTGCTGATGCTCTTTTCCTGGGAGAACGTTTTAGCGTTGTTTTTGTCAAACAGCTCCAAAAGCACGGTAGCCTTGTCAGCGGTTTTGCCGGAGAACTTGCGCAGGTCCACCTCGGCGGAGAACAGGCCGTTTTTGTAGGTGTTGTCCAGATCGGGCTTCAGGAAGAAATCCCAGACGGTGAGTTTGGGCAGGGCCTGCAGGTACACGTTCCGCTCTAGGCCGCTCAGGCGCCAGAAATCCTGGTCTTCCAGGTAGCTGCCGTCGTGCCAGCGGAACACCTGCACCGCCAGTTGGTTTTCACCGGGTTGCAGGAACCGGGTCACGTTGAACTCGGCCGGGGACTTGGCGGCTTTGGTCATACCCACCTCTTTGCCGTTCACAAACACGCGGGCGTAGCCAGAGATGGACCCGAAGTTCAGCATCACTTCCTGGCCGTTCCAGGCGGCGGGCACACTGAAGTTGCGGCGGTACGTGCCAACCGGATTATAGACCTGGTCTATGTACGGCGGCTTCGGAGGGAAAGGGTACCGCAGGTTGGTGTAGATGGGAATGTCAAACCCCTGCAGTTCCCAGTTGGAAGGCACCTGGATGTTGGCCCATTTGCTGTCATCGAAGCCTGGTTTATAGAAATCCATAGGCCGTTCGGCCACCGATTTCACCACCGAGAATTTCCAGGTTCCGTTGAGGGACTGATGGTAGGGAGACGTGCTATAATCGTTTTTACGGGCGTCTGCGGCGTTGGCGTACAGCATGAAATCCACGTGGGGTTTCTCCTTGTTCCGCTCGTACACCTTGGGGTTTTCCCATTCGTTGACCGCCTGCCGTGCCACCGCAAACTGTGACAGGAAGAGGAGACAAAGCGTGAGTAACTTTCGTGTGCGTATCATGGGCAATTTAGTAAAAATGAGTTGTAAATGGGTGCTTCTATGGTTGAGGCATCTCTTTTGCAGAGCCCCTCCCCGGCTGTTAAATGACAGACTTATTAGCCTCAATTTCGCAATCCTTCAAGGGGTTTATTTCACCGATGCTGAACCGGCTTCCCCTGCCATCCCGTTTTGGGCCTGTTTTACCGTAAACTCTACCGTTTGAGGCGTTAATCCGGGCGACTTGATGGTTACTTTGACCTTGCCGGGTTTCTGGTCTGCCTGCACGTAGGCCAGCAGTTTCCCGCGCAGCACTTTCCGCTTCTCAGACTGGTAATTCTCCAGGCCCGAATGGCTGCCGTTTTCCAGACCCAGAATCTTGGCAGGACCTTCCACCGTGAAGGTCAGTTCATTATCGGCGCCGTACACCAGGTTGCCTTTACTGTCTACCACGTTGATCTCCACGTGCGCCACTCCTTTGCCATTCAAGGTTTTCTTGTCGGCTTTGGCCTGGATGGCGGCGGGTGCTGCGGCGGTAACCAACACGTCCCGGCTTACCTCTTTCCCGTTTTTGTAGGCTTTGGCCATCAGCTCGCCGGGCGCATAGACCAGGTCCCAGTAAAGGGAGCGTTGCGGGCTTTGGGCCAAGGCCTTTCTCCCCAGCGATTTGCCATTCAGGAAGAGTTCTGCCTCCTCGGCGTTGGTGAAGCAGCTCACCCGTACGCTATCGTTGGCTTTCCAATTCCAGGTGGGGTCTGCCCTTCGGTGGCTCCAAATGCTTTTGTCCTCGGTCTTGGGCACGGGCGAGGTACCAATGTACACCATGGGTTTGTCTGCCCACAGGCTTTGTCGGAAGTAATACTCGGGTTTCTTGAACCCGGCCAGGTCCAGCAGACCGGCGCCGTTGCTGCGGCTGGGCCATTTGCCGGCCTCGCCCATGTAGTCGATGCCGGTCCAGAGGTACTGCGCCGAGATGTAGGCATTGGTGTCCACGGCGGCCCACGCATTCAGGCGCATGCCGTTCTCGCTGCCGTAAATGATCCGGTCCGGGTATTTGGCGTGGTCCTCTGCATAGCGTTGCTCCTGGTAGTTGTAGCCTACAATATCCAACACTTTGGGGTAATCTGTGTAATTAGACATCACCACCCCGGCCAGCGCCGCGGTGATAGGCCGGGAAGTATCATGTTTTTTCGCGACCTCCACCAAATGCCTAGACAACTCACTCAATCTGCTGGCGGGCGGATTATTGGGCTGGTAGCCTCTGCCGTAGATCTGCGGGTTGTTGCCCGTGCTGAGCACCTCATGGGAATACGGGTCATTGGGGTAATCAATCTCGTTCCCGATGCTCCACATGATGATGGATGGCCGGTTGCGGTTGCGCAGGATCATATCTGCTAAGTCACGGTCGGCCCATTCTTTGAAGTGCTGGTGGTACCCGTCTTTGCCTGGCGTGCCTACGTTCCAACCGGCAATCCACTTGTTTTTACCGGTCTCCCATTCGTCGAAAGCCTCGTCCTGCACCAGGAAGCCCAGTTTGTCGCAGAGGTCATAGATGTAGTCGGCGTGGGGGTTATGGCTCATGCGCAGGGAATTGACGCCCCCTTCTTTCAGGGTGATGAGCCTTCTTTCCCAAACTTCCTCGGGTACGGCCGTGCCCAGAGCTCCGGCATCGTCATGGATGCAGACGCCTTTCAGTTTCATGTTCTTCCCGTTCAGGAAGAAGCCTTTGTTCGCATCAAAAGCAACGCTTCTGAAGCCCACCTGCTCCACCGTTTCATCGGTCTTTTTGCCATTCACGAACAAAGACACCCGCAACTGATACAGATTAGGCTGCTCCACCGACCAAAGCTTGGGATTGTTCACCTGGAAGGACAAGGCTGCTTCGGCATCTTTTCCGCCGGTGACGCTTACCTGTTTCTGGGCCTGCTTTACCAGTTTGCCTCCCTTGTCCAGCAACTCGGCTTTGACCTGGATATCCGCGGCTTTAGCAGAAGCATTCGTCACCGATACTTTCACGTTAGACAAAGCCTTGGCCGCCGATACCTCCGGGGTGGTGAAGGCCACTCCCCACAGGCTGATGTGCACGGGCTCCACCGCCACGAGGTAGACATTCCGGTTGATGCCCGAGCCGGTATACCACCGGGAATCGGCGAACTGGGTATGGTCCACTTTCACCGCTACCACGTTGTTTCCGGTCTTGTTCAGGTGCTTGGTGATCTCGTACTGGAAGGGCGTGAACCCGTTGGGGCGTTTGCCCAAAGGTTGGCCGTTGATCCAGACCTCGCTGTTCTTGTAGACTCCGTCAAAGTACAGGAAAAGTTGTTTGTTCTGCTGGGCGGCGGGCACCTTGAAGGTCTTCCGGTACCAGCCTATGCCGCCTGGCAAGTAGCCGGTGGCACTCGCCCACTCCTGGCTGAAGGGGCCTTCAATGCTCCAGTCATGCGGCAGGTCCAAGGTGCGCCATTGGGCATCAGAGAAACTGACGGCATCGGCTTTGGCTACGTCGCCTTTTTGGAATTTCCAGTTATCGTTGAAAAGCGCCTTGCTGCGCGGCTGTTGCGCGAATACCTGCGAGGTATAGCCCAATAACAGCATGGTGAGGAAGGCGAGTAAACTTCTATTTCTCATTTATTAGGGGAATTAAATGATTCAATTGTTTTTAGTTATCTCTTTGGTTTTGAGCGATTTCTCAAGAGCCGTTTTGGGGCTGTTTTCCTGAAAAAAGGCCTAAAACCATTTCCTGTCAAAGTTGCACATCGGCCACGAAGGTGATGATGGAACGGGGGGCCAGGGTGATGTTGTCCTGCTTGTCAATGCTGGTTCCCGGGGTCAGGCTTTCCTTCTCAGAAGTGACATAGGGCTTGAGGTTAGTAAGGGTAGCGCCTTTCAGCTGCATGTTCATCTGCACCGGGAAAATGCTGGGGTTGATGGCCACCAGCACCAGTTTCTTTTGGTCGGTGTCCAGGTAGGCCGAAGCCATTAACGCGTCATTCCCTTTGCCGTTTCCGGCCACCTGCAGGTCCACACGCTCGGCTCCAGGGCGGATAAATCGGCTGTAATTGCCCAGGGCCCACAGCATCTTGCTCTGGTAGTAATTGCCGTCGGTTTTGTTCTGGTCAATGTAAATGAGGCCATCTTTGTAGTTGTAGGGCGAAATGGCCAGCCACCACTGCCAGGCTGTGGCATTGGCTACTACCAGATCGTTGTGGATGACGCGGGCCAGGTAAATGGCCGGATCAATGCCCAAGGCGCGTTTGTTGCCGTCTATCTCACCGGCATTATCGCCCAGGATGCAGTACTCAGACTGCCAGAACTCCAGACCCGGCACAGAGGCTACTTTGTCGGCCAATCGCTTCCGGTTGGCGATGGCCTGGTCATTGGGGGAAGTGGTAAAATAGCTGTGCCCGGAGATCACCTTGCTTACATGCGGCAAGTCTGCCACGTAATGCGGAGAGCTCTTGGAGAAGAAAGCGTCAATCTGGTTTCCCCGGTTGGGTTTATCGGCTTGCTGGTAGAGGTAATCTATTTTGCCGGCCTCAGCAATATCTATTTTAGTAGGCAGGTTTCTTCTGGCCAGCGAGGTGTTCAGCGCCCGGACAATGCCGGCTATCTCCTCGTTCATGAAGGGAGTTCCCTCCTGCCCGCCATCGCTCCAGTCCCACTGCGGCTCATTCACCGGGCTGATGTAATTCATGGTAATACCATGCACCCGTTGCACGCCCTGGATCACATCGGCGAGGTAATCAGAAAATGCCTCGAATTTGGTAGGGTCAAGATTAGGGGTACCGTTGGAGGCGTACGCCTTCCCGTTGCGGGTGAGGTTTACAGTAGGACTATTGGGAAACCCAAGGAACTTGCTGACACCGCGGGCCTGGGCGGCTTTCAAGAACCAGACCTGCCCGGCCTGGCGCTGCCAGTTATAGCTTCCGTCACTTTCCAGGAAAGACTCGGCGCGGCGCCACTCATCTTTGATTCCGCTTCCCTCTCCCTGCTGGGTGCTGCCGGCGCCCATGTTAAACCGCCACATAGACAAACCTATGCCTTTGGGCTGGCCGTTGGCGTCTGCGTCTGTACTGAACAGCAAGTCAGCGATGGCGTTCTTCTTGTTTTCGGGCCAATTTCCCACAAACTGGCAGGACCAGGCGTCTGACGCGGCAAAGTTGTCTATCTTCTGGAACCGCTTGGTCACGTCTATGGTGGCCGTTACTTTCACCGTGGCGGCAGTAGACGGGTCATCCCCGGCCCCGGTGGAACCATCGTCGGTGCAGCCCAGGAAGGCGAAGAGAGCGAAGAGGAAGCAAGATGTAGTCAAGGCAGATTTATTTAAGACCCGGGGTATAGCTTTCAGCATAGTAAATTCCTTTTGGTTTGCACCATGAGCGTAAAGACTCCCATGGCGCCACGCACGTGCACCATGGGAGATCTCTGCATAAGGCTTAGTAACCTGGGTTTTGTTCTAACTTGTTTCCAGAGGCTTGTATCTCTGCCCTTGGGATAGGCAGCCAGTAATGCTTGGCCTGGAAACTACGACCTTCCAGGGCTACCTTCCGGTTGTACACGAAATTGGTTCCCTGTCTGGTGATCTCCATTCCGTAGGCCGGAACATTCTCGGTTTGCTCCGCGATCATCCAGCGGCGCACATCGTAGAAGCGGTGCTCCTCAAACGCTAACTCCACCTGGCGCTCATTGCGGATGCGCTGGCGCATTTCAGCTTGGGAAAGCCCCGCGGGAAGAGGTGGCATGTTTACGGCCTGGCGCTGACGGATCATGTTGATGGCCGCATAAACCGTTGCATCCGGACCAACCGCTTCGTTTTGGGCCTCGGCGTAGTTCAGCAGGATTTCAGCGTAGCGGAAATAAATCCAGGGCTGTCTTCCGGCCACGTTCCAGGGGTTCTGGATAGGGTTTGTCTCATCCATGAACTTCTTGAGGTAATAACCGGTCTGGGACGTGTTCCAGTTAGACGGACCATCCTTGCTGTCTTTTCCGCCCGGGGTGAAAGTCTCTACCGCGCGTCCTCTGTACTGCGCTCCATTGTACAGGATGGTGGCATAGAAACGAGGGTCTCTGTCTGCATACGGGTTCTGCGGATTGTACCCAGAGGTTGGGTCTGTAATCATCATCCCGTTGGACATCTCATACGCGTCTACCAGGTTCTGCAGCGGCGCATTTCCTCCCCAACCGTCATACCCATTGGGTCCGTTAGCAATCTCCAGGGCCGTATGGCGCGAATTGAGGTTGTAATAACGGGCGAAGATGATTTCATCACTGTTCCCTGCCTCATCTATGAACATGTTGGCATACTTGGGGTCTATGGTGAACAGATTCAGATCCATCACGTCCTTAGCGGCATTCGCCGCCTGCTGCCAGGTTACCGTAGTTCCGTTCTGGGTATACAGGGGGCTGGCGGCGTAGAGCATCAAGCGGGATTTCAGGGCCAAGGCCGCGCCTTTGGTGGCTCTGCCTTTCTGCCAGCTGTTGCTGTACTCTGCCGGCAAGGCGGCGGCGGCCTCGTCTAACTGCGCCGCAGCATAAGCGATGCTCTCCTGAAGGGGAGCACGCTGGAACAGGGCCGGATCTGTGAAATCCTCGCCCAACTGCGATACCTTATCTCCTACCAGCACCACCTTGCCGTAATTACGGATCAGGTCATGGTACCGGAATGCCCTGATGAACTTCAGCTCCGCCACCAAAAGGTCCTTGTGCGACTGGCTCATGGGCACCTTGTCAATATTGGTCAGGGCATAATTCACTTCTCTTATGCTGCGGTAACTTCTACCCCATAAAGAAACTGTGATACCGGTATTCTCGGGGGCAAGCTGCCCGCGCTGCACCAGCCAGGTGTTGTCATCACTGCGGTAGATAGACTCATCGGTCAGCGAGGACCACAAGGCATATTCCCAGCCCCTTCCAAAGCCTGGAGGCGCTCCGTCTGCTTCTTTGTCCTGTAACCTGGCACCTAGATAGCGGTTGATCACGAAAGACTCAAAAAGCACCGAGTCCCCGATGATGGCTTCGTCAGATACCCTGTCTGTAGGCGTCACTTCCAGGAAATCTTCTTTACAAGAGGTAAAGCTCATTGCCAAGCCTAAGGCAACAGCCGTAAATATTTTCAGTTTCATACTATTGCTGGAATTAGAATTTGACATTTACCCCAAGGTTGATGATTCTTTGCTGCGGGTAGAATTGCGCGTTCCCTGAGCTGGTTTCGGGGTCAAAATCTTTCACCTTGGTGAAAGTGGCTAGGTTAAAGGCATTGGCATACACCCGCACCCCCTCAATCTTGATTTTGGACAGTAGCGTAGAAGGCAGGTTGTAGCCTAACTCCACGTTCTTGATCCGTAGGAAAGCAGTGTTGTACAGCCAGAAGTCACTTGGGAAAAGTCCGCCACTCACCGCAGAGCCGGTACGGGTGTCTACCCGGGGGTAAGATCCGTTTTGGTTGGTAGGGCTCCATCTGTTGTCTGCCCAGGTACTGAAGAAGTTACCGCTGAGTCCTACGTCTGGCAACACATACTGTCTCACTTTGGCCTGTCCCTGGAAGAGGATAGAGAAGTCAAAGGCTTTGTACTCTGCCCCTAGGTTCAAACCATAGGTGATCTGCGGAATATTGCCCAGATCGGTTCTTACCATATCATCGGCTGTGATCTTGCCATCTTGGTTATAATCTTCATAGATCAAATCGCCAAGTTTGGCTCCGGATGGATGCGGATATTTGTCTAGGTCTTCCTGCGTCCGGAAGATGCCAATGGAACGGTACAGTAAAGAGGTATTCAGCGGACCACCGGTTTGTCTCTGATAATCAAGGATGCTTGGCGCTTCGTCCATGAATACGATCTTATTCTTGGCGTAAGTGATGTTCCCGGAGATGTTGTATCTGAAGTCACCAGCGCCTTGGTCAAATCCTAAGGTGGCCTCTATCCCGTTGTTATTCACCTGCCCGATGTTCTCAGAAGGCACCAGCGCATCTGAACCCCAAGGGTTCACGATACCGGTTACAAAGGGCACCGAAGCGTTTCTGTTGGCCAGGATATCTTTCCGTTTCTGCTGGAAATAGATAAACTCAAAGTTGAAGTTGTTCAGGAAAATACCGCTCACCCCGATGTCTGTTTTCTGGGCAACCTCCCAGGTGATGTTCGGGTTAGCCAGTTTCACCAGGTTCAGGCCAGGGTACACCTCATTGCCAATCACGTACCGGTTATCAAAGGTGTAGTTGTTCATGAACTGGTTAGAGCCCACGTTGTCGTTTCCTAGTTCACCGTAAGAAGCTCTTAGCTTCAATTCATTCATGAACGGCAAGCTGTTCTTGAACCAATTTTCTTCAGAGATTCTCCAGCCCACGGAAATACCTGGGAAATAACCCCAGCGGCTGTTGGTTGGGAAGTTAGCGGAGCCATCGGCGCGCATCTGCACTTCTGCCAGGTACTTCTCTTTGTAGTTGTAGGCAATCCGGCCCAGGTAACTTCTTCTGGAAAATACCCAGCTCCAGCCGGCGTTGCTTCTGTCATTAGGTCCGGTACCGCCTTGAGAAAGTTCAGGAGTCAGGATAGTAGGGAAGTTTCTACGGCCGGCCTCTAAATGCTCCAGGGTGTTCTTGCTTTGCTCATAGCCCACAAAGGCGTTGATGCCGTGGTCGCCGAAGTGGCGCTCAAAATTCAGTTTGATGTTGGCCGTAAGCAGGTTCGTATTCTCCTGGATTTGGGACAGGGAAGCTTTAGGCTCACCCACGGTGACAGGCTTGTACGTGTCGTTGCCTTCATAAGAATACACCAGGTAAGGCTTCACAAAAGATTTGGTAAAGCTCTGGCCTCTGTCTGCAGAGTAGAAACCGTCTACTGATAGTCCCTCCAGGAAGCCGAAGTCATAACGGCCTCTCAGGATTCCGTTGAAGATAAGACGCTGGTTTTTGTTTAGGCCAGCGGCATCGGTCACAATCATGACCGGGTTTATACCGCCTTCTACCCCTTGCGAGGGCAAACCGTTAGGGTAGCGGGCCGGGATGAACGGATAGGCGCGGTACGTCTGCCAGAAGATTCCGCCGGCGCCAAACTGAGGAAATTGTCTGTCTTCCTGACGGCCTGACAAAGACAACCCCACACTGAACCGGTCTGTGATGTTGGCATCCAGGTTGGTTCTGAAGTTGTACTGGTTGTATTTGGTAGCTCCGTCTTTGTAAAGGGCATCCTGGTACAGGGTACCCAAAGAAGCGAAGTACTTCACATTCTCGGTTCCGCCGTTTACAGAAAGACTCTGTCTGTTTTGCAGGGCATAAGGATCTAGGACCTCATCTAACCAGTTGGTGTTAGGGTAATTCAACGGATCTGATCCATTCCGGAAAAGCTCAATCTCCTCGGGCGTGTAGCGTTGGTTCAACCCACCGGCAGTGTTGTTGTAGTAGTCAATCTCATTCAGGATAGAGGCATACGTAGCGGCATCGGCGAACTTAGGCAACCGGGTTGGGGAGGAGAATCCTTGGTTGAAGCTGTAAGAAACGGTTGGTTTGCCGGTGGTTCCTCTTTTGGTAGTTACCAGGATAACGCCGTTTGCAGCCCGGTTTCCGTAAACTGCCGCCGAAGCGTCTTTCAGCACCGTGATGCTTTCAATGTCATTCGGGTCCAGGCGGTCCAAACCGCCAATCTGGCCAGGAACGCCGTCTACCACAATCAGTACATCGTTGTTACCAGTGGTGGCCAAGCCCCTTACCCTAACTTCGGCACCATCGTACCCGGGCTCACCGCCCCTGTTGTTGATGACCACCCCAGAAACGCGACCTGCCAGTGCGTTGGACACGTTTGGCTGAGGGCTTTTGTTGATGGCGGCTCCGCCTACCTCAGAAATGGAACCGGTCACGGTGGCTTTCTTCTGCACGCCATAGCCTACTACCACTACCTCGTCCAGCGCCTTCGCATCGGTACTCAGAGAAACATCAATGGTTGTGCGGTTGTTGATGGCTACCTCTTGCGTCTGGTAGCTGATGAAGGAGAAAACGAGCGTTCCCTCGCCGGATGGAGTCTGGATGGTGTACGTTCCGTCTGCACTGGTGGGGGCAGCGGTAGAAGTCCCCTTCAGCAATACGGTCACGCCCGGCATGCCTGCACCGGTCTCATCTGTTACCTTGCCTTTCACGGTATGGCCTTGCGCCAGGGCCACCCCAATCTGAAAGAGCAGAAGAGGTAGCACCAGGAGGTACCTCTTTGTTTTGAGTAATGTTTGTTGCATTTGAAAGAGTGGGTTAGTTTGACAATTCCTTAAGCGAATTCCAGAATTGCAGAGGGAAACGGCAGCACTTTCTGGCCTACCAGGCAGCGCGCCTTTCCGCTTGCTTTTCTATGTCAAAGGAACACCATCCTTCCTCAACAAAGAGGTGACAAACTATTATTTAAACAGGGGCATATGTGTATTTTTATTAAAAACACCCCTGTGTATCAGTAGATATCTGCTGTTTTTACAAATTCAGAAGGGGTACACCCAAATTCCTTGGTGAAGCACTGCCTGAAATACTTGTCATCATTGAAGCCCACCTGGCAGGCCACTTCAAACACCTTGTACTTGCCGGTCTTCAGAAGTTTGGCCGACTCTTGGAGCCTGAGGGTGCGGAGGTACTCCACGGGTGAGGCCCCGGTCAAAAGTTTGATTTTCTTATAAGCCAGTGACCGGCTCATGTTCAGGGCCGCCGCCAAGTCATTGACGTTGAATTCAGAATTGTCCAGGTTTTCTTTCAAGACCTCATAGATGCGTTTCAGGAATTGCTCATCTACGGTGTTGGCTTCTTTCTCTGGCTGCGGGCTGTTGATGTTGAACAGGTTGAGGTAAAATTTCTTGAGCTTCTCCTGAGACTCCAGCAGGTTCTTGATCTTAATCTGCAGCAGCTCCGGACTGAAAGGCTTGGTCAGGTAGGCATCGGCGCCGGTGTCTAAGCCCTCTTTGTGGTGGGCGAAAGCGGTTCGGGCCGTCAGCAGCACCACGGGGATATGGCTGGTTCTGATGTTGGTCTTCAGTTCGCGGCACAGTTGTATCCCGTCCATCACGGGCATCTTCACGTCACTGATGATGATATTGGGGTGATGCGCCAGCGCCAGCTCCAACCCTTCTTTGCCGTTTGCCGCCTCCAAAATGTGGAATTGCTCGCTCAGGTAGTATTTCAGCAGCTTTCTGATGTCTTCCTCGTCTTCCACGATCAAGATCTTCCGTTGGCCTTTTTTGGGGTGATTTCCAGAATCCAGGCTTAAAACGTCGGGGAGAGCAGAAACCACTGGCTTGCTTTCGGGCAACAGCGCCGTCTCCTCGGTACTCACCATGGAAGCGGCATCCAGGTGCTCCACGCCCAAAGGAATCTTGAACCCGAAGGTAGCGCCGGTTCCCTGCTCACTTTGGACATAGATATCGCCTTTGTGCAGCAACACCAGCCTTTTGGCCAGCGCCAAGCCCAGCCCCGAACTCATGGGCGTGACAGGGTCTCCCTGGAAGAACCAGTCAAAGATGTGTTTCTGCTGGTTCGCCGGCACACCCCGGCCGTTGTCTTTCACCTCTACGGTGGCGGAGGCGTTGTCAAGGGTAAGCGCCACCGTGATGCTGTTCCCCTCTCCCAGGTATTTGAAGGCATTGGAAAGCAGGTTACTCAAGACCATCTCCAGCTTCTCGCGGTCAAACCACACCTGCACCGGCGCTTCCGGCACCTCTAATTGGTACTGGATGTGCTTTTTACTGGCCATGTCCTGGAAAGAAATGTAAATCTCTTTCACAAAGCTCACCATGTCTTCTTCCTGCACCTTGAGAACCAGGCTACCCGCTTCCGCTTTCCGGTAATCCAGCAGCTTGTTGATCAGGGTTAGAAGCTTATGGGCATTCCGGTACACCATCTGCAGTTTCTTGCCTGCCTCAGAGGTAGTTTCCTTGTTGACCAAATCCTCCAGTGGTCCCAGCATCAAGGTGAGCGGGGTCCGGAACTCATGCGATACTTCGGTGAAGAAACTCAGCCTTTCGCGGGCAATGCGGCGCTCTTTCCGGCTCTGGGCCTTGGCCAGCATCAACTTCCGCCGAAGCTTCTTTTGCCGGGCCAGGAAGGTGTACACCCCAAAGGCAGTGGCGACGATTAAAATCAGATACAGACAATAGGCCCAGTACGTCCGCCAGAAAGGAGGCGACACCACTATTTTCAAAGATGTGTACTCCTGGTCCCAGGCGTTCTCCTGGTTAGAGGCTTTCACCTGGAACGTGTAGGTGCCGGGGCTCAGGTAGCGGTACGTGGCCGAACGCTGCTGCCCCACGTAGTTCCAGTCTTTGTCAAAGCCCTCCAGTTTGTACGCGTAGTTGTTCTTGGCTGGGAGCGCATAGTCCAGGGCCCCGAACTCAATCATGAACACCGACTGGTCTGGCCTTAAGGTAAGGGTTTGGTTTTCCTGGATGAGCTGCTCCTGCTGCTGGCTGCCCGGTTTGTTGAACAACTGCAGACCGGTGATGAGGACCTGCGGGGAAGAGACGGTCTCCTTTATCTGGCCGGGGTAGAAAAGATTGAGGCCCTTGGTACCACCAAACCCCAGAAGCCCTTCCTGCCTGTTCACCAACACAGATCCTGGGTTGAATTTTCCGCTCTGCAGCCCATCTGAGAGGCCGTAGTTGTACAGTTTGCCGGTCTGCACGTCTATTTTGGTCAGGCCCCGGTTCGTACTCACCCAAATGTTCCCGATGACGTCTGCCTGGATGGCGTACACGGTATTGTTGCCCAGGCCGTCTTTCTCTCTGTACTGCTGAATCTTGTTTGTAGCCAGGCTGTACCTGAACAGGCCATCTTCCTCGGTCCCGATCCATAAATTTTGCTTTTGGTCCACGAAAAGCGCCAACACCACCTCACTGGAGGGATTCCGGCCATTCCCTTCAGCATAAGGATACTTCTTGAAGGTTTGGGTACCCGGCGAGTAACAGCTTAGCCCTCCGCCATAGGTGCCTATCCACAGCCGGCCGGCTTTGTCCTCGGCGAGGGCCCGCACATCATTAGAGGTGATGCCGCTGTTGGCCGTGTGAAAGTTCTTGAAACCTTGTCCTCCAGGCATTAGGAGGCTCAGACCGCCGCCGTTCGTACCCACCCACAGGTTTCTCTTTGAATCCTCAAAAAGGGCGCGGACATCATTTCCGCTTAAGGTATTGGCCTTGGTTGGGTCATGTTGGAAGTTCTGGAAAGAATCGGTCTCTTTTCTATAGAGGTACAAGCCCTTGGCGTAAGACCCGAACCACAGGTTTTGCCTGGAGTCCTTGAGCGCACTGAGAATGGCATTGTCAGTTAACCCTTTGCCGGCCTGAGAACTAGCGTAATGGTTGAGGACCCTGCCCGTTTTGTCGCATTTGTAAATTCCGTTGCCATCCGTGCCCAGCCATAGATTGCCTTCCACATCGGTACAGATACCGTAATACCGGATCTCATTTGGGGCCGATTTTCCGAAAACGTCCTGAGAAAGGCGGAATTTGATGAACTTCTCGTTTTCCCGGGCTACCATCTTGATGCCGTCGCCGTAGGTGCCTACCCACAGGTTCTGGTCTTTGTCCTCAAAAATGGCTTGGACCGAGCGCTGGGTGAGCGGTCGCCCGTCTTTGCCCTGCACCTCGGTGAAAACGGCCTTTTCTAGGCTGTTTTTTTTCAATTGCCGCAAATCCAGTTGGTACACGCCGCCGTCTTGCAGCCCCACCCACAGCATGCCTTTGCTGTCCTCCAAAACAGAAAGGACAATGTTGCTCTGCCTGAAGTACTCCTTGCCCGGGAACGAGGTAAGGCTTGCCTGATTTCTATCATAGAGGTACAGGCCCGTTGACGCCCCCAGCCACACATGTCCGGATCGGTCTTCATAGATGCAGGACACGCTGGCCCCGGCTAAGCCCACGCCAGCGGGAAGCGAAACTTTGCCCAGCACTGCGCCCTCTTTCAATTGGTACACGTGCACGCCAGCATCCTGGGTGCCAATCCAGAGCCATCCCTGGCTGTCTTCAAAAAGGCTGATGATTTTGTCGCTGGGCAAACCCGGCAAGTCTTTTTTCCGGTAGGCCTTGAACTGGTTTTTACCCCGAAGGTAGAAGGAGACGCCGGCTCTGTAGGAAGCCACCCACAGGTTCCCAGCCCTGGACTCCGCAATGTCGCTGATGTCATCGCCCGCGAGCGCGCCTATGATGCCTGGGCGGTAACTGTAATGCACGAAGGCCTCTCCTTTGGCATTGAAGCGGTTCAGGCCGTGCCGCGAGGAAACCCAGACCATTCCTTTGGAGTCGGTGAAGACCTTACGGATGAAGTTTCCGGTTAAGCTGTTTTCCCTGGCCGGGTCGTATTTGAAGACTTTGAACGAGTAGCCGTCAAAGCGGTTCAGCCCGTCTTCGGTGGCAAACCACATGAGGCCGCGCTGGTCCTGGCTGATGCTGGTGACGATGCCCAGGGAAAGTCCTTCTTCCACGCCAAACTGGCGGATGATGTTTCTGGGCTGGTTTGGTAAAAAGGAGGCCAAAGGAATAGCCATTCCTACCAAGATGCTGAGTTGGAGTACCTTTAAACACAGAGACAGCCGTACGTTGTGCCTCCGGATGACAAGCTCAATTCTGTTTCTCAATGCTTCAATTCCCACCTTACATACCTAAATCTACTCCGTTCGCCATCCATCCTGACCCCTCCCTAAGAAATAGCCTCCTGCTTCTTTGTACATGGAAGTTTGCCAAAATAAACGTGCCCTGCAAGCCATACGCTACATGCAGCGCATAATCATTTCCATCGCTTTTAGTTCGTTTTCCTGAAAACAGGCCCAAAACCGTAGAACGCCGGTTTAACACCGAAATTAGCCCTAGCCATCTTGCTTGTACCGGGAGCATTGTTTTCAGGAATCTCAGTTGGGGCAGCATAAAGACGAGACTTCTGTATCAGAAACACTATTTCAACTCCAGGGCATGGTCTGCCGGCACCGGTTGGCCGCTCCAGGCTTTCACCGCAGTCCAGGGCTGGGCAGGGGAAGACCAGAACGCATCTGTCTCGGGCAAACCCAGTGGCAAGAACAGGGTGGCGCACAGGTACAGGCTCCCGGTGGTGATGTAGAAATCGGCCACATCTGGTTGGTGCCCATACAGCCCGATGTTCAGCCAACCTTCCTTGGTGAACGTGGACGGCGCTTCCAGGGTCTTGCTCAGCACCGCCGTAAGGGCGCTCCTTACCTGCGCAGGGCTCAAAGACTCGGGCAGTTGTTTCCGGAGGGCCATATCAGCAAGGTGATGGAAAGCCCCGCCCCTATAGGTGATGGACCTCCCGATGACCGGAAAACTGCCATCGGTGTGGATCATGCGTTCCTGGAGTTCGGCGTAGCGCTGGTTTATTTTGAGCAGGTTGGGCGCGTACCAGGCATAGCTTTTCTTCTTTTCGTTGGCCACGCGCACAATGGTGGCCAGGTAAGGCTGGATGACGTAGCTGTTGTAGTAGTCCTGGGCAAAATTCATCCCGTCTGAGTACATGCCGTCGCCTACGTACCAATGATTGGCAAACTCCCGTACGCCGTATTCAATCCGCACGGGGTCATATTCAAGGCCGTATTGGCAGAAGAAAGTCTCTATCATGCCGGTGAACAGCACCCAGTTAGAGAACACCGGCACGGTTTCGCGGGTGGTCTTGAAGGCTGTGATGACTTGCTCCTTCACCCCGGCATCCAGGTTCTCCCACAGCCAGGGACAGCGCACCAACCCTAAGGCCAGAAAGGAAGCGTCTACCAAGGGCTGCCCCCCGTTCCACTGCATATAGTCCTTTGCCGCGGGGTTCACGGCGTTGGCCACCGCTTTCAAGGCCCATTGCCGGTACTGGGCCCGGAGCGCCGCTTCCTCTTTTGAGCCGCCCTCAGAGTTGAGCCACGGCCCGATGCCACTCATCACTCGGCCAAAGGCCTCCAGGTAAGACACTTTTTCCCGAGCGCTCTTATTATCGATCTTGTTGGACAGGGCCACCGGCATTTTCTCCTTCAGCCGGTCCTCCGCCAGATTGGACAGCACCGGCCGCACGATCTTGTCCAGATGTCGGAGCCAAACCATTCTATCGGAGGCTTTCGCTGGTTTCTTTTTTTGCGCCTCCGCGGATATTGCTACCACAGACAGTAAGAGACAGGCTAGCACCAGCAACTTACGTTTCATCAGCAGAGAACCTTTTGGTGTATGTAACATTCTGGGGTACCGTTTAATATAAAAGTAGCGGATGCCCGCCTTGGCTCTTCAGCCGGTTCAGGCACCCGCCCCAGTTTTCACGCATGAAGGACGGTGTGTAGTTATTTGTTATATTTAACCAAGGCCCTTTCCAGGAGAGAGCCCCAACTACAGAAATCATATCAATCCCTAACTTAGACCTACGTTCCCGGACCCTATCCACAGTGAGCATTCAAGCCTCCTATAGATCATCCGGAAGAATAGGTTGAACTGAACCGGAGAACCAGCCTTTTAGAAAATTCAAGGTTCAAGAAACGTTTTTAGTAGAACTTTGAAATTTAAAAAAGCTTATCTACCCGCCTCGTTTCCTCATCACTTTTGATGAATCCTTGTAAAACTGTCTTTCTTTTACCAATTATACAATAGGTGTCTAAAAAACATTTATCATTCTAGAGGTTCTGAATTAGCTTAACTCTTTCTGGAACGAATAACCTCCAGTCCAAGAATCCTCGGTTACAATAGTCGCAAGACCTTCCTCCCATGGATTACAGAAGGGTTTTACAAGTAAAAACAAAGCCTCCGTTTTAGGGACCTTTTCTGTAAAAGGCCCCTAAAACGGAGGCTTATAGATTGACCTGCTTTCAGATTTTTATCGGAGGCAGGCGCATGGTTCTTGGGTTTCTAGAAAGTCACCTCCAGCGGGGAGGCCATCCGTTTTGCGAAATCAGACAGATAGGCATCCCATTCCTGCTCGGTTTTGAACTGGCCACTTTTCACCCAGGCAAACCCGGCAAAGTAAAGGACCTTGTCTTCTTTGGGTGTCGCCATCACATAAAGGTGGCTCATGTCTTTGGTTTCCACCCGATGGTCTTTGAAGGCCTGCACCGCCGCGGGTACCATGACAATGCCTGTGCCCAGGAAAGAGTCATCCATGGGTTCCCAGTAGCGGAACCAACCTGCTGCTTTGTCTCCCTTTACCTCGCCTTTCTTGTCATGCAGGGTAATTCCGGCGGTTACGTTAGGCAGCGGCTTATCGCTTTTCACGGCCACCTCAAACCGGGACAGGTTACTTCCCAGGTCCAGGCTGATAGTCTTTTTCTCGGTCACAGTTTTTCCGTTGGCTTGCCAGGGCGCATAGGTCAGCTCAAACATAGTTCGGATGGGGCCATCGGCTATTTTGCGGTAACTGACGAAGTTCCGGGAGACATACAACGAGTCGTTTTCCCAGACACCTAATCCGCCAATGCCTCTGCTGGGGCCCACGTGGTACGGGTCATACCCTTCGCCCCGATCTGTGTGGTAGAAGTTGGGGTTGCCCAGGTATCCTTTGTACCAGGCATCGATCACAGAGTAACTCACCCGTTTGAGCCAGGCATCCATCCCGCTGGTGAGGGTTCCGCCCGGCACTCCCTTCTCCACCATCTGCTGCGCCACCGGTCCGTAAGTCCGGAAAGCCACCCGGTCATTCTCCCAGGTATAGTCATCGGTGCGTTCTGGCACAAATCGGGAATAGGTTCTGACTTCAGTCTTGGGTTGGGAAGCGGCCCCATTGGCAGCACCTTGCACATAAAACTTCTTGGTAGCCTTGGCTTTGATGTCGGTCTGGAACAGGATTTCATCAATGGTGCCGTCCAGGTCTTTATCGAGCGGTTGGCTTACCAAAACCTGCTGGGTCTCGGCATCCCTGATCAAAAGGTTCTCCGCCCCAAATTGGTTTACCAAGGCTCTTACCCGGGCAACCGGAATTGTGATAGTTTCCGAGGATCGGTCCAGGTCCAGGCGGTTCTGTACGGTAATGGTATTCGCCCCTGGCACTTTCTGGCAGGAGGCCAGCAAACCGGCAGCCAGGAACAGGCCTGCCCAAGTGGTTCTCTTAAATTGAAATGATTTGACCATGGTACTTCTGAGGTGATGTTTTGCTTTGGTTTACCGGATGCCTTTGAAAAGCCGTTCTACAGAGAAAATTATCTGCGAAAGCTACGCCTTAGGACTTCCAAACTTCTGGTTAAGACAAAGCACTAGTTTTCTATTCCGAAAGATGCATAGATTTCCGGTTTTGAAGGGCGTTTCTTTAAAACACACCCGAAAAGATTCCTGGGTTAGCTGTTCAACCAGAAGAAATGGGGAAATAGAAGAATCTCGCACAAGGTTAAAGCCATAGAGTTTAAACGCCCCACTTCTTCTATAAAACATTCAGACGGTCCAGCACTTTATTACCCTTTAATCTACACCCATCACCACTTTCAAGTAAAATTTAGAAATGTGGTAGTAAAGGTTGGCAGATCTGTCTAAGCTCAAAGCTAGTTTTACCTGGTCTTTGGCCGCTGCCAGATTCCTTGACTGCTTCCAGATAACGTTCGCTTTGGCCATGCAGTAAAGCGCACAGCCTTTTTTGGCATTTGCCATGAGGTGTTTTTCCTCTATGGGCAACATCTCTGTTATGTGGTTGATGACGTACGCCAGATCTTTGGTGGTTTGCCCGTCTTCTACTTTAGGCCAAGAAATGGAGCCATTATGTTTACGGTACTCGGCAAGTGGTTCTGGGGAGTACGCTATTGGATATCTCTTGGCAATTTGGGCCCACATGATCCAATCCTCGCCATAGGTGACCCCATAAAAGCTTCCTATGGTTTCATATACCTCCCGGCGGACTACCATGGAAACGTACTGAATACGCTGCTGACCCGCTATAGTGAAAAGGGCGTTGTTCAGGATCCCGGCCTGTTCTAGTACAGGCGCATAGCTTCTGAGGTATTCCCCAGACTCATTTATATCATCATAATTGCAGAAGGCGGCCCCGGTCTGGGGGAATTGCTGGAAGAGCCCCTCCATCCTGGCGTAGAAGCCGGGCCTGACGCGGTCGTCGCCGTGCAGCAGGTGCACCAGCCGGCCCCGGGCGCGGTTGAGGCAGGTCTCGAAGTTGCGCAGGCTGCCCACGTTGCGGGGCTGGCGGTGGTAGCCCACCCGGCCCCGGCCCAGCTCCCGCACCAGCGGCTCCAGGTCCGCGTCGGTGCTCGCGTCGTCCACCACCTCGATCTGCATCAGCGCCGGGCCCGGGTCCTGGGCCAGCACGCCCCCCAGCGCCTCGGCCAGGAACCCGGCGCAGTTGTAGGCCGGGATCATCACCGACCACAGGGGCCTGTGCTCCCCAGGGGGAACGGGAGCGACCGGCGGGGGCGAGGACGGGATGCGGGACATGGCGGTGTAAAAATGGTTTAACCCCTAAGCGAATGTGAGTTTGCTACAGGAAGTGAAGCTGATGTCTCAGAAGGGCTAGCTTGACACAAAGCTTTAAAACCCGGACATAGACCAAGGGATGCTTACTTAACTGTAACGCCGATTTTATATACCCCATCGCTAACTTGCTATTTTGGGTTCTCTTGTAGATTCCTTTTGCTAAGGAAAGGCTATATAAGGCACAATGCAGCTTGCCCTTGGCTATGGCTTTGGCCTTTAAGCTCTCCGGTAGATCCGCCTTCTTGATATGCTCCTGGATCAGGGCGTGGCACTTGATCAGATAAGGAAAGCTTTGGCCAGAAGTGCCCATCCGGCTGGAGATAGAACTAGCATGCATCCGGCATTCGGCAAGGATTTCGGGGGTATAGGCCACCGGGTAAAATCGGGCAATGCGTACCCACATCTCCCAGTCCTCGCCGTAGGGCATTCCGAAGAAGCCACCTAACCTTTCATACACCTCACGCTGCACTACGATGGACACATACTGAATACGTTGCCTTTCCGCAATGCGAAGAAGCCAATTATCTAAGACAAGGTCTTTGTTGGCTTCAAGCGGAGTATCATGGGACCATACTCCGTCTTTATTAATAAAGCTGTTTCTGCAGAAGGCGGCCCCGGCCTGGGGGAACCGCTGGAAGAGGGACCCCATCCGGGCGTAGAAGCCGGGCCTGACGCGGTCGTCGCCGTGCAGCAGGTGCACCAGCCGGCCCCGGGCGCGGTTGAGGCAGGTCTCGAAGTTGCGCAGGCTGCCCACGTTGCGGGGCTGGCGGTGGTAGCCCACCCGGCCCCGGCCCAGCTCCCGCACCAGCGGCTCCAGGTCCGCGTCGGTGCTCGCGTCGTCCACCACCTCGATCTGCATCAGCGCCGGGCCCGGGTCCTGGGCCAGCACGCCCCCCAGCGCCTCGGCCAGGAACCCGGCGCAGTTGTAGGCCGGGATCATCACCGACCACAGGGGCCTGTGCTCCCCCGGGGGAACGGGCGGGACCTGCGGGGGAAAGGACGGGATGCGGGACATGGCGGTGTAAATGGGGGGAAAAATGCACAGCGGAAAACAACAACCAAAACCTAGGTCAAGCAACAATACATTACATCCTGCCATAAGAAGGACGCAAGGCACAGTGTAGCACTAAAGTAGCAAAGCCAAACGAAAACCACACTTTACCCAAAGGGTAATCTATTAACCTTTTGTCACTTAGTACAACACATTGGCTACAAAAGGACTCAACCTTCCTAGTTTTCCTATTCGGTTTATACTACTCCTTAGGTTTAAATAGCCTGTATTTTACGAATAACTACAAAAAGCTTACTAACAGTCAACTAATATAAAGTTTTTTATAATATTTATAATTAATAAAATGATATATTTTTACAGTTCCTTAAAATATTTTTATATTAAGTTTTAATTGCATAATTTAAGCTAACAATACCTACTTGCTCTTCCGTGGTCAGCTTAGGAAAGCCTACTGACAGTATTTTGTGCAACATTCAGTCTACTAGGAAATAACTCTGATCAAGAAATCAAAGAACTTGTATTTCCTAGAGTTCAATAAGGATAGTTGATCTAAGATTTACTCAGCAACTTTTAGAACTTCCCAATCTTAACAGGTGCTGAAAGTTTGAACCTTGTACAAACTAAGTGAAACAATGAAAACGCATTATATTCTTCTTCAATTCTGTCTTCTAAAAATAAACTAGAAACAGCTAAATCACCTTAAGTAATTACAGGTACATTTTAGTTTTACTTCAATTAAATAACACACATATTTTTAATTTGACAAGAAAACACATTAAGCCTTAATAACCACTTAACATATACTAAAATAAGAATCACTTTTTAAATACTTCAAACTTAAAAACCATAATATCCGCACTAAAACACGACCAAGCAACAGATGGTTATGAATTGATTTACAAATCCCAGATCAATCAATTCATAATTAAAGACACACAAACAGGAACCACAACTTTAATTAATAGAAGAGCATGGAGGTCAACATTAGATCATGGAAAATCAAATATCAAATCTTTCTTTATGCCATATTATTACTTTTAATTACTTCATGCAGTCCCTCAAAAAACCTGGTTTATTTTGAAGATTTAAAAAACACATCTTCCACTGAAACCAAAACAGGTATTTCTAACGCAAATGAACCCAAGATACAATCAGGTGATATTCTGGGGATACTAGTGAGCAGTTTGAATCCAGAATCTAATATTTTGTTCAACGGGGGCAGTTTAGTAACTCCGGGCATGACAAACGATGGAGTTAGAGCAGCTGGATCAACGGAGGGGTACCTGGTGGAAGAAAACGGCGACATCAATTTCCCGGTGTTGGGCAAGGTCAGGTTGGCAGGCCTAACAAAAGCCGAAGCCACCCTAAGAATGACCGATGAAATCAAAAAACATGTCAAAAACCCGATTGTCAATATTCGTTTTCTAAACTTCAAATACACGGTACTGGGTGAAGTAAATAAACCTTCTACCTATATAGCCCCCACCCAAAAAGTAAACATCGTAGAGGCATTAGGCCAGGCCGGCGATATGACCATTTATGGGAAAAGGGAAAACGTTTTAATTATAAGAGAAAGAGATGGAGTACGTAGCACCGCTCGGTTAGATTTAACCAAAAAAGAGGCATTGAATTCACCTTATTATTACCTACAGCAAAATGATATAGTTTATGTAGAACCAAGCAAAGCCCGTGATGCCCAACTGAGCAATACCAGAAGCAATATCTCTATTGGGCTTTCCATTATCTCGCTTATAAGCATCATTATCACCAGACTCATTTAAAGTTAAAGGATATGCAAAGGTTGGCAGGAACAGAGGAGTTGTTTCCATTAAAAGCGGAGAAAAAAGATAACAATGATATTAGAAACACCTTTATCCAGTACTCCAGATACTGGTATCTATTCTTGCTTGGGGCCCTCTTGAGCGTAGGTGCTGCGTTCATGTACTTACGCTACCACACCAGTGTCCAGTACAAGGTAGCAAGTAGGTTGCTTATAAAAGAAAACCAAAGGGGACAGGGTATTTCTGGGGCAGGGACTTTCAGTGACTTGGATATGTTTAACTCCACAAAGGTAGTAGATAATGAAATCTTAATACTAGATTCCAAAACCTTGATGGAAAGGGTGGTCCAGGATTTGGATTTATTCACCAACTACTACATTGAGGGGCAATTCCAAGATATAGAAATCTATGGAAAGGAGTTGCCTATAAAACTTGTTGTGGAGAGCCTGCATAACTCAGGCTACAACAAAGAACTTATTATCCACACTAAGGATAACAATAGTTTTGTACTTGAAGAACAGGACGGCAAAAGAAGCATCCATAGTTTTGGAAAAAGGATTCAAAAGCCCTATGCCACCTTTACCGTGCTGGCCACCTATAAGTTAAACTCCACCCCTACTTCTAATCTAAACCAAGTCAAGGTTCAGTTCCAGAACATTCAAGAAGTTGCCAGCCGCTATCACAACGCCATTGAGGTAATGCAAGCCGGCAAGACCTGGACAAACGTAATTAAGTTAGAACTTACAGACTCTAAGCCAGAAAGAGCAAAAGACATTCTCAATAAGCTGGTTGAAGTTTACAACAAAGAGTCAATTGAAGACAAAAACGTTTTGGCGACCAACACCCTCGCTTTCATAGACGAGAGGCTTAAATACTTAACTACTGAACTTACTGGCGTTGAGAAAAATGTAGAACAATATAAAAGCCAGAATGAAGTCACCGATGTGAATACCCAAGCGAGTGACTATCTGGCGCAGGCAAGCGATTATAATAAACAGCTTTCTGAGTGGGCCATTCAGATAGATATCCTCAGATCAATAGAGAAATACCTGAGCCAGGATAAGGGAGAATACCGGATGGTACCGAGTTCATTAGGCATACAGGACCAAACCCTTATGAGCCTTATTGGCAAATTCAATGAATTGCAACTAGAACGGGAGCGCATGCTTCGCACCACCAATCCTAATAACCCTTTAATTCAGAACATAAACGAACAACTTGCCAACCTTAGGGTAAACCTCCTGGAAAACCTCAGGAACATAAAAAGGAGCTTACTTATCACCAGCAACAAACTGCAAGCTACTTCAGGCCAATTCAAGTCAAAGATCAGGAAAGTGCCCTCCATGGAGCGGCAATTATTGGAGATTAACCGGCAGCAGAGCATAAAGCAGAACCTTTACCTATATCTTTTGCAGAAACGGGAGGAAACAGCCTTAACACTGGCCTCCTCCGTGTCCCACATCCGCATCATTGACCCCGCCCTTGTGGAAGGATTTTCCGTGCTGCCCAGTAAATCCACGGTCTACCTAATGTCGCTTTTACTGGGCTTGCTTATCCCGTTTGCAGGTATTTATTTGAAAAACATCTTCAAAAACAAAATCCAAACGAAGAAAGAGATTGAAGACGCCACAAACGCTCCCATCTTAGGTGAGTTATGCCAAAAGGATTCACCAGACTTTGTGGTGGTGAAGAAAGGAAGCCGAGCGCCCATTGTAGAGTTGTTCCGGCTTATAAGGGCAAAACTTCACTTTGCCGCGGTAGACAAAGAAAACAAGGTCATGCTTATCACCTCCAGCATGAGTGGAGAAGGAAAAACCTTTTTTGGGGTGAACCTGGCCGCCAGTCTGGTGCTAACCGGTAAAAAGGTATTAGTCATAGACCTTGACCTAAGATCTCCGCGCCTTTCAGCCGAACTAGGGCTGTCAACCGGGCTCGGGGTGAGCAATTACCTGGTTTCAGGTAAAACCCAGATTCATGATTTGATTAGATTGACAGATATGGTACCGGGGTTGTATGCTATCTCGGCGGGGCCAATCCCTCCAGACCCTGCAGAAATGTTACTTTCAAAGAAATTAAGCCATTTGATAAATGAAGTAAAGCAAAGCTTCGACCATATCATTATTGACACATCCCCAATTGGGCAGGTAGCAGATGCCTTGGTGTTAAGTCCCCTTGTAGACTCAACCATTTACTTGATGAGGTACAATTATACCTATAGGAAACAGATTGAGATGATTGATGAGATCTACAGAAACAGAACCCTGCCCCATCCAATGATTGTGCTGAATGATGCCAGAAAAGAAAACGGCAACGGATACGGCTATGGGTACGGATATGGCTACGGCTATGAAAACAAATACCAGGCGCCTACCCCTTCTAAAGAACTTTTAAGCTAGGGAGCAAGCTGCCTTTTATATTCTATCCTATATTCTTCAACCTGAAATTAATAGTACATCTTACGAATAAGAAACTACCCCATGCTTTTCTCTCCAAATGAGACTAAAGGAAGCATTAAGTTACCATAAGCATTCAAGATTAGATCATGGCATATATCCAAAAAGCGTCCGGAATAGATGAGATTGAAGTTATTATTCATAACCAGCGACTTGTCACTTCTAGCTGATCCTGACTCAAAAATGCTTACCAAAGTAAAGGAAGCGCTTTTGAAGACAGGATCAGTGGAGGAAGTCTTTTCGCCAGACACCGCAGATGCCCTCATAATTCAGGAAAAAGAGTCTTACAAAGATTTCAGATATATCAAGAGTTTGCAAAAAGATGCATTCATCAATGAATTTGCTTCCAAGGTTTACACCATTAATAGGGATGACTGCGCCACCGGGCTTTTAAGAGGACTCTACACCAGTTTACCCAAGGCGCGATTTGATCCTGCCATTCATGCCTCTGTTCCTTACATGGAGTACCCCAACAAACTAATCTTCTCACAGAACCTGGTAGATGAACCACCTTTTTTCCTGGCCAGTTGGAGAGGAAACACCAAGTCAAACAAAATACGATCAGAGTTAATCAAAAGCCTGAAATCAAATCCAGAACTCCAGATAGAAGCCACAGACAGTTGGTTAAACCACCAGAAAGAAGAAAAGGAACGATACATTCAGCTTATCCGGCACGCCAAGTTTTCGCTCTGCCCCGCGGGGTGGGCGCCCGTAAGTTTCAGGATATATGAAAGCATGGCCCTAGGCAGATGCCCTGTGATTATCGCCGACGAGTTTGTTCCGCCCCCAGGGCCAAACTGGAACGAGTTTGCGTTGTTTTACCCCCAGAACAAAACAGACCAACTTTATTCTTTTCTGAAAGAACATGAGGGTAGTTACAGCAGGTTAGGCCAGGCTGCCTACCAGTACTGGAAAGAATATTTCAGCCCAGATGTGGTGGCGGGTTATTTGGCTAACTCCCTCCTGAAACTCTTGTTTACTGCCCCTGAAACGACCAGGCAACATGAAATCAAAAGATGGAACTCCTTTCAAGTACACTGGACCAATCATTGGACTCTTCCCCAGAGAATCCACCTCAAAGTGAACAAAGTATTCAAAATGGCATTGCCGTTTTAAGCTGAAATCTTCAAAAAACCCTCAAAAACAGGAGATTGGTTTTAGGGCAGAAGATCAGCGTCTAAATCAAATAGGTCATGAGAGCAGTTGCCCAGCACATATACAAGAAGTCATACTATTCTAAAGCTATTGAGTGGGGGAAGCTGATTACCCTTACCGGGTCGGCTCAGTTACTGGTGCAAATCACGGGGTTTCTGAGTGGTATCTTGGTTATACGGCTGCTCCCCACCCATGAGTATGCCCTTTATACACTGGCAAATACCATGCTGGGCACAATGACCATTTTAGCGGATGGGGGCATCTCTGCCGGCGTGATGGCCCAAGGAGGAAAGGTGTGGCAGAACCCTCAGCAACTGGGCATTGTCATCAACACAGGACTGGAGCTAAGAAGAAAGTTTGCGATTGGCAGCTTGGCTATCGCCGTACCCCTCCTGCTCTACCTGCTAAGGCACCACCAGGCAAGCTGGCTGATGGCGGCGTTGATCACAGCTAGTTTGATCCCTGCGTTTCTATCGGCGTTATCAGGTACCCTGCTTGAAACGGCCTTGAAGCTACGCCAGGATATTGCGCCCCTGCAGAAAAACCACATCCAGGTGAATTTAGGGAGGCTCGCCCTTATTGGCTTAACCATGTTTGCTTTTCCCTGGGCTTTTGTAGCCGTGCTAGCCGCTGGTGTACCTCAAATCTGGGCGAACTTGAAGCTGCGTAGGCTATCTGCCCGTTACGCCGATTTGGGGCAAGAACCAGACCCAGCAACAAGGAAAGAGATCCTAACCTTCGTCTCCAGAATCCTTCCTGGTTCTATCTACTACTGTTTATCTGGTCAGTTAACGTTGTGGCTCATCTCCAGCTTTGGCACCACCGAAGCCGTTGCGCAGGTAGGTGCCATGAGCAGGTTATCATTGGTTTTGGTAGTAGTCCGGGTATTATTCAGTACGCTTACGTTCCCACGGTTTGCCCGGCTGCAACAAAACGCCAGACTACTTTTCAGCCGTTATGTCCAGCTTCAGCTCATGGTCACGCTGTTGAGCACCATGATACTGAGTGTAGTGTGGTTGTTTCCTTCTGAAGTGTTATGGATTTTAGGTAAAAACTACACCAATCTGCAAGATGAGGTCTTTTTACAGATGACAGGAAGCTGCCTTGGCTTGATCTCTACCATATCGTATGGTTTATACACAAGCAGGGGCTGGGCAATCAATCCTTTTCTTTCCATCCCTCTCAATGTCCTTTCTCTGGTAGCAGGAGCTTTCCTTTTCGATGTGGCTTCTCTGCATGGTATTTTGTTATTCAACATTTTCGTTGCCTTTGTTCAGGTACTCATCAACACCGTTTTCAGCATCTTGAAAATCTCCCAAGCTAACCCTACATAACCCGCCCAACCAATTACTTTTAGCTCTCCACTATTGTATAAACCTATACAAGGCAGCCCATAGCTCACCCGCTTGATTCATAAAATTACTTCTAATTGACATGAATAAAGATACCCAAATCATCATGCCTGTGGCCCCTTCCAAAGTGCTATCGTTTTTGATAAAAACTACTTTGGTGCTAGTGGCATTAAACCTTGTTGCCTGCTATCTGAGAAATGTACTGGGCTACGAGTCTGTTTTCACTTTCATTCAAAAGTTTTACATGGACAGTGAGGGAAACGTACCTGCTTTCTTTTCAACTTCCATCTTATTCTTTTCCGCCTTCTTATTCTTTTTGATTTCCAAAGCGAAGAAATCAACCGGAGACCCTTTCTACAAACATTGGGCAGGACTCTCCTTTATATTTTGCCTTCTGGCGTGTGACGAGGGTTTTCAACTTCATGAAATGCTCTCTATTCCGTTGAACACGCTAAAGCTCACCGGCATTTTCTTATTTTCCTGGGTACTGGGAGCTGGCGTGTTAGTGGCCATTTTCAGCATAGCCTACATCAAGTTTCTGTTGTCTCTCCCCCTCAAGTATAGCCGTAACTTCTTTCTGGCCGGTCTTATTTTTATTTCAGGCACCCTGGGGATGGAAATGTTGGGCGGCTGGATTGTAGAAAACTACGGAAGAGAAGGCATCACCTATTCCATCGTATTCACCATTGAGGAGACGCTGGAGATAACCGGCATCATTCTTCTGATCAATACGCTGCTGCAATACACCCAGGAACATCTGCAATCCCTTTCCTTCACTTTTGACAAAAAGACCCCTGAAACAGAGCGAGCCAAAACAGAGACCGCTGTACTAGAACCGGCCCTGTAAACAAGCAAAGCATCAGGTCCTGGATGCAGACCAGGCTTTCTGCCAAACAACCTTATTCGCTTTTAAGGGAATTGTATGCTTCCTCACCAAAATGAGCCCAAAGGCTAACCCAATTTTATAGTACTAAGATGAGAGTAGTTTTCCTTTGCGGCTCCCTGGAACCAGACTGCGATGGTGTGGGCGATTACACCCGTCGTCTTGCCGGAGAATTGATTCGGCAGGCCCACCAGGTAACAGTTATTGCACTAAACGATAAGTATTGCTCCGCACCGCTACTAGAAACACAAATAGCCAGCGGCATCTCGATACAGGTTGTGCGACTACCCACAGGCCTTTCAAACCAAACCCGGTTCTCTATCGCAAGAGAGCATCTGGAGGAGTTTGCGCCCGATTGTATAAGCCTACAATACGTGCCCTTTGCTTTTCATGACAAAGGATTACCCTTTTTCATGAATCTATTTTTAAAAGAACTGACAAAAGGAAGCAAACTCCATATCATGTTCCATGAACTATGGGTAGGGGTTGACGGTGAAGTGGGTTTTAAAAGGAGTTTGCTAAAACAAGCCCAAAAACTCCTGATCAAGGATCTGCTCAGAAGGACAACTCCTGATCACATTACCACCACCATTGACATCTACAAAAAACAGCTTCCGCAGCCTAAAACCAGACTTCTCCCCTTGTTTGGGAACATACCCATTGTTCCTGTAGATGGCTATGCCAGAAAGCAGGAAGACCACTTGAGAATAGCCCATTTTGGAAGTTTCACCGGTTTGCTGGATGATTTCAGATCTCAGGTTTTGTTTTTGTCTAAAGCAGCCCACTCCAAAGGATTGAAGGCAGAATTGGTCGCCTTTGGTGAGGGAGGTCCTCACGCAGAAGCCGCCCTAACTGCTGCCTCCCTTGTTCTGGGGAAGGGCAACGTACATGAACTAGGCCGTTTACCGCCCCCTGAAATCTCCTTGCAACTGCAGTTAGCGGACGTGGGCATTTCCAGGTCTGACTTTATCCTATCAGGTAAAAGCGGCGCAACCTTGGCAATGCTGGAGCATGGGCTCCCGGTTTTACTTAGAGGGAAAATGCCCCTGGAAATCCTGGACCCCGCTTCCACCGGCTTGTTCACAGACCAACTGCTTTTCTGTGATTCGGGATTTGAAGCTGTTTTCGCAAAAAAAGCCCCAAAACCCAGATTACAGGTAGTAGCCCAGAAATATATTGAATTCTTAAATCAGGCGGAGTTTGCCCGTAAGGTTAGCTCTTGAAATATAGTAAGCCATGCTTGGTCAACCCTTAAAAGAGAATGCGATTGCCATTGTAGTGAATCAGGATTTTGCACGCTATGCGAAGACGTTAATCAACTCCATTAATAAGAATTGGGTGAATCACCCACCAATTCTTTTATTTCTAACCCCAGATGTGGATAGGGAGTTGGAGGACTTTTTCTCTCTTCTTCCAAAAGTAACTCCAAAACGCTTCAACCCTCAAGAGTTTGAATACCGTGAACTGCTTGTAGATAAGAATGAAAAGTTTGAATCTAAATCTTTCAATGATGCCGGCTTCTTCATCGTGAATTTCTGGAGCAATCTGTTCTCAGAATACAACAACATCTTGGTGTTGGATGCAGACATGTTGGTACTGAAAGATTTGAGTGCCCTCATGGAGGATGATTCCTTTCTGGGGATAAGCGCTGCCAATGAACGGATTCTACCTGTATTCTCTTTCAACCGCCCCCTGCTGAAGAAGTCTTTTGGCCTGGCAAATGCCTATTTCAAGGCATTGACCATGGGTATCTTCTTACCTCCGTTCGCCTCCATGAACTCAGGCGTATTAAGGATTGGCCCTAAAGACAGAACCCCAGATAAATACCGGGCGCTGCTAAAGATCTTAAAGGAGTTCAGGGCCAGCACCGCCAGTGACCAGGAAATTATTTACCTCTGGATGCAGAAATTCAACAAGCCCCTATCCTTTGATTTTAGGATGAATTTTCAGGCAAGGTTTTTTAATGCCATAGAAAATAACGATATTCCAATAAGATTTAGGAGAAAAATAATAGAAGCCTCCCAAGACGTACACATCCTACACTTCAACGGGGCAAAACCAGACAACCCAGACTTCCTACACCACCCTTGGACCAAAGACCGGCATGATTTGGTAGCGTTATTTAACAGTTATTCTTAAAACAAGCCAAAAACACCCTTCCCCTATTCTATCCATAGAAGTAAGTTCTTACTTATATCAAATTCTATCCTTTTATAAATTATTCCTTATGAAGTATTACTACCAGATTGAGGGAGACCTCAGGAATAATATTGGAGATGTCTTACAAGGCATGGTGGCTAAGAATTTCTTACCTACAAATGCTTTGGTGGTAAACCGAGAAGCTATGGCAGAAATTGATGCTGCAGAACCGGGGCTACTGGTGGCCAATGGCTGGTACATGCATTCCTTTGACAAGTTTCCTCCTCCAGAGAACATACAACCGGTCTACGTTTCTGTTCACATTGCCCAATCAGAATTATTATCAAATAGAAAAGTCAGAGACCATTTCAAGAAACATGCCCCCATTGGGTGCCGGGATGCGAAAACCCTGAAACTGTTTCTGGGATGGGGCATTCCCGCTTACTACTCCAGTTGCTTAACAATCACCACCGCTAAAAGAGCCCCCATTAATACCACCGGGAAAGGCGAAGTTCTGCTCGTTGACAACATTGACCACCCCATTCCTGAGAAGGTAAAACAGAAGTTAGAGGGTTTGCTAGGCACTTCTATGGTTAGGGTTTCCCATGACCCGCCAGATGTAAGCGGAACCATCCAGGAATTCATGCAAAAATCAGAACCCCACATGAATTCGCTTCTTGAAAGATATTGCAGGGCAGCCCTGGTGGTAACCACCAAAATACATTGCGCATTGCCCTGCCTTGGAATGGGCGCTAATGTGATGCTGATCCATCCTAATCCTTCAGACCCAAGGTTGGCCACCGTAGCAGAGTTCCTGGATATTGTTTCCTATGAAGAGGTGCTGGCCGCTGACTCCTTCTCCAAACCAGTTGTCAACCTGGCAGCCTTGACCAAAAAGAAAGAGTTTCTTTCTTCCATTGTAACTAAGTCTGTGGCTATGGGAGGCAATGTCATGCAAAGCCCAGATACGGCAGAACTCCAGAAAATAAAGCAGAGGGCTTCATTGATGGCTCGGCTTTACAGAATGGGTGTTAAGGCGGCGTGTACATCAGGGTTAGCGAACGAGCAAATGAAAAGGGTTTTCAGTGAAAGAGCCCTTGAGCATATTAACTCATAGCTCTTTTAGAGAAGGGGCAATAATAGGAGGACCATGAAAAAGATAGTTGTTTATTCCACTCAGCTTTTACCCACCGGCGGAATAGAAAGCCATCTTCTTGAATTCTGCCAGAAAATGAGCGACAAGTCTGTCATCATTGACCTGATTGTCCTAAACTCCAGGATACCTCCAGCCACTGAGGAACTATACCGTGCCAAATGCCGGAACGTTTTTCTGGGCCAGAACAAATCTTCGGCAGAAAGACTCATCTGGCTGGTCTCCGTGGCTCTTAAATTGAAGTCTAACCAGTATGATGCCCTTTACACCAACGGTCAGGGAGAAAGCATTGGTGTTTTACCTAAACTGTTGAGAATAAAAGGAACCTGGGTTCACCACCATCATACTGCGGGAGACAAAGAAGACCAGGCCACTTGGGGAAACCAGTATGTAAGCACCCTCAAGAAAGCCGATACCGTGATCGCCTGCTCGAACAGGAATGCCATGGAGATGTCGGCCGCTTTAAGCCGGACCATTGACACTATCCCTTGCCTATCCCGGGAGATTAAGGTAGAACCGCTTCCGCTGGCCAAAAACGGAAAGATAAAACTAGGCTACTATGGCCGCCTGATTCCGGAAAAAGGCATTGACCTGTTGTGCAAGCTAAGTGAAGAACCTGCTTTAGGGGATGTTGAATTTCATATATGGGGAAAAGGAGAAGCCTATCCGTTCTCCTACTTTGAAAATTTCCCAAGAGTGCGGTACCACGGCCCTTTCTCTGGTGTAACAGAACTTAAAAAGGTCTTGAGTTTACTGGATGGCTTTTTGCTGCTTTCCGTGCACCCCGAGGGATTGCCAATAAGCCTTTTGGAAGTGATGAGTGCCGGCACTCCCTGGTTAGCGACAGACCGTGGCGGGGTTCCTGATATTGCCTGTGATCCTGTTTCAACCAGAGTGATCCCGGCAAGTTCAGATTATCAACAGATCAAGAAATCGGTGGAGCTGTTCGCAGCCGATCTTGCGGCAGGCAAAATCTCAAAAGAAACCCAGAAACGGCTCTACGCTGAAAAGTTTTCCGCCCCTGCGGTCGTGCAGAGATGGAAGGAAGCATTGAAACTGAATTTAACCCCTAATTAGCGCTCAGGTCCCGTGGTTATTCTATCCCATCCAACAGGTAATGCAAACGTACGGGCAGCGGCGCTCGGCTTTCAGGAAGCGGGCATGCTTTCTGAATTCAGAACCTCTATCGCTTCTTTTCCCGGGAGTGCCTTGGATAGCGTTGGCGGAATTGGCCCATTGAAGGAAATACGAAGAAGACGGTTTGACCTCAGCTTGAAAACGGTCACCAAAACCTGGCCGTGGATGGAAGCAGGTCGGCTTCTGGCTACAAAGGCAGGTCTTTCTCCTTTCACGCAACACGAGACCGGCCCGTTCTGCATTGATTCGGTTTACCGCAAATTTGATAACCACGTAGCGTCCAAAATAACCTCCGGCCTGAAAAAGGGAGCAAAGGCGGTCTATGCCTTTGAAGACGGGGCTTTGGATTCGTTTAAAAAGGCAAAGAACCTACACCTCCACTGCCTATACGATCTGCCCATTGGGTATTGGAGAACCGCCAGAAGACTGTTGGAAAACGAGCGGCTCCAAAAACCTGAATGGGCCTCTACCCTAAAAGGCCTTCAGGACTCAGAAGAAAAGCTTGCCCGAAAAGACGAAGAACTACGGTTGGCCGACCGGATTTTTGTAGCCAGCCAATTTACCGCCAAAACGTTACAAGACTATCCTGGCCCTCTCGCCCCCATAGAAATCATCCCCTACGGTTTTCCTCCAGTCGTAAACGGCAGGGATTATCGCTCTGGCTCCGGAAGCAAACGGTTGAAGTTGCTGTTTGTAGGTGGACTTTCCCAGCGGAAGGGCATCGCTGATTTGTTTGCCGCCGTGGCCCCTCTAGAAAAGCATGTGGAATTGACCATTGTAGGGCGAAAACCCAGCACAAACTGCCCTGCGTTAGATGCCGCTTTGGCAAAACACCGCTGGATTCCCAGTTTATCGCATCCAGATGTCTTGTCCCTTATGCGCACCCAAGACGCCCTTGTTTTCCCCTCTCTTTTCGAAGGGTTTGGTCTGGTAATTTCAGAAGCCATGTCTCAGGGTACCCCAGTTATCACCACTGAAAGAACGGCTGGCCCTGATCTTATCACCCATGATCATTCTGGCTGGCTGGTGGCGGCAGGTTCTGCAGATGCCCTAAGAGCATCTATTGAAAAACTCATCGGGCACCCAAACACCATCCAATCTGCGGGGAGGGCAGCCATGGAAACCGCTCGCAAACGACCTTGGGAGGTTTACGGCAGAGAACTGGCTAAGGCAGTCTTGAATTACAATTAGGTTTATCTCAGCAATATGCGTGCTTATACCAGAAATCCGCGGGGCCTTCTAGATACCCAGGCTGCAACCCTAGAGAGCCTTCCCTTTAGAGCAAACCCGGCGTTGCCAGCATCAGACCAACTGCTGAAGAAGGCAATATGGCTTTACTTCATTCTGCTCATCTTTGAAGGTGCCATTCGTAAATGGGTGTTCCCGGGTTTGGCAACTCCCCTGTTGATTGTTCGGGATCCTATTGCGCTTCTGATAGTGGCAAAGACCCTGCACCGGGGCCTGTTTCCCTTTCACCCTTACTTGATTGTCCCCGTGCTGATTGGCATTACTAGCATATTCACCGCTACCTTTCTGGGTCATGGAAATATGATGGTCGCCTTGTACGGAGCCCGTATTTTCCTGCTGCATTTTCCAATGATGTTTGCCATTGGACGGCTCTTCAACCAGGACGATGTGATTAAAATTGGGAAAGTGACTCTGTGGATGGCCATTCCCATGGCGTTTTTGATTGCTTTACAGTTTTATAGCCCACAAACGGCCTGGGTAAACAGAGGCGTGGGAGGAGATGTAGCGGGTGCGGGCTTTAGCGGCGCATTAGGGTATCTCCGGCCACCGGGCACTTTCTCGTTTACCAACGGACTCACCCTCTTTTACGGCTTTGTGGCCTCCTTTATTATTTACTTCTGGTTCAATACCGATAAGATAAATAAACTCATTTTGATTGGGGCTACCTCTGCTCTTCTTGCTGCTATTCCGCTTTCTATCAGCCGAGGCTTATTTTTTCAGATTGGGGTAAGTCTGATTTTTGCCATTACAGCGGTTTCACGCAAACCTAAATATGCAGGCAAGTTTGTCCTTGCCAGTATTGGTATTGGCATCACCCTCTTGTTGCTAAGCCAGACCAGCTTTTTTGAAACAGCCACAGTGGCATTCACCACCCGCTTTGAGCTTGCTACAACCAATGAAGATGGCTTGGAAGGCGTATTGCTAGACCGGTATTTGGGTGGCCTGATTGGCTCCTTCAAAGACAATCAAGATCTACCCTTCTTTGGGTATGGGGTTGGAATGGGCACCAACGTAGGAAGTATGCTTCTTTCAGGAAGCAAAACCTTCCTGATCTCAGAAGGGGAATGGGGAAGATTAATTGGAGAGTTAGGGCTTTTCTTGGGCTTGGCTGTTATTCTGATCAGATTGGGGTTTTCACTTAAAATCGCGATAGCTGCCTATAGAAAGTTGGTGGCAGGAGACTTACTGCCTTGGATGCTTTTGAGCTTCGGCTTATTGATCGTACCCCAGGGGCAGTGGGCCCAGCCTTCTGCCCTCGGCTTCTCTACCCTTATCGGAGGTTTGATGATAGCCTCCCTTAGGCCTTCAAAAAGCAAAGCTCTCCTTCCTTAAGAGCCCCATAAAAGGGAGCATGTTTATTCTTGGCTGCTCTGGATAGTAAAGACTTACTCCAAGTTGGCTATAAAAGAAGCCAGCACTCACCTTAACTAGAAGAATATGGCTAAGTTCATATTGATAGGCAATTACCCCCGGGATAGGCAGGAGAGCATGGAAAGGTTTGCCCAGATGCTGTACCATGGCTTTCAGGAGGCCGGGCATGCCTCTGAGATTTGGCGGCCAGTCGTCTTTTTTGGGGTATTCTTCAAGAACACCACTTCTGGATTAGGGAAATGGATGGGGTATCTGGATAAATATATTCTCTTCTGTCTTCTGCTGCAGTGGCGGGTATTTCAGATCAAGGCAAAAAACAAGGAAGTCCGATTTCACATTTGCGATCATTCCAATGCCCCTTATCTGCAATTCCTGCCTTCTTCTAAAACCAGTATCACCTGTCATGATGTGATTGCCATCAGGGCAGCAAAAGGCTACCCAGGCACTCATGTTGCCGTGTCCTTTTTCGGGAAGATTTTACAGAAATGGATTCATAAGCACCTAAGTTCCGCGGTTTCCGTTGCGTGTGTCTCCGAACTAACACTTACGCAATTAAGGGAGATCACTTCAGCTGAAAAGCCGGAAGAGAGAGATTGGCGGATAATCTACAATGCATTCAATGCCGACTTCAAACAAATCCCTCCCGATGTAGCCTTTGAAAGGTTGAAGAAAAGTGGCCTTCCCCTTGATGCTCCTTTCATTCTTCATGTAGGTTCTGCGCATCCCCGGAAAAACCGAAAATTGCTGCTTGACATGGTCTCCGAGCTTGGAGACAACTGGAAAGGTAACATCTGCTTAGCCGCTAAACCCCTTGACCCAGCCTTAAGGGAGCATGCGCATCGGCTTGGTTTACAAGAAAGGGTTTTCTCCATCGTCAATCCTACCCATGCCACCTTAGAGGCACTGTACAATACCTGCCAGGCTTTTGTTTTCCCCTCTTACTCTGAGGGGTTTGGCTGGCCGGTTATTGAAGCGCAGGCTTGCGGTGCTCCTGTGATCGCTAGCAATACAGAACCTATGCCTGAGGTGAGCGGTGGTGCCGGTCTCCATTGTGACCCAAACAAAGCAGATGAGTTTTCGGTGGCTCTCCTCTCCTTGGATGATTCTTCCATCTTATCAGATTTGGTGCAGCGAGGCCTTGACAATTGCAGCCGGTTTTCAAGAAAACATATGATAAACGCTTACCTGGAGCTTCACGGAATTAAGCAGAAAGAACCTCAACTTGTATGTGTTTGAAGGCCTTACCTCCTTCCTTGATTTCTCCTCCTGGAAGCTTAGAAGGAAGAATGTTTATTTAACGAATATTTTTCAGGCAATGGCCTTAGTGAGGCAGGCTAAGACCCAAAGTATCCCACCAGAACAGAAGGCTTGATTAATAGGTGGAGAACAACTAATAACTGATCCCTGATGAAGATTTTACGAGTAATTGGGAGTATGAATCCTGCAAGTGGCGGTCCCTGCCAAGGAATCCGGAATTCCATTCCTGAACTTGAAAAGCTGGGAGTATCAAATGAGGTAGTTTGTTTAGATTCTCCCGAGGCGGCGTTTCTGGGCAAGGATGAGTTTACCATCCATGCCTTGGGCCCGGGCAAAGGACCATGGAACTACTCCCCAAAACTATCCCCTTGGCTCCTTGAAAACCTTCCCCGGTTTGATGCGGTCATTGTGCACGGCCTTTGGCTTCATCATGGTTATGCCGTGAGGAGTGCCTTGAATAAGTTGAGACTGAAAACAACGGCCACAAAACCCGGAGGCCACAAACTCCCTGGCTTTTTTGTCATGCCCCATGGAATGCTTGATCCTTATTTTCAGAAAGCGGCAGGCAGGAAACTAAAGGCCCTTAGGAACTGGGTTTATTGGAAACTCATTGAAGGCCGTATCATCAATGAAGCGGCAGGAGTTCTATTTACCTGCGAGGCAGAGCTTAGCCTGGCACGCGAGCCTTTTACGCCTTATTTTCCAAAAAGGGAAATAAACGTAGGATATGGTATCCCAGAGCCACCCCAACTTACCTCAAGCATGGAGGAATCTTTCTTTGCGCTTTGCCCTGACTTGCGGACCCGTCCTTACCTCCTCTTTCTAAGCCGCATACATGAAAAAAAAGGCATTGATCTTCTCCTTAAGGCTTATGCTGAGTTGACCATGCGCCACCACCTCCATAAACCGGTTCCTGAGTTAGCCGAAGCAAATGATTCATCTCCCAACAGCACACTTGCAATTACCAGGGAATGGCCAGCCCTGGTAATTGCTGGCCCAGGTTTGGATACACCTTACGGAAAAACGCTACAGAAACAAGCCGAAGAAACTACCCTGCTGGGAAATAGATCTATCTACTTTCCTGGCATGTTGACCGGCGAAACCAAATGGGGGGCTTTTTATGGTTGTGAGGCTTTTATCTTGCCAAGCCATCAAGAGAATTTTGGCATTGCCGTGGCAGAGGCACTTGCTTGCAGCAAACCCGTTTTAATCTCTGATCAAGTAAACATTTGGAGAGAAATTGCCCAGACTGGAGGCGGCTTGTTAGCAAAAGACACACAGGAAGGCACAAAAGAGCTGCTAAGCACCTGGACGGATTTATCAGAAGAAGAGAGAGGCCAAATGAGAAGTAATGCAAGAACTACTTACGAGGCATTTTTTGCCATCAAGCCTCATGCATTGAGGGTGTGGGAAGCACTAAAACAATCATAGTAGGGAGAAAAAGGTAGACTAAACTTTCTAGTTAACCAACCTTTGCTTTAAGAGAGCCGATTCCTTCAACCTAGTACCATTGCCAGCTTTTGCCTTTTTAAGCTATTTTCTTAAAACGAAGGTAAAAACAGGTAACATCTGTGAATCTATTATCTGGCCTAACCATTCACCTCCACGAAGTCTTTTTCATTGCGGGCCAATTTATCTGCTCCTTTAAGCATAGAATTCATGGAAGTTGAAAACACATGTTCTTCAAAGGATTGCATGATGCTTTCAATTGAAAGATACTTTTCTGCATAAGCGCAAGCCGCAGACTTGATACTTTCATTACTGGCACCAACTAAAGCATTCCAAATTCCAGTATTCAAGGCCTCCTGGTTTTCAGCTTCCACAAGAATACCCATGTTATGCTTATGCACAAGCGCATACAAACCAGTTCCGGGGTTAGCGGTGATCAACGCCAAGCCACCAACGGCCAATATAGTAGTCAGTTTTGAAGGCATGACCAAATCACTGGCAATACCTTTCTGTATAACTAAATGCAGGTCGGCCATATTCAAGAACTGGTTGAACTTCTCAAAAGGCTGTAAGGGAAAGAAAATCAAGTTCTGCAGGTCTAAGCGTTCTGCCAAGTCAATAAGCCGTGCCTTGTAAGGCCCTGAACCGCAGATAACAAATTTCCAGTTTTCCTGATTTCTGAATCTGTCTGCAGCCTGGATGATGGCTTCTAAGCCTTGCTTCTCTCCTATAGCTCCAGAATACAGGATTACCTTGTCTGTGGACTTAAACCCAAACAATTCTTTCAGGCTCTCTTGATCTTTGATGGGATAGAATTGAGAAGTATCGGTCCAGTTTGGGTGCAGAAACACGTGCTTCTCTGCTTTGCTCTGGATTCTGTCTACCATACTTTCTGAAATACTGCTCACCACATCACTTCTGTTGAAAATAGCTTTCTCCAGTTTAAACAGTATCTCTATCACTCTTTTGTTTTGGATCATCTGCAAATCTCTGGCCGCTTCAATTTGCAGGTCTTGTATATGATACAAAAGCTTTGCTCCTCTCAACCCCTTATATAGTACCCCCAGAAACCCAATCAGAAAGGAAGGGGCTACTGTAATAACTACATCAAACTTTTGAGAGAAAACCAAACCAAGCACTCTTAAACCAGCCGATAAGAGAAAGGTAAAGTCCAGGATAATTCTCTTTAGACCTGACGGATTTGCGGGCACGTAGATAGGACATCGTAAGGTCCTGATCTTACCTCCAGATTCAAATTGCTGGACTTCTGAAGAAAACCTGAACCTCTTATGGTAGTAAGGTTCCTGCACCTTCCAGTAAGGATAATACGGGTAAGTGGTGACAACTGTACAATCATACCCTCTATTTGCCAGCCAATGGATTTGCTCTCCACAATATTTCCCGATACCAGTTGGTTCTGGTTTGAAATTATAACTTATGAGCAAAATTCTTTTTTTCACAACTTATATCCCGTTTAACAAACCAACTTTAAAATCTGTGGTGAGTATTTAAAAAGACGCCTATTTTATTAAAACAGCCCTTAAACCTAATTGAATAGCAGCAGTAATTTTAGATACAGAGAAGAAAATTCAATTTTCACCTAAAGAGATCAATCTATCTGGGAGAATGGAATCATTACTTAGGGTATCAACCTGTTTTACCAAGTGCTCCTTTCTCATATTCTCCTTTAATTTACAATAGATCTGCATAAAATAAGACATCTTTAGAATAGCATATGCAAAGCCTCTTGCACCGTCTTTGAAACCACCTAAAAAGATGTAACTCCCCATAAAGAAAACAGGACCAATTAAGACACTTTGCATCAATTGATATTTAACCCGCTGTTTCCAAGTCAAGGTAGCCACCCAAGAAGAATTGGTAAAAGATTTCAGAAAACGGGCAGCTTCCCATTCTGCATAATCATTATGCTTTATCACAAAATTTGATATTCCTCTAAAGTCTTGGTGGTCTATTTTACTTTTAATAACACCTACTTTTCCTTGTAGAATGGGATGCTCATGCACCTCCATATCCAGCTGTGTCCATTTATCTTCATCAATCTGCTCGTATTCACCAGCACCAACCTGAAACAAGGCCAGCTTCTTTAATGGGTAGCCTCCTTTTAGCTGCTTTCCTAAAAAATAGACCGAATAATTAAGCCAGTAACCTACCTTATCATTGTCATTTAGAGCAACTCTAAGCTCAGATTTGAAATCCTCGGTCAGATATTCATCAGCATCCAGAAAAAGAACCCATTTGGTTTTAGGAGTATGGTTTCTCAAAAACCAATTACGCTTTTTAGGGTATCTACCATCCCAAGAAAAATCTATGACTTCTATTCCGTAGGCTTTTGCAATTTCTTTCGTGCTGTCTGTGCTTCCTGAGTCAATAATCACAACGTGCTGTGCCAGATTTTGCCCGATAGCTTTTAAGCAATCAGGTAAATTTCTTTCTTCGTTTTTTACTGGGATAGCAATTGTAAGATCAAGTTTACGTGCCATTTCAATCAAACTCTATAAAAAGAAAGCTACTGTTGTAAAACTATCATCAAGAAACAGGCTCTAAGAACCTCTCTTTCTGTATCTTCTCTTCCATCCTGTCTTTGATGGGTTTGCACGGATGACCTGAGCAAACCATCCAGGCCGGCATATCCTTTGTCACAACGGCTCTAGCCCCAATAACACATCCTTCTCCTATGGTTACCCCAGGATGTACAAATGCCTCTGCGGCAACCCAGGCAAAGTCACCCACCTGTATCGGTTTGGTGACCAAAGGAAAACCCAACTCTGTATAATCATGGGTTCCTGTACACAGATGTGCTCCTTGAGAAACAACCGCCCTTCTCCCTATGATGATTTTGCCCTGAGAATATAGAATAACTCCATTGGCTATCCCGCATTGGTCTTCTAATTGAAGATTCCAAGGGGCCCAAATCTTTACTTTAGGATAAACATGTACACCTCTTCCCACTTTAGCGCCAAACAACCTTAACAGAAAAGACCTCCAGCCATGCAGTTGTTTAGGAGAATAGGTAAAGAACAAGGTGGCTGTTAGTTGCCAAACTAATCTAAAAAAGCGGTTGTAAAAAGAAAAAGAAGGGCCAGTAACTGTATCTTTATTATACATACCTATTTAGAATCTAAAACCTTTATACCACTCAAGAAACTTGCCTCTTCAGAACCAATAAAGTTCTTACAATCTCCAAATTCTATTAAACAATAACTCTACCCTACAAGCCCAAACAATTCACATATACAATTTGAAGCTAAGCTACTTTAAGACTATGAAACAGTTCAACAAACTAGAACAACATATATTTATAAAATATTAAATAATACTTCAATTTATTTTATCAAAAACAAGCCCTAAAACGGCCGTTCTTCCTAAAAATCCCAAATAATATCCCAAAATATACTTAGGAGTTAATACACTATAGTACAAAAAATTAATTCAAAACACAACATAACATTACACACATATTCTACTTACTTCATATTCCTATATACATACCTTATTAATACAAAATTCAACTGGCACCAAACGCAGCAACGCACATATAATTAAAAATAATCACATAAAAGCATTTCCTTTTAAAGGGCAAAAATAAATCGGTGCAAAATCTTCATGCACCGATTTATTTAACAACCAATTTAATTATCATGAAATTTACTTCTCATCTATTTTAGGCTTCCAGTTTGCAACCATGAGGGCACTACACTATTTAAGCAATAAATTAACCTAACTATCTATCAAGGCTTTTTCAGGACCTTGAACATTCTACTGAAGCTTTTGTCTTTACTTACGACATAAAGTAAGTAAACACCAGGGCTTAATTGAGCGTCTTGCAATGAAATCTTAAACTCGTTTTCACCCATAAATTTAGGCTTGAAAGATTCTTTATAAAAGGTATTCCCTAAAACATCATACACCTTTACTTCATACTCTTCACCTTCTTTTTCTGAGTTGAGATGCAAATAAATATTCTCATCAAAAGGATTTGGATGAACATTCGCCTCAAGATTTTTAGGAGAGGAAGGCTCTAATACCACTTTGCTAGAAGATGAAGCGATACTACTAGTACCTATTCCGCCGGTTGCTATAACCTCCACGGCGGAGACCAGGGCGTTGTCCACAAGGCGGGCGAAGGCGATGTTGAGCGTGCCGTCGGTGACGGTCACCGTGAAGGTCTCCGTGGCGGCCGTCTTGGCCGCCCCCGCCCTGCCCACGATGTCGTAGGCGCTGAGCACCTTCGTCCCCTCGATGCTCACGTCGAACACCCGCTTGCCGGCCGCCGTCCAGTACAGGTCGGCGAAGTGCAGCACCACCTGGTACTCCCCACCCTTGACGGGGATGTTGTAGGAGAAGCCCGTCCCGAACCGGTTCGAGCGGTAGATCGCGTCGTCCGTGGTCCCGGCGATAGCATCCGTGGTGGGGGACTTCTTGGACCCGCCCGAGGCGAAGGCGTCC
>NZ_VKKY01000001.1:676588-2322807 GCF_008271695.1 Rufibacter hautae
CAGTCAGCGCGTCCCCGTCTGGGTCAGTGAAGGTGCCGCTCGGCACGGTGTAGGCGTACGCAGCGCCTGCCGCCACGCTCTGGTCCGGTACCGGTGCCGAAACCACCGGCGCCTGGTTCGTGGCACCGCCTCCGCCATTCACGAAAATCCGTGGGGTACGTTTGTCCCAGCCTATAGAGATGACATCTAGGTCACCGTCATTGTCAAGGTCTACCGTTTGCGTACCGTCATGGTGATCTGGAGTTGTTGCACCACCCGCATGCAGAATCCGCTTGATCCAAGTACCGGAATCACAGATATCATTTTCAAAGGCAATTAGCCGGTGGTCATTTTTCCATTCGCCGGTGACCACATCTAAGTCGCCGTCAAAGTCGAAATCCACTACATCTAAACTAAGTCCGGCATCTACATCTGTGCCTATCACTTTCCTGGTCCAGGTTTTGGTAGGATCGGTAGGAATTTGCAACCAGCTAATCTCTCTATCAATGCCATCTTCGGTCACCACTGCTTCCAAGACCCCATCCCTGTCAAGGTCATAGAATCCATTCCGCTCCATTTTGGAAGGAAGAGTGACTCCTGTCGCAAACTGGGTCCAGGAGCCATTGTCATTCCTAAGCCAATTTTTCCCTTGGAATAGGTCCAGATCACCGTCTTTGTCTATGTCAACGGCAGACATAGACTCGCCTACCCCTACCGGCATGATGTCTTTTATAGCCCAGGTGGTGATGGCCGGATTGGTGGGAACAGTCAACATCTGCACAGGCAATTTGTTTGCGTCAGCCCCATTCCAGGATAAAGCAATCTGGATATTCTCTACCCCGTTGAAGTTACCAATAGCTGCTCCTGCAATAAAGGTTTTGTCCTGGATTGACCCCGCTGGAAAACCACCCGGAATGTTGGTATGGATAATGAAGTTCCCTTTCCCATCATTCTGTGCCCATGCCATCTGTGAGCTAAGGTATTTGCCTTGGAAACCGAAAATGTCTAAGTCTCCATCTTTATCCAAGTCATGAACAAGCACCATGTTGTTCAAAGGGGCACCAATTATATTTTGCGTCCAAACTCCATTAGGTATTCCGGGGTTGCGGTACCACCACCCACCAGTTACAATATCTTTGAACCCATCATTATTGATATCTACCGGGTAAATGTAGGCAGCCCGGTAAGCCACATCTGGCCCTATAATGTGCTCTGTCCATTTAACAGGGAAAGGATTGTCCACACAAAGCAGTTGGGAAGCCACATTTATCTGGATCTCATGACTGTATTCCGTTAAACTATGGTCTGCGTTTGCCAAGGCAAGCTTCAAAGTATGCGCACCCAAGGATAGGTTATCAACTGTTATGGGAGCTGTACTAATGACATCACCTTTGTCTACGCCGTCTATGATCTTATGAATATGCGACGTCTGACTACCAATAGGCCAGTAGTTCACATTGAAATTGATCTTGAAAGGTTGAACAACTGTGGCACCACTGGCAGGGTTTGTAATGGTGATATTGGGTTTCTGCACCGTTTCCTTGCCATAAATTACCTCAATGGCATTTACCTTAGCCCTCCCCACAACACCGGTAAAAGGCATGGTCAAGGAGCCATCAGTGACCTGGATACCATTGAACCTTTCTATTTGTGCCGTTCTGTATCCGGCCCTGCCAAAGATGTCATAATTGGAAAGCGTGTATTGCCCGTTTTCAATGTTCACGTTGAACAGCCTTGACCCGGTTTTGGTGTAATCCAATTCGGCGAAATGTAGTTTAACATCATACACTCCACTCTGAGGCACTGGGATATTATAGGTAAAGTTGTTGTTGACTTCAGATAGGTAGATTACGTCTGAGGTGGTATTGTCTATAGGTACAGTAGTCTTGGTAACGCTAGTACCACCAGTCTGAAACTGGCTTTTGGCCCATTGCACTCCATTCACTTCAATAGCAGGCCCACCAGAGTTAATCCGGATAAACACCTCATCTAAAGTGAAGTTTTTAGTTAGGAGCGTGGAGGAGACCACTCCACTTTCGTTTTTTCTGTACAAAACAGAAAAAACATTCTCCACCTGAGGCACAATGCTGGTGGTATTGAATACCACCGTTTTTCGGTCACTTTGTAAAACCGCCGATAAAATGCTGATCCCGTTACTGACACTGTAATTAGAAAGGGACTCTGCAGAGGCTTGGTCTAATGCCTCATTAAACCTCACCTGGAACTGGTTTTTAGACGTGCCCTTTATAGAGTATATATTAGGCGGTGTCGTGTCTACTGAAACGCCGGCCCCAATAAACTCAATATAATTGACGTCAAAGAGGTTGATGTCTCCGGTCTGCTTCTTGAATACAATGTACAGGTCATGTTTTCCCCCAGGGTCTGTGATGGTGCCGGTCACATCTCCCCACCTGTCTAAACTACCAGTCACCGGAACAACCACCTTGCTGAGGATTGGTCCGTCTGGGGAGTCTCGGTGAACCTCAATGGTACCGCCTAAGGTGGAGGCAATTCTGTACGAGACAGAGTGTATGTTTTTGAGGTTTCTGCCCGCCATCATCACATAAGCGCCATGTGACAAAGCCCTTACCGAATAAGAAGCTCCTCCCAGTTGATCTGTATTATCTATCAGGCGGGTGTTTGACTCCGTGTCATAATACTCCGCCTCCATTATCTTTGGATGCACCGTTACCTGGTCAAAAGCAGTTAAGCCACCTTTATCAGTATAACTAGTCTTAAAAATATAGAAGATGTCATCAGGCCCCTGCGCATCGTGCCCGCTGGGATCTAGGTAAAAAGTACCTTTGGTGTTGTTGATGGTGATACCATCATGCGAATGGGTTAAGTGCCCAAAAGCCGGAACAAGTTTTAGCGCACTGCTACTGATGGTACCATTGGCGGTGGAGCCGTCCTCCGCATCATTCACCACGATGTCATAATTGAGGTTATCTTCCCAACTGATCATACCGCCATCTACCGGGCTGTTAAACTGAAAAGTAGCCGCGGTATTGCCAGCGTAGATTTTGATCGACTTTGAGGTGGTGGCTCCCTTTGTATCTGTTACGCGTAATTGTACATCATAATTTAGCTTTTGAGTAAAGGTGAAGGATGGGTTTGGCTCGCTTGAATCAACCGTACCATCTGACTGAAAATCCCAGGCGTACGTAAGGGCATCTCCGTCTTGGTCAGAAGTACCCTCGCTGGAAAAATTAACGGTTAAAGGCAGAGGACCAGAGATAGTACTTGCATTCAGGGCCACTACAGGGCTTTTGTTTGTATCAATTCCGGTATAGTCTAACCTGACCAGCTTGCCACTCCCAACGTTTCCGGGGCAACAGCCAGCACCGTATTCCAGGATATACAACTGTCCGTCTGGGCCAATCTTCAAATCCATGAAACCCGCCCCGGTGATACTTGGCGCGAACGGTTGGTTTGAAAGGATTTTACCGGTGGCGTCTAGTTTTACAACCCAGATTTTACTTTGGTTGAAATCATAATAGAAGAAGGCCTGGTTAAACTCTGAAGGCAGCTTCTTAGGGTTGTTAAGCGCTGAATTGTAGTAGTACCTTGGGCCTGCCAGGTAACATTGGTGAAAAAAGTCTAACCAGGACGATTGGGCAGGAGGTAACGTTTTTGCACCTGAATTCCATTTAGAAAGGTTTACCGGATTGTTTTTATCATAGTAGAAGTCCGGCTCTGCGTAGGTGTTCAGGTAAGGCCGGTTCGCACCTGAGAGATAGGGCCAACCATAATTGCCCGCACTTTTTGTGAGGTTTATCTCATCAAGCCCTTCTGGGCCGGCATCACTGGCCACATCCGCGTCGGGCCCAACTTCCCCCCAGAAAAGCCAATCAGTTAGGCCTTTGTCTACAAATATCTTAAAGGGGTTTCTAGCCCCCATTACGTAAATCTCGGGTAAACCACCCTCTCCGTTGGGGAACAGGTTCCCTGCCGGAATAGTGTAGGTACCGTTTGCCTCAGGTTTTATCCGTAAGATTTTACCCCTGAAATCATTTGTATTAGAGGAGGTTCTTTCAGCACTAAGGTTGGCGTTGGATTCATTAAGCGGAGCGTACTGAGAGTGATTGGAATTGTCACCGATGGCGATGTATAAATTTCCTTTAGAGTCAAAATCCATATCTCCGGCGGCATGGAAATACCCATTTCGGTCACTCGTCCATTCTAACAGTACTCTTTCTGAAGTTAGATCAAGGTTGTCACCGTTCATCAAGAACCTGGAAACCCTATTCTTTGGGAGAGTGGCATGTGAATAATGTATATACACATAGTGATTCACCGTGAAATTGGGGTCGAAGGCAATAGCCAACAGCCCTTCTTCCATATCATGGAAAACGTCTAAGGTACCGGCAGATACCGTTGTTTGCAGGTTGGGTTTGTAAATAAACAACTCCCCGTACCTATCCAGAATAAAGATTCGGCCATCTGGTGCAAACTCAAAGTTGATGGAGTTCTTTAGACCTGTTATTAATTCTACTTTTTGAAAGCTGGTTGGCAACTGTGCGGATCCAACCAGAGGAAAAAGAAATAAAGAAAATGCAAAACCCTGCAAGAGTATACACTTCCATAACTGGAAAGTAGATTTTGTCTTCATAAAGCTACGCTACTGTATACAATATCTAATACAAATCATTAACAATCAGACCTAATACCAACAAAAACGGGGGAGCAACAATCAGGAATTCTTTGAATGTTAGATTAACTATCTCTATGACGTATGACTATTTTCTATTTCAATTCTAACCTTACTATTAGTTTTATCTATAATCTCACTACAAAAATTATAAATCTATTATTGTTATACTTTTCCAATAACACCCAAAAAACCTACCCTATTTTACTACACAGGAGTAGCTCCAAAACAGCAAGCCTTCTACCAGTTATATTTCTACCTTCAAGGCAATCAATCTGCAGACACCAGCTCTTTTTTCTTGGCCACACACATCAGCGACAGAGCACTGGAATCGGCGTTAGGGTCCCGGCCAGACAGAATGTTCCCCAATCTGTATTTCAGGGATGCTTTGCCTTTCTGGCCCTGTAAAACCTCGGATCCTAATTCATGGTTGTGCGGGAAAACCTTGACCTCAAATTCATTTGGGGTTAGGGTATCAGTGAATAGCTCTTTGGTGACCCCGTGCCCTGGTTTATGGTGGATTTCGCATTTTAAGCCCCAATACTGCTGGCTATCTGTCTTATGGAAGCCATGGCCTGTGATTTTGTAGAAGATAAGCCTTCCCTCCCATAGCACTTTTGCCAATCCTTTGTAATTCCAGGCGCTAAACTGCGGATCATGGTCTGTCACAATCAGGCCCCCTGGTTTCACTAGGCGGGCGGCTTCTTTTAAAATGGCGGCCATGTCCTCGCAGTGGTGAAGCGCAGCGTTCAATGCCACGATATCCGCAAACCCCGAAACAAACGGCAGGTGGGTGGCATCTGCTAGAATTGGGAGGTACCCTAATTCGCCTGCCAGTTCCAAGGATTTCGGGGCCACGTCAACCCCAATTAAAAGCTTTGGTTTGCCCTTGAGTGTTGCATAGATATTACCAGGCCCACAACCTATATCCAACACTATTTTGTTTGTCCAATCGCCCACAGCGGCTTGCCACCTACTTTTGAAACTGTCGCTTCTATGGCAGTAGGTGAGATACTCTTCTGCCCACTCAGGATGATTGAAGTAATAAGCATTGGCTTTTAACCCTTCTGAGGGATTATGGATGGGACACTCCAGATATTTGTCAAGCTGTTTGATTTCTGCATCTGGAAGCAAATAAGGCTGGATTTCTTTCAACATGGCTTTGGGTTTAGGTTATCACACGATTTTCATTTCCTACACCTGCTTCACTGCCTCCCTGGATAATGAAAGAGTACAGGAAACATAATCTGGTGATGACAGAAAGAAAATGTGGTTTCTGCCTTTACTTTGCTTTAGGCTTCTGTGAGTGCCTGTTGCTGCCATTCTACCCGGTAACGGGCATTTATCTCCTCATACACGTTCTTCACCCCATCCTCCAAGGAGATTTTTGCTTCCCAGCCACAGGATTTGAGCTTAGACACATCTAGCAGCTTACGTGGGGTACCATCTGGTTTGCTCTTGTCCAGCACTATATGTCCTTCATACCCCACTACGTTTTGGATCAGTTTTGCCAAATCCAGGATGGAAATGTCTTTCCCTACGCCTATGTTAATGAGGCCGGGCTCGTCATAGGTGTTCATCAGGTAAAAGCAGGCATCTGCCAGATCATCGGCATGCAGGAACTCCCGCTTGGGAGTACCACTACCCCAAAGCTCCACCATGGGCAACTTTTTCTCACGGGCCGTGATGAACTTCCGGATCAATGCGGGCAGCACATGGGAGTTTTGAAGATCGTAATTATCATTTGGTCCATATAGGTTGGTGGGCATCACCGAGATGAAGTTGCACCCGTATTGGTCGCGGTAGGCATCGCACAGTTTTATCCCGGCTATCTTGGCAATGGCATACGGCTCGTTGGTTGGCTCTAGATCACCACTTAAGAGGTATTCTTCTTTTAAAGGCTGTGGGGCTAATTTTGGGTAGATGCAGGAGGACCCCAGGAACAGAAGCTTTTTAACGTGGTGTACATACGAAGCATGGATCACGTTGCCCTGGATCATGAGGTTGTCATACAGAAACTCGGCCCGGTAGGTATTGTTCGCCACGATTCCCCCTACCTTGGCGGCTGCCAAAAAAACATAGTCTGGCTTTTCTGCTGAGAAAAAATCGTTTACCTGCGACTGGCTACGCAAATCCAACTCACGGGAAGAGTAGGAAACAATATTGGTATACCCCTCCTTCTCCAATTTTCTAACAAGAGCTGAACCCACCATGCCTCTATGGCCGGCTACGTAAATTTTAGCACCTGGCTCCATCTACTCAAACTGGTTATTGATCTGGTAACCTGCCTCCAGCAGAATCTTCTCTTTGTGGAAATTCTCCACATCAGCTTCCATCATTTCCTTCACCAAGGCTGCAAGGTCATATTTAGGTTGCCATCCCAGTAGTGTTTTGGCCTTGGTAGGATCCCCAATCAGCAATTCTACCTCGGTGGGGCGGAAGTAGCGCGGGTCAACGGCAATTACCTCCCTGCCTATTTCCAACAAGAAATCTGGGTTAGAGCAAGACGCAACAATGCCTCTTTCATGTACCCCTTTCCCTACAAATTCAAGCTCAATACCAATTTCGGCAAAGGCCATCCTCACGAAATCCCGGACGGTGGTCGTTATCCCCGTGGCGATGACATAATCCTGTGGTTCTTGCTGCTGCAATATCAGGTACATGGCTTCCACGTAATCTTTGGCATGCCCCCAGTCTCGTTGGGCATCCAAGTTTCCCAAGAACAATTTGTCTTGCATTCCTAAGGCAATTCTGGCAGCCCCTCTGGTGATCTTACGGGTTACAAAGGTCTCGCCCCTTAAAGGACTCTCGTGGTTGAAAAGGATTCCGTTACAGGCAAACATGTTATAAGCTTCCCGGTAGTTGACCGTGATCCAGTAGGCATACAACTTAGCGACGGCGTAGGGAGACCTGGGATAGAAAGGGGTGGTTTCGGTTTGGGGCACTGCCTGCACCATTCCGTAAAGCTCAGAGGTGGAGGCCTGATAGATGCGGGTCTTTTCTGCTAACCCCAACAGCCGTACCGCCTCCAGCACGCGGAGGGTACCGGTTCCATCTACATTAGCGGTATACTCTGGGGTTTCAAAACTCACCTGCACATGGCTCATGGCACCAAGGTTATAGATCTCGTCTGGCTGAACCTGCTGTATAATCCGGATGATGTTGGTAGAATCCCCCAGATCGCCGTAATGAAGCTTTAAATGGATGTTTTCTTCATGCGGATCTTGGTACAGGTGATCTATTCTATCTGTATTGAACAGAGAACTCCTACGCTTGATCCCATGCACTTCATATCCTTTACTTAGCAGGAATTCTGCTAAGTAAGCACCATCCTGGCCCGTGATGCCCGTAATTAATGCCCTTCTCATAACTTACAAGATTAAATCTAACTTATTAATTAAATTATTATATATTATAAAGAAGGCTCTGCAATACACCTTTAAAACGCGCAAGAAGAAGGTTAGCTTGATGAATTTACACAATGAGCAAACCTTCTTTAAAGGTCAATTCCTTTGATAACAGTAAGAGGGGATGGTAGATATTTCTTTAGGATTTTCTCCGCAAGAAAGTGGCTTAGCCTTGATAGTTGAAGTTTTTGATTATACTTTTCTATACTTAAAAGCTGATTTCATTCTCATTTCGCTAGTCCTCTGCAATACTTCTGCAAACACCTGTCAACTAGACAGAGGTGGGTAGGGTCGGGGATGAAAAAGATTTTCTTTTGTAGGAGGCTGTTGGTAATAATAACAGCTATTAGTAGGAGTACAGGTCTGTTTAAGATTTTCTTGAAAACTAATGTACTAATTAAAAATCTAATTTAATATTTTTTTATTAATATTTATTTTGCTTTATTCACGCCTCTCTCCGCTACTCGCGAACACCCCTATCTAATATTCTATACAAATACTTATACTATGCTCTATCCACCATGCCGTACAAGTATACTACCTTTTTTAAATGGATAAGTATATCAATTGATTACCTCTTTTTAAACCTTTCCTTATCCATTGGTTTACTTCTAACGAACCCTGCCCAATTAGAATCCGGCATCCCAGATCAATACAAGCTCAACTTTCTCTTATTCAACCTTATGTGGTTCTACTGTTCTCACTTAGTAGAGCTGTACCAAGGTGTGCTCAGCAGGGAAGCCATACCTACCATCAAAGCCACCGCGTTGGCCTTGGCTATGTACTTTTCTGGGCTGGTAGCTTTGCAACTGACCCTCAAACAATTGCCGCTCTCCTTTGAGTTTGTGTGGCTCAGCTCTTTTTTGTTCGGGTTTGTGCTGCTCACGGTGAAAGTAGCCTTTCTCTTCATCCGGAAAACCAAACGCCACCTCCTTATCAACTACAAGAAGGTAGTGATTATAGGCGCGGGCAAAACAGGAGAAAAGATCAGGGACTACATCAACCAAACCCCGCACCTGGGCTATAAAGTAGAGGGCTTTTTTGACGACAAGCCTGGCAACGGCAGCAACCTGGATATTCTAGGGTGTATAGACCAATGCTTTCCGCAGGCCAAAGCCTTGGGCGTTTCAGAGGTATTCTACACTCTTCCCAACCAAGACAAGGAAAGGGTAGATGCCCTGATCCATGAAGCCGATAAAAACATGATGAGGTTCAGGCTTGTACCGGAGATCAACCTATTCCAGGAAAAGAATGTGTTTATTGACCTGAATGGACCAGTACCTATTCTCACCAATAGGCAAGAACCGCTGGAAGACCGGGCCAACCGATTGGTGAAACGGGTCTTTGATCTGCTTGTCTCCTCCCTGGTCATTGTTTTTATCCTCAGCTGGCTTATACCCGTCATGGCGGTGATTATCAAGCTGGAGTCTAGAGGACCGGTATTTTTCAGGCAGTTACGCTCAGGCAGGTACAACAAGCCATTTTACTGCTTCAAATTCAGAAGCATGCGCCTAAATGACGAATCAGACAAAAAGCAGGCCTCCAAAGGAGACGCCCGGGTTACCAAGGTAGGAGCATTTATCCGGAAGACCAGCATTGATGAATTGCCGCAGTTTCTGAACGTCTTGATGGGCGATATGTCTGTCATTGGCCCGCGACCGCACATGCTCAAGCATACTGAAGATTATTCAGCCTTATTTGATGAGTACATGGTTCGGCATTATTTGTCTCCGGGTATCTCCGGTTGGGCCCAAGTGAATGGCTTCAGGGGCGAAACAAAAGACGTGCAGAGTATGCAGAAAAGGGTAATGGCCGATATCTGGTATATGGAGAATTGGTCACTCCTGTTAGACCTCAAGATCATGTTCTTGACCATCTGGGTAACCTTCAAAGGAGACCAGGATGCTTACTAAATGGAAGATTTATACTTTCGCCTGAACAGTGGCTTTTTGCTGGGTCTTCAGCAAAGAAATGAGATTTTCTACCTTAGGGTGCCCCATATTCATAAACAGGATCACTCCAATAAGCACCAGACAGTAACCGATACCAACACTGACCATGCTTTTCCCAAGGAAGGAGATAATGATCTTTCTTATAAAGAATGCCCCTAAAAGGCCAATAGTAGCACCTATTATTCCATATATAAATAACACTGCTACTTCTATCATAACATCTCCAAATGTCGTTAAACAAGTGCAATATAAGTACTTACAATATATGAAAATAGTTGCATCTATTTTCATGCCCCACTTTCATTATATAACATTAAGTAGAAACGACCTCCTACTCAACCGCTCCTTTTCTGGCAGTAAAAGCCAATAAAACCCTCTTTAAGGCACTTCAAGGCATATTATTCACAAGTAAACACCCTAAAACACATCTGTAATAAAGCGACAAACTTATTTGATATTTAAAACCTGAAAAGAATTATACTGAATTAACAAGCCAGAAAGGATTTGACAAAACTACTAACCATTCAGTGACCTCATCTTCTTTAAATGATAATATTATTCACACAATTAACAACAAGTAGATTTATAGAATAATATAGACATCAATCATCAAAAGGACAGAATAGGATCAGGTATCACCTTAGTTTAACAGGAGAAAACCTAAGGCCCAACAATCTATCACAAAGCCATAACCAAGATTCTTATAAATTGAAGCAAGACCCTTGGTTAAAAGTGATTTACTACCTGCTTATCATAATTTATGATTATAAATACACTACCCTTTTTACCTACTCCTTCTTTTATCCTCTTTTACAAGAATAGCCCAAAAAACAATTGAGCATTTTGGCACTACAGGAATCCTAAACCTGTAGGAAGGAAACACCAGAATAAATATCTGCCCTTAAACTCAGATCTGCTTTAGAACAGTTTTGCGCTGATTTTCCAGAAACTAGGTCTTAAACAAGAAATGCGCTGGCATTTAGGCGAATTAAAAAAGGGCTACGCGGAGGGGCTGCTGGATATCATCCAAAGCAACTCCTTTGCATGGCCCTTCTTTGTTTTTAGTTTAAACTTTTGCCTTACTACTTAAACCCTGCTCAGGCGGCTACTACGTCGTCTTTTGTGGCTTTCACCTTTTGCTTTGTAACAAGCAGCCATCTTTCGGCGGCAAGTTGGCTGTCAAAGATGCCGATCTTCACATTTTTAACTTCTAGCCGCCCGGCGTAGTCTGGTGACAAATTGCTTTTGGGAGGTTTCACCCACGCGAAAAAAGCACAGGTTGTCTTGTCCAGTTCCAGGAACCCCACAGTAGCAGCCCAGATGGCAGTGGCTTTCCAGTGCGTAGTTACGTTTGAGTTATTGTTCAGGATCAAGTGGCACCTTTCCTGCTCCAGCATGCTCAACAGGAACCGGCATCCATCTAACACGTTTTGTCTGGTAATATCGCCCCACCAGTCTACGTATAGAATAGAGGTTTCATTATCTACCGTAATGGTAATGTAGGGTTCAATTAATAAGATGCTTCTAGCCATAGCAACAATTGACTTACGTGGAGCTTACTCTGCAAAAAGTGTCATTAAATATAAGATAATTTAATTTGGCACCAAAACTTCATTTACTGTTTCTCACCTTCCTAATTCCGCAGCAACAGATTAGGTTTCAACCTTTTATTTTAAAACAGGTTTCCTAAAAACAGCCTTAAAACGGCTTTCCAGCGTTTCCCTGCGTTTGCTTTCCTATCTACGGCCAAACATGGTTTGAAAGTTCTACAAAACACTGCTTTATATGCGTCTATTACCAAAATCTGAAGTAAACAACTGCCATCCAGAGACCAGGAAAGCATATTTACACTTCTTAACAATTAGGTAACATAGAAGTAATATTCAGGCAATACTGTCCCTCTACTTTTGCACCATCAAAAGACCACGGCTAAAAACCCGAGACTAATTTTTAAACGTGTGTTTTTTGATGGGCAGAACAGAATCAAAGGCAATAACGCTGAAGTGGATGTTTTCCTACCATTACCCTCTTTTCATTCTGACTAAATGCAGAGAGGCAACAGTTACAGAATTTTACAATTAAACACTTCACTTTTTGCTTATGTTCTCACCCATAAACAAAAGCGTAACCAGATCTTATTTTAGAAAAATAAGTGTGATTGCTGCGTTTCTGCTTTCCGCTGGGGTAGCCCAGGCCCAGGTTCCGGTAAACCCAACCCGGGATTCGGCCGCTGTCACTTCTGCCCAGGACTCAGTGATGGCCAAACCAAAAGCTCCGGAAGCCCCCAAGGCACACTGGTATGACAAAATATCGTTGCGCGGATACGTGCAGATCCGTTATAACCGCCTGCTGGAAAGCAACCCAGATTTGAGATCAGAATACGACCGCTCTGTGGGCAACAACGGCGGCTTCCTCATCAGAAGGGCGCGTCTGGTGTTCAGCGGCAACGTACACGAAAGGGTGTACATCTACATCCAACCAGACTTGGCCTCCACCCCCTCCGGCAGTTCCACCATCCACTTCGCGCAGCTCAGAGATGCTTACGCCGATGTGTCTCTGGACAAGCAAAAGGAGTTCAGAATCAGAATTGGCCAAAGCAAGGTGCCGTACGGCTTTGAGAACATGCAGTCAAGCCAGAACCGCCTCACCCTGGACCGGAACGACGCCCTCAATACGGCCTTGCCCAATGAGCGGGACTTAGGCGTGATGTTCTACTGGGCTCCGGCGCATATCCGGAAGAGATTCAGCGAGCTAGCCAACACCCAATTCAAAGGCTCCGGCGATTACGGGGTATTTGCCCTGGGCGTGTACAATGGCCAGACTGCGAACAAACAAGAAGCCAACAACAACCAGCACGTGGTGGCCCGCCTCTCCTACCCCATCGCCTTCAAAAACGGGCAGATCATAGAACCCGGCATCCAGGCTTACACCGGGGTGTACACCGTCACCTCAGACCAATTAAGCAGCTCCGAGATCAAGGGCGGTAACTTTACCGATCGCCGGGTGGCTGCCAGCTTTGTGCTGTATCCGCAGCCCTTCGGTTTCCAGGCCGAGTACAACGTGGGCGAAAGCCCCACTTTTGACCCGGCTACCCGCACCATCCAGACAAAATCCCTGAAAGGGGGTTACGCGCAGGCCATGTATGCCTTTAAATTAGGAGGGCAGAACTTTATTCCTTTCCTGAAAGCCCAGTACTATGACGGTGGCCGGAAAGCCGAGACCGATGCCCGCTACAGCAAAGTGTATGAGACCGAGATTGGGGTAGAATGGCAGCCCATCCCCGCTTTTGAGCTGGCCGCCCAATACACCATCACAGACCGCACCAACAGAGACGCCCGTAACCTGGACAACCGCCAGCACGGACAGTTATTGAGAGTACAGGCGCAAATCAATTTTTAAGGCAATTCTGCAAAACTGACGCAAAAACATGAACACGACAATGATAAAATCTATCAAAACACAGGTAAGCAGTTTATTGGTTGCCACCTTGTTACTGGGCGCCTGCAGCAAAGGCGGCGATGCCAAAAAAGAGAATGTAGAAGGAGATAAAGCTACCTCCGGGGCTACCTCCATCACGGTGAAAGGCAGTGACACTGTCCTACCATTGGCCCAGCAGGAAGCTGAGAAATTCATGGGCAAAAACCAAGGCGCTGCCATCACCGTGGTGGGCGGCGGAACCGGGGTGGGCCTGTCTGCCATGCAGGAAGGCACCACTGACATCGCCATGGCATCCCGCAGTCTAAAAACCGAGGAGAAACTGAAACTGAAAGGCGCCAAGAAAGACGTAAAGGAAGCCCTCATCGCGTATGATGCTCTTTCTATCATTGTGCACCCCAGCAACAAGGTGAGCCAACTGACCCGCGAGCAACTGGAAGGCATCTTCACCGGCAAAATCTCCAACTGGAAAGAAGTGGGCGGCGCCGACGAGAAAATTGTGCCTTATTCCCGTGAGACCAGCTCCGGTACCTATGAGTTCTTCAAAGAGCACGTAATGGACAAAAAGAACTACGCCAACGGTATTCTTATGATGCCGGCCACCGGTTCTATTGTACAGTCTGTAAGCCAAACCAAAGGCGCCATCGGGTACATTGGCCTGGCCTACGAAACCAAAGAGGTGAAGGCGCTGTCCGTGTCTTATGACCAGGGCAAAACCTTTGTGGCCCCGAGCCTGGAGGCCGCCAAAAACAAAACCTACCCTATTTCGCGTCCGCTGTTCTTCTTCTATGACGCCACTTCTGAGGCCAAAGTGAAACCGTTTGTAGACTACGTGCTTTCTGCCGAAGGCCAGCAGACGGTGCAGGAGATTGGCTACATTCCTTTAAGCAAATAATTCAACCCGCTTAACCCATTCCCTTGAAAAGGTACTTCCACAATCTGGGCGAAAAGTTAATTGAAGGCTTGATTACCATCAGCGGCACGGTGACTAGTATCACCGTGCTTTTGATTGTCTTCTTCCTGTTCAAAGAAGGTTTGGGCATTTTCAGCCAGTCACCGGTGGCCGAGGGCTCCGTGATTGCCGTGCACCAGAACAACCCGGTCAAAGAGCTGAAGGCAGAAGAGGTGAAGGAAATCTTTGACCAGAACATCACCAACTGGAAAGAGTTGGGCGGCCCCAATGCCCCCATCAAGCTGTTCTCCATTGATGACATCACCGATTATTACACAGAGGAACAGATAGGGGCCAACTTTGAGTACCTGCCCCAGCGCCTGAATGAACTGGTAGCCAAAGAACCGAACATTCTGGCCTTCTTCCCCGAGGAGTACTTGGCCAAGGATTTCAAGGGGCACCAGATAAAACTGGCCAATGTCTCTTTGGGTGACTTTTTGTTGGGCCGGCAATGGTACCCTACCATCCAACCGGCGGTGCAGTTGGGCGTGCTTTCCCTCATTCTGGGTACCCTGTGGGTAAGTTTGGGCGCTATCCTTATTGCCTTACCTTTGGGTCTGGCCTCGGCCATTTACCTAGCGGAAATCGCGAACCCCAAAGTGCGCAACATCCTTAAACCAGTTATTGAGCTGTTGGCCGGTATCCCCTCCGTCGTATATGGTTTCTTTGGGCTGGTGGTGATTGTACCGCTTATCCAGGATCTGTTCGGCTTACCGGTGGGCGAGACTGCCCTGGCGGGTAGCATTGTCTTAGGTATTATGGCGCTGCCTACCATCATCTCGGTGTCTGAGGATGCCATGCGCACCACGCCGCGGGCCATGAAAGAGGCCAGCCTGGCGCTGGGCGCCAACAAGTGGCAGACCATCTACAAAGTCATTATTCCTTACTCCATTTCCGGTATCTCTACGGCGGCCATCCTGGGCATCGGTCGGGCCATTGGCGAGACTATGGCCGTGCTGATGGTGACAGGCAATGCCTCGGTCATCCCGCATACGTTCTTGGAACCGGTGCGCACCATTCCGGCTACCATTGCCGCGGAACTGGGCGAGGCGCCGCAGGGAGGTATTCACTACCAAGCGCTCTTCGCGTTGGGTTGTATCCTGTTCCTTATGACTTTGGTCATTAACCTTACCGTGGATTTCGTCTCTACTAAAAAGAAAGAAAACAGATAAGCCATGGCATTCGGAACTACTTCCTCGTCGCATAAAAGTAAGAAGCTGGCGCAGAGTGCGGCCTTCTTCATCTTCCGGTTGCTCAGTTTCTCGGTAGTGGCCATTCTGTTGGTGATCCTAGGTTTTATTCTGGTGCAGGGCATTTCCGTGATCAGTTGGGAATTCCTCACCGAGATGCCCCGCGAGGGCATGACTGAAGGCGGTATCTTCCCGGCGCTAGTGGGTACGCTGTGCCTGGTGGCAGGAAGCATGCTGTTCGCCTTCCCTATCGGTATTCTGTCGGGCATCTACATCCATGAATACGCCAAGGACAGCTGGTTCAAGCGCTTTGTGAAACTCATGACCAATAACCTGGCCGGGGTTCCATCCATTGTGTTCGGTCTGTTTGGGATGACCCTGTTCGTGAATCAATTCGGCTTCGGAGATTCCATTTTGGCCGGTTCTCTTACGTTGGGATTATTGGCCCTGCCGGTAGTGATCAGGACCACCGAAGAGTCGCTCAAATCCATTGATGACTCTTTCCGCATTGGGTCGCTGGCCTTGGGGGCTACCAAATGGCAGACCGTCAGCCGGGTGGTATTGCCCATGGCGTTCCCCAACATCATCACCGGTCTTATTTTGTCCATTGGGCGGGTTTCTGGCGAGACGGCGCCCATTCTGTTCACGGTGGCGGCGTACTTCCTGCCCAAACTGCCCACCAGCATCTTTGACCAGGTCATGGCCCTTCCGTACCATTTGTACGTAATCTCCACCAGCGGCACAGATATTGAGGCCTCTAGGGCAATGGCCTACGGCACTGCCTTCGTGCTGATTTTGATTGTGTTGCTGGCGAACCTATTGGCCAACTGGCTCCGCCGATACTTCGGCAAAAAAGTAAAAATGAACTAACTTGTGTTTTGGGCCCAGTTTTTTAGAATCGGGTTTAAAACAGGAATTAAACTTTCTCCGGCTGCTCCTCTTAACATTGATATGAATAGTGTAGAAACCAAAGACGTTCACCTTTATTACGGCGATTTTCATGCCCTCAAGGGAATTACCATGGCCATGAAAAAAAACCAGGTAACGGCTTTCATTGGTCCCTCGGGCTGCGGCAAGTCTACGTACCTGCGCTGCTTCAACCGCATGAATGACCTGATTGACGGCGTGAAGATTGAGGGCGATATTCTCATTGACGGCGTAGACATCTACAAAACCAACATCCAGGTAGACGACCTGCGCAAGCACGTGGGCATGGTGTTCCAGAAACCCAACCCGTTTCCCAAGTCCATCTTTGAGAACGTGGCCTACGGGCTGCGCGTGAACGGCACCAAAGACAAGCGGTTCATTGAGGAGCGCGTGGAGCGATCCCTCAAGCAGGCTGCCCTGTGGGACGAGGTGAAGGACAAACTGAAGAAAAGCGCCTTTGAGCTATCTGGGGGGCAGCAGCAGCGCTTGTGCATTGCCCGCGCCCTGGCCATTGAACCATCGGTGGTGCTCATGGACGAGCCTACTTCGGCCTTGGACCCACTTTCTACCGCCAAAACAGAGGAACTCATCCACCAGTTGAAGGAAGAGTACACCATTGTGATTGTAACGCACAACATGCAGCAGGCCGGCCGCGTGAGCGATTATACCGCGTTCTTCTACCTGGGGGAGCTGGTGGAGTACGCCAAGACTAAAACGCTGTTCACTAACCCCAAAGACCAGCGCACGCAAAATTACATCACCGGTCGTTTCGGTTGATTTCTGGCAGCAACGCTGTTTTGAAGCCGATTTTCTGAAAACAAGCTTTAAACACAGTGGCAGAATAACGTAGATCATTAGGGTAAATCCTGCTTTTCAAGTACCTTCTTTTAGCAGAATCAGGTTAGATATGAATCAATTAGATAAAGAACTTCTTCGGATTAAAACCAAGGTGGAGGAGATGTGGGATTTGGTGGACTTCCAATTGGCGGCCGGCAAAGAAGCCCTCATGACCTCCAATGCAGACCTGGCGAAGCGGGTGGTCAAAAGCGGGAAAAAGGTGAATGCCTATGACATCAAGATTGACCGCATGTGCGAGAACATTTTCGCGCTGTTCAACCCGGTGGCCGTGGATCTGCGCTGGGTTCTGGCCATCCTGAAGATCAACGCCAACCTGGAACGCATTGGGGACTACGCCGAGAGCATTGCCGCCATGCTCAAAGAAGCCAAACCGCCCATTGAACCCACCTTGCTGGAGGAAAGCTGCCTGCTGGAGATGTACGAGGGCACGGAAACCATGCTGCGCAACGTACGCAAGGCTTTTCTGGAGGAGGACACGGAGCTAACCCGCCAGGTGATCAAGCAGGACAAGCTGCTGAACAAGATCCACGGCAGAACAGACAAGGTGCTCATGCGGTACTTCCAGACGCACCCAGACAACATCTACCAAAGCCTGAAAGTGGCGGGCATCATCCGGAAACTGGAGCGGATGGGCGACCACACCACCAACATCGCAGAGGAGATTGTTTTCTACGTGGATGCCAAAGTGGTAAAACACAAACAGAAGAAAAAGAGAAAAGACAAAGGCCCCGAGGATGCGGACCAAATATCTTAATGATTTTGCTTTTACCCCAAAAGAAATGCCTGACTTTGCAGTCAGGCATTTCTTTTGGGAAGTAGTTTAATCCTCCGGGGTTACTCCTCACCAAGGCCACCCTTGGTCACCACTGAATTACTTGCCGAGCGCGTTTCATGGCCGTTTTATTAAAAAAGAGCCTGAACCAATCTGCCTTGTAAACCGGTTAAGCCATGGTAGCTTCTCCCGCAAGGTCATACCCCAGTTGCTGGCGGTACATGGCCTTCAGGGACTCCAATTTTGAAACAGCCACCAGAATCATCTGGTCTGCGGTAAGGAACTCATTCTCCGTCTGCTCGCTTAACAGACTTTGAGGAGTTATATTCTCTAGGGTATTAGTATTTTTCATCGCCAGGTAGAATCAGGGTAAAAGTCTATTTCCTAAGTAATAATAAAACAAACATAGGCGCTTTTAACTCCTTTCATCCGCCTTTTAGGTCTACTGGCCTTTGTTCACGCCCAACCCGCGCAATCAGACGTTGAATTTGTATAGTACAATTACCTTCCAATCTTGCCCACGGTGTCTTTGTTTGCAGCCACCCTTGAAAAGCGTTACTTTTGCAGCCCCCGGCAAGAGACTTACCCGGCTGTAACCCTATGCCTTTACTTCCCACTCCAGATATCCGGCGGCCATTTTACCTCCTGAACGGGCATCTCCAGACCATTCTCCCCAGTACGCTCCGGCGCCTTCCGCCCCACGCCTATACCCGGGAGCGGATCCAGACCCCAGACAAAGATTTCCTGGATCTGGATTGGTCAAAGGTGGGTTCCCAGACGTTGGTGGTACTGTCACACGGCTTGGAGGGAGATACCCATAGGCCTTACATGAAAGGCATGGTGCGCGCCTTAAACAAAGCCGGCTGGGATGCCCTGGCCTGGAACTTCAGGAGTTGCAGCGGAGAGCCCAACCACTTGCTCAGGTCTTACCACATGGGTGCCGTGGAGGATCTGGACCTGGTGGTGCGCCACGCCCTGCAAACCGGCAAGTACCAGACCGTTCATCTGGTGGGCTTTAGCATGGGCGGCAACCTTACCCTGAACTACCTGGGGCAATGGACTGAGAAAGTGCCGGCGCAGGTGGCCCGGGCTGCGGTCTTCTCAGTGCCCTGCCACATGAAGAGCGCCTGCCTCCAACTGGCCAAACCCGCTAACCGCATCTACATGAAGCGCTTCCTGAGGTCTCTCCACGAAAAGCTCAAGGAAAAGTCCCAGCGGTTTGAGTTAGACCTTGCCGGCTACGAGCAGATCACCACGTTTGAGCAGTTCGATGACCGCTATACCGCCCCCCTGCACGGCTTCGAGAACGCCGCCGACTATTACGAGCGCTGCAGCTCGGTCGCGCACCTGCACCGCATCAAAGTGCCCACGCTGCTGGTGAATGCCCAGAATGATCCCTTTCTGTCCAATGAATGCTTCCCGGTGGAGCAGGCCCGCCAGAACCCTAACTTTTACCTGGAGATGCCCAAAGAAGGAGGCCACGTAGGCTTCTCAGAGGGTTTTCTCAAAGGCCGTTACTACTCTGAGCGCCGTGCTGTGGCGTTCCTGCAAGGAATAGTGTAAGCCGTTTCACAGCTGTTTTTGCAAAATGGGCTTGAAAATAAGGACTGTACCCAACAAATTTCCCTAGGAATACTCTTTATAAAAATTCTCAATTTAAACCCACTGAGGTTCAATTAGATAACCTGAAACTTTGGATTGGCAGAAACTTTTAGGATACTGTTCAAATCAATGTCGCCGTTACCATAGGGGTTCTCGGTCATTCAAGTGTCTTCTGATTACTTTTTCAATGAGTGGGTAGAGCGGAAGGATAAGGTGGAAACTCATTTTAATAAAAAAGTGGAATGCTTTATCTTTGATTTTGATTGATATGCGCCAACACCAGATAGCTTTGAACAACGTCTCTAAAAGATCAACTCTGCTTCTCCTGAGCCTGCTGATGCTGCTTGGCTCTTGCGGAAAATCTTCTTACTCCACCTTCAGCAAGCCCAATGAAAAGTACCGGTCGGCCCGGGAAATTGCCGAGATGAAGAAGCGGGAGCGCATGGCGCGCAGATCAGGTTCCAAAAAACCACTCAAAGAGATTCACATTTCCTCCGGCCGTGGCCGGAACAATCCGGGCTCCATCCACTTGGGCAGCAACCGCGCCGTCCGCCGCGACATTGAGACCGTAATCTCCACCGCCCGGTCTTACACCGGCACTCCTTATCAACTGGGAGGCACCTCCCGCATAGGTATGGACTGCTCTGGTCTGCTGTGCACCTCTTTCCAATCCATAGACGTTTTGCTGCCCCGCACGTCTACAGAGCAAAGCCAGTTTGGGCTCCCTATCTCCACCCAGGAATTACAGGCCGGCGATCTGGTGTTCTTCAGTTCCTCCAAAAGTGAGTACAACATCACCCACGTGGGCATGGTTACCGAGGTGAGAAACCAGAGCGAGGTATGGTTCATTCATGCTTCCACTTCCCTAGGCGTGAAAGAAGACAATCTCTACGCTCCCTACTACCAGAAAATCTTCGTGAAGGCTGTGCGTCCCGCCATCTAAGTTATCGTTTTATTAAATTATCCTTTTTTTCAAAAAGCGATCCTTTAGGAAAATCGCTAGAAGAATTACGTATTTTTACTAATCCCATAATGAAGAAAGGGATAGAATAAGTGCTAATTAACAACTTCTAAAAAGTGTTAGCAAAACCTTAACCCCGAGGAGCTAACTATATTATTTTCTTGCAGCTAAGTTTGAATCTGGTTGCAAAACAAAAGAATTAACTCTCTATCTTTGCGCCGTCAATACACTGACCGCCAATAAAATGTTTTCCTCCCATAGGAATTTTGCATTTTCTTCCCTTCTCAATTCTGTTAGCATTGTTAATGTTAACTTAACAGTAGTCTCACCTACTTTTCTTTTTAATTATTTCTTTTTTACCAATTCTTTTTTTGCACAAAAAAAATCCTTTATGAAAAACCTTATTACCCGATTGATGCTCATCGTGGTGATGTGTTTGCCTATGCACCTTAGTTGGGGCCAGGGCTCAACCACCGCCTCAATGAACGGTGTAATCACTGATGCTAGTGGTGCTGGCCTGGCTGGCGCTACAGTAGTGGCGATTCACACTCCTTCTAACACCCAATACGCTGCAAGCGCCGATGCCAATGGCCGTTACAACTTGCAAAACATGCGCGTTGGTGGTCCTTATACCCTTACTTCTACGTACGTAGGTTACCAAGACCAAAAGAGAGAAAACGTATTCTTGTCTCTGGGTCAAAACCTTAAACTGGATTTCAACTTAGCCCAAAGTGCGGTAGGTTTGAGCGAGGTACAAGTAGTATCAGACCGCGGTGCCGTGATCAACGCAGACCGTACTGGTGCAGCTACAAGCGTTTCACGGGAGCAGATTCAGAACCTTCCTACCTTGAACCGTGGCTTGTCTGATTTCACAAGACTAACCCCACAAGCCTCTTCTTCTGGTGGAGGAACTTCATTGGGAGGTGCAAACAACCGTTATAACAACATCACTATTGATGGCGCTGTTAATAATGACGTATTTGGATTGGCTTCTAACGGTGCGCCAGGCGGACAGGCTGGTACACAACCTATCTCATTAGATGCTATTGACCAAATCCAGATCGTACTTGCTCCTTACGATGTAAAGTTCGGTAACTTTACAGGTGGTGGCATCAATGCTGTTACCAGATCAGGTACCAACAACCTGGAAGGATCTATCTATGGTTTCGGCCGTAACCAAAGCACTGTAGGAAATGACCCTACCACTGAATTAAAAACTGCTGATTTCAAAGATTACCAGACAGGCTTCAGAGTTGGAGGTCCAGTGATCAAGGATAAGTTGTTCTTTTTCTTAAATGGTGAAATTACACGTCGTAGCGAACCATTGATTAACGGATTAGGAACAGCAGGTTCACGTGTACCTTCTGACAGTGTACAGCAAATGTATAACTTCCTTCAAACGCAATATGGTTATAACGCAGGTACTTTTGGCAACATTGACCGCCGTACCGAAAGCAACAAATTCTTTGCTCGTTTAGACTGGAATATTACTGACCGTCATCAATTAACGCTTCGCCATAACTATGTAGACGCTTTTGATGATAACATAACACGCAGTCTTTCTGCTTTCCGTTTCGGCAACAATGCCTACGTTTTCAACAGTGTAACTAACAGTACAGTTGCAGAACTTCGTAGCCGTTTTTCAGAGTCTCTCTCTAACAGCTTAATTGTTGGATATTCTAGAATTAGAGATAACCGTGATGTACTTGGCCAGCTATTTCCGCAAGTAAGAATTAACTATAGCAATGGCGGTACAGGAACAGTAGACGCTGGTACCGAAAGAAGCTCTATCTACAACGAGCTTGATCAGGATATCTTTGAATTCACTGACAACCTTACCTTCTTCAGTGGTCGTCATACCTTCACACTAGGTACACACAATGAATTCTTCCACTTCCGTAACCTGTTCATCAACAACGCAGCTGGTTACTATCAGTTCCCAAGCTTTAAACGCTTCTTTGACCAAGGTTTACCAACCAGGTTACAGGCCACTTACTCTGCTGATTCTAAAAACCCACAACCATCTGCAGAATTTGATGCGATGCAGCTAGGGTTCTATGCGCAAGATGAGTTCTCTATCACAGACAACTTCAGATTGACCGCTGGTATTCGTTTGGACATTCCAGTAATGCCAGACACCCCAGCTAGAAATGAAAAAGTTGAGACAACTTTTGCTAACACTCAGTACAGCGATTTACGGACAGATCAAACTCCAAGTGGCCAGTTGCTGTGGGCTCCTCGGGTAGGCTTTAACTGGGATGTATTTGGTGACAAAACGTTCCAGCTGAGAGGTGGTACAGGTATCTTTACTGGACGTGTTCCATTTGTGTGGTTGTCAAACCAATTCACCAACAATGGTATCACCTTTAACAACATTGACTCAAACAGACCTCCTAGATTCGAGCCGAATCCTAACAACCAAGCCGCTGTAGCAGGTGCTTCTACTGCTTCTGAAATCAACCTTGTGACTTCAGACTTTAAAATACCTCAAACTTTCCGTACCAATTTAGCAGCAGATTACACCTTGCCTTTCGGTATTGTTGCTACGGTAGAAGGTATTTACTCAAAAACCTTGAATGACATTGTATACAAGAACATTAACTTGGTAGCACCTTCCGGTAACTTAGAAGGAGCCGAAAAGAGACCTATCTATCCAGCTGTAAGACAGATCAACTCTGCCTTTACCAACGTAATTCTACTTGACAATGCTAACAAAGGGTATTCTTATAGTTTGACTGGTCAATTGCAGAAGAACTTTGACAATGGTCTGAATACAATGGTGGCTTACACCTACGGTAAGTCTAAAGACCTGAATAGTGGTGCTAGCAGCACTGCAGTATCAAACTGGCAGTTCAACCAGATAGCTTGGGATCCAAACAATCCTGAATTGTCTTACTCACGTTCAGACGTGCGTCACCGTATCATTGCCACTGGTGGTTACACTGTTAAATACTTAGAGCACTTTGGAACATCTATCTCTCTGTTCTACGAAGGTCAGTCTGGCACGCCATTCACCTACCTGTACAGAAATGACTTGAATGGTGATGGTCAAAATGGTAACGACTTGATGTACGTTCCTAGAAATAGAACTGAGATGCCAAATATGAGCGAACAGCAATGGAATGACTTAAATGCATACATTGAAGGCGATTCATATCTTAGCACCCGCAGAGGTCAATACACAGAGCGTAACGGAGCACGTATGCCATGGACGCATCAAGTTGACTTACGTTTAGCTCAGGATCTTTACTTCAATGCTGCTGGCAAGAAGAATACACTGCAATTGACTTTTGATGTCTTCAACATTGGTAATTTGATTAACAACGATTGGGGTCGTCAGTATTCAATCACAAACAGCGCAGTTGAACTTGTATCCGCAACTCGTACAGGAACTGGAGCTACTTACACTTTCAGCAAACCTGCTGGAAAAGTATGGGGTGAAACTTTCTCTTCAAGATGGCAAGGACAAGTTGGTCTGCGTTACATCTTCCAATAACGAGATAGCTTAATTTCTTCTAAAAAAGGCGAACCTTGTGGTTCGCCTTTTTTATGCCTTATATCTTATGAAAGCCAGACAGAGCACTGTCTGGCTTTTGTGTTTTTGGCCATGTTATAAGAAAGTAGCCCTAAAAGGGGAAAGCCGGCATCTGCTGGGCTTCCATAGCCAGGTTAAAGGAACGAACTTCTATGTTTAGGCTCTTTACTAGAGTATTAAGGCAGAAATAAGTTTTCGGCAGAAATAAACTTGTGCCGTGTGGCATCGTAAAGAGAACGGCTAACTAGGTGATTATCTAATAGTTAGTATTATAAATATACTATATAGGCCCTGCCCTTCCCCAGCCTTGCGTGGCTGACTGCCTCCACACCTTTCCTCCGGAGGAGTTTATCTGACCCTAATGCGCCCCTGCTCATCACCCTTTATTTCCAATCCCGCTCATTAGTTCACTTAAAAGTTTGGCATAACAGAACCTTTATGAAAAAACTAATTACCCCCCTATTGCTTACTCTTGTCATGTGTTTGTTTGGTCACCTTAGTTGGGGACAGGGCGCTACTACCGCCTCCATGACGGGCGAGATTACAGATGCAAGCGGCGCAGGGCTACCGGGGGCCACTATTGTGGCCGTACATACGCCTTCCAATACCCAATATGCCGCCAGCGCCAATGAGAACGGCCGGTACAATCTGCAAAACTTGCGGGTGGGTGGCCCCTATACCATCACCGCCACCTATATTGGCTACCAAGACCAGCGCCGGGAAAACGTCTTCCTTTCCTTAGGCCAAACCCTTAGGCTGGATGTAAACCTAGCCGCCAGCGCCGTAGGCCTGAGTGAGGTGCAGGTAGTATCAGAGCGAGGTGCTGTCATCAACGCTGACCGGACCGGGGCTGCCACCAACGTATCCCGGGAGCAGATTGAGCGGCTTCCTACGTTAAACCGCTCCCTACAGGATTTCACCCGCCTTACGCCACAAGCCTCCGGCAACTCTTTGGGTGGGGCCAACAACCGTTACAACAACATCACCATAGACGGGGCCGTGAACAATGACGTGTTCGGGATATCCGGTACCGGGACCCCGGGCGGGCAGGCAGGCACCCAACCTATTTCCCTGGATGCCATTGACCAGATCCAGGTGGTGCTGGCTCCCTACGATGTGAAGTTCGGGAACTTTACCGGGGGCGGGATTAATGCGGTTACCCGATCCGGAACGAACAACTGGGAAGGCTCAGCCTATGCCTTTGGACGTAATGAGAACATTGTAGGCGATGACCCGATCACCGAGCAGGAAACAGCGGAGTTCAAGGACTACCAAACGGGTTTCAGGATAGGCGGACCGATTATCAAAGACAAACTGTTCTTTTTCCTGAACGGAGAAATTACCCGGCGCACGGAGCCACTTTTATTCAACCTGGGTGACCCGGGCTCCATTGTCCCGGCAGAAGACGTGAGGAGAATTGAAGACACGCTCCGCATCAAGTACGGGTATGACCCCGGCACCTCCGGCCCTATCAACAGGCTTACCGAGAGCAACAAGATCTTTGGCCGGCTGGACTGGAACATCACAGACCGGCACCAGTTAACGCTTCGGCACAACTTTGTAGACGCCTTTGACGAGAACATCACTCGCACCAACACCACGTTCCGGTTTGGCGGCAACGCCTACCGGTTTAACAGCTCCACCAACAGCACCGTGGCAGAGTTACGCAGCCGCTTTTCCGAAAACTTCTCTAACAGCCTTATTGTGGGCTATTCCAGGATCAGGGACAACAGGCAAACGCCGGGCGGCCTTTTCCCACAGGTAACCATCCGGTTTGCGGGGAGCGGCAGTAACACTATCACCGCCGGCACCGAGCGGAGTTCGGCCTTCAATGAGCTGGACCAGGACATCTTTGAGTTCACAGACAATCTCACCATTTTCAAAGGCCGCCATACCTTCACGTTGGGTACCCACAATGAATTCTTCAGCTTCCGGAACCTGTTCATCAACAACTACAACGCCTATTACCAGTTCAACAGCGCCGAGGATTTCTTTGCTGCCAGGCCTTTCCAGATAGAGCAGACCTATTCGGCTAGCCAAAACAACCCCACCCCGGCCGCCGAGTTCAACGCCGCGCAGCTAGGCTTCTATGTGCAGGATGAGATGGATGTGCTGGAAAACCTACGGGTAACCCTGGGGCTCCGGTTGGATGTTCCGGTCATCCCAGATGAACCCGCTCGCAACCAGGCCGTGGAAACCGCTTTTGCCAATACCACCTACTCCAACCTGAGGACAGACGTGACGCCTACCGGACAACTCTTATGGGCCCCGCGCCTGGGCTTCAACTGGGACGTGCGCGGCGACAAAACCATACAGGTGCGGGGCGGTACCGGTATCTTCACAGGAAGGGTGCCGTTTGTGTGGCTGTCCAACCAGTTCGTGAACAATGGGATTACTTTCAGTTCGCTACAATTGAGAAACCAGACCGCGCCAAACCGGTTTGTAACCGACATCAACCAGGTCCGGAACCTGGGCCCGGCCGTAAGCACCACGGAGATCAACCTGATTTCCGAAGACTTCAAGATTCCGCAGACGTTCAGAACCAATCTGGCCGTGGATTATACCCTTCCCTTAGGCATCATTGCCACCTTGGAAGGTATCTACTCCAAAACCATGAATGATATTGTGTACCGTGATATCAACTTACTCTCTCCCACTGGCACTTTGAGCGGTCCAGACAATCGGGCGCTGTATTCCTCCGGGCGGGTTTCCTCTTCGTTCACCAACGTAATCCTGCTGGATAATACCAACCGCGGTTACACCTACACCTTGACCGGCCAGTTGCAGAAAAACTTCAATATGGGGCTCAATACCATGGTGGCGTACACCTACGGCAAATCTGAGGATGTGAACTCAGGCGCCAGTAGCACCGCCCGGTCTAACTGGCAGTTCAACCAGGTCTACCGAAATCCCAATGACCCCGAGCTTTCCTACTCTCGCTTTGATATCCGGCACCGGGTTATTTCCTCCGGAGGCTACACGTTTAAATGGCTGAACAACTTCTCCACTACCTTATCTTTGTTCTACGAAGGCCAGTCTGGCACACCTTTCACCTACCTGTATGCGGGCGATATCAACAACGATGGCAGCAACGCCAATGACCTGCTGTACGTGCCGCGCACCATTGAAGAAAGTGGATTGATAGATGTCACCAACAGTTCCGGGGTAGTAACGCGCACGGCAGCCCAGCAGTGGACAGACCTGAACGCCTTTATTGAGAACGATGAGTATCTGAAAACCCGCCGGGGCCAGTATGCTGAACGCAACGGGGCACGCACGCCCTGGACCCACCGCGTGGACCTCCGCCTGGCGCAGGACATCTTCGCCAATTTAGGCGCGAAAAACCACACCCTGCAGCTAACCCTGGACATCTTCAACGTAGGTAACCTATTCAACCAGGACTGGGGCCGCAACTACTTCGTGAACAACGCCGCCGTAGAGTTGGTGAGGTTCAGCCGCCGCGATGATAACAACCGGCCGCTCTTTACCTTCAACAACCCTTCGGGCGATGTCTGGACTACCTCCTTCTCCTCAAGATGGCAGGGGCAGCTTGGGGTACGGTACCTCTTCCAATAAGCGTTTCCAATCTCTTTTTCAGAAAATCGGGCGAAAACAGATTTCGCCCGATTTTTTTCTTTCAATCCAAGGTGAATTTCAGAACCCTTAAGTTGAAACAAGTCAGCTATTTACCTATTGAACGACTTAACTGCTGGCACTTCAAGGAAAGCAAAATGCAGAAATGCGCCGAAAAGATTTTGTAGTTATCAGAAAGGCTATTACTTTTGTAACATCAAAACGGGGGATTAGCTCAGCTGGCTAGAGCGCTTGCATGGCATGCAAGAGGTCATCGGTTCGACTCCGATATTCTCCACTTGAAAATCAAGCACTTACGAGGTAAAACTTGTAAGTGCTTTTTTTGTTGGGTCACACAATTGTACACAAAGATTGTTTAAATCGTAGTAATTTGGTCTCAACAAATCCTTGAATAGCTTTAACAATCTTTTTAATCGTTTTGCAAAATCAAAGTAGTCATAGTGACTGCCATTCTTTGAGGCAAGATATATTGCAGTAAGTCCCTAATCTATATCAGAAATCAAATTATCTATCTCTGAAAGTATTGTCACCATCCCTGATACAGTTAAAAACTAGTCAACAAAGCAGCATTCCCAACTTGTTCTAGCTATCTATACACAAATCTTCGTTTTGTGAAAGTAGAACGCCTTCCAGCCCTGTCTACTGAAAGCTTACTTATCCAATTCCCTTTTTCATCGAAATCGTAGCACAAGCCTATATCATTTATAATAGCATTATCTGGCCTTAAGATTAGAATCTCTGTTATCTCTTTTGTGACTTTGTCTCTCCCGAGGTATATCGTAGCCTCAAGCTCATTGGAGGAACTATAATGAGACTGTACCTCTATGCTATCTCCCTCCCACTTACTCTTATGGTAAGTGAATACCTTTCCCTTACCATCTGTAAGCTTTTCAACTATGGGTTTTCCACTCTCGTTGTATTCGATAATTTTTGCAAGGCCTGGCTCTCCTTTAGCGTCATAACTCTTCACAGTTTCAACCCTGTTCTTTGAGTCTCTAACATGCACCTGCTTTGTGATAAGCTTTGATGCGGAATCTGAAGTGATACTCTCTTTTACAAAACCATCTTTATCATACTTGAAGATGTGTCTTTTTAGAATTCTGTCATTTTGATCGAACTCGATTAGTTCGGTTATGTTTCCTTCCTTATCAAAGTTGGACTGACCATGCCCTGTCCAGTCCTTCTCACCTACTTCCCACTTATCAGACCTGTATTCGGCTTTATAAGTGTTCTCATGCACTGAAACCACATTTCCTTTTAGATTATATTCATCAAGGGTGTTTTTCTTTTGGGAATGGCTTTCAAAAGAGCAGATCCAGCCTAGGACAAAAATTAGACATACCTTTTTCATTTGTACCCTATTTAAGTGATTATTGAAACTTGCTTCTCACTTAGCTAAAATACAATTAATTAACAAAAATTTTCAACTATAAAATATAAAAACCCTGGGCTGTTACCTTGAAAGGAGCAAATTAACAGCTCAGGGTTCAGACCTCAATTCAGGAAAACTTACCTTTCTACTTACTCCAGCACAAGCCTCACATGATAGGAATTTCCAGCTTTTCGAAGCACCACGAGGTACATTCCACTTCTTTCTTGACCGACCTACAGCCCCTGCCCAAAGAGGCCACCCTCTTTGGGCAGGGGCGGATAAACGAAGAAAGCCTGAACCATTGCTGGCCCAGGCTTTCTTTTTCACACCCGAAGGTCTGGAGTGACGGAATCCTTAAAAAGGGTACTTCCGCTAACGAACCAGAAGCCTGGCCCGGTAGGTAACCCCGCCCGAGGAGACGGTCACCAGGTAAAGGCCATGTCTAAGGCCGGCGGTGCCGATCGCCCTCTCCAGCGCCCCTCCCCCGTGGGTGAAACCCTCGGAGGAAACCCTCCTGCCCGACAGGTCCGAAACCTGCAGCACGGCCACCCCGCTGGGGAGGTCATGAATAGAGAGCATTACCCCTTCGCCGGAACCGGCGGGGTTCGGCCACAGGGCCATCTTCTCTCCCTGGGATGCGAAGGCCGCCGAAGCTGCTACTTCTGCCATTGCTCCGGATGAGGTCACTTGGCCCACCACGGCGAAGGGCGCGGAGGCGGTGCCGATCACCACAGGCGAGGTGCTCACCACCCGCACGCGGTAACCGCTGCCCGAGGGGGTATTTGCCGGGATGGTGCCGTTGATGGGGTTCCTGGTCTCGTAGGCGCCGATCACCACCGCATTGGCGAAGGAGCCGGAGGCGTCGGACAGATGGATACGAAACTCGTTCACGTACCGGGTGAAGAAGCCCGTCGCGGTATAGGGCACCGCGATCGTCGCGCCCGCCTGATAGGAGGAAGCGGCCAGGGTGCCGGTGGTGATGGCTCGGCCTATCACGGTAAAGGGCGCGGAGGGGGTGCCGATCACCACAGGCGAGGTGCTCACCACCCGCACGCGGTAACCGCTGCCCGAGGGGGTATTCGCCGGGATGGTGCCGTTGATGGGGTTCCTGGTCTCGTAGGCGCCGATCACCACCGCATTGGCGAAGGAGCCGGAGGCGTCGGAGAGCTGGATCCGGAACTCGTTAGTGTAGCGGGTGTAGGTGCCCGTCTTGGTATAGGGCACGGTGATCGTCTCGCCCGCCGTGTAGGAGCTAGCGGCCAGGGTGCCGGTGATGATGGCTTGGGGCTCCTGTGCCACCACGGTAAAGGGCGCGGAGGGGGTGCCGATCACCACAGGCGAGGTGCTCACCACCCGCACGCGGTAACCGCTGCCCGAGGGGGTATTCGCCGGGATGGTGCCGTTGATGGGGTTCCTGGTCTCGTAGGCGCCGATCACCACCGCATTGGCGAAGGAGCCGGAGGCGTCGGACAGCTGGATACGGAACTCGTTAGTGTAGCGGGTGTAGGTGCCCGTCCTGGTGTAAGGCACTACGATCGCCTCACCCGCCTTGTAGGAAGTGGAGGCCAGGGTACCGGTGGTAACCGTGTGCGTCGGTGGGGAAACTTCCACGGTTTGGGTGGTGCTATGTTCACAGTCTCCCTGCCTAATGGTAAGCTTGGCAGTGTAGGTGCCGGCGGCCGCGTAGGTATGGTTGATAGTGCCTTTGGTAGTATAGTCCACGGTGCCGTCATTATCCACATCCCAGGCATAGGTGGCATAGGTGGCCACGTTGGAAGAGGCGTCCGTGAGGGTGGTAGCATTCCCCATGGAAACGGGTGCTGCAGTGAACGAAGCCACCGGCAGAGTACAACCTTGGAGCTTGACCACCCAGTAGTCAATACCGCCTTTGGAGGCCCCGCCTTTGTCCCCCCCGATGCCAGAATCAGAATACCCACCTAGGACATAGCCCTTGTCGGCGGTTGGCTGCAGGGCCGTCAACTGGTCACTACCGCTCCCGCCTATGGTCCTGTCCCATACCTTGGCCCCGTTGGCGGCCAGTTTGACCACCCAGTAGTCACTGCCGCCTTTGGAGGCCTCGGTCTTGTCCCCACTGACGGGAGAAGGAGAAGTCCCCCCCAGGATATAGCCCCCGTCGGCCGTCTGCTGCAGGGAACTCAACTGGTCGCTACCGCTCCCGCCTATGGTTTTGTCCCACTCCTTGGCCCCGGTTGCGGTCAGCTTGACCACCCAGTAGTCACTACCGCCTCTGGAAGCCTCGCCCTTGTTCCCCCCGGTGCCAGAATCAGACCATCCCCCCAGGATATAGGCCCCGTCGGCCGTCCGCTGCAGGGAACTCAACTGGTCATTACCGCTCCCGCCGAAGGTCTTGTCCCACTCCTTGGCCCCGCTGGCGTTCAGCTTGACCACCCAGTAGTCACTGCCGCCTTTGGAGGCCTCGGTCTTGTCCCCACTGATGCCAGAAGGAGAAGTCCCCCCCAGGATATAGCCCCCGTCGGCCGTCTGCCGCAGGGAACTTAACTGGTCACCCCCGCTCCCGCCTATGGTCTTGTCCCATACCTTGGCCCCGTTGGCGTTCAGTTTGACCACCCAGTAGTCAGTACTGTTACCATTGCCTCTATTAGCCCCGGTCTTGTCCCCACTGACGGGAGAAGGAGAAGTCCCCCCCAGGATATAGCCCCCGTCGGCCGTCTGCTGCAGGGAACTCAACTGGTCAGTACCGCTCCCGCCGAAGGTCTTGTCCCACTCCTTGGCCCCGCTGGCGTTCAGCTTGACCACCCAGTAGTCATTATTGCCTCTGGAAGCCTCGGTCTTGTTGCCACTGACGCCAGAAGAAGAAGTCCCCCCTAGGATATAGCCCCCGTCGGCCGTCTGCTGCAGGGAATTCAACTGGTCGGTACCGCTCCCGCCGAAGGTCTTGTCCCACTCCTTGGCCCCGCTGGCGTTCAGCTTGACCACCCAGTAGTCACTGCCGCCTTTGGAGGCCTCGGTCTTGTCCCCACTGACGGGAGAAGGAGAAGTCCCCCCCAGGATATAGCCCCCGTCGGCCGTCCGCTGCAGGGAACTCAACTGGTCAGTACCGCTCCCGCCGATGGTTTTGTCCCACTCTTTGGTAGGTTGCGCCACAAGGCTGGTTATGGCTATACAGAACAGGAGGGCGTACATCATCCCGGCGATAGCGGTTTTGTAGGAGAAACCTGTCACTCTGGTGGCGACAGGTAGAGAATGGGTAAAGTTTCGGTTCATGTCTATTGGTTTAAGTGGAAAAATTGAATGCGCTTCGATTAAAAAACGGCACTGTAGCAGTGCACCGGTGGAGTGACGACTAAACAGTTTTTAGGCTAGATTAGGCGAGAAGGCAGGTTTTGGGTGGAATAGCTATAGATGCATATAATATTTATAATCTATGATTTAATTAAATAATTTAAAGCTGAATATAAGTGATTACAGATCAATAACCAAATTATTTATACGTATTCAATATTAAATATGATTTTTTATCTGGGTGTTTACCCGATGTATGGTGGTAGATGCTTGTTCTAGATACAAACAGAGGCTCAGCATTTACTTCGAAGACTTCAAGCGGTGAGTTCAGGTTAGTCCACCAGGGCTTTGCGTCTTTTAGTCAGGTATACTAATGCCCCCATGCTCAACCGACGCCCGCGTACTGGAAAACGGAGCGAAGAGGCGGGGGAACCCGGAGACGCGAGGGTGCTTCGCCGTATGTTCAATAGGTAGGCACCGTAGTTACCCCCTGTACTCGGGGACGATAAGGTTAGGACTAGCCAATAGTAAATACCTGATACTTTAATAACATGAAGCATCCCCTTGTTGATGTGACAGGGCTTTTTAGGATGTACCGTAGGCTGCAGTGAGATGAAGTAGGTTTTCTTCACCTGTAATGGACCATATGTTCAGAAGGCTAAATACTTTGATTTAAAAGACTGCACCATTATGTTTTATAAAACTTTATACTTGAAAGGGATGGAAAAAACTAGCCCGCTGCGAAAAATCACAGCGGGCTAGTTTTTTATAGTTACAGATAGAAACCTTCATTCCCCTTTGCTCCCATTATAATATGGTTTTACCTATTGCATTGCCGCTGTAAAAACCACAGGAGCGACCTTTAAAATTTAGTCAGAAGAGCCGCATTCTTCACCCGCTCTTCCTGCTCAAAGGAGGCCAAGTAGGTTTCTGTCGTTTTTAGGTCATTGTGGCCTAGGCTCTCCGATATAAAGGCAATGTTAGCACCCGAGCGTTTCAACACACTAGCATAGCTGTGACGGGCCGTATAGGTGCTTATGTTTCCAATACCAAGCTTCTCCCCTATCACCTTCATTCTATCATTCATCAAGTGAGTGATATTCTTGATAATCCTGCGTTCATCTGCTGGGCTTTCTTCTCCTTTTAAGAATGGGAAAATAAAATCTTCTTGCTTCCTGCTTTGATTGCCCCACCTATTAATGATGGTTTGCATCTCCGGAGTAATGAAGGCATGTATCAGCTTTTTCTTTTTGGCTTTAGCTAAAGTTTTTTGCCTGTAGAAGCAGATTTCACCGTTTCGGATATTGAAGTATTTCAATTTGCAAATGTCCGTTATATTCGCCCCGTTGCAGAGATAGGAGAAAAACCACAAGTCCCGGCACATCTCTTCATTACCACTACCGCACTCATATTTTACAATCTGTGAAATCTGGCTTATAGTTAAAGCGATGTTCCGGCCTTCGTGTTGTGGTATCTCAAATTTACCTTTACCGAACGGGTGCTGTGTCGCTTTGATTACCCCGGCTTCCTTTGCTTCATTGATGATCACCTGCAAGGCACGCATGTACATTGATATGGTAGTATAGCTTTTACCTTCATCCAGCAAATGCTTTTCATACTTTCTTAGCCAATCAATTGTGATTTGAGAAAAGCTAATCTTATCCCCAGCAAACAAGCGGATACTTCTTAGGGTGTACTTATACCAATCCGAGGTACTTATTTTACCCTTAGCGGTCAAGTCTTCTATCCTTGCAACAAAGGCAGTATTAAGAGTATCACTTGTGGCGCTACTTAGCCGTTTATTGAGTGCTTCAAAACTAAACGCGTCTTGCTTGATTAGTCCCTTTACTTCGGACCTGACTTTTTCTGAAAATTTCTGGATTGACTCTCTGATAGCTTTTGCCTCCTGCCCTTTGGCATTTGGCAAGCGTTCCCATTCTTCAGGCGACAGCACCTTTCCAGTGGAATAGTAACTGCGTTGACGTTTGTAAGTGATTCTTACCCTAACAGGGTGCAACCCGTCCTTATTCACTTTCCTAGTTTCAAGCACTGTGGCTAACGTAACGCCACTATCAGAGAATTCGAACATCTTTCAGGCTTTAAGTTTGTGTATACTACCCAAGGGGTCACACATAAGTACACACAAATATAGCAAACAGATGAGAATCAATGAAGGAACATGAAATTATTTTATACCCTATAATATTAAATATCAGCGCTTTATCAACAAAATGAAAACACAGGAAAATCAATGAATCACTCTACCTTTTGCATGGCATGCAAGAGGTCATCGGTTCGACTCCGATATTCTCCACTCTTTAAAGCGGCACTTACAAAAGTAAGTGCCGCTTTTTTTGTGCCCATACTTGTGCATTCTTGGCTCTATACTTTTCCTCAAACCCTTGGTAAACAATAGTACCGTTTTCTGCTTATTCTAAGTAAATAAAGGCAAAACCAACTACTGCGTTATGTTACTCACCGGCTATGCGTTGCTGATCACTTTTGCGTGGGTTTGCGCGAGTATCTACTTACTCATCAATAGCCGCAGGGTAAAGTACCTGAAGAACATCGCGCCACGCACCGGATCACGGGAGCCGCAGGTCGCTATCATTGTGGCGGTCAAAGATGAGGAGGCAGAATTGGAGCAAGCTCTGGCCAGCATCTGCAAGATTGATTATCCTAATGCTAGAATCCTAGTGATCAATGACCGATCTACGGACCGCACCCCGCAGATTCTGGAGAAAATGATGGGGGAAAATCCAGCCATAGCGGTGAGAACGGTGACGGAGTTGCCTCCGGGTTGGCTGGGAAAAAACCACGCGTTGTACCAAGGGTATCTCCATACCACAGAGGAATGGATGCTCTTCACCGATGCCGATGTGATGTACAACCGGCAAGCTTTGAAAAAGGCCATGCAGTACTCGCAGGACAACCGCTTAGACCACCTCACTGCCATGCCCGAGATCACTTCCCCTTCTGGCTTGTTCAGAAGCGTGATGAGCACGTTTTCCATCATGCTGGAGCTTCGGCAAAGGCCTTGGGAAGTCCGCAATCCTAAATCTGATGCCTCTATTGGAATCGGTGCGTTTAACCTGGTCAGGCGGACGGCTTATGAACAGGCAGGAACGCATAAGGCCTTTTCGCTTCGGCCGGATGACGATCTGAAGCTGGGCGAACAGATAAAAGCAGCAGGCTTCCGGCAGGATGTGGTGTACGGCGAGCAGGAAATCTCCCTGAAGTGGTATACCAGTTTGCCGGAGTTTGTGCGGGGCCTGATGAAAAACACGTTCTCGGTGGCAAATTACCATTTTCCTACCGCGCTAGGCATGGCCCTGGCCACGCTTCTGGTCTTCGTGCTACCGCCTCCCTTGTTACTGTTGGCAGGACCTACGGGGCAATTTTTGGCGGCGGTGCTATTGCTTTCTCAGGTGCTACTCATGCAATTCAAAAGCGGCATCCGCAGCAAAGGATGGCACGCCCTGATGATTCCGTTTGCGGGCGCAATGATGGTGTATATCCTCATTGCATCGGCAGTGAAGACCATCAGGCAGGGGGGCATCTACTGGCGCGACAGCTTCTACCCCCTGGAGGAACTCAAAAAGCAGCGGTAAGGATTCTGGCCCTTTCTGGTAAGGGCATTCAGGGCAATGTGTTTCAGGGCTGATTTCGGGAAAAGAACCCAGAAATGGAAGGCACGTAGAGAAAGGCAGAAGCGCAGCAGTACGTGACTTCCCTCATAGACTCTACTTAGCAGAAACCATGGCCAAGAAAAAGAAAAAAGGAACCAAGCACCAGACCTTTTACAAAGCGGTAAAGCCTTTTATCAAGGACAACCGGGTTTTACTTGCGCTGCTTGGGGCGGTGGGTGCAGGGGTGGCTTTAGGAAAGATGATGGGCCCAGATAGGGCCGGGAATCTGATAGACGGGATTACCGCCACCGTCAAACACCTGGCGCAACCCAAAAAGGAGAAGGAAAAGAAAGACAAATCGTCTAAAAAGAAAAAGAAACTCAAGCCTACCAGCACTCCCCATCCGCTCACCATAGCCCAGGACAACAGCTCTCCTGAAGACAAAACCTAATCAGGAAAAGTAGTGCGGTGACATGCCTTTTGCGGCAATTCTGTAGTCTGTAAAAACTAAAAGGCTTGACTGGCGTAGGTGCATACTAAGGGTTAACCACATGCAACAGCGTATTAACCCATTCATGTTGATTCACTTAATCATATCATTACAGCCATGTCAAAGAACAAAAACAAGACGAAGAAGAACAAAGACAAACAGAACAAGTCGCTTTTATCGGGAGTGCAATCTCTGGTAAAAAATAAAAAGGTGCTCTACTCCCTATTAGGAGCAGCAGGTGCTGGCATTGCGATTGCAGCGCTAGGCAAAGACAAACGTCGTTCGCTAACCGATAAAGTAACCAGCTCAGTACAAGGACTAGGCGGCTCCTTAGGGTTGGGCGGTTCAGATTCTGCTTCAAGCAAAGCTTCTGGCAATAACTCTGGCAATAACTCTGGCAAGCCTGCCGGCCAATAATCATCTGTAGGAAGTGTAGTAACCGCTTTCTCCTGCCCCATATTCCAGTAAAAGGCGAATCCCTGTAGACAGGGATTCGCTTTCTTTTTTAAGGCAGTTTTTAAGAAATCAGCCCAAAAACAAAGCCGCCCCTGCAGAGGCAAGGGCGGCTTTGCTTTTATCTAAAGAGGTAGTTACACAAACAGACCTTCCACTGACAGGTAACGCTCGCCGGTGTCATAGCAGAAGGTAAGAATACGGGCACCCGGCTCCACCTCAGAAATTTTCTGGGCTACCGCCGCCAACGAACCTCCCGAGGAAACCCCAATGAAGAGTCCTTCCTCCTTGGCCGCCCGGCGGGCATATTCAAAAGCATCTTTGGGGTCTACCTGAATCACGCCGTCCAACACAGACATGTCCATGATTTTAGGAATGAAGCCCGCGCCCACGCCTTGGATAGGGTGCGGACCAGGAGCGCCGCCGCTCAGCACCGGCGATAAGGTAGGCTCTACGGCAAACACCTTCAGGTTAGGGAATTTCTCTTTCAAGACTCTTCCAACGCCCGTGATGTGGCCGCCGGTGCCTACCCCCGTAATGAGGTAGTCAAATCCATCCGGGAAATCATTCAGGACTTCCTGAGCCGTGGTTTCTACGTGGATGCGGGTATTGGCCTCGTTCTCAAACTGCATAGGAATCCAGGCGTTCTCGTTTTCGGCGGCCAGTTCGTGGGCCCTTGCGATGGCACCATTCATGCCTTTCTCGCGCGGGGTCAGTTCCAGGTGGGCACCGTAGGCAGCCATCAGACGGCGGCGCTCAATAGACATGGACTCTGGCATGACCAAAGTAAGTTCATAGCCTTTTACGGCGGCTACCATGGCCAAGCCTACCCCCGTGTTGCCTGAGGTGGGCTCAATGATATGGCTGTGGGGCTTTAGTAACCCGCGTTGCTCCGCATCTTCAATCATGGACAGGGCAATACGGTCTTTGATGCTCCCGCCGGGGTTGGCACGCTCCAGTTTCATCCAAACCTGCGCCTCGGGGCCAAATAACTTGTTGATTCGTACGGTGGGGGTATCCCCGATGGTCTGCAATATGCTTTCTGCTTTCATCTCGTAAGGTTTACGTTAGAATTGTACCCACCCAGGCAAGTATCCTGGCCCAAGGCTTGGCACAAATGTAAAATTATTTCACTAATCCCATAAAGGGTAAAACTAAATAGAGAAATCAAGAATGTCCTCTGGTGCCTCAGATCGGCTTACCTTGATTTGCGCCCGGTGATACAGCCGCGAATACGCAGGTACGGTCTCGGTGAGCCAAACGTTACCCCCAATGATGCTGTGCGCCCCAATCACGGTGTTGCCCCCCAGGATGGTGGCCCCGGCGTAGATGATCACGTTGTCTTCCAGGGTAGGATGGCGCTTGAGATCGGTCATGTACTTGGCCACGCTCAGAGCCCCCAGTGTCACACCCTGGTACAGCTTCACGTTTCGGCCAATGGTGGTGGTCTCGCCTATGACAATGCCGGTGCCGTGGTCAATGCAAAAGGGGAACCCAATCTGAGCGCCGGGGTGGATGTCTATGCCGGTGCGGCTGTGGGCGTACTCGGTTAAAATGCGCGGCAGCAGCGGAACGCCCTCCTGGTACAGCAGGTGCGCGATGCGGTACACGGCAATGCCATAGAAACCAGGGTAAGAGCGCATCACCTCCTCTATGTGGCGGGCCGCCGGATCTTCCTGCAAAATGAACTGGGCATCGGCGATGAGCCGCTCATGCAGGTGGGGCAACTGTTTCATGAACCGGTCCACGGTCTCGGGCGCCGGAAACCCGCTGATGTGCTGCACGCCTTCCAGCAGAGACTCCAGTTCCTGCTCCAGAAACGTGGCTTCCTGAGCCAGGGCATCGGCATCCTTGAAGGGCTGCTCAGCCAGCGGCGGGAAAAGCATCTGCAACAGCCGGTTCAGGAACTGGCAAAGCAGACCGGTGGGTATCCGGAGTTGGTTCTGCTGATGAAGGCTCCAGAGCCGATTCAAAAATGATTCTTCCATAAAAATAACCTACGAAATTATACCTCCCAGGGAAACAAAAACCTTCTCTCTTTCAGGTAGGCGACGCAAAGGTAAAGCCACCGGCAGGCAGATGCGCAGCGCCTGCGGTTTCTTCCAGTATAGCACCAACCTTGTTTTACGCTCGTTTTCACAGAATCGGGGGTAAAACGGAAATTAAGTTGCGGTAGGCCTGCCCGTATTTCTGGCCGCGGCGGCAATCTCTTTATTCTGTCCCCTACATTTTACTTAAAAGCGCGTAAGTAAAGGGCTTTTCAATAACTTCACCGCCTATGGCATTCTGGGATAATCTAATAGGGAAGAAACCACCAAGGCAGGGACAGCCGCAACTTACCGTAAAGCAGCGGGTGAGTGCCCTGAAACACCTGCCGCCGTTCCTGAAGATGGTCTGGCAGACGAACCCGCGCATGGCGTTCATCAACGTGGTGCTGCGTCTGCTCAGGGCGGCCGTGCCGGTGGCCATGCTCTACGTGGGCCAGTTGATCATTGACGAGGTGGTGCGCCTCACCCAAACCAATGACAAACTGCTGGGCTATTTGCTCACGCTGGTGGCCATTGAATTCGGGTTGGCGGTGGTCTCGGATTTCCTTAACCGCGGCATCGCGCTGATTGACGGGCTGCTGGGCGATCTGTTTGCGAACCAGTCTTCGGTACGGCTCATGGAGCACGCCGCCGAGTTGGACCTGGACCAGTTTGAGGACTCGGCGTTCTATGACAAACTGGAACGCGCCCGCCGCCAAACCCTGAGCCGCACCATTCTCATGAGCCAGGTCTTGGGCCAGATGCAGGACATCCTCTCCATGATTTTCCTGGCCGCCGGTCTGATTGCCTTTTACCCGTGGCTTCTGCTGCTGCTGTTGGTGGCGGTGCTGCCGGCTTTCCTGGGCGAGTCGCACTTCAACGAGCGCAGCTACTCGCTGGTGCACGGCTGGACGCCCGAGCGCCGTGAACTGGACTACCTGCGCCAGACTGGTGCCAGCGATGATACGGCCAAGGAAGTAAAGATTTTCGGATTATCCGGGTTTCTGGTAGACCGCTTCCGCACGCTTTCTGATCAGTTTTACAAAGACAACAAGAAACTGTCTACCCGCCGGGCAGGTTGGGGCAGTGTGTTTGCCGCACTGGGCAGCGCCGGATATTACGGAGCTTACGTGTACCTGCTCATGCAGACGGTACAGGGCCAGGTTTCGTTGGGCCAATTGACCTTCCTCTCGGGCTCGTTCATGCGCCTGCGGGGCTTGCTGGAATCAGTACTCAACCGCTTCACCAGCGTGGCCGAGGGCGCACTGTACCTCCAGGATTTCTTTGATTTCTTTGAGCTGCAACCCCGCATTCGGCGGTTGGCATCGGCCCCACCTTTCCCGCGGCCCATCCAACACGGCTTTACCTTTGAGAACGTGGGCTTCCAGTACCGCAACTCAGAGAAATGGGCTTTGCGCCACCTCAACTTCACCTTACACGCGGGCGAGAAACTGGCATTGGTAGGCGAGAACGGCGCCGGCAAGACCACCATGGTGAAACTGCTCTCCCGCCTTTATGACCCTACCGAGGGCCGCATTCTGCTGGACGGCATTGACCTGCGCGAGTACGACCCCGCTGATCTGCGCCGCGAGATTGGCGTCATTTTCCAGGACTTCGTGCGGTTCCAGATGAGCGCGGGCACCAACATCGCCATCGGGCGGATTGAAGAAAAAGAGAACCGACCCCGCATTCAGACCTCGGCGCAGCAAAGCCTGGCAGATACCGTCATCGCCAAACTTCCCGAGGGATACGACCAGGTCATTGGCAGGCGCTTCAACAAAGGCGTGGACTTATCGGGTGGTGAGTGGCAGAAAATCGCGTTAGGAAGAGCCTATATGCGCGATGCCCAGCTCCTAATCCTGGATGAACCCACCGCCGCCCTTGATGCCCGCGCCGAGCATGAAGTCTTCCAGCGCTTTGCAGAACTGACCCAAGGCAAAACCGCCGTGCTCATTTCCCACCGCTTCTCCACCGTGCGCATGGCCGACCGGATTCTGGTTATTGAGAACGGGCAGTTCGTAGAGATGGGCTCCCACGAAGAACTCATCGCCAAAGGCACCCGCTACGCAGAATTGTTCAGATTGCAGGCGAAGGGATATTTGTAAAAACCTCTTCGTTTCTCAAAAACGGCCCTGAAACAATCAAGCTTCTACCCTTTTCTGAAACTTGCCCATCATCACGAACAAGAACGCCAGGAAACACAGGGCCGCGGCACCCCAGAACACGTAGGGAATAGCGCTGATCTCGTTTCCGTAAATCCAGCCGGAGGCGAAGGCCCCGATGCCGATACCGGCTTCCAAGGCGATGTACACGGTGGCCATGGCGCGGCCGCGGCGATCTGGGTGGCTTAGGTCAATGGCCCAGGCGTACAGCGTAGGCGAGTTCATGCCTGTCCCGAAACCATACAAGACGGCCGCCCCTAAGAACATAGCTTTGTTTTCCGCCAAGCCAAGCACCACCATGGACACAGCCATCATGAGTGTGGAAACTCTTAAAATGGGCACGCGGCCGTATTTATCAGAGGCTTTCCCGGCCAGGAAGCGTACGCCAATGGAAGAGACGGTGTAGAAAGTAAAGAACAGCCCTTTGTTCTGGATGCCCAGGTGCTGGCTGAAATCTGGGGTGACGGTGAGCACGGCGCCGTAGCAAGACAGCGTGAGCAGCATCACAATGAACGTAGGCAAAACCCGCGGCTCAAAAATCTCATCCTTCTTGATGCGCAGCAACCCGGTCCTGAACTTCTGCGGATTGGGCAGGGTCTCTTTCAGGTTCACCAGCACTAGGATAGAAAGCAGTGCCATCCCCGACGAGGAATAGAAAAGCGCATCTAAAGAGAAATGCCGGCTGAACTCTCCGCCAATGGCTGGTCCGGCGGCCAAGCCCAGACTTCCGGCCAACCCGAAAATACCGATGGCGGCGCCTCTCCGCTCCAGTGGTACAATATCGGCGATGTAGGCGGCTTCGCCGGTAGGCGTGAACCCGGTGGAAAATCCGTGGATGAGCCGCAAGAGCAAAAACGCAAAAACGGTGGTGAGCAGCGGGTACAGCAGACTACACAGAATACAGACGGCCACCCCGAAATACATGACCGGCAAGCGGCCCACGGTATCGGTGAGTTTGCCGCTGAACGGGCGCGAGAGCCCGGCGGTGAGCGTGAACAACCCGATGATGTAGCCTTTGTAATCGGCGCCGCCCAGGTGGGTGAGGAAGTTGGGCAACTCGGGGATGATCATGTTGAAACTAGCCGAAAAGAGAAACGAGCTCAGGCACAGCATCCAGAAACGAAACGAGTAGGTAGTGGTAGCGGGGGAAGCAGTAATCATAACGGGCGCAAAGGTCTGCATTTTTAAGACAATCGCTCTGCGTTTCTCCCCCATTTTCATTAAAGCAGGGCAAAAACGGCATTTCGTTTTCTACCGGCTGGTGGCCATGCCGAAGACTCAGGACAGTTTTGTATCTTCCGTGCTCAAGTGCTCTTTATGAAAAAACAGATCAGAAACGCCGCTGCTTTGCTTTTGTTGGCTGTTGCCTGCCGTCAGCCCGCCCAGCAAAGTGCTCTAAACGGCGTGAATAAATTCAGCGACGCCACCCTGCGCAAAATCTACACCCTGCAGGACGAACGCAAAACCCAGGAACTGCTCGCCTTTCTGGAGCGCCCCGAGACCATGTACCGCCGCGAGGCAGTCCTGGCCTTCGGATCGGTGCAGGACAGCACAGCGGTTCCCGCTTTAGCAGCCGCCCTGAAAGACCCTGAGCCTGAGGTCCGGAAAGGCAGCGCCTATGCCTTGGGGCAGATAGGCAGTGCCTCGGCAGAACCGGCGCTCATGGAAGCCTATAACCAGGAACAGAACATCCCGGTGAGGGCCGAGATTCTGGAAGCTTGGGGCAAATGCGCCTCGCAGAACGGCTTGGACATGATCTCCAGGTACACGGCACAACCGCAGATGGAGGCAGCGCAGGCCTGGGCCCTTTACCGCGCCGGCCAACGGAAACTCAACTACACGGGGGCCATCACCAAAGCCGCGGCCTTGCTAACCTCAGGTCAGGAAGAAGCCCGTTTAGGTGCCGCGCACTTTCTGGGCCGCACCGCCAAACTGGACCCCAGTCCGGCCAAAGCCCAGGTTTTCAAAGTAGTTCAGCAAGACCCCAGCGCCAACGTACGCATGGCCGCGGCCCTGGCCTTAGGCAAAATGACCGATACCGTAGGCCTGGCTCCTGTAGTCAATGCGGTTCTACGGAAAGACCCTGATTACCGCGTCCGGATCAATGCCGTGCGACCTTTGTACCAATTGCCCTACGAGGCGGTACAAGCCTCCGCCTGGAACACCCTCTTAGACAAACATCCGCTCGTAGCCCTCAGTGCTGCCGAGTACCTGACCGCCAAAGCGCCCGCTACAGAATCTGCACGGTTATTGGAAGCAGCCAACGTTCAGAAAGACTGGCGCGTACGGGCCACTTTGTTCGGGGCTGCCCTGGCCTCTGCGGGGCAGAAGCAGCCGGTAGTCCAGCAGATTCAAGAGCGGTTTGCCTCCGCGAAAAACCCGTACGAGAAAGCGGCCTTGCTCACGGCCCTCAGCAAAGATGCGGCCCAGTACCCGTTCATTGAACAGCAGACCTTCGGGGCCCCTCACCCAGCCATCAGCACGGCGGGTATGGAGGCCTTAGCGGCTATCAGAGGGCAGAAAAACTTCGATACTTCTGCAGCAGGTGTTTTCAACTCGATTTTCCAGAAAGCCATCCAATCTGGCGATGTGGCCATGGTGGGGATTGCCGCAGGCGCCATCCGGAACCCGGACCTGAACCTGAAGAACGCCTATGCAGACCGCTCTTTCCTGACCCAGGCCCGCGACAAACTCACCCTTCCCCGCGACATAGAAACGTACCTGGAACTGCAGAAAACCCTGGATTACCTGGAGGGCAAAACCTCAGCGCCAACGCCAGCCACCCCGTTCAGCCATCCCATCAACTGGACCACGGTAAACAAGCTGCAGAAAAATCAGAAGGCCCGCCTAATGACGTCTAAAGGTGAGATCACCTTTGAACTGCTGGTGGAAGATGCGCCCGGATCGGTGGCCAATTTTGTGGAGTTGCTGGAGCAGGGCTTTTTCAATGGCAAGAATTACCACCGCGTGGTCCCTAACTTCGTGGCCCAGGGCGGCTGCCCCCGCGGCGATGGCTGGGGCTCCTCGGACTACGCCATCCGCAGCGAGTTCGCGGACCTGAACTACCTGGAAGGCTACGTAGGCATGGCCTCGGCGGGCAAAGACACCGAAAGCTGCCAATGGTTTATCACCCACTCTCCCACCCCGCACCTTGACGGCAAATACACCATCTTCGCCCGCGTCATCAAAGGCATGGATGTGGTGCATCAGTTGAACATTGGGGATAGGATTGAGAAGGTGGAGTTAATTAAATAGCTAGTTTGATTTCACTAGCCAAGCTACCATAAATATGAGGTCATTCGTCCTTTGGATCATCATTTTGGGTTCTACTGTCTTAGCCCTTCTTTTTGGCATCACTTGGTCCTCAAGATTGAACTTAGAGTATAATGAAGAAGGTCGTTACTTCGATACTAATGCTTTAGTTACCTATGACCAAGCCGCATTACTCGTTTATGGGGCATTAACGCTGCTTTTTACTCTAATTGGAATTGGCGGCTATATATACACAGCTAAATCATTTAACAACCTGATTAAAGAAGTGAAACTTTGAAATTGTAAAGAAGCAAGCAGTTTACAGAAACAGAGTTCTTCCTATTGTCATCCTGAAAGGATCTTGTGGACGGACTAGAGAAGCCTTTCCTATTCAAGTTATAAGCTAGGGCACAATCATAGGACTAGAAAATGAACTTCGCCTTTAAACAAAAGAAATTCAGGGAGCCTGATAACACGGCTGTATTCACAACAACTTTTGTAATGAAAGAGCAGTCGCTCATCACATTAGTCACTCATGAACTGGATGGAGATTGGCAATTTTTCGGGAATGATCTATTTGAGGATGTTCTGACGGTTGCAATGGTAGTTTCTCTGGAAGAAATAATAATGAAAGATAAAACTTTATTGCAAGTAGCTGATGTACCTATTGGTTACAAAGCTACTAGAACCAGTAAATCGGAAAAATGGACAATTGCAAAGATTGAGTACGAGGAAGATGAACTAGCGGAGATGGGATTCTACTGCTCTGTTTGTGATCTATATCATAGAGATGTCCCTATGGCTTATGGTGCTCAGGCACCATACCAGTACTCTAATATACCTGAGGAAGAGTTAGAAGAAAGGAGTGAACTCAATCAGGATTTCTGTGTAATTGATGGGAAAGAGTTTTATCACAAAGGACAAATTAGAATCAAGGTATCAGAGAAAGAGGAATATTTTGCCTGGAATGTTTGGGTATCTATCAGTGAGGCAGACTTCTTACAAGCAAATGAGTCTCTCTTTGAAGAAAACAGGATGTTGCAAGAGCCTTATTCAGGAAAGTTAGCAACAAGCTTAGAATGCTACCCAGAAACTCTGGGATTAGAAGTTAAGATGTATACCCAAGAGGTCGGGCTTATTCCCTCTATTGAGTTACTTGAATCTGACCATCCGCTCTTCTTAGAGCAGGAAAATGGAGTTGACATGGCCCGTGTTATTGAGTTTGCAAAGACAATAATCTATGGCCATAACTAGAAAAGGCGTTTCATAAGAGGTACTAGAAAGAACGTAAAAGCAGAAGCCTCTTCATATGAAGAGGCTTCTGCTTTTATCTAGAATCTGTTTAGAGGAAGATTTTCCAAAAACAGCCTCTAAAACACCTAAGCCGTGGGATGCAGCGGTACGTACACCACCTTCTTCGTCTCGAAGAAGTCTTCCTGGAAATAGCTGCTCAGGTCAAACACTTCATGCAAAAGACCAGACTCAGCCAACTCCTCGGTTAGGTCGCCGCCTTTGAGGTAGTATAGCCCCTGGCCGGGCACCGATTCCTTTTTGTAGCTGAACTGAATCCACTGGTAGAAAGTAGCCAAACGGGCCACCGCGCGGCTCACAATGAAATCATACTTTTCGTGCACCTGCTCGGCGCGGGTGTGGGTGGCTTTCACGTTGTGCAGACGCAGTTCCTGGGCAATCTCCTGCACCACATGAATCTTCTTCCCGATGGAATCTACCAGGTGAAACTTCACCTCGGGGAACAGGATGGCCAAGGGCAAACCCGGCAAGCCACCGCCGGTTCCTACATCCATCACTGAAGAGCCCGCCGGGAACTGCACCACTTTGGCAATTCCCAAGGAATGCAGCAGGTGGTTCACCATCAGGTTGTCCATGTCTTTGCGGGAAATCACGTTGATTTTGGAATTCCACTCCACGTACAGCTCCGCTAGACGGGCAAATTGTTGCTGTTGCTCTTGAGTAAGATCAGGGAAGTAGTGCAGTAGGATATCGGCGGATGTTGGGTTCATAGGCTCAAAGATAAGGAAAGGAGTCCTGAGTCTTGGGTCCTGAGTTAAAAATGAGTCTGTTCCGTTTTAGATCTGTTTTCAGGAAAAGAAACTAAAAACGGAACATACTTCAAGTTTGAGCGCAGCGGTAACTTGGAGTAGCATGGAGAGCCAGTTTGCAACTAGCGAAACATATTGCTTGATTATGGTCAAAGCCAGTTGCAAACTGGCCACATGGCCCCACAAGTTACCGCTACGCTCAAACTTGCGGGATGTACGTTTTGTGTTTTGGGCCTATTTTCTGCAAAACAGCTTTAAAACACAGAAAGCAGCCACATGGGCTGCTTTCTGCTAACATTTCAATTTTAAAGTCTTATAACACGCTTGATCCTAGATCAGGTGTTTCTTGTTTTTCACCATGTCATAGAGCAACTCGCGGGCGCGGTGCAGTTGGGCCTTTACGGTCCCGAGCGGGGCGCTGAGTTCGGTGGCGATCTCCTCGTAAGACAGCTCGTCAAAGTAGCGCAGCGTTACTAGGCGCTGGTACTTATCGGGCAGTTTGCTCACGATGTACTGCATGATCTCGATCTTCTGATTCTTGATGGCGCTCTCCTGCGGGTTCAGGTTGTTGTCTTTGAAATCAATGGTGATCTCATCGCCGTTGTCGATCTTGATGGCCGAGTCAATGCTCATGGTCTTGATCTTGTTCTTCCGGATGAAGTCAATGCAGTTGTTCGTGGCAATGCGGAAAAGCCAGGTACTGAACGCGTACTCGGGGTTGAATTTGTGCAGGTTACGGAAGGCTTTCGCGAAAGCTTCAATGGTCAGGTCCTCCGCATCATCTGCGTTGCGCACCATTTTAAGCACCACGTGGTAAACTGGCTTTTTGTATATCTGCATCAGCTCAGCGTAGGCCTTCTCATCCCCATCTTCCACCGCTGACTGGATCAGTTTAAAATCGTGTTTCGCTTTCGCGGAGAATTGTTTGTTTACTTCCATCTTACCTTTTTAGTCGTTAAAACAGAGATCCCGATCCCTATGTAATTGAAGTAATATCCCAGTTCCAGTATTGGCAGCAACCACCACTTCACAGGTTCTTGCAGGCGGCGCGCCACCGGGAGGTACGTGCCGTAGAGGCCGGCATACCTCACCCCAATAATGAGGCCAACCCATAGCAGTTGATACTGTAAACCTAAAAGAACGGGTGATATTACATAAAATAGCCCATTTGACAAGACAAAAAGTCCGAGTCTGAACTGCTCCTTCTTCTGGTACTGCCGCCCTGCCGCCAAATGTCTCCGTTTCTGGCGCCACCAGTCGCGCCACCGGGTCTCCGGGGTGCTGCTTGTCTGGGCGCCACGGTCAATGACAATCTGGACGGCAGAGTGTTTGGCAGCTTCCTGCACAAATAAATCATCGTCCCCTCCCAAAGATCTTATATGGGAGGCAAAGCCTTTGTTACGTAAAAACGTTGATTTGGTATACGCCAGATTTCTCCCCACTCCCATATACGCCTGGCCCTTCCTGGCAAACGACAGATACTGCATCGCCGTTAAGAAGGTTTCATAACGGATCAAATGATTTAAGAATCCATATATCTGCATATACGGAGAAACGCCCAAAATGATATCGTTCTTCCCTAAAAATCCACTGGCCATGTACTGCGCCCAATGCCTGGACAGAGGTCTGCAGTCGGCATCGGTGAGCAGTAAGTGCTCATACTGAGCGGCTTTAATGCCCAAGAAAAGCGCGTATTTTTTTGGGCTCATAAGCGCCGGGGTTTCCTTTACCCGCAGCAATCTTACGTGGGGGTGCTCCATTTCATATTCTTTCACCAGCACGTGGGAGCCGTCCCAGGAGCGGTCATCAATGATGATGATCTCCACGGGTTGCGGGTATTCCTGCTCCAGCAGCAGCGGCAGCAGCTCCTTTAGGTTCTCCACCTCATTGTGCGCGCAGACCAGGATAGACAAGGGCGGCAAAGCCGATGGAGGGGCCACCTCCTGGCTGCGGTGGAAAGAGAGCGGCAGAAAGTAGTAGAACCCGTAAAACAACTGCACCAGCACGCAGGCCACCAGCAGATAGAGAAGAGAAGCAGAAAGAAGAAGTGAGTAGTCCAAAGCAAGAGCAAACTGAATCCAAAAATAGCACAAATATTCATGCGCAGCCTACCCGCAGAGCGGCAGAACAAAAGGTTGTTTGTATCTTTGCCGTTTGGAGAAGCGTGGGTTGCTTTACCGTGACCTGACCTATTGATAAAGAAGGCTTCCCCAGCACTTTACCCCTTGTACATGACCTTTGATTTAGTAGCGAAAGATCCCGCTTCCAAGGCCCGCGCCGGTGAGTTGACCACCGCGCATGGCAAAATACAAACCCCTATTTTCATGCCGGTGGGCACCGCCGGCACCGTGAAGGCCGTGCACCAGCGCGAGCTCAAAGAAGACGTAAAAGCCCAGATCATCTTGGGCAACACCTACCACCTGTACCTGCGCCCGGGTCTGGGCGTGCTGGAGAAAGCCGGCGGCCTGCACAAATTCAACGGCTGGGACTTGCCCATCCTCACCGATAGCGGCGGGTACCAGGTGTTCTCGCTCTCAGGCACGCGCAAGATCATTGAAGACGGCGTGAAGTTCCGGTCGCACATTGACGGTTCCACCCACCTGTTCACCCCGGAGAACGTGATGGACACGCAGCGCACCATCGGCGCGGATATCATCATGGCCTTCGATGAGTGTACGCCGTACCCATGCGATTACAACTACGCCCGCAATTCCATGGAGCGCACGCACCGCTGGCTCCAGCGCTGCATTGACCGCTTTGACTCTACCCAGGGCAAGTACGGCTATGAGCAGACGCTGTTCCCTATTGTGCAGGGCAGCACCTATAAAGACCTACGCATTCAAAGCGCGGAGACCATCGCTTCCAAAAACAGGCCCGGAAACGCCATCGGTGGATTATCGGTGGGCGAGCCTGCCGAGATGATGTACGAGATGACCGAACTGGTCTGCGACATACTGCCCGCTGACAAACCGCGTTACCTCATGGGCGTAGGCACACCAGCCAATATCCTGGAGAACATCGCCCTGGGCGTGGATATGTTTGACTGTGTGCTGCCTACCCGCAACGCGCGCAATGGCATGCTGTTCACCACCCAAGGCATCATCAACATCCGGAACGAACGCTGGAAAGAGGACTTCTCCCCTATTGATGCGGAACTGGGCGGCTACGTGAGCACGTTTTACTCCAAGGCGTATCTACGCCACCTCATGCATGCCACCGAGATGCTGGGAGCCCAGATTGCCAGCGTGCACAACATCACCTTCTACCTGTGGCTCGTGGGCCAGGCGCGCGAGCAGATCATTGCCGGTACGTTTAGGGCCTGGAAAGAGGAGATGGTGAAGAAATTGATGACAAGGTTATAATCAGGAGCTGAAGATCCGTGAAACTGAAACTATTAGATAATTACATCCTCAAGAAGTTCCTGACCACGTTTGTGTTTGTGGTGATTATCTTGATTGCGGTGATCTGCGTGATTGACTTCGTGGAGAAGAATGATGACTTCATTCAGCATAACCTCTCCGTGAAGATCATTCTGGTAGATTATTACATGAATATGATCCCGCACTACATCAACATGCTGAGCCCCATCACGGTGTTCATTGCCACGGTGTTTGTGACGGCCAAGCTGGCGTCGCACACCGAGATCGTGGCCATTCTGAGCAGCGGGGTTTCCTTCAAGCGGATGTTGGTGCCTTACATCATCGGGTCAATCGTTATTGGAATTTTCATCTTCTTTTTCGCCTCGTACGTGATTCCTACGGCCAACAAAACGCGGGTGGCCTTCGAGATCAAGTATGTGAAGAACCCTTATACCTTCGAGGGCCGCAACGTGCACTTTAGGATTGGGCCAGACTCTTACGTCTACCTGGAGAGCTATAACAACCACGCCGATGTGGGCTACAAATTCACCCTGGAAACGATCAGAAAGCAGGAACTCATCAGAAAGCTTTCCTCGGAATCCATCCGCTGGGATAGCACGAAGCAGAAGTGGCACATGGACAGCTACACCTTGCGCACCTTTAACGGTGACAAGGAAACGGTCTTCAACGGCGGCGCCATTGACACTACGCTTAACCTATTGCCCAAAGACTTCGCCAGTACCTACCGCCTCAAAGAGACCCTCACCAACGCCGAGCTGAACAAGCTCATTGACGAGAAAATCCTGCGCGGCGCCACCGATGTGGAGATGTACATGACCGAGAAATACGAGCGCATGAGCTATCCCTTCGCCATCACGGTTTTGACGATTATCGGTGTGATTCTGAGTTCGCGCAAAGTGCGCGGCGGCGTGGGTCTGCAGATTGCCTTGGGGTTTGTGCTGGCCTTTATCTTCATCATCTTCGTGATGATGAGCCGAAGTCTGGCCTCCGTAGGCGGAATTCCGCCGCAACTGGCCGCCTTTGTACCGCTGGCCGTGTTCACCGTGATCGGTGTTGTCCTCTACCGAACTGTTCCCCGCTAATAATCCTCCCGCTGTGTGCCCCTTGCCCTGTTTAGAAAGAGGAGTCACATACTAGCTACAAAAAGAAAGGTGTTTCGGGGCTGTTTCAACCAAAACAGCCCCGAAACACCTTATCTGATATTCCACCTGGAATCCATTCTTAACTTCTTTTTCCCTTGCAAACCCCTCGCCTCAAAGATTTCCTGGAACTTCACTTTATCATTCTGCTGTGGGGTTTTACGGCCATTCTGGGAAAATTCATCTCTATCCCGGCGGTGGAGCTGGTGTTTTACCGGACGATCTTGGCGTCGGTGGCGCTGGCGGTGGTCATCAGGCTGAAGAAACAATCCTTCCGGATTGGCCGGCGGAATATTGCCAAAATCTTGGGGGTGGGGTTCCTGATTGCGGCGCACTGGATTCTGTTCTTCGCCTCGGCGCGGGTGGCCTCGGTGTCTATCTGTTTGGCGGGCATGGCTACGTCCAGCCTCTGGACCTCCATCCTGGAACCCATCTTCACGAACAAGAAAATACGGCCGCATGAGGTAGCCCTGGCACTGCTAATTATGGTGGGCCTGTACGTCATCTTCCGGTTTGAATTTGACCATGCGGTGGGTATCTCCATGGCGGTAGTATCGGCGTTTCTGGCCTCTTGTTTCACCATCATCAACAGCAAACTCACCAAACAGCATGCGGCTACCACCATCACCTGCTATGAAATGGCCGGAGCCTGGCTAGCCACCTGCCTGTTCTTTCCGTTTTACCGCCAGTTCATGACCGATACCGGCGAACTGCAACTGGGCCTTACCTGGGTGGATGTGCTAAGTATTGGGGTGCTGGCTTTGGTCTGCACGGTGTACGCGTACACGGCGGCTGTGCGCCTCATGCACAAATTCAGCGCCTACACCATGAACCTTACCGTGAACCTGGAGCCGGTGTATGGCATTTTGCTGGCCTTTTTCATCTTCAAGGAAGGCGAGCAGATGTCGGCGGGCTTTTACTATGGGGCGGCGATTATCCTGTTCAGCGTGTTTCTGCACCCCATTCTGGAGAGTGTGATCAACCGGCGACAGAATCGTCTAAAGGACGCCCTGCCAAACTGAGTAATCCTCCGGGAAAGGCAGTGGCCATTCTGGCGCCGTTTGGAACAATCCGTACATCGTTGACCCCGAGCCTGACATAGACGCGTACACCGCGCCCATTTGGTACAGTTGTGCCTTCAGGTTAGACAGCACCGGGTACTTGGGGAACAGGCTCGCCTCAAAGTCATTCACCACCTCGTTTTTCCAGGTTGAGATATCCTGGGCCAGAAGCGTTTTAAGGCTCTTTTCCGGAAATCGGGGCGAAACTCCGGCATAAGCCTCAGCAGTACTGATGGCCAGGCTGGGATAGACCAGCAGCAGGTGCCAGCCTTTCAAATTCAAGCCAATAGGTTCAAACACATCGCCTTTCTCCAGCGCCAGCACCGTCTGGTTTTTGATGAAAAACGCGCAGTCACTGCCCAGTTGCCGGGCGTAGTTTTCCAAGGCATCCTCTGCGAGGTTCAGGTTGAATTGCTGGTTCAGGAGTTTGAGCGTGAAAGCGGCATCGGCGGAGCCACCGCCCAGACCCGCTCCCATGGGAATGACCTTGTGCAGGTGCATCTGAATGGCAGGCAGTTCAAAATCCCGGCGCAAAAGTTCGTAGGCTTTCCAGCAGAGATTAGCGGTGGGCGCGCCTGGCACCGGCAATCCCGAGAGCGTGAAAGAGGCCTCTCCCTGTGCGGGCAGAATCTCCAGGGCATCGGTCCAGCCCACGGGCAGAAAGCAGGAAACCAGGTTATGGAACCCATCCGGGCGCTTCGCCACCAATTGCAATCCAAGGTTTATCTTCGCGTTCGGGAATTGAATCATGCGCGCAAATTAACAGAATCTGCGCAGAGAATCGTACTTTCGTTTCAGGGCTGTTTTACAGAAACCAGGCCCGAAACAGAATAAAACGTTCAGGCCCCACCCTGATTTCAAAGCTCCTTTAATTCTTTACGCTGTTCTATGGCTTATCTGCCTTACGGGAAACGTTCTCTAGACCTTCTGCTGGCCGGGAGCGCGCTGCTCCTGCTGTGGCCCGTGATGGTGTTGGTGGCGGGGGTTCTGTGGGTGGGTTTCAACGGGCAGGTTTTGTTCCGGCAGCAGCGCCCGGGCCTGCACGGCAAGCCGTTTGGGTTCTATAAATTCGTGACCATGACCCAGGCACGGGACCTGCATGGAAACCTTCTCCCCGATGCCCAGCGCCTCACCCCGCTGGGGAAATTCATCCGCAAAACTTCCCTGGACGAACTACCTCAGTTGATTAACGTGTTACAAGGTGAGATGAGCATTGTAGGGCCGCGGCCGCTGCTCATGGAGTACCTACCGCTGTACTCCCCCGAGCAGGCGCGCCGGCACGATGTAAAACCCGGCATTACGGGTTGGGCCCAGGTAAACGGCCGTAATCTATTGGACTGGGAAGAGAAATTCGCTTATGACATATGGTACGTGGAGCATGTGTCTCTACGGGTTGATCTGCTGGTTTTATGGCGCACCATAAAGCATTTGTTTAAACCCGAAGGCATCTCGGCCCCGGGCACAGCCACCATGGAGCGCTTCACCGGCTCCTCCAACTCCTCTTCCACATGAATACCGTTAAACAAAGAATCGCTATTGTAGGTGCCGGCGGATTGGGCCGCGAGGTGCTCATGCTTCTGCTGCAGATAAACCAGGCCACGCCCAAATGGGAGATTGTGGGGTTCTATGACGATGCCCCTTCTGCCCACCCCACCATCTGCGGTTACCCCTACCTGGGCACTGTAGACCACCTGAACGACACCGAGACCCCGCTGTGCGTGGCCATTGCCATAGGAAACTGCGCCGCCAAGACAGACGTAGCCGACCGGTTGCTGAGCCCCTTATTGAAATTCCCGGTATTGGTGCACCCCTCGGTGCTGTGCAACCCCGAGCAGAAAAACCACTTTGGGGAAGGCACCATCATTTGCCAGAACTGCATTCTTACGAACAACGTAACCCTAGGCCGGCACGTGCTGCTGAACCTGGCCTGTACCATTGGGCATGATGCAGTCCTGGGCGATTTCTGCTCCCTGATGCCGCAGGTGGCGGTAAGCGGCTGTGTACGCTTGGGCGCGGGCGTGTATGGCGGCACCAACAGTACTATTTTACAGAACAAAAAAGTGGGGGACTTCACCATCATCGGCGCGGGCGCGGTGGTGAACGAGGATCTGCCCAGTTACTGCACCGCCGTGGGGGTCCCGGCCCGCATCATTAAACAGACGGCATGAGCCAAAAAGGAGAATTCATTTACCTCTCGCCCCCGCACATGGGCGGCAGGGAACAGCATTTTGTGCAACAGGCTTTTGACCAGAATTGGATTACCACGGCTGGCGCCAACGTGAACGGCTTTGAGCAGGAGCTGGCCAGCTACACAGGAGTACCCGCTGCGGCTGCTTTGGCATCGGGCACCGCTGCGCTGCATCTGGCTTTGCTGGCCCTAGGCGTTGGGCCCGGCGATGAAGTCCTTTGCTCTACGTTCACCTTTGTGGCCAGCACCAACCCCATCCGCTACGTGGGCGCCACGCCCGTGCTCATAGAAAGCGAGGCGACTACCTGGAACCTTTGCCCCAAAGCGTTGGAGGCCGCTTTGCAGGACCGCCACAAGAAAGGCAGAATTCCTAAAGCCCTCATGCTGGTGCATCTCTACGGCATGCCCTCCCGGATGAAGGAAATTCAGGAACTTGCCCAGCATTACGGAGTGCCCATCATTGAAGACGCTGCCGAAGCCCTCGGCTCCAGATACCACGGCCGTTTATTGGGTACTTTCGGGGAATTGGGGGTTTTCTCCTTCAACGGAAACAAGATCATCACCACTTCAGGCGGCGGCGCTCTGGTGTCTTCTGACCCCACTTTGGTGGAACAGGCCCGCTGGCTGGCCATGCAGGCCAAAGACGATCTGCCGTACTATCATCACACTACCATGGGCTACAATTACCGTATGAGCAACATCAGCGCGGGCATTGGGCGGGGACAGTTGGAGGTATTAGAGGAAAGGGTGCGACAAAGGAGAAAGGTGTTTGCCAACTACCAGGAATTGCTGCAGGAGGTGACAGAACTGGAATGGCACGCAGAGCCGGAAGGCTTTTTTTCGAACCGCTGGCTCAGCTGCTTCACTATCAAGAAAGGTAGCTCTATGACTCCTGAGGTCCTGCGCCAGCACCTGTTAACCGCCAATATTGAAAGCCGTCCGCTTTGGCAACCCATGCACCGGCAACCGCTCTACCAATCCTGCGACTACTTCGGCGATTACGTGAGCGATGACCTGTTCGCCCGCGGGCTGTGCCTTCCTTCGGGCTCTAGCCTCACCCCCTCAGACCAGGAGCGAATAGCCGATACTATCAAAAAAGCGTTTCAGGGCTGATTTCAGGAAAAGGAGCCAAAAACGATGCGACGCTCACCACAGGACAACTACAAGGGTTGGCTTCTCTAAGTTTTAGGACCGTTTTTAGCAAAAAGGCCTTAAAACAGGAAATCCTGTCCCGCCGAAGGCAGAACAGGATTTCCAAAGACTTTAAGAAGCAACAGACTATTTCTTGCCTTTTTTCTCCTCTGTCTGAGCGCTTTTCAGGGCTCTTGGGATAGTTACTGTAGCCACTGGTGAAAGTGGGTTGGTCAGGATAGCGTAGTTCTCAGGAGTGATTTTGTTCACTTTGATAGACTTACCCAACTCCAGGTCAGAGATGTCAACCGCAATTGAATCTGGCAGGTTAGCAGGAAGTGCTTTCACGCGCAGTTTACGTAGTTTGGTCACCAGTTTACCACCGGCCATAACCCCTGGAGAAGTACCAGTGAAACGTACCGGCACATCAACTTTCACTTCTTTCTCGTCTTGCAGTAACAGGAAGTCCACGTGCAGCAACATTTCGTTTACTGGGTGGAACTGCAGGTCTTGCATGATGGCTTTGTAGTGCGTGCCTTCAATGTTCAGGTCCACTTGGTAAACCTCCGGAGAGTACACCAGGTCACGGAACAGGATAGCAGGCGATGAGAAATGAACTTGCTCAGCACCGCCGTACAACACGCATGGAACTTGAGCTTCCTCACGAAGCGCTTTGGCTTCGGATTTACCGAGATTTGCTCTTTTAAACCCTATAATCTCTAAGCTTTGCATAAAAATGAATATAAATAAAAAATGAAAAAACGCTTTTGAAGAAGATCCTAGAGGATAGCCACTAGCCTTCTCTTAATATCAATCAGCAACTAGATAAACAGGGAGCTGATGGAATCATGGGTTACCACGTTGCTGATGGCCCGGGCAAACAGGTCTGAGAAGGTCAGGACTTTGATCTTAGAAGACTGACGCTTCAACGGAATAGTGTCTGAAATCACCAGTTCCTCCAAGACTGAATTCTCAATGCGGTCAATAGCCGGACCAGACAATACGCCGTGGGTAGCAATGGCCCGCACGCTTTTCGCGCCTTTGTCACGCAACAACTCGGCGGCTTTGGTAATAGTTCCGGCGGTGTCTACCAGGTCATCTACCAGCACCACGTCCATGCCGTCCACATCGCCAATCACCTGCATAGAGGCGATCTCGTTGGCACGCTTCCGGTGCTTGTCGCAAACGACCATCTCCACCCCAAATACCTTGGCAAAGCTTCTTGTTCTTACCACCCCTCCCACGTCCGGTGAGGCGAAGATCAGATCTTGCCCTAAATCCAGGCTGCGCAGATAAGGCACAAAAATGGCCGATCCGTCCAGATGGTCCACCGGTATGTCAAAGAAGCCCTGGATCTGACCGGCGTGCAAGTCGCAGGTCATAAGACGGTCAGCTCCTACGCACTGGATGGCGTTGGCCATCACTTTGGCTCCAATGGAGACCCTCGGCTTATCTTTTCTGTCCTGGCGGGCGTAACCGTAGTACGGCATCACCACAATTACTTTATGCGCTGAGGCCCGTTTGGCCGCATCTACCAGCAGCATGAGCTCCATGAGGTTGTCTGCGGGCGGAAACGTGGACTGGATCAGAAACACCTCGCAGCCACGAACAGACTCATTGAAGTGAACTGAGATCTCGCCATCTGAGAAGTGCTGCACCGTTAAGTCACCTAAAGGCAGACCGTAAGCGGCGGCTACCTGTTCAGCGAAATACCGCGAATTTGTTCCGGAGAAAATCTTTACCGTTGGGCTCATGGGGAAAAGAGGGTTGCCGAATGAAGTCGCAAAATTACTCCTAATTTTGGTAGGCTCAAACCAAGTACGCAAAAAATAAGAGGTACTTTTTCAGGAACTTGACAGTACAATTACTGAGACCGCTGTTTTATAACCCTTTTCCAAACACACTCAAATTCAATAATTTACCCAGAACAGGTCTGACCCGCCATATTCTAGTCGCAGAACCAAAGGATGTAAAAGCAAAAAACCTCTGTCTCTTTGCAGAAACAGAGGTTTTAAGTTGTCCGACCAGGTTTCGAACCTGGACTCTTCTGAACCAAAATCAGACGTGTTGCCAGTTACACCATCGGACAATCTCCGCTGACAACCTGTTGTTGTCGTTTGGTGTTGCAAAGGTAGAAAAGAATTTATTCAGCGCAATACACCAGGCGAAAATTTTTCAAAAAATTTATTCCATAATCCGCTCCAGGGCGGTGTCATAGCTGTTTTTGATGACCTGAATGGCATGGAAAACCTCACCGTCCACCTCGCAGTAGCGGGCAGTCACTTCACCAATTTTTTTGAAAGTCAGGCCGTTACCAGCCACCAAGTTCTCAAACGCCTCCTGCTGGGCGGGGCTTACGCTCACCACCACGCGGCTCTGGCTCTCACCAAATAAATAGGCATCCTTCCGGAAAGATGAATCGGTAGAAATGGTAAACCCAAGCTCCTTAGGCATGGCAGACTCCAGCAAGGTGATGTACAGACCACCATCGGCGCAGTCGTGGGCCGACTGGATGAGCGACTGATCAATCAGGGATTTCACTGTTTTCTGCAGCACCAACTCTTTCTCCATGTCAAAGGCCGGGGCCGGAGACAATTTCACCTGGTGATAAGAATACAGATACTCACTGGAGGCGATGTCATTGGCGGCATCTCCCAAAAGGTAAATGGCGTCTCCCTCGTTCTGGAAAGCCAGCGTCATGGTTTTGGATTTGTCTTCCACAATCCCCAGCATGCCTATGGTTGGCGTTGGGAACACCGGACCTTCGTCGGAAGACTGGTTGTAGAAGCTCACGTTCCCACCGGTCACCGGCGTCCCGAAAGCGGTACAGGCTTTGCCCATGCCTTTGATGGCGCCTACAAACTGCCAGTACACCTCCGGCACGTACGGGTTCCCGAAGTTGAGGCAGTTGGTGATGGCCACGGGCTCGCCGCCGGCACACACAATGTTACGGGCTGCCTCGGCCACCGCAATGGCGGTACCTTCCTCTGGATCAGCGTTCACGTAGCGGCTGTTGCAGTCCACGGTGATGGCGATGGCCTTGTCAGAACCTTTCACTTTCACAATGCCGGCGTCGGCAGGACGGTTGGTGGTCAAGGTGGACGTGCCGATCATGGAGTCATACTGCTTGTACACCCAGCGCTTAGAAGCGATGTTGGGGTGCGTGGCCAGGAACTCGGCTACTTCTTTGTAGTTGGTTGGCTCTTGTACAGAGTCAATGGAGAATTTCTTCGCTTCTGCATAGTAGGCTGGCTCGCGGTACTCTCTATGATAGACAGGGGCACCACCGCCTAATACAAGGTCTTCGGCAGGTACATCGGCTACCAGCTCACCTTTCACGTAATAGCGCAGGCGCTTGGAGTCGGTTACCTCGCCGATCTGGGCGCAGGACATATCCCACTTGTCGCAGATCTGATGAATAAGGTCCTCGGCACCTTTCTCCATCACCACCAGCATCCGTTCCTGGCTCTCGGAAAGAAGGATCTCAAACGGCTGCATGTTGGCCTGGCGGGTAGGTACTTTGTCCAGCCAGATTTCCATGCCGCTCTCGCCTTTGGCGCTCATTTCTGAGGTAGAGCAGGTGATACCGGCCGCACCCATGTCCTGCATGCCAATCACGCGGTTGGTGGCCAGAATTTCCAAAGTAGCCTCTAAAAGCAGTTTCTCCTGGAACGGGTCACCCACCTGTACAGACGGCAAGTCGTTCACCGAGTCCTCGGTGATGTCTTTAGACGCGAAGGCTGCGCCGTGGATACCATCCTTACCGGTAGCCGCCCCGATGATGAACACCGGGTTTCCGGCTCCGTGCGAAGTGGCGCTGGCGGTTTTACCCACCTCCACAATACCCGCTGAGAAGGCGTTTACCAGCGGGTTCACGTTGTAGCAGTCATCAAAGAACAGCTCGCCGCCCACCGTTGGGATACCGAAGGCATTGCCGTAATCCCCGATCCCTTTTACCACACCTCTCAAAAGGCGCTTGGTTTTATCTGAGTTCGGGTTCCCGAAGCGCAGGGAGTTCAGCTGCGCGATAGGCCGGGCACCCATGGTGAAGATATCACGGTTGATCCCGCCCACGCCGGTGGCTGCGCCCTGGTAAGGCTCCAGCGCCGATGGGTGGTTGTGTGACTCTATTTTAAAAGAGCAGGCTAGACCTCCGCCAATGTCTACCAGACCGGCATTCTCCTCACCGGCTTTGGCCAGCATGCGCGGAGAGTCTTTGGGCAGAGTCTTGAGCCAGACAATGGAGTTTTTGTAGGAGCAGTGCTCAGACCACATCACAGAGAAGATGCTGAGCTCGGTGAAATTGGGCGTGCGGCCCAGTATTTCTTTGATACGATCGAATTCTTCGGGCAGGAGGCCCAATTTCTGGGCGGTCTCTACAGTAGTCAGGGTCTGGGTTTCCAAGACGGATATGGATTTGGTAAGACAGGGCAAAAATAAAGATTTCTTTTACAAGGCACTGCCATCTTTTCACATCGTTTTTCGGCGGGTTTCCTAAAAGCAAGGCAAAAACGGAAAATGAGTCCTTATTAAGGACAGGCAGAAAAGCGTTTCGGGGCTGTTTTGCGGAAATCAGCCTCTAAACAGAGGCAAGAATAAAACACTCAGAAAGGCACGTTACATCCAAAACTTTTTAGGTACTTCTATGGAAATGAGGATAGAATGCCCTATTTTTGCAGCCTGATTGAGAACTGTATCTATCTAAATAATTATAAACCAACCAAATGGCGAATATTGGCAGAATTACCCAGGTGATCGGTCCGGTAGTGGACGTAAGCTTCTCGGGTGAGAATTCTAAGTTGCCCAACATCATGGATGCCCTGGTAGTGGTGAAAGAGAACGGTGCCCGCGTGGTACTGGAAACTCAGCAGCACTTAGGCGAAGACCGCGTGCGTACCATCGCGATGGACGCCACCGAAGGCTTAACCCGTGGCATGGAAGTAACTGACCTTGCGGCTCCTATCTCAATGCCTACCGGCGACAACGTGCTAGGCCGTCTGTTCAACGTAATTGGCGATGCCATTGATGGTATTCCGCAGCCTGCCAGCTTGGTAGACCTGCCTATCCACCGCAACGCGCCACGTTTCGAGGATCTTTCTACTTCTTCTGAGGTATTATATACCGGTATCAAAGTAATTGACCTGATTGAGCCCTATTCTAAAGGTGGTAAAATTGGTTTGTTCGGGGGTGCCGGGGTAGGTAAAACCGTATTGATCCAGGAGTTGATCAACAACATCGCCAAAGGCCACGGTGGTCTTTCTGTGTTTGCCGGTGTGGGTGAGCGTACCCGCGAAGGAAATGACTTGCTGCGTGAGATGATTGAATCTGGCATCGTGAAATACGGTGACGAGTTCATGGAGTCTATGGAGCACGGCGGATGGGATCTTTCTAAAGTTGACGCCAATGCGTTGAAAGACTCTAAAGCTACCTTCGTGTTCGGTCAGATGAACGAGCCGCCAGGGGCGCGTGCCCGTGTGGCCTTGTCTGGTTTGACCATTGCTGAGTCTTTCCGCGATGGTGACGGTACCGGTTCTGGCCGTGACATCCTGTTCTTCATTGACAACATCTTCCGTTTCACCCAGGCAGGTTCTGAGGTATCGGCCCTTTTGGGTCGTATGCCATCTGCGGTAGGTTACCAGCCAACTTTGGCTACGGAAATGGGTGCCATGCAAGAGCGTATCACGTCTACTAAGCGTGGTTCCATCACGTCTGTACAGGCCGTTTACGTACCTGCGGATGACTTGACTGACCCGGCTCCAGCGACAACTTTCGCTCACTTGGATGCTACAACCGTACTTTCCCGTAAAATCTCTGAGCTTGGTATCTACCCTGCGGTAGACCCTCTGGATTCTACGTCCCGTATCTTGACCGCTGACGTAGTAGGTGCTGAGCACTACAACACTGCCCAGCGCGTAAAAGAGATCCTGCAGCGTTACAAAGAATTGCAAGACATCATCGCTATCTTGGGTATGGACGAATTATCTGAAGAAGATAAATTGGTCGTACACAGAGCGCGTCGTGTGCAGCGTTTCTTGTCTCAGCCATTCCACGTAGCCGAGCAGTTCACTGGCTTGAAAGGTGTGTTGGTTGACATCAAAGACACCATCCGCGGATTCAACGAAATCATGGACGGTCTGCATGACAACCTGCCTGAGGCAGCCTTCAACTTGGTGGGTACCATTGAAGACGCCGTTGCCAAAGGTCAGAAAATGATGGCCGAAGCGAAATAGTTTTAATGTGCTAATGTGTTAATGTGCTGATGTTAGAAATTAGCACACTAGCACATTAGCCAATTAGCACATTAACAGATGTATTTAGAAATCATTACCCCAGATAGAAGAGTATTTGAAGGCGACGTAACCTCGGTTAAGTTTCCGGGCATCAATGGTGGGTTTGAGGTGTTGAACAACCACGCCGCCCTCATCAGTGCCCTGGCCAACGGAGCGGTACGCATCACGCCTGCCACCGGTACTCAAGTGGTGTTCCAGATTGACGGGGGAGTTGTGGAAGTGCTAGACAACAAGATCATTGTCCTGGCCGAAGCCGTAACCGCCTAAGATTTCCTGTTTTCCATTTAAAAAGCCCGTTCTTCTCTGCAGAAGGCGGGCTTTTGCTTTTAGGCTGTTTTTCTGAAAACAAGCCCAAAGCGCGCTTCCTACTTTCACTCCTTTCTGCTTACCTTTAGGATTGTTGATTGCCCATCGTTTGTTGTTTTTAACCGAAGCACCAATCACTCAGGCATGACAACCAACAACTAGCAACCAACAATTAACCATCAGTTTCGTGTCCATATCGCCAAAGATCACCCCCATTTACCAGACATCCGTGTTCACCTTTGAGGACCTGAACGCATTGGAAGCTTACTTCCAGGAGCCTGGCCAGCATTACATGTACACCCGCTACGGCAACCCCAACAGCGAAGAATTGGCCCAGGAAGTAAACAAACTGGAACATGGGCAAGGCGCAGTGGCTACCTCCTCGGGCATGTCGGCGATTCTGACGGCGGTGCTGGTGTACGCCAAAGCCGGAGACCACGTACTCTGCGCCGAGGAGATCTACGGAGGCTCCTCTTCCCTGCTCTCCAATGAACTCAGTCGATTAGGTGTGGAGGTGACTTACGTGCCTACCGCTGATACTTACTCGCTTGCCGGCTACGTGCGCGAAAACACCAAACTGTTCTTAGCCGAGACCATCAGCAACCCCATGATGATGGTGATGGATCTGGCCCAACTAGCGCAAAAGTGCCAAGCTAAGGGCATAAAACTAGTGGTGGACAACACCTTCGCTTCGCCGGTGATTACTCGTCCGCTGGAACTGGGTGCCGATTTGGTGATCCACAGTGTGACCAAATACCTATCCGGGCACAGTGACGTGACAGCAGGTGTACTAATAGCCAAAGAAGCCGAAGACGCTGCCCGGGCCGCCCAAATCATGCGCACCTGGGGCCTGAACCTGAGTCCGTTTGAGAGTTGGCTAGCGGCTCGCGGCCTGAAAACGCTTAAGCTCAGAATGCGGGAGCACTCCGCCAACGGTTTGGCCGTGGCCCAGTTCCTGCAGCAGCACCCCAAAGTGCAGGCCGTTTTCTATCCGGGCTTGGCCGAGCACCCGCAGCACGACCTCGCGCAAAAGCAAGGCAACGGCCTATACGGCGGCATGCTGTCCTTCAGAATCGCGGATGAGACGGAGGCCGTGAACCGTTTCATGAAAGCCTTGTCGCACATTCCATTCGCGCCGTCACTGGCTGGGGTCACTACCTCCATTTCTTACCCGTTGGGCACCTCCCATCGCGGCCTCACCCAGGAACAACAGGAAAAAATGGGCATCACCGTAGGCCTGATTCGGTTATCCGTGGGGATAGAGGATGCGCAGGAACTCATCGCAGACCTGGAGAAAGGTCTGGCGGCTATTTAGTGGTAACTTCCGTTTTATGCCTATTCTCTAAAAATTAGCCCCAAAACGTGGCAGCCCTTACCTTTGCAGGATGTTTACACGTTTCCTCAACTGGCTTGGCCAAAAAGAGCCTACTGAGCCAACAGAAAACACTCCAACTGATATGAAATACTTACTTGTGGGCCTGGGCAACATCGGCCCGGAATACGCAGATACGCGGCACAACATCGGGTTTATGGTGTTGGATCACCTGGCCAAAAAGCATGAGGTCTCCTTTGACACCGGCCGCCACTCGTTTGTGACGGAGTTCAAAACCAAAGGCAAGCACTTTACGCTGGTAAAGCCCACCACCTACATGAACCTGAGCGGCAAAGCCGTGGCCCATTGGCTGAGCGTTCTGAAGATTCCGGCCCAGCAGATGCTGGTGATCACCGATGACCTGGCGCTGCCCTTCGGCAAACTGAGGATGCGCGCCAAAGGAAGCGCCGGCGGTCACAACGGCCTCAAACACATCGAGGAGACCTTGGGCCACAATGAATATCCGCGGCTGCGGTTTGGCGTGGACTCTCAGTTCTCCAAGGGCCGTCAGGTGGACTATGTACTGAGCCCCTTCTCCGCCGATGAGCAGATTGACCTGCAGACGCACATTGAGAAAGCCGCCGAGATGAGCCTTTCCTTCGGGACCATTGGGCTGGAGCGCACCATGAACTTCTTCAACAAATAACCTCCAAGGTAGAAAAAACAAGTGAGCGTTTAGGGGCCGTTTTACAGAAACGGACTCTAAACGCTCACTCGCTTTCAAGGAAAACGGAAGCTTTCTAGGCAGTGCGCAGTTTCTCCAGGTTGCGGGCCAACAGCTCGGCCTGTACTTTCAATCGTTTATAATTCGCGCTCACCAATTTTCCGTCTTTGGCTGCGTTGGCCTCCATCTTAGCTCCCAGCGCCACCACCTCGTCTAAGAGCGTCTGTAGGTTTTGGCTCAGCTGGTCCTGGAACCGCTGCAGCTTTTCGTTGGCCAGGGCCAGCTGCTCCTGCTCCTTCACTCTCCTTCCTCGGGTCCCTTTCGTTTCTAATTGCAGCATGGTCTTTCTGGTTAAATCCTCCGGCGTCATCCTCCGGAGTTAAGTTACTCTTCTTTACTTCCCCTGATAAGCTACTGGGTTCTTGCGGACTGGCGGGCCCATTTGCTGCTACTAAGCCTGAAACCCCGTCCACTAAAACCAGCGCTTTGTCTAATTAAAGTTAAGAAACGCTGCAAGCATACTATTTAAGACTCGATAAACCCCTGGCTTTGGAAGTTAAAACCGCGATAATACCCGGTATAAGCTTTTGGATTGGTGGCATTTGCCTAATTTTATAGGACCCAGACGTCCTCCGCCAATGATTCCAATCGTTTCCCTTTACCGCAATGCCTTTCGTGGCCTCTCCAGAGAAGTTTGGTACCTGGCGGCAGTGACATTTATCAACCGCAGTGGGGCGATGGTGGTCCCATTCCTGAGCGTGTACCTCACAGAATCGCTGGGATTCAACATTAAACAGGTGGGCGTGCTGCTAAGCCTCTATGGGGTAGGTGCCACCATCGGCAATTTTTGGGGTGGCTGGCTCACCGATAGGCTGGGCCATTTCAAGGTGCAACTAGGGAGCTATGTCCTGACTGGCCTCTGGCTTGTTGTTGTCCCTTTCCTGCAGCGGTTTGAGTGGGTAGCCGGAGGGCTTTTATTGCTGAGTATCTTAACCGAGACGTTGCGGCCGGCCAATGAATCTGCGGTAAGCGCCTTCTCCGCTCCCCAGCAGGTAACGCGGGCTTTTTCCCTTAACCGGCTGGCCATCAACCTGGGCTTCTCCCTGGGGCCAGCCCTTGGGGGCTTGTTGGCTACGTTGTCGTACAAATGGATATTTCTGGCGGACAGCTTTACGTGCCTCACCGCGGGATTGGCTTTTTTCCTTTTGTTCAAGAACCGAAAAGGCACCGCAGCCGAAGCAGCTCCGCAGAACCAGCCTGCTGATTCCGGGCTGGAGTACCCAGCTTCGCGGTCTGCGTACCATGATGCGCTTTTCCTGGCCTTTGCTTTCCTGTGCTGCTGCTATCTGGTGGCGTTTTCCCAGTTATTCACCACCCTCACCCTGTTTTGGCAGAAGGTGCACCACTTGTCTAAGGCTGAGATTGGCGGCTTACTGTCTTTGCAAGGCTTGCTGGTAATTCCCCTGGAGATGGTCATCGTCTACCGGCTAGGCAAAGTGCGCACGCTCTGGAAAATGATTGTGCCCGGACTCCTTTTGCTGGCCATTGCCTGCGTCTTGGTTCCCCTGGCCCAAGGTCTTCCGGTGCTGGTGCTATCGGTGGTCTTCTGGTCGCTTTCAGAAATCTTCACCCTGCCTTTTACCAGTACCCTCACGGCGCAGCGGTCCAGTCTGCAGAACCGGGGCTCCTACATGGGGCTCTACACCCTCTCCTACTCAGTAGCGTTCATTGTGGGTCCGCTGGCGGGCACCAGCACCATTGATTCCTTCGGGTTTAATGCGCTGTGGTGGGGCTGCAGCGCCCTGTGTGTTCTTACCGCAGTTGGGTTTTACCTGGTGGTACGCCGGTTACAGGCACCTGCCGAGATGGATTTCAAATTAGCGGTACCGGAACCAGTTTAAGAACACCGGTTCATTTATTACCCGTAGAGTTGGTTTCATTTCTCTACTTTTGTGCCGCTACCCGCTTTAGAATGACCCCAATCCTTTCCCTTTACCGCAACGCCTTCGGAGGACTCTCCAAAGAAGCTTGGTTTCTGGCCGCCGTCATGTTCATCAACCGCAGCGGGGCCATGGTGGTGCCGTTCCTGAGCGTGTACCTCACCGAGGCCTTGGGCTTCAGTCTGCAGCAGGTGGGCGTGCTGTTAAGTCTGTTTGGGGTGGGTTCCATGTGCGGCACGTTTCTGGGCGGCTGGCTCACCGATAAGATCGGGCATTTCAAGGTGCAGTTCTTCAGCCTGACGCTGGGCGGCTCCTGGTTTTTTGTGATGCTCTCGTTCAAGCAGTTCGAGTTCTTTGCGGGCGGCATTTTCCTCTTAAGTCTTTTGACCGAGTGCCTGCGTCCGGCCAACGCGTCTTCGGTGAGTTCCTACGCCCGGCCTGAGAACGTGACGCGCGCCTTCTCCCTGAACCGGATGGCCATCAACCTGGGCTTTTCCATCGGGCCCGCGCTAGGCGGGATTCTGGCTACGGTTTCTTATCAGTGGCTTTTCCTAGCCGATGGCATTACCAGCCTTTCCGCCGGGGTATTGTTCTTCCTGTATTTCAGGCACCGGCAGGGACACGAGCCCCAACGTCAGGAACCCGGAGAGCCCCAGGCACCGACAGCCATGACTCGCTCTCCTTACCGCGATGGGCTCTTTGTTTTGTTCACCGTGCTGTGCTGCTGCTTTGCGGTGGCCTTCTTCCAGTTCTTCTCTACCATGCCGCTGTACTTCCGGCGGGTCTACCACTTGTCTGAGCTGGAGATTGGCGCTTTGCTGGCTTTCAACGGCATGGTGGTGTTCCTGCTGGAGATGATCATTGTGTACCTCATCGGTGATAAGCACGCGCTCTGGAAGATGATTGTCCTGGGCTTGTTTTTGCTAGCCTTAGCGTTTGTGCTGCTCAACGTGGCTAAAGGGTTCCCGGTGCTGGTGATTTCGGTGCTGCTCATGAGCCTTTCTGAGATCCTGGCCATGCCCTTCATGAGTACGCTCACGGTGCAGCGCTCCGGTCCGCATAACCGAGGCTCTTACATGGGCCTCTACAGCTTATCTTACTCTGCCGCCCACATCATCGGGCCGTTTGTAGGAACCACGGTCATTGCCAGCTTTGGGTTTGACACCCTGTGGTGGGGAGCCAGCGCCTTGTGCCTGGTGGCCATTGTGGGGTTCTACTTTGTGGTAAGGCGGCTGCAGGCGGGCTAAGCCCTATGCTTTGTGGCTTAATTCCGGAAAACAGCCGTAAAACGGAAAACCTTTTTCTGCTTTGCTATCTTTTTGGCATCTTTCACCAACTCTTCGTCTCTCTGATCTATGAAAACAATGATGTCGCTCCTGATTGTCTTAACTGTGATGCTGGTCGCCTGTTCTGTGGTGAAGCAAAGTTCCTACCCATCGGAAATGCTGGTGTACGTGGGTACGTACGCCAAACCCGATGCCGAGAGCATTTTCGCCTTCCGGCTAGACGAGGAGACCGGAACGCTGACCAGCGCTTTCGCGGTGAAAGGCGGCGAGAATCCATCCTATCTTACCCTGGACAAAGACCGCAAGCACCTGTACGCGGTAAACGAAACCACGGAGTACGAGGGCCAGAAAAGCGGGGCGGTGAGCGCCTTCTCTATAGACCAGAAAACCGGTGGCCTTACCTTTCTCAACAAACAGCCCTCGCTGGGCGGCGCCCCTTGCTACATCAGCCTGGACCACAAAAACAAAATGGCCATGGTGGCCAACTACGTGGGCGGCAACGTCTCCGCTTACCTGCTGCAGCCCGACGGCCGATTGAGCGCCTCCACCGATATGGAACAGCACGCCGGCAAAGGGCCGCGGCAGCAGCAAGACGGTCCGCACGCGCACTGCATTACCCCAGACCCCAACAACAATTTCGCGCTGGCCGTGGATTTGGGCATTGACCAGGTCATCAGCTACAAAATAGACAAAGAGAGCGGCAAACTGGAACGGCAGTCGGCGTTCACGGCTAAGACCGGCGCCGGGCCGCGGCACCTCACCTTCCACCCCAACAAGCGCTTCGCGTACGTGATCAACGAACTGAACGCCACGCTGACGGCCTTCACCTATAACCCGCAGACCGGCGTCCTCACCGAGGTGGAAACCGTGCCCACGCTACCTGCAGACTACACCGGGGAAAACGCCTGCGCCGACCTCCACGTCTCGCCCGATGGCCGTTTCCTGTACGGCTCTAACCGGGGGCACAACAGCATTGTGGTCTTCGCCATTGACCAGAACACAAACAAACTCACGCTGGTGCAGCACGCGAGCACCCAGGGCAACTGGCCGCGCAATTTCACCTTCAGCCCCTCAGGCAAAACCATGCTGGTAGCCAACCAGCGCTCCAACAACATCACCACCTTCAAAGTAGACACCCAAACCGGCAAGCTGACCTATACCGGAAACTCCGCTTCGGTTTCTTCGCCGGTGTACGTGCAGGTAGTGCCGGCTTTCGCAGAGACCCCAAGACCATAACTCCATCCTGTTTAGGGCCTGTTTTCTGCCAAACAAGCCCTAAATAGCTTCCTCTTTTGCCTGTCTCCTGCCTTCTCCAAGGTGGACTTCCGGAGTATTTCCAATAGCTTCGGCATCACTTGAAACTTCCGTTCCGGCAAAAAGTATAGTTCCTGTACATTCCTCATCCAGAACATGACCCTATGAAAGCAGTGGTGATCACAGCACCCGGCGCGCCGGAAGTATTGCAGGTACAGGAACGGTCTACTCCATCGCCGGCGCCGGGTCAGGTGTTGGTGCGGGTACACGCCGCAGGCATTAACCGGCCAGATGTGGCCCAGCGCAAAGGCAACTATCCGCCACCCGCCGGCGCTCCCGTGGACATTCCGGGACTGGAAATTTCTGGGATTGTGGAAGCCTGCGGCCAGGGAGTGGCGCGCTGGAAAGAGGGTGATGCCGTGTGTGCCCTGCTGCCCGGCGGCGGCTACGCCGAATACGCGGTGGTGGACGCGCGCCACTGTCTGCCCGTGCCTCAGGGCTGGAGTTTCGCTGAAGCCGCCTCTCTGCCCGAGACCGTTTTCACTGTCTGGCACAACGTCTTCCAAAGGGGCGCGTTACAAGCCGGCGAGACATTTCTGGTGCACGGCGGAAGCAGCGGCATCGGGATTACGGCCATTCAGTTGGCCAAGGTCTGGGGCGCCACGGTGTACGCCACGGCGGGCAGCGAGGAGAAATGCCGCGCCTGCGAAGAACTGGGCGCCGACCGCTGCCTCAACTACAAAACCCAGGACTTCACCGAGGAACTCAAAGCCGAGGGCGTGGACGTGGTGCTGGACATGATCGGGGGCGAATACATTCCCAAGAACCTGGGCCTGCTCAAACCCGACGGCCGGTTGGTGTTCATCAACGCGATGCAGGGTGCCCAAGGCCAGTTTGATGTACGCCAGGTCATGCAGAAACGCCTCACCATCACTGGCAGCACCCTTCGGCCCCGCCCCGCCGACTTCAAAGCCGCCCTCGCCGCCGAAATTGAGCAACACGTCTGGCCCCTGCTGGAAGCCGGCAAATTCAAGCCGGTTCTTTACCAAACGTTTGACTTAGCCGAGGCTGCCCAGGCGCATGCCCTCATGGAAAGCAGCGCCCATATTGGAAAGATCGTCCTCACCGTATCCAACGACTAAACCCAAACGCTGACGGCAGAGTACAAGAAAAGGTCCTCGGTTTAGCGCCTGTTTTCAGAAAATGGGCTTAAAACCAGAGGCAGGCATTTCTTCTTTCCTGGTCAATCCTTTTCGCCTTATCTTTAACCTCTGTTTTCTCACCGAAGCCCTGCATGAATCTCCTGTTCCTCACTTTTGGACCCAACATCAAAAACCATTACCAGGCAAACTTCGCCATTTTGTCGTTTTTGCGGTACCAGAAGGAGCTGAACACCATCTACGTCTTCACCGATTACCCAGAGTACTATACGCGCCTGCAAGCGCAGGTGCAGATAATCACGGTGACCAAGGAACAGCTCACTGCCTGGGAAGGCCCGCACCAGTTCTTCTGGCGCGTGAAGATCAAAGCCATTGAGCAACTCATCCAGGAGAGTCCAGACCAGCCGGTGATGTACGTAGACTCAGATGTGTTCCTATACCAGAATCCGCAGGAGTTATGCACGCAGCTGCGGAACGGAGCGGCCTTCATGCACCAACCCGAAGGAAGACTCTCTGCGCTGCAGAGCAAAACCGAGAAGCGGATGTGGCAACAGGTGCAGGGCATGGATTTCGGGGCTTTTAAACTGAACCAGCACCACCAGATGTGGAATGCGGGCGTGGTGGCCTTGCCGAGCCAGAACAACCTGGCAGCCGTAACCCTGGCGCTGGACATCTGCGACAAAATGTGCGCCCAACAGGTTACTCCCCGGCTCATTGAGCAATTTGCCCTTTCGGTGGCCCTGCAAGAGACGTACGGCCTGCGGGAAGCCAAACCCTGGCTTGCGCATTACTGGGGCAACAAAGACGAGTGGAACGAGCACATCAGCCAGTTTTTTTTGGAGTCTCACTTGAAAGGTTTTTCCGTGGAGCAGGATGTGGCCCGCTTGCAGCAATTCCAGTACAGATCATTGGCTTTGATCAAGCGGAACAAGAAGACCCGCACTCGGCTTATGCAGGCCATTGACCACCTGTTCCCGCCCAAAAACCAGGTCTTCATTGAGGAGTAGCACGCAGGAGCGGTAGCGCGGTCTTTCACCTTCGGCCATTTGGAGTCTTATCCTCTGCTTTTAGCAAGCGACGGTGTACCTCCAGTTTATTGTGGATGAGCAGGGCATCCTAAATGACTTTGGGAGGCTGGTTCAGAGAGCTTTGAGTTCAACCAAAAGGCCTCTTTCCTACATGGTATCTAACTATGCTGAAAAGGAGCCTTTTGACTCAAGAGACATCGTTCCCATCATTTTCAGATGAGAGTATTCAACTGACTCCTCAATAAAAACGCCTCGCCTGTAGAACCGGCGAGGCGTTTGATCTTATTTACGCTTTAGGCCTGATTTATTGAAAACAGCCTTAGAACGTGTATCCAAAAAACTTATTAGCTCACGCCACCGCCATTTACTACCGGTTTGGAAGGCTGCATGAAGGCCAAAGACCCATCGGCGTTCTCGGCCATCAGGAGCATGCCTTGGCTCACGATGCCTTTGATCTCACGGGGCGCTAGGTTCACCAGCACACTCACTTGCTGCCCGATGATTTCCTCAGGGTTGAAGTGCTCGGCAATGCCGCTCACGATGGTGCGCTGGTCAATGCCGGTGTCTACTTTCAGTTTCAGGAGTTTCTTGGTTTTGGCTACTTTCTCGGCCTCCAAAATGGTACCGATGCGGATATCTATTTTGGAAAAATCATCGAAGTTGATGTCTTCTTTGGCCGGGGCAGCCACGGCATTCGCCAGCTCATTTTCCTTTTTGGTGTTGAGCAGTTTCTGCACCTGCGCCTCAATCACGGCATCCTCAATCTTCTCAAACAGCAGTGCGGCTTCGCCGATGGTGTGGCCTGCCGGGATCAAATCAGGGGAGCCTGCCTGGTCCCATTTGCCCGGCGTGTAGTTAAGCATAGCGCCCAGTTTATTGGCCGTTTCAGGTAAAAACGGTTCAGACAGAATGGTGAGGCTCGCCGAGATCTGCAGCGCAATGTTCATGATCGTTTCCACGCGGCCGGCATCGGTCTTGATCAGTTTCCAAGGCTCGGTGTCTGCCAGGTATTTGTTGCCCAAACGGGCCAGGTTCATCAATTCGCCCAGCGCCTCTTTGAATCGGTACTGCTCCAGGGAAGCGGCAATCTTCTCGGGGAAATCGGCGAGTTGGGCCAATACCTCCTCGTCAAAAGAGGTTAATTCGCCGCGTTGCGGCACGGCGCCGTTGTAGTATTTATTGGTGAGAACCACCACCCGGTTAATGAAATTCCCGAAGATGGCCAGCAGTTCGTTGTTGTTGCGGGCCTGGTAGTCTTTCCAGGTGAAGTCGTTGTCCTTTGTCTCGGGGGCGTTGGCGCAGAGTACGTAGCGCAGCACATCGGCTTTGCCGGGCAGTTCCTGCATGTACTCGTGGAGCCAAACGGCCCAGTTGCGGGAAGTGGAAATCTTGTTGCCTTCCAGGTTCAGGAACTCGTTCGCGGGCACGTTGTCGGGCAGCACGTAATCGCCGTGGGCCTTGAGCATGGCCGGGAAGATGATGCAGTGAAACACGATGTTGTCCTTGCCAATGAAGTGCACCAGTTTGGAGCCCTGGTCTTTCCAGTAGGTTTCCCAGTCTGGCGTCAGGTCTTTGGTAGCGGAAATGTACCCGATGGGCGCATCGAACCACACGTAGAGCACTTTGCCTTTGGCACCTTCCACCGGCACGGGCACGCCCCAGTCCAGGTCACGGGTGACGGCGCGAGGCTGCAGCCCTTGGTCGATCCAGCTTTTGCATTGGCCGTAGACGTTCGTTTTCCAGTCGGTTTTGTGTCCGTCCACAATCCACTCGCGCAGCCAGGCCTCGTACTGGTCCAGCGGCAGGTACCAGTGTTTGGTCTCGCGCAGCACTGGCGGCTCTCCGCTCAGGGTGCTTTTGGGATTGATCAAATCCGTAGCGTTCAGGGACGTTCCGCAGCTTTCACACTGGTCGCCGTAGGCGTTCTCGTTTCCGCACTTGGGGCAAGTTCCCACAATGTAGCGGTCGGCCAGGAACTGCTGGGCCTTCTCATCGAAGTACTGCTGCGTGGTCTGCTCAATGAATTTGCCTTCGTCATACAGTTTGCGGAAGAACCCAGAGGCGATCTCGGCGTGCGTCTTGGACGAGGTGCGGGAATAGATATCGAAGGAGATGTTGAAATCGGCGAAGGATTTTTTGATCAGTTCATGGTACTTGTCTACAGCCTGTTGGGGCGTGATGCCTTCTTTCTTCGCCCGAATGGTAATGGGAACGCCGTGCTCATCAGAACCGCACACGAACTTCACGTCGCGCCCGCGCGAGCGTAGGTAACGGGCATAGATATCAGCGGGGATGTACACGCCCGCCAGGTGCCCAATGTGCACGGGGCCGTTGGCGTAGGGAAGCGCTGCGGTAAGGGTATATCGTTGTGGGTAGGTAGTCTCTGCCATAGTCTTTCTTTGAAGAGGCAAATATAGCGAATTTGCAGGGAGGTTTTTTTGCGGTTCTTTGGTCTGGAAGCAGCCTCTCCCCTGTTTTTTGGTTCAAGTTTGCGACTTGGACTTATCATGGTCTGCAGGTTGCATCTGCAGTGAGGCGGCAGCCTCAAAGGCACTCTGGAGGTAGTTGCTTCCTATTTCCTACTTACCAACCCTCTAGTTGCAGCCGCGGCCTGCGGGCGTTTGTCACTTTTCTCCTTGATGAGAAAAGTAACCAAAAGAATCAAGAAGAAAAGAAACTCGCTGACGCTCAGACAGTCTTTTCTTCATTCTTCGTGGCACCCCGCTGCAGTCCTCTGTTGCATAGCACACGTAGGCCATTACTGCTTGAGCTGTTAAAGCGTGCGGCAAGCCGTGCCTCGGCCTTATAGAGACCTTCACCCCGACCTGCCGCAGGTGCTTATTTCCATGCTCTAGTGCTGTTTCCTTTCCTTTATCCATGGTTCAAGTCTGCGACTTGGACCCATAATGATCGGCAGTTTGCAACTGCCGTGAGGCGAGAGCCTCAGGTAAAGTTTGCAGATAGCAGTAGATTGGAAAACGGCATTTCAACTGCTTCGTTTATGTTTGCGGGATTCCCCTCCTGGGAGGGGTTGGGGTGGGTTCGGACCTAAGCAAGATGCTGGTTAACTACTAAAAAAAACGCCACGACTTCTGGGGAAGTCGCGGCGTTTTTGGGTTGTTTTCAGGGAAATAGCCTAAAAACGGCTCTTATGCTAATTGCCGGTGGTGGTGCCTACCGTGGGTGGCATGGCGGGGCGCCGGATGGTGTCTGGCGCTACGGGTTGCCGGCCGGGTAGTATCTTCTGGCTCCTAACGGCCGGGGTTTGGTTGCCGGGCGAGTTAGAGTTGCGGTCTTCAATGTTCTTCTTCTGGTTCACCTGGCTGGCCTGGTTGTTTAGGTCGCGCGGGGTGGGCGTAGTCCGGTAGGTACGCTGCTGCCCGGCGGTTTCCAGCGGTGGACTTTCCCTGGATGAGGTACAGCCTACCACCATGGTACCCCAAAAGAGGCACATTCCCAATCCAGACGTTTTACGTCCTATTTTTCCAAAACTCCTCCAAAACGTCTGCATCTTCCTGGGGCTTAACGGGCGTTGCTTTGGCTTAAATCCTCATCCTCCAGTTCCTGAATAGCCTTGTAGCCGACAGGGGTCAACCGCAGGCCCGCTGGGTCTGGCGTGGCGTAACCCTGGTTCCGCAAATGTTCCTCGGCCCGCTTCTGTACATCCTGGTAGTGAAGTTTTTCATCTTCCTGGTGCAGGAAAGGGTAAATCTCCGCCCATTCTAACACTTCTTCGGCCTGGGTGCCTTTCACTTTGAAGGCCTTTAAAATAAGGTAGCCGGTATTCTCAATATTCTCGCTGTTGGAGCTCAGGTTCTCTAAATCCATAGTCTTGTGTGTTAAGGTCTGTGCTTTACAGTACGTCAACCCACACGCAAAGGATTTGACCGCTTAGTAGCGTGGCAGGTTGGCCAGAATACCGTCCCACAGGTGCAGGCGCATCTTCTGGCAGGCCACGGCTTCCTGAAGGCACTCTTGCCATTTGTGCTCGTCCTGGCCGCACAGTTCAGCCACCATGCGCATGGCCAGCGGGGAGTGTACCTCATCGTCTAGTTGGATGTGGCGGTCCATGTAGTATTGGAACGTGTCCAGGGTACCAGGGTAGCGGCGGTTCAGGTCTCCCACAAGGCAACGGAACATATCCGGGATCACGTCTTCGCGCCCGAAGGTGAAGGCCGCCGCAATGCGGTGTACCTGGCCGCTGTTGATGATCTGGAACGTATGCGCCACGAAGTCATGGGTGTGGCCCGGCACCGGCAGGTTCTCCAATTGCGCGAACACTGATTTTCCCTGGTGCAGTCCGGCCATGAACTCATGGATCAGGCGGACATCGGCGCCGCACTCTTCCATGGCCCGCACATACAGCTCAAAATGGCTGATGGGGTTTCCGGCGGGGTCAATGTCGGTTTCTTCCTCCAGCACAATCTCGTTGATGAGTCTGCGGTTGGCGGGGCTTCCGTGCGGCGTCCAGGGCACATCTACACAGGTAAGGTGGCGCTGCAGGCTTTTGAGCAGGCTCATGAAATCCCAAACGGCAAAGATGTGGTGCTCCATGAACACCCGCAGGTCGGTGAGGTCATAGATGGACTCATAGAGCGGATGCTGCATCAGCGCCTCGCGGTGCGGGCGGAGTGCCTGCTGCAGCCAGCTTATCTTTTCCTGATAATAAGGAGAAAGGTTAGATAAGGATTCGGATTTCTCTAAAGTTACGGGCATAGTATGGGGGTATAGAATTAGGTATAGACAGACCGCGGATTTTCCGGTCCCGGCCCCCAAACATCTCCTCTTCTGCAGACTGCTATCCTGGAGGGTAAAGGTACGTTTGGAACCGGTGATTACGCAAAAAACGCACGTTCGTTTTAATATTATTTTCTCTGAATTAATACAAAAACCACTTACCCTAAACGGGTATATTTTCATGGCTCAGGGCCAAAGAAGTACTAAGATCCGAAAAGAGGAAAAAACCGCACCTGCCCGCTTCTCTACACATTTCTTGGCCATTCTTTTGGCGGAGGAGAGCGCTTGTACCTGAGATGATAAACTCAGGTTTGATTGGCTGGTTTGGGTGAACTGATTATACGTAAATATAAGACTTGACGGGGTATAAATCTACCGTACTTCTACTAGGATTGGTGGCAGATATAGGAACTTAGTGGTGCAAGGTGCTGTTCTCCCCCACAAGCTAACACCTGTAACTGGTTGGGCGAAAGGCCTTTTTCATAAAAAGTATAGAAAAGCCTGAGAAAAACCCTACCTTTGCGGGCTGAAAATAACCTCTGAATGCAAAGTATCCGCAACATCGCGATTATTGCCCACGTGGACCACGGTAAGACCACGCTGGTAGACAAAATCATCCACGCCTCAAAGATATTTGACGCGCACCAACAGTTCGACGACCTGATCCTGGACAACAATGACCTGGAGCGGGAGCGCGGCATCACCATCGTTTCCAAAAACGTATCGGTGCGTTACAAAGATGTGAAAATCAACATCATTGATACGCCTGGTCACGCCGACTTTGGAGGTGAGGTTGAGCGCGTTTTGAAAATGGCCGACGGCGTATTGCTGCTGGTAGATGCCTTTGAAGGCCCTATGCCACAGACCCGTTTCGTGCTAGGAAAAGCTATCTCTCTGGGCTTGAAGCCGATTGTGGTAGTAAACAAAGTAGACAAAGAGAACTGCCGTCCGGACGAAGTACACGAAATGGTATTCGACCTGATGTTCAACCTGGACGCCACCGAAGACCAGCTGGACTTTGTGACGTTGTACGGTTCCAGCAAGCACGGCTGGATGAGCACCGACTGGCAGAAACCAACTGATAACATCATTCCTCTTCTGGAGGCCATCATTGACGTAATCCCTCCGGCTCCTTCAGAAGAAGGTACGCCGCAGATGCAGATTACTTCTTTGGATTACTCTTCTTTCGTGGGCCGTATCGCCATTGGTCGCGTGAAGCGCGGAACTTTGAGAGAAGGCGCCAACATGAGCCTTTGCAAGCGCGACGGTTCTATCAAGAAAGTAAAGATCAAAGAACTTCAGGTTTTTGAAGGCTTGGGCAAAGTGAAAGTGGAAGAGGTATCTGCCGGCGAGATCTGCGCCGTGACCGGTATTGAAGGCTTTGACATTGGCGATACTCTGGCTGATTTTGAGAACCCGGAGCCATTGGAGCGCATCTCTATTGATGAGCCTACCATGAACATGCTCTTCACCATCAACAACTCTCCTTTCTTCGGGAAAGAGGGTAAGTTTGTAACCTCCCGTCACCTGCGTGACCGTCTGTACAAAGAGACTGAGAAAAATCTGGCTCTGCGCGTAGACGAGACCGACAAAGAAGACACTTTCCTGGTGTACGGACGCGGTATCCTTCACTTGTCTGTACTCATTGAGACCATGCGCCGCGAAGGCTATGAGTTACAGGTAGGTCAGCCACAGGTAATCTTCAAAGAAGAGAACGGCCAGAAAATGGAGCCAATGGAGCACCTGGTTGTGGACGTTCCTGAGGAATCTGCCGGTAAAGTGATTGAATTGGTAACCCAGCGTAAAGGTGACCTCCTGATCATGGAACCGAAAGGCGACTTGCAACACTTAGAGTTCAACATTCCGGCCCGTGGTTTGATTGGTCTGCGTAACAACGTCTTGACCGCTACTGCCGGTGAAGCCATCATGAACCACCGTTTCATCAGCTACGAGCCGTTCAAAGGTCCCATCCCAGGTCGTATCAACGGTTCTTTGATTGCCATGGAGAATGGCCCAGGTACCGCTTACTCTATTGACAAACTGCAAGACCGCGGTGTGTTCTTCGTGGAGCCCGGCGAGGATGTGTACATGGGCATGGTAATCGGCGAGCACTCTCGTCAGAATGACCTGACCGTGAACATCCAGAAAGGAAAGCAGCTGACCAACATGCGTGCTTCTGGTTCTGACAACAACGTGAAGATTGTTCCTAAGAAACAATTCTCACTGGAAGAAGCCATGGAATACATCCAGAAAGATGAATTGCTGGAAGTAACGCCTAAGAGCATCAGAATGCGTAAAATTTACCTGGACGAGAACGAGCGCAAGCGCTTCGGAAACTCCCAAGGATAAGAAGTATCCATATCCCTTTCAAAAGCCTTACTGCTCCCTGCAGTAAGGCTTTTTTTGTGGCAGTTTTCCAAAAACAGGCCTAAAACAAGAAGTTCAGCAAAGGATGGTAGGTGCAAACCTTTCAGCGTGCCTCCTGTTTCTTTTCTCCCATCGTTAAGGCCACTTTCCGCCTCGCCTCGATGGTAAGCAAGCAGAATTTATTTTGAGGATGGGTTAAGGGCGTAGGGGTTGGTTTAGGGTTCCCTGTCTATATAAGCGGCCAGGGTTGAACAAATGATTGTATTCCCCTAAGGCCAGCTTCTCTTCCAGATTTATACCCTAACCCTTCATTCTCTTCTATTATGAATAAAAGACTTTCTTTGCTTGGCGGGGCGTTGGCCCTCTCCCTTCTTGTGCTTCCGGCACATGCCCAGTTCAACATCGGTGACAAACTCAAAAGTAAAGTCAACGAGAAGATAGATGCCAAACTAAACAAAACGGCAGACCAGGTCACCAGCGGTAAAAAAGCATCTAGTGGGGCGGCAAAAGAAAGCGAAGAAGCCGCTACTGAAGAAACTGCGGCGGAGGGCACCTCGGCGGCTCCTGAGGCCAAGGCAAAAGTCTGGACCAAGTATGACTTTGTGCCCGGTGACAAAGTGCTTTTCGCCGACAACCTGAAGGGCGAGGAAAACGGCGAGTTCCCTTCGCGCTGGGACCTGAAAAACGGAAACGCCGAGGTGGCTTCCTTTGGCGGCACCGATGTCATTCACCTGGTAAGCAACGGCACCGCCATCAGTCCCCTGATGAAGACCGAGAACTACCTGCCCGAAACGTTTACCGTGGAGATGGACGTCTACTTTGACTCAGACAACCCCAACATGGCGTATGAAATCTACTTCCTGAGTGACCTGAACAAGTACAACGAGGCGACCCACGGCATGTTCTGGGATCCCATCGTTATTTCGCCGGAAGGAGTGCATTTTAAGAATTTCGGCTCCAATTCTGCCGAGTTGCAGGCTACCGGCACCAAAAGCCAGTGGCGCCACGTGTCCATCGCTTTCAACAAACGCAGCATGAAAGTGTATCTGGATCAGCACCGCCTCATCAACATCCCCAACACCACCGGTAAACCAGTCAACCTGAAGATAAAGTCTGACCGGCGAATTGAGGGCAATGCCATGGTGAAAAACGTGTTCATCGCCGAGGGCGGCAAGAAACTCTATGACCAGGTGCTGGCCACCGGTAAGATTGTCACCTACGGCGTGAAGTTTGACACGAACAAAGCCGTGATCAGGCCAGAATCTATGGGCACCCTCAACAGCATTGTTAAACTCATGCAGGAGCAACCTTCCCTTAATTTCAGCGTAGATGGCCACACTGACAGTGACGGAGACGATGCCTCTAACCTGAAACTGAGCCAGCAACGGGCCGAGGCCGTAAAGACTTACCTCGTGAGCCAAGGCATCGCGGACAGCCGTCTGAAAGCCAAAGGCCAAGGCGAAAGCAAGCCGCTTGACAAAGGCACCACCGTAGAAGCCAAAGCCAACAACAGAAGAGTAGAATTTGTTAAAATTTGATTATCCTTGCCCACTACCTACAACCAACATGTTCTTTTAACCTATCATAGCCGTTTCTTTCTGTAAAGGATGAAGGAACGACTTTCCACCATAAAAAAGGCCCGCTACTAACAGCGGGCCTTTTTTATGGTGTTTTCTGAAAACTAAGCTTCAAACGGAATGGTCCGTTTTTCTTGGCTGCTCTGCATGATGAGTTCCACCACTTTGATCACGTCCCGTGCCTGTTCTGGCTTTACCGCGAGCGGCGCCTCTCCTTTGATGGCTTGGTAGACATTGTCATAGAAACTACGATAGTGGCCAAGTTCGCTTTCTACTCTGCCGGTGAAATGCAGACCTTGGAACTCGGTGTTCAGGTGGCCCCAGATGCTTTCGGGTTCTAAGCCCCAGGTAGAGGTAAGGTGGGGCAGCAATCCGTCGTTGAGGGCTTTTTCCTGCACGTCCAGGCCGTACTTCAGGAAAGAACCCTGATCGCCGTGGAGGGTGTACCTGGGGCTCAGTTCCCTAACCAGCAGTCCTGCCGATAGAGTCACTTTCAGGTTTTCATAGAACAGCGTGGCCTCAAACTTATCCACCACCGGGCTGCTGGGCCGCTGGATTCTGACATCGGCGGAGATGGCCTGCGGAAGTCCGAACAGTACCAAAGCCTGGTCAATGAGGTGGGAACCCAGGTCGAAGACGATGCCCGAGCCCGGCGCCTCTTCCTCTTTCCAGGTATTGCCCTTCAGCGCCGGCCTGAATCTATCAAAGTGGGCTTTGTACTCTACCACCTTTCCCAACACGCCGCTGGCCAGCACTTTCTGCACGGTCTTGTAATCACTGTCCCACCGGCGGTTATGGTAGACGGTAAGGATTCTGCCTTTCTGCCGGGCGAGTTGGATGAGTTCATCGGCTTCGGCGGAAGTGGGTGTGAACGGCTTTTCCACCACCACGTGCTTGCCCGCGTTTAGGGCCTGTTTTGCCAAAACATAATGCGAACTGTTGGGCGTAGCCACCACCACCAGGTCAATGGCCGGGTCATTCAAAATGTCTTCTGCCTGGCTCGTGATCTGCGCCTGCGGGTAGCGGCTGCGGGCAATCTGAATGTTTTCCTCGCGTGACTCGCGTATGCGCACCATTTCCAGCCCGTCCACCAGGTGGATGAACGGTCCGTGGAAAATGCGGCCGGCCATCCCGAAACCAATAAGCCCTACTTTGATGGTGTTCTGTGCTTCTGCCATGGAATGCTTTTCTGTTGTATTGCTAAAGGTAGTGTTCTCTCTCAAGTTGAGAGACCAGAATCCAGTCTAGTCATCTACCTCTTTTTAGAGTTCTTTCTGCTGAAAGGTATCAAAAGCTCCTCACTGATGTCAAAATTCCATAGGCTTAAGTCACGTATCCAGATCGATTTTTTATGCTGTCTATCTGATCAAGAAAACTCTTGCAAACTTAGCTTACTGATTGATTTACAGCGATAAATCTTCTGTATTGGGTAACTTTATGAAGGTACTGAGTTTGGGCTTAGGCTTGTGGTCCTGCGAACTTAAATAGTCTGGTTTCGTAAGATACTTTATCCAAAAAGCTGGAATGTAGATTTAAATTTCTACATTTGTTTATTATAACATTATCACATTAATGAAAAACGGTAAAGTAAAATTCTTTAATGATTCCAAAGGTTTTGGTTTCATCAAAGACGCAGACTCCAATGAGGAGTATTTCGTGCACGTGTCTAACCTGGTGGACGAAATCAGAGAAAATGACGAAGTAACTTTTGAGCTGAAAGAAGGCCGCAAAGGTTTGAACGCTGTAAATGTGAAACTTGCTTAAGTTTTAATATACATCAGTCCTCCAAAAGGGCCTCACCATACGTGAGGCCCTTTTTGCTTTTAGGCCTTCTCCCTTCCATAACCTCCTGCCTCAACAAAACTCTGCCGTTTATTTCTGGTCTGTTTTACAGAAAACAGAACCAAAACAGGTATAGATTACCGCTAGATTGCCTAGATTACGATTGAAATATTCTGGGTGAGCCCGGCCATTTGGTTGAGATGGTTTCCTGGCAGCTTAGAGGTTTCCCTTTACAGACATTCCCTTTAAACACCTATGCCTTTTTCTAAACCCGGAAGCCAGTTCTTCCTCACGATGGCCCTTAGCCTTAGTTTCTTCGCCTGCTCTGCCCCAGATAAAAAAACAGAGAATACCCCTGCGGCTTCGGCCACGCCCGTTGTTACCGCCGGTACCAAAACAGCACAAACCCCAGCTCCGTCTACCGATCCAACTGCTGCATCCACCGAGACTGAACCAGCCACTGCCGCTACCATCCTAGCCCGGCCGGAGGTGCCTATTCTGTGCTACCACCAGATCCGCGAGTGGAACTCCCATGACGGTAAAGTAGGCAAAGACTACATCGTGAAGCCCAATGATTTCAAAGCGCAAATGAAAATGCTAGCCGATAGCGGCTATCATACCATTTTGCCAGACCAACTGCAGGCGTACCTCACTAAAGGCACACCACTACCCAGCAAGCCTATTATGCTCACCTTTGATGACACCAAACTGGACCAGTACACCGTGGCTAAACCAGAGCTGGACAAATACGGCTTCAAAGGGGTCTTCTTCATCATGACCGTGTCCATTGGTCGGCCCAACTACATGACCAAAGAGCAAATCAAGGAGCTCTCAGATGCCGGTCACGTGATTGGCTCCCACACCTACGACCACCACAACGTGAAGAAGTACGAGGACAAAGACTGGATTACTCAGATTGAGAAACCCACAAAGCAACTGGAAGCCATCACCGGTAAGCCCATCAAGTACTTCGCTTATCCGTTTGGGTTATGGCGGCCGGAAGCCATTCCAGAACTGAAGAAACGCGGCTTTGACGCAGCGTATATTTTAGCTACCAAGCGTGATCAGCAGGACCCGCTTTACACCATCCGCCGCATCATCGCCAGCGGTTACTGGAGCACCAAAGGCCTGCACAACAGCATTGTGAGAAGTTTTTAAAGGAAAATAAGTAAATACATGAAGAGCATAAAGTTGATTTCAGCACTTTTAGTCTTTCTGGTTCTAATCAGCAAAGACGCATTTGGCCAAAGCTCTTCTTCATTTTATTTATCCCAAGAGGAAAACCAGCAATGGCTAGCAACCCTTACTCTAAAAGATAAGGACGCGAAGCTAGGAATGATAGCAGATAGGCTTCTCTTAAACGACAGGGAATCTGACTCTCTTCAAAGACAGTGTTGTTATCCATTACTGATTGTTGAGGGAATACCCCTTGAAAATACAAACCTGCTCAGTGATTCTATTGGCGTTGTGTTGTCTAATTATCTGAATAAGGAGAACGTAAAAGATGTTGCTGTTTTTGACAAGGCAGCAGAGATGATTCTCTGCACACCATCCAATGGAATTATATTGCTTACTCTAAGGGACAAAAGAACAGCTAAACAGTTCAGAAGGTTAATGGGATTGAAATAGGCTTTATTCTAATGCGCCCGGACACGAGCTGCAAGCTCGCGCCGGCGAAAAGAAGAAAGCGAATCAGGTCTATTTTCATGAAAATAGACCTGATTCGCTTTTGAATTGGTAAAAAGTCTTAGGCTATCCTTCTAGCACTTTTCCAGCGCCTGCAGAATATCGTTCAGGATATCATCGGCGTACTCCAGGCCTACGGAGATCCTGATCAAACCGGGAGTGATGCTCACGGCTTGGCGTTCTTCCTCGGTGAGTTTGGCGTGGGTGGTACTGGCCGGGTGCGAGGCGATGCTGCGGGTGTCTCCCAGGTTAGCGGTGAGTGACATCAGTTGCAGGTTATCCAGGAACTTCCGGCCGCTCTCCAAGCCGCCCTTCAGCTCGAAACAAAACAACCCACCGCCGTTTTTCATCTGCTTTTGGGCAATCTCATATTGCGGATGCGTGGGCAGAAACGGATACTTCACCCAGTTCAGTTGCGGATGGTTTTGCAGTTTGGTGGCAATAGAAAGAGCGTTAGCGGCATGACGTTCCATGCGTACATCCAGCGTCTCCAGGCTCTTGCTCAATACCCAGGCATTGAACGGCGACAAAGCAGGTCCCGAGCTGCGGCAGAACAGGTAAATGTCTTTGATCAGCTCTTTCTTGCCTACTACCACCCCGCCTAAAACGCGGCCCTGGCCGTCAATCCACTTAGTGGCGGAATGCACCACCAGATCGGCGCCGTACTGGATGGGTAATTGGTTCACCGGCGTAGCAAAGCAGTTGTCTACGTTGTAGATGAGGTTGTGCTTTTTGGTCAGCTGGCCGGCAAACTCCAGGTCAATGATGTCCAACCCCGGATTGGTGGGCGTCTCAATGTACAGCATCTTGGTGTTCGGCCGGATGGCTGCTTCCCACTCCTCGGGTTTGTCGGCAGACACGTAGCTGTACTCAATTCCGTACTTGGGCAGGAATTTGGTGATGACCGTATGCGTGCTCCCGAAAATGGAGTTACAGGCCAGCAAGTGGTCACCTGCCTTCAGCAAGGCCATAAACGAGGCGAACACAGCACTCATGCCCGAGGATGTCGCATACCCAGCCTCAGCGCCTTCCAGCGCCACCATCTTGTCTGTAAACTCCTGCACGCTGGGGTTGCTGAACCGGCTGTAGATGTTATCGTCGGTTTCATCGGCAAAGGCGGCCCGCATGTCCTCGGCATTGTCGAAGGCGAAACTGCTGGTCAGGAACATGGGCGTGGCATGCTCCATCTCATTCGTGCGCTCGGTCTGTATTCTGATGGCTTTGGTAAGCGGATGGTATTCCATGAGTTAATGTGCTAATTTGTTAATGTGCTGATGTGCTATCTGGGTTAGCAGAAGATTAAAAGGGTTACCTACCCTTGGCGAAAGCACTCGTAGGACTTTAGAAGACTACGAGGTCTCTGCAACAGGCGGTAATGCGGTTTTAAACGGCCTTCAACCCACCCCTACCCCTCCGAGGAGGGGAATATCAGCAAATGTAATCTGATTGTAAAATGGGAGAGCGCAGTGAGCCAGGAGGACGTCTTTGTTTTCAGCATCTTTTCTGCAAGACAGGTCCAAAACAAATAAGCGGAATTCCCCTCCTCGGAGGGGTAGGGGTGGGTCCACTTACCCAATTCAAGACTCAGAACTAAAGACTCAGAACTCGTTACGCAGTAACGCGCACTTCATAGGTAACCTGGGCACCGGCGCGGCGCAGGGTCTCGGCTACGGAGCAGTACTTCATGATGGAGAGTTCGCAGGCGCGCTCGGCTTTGCCTTGGTCAATGGGGCCTTGCAGTTCAAACACCACATGCACGTTCGTCCACAGGGAGGGTTCTTTGCCTTTTTCGCGCTCGCCGGAGATATCCATCTTGAAGCCAGTTACTTCCTGCCGCTGTTTTTTCAGGATCATGGCTACATCAATTCCGGCGCATCCGCCCAGCGCCATCAATAACATCTGCATGGGGCGCACCCCGAAGTTCACGCCGCCGCTCTCGGGGCTGGTATCGGTGGTGATGACGTGGCCGTTTGCGTCCCTGGCCTCGAAGCCGTAGTCGCCGCCTACGCGGTTCATCTCAATCTTTATCATTTTTATTACGGTTTTACACCTGTAGCCCTTTACTTTGTATTAGTTAAAGGTACTACATGAATTATTTTCAATATAACCAACCTTTTGAATTAGAAGGAGGGCAGACACTTCCAGAAATCACAGTTGCGTACCACACCTTTGGTAAGCTGAACGCAAATAAAAGCAATGTGGTCTGGATTTGCCATGCGCTTACCGCTAATTCCAACGTGTTGGACTGGTGGGATGGTATCGTGGGGGAAAGTAAGGTCATTGACCCTGAACAACATTTCATTGTCTGCGCCAACATTCTGGGCTCCTGCTACGGCAGCACCGGCCCCTTGAGCCTCAATCCCGAGACCGGGGCACCCTATTACAACACCTTCCCGCAGGTCACCATCCGTGACATGGTCCGGGCCCACATCCTGCTGCGCGAACACCTGGGCCTGGAGAAAATCCATATGCTGGGAGGCGGCAGCTGTGGTGGCTTCCAAGTTCTGGAATGGGCGCTAGCCGAGCCGGAGGTCGTTGATAACCTGTTCCTTTTGGCTACCGCCGCTGCTGAAAGCACCTGGAGCATAGGCATCCATACCACGCAGCGCCTCATGCTGGAAGCCGACGGTACCTGGGGAGAACCTAGCCCTACCGCGGGAAGTAAAGGCCTCAAAGCCGCTCGCGCCCTAGGCACACTCACTTACCGCAATTACCAGATCCTGGCCCAAAACCAAACCGACCCAGACCCTGAGAAACTGGACAATTACCGCGTGTCTTCGTATTTGAATTACCAGGGCGATAAGTTGGTGAACCGCTTCAATGCCTACAGCTATTGGTTCCTGACCAAGGCTCTGGACAGCCACAATCTTTCCCGCGGACGCGGCGGCCGTTTAGAGCCTGTTTTAGCAGAAATACGCCAAAAAACGTTGATTATTGGCATCAGCAGTGATATCCTGTGCCCCGTGCAGGAGCAGCAGTTCCTGGCCCGGCACCTGCCCAACGCGTCGTATGTAGAGATTGACTCCAACTACGGTCATGACGGCTTTATTATTGAAGGGCAAAAGATCTCCCAGCATTTCACGGCCTGGTACGCAGAGGTGCAGAAAGAAAACCAGGTTTCTGGTCCTATTCTCTCTGTTTAGATTCCGTATGGACTAAAAAGCGTTTGGGGGCTGTTTTCGTGAAAACAGCCCCCAAACGCTTTTATAGTTTTATTTCTTTTAGAACAGCCCTACCGCTTTCAACAGAATGCGCAGGCTCCAGATGATCACCAATGATCCTACGGCAATAAACATGGTTTTCATGGGCAGTCGGCCTGCCAGCTTGGCCGCAATGGGAGCCGCCAGCATCCCGCCAATCACTAGCCCCACAATGACTTCCAGGTGACTTAATCCCAGCATGGTGAAGAAGGTCAAGGCACTGGCGAACGTCACGAAGAACTCGGTGATACTCACCGTCCCGATCACGAAACGCGGCGTGCGGCCTTTGGCAATCAGCGTGCTGGTCACCAGAGGTCCCCAACCACCCCCCCCGAAGGAGTCCAGGAAACCCCCGGCGCCGGCCAGCACGCCGGCATATTTGATCTTCTTGCGCTCTTTGTTCTTCTTGAAGGCCGTGTAGATGATTCTGGCCCCCAGCACCAAGGTGTAGGCGGCTAAGATAGGCCGCACGTAGTTCGCGTACTCCTCCCCTACTTTGGCCAGAAGCCAGGCACCCACAATCGCACCTATTACCCCAGGCACCAACAAGACCTTGAACAGTTTCCGGTTCACATTCCCGAATTTGTAGTGGCTGAAGCCCGAGATGCCGCTGGAGAAAATCTCGGCGGTATGGATACTCCCGCTGATGGCCGGCAGGTTCACGCCCAGAGACAGCAACACGGTGGTGCTGGTCACGCCGTACCCCATGCCCAGGGCACCGTCTACCATCTGGGCTAGGAACCCCGCAAAAACCATCCAGTAGAAAATAGGCTCAATGTTCCCCACAAAGGTGGAGACCTCGTCAAAGGTGATGGCCGAGAACACAAACCGGCCCAAGATCATGAAGAAAAAGGCCAGGGCCGCGCCGGAGGCGATCTTTTTCCAGGGTCTTTCCTTGCGCTGATAAACCGGATTTGGTTTTTCGTTCACGGCCAGCACTTTGGTGATGTCGTTGAGCTGGGTTACCTTGGCGGAGAAATCCCCGGCCAGCCGGTTCCGGATGGACTGCATGTTATCCAGCACCTCGTCCAGTTCTTCAGGCACCGCCTCATTGAAGGTTTCTTTCAGGCGCTTGGCAATGGTGGGCGATTTGCCGTTGGTAGAGATAGCGATCTTTAAATTGCCTTTCCGGACGACGGAGCTGAGGTAAAAATCGCAGAGATCGGGCGTGTCGGCCACGTTTACCAGTTTGCCCTGGCGCTTGGCTTCCAGGCTGATCTCGCGGCTAGCCTCGCGGTCGTTCACGGCCACAATCACCACATCTGCGCCGGCCACATCCTCCGGGCTGAACGGTTTCAGGACGAGGGAAATAGTATTGTGCTCCTGGGCCAGTTGCAACACGGCCTCGTTGAACTGGGTAGCCACCACTTTGATGGTGGTTCTGGGCGAGTTCTGCAACAATGCGGTCAGTTTCTCCAGGCCTACATTGCCACCCCCTACCACCAACACGTGCAGATGTTCCAGTTTCAAGAAAACCGGAAACAACTCATTTTGCTCCTTTACGGTTACAGTTGTCATTGTCTGTATAAATGTCTTATAGGATGAAGGTTAGGGGCGTTTTGAAAATCTGTTTCGTCAAAAACAAAATTGCCGGGGGCCTAATCTGCGGGGGAGTGATACGAATGCGGGAAGGTTAGCGGGAGGATGGAAACCTTTTGGGCCTGATTTCTATAAAACAGGCCCAAAAGGCTTTCCTCACGGCTATGGTACTAATTCAACAGCGTACGGTAAGCGAAATCGCCGAAGCGTTCGCCCGGCAGGCGGTTCTGTTTGAAGGCCCCGAAAAGAACGTCCAGTTCCTGCAGAATGGCCGCTTCGTTCAGGTTCTCTTTGTAAAGTTTGTTCAGGCGATAGCCTTGTTCATCACCCCCCAGGTTAAGGTTGTAATGGCCCGGAGCCGTGCCCACAAACCCGATCTCAGACAGCACAGACCGGCCGCAGCCGTTGGGACAACCCGTCATCCGGATGATGATTTCCTCGTCCTGCAGTCCGTGGTTTGCTAGTACGCTGTCAATCTTGGTGATGAGTTCAGGCATATAGCGCTGAGCCTCGGCCAACGCCAAGGGGCAGGTAGGCAAGGCCACGCAGGCCATAGAGTTCTTGCGCACCGGAGAGGCGATTTCAGTGTGCGGGATTACGCTGTGTTTTACCAGAATCTGCTCAATTTCAGCTTTGTTCTCCGCGGTGATGTCGCTGAGGATCACGTTCTGGTTGCAGGTGAACCGGAAATTGGCTTTACCGGTCTGGGCTACTTCCAGGAGGGCTGATTTCAGGGAAGCGGAAGGCAGATCTGTGATGCGGCCATTTTCCACGAAGGCGGTGTAATGCCACAGGCCATTGTAGCTCTGCCCCCAACCGTAATGGTCTACGCGGGTCTCCAGCGCATACGCCCGGATAGGCTCCAACGCGAATCCGGTCCGTTTTTCTACTTCTGCCCTGAAAACGTCCAGCCCCATGTTGTCTACGGTATACTTCAGGCGGGCCAGTTTGCGGTCGGCCCGGTTCCCGAAGTCACGTTGCACGGTAAGGACCTCGTACACGGCCTTGAACAGCTTCTCGTCAGATTCCTCGGTGCTCACAAAGCCAATCTCGGTGGCCAGACGCGGATACGTTTCTGGGTTTCCGTGGGTGAATGATAAACCACCGCCCACGGCCAGGTTGAAGCCTTTCAGCTCTCCGTTCTCAATGATGGCGATGAGGCCCAAATCCTGGGCAAACACGTCTGAGTCATTGTTAGGCGGAATCACCAACCCGATCTTGAACTTGCGGGGCAGGTAGCGGTCTTGGTACAAAGGGTCTTCTTCCTCTGCCTTGTTGTAGATTTTTTCGTCGTCCAGCCACACATCATAGTAAGAGCGGGTCTTAGGCAACAGGTATTCGCTTATTCTGTCGGCGTACTGGTAGATGCGCTCGTGCAACGGAGACTCCAGCGGGTTGGCACTGGCCACCACGTTCCGGTTCACGTCGCCGCAGGCGGCTATGGAATCCAGTCCGGCTTGGTTGAAGGCTTTGATGGTGGGCTTGGTTTTGGCCTTCACAATGCCATGCAACTGCAAGGTCTGGCGCGTAGTGATCTTGATCACGCCGGTAGAGTTCTCGCCCGCGATGTTGTGCGTCGCGATGTACTGCTCCGGTTTAAGGAACCCGCCTGGAATCCGCAACCGGATCATGAAGGTATACAGACGCTCCAGTTTTTTGGCGGCGCGCTCCTCGCGGCGATCGCGGTCATCCTGCATGTACATGCCGTGGAACTTCACCAGCGCCGTGTCATCCTCGCGGATGGCTCCCGTGATCTCGTCTTTCAGGCTTTCCTTCAGCGTGCCGCGCAAGCCCTGGCTCACCTCTTTTATTTTCTCTATAGGAGACAGATTCTTTTTCTCAGTTGACATGGTAACTGGTCTTAATGATGACAGGAAGTTTCCTGTCTGGTGTGTTTGCCATTTTAGGCCTGTTTCCGGGGAAACACGCCTAAAACGTAAGTTTCTAAAAACCGCAAGTTGTAAACTTGCCTCATGGTTGCTCCAAGTTGAAAACTTGAAGCAGGGGTATTAATAGACGTCTTTCAGGTAGCGGCCTTCTTCTTTCAGCTGCTCCAGGTACACGGCGGCTTCCTCTGGGGAAGAGCCGGCGCCCAGCCCGATGATTTGCAACAGGGTATTTTCCACGTCCACGCTCATGGGTTCCTTGGCCCCGCACACGTACACGTAGGCCCCGGAAGAAAGCCACTCAAAGAAAGCGGCGGCGTTTTCCTGCATCTTGTGTTGCACGTACACTTTCTCTTGTTGGTCACGGGAGAAGGCACCGTTGAAGCGGGTCAGGATACCGGTCTCATACCAGCTCTGGATCTCGGTCTGGTACAGGAAGTCGGTGGCGAAGTGCTGGTCCCCGAAGAAAAGCCAGTTGCGCCCTTCGGCGCCGGTGGCATCGCGCTCGGCCAGGAAAGAGCGGAAAGGCGCTACTCCCGTACCGGGCCCGATCATGATCATGTCTTTGTCAGCGGCCGGCAGTTTGAACTGGCTGTTCTTGTGAATGTAGAACTCCAGCGGCTGGCCTTCTTTCTGCTCAGAAAGGTAATCTGAGCAATGACCGCACAGCAGCTCTTCGTTGATTCTGAACTCGTCTCTGGCTACCGTCACGTGGATCTCGCCAGGATGGGCTTCCAAAGACGAGGAGATAGAATACAGGCGCGGTGCGATGGGCTCCAAAATCTGCAGAACTTCTTTGAACTGCTCGGCGTCTTTTACCGGGTAAATTCTCAAAAGATCGAGTAAATCAATGCGGGTAGCGGGGATGTCCTGCTCCACCACTTCGGCGTACTTTTTCACCACGCGCTCAGGCAGGTAGGTGATGTTCACTTTGTCTTGCAGCAACTCCCGCACCGTAGACTCGCTGTTCCGGTGGGTCACTTTCTCCTCAGGGGAGATGCCCGTTACCTTCAGGATGGCGTCTACCGTGAACGGACGGTTCTTAGGGACCACGCCCAGCGCATCACCGGGTTCGTAGGCCAAATCCTCGGCCTCAATCTCAATGTGGTGCGTTGACTTGTTAGACCCTATGTCATTCAATACGATATTGGTGAGAATAGTGCCGTTGTATATTTTCTTGCCGGTTTTCTTGGCCGGAGCAGGCGCAGCAGCAGGCGCTGAGGCCGGGGAGGCGGCATTGTTCAGCGTCTCCAGAACGCTCTGGAACCAGGCGTTGGCTTCGTCCTCGTAATCTACGTCGCACTTCTGGATGGGCACCAGAGGGCTACCGCCTAGACGCTGCAGTTGCGCATCCACGTCTTCGCCGGCTTTGCAGAACAGCGGGTACGAGGTATCGCCCAGTGCCAGCACGCTGTACTTGAGCTTGGGCAGCTTTTTATCGGTTTGGTGCACGAAGTCATAGAACTTCTGCGCACCAGCCGGCGGATCTCCCTCTCCCTGCGTGCTGATGACGGTTAAGAAGTATTCTTCCTTTTCCAGGTCATTGAGGCGGTACTGGTCCAGGCTCACCACGCGTGCGTTGATGCCGCTTTTCTTGGCTTTGCCCGCCAGATCGGTGGCTACGCGCTTAGAATTACCGGTCTCGGTACCGTAGGCAATGGTTACTTTGCCTACCGCTGGTTTGGCGGCTACCGCAGCCTCAGCGGCCGGGGCAGTTACTCCAGGGGAAGCGGTAACGCCGGCCAGGTAACCGCTCATCCACAACAGTTCCTCTTTAGACGATTGCTGGACCAGATCCAGGAAGGTTTTTAATTTAGCTTCTGCTAACATGACAGATAATTATTGAAGTACCAGGCCCACCTGTTCAGTGACCGGCTTGAAGTAATATTCTCTCGTTGGGTTGTTGGTAAACCACTTGAACTCATGGTGCAGGTTCACCACTTTGCCAATGATTACCAACGAAGGGGAGACAAACGTCTTCCCGCCCAGGTTCCTTTCATACTCGTACAAACTGCTGGTTTGCACGTGCTGCAACGGCGTAGTGGCTTGTTCCACCACCGCCAAGTGTTTCTCCTCTGAGATGCCGTGGCGCGTGAGTTTCTCCACCACCTCGGCTAATCTTTCACTGGACATGTAGAACACCAGGGTGTCCTCCGTCTGGGCTAGTTCCTGCCAATAGGCATCGGTGAGTTTGCTGTAGGTGTAGAAGGTGAGAAAACGCACCGCGGTAGAATGCTGCCGGGCCGTTAAGGGAATGCCGGCGTAGGCCGCCGCTCCCAAAGCTGCGGTAATACCGGGGATGATCTCGTATTCAATCTCGTGGGCTACCAGGCTCTGGAGCTCGTCCAGCACGTTGGAGAAAATAGACACGTCGCCGCCTTTCAGGCGCAACACGTTCTTGCCCAACAGCGCGTACTCCACCAGCAGTTCGTTGATGGTGGCCTGCGGCGTGGTGCCGTGGCTGCGGCACTGCTTGCCCACGTACACGATCTCCGCCGAGGGCGAAGCATACGTGTCCAGGATCTCCTCGCTCACCAACCGGTCCACCAGAATCACTTGGGCCTGGCGCAACGCTTTCACCGTCTTCACCGTGATCAAATCAGGGTCACCGGGACCGGCGCCTGCAATGATCACTTTTCCTTTCTGTGGCGCTGCTTGCATGCTGTTGTTTGTAAGGCCGCCGGCTCTGTGCAGTTACCGGCGGTGATTAGATTGAATGTCCGTTTTAGGACTGATTTTTAGATTTCGGGCCAGAAAGGCTTTTCGCTGGCTTGGGTGGTGATCATACAGGCGCCAACCGTTACATTGCTGGTCTCGTCAATGAGAATGGCGCCGCCGTTGGCTCTCAGTTTCTGGTAGGTGTCAAAAGCGATGGGTGAGGCCGTTTTAATGGTGGCTTTCACTACATCATTCAAACCCGCGGAAACCGGGGAGAGTTCTTTCTCCAGGGTGTTCACGTTCAATTTATATTCCAGCTCTTTCACCACGCAGCGCACATTGCGGCTGTTGATCTGCAGGAGGTATCTGTTGCGGGGCACCAGCGGCGTGTTGCTCATCCAGCACAGCACCACCTCAAACTCCTGCGCCACCTGTACCGGGGCGTCCTGCTTCACAATCATGTCGCCGCGGCTGATGTCCACGTCGTCTGCCAGGTGCAGGACTACGCTCTGCGGCGCGAAGGCTTCTTCTACTTCTTTGCCGCCCAGTTCCACCGCCGAGATGGTGCTCTCAATGCCCGATGGCTGCACTACCACTTTGTCGCCTTTGCGGTAAACGCCGCTGATGATCTTGCCAGCGTATCCACGGTAATCAGGCAGTTCTTCGGTCTGAGGACGGATCACGTATTGTACCGGGAAACGCCCCTCAGTGAGGTTGATGTCTTCAGATACTTCCACGGTCTCCAGCACGCGCAGCAGGGAATCGCCGTCGTACCACGGCATGAAGATGGATTTCTCCACAATGTTGTCGCCGTTCAACGCGCTGATGGGAATGTAGGTCACATTCTTCAAGCCCAAAGAAGCCGCTACCTGGGAGTAGTCAATCACGATGTCGTTGTACTTGTCCTGCGAGTAGTTCACCAGGTCCATCTTGTTCACGGCCACCACTACGTGCGGCAGGTTGAGCAAGGAAACGATGATGGAGTGACGGCGGGTCTGCTCCACTACGCCGTGGCGGGCATCAATGAGGATAATGGCCAGGTCTGAGTTAGACGCGCCGGTCACCATGTTGCGGGTGTACTGGATGTGGCCCGGGGTATCGGCGATGATGAATTTGCGCTTAGGCGTGGAGAAGTATTTGTAGGCCACGTCAATGGTGATGCCCTGCTCCCGCTCTGCCCGAAGTCCGTCGGTGAGCAAAGCCAGGTCCACGCGGCCTTCTTCCTTGTTCTTGGTGCTCCGCTCAATGGCTTCCAACTGGTCTACCATGATGGACTTGCTGTCATACAACAGGCGGCCAATCAACGTGCTCTTGCCATCGTCTACGCTCCCGGCGGTTAAAAATCTTAGAATGTCCATTGTAATGAGTTCTGAGTCTTGAGTTCTGAGTCTTGAGTTTGTTATAGACCTGCTTTAAGGAAAACAGGCCTGAAACGAGGGACTCTTCACCAACTGCTCTTTATCTAAAATCGGCTGTAAGCCGAAATCTGTATTATTTAATTACGAGGCGGAGCCGAACAATTTTCTCATTCACTCCAGCCCTCCTTCTCTCAATCTCCTAGAAGTAGCCGTTCTTTTTGCGGTCTTCCATAGCAGCTTCGGACACGCGGTCGTCAATGCGGGTCTGGCCGCGCTCGCTGGTGTTGGTGGCGATGATCTCGTTGATGATGTCGTCCAGGGTTGAGGCGCTGGATTCCACGGCGGCAGTACAGGTCATGTCGCCTACGGTGCGGTATCTCACGGTTTTGCGGGTCACCACGTCATCATCGTGCAGTTGCACAAACTCGTTCGTGGCTACCAAACGGCCATCGAACTCCAGGACCTCGCGCTCATGGGCGAAGTAGATAGAAGGCAGTTCAATGTTCTCGCGGCGGATGTAGTTCCAGATATCCAGCTCGGTCCAGTTGCTGATGGGGAACACGCGCACGTTCTCGCCTTTGTTGATTTTGCCGTTGTAGATGTTCCACAGCTCAGGGCGCTGCAACTTAGGATCCCAAGACCCGAACTCGTCCCGCACCGAGAAAATGCGCTCTTTGGCGCGGGCTTTCTCCTCGTCGCGGCGGGCACCGCCGATGCAGGCATCGAACTCAAACTCCTCAATGGTGTCCAGCAAGGTGTAGGTCTGCAGGCCATTGCGGCTAGGCAGTTTGCCTTTCTGCTCGGTGAGGCCTTTGGCTTTGATGGTGTCTTCCACGTTGCGCACAATCAGCTTCTCCCCGATTTTATCTGCTAGGTAATCTCTGAAGTCCAGAGCCTCCTCAAAGTTGTGCCCGGTGTCAATGTGCACCAACGGGAAAGGGAACTTGCCGGGCCGGAAAGCTTTCAACGCCAAATGCACCAACACAATTGAGTCTTTTCCGCCGGAGAACAGCAACGCAGGACGCTCAAACTGGCCCGCCACTTCTCTGAAAATGTGAATCGCCTCTGATTCTAACTGATCCAGGTAATCTAATTTATATGCTGACATAATCTGAAAATGCTATGCTAAACAATTTTGGCTAATGAGTTGGCAACCCCTGGCTGCTCCTCGGTTACGTGCAGACCGCACTCTTTTTTGCTGGCGTCTTCCCACCACCAACGACCGGCCCGGAAATCCTCGCCCGGCTGAATGGCCCGGGTACAAGGCGCACATCCAATGGAGATGAAGCCTTTGTCGTGCAGCTTGTTGTAAGGGATGTTGTTCTGTTTGATGAAGGCCATCACCTCATCGGTGGTCCAGTACAGCAGCGGGTGGAACTTGATGAGTTGGTTTCCCTCGTCCCACTCAAACTTGGGCAGGATGCCGCGGCCCGGCGAGTGCTCGGCGCGCAGACCGGTAATCCAGATGGAGTGGCCCGCCAACGCTCGCTTTAAAGGCTCCACCTTTCTGATGTGGCAACAGTCTTTCCGGTTCTGGGTAGACTCATAGAAAGAGTTGGGACCAGTGTTATGGACAAACTCCTCCAGTTGCTCATTGTTAGGGTAGTAGGCCTTGATGCGCGTGTTGTACGCCTCATTGGTCCTGCTCCACACCGAGTACGTCTCGGGGAAAAGACGGCCAGTGTCTAACGTGAAAACGCGAATGGGGAGGTTGTTTTCCAGAATCTGGTGGGTGATCACCTGGTCCTCGAAGCTGAAGCTGGAGGAGAACGTCACCTCATTGGGGAAACGGTTGACCAGCAACGCAAGCGTCTGGTCTATGGTTAAGCCTTCTGTCTCTTGTATCAATTGAGACACCTGCTCTTGTTTTGAAGAGGCCATGGCAAGAAAGTACTAGGTAAGAAAATTGAATAAGTAGGGCGCCCGGATGGGCAATAGGTATTTGTTGACTGCTAGAGGTTAGCAACAACAGCAGCAGGAGCTGCAACAGCAGAAGCGCATTCGCTTTATATGAGAAGAATAGACCATGTAGTCTGATATCTGTATCTGTCTGTTAATGAAGATGACACAAAGGTAGGGACCGATCTTCACAAATCAAGTTTTCCTATCAATTTAATAGAGTTTATAGATAAAAATTTAGGAGGTCTACCCTCCATATTCTTACGCAACTCCCAATGAATCATCTCCAGCGTTAACGCATTCTCAAAAACCAGTGTTCCCTTTTAGCCCTCTTTTTTTGAAAACAGCCCGAAAACCGAAAACTTCTTGGCCTATGTCCCACCCAAAAAGCATTTCTAAACGCAAACCTCTGATTTGAAACTGAATCCCTAAAAACCCACCCCTACCCCTCCGAGGAGGGGAATTCCGAAATGCGTCACAAAGCGGCCGAACGGCAGTCTTGGTCGTTGGTGATAACACCAACAACGGCGGCGAGGTTGCAGGAGAAAGATAAGCATAATGTAGGGGCACCTCTGTAGGTGCCCTTTGCGGAGGATTCCGGTTATTTCCGTAGTTACTGATTATTACGAAGGACCCGTCAGAGACAAGGCATGCCTTGTCTCTACATGATCAAATAACCTAATCTAATGCTACAACTGTCTGTTTTCCTGCGGCGGGCCGGGGCGAAGGCCTACAGTGAGGCCGAGGCACGGCCTGCCGCAAGCAGTAGTGGTTTAAGCAGCAATGGCCTGCATTGGCTATGGAACAGATAGCTTTAGCCAGGTGGTACGGGATTGAAGCCTCACTGTCCGAGCGTCAGCGAGTTTGAGGCTTCTTGATTCTTTTAGTTACTTTTCTCATCAAGGAGAAAAGTGACAAACGCCCGCAGAGCGCGGCTGCAACGCAAAGTATGTAAGGAAGGGAATAGGAAAGAACTACCTCCAAAGTGATTTTGAGGCTAACGCCTCACTGCAGTTGCAAACTGCAGACCATGATAGGTCCAAGTCGCAGACTTGAACCAGGAAAGAGTGGGGTTATAAAGGTCAACAACCAAAACAACTCAGGATTGCCTCAATTGACAGCAGCATCCAAAATCAATCCCTACCTTCACAACTCCAATACACCTGCATCCATGCAAACCTTATCCCAACTGAAGGCCGGCGAACTGATCGGAGCGAAAAGACTGAAACTATCCTGTGACCTGACCGAGTTTCCAATAGAGATTCTAATCCTCGCGGATACATTGGAGATCCTGGACCTCACCGGCAACCGGCTATCAAATTTGCCAGAGGAATTCGCCCAGCTCACCAACCTGAAGATCGCGTTCTTCTCCGAGAATGACTTCACCGAGTTTCCAACGGTACTGGCCAAATGCCCGAAGTTGGAGATGATCGGGTTTAAGGCGTGCCAGATCAGACATATTGCCGAGGACGCCATTCCGCTGAATACCCGCTGGCTTATCTTAACCAATAACCAGATCACGGAACTGCCGACCTCCATTGGCAAATGTACCCGCATGCAGAAGCTGATGCTAGCGGGCAACAAACTCACCCAACTCCCGGAAGAAATGGCCGCTTGCCAAAACCTGGAACTGCTCAGAATCTCAGCCAATGAGATTACCCAGCTTCCGGAATGGCTTTTTTCCTTGCCGCGTCTGTCCTGGCTGGCCATCTCAGGGAACCCGTGCAATCAGCATGACTACCAGATGGAGAACCTGGAGGAGATTCCTTGGCCGGAACTGGTGCTGGAGGATGTACTGGGGGAAGGTGCCTCGGGGGTTATCTCCAGGGCCCACTGGCAAAACCCGACCGCACATGATGCCCCAGCCCAAGTAGCGGTAAAGGTGTTTAAAGGCGAAGTCACCAGCGACGGTCTTCCCGAGGATGAGATGCAGGCCTGTATGGCTGCCGGATCGCACCCCAACCTGGTGCAGGTTTTGGGCAAGATCGCGCAGCATCCGGCGCAGAAGCAGGGTTTGGTGCTGGAACTCATTCCGGCAGGCTATCGGAACCTGGGTGGCTCACCCAGTTTTGCCTCCTGCACCCGGGATGTCTACCCAGAGGGCACTGTTTTCACCTTGCAGGATACCCTGAGCATTGCAGAAGGTATTGCCTCGGCGGCGGCGCATCTGCACGCCCGCGGCATTATGCACGGCGACCTGTACGCGCACAACACCCTGGTAGATGGCTCGGGCCATGCGCTGTTCGGTGATTTTGGGGCGGCTACGCTGTATGACAAATCAGATGCGCAGAAGGCAACTGCCCTGGAAAAGATTGAAGTACGGGCGTTCGGATGCCTGCTGGAAGATCTGCTGGACCATTTGGCGCCGGAAGACGCAAACCAAAACGTAGTGGCAGAGCTGTTGCAGTTGAAACAAACCTGTATGCACCTATCGCCAACCCATCGGCCATATTTTGCAGCTGTTGTGGAGCAATTAGAAAAGCTACGCTAAGGAACCTGACCAAGGCCTCTTCTCCCCTCCTCCTGCCTTTCTGAGATCACGTTGACTTGCAGTGAACAGAAAAGCAGGGATTGTTTTTCGCCTGTTTTTCAGGAAACAAGCCCAGAATGGCGCCTCTGTGCGGTGATGGTGAAAATTAGGAAACCTCTATACCTCTAATCCGGTACATGTAACCTTAGACATTCACTGGCTATCACCTATCCGCAGAAAACGTATGGCGAAACATACCTATGACATGGGGCTTATTGGCAACTGCGCCTATCTGGCCCTCATCCACAAAGACACCAATATTGAATGGCTCTGCTGGCCCAGATTTGACAGCAGCTTTGTATTCGGCCCCATCATGGACCGGCAGAAAGGGGGAGAATACTCCATCAAGCCTGAGGCGGAGGAGTATACCTCGCATCAGTATTACATGGAGAACACCAACATCCTGTGCACGGAAATCACCTGCCAGGACGGCTCCTACCGCGTCACCGATTTTGCCCCCCGGTTCCGGCAGCACCAGCGCTACTACAAACCTTTGATGCTGATCAGGAAAGTGGAGCCACTCTCTGGCTCTCCGCGCATCAAAGCCACCTGCCGCCCCGTGGGCAATTACGGCGAGTTCCCTTTGAACAGAAGACGCAGCAGCAACCACATCGCGTTCCTGGGCCTAGATGAGGAGGTTCGCCTGACGACCAATGCCTCTTTGAGCTACATTTTGGAAGACCAGTTCTTTGTCCTGAACGAGACGCTGTATTTCGTGCTAACCTATGGAGCGCCTTTGGAGGCCAATCTGGAAAGCACCGCCGAGGCCTTCCTGAGCCAAACCAAGCGGTACTGGCGCAACTGGGTAAAGAACACCAGTATCAGCAATTTCTTCCAGGAGCAGGTGATCCGCTCAGCCCTGGCTTTGAAAATCCACCAGTACGAAGACACCGGCGCCATCATTGCGTCACCCACCACCAGCTTGCCCGAGCACCCCGGCAGTGGCCGTAACTGGGATTACCGTTTCTGCTGGATGCGGGATACGTACTACATCCTCAACGCGTTCAACAACATTGGGCACTTTGAGGAAATGGAGCGCTATTTCCATTTCATTGCCAATATCACGGCCAAAGATACCCAACGCTACCAACCCCTGTATTCTATCAGTGGCCAAAGCAAACTCACCGAGATTGAGCTGGAGCTGGAAGGATACCTGGGCAACAACCGTCCCGTGCGCATCGGGAACGATGCCTACACCCACATCCAGAACGATGTTTATGGCCAGATCTTGGTGGCCCTGCTCCCACTGTATGTAGACCGCCGCTTCAATGACGCCGAGCGGATAGAATCCAAGAAGCTGATCTCTAAAACCCTGGAGAAAATACAACAGACCATGGACGAGCCCGATGCCGGTTTGTGGGAGTTCCGCGATTTTGCCCAATACCATTGCTACACCTATCTGTTCCATTGGGCCGGAGCCTCGGCCGCCCGTAGCGCCGCCCACTACATGGGCGATGAGCAACTGGGCCAATTGGCCACGCAACTGATGGAGCAAGCCGCTGCCAAGATTGAGGAGTGCTTTGACCCAGCACAAGGCGTGTACACCCAAGCCATTGGGAAATCCCACATGGACGCCAGCACCCTGCAGCTCATCATGATGCACTACCTGGACCCAGCCTCTGAAAGGGCCAAAACTCACTTAGAGGCCATGGAGAAAGAACTTAAAACCCCTGAGGGGCTTTTCTACCGCTACAAACACGCCGATGACTTTGGGGTGCCGCAAAGCACGTTCCTCATCTGCGCCTTCTGGTACATTGAGGCTCTGGCCTGCGTAGGCCGCCTGGAGGAAGCTACCCAGGAGTTTGAGAACATCCTGAAGTACACGAACCACCTGGGCCTGCTCAGCGAAGACGTGGACTCCAAAGACGGAAGCCAATGGGGTAACTTCCCGCAGGCCTACAGCCACGTGGGTCTGCTGAACGCCGCCTACCGCATCTCCAAGCGCCTGGACAAACCATCGTTCCTGTTATAGCAGTTTCTGACCTGTAAAAGAGAAAGGCTCACCAATCTGGTGAGCCTTTCTCTTTTTATATTGGCCTTTTTTAGGCTGATTTTCTTAAACCAGAGCAAAAACGACCAAGATCGCAGACTCCCGAACACTGCCTGGTAAGTTTCTGTTTCCAGCCTCTTTTTCCAAAATTAACCAATAATCAACAATCAGCAATCAACAATCACCTCAGGAGCACAGGGACTGCAGCAGTTTGCGTACCTCTACGGTGTTGTTCAGGTTGAAGCGGGCCAAAGAGCGTTTGCTGCCTACTTTGATGGTGAAGGCCTCTTTGGGCATGATCCGGAACATGTCCTCATCGGTGCGGTCATCGCCGATGCCCAGGAGGAAATCATGCGGGTGTTCTTCGAGCCAGCGCAGAGTGGCCAGGCCTTTGTTCACCTCCACGTTTTTCACCTCCAGCACTTTGTCGCCCTCCATGACCTGCAGGTTGATGTTGGAGGCTAGGTATTGCAAATGGTTGTGCAGTTCGCGGGCGCGCAGTTCGCCCAGGCCTGGGTCTACTTTGCGGTAGTGCCACACCAGCGAGAAATCCTTTTCCTCAATGAACGAGCCGGGGGTGCGGCTGACCAGCAGCTCCAGAATGGGCTTGATCTCGACTTTCCAGTCACTGGTGAGGTGGTGCAGCATTTTCCAGTCCTGGCCGTATTCCCGCACCCAAACGCCGTGCTCGGCAATGATGTCTACCTGCAGATGCCCCAGCCATTCCTCCAGGGTCCGGCGGTCGCGCCCGCTGATGATGACTACTTTGTTTCCTTTCTCCTGGGCCAGGCAGCCCAACACCTGCAGCAGTTCATTATCGGGTTTGGCGTGTTTGGGGTTGTTATGGAACGAGGTGAGCGTGCCATCATAGTCCAGAAAAAGAATACGCTCCCCTGATTTTTTGTAGGCTTTCAGAAGATCGTCCCGCTCTTCCTCAGATAGGTACTCGGTGGCCAGGCTCATCTGCTTTATCTTGATGTAATCTAGCCGGTTCATGAAAATGCTTACCCAGTGGTGGATGTCATACTGCTGCAAAATCTCCTGCATGTGCTGCATGCGCAGTTTCTGCTCTTCCTCGGGCATGACCATGGCTTCCTGCATGGCCAGCACCATCGCGCCCAAATCATTGGGGTTAATGAGGAGGGCATCTGACAGTTCTTTGGCAGCACCGGCCATCTCACTCAAAATCAAAACGCCGCTCTGGTCCAGTTTGCTCGCCACAAATTCTTTGCAGACCAGGTTCATGCCATCGCGCATGGGCGTTACCAGGGCAATGTCCGCCAAGGCATACAGCGCCGAGAGTTCCTCTAAAGGGAAAGAGCGGTAGAAGTACTGAATGGGGTTCCAGGTGATGGTGCGGTAAGAGCTGTTGATGCGGCCCACCAATTCATCAATGGTTTCTTTCAGCTCGCGGTACTGCTCTACCTGGTCGCGGGATGGGACCACCAGCATAAACAGGGTTACTTTCTCCCGAAACTCTGGGTGTTCCTGCAGCAGCAACTCAAACCCCCTGAGGCGTTGCGGAATGCCTTTGGAGTAATCCAGCCGGTCAATAGACAACATCACCTTTTGGTCATGCAGGGCCTCACGGTATTCCTTCAGCTTTTCCTTCATTTCCTCTGAGGCGGCCAGCGAGGCATATTTCTCGTAGTCAATGCCCATAGGAAAGGCGTCAACCATGATCTGCCGATGGCCGTTGTCAATCAGGTTTTGGGAAGAAGTCCAACCCACAATGCGGCTCACCGAGCTGAGGAAGTGACGGGCATCATCAAAGGTATGGAAACCCACCAGGTCAGCGCCCAGCATGCCTTTCAGAATCTGCTCGCGCCAAGGCAACAGGCGGAACACCTCATACGACGGAAACGGGATGTGCTGGAAAAACCCGATGGTACTCTCAGCAACCTCTTCCCGCACCATCTGCGGGAGCAGGAGCAATTGGTAGTCATGGACCCAGATAGTATCGCCAGGCTCAGCGCGCTCCATCACGGCCTGGCAGAACTTGCGGTTTACTTGCTGGTAGGCCTCCCAAAAAGTGTCGTCATACACCGCGTACTGACTGAAGTAATGAAAAGAAGGCCACAGGGTCTCGTTGCTGAACCCCTCGTAAAAATCCCTGATCTCGGCCTCAGTGAGGAAAACCGGGTGCATGCTTTGCTCAGAAAGATCCTTGGAAACCTGCTCCTGCTCGGCCTCATCATTGAAGAAGGTGCCCGGCCAGCCAATCCAGATGTTGTCGTCGGTTTTATAGATGGACCCTAAGCCCGTTGCCAGCCCACCTTCACTGGTCTCGTAGGCCAAACCGGTCTCGGTGCGCTGTACTTTAATAGGAAGTCGGTTGGAGATGATGATCGTTTTAGGCATAGTGTATAGGTTTTAGAAAAATGGGCGCCCTGCCAGAAAAAAGGCCAGTTTCACTTTGCAACTAGCAAGAGAACGGGCTGCTTCTACTTTTTTTACCGGGGTGCCCGGCTCTTTTTACTCCTTTACCGGCAGATTGGTTAAAACATATAGAAAACCCTATTCTCTTTCTGACTCTCTCCCTGAGGTGAAGGCCTGGGCAACCCTTTTGCCGGATAGCGGGTAAACAGGAACTTGTAGTTTCAGATCAAAGGAATGCTAGAACAGTTTAGAATAGAGAAAGTGTTTGATCAGCTCAGGCACTTTGCCCTTGATCATATTCCCCAACTGCTGCAGGGTACCGGCGTAGTGGTAGGTGCCCTCATTGGCGGCATGATTCTCAGATGGCTGATCATCAAAGTTCTTTCGGCTTACCAGCATTGGTTTCCGCATATCTGGATTGAAGCCATCCTGGCAAAGCTCAGCAGACCACTCTCCTACTTACTTCCGCTTTTACTTCTGGCCGGGGCCCTGCCCCTGCTGCCGCTTACCCCCACGGCTTTTGAGGTGGTGCGGCGGGTGATGGAGATCCTGCTCACCTGCACCTTTGCCTGGTTTCTGATTGGCTGGGTGAACGTGGTGCAGTACCAGGTCCGGAAAAAACACCAGCTGGACAAGGCAGACAACATCAGGGAACGGCGGCTCTTCACGCAGCTGCAGTTTGTACGGCGCGTGGTCATCATCCTCATTGTGTTTCTGGCCGTGTGCCTCGTGCTCATGAGTTTCCCAACGGTAAGAAGAATAGGGACCGGCTTGGTGACCTCGGCGGGGATTGCGGGGGTTATCCTGGGTTTTGCCGCGCAGCGCTCGCTGGGCAATTTGCTGGCTGGTTTCCAGATTGCATTTACCCAGCCCCTGCGCATTGACGATGTGCTGGTGGTGGAGAACGAGTGGGGCCGGGTGGAGGAGATTACCCTTACGTATGTGGTGCTGCGCATCTGGGACCAGCGCCGCTTGGTGCTGCCCATCAACTACTTTATTGAAAAGCCTTTCCAGAACTGGACCCGCACCACCTCTGAGCTCCTGGGCACCGTTTTCCTGTACCTGGACTACACCGCGCCCATAGAAGCGCTACGCACAGAACTCACGCGAGTCTTGAAGGAAACGCACCTCTGGGATGGCCGGGTGGGGATCTTACAGGTCACCGAGTCCAAGGAAAGAACCCTGGAACTGCGGGTGCTGGTGAGCGCCGCCGATTCTTCCAGCGCCTTTGACCTGCGCTGCTTTGTGCGGGAAAAGCTGGTGGACTTTGTGCAGAAAAACTACCCCGAGTGCCTGCCCCTCACCCGCAACACCGGCTTCGCAGAAAGCCCCCACCACTCCTTCGCCCCCATGATCGACCCGACCGGGAAGTAGTAAGCAGCAATTGATTCTGGATTTATCTGATTTCTTGCCGGACTTGCCAGAACCGCCGTTTACCATTGTTGGTGTTATCACCAACAACCTGTACTGCGGAGGCTAGCGCAAGGGCAACCACAAGGGATTGCCCCTACAATTCATATTCCCATGTTCTGCTTATTTTCAGGAAAACAACCCTAAACAGGTATCCAAAAGAAATATCCGATTCCTGCCTGATTTTCACAAAACAGGCAGGAATCGGATATCACAGTATCTCCGCTGAAATACCGAAAATGGTGCTTAATCTTTGTACGGATCGTAGACGTCTTCCCCGGCCATAGCTACACCCAGCGGCCTGAGGGTGTGCAGTATTTTGATGGTATTGCCCTGGTGTTTAAGCACATCTTCCAGTTTCTTGTAGGCTTCAGGGGCTTCATCGGCACCTGCGCCGCGCAGTTCTATGCCTCTGGCTTTCATGCGTTGTTGCACCGCATCAAAATCAACCAAGCCCGGCGAGACCACGGTTTTGCGCTTCACGCCTTTCTTGTCCCTGATCCATTTGGTTTTTCCGGCAGCCGCGCGCCGGCTAAGCAAGCGCCCGGCCCCGTGCACCGTGGAGTACAAACCTCTAATCGATAATTCGCTTTCCACGCCTTCTATGATGACCGAGTTGTCAAACATATTAGCGCCGATAAAACCTTTCTGACCCGGGAACGCCGGCGTGCAGCCTTTACGCACGACCCAGTAATTCTCGCCCTGGTGCTTTTCAAACCAAGCGAAGTTGTGGTGGTTGTGGATGATCTCGGTGGCTTTCCCGCCCAGAATATGCAGCACCTGGTCTACTACCACATCGCGGCCCGCGTAGGCGTACTCGCCGGCCAACGACATGGCGGCAATGTAATCCTGACCCAGTTCTGAGTCGATGTCAAACAGGATGGGCGGTGCATCCATGGAGCCTTCCTTGGCTTTGTCAAAGAAACTCAATCCCTGGCTCAGCGCGATAAACCCCGAAGCCGTTTTGTGCCCGAACCCTCGAGACCCGAAGTGCACGCCTACCCACAAATAGCCTTTCTCGTCTTCAAACAAATCAATGAAATGGTTGCCGCTACCCACCGTGCCCAGTTGCTCGGTGGCTACTTTGCGCAGTTCCCGCTGCGGCTTGAACTCGGCTTTCTTGATATGCTCCAGTACCGGATGGTCAATACGCTTGGGATTAGGCCGGCCCACGCCAAAGCCGATGGTCTTCACAATCTCATCCATGATGCGGGAGACGTTCACATCAGAAGCCATAATGTCGGTGCGCACGGCTTTGTTTCCGCAGCCGATGTCAAACCCAACCCCAGACAACGAAACCTTGTTTTTGTACGCCACGGCTCCACCGATGGGGTGCGCGTAGCCATAGTGAGCATCGGCGGTGAGCACGCCAATGTCTTCCTCGCTCACGCAGCGCTTTAACTGATCAATAGCGCTCTGGTCAATGATCTCTTCCCCAAAAACAGTGATGTTGTCTTGCACAATAGCCATGGTCCTTCAAATTGGTGGTACAGGCTATACGTGAAAAGAGGATTGCGTTTTTTACCTGTTTTTTGGGAAAGGAGTGAAAAATAGATATTGCCAGAGACACTCGTAGGAGCTGCGCACACTACGAGGTCTTTTAAGCAAGCGTTATTGCAACAGGAGAAACAAAAACCTCACAAGTTTTAAAACCTGTGAGGTTTGCACTTACCGAAGCTATGGTTTCTATGACCTCGTAGTGTGCGCAGCTCCTACGAGTGTCTTTCAAGCTTCCCTTTCCAGCCTGTTTTCACCAAAATAGCTTAAAAACAAAGAAGCCCCACCAAAAAGGCAGGGCTCCTATTTATTTCAATCTTCCGGAAGGGTTACTTCTTCGCAGGTAATTCCTTCAACAGCACTTCTACTGCTTTCTCAATTTGCTGATCGCGGCCTTGGGCTACCAGAGCGGGGTCATTAGCTATGAGGTAATCTGGCTCCAGTTGGGAGTTCTCCAGGAACTTGCCGCCACTGAGGGTGCGGTAACCAACCTGCGGAATCCCGAAGACCATTGTAGGGTCAATGAGGGTTTCCCACCACACGAAGGTACCGGTTCCGGCCACGGGCATGCCCACGGTTTTACCGATGCCTAGCTCTTTGTAAAGTACCGGGAAGATGTGCGCGTCTGAGTAGTTGCTCTCGTTCATGACCACGATAGACGGACGCGTCCATTTGTTGCGGGGCTCGTCTGAGAGGTTCTGGCCGCGCGGGATGAACTCGGCGTACTGTTTGGTGTTCAGGAAGCTGATAAGGTCATCGTGCAGGTTTCCGCCGCCGTTGGAACGGGTGTCTACGACCAGCGCTTCTTTGGTCGCGTTCTTACCCAGCGCATCTTCATACACCGTGCGGTAGCTAGGATCGTTCATACTCCTGATGTGCACGTATCCCAAACGTCCGCCGGATAGACGGTCTACTTCCTTGCGGCGATTGTCTACCCAGCGCTGGTACAGCAATTCGCTCAGTTCGGTGCCTGAGATCGGTTTTGCCGTTTCTTCCCAACGCTGCTTCGTTTTCTCGTTGTACAAAGACACCAGCGTGTACTTACCAGATTTGCGGTTCAGGAGTTGGTCTACATCCGTGTTATCTTCAATAGGCTGACCGTCAATTTTCTCGATGATGATGCCCGGTTTTACTTTGGAGCTGGCACGGTCAAACGGACTCAGGTTGATCACTTCTTTTACTTTCAGCCCCTGGCCATTGTACTGCTCGTCATAGAACAAGCCCAAAGAAGCAGTGGCGTCTGGATTGGTAGCCCTGTGGCTGTAGCGACCGCCGGTATGGGAGGCGTTCAGTTCGCCCAGTAACTCACTCAGAATATCCGCAAAATCATAATTGTTTGCGATGTGTGGCAGGAACTGGCGGTAATTCTCGGTGTAGAACTTCCAGTCCACGTTGTGCAGGTCTTTCACATAGAATTTCTTGTCCAGCTGCCGAATCACGTGATCGTACATGTAGGCGCGCTCGGCGGCGGCGTTGAGGTTCATCTCGCCGTTTATCTTGAGGGTCTCCTGCTTGCCGGTTTCAGTGTCTACTTTCAGGATTTTACCTTCGGTTAACACAAACAGGTTTTTGCCGTCCTTGCTCATGACCATGTCACCGCCGCGGGCACCTAGTTTGGCCAGCAGTTTGGTGTCATTGTCACGCAAATTAGTCACCCACAGGTCATAGCCTTTCTCTAGACGGCTCAAATAAAACATGCGGTCGCCTTTGTCCGTCACCACGGCATCAGCTAAGTCCGAAGAAGTGGCCGTGAGCCGGGCTTTGCGCTGGGGCAGGTTATCCAATTCTAGCGTCATGCCAGTCGGAGCGGCAGTTTTAGCGGTTTCGCCTTTTTTGCCTTTCTTCTTGGGGTCAGCTTTTTCCGAAGATGCACTGCCCGCTGCAGCTTCGCGTTTCTCTAGGTCTTCTAAAAGAGTAAAGTCTTCTTTGCTCAGTTTGAACCGGTCAAAACCATCTTGGGTGGTAAACAGCGCATACATGTCGCCGGTACCAAAGGTGTTTCCGTTTCCGCGCAGACCTTCACGATTGGAGTAGTAGGTAATCATTTTGCCACCCATCATCCACTGCGGACTGTTCTCGTAGTAACCACTTTGGGTCAGGTTGATGATATCGCCTTTACCGCTGGCCGAAATCAGGCCTACTTCGCTCAGCCACTGCTTGGGTTGGTTGTACTGCACCAAAAAACACTTGCCGTCTGGTGACCACTCAAAGTACTGGTCTCCGTCTGAGTACGAGTAGTTGTTGGCATTGCCCAGAATGGTGCGCACCTGCTTGCTGGCTTTGTTCACCACTTTCAGGGTTACGCGTTCTTCCAGGTAGGCCACTTCCTTGCCGTCTGGTGAATAAGCTGGCTGAAATTCCTCGGCTGCCGTAGCAATCACGGGCTCTTCTTTCAGCACCGTGGAGGCGTAAAAGTACGGTTCGGCGCTGCGTACCAGGCTGGTTTCATAAATGTTCCAGCTGCCGTTACGCTCACTGGCGTACAGGATTTTGCGACCATCGGGCGAGAAACTCACGTTCCGTTCCTGCTCCGGCGTGCTGGTGATGCGGCGGGTGATGCCACCGTCTACCGATGACACGAACACCTCACCCCGGTTCACAAACACCACTTCTTTGCCGTTCGGCGATACCTCCATTTCAGTCATGCCGCCAGAGATAGGCAACACGGTCTCTGGGTTGGAACGGATGTCTGAATACAGTTGGATGGCTACTTTCTGCGGCTGAGCGCCCGGCTTGAGCGTGTAAATCTCGCCGTTGTAGGTAAATGACAGCACGCCGTCTTTGGAACCGCTCAGATGACGCACGGGGTGTTTACTGAAATTAGTGACTGCGGCGCTCTGCTTGGGATTCTGCAGACTCATCTTGCGCACGTTGAACGTGCCGTTGGGCTGCTCACTTAGGTAATACACCTCTTGTCCATTGGCGGTAAACACCGGCTGACGATCCTCGCCCACGTTATCGGTGAGTTTGGTGTGCTGCTTGGTTTTGGTGTTGTACGTCCAGATATCACGGGCAGTGGAGGAGGTCTGGTGCTTGCGGAAGTTGTTCTCTAGGCTCTTCTTGTCCTGGTAGATCAGCACATCGCCAGAGGCGTTGTACTTGGCAGCTTCGGCAGGTGTGGTCAGGACCATGGCATTGCGGCCACCGCCCAGCGAAACACTGTATAACTCAGGAAAGGTCGCCGAAGGAAACATGGCATTAGATGCCACATCAACTCTGGCAGAAGTGAAGATCACGTTCTTTCCGTCTGGCGTGAAATCAGAGGGTAAGTCTGAAGAAGAGTGAAACGTGAGGCGTTTGCTCTCGCCACCTTGCGCGGGCATCACAAACACGTCAAAGTTGCCGTAGCGGTCTGAGGCATACGCAATGGATTTCCCATCCGGAGACCAGACCGGCATGTACTCGTAGCCTTCGTGCATGGTGAGCGGCGTGGCGTTTCCGCCAGCCGCGGCTACTTTGTACAGATCTCCTTTGTAACTGAAGACAATGGTCTGGCCATCGGGCGAGATCGCCGGGGTGTTGAGCCAGAGCGGGGTTTGGGTCTGGGCCATGGCTCCCAAGCTACCTGCGCAGCAAAGGGCCAAAATGGCTAGAAACCTCTTTTTCATGATGTAAGCGGTTGTTTGTTAGATTGGAATACTAAATGTAAGCAATGTTCCCGCTTATTCAAAAGAAGCAGGATCTAGGCTTATTTTTCAGAAAAGTAAGGAAAATGGATTGGGCGTTTTGGAGGTAGTTTAAGGAAAATGAGCCTAAAAGGAACATTTAATGTATGGACACCTCTGGCTCGCGACAGCTGTGTTGTTTTAGAACTGAAAAGCCGTTCCACCCCTGATTTAAGAAAATCAGGGGTGGAACGGCTTCGGTAATTTTGACTCAGAACTTAGGATTATAGACTCAGTGCTCTTCCTAGTAATTTCCTTTTAAACCCTCCTGAAAGCAGTGGCGGCAGCGGGCCTCGTAAGAATCAGTTTCACCCAAGAGGACTTTCTCCTGGGAGGCGGCTTTCCGGAAGGAGTAGGAGGCGATGTCACCGCACTGCACGCAGATGGCGTGGACTTTGGTTACGTACTCGGCCACGCCCATGAGCGCCGGCATCGGTCCGAAAGGTTTGCCCAGGTAATCCATGTCCAGGCCAGCCACAATGACGCGCACGCCGGTGTTGGCCAGATGCACGCAGACTTCAGTGATGGCCTCATCAAAGAACTGCGCCTCGTCTACGCCCAACACATCGCAGCCGCTGCCTAGTAGGAGCATGTCATTGGCGAACTGGATGGGCGTGGAACGGATGCTGGTGGAATTGTGCGAAACCACATCGATTTCATGGTAACGGGTATCAATAGCGGGCTTGAAGATCTCCACGCACTGTTTGGCGATTTTGGCGCGATTAAGCCGCCGGATCAATTCTTCGGTTTTCCCCGAGAACATAGAACCGCAAATCACTTCTATCCAACCTCTTCTCTGGGCCTGCTGGCGGTTTCCCACCCGGGGTTCTATGAACATACGCTGTTATTGAATGATGGAGTGATTGACTGATGGAGAGAATACCTGGGGTTCAATCACTGAACAAAGGTATTAGCCCTCTGCCCTTTGCTAATGAACAATTTTTCCACACAGTTATCCAATCGTCTGGCTTTTAGCTTATTGAATGATTGAAGGATTGAGTGAAGGAGAGAATACTTTAATTTGGAGATTAGGAGATGTAGGAATACGAATAAAATTAGATTCAGCCAAAGATCATTTTCAAATCAGCACATCTACAAATCTTCAAATCACTCACTCACTCACTCACTCTCTCACTTGGTATAAGAAATGTGCGGGAGTTTCGTTTGTTGGGGAACGCGGCAGGTGACGGGGCCGGTGAGCTGCGCCTGGCAGGTGAGGCGCTCATTGGGTTTGAGGCGGCCGTTGTTGCGGAAACGGGTCTCGGGGGCAGTATCCGGGACCAGGTTCTCCGCGCCTTCCAGCACCACCATGCGGCAGGAAGTGCAGCGGCCTTTGGCGCCGCAGGCGTGCATCCAGTCTATTCTGGCGGCTTGCAGGGCGGCCAAAACCGTTTGCCCCTGGGCTACGTTCACCACAATTCCGCCCAGATTAGAAACCGTTAATTCGGCCATATTTCGCTATATTTACGAGCGTATGCTTCCTCCAATGAAAGACAAATATAATCAAATACGCCTGGCCCAGTACAGCCAGGCCCTTGCCCAACGCCTCAGCGAAGAACATTTTGCTCATCATGAGAACGTTACTGCCCAGCAACTGATTTCCTTTACCCCTATCAAACAGGTGAACCTGTACATGATCAGAGAGCTGCTTACGCTCTGGAACCATGAGATGGCCAACCTGCGCAGCCCGTACTTTGACTTTGAGCACCCCGAGGTGAAAGACGCCCTGGTACTGTTCATGAACGTATTGTCCCGCAAAATCTCCATCAAACGTCCGCACTTTGAGCCATTGCTGCTCAAGGCCATCCAGGACACGCTGCGCGCCGTACTGGAGCCCGAAGCGGTGTTTGAGGAGAAATTCATGCGCCTGGACGATCTTTCTGTACCCAAACTGCAGGAAAGCCTCAAGTACCAAGACCTTGACAAAGACCTGTACCGCCGATTCCTGGACACGCTCTCTGGCACCGAGGTAGACCGTTACCAGCTCATTCCGAGGCTGAGCCGTTTCCTGGCCGAGCACGAGGCAGAGCGTACTACCGTGAACGAGGTAGTGGCCAAATTCAATGAGGTACAGCCATTAAAGGTTGACGAACTGTTTACCCTGGCGGCCGCCCCGGCTCCTGCCGCCATGCCTGCCATGAGCACGCACGTGGCAAGTTCACCGCGGCCCAGTTTCCAGCCCTCATTGAACCCCGAGCCTCGGCTGAACGAACGCCTGCAAACCGAGCAGAAACCCAACTTGAACGACCGATTAAAACAGCCCGTAGTCCCCTCCATGGCCGACCGCCAGCAGGATCAGAGAATAGGCTCGCTCAAAGAAGCTATCTCCATCAACCAACGGTTCTCGTTCATCAATGAGCTGTTTGAGGGCGATAACATGGCCTACCATGCCGTAATCAAGCAACTGGACGAGTACGACAACCCCAACCAGGCCAAGCAGTACCTGCAGCAGGAAGTTGGCAGCAAATACAACTGGAGCCGCAAAGAAGAACACGTGCAAAAACTGACCAGGCTCATAGAGCGCAAATTCGCCTAAGCTTTTTCAGGTCTTTTTCACGAAAACATACACAAAACGCCCGCCTCTGAAAAAGAGGTGGGCGTTTTGCTTTTCAAGACCATGTGGCAGTCTGAAGAACTGCAATCATCTTTAACCAGGAACTCCGCCGATCCCAAAAGCAGAAATCCGTTTCGGGGTTGTTTTAAAGAAAACAGACCCGAAACGGATGCTTGCCCAGATATATGATACGCGCTACCTGATACGCAACTTACCCTCGGCCCAGGTCCAGCTTGCGGTGGGCATCGATGGCTAACAGAATGAACAGGAGAATGGTAAATGACCACAGCGACGAGCCGCCGTAGCTGAAGAAGGGCAGCGGAATCCCCACCACCGGCGCCAGCCCGATGGTCATTCCCACGTTTACCAGAAAGTGGAAGAAGATGATGGACGCCACACAGTAGCCGTACGTGCGCCCGAAAACCGAGCGTTGCCGCTCCGCCACGTAGATGATCCGGATGAGCAGGGCCATGAAGAGTGCCACAATGATGAGACTGCCCAGCCAACCGTGCTCCTCCCCCACGGTGCAGAAGATGAAGTCGGTGCTTTGCTCCGGCACGAAGTCGAATTTGGTCTGCGTTCCCTCCAGAAACCCTTTCCCGAAGAACCCGCCGGACCCAATGGCGATCTTGGATTGCGTTACGTTCCAGCCCACGCCCAACGGATCCACCTCGGGGTCTACCAGCACTTTGATACGGTTCTGCTGGTGCTCCTGTAGAACGTTGTCAATAAAGTACGTCACGCTGAATACCATGACCAGAACGGCTGCCCAAATGCTGATGTACGTGGGCAGATAGCGTTTTATCCGGTGGAAATTGAGCCACAGGTAAGCGCCCATCAGTACGGTGACAATGCCCGCCAGGTACCACTGCGGAATCAGCAACGTGAGCACGAACACAAACACGGCCACCGCCCCGATAATCAGAATCAAAGGCGACATGCCCTCCCGGAAGAAGGCCAGCGTGAAGGCGGCAAACACCAGCGCAGAACCGGTCTCGTTTTGGAGAATGATGATCATGGGCGGCAACAAAGCCAATCCCGCCAACTTGGCCTGGTCTTTCCAGTTCTGCTGCCGCAGGTTGATGCTGCTCATGAACCGCGAGACCGCCAGCGCCGTGGCAAACTTCGCGAACTCCGCAGGCTGCAAACGCACAGATTCCGTGATCACAAGCCAGGAACGCGACCCTTTGATCGGCGAAGCCAAAAGCAGAGTGCCTAGTAAAATCAGAATCACAAACCAGTAGATCCCGTACGCCAGCGAGTCATAGGCCTTGTAGTCAATGGCAAACAGCATGATGATGATGATCACCGAAGTGCCAATCCAGGCCAGCTGCTTCCCCGAGTTCAGGGTGAAGTCAAAGATGCTGGTGACGTTCTCTGGGTTATAGACGGCGGCGTAGATGTTCATCCAGCCCAGCGTCACCATGAGGGCGTACAGCCCAATGGTCACCCAGTCTATGTTATTCGCTATTTTGTAGGTAGTCCGCATGTACTTTCTGCTAATCGGTCCATTTGTAGAAACTACCGTTGATCATGTCAAACTCCCAGCGCTTGCGGTACTTTGTCTTTACGGTATCGGTGAGGTATTTTTCAATCATCAGGCTGGCCATGGGCGCCGCGGCAATGGCCCCGCCCCCGGCATTCTCCACGTACACCGCGATGGCAATCTTGGGATCCTCCTTAGGGGCGAAGGCGATGAACACCGAGTGGTCTTTGCCATGCGGGTTCTGCACCGTTCCGGTTTTCCCGCACACCACCACCCCAATGTGCTTCAGGCTGGCGTTGCGGCCGGTTCCTTTCTCCACCACCAACTGCATGCCGTCAATAACCGGCGGAAAATACCTGGGGTTCACAGAGGTGTAGTTTTTCACGGAGTACTCGGGCAGCGGTTTCCCGTTTTCGCCCACGGAGCGCACAATGTGCGGTTTGTAGTAATAGCCCCGGTTGGCGATGGTGGCGGCAAAATTGGCCATCTGCAGCGGCGTCACGCCCGTCTCGCCCTGGCCAATACTTACGGAGTAGATGGTCGGGAATTTCCAGCCGTCGCGTTTGTAGATGCGGTCATAGAACCGGGCGTTGGGCATCATCCCTTTTTTCTCGCCGGGCAGGTCTATGTCCAAACTGCTGGCAAACCCGAAACTCTTGATGTGCTTGTTCCACTCATCCAGCCCCAGCCTAACATCTTCGTACACGTTGCGTGATCTGCCCCGCGCCACCACCGACCGGAAAACCTGGTAGAAATAAGGGTTGCAGGAGTTCTCAATGGCGATATTCAGGTTGCCTGGATAGGGATGCCGGTGCGAGCATTTCACCAGAGACCAGTTACACGGGTACCCGGTCTCGGGGGTCAGCACGCCCTCCTGCATCGCGATCAACGCCTGCGCCAACTTGAAGATGGAGCCCGGTGGATACGTAGCCATGAGCGGCCGGTTGAACAGCGGCTTGGTAGGATCGCGCAGCAATTTCATGTAGTTGTTGCCCAGTTCCTTTCCGGTCAGCAGCGAGGGATCAAAATACGGCGCCGATACCAACGACAGGATCTCGCCGGTTTTGGGCTCAATGGCCACAATACTGCCCACCTTGCCGCCCGACATGAGCAACTCGGCGTACCGCTGCAGTTCCAGGTCAATGGTGGTGACCAGGTTCTGCCCCGCTACCGAGAGGGTGTCATACTCGCCGTTTTTGAAGGATCCTTTCTCAATGCCCCGCACGTTCACCATGGTGTATTTCACCCCGCGCTTGCCCATAAGAAACTGCTCGTACTGCCGCTCCAGGCCGCTGATGCCCAGATAATCGCCCTGGCGGTAACCGTGGTAAGTAGTGTCTTCTAACTGCCGAGGGCTGATCTCCCCAATGTATCCCAAGGCGTGGGCCAGGCTGCTATGCTGATAGCCGCGCACGGTACGGGCGTTGATGTAGAACCCGGGAAAATCCACCAGGTTGTCCTGGATGGAAGCAAACTCTTCGTTGGTGAGGCGCTGCAGGAACGGCGAGGGCTTGACGTAGGAGTATTTCTTGGCGGCGGTGATTTTCTCGCGGTACTCCGGTAAAGAGATGCCCACCAGTTGGCAGAACTTGAGCGTGTCAATGGCTTTGGCTTCTTTGGGCACCACCATTAAGTCATAGACGGGCGTGTTCTCTACCAGCAGTTTTCCGTTGCGGTCATAGACCAACCCCCGGAACGGGTACTGCACCACGCGGCGCATGGCGTTGCTTTCGGCGGCGGTTTTATAGCTGTCATCCAGCACCTGGATGTAGAAAAGTTTGATAAGATAAACCGCCCCTATGGCTATGAAAATTGCCTGGATTACGTATTTGCGGCCTTCTAAGTACTTCATCTAAAACCTCGTGCTCTTCGCTCAAAAAATAACATCTGAAAAATCAGCAGCACCGTTCCGGTGAACAGTGTGCTGGCAACTATCTTGGCTAACGTAAAACCAATCAGTTTAAATCCGTTGAGCTCCAGAAAAAACATGGTGAAGTGATGCACAAAGATAAGAGTCATGCCATAGGTCAGGAACCAGCGCCAGCCCATAGAGGGCAAACTGGCATGGTCAGAGACCTCGTAGCCATCGCGGGGCGTGAGCAGTTTGAGCATGGAGGGCCGCAGGTAGGCCATGAGCACCGTAGCGGCCGCGTGCACCCCAGACGTGTCATAGAACAGGTCAATGGTAAACCCGCAGACAAAACCTAGCAGCAGCAGCAGCACCTTGTCCATCTCTATGGGCAGAAACAAAATGAACCCGATGTACACAAAGCAGAACCCGGTCTCAAACAGCACCAGGTTGCGCATGAGCAACACCTGCAGGCTCATCAAGACCACAAACTGGACTAAGTGTATGAACCTAAAACTATTCATTCTCTTCGGTTATGCCTGATTGTACCAGCAAGCTGTCTAACTCAGGCTTGCGTTTGTTTTCCACCACGTACACATAAGACAGTTTCTCAAAGTCAACGCTCAGGCGCACCACAATGGTGTAAAAGCTTTTATCCAACTCTTTACGCACGCTGATCACGCGCCCCACCATAATGCCCGGCGGATAAATACCCCCGGCACCCGAGGTCAACACAGAGTCTCCCTTGTAGATTTTCTCGCTTAACGGAATATAGTGCAGACTGGCGGTCTCGGGGTTCTCTGTATCCCATTTGATGGAACCCAAGCTTTTGTTCCGCTTCAGTTTCACCGAGATCAGAGTTTGGGAGTGCAGCAGCGAGGTCACCGTGGCATAATGCTTGGAGACCGCTTTCACGCGGCCCACAATCCCGTTGGCGGTGAGCACGCCCATGCCAGGCCTGATGCCCGCATCTGAGCCTACATTCAAAGCCAGGTGATTGTTGAGTCCCCGCACCGAATTACTCGTCACCCGAGCTGGCCGGTAGGTAAACACCAGTTCTTCCAGGGAATCACGCGGTGCTTGAAGGGAGTCTTTCGGATCTGGGGCCTTGACCTGCACAAACACAGAGTCCTTCACCACGCCCAGGCTGTCGTTGAGTTTCCGCTCCTGAATCTGGGTAAGCTGCGCCCGCAACTGGGCATTCTCCTGTGCCAACGACTGGTTTACCTCCTTCAGCCGGAAATAATCAGCCACCTGGCTCTGGATCTCCAGCACGCGCCCCACGTAGTAGTTAGACGATTGGTAAAACGCCGCACTGTGGTAGGTGTTGCTCCGGTAAAGCAGGTAAATGGAAACGCCCTCTAACAGCAGGAACACCAGGAAAGCCCTAATCCGGAAGATGAAAATAAATAGTTTCCGCATGGGCGCGTGTGCTTAGCTCAACAGCACGTTGCGGAAACCCTCAATGTTTTTCACGGCCGCGCCGGTGCCCCGCACCACGGCTCTTAACGGATCTTCCGCAATGTGGATAGGCAGTTTTGTTTTAGCAGCTAGACGTTTGTCCAAGCCTCTGAGCAAGGCGCCCCCGCCAATAAGGTGGATTCCGTTGTCGTAGATATCGGCGGACAATTCCGGCGGCGCAATCTCCAGGGCCTTAAGCACGGCCTCTTCAATCTTGGACACGGACTTATCCAGAGCGATCGCGATTTCCTGGTAGGTTACCTTGATTACCTTTGGGATACCGGTCATCAAGTCACGGCCTCTGATCTCGAAGTCAGCGGGCGGGTTGTCCAGCTCGGTAAGCACGGCGCCTACCTCAATCTTAATCCGCTCAGCGGAACGCTCACCAATGAGCAGATTATGCTGACGGCGCATGTGGTCCAGGATGTCTTTGTTGAACACGTCACCCGCTACGCGGATAGACTGATCACACACAATCCCTGACAAAGCGATCACAGCGATCTCAGTAGTACCACCTCCTATGTCTACCACCATGGTTCCCACGGGTTGCTCTACGTCAATGCCAATACCTATCGCGGCAGCCATGGGTTCCTGGATCATCCAGACCTCGCGGGCATCGGCGTGCTCGCAGGAGTCTTTCACGGCGCGTTTCTCCACCTCGGTAATCCCGGACGGGATGCACACCACCATGCGGTAAGAAGGCTGGAACAGGCGTTTTTTGCCTTTGTCAATCATTTTGATCAACCCCCTGATCATCATCTCGGCGGCGGTGAAGTCGGCGATCACGCCGTCTTTCAAAGGACGGATGGTCTTGATGTTCTCGTGGGTTTTCTCGTGCATCTGCTGCGCCTCACGGCCTACCGCCAGCACCTTGTTGGTTCTGCGGTCCAGGGCGATGATGGAAGGCTCGTCAACTACAATTTTATCGTTATGAATGATAAGGGTATTGGCCGTACCCAAATCAATGGCTATATCAGATGTGAAAAAATTAAATAATCCCATTATTTGTCAGTCGTGCACTCACCGTTAGAGTGCTATATATGAAATCTATTTACTTAACCAGGCACTATAATGGCGCAAAATTACGTATTTCCCGCTAATAATTACGCTTGAGCATGAGACAGTTCTGTTTTCTGGCTTTTTTCCCGAAAACAGCTACAAAATACACCCAGTCTGGCTCGTTCAGTTACCCTGACGTTTACCTTAAGCAACCTCAAACCGCAAGGTACCTCAGAAAACCAGCATCCGCCCTCTTCCTGCCCGGGCAATTTCCTATTTAAAGCTATAATCCAATATCGCCCCCAAACTCCCAATATTGCCTGGCAACTAACCCGGAACAAAGCACCTTTTCACCACCTTAGAGAAGGACAGTTACTAACTATTTAATGATTAACGCCTCAACCAACTTCCGCTTTCCTTTAGACAAACTCAGTTCGAACTAATTCATCAGGAGATTCGCAGGTCAACTAGCCAATCTACTTCCGGCCATGATCCTCAAAAGCTTATATCTTCTCTGCGTGCTGCCGGGGATGATAGCTATTTTCAAGCTATTTTCTTAGAAACAAGTCTTAAACGACTTTTGGCACTTTCTGCGAAATGCAAAAAAGCCCGGCTGTCCAAAGAACGGCCGGGCTTTCATAGTACTCTTAAACTACGATTAATGTTTGAAGTGGCGCACGCCGGTCATGACCATGGCCATGTTGCGGGCATCGCAGGCATCAACGGAGTCTTTGTCTTTGATAGAGCCACCAGGCTGCACCACGGCAGTGATGCCAGCTTCGGCGGCAATTTCCACGCAGTCAGGGAACGGGAAGAACGCGTCTGAAGCCATCACGGAGCCTTGCAAATCGAACCCGAACGAACGGGCTTTCTCGATGGCCTGGCGCAGAGCATCCACGCGGGAAGTCTGGCCCACGCCGCTGGCCAGCAATTGGTTTCCGCGCGCCAGCACGATGGTGTTGGATTTGGTATGCTTGCAAACCTTCAGCGCGAACTCCAGGCCTTCCACTTCTTCTTGGCTCGGGGCCCGCTGCGTCACGGTTTTGAAGTCTTGGGCGGTTTCAACGGCCAGGTCTTTGTCTTGCTCAATCACGCCGTTCAAGAGGGTTTTGAACAGTTTGTTTGGCAACTGAACCGGTTTCTGGCGCAGCAAAATGCGGTTTTTCTTGGATCTGAGCAGTTCAAGGGCATCGGCATTAAAGTCCGGCGCAATGAGCACCTCAAAGAACAGTTTGTTCAGTTCCTCGGCAGTAGCCAGATCCACGGTTTTGTTCACGATGATCACGCCCCCAAATGCCGATACCGGGTCACAGGCCAAAGCGTTCATGTAGGCTTGGTGCAGGGAATCGGCGACAGCCACGCCGCAGGCATTGGTGTGTTTCAGGATGGCCACGGCCGGTTGGTCCGCGAACTCGGCCATGAGCAGCACGGCGGCATCTACATCCACCAGGTTGTTGTAAGACAGCTCTTTTCCGTTCAGTTTTTCAAAAAGAGCCTCTAAATCGCCGTAGAAGTATCCTTTCTGGTGCGGGTTCTCGCCGTAACGCAAGGTCTGGCTGGTGCGCTCGCTCTGCTTGAAGGCGGGAGCAAGGTCCTGCTCTTTGCTCAGGTAGTTGAAGATGTGGGTATCGTAGTGCGAGGACACGTCAAAGGCTTTGGCCGCGAAACGCTTGCGGTCGGCCAACTCGGTGCTGCCGTCCTTGGCCTGCAGCAGTTCTACCACCTCAGAGTACTGCTCGCGCGATGACACGATCAAGACATCCTGGAAGTTTTTCGCCGCCGCGCGGATCAAAGAAATTCCCCCAATATCGATTTTCTCAATCACGTCTTCCTCCGAAGCACCGGAGGCCACGGTTTCCTCAAACGGATACAAATCCACAATCACTAGATCCAGCGCCGGGATCTCGAACTGCTCTACTTCCTGCTGGTCTTGCTCATGGTTCCGGCGATGCAGGATTCCCCCGAAGATTTTAGGATGCAGGGTTTTCACGCGCCCCCCGAAGATAGACGGATAATCGGTCACGCTGTCCACGGCCACCACCTCGGCGCCCAGGCCTTCCAGGAACGTCTGGGTCCCCCCGGTGGAGTAAAAAGTAACGCCTTGTTTCTGCAACTCGCGCACCAGCGGCTCCAGGCCGTCTTTGTAGTACACCGAGATAAGGGCAGATTTGATTTTAACGGAATTCATATGGTTAGAAAATGTAGGTTCTGAAAGGAACAGGCAGGCATTAGGCTCAGCAATAGCCCGAGCACAGGATGGCTATCTTCCAATTTTACAGGTTGGGAGTTAGCGTTGTTGGTTCTAGGTAAATTATAAGGACAGAACAGACCTGAGAAGGCCCGCAGTTGACACGTAAGCAGCAGGGAGAGCAGTAGCAAAGGCCGTGTCAGTCGCTTCATCTCTTCTTCCGGTTTTAGGCGGCGGGCGTTTCGGGGCTATTTTTGCCGGATGTTAGCAAATCCTCCACTACGCGGGGCAGGTGCTTGTGCTCCAGGGTGAGCACGCGGGCCGCCAGGGTCTCGCAGGTATCATCGGGGTGCACGGCGCAGAACTCCTGGTAAATGGGCGCGCCCTCGTCGTAATGCTCGTTCACGTAATGGATGGTGATGCCGGTCTGGGCTTCCTGTGCATCTATCACGGCCTGGTGCACGTGTTGGCCATGCATGCCCTTGCCGCCAAATTTAGGCAACAGCGACGGATGGATGTTGATGATCTTGTTGGGGAACGCTTGCACAAAAGCGGCCGGCAAAAGCCAAAGAAACCCAGCCAGTACAATCAGATCGGGCGCATAGGCCTGTACCTGCGCCTGCACGTCGCCCGCCTTCAAAGACGCCCTATCGAAGACGACGGTAGGCACGCCATAGTTCTGGGCCCGCTGTAAGGCAAACGCCTCCGGGTTGTTGGAGAAGAGGGCCACCACCTGAATGTGCGCGTGGTCCTCAAACTGCTCCAGCAGGCGCTGGGCATTGCTCCCGGAGCCGGAAGCGAATATGACGATGTTCTTTTTCTTTGCGGAGGTACCCAAAACTGCTGTTGCTGTCAATGGAAGAGCAAAGATAGTGTTTCTGGGGTATTTTCCGGTAAACCGGGTGAAAACGTTTGAAATGATAGATAACGGCTTTGTTCGCCTGTTCACTTCCTAGCCTCTCTTCTCTGGTTCAAGTTTTATAACTTGGACCTACCATGGTCTGCAGTTTGCAACTGCAGTGAGGCGTTAGCCTCAAAGGCACTTTATAGGTTATTACTTTCTATATCTGTTCTTACCTCTCAAGGTTGCAGCCGGGGTCTGCGGGCGTTTGTCACTTTTCTCCTTGATGAGAAAAGTAACCAAAAGAATCAAGAAGCCTCAAACTCGCTGACGCTCGGACAGTGAGGCTTCAATCCAGTACCACCCCGCCACTGTCCTCTGTTGCATCGTAGGCGCAGGTCACTGCCACCTGAATAGTTCTTCCGTGCGGCAAGCCGTGCCTCGGCCTCACTGTAGGCCTTCGCCCCGGTCTGCCGCAGGTGCCTTTTCCTTTGTCAATCTGCCTTACCATTTAATTCTTTCATGGTTCAAGTCTGTGACTTGGACCCAGCATGATTGGCAGTTTGCAACTGCCGTGAGGCAATAGCCTTAACCAAAGCCTTCGGATAAAAGAAAAATTAAGGAAAATAAATGGCGAGCTAAGCTTTCAGGCCTATTTCCGGAAAACAGCTCTAAAACGCCAAACCTTAAGCGTTAAGCCTCAACACAGAAGTGGGCACTTGTTTGTTTTGGATGGGCTGGTGCGGCTGGAGGCGCGGCTTTTTCTCGGTAAGGTATTTCCAGTAGCGCTTGGGCATGTGGCGGAGGTGGAGTTTCTGGTTTTTCCGCTCGGGGATGTTGACGTGGTCAAAGTAGGCTTGCCAGAGTTGCTGGTACAAAGGTTCTACGGCGGTGAGAATTTCGGGGGAAAGCTGTCCTTTCCGGAGGCCTAGGGGGGCTTCTCCCAGGGAGACAATCTGTACGCTTTGCAGATCATAGTAGGCACCGTACTGCCGGCGCACGTCATAGATGAGCCAGTGCTGATCGGCGTAGCGTTTCTCAAAGTGGGGTACCACCAAAGGCAGCACGTTGAAGTCTGGGCTGATGGGCGCGACGAACAATCCATCTTGGGTGCGCTGGAACCGGATGAAAGCTTCCATGCGGTGCTTTTCCCGGTGCATCTGCTTGCCCACTACGGCCATCTTCTGCACGCAGGGCTCCGCGAAGTTCTCTTCCACCCCGGATTGGGTACTGGAGAACACCAGGCGCACAAACTGGAAGATGAGCATCTCAAAACCGGGCTGTTCCCAGAGGTAGGCTTTGTACACGTTCTCCCAAGCAGCTTTTGACAGCTTTTTGCCTAAACCCTCCCAAACGCGTTTGGCCTTGTCTTCCTGCGTGGGCACAAAGTGGTGTTCCGCAAAGATACCGGGGGGCGCCTCGCCTTCCTGCCCAATTTGGGTTGGCCATTCTTTGCGCTCATACGCTTCAAACACCACCGTCAGGAGGCCTTCAAAAGAACCGTCGTAGGTATAGAAATGCACGAGCGCTTGCAATTAGTTAGGAGGCGATCCGTACGGAGGAACGACGGCCGTTGTTCTCGTGGCGCTGGGCCGACAGTTGGCGCAGATACGGCACCAGGGTGCTGAGCTTGCAACGGAAAGAAACAGGGGCTACGGTTTGGCGGTTGGCTACAGTTGGCATAAGTGACAATAATCTATGAGGTTTTACAAAAACAATTCTTTTTCTCTTGTGTGGCGGAAGACTCCCAGACTTTTGGCTTTCTAACCCGCCTGCTGAAACAGGTCCAGCTGGCTGCCCCACAGGCTGGCCCGGCTCCCCTTCTCCCCAAAAATGATCCTCCTCCGGATAGTTTCTTCGTCCCATTCTCTCGTCTCCAAACTGCGCCCTCCGCAGGTGATAAAATACTTGGCCCGTTTCAGCACCACGCCAATCTGGCGCAGGTGCTCCCACGTGAGGTGGGCAAAGCGGCGGGCGGCCACTATCTTCTTCGCAGACTTTATCCCGACGCCGGGTACCCTGAGGATCATCTCGTAGTCGGCGGTGTTGATCTCCAGCGGGAACACGTGCCGGTTACGCAAGGCCCAAGCCAGCTTAGGATCAATCTGTAGGTCCAACTGCGGATTCTGCTCATCCAGCAGTTCGTTCACTCCGAAGCCGTAGAGCCGCACCAGCCAATCGGCTTGGTACAGCCGGTTCTCCCGGATGATGGGCGGCGTGCTGATGAGGGGCAGGCGGCTATCGGTCACCACCGGCACGTAACCAGAATAGTAGACCCGCTTGAGGTTGAAGTTCTGGTACAGGCCATTGGCGAGGGTCATGATCTGCCGGTCGGTCTCTGGTGTGGCGCCTACAATCAATTGGGTGCTTTGCCCGGCCGGCGCGAAGGAAGGCGTAGACTTAAAAAGCTTTTTCTCCTCTTTCACCAGCACCAGTTGGTCTTTGATATGCCCCATGGGCGTAAGCACCTCTTTGAAGTTCTTCTCAGGGGCCAAAGACTGCAGGCTTTCCTCGGTCGGCAGTTCAATGTTCACGCTCAGCCTGTCGGCGTAGAGGCCGGCTTCCTTTACCAGTTCCTCGCTCGCGCCCGGAATGGTTTTGAGATGAATGTAGCCGTTGAACTTGTGCTCCAGGCGCAGTTTCTTCGCCACGCGCACCAGGCGTTCCATGGTGTAGTCGGCGTTCTTGAAAATGCCTGAGCTCAGGAACAGCCCCTCTATGTAGTTGCGGCGGTAGAAATTGATGGTCAAATCCACCACTTCCTGCACCGTGAAAGCGGCGCGTTTCACGTCGTTGCTTTTCCGGGACACGCAGTAGGCGCAATCGAAAATGCAGAAGTTGGTGAGCAATATTTTTAGCAAAGACACGCACCGGCCATCCTCAGTATAGCTGTGGCAGATACCCATTCCTTCGGCGTTGCCTAAGCCTTTGCCCTCATTTTTGCGCTTGCCGCCGCTGGAAGAGCAGGAAACGTCATATTTGGCCGAATCTGCCAAAATACTTAGTTTTTCTAGGAGCGGAGTTTGCATGTGGTATGCTATTTAAATCATTGAATACGTTAGCAAGTTACAGCACATGCAGTTAAGAAACTAATAATTTTAGCCACAAATTATCAACAGTATGTGGATAAAGCTAATATCAATAGCAAAAACACCGCTCTTGTGGTTCTAAGGATTATTTGCCGTATTTTAGGGATGGGTTATAGGGTATGAAGACAGCCGCAAGATTTTCTGTGCACGCACAATTGCTATTTCTGCTGGTAATGGCAGGATGGTTCAGTTGCGTTTGTGCGCAGGCACAGGTAGCCTCCCCTCCGGTCACGCAGCCATCCCTTTACCCGCCGCTGGAAGACACCACCGACAACAAGCAGTTCCTGCAGTCTTTGAAGCGCATCAGCCAGAAGAAGACGTTGTTTGGCCGGGCCGTAAAAGCCCTGGTGGTCTTTAAGCCGCGCCGGATTGAGGGGCCCGTGGAAAACACCTTGCTGCCGTCCACCTACGCGCAACACAACTACAAGGTGGTCCGGAGTATCTATTTCAAGCGGTTGGATGCGTTCGGCTACTCCATCAATGACACCTTAGCCTTGCCCGACAACAGCCTGGAGCGCCTGGGCAATGCCCTGCACATGCGCACCAAGCGGAACCTGCTCCGGAACCAGATCCTTTTCAAGGAAGGCGATTTGCTGGAGCCCCTGGACTTGTCAGAGTCAGAGCGTTTGCTGCGCCAGACCGCGTACCTGCTGGATGCCCGGGTGCTGGTCAATGACTCCACCTCCACCAAAGACAGCATAGACGTAGTCATTATCACCAAAGACGTGTTCAGCATCAGTGGCTCGGGCTCGGCCAGTACCTCGGGCACCCGACTGGGCTTGCGGGATATCAACTTCATGGGCATCGGGCACCAGTTCAGGAGCAACTACCGGTTTGGCCTGTCTGAGCCGCAGAGCTGGCAGTTTCTGGGCAGCTATTTCATTCCTAACATTTCGCACACCTTCATCTCAGCGGAACTGCTCTACCAGAACACCCATTATTACAAGCAGCAGAGCCTCAGCTTCAGAAGGGACTTCTTCTCCACCGATACCAAATATGCCGGAGGGGCTACCGTGGCCTGGTACCAGACCCTGGTGCCGGATTATTACGAGCAAGGCGGCCCGGGAGAGAGCGAAGGAGAGGAACCAGTCATCAACCACATTCCCCTGGATTATAACATTCAGGATTTCTGGATTGGGCGCGCCTTCCGGCTCAAGTCCTATGACCTGGCCATGGACAACCCCACGCGGTTTATCACGGCGGCCCGGTTCCTGAACATCAAATATACCCAGGGCAGCGGCCCCACGCTGCAAAGCGCCCGCCTTTACCTTACCGCTTTTGGCTTCAGTTTTAGAAAATACTACAAAGATCAGTACCTCTTCGGGTTTGGCCGTACCGAGGATATTCCGGCCGGGAACCTGGTGGCCCTTACGGCAGGCTTTGAAGACGGTGCCCAGAAGAACCGGATGTACCTGGGGGTGAAAGCGGCCTTCGGGAAATACCAGCCCAACTTCGGTTACCTGTACGGCGGCCTTGAGTACGGCAGTTACCGGTACCAGAATGCCTGGGAACAGGGGGTGCTCACCTCAGAGGCTTTGTATTTCACGCCCTTGTACCGCTTAAGAAACTGGCGTTGGCGGCACTTCCTATGGAACCGTGCCTCGTTGGGCATGCGCCGCCCCGATCTGTTTGCGCTGGACATTGACCAGGAAGACGGCATCCGGGGTTTCAGCTCCGGCGCCGTGCGGGGTTACCGCAAGTTTGTCCTTAACTACGAGACCAACTTCTTCACCCCCCTGACGCTGCTGGGCTTCCGGCTGGCGATTATCGGCTTCGCCGACTTGGCCTGGCTCACCAGCATTCAGAACAAATCTCCCCTGAAAGAAAAGCCTTATACCGGCTTTGGCATGGGTCTGCGGTTCCGGAACGAGTTCCTGCCTATTAACACCATTCAGGTATTATTGGGGTATTACCCGCGCCTGCCGCTGGTCAACAACCAGCAGGATTTCAAGCTGTTCCAGACCACCCGGCAGTACTACGAGTTCAACGACCTGCGCTTTACCCAACCCCTGATCTCTGAGTTCAGGTAACTTTTGGGTCAATTCTCTCTTTTCGTTTTCGATTTTACCACCCAGCATGTTCAATATAACTATAAAAAGCTTATATTGACCTAATCTGAGAATACAGCACGTTTTGCAAAAAATAGGCTGAAAACGTGGTTAGAAATCAAAAGCGCTGGAAATTGAGATTTTACCCCCACTTACTCTGGAGCGTCTGCCTGGGCTTTCTGCTTCTCTGCGCCTTCTGCTCTGCAGCCCAAGTCACCTCCAACAAGGGGCGGGACTTTTGGGTGGGGTACATGGCGCACATTCAGAATGAATCTGGCCCCAATCCGCCGCAGGGAATTTCCAGCATGAACTTGTACGTCACCTCAGACGTGAATACCACGGTACGGGTCACCGTTGGCGCAGGGGCCGCTACCACGCACCAGGTATCTGCCAACTCGGTTACCGTCATTCCGGTGAGCCCCTCGGTGGCGTATGTAGGTTCCAGTGAGGTCATTGAAAACAAAGCCATCCACGTGACTTCAACGGAGCCGGTGGTGGTGTACTCCCACATTTACCACCTGAATAAATCAGGGGCCACGCTGGTGTTGCCGGCCAACACCCTGGGGCGCTCCTATTACGCCATCAGCTACAACCAAACCCAGTACCTGGATGCCCGAGCAGCCTCCCAGCTCATGGTGGTGGCTCTGGAAGACAACACCACGTTGGAAATCACGCCCACCGCACCTACCCTGGGCGGCCAACCCGCTGGCAAGCCTTTCTCCCCAAACCGCCCCCTGATGAAGGGTGAAGTGTACCAGGTGCGCTCTCTGCAAGACCTTACCGGCACCAAGGTAGAGTCTATTGAGTCAGGTATTGGCTCTTGCAAACGGATCGCGGTTTTCTCAGGGAGTTCTTACACGGCCATCCCGGAGCCCTATACCTGTCCGGGTCAGTTCAGCGGAGACAACCTGTACCAGCAGCTTTACCCGGTGAGCGCCTGGGGCAAGAACTTTATGACCGCTCCTTTTAAGAGCCGAATGTCAGGGGACATCTACCGAGTGCTCGCCTCCAAAGACAATACTGTTATCACCGTGAATGGCCAGTCCGTCACCAAAAACAGCGGGCAGTACCATGAGTTTGAGAACTCCATCGCTAATTACATCACCACTTCTGAGCCGGTGCAGGTGACGCAGTACACCAAATCACAACTCTGCGACGATGTGCCCAGCGACCCAGAGATGGTGTTGATCAACCCGGTGGAACAGACCCTGAAAAACATCACGCTGTACTCCTCGCCGTTCTTCCAGATCTCCAGCCACTACATCAATGTGACCATGAAAACGGCGGATATCGGGAGTTTCCGGTTAGACGGGCAACCGGTGGCATTCACGCCCGTTCCCGCCAATCCCACCTACTCGTACGCGCAGAACACGGTGTCCTCGGGGAACCACACCCTTACGGCAGACCAGGGCTTCAACGCCATCGCGTACGGGCTGGGGAACGTGGAATCTTACGCCTATTCTGCGGGCGCGAATGTGACCAACCTGAACCAGAACATCACCGTGGCCTCTGACAGCATCTGCGAGGGGCGCAGCATCCGGTTCAAAGGGTTTGCCGTGTACGTACCGCTGGCCTGGAAATGGTATTTCGGGGACGGCACTACCTCCAGCGAGCAGAACCCCACCCACGCTTTTCCCCGAGCCGGCAAGTTCAACGTCTCCCTGGTCACCACCAAATCAAACGGCAACGACTGCGACTCGCAGGACTCCACCAACATAGAGGTGGAGGTTCTGTCCAACCCCGAGGCAGCATTCTCCTACGACGTGGCCTGCGCCAATGACAGCACCCGCTTCACAGACCAAAGCAAAGTCACTACCGGCGACAGCCTCATCCAGTGGCGCTGGAACTTTGGAGACGGCACCACCTCCCGGAAGCAGCACCCAGCCCACCGTTTCAAGAATCCCGGCACGTACAAGGTCACTCTGTCCGTCACGAACCAGAATTTCTGCGTCTCAGACACCACCCTTGATGTCACCATCTTTGCCCCGCCGGCAGCCCGCTTCAGCGCCTCCCAAACATGTGACAAAGAACCCATGGCTTTCCAGGACCAAACCACCGTAGCGCAAGGCCGGGTGGCACGATGGGAATGGGACTTTGGGGATGGCACCCCGCGTAGCGCGGAGCAGCACCCGCGGCACGTGTATGTTGGGGTGGGTACCTACACGGTAAAACTGAAAGCGTTCTCAGACCAGGGATGCCAAGATTCAACGCAACAGACGGTAGTGATCCATCCTCGCCCCTTAGCAGGCTTTACCCTGCCTGATCTCTGCGTAAAGGACGAGGCCGTTTTCCAGAATCAATCCACCCTGGCCTCTGGCACTATGACCTACCGTTGGGATTTTGGCGACGGCAGCAGTTCCACGGCGCCCACCCCCCGCCACCGCTATACCGCCGAGGGCAACTACACAGTAAAACTAGTGGTGACGTCAAACAGAGGCTGCCAGGACAGTGTCTCGCATACCTTCACCATCAGCGGAGCGGTACCGGTTGCAGAGTTTACTGCTTCATCTTTCTGCCAGGAGCAGGGCATGGTTTTCCAGGATGCCAGCACCATCGCTTTCGGGAAGATCATCCGGCGGCAATGGACGTTTGGGGACGGCACCTCGTCTGAGGAAACAAACCCCAGCCACCAGTACGCCAAACCAGGGACTTACCAGGTGCAATTGCGTGTTTGGTCAGGTATTGTCTGCGAGGCTTCGCTCACCAAAACCATTGTGGTGCTGCCCAACCCAGCGGCGGGCTTTACGGCGGCCAATGTCTGTGAGGGCACGCCGGCCCGCTTCACGAACACTACCCAAGACCGAGGCAGCGGTGCTCTCACCTACCGGTGGGATTTCGGGGATGGCACTACTTCCACTGAGGCCAGCCCCGCGCACCTGTACGCGGCCCCCGGCACCTACATGGTGGTACTGGCGGTGAAAGGGGCTAACTCCTGTGAACAAACCTCCACCTCCACCATCACCGTTTTCCCAACCCCTAAAGCCGATTTCTCGCCCACGGCAGGCTGCCTTGCCGAGGCAGTGTCTTTCCAGGACATGAGCAGCCTGGCAGGCGGCCGGCTGACGAGTTGGGCCTGGGACTTCGGGGATGGGGCATCGGCGGCTGCCCAGCACGCAACGCACAAATATGAACGGGACGGTACGTACCAGGTCAGACTCACGGTTACTTCTGAGTTGGGCTGCACGCACACCATCAGCAAAGCAGTTTCCATTGCCCCGGCCCCGGTCGCGAAAGCGGGCCCGGACCAACTACTCTGCGGTAACGCTAATGCCACCCTGGCGGCCAACTCCCCGGCACCAGCTACCGGCCAATGGACAGTGGTGCGCGGCTCCGGCGGAAGCTTTGCCAACGCGGCCAGCCCTACCACCACTTTCACCGGCAGCCTGGGCACCGACTATACCCTCCGGTGGACGGTGAGCAACAGCCCTTGCGTCAGTGCCACTGATGAAGTGGAGATTAAACTGCAGCCTACCCCAGCGGTAAATGCCGGAAAAGACATCCTACTCATTGAAGGCGAGAGCATCAAACTGGAGGGCAGCGGGGAAGGTCAGCTCTCCTGGTCTCCAAATACCAACCTGAGCAACCAGAACACCGCGAACCCGGTAGCCTCCCCGCTGGTGACCACCACCTATTACCTGAGCACGGTCTCAGAGGCGGGCTGCCCCAACGTAGACAGCATGGTGGTGACGGTGATCAAGCGGCTGCAGATTCCCTCGGCTTTCTCGCCCAACGGCGACGGCTCCAATGACACGTGGGTTCTGGAAGGGATTCAGGATTACCCGCACCTCAACATTGAAATCTATAACCGATGGGGCCAGCAGGTGTACTCCACGCGCGGGTATTCTACCCCTTGGGACGGGAAACGCAACGGCGTTGATTTGCCCATTGGCGCTTACTACTACATTATTGACCCCAGCAACGGACGGCCCAAAATCACGGGGCCGCTCACCATCCTCCGCTAAGCCCAGCGCCTATGAGAAAGAATAGCTACTTCCTGCTTTTCCTGCTCTGTCTCCCGCTCCTGGGGTTGGCGCAGCAGATTCCGCACTACAGCCAGTACATGCTCAACCCGCTGCTCCTGAACCCCGCCGTGAGCGGCACCGACAATTACCTAGATGTGCGGGCCGGTTACCGGAACCAATGGACGGGGCTAGAAGGCGCACCTACCTCCTATTACCTGAGTGCCCACATGCCGCTTTCCCGCATGGATTACCTGAGCCCGCCCACTACGTTTAAGCCCCAGAACGCCGTGAAAGGGAAGTTCAAGAACCAGTGGCGGCCGGATTACCGCAACAACGCCCAGAAAACGCGTCCGCACCACGGGGTTGGGATCTTAATGCAGGCCGACAAAGCCGCCGGTCTCAAACGCACCGAGGTGCAGTTGCTTTACGCTTACCACCAGCCGCTCACTCCCCACCTAAAACTGGCCGCCGGGGTAGCGGCCGGGTTTACTCAGTTCGGGCTGAACCGCGAGATGCTTTCCTTCGGCACCGGAGGGGACCCGGTCATGAACGCCGATGAATACAACCGCTTGCTGCCCAGCATTGGGGTGGGTGCGCTCCTCTACAGTTCCCGTTTTTACCTGGGCGCTTCGGTGGCGCAGATTCTGCCCACACCCTTCAGTTTCCGGGAAACGCGGTCTACCGTATCAGCGAAACAGCAGCGGCATTTCTTTGGGCACGCTGGCTACCGCATCGCCTTGAGCAGCTATCTGAGCGTGACGCCTTCGGTGGTGGTGAAATACGCGGCGCCTAGTCCGGTTTCCGTGGATTTGAACACCAAGGTTTTCTGGCGCGACCAGTTCTGGGTGGGCGGCTCTTACCGGTTGCAGGATGCAGCGGTGCTCACGGCAGGTTTCCAGTACAAGCATAAATTCCATCTGGGCTACGCCTATGACCTTACTACCTCGGGGCTGAGCCAGGTGAGCTACGGGTCGCATGAACTGGTGCTGGGCCTCATGCTCCGCAACCGCCGCAGCATTTACTCCCCGTCGCAGTACTGGTAATCTGTTTAGGGCCTCCTTTCAGGAAATCGGGCTCTAAACGGCAGACAGGCATTCTAAAGAATATTGGTCATTGGTGAGAACACCAACCACGGCGATAGCGAAGATTCTCCTCCTCGGAGGAGTAGGGGTGGGTTCCTTTTGGCATGACGCCTGGAACTACTGAATCGGGGCACCCAGTTTGAGGCTGCAGCTTCACTGATTTGCAAACATCAGCCCATGATGGGTGCTAGTTCAAAACTTGAACCAGAGAAGATGTATTTGTTTTATAAATTGTAGAAACCAGGCTTTACTTGGTCTCCAACGGATTCTCCACCTCCACTGACGGTTCCCTTTAAACCTACCCAAAAACGTTGCTCTCACATCGGCCCTTAGCCAAAATATTATCGGCTGGTAAAAAGACGGTTAAGGCTGTTTATAGCCTGTTTTGGGCAAAACCGCCTCTAAACGGATTTCCCGCGACAAAGTTTGGCTAACGCTTGATAGGTGCCGTATAGATTCTCTACCTTTGTTTCACGTTTTAACCCATCTGGTATGCTGCACTTAGGCGATTACAACTTTCTGGAGATCCTCCGCGAATTGGAACATGGCATGTATTTAGGTTCTGAGGACGGCGACGTGCTGCTACCCCGCAAGTACGTACCAGAAAACGCGCAGGTAGGCGACATGATCTCGGTGTTCGTGTACCGCGACTCAGAGGACCGCCTCATTGCCACCACCCTGGAGCCGAAGGCCAAAGTAGACCAGTTCGCCTGCCTGCAGGTGCGGGACGTGAGCAACTTCGGGGCATTCATGGAGTGGGGATTGGAGAAGGACCTGTTTGTGCCTTACCGCAACCAGCACGAGGACCTGCACGTGGGCCAATGGGCACTGGTGTACGTGTACCTTGACGAGAACTCAGACCGCCTGGTGGGCTCCACCAAACTGGGTCCTTTCCTGAGCTATGACCCCATCACGCTGGAAGAAGGTGATGAGGTACAACTGCTCATAGGGCCGGAGAAGGCGCTGGGGTTCCAGGTCATCGTGAACAACAAGTATCTGGGCATGCTGTACCGCAACGAGGTTTTCCGCAGCCTCACGCCCGGAGAGTACACCCAGGGCTACCTGAAAAAAGTACGCGAAGACAACAAGCTGGACGTGAGCCTGCAGAAACAAGGCTACGACGAAGTGCGCGAGGCCTCTGAGCTCATCCTGGCTCGTCTGCGCGCCGAGAACGGCCGTCTGCCCCTCACCGACAAGAGTAGCCCGGAGCTCATCTACCAGACGTTGGGCATGAGCAAAAAAACCTTCAAAAAAGCCATTGGGGCCCTCTATAAAAGAGGAGAGGTGCAACTATTGCCTGATAGCATTAGTCTTTTGGTTAGTTCTTGATCTGTCTCTCTACAACCTGTCTCTTTTTGCCCTATGAAATACGTCTGTCTGCTTTTGCTTTGTCTTTGCAGCACCTTCCTCACCTATGCCCAGGCTCCTAAAGTCACAAAGCAAATCACAGCAGGCCGCACGGCCACTCCCCCCAAACTAGACGGCATCCCAGAAGAAGACATCTGGAAACAGGTAGAACCCGCCACCGGCTTCACCCAGATGGCCCCCGCTAACGGCTCACCGGCAAAGCAGCAGACCGAGGTGCGGGTTTTGTATGACGATGAAGCCGTGTACGTGAGCGCCCTGCTCCTTGACACCGCCCCAGACTCCATTCTCTCCCAGCTCAGCCAGCGCGACGGAGGCCAGGTGAACGCCGATATGTTTGGCGTGTACTTTGACACCTACCTGGACAAGCAGAACGCCTTCGGGTTTGAGGTATCCACTGCCGGAGTACAGACCGATTTCAAGGCCACCAGCAACGGGAACGAGACCACTTGGGACGCGGTCTGGCAGAGCGCCGTGGCCCGGCATCCGCAGGGCTGGAGCGTGGAGATGCGTATCCCTTATTCCGCCATCCGTTTCCCCAAAAAAGACGTGCAAACCTGGGGCATCAATTTCTGGCGCTCTACCCGCCGGTACAAAGAAGAAGCCTTCTGGAATTTCGTGGACAGTTCCATCCAGGGGTGGGTGAACCAGTTTGGCGAGGTGCACGGCATCACCGGCCTCAAAGCCCCGTTGCGGTTGTCCTTGATGCCGTACCTCTCTGGCTACGCCGATCACTTCCCGCAGGAGCAACCCGGCAAGAAAGACCTCAAAACCACCGTCAACGGCGGCATGGACATTAAATACGGCATCAACGACGCCTTCACCCTGGACATGACCCTGGTACCGGATTTCGGGCAGACCCAGTCAGATGCGCAAGTCCTCAACCTCTCGCCGTTTGAGGTCCGTTTTAACGAAAACCGGCAGTTTTTCACCGAGGGCACCGAGCTCTTCAACAAAGCCGGGCTTTTCTACTCGCGCCGCATCGGGGCCCAGCCCATGAACTACTACAACCTGGCCTATGACAAGGAGCGCTACGGCGAGCAGGTGGAAGTAGTGGAAAACCCCGAGAAAACCAGTCTCGTCAACGCCACCAAAATATCTGGCAGAACAAACAAAGGCTTGGGCATTGGCTTGTTCAACGCCGTGACCCGCAACACGTACGCCACCCTCAGAAGCGGCCTGAACGATGAGGAGTTCAGAGTCCTCACTGACCCCGTGACCAACTATAACGTGCTGGTGCTGGACCAAAGCCTGAAGAACAGCTCGTACGTGACCTTCACCAACACCAACGTGACCCGAGGAAGCGGTTTTTACAACGCCAACGTGACGGGCCTCATGACCAAGCTCACGAACAAGAAGAACTCCTACACCCTCAACCTATCGGGGAACCTGAGCCAGCACTACAACAAAGGCGAACTTCCCGTGGGCACCGACAAAGTGGAACTGGGCCACGCGTACGCCGCCACCTTCGGGAAGACCAGCGGCAATTTCCAGTTCCGGTTACGGCACACCGCCGAGAACCACACCTATGACATCAACGACCTGGGCTACCTGGACAACAACAACTCCCGCGAGAGCCAGGCCTTGGTGGCTTACAATTTCTACAAGCCTTTCTGGAAACTGAACAACGCCTACAACGCCCTGGGGGTGCAGCACCGCATGCTCTACAAACCGGCGGCGTTCACCCAACTGGCGTATTTTCTGGAGACCAACGCCACCACCAAGAACTTCATCTCCTTTGGGTACACCATTGTCTGGTTGCCCAAAGACGGCTACGACTACTTTGAGCCCCGCTCTTACAAAGACGGGGTGCCCGACCAGAAATGGCGCAAACCCGCCGGCTGGGAGGTGAACTCCTATATCTCCAGCGATTACCGCAAAAAACTGGCCGTAGACTTGGATTTCGGGTTCTATTGGGCGCCTGAGTACGGCGAACTGGACCGATGGATTGGCATAAGCCCTCGGGTACGGGTCAACGACCATTTACAGCTGGTTTACGGCGTCCGCTACAGTGATACGCCCCGCGGCTTTGGGTTTGCCGGCAACGGCGTGCAGGACAGCATTTTCTTCGGGCGCCGCAAGGTGAAGACCGTGAGCAACACCTTAACCGGTACCTACATCTTCAACGCCCGCACGGCCCTCAACCTGAACATGCGCCACTACTGGTCCAATGCCACGTTTGACAAGTACTTTCTGCTGCAGGATGACGGCAACGGCCGGCCTTTGGAGTATCGCCCCAACTCTCCTTCTGCCAATGCCCGCAACTTCAACGCCTTCAACATTGACCTGGTCTACAGCTGGCGGTTTGCCCCAGGCAGCGAGGTGAGCGTGGTCTGGAAGAACGCCATCTATGACAGCGCCCTGCCCGAACGCCCCGACTATTTCCTGAACCTCAGGAACACGCTGCAGGCTAAACAATTGAATAGTTTCTCCGTTAAGGTGCTATATTACCTTGACTACCAGGTGCTCAGAAGAGCCCTTAAAACCTAACCCGGAGATATGGTATCTGCCAAAGCTGCTCTCATTGCCGGCGCCAGCGGACTGGTAGGCAGTCACTGCCTACAACTGCTGCTGCAAAGCCCCCGCTACAACAAGGTAATCTCCGTGGGCCGGAAGAGACTGGCGGTAGACCACCCCAAGCTGCAGCAGATCATCGTGGATTTTGACCAACTGGAGAAACACCGCCACAGCCTCATCGCCGATGACGTGTATTGCTGTTTAGGCACTACTATTAAAAAAGCGGGCTCAAAAGACAAATTCCGGCAGGTAGACTTCACTTACGTGGTGAACCTGGCCAAAATCACCTCCTCCCACTTTGCCACGCAGTTTCTGGTAGTCTCGGCGCTGGGCGCTGATGCCCGGTCCCGCATCTTCTACAACCAGGTGAAAGGCGAGATGGAAGAGGCCGTGAAAAAAATGCCTTTTACCGCCGTGCACATCTTTCAACCCTCCTTGCTCTTAGGCGAACGGCAGGAAGAACGGTTCGGGGAGAAGGCCGCAGCCACGCTGATGAAGGGCGCGGGGTTTCTGTTCAACGGCCCGCTGCGCAAGTACAAAGCCATTCATGCCAAGACCGTGGCCAAAGCCATGCTGGAGGCTGCCAAACAAGACGGCGGTGGCGTACTGGTGCACCCCTCTGAGCAGATGCAGCAATACGCCTAAATGCCTTTTTGCCCGTGATCTGTTTTGAAGGTCATTTCAGGAAAACAGCCGCAAAACGACGTTACTCCTAGCAAACCGTTGAAAGTTCTGCAACTTTCTCTCCTTACATAGACGGCACACCTGCGCGCTCCAGCACTGGTATTTCTGCCAGGGAATGATAAATAAGTTTCCCTTTCTCCCGGCCAACGTTTACCATTTCATCGGCCCCTTGGGAAGGTCCTCCCACCCTTAGCACTGCTCCGCAAAAGTCAATCAGTTGGATGGCCACCGGGTGAAAGATCTGGTTAAAAATAGCATCTCCTAGTTGCGTAGAGCCAGCGGTCTCCAGAAGAGGCAACGCAAACCATTCGCCTAGCACCGGCAAATGGCCCAACTTGTATACCTCCAGCGCCACTTCCTGCATCAATTCCACGTTTTTCTTAATAAGTTCTGGGTTGTCCTGGGTGCCCGACCGATAGGGCCCGGCCACTAAAATCATCATGGGTGTGTTCAAGGTGTTTCGTAGTTAAGTAAAAAATTAATAATAAGAATAGAGCACTTCATAGCTGGAATTCAACTCTGGGTGCCCTGGGTACGCTACCGTATTCACCATCTTTTCCAGCTTCTCCTGGGTAATGGTAAAGTCTATGGAGACCACTTCCTCCACTTGGGCCGTCTGCCCCGGACCTATCACGGTCTTGGTGATTTTCTTGGGCAGCTGGTTAAGCCGGCTGAGTACCGGGTAATTGTAGATCTCGTACTTTTCAGCTAAGTCATGGCTAATGAACACCCAGGGATCAAAATCAAAAGGAGCAGAATAGCTGTCAATAGTCCAGATGACTTTATAGCCGTTGCTGGCCGTTGCGGTTACCTTAGACAACAGGTTTTGGCTGCTGTACTCATAGACATTGTGGTACACCAACTGCTTGCCGGCCTCATTTATCTTAAAGTAATCCATCTCAGAGACGGTGCCGGTAGCGTTGTATTTGTACTCAAACACAAAGGTGGAGCCGTAGCTCGCTTGTTTTTGCGCGCGGGTCCAGCTAATCATCTGGCCGGCGGGGTTGTAGGCGTAGGTGTTCTTATAATCAGATGCCTCCAAGGCCATTTCCGTCAGGGCTTCGTTCTGGTAGCGGAAATAGATATAGTTGCCACTTCCCACCTGGCTTACCTTTTTGATAGTACTGTCGCTGTTGTACGTATAGGCGGCCGTCTGACCGAAACTTTTCCATTCCACCGTGCGCAGCAGGTATTTCTGTTGCTTCTTAATGCCATGGCCTGCTTCTGGGAGGTCTTTACTCGGAACTGGATCTTTATCTTTTTCATCACAGCTAGTGGCAAGGAAAAATAACAGCAGAAGCAATCCGCTTAAGGGGGAGATCTTTGTCATAAATGCTTTTGGTTTTCAGCTAATAAACGGGTACTTGATTTGGAGTAAAATTTGCCCTTTACCTCCCGATCCTGTTTTGGGCGGATAGGTTGCAACAGGCTTACCGTAAATCAAGACAGCGTACCAACCCCTTTCCCCTACCTTGCGTAGTGTCAGTACTAATACTAATTTTAAATGGACGCTGCCCAACACCAGATACAACACCATTTTCCCCGCAGTACCCAGTATGACCCCACATGGGTACGCGAGCATTCTATGGGCGAGAACGTGCTCTTCAACCTGGAAAGCATCACTTCGCTTATTCCGCTGCAGAAAGGCATGCGCGTGCTGGACCTGGGCTGCGGCAAGGCGGCCAGCTCTATTTTCCTGGCCAAGGAGTTTGGGGTGCAGGTTTGGGCGGTGGATGAGGCCATCACGGCCACGGCCAACTACAAACGGGTGCAGGAAGAGAACCTGGAAGACCACGTGTTCCCGCTTCAGGCCGATGCCCGCTCCCTGCCTTTCCCTGAGGAATACTTTGACGTGGTACTGGTTATTGACTCGTACACATACTTCGGTACCGATGACAAGTACCTGCCCTACATCTGCCGTTTCCTGAAATCAGACGGGTACATCGGTATTGTGGATGTTTGTTTTAAGGAGGAGATTGAGACCATTGACCAGGTACCTGAGTTCCTGCGCGCCGATTTCCAGAACTACTGGTACTACATCCACTCGGTGGCTTGGTGGCGCAAACTGTGGGAAAAGACGGGCTTGGTGCAAATCAAGAACGCTGAGCTGCTGCCCGCTGCCGACCTGATCAGGGAACAATACGTGCGCGATTTTGAGGAGCACGGCCAGCGGAAAGACCCTTTTGCGCGCGGGCTCAAAAAAGATACTGACCACCATATCAGCTTCTTCCGGCTGGTTGGCCAGCGCACCTCCCGCGAGGCGTACCTGCAATCGTATAAAAAAGCCTAACTTGCCCCCGGTTTTCAGCCGGAAAGCCATAAGGTGTCTTCTGTTTTTAGGCACAGGTAAAATAATAACGGGTTCTAAGCAGTTTTAGAAAGGCAGGCGCTGTTCTGCTCTCTTTTTGCAAAGAATCTTTTTACTATGAGAAACAAACATCTTATTTTTGGGCTGGGAATACTGTTGCTCTCCTTTGCGCACCTGCAAAGCGCCCAAGCCCAGAAAGCGGGCATAGGCCTGCGGGTGGGCGGTTACTCGGCCGGTATCTCGGGTAAATATTTCTTCAGAGACGCCGTTGCGTTTGAGGGAATTCTGGGAACGGGACTTGGCCGGAGGGGCTTTCAGTTAACCGGTTTGTTTGAGTTGCACGCGCCGGCGTTTGCCGTACCGGGCCTGCAATGGTTTTATGGCGGTGGCGCGCACGTAGGCGCTTTCCGCGGAAGGTATTACTTCAAGCCCTCAAACAAACATTATGTAGAATCTTATGACAGAAACCTCGCTACGGTGGGGATAGACGGAATTGTAGGTTTGGAATATCAGATTACGGAAATTCCGATTTCACTTGGGGTCGATTTTAAGCCATTTATCGAAACCAACAGAGCGGGACTTTTCTTGTATGGCGACGGAGCTCTGACCGTCCGCTACACATTCTAATGCTTCCCCGAACCTACTTGAAAAGCCTGCCTTGTGCAGGCTTTTTCTATTTTAAACAATTTCGTTTTCTGGCTGTTTTCACAAAATCAAGCCTAAACGTCTTTTACAAAGCATTCTGTTTCCGTAAACGGATAAATTGACAGTGGCTTGGCAAATAATTATTCTATCTTTATCCTCCTGATCCAGGCAATAACCAAAAGGCCTAACACTTTCCTGGCGGATGACACGTTCACAGAAGATAAGCCCTGAGTAGGCTTGTTTTACCACCCTCAATTTTATTGCGCAACCGCTCTCTGCGCAGGTTCTGCCGGGTTTGTTTCTCGCGGTTCCCTTCCTTTCACTCCCCCCTCATGTCCTCTAAGTTAAAATTCATCAATAAAGACAAGTCCACTTTTTATGCCACTACCCGCCAGCGCGTAGAGATCCACTTAAAAGAAAAAGGAATTTCCAGAAACGCCAATCCCGCTATGTGGGGCAAGACCGCTTTTTACCTGTTGGTGACGGCCGGGCTTTATGGCTTGATCATGTCTAACGAGTTTGGTGTGTGGCCCATGTTTGGACTGGCCTTGTTGCTGGGCGTTTTCAGTGCGTTTATAGGCTTCAACATCTGCCATGACGCCATCCACGGCGCGCTTTCCTCCAATAGCAAGGTAAACAAGGTCTTCAGCTTTGTCTTCAACCTGATTGGCGCCAGCCCCTACGTCTGGAACTTGACCCACAACGTGGTGCACCACACCTACACCAACATCCCCGGCCACGACGAAGACATTGAGGTAGCCCCCGGCTTGATTAGGGTAGATACCAATGAGAAGGTGAACAAACTGCAGCGGTTCCAGCACATCTATGCCTTCGGGTTATACAGTTTGTCCTCGCTTTCCTGGGTACTCCGGAAAGACTACGTCAAGTTCTTCAAGAAACAGATTGGCGCCCAGGATACGGCCAACCACCCCACCAAAGAATACTATAAACTTTTCGGCTACAAAGCCATTTATTACGTGCTGTTCATTGTGCTGCCGCTGGTAGTGCTGGACATCACGTGGTGGCAGTTTATCATTGGGTTTGTGAGCCTTCATTTAGCCGAGGGGCTGGTGATGGGCTTGGTCTTCCAGTTGGCGCACGTGGTGGAGGGAACCGATTTTCCGGAGCCCAATGCGCAAGGCAACATGGAAGAAGCTTGGGCTGATCACCAGATGCGGACCACCGCCAATTTCGCCACGAAGAACCGACTGGCCGGTTTCCTGCTGGGCGGCTTGAACCAACAGATAGAGCACCACCTCTTCCCTAAGGTTTGCCACATCCATTACCCCGGAATTTCAGAAATCGTGAAGAAAACGGCCCATGAGTTTGGGTTGCCGTACATAGAAAGTCCCTCCTTCTCCAAGGCGCTGGGCTCCCATTACCGTATGCTCAAGAAATTGGGTTGGCAAGACTATAAAACACAGCAAATAGCTTTTGAAGTGGAAAACGCCCCTGAAACGAGTCTGGCGTTAAGCTAATTTCATTATTCAGATAGAGAGGCCGGTCTTTAGAGGAAAATAACCTGTAAAGACCGGCTTCTCCATTCAGAACCGCCTATTGCCTATTCAGGCATGGCTTGGGTTCCTCTCTCCGGGCGTGGCCTTTACATATTTGCAGAATCCAATAACAGCCGCTATCTTTGCTACTGCTTATCAAGAAAGACGGAGGGATTAGGCCCTGCGATGTCTTAGCAACCCAATTCAGTTGGGTGCTACTTCCTACCCGCTGCACCTACCGTGCCGGGGGAGATAAGTGACGGAACTCCTACGCACCAGCGCCCGCCACTTTCCTCTGCCCTTTCTTGAGCCGCAACTAACCCTTTAGGTTTGCACAAGAAGATGACTCCAATAGAGGAAGAAGTAAAAAAACGCATATTAGTCTTAGACGGTGCCATGGGTACCATGATCCAGCGGTACAACCTCCAAGAGGAAGATTACCGCGGCGAGCGTTTCAAAGACTACCACCTGGATGTAAAGGGCAACAACGACTTGCTCTCCATCACCCAACCCCACATCATCAAGGAAATCCATAGCCTCTACTTTGAGGCTGGCGCCGATATTGCCGAGACCAATACCTTCAGTGGCACCTCCATCGCCATGGCCGACTACGACATGCAGGACCTGGTGTACGAGCTGAATTACGAGTCAGCCCGCATCGCCAAAGAAGCCGCCGACGAGTGGACCGCCAGGACGCCAGACAAACCGCGCTTTGTGGCCGGAGCCATCGGGCCCACCAACCGTACCGCTTCTTTGTCACCGGATGTGAACAATCCCGGGTACCGCGCTATTACGTACGATGAACTGGTAGACGCTTATACCGAACAGGTGCGCGGCCTGGTAGATGGTGGCGTGGATTTGCTTCTGGTGGAAACCATCTTCGATACCCTCAACGCCAAGGCAGCGCTGTTCGCCATTGACCAATACAGTCAGCAAACAGGTAAGCGTTTGCCGCTCATGGTGTCTGGTACCATCACCGATGCCAGCGGTCGTACCTTATCGGGCCAAACCGTAGAGGCGTTTTTGTACTCCGTATCGCACATGCCGCTGCTGAGCGTGGGCTTCAACTGCGCCCTCGGGGCGAAGCAGCTGCGTCCGCACTTGCAGAGCTTGAGCAAAGCATCTAAATTCCATATCAGCGCCTACCCGAATGCCGGTCTGCCGAACGCCTTCGGGGCGTATGACGAGACTCCGGAGCAAATGGGCCAGCACATCCGCGATTTCCTGGAAAACAATTTCGTGAACATTGTGGGCGGTTGCTGCGGAACTACGCCGCCGCACATCAAAGCCATTGCCGAGATTGCGAAAGAATACCCGCCGCGTCCGTTGCCTCAACTTCCGGCCGTTCCTACCTACTCGGGCCTGGAGCCGCTCACGGTGTACGAAGGCTCTAACTTCGTAAACATAGGTGAGCGGACCAACGTGACCGGTTCCAAGAAATTTGCGCGCTTAATTCTGAACGAGCAGTACGAGGAAGCCTTGGCCATCGCCCGCGGACAAGTGGAGAACGGCGCCCAGATCATTGACGTGAATATGGACGAAGGCATGCTGGACTCCGAGGCCGCCATGACCTTGTTCCTGAACCTGATTGCCTCCGAGCCAGACATCGCCCGTGTGCCCATCATGATTGACTCCTCCAAATGGAGCGTGATTGAGGCCGGATTGAAGTGCGTGCAGGGGAAAGCCATCGTGAACTCCATCTCGCTCAAAGAAGGCGAAGAGAAGTTCAAAGAGCATGCCCGCAAAGTACGCAGTTACGGGGCCGCCGTGGTAGTAATGGCCTTTGACGAAGAAGGGCAAGCCGATAATTACGAGCGTCGCATCCAGATCTGCGAGCGGGCCTATAACATCCTGACCAAAGAAGTAGGCTTTCCTGCCGAGGACATCATCTTTGACCCGAACATCCTCACCGTGGCTACGGGCATGGAGGAGCACAACAACTACGCCGTAGACTTCATCAACGCCACCCGCTGGATTAAGCAAAACCTGCCGGGCGCTAAAGTAAGCGGCGGAGTGAGCAATATCTCCTTCTCGTTCCGGGGCAATGACCCCGTACGCGAGGCCATGCACAGCGTGTTCCTGTACTACGCCATCAAAGCCGGTCTGGACATGGGCATCGTGAACGCGGGTATGCTGGAAGTCTACGAGGAAATTCCGAAAGACCTGCTGGAGCGTGTAGAAGACGTGCTGCTAAACCGCCGCCCGGATGCCACCGAACGTCTGGTAGAATTCGCCGAAACGGTGAAGAACAAAGGCAAAGAGATCGTCCGCGACGAAGCCTGGCGCAATGAGCCGGTGCAGAAGCGTTTAACGCACGCTTTGGTAAAAGGACTGGTAGAATACATTGACCAGGACGTGGAAGAAGCCCGTCACTTATTTAGCAAACCACTGGAAGTGATTGAAGGTCCGCTCATGGACGGCATGAACGTAGTGGGTGATCTCTTCGGCGAAGGCAAGATGTTTTTGCCTCAAGTAGTGAAAAGCGCCCGCGTGATGAAGAAAGCCGTGGCCTATCTATTGCCTTACATTGAGGAAGAGAAAGTACGCGCTGCAGCTAACGGAGACACTTCTACCCGCCAAACCAACGGTAAAATCCTGATGGCAACGGTGAAAGGCGATGTGCACGACATCGGGAAAAACATTGTGGGCGTGGTATTAGCCTGCAACAACTACGAGGTGATTGACCTAGGCGTGATGACGCCAGCCGACAAAATCCTGGATGCTGCCCGCGAGCACAACGTGGACGTAATTGGACTAAGCGGGTTGATCACGCCGTCCTTGGACGAGATGGTGCACGTAGCCCGCGAAATGGAGCGCCAGAACTTCAATATCCCGTTGCTCATCGGTGGCGCCACTACGTCCCGCGCCCATACTGCCGTGAAAGTAGCACCAGCCTACAACGGCACCGTGGTGCACGTACTGGATGCTTCGCGCAGTGTACCGGTGGTAGGAAACCTGCTGAGTCCTGAAAACAAAGAGAAGTTCGCCCAAGACACCCGCCTGGAATACGACCAGATGCGTGAAGGCTATTTGAGCCGTCAAAAGGATAAGAAATACCTGCCCTTACCGCAAGCCCGCGCCAACAAGCTGCCTATTGAGTGGAAAGCCGAAGACGTGTACACCCCAGCCAAAACCGGTGTGCAGGTATTTCAAAACTTCCCGTTAGAAGAACTGGTGCCGTACATTGACTGGACGCCGTTCTTCCAGGCTTGGGAACTGCACGGCAAATTCCCGAAACTGCTGGAAGATGCAGTAGTTGGTGAAGCTGCCACCAAACTATACGCCGATGCCCAAGTTCTACTCCAACGCATTGTGGACGAGAAGCTACTCACCGCCAACGGTGTGGCCGGTTTATTCCCGGCCAACAGCGTAGGCGACGATGACGTGGAGATTTACACTGACGAAGCGCGTACTGAGATCTTAACGCATTTTCGTACGCTGCGCCAGCAAGGTCTTAAAGGACCAAACGTTCCTAACTTAGCCCTAGCTGACTTTGTAGCGCCAAAGGAAACTGGCTTAGACGATTACACCGGAGGTTTCGCGGTAACCGCTGGTATTGGCTTAGATGAACTGGTAGAACAGTTTGAAGCCGACCACGACGATTACCACAGCATCATGGCCAAAGCCTTGGCTGACCGTTTGGCCGAAGCCTTCGCGGAGAAGTTGCACGAGATTGTGCGCAAGGAGATTTGGGCCTACGAGCCGGAAGAAAGTCTCACGAACGAAGACCTGATCAAGGAGAAGTACCAAGGCATCCGTCCGGCCCCGGGATATCCGGCTTGCCCAGACCATACCGAGAAAACGACGCTGTTCCAGTTACTGGACGTGGAGAAGAACACCGGCATCTCTTTAACCGAGAGCCTGGCCATGTACCCGACTGCCGCTGTTTCTGGCATGTACTTCGCGCATAAACAGTCTCGATACTTCGGACTTGGAAAAATCGAGAAAGACCAGGTAACGGATTACGCGCAGCGCAAAGGCATGACGGTGGAGGAAACTGAGCGCTGGTTATCACCTATTTTGAATTACTAAACTCTCTGTTTAGGGGCTGATTTCATTAAATCGGCCCCTAAACAGGAAATAAGCATACTCCTTACTTTCAGGATTGCTCTCCTTTTTAGGACACCTTTTCCTGTCATCGTGAAAGGACCTTGTGGGCAAACTAGTGAGGCCTTGAAGAAACGCTGTTACGCTCGCACACAAGGTCCTTTCAGGATGACAAAAAGTAGGGAGAAAGTAAGAAAGAGAAAATAAACGAGGTAACTCGTCTCTAAACACCTTGCTTTCTTTAAAAACGAGAAAGCTAAAACAAAAGCTAAAAGAAAGGCTTACGCCTAAGACATACATAACTTCAATGAAAGTTACTGAGCATTTACAGAACGCCACCAGTACCCTTTTCTCGTTTGAGATTCTGCCGCCGGTGAAGGGAACCAGCATCCAGTCTATTTACCAGGGCATTGACCCGTTGATGGAGTTCAAGCCGCCGTTTATCAACGTGACCTACCACCGCGAGGAGTACGTGTTCAAGGAGCGCGAGAATGGTCTGTTGGAGAAAATCACCATTAGAAAACGGCCCGGCACGGTAGGAATCTGTTCGGCGATCATGAACAAGTACCACGTAGACGCGGTGCCGCACATCATCTGCGGAGGCTTCAGCCGGGAAGAGACGGAGAACGCTTTGATGGACCTCAATTTCCTAGGCATCGACAATGTGCTGTTGCTCCGCGGCGATGCGGTGAAGACCGAGCCTGGTTTCCGGCCGCACAAAGACGGACACTCGTACGCCACTGACCTCATCAAACAGGTGGTGCAGTTGAACCATGGCCATTACCTGGATGAGGAGATGGAAAACCCGGTGCCTACTGATTTCTGCATCGGGGTGGCGGGTTACCCCGAGAAACACATGGAAGCGCCCAACCTATCTGCCGATTTGAAATACCTGAAGCAGAAAGTAGACCTGGGGGCTAATTACATCATCACGCAGATGTTCTTCGATAATCAGAAGTTCTTTGAATTTGTGAACGCGTGCCGCGCTGCGGGCATCACGGTACCCATCATCCCGGGCCTGAAAACGCTTACGACCAGAAACCAACTGAACGTACTGCCGCGCTACTTCAACATTGACCTGCCCGAGGACCTGGTGAACGCCGTGGAAGCCTGCACCAACCCCAAAGATGTGAAGCAGGTGGGCATTGACTGGACCATCCAACAGTGCAAAGAGTTGATGGACTTCGGGGTACCGTGCCTGCACTTCTACACCATGAGTAAGTCAGATGCCACGGTAGCTGTAGCCAAGGCAATTTTCTAAACCCTGTTTAGCGGCTATTTCCCGCAAAACAGGCTCAAAGCAGAAGGTCCATTTACCTGAGTAAATGGACCTTCTGCTTTTATCAGGGCTCCTGAAGAAGGTTGCTGGCAGTTTACGTTTAAGGGCTACTTTCGCGAAAACAGCCTTTAACCAGGAATCGGTTTGGCGAAGTAAACCCTACAGCGGAATCCGGTATTTGGTGGTGGTAATGCCCCCGAAGTTGCCGTAGCCGTTCCGGATGTTGCTGTGCAGGTTCAGCGGCTCTGCAAAGGGATTATCTTCCTGGTAGTTACTTTTAGAGCGCTCGTACAGGTACAGGTCTGGGGTAAGGTGCTGCAGCGTAATCTCTATGTATTTGGGAGACAGGCCGCTGCCAATATAGGCGCCTACCTTGTCAGAGAAAGTGATCACGCCCTGCTTTGCCCAGCCATCGTCAAAGACCTTGGACAGCTCTATCTTCTCCACTTCCTCGCCAAAGATGTCGTCGTTGTCCTCCACGGAATAGAAATTCCCGATGAGCTGTTCCGCGTCATCCACCAGCCGCACATGCAGACGGTAATAGTCCTGCTGGTTGGCCAGGTCGTTGAACTGGATGCGCAGCAAACCAACGTAATTGTATCCATCGTTCTTGCTGTCGGGCACAAAAGAAGCAGAGGCTACGGGTACCTGGGCGGGCATGGTCAGTTTTCCCTCAATGGTCTCAAAACCCGGGGCGCTTACGGTGAGGCTGTACTGCTGGCCGGGCTCGGGCGTGAATTCATTGGTGGGCTTGTAGTTGCCTATCTCTTTGTTGTACTCCAGGGGCACAAACGCGAAACTTTGGCGCAGGGTACCGCCGCCATCGGTGATGGTGATGGCCGCATCCTTTACCAGGCCGTTCCGCCAGAGGTCGTCGGTGGCCAGCACTGATTGGCTCCGCCCGATGTACATGTTCTGCTTGGGCGCCTCGGTGTTGAGGTTGTACTGCACTGCCAGCTTGGGAGTGTGCCCGGGCACCTCAATGTCTACTTCCTTCTCACAACCCGTCAAACCTCCGGCCAAGAGAAGGCAGCGCAGGCCCCAGCCCAAGAAGCAGGTGTTTTTAGGTCGGTTTCCGGAAAAAAGGTTAAAAACGAAAGGGAACATGCGCTACTAGAACTTAAAGGTTTTGCTGATGGAAGGTAAGATGGGGAAAAGGCTGATCTGCCTGAACCTGGGTGGATCGCCTTCGTTTCTGCCTGCCTGCACGTAGATAAAATAAGGGTTCTTGCGGTTGTAGGCGTTGTAGAAACTAAGGTTGTTCACCACCTCGCCCCACCGTTTCTTCTTGGTGTGGCTCAGGCTGATATCGGCGCGGTGGTAAGAGGCCATGCGGTAACCGTTGCGGTCGCCGTAGTCATTGTAGGTCTGGGTGCCGCCGTAGCCGCCTTCCCAGGCTTCGCCCAACACGTAGCGGGCCTCGGGCAAGGTAACCGCGTTGCCGGTGCCGTACACCCACGTAGCCGACAGCGAAAGGTTGGGTTTAAGCTGATGGATGACCACCACCTCAAAATCATGGCGCCGGTCATAGCGGTAAGGGAACTCCCGGCCATCGTTCAGCTCCGCAAACTGGCGGTTAGACCAAGCCAGCGTATACCCGATCCAGCCGTTCGTACGCCCTGTCTTTTTGTGCAGGAACAGCTCCACGCCGTAGGCGTCGCCTTTGCCGGTGGTCACCTTGGTATCCCAGCTGTTGGAGATGCCAATGAACGAGGCGCCTTCTTTGTATTCAATGAGGTTGCGCATGGTCTTGTAGTAGCCCTCCAGGCTGATCTCCAGTTTGTCACCGGCAATGGTGCGGGTGGCACCCAGCGCAACTTGGCGCGAGCGCTGCGGTTTTATCTTCTCGGTGGAAGGCACCCAAAGATCGGTGGGCAACCCGATGCCGCTGTTGGTGAGCAGGTGGATGAACTGGGTCATGTGCGTGTAAGAGGCTTTCAGACTCAACTTCTCCGTGGCGATAAACCGCACCGAGGCGCGCGGCTCAATGGAGGAATAAGTCTCTCTGTTCACCAGGAAGCTGTTGGCCCGCACGCCCACATTGACCTTGACCCGGTCAGAGAGCCGAAGATCATCTTCCAGGTACAGCCCTACCTCCTGGGCCACCGTTTTCTGGGTGTTCACCTGCAGGTCCTCGGCAGAGCCTTCGCTGTTGTCCTGCACCTGCAAGGCGCCCGGCTGAAACTGGTGGTGCACGTACTGCCCTCCAAACCGAATGTAATGGTTGGGATTGGGGATAAAGTCAAAGTCCACCTTGGCGCTCAGGTCCCGGATGTTGGACAGGTACTTGAGTTTGTAGCGCACGTCGCGGTCCTGAAAAACAGATTCCTCCTCGCTGCTGATGTCAAACTGGTATTTGGTGTAGGTGAGGTGCGTGTTGAGGAACAGGCGCTGGTTGATGATGCGGTTCCAGCGGAACGCCGAGGTGAGGTTTCCCCAGCCCAGTCCGGCCGTGCTTTTCTCCCGCTTATCGCCGCTGCGGTCCACATCGGCGTAGAATTCATCGTAGCCGGTGTAGGCGCTCAGGTAAAGGCGGTCTTTGTCGCTTACTTTCCAGTTCAGCTTGCCGTTGAGGTCATAGAAATAATAACCAGCCACGCCGTCTTCCTTGTTCATGAAAGGCCGCGCCAGCACATCGATATAAGTCCGCCGGCCAGAGAAGATAAAGGAGGACACATCCTTTTTGATAGGTCCGCCCACCGTCAGCCGGGAGGCGATGAGCCCGATGGAGCCCTCCCCGTCCACCTCGTTCATGTTGCCCTCCTTCATGGAGATGTCCAGCACACTGGACAGCCTTCCGCCGTACCGCGCCGGAAAACCACCCTTCACCAGCTCCACGTTATTCAGGGCCTCGGCGGTGAACACGGAGAAAAACCCGAACAGGTGCGAGGCATTGTACACCGGCACGCCGTCCAGCAGGATGAGGTTCTGGTCAGGGCCGCCGCCGCGCACGTACAGGCCGCTGCTTCCCTCGCCACCAGACTGTACGCCCGGCAACAGCTGCAAGGTTTTGAGCACGTCCACCTCGCCAAACAAGGCGGGCACAGACTTGATCTGCGCCACACTCATGTTGATGGTGCTCATGCGGGTGCTCTCGCGCACGTCTTCCTCGCGGGTGTTCACAATCTCCACCTCCTGTAGGGCAGTGGTAAACGGGGTAAGCAGCAGGTTTTGCTGCACGTCTTTGTCTAAATAGGCCGAAAACGTCTTGCGCTCATACCCCACGTAGGAAAGCACCAGTTTCACCGAGTCTTTGGGCAGGGTAAGGCTGTAGAAGCCGTAGGCGTTGGTGGCAGTGCCCTGCCCCGTGACGGAGTTGAGGATGGCTACCCCAATGAGGTTCTCGCCCGTCTGGGCATCGCGCACGTATCCACTAATGGTGTGTTTCTGGGCAAAACCCGTGAGTGGAAGCAACAGAAGCACCAAACCAGCAAGCATCCGGAGGCTGCGGCCCGCAAGGCCCCGGAACCGAAAATGAAAGGACATTCAGAAAAGAGTTGAGATAGACACTGATCACAGGCAAGGTTTACCTACTTAGTAGGTAAGTGACAGGCAAGATCGTATTTACCCCTACTTCTTCCAAAGGAAATTTTGTTTAATAGCCGATGTGCAGAATGGCGTCTCCCTGGTTGACCACGGGCATGTGGTTGAGCCCTACCACATGGCCCGCCACGGGCGTGGTAATGGGGTGGGTGGCCGCCCCGTAAGGATCAGACACGGCGCCTACCTGCTGCCCCCGGCTCACTTCCTGCCCGTTTTTCACAAAACTGCGGAAAAGCCCGGCCCGGGGTGCCCTGATCCAGGTGGTATGGTGGCAAATGACGGAAGGCTGCGAGGCCGGCACCATTCTCTCGGCCATGTCCAGGTGATGCATGACCCGCTGGGTGCCTTCCATGGCCATGATGATGCCCTGCTCGTCAAAGCGCAACGACTCACCGGTTTCATACACAATGATGGTCTTGCCCATGACAGCCGCTTCTTTGCGCAGGGAGCCCAGCCGGTAATTGGAATTCAGGACGAAGGGGGCACCAAATGCTTTGGCCAACACATCACTCTCGCCATCTTCCAGGCGGCACCTGATCTGCGGGAAATTGGATTTACTTTGGCCCCCGGTATGGAAATCTATGCCATAATCAATGAGCGGCAGTATTTCTTTGGTAAACCGAGCGGCTACGCGGCTGGCCAGCGAGCCTTTGGAGTTACCCGGGAAACTCCGGTTCACGTCTTTGCCGTCTGGCACCTCGCGCGAGAAGTTCAGGAAACCGTAGATGTTGAGGATGGGGATGGCCAACACCGTGCCCCGCTGAGGCGTGAGCAACTTCCTCCTGATCATGCGCCGGATGGTCTCAATGCCGTTTACCTCATCGCCGTGCATGCCGGCCATGAGCAGCAGCACCGGCCCCGGTTCCTGCGCCCGGAACACGTGGATGGGGATGTTGATCTCCGTTCCGCTGGGCAACCGCGAGATATCCAGCCTGATGAGCTTGCTGTCTCCCGGGTAGATAGGAATGTCATTGATGATCATCTCCGCCATCGGGGGTGCTCTTTGATTTGGTCTTTTTGGTTTTCCCTTTGTTCACCAGCAGCTCGGTGTACTCAATGATCTTGCCGGCGATGTCTTTTTGGGTGGCCTTCTCAATGCCTTCCAACCCCGGCGAGGAGTTCACTTCCAGGATAAGGGGTCCGCGGGAAGACTGCAGCATGTCCACACCCGCCACATCCAGGCCCAGCGACTTGGCCGCCATCAAGGCTGCGGTCTTCTCGGCGCGGCTGAGCTTGATGAGGCTGGCGCTACCGCCGCGGTGCAGGTTAGACCTGAACTCGCCCTCTTTGCCCTGCCGTTTCATGGCGCCCACCACCTCCCCGTTCACCACAAACACCCTGATGTCGGCGCCCTTGCTCTCGGCAATGAACTCCTGTACAATGATGCGGGCCTTGAGGTTGTGGAACGCCTCAATCACCGACTCGGCGGCTTTCTGGGTCTCGGCTAACACCACGCCCAGGCCTTGGGTGCCTTCCAGCAATTTGATTACCAGCGGCGCCCCGCCAACCTCTTTGATCAGTTCCTTTACCTGTTTGGAGTAGTTGGTGAAGGCGGTTTTGGGCATGCCCAGCCCGGCCCGGGCCATGATCTGAAGGCTGCGCAGCTTGTCTCTTGACCGCAGAATAGACTGGGAGGCTACCACGCTCTTCACCTTCATCATCTCAAACTGGCGCACCACGGCCGTGCCGTAGAACGTCACCGAAGCCCCGATGCGGGGAATGATGGCATCTATGCCCGTGAGCAACTCGCCCTTGTAGAGAATATGCGGATCACCTTTCTCCATGACCAGGTCACAGCGCAAGTGGTCCAGCACCACTACCTCATGGCCCCGTTGCTGGGCGGCTTCCACTAACCGGCGGGTGGAATATAACTTGGGGTCGCGAGAGAGAATCGCTATTTTCATAAAGGGGAATTCTTGGGTGTGTTACTTTTCTTGGACTTGTTTTTGGCCTTGAGCGACAGGTATTTCTTGGAGACATCCACAATGAAGCGCCGCCTCAGCAGCGTGCGCCCCAGCAAGACCGGGTACTTGAGGTCGCTGCGGTCTGAGAGCGAGAACTCCGTCTCTACCTCCAGCCCGTTGATGAGGACCTTTGTCCGGATTACGTAGCGTTCCTGTACATCGCCAAACGAACTTTTTACAATCCGGAGGTCAAAGTCAGTGAATTGGAAGGCTTTGTGGTTATACCCCGGATGGTTGGCATCCAGGAGCTCAAAGTGGATGGCCCGCTGCCCGTTGGGCAAATCCACTTCCCGTATGTTGTTGCAGTGGATGGAAGAGGTGTACGCACCGGTATCTACCTTGGCTTCTATGTCAAACAACTCCAGCTCGGGGAAATCCACCATCTCGCGCCGGCCTATGATACTTTTTACAGGTTTGTCTTTCTTCATACCTCCTGGACTTAGTCGTTTTTAAGCCTATTTGGTAAAAAGAGGCCTGAAACAGACGCTGACTACTCAGTTAAGATGCGCACCTAAAAACTAAACGGCTCTCTGCACAGGTGCCTTGTGCTGATGATTTGAACGCCGGCCTGGTTGGTGGTGGCGCTGCTAACCGTAGAGCACTCCTTATGGTCGTTGCTGTGCCTGATAAACACAAAAGCAGATACGGCGAAAAGCACGATTCCCGCGCCCGCAAAAAGTACTGGCTTCTTTTTCATCATCTGGTGCCTTCCGTTACTGGAACAGACTTGTTTCTAGGCCAATATGAGAAAAAGAAGCCAGAAACCAGCTTACTTGTTACCGGTGTAGGTGATCCGGTAGATGGCGTCGTTCATGTCATCAGACACCAGCATGGATCCGTCTGGCATCACTTCCACGTCTACTGGGCGGCCCCACTCCTTCCCGTCCTGCAGCCAACCCGCCGCGAACGGCACAAAGCTGCCTTTGCCCTGCGCATCGGTGCGGTAGAGGCTCAGGCGGTACCCTATTTTCTCGGTGCGGTTCCAGGAGCCGTGCTCGGCAATGAAGATCTGGTTTTTGTAGTTCTCGGGGAACATGGCGCCGGTGTAGAACTCCATGCCCAGCGTGCCGCCATGCGGATTCAGTTTCTGCACGGGTGCGGTGTAGTCGGCGCAGTCCTTTCCTTTCCCGAACTCAGGGTCCAGGGTCTCGCCGGCGTGGCAGAACGGATACCCGAAGTGCATGCCTTTCTTGGGGGCGCGGTTCAGTTCATCTGGCGGCATGTTGTCACCCATGAGGTCACGGCCGTTGTCGGTGAACCAGAGTTCCTTGGTGGTGGGGTGCCAGTCAAAGCCCACGGTGTTGCGCACGCCGCTGGCGAAGACCTCCAGGCCGGAGCCGTCTGGGTTCATGCGGCTAATGGCGGCGTACACCGGCTCTTTCCGAAGGCAGATGTTGCAGGGCGCCCCCACCGGCACGTACAGCTTGTCATCTGGCCCGAAGGCGATGTATTTCCAGCCGTGGTGCTCCTCCGTGGGGAATTTGTCATAGACCACCGCCGGCTTGGGCGGGTTCTTCAGGTTCTGGGCGATGTTGTCATACCGCGTGATGCGGCTGATCTCGGCCACGAACAGGGAACCGTTGCGCAGGGCCACCCCGTTGGGCATGTTCAATCCACTGGCAATGGTGATCACCTCATCGGCTTTGCCGTCTTTGTTTCTGTCTGGCAGGGCGTACACGCTGCCTTTGTCACGGGAACCTACGTAGAGCGTACCATCCGGGCCCAGGGCCATGGAGCGGGCATTCACCACGTTGCGGGCAAAGTAACTGATCTGGAAGCCGTCTGGCAGGGAGATCTTGGCCAGGTCTGCATCAGTGGCGGGCTGTTCCGTGACATTCTCAGAGGCGGTGTCCTGGGCGGCGGTAGAGGTTCTCTCCCCTTCTTCGTTCGCATCGGGCTTGCCAGAGTTGGAAGAGCATCCAAGTTGGCAGAGAACCACCAGCAAACAGGTACTCCACCGCAGGATGGTGCTTTTTTTCATAGTTCTAGGGTAGGTTTGCAGAGCACGCGGGAATACCCGAATACTCCAATTAGAAATTACAGCTTATAAAGTATTTAACAGGACAATATTAGTTAAATTTAATATTGTAAAAAATTCAGCAACCACGATCCTCGGCAGGTTTCAGCGTGCCTACAGAGATACCAACCTGTCTCTCACCTAGTAGGCAAAATGAGACAGCGGTTGGTAGATCTTCCTACCGCAACATACCCCCACAAGTATAAAAGTAAAAGTCGCTTTTCCGTTTTGGAGCACGTTTTTTTTTAAAGCGCCTAAAACCCTCCGGGAAAAACATCCTTAGGGCGTATACGCAAAGAAACTCAGTTGGCTGTCTTTGAGCGGTGATTCCTGAGCCAGGTGGCCACGGTGTACAGCAGGTTGGTATGGCCGGTCTGCAGCACCACCAGGTTATGCCGTTTGAGGGCGTTGAGGAAAACCTGCAGCCTTTTCTGCGAGATGATCTGGTCATACTTGCCCAGGAAGACGTTCACCTCTATGTTGCTTTGGTTCAGGAGCCGCACAATCTTGCGGGTGTCAAAGGTAAGGTTGCTGAAGCCCGTCCAGCTGCGATACACGCGCAGGCGCTTCTGAGGCGAGTCCATCTGCCAGTTGGCGAATTTGACCAGGCCCGAGTCTACCCACCGTTTCTGCTCCAGCCAGGTCAGGGTCTGGAAAAACCGCGTGGGCCGCAGCACAATGCGCTTGAACAAGCCCTGCATCCAGCCGGGGTAGGTGGCCAGGCTGTAAAGTAAGTGGGTTTTGATGCCATCGGGGGCAATGAGGTAGAGTTCCTGCATGCGGTCATGGAACTTCTCCAGCACCGTGAGCGCAAATTTACCGCCCATGCTGAAGGCCATTACCGAAAAGCGCCCAATCTCTTCCTTCTCCAGCAAGGCCTGGATAAAGGCCTGCAGTTTCTTTTTGGAGAGCGGCTGGTCTGCTTTGCTCAGGGTGCTTTGGCCGTGGAAGAAAAGGTCTATGGCGTACACCCGGTATTCTGGCTGCAGCGTACGCGCCATGTTATCATAGTAATGCCCTTCCTGCCCGTAACCATGGAACGCCAGGAGCGCCCTTGGGCCAGTACCCATAATGCGGTAATGCAGCTTAGATGATTTTATTCTGATGAATGGCACGGAAAAGAGCGGTTGTCTGTGGTGAATAACTTGCCGAAAGATAAGGCAGGGATTCCTGCGTGAACTTGCAGGTCCCTACCAGAGCTTTCCAAATTACCTTTTACTGACTCAGGCCCGCCGGGTTGTTAGAGATCTCCCGCTCAAAATACACCAATTCCTTTTGGGCAGGATTTTCCTGCACCGTGCAGTAGTAAACCCGTTTCGCAAAACGCCTCACCACCAATTTCAAACCAGGGTTCACTCTCGCGAAAACGACAGTGCCCGGAAGGTATAAATTTTCCATCATCTAGTAAGGTACGCAAAAGAAGTCAGCAGTAGGGTTTTATTTCTGGCATTCGGCGCCCTTCAGGCTTTAAAGCGCTAAATACATGGAGCAAACACTTTTCTAAGCTGGAAACAACTTGAAAATCGGTTTCTCCAGTGATTCTCCTAGCCTAAGCATCAGCCCTTACCTTCCTTGCCTTTTATACCATGTTGTTCATACAGGTTGACTTTTCCGGTGGAAATGCCTCCCTCCTTTCCGGGGTTTACCCGGATTTACCTGTAGGGATTTTGCCTTCTTCTGATAGGTCAATTTATATATAGTGATTTTTCCGGCTGTTTTGCGCCCGGTTTCGTAAAAAGAAGCAGAACCTACTAAACCTAACTATATGAAAACCAAGATTTTATTTCTCACTTTATTCACCGTCGCCTTTACCTTTTTCACAGGCCAAGCGTGGGCGCAAACCACCGAGAATCAGCAGGAGCTGAATACCGAGCAGGACTCTATCAAGCAGCGGGCGCAAGATGACAAAAAACGTCTGAACGCCTTAACAGACTTGAAGAAAGACACCAAAGCCGATGCCAAGGTGGCCAAAGAACGGGCCAAGGAAGCCAGCCGGATAGAAAAGGAAGCCTCAGACGCAGCCCAGGAGGCAAAACAAGCTGCCAGAATGGAACAAAAAGCCCAGCGCAACAGAATGAAAGCCGACAAGCAAGCCAGAAAAGCCGAGAAAGCCCTGGAAAAAACCACCGACAACTAACTCCCGCGCTGACTCCATTGATTTGACGAATTTCAGATAATTCTGGAGCCACCACCTTTACTCCTGAAACCACAGGTTACATTCCTGATGTAAATGGAGACCAAAGCAGAAGCCGTTTCCAGCTTGATTTTCATAAATCAGGCCCGAAACGGCTTCTGCTTTTCTTCCTCTAAAGGAAGGCCTTCAATTTTCTTGTCCTGTTTTGCCTACAGCAAGCCAGTTTTATTCTCCACAGTGGTTACCCTGCTGCTTCTACCTGCCACATCAAAGGCAGCCAGTTTTATGGTCCCTTTTTCAGAAACAGGCCCAGAATACACTTTGCTTTGCGCGGTAGGCTCTGACCCATCCAGGGTGTACCTGATGACCAGGCCGGGCATCTGCACGTTGGCCAGTACTTTGCCGTCCTGCACGGTGGCGCCCACGGTGGGAATCCGGTACCCGAAGCCTCCGGCGTAGTGACTGAGGCGGGGCAGTTCCCGTTTGCCCAGCACGTTCACAAACTGGGACCAGGCCTGCGTATAGGCGGCTTTGCTCTGGCTAGATTCGGGGTTGGAGGCCCAGGCAGGATCAGGGGCCCAGGCTCTTTCGGCTAAGCCCAGCACCTTGGGCAGGAGCATGTATTCCAGCCGGTCCGGTGAGGTAAGTGTCTCGCTCCACAAAGGCGCCTGCAGCCCCACAATGTTGGCGCGGGCCGCGGGCTTCAGTTGCTCTTTTCCCGCGAACGCAGCGGTGGAGGTAAGCGGTTTGTTATCCTCGTTCACCCGGATGCTTTTCATGTAGTCAAACGGATTGAAGTAGAAGGGTTTGTCCACGTCCAGAAAACCACCCCAGTACAATCCTTTCTCATCGTATTCTTTCTGGTACGCCAAGTCCAAGTAGAAGTGCGTCACGTTGGTAAGCACCACTTTGTAGCCGGCGTTGGCCATGCGGTACGGCAGGTCCAGGTTGGCGCCCAGGTTGTTCCAGACATCCACGTGGAAATTCTTCTTCACAAACGTGGGGTTGGCCACGTAAGACAGGCGCCCGTTGGTCCGCACCTTGCGCAGGCCTATTTCCTCCCAGCCAGACAGGTACAGTTTGCGGGCCTCCAGCATCTTGCTCACCTTCCCGAAGAAGTAGTACCAAAGATCGTCCACGTTCTTCACCTCAGGGTTTTTGGCCATCAGGTTCTGCACCTCCGGCGATTTCTCCCACACCCCGCTGGGCACCTCGTCTCCACCGAAATGGATGGTCTGGATAGGCGCGCCGGCTTCTTTGTACATGGCCAGCAGCTCATCGGTCACTTTCTCCAGGAAGTTGTAGGTAGACGGCAGCGCCACGTTGATGACGTTGTCATTGAAGTACTGCACTGAGCGGTACTCCGATTTATCGTTCAGGTCACGGAGCAGGTACTTCTGGGCCTCGGCGGTCTTGCCTTCCTTCATCAGCCGCTCGTAGCGGGCATCCATGGATTTGATGGCGGCGCGGGCGTGGCCCGGGGTCTCCACCTCGGGGATGACTATGATGTGCCTTTCGCGGGCGTATTTGAGAATCTGCACGAAATCTGCGCGGGTGTAGAAACCGCTGCCGCTGGATTTGTCCACGTCTGGACCGGAGCCGTAGGCGGGCATCAGGAAGTTTTTCTCGCTTGGGTCATGCCCCCGGCGACCACCCACCTGCGTCAGCTCGGGCAAGCCCGGAATCTCAATGCGCCAGCCTTCGTCATCGTTCAGGTGGAAATGGAACACGTTCAGTTTGTACAGGGCCATCAAATCCAGCAACTTCAGCACGGCCTCTTTTTTATGGAAGTTTCGGGCCACGTCCAACATGACCGCCCGGTGCCCGAACCGCGGTTCGTCTTTCACCTGTACCCCGGGCACCAAAACCGAAGTCTGCGTCTGGGCCAGCGCCGAGGCAGGCAACAGCGTTTTCAGAGACTGCGTGCCGTAGAAAGCACCCGCAGGCGTTGTGGCGGAGATCAGGATTTCCTGCGGCGTTACCTGCAATTCATAAGCCTCTTTGCCAAGGCCCGCCTTTTTCTTCAGCCGGATGGCCTTGCCTGTGCCAGAGGCTTTCACCTCGGGTTTCTGCCCGAAGATGGAGCCCAGGTGAGTTGCCAGCAAAGTAGCCTCGTTCTGGAAAGCCTGATCCGCGACCACCGGCACCGCCGAGGTCAAGGCAAACGCCTGGTCAGTTTCTTTGTACTGCGCCGGGGTGGGGAAAACCTTCGTGAGTTGCTCACCTGGGATGTCTTTGATGCCGCTGTTCTGGGTGTAGATGTCTTTGGGCTCAATCCAGCCTACCATGTTCTTGGCGGGTTTCAGGACCTGGGCATTGGTGATGGCGTACCCTTTGGTTGGTTCTTTGTCCCACACCAGGTAAAAACCACGGGGCGCCCGGGACTCGTTCACAATCTGGCCGGCCGCCACAAACTCAAACTTCTGCGTGTCGCCGGGCTTCAGTTCCTTGAATTTGCCCGTCGGCACGATGCGCAGCAAATCCCCGTTAATGGACTCTACCTTCAAGGGCGCATCCGTGGCTTTAGGCGTGAAAGAGGGCGTACAGTGGAAGTAAATACTCCATCCCGAGGCCGGCAAGGCCACGGCCCCGCTGTTTTTGAACGTGAGCACCGACAGCGTCTGGTTTTTGCCCAGGTACTTCTCCTCCAGCACTTCCCAAGTGAGGCTCAAAGGCTGCTGTTGCGTGTCTACCGCCGGCGCGGCTGTCCCCTGGGTTTGGGCTGGGGACGGTTGCCCGCAGGAACAAATGGAAATCAGGCTCAATAAACAAACTAGAAGGTGTTTCATAAGGGGATTTGTTTTTGATTCACATGACAAAAGGCAAGCACGGGGCAAAAGTGATTCCTCCTGATTCTGCCCTACCAGGATTTGCGCCTCTAAAGATATCATTACCGCCCGACTTTCCCTCTTTCTTCTGGTGGAAGGCTAAATTTCTAGGCAGCTCTGGCGTTTATTACCCTTTTTACGCAAAGAAGGCCTAAAAACAAAGAAACCCGCTTTAAGCCTGCTTTCACAAAAACAGGCCCAAAACAGGTTCCATTGCTTTCCGATTCAAGCCTTATTTCGCAAAAATGGGCTTGAAACAGAGGTAAACAGCAGACGGATGCTAGCCTAGATTTTAGAAACCCCGCCGGACACCACAAACTTCATGACCTCGCTGCTAGGGATTTCCAGGTAGGTGACATTCTCGCGGGCCACCAGGAACAGCTCACCGGAAAAGTTGTAGGAGTGCGGGAAGTAGACGGCCACTTTCTCGGGCAGGTTCACCGCCTCCATGGACAGCTGCGTCACGAAGCCCAGTTTGTAGGTATCGTTAAACTGTGTCATCTTCACCAGCACCGGCTGGTTGAATTTCTGGTTCTCGCCCACAAACGCATCAAAAAGGTCTTTGAGCGAGGAGTAGATCATGTTCACCAGCGGCAAACGGCTCATGATGCGCTCGGTGAGCACAAAGAAAGGCTTCACCAAAAAATGAGAACCTATATACCCCACCAACGTCACCAGAAGAATGATGAGCAGCAGGCCCACACCGGGGTAGTTGAGCCAAAAGAGATCATCCAGCCAGTTGATGGTGGCCACAATGATGTAGATGGTCAGGGAGATAGGTGCTACAATCAGGAAGCCATTCAGAAAATAGCGTAAGATTTTTTTCATAAACAGAAGGATAGTAAAAAAGCCCCGTCTCCGGGGCTTTCAAATATACTGAGTCTCTAATATTTTGTTCTAAGAATTATACCGCCACAGGGTGCTGCGCCTGAATGGCATCGGCTACCTGCTGCATGAGCCACATGGGGGTGGAAGTAGCGCCGCAGATACCCACGGAGGTCGCGTCCTTAAACCAGTCCATGTCCAGTTCCTCGGCGTTCTCCACGAAATAGCTCCTGGGGTTCACCCGCTGGCAAACGGCATACAGCGCCTTGCCGTTAGAGCTTTTCTTGCCGCTCACAAACACCACCACATCATGGTTCTGCGCGAATTTGTCCAATTGCGGCTCGCGGTTAGACACCTGGCGGCAGATGCTGTCATTGGCATCCAGGTCAAAAACCTCTATCCCGTTGGCTTTCACTGCTGCTACGCGCTCCTCAATGAGCTCTTTCATGCGGTAGAAGCCTTTGGTGCTTTTGGTGGTCTGGCTAAACAGGGTGATGGGGCGGGTATAGTCCAGTTGGTCCAGGTCTTCCTCGGTGGTGATCACGATGGCCTCATTGCCGGTCTGCCCGGCCAAGCCGATGACCTCAGCGTGCCCCTGCTGCCCGTACAACACAATCTGGCCGTTGTGGGCTTTGACCGAATCATAGGCATGCTTTACGCGGTTCTGCAGTTTGAGCACCACCGGGCAAGAGGCGTCAATGAGCTCCAGGTTGTTGCGCAAGGCTGTCTGGTACGTCTCCGGCGGTTCGCCGTGCGCTCTTATGAGCACTTTGCAGTCATGCAGTTGCTCCAGCTGCTCGCGGTCAATGATGCGCAGGCCTTTGTTATACAAACGCTGTACCTCCATGCTGTTGTGCACAATGTCACCCAGGCAGTACAGCTCAGATACTTCTTCTAATTCATCTTCTGCCATCTGAATGGCAAACTCTACCCCAAAACAGTAGCCCGAATTCTTATCTATGGTGACGTTCATACACAAAGGTAACAATCTGTTTACTGGGCAAGTTCTCTTTGCAGCAGCGCCGAAGCGACTAAATCCAGCACGAAGTCTACCTGCTCATCTATGGTAATATAGGAAGTATCCAGCAAATGCGCATCCTCAGCCCTTCTCAGGGGGCTCTCGGCGCGGGTAGAGTCAATGAAGTCGCGTTTCTTCAGGTTCTCCACAATATCGTCAAACGGTACCATCTGCTTTTTCTCAAACAGCTCCTGCTGGCGGCGGCGGGCCCTGATTTCCACCTCGGCGGTCATAAATACCTTCACCTCGGCATCGGGGAAAACGGCGGTTCCTATGTCACGGCCGTCCATCACCACGCCGCGGCGCTTGCCCATTTTCTTCTGCTCGGCCACCATGGCATGGCGTACGGCCGGCAGCACGCTCACCTCGCTCACCTTGTCAGAGATGTACATTTTCCTGATCTCGTCCTCCACGTTGAGGCCGTTGAGGAAAACCTCGTTGCGGCCCGTCTTTGGGTTCCGGTGGAAAGTGACTTCAATGTTGTTGAGCGCTTCCTGCACCTTCTTGGGGTTGGTGAGGTCTACGTAGTGCTCTAAAAAGTAGAGGGTAACGGCCCGGTACATGGCGCCGGTGTCAATGTACGCGTAGCCTAGTTCTTTTGCCACTTGCTTGGCGGTGGTGCTTTTACCACACGAAGAGTGCCCGTCCAGGGCTACTACAATCTTCTTCATACCAGTGCCTTAGGTGAATTAATTAGCAATCTTTGGTGGGGCAGGGTATGCCTTTGCCCGAGCGCTGGTGGCGCTGGTAGCTCTTGGTTTTCTTACTCAAGGAGGAAGACTTGCGCGTGCAAGCCGGACTTACCGCACCCAGCAGCAAGCACCATACTAACCCAAGGGAAAAAATCTTTCTCAAAACCATTAACTTTGACTGCAAAGATAAACGTAATCTGCCGGAACCGCTACGGGTTTTTACGTACGCTACCATTTCCGGCTTACTTTTCGCAAAACTCCTTAAAAACGTACCATGGCTACACCCAGATTCTACAAAATGAGTGGCAATATCATTGACGTCCTGCAGAAGGAAATCTACCAGGGAACCCTGGAGATCATGGACGGCCAGATTGCCCGCATTGTACGGGAAGCCGTGACAGAAACACACTATCTCCTGCCCGGGTTCATAGACGCGCACGTGCACGTGGAAAGCTCCATGCTGGTGCCCTCTGAGTTTGCCCGCCTGGCGGTGCCGCACGGCACGGTGGCCACCGTCTCAGACCCGCACGAGATTGGCAACGTACTGGGCCTCAAAGGCGTGGAGTACATGCTGGAGAACGGAAAGAAAGTGCCTTTCAAGTTCTTTTTCGGGGCGCCATCCTGCGTGCCGGCCACGCCTTTTGAGACAGCCGGCGCCGAGATTACCCCTGAGGACATTGAGGAGTTGTTCCAGCGGCCCGAGGTCAAGTACCTGGCCGAGATGATGAACTGGCCCGGCGTCCTGAACCAGGATGACCTGGTCATGCAGAAGATCACGCTGGCCCAGAAGTTTGATAAACAGGTAGACGGCCACGCCCCGGGTCTGCGGGGCGAAGAAGCCCAGGCCTACGCCGCCGCCGGCATGACCACCGACCACGAGTGCTTCACCGCCGAGGAAGCCCTGGACAAGATCACCGTCGGCATGAAAATCCTCATCCGGGAAGGCAGCGCCGCCAAGAACTTCGATGCGCTCATAGAACTGCTCAGCCAGCACCCAGACCAGATTATGTTCTGCTCCGATGACAAGCACCCCGACAACCTGGTGGAAGGCCACATCAACGAGCTGGTGAAACGGTCCCTGGCCCTGGGCCATGATTTGTTCCACGTGCTACAGGCCGCCTGCGTGAACCCCGTGCACCACTACAAACTGGAAGTAGGCCTGCTTCAGGAAAAAGACCCCGCCGATTTCATCGTGATTGACAATCCGCAGGACTTCAACGTGCTCAGAACCTACATCAACGGGCAATTGGTAGCGGAGAACGGCCAAAGCAAAATCGCGTTTACGCCCAGCGAGATCATCAATAACTTCCACGCTGAGCCTAAAACCGTGAAGCAGTTCCTTTTCTCGGCCGGTGATGCAGTAAAAATCAGGGTGATTGAGCCCTATAACGGTCAACTGGTGACCGGCATGCTGCTGCTGGACCCCAAGATTGAAGACGGCCATATTGTGAGCGACCTGGACCAGGACGTCTTGAAGATGACCGTGGTGAACCGTTACCAGAACACCGCGCCAGCGCTGGCCTTTATCAAGAACTTTGGGTTAACCAGAGGGGCCATTGCCTCCAGCGTGGGCCATGACTCGCACAACATCATCGCCGTAGGCGTGGACGATGAGAGCCTGTGCCGCGCCGTGAACCTGCTTATTGAGGCCAAAGGCGGCATCTCGGCGGTAGACGGGGAAAAAGAAGAAGTGCTGCCGCTGCCGGTGGCCGGCATTATGTCGCCGGAAGACGGGTATTGGGTGGCGGAACAGTATGCCAAACTAGACAGAGCCGCAAAAGACCTGGGCAGCACCCTCACCTCTCCGTTCATGACGCTCTCGTTTATGGCTCTTTTAGTAATTCCATCCTTGAAACTCAGTGACAAAGGCTTGTTTGACGGCCTACATTTTCAGTTTGTGGAGGTCACCAGTCCCACATTGGAGGGAGAATAACTCATTAATTGTTTTCCCGCTGTTTTTCAGCCTGAAACGCAAATTTCAGGCTGAAAACAGCGGGAAATTTACGGCTTTGGTTAAGCGAAGGGCAGTTTATTCTCCTTTGGGCTTCAGATTCCAGGCACGCTGGCAAAATTATTGCTTTTGGCTGGGTAACTATTTTTTCTGCCGGATGGTAAGCAAGGGCAAGGCTCCTTTCAAATGGAGCCAACTTGCAACACTTCGGCGGAAAGAGGACGGCTCTTCTTTCTCTCACCTTGTCATCTAGTAAAAGCGCGGCTTGTTAACAGAGATTCTCCTTTTTGCGGTAGGGATTGTGGTCAGCACCTTCGGGACGATGGTGGGCTTTGGGGGCGGGGTGTTCATGGTGCCTATCCTCATCATGTTCTTCCAGTTCCCCATTGAACTGGCCATCGGGACGGCCATGACGGCGCTGCTGCCCGCGGCGTTGGTTTCCTCCATCTTCAATTTCCGGGAAAAAAGCATTGACTACGTGGTGGCCTCGCTTTTGCAGTTCCCGGCCATGGTGGGTACCCTCATTGGCGCTTTTCTGGTGGCCTACATGCCCGTGCTGCAGATGCAGATTCTGTTTGCGCTGTTTGTGCTGGCGGTGGGTATCTACATGCTCATCACCTATAAACAGGAGAAAATGCGCAAGCAGGGCATGATGTACCGCCTTAACCGCATGCCCACCTCATTCATCCGGAAAAACCATCCGCGGCACCTGGCTTATAGGTTGAACGGCAGCCTCATGGCGTTCTTCGGGTTATTGACCGGGGTCATTGCGGGGCTTTTCGGGATTGGCGGGGGATTTCTGCAGACGCCTATCATGATCAGGGCCTTCAAAATTCCGTCGCAGATTGCCATCTCCACGTCTTTGTTTATTCTGGTGGTGACCAGCCTGTCGGGCATCTCCTCGCATTACTGGCTGGGGCATATTGACTGGACCAAGAGCATGCCGCTCATGCTGGCCTTCGCGGTTGGGGCTTTGCTGGGGAAAACCCTCAAAGGCCAGAACTTCCCTCCTACCCAGCAGTTCTCTGAGAAACTCATCGGGGTGGGCCTTATGCTGGCCGGCATCAGCGTGATGGTGCACATTTTTTTGAAGTACCAATTCTAAGCTCCCTGGCGGGCAGACCCAACAGGGAGGTAAACAGCAGAGCGTTTAGGAAGCGTTTTTCAGAAAACACCCCCTAAACGCTCTGCCAATTCATGTGCTCAGAAGTGGGTAGAACTTAGATCATACCTTCTGTTTACGCGCCGTTTTCCGGGAAATAGTTATCCAGCAGGCTCTGTACTTTCTGGGCCGTGAGGGGCTTGGTGAGATAAGCAATGTTCTTGGCGGCGGCGCGCTCAGTGTCCTGGCTGTGCTCTGAGGTAGACAGCAGCGCCAGCACCATGTCTTGCCGGAACTCGGGGTCCAGTTTCTCAAACATGCCCAGGAACTCAAAACCATTCATAACAGGCATGTTGATGTCCAGCAGAATAAGCGAGGGCTTGAAGTACTCTGCCGAGGCCGCATCCATGTCGCCTTCGCTCAGGTGGTGGAGGTAGTCCAGGGCGTGCTTGCCGTTGCGGAACTCCTTGATCTTATCTGTAATCTGCATCCGGCTCAGCAGGCGCTGGTTCAGGAAGTTGTTTGTATCATCGTCATCGATGAGCATGATGCCCTTCAGTTTTTTCATATCCTTGGTCCGGTCTATTGTTCACGGTTTACAAAATACAGCAGGAACGTGGTTCCTTCGCCCAGTACGCTCTCCACTTCTACTTTGCCGCGGTTGTTGTCCATGATGCGTTTAATGATATACAGTCCTACGCCGCTGCCCTCCACATGGTCATGGAACCGGCGGAACAACGAGAATAAGTGCTGCCCATACTGGCTTAGGTCCATGCCAATGCCGTTGTCCCGCACGGTTAGCACCACATAATGGTCCTCATGCCTGGTGGAAAGGAAGATCTGCAGAGGCCGCTGGGCATCGCGGAACTTGATGGCGTTGGAGATGAGGTTCGTGAGCAGGCTGAGGAGGTTGTCGCGGGAAAAGAACACCTCAGGCGCGGCGGAGAAATCGGCGTGCAGGTTGGCTTCCGCGATGTTCAGGGGCTCCGCCAAGGTTTCTCTGGCCAGTTCCAATACCTGCTCAAAAGACACCATGCTCAGTTCTTCCTCCTTCACCGGCCGCTGGATTCGGCTCACCTCTGTGATGTTATGCAGTTTGCGGTGGATGCTGGAGACGGAATCGTCCAGGCGGGCGAAGAGCTGGTTGAACTCGGGGTTATCTGGCGGCAACTCCTCCCGGAGGGCTTCCACCAACCCAGACACGTTGAGCACCGGCGCGCGCAGGTCACGGGAGGCGTAATAAACGAAATCATCCAAATCAGCATTCTTCTTGACCAGTTCGTAATTCTTGGAGATGAGCTGCTTCTCGGCGCGTTTGCGGTTTTCCACTTCCCGCTCCAGTTCCCGGGTGGCGGTAATGGCCCGGGCACTTCGCTCCTGCACCCGCTGCTCCAACTCCTGCTGCACCTGCCGCAGGGCCACCTGGGTTCTTTCGCGCTCGGCTATTTGTTCCCTGAGCTCCTCGTTGGTCTTCTGCAACTGCGCCGGGCTGGGAATGGCCAGCACGCCCGGCACCGCCTTGATCAGCAGGCCGGTGGTTACCAAGGCAATGACCCCAAACACTAACCTGAGCACCAGAAACAAGCCTTCGTCGTTGTCATTGCCCCAGAAGTTGAGGGAGTGCAAAGCTCCGCCCATGATGGCCGTAACCCCAAAAAGCGCCAGCACCACCTTCCGTTCCTGTGTTTTCTGCCGTACGGCCAGGTAAAAGAGCGTTCCCGCCACCAGAATGTAGGCCGTTACCACCATCAAATCCCCCACCAGCACCAGGCCATCAGGGCCAGAGGCGTTTGCCGGAGAACTCACCGCGTTATCTGAGGAAATCTGAAGGAGGAGCACAAGCTAGATTTTGAGAGTTTAATGTGCTTAAAACGGGCACTGCCCCCACAAAGTTACCACCAAAGGGTTTGGCCTGAGAGGCAGACCGTTATCTACAGCCCGTGTTAAACAGAACGGCCACCAGGTAAAAGCCCGGTGGCCGTTTCTGGCCTGTTTTACAGAAAACAGGCTTAAAAGGCAAAGAGGTTAGTCAAGGTAGCCCTGGGCCCGCATCCAGTCATCGTTGTAGATCTTGGCCAGGTACCGGGTGCCGTGGTCTGGCAGAATCACAACCATGGTATCGTTCTCGGTGAGGTGCTCACGGGCGTACTCCAGCGCGCCGTGCACCGCCGATCCGCAGGACCAACCCACAAACAGGCCTTCTTCCTTGGCCAGGCGGCGGGTCATGAGGGCTCCGTCTTTATCGGTCACTTTGATGAACCGGTCAATCAGGTCGAAGTTCACGTTCTTGGGCAGAATGTCTTCGCCGATGCCTTCGGTGGCGTACGGGTAGATTTCTTCCTCGTCAAAGATGCCGGTCTCTTTGTATTTCTGGAACACCGAGCCGTAGGTGTCAATGCCGATGACTTTGATGTCTGCGTTCTGCTCTTTGAGGTACTTGGAGATGCCGCAGATGGTACCGCCCGTGCCTACGCCGCACGCGAACGTGGTGATCTTGCCATCGGTCTGTTTCCAGATCTCGGGGCCGCTGGTGTCATAGTGGGCGGCGGTGTTGGAAAGGTTGTCGTACTGGTTGGGGTAAAACGAGTTGGGGATCTCCTGGTTCAGGCGCTTGGCTACGGAATAATAGGAATCTGGGTGCTCTGGGGCCACGTTGGTGGGGCAAACCACTACCTCGGCACCTACCGCCTTCAGAATGTTGATCTTCTCCTGGCTCTGCTTGTCAGACATGGTGAAGATGCACTTATAGCCTTTGGCGATAGCGGCCAGGGCCAAACCCATGCCCGTATTGCCGGAGGTTCCTTCAATGATGGTGCCGCCTGGTTTCAGGATGCCCGCTTTCTCGGCGTCTTCCACCATGCGCAGGGCCATGCGGTCTTTCACTGAGTTGCCCGGGTTGAAATACTCTACTTTTGCTAACACAGTGGCTTTCACTCCGTCTGTGACGCTGTTCAGCTTCACCAGTGGCGTGTTACCAATGGCCTCTATAACATTGTTGAAATACATACCTTATCTCTTGGTTGTGTGACTCTTGGAATCAGGCACAAAGGTAACCAAAATTTTAAGACCTACCGGGTGCGGCGCCCACTCTGTTACCAGCGCGGGTCATAGAAAGTGGTGGTGTCCCGGAAGAGGCGATTATACCGCAGACGGGCCTGCCGCAGGGAGTCTTGCCGCATCATGAGGCGCTCGGCCTGTTTCAGACGTTCCCTTTCCTCCATGAGTTTGGCCACGCGCGAGCGCTGCCTGCCTTCTTTGGAGAACTGCTCATACAGGAAGCTGATGGGGCTGGTGATGAGGTCAGCGGGCGCAGGCGGCCCGGGCGGGATGATGATGCGTGGCACGGTCACGTTCATTCTGGGTTTGGGAGGCGCGGGGCGCGGTTTCATGTTCCTGAGCACCCGGTCTACCTTCTCCGGCGACAACGGCGATACCCGCACCTCTTTCAACTGCACGCTTTCCTGCTGCAGCAGGATGTTCACCCGCAACTCTGTGACGCTGCGCAACGAAGGCACGTATATTTTCTCCCGGAACCCCAGCGCCCGGAAAACCAGCGTGTCTGCCGCGGAAATCTTGATCCGGAAGGCGCCCTGCTCATTGGTGGCCTGTCCCTGGCCGGTGGCTTTGAGGTAGACAGACGCTCCCGCGATGGGGGCCTTGGTGTCTTCCCGCAACACCTGCCCGCTTACCCAGATACTGTGCCCCGCCGTGGTCTGGGCCATGGATTTCTGCAAGCCAAGCCAGCCTAATATAACTAGAAACAAAAAGCAAAAATGCTTACTCATAGACTCAGAAGGGCGCAAATGCAATGAAAAAGGCTTGCCTTTCTTACGGGCAAGCCTTTCAAAGATACAGAGAGAACGCTTAGTTCTCCAGTTTTATTTTAGTGTCACCAGACTTGTATTTCACCTCGTCCTTCTCGCGCTTGATCTTGGCGTCATCGGTCTTGATTTTAGACTCATCCCCGTCTTTTTTCACTTTGGTGGTGCTGGTTTTGAGTTTGGACTCGTCGCCTTCTCTTTTCATCTTGGCATCGCCGGTCTTAAGCTTGGCCTCGTCACCGTCAATTTTGAGTTTGGAGCCGTCCTGCATTTTGTACCTGGTATCTACGTTGTAGTATTTCTTGCGATTGGCCTCGTACATCTTGAACTGCTCTGGGGTCAGGAAGCCTTTCACCTCCATGTCTACATTAGAGTTGATGGACTCCATCTCGCTGTAATACTGAGTTGGGTAATCTTCTGGGTACCCGGTTACTTCCATGGCGGTAGAAGTTTGCACGGCCGCGCCGCTGTCCATCATAGTATCATCTTCCACTAGCATGTCTTCGCTCATGGTGCTGCTGTCTGCGGCCAGACCGGCGCTTTGGTTTGTGCTGCTGTAGCGAGTCTCCAGCTCGTTCATCATGCGGGCCCGGTTATACATCACCGTCCTGATTCTTGCCTGGGCAGCCGCGTCTAATTTCAAGTCCTCGGAGATCTGCGAAGACATGCGAGTCGCCCGTTCTCTTGACTCCCGTTCGTAGTTGTATACCGTAGAGCTGTCGTTAGTTTCACCGGAGGCGTTGTCTGGGGTATCGCTGTCGTTTTCGTTTGTTTCTGTGGAGGTACCGGCGTCTTCGCGGCACGAGGAGAAAGCAAAGGCTCCCGCCGCCATACACATCAAGATATACTTTTTCATAATCTATTTCTTAAATGGAACATCTTTAACCAAGTAGCTTAGCTCATTCCAGCAGTTTTACGCAACCCTATTTCGCAGGTTACCCAACAATTGGACTTAACCCACATCAACGCTTCTACTGCCGCATCCGCTAAAAAGACTTATAAAAACCAAAAACCCCGTTTTGAGGCCATTTTAGCGAAAACAGCTTCAAAACAGGGTTTGTACTTTGGCTAAAAAATCACCAAAAGAATTTTAGATCAATGCTAATGCCCATCGGCTTCTTAGGCTCGCTTGAATTCAAACACGGTGATCTCAGGCAGGAAGCCCACGCGCCCGTGGTAGCCCAGGAATCCCAGACCCACGTTCACATACAAATGCTGCCTGCCTTTCTTGTACAGGCCAGCCCATTGTTTGTACACGTACTGCACGGGGCTCCATTTAAAACCGGGGATGTTCACGCCAAACTGCATGCCGTGGGTGTGGCCAGACAACATGAGGTCAATATCCTGGTAGTTGATGTTCACTTCGCCATCCCAGTGCGAGGGGTCATGAGAAAGCAGGATCTTGAACGGATACTTTTCTGTGCCGGCATAAGCCTTAGACAGGATCCCGTATTTGGGGAAATTCATGCGGTGGCCCCAGTTCTCCACCCCCAACAGGGCAATCTGCTGCCCGTCGCGCTCCAGCACCCGGTGCTCATTCATGAGGATATCCCAGCCCGCCCGGCGGTGATGGCTGATGAGCGTGTTCAGGTTCTTCATCTTCTCCTCGCGGCTTTCCCAAGCCACATAATCGCCGTAGTCATGGTTACCCAGAATGGAGAAGACGCCGCTGGGGGCTTTGATTTTGGCCAGCGTAGGGATATACGGCTCCACCTCAGAGGCCACGTTGTTCACCATATCGCCGGTGAACACCACCACATCGGCGGCCTGCTTGTTGATGATGGCCACTGCTTTCTCCAGCGGCTCGTTGGAATGGAAACTACCCGAGTGCATGTCAGTGATCTGCAGCAACCGGAAACCGTCAAAGGCCGGTGGCAGGTTGGGGAACCTGAGGGTCACTTTCTTCACCTGGTAGTCATAGGCGCCTTTCACCATTCCCCAGATTAGCGCCCCAAACGGAAGCGCGCCCATCACCAAAGCCAACTGGCTCATGAAACGGTGCCTAGACACATCAAACTTCGGGTTCTCGGGGCCTCGTACCGCGTTGGACACCCACTGCGTGAGGCGCACCAGATCATCCAGTAACAGGAATAGCACGATCACCACCTTGGAAATGAACAGGATGAAGAGCACGTTGGCTACCTGCATGCGCGTGGGATTGGGCGCCGAGCCCCGGGTGAGCAAAGCCAGCAGCAGCGTGCCCAGGGTAAACAAACTGATGGCCCAGTAAATGATGTAAGCCGCCTTGCGGGCCCCGGGCGAAAAAGTGGCGGCCACCGTACGTACCGCCTGGAAAACGTAAATATCTATGAGTAAAACGAGTATTAACGTGATGATCAATCTGGTCATGTTCTTCTATAAAAGCTGATTCAATGCGACAAAGCTAATTTTCCTTAACGAAGGATGTACGTGTTATTGTAGCTGCCCGGTGAACTATTTCTGAAGCATATAAATTATACAAGAAATTTTATTCTGAATTCAATAAAAACTATTAACCGTATGTCTACGCTTTACGCCACCGCACCGCTCTCCATTAAATCCTGGGCCGAGGAAGACCGCCCGCGCGAAAAACTCCTGCTCAAAGGCCGCGCCGCCCTCTCCGATGCCGAACTGATTGGCATCCTCATCGGGTCTGGCACGGCCAAACTGAGTGCTGTGGACGTAGCCAAACTCATCCTCAGCGCGGTAGACAACGACCTCAATGCCCTGGCCCGGCTTACCGTGAAGGAACTGCAGAAACACAAAGGCATCGGCGAAGCCAAGGCCATCTCCATTGTGAGCGCGCTGGAACTGGGCCGAAGACGCAAAGAAGCCGCCCCTGCCGTGAAAACCCGCATCACCTGCTCCACTGATATCTACGACTACATCCGTCCGCACCTGCTGGACCTGCCATACGAGGAGTTCTGGATCATCCTGCTTAACCGTGCCAACACCATCATGAAGAAGATCCAGATCAGCACCGGCGGCGTGGCCGGCACCGTTGCCGATCCCAAGATCATCTTCAAACACGCCCTGGAGAACCTGGCCAGCGCCATTATCCTGGTGCACAACCACCCCTCGGGCCAACTGAAACCCAGCGCCGCCGACATCTCGCTCACCAAAAAACTACAGGAAGCCGGCAAAGTACTGGACCTGCCCATTCTGGACCATCTCATCTTCACCGATAACAGCTACTACAGCTTCGCGGACGAGGACCTTCTTTAAGAATTGCTGATTGTTAATTGCCCATTGCTTTGTCTGTCTGGAAGGCAGCTGCTGAGAAGTGGCTGCCTTTCTACTTGAAGGCACTTTCCTAAAAAAACAGGCCAGAAATAGTAATTTTGTGCCCATCAGGCCCGTAGCGTCGTTACCCTGTAACGACGAGGTGCTACACCGCAAGCCTGTTTCAACGAAGCCCAAAAAAGTGATTTGCAACAGACACCTTATTTAATTGCATTTAGAATAGGTCTTTGCAAAGAGAGGCGGTATTGTTTCATAGCGCCACGTCGTTACAGGGTAACGACGCTACGTTTTCTTGGGGCCTGTTTTTAGAAAAATAGGCCAAAAACGCTTGTCTGCATTTCTGTATTGTTTTCTTTCCGACCTTTGCGCCTTCAACCTGCCTTAGTTCATGAAAGGATTTAAATACATCATTCTTATTGGCGTGCTGCTCATTGTAGGCTATCTGGTAAAAGACCTGTTCTACAACGATGAAAGCTACAACCAGGCCGTCCTTAAATTCAGGGAAAACAAGGACCTCTCCTTCCGAAGCCTTACCCGCTCTCCCCTCCCCGATTCTTTGCGCCGCTCCTTCAACAAGCTCAATTACTACGCCCCGGCCCGTGATTTTGAGGTCGCCGCTGATTTCACGGCCATCGAAGGCAAGGAACCAATTGCCATGCCCATGACCACCGGCACTCAGGAACCGTATTTTGTAAAAGGCAAAGCCTCTTTTGAACTGGAAGGCCAGACGCACACGCTCACTTTGTTCCAGAAAGCCGGCTCCACCTCAGACACGCTGTTCATCCCCTTCACCGACCAAACCAATGGCTTCGAGACCTACGGCGGAGGCCGCTACCTGGACGCAATTCCCAATGGGCAAACCATTGTGCTGGATTTCAACAAAGCCTACAATCCTTTCTGCGCCTACAATCCGCAGTTCGCCTGTCCCATGCCTCCCGCCGAAAACCGCCTGAAGGTGAAAATCCCGGCCGGCGAGCAAGCGTTTGCCAAGTAAACTTGGCAAGTCCTGAGTTCTGAGTCTTGAGTCTTGATTTCTGAGTTATTCGCTGGCGCAAGCGTCCCGCTCGTGTCCGTACTTGATGGATTGCTTTCTCTGATTCTAAAAGAGGATCAGAAATACGTGCGGACACGAGCGGGACGCTCGCGCCAGCGGAGGAAATCACTTGTTGTCTATGCTTGACCGCTGGTTCAAAAGACCTCGTATTGTTTGGTGGACCTACAATCCTTTCTGTCATTGCTGTTTCAAGCTTGTTTCCGCAAAAATAGCTCAAAACCGTCCGCACCCCTTCTAATCAAGGTATTAAAGCCATTGGATTAGGTTTTCCACAAAATAACGCCCTGATTTCTCCATCTTAACCAGTTTTTGGTAATTTTGAAAATTGTAGCCGCAAAACGGCTATAGGTGCGGCGTGGCTGCACCTGTCACACCCTGAGAAGAACACCATGCGCATATCACTGGATTGGCTGAAGACCCTTATTTCTATAGATAAACCCGCCCAGGAAGTGGGCAAACTCCTTACTGATGCCGGCCTGGAGGTAGAAGGCATTGAAACAGTAGAGGTAGTGGCCGGCGGCCTCAAAGGCATGGTCATTGGCGAAGTACTCACCTGCGCCAAACACCCCGATGCAGATAAACTGAGCGTGACCACTGTGGATACCGGCGAAGGCGAACCCAAGCACATTGTCTGCGGCGCCTCCAACGTAACGGCGGGTCAGAAAGTAGTCATCGCTACCGTAGGCGCCACCTTGTACCCGGCTGGGGGCGAGCCTTTCCAGATAAAAAAATCAAAAATCAGAGGTGCCGTGTCTGAGGGCATGATCTGCGCCGAGGACGAACTTGGCCTAGGCACCGACCACTCCGGCATTATGGTGCTGGACACTGATTTGCCTAACGGAACCCCGGCGGCCCAGTACTTCGGGTTGGCTTCTGATGAGGTATTCGAGATTGGTTTGACGCCTAACCGCGCGGATGCCGCCTCACACCTGGGGGTAGCCCGTGATCTGCAGGCCTTGCTCAAAACACCATACCAACTGCCCGACCTAAACAACTTCAAAGTAGCCAATACCAATCTGCCCATCTCGGTGGAGGTGGAAAACCCTGAGGCTTGTCCGCGCTATGCAGGCGTGACCGTTTCTGGCGTGAAAGTGCAGGAGTCGCCTAAGTGGTTGCAGCAACGGTTGAGAGCCATTGGCTTGTCGCCGATCAATAACGTAGTGGACGTGACCAATTACGTGCTGCACGAACTGGGCCAGCCCATGCACGCCTTCGATGCCGAGAAGATTAAGGGCGGTAAGATCATTGTGAAGAACGCTACCGAGGGTGACAAATTCACTACCCTGGACAGCGTGGAGCGTACCTTGCGCGCCGAGGACCTGACCATCAGCAACGCCGAGGAGCCAATGGTGCTGGCGGGCGTGTTCGGCGGCTTGCAGGCCGGTGTGACTGAGGCTACCCAGAATATCTTCCTGGAAAGCGCTTACTTCGCCCCAGCTGGCATCCGGAAAACTTCTCAGAACCACGGCATCAAAACCGATTCTTCGTTCCGCTTTGAGCGCGGCACAGATCCGAACATGGTTATCACGGCCCTGAAAAGAGCCGCTTTGTTGATTCAGGAAGTTGCCGGTGGCGAGATTTCCTCTGAGATTGTGGATGTGTACCCTACCCCGGTGGCGCCAACGCAAATTCGCGTGAGCTACGCCCGCGTGCACCAACTCATCGGCCAGCATATCGGCGAAGCCAGAATCAAAGAGATCTTGACGGATTTGGGCATCGGGATTGAGGAAGAAACCGCCGAGGACTTGCTCCTGTCCATTCCGCCGTACAAAGTGGATGTGACCCGCGAGGCCGATGTGGTGGAGGAGGTGCTGCGCATCTACGGCTATAACAACATCCAACTGAGCCAGAACCTGGCCGCCAGTTTCCTGGCTAAATTCCCCAACCCTGACCCGGAGGTGATCACCAAGCGCATCGCCGATGCGCTGGCAGCCAACGGCTACCTAGAGACCATCACCAACTCGCTCACCAATTCCAACTACTACAAAGACGCGGAGGGCAACACGCCGGCCGACCTGGTTCCTATTCTGAACTACAACTCAGAAGATCTGGACGCCATGCGCCTGACCTTGGTGTACTCAGGTTTGGAAGTTTTAAGACACAACATCAACCGCCGTCAGCGCGACCTGAAGGTGTTTGAGATTGGCAAGGTTTACCGGAAAGAAGGCGAGAAATACAAAGAGAACAACTACCTGGCCTTGTTCATGACCGGTAACCGCGCGGCCGAGAGCTGGCAGCAGGCGACCGCCAAAGCCACTTTTCATGACCTGGCCGGACAAGTGCAGCAGGTATTGACGCTTTGCCGCCAACCCAATTACACGACCCAGCCTACCCAGCACCCGTACCTGGCGGGCGGCGTGACTTACGTGAAAGGCGATGTGACCCTGGGCCACATCGGATTACTGAAAGACAGCGTGTGCAAGCAGGTAGACGTGAAGGAGCAAGTGTGGTACGCAGAGCTGAATTGGGATTATTTGTTGCGCAACTACAAAGAGAAGCTGGTATTTGAGGAGTTGTCTAAATTCCCCGAAGTGCGCCGCGACTTGTCATTGGTGGTGGAAAAATCCGTATCTTTTGACCAGATCAGGCAGGTGGCCCAGCGGGTGGAGCGGAAAATTCTGCAAGACGTGAACGTGTTTGACGTCTACGAAGGGGATAAGATTGAGAGCGGCAAAAAAGCCATCGCCATCAGCTTCACCCTGCAGGACAAAAACCAAACGCTCACCGACAAAGTGATTGATTCTACCATGAATCGCCTGATGCAACAGTTTGAGCACCAACTAGGAGCCGTAATCCGGAAGTAAGATGTCTGACCAATCCTATCTGCAGCAGATTCAGTCCATTGAGGGCAAAGTGCACCAACTGGTACAGCAGTACCAGGCCGGGCAGGAACGGCTACAGGCCGCCCACCAGGAAATAGCGCGCCTCCAGCAGGTGATTCAGGAAAAAGATGCTGAGATAAAAAATTTTCAGAATCAAGATAATATTAGTAAAATTGTACAAACCATAGCAGTAGACACTACCAATTCAACGGAGTTGAAGCTAAAAATAAACGAGTACTTGCGCGAAATTGACAAGTGCATCGCTTATTTAAAAGAATAGAAGAACGGGTTGTCTGGTTGCGGTTGTTGTTTGTTCTCTTTTTAAAACGCGTGCCCGCACGCTGATATACCAATTTAGAACCCTAGGCTTGAGATGCGGAACTTTTACTTTTTGATTACCACGCACTGCAACCTTCTGACCAACAAACGCGCCACAGCAGCCCTTAACAGCATCTGGACATGAGTGAGTTATCTATACGCATCAAGATAGCCGACCGCGAATATCCAATGCGGGTAAACGAGGACGAGGAAGAAAGGCTGCGGCAGGCCGGAAAATACCTGAACGAGCGCCTGAGAATGTTCCGGGAAGAGTTCGGGATTCATGACAAGCAGGATCTGCTGGCCATGATTGCGCTGGAAACCGCCGCTGATAAAATAAAGACGGAGGACGCCTCCGTTGAAATCCAACTCACGTTGGAGCAGAAACTCGCATCTTTGAACCAACTGCTTTCTTCTCTGCAGCTCGGATAATCAACCGTCCGCTCCGCTTAAAATTGGCCAAGTGTCATTGCTATACTTTAACCCTTTAAAGTTATAGTTATGACCATTTATATCATTTTAGCAGCGGTAGTAGGCGCCGGTATTGGCTTCTACGTGGGCCGCGTGCTGCTCCTGAAGCTCTTCAAGGAGCAGGAAGAACAGGCCACCGAGCGGGCCAAACTCATCATCCGCGAAGCGGAAGTCAAAGCCGAGACCCAGAAGAAAGACAAGATGCTGGAAGCCAAGGAACACTTCCTGAAGCTGAAAGCCGAGCACGAGGAAGAGGCCAACCGCAAGAAAAACATTATCATCCAGAATGAGAACAAGGTAAAGCAGCGCGAGCAGTTCATTACCAAGCAGCAGGAAGACCTGAAGAAAAAAGAGCAGGAAACCGAGGTACTCAAAGACAAACTGAACCAGCAACTGGAAGGCTTCAACAAGCGCAAAGAAGACCTGGAGGCCCAGTACCGCGACAAACTCACCAAAGTAGAGCAAGACCACCACGAGATCCTGAGCCGTCTGGAGCGCATCGCGAACCTGAGCGCCGAGGAAGCCCGTGAGCAACTGGTAGAGAACCTGAAGTCTGAAGCCTCTACCCGCGCCTCTTCTTACATCAAAGACATTGTGGCCGAGGCCAAACTCACCGCTACCAAAGAAGCCAAAAAGGTAGTGATTGAGACCATCCAGCGCACCGCCGCCGAGCACGCCATTGAGAACTGCGTCTCTATCTTTAACATTGAGTCTGACGATATCAAAGGCAAGATCATCGGCCGCGAAGGCCGTAACATCCGCGCCCTGGAAGCCGCTACCGGCGTGGAGATCATCGTGGACGATACTCCGGAAGCCATCATCATCTCTGGTTTTGATCCCGTTCGCCGCGAGATTGCCCGTCTTTCCCTGCACCGCCTGGTAGCCGATGGTCGTATCCACCCGGCCCGTATTGAGGAAGTGGTGTCTAAAACCAAGAAAAGCATTGAAGAGGAGATTGTGGAGATTGGCGAGCGTACCGCCATTGACCTGGGTATCCACGGTCTGCACCCTGAGTTGATCAAGATGGTAGGCCGCATGCGCTTCCGGTCATCTTACGGCCAGAACCTGCTGCAGCACTCTAGAGAAGTAGCCAACCTTTGCGCCACCATGGCTGCCGAGCTTGGCCTGAACGTGAAGCACGCCAAACGCGCCGGTCTGTTACACGACATTGGGAAAGTAACGACGGAAGAGCCAGAACTGCCGCACGCCATCATCGGGATGCAACTGGCCCAGCAGTACAAAGAACACCCGGATGTTTGCAACGCCATTGGCGCTCACCACGATGAGATTGAGATGACCGCTATGATCTCTCCTATCATCCAGTCATGTGATGCCATCTCCGGTTCCCGCCCTGGTGCCCGCCGCGAGATCATGGAATCGTACATCAAACGTCTGAAAGAACTGGAAGAAACCGCCCACTCGTTTGAAGGCGTGAACCAGTGCTACGCCATCCAGGCCGGCCGCGAGCTGCGCGTGATGGTAGACGCCGATAACGTCACCGACGAACGCGCCCAGCAGCTTTCCTTCGATATCTCACAGAAGATTGAGAAAGAGATGCAGTACCCAGGCCAAATCAAGATCACGGTGATCCGCGAAATGCGCTCTGTGTCTTACGCGAAGTAACAAGTAGAATTCCAGCTCCGTTTTAGGGCTGATTTTATAAAAACGATGTAAAAAGGCCCTCTGCTACCAAGCGAAGGGCCTTTTTGTTTGTAGGGGCAATCCCTTGTGGTTGCCCTTTACGTTGAATCACCGTCAAGGGCAACCACAAGGGATTGCCCCTACAACATCCAATAATTACGCTGGCGCGAGCGTCCCTACATCAGAAAACGTAAATCAGGTTTCCTGGATCAGATAACGGGGAGACAAGGCGATGCCTGGTCTCTACAGTTGTTCCATCCAACCTATTTTAGCCGGCAATTATCTCTCCTCTGTTTTGGGCTTAGTTTTCCGGAACCTGCCTGGAAACATTCTTCAGCATGGCGCCTCTGGAGATGGTAGGTCCGCCCCAAACCACTACTTCGATGCAGAGGCCAGCGGGGTTGAAGCGGAGGGCCAGCATGGCGCTGTACACCACGCTGTCGGAGATTCCCCAGGTGCCTTCCAGTTGCGCGTAGCCTACGTTCCCCTGCACGCCTACCAAATTGTATGAAACATTGGCGTAAAGGCCCATGACTTTGTCCCAGTGTTGCTTGATTTTAGCAGACCCGAAGATAGGGGCGGCAAACGGCGACTCCAGCAACCGCACATCCGCGGTGAAAAGACTCTGCAAGGCAACGGCGTTATTCTCGCCCAAAGCGGTCTGCATGGCATCTAGCCAATGGATGACACGTGACTCGGTGAGGAAATGCTGGTGCTTGCTTTCTGGCAGGCGCCATGCGGGGTTTACCCGGGTTTCACCAGCGTAATACAGGCAGATGAGATTCCCGGATGGATCGCGCAAATACGCTTCCCGCCAGCCCCACGACTGGTCTTTGAGTTCCTGCTCAAACACGTAACCCTTCTCTTTCAAGGAAAGCACCTGCTGGTCTAGCTGGGCACATTCAAAGTACACGGTGGTAGTAGAAGGCTGAAAAGTACCCTCCTGGTGCAAGTGCACCGAGAACGTGGAAAGCCCATCGGGGCACACGAAACGAGCGTAGTGGGGACTCTGCACAATCAGGTGCAGGCCCAGGTTCTTATAAAAAGTAACCGCCTCCGGCACTTGGTGCACAGAAACGGTTACCTGATTTAATGCCAATGACATAGGCAATGGAATATAAAACTAACGGATGACCTTGCTCACGCCCACCACCACGGCGGCAATGCGCACGGCATCAAAAATGCGCTGCTCAGAAGCGCCTAGCTTGCGTACGCTTTCCTCGTGCGAGGTCACGCAGCGCTCACAGCCGTTGATAGCCGAGATAGCCAGACTCACCAGCTCGAAAAATTCTTTGCCGGTTACGGGGTTCATCATGATGTTCATCTTCACTTTGGCAGGCGCTGACTCATAGAAATCAGTGTGCATGAAATGCTTGAAACGGTACAGAATGTTGTTGGTGCTCAAAAGCGAAGTTACCGCAACCGCCTCCGCCAACTCAGCGTCGGTAGCGCCATGGGCCGCAGCTAATGTCCGGAATGACTCCGTCAGGGTGTTGTTTTCCTCGTTCACCGCCGCAGACAAGGCAATCAGGTAGGCTTCCTTAGAAGTTACGTTTTCAGACTGCAGCGCGGTTTTCAGGTTGATGCGCAAATCTTTCAGATATTTGGAGTCGCCTTGCACCAGTTGGTCCAGGCGCGCGAAATCTTGGCCGGAAAGACCTAAGTCCTTCAGGAAATCTTGTTGGGTTTCTTGGATGACAGAAAGCATGGGATTGTATGGATAGGAAGGTGCTGGAGCAACGGCTGTCTAAAAGCCCAATCTGGTCAGTTACCTTTTCAAAAGAGAAATAGAAACAGAAGCTTCGGGGACCGGTAAGTGACAGACATTCCCTTCCGGCCCTCCGCAGCCTTCCTGTATAAAAAAGAAATTAAACGGATAAAGTGGCTTCGCCTTTTTTCCAGTTGCAAGGGCAAAGCTCATCGGTTTGCAGAGCGTCCAGCACACGCAGCACCTCGGCTACGTTACGGCCCACGCTCAATCCGTTCACGCTCACCCACTGGATGATGCCTTGCGGATCTACGATGAACGTCACGCGGTAGGCTACGCGCTCTTCAGTATCTAAGATACCCAGCTCTTCGGCTAAAGACTTAGAGGTATCGGCCAGCATCGGGAAACGAAGGCCACGCAGATCGTCGTGGTCACGGCGCCAGGCGGCGTGCACGAACTCAGAATCAGTGGAGGCGCCAATCAGTTGGCAATCGCGGTCGCGGAACTCGTCGTAGTTCTTGTTGAACTCAGCGATTTCGGTGGGACACACGAAGGTGAAGTCTTTCGGCCACCAGAACATCACCAGCCACTGGTCGTTTTGGCGGTGCTCTTGCTCGGTGATGGTTCTAAACTCTTGGTCTCTCTCTAAAGAAACAACAGCTTTTTTGGAAAAGGCAGGGAATTCTGCCCCAACAGATAGTACTCGGTTTTGTGACATGTAATTGGAGGTTAAAAGGTAATAAAGGGTATTAGTAGTGTTTTAGGAGCGGTGGGTTAAGAGCTTGTTTGAATTTCAGGTTTGCAAGCGAAAATGACCAGAGAAGGGTTCTGCGGAAGCGTTTTTTGAGCAGCGTAGCAGCGCTACGGGGCGAGGAAAATGCAAATGCAGGTTCTTTTTATGGTTGTTTGCAGCGCAAAGATGAAATCTAAACATGCTCTAAGAACCTTGGAAGGCGTTCAGCATCCAGAGGTTTTTCTCCAGGGTGTTCAGGTTATCGCTGATCAGTCCTTGGGTACCTTCGTCGTCCAATTCAGCGGCCAAGGCCAGCACCTCGCGCTCCAAGTGGATGATCTGCCCGATGTTCTCCACGGTGGCGGCCACGGTGTCTACATCTGAGGTAAGGCCTTTTCTTTCCTGCACGCGCGACGTGGCCAGGAAATCTGAGAAGCTGTGCATGGGCACGTGGCGCAGGGTTAAGATACGCTCAGCAATCTCATCAATGGTCTCGAAGGCCTCGGTGTACAGTTCCTCAAACTTGGCGTGCAGCGCGAAGAAGTTTCCGCCTTTGATGTTCCAGTGGAAGGCGCGCAGGTTTTGGTAATACACGTGGTAGTTGGCCAGTAACTCATTCAATTTAACGGCCAGATCTTTGGTATCTCTGCGTTCCAGTCCTAATTCGTTGTGTGATTCCATAGTGGTGTGATAGGTTAGAAAATGTTCTTGTACTGCCTAACCATACGACAAAGGTGTCCGAAACGATTATATAGAACAAATTGATAGTACTTATACGATCATAGCCATTATCTATTACCTTTGTCTAAACTCCAGAGAACGCATTTTAAGTCTCCTTTTCAGAAAACAAGCTCAAAAAGCCATCTAGGATAAACACCAAAAATTCACCCAGGAACTTCATTCATTCCATCACTCAACCTCTCCATCATTCAATACTAAGATGACCCTCACCCAACTGGAATACCTGCTGTCTGTAGACACCTACCGCCACTTCGCCACTGCCGCTGAGAAATGTTTTGTGACGCAGCCCACGCTGAGCATGCAGATTCAGAAACTGGAGGAGGAACTAGGCGTGCAGGTTTTTGACCGGAGCCGGGTGCCGGTGCGCCCCACTGAGTTGGGGAAAGAAGTGATTGCCCAAGCCAGAGTAGCTGTGGCCGAGTTCAAGAAGATTGAGGAACTGGTAAAGGTGCAGCGCGACGGCATCACGGGCGAACTCCGGATTGGCGTCATCCCTACCCTGGCGCCGTACCTGGTGCCGCTGTTTATTACCTCGTTTATCCAAAAGTACCCCAAAGTACACGTCACTATTCAGGAGCTGGTCACCAGCAGCATTGTGGAGAACCTGCGGTTGGAGTTGCTGGATGTGGGCTTGTTGGTGACGCCTCTGCACGATAAAACCATTGTGGAGGTGCCGCTTTTCTACGAGGCTTTTGTGGGTTACCTGCACCCTACGCATCCTTTGGCCCAAAACGAAACCATTACCGCCGAGGCTATTGATCCCGCCGATCTGTGGCTCCTGAACGATGGTCATTGTTTCCGGAGCCAGGTCCTGCAACTCTGTAACCGCGCCAAAGGCACCCGCAACGTACACTTAGACTACGAAAGTGGCTCCCTGGAAACCCTCAAACGCATTGTAGAGACCCAAAGCGGCATTACGTTGCTACCCGAGCTATCGGTGCAGGACATGTCAAACGAGAAGAAAGCCATGATTCGGCCTTTTGCCGAGCCTCAGCCTTTGCGAGAAGTGAGCTTGGTGGTGCACCGCAGCTTTCTGAAGAAGAAATTGATTGAAGCGCTCCGTGATGAGATTGTAGCCCACTTGCCCGATGGCCTGCGCGAGCGCAACCCGGTGCGGGTGGTGAAAATCAAGTAAACCAGTTTTCGGCTTATTTGACCAAAACGGGCCTAAAACAAGAAAGGCGGCTCTGCAAAGAGCCGCCTTTCTTTATGCTATAAGGGAAGAAACTTACGCGTTGGTCGTCTCGCCCTGTAATACTCTTACCATAGTCTCGCCAATTTCAGCTGGAGAGTCTACTACGTGGATGCCGTTCTCACGCATGATGCGCATTTTAGCGGCAGCGGTATCATCGGCACCACCAATGATGGCACCCGCGTGGCCCATTCTACGACCAGCCGGAGCGGTCTGACCCGCGATGAAACCAACTACTGGCTTCTTGTTACCCGTAGCGCGGATGTACTCCGCAGCTACGGCTTCGTAGTTACCACCAATCTCACCAATCATTACAATGGCATCGGTCTCTGGGTCTTCCATCAACAGTTCCACTGCGTTTTTAGTAGGTGTTCCGATGATTGGGTCACCACCGATACCGATGGCAGTAGAGATACCCAAACCAGCTTTCACGATCTGGTCAGCGGCCTCGTAGGTCAACGTACCAGACTTAGACACGATCCCGATTCTACCTGGCTTGAACACGAAACCTGGCATGATACCCACTTTCGCCTCGCCTGGGGTGATCACGCCTGGGCAGTTTGGTCCGATTAAGGTAACCGGCTTGTTTTTGATGTAGTTTTTAGCGGCAACCATGTCTTTCACCGGAATTCCTTCGGTGATGGCCACAATCACTTCAATACCGGCATCGGCGGCTTCCATGATGGCATCAGCGGCGAAGGCTGGTGGCACGAAAATGATAGACACGTTGGCTCCGGCTTTCTGTACAGCCTCAGCTACGGTGTTGAACACCGGACGGTCTAAGTGGGTAGAACCACCTTTGCCTGGGGTTACGCCACCTACTACGTTGGTGCCATACTCAATCATTTGCTGTGCGTGGAAGGAACCTTCTGAGCCGGTGAAGCCCTGCACAATCACTTTGGAATCTTTATTTACTAAAACACTCATGTGTAGTGGATTATGTGAAAGATGTACGCTCTGGTTAAAACTGTACGCAAAATTAGGCTTTTTTGCCACCCATCCAAACGAAGAATCCGGATTAAGGCTAGGGGGTGGCTCCCTTGGTTTTACGCCTGTTTTCTGAAAATCAGGCGCAAAACAGAACATTGTGCTTTCCTCGGCATGCAGCGCAATACTGTTTTTTCGCTATATTAAGACAAAAAACGCCCGCATGCCGCTGCTCCCCTGCCTCCGCACCCGTTTCACCTTCTTGCTTTCTGCCCTTTGCCTGCTGACACAATCCAAGGCTCTTGCCCAGCGCGACCTGGTCCACAGCCGCACCACCAGTTATTACACTTACCTCTACAAAATCACTGACACAGAGGCCAAACAGCTGTATGAGAAAGGAATGGACGCAGCCAAAGAAAGCTTCTTTCATTCCAGGATAGACTCGTTCCCCACCAACCTGTCCTATCAGAAGCGGTTACCGCAGGGGCATTACCTGTACACCTACACCTCGGGACCTGATTTGATGTACTCTCTGGAGAGCCAGACCAATCTGCAACTGCAGCTCCTGAAGAACCACGTGGATTTGGCGGCAGTGCTGTATGACTCTTTGGGCAACCCCATCACCAACGCCAAGGTAGAACTGGGCAGGAAAAAGATCCCGTTCGATGCTGCCTCAGAAAGTTACCGGCGGGCCAACATCAAGAAAAGCGGACTGCTCTCGGTGACGCATGAAGGCTACACGTTTTATGTGCCGGTAGAGCAATCTTCTAAAAAGGCCCAATACCATCTCCCACTCTGGAGAAAGATTGTCTACACAAAACCCATTTACTACGTCTGGGGACCGGCTTGGAAAGTTGTCTACAATCCTTTCAGAGATATCGTATATAGTTTAAGGTACCATGATCCACAAGGTGTGGTGCGTAAAGTATTTGGCATTTTCGATGACACATACCGCAACTATGACGGGAACGAAAAGAAGCAGCCTCGGGGCTACTTAGCTCTTAACAAACCCATGTACCGCCCAGGTGACACGGTGCAGTACAAGGCGTTTTTGGTAAAACCAAGCGGAAAACTCTACAAAAAGTACTTGCGGGCAGAGCTCTACGGCAACAGCAATACCAAGAAGTTGGGTGACGTGAAACCATTCCGGCCGGGTGCCTACGAAGGTTCTTTTGTGCTCCATGATTCTCTCCAACTCAGGTTAGACACCTATGTAAACCTGACTCTGGTACGGGAGAAAAAATGGGACGATGACCGCATCATCACTACCCAGTTTAAGTACGAAGACTATGAACTGAAGGAGAACACCTACACCCTCAGGCTAGAGAAACCCGAGCATTTTGCGGGTACCACCAACAGCGTCATCCTGCGCGGAGCCGATGCCAACGGCTTAACTTTAACCGATGCCCGGGTAGAAATCACCGTGCTCACCAGGCAGATCAGGGAGACCAAAGATCCGGTGCAGTTTATTTCAGACACGTTGTGGGTACATAAGCAGCCTTTGGAGAGCTCCGGCGAAACCACTATCCAGCTTCCGGCCACCATCTTCCCGAAGGCGAAGGTGGAGTACCAGGTGCAAGCCGTTTTCCTGAACTCCAGCAATGAACGGAGCACCAAAAGCGCCAACGGCCTTTACTCTTTTGAAGACGGCCACATGCAGCTAACCCTGCTCCAAGACAGCGTGCAGGCCACCTACCTGCAGGCCGAGAAGTCACTTCCTAAAACAGCCACGCTGGTCTTAACCGATGCCCAGGGCAAGAAACTGCAGACGCAAGTCGTTCAACTGCCAGCCCTCCTTCCTTTGCAAGCCCATGCCCGGAAGTATCAGCTCACCTCCGGAAAGCTGCAAAGCACCCTGGAACTGAGAGAAGAACCAGCCAACCTCCAGTTCTATTCTGAGCGCACCGGTGATTCTTTATTCCTTTCCATCCAGAACCCCAGACGCCTGCCGTTTTGGTACTTCGTTTACAAAAACAACAGTTTAATTGACCGGGGCCAGGATACCGCTTCTTTTTGGCAAAACACCCGGAAAGCCACCAACCAGGAGCCGTACTATGTGTCTGTGCAGTACCTGTGGGGCGGCGAGGTGAAGAGCGAGGAATACAATGCCCCCTTCCGGAAGAATAAACTAAACATCACCGTTCAGGCACCGGCTACAGTTTATCCCGGGCAGAAAACCAATCTGACCTTAGAAGTGAAGAACGCCAAAGGCAAACCTGCGGCCAACGTGGATGTAACAGCCTACGCCCTCACCTCAAAGTTCAGGAACGATTCACCGCCTTCGCTTCCCAAGTACCAAAAATTCCAAAGCAGAAAAGACAAGCGCACCTTTTCTAGGAAAGATGCGCCGGGCCAGGGCTCCCATCTTCTGCAGTGGACCCATTGGCGGAAAAGCATGGGCTTGGACAGCCTGGCCTATTACCAGTTACTATACCCAGAAAGCGGACTTTACTCCAACTACACCGTCACCCCAGATAGTACCACCCAGTTCGCTCCCTTTGTGGTAGACTCCGGCCGGGTGGTGCCCGTGCATGTGATTTTCCTGGACCAGGTACCGGTGTATTTCTCCGGCACAGATGTGGTGCCGCCTTATTCTTTCCCGGCCGACAGCGGGTACCATTCCCTGAAACTTCGCACGGCCAAGCATATCCTTGAATTAGACAGCGTGTACTTGAAACAAGGGCAGAAACTAATCCTGAGCATCGACCAGAACAAGATGCCCGCTTTACTGGAAAAAGCCGAAGCAGGGTATCTTTCCAAATCTGAACAAGGCGCCCTGTCTCAGTACCTGGTGCCTGTGGAGCAGAACTTCCATACCGGCCTCACTTTCCTTAAGCAAGGAAAAACCGTGCTGTACTTACCCAACAGCCCAGCCCTAAGAACTTTCAACCGCGGAAATCAATGGGATAAAATCCTGCTGACCGGTCCTTTCAGACCACATGAGGTGCAGTTCTATTCGCTGGGAAACTTCACGACCAGCTTTACGCCCGAAGCCAACTACACCCATCGTTTTGAACCTGGTTTGCTGAAAATGCGCGAAAAACTGACGTTCCCAGACAAAGTGTCCCTTTCCTCGAAAGGCAGTTCTTATCACCTTTCGTCTAGTTCTTTGGCAGAAATCGCTTATACAGAAAAAGGCTTGCGGCACCAGTGGGAAGAAGCCCAAAACACCTTCTGGTTATCTAAAATACTGGAAAAACCCGAGTACCGCACCGAAGCGGGTAGCGGCCGTTTGCACTGGCAACTGGATTCCACGTTTGCGGAAGGCCCTAGGTTTGTCTTTTTGTATGAACCCAACGCCTCCAATGAACAGGTAGCCATGTACCGAGGCAGCATGAACCATCTGAACCAACTGGCTCCTAAGAAATACAAACTGGTGCTGGTGTTTACAGACCACCGGCAAATCAGCACCCTGGTGACCATCCGGCCCAACGGGGAACTGCGCCTTCTCTTCAGCAACTCTCAGCTAAAAGCTCCTACACCAGAGACCAAATCCCTGGAAGCGTATTTACAGAACAGCGTGGAAGCCGCCAAACGCCGGGCAATCACTACCGCCCCATTGTCTATACCGGCACCTGCTAACTCAACTCCTACGGTGATCTACAGTGGTTCATTGGGAAGTTACTCCAATGAGGTAGAAGGCCAGGTGTTTGATGCGGCCACCGGGGAAGCCATGCCGGGAGTAACGGTTCAGGTAAAGAGAACTAGCACAGCTATTGCAACTGATGTGAATGGCAGGTTCTCCATTGAAGCCCCTTCAAACGGAGTGCTCGAGATTTCCTTCATTGGATATATTACCCAGGTAGTACCGGTAAGGGGCAGCCGCCGGATTGAGATCAAGTTAATGGGTGATGTCAGAGCATTAGATGAAGTGGTGGTTACCGGCTACGGGATACAAGGTGCGCTGCAAGGCCGGGTGGCCGGAGTGCAGGTAGCAGAATCCAATGGTCCTATTCGCATCAGGGGAGCCTCCTCCATCCAGGGCAATACGGCGCCATTAATAATAGTAGATGGTCTGCCGTTCAGCGGAAAGATGGGAGATTTGGAGGCGAACGCTATTGCTTCCTTTACCATCTTGAAAGGCACTGAGGCAACTGCCATTTACGGAACAGCGGCAGCGAACGGCGTCATCATCATTACCACCAAGAAAGGCAAAGCCGAGGCCGAGCAGCCGCTTCTGGCTGGTGCCGAGGCAGACGCCACCGCTTCCATCCGCAGTTACTTCTCTGATTACGCGTTTTGGCAGCCGCGTTTGGCCACCGATAAACAAGGCAAAGCCACGTTCCCGGTTACCTTCCCCGGCGATGTCACCAGTTGGAAAACCCACGTACTGGCGATGGATGGAAAGAAGCGGAGTGGCACCGCCACCACCGAGATCCGGTCGTTCAAAGCCATGATGGCAACCTTAAGCGGTCCGAGGTTCCTGATTGAAGGCGATAAAACGCAAATCATCAGCAAAGCCGTGAACTACCTGCCAGATACTGCCAGTGTACAGACCCGGTTTGAATTTAACGGACAGGCGCTTCGGCAACAGAACCTGAAACTAGGCCGGGTGTTCACCGATACTGTCATGATTCAGGCCCCGGCCGTCGCACCGGACTCGGTGGAGTTGATGTACTCTTTGCAGCAGGGCAGCGGCTTCTCAGACGGAGAGCGGCGGCACATTGGGGTTTATAAAAAAGGCGTGCTGGAGCGTAAAGGCGTTTTCCTATCGCTGCCCATTGACACCACGGTTACCCTCACGTTTGATCCCGCCAAAGGCCCAGTGCATTTCTACGCCCAGAGCGACTTGCTGCAGGTCATGCTGGATGAGATCAAGGCCCTGCACCGCTATGAGTACTGGTGCAACGAGCAGGCCGCCTCTAAACTGAAAGGCTTGCTGTGGGAGAAACGCATACAGGCGGCTCTGGGCAAAGAATTTGAGCATGACAAACTGGTGAACCGCGCCATCCGGCACCTGGAGAAAACCCAGAAGCAGGACGGCACCTGGAGCTGGTGGGAAAACGGTCCCGCTTACCTCTGGATCAGCCATCACGTCACCGAGGCTTTGGTCATGGCCCAGCAGGAAGGTTACAGCACCAATTTCAAAAAACAACCGCTGGTTGATTACCTGACCTATCATGTGGAAAGGAAAGAAGCGCAGGACAAAATCAGAGCCTTGGAGATACTGCAGAAGTTGGAGGCCAAAGTAGACTTCCCGGCCTACGTGACCAAGCTGGAGAAACAGCCCAAACTCTCTTTGGAAGACCAGTTTCGCCTGACACGGCTTAGGCAGAAACTGCAGATGAAGGCTCCCCTGGATACGCTGCAGAAATACCAGCGCGCCACCACCTTGGGCGGCTTGCATTGGGGCGAAAACAAAAACAGCCTGTTTGACAGCCACATCTCCAACACGCTGCTGGCCTATGAAATCTTGAAAACGGCGGGCAATCACGAGCGTGATCTGCTCAGAATACAGGTGTTCCTGCTGAACGAGCGCCGCACCGGCTATTGGCGCAACACCTTTGAATCGGCGAGAATCCTAGAGACGCTATTACCTGATTTAGTAAAGGGAAAAGGCCAGACTCCCGAAAACCAGCTTTTCCTCTCTGGTGGGGTCAACGCCACGTTGAAGAAGTTTCCGGTAGACACCACCTTTACGCCCACGCAGCCGATTACCATCAAGAAGCAAGGCTCGCTGGCGCTGTACCTCACCGCCTACCAGAACGAGTGGATCACCCAACCGGCCCGGGTAGACAAAGACTTCGTGGTGCGCACGTCTTTCGCCGATACCAAGCTGGCCAAAGCCATGCTGTCAGCCGGTAAGCCGGTGGAGATGGAAGTGGAGATAGAAGTGAAAGCCGATGCCTCTTACGTCATGATCGAAGTACCCATTCCGGCGGGCTGCACCTACGACACTAAATCCAGCTGGGGCCGCCATGAGGCGCACCGCGAGTACTTCCGCCACAAAGTTTCTATCTTCTCCAATCACCTGAGCAAAGGAAAGTACACGTTCACCATCAACCTGTTGCCGCGCTACAAAGGAACTTACACCCTGAACCCCGCCCGGGCCGAGCTCATGTATTTCCCCACTTTCTTCGGGCGCGAAGGCTTGAAAGAGGTGGACGTAAAATGAAGGAGTTCTGAGTTCTGAGTGGATGCTATTTTCTTGGTTCGGGCCTGTTTTTCAGAAAACAGGCCCGAAATGTTTTCTGTCATTCTGTACATCCCTCCGCTGGCGCGAGCCTCCGGCTCGTGTCCGGACGCATACCTGATCAACTTTTAAAATATAGATAACTATCCAGCAATTGCGGACACGAGCCGGAGGCTCGCGCCAGCGGAGGGATGCACAGAATGACCTCTTAAAGCTACCGCCTAAGGGCAGTTATAAACTGCCCGCATGATGGGTCCAAGTCACAGACTTGAACCATGGGTTGGAAAGTAGGCAAGCCGTCGTCAGTTGAATTCGTTTCAGGCTTGTTTTTAGAGAAACGGGCCTGAAACGCCATGCTACTCTCTTCAAACTGGCCGTCCATCTTTAAGAGAAAACACTTCTCCGGAACACAACGGGCGTTGCTTCGTTTACTATTCCATAAACATGTGCCTCAGACACCGGTTTATACTACCTAACCTGCGTAACATGAAGATCGGATATCCCTGCGTGAATGAATCTCTGGACTGCAGTTCGTCGGGCACGTTCAGGCTGGCCTCTTACAATGAGGAGCGGCTGGTGCAGATGGTGGAGAAGAACCTGGCCTGTTTGCGCCGCATCCTGGAATACAACCTGGAGCACGGGTTCCTGTTCTTCCGGATGAGCTCGGGGTTGGTGCCGTTCGCCTCGCATGAGATTTGCACCTACAACTGGCAGCAGCATTTCCAGATGACGTTCCGGCGCCTGGGCGATTACATCAAGAAGCACAACATGCGCATCTCCATGCACCCAGACCAGTTTGTGGTGCTCAACTCGCCAGACGAGCGCATTGTGCGCAACAGCATCGCGGAGCTGGTGTACCAGGGCAGCGTCATGGATTTGATGGGGCTGGACTCCACGGCCAAACTGCAGATCCATGCCGGCGGCGTGTACGGCGACAAACCCGCGGCCCTCAAACGCTTTATCCAGACGTTCCACCAGCAACTCCCCGAGGCCGTGAAAGCGCGCCTGGTAGTGGAGAACGACGACCGCCTCTACAGTCTGCAGGACTGCTTGGAACTGCACGCCGAGACCGGCATCCCCATTCTCTTCGACAACTTCCACCACGAGTGCCTGAACAACGGCGAGCCCATGGAAGAGGCCCTGCAACTGGCCTCCGGTACCTGGCACCCAGAGCAAGACGGCGTGCTCATGATGGACTACAGCTCGCAAAGCCCGGGAGAGCGCAAGGGCAAGCACATCACCAGCATTGAGACCGAGCTCTTCCGGGAGTTTCTCACCCACCTCAACGGGCTGGACGTAGACATCATGCTGGAAATCAAAGACAAAGAAGCGAGTTGCCTGCGGGCACGGCAGGTTTTAGAAGAGATGGCCCTGGTCTGATGCTGTTTTCCCGTCGTTTCTCTAAAATCAGGCTAAAAACAACTTTACCTCGTACACCATACTTCCGAGGAATCGGTCTTTGTCTGTGAATCAGATTTAGGGTAGACCCAAAATGATTATGTTCTTACGCCAATTTTGCTTTTGTATCTTCCTTTCCATGACTGTATTCTCTTCTGGCTGCCAGTCATCCTCAGACTCAGCCCCACCCACCGCTGTCGTGACCCAGAAAATGGTGCTGGAGGGCGTTCCCTCGGCCTCGGGCATTGAGCGCGTGGGCGACCAGTATTACGTCATCGGGGATGATTCGCCGTACCTGTTCTGCCTCAACGCCCAGTTCAAGGTGGTGCAAAAGGTGTCTTTGATGGAGGCGAGTTCCCTTGTGGGCGGCCGCATCCCGAAACCCGTGAAACCAGACCTGGAGGCCATTACCTCGGTGATGCTGGAGGGCCAGCCGTACCTGTTCATTGTGGGCTCGGGGTCTACCAGCATGCGCAATGTCGGTTACCTGGTTCCCATTACCCGGCAGGGCGCGGGCAAACCGGTGCAGGTACCCCTTGAAAAACTCTACAGTCAACTGCGCCAGAACAAAGCCATCACCGGCGGGGCCGCTCTCAATATTGAAGGCCTTTCGTCCGATGAGGAATACCTGTACCTGTTGCAGCGTTTCGCGCCGGGCGGCCATAATGTACTCATCACCTATACGCTGTCTTCCATCACGTCTTTCCTGCGCGGCAGAGGCGAGGCGCCCAAACCATCTACCATCCAGCCCTGGGCCTTGCCCGATCTGGCGCAGATCAAAACCGGCTTTTCGGGGATGGCCACCGGCTTAGGCGGCAGGCTCTTGTTCACGGCCTCGGCCGAGGAAACACCCAATGCCGTACTGGACGGGGAAGTGTACGGCAGCTTGGTAGGCTGGCTCAAAGCGCATCCCGAAGGCTCTTCCCAAGCCACCCTACCGGAGACCGTGGTTCCCGTGAAAGAGAAAGACGGCAGCATCCTGAAGAGCAAGATTGAGTCTATTTGCATTTTAGACGAACACCGCCACCACCTGGAAGCCGTGGCCGTGGCCGACAATGACAACGGCACCTCAGAACTGGTGGTGCTCACCTTCAACTGGTAAAACCACCATAAACAGAAAGGCCTGCGGTTGATGCACCGCAGGCCTTTCTGTTTACAAAATCTGGAAATTACCGTAGCCGAACGCGGAGTTTCTTCCAGTAAACCGTGTTGCCTGATTTTACTTCTACCAGGTAAGTGCCGGTTCTCAATTTGCCTATGTTCATGGGAGGCGCCAAGGTATTGTCTCCTTTCGGGATGGTGGTGGTGTATAATACTTTCCCGGCATAGTTGGTGAGTTCCAGCACGCCATCCTCGGGGATCTCCTGCTGGAAAGAAAGCATGAAAATATCGTTCTTCTTGTCCTGGGGAAACAGGTCTATGCCAGATAACGTCTCGCGCCGAATGGGGGCGTCTTTACCGGGAACAACCTTGGCCACAGGAGCGATTTTCTGCAATGCGACAGGTCTATTGGGGGCTTGGGCCGAGGCACCAGACATCGTTAAAATCCCTGCCACTAACAGGGCACCAACTGCGTTAAATTTCATTTCCATACGGGATAGAGTGTGAGGTTCTTTTTGGGCCGCTGCGGCGGCAAAATCCCTATTACATATACCGTTCCAAAAATAAGACCTCCCAGAAAAATTTAATCCAGGAGTTTCTTCTTCGCCTCTGGCAGGGCCTGTCGCGCCCATAGCTGGTGCATTGATCCGCTGTAATGCAATCTATCGGGGGCCAAGAGCTGCGGCGATTCTTTCACGGCCAATGACATGTCATAGACATCGATAACGGTAATGCCGGCTACCACTGCCTCGGCCTTGATCACGTCATTGAACTTCTTGATCTGCGCCGTGATGTACGCGCGGTCCCAGCCCGAAGCATAAGGCGTGGCCCCCCAATCTGGAATGGTAAGTACCAGCACATTTTTAGGGTCGTTTTGCGCCAAGGAGGTGCTAAGCGTCAACAGCTCTTTGAACTGCATCCTGAACTCCTCCAGGCTGCGGCCCTGGTATTGGTTGTTCACCCCAATCATGAGCGACACCAACCCGAACCCTCCGTCAAACTTCTCCGACTTCACGCGCTGCAGGAGATTGGCAGTAGTCCAGCCCGTCTGCGCAATAATGCGGGGCTCCCCCACCTTCACGCCTTCTGGCTCTAACATATGGGCCAAATACACCGGCCAACGCTCGGTGGCCGCTACCCCCTGCCCGATGGTGTAAGAATCACCCAACGCCAGGTAGGAGGTGGAAGCAGAAGGTGAAGTCGGGATTTTAGGTGTTGGCGTATTCTCCGTTTCTTCCTTATCTGAAGACGAACAGCCCGCCAAAAACAGAATACCCGCGAAAAATAACACGAACCTACAGAGAGAATGCATACCGGTAAATTTGATAACCAGAAGCAGAACCACCCGCCTCTTACCTCATCTACGCAACAGGCTACTTCTTTGGATTGTTCAATCTGGTTTGGAGAGTAGGGAGACTAATTTGGTTGCTGATGATAACACCAACAACGGCGGACGGGGTGGCTAGGAGAATGGTAAAAGATGTGGGAGCATCTCTTGTGGGTGCCCTTGGTAGTAGCTGCAGGTTATTGCGTCAGAACCGTTGGAGACAAGGCATGCCTTGTCTCTACATTGCCAAACAGAAGAGAACAGACAATTCTAATGTTGTCCTCCCGTCCGCAGGACGATACAGGCATTGCACCGGCTCCAATACAAGAAAGAACCATGCCGGGAGGCGGAGGTTGGGCGCATGCGTAACCCAACCTCCGGCGAGCGCAGGCAGTGGCTTCTCCAACAGCAATGGCCTACGTCTACTATGCAACAGAGGACGGCAGCGGGGTGTCACAACAACTGAAGAAAAGACTGTCCGAGCGTCAGCGAGTTTCTTTTCTTCTTGATTCTTTTGGTTACTTTTCTCATCAAGGAGAAAAGTGACATACGCGGGCAGACCGCGACTGCAGTCAAAGAGTTAGAAGAAAGTTAATAGGAAGTAACTACCTCCAAAGTGGTTTTGAGGCTAGCGCCTCACTGCAGTTGCAAACTGCAGCCCATGGTAGGTCCAAGTCTCAGAATTGAACCAGAGAAAGAGAGGGTTAGAAGAGAAAGAGAGGGTTAGAAAACAGAAAAGAGAGGGAGAAAAGTAAACACTCCACTCCCACCTTTTAAAATGCCGCCTTTTCTAAAATCCTACTAGCTATTAAGCTTAAGCACTCTTCGTTTCAGCAGTATTCTCCGGAAAAGACGCCAAAAACTCCTGGCGCGCTTGCTCCAGAGCCGTCATGAGGCGGGTGCGTTGCTCCAGCAGGCTGTGCAGCACAGTAGACCGCTTGGAAAACAACGAGAAGAAAATCCAATTACTCCGCGCGATTTGGATGCGGTGCCAGTAGTGCAGCACAAAGAAGCCGGTCACGGGCAAAGCCACCAGATACGCTACCAGCGCCCAACCCGAGAGGCCCAGCCAGGCATGCACCGCCCAACCAATCAAGGCATAGAAAATGGGAAAGGTGAACATACCAATGGTCATCATGATGGGCGCGTAGAACTCTATGTCCTTGGTGAGCATGCGGGCGATCTTGGCGGGCAAGAGGTACGGCAGGTAATTGTGTACCACCCCAAAAAGGTAGAAAGGAAACCCAAAGAACAGGTAAAGAATGGTCTGCACCGTTCCCCAGGCCACCTCCCGGCGATTAGGAATGCGCTTAAAGGCATCGGGGACCAGGCCTACGCTTTCCAGGTGCTGCAGGTAATCCTGCAGTTCAGAGCGCAGAGAATGGATGCGCTCCGGCTGGCGGGCCTCAAAGTATTTGATGCTCTGCAGAATGCCCTTGGTGATGAGAAAACGCTCCTCGGGCTCAGAGGGGGCCAGGTCCAGCTCCTTCACCAGTTTGTCCTGGTACACGGCTTCTACCTGGCGGGCCAAGGCATCTTCCTCGTCGGTCTCGGTGTGGATGACCAGCGCTTCCAGGCGTTCCTTGATTTCATCGGTGAGGGCGTGCGAGGCTTTGAAGGGATCATCGGCGTACGCCGCTTGGAAATCTTTGACATGGATGGGCTCGCCCACGTTCACAAACACATCGCTGCGAAAACGCGACGGGTCTGAGTAGTTCACGCCCACCGGAATAATGCGCAGGCCCAGGTTAAAACCGTGCTGGCTTTCGGCGCCCAGGCCAATGCGGGCGGTGCCGGTTTTCAGCGGACGCAGGCGGCGCTGCATGAAACTGTTGCCCTCGGGGAAAACCATGAGCGTGCCGCCTTTGCCCAGAAACTCGTAGCATTTGGAGAACGTGGCATCGTTCTGGGCGGTGCCGCCGTCGCCCACGTCTTCGCGGCGGTACACCGGAATCATGAACAGTCTATGGAAAAGCCACCCCTGGATGCCCGGTTTAAAGAAACTGCTCTTGGCCAGGAAGTAGATGTTCTGCTTCATGAGCGAGGCCGTCACAATGGGGTCCATGAGCGTGTTGGGGTGGTTGGAGACCACTATGAGCGGACCCTCAGAAAACAGCAGGTGCCGGTTGTTCACCGTGAAACGCCTGAAGAAAACGCGCAACGCTATCCTGAAAAGGGTCTTAAGCAGAAAGTACAGCATAGAGGCTCTGGATTAAGGAAGGAAGCTACGCATTTTCAAATCGATTTCAGAAAAAGCGCCTTAAAATAGCGCGGCTCCGCCGATGCTTCCGGTCCTTGGGCGTTTACGGCCCGTTTTCCTGAAAGTATGCCGAAAGCAGATTTATCCTGAGAACTTTCTCTTAAGCGGGCAGCAGGTCACAGAACCAGAAACCGGTGTCATAAGGCGCAGGCTTTTCCGCAAAGCAATCGTCTTCCTGCGTCTGGGCGGCGGGCGCGTAGCTTCTGAACACCACCTCCCCCAACTGCACCGGCACCGGCCGCCGGAAGTTGGGGCCGTCATAGACAAAGGAGTGGTACTCGCCGTTCTCTCCGCAGGGGTCTACGTGGGCGGGCAGGTCCCGCACGAAAACCTCGTTTAGGTCGCGGCCGGCGAAGGAGGCGTCCAGGTGCTTGCCGTTGACGCAGACGACCTTGGCCTTGAAACCCGCCCGCCAGAACTCCTCCAGCAAAGCCATGGGCTGCTCGCCCCACAGCGGAAACGCCGCTTCAATCCCCACCTGGGTTAACTGCTCCTCCCGGTACTGCCGCAAATCCTCCAGGTAAATATCCCCGAAGATGCCGTGCGTGACGCCATCATTTTTGAACTGGGTCCAGGCCTGGGCCACGGCTTGGTTGTAAAGCGGCATGCTGGCGCCCTCGGGCAGGTAGAGCGGCTGCCAGGGCAGTCCCAGGGCGTTGGCCTGCGCCTGCATGAGTTCCTCGCGCACGCCGTGCATGGTCACGCGCGCGTGCGTTTGGCTTACGGTGGTGAAGAGGGCGTGCAAGGAAAAGGTTTGCTGCTGCTGTATTCTGTGCAAAGCCAGCGCGGAGTCTTTGCCGCCGCTCCAGTTGAAAATGGCAAGGGGTTTCATGTCCGCAAGGTACAGCTTCTGGCGGGCCGTTTTCAAGGTCTTTGCCAAAAATCGGGCATAAAACGGCAGGCTTTTCCTAAGCAGATTGGCTGTCAGCAAACTACAGGAAGGGCGGCTCGTTCCTTTAAATAAGACAATACGCCCGTGCAGAAGAATTCTAAAAAAGCGACCTTCCGTGTCTAGAAATGACTAAATTTGGAAAGCAAGCAGAAAAACTGCTCCCCCTCTAGCTACATGCCTACGAACCGAAGATGATCATGACTTTCTTTGAGGAAATAAACAGTGATTTCTCTACCGGGGTGGCCTTCAAGAACGTCAACCTCAAGAAGAAAGTCATCTCCTATTTCGCTACCAGGGGGAACGCCACCATTGCCGAGCTGAGCAAGGAACTGAACGTGAGTGTGCCCAAGATCACCAGCCTTTTGAATGACCTCATCCAAGACGGACTGGTGCAGGACCACGGCAAAGTGGACTCCACGGGCGGCCGCAAACCCAACGTGTACGGTCTGGCGCCAGAATCTGCCTTCTTTCTGGGAATTGACGTGAAAACGTCCCACATCAACATCGGGCTCACCGATTTCCAGAAAAACCTCATCTCAGACTTTGAGAGCTACCCCTACAAGCTGGCCAACGACAAGGAATCATTGGACGAGCTGTGCCACATCATCAACAACTTCATCTCTGAGCTGCCTATTCCCAAGGAGAAGATTCTGGGCATTGGCATCAACCTCTCGGGGCGCATTAACTACGCCAAAGGCTACAACTACAACCTCTTTGATTTCCATGACGCACCGCTGAGCAAGATCATTGAAAAGGAGATTGGCATTAAGGTGTTCTTGGAGAACGATTCGCGAGCGATGGCCTACGGCGAGTTCTGCTCTGGCGTGGTGGAGGGCGAGAAAGACGTGTTGTTCCTGAACCTGGACTACGGCATTGGCATGGGCATGATCCTCAACAACCAGCTGTTCTATGGCAAGTCTGGCTACTCCGGGGAGTTTGGCCACATTCCGCTGTTCCAGAACGAGAAGATGTGCAAGTGCGGCAAGAAAGGCTGCCTGGAGACCGAGGCCTCGGGCTGGGCTCTGGTGGAGATGTTCAGGGACAGCATGCTGGCCGGCGCCTCCACCATCATCACGCAGAACAACCTTCAGCCGGAGGATCTGCAACTGGAAGACATCATCAACGCCGCCCACAATGACGATGTGCTGGCCATTGAACTCATCGCCAAGATTGGCGACAAAATCGGCCGCGGCATTGCACTGCTCATCAACGTCTTCAACCCTGAGTTGGTGGTGCTGGGCGGCAGCCTGGCCTCTACCGAGGACTACATCCTATTGCCCATCAAAAGCGCCATCAAACGCTACTCCCTGAGCCTGGTGAACAACGATACGCAACTCAAAGTCTCCAAACTAGGCGAGAAAGCCGGCGTGATTGGGGCCTGTCTTTTAGTGCGCCACCGGTACCTGGCGCTGGAACATAATTAAACCGCTTTAGCTAATTTCTGAGATAGCAGATAGTTTGTGAGCTAGTTGAACCGTTGGCGCGAGCTTGCAGCTCGTGTCCGCACGCATTGCTGAACTACTACTTTTGCTTTGTCATCCTGTGGTCACCCTTATTTGTCATCCTGAAAGGATCTTGTGAGCGAACGGTAGTAGCCTTTGCTCAAGCGCTTTTCTAGGGTGCCCACAAGATCTTTCCAAGATGACAAGCGAGGTTAAGGATGACTGGAGAGCTTGAATTGAGTCTACTCAGGAATGCGTGCGGACACGAGCTGCAAGTTCGCGCCAGCGACCTGTAGAATCCTTTCTTCTCTTAAAAAGGAAAGCCCCGTTTCAGGCCTGATTTTAGAAAACAGGGCTAAAACGGGGCTTCTATAATTCTTGGAGTTCTTTCTGAAAGTTTACCACGCCGAGGAGGCCCACAGCCACAGGTACTCGGCTACTTTCCAGAGGCCCCAAAGCAGCAGCCCGAACAAAATCAGGAAGGCGATGAGCACCCCGATGATGAAACCGGTGCCTTTGCCCTGGTACTTGCCTTCCTGGTAGTGGCGCCGCAGCAGGTTCACGTTCTTCTGATTCGCCTTGTACCCGAAGTCAAAGAGCCAGCCCACAATGGGGATACTCCCTATCACGGCATCCAGGAAAATGTTGAAGAGCATTCTTACCACCAGCGCCCGGCTGGCCCCGTGCTTGGCCATGGTCATGACCAGCACCCCAGACATGGCAAAAGAGGAAAGATCGCCCACCACGGGCAGCAAACCCATGATAGGGTCCAGCCCGAACCGGAACTTGGTTCCCGGTAGCACAAACTGGTTATCCAATAGCCTGGAGATAGACTCTACCCACTTCAGGCGTTCATCAACGGGGGTAACAGGCGGGGTTGTCTGGTTCATAATCTTGGGGATTTCTCCTTCATACGCAGAAACAGGCGCTAAGATTACGTTTAGCTTTGCAGCTGCAACATGCCCTCTAACCGGGCCTTGACATCGGGCCACTCCCGGTCAATGACACTGAGAATCACAGAGTCGCGCACGCGGCCTTCTGAGGTGACCATGTGGTTGCGCAGAATGCCCTCCTCACGAGCCCCTATGCGCCGCATGGCCTGTCGGGAGCGCTCGTTCAGCACATCGGTTTTCAAAGTAACCCTGATGCAGCCCAAGTCTTCAAAGGCGTGCCGAAGCAACAGGTACTTGGCCTCGGTGTTCACGCCGGTGCGCTGCCAGGCAGGCACCAGCCAGGTCCAGCCAATCTCCAGGCCCTTGTTGGTCACGTCAATGTTGCCAAAGCGGGTGCTGCCCATCAGTTCTCCGGTGGTGGGGTGTTGGTAGACAAAAGGCAGAGCCGTGCCGGCTTCCTGGGTTTTAAGGGCCGTCTGCACGTAAGCCGCCATGTCCTCGGGGGTACGCAGCACGTGCAGACTCAACCGCCAAAGGTCTTCCACCAAACCAACCCGGCTCAGTTCTGGGATATCGCTTTCCTGCAGGGGCCGCAGCCACACATGCTTTCCTTTAAGGGTGACCGGAGCGGGAGTTTTCATGGCCAGCTTTTCTGGTGAGTTCTGGTCTCCAAGTTAACAGACTTTGGGTAAACGTTCCCTTTTTGCTGCTCAGAAAATCGCTTTCTAGGCGTCTCTGTTGTATTTAAAGCTTCTCCTTTGGTCACCCCTAACCTCCTACTTCCATCTTGGAAAGATCTTTTGGGCAAGCTGGAAAGGCTTTGGCTCGTACAGCATTACCGTCCGCCCACCAGATCCTTTCAGGATGAAAAAAGGGGCAGAACTGTTCCTTCAGAAGGAAAGAAATCCAAGTCTGTTTAAGGCTGGCTTTAAATAAAACAGCCCCTAAACGGAAATCCGTTTAGGGGCTGTTTTCAGAGAATCAGGTTAGAAACGCTTAGAGCGCACCTTCAGCGGCGCTGCCGCCTTGCAGGAACGGATAGCGGTAATCTACCGGCGGCACAAACGTTTCTTTGATGGTACGGGCGCTGGTCCAACGCAGCAGGTTCAGCATGGAACCGGCTTTGTCGTTGGTACCCGAGGCACGGGAACCACCAAACGGCTGCTGCCCAACCACGGCACCGGTAGGTTTGTCGTTGATGTAGAAGTTACCGGCCGCGTGGCTCAGTTTCTTTGTGGCCAGTTCCACGGCGTAGCGGTCATTGGAGAAAATAGCCCCTGTCAATCCGTACGGCGAGGTGGTATCTACTATTTCCAGAATCTCCTCAAACTTATCGGCATCGTACACGTGCAGCGTCAACACCGGCCCGAAGAGCTCTTCGCACATGGTCACGTATTGCGGGTCTTGCGCCACAATCAAGGTAGGCTCAATAAAGTATCCCTTGCTCTTGTCATGGTTACCGCCGGAGATGATCTCTACCTGGTCATCGTTCTTGGCGGCATCAATGTACTTGGCCAGTTTATCAAAGGATTTCTCGTCAATCACGGCGTTGATGAAGTTCCCGAAGTCCTGCGGATCACCCATTTTCAGGGATTTCAGGTCTTCCACCACGTGGCCTTTCACCTCTTCCCAGATGTTGCTAGGAATGTAAGCACGGGAAGCCGCGGAGCATTTCTGCCCCTGGTATTCAAACGCACCACGGGTGATAGCCACAGCTACCTCCTTGGCGTTCGCCGATTTATGCGCCACAATGAAGTCCTTGCCGCCGGTCTCGCCCACAATGCGCGGGTAACCACGGTACGAGTTGATGTTCTCGCCAATGGTTTTCCAGATATTGTTGAACACCCCGGTGCTACCCGTGAAGTGAATACCCGCAAACTGACGGTGCTTGAAGATGACCTCGCCGGCTTCTGGTCCATCCACATACACCAGGTTGATCACGCCATCTGGCAAGCCAGCGGCTTTGAACAGCTCCATGATCACATGGGCCGAGTACACCTGGGTGTTGGCGGGCTTCCATACTACCACATTGCCCATCATGGCCGGAGCGGCACACAGGTTGGCGGCAATGGAAGTGAAGTTGAACGGCGTCAAGGCGAACACAAAACCCTCCAGTGGACGATGCTCCAGACGGTTCCACATGCCCGGCATAGACTCCGGCTGCATTTTGTAGATATCCGTCATGTACTTCACGTTGAAACGGAAGAAGTCAATCATCTCGCAGGCCGCGTCAATCTCGGCCTGGAACGCGTTCTTAGACTGACCCAACATGGTAGCGGCGTTCATGCGTGCCCGGAAAGGTCCGGCCAACAGATCGGCGGCTTTCAGGAAGATGGCGGCGCGGCTTTCCCAGGGCATGTGGGCCCATTGCTCGCGGGCGGCCAGGGCGGCGTCAATGGCCTGCTGCACGTGGCTGGCGTTACCGTAGTGGTAATTCCCGATGACGCGCTGGTGGTCATGCGGAGGGGCTACGGGCATTAAGTTGCCGGTGCGCACTTCCTCGCTCCCAATGTACATGGGAATATCCAATTGCTGCTCGCGCAGCGTATTATAGGCATTGAGTAGTTCTTCTCTTTCTTTGCTGCCGGGCGCGTAGCCCTTTACAGGCTCGTTTACCGGGATGGGGACATTGAAAAATCCGTTGGCCATATGGTTATTTAGTTAATTTCTACACTGATGATAAACAAAGGTAAGGCTTATAAGTAAAAAAGGCTAACGCGTGACAGGTAGCGCCTCCCCCCTCCAACCTGCCACGGAGAATGGTTTCCTTTCCACTTTATCCAAAACGACGATGGCACCCAAAGACCTTTTCTCCACCCAGGCCGGCCTGTACAAGAAGTTCCGGCCCACGTACCCACCAGCCCTGTACCAGCATCTGCGCTCCCTACTGCCAACGCACGAACTAGCCTGGGACTGCGGCACCGGCAACGGACAAGTAGCCATGGAACTGGCCAAGTTTTTCACCCACGTGCACGCCACCGACATCAGTGAGCAGCAGCTTTCCAAAGCGCCCGCCTCAGAACGCATCACCTACCAAAAAATGCCCGCAGAGCACACTACTTTCCCGGATAACTCCTTTGACCTGATCACCGTAGGACAGGCCGTGCATTGGTTTGAGTTGGAGAAGTTCTACCAGGAGGTGAACCGGGTAGCCAAGCCCGGAGCTATTCTGGCCCTTTGGGGATACGGCCTGCTCTCCATCTCCCCGGAGATAGACGCGCCTTTCTACCGTTTCTACTCCGAGACCGTGGGCCCGTACTGGGATTTTGAACGCAGCTACGTGGACCAAGCCTATGCCAACCTGCCGTTCCCGTTCCAGGAGGAACCCGCTTTCTCCGGCGCCATTACCACCACTTGGTCCTTACCAGATTTTGAAGGCTACCTGAACTCCTGGTCCAGCGTGCAGTCCTACATCCGGCAGAACGGAGAGAACCCGGTAGAGAAACTGATGGAGCAGATGAGAAAGATTTGGCCCGAAACTGAGCAAAAAGAAGTACGATTCCCCATCTTCAGCCGGATAGGTCGGGTTAAAAAGTAAACCTGTTTAAAGCCCAATTTTAGAAAATTGGGTCTTAAACAGGTTTATGTAATTCTTGTAATGACTAATCACGCGGGGCCTGAAGCTTTCGCCGTTGTTGGTGTTATCACCAACAACCTAAACTGCGCTGAAACAAAAGGGCAACCACAAGAGATTGCCCCTACAAGTTCTTGCCAAAAGGCTCAGGACTCTCGACTCAGAACTAAGGACTGTCTTCTACACGTCAAACAAAAAGAACGGCATCGCGAAGCCGGCTTTCTGCAGGATGGGTTTGGCTACGTTGTAGACCTTTACTCCTTTTGGGGTCTCTCCTTCCAGGGTGCCTACGTGGGCGTGTCCGTGGAAGCAGGCCAGCACGTTCTGGCGGTCCAGGGGCTCAGCCAGGCGCGAGCAACCTAAAAACGGATGGATGGCTTCGGGCTCCCCTTCTACGGTGGCTTTGATGGGCGCATAATGCAGCACGGCTATTTTCTTCACCCCGGGGTACTCGGTATCCAGGCGCGAGAGACCAGCCTCCAGTTTGAGGGCTTCATCTACGGCTTCCTGCACGAAGGCTTTGTTGCTTACCTCACCGAACATGGAGAGCATGTACTTGTCAAAACCGCCGCCAAAACCTTTCACGCCCGCAAACCCCACGTTCTTCACCACCACAGCGTCCCCGTCCAGGAAATGCACGTTGTCGCGGATAAGGCAGGTGCGGATGGCTTCGTGCTCGTCTTTGTCATGGTCGTGGTTGCCCAGCACGCAGACTACTGGAATGGTGCAGGCCCGCATTTCCTCTGCCAGCACCTCGGCCTCTTTCGTGTAGCCATGATCGGTGAGGTCGCCGCAGAGCAGCAGAATCTCGGCCTGTTCAGAGGCGGCTTTGAAAAAATCCACCCATTTGCCTTTGTCCGTTTCCCGCACGTGAATATCGCCCACGGCGGCAATTCTTACCGGTTTGGTTGTCACGGGGGTAGGATCAGGTTGGCCAGTGGCTTGGGGCTGTAAAGGTTGAACGGGCTGCGGCGCAACGAAGGTCTGCGGTTGTTGTTCCATTTTCAAAATTACGGATTGTTGATTGCTGATTGTCAGCATCCTGTACAGGTAAACCCAGCAAGTCCTGACAATCAGCTAAAAACTAGATGGTCATGATGGTCATGGCTTTGAAGCCCCACTCGGTAACGGCCGGGGCGTATTGGGTTTGGTCTATGAGCAGGCCGCGGCACACTTTCTCGGTAGGCGGCGGCATGTCAAACTGCTCTTTGGCGCGCAGCAACAGCTCATCAAACAACCAGCGCGGAATGATGTCCCGCTCAGAGGGGTACACAAACTGGAAGGACAGCAGTTGCATCAAGACCAGTTGCCAGTGCTGCTCCAGGGTCTGCAGAATGCGTTCCCAGTCCATGTGCTCGCCGTGGCGCAAAATGAGGTGGTTCAGGTCTGAGCCATCGTAGCGCTCGCGGTTCTGCACGTAAATCTTGCAGCGGAACAGGTCCTCAGCGGAGATGTACTTCACGGGCACGCCAAACTCCGTTCCGTCTGGGGCTCTCCGGAACCAGCCGTCGTTCACGGGCATGTTGTTGCCGGGGTTGTTGAAGATGAAGTCTACGTATTTGCCTTCTTTGAAAGCCTTGGCCAGCCAACGGGCATCCACCAGCTCGGTTTTGAAGCCTTCATCGTTGAAGATCTTGAGCAACCGCGGGCAATCGCCGGCCTTGCAGAACACGTCCATGTCTTTCATGGCACGCTGCATGCCGGTGTACTGCCGAAGGGCAAAACCGCCGCCCATTAAGAAGGGCAATCCGCTCTCATGCAGCATTTTTAGGGCTTGCGGGTAAAATTCCTGGGCCACCTCTGGGGCCATATCATCCAATTCCATAGTAATATCAGTGCTGAAAGGTTCAAAGATGCCCGCCTGTTTAGGCGCTTCGCCCACCGTCCTGCTCACAGACAGCCAGAAGCCGACCCTGGGATAGAAACAGTGGGTATAGCATTTACTGAATCCTTTGAAAAATGTTATCTCCTAAGCGCCACAACTAGCCAGAAAGCAGAAAATCTCTGTTTTTAGGCCATTTTACAGAAATCGGCTCCTAAACTTCCTGCTTGCGGTTCAGGCAAGCCTGCGTAAGTTTGGGCTTTAAACCAACGCAGGAACACGTGATGTCTGGAAATAAATTGAAATATATCTTGGTGGCAGTCTTCGCCGCGCTCATGGTCTGGTTTGTCAAGGATGCCTTCACCCAGCCCGGCGTGCAAGACCTTTCCGGTGACTTTGAGGAAGTGGCCCTCTACCGAAACGAGAACAACACCGGTCCCATCCAGCGCATCTACGCCGTCACCGCCTCAGACAGCCTCTGGGACCAGATGCAGCAGTACGGCGATTTCATGCCCCATACCAAATACGGCACCACCAAAGTCTACTTCTTTCTGGAAGGACAGCCCACGCCTAAACAGGTCTTCCCCGGAGCCCAGAACTTTGACGCACAGTTCCAGCCCCATTGCCTGGCCAAATACGAGAAAGACGCCATGGGGCAGGTGAGCCTGGTAAAGCGGCCGTTTGCAAGGTAATTGATTTAAGATTTAACCTTCCAAGAACAACCAAATAGAGATACCCATCACCGCATTCTAAGCGCAGACTCTCCCCTTGAGGGGAGCGCAGAGGGGTGTTTACACCTGCGAACATACGTTGCGTAAAAGGCAATATGCCTAACAAAATAGTCCCTTACCGGCCTGACCTAAAAGAAAAGGCAAAGCACCTGCGCAAGAACAGCACCTTGTCGGAAATCCTCCTGTGGGAAGAAATCAAAGACAGAAGGTTAGGGTATCAGTTCCACCGGCAGGTGCCCATGCTTCAGTACATCGTGGACTTTTACAGCCATGAGTTGGGACTAGCCATTGAAGTGGACGGTGACAGCCACGACCATAAAGTAGCTTATGACCAAAGGAGAGAGCAGGAACTGAAAGCGTATGGAGTGACCATCCTCAGGTTTGAGGATATTGACGTGAAGCGACGGCTGGCCTATGTAGTGCAGGAAATCTATTGCTGGATTGAGGATTACAAGAACAAGCAAAAGTAACTCTCCTGTGTAAACACCCCTCTGCGCTCCCCTCAAGGGGAGAGTCTACGCTGATGAAACGTCATTCGGTCACCGACTGAAAAGAACAGTCTTCTTACAGTATAGAGAGATATTTAGAATATTCTCTCTTACCAGATTTTCTATTTCGGCCTTAGTTTCCCAAAACAGCCGAGAAACGCCCTGCTCTTTGCACTAAACCAAGAACCTGTTCCAGCCTCACTCTTTCCGTTGCGGATTCGATTTAGAAACCTTTAACTTTGTAGAGCGATGGAGAATTTTGTTGTATCTGCTAGGAAATACCGCCCAACTACGTTTGATAGCGTGGTGGGGCAGCACCATATTACCACTACTTTAAAGAACGCGATCAGCAGCAACCACCTGGCGCAGGCGTTCCTGTTCTGCGGCCCTAGGGGCGTGGGCAAGACCACGTGCGCGCGGATTCTGGCCAAGACCATCAACTGCCAGAACATCACGCCGGAGGTAGAGGCCTGCAACGTGTGTGATTCCTGCAAGAGCTTCAACAACAACAGCTCGTTCAACGTGCACGAGCTGGATGCCGCGTCTAACAACTCGGTAGAAGACATAAGAAACCTGGTGGAGCAGGTGCGGTATGCGCCGCAAACGGGCAAGTACAAAATCTACATCATAGATGAGGTGCACATGCTCTCCAACTCGGCCTTCAACGCGTTTCTGAAGACCCTGGAGGAGCCGCCGGCCTACGCCATTTTCATTCTGGCCACCACCGAGCGCCACAAGATCATCCCTACCATTCTCTCGCGCTGCCAGATCTTTGACTTCAACCGCATCCGGATTGAGGACATGGTGCAGCACCTGGGCCGCATTGCCCAGAAAGAGGAAATCAAAGCCGATGACGATGCCCTGCACCTGATCTCGCAGAAAGCCGACGGTGCCTTGCGCGATGCCTTATCGATCTTCGACCAGATGGTGACCTTCTCGGGCCATCACCTCACCTACAAGGCTACCGTGCAGAACCTGCACATCCTGGACTACGACTATTACTTCCGCCTGACGGAATACCTGCTTACCCAGAACCTGAGCGGTACCTTGCTGCTTTATGACGAGATTCTGAAAAACGGCTTTGATTCGCACAATTTCGTGCTGGGCATTGGCGAGCATTTCAGAAGCCTTTTGGTGTGCAAAGACTCGGTGACGGTTCAGCTGCTACAAGTATCAGACAACATCAAGGCCCGCTACGCACAGCAAGCGCAAGAAGCCTCGTTGAGCTTCTTGCTATCAGGCTTGAACCTGGTGGGCAGCTGTGATCAGAACTTCAAAGCGGCTAAGAACCAGCGGTTGCACGTGGAACTGCTGCTCATGAAACTGGCCCACCTGCCGCACGCCTTGCAGCTTGCCTCAGACCTCTCTGTGAACGGAGAGGTCAAAAAAAAAACTAATGGAAGTTCCGTCGTAGGAGCGCAGAACGGATCGGCTTCGGTTGGTGCTCCGGCAACTCCGGCCCCGGCGCCTGCTCCAGCTAGCGCCCCGTTGGTCCCAGCACCGGCAGCACCGGTTTCGGCCCCTTCTGCGAAAAACGGCTCAGAAACACACCACAACACCGCCCCCTCAGACATGGACGCGGGTGAAGATCCGGTGTTTGACACCTACCCGGCCCAGGCACCTTCTCCGGTTCCTTCCATGGCGCCGCCCCTGCCCGCTCCGGCTCCAGCAGCCCCGGCCCGACCTATTGCTTCTCCTCTGGCCAGCCGGAAACTCTCCAAACTGCCCAGCCTGAAGAACATTGAGGAACAGGTAGCAGCCTCGGCTGCGCCGATGGTGGAAGTCTTGGAAGAGGAGAATGAGGCCTACGTGCCCGGCTCACTGCCCACCATCAACGAGCACAAACTGCAGCAGCTCTGGAAACTGTATGTGGACCGCGTGAAGCACACCGACCGCACCCTGGAGTACACCATCCTGAACCGCGAGTGGTACTTTGACGCCGAGAAGGCCGAAGTGCACCTGCAGGTGGAAAACGAAGTACAGGTAGCCGAGTTCAACAGCTTCAAACCGGAGTTCCTGTTGTATCTGCGTCAGGCGCTGGGCCACAACCGCCTGCAAGTGCACATTGACGTGGTGCAGCAGGTAAGTGGACGTAAGCTCTACACCTCGCAGGACAAGTACAACTACCTGGCAGATCTATACCCAGCCCTCAAAGACCTGAAAAACCGCCTGGGCCTGGATACCGATTTTTAACTTTCCGCTTTCTTTAAACCTGCGCGGCCCGTTATCCGTCTTTCAGGTCTGTACCCACTCGTGCCCATGCGCCAGCTCTTAGACCGTAAAACCGATTCCTTTTTTGGCCCCCTCCGCTACCTGGGGTACGCCTTGCTGTTGGCCGGTCTGGTCTTAGGCAGTAGCCCCTGGTGGCGCACCGATGCGGTAGACAAAGTACAGATGCTCTGCGTGGGCGCGCTGCTGCTCCTGCTGGGTGTGCTCTTCAAATTCACCTTCCACGGGTTCCAACTCGATCTCCAGCACCGCCGTGTGCGGGAATACCTGAGCATGTTCGGCCTGAAGACCGGCAAGTGGGCGCCTTTACCGGCCTTCCAGCGCGTGCGCCTCACCTCCCACCTCAGAACCACCGAGGACCACGACCATGAGCACGGCCACACCCATGACCACGAGCCCGCCGCTTCGGTCATGTGGTACACCATCGGGCTGTACTCCCAATCAGCAGAACCAGACTACGAACTCCGCACCGACAACGCCGAGGAAGCCCTAAAAACCCTCCACCTCTTGTCAGACGAACTCCGCATTCCCGCTGAAAACACCCTTTCCTCCCCTGCATCTCATTTATAACATCTGTTTTCAGGCTGTTTTCTGGAAAACGGGCTTGAAACGGTACTGGCGAAGACACTCGTAGGACCTTCGGACACTACGAGGTCTTTCAGAGCTGACGGTATTGCGTTGGTTCCTGAAAAGAATTGCGAGGATCGGCAGGAGTAAACACCCCTCTTCAGAGCTTCGCTCGCTGCCTCAAACTCTCGTTTGGGCAATCCTCAAGGGGAGAATCTACATTGATCACTTTTTACTCACGGCAGTTGCAAACTGCCGGTCATTTTGGGTCCAAGTCACAGACTTGAACCAGGTAAAGATAACCCACCCCTACCCCTCCGAGGAGGGGAATCAGAACATCCTCAAAGTCTTCTTCTTGGCAAAGGATTGAAAGTTCGCAGTGCTGCAAAGGCTTTGACCAAACGAACCAATTCCAGCCTTTCGGTTGAGCGCCTTGTCAGGTTCCGGTGCCGAAGGCATTGCGACCGCAAGGGAGCAAAGGAAGCTGGCGCAGCGCGAGGCCGGAAGGCGGGGCCTCGCGGCCGTGAGCGCACGGAGCCCAGCGATGCAACAACTCAGCTTATGCACCCACGAAAACAGCAGCGCCACGATAGCACAAGCGGACTAGGCGTACCCCTAAGAATAGAATGGCAAAGCAAAACGCTCCAGAAGAAAACTATTCCGGCTGTACTTCCCTTGTAAACCAAAGCGTTATAAAGATCCCTATAAACTCCCCCGGTTTTCCTATATTTGACTACTATCTATCAGATAAATTCCACCTGACGTGAAAAAAAGATTTATTGCTTTTTCCCTCATGGGAGCGGTGCTGTTTGCCCAGTGCAAGACCAGTACGCCCTCCCAAACCGCTGCCACGGCTACCGAAACGCCAACGCCCGAGGCGGCCAAGAAAGAGTTCACCTACACCACCGTGCCCAATGATCCGCTGAAAGCGCGCATCTACAAGCTGGACAACGGCCTTACGGTGTACCTGACCAAGTACGAGAATGCGCCCCGTATCCAGACGTACATCGCGGTACGCGCGGGCAGCAAGAACGACCCGGCCAACGCCACCGGTTTGGCCCACTACTTGGAGCACATGGCTTTCAAAGGTTCCACCCGCTTAGGTACCATCAACTGGGAAAAGGAGCAAGAAGAACTGGCCAAGATTGAGGCGCTGTATGAGCAGTACCGCACCCAGAAAGACCCGGCCCTGCGCAAGAAAACTTACCACCAGATAGACTCTATCTCAGGGGTGGCCGCCAAGTACGCGGTGCCGAACGAGTACGACAAACTGGTGGCGGCCATGGGCATGAAGAACTCCAATGCCAGCACCTGGGTAGAGCAGACTATCTATTACGGCGACATCCCCAGCAACCAGGTAGACAAGTGGGCCATGCTGGAGTCGGAGCGCCTGGGTGTGATGATTCCGCGTCTGTTCCATACGGAGTTGGAGGCGGTGTACGAAGAGAAAAACCGCTCGCTGGACTCTGACAACAACAAGGCGTTTGAGGCGGCGTTCGCGGCTTTGTTCCCCACGCACCAATACGGCGCGCAGACGACCATCGGGACGGTGGAGCACTTGAAGAACCCGTCTATCACCGAGATCAAGAAGTATTTCGATAAATATTACGTGCCCAACAACATGGCCATTGCCATGAGCGGCGACCTGGACTTCGACCAGACCATCAAAACCATCAATGAGCACTTCGGGAGATGGCAGCAGAAAGCCGATCCGGCCTACACGGCACCGCAGGAGAAACCCATCACGGCGCCCGTGGTGAAGGAAATTCTGGGTCCGGAGGCCGAGAGTCTGCTGATGGCGTACCGTTTTCCGGGTATCAAATCAAAAGACGCGTTGGTGCTGCGCATGATCAACCAGATTCTGAGCAATGGCCAAGCGGGTTTGATTGACCTAAACATCAACCAGAAACAGGCCGCTTTGGGGGCGGCATCCTTCGCCGAGGTCTACAATGATTACAGTGCGCACTTCCTGAGTGCCAACCCGCGCCAGGGCCAGACGCTGGACCAGGTGAAGAACCTGTTGCTGCAGCAGATTGAGCTGGTTAAGAAGGGCCAGTTTGAGGATTGGTTGATTCCGGCCATCGTGAACAAAAACAAAATCAGCAAGATGCAGGCCTACGAGAGCAACGCGGCCCGCGCCACGGCGTTTGTGGATGCCTTCATCGCCCGCCAAGATTGGGCTGATTACCTGAAGCAGGAGGAGAACTTTGAGCAGATCACGAAGCAGGACGTGATGGACGTGGCCAACCGCTACTACGGAAACAACTACGCCGTGATTTACAAGCGCACCGGCCAGGACCCCACCGCACAGAAAGTGGAGAAACCTACCATCACACCGGTACCCGCCAACCGCGAGGCCCAGTCTGAGTTCTACAAGCAAGTGGCCAGCCGCACCGTTTCTGACCTGCAGCCGCAGTTCGTGGACTACAAGAAAGACATCCAGGAAGGCAGCCTTAAGAGCAACATTCCGGTGTATTACACCAAAAACAAGGAGAATGGTCTGTTCAACCTGTTCTACATCCTGGACATGGGCACGAACAACGACCTGAAACTGGGCTTGGCCGTGGATTACCTGCAGTACCTGGGCACCGACAAATACACCGCCGAGGAACTGCAGAAAGAGTTCTTCAAGATCGGTTGCTCCTTTGGGGTTTCCTCGGGCCAGGACCAGGTGTATGTGTCGTTGACAGGTCTGGACACGAACCTGGAGAAAGGCCTGCAACTGTTTGAAAGTCTCCTGCAGAACCCCAAAGCCGATCCCAAAGCCTTGAGCGACATGGTGGCCGGTATCCTGAAAGACCGCAAAGACGCCAAACTGGACAAAAATACCATCCACAGCGTGGCCATGGTGAACTATGCCAAGTACGGTCCTAAGAACCCGTTCACACACATTTTGAGCGAGCAGGAACTGAAGAAAGTGAAGCCTGCTGAGCTGATCTCCCGCATCAAGAGCATCCCTAGCTACCAGCACCGCGTGTTGTACTACGGTCCCAGAGAACTGCAGGCGATTACGGCTACCTTGAACACCGGCCACATTGTACCCGCTGCCCTGAAACCGGTTCCTGCCGAGAATGCCTTCAAAGAACTGGAGATCAAAGACCGCAAGGTGTACTGGACAAACTATGACATGGTGCAGGCCGAGTTGCTGTTTTTGACCAAGTCTTTGAATTACGATCCTAAACTGGTGCCCACCATCAGGCTGTACAACGAGTACTTTGACGGGGGCATGGGCGCGATTGTGTTCCAGGAGCTCCGCGAGTCCCGCGCCTTAGCGTACTCTGCCAGTTCAAGGTTTGCCAACGCCAGCCGGAAAGATCGCGCCAACTACATTATGTCGTACATCGGGACGCAGTCAGACAAACTGCCCGAGGCCATGGCCGGTATGCAGGAACTCTTGAACGATTTGCCTCTAGCCGAGACCAATTTCACTAACGCCAAGGCCTCGGTGCGCAACAGCATCGCCACGGAGCGGATTAACAAGGTGGGTATTTTGATGAACTACGAGCAGGCCCGCAAACTAGGCGTAGACCATGACCTGCGCCGCGACATTTACGAGAGCCTGGATGCCTTGACCTTGGATCAAATTAAGGCTTTCCAGCAGCAGTTTGTGAAAGGCCAGAACCAGACCATTCTGGTCATCGGTTCCAAAGACCGACTCAACTTCAAGGAACTGGGCAAGTACGGCACCGTGAAGCAGCTGACCCTGAAAGAGCTGTTCGGATACTAAGGTGTAGTTGACAGCTGTTAGTTATCAGTTAATATGATTTAAAAGAAGGAGCGGCTATTGGTCGCTCCTTCTTTGTTTTTGGGCTATTCTCACCAAAACAGGCCTAAAACAGAAATCTATTTCAGAAAGCAAAGCACCAACGAAAATATACAGGTAATTATATATATAGCGATTTCTTGCGTGTAATCAGTCAAATCAGCTTACTTTTGAATAGCAACTTTTAAAAGCTTTTTACTGCTGTTCCTTTACTTCCCTCACCTTTTATGAGAATATTTCTCCTCGCTTTGTTTTTACTGCCGGCACTTTGCTTTGGGCAAGCTGTTAAGCAGACTGACAACCTAATCACCATTGGCACCAAAGAAATTTTGCCCTCCGCTATTTTAGGCGAGGATCGCGAAGTATGGGTGTATGTGCCCAAGTCTTCGGATGGCAATGCGCGTTACCCGGTCATGTACCTACTGGACGGCAAAGACTTCTTTCATTCTGTGACGGGCATGGTAGACGAGATGAGCTCCGTAGGAAAGGCGCCCAAAATGATAGTGGTGGGCATCCTGAGCAAAGACAGAGGAAGCGAGCTTACCCCAACGTACTCTAAGTTCAGCCGAGATGGCATGGTAGACCCAGATTTCAAGAATTCAGGCCGAGGGGAGAAATTCATTTCCTTTATACAGAGAGAACTCATGCCCTTTGTTGAGTCCCGCTACCAAACGGCGCCTTACCGTATGTTTGTGGGCCATTCATTGGGCGGACTCACGGTCCTAAACGCGCTCGTGAACCACCCGGCTTTGTTTAATTCTTACGTAGCCATTGACCCCAGCGTGTGGTGGGATGGCCATCTCATCATCAAGCAAGCCCAGAAAGCACTTGCCCAGAAAGAATACGCAACCAAGAGCCTTTATTATGCGACCTCTAACACCATGGAGAAAGGCATGGACACCGTGCGGGTGATGCAAGACACGGCGTATGCCAACGGCAACGTACGCAACCACTTCCAGTTCAGAGAGGTTCTCAGAAAAAGCAAGAACCTCGCCTGGGCTTGGAGGTACTACCCAGAAGACAATCACTCTTCGGTGCCCTTGCCAGCCGGGTATGACGCGTTGCGCTTCCTCTTTAAAAAGTATGAGCTAGACAAAAACCTGAATGACCCTACCATTACAGTGGCTTACCTGAAGGATCATTACCGTGCGGTGTCTGCCATGATGCAGTACACGGTGATGCCCTCAGAGGTGACGGTGAATATGCTGGGTTATGCTTCCCTGGGCAACAAACAGTATGACAGGGCTTACCAGTTCTTCAAGATGAACCTGGAGAATTACCCCACTAACGGCAACCTGCATGATTCCATGGGCGACTACTATCTAGCGGTTGGTGATAAGAAGAAAGCGATGGAAGCGTTTAAGAAAGCCCTGTCCCTGGAGGAAGTAGCAGAAACCAGACGCAAGTTGAAGCAGCTGGAAGTCGGTCAGTAAGGTTCCGGCACTTAGCTTGATTTACAAAAACGAAGAGGGAGCAACCATGAGTTGCTCCCTCTTCGTTTTTGGGCTATTTCTGAGAAAACAGGACTAAAACGCTGGCTCAGTTTCCTCAAGGAAAGAATGGGGTTTATACCTAATTGTCTTTTTCAAGGTAACATCCATACTTCCAGACCGTTACACCTAATTCGTATTTTCATTTTAACGCACTGGGTGCTTTTTGAAAGGTAGTGGTTTATTGCACCATACCAAGCTATTAAGTCTTGCTAAACTGATGTTACCTACCTTTGGGCCTCAAAACGTTTTTTGTGCTTTCTACTTTCCATTCCTGGCTGGTAGGCCTAGCCTTCCTTTCAAACTTCGGATGACCAACAATACGCTTACATGAAAAGTACCAACAACCCTCCCCTCTTCAAATTGAGCCTGATTTCCCTTCTGTTGGGTGGTTTCAGCATAGGGATGACCGAATTCCTGATGATGGGCATTCTGCCCGATATGTCCAAAGCCCTTAACATTTCCATTCCGGAAGCGGGTCACCTCATTTCCATTTACGCCCTGGGCGTGGTGATTGGCGCGCCTTTGATGGTGGGTCTTACCTCCAACATGCCACCTAAGAAAGTGTTGATCGGCTTGATGCTGATGGTAGGCATTTTCAATGGCTTGTTTGCCCTGATGAGCAGTTATCCCTTACTCATGGCGACCCGGCTTCTGGCTGGTCTTCCGCACGGGGCGTTCTTCGGCATCGGTGCCGTGGTGGCAAGCAAATTAGCCGAACCAGGCCGAGAGGCAAGGGCAGTCTCGGTGATGTTCGCTGGGCTGACGGTGGCCAATATCATTGGGGTGCCGCTGGGCACGTTCATTGGCCATAACTATAGCTGGCGGTTTTCCTTTGCGTTGATCGCGGCGGTGGCCTTGGTAGCAGCGTTCGCGGTAAAAGTCTGGATGCCTTCGGTGAAATCAGAATCTGAGACCAGCTTTTTGAAGAGCCTCAACATTTTCCGGCACAAGGAGCTGTGGTACATCATTGGCATCTCCACCATTGGTACCGGCGGCTTTTTTGCCTGGATCAGTTACATCGCCCCGCTGATGACCGAGGTGGCCGGGTTCAGCAATAACGTCATGACCATTATCATGGTAGTGGCGGGCCTGGGCATGGTGGTAGGCAACTTCGTGGGCGGTCGGCTGGCCGATCGGTTCTCGCCGTTGACCACTACCACCTGTCTGCTGTTGTGCATGGTAGCCGCCCTGTTGCTCACCGTGGTGATGGTGCAGTTCAAACCGACGGCCGTGCTCATGACCTTCCTCATCGGGGCGATTGGGTTTGGCGTGATCGCGCCCATGCAGATGCTGATTGTGCAGCAGGCCAAAGGTGCCGAGATGCTGGCTTCTTCCCTGCTGCAGGCTACTTCCAACATGGGCAACGCTTTAGGCGCTTTCCTGGGCGGGTTACCCATTGCCGCCGGCTTCGGGTACACGTCTCCAGAGTATGTTGGCGCTGCCTTGGCCTTCACCGGGGTTCTGTTCTGCCTGCTGCTGGTAGCGGCCTATAGACAGAAAGCCAGAAACCTGGCCATTGCGTAAACCCTTTCGTGGAAAGGGGTACTTTTCACGAAAACGGGTGCGAAACGAAAGCACCCTTTCATTCACTCATCAACCTAAGACACCACCATGAATCAGATAGCATTAGTAGTGGGCTCCAGCGGAATTGTGGGCAGCAACCTGGCCCAGGAACTCCTCTCCCAGGGATGGACCACCTTCGGGCTGGCCCGCAACCCCAAAACCGATGTCCCCGGTCTGCAACCCGTAGCCGCTGATCTGCAAAGCCCAGAGAGCTTACAGGCAGCCTTAGCCGACATCGCGCCGACGCACGTATTCTTCACCAGTTGGATGCGACAGGAAACCGAAGCCGAGAACATCCGGGTGAACAGCGCCATGGTCCGGAACCTGCTGGATGTTTTGTCGCCGAAGAAATCGGTGCAGCACGTGGCGTTGGTGACCGGGCTGAAGCATTACCTGGGGCCGTTTGAGGCCTACGCCAAAGACGGGTTCCTGCCCGAGACGCCGCTGCGCGAAGAGCATCCGCGCCTGGACATGGAAAACTTCTACTATGCCCAGGAAGACGAAGTGTACGCCGCCGCCGAGCGCGATAGCTTTACCTGGAGCATCCACCGGCCGCACACCATCATCGGGAAAGCCGTGGGCAACCTCATGAACATGGGCACTACGTTGGCCGTCTACGCTTCCATCTGCAAAGAAACCGGCCGCCCGTTCCGTTGGCCGGGTTCTGAGGCGCAGTGGAACGGCCTCTCTGACGTGACCGATGCCCGCGTGCTGGCCAAGCATCTGGTGTGGGCCGCCACTACCGAGGCCGCCCGCAACGAGGCCTTCAACGTGGTCAACGGCGAGTACTTCCGCTGGAACAAGCTGTGGAAACAACTGGCCCAGTATTTCGGGGTGGAAGCCATCGGGTATGAGGGCAGCATTCAGCCGCTGGAAGTCGAGTTAGCCAATGACGGTCCGCTCTGGCAACAGATTGCCGAGAAATACAACCTGGCAGAACCCAACTTGGAACGCCTGGCCTCGGCCTGGCACACTGACCTGGACTTGGGCCGCCCCATAGAGGTCATGACCGATATGTCCAAAAGCCGCCAACTGGGTTTCCACGTCTACCAAAGAACCGATGAGTCTTTCTTTGACTTGTTTGAGCAGCTGCGGAAAGACCGGCTGATACCGTAGAAGTATCTAGGCTTAGACCTTCGAAAAGAAAGTAGTATTTAAGACGATTTACCTCTTGATGAAAACAAAGGAGGAGCAGCTGCAGGGTTGCTCCTCCTTTGTTTTTAGTATGTTTTAGGAAAAAGAAGCCGAAAGCAGAAAGGGCTGATATAATATTTATAGTATATAGTATATTCGGCAGTGCAGTTCCGTTTATCTGACCAACGGTGAGCGTGTAAACGGAGGTTTGGTTATAAACAAAGCGCCAATAACCGGAACAGTTCCATATACACAGTAGTTGTGCGTAATAAATAAATAAATAAATAAATGATTACTCAACTTAAAATAGATTCAGTTTTTGATTCCAATCCAGAGTTTAGGAACCACTTTATACTGAAGTGCCTAAGTTTAAAAAGCGACGACTTTCTTTATGTATCTTTAAAAGAAGATTCAAATGGTAAAGACTTAGAATCAATTATTCTTATACTCTACCATTTCATCGATAAAATTGTTGAATTGAAAATAAATAATGTGGCATTCTCTTTTAAAGAAATAGAATACTTTGCCGACTTAGGGAATGCTGCAATTGTTAATCTTGCTATTCGAATAGATAATAAAGGCGGTAAGTTTATAGTGATAGAGCCAAAACCTAAAATAAAGGACGTTCTGGAGATTTTGGGATTAGATGAATGCTGGCCTATTTATAATTCTGAGAAAGAATTCATTGATGATATGAATAAATAAAATTACTACGCACAACACTGTATAAAAGTCAGCATCGGCCGACGGCCTCCGCCGATTTTTATACTAGTCCGTTAGGTCTAATTTTAAGCATAAAAGAAACATAAATGGACATTCAATGGAATAGTCTACACGATTCTTCAATCAAAGAAATCTCAATAGATTGGGAAAGGGAAATATTGACCATTGAAATCTCAACTACTGCCCTTTCATTTCCAGAAATAAGAAGAGCGTTCATAAAAGCTGAAAATGTTACTTCGCTTCTTTGCCCAATGAAAAGTCCTTGGGGAAAGAGTAAATCAATAAATGAAGTAAAACAGATTGGTAAAAAACTTAAAATTGAGATGCAAAGTGGTGACACGATAGTGATTGAAGCTACTCTATTCAAATTGGAAGAATTTTGAATCAAGTTGTTTCTGACCTGTTTTTCGAAAATTAAGGCAAAAACGGACGGACAAGAGTTAGTTGCGCTCGGCAAGCTGTTTTCAGGCTCATTTCGGAAAATCAGGCCAAAAACAGAAAAAAGCCGTGCAGTCTTTGCAGAAAAAAAACTAGACCTAACAACAGCTAAACGCCAGCATCGGCCGACGGCCTTTCCGTCGTTTACACAAGTACGTTGGCTGTAACCTTTTAAAAACTTACATTTTGACAATCTAAATACTGTCTGATAGAAAAAGCATGAAAACGCTAAAAATCACTTTCATTTTAATACTGACAGCAGTTCTAATTTCTGTTGGATATGTTTACGCATTGACATTCCAATCTGAAGGACGTTTGGATTGGGGGCAGGCTTTGTTTTTAGAATTGATAGGTGACAATGATGAACAGGTAAAGTCACTTAAAAAAATGACAGTTCAGGAACGTAGCCATTTCATAGATGCACTGCCTTTCGACATCACAGGTTTAAGTATTGATACCCTTAGAATTACGCAGGACAGCCTAACTGTATATGTTTTCAAACCGCAACATTTACCTAAAAACAGCCCAGTAGTTGTTTATTTTCACGGCGGGGCATTCATTTTACCCTGGACAAATCAGTCGGTAACTTATGCCACACGCCTGGCTCATACCTTCAATGCTATTGTGGTTGGTGTGGATTACAGGGTAGCCCCGGAACACCCCTTTCCCACACCGAATAATGATTGCTACGCATCACTGCTTTGGACAATTCAAAACATAGAAAAGTGGGAAGGTAACCCCAATCAAATCATCGTGGCTGGAGAAAGTGCAGGGGCAACGTTCGCAACAACAGTAGCAATCAAGGCCAGGGACGAGAATCTGGCGAATATCAAATACCAGCTTTTAGATTGCCCGGTTACCTATATCCCTTTCAAAACGGACGCCTATCAGAAGTTTAAGCGCGGGTATTTTTTAGAGGAAACCGAAATGCTTTACAGTGTAGAAAGTTATTTGCCTAATGAGGCTGACCATACTAATCCGTTGGCGATGCCATACTATGAAGCCAATTTGTCGAACCTGCCCCCTGCCTTTGTGATCACCAGCGAATTTGATCCTTTGAAGGACACAGGACGGGATTACGCTAAGAAATTAACAGCGGCAAACGTTCCAACAATATATAAAGAGGTGAAGGGCATGATGCATTGCATACCAGGTCCGCTTAATGAAAAGGATAGAGTTGCCTTATATAAGCAAGCTGCAAAAGAATTCTCTGGTGCTAAGCAAATTGAAATATAAATAACAGTCGAATAGGAAAGGCAGCAGCCAACAAAACCTATAGTGCATAAACGCACCATAGCCCAATACGTTAAGCAATTAATAAGAGAATTAGGTAATCAAAATAAAACAAATGATTCCAATTATAAACTCTGATCAAGAAATAGTGACTATAAGAGTGTTAGAATTTTCCAAAGGAAAAGTTTACAAAGCATGGTCAAACCCAGAACAATTAAAAGATTGGTGGGGGCCAAAAGGCTTTTGGAATACCTTTGAATTATTTGATTTCAGACCGGGCGGCCAATGGAAGTTTGTTATGCATGAACCAGAAAGAGGCAACTACAAAAATGAATGTGAATTCTTAAAAATAGAAGAACCTAATTTAATATACTGGAAGCGACTCACTCAACCACTATTCCAAGTTTGTGCAACTTTTGAGGAAATTGAAAAAGGAAGTACAAAAATTACTTTTCGAATGATCTTTGATTCAGTTGAAGCGTGCAATAAAATTAAGCCTTTTGCAATTGATAAAAATGAAGAGAATTTCGATAAACTTAATATCCTTTTAGAAAGATTATATACGTAAAATAAAAATACCAACCGCTAACACCGTATAAACGTCAGCCTTCTGCCGATGGCCTTGCTCGTTGTTTATACTAATCGGTGTATGGTATTGAAACCTTCTAATTCCTAAACTACTTTATGTATTACAAGCTAATATATTTATCTCTTTCCTTCCTACTAACATCGAATTTGACGTTTGGCCAGGATGAGAATCTACTTGGAAACAATAAGTTTAGGAATAGCAAGCTTAATAAAGCCTATGTGACAGACATATTAAGTAAGCATCCATGGACTTTGATTAGAATTGATTCCTCTTGCTTTGATGTAGGAATTAGCTCAAACAAAATCTCAAATAAGCACTTAATAAAGTTTCGGTCTAATGGGAGCGTAGAATCTCCAGAAGAAATGTTTACCAATTTTAAATATGATGACGCCAAAAGGGATATTCTCCTTTACAACAAGGCAAACGAAGAATATTTCGCACTCTTCTTAAACCAAAGCAAAAGAATTTACTTCCTTACAATACGCAAGCGTAAATCAAATTCCGAAGAATGCCATACTGTAAGCTATTCTTTTAAGCAAGTGATTTAACGACTTTGTGTACCTAAGTAAAATGAGAAACGGAAGTATAGAAAAACAACACTATACAACACCGTACAAACGTCCTTCTTCGGCCAATGGCCTTGCCCGTTGTTTAGCCAGTACATTCATTAAACATTAACTTATAAAAAGAGACCAGACTTATCCGTAATCTAAGATTCTAAAAGGACGAAATAAGGGTTTCAGCTAAACCAAAAATCACTTAAAAACACTCAGCTAAATAAAACCATCAAATTCATTACCATGAGAAGCAGCTTACATTATTTAATTATTCTATTCTTTCTAATTTCTACCAATGTTTTCTCACAAAATAAAACCGAGAGTTTACCCTTTGCACAATCTTTGAATTACGGCAAATCTGTAGCTGTTTTTGGTGGCTCTGTTTCTGTAATTCCTGAAAGTGACAGTGCCAAAACCATGTGGAAAAAATCTTTAGGACTGACTATTACTAATTACGGAGTGCCTGGCGCAGGTTTTTCTTCCTTACAGGGGAAATCAATTCAAAAACAGGTTGATGAAGCCGGCGTGTTTGATATCTATATTCTTTGGGCTTCAACAAATGACTATACCAATAAAAGAGCCGTTGGATCTTACACAGATTACACAGAATTAGATGGCTACGACAAGAAGAAACTAACCACCCAGGCAGGAGGAATCAACTATTGCATAAAAAAGATTTATGAGAAAAACCCTCATGCCACCATATACTTTTTCACCTCCAGCAAAGCCTTCAACGACCAAGGGGGCTACGATCCGCTTTTCGCCCAGGGGATGAACAGATATGTTGAATTACAAAAACAGATTTGCTCCCTTCACGGCATTCCCGTACTCGATCAGTTTACATGGGGCGGCTATAATGTTTACAACAAACATCTATACTATACCGACGCCATCCATATGAATGCCTTAGGATACAAAAAGCTAGGCGAGCTACAGGTTTCGTTTCTTGCTTTTCCGTAGGTGGGTAAAGTTTGAGATTAGCTCAATTAAAATCTGAGGACAGTAAGACCACAAATTATAGTCAATATTCTCACACGAGAAGGCTAGCATTGCAAAACGAAAACGCCGCCTGAGATTCCCTCAGACGGCGTTTTCGTTTTGTAACCAGTTGCTATTAGAATTGATCAATCAAAGAGTTCAAGGTAGTGCTTGGGCGCATGGCTTCAGCCGCTTTGGTAAAGTCTGGATGGAAGTAACCACCCAAGTCAACCGGCTTGCCCTGGGCTGCGATCTGCTCTTCTACAATCTTGGCTTCGTTCTGGGTGAGGGCTTGGGCCAGGTCAGAGAAACGGGCTTTCAGCTCTTCGTTCTTGGTTTGCTCCGCCAAGGCCTGGGCCCAGTAGAGCGCCAGGTAGAAGTGGCTGCCGCGGTTGTCAATGCCCCCTACTTTGCGCGATGGCGACTTGTCTTTCTCCAGGAACTCAGCGTTGGCTTGGTTCAGGGCCTCGGCTAGTACCTGGGCCTTCTCGTTATTGGTCTTGTAGGCCAAATCCTCCAAGGAAACCGCCAGGGCCAGGAACTCACCCAGAGAATCCCAACGCAGGTAGTTTTCTTCCATGAACTGCTGCACGTGCTTAGGGGCAGATCCACCGGCTCCGGTTTCAAACAGTCCACCGCCGTCCAGCAGAGGAACAATAGAAAGCATCTTGGCGCTGGTACCCAGCTCGATGATCGGGAACAAGTCGGTGAGGTAGTCACGCAGTACGTTACCGGTCACAGAGATGGTGTCCTGACCTGCTTTGGCGCGCTCACAGGTATACCGAATGGCCTCTACCGGCGACATGATCTGAATGTCCAGTCCGTTGGTGTCATGGTCTTGCAGGTAACGCTCTACCTTTTTGATTAGGTTGGCGTCATGTGCGCGTTGCTTATCTAACCAGAAGATAGCTGGCGTGTTGGTGATGCGCGCTCTGGTCACAGCCAGTTTCACCCAGTCTTGGATAGGCAGGTCCTTGGTCTGGCACATTCTCCAGATATCGCCTTCCTCTACCTGGTGCTCCATGAGGGAATTGCCTGCGGCATCCACCACGCGCACGGTTCCGGTGGTCGTGATTTGAAAGGTTTTGTCGTGGGAACCGTACTCCTCGGCTTTCTGGGCCATCAACCCGATGTTCGGCACCGTGCCCATGGTCTTCGGATCAAAGGCACCATTGGCTTTGCAGAAATCAATGACCTCCTGGTAAATGCCCGCATAGTTGCGGTCTGGGATCATGTATTTGGTTTCGTGCAGTTTGCCATCTGGTCCCCACATCTTGCCCGAAGAGCGGATAGCTGCCGGCATAGACGCGTCAATGATCACATCATTCGGGAAGTGCAGGTTGGTGATGCCTTTGTCTGAGTCTACCATGGCAATGGCCGGTCCGTTCTGGTAAGCGGCTTGCAGATCCGCTTCTACAGCTGCTCTCTGCTCTTCCGGCAACCCCTGGATTTTACTGTACACATCGCCCAAGCCGTTGTTTGCATCTACCCCGATGGACTTGAACAGTTCTGCGTGCTTCTCAAACACCTCTTTGAAGAACACCGTCACCGCGTGCCCAAACATAATAGGGTCAGAGACCTTCATCATGGTGGCTTTCAGGTGCAGGGAAAGCAGCGTGCCGGATGCTTTAGCATCAGCGATCTCTTTTTCATAGAACGCGCGCAGGGCTTTCTTGCTCATGCGGGAAGCATCAATCACCTCACCAGCCTTCAGAGCCAGTTTATCTTTCAGAACGGTTGTAGTACCGTCAGCGGCTACAAACTCAATTCTCACTTCGGTGGGCTGCTCTACTACTGCAGACTGCTCACTGCCGTAGAAATCACCCTCGCTCATGTGCGCTACGTGCGAGGTGGTGTCTGGACTCCAAGCACCCATGGAGTGCGGGTTCTTTCTGGCGTATTGTTTTACCGCATCGGCTACGCGACGGTCAGAGTTCCCCTCACGCAACACCGGGTTCACGGCGCTACCTAATACTTTGCCGTAACGGGCTTTGATTTCTTTTTCAGCGTCTGTTTTCGCGTCGGCCGGATAGTCTGGTATGCTATAGCCTTGCGCCTGCAATTCTTTGATAGCCGCTGTCAACTGCGGAATAGAGGCACTGATGTTGGGTAATTTGATGATGTTCGCCTCGGGGGTCTTGGCTAACTCGCCCAGCTCGGCTAAGTCATCGCTTTGCTTCTGCTCCGCGGTAAGGTTCTCTGGGAACGTAGCCAGAATACGACCTGCCAACGAGATGTCTCTGGTTTCTACCTCAATACCTGCTGCTTTGGTAAAAGCTTTTACAATGGGCAGGAATGATTGCGTGGCCAGGGCCGGCGCCTCATCTGTAATGGTATAAATGATCTTCGCGGTTTTTGTCATGTTGCTCTTTAAATTAAATACTCCCGCCCGGGGCTTCATAACCCCAAGCGATTTCAGACCTATGCCCTACCGGTAAAGGCGGGGTTTACCTAGCAAATATAAGCGACTTTTTCATATAGCCTACCTGGCAGAACCGTGCAGACACAACCTATTCCCTTACGCACAAAAACACATCAGGATTAGGAAAAATACCTCAACTCTTCACCCGCGCATGAAGAAGCCAGTTACTTACACGCCCTCTGCTTCTTAGCCATTTGGGTATTGGTACCAACCTGGCAGGACAACACCTTTCATCTCCGCGGCAAGACCAAACCGTAACTTTCTCATCCTCAACACACTTACCCTGCAAAAAATCCAAACTGCAGGCTTTTTGGCCAATTTGAAAGCGTGTTTTGAATCTATCTTATACAGCACCTGCTTAAGTGACCTCTCTCTGACTAAAAGCATTCAAAGAGCTTTCCGCTGTATCTGGTTAGGATTAACCTCAAAGACCTTATTAGGGTAGTATCAATTTTTAGCAAATAATTTTTAAAAATAATTTATTTTATTTTTTTTATAACTATTCTGAAACAACATACAATTTAGAGCTTTCCCCGCAAAAAATCAGTAGAACTATTTTTACTAGCCCCTTTTCTCCACATCGGCCCACAGGACCTTCCAAAGGACTTACCTATTGTGAAATAGTTAAACAAAATATAATTTACACCACATTTAAAAATAGTTTATATAATAAACTAAAGATATAATTTAACATAAATTACAATTTAGATTATACCCCCTGTTTTACATATAACAATAATTTAATATTTATTTTATGAAATCATTATTACTAGTGATCCTTGTAGGCGTAGTGACTTTGCTACAGGCTGAGGTGTATGGACAAGCTCCTAGAACCACCCTTTACCATGAAAATTTTATAGGTACCATTAACAGCATCACCCACAACTGGCAAACCGGCACCACAACAAACAGTACGGCCTCTTACACCAAAGCTTCTAAAGGGGCACACCTCAAAACAGGCACTGCCCCGGGCACCTATGTACTAGAACTGGGAACGTTTACTACCGGCGGATTTGAAGACATTGACGTAAGCTGGGGCGGAAAAAAAGACGGAGAAAATGCCATAATGCTGGAGTACAGCTACAATGGAGGCATCTGGGTAACCGTTGATAAATGGTTTGACGTGGGCACCGAATGGTCAAAAGTGAACGCAGAGTTGGGCATCTCCTTACCTACCTGCTTTAACAAAGGCAGTGTGAAATTGCGCTGGACCTTTGTGGTGACTAATGCTTCCACCGCTTACGCCATGGATGATATCACCATTACCGGAATACCTTACGGAGGGCCTGGTCTTCCAGCAGCCATGTCAAAGTTCAGCTGGGATACTAAAACAGGCGGCGAAGTCCCCTATAATGCGGCACGGTATGGCAGCAATAATTTCTATGAGGCAGACGGGGTTCACATGCAATGGAACAAGCAGGAAGTAGGCACGGCCAATATGTACACCCAGCAGGTTACCCCAGATTACCAGAACATACACGCTTATTCTATCTCTCAGCAATATGCCGGAGGCGTTGCTTCAAACAACTACTCCCTGAATACGCTCCATTTCAAAAATACCGCTGTGCAGGGGCTAACCTTTTCGCTTTTTGATATTGACATGAACAAAAACCAGTTCCTTGATATCTTAAAGGTTGTTGCCTACCGCACCGGAAGCACTACCCCTATCTTGCCCCAGAAAAAGCATTCAAAGACCACGGCTACCAATGAAAGAATTCAGGATGGAAACGCAGTATTCTTTAGAAGCAAAACGTTTGACACCGGAGGAGCCAGCATTGACGGATCTTCTGAAGAAGGAGATGTCACCATCACCTTCCTGGAGCCGGTGGACAGAGTTGAATTCACCTTTTACAACGGCATCCCTCCCCAGAACGGAAAAGGACAACAAGGTTTCGCGATTTCTGACCTCACCTGGCGCAATGTAAACATGCCCGCTCCGCCGGTTGACTTTTCCACGCCCAGCACCATTGGCGGAGGCAGCAACGGGCCAGATCCGCTTCCTATTTCTTTAACTGCCTTTGGGGTTAAGAAAGTAGCCGAAGGAGCTAAACTGGATTGGATTACCGCGAACGAAAAAGACAATGACCGCTTTGTGGTAGAACGCAGCCTTGACGGCAAGACCTTCGAGGCCATTGGCGAAGTGAAAGGCGCCGGAAACAGCAATGTCCTTCTGAAGTACTCCTTTACAGATCGGTCACCTAAACAAGGTGTCAACTATTACCGCTTAACCCAAGTGGACTATGACGGCAAGTTTGAGCGGTCCAAAACCGTCTATTTGGCTGTTAAGGCGGGTACGCAGGCCTCTACCCTGGCTACCTACCCCAACCCAACCCCAGATGCGCTCACCATCAAGCTTGGGGCCGCTCTTCAGAACGACAAGACCTTCTACATTCTAAGCGCAGCGGGCAAACTGGTAAAAACAGTAGTTCTGCCCAGAAACGAGACATCGGTTCAGGTATCGGTACGGGAATTGGCCGCGGGCCTTTATCTGGTGAAGTCAGACCAGTCCATGAGTAAGTTCTTTAAGCAATAAACGAAGAAGCACCGGTGAATGAACCGGTAGACAGAACCATCAGGGCACTTTTCTCTTAGGGAGCAAGGTGCCCTGATTCATTTAGGAGGGCACCTCTCTCCTGTTTTCACCTCCCAACCTCTCGCATTACGGCAATGCACTTCGCAGGGCGACTACTTACGTATAAGGCGCATGAAGCTATTGAAACATGCCTTACCCCTTGCGGCACTTCTCCTGCTTAGCTGCGGACCCAATGAGCGCGGGGAAAACATCACCACAAGGGAAGAAGCCCAAGCATCCAATATCCAATCGGAAGAACAAAGCCAACAAGCCGATGTTCTGACCAAAGACACCCTCAACGTGGTACAGGACGAGGTGGTGAAAAAACCAACCCTTGGTACCTCTTCTGATTTCGAGCCGTTTTTTGAAAACTTCAGGCAAACCATCACCCAACAGGATGCCGGTGAATTCAACCAATGGATAGATCCGGACCTAGGACTTTACCTCATTGAAACCCCAGGCGCGGTTCCGCATTTCACCCATGTCACGGATATCAAAGAATTCCAGCTGGCAGGTGCCGATGGGCAAACGTTCTTCTCCATCAGAGACACGTTCACAGAGTGCAGCCCGGAGGAAGTGAAGATCCTGCCCACCATTACCTGCCAGGGCGAGGACAACAACTTCACTCGACAGGGCTGTTTTGTGGCGGAGGCAACAGCCTTCAGAAAGAGCGAGGCATACAAATACGCCGGCCTCTCACCTAAAGAGGAGCAGAAAGTTCTCCAGACCCAGTTATTGGTAAGCAAAACGGTGCTGCACACCAATAGCGGCTTTAGGTTTCATTTCGGGCAGATCAATGGCCAATGGCGCGTGCTGTTCATAGACCTCTCAGTACCGTGCAGCGCTTGATTTTGGTACCAAGCGTAAGGTAGCTAGCATCACGACAGCGAGTTGGTTTGCAGGCAAGCTCGAAGCAACCAGAAGCATCTTGCTAACCTAACCGCCGTAAGAGAAAAAGCAAATCTGTTTTGGGCTCAATTTTCTTAAATCAACCTCAAAACACCTTTGCGCCAAACTCAAGACTCATAACTCAAGACTCAAAACTCTCCTATGGCCTGGCCCTCGCACCTTCCTCCCCCAGATCCCCAGCTTGTAAAGACCTTAACCGAGCAGCAGGAAGTTCTGCGGCAGCAAGTGGTGCTGCAGAAACCTGACTTCGACCTGAAGTTGCTGGCCGGCTGTGACTCCTCTTTCATCGGGGAGAATATCCTGTCGGTGTTCGTGGTGTTGACGTACCCTGACCTGAAACTGGTGGAAAGCGTGTGGCACTATGGCCCGGTGGAGTTGCCGTACATCCCGGGTTTTCTGGCGTTCAGGGAGGCACCCAATCTGGTGAAAGCCTACGGAAAACTGCAGCACACCCCCGACCTGATCATGGTAGACGGGCACGGCATCGCGCACCCGCGCCGCCTGGGCATCGCCAGCCAACTGGGCGTGCTGCTGAACAAACCCACCATGGGCGTGGCCAAGAAAGTATTGACCGGCCGCCACGAAGAACCAGCCATGGCCAAAGGAAGCATCACACCGCTGACCCATCGGGGAGAACATATCGGGAACGTGATCCGGACCAAAGACAAAGTGAAGCCGGTGTTTGTGTCACCGGGGCATCTGATGGACCTGGAAACCGCCACCGCCATCGCCCTGCAGACCGCCGTCAAGCACAAGCTGCCCGAACCTACCCGGCTAGCCGATTACTACGCCGAGATCTACAAGAAAGAAGTGGTTTAAACCCGACAACTGAGGAATACGGAGGCACTAGCGGTAAATACGGCAACTTGAAAGCGAAAGTACTGCATTTGCGTTTTCTGCCCCAAAATCCCAAACCCGGGCCAACCATGCCAGTATATGCCATTAACCAGCCTAAGGAAAATCTTCCGCCGGTCTTCAGATAGAGGTAGCCTGCATTTGCCCACAGAGCTTTGAATCAAAGTTTAGGGGCATGCTCAACTATAGTCGTTGTTTTTTGGATCCCCGAAGAGCCTTTCTCTCGTAGAGAAAGGCTCTTTTCCTTATGGGCCCAAAGCCTCTCCAAGTCATCCGGCACCAGGCAGAATCACCGAAGTGTAAGGCTGGCGTTTACCTAATCATCTAGCCTAACGCCTTGGGAAACAGCACACCTCCATTTGCATCTGCGGCAATTATTGGCTTACTTCAAGGGTTGCCCTTTTGCCCCGCCGTTCATCCTGGCCAACCCAAATCCTTCCGCTTACGTCCTTAGGGTGAAAACGTGGGCTTTTACAGGCAGCGTCAACCAACCTAAAACTCTATGGAAACAATCAAATCCTTTTCTGCCGCCTCTGAAGAAGAACTTTGGCACCTGGTAGCCTATGACATGGCCAACCAAAAAGAATTGTTATCCTATTCTGCACTCCTGCAGCAGCACGGCACCCAGATTTACTTTGACACCGACCTTGACCTGGGCGGCGGCTTTGAGAGCGGCATCTCGTCTACCACGTTTATGGCCCCCGTGCCGGCGCACGTTTCCCTGCGGTTTGCCTTACACGAGCAAGGCTGGATGGACGAAGTAGGCAAGTTCTTCGGGATGGAAGACATTGAGCTGGGTTACCCAGACATTGACGATGCCTTCATCATCAAAACCAACCAGCCAGACACCCTCAAGACCCTGCTCTCTGACCCTGCCATCCATGACATGCTGCTGAAGCACAAGAACTGCACCCTCAAACTAGACGAGGACGCCGACGAGACCGGCCCCGAGACAGTGCTCACCTTCTCCAAAGACGAAGCCATCCTGGACGTATCTGAACTGCGCGAAATCTACCGCCTGCTTTACGAGATGCTGCAGAAGCTGCGGTAGATGACATAGACACTCGTAGGAGCTTCGCACACTACAAGGTCAACTAATTAGTTCTGAGTCTTGAGTGCTGAGCCCTTATTGGGGAGGTGTTTTTAAGGGATTGAGAGATATAGAGTCAAGTACGCAGTTGAACCCACCACTACCCCTCCCAGGAGGGGAATTTGGGCTATTCCGGTTTGGGGTTGTTTTGCTAAAAAGAGAGACGAAACGCAAAAGGTATCCTGCTTGATGAAGGAACATCTGCTCCATTGTTTTGAAAACCGCAGCCTTTCGGAACCTGATTACAAGCTTTGGGAATAATTTAGAATTTACTCAATGCTTACAGTAGCTGCTAATTCCCCTCCTCGGAGGGGCAGGGGTGGGTTCAACTCCATATGCCTCCGCAGTACCGCTTACTCAAAAGACCTAGTAGTGCGCGCAGCTCCTTCAGGCATTTATGCCAACCACCTGTCTCACCCACAGTCATTTTGTCTGATTATGTTAAATAAAGCCATTGCTGTTTCTGTCATATTTTCCGAAATATGGTCCAGAAACGGCTAGGCACCTCATTTGCTCTTAGAGCCGTAACAAACTTAGAAACTACGGAAAGAAGATATAGAGCTATGAACTTTAACAACTATACCATCAAATCGCAGGAGGCCGTGCAGAAGGCAACCGAGATTGCCGGCGGCAACCAGCAGCAGGCCATCGAAACGGGGCACTTGCTGAAGGGTATCCTACAGACTGACGAGAACGTGACTGGTTTCTATTTGAAGAAACTGGGCGTAAACGCGAACCAATTCAACTCGCGCCTAGACGAGATCGTGAACGCTTACCCTAAAGTGAGTGGCGGCAGTCCGTACCTGGCCAACGAAGCCGCTGCGGCTTTGCAGAAAGCCAACTCGTATTTGAAGGAGTTTGGGGATGAGTACGTGGCCATTGAACACTTGCTGTTGGGGATGCTGGCCGGCCGTGACAAGGTGGCAACCCTCATGAAAGACGCGGGAATCACCGAGAAGGGCCTGAAAGCCGCCATCAAAGAACTGCGCGGTGACTCGAAGGTAACCGACCAAAACGCCGAGGCCAAATACAACTCGCTCAAGCGTTACGCCATAGACCTGAACGAGCAAGCCCGCTTGGGTAAGATTGACCCGGTAATTGGCCGTGACGAGGAAATCAGACGCGTGCTGCAGATTCTGAGCCGTCGTACCAAAAACAACCCGATTCTGTTGGGTGAGCCGGGCGTGGGTAAAACCGCCATCGTGGAAGGTCTAGCCCAGCGCATCGTGTCTGGTGACGTGCCGGAGAACCTGAAATCCAAAACCATCATGAGCCTGGACATGGGTCTGCTGGTAGCGGGCGCCAAATACAAAGGGGAATTTGAAGAGCGTCTGAAAGCCGTGATCAAAGAGGTGGTAGACTCTGAAGGCGAGATCGTGCTCTTCATTGACGAGATCCACACCTTGATTGGCGCGGGTGCCGGGGGCGACAGCGCCATGGATGCTGCCAACTTGCTCAAACCAGCCTTGGCCCGCGGGGAATTGCATGCTATTGGGGCGACTACTTTGAAAGAGTACCAGAAGTACTTTGAGAAAGACAAAGCCATGGAGCGCCGATTCCAGGCTGTAACGGTAGATGAACCGAGCATCCCAGATGCCATTTCCATCCTGCGCGGTATCAAAGAGAAATACGAGCTGCACCACGGCGTGCGCATCAAAGACGATGCAGTGATTGCCGCCGTGGAATTGTCCAGCCGTTACATCTCAGACCGTTTCTTGCCAGACAAAGCCATTGACTTAATTGATGAGGCCGCGTCTAAACTGCGCATTGAGATTGACTCTTTACCTGTGGAGTTAGATGAGGTGCAGCGCAAAATCATGCAGTTGGAGATTGAGCGCGAAGCTATCCGCCGCGAGAACGACAAAGAGAAAGAGAACCTGCTTTCCAAGGAGATTGCCGACCTGAGCGAAGTACGTGACGCCTTGCGTGCCAAGTGGCAAAGCGAGAAACAGGTCATTGAAGGCATCCAGAAACAGAAGGAAGCCATTGAGCAATACCGCCTGGAAGCGGAGCAGGCTGAGCGTGCCGGTGATTACGGTAGAGTAGCCGAGCTGCGCTATGGTAAAATCCAGGAAGCCGAAGCCAAGTTGCGCGAATTGCAGAAACAAGTGCAGGAACAGCAAGACGGTGACCACATGCTGCAGGAGGAAGTTACCTCTGAAGACATCGCCGAGGTGGTAGCCAAGTGGACCGGCGTGCCGGTAAATAAGATGCTGCAAAGCGATCGCGAGAAACTGTTGCACCTGGAAGAAGAATTGGGCCGCCGCGTGGCCGGTCAGGAAGAAGCCATTGCCGCCATTTCGGATGCCGTGCGCCGGAGCCGGGCTGGTCTGCAAGACCCTAAACGTCCTATCGGTTCGTTTATCTTTTTGGGTACTACCGGGGTGGGTAAAACTGAGCTTGCCAAGGCCTTGGCCGACTTCCTGTTCAACGACGAGAACGCCATGGTGCGCATTGACATGAGTGAGTACCAGGAGCGCCACGCGGTGAGCCGTCTGGTGGGAGCGCCTCCGGGATACGTGGGTTACGATGAAGGTGGTCAGCTGACCGAAGCCGTTCGCCGGAAGCCTTACTCTGTGATTTTGCTGGACGAGATTGAGAAAGCACACCCAGATGTGTTCAACATCTTGCTGCAAGTGCTGGATGATGGTCGACTGACTGATAACAAAGGTCGGGTTGCCAACTTCAAGAACACCATCATCATCATGACGTCTAACATTGGGGCGCATATCATTCAGGAAAACTTCCAGGAACTGGACGAACTGAACCCGGAACCAACCATTGACCGGACCCGTGACGAGGTGTTTGAGGTGTTGAAGAAGACCCTCAGACCTGAGTTCCTGAACCGGATTGATGAGCTGATCATGTTCCGTCCGTTGAGCTCCAGAGAGATCCGGAAGATTGTGGACATCCAGTTCCGTCACATCCAGGAACGTCTGGAAGACAGCGGCATCCGTCTGGAAGCCACCGAAGAGGTTCTGGACTTCCTGGGCCACGAGGGTTACGATCCGCAGTTCGGTGCCCGTCCGTTGAAGCGTGTGCTGCAACGCCGCATCCTGAACGAGCTGTCCAAAGCCATCCTGGCCGGTGACATCCGGAAAGACGCGGTAGTAGAAGCTGAACTGGATGGTGACCACATCCGGTTCGTGAACGTGGACATTGATCTGCCTATTGATAGATAATCCGTTGTTTTAAGTTGATTGAAGGCGTTGGGGAGCAATTCTCCGGCGCCTTTTTCTTTTATTGAAAGCCGCCGTTTTCAACCTCTTTTCTGAAAATAAGGCTAAAAACAAATCTGTAGCGGCGTTACCCTGTAACGCCGTGGACCTACGCAGCAACCCACGGCTCAAATCCCCCATAAATTCTCCTTGCTACTGAGATTCTGGCTTTGTCACAAGGCCTGATTAGGAAGAAGCATTTCTGTTTCATGGAACCACGCCGTTACAGGGTACCGCCGCTACGTTTTCGGCATATATTTTCTATAATAGACCTTAAACAGAAACTCACCCTCACCGGCTCACTCCTCAACAGCAGAACTTGCATCCCTGAGGCTTTTTTCTAATCTTGCCTGACTAACACCATCTTAAAACAGCAAGCAAACGTGTCGTCCGTCTTTTTCACTTACCTTCAATTAGGCTTTCACCACATTTTCAACCTTCAGGCGTATGACCACATGGTGTTTGTGCTGGCCATGTGCGCCATGTATTCTGGTAGCGAGTGGCGCCGCATCCTGGCCCTGGTCACCAGCTTTACCATCGGGCACTCCATCACGCTGGCTTTGTCTACCCTTAACCTGATAAAGTTCAATACTGCCCTCATAGAACTGCTTATTCCCATCACCATTCTGCTCACGTGTTTGTACAATTTCACCCAGTTGGGTAAGGTCAAAAAGAAAGGTGGCGCGGTCTGGTCTTTGAACAACGCATTCGCGGTTTTCTTCGGGTTAATCCATGGCATGGGCTTCTCCAATTACCTTAAGTCTCTCCTGGGTCAGGGGCAGAACATCGTGCTGGAATTGCTGGCGTTCAATGTGGGCATTGAATTTGGCCAGTTGTTGATTGTTGTAATCGCGCTTATGCTTAACTTCCTTCTCACCAGGGCCTTGCCCGTACAGAAACGGGATTGGGCACTGGGCATCAGCAGCGCAGCCGGGGCCATTGCGCTTATGTTGATTTTAAGCCAGGATTTTTCAGCCATTTTCTGAAAAACGAGTATAAAACAGGAATGCCCCTGCTTTCCTCTTTTCTAAGCCGCATCCATGCTGACTGAGTCTTACCGCGTATTAGGAGTCCCTTTTGGCGCCGAGATGCCCCAGGTAAGGCATGCCTACCGGAAGTTGGTCTTGCAGTACCATCCAGACAGAAACAAAGACCCCGAGGCGCCGGCCATGTTCCTGCGCATCCAGTCGGCGTATGAGTACCTGCAGCGGTTCAAGGAGGTAAAGGCGGCCGCGCCCAATGCCTCCTATTCCTACACGGCGCCTCCCAAGCAGCAGTCTGACTGGGAGAAATATGAGTTTGTCTATGATCCGCCGTCCGATCCCAAAGAGTACCTGGCCTGGGCCGCCGTAGCCCAGGAACGGGCCCGCCGCCAGCGCGAGAAAGACCATGAGGCCTACGTGCAACGCACCCTGGAGATGAAGAAAAAGTGGTGGTACGCCATTGCCTGGGGCAGCAGTTACCTGGTGCTCTTGCTGGGCTTCCTTACGGGCTTCATCTTTATACTGGTTCCCTTCCTTTTCTTCTATTCCGGGCAATACAAGCACCTGTTGCTGGGCGTGATCACGGTTCCCATTGGGTCAGCCATCTTCCGGCTCATGAAGACCCTCCGGCAGGATATCAAAAAGCACTTTGGGGAGGATCTTCCCCAAATGTCTAAATAAGAGCACGTCTGCTTTTATCTTTGCGCAGAATTGCCCAATTTGCTATTTCTCACAATCAGACAAACACAACCTTCAACACTAAATGAAACAATTCTTACTCGCCTCCGGGCTGCTCCTAGGTTTGGCAGTACCGGCTCTGGCGCAGGAAAACATTGACAAGTCCAAGTTCAGGCAACTGGCGCAGGAATTGCCCACCCCCAATACCTACCGTACCGCTTCCGGCGCCCCGGGCCATGAGTACTGGCAGCAGCGCGCTGACTACAACATCAAGGCCGAGCTCAACGACGACAATCAGTCGCTCACCGGCTCGGAGACCATCACCTATACCAACCTCTCGCCAGATGTTTTGACGTACCTGTGGGTGCAGCTGGACCAGAACATCTTTGAGAAGAACTCCATGACCAACCTCACCCGCACGAACCGGATCCCGGACAAGCCTACCTTCGGGGTGGCCGAGGCGCTGGCCGAGCAGACGTTTGACGGCGGGTACAAAATCAAGTCGGTGAAGGATGCCAACGGCAAGGCTTTGCCGCACACCATCAACTTCACCATGATGCGCATTGACCTGCCCCAGCCCTTGAAGCCGAAGCAGTCTGTGAAATTCAGCATTGAGTGGTCTAACCTCATCAATGACCAGAAAAAGCAAGGTGGCCGCGGTGGTTACGAGTTCTTCCCCGAAGACGGCAATTACGAGTACCAGATGGCCCAGTGGTTCCCGCGCATGGCCGTGTACGATGACGTGAACGGTTGGCAGCACAAGCAGTTCCTGGGCACCGGCGAATTCGCCCTTCCGTTCGGGGATTACAAAGTTAGCTTGACCGTTCCCGCTGACCACGTGGTCGCCTCTACCGGCGAACTGCAGAACATGGACGTGCTCACCAGCGCGCAACGCAGCCGCCTGGCCCAAGCCCAAAAAGCGAACAAACCTGTTTTGATTGTGACGCCAGACGAAGCCCTGCGCGCCGAGAAAAACAAAGCCAAAGGCAAGAAGACCTGGACGTTTGTGGCCAAAGACGTGCGCGATTTCGCGTGGGCCTCTAGCCGCAAGTTCATCTGGGATGCCATGAACGTGAACTACGCCGGCAAAAACACGCTGGCCATGAGCTATTACCCTAAAGAAGGCAACCCATTGTGGGGCCAGTATTCCACTGAGGTAGTGGCGCATACCATCAGAACGTACTCCAAGTTCACCATTGACTACCCGTATCCGGTGGCCATCTCCGTACACGGTGCCGTGGGCGGCATGGAGTACCCGATGATCTCCTTCAACGGCGGCCGTCCAGAGAAAGATGGTTCTTACACGGAGCGCACCAAATACGGCATGATTTCCGTGATCATCCACGAAGTGGGCCACAACTTCTTCCCGATGATCATCAACTCTGATGAGCGCCAGTGGACCTGGATGGACGAAGGCCTGAACACCTTTGTGCAGTACCTGGCCGAGCAAGAATGGCAGCGTGACTACCCGTCTAGCCGTGGTGAGCCCCGCAACATGACCACCTACATGAAGATGGACAAAAGCATGCAGCAGCCTATCATGACCAATTCTGAGTCTATCACGCAGCTGGGCAACAACGCCTACGGCAAACCGGCCACGGCCCTGAACATCCTGCGCGAGACCGTAATGGGCCGCAAATTGTTTGACTACGCCTTCAAAGAATACTGCCGCCGCTGGGCCTTCAAACACCCCATGCCGGCAGACTTCTTCCGCTCCATGGAAGACGCTTCGGGCACGGACCTGGATTGGTTCTGGAGAGGCTGGTTCTACACCACCGACCACGTAGAGCAAGAACTGACCGGCGTGAAATGGTACTCTGTGGACACCCGCAACCCCGAGGTGGAGAACGCCAAACGCAGAACCGAGATCAACGCCGCGCCTAAGAGCCTGTCACAGCAGCGCAACCTGCAGGACATCCCTAAAACCCTGCTGGACTCCAAACCAGAGCTGAAGGATTTCTACAACACCTATGACCCTTTGGCCGTGACCGAGGAAAGCAAAGCGCAGTACCAGAAATACCTGCAATCGCTGGCCCCAGAAGAACGCGCCCTATTACAGAAAGGCCTGAATTTTTACGAAGTAGGTATCAAAAACAACGGCGGCCTGGTAATGCCGGTGGTGATGCAGATGACCTACCAAGACGGCACTTCGGAGATTGTGCGCATCCCCGCGGAGATCTGGCGCTACGACGAGAAAGAGATCACCAAGGTGTTTGTGACCGAGAAACCGGTAGCCAGCTTCATGCTGGATCCTTTCCAAGAAACCGCCGATATTGACATGAACAACAACTCGTATCCGCAGCGTCCGCAGCCAAGCCGTTTCGAGCTGTTCAAAGAGCAACCCCGCGGCATCACGCCCAACCCGTTGCAGCAGCAGACCCAACGCCAGGCAGCACCCCGTTCGCAAGGCGGTAACTAAGCAACCTATTTTGGGCGCGTTTTCCTGAAAACAGCCTCAAAACAATAACTCACCTAAAAGCCTCACCTGTTCATCTGGGTGGGGCTTTTGCTTTTACCAGGATTTCTACTCTGGATTGATGCACTGCCATTGCTGGCCGTTCCAGTAAACCCACCGCACCGCTTCTGGCTTCCGCAGGTCCAGCACTAGGCCACCACCTTTGATCCCGGGCAAGACAGATCCTGCGCCCGCCGGGAAATGAGGCGTGGCTTTCCAGTAAGCGATTTCTTTGAAGTCTTTCAAGGCAGGCCACTGCCCTTCCGCCACTACCATGGCTTTGGCTGGATTCGCGCCCAGCACAAAAGCGATGGCAGGTTTCTGGGTGTGCTTGTTTTGCAGAAACACAGCGTAATCTGCCGTACTGTCTCCGTCAAAGTTCTCCTGCAGGTAGAAAGGATTGAGGTTAGGGTTGAGGGTGTACTGTGTTTTAAGATCGTTTTGCTCAAAAGCAGGCAAAAGTGCGTTAGGCAATTCATCCAAGGTTGGAGCAACCTGAGGTGATTTTGTAGGGAGACATCCCTCTAGCGTGAGCACCATGCCCAGGAACAATAGGTATTTTGGTTTCATGTAAGTTTACTGTCAGCTTGTCTTTAGAAGACAGCCATACGCCCGATATCCCTTGGCTGGCGTCAGAGGTAAAGACAAAAAAAGGACTGCCCAGTATCTGAACAGTCCCTTGAAGCGGCAACAGCCTGCGTTTATTCTTTGTTTTTGAAATCCCCGTTCTTAATGGCTTTGATTACCTGGTACCACTTAATCGGGTCTAAGAGCGGGTTGGTGGCTCCGGGATTATAACCTCCCCTGCGCATCTGCTGCTGGTTCTGCAGGTTCATGTAGTTGCGGTGGTTAGAGTTGGCATCCATGGGCGTGTTCCGGAACATCTGGTTCAGGATCTGCTGGCTCATGGCGCTCTCCTTGTCAATATCCTCAACCGGCGACTTCATGGCTAACACGGCTTGGGTAAAGTCGCGGAAGGTGGCATAGGGGAAAACCCTGATCTCGGGCAGGGCCGTAGGATCTTCCAGCATCTCAATGATAATGGAGTAACTGTCTCGCTCAAAACTCTGCGGAATCACCAAAGACTGCTTGGCGTACCCCAGCGAACTGAACACCACGCTGTCGCCTGCCAGCACCGGCAAAGAGAAAAAGCCATATTCATTCGTATTGGTCCCGCGGCCGGCCTTGGGGATGTACACGCTGGCCCCCGGGATTCCCAGAAGGCTATCGCCGGCGGTCACTACCCCGGTTAACTGAATCACTTTTTTGGCTCCCTGGCCGTGCGCTGAAGTAAGGCTAATTCCTGAAAGAAGTAAGAGAACCACCAGAAAGCGCCCTAGATGCGCCCAACAGCGGGAATATAAAGGAGAAGGATTGAAATATAGCGTAGTCATGGATCAGTTCGTTTACAAGTATAGGCTTTTTATAGTATTTTGTGCCGAAGAGCTTTAAATTAATTTTACGAAGAGATACTCCATGAGGCTCAAACATTTTAACGTCAGTTTTGGGGAACAAGTATTCAAAGCCATGAGTGACGTTTCCAGAATACGCGTCCTGAACCTGTTAATGCGCAACAAAGAGCTATGTATCGCTGATCTGGAACTGGTGCTGGATTTCACCCAAACCAAGACCTCTCGCCACCTCATCTATTTAAAAAACACGGGTTTGGTATCTTACCGTAAACAGGACCAATGGGCTTTTTATTACATCAAAGACGAAATGCTGGACTTTTTGCAACAGATGTTCGGGTACCTGGAAAAAGACCCGCTCTTGCTCAAAGACCAGGAAGTCTACCAGACGCTTTTCTCAAACCGCGAACTGGCCATTAACCGCCTACAGCAGCGGCATTTCACCGGCCTGTAATTGCATGCGTACCCTAGATGCCTCCGGGCGGTATTTCTCGGCATTGACCGGACTGCGCGCCGTAGCCGCTTACCTGGTGTATGCCCACCACGCCAAACCCCACGTTCCGTTTGCCACCTCTTTCTTTGATGCCTTGTCCCGGGAGGGCCACATGGGGGTGTCACTTTTCTTTGTGCTAAGCGGCTTCCTCATTGCCCTTAGATATAGCCAAAGTTTCAAGGAAAAGGAACCTAGCGGCTGGCGGCTATATTTCCTACACCGGGTGGCCCGCATCTATCCCGTTTATCTCATCTGCACCATTATCGCGTTGGTTTTCCGGCAGGATTTCAGACCTGGTTCATGGCTGGTCAATCTCTTCTTGGCGCAAGGCCTTTTTCCGCAGTACTCCTTCACGGGTATTGGCGTGGGCTGGTCCATGACCGTAGAAGTATGTTTCTATGCGGCGGCTCCTTGGGTTTTATTGTACTGGCAAAAGTTGGGGCTGTTCCGGTGGTTTCTGATGACCCTGCTCGCCGGCGGCGGCTTACTCCTGATGGGGCAAATGCCTCTTTCCTTTCCAGTTGTTCCTGATTGGAATTTTCTGTTGAGGTCCACTTTCTTCGGGCGGTGCTTTGAATTCTACATAGGCATCTGGTGTGCAAAAAGGTATCTGCTGTCGCCTGCCCAGCCATTTGTCCTTTCTAGAAGGGCAACTGGCGTATTCACCTATGTTGGCGTCTTTGGTGTCTTGACCATCATGCTGCTCATAGCCCCGGCACTTGCGCTGCTTCCGGATCTTCCTCCTTTAAAGGCCCTTTCCTTCCATATCATCAACAATTTTTTGCTTCCTGTTTTCATCGGAAGCCTGGTGACCGGGTTGGCTTTGGAAAAGACCGCGCTTGCTCGGCTACTCGGCTCTAGAATTGGAGAAGCGCTGGGAAAAGGTTCTTACATTTTCTACCTGGCCCATTACACCTTCGGGTTTGATGTCCTTTACTTTCATGTTTGGCAGAACAAAGGAGGTGTGTTGCTATTGCTGGCTTTGGCTTCGGTGGCGGGATATTATGTGTTAGAGGCTCCTTTGCACAAAAAAGCCCTTAAGATGTTTTCCCCACGAAGCTTTGTTGAAACTAAAAGCCTGTAGAATGGTTTAAAAATAACAACTTTGTTATTCTGCTGCTTTTTAGTGAGCGTTTCTGATATGAAAAAGCCAAAAACTTACCGTCACCTGTTCTTCGACCTGGACCACACGCTGTGGGACTTCGAGAAGAACTCTGAAGAGACGCTATTCCATTTATACGACCAATACAAGTTAGACCAGCTGGGGAATTTCTCTCGGGACTCGTTCTACAAAAAGTACAGTTTTGTAAACCAGCGCCTGTGGGACCTTTACCACAAAGGTAAGATCACGCAGCAGCAGCTCCGCGAGAATAGGTTTATCAAGTGTCTGACGGATCTGGGCATGGAGGCCACCGATGTGCCCGAGGGAATTAGCAAAGCCTTCATAGACCTCTGCCCCACTAAGACCGCGGTGTTCCCGTTCACCCATGAGGTTCTGGGCTATCTGAAAAATAAATACGTGCTGCACATCATCACCAACGGGTTCAAAGACGTGCAATACATTAAAATGAAATCGGCGAAGCTGGATGCCTACTTCTCTGAGATCATCACTTCTGATTGCATCAACTGCACCAAGCCAGACAAGCGCATTTTCCAGCATGCCCTGGACCGGGCCGGGGTAAGCGCCCAGGAGAGCCTCATGATTGGTGATAGCCTGGAAGCCGATGTGCTGGGTGCCATGAACGCGGGCATTGACCAGGTTTTTTTTAACCCCGAGAAGAAACGCCCTCGTCTGAAACCAACCTATGAAGTGCACTGCCTGAGCCAGTTGAAGACCTTTCTGTAACCTGTTTTAGGGTTCCTTTCCGCAAAACAGGCCTTAAACGGGAACTCCCGCCAGGTAGGATTTGTCTATAATTTGGTTACTTTTGCAGGCATCGGCCGTAGAAGACCGAAAGAGTTCTTTCACAATTGGGGATGACCGGAATTGACAGCTTGAGCAAGCTGGGTGTAAGCATGTCGGGAGTTGGCAGTTTTCCCGTAAATCAGAATTGACCGACGATTATCTGGCGAGTCTAACTACGCCATGGCTGCCTAGTCTAGGTACTAAGCATTTTGCCATTGTCCTGCAGCTCCTCGGTTCGGTGGGGGCTGGTCACAGGGCATCGTAATGCCGATCTAGTGTAGGCCAAGGTGCGGGGTCTGCATGAAACTAAAGCATCTAAGGTGACTTCACAGGCCAGGCTTGGGCCTGGAGCCACACGAAAACCCAACCAAGACTAAACATGTAGAAAGCGCTCAAGTTTCCTTGTCTGGACCAGGGTTCGAATCCCTGCATCTCCACAAAACACGCACACAAAAGCCTGATTATCAATTAGATAATCAGGCTTTTGTGTGCGTGTTTAACCCTATCTAATAACCTCTTACGCATATATTAGTACAGACAGAAGTTTTGTTAGCACAAGCTTAGGAGAAAAGTCCTTGGTAAAATTTTATTTTACTTAGCTATTTACTTACTTAAATAGCGTATCTCACTTTGGAATTCGGCTGAAAGACAGAGAAGGGTTAATGGAAGTGCTTAGAGGCAAACAGCTGTTTTTGTGTGGTTTTCCAAAAAAGGGGCGGAAAACACATTCCCAACACATCTTATAAATCGGACCGCCTTTGGGCATAATTAAAATACCAAGAGTGGAAGAGAACAAAGGGTGGAACGAATCCACACCAAAAACAATCATGCAACCGGACGAGGTCTACTCCATCTTCATGCAGGCCCCGGCCATGATGTGCGTGTTCGAAGGCCCTGACCATGTCTTCAAATTCGTGAACCCTCCCTACCAGGCTTTGGTGGGCAACCGTCCGCTGTTGGGCAAGCCCATTGCGGAGGCCATGCCGGAATTGAAGGGGCAGCCTATCTTCGACCTTCTGGACAAGGTATACCACACAGGTGAGCCTTTCCATGCCCATGAGATGCAGGTGCGGCTTTTCCACGACAACTCCACGGACAACCTAGGGCAGAACTACTACAACTTCATTTACCAGGCCCTCAGGAACCCTAATGGGGAGATTACGGGCATTTTGGTGTTCGCCTATGAGGTAACAGCGCAGGTGAACGCCAAGAGCAAGGTGGAGGAACTATACGAGGAACTAGCGGCCGCTAACCTCAGCCTTAGATCCACCAATGCGGAACTGGCCTCCTCCTACCAGCTCCTACTGGAGACGAACCGGGAGTTAGAGGAAAAACAGGAGAGTCTCCGTTCCCTCAACGAAAGTTTGGACGCGCGCGTGAAAAGGCGGACCCGGCAGTTAGAGGAGGCGCTCCAAGAGACGCAACTGAAGAGCCAGGAACTGGAGATGCAGAAAGGTCTTCTTTCCGAGATCCTGGGACAGGTTCCGGCCTATATCGCCACCCTGCAAGGACCTGACCACCGCTTCACTTTCTTCAACGACAGATACAAAACCCTTACGGGCAACCGCGCCAGAATAGGCCTAAGGGCGTCTGAGGTTCTGCCGGAGATCGCGGAACAGGGTTTCGTTAAACTGCTGGACGGAGTGTATGCCACCGGGGAGCCCTTTGTGGGCCAAGGCATGGAGGTCCAACTTAACAACGCCTCTGGAAAGCCCGAGCAGCGTTTTCTTGACTTCGTTTACCAGCCCCTGAAAAATAAGCAGGGCAAGACAGAGGGCATTTTGGCCTTCATAGTGGATGTGACGGAGAAGTTCATCGCCCAGACAGCGCTGGAGGAAGCCAACCAGCAACTTAGCCGCACTAATGTGGACCTGGACAACTTCGTCTACTCCGCCTCCCATGACCTCAAGAACCCCATCCTGAACATAGAAGGGTTGGTTATTATACTCCAGGAGAACCTGTCTGATGCCGGCGAGTTACCCCACTTTACTCAGCAAATATTCGAGCGAATCCAGGACTCCATTTCGCGGTTCAAGAAGAACATCAGCTTCATGTCTGATATCACCAAACTGAAGAAGGCCTACAGTGCGGCACCCTCCGAGATCAACCTTGCCTCAGTGGTGAAAGACGTAAAGCTAGACCTGGCGCTTGAAGTCCAGGAGTGTGGGGCAGAGGTGTCCATAGACAGGGACAGCTGCGCCACCGTCCGCTCTCCAGAGAAGAACCTGAGGAGCATTGTCTACAACCTGATCTCAAATGCCATCAAATACCGCTCCCCTGAAAGGTCATTAAAGGTCATTATTCGGTGCCAAGCTGAGGATGGGTACCACGTACTGAGCGTGCAGGACAACGGCCTGGGCATGGACTTGAACAGAGACAATAAGTTATTTGAGATGTTCACCCGGCTGCATGACCATGTGGAGGGCTCCGGATTGGGCCTGTATATGGTGAAACGGCTCATCGAGAACGAAGGCGGCAAGGTGGAGGTGGAGAGTGAGGTCGGCAAAGGTTCTACCTTCCGGGTATATTTCCCCGCCTAACTCCTGCTTCCCGCTGTCTATCTAAGCAAGAGACTAGTGCCCCAATCACCCAGTTGACCACCTAATCTACAGCCTACCGTATTTGTGGCATAAAGTAGAGGTAAGCCCATCAGGCGTCATAACCTTTGGCCCTTTCTAGTAAAAGAAAACCCGAGCACCCACTCTACACCAAGCCTACCTTGCCCGTTTAAGAGCACCCATTCCAAAGAAAGGGGAAGATGTCCCGACTTCTTTTCTACCCCACTCTGGCCCAGTACTGCCCCCTTTATTATCTAATTAAAGTTGCCCATCTTTCCTACATTCATTGAACGGGAGCGTATGTGCTAGGCTGGACTTCTGAGAACTGTTTTGTCAGGTTAAAAACCTTGCAGGTAGAGGCGTGATCAAGGGAAAACTACAAGCGGGCTAGTGCTTCAGCCATTCTATGGCGGGTTCTATCTCTGAGAAACTCTCGAACTGGATGGGAAGCACGTTATTGTTGAACACTTTGCTCACTACGTGTTCCCGGAAGACGCTGGTGGAGCTAACGCGTGCAACCTTCTGCACCCGCGTGGTTGCCAGGTCTAACACAAACTGGGTGATGACCGGGGCGAATACCTCCTCCTGGACATCAACCCGCGTCTCCCTTGCATCAAACAGGAGTCTCTTGATGTCATAGTTTCTCACGTTTTCTACAATAATTGCGAACGACCTGTTGATTTCAGGTACTAGAATGTCGTTCACCGGGGGCATGGTAACAGACAGGATGTCCACGCTTGGATCAAAATCAAGGGTTAGGAAGGCGCTATTGTAGATGATCATGGATTGTTTATCTGGGTCTATCAGAAAACGTGCCTGCGTCGTATTCGTTACAAGGTATGATGGATGAGAGGTATCTCAGAAAGACAAGTAGTGTAACAGGGAGACCTTCGCTCACAGTTCAGCTGCATGACTTGGCTTCCCCTTCTTCCTACTCCCGCAACGTAAAAAGCGTCTGTCCAGCGTCCCTATTTAAGCCCTGACCGCCTGAAGGTTGCTCAAAATGTGTCCACGTCTTTCTGTTCAAACAACAGCATAAAAGCAAAAAGCCAGCAGGATAATTCCTACTGGCTTTTTGCTTTTACCTGTGATTGCTACTTAGCCTGCCTAGTTTTTATAGAAATCAAAGGCGACGATGTTGCAGAATTTACCCGGCCATCCGTCTGGTTGAGTGGTGAGGTAGCCCATGCTTACCTCTGATTTCTCCTGGACCGTGAAGGTTACCCGCAGTTCACCAATGGGTCTTCCGTTGAAGATTTTCACATGTCCCAAAGAGGTGGTGACTTGCTCCACGTCCGGCAAGGTATTGCCCAAGGCTACTACCAGGTAGGTGTTATCGTCAGGTGTCAGGTTGGTGTCCCTTAGATTTGATATCTCAAAGGTATAGATCCCAGGATCAAGGGTAAGGGTCTGGTAGATTTTTCCGTTTCTGATAGGAGGCGAACCCCAGCCAGACTCAACATTGAAGATGTTGCCATTCCACTCATCCCAACCACCAAAACCGTCGTGGTTTTTGGCAGCGTCATTCGTGATCCAGTTTGCCAGATTGCCCCACCTTCCCGAGGTAGCGGAAGCAATAAACGGTACTTTCTTGTTTTTCAACTGCGGCACAATGTTGATGGCGTAATCCTGGAAGGCCACCGCAAATGTGTCAATACTGGTGGGCTCTGGCTTAAAGACCGTTCTATACTTGATGATAGTGGACTCTGTGAGCCCTTCAAGAGCAGTCTTAGATTCAGATACTGGGGTGGTCACACGCTTAGTTTCGCCGTTCACGACATACTCCACTTCGGTATATTGCGCGCCGGTTGACAGGTCCATGGCATCCCAATTGATGATTGTCTTATCCGCTTCAAAATCAAGCAGAGAGATGAACCGGTTGTTCAATCTCCTCCGATAGGTATCTCCGTAGGAAGTACCTACCGCATTCACCGGAATAGAAGAATTCCCGGCGGCGTCATAGGTGATGGTCACAAAGTTCTTTACCCCTTCATCTACATTGAAAGTTCTCTCAAAGGGTTCTTTGCCCACGCCTTTCTCAATCTGGTATTCAACGGAGTCTTTCCGGTCATTCCAGAATATTCTCACCATTTTCACCTTAGGATCGGCACTCAGCTGAGCCTTGTACAGCACGCGTCCCTTGCCCGAGAAAATCTTAACGGAGTCCATTTTGCCGGCGTACTGAATCTCCCCCTCCTCGGTAAACTCCTTGAAGTCATCCCAGTCAGAACAGGAGTACAGAGCCATTAAGGAAAGCAAGGAGGCAAAGGCCAGCCTTATTCTATTTGTAAATATCCTTTTCATTGTATGTTCTCTTTATAGGCCCTGCTCCCCTTCCATGGAGTTCATAGAGTTCCACAGGACCTGGATTTATATCTTTTACAAACGGGTATCTCCGTAAACTTTCAGTTCATTGATGCTTTGGGCCGTGCCACCTGCAAAGTTCTCCAAACATCTGATTCTGATGTATCGCACCTTGGGCGCATTCAAGTCCAGATCCCAGTTGAAGCCAGCGGCGGCTGTTTCTCTGTCTTTGGGCGTGTCTTGGCCGTACCCGGTACCTGAAGGTTTTACCACTTCATAAGAGCCCAATAAAACCCAAGTATCGTCTAAGGCTCCGTTCAAGGAAGGATTGGCAGATCCGTAGATCTCAAACCGCTTCATGGTGGTGAGATAATAGAACTGGGATGGATCTAACTCTGGGAAAGGACGAATCCAGATACGGCTCATTTTGGCTAGTTTACCGGTATCAAAGGTGATCATGTGGGGCTCGGGTCCTCCGTTCACCTGGTGCGTGAAGCTCACATAGGGCCACCCTAGAAGTCCATCCCAGGCATATTCCAGCCTGGCACCATTGGTCACCTGAGGCGCATCACCGGGCAGAACAAAGGCCCTGAACCCTGAACTTGGCAGTTCCGCTTCAAATAAGGGCTGGACTATCTTGGTGGTGGTGTCTGTGGTGTTGCCCCATCTGTCTTTGACAAATACCTGAAATTCATACCGGGCAGTATCCAGGCCCCTCACCTTTGAAGTGATATCCTTTACCGAGGTGAACACACTTTTTTGGTTATCTACCTCAAACTCATTTAAAGCGTTTTTCTTCATCACAATGATGGATACATTGGCCGTGTCTGGGTTTGCCGCGGACAGGTTGTACCCCCCGAATGCCGTAGCGATCTGGATGCTTTTGTATACTTTCCAGATAGGAGCCTCAAGAGGTTTTACCTTCACCGTCACCGGATTGGATTTGATGTTGCTTCGGCTTACGGTGAACACCTGAACCTCATGCTCGTTCGTGTCTGCAAACCCATCCACAATAAGCGAGTTGTTGTAGTAAGAGGTCTGGGCCTCCAGGGTTTTACCAGTGGCAATGGTGTACACGGCCTTCACGTAAAGCAGGTTCTGGTCGTTGGGTATGGTATAGGTCAGTTTAGCCTTACCCGCCAGGTTCTCCACGGAGACATTAGACACCATGCTGGGAACGCTGTTATCACCTCCAATGGGTTCCCGGAACTGCAGATCCTCCTCGCAGGAAATCAGGCCCATTATTCCAAAAAAGAGGAAAAACGATGTTTTTAGTTTATGTAAGTTCATAAGTTTGATTCGCTAAAATGTTGATTTACCACCCTGGGTTTTCTACCAAATTCTGGTTGCGTCTGATGTCATAGTTGCCCACTGGCCAGAAGTAGTCTCGCGGAGTGATAAACTTCTGGCTGAACACCACACGTTCGTTGTTGTAGGTCTCGGGGGTTTTCCCCATGATATTGAAGCCAGTGATGTCTTTGTTCAACTCCTCGGCAGCCAGTTTCCATCTTCTCAGATCCCAGAAGCGGTGTCCCTCAAAAGCAAGCTCAATGAGACGCTCACGTCTGATGATTTCCCGCAGACCTGTCTGCGAGGTGTATTTTGAGGGGTTTTTAGAGAAACTAGACCAAGACTCAACAACGCCTTTCAGACCGGCTCTGTCTCTTATTTTGTCTAAGTACTCAATGGCCACCGGAGAGCCTGCCTGCACTTCATTCAGGGCTTCGGCATACATCAGGTATAAATCTGCCAGCCTGATTTCTGGCCAAGGATAGGATTTCCAGGTAGGGGCATTGGTACCGTTGGTGGTGGATTCCCAGTGCACCAGCTTTTTAATGAAGTACCCGGTCTCGTTCCAGTTCACAAAGTCCCCGAAACCTGCCTTGTCGCCATTTTTAGATTTTACATAAAAGGTGTTGACGTCACTCCCCGTGGCGTTTCCGTCTTTCATGTACCAGATTCCGCCATCAAATCCTAAATCGGCATAAAAACGGGGTTCGCGGTCAAAATTCAGGCGGGCGGTTTTGTAGTTTGCCTCTATGTTAAAGGCCTCCTCCGGACCAGCTACTTTCACGGCTGAATAGTTGGTGAAGTCCAGCGTTTTGTCTTCCTCAATGGGCACCCCGTTTTTGGTGTAGAACATTTTGGCAATCTTGATGGGAGCAGACCAGGGGGCCTGCAGTTCAAACCTGCTGTTCTGGGACCCTCGCTCCATGGGAGGCATGCACAGCCTTTCATTCACGAAGTAGCTGTTGGATAAGGCCCAGACATGCTCGGTGCCCCACCGGTTGGTAACTGCGTTTCTGATGTTCAACTGGGTTTTGGTAACCTGGCTCAGGTTGTGCACATCCGTTGCGTACCGGTACAGCGTGTTCCCGTTTTCCTCAGCAGATTCAATGGCCGCCTTGGCAGCTTCGGCAGCCTTCACCCACTTGTTCTGGTCATAGGTTGGGTTAAACAAGGCAACACCCTGTTTGTCTGTGAAGCCTGCATAATCTGGGTTACCGTTATACAAAGGGCTGGCAGCGTACAACCAGAGCTTTGCTTTCACAGCCAGCGCGATGGGCTGGGTGATTCTGCCCATCTGTTTGTTTTCATCAAAAATCCGGCTGGGTAGTTTCTCTACGGACTGATCAAGCAGATTTGAAATGTAGTTCACCACCTCGTCTACCGGCATACGCTTGGCGCTGGGTTCATCACTCACCGGAATCTCATCTATGATGGGAATAGGCCCATACATCCGGAATAAGTAGAAGTGGTAGAATGCCTTTAAAAACTCCACCTCCCCAATCCACCGGATGCGCTCCTCTGGGGTGAGATCAGGCACCTTGCTGGGGTCCTTTACATTGGCCAGAAAGATGTTGCAATGGCGAATCCCTCTGTAAATCATCAGGTGGTCATTCCAGGCACCGTTGCCTTTGCGGTTGCCCGCCCACTCGTTAAACAGGGGAGCATCTTTGTTCTGCTGCCCCAAGGCAATCCTGTAGGCTGGGTGCCAATGGGTTTGACTTGCCTGGGGCAGCCAGATCTCATCGCCAGACATTAACCCTGCGTTGTACCAGCCGTCGCCGTTTTTAGGCAGAAAGGAATAGCAGGTGAATAGATACTTTTCAGCTTCATTGCGCAGCTTAAAGGCGTGTTCTATGGTGGCTACGTTGTCCGGCACCACATCCAGATAGTCTTTGCAGGAAGATGCAGCCAGCGCCAAAAGAACGAGGAAGAAGCTGAACGGTTTCTTGCTTCTGAGTGAAGACGCATTCTTGGCCAGGGATTTGGGAAGCCTTTTGCCAAAAGGATATATTTTTGAGAGGAAACTCTTCTTTTCCATGGTATCGTAAATCAACTATGATTATAAATTAAGAGAGACGCCCAGGTTGTAAACAGACTGGATTGGATAGTTCAAGCCATTGCCACCCATTTCCACATCCCACAGCTTGAATTTGCTGAACATAAGCAGGTTGGTGGCAGAGAAGTAGATCCTGGCGCTCTGAATTCCAAGTCTTTTCACCTTATCCAGATTGTAGCCAAAGTCAACATTCTTCAGTCTGATGAAACTTCCGTTTCTCATCCACCAGGTAGAGGTTTGGTTGTTGGAAGGTACCTGCCAGGTGCTTAGCCGTGGCCAGAAGGCATACAGGTCTCCATTTTGCTCTGACCAATGGTCATCAGCTATGGCCTGCAACAATCCTGTCTGGTAACCGCCTGCCTGATTGGGAAGTTGGTACTGATAGAAGGGTTGGATCGCCCAAGGGTCAATGAAGAACGAGGTGCGGGCAGCTCCCTGGAAGTACAGGTTCAGGTCAAACTTCTTGTATCTGACAGTAGTACCGAAACCGTAAATGATCTCCGGTTGCTGCGGATAACCCAAGGGAACCATGTCATCGGTGTTGATGACGCCATCTTTGTTGATGTCCCGGTATTTGATATCTCCGGCTAGCAGGCCCATGTCCCCGAATTGTACCGGCGAGTTGGCTACCTCTTCGTTGTCCACGAACAAGCGTTCTGCTATGTAGCCCCATCTCTGGCTTAGTGGACGCCCGGCTCTGGACAGATGGGCTAAGTCACGGTCATAGGCCAGTTCATCTACCTTCACCGCCTTGCTGGTGGCGTAGGTGAAAGTTCCCCTGAGTTCTACATTCAGATTCTGGGAAAGGGTCTTACTATAGTTGGCAGAAAGATCCACCCCTTGAGACTCTGCCTTGCCGTAGTTGGAGAGCGGGGTAGCCATCAACCCTGAGGCATTGTCTATATAGGTTATAGGCTGCAAAATCTGGGATCTCTGTTGTTTGAACACATCTACGATGAGTTCCACGGAGTTGAGGGCAGATCCAATGTTCAGGTCCATTCCTAAGTTGAGCTGCTTTGATTTCTCCCAGGTGATGCTCTCATTAGAATACCTAGAGATGGAAACTCCTGGCCGGTAATAAACAGCGGTACCGTCATTTCTTCCGAAGGAAGAACCAAAGCCGTTGTCATTAAGATTGACGTTGGACATATAGAGGAACCGTTCATCTCTGTTCCCGATTTGGTCATTCCCAACAATCCCGTAGGTGGCCCTGAATTTCAGGTTAGAGATGATGCCTTTCAATGGCTCAAAGAATTTTTCATTGGAGATGCGGTATCCAATACCGGCGGATGGGAAGAACCCGTAGCGGTTCTTTTTGGCGAAGCGCTCAGAACCGTTGTAGCCAAAGTTCATCTCCACTAGATAACGCTGGTCATATCCGTAGGTGAACCGGCCGGAGATACCGTGGTTTCTGTTTGGGAGGGAACGGATCAAGTTACCGGGGTTACCGGCCTCGTAGTTGGAGATATAAGACACCAATAATCCGCCTACCTCATGTTTGTCAGCGAAGTTTCTGTTATAGTCCACCGCTCCCTGCAGCCAGAACGTTGACTCCACTAGTTTAAGGCCTTCGGTGTAGTTCAGGTACTCTGTTCCCGGCAATCCGATGGAAGTAGAGGAACCATCGTTCAGCACCCCAATTTTATAGCTTCCGTCTTCCGGGTTGATGGTTGAGTTATAGAAGAACGGATTGTAGAACCTGTTGAGCGACACAAAAGACACCCGCTTCAGGTACGTCATCGCCCTGGCGCCAAGTCCTTTGGTAAGGAAACCCAGGTCCTGCTTTATCTCCAGCTGGGGGTTCAGGTTGGCTGTTTTGTAGGTTTCGTACCCTTTTACCATCTCGGCGTAAGGATTCACGAACAAAGTGGTCGTTTCTACGGCATCGCTGTTAATGGTGCGGGCCGAGCCAAACAGCGGGTGATCTACGAAAGGCAGTTTGTCTTTGGGGTAAAAGGCCGGGAACATCACTGGGTTGGTGTTCAAGGCATTTCTAAAGGTAGTACCCCCTCCTCCTATCGGTCCGTTGTAATCATCAAACTGGCCATACACCCGCGCGGTTAGAACGGTTGTGGGTGTGAGATCAAAGTCAATGTTGGACCGGATAGAGTAATTGTTCAGGCTAATGTTGCTATTGAAGTTGTTGATAGGGTCTACTTTCAATATCCCGTTATCGCGGTTGTAGGTCATGGCCAGGTAATAGCGGCCTTTGTTGGTCCCCCCGCTTAAGTTGATGTTGTACCCCTGGTTGAAGGTATAGTCCCTGATCAGCTGATCAACCCAGTTGTTATTGGGGAATAAATAAGGGTCTTCCCCCATTCTGGTGCTGTTGATTTTATTCTGGGAATAAGGCTCCTTCGCAAGTGGGGAACGAGTCAAGGTAGCATCGTTCGCCAGGTTCATGTAGGTGATGTTGTCAGCCAGCTGGAAGTTCTTCGTATTGCTGGAGATGCGGTTTTCCACCCGCAGGCTAACTTTGATGGGTCCCTCTTTACCAGACTTGGTATTAATTAGGACTACTCCGTTGGCGCCTCTAGCCCCATAGATAGAGCTGGCGGCGGCATCCTTCAAAACCGAGAAATCTGAGATATCATCTGGCTGCAGGCGGGCCATGTCTGTTGGAGAAGACTCAATGCCGTCAATCAGAATCAGAGGATCGCGTTTACCGGTCCCGAAGGTGGACAGACCCCGGATATAAAAAGTGGAGTTATCGGTCCCCAAGCCAGGCTCGCCGCTTTGCTGAAACGAGATCACCCCGGCAACTTTCCCCGCGATGGCATTGGTTAGGTTAGAAGTTGGGGTCTTCAGATCAGCCACGCTCACCGAAGTGATAGAGCTCACCAAACTGGCTTTTTTCTGCTCTCCAAACCCTACCACGACAACTTCCTGGATCGCTTTAGTGTCAGGAGCAAGCTTGACGCTGATTTCTCTCCTGTTCTCAAGAGGTACTTCTTGGGTGACAAAGCCTATATAGGTAAAGACGAGTGTCCCTTTTCCATCGGGCGTGTTGAGGGTAAAATCACCGTTTATGTCGGTGTTGGTGCCAATGGTCGTGCCTTTCAAAACCACGCTTACCCCAGTCAAAGCAGAGGCATCTTCAGAAGACACCACTTTCCCTGTCACTTTAAATTGGGTTTGGCGTTCAGTGGCGGCGCCTCGGCTTGCCTGGTGGTTACTGGCAAGAATGGTGGGATTATGGCCTCTTTTTGAAGAAACAGCACCAATCCCAGAGGGCTTTATTTCACTTTTGGGGAGCCCCTGGGCCAAGCCCGTGAAATGCATGGAAAAATAAAGTAGCAGAACCAGAGCGTACTTGTTCTCTTTAGGTGAGTAGTTGTGCTTCATAGATAAAATAGTTGGTTAAAATTTTAAAAGAGTATCAATGCCAAGCCCTTCTCCAAGAGATTAGGGCATGGAACCACTACAGCGTTTTACTTCTTGAAAATCTTGGGTCAGGATCAACCAAACCTATTGTACCCGTTGGGGGAGACGGGCTTTGGCAACGGTATCTATGGCAGCATGGGAGCAATGGCAACTACTCTTTGCATGCGTGTTGTGCATCCTATATTCAGGTAGGCGCAACCTAGGAATACCAATTCTGGTATGGAACCTTTCGGTAAAATAATAAGCGTATTTTATACACTTATATTGCTTGAGATAAACCTACTCTTTAATTCAGAATTTGCAAAATCCGTAACCATGTTTTTATAAAATAAATTTTTATCAATTATTAACAGCCATTTAGCCTCCTACGGGTTAAACTTTTAAAAATTACCTATTCCTTAACTAGAAGAATAAATAATTGTTAATTTTACACATATAAGCTAAATTCACCTATCAAGGTGGTGTACACTCCCGTGCCATCCCCGCCCAATATGTATGAAGTACAATAAGAAGTTTAGAAGGGTCGTCGTGGGGATGTTGTTGCTGCTGGGCATTACCGAAAGTGTCGGCACAGCCCAAAGAAGACCAAGGGCAGCCAAGGAACAGGACATGAAGGCATATCTAATGGTGTATTTCAAGGACGCAACTCATGGACTGCACATGGCCCTGAGCCCAGACGGGTACTCCTTCACGGATGTCAACTCCGGAAATCAGGTTATTGCCGGAGATACGATTGCCTTGCAAAGGGGTATTCGGGACCCGCACATCACTCGTGGTCCAGACGGAATGTTTTACTTGGCGATGACGGACCTGCACATCTTTGCCCAAAAAGCGGGCTACCGCAACACAGAATGGGAAAGAGACGGAAAACGGTATGGCTGGGGAAACAACCGGTCGCTGGTACTGATGAAATCAAAGGACCTTATCCACTGGTCACGGACCATCCTGCGGGTTGACCAGGCATTCCCGGGACTGGAGGAGATTGGCTGCGCCTGGGCACCCCAGACTATCTATGACGAGAACAAAAAGAAGCTGATGCTGTACTTTACCATGCGGTTTGGGAATGGCAACAACAAGCTGTACTATACTTACATGAACGATGCCTTCACTGCCATGGAGACAGCACCCCAACTCTTGTTCCAGTACCCGAAAGACATCACCTATATTGATGCGGATATCACCAAAGTCAGGAACAGGTACCACATGTTCTATGTGCCGCATGATGGGGTCCCGGGCATCAAACAGGCGGTGTCAGATTCAATGCACATCGGCTACCAGTATGCGCCCCAGTGGATTGACCCCGAGCCCCAGGCCAGTGAGGCGCCTACCGTTTTCAAACGCATTGGTCAGGATAAGTGGGTTTTAATCTATGACATCTATGGCATTAACCCGCATAATTTTGGGTTCAGCGAGACAACCGATTTTGTGAACTTTACCCATATAGGCCATTTCAACGAGGGGGTGATGAAAACCACCAACTTTTCCTCGCCCAAGCACGGTGCAGTGGTGCATCTTACCAGAAAAGAGGCGAAACAATTGGCCAAGCACTGGCACCTGAAGATGAAGTTCTAACAGACCTTACAGAGACATCGCAAAGCAATATTTTCATTAATCGGGTTTTTGGCTCAAAAATTTAAAACAAGCGTAAAACGAGTTCTTCTTAAGAGGAGAGTACCCTTATAGAAGCAGGCACGTTACACCCTTGCTTACCATCAGCAGATTAAGGGTGCAAAGGCTTCACTGCGCTCTAAGCGATCCATTCAGCATAAAACGGAATGCTCAACTTTACTTGGCAGAAGATGCGTTTTTAGCACCTTTTCAGGAAAAGGGTGGCAAACCTCAGGCTTTTGGTTGGGCTAAGCGACAGTGGAGGCCGTCTGCCAAAAGCTGACGTTTGGGTATTGTTGTCATAGGTTTTAATTCTCCAGATTCCACCAGAAGTAAAGAATGTTTTCTTCATCTGAATCAGAAATAGCAAAATCACCCTTGCCTTGTGGTATACCAGCTATTGCCGTCCTAAGTTGGTTAAGTTTGCCAACTCCAAACCTGACTTCTACTTCTTCACCATTTTCTGTGATATTCCACTCACTAATTTGCCCTTGCTTCTTGAAATTAAGGGTTAAGTACTTTGCTGCTCGCCATGAGGCAAGCCCTTGTTGGTAATTAGGTACTTTAAGTTGCAACTTCGTCGGCACTTCTGTTGGAACAGTTTTCTTTGAAGGCAATTCTGACGTATCCATTAAGTTTAACAACTTGACCAGACTATCACAGCCATCCGCATCAGTTGCTAAATTCCAACCTGGATATCTATTTTCTAGCTCTTTATACTTCCAGAGGTATACCCTACCCTTTAGTTTGAATTTTTGAATTTCTGCTTCCATTTATAATTCACTTGTCACAACCTTATAAGATCTGCAAGCCTGCTTTTCTGTAATTGTCCAGGAGAGGGTTATCTGGGGCTAGTTCGGTGATTATGGTATGCACCCGCTCTATGGGGCTTACCTTGAAGGGTTGGGTCGTGTTTAACTTTTCTGAGAGAGGCATAGAGACCACCTGCCTGGCACAGGAAATTAAGGCCTGCTTGGTTTGGGTTTCCTCCCGGTCAAAGTCCGTGATGCCAATTACATGGTGTATGCTGCGGGTGCCTATAAAGCAAATATCCGCATGAATGTCGGCTACAAAGTTGATCACATCCAAGCCCACTGCCACCTGGGCATTCCTCAGGATCTTGCCTCCCATAAAGATTGTCTCCACCCCGGGGTGTTCTGAGAGTTGGAGCGCAATAGGTAAACTGTTTGTAAAAACCGTCGCCTTCAAATCAAGGGGTAACTGCCGAGTCAACTCCAGGTTAGTGGTGCCTCCATCCATGACCACCACAGAGTCGTCCTGTATCAGTTGTATGGCTTTTCGCACAATGGTTACCTTTTCTTCGTGGGCATAGATCTCCCGGTCTTTATGGCTAAAGGGAATATAGCCGTTCTGCATAGCGCCTCCGTGCACCTTTTTTATCTGCCCAACGTCTGAAAGCTCTTTCAGGTCCCTGCGGATAGTGTCTTCTGAAACACTGAGTTTTTGGCTCAGCTCAGAGGAGAGTACCTTGTTTTGCTTTCTTACTTCCTCCAGAATATAATTATGTCTTTCCTGTTTTAGCATATGCTCCGGCGATGCTGCTCTATATTATGTGCCACAAAAGCTCCTAAGTTAATAATTAATGTCCTTCTTCAGGAAGAAACGCACCTCCGAGTCAAGAACCCTGCTCCATTTAGTCCAAAAACTAACGCTTGAGATAACTAAAGTTAGCTAAATATGCACAAACCCGCAATACACATGCATGTTTGTGCATATTTAGTGCGGGTTTGCTTTGATTTACGATTTTTAGTTTGAATATTTATGTCATCAGAAATGAGGTAGCATCGACTCTCCATTCCTGAAAGAAGAAACCTTTTCAAAACCAGAGGCTGGGCAGTTGTGAGAGGAGCTACAAATCCCTCAATAGATCATTGATCCGGCAAGTGCTTCCGCCATTGAGCGACCAGTTTTGACAACAAGGCCTTTTACAGCAAGGCAGTTGAAAAAGAACAATCCTTTGAGGGTAGCGGGCCTGCAGATGAGGCCGCCTAAGGGATTTATTACATAAGGGTCCTTCAGTAGACGCAGGAAAGGCAGGCGCAAGTGCTGGAAGGAACCATAGTTGAAGAGGATGGCCCGGGAAAGAAGGCAAGGTTTCTTTAGACCCTGCTCCAAGGGTAAAACAGCAACTGCCAGGCAGATAGTATTCTGTAGCCTGACAGGCAGTTTGTTTCTGCGGTACGAAAGTTTTTGAAAGATACTCCTTAGGTGATGTTGGTGGGAATAGCGCATGAAGGTGTGCCTTACCCAAAGGATTTTAGAAGGAGAATCTATTGACCCTCAGTCTTAAAGATTAGCATTCTGAACTGGAATCAAGTAATAACCACTAATTATACCTAAATGAGAAACAAATACTCGTACGCTCTAATAATGGGCTTGTTGGCATTTTGTTGCCAAGTGAGCTGGGCTCAGCAACAGATCACAGGAAGGGTAACTGACCAAGGAAATCAGCCATTGCCTGGTGTTTCGGTTATCATCAAGGGTACTACCAATGGTACGTCTACAGATACGGACGGTAACTATTCCTTGCAGGCGGCTAGTGGTACCGGCACCTTGGTATTCTCCTTTATAGGCTATGTATCGAATGAACAACCCATTGATGGCAGGTCTGTTATCAACGTGGTTTTGACGGAAGATGCCAAAGCGCTGGGCGAGGTGGTAGTAACCGCCTTGGGGATAGCCAAGGAGCAAAGAGCCTTGGGGTATGCGACCAGTACCGTAAGTGCCGAGGAGATTACCAAAGCGGGTAATACCAACTTTGCCTCTGCCCTTTACGGAAAAGCTGCCGGGGTTAAAATCACCACGGCCCCTGGTGGTGCCACCAGTGGGGTGAATGTGCAGATTAGGGGGATCAACTCCCTTTCTTTCAATAATCAACCTTTGTATGTGGTAGACGGCGTTCTGATTCGGAACAACAACGAAAGAGGTGCCAGTGGCGCCAACAACGGGGGTTACTGGGATGACCAGAGAATCAGAGGTAACGGCATTCTGGACATCAACCCTTCTGACATTGAGAGTCTAACCGTTTTGAAAGGCGCCAGTGCTACGGCCTTATACGGGTCTGATGCCGCGAGCGGTGTTATTGTCATCACCACCAAGAAAGGTTCTGAAAGACAAGGCTTAGGCGTTGATGTAAACTACACCTACAATGTGGAGAATGTGGCTTTCACGCCAAAGTACCAGAATGTATACGGCCCCGGATATGACAGAGCCACTAACCTTTCCGTTGGCGGCACAGAAGAAGGCTTGATACCGGTAGACCTGGACGGCGACGGAGTAAATGAAAGCTTTCGTCCGAATTTCAGAGCATGGGCGCAATTTGGCCCTAAGATGGAGGGGCAAATGATGCCTTGGTGGGACGGTACCACCAGACCTTTCTCTGCTCAGCCTGACAACTACAAAGACTTCTATCAAACGGGTTTTAACTCCATCATCAACGCGGCACTCTCTAACAGAACAGAAAAAGCAGCTTACCGCATTTCCTATACTAGAAACGACTATGAAGGAGTACAGCGGGGCGGTAAAATGAACCGGAACACGTTCAACCTGAACAGTACCCTAAAAATCAGCGACAAGGTTACGGCAGATGTGGTGGCGAATTACGTCAATACGTATGTCAAAAACCGTCCGATGCAGATTAACCGGCTTACGGCTTCTTATGATGGTTTCCTGGGTCGCTCAGAAGACATGTCTGTATGGCTAAACAATTACCAGACTTCTGATGGGTATAAGTATGTGCTCCCCGCCCAGAGAGACCGTAACCCCGAAGAAGCGTTGGCTTATAACATAAGACCTGAGATCCTGAACTTCCTTTGGAGCCAGTTGCGCAACAGAGAGGAAGAATATGAAGACAGGTTGATCACCAGTGCCACCTTAACCTATGAAATAGGCAGAGGTCTAAGGCTAAGAGGTCGGGTAGGAAACGACTATACCAGCCGGGCCATTGAAAACAGGCAATACAATGAGTTTCCCATTGCCTTCAACCAAAACAACAGTACAGGATATTTCGGTACCTCAAAAGGCAGATACTCTACGTACTACGGAGATGCCTTACTGTCCTATACCAAAAACTTCACCGAGGACCTTGAGTTCACCGTGAACGGAGGTTTTCAAGGCAGAACCGAAAGCTACAGAGATCAGTCTTCCGGCACCAGAGACGGTTTAACCACGGCCAACTGGTTTAGCTTGAACAACTCCTTCAACTTACCTACTACTTCCGCCTCCCGGGCAGAGGTAACCAAGTATGCTTACCTGGGTACGGTAAGCTTCAACTACAAAAACTTCCTCTTCATTGAAGGTACAGGAAGACAGGAGTACACTTCTACCCTCCCCGTTTCTAACAACAACTACTTCTACCCTTCTGTTAACACGGGGTTTGTGTTCACAGATGCGTTCAAGCTGCCCACTTTCCTGAGCTATGGTAAAATAAGGGCTTCTTACGGGGTGGTTGGAAATGCGCCTCCTTATTATCAGGCAAACGTTACTTACAGCCAGACGCCTCTGCAGACGATCAACGGCCCTGTGGCATCTCTGAGCTCCAAGTCCACTTATGGTAATGAAAGCTTGAAGGCAGAGAATAAGTACGAAGCCGAATTTGGCTTAGAAACCAAAATCTTAAACGATAAGATAGGGATTGATCTTTCTTACTATAACAACAAGGTAAAGAACCAGATCTTACCGTTTTCCTTGCCCAGCAGCACCGGAGCTAACTCCAGAATCTCCAACATTGGTGAGATCCGCAGCTATGGCTGGGAACTGGCCTTGAATGCTACGCCTGTCTCCAGGGCTTTCACCTGGGACACCCGTTTCAACTTCGCGTTAAACCGCAGCAAAGTGCATAGCTTGAACGAAGGTCTCACGGAACTGGTGTTCTATGATGCGGAGCAGAGTGCGGTGCGGGTAGTAGCTACGGTAGGCCAAACGATAGGTGATATCTATGTATTCCCCCGTGCCACTGATGATAACGGGAATCTGATCATCAGTTCAGACGGATTGTACGTGATAGACAAGTCACGCTATGAGAAAGCGGGCAACATTCTGCCAAAAGTAATTGGTGGCCTTTCCAACACTTTGTCTTACAAGAATCTGTCTTTAGACTTCCTGATCGATTACCGCTTGGGCGGACAGATTGTCTCTACTCCCTTGAAGTATGCTTATGGCGCTGGTATGTTTGAAAACACCATGGAGTTCAGAGACGAAGCCAATGGAGGCCTGCCGTACTACATTGACGCCAATAATACCAAAGTACTTTTGCCAAGCCACAACACCACAGCTCCAAACGGAGGCAAGGTTTACCACGATGGTGTTTTGCTTGAAGGGGTAACTGCCGAAGGCGAGAAGAATACTACCGTTATTGACGCGGCCTACTATTACATGAACACCTTCTATTGGGGAGCAGATGCCTGGAATGCCAAAGGCTCTGTGTATGACAACAGCTATGTAAAAATGCGTGAGTTGGTATTGGGCTACAACCTGCCCAGGACATTTGCTCAGAAGTTCAAGTTTCAGAACCTGAGGGTGTCACTGGTAGGCAGAAACCTTTTCTACTTGTACAGAACGCTGGAGAACCTTGACCCGGAAGCACCAATTGGCTCACAGTGGTACAGACAAGGGATTGATGAAGGTTCCAGTGCCGCTACCAGAAGCTTTGGTCTCCAGATTAACGCTAGTTTCTAATTAAGGTCAGCCACGTATTTTTAACTAAGATTTTTATGAAGAGGATATTCATTTATATAGTTAGCCTAACAACTGCTTTTACAAGTTTTACGGCTTGTAAAGACAAACTGGAAGAGAACTTCTACAACCCGGAGGAAACCACGCAAGCCTCTATTGGGGGGTTCTTCACAGAGATGCTGGACAACAACAGGGTACGCCCGTCTTATTGGGACATCCGCACTTTTGTGGCCATGCAGCCGGCGGTTTACACCCAGTCCCTTTCTGTGCAGAACGGGAGTACCATGTACCAACAGAACCCGGGTTATATCCAGAACCGATGGGATGATTTCTACAGACCAGGCGGCGACGGTGGTGGCGCCATGGCCCACTACAGAGCTATTGAGTCTGCTTATGCCACACTGCCTGAGGCAGAAAAAGCAAACTCAGAGATCTTCCTGCACGCAGCCAGAGTGGTCATGTTTGATGAAGCCTCTGAAATGGTGGACATGTGGGGCGATATTCCCTTCAACGAAGCAGGGAGTCTGACCTCTACCGGCGCTGTGGTAAGACCCAAGTTTGACAAAGCAGAAGATGTCTACACCGCCATCCTTACTGGTTTAGAGGAAGCTTCTACCTACTTTGCCACTGCGCAAACAAACCCAGCGTTCTCCAAACAGGACATCATGCTAAGCGGCAACGTGGACAAATGGAGACGCTACACCAACTCGTTGCGCTTACGCCTTTTAATGCGTACTTCTTTTGTGAACGAGGCATCGGCGAAGCAAGAGGTGACCGAGCTGTTGAGCAACCCTACCCAGTATCCATTGGTAGATCAGTCGCAGTACAATATTCTGCTCCAGCCCCTCACCAACTACACTGATAACCTAAACAATGCCTTAACCGAGATCAACAGCTACTCTGCCCCTGAGTACATGCTGGAAAATGTTCTGAAGCCAGCAAACGATCCCCGTATCAGAGTACTGTTTGATAAATATGGTAGAACCGTGGGCGGTAAGTTTGTATCTAACGCTGAGTTCAAGGCCATGCCTATGAACCTGGGCTCAGAAGAGCAAACGCAGAAAAGAGAAGATTTCGCAATTCTTGATTCTGCCACCTTCTTGTTCAACAGCAAGATTCCTGGCATAGTGATGACCGCGTCTGAGGTAAACTTCTTAAAAGCCGAAGCTTTTGAAAGATGGGGCGGCGGAGACCCAGAGGCAGCGTACAAACTAGGCTTGGAACAGTCAGTGATGTTCTACTATGAATTGCACAGATCAAGCTCCAGCGCAAGAACAAAAGAGGCCGCTCCTACCGCTGAGGAAATGACTGCCTTCCTGGCAAATCCGGCAGTAGCCTACACCGGAACCCAGGATGAAAAATTAGCTAAGATATGGACGCAGAAATGGGTGAACTTCGGTTTCCTGCAATCGGTGCAAAGCTGGGCTGAATACAGAAGAACCGGCTATCCAATGCTGACGTTCATTCCGGCCACGCAAGCGGGATATGAAACCCCTCCCAACAGGCTGCTTTACCCTAGCAGCGAGAACGCCTACAATAGTGCAAACTACCAGGCGGTAAAAGCCCAAGATGTCCGCACCGGAAAGATTTTCTGGGATGTAAGATAACCCCAACAACAGGAATAGATTGCCGGACGCTTGTCTAGCAATCTGTTCCTGTTTTATAAGCGTTTTTCTAAAAGGACAGAAAAACCATAGTATTGGAAAGGCATAATTGTTTAGGATGAAAAACAGCAAGTTAATTTTTACCTTATTGCTCCTTGCTTTCGGGAGTTTTGCGAAAGCGCAGAATACGCATCAATTTAAGAAAGGCCTGGTAGTAGAAGACTGTCACCAATACGGACGAGAGGCCATCTACACAGACCAGTTGGCTTACCAGCTCTATAGCAAAACCCTAAAGAAGCCTGCTGAGGGCCAGGTATTTCTCACCAATGAGAAAGGCAAAGAAATTACGTGGAGCGCAGTAGAGGTAGACAGTACAGGTAAATTCAAAGGCAGAGAGTTAGGCAACGGGTACTTATACCTAACCTATGAATCAAACCAGGAGCAGGCTGCTTTGTTGCATATTTCCGGCCACAGCATGGTGTACGTCAATGGCCAACCCCGCACCGGCGATGTCTATAGTGATGGATGGTTGCAATTGCCGGTACAACTCAAAAAGGGAACAAACGAATTATACATAAGAGGATCCAGGTTTTCTGTTTGGAATGGTATTTCCGCAAAACTGGCTCTAAACACAAAATCGGTTATCCTCAAAAAGGAAGACCCTACCCTACCCAGCATTGTATTAGGAAACCAGCAGCAACCCTTGTGGGGAGCCCTGGTGGTGGTGAATGCCTCTAATCAGCCCCTGACCAACCTGCAGTTCAGAAGTAAACTGGAAGGAAAGGAAGTCTTGACCAAGGTACCGGTGATTCCTGCCATGACCACCAGAAAAGTAGGCTTTAGAATAGACCCGGCGGGTGCCAAACAAAAAGGAGAGTACGCCGCTGAGATCAGCTTACTGCAAAACGGCAAAGCCCTGGACGCCCAGACCATACAAATCCCGGCTGTGGAGGCAAAGGACCATTATAGCGGCACCTTCCTCAGTGAGATTGACGGCAGCGTTCAATACTTTGGCGTAGCCCCGCAAACGCAAACCGGCAAAGGCCCCTCGGCTTTATTCCTTTCGGTGCATGGGGCCGGAGTAGAAGCCATTGGGCAGGCAAGGGCCTACCAACCCAAGGATTGGGGGGTGGTGGTTACGCCCACTAACCGCAGACCCCGCGGGTTTAATTGGGAAGATTGGGGCCGATTAGATGCTCTGGAGGTTTTTGAGTTAGCCAAAAAGAAATTCAACCCAGACCCTAAGCAGATTTACCTGACAGGCCATTCGATGGGCGGCCACGGCACCTGGTTTTTAGGCGCTACTTACCCAGGCAAATGGGCCGCTATTGCTCCCTGCGCGGGATACCCCACCTTGGCCGCATACGGCTCTGCCGATGGCAAGATCCCCGAAGCGGGCAGAACCGGTATGGAAAGCCTGCTGCTACAGGCCAGTAACTCAAGCAACGTCCTTGAACTGGCGAAGAACTATGGAGCCGCAGGCGTCTACATCCACCACGGCGACAGCGACAAAGTAGTTTCTGTTGACTACGCCCGGCAGATGAAAAACCTTTTGGCTACCTTTCACAAAGACTTCAGCTATTATGAATACCCCGGCGGGGAGCATTGGTTCGGGAACGAAAGCGTAGACTGGAAACCTATTTTTGATTACTTCAAATGGCACACGATTCCCAATGACAGCGCGGTAAACAAAGTCAACTTCAGCACGGCCAGTCCTGCCATTTCCTCTACCTACCACTGGGTTTCTGTCTTGCAACAGCAGCAATCCTTGAAATACAGCCGTGTTCAGTTGGACCGGGACAAAGGCAAAAAGACCATCACCGGTAAGACGGAGAATGTAGCGACGTTAAGCCTGGCTTTAAATGACTTCAACCCAAGCGAAAAGGTATCGATTGCTTTAGACGGAGGAAACCCTGTTTCTTACACCACCAAAACGGCCGCAGATACTATGTATTTGTACCGTCAGGAGAAAGGTTGGCAGACCGGGGCTAAACCCGCCTTGGCCAGGCAGAAAGGCGCCGTGCGCAATGGGACCTTCAAAGAGCCATTCAACCACAAGATGATTTACGTGTATGGCACCTCGGGCAACAAAGAGGAGAACGAGTGGGCCTACAACAAGGCAAGATATGATGCCGAGGTTTGGTACTACCGGGGAAACGGTGCGGTAGACATCATCGCGGATAAAGACTTTAAACCAGCCGCTTACCCAAATAGAGGGGTCATTCTGTACGGCAACGCCTCTACTAACAGTGCCTGGAAAAAGCTACTGGCCAAGAGCCCTATTCAGGTGCAGCGCGGCAGCATCAAGGTTGGAAAAACAAAGTACCAGGGCGATGATTTGGGAGCCTACTTCATGTGGCCCCGCGCCGACAGCAAAGTTGCTTCGGTAGCCGTGGTAACCGGAACCGGTCTGAAAGGCATGCAGGCCGCTGATGCAAACCAGTATTTCGCCGGTGGTAGCGGCTTCCCCGATTATATGGTGTTTTCCCTAAATCTGCTCAAAAACGGATCTGCCGGTGTAAAGACCGCGGGGTTCTATGGGAATGATTGGAGCATGGAAAACGGCCAGCAAGTCACCCAGGAACCAAGCATGATTCCTTAAAACTCCTTTAAAAAGGGAGCAAACGTCTTAACAGAATTCACACAATCAACGCTAGTACATGTCATTCCACTTCTCAAAGCTTAGTTTGGTAAAACGCATCTTGGTGCTGTCCATCCTGAGCTCCGGTTTATCTATATCGGCTACCGCGCAGCAACAGGGGGTACACCATCAGTCAGCCCAATACGAAGCGCCTACAGACCCGCTTGTGCAAAAGAAGCTGGAGAAGTGGCGCGACCAGAAGTTCGGGCTGATCATCCACTGGGGGCTGTATGCCGTGCCGGGCATCATAGAATCATGGCAGTTGTGTTCCGAGGACTGGATTGAGCGGGATAGTACCGTCGCCTATGAAGACTACAAGAAGTGGTACTGGGGGCTCAGCAAGGAGTTCAACCCGGTCAACTTCAATCCAGAGCAGTGGGCCGGCGTGGCCAAGAAAGCCGGCATGCGCTACCTGGTGTTTACCACCAAGCACCACGACGGTTTTAACATGTTTGACACCAAAGAGACCGATTTCAAGATCACGAACGGTCCTTTCAAAAGTAACCCGCGGGCCGATGTAGCGAAGCATGTCTTCAATGCTTTCCGCAAGGAAGGGTTCATGATTGGTGCTTACTTCTCAAAACCCGATTGGCATTCTGAGTACTTCTGGTGGCCCAAGTACGCCACGGCAGATCGCAATGTAAACTATGACATCAGAAAGCATGCCTGGCGATGGAACCAGTACAAGCAATTTACCTATAACCAGATAGGTGAGTTGATGCACAACTACGGCTCCATGGACATCTTGTGGTTAGACGGCGGTTGGGTAAGACCCAAAGAAACCGTGAATGACGAGGTCCGTTCCTGGGGCGCTGCCATCCCAGAATTTAGCCAGGAAGTAGACATGCCGCGGATCGCTTCCATGGCCCGCTCTGCCCAGCCCGGCTTACTGATAGTAGACCGCACCGTGCACGGACCTTATGAGAATTACCAGACCCCAGAACAGCGCGTACCGGAAAACAAGATAGATAACCCCTGGGAAAGCTGCCTCACGCTGGCCAACAACTGGGGCTACGTGCCGAATGACAAATTCAAATCCGCCACCAAGGTGATTCACTCTTTGGTAGAGGTAGTCGCCAAAGGCGGAAGTCTTTTATTAGGTGTCGGCCCGAAACCTGACGGAACCTTACCCACAGAAGCAGTAGACCGATTAACCAAAATTGGACAGTGGCTAGAGGTAAACGGCGAAGCCATTTATAACACCCGCACTACAGATCGTTTCAAAGACGGAACCACCTATTTCACGCAGGGTAAAAAAGGAACCCGCTACGCCATCGCCTGCTTAGCAGAAGATGCTGCCATGCCCGCTACTATTGAGTGGACCGGCAACGCGCCTAAAAAAGGAAGCAAGGTGAAGCTCTTGCAAAACGGTAAAACCATAAAATGGGAAAGACAAGGAGAAAAGACCATCATCCACCTGCCGGCCTTGGATAAAACCAAAGGGGCTTACCCGGCTATGGCTTTCTCTTATACCGCTGAATAGATCACCAGAGAAGCTTTCTCTATTTACCCTAAGTAAACGTTCCATGAAAAGATATTGTCAGTTGATGTTAGCAACTGCCATGGCTGGTACCTTCTTCTCCTGCGCGAAGAATGGTACTACCTACTCTTCAAGCGCTGTTGCTCCCCCGCAGCCCGTGTACCCTGTGCCTTCGGCGGCGCAGGTAGCGTGGCACGAAATGGAGATGAACGCTTTTGTGCATTTCACCACCAACACCTTCACCGATCTGGAGTGGGGCTACGGAGACGAAAGCCCGGCCATCTTCAACCCTTCCGAAATAAACACGGACCAATGGGTAAGCACCTTGAAAGAGGCCGGCTTCAAGGGAATCATACTTACCTGTAAGCACCATGATGGCTTTGCGTTATGGCCGAGTAAGTTTACCGACCATTCTCTCAAAAACAGCCCCTATAAGAACGGCAAGGGTGATATCGTAAAAGAAGTTGCCGATGCCTGCAGAAAGCACAACGTGAAGTTTGGGGTCTATCTTTCTCCCTGGGACAGGAACCGTGCCGATTACGGGAAACCCTCTTACATAGACTACTACCGCAACCAACTGAAAGAGATTTTCACCAGCTACGGGCCGGTGTTTGAGATGTGGTTTGATGGTGCCAACGGAGGCGATGGGTACTACGGAGGTGCCCGGGAAACCCGCAAGATTGACCGAAGCACCTATTACAACTGGCCTGCCACCTTGCAGATGGTCAGCCAACTACAGCCAGACCCTAAAGTCTTGTTCTTCAGCGATGCCGGACCAGATATCCGTTGGGTAGGAAATGAGCGAGGCGTGGTGGGCGAGACCAATTGGAACACCATCAGCAATGATACCCTTTTTGCCGGTAAAAGCGGCATTGAAGACCTATTGAACAGAGGTGCCGAAGACGGGAATAAATGGATCCCGGCCGAGGTGGATGTTTCTATCCGTCCGGGTTGGTTTTACCATGCCAAGGAAGACGCCAAAGTGAAGACCCCGCAGGAGCTGTTTGACATCTATCTTACCTCGGTGGGAAGAGGCTCTACGTTGCTTTTGAATGTCCCGCCAGACCGGCGCGGGCTCATCCATGAGAATGATGTGAAAGCCCTCCAAGGATGGAGAAACCTGTTAGATGAGGCATTTAAACACAACCTCGCGCTAAAAGCAAAAATCACAGCAGATTCCTTCAGGGGCAATGCCAAACTGTATGCGCCAGCCAACCTCGTAGATGCTGATAAGGATACCTATTGGGCTACAGATGACAAGGTCAAGAATGCTTCCATTGAGATTGATCTAGGCAAAACGCAGCCCGTGAAGTACGTGCTGTTGCAGGAATACATCAGACTAGGGCAGCGGGTAAAAGCCTTTTCGGTGGATGCTTGGCAGAACAATACCTGGCAACCGGTAGCCAACGCTACTACCATCGGGTATAAGCGCATTCTGAAGTTTGATCAGCCCGTGAGTACCAGCAAGCTTAGAATAAAGATTCTGGAGGCAAAGGATAGCCCGGTACTTTCCAACCTTGAGATATACTAAATTCCGCTTTGGGCCTCCTTTTGGGAAAAGAGGCTGAAAACGGAAAAACGTGCTTAAAAGCAGTATTTATAAAAATCAGGATCACCGAAGATGAAGCATAAGACAGAAGCAGAAATCCTGGAGATTTGCCTTCCCTGTGTATGCTGAGAGAAGCCTTCCGTTTATGATACATTTTTTCAAAAACACCTTCAAAATTGCCCTGCTTCTTTCTTTATCCATTGTGTTTTCAGCGAATGCGCAGCAGAAACACTCTTTTGAGATAAAGGACGGGCAGTTCCTGTATGATGGCAAACCCACGCAGATTCATTCCGGCGAGATGCATTACGCCCGCATCCCGAAGGAGTATTGGCGGCATCGTCTGAAGATGATCAAGGCCATGGGGTTGAATACCGTCGCCACGTATGTTTTCTGGAATTACCACAACACCGCGCCGGGCGTGTGGGATTTCAAAACCGATAACCGAAACTTAGCCGAGTACATTAAAACGGCCCAGGAAGAAGGCCTGTTTGTGATTCTTCGTCCGGGTCCGTATGCCTGCGCCGAGTGGGAGTTCGGTGGTTATCCGTGGTGGCTGCAGAAGAACAAGAATTTGGTCATCCGGGCCAACAACCAGCCTTTCCTGGATTCTTGCAGAGTGTATATCAACAAGCTGGCCGAGCAGGTAAAAGGCCTCCAGGTAAGCAAAGGCGGCCCCATCATCATGACGCAGGTGGAGAATGAGTTCGGGTCTTATGTAGACCAGCGGAAAGACATTGCCTTAGAGGAGCACAAGAAGTACAATGCCGCCATCAAGAAGCAGTTGGGAGAGGCCGGTTTTGAAGGGCCTTTCTTTACTTCGGATGGTACGTGGTTGTTCCAGGGCGGGGCCACCGCCGGCGCTTTACCCACCGCCAACGGCGAAGGCAACGTAGAAAACCTGAAGAAAGCGGTAGATCAATACAACGGCGGCAAAGGTCCTTACATGGTGGCAGAGTTCTACCCGGGTTGGTTAGACCACTGGGCCGAACCCTTCACCCGCATCAGCGCAGCGGACATTGCCAAACAGACCGAGGTGTACCTCAAGAACAAGATCAACTTCAACTTCTACATGGTGCACGGAGGTACCAACTTTGGCTTTACCTCTGGCGCTAACTACAATGAGGAGCATGACATTCAGCCCGACATTACCAGCTATGATTATGATGCGCCGGTAAGCGAGGCGGGTTGGGTCACGCCAAAGTACACGGCCATTCGGGAGTTGATGCGCCAATACGTCCAATACCCGGTCTTAAATGTTCCCGCGCAAATACCGGTCATTACCATACCCGCCATCCAGTTAAGCAAAACCGTTGACCTGTTTGACCTGAAGAAAGACATTAAACCTGTTACCAACAGCACGCCGCTGTCCTTTGAAGACCTAAACCAAGGGCACGGCTATGTGCTGTACAGCAAGCGCTTTACCCAACCGGTACAGGGGAAACTACAGGTAAAGGGATTGCGCGATTATGCCACAGTGTATGTGAACGGGAAGAAAGTAGGAGAACTCAATCGCCAGGAAAACAAATACGAGCTAGACATTCAGATTCCATTCAACGCTACCCTGGAGTTGCTGGTAGAGAACATGGGCCGCATCAATTACGGAGCAGAAATAGTGCACAACACCAAAGGCATTATCTCGCCGGTCATCATCAACGGCTTTGAGATCACCGGCGACTGGAACATGTACAAACTGCCTTTCGACAAAGTACCAGACCTCACCAAGTACACCCCCAAGAACAAGGAAGGCAAGCCTACGCTGTACAGCGGCTCCTTTGACCTGAAGCAAACCGGCGATGTGTTCCTGGATATGCGCGGTTGGGGAAAAGGAATTGTATTTGTAAACGGGCATAACCTGGGCCGCTACTGGAAAGCAGGTCCTCAGCAAACCCTTTACCTGCCGGGTTGCTGGCTGAACAAGGGCAAGAATGAAGTGGTGATTCTTGAGCAGCAGAACGATGTACTGCAAAAAGAACTGAAAACAACTGATAAACCCATTCTAGAGGAACTGCAATAATCAGCAAAACAGATAACCTGTAATGGCTGCTTCAGAATCTGGCATAGTGTCTATGTAAGGAACAGATCAGTTTAGCTGTGGCTCCTTTTAAAACGAATTCTTCATGATCAAATACATCCTCTTCGGGCTGAGTTTAGTTTGTGCGACTTCTGCTTTCGCGCAGAAAGAAAAGCCGCTTTACAAGAACAGCAAAGCTTCTACGGAAGAAAGAGTAAAAGACTTGCTCGGGCGCATGACGCTGGAAGAAAAGGTAGGCCAGCTGTCTACCTTGCTGGGCTGGGAGATGTACCAAAAGCAGGGAGACAAGGTATCGGCGAGCGAAGAATTCAAGAAAGCGGTAAAGGAAAGACACATAGGCATGCTCTGGGCCACCCTGCGCGCCGATCCCTGGACAAAGAAAACACTTAAGACAGGCTTGGACCCCGTGTTAGCAGCCAAAGCTACCAATGCCTTGCAGAAGTATGCGATTGAGAATAACAGATTGGGAATCCCGCTGATGCTGGCAGAAGAATGTCCACACGGACACATGGCCATCGGTACTACGGTTTTCCCCACTTCCATTGGGCAAAGCAGCACCTGGAACCCCGCTCTGATCCAGAGAATGGCCTCGGCGATTGCTACGGAAGCGCGGGTGCAAGGCGCCCACATCGGGTACGGACCGGTGCTGGATCTGGCCCGCGAACCGCGTTGGTCCAGGGTGGAAGAAACCTACGGCGAAGACCCGGTGCTGAATAGCCTGATGGGCATCGCCATGGTGAAGGGTTTTCAGGGCGATAATCTGAAAAGTGGGGTAAACGTAATTTCTACCCTAAAGCATTTCACCGCGTACGGCGTACCAGAGGGCGGCCACAACGGGGGCAGCATCAGCACTGGTTATCGTGAGTTATATCAGAGTTTTCTACCTCCCTTCAAGGCAGCGGTGAAAGCGGGTGCCTTGTCTGTGATGACGGCTTATAACTCCATTGACGGAGTGCCCTGTTCTTCCAATGAGTTCCTGCTGAGTGACCTGCTCAGAAAGCAATGGGGCTTCAATGGCTTTACGGTGTCTGACCTGGGCAGTATCTCTGGTTTGGTGGGCAGCCACCATGTAGCCGCCACGCCCGCGGAGGCCGCCGCGCTGGCCATCAATGCCGGCCTTGACGCTGACTTGAGCGGCTATGGCTATGACAAGGCGTTGATAGAAGCGGTAAAGGGCGATAAAGTCCCATCGCAAGTGCTGGATAGAGCGGTAAGCAGGGTGTTACGCCTGAAGTTTGACATGGGCTTGTTTGACAATCCTTATGTAGACCCTACCAAAGCCGCCAAACAAGTGAAGAACCCTGAGCATGTGCAGCTCGCCCGCCAGGTAGCCAAGGAATCCATCGTTTTGCTGAAAAACGAGCGAGATATGCTGCCGCTCAGGAAGAGTCTGAAGCGCATTGCCGTCATCGGGCCCAACGCTGACAACATCTATAACCAGTTAGGTGACTATACCGCTCCGCAACCAGAAAGCAACATCGTAACCGTGCTGGAGGGCATCAAAGCCAAAGTAGGTGCCAGTACGCAGGTTTCCTATGTCAAAGGCTGCGGAATCAGGGACACCACTACAGATAACATTGCAGAAGCGGTTGCCGCCGCTAAAAACGCAGAAGTGGCAGTAGTAGTCTTGGGCGGTTCCAGTGCCCGCGACTTCAAAACGGAATACCAAAGCACCGGCGCAGCTACGGTAAAAGCCTCAGGAGAAGCCGAGACTATCCCTGACATGGAGAGCGGCGAAGGGTATGACAGGGCTACGCTTGATTTGTTGGGCAAGCAATTACAACTGCTGCAAGCAGTGGTGAAAACGGGTACTCCGGTGGTGGTGGTGCTTATCAAGGGACGCCCGCTCAACCTTAACTGGATGGCCGAGAAAGTGCCTGCCATTCTGGATGCCTGGTATCCGGGGCAAGAGGGAGGCAACGCCATTTCTGATGTGCTGTTCGGGGATTACAATCCAGCCGGGCGCTTACCTATCTCCATCCCCAAGCATGTAGGTCAGTTGCCCGTGTATTACAACGCCAAAAGGCCCGCCAGCCATGATTACGTGGAAACTACGGCCAAGCCCCTGTACAGCTTCGGGCATGGTTTAAGCTACGCCAAGTTTGAGTACAGCAACCTGCAGGTAAACACCTCAGAAAGCCAGGGAGCGGTAGCTGCAAGGGTAAAGGTCAACGTGAAGAACACCAGTGGAAAAGACGGCGATGAAGTGGTGCAGCTTTACCTGCGGGATAATGTAAGTTCAACCGTAACGCCGGCCCTGCAACTGAAGAAGTTCAAACGCATTCACGTAAAGGCTGGCGAGGAACAAACCATTGCCTTTGACTTAAACGCGGAGGACCTGATGCTGCTGAACACCCAGCTGCAGTGGATGGTGGAACCGGGCGTCTTTACAGTAATGGTGGGGGCTTCCGCTGAAGACATCCGGCTAAAAGCCGAGTTCAAGGTGCAGAAGGCCATTCAGGTACCGATGGCAGGTGACTAAGGGCTTCTGGTAAATAGCCTCCTTCCACCCTGCCCAAACCTATGCCTGGACTACCTGATAATCCTACGCAGGAAAAGGCCCTTATTGATCAGATTACCTCGTTGCTCATCCGTTAGACAGCGCCCTAAATAGCCAGGCCTATGCCGTTACGTAAACTATTCTCCTGCTTCTTGGTGGTTGGCCTGCTGTCTCCCCTCACAGAAAGCCAGGCGCAGTCCGTGTTTCAGGGGCTGGAGCCTCTCTTTACGGTTCCTAAGAAGTACACCGCTTACTTCACCCAGGCGGAACCCATCATTGACGGCAAACTGAATGACGGCATCTGGCAGCAGGTAGAGTGGAGTGAGGGCTTTCAGGATATTGAAGGTGATCTCAAGCCCAAACCATCGCTGGACACCCGCGTGAAGATGGCCTGGAGCAGCACGCACCTTTTCATAGCCGCTGAAGTAAAGGAGCCGCACGTGTGGGCCACCCTCAAAGACCGTGATCAGATCATCTACCATGACAACGACTTTGAGGTTTTCCTAGACCCCGAGAATACGACTCACCAGTACTATGAAATAGAGGTAAACGCCTTCAATACCGTTTTCGACCTGTTTTTGCCAAAACCCTATAGAAACGGCGGCGCGGCCATGATCCCCTGGAACCTGGACAAACTGAAATCGGCGGTGAAGGTGCAGGGCACCATCAATAACCCCAAAGACCTTGACCAAGGTTGGACGGTTGAACTCGCCATTCCCTTCCGGTCGGTTTCCATGGGCAATAAAACCAAAGTACCCCAGGACGGCAGCTTGTGGCGAATCAACTTCTCCCGGGTGCAATGGGACACAGACGTGCAGGAGGGCCAGTACGTGAAAAGGAAAGACAGCGAAGGGCGCCCATTGCCAGAGCATAACTGGGTGTGGTCGCCGCAGGGAGTGGTGAACATGCACTTTCCGGAACGGTGGGGATACCTGCACTTCACTAAACAGAAAGCGGGCACTCAGAAAGTAGCGTTTTCCCTGCCCTACCCCGAACAGCAAAAGAACTATCTCTGGTTGGTGTACTACCGGCAGAAGGAATTCCATGCCAAGCATAAGCAGTACGCAGGTTCACCGGCTTTGCTCAACCTACAAAACGCCGGGGCGATAGAGATTGACGGGCAAGCCAACCAACTGCTGGTACAAGCCACCGACTATCAGTTTACGGCTACGATCAAAGGCCCTGACCAGGTGCTCTGGAGCATCAACCAAGACGGATTGATTCAAAAGCTAAACAACCCCCTATGAAAACAAGGAGAACTTTCCTCAAGGCTAGCCTGATGGCCGGTGTGGCCGCCAGCCTTCCAATCCCGGCAATAGGCGATAGTATCGGCAAAAAGAAAGGCTGGAAACACTGGGTATGGATCAATCCCAACCATAACGACCCGGAAGCCGATCTCCAGAAAAAATATCAGCAGTTCTACGAGGCCGGCATAAGAGGCATCTTCTTCGAGGCGGATAGTGAAAAGCACTTCAGGGCGGCCAAAAGCCAGCGGTTAGAAGCGCACCGCTGGATTTGGACCATGAACCGCGGGGAGAAGGAGTTGCTACAGGCGCACCCGGAGTGGTACGCCAAAAACAGAAAAGGAGAATCTTGTGCCACGCAGCCGCCTTATGTGGGCTATTACCGTTGGCTATGCCCCTCCCGCCCAGAAGTGCAGCAGTACCTGGAGGCAGATGTGCGCCATATCCTGAGCAAAGATTATGTAGACGGCATCCATCTGGATTATGTGCGTTTCTGTGACGTCATTCTGCCCGTGAACCTCTGGGACAACTACAAGATAGAGCAAACCAAAGAACTGCCGGAGTATGACTACTGCTACTGCGAGGTTTGCCGCACCAAATTCAAAGAATGGCGGGGCGAGGATATCCAGAACATCAAGTACCCCGAGGCGAGTTTGTCCTGGCGGTTGTTCCGCTACCTTGCCGTCACCAACATTGTGAACAATTTGGCCGGGGTGGCCAAAGAACATAAAAAGGCGATTACGGCCGCGGTGTTCCCCACCCCCGAAGTAGCCAGGAGAATTGTTCGGCAGGACTGGACCAACTGGAATCTCACGGGCGTGTGCCCCATGATTTACCACGGATTCTACAAAGAAGACGTAAGATGGATTGGCGATGCCGTGACCGAAGGCGTTCATTTCCTGGCCGGTCGGTTCCCCTTGTATGCGGGCCTTTACCTGCCAGATTTCAAAAGCAGCGCAGAATTGCAGAGCGGAATGGAATACGCGTTGAAGAATGGAGCCAGGGGAATCTCCCTGTTTGGCAACGTAACAGACGAGGTGCTTTCCGCTTTGAAAGCTGCTTCGGCTTCCATCAAAGCGTAGGGTTTCAGGCCGAACTTGAACCTCCTGCTTTCGGCTCGTTTTCTACAAATCAGGGCAAAAACAAGCCTGTCTTTTCCTACCCCCTTACCTACGTGACTGAACAATACCAAGGAAGCGTTCTGGTGTACTTCTAATCCAATATGACCCGATATCTACTGATTACCCTTTTTTGTTCATTGGCGTACGCTGCCAAGGCTCAGTCTGGTTGGACCAAAGTAAAAGAGGAGCTTGTCTTTGAGAATGCGCCTTTCCAGCAGTGTCATGCCTCTACCCTCGTGGAGGTATCTGATGGCAAACTGCTGTTGGCTTGCTTCGGAGGGTCTGGTGAGGGCCGCGTGGATGTAGATATCTGGCTGAGTACGCTTGATCACAAAGGCACCTCAAAACCAGTAAGCGTTGCCAACGGCATCCTCCATGATACGCTGCGCTACCCCACTTGGAACCCGGTCTTGTTCAAAGAGCGAAAAGGAACCTTGTTTCTGTTCTACAAAGTAGGTCCCAACCCCAGAGAGTGGTGGGGCGTGGTAAAGACCTCTAAGGATGAAGGGCAAACCTGGTCAGCACCTAAAAGACTGCCCAACGGCATTTTGGGCCCCATCAAGAACAAGCCCGTTCAACTCACGGATGGCACCATTCTAGCGCCCTCCAGCGTGGAGGAAAGCACAGAACGTTGGAAAGTCCATATCGAGAAGTCCACGGATGCGGGATTAACTTGGCAGCGAATTTCGGTTGATCCTGAGTCTGGGTTTGATGTCATACAGCCTAGCATTGTATTTCACTCAGGAAAGCGCCTTCAGATTTTGTGCAGGAGCAAGCAAGGCAGCATTGTGCAGGCCTGGTCCAAAGACGGAGGTAACAGTTGGGGGAAGCTGTCTAAAACCAGTTTGCTCAATCCTAACTCCGGTACAGACGCGGTTACCTTGAAAGACGGCACCCAGGTGATCGTGTACAACCCCGATGTACCCGGGAAGGATTGGTTTAACGGACGGGGCAAGTTGTATGTAGCGGTCTCTAAAGATGGCAACACCTGGAAAGATGTCGCGGTTCTGGAAGACGGGAAAGAAGAGGAATACAGTTACCCGGCCATTATCCAGACCAAAGATGGCTTGGTGCACATCACCTATACTTACAACAGAAAGAACGTGAAACACGTGGTCTACAAGCCGGCAAAGCAATCCTAAGTAAGCAACCTCACAACCATTCTCAAAAGAAACGCCGCCTCTTACTGAAGAGAGCGGCGTTTCTTTTGGTGGACAATTCTACTTGTTGAGTGATTCTCCTGTTCAGGCATTCTGCTTTGCGCTTGTTTTCTTAAAATCAGGCCAAAAGCAGAATGCCTTCTTGGTACGTGGAGGACTACCCTTTCGCTTGGTCTTAGCCTTACTTGGTCACGGACCTTGGTCTGTCCTCTTTAGCCACGCCCCAGGTAGTACTGGGCGTGTTGCCCATGTCAAATACCAGTTCGCCCCCCTGCATCAGGTCTTTGTGCAAGATGTACGATTTGGTGTACGGCTTGCCGTTGAGGGTGACTTTCTGGATGTATTTGTTTTCAGGAGTGTTGTTGGGCGCCTTGATCACCAGTTTTTTGCCATCGGCCAGGTTCAGGGTGGCTTCCTTCACGGCAGGGCTCCCGAACACGTACGCGCCGTTGGCCGGATTCACCGGGTAAAAACCAAGCGACGAGAAAACATACCAGGCCGACATCTGACCCACGTCCTCGTTCCCGATAATGCCATCGGGTTTATCGGTGTAGAAGTGGCTGAGGATGAACCGCACCTTATCCGCGGTTTTCCAGGGCTGGCCTACGTAGCTGTAGAGATAGGTGATGTGGTGACTAGGCTCGTTGCCGTGGGCGTATTGGCCAATCAACCCCGAGATGTCATTGGAGGCTTCCTCCCCCATATCGCCCTGGGCCACAAACAGTGAATCCAACTTCTGGCTGAACGCCTTCTCCCCTCCCTGTAAGTTGATTAAGCCTTCTACATCCTGGGGCACGAGCCAGGTGTACTGCCAGGAGTTTCCCTCGCAGAAATCATCGTTGCGGTGGCGTGATACAAACGGGCTGAAGGGTGCGCGCCACTCCTGGTCAGAGATCCGGCCACGCATGAAACGGGTCTGTTTGTCAAAGTAGTTTTCATAGTTTCGGCCGCGTTTGCTGAAGTAGGCGTAGTCTTGGGTGGCGCCTCGCTGCTTGGCCACCTGGGCCAGGCACCAGTCGTCAATGGCGTACTCCAGCCCCATGGCCACAGATTCTACCGTGGTGTTGGCGGGGATGTAGCCTTTCGCTTTCACATGGTCCAGGCCTTTGTCGTCTCGCATGGCCGTGGCTTTCATGGCCTCGTACGCCAGGTCTTTGTCAAACCCATTGAAGCCTTTGAGAAGGGCATCGGCGACCACCGGCACGGCGCTGTAGCCCACCATGGTGTTGGTCTCGTTGCCCATCAGGTGCCATACCGGTAATTTGCCTTGTTGCTTGTACACGGCCAGCATGGAGTTGATCATGTCACTTACGCGCTCTTTCTGCAGAATGGTAAACAGCGGATGCGCCGCCCGGTAGGTATCCCACAACGAGAAGGTGGTGAGGTTGGTGAAAGGCGCGTTCTTGTACACCTTTTTATCCGTGCCCAGGTAATCTCCGTTATGGTCGTTGAAAATGGAAGGCGCGATCAACGTGTGGTACAGCGCGGTGTAGAACGTCTTCAGCTGTTTGGGGTCATCGGTCTGGATGCGCACTTTCTGCAGTTCCTTGTTCCAGGCGGCATCGGCATCGGCTACCACTTTGTCAAAGTTCCAGTGCGGAATCTCTGCCCTGATATTCGCCACGGCGTTCTGGGTGCTCACCGGTGAAATGCCTACCTTCAGTTTCACCTTCTCGCCGTTGGACGTGGCAAAGCTGACCACTCCTTTGATCCTGGTTCCTTTAGCCGCCGGGGCGGTGTTCCCCAGGGAATCCAGCAGCTGATAGCTCTTGAAGTTTTGGATGGGTTTTGAGAAAACGGCCGCGAAATAGATGCGCTGGTCGGTTGCCCAGCCTTTGGAGTAACGGTAACCGGTCAGCGTGCTGTCATTCAACTGCTCAATGAACGTCTCTGTGGGCTGGTCCCAACCAATGCCCGACTGCAGATCCACCACGATGTGCGCTTCTTTGGAGGCCGGGAACGTGTATTGATGGAAACCCACCCGCTCTGAGGCTGTCAGTTCCGCCTGTATGCTATAACGTTTTAGCTTCACCGCATAATAGCCGGGCTTCACGCGCTCATCCTGGTGCGAGTACAGCGACATAAATCCTTTCTCGGGGTCCTTCAGGGTTCCTTCCATCACTTTCACCGGACCGGTGGTGGGCATCACCGCAATGTCTCCCAGATCCCCGATGCCGGTGCCGCTCAAATGCGTATGCGCAAAACCCACAATGGTGGAGTCTGAATAATGGTAGCCAGAGCACCAGTCCCAGCCTTCGGTGATGTTGGTGGGGCCTAGTTGCACCGCGCCGAAGGGAACGTTGGCTCCCATAAAGACGTGGCCGTGGAAACTGGTCCCGATGTAGGGATCAACATACTGGGTAAGGCTGTCGGTGACGGTTGCCCTGGTTTCCTCTTGCACACTTTTACAGGCGGCAAAAATGCTCAAACCCAAGGCCAGCGCAGCAAAGGGTTTGATAAGGGGGATTGTTCTTTTCTCTTTCATATTTGGCCATTATAATGGAAGTTCAGTTGCAATGGGAGGGAAATCTCAACACAGTTTCAGCAGGATTCTGGATTTTCACCCCCTAAACGCCAGGCTAGTGTTTGAGCCAGCTGTCTGGGATGTCACGTGGTTCGCTGCCGTCTTTGCTGTACTTGAGTTTGAGGGTATAGCCGCCTCCGCCTTCTACAAAGTCCAGCGCCAAGGGCTGTACTCCTTTCGCAAGTGCTACTTGCCCGCTTTTCTCAATGGCTGAATGGAGCCCGTCGTTATCTACGACCATCCGGTCGGCTATGCGCAGTACCCCACCGTCGTCGCAGGTGAGATAGAACGTGTAAATGCCGGTTTCCGGAACCTCCAGGTACCCGCGAAACTGTACCCCGAATTGACCCGCGTTGGCTTGTTTGGGAACCTGCAGGGTGGTCACCGTATACGTGCCGGTGGCGGTGGCTTCGTTCATTTTACCCGCCGTGGGGAAGTAACCTACAAAATAACGGCTTTGCAACCCGCTTTTCAAACCTTTGGCCTGTACCGGCGCTGCATGGTTCTGTTTCTTGTAGTTGACGGTGTAGGTGTCTCCCTTCAGTCCTTCGGGGGTGAAGGCCGCCAGCTTAATGGTGGAGGAATTGGTAATTTGCAGGGGTTTGCCCAGCACCTGGGAAGCGCCCGTGGGCAGACTGCCATCTGTGGTGTAGCGGATGGTGAGGTTATCCAGTGGCTTCTGCACGTTCAAGGTAGCCTGGTCCACAAACACGCCTTCCTCGGCAAAGCCCGTCAAGTCCGGCACCCGGTAATGCACATCCAGCAGGGCCAGCCTGGGGTAGTGCTCCTTCAGTCTTTTCTGGTAACCCATAAAATCTTTGCTCTGGGCCCAGGTCGCTTCTGCCAAAGCAGTCATGCGGGGCATAACCAGGTACTCGGCCCGATCTTCCGAAGGAACATACTCCGTCCAGAGGTTGGCCTGCGCCCCCAAAATCTGTTTTGCTTCTCCGGCATTGAGCCCGGCCGGAACAATGTTGAAATGGTAGACATTGAAAAGCGAGTTCTTGTCTGGCTGGTAATCATAGTACAGGGTATTCACCGGCGTCATGATTACCTGGTTCCCGTTTCTGACGGCTTTCAGCGGTGCGTCTGGCACCCAGCTGCGCCAGTACATGACCGTGGCCGATGGGTTTACGCCACCTTCCAGCATTTCATCCCAGCCAATGAGTTTTTTGCCTTTGGTCTGCAGAAACTTCTCTATCCGGTGCACAAAGTAGCTTTGCAGTTCATGCACGTCTTTAAGCCCTTCTTTTTGCATGAGGTCTTTACATACCGCAGCCTGCGCCCAGGTTGTTTTCTCCACTTCGTCTGCCCCAATGTGGATATATTGGCTAGGGAATAGGGCTGCGATCTCGCTCAAGACATTCTCTGCAAACGTATAGGTGCTCTCATTGCAGGGGCAAAGGGGCGTGGAGAAGTCTTTGCCCCAGCCGGCGTCACCGGTGCAGCTAAGAAAAGGATAGGCCTTGATGGCTGCCATCATGTGGCCCGGCATGTCTACCTCCGGAATGATCTCAATGTGTTTGGCCGCGGCATAGCGAATGATTTCCTTCATCTCGGCCTGCGTATAGAAGCCGCCGTACAGGGTCTTTCCCTCCTTCTGCACCAGGTGTTTTTTCTCCAGGGCAAAGTCAGGGTTGTCTTTGGATTTCTCTATGCAGACAGAGTCATGTTTGTTGAAGGTGCGCCAGGCACCTTCCGATGTCAACTTAGGGTACTTCTTGATTTCAATGCGCCAGCCTTGGTCATCGGTGAGGTGGAGGTGCAGTTTGTTGAATTTATAGAGCGCCAGCAGGTTGATATACTTTTTGAGGAAGTCTGTAGAGAAGAAGTGCCTTGACACATCTAGGTGCATGCCGCGCCAGGAGTACGCCGGTTGATCCTGGATCTGCACCGCGGGTAACGTAAGCCGCCCTGATGCCTGCTTTTTCTCAATGGCCGCAGGCAGTAACTGGCGCAGCGTCTGTATGGCGCGGAACATGCCTGCGGGCTCTTTGGCCGCAAGCGTTACCTGTTGGGGTGTAATGGTCAAGCTGTAGCCTTCAGGCGCGGTGATTGCCTTGTCATATTGCAGCTGAATGCTGTTGGCTTTTGCTTCCTTCGCTCTACCCAAAGGTTTGCCCAGTCCGTTTTGCAAAATTTCCTGCAACTGTGCCGCCTCCTGTTCAAACATCCCAGAGACTTTGGGCAAAACCAGCTTTGTTTGCCCTGTAATGGTGAAACTCCCCTCTTGTGCTACCAGGGAAGTAGGATAAGGGATAAGGGCATACCTGGAGTCTGACGCGGGCGCCTGCGCGTGGGAGAGATAGCGACAGCTAACCAGCAGGAGGAAGAAACAGAGAAAGCCTTTCATGTGAACATTTATGCGTTTTCTAGGAAGAATATCCCTGTTGATTAACCCGGGATCAAACATAGCACAGGCGTTGAAAGCAACCCATAAGGGAGAAAAGTACCATCAGCTTAGAGGCCTTCTATTAATGCTCTAAGATACCACCAGATACAGGAATAACAAGCTTATCTAAACCCTTATGACCTAGCGGCAAGGAGCGGCGTTTTACTTTCAAAAGTATCTATACCATCACAAACGCAATCGCCTTTTTTACCTAACATTTCTTTATTTCATCCCGAAAACGCATTCTATCAATGCTCGTTAGCACGCAGCAGTGATGCGAGGGAAAACCAAAGAATAGCTACAAATTATGTAACTTCCCGCCTGCCATCACAGAGGGTTGAAATGAGAGGCACGTGCATGTTACTTGTTCAGCTCCTTCCCAATCACCGCTCATGAGGCAGAACCTATAGTCCGTAAATTCACACAGAAGGAGAACCATGAAAAAGATACTTATTCCCCTGCTTGCGGCCCAGGCTTTCTTGTTTGGCGCACCGCAGGTCTCGGCGCAGAAGGCCAAGGATTTCACCCCAGAGTGGAGCAAAGGCGTGGTGTGGTACCAGATCTTCCCCGATCGGTTCCATAACGGCGACCCCAGCAATGACCCCAAGGTAACCGACCAAAGCGGCGCCTACCCTTTCAACGATTCCTCGGCATTCCAGATCCATCCCTGGACGAGCGATTGGTACCAACTGCAGCCCTATGAGCAGAAAAACGGCAAGGACATTTACTACAACCTCCAGCGCCGCCGCTACGGAGGCGACATACAGGGTGTGATAGACAAATTGGACTACCTGCAGTCTTTGGGCGTGAATGCCTTGTACATGAACCCCTTGTTCTGGGCCCCGTCTTCGCACAAGTACGATGCGCTGGCTTACCACCACATTGACCCTACTTTCGGGCCGGACCCTGAGGGCGACAAAAAGCTCATGGAGAAGGAAAACCCGTTGGACCCAAATTCCTGGGCCTGGACCTCTGCCGACAAACTCGCCCTGAAACTCATTGAGGAGGTACACAAGCGCAAGATGTACATCATCTTTGACGGCGTGTTCAACCACATAGGCATCAATAGCTTCGCGTTTAAGGATGTAGAGAAAAACCAGCAAGCCTCGCCTTACAAAGACTGGTTCATGGTGGAAAGTTGGCGCGATCCGGCCAAAAACACACCCTTCAAGTACAAAGGCTGGTTTGGCGTAAGGACCCTGCCGGAGTTCAAGGAAGACAGCACTGGTATCGTGGCAGGACCCAAGGAATACATCTTCAACGCCACCAGACGCTGGATGAACCCTATGGGCAAGGGCGTAGCCAAAGGCATTGACGGCTGGCGCCTGGATGTGGCCTATGACGTAGGGCACCCTTTCTGGAAAGACTGGCGCAAACTAGTCCGCAGCCTCAACCCCAACGCGTACATGACCGCCGAGCTGGTGTTTTCCATTGAACAGACCCGGCCTTACCTCAGCGGCGATGAGTTTGACGCCACCATGAACTACAACTTCGCCTTCATCATGCATGATTTCTTTGTGCAGGAGAAAACCGCCTCCACGGTGACCCAGTTTGACACCCGCCTGAAGGAACTGCGGGAGGCCTTCGGCGAGGGGGTGGCCCAGAACATGCAGAACCTCATGGACAGCCACGATGCCACTCGCCTGGGCAGCGCGGTCGCGAACCCAGACGGCCTCAAGTTCGGGGATTGGGGGAAATACTTTAACTGGAGCCAGAAAAGCAACAACAAGAATTACAACGCCCGCAAACCCACGGCTCCGCAATTGCAGAAACAGAAGCTGATTGCCGCCTTCCAACTGCTGTACCAGGGCGCACCCATGATCTATTACGGCGACGAGGTAGGCATGTGGGGCAGCAATGACCCAGACTGCCGCAAGCCTATGGTGTGGAAAGACCGGAAATACGAGCCCGAGACCTTCAACCCAGACCAAACCAAACACAGCCCCGATGAGGTAGCCTTCAACCAGGACCTGTTCAATTGGTACAAGAAGTTCATCGGGTTACGGAACCAGTACAAGTCCATCAAAACGGGCAACTACTCTACCCTGGCGGTAGACGATGCGCAGAAACTGTACGCCTTCAGCCGCAAACTGGGCAACGAGGAAGTGGTTGTGGTGGTGAACCGCGGTGACAAACCCGCCTCTTTCACCCATGCCGCCCTGCAGAAGGGTGGTTTTAAGGACGTTTTCACCAAAATGGCTGCAAAACAGGTGAAGGTGCCCGCCATGGATCTGGTGGTCTTGAGCAACAAATAAGCCCGTAGACCTAGACCTATCTAATAGCGGGCTGAGGCTATACTTCAAAGCAAAACAGGTACCCCACGGCAGAAATGGGGTACCTGTTTTGCTTTTTTTTATAAAAACACTTTTAAAACAGAACGGCAAGATTCCATCACAAGGTTCTCCTGGGACTTGCCGTGCAGCCGCCAGAATTCAATAAACCACTAGTGACATCAACCGGGTTAAACCTGACCAGTTTGATACTACTTTCCTTTATCGTAGTATTGCGATGAATTAGTCAGGCAACACCATGGGGATTACCAAAACTCAGCATTTTACCGGCGAACAGAACAGGTTGGCGGCTTTGGCCAAGGCCCTGGGGCACCCGGCCCGGATAGCCATTCTCCAGCATCTGCTTAAACAACAGGCCTGTATCTGCGGAGATCTGGTAAGCGAACTTCCGTTGGCACAGGCCACCGTGTCGCAGCACCTGAAAGAACTGAAAGCCGTGGGACTGATCAAAGGCACGGTGGAAGGCACCAGCGTGTGCTACTGCATAGACAAGCAGAACTGGGAAGAAGCCCGCGACATGTTCCTGCAGCTATTCTCCAGCCCGGTAACCTGCCAGGAAAACTGCTGCTGAAAGATTTCTCTCCCCTCAACTTTACCTTACCATAAGATGAGAATCGCCCTTTTCTCCGATATCCACGCCAATCTTCCAGCTTTGGAGGCGGTATTGGCTCACCTGGACACCCAAAATCTGGACGCCGTTTACTGCCTGGGAGACCTGGTGGGGTACGCGCCCTGGCCCAATGAGGTAGTGGCGGAAATCAGGAAAAGAAGGATTCCCACCATCGCGGGGAATTATGATGAAGGCGTGGGCCTGGGGAGCCCCAACTGCGGCTGCGCCTATAAAACCGATGCCGAAAAAGACCTTGGTCAGCAGTCCATCGACTACACAAACGGGGTAATCACGCCGGAGAACCGCCAGTACTTGCGCATGCTGCCGCGCCACCTCCGCCTCACCTTCCTGGACGAGTCTAAGGAGGAGAACAGAATAGAGGCCCTGTTGGTACACGGCAGCCCCCGCAAGATCAACGAGTACCTGTTTGAAGACCGCCCTGAGCAGAGCCTCCTGAAGATGATGCAGGAAGCCTCCGCCGATCTCCTGTTTTTCGGGCACACGCACAAACCCTACCACCGCGTCCTGCCTTACGAGCACGAGGGTCAGACCAGGTATCGGCACGCCATCAACACTGGGTCGGTGGGCAAACCGAAGGACGGGGACCCCAGGGCGGGCTACGTGATCCTGGAACTCACCCCAGACAGCAACCTCCGCCAGCCGGATAGCATCAAGGTAGAATTCGTTAGGGTGTCATATGAGGTGGAAAAAGCCGCGGAAGCCATAGAAGCCAGCCCGCTGCCTAACAAATTCGCCCAAATGCTACGGACTGCCTGAGACAGACACCTGGTTTAATCTTCTTTTTGGGCCTGGAGCTGCTTTTCTGTTTTGGGGCTATTTTGAGGAAAACAGCCCTGAAACGAACGCCTGGGTTCAACCAAAAGCCCACGCCGATACTATCATTTATAAAATACACACCCGAATGAGCCAATGCACTGTAGATAAAAGGAAAAGGCTTTCCACCCTAGACCGCTTTCTTACCCTCTGGATTTTTGTGGCCATGGGCGCAGGCGTGCTCCTGGGTTACCTGTACCCCGGTACCGAGGAGGTCATCAACACCTTTCAGGTGGGTACCGTGAACGTGCCCATCGCGGCGGGGCTGATTCTGATGATGTACCCGCCTCTGGCGAAAGTGCGCTATGAGCAGTTGGGCCGGGTGTTTGACAACGTGAAGGTCATCACCCTGTCTTTGGTGCTGAACTGGATCATCGGGCCAGTGCTCATGTTCCTGCTGGCCATCCTTTTCCTGCGGGATTACCCCGAGTACATGATCGGGATTATCTTGATTGGGCTGGCTCGTTGCATTGCCATGGTGCTGGTCTGGAACGAACTGGCCGAGGGTGACCGCGAGTACGCGGCCGGGTTGGTGGCCTTCAACAGCATTTTCCAGGTTCTGTTCTACAGTGTATTCGCCTTCGTTTTCATTACGGTGCTGCCTACCTGGTTCGGGCTGGAGGGCAAGGTGGTCAACATCAGCATAGCCGATATCGCGCAGAGCGTCTTCACGTATCTGGGCATTCCGTTCCTGTTGGGTTTCCTATCCAGGTTGCTCCTGCGCCGCCTCAAAGGCGATGCCTGGTACACGCAGAAGTTCATCCCGGCCATCAGCCCCATCACGTTGGTAGCCCTGCTGTTCACCATTGTGGTGATGTTCAGCCTGAAAGGCAACCTGATTGTGACCATTCCGCTGGATGTGCTGCGTATTGCCGTGCCGCTGGTGATCTACTTTGCCGTGATGTTTCTGGTGAGCATTTACATGGGCAAGGCCTTGGGGGCCAATTACGCCCAGAACGCCTCGGTGGCGTTCACCGCCACGGGCAACAACTTTGAGCTGGCCATTGCCGTGGCCATTGGCGTGTTCGGGCTTAACTCGGGGCAGGCTTTCGCCGGAGTGGTGGGTCCACTTATAGAGGTCCCGGCGCTCATTGCGCTGGTGAACGTGGCTTACTGGTTCAGGCGAAAATATTACGGAACTGAGCCGCTGCTTTCGTCCGAGGCTGAAAAAGGCAGGGTTTAGGAAAAACAGCCCCTAAACGCAGGCTGGCTTCTTCCGGACTCAAAAGCTAGCCTGCTCTTGTATTTAATTTTGGTTACGAGTTCCATAGGCTGAAAACTCATAGAACCCTTCTTTACCCACCCCTACCCCTCCGAGGAGGGGAATGCCAAAGTTTGCAGGAATCCAGAGTTAGATTTACCTAGACACTTTAGTGGATAATCCCCTCCTCGGAGGGGTAGGGGTGGGTTGACAATCAACCTCCTTTCCAAATCATACCTAACTAGACCAAGCATCTCACCGGGAGGCTTTAGCATGATGCTCTTATTTCCAGCTACGTCTACCAGAAGGTTCCTTCCCCTATTTTTTCGTCCTGAATATTTCTGAATTAGAGAAAATTACAGGAAATTAAGGTCTTCTTGCGGCCTGCCTTCTTTTTGGCTGCCCCCTTTTCTTCGGCTTGCTCCTGTTCGGCTCTAAAACGAGCACAGACGGACAGCCACCGCTTAGCGTACTTCAGCCCGGCATTTTCAATTTCTTTTCTTGGGATGGCCGGATCTGGAGAAAGTGTATCAGGTTCATTTGTGATAAGGGATGAGAGAGAAGTGCAAAATCTGTTTGGTTTTAGGCTGGGTAATGCTGTTTTGCACGGCGGTTGCCTCGGCCCAGATGAGCGAGCGTGCCAGTTTCCCGTTTGTCCAGAATTACTCAAAACTGCTGTACCAGGCCGGGAACCAGAACTGGTCTATTGCCGAGGGAAAAAACCGGGTCATGTACTTCGGCAACTCAGACGGCCTCATGGCCTATGATGGGCAGTACTGGCAACTCTACCGCATGCCCGAGAAGATCATTGTGCGGGCCGTAGCCGCCGACCAGGAAAAAGACCGCATCTACGCCGGTGGTTTCGGGGAGTTCGGGTACTGGAGCCACAATGACCAGGGCAAGTTCACCTATCATTCCCTCACCAAGCTGGTTCCCCGCGGAAGCGCGCTCAAAGATGAGATCTGGAAAATCTACGTAGAGAAAGACCGGGTGCTTTTCCAGTCCTTCTCCGCGATCTACATCTATGAGAAAGGCAAGATGGAGGTAGTGAAAGGCCCTAGCACCCTGCTCTTCCTGCTCAAGGCCCATGACCGGTATTTTGTGCAGGTAATTACCAAAGGCTTGTATGAGCTGAAGGGTAACAGGCTGGAGTTCATCAAGGGCAGCGAAAACTTGGGAGAAGCCGGGGTATTATCGGTGTTGCCTTTCCAGAAGGATTCTTTTCTGGTGGGCAGCGCTAAAAGCGGCCTTTTCCTGTACAACGGTTCTTCCATTTCGCCCTGGGGCTCTCAAGCGGCCAATACTTTCCTTAAAACAAACCAACTGAACAACGGGGCGGTACTGCAGCATGGGCAATTCGCCTATGGCACCATCCTCAACGGCATCATCATTCTGGACCGGCAGGGCAACATCACCCACCGCATAAACAAAGCCAGCGGCCTGCAGAACAACACCGTCCTCAGCCTCTTCACCGATAAAGAGCAGAACCTCTGGACCGGCCTGGACAACGGCGTGGACCGCATTGAAGTCAACTCCCCGCTGTACTTCTACTTTGACAAAACCGGCACCTTTGGCACGGTGTACTCCAGCATTGTGCATGACGGCAAGATCTACCTGGGCACCAATCAAGGCATCTTTTACAGCAACTGGGCCGCCAACAACGCGCAGTCATTCCAATCCCTGGACTTCAAGATTATTGAAGGCTCCCAGGGCCAGGTTTGGGAACTCATTCTGGTAGACGGGCAACTCCTCTGCGGCCACAACGAAGGCACCTTCAGGGTACAGGGTAACACCATCCAGAAGTTGTCTGATTTTAAAGGCGGCTGGACCATTAAGCGGCTGGCCTCTCACCCTCATCTGCTGGTGCAGGGCACCTACACGGGGCTGGTCATCTACAAAAAGGACCCGACGGGCAACTGGGTTTTCTCGCACCAGGTAACGGGCTTCGGGGAGCCGTCCAGGTACGTGGAGCAGGACAACTCGGGGCACTTCTGGGTGAGCCACGCCTACAAAGGCCTGTACCGTCTGGCCCTGAGCAGTGATTTGAGAACCGTGAAGAGCTCCAAATACTATGAGAAAGGGAATGGTCTGCCCAAGAACAACCAGATCAACGTGTTCAGGCTGGGCAGCCGCGTGGTGTTTTCCTCTAACGTGGGCTTCCAGGTCTATGACGAGATCAGCGACCGGTTCTCTGGCTACTCCGAACTGAACAAAATGCTGGGCCCCTTTGCCGGTTCTAACCGCATCATCAAAGCCGCCGGAAACAAGTATTGGTTCATTAACCACGGCAAGGTGGCGTTGGTGAACCTGGCCAGCCCCGGGGCGCTGGAAATCAGTTCCAGTCCGTTCAGTATGCTTAGTGGGCGCATGGTGCAGCAGAATGAGAACATCAGCCGGATAAGCAATTCCATTTACCTCATCAGCATTGACGATGGCTTTGTGGTGTACAACACCGAGGTATCGCCGCAGCGGAACAAAACGCTGCCGCCGGTTTTGGTCAGAAGAGCCCAGTACGCCGCCGACGGGTCCGTTCTTCTTACAGAGCGGGGCAGCCAGGACCTGAGCATCCCTTTCAGCCGGAACAACATCAGCGTGGCCTTTTCCCTGCCCTATTACAGCCAGGCCCGGCCGCAGTTCAAATATTTCCTGGAAGGATTCTCTGAGAGATGGTCAGACTGGGGCAGCGCCACGCAGAAGGAATTCATCAACCTGGAGCAAGGCGATTACCGGCTGCTGGTAAAAGCCCGCATTGACAACGAAGCCGAGTCACCGGTCACGGAGTTTGCCTTCACGGTGGCGCCGCCCTGGTACGCCACTTATTGGGCGGGCATCGTCTATCTAATCTTAGGTGGTATTTTGCTTTTGCTGTGCCGGCACCTGTACCTGCTGAAGCTGCAGAAAGACAAAGAACGCATCAGGCTGAAGCTGGAGAAAGAGAAAGAAGAGTTCCTGCGGCAAGAGGCTATCAATAATGAACAGAAGCTGATCAAACTCAGGAACGAGCAACTGCAGTCAGAGCTGGCGGCCAAAAGCCGGGAACTGGCTAATTCTGCGCTGAACATCGTCTCTAAGAATGAGCTGCTGCTCAACATCAAAGAGGAGATTCTGCAACTGAAGGACCAGGGCGGCAAAAAGCTGGGCGATGACCAACTGAAGAAGATACAGAAGGTGATCAAGGATGGCATGACCGAGGACTATGACTGGAACCTGTTTGAGTCCAGCTTCAACGAGGCGCACGAGAACTACTTCAAGAAACTCAAATGCCGCCACCTGGACCTCACCCCCAATGACCTGAAACTGTGTGCTTACCTGCGCATGAACATGAACAGCAAAGAGATCGCCTCCCTGCTGAACATCACCCTGAGAGGCGTGGAGATCAGGCGCTACCGCCTCCGCCGCAAACTGAACCTGGACCATGAGAGGAACCTGGTGGAGTTTCTCATGGATGTATAGGTCCTTTCCACCATCTGAGCACAGCGCAGCAATACGGAAATTACTCGCCACGTAGATGCGCCTCTGGCTCTGACCGAAATCAATTGTTACTTCAAACACCTTTCATGAACGTGGTGTTTAGGGCCTGTTTTCTAAAAATCAGCCTCTATACACCACGTTCATAGTTTTCCATTGACCTGCAGAGGTGCAGAGAAAGGCTTCGGTTTTGCCAAGCATTTCGTGAAATGCCACCTGTCCCCTCTTCCTACTTGACCCTTTCCAAATCTCAGGTCAAAACCAAAAGGATCAGAACCCGCCAGCTTTTTTGGATTAATTTTTCAATAACAGCCCTGAAACAGAATCCTCCCCTTCTGCCTCTCTACAAAAACATTCCTTTTCCGGGGGTTGCTCATCTCGGCTCCTTCCAACGGCTTGCCTCTACAACCTTGTTTTTCACCTCTCATCTCTCCTTAAAGCCGCTTGTTTCTATCCTTAGGAACCCGGAGCTTATCTATTATCGCGGAGCGCTTCAAGCACGAAATTCTCACAATCATGGGGAGGCTAACGCCTTTCTAAAGGTTTTACAGCCTCAACTCCGGGCCCAATTGAACTGGGAAAGGCGCATTTTACTACATCATTACCTCTCATGGGCAGTACACACCCACCAAAAGCTTATGATTTTTATAACTGAATAGGTATAAAAATGCCTATTCCTTAGCATTAAACTGCATTTAAACGGGCATATTGAAAATTTCGTAAATGATGTAGTATTGTTGAGGCGGATTTTTAGCCTTTGGTGAATAATGTCAGGACTTTTAGGTCAGTTCAGCAGTGTGTACTCTTATACCAAACTACCTATGAAACAACCCCTACTCCTATTCCTCTTTTACCTGTTAACCTTCCATCTTGCCCACGCACAAGGCAACATCACTGTAACCGGCCGGATTACCGATGCCGGGAACAGTGATCCCCTGATTGGCGCAAGTATACAGGTAAGGGGCACCACTCTGGGTGCCCAGACCGACGCCGATGGTAATTTCACCATCACCAACGTACCCTCAGATGCCACCCTGGTGGTGAGCTATATTGGCTATGTAGACCAGACCGTGGCCGTGGGCGGCAGAACCTCCATCAACATCCAACTACAGTCCTCGGCCAATGAGTTGGAGCAGGTAGTGGTAGTAGGGTATGGGGTGCAGCAGAAACGAGACGTGACAGGCTCCATCTCCTCCGTGAAAGCCCAGGAATTTGAACGGCAGTCGTCCCAGAACCCGGTAAGTTCTATCCAGGGAAGGGTGGCTGGTGTGCAGGTGACCAACTCCGGCGCGCCGGGCGCTTCCCCCCAGGTAAGGATCAGGGGTGTGGGCTCGGCCCAGGGTGGAGTCGAGCCGCTGTATGTGGTGGACGGAACCTTCGTGTCTGATCTTAGCTTCCTCAACCCCGCGGATATCGAGTCTATGGAAATCCTGAAAGACGCCTCCAGCGCCTCTATTTATGGTATCAGGGCGGCCAACGGTGTAGTGATCGTTACCACGAAACGTGGCAAGGAAGGCGTAACCAGAATCAATTACAACGGGTTTGTGGGCGTGCAACGCGTAACTAATAAACTGGAAATGACAGATGCCCAGGAATACGCCCAGCTTTACAATGAGAAAAATGCTCCTGCTACCATAGGTACCAATTTTCCCACTACTGATTGGTATGATGAAATCCTGCAGACGGCGAATATCCAAAACCACCAGGTCTCAGCCTCCGGCGGAACAGAAAAGGCTACGTACAGCGTAAGCGCCGGTTACCTGAACCAGGAAGGCGTGGTAAAAGGACATGAATATGAAAGGCTTACCGCCCGCCTGCAATCTGATGTTAAGCTTTCTTCCCGATTAAAAGTAGGCTACAGCGGTATCTTCTACGGGTATAAGTCCAAAGACATTCCCGGGGGTATCTTTTACCAGGCCTATGTGGCTCCGCCGGTATTACCCGTCAGAAAAGCGAATGGCAACTACGGAGACCCAGTTGATTACCCCATCGGGAATTTTAGTAACCCGCAGGCCTCCCTGGACTGGTATAACCAAAGATCCAACGGCCAGCGCGTAACGGGTAATGCCTTCGGTGAGTGGAACTTCCTTAACATATTCACTTTCAGAACCAGTTTAGGGCTTGACTACAACATCAATGAGTACCGGAATTTCACGTCAGAAGATTCGTTAACCACTATCCAAAAGGCACAGGTTAGTTCGCTTACCAGAAGCAGAAGCAAAGCGAACAGCTGGCTCTGGGAGAATACACTTACTTTCCAAAAGACGTTCGGAGACCATGAACTTACTGCCTTGGCCGGAACATCCTCGCAGGAAGCTTTCAACGAGACCTTGGGCGGTTCCGTGAATGGGGTGACCTATGAAACCGAAGCCAACCTGTACCTGAGCAACGGGGATCCTACTACCCTCAGAGCTTTCAATAGCGCCGGAAGAGAGAAGTTCTTGTCTTACTTTGGGCGGGTCAACTACTCCTTCATGGGCAAATACCTGCTCACGGCTACCTTGCGGTACGATGGTTCCTCTAAATTCCCAGAAAGCGACCGCTATGACTATTTCCCTTCTGTTGGATTGGGCTGGGTAGTCACCGAAGAAGCCTTCCTGAAAAATCAGGAAGTCCTGAGTTTCCTGAAACTAAGGGCCAGTTGGGGAAAACTGGGCAACAACAACGTACCCTCCAACATTACCACGGTTACGGTGAACAATGCCCCCCAATACACCACTTTCTTCAACGGCATTGCCTACCCAGGAAGGAACGTGACCACTTTTGCGCCGCCTACCCTGCTGTGGGAAGTTGTAAAAGAGACCGATTTAGGGGCTGAGTTCGGGTTCCTGAACAACCGGCTTAACATTGAGGTAGACTGGTACGACAAGAAAACGGAGAAAGCCGTGTTCACGGTGCCCCTCATTGGTACCTCCGGGTCATCCAGCAGTTCCATCATCGGGAACTATGCTTCGTTCCAAAACAGGGGCATTGAACTGGCGGTACGCTGGAACGCCACCGTGGGAACTGATTTCTCCTACAACGTGGGGGCCAACTTCTCAAAGAATGAAAACGAGGTTACGGGCCTTGCTACCGGTGCCACTTCCTTAGCTGCCGGGAGTTTAGGCCTTGGCGGATATCTTGCCACCATTTCCAGGGTGGGTCTCCCCATTGGTTCTTTCTACGGGTACATCATGGACGGCATCTTCCAGACCACAGATGAGATAGCCGCCTCTGCCCAGACGGGCGCCAAACCAGGTGATTTCAGGTACCGCGACTTGAACAATGACAAAGTGATTGATTCCAGAGACCAAGCAGTTTTAGGCAATCCAAATCCTGGCATTACTTACGGCATCACCACCGGCTTTGCGTATAAGAACATTGACCTACAACTAGATATCCAGGGCGTAGCCGATAGAGACATCTATAACGGTAACCGCAACACCCGTTTCGGAAACGAGAACTACGACCAGGATTTCTACGACAACCGTTGGACGGGGCCCGGATCTTCCAACACCTACCCATCAGCCAACCTGACGGGTAACAACCTGGATCCAAACAGCTTCTATGTGGAGAGCGGAGACTATGTGCGCATCAGGAACCTGCAACTAGGGTATACCTTCCCTGCCCCTATGGTCACTAGATGGAAAATGCAAGGACTGAGAATCTTCCTGAATGCCCAGAACCCGATTACCCTCTTTGACTATAATGGCTTCTCCCCAGAAGTAGGTGGCCCCACCCCTATTGACTTTGGTATTGACAAAAATGTCTACCCGCTTTCTGCCACCTATAACCTGGGTGTAAATGTCACTTTCTAATCAGATGAACACCATGGAAAACAAATCACCTAAAATAAAACGCTTGACCTGGCTTCTGGCCGGAACCTTAACCCTGGGAGTGTCCTTTTCCTGCGATGATTCTTTTCTGGAGGTTCCGCCAGAAGGACAGGCGGTGAATACCCAGTTCTTCCAGACACAGGCCCATGCCCTGGAAGCGGTAAACTCCATCTACGGTAACCTAAAGGAATGGAACAACATTGCCTTTGCCTTTCTGGCGGTAAGCACCGTCACTTCAGATGACGCGGAGAAAGGCAGCGATCCCGGTGATGCCGAGTTCATGAACCTGTATGACCAATTCACCGTGACTTCCACCGAAGGTCAATTGAATGGCTACTGGACCGGACAATACCAAGGGATAAACCTTGCCAACCGCGTCCTGGATAACGTGCCCGGCATCACCATGGACGAAAACCTGAAAACCCGTCTCCTGGCCGAGGCCAAGTTCCTGCGGGCTTACCATTACTTTAACCTGGTAAGAACGTTTGGCGGTGTGCCCATTATGAGCCGGGTGCCCGTAGATCCAGAAGAATTGAACCCAGCCCGCAACACCAGGGAAGAAGTGTATGCCTTCATAGAGAAAGACCTGACCGATGCCGCGGCAGTTTTACCTACTGCATACGGTTCTGCAGACATTGGCCGGGCCACCAAAGGAGCCGCGCTGGGTATGCTAGCGAAGGTGAATTTGTACCAGGCCCAATGGGCCGATGTGCTCTCCCTCACCGAACAGGTGATGGGCCTGGGCTACAGCCTTACACCTGATTACAACCAGATTTTCAGATTACAAGGCGAAAACAACAGCGAATCCATCTTTGAGATCCAGGCTCAGACCCTGCCCGGAAACTGCGATGCCTCCAATAGCCAATGGGCGGAGGTGCAGGGTGTCCGTGGCCAGTTCGGATGGGGCTTCTTTGTACCTTCCGAAAGCCTGGAAGCTGCGTTTGAGCCTGGCGACGAGCGCAAAGAAGCCACTATTCTGTACCGGGGCGAAACCACGCCAGAAGGGGATGTCATCATTTCCACGGCTCCTAGTGCCCGCTATAACCAGAAAGCGTATGTACCTTCCAGTGTAACCCAGGTGTGCGGCTACGGAAAAGACCAAAATATTCGCATCCTGCGCTACGCCGAGATATTACTCATGCATGCCGAAGCCGCGAATGAGTTAGGGCAAACCAGTAAGGCAGAATCTTCTTTGAACATGGTTAGGGAGAGAGCCAGCCTGGCGCCGCTTTCCTTTACCACCAAAGAAGACTTCCGGATGAAAATCTGGCAGGAGCGCCGGGTAGAACTGGCGCTAGAGAACGGTGAGCGCTTCTATGACCTGGTGCGTCAGGGAAGAGCCGCTGATGTGTTGCGGGCACACGGCAAAAACTTCACCGCCGGCAAAAACGAAGTCTTGCCAATTCCTCAGAACCAGATCACCCTTAGCGGTGGTACCCTGGCGCAGAACCCAGGCTACTAATTTGAATTAGGATCAGGTAAAAGGCCGGGGATTTGAGGCCCCGGCCCTTCCTTTAAACTGTATCCTCTTGTGTGAACGCCTCCTGCGTTTCGGGCCCATTTTCAGGAAAACACCCTGAAAGCAGCCTCGCTATACCCTACTACCACAGGCTAATTCAACAGGACTTATACGCACTCTCCCCCAGATGACCAAACCCACGTTTTACATCTTTTGTCTTCTGCTCACCTGGGCTACCTTCGGCTGCGATATAGGCAAAACCGAACCTGACGGCTCCACGGTGCTCCCGCCGGAGGACCCTACGAATGTGGCCCATGATCGGGAGTTGCTGGACCGCGTGCAGCGGGAAACGTTCAATTACTTCTGGGAGTACGCGCACCCAACCTCGGGCATGGCCCGGGAAAGAACTAACTCCAATGAAACGGTTACCAGCGGCGGCACCGGGTTCGGCGTACAAGCCATCATCGTGGGCGTGCACCGCAAGTTCATCACCCGGCAAGAGGCTACCGAACGCTTACTGAAGCTTTGTACCTTCCTGGCTTCGGCGGACCGATTCCACGGGGTTTGGCCGCATTGGCTCAACGGCAGCAACGGCAAGGTGATTCCGTTCAGCGCCAAAGACAACGGCGGCGATGTGATAGAAACCGCTTTCCTGATAAACGGACTGCTTACCGCCCGGGCTTACTTCAACGGCGCCGATGCCCAGGAAACCGAGCTGCGCACCAAGATCACCCAGCTTTGGGAAACCGTGGAATGGGACTGGTACGCCTCGCGTGGCGACAACAAACTGTACTGGCACTGGAGCCCCGATTTTGGTTGGGAAATGAACATGCCCATCCAGGGCTGGAACGAGGGACTGATTGCGTATGTGCTGGCGCTGGCCTCCCCTACCCATGCCATTTCTCCGGCGGTGTACCAGACTTCCTGGATTGGCAGTGGCTTCAGAAGTACCCAGACGCTGGAAGGCTATAAATTGGAGATTGGGCCACCCTACGGCGGACCGCTGTTTTTCGCCCATTATTCATTTTTGAGCTTGGATCCGCGTCAGATGCAGGACCAGTACGTGAATTATTGGCAGCATAACGTAAAGCACACGCTCATCAACCGCTCTTACAGCATCCATCTGGCCCCCAGGGAACACGGCTATTCTGAAAGCTTGTGGGGTTTGACGGCCTCTGATGATCCATTCGGCTACTCGGCCCACAGCCCTACCAATGACAACGGCACCGTTACGCCTACCGCGGCGCTCGGTTCTTTCCCCTACACGCCCTATTACTCCATGCAGGTGCTCCGGAACCTGTACGGCGGACTCAGCTCTATCATGATTGGCCCCTACGGACCTTACGATGCCTACAATAGGCAGCGGAACTGGGTGGGCAGAGATTACCTGGCCATTGACCAAGGACCCATCGTGGCCATGATGGAGAACTACCGCAGCGGGCTTTTATGGGGTCTTTTCACCAATCTACCCGAAATCCAGGCTGGCTTGACCAAGGCCGGCATCACGAAACCAGTCTATGATACAGGCTTCTACCTGGCCATCCCGGAAGTAAGAAGCGGTCAGTTTGATCTGCTGAAACACCCCGATGCCGATGCTTACGGGATAGACGTGGCGGTGAAAGAGGCAGGCCCCATGACCTTGACCGTGGAGAAGCCGGACGGCACCGTCATGGAGACGCTCTGGAACAATGAAACCAAAGCAAGCGGGCAGTACCAGGTCAATTTCGGAAAAACGCTTTCGCCGGGGGCTTACAAACTCAGACTTAAAGCCAGCATCCTTAACAAAGAACTGTCGGTTTTCCTGCATTAACTGGAAAACGGCCTCAAAACAGAACGGCACACCACCAACCAACGAACTATGAAGCACTTCTACACCATAGCACTTCTGCTGATTCTCTTCTGCGGCTGCGTACAAGCCCAGAAGAAAGGCACCGTGAAACGCCCCAAAAACCTCTCCGATGAACAACTCATGGAACTGGTGCAACGGCAGACATTCCGGTATTTCTGGGACTTCGGGCACCCGGTGAGCGGCATGGCCCGCGAGCGCAGCAACGTGGCCTTTGACTACGGCGGCGAGGTAGTGACCACCGGCGGCACCGGCTTCGGGGTGATGGGCATCATTGTGGCCGCCGAACGCAAGTGGATCACCCGCCAGCAGGCCGCCGAGCGGATGCTCAAAATCGTGAACTTCCTCTGGAAAGCCGACCAGTTCCACGGCGTGTTCCCACACTGGCTTGACGGTGCCACGGGCAAAGTGATCCGCTTCAGCCCCAAAGATGACGGAGGCGACCTGGTGGAAACCTCTTTCCTGTTCCAGGGTCTGCTCTGCGCCCGCCAGTACTTCAACCAGGACAACCCCACCGAGAGCCAGGTGCGCAACAAGATCCTCTGGATGTGGGAAGGCATTGAGTGGAACTGGCACACCCAGGGCGGGCAGAACGTGCTGTACTGGCACTGGAGCCCCAACAACGGCTGGAGCATGAACCACCAACTTCGGGGCTGGAACGAAGGGCTGATCACCTACGTGCTGGCCGCTTCCTCACCGCGGTTCAGCATCCCTCCGCAGGTGTACCACCAGGGTTGGGCCACCAACAGCTACTTCCGGAATGACAGAGAGTTCTACGGCATCAAACTGCCGCTGGGCTTTGACTACGGCGGGCCGCTGTTTTTCGCCCATTATTCGTTTTTGGGCCTCGATCCGAGGGGCCTCAAAGACCAGTACGCTGATTACTGGGAGCAGAACAAACGCCACACGCTCATCAACCGGGCCTACTGCATCGAGAACCCCAAGAAGTACAAAGGCTACTCAGAGAACTCCTGGGGCCTCACTGCCAGCGATAGTTACCGGGGCTACGCCGCCCACTCGCCCACCGAGGATTTGGGCGTGATCACCCCTACCGCGGCTTTGTCGTCGTTCCCCTACACCCCGGAATTCTCCATGAAAGCGATGCGGTACTTCTATGACACCCTCGGTGATAAAACCTGGACCGAGTACGGCTTCGTGGATGCCTTCAGTGAGCACCACAACTGGTACGCCAACTCGCACCTGGCCATCGACCAGGGGCCCATTATTGTCATGATGGAAAACCACCGCACCGGCCTGCTCTGGAAGCTGTTCATGAGCATCCCGGATGTGCAAAATGGCCTTCGGAAACTTGGGTTTGAAAGTCCACAGGTACCCGTAAATGCGAGCAAATGAAAACAGTAACTAACCTTCTGCTCCTCCTTCTCTTCTCCTGGGCCATGCACTTACCGGTCACAGGCCAGCCCAAACCGCAGCGCACCTACTGCAACCCCATGAACCTGGATTACGGCTACACGCCCATCCCGCACTTCACCGAAGCCGGGAAGCACCGCGCCACCGCCGATCCGGTCATTGTCATGTACAAAGGCGATTATTACCTGTTTTCCACCAATCAGTGGGGTTACTGGTGGAGCAACAACCTCTACAACTGGAACTTCGTGTCCAAGTCCTTCCTGAAGCCGCACCATAAAGTCTACGACGATCTGTGCGCCCCGGCGGTATTCGTCTTGGGCGATACGCTGCTGGTGTTCGGGTCTACGCACGAGAAGAATTTCCCGCTCTGGATGAGCACCAACCCTAAGGCCAACCAATGGAAGGAAGCCGTGGAGCCGTTCCAGGTGGGCGCCTGGGACCCCGCCTTTTTCCTGGACGATGACAACCGCCTGTACCTCTACTGGGGCAGCAGCAACGTGTACCCCATGTACGGCATCGAGATCAACCGGAAGACTTTTGAACCGATCGGGGAGAAAAAGGAGATGATCGGGTTGAATCATGAGCGGTTTGGGTGGCAGCGTTTCGGGGAGTACCTGGACAACACCTTCCTGGACCCGTTCATGGAAGGCGCCTGGATGGACAAGCACAACGGCAAATATTACCTGCAGTACGGCGCACCCGGCACTGAATTCAGCGGCTACGCCGATGGCGTGCAGGTGGGCGACAGTCCGCTGGGCCCGTTTAAACCGCAGGCGCACAATCCGTTCGCCTACAAACCGGGCGGATTCGAGCGCGGGGCGGGGCACGGCAACTCCTTCAAAGACAAATGGAACAACTGGTGGCACGTCTCTACGCTGGTCATCGCGGTGAAAAACAACTTCGAGCGGCGCCTGGGCGTGTGGCCGGCTGGGTTCGACAAAGACGGCGTGCTGTACTGCAACACCACCTTCGGCGATTACCCGCATTACCTGCCCAACGGCCCCGCAGATCATCTCAAGAGTCGCTTCACCGGCTGGATGCTCCTCAACTACAACAAGCCCGTGACGGTTTCCTCTACGCTGGCAGCCTACGCACCCAACTACGCCGTGGACGAGAGTATCAAAACCTACTGGAGCGCCGCCACCGGCAACAAAGGCGAATGGATCCAGACCGATCTGGGCCAACCCAGCACCGTCAACGCCATCCAACTCAACTACGCCGACCAAGACGTGACCTTCCTGGGCAAGCAGACCAACATCTATCACCAGTACAAGCTGTACAGTTCCCTGGATGGTAAAACCTGGAAGGTGCTGGTAGACAAAAGCCAGAACAAAACCGATGTGCCGCACGACTACATTGAGCTGGACAAGCCCGTGCAGGCCCGTTACCTCAAACTGGAGAACCTGCACATGCCCACCGGCAAATTCGCCATCAGCGGTTTCCGGGTATTCGGGAGCGGAAACGGCAAAAAGCCCCAGGCCGTAAAAGACCTCACCATCCTGCGCACCGAGAAAGACAAACGCAGCGCCTGGATCAAATGGTCGCAGGTGAGCGATGCCTACGCCTACAACCTCTACACGGGCGTGTCACCGGACAAACTCTATAACTGCATTATGGTGCACGGCGGCGGCGAGTACTACTTCAAAGGGATGGACAAAGAACAGCCCTACTACTTCCAAATTGAGGCCATTAACGAGAACGGCGTCTCGGAACGTACCAAAGTGATAGAATCGAAATAAAGGTGTTTTAGAGCTGATTTCAGGAAATCAGCCCCGAAACGCCTCGCCTGAAATCAGGTGAAATAGCACGTGAAATGCGCCCGAAGAACGGTTCCGTTTCCGGGCTGATTTCATTAAAACTGACTTAAAACGCCAAGCCGGAGTTCCCAAGCAAAAGGTCATCGGCTAGTCGATAGAAGAATGTAAGAATACCATTAGAAGCCACTAAACACGCGCGCATGATGAGAAATTTTACCCTTGCTTTGATCCTGCTGATAAGTGGAGGCTGCACGCAGATGCCCCCGCAGAAAACCCCGGAAACCGCCTCCAACGGCACCGGACAAAACCAGCCTGCGGCCACCGCCACTAACCCCATCCCTAACCGACCGCAGGACCCCAAAATGAAAGCCTTCATCGACGACCTCATGGGCAAGATGACGCTGGAGGAGAAGATCGGGCAACTGAACTTAGTGTCGGTGGGCTTTACGGTGACGGGGCCGGTGGTGAGCGAGAACGTGGATGAGAACATCACCAAAGGGCTGGTGGGCGGCGTGTTCAACACGTTTACGCCCATTGCCGTGCGCAAACTGCAGGAAAAGGCCATCACCCAATCGCGGCTCAAAATCCCGCTCCTCTTCGGGTACGACGTCATCCACGGGCACCGCACCATTTTCCCGATGCCCATTGCCCTGGCCGCTTCGTGGGATTTGGCCGCCATTGAGCGCAGCGCCCGCATCGCCGCCGACGAGGCCTCCGCAGATGGGTTGAACTGGGTTTTCTCGCCCATGGTAGACATCGCCCGTGATCCGCGCTGGGGCCGCATAGCCGAGGGGGCCGGCGAAGACACCTGGCTGGGCTGTCAGGTGGCCAAGGCCATGGTGCGCGGCTACCAGGGCAATGACTTATCGGCGAACAACACGGTGATGGCCTGCGTGAAGCATTTCGCGCTGTACGGTGCCGCCGAGGCCGGCCGCGACTACAACACCACCGATATGAGTGAGCGCCGCATGATGGAAGAATACCTGCCGCCTTACAAAGCCGCCCTGGATGCAGGTGCCGCCAGCGTCATGTCCTCGTTCAACGACATCAACGGTGTGGCCGCCACCGGCAACCGCTGGCTCATGACCGAGCTGCTCCGGAACCAGTGGGGCTTTGATGGGATGGTGGTCACCGATTACACCGCCATCAACGAGCTGATTCCGCACGGCTTGGGCAAAAACGAGTACGAAGTTGCCAAAGTAGCCTTGGACGCCGGCATTGACATGGACATGGTGGGCGAAGTCTTCCTGAAACATTTAGGCCAATTGGTACGCGACAAGAAAGTCACCGAAGAGCAAATCAACGTCGCCTGCCGCCGCATTCTGGAGGCCAAGTACAAACTGGGTTTGTTTGAAGACCCCTATCGCTATGCCAACGAGCAGCGCGCTAAAGAAACCCTCCTGAAAAAAGAGTACCGCGATGCCTCCCGTGACATTGCCCGCCGCACCATGGTCCTGCTGAAAAACCGGAACCAGACGCTACCCCTTAAGAAAACAGGTTCCATTGCGCTGGTGGGCCCGCTGGTGAAAAGCCAGGTAGACCAACTAGGCAACTGGAACGGTGCCGGCGACTGGAAACAAGCCATCTCAGTAGAGCAAGGCATCCGGAACGTAGCCGGACCGGACGTGAAGATCACCTACGCCAAAGGCGCCAACATCGCGGATGACACGTTGATGCTGCGCCGGTTGAATGCCCACAGCGGCAACATTGAAGTTGACCCACGCTCTGCGGAAACCATGATTAAGGAAGCGGTGCAGGTCGCCCGTCGGGCCGATGTAGTAGTAGCCGTGGTAGGCGAATCACAAGGCATGACGGGTGAAGCCTCTAGCCGCTCCGATATCACCTTGCCAGGCCGTCAGTTGGACTTGCTCAAAGCCCTGAAAGCCACCGGTAAGCCCTTGGTAGTGGTGCTCATGAATGGCCGTCCGCTGGCCTTGAAGTGGGAAAACGACAACGCCGATGCCATCCTGGAAACCTGGTTCGCGGGTACCGAGGGCGGCAACGCCATCGCCGATGTGCTGTTCGGGAACTATAATCCGTCCGGGAAGATCACGGCCACTTTCCCTCAGAACGTGGGGCAGGTGCCCATCTACTACAACGCCAAAACCACCGGTCGGCCGTACGGTGGGCAGCAACTGGACAAGTACAAATCGCGCTACCTGGACGTGTCCAATGATCCGCTGTATCCGTTCGGGTTTGGGTTGAGCTATACTACGTTCTCTATCTCCGCCCCTACGTTGAGCAGCGCCAATCTGCAGACGGGCGGCAACATGACCGTGAGCGTGCAGGTGCAGAATACCGGCAACTATGATGGCGAAGAAGTGGTGCAGTTGTACGTGCAGGATCTGGTGGGCACCGTCTCCCGGCCGGTGAAAGAATTGAAGAACTTCAGGAAGGTATTCCTCCGGAAAGGCGAGACCCAGACCGTGACCTTCAACCTCACCGAGAACGACCTCAAGTTCTATGACATCAACATGAAGTACGTAGCCGAACCCGGCGATTTCATCGTGTACGTGGGCCCCAACTCCCGTGACGTGAAGTCTGCGCCTTTTACGTTTACTTCTTCCGGGGCCTCGGCGGGAAATCCGTAACGGAGAACGGAACCTAGTAGAAAGACTTAATCGGGTTTAGGGGCTGTTTTCCAGGAAACAGCCCCTAAACCCGATCTCGTCGTTGTGGTTATGCTGCTATTAAAATCGGAATTGGTCTCAAGGCTTCAGCAGTTTAGCGTCCTATATGCCACCTGCGTTTGCACAAGGCAGACTCTCCCCTTGAGGGGAGCGAAGAGGGGTGTTTCCAACTGTGGGTAATTTTTGCAAGGATAAAGATGTAGGGGCAATCCCTTGTGGTTGCCCTCAACAGTGCTCAACGGCAGAGGGCAACCACAAGGGATTGCTCCTACATGCAAGATGCATGTCCTCCTGTGTAAACACCCCTCTTTATCTCCCTTCAAGGGGAGAGTCTGCTCTGAATAACCGCAGTTGGTGAAAAGAGCAGTTGGTGAAATGAATAGTTTCTTTCAATTCCCAAGTTCACGCTGATCTCTGGGAAACCGAAAATCCCAGCTTATGCAAACGTTGGCAACTTAGCTAAGATGGATTGAATTGCTTTTGTCTCGTCAAAATCAAGTAGCTTTATTGATTCCATTCAACAATCGCAGATAAAACATGAGTAAACTTTCTTTATTGACCCTCCTGATGGTGTTTTTCGTGGGAATGGCCCAAGGGCAGGAACTGAAATCACCGAACGGGAAATTCAGCATGCGCTTCTCGCTGCAGGGAAACGGGGTTCCCACCTATACCCTCACCTACAAAGGCAAACAGGTCATCAAGCCCAGCAAACTGGGTTTTGAGCTGATCACCAAAGGCGCCGCGACGGCCTCGGGCGGCTCAGATGCCAACATGGAGCAGAAAGCCGTGAACCTGCAGGGCTCCCTGCACGACAACTTCACCGTCACCGATACCAAAACCGCTACTTTCAACGAGACCTGGAACCCGGTGTGGGGCGAGGTGAAAACCATCCGGAACCACTACAACGAATTGGCCGTGACCATGAACCAGAAAGGCACCGACCGCCAGATGGTGGTCCGTTTCCGGTTGTTCGACGACGGCCTGGGCTTCCGCTACGAATTCCCTACCCAGAAGAACCTGACGTACTTCGTGATCAAGGAAGAGAGAACCCAGTTTGGCATGGCCGGTGACCACACTGCCTTCTGGATTCCTGGCGACTATGACACGCAGGAGTACGACTACACCACCTCCAAACTATCGGAGATCAAGGGCATCATGTCCAAGGCGGTGACGAACAACCTGTCGCAGACCACTTTCTCCCCTACCGGCGTGCAGACGTCTTTGATGATGAAATCCAAAGACGGCCTGTACATCAACCTGCACGAGGCGGCTTTGATCGACTACCCGGCCATGCACCTGAACCTGGACGACAAGAGCCTGGTGTTTGAGTCCTGGCTCACGCCCGATGCCATTGGCGACAAAGGCTACATGCAGGCGCCGCGCAGCACCCCTTGGCGCACGGTGATCGTGAGCGACGATGCCCGCGACATCCTGGCTTCCAAGATGACCTACAACCTCAACGAGCCCAGCAAGATCAAGGACACCTCCTGGATCAAGCCCGTGAAATACGTGGGTGTTTGGTGGGAGATGATCACCGGCAAGAGCACCTGGTCGTACACCAACGATTACCCTACCGTGCAGCTGGGTATCACCGATTTTTCCAAGGCCAAACCCAACGGAACCCACGGCGCCAACACGGCCAACGTGAAACGCTACATTGACTTCGCGGCCAAGCACGGCTTTGACGGCGTACTGGTGGAAGGCTGGAACGTGGGCTGGGAAGACTGGTTCGGGAACTCCAAAGACTACGTGTTCGATTTCGTGACTCCGTACCCAGACTTTGATGTGAAAGGCATCCGGGAGTACGCCCAGTCAAAAGGCGTGAAGATGATCATGCATCACGAGACCTCTTCCTCGGTACGCAACTATGAGCGCCACCTAGACAAAGCCTACCAGTTCATGAAAGACAACGGCTACGATGCGGTGAAAAGCGGGTACGTGGGCGATATCCTGCCGCGCGGCGAGAACCACTACAGTCAGTGGATCGTGAACCACTACCAACACGCCCTGGAGAAAGCCGCCGAGTACAAGATCATGGTGAATGCCCACGAGGCCGTACGCCCTACCGGTATCGCGCGTACCTACCCTAATCTCATCGGGAACGAATCTGCCCGCGGTACCGAGTACCAGTCGTTTGGGGGCTCCAAGCCCAACCACGTCACTCTGATTCCTTTCACCCGTTTGCTGGGAGGCCCGATGGACTACACGCCGGGCATCTTCGAGATGGACCTGAGCAAGCTCAACCCCGACAACAAGTCGCATGTAAACAGCACCCTGGCCAACCAGCTGGCCCTGTACCTGACCCTATACAGCCCGCTGCAGATGGCCGCTGATCTGCCTGAGAACTACGACCGCTTCCCGGATGCGTTCCAGTTCATCAAAGACGTAGCCGTAGACTGGGATGACAGCAAGTACCTGGAGGCCGAGCCGGGCGAGTACATCACCGTGGCGCGTAAGGCCAAAGGCACCGGCCAGTGGTTCTTGGGCAGCGTGGGCGGCAACGAGGCCCGCACCTCCAACATCAAGCTGGACTTCCTGGACAAAGGCAAGAAGTACGTGGCCACCATCTACGCCGATGCCAAAGACGCCCACTACAAAACCAATCCGCAGGCCTATAACATCCGGAAGGTGAACGTGACCAGCAAGTCCAAGCTGTCGCAGTTTGTGGCCCCGGGCGGCGGGTACGCCATCAGCTTTGTGGAGGCTACCGGAAAGTAGTTTTAAGCTCTCATTTCATAGAATACAGCAGAAACGGGTTGGCGGGTTTTCCGGTCAGCCCGTTTCTGTTTTAATGCCTGATGCTTCTTTGCGTTTAAGAGGCTTTTTTAGAAAATCATCCGGAAATCAGAAAGGAGCCTTTAACTTGCGGTACACTTTCTCCGTTTTGGTTGCAGCCTCACAAACTGATGGCCGGAAAGAGAAAACAGTTTTCATGCTGTTTCTTTAAAATTGGCCTTAAAACAACCCGAACCCTATACCTATATCCTTGTTACCCATGCAAAGAATCTTATTGTTTCTCCTGGCCTGCGCCTTCACGGTGCAACTGCAGGCCCAGACGCTCACCTCGCCCGACAAGAACTTCACGTTCAAGTTTGAGTTGAAAGAGAAAGGCGTTCCCTCTTACCAACTGACCTACAAGAAAAAACCGGTCATCAAACCCAGTACCCTGGGCATTGAGACCAAGGACGTGGCTTCTTTCCTGGATGGCTTCACCATAGTTAAAACCGAGCTGCAATCGGTGAACGACACCTGGGAGCCGGTGATGGGTGAGCAGAAAACCATCAAGAACAACTACAACGAACTGTTGGTGACGCTTACCCAGAAGGCGCAGAAAGACCGCATCCTCCGCCTCCGCTTTCGGTTGTTCAACGACGGGCTGGGCTTCCGCTACGAGTTCCCGAAACAGAAAGAGTTGAACTACTTCGTGATCAAGGAAGAGCACACCCAATTCAACTTGGCCGGCGACCACAAGATCTTCTGGATTCCGGGCGATTATGACACGAACGAGTATCCGTACACCACCTCCAAATTATCGGAGATTCCCGGTTTGCAGAAGAAAGCCACCGTGCAGATCACGGCGCAGACGCCTATCAAAGAACCATCGGTGCAGACGCCTTCCATGATGAAATCCTCCGATGGCCTGTACATCAACATCCACGAGGCGGCGCTCATCAACTACCCGGCCATGGACCTGGAAGTGGATGCCAAAACCCTCCGGATGAAATCGCACCTGGTACCCGATGCCGTGGGCAACAAGGGCTACATGCAAACCGATGCCCAGACGCCCTGGCGCACGATCATCGTGAGCGACAAAGCCACGGACATTCTGGCCTCCAAATTAATTCTGAACCTGAACGAGCCCACCAAATACAAAGACGTTTCCTGGATCAAGCCGGTGAAATACATTGGCGTGTGGTGGGAATACTTTGTGGCCGGCAAAAGCACCTGGGCCTACGGTACCGAGAACAACGTGAAACTAGACCAGGATTTCAGCAAACTCACGCCCAACAACCGCCACGGCGCCACTACCCAGAACGTGAAAAGACACATTGACTTCGCGGCTGAGCACGGTTTCGATGCGGTGCTGGTGGAAGGCTGGAACATTGGTTGGGAAGACTGGATTGGCAACTGGAAAGAGAACGTATTTGATTTCACCACGCCTTACCCAGACTTCGATGTGAAGGAATTGCAGCGCTATGCTGCTTCTAAAAAGGTGAAACTCATGATGCACCACGAGACCTCGGCCTCGGCTACCAACTATGAGCGCCGCCTGCATCCTGCCTTCCAGTTCATGGTAGACAACGGTTACAACGCCGTAAAAACCGGCTATGTGGGCCAGATCATCCCGCGCGGCGAGCACCACGACGGCCAATGGATGGTGAACCACTACATTCACGTAGCCAACACCGCCGCCGATTACAAGATCATGGTCAACAGTCACGAAGCTGTGCGCCCCACCGGCCTTAACCGCACCTTCCCGAACTGGATTGCGCAGGAATCGGCCCGCGGTACCGAGTTTGAGGCCATGGGCGGTCTGGTCCCAGAACACACCACCATCCTTCCGTTCACGCGTTTGATGGGTGGCCCGATGGACTACACGCCCGGTATTTTCCAAACCGATTTATCCATCTACGGCACCAACAACAAACAGCGCGTGAACACCACCTTGGTGAAACAATTGGCTTACTACGTGACCATGTACAGCCCGCTGCAGATGGCCGCCGACCTGCCTGAGAACTACCTCCGCTTCCCCGATGCGTTCCAGTTCATCAAAGACGTGGCCGTGGATTGGGATGACACCTACGTACTGGAAGCCGAGCCCGGCGATTACGTGACCACCGCCCGCAAAGCGAAAGGCAAAGATGAGTGGTTCGTAGGCGGCGTGACCGATGAGAACCCGCGGACGGCCGCTGTGAACCTGTCTTTCCTACCCAAAGGCAAGCAGTACATCGCCACCATCTACGCTGACGGCGCCGATGCCAGCTACGACAAAAAACCGCAGAGCTACACCGTGAAAAAAGTAGTGGTGACTCCTAACAGTGTCATCAAACAACGCCTGGCCTCCAGCGGCGGCGTAGCCATCAGCATCAAAGAAGGCAGCAAGAAAGAAGTAAAAGACCTGCCTAAGTTGTAAGAAGTTTCTTACTTGTTTTAACAAAAAGCCCTGTCAAATGCATTGATAGGGCTTTTTGCTTTGTGTTGAGAAGATTGTCACTTGCCAAAAGTATCTCCGTTTCAACGAGAAGATTCTCCCCTTGAGGGGAGCGTAGAGGGGTGTTTACACCTGCTGATCATAGCATTCCCAATTGTAAGAGGTAAACTTTCAGGTAAGAAACGGCAACTCAGGATGGCATCGCAAATAAATAAGCAATATGTGAACCCGCAGATGTAAACACCCCTCTACGCTCCCCTCAAGGGGAGAATCTGCATTGATTTGGCGTTTTGGCGTAAAGATTACATCCCCATTTCATCGGCGCTGGGGCCATAGCTGCCGGGGATGGGTACGTTGAGCAGACGCAGGAACACGCCCAACTGCGCCCGGTGGTGGATGATCTGGCTCATGGTCATGCGCAACACATCATATTTGGTGGAGGTGAGATAGATGGTTTCTCCTTCTCTGAGGGTCCATTCCTCGTTCAGGTACTCATCGGTGTTTTCAGAAAGGTGCTTTCTGGCGTCATCCAGCATTTCCTCAAAATAGGCCAGCACCTCGGCGGTGGTGTTCACTACTCTGGGGTTATAGGGATTTTTGGCGAAATCAAGTTCACTCGTGGTCAGGGTCATGCCTACCCAAGACGGCAGATCCGCGATGTGTGTGGCTAGCGTGCGGATGTCCATGCTTTTGGGGTGAGGTCTCCAGTCGTACTTGTCATCTGGAATGCGTTCCAGCATCTTACGGGTAGTGACAGCTTCCTGCTCCAGTTCTTTGGCGAGCAGATCCAGGATAGTAGTGGTGGCGACGGTGGTTTGCATCTCTGACATACGATTAGTGGTTTAGTGATGACACAAAGAAAAAGTCACCCACTGACAACCCTATGGCAGTCTACTTTCAGGAAGTAAGATTTATTTTTTGAGGTTCTGCTTTAAGCCTGATTTCTGAAAAAAAGGCATAAAAACGGTTTTCAAGACAAGCCTCCCAAATCAATACGGCACGGGTAAATGTTTCATGTACTCACTCACGGCCATGTGCTCGGTTTTGCAGAAAGGCAGCCCGGTGTTTCTGATGGTGAGAATGCGAGACACCTTGAAATCGCGGTAATCCTGGCGATGATGGCACCACCCGATGAGGTGCCAGCTGTAGGCGTAGAAGATTAGCCCGATGGGTTCTAATTGCCGCTTACTCACCTCCTCATTTTTGTTTTTATACCCGATCTCCAGGATAGTCTTCTCTGAGATGGCCTGCTGAATAATTGCCAGGTACTCGTAGTCATTGTTGAGGCAGGGCGGCAGTTGCAGCTTGATGTGGTTGTTCAGGAAGTCCAGCTTTTCTTTCTGGGTAGTGCGCAGCACAGCTTTCACTTTGCTCAGCGCCGAGGCATAATGCGTATGGATGGATTTATCCGTGAACCCGAAAACCATGGCCTCCATCAAGAGCAGCGCGTTGGCTTCCTCGGAGGTAAACGAGACCGGCGGAAGAAAATAGCCCTGTACCACAAAATAGCCTTTGTGCGGCTCAAAGCCCACGGGCACGCCCTGCTCGCCTAATGCTTTCACATCGCGGTAGACAGTGCGCACACTAATGGAAAACGCCTCCGCGATCTTCTCGGCGGTCACGTATTTCTTGGACTGCAGCAAGGTCAGTATCCCGAAAAGCCTGTCTACCCGGTTCATAGGCGTATTTGTTTGAAAGAATAAAGGTGCGCTTTTAAGCTGTTTTTATAAACCCAGGCCGAAAAGGCATACTGGATTTTAGGCGTTGTGCCGAGTTTTAATTCTGCTTTTCTTCTGAGCAAACAGCCTGGCATCCACTTCCCCGGCCTCGAAAAGCAGCATCCTGATGAGGTCATAATCCAGATCCTGCACGTGGAGGAAAGTCTTGGTGAACACCTGCTTCCGCTTGCCTTTTTCCAGGTAGTTTGTCTCGTCTTGCAGCAGGTTTCCGTTGCAGAAGCCCAGTTGCACGCCCCTCTGCTTCACGGGTCCCCAGGGCAACGAGCCGGGCCAGATAAAGCAGATTCGGGTATGCCCAGCGTAGAACGGCACGTTGTAGGAAAGCTTCTCTGCGCAGTAAGGCAGGCATTCCAGCACCAGTTGCCGCAACTCGGCTACCAGTTTGCGTTCTTCCAGGGGCAGAAAAGCCAACAGCTCCTCCACCGTGTCAAACTTCTGGATTTCTTCCGCTTCCATATCGTTGGTGTTTTAGCTTTTACCACCATCGGTTTGCCATGGATGAAGATACCTAATTTGCTGAGAAATCGGGAGCTAAAACCAGATAAAAACACCTGCCAGAGCCAAACCTTGCGAAGGTATTTCAGGCACGTTTTTCTGAAATCGGCTTAAAACAACCCGGGCCTATTTACCCTCCAGAGAGGTTTTCAGCGGATGCCGGAACGTGATCAGACTAAACAGCAGGGCAAATACGCCATACACCAAAACAAGCGCCCACATGATGCCCGGTTGGTGCACCGAGGACAGGCCTTTCAGAAGCGCCATGGCGCCGGCGAAGAAGTGCAGCAGGTTCCCCATGGCCAGCGGACGGGCATAGATACCACCAATCAGGTTTCCCTTCGCCATCCAGTTCAAGATGGCGAAGCCCAGGTACAAGGCGCCCAGCAGTTGCACGAGCAAAGGGGCCATGCCGGTGGTTTCCCCACCTACGTACAGCAACACCTCCTGCGGCAGAAAAGAAGCGGCAAAGCCCAGGGCCGCCATAACAACGGCGCTCGCCGTCATGATCATTCTTGTATTCATAAGGCTGCCAAGGTAGAAACTTTTGCGCCAAAACAGTAATCGCCCCGACCTGGAAAATTTCTTTTCTAAGCCGGGGCGATCGCTGTTTCAGGGCCGATTTTTAAAAACTGCCCCTAAACCAAGGTTTATCTTACATAAGCCTCGCGGGTTCTATAGCCTACGAAGCCGTAGTAGACAATGTACGCGTAGCAGAGCATGGGCACGATGAAGGAAAGCTGCACGTCACCGGTCACATCGGCCACGATTCCCTGCAGCGGCGGCACAATGGCGCCGCCCACAATAGCCATCACCAGCAGCGACGAGCCCTGGCTGGTGTGTACGCCCAGGCCTTTGATGGCCAGGTCAAAGATGGTAGGGAACATCACGGAATTGAACAACCCAATCCCGATTACGGCCCACATGGCCACGGCGCCCTGCCCGAAAGTCCCGATCAAAAGCAGTACAATCACGGCCGTGGCGTAAAGGCCCACCGTGCGGTTAGGAATGAAACGACCCAGGAGCAATACCACGAAGTTCGCAGCAATCAGCCCCAGGATAATCAAGGCTTGGTTCAGGTCATAGATGGCGTACACCGTCCCGAAGGTCACCGCGGCAATCACCGCCATGATCACGTACTTAAGCGAGTTGTTGCGGAACTGCGCCAGCGCCACCGCCCCGAAGAAACGGCCAATCATGGCCCCGCCCCAGTAGAAGGACAGGAAGTGTTTGGCCTCAGACTCGTCCAGACCGGCAATCTGCGGCAGTTTGAAGTAGTTGATGAGCATGCTGCCCACGGCCACCTCGCCACCCACGTACATGAAAATACAGATGATCCCTAGCACCAGGTGTTTGTGCTGCAAGGCCCCGGAACCGGCCACTGCCACGGCACCATCGCCGGTGAGGCGGGGCAGGCGCGCCAGTTTGATGATCACGGCAATCACGATCAAGGTGATGGACAGGCCCACGTAGGGCATTTTCACCGAATCGGCGGTGGCGGCATCGTTAGACACCTGGTCAAAGATGAGGTACCCACCAATGATCGGCGCGATGGTCGTTCCGAAGGAGTTCAGGGCCTGGGTCATGTTCATGCGGCTGGAGGAAGACTCCGGCGGTCCCAGGATGGACACGTACGGGTTAGCCGTGATCTGCAGCACCGTGATACCCGAGGCCAGCACGAACAAAGCGCCCAAAAACAAACCGTACGAATGGGAATCAGCTGCGGGCAGGAACAGGAGACAGCCGATGGCCGTTACCGCCAACCCTACAATGATCCCGTTTTTGTACCCGATCTTTAAAATAGGGTCGCCTTTGGTCACCGAGAAAATGAAGTACAGCAACGAGACAATGAAATAGGCCCCGAAGAAGGCCGTCTGGATGAGCATCGCCTGCCAGTTCTGCAGCGTGAACACCTGCTGCAGTTTAGGAATGAGGATGTCGTTCATACACGTGATGAAGCCCCACATGAAGAAGAGCATGGTCACCACCATCAAGGCACCGGTGTAGCTCTTGCCGGTGGTACCTGGCTCTGTTACCGCGGGAGCCGAGGCCGCGCTGCTGGAAATTCCTGCCATATTGTTTGGTCTGTTTGGTAAGGGGATGAAATGTTTTCGGTTCTGGTCTTCAGAAACGGGCTACCCAGCCTTTTCCTCCGGAAGGTGTAAGCGTTTCGGAAAGCTGGAAATCAAGGGAATAACCTCCCCTATTTGCTCCTGGCGGAAATCCGTTTTAAGGCGATTTCCTTAAAAATGAGCGTAAAACCAGCCGCCTCCGTGTTGCCTCCTATCCTTCAGAAAAGTAACCGTTAGGTGGTAGCAACCTTCTGTTCATAGAATCTTCAAGTATACTGTTTTCTTGCCAGATTTTTGTCATAAACGTCTACAGAAAATCAGTTTGCAGCCAGATAAAACAATTTAGCAAATTGTAAAAGCAAAGGCTTCAAAGGCAGAAACCATTTCCTACCCTTGAAGCCTTATAAGCCATTTATAGAAGAACTGCTTTGGTTACTTCGCGCTCTTTGCGGCAAAACCAGCCTGCTGCTGCAGGGCCTCCATGGCACCGGTGAGGTACACCAGCGGGGCGTTCCAGTTGATGGCGATTTCGTTGGCGGCGTAAGAGCAGTCGGCGTCCAGGTACATCTCATCGGGGGAGGTGGCGGTGTAGCCTTCGCATTTGTCCTGCTTGTTGGCGTTGCCGTTGGTACCGCCAGACAACAGCCCCGGCACCGGCTCCGCCACGTTATCGGCGATGGAAGGACGGTGGTGGGGGCGCATGGTGGATTTCTCCCCGAAACCGGTCACAAAAGAGTACCCCACGGCGTTGCGGCCCAAAAGGTAATCCAAGTTGGAGAGCGCGGCCTGCAGATACTTTTTGTCACCGGTAAGCTGGTAAGCCTGCACCAGCAACACGCCCTGGTTCGCGGCCACTGAGGAACTGCCCCACACATAATCTTCCTTCGCGCGGCCCATCACCATTCTATAGGATGCACTGGCGGCACCCGTCACCATGTCATCGGCGGACTGCAGCAGTCTTTTTCTGATTTCCGGCAGGTCTTTCTGGGCGGCTCCTTTCTGGTTCTTGTTCCGCAGCAGGGTGTAGTAGCCCAACAGACGCACCTGCGCCCAGCTGGGCAGCGGCATTTTGGCATCGGGCAGCATGTTCACGGCCTGGTAGTAACTGTCTTGCTGGGTGGTGGTGTACAGCTCGGCGGCGGCCCACAGACGTTCATCGCTGAAGTCTCTGTCACCGTAGGTACCGGTGGTCACATCCGGGTCGAAGCTCTTGTTCATGGCGTCTTGCTCGTAGGCCACATTGGGGTTCTTCTGCGCCCACTCCCAAGCTTTGGTAGCCGCGGTGAGGCAGGAATCTGCCAGGCCCGGAAAGGCCTTGGGGAAGTTCTTGTACACGCGGCTGGCTTGGGCCATTACGGCCGCGAAGTTCAGCGCCGCGCCGGTTCCTTTCTGCACCACATATCTGGGTTTAGTGGCTTCATGGGGCATCACCATCCCGTCAAAAGCAGGATTGGTCAATTTGTGGTACACGCCGCCGTCATTGGGGTCTTGCATGGTGAGCATCCACCGCAGGTTCCAGAGAGCCTCGTCCAGCAGGTCGGGCACGGTGTTTCCGCTCTCGGGGATGTTCAGTTTCTGGGCCGCGTAGAACTTGGGGAAATCCTCGTAGGATGACAAGAGCGTGCCCATGGTGATACCGCTGTTCACAATGTATTTGTTGTAGTCCCCGGCATCGTACCAGCCTTTGGTGGAGGATATCACCGTTCCGGCTGGGCGCTGGGCAGAGGCTGCCGAAGGGTGTACCAGCACCTTGTCATCTGGGTGGCCGGCCGGCCGATGCCACTTACCGGCGTATTTCTCCGGCAGGTCAATGGCCGTGCGCTGGAAGTAAAAGCCTTTGATGGCCGCGGCAGCCACCGGTCCGTGCACCTGCGACTTGATCTCAAACGGGTACGACTTGCCCACACCCGGAACCTCCAGCACGTAAAATCCATTGCCGCTGAAACCGCTGAAATCGGCTACCCGGGTAGGCTTGCCGGAGAGCTCGGCTGCTTTTACCTCGGAGAGTTGGCCGGTGAAGACCGTTTTAGACCCGTCGGCGGTTTTCACGAAGAATTTGCCGCCTTTGTTCTCGCCTACCACTACGGCTATTTTGGAGGCATTTGGATAAAAACCGACCTGATTCAGGCGGATGGCTTCTTGGCTGGACAATGGTTTCTGCGCCTGAGCACAGGAGAAGGAGAGGCAGAGCAGGGCTCCGCCCAAGGTCTTGTAGAGATGACGCATGGTTGTTCTTTTCAATGTAGGGCCTCTGCCCGAAGAGGCAAAGACATGGAAGATGCAGCCTTTTACTGGTAACGAAAGGCTGTTTTCTGGTTGGCTAAGATAGGCAAGCCCACCCGCGCCGGGGTACACCAAATGTTTCAAATCTGTTCCCGTTTGGTTAACCCGTGTCCAGCCAGCGGTGTGTTTACTGCCTGATTGTTAGAAAACAGACATAAAACGGCTTAGGACTGCTTTTTTTCGTTCTCGCGGCTCTCGGCGTAATGCGAGGGCAGGATGTTGTATTCCTCTTTGAAGTATTTGGTGAAGTATTTCCGGTTGTTGAAGCCCACCTTGTAGGCCACCTCGGCTACAGTCAACTGGCTTTTCTCCAGGAACTGGGCCGCATGCTGCAGGCGTATCTTCCGGATGAATTCCACCGGCGACTGCCCCGTGATGGCCATCATCTTCTTATACAGGTGCACACGGCTCACGCCCAACTCCTTGCTCATCTCCTCCACCGACAGGTCTGGGTTAGACAGGTTGTCTTCCACGTATTTAATGGCTTTCCGGATGAGTTTATCGTCCAGAGACACGATCTCGTTCTCGCTGGCCTGCACGCTTATCTTCTTCTCAAACACCTTCTGCAACAGCGCCCGCTGCGAGATCAGGTTCTTGATGCGAGACAGCAGCATATCAAAGTTGAAGGGCTTGGTGAGGTAATCGTTGGCGCCTACGTCCAGGCCTTTGAGTTTTTTCTCGTCTGAGGCGTGCGCGGTTAGCAAGACAAACGGAATCTGTGAGGTTCTGGGGTCGGCCTTGATCTTTTTGCAGAACTCCATGCCGTCTACCTCGGGCATCATGAGGTCGCTCACAATCAGGTCGGGCAGGTGGAAGAGCGCCTTTTGCCAGCCTTCTTTTCCGTCACGGGCCTCCAGGATGTTGAAGTGCGGTTTCAGGCTGTCTTTGAGGTAGAACCTGAAATCATCGTTATCTTCCACCACCAGCACCACGGGTTTGTTGTCGGCGAAAACCGGCTTCTGGGGTTTAGAGGATTCTGCCTCGGCGGGCTGGACAGTCTCCTGGGTTTCTACCGCAGTCTCTTGGTCGGCCTGGGCCTTGCTCCGTTCTTTCACCGGGATGGTCACGGTAAAGCAGCTTCCCTGGTTGGGGGCACTCTCCACAGTAATCACGCCGCCGTGCAGGTTCACAAACTCCTGCACCAAGGCCAACCCGATGCCGCTGCCCTGGTTCACCATGTGGCTGGGCACCGTATCGCGGAAAAACCGCTCGAAGATCTTTTTGTGGTTCTCCCTGGCAATACCAATACCGCTGTCTTTCACCTTGATCTCCAGAATCTTGATTCCTTCTGAAGAAGAGTCATTGTTGTGGCAGTTCAGCTCTACTGAGATACGGCCGTGCTCCGGGGTGAACTTAAAGGCGTTGGACAGCAGGTTGAACAGGATCTTCTCCAGTTTATCCTTGTCAAAGGAAGTGTGCAGTTCGGGCACGGTGCTCTGGAAAGAAAGGGAAATATGCTTCTTGTCAGAAAGGTCCCCGAAAGATTGGACGGTTTCCTCTACAAAGGCCACCACGTTGCCCTCAGAAGGAGAGAGTTTGATATCCTCCACGTCCATCTTCTTGAAATCAAGCAGCTGGTTCACCATGTTCAAGAGGCGCCGGGCGTTCTTGTTGATCATCTGGTACTGCTGGTGCACCTCAGGGTCAGAAGTGGTTTTCAGCAGTTTCTCAATGGGCGCCAGAATAAGCGTGAGCGGCGTCCTGAACTCATGGCTCACGTTGGTGAAGAACTTGATCTTAAGGATATCCAGCTCGTGCAATTGGCGCGCCTCCCTTTTCTCCTGCTCCATCTCAAACCTGGCGATGGCTTTTTTGAGTTCTATCCGCCGGATTAGCACCAGTCCTACCACTATCACCACAGCGTACAGTAGAAAAGCCAGGGGCGTTTGCCAGAAAGGCGCCAGCACGGTAATCTTCATGGTGGCCGGGGTTGGGGTCCAGACGCCGTCATTGTTGGCCGCCATCACCTTGAACTCATACTCGCCGGGGTCCAAGTTGGTATAAGTGATTTTCCGGTTGCCATCGGTGATGGGGTGCCACTCCTTGTCAAAGCCTTCCAGTTTGTAGCGGTAACGGTTCTTCTCGGGGTGGATGAAGTTCAGGGCCGCGAACTCAATGGAAAACACGTTCTCGTCATGTTCCAGGGTGATTTCCTGGGTGTCAGAGATGGATTTCTCCAGAATCACGCGGTCATTGAAAGGCTGGTTGGGCTCCAGGCTCTTGTTGAACAACTGAAAATCGGTGAACACCACCTTGGGCGCTACCCTGTTCTTCTCTATGCGGCCGGGCGTGAAAAGATTGAACCCGTTGGAGCCGCCAAAGACCAACTCCCCGCGGCGGGTGACCAGGGCAGCGTTTTCATTGAAGGCTTTGCCCTGCAACCCGTCCTGCTCGTCATAGCTCCTGAAATCATAGCGGTACCCCTGCCCCTCTTTCTTGATGATGACGTTGGCGATGCCGTTGTGGGTACTCACCCACAGGTTGCCGCTTTTGTCTTCCAGCATGGTGGTGACGGAGTTGTTGGGCAGGCCGTCTTTGACCGTGAAATGGGTGAAGGAGTTATTGCGGTCGTTGTACAGGTCAAGGCCCTCGGTGGTGCCAATCCAGAGGTTGTTCCGGCTGTCTCTTTTTATAAAGGTGATGTTGTTGCTGAGGAGGCTCTTGGGGTTCTTGGGGTCATGGAGAAAGAAAGTGCTCTTGCCCGTTTCCTTGTTGAAAACGTCAATGCCGTAGCCGCCGCCCACCCAGAGATTGCCCTGCCGGTCCTCGGTGATGGAACTGATGTAATCGCAGTGGATGGGGAATTTGCCCGCGCCTCCTTTGGAGTGGATGAACCCGTTCAGCGCCGGATCAAAGAGGTCCAGGCCGCCCCTGAGCGTGCCAATCCAGAGGTTGCCTTGGGTGTCTTCGTAGAGTTCCCAGATGTTGTTATCGGCCAGGCTCTGCGGGTTTCCCGGCTCATTTTTGTAATGGACGAACTTCTGGCCCTCCAACCGCGAGAGGCCGCCCAGGTAAGTGCCCACCCACAGCTTCTGGTTCCGGTCAAGGAGCAGGCTCACGATGATGTCACTGGAAAGGCTGGAAGCGTCCTTGGGATTGTGCGTGTAGCGGGTGTACTGGCCCGTGGCCCGATCCAGATACAGCAGACCGGCGCCGTTGGTACCAATCCAGAGATTGCCTTTCGCGTCCTCGGCGAAGGCGTTCACATCATCAAAAGGCAGGCTGCCGGGCACCGAGGAGTGGGACTTGACATGCGGAAACCGGATGATGTTCTGGTGGTAGTAGTTGACTCCTTTCTTGAAGGTTCCCACCCAGATAATACCCTCGCTGTCTTTATATAAAGAGTGGATGCTGTTATCGGCGAGGCTCTGGTCAGAATCCCAATTGTGCCGGATGTACTGCACGGTGGAGTTCTGCTTGTCGATGACGTTGATGCCGCCGTGGTCGGTGCCCACCCAGATCTTACCCGGGGCGCCTTCAATGATGCCGCGCACCATATTGTTGTTGAGTTTCAGCCCCGGAGAGTCTTTGTGGATATGCTGGAGCGTTTTACCAGCGCTGGAGTAAAAGTAGACGCCGCCCTCCCTTTCGCGCACGTAGAGCCACAGGTCATTGGCGCTGTCCACAGTGAGCGCGTAGTCCTGGGTTTCCTGGCTGTACTTGCGGTAGATGTCATCGTTGCGCTCTACCACCTTGAGGGTTTTGCCGTCCAGCCGCTCCAGGAGGCCGTTTTGGTGCACCATCCAGATATCGCCGCGGGAGGTCTGGCCTATGGCCGATAGGTTGTTCGTGCTCAGGCTGCTTTTGGCGGAGAACGCGTGCTTCAGGTGGATGGAAGTGCGGTTGCGCACATTGTATTTCACCAGTCCCTGGCCAGCCAACACAAACCAGAAGTTACCCTCCCGGTCTTTGAGGATGTCCTGCACCACGCTGCTCGCCGGCAGTTTGTACTGCTTCAGGAAAGCCTGCTGGTTGCGGTAAAACCGCTCGGTCTGCGGGTCAAAGATGCAGCTGCCCTGGAACGTCTGCACCCAAATGCGGCCATCGGGGCCTTCCAGCAGTTTGGTCACATCGTTGCTGATGAGGGATGTGGTGTCGTTGGACTGGGATTTGTAGACTTTGAGTTTATTTCCGTCATAGCGGTTCAGCCCGCCCGAGACGGTCCCCACCCACAGGAAACCGCGGCTGTCTTTCAAGAAACACTTCACTTGGTTGCTGGACAAGCCCTGGTCCATGTCTATCGACGAAAACCTGAACTGCCCCGGTGCCTGCGCCTGTCCCTTCCGGGCCATTGACCCCAGCAGCACCAGCATTACCACTAACCATCTATTCAATCCCATACCTGATATTCAGCGGATATTTACCCCAATACCGTCCCCTGTCCTGAGGTTCGGTTCTTCATTTTGATCCTGCACCGGCGGGCGGCGCCTACCTCTTTTGCTTCGGCCTTTTAAGCCTGTTTTCAGAAAACTGGCGCTAAAACAAAACCCTTCAGACTGGCAAAAGGCAGTTATCATTCTAACCCCTCCAACACAGACCAACCTTCCAAAACGTTCCTTGGCCAACCAAAGCTTTTTAGCCGTTTTCCAGAAAACAGGCCTGAAACACAAGCTTGACATTTTAGGCTTTAAACTCCCAAAAGTTACGACTTTGCTAACAGAACCCCAATTTTTGCTCAGGCCGCGGAAAGAATGTCAACCACTGGGGCCAGAACCAAACCTCCCACCTGGCCAAAGGTACCGCCTTTGGCCGCGCCCCGGAAGTATCAAATGTTTCCTTTTGGTGGTTCATTTGTTAAGAATGGCCCACCACCGCAGGACTCCTCAAAAAGATGCTTTATACTTGTACAATCCCTGTTTTTGGGCGTTCCAAGGCAGGGGATTATCTGAACAAAATCAAACAACCGAAAACAATGAGATACCTTACCCCAATGGCTTTGGTCTTGGCGTTAGGGCTGCAAGCCTGCAGTTCTACCCAGACGGGGCAGTCTGCCAAACCAGAAGCCTCTATGTCTGCGGCCACCAGCACCGCTCCGGCCACCCAAGCCCGCGACCAGCAGATTGAGGACCTGCTCTCCAGAATGACCGTGGAGGAAAAAGTAGGGCAGATGACGCAGCTCACCATTGACCTGATCCTGAAAGACACTGAAGCGGCCACGGTAGACACCGCCAAGCTGCGCCAGGTCTTGGTGAACCACCACATCGGCTCTATCCTGAACGTCAAGGGCCGCGCCTACACCATTGACGAGTGGCACACCGTCCTGAATGCCATCCATGACGTGACCGACAAGACCCGCCTGAAGATTCCGGTGATCTACGGCATTGACGCCATCCATGGGAACAACTACCTGGCCGGTACTACCCTGTATCCGCACAACATCGGGATGGCCGCCACCCGTAACCCGGAGCTGGTGAACCGCCTGGCCCAGATCACCGCCCTGGAAACGCGGGCGGCCGGTATTCCGTGGAACTTTGACCCAGTGTTGGATGTGGGCCGTCAGCCGCTGTGGCCGCGCTTTGAGGAAACCTTCGGCGAAGACGTGTTTGTGGTGAAAACCATGGGCGCCGCCGCCATCAGAGGGTATGAGCAGAACGGAAAAGGCCCCGATTTCACCGTGGCCGCCTGTATGAAGCACTTCCTGGGCTACTCCTACCCTTCTACCGGCAAAGACCGCACGCCTTCCTACATTCCGGAGCAGATGCTGCGCGAGGTTTTCCTGCCGCCGTTCAAAGCGGCCGTGGAAGCCGGCGCTTCTACCGTCATGATCAACTCCGGCGAGATCAACGGCGTTCCGGTACACGGCAGCAAGTATTACCTGACCCAAATCCTACGGAACGAACTGGGCTTTGAGGGCGTGGCTGTCTCTGACTGGGAAGACGTGATTCGTCTGCACACCCGCCATAAAGTGGCCGCCACCCCTAAAGAAGCGGTGAGAATGGCCGTAGAAGCCGGGCTGGACATGAGCATGGTCCCCACCGATTATTCTTTCTATGACCACCTGGTGGCTTTGGTGAAAGAAGGCACCATCTCTGAAGACCGCATCAACACCTCGGTGCGCCGCATTCTGGCTCTTAAGAAAAAACTGGGCTTGTTTGAGCAAGTGAGACCAAAGGCAGCCCTCAAAACCACCATTCACAAGGCTGAGTTTGACCAGGTATCCCTGCAGTCTGCCCTGGAGAGCATCACCCTGCTGAAGAACAACAACCAGGTGCTGCCGCTTAAGAAGACCTCCAAGATTGTGGTAGCCGGCCCAACCGCCAACACCCTGGCGGCCTTGCACGGCAGCTGGTCGTATATCTGGCAAGGAACCGATGAAACGCAATATCCAACCAAAGCCAAAACCTTGGTGCAAGGCTTGGTGGCGGAGATCGGGAAGAACAATGTGATTTCCCGTTCTGTGGCTGATTTCGCCAATGCGGCCAACTACAACGTGGCCCAGCTGAAAAGAGACGCCGCCCAGGCGCAAGCCATCGTGCTTTGCTTAGGCGAGAAAGCGTACGCCGAGAGCCCTGGCGTGATTGATGACCTTGACTTAGAGGAAAACCAACTGGCCCTGGTGAGAGCCGCCAAAGAAACCGGTAAACCGGTGATCATTGTATTGCTGGAAGGCAGACCACGCGTGCTTTCTTCGGTAGAGCCGTTAGCCGATGCGATTGTGATGGCTTACAGACCGGCTACCTTCGGGGCTGCAGCCATTTCCGATGTGCTCTTCGGGGACTACAACCCTGACGGCGTGCTGCCGTTCACGTACCCAAGATTCTCCGGCGACGTGCTGACCTACGACCACAAAGGCACCGAGATCATCCGGGAGGATATTCCTAATGCCGCCGGTAACCGTGGTTTCAACCCGCAGTGGCCGTTCGGACACGGTTTGAGCTACACTACTTTTGCTTTCTCTGACCTGCGCGTAGACAAAACCACCTTCGGCAACAACGATAACCTGAAGGTAACGGTGAAGGTGCGGAACACCGGCAGCAAGGCTGGTAAAAAAGCGGTGGAACTCTACAGCCACGACCAGTACGCCAGCATCACCCCGGCCGCCCGCCGCCTGAGAGCTTTCTCCAAAGTGTCGCTGCAGCCCGGCGAGGAGAAGGAAGTGAGCTTCACTATTTCGGCTAAAGATTTGGCTTTCGTGAACGAGGCCGGCAAATGGGTAACGGAGCCCGGCGCCTTCGACCTGATGGTAGGCGACCAGAAAACTGTGATAACTCTCCAATAACTGACTCACTGTAAACAAGCTTTCCGTTTAGGGCATTTTTCTAAAAAACAGCCCCAAAACGGAAAGCTTGTTTCTTTTAGCTTAAGCCTCACCTGCCGCAGATAGCTGTTTCCGGGCTGTTTTCCAAAAATCGGCCTTGAAACCAATAGATAAAACCGGCAGGTCACTTTTGAATCAAATCATCAAATCTCATATCACCAATTCCCAAGAAACATGAACCCTATTAAGCATTTTTTGCGCCACACTTTCGTCCTGTTGCTGGCGGCAACCGTGTGTTTTGGGTGCAAAAGCACCGTGCCAGACAAGCCTGCCGCGGTGCAGACGCCGGTGGAGAAACACGGGCAACTGAGTATTGTGGGCACGCACTTGGTGGACCAGAACGGAAAAGCGGTGCAGCTCAGGGGCATGTCTTTCTTCTGGAGCCAATGGCAGGGCAGTTTCTACAACCCAACTACGGTGAAGTGGCTGAAGGACGATTGGCAGAATACCGTGGTGCGGGCGGCCATAGGCGTAGACATGGGCGGTTACCTCAAGAACCCCGAGGCCGAGAAGCAGAAGGTGATCACGGTGGTGGAAGCCGCCATCAAGGAAGGCATTTACGTCATCATTGACTGGCACGACCATGAGGCGCACAAGCACACTGAGCAGGCCAAAGCATTCTTCAGCGAGATGGCCCAGCGCTTCGGGGAGTACCCCAACGTGATCTACGAGCCGTTCAACGAGCCTCTGGAAGACGCCGATTGGGCCACCCAGATCAAACCTTACCACGAAACCATCATCCAGGAAATCAGGAAGCATGACCCCGACAACGTCATTGTCTGCGGTACCAGAATGTGGTCTCAGCGGGTAGACGAGGCCGCAGAGAACCCCATCAACGCGCGCAACATCGCCTATACTTTGCATTACTACGCCGCCACGCACAAACAGGAGCTCCGCAACATTGCCGCCAAAGCCATCGCCAAAGGGGCGCCGCTGTTCGTGACCGAGTTCGGGACCTGCGCCGCCGACGGCAACGGAAAGGTGGATGAGGCAGAGTCTATAGCTTGGTGGGCTTTCCTGGACGAGCACCAGATCTCGTGGTGCAACTGGTCGGTAGCCAACAAAGACGAGGCCGCCTCGGCCCTGAAACCCGGTATTAACGCCCCTGGTCAGTGGGCCGAAGCCAACATCAGCGCCTCGGGGCAACTGGTGCGGCAGCAACTTCTGGAGAAAGCCAAACAGGAGAAAACGCAGCCTTAACCTGGTTGTTCGAACCAGCTATTAGCAGAAATCCCCACGTAAACCATTTTACGCGGGGATTTCTGCTTTTCAAGAAGAAGGCCTGCCGTTGTGTTTAGGGCCTGTTTTAAGAAAATCGGCCTTGAAACGGAGCTTTGGTTTTGTATTAAATAAACACCCGAGAGCCGGAGTAGTTCTGCCGGAATTCTTTGGGCGTACAGCCGTTTTTGCGCCGAAAAATGCGGTTGAAGTAAGAGAGGTTGTTGAAGCCGCACTTGAAAGAGACCTCCGAGATGGTTTCGGTGGTGTCAATGAGCATGCGCGAGGCGTGCCCTAGCCTGATCTCGTTCAGGCTCTCGATAAAGGTTTTTCCGGTCCGTTTTTTAATAAACCGACTGAAAGAGACTTCGGGCATGTTCACCACTTTGGCCACATCGGCGAGGGAAACCTCTTTGTCATAGTAGGTCTGCATGTACTCAAACGCTTTCTCAATGCGCCGGCTGTAGTAGTTGAACTGGTCTGAGGTGAAGGAGCTGTTGGAGAGCGTGCGCATGTTGCGCGAGATGGACAAATCATGCAGGATGGAGATCAGCTCCAGCACCGAGTCAAAGCCGCCTTTCTGGGTCAGTTGTTTCAGGCGGGGCCTGAACGCCTCTTTTATCTCACGGGAGAAAGAAATGCCTTTGCTGGCGCGCTCCAGCAAAGCCCTGATGAAGCTCAACTGGTTCCGGCGCAGGAATTTCTCATCCAGCAGATCGCGGTGGAACTGAATGGTGATCTCCTCAATCTCCTTGCTTTTGCACTGGTGCGTAAACCAACCATGCGGCAGATTGCTTCCCACCAAAACCAAGTCCAGGTCATCAATGATCTCCACGTGGTCGCCCACTACCCGTTTGGCACCGGCAGCGTTGTACACAAAGTTCAACTCGAAGTCCTCGTGGTAATGAAGCGGAAAGTTGAATTCCTCCTTCACCCTGGAAAACAGGGTAAAGCAGTCGTTCTGCGTCAGAGGGGTAATCTCACGATAAATTGCACTCATAAGAACTGAATTATATGGTCAATTTACACATTTTTGCTTAAAGCCGCCTCCAGAACGTTAAAAAAATACCAGTCTGTTGACACCTTGTCACCCCCTTCAATTACCTAGAAAGCCATCACTACAGCTAAATTCCCCGAGACAACTATTTACCACCATATCTGGTCAAAGCAAAACAGACCATCAACCAACCCTTGATTTGTTTAAGCTATTAGTAAAATCAGCAACAATTAGTCAATTTCAAGCTATTCTATTATAGTTCTTGCAACATTCAACAAAAACGCCTTCAAAAACTCCTCTTCCATAGCTGGCACATGGAAGGGCTATATTCCATCAAATAAACGATAAAATAGTACTACAACCCTGCAGAAAAACTACCTAGTTTTGTAAAGTAGCGAAGAGCCATGCACTCGCTTAGGCAGAAATCAAGAGAAAACCATAAAGACCTTAAACACCGGGCAAGCTCGCCGATTAAAAACCACGATTTCGGTCTTTTAAATTCAAAGCCTTTACCAAACAGAACATATGACTAGAATTCTACTGGCCTTCCTTTTTCTGTTGACTGCGCAACTCACCGCTTTAGGGCAGGCACTACCTATCAACAAGAAAGCGACCCAGGCCACCAAGAACCTGTACGCCAACCTGAAACGCCTCTCCCAGAAAGGCATCATGTTCGGGCATCAGGACGCGCTGGCCTACGGCATTGGGTGGAAATACGAGCCCGGACGTTCAGACGTGAAAGAGGTGGTGGGCGAATACCCGGCGGTAGTGGGCTGGGAACTGGGCCACCTGGAACTAGGCAAGCCCATGAACCTGGACAGCGTTCCGTTCCAGAAAATGCGGGAGTACGCCCAGGAAGTCTACGCCCAAGGCGGCCTGAATACCTTTAGCTGGCACCTGAACAACCCCGTAGACCCGGGCAAAACCAGTTGGGACGCGGCAGATTCTACCATCCAGCACCTGTTCCAGGACAAAAAAGCAATGAAGCGTTACAAATCCTGGCTAGACGGATTGGCCGGTTACATGAAGAGCCTCAAAGGACCCAACGGTGAGCTGATCCCGGTGGTGTTCCGCCCGCTGCATGAGCACACCGGCAGCTGGTTCTGGTGGGGCCGCAAACACTGCTCCCCCGAGGAATACAAGCAGATGTGGCGTTTCACCGTGGATTACCTGCGGAAGAAAAAAGCCAATAACCTGCTCTTCGCCTATTCCACCGACCGGTTCACCTCCCGCGAGGATTACCTGGAGCGTTACCCCGGCGATGACTACGTAGACATTGTGGGCTTTGACATCTACCACCGGCCGCCGGCCAACGCAGACGCCAGCCAATTGGCTCAATCAAACCAGGCCTTTGTGAAAGAGACCCGCCAGATGGTGGAGACGCTGCGCCAGATTGGCCAGGAGAAAAATAAGGTCTGGACCCTAAGCGAAACCGGTCTGGAAACTCTGCCTGTGTCCGATTGGTGGACCAATGTGCTCGCCCCCATTGTGAAAGACGCAGGCCTGTCTTATGTCATGGTGTGGCGCAACGCCAGAACAGACCATTACTACGCTCCTTATCCCGGCCAGAAAAGCGCCCAGGACTTCAAAAGCTTCTACCAGAACCCCAACGTATTCTTCATCAAGAAAGTAGCCCAGGAGCAACTGTACGCACCGGTTCCGCAAGAAAACCTGGGCGCCAAGAAATAGAACCGTATTACACCGCCTCTTCTACACCAACTACAACAAACCTTCACTCTCGTCCATGAAACTAACCGCGCTTGACATCGGGATCATCTTCCTCTACCTCTTTGCGGTGGCGGCCATCGGGCTGGTGCTGCAGAAGCGGGCCAAGGCCAACAAGGAGGCGTACATGCTGGGCGGCAACACCCTGCCCTGGTACGCGCTGGGCCTCTCCAACGCCTCGGGCATGTTCGACATCTCCGGCACCATGTGGATGGTGATGCTGGGCTTCGTCTACGGCCTGAAGAGCATCTGGATCCCCTGGCTGTGGCCCTCCTTCAACCAGATCTTCCTGATGATGTTCCTGGCCGCCTGGCTGCGCCGCTCCAACGTGACCACCGGGGCCGAGTGGATGCTCACCCGCTTCGGGCGCGGCAAAGACTCCAACAAGTCGCACGCCATCGTGGTGGCCTTCGCCTTGCTGAGTTGCCTGGGCTTTCTGGCCTACGGTTTCATCGGGCTGGGCAAGTTCGTGGAGATCTTCGTGCCTTGGGCCGTGGTGCAGCCGTACGTGCCTTTTACCGTCTCCCCTGAGTTCGTGCCGCATTTCTACGGCATGCTCTTCACCTTCTTCGCGGTCTTTTACTCCATTCTGGGCGGCATGGCCAGCATTGTGTGGGCCGACGTGCTGCAGTACGCCATCATGACCGCCGCCTCCGTGGTGGTGGCCGTGCTGGCCATGAACAACCTGGACACCGCCCCGCTCAACGTGCCGGAAGAGTGGAAGACGCCTTTCTTCGGGGCCACGCTCAACATGGACTGGACCGGCATCATCGACGACGTCAACGCCAAGATCCAGTCAGACGGATACTCGCTCTTCGGGATCTTCTTCTCGCTCATGGTCTTCAAGGGAATCCTGGCCAGCCTGGCCGGCCCTACGCCTAACTATGACATGCAGAAGATCCTCTCCTCCCGCTCGCCGCAGGATGCCGCCAAGATGAGCGCCTTCGTGTCGGTGGTCCTTATTCCTACGCGCTACCTCATGATCATGGGCTTTACGGTGCTGGCCATCCTGAACTACGACCAACTGGACCTGCAGTCGGCCTCCGGGATTGACTTTGAGCGGATCCTGCCCGCCGCCATCCAGAAGTTCGCGCCCACGGGCATTATGGGACTGATTCTGGCCGGTCTGCTGGCGGCCTTCATCGGAACCTTCGCCGGAACCCTGAACGCGGCGCAGGCCTATCTGGTGAATGACGTGTACCTGAAATACGTGAACCCCAAGGCTTCCAACGCCACGGTGACCCGCATGAATTACGGCACCGGTATTGTGGTGGTACTGGTGAGCATGGCCCTGGGTTTCCTGGCCAAGGACGTGAACAGCCTCCTGCAGTGGATCGTGGCCGGCCTGTACGGCGGCTACATCTCCGCCAACGTGCTCAAGTGGTACTGGTGGCGCTTCAATGCCAACGGCTTCTTCTGGGGCATGTTGGTGGGCATCGTAGCGGCCCTCATCTTCCCTTACTTCACCGAGGGCCTGGACCTCTACTACTTCCCGTATCTGCTGCTCATTTCATTGGCGGGTAGCCTCATTGGTACCTTTATGGCGCCGCCTACCGACATGGAAACCCTGAAAAGCTTCTACCGCAACGTGCGCCCCTGGGGCTTTTGGAAACCAGTGGCCGAGCAGGTGAAAGCCGAGGACCCCTCGTTCGCGGAGAACAAGAACTTCGTGCTGGACATGTTCAACGTGGTCATCGGGGTGGTGTGGCAGATGAGCCTTACGCTTCTCCCCATTTACCTCATCCTGACCATGTACACCGAGCTTCTGGTGACCTGCGGCATCCTGCTCGTGTGCAGCGTCATCCTGAAGAAAACCTGGTGGGACAAACTGCCCAAAGACGGCGACTCCGTGGCCGCTACCCTCAAAAGAAAATTAGTCTCTGTTTCATAAGTCAAGGACGGCCCTGACCAGCCGTTTCAGCAACCTTTTACAAAATCCCCATGGAAAACACCTTCCAGAAAAGACAGCATGCCTTGGAGCAGTTCCAGGCTGAGTTGATCACCAGAAAGAACGAAAAGCAGCCGCTCGGCAACGGCATCTACGATAGATATAAATTCCCTATCCTGACGAACCAGCACGCGCCGCTTACCTGGCGCTATGACCTGAACCCCGAGACCAACCCCTTCTTCATGGAGCGGATCGGGATCAACGCGGCCTTCAACGCCGGCGCGGTCAAGCTGAACGGCAAGTACCTGGTGGTGGCCCGCGTGGAGGGCAACGACCGCAAGTCCTTCTTCGCGGTGGCCGAGAGCCACAACGGCATCGACAACTTCCGGTTCTGGGAGAAGCCTATCACCATGCCCGAGACCGAGGACCCGGACGTGAACGTGTACGACATGCGCGTGATCCAGCACGAAGACGGCTGGATCTACGGCCTGTTCTGCACCGAGCGCAAGGACCCCGAGGCCAAGCCCGGCGACGAGTCCTCGGCGGTGGCCCAGTGCGGCATCGCCCGCACCCGCGACCTGGTTTCCTGGGAGCGTCTGCCCGACCTGAAATCCACCTCGCCGCAGCAGCGCAACGTGGTGCTGCACCCCGAGTTCGTGAACGGCAAATACGCCCTCTACACCCGTCCGCAGGACAGCTTCATCGAGGCGGGCAGCCGCGGCGGCATCGGCTGGGGCCTCACGGATTCCATGGAGAACGCCGTGGTGGACGACGAGTCCATCATCGACCCGAAGACCTACCACACGGTGTACGAGGTGAAGAACGGCCAGGGCCCGGCGCCTATCAAAACCGAGAAAGGCTATCTGCACCTGGCCCACGGCGTGCGCAACACCGCCGCCGGCTTAAGATACGTGCTGTACCTGTTCCTCACCGATCTGCAGGACCCATCTAAAGTCATCGCCAAACCAGGCGGGCACTTCATCGCGCCGGAGGGTGAGGAAAGGGTGGGCGACGTGTCCAACGTGACCTTCGCCAACGGCTGGATCCTGGACGAGGACGGCACCGTGTTCATCTACTACGCCTCCTCAGACACCCGCACCCACGTGGCCACCTCCACCCTGGAGCAGCTGCTGGACTACGTGCTCAACACCCCGGCCGACGGGTTCCGCTCGGCCGCTTCCGTGGAGCAGATCAACCAACTGGTGGACCGGAACAAAGCCTACATCAAGAGCAAGAAGCAGGCCCTGGCCCCTGAGCTTAACGGCGCGAACTAATGGCTACCCCTCCCGATACTTCCTTAACCCGCCAGCTTTCGGTTTACCGCCAGGAGATGGAGACCGAGCTGGAAAGGATATTGGCGTTCTGGATAGAGCACACCCTGGACCACCGGAACGGCGGCTTCGTGGGGCAGATCGGGCCTACCGGTGAGGTGAACCCCGAGGCGCCCAAAGGCAGCATCCTCAACGCCCGTATCCTCTGGACGTTTTCGGCGGCTTTCCGGCAAACGGGGCAGAAAACGTATCAGGAGATCGCCACCCGCGCCTTTGAGTATCTGTGCGCTTCCTTCCTGGATTCCGCCCACGGCGGGATTTACTGGATGGTAGACGCGCAGGGCCAGCCCCTGAACACGCGCAAACAGATCTACGCCCTGGCCTTCACGGTCTACGGCATGAGCGAGTTCTATTTGGCCACCCAGAACGAAAAGGCGCTGGAGGTGAGCCAGGAACTATTCCGCTGGATTGAGCAGTACAGCTATGATCCGGAGCACGGCGGCTACCTGGAGGCCTTCAGCCAGACGGGCGAGCTGCTGGAGGACCTGCGCCTGAGCGAGAAAGACCGCAACGACCCCAAGACCATGAATACGCACCTGCATATTCTGGAGGCCTACGCCAACCTGTTCCGTGCCTGGCCAGACCCTTTGCTGGGGAAACAGCTCAGAGGCCTGATCGGGGTGTTCCTGGACCACATTGTGGATGCGGAGACCGGGCACCTGAGACTGTTCTTCGCCTGCGACTGGACCTCCTCGGCCAACCTCATCTCCTACGGCCACGACATCGAGGCCTCCTGGCTTCTGCAGGAAGCCGCCGAGGTGCTGGGCGACCAGGAGCTGCTTTCCCGCGTGAAGGCGCTGGCGCTCACCATGGCCCAGGCCACGGCGGAGGCCCTGCTCCCGGACGGCAGCCTGTACCACGAGCTCAACGTGGACGAGCACCACTATGACACGCACCGCGAGTGGTGGGTGAGCGCAGAGGCCATGGTGGGGTTCCTCAACGCCTACGAGCTGACCGGCCAGGAAGCCTTCCTTCGGCACTCGCTCAACGCCTGGAGGTTCGCGCAGACCTACTTCCTGGACCTGGAGCGGGGCGAGTGGCACTGGGGCGTGCACGATGACTACAGCCTCATGTCAAAGGAGGATAAAGTTGGATTCTGGAAGTGCCCTTACCATAATGCTCGGGCTTGCCTGGAGGTCATCCACCGCTGCCGGAAAATCATCGGCGAAGCCGTGGCGGAGTAACTAAAATACCTTTCTCGTTTTAAGGCTGGTTTGCGGAAATCGGGCTTGAAACGGGAAGGAATCAGCTTCAGCGCCATTTCCGTGAAAATGGCCCTAAAACACTTGAAGAGGTCTTACCCTGTCACCTAAAACCCTGAAATGAAAACACTGCTACCTTTGCTTTCTGGATTAAGCAAGCCCGTGCATTTGGCCTGGCTGGCGTTCTTTTTGTTTCTGGGCCTCGCGCCTGCGGCCCAAGCGGCGGACATCAAACTGGAGGCCGAGAGTGGCACCCGCAGCGGGGTGACCGTGGCGAGTTCCATGGCGGGGTATTCGGGCACCGGGTACGTGCAGGGCTTTGACAACTCCTTCGCCAAGAATGTGAAATTCACGTTCAACCTCCCGGCTGCGGGCATCTTTGAGCTTTCCATCCGCTACGCCACCCCTTCCGGGGAAAAAGGCTACGTGGTAGAGGTGAACGGGCAGCAGTCCTCGGGCATGTTCGCCAACGTGGCGGGCTTCGGGACAGCGCAGGGCGGCCTGGTCAATTTACCGGCGGGCACCAACACCATCACCCTGGGCGGTGGCTGGGGATACTACGTGATTGACTACCTCAACCTGGCTCCGGCTTCCATCCCGCTGCCCGCCAAACCACCCAAGACCTTAACCGATGCCAACGCCACCACTTCCACCAAAAACCTGTTCTCGTACCTGGTAGACATTTACGGTACCAAGGTGCTGGCGGCCCAGCAGGAAACCAATGAGCTGCAGGAAATAAACTATGTGCGCACGCACACGGGCAAAGATCCGGCCGTGGGGTCCTATGACCTGATTGAGTACTCGCCCTCGCGCATCCAGTACGGGTCCAACCCCGCCGGATTTTCTGAGAAAGCCATCCAATGGGCCAAAAAAGACCAAGGCCGCGGCATCATCAGCCTTTTGTGGCACTGGAACGCGCCTACCGATCTGATCAACCAAGGACCAGACAAGCTTTGGTGGAGCGGTTTCTACACGCGGGCCACCACTTTCAATTTCGCGGCGGCGCTCGCCGATAAAAACGGGGCCAATTACCAGCTCCTGCTCCGCGACATAGACGCCATTGCCGTGGAACTGAAGAAATTCCAGGCGCAGGACATTCCGGTGCTGTGGCGTCCGCTGCACGAGGCCGCCGGCGGCTGGTTCTGGTGGGGTGCCCAGGGCGCTGAGCCCTTCAAAGAACTATGGAAACTGATGCACGACCGCCTCACCAACCACCACCAGCTGCACAACCTCATCTGGGTCTACACCGCCGAGCGCGCCAAACCAGAGTGGTATCCCGGCGACGCATACGTGGACGTGGTGGGCATTGACATCTATGAAAACACCGCCGTGGCCTCTAACCTGAGCGGCCAGTGGACCGAGCTGCAGACCCTTTTCAACGGTAAGAAACTGGTCACCCTCTCCGAGACCGGCAACCTGCCCAACCCCGAATTCATCCGGACTTACAAAACCTGGTGGTCTTGGTTTGCCGTATGGCCCGGCGCCGATTACACCAGAAAACAACCCATCCCCCTCCTGCACGCCGTTTTCAACGACCCCGATATGATCACCCTGGACGAACTGCCCGATTGGCGAAAATCAGGCGCGGTGACCGGCAGTGCGCTGGAACAGGCTTTGGGCCAACTCACGGTATATCCCAATCCGGCTACCGGCTCGCACCTCACCATCAAGACCACGGCCAAATCTCCGTTGAAAGCCACCTTTGCCCTGTACAACGCCAAGGGTGCCAAAGTAACGGAGGTCACCGCGCAGTTGACCAGTGGCCAGAACCAGGTGCGCCTTCCACTGCGGCAGGTGCCGGCGGGCATCTACGTGCTGTCCATCCGGAAGGGAGACGAGCAGATTTGCCGCAAAGTGGTGGTAGAAAAATAACCAAACGCACACCTCTTGCCCAATCCCTGTTTAGGAGCCGTTTTCCTGAAACCGGGGCCAAAACAGAAGTGCGCCCAATAGAAACCAAAGCAGATAACCAAGAACCCCATACCTGACCTAACAATCCAAACCTCATGAAAAAACTATTGCTCTCCTTAGCGGCCCTCACGCTATCGGTTACGGCTTTCAGCCAGGGAAACAACTATGCCCAGAACTACAAGAAGTTCGAAGGCTTGGCCATGACGCCGCCCATGGGCTGGAACAGCTGGAACAAATTCGCCTGTAACGTAGACGAGAAACTCATCCGGGAAACCGCCGATGCCATGGTGAGTTCCGGCATGAAAGCCGCCGGCTACACCTATATCAACATTGACGACTGCTGGCACGGCGACCGCGACAGCCTGGGCTTCATCCAGGCCGATCCCAAGCGTTTCCCCTCGGGCATGAAAGCCTTGGCAGATTACGTGCACTCCAAAGGCCTGAAACTGGGCATCTACTCCGATGCCGGTTCCCAGACCTGCGGCGGCCGTCCTGGTAGCCGCGGCTATGAGTTCCAGGATGCGCAGCAGTACGCCAAATGGGGCATTGACTACCTTAAATACGATTGGTGCAACACCGAAGGCCTGAAAGCCGAGGGCGCCTACAAAACCATCGCGGCGGCCTTACAGAAAGCCGGCCGGCCGGTAGTATTGAGCATCTGCGAGTGGGGCAATGACAAGCCTTGGGAATGGGGACCTTCTGTTGGCCACCTGTGGCGGACCACCGGCGACATCTACAACTGCTTTGACTGCGTGGAAGACCACGGCACCTGGAAATCATGGGGCGTGATGCAGATCCTGGACAAGCAGGACGGTCTGCGCCAGTATGCCGGACCCGGCCACTGGAACGACCCAGACATGCTGGAGGTAGGCAACGGCATGCCCGTGAACGAAGACCGCGCCCATTTCACCATGTGGAGCATGATCGCGGCGCCTCTGATCGCCGGAAACGACCTGCGCAAGATGAGCAAAGAGACTGTAGCCATCCTCACCGACAAAGAAGTGCTGGCCATCAACCAGGACAAACTGGGCGTGCAGGGCCTGCGCTACACCGTGAAAGACAGCCTGGAGACCTGGGTGAAACCCCTGGACGGCGGCAAGTGGGCGGTGGCGTTCCTGAACCGGGCCAAGAATCCGCAGAAGATTGAATTTGACTGGAAGAAGAACGTGATCAACGATGAGGTAGCCAAACGACAACTGGACGGCGGCAAAACCACCTACAAAATCCGCAATGTCTGGACGAAGAAAAGCCAGGGCACAACCAAGAAAGACTTCGAGACGACCGTACCGGCCCACGACGTGGTCCTGCTGGTGCTGTCTGAATAGAGACTCCTATTTTCGTTTAGGGCCTGTTTTGAAGAAAACAGGCCCTAAACGTTTTCCCCCAATTCCTTAAATTGAGGCATCGGTCACAACTGTCACGCACGCAAAAAACGAGGAAAGATGCGCTTGAAATCATTTAAATCACTAGGTAAACTTTTCATGGGTATGCTGCTGGCGGCCGGCTCCACCTCGGCGGGCGCCGTCTCGCTGCCGGCCATTATCGGCAACCACATGGTGCTGCAACGCAACGCCGAGGTCACCATCTGGGGCTGGGGCAAAACCGGCGAGGAAATCACCGTCACCGGCAGTTGGGACAACAAACCCGTGAAAGTCAAAACCAATAACCTGGCCCAATGGTCGGTGAAACTGCAGACCTCCGGTGTGAGCGGTCCCCAAACCTTAACGGTGAAAGGCTACAACACCATTGTGCTGGAAGACGTGCTGCTGGGCGAGGTCTGGCTGTGCTCAGGCCAGTCTAACATGGAATGGAGCGCCAACGCCGGCATAGACAACGCCGAGAAACACGTGGCGGAGGCCAACTACCCGTCCATCCGTTTCTTCCAGGTAGGCCACCGCACCGCCGATGCTCCCCAGCTGGATGTGCAGGGCCAATGGGTGGTATGCACCCCCGAAACCATGAAACACTTCAGCGCCATTGGGTACTTCTTTGGGCGCGAGGTCCACCAGAACCTGAAAGTGCCCGTGGGTTTGATCAACAGCAGCTGGGGCGGCACACCCGCCGAGGTCTGGCTGAGCGCCAACGCCATCTCGGCGAACCCCGTGCTAGCCGATGCCGCCGCCAAACGCAAAGAGGTGGAATGGGGCCCAGTGCAGTCGGCCAAAGCCTACAACGCCATGATCGCGCCGCTCATCCCCTTCCGCCTGGCCGGGGCCCTCTGGTACCAGGGCGAGTCTAACACTGATGCACCCGAGGTCTACGCCCAGATGCTGCCCGCCCTGATCCGGAACTGGCGCACCGAATGGAAAAACGAGTTCCCGTTTTACTTTGTGCAGCTCGCGCCTTACAAATACGGCGGCGCCGAGGAATGGCCTCGTTTAGCCGAAGCCCAGCTGAAAACCCTGAGCGTGCCCAACACCGGCATGGCCGTGATCCATGACGTGGGCAACGTAGACGATATCCACCCCAGAAACAAGCTGCCCGTGGGCCAACGCTTGGCCAGCCTGGCCTTGAATAAAACCTACGGCCAAAAAGACGTGCCTGCCTCCGGCCCCATCTACCGCGAGATGAAAAAGGAAGGCAACAAAATCCGCCTCTACTTTGACAACGCCGAGCAGGGCCTGGTAGCCAAAGGCAAAGAACTCACCCAATTTGAGATCGCCGGCGAAGACCAGGCCTTTGTTCCTGCCCAAGCCAAAATCGATGGCAAAACGGTGGTGGTAAGCGCCAAAGGCGTAAAGAACCCAACGGCCGTCCGGCTGGGCTGGAGCAACGCGGCCAACCCTAACCTCTTCAACAAAGCGGGCCTGCCTGCCTCCGGTTTCAGAACCGATAACTGGACGAAGAAACCTAACCTATAGTTGGTTTTTGGCCGATCTTAGTTTTTGTGCTGAATTTTAGAAAACGGCCTTATAACACCATTATCCTTTCCTCTCTTTGTCATCTTGGAAAGATTTTTTGAGTGAACGGTAAAAGTGTTGTAGTAAATAATATTACCGTTCGCTCAAAAGCTCCTTTCAGGATGACAAAATGAAAGACTGCCTTTCTCTATACCTTGGTCTTTCCTTTAGTTGAGGATAACCCACTTGAAACCACATGAAAAGAATCTATTTTCTGCTCGCGCTTCTGTGCACCGCCTTCACCCAGGTTCAGGCGCAGAAGGCTACTGATTTCGTGAAGCGTGAAGGCCAGATGTTCACCTTGGGCGGCAGGCCTTACTACTACATCGGCACCAATTACTGGTACGGCGCGCTGTTAGGTTCTACCGGTGAAGCCGGGAACCGCGAGCGTTTACGAAAGGAACTCGACCTGCTCAAGAAAGCGGGTGTGACCAACCTGCGCGTTCTGGCCGGCGCCGAAGGACCGAACAACCAACCGTACCGCGTGTCGCCGGGTTTGCAGCTATCGCCGGGGGTGTACAATGATACCCTGCTAGCCGGACTGGATTTTTTGCTCGCCGAGATGACCAAGCGCGACATGAAAGCGGTGCTGTACCTGAACAACGCCTGGGAATGGTCGGGTGGGTTTAGCCAATATGTAAACTGGAATACCAAGGTGCCAATTCCTTACGCCTTGGCCAACAACAATGACTGGGCGAACTTCATGAAGTACTCGGGCCAGTTCCACCAATGCGACCCTTGTAAGCAGCAGTTCGCGGATCACGTGAAATTCATGCTGGGCCGCACCAATCAGTTCACCAAGAAGAAGTACACCGATGACCCCGTGATTATGGCCTGGCAGATTGCCAATGAGTCCCGTGCCTTTTCCATGGTCAATGTGCCGGCTTATGACCAATGGATTAAAAGCACCGCCGCGTTGATCAAATCCCTGGACAAAAACCACCTGGTGTCTACCGGCTCCGAAGGCTCCCACGGCTCTGAAGGCTCCATGGACGTGTTCAAGCAAGTGCACACCGATCCGAATATCGACTACTTTACCATGCACATCTGGCCGCGCAACTGGGGATGGTTGGACAACAAGAACCTGGCTGGCACCCTTGATGCTGCCATCACCAAAACCATGGAGTACATGGACCGCCACATCTCCTTCGCGCGCGAGCAGCAGAAGCCCATCGTGCTGGAGGAGTTCGGTCTGCAGCGGGATAACAACGAATTCAGCCCCTCGGCCAAAACTACGCACCGTGACCAGTACTACCAGCAGGTGTTTGAGCGCGTGCTCCAAAGCGCCCAGGCCAAAGACGCTCTGGCCGGGGCCAATTTCTGGGCCTTCAACGGCACGGCCCGTCCTAAACCCACCCGCCACTTTTGGAAACCTGGCGATGACCTCATGGGCGACCCTCCCCAGGAAGAGCAAGGTCTCTACGGCGTCTTCGACACCGATTCTACCATGCCGCTGGTTGCCAAGTATAGCAAAGCGGTCATGAAGGCAGGAAAGAAAGGAAAAGGCAGGAAGTAAAGAGCGGGTGAAATTCTGCACCCAAGCTTTAGGTCACCTTTTCTTCGTCCTAAGATCTACCTTCCCAAACTGTCACCCTGTAAGGATTTGGTTTGAAAATGCAATGGCCTTAAAGGTTACGCACTCGCTACCAGCCTCTTGCAGGGTGACTTTGTTTTTAGAACTTGCCTGGGTTTAAGAACCTGAAGCACTCTCCAGTTCCAGCCTGGTTTCCTAGAAACAGGCCTGAAACGGAGACCATTTTCGCATATCTTTACCTACACCACCCTCCTACCTTTGCTACCCATGAAATGGATTACCCGCGAGCGCCCCAAGATTGACCGGCTGGCCTGCCCGTGGCTGATCAGGCGGTTCATTGATGCCTCCGCGGAAATCATTTACGTGCCAGAAAATCAGGTGCTGGACAAGGCCAAGGAACTGGATGCCGTTCCGTTTGACATCCCCGGGGTGGAGTATTCACACTATGAGGACCGGTGCACGTTTGACTATTTCCTGGAGAAGTACCGTCTTACTGAGCCTGCCTTGCAGACCATGGCCCTCATCGTGCGCGGCGCAGATACCGATGACCACTCGCTGGCGGCGCAATCGGCGGGGCTGTGGGCGATCTCGCACGGCATGTCGTTCAACATTTCGGATGACCAGGAACTGCTGGAGAAAGCCATGGTGCTCTATGACGGGCTGTACAGTTGGGCCAAGCACCTGCAGAAGCAGAAGCATACCACCGAGCCCACGGAGCAGCTTTTCCTGCAGGTGTACCACAAATACCTGCAGGAAAAGAAGGAGAACCAGCAGAAGGTCCCGGCCTGGGCGCTGCACCTGAAGGAGATCATCCAGGACCAGATAGACACCAACCTCGCGCTCAACCTGAAGGAAATTTCCGAGGCGCTGGATGTGCACCCCGCCTACGTGTCCAGGGTTTTCTCCAAATACTTTGACAACCTCTCTTTTGGCGAGTACATCCGGAAGCTACGCATAGAAAAGGCGCTGAGCCTGCTGCATACCTCGGGCTACTCCCTGGCCGAGGTGGCCTACCTCACCGGTTTCTCTGACCAAAGCCATTTCACCCGCATTTTCCGCCAGCACATGGGCCAGAGCCCCTCTGAGTACCGAAAAAATTTGCTCAAAAAGTAAATCAGGTTCCAAAGGTTACCTGTGTTCTAGCATGATGCCAACGCACAGGGTAAACTTGCAGCTCCTTCCATCTCAATGGAAGCCAGGCTCCGGATGGTCGATGGTCAACCTTTAGGTAGCCTCGCAGATTACTAATTGAACAAGAACCGCCAATAACTGACAATCTGCTTCACAATGGACTTTAAACCAGAAACCCTGGGCTCACCCTCTTTCGTCCACGTGCCAACTCCTGAGTTTCTAACAAACGTTCACCATTTACAAACTTGTAATACGCATAACAACCTGCAGATTTCTTGATACTTAGCCTAAGCCAGCACCCTGTTAAGTTATTTTATATCATTGATTTTCAAAACGATACAAAAATAAACATGAAAATCTCCTGCTAAAATTTGCTGAAGCCGTAAAAAGCCATTCTATTTGTCTACTGATTCTATAGGGATTAAGAGTATCAAAGAAGAGGAAGCACGCTGGAGCTTTAGGTCTTGCTTAGGAAATCTCTTTGGAGACAGGAAATCAGGTCGTGTGGCTGAGTGGCTAAGCAAAGACCCGCAAGGTTTTTTAGGACGGTTCGATTCCGTCCGTGACCGCAACCCTTGTTCTTTCCAGAGTGCGGCGCCGAAAGGTAAAGAGAGTTGAGCGCCGCGTTTTGGGGCTGTTTTATGAGAAAAGGATCTAAAACAGCCTGAAGGGGGAGTTTGGTAGGCAAGAGACAGCCCGGTCACGGTGCAAGGAAAAGCCGGGCTGTCTCACCTCCCTTCTAAAAAGAAGTGTGTCCCTCTGGTTTCCACCAAGAGCCTAGGCCAGACGCAACGGCAGCAGACAGGCATCCCCCAATGCCTCTTCTGCTAAACCCGGCACCTCCACCACCCAGCTGGGATTGAGATCTGATTTACCCGGGAGCAACCCTCCCACTTACGCATTCACTTTTACCCTATTGCCCCATGAAACCTGATGTTTTTACCAAAAGAATGAAGAAAAGCAGACCAAGTCCTTTTGCAGGCTTTGGTTGTTGTTGCCGCTAACTGCCTCCGCTCCCTTTCTCTTTAATTTTCAAAACATCAATCATGAAATCAAAACTTTTACTTCTCCTTCATTTTCTATTCCTTCCACTTTTAGGCCTCTACGCGCAGGAAACCAACTTTGTGGAAATCAACGGGCGGGTGACCGAACAGGGCACCAAAGACCCGATGCCCGGCGTGAGCGTGTACGTACGCGGCACCGTGACCGGAACTACCACCAATGCCTCCGGGGACTTCAACCTCAAGACCAAACTGAAATTTCCGTTCAACCTGGTGATTTCCATGGTGGGGTACCAGCCGCAGGAATTTGAGATCACCCAACCCGGCTCTCGCCTGGACATCGCGCTGGTGACGCAGACCTTATTAGGTAAGGAAGTGGTGGTAACGGCCTCCAGGGTGGAAGAAAGCATTCTTAAATCGCCGGTGGCCATTGAGAAACTAGACATCAGGGCCATCAAGGAAACAGCCGCACCCAGCTTCTATGAGGCGCTGGAGAACGTGAAAGGCGTGCAGATGCTCACTTCCAGCCTCACGTTCAAGGTGCCTAACACCCGCGGGTTCAACGTGCCCAACAACTTCCGGTTCATGCAGCTGGTAGACGGCGTGGACATGCAGGCCGCTACCCTTGGTGTGCCGCTGGGGAATGCCATCGGGGCGACTGAGCTGGACATTGAGAGCGTGGAGATCACGCCCGGGGCAGCCTCGGCTTTGTACGGCATGAATGCCATCAACGGCATGGCCAACCTCACCACCAAAAGCCCTTTCCTGTACCAGGGACTGAGCGTCTACCAGAAAGTGGGGGTGAACCACGTGGATGGCATTGACCGGGACCCCAGCATCCTCACCGAAACCGCCGTGCGGTATGCCAAGGCGTTCAATGACAAATTCGCTTTCAAAGTAAATTTCAGCACGCTCAAGGGCACCGACTGGGTAGCGAACGGCCTGGTAGACCAAAACCCGCAGAACCTGGCTACCGCCAACCCCAAATTCCCCGAGCTATCCGGCGAAAACAACCCCGCCCTTGACCAGTGGAGCCGCTACGGCGATGACCGCCAGGCCCGCCAGGCCATCAGCATCAATTACCAGGGCGTGAACCAGACCTTCAACGTGGCCAGAACCGGGTACCTGGAGAAAGACCTCATCTACCCATCGGTGCGGAACCTGAAGATAGACGGAAGTCTGTTTTACCGGCTGAACGAGAAACTGGAATTGTCTTACGGCTACCGCTACGGCGTGATGGACGGTATTTTCCAGCGCGGAAACAGGATTCAGCTAAAAGACGTCAAAGTCCAGAACCATAAACTGGAACTGAAGGGCACCGATCTTTTGGTGCGGGCTTATGTGCTGAAGGAAAACACAGGCAAATCTTATAACCTGAACCCTTTGGCCTACAGCCTTGACCTGAGCCATGCCACCAACGCACAATGGGGTGGCGTTTTCAAAAACACCCTGCAAACCCAAGTAGACAACGGAGTGGATTTGGCCACGGCGATGAAAGCAGCCCGCGCCGCCGCAGATGCAGGCCGCGCCGAGCCCGGCACCCCGGAATTCGATGCCCTCAAAAACACCATCATCAACTCCAACAACTGGGACATCGCCTCGGTGGTACCAGGAGGAGCGCCCAACGGGGGTGCCGCCCTGTGGCAGTACAGCAACACCTACCACGCCGATTTCCAGTATAATCTGAGCAAATTCAAATGGGCCAACGTGTTGGTTGGCGCTGATTACCGCCGCTACGAGGTAATTCCCGATGGCAATACCTTTGTGGACCTTTCAAGACCCCTGGAAACCAGAACCGTGGCAGGCGCCAACGGATCTTTCGGGGAGAACCAGTATTACACCAAATATGGCGGCTTTGTGCAGGCCAGCAAATTGTTTCTGAAGGACCGATTGAAGTTCACGGTGTCTGCCCGCCTTGACAACAACCCGGAGTTTAGTCCTAAGTTCAACCCCCGTATCGCGGCCGTGTACACCGCCGCGGAGAAGCATAACTTCAGGGCCTCCTTCCAGAATGGCTACCGGTTCCCGGCCTTGTTTGAGGCATTGTCCTTCCTGAACAACGCCAGCGTTCGCCGGGTAGGCGGTCTGGCCAGGGTAAATGAAGGCATCGGGTTTTTGGAGAATTCCTACACCTTGGCCTCCTATGACAAATTCACGGCGGCGGTGAATGCCGATGTTTCTGCCGGCCTGACCCGCAATGACGCCGCCCTGAAAAACCGGGGTGTGCTGCAGGTGGCCAATCTTCCGGTCATGAAACCAGAGAGCATCAACTCCTTTGAGGTGGGGTACAAGAGTGTCTTGTTTGATAATACCCTCACCATAGATTTTGATGCCTACCATAACTCTTACAAAGGCTTTTTGGGCCAGGTAGAGGTGGCAGTGCCAAGCTCAGGTCCGGTTGGCTCAGATGCGGCGGTGCTGGACATGCTTACCCGGTCCAAGCAAAACCGTTACCGAGTGTATACCAACGCGAAAAACATCTACAACAGCTACGGATCGTCTTTGGGGTTGACCTATATCTTCTACAAGAAATTCACCCTCTCGGGCAACGCGAACTACAACGCCTTGTCCAAGAACCCTACCCCGGATATCTTCCTGACCAGTTTCAACACGCCTAAATGGGTGACCAACGTTTCCATCAGCAACCGCGAGGTCTTCAAGAACATTGGCTTCAACGTGGTGTGGCGCTTCCAGGACGAGGTATATTGGGAAAGTACGCTGGCCAACGGTCTGGTTCCGGCCTTCTCCACCATTGATGCCCAGGTAACCGCCAAACTCCCCACATGGAAGTCCTCGGTAAAACTGGGCGCCACGAACCTGTTCAACAAACGCTATTACCAGTTTGCCGCCGGCCCTACCATAGGTGGCCTCTACTACGTGGCCTTGACCATAGACGGACTCCTGGCCAAGTAATCAAAACCAGAAGCGGCAGGCCTAGTAACTTGCCGCTTCTAGTTTACATCCTCAGCCTTTTCGTTTAGAGCCTATTTTCCGGAAATCAGCCCAGAAACGATGCTTTTTAGACAGCGGGTTTCCTCAGACTTTAACCAAATTCTTGCTGACAGGCTCTCTGGCTGATACAAAGCCAACCAAAGGAATAACGGACTAAATTATCGTCCCCCTTTGAAGGGGGGTAGGGGGATGACAAGGCATTTGAAGAACCAGTTTGCTTTGGCTACAGAGCAAGCACTTCTATTACGCTCCTCAACCAAGGGCAACCACAAGGGATTGCCCCTACATTTCGGGAATGCCTGATCAGAAGTAGAAATCATCCCCCTACCCCCTTCAAAGGGGGACATCCGGGAATCGTCATCCACAAGCCTTTGTCCTGAACTATTCAACATACACCTACCCTATGAAACAAACTTTACGCTTTACTCTTACGCTGCTCCTCATATTTCCCTTCCAAAGCCAGGCCCAGACGGCCGAAAAGAAGGTGACGGATCGCTCTCAGGTGTGGCTGGGCTATTTCAACCAGACTCGCCTGTCAGACAAGTTCTCTTTGTGGCTGGACCTGCACGCACGCCGTACGGATTTCCTGGATCGCTGGGCGACGACCATTGTGCGGCCGGGTATCACGTACCACATCTCTGACCATACCCGCTTTACCGTGGGCTATGCTTACGCCTCCCATTGGCCTATCTCGGAAACGGATGAAACGGTACGTCCCGAGCACCGGCTCTGGCAGCAGATCAACTGGTCGGGGAAAAGCAAACGGCTGCAGACAAACCAGTGGGTACGCCTGGAGGAGCGGTTCAACCGCAACATCGCCAATGACCAGTTGCAGGAAGGCTACCATTTCAATTTCCGAGCACGCTATATGATTGGCCTCATGGTGCCCTTAACCGCCGATGCCATCGCCCCGGGCGTTCCTTTTCTGGTGTTCAATGATGAGGTGCACGTGAACTTCGGGAAGGAGATCGTCTACAATTACTTTGACCAGAACCGCCTTTTCGGGGGTGTGGGTTACCAGTTCAGCAAGAGCTTCAATGCGCAGTTAGGCTACATGAACGTGTTTCAGCAGACAGCCGCCGGAAACCAGTTTTTCAATACCCACACGCTTAGGCTGTTCCTCTTCCACACCCTGGATTTGCGTAAACCCAAGGCAGAACCGGTGGCCAACTAACCAATACGTTTTCCCCTTATATTGCAGAAACAGCCTTAAAACATCTATCCGTTTGTAGACGAGCAGGGCCACTAATCACTTTGCCGAATGGCCATAGGATCTTTTTGGTTTGGGGCTTATTTCCAGAAAACAGGCCTAAAAAGCCGATGAAAAGTTAAAAGGATTCTAAAGGTTGCGCCTGTTCTATCTTCCTTGGGGCGCATGCCGTAGTATTGTAGAGCGTTTACACTTAGCCGTATGACCCAGAAAATTTCAGTCCAACCGGAAACCCAAGCATCCCTTCCGGCTCCGGAGAAACCTTCCTTTACAGAGGCCCTGCTTTTCTGGCTGAAGTTGGGGTTCATCAGCTTTGGCGGCCCGGCGGGACAGATCGCCATTATGCACCAGTTTGTGGTGGAGCAGAAACGCTGGGTCTCTGATTCAAGGTTCCTTCACGCGCTCAACTACTGCATGCTGCTGCCGGGCCCCGAGGCGCAGCAGTTGGCCACGTACCTAGGCTGGCTCATGCACGGTGTGAGAGGCGGCCTAGTAGCCGGAATTCTGTTCGTGCTGCCCTCGGTGTTTATTCTGCTGGGCCTGAGCACCGCCTATGTCTCCTTCGGGACTATTCCGTGGGTATCTGCGCTGTTCTATGGCTTGAAGCCGGCGGTGGTAGCCATTGTGGTGCTGGCTTTGCTGAAGATCGCCGGCAAATCTTTGAAAAGCTGGTTTCACTATACCGTGGCAGCCGTGAGCTTTGTCAGCATTTTCTTTCTGCACGTGCCCTTCCCGTTCATCATTCTGGGTGCTATTGTCATTGCCTTCCTGCTGCAGAAACTGCACCCGCCTTTCCTGACCGAGAAACCCACCACCGCCAAAGCCCAGACCGATGAAGAAGGCTATTACCTGAACGCCTCCAGTGAAGTGGTAGGCGCCGGGGTGAACCTGACCACCAGCGTGCTGCGGGTGATGATCACCATCGTTCTGTGGGCCCTGCCGGTGGCGCTGTTCTATTTCCTCACCCGTGACTTTGCCTTCTGGAACACCCTCATCCTTTTCTTCACCAAAGCCGCGCTTATCACCTTTGGGGGCGCCTATGCCGTGCTGCCGTACGTGGCTCAGGTAACGGTGGAGCAACTGAACTGGCTGACTAAATACGAGATGATTGACGGATTGGCCCTGGGTGAAACCACGCCGGGTCCGCTCATCATGGTGCTGGCGTTTGTGGGGTACATGGCCGGTTACAACCATTACAGCGGTTCCCTGACCATGGGCGCGGTGGGTCTTTTTACCACCACGTTCTACACCTTCCTGCCCTGCTTCCTTTTCATCCTAGCCGGTGCGCCACTCATTGAACGCACCCGCGGAAACGCGGCCGTAAAATCGGTGCTGGGCGTGGTGACAGCAGCGGTAGTGGGTGTGGTACTCAACCTGACGGTCTACTTCGGTCAGGCGGTTCTGTTTCCCAAAGAGCTTTCCCTCTCCGGCTTAGATTATTTCGCGTTGGCCTGGACCGTGATTTCGTTTGTGGCGATGTACCGCTTCAAAATTGGTATGATCACCTGGATCATCATCAGTGCCCTAGCCGGTTTAGGGTATTACCTGGCTACGAGTTTGTCCTGATTATTTAAACAAGAGCCAGAAAGCAGTCGGGCCTTTGGGAACATCCTAAAGGCCCGACTGCTTTCTGGCTTTCTGCACTACCCAGAGTACACCAACGCACCCCAAGACATTCTCTGTCAAACTATTTCGGTGCCAGCCAATAATAGGTTGATAAATCAAAATTTCACAGGCCGGCAAGTAGAAGTCAGATAGCTTTTTGCCCATAAAAACCGGCAGTAATTTAGCTGACTTCTTACAAGCTGCCTGTCTCTTAGCTGATGTTTATGGCTTTGGCAAGGGAGCTCCAACGGCAACGCTACAGTCATGGCCAGGTTGACCGTGCGGCGGGTTCATGCCTTGGGCGGTGACAACCGGAGGACCTACGGGAAGAACCGGCGCCGGAGGCAAGGTATTAGGTCTGGCTGCGGGAGTAGCGGTGGCCCCGGAAGCGGAAGCGGCAGTGTTACCCGGAGGCGAGTTCAAAGGAGCCCCTACCGGGATATCGCACCGGTGCCCGGGTTGGCCGTGGGCCGGGTTCATGCCGGCCGTCACTACCGGCTGCGGAGCAGAAACGGGTTGACTCACGGTTGCCGGCTGACCAGAAACCACTGGGGCAGAACTAGAGGAGGAAGTAGTAATCGGCAGGGAGGTGTTCTTCCCGGGCTCAGACGCAGAGGCGGCCTCTTTTTTACTATCGGTACAACCTGCTCCAAAGAGCAGCGAAGTGAGGACTAAAAGCTGAATCGTACTTTTCATTAGTAGAGTTTTGTTTTCAGAATAAAGGTAGGCCAAACGGAGCCCACATCTTAGTTCAACATAGGATTCTGCGGAAACTTAGAGAACTTTGATTTAGAGGCGAAGATCAGCACCTGAATCATGATCCCAATACTGATGACCAAGACAAACGCCAACTGGGTAAGAACCTCAGAGCCCGCCATCATCTGTTTGGTAGAATCATTCAACCGCTTGCCCTCGGCTACCTGTATGCGAGACAGGTGGTTCAGGTAGTTCGTGGCCAATTGGAATTTAGCGTCCAGCTTTTGCTTGGCTGGTTGCGCTGCCTCCCCTCCCACCTGTTGCAGATATTGGTTTTCCAGCGCCTGCAGCGCCTGGTGGTTCTGGTTGAAGGCCGCTAAGTACCGGGCCTCGGCATGGGTTAACTCCGTCTTGCCAAACTCCGTGAGGAGGGTGGCAATGGCCTTGTTGTTTTCCTGCAACCCAGACGCCAGCTTGCCGTCATTGCCGGCATAGAAGGAATTGTCCACCAACATTTTTTTCTGGTACAGGTGCCCCGACAATTGGTAGATGTAGCTTTCCACCAACAGTCTGTCTTCATAGACAGTGGCGAAGGAAGAGCCCAGTTTGGTGACCGTTTTGTTGTCCAGCGTATTCTTAGCCAGCACCAGCACCATCACTACTGCCAGCAGCAGCGCGGCTTTTGTTTTATGTTTCACGCTATATACCCATCTCATCTTTCCGGAAAGTAAGGAGTGAAAAAAACAGAAAGGGAAAGCACTTACAGAAAACAATCTCTTGCTAGCCGCAGAAGAAAGAACAAGGCTTCGCCCTGTCAGTAAGTTACGAAATTTAAACCACAAAACCGAGGCATTTCCCTCTCCAGAAGCCAACGTCTGAAATAGCCCAAAATTACTACAGAACCAGCGCCAAAGAACGTGTTTCGGGCTCATTTTCCGGAAAACAGGCCCGAAACACGTCTTGCCTTACGCCCAACGGGAGTTCATCTCCAGGAAGAAGGCATCGTTCTCTTTCCTAGAGGCGTTCCTTCTCACTTCAGAGGTCCCGAAGCCCACCTCCAGTTCCCCGTTGTCTATGCGCTGCATGACCGAATCTGCGAACTCATCCAGAGGCACCCCGAAGGTATGCAACCCGGTACCGCCCAAATCTGTGTTGACGGCAGGCGGCACAATCTCCACCACCTCTACATTGGACTTGGACAGCAGGTACCGCAAAGACATGGTAAAGGAATGCAGCGCGGCTTTGGTGGCACAGTACACCGGCGCGAACACGCCCGGCGTGAAGGCCAGTCCTGAGGTCACGTTCACGATGGCCGCGTGCGGCTGTTCTTTCAGATGGTTTACAAACAGGCTGCACAGGTGAATGGGCGCCTCCAGGTTAATGGCGATTTCCTGCTGCGTTTTGCTCCATTCTTCCTGCTCCGTGACCAGGTTCACCCGCCGCTGGATGCCCGCATTGTTCACCAGCACATTCAGGGTAGGGAACTCGGCGGTGGTCCATTCCAGCAGCGCGATCCGGTCGGCCTCGCGGGCTACGTCACAGACCAGGGTATGCAGTTCGGGGTACTTTTCTTTTGCCTCGTTGAGTTTATCTGAGCGACGGCCGCAGATGATGACGGTGCTGCCAGCCTTCAAAAAACGCTCGGCAAGGGCCAGTCCAATCCCAGAGGCGCCTCCGGTAATCAGCACTGTGTTTCCAGCTAGTTTCATCTTTTCTGTTTTGGGATAGGTGTACTTGTGTTTACTCACCGCCTGCAAAGGAGGTTCTACTTGCCTTTAAGATTTAACTGCAAAGAGGTTCCTTTGCTTCCTCCCGGATATCCATCTTTCTTCATTGGCCTGGTTGTTTTGATGGTGTTTTCACAAACTCGGCCCTAAAACAACTCCCGCGTTTCTGAGGTGTTCCTCCAAAAAGCAAAAGGCCTCCCCTGCATTGCAAGGGGGGCCTTTATTGAAGTATCAGAATAGTTATTCCTGAACGCCTGGTACGCCCAGTGGAAGGGCGCTGTGCCAGTCAAAGTCTGGAGCTTTCTTCTTGGTAGGAGCTAGTTCATCCAGGGTGTTGGCATCGTACAGACGACCGTTGCGCATCACATACTTGATGGTGTTGGTGTTCCGGATGTTTTCCAGCGGGTTTTGGTCCATGATGACCAGATCCGCCAGTTTACCGTTCTGGATGGAGCCTAAGTCACCGTCCAAGCCCAGGGATTTCGCACCCAAAATGGTGGCTACTTTCAAGGCATCCAGGTTCTTCATGCCCCCGGATTGGATAGACCAAAGTTCCCAGTGGTAACCCAAACCTTGCAACTGTCCGTGGGAGCCTACGCCCGCCAAACCGCCGTCTTTCACCAAACGGTTCACAAACTGCGCGTGCTTGTCAAAGATGTGCTCTTCTTTCATAAACCAACCAGCGCGGCGGCGAGACTTCTCATCTAGCTCCACTTTAGGGGTGAAGTAGTTCAGCTTTTTGTCGCCGGTGAGGTTCTCCGTGGCATAGTAGTAGTTCTCGGCCCAAGGTCCGCCGTAGGCTACCAACAGGGTGGGCGTGTACGCGATCTGCGACTTAGACACAAACTCCAGCACGTCTTTATACAGCGGATAGATAGGGTACGAGTGCTCGTGGCCCGGATAGCCGTCCAAAACTTCGGTCAGGTTCAGTTTGAAATCCAGACCGCCTTCGGTCGTTGGCATCAGGCCTTGCTCTTTGGCGGCCATGATGATCCACTGACGGTGCTGGCGGTTGCCCACCAGGTACATCTTGATGGTCTTGGTGTTGTAGTAGTCTGAGTACTGCTTCAGCACGCTCTTAGCGTGGTCTAAGCTCTTCAGGTTGTATGACCAGTACCCCACACCAGGGCCGGTGGAGTACACGCGCGGCCCGATCATCTTGCCGGTTTCCACCATGTCAGCGTAGGTCAACACGTCGGTAGTAGCAGTTTGTGGGTCGCGGGTGGTGGTCACGCCGTAGGCCAGGTTAGCTGCGTATATCCATACCTGGTTCGAGTGCACGCCCCAACGTGGCCACATGTGCGCGTGGGTGTCTATGAAACCTGGGGTAATGGTCTTGCCTTTCACATCCATCACGGTCGCGTTCTGCGGAACGGTCAGCGTACCGGAAGCGCCTACGGCCTTGATACGGTTGTCCTGGATCAGGATGTCGCCGTTCTCAATTACTTCATCGCCGTTCATGGTGATGATGCGGGCGCCTTTCAACAGGATGTTTCCGGTTGGGATGTCACGCGGCACAGTAATCGCGATTCTGGTTTCTACCGGCTTGTAGCCTTCAATCTTCACGGCTTCTTTCGCGCCGGTGCTGTCTTTCTTCACCTCAGTAGCTGGCTTAGCGTCTTTCTTCAACTCCTCGGCAGCTTCCAATTCGCGTTTCTTCGCGAAGGCCTGGTCCATGTTGTAGGCGAAGAAAGCATTTCCGATAGACCAATACACGCTCTTGCCATCAGCGGACCAGCTCGGGAATTGACCACCGATGTCAGTCAGTTTCCAGGACGGAAACTGCGAACTGGCGATGTCGGCTACGGAGATGGTTGGCGTTTCACCGCCCACGAACGGGATGGTGACCACGTAAATCTCGTTGTTGATCAAAGCCAAAGCTTTGTCGCCTTTAGGCGCTTTGATGATGGTAGTAGCGGTAGAAGCCTGTTGCTGCGGCTCGCGCTCGTTCAGGTGCTGGTTGTGGCTCATTTCCTCCTCCAGCATATCAGCGTACGACCCGAAGGTGGTGATGCCTTTCACTTTCACGTACGGCTTCTTGTCGGTGCCATCCCAACGAATAGAAATCAACCCGTCAGAAGAGCTGTACAGGTAAATGCGGTCATCGCCCTGCACGAAGTGCGGGTTCGCGCCCAGGTTGGCTTTGGTCACAAACGTGCTGGCACCACCTTTCGCGGAGATCCAGTTGATGGTCTGGCGCGAGTCAAACGCACCCGGCCCCGCCGATTCACGATACGTCTGCGCCGAGCCTTTCACGAACACAATCTTGTCTCCTTTTGGCGACCAAACCGGCTCCTGGAAAACAGAATTTTCTTGGCTCAACTTCACTGGTTTGGCTTTGCCGTTGGCAGCTACTTTGTAGATAGCGCCACCGGTTTTCTCGTGCCAGGTCACAAACACCAACTCCTTGCCGTCTGGCGACCAGGCGGGTTGTGCCTCGGTGAAATCATTCGTGGTCACGCGTTTTGGCGTGCCGTTCGGGTACTCCGTGATGTACAATCTGTCCAGCGCGGTGAAGGCCAGACGCTTGCCATCCGGTGACATGGCCGCATCGCGGATCTGGGTCACCTTCATGGTTTTGTCATCGCTGATCGGGTATTTGAACTCTAGTTTCGGACCGATGGCAATTTTGGTATTCACTTCAAACGGAATCTCTTTGGCCGCTCCGCCGCTTACCGGAATGCGGTAGATTTTTCCGCCGTAAGAGGCTACCAGTTCTTTGCTGTCTGGCGTGAACGACATGGCCGGCAACACCCCAAGCGGGGCGATGGATTCCTGCTCATCGCGCTGCACCGGATAGGCCAGCCACTTCTCGTCACCAGATTTCAGGTTCTGGATAATCAAACCGGTTTCGTTGTTGTGGCGGGTTCCGTAGACCAGCATGGTGCCGTCCGGCGACAAGGTAGGCGAGAACGCCGATCCGTAGCGTGAGGTGCGGGTATCGGTCTCACCGGTTTCGCGGTCCAAGGTGGCTAATTGGTACTGCGGCAATTGTGCGTTGTAGTTCCAGCCGCCCGTGCGGCGGGAGTACCAGATATAGCGGGGGTCTTTGCCGAAGGCCGGCTCCACGGTTTTCAGGGTCTCCGGCGTTTTGATCAGCTGGGTTCCGCCGCCACTGTCTTTGTGGTACAGGTGCAGTTTCAAATTCCGACGGCCCTGTGACACTACCAGGTATTCACCATCCGGCGTCCACTCGGCGGCTTGGAAGTTCTCGTTTTTGCTTTTGCTGATCTGGCGGGTTTTCTTCGTAAGCAGGTCCATGACCCACACGTTGTCGTTTCCGTCGCGGTCTGAGAGAAACACAATGGATTTGCCGTCCGGACTGAATCGCGGCTGTACGTCCAGAGCCATGCCTTCGGTCAGTTGCTCGGCTTTGCCACCCGCCATGGGTAGCAGGTATAAATCACCCAGCATGCTGAAGATGATCTGTCCGCCGGCCGGGTGCACGTCCAGCGCGAGCCAGGAGCCTTCCTTGGTGTTGATGTCAATGGTGCGGCCCGCCTCTAAGGGCAGGTCTTTCTTTTCTTCTTTTTTGGCGCCGTCTTTCTTTGCCGTAGTGGGTGCGTTCTGGGCCATAGAAGGCTCCACAAACAGGCCCAAGGTGCAAAGCAGCAACACGGGTTTCCTCCAGCCAGCGATGTGGTTGGTAAAAAACTGCTTCATAATAAAAGGGTTAGTGGTGTGATGGTTTGGGATTTGTGAAGATAAGGATTGTTTTGATAGGTTGTTGAGCTTTGAGCAGTTGACCAAGTGCTTGCGGTGTAGGGCGTATCAGCTTTTAAGGATGGCGAGGACGTTTTGAGGCTGTTTTGATGAAACTGGACGATAAACGATTTTCAAGTATATGGTCCCCTTTGAAGGGGGTAGGGGGCTGACTTCTTCTGCTGATCTTCCTTCTCTCCCTCTTTCCTGGTTCAAGTTTTCAACTTGGACCTACCATGGTCTGCAGTTTGCAACTGCAGTGAGGCGTTAGCCTCAAACTACTACAGCACGGATGTACTTTCCTGACTTTCTACTGCCTTTACTTTCTACTCCCTTCCTTACAACCTTTTAATTGCAGTCGCGGCCTGCGGGCGTTTGTCACTTTTCTCCTTGATGAGAAAAGTAACCAAAAGAATCAAGAAGAAAAGAAACTCGCTGACGCTCAAACAGTCTTTTCTTCAGTAAAGGTACCACCCCGCTGCCGTCCTCTGTTTCATAGCACACGTAAGCTACTGCCACTTTAACTGTCCTTCTGTGCGGCAGCCCGTGCCTCGGCCTCACTGTAGGCCTTCGCCCCGGCCCGCCGCAGGATACGGATGTTCTTGATGTCTGCTCGGGTTTTCTGATCATGTAGAGACAAGGCATGCCTTGTCTCCCACGGGTGCTCCGCACAGGGCAGGTGCTACCTGAAAGGGCACCCACAAGAGGTGCCCCTACATTATCCTAATCGTTCTCTCGGCAACCTCACCCGCCGTTGTTGGTGTTATCACCAACAACTAAAACTACGACTCGACTACCTTCTCCAACCCGGAAACAAAACTCGACAAAAGCCCTAGAAACGCATTTCGGGCCTGTTTTTGGTAAAACAGGCCCGAAACGGTGATGGCAAAATGGATGCAGCTGCTTACGCGAGCAAGGTGTTTTTCACGTAGTCGCGGCTTTGCTTGATGCTTTTGAAGGGGTCCATGCCGGCGGCGAAGTTTTCCTGCTCCACGAAGATGCGGTCCAGGCCGGAGGTCTGGGCTTGGGCGAAGATGGCTTTGTAGTCCATGGTGCCGCTCCCGATCTCGGTGTTGAGGTCAGGTGAGTTTTTGTCCATGTCTTTCACGTGCCACATCACAAAACGGCCTTTGTGCTGGTTGAACATGTCTACCGGTTTGTGGCCGGCTTTCTCCATCCAGAACAAATCGGCTTCGAAGCTTACCATCGCCGGATCGGTTTCCTTGAGCAGGATGTCATAGCCGGTGGTGTTACCGTATTGCTTGAATTCGAAATCGTGGTTGTGGTAGGCGAGCTTCAGGCCGGAGGCTTTGCAGAGCTCGGCGGCCTTGTTCACTTTCTCCGCGATGTTCTTGTAGGCATCGGCGCTGTTACGCAGCTCTTCGCCAAGGTAAGGCACCGTGATGTATTTGTGGCCCACAATGTTGCCGGCCTCAATGTAGCGCTTCACAATGTCGGTGTTGCCGTCTTTCATGTACTGGCCAAACTCATAGTGTCCGCTGGTAGAAACCAGGTTATTGGCTTGCAGCAGTTCTTTGAATGCGTTCGGCTGAAGGCCCCAGTAGCCTTTGTCTACCGAGTAGCCGTAGGTTTCCACATCATTGTACCCGGCCTGGGCCACTTTGCCAATCACGCCTTTCACATCATTGGGCAGAAGCTCGCGCAAGGTGTACAACTGAATTCCGATATCACTGATGCGGGCATTACCGGTGCCAGTGCCAGCAGTGCTGGTATCTGTGGAGGCATCGGCGGAGGCGTTATCGGTATTGGTGGGTTTTGAGGAATCGCAGGAAGTAAGCAGCGATGGCGCGAAGGCAACGCCCGCCGACAGCAAACCTAGCTTCTGCAAAAAAGATCTTCTGTTGTTCATTTCAGTTTGGTGCTTAGTAGAAGGTTGATTGGTTTAGAATATTCTTTTGAAGGCAGCCTCCTCAGACATCACAGATCTGGACGGCTTGCCGCAATGATTTCAATTTGTCTTTGGCCTGCGGAATGAATTCCTGCGCCACAAACCCTTTGAAACCCGTGTCTTTGATGGCCCGCATAATGGCCGGATAGTTGAGTTCCTGCGAATCGTCAATCTCGTGCCGACCAGGCACGCCGGCGGTGTGGTAGTGCGCAATGTACTGGTGGTTGTCCCGGATGGTCTGGATCACGTTGCCCTCGTCTACCTGCATGTGGTAGATGTCATAGAGCAGCTTGAAATTCTCAGAACCCAGGCGCTTGGCCAGTTCGGCGCCCCACGCGGTACGGTCGCACTGGTAGTCTTTGTGGTTCACTTTGCTGTTCAGGAGCTCCATCACCAGCACCACCTTGTGTTTCTCGGCCAGGGGCAGCAACTTTTTCAGACCTTCCACGGAGTTCTTCAAACCCGTTTCATCATCCAGGCCGTTGCGGTTCCCGCTGAAGCAGATGAGGTTGGTATAGCCGGCTTTGGCCACCAGCGGAATCATGTCTGAGTAGTTCTTCACCAGCGTGGCATGGTACTGCGGATGGTTGAACCCTTCGGTGAGGCTGATCTCGGCGCCGTTGCACATGGTGGAGATCAGGCCGTGTTTCTTCAGGGTCGGCCATTCTTTGGGGCCTATCAGGTCAATGCCTTTGAGGCCTATCTCCTTCGCAGCCACGCAGAGCTCCTCCACTGACAAATCATTGAAGCACCAGCGGCACACCGAGTGGTTGAGGTTTCCTTTCAAAGTGTAGGCAGCTTCGGTTTTAGGTTCATTTTGGCCAAAACAGGCCAAAGGCCCGGCCGCGGTAAGGGCCGCCGTCCCAGCCAGGATTCCCTTGATGGCCGATCTTCTGTTTTTCTCTGACATGGCGAATTGCTTCTGGTAAAGGTTTGGGCCTTATAGCCGCTTGATCATGATGTTCCGGAACCACACATCGTCGCCGTGGTCCTGAAGCGCGATCTTCCCGGATTTGAACGCCCCGAAACCGGCCATGTCTTTGAACTTGCTTCCGGCTACCATCTTTTTCCAGTTATCGTCCCAGAGTGTGGTGGTCACTACTTTGGTTCCGTTCTGGATGATCTGCAACTGGCCGTTGTTGCTGATGATCTCCACTTGGTTCCACTCGCCGGCGGGTTTAGACGTCTCCGGGCTACTGGCGATGAGGTCATACAAATCGCCGGCGCGGTGCTTGTGGATCTTGGCATCGGGGTGGCCGGCGTTGTCCAGCACCTGCACCTCGGGGCCGGTGCTCCAGGTGTTAGGGTACTTGGTGGGCTCATCCTGCACAAACAGAATGATGCCGCTGTTGCCGTTGGCCGCAATTTTCCAGTCCAGCTTAAGATGGAAGTTGCCGTAGCTTTCCGCCGTCACAATATCTCCGCCGTCACCCGCTTGCCACTCGTTTTTGTGGGCCGCGTCCAGGTGCAGGGTGCCGTTGTCCACTTTCCAGGCGTTGCCTACTTTGGCCTGCCCGTAGGTATGCCAGCCTTGGGTGGTTTTACCGTCAAAGAGTGGCTGCCAGGCGGCTTCAGCGGAAGAACCGCTTGTTTTCTCGTTTGCCGTCACAGAAGTCTGGGAGGTGGAAGATTGGCAGGCGCCCAATGCGCCTAAAACCAGAATGGGGAGAAGGTGGCGGAGGGTCATAGCGTGACGTTATTTTTTAAGCGACAGGATGTACTGGGCCATTTGCTTCGCATCTTCCTGGCTCAGGTTAGGGTGCGGGGTCATCGGGATCTCGCCCCAAACGCCCTTACCACCCTGAATGATTTTGTTGGCCAGGTACTCGGTGTCTTTGTCGTTGTTCTCGTATTTCTGGGCCACCGCCTCGTAGGCCGGACCTACCAGTTTCACGTCTATTTTATGGCAACCGGTACAGTCTGAGCTGGAGATCAGTTGGGCTCCTTTCTCGTGCACCTTTCCGCCGCCAGTGCCAGCGGCGCGGTTGGTTCCAATGTCCATGCTGGCCGTGTCTGCATCGGGCTGGCGGGTGGCCGCGCTCATAGAGGCCGAGGCGGCTGAGTCTGCGTCTGTGCTGGCGACGGCTCCTTCGTTGGTGGTGGAGGAATTGCTGTTACAGGCTGCCATAAATGCGCAGCAGCTCAGGAAGAAGAATACTTTTTTCATAGTAGGCAAGCGTAATTCTGTGGTTGTAAATTAAGTTATATAGATGCTTTGGTTAATTCCTTTGTTCATTCCCGGCCCCAATGATAGACCTTCGCCAACGTTGGTTTTCGTTGCTGCGGCAGAGCCGAGGTTCTGTTTTAGGCGTGTTTTTCCAAAATCAGCTTAAATATGGCGTTTTATCTGACAATTCCCGCTTTTGACCCAAAATCTAAAAATTGGACCAAAAGCGGGAAGCACCTGCCAGCCAAAAAACAACCCTCGGCTGGGCAAACAGTTTTTAATTAAGGCTTAGGTTGCCCAGGCTTTGTCGCCTTTTTTGTAGGGCATGCAGCCGTCATATCGCCCGGGTACCGGCAGGTAGCGCAGGGCTTGCGTGGCGCCCACCTCAGAGGTGAAGAAGCCCAGCAAGGTAAGCTCTTTCATCATCCGGAAGTAGTGGTTGGGCGCATCCTCTTTTTTGTTTTTCTGATGGGCTTTCTGGTCGTTGTCCAGTTGGGTCAGCAGTTGGGTGCGCTGCTGCGGCGTGGCCTCCAGAAACTTCTTATCGAACCTCTTCTTGCTTTCTTCATCTACTTGGGAGATGCCTTTCATGAAGATTTTCTGGTCTTCTGGGGTGTAGCAGTCCTGCACCATGGTGGCCATGAACATGCCAATCTTGGCCGCTTTGGCGCCGGGCGTGCTGGTAGCTGGCAAGATGGTCTCCCCTACTTCGTCCAGGAAAGTCACCTGGTCCTGGTCAAACAGCTTGTTCACCTTGGCGGCGCTGCTGGTGCAGGACACCAGGAACTCGGCCCCAATGAGGGTACCGCCCAGAATCCAGCCCACGGCGGCAATCGCTTCTCTTCTATTCATATGTATTTTTCTCTTCTATGAATTTCGTTCTGATCTTTCTGTTGCGGTTAGGTTTCTGGTTTTGGCCTTGTTTTACCAAATCAGGCCCGAAACCAGAACACCGTACCTTGAATTTACACACCCAGCGTCCAGCCGGCGCGGTAGTTGCGTTTCACAAACTGGTTCACCTCGTCAAAGTTGGTGACGCGCATGTTCTGGTTGTCCCAGAGCAGTTTCACGCCGCGGCCCGGATAGTCAAAGCCGTTGCCGGCCGCGTTGGGCCGCTGCACGTCTGTCCCCCTGATGGCGAGGTTGGCCATGAGCAGCGCCTCGGTGAGCGGACCGGCGATCTCAAACGGAGAACTTACCTCCATCTTGCCGTATCCGGCCAGGCAGGCTTCTACCCACTGGGCGTAATGGCCTTCGGCTCCGCCGGGTACCCGGGCCAGTTTCTGTTTCACTTTTACCTCGTTGGTGCGGGAAGTAGGCAGCAAACGAGGATCGGCGCCATAGGTGCTGCACATCATCTTGCCCTTGGTACCCACAAACAGCGTTCCGTTACCGCCATCGCCAAATACTTCATTCGCACCGAGTTCCTCAGGCCGCTCCGGTTGAATACCACCGTCCATCCAGTGGATGGTTACGGGCTTCTTGGTTTTTTTCGTTTTAGGGAACGTGAGGGTCACGTGGCTGGACGGCGGACAGCTCTCAGGGAAGTAGCCGCGCTTGAACTCGTCTACGTACACGCTGCCCACGCTGGCCTGCACATCGGTGGCGTAGGTCAAATCCAGCACCCTGAACGGCGCTTCCAGCAGGTGGCAGCCCATGTCGCCCAAGGCGCCGGTGCCGTAGTCCCACCAGCCGCGCCAGTTGAAAGGCACCAGTTTGTTCACGTATTCTTTGTAAGGGGCGGTGCCCAGCCATAGGTCCCAGTCCAGGCCCTGGGGCACATCGCCCTTGGTGGCGGGCCATTGGATGCCCTGCGGCCACACGGGCCGGTTGGTCCAGGAGTAGACGGTGTGCACCTTGCCAATGAGGCCGGCGTCATACCACTCCCGCATCTGGCGCACGCCATCGCCGGAGGCGCCCTGGTTGCCCATCTGGGTGACTACCTTGTAGCGCTTGGCGGCCTCGGTGAGCATGCGGGCTTCGTAGATGTCGTGGGTGAGCGGCTTCTGCACGTAGACGTGCTTGCCCAGCTGCATGGCGGCCATGGTGGTCACGGCGTGGTTATGGTCTGGCGTGGAGACGGAGACGGCGTCAAAGTTTTTGGCCTCCTTGTCAAACATCTCGCGCCAGTCTTTGTAGTACTTGGCTTTGGGGAACCGTTGCCGCGAGGTGGCGGCGCGGGTGTCGTCTACGTCGCAGAGAAACGTGATGTCGGCTTTGCCGCTGTCATAGAAACTCTTGATGTCGCTTTCGCCTTTCCCGCCCACGCCCACGGCGGCAATTCTTAACCTGTCGCTGGGCGCGGTGTAGCCTTTGCCGCCCAGCACGTAGCGGGGCACAATCATGAAGCCGGCTGCGGCCAGGGCACCGGTTTTCAGGAAATTGCGGCGGGTGCTGTCCTGAGGGGCAGACTTGTTTTCTTCTTCGGCCATGAGATTATCTATAGGGGGTTTAGAGGTTCATTTTCTTTAACTCGCTCACGGCGTGGTCTACCGCGCGGGCGGTCATGGCCATGTAGGTGAGCGATGGGTTCTGGCAACCTGCCGAGGTCATGGCCGCACCGTCTGTGACGTAGACGTTGGGCGCGTCCCACACCTGGTTGTACTGGTTCAGGACCGATGACTTAGGGTCGCGTCCCATGCGGGCGGTGCCCATCTCGTGGATTCCCTGCCCCATGGCGTAGCCGGCATCGTAGGTCTCCACGTTCTTGAGGCCCGCAATCTCCAGCATCTCCTTGGCGTCGTTGGCCATGTCTTTGCGCATTTTATGCTCGTTTTCCTTTATCTCGCAGGAAATGTTGAGCACGGGCAGACCCCACTTGTCTTTCTTGCTCTTGTCTAGGGTGACCATGTTCTCATGGTACGGCAGCGTCTCCCCGAAGGCGTTGATGCCCATGGTCCACTCGCCAGGCTCGCACATGGCGTCTTTGAGGTCGCCCCCGATGCCCATTTCCGCGATCTCGCGGCCCCAACCGGTGCGGCTGGCGCTGCCCTGGTACCCGAAGCCCCGGATGTAGTCGCGTTTGTCGCCGTTCACGTTCCGGAACCTGGGGATGTAGATGCCGTTCGGCCGGCGGCCGTAGTAGTATTTGTCTTCGTAGCCTTCCATGTCGCCTTTGGCACCGGCCCGGAAGTGGTGGTCCATGAGGTTGTGGCCCAACTGGCCGCTGCTGCTGCCCAGTCCGCCTTCCCACACATCCGTCGCCGAGTTCATGAGCACCCAGGTGGAGTTGAGCGTAGAGGCGTTCAGGAACACTACTTTGGCGAAGTACTCATAGGTTTGGTTTGTCTCGGCATCCAGCACCTCCACGCCCTTGGCTTTCTTGGTGTCTTTGTCATACAGGATCTTGGTCACGATGGAGTGCGGCCGCAGCGTGAGGTTACCCGTGGCCTCAGCCGCCGGCAACGTGGCCGACTGCGTGCTGAAGTACGCCCCAAACGGACAGCCCAGCCAGCATTTGCTGCGGTACTGGCAGTTGGTGCGGTTGTTATGCGCGGCAGTGAGGTTGGCCGTGCGGCCGATGATCATGTGCCGGTTTCCTTTGTAATGCGATTTGATGCGGGCAGCCACGTCTTTCTCCACGCAGTTCAGCTCCATGGGCGGCAGGAACTCGCCGTCTGGCAGGTGCGGAATGTTTTCCTTTGAACCGCTGATACCCGCAAACTTCTCCACGTAGCTGTACCACGGCGCCAGGTCTTTGTAGCGGATGGGCCAGTCCACGGCAATGCCGTCTTTGGCATTGGCTTCAAAATCCAGGTCTGATAAGCGGTAGCTCTGTCGGCCCCACATGAGGGAACGCCCCCCTACATGGTAGCCCCGGTACCAGTCAAAACGTTTGCTTTCCACGTAAGGGCTTTCCTTTTCATTTACCCAGTAGTCCAGGTTGGCCTCGTTAAGGGTGTAATCGCGTTTGAGAACCGGGTAGTTCTCTATCATTTCCTGGGTGCGGCCGCCGCGATGGGGCAGTTCCCAGGGGTTTGCATTTGCGTTGACGTAGTCTTTGACGTGCTCAATGTTGCGGCCCCGCTCCAGCATGATGGTTTTGAGGCCCTTTTCCGTCAGTTCCTTGGCAGCCCAGCCGCCAGATATTCCAGAACCTATGACAATGGCATCGTAATGATTATCGGCCATAAAAGAAGATGGTTAGCTTAGTTGTTAGTTGGGTTTTGGGTGGTGCTCTTGCTGTTGAAAAAATAGGGTAATGATAACTTGAAAGACCTTACCCCGCCCCTTGTTATAAGAGTAATAACAAAATGGCTTTTTAATAATAAAATTTAAAAACAGCAAAAGCAAGCGCACCCCGCTAACCAACCCCAAAAAACCAAAAATTCTCTTGATACTGGTAAGATATTAGCAGCGGACGTGCTAAAAGGATTTACCTGAGGAATACTCCTTTAAGTCTTCTTTGGCTAAAACAGGCTTAAAACGAGGACCCGCGCATCGGATTTGTCCATGGAAAGATGGGGCTACTCAGCCTATAAAAATTGCGAGAACCGTTTCAGACCTTATTTTCAGAAAAGGGCTTAAAAGGAGGCGAAGGCCCGGACCGACTTTACCGATAGCCCTGAAAGCAGAAGCGGGAATCCGATGACCGGGTTCCCGCTTCTGCTTTGCTTTTCTGGAAAGACCTATCAGCGTCCTTGCACGGTGATGTCTTCGGTTTTGATCTCGCTCTGGCGCAACTGCACCGGGTCGGTTTTCTTGCGGAGCTTCATGTTCAGCATCTCCACCAGCAGCGAGAAGAACATGGCGAAGTAGATGTAGCCTTTCGGGATGTGGGCATGCAGGGCCTCTACCACCAGCATCACCCCAATCATGATCAGGAAGGACAGGGCCAGCATCTTCACGGTAGGGTGCGTGTTCACGAAATCGCTCACGTACTTAGCGAAGGCCAGCATGATGCCCATGGAGATGATCACGGCAATGATCATCACAATCACGTGGTCCACCAGGCCCACGGCGGTCAGGATAGAATCAAAGGAGAACACAATGTCCACCATCACAATCTGCACCAATATCTTACCCATGGTAGCGGTACCGCCCGCAGTGCCATGCTCCTCTTCTTCGCCTTCCAACTTGTTGTGGATCTCGGTGGTACTCTTGGCCAGCAGGAACAAGCCCCCGCCAAAGAGAATAATATCGCGCCAAGAAACAGCAAACGGCTCATCCATCCAGGGCAGGTTCCAGGAAAAGAGCGGTTGGTTCGCGTTCACGATGTAGCTGATGAAAGACAGCAGGATGATGCGGAAAACCAGCGCCAGCATCAACCCGATGGTGCGCCCGCGGGCCTGCTGCGCTTTGGGCAGCCTTGCCACCACAATGGAGATGAACACAATATTATCAATTCCCAACACCACCTCCATGAAGGTAAGCGTGAGCAAGCTGAGCCAGACATCTGGACTGGAGAATACGTCAAACATAGTTTTATTTTAGATCAGGTAGTGCGTAAAAAGGCAAGATAAGGGTTTAAACGCAACCCGCTGGGCTGAGTTAACCCCTAAAACGTAGGGCGGTCTACTTCAAGTAGAACTACGTAGGTCTCTTTACGATTTCATGTTCACAAACTGCAGCGGAATTCCCAACTCGGCACGGCGCAGCATGCCAATCACTTCCTGCAGGTCGTCAATCTTTTTGGCGGTCACGCGCACCTGGTCGTCCATGATGGCGGGGGTCACTTTCAGCTTGCTGTCTTTGATGAGCTTCACAATCTTTTTGCCGTCCTCTTTGTCAAGACCGGCCCGCACCTTCACGTCTTTCTTGATCATGGGCCCGCTGGGCGATGCCTCGTTGCTGAAGTCCAGGGCGGTGGAGTCTATCTGCTGCTTTACAATCTTGCTCAGGATAATGTCTTCAATCTGGCGCAGGCGCATGTCATTCTCGGTGACAATGTGCACCAGGTTGGTTTTCTTGTCCAGCTCCACGCTGCCTTTGGTGTCTTTGAAGTCATAGCGGGTCTGGATTTCTTTTTTAACGGTATTGATGGCGTTGTCCAGGGTCTGCGGATCAACTTTGCTCACGATATCAAATGAAGGCATGGTCGTTGTGTTAATTAAAATGACAGGTATTTATACGGTTTTTTATCACGAAGCCGAACAAAGTTACTAGTTTAGCGAAATTTTACGGAAAAGAGCTTAAAAACGCAGTCATGCAAATTATTCAGCCCTCTACCTTTCACGAGTTTGAGCAGTATTACCGGTTACGCTACGAAATGTTACGCAAACCTTGGCATCAGCCCGTTGGCAGCGAACGCGCCGAGGACGATGACCAGGCCACGCATTTGATTGCCCTGGACGAGAACACCGGCGAGATCATGGGCGGTTGCCGCGTGCACATGGAAACCGACACCGAGGCCCAGCTTAGGTTCCTGTCTGTGGCCCCCAAATACCAGAACAAACAAGTAGGCCGCCGTTTGCTGCAGGCCGTGGAGGAAGAATCACGCAAATTGGGCGCCAAGGAACTCATTGTGCAGGCCCGCGAGTACGCCAAAAACTTTTACAAGCGCAACGGGTTTACGGAAGAGTACCCCACTCACCTGCTCTTCGGCGAGGTGCAACACTACCAGATGCGCAAGCCCCTTTACTAACAGCGCCGGGTAAAGGCATTGCTCCGCTTGCCCTCTGCCGTTTGCAGACGTATAGGAGCGGGAGCAATCTTTTATCTGCCCTGTCATGAAAAAATCCCTTGTCTTTGCCGGAGTTGGCGTTGGTTTGCTGGCCATAGGTGCGTTGTACCTGGCCCTCAAACCCAAACCCGCCCCTTTGCCCACTGTCGCTTCCGTGGACCTGCAGCGCTATGCCGGTAAATGGTACGAGATTGCCGCTTTCCCCAACCGTTTTGAGAAGGGCTGCCACTGCACCACCGCCGTGTACACGCCCAAAGAAGGCTACGTGGAAGTGAACAACACCTGCCGCAAAGGCAGCGCGAACGGCAAAGACGACGGCGCCCTGGGCAAAGCCTTCCCGGTGGAGGGCAGCAACAACGCCAAGCTGCGGGTGCAGTTCTTCTGGCCCTTCAGGGGCGATTACTGGATCCTGAGCCTGGCAGATGACTACTCCCACGTTCTGGTAGGCTCCCCAGACCGCAAGTACCTCTGGATCCTGGCCCGCTCCCGCCAGCTAGACCCAGCCACCTACCGCCAACTGGCACAGAAGGCCCAAAGTCTGGGGTTTGACACCAGAAAACTGCGCCTGGCAGACCAAAGCTGCCCAGACCGGTAACCCACTTCCTTTTTCCATAGGCTGCGTCTCCCCTATTTCAGGTCTGATTTCACCAAAACGGACCTGAAACAGAATGGCATTCTATCAGCAGTCCTGAACTGCTAAACCATAGAAATCCAGAAAATCCAAGGGAATTAAGCGCCTGTTGAAGTTACCTCACCCAATCTAAACGTAAGGTGCTGGCGCTTTGCACAAACGAAACAGGCCCCTGCCTTTAAACGCACACTTCCTCTAGCGGCGGAGATTTTGCAGGGAGAAAACATAGCTTATCCGGAAGGAAAGGAGCCACCTGTTTACCAGTACGTTAGCAGGATGCTCCTTTTAGACTTATTTTTCTGAAAACGCCCTGAAAACGGGCTTAAACTGCTTCTTTAACAGGACAATATGTAACCACAGCTATATAACTGGAGTACAAGTAGCATCTCCCAAAACTGCTACTGTATTTATTTTGTCTACGCATACTGTCAAGAAATATACGCTTAAGACCCTTGCCGTGCTCCTCTGGATCATTGGCGGGTTGTTGGTGCTGGTGGTGCTCCTGTTGGTGGCCCTCCAAATACCAAAGGTGCAGGACTTTGCCGCCAGCAAGGCAGAGAACTACCTGCAGAATAAGATCGGCACGGAGGTACGCATCGGCAAGTTCCGCAGCGATTTCCGGAAAGATATCCTGCTGGAAGACGTGTACCTGGAAGACCAGAAAGGCGACACGCTCTGGTACTCGCAGCGGTTGGCCGCCAACCTGGACATCCTGGGCATCCTGAAATCCAAAGTGGCGCTCAAGTCACTGGAACTGGAGAACGCCACCGCCCACATCTACCGCACCCTGCCTGACAGCGTCTCCAACTTTGACTACATCCTGGAAGCTTTCGCCACGCCCACTGATACTACCGTTCAGGACACCACCAGTGCCGGCTTCACCTATGACATAGGCACCATCAACTTCAAGAACATCTTTCTCACCTACCGTGACGAGGTGAACGGCCAGAACGTGCGCACCCGCGTGGGCAACCTCAACGTGGAGATGGACGAGCTGGACCTCACGAAGGAAATCTACCGCATCGGCGACATCACGCTGCAAGACACCTATGTAGACATGGTGCAGACCAAGGTTCCGCCCGAGGGCGAGTCTGAGCCGTTGACCATGCAGTTCGGGCTCAAGACGGTGGCCTTGGACCGCGTGAAACTCAAGTACCGCAACGGCGTGGCCAAACAGTACATAGACGTGAACCTGGGTCAGGCCCGCATGGCTTCCGATAAAATCGACCTCATCAACTCGCGCATTGACCTGAGCAACCTGGAGCTTCACAACAGTACCCTGGCGTACGCGCAGAACGCCGAGATGCCCGCCGAGTACCGCGTGGTAAATCCGGCGGAGGCATTGGAAGCTGTAGAGGAAGCCGTTTCCAAAACCACCGGTGAGCCCGTGAACTGGGTCTTCACCCTGGACAAACTGAACGTGACCGAGGTAGACGCCGCCTTTGACAACTACGATGCGCCCAAGCAGGCCCGCGGCATGGACTACAACCACCTCATGGCCCGCAACCTGAACCTGCAACTGAACGATCTGTACTACAGCACCAACCGCACCACCGCCCAATTGGAGCAACTCACGTTCCAGGAGAAAAGCGGGTTTGAGGTAAAGCAATTCACGGCCGGCATCCTGTTTGACTCGGTTCAGACCGAGTTATCAAATTTGGAACTGGAAACGGGCCACAGCCGCATCGCGCGCCGCCTCAAAGTAGGCTATCCTTCCTTAGAGACGGCCGCCGATGACCTGAGCAAACTAACCCTTTCCGCTGATCTGCAGAACACCTACATCGGGTTCCGGGACATTGCCTTGCTGCAACCTGCGCTGGTGAATCAGCCGCCGTTGGCCGGCAATCTGGGCCAAACCGTGCGCCTGAGCGGCCTGGTGAACGGCCGTATGGACAACCTGCTGCTAAGCAACGTGCGCGTGAGCGGCTGGCGCAACACAGACCTGGCATTGAGCGGGCGCATCAGGGGACTGCCTAACCCAGACAACCTGGCGGCCAATATCCAGATCAACCGTTTCCATACCACCGCCGCCGATGTGGAGTCCCTGCTGCCGGCAGGCACCTTGCCGGCCAACATCACGCTGCCGCCCTCCATGGACGTGGCCGGTTCCTTCAGCGGAAACATGAACGCCTTTGATGTGAACGCTACGGTGCGTACCACCTTCGGGAACGCCATCGCCAACATTGACATGACCCCGGGCCGCTCCAAAGGACAGGAGCGCATCAAAGGCAACGTGCGCCTCATGCGCTTTGACCTGGGCCGCCTGATGAACGATAAAACCTTGGGCAGAGCCTCCTTGGTAGCCAACATCAACGGTACCGGCATCACGCCGGAGACCATGGTAGCCAAGATTGACGGCACTGTGCAGAGTTTTGAGTACGGCGGGTATAACTACCGGGCCATTGGGTTCAACGTAGACGCCAACCGCAACAGCTACGCCATCAAAGCCAACAGCACCCAGGACCAGAACTTAGATTTTGCCCTGAACGGCACCGTGAACCTGCGCGGCGCCCAGCCGGTTGTGGCCATGAACGCCAACCTGCGGGCCATAGACTTCCAGGCGCTGAAACTCTACCCAGAAGACCTGCGCCTGCGCGGCGACATCATCGCCAATCTGCGCGGCGGCGATGCCAACAGCCTCAACGGTTCTATCATCGCCCGCAACACCGCTCTTACCAGCAACAACCGTCCGCTGCAGTTCGATTCGCTGGCCGTTTACCTGGTGCAGAAACCCAACCAAACCGATGTGCGGGTGCTCTCTGACGTCATCACGGCCAACCTGAACGGGAACATCGGGTTGGGAGACATCGGGCCTGAGTTGATGAACCACATCAGCCGCTACTATGACCTGGGCAACGGCGGTTACAAACCCAGTGCCCGGACCCGGCAGTTTGCCTTCAACATGGCGCTGCACAAACCGCGTGTGTTCCAGGCCTTTGTGCCCGGGCTTACCCGCCTGAGCCTGGATACGCTGTATGGGAACTACAACAGCCAGACCGCCAACCTGCAGATGGTGGCCAGTGTGCCCCGCGTACGGTACACCGGCATGCGCTTAGACTCTATTTCCCTGAATGTATCGTCAGACCCCAAGCAGTTGAATTACAACGTACGGGCCGAGCGCATCCGACAAGACACTACGTTTAGGGTGAACAACATTGTGCTGGGCGGAAATGTCCAAAACAACACGGTAGCGGCGCGCGCGGCCAACCAAAGTGAAGCCGGCGAAGAGGAATCAGCCATTGGCGTTCTGCTGCGGCAAATCACCAACGGGTTTGAAGTGAACATCGCCCCAGACTTGATCATCAACCGCGATGCCTGGGCCGTAGGACCTAACAACTTTGTGCGGTACTATACCAACAACGGGGCCGTGGTGGCCAATAACCTGCGCCTCTCCAATGGCCCCATGGCCATTGCCCTGCAAAGCCAGAACCCCACCGCCCAGAACTCCCCGCTTAACGTCAACCTCACCGATGTGGACTTAGGCTACCTGGCCCGCGCCATTCTGCAGGAAGACAGTCTGGTGGCCGGCACCCTGAACGGAAAGGCCACTGTGAATGACATCTCGGGCAACATGAGCTTTACCGCAGACATGGCCCTCACCGGTTTAGAGTACGAGACGTTCCCGGTGGGTGACCTTACCCTCCAGGCCAGCAACCCTACCGCCAACCGCTACAACATGACGGCCCGCCTTTCGGGTTACGGCAACAACGTGACCCTTGCCGGCTATTACCTGACTACCGAAGGCAAACCGATGTCCTTTGACCTGAACTTGGGTCAACTGAACCTGGCTAGCCTCCAGCCCTTCACCCAGGGCATGGTCAAAAACCTGGGCGGCAACTTAGGGGGCCAGGTGGCCATCAGAGGCACCATAGAAACCCCCAGCGTGGTGGGCGACCTGCAGTTCCGCGACGCGACCTTTAACCTGGCCATGCTCAATTCCACCTTCCGGGTACCGGATGAGCGCCTGAGCGTTACCAGCACAGGCATCAGGTTCGATGATTTTGTGATGCTGGATTCTCTGAACAACCGTGCCACCGTGAACGGAGCTATCCTTACCTCCAACTTCGTGGATTACCGCTTTGACCTGCGGGCCACCACCGAGGACTTCATGGTCATGAACAGCACCGCCGCGGACAACGAACTGTATTACGGCCGCGTGTTCCTGGACAGCGATACCCGCATCACCGGAGACCTGAACGTGCCGGTCATCAACACCACCGTGACGGTAGCGCCTAACTCCAACCTGACGTATGTGATGCCGCAGGAAGAAGCGGGCGTGAACCGCGAGGGCATTGTGGTCTTTGTGGACGCAGACAGCACCCGCAACCGCCGCATCAACCGGCAGAAGCAGATTGACACCGTAGAGGCCGAAATCCAGGGCATTGAAATGGACATGACCCTGAACCTCACCGATGAAACCCCTATCACTGTGATCGTGGACCCAGAGGCGGGCGACAACCTCGTCATCAAAGGCGAAGCGAACCTGCGGGTAGGCTATGATGTCACCGAGAACATCACCCTCACTGGCCGCTACGACGTGACCGAGGGGCGCTACGCCATGAGCCTGTATGAACTAGTGAGCCGTGAGTTTGAGATAGATCCTGCCAGCTACATTGTCTGGACCGGTGACATGCTGGAGGCCGATGCCAATATCACGGCCATTTACAACGTAGACGCGGCCCCGCTGGAACTCATCCAGAGCCAGACCGCTGGCGTTGACGCCGGAACCGCACCGGGTGTCTATCGGAATAAAATGCCGTTTGACGTACGCCTGAACATGAAAGGCGAGATCATGCGCCCTGCCATCTCTTTCAACATTGAGTTGGATCAGAAAGCCAAAGGCGATGTGGAGGAGGTACGTGCCCGTCTGGAACAGTTAAGCCAACCTACGCAGGAATCTGAGCGCACCAAACAGGTCTTCTCTCTGCTGGTGCTGGGCCGGTTCATGGCCCAGGATCCGTTGGCTTCCTCCGGCGGAGGCGGCATCAACAGTGCCCTGCGCGGCAGCGCGAGTAAGGTACTCTCTGACCAGCTCAATAACCTGACTGGCCAGTACCTGGGCGGCCTGGGAATTGAACTGGGTCTGAACTCCTATGATGATTACTCCTCCGGTGATGCCCAGAGCCGCACAGACCTGAACGTGGCCATGCAACGCCAGCTCCTCAATGACCGCCTGACCGTGAGTTTCGGGACGGACATTCCGTTGGGTGGCGGCAATGACCAGGGCAATTCCGGCAACGCAAACAACAGCGGCAGCAATGCCTTTGCGGGAGACGTATCGGTGGAGTACTCCGTAACCAAAGACGGACGGCTGCGGCTGCGGGCTTTCCGGAACAACTCCTATGAAGGCTTCCTGGACGGGCAGTTGCAACGGACGGGGGTTTCCCTGCTGTTCGTGCGCGAATATGACAGCCTCGCAGACCTCTTTAGAAATACTGGCAAAGCAAAATAAATGATATCGCCTTCTAGACACGTGACCTTCTCTACCTTCTCCTTTTTCAGGAGCCTTTCCTTGCTGTTTCTCCTGGCTTTGCTCGCAGGCTGCAGCAGCACCAAAAGCGTTCCGCAGGGAGACTACCTTTACATTGGCGGCGACATCAAGGTATCTTCTCCCTATCCTGAGACCGACACGAAAGCCCTGGAACCGGAACTGACCGCTGCCATCCGGCCCCAGCCCAATACCTCTTTTCTGGGCATGCGGCCCAAGCTCTGGATCTATAACGCCATGGGCGGAGAACGCAAACGGAAAGGCATTGCCAACTGGATCAAAACCCGCTTGGGAGAGCCGCCCGTGCTGCTGAGCGAAGCGCATCCAGACCGCGTGCAAGGGGCCATGATCAACCGCTTGTACAACAACGGGTATTTCTCCCCCACCCTGGAGCACACCGTAGACAGCACCACCAAGCGCAAAATGGCCAAAGTGCATTACGCCGCCACGGTGGGCAAGCAGTACACCATTCAGCAGATTCAGTTTCCGCAGGGGAACGACAGCGTTTCCATTGCTATCAGGGAAACGGAGCCCCAAAGCCTGCTGAAGGTGAACGACCCGTACAACCTGGAGAAACTCATTGCCGAGCGCCTGCGGGTGAACGAGATCCTGAAAGAGAAGGGCTTCTTCTTTTTTGACGAGAGCTATCTGATCTACCACGTAGACAGCACCCAGAACAACAAGGTCAACGTCTATGTGCGCTTAAAAGACACGGCTCCTGCCAAGGCCCTGATCCCGTACCGCTACAAGCAGGTGAGTATTTACACCGACTTTTCTTTGGGTGACTCCATTGGCGACAGCGAAGCACCGGTACAGTTCAGAGACTACAAGTACTACCCAGACGAGGAAACCTTCAAGGCCAAAACCATCCTGAATGCGGTCTTCGTGGAAAACGGTGACTTGTACAGCCGCAAACGCCACCTGCAGACGGTGAACCGCCTTATGGACTTGGGAACGTTCAAGTTTGCCGAGGTACGGTTCACGCCCCAAGACTCCATCGGGTTAGACGGGCGCCTCAATGCGGACATCCTCCTGACCCAAGCCAAAAAGAAATCCGTTCGCGCTGAGGTCCAGACGGTGCAGAAATCCAACGGGTACGCGGGGCCGGGGATCACGGTCAGTTTCCGGAACCGGAATGCCTTGCGCGGCGCCGAGTTGCTGCTCATTAACCTGGTGGGTTCTTTTGAGTCGCAGATCAGCGGGGACAGTGCCCGCTCGGGCCTCACGTCTATGGAGGTAGGTGCCGATGCCGAGATGCACGTACCCCGCATCATCTCGCCGTTCAACATCCGGATCGCCAGCAGTATGTACCAGCCCAGAACGCGGTTTTCACTGGGCTTCCGGTTCATCAACCGGCAGGAATTCTTCCAGCAGAACTCCTTCAACTTTGAGTACGGCTACTCCTGGCGGCAGTACGCCACCACGGAGCTCCAGATAAACCCGGTGCAGGTTCAGTACTCGCGGCTGCTGAACCCTACCCCGGCCTTTCAGGAGGAGCTGGCGATACGGCCTTTCCTAGCGCGGGCTTTTGACCAACAGCTCATCATTGGCGGTAATTACCGGTTGGTGTACAATACGCTGGGCATTGAAGGGCGAAGTCATCAGTTTTATATCAGCCCGGGGCTAGATTTCTCGGGTGGTTTGTGGGGGCTCTTTTACCGCGTCAAAAACGGCCAACCCGCCAATCCGGAGTTTCCTAATACCTTCCGGGGGCAGGCGCTCTCGCAGTACGCCAAATTTGACCTGGAAACCCGCTATTACTTCAACATCACCGATAAACTGGTGCTGGCCACCCGCTTTCTGGGCGGTTACGGTTTGCCATACGGTAACTCCAATGTGCTTCCGTACATCAAGCAGTACGGAATTGGCGGCCCCAACAGCATTCGGGCATTCCCGGCTCGCAGTCTGGGCCCGGGGATTTACAACCCCAGGGCTTTGCAGGAGCCCGGCAATGAAGTCTCCCAAAGCTTCTCCTATTTTGACCAGACCGGCGACATCCGGTTGGAGGGAAACGCCGAGTTCCGCTTCCCGCTGATGGACCCGTACCTGAAAGGCGCCCTCTTTGTGGATGCCGGTAATATCTGGCTCGTGAACGAAGACCCTACCAGACCAGGCGGTAAGTTCAGCGGCGATTTCATAAGTCAACTGGCCGTGGGAGCCGGGGCTGGCCTCCGGATAGACGTGCAGTTCTTCGTGATAAGGGTAGATTTAGCCTATCCGCTCCGCGACCCAACGTACCCCAACGGCGGCAGGCCTAAATCCGGTCTCTTCGGGACGGGGGTGCTGAACCTAGCCATCGGATATCCTTTCTAGGAAAACCTACTTAAAAGAAACTCCCCGGTTTAGGGCCTGTTTTATGAAAACAAGCCTTAAACCGGGGAGCTTACATTTACGGTAATCTGTTTCATTGGCAGGTAGATTTTGCTCTTGCTTTACCTTCATTCTTCAGGTCATTTCAGCTTCACCAGGTTGAGCGCGGGCAAAGGTCCACCGGGGAATTGCTGTAGCCGTCCGCCTTCGTTCAGGGTGCCTAAATCCACGCCGGCAAAGCCGATGCGATTGATGAGATCCAGCACGGTCCTTTTCGCTTCGGCGTCATTACCGGAGTAGAAGATCACGCGGTTACCGCCTTCTTCCTGCGGGTTTGCGGCCAGAACGGCGGCCAACAATGTATTGAAGGCTTTCACCACTTTGGAGCCAGGCAACAGGGAGGCCACCACTTCGCTGGAAGCTTGGCCATCTAGGTCGGCGGGCACAAAACCGGGCAGCACGGCATTGGTGGCATCTATGACCACGCGGTTCTCCCAAGACGGCACGTGGGCCACCGCTTCCTCCAGTTTATTCCAGGGTACGGCCAGAAACACAATGTCTGCCGCAGCGGCTTCCTGGGTTGTGCCCGCCTTTATGCCTTGGCCAATTTCCTCCACCACAGGGCGTAATGACTCTGGTCCGCGGCTGTTACTGATGAGGGTGTCATACCCTGCTTTGGCGGCGTGCCGGGCAAAGGCTTTGCCTATTTTACCGGCTCCTATGATTCCTATTTTGGTCATGACTTCTGATTTTTAGGCGCTAAACATTCCTTAGTTATGGTACACGATCTCGCCGTACTTGCCATTGAAGAAATCTCGGTACGCCACGGCAATCTCGGTCCGGCTGTTCATCACAAAAGGACCTTCGGCCACGATGGGCTCCGTATAGCTTTCTCCCCCGAAAATGATCAGGTCAATGGCTTTCTCGGCGGGGTTGTACACGTCAATAGCGCCGTCTTTGCGGTCAAACTCAATGAACTCACCAGCCGTGTAGGCATCTCCGTTGATGCTGACATTGCTTTCCAGCAGGAAGGCGGCATACTCTAACCCGCCTTGGGTGGCAAGAGAGAATTGCTGGCCGGCCTCTAAATGCAGGTGGTAGATGAACTGCTCTGAGTAGCTGGGGATCTGAGAAGTGAGTTCCGCGTAACGCCCGGCTACGACTTTGATCCATCCTTTGCCCTGTTCCAATTCTTTCTGCGGCACTTCTTGGGCCTGTACAGCCAGGTACTCAGGAGACTCGGCTTTGTTTTTGGCGGGGAGGTTCACCCAGAACTGCAGGCCGTGGGTGGTTCTGTTTTCCAACTGCGGATCTGGGTTCAGGTTCTCGTCATGGATGACTCCGTTACCGGCTTTCATCCACTGGATACCGCCGAGGTTACCTTGGCGTGGTGCCCGGCACTGTCAAAGTGTTCATCCTCGCCCTGGAGCAGATAGGTCAACGTGGCGATGCCTCTGTGGGGGTGCGCGCCGGTCCCGTTTTTCATTCTAGGCGCATCTGCCGCGTGTACTTTAGGGGCGATGTGGTCCAGGAACACAAAGGGGCCCACGGCCTGCGTGTATCTGTTGGGCACAATGCGGTAGATGGTTAAATCGCCTATATCGGCCCGTTGGCCTTTGGTGGTGAAGCTTACTTCCTTTTTCATGTCTGTATCGTTTTAAGGTTGAAGAAGGGCTGTTTATTTCCCTTATGAACGATACAAAGATGCGGCCTTGCCCTGCCCAAAGACGATGAGATTTGGTAAATAAAAGCGTTGACAAATGTCAACGAAACCCGGTAAAGGCTAGCCGCAGTAAACTAAAGGGAATGCTTTCTAATGCGGCTGAGGGTTTCCTTGGTGATGCCCAGGTAAGAGGCGATGAGGTGTTGCGGAAAGCGCTGCACCAACTCGGGGTGCTGGAGGGTGAAATCGGTGTAGCGTTTCTCAGCGGAGAAGCTGATGGCGGCGTTGATTCTGCGTTGGTTGGCCATGGAGTGGCGGTCATCCATCTGGCGGGCCATTTTAGTCAAGGTTGGTACCTGCTCGTAGAGTTGGAACAGGTGGGCTTTCTCCACCAGCAGCAGGTCTGTGTCTTCCCAGGCATCTATGTTAAACGCGGAGGGAGTGAGCATCAGGAAACTTTCGCGGTCGCCCACCCACCAGTTCTCAATGGCCAGTTGCACAATGTGCTCGGCGCCTTTCTCGTCTACGCTGTACTGCCGCATGGCGCCTTTCACGATGAAGGCCATGTACCGGCAGATATCGCCGCTCTGCAACAGGTACTGCCGCTTCCGCAAGCGTTTGGGAACAAAGGCGTTTCTGATCAGTTCCTGCTCCTGGGGCGTAAGCGTGGCCTGGGTATACTGACCGATGTAGTTGAAAAGGGCTTCGTGCATGGCGTCTGAAAGCGTGCCGCAGTATACGGAAAAATCACTTGCGCCGGAAACATGCCCCAGGAAGAATCTGCTGGCAGCATGGCCTTGCCGCCGGAAAGAGCATGAGTTATTGGCCGATATGGGAGTTGGTTTAATCTGGGGAATGTCGTGCCGTAGACTTTGCCCCCCTTCCCTAACCTTTTCCCCCGATTGCGGTTATGGTTACAATTCAAAAAGATTAAACCATGTTCATTGACGGGAGCGCTGTATTGCAAGAGAAAACCATTGTTATAGCCGGTGCCACCGGAGACCTGGGTACGCGCATTGCCGGACACCTGCTGCACCGCGGAGCCCGGGTGCGGGCACTTGTGCGCCCCGGCAACACCAGCGATAAAACCGCGAATTTGCAGGCCAAGGGCGCTACGGTGATAGAGGTAGATTACAGAAACCACGCAGAACTGGTAAAAGCCTGCGCGGGCGGCACCTGCGTGGTCTCCGCGCTATCTGGCCTGGAGGAGGTGATTTTGGATGCCCAGACGGCGTTGTTGCAGGCGGCCGTGGAAGCCGGAGTACCCCGCTTTATTCCTTCTGACTTCGCGATTGATTTCACCAAGCTGCCCCACGGCACCAACCGCAACCTGGATCTGCGGCAGGAGTTCAAAGAGCGCCTGGACAAAGCACCCATTGCGGCAACCTCAGTACTCAACGGTATGTTCTCTGACCTCCTGACGGGCCAGGCGCCGGTAGTCTTGTTTCCGCTTAAACGGGTAGTGTACTGGGAAGACGCAGACCAACCGCTGGACTTCACCACCATTGAAGACACCGCCGCGTTCACCGCCGCTGCCGCCCTGGATGCGGCCACACCCCGTTACCTGCGGATTGCAGGCGATGTGCTGAGTGCGCGGGGCCTGAAGGAAGCCGCCAGCCAGGCCACCGGAGATCAATTCAAGTTGCTCAAGGCCGGAAAGCTGGGTCGGCTGGACAAAATCATCAAGTTCACGCGAACGGTCTTCCCGCAGAAAGAAGAAGTCTTCCCGGCTTGGCAAGGCATGCAGTACATGCGGAACATGTTCAGCGGGCTCCCCATACTAACACCGCTGGACAACAATCGTTACCCGGGCATCAGATGGACCACCGTTCAGGAAGTACTCGCGCAGCACGTTCAGCAGAACCCAAAATAAACCTTACCAAGCATCTGTCAAGCCGGGCTGCTTTTGGCTTGTTTTACAGATATCAGCTTCAAAACAGCTTTTAGGAGAATTCATGTTTTAGAAGCTCTTTTTGAAAAACAGGCTCAATTTGCGCTTGCTTTCAAAACAGAATCGCCACCCGTTGCAACACGGGTGGCGATTCTGTTTTTTGGCTTTGGGTCTAAAGGCTTATTGCAAGACTTCCTGCTGGTACGCCTTGGCGTGGACGTTGGCCACGGCTCTACCCGAAGGATCGTTCAGGTTCTTGAAGGAGGCATCCCATTCCAGCGCTACTGGCGAACTGCAGGCCACGGATGGCACGGAAGGCACTGAGAGCGCGGCGGCATCGCTGGGGAAGTGCTTGGAGAAAATAGACCGGTAGTAGTACTCCTCTTTAGACGATGGCGTCTGGATAGGGAACCGGAAGCGGGCGTTGGCCAGTTGCTCATCGCTCACTTTGGCGTTCACCATCTCCTTGAGGGTGTCAATCCAGCTGTAGCCAACCCCGTCTGAGAACTGCTCTTTCTGGCGCCAGGCCACGCTGGCCGGCAGGTAGTCTTCAAACGCTTTGCGCAACACCCATTTCTCCATGCGTTCGCCGTTGATGAGCTTGTCCTGGGGGTTGATGCGCATGGCCACATCCATGAACTCTTTGTCCAGGAACGGCACGCGGCCCTCAATGCCCCAAGAGGCCAGGGATTTGTTCGCACGCAGGCAGTCATACATGTGCAGTTTGTCCAGCTTGCGCACGTTCTCTTCGTGGAAGGCCTTGGCGTTAGGTGCCTTGTGGAAGTACAGGTAACCCCCGAAGATCTCATCGGCGCCCTCGCCGGAGAGCACCATTTTGATGCCCATGGCTTTGATGGCTCGGGCCATGAGGTACATAGGCGTTGACGCGCGCACGGTGGTCACGTCATAAGTCTCCAGGTGGTAGATCACGTCTTTGATGGCGTCAATGCCCTCCTGGATGGTGAATTTGATCTCATGGTGCACCGTACCCAGGTGATCGGCTACCTTCTGAGCCGCCGCTAAGTCTGGGGAGCCTTCCAACCCGATGGCGAAGGAATGCAGTTGGGGCCACCAAGCGGCCTCCTGGTCGTTGGTTTCTACGCGCCGCTCAGAGTATTTCTTGGCAATGGCCGAGGTGATGGAGGAATCAAGTCCGCCGGAAAGCAGCACACCGTAGGGCACATCGCTCATGAGTTGACGGTGCACGGCGGCTTCCAGGGCTTCTCTCAACGCCTGGATGTCTGTTTCGTTTTCGGCTACGTTTTTGTACTCCATCCAGTCGCGGTCATACCATTTCTGGTAGCCTTCTTCTTTGCTGGACAGGTAATGGCCTGGCGGGAACAGCTCAATTTTGGCGCACTTCCCTTCCAAAGCCTTCAGCTCAGAGGCCACGTAGAACGTACCATTCTGGTCCCAGCCGATGTACAGCGGGATAATGCCCATGTGGTCACGGGCGATGAGGTACTCGTTGTTCTCAATATCATAGATGGCAAACCCGAAGATGCCGTTGAGGTCATCCAGGAACTTGGTGCCTTTCTCTTTGTAAAGCGCCAGAATGACCTCGCAGTCAGACTTGGTCTGGAAATTATAGTTGGTGGTGAGGTTCTCACGCAGCTGCAGGTGGTTATAGATCTCGCCGTTGGCGGCCAGCACCAGTTTTCCGTCCTGGCTGAACAAAGGCTGTTTCCCCGAGATAGGGTCCACAATGGCCAACCGCTCATGGGCCAGGATCGCATTCTCATTGCTGTAAACCCCGCTCCAATCCGGACCACGGTGCCGGATACACTTCGCCATTTCCAAAACCTGGGGCCGCAACGCCTCAGATGACTCTTTTAAATCGAAAGCACAAACAATTCCACACACGATACTTGCATCTTTTAATTAACGATTATCAAATATGGCAGGAATAATTTAAAACAACATAAATATTCGCAACATTTTTACCAAAACGTTGAAAAATACCTAACATTACGCTTCTACAGGTGCTTGTATTATATTAGAACAGCAGAATGGTTGTTAGTTTGGCACTAGGCGGATTGATTGATTGATTGATTGGAGATCTGGTTCCCTGCAGGTCTTCCATTCTCTTCTGCGCGAGAACAGCTTTCTGTTTCTAGTACGATTTTTTGAAAACAGCCCTAAAACTCGCATGGGGAGACTTCCCGCTTTTCAGGTGAATAACCCAACCCCTGCTACCATGTACAATTTGTGTTTCAGGGTTGTTCTTGGGAAAACCAGGGCAAACCGTTGGGTTACTCTAAACTCAGGAATCATTTGACGCCGCTGGCTACAAACACGGATTCTCCGCTTGAGTGGAGCGAAGAGGGGTGTTTACACCTGCAGGCGGGTGAAGAACTCCCTCATGGCTGCAATCGAGAAGCGGCGCTTATGCTTCTTTGGAGAGGTCCATCAGGGCGGACAGGGCTGCCTGGGCGTGCTGCTGGTCCACAAAGATATGGTCGTGGTAAAAGGCGGCCACTACGTTGCAGCTTATCCCCTTTTCGGCGAGGGCTTGGGAGAAAGCCGCCGTTAAACCTACTGCCGCCAGCGAAGAATGGACCGTGAGGGTGATCCAGGCCGCGGTAAAGGAGTAGGAAAGTTGCCATTCATCGGCGAGTTCTTTTCTGAGAATTACGGTGATGCCTTCGGTTTCCCGAAAGGTCATGAGCGCCTGATTGAGGTCTATTTTTGCGGAATCTTGCACCACGCAGAAGACGTAATCTCCGGGGTTTAGTTTGGGCTCTAAAGTCCTCAGCATACCGGTCAAATCTGTTTCGCCGGTCATCTGCTTGATGGGTTGGTTGGAACAGACTGATTACTGAACAGCAGCAGGTCTTCGTGGCTGCCAGGCAAACGGGTGGTTTTCTGGAGCTTCAACCCTACTTTCTCCAGCAGCCGGATGGACCTTGCGTTATTGGGGGCGGTGATGGCCAGGATGGTGGGGATCTGCAGGCGGGTGCTGGCGTCTTCCATCACGGCGCTGGCCATCTCAGAAGCATAGCCTTGTCCGCTGAAATCTGGGAGAAAAGCAAAGCCCAGATCGGGGTGGTCCAGACCGTCGCGGTTCACCAGGCCACACATGCCAATCGCCTGCCCGTCTTCTTTGCGTTCTACCAAAGACAACCCGTAGCCATGCTGCAAGTAGCTTTTCAGGGGGCCGTTCTGCAGGTAAAATAGGGCCTGCTCCTGGGTTTTCACGTTTCGGTCCCCAATGAACTGCAGCCACCCCGGGCTGTTCATGAGGGTGATGATAAAAGCCGTGTCCTGGAGCGTGAACTCCCGCAGCCTTAGTCTTTCTGTTTCCAGGAGGATTTTCATAAATCGTTGCTAAAGTAGAATGCTAGCAGATCGGGCTTTTATAAGGAACGCTGACGCTGTTTTTGATGGCTGCTGATTCTCACGGGCAGGTTAACGGACACTTTGCGCTACACTTGTTTCGATGGGCTGCGACAACAGTTTTTTAAGAAACACTATCTGGCCTAAATGGTAGTGGGCATGCTCAACCACGCCCTGAATGTTGCGGTAGTAGCTTCCGTATTTCTCCTCCACAAAGGTTTCCCACAGTTTGCATTCCGGCAACTGCTCCACCAGCAGGGCCAGGTCTTCGGCATCGGTCCAGGATTCCTGCAGCAATTTCCCCCAAGCTTCGGGTGAGTCGATGGCCGGATGGTTGAAACTGTCGGTGTCCTTGGCGTTGAGCGATTCATCCCTTAATACCCGCAACACCGCCTTTACATAGTAGTTGGTATGGTACACCAGGGCCGCAATGGTGTTGAGCGTAGAGATTTTGGCGGTAGCCTGTTGCCAGGTAAGGTCCGAAACGTTTTCCCGCATGGTGACGTCCGTCCAGTTCTCCCCGAAATGAACTTCTCTCAGGTGCCTGGCCAATTGCTGTGGTAGATTCATGGGCATGAGGTTTTATTGAAGTTTACAGAAAATAGGCAGAAAACACTTGAACTGGACTTTTATTTCTGCTTAGCCTTACCCCCATACTTTTATCTAGGAATTTGCTTCAGGCTTGCAAGAATTAAATCATTCACTTTCACTAAAACGCACGGGCGGCTTGCGGTGCTTTGTGCCCTGCTCATACGAATACGTGAGCTTGATCAGCGTAGGCTCTGCAAACAGATCGCCCAGGAACTGCAGGCCGGCCGGCAGGTTGCCATAGGTATAGCCCATGGGTACCGTAAAGGCGGGTAAGCCGGTGTGCGGCGCAATGATCTGGCTATTGTCGCCCTTGTAGCCCTTGAAATCGCCTACTTTCGCGGGCGGGTGGTTCCAGGTTGGATAAATAACCGCATCCAGCCGGTGCTTTTTCATGGCCCCGGTCACAGCCTCCCGGAAAGCGATGCGGCGGGTATCGTGGTAGGCATCGCCGCAAGTGGTGGCATTAGCAGCCGGTGCGGTCGTCTGGCTCAGTTCGTACTCTAAGTTTTCTTTGATGTAGGCCGAGTACTTGCCCGAGGCTGCTACTTCCTGCAAATTCTTCACCGGCGCCTTGGGTCCCAGAGAGGCCAGGTACTGGTTTATATCGTGCTGAAAAACGGAACACCACTGATCCTCGCTTACCTCCGCAAAATTCGGGACTTCAAAAGGATCCACGATCTCGGCACCCAGGCGTTTGAGGTCTGCAATGGCTTTTTCAAACAGGGCTTTTACCTGTGGGTCGGGGTTTTTGTCACTCAATATCCGCAGCACGCCAATACGGGCGCCTTTGAGGCCGTTCTTATCCAGGAATTGGCGGTAGTTGGCCGGTACCTTGCCCCGGCTGTGTTCGGTTAGTGGATCAGCTGGGTCGTGACCCGCAATTACCTCCAATATACGGGTAGCGTCTTCTACCGTCCGGGCCATGGGACCGCCCACATCGTTGCGCAGATACAGCGGCGCGATGCCCGCACGGCTGGTAAGCCCCAACGTGGAGCGGAAGCCCACCAGAGCATTGTGCGAAGAAGGACCACGAATGGAGTTGCCAGTATCAGAACCCAAACCCACGCTGCCCAGGTTGGCAGCCACCGCCGCAGCCGTGCCGCCGCTGGATCCGGCCGGTACATGCCCTAGGTTGTATGGATTCAGTGTTTCGCCCGCAATGGAACTGATGGAGACCATGGGACTGAAGGCCCACTCGGCCATGTTGGATTTCGCCAGCACCAATGCGCCAGCCTCCTGCAGTACCCGCACCTGGTAGGCATCGGTCTCCGGCTCAAAGCCTTTCATGGCCAGCGAGCCCGCGGCGGTTTGCAGGCCCTTGGTATTGAAATTGTCTTTCACAATAAGCGGAATGCAGTGCAGCGGCCGCAGTTTTTTCGTTTTCCGGTATTCTGCATCCAGTTCCCGGGCCAGTTGAAGCGCCTTTGGATTGGTGAGAACTATGGAATTTAGTTTGGTAGGCTGGTCGTAGGTTTCGATCCGCTGCAGGTAGGTGGTCACCAATTGCTCACAGGAACAGGTGCCTTTTTTGAAAGCCGTATGGATGTCGGCAATCGTCGCTTCCTCCACATTGAATTGCCCGCCCGCTTCGGTTCCCACCTCACCCGGTCGGGTACAGGAGCTAAACAGGGCCACTAAAACCAAGAAGCTAAGTACCCTGGAGAAGTAAAGTCGCATAAGTATTATTTAAAATGAGTGACAGCCTGTAACGCAGCACTGCGTTACCACCATCTTGTCGTTAGTTTTTATTCCATGGCGTTCAAGCACCATAAAGCCCGTAGGTGAATCAAGCCCTGGCTAAAAGTGCTACCATTTGGGAATGTAAAGGTCTTTATAAGAAAGATTCGCCTCTTTGAGGACCTTCATCACATACATTGATTTTTGCATGTTTGAAGCAGGTACTAGTCCTGCGAAGGTGAATTTACAGCCTTTGGCCTTCGCCATCTTTATGATTTCCACCGACGGGCTCTTGCTTACATTGTCAATCTCAATGGCAATGTTGTTTTGTTTTGCCAGGTCCAACAGTTCTGCGGCTGTAGCGGTGGTAAGGGTTCTGCCCTTGTCAGACCAGATATTGATTTTCTTCCCTTTCAGCAATGCCTGCGCCGTCTTTACATCAGTGCTTTCACCCACAATATAGTCTGCGGCGGATGCCTTGGCCATTGCCTGGTTTGTAGCCGTCACTTTTATACCGGTAAAAAGGGGAAGATTTTTACCTGTGGCAAGTTCTTTAGCAGCGGCAGGACTTTTTACCATAGAAACATTGATGCCCGTGGTATAGAAGTAGTCTGCAAGTTCTTTTGCGGATAAGGTAGTCTTTGGATTCAAGTCAATAAAAGCAAACTGACGGCCCTGCAGCACAACGAGGCTGTCATGCCAAGCACCCAACACTGGAGCAACCGCGTTAGAACGGGCATCATCTGGCAAGCGGCGCACCCTGAAACTTTTGTACTGCATCTTGCTCAGCGTATCATGCCCCTGCAGGCAGAACGTTCCTTTTCCAAGTCGTGGAACGGTCTTAAATGTTTTCTCGGGCTGCAGGTAGTCCACCGTTTTCAAGCCATTGAGCCAAACCTGCACCCGGTTGCTTTCTACCCGGGCTTTTATCGTCATCCATTCCCCATCCTGGCCAAACGTTTTGTATAGATTCCGCACCCCGTAAAGGCTAGCCGTTTTTTTGAGTTCTACATAGTCCCCTTCTCCTATATGAGTATTGTTCACTTGTATTTCCAGACCGCTATTGGGCCAGCCTGTTTCCTGGTACTTGGTATGAAAATAGATGCCTGTATTAGCTAGCTTGAAAGTTTTCACCTGCACTTCCAGTTCAAAATTTTTGAAACCGTCTTTCAGGTGTTCTCCTTCATAAAACAGATGGGAACGTTTTCCGTCGGCTTGGAAAAGACCGTCCGTTACTGACCAGGTAGCAGGATTCTCGGTGGCTTTCCATCCGGTTAAGTCTTTCCCATTGATAAGTTCCACCCAGCCGTTCTCATCTGAGAGGTTAGAGACTGTTTTATCATCAGCAGGTTTGAAAGCAAGAATAGCCAAGGCAAGCAGGCTCAGCAGCGCAAATATATTTTTCATTAATCTTTATTTAGCTAGAAACTGAATTACCTGATCAGGGTTAGGCTAAGCGATAGGCGAGAACGTTGGCTGAGGCTGACGTTTAGCTGTGTTGATGTAGTTTCTCTTTTTTATTTTTTTATTCAAATTCAACCACACTTTCAAATCAAGTCTTGTAAGGGTGGTGGATTGTATAGAGTAACTTCCCAATCTTCAAATGGAGGCTCAACCTTATAAGAAGAATCACAATAAGAGCGGATATACTGAGTTGCTCTTTTTTCAGCATATTTGGCATTCAGAACATTTCCATCCTCGTCCAACTCAATAACATTGGTGTAAATGGCAAAGGCTTGCTCAATGGCACTTGGTTCTTCTCCATATAGTTCAAGGTAGTTTATGCCCTTAAGCATATTATGGCTTCCACTTGCCATGAAGTAAGCAAATGTTCTTAAAGCGCCACTGAAGGAATTGCTTAATCTCATTTTCTGAAATTCATTTTTATTATTTCACATTACTACCAAGGGCCTCGTGTAAACAGCGTGCAAGGCCATCCGGGCGAAGTATGCTGTTTACACGAGGCCCTTGGTAGAAGTGTTTTTTTACTTTACAGTTCTACTTATCCATCTGTCGCTTGGCCCTTCTCCCTCATAATAGACCAGATTTGCGTCTCCAAACACAACTAAGGTTCCAAAGCCATGCCCGATGGATTCTCTTAAAGCTAATTCTACATTCATTCTTCTCGCGTCAATTTCTCCGTTCTCAGAAATGACGTAACAGTCAGTCGGATTACCAAGGTTCTTAAGTTTCTCCTCAAGTACTTTCCACTCATTCTTTTTGATTTCTTCAAAGTCCTTGAGTTGGGAACTAAAGTGGGCTAATGCGTTGGTGAATTTACTTCTGGTTTTTTCAGCCTGAATAAGTGTTAAATACCGTTCCTGCTTTCTATCAACGATAAATCGCTTAATGACTTTTGCTTCTAATTCCGCGTCCATTCATCTTTAACATTACTGGCAACGATTAGTGTGAAAGTCGTGCTAGACCGTTGGCTAAAGCATGATTTTCACATAGTGTTAACACCTGTTGTTTCTTCTTTTCGCATCTTGCCTTAATTACACTTAAAAGTCTGTTTTGAAAATCTGACAAGATTATATCACCCCAAAATTTACCGTAAAAATTTATTGTTGATGTTAATCTATAACTTGATAAAAGTGTCAGTTTTACTTGACCATTATTCAATTCTGTTAATTTGTATGTTGCGTCAACGAATGTAAAATAATTACCGTTTAGAACATGTTGGTCAAATACTTTTTGCCTTACAGTCTTTGGATCAATTTCAATATCAAACGAAACTTTTTTAAAATCTTCATATTCTGTTATTGTTTCAATAAACTTTAATCCGCCTTCAAATTTTCCAATTCTCTGACCATCAATTTCTTTCTTTTCAACTGTTGCACTTATTGGCCTTGGAATACCCACAGAATTAAAGAAACCAGAGTTGTATTCACCTTTCTTGATAGTTTTCACTTCAACTATATTATCCCAAATTACTTCTGGTTTTGATAAAATAACAACTTCGCTTATGGTGCTGTATGTTTCCGATGGGGTTTTTATGTAATTTTCTATTGGGGCAAAAAGAAAGGGCACTAAAACCAAAGTCAATAGCTTTCCTTTGCTTTTATGGTTGTTAATTTGAACAAGCCGGAAAAGCAATGCACCAATAGTCCCGAGGATAAAAAATGGTCCAGCAAGAACCAGCAAACAAATAAAATCTTCTAATCCGATAAGGAACATTGTCAAAAAGAAAGTGGAAACAGTCAACCAAGGAATGAAGATGATATTCCGATAAGATTTCAGTTTGTCTGTGTCTGCAAACATCAATGGTATAATGCCCAAAATTGTTGGAATTATAAACAAATATGTCACCGAAGCTAAAGTTGCTTTATATCCAAATACCAAACGTGTTATAAGTCCGTATGCGATACCGATTACAATTCCAATTATTAAAAGCCCATATTTATGTTTTAGTCGTGTCATATTATAATCTGTGCCAACGGCTAGTATAAACAACGTGCTAGGCGGTCGGTTGTAGCATGATGTTTTTACTTTGTTAGCCAATGCTGTTTTTTATACTTCTATAAATACTAATTCTTTAGTTGCCTCTAAAGTTAATATGACTTTTTTATTTAATATTTTGGCCACGGACTTCATATACCCGACTATTGCTTGATGGTCTTCCAATGATTGGACTTCTCTCGGAGAGATGTCGCTTTCCATTTCAGGTTCCCAAAACAAGATACAGTTGATATATATGTTGCCGAATATTATTGAGGCCTTATTTACTTCTTTGAAATCGGCAGGATTAGTAAAATACAGTAACAAATCATCAACATTTATTCTGTCTTCCGTTTTCAGTGTCCGTCCGTTGAAGAATTGAACTGTATAGTTTTCGTTAACATAGTTAGCCCAGCGCCTCCAATCTTCCTTGTCGGTGTCAAAGACGTAGATGTCACGTAAGGAGCCATCTACAAAATAGATTTCCTCCTTTAACGTCTCCCAATTTTCCATTTTTTCAGTTTTGGCTAACTACTGGATAAACGGCGACGAGGCCGTCGGCCGATGCTGACGTTTACACGTTGCTAGGGTTAGTAGTTCTTAGTAAATTTCATCTTTTGGTAGTCTGAGCTTGGCCAATGCCAACATCTCTTGACCAATCCTTTTTATGGCAGGGCTCACTGAGTTTGAACTTACTTGATGGTACTTGCCATTCATGTAGATTTCTAACTCCCAGATTGAGCCATCTAGAATCTCCTTTATGTCTGATTTTACCTCCCAAATCTTTAGCTGATTAGCCAATGTCTTCAGGCTCTCAATCTCTTCCAATGAGATTCTGGTGTTTCTTTGCTCATATAGGTATGGTAGAGCCGAACTAGAGTAATCATTCAATTCGTCTAGATATATTTTGGATACAGCGTACTGCTCCACATGATAAAGGGAATCTGTGGTTTTTGTATAAATCGGGAAGTTCTCAACTCTTAGTATGACTTCAGGGTGAAAGGCGCGAGACCAATTTAATCTGAAAACAACTCTATTAGTATCGGCTATTTTCCTTATGTCTTCTTCATGGCTTGTTCTAAGCCACTCTTCAAAGCGTTTCGAGCTCTCCAGAACATTTTCGTCTTTAGGAGTTTTATTGGGTGGATTGCCTTTTTCCGATGCCTTTGGGTGGCAACTAACAGCTAATAAAGTCAAAAACAAAAGGAGGCTTTTATTCATATTTTCTATTAACTCTAACGGACTTGGCAATAGGGCGTTTTAATGCCCTTTAGGTGTTGTTACCGCTAGTGTTTATTGTTCCAATCTATTTTAATCATTTCTTTACCTTTTATTACTACCAGTGATACTTCTCTTTCACCCCCAGTACCATAATGGTCCAAATTTATCAGCACCTCTCCAGTGGAATATTTTTTAGTTATGGGGTTGTGTGTGTAAAGGTCAGAGTTGAAGAGGGGGTCGACGATAATAAAATCATTTCCTTTTATTTCAGCCAAAAAAGTCCTTTCCTGCCAATGGACTAAATACAAATCCTTTCCTTCCCAGTTGAATCGGGAAAACATCTGAATCCAATAGTAATCAAAAATTTTAACCGCGTGGTTTGAAGAATCGGCATACCCTAATGCTTCTACGGTTTTTCTTTTTCTTTTGAAGTCTTTTACATTTGGCAGTTCGGTCGGGTTAGGAACATGCTTCAGCTCTGTGCTCCCACCACCATGGCCTAATTTTGATAATACATTGAATCCTCCATTGGCTTCTGTAACGGTGTTTGCGCAGGTTGCTTCGGTAAAATAAGTTTCTTTAGTTCTTCGATTATAGAAGTATACTGTCCCGCCCCATTCGCCATTGCAGTCCCCATACACAATGTAATCATTGTTTTCGCAAAGGTGAGACTTTGAGTTTGCTTTTAAAGGTAGCCCTTTAGTTCTAACCCATTTGTCCATTGAATCTAGATGCCAGAACCTTCCTTTAGAGAGGCCATATAGCTTTTCATCAATTAGCCAGAAAGCTTTAAACTTATGCTTATTTAATGAAACCTCAAATTGAGTATTTCTTGAAAAGTCAGACAATCTAAGGCAGGTAAAGGAACCTGGTTCGAACAAGGAAACAATATGCTCTTTGTAAATAACAGAGTATGATAACGGAAAGGACCCATCTGAATTTGGACTGCCTATAACAATGGATTTTGTCTTGAACCCTAAGGAAGAATCCGCTAAGTTGATGTTGAACTCTTTCCCTCTGTAAATTAGTGGTACGTGAATGCTGTCTTGATAAAAAGGGCCCACTCTAGGACCGAAGGAAACTATCAAAGAATCAAAGTCTTCCGTCTGCGCACAACAAAATATTGAGATTAGGAACAATAAAGGGATTGTGAGGATAGATTTCATTCTTAATTTTTACACATTTGCGGTAACGTACTAGGCTAAACGGCGGGTGAGGCCATCGGCCGAAGGTTGACGTTTAGGTGTTGTTATCTGGAGTTATTTCTGCTGTATAATATACTCATATGTTACTAAGAACACTGTATCATAGGTGTTTGGGCGCGGTATATTAATCATTCCTCGCCAAGTATGCACCCTTGATTCACCTTTCTTTAAATTCACGTCTTTTGCTATGAATTTTATGAAGGCTGTGTCCTGAGTCCCCTCCACAACTTGGTTGCTATTGTGTAACTTATGCCATGAAAGGGAGTCTCCAGTAAAGTATTCGTAAAATCTGAAGGTTGGCCTTACACTATCTGAAGAGTATAAGTTCTGATGGTTTTCTATAAATAACTTCAGCCTATAAGTATCCCCATTCTGCATCGTGTCTTTCTCTGTAAATGCTAATCCAAAACTACCTTTTCCAGGAGAGGCTTTGTAGTTAATATTCGTGAAGTTGAATTCTGATAAGGCACTTTGGTTATTTTCAGTATCGTTAAGTTTACAGGAGCCAAGTGCAACAATTATTATTAGGAGGAAAGTTTTTGTCATATGTTAATTCCAGATAACTACTGAATAAACGGAGTCATTCCGGTTATCAGCACTATAGCTTCGGCGAACATCCTGCTTACAGCATCAATTGACAGATAACCGGATCGGTACTGCCGAATATACTATATAGGAATAACATTATTGACCAAACTCGTTTTTCAACAGCAGACCTTTGCAAACCAAGTATCAGCCAGCGCTACACCTGGCAATTGGGGCAGAAGTAGGTAGCGCGGCCACCCACGTATTTCTTCTGGATGAGCGTTTGGCAGCGGGGGCAGTGGAGGTGCGCGTCTTTGGTGGCAGAGGCAGGCGCTTCGTCCCATTCGCGGGCATGGATGAGGTAATGCGAGGGGAAATCACGGTAGATGGCCTCGGCGGCGATGGCGGTTTCCAGCACCTCTCGGATGCAGGTGGCTAGGCGGTCCACCTCGGCGGGCTGCAGGGAATCAGCGGGGCGCTCTGGCTCCAGTTGGGCTTGGAAGAGCACCTCATCGGCAATCCAGTTGCCAACGCCGGGCGCTATGCGCTGGTCCAGCAGCAGCGGCTTGATCGCTGATTTCTTTCTGGCCAGTCCTTGGGTTAGTTCCTCGGTGGAGAGGGTGAGCGCATCGGGGCCCAGTTTCTTCTGTAGCCGGAACGCGGCAACGCTCTGGGTGAGTCCCAGCCGACCGAACTTGCGGGAGTCCAGGAAAGCGAACTTAAAGCCGTTCTCAAAATGGAAAATGGCCCGGGCAAAGCGCGGCGTGTCTGCCTCGTCTTTGTAGTAAGCCACGTCGCCGGTCATCCCGAAGTGCATGGTCACGATGGGGCCTCGGGCAGTTTCCAGGAAAAGCTGCTTGCCAATGCGGGCCGTCTGGGTGAACTGCTCTCCGCGCAGCGTCCTCCTGAAATCATCCAGGTCTACCTGCAGTTGCCGCTTGGGGTCCTGCACCTCCACCTCGGTAATAGGCTGGAACAGGCTGGTCTCGTCAATGAAACGGCGATAGGTCTCTACCTCGGGTAACTCTGGCATCTTTAAAGGGATTTGCGTTTAGGACCTGTTTTCATAAAAAGAAAGTAAAAGCAGCGCCTGTTCTACAACCCGCAGCACCTGTCCATTGTTGCGCAAAAAATGCATTTTCATTCTGTATCCGAAAGTGATAATCTGACTTTACGCTAAAATAGTTTTCCACCGGTTTTAAAAATTAAGGCCCTAAACGCAGCCTGAAATGGTCTATTTCGTTAGATTTGTTTGAGACTAGTTCTGTATCTGCATGGAAACACCAACACTGCCCCTTGAACTTTTACGCTACCCTGTAGGAAGATATGAGGCACCCCCATTGTACGGGTCGGCTTTTGTAAAGAAGTCGCTTATGGCCATTGAGGCCTTGCCTGCCAAACTGCGCGCCGCCATCCACAACCTGTCAGATGAACAGCTGGACACCCCCTACCGCCCCGGCGGCTGGAGCCTGCGCCAGGTGGTGCACCATCTCGCTGATAGCCACCTCAATGCCTACACCCGGGTACGGTTGGCACTCACAGAAAACACCCCGGTCATTAAACCCTACGAAGAATCTTCCTGGGCTTACCTCCGGGATGCCCACTGGGCAGACCCCGCGCTTTCCCTCCAGATGCTGGAGGCCTTGCACCAACGGTGGGTTATTTTGCTTCGGTCTCTTTGCATGGAAGAATGGCACCGGTCTTACATCCATCCGCAGAGCGGCGAGACGTATCTGTTCCAGGTGGCGGGCATGTACGCCTGGCACGGAGAGCACCACGTGGGGCATATCACCTCCCTGAAAGACAGAATGGGCTGGTAGTTCGTTTTTTATCTCTTTTTTAAAAACAGACCTAAAAACAAGGGCAGCCCAAAAGCTGACATTTAAGAAAATTAGCTTATTTTTAGTCAGAAGTTTCAAATTCTGACAATGAGCCTGCCCCCTTTCCTTTTTATTGTTTCTGCCTTCTGGACCCTACTGGAATTTTTCATGGGGGCTCCAGCGCCCGCGCCTGTTACCGCACCCAACCCAGCGCCCCAAGTGGTCATGGCCAGAACCAATAGCACAGATTTCCGCACGCTGGAGTTTGTGGAGAACAAAGGACAGTGGCCTACCCAGGTGGCTTTCGCCGCCGATGTCTGGGGGGGCAAGATGTTTCTGCAGCCCACCGGGTTCATGTATGTTCTGCATGATGCAACGGCATTGGCCGCGGCCCAAAACCACGGACATTCCCAAGCGGGTGCCGCGAACCAACGTACTTCGGCCGCGCCCGATGTTCTGAAGAGCCACGCCTACTCCGTTACGTTTGAGAATGCCAATCCGGCCCCGGTGCTGCAACCGCAGGAAGTCACCGAAGGTATCCGGAACTATTACCTGGGCAAGGACCCTAAGAAATGGGGGTCCGGTGCCCGGGGTTTTCGGCAGGTGCGCTACAAGGGCCTGTACAAAGGGGTAGACCTGGCCCTCTATGAAAAGGCTGGTAACCTAAAATACGATTTGTTTGTGGCGCCGGGCACCTCGCCAGACCAGATCAGACTCAAGTACAAGGGCGTCTCCAACCTGTCTTTGCAAGACGGAAACCTGCGCGTAGAGACCTCGGTGGGTGACGTGAAAGAGCACAAGCCCGTGGCGTACCAGATGGTGCAGAACCAGCGCGTGGAAGTGAAATGCCTCTACCAACTCTCGGGCCAGACCGTCACGTTCCAATTCCCCGATGGCTTTGACAACCGCTACCCGCTGGTGATTGACCCGGTGGTGGAATTCTCGTCCTTCACCGGCTCTACCGCTGATAACTGGGGATACACCGCCACCTATGACAGCGAGGGCAACATGTACTCGGGGGGGATCGCCTCCAGCACCGGGTACCCTACCTCTACCGGGGCCTTCAGCGAGGCTTTCAACGGCATCTGGGACATGGCCATCATCAAGTATGACACCAAAGTAAGCGGACCAGCGGCGCGCCTGTATGCCACCTACCTGGGCGGCAGCAGTACTGAGTCTCCGCACAGCCTGGTGGTGAACGCCGCAGATGAACTCCTGGTGCTGGGCACCTCCAGCTCCGCCGATTACCCTACTTCTGCCGCTGCGCTGAGCCGCACGTTCAAAGGCGGTCCGCCTATTACTCCGCTGGGCACCGGTGGCAACCCTTCCTATACTTTCGGGTCAGACCTGGTGATCACCCGCCTCAGCAAAAACGGCGACAAGTTGCTGGCCTCCACTTTCCTGGGCGGTAGCCAGAACGATGGGCTCCTCACCCGGACCGGTTCCTTTCCTACCCTGGTCCAGAACTACGGCGACCAATATCGCGGCGACATCATCACTGACCCAGACGGGAACGTGTACATTGCCTCCAATACTTCCTCAGATGACTTCCCGGCTACCAACGGATTTGGGTCAGAGATGCAGGGCGGCTCAAACGATGCGGTGATCTGCAAGCTTTCCCCAGACCTTAGCCAGGTGCTTTGGGCCAGCTACTACGGCGGCTCCGGCACCGATGCCGCCTACTCCATCCAGCTGGACCAGAACCGGCAGGTATACGTCTGCGGCGGCACCACCAGCACCACCCTTCCCGGCACCGCCAATGGCATGAAACCAACCTCCGCGGGCAACACAGACGGCTTTGTGCTGAAGATAAACAACACGGGCTCCACTATCATGGCGGCTACTTTCCTAGGCACCCAGGCGTATGACCAAACCTATTTTCTGCAGTTAGATGCCGAGTACAGCGTGTACCTGCTGGGCCAGACCTTGGGTGGTTACCCGGTCACCAGCGGCACCTACAGCAACCGGGGCGGCCGGCAGTTTCTCCATAAGCTAAGCAATGACCTGTCTACCACCGTTTGGTCTACCGTGTTTGGCACCGGGCGCACCACCATTGACATTTCGCCTACAGCATTTCTGGTAGATGACTGCCAGCGCATCTACGTCTCTGGGTGGGGCGGCAGCAACAACGGCGGATTCTATGGCAACGGCACCACCACGGGTCTGCCCACTACCCCAGGGGCGGTGCAGACCACCACAGACGGCGGCGACTTCTACCTCATGCAACTGGGCACCAACGCCAGCGAGCTTATCTACGCTACTTTTTACGGCGGAAACCAGACCATCACCGGCGGCAGCTTTGAGCACGTAGACGGCGGCACCAGTAGGTTTGACAAGAAAGGCTACGTGTATCAGGCGGTCTGCGGCGGCTGCCAGGCCAAATCCAATTTCCCGGTTCCGGCGGGCGCCAACTTCTACTCCAGAACCAACAACAGCATAAATTGCAACAATGCCGCTTTCAAATTTGATTTCGCAGAGGAACTGCGCGCCGATGCCGGCCCTGACCAGGAAATCTGCCTGGAGGCTGGCGCCGTGAACCTGCCGGGCTCGCCCAGCGGGGGCGTCTGGGCCGGCAATGGCGTTTCTATGGTAAACGGGGCCTACAGGTTCACCCCCACCCCTGAGATGGTGGGTGCGCACACGCTCACCTACACCGTAACCGGAACTGGTTCCTGCGCCATCTCCAACACCATGGTCATGACCGTGACCCCACCCGTGACGCACACCCTCACCATCCCGCAGAACCTGTACTGCGTAAATTCCAAGGACCTTGTGGAACTGACGGGCTCGCCGGCGGGCGGCGTTTTCTCGGGCAAAGGCGTCACCGACTCTTTGTTCAATCCGGCCGTAGCCGGGGTAGGCAAGCATGTGATCACTTACCGCAATGACGGCTCTGACGGCGTCTGCGGCTCTGCCTCCATTACCGTGGAGGTAATTCTCCCCCTGGTGGAGATTGGCCCCGATACCACTTTGTGCCCAGGGAGCCTCACACCTTTCCAGTTGCGGGCAAATGTACCCGGCGGCACCTGGAGCGGCACCAACGTATCGGCGGCGGGTGTTTTCACGCCGCCTCCCGGCTTTACCGGCACCATCACCGCGTCTTACTCGCTCGCCACTCCTTGCCCGGTCACAGATACCAAGGTGATCAACATGCCACCGGTGCCCACCATGCAAGCCCAGCTTTCCAATGGCTGTAATGACAATCCTCTGGTATCAGGCTACGCTCCTTTCAACGCGGCTTTTGCCAACGGCTCCAGCAACGCAGACAGTTTCACTTGGGACTTTGGGGACGGCACCCAATCTACGGAGCATTCGCCGCGGCACCTTTACAAAACCCCGGGCAAGTACAAAGTCACCCTCCTGGCCACCTACGGAAACGGTTGTCAGGCCATTCTGGAAGTAGGAGAAGTGGTAGTGGAGCCGCCTTTCATCCCCAATATCTTCACGCCCAACGGCGATGATAAAAACGAGACCTTTGTGCAGCATTTCAGTTGTTTCCCTACCGAGATCATTGTCTATGACCTTTGGGGAAAACAGGTGTACCAGCAGAAAATCTATAACCAGAAATGGAATGGCGGTAACCTCTCTGAAGGCACGTATTTCTACATCCTTAAAGACACGGAGGGCAACACCGCCAAAGGTTGGGTGGAAATCCTGAAATAGCCCCTTATTTATCTACGGCATTGAGCTACGGCATTGAGAAGCCTCTTCTTTTCAGTGAGCTTCCCCATGCCATTGCTCTACTTTTTCTGTTATATGCGCCTTTCTTTTACTTTCTTTCTATTCTGTTCTTTGGTTTTCTTCTCAGGCTGTGGCGATGAATTCATCCAGGATCCTGCCATGACGGCTAAAATAAACGGTTCTAACTTCACGGCCTGCTCCAATCTGGAAGGCAAAATCCCCGTTCCTACGGCACCTAAAAACAACCTGGAGGTGACCTACGACCCTACCAGCGGCCAACTAATCATTAAGGGCACTGACAGTTGCAACGACTCGGTTAAAACCATCCACCTGGACATAAGGGATGTACACGGTGTGGGCAACTACACCATCAATTATCAATCAAAGTTATATTATAACCCTGATGATACCCCCGGGAGTGGCGCTGGAAGCAACGGGGCACTCCAGTACCTGGGCCGGCATCCGGCCAACTCGGCAGGCATCTTCTCCACTGATCCGCAGCACGTGGGGACCTTTACCATTACCGCCTTTGACCTGGAGCAAAGACGTTTTTCAGCCACTTTTGAGATGGATGTTTATGGGGCGTACTCCAACAAACTGTTCAAAATCAGGGAGGGCCGGTTGAACAACGTGTCGTACTAGGGCAGCCCCCTCTCCTTCCGTTTAGGGCTTCTTTTTAGTTTTTTCGGCCAAAAACAGAAGCTGCCGAGACCTGTCTTTCTTCCTGAAAGTAGGCCCCGGAACTTCCAGGGAAAACGAACTCTTCTCTCCTAGCCATAGTTTTAATACTTTTAGAACTTTATCTTATTCAAACATACTATGTCAAAACGCGGTAGACGCACCTTAGGCGTTCCTACTTTTCCGTTGCCCATCTCGGGTCAGTTCATGCCCGCCATTCTTTTGATCATTATGGGCTTAGGCTTGCTGGTCTTCAAAAACCTGACCCAGGAAGTGAAGCATGTGCAAGACCTGATGGTGAAGGAAGGAACCCTGATCAACTATTCATTCAAGAAAACCCCCGAGGGAGAGAGAGATTACGGTCTCTGGCTCAAAGAATTCGCTGAGCGGTTTGAGCTCGCCGGCAAGCAGGAATCCTCTTTTGATACCACCGCCTTCAAAGCCGCCCTTAAACCCGGCGACCGGCTGCGGGTGGAGTACAGTGACCGGGAAGACGTGCTGGAGAACGGCGGTGTGCGCAGGCTGTACGGGTTGTCGGCCCCGGCCAAGAACCTTACTTTTTTCCAGGGTAAAGACACGGTGTACCAGCAGAACAACGGAACGCTTACTTTTGCCATCTATGGGCTACTGGCCGGCGGCATTCTGCTCTACATCTGGCAGATCTACAAAACCCAACGTCAGCGCAACGCTTACGAAGACTAACGCCTCAGGCTGCCCTTTCCGATTTTAAGGCTCATTTTATCAATAGGGCTCTGAAACAGGAACGTTCGGGAATGGAGGCTCAGTCAAAACGAGGCAGCCATTCCGGACTGGGGCCGTACAAGGGAGAAGACATCCACGCCTTATATGAGTAAGTACCCAACCACCCCCCGCCAGGTAATCTACGCCTGCGGCAGCGGCAAATGCCAGAAACGCGGCGGCAAGGAAATCCGCAAGGCCATGCGCGACCAATTGAAGATGGCCGGCCTGAAAGACGAGGTAGAGATCATTAAAACCGACTGTACCGATCGCTGCAAGCATGGCCCTATTTTCAGTATCCAGCCGCAGAACATCTGGCTGCATGACATGAGCGAGGCACAGGTTCTGCAGGTTTTCAGGGAACAAGTGCTAGGCAAATAAAAAACCCCTCAGGCTTACGGGCTTGAGGGGTTCTGTTTTTTATACGGGAAGTCAGTGGAAAAGGCTATTCGCCGTCGTTGTCGTATTTGATTTTACGCACGTTCTTGTCAATCTCCCAACGGCCGGTGCCTTCCTCGCCAATCACGTCAAACAGTTCCAGGGCGCGGCGGGCCACATACTCCTCTTCTACCTGCTCTTTCAAGAACCACTGCAGAAACTGGAACGTCATGTAATCCCGTGATTTCATGCACTGATCGGCCAAACGGTTGAACTGCTGGGTCACAAAAATTTCCTGCTGCAGCGCCTTTTCAAACACATCTCTGAAAGAGTCAAACTCCTGCGGAATGTTCACCACCTCCGGAGAGATGGAATGGCCACCCAAATCACTCACGAAATTGAATATCTTGAGCATGTGCTCACGTTCCTCGTGCGATTGCTTCATGAAGTAATCGGCGCTGTAGTCAAAGCCCTGGCGGTTGCACCAGCTAGACATAGCCAAATAAGTGGCCGAAGAATGGGCTTCTACTTTTATCTGTTCGTTTAAGAGCGTTTCTATTTCTTCTGAAAGAGAGGTACGCAGTCTCAATAAATCTTTCATAGTCTGTATCTCCTTTTGCAGGCCTGCCTTGAATCAGCGGCCTAACTCAAATATACCGGTTATAGCCGCTCTTTGTTCTTGTATATCCCCTTTTTGGCGTAATACAGATTCAGTCTAAATTCAGGTCTGGAAGGTCATGGTATATGTGCGACTGCCCGGGGAGGCTGTTCTGTTTTGGACCTATTTTCTTGAAAACAGGCTCTAAACGCGTAACCCACCCCTACCCCTCCGAGGAGGGGAAATCAGCTATACGTGAGAAGCGCTTGAACAGTAGTTGTGGTTGTTGGTGATAATCCCAGCAACGGTTGGCAGGATTAGGACGCATCCAAAAGGGATTGTGCGCCATTCTCCGGCACAAGCAAGAATGCAGGGGCGTCTCTCGTGGATGTCCTCTCTGGTAGCAACCGGTTTAGTGCAGCGGAATCGTTGGAGCCAAGGCGGTGCCTGGTCTCTACATGGTCAAACCGGTGAAAACATGACGAGGACAGCAGATTTGATTCCACCCGTCCGCAGGACGATGAAGGCATTGTAGCGGCTCAATAGCAAAAAAGGAGCATGCAGCTCGGCGGAGGTTGGGCGCGTGCGTAACCCAACCTCCGCCGAGCGCAAATGATGGCTTCTCCAGCAGCAATGGCGTAAGTTCCCTATGCAACAGAGGACGGTGGCGGGGTGCCACAAGAATGAAGAAAAGACTGTCTGAGCGTCAGCGAGTTTCTTTTCTTCTTGATTCTTTTGGTTACTTTTCTCATCAAGGAGAAAAGTGACAAACGCGGGCAGGCCGCATCTGCAACCAAAGAGTTAGAAGAAAGGAAATAGGAAGTAAAGACCAAAAAAATGGTTTTGAGGCTAGCGCCTCACTGCAGTTGCAAACTGCAGACCATGGTAGGTCCAAGTCACAGACTTGAACCAGAGAAGAGAGAGAAGAAGATCAGCAGAAGAAGTCATCCCCCGCCCCCTTCAAAGGGAGACATGCGTTTAAGACACAATTTGCGAAAAATAGGCTCAAAACAAATCCCACGTCAACTCCAAAAGAGTAACGACAAAGGCAAACCTAAACAAGACAAAAGGAATTACGAAGAGGAGAAGCTTAGTAAACAGCGGGAGCGTAAAGACACTCATAAAGCAAACTGTTCAAAGACATCATCGCGCGGGCGCCTTGTAGCAACTCCTGGAAATGCAGCACATCGGTGAGAGTCAAGACGAAGCACCGCTCAGAGCGGTAGGGCATGAGCACATGGACATCGGAGGCGCGGGAGGGATCTTCCACCATGGCCTCCACGTTGATGGCGTCAACGTGCTGCTTTAAAGCCAGAAAGTCCTTCACTTTGAAAGGCGAGATGCCGCCGGCGAACTCTACAAAATAGCAGTTATACCTATTGCACTGGTAAACAGCGCCGTAAAGGGTCCGGAATAGCTCTTGTAGGTTCTGGGAGGTTGGCATAAGGCAATTCTACTGATTTGCTCAAAGGGAACACTACAAATTTAGCTTCTGTTTAGAATTAGTCCAAATAAATAGGAATGATATTGCTCACTTTTTCTGCGGCCTTAAAGAAAAAAAGCGTTTAGGGCCTGTTAAAAAGGAAGCAGGCCCTAAACGCTTACAAAAGAATTCGCTGGAGATAACTATTTATCGCGGCTTACCAGTTTGGAGAAGCGGCTGTCTTTCTCATCCTGGTAGAGGAAAGCCAGTTTCTTTTCCTCAAATTTCTCAAAGAACTCCTCCCAGGTAATGTCCTCCAGGTTGTCCTCGGCGTAGCCAGGGAAGTTGATGCGCAGCAGGCCGGCCTCATCGCCGTCGCCGGTGCCTTTCACAGAAGCGGGTTTGCCGTCGCGGGCTTCGGCCCATTTCTTGATGGTGTTATGGTCGGTGGTGGTTTTCGCAGATTCTGCCATAGTTTTACGGAAAGGTTAGTGAACTATTCTTTGGACGAAGCCAAACCCAAAAAGTTACCTGCCCCGGCCCTCGGTCCCCGAAACTTATACCGTACTTTTACGGTTCTACGCGTATGTACTTTCTCCCTTTTCCAAGACCATGAGACTTCTCCTTTTTGCCTGTATATTTTTATTGGGTTTCACGTCCTGCGCGCAGGGCCGGAAAGAAAAACAAGCCGCGAAACCTGATCAACCAACCACGCAGCAACCCGCCATTTCCCGTGACAGCCTTTCTGTGGCCACTTTTGCCGGCGGCTGTTTCTGGTGCACCGAGGAAGCCGCCGAGAAGCTGAAAGGCGTCTATGACGTGGTCTCTGGCTACACGGGCGGCTCTACCCAAAACCCCACCTATGAGCAGGTGAGCACCGGCCTGACCGGCCACGCCGAGGCGGTCCAGATTTACTATGACCCCAAGACCGTTTCTTACCTTACCCTGCTGGAAGCCTTTTTCGCGGCGCATGACCCTACCACGCTCAACCGCCAGGGCCCTGATGAAGGAACCCAGTACCGCTCTGCTATCTTCTACCGCACCCCAGAAGAGAAAGCCCAGATAGACGCCTACATGAAGCAACTAAACAGTACCCGTGCGTTCCAGGCCCCTATTGTAACCCAGGTGGTGGCGTTCAAAGCCTTCTACCCTGCTGAGGAAGAGCACCAGGATTTCTACCGCAACAACCCCAACAACCCGTACATGCGCGCCGTCTCTACACCCAAGGTGGAGAAATTCAAAAAGAAGATGGAAGGAAAGTTGAAGAGCGAAGAATAACCCTTTGCCAGAGGTGCTGGTCCAAATCATATAACATACAAAAGCAAAGAGCGCTGCCCCCCTGGGAACAGCGCTCTTTGCTTTTGTATGTTTCAAGGCCTAAGCGGCTAACTTGCCCTCCAGTTTGGAAAGGAGCTGCAGAAAGCGCTCAGACAGTTTTTCAATAGTGCCAAGACCGTTCTGGGCCTCGTCTATCTTACCCTTGTCATAAAGGGAAAACAGGGAGTCGGCGGCGGCGCTCAGGTCTTGTTGCACCTGCTTTAGCTCCAGTACCTCGGAAACGTTTCTGTATCTGGAGAACCCCACAGAGTTAAACCAGATGTTGATGGGTCCATTACGCGAAAAAAAGTCAGCATCATGCGTGCCGCCGTAAAGTACAGAACGCACTTTTGACTTAAACAGAATATGCTTAATCCGTAATTGTTGGAAATCTACCTGCGCTTGATTCATTTGCAGCAAAACTACTTTTATAGATAGTCCTAAACCTCAACCAGGGCACTACCCTTTCCTGAGTGTTTCCAACTCTTGTCTTAACTCTACTTTGTCTGTAACATTATACCCGAAAGCAATGATACCGGTTACCTTATCGGCTTCAACCAGGGGCTGGTACGTGGTGGTAAAATAGCGCCTTTCTACCTTCCCGGTGTTGTCCCAGTCCATTTCCACGCCAATTTCTTCAGCCACAAATGGTTTTCCGGTGCTATAGACATTGTCCAAGATTTGGAGGAATCCTTGCTCAACCACTTCCGGCAAAGCCTCTGTCACGCTCTTTCCTATCAGGTCTCTTCCGGGCATCAGTTGCTGGTATTGCGGGTTCACCAGTTCAAACCGGTGCTCGGCTCCTTTCAGGATAGCGAAGATGGCGGGTGCCTGCATGATGAGGCGCTCCAAGGTAAGGCGCTGGTCCTCGGCTTTCTGGAATGCCTGCTGTACCTGGTCAGACAAGGCCGACATCTGCTCATTAGACTCCAGAATCTCCTGCACCATCAGTTTGGTGCTGTGGATGTCGTTGGCGCTGCCTACGCGCATGATCACCTTACCTTGGTCATCTTTCATAGGCAGGCTTCTTACCAGGTACCAGCGGTAATCGCCGTCTTTGCTCCTAATGCGCAGCTCGGCCTGGAAATCGGTCTCAGCGTAGATGGCTTCCTTCTGGCGGTTTGTTACCCGGTAAATGTCATCGGGGTGGATCACCTTTTGCCAGCTGTTGCCCATGAAGTCCTCAAATGGCAGGCCGGTATAGTCCAGCCAGCGTTGGTTCACGTAGGTGCAGGCGCCGTTCGGCTCGGCCGTATGGATCAGCTGCGGCACGGCATCGGTGAGGAACTTGAATTTCTCCTCGCTGGCCTTGCGGGCCAGTTTAGCCAGTTCGCGCTCCGTTACGTCAGTGGTGTTCTGGATCACGAACCGAACATTTCCGGCCTCGTCCAGCACCGGGGTGTGTGACGCCTCCCAGTAACGGGGCTCAAAACCGCCGCCCTCCTCGGTGGGTCTCTCCAGGTCGTACCGTAGTACGTCCAGGTAGTCCACCTTTTTGGTATCCATGGCTTTCCGGATGGAGATGATCACCGGATTCTCCTCAAATAAGACCGATGGGTCCTGGTACACTTCCTTCAGAAAGACTTTCCCTATTATCTCTTCCCTTCTGCGCATGGTGGTTTTCAGGTACCGGTCTGTAGCAGCCAGAATCTTGAATTCAGGAGAAACAATCACGATGTTCTCGGGGACGTTGACGAAATAATCAAAGAATTCCATATGCAGAGGTTAGGCTTGGGGCGGAATGCAGTTCCAAAAGTACGGCATTCGGGCTAAAGATTTTACTGCGTATACAAATCACCTTTGTTTTTTGTTAAGCCAAACATTCCTGTTTTTTGCCTGTTTTGGAGAAAATACGCCTAAAATGGTGTTGACAGATAGGCCTGTACCTTCAGGCTCAGAGGCAACTAAGCTTCCGTGCTCTTCGTTTCCTTAACCGGCAAGAATAGCTAGCTTTGCCCCTGATTTTCTAGAAAAGATTTACCCTTGAAAGCAACTCAATTTTTGGAGCTGTACCGCCAGGATCCCGTGGTGCAAACCGTGGCCCAACGCCTGCAGACTCCTGAACCTCAACATATACAACTGAAAGGACTGGTGGGCAGCCTGGATGCCGTGGTTGCGTCTGCCCTGCAGACCATGCAGCCCAACACGCACCTGTTCATCCTGCATGACCGCGAGGAGGCCGCCTATTTCTACAGCGACCTTTCCAACCTGCTGGAAGACGGCCAGGAAGTGCTGCTCTTCCCCAGCTCATACAAGCGTGCCTACCAGTTTGACCACACTGAGAACGCCAACATCCTGCTCCGCGCCGAGGTGCTCAACCGCCTCAATGACCGCGCCGGGGCCGGTGCCTTGATTGTCACTTACCCAGAGGCCCTCACTGAGAAGGTCATCAACAAAAAGTCCTTGGTGGCGAACACGCTGGGCGCGAAGGTGGGCGAGAAACTAGATGTGAATTTCCTGACGGAAATGCTCTCCAGCTACGACTTTGAGCGCACCGATTTCGTGTACGAGGCCGGTCAGTTCGCCGTGCGTGGGGGCATTGTGGACGTGTTCTCCTACGCAAATGAATTGCCGTTCCGCCTGGAGATGTTCGGGGATGAGATTGAAAGCATCCGGACGTTTGATCCCAACACGCAGCTCAGCGTGGAGCAGAAAAAGCAGATCTCCATCATCCCAAACGTGCAGACCAAACTGCTGCAGGAAACCCGCGAGTCGTTCCTGGACTTCATCCCCGAAGACAGCAAAATCTGGGTCAAGGATTACCGGCAAACCGTGGACGTGGTGACTGAGTCTTTTGAGAAAGCCGAGCAGGCATTCCATGAGATGCTGGAGCATAGCGCGGGCGTGCAGATCGTTTCTAACCCTGAGGCGCTGTTTGAGTCCGGCAAAACGTTCAAGAAACTGCTGGAGGGATTCACCTTGGTGGAGTTTGGCAAGCGCTTCAACTTCAAGAACGCCGAGGTGGTGCAGTTCCAGGCGCATCCGCAGCCCTCCTTCAACAAAGACTTCCAGCGGCTGGTGGCCAACCTGCACGAGAACCAGAGCAAAGACTACGTCAACGTCATCGCCGCCGAGTCTCCGCGCCAGGCCGACCGCCTCACCACCATCTTCGATGAACTGGACCACGACGTGCGGTTCCACCATTTGATGCTGGCGCTGCGCGAGGGTTTTGTAGACGATTTAGTCAAACTGGTGTGTTACACAGACCACCAGCTGTTTGAGCGGTACTACAAGCATAAAACCCGTGAGGGTTACTCCAAATCAAAAGCGCTTACCCTCAAAGAACTCCGCACGCTCAAGCCCGGCGACTACGTCACCCACATGGACTACGGCATTGGGCGGTTTGCGGGGCTGGAGAAAGTAGAAGTGGGCGGACGTCTGCAGGAGGCGATAAGGTTAGTCTACCGCGACGATGATTTGCTCTACGTGAGTATTCACTCGCTGCACAAGATCTCAAAGTACACCGGCAAGGAAGGCACGCCGCCCACTATGAGCAAACTGGGCTCGCAGGAGTGGGAAAACAAGAAGAAGAAGGTCAAGAGCAAGGTCAAAGACATTGCCGCCGAGCTCATTTCTTTGTACGCCAAACGCAAGAAAGCGCCCGGTTACGCCTATTCCCGCGATGGTTTCCTGCAGGCTGAGCTGGAGTCATCCTTCATCTACGAAGACACCCCAGACCAAGGCAAGGCTACCGAGGACGTGAAAAACGACATGGAACTGCCCCACCCTATGGACCGGCTGGTCTGCGGCGACGTGGGCTTCGGGAAAACGGAGGTGGCGATACGCGCGGCCTTCAAAGCGGCCTGTGACGGCAAGCAGGTGGCGGTGTTGGTGCCAACCACCATCCTGGCCATGCAGCACTACAAAACGTTCCGGGACCGCCTGGAAGCCTTCCCGGTAAACGTGGAGTACATTAACCGGTTCAAGACCACGAAGCAGATAAAAGAGACCCTGACCCGCGTAGCAGACGGCAAAACCGACATCCTGATCGGGACGCACCGCCTGGCCAGCAAAGACGTGAAGTTCAAGAACCTGGGCCTCCTGATTATTGACGAAGAACAGAAATTCGGGGTAAAAACGAAAGACCGCCTGAAGGAGATCAAGGTGAATGTGGACACGCTTACGCTTACCGCCACGCCAATCCCGCGCACGCTGCACTTCTCCTTGATGGGCGCCCGCGACCTTTCGGTGATTGCCACGCCGCCGCCTAACCGGCAGCCGGTACAGACCGAGCTGCACGTGTTTGAAGACACGCTCATCAGAGACGCTGTGGTGCATGAGCTTAAGCGCAAAGGCCAGGTATTCTTTGTGCACAACCGCATTTCAGACATCGAGGAGATGGCCAACCTCATCCTTCGGTTGGTGCCTGATGCCAAGGTGACCTACGCTCACGGGCAGATGGACCCCGAGGAACTGGAGAAACGCATGATGCGCTTCGTGGAAGGCGAATATGACGTCCTGGTGAGTACCAACATCATTGAAAGCGGGCTGGACATTCCTAATGCCAACACCATCATCATCAACCGGGCGCACATGTTTGGCTTGAGCGATCTGCACCAGATGCGCGGGCGCGTGGGCCGTTCCAACAAGAAAGCCTACTGCTACCTGCTCACCCCGCCGGTGTCCGGACTTCCGTCCGATGCCCGCAAGCGCCTGAGCACCCTGGAAGAATTCTCTGATCTGGGCGAAGGCTTCAAGATTGCCATGCGCGACCTGGACATCCGCGGAGCGGGGAACATGCTGGGCGGCGAGCAGAGCGGCTTCATCAACGACCTGGGCTTTGAGGCCTACCACCAGATTCTGGATGAGGCCGTGCAGGAACTGAAGGAAACCGAGTTCCGCGACCTGTTCTTCAAAGACGTGGAGCTGGAGAACCTGGTGGAGCCCGTGCGGGAATGCACCGTGGAGACCGATCTGGAGATCTTGATTCCAGACACCTACATCAGCAATATCTCAGAGCGTCTGCAGATGTACAGCAAGCTGGACCGCGTGAAAGATCTGGAGAGCCTGGAGAAACTGGTGGAGGGCATGGTTGACCGTTTCGGGCCTATGCCGTCGGAAGTGGCGCAGTTGGTGAACATCGTGAAAATGCGCTGGGAAGCCTGCCACCTGGGTTTTGAGAAGCTTACGCTTAAGAAAGACACTCTTAAAGGCTATATCCCCAGCCAGAACAACGAGGCGTTCTTCCACTCAGAAACCTTCAGCCGTATTTTACGGTACGTGCAGCAACACTCCCGCCGCTCTCGTTTGAAAGAGGCCAAAGACAAACTGATTGTGACGGTAGAAGATGTTTCCACACTGGAGCAGGCCAAAGCTATCTTCGGGGAAATGCAGGCTTAGAGCCATTTAGGGGCTTATTTTTAAAAATAGGCCCCTAAATGGTTTCACCTATCTTTACCAAGCTGTTTTACTATATGCTACAGGAAGGTTCCCCGGTGGGCATCTTACCCAGTTTTTAATGCGTTGACGCACATGATGCTTTCTTCCACCTCTGCTTCTACTTCTGCCTTACCCTCCCTGATAAGGGCCATACCAGGCCTGCACCTTTTCCTATCCCCGGAATTCATCATTCTGGAGGCCACGAGTGCGTACCTGGAGGCTACTCTAAAGGACTCGTCCATTCTAGGAAAATACCTGTTTGATGTTTTCCCAGATAACCCCGCCGTGCCCGGTATCCAGAGCGAACTGAACCTGAGGCAATCACTGGAATACGCCCGCACCCATAAGGTGGAGCACACCATGGCCCTGCAACGCTATGACGTGACCCGGCCGCAGGAAATGGGCGGAGGCTTTGAAGAGAAATACTGGCAACCCCACAACAAACCGGTTCTAAACGCCGCCGGCGAGGTACAGTACCTTATTCACAGCGTGGTAGACGTGACCGAGGCCCACAAGTACAAACAGGAGCAAGAAATCACCAAAGGCAGCATCCGTGCCTTTGTAGAAGCCTCGGGCGGCTCTTCCTGGGACTATGACATCGCCAGCGGCAAATTCTACTGGGGCAAAAACTTTGAGGATGTCTTCGGCCACAAGGTTTCTGAAGAAGGTGAAAGCCCTGCCCAATGGGATGCCCGGGTACATCCGGCAGAATATGAGGAGCTGCGTGAAAGCATCACGGCGGCGGTCAAGAAAAAGGAGAAAGTATGGTCTGGCAAATACCGTTTCCTCAAAGGAGACGGCACCTACACCCACGTCATGGACCATGGCTACATCCTCTACAATGACGAAGGCAAGCCGTACCGCATGCTGGGCACCCTCATTGACATAGAGCACCAGCAGGAAAACGAACGGCTGGCCAAAGAGAACCTGGAGCGGTTTGAGCTCCTGGCCAAGGCCACCAATGACGTGATCTGGGACTGGAACCTGACCAATGACTTTATCTGGTGGAACGACGGGTTCAAAGTCACCTTCGGGTACAAAGACGAAGACATTGAGCATGATATCAACTCCTGGTATGGCCGCATTCACCCAGAAGACGCCCACCGGGTGGTGGAAGGCATTCACCAGGTTATTGACAACGGCGGCACCAACTGGCAGGATGAGTACCGTTTCAGGAAAGCAGACGGCTCCTACGCCCACGTTTTTGACCGAGGCCTGGTGGCCCGTGATGTCGCAGGCAAGCCCTTGCGCATGATTGGCGCCATGCTGGACCTGACGGAGAAAAACAAATACGCCGCTGAGCTGAAGGAAAGCGAACAGCACGTGCGCGCGTTGCTGGAGGGCATCCCCGAGATTGCCTGGGTAGCCCGCGCCGATGGGTACATCCACTACTACAACAAAGCCTGGTACGAATACACCGGCAACAAAGGCCCCGATGAGGGTTGGGATCACATTGTGCATCCAGAGGACCTGGCCATGACCATTGAGAGATGGAGTCAGTCACTAAAAACCGGGCAGGAGTACGTGAATGAGGCCAGGCTCAGAAGGGCTTCAGACGGCAAGTACCATTGGTTTACCATGCGCGCCACCCCGCTCACCAGAGAAGACGGCACCATCAGCGCTTGGATTGGGGTAGACACCAACATCCAGGACCAGAAAGACATCCAGTTCAAGTTGAAAGAGCGCGATGAGTATGTGCAGCGCATGCTGTCCCAGTCTCCGGTTCAGTTTGCCGTCCTGAAAGGCCCAGATTGGGTCGTGGACTTTGTCACCCCGCAGTTCAAGCAACTCATAGGCGGCCGTGAGACCGTGGGCAAACCGTTCCGCCAGGCGCTTCCTGAACTGGAGGAGCAGGGCTTCTTTGATATTGTGGAGAACGTGTATGCCACCAAAGAACTGTACCTAGGAACCGAGACCCCTGCCTATCTGGACCGCAAAGGAAACGGGGAGTTGGAGTTGGGCTATTTCAACTTCATGTACCAGCCCTTGCTCAATGAGCAGGAAGCGGTGGAAGGAATCATTATTGTGATTGTGGAGGTAACCGAACGGGTGCGGGTACGGGAAGAAGCGCAGAAATTAGCTGAGGAACTGAAAGTCTCGCATGAACGCACCCTCAAGATTCTGGATGCCCTGCCCCACATGACCTTTACCGCAAAACCAGACGGGTATGTAGAGTATTACAGCCAGCAATGGTATGACTACCTGGGTACCACGCAGGAAGAACTCACCGGTTGGGGCTGGGAGTATTTCATTCACCCAGATGACCTGGCCATGACCCATGCCGGCTGGGGCCACTCGCTTAAAACCGGCGAGCCTTACATGGTGGAAAACCGGTGGCGCACCAAAGGAAAAGAGGAGTACCGCTGGTTTCTGGTCCGCGGCGTACCCATGCGCGACGAGGAAGGCAACATCACCTTATGGGTGGGCTCCCACACCGACATCCAGGACCAGAAGCAAATGCTGCTGGATCTGCAGGAAAGCACCCAGAATTTCCAGTTTCTGGCAGACAGCATGCCCCAACTGGTCTGGACCACAGATGCAGAGGGCTACCATGAATACTTCAACAAACAGTGGGTTGAATTTACCGGCTTTGACGTAGAGGCCAGCAAGGGCCCAAAAGTATGGAACGACCTGCTGCACCCAGATGACCGGCAACGGTCTTTCGCCCGCTGGCACCACTCTTTGCGCACCGGAGAACCTTACCAGGTGGAATACCGCTTCCGGCGGGCCGCTGACGGGGAATGGCGTTGGTTCCTGGGCCGGGCCCTTCCGCTCCGTGGCCCCGAAGGTAACATCATCAAGTGGTTTGGCACCTGTACTGAGATAGAAGATCAGAAACGCAATGAAGCGCTCATGGAGCAAACCAACCGCGAGCTCCGCAGCATCAACGAGGACCTGGACAGCTTTGTCTACACCGCCTCTCATGATCTGAAACTGCCCATCATCAACATGGCCGGCATTTTCCAGGAGCTTACCCAGAACGCCACCTTCCATGACCCAGATGCGCAGCTGCTCATCAGTATGTTCAACAAATCACTGAAGCAGATCAACGCCACCATTTCAGACCTGGCGGAGATTGTGAAAGTGCAGAAGGAAATTGATGCGCATCAGGAGGAAATAGAACTGTCTGAGTTGGTAGACGAGGTGCAGCTCAGCATCCAGGACCTCATCCAGAAATCGGGGGCCAAGATCACCTGTGACTTCTCAGAGGCAGACACGTTGGTGTACTCCAGGGTGAACCTCAAAAGTATCTTCTACAACCTCATCAGCAACGCGGTGAAATACCGCTCGCCAGAACGCGCGCCCGTAGTGCACCTGCATACGCACAAAGACCAGCACGGCTACACGGTGCTCACCATACAGGACAACGGCATGGGCATGGATATGGAGAAACACGGCGCCAAGATGTTCCAGATGTTCAAGCGCTTCCACAACCACGTGGAGGGTTCTGGCCTGGGGCTGTACATCCTCAACCGCATTGTGCAGAAGAACGGCGGCCGCATTGAGGTAGAGAGCCAGGTAGACCAGGGCACCACGTTCACAATTTATTTCAAAAACAGCGTTCAATAGACCCAGTGCTTTCTATATTTGTCCTATGAAAAGGTTAAACCTCATTTTGTTGGTAGACGATGACGAAACCACCAATTATTTAAACAAGCGGCTCCTTACCCGTATGGAGATAGCAGACCATATTGAAGTGGTCACCAACGGAGAAGAGGCGCTTACGTTTCTGAACGATGCCATTGCCCAGGGGCAACCCCTCCCCGACCTGATGTTCCTGGACATCAAGATGCCGGTCATGGACGGGTTTGAGTTCCTGGACCAGTACCACCAGTTGCCTGAGACCTACCAGAAATGCATTCTGGTCATGATGCTCACTTCCTCGGCCAGCTTCTATGACCTGGAGAAACTGAAGAAATACAACGCCGTGGAGCAGCACATCTCCAAACCGCTGGAAGAAGCCCACGTGCGCGAGATCCTGAAGCAGCACTTTCAATAGACCGCAACCGTTTTAAGCCTATAAACAAGAAGGCGGCCCTGAACTGGATCAGGGCCGCCTTCTTGTTTATGCGTGAGTGCCGTAGTTTGGTTTGTAAAGGACTTAAAATTGGTCAGGATTAGAGGAAGGATGTAGCAGTGTAACTGCCAGGAATTTTCTGCGGTTGTCTAGCGGATGAGCGTAGCGGTTTGCGCTGCATCAGTAATCTCAGAAGTCTGGCTTTCATTTTTAGGCTGGCCATAAGCAAACCCAGAAATCACCAGAAAGAACAACAAGAAAACACCTAACAGAGGTAAGTACTGTTTCATAAAAAGTAAGCTGAAAATTGATTTCTCCCACTTACTCTTTTCTTTCGCAAAGGTTATCCACACACTTTCTCCGACCTTGCATTTGAAGGCCGCACCGTAAAAATACTAATCTTCAATCCCCGGTAACTTAACCCTGCGCAAACGCTATCGTACACATACTTACATTTCCCACCAGTACCGGTGGGTATTCTAACCGAAAGTTAAACGATAGAAATCATGGACGATAATCAAAGAAACGGCTTCAACCCCAGCCGGGAAAACGAAGCCCAGAACCACAAAGTAGGCCGCGATTTGTATAATCGGGACCAGCAGCGGAACCAACCTTCGCAGCGCTCGCATGATAACCATTGGGACAACGGGAACAACTTCCACACGGGGCCCAGCAACCAGACCAGAAGCCACTTCCCCGAGGACTCTCACCAGCGCAACTCCAACGCAGACCGTGGCGCCAGCATCAGCAAACACTACGGTGACCGCGAGTACAGCTCTTACCGCAACCCCAACAGCCTGAACTACGGCGATGGCCGCGGCAACAGCACTCCACAGTCTGAGCGGCAGCCGGGCCACTCGGCCTTCAACAACAACAACAACAACAACAACAACAATAGAAACTCTCAGTTCTCACCGTCCGGTGATGGCCGTGGCAACTATTCTGCCCGCCAGGATTCCTATGGCCAGGGCCATGAACGCGTTCACCCAGACAACAGAATCTCTGAGCAGCGCCGCCGCGATGACTCCAATGAGAACTATTACCGCGGGGGGTACATGGAGCCAAGAGGCGTGCAGCAGGAGCTGCCCCGCCCAGACAGCAACCCGTACAATGAGTATCCCGGCTCCCGCAGCCGCTACAAAGACGACGATTACCGCTACGGCAGCGGTAACCATGACTGGTACAGTGAGCAACGCTACACCTCCAATGACGGCCGCCGCATGGACAATGACAAAGGCGATATCTTAGGAGACATGGGCGAAGGCCTGCGCGAAGTATGGCATGATGTGAAGAACATCTTCAACCGCAACAGCCATTCAAATGACCACGACAATGATCGCGACCGTGGCCATGACAACCGCCGCCACGACCACGACTATGAGTACCGCGCCCGCCACGACCGTGGCACCGAGAGAGGTCCGCGTTGGTCAGATGAGACGGACTCCGGCGATGACCGTTCCAATAACCCGCGAAACAACAACCCCCGGCACTACTAACCAGGGGTGCCCTCTAAGGAGAAGAACATGAAAGCGCTCATGATTGCCATTGCGTTGACCAGCGTAGTCGCCTCTATCTTACTGCTCCGGGCTTTCCCGGACGATGAGGTGCCTGTGGACGGTTACCTGGAAGCCTAAAACAAATCTAAAACAGACTTGAAGCCGGTGCCGTTTGGTACCGGCTTCTTTTTTTGCAGGTGTTTGGCCTCTTTTTCAGAAATTTGCCCTGAAACACCTTCGCCTCCGCGCCATGCTAGAAGAACTCCTTCCCCAGATAAGAGCCTGCCAGATGTGCGCCGCCCACCTGCCGCACGGTCCCCGGCCGGTGCTGCGGGCCGCGGCCTCGGCGCGGCTGCTCATTGTGGGGCAGGCGCCTGGCACCAAAGTCCATGCCTCGGGCATTCCCTGGGATGACCAAAGCGGCAAACGGCTGCGCAGCTGGCTGGGGCTCACGCCCGATGAATTTTACAACGAGGCGCACGTGGCCATTGTGCCCACAGCCTTCTGCTATCCGGGCACCGGCAAATCCGGCGACCTGCCGCCCCGCCCCGAGTGTTTCCAACACTGGCACCCGCAGCTCTTGCCGCTGCTGCCCAACATCCAGCTCACGTTGCTCATCGGCACGTATGCCCAAAAAGCCTTTCTGGGCCAGAACGCCAAAGCCACCCTCACCCAAACCGTAGAGGCCTGGCAAGACTACCTGCCCAGATTCCTGCCGCTGCCGCACCCCTCGCCCCGGAACATTGCCTGGTTCAAGCGCCACCCTTGGTTTGAGCGCGAGGTAGTGCCCACCCTGCAGGAAATTGTGCAGTCGCTTCTGCCTTCTTCTTGACCGAAAGCGTTTTTTGCCTATTTTCACCAAAACAGGCTTTAAACGCATGAGCATTCATCTGCAGAGCAAACTCCCCAACGTAGGCACCACCATCTTCTCCACCATGAGCCAACTGGCCCTGCAGCACGGGGCCATCAACCTCTCGCAGGGCTTCCCTGATTTTGACTGTCCGCCGGAGCTGGTGGATTTGGTAACCGAGGCCATGCGAACCGGCCTGAACCAGTACGCGCCCAGCCCGGGGCTTTTATCGCTCCGGCAGAAAATCAGCGAGAAAACGCAGTTACTGTACGGCCACACCGCCCAGCCAGAAACAGAGATCACGGTGACCTCCGGCGCCACCGAGGCATTGTTCGCGGCCATTGCCGCCGTGGTGCAGCCCGGCGACGAGGTAGTCGTGCTGGAGCCCTGCTATGATTCCTATGTACCAGCCATTGAGCTTAGCGGCGGCATCCCGGTTTTTGTGCCCCTGCGCTTTCCGGATTTCAGCGTGGATTGGCAGCAGGTAGAGGAAAAACTTACCCCTAAAACGCGCCTGCTCATCATCAATTCGCCGCATAACCCCAGCGGCGCCGTGTGGCAACAATCCGACCTGGATGCGCTCACCCGCCTCACCCAAAAACACCCGTTCCTCATCCTCAGCGACGAGGTCTACGAGCACATGGTTTTTGACGGGCAGCCGCACTGCAGCGTGCTCACGGTACCGGAGTTGGCTCAACGCGCGTTTGTGGTCTCGTCCTTCGGGAAAACCTACCACACCACCGGTTGGAAAGTAGGTTACTGCATCGCGCCCGCGCTGCTTACGCATGAGTTCAGGAAAGTGCACCAATACCTCACCTTCAGCACGGCCACCCCGCTGCAGCATGCCATCGCCGCGTACCTTGACCATCAGGAGCACTACCTTACGCTGGCGTTGTTCTACCAACAGAAACGCGACCTGTTCGCCTCGCTGTTGGCATCCTCCAAATTTGAACTACTGCCCTGCGCCGGCACCTATTTCCAACTGGCCCGCTACGCCCAAATCTCTGACCTGTCTGACGTGGACATCTCCCAATGGCTCACCAAAGAAGCCGGCGTAGCCGTGATCCCCGTCTCGGTGTTCAACCACGACGGCCTAGATCAACAGGTCATTCGGTTCTGCTTCGCGAAGAAAGAGGAGACCCTACGCGCCGCTGCAGAAAGGCTGTGCAAGCTGTAAGGAATCTTGAGTTCTGAGTCTTGAGTTGTAGGGGCAATCTTGTGGTTGCCCTTAGCTGAGAGGTGCAGTTTTGGTCCCTAGTGAAAATGGGGAATGTTAACCCACCCCTACCCCTCCGAGGAGGGGAATTCTGGAATGCGTGGGAAAGCGAAGTAAGTGGCAGGGCTGTGGGTGATAACACCAACAAAAGCAAAAGTGATTTGAAGATATTTTCGCAAAAGTTGCTCCAAAACACCACCGTCCGCCAGGACGATGTAGGCATTGCAGCGGTTCTATATGTAAGGCAGCTAACATGCAGCTCGTCGGAGGTTGGGCGCATGCGTAACCTAACCTCCGACGAGCGCAAGTAGTGGCTTCTCCAACTGCAGTGGCGTAAGTTATCCATGCAACAGAGGACGGCAGCCAGGTGTCACAACAACTGAAGAAAAGACTGTTTGAGCGTCAGCGAGTTTCTTTTCTTCTTGATTCTTTTGGTTACTTTTCTCATCAAGGAGAAAAGTGACAAACGCCCGCAGGCCGCGGCTGCAACTAGAAGGTTGTAAGGAATGCTATAGGAAGTAACTACCTCCAAAGTAGTTTTGAGACTAACGCTTCACTGCAGTTGCAAACTGCAGACCAAGGTAGGTCCAAGTCTCAGACTTGAACCAGTGGAATAGAGGTGAATTTGCAAAAACAGCCCTAAAACAAAAAATCACAAAAGCTTCTCCGCCACTTCCTTCCACGTACTCACCCGCTCAAACTCATGGATGTTCACATTATGCGGCGAGGTAAACAGCAGCTTGCGGTCGCCGGAGAAGGTGCGGAGGTTGCGGGGACGGTCATCGATCATGATATCAGCCCCGATGATGCTTTTGTCACCGCAGAGCACATAGTTGCGCCAGCTGATGAACGGAAAATGGTCCTGCAGCCAGTCAAACTTGTCAATGAGCGAATTCCGGAACTCCATGCCCGCGCTCACGATGAAGACCTCGTACCGCTCCATCAGGGCCTTGATGACCTCCTGGCTGTCTGGGATCACCTCCAGGTCCCGGAAGAAACCTTCGGCGTTGATGTACTCCCAGACTTTGTGGGAATGCTCGGGCGGCACCACCTCGTGCACGTCTTTGCCGTGCAGGGCCTCCAGGGTGAGTTCCAGGGCGCAGTCTTTGTTATATAGCTGTATGAATTTGGCGATGGGGTCGGCCATGACCTCGTCCATGTCAATGGCAATCTTTTTCTTTTGAATCTCCATATGGGATTTTTGATGTAAACAGAAGTGAGTACTTTTATCGGGGGATGGAGCAGATAGGTTCTCCTGAAGGATCAAAATCAGGGTTTATCGCTCCAATTCCTACTCCCAGATTCCTAATTCTTCCTTACCCCGATGTCTGACCTAAGCGTTTCCCTTCTTCAGTTAGATCTGGCCTGGCACGATGCCGCCGCCAATAGAGCCAAGTTCCAGGCGAAAATCCAACAACTTCCCGCAACCGATCTGATTATTCTGCCCGAGATGTTCACCACCGGCTTCAGCATGGACGCCCCGGCGCTGGCCGAGGAAATGGACGGGGAATCGGTGGCCTGGATGCGGCAGATGGCGCAGGAGCGCAACGCCGTGGTGATGGGCAGCCTCATCATTACCGAGCACGGAAAGTACTACAACCGCGTCCTCTGGATGCGCCCTGATGGCACCTTAGAGCACTACGACAAGCGCCACCTCTTCCGGATGGCGGGTGAGTGCGAGGCGTACACCCCGGGTACCCAAAAGTTGATTGTAGAGCTGAACGGCTGGAACATCTGCCCGCTTGTGTGCTATGATCTCCGGTTCCCGGTGTGGTCCCGCAACACGCCCATTTCCTACGATGTACTTATCTACATCGCCAGTTGGCCGGACCGCCGCCGCCTAGCTTGGAGAACCCTGCTGCGGGCCCGCGCCATTGAAAATCTAGTGTACTGCATAGGCGTGAACCGCGTGGGCACCGATGCCAAAGGCCACGCCTATTCCGGCGACTCAGCGGCCTACAACCTGCTGGGCGAAGAACTGGTGCACCATGAACACGAAGAAGCCGTTTCCACCATTACCCTCTCGCGGGAGCACCTGGAAGAAACCCGCCGCAAACTCCCCTGGGACATTGACGCCGATGTCTTCACGATTGAGGTGTGATCAAGGGAAATGAGTGATTGAGTGGATGAGTGATTGAGAGAAGGGATGGAGGAGTGGATAAGTGGAAGAATGCTCCCCCTTTTTGTCATCCTCGCTCCTCTTTTGTCATCCTGAAAGGACCTTGTGGGCGAACTAGATGGACGCTTAGTAAAGGGTACTGCTATTTCACCAGCCAATGCTGTTTTGAGGCTCACGCCTCACTGAAGTTGCAAACTTCAGATCATTTTGGGTCCAAGTCACAGACTTGAACCAGAGTAAGGAGAATTGTGGAGGTGAAAAAAATCGTTAAAAGAGGACCCCGTTTCAAGGCTGATTTTTAGAAATCAGCCTTGAAACGGGGTCCTCTTTTCTAATGCTTTAGTTAGGGTTTTGATTAGTGCTTCACTACTAATTTATGCGTCACCACCTTACCATCGGCGGCTTGGAGGCGCAGCAGGTAGAGGCCGGCAGGCAAGGCTGCGGTGGAGATTTCCTGGGGTTTGCCGGCTATTGTTTTTCCTTTCTTGATCAGGGCGCCTGCCACGTTATGCAGTTGGTAAGTGGCGTTTTTCTCCGTGAGCACCTGCACCAGTTTATCGGCCGGATTTGGGAAAACCTTGCCAAAGGAGCGCTCAGCCGTGGGGTTCTCTATGCCCAAAGGTTCGGTAATGGCTTTCACGAAACGGAGACCTCCGGCATGCGTCCCGATGATGATTTCAGGCAAGGCATCGGGGTTGAGGTTACCGGTGGCCAGGACCATACCGGTGCCGAAATTCGCTTCTCCGTACTGCTGGGTGGAAGGCTGATAAAGCAGGTTCTCCTCTACCGGAAACGTGCCGGCAAGATGGTCTTGAAAGGCAGAGAACACCCGAAGCTTGCCGCTTTCATCGGTGGCGAGCAGGTCGGGTTTCTGGTCTAGGTTCACATCTGCTACGGTGACTTGGAGCCTTTTGCGTTCTACATCGGCCGCCAGGCCACCAAATGCTTCGGAGATAAGCGCCCAGGTGGGGCTGGTGTTGGTGCCCGTGTTGCGGTAATAGGTGAGCCCTCCAGAGGTACGGCCAATGAGCACGTCCAACTTTCCGTCGGCGTTCACATCATACAGGTAAGGCGTGTCGCCCTTGAACAGCAGAATGCCGGGTATGCCCACGGCGTTTGCCAGGGTGTAAGAGGCAGGTTGCCCGGCTGCGGCTTCGTTCAGGGCATACTTGAACTCCACGGTGTTGTTAGACGACTTGAAAGCGCTCCAGGCCAAGTCTGTTTTACCATCGGCGTTGATGTCCAGCAGTTGGGGCTTCAAAGACTGCAAGCCTAAAGCGGAGAAACCCAGGAAGTCTGAATTGACATTTTGGAAAAGCGCATCGGTGGGAGTGCCTTGGTTCTGGAACAGCGTGAGCGAGGCGGCGTAGCGGCCATTCTCCAGCACGGCGGTGTTGCCTACCAGTAAGTCCAAGGCTTCGTTGCCGGTGAGGTTGCCCAAGGCCGGAGCGGCACCTTCGCCCACGTCTACCATCTGGTCCTGCAGGAAAGGCTGTTTTGAACTGGCAAATACAGGTTGGGCAGCGGTGCCTGTGTTGGCATACACCCACACCGAGCTCTTCAGGTTCACGTTCTGGTGCGAGTTGGAAGTCATGTTGGGCGCCACCACCAGATCGGGGATGCCGTCAAAAGTGACATCCAGGTAATAGGCGGCCGGAAAAACGCTGAACTGCAGACCGGAGACGTTAGGCGGGAGGTTGTACTCGGCGCGGGTGATTTTAGGCTGCAGGTTGGTACCGGTGTTGTAGAGGCTGGCCAGATCGGGGCAGTCATCGTGGCCCGCGAGTAAGTCCAGCACGCCATCGGCGTTCAAGTCCAAAGGTAGCACGCTGGAGCCGCCAATGTGGTGGGTAGACGGGCAGTTCTCATTGAAGCGGTAGTTGTTGCAAGTTCCCACGCAGCGGGTTACCTGCCCCCAGTTAGAGGAGGTGCGGGTAAACGTGAGCATGTTGCAGTTCAGCCCCTGCTCTACCCGCTCGTTGCGGTAATACTCCAGTTTGGTGCCGCCCGACCACTCCCAGGTAAGAATGTCCAGGTCGCCGTCATTGTCCATGTCTACAATGGCAGGCATGTCTTCTGAGCCCACCAGCAGGTTGGCATCGGTATTGAAGTAGACGGTAGGATGGGTGAGGTTGAAACGGATTCCGGTGCTCGCCGAGGAGACGTTGGTGTACACTACCAACCCTTGGTTAGAGGCGGTGAACAGGTCTGGGGCGCCGTCGCAGTTGAAATCGCGGAGCAGGGCGAAAAACCGCAGTTCACGGGGGAAGGCGTTCTCGTACTCGGGGGCGTGCCGGTAAGCCCAGGTTCCGTTGGTCTGCACCGCCAGAAAAGTAGCCACGCGCTGCGAGCTTCGGTCAAAGACAAACAGGTCCTGTTGCTCGTCCTGGTTCAGGTCGATGGCCGAGAACTGCGGACTGTTGAACCCTCCGGCCCAGGGCAGTTTCAAGGATTGGCCAGCGGTGTTCTGCACGGTTGGCCCGGTTACCTCCTGCAGCCGGATGGGGTTCTGCGCCTGGGCAGTTTGCGCCAGGCCAATTATCCAACTTAAGGAAAAGCCTAGTACCTTTAATGCTTTGTTCATTTATTCGTAATTCTAGACGTACAAAATAACTCTTTTCTATGGCGGAGCTAGTGGAGCACCTGTATCAGAAATACCTGGAATGCCGGAAGGTAAGCACCGATTCCCGGGCGGAACAAGAAAACACGCTTTTTTTTGCGTTGGACGGCCCCAATTTCAAAGGCAGCCAGTTTGCCCAGATGGCGCTGGACAAAGGAGCCCGGTACGCCGTGGTACAGGACCCTACCATCACTGGTCCCAACATCATTCAGGTAGAAGACTCGCTTAAGGCCCTGCAGGAATTGGCGCTGCACCACCGCCTGCAACTGAGCATTCCCTTCATTGGCATCACCGGCAGCAACGGCAAAACCACTACCAAAGAACTCATCAACGCGGTCCTGAGCCAGAAATACAACGTGCTCTGCACCAAAGGCAACCTCAACAACCACATCGGGGTGCCGCTTACGCTGCTCAGCATCCAGCCCGAGCATGAACTGGCCATCATTGAGATGGGCGCCAACCACCCCGGCGATATCGCGGAGCTCTGTTCCTATGCGTTGCCCACCCACGGCCTCATTACTAACATCGGGAAAGCGCACCTGGAGGGTTTCGGGAGTCTGGAAGGCGTGGCCCGCACCAAGAGCGAACTGTACCTGCACCTGGACAAAGCCGAGGGCACTGTCTTCGTGAATACATCTAACGAACACCTCATGCGCATGGTACGCCGGATCGCGAACAAAGTCACGTATTTCGGTCCGCAAGACGATTACACCGCCGAGTTGCTGCAGGCCGCCCCGCAGGTCGTTTACCGCGCCGCCAACGGCGAGGAAGTACGCACGCACCTGATGGGCTCTTACAACTTTGAGAACATGATGGCCGCCGCCTGCATCGGGCGATTTTTTGGGGTACCGCACGAGCAAATCAATGCCGCCATTGCCGGTTACGTGCCCACGAACAACCGCTCGCAGATTGTACAAAAAGACACCAACACCATTCTGCTGGATGCCTACAATGCCAACCCAAGCTCTATGTCTTTATCAGTTTCCAACTTCGGGCAGATGGCCGGTGAGTCTAAAGTCGTCATCCTGGGCGACATGCTGGAACTGGGCCAGGAAAGCGAAGCCGAGCACCGCGCCCTGGGTGAGCAACTGAGCCAGCAGCCCTTCGCACAGGTATTTCTCTGCGGAAAGGAAATGCGCTACGCCGCCGAAGTGAACCCTGATTTCCGCTACTTCGCCGAGAAAAGCGCCTTGGTGCAATGGCTCACCGATCACCCCGTCCGCAACAGCCACGTCCTGATCAAAGGCTCCCGCGGCATCGGTCTGGAAACGGTGGTGGATTTGCTGTAAGCACTGCGTTTAGGGTCTGTTTTCTGTAAAATTGGCCCTAAACGCCGTTGGCGGAGACACTCGCAGGACTTTAGGACGCTGCGAGTTTTTTTTGAGAAGCGGCAATGGAAGAGGCAAACGTAATTGAACCCACCCCTACCCCTCCCAGGAGGGGAATTCTCAGGAATGCGTGCTCGGCGTGGGTAAAAATTTCTTCACCTCCTTCAAAGGAAAAAAGCGTCTTTACCCATTGTTGGTGTTCTCACTAACCAAAACTGCAACTTATATTGCGCACTGATGCATTGCGAGATTCCCCTCCTGGGAGGGGCAGGGGTGGGTTCTCGTTCTAAGCCAGTTTTCAATTAATCAGGCTAAAAACAGTTGAAGTTGATTCCCGTTTCGCGGTTGATTTTCTGAAAACAGGCCCAAATCAAAAGAGACTTCCTTCTCAGTTAAAACGCCATTTGCTAAACTATAAAAACAAGAAAGGAGACCATCTTCATGGTCTCCTTTCTTGTTTGAAAGCAACACTACTTATTGCCTAATCACCTTGTTGTAGAAAATCTGATCCTTGTCAATCAGGCGCATGAAGTAGGCACCGGTGGCCAGGCTGCTCAGGTCAAGCTCGGTCTTGAACAATCCGCCTTGTACTTTCACCTCTCGTTCCAGAATTGGCGTGCCCAAGGCATTGTACAGGATGATGGTTACTTTCTGCGAGCCTTTCTCAGACAGGTACTCCACCTGGGCCTTATCACGGGTTGGGTTCGGGAACAGCTTCACGTAGGTGTTGTTGAGGCCGTACGGCGAGTCTGTGATGTCGTTCTTGGTGGTGGCACTGGCCACGGCGGTGTAGTCAGACTGCGCGCTGGTGGCGTTGATGGCCTTCAGGCGGTAGTAGTACGTGGTCTTGGTGGCGAGTCCTTTGTCTGCGTAGGCGATGGTGTTGGCGGGCAGCGTGGCTACCACGGCAAACGGTCCGGCTGCAGAGAAGGCTCTTTCCACCACCACCCCAGTCTCAGAAACGGTGTTGTCGGTCCAGGTCAGGTTGATCTGAGTGCCGGATATTGCTTCCGCGGCCAAGGTGCCAGGTGCCAAAATCACTGGATTCACCGCGATGGCTTTAGACACCGAGGCGCCGCAATTTCCGTCCACCGTGTAGGTAATAGTGAAGGTTCCGGTGCCTACCAAAGCAGGGTTGAAGGTTCCGTTCACCACGCCCATGCCGGCGTAGGTACCTCCTGCCGGCGAGCCGCCGGTCAGGGCAAACGGCGCGGTGGTCTCGGTTACCGGGGCCAGGTTCGCCAGGGTCACCGCCGATGCCGTGGTCACGGTTACTTTCTTCGTGACGCTGGTGGTACAGCCGTTCACGGGCACGGTATACGTCAAGGTGTGGGTTCCTTCGCCAGCCGTGGCCGGGTTGAATGTTCCGTTGGCACTTACACCCGTTCCGCTCCAGGTTCCGCCCGCCGGGCTGAACCCGGTTAGGTTGAAAGCAGCCTGGTTCTGGCAGACGGTCTGGTCGGCGCCTGCGTTTACCGGTGCGGTAATGCCCACGGTGAAGGCTTTGTCGCTTACGTCTTTCACACTGGTGGAGGTCGCGTCTTCCACCTTGATCACGAAGTTATCAGAAGCCGCCAACGTGGCCGGCACCGTCCAGTTAAGCGAGCCGGTAGCGGCTTGACCTGTGGCGATGCTCTGGAACGTCTGGCCTCCGTTAGATGAGTATGAGACGTTCACGTTCTGCACGCCCTGGCTCCCCCACGCAATCTTGACAGGAGTACCCGGACAATACTGCTCGCTGCCGTTCGGCTGCAACACGGCCACTTTTTTGGTGTTATCCGTGCCTTTCACCAGGAGACAGGCCTCGCCGGTCAGCTTCATCGGCTCCAGGTTTCCTACGTTATCCCTGCCTATGGAGAAGAAGCAGTAGGTTCTGCCCGGTTCGCCCTTGAAGGTGTAGGCTGTGCCTGCGCTCAGTTTGGCTTTCAGGATTGTGAAAGCTCCGCCGTTCTCAGACACGTACAGGTCATACGACTGTACGCCGCTTCCCTTCGCCTCGTCCTGGATGGTGATGGTTACCGGCGTAGTCGCTTCCACTAAGGCCGGCAACGCCGACACCTTAGATTGAGGGGCTTTCGCGTCCAGGATGTTTTGGGCTCGGTTTGTGATAATTGGGTCATTTGTATCGAAAACAATAGAACCTCGGGCATGAATGGTGTCTCCGGTCACGGCCGTGTTCTTCGGCAGCACGGTGTAGGTCACGTAGCCTTCGCCGGCACCGCTGGCGTTGTTTTTAGGAAGGAAGCCTTTCAACGGATCGGCGGGCGGTAAGCCGGTGGTTGGGTCAACGGTCTGCAGAATCCAGAACGCCTCGTTCTCCACTACGTCTACCCCGGCGGTCACTTCCACGTTGTAGCCCACTGAATCTGCAATGACCAGAGTAGTCTGGTAACTGGCCAGATCTGCCGGCACGTTGAAGTTGAACGGACCGAACCCGAAGGAACCCAATCGGAAACTCAGCGGATCCAGGTCTTTGTCCAGCGGCACGGTAACCTGCACGCGCTGCGCCGGCGCCGAGGCCTTGGTAGAGTCATTCTCATACGTCACTTTGTAGCCCATCGGCACGGTGGAGGACACTATTCGGTTCGGCCCGAAGCCCACCGGCCCAATGATCTCGTTCGGGTCACAGGACGCCACGATATCGGTGCAGAAGAACAACTTCCCGAAGCAACTGGCCATGTTGATGCCCAACTCCAGCGCACTGGAAGAGTTAAAGCAGCCAATGAGGTCAATCACAAACTGCACATCGCGTTTCCGGTCTCCTTCTGGTAAAGAGCAGCTATAGATGGATAACCCGAATTTACCGGCATTGAGCACCGCGCTGGTAATTACCAACGGCGTAGGTCCGCCTTTCACGATGCCGATGGTGGTGTTCACCGCATCACCCACCCCACCAATAATGGCACTGGTGTAGCACTCTGAGGTAGCCGTGGAAACTGAGCCAATTACCGCCGAATACGGATCACTGGCGCCGGTGCGCACTTTCACCATCTGGTTCAGGAAGTCCAGTCCTTTTTTACAGTCATCCTCAGAGAAAATGGTCTCATCACACTTCTTAGGTGTGGTGGGCGGTTGGTTGTCCTCCGGATTCTGCGGCTGTGGCCAACTAGGAATATACGACTTGCTGTACCGGTAAGAGCCCGGTCCTTTTGGTCTGGACGTAGGTTTTCTGTGCGGAGGGGTTCCCGGCGGAGTTCCTGGAGGCGGACCTGGTTGCTCAGGACCTACCGGACCAGTCGGGCCTGTGGGACCTTCCGGACCTGGGCCTTGCGGACCCGGGCCACCTTCGCCGCCTTCACCACCAGATCCGCCGCCCGGGCCACCCGGACCACCTGGGCCTCCAGGACCGCCCGGACCCGTTGGCCCACCGACTCCGCCTTTTCCGCCCGCGCCACCGGCTCCGCCGCCAGGGCCGCCGGCGCCACCCGGTCCGCCAGCACCAGGGCTCACAGTACCTGAGCCAGGGCCGCCTTGTCCGCCGGGAGTACCAGGTTCTCCGTATCCACCAGGGGCACCAGGTACGCCCGGTTCTCCCGTTTTGGGCACATATGCGGTAAAACACAGGTAAAGCGTATTGCCGATTACTTTCACCGAGAACTTCCCTTTGTAGGTGTAGTTGTAGGCCACGAAACGAGACGTGTCAATGGCGAACTTATCAGCTGAGAAACCAGTGATGCCGCCCTCGGCTACGGCAATGGGCCAGCATTTGTCCACGGCTGGGTACCAGCCTGCCAGGTAGCTTGGGTAATTGTCATAGTCCAGCGAGGAAACCCTGATCACGAAGGGGTTCTGCGCCGTGGCGGTGATGTTCAACCGGCCGTTGATTTTCACCAGATCCCAACCTGGGTCTGCCCCGGCATTGCCGTTGTACTTGTTGATTTCCCACAGATAATCCTGCCCCGGCGCAAACGTAGCCGTTGGCATGAGGGTGGAACCTGGGCTGGCGCCCGGATCGTAGTCAAACGCCATCACCTCGGGGTTCTGGTCCTCTGACTGCGGCGGCTGCGGATTGGAAGGTACCGGCCCGCAGACAGGACAAGTGTAGTCAAAGCCGGTGGTGTCTGCAGAAGAAAGCAATCCGTTGGAAATAAGGGTAGCCATTACGGCTTCGCCGAATTTCCGCTGATTTCCGGCCAGCGTGAGCAATCCTTCCACCTGATCGGCTTTCAGTAGGGCTGGGTCAGCAAGAATTGCCCGGCGGGAAATCTCTATCTGCTCACTCAGGTTGGTCATAAGCGTGCTCCTGGAATACGCCAGCAATTTCACTGTGAGCGGGAATCTGTTCAGTTTGAAATCCTTGAGGCCTACGTTGAGGGCAATGGTCATCTGCTCGCCCGGGGCCACGTTGCGGGAGATAAACGGTACTTCCTTTGCGCCGCCCACCACGGTGTAGTCGGTATTAGGAATGCCCGGCGCGATGGGCCAGTCAGAACCGGTCAGGAACTTGCCTTCGATTTTCTCTACTGTCACGTCTGCATCGCCCAGCACGGTAAGCGTACCGTGCAGTACTGGGATGTCCACGTTGGAGGTATTCCGGAAGGAGAAGGTGTACAATCCGCCTTTGCCCCGGCGCAGCACGTTTGGTGCCTGTGGCACATAGTCTACGGCATATTTACTTGCGGCTTCCACGGTTACTCCTTTGGCCAGCGTCTGCTGCTGGTTGTTGGGGTTGGTGGCTACCACGTCATAGATGCCTTTGGGCGTATTGGCCAGACTCCAGCGTAGTTTCAATTCCATGCTGTTGACCATCTTCACCACCTCGGCGGTAGCGGCGGTGGTTCCGGTGTTGCCTTTCAAGATGATGGTAACGCCCTGCCGGAATCCGGCACCCAGCAACGTGCTGCTCACCACGCCCTGGCCCATGCGGTTAGGCGTGATGCTCATGATGGAGAACGGCAGCGCTTTAGCCAGCAAGGTCACGTTCTGGCTACCCCCGAATCCTGAGGAGGCCCTCACCAACACATAGTAGTTCCCGGCTTTGGTCTGCGGAATGAGTACTTTTTGGTTGGGTCGGTTGACATCGGTGTACTTGAAGTCAAAGTTGGCGGCGGTAGGAATGCGGTTATAGGCCACATACACCTCGTTGAGGCCGTAGTTCTGGTCACTGGTCAAGGTCAGGAGCAGGTCCTGGTCTGCCGTAACGGCTACCTGGTAGAAGAGCTGATCGTTAAGCTTGAGCGGCGCGATCTCCGGCACGTTCAGGAAGAGGGACTTGATCTTGACGTTAACCGGTGTGTCTCCTACCTTCTGGTTGTTGTTGAGGTCACTCTCATGCACGGCATTGCTGGAGTTGGCCAACAGAATGCCCTGGTAACTGTTGGGGAGTATGCCGGGTACCGGAGCCATCAAGGTGCCGGAGACGGTCTGACCCGGCTCCAGGTTGATGCGGGTCTCGCCGTAGTTGATCAGTATGTCGGAGGCCGCGTTCAAGGTTGCATCGGTAGACAGGAACGCGCTGTTTCGCAGGTTCCCTACGGCGGCCACTGTGCCCACGTTCTTCACCGTGTACGCCGCCTGCAGGTTCTCGCCCAGGTACACACTAGGCGTCAGGTTCACTTTCTCCACGATGAGATCAGCCGGAGGCGCCGTGGTGATCTTCAGCGGGATGGCGATGGACAGGTTATTGTCTTCCTTGTCGTGCTCAAAGACCATGTCCTGGTTATCAGTGCGCACAAAGAGGTAATAGTCGCCAAGAAGATACTTGGGAATATCCAGTTCCACACTGTCTGTATAGCTGGCACCTTTGGCCAGGGTAACAGTTCTCACCTTGCTACCCAAATTCTGGCTCGTAGCAGTGGACGCCAGCGCCGGATCAAGCCCCAACCAGATGGCATCGTGCCAGTAAGACCGGTCACTGAGTTTGCTCACGGCCGTTCCCTGCCCCTGGTTTGTCACGGTAAATTTCACCTTCAGGTATTGTCCTGCAAAAGCCACGTTTGACGCCTCAATCTTGGATACCACCAGATCAGCGGCCGGATTAGAATTCAGAGTGATTTCCTTTACCTGCAGGTTGTTGGTCCTGTTCACCTCGTTGGAGATCAGTTTACCAGGGTCTGCCAGATGGATGAGGTAATAGGTGCCAGACAATCCTCTGGGGATCTCTGTTGTATAGGTGGCGTTGTAAGAAGCGCCCGGCTCTAAACCACTCACGCGGAAGCTCTTAGAGAAAAGCACAATATCGGCGGGATCCAGTTCTCTATCTTTGGAGAGGTATACCCCGTCTGCCCAGGTGGACACAATGGGGCTGCCGTTGCCTTTGTTGAAAACATTCCAATCCAGTTTAATGGACGTTCCGGCCTGCGCCACAGTTGGGGCGGCTAACCCGGAAACCTCCAGGTCTGGTTCCAGAGGAGCCAGCTTGATCCGCACCTTCGTCCCGAACCCTTTCAGGTTGTTGGTCTCGTCTGTCTCGTAGATCCTGTTACGGGGGTCTGTCTGCACAAAGAAATACGCGTCACCTTCCATGTTGGGGGCTCTTACCGTCAGTTCCCGGTTCTGGGTCTGAGAAGGCTCCGGCTGGCCGGTGAACCGCTGGGTCCCAATCTCCCGGGTTGGGTCCCAGGTAGCCGTGGTGGAGTAGGAAACGGCATCCTGGTACTCAGCGCCCGGCCTGCCGGTACCGCTGTTTTTGACCTGATATTTGATTTTGAAGTCTCTTCCGGCAATGACCTCGGTAGGCATCTCCACGTTGAGTACCTCCAGCTCAGCGTAGTTACCGGCCGTGATGGTAATCTGCTTGTCGCTGCGTTTTAGGTTGTCATTTGTAAAAGTGTGCTCAAAAACCTTATCGTCTTCATCGGTGACCAGGTAGGCGTAGTAGTTCCCAGCAATGCCTTCTGGTATCCGGATGCTTTTGGTCTCGGTGTAGGTTCCTTTGGCGCCTACAAAGTCAGGTTCCGGGGTCTGGTAGAACTTACCCAGGCTAATGCTGGCCTCTTTGTTGAAGGTGGCTTCTTTGGAGATGTACAGGTGGTCGTGCCACACGTTTTCAATGGCCCTTGGTGCGGAGGCGCCGCTATTTTTCACCGTCCAGGAGAAAGTAGCTTCGGCTCCGGCTACTGCGGTGTTGGGCACAGTTACGGCCGTGACTTCCAGATTGGGCGGTGGGGTGAGTTTGATGGTAATCTCGCCACTGGCTTTCACGTTGTTGCTGAGGCGGGAACCTTCGTCTACTCCATCTTTATCGGCGGCTACCACAAACACGTAGAACTTCCCTACTTTATTGATGGGCAGCGTCACCGGTGCCACCAGGTTGTAGGTTTCATTTTTGGGGAGTGGAATACCGGTAAAGTTGCCGCAGACATCTTTCTGCGTCTTGCTTTTCAGGCTCACGAAGGAGTAACCCAGATAGATATCATCTGCGGGTGAGAACTGGTCATCTGATGACAGGTAGATGCCGTCTATCCAATAATGGTCATAGCAACTGGCGGCTGGTCCTAATCTGGCCCCACGTCCGCCCACGACTTGTGTCTGGGGCATCACGCCGCTGGCGTAGGTTTTCTTGCCCAGGGCACTTGCCTCCCCAATATTCTGCACCGAGTAGGTTACGTTGATGGTGCTGCCATTGAAGATATCCGTGGGAGTACCTACGGAGAGCACTTTTAAGTCGGCCGTAGGGCCTACCTGGATGTTGAGGGTCTGGTAAACAAAGTTATTCTGCTCATCTGCTTCGTGAAGGGCTTCCTTTCCTGCCAGTCTGCCTTGCGGGCATTGGTCTCCGGTGAGGGCTCCGGCGCAGTTGGCGTGCTCGTTATCCGTGATTACGAACAGGTAATAGGTACCTGGCGTGGCGGGCAGCGTCACATCCTGCACTTGCTTATAGGACTGGCCTGGCTGCAGGTACGTCACCTGCGGGAAAGTACCCAGCAGTTGATCCTCATCGCGGCGCAGGTCAAGGTCCGTGGACAGGTACACCCGATCCACCCACTGGGTGTTTCCGGTACCGGTCTTGCCAGTGTTTTTCACCTCCCAAGTGATAGGAATGGAGGAACCGCTAGTAGCCGTAGCTTGGATAGTTTTGCTTACAATGGTAAGGTCTGGCAAGGGGAACGTGCGGAAAGTCTGCACTGGTCCTTCGGTCTGGCGGCAATTGTTCTTAGCCACCACCTGCCACTTGTACACCACATCAGAAGTCAGTTTTTGCCTAAGCGTATAGGCTGCGCCTACAATGTTGGAAGCCGTAGGGAACTGAGGACGCGCCGAAGCGGTTTCCGGCCAGATGTACACATCATAGGAAGTGGCGTTGGCCGCTGCGTCCCAGGTGAGCGGCGTGGAAACAAGGATGCCCTGGGCGCCGTTGGCAGGCTTCATGTTCGTCACCGCAGCTGGGTCTACTGGATTGCCAACGACCACGGTAAGGGTCTGCGACTGGCCTGCCGCTCCGCAGGCGGAAACCGGCGTCACGGTAATGGTATGCGTCCCCAAAGTGGTCCAGTTCACCGTGAGGGTAGCACCGGTTTCGGTTTTGGTGCCACCGCCAGACAACGTCCAGGTGTAGGTGGCGGCATTTGAGTTTTTCGCCACATATTTCCAGGTACCGGGGCAAACGCTGGTTAACCCCTCAATGGCTTCAGGCTTTTCTGCGGGAAGGCAGTTGGCTTTGAACGTCTGCACCGGGCCGTCTTTCTCATTACAGCTGTTCTTAGACACCACCTGCCACTTGTAGGTTACCCCGTAGTCCAGCCCGCTAGTTACCCTGAAACTCAGGTTGATCAGGTTATCCTCAAAGGGGAAGTTAGGTCTGCTGGTGCCGTTATCTGGCCAGATGTACAGGTCATAGGAAGTAGCGTTGGCAGCCGCACTCCAGCTAAGATCCAGCGGAATCAACACGTTGGTTTTACCGTCCTCGGGCAGCATGTTGCTCACCATTCCCGGGGCAGATAGGTTCTGCACGGTTACCTGGATGGTACGGGCAGGACCAGCTTGTCCACAACCCACCGATGGCGTAACAGTAAGGGTATGCGTGCCTGCTTTGGTCCAGGTGATTTGCACTGAATTGCCCGTACCAGACACAATTCCGGCATCCCCCGCCGACCACGTGTAATTTACCCCATTGACATTGGTGACGCGGTAGTCCTGCTGCTCCAGGCAGACCATGGTCTTCCCGCTGATGATGCTGGGCTGGGCCGGCGTTACGCAGTTGATGATAAAGGTCTGCACAGGTCCATCGGTCTCCTGGCAGGCGTTTTTAGACACCACCTGCCACTTATAGGTAATGCCGTTGCTCAGACCGCCGGTGAGCGTATGAGTCAAGGTCTGCAGGTCGTTGCCGCTAGGCGTAAAGGGCCGCGTGGTACCATCGCGCCAGATATACACGTCATAGGAAGTAGCGTTGGCCGCTGCGGTCCAGGAAAGGTTCAGGGGTAAGGACAAATCCCCGATGCCGTTAGTGGGTTGCATATTACTTACCGCGGCGGGCGCCTGCATCTGCGTGACGGTGATCTGCACCGAACGCGCCGGCCCGATGGTACCGCAAGCCAGGGATGGGGTTACGGTCAAGGTGTAGGTACCCGGCGTAGCCCAGGTGATCATGGCAATGTTGCCAAAAGCCGTCATAGCACCGCCTCCGGTCAACGCCCAAGTGTACGTTACTCCAGGCACCGAAGGAACAGAATAAAACTCGGCATCAGGGTTCACGCAAACCGGGGTTTTACCGGTAATGAGGGCAGGTTGCGTAGGTGTGGTACAACCCAAGGCAAAGGTCTGCTCAGCGCTCTCGGTGGTCTGGCAGTTGGTTCTGGCTACTACTTTCCATTTGTAGGTTACCCCATTTACCAATCCCGAAGTAACCGTGAAAGTGGTTCCGGTGAGGTCATCCTCGTAAGGCCGGCTAGGCGGAACCGGTGAATTGGCGGCCCACAGGTAGAAGTCATACGAGGTGGCATTGGCCGAGGCTCCCCAGGAGAAAGTAAGCGGCAACGAAAGCCCTCCGGCATTCTGTGCCGGCACCAGGTTGGTGATGGCGCCCGGTTTGGGACTGGTGACCACGTCTACCTCAAAGGAGGTGGTTTTACCGGCCGGTTCGCAGTCGCTGGTGATTTTAAGGGTAAGCGTGTGTTTGCCGGTATTCGCCCAGTTGACGGTCACCTCAGGCCCAGCCGCCGAGACGATGGTACCTTCCGCCGAAACTGACCACTGGTAGGTGGCGCCTTCCACTTCATAGACGGAATATTTCCCTTGGCCCACGCAGTTGTTTTCCTCCTCCTGGTCCAGGTAATCGGGCAGCACGATTTTGGCGCAGAAACTTCTCTCCACCGCGGGCGCCGGTGCGTACGTGCTGTTCCCGCTTTGCTGGGCCGTCACGGTCACTTTTCCGAAGCCTTCTATCCAGAGGATGTTTCCGCTCAGCACCTGTGCCGGACCGGCGGCAGTGTAGGTTACCGGCAACCCGGAACTGGCTTTGGCTTTCAGGGTGATACTCCCCTCTCCATCCCGGTCCTCCAGCGGCGCGAAGTCAATGGTTTGGGCGGTCTGGCCGGTAGACAATTTACCATTACCGGTTAACTGCAGAATGATCACCTTTTCGCCGCCATCACTGTTCCCCTGGCTGTAGCCGCCCTGATTGGTGACCACGGGCAGGTCATTGCTATGAGAGGAGCCCACAGACACTACGTTCCCCTCGGCATCGGTGGCCACGCCGTTCAACGCATCGTCTTGCAAGGAGCCGTAGTATGTGGCCCATTGCCGGGCCCCGGCCGTATTGAATTTGAGCAGGAAACCATCTGTGTAGTCTTCTGAAGAACCTTGCAATTGGTTATAGCCACCAGCGATGGTTTGGGTAGGTAAACCGGTGCCCTCGGAGACACCTACCACGTAGATGTTGTTGCTGCGGTCGGCTATAATGCTTTTGCCGTAGTCTCCCTGCGGACCGCCGTAATAGGTGGCCCAGGTGCGGGCACCGCCGTTGGTGAACTTCAGGATAAAGGCCTCTTCCTCGCCACCAGCCTGGGCTTGGTTGTAGGCGCCGCCCAAAGTCTGAAGGGGGAAAGAGAAGCCTTCGGTGGTACCAGTGACCAGCACGTTGTTGGCGCCATCCACGGCAATGCGGCTTCCGTAATCTTCACCCGTGCCGCCATAGTAGGTCGCCCACTGACGCACACCTCCGCCCGAGAACTTCAAGATGAACGCATCTGACTCGCTGGAGGAACCAACGCTGGGTTGGTTGTAAGCGCCGCCCAGATTCTGCACGGGCATGGCGCCATCGGCTTGGCCCGTTACCCAGATGCTGCCGTTCTGGTCGGTGGCTACGCCGGTGGCGATTTCCTCATTTCTGCCGCCGTAAAAAGTAGCCCACTGGCGTACGCCGCCCGAGCTGAACTTAAGGATAAAGGCATCGTCATCGCCTCCCCTAGTGGGTTGGCTGTAGCCGCCAGCCGGCGCCTGGATTGGGAAGTTGTTGCTGTTGGTGGAGCCTACCACAATGATGTTGCCGGCGCCATCGGTGGCCACGTCATTTCCTTCCTCGCTCTCGGCCCCGCCGTAATAGGTGCTCCAGAGCCGGGCGCCGCTGGCGCTCAGTTTCAGGATAAAGGCATCCTCAAATCCGTTCAGGGTAGTCTGCTCAAAACCGTCGTTGGCCAACCGGGGCAAATTGGTGCTGGAGGTGGCTCCCGTCACAATCACGTTGCCGTTACCGTCCACCGCCAAACCATGTGCAGTCTCATTGCTCCCGCCCCCGAAAAAGGTGGACCATTGCCGCACACCGTTTTTGTCAAACTTCACCACAAACGCATCATAAGAGCCGCCATGCAGCGTCTGGTTGTAGCCGCCCCCTACGGTTTGGGTAGGAAAATCCTCGCTATAGGTATTGCCGGTGAAGTAGATATTGCCCGCTGCATCAGTGGCCACATCAGTGGCTTCCTCAAACAACGAACCTCCGTAATAGGTGGCAAAAGGGTCTATGACCAGGTCTTTCCCCGTGTCATAGTCCCCCACGTTGAAACCGATGTTATTTTTATTTTTCAGCGTGAAAGCGGAGGTCACCGCCTGCGCCGAACTGCCTTCCTTTCCGTTCTGCTGATACGTGTAAGGCGCCTCCTCCTGGATGCTTCCCAGCGGATGCACAATCTGGAGTTGTCCTTTTTTGTCGATGCTGATATCCGTAGCCCCCGCATATTCCATCTGAATATCCGAGGCCTTGCCGCCTGGGTGGACCACGAAATCATATTTCACACCCTTGGTGCTGGCATGGAAAACCAGGTCGATGTTGGGATAGACCTCCTGGTAGACCAACTTCTGGAAAGCCGGAACACCCGTAATGCCCTGAGGGCAATGCGGGAGATAGTAGTTGTAGAACTCCTCGGCCTTCTGCTCGCTCAGGATTTTTACCTGCGGGTTTCCGTTGACCAGCTTCATGACTACTTGCTGCTCTTTCATTGCCTCCTTCCCAGCGTTCTTTCCCGTCTTGCCGCTGCTTTCCTTTTTCTGGAAGTTATAGATGATCTGGTCTGCGGCGAAGTAGATGGTGGCGCCTTGCACCATGGCCACATATTCTATTTCCTGCTGCAGGTTCCGCTTCTCCTTTTGTATCTGGCCTCGGTTTTGAATAAAATGGACCGGCTTGGTCGATTTCGGGGTTGCCGCCTGCACCCGTAGCAGGGTGAGCAGAAACAAAAGCAAGACAAGGGAAAATCTGGTAGAGTAACTTTTCATTGGCAAAGGGTAGCTGAGGGAATGAGAAAGGAGTTTCAAGAAACCGGAAGACTAGGCAATACCCTTCCAGGCAGCTCCGGACATGGATTTTTTCCACTACCCGATAGCGCTGGGCTGGTACAAGAAAGAAGGACTTTTGGTATTGAAAAGAGCTGATTTATCTTTTAACCAGATAACATAGGGCAGATGGCATTATAGATGGTAGTCTTACTGGAATTAGATGACAGACCAAACCCAGCAATCCCCTATATGCTTAATTAAAAATTAGAAATGTTTAATTACAGGAGTTCTGGTATAGAACTAAGCCTATATTTAGATTTCCTGCATGGCCTGTTAAAGGAGAAGTGCACCTAAGTTTTATATTTCGAGGCTGTTTTGTAAAACCCGGCGTAAAACTCAGGAGATATTGTTGTGATAAGATTTAACTAAGGTTTGTCTGTCCGCAGGAAAAGCCATGCACCTGAAAACCTGAATATCCCAAGGGCTCTGCTGATTGTTTCTCGGGCGTTTTCTTAAAATCAAGCTGAAAACAGAAGTAGACTGCAGGAAGGGAACTAAGGGAGATAGATTATATGCATCGCTATTTTCAAATGATCCGTTTTGTGCCTGCTTTTTTGAAAACAGGCACAAAACAAAAAGCCTCCGCAGTGTTGCAGAGGCTTTTTGTTACTGTCATGACACAAGTATTAGAAAGGAGAGTCAAAGCCTTCCAGAGTAGGAAGAATCTCGTCTTTCTCTGAAACCAAAGGTTTGTCAATCCCCCATTCAATTCCAAGCGCAGGATCATTCCAGAGCAACCCGCCTTCAGAATCTTTGTGGTAATAATTGCTGCATTTGTACTGGAAAATAGTGCCTTCCTCCAACGCCACAAATCCGTGGGCAAACCCCACCGGTATAAAAAAGGAATTACGTTTCTCGGCATCCAGCAGACAGGTAACATGCTGCCCGTAAGTAGGCGAATCTTTGCGAATGTCTACGACTACATCTAGGGCTTTGCCTACAGTGACACTTACCAGTTTTGCCTGTGCAAAGGGAGGCCTCTGAAAATGCAACCCTCGTAAAACACCTTTTTTGGAGATGGATAAGTTGTCCTGGACAAACGTTTCGCAGATGCCTGCCTCGGCAAACATTCTCTCACTAAAAGTCTCTAAAAATGCTCCTCTATCATCGGCAAAAATCCTTGGAGTAATCTCCATCACTCCCGCTAACGGGAAGTTCCTTACTTGCATATAATACGTTATTTTATCTGGCGGCTTATTTTTCCGGTTGCTCCTTCAATTGCCGCAAAATAACGATCAATTACAAATTTTTCATCGAATTTTTCCTCAGCCAGACGGCGGCTGTTGTGGCCCATGGCCTGCAACTCTGGATTGGAGAGCAGATACACCTGTTCCATTTTGGCGGCCAGGTCTGCGCCGTTGCGGACTTCGCAGAGGTAGCCGTTGTAACCGTCAATCACGGTTTCCTTGCAGCCGGGTACGTTGGTAGTGACAATGGGCTTGGCCATGGCAGCGGCTTCCAGCAGGGTGCGGGGTGTGCCCTCGCGGTAAGACGGTAGCACCACGCAATCGGCGCCATGTACAATGCTGGCCACGTTGTCTGAGGTGCCCAGGTACTCCAGCCAGCCTTCGTTCGCCCACGCTTCCACCTGGGTTCGCTTGATCCCGATGTTGCCTTCCTCGTCAATGGCGCCCAAGAGTTGGATGCGCAGCTCGGGGTGTTTGGCCTTCAGGATTTTGCTGGCCTCCACGTATTCCACCAGGCCTTTCTCATAAAGTGCGCGGGAAACCATCAGAAATACAAACGGATGCTGACGCTTGAATTCAGGGGCCGGCAGGTAGCGTTTGGTGTCAATGCCTGAGCCGGGGATCACCTCCGTGATGGACTCGCGCACCAGTTTGCGGTCCAGGAAAAGCGCTTTGTCATCTGAGTTCTGGAAAAACACCTTAGCCGGAAACTGGAACGAGAACCGGTACAGTGCCATGGCAATCTTAGACACCAGGTTCTGCACAATGAACACCGTTCCCAAACCAGACACGTTGTTGATGGTAGGAATCCCCGCCAGATGCGCCGCAATGGAGCCGTAGATGTTGGGTTTGATGGTGTACTGCAGAATCACATCGGGTTTCACGCTTTTGTAGGCCTTCAGGAACTTGCGCACCAGCAGCATGTCTTTGAACGGGTTGGTGCCTTTGCTCTCCAGGGGCAGCGGAACAAACTGACATCCCTCGGCTACCAGCTTGGCAGAATAGGCATCTTCGGGGGCGATGGCGACAACTTCATGCCCGGCCGCCAACAGGGCTTTGACCAAACTAAGGCGAAAATTGAAGATATTCCAGGACTTGTTGATAACAATGGCAATACGCATGGGGTAAAGGAAAGCAAAAGACAAAGATAGCAGCAGATTTGGCAGCAACCCGCTCCTACGCACAGAATCTACAAGGGGTTAGGCGGTTTTCAGCGCCATTGTACTTACTTTGCACGTAAACCAAGCCTCCGTTACCAACTTACACCACCGTGACCACCGCCTCTTTGCACATCCATGTTCTGGTAGTAGTCCTGTTCCTGCTCCTGTTTCTAGTGAAGGCGTTCCTGCTTTTCGCCGGCAAACACGAGACCCTGAACAAGACCCGCTCCTCCACCAAAATGCTGGACATAGTGACCGGTACGCTCATTCTGGTAAGTGGAGGCTATCTACTGCTCAACTACAACGGGCCGCTTCCCTCCTGGCTGCTGGTAAAAGTGGTGCTGGTGCTGGCTGCTATCCCGTTTTCCATTGTGGGCATCAGGCGGCACAGCAAAGTCCTGACCTCCGTAGGAGTACTCATTTTCCTGTATGTCTACGGAGTGGCCGAAACCAAAAGCCTGAAAATGCGTCCTGATAAAGGCGAAGCCGTGGCCGTCTCCCCCAACGGAAAAGTAGGAACCGCCTCTCCCCATCCGGGAAAGGCCAGCAATCCTATCGTGGCCCAACTGGAGGGAACGCAGCTGGACAACACCAAGGCTATTTACACTGCTCTGTGCGCCAACTGCCACGGCGCGGATGGCCAGAAAGGATCCAGTGGCGCCACTAATTTGCAAGAGAGCACCCTTACCGTGGAAGAACGCCGGGAAGTCATCGCCAATGGCCGCGGCCTCATGCCGGGCTACAGTTCCCAACTCTCTGAGCAGGAGCTGGAGACGCTGGCGCTCTATTCCACTTTGCTTAAAAAGTAACCGTACTACATGAAAAACCAACTCCATATCACTGCCAAAGAACAGGAGACCGCCGTGCTGGTGGCCGTGCCTGAATACCGGCAGACCGATGAAAAGACCAAAGAGTACCTGGATGAACTCGCGTTCCTCACCGAGACCGTGGGCGCCAAATCCCTCAAACGCTTTGTGCAGAAACTGGACAAGCCAGACGCCAAAACCTACGTGGGCAAAGGCAAACTGGAAGAGATCATCGCCTATGTAAAAGAGCACAAGGTAGACATGGTCATTTTTGACGATGACCTCTCCCCCTCGCAGGTGCGCAACCTGGAGCGCGAGCTGGAGGTGAAGATCATAGACCGCAGTTTGCTTATCCTGGACATCTTCGCGCTGCGTGCCCAGACTGCTACCGCCCGCGCACAGGTGGAACTGGCCCAGTACCGCTACCTGCTGCCCCGCCTTACCAATATGTGGACCCACTTAAGCCGCCAGAAAGGCGGGGGCGTGGCCATGCGCGGACCAGGGGAAACCGAGATCGAGACCGATAGACGGATTGTGCGGGACAAGATCTCCTTGCTCAAGGAAAAGCTGGAGAAGTTTGAGAAGCAGAACTATGAGCAGCGCAAGTCCCGCTCGGGCATTGTGCGCGTCTCGCTGGTGGGCTACACCAACGTGGGCAAATCCACCATCATGAACCTGCTCACCAAAGCCGATGTCTTCGCCGAGAACAAGCTGTTTGCCACGGTAGACGCCACGGTGCGCAAGATGGTGATTGAGAACATTCCGCTGCTGCTTTCAGACACGGTTGGATTCATTAGAAAACTGCCCACCAAACTTATTGAGAGCTTCAAGTCCACGCTGGACGAGATCAGGGAGTCTGACCTGCTGCTGCACGTAGTGGACGTGTCGCACCCTTCGTTTGAGGAGCACATCGGGGTGGTGAATGACACCTTGAAAGACATCCATTCGGCGGATAAGCCGATAGTCTTGGTCTTCAACAAAACCGACCTGTACCTGGCCCAGCGCGAGCAGGAACTGAAAGAGGAAAACCCAGACGCCCTTCCAGACATCAACGACCTGAGATCGTCTTACATGGCCAAGCAGCACACCCCGGCCATCTTTATCTCGGCCACAGACCGGGCCAATATTGATGAGCTGCGCCAGGTCTTGATGGAGCAGGTGTCTAAGATCCATTTTGAGCGCTACCCGCATAATGCTCCCCAGGTAGAGTAGGTCTGTTTAGGGCCTCTTTTAAGGAAAACAAGCCTTAAACACCTCTTCAGGAACGGGCACCCGGGCACCCTTGCCAGGACAACTATTTTCAGGCGTAAACAGTAAACATGAAAGCCGCAGCTGCCCCACAGTTGTGGCTTTCATGTTATGTAAGCCAAATGAAAACGCTATATCTGTTACGCCACGCCAAGTCCAGCTGGAAGTACGAGGAACTGAGTGACCATGACCGTCCTCTGAACAAAAGAGGCCGCACAGATGCGCCCCTCATAGGCCAGGAGCTGCTGGAAAGGGAAATAAAGCTTGACCTGGTGGTCTCCAGTTCAGCGGTGAGGGCCATCACCACCGCTACGCTGGTGGCCAAGGAACTGAATTTCGCGCCAGACAAGATTGGGGTGCAGGAAGAACTCTACCTCATCTCCTCTGAGGACCTACTCATCTTTGTCCAGTCTCTGCCAGATGAATACAACCACGTGATGGTGGTGGGGCACAACCCCGCCTTCACTGAACTTGCCAACCAACTCAGCCCAGACAAAAGCATCGCCAACATTCCTACGGCCGGCATTGTGGGCCTCAGCTTTGACTGCAGTTACTGGGGCCAGATCTCCAAAGACAACGCCAAGCTCCTTTTCTTCGATTTCCCAAAAAACTATCGCTAACGAGGGCCCGTTCTGCCCCTCCTAACTCCACCTGAATGTCGGCAAAAGACAATACAGACCCTACCAAACCTTCGCAGGAGAAATCCCTGGTTGATGAAGTTCCGCAGATAAGCCGCGAACTGAGTTGGCTTAGGTTCAATTACCGCGTGCTGCAGGAAGCCAAAGACCCGCGGGTGCCCCTGCTGGAGCGCCTGAATTTCCTGGCCATTTTCTCCTCCAACCTGGATGAATACTTCAAGGTGCGGGTGGCCACCATGCGCCGCCTGGCTAAGCTGAAGAAAAAGACCCGCGAGAAACTGGAAGACGATCCCCTGCCGGAACTGGGCGAGATCATTGCGGAGGTGTCACGGCAGCAGCAGGAATTCGGGCAGGTTTTCCGGACTGAGATCCTGCCGGAGCTCCGCCGCGAGCACATCCACCTCATAGACGAGACCGAGTGCACAGACGGGCAGCGCGACATGGCGCTGGACTATTTCCGGCGTACTATCAAGCCGCTTCTGGTGCCCATTATCTTCAGCGCCAACGCGAGCCCGCTGTTCCTCAAAGACCAGACCGTGTACCTCATCGTGCGCCTGAAACCGCAGGCCCAGGAGGAAGCAGAGCAATACGCCATTCTGGAAATTCCTACCCAGAAACACGGGAGCCGCTTTGTGCAATTGCCCGTGGAGCAGGGCGAACACTACGTCATGCTCCTGGACGATGTGATCAGGGTGGGTTTGCCCGAGCTATTCCCCGGCTTTGCCGAGGTGGAGGCCTACGCCGTGAAACTCTCCCGCGACGCCGAGCTGGACATTGAGGAGGAGGTATCGGGCAATTTAATGGCCAAAATCAAGAAAAGCCTCAAGAAACGGGAAACCGGCCGGCCCAGCCGCCTCCTCTATGACCCAAAGACCCCGGAGCCCATGCTGCACGCACTGCTGGAGCACATTGGCATCACCACCGATGAACTGGTGGTGGGCAGCCGCTTCCACAACTTCCGGGACTTCTTTGGGTTTCCCAAGTTTGACATTCCGGGCCTGTACTATCCGCCGCAACCGCCCTTGCCGCACCCGGTACTGGAGAAAGCGCCCAGCCTGTTGGCAGCCATGAAAGAGCAGGAGTTCCTGCTGCATTACCCTTACCAGAAATTTGATTACGTGCTCCGCTTCCTGGAAGAGGCCGCCGATGACCCCGCCGTCACCAGCATCAGCGTCACGCTCTACCGCGTAGCCGATAAATCACAGGTGGCCAAGGCGCTCATCAGGGCCGCCGAGAACGGCAAGCTGGTCACCGCCGTGGTGGAGCTCAAGGCCCGCTTTGACGAGGAATCAAACATCTACTGGGGCAGCAAACTGGAGAAAGCCGGCGCCAACGTCATCTACGGGGTTCCGGACCTGAAAGTGCACAGCAAGATTGGCCTGGTGACCCGGCAGGAAGACGGCCAGACTGCCCATTACGCGTACCTGAGCACCGGCAACTACAACGAGAAAACCTCGCGCATCTACACCGACCACGCCCTTTTCACCACCGACCAACGGCTCACCAGCGAGATGTCCAAGGTCTTCAACTTTTTGGTGGACGGCAACACCAACCTGACGTTTGAGCACCTGCTGGTGGCGCCCTTCAACCTGCGCGACGGCTTGGAAAAGCTCATCAAGCACGAAATGGAGCTGGCCCGGAACGGGAAGCCCGCCTACATTGTGGCCAAGATGAACGCCCTGCAAGACAGCCGCATGATCAAGCAGCTGTACGAGGCCGGCCAGGCCGGCGTGAAGATAGAGTTGCTGGTGCGCGGCATCTGCAGCCTGATTCCGGGCGTGCCGGGGTTGAGCGAGAACATCTCGGTGCGCAGCATCGTGGACCGGTACCTGGAGCACGGGCGCATCTACGTCTTCGGGAACGGCGGGGAGGAGAAAATCTTTATCGCCTCGGCAGACTGGATGAACCGCAACCTCAACCGCCGCGTGGAAGTGGCTTTCCCCGTGTATGACCCTGTTCTGCGCCAGGAAACCCGCCAGATGCTGGACCTGCACATGAAAGACAACCAGAAAGCCCGCCTCTCAGACAACCAGTACTGGATCTCTGATGACCCCACCTTGTCTGTGCACGCGCAGGGTGAGGCTTACCGGCTCTTGAAAGAAAAAGCCACCCAGGCCGGCCTTCCGGCAACCTAGGACCTCAGATATACATCCATACCCACAAAAGCATAGGGCCGATATCTTCTGATATCGGCCCTATGCTTTTTGGTTTGAGGTGAACGGATGTTCTGTTTAGGGGCCGTTTTCAGGAAATCGGCCCCTAAACAGAACGGTTATTGTTTCAGGAAGCGGCGCGGCGGCACCAGGAACAGCTCCACATTGAAGAAAACCGCGTCTTTGATATGGGTTTCGATCAACGGATTGGCAGTGCGCTGGCGGCCATCGTACAAGTCAAATTTGTGGTTGTAGCGGTACCCTGTTTCCAGCGCGAACCAGATGAAGTCATAGATCTCCCGGTCCCAGCGAAGCCTGGCTTTGATCTCCGATTTCCGCAGTTCCACGGTCTCGTACTGGTTGAAGGGCTCGGTGTTGATGTTGATGTTGTAGGTAGAGCCGTCAATGCGGTAACCCAGATACAGCAGCGATTTCTCTGAGAAGTTGCGCCGGAAGGTGACGTTGGCCGGGAACAGCGCCTCTACGCCCCACTTGTCGTTGAAGGTGCGGTTGTACAGAAAGGCCGGGTAAATGGTCTGCCGCCCGAACGCGTAGCCCAGCTGCACGCCCACCCCGTAAGACAGGTAAGGACTTTTCTTCCAGCCGTAAATGGCCTCCATGGAGGTTCTCAGGTAGCGGGTCAGGCTGATGTCGCTGTACTTGCCGTAGTCACCGTTCAGCTCACCCTTCACCCTGAAGACGAGGTAGTTTTTGCGGTTCAGGGGTTTGAGCATGATCAGTTGGCCGTCCAGGGAGCGCAGGTTCTTGTCTTCCAGGCGCTGGTACAAAGGGTACTGCTGCGTCTCGGGCTTTTTGTAGTTGAACTCCTCCAGAAAGTAACTGCCGCCCAGCACCAGCTTGAAGTGCGGGTTGTTCACCAGCGGCGCATAGGCCTTGAACTCAAAGCGGTTGCTTTTGAGCACATCGGCGCGGGCATCTTCCACGGAACTCTGCTGCCCCCTTGAGTGCATCCCAAACCGCGGCAACCGCTCATACCTGATGATGATGCCCTTGCTTTTGCCCATGCCCACTACGGACGGGTTGGCTAACTCCTCTGCATCGGTGGTGTCCTGGGCCGCCCTCAAAGAATCAGAGAAAAAACCCTGGGCGTTTACCGGCTGTTTGGTAAAAACCAGGCCTAAAATACCCATCAAGAGAAAGAGCTTTTTCATAGTAGCGGCGCGGTGAAATGAACGTGTGGTAAGAGACATGTTAAAAGAGGAAGCCAAAATTCACGTTGTACAGTTTATCATCTTCGCCTACGGAGTAGGTGGCATTGATCACGGCCTGCTTGAGCACGTCAATCCAGATACCGCCGCCTACGCCGCGGTGTATTTTGTTGGAGTCATCGTTGTCTGCCCACACGCGGCCGTGGTCCACGAGCCCCATGATCCCGAATTTACCCGGGAACAGGTACACGTTGAACTTGAAGAGTTCTGCCCGCACCTCGGTGTTCTGGTAAACGGAGCTACGCCCGGCAAAACGGGTGCGGCGGTATCCGCGCAGGTTGGTGAGCCCGCCTAAGGTGTTGGCCTGGTAGAACGGGAAATCCCCGAAGTTGTAGGCCCCGCCCAACCTTGCCGCCAGGGTAAGCTGGAACGGCAAGCGCGGCCCTATGTAGAACATGAACTCAGAACCAACGCGGCCGAAGTTTCGGCCTTCCCCGCCCAACTGGCGGGAGTAGGAGAATTCGTTCAGCCATTTTAACCCGATGCGCGGGTTCACCGGGGTGCTCACCGCCTGCAGGTTCAGGAAGCCCCTTATCCCCGTGAACTGCTCCACCCCGAAGACTTCCTCGGAGAAGATCTCGTCTACGTAGCGGCCGGGGTAATGCTGCAGCTCATATCGGTCATAGAACGGCCCGATGCCCATCTTCACGAAGTTGGTGAAACTGGTGTTGATGGTAGGAGACACCATCATGCGAGCTAACCGGACACGGTAGTATTCTATGTCATCTCGCTCCTGCCTTGTCTCATTGCCCAGCCCGAAGAAGTTGATCTGGTACTGCGGCCCGAAAATGGCGGCTCTTATCCCCAGGTCCAGCTTGTCGTTCAAGATCTGCTTGAACTCAGAGTCATACCTGATGTTGTAGGCGCGGGTGGCGAAGGCGTAGTTCGCCCGCAGGTAATGCTCAGAGGCGTACGGCTTCTTCCGGAACTTGTGGTTGCGGTACAGCACGCCGCCACCCAGGAACAGACCATCGTCCACGTTGTATTCTATGGACAACCGGGGCCCAAAGTAAGGGATCTTGTAGTTGTCGCGGTCGTAGAGGTTCACGTCTTCAAAGGCCTCGGTTTTGTCCTCGGCCTCAGTGCCAAAGTCTATCTGATTTTTCTCGCCGGTGAAGTCATAGATCTTGGTTTTGCGTACCGGGCCTGTCACGCAGGACTTGTCTGAGATGGAGTCGTTTCCCTCGCCCCCAACTATGCGCACCATAGGGCCGGTTTTGGTAGTTCCGGTCACCTCAAATATGTCATCGTCTCCCAGGCCGTACAGCCTGATCTCCTCGGTTTCCTTGTTTTTGAACAAACGGCGGTAAAGCACTTTGGTCACCTCGCCCTCTTTGTTGATCTTGCGCATGGTCACCTCAGTCTCGTCGTCTGAAATGCGGCGCACCTCAAACTTCTCGCGCTTGTCAGAGCCGGCAATGTCCACGTCCTCGGCCAGGTGCAGGTAATATCTCTCGGCTACTTGCGGCAACAGATCACGTCTTGATTTGAGGTTCGCCACCACCTCGGGGCCCGAGAGCGGGTACACTTCCGGCGGCATCTGGCGCACGGCTTCCTCAATGGCCTGGTCAGTCATGGAGGCTTTCAGGTCGTTGGCCAAGGTGATCCACTGCTCGCGCGTCACGCTGGACAGGAAGGTACGGTCTGCGGAAAGGGCCGAGAGGTTGAGGCCTTTGTAGTCCCCGAAATCTTTCCCGAAGTGCTGGAAGTTACGCACTGCCCACCGCCGGCTCACGAGCCAGGGAATGATGCCGTCGGCTTTGAAGAACGCAATGTCGCGGTCTTCGGGCACAGGCCGGTAGGTACGGTTATCCTCGCCAGATCTGGTTTCTACCCAGCGCCACTGCCCTTCGTGCCGATCCCAGTCGCCAATGAGCATGTCCAGCAGGCGGGCGCGGGCAAATTCCTGCTCGTTCACCTGGTTGTCATGGTCATTGCGCTTGCGCTCCAGCAGTTTCTCGGTGCCAATGATGTTGGTGGCATTGCCCAAGCTGGCTACGTCTGAGTGGTCTTCGTCGGCGTCTTCCTCCAGGAAGGCCACAGTGTTGTTGAACTCATCCAGGTACTGGCGCAAGCGCGGATCATTGGGAATGTACACCAGTTTAGGGTTGGTATGGTACACCCCGGCGGCATCGGCGAGTTTGGCGGCCACCAAGGCGCCGTACGGATGCTGCGCCGAGATCTGGTCCTGCAAGATGTCGCGGGCCACGGTGCGCTGCAGTGCTTCGGGCAGCACGCTGGTTGGGTCTTTGTTCACAGAGCGCAGGGTGTACTCGCGGCCTTCCTCGTTGCGGAGTTTGAGGGAAGAGGTCTGCTTGCCGCCGCCTTTCTGGTACGGCACCAGACCGCCCTTCTCGCGCTGCAAATCCAACAGGGGAATGCTTACCGGCGTCTGCCATTCTCTACGGTAGTGGTTTCCCAGCAAGCCTTTCTTGAACGCGCCCCCGCCATAGGTCTTGTTGGCTGGCGTGGTGATGGTGCTGTCTTTATAGTCTTCCTTGGAGACGGCCATCTGCTCGGTCTCTGGTTTGGCCTTGGCGTACATGGGCATCCGGAAGGAGAGCCTGGCCGGCTCATCATCATCGTTCTTGGCGTAGAACTCTACCCAGGCCTCGCCGTTGCGGTAATAGTTGATGCGGGCATACCCCTGCGACTTCTCGGCGTAGAGCGCGTCTCCGCCGTTTTTCACGTGCTGGGTCTTGCAACCCGCCCCACTCACAATGTGCGACAGTTTGCCTACTTTGAAATACTGCAGGTTGTGCTCATGCCCCGCCGCGTACACAATGTTGTCATACTTGGAGAACACGGTCATGAGGCCGTTGATGTACGCCTGGTAGCTGGGGTGCGGAATATCCTGGGCAATACCGCCGTACTTCCGCGCCAGTGGATAGATAGACCCGATGACCGGCAGCGGCAACACCCAACCCTTGCGGAGGATGGTGAGCGGGAACAGGTGATCTGTGAGGGTGAAGTACCCCCCGTGAATCCCGTTGCTGAACATTGGGTGGTGGCCCACCACTACTATGTTTTTGTCTTTGTTTTTCTGGATGATGTCTTCCAACTGCACCAACACGTCTACCTCGCTGGTGACGCCGCAGGGGTTGTCGTCGCCGTAGGGTTTGTCAAAGGGGTGCAGCCACCAGTGTGAATCCAGTGCGATGAGGACGATCTCTTCTTCAATGAGTACTTCAAAGGGACCAGGGCAGCCGTTGCCCGGCACAAAAAAATCGGTACCTACTACAATGTTGCTGTCTGCGAGGTATTCTTCCACAAAGCGCTCTTCGCGCACCACGGCCTCCCAGCCGTCTGGGGTTCCGCTGCCCCCGCCCCAGTCGTGGTTGCCGGGGATCATGTACTTCTCGCCTTTGTAGCCTTTAAGGATATCCAACTGGGCCTTCATGCGGGCCTCGGCGGTTTTACGGTCATAGGCGTCTGGCGCGGGCAGTCCGTTATGGTAGATGTTATCGCCCAGGTACACTACGGCACTCTTTTCCCCGGCCCGGTCAATCTGGGACTTCAGGTGCATGAGCGTGGGGTCTGGTTTGTCAGTAAGCGGGGCGCCGGCGTCTCCAATCAGGAACACGCTGTAGATAATCTCGGAGGTATCCTTGGGCGTCTGTGACTGCCAGTCCAAGACGTTGCGGGCATAATAAGGTTTAGCCGTGGTACATGCTTGCACGAACCAGAAAATGGCAAAGGGTAAGAAGAGGAGACAGTATTTTTTTTTCATGAACGATAGATGCCAAAGCTTCAATCTGCGGGCCCAGGCAATAACCGACGGGCCGGGAAGTATCTTAAAGAGGTAAAAGATGGTCTTTATACGGAGCGCGGCCTTCAGAGATTATCAACAACCCTATAGAATAGCTTCCGGATAATATTTGCCTGTATGACGTACGCAGGGGGGCTAGGGTTAGAAGAAATTTTGCCTGGGCAGATTCTTTTAATTCTTCTATCCTGATGAGGATTCTATCATATGCCTGCCCGTTTTAGCACCGTTTTTCAGAAAACAACCCCTAAACCGCTGCCAGAAGACCATGGCTACCTGTAGACAGAACATGTCCTGATTCGCTAGCTTTCTACTGAAGAGCCACTTACAGGACCTCCGGTTTACAGGGCGGTGCGCCTGGCGTAGCTGCGACCAGCAGATGGCAGCATATTGTTTCAGGGCTGTTTTATTGAAAATGGCCTTGAAACAGCATCTCCGCAGGCTGCGGCCAGGATCTTCCCCGGGGCGCGAAATGGAATACTGCTAACCTTAAAGACCGATTTCGCGTTGTACACCTTTGGATTCAACTCTATTGCGGGCAGCCCTTTTGCTGCCTTAGACAAGTGCTACGGGCAATATCGCTCTCACCTATCTTTATGGAAAACGAAGATCTCATCCGGAAAGCTGGCAACTACGTGTTCACGCTTTTCAAAGAGAAACTATCTAAGAAATTGGTTTACCACAACTACAAACACACGTTTGAGGTGGTAAAAGAGGCCAGGGAACTGGCCCAGGGGTGCAACTTGCCCCCCGAGGAAATGGAGATCCTTATGCTGGCCGCCTGGTTCCATGACACGGGCTACATCAGCACCTATGAGAATCATGAAGAGGAAAGCGTAGAGATTGCCACCGCCTTTCTGGAGAAGGAGAAATACCCTCCAGAGAAGATCTCGATGGTGAACACCTGCATCATGGCCACCAAACAGGGCAGCACCACGCACCACCTGCTGGAAGACCTTCTGGTAGACGCCGACATTGCCAATATTGGTAAGGAGACTTTCTTTGCCACCGCTGAGCTCCTGCGCGTGGAGTGGGAGATTTACCAAAACCGTACGTTCTCTGACCTGGAGTGGGCGCAGTTCCAGCTTGACTTCCTGCTTTCGGTGTCTTTCCGGACCCAGCCGGCCCAGGCCAAGTTCTCCAAACAGCTCAGCAAGAACATACAGGAGCAGCGCGACCACCAGAAGGAACTGGCCAAGAAGAAAAAGAAAAAGGAGAAGAAAAACCGCGAAGACCTGGCCCAGCCCAAACGGGGTATTGAGACCATGTTCAAGAGCACCTATGACAACCACATCAGTCTGAGTGCCATCGCAGACAACAAGGCCAACATGATGATCAGCCTCAACGCCATCATCATGTCTATCATTATCACGTACCTGGGCACCAAGTCCTCCATCATCGGGGCTGAGTTCACGCGTAACCCTATCCTTATGATCCCGGTGGGCATCCTGCTGGCTACCACTCTGGCGTCGGTGATCTCAGCCATCATCTCGGCGCAGCCGGAGGTGACCAGTTTTCGCCTGCGGCCCGATAAGCTCACCAGCCGTCGCATTAACCTGCTGTTTTTCGGGAATTTCACCAAAATCCCGCTGGAAGATTTCCAGAATGGCATGCATGACATCATGCGCGACAAGAACGCCCTCTACAACAACATGATCACCGATATCTATTACCTGGGAGACGTGCTCAAAAACAAGTACCGCCTGCTACGCATCTCCTACACCATTTTCATGATCGGGATTATCTTAACGGTGTTGTCCTTCGTGATTGCCATCTCTAGATAAAACAATAGAGTAACATAAAGCAGAAGGGGCTGCCGTTGTAGAAACGGCAGCCCCTTCTGCTTTTAACCTTTATATCTTATTTCTGGCGGTTCTGGTGCAGTTGCTCACAAAGGTGCTTCAACTGCAGCAAAGAGGCCTTCATGAACCCTTTGATCTGCTTGCGCCCGAAGTTGTCATAGAAATAATCGCCCACGGATACCCGGCTGTAATGGAATTCCAGGGTGAGTTGCGTTCCGCCCTCCTCTTGGTACAGGTGATAGAAGATGAGGGCATTGGGGAACATCTTAAAGTTGGCCATCTTCTCAATGACCTCAATCTTCTCTGGCGTGACGCGGCTCTGCAAGGTCTGCATTTCAATGGAGCCCCCTTTCTCCATCTCGCAGAAGTAGTTGGTACCAATGCGGTTCACTTTCTTGGTGTCAAAGCGCGCGCTTTTCACGCGGTGCATCCATTTGGGCTTGAGCCGGTAGTTCTGAATCACCCGCAGCACCAACTCAGCGGGCGCCTTGATACAATCCTTCAAGGAAAACGTGTTGGGATACTGCTTGTGCGTGTGCTCAGCCTCTGGGTCTGTGACCAGGAGGCGCAGCGGGGTAAGGAAGGCGTATTTGTAGCGGATATCCCCTACGTGCTCATAGGTGTTCATGCCGTCTTTGAGCTGAGACCATTCAAAGTTCTGCGCCACCGCCTCGGGGTCCTGGGTGTTGAGGTAGCCTTCAGTCAGGAGCACGTATTCTGAGCCCTCTATGCTGTTTTTTAACAGGCGGTGAGCCAGGATCACATCGGTGCCCATGAGCTTGATATGGTCCCGTATTTGGGTCACACTGATGCGCCCGTAATGCACCACTACTTTAAGGGTGAGTTTGTTCTCAGAGAGTTTGGGGCTGGACAGGATATCGTCCCGCTCCATGATGCGCAGGTAGTTCTGAAAGTCCAGGAAAATCTGCTTGCACTGGCTCACAATCTGGTCAATGGCCGGGGCCTCTCCTATCTTGTAGAACAGGATGGCGTCTCCCTGTATCTCGCAGACTTCCATGTTGAGGATGTTGGCCTCAATGATGATCTCCAGCAGATCGGCGATAAGGTTACGGCTGTACTGCACCCCGTTTTCATGCATGAACCGGGTGAAGCCGCTTATATCAGGGATGAACAGCAAGGCTGGCTGCGTGTCATCCGCATCATGGGGCGCTAAAGAAATATTGGTTACTGTTGACTCCATGGATAAATTCTAAGTCAGAAGCCGTTCAGTTGAAATCTCAACCAGTTCCATCCTCTTGTTGGATTACCTTCCAACGCCACATATACGTGAATATGGCCTCTTCCTTTGCCTTTCAGGCGCAGATGTTGAAAATTTTCCTCAACTTCTTTTCCCTGCCCTCCTTAATACGGCTTAGAATACAGCCAGAGGAAGCCATTAGGTTATTACTGCAGTGTCATCCAAGCCTCATGCAAATAACTTGAATAGCGCCCAAATTCACTTTTCCTTTTAAAGAATACTCCACGGATCAATTTCCGTTTGGGGGCGAATTAAATTGATAAGCGAGTTCTTTTTGCCTTGTTTACCTCAAAATGGCCCTAAAACAAAAAGGAGTGATGGGCCATCTGCATGGTCTCCTTCACTCCTCTAAATTAACCTAAGGTCCTTACTAGGAATTAGCGTCTGCGCTTTTTGGCTTACGGCCTCTTTTTGCGCCTTTAGGCTTGTTCAAAGAATCTGGAATTTGATTCAAAGCCTCATTCATTTGGCTAAAAATACCTAGCATCAATTGAACATCTTCTACATTTTGGCAATCGCGGATTACCTCCATTTGCATCTTGTCAAGCTTGCTTTTAAGTTGATCTCTCATAGTAATTAGGTTGTTATAGAATGAATTCTGTGCAAATATATAAATAACGTTGAATCTTCAGCTTAAAGCTGCCAATTGTTCCCTTTTAATTCCTCTACGAATTACTTTACGCAATTTGTTTCTTATTTAATGAATTACTCTGGCAATTATTGCCTTAATTTTCATTATTTTCTTTTAAATCAACTTTTAAACTAATTCCTCAAGGCATTTCCTTTGCTCCTAACCCAACTAATTGTTTCTTTGGGGCAGGAGAAGGTAAAGCAGTAAGAAGTAAAAAATTTTTAGTGCGTTAGATTTAATGGTTCTAAAATTTCCTGGAGATTAATTTTGCTTTACTTTTGCAGATAGCAAATGCGGTCCTGCATTGACTGGCCCCGTAGTTCAACGGATAGAATAGAAGTTTCCTAAACTTTAGATCTGGGTTCGATTCCCGGCGAGGCCACACAAACGCCCCTTAAACCCAATTATAGGGACATTTTACTTTTGTTCGGATACATTTCGGACACCTAGCTCAATTCTGCTATATTTTCTATTCTTAATTTATACCCAATTTCTTCTTCATGAATTGCTTGAGTTCTACTTCTCTCAAGTCCTTTGCTTTCTTTTTTGTGCGCTCAAGCAGAAGATCCAAATCTTAAATTTTCCCTCGAGTAAACAATGGCTTTATCAACTATTGCTTATTCCCCGACCTTTGATTCCTTTTAACCCTGATGGCAATTAGTATAGATCCTAATATCCATAGTATTAACTCCTAATAACCATAGTATTAACTCCTAAAGCGATAATACCTAATCGCAACTTCACCATCATATATTTATAAATTTATCAATAACTATGTTGTTATCCTTTCTTCATACTTAAATATTTATATTTCACCGACTTATTGCACTCAAAATTGACTGAAGATCATACAGAGATTTGGCCCCTTTCTTCCCCTACTGTACAATTGCACTAAGCCTTTTCGCTCTTAATCGAGTGCGCGGCGGAAAAGCCCAGATAAGTTAAACTACAGATACTAAAGTAAGCTATAAATAAGCCATAAAATAGACTTGATTAGCCGCCCTGTTTAAAATTCCAAAAAACAAGGGTTTGTCTCTATGGTCTCTGATAAAGTGAATTACCAGCGTAAGTTTGGAAGTAATGGTAACAAAAGCATCTCTTTCCTAGTTGATTTCTTCCATTTTAAGGGTAGGCGCGCTGCCGTATTTCTCCTTGAATATTCCTTTAAGCATTTCCTTAACCACATCTGCTTTGTCCACAGTGGTGAGGATGCAGTCGTGGATAGTGGCGATGAAGAAACCCTCTTCCCCCAGCTCGGCCACCTTCCGGCACACCCCGTGGATGATGACCTCGCTCTCCTTCCGCATCAGCAGGACTGGCAGGGTGCTTCGATTTTTCCCCTTCATCCCCTTGACGGCGGCATACACACTCGGGAAGTGTTCGATGAAGGTCCTTCCAGCCAAGTTATTGAGATCCTCGGCCTTCCAGCAGGAGCAATAGAGGATGCCCCCGAAGATGGTCTTCTTGAAAGCGTCCCGCTCCTCCTCCTCGATCCCGCAGCGGTCCATAATGAAGCGGTAGAACCCCCTCTCCCCAGTGAGTTTAAGGTAATGGTCTACGTCTACGGGCAGGCCTTCCGGCCATAGGGAAGAGGCTCGCTCCAGAAGCATCATTCCCAGCAGGAAGGGCTGGCACTCCCCGATGTCGATGCCCACGATCCTCTGGCCAGTGTCCAGCCGCAGGAACCGCCGGAGGTCCCTGTTCAGGTTGGTGAGGTTGGTGAACAGGCGCCCCGTCTTTCCGTCCACCTTGAACTCCCATGGGACTTCCCCAATGGTGGCCCTGTGTATCTTCTCCAAACGGTACAGTTTCGCGGACACGTTGAAGTCTAAAAAAGTGAGAACATAGGGGGAATGGGGAGAGAGAAGGGATGGGGTATGCATAATAATAAGGAGGTAAGGGAATGGATTGGGAGTTATGTTAGAATAAGGGAATGGATTGGGAGTTATGTTAGAATAAGGGTATGAGGTGGGAAATTAAAGAGGATAAAAAATAGCGCGCCGTGTGGTGCATAAATGAATAACCAATAACCATCCTGTACAAACCGCTACCGCCGTCAATTTTGAGGAAGACATCCCGCCATCAGGGCTTCCCCATTTTTGCATAAGCTACGCCATTACCTTCAATGAGCTATTAATTAGCAAGTTAAACACCTTAACCCCTTCATTTTTGAATGGGGAACCTAGGATATCCCCTTCATTTTTGACGGGGGCAGCTACAATAGCGTCCCCATTTTTGAAGAATCACCTACAATAACGTTCTCATTTTTGAAGGAAGCGTTCTCATTTTTGAAGGAGTCAGCTACAATAGCGTTCTCATTTTTGACCGGCAGGCAGTCAGCTCTGATCGGGTTTGGCTAAGGAAAGCCTTCCATCTTTGGAACGAAGGCAGTTACTTCTGGCCGGCAGGTGTCATTTATGACCGAGAAGCCCTATGAGTGCAGTGGTGACGAGGTTGGATAGAGCCGGATTCTTTTGACGAGGTAAGGAGAACATCACAGGGGTGCAACTGAACCCGCGGCCGAAATCGATCCGTCAGAAAGCCCCTCCACCGGTTACACTTTTATAGGCTTTCTGCAGGTCAATGCCGAGGCGCCCCAGCTGCCTGTGGAGGTACCTGAAGGTCTCGTCCTCCGGGAGAATAATAGCTTCCGACGCCTGCACCTTCCTGAGGAGCACCCTGTTGTGGAACGTCTCTATATAGAGCCTTTGGCTGGCATAGACCTCGGTGAACCGGTAACCCAGGCATTTGCCCGGCCTGCCCTCCTTGCCTGCCCTAAATTCTCCGTCCAGTTCAATCACCCCAGCCTCCTCCAAATCCAAGACGACCCTCTTGCACTCTTTTGTGGTCAGCATTCTCTCAAGGTCCTTGCTGCATAGGTGGACGTAGGGATTTTCCTCCTCCCCTTTCCGCCCCATGATCCTCTTCTCATTGATGATGTGGCAGACATAGGCGTGCAGATGGTGCTTCTTCCACCTGTGCTCGGGTAGTACGGACTTCAAGTCCAGCCCAGCGGGCACCAGGAAGTCGAGCGAGGTTCCAGATTCTAGCTTAATGTATTCTTTTTGTTCGGCTTCGGCCACTCCATGGATTCGTGTAGTCATGTTTCGATTTGTTTGTGATTTGGCAAAGCGGTGGCAGGACCCGCCTTGCGGGCCTGCTACCTTTGGTTTGGAAAGTGTTGTTAGTTGTGCCTGCCCATGTCGGCGGGCTTGAGCGAGGCCAGCAGCTCACTGCGCTTGAAGTACACCCGGCGGCCTTTCCGACGAAAGAGGATACTCCCATTCTTCTTCCAGGCATGTATCGTGGCTTCCGTTACGCTGAGCAGCGTTGCCGCTTCTTTTACGGTGAGCAGGGAGTCCTCCGGCTCCTTCGTTTCCTTGGCAGGGAATTGGCTGGAGATGGCTTCTCGGACCATCTCCTCAAAATAAGGTTTAAATAGTTCAACCAAAAAGCCGATTGAATTTCCTAATTCAATAGCTATTGATTCTGATAACAAGACGGATTTTCCGTCTGCTTTCGGAACCGGTCTCCAGGCTCTAAACACCTGTGTACCGCTTCCTGTGGTCACTCTTTCACCCTTTTTACTCACGCGGGTTCAAATAGACATTTTTCATGTTTAAATGGATAAATGATTGATTTAATATGTGCAAACCTAAAACAGTAAAATAAAAAAGGCAAGATTCACAGGAGGGGAATAAAGAGGGTTCAAATTTTCGTAAGAACCTATTACTTAATAATTAACATTTAACTAGGGAGCAATAAAATCAAGACAGGGGGAACTACAGGGAGCACTTCAGGGAGCACTAAAGAGGCTTTTCTCCAGAATTATTTTTGTCTTTAAACAAGATATGCTCACTCCATAAGATCCCTACAAATTATAAAGGATTATTTTAGAAGGGAAAAATAAAAGTGGAAATAATTTTGACTTAGTAATTAACAATTTTTAACATTCCCTAAAATTCAGTCCTTCTAAAATCCTTTTAGGATTACGTTTAGAAATCCTTTCAACCGTTCTGTCTCAGCAATTTCTTATATTAATCCTATATAAAATAAATCTTTTGCTTATTATGATATTTTTTATATGATACTAATAAAGGCTTAGATTTCTTTTGGCATTTACTACCTAAAAACTTGAATCTATGGAGATCAAGTATTGGATTAAAGAGTATGCAGGAAAAGGAACTTGTTACGCCATAAATCAAGAATATAGCGATCAAATTTTAGTTGTTGATCAGTGATGTTTGAGGTTAGGTAAACTGTCGGGGTTGGACCAATCTAACCCTTTATGGGAAATCCATTTTTAACAAATTAGGTCCTTTGTCCAACTACTTGCAAGTAATTGTGGAAGGCCTTTACATTATAACATGAAACCTACTCCTCAAAAAGTGATTTTGCCACAAGCATTATATGACAGGCCTTTATTACCTTATGCTTGACAACTGCAAGACTCCAAAGGGCCTCCACTCTGCTCTACCTCCGTTATCGCAGAAGGTGCAAGATTATCGGACAAAGAAATTTAGGACTTTTGCAATCAAAATTCAGTTGCAGAGAATTACTACGATTAGCATTCCATGGTTCAACTCCCTACGCGACCACAGTTAAATTTTTAAATGCCTGTTTTGCAAAGCATTACAGGCGTTTTTCTTTTACTGCGCACACATATACGTACAACTTCTGCTTCCCTGCTGCATTTTATCCCTTAGAAAGACCTGTATTAGGGTGCGTAATTTTCTGCGCATCTCCCCTTTTTACGCACCAAAGAGCCAAGAAAAAGTAGCTTGTACAAGGGAGACCTTTGTGTTTTCCCCTTTGATTTTCGGTTGATTTTCTGAAAATGGCTCCTAAACACACGAGGGTCTTGCCAGCGGCAGGAAGCTGAAAAGGTATAAAACAGAAACGGGTTGGCCGGAAAACCCGCCAACCCGTTTCTGTTGTGTTTTATGGAATCTGGGCCTGAAACTATTTGCCAGGCGCCTCCACGAAGCTGATGGCGTACCCGCCGCCCAGGGCCACAAACTGTGACAGCTTGGATTTGCTCGTCACGTTCACCTTCCGGATGTTGTAGGCCTGCGGATTGGTTTTGTAGTGGGCATCTTTGGCATCGGCGTAGATGGTGGCCACGTACTTTTTGCCTTTGTCCAGAAAGTCCAGCTTGATGTTGGAGGTGCGGGCCTCGTTGCCGCCCACGCTGCCCAGGAACCACTGGCCAGTGCCTTTCGCTTTGCGTGCCACTGTGATGTACTCGCCAGGCTCTGCCTCCAGGTATTTGCTATCGTCCCAGTCCACGGCCACGTCTTTGATGAACTGGAAAGCATCCGCGAAGCGGTCATAGTTCTCAGGCAGATCGGCGGCCATCTGCAGCGGGCTGTACAGGGTGAGATAAAGCGCCAATTGGTTGGCCAATGTGCTGTTCACGTGCGATTTGTTCTGCGGGTTCAGCTTGCTCAGGTCCATCTCAAAAATGCCCGGCGTGTAGTCCATCGGTCCACCAATCAAACGGGTGAAAGGCAGCAACGTCACGTGGTTAGGCTTGGAACCACCGAACGACTGGTACTCCGTGCCGCGGGCCGACTCGTTCCCAATCAAGTTGGGCCAGGTGCGGGCCACGCCGGTAGGGCGCACCGCCTCGTGGGCATTCACCATGATCTTGTACTCGGCGGCTTTCTCGATGGCATACTGGTAGTGGTTCACGATCCACTGGCTGTAGTGGTTCTCGCCGCGCGGCAGGATGTTGCCCACGTAACCGCTTTTCACCGCATCGTAGCCGTTGTCTTTCATGAACTGGTAGGCTTTGTCCATGTGGCGCTCATAGTTGCGAACCGAGGAAGACGTCTCGTGGTGCATGATCATCTTTACGCCTTTGGATTTGGCATAATCGCGGATTCCCTTTACATCGAAGTCTGGGTACGGGGTCACGAAATCGAATACGTAGTCTTTGGAGTTCCCGAACCAGTCTTCCCAGCCCACGTTCCAGCCTTCCACCAGCACGCCGTCAAAGCCGTGCTTGGCCGCGAAGTCAATGTAGCGTTTCACGTTGGCCGTGTTGGCGCCGTGGGTGCCATTGGGTTTGGCTTTGGAGAAATCGGTGATGCCCAGCTGCACGGTGGGGTAGTCGTTGGTGTAAGACCAGGTGCTCTTGCCGGTGATCATCTCCCACCACACACCCACGTATTTGGTAGGCTTGATCCAGGAGGTGTCTTTGATTTTGCTGGGCTCGTTGAGGTTGTAGGTCATCTTGGAGGCCAGGATGTCGCGGGCATCATCGCTCACGATCACGGTGCGCCAGGGCGTGCTGCGCGGCGCCTGCATGTAGCCTTTGGCTCCCTGGGCATCGGGCGTGAGCCAGGACTCGAACACCAGGTTCTTGTCGTCCAGGTTCAGGTGCATGGCCGGGTAATCGATCAGGGCGGCCTCGTGCAGGTTGATGTACACGCCGTCCTTGGTTTTCATCATGAGGGACGTCTGCACGCCGGTAGGCGAGAACGTAGTCTGCGACAAGTTGTTCGTCACCGCCTTGGCCATAATGCCCCTGATCTCAGACAGCTTGGAAGTGGTGTAGTCGTACTCCTGGGTGTCATAGTCGCCCGCGATCCAGTAGGCGGTGTGGTCACCGGCCATCCCGAATTGCGTCCTTTCCTCCTTGATCACGAAGTAGGTGAGGTTCTTCTGGGTAGGGAACTCGTAGCGGAAACCCAGCCCATCATCGAACAACCGGAAACGGACCACCATCTGGCGGTCGGTGCCTTTCTGGTTCATGGTCACGGCCAATTCGTTGTAGTGGTTCCGGATGGTTTTCACCTCGCCCCACACCGGGTTCCAGGTCTCGTTGAAAGTAGCGGTTTTGGTATCGGTGACGGTGAAGTTGTCGTGCAGGGAGCCCTGCAGGTTCACGGCTTTCTGCTCCATGTTGGCATCTGAGCCGCCCGAGGCCGTCGCGGCGCCTTTGGTGATCAGCTCAAAACCCAGTTTGCTGGGCTTGATGACCTGTTTGCCTTTGTAGGTGAGGGTATAGGTGGGAACCCCGTTTCCCTGCAGCGAGAAGCGCATGCTGAATTTCCCGTTGGGCGATTTCAGTTCCTGGGCCTGGGAAAAGCCTACAAAGAAAAGGAGGAGTAATGCGGTAATAAAAAACTTTGGCATTTTCTGTAATCAGTTTTGAAGGATAAATGGGGGTGAGATGTTATTATTTTAGAAGCAACACCTGATCTTCTATTTAGTGATGTTGACTTCTTGAGCCTTCCCAGAATCTGGCAATTTGACGTAAATAATATTACTTTCCTTATCCCAAGACCAAGCAGCTTTGAAGTCATTTTCTAAGCCTTCTTGCAGGGACTTCAGTTTGTCTTTTTTCACCTTAGTTGAGCCAAGGGTAACAGATTTAGGTTCTTGGCTTGCGTGCAGCTTGATCACCAGATTGCGGGGCTTCGTGGAAGTGTACCCTTTCTCTTCGCGCTCATTCACGCGCACGGTCCAGTTATGTTTACTGGTGATGCTGGTAAATTTGGTCTTCGCGTAGATGTTTCTCAGGTAATTGTTCGTTTCGCCGTCATCTTCATACAATTCAAAAGATGCGGATTGGCCCTCGTTGGCCGGAAACACCTCTAACATGATGGGGTAAGTGGGTTTCTCATGCAGGTACTGCATCAAGGGCATCATGGGAATAATAGAGCCTTTCTTCACGAAGACCGGGGTTACGTCCAGGGGGGCATCATAGGTGATCCATTGGGAACCGTTGTAAACGGTTTTCCCATCCTTGAAATCTATCCATTGCCCTTCGGGCAGGTACACTTTCTTAGTGACGGCGCCTTTCTCTACTACCGGGGCCACCAAGAGTTCTTTCCCGAACATGAACTGGGCATCGGCTTTGAACGTCTCCACATCATTGGGGAACTCCAGTAGCAAAGCCCGCATGAGCGGGACACCGGTGTCATGCGCCTCTCGTCCGTAGGTGTAGATGTATGGGAATAGCTTGTATTTTAACTCAATAGCCTCTTTCGATCTCCTTTCGGCATCCGGGCCGAATAGCCATGGCTCCACGGCAGTGTTTCCCTCGTGGTGGGCGCGGCTCAACGGATTGAATACGCCAAACTGCATCCAGCGGGTATAAAACTCGGCCATGGCCGGATAATCCTTGATATCCCCGCAATAGCCCGAAATATCACAGGCCCAGAATGGAATCAACCCCATGCCCGCCGATAAACTCATAGGAATCTGGTTCGCTAATTGCCCCCAACCCTCCAGCACATCACTGCCGTTACCAGAGTCCCCGGACCATCCGAAGGTGTAGCGCTGCAGACCTGCGTATGCGGCCCTAGTCATCTGGAATATCCGCTGATTGGGATTGTGTTTCTCGAACTGTTCTTTTACTACTTTGTCCCAGGTGAGGCCGTACACATTGTGGATTTCCTCGTGCATTCCCAAGTGGTGTCTCATGTTAAGGCGGTCCACAGCATCTTCATTGCTCCAAGCAGGTTCACCCATGTCCGTCCAGAAGCCTTTCACCCCGTCGGCCAGTGGTTTTTGCTGGTAGGCACCCCACCAATCGGCCACGCCGGGTTTGGTGAAATCCACTACACCGCAGTTACCACCCCACGGCCAAGGCATGTCATAGGATTTCCCGGTGCGGATATCGGTGGCGAAATAACCCAAAGAATCAGCCTCACGCCATTGTTTCTTGTTTGTCTGGGAAATCACCGGATCTTGGGAGACAATCATCTTGAATCCATCGGCGGCCAAGTCTTTCAACATCTGTTTCGGATTCTGGTAACCGCGTCCCCACTCAAAATCCTGCAGGTTCTTGGTCCAGCCTATGTCCTGGTACATGATGTCGATGGGAATCTTGCGGGCGCGGTATTCTTTGGCTATGTCACGGGTCATGTCTTCGCGGGTCATAAGACCCCGGCTCTGGGAGAACCCAAACGCCCACTTAGGCGGCATAATAGGCTTGCCTGTCAATTGGGTATAGCCTTCGATGATCTGTTTGTAGTTATTGCCGAAGATGAAGTAATACAGCATCTCGCCGCCGGGCGCCTCAAAAGAAAAGTAGTCATTTGACTCGCTACCCAACTTGAACTCCGTCTTGTGGGTGTTGTCAAAGAAGATGCCGTACTTGTAGCTGCTTATGAAAAACGGAATGCTTTTGTAGAGCGGGTCTTGGGTGGGGCTGTAGCACGGCTGGTCGCTGTTCCACATTTTGTAGGTCAGCCCCCGTTTGTTCAAAGGTCCTGATTTCTCCCCTAACCCGAAAAATTGTTCATCGGCCTTTAATGACTTGTACGCCACTAAACGATCCCCTTCTTTCACCAGGCCATGATCTTTGAAATCGCTGAGTAGTAGTTTCTGGTACTTATCAAAAATCTGAAGCTGAAACGGGTCTTTGTTTACCCGTATGCGTAAAAGATCAGTGAAAATCTCGTACACCTGTGCCTGCTCATTCACCTGCAACGTTCCCACATCCTCCAGCTTCTCATTTATGACGGCGAAGGACTCATTGTTGCGCTTGAACACGCCGGTGGGTTCGTACCACACCTTCACCACACCTCGACTGCACAGTTCCAGCAAGACTTTTTGGTTGTTCTGCGCGGTGAAAACTACCTGGTTGCCGGTTACTTTATACGAACTGACCTTACCTGGGCTTAAGCCTTTAGGTGCTGTTTGTCGGGCAAAAGCAAGACTGCTTAGCAGGAGAAACGGAAGAAAAAGGAAATTGTATTTCATAGTAGGAATAGGAACTCGGTTATCAAAGGGTGTTTTCAGGCTAGATCCCTAAAAGGAGGCTTAAATCAAATTATGCAGTTTTACATTCGTGCGGATGATAACTCATGCAAATACAGGGTTCCTTGGCGTTATAAGATCAGGAGTTGAAAAGAGAGGGTTCTGCAGTAGTGTTGCTGCAGAACCCCTCATGCTCATTATTGTACCTTGATCAAGCGCATATAGTCTAACATGGCGCGATTTACCTCTCCGTTCATGTTCTCGTTAACTGGGTCAAAGGCCAGGGTCAGTTCATGACGGCCTTTCTCCAGTTTTACCTGCACGGCATTGGTGAATCCCCAGTCTGACCATTCGTCTGTGCCTCTTTGCGGCAGCACAATTGTGCCCAAGGGATTGTTTCCTTGCTTCAAGGTGCGGATAGCACACTTGTTAGATGTATTAATAGGACCTTCACCGTTGGCGTAACGGAAGTCAATGGCATAGATGCCGCTTTCCGGCACAGACACAGTAAATGCTGGGGCCGTATTCTTGGTTTTACTGATTTCCACAAACCCCTTTCCTGAGAAACCTTTATATGCTTGGGTAGCCTTAGCTAGGCTGGTCTCTGCTTCATGAATGATTTGCTTCCCGCTTGGCACTACCGCTATTGGCTCCGTCGCGAAGGATTCATGTCCTTTGGTGTCTACAGCAACCACCTGGTACTCGGCATACTCATTGGGATTGACTTTGAACAGGGTCTTGTCTGTTTCCTCTATCCGCTGTCCATTCTTAAGTACCAGATATTGTTTCACGCCCTCTGCGGTACTCCAGGAAAGCGTGGCGTGGGCGAAGGTCACCGTAGGAGCAGCCGGGGCGAACTCAACGGCCACCCGGTTTACTTTACCCTCCCCAAAGGGTTTGTTGGCTAACACGATCTTCACCTGGTGTTGCCCTGACAGATTAGCCGGAATCTCTGCGTTGGGCAACGGCTGATTGTCTATGGTAATGGATTGGATTTGATCACCGTAGCCTTCCATTTCAATGTCCAGCACGGCCTTGCGGTACTTAAAGTTGGTAAGCTGGCGCTTTCCGCCGAAGGCCTGCGGCACCACGGGTTTAAACACCAGGCTTTTGGCGCGGTAATCCATACCAAAGAGGACTTTATAGGTCATGCTCAGGTTCCCGGCCAGACTCCAGAGCATGTTGCTGGAATTAATCTGGGTGCCGGCGTAGTCCCCATTGGTGGCCACAAAGTTTTCTTTGTTGGTGAGCCATAAGGCGGCCGGACGGTAAATGGCGCCCATACTCTCCACCAAGGCGGCTTCGTTCCCGGCTTTCGCGGCAGCCAATGACCAGTACGACTGCACAAAGGGCCAGGTGGCGTTATTGTGGTACGGCGGAATGTTAGGAATCTGCGGATAGATGTTGGTGATCCCAAACGGGGTCACCGGGGTACTGGCCACAATCTGCCTCTGTTTACCTCCATCAGCGATGTCAAACAGCACGGTCAAGGCTTCACCAAGTGCTTCTGCTTTTGGGGAAAGGGTCAGGTAGTTCCGTCCGTACAGGTATTGTCCGTAATAGCCCTTCTCGGGCATCCAGAGGTAATCATTGATACCTTGCTTCACCTTTAGAGCAATCCCTTGGTATCTGGCCGCAGCCGGGGCATCTTGTAGCAAACCCGCCATTTCTGCCAGAATTTTATTGGCTTGGTAGAAAACCGCGTTTGTACCCAAGTTCTCCGAAGCGTAAATGTCCACAGGCTGCATCCACTCAGGGTAAGTCTGCTCCCGCCAATCCAGGAAAGAGGACTCGCCCCGGAACAAGCCTGTTTTAGGATCATACACATTCTTCAAATCATCTTCCATGGTGTTTTTGATGATCTGATACGATTCCCGTAGCCACGCTTGGTCACCAGTCACTTTGTACAGTTCCCAGGCGGCCACGGCCCACACAATGCGGTCTGAAGAGGCTGGATACGCGCCGCCGGTACCAGTGTCCTGGACGATGCGTCCGTTCTTCACTTTCCGCATAAGGCTGTACTGCGCAACTCTGGGTTGCAGTGCCGCCATGGAAAGGATGATGCTGTAGCTGATGTCCCTAGTCCAGACACCGGCCCATTCTTTCCCGGTTCTGAACGTACTGTCCGGCTCTACGGCGTTGATCATTTCTTCCAGGGCCTGGTTGTACAAGGCATCTACTACCGGATAGTCTGATCTATACTGCGGGAAAGCGGAGGTGTTGCGGGTCATCTTCCAAGTAGAGGCCGTGACAGTTTCATCCTGCGATGGGTTCAAAACCAAATCCAGTTCATAGATGCCGTCTTTGTCAGCGTCTTTCAGCTCCAGGTTCTTGAAGTTGTGCAGGTTGTCAAAGTCCCAAGTGAGGGGAGCCGTTCCCCCTGCCACAAAAACACCCTTGAAGTCTTCCTTGTAGATTTTGTCGCCGTTGAAAGCGGTATAGAAGCCTTTTTTGGAAAACGCCTCTAAAACAGGGCGCATGTCCAGCCGGATTTTTAGATTGGTGTTGGGGGCCAGGTAGGTATTGGCCGGGATTTTGGAGCCGATAGTGTTCTGCGTCCCGAAGACGATCAACGGCATTTCACAACGGCCATTTTCTGAGATACAAGCAAAGGAATGATCTCTACCCGACAACATTTCATTGTCCTTGCCATTGATGCTGAACTTGAATTTCAGCTCAGGACTCAAAAACTCCTTGGCCATGCTTTTGTAATTGGAGACTAGTTCTGTGGGAGAAAGAACTTTCGCCTCAAAATGGCCCTGAACAACCCGGTTCGGGTAAATGGTGTACTGTTCTGATTGGTAAATGGGCTGCTCTTGCACAACCGGCGTTGCAGTTGCCACAAGGCTGTTTCCTTTTTGCATTTGGCAGGCACCAAAAAACAAGAGAGATAGCCCCAGACTTAATTGTACAGATTTGTTGCTCATAAGGGTTTGCAGGTAAATCTTTTTAAAGGAACCTTTTAGGCACAAGTGGCCCCGCGTGATAGGCCACGCCGAACCTATCGCTTCTTTTTTAAGAGTTTGTAAAATTTGATTTTTAAAGAGTCAATCTCTTTCAGGGCTGTTTTTAGGAAAACAGCCCTGAAACGAGAACTACCAGGAACAAGAGATTGCCACTGATTGCGACCCATGCACTTTGGTGTATGACTTAATATTCTACCACAATCATGCTCCAATACTGTAGTTCCGGTAGCGTAAAGCTGACACTGTTACCGTTCTGGGCAAAGTTCAGTGATCTGGAAGCGCCGCCGATGTTATCGGGTGACGCGCACCACACTTTCTTCACTGTTCCGGTGGCCGTGAATGTTAGCTTAGAATCCTTTACCTGAAGGGGTGCCGTCTGGATGCCTGTGTTGTCTCTCCAGTTCTGGGTTTTGGCGTTTTTAAAGTTGATCAGATGAATGACCTGATTGGTGCCTACCTGCTTGCCAATTGCCGCTACGGCTCCAGTGGAGGCTGGCCAGTTGGCTATGCTCATTTTGCCGTCGGTAGAGGAGAGCGTCACGTTGTTGAACGTACCGCCATCACGCAATATATTTTGGTAGGCCACCAAAAAGTCATAGTAGTTAACCATGGCATTTTTAAGATCCTGCTTCATCACCAGATTGCTGTTGGGGAAATACTCGTTGGCAAGCATGTGTTCTCCCAGTTCTAGGTGGGAACCGCCAAAAGCGAAGATCACGGCGTTGGTCATTAGGACCGAAGGTGTATTGAAGAAGCCTGCATTTTTAGACAAATCGTAGTTCACGTAGGCCGCCAGCACCGTATTCTTGGTGTTGTTGCTGAGGGTGTTGTTCTGCTTGATTAGGTTCGCCAAATCATTATAGGTGTCAAACGGGCTCCAGACCTCGGTGTAAAGGAAATCGGCATTAGACTCTGCTATTCCCTGTTGCCCGTATTGAGCTACCGCGTTCAGAACAGCGTATTTGTTTGGTGCTTCAGCTTTAACCGCATTAATGAACGGCTTAAAGGTAGAAGCTAGGTTTAACGCACTTCCATCGTACTTATAGGTAGTGCCTCTGTTGCCTAGTTGGTCCATGTGAAAACCATCAAACGCCAAGGCCTGATACACTTTCTTGTTCTGGTTGATTAAGTACTGCTGCCAGCCGGTATTGGAAGGGTCTAGCAGGTAGATGTTACTTAAGAACGGAGCGCCCAGCGGATGGAAATCTCTGTTAGTACGGGTGTTGTCTTTGTACACAAACCATTCCCTGCTCACGCCATCAGCCTCGGCGTTATCCCAAGCCCCGTAGATCAAGTTGTACTGCATGGCCTTCATATTGAAGCCATGCGCGCTATTGATATATTTCTCAACAGTGTTGAAGTAAATGTCCCTGTTGATGATGTCTTTCCAAGTGCTTGCCGGGGCTGAGCCATTCATGGGAAGGGGCATATGGTGCTTGTTGTGCCAGTCGTAGAACTGAATACCGTTGATGTGATGCCGGTTGAGGTTGGTTGTGACTGCGTTTACTTCTGCATTATTTAACTGAGGAAACTTAGACACAAATCCGTACCGCGGGAATTTGACCCAGTCGGATGAAACATCCACCCCTATAGTGGCATGTATAGTTTCTGTGTCATTGGCAGTGCTGAACACCTCGGCTAGGTAGCCCCTAAAATCTGTGGCGGGCGCTTTCCAGGTCCAGGTACTAGCCGTAACCGCTGCTTCACTCACCACTTGGTTCAGGTATTTGTACCTGATTTTTGCATTAGCGGGCAATTTGGAGAAATCAACCGTAATGGTGACTTCACTCCCAGGCGCATAGGCTGCTTTATCAGTGGAGATAGTCACGTTCCCGTACGCCGGGGTACCAGGGTTTACTGGCACTTCTGTTGGAGTGGGGTCAACATCACTACTGCTTTCTTTGCAACCCAATCCTATTGACAGCACAAGCAAACAAGACCAAAAAAGTTTAGATGTCATAATAAGGTAATTTGATACCGGCCTTCCTACTGGAGAAAGTCCGGTATCATGTAAGTAAGGGAACTATTGCTTTTCAAATTTGATGGTTTCGTGCAACACATCAATGGTGATCTTGTAGTTGCCAGCTTGTGCCGCGGAGATCTTCCATTTGTTGTCTGGCTGACCACCCGGTACAAATTTCATCTCTGTGCTAGTAATGTCTTCGTTGGCTGTAACGGGCATGTAGTAATCACCATTGAAGTCTTTCTGCAACGGGAACTTGAACTCTCCCGCTTTAAGCGCACCAGTGTAAGTGAAGATGTTAGGGTTGACGGCATCACGGACCAAAGGCGTGGCATTACCAATGTCCCATCCGTTAGGGGTGGCATCTCCTACAAACCAGATTTGGGTAGGCGGCGTGAACGGCTTGATATCAATCTCCATGGTTTCCAGATCCAGCCTAATCTTGTAAGCACCCGGTGTAGTGATTCTCCACTTCAGGTCTGGGCTGCCGCCTCTCACGAGTTGAACTCCGGTCAACGAGAGGTCCTGGTTGTTAGCTAATGGCATATAGAAATCACCTGCCCACCCATTTCCTGTGAAAGTTGGTATCTTGAACTCTCCGGCATTGAGCACTTCATTATAGGTAAACACGTAAGGATTTGACCGGTCTACCCGCATTTTATTTGGGTTGTCAATGTTCCACCCATTAGGGGTAGCGTCTCCTACAATCCACAGCTCAGAATAAGGCGGAGCGGAGCCTTCTACAATGGAAATGGTCATGTCCAGTAGGTTCACAGAGATGGCGTACAATCCGGCTTGGGTAATGGTGAATTTATCATCCGGCTCAGCATCTGAAGTGCGGTACACCAGTTGAGTGGGAGACGTTCCTTTGTTATAAGAAGGAAGGAAAGCGCCTTTGGTGGTAATAAACTTAAAATCCCCAGTCTTGAGTCTTCCTTGCCAGGTGAACCTGCCCGGAGCAGAAGGGTTTAACGTCAAAGGCGTGGCATCATCGGCACTCCAACCGTTCGGCGTGGCGTCCCCAATCAGAAACAGAGTGGTGGAGACTGGTTGGTATGAGGTTACTTTCAGGGTAGTAGTGGTAGAGTCTGACAAATCTGTACCAGAAACTTTCGAAACTACTTTGGCTTCAATAGTAGTCTCCACCCCGGGGGTAAGGTTCAAGCCTAGCAAAAGGTCATTAAATTCCTTCACGCTGTACTTCTTCTGGAAAATGGCTTTGCCCATATCGGCTACCACGGAGTTCTGGAAATTGTTTCCTTGCCGGTCAAGATAAAGGGTGTAGGAAATAGAATTGTTGGTACCGTAATTAGAACCGGTAGTCCAGTTGAAAGCAACGGCCTCGCTGGCTGCTATGGTTTCCTGCAGGACCACGCTCTCTTTGCTGGTAGAAAGGGCCAGTGGCGCATTTACACCTTGGTCAAACTCGTCGTAAATATCGGTTTTACAAGAAACCCCAAATAAGGTGACCAGTAGGAGCAGCACGGCAGAGAACCAGCTTGCTTTTTTAGGAAGGATTAGAATATTTTCCATATCTGTCAAGGAGAATGAATAGGCCAATGATTAGAAACCGGGATTTTGAACAAGATTAGGGTTTGCCGTTACTTCCTGCTGCGGAATGGGTAACAGCATGTGCTTGGTGCTGGCGTTTGTCTTGCCTAAAGAATGCAGGTAAGGCACAAAATACTGTCCGTTGTCATACCGGATGATATCAAACCACTGGTGTCCTTCAAAGGCTAGCTCAATCCGACGCTCTTTTCTGATGGCTGTTCTCAAAGCAGTTTGGTTAAGCCCGGTAATGTTCGGCAGTCCTGCTCTCAGGCGTACCCGGTTCAAAGGTCCCCCGCTGCTGTTGCTGGTAGCAGGGGCCTGTGCTTCTGCCGTTCTTCCCAATTCATTTAGTGCCTCGGCTTGCATCAGAAGAACATCGGCATAGCGCAACACCGGGAAATTGGCTGGGTTAGTGTTATATTCAGGAGAAACAGACTTTGGTACCAAGAACTTGCGCAGGTTATAGCCCGTCACGGAGTAAGATTTCTTGTACACCTGCCCGTCAAAGTCAGGACCGCCTTCATACAGAATGGTTTTGTCCTTTCTGAGGTCACCCGCCTCATATTGGTTCACAAACTCCTGGGTAGGCTGGTTCCATCCATAGCCCCCTGCCACCATGTTGGCGTTTCTTGGTCCGGTGAACGTGCTCACCCAAGAGGCCATCTGCTCATTGCCCCCAAAGAAATCGGCGGTGTTCACTTTGCCCGCGTATTGTACTTCAAAAAGAGATTCGGGGCCATTTTCAGTTAAAGGGTTAAAATTGGTGCTGTAGTCCGGGTTCAAGGAATATCCCAAGGCGGTCACTTGCTCGCACAATTCCACGGTTTTGCCATAATCACCTAAAGTCAGGTACACCTTGGCTAATAACCCGGTAGCAGAACCTTTAGAGGCGCGTCCGATATCAGCGCCGGAGTAAGTTTCTCTCGTTGGCAATAACTCTATGGCCTCGGTTAAATCCTGCACAATCTGGGCATATACCTCCTCTTTAGCCGTACGCGAAGGATAGAGATATTCTTGGGTTGGGGTATCGGGAGCATCAGTGATTAAAGGAACGTCGCCAAACGCCCTGACCAGAATAAAGTAGTAGAGACCTCTCAGGAACTTGGCCTCACCCAAAATGCGGTTCTTCAAGCCTTCTTCCATTTCGATAGCTGGCACGTATTTCAAAACCACATTGGCCCGCAGGATACCCGGGGAGGGTCCTCTCCATAAATCCAGCGCTGCTTCGTTGGCGGTGGTCAGCACAAAGTTGGAGACATCCTGCGTCCCGATCCCATCTGTGCCGCCGCCAGCTCCTACAATGCTATTACCCGCCCAGATGTCTGATCCCCAGATCTGGAAATTGTACAGCTTGGGCCACATCAAGGGTTGATAAGCACCATTGATGGCCGCAATGGCATCTTTCTCTGTCTTGTAGAAATTCTGCGGGTTAATAGTGTCTAAGGGGGTCCTGTCTAAGTAATCTTCGCAGCTTCCAAGCCCAAAAGTGAGCAACAGAGCCGCAGTATATTTTATAAATGATTTCATGCTTGTTCGTTTAAAAGATTAAAAACCAATGTTGATACCGGCGCTCAGGGTTCTAGCCAAGGGATACACGCTCAGGTCTACCCCGCTGGTGCCCACTTCTGGGTCAAACCCAGTATAATCTGTAAAGGTGAACAGGTTCTGGCCTGATACATAGATTCTGGCGGAACTCATCTTCACCTTTTGGGTAAGACTTTGCGGCAGGGTATACCCCAGGGTCACGTTTTTCACCCGCAGGTAAGATCCGTCTTCCATGAAGCGGGTAGAGTTCCTGGTGTTTTTGTTGGGATCATTGAAAACCGCCCGCGGCATGATAGCGCTGGGGTTAGACTCTGTCCAGCGGCCTAAGACCGCTGTGGTCTGGTTCTGCGCCACAGCCATGCCTTCCTGGAAGATTCTGTTCGCGTTGAAAATGTCATTACCCTCTACCCCTTGCAGGAACAGAGTCAAATCAAATCCTTTCCAAGCCACAGTGTTATTCATAGCAAAGGTGAACCGCGGATTAGGGTCCCCTATGTAGGTGCGGTCCGCATCGGTGATCTGGCCGTCGTTGTTAATATCCAGAAACTTAACATCGCCTGGGGCGGTGCTGTTGAATGGGTCAGCGCCTTGCTGCTGGCGGGCATAGTTGTCTACTTCTTCCTGGGTCTGGAAGATGCCATTCATAACGAACCCGTAGAACGAGTTGATAGGGTATCCCACTTTTTGGCGGTTAATCTGTCCTATACCCCCGTACAAGGGCACATCGCCGTTCAGGTTTAGGACCTCATTCTGGTTGATGGAGAAGTTGAAGTTAGTGCTCCAATCAATTGCACCCGTCAGATTCTGGGTGTTTACGGCAAACTCAAGTCCTTTATTCCGGACCTTCCCGAAGTTGATACTCGGCACGAAGATGTCTGAATAGCCAGTGGTTACTGGCACGTTCATGGGCACCAACATGTCATTGGTGTTTTTCAGGTAAGCATCAACGGTTACGTTTACTCGGCCATTCAAGAAAGCAACGTCCAAACCAATGTTGGACTGTTCTACTTCTTCCCAGCGCACGTCTGCGTTTGGCAGCACCACCGGTACCACTGAGTTTACCACGGTGTTGTTGAACGTAGCTTCGCCAATGGATAATCGGGAGGCATAGGCATAGTTGCCAATGTTCTGGTTACCGGTAATACCGTAACCTACCCTTAATGATAAATCACTTAGCCAACCTATTTCTTTTAAGAAGCCTTCTTCTGAGATCCGCCACTTAGCCGAGGCAGACGGGAAGGTACCGTAGCGGTTGTTAGGCCCGAAACGGCTGCTGCCATCACGACGGATGTTGGCGGTAAGCAAATATTTATCATTATAGTTGTAATTCACCCTCCCTAAAAGGGAGAACAAGGCCCAATCACTGGCATTTCCGCCGGAAGGAAGAGTTAAGGTGGCATTGTCCAGTTGCTGGGCATCATCACTAATGAAATCCTGCCCGGTGGCATTGATCTGATCATAGCGGTTGTCTTGGGCACTGGTTCCTGCCAAAATGGTTAGGTGGTGCTTGCCCCCAAAAGTGGCATCATAGGTAAGGTAATTGTCCCAAAGTTTGGTGATGCTTCTGTTAGACCCCTGATAGAGGGTGCTGAACTCATTGGCTATGGGTTTCCAAGCATATTGCGGCGACCAGCTTCTGCTGTCCCAAAAGGCAGCTTGGATACCCAAAGTGGTTTTGAATGTTAACTGCGGCAGAATAAGAAACTCACCACTTAAGTTGCCCAATACATTGTAACCGGAAGTGGTATTGTCATTGATGAGGGCCTGGCCTATGGGGTTGCGCACATCGCCATACCAGCTGCTTTGGCCTTCCGGGCCAGACCAAGTGCCATCAGGATTGTAGATCGGCTGAACCGGCAGAGCAGCCATGGCATTCCTGATATCTATGGACCCACTGCTCTTTTTGTCATGGCTTAACAAGAGGTTATTGGAAAGTTTAAACCACTTGACAAAGTTATTTTCGCTGTTGAGGGTGAGGGTATATCGTTTATACCGGTTGTTGATTACAATTCCTTGCTGGTCTGTGTAGGTGCCTGATGTATAGAAGTTAGACTTCTCGGTACCACCTGAGTAAGAAAGAGAATAGTTCTGCTGGGGTGCCGATTGGAAATATTCACCTAACCAATCTGTATTGGTAGTAATGGAGGCCGGATCTGCATATGCCGGGTTCTGAAGCTGACCGTTATTGGCCATGATCTCATTGTGCAAAGCAGCGAATTGGGCAGAGTTCAACATCTCCACCATGTTGGTGGCTTGCTGTACGGCCGTATACGCTTTGAACTCAAGACGTCCTTTGTCAGTACCTCTTCTGGTGGTGATCTGTACTACCCCATTAGCACCTCTTGAGCCATAGATAGCAGTAGCAGAGGCATCTTTCAGGATGTCCATGGTGGCAATGTCATCTGGGTTAATGGCATTCAAAGGAAGGTCTGTGGGTACGCCATCGATCACAATAAGAGGATCACTGTTCCCGATGGTACCAGTACCTCTTACTCTAATAGTTACGTTGCTGCCCGGAGCACCTGAACCAACTACCTGCACCCCGGCGGCACGTCCCTGCAAGGCCTGACCCGCATCTGGTACAGGTAGTGACCGGGTTTGCTCCATGTTCACTGAGGAAACAGATCCTGTTATCTCTCGTCTATTTTGGGTACCGTAACCAACTACCACTACTTCATCCAAGGCTTTGGCATCTTCCCTTAATACCACATTCACATTGGTCTGTGTGGTTAGCGGGATTTCCTGGTTAAGGTAGCCGATGTACGTAATCTGTAAGGTGCCACCCGCCTCGGGGACCGGAATGCTGAATTTACCGGAGCCATCCGTAGCAGTGCCTACGGTAGTACCTTTCAAGACAACCGAAACCCCGGGAAGACCTATGCTGTTTACATCTACCACAGTTCCCGATATAGTTCGGGTGCTTTGGGCCCACGCGGGTAGGGTGAGGAAAAGAAACACCACTAGGGCAGCCACCTGCCCATGCCACCTGGAAGAAAGTCCTTTCTTGCAGAAAACACAATCCACAAAAGAACTATGCTTTGGTGGCCACTGAGTTAAAAGTTTGGTCATAAAGGTGTGAAGTATGTTATGTTAGCTATTAAAATTTGTCATTTTGTTAATTTTGACAGGCTGTTCGTCAGAGGAGAAGCGCAGGAATAGATGAAATGATGTGCGTACTTAATCCTTGTTTACAAATTTGAGATTCTTACTAGCCAAGTAGAAGAAAGTGAAATGGAAAGTAACTATTTTCAGCGGTGAACCATGTTTAACTAAATGAAAATCAGTGTTTTAAAATTTAAAAATACCTTATTGGGGTATTGGAAAAAGTAAATGGTTTTTAGCTTAAAAAGCCCAATTTGTGTTGATTTTCATCCCATTCTTGATTTTTTAGACATTGATTAAGCCTCTACTAGGGAAGCATTACTATCGCAATGGTTTTAACAAAATCTCAAAAAGGCATCTTGTCTTCGACTGGAAATATCATGTACCAAAACAATAGCAGGTCCTCAGTTGGCGGCTTGGAACTGGATAAAAAAGGAAACCCCTTTTCGGATTCTTTTTGTGAAAAGAGCGCCAAAAAGGGGTTTGCTGAATTTCTGGTTAAGAGGTGGCTTCAGATATTCTCAAGGCCAGCCTAAAAGGCTTTGATCTCCATGATCTTTTCCTCGAAGTCATCGTTGGGCAAGATAGACCGGTTCTTGACCTTGGTTTTGTAGTTGTAGATGGTTCTCACGGAGTAGTCCAGGAATTGAGCCACCTGCTCATGGTCGGTGATGCCCAAGCGTAGGAGCGCAAAGATTCTGAGTTCAATGTTGAGGGAATTTTTGTCTTTGAGCCTGATTTTGTCTTCCTCCTTGAAATAGGAGTTGAAAGTAGAGACAAAGTTAGGGAACAGTTTCAGGAAGGTCTGATCAAAACTCTGGAACAGCAACTCGCGCTCGTTCTGCACATTGATGCTCTTCATGGCATGTCCGATCTCGTCATACTTCTTAGCCATGAGTTTGCGATCAATGGATTTCTTGAACTTATCTATCTTGTCCAGGTACGTGGACTGGAAGTTGAACGAGTAGCCAATGTACTCCTCCTTAATTACGTTTGCCTCAATCAGCTTATCATTGGTTTCCCGCAGCTGATCATAGGCATCGGTGAGGGTCTGCTTGGCTCCCACCAGTTCATCGTTCGTTTTCTGCAGCTTGTCAAAGGCTTCGGTGAGGGTGCGTTTTGCCTCCCGCAGTTGTTTCAATTGCCGGAAGATGATGTAGGCGAAGACAAGCACCAACAAGGACAATACGGTGACCACGATGGCGTAAACGTAAAGCCGTTGGCGCTGCCCTTCCACTGTAGTCAGGCGCTCGCCCTCAATAATAGGCAGAATGGCTGCTACCTGAATAGTCCGTTGTTTGGCCCCGTAAAACGTGGCATCTTTCAAAGCCTGTTTGATGTACTCATAGGCTCTTACCTCATCACCGGTTTTGTAGAGGAACTCCGCAAGGGTCATGAGCGCCACACCTTCTTTTACTGAGCCTTTCAGGTCGGCTATGGCGGCCTTAGCCATCATCTCAATAGCTTTTTCCTTGTCACCTTTGTTGTAGTAAATGTTGCCTAGGGAGTTTGCAGCCATCGCATATTGATTTAGCGATGGGTGGAACCTGTCTAGAATAGTCTGAAAGTAGTCACGCGCCTCGTCTGGTTTCCCAGCTATCTCTGATCGCATCCCATTCAAGGCATGGAACCGCAGATCACTCCCGGTGAGCATAGCAAGGGCAGAATCCACATAGGCCTCTCCTTTGTTCCTGTAGCGTGTGGAATAGTAGATATCCTGGGTATAGCCAGACAGGTCATAGTACGCCCGCGATTTTAGGGCATAGTAGTCTACCTTCACGCTATCGGGCATGTTCGTGACCCCAATGGTTTCCAGTGAGTCGAGGGCCTCATTGTACATACCTGATGAAACTAGGATAAAACTTAGTTTCAGCTTGGCGTGCGTAATCCTGACTGGGTCCTGAAGGTCTCTTGCCACCTCCTGTAATTTGAGTGCATAAGCAAAAGCTGAGTCATATTTGAAAGCCCGATACTGATATACGAGTTTATCATACAGGGCAAAGTGCTGAAGAGGTGAATTGGTCTCCTTAAGGCTCTTTTTGAGCCTATTTAGTTGATTGTTTTTTATATCTATAAAGCTGTCATTCCTTTTGATTGTACTAGTTAGCTCGTTGAGTAAGCTATCAGTACTAGATGATGCCGAAACAGTTAATGAGGTTAATATGAATAAGAACAACAGAAATATTGTAACATACTTGTTCTTCATGGATATATTTAAGAGAAAGATTTAAGAGGCGGTTAAAGGGGGTAGATGTAAAGTTAGCAAATACTCCCTCAACTATTAGTATTGGTCTTCTCCTTTGGGTGTTTGGTATTTAAGGTGCGGGGGTATGTTGACCCGATTGGAACGCTTTGGGTCTGACCGGGTGGGTCTGTTTTGGCGGTCCTGCATCCTTTTGACACAGACACGCAAGCCTCTGATGGAGTAAGTTTCCTTGGGAAACGGAAACCCTGCCCCCTCGGGCTTCATTCTACTTTACCGGTGGTGACAAGGGGATGGTCAGCCAGAAACCTCCTGCGGCACCCTTGCACTTCTGGCACTTTCTGCACTAATAGCCCGCTTGACCTTCATACAAAACAAGCGGGAGTAGTCTGCCAAAAAGAAAATCGCCTAGGCTCGACCGGGTACCCCAACACTCACATGGTGGGCGTGGCTCCCCTTAACGATGGGCAGCGGCAGGAAACTACCTTTGGGGATTGAAAACGCCCTGAAAGCCCTGAAACAAGGCAAGAACGGCGCATACACAATCAGGTAATAGGCAGGGAATCATGTTAGAGTTCTACCTCGCCGCCATTTCCCAGGTGGCTGTTTCTGAGGTAGTACCTGAGCGTCAGCTTGGCGAGTTCGTAGGCATCCTCCCGTTCCTCGCGCTCCCCCAGGTACAGCACATACTCCACCCGTGACCGGCAGTAGTTGATGATGTGGTCCAGGTGGTCCTCCGTGAAACCTTGGTTGACGAGGCCGCCGAACACCCCCAATGCCTGCTGCATGTAACCAGTCAGGGCTTGGCCGTTGTCCGCGTATGCGTTCCCGAGTTCCTCGACCTTGGCGAGAATCTGCGTCAACTCCTCATTGCTTTTTTTCCTGAATGGCATTCCCTGTATATTTCCCCCAAAGATACTGGAATAAGCCAGCCGAAGATTCCCGTTCTTCCCCCGGCCCCGCGATGATTTCTCCTCCCGCTGCCGTTTTCATCGTTTCACCCGTACGCAAGGACATGGAGCAAAGAAACCCCACCCACACATTGCTGTCATGGTTAGCGGAGGTAAACGACAAGTTGACTTTACTGGCCCCAAACGCGAGGCTACCCCATTTAGAGGCAGAAACCTGCATGCAGGTGATAAAACTGCTCAAAGAGGCGCAGCACGCATTGGACCTCTTGGAAGCAATGATGAGGGACCACCCTGCGCTCATCGCTGCCCAGATAGCCCTGCTAGAAGCCATGATACTAGCCAGGAGGCTCAAGGCTGCTGAAGCCATACAGAAAGCGCAAAACAACCTGCATTTATTCCTGGAGAGCATGGAAGACAGGCATAGGTAACGCATGCCCGGCCCCAGCCTGATTTCGCACCGAATATCCAGGTAAATACTTACAGATAAATACTTAATTATCAGGTTTAAACACTGAATATCAAGTATTCCTGAAACCTCCACTACGCCTAAGGGTATGATCTAGTAGCCTAAATTACCGTTTTCATAATAGTTTTAAGCCCCTTATCCGCTTGCGCTCTGAGGGAGTCATCATGGATTACAGCCGCGCATCTCCAAAAGGTGGGCGGCTGCCTTATGTTTATAAGGCCCGATAAGTGATTTCTTCCGGAAGGAGGCGCATTTCTACAGGCCCCGGAAGGGATAACCACTAAAAATGCCGCTTATCTACGGAATCAAGCCCTCTCCCCAAACCAAGGCTACCGCGTGCGGGTATATTGCACCAGCAACCAAAGAAAACAGCACATGGCTGGCCTTACCCCATCACGCCTTCGTTCCCTCATCAAAGATGTAAATCCTGTGGATGCGTGCCTGAATGAGCTGGCCGAAGTGCGGCTCACGCTCAGGAGACAGCTTGCCAGGGAGGATTTTTCTTACATCCAGACAAGGGAGGCGATAGCATACGCCCAGGACCTATTAAGCCTCCTGGAAACAGCCATGGGGGAGGAACCCGCCTTGGTCCATGCCCAGATAGGCCTGCTGGAGGCATCGGTCCTCTCTAACGGACTCCGGCTCCGGGAGGCTGTCCACACTGCCCACTCCTGCCTGATCTGGCTCCTGAAGAGCAGGCAGGTTTAAACAGAAAAGCAGGTACCTATGCTTCAGACTAATATTATCCCAGGTATTTTATTTCTAGAAACCCTATGTTACATTTGTTGAACGTTCGATTGACTAATGTAACAGGATATGGAGACACAGCTACCTACCACCGCAGAGACCAAGTATGTGGCGTATTACCGCGTATCGACCAGCAAACAGGGCGAGAGCGGCCTAGGGCTGGCAGCACAGCAGAACGCCGTGAACCAGTGCGTGAGAGACCCTCAGCTAATACTGGCCTCCTTCACCGAGATAGAATCCGGCAAGAAAAACAACCGGCAAGAACTGGAGAAGGCCATCTCCTACGCCAACGCTCAAAGTGCAAGACTCATCATCGCCAAACTGGACCGACTCTCCCGTGACCAGGCGTTCATCCACACGCTGAGAAACACCGGAGTAGACTTCATCTGCGCCGACATGCCCGACGCCAATACCCTGACCATCGGAGTCTTCGCAGCCGTGGGACAGCATGAGCGAGAAACTATTAGCAAACGTACCAAAGAAGCCCTGCATGCCAAGAAACTAAGAGAGCCTAACTGGAAACCTGGCACGCCCGCCAATCTCACTGATGAGGCAAGAATGGCCTCCTTGGACACCCGCCGAAGGAACGCTCAGCAAAACGTGAATAACCGACGGGCTGCGGCCCTAGTTAGATCACTTCGTGAAAGAAAAGATGAGGCCGGTAACGCACCCACATGGAGAGAGATCGCAGAGGAACTCAACCGCCACGGCTTCAAAACTAGTCGGGGAGGTTCCTTCCAGGCAACTCAAGCCATGCGGCTCTTCAAGCCAGCAATAGAGGATTGATTAGAATTGCGAAATTAAAGCTATAGCTTAATAGCATACAGTTTAAAACAGTTGCAAAGGGGCATAGTTAAACCTAAAGAGGGTTCATCTAAGCAATACTTATTTTGATACAGAGTAATCAGGATTTTACCGCAAAAAAATTAAGCGATTTTATAGTTCCCAAAGCAACCCGAAGTAGTAGGCATTGTATAGTATGAGTGGAACTGTATTAATATCTTTTAGAGTTTATATTAATATAAATTAATATTATACATTCGCGCACTATATAGTGGCAATGCCGCCTTACTTACCCCATGCCAACAAACGAAATACAGGCTATAGATCTTGATAAAGAAGTTTTGCTTAGAATAGGCAAACCAAGCGATGAGCATATTGTTCCTTGGTCAATTCTGAAAAGCGTCGGCAATTCTTTGGAGGCTTTGGTTCTGACTTTAGCGAAACATTCCCAAGAGTTAAATGAAGCCGTTAGTCTCGATGACTTTAAGCTAGATTTTTCTGGTTTTTATAACGGTTCCCCAGTACCAGCTTTTAAGCTAAACAATCATCCAAAGCCCACTCTTTTTCATTCTGATGCAAGCATACATCGGGCAAAAAAGGCAGTAAACGATGATTTTTCACGAATTATGCGGGATGTTAGCGAAGGTAATTTTAAAGCAATACTAGACCATTACACCCAACCAGAAGCAAAAAATGAAGTGATCAAGCGCGTTTACGAATTTAGTAAAGCGGGTGGCGAAAAACCAGTTAGCATCGTCAGAAGGGATGCTGAAAACCATTTTTACCAAGTTTACCAGGTTAAGAAGTTAAAAAAATCAGTCCTTATCAAACTGCTGGTTGAAGAGAACCTGCCTACTGATATTGATTCCGGGGAAAGCACAGCTGTAGCCAAGATGATCGTCACTACCACCAAAGGTGGTAAAGTTGTGCGTAAACCTTCTGAAATCTACAATGATAAGGAAGCGACTCTTTCTTTAAAATTGGACCAAATTGAGTTTTTGGGCCATAAATATACTTTCATTGCGCCAGTTCTTTTCCAAATCTATCAGGAAGGCGGTGGCACCATTATCGAAAACGAGCAACTGGATATTTATGCGGCCGGGGCAAACCTTACCCAGGCAAAAATTGAGTTGTTCAGTCAGTTCGATCATACTTACAATAGACTAACGGAACTGCAGGACGACCAGCTCTCCAAAAGACTTCTCCGAGTAAAGCAGTATTATAATCTCCTCATCAATACAGTAACAAATTTATAATGGCTGTACTCGACCCTAAAAAAGCTATTAGTAATCTACTGCAAAAAGGTTTCATAAAAGAAAGTAGCCATCATCATTATTATGAATTTTGGCATGACAATAAGCTAGTTGCCCGTACATATTCAAGTCATAACGGACAAGAGTTAAACGATTTCTTAATTGCATCAATGGCCAAACAATGCGGCATGCCCAAGAAGTTTTTTATAGAGTTTGCTAAGTGCACCAAAAGCAAAGAAGACTTCATAAACCTTCTGAAAGAAAAAGGCGACATATAATTAATATTAACTCTGGGAATAGGAAGCGTATTGGATTTCGATAGGTGATTATGATAGATGTCCCTTCAAATGAAAGAAGTCTTAGAATACTCCTTTTAATGGCTATTTAGTTGTTCATGACAATAAATAACGGCAGTGGTTTCTGAACTATAATCCACCTTTGTCCTTACCTATATCAAGGTAAACTTCAGGTTACGGGCACAATCAAGTATGCAATGATGACAGTTACTTTTGTAACTGCAACAGATACCCTCCAATCCCATCCTTTTACACTCCCTATAACGCATGAACATCCCCTACTCGGATATTTCCGGCATCCTGGCCGTGCAGCACCGGGTCCTCAAGGACCTTAAGAAGAAGACGGGTATCCGGCAGCGGGATTGGGAGGTGCTCTGCGCCTGCCAGCGGCTCTCCCTGGCAAAGTACCCGTTCACCGCCTCCAAGCTGGACGCCTATCTGTCGGGGGCCTATTTCCTGCCTTGCCTATATGATTCCATCAATGTATTGCTGGAGAGAGGCTATATCAAGGTGGTGGTACAGGGGAAACCGTTCCGACCTGAGTCGTATGAGATGGCCTATCAGGGGACCGCCTTGGTGAAGAGGTGCTCGGATGAGATGCGGCGCCTTTGGGAAGTAAATGATGAGGAGCTGGCAGGAAGAGGGATCCGCCGGATCTGGTAAGAAGGTAAGTGCCGATTTTGCATAGGAAGCTGCTCAACCCGGGAGTAGGCCTCTGCCACTTCTACAAAAGGTAGCCTTTGGGGAATCCAGTGCTTTAACGGGTTATACCCGTAGGTTTACTTGTCCTCCCTCAGAATTGACTTGATTACCTCGTATTGCCCAGCGCTCAGGCCCTCGACCTCCTCCATCCTGTTTATGTCAATGCCCATGGGGCTGTAGTTGATGACCGCCTTCAGTGACCAGCTGAAATTATAGCGTACCCAGGAGTAGAATCTTCTCGCCCAGTCTTTCTCCGGGTATATCTGTTTGATTTCTGCCTCGGAAGGGATATCCCTGCCGGAGCCGATGAGCAGGTACACCCCGTTCCCCAGGTCCCTGGTCTCCTCGATCAGGTTGACAGGCCTGCAGGGATGGAGCCAGAACTGGAACAGCCTTTGGGCGAAGATGCTGGCCCTCCCGTCACAGGCGATGAGGACCCCTCTCTTATACCGCTTTATCAAGTACACCCCTTCGGTATTGCGGATCTGGTTATCTGCCGGGTTCCTTATCCAGAGCAGGATGTCCTGCAGTCCCCGGTGGAGTTCATTGAACCAGACCCGTTCCTTCGGTATCCCTTTGCCGGGTGAACCGACGCAATTGGCAGAATTTGTCAGGGCGATTCCTTTCCTGACCGTAAGCGTAGCGAGCCCCGAAAGGTTCGCCTGGCGGGTGATCTCCTCAAGGACTAAGTTGAGGCATAGGCTGGAGCGCAGTTCCCTCGCCCCTGAAGGGGAGAAAGAGGAGATCCCGGTCCTGTACTTCATCTGGAAGTACTTGCTGATCCGGAAATTCCCCGATTTACTGAGCAGAATAACTTCCAGCTCCCTCAAGAAGGGCTTGTCCTCGCTGGAAACCAGATAGGAGTTTTGGAAGTCAATCAGGTAATCCCTCCGGAGTCCCTTGATCCGGGAAAGGCCCGTGCTCAGGCCAATCTTAAGGAGCGGGTCGCCCTCGAAAACCAGCACGTACAGACACCGGCCCACAGGTGTGGGGCAGCTTTCCAACATCGGCAGCGCGGCGACCTCCATGGCACAAAGTTAGGAGATTCCCCGAATGGTGTCGCATCCGATACCAAGTAAAAATGGACGGTATGCCACCTTTGGAGGTGCGCCACCTTGAGAAGACAAAGAGATTCGGGTTCCACCTCAAAAGGCTGAGGGAGGGGAAAGGGCTTTCCCAGCAGGCCCTGGCCGACATCGCCAACATCGGCAAGACCACCGTGCTGCGGATCGAGAACGGCAGGCAGTCCCCTACCCTGGAGATGCTTTTCTCTATCTGCGAGGCCTTGGAGGTTCCCATTGTTGAGCTGATGGATTATGAGCGATAAGGATTGCCTGAAAGTGGAACTAGTGGCAGCAGGTAAATAAGAAAGCCCTCGCTCGCTAAGAACAAGGGCTTTCCTGATTCGTGGGTTTCAACCCACCTGAGAGCATATCAAACCGTTCTTTTCTACTTCACATACTGTTCCTGCTCGGTTTTTCTGAGCAGTCCCAAGCCATGCAAAGTTTGCAAGAGGCTCTCGATTTGCTGAAGGCGCTGAGGCTGCTGGGCCTTGGCTACTGGCTTAAACTGGCGATACAGATCTTGGGCGGTGGCAGGACGCTCATGCACTTGTAGCGCCCGTTGCACTGCCTGCGCCTGCTCGGCAAGTGTTTTAGGCCAAGCCAGTACTTCTTTTGCAGTGGCTTTAACCACCTTTGCAGTAGTTTCTATACCCATGTCCGCCTGCTGGATGCCTTGCGGGTTCTGATACTCGGGGCGGAGCCAACGGATGAGGCCACGGGCCTCTTCGGCGGCGCGTTCTTTGTTCAGCGCCACCAGGCGTTCCAGAATTTCCTCTTCGGGCAGATGGGCGGGCCAGCCATACGCAGCAGCAACGGCGGCGTCCAACTCTTGGTGCAGTTGCTGCAGGATGCTCACCAGCCCTTGCTCATGCGTCTTCTGCTCTTTGGCCGTGAGGGCCTCGCCCGCTTTCAGCTTCTCCAGCACGTTGTACATGTCTGTGATGGTGAGCGTGGGGTGCAGGGATTGCCGATGCTTCCGGTGCGTATCCAGCTGTTCGGCGAGGCTGCGGATTTGCTCTTTCTGCGTTTCGGTGGCGGCGGGGAAAGGGAATGGGTCAAAGCACTTAGTTTTGTCATAAACTAAATCATTTCCTACGCCCATTCTTCCTCCGGTTGCTGATGCCCAACTTGTATGAATGTTAGATGATAAAACGCCTAAATGAAATTCATCTTCTGAACCTATAGCTATTAGCTTATCATCAGGCATAATTGTTCCTTCTAAAAAAGAAAAGGTTCTGTGTTTCGACGTTTGCACAGTTACAATATAACAGCTCAGGTTTCGTATTGAGTTTCTTAACTTTTCATTTGACCGTGCATGAAGCCACCAATTTTCTCTTCTTGTCTTATCGTTATTTTGGTCTCTTTCAGGCTTTACTCTTTCTAGTAACCATTGATAAATTTCTCCGTGCTTGTCTCTTAATTCCTTTTCTGAGTAACCGAAGGTATCTATCACATATACCATCCGAGGGACTTGATTAATGTCCCTTCCATTTCTGTAAGGCTTTATAATTGTGTCTAAACTATTTGCAGGATTCAGTTTGTCCTTCTCTTCTTTTGAAAGTATAAAACCAGCACCATGAGGTATTATACCTCTTGCACCGATATTGTAATTGGCCTTCAAAATTTGAACATCAGAAACATTTGCTCCGATACTTATATCAGAATGTATTCTACCATTCTTTTCTTTTAGAACAACTTCTTTACCCAATTCTCCTGTTTCTCTTTCAACTATTACGAGGTCCAACCTTCCCACAAAATTCCCTTTTTCAGCTACGGTCATTGCAATTCTAACTTGAGCACCATCACCACTATCAACCCATGGATGGTCTGGAATAGCATAAGTTATAGAAATTGGTTCTTTAGCATCCATGAAGGCTTGCAACACCCTTCTATTAAAAGACTGTGTTAGGCTATTGGTAGTGATAAAGCCGAATCGTTCCACCTTATCCTTTGATAAAACTTCAGCAGCTTTATACCACCAGTACATTACAAAATCAGCACTGTCTGGCACAGCATTTTTGTAAGCCTTTCTCAAAGCCTCGGTATAACCTTCGCCTAAAGCATCACGCATGCGCTTATTTCCTACAAACGGCGGGTTGCCTACTATGAAATCGGCTTCGGGCCAGGAGGCGGGCTGGGGGTTGAGGTAGTCGTAGACCACGGTGCGGGCGGTCTCGTCGGGCACCTCCTGCCCGGTGACCGGGTGCGGCTTGGTGCTGTGGCCATCCCAGCGGGTGACGGGCTGGCCGTGGTTGTCCAGCCGGGGCTGGCGCTCAGAGTAGCTCAGCACCGCGTCTTGCTGTTTGATGTTGCCGTACTCGCGCAGGATGGGGTTGCTCAGGCGTTGGGCGTGGCCGTGCGCCCGGAAGTGCCACTGCAGGTAGCCGATCCAGAGCACCACGTCGGCGATGGCGGCGGCGCGCGGGTTCACCTCCAGCCCCAGCAACTGAGCCGGGGTTACGGTGTAGCCGCCCGTCATGTCCAAGGCCTGCTGCCCCGGGAAGTGGGCCAGGTACTCGGTCACCTCTCCCTCCAGCCGCTTGAGGTGCTCCAGGGTCACGTACAGGAAGTTGCCGCTTCCGCAGGCCGGGTCCAGCACCTTAACGGAGCACAGCCGCCGGTGGAAGGTCTCAATCTCCTTGCGCGCACCGGACTCATCCCCGTTGTCCTCCAGGATAGCAGAGGCCGTACGGGCCGCCTCCCATTCCTCACGGAGAGGTTCAATGACAGTGGGCATGACCAAGCGCTCCACGTAGGCGCGGGGCGTGTAGTGGGCCCCCAGCTTGTGGCGCTCCCGGGGTTGCAAGGCTCGCTCCAACAGCGTCCCGAAGATGGCGGGTTCTACATCGGCCCAACCGGCCTCGGCGGCCTGGATGAGCAACTCCAACTGCGCCTCTGTGACGGGCAGCGCCTCCGGGTTCTTGAACAGGTAGCCGTTGAACTGCGGTATGGTGGTACGCAGGGCCGGGTCAAATCCGCCCCGGTCCATGCTCTGCCAGAGTGCCCGCAAGGCATCTGGGAAGTGCTGGAGGTTCTGGCGGTAATCCTGGAGCAGTTTGGTGAAGGACTGGTCCGGCAGGAGCTGCACATCCTCGGCGAACATCGTAAAAAGGCAGCGCATCAGGAATCCGGCCACCTGCTCAGGTGTGTGTCCTGCGGCCTCCAACGAACTTGCCAGCTTGGCCAGCCGCTCAGCCAGTTGACGGGTTACGCGGGCAGCGCGGCGGCTAGGATCTAACTCCAGAGGCTCAGTGAAGAGCAGGCGCAACCGCTCCTGCACCTCAGGACGGTGCAGTTCCTCCAAGGTAATCCGGTAGCTGATGGGATCAGGGAACGGCACGTAGGTCTTGCCCTGCCGAGCGAAGTCGGCGTATAGGTCAATGCAGTAGCCCACGTCCACCACGGCCAGAAACGGCGGCCAACCCTCTGTGGTAGGTAGAGACCGGGCGTAGCGCAGGGCCTGCTCCTTAGCCTTCTTCATCTCCCGTTCCCAGGTGCGGGTGTCCCGGGTAGCGGTACCGGTCTTTGTTTTCACTTTCGCCAGACCCAGCAGCTCGGCCTCTGTCACGGTGGCTTTGTCGGCCCCCTGTTTGGCTTCTAGCACGAAGCAGTCCTTTTTGTAGAGGTCTATGAAGTTGGTGCTGGTCCTACCTTCGCCGTCATCGAAAACCACGGGACGCTCAAAGGTGTAGGTAGCCTCGTGCACCTTGTCAGAGGCAGGCCTCGGTTTTTCCACCCCTAGGAGTTCGCAGAGTTCGGTAAGGAACAACTGGTAATTGGCTCGCTCAGAGGCACCGGATGCTTTCCAGCGGTTTATAAAGTTTTCTGTAGATAAAGTATTCGATTCGCTCATATTCAATCTATACCACCAAGGATTGGGTCTTCCCCTCCAAGTGCCGGTTTGGGATCAAGTGCAATCTACAACAGTTTCAAAATATGATCCGACACTATTATGAATACAAAAGAAGATTTTTGTTTTCAAGGAAGCACCGTTGGATTTTTATTTCAGACCCCTTCCTCTGATCTGTTGGGTTCAAGCGGTTACGGATCAAAACCTCTTGTCCTACTCCGCGTTTCGAAATAAAAAACCAAATCTTTTCCGATGACTTTATCCCTACTCCGCCGTTACCACTCATATGCCTACCTCTTCCTCTCTCTTCTCCTTATAGGCTGTAAGGAGACGGAAGTAGCCCCAAGGAAGTCTTTGACCCTGGCTGACGAGCAGCTGCTGCTGGGTAACCCAAGCGGGGCTACAAGTGATATCAGTAACGAGGACGACTACCTAATCATGCGCCCGCAGTATGCGTTCTCCTACAGCCGGGAGCGGGGAACGCCCAACTGGGTGAGCTGGCACGTAGACCCGGACTGGCTCGGTATGGCAGATCGGCAGGACGACTTCAGGGCGGACCCCGAACTGCCGCAGGGATGGTACCGCGTCACGGCCTCCAGCTACTCGGGCAGCGGCTTCGACCGGGGCCACAACGTCCCCTCGGCGGACCGCACCAAAACAGTGGAGGACAACTCAGCCACGTTCCTGATGACGAACATGGTCCCGCAGGCACCCAGCCACAACCGGGAGCTGTGGGCGAACCTGGAGGACTACACCCGGGAGCTGGTGGACCAAGGCATGGAGGTGTACGTGGTGATGGGCAGCTACGGGGAGGGCGGTACTGGGTCGAATGGCTCCTTAAGAACCATCGACAACGGGAGGGTCACCGTGCCGGCCCGCATCTGGAAGGTGTTGGTGGTCCTGCCGCTGGGAGGGGATGACCTGGAGCGAATTTCCTCCTCCACCCGGGTGATCGCCGTGGACACGCCCAACAGCAACACGGTAAGGTCAGACTGGGGAACCTACCGCACCACCGTGGACGCCATCGAGTTGGCCACAGGATATGACCTTCTCTCAGCTCTTCCTGTGCAGTTGCAGCAGTTACTTGAGGGGAGGGTGGACAACGGGCCTGTTATTTAGCGAAAGACATTCTAGTTTAGCGGGGGACTGCTCTGCCCTTCTAACCAACAACTTCCTTCCCATTCCGGAAAATGGGACTCATGCTTGAAGCTGCATATCCAATCCTTCGATGTGGGAAACTGGGGTTACCCTTTTCGGCACCGGCGCTGCTTTTACTCTTTCCTAATCTCCTTTAGCTTACCACCTTCATTTGTGCTGGCAATCGCCAAATGTCGTTCATTTCGTTCTCGGTCACCTTCTCGCTGATCTTGATGTACTTCTTGAAGGTGGCGTAGTTAGTGTGACCCGAGATCCGCATCACCACCTCCGGACGCATGCCCTTCTCCAGCGATAAGGTGATGAAGGTGCGCCGGGCCGTGTGGGTCCCGATGAACTCATACTTAGGCAGGGCTTCGCGCTCCACGACAGTGACTACCTTATCCTCCACTGTCCTTTTGCTGTTGGCCAGTTTGTCGCTCCCCAGCTTCCGCGTGACGGTGGTCGGCTCGTCGATACCCACCATTTCGCAGAGGTCTTTTATGTATTCGTTCGACTTCTGGTTGCTTATCACGGGCAAGGGCTTCGTATCCCCCTCGTACTTCTCAAGTATTGCGAGTGCAAAGCCGTTCAAGGGCACAATGTGGTGGGCCTTGTCGGTTTTGTCATCCCTCAACAGCCACCTATTTCCTTTTACATCACTGCGCCGCAGCTTAGCTATATCAGAATACCGCTGGCCGGTGAAACACCCAAAACAGAAGCAGTCGCGGACCCTGTCCAGCTTACTGCCTAATGGCAGCTCGGCATTGTACAGCCTCATCAACTCCTCCTCCGTAAGGTAGACCATCTCTGCCTCTCGTTGGGCTACTTTGAATTTCCTGAAAGTAAGGTTCTGGTGCAGCCCCCTATCATTCGCCCAGGCCATGAAAGTCTTGAGGGTGGCGAAGTCTTTCCAGAGGGTATTGTCCGTGTGCTTCTTCTCTTGGATTAGGTAGGCCCGGAACAGATCGAAGAAGCGCATATCTATGGCCTCGAAGGAGAGTTTGAAGCGAAGGTGTCTGCTGAACCCGTCCAGGTGGTTGTGGAGGATCTTATACTTCGCTAGCGTGGCCTTGCTCAACTCGGTGGACCTGACCGCTATAAAACCCAGCAGATGCTCCAGGAGGCCCACCACCCGCTCCGGCTCCTTCTCCTCATGGTGCGACAGTACCGCCTCCCTCAGCTCCTCGAAAGAGACATTCCCATCGGCAGTGAGCCGGTTATATAGCTTGAGCATTTCGCTCCGGCGGTTGTCCAGCCAGGCGTTGAACTCCACACAGCCGGTGAAGTTCCGCTTCACATGGTTGCCGTTCTTATCCGGCTTGGTGTTCCAGTACTTGGGATTGATGTACTGACCGGTCTTTATCTTGATAGTCTGCTTGCCGGTCCTCAGGAACAGGTAGATGGCGGTATCCCCCTCCGCCTTAGGTTTGTCCAGGTAGTAGTTCAGTGTCATCGCAGGTGCCTGTGGTACACCTTAAAGTTAAATACGTTTCCGAACTTCGGAAATATTTCGGACACTAAAATTTACACTACTTTAACTTTACTTGCTTTCATTTTAGTTTAAAAACCTTATAATTAAGAGAAAAGAGGCTTTTAACCTACTTGACAACAAACTCAATGTAAGTAAAGCCAATGAGTTCGATTCCCGGCGAGGCCACTTTCCTTTTCCCTCTTCACTGGCCACCTCTTGGCGTGGCCTTTATTAAACCCTGATAATCCTGTTTAGCTGCAGCCTTCCACCTGCTGGTTTGCCGCCCTGCTTTATTTATTCCAATAATTCTTTGTAGGCTAATTCAATTGCATTGCAAATAATAAATTACTCACCCAACACAGTCAATTAGCTTTTCAATTACTTTCTACAGAATACTGTCTTTTAAATTAAACAGCGCAATTCAGCTTCTATTACCATTTACAAAAAGAACATTACTTCTTTAACAGGCCTTGCAGCAGTGCTTTTTGATATTCAGTTAATAAAACAAATAATCATCCATTTGCTTTATAACCCATAATTCCAGGACCCTTCTTCGGGTTATACCCACCTTTGCTTTCCGTATATTTCCTGATTTTTTTGTTTGCACCTTTTAATACAAACAAATTAGACATACACCGCCTGTAAAGAAATGAACGTGAAGACCATTTCATCTAAGTATCGATATCGCTTGGGTAAGTGCTTGTAATTTTGATTTTCCATCACCTTTAAGACCAAGCAATTCCTAGTTTCACATTGCCTCTCAGTGGGTTAAAAGCAAATAAAAAAGGCAAAACCATTGGTTTTGCCTTTCACTTATAAGTGGCTGAATGCTACTTTAGAATTACTTTCCTTACTTCACTGTAGGAGGGGGCCTCCAGTTTTACGTAGTACAATCCTTTGGATAGCTTGTTAAGGTCTAGTACTTTCATGTAGTGGGTATCTGGGTCCTGTATTACCTCACGGTACACCACGTTGCCAATAACATTCATGATCCGGAGATCGGTCTTTTTGCCTTCAAAGCCTTCCAGTGAGATGGTGATTACGCCGCTGGAGGGGTTGGGGTACACCGACAAAGACTGATCTTCTACGTCAGCCTTTGCCTCGCTCTTCTGTTCTGTTGGCAGCGGCCGGGTTCTAACCTGGGCCGACGAGTCAAAGAAGGTGAGACAAATAATAATTAAGAGTATAAAGTGTTTCATGAGTTTTCTTTAATCCTGAATACGAACTTGAGCCATTAACTTATAACTTGTTAACGATCAAGGAGTACACTTAGTTTTGTATTTTATACTGAACAAATACGTAAATCAATTGTTTTAAATATCAATTATAGCATAAAAACAACATCTTACCCGCACCTATGGTTACCCGCAAAGTCATTGTCATTGGAGGAGGATTAGCCGGTTTGGTGAATGCTTTGCAACTATCGGGCCAGGGCGTAGAGGTGACACTGGTAGAGAAAAAAAGGTTTCCCTTCCATAAGGTATGCGGCGAATATATCTCCAACGAGGTCTTGCCTTTTCTGCAGCGCTTGGGCGTAGACGTAGAAGGATTAAAACCCGCCCACTTAACGCATTTCATGCTGTCTTCCCCCACCGGCCGCACGCTCCAGACGCCGCTGGATTTAGGCGGCTTTGGGGTTAGCCGGTACACCCTGGATTATCACCTTTTTCAACTGGCGCAAAGGCAAGGCGTTATATTCAGGCAGCAGGTGAGCGCCACCGACGTGGCTTTTGACGGTCATGAGTTCACCGTGACCCTTTCTTCTGGAGAGCAGTTGCAGGTCCCGGTGGTGATTGGGGCCTACGGAAAACGCAGCGCGCTGGACCGCCGCCTGAACCGCTCCTTTTTTGAGGAACGCTCCCCGTATTTGGCGGTCAAATACCACCTCCGCACGCAGTTTCCTAAGCATGTCATTGCGCTGCACAATTTCGCTGATGGGTACGCTGGGGTATCTGCCATTGAGGAGGACCGGTATTGTTTCTGCTATCTCACTACCCGCCACAACCTGAAAAAGCACGGTACTATTGCCCAAATGGAAGCCCAGGAACTAAGCAAGAACCCCTGGCTGCGCGATCTTCTCCAGAACAGCGAGTTCCTGTATCCCCAGCCCGAGGTCATCAACGAGATTTCCTTCGCGCCCAAAGCCTGCCTAGAAGACCACGTACTCATGAGCGGAGACGCCGCCGGTCTCATCACGCCGCTCTGCGGCAACGGCATGGCCATGGCCATCCATTCGGCGAAACTGCTGTCTGAACAGGTGCTTTTGTTCCTGAACGGCCAGCAAACCAGAACCCAGTTGGAGAATATTTACTCAAAGGCTTGGCAGCGGCAGTTTGGTGCCAGGCTGCAAACCGGCCGTTTGGTGCAGCGCCTGTTCGGCAGGCCGGTCTTGTCTGAGTTGGCGGTCACCAGCCTCAAATACCTGCCGGGCGCGGTGGGTGCCATCATGCGGCGCACGCACGGCAAACCTTTTTGATGGTATGGCCTCAGAAATGTGATCATCTGCCTTTCTGCTTTTGACCTGATTTTTGAGAAACCGGCATAAAACGAACTTGCTGAAATAACCCGCGTTCAAATTGCTTTTAGAGGACTTTTTCGGGCTTTCTTCTTTTGCCAAAACCTCAGCCCGGGGATATGAGTATGTTCCCGATAGCGGGCACTCAATCCCCCTCTGCCCGGAGCCCCGGCAAAACAAATCCGGCTCTTTAAACATCTTGCCGCAATTTTGCTTATACTTAATATATGAAGAGTTACCTCTGCGCCATCGGTACGGCAAATCCACCGTATGCTTTTCCTCAGCAACAGATCGCTGATTTCATGGCCGAGGCCCTTCAGCTGGACAAGGACGACACGCGCAAACTCAAAGCCCTGTACCGGGTGTCGGGCATTGAACAGCGCCATACGGCCCTCCCCGACTACGGCCGCCAGAACGGCGAGTACGAGTTCTACCCCAACACACCCGGCCTGGAGCCTTTTCCCACCGTGGGAGACCGCATGCAGGAATACCGCAAAAGCGCTTTGCCGCTCTCAGTGGAGGCTGCACAGGAATGCCTGGCACAGGTCCCGGATATGGACGTGAGCCAGATCACCCACCTCATTACGGTTAGTTGCACGGGCATGTACGCCCCAGGCCTAGACATTGAACTGGTGGAAGCTTTGGGCTTGCCTAGCCAGGTGCAACGCACGTGCATTTACTTCATGGGTTGCTACGCCGCATTCAACGCGCTCAAGGTAGCCGATACCATCTGCCGCGCCGATGCCCATGCCCGCGTGCTCATTGTCTGCACCGAGCTCTGCACCCTGCATTTCCAAAAACAGCAGCAAAGCGACCATCTGGTTTCCAACTCTCTCTTTGCCGATGGCGCCGCCGCCGTACTGGTAAGCCCCAAGCCGCTTTCACCGCTGTCACTGCGCGTAGATGCCTTTCACTGCGATTTGGCACCGTCGGGGCACAAAGACATGGCTTGGCACATCCATGATTTCGGGTTTGAGATGACGCTTTCCTCTTATGTGCCGGCGTTAATCAAGCAGGGCATCGGGCAATTGACGCAGTCGCTGCTGCAGAAGCTGAACCTGAAACTGGAGGAGATAGATCTGTTTGCCATTCATCCGGGCGGGCGCAAGATCCTGGAGGTGATTGAAGAGGCACTGGGCCTTACCGCCAAAGACAACCGGCACGCCTACCAGGTGCTGCGCCAGTTCGGGAACATGTCCTCGGCTACGGTCCTGTTTGTGCTGCATGCGCTTTGGCAGGAGCTGCAGCCCGGCCGCCACGAGGCGCCCATTCTCAGCTTCGCCTTCGGGCCGGGGCTCACCCTGGAGTCCATGCTACTGTCGGTGCACTATGTTTAAAGAGCGGTCCACGGAACCGGAGTTGATGGACGACCTGTCGCTGGCCAGCGACGACTTGCGCCGGAACCTGCAGGAACTGGAGTTCATCAACATCTGGCTGGGCGGCCATGACGTGGTACGCCACGGTTTGGACCAGATCATGCGCGATCCGTTTCTGGCCTCTTTCCCCAAAAACAAGCTTAAAATAGCCGATCTGGGCAGTGGCGGCGGCGACACCCTGCGCATGGTGGCCCGCTGGGCACGGCACAAAAACCTGCCTGTGGAATTGACCGGCATAGACGCCAACGCCTTCATGCTCCAATACAGCACCGCCCTGAGCCAAGACTACCCCGAAATCTCTTACCGGCAAGCCGATGTCTTCTCACCGGAGTTCGCCCAGCAGGAGTTTGACATTGTCATCTGCAGCCTTTTCCTGCACCATTTCCCGGAGGCGGCCTTGGCTTCTCTCCTGGGCCAACTGAAAGACCAGGTACGCGTGGCAGTGCTCATCAACGACATCCACCGGCACCCGCTGGCGTATTATTCCATCAAGGGCCTTACCCAACTATTCTCGCGCTCGTACCTGGTAAAACATGACGCGCCGCTCTCGGTGCTGCGGGCTTTTTCCCGCACCGACTGGCAGCGGACGCTAGGCAAAGCAGGTGTCCAAAGCTACCGTTTGCGGTGGCGATGGGCGTTTCGTTGGCAGATTGTTTTCGGCCCGATTGCAGAAAAACGGCACCAAAACGAAAAATAATTTGTAACTTACTTAAACAGAGAAACATATACGTATTTACCGCATTTTTAAACCATCGGTTACTACGCAGAAAGCTCCCTGTCAAAAGCGGAAGCCATCCTATTAAGGTTAAGCTACCGCACATTGTTTCACCAAATATTTTCCCATGGGCCGAAGTTCCTCAAAACAACCCCTTCAGTTCTGGCTGCTTCTGGCAGCATCCATCCTTTTATCAGCAATGGTCATCAGCCTCTTCTTTGAGATCATGAAGGTGATGATCTACTTACTGCTTGTGCTCCTGCTGGTGCCAGGGATCTACCTGGCTCTGAAACGCTCCCTCCCCTTCCTTCGCGGCACCGATTCCAAACTAAAAACCCGTATTTGATTTACGTACCAGGTAGCACGTACCAAGTATCAGGATAAAAATCTTGCTACGGGATACGTGTTATCTGATACTTTTTTAAAAGAAGATCTGCTGGGCCAGCCGGAAGGTATTGGCGTGGGCTTCCACGATGTCTGCAATGCGGGTAGAGTAACCGCCGCCCATGCTGGCGCACACGGGAATTCTGCGTTGGTGGCACAGATCCAGCACCAGCCGGTCGCGCTCTTTGCAGCCGGCCAGAGTGAGCCCCAGTTTACCCAACTTGTCCGAGGCCAGCACATCTACCCCGCTCTGGAAAAACACGAAATCGGGGTTCACTTGCTCCATAAGAGCGGGCAGATGCTCGCGCAGTAATTTCAGGTAGTCGGCATCGCCAATACCATCGGGCAGAGGCACGTCTAGGTCAGATTTTTCTTTGTGCAGCGGATAGTTATTGCCGCCATGCATGCTAAAGGTAAACACGCGCGGCTCCTCGGCGAAAATCTGGGCAGTGCCGTTGCCCTGGTGCACATCCAGATCCACAATCAGTACTTTCTGTGCCTTGCCTTCATCCAGCAGGTACTGGGCCGCCAGCGCGTTGTCATTGAGCAGGCAGAATCCTTCGCCCCGGTCAGTGAAGGCATGGTGCGTGCCGCCGGCAATGTTCATGCCCATGCCGTATTCCAGCGCAAACTCCGCAGCCATCACTGTGCCGCCCATGATCATAACTTCCCGCGCCACCAACTCCTTGGACAACGGAAAACCGGTTCTCCTGATCTCGGAGGGCGTGAGTTCCAGGCCGTGTAGCCGCCGCCAGTACTCCTTTGCATGCACGCGCAGGATGCGCTCCTCCGGCAAAGACGCAGGCTGGAAGAAGTTCTCCTGTGTCACGGTGCCTTCGTAGAGGAGTTGCTGCGGCAGCAGCTCGTACTTGAGCATGGGAAACCGGTGGTTTTCCGGCAACGGATGCGCGTACTCGGGGGACCAGGCAATTTTAAGCATAGTTTAAGGGCAAGCGGCTTTTAGGATTATTCCTCTTCAGATTCAACTGGGTTACTGTGACAACATTGTCTTTGTGCAGAATGTTTGTCTGCAACATTATAGGCAAGAGATAGTATAAGAGGAACAACCCGTTTCTGCGGAAAGGGTTTATCCACTACCCCAAATGTACTACCTACTATGAAAAAACTTTGTTTACTGTTCATAAGTGTATTTTTCTTTGAAGCTGCACAGGCGCAGGAGCGCGTGCTGAACAGAGGCGTCATCAACCACAACGAAGAATCTGGCGGCGGCGAACGCACCAACAGCGGTTTCGGGGTGAAAGGCGGGGTGCTTTTCAGTTCGCTTCAGGGCGATGGCAAAAACATGCTGGACAACCTCAAGTCCTCCACCAACTGGCACGCAGGTGTCTATTCCCAGTTCAGTGTGAGCCGGGTGTTCTCCATCCAACCGGAGGCCCTTTACACCCGCCGCGAAGTGAACGCCAATGACGCTGACAGACAGTTTGATTACATTGATGTGCCGGTTTTAGGCGTGCTTAGCCTGACAGACAACATCAGCATTCATGCGGGTCCGCAGGTGGGCGTGATGCTCACCGCCAAGGAAAACGACAAGGAAATTGACAAGGAAGGCCTGAACACCTTTGACTACGGCGCGGCCGCGGGGATTGAAGCCAAGGTATTCATCTTCAGGGTAGGCGGCCGTTACTACCGCAGCTTTGAGGACCTGGGCAAGTTCGACTCGGCTAATGCCAACCGTGCCCTCAATGACATCAGAGCCGGAAACTTCCAGGTTTACCTGGGCGTAGGATTCTAACAAGCACTAATAAAAGGGTTTTCAAGCAGAAGGTGCTCCGGAATGGCAGCACCTTCTGCTTTTTTAAGGGTTTCCGTTTTAGGATTATTTTATTTAAATCAGGCCCAAAACGAGCGCGCCGATGACATGGTCATCGGCGCGCTCGCTTTTTAGTTGGCGAACTTAGGACCTATCGTGCTTTCCTTCGGCGAATTCCTCAATCATCTTCTTGTTGAAAGCGGGGATATCGTCTGGCTTGCGGCTGGTCACCAATCCCTGGTCTGTGACTACCTCCTGGTCTACCCAATTGGCGCCGGCGTTGGTGAGGTCTGTTTTAAGGGAGGGCCAGCTGGTCATTTTTCTTCCTTGCACGGCTTGCGCTTCTATCAAGGCCCAGGGGCCGTGGCAGATAGCTGCAATAGGTTTTCCGTTGTCATTAAAGGCCCGCACAAAGGCCACTGCCTGCTCATTGGCCCGCAGATAGTCTGGGTTCATGACGCCGCCGGGCAGCAGCAGACCGTCATAGTCAGAGGTTACGGCGCTTTTCAGCTCTTTGTCCACGGTGAATTCCTGGCCCCAGTCGGTCATGGCCCAAGCCTTCACTTTGCCGGATTGCGGGGAGATGATGTGGGTCTCGGCGCCGGCCTCTTCCAGGGCGGCCTTCGGCTTTTCCAGCTCTACCTGCTCAAATCCGTTTTCTACAAGAATGGCTATTTTCTTTCCTGCGAGTTTCTGTGACATGTCAATTTTGTTACGTATATGTTAAAATCCTACCCAGTTGTACTTTGGTATAGATAGAATCGTTACATTGGTATGAAATACACTACTGCTATGGTCCCCCGGAGAATCCTTTGCCTCAGTGCTTTGCTCTGCAGTTTACTCCTGACTGGGAACGCTATGGCCCAAACCCAAAATGTGGCCAGCGTAAAGCTCCCGCACCTGCAGAAATACCTTAATTCAAAATCAGACACCACCTACGTCATCAATTTCTGGGCCACCTGGTGCAAACCCTGCATTGAGGAACTCCCCAACTTTGAGGCGCTGCAGAAGCAGAGTGCCGGCAAGCCGATCCAGGTGGTGCTGGTGAGCATGGACTTCGCCAAGGACCTGGAGAAGAAGGTAGTGCCCTTCGTTAACCGGCACAAGCTGCAGAGCACAGTTTTTCTGCTGGATGAGCCCGACCAGAATGCCTGGATTGACCTAATAGACCCCTCGTGGAGCGGCGCTATTCCGGCTACCCTCTTTGTGAACAACAGCCGCAAACAGCGGTTTTTCATAGAGAAACCCATTACGCTGGCGCAACTGCAGGAATACATTACTTCTAAATTCCCACAAAACCCTTAGTCTCCCTCAAACCTTACGCTTATGAAAAAACCTTACTACTTGCTCCTACTCCTCAGCGTGTTCACGCTGCTGGGAACCTCCGCCTACAAAGCCGCCGATGGCGGTTACCAGGTGGGTGACACCGCCTCGGACTTCAAATTGAAGAACGTAAATGGTCAATTGGTGAGCCTCCGCGACCAGAAAGAAGCCAAAGGGTATATCGTGACGTTCACGTGCAACACCTGCCCTTACGCCAAGTTGTACGAAGACCGCCTCATCCAGCTGCACCGGAAATACGCCGCCAAGGGCTACCCGGTCATCGCCATTAACCCCAATGACGTGACTGCTTCCCCGGGCGACTCCTACGCCCAGATGCAGAAACGCGCCAGCGACAAGAAATTCCCGTTTGTGTACCTGTATGACGAGTCCCAGGAAGTGGCAAAACGCTACGGCGCTACCCGCACGCCGCACGTCTATATTCTCACCAAATCTGGCCAGGACTTGAAAGTGTCCTATATTGGCGCGATAGACGACAACTCCGGTGATCCAGAGAAAGTACAGAAACGCTACGTAGAGGCCGCCCTGGACAACCTGCTTTCGGGCAAGGCCGTGCCGCAAACCAGCACCAAAGCCATTGGCTGCACCATTAAATGGCGCAACAATAGCTAGAGCGCAAAGAATACCAATAACTTAGAAGGGCTGCCGTTTAGGGCTTGTTTTGCAGAAAACAAGCCCTAAACGGCAGCCCTTCTTTATGGCAAGTTCTGAAAGTTTCTAAACCGCTCCCGTAGGCGGCTTAGCCTGATTTTGCTTCGCCAGGAGGCTCTGTTTCACCCCGGCCATGCGGGCTTCCACCTCATACTTATTATTATAGTAGCCCACCTTCACCGATTCTAGCAGGTACAGCCAGAGAAATCTAAGGTAGCCATGCTCCTGAAACTGACGCACATGGCACAATTCATGCGCCACCCAAGCACTGTCCAGTAAAAAATTTTCTTTGGAAACTCCGCTCAAGTGTATAGTTTTGCCCAGCACCATGGCCACGTTGGTGCTCTTCAACTTCCAGCGGGCAAACCGCGCCAAAGGTGAGTTCTCAATAATTTTCAAATTATTTTCCAGGGGCTGCATCTTTCTTTTTTGCCAAATTATACGGCAGACAGGCTTCTAAAGCTACATTCTTGCATCCATTTCCCTTCTTTACAATTCCCGCACAATAAACCGGGCTTTAAACGAGTTTGGTTTTAAAAGGTTTCATATTTACCTTTGAAATAATGAGAGTATGTTGGAAAATAACATTCTTTCTGTAAAAGGGCTTTCTTCCTGTTTTTAAGCGTCTCTGACGCTGACAGTTGGAAGAGCCGCGAGGTGGTCTCTGCTGCAGCCGGTACCACCCGATGTTTCACCATTAAAACAGATGATGAAAAGTTACATTCTGTCTGCACTAGCCTTAGGCTCTGCGTTTCTGTCCTTCTTCTATGAAGTACAACCTTCTTCAGCCAACAACTACTCTGAGGAAGCATTATCGGTCACCCCATCAGAACAAATCCAGGAATGGGCGCTGGCACACAACAATTTCCGTGCTAACGATCCGCTCAGCGGGGTAACCAAAGAGAAAAGCCTCACCTTCAAAGACTCGCTTTTCTACAACTACTACTCCCAGTCGCTAGGCCTTAAGTTGGATTACGACGAAGACAAAGCCCTGCTGGAAACCGTAGCCGACTGGATTGGCACCCCTTACCGCTCCGGCGGAAACACCCAACGCGGCACTGACTGCTCTGGGTTCGTGAGCAAGGTCTACAAGCAAGTGTACGGCATCAACCTTACCCACAGCTCGCGCTCCATGTTCCATGAGGTGAACAGAGTTTCCAAAAACGCCCTTGAAACCGGCGACCTGGTTTTCTTCCGCCGCGGGCCCGGCCAACCCATCTATCACGTAGGCATTTACCTGGAAGACGGCAAATTCATCCATGCCGCCTCTAACGGTGGGGTCATGATCAACTCCCTTATGTCTCCTTACTACAAGAGAAACTTTTACGCCGCCGGCAGACCCATCTAAGCTGCCGCAGCTTCAAGCATAAAAAAAGCGCCTGCTCTGTTCTACAGGGCAGGCGCTTTTTTTATGCTTCCTGTTTCTGGGTTATTTATGGGAAAACAGCCTCAAAACCGGCCTGTTATCCGCAGGCGCTTCTAACTATTTCCTATTAAAACAAGTATAGAAAGTGTTACAAGCCAACGTACGTGCCGGCATCCTTTACCTTCTTACCCGATCTCCATTCTTTTTTGTTACTTGCCGCTGCGGAAGTGAAGCGCCGATCTTTACACCTGTTACTCAAACGTCAATACCCATATGGAAAACCAAACCGATAACCCCAACAATGTACACCAGTCCTCCGCCTTCAAGCGGTTCCTGCACAAGGCCGAAGAATACCTCAAGCAGCCGCTGCGCATCAAGACCCTCCTGAACGATGCCTACCAGAAGGCCTCCGAGAAAAAGGATTTCGGGACGATTGCCTCCGAGGCGGTGGAGAGCGTGGCCACGCTGTCGCGCCTGATCAAGGCCTCCGTTTCAGGGGAGTACCACGGCATCCCTAAAAACACCATTGTGATGGGTGTGGCCGTGCTCATCTACTTCCTCTCGCCCATTGACATGGTACCAGACTGGATTCCGATCATCGGGCTCCTGGACGATGTCACGCTGTTGGCCTGGTTCATGACCAGCATCAAGACCGAGATGGACAAGTTCCTGGCCTGGGAGACTTCTATGGGCAGAACCCCCGCCCAGGCTGGTGCCGTGGTGCCTTCTTCCATGCACACAGACCCATCGGCCCACACGCCTAAGTACGAGAACGAGGCCCCGGGCCAGTACGGTAGCAATCGCCTATCGGCCCCGTCCAATACGGGCATCGGCTCCTCGGCCTCGCAGCAGAACCACACCTACGGCGAAGGCAACATGCAGGTGGGGAACAACTCCTCGGGCTCGCAGGGCTCTACCGGCGGCATCATCCCTAACCAGCATGATGACATTCCGGTGACCAGTCTGCACTCCGTGGAAGGTACGCCCATCCAGGAGATTGACCCAACGGCCACCCATGACGCCGCCCCCACCGACCACGGCGTGCCTACCGGCTACGGCGAGCCAAACGTGCGCGCCTCTACCACAGATAGCACCCGCGTGCCCAACAGCAACAGCTATGACACAGACCACGGCGGGAACGTACGGTAAGGTTTGGAGCTTATTTTAGGAAAAGGCGCCTTAAACGGGCGCCTTTTCTGTTTTACAGGGTGAGGTCAGGCATACGGGAAAATAGCGGCCCAACCTGTATCTTTGCCGGGATATGGAGAGGAAGAAAAGCAGCCCTACCCTTGCATCGGGGATTCTGGAGAAGGAGATTGACACCATAGGCCTTGTGCAGTTTGTTCCCAGCGCCACGGCAAAATACGTTAGAATCAGCATCAGGCCCTGCAAAGGCGTACGGGTGACCTTACCCAAACGCGCTACGCTGGCGCAGGCCGAGGCCTTCGTGCAGGAGAAAGCCCCCTGGATTAGAAAGCACCTGTCATCGCAGCAACTACAGCAGAGTAAAAAGACGCTGTTCTCCCCCGAGGTGGAGTTCAAAACCCGTTTCCACCAACTCCTCCTACTGCCGCATCCCTTGCCGCACTGCAAGAGCCGGATCAAAGACGGTGTGCTGTACGTGTGGTACCCCGAGCAGATTGACTTGCAACACACCGATGTGCAGGACTACATCAAAAACGCGGTGGAATACACCCTCCGGTTAGAGGCCAAGCGCTACCTGCCCCAGCGCGTGGCGCACTTCGCCCGGCAGTTCGGGTTCTCTTTCCAGCAGGTGACCATCAAAAACGCCAAGACCCGCTGGGGCAGCTGCTCTCACACCAACAACATCAACCTGAACCTGCACCTCATGCGCCTGCCGGAGCACCTCTGCGACTACGTCATCCTGCACGAGCTGGCGCACACCGTAGAAAAGAACCACGGTCCCCGCTTCTGGGCTCTCCTGGACAAAATCAGCGGCGACGCCCGCGGCCTGGACAAGCAACTGAAAGCCTACCGGTTGGAAGTCTTTTGAAAGGAGTTCTGAGCTCTGAGTCTTGGGTCCTGAGTGGCTTTGGAGTATCTCTGTTGGCGAGTTGAAACACAGGCGCTTTTGGTCTATTTTCTGTTAATGGCCTCGAAATACAACCCACCCCTACCCCTCCGAGGAGGGGAATTTCGCAAAATATCAGTAGGTGGTTGGGGCGCAGTTCTGGTTATTGGTGATAACACCAATAACGGCACAGGCGAGGTTGGCCAGAGAACGATGAGGAATGTAGGGGCACCTCTTGTGGGTGCCCTTTCTGGTAGCAGCTGTTGTTTGCGTCAGAACCGTTGGAGACAAGGCATGCCTTGTCTCTACATGATCAGATAACCCAGATGCATAATCTAGACGAATACCAAGACCACCCGTATCCTGCGGCAGGCCGGGGCGAAGGTCTACAGTGAGGCCGAGGCACGGCCTGACGCACGGAAGAACTATTTGAATGGCAGTGGCTTGCGTGTGCTATGGAACAGAGGACGGCTGCGGGGTGGTACTGGAATGAAGCCTCACTGTCCGAGCGTCAGCGAGTTTGAGGCTTCTTGATTCTTTTGGTTACTTTTCTCATCAAGGAGAAAAGTGACAAACGCCCGCAGACCGCGGCTGCAACCCAAGAGTTAGAAGAAAGGCAACAGGAAGTAAAGACCTCTAGAGTGGGTTTGAGGCTAACGCCTCACTGCAGTTGCAAACTGCAGACCATGGTAGGTCCAAGTTGAAAACTTGAACCAGAGAAGAGTGAAGAGAGAAGAAAGAAGAAAGAAGAAGAAGTCATCCCCCTACCCCCTTCCAAGGGGGACCATGCGCTTAAAAACTGTTTTACATCCGTTTCCCTAAAAACAGCCTCAAAACAAGCCCCGTCTCATGTAAATGAAGAAAGACAGAAGGAAACTCCCCCTGCCTTTCTGAGTCAAAAAATGAGCACTCTAATAAAGGGATTAACTTGCCTGGCGCATGGTGTGGCTGGAGACATAGTTCACAAAATCACCAACGGTGTTCAGGGGCACTTCGTCGGGGATGACAATCTTGAAACGTTTCTCCAGCTCCAGGATAATGTCTACCACATCTACGGTGTCAAAGCCGAACTCCTTGTTCAGGTTGGCTGAGGCCCGGAGGCGGGAGGGCTTTATCTCCTTGGTCTTACTGATGATTCTAACGACTTTTCGGGTAACAGAAGGGGTTGTATGGGCGGTAATCATATGGGTAAATGTTAAAGGGTCCTTATTCAAACAAATCAGCCTACCAGCACCGCTTTTTCCTCACGGCGTTTGGGCAGTACCTTCCTCTTGATTTTCTCATTGATCAGGTACATCATAGGCACTACCAACAGGGTAAGGAACGTAGCAAAGCTTAAACCAAAAATAATAGTCCAGGCCAGGGGTCCCCAGAAGGTCACGTTCTCGCCGCCCAGGAAAAAGTGCGGCTCTAACTCGGTAAAGAGCGTGAAGAAATTGAAGTTGAGACCAATGGCCAGGGGAATCAATCCTAGAATGGTGGCAGTGGCGGTCAATACCACCGGACTCAGACGCGTTTTACCGGCCAACACAATGGCTTCCTTCAGCTCCATTCCCTCTCCCATCAACACATCGGTAAATTCAACCAGCAGAATCCCGTTCTTCACCACAATCCCGGCCAGGGCAATAATCCCAATCCCGGTCATCACTATTGACATATCCATATTAAAGACAGAGAAACCCAGCAATACCCCTATGACCGAGAAGATAACTTCTGATAAAATAATGAGGGATTTGGAAACCGAGTTGAACTGTGTCACCAGCACCAGGAAGATGAGGCACATGGAGGCCAGACCCGCCAGGGAAAGGAAATCCATGGTCTCTTTCTGGTCTTCCTGCTCGCCGCCCATGCGTATCTCATACCCCTCGGGTGTAGGAAACTGGTCCAGGGCTGTCTTGATGTTGCCTACCACCTCATTGGGGTTGTAACCGCCCAGCACGTTGGAGGAAAGCGAGATCACCCGCTTCAGGTTCTTGCGCTTGATGCCGCCGTACGTGGTAGAGTATCTGATGGTGGCGACCGCCGATACCGGTACCTGGCGCACCATGCCCGAGGCATCTCTGAACGTGAGTATCATGCCCATGAGCTGGTCAATGTTCTTGCGGTACTGCTCGGCCAGCCTGATCTGGATGGGGTACTCGTCCTCATCCTTCTTGAACTTGGATGCCTCCTTCCCGAAGATGGCCGTCCGGAGCTCGGAGCCTATCTGCGCGGTGCTCAGGCCCTCGCGGTTGGCCCGCACGCGGTCAATCTCCACGGTGATCTCGGGGTTCTTGTCCTCTAAATCGGTGCGCAGGTCTTCCACGCCGGCAATCTGCAGTGAGTCAAGGTAGCGCTGCACGTCTTTGGAGACCTTGATGAGCCCGGCAAAATCTTCGCCGGCCACCTCCACCAGAATGGGCTTGCCCACTGGCGGACCGTTCTGCTCCTGCTCCACGGTGATCTCGGCCCCGGGAATGCCTTTCACCGCCTCCCGGATATCGTCCAGGTACTTAGAGGTCTTTACGCCCGGCTCACGGTACTGGTACTCCACAAAAGCTACCGTCACCCGCCCGCGGTTAGACTCGGCCTGCTGGCCTCCTGACATGGGGTCGCCGGCGCCCACCGCCACGTTGGAAATCACAGATTCCACGTTGGGGTTTTTCTGACCCACCACTTTAAACACCCTGGACTCCACCACCTTGGTAATGGAATCTGTCACCGTTTGGTCGGTACCCACCGGCATCCGGATGTAGGTGTAGATGAAGTTAGGATCGCCCTGCGGGAAGAATACTACTTTGGGAGCCCTGAGGCCGGTCACCACAAAGGAGAGCACCAGCAGCCCCACCACAAAACCTACCACTTTGTAAGGCCGTCCGCCTACCAGCATCCAGCGCAACAACCCCTCATAGCGCCGCATGAAGGCGGGCAGCACGCGGCCCTGGAACGAGTTGATCCAGCCGGTGAAGACATACTTGTTCAGGGCCACAAACACCATGAGCACCACCACCAGGTTGCCAATCCCTACCCAACCGGCCGCATAACTCAACAGCGCCACCCCGGCCATGATGAGCATAGACAGCCTGAAGGATTTTCTTTGTTTCGCTGGATCCTGGTTGCGGTTCATGAAAGACACCGCAAAAACCGGGTTGAAGATAAAGGCCACCAGCAGCGAAGCCATGAGGGTCAAGATCAGCGTGATGGGCAGGTAGAACATGAACTCGCCTACAATGCCGGGCCAGAAAGCCAGCGGCAGGAACGGCGCCACCGTGGTGAGCGTACCGGCCAGCACCGGCAAAAACACCTCGCCGGCTGCCAACTTCGCCGATTTGGCGATGTTCCAGTTGGTCTCATGGAAGATGCGGTGCGTGTTTTCAATGACCACAATGGCATCGTCTACCACAATCCCCAGCGCCAGCAGAAACGAGAAGAGCACAATCATGTTCAAAGAGAACCCAATCATGGGCATGATCAGGAAGGCGATGAACATGGAAATAGGCACGGACAGCCCCACGAACAGCGCATTGGTGGTACCCATGAAGAACATCAGGATCAAAGTCACCAGGATAAACCCAATGATGATGGTGTTGATGAGGTCATTGAGGGTGTGGCGGGTCTTGTTGCTCTGGTCACCGGTGACAGTGATCTTTAGGTTCTGGGGCAACGTGGTGCCGTGCGCCTCTTTGATGATGGCGTTGATCTTGTCTGAGGCTTCAATGAGGTTCTCGCCGCTGCGCTTTACAATGTTGAGCGTAATCACGGGGTCGTTGTCCAGGCGGGCAAAACTCTCGCGCTCCTCAAAGGTATCGGTGACCTGCGCGATGTCCCGCAGGTAGATGTTGCCGCCGTTCAAGGACTTCACCACAATATCCCCGATGATGGCTGGGTCTGTGTACTGGCCCACCACGCGCACGGCCCGCTTCATGTCGCCCACGCGCACGGTGCCGCCTGAGATGGTCATGTTCTCGGTGAAGATGGCGCGCTCCACATCGCCAAAAGTCACCCCGGCCACCTGCATTTTGTACATGTCCATGTTCACCTGCACTTCCTGCTCCAGGGCGCCCACAATGTCCACGCGGGTGATCTCGGGCAGGGTCTCAATGCGGTCCTGCAGATCCTCGGCGAACTGTTTCAGTTTCTCGGCGCTGAAATTCCCCGAAAGGTTCACGTACATGATGGGCATCTCGGAGAAGCTGATCTCCTGCACGTTGGGGGCTTGGGGAAGATCAGTAGGCAAATCGGTTTTGGCTTTGTCCACGGCGTCTTTCACCCGCTGCTTGCCCACCTCTACGTCTACATCGGTGTTGAACTCCACGTTGATCATGGCAAAGTCCTGCATGGAGGTAGAGGTGACCTTTTTGACTCCGTTCAAGGATTTGATTTCCTTTTCAATGGGCCGTGTGACCAGATTCTCCATGTCTGAGGGCGAGGTGCCGGGATACAACGTGGTCACGATCATGGTGGGGATCACGATGTCCGGGAAGTTCTCTTTCTGCAGGCGGTTGTAGGTGAGAATGCCCGCAATGGAGATGAGGAACGCAATGATGTAGATACTGGTGCGGTTATCAACGGCCCAACTGGTGGGCTTGAATTCCTTGATGTTATGAGACTGTTCCATGTAGTTGGTGTTTAGGAAACCCCGGCCACGCTGACGCGTTTAGGGCTTCTTTTTGGAAAAACGCCTTAGAAACTCACCGGCTGCCCCTCATTGAGGTTCTGGGCTCCGGCACTGATCACCTGGTCATTGGGGTTGAGGCCCGTGAGCACTTCCACTTTGCCGCCGTAAGAAGTACCCGTGGAGATGTTCCGCTTCACGGCTACCCGCTGGTTGCCTTTCTGCTCCACCACGTACACAAAGTTGCCCTGCTCGTCTTTCTGCACAATGTCCAGCGGCAGCGTGAGGGTGTTCTCCTTGGCGTAATCCTGGATGCGTACCACCGCCACCATGTTGGGGCGCAGGTTCACTTTTCCCTGTTCAGAGGGCTTCACCCCCAATTCCACCGTAAACGAGCGGTTAGTCGGGTTGATGTTGCTGCCCACCACCCGCACCGTGGACATGATTTCCTGGTTCAGATCGGGGAAGAGCACCAGGGCGTCATCGCCCCGCTTGATCTTGGCCGCGTAGGCCTCAGAGACTTCCGCCACGATCTTGCCGCTGCTGGCGTTCACCAGCCGGATGATGCCCATGCCGGGCGCCACTGACTCCCCAGATTTAGGAACCACCTGGTCCACCTCACCAGAGATAGGCGCTTTCACGATGTACTGGGCCCGGGCGGCCTGCATGGCGGCTAGTTGGCGCTCCAGGCTCTCCACGTTGTTCTTGGCGGTGAGAAACTGGATCTCGGTGCCGATTTTCTGATCCCAGAGGTTTTTCTGCTTCTGGTACACCGTGCGGGCCAAATCCAGATTAGGCCGAAGGGCAGCAATCTGCTGATCCAGCGGACCGGCGTCTATGGTGGCCAGGGTTTGGCCGCGGCTCACGCGGTTGCCGGGGTCCACGCGCAGACTGGTCAGCACGCCTGGCACTTTGGGACTCACCATCACGTTCTGGTCAAAGTCCACACGGCCCTGCACCTCCAGGTAATGGCGAAAAGTCTCGGGCTGCACGGTCAGCACCGACACCGGCACGGCGGCCACTTTGGGCCCGCTGCCCTTGCCTTCTTTCTGCAGCTCGGTTTCCAGTTGCGTGATCTGGCTGGTTAAGTCGGCCTGCTCTTTCTTGAGTTCGGCTAATTGGGTGGCTTTGTCTTGCTCTTTCTGGCCGCAGCCAGAGGCGAACAGGGCCATGGAAATAAAGCCGGCAATGAGGTAGATTTTCATAGAAGATAAAAATGAAAGGTTCATGGGTTGGGTTTATTTCAGGAGCAAGGCACCGGTGGCCCGGTCAGCGTCTATCTGGGCAATGAGGGCGTCATAGAGGGCACTGTAGTAGCTGGTCTGGGCGGCGCGCAGATCAGTCTCTGCGGTGATCACCTCCAGGTTGGAGCCCACGCCTTCCTGGTACTTGATGCGCGACACGCGGGCAATCTCCTCGGCCAGCTCCAGGTTCTGCCGCTGCGCCCGCAGCACGCTCATGGTGTTCTCTACCGTGACATCAGACTGACGCAACTCTAAATCAATGGCCTGTTGCAGCTGCTCAAAGCCCAGTTTCACGTTCTCCAGCTGGATTCTGGATTGCTGCACCTGGTAGCTCTTGCGCAAGCCGTCAAAGATGGGCACCTGCAGGCTCAGGCCCACCACCCCGAAGTCAAACCAGTTGCGGGTAGTGGTGTTGTTGGCCCCAGCGCGCACATCCAGCAAACTGGAAGCCGATTTTCCCACGCCGTTGTAGCCGTAGTTGGCGTTGAGCAGCAACCGGGGCAAGTAGCCCGATTTGATGTTGCGCTGCTGCAAGAGGGCCAGGTCGCGCTGGGTTTCCAGGATGGAGTATTCAATGCGGTTGGCGTAGGCAAAGGTCCCATAGTTGACTTTAGGTTTGCCGGTGGCCAGGCTGCTCTCATTCAGTTGATCGGTGAGCAGGATGGGCTGGGCCTGCGGGTACCCCATCTGGAACTTGAGCAGTTGCTCTCCCAGGGTCAGCAGCCGCTGGGCTCTGTCGCGGTCTATCTTGAGGTTGTTGTAGCTTACCCTAAGGCGGTCCACGTCCAGCTTCTCCACAAACCCGTTGCGGTTCATGATAGAGGTCTGGCGCAAGAGCGTGTCCAGGCGGGTGAGGTTCTGGTCCAGCAATTTGATCTGCTCGGCGGCCACCAGCACACTGTAATAGGCTTTGCTCACCTGCTCGGCGGTTTCTATCTCGCCCTGCTGGGTGCTCTTCTTCGAGAGCTGGGTGTAGGTAGAGGCTGCCCGCAACCCGATGAGGTAGGAACCGTCAAAGAGCAACTGGGAGGCCGAGAGCGCCGCCGCTCCGGTCCAGGGCTGCACAAACGTGATGGCCTGCGGCCCGGACATGCCCTCGGGCACGGTGTAGGTGGGCGTGAGCACAATGTCCTGCCCCGAGCTGAGCTCCTGCTGGGTAATAGTGAAGTTATTGAGCTGCCCGCCGCCCCCGAAGGCGCTGAAATCTACAATAGCCTTCTGCTGGATGAAGTTGTTGCTGATGTCTACCCCGGCGTTCACCTGCGGCAACCCGATGGCGCGCACTTCGCCCACTTTGGCTTTGTCTATCTGTTCCTGGTTGCGCAACGTCTTCAGCGAAGGGCGGTTCTGGAGGGCGAACTGGATGGCCTGGGACAGCGAGAACGCCTGCTCCTGTGCCCAGGACGGCAAAGGATCCAGTACTGTGAGGAGCCAGGCTAACAAAAGCCAACTAACGGAGAGGCGCTTTTTCATAATTTAGTCTTCTTCGGTGATCTGTTTATGCTGATTGATCAATCTATGCCCCTTAAGGGTGGCCAACCCCAGCATGAAATGCTCCAGCAGCGCTATTTGCACTTTCTGCAAGTCAAACCGGGTGGCCGGATACGTCTCTGAATCAAAGCCCAACTCCACCTCGGCCAGGCGCAGCCTGGCCAGAATCTCCACGTCAATGTCTTCCCTGAACAGCTTCTCTTTGATGCCGCGCTGGATGTGCTCTTTGGTCTGCTTTAAAAAGAAATCGTTTTTGTGCTCCTGCCACAGCCCCCAGGAGGTAGGGTGGTATTTCTGAAGGTCATAGAAAATGCTGGGGTGCATCTGCCGCATTAGCCCGCGCACCATCTCCACAATCTGGAACATGGCCTCCAAGGCATTGTTAGTGGAGGCCAGCGCCTGGCTGCAGGTTCCTTCCATGCCCTTGATGTACTGCTGCATGCCCTCAAACACCACCTCGTCTTTGTTCGCGAACCATTTGTAGATGGTCTTTTTAGACACCCCCAAACGCGCGGCCACATCATCCATTGAAACTGACTTAATCCCTTTCTGAAAGAAAAGGGCCAGTGCCTCCTGCAGTATCCTGTCTCTGATTTCCATTCGTTTCCGTTGATCGGGGGTAAACCTATGGAAACTTTTCTTGTTCCCAAAGTTTCCATTACAAATGTTTTCAGCTTTCTAAATCTTTGATTCTCTGCATATATAACTTTCCGAAGCGAGCTCAAAGGGCAGGCAGAAAGCTGCTATTACAGGCCTGTCGTTTAAGGCTGATTCTTTCAAAAACACCCCAGAAACGAGTACCATATAGGAGACTTCATTCTTTGGGCTAGCGCCATTTCAGGCCTATTTTGGTCATAACAACCCAAAAACGATTCCCTTCCTCCAGCTTCAGGCCGGGGTTTATGCTTATTCTTAGAAAATTATTTTGGGGCTCTTTTTACGTTTTCAGGCGCTAAATACCCAGCACGGCTTTCAAGCGGGCGTACCCGGTCTTGCTCAGGGGCAGGCGGGTGCCGTTGCGAAGCAGGGCCACGTGGGTTTCCTTTTCCAGGGGCTCAATGCGGGTGAGCTGGTCCAGGGCCATCATGTAAGACCGGTGCACCCGCACAAACTGACGGTTCTCCAGGGTTTTCTCATAATAGCCCATGGTTTTCTTCTTCAGGAAACAGCCGTAGGCGGTATGGATCTTCACGTAATCATCATAGGCCTCCAGGTAATGGATGTCCTGCACCGGAATGATCCGGATGTCGTTGTTCACCTTCACCACAATGCGTACCTGCTCCTCAGGCTGTTTGGCCGGCACTTCCTCCAGCACTTTCACCGTGGTCTCTGATGCCGGCTGCTGCTGTTTTTGGCGCCATTTCTTTAAAGCGGCATCAAAACGCTCCTGGGTGAAAGGCTTGAGCAGGTAATCCACGGCGTTGGTCTCAAAGGCCTTGATGGCGTACTCGTCAAAGGCGGTGGTGAAAATCACGCCCGGCACGGCCTCCACCAACTCCAGCATCTCAAAACCGTTGATCTTGGGCATCTGGATATCCAGGAACACCAGCTCGGGTTGGTGCTGCATAATGGCTTTCACACCCTCAAAACCGTTGTTGCACTCCTGCACCATCTCCATATCTGGGTACTTCTGCAGGTACTCGCAGACAATGCTCCGCGCCAGGGGTTCATCATCAATTACCAGACACTTGATCATATTTTCTGAGGTATTTTAACGGTGGTGATGAAAACGTTGTCTTGTTGGTGGGTGGTGAGCAGATCGGTGCGGGCGTACAACAGGTACAGGCGCCTGCGTACCGAGTCCAGCCCGAAACCGGTGCCCTGCTTGTGCTGCAGCAGCGCGGAGTCAAAAGGATTCAGGGTGCTGATGACCAGCATAGAATCCTGCAGGGTGGCGGTAATCTGGATGAGAATATCGTCAATGGTATCATACAGGCCAAACTTGATGGCGTTTTCCACAATGGGTTGCAGCAGCAGGTAGGGCAAGGTCCCTTGCAGGCTTTCTTCCTGGTAATCTACCTGGGTCTGCAGCCGGTGCCCGAACCGCACTTTCTCAATCTCCAGGTAAATCTGCAGGTGCTGCAGCTCATCCGCGAGGGGCACCATGGTTTGGTCATCTTTGCGAAGCGTGCCTCTCAGGAAATCTGACAGCTGCTGCACCATTTTCTTGGCCTGGTCGGGTTGGGTTTTCACCAGTGCGCTGATGGAGTTAAGGCTGTTGAACAGGAAGTGCGGTTGCAGTTGCTGCCGCAGGTTGAACAACTCGGCTTCGCGGGCCAGTTTCTCGGTGGCGGTTTTGCGTTCCTCGGCTTCTTGCTTCTCACGGGCATAAAACCACAGCCAGTTCTGCAGCACAATGAACAGGATCATCAACCAGGCGAAGGCCAGCCGCACAAAGAAAGTCTTGTCAACAAAGGCCAGGTATTCTGTCTCCGCGCCCAACAAATGCTCCAATCCGGTATCCCAAAGCACCAAACTGATCATGGCCACGCCCAAACTCCAGCCCATCAAGTACACCACCTGCCGTCCGCCGGGGCGATAGAAGCGCAATGCCAACGACATCACATAGCCGCTGCCCACTACCAGACCACTGCTTAAGGAGGCGTCTTTCCAGGCCAGGTCTACCGGAAAACCTGCCTGGTAAATCACCGCGCTTTGCACCGCGGCCCACAGCAAAGCCCAACCCAGATACAGCAAAATAACCTTAAGTGATGACATGGTGCAGCAGTGGTTTGGCACGTAAGCAGGCGCTACCGATAGCATAAGCGACCTGTGGTTAGTAACTCTTGATCTCTATGCCCCCGCAGAGCACCGTTCCCTTCAGCACCAGCACCTTGTCAGATTCCAGGGCGGCCTCTACGAAGCCTCTTTTGTCGTCTATCCCCCCAAAGATGGTAACCACCTCAGAGCGTACCCGCCAGTGCGGCGGGATGATCAGGCTGACGCCCCCGAAGAACTCGGTGATGTTCAGGATCACTTCGCCCTGCACGTCGGCGTGGGTGAGGTTGTATTTGGCCCCGCCGCAGAAGGTGAGAATGTCGCCGCCTTTGAAGTCCTTTGTGATCACGTTCTTGGTGATGCCGCCAAAAACCGCGGTCCCCGTAAGGAAGTCTTCTTTGGAAAAACTCTCGTTTCCGGGGAAGCTCTCATTTGTAGAAGCAGCCCGGTTGAAGTTAGGTCCCTGTGGCCCGAACCGCCTTACTTTCTTCATGTGTTTCTCGCAGGTGTGCCGGGGTTTGAAGATAAGCCACAAGCCGGCCACCATGATAATAATCGGCCATAAATAATTCCTGAGCCGAATACCAGGCACCAAATCTTCCAGCAGAAACACGCCCCCGATGATGATGGGCACGATAAACCCGGGGTTGCGGAACGAATGCCGGAAGCCGCTTACCAGGCCAATCACGATCAGAAGCATTTTCCAGGAGAAAACCCAGCCCGGCAAGAAGATGGCGTGCATCTGATTGGCCAGCAATATAGCGCCCACCCCTATGATGAGTAACCCGGCGGCCACCCGGCCTCCTTTGTTTGCAGGACGGTCCCACTGCCGGTAATCGCCTACTCGTTTTATGTTCGGATTTTCCATAACCTTGCTGATTTATGTTCCAAAACTAGGCAGAACCGGTGCGCGCCACAACGGGAATTAGGCTAAGCCCAGCGGAAAGTAGGTGAATGGCGGGTGGGCGTAGGTGAATGAAGATAATTTGTTGTTTACCGATTCTTTTGGGAGTTGTAGTTTGTATGGGCTAGTGGAGGGCCGCTGTGGTTCTTATAAGTTTCCTGTGCGCGTAGTCCGTTAATGCTGGCGTAGTACCGCTGTTTGCGTGGGTTCATAAGCTTTATTGTTTCATGGCTGGGCTCCGTGCGCTCACGGCCGCGAGGCCCCGCCTTCCGGCATCGCGCTGCGCCAGCTTCCTTTGCTCCCTTGCGGTCACAATGCCTCTCGGCACCGGAATCTGACAAGGCGCTCAACCGAAAGGCTGGAATTGGTGCGTTTGGTTAAAGCCTTTGCAGCACAGCGGACTTTCCCCTCCTTAGCCAAGAAGAAGACCCTGTGGATGTTCTGATTCCCCTCCTCGGAGGGGCAGGGGTGGGTTATCTCTCCATGGTTCAAGTCTGTGACTTGGACCCACAATGACCGGCAGTTTGCAACTGCCGAGAGGCGAGAGTGGCAAAAGCGAACGTCTCAGCGTTGATTTGGCAAAAAGGACAACTATAAGACCTCTCTTGTTTTAAAGCTGTTTTTACTGAAACAAGCTTGAATCGTATTCACCTACGAGGATTGGACCTACTGTTCCTGACAAAACCTTACGCAATCCCCATTACTTCTTTATCTTTGCGCTATGCTATTGGAGAACATAAAACGGCTGACCCAAGAGGTAGAGGCCTATGCGATAGAGAACAAAGAGCAACTGGAGACTTTCCGGAACACCTATGTGAGCCGCAAAGGCCAGATTGCCGCCCTGTTTGACGAGATGAAATCCGTTGCCCCTGAGCAGCGCAAACAGGTGGGACAGGAGTTGAACCAGCTCAAGCAGTTGGCCCAGCAGAAAATGGATACCGTGCAGGAAGCGCTGGAGCAGAACGCCACGCCAGATGCGCTGGCGGGCCTTGATTTTACCTTGCCGCCGGTGCCTAATGCCTTGGGTACCCGGCATCCGCTGGCCCGCGTGCGGGAGCAGATCATCCGTATTTTCGAGCGCATCGGGTTCAACGTATCTGAAGGCCCCGAGATGGAGGATGACTGGCACAACTTCTCAGCGTTGAACTTCCCCGAGAACCACCCCGCCCGCGACATGCAGGACACGTTCTTCCTGAGCAAAAACCCGGATATGTTGTTGCGCACGCATACCAGCAGCGTACAGGTACGCGTGATGGAGCACCAGAAACCACCCATCCGCACGCTGTCCCCGGGCCGCGTATTCCGGAACGAGGCTATCTCGGCGCGTGCGCATTGCGTGTTCCACCAGGTAGAAGGCTTGTTCGTGGACCGTGGCGTCAGCTTCAAAGACTTGAAAGATACTCTCTACTACTTCGTGCAGGAGTTGTTCGGGCCAGACACCCAGATCCGGTTCCGTCCGTCGTTCTTCCCGTTCACGGAGCCCAGCGCTGAGATTGACATCACGTGTCTGATTTGCAAAGGCGAAGGCTGCAACATCTGCAAGCACAGCGGCTGGGTGGAGATTGGCGGCTCGGGCATGGTAGACCCGCAGGTACTGGAAAACTGCGGCATAGATTCCAAAGAGTTCTCCGGCTTTGCCTTCGGGATGGGCATTGAGCGGATTACCATGCTCAAGTACCAGATCAAGGACCTGCGCCTGTTCACCGAGAACGACGCCCGTTTCCTGCGACAGTTTGAAGCGATTTAGACGATCGGACTAGAAAGCAATTCACGGCTAGGCGTTTGTTTTGGGGCTGTTTTCAAATAAGTAGCCTCAAAACAAAATTTTTCTGATTTCATTTTCAGCCACTTATCATAAAAGGTAAAATTTTTCTAGGCGAACACTTGCGCACAATCAGAATAGCCCCTACTTTTGCATCATCATTCAAGGTCACACGGCCAAAAGGTGATAAACTCCTCCTTAGCTCAGTCGGTTAGAGCACATGACTGTTAATCATGGGGTCCTTGGTTCGAGCCCAAGAGGGGGAGCTTCTAAATCAGCCACTTACGAGATAAAACTTGTAAGTGGCTTTTTTGTTTGCACACAATTTTCCAAAAAAGGCCATAAAACGCCTGACAGGTTCTCTTGCCTGAATAGCGGTAGAACGTCCGCAGAACGGCCCTTTCCTTCTCTAGGAACTGCTTCTTCATACAGCAGTAACGAGCCTGCTCCTATTTTACCTATTGATAATCAATAGGCAACATTCCCATAATATGCACAGGGTACCTTGGTTGCATCTAACCTTTTCACCTTTACCACATACCTATGGGAAGAAAATTACTGATTATCATGGCGCTGTTAGCGCTGCTGATCCAGATAGCCTCGGCGCAGACCCAGTTCCAGGCAGGCGACATTGTGGTTGTAGGATACCGCATGAACGCCACCGATGTCGGAGATGAGATCGCCCTCCTGCCCCTGGTGAACATCCTTCCGGGCACCATCTTTCAGCTGACGGATGCCAAGTTTACCTCCAATGCCCAAGCGCAGTGCCCAGGAGGACTTACCTGGACGGCTCCCGCGGCGGGTGTGGCAGCCGGCACCATCATCAAGATCCAGAACGATGTGCCCAGCGCTAGCCTAGGAACATTGGCTGGCTCCGGCTTCGGACTGAGTTCCAGCGGAGACCAGGTCTTGATTTACACTGGCACCGCGGAAGCCCCCAGCTACATCACCGCCCTCAGTTCCAACAACTGGGCTACCGCTAATACAAGCTGCAGCGGCAGCAATTCTTTACGGCCTGCCGCACTAACCGACGGCACCACCTCCATCAACCTGAGCACCGCCCCGGGAAACGTAGAGGGGAACACGGTTAATGCCTATTACAACGGTCCTCAGACGGGCACTGCGGCGCAGATACGCCAGGCAGTGCTTAATCCAATCAACTGGGTGGGGATAGGTTCAGGAACCGCCGCTCAAGCATGGCCTAACTGGGCTTTTCCTGGTCCACCCGCTGTGTCAGGGGCTACTACCATCAGCAACATCTCCCTACAACTTACTTTTAACCGGGAGCTGGAGCAAGCATCTGCTACCAACCTCGCCAATTACACGGGTATTGCAGGGCTGCAGCAGGCCATCCTGAGTGAAGACAAAAAGAAGGTTACCTTGACGTTTACTACGCCGTTTACCTCTGGCGCTCCTTACTCCTTAATGGTAAACGGAGTGAAGGATTTGGAGCAGAAACCGATGCTCAGTGCTTACACCTTCAATTTCACTTATTCCACCAGTATTGCCTGGAAAGAACGGTTTATGACGGTCCCGGAGAACGGAGGACCTCTAAGTGTAGAGCTGACCTTGGTGAATCCTTCGGATGCCACCGTGCAAGTGGTGGTAAAAGCGGACCCGTTCAGCACGGCTTCCGCGGCTGACTTCACCTATACCACCCAGACCATTACCTTTACCGGCAACAGTACCGCCACCCAGACCATCACCATCCCCGTGACGGATGACGCACTAGCCGAGCAGGACGAGTATGTAGTTCTGAGTCTGGAAAGCCCCAGCGGTGTCAGCATCTCCGGGAACCCATTCATTACCCTGTACATCAAAGACAATGACCGTCAGGCGCCGCAGCCTAGCCGGGAGATCCAGTTGGGTCACGTGGCAAGCTTTACCCCCAATACCGCCGAGGGTAGTACCACCGAGATCGTAGTGCATGACCGGGCCTCACAGCGATTGTTCATGACTAGTGCGGTGCAAGGCCGCCTGGATATCGCTGATTTCTCAAATCCCGCCAATATTCGCCTGATAAAGTCCATCGATATGAATCCGTATGGAGGCATCACCAGCGTAGCGGTGAAAAATGGAGTAGTGGCCGTGGCTTCCCCCAACGCCAACGAGCAACTCAACGGCTCCGTGGTTTTATTTGACACCGATGGAAACTTCAGCAAACAGGTAACGGTGGGGGCGCTGCCCGATATGATCACCTTCTCCCCTGACGGCTCCAAGATCTTGACGGCGAATGAAGGCCAGCCCAACGACGCGTATACGGTGGATCCCGAGGGTTCCATCAGCATCATTGATATCTCGGGCGGCTTATCGAAGGTAGAACAATCCAAGGTGACAACCCTGCTTTTTGACGCTTTCAACAGCCAGGAGGCTCAACTACTGGCCTCCGGCGTGCGCAAGACGAAAACCTCCAGCACCTTATCTCAGGATTTTGAGCCCGAGTATGTGACCATTTCCTCTGACTCACGCAAAGCATGGGTCACTCTTCAGGAAAACAACGCTATTGCCGAAGTGAACCTGGAGAACAACACCATTTCCGCGGTCTGGCCCCTGGGTACCAAAAACATGGGGGTGATGGGGAACGGGTTCGATGCGTCTGACAACAACAACCAAGTGCTGCTGGCTAACTGGCCGATCAAGTCTTTTTACATCCCTGACGCCGTAGCGAACTACACCGTGGGCAATACCACCTACCTGGTCACTGCCAATGAGGGAGACGAGAAAGAGTACGCCGGCTTGAACGAGCGCACGACCGTGGGGGCCGCTAACCTGGACCCCACTGCTTTCCCCAACGCAGCCGTGCTAAAGGAAAGCCATAACCTAGGCCGACTGCGCATCTCAAACCTGCAGGGCGATACCGACGGTGACGGAGACTTTGATGAGCTTTACATGCTGGGCTCCCGCTCCTTCTCTATCTGGAATGCCGGCACAAAAGCATTGGTGTATGACAGCGGCGACGCTTTTGAGCTGTTTACCTCAAAAGACCCTATAATCTCTCCGCTCTTCAACGCCGATAACGAGGGCAATGGCTTCAAGACCCGGAGTCGCGCGAAAGGCCCCGAGCCGGAAGGCGTAGCGGTAGCTTCCATAGAAGGCAAGACGTATGCCTTTGTGGCGCTGGAGCGGGTAGGCGGCCTGATGGTGTATAACATTACTGACCCGGCTAACCCGCAATTTGTAGACTACCAAAACAACCGCAGCCTCACCACCTTTGCCGGAGACCACGGGCCAGAGGGAGTATTCTTTGTAGACCGCGGCGATAGCCCAGACGGCAGGTTCTACGTGCTGGTGGCCAACGAACTGAGCGGCTCTGTGTCGGTGTACAAAATCCAGAATACCCTTACGGCCTTGGAGCCGGAGACTGGTTCTAAACAGGAATTTGTCCTTTATCCAAATCCTACCAACGGCTCTAAAGTCCACCTCAGCAAAAAAGCTAATGTAGAGGTATTAGACGGACTCGGGCGCAAGATCTACGCCGGCAACGGGGTGCAAACCCTCGATGTTTCCGGCTATGCCCAAGGCCTTTACTTTGTGAAGACAGAAAAAGGAGAAGTGCGTCGCCTGATTGTCAAATAAAGGAACCGCTCTTACGCCTTAACACCACAAAAAGAGAAGCATGCTTCTGTTCTTGTGGTGTTTTTTTGTTTTTGGGATTTTGCAAGAGTATCAAAGCTCTGGTTCCTTTTGATCAGAGTCATAGCCAGGATGCTCTTCCCTGAGACGCCACTTTAGGGAACGATTTCACAAAACGGCAATAGAACGTTAACGATGTGGAAATACTTGGCAGGTACATTTACAGTGTGGTTGTACTATAACTTTTAAGTTTAGAATTCACCCACATGCCCCTCAGAGCATTGATTGAATATGAATCTGGCATTCTATCCCAACTCGTTTCATTATTGGACATGAGAAAGATGAAAGACTTTTTCCAGCATACCCTCATCGTTTTCCTGGTGCACCGGATGCATTCCTTTGACTCGCCGTTCAAGCGTCACTAAAATTCATTGAATTGCCTATGAAGCGCGTCAAGTCCCCCAGAAAAAGGAAAGTAGAGGTAGTGGTTATTTCAGACGTGCACCTGGGCACCTATGGGTGCCATGCCAAGGAATTGTTGGCGTACCTCAAGAGTATAAAACCGAAGAAAGTCATCCTCAACGGGGATATCATAGACATCTGGCAGTTCAGCAAAAGTTACTGGCCCACGGCCCACATGCAGGTGATCAAGCACCTGACCGGCCTCATTTCTAAAGGCGTGGAGGTGACCTATATCACGGGCAACCATGACGAGATGCTGCGCAAGTTCGTTGGATTCAGGTTGTCTTCCTTCTCCATCCAGAACAAGGTTGTCTTGGAACTGGATGACCAGAGGATATGGATTTTCCATGGGGATGTTTTCGACGTGACCATGCAGCATGCCAAGTGGCTAGCCCGGCTGGGCGCCCATGGCTATGACCTGCTCATTCTCCTCAACCGCCTGGTGAACTTTATGTGCCATAAGCTCCACCGGGAGAAGGTATACTTTTCAAAAGGCATCAAGAACCGAGTGAAAAGTGCCGTCAAGTTCATCAATGACTTTGAAACGGTCTGCGCCGATCTAGCCATAGAAAACCAATTCCAGTATGTGGCTTGCGGGCACATCCATCAGCCAGAAATGAAGGAAATTACTACTCCTAAGGGCACAGTCACCTACCTCAACTCGGGTGATTGGGTCGAGAACCTGACTTCTCTGGAATACTATGATGGGCAATGGCACCTGTATAAATATCAAGATGAAGTAGCCGAGCTCCATCAACTTACCGAAGCACCTGCGGTGGCCTCCCTTGATAGCAACGCCCTCTTCCTGGACCTGATGTCAGAATTCAACCTCAAACGTGCATGAAAGTACTCTATGCCATACAAGGCACGGGCAACGGTCACCTGAGCCGGGCCTTGGAAATCGTTCCCATCTTACATAAAAAGTGCCAGTTGGATATCTTGGTAAGCGGGTGCCAGGCAGACCTAATTTTACCTTTTGACGTGAAGTACCGGTTCCACGGCCTAAGTTTCATCTTCGGCAAGAAAGGGGGCGTTGACTTTGTGGAGACCTTTTCCCAATTAGAAACCCGATCCTTTTATGACCAAGCGCGCCAACTTCCGGTAGAGGACTATGACTTAATCATCAGTGACTTTGAGCCTATCTCCGCCTGGGCCTGCTCGTTCAAGAAAAAGCCCTGTGTAGCATTAAGCCACCAAGCCGCGGTGATTGATCCCAACGCTCCACACCCCAAGAAAGAAGACCGGTTGGGCAAACTGATCTTGCAGTATTATGCCCCGGCCACCGCGTATTATGGCTTCCACTTCCAGCGCTTCTCGCCCGATACGTTTACGCCGGTCATTCGGGCGCAGGTGCGGGAACTGGAGCCTACAAACCAGGGGCACTACACGGTCTACCTTCCGGCGTACGCCGATGAACTGCTCCTGAAGAAGCTATCCAAATTCCAAGAGGTCAGGTGGGAAGTCTTTTCTAAGCACAACCGCCTGCCCATCCGGCAAGGCAACATAGAGATCAAACCGATCGACAACGAGTTATTCATCAAGAGCATGGCTTCCAGCGCCGGGGTGCTCTGCGGGGCTGGATTTGAGACGCCCGCCGAGGCGCTGTACCTTGGCAAGAAACTGTTGGTGGTGCCCATGAAAAGACAGTACGAGCAGCACTGCAACGCGGCCGCTTTGGCCAGCATGGGGGTACCGGTGGTGAAGAACCTGAAACCGAAGAACCTGCCCAAGATTGCGGAATGGCTGCATGAAGGGCCCGTCATTCCGGTGGATTATCCAGATAAAACCGAGCAGATCCTTGATAGGATTCTGGCGGGCGATTACCAAATGAAAGCAGAAAAGCCGAAGAAGGGCTCTTTTCGGCAAAAGTGGCACGAAGCCATTATGCCTTCTCTCAGGGCGTTCTTTGTTTAAGATATACAGTTTGAAGGCAGTATTGCTCCTCACTTAGGGGCAGCGCTGTTTAGGAGCCAAAACGGCATGATGGAGCACGAACCAGCGGCAACGCAGCACACACATGAATTACGCAGAGAGTCATTTGGAAAAGAGTTTGCATGGGGTGTTTCAACCGCCGCCTACCAAATAGAGGGCGCCCATGACGCCGACGGAAAAGGCCCCTCCATCTGGGACGAGTTCACCAATACCAAGAAAAAAATCCTCCGGGGAAACCACGCCAACCACACCTGCGATTTCTACAACCGGTACCCCGCAGATCTGGACCTGATGAAGGCCATGCAAATTCCCAATTTCCGGTTCTCTTTTTCCTGGCCCAGGATCTTGCCGGAAGGAATTGGCTCCGTGAACCAGAAAGGCTTGGATTATTATGACCGACTGATTGACAATTGTCTAGCCCGGGGCATTGAACCTTGGGTGACCCTCTACCACTGGGATTTGCCTGCGGCCCTGGAAAGAAAAGGCGGGTGGGCCAATCGGGATATCGTGGGTTGGTTCACGGAGTACGTGCAACTTTGCGCCTCCAGGTACGGGGACAGGGTTCGCCAGTGGATGGTCTTGAACGAGCCGATGGCTTTTGTGGGCGCCGGTTATTTCTTGGGCATTCACGCGCCAGGCCGCCGCAGCATCAACGGTTTCTTGGCCGCCACTCATCATGCCACCTTATGCCAAGCTGAAGGCGGTCGGATCCTGAAAGGAATCTTGCCGCACGCCGAGGTAGGCACCACCTTCTCCTGTTCTCACATAGAGCCCTTCCGCGATCTGCCCCGCGACCACAAGGCTGCCCAGCGGGTAGATGCCTTGTTGAATCGGCTATTCTTAGAACCAGCCTTGGGGTTAGGGTATCCTTTCGCGGACATTCCCTATTTGCGACGGATGGAGAAATACTTCGCTCCGGGCGATGAGGACCTTCTTCCTTTTGACTTCGATTTTATAGGCCTGCAGAACTACACCCGCGAAATGGTGAGGTTCTCGTTTTTTACGCCTTTTCTGCAAGCCAAACTGGTACCGGCTTCAAAACGCGGGGTGGAGCGCACCGTCATGGATTGGGAAGTGTACCCAGAGTCCATGTACCACATGTTGGAAAGATTCAACGGGTATGCCGGCGTCCGGAAAATCATTGTCACCGAGAATGGCTCCGCGTTCCCAGACACTGTCACCAACGGGCAAGTACACGATCCCCAACGGGTAGCGTACTTAAATAACTACCTTAAGCAGGTGCTCCGCGCCAAACAAGAAGGAATGAAAGTAGAGGGTTACTTCGTCTGGACGTTTACTGACAATTTTGAATGGGCCGAAGGCTACCACCCGCGTTTCGGGCTGGTGTATGTGGACTTCCAAACCCAGGAACGTATCATTAAATCTTCGGGGCATTGGTACAGCCGCTTTCTCACGAATGCCTGAGTTTCTCACTAGCTAGAGTGATGTTTGAAGAGTAGCAGAGGAATTAACAACTCTGGGAATGTTAAATCCTCCGTTTTTTCTCCAATGGTTTACAAGCTAACTCCCTTCTATATTACCATTCAGTTAAGGTTCTGATTAGGGGATTATTGCTAGGAATGGCTTGCTACCTTTAGGTATGTTTGTTTGCAAGGAAATCATAAAAGCGGCAGCCCTGTGGCTGCCGTCTTTATTTTATAGGGCTGCTATCGGCGCAGGAGGCAAAAGTGTTCCCGGGCAATGGCTTCCGTTTATTGGCTGTTTCTGGTAAAGTAAGGATAAATCAACGCTTAGATAGAAGTGCTCTAAACAGAAAAGGCTACTGATGACCAGTAGCCTTTTCTGTTTAGTTTTGTAAAAACAAGCAAGAATCATACGCTCTGAACAGGGCTACAAAAAGTTTACTTTGAGCTCCCTCTACAGTCACCAGTTCTAATAAGACTTCGCTCAGTTCTTACTCAACACCACCCATCTGTTCACGATGTTGTGAGGCCCTTCTAAGACCACTTTGTAAAGTCCTGAGGATTGTTCCTTGACAGGAATCACCACTTTCTCCTCCTTGATGGGCACTGTTTTCAAAAGCTTGTACTCGTCCTTCTCGCCATTTTTGAAATGGTTGGTTGTCGCAAGCCATACCTTTACCTTTCCCTTCTTGTCCATTGCTTTCCAGCCTAGCTTGAGCTCACCATTCTCATAGACGGCCTTTGGCTTCGCAATAGAAACGTCACCTGTGAGCGGCACTCCATCTATTTCCATCAGAGCTTCACGTGGTAAGTCAACCTGAAGGAATCTTGCGATGGTGGGCATGATATCCACGATGCCGGGCCGGTTTTCTTTAAACTGGGCGTTCAGGTTTTTGGCGTTTGTGACCATCCAGGTGGTGCGCTCTCTTTCAGATTGTCCGCCGTGATGTTTACCGGTTTTGCTGTCTCGGCCATGGTCTGTGGTGATGACCATCATCCAGTCTTCGCCATGCTGCCGTTGCCGGTAATCAATGGCATCCCACAATCGGCCCATTTGGTTGTCTACTAGTTCCACTGCTTTGTTCAGCTGCTCGCTGTCGCCATGGTAATGGCCCATATCGTCTGAGTACTCTAGATACACCCAGGACAGATCGGGCGCTTTGTCTTTGATGTGCTCCGAGGCTTTCGTCACTACCTGCTCATCTATCAGATGCATAAACCGCCTTTCCTTGTCATGCGGAAAGGTGATGGTATCCAACTCAAGACCATCCACCTCATAGTCTACCTGCAGATTACCCGTTTCCGGAAGACCTTCCCCCACTAGTTTTGTCCGGTTGTCCAGCCAACTGGAGAAGACGGCGGTTTTCTTCTCTGGGTATTGCTGCTTCAGAAACCGAAAGATGCTCCAGTAATGGTAATTAGGGGCCTTGATGTTGTTGTCCCAAACGTTGTGCTTGTTCACCCAGGTACCGGTTAGTAAGCTGTTATAGCCTACCGCTGAGATGGTGGGGGTTTGGGAGTAAGCATCTTTCTCCCCGCCTACGTGGGCGCGGGTATAGCCTCCTATGGCAGCTATTTTATCCATGTTGGGCGTGTGTTGCTTCTCCAGCACATCGGCCGGGATGCCGTCTACAATCACGAAGACCACTTTCTTTTTCCCTGACTGTGCGTGTGCCGTGATGGAGAAGACTAACCCCAGCAGAAACAGAAGGTGCGTTAATAGGGTGTTTTTGAAAAAATGCATAGAAAACAAGTTAGGTCAATTACTCTGGTTTCAGGATCCACATGGTGCCATTGATGTTGTCCCCCTCGGGGTACTGACGGGCGATGGCGGCCTCCACATGCTGCCTGTTCAGGTTGAATTCACTTTCTGGGTACATCCAGCGCTTGGGGATTCTCTTCTGGTTCAACACCCCTGCCCCACTCACATCAAACGAAGGCATTCCGGTGCGGCGCTGCTCAAAGAAAGGCTGCCAGCCAGAGTTCATAAAGAAAGCAATATACTTCTGCGTGAGCACGTACTCCAACTCCCGGGAAGCGGGCAACTGCACTTCGGGGCTTTGAACGTAAGCGGTGATCCCTTCCTGGGGAACGCCGTAGGTGAGCATGCTGGCCTCTATTCCTTTCTTGTAAAACGTATCAGCGTTACCAGCTATCCAGCCCCTCAGCACAGCCTCGGCCAGGATGAACTGCACCTCCGCATAGCCCAGCGCCACACTTGGCTCATTTACCGGGTTATTGTAATAACGAGCATCTATTTTGGAGGCATCGCCGCTAACCACCTTGGTTTTGTTCACATCCAGGGTTTCGCTTCCCTTCACTCCTCCGTAAGCACTCAGGTCACCTTCCGGAAGACTGCTTTTGGAGGGAGCCACATCCGCCATCTTTGGCAGACGCGGGTCTTTGAGGTTCTGCAGCAAGGTCACAAACCCCTCTTCCATGTAGTAGGCAGTCTGCAAGTCGTTGCTGTTGAAATAAGGGTAACGGTTGGCCTCCAGGTCATAGAAGGGCAAAGAAGCGTTGTCGCTGTTGGAAGTAAAAATAGGATACTGCGCTGGATTGTTCACGATCTCCTGAAAGCGTTGCTTCACCCTCAAACCTGCATGGTTCTCTTTCAGGGACAGGTTCATTAATACCCTCAACGTGAACGAATTCACCAGTTTTTGCCACTTCTTGAGATCGCCCTTGTAAATGACATCACCCGTTACGGTTTCCGTGGAGTTAGCCAGTAACGTATTGGCTTCGTTCAATTCCTGCAAAACGTTCAGATAGATGTCCTCCTGCTTGTCGTAGACGGGCGAGAAAACACCTTCGCCTCCTTTCAAGGCCTCCGCGTAAGGAATGTCCCCAAAGGTTTGCGTGAGCTCCACCACAAAGTAGGACCTGAAAAACTTTGCCAGCGCGGCATACGCCGGCCGGTTGGTACGGGCGGCCTCTTCTTCCATTTTGACCACTTGTTTTAAATGATCGTAGTTTTCATAGCCCGAGCGCTGCCACCCGTAGTACTGGTTCAAAGACACGCCATCGGTGTTGGTCAGGTAGCGGGAGGCCAAAGCCGCAGAAAGGCTGATTTCGTTGAAGGCCTTTGTCTCAATATTGGTTAATAGCAGATCCGGGGACGCCTGGATGGTTCTGTTGGGGTCAAGCTGCAGGCTCTCGAAATCCTCACAAGAGGCCAGGCAGCTGAGAAGAAGAAACAGGAAAGGTATATGTATTTTTTTCATTTCTGTGGTCTTTAGAACTTAAAGTCAAGGTTAACGCCCATGCTGCGGGTAGAAGGGGTTTGCAGGTTGTCTACCCCTGTATCTGGGTCCACATTAGGCAGTTTAGACCAAAGCAGCAGGTTACGTCCCACCAAGGAGATAGCCGCCGAACGGATAGGCAACCGCTGCAGTACTTTGCTTGGAATCTGATAGGAAAGGGTTACTTCTCTGAGCTTCAGGAACGTTTCTTTGTAGTAATGGTAGTTGGAGGCTGGTCCGTTGCTGGTGTTGATCATGTAGTTGATGTAGCTCACCGCTTTTTCATTAGGCGCAAACTGCCGGGTGTCTTCCACAATGTTGCCCTGGCCATCATACTTCACCTCTCCACTAACCACCACCACGCCGTTGCCCACATAGGTAGCCTGTCCGGCGTTTGCCTCATCCCTGAACTGGTTCACTGTACCCGGGTGCGTTCCTCCCCACCACATCTTCTGGTTGGTAGTGGAGTAGATTTGTCCGCCCAATTGGCCGTCAAAAAGGAAGCGCAAACTGATGTTCTTAAGAGAGATAGCATTCTCGATTCCATAGACCCAGTCTGGTTCGTCATACCCGATGGCGCGGGAAAAAGGATCAGTCCTGGGGAAACCGTTGGAATTGTAGATGATGTTGCCCTGTGGGTCTTTTTCGTAGACGGTCGCATAGATTTTGTCGGTACGGTCTCCAACTTTCAGGCGGTTCAGTTCTTCTGCTCCCCCAAATATCTCCTTCAGGTACCGGCGGTACTGGCTTACGTTGGCGGTAATATCCCATCTCAGGTCATCGCGCTTGAGGGGAGTAACCCGGGCGATTACTTCCAGGCCTTTCCGCTGGAACACGTTCCCGTTCTCCAAGCGGGAGGCGTATCCACTGGAAAGCGAAACCGGAATGTTGGTGATGTTGTTATAATCCCTGGCCTGGTAATAGGTCACATCAAACCCAAGTCTGTTCTTGAAGAAGTTGAACTCCAAACCTGCTTCCCAGGTATCAGACGTTTCGGGCTTAATTTCAGGATTCAGGTCATTATTCCCGTAATACTGGGATGGGGTTCCGTTCCATTTCACTCCGTTCTCATAGGCAGCTAGATGGCTGTACGGGTAAAGCCCGATGCGGCCTTCCGAGACGCGGGACCAGGAGCCGCGCAGTTTCAGGTAAGACAAAACCGTAGGCATGGTGATCAAGTCAGACACCACCACCGCGCCCGAAACTGCCGGATAGAAGAAGGACTTATTGCTAATAGGCAAGGTAGAAACCCAGTCGTTACGCCCGGTTAGGCTTAGATAGACCGCCCCGAACAGTTCAAGGTCCACCACCCCGTACACGCTGTTCTTCTTCTGTTCCTCTAAGTTGTTCTGCCCCTGCACCGGATTGGCGGAGTTGCTGATGTTGTAGAATCCCGGAATGGTCAACCCATCTGTGTTCACCGATTGGCCTTTCAGGTTCTGGTAGTTATTGGAGCCCCCCACCTGCGCTTTGACGGAAAGGTTTCTGTGGAATTCATGCTGATATTGCAAAATCAGGTCAGAAACCACATCAAAGTAGTTCTGGCTGCTCACGTAGTAATTACCCCGTGATTTATCATTGTACCCCACATAGCTTTTAGGCTCCTTCGTAGTTCTTGTAAGGCCGTAGATGTTCACGCCAGTCCGGTAAATGGCACTGAAAGCCGGGTTGAACTTATAGTCCAGGGTGACTACCCCGAAGGTGTTGTCCTTATAGTAGCCGCGCTGGTACTCATAAGCCTGAAAGTAGGGATTGTTGTACCAAGATTGGTTGTAGTGCCTCTGCTGCTCTCCCTCTCTTCCCTCTATCCAGTAGTTTCTCAGGTCTCTTACGTCTACATCGGCACCCGTCCACAGAATAAGGTTGTACAGGTAATTGGTAGGCCCGTAACCGGTCTCGGGGTAATTGTCGGTGTATTGTCGGTTATAGCTGATCCGGGTGTCGGCGGTTAACTTTTCTGTAAGGCTGTAGTTCCCCGAGACACTGAACGAGCTGTTGTTCAAGCCGGTGTTTGGGACGATCCCTTTCTGGTAGATATGCGAGGCGGCGGCTCTGAAACTTCCCTTCTCTCCACCTTTGGTCAGGCTTACGCTGTTGGTGGAGATCATTCCGGTCTCAAAGAAATTCTTCACGTTGTCTTTGCCCCTGGAACGCCAAGGCAAGGGCTGCCGGGCACCCGTCACCGGATCTACCGGGCTGTTGTACTGGGGAGTCTCCCAGTAGCCGCTTGGCGTGGAAGCATCGGGTTGGTCAAGTTTAGGACCCCAGATCCAACCGGCTCCTTCAACGCCACCACCCGAGCCGTTCACGTAGGCATACCGGCCATTGTTCCCGTTGCCATAGGTTGTCTGCACTTCGGGTATTTTGATAAAACTAGGCTGAAGAAGCGTGGAGGAATTTACCTCTACGCTCAGGTCAGTGCCTTTCCCCCGTTTCGTGGTGATCATGATGGCCCCGTTCCGCCCAATGGAGCCGTAAAGGGCAGAGGCGGTGGAGCCCTTCAGCACGTTCACGCTTTCAATGTCATCGGAGTTGATCTTCCAAAGGTCTGCGGTTTGGTCTGGCACCCCATCAATCACGATCAAGGGCTTTCTTCCCCGCAGGCTGATCTCCGGGTCCTGGAAAAGGTCGGTGGAGCTTTTGATGGTAAGCCCCGCTACCCTGCCCGTCAGGTTACTGACCACGTTGCCTTCGCGGGCTTTCACCAAATCCTCTCCCTGTACTTCCTGCACGGCATACCCCAGCGCTTTTTTCTCCTTTTTAATGCCCAAGGCGGTGATCACCACCTCCTCCAGGCTTTGGGAATCCTCTGCCAAGGTTACCTCCAGCGAACTACTGTTGCCTAAAGCAATCTCCTGCTTCACATACCCGATGAATGAAAACAACAAGACAGGTTGGTCAACGCCGGCGGTATTGAGAGTGAACTTGCCTTCCGTATCAGTGATGGTCCCGTTGGTCGTCCCTTTCAGGATGACCGAGACCCCCACCAACGGCTGGCCAGCGGCATCCCGTATTACGCCAGTCACTGGTCTACTTTGATACTCCAGGTGCCTGTTAAGGTAATCAACAGAAGCCTTGGCACCGTGCCCCGCTTTGGAGGCAAAACCCTCCAGAGGAACAACGCCGAGCAGCGCCAGAAGCAACAGGGAGCATCTCCCTAAGTAGTTGCCTCTTCTTTTTACGGTAGAGATTCTTATCATGCTAAACAGGTTTAGTTTAAGGATGGATGGTTTTGTATGTACAGACTGAGTAATGATCCATTGGAAGAGCGTTGGAAGGAAAAGCGTAAGGGGGCCATCCTTACCAGAGTCTGGGCTACCCAAGAACTGCTCCTATTGCGGCTAGGTAATCGTCCTGCAAAACTCAAAAGCAGGATTTACTACAGTGTTTAGGAGAGATTAAAAAACCATTAAGCAAAGAGGGGTTTAGCAGGAAGCCTTAACACACCCATAACTTAGACAGGAGATACAAGGTCGCGGAAAACCTTAGGGATGTAGAAAGGGGGGCTCTTTGGAGACAAATTAAATTACCACTATTGGTATTCCACTTTTGGCTAGCTGCTGAGAGAACTAGGTCGCCATCACCTTCAGCTTTGTAGAATCATTCTAAATAACTTGGGATTGTAAGTTGTATCGGCTAATATTGTGCTACTATTTAGAATTAGTCTAATTATCAGGTCAACGACTTGATTCACAATATGAGATTACGGTCCTCTCTAAACTTTCTACAGCTTACTTCTCCTTTATATAAAGGGCTCTTCGCCTTTTTCTTCTTTTTTCTCACCGATTCTCTGGCTGGATATGCACAAAACACCGGTACTGTCTCAGGGAAGGTAACCGACACTGGAAGCAGAGCCATTGAGTTTGCCAACGTGTTTATCAAAGGCACCGAGGCGGCGGTACAGACCAACGCCGACGGCTTCTTTTCCCTAGCCGCTCAAGAAGGAGATTATGACCTGGTTATTTCGTTTGTGGGGTATTCTTCAAAAACGAGCAGAATACGCATCACGGCGGGCCGCACCACCAACCTAGGCACCATTGCTTTATCAGGAAGTCTGAACGTGGACGAGGTTTTGGTGACCGGAAAAACGCAGAACACCGCTATTAAAGAAGAGGGCTTTAACGTGACGGTGCTGGATACCAAGAAGCTCTACAGCACTTCCGCTGATCTCAACCAAGCTTTGAACAGAACCACTGGTATCCGCATCCGGGAGGAAGGGGGCGTGGGCTCCAACTTCAGTTTCTCTTTGAACGGCTTTTCCGGAAAACAGGTCAAATTCTTCCTGGACGGCATCCCCATGGATAATTTCGGCTCTTCCTTAACACTCAACAACCTGCCAGTCACCATGGCCGAACGGGTGGAAGTCTACAAAGGCGTTCTTCCTATCCATTTGGGCGCGGACGCTTTGGGCGGCGCGGTGAACATCGTGACGCGGGCCAACCCTAACTTCCTGGACGTTTCCTATGGCGTTGGATCTTTCAACACGCACAAAGCCTCCGTGAACGGCGCCTTCACCAATCTTAAAAGCGGGCTTACCTTCCGGGCGAACGCTTTCTATAACTACTCAGACAATAACTATAAGGTGGATGTGCAGCCTATCAACTTTACCACCGGCCAAAGGGAAGCGATGAAAGAAGTAGAGCGTTTCCATGATGCCTATAAATCGGGTACTCTTCAACTAGAAGGAGGCGTCACCGGTAAAAAATATGCTGATCTTTTCCTGGTAGGATTGATAGCCTCGGGCAACGACAAGGAGATCCAGACCGGCGTGATCATGGATCAGGTATTTGGCGCCAGAACCACCCGCTCCTCTTCCGTGATCCCGACGGTGAAGTACCGCAAAGCCAATCTTTTTGTCCAAGGCCTGGACTTGAGCCTGTACAGCGCCTATAACATGACGCAGAACCAGTTTGTGGACACCACCCGCCTGCAATACAACTGGAACCAGGAAACGAGAGAAACGAGCACGGCAGAATTTAACCGGACGCAGCTGAAGAACCGTGACAAAGAAGGCTTGGTAACCGCTAACCTCAGCTACGCACTCTTTCCCAGCCAATCTCTTTCCTTTAACTATGTTTTGTCTGATTTCGGGCGAAAATCAAGCGATGTGGAAGACCCGCAAAACGTGACGTTCCGGTATCCTCAAGCCTTGAACAAGCAGGTGATGGGCCTTGCCTGGCAGTTGAATAAAAACCGGTTCAATGCTACGGCCTTTTCCAAGCTTTACCTGTTAAATGCCAGTTCTTTTGAACAGATCTCAGACGGAACGGGTGAGCCGAACTTCCAGCCTAGCCAGACCAAAACAAATAACATAGGCTACGGCACCGCACTTGCCGGTTTCATCTTGCCTCAGTTACAGGTAAAAGCCTCTTATGAGCATACCTACCGCTTGCCCGAGGCGATAGAATTGTTGGGAGACGGTCTGTTTGTCCGGAGGAACTCTGCTTTGAAGCCTGAGAAAAGCGATAACGTGAACGTAGGCGCCGCTTATTCCTTTAAGCCCCACGCAGACCATCAATTCGCATTAGAGGCTAACTACATCTATCGGAACTCAGATGACTACATCCGGCTAGACCAAAGACAAGCCCAGCCAGTTGACCGGCAGTACATCAACATGGGGAACGTGGTAACCAACGGAGTAGAAGGCGATTTCAGGTATTCCTGGAAAAACAGGCTCCAAATGGGCTTGAACCTTACCTACCAGAGCATTCTGGACAAAGAGGAATTCCTGACCAGCACCAATCTCACTGGCACTACCGTCTACAAGAACCTAGGATACGGTTACCGCATCCCCAATATGCCTTATCTGTTCGGAAACGCGGAAGTAGGATATTCCTTCACCGATCTGGGTGCAAAAGACAACGTGCTTACCCTTAATTACAACCTCAACTACGTGGAGGAATACTTCTTCACTTGGGAGCACTTGGGAAGAAACAACCAAGATATGATCCCGCGCCAGGTAGCCCATAATGTAATGGTCAACTATGCGCTGCAAAACGGGAAATACGGCCTCTCCCTGGAGTGCCGAAACCTGACTGACAATAAGCTTTTTGATAATTTCAAGCTTCAAAAACCCGGCCGATCCTTCTTCTTGAGAGCCAGATACTTTTTCAACAATTAAGATTACCAACCAATCCTTACCTAAATGAAGTCCACGATCAAACAACTAGCCAAGTTCAGCTTTTTAGCAGGGGTAGTTTTTACCTCTTTTTCCTGTAGCGATAATGATAACGACGACCCAACCCCAGTGGCCGAATCAGATAAAGTGTTTGCCTTAGGCGTGGGAGTTACCACTTCTACTGCCACCACCAACTATGTAGTGCAGACCAGCAACCTCATGAGCGGCACCATCTCTCTGACCGGCAACGGTCTTCTGCAGGAAGGCTACCGTGATTACGCGTTCGGTGGGGGCAATTTCTACAGCATCGGGGGGTTGGGCATTACGGATGTCAATACCATTAGCCTGAACTCTTCAAACCAGCTGACAACTAAGACTGGCCTTACGTTTGAGCAAGCCAACAACGACTTCATTGACCCTACCGGTGCCGGTACTACCATGGTGGGGGTTTCCATGCCCGCCAGCCCTACGGCCGGCCTGAACGCCAACTTCTATACGGTGGACATCGCTTCCAATAGCATTACCAACAGAGCGAATGTGCCTATGAACAACATCCACCCTAGCAACAGAGACTGGTTATTCCACACCGGTATGCAGGTTAGAAGTAATCAACTGTTCCAGACGTTCTATCCGGTAAACTATACCACCTACGCCACCGCCAACACCGATACCTGCTACGTGGCCATTTACAGCTATCCGGGCTTCGGGCTGCAGAAAGTGATCAAAGACACCCGTACGGGTCCGGCCGGGGCGTTCAACAACCGGTCAGGTATCTTCAAGACCGAAAATGGTGATCTTTACACCGTTTCCAACAGCAGCTACTCCAACGGCTACAGCCAATCTACCAAACCAGCGGGTATCCTGCGAATTGCGGCTGGTTCTACAGAATTTGACCAAAACTACTTCTTCAACACCGATACCGCCCCTAACGGAGGCAAAATTGCGCACGCCATCTACATAGGCAATAACAAGTTGTTCGCGGCCATCACCACCGTGGCCCCTACCCTGGCAGACAGATGGTCAGACAAAAACCTAAGACTTGCCATTGTGGACCTATCGGCTAAAACCATCACCCCGGTAGCCAACGCGCCTCAATTCACCGGTAACGGAGGCAGAAGCTTCGCCGCCTTGCTGGACGAAGGCAAAGTATACACCGCCATTTCCACGAATGGCGTGGTGAATATCTACCAAACCGATGTTGCTACTGCCACCGCTACCAAAGGAGCTGTAATTGAAGGCTCTTTCTTAGGCGGGATCGCCAGACTGAAATAACCCTTTTCCCTCCAGCCTTTGCTTACCTGGCCAAGGCTGGAGGTATTTTTACCTATTCCCCCTTGCGTACAACATGAAAAGTAAAAAATCAAGCAACCCAAGTCTCTTAAGACGCCTGAACGATTGGCTCCACCTCTGGCTAGGCCTGGCCTCAGGCATTGTGGTGTTTATTGTGAGCATCACGGGTTGTTTTTACGCTTTTCAACAAGAAATTAAAGATGCCCTGGAGCCTTGGCGGTTTGTGGAGGCCCAGGAGAAAGCCTTTGTTCCGCCCAGCCAGTTGCTGGATACTGCCCTGGCCTACATGCCCGGCGTAAAGCCCACCGGCCTTACGTACAGCAACCGCGAGGAAGCCGCTGCCGTGGGTTTCAGTAGTTTTGCGAACGGAGAGCGCAGTTTTACGGCCGTTTTCCTGAATCCCTATACCGGCGAGTTCCTGCAGAAACAAAAGTCCATTGGCAAAGGGGAGTTTGATTTCTTCCGGTTCATCATTGATGGACACCGGGCCCTTTGGCTTCCCTATGACATCGGGCGCCCTATAGTAGGTGTTTGCACGCTCATCTTCCTGGTGCTGCTGGTGACCGGACTTGTGATGTGGTGGCCCAGACGCTGGAACAAATCTAACCGCGACAAAAGCTTCAAGATCAAATGGAATGGCAGCTTCAAGCGGGTCAACTATGACCTGCATAACGTGCTGGGCTTCTACAGTCTGCTTTTAGCTTTGGCCTTAGGAATCACGGGTTTGGTCTGGAGCTTCAAATGGTTTGAAGAAGGCCTCTACTACGTCACCTCCGGCGGAAAAGAATTACCAGAGCACCACCACCCGCATTCAGACACTACCCAGGTGGCGCTGCTGGCCAACAACCCAGTCTCGGCGCTGGACCGGGCCTGGTACAAGACCATAGCGGTAGAACCAGACGCGCAGGGTTTTTACATGACGCCCATCCTGGAAGACAAAGACGATGCCCTTGAGATCATCGCCTACCAGGACCACGGCTCCTGGTACAACCGCAACGAGTACTACTATGACCAGTACACGCTAAAGCTCTTCCGGGTACAAGGTGATCGCTATGAAGAGGCAGGCTTCGCCGATAAACTATCCTTGCTCAACTATGACCTCCACATAGGCGCGGTGTGGGGCTTACCGGGCAAAATTCTGGCTTTCTGCATCAGCCTTATCTGCGCCAGCCTGCCCATCACCGGGTTTCTGGTGTGGTGGAACAAAAAGAAGAAAACAAAAAAGAAGGCTCTTTCCAGGAACGCAGAAAATACTACCCCGAAGAATTCTGGCATGGCAACCGCGTAGAAGCTGTCGGGTACCTGTCCCTGGTTGCCTCTCGTTTTTTCGTCACTCCCGCAACTCTTCTGTCATGAGCAGGTTTCTGGCGGCCTTTACTTGTCAAGTTTAGGGGCTGAGGGCCTGTAAATTGGTGGTGCGCGCTGTATCTTTGCCGTATCCCTAGTTTCCAGAAAGCAAAACCACCATGCTCTATAGTTTCACCAACGATTACAGCGAGGGTTGCCACCCTAACATTTTACAACGCCTGACAGAAACCAATACGCAGCAGCAAGCCGGATACGGGAATGATGCTTTCTCTCTGGAGTCTGTGGCCGCCATCAAGGCCATTTGCGCGCAACCCGACCTGGATGTGCATTTGGTGGCCGGGGGCACGCTGGCGAACCTTATTGTGCTGAGCGCTTTCCTGAAGACCTATGAGTCTGTGATCGCCGCCGAAACTGGCCACATCAACAACCATGAGGCGGGCGCCATTGAAGCCACCGGGCACAAGATTGAAACCGTGGCCACCCCAGACGGAAAGCTAAGCCCAGAGCTCATCAGGCCGTTGCTCAACAAGTTTCCGGAGTACCACACCGTCAAGCCCAGGATCGTCTACATCTCCAACTCCACCGAAATTGGCACGATTTACAAAAAACAGGAACTAACTGACCTGTATGCCTTCTGCCAGGAGAACAACCTGCTGCTGTTCATGGACGGCGCCCGCTTGGCCATGGCCTTATCGGCAGAGAGAAATGACCTCACCCTGGCAGACGTAGCCGCCCTCACCGATATCTTTTACCTGGGCGCTACCAAAAGCGGCGGCTTGATTGGCGAAGCCATTGTGATCTGCAACGCCAGTCTGCGCAAAGATTTCAAATACTACATCAAGCAACGGGGCGCCTTGCTGGCCAAAGGCCGATTGTTCGGGATTCAGTTTGCGGAGCTGCTGCGCGATAACCTCATGTTCCACCTGGCGGGTCACGCCAACGCCATGGCCCAGAAGATTGCCCGCCAACTGCAGGAACTTGGCTACTCTTTCCTGACCCAGTCAGAGACAAACCAGATATTTCCTATTCTGCCAGATGCGTTTATTGCCCAACTTTCTAAAAACTACGGCTTTTTTGTCTGGCGTAAAATGCCCGGAGAAGTCTCTGCCATTAGGTTGATCACCTCCTGGGCCACCCCAGAAAAACAGGTAGACCAGTTCTTACAGGAAGTAAAAAACCTATCTGCGGTAGCAAAGCAAGAACTAAGCTAGGACGCATCCTGCTAGCGCAGATCAGGCCTTTCTTCCCCACTAAACCATCCGCTTTTCCTTAGGTTGTAGGGCCAAGTCGTTATCCTTAAAAGCCACTTACAAGGTAAAACTTGCAGGTGGCTTTCCTGTTTTTAAGCCTTTTTGGTGCTTTTCTGCCCATCTCAGCGGATTAAACACTGAATTTCACCATTATCGATTCTTATTTTGTGCGATTTTGAGCCAAAATGAATATAAATTCACTAAAAAATCTATTTTTACTAAACATCCCTTAACCCGCAGACCATGAAAGCATCTCCCCCCGCATGCCTTCGGCAAAAGATTGAGGAAAAAATAGCGGAAGTGGCAGTGATGGCCGAAGGCCTGCCTGGTGTGGTGGTCATCCATAACATTCAGAAAGACCTGGCGGTGGAGTACATGTCGGCCCGGGGACTGCAGCAGATTGGCGTGACCTTGCCAGAGTTGCAGCAGATGGGCAAGGAGTTCCACTCCAGGTTCTTCAACCCGATAGAGTCTGCGGATTACATACCCAAACTTATCCATGGCCTGCTAAGCCGCAATGACGAAGACGAGGTCCTGTCCTTTTTCCAGCAGGTGCGGTTCCATGATCAGGATGATTGGATGCTTCACCTGAGCTCCATCAAGATCTTCATGCGTGACGAAGCGGGCCAGCCGCTGCTTACCATCACCATTGCCATTGCGGTGAACCCCATGAGCCACATCACGGCCAAGATAAAGCGGGTACTGGAAGAGAACGCTTTCCTGCGCCAGCATTACCAGAGTTTCACCCAACTGGGCCCGCGCGAAAGGGAGGTTCTGCGGTTGGTGGCCCTGGGCAAAAGCTCGCTGGAGATTTCGCAGGAAATGTACATCTCCGAGAAAACCGTGAACACCCACCGCCGCAACATCAGGTTAAAACTGAATGCCCAATCTTCTTTTGAGATTTCCCAGTACGCCCGCGCCTTTGACCTTATTTAAGAGCCGAGTCCGGTTCCTGATTTCAGACTGTTTTCCTTAAAAAGGCCCTAAAACAAGAACTTGCCGGCAAAGTTACAGCAACCCGCGGGATTTGAATTCCAGGTACTTGTTGATGGTGTTGACGGTGAGTTTGTCTGGCGGCGTCAACACCGAGTGGATACCGTGGGCCGCGAATTCCTTTACAATCTGCCGCTTCTCATAGGCAAACTTCTCCGCGATGGCCTTCAGGTAGATTTCCTCGGTGCTGTCGGCGGGTTTCTCCAGCAGGGCGCGGGTCTCAGTGTTCTCAAAGAAGATGACCAGCACCAGGTGGTGTTTGGCCAGCTTGCGCAGGTACGGCAACTGTCGCTTGGCCCCATTCAGCGTCTCAAAGTTGGTGAAGAGCAGCAGCAGGCTTCGTTGTTTTACCTTAGATCGCACGGTGACGTACAGCCGCTGGAAATCCGTTTCCTGGAACTTGGTGGTTTGGCTGTAGAGCAGCTCCAGGATCTTCTGCAGTTGCGAAGCCCGGCGCTCAGCCGGCAGCACCGACCCGATCTGGTCTGAGAACGTGATGAGCCCGGCTTTGTCTTCCTTGCGCAAGGCCACGTTGGAGAGCACCAAGGTCGCGTTGATGGCGTAGTCCAGCAGGCTCAGACCGGCAAACGGCATTTCCATCACGCGGCCCTTGTCAATGAGGCAATACACCTGCTGCGATTTCTCGTCCTGGTAATGGTTCACCATCAACTCCGCCTTGCGGGCCGAGGCTTTCCAGTTGATGGTGCGCTGGTCATCGCCGGCCACGTACGACCTGATCTGTTCAAACTCGGCGCTGTGGCCTACCTTCCGTACTTTCTTAATGCCCATGGCCGTGAGGTGCTGCGAGGCCGCCAGCAGCTCATACTGCCGCAGCTGCAGAAAAGACGGGTACACCGGCACCTCCTGCCCCCTCCCGAACTGGTACCGGCGGCGCACCAACTGCAAGGGCCCGTTCACAAACACGTTGGTGGCCCCAAAAGAATAGACCCCGCGCTGCACCGGCCGCAGTTGGTATTCAATCACGTGCGTCTCACCAGGTGGCACCTGCACCAGGAAACTGGCATCGCGCTTTTGGAACTGGAACGGCAATTCTTCCATCACCTCCAGCCGCACCGTAAAGCCGTAGCGGTTCTCCACGTACAGGTACACCGGATTCTCGCTCCCGTTGGAAAGCTTCTCCTGCATGCTCCGTGACGCCGCAATCCCCTCGGGGTGGCGGAAGAGCGCAGCCACGTCTACCAGCACAAACAGCACCAGCACCCCAAACAGGATCTTCACCAGGAACAGGAACGCCGGGAAAAAGAAAGCCAGCACAAATAACCCTACCGCCGCAGAGAGGGCGTAGAAAAAGTACCTGGTGAAGTACAGGCGGCTAAAAAAGGAAACGAGTGCTTTCAGGAGTGGAGCGTTTTAGGGGTGATTTGGTGAAAACAGGCTGTAAACCTAGCGGGGCACCTCGGTTTTCTGGATGATTTGTTTGATGACATCGTCTGGGGTGGCACCTTCCATTTCGCGCTCCGGCGAAAGCAGGATTCTGTGGCGCAGGACGGAGGGGGCCAGTTCCTGCACGTCCTCGGGGGTGACAAAAGAGCGGTTCCGGATGGCGGCCAGCGCTTTGGCGCTGTTGAGCAAGGCCAGCGATGCCCGGGGCGAGGCGCCCAAGTACAGAGATTTGTTTGCGCGCGTCTGCACCACCAGTTGGGCAATGTACTCCAGCACCTTGATATCTACGTGCACTTCACGCACCTGCTTTCTCAGGGCAGAGACTTTCTCGGCGGTGAGTACGGGCCGAATCTCGTCCAGGGTCTGTTGCAGGGCCGGGCGGTTGTGGTGCACGCCCAGAATGGCTACTTCCTCCGCCAGAGACGGATACTGCACCAGAATCTTGAACATGAAACGGTCCAGCTGGGCTTCGGGCAGGCGATAAGTTCCCTCCTGCTCAATGGGGTTCTGGGTGGCCAGCACAATAAACGGATCGGCCATGGTGTACTGGACCCCGTCCTGCGTGATCTGCTGCTCTTCCATCACCTCAAACAAAGAAGACTGCGTTTTGGCCGGCGCGCGGTTGATCTCGTCAATCAGCACGATGTTGGAGAAGATGGGTCCCTGCTTGAACTGGAACGTGGCCGTGCCCGGATGGAAAACCGAGGTTCCCAGCACATCAGAAGGCATCAGGTCTGGGGTGAATTGGATACGGTTGAAACCCACGTCAATGGTGCGGGCCAGCAGTTTGGCCGTCAAGGTTTTAGCGATTCCCGGCACACCCTCAATGAGTACGTGCCCATCGGCGAGGATAGCGATCAGGAGGAGGTCAATGAAGGCCTCTTGCCCGATGATCCGCTTGCGGAGTTCTTCCTTTATTTGCCCTATGGCCTGCTGCAGATCAGAGAAATCAGTTTGTGGTGCCAGGCCTAACGCGGCTTCTTCTAGTGGTTCCATGTTTATTCGTTATCGGCTGGTAGCTTGCCGGTAAAAGCTTTCTAATTGTTTGTTCAACTGCCACAGGTTCTGCTCTTCCAGGGTATGGGTGGTGCGCACGTAGTGGATGAGCCGGAACAGCTCGCTTACTTCTGAGGCGGGTATCCCCGACTTATGAGCAATGCGGGTCTGCAGTTCCTGGTCTAGGTCACGGGTAGATTCAAAGTAATGCAGGCGCAGGTACTCTAGAAAGTAGTTGATTTTCTTCTCGGCGATGACTTTATGGTCGCGGTAGTTGAAGTACAGGTTCCCGATGACGCGCACAAACTCTAGCGTGGTATTCCTGGGTTTCTCCACCACGGGGATGATGCGCTGCGTGCGCTTGCTCTCAAACAGCACAAAAAGCAGCAGACTACCCAAAGCCAGGTAATACGCCCAGGCCAGCGCCTCATGGCTGAGCAGCACCCTAAACACTGAGCTATCGCCCACGGCGCCCTGCTTCTGGTACTCATCCCACCACACGGGCCGCACCGGCAAATGCGACAGCGCCAAGGCCGCGTACTTACCCTGCACCGGATGGATGACGTGGTAATTGGTAAAGGCCAAAGGCACCGAGCTGAGAAAGAAACTTCCCTTCCCATACCGGATCTGCACAAAGTTGGCGCCGCCGGCGGTGTTCTTGCCCAGAACAGTGGCTTTGTGGTTAGAGTCCACTGTGATGGTGCGGTTCACCTTTTCCCAGGCATAGCGCACCGGTTTGTTTTTCAGGAGCTGCGGATGCGTGAAGACCAACCCCAGGGAATCCTGCTTGGGAGCGAACTCCAGTTTAAAGCCCAAGGTATCTTGCAGCTGCCGAGAGAAATGGTGGGAACTGATGAAGACGTTGCTGCCCTGCGCTACAAACTGGAGCAGCGTTTTCAGGTCCAGTTTGTCTACCTGCGTGGTTCCATTCACAAACAGGTAATTCACCGGCGCGGTGGTGCTGTCTTCTCTAAGCGTGTTGTTTTCCTCCACCTGGTTTACCACCGGCAACCGCACAGAGGTGACAGGCTGGTCAGGGAAAAGGTCTGGCAAGAGCTCAAAAAGCACATAGGCGCCGTACGGAATCTTGTCTTTGTTGGAGAAAGTCTGCTTCCAGTCAATAGGCTTAGGCCGATAGTATTCCACCACCACGAAGACGGTGAACAGCAGGCCAAGGCCCAGCGCGTATAAACGGTAGTTTTTCATGCCGTTTTTGTCAAAGACTGGTTAAACTGCTGGAACGAGTTTCTTACGGCTTCAAACTTCTGCTCGTCTACCGCAGAGCCGCCGTACCATACGTACTCAAACAGCTGGGTCACGCGCTCAAACGGCCGCTGCAAAGGCGAGTTCTGCAGTTCGTTCACGTAGCTCCAGTTGGTTTTACCCGGTCGCCAGTCAATGAAGCCACCGTCGGTGAGGGTTTTCAAGGTGCGCAGATAGTACAACCTGGTCGCACGGCGGTAATCGCCCTGGGCTTCGGCTTCCTCCAACAGGGCCGCAAAATCTATCTCGTGGATGTTCTCGCGGTAAGTCTCATAGGTAAGAGCGGCCGCAGCGGGCTTTTTCCCGAACAGGCCCGAGAAATCCACTTGAAACAGTTTCAAAATCACATACACGGTGGTCACGATGGCAATGCCGTACAGCACGTACTTCCAGAAGCCGTTGTAAGAGGTCTTGCCCAGAAGGCTGTTCAGGTAATCGCCTACGCGCCGCCAGAAACGCTCCCAGAAAGACATATCTGGCCGGATGTCCTGCTGGTACTGGAAATCTTTGTTTTCGCGGAGTTCCTGCAACTTTTGGGCATTGGGGTAGCGCACCTGCAAGGGAGCGACGGCCGCCGGCGCCGGTGCCTGGAGTGGCGCCCCCACGGATGGGGTACCAAATAAGGCACAGCACAGAAAAAGCAGGAAAAACAGAAGCCGGGGAAAGCGCACAGAAAAGATTATAACAGGTCTAAAGATGTCTCCCGCTGGGCGCCAATCTGGTTTACCTGCTCCAGCAAGCCTACGCCCTCTTTCTTCTCCACCAGGTCAAAATACTGGAAAGCAACACCGGTGAGGGTAAGGGCATACAGCAGTAAACTGATGAACGTGGTGAAACCCGTGGCTACCACCAGCAGCACGTCACTATCGCCGCCAGGCAAATGAAAAATACGCAGAATATACAGCGCCATGGCCGGCAAGGAGGCCACAAACCCGATGATGCCCTGCAGCAAGGCCAGCAACAGCAGAAACCCGAAACTGGGCCACCAATACCCTTTGATCAGGTAAAAGCAGCGCTCCACCGCATCCAGAAAACCCACTTCCTCGTGCAGCATCACCAGCGCGAACATACACAGCGCCACCGCCACGTAGATGCCTGGCAACACCAGCAGCAAAGTGGCCAAGACGCTTATCAGGATCACGCCCACGCTGGAGTACAGCACCGGAATAAAGTTGCTTTTGATGCCTTCCCAGACCTGGGCAGAATCGACCTGGCCCCGGTGCTGCATGTACTGCAGCATGTAAGAATAGATGGTAAGGCTCAGCAGCACAAAACTCACCAGCGAGAAAAACAGGCTTACCCAGTAATGCGCCGAGTTCACAGTCTGGGCAAACGTGTAAGCGCCCATGGAACCGTACTCCACCGCCCCGGAAAGCTCATCTAGTTGGATGCCTTGGTAAATCCCGGAGAAGATACCCGCCAGCAGCGCGAACGGCACCACAAACAGCAGAATGCACTTAAAAAGCGGCCTGAAGTTCTGCCGCAGGAACGTAAAGGTGGTATTCAGTTTCTGGCCCAAATCACGTTCTAGCCTGAACTCAATCAGCGGATCTTTCATTAGGTAACTTGGCTTGCAGCCAGTAAGGATATAACAGAAAGTAAAAAACAATCAGCGCCGCCGAGCCTCCAATGATGAGCAGACTGGCGAACAGGGGCATCTGGGTATGGCGGGTCACAAAACCCTCCAGAAAACCGGCCATGATAAAGATAGGCACCAGCCCCACCACTATCTTCATCCCGTCTTTGGCCCCGCGCCGGAAAGACTCCAACCGCGAAAAAGTCTTAGGGAAGAGCAGGCTGTTGCCCATGATAAAACCGGCGCACCCGGCAATGATAATGGCAGATATCTCCAGGGTACCGTGAATCCAGATGGTGAGCATAGAGCTGAGCAGCAGCCCCTGTTTGTAGAAAAAGTACTGGAACGCGCCCAGCATAATGCCGTTTTTGAGCAGAATCCAGAAAGTGCCCGCAGAAAACACAACGCCCATGGCAAACGCGGTGAACGCCACTTTGATGTTGTTGAAAGTGATGGTAAGGAACATGGTGGTCTCATCGGCCTGCTTGTAGACCGCCATGGGATCACCCTTCCGGATGTTGGCCACCGTCTGGTTCACGTACTGATCGCCCAGAATGAGGCGCACAAAGGTATCGTCATACGCCGCAGACAAGGCCCCAATGAAAACGGCCGATGCGAAGATGAGGAACGCATAGAACAACTGCCGGTGGTACTGCCCCATCAACAGCGGCAATTCCTGTTTCCAGAACAGCACAAAACGGTTGCTTTTCTCTTTCTTGTTGCGGTAAATGGCCTGGTGCACCTTGCCGGTGAGGCTGTTCAGGTAGTCGGTGTTGTCAGAGTCTGGGTAGAAGGTGCGGGCGAAGGCCAGGTCGTCGGTGAGCTCAATGAAGCGGTCGGCGAGCTCATCTGGGTTGGACGTGGGCTCTGAGGCGTACCGTTTCCATTTAGCTGAATTCTGTTTGATGAAAGCGGCCTCGCGCATGCCCTGTCTTTTTGTTTCCTTCCAAATATATCTAACTTAGGCAAGTTATTAAAGCAGTTGAAGAAGTAAATGGAAACCATCAAAATCAGGACCACGCAGAATGTAGAAGTTGAATATGAGATCGCCAGCGTGGGTGACCGGATCCTGGCCTATATCATTGACACGCTGGTAGGCGTTGGCTGGCTGATTATCTGCGGTTTGGTATTTGCGCTGCTGCTGTCTTCGGCTTCCCCTTCTACCCCGGCCATTGTGGTGCTGGCTATTATCGCCCTCTTGCCTTACATGTTTTACGACCTGCTCTGCGAGATTTTCATGAACGGGCAGAGCTTGGGCAAGAAAGCCCGCGACATAAAAGTGATCAAACTAAGCGGACAGTCACCCAGTATTGGAGATTACCTGGTGCGCTGGCTCCTGCGGCCCATTGACATCTTCTTCTACGGCATTGTGGCCATCGCTACCATCGCCATCACGGGCAAAGGCCAGCGCCTGGGCGATGTGGCGGCGGGCACCAGTGTGATCAGAACCACGGCCGTGCAGAAAAAGAACCTGTTTCAGGTGCAGCTGGAGGAAAACTACACCATTGTATTCCCCGAGGTGGCCTTGCTTTCAGACAAAGACATGGCGCTGGTGCGCAAACTGCTGGCCAAAGCCATTGAGCACAAGAATGAGGCGCTGCTTAACCGCATCGCAGAACGCGCGAAAGAAGTCATGAACGTAAACCCCACCATGACCGACCGCGAGTTCCTGAAGACCGTCATCAAAGACTACCATCACCTCACCGCCGGCATGGAGGCGTAAGTTTCACTCTGTTTTGCGTCTATTCTCCCAAAAACGGCCTTAAATCAGAAGAGGATCTTTACAAGAACAAAGCTACGTTAGCGAATGTAGGGGCAATCCCTTGTGGTTGCCCTTTTAGGTTCATCAAGGAAAAGGGCAACCACAAGGGATTGCCCCTACATTTATCCGCCTTAGATGCAGGTTGTAAACCACCACTATCTTACAGTAAAAGGTGTTTCGGGGCTGTTATCTTTAAAACAGCCCCGAAACACTTTTAGAGGAAAAGCATAAGCTATTGCTTTCATTTAGCCTCTAATGCACTAACCGGTACCATTCGTAGACGGCGGCAGAGCCGGCTGGGCCCTTGGCGGTGAGGCCCACGCGAACGCCCCGGTCCCAGGGTGGCAGGAAATCGCCGTTCAGGGGTTTGCCCTCGTTCAGAGGATTCCAGGTGGTGCCATCGGTGCTCCAGGCGAATTGCAGTTGGTCACCTTTAGCGGCGGTGAGTTTGAACTGCAGCAGATCACCCGTAGGAGCCGCTACTTTGGAGTGCACCGTTTCTTTGTTCTCTTTCACCGTCCACAGCGATATCTCCCCGTTGCGCAGAGATACCCCAATGGCGTTCTGCGGGTCACCGATGGCGGCCAATCCGGCGGCTACGCCCTGTGCCAGCTGTTTCTGGTTGATGGCGGTGGTGGCGGTATAATCTGCTTCTAATGTACGCTTAGACAACACGCTGCCTACTTTCTCAGGGGTAGCCTGCAGCAGCAAGCGGCCGCCGTTACCGGGCTGCACGGTGAACTTGGGCGTCTGCTCCACAAACCACTGCCACGAAGGGGCCAGGGTGCTGGCGGTGAACTCTTCCTGGGTGTTCAGTTCCTCTTTGGCGTTGGTATTGTAAGGCGCGGCGGCGGTTAAGGCCGGAGAACCGTTCTGGAACTTAGGCCAGCCATCGGTGCCCCAGGTGATCTCGTCCAGCAAGCCTTGGCGGCCCGGGTACACGGTACTGTTGGCGCTGTAAGCATGGTACAGGAAAAAGTCGCGGCCTTTGCCATCAGAGACCACCGTGCCGTGGCCGGGGCAGGTCCAGGTTTCGTTTTTCTTCATGATGGGGTTTTGGGCATATTTCTCCCAAGGACCTCTTAAATCCTTTGCTCGGGCTACGCCTACGCCGTAGGTACAAGCCCGTCCGCAGCAGGCATCGCCGGCGTAGAACATGTAATAATAGCCATTGCGTTTGATGAGAGCCGGGCCTTCCACCAGACCACCCTCCCAGGTGCCTTTCTCGTTCCGGAACAGCTCAAACTTCTCGCCGGTGAGCGCGGTTCTTTCCTCGTTCATGCGCTGGCCCCAGAGCGGGGTGGGCTTGCCTACGCTGTTGGCGTCTTCTTTCCAGATCAGGTACAGATCGCCTTTCTCATCCCGGATGGGGAAACCGTCAATAGAACCCACCTCCTGGCACACCAACGGACCCAGGTCGGTGTAAGGACCAGTGGCTTTGGTGGCGCTGGCCACGCCTACGCAGAGGTTGCCGCCTTTTTTCTTGGCCGTGTAGTAGATATAGTATTTGCCTTTGTCATAGGTGATCTCAGGGGCCCAGAAATGCGCCTCGGCCCAGTCTGGCAGTTTGTTGGGGAAGACGTGGCCCACCGTTTCCCAGTCTACCAGGTTTTTGGAGTGCAGGATAGGGTACAGCGGCGCCCACTCAGAGGAAGTGGCTGTGGCCCAGTAATCATCGCCCACGCGCACCACCGACGGATCGGCGTAGTCGCCGGGCATCACGGGGTTGCTGTAGGTCACCGCCTGGGTGGAGGTCACGGGCGCGGCTGTGGCCTCTGAAGCAGCAGTGGTCTGGTTCTTTTGGCAGGAAGAAGCCATTAGCCCCAGCACTACGGCTGAGATGGAAAGGAAGTAGTTTTTCATAGGTAAAGAAAATGCCAGTCTGCCGGTGGGTTCCAGCCCTGGGTTTGTACACGTTTAATCAGTTCTGTTTAGATAGTTTTATCTCTGCCCCGAGGGGACCGGAAGGGGCACCCCGGAAGGCACCGGCTCCCCGAAAACCGGATAGCCGTCGGCTGTCCAGGTGAATTTCTGTAGCCGGATATCGCGTTGCCAACCCGGCTTCTCAGATTTCTTGGCGTGGTAGAAAATCCAGTCCTCGGTGTTGTCTGGCGAAGTGGTGAAACTGCAGTGCCCCACTCCTAGCACGTTGGCCGTGGCCTGAAATACGGGTGCGCTTGATTTAACCCAGTTACTGGCTACCATAGGGTCGGCTAAGGTGTCTGAGAGGGTCAGCTGCCCTAACCGGTATTCTTTGAGCCAGGATTCCCGGCAAGAGTAAATTAGAAAAGCTTTCTCCTTTTTCTTCAGCAGCTCAGGCCCCTCGTTGAGGTCCAGTTCCCCGCCGGTTTCCCAGGGTTCGGTGGGCGAAGAAATCTTGGCCCGGTTAGAGGCAATGGTCCAGGGATTGCTCATCTTAGCAATATACAGGTGCTGTTTGGTTCTATCCGTTGAAGCATTCTTTTCCCAGCCAGACCAAACCGCGTACAACTGCCCGTTCAGGTAAAACGGCGATACGTCAATGGCCCACCTTACCGAGGACGGGGTTTGCAGGCTGTCGCCGGTGTAGAGCATGCCTTTGTCTGCGTACGGCCCAAACGGACTGTCGGTGGTGGACTCCAGCACGCCCGAGCGCTGGTGGATGAACGGCCCGCCCGGCTCTTTCCCGGCGGCGTAGTAGATGTACCATTTGCCTTGCAGGTAGTGGATCTCGGGGGCCCAGATATTATGCGCGTTCCAGCCACTGGCAGGGGCTTTCCACACGGGCACCCGCGTGCCCAACTCGGTCAGTTTCGTGGATTGCGAGACATAGATGGTGCCGTTGCCGGAGCCGCAGGAATAATACACACTGTCTTTCTTCAGAACCCAGGGATCGGCGCCGTCCATGATGGGATTGGTGAAATAACGCGAGGAGGCGGTCTCCCGGGCATCTGTAGCTACAGGCGCAGGCAGGGTGGCACTGGACTTACAGCCCAGCAGCCACCCACCACAAGCAACTAAAACAACTAACTTCTTTAATTGGCGATTCATACTTATTTACATGCGCCTTCTTCTGGCCCAAGCCGATATTACTTATTTTTCAACTGGCCACCACCTGTCTCTGTTTTGGAGCTGATTTTCTTAAAACCGGCCAGAAACGGTACCCGGTTTGAAAGCAAGTGTAGGTTCTGTCATTACCTACTCAGGAGCAGTTCTCTGGCAAATCACTGCGCGGCCACAGCTTTCTCTTTCACTCCGGTCATGCTCCTGATCAGGTCCACCTCGGCCTGGCTGTACGGCGTGCCGTCTTTCCGGAGGATGTCATGGAACCAGACTTTCGGCTCACCGGTGTAGTTCTTATCCCAGCTGTCCCAAGGGTAAATGGTTTGGGTTTTACCATCCACAAAGCCCCAGTTGACCATGCCTACGTTGTGTTTCTTGGCCACCGGCAGAGAGCTCTGGAACGTGCTGCCGTTGGGCCGGGCCATGTACTCGGTGCAGATCATGGGCTTGCCGTAGCGCTTGAGCCAGTTGATGCGCTGCTCCAAATACTGGGCGCTGTCATAGTTATGGAAGGTGATGATGTCTGACTCATCCAGCATCACTTTCTCAATGGCCGTGAGTGAATCCTCTACTGACCAATTCCCTTTCCAGACAGCCGAGGTCACCGGCTGCACCGGGTTGGCGGCGCGGGCCCAGACGAAGCTTTTCTTCAGCAGCGGCAGCACGTAGTCCAGTTTATTGGGCAGTTCCTGTTTGCCGTAAGCCGAGCCCTGATTGATGTTGTCTGGCTCGTTCCAGATGTCCCAGGCCAGAATGCGGTCATCATTGGCGAACCTCCGGATTACGCCTTTCACGTAACGTTCCAGGCGCGGGTGCTGGGTAGAGTCCTGCAGTCCTACTGATCCGGGGCTTTGCACCCAGCCCGAGTTATGCACATGCGGCCGGGGCTCGCGCTGTTTCCCCAGTTTAGGATTAGGATCCCACACCGAGTCAAAGATCACCAGAATAGGCTTAATGTTGTGCCGCTGCGCGATGTCCAGGAACGTGTCTACCCGCTGCAGGAATCCCGCCGAGTCTTGCTGGTACAACAGGTCATGCAGGTACACGCGCGCCGTGTTCATGCCCAGGTCCTCGGCCCAGCCCAACTCCCGGTTAATGGTGGCGGTGTCAAAACTCTCGGCCTGCCACATCTCCAGTTGGTTGATGGCGGTGCTGGGCGAGAAGTTAGGCCCGATAATAAAGCCTTTGTCTTTGTACCATGCCTTGGCTTTGTCTACGCTCCAGACGGTTCTGGGCTTGGCCTCGGTTTGGGTGGTGGCTTCTTTCTTGCCGCAGCCCTGGGTTAACAGGCCGCAAACCAAAGCCAGCAGGTAGAGAGACTTCCATTTCATAGTTCAGTTTCAATTAGGTGCGTAGTTTCAAATTGTTGCCCAAAATCCATTAGGCGTAGTTTTTTGATATAAGAAGCATCCCCGTTTAAGGGGCGTTTTCAGGAAATCAGGGCCAAAACGATTGCTTATCAGTTTACTTCCAACTCGTTTTTAGAAGGCAGTTTAGGGAAGGGCGCGTGTGGTTCGGTCTGGTACCAGTACACCACCGAGCTGATGTCTGACTGCTGCGGCAGGTACCTATCCTCGCTGCGCCAACCCAAATCCTGAATGGTGATGCGCAGGTCTTTGTTGAACCGCACCGGGTCTACAATGTGCCAGCGGTACATGCCAAACCGCTGTTGCGCGTTGTACAAGCCATCGGGACGGATAACCTGGTGCAGGCCGGCGTAGGCGGTGGAGTACGGCTCGTACTGCCGCGTCTTCTTGTTCTCAAAGTTGTAGGAGCCGCAGAAATAGTCCTCCGTGCCGGTGCCGTTGATGGTTGGGAAGTCTTTGTCGCCGTCCAGGAAGAACTTGATCTCGCCTTCGCCCCACCAGCCGTTGTTGTTCACGCCCCAGGCCATGTAGGTGCCCACGTACTGTCCTTTGCCTTTGATACCGTCTACCAGGGTGTACAAAGCGCCTTTGGTGGGATTGTTGCGCCGGAACTGCGCGTGGAAATAGGCGGCATCGCTGGGGATATCGGTGAGGGTGTAGTCTATCTGGTAGAACAGGTTCATGCGCTCAGAATGGGTGTTCTCCATGGTGATGCGGCACTTCTTTCTAAAGGGCATGACCCAGTACGAGTTGAAGGCGCTGCCCGGGTTCACGGTCACGGCCAAAGAGTTCAGCGGCGCGTACTCACCCCAGCCCATCCCGAAGAAATCGCCCACGGGCACTTCAATGGAGGGCTCTTTTTCATCGTCCCAATAGATTCTTAAGATGGAGTAGCGCCAGTTGCCGGTGGGGGTCATCCAGATGTGCTGAATGGCGCCGGAGCCGTCAATCTCGGCCAGGGTAACGGTTTTACCGCCTTCAATCCAGATAAAGGGGTTTACTTTCCAGCCTACGCCCAACTCGCGGGCCTGCCGCCCGTGTACGCCCTTGTCCAGCGGGGCCATGCCGCCTTTGCCTTTCTCGCCGGTGAAATTCTCCGGACTGATGGAGCGGGTCTCGGCGTTGGAGGTGCGGTAGAGGTTGCCCAGGTTCATTTCCAGGCCATTGAAGTTCCCGGAGCGTTGCGCGAAAGCGCCCGTGGCCAGGCAAAGAACAGCAAACAGTGAAAGTAGACGTCTCATCAAATTCTATTTTGGTTTAAATTTAACGGTACCTTGGTCAGGGATTTCGCATTTGTTCTCTGCCTGTTTCCAGGCCGAACTTTGCAAAACCCTTCCTTCTCAGTTGTAAGCCACTCGGTTTAAGGCCTGCTTTTCTGAAAACAAGCCCTAAACCCAGGCAAAATATTCTACTTCGGCACCGCCTATTTCCAGGCAAAAGTTACTTCACCTCGCCAGATGGCCTAAGAAGCGGCGTGTTGATTTTTACCGGCTCCCCGAAGTTGGGCGTGCCGTCTGCGTTCCAGGTGAATTTCTGAATGCGGGGGCTCCGGGCGTTGCCGCAACCCTGCCCCGCGAAGGAGTTGGCGTGGTAAATGATCCAGTCCTCGGTGCCGTCCGGCGATTTGAAGAACCCGTTGTGCCCCGGCCCGAAGGCGTTGTTCTCAGCCTTGGTGGCAAACACCGGCGCTGGTGACTTGATCCAGTCATCGGGGTTCATGGGATTGCCGTTGTCGCGCAGGGTGAGGCGGCCCAGGGAGTAGCTATCGGTCCAGCAGCCGCTGGCCGAGTACACCATGAAGACTTTCCCGGCGGCATTCTTGATCACCTCGGGCCCCTCGTTCACCAGGCCGTTCATCTCCCAGTTGAAGGTAGGCCGGGAGATCATGACTCGGTCGCCCTCAATGGTCCAGGGGTTGGTCATCTTAGCAATGTAAATCTGCTGGATGCCCGGGTCATTGGTGCCCACCCAACCCGACCAGATGAAGTACAGCTGCCCGCCGTGCTCAAACACCGACCCGTCAATGGCCCACCGGTCTGTAGTAGGCGTCAGTTTGCCTTTCATGGTCCAGGTGCCGGTGGTAGGGTCTGCGGAGGCGTTCTCCAGCACGTACATGCGGTGGTTTACATCGTTGCCGTTATCGGCGGCGAAATAGATGTACCATTTGCCGTTCAGCTGGTGGATCTCGGGGGCCCAGATGTTTTGGGAGTAAGGCTCCCCCACCGAAGGCGCCCACACGGTGGTAAAGGCCTCCTTGCCCAACTGCGAGATGGCCTTGGTCTTGATCAGCCCGATGCGGTTGCCCAGGGTATGCGTGTAATAATAGGTATCGTTCTGCTGGTACACCCACGGATCTGGTCCGCTGGGCAGCAAAGGATTGGTAAAGGTGTTGGCTGTGACGGGGCCAGGTGGATTTGGTTTTTGCTGGACATCATCCGCTTCCTTCTTGCAGCCTGCGCCAAGCGCCAGAAAAAGGGAAACACCATACAACAGCCGTTTGTAATTACGCATAATCAGTATTTAACTCGGTAAACAATTATTTAAACTCTCCTCGACCCCCTTGGCTGACTAGCGCCTCACGGCGTGATGCGCCCTTCTTTGAGGTAGACCTCACTGTGCCCATCGCTGAAATTCCGGGTGGTGATGAGCCAGATAGTATTGGCGTCTTTCAGGAACATAGACGAGTAATACGCTCCCTCGTTGGTGGGCAGGTTAGGCCACGGGTAGGTGATGTTACTGAAATTCATGGCCGAGCTATTGCCCACCAGCACCAGCATGGTATTCTTTTTCCAGTCGGCGCCTACGGAGCGGCCCCCGGCATCCTGGCAGGAGAGCACGGTTTCGCCAGACGGCAACTGGATGAGGTACGGGGCCCCACCCCAGATATTCTGCGAGGTAGCCAACCAGCGCCGGCTATTGGCCGTGGTGCTTGGCCCCTGGTAGTTGAAGCGCGCGTCCAGCGAGGACCACACCATCCAGGGCGATTTGGAGTTCTTCACAGATTCAATGGGGAAGACAATGCCTTTGCCGTTGTTCAACACCACCGGAACCGGCATGCCGTCGCGCATACCGGGGGTGTAGGCCACCTGTTTGGGCATCTTCCAAGAGGCGCCATTGTCGGTGGACCGCACCATCAGGATCTCCTGCTCCTGCGCGGTAGAGCCCGGCCCGGCCCACCAACGGGCCTCGCTGGAGTAGAAGATCTCAATCTCGCCATCGGGCAACTGCACCATAGACGGTTCCCAGGACCGGCCGGAAGCCACTACCACGGGCGGCCCGAAGGTCCAGCCCCGGTCATTGCTGATCCTGATCTGGATGTTGGCGTGGGCGTTGTCATCTGGGTTCCCGCGGCCGGTGTAGGCCAGCATCACGCGGCCGTCCTTGAGCACCAGCACGTCTGGGTTGGAGAAACCGTAGTAGCTGGGGTTGTTGTCGGGCATGAGGGTTTCGGGGGCAGACCAGGTGGTGCCGTTGTCAATACTCCGCCTGATGGCGATGTTGTCCCACTCGTTTCCGGGCGTGCCGTAATGGTAAGTCAGCAGCAGCGTGTCTCCTTTTACCCGGCGCACGCGGCCGTACTCGGCAAAGTACACGTCATGCGACAGCTTCGTGGCCGTGGTGCTCCAAGTGATGTTTAAGGACGCAGTGCTGTTGTCTACCGCCGGGAAATCATCGGCGTGTACTCCGGGAGTAGGACCCGGACCCGGCCCGGGGTTGGGGTCATCTTCCCCGCTTTTGCAGGAAAAGGTGAACAGCACCCCCAGCAACAGGCACCAGACCTTTATTCTAAGTAACTCCATCATTCCTATATTAGGCACCAACTTCAGGCAGTTGGCCACACCTGGTAAGTTTGATTCGCCTTTCCTCTTGTCTCTACCATCCTATTCCCTATCATCGGCTCAGAAACCCGGCCGCTACACCATGGATTCCAGAAACAAAATAATCAGCAGGACCAGCAACGTTAGGACCTGCTTTCTCTTTTTCGGTTTTTCAACCCTGCGTCTCATACAGACAATTATCTAGTGGATACAAACACACAAAGTCTCATGCAACAATACAGGCCTATGGCGCTTTCACTTGAGAAGTAAGGCCAAAGCCCCGCCGCAGTACCGGCCTAAAAAGCCGAAAGCCTGTTTCAAGCCTATTTTCTGCGAAACAGCCCTAGAACGCCCGCTTCGGAAAACCCTGTGGTAAACGGCTACCCGTCTGTGGAGTCACCATTTACCCCAAGCTTCCCTTCAACCTGCGGGAGAGTATTTTGGGGCTGTTTTGCAGAAAACAGCCCCAAAACCATTCAGCGAAATTCAGGTTGGTTGCCGTTTTACTGGACTACAATCTTGCGGTTCTCTACGCCGCCTTTGTTGTCGTTCACCTGCAGAATGTAGATGCCCGGGGCCAAGGTCAATTGCACACTGTTCATGGCGCTCAGGGTTTTCACGGTACGGCCATCCAGGGTAGACACTTTGAGCTCGTACTTTTTGCCTTTCTCCAGTTTCACGTTGATTCTGCCCGGGGCCGGGTTAGGGTACACCTCCATGTTCAGGTCCAGTTTCTGGTCAGCGATGCCGGTGAGCACGCCGTTGGTGATGGTGAAGCTGGTTTTCATGAAAGGCGAACCCATGAAGCTGTTGTCAATGGCCTGTACCCCGTAGCGGTATCTGCCCTGCGGCAGGTCTTTGATGATCCAGGAGGTGCTTAGTTGCACGTTCCCCATTTTCTGCACCATCAGTTTACCGGTGGTGGTGTCTGCCATGGGGTGGATGTACATTTTGCCGGTGGCATCTTGCAGGAAGATGTTATAGGAAAGGGAATTGGCGGATGTGGTGGCATCGGTGGCGGCGCTCCAGCTTAGGGTAACGCCTCCGCCGGTTCCCATGGTGGCCTGTAGCGTGGCCGGCATAGTGGGCGCGGTGTTCACCATAGTGGTGGGGTTCACCACAATCACCGATACCTTGTCATTGTAGGCGCTGTTGGCACCGTTGAAGTTGTTGCCTGAGAAACCAGTCAGCATCAGGTCTAGGTCGCTGTCGCCGTCAATGTCGGCCACTTCAATGGAGCTTTCTGAGACGCCCGGCAGTTTGTCATTGTTGGCCATGGCCGTGAAAGCGCCCGCGTTGTTCAGGAAAATAGCGGTGGCCTGTCTTTTGGCGGTGTCATCCCAACCGGTGACAATCACATCCAGGTCCCCGTCATTGTCCCAATCAGCGAAGCGGCCGCCGTCACCCACCGCAATCTGGCGGTAGGTAGAGAAAGTAGTGGCCTCAGTGAAGGCACCGGCGGTGTTTTTGTAGAGGCGGTAGATGTCACTGGAGGGTTCCCCGTTGGCGCCGCCGTCTCCGTTCAGGAGCAGGTCCAGGTCACCGTCGGCATCATAGTCGCCCCAAACGGCACCCCCGAATCCTTTCTGGATGAGACCCAGATCGCGCACCATAAAGGTGCCGTTGGTGTTCACGAACATTTTGGAGAAACGGCTCTCGCTCACTATTTCAAAGCCATTCACAAACAGATCCAGGTCACCGTCTTTGTCAAAGTCCACTGCCGAAATCTCAGGGTCAACGAACTTGTAATCGTTGAATTGCGCCGACTCGGTGAACCCGCCGGCTTTGTTGTTGAAGTAAATCTTGGCCCGGGAAGCGTCATTGGCCGTGTTGTTCGCGTTCCCGAAAGCGTAGATGTCTGTATACCCATCGTTGTTCAGATCAGCAAAGCCAGTACCTGGGTTTACCTGCTGAATGCCGGAGTTGGCTACCTGCGTGAACACGCCGGTGGCGTTGGACTTGAACAAGGCCGTAAACGGACCCGTGGTCCCAAAGCCCGACTGCAGCATGTCCAGCCTGCCGTCATTATCCACATCGCCCCAGTCAATGGAAGCAAACGCACCCGCCAGGAAAGGAGAAGCGGTCTTGGTGAAGTTCCCGGCGCCGTCATTAGTGAACAGTTGCACAAAGCGCTCGGAGCCGGAGATCTCTCCCATGATGAGCAGGTCCATGTCTCCGTCGCGGTCAATGTCAATGGCCGAAACGTCACCGTGCTGCACTGGGAAGTTGAGGTTTTTCATGGTAAAGTTCTGGGCGGTAGCTTCCTCCTGCTGACTTAACAATCCCAGACAAAGCAAAAACGGTAGATATTTTCTCATATGGTTTGGTTGATGGTTTCAGAAAACGGGTAAAAAAAGGCCGTGGAGCTTGGGCAGCTCCACGGCATTCCTTAAAAATCAATAACCGGGGTTCTGATTCAGGTTAGGGTTAAGGTCAAGCTCCAGCTGCGGAATAGGCAGGAACTCATCCTGTCCGGGTGTGAAGGAGTTGAAGGCCGGGTCTCTCTGCTTGGTGGTAGCCGAGGTGATGTCACCCCATCTTACCAGGTCATGCCACCGCTGCCCTTCTCCGGCCAACTCAAGGAGTCGCTCATGCTTGATCTGCTCTAGGAACTGCTCTTTGGTGAGGTTAGGCTTCACGTCTGAGAGTCTTGCCAAACCCGCTCTCTGGCGCACCCGGTCAACGTACTGATAAGCCTTGGCCGTGTTGCCGGTCTCGTTCAGCACCTCTGCATACATGAGCAACACATCTGCGTAGCGGATGTAGCGCCAGTTGTTAGGCGAGTTGTACTCCTCGGTGTTTTTCCAGTTGTCGTTGAGGAACTTGCGGAACCATACCCGGTCATTGTTGGCACCGTACCGCTGGGCAAAAGACTCGCCGTAGATCATGGAAAAGGCCGGCCCTCTTTCGTCTGTGTAGTCAAAGAGGAACGAGGCCGCAAGGCGCGGATCACGGGCGCCGGTGGTGGTTCTTTCATTAAACTCGTCCACTACCCATCTGCGGGCTTCCACATCTGACCAACCCACCCCGGGAGGAGACATGAACTTAGGCAAAGACTGGCCATAGTTGAGGTTGTCTGCCCGTGGGTCTGTGTCATCGTCGTGGTTCTCGGCGGGGTTCAACGCAAACTGCCACTCAAACACAGACTCTTTGTTGTTCTCAGAAGTCACCAGGAAGTTGTCACGGTAGTTAGGCATGAGGTCATAAATGTTTCTGCCTTCATCCTCTACCAACCATTTCAACGGAGCCACGGCTTCTGTGTACTTACGCTGCTGCATGTACACTTTAGCCAGTAAAGCGTAGGCGGCTCCCTTGGTGGCCCGGCCCAGATCGGCGGAGCCGTACGTGGCGGGCAGTACCGCGGCGGCCTCGTTCAGGTCGCGCTCAATCTGGGCAAATACTTCTGCCTGCGTAGAGGTAGGCGGTAGGTCTCCTACCACAGACACCTTGGTGATCAAGGGAACGTTGCCGTAGATGGTGGCCAGGTGGAAGTAGAACATGCCTCTCAGGAATTTGGCCTCGCCAATGTAACGCTGCTTCAGTGACTCGTCCATCTCGATACCGGGTACATTGTTGATCACCTGGTTTGCCCGGTTCACGCCAATGTAGTTGTCCCGCCACAGCGGCCCGTAGGTATCGCCCAGGTTGTAATCGGTTACCAGAAACTGGTCAAAGTTATTCACCAGATGCGAGGCCGGACTCAAACTTCTGCCTTCATCTGACCTGCCAATGTAGAACCAGGGCAGGAAACGGGAGATAGCCCGGTGCATGGTGCTGTAGGTGGCGTTCACGCCCAGCAATGCATCGTTGGGGGTCTTCCAGTAAGCTTCCACGGCCAATTGGTTCGGGTTCTCTACATCTAGGTCCCTGTCGCAACTGAACATGGCCAAGCCAGCTGCCATCAATGAATATGTTAGAAACTTTTTCATATGCCTTTCTATTTAACTGCACTTACTTAAAAACCGGCCTGAATACCTACAGAGATCACCCTTGGGGATGGCCAGTGTCCATTGTCTAATCCTCTCTCCCGGATACCACCCGTCACGTCAGGATCCAGCCCTGAATAGTTGGTGATGGTAAACAGGTTCTGACCGCTTACAAAAAGGCGGGCGTTTGAGATTCTGGCTCTGGTGAGCAGACTTGCCGGCAACTCATAACCCAGCTCAACATTTCTGAAACGCACGTAGGATGCTTCTTCCAACCAGCGGTCGCTTTCTGCCCGGTTGTTGGAGATGATGCCCTGGTCATCTGTCTCCAAACCGATTCTTGGGTCACTGGTATTGGTGTTGGTTGGTGACCATGGGCTCAGGTCTGAGCGGAAGTTGGTGTTCTGGTAGATGTCCAGCGCTCTTCTCACGTCATTGTAGATGGTGTAGTCAAACACTCCTACCAACTGTACATTCAGGCTGAACTGCTTGTAAGAAGCGTTGAACTGACCACCGGCCTGCAGAGAAGGCCAGGGAGAACCCGCAAAATCCCGGTCTTCGTTGTTAATCTGCCCATCACCGTTTTTATCAATGAACCGGATGTCACCTGGTCTTGCATTCGGCTGGATCACGGTTCCTTCGGCACTTACGTGGTTGTTGATTTCGTCTTGGTTTTGGAAAATCCCGGCGGTTCTGATCACGTACCACTCCCCTACCGGACGGCCTACCGCTGAGCGGGCGTTACCGGTCTGGATGAAAGATACCCCCTGGCCTACTTCCTCTACCTTGTTCTTGATGGTAGTGGCGTTGGCAGAAACATCCCATCTGAAGTCACTGGTGGTGCTGCTTCTGTAAGTGGCGGCAATCTCAAACCCTTTGTTTCTGATAGAGGCGGTGTTGATGAACGGGTTGCCTTGCAGGTTACCCAGGTAGCCCGGCACGTCTAGGTCCAGGATAGCGTCTTTTGACAGCGAGTTATAGACGTTGAACTCTAAAGAGACTCTGTTATTGAGGAAGCTGGCGTCAATCCCAAGGTTCTGCTGCACCCTTTCTTCCCAGTGCAGGTCTGGGTTGGCCAAACGGGCGGCGTAAGCCCCTATGTAAGGCGTCTGGTCTGTCCCAAAGATGGCTCTTGGGCTGCTGTTGATGTAAGCGGTGTAAGGCCAGGAACCCAAGTTAGGCACCACAATCCCCAGTTTACCGTAAGACGCGTTCAGTTTCAGGTCAGACACCCAAGGAGCGTTGAAGAAGTTCTCTTCGCTTATTCTCCAGCTGGCGGCTACGGACGGGAAGAAACCTCTTCTGTAGTTCGCCCCGAAACGGGAGTCCTCATCTACCCTACCGGTGAAGGTAAGCAGGTATCTGTCTTTGAACGTGTAGTTCACCCGGCCCAGGTACCCGAAGATTTTGTAGTCATCACCTAATCCACCGCCGGCAGAAGCTGTTCCGGTGGCAGCCCCAACAGTGGGATAATACTGGCCGTTGGCATAGAGCAGGTTGGTTCTTCCACCAGAGGTAAACTCTCTCTCGGCCTGCTGCTGGCTTATCCCCACTACCCCATTGATGGAATGGTCCCCAAAGGTTCTGTTGAAGTTCAAGGTGTGCTCAAACAGTGTGCTGAGGTATCTTGACCTGTCTTCGTTAATCTCACTTGGATAGGAAGTAGCGTTGAACTGGTACACCCCTGTTTTTCTGATCCGCTGCAAGTGGTCAAAGCTCACCTCTAACCCCACGTTGAATTTATAGCTGAGCCATTCTACCAGCTTCACATCTACATAGGCGTTCCCTACCAACTTGGCGAACTCGGTTCTGTAATTGCGGTAATTTCTTACCGCTACCGGGTTATAAGCATAGGTCACGGCGCTAGTAGAGCCAATGCCGTAGCCATCTGGGTTAGACGGAGTAACATAAGAAGGATCCTGCACTGGGATAACCGGCAGCATGATGGCCATGTCATAGATGGGGTTGCCTTCACCCGGAGATCTGGCGATGGAGTTGGTCAGGACCATGTTCTCGCCAAACGTCACCCGCCCTTTCTGGCTGCTGGTGTTCACCCGCAAGCTACCTCTGTCAAAGGAAGTCGCTTTCACAAATCCTTCGTTTTTGAAGTAGCTGGCAGAGATAAGGTAATTGCTTGTAGCTGTACCGCCAGACAAAGACACGTTGTAATCTTGCAGGCTTCCGTTCTGAAGGCTTTCATCCTGCCAGTCTGTGTTGATGGCAGGGTTGAAAGTGCCTTCGGCTACGCTTGGCAGCGGGGCTTTGTTTGAGTTCTGGTACTGCATGCGCTGCATAGCGGCAAATTCACTCGCATTCATCACATCCCAGCGTTTAGGGATCTGCTGCACGCCGTATTTGGCGGAGAAGCTAACCTTGGCCGGTCCTTCTTTTCCTTGCTTGGTGGTGATAATCACCACGCCGTTGGCGGCGCGGGCACCGTAAATGGCTGCCGCAGAAGCATCTTTCAGCACCTGGATAGAGGCAATGTCATTGTTGTTGATGGTGGTGTTCGCGTCGGCGATCATCCCGTCAATCACATAGAGCGGGTCGGTGTTCAGGAAGCTGGCAGTACCCCTGATCTCGATTCTGGCATTGGATCCTGGCACGCCTTCGGTTCTTACCGTTACCCCGGGTGTTAACCCTTGGATAGACTCTGCCACCGAGTTGGCGCTTACCCTGCTGGCAGCCTCTGGGCTCACCACGGAAACCGCGCCGGTCAGGTCACTTTTTCTTACGGTCTGGTACCCAATCACCACCACCTCATTAAGGGTTTGCTCGTCTGGCTGAAGGGTGATATTAATAGAAGACTGTCCTGCAATAGGCACTTCCTGCGAAGTGAAACCAATATAGGACACTACCAGCGTACCGTTCTCCTGGCCGCTGGCCAGGGAGAGGGAGAAATTACCGCTGGCGTCTGTAGAGGCTCCATTGCTGGTTCCTTTCACCAGAACCGTTACCCCGGCCAACCCTTCGCCCTGGGCACTAACCACTTTCCCTGAAACCGTTCTACCCTGGGCCTGCGCTTCATAGGCCAGGGAGTTAACCAGTAGGCAAACCATCAACATAAAGAGCCAGTGGCCTATTTTACACCTTCCCAGATGGTGGCGTGCATTGTCCAGCGACATTTCATTGTGTAACTTTTTTTTCATGTAATGAGCATTAAAAGTTGTTAAAGCGGACTACTTCAGATTTTAAGACCTATCAGATTCTTAAACAAACAGGTGAGCGGGCATCAAATTGACAATTTCGCAAAATAGCGTAATCGATTACGTTGCATATTTACAAATTGGCAATTTAATTTCCTAACATCACCCCTCCAACTCTTGGCATTTCTTTTAATAATTATCATTTCTGGCTTATTTTTTACTAAATAAACCCAAAATACAGGTGTTTAAATGACACTTTATTAAGATTGTTTGAAATTTAAGTCAAAAACAGGCTATTTGCGAAATTCATAAAATTTGCGATATATTTACGTAATCGATTACGTAGCATGAGCAGAACCACCATCCATGATATTGCGAAGGAACTGAACACGACAGCGGCTACGGTTTCACGTGCCCTGAACAACCATCCTTCCATTAGTTCTGCCACCAAAGAAGTTGTAAGAAAAGCGGCCCAAAAACTCAATTACAGGCAAAACCGGGCTGCGTCCTCTCTTCGCTCGGGCAAGACCTACGTGATTGGGGTGATCATTCCCAGCGCCGAGATCAGCTTCTTCGGGTCTGTCATCCATGGCATTGAGAAGGTGGCCAAAAGCCAGGGATACAGCGTCCTGCTGTTCCAGACAAATGAAAGTTATGAAGACGAGGCGCAGGGAATTCAGACGCTGCTGCAGTCAAACGTAGACGGCATCATTGCTTCCATTGCCAAAGAGACCACCCGCTACGACCATTTTCAGGAGGTGAAAAACCGCAAGATCCCGCTTATCTTGTTTGACCGGGCCATAGATGAACTGGACGTACCGGCCGTGGTCATAGATGATTACAAGGGCGCCTACATGGCCACCGAGCACCTCATCCGGCAGGGCTACCAACGCATTGCCCACATCTCGGGCCCGCAGCACATCCAGATTTTCCATGAGCGCCTGCGCGGATACGTAGACGCGCTCAAAGCCTATAACTACAAAGTAGACGGCGACCTGATCACTTACGGAAAAGTCTCCATAGACTCGGGCCGCACCTGCACGGAGGCTTTGCTGAACCTGCCCAAAAGACCCGACGCCATTTTTGCGGTAGAGGATTTCACGGCATTGGGTGCCCTGCAGGCCATCAAAGAAACCCCCTGGAACAAGCCCGGCCAGATTGGCCTGGTAGGTTTCGCGAACGAGGCTTTCAGCGCTTACATCACCCCAGGCCTAACCACCGTTGACCAGCAAACCGCCTTAATGGGCCAGGAAGCAGCCAACATTTTCATGAACCTACGGCAAGAGGAACCCACCCTGGTAGACCTTCCGCAGAAAATCATCCTGGACCCGGTATTGGTTGTGCGCCAGTCTTCTCTGCGCAAAAAGATCAGCCGCCGGCGCGAAGAATAGAAAATTCTTATATTGAGATTATATGAGATAATCATTAAAAAGATAACTTCACCAAACGATCTATCATTTTCAACTAACAAATAACTGACTCACTCTCCTCTTTATGGGCTTACAAACCATTGACTACATTGTCTTCCTAACCTACTTCTTTATCGTCTCGGGGTACGGCTACTGGATTTACCGGCAGAAAAAAGACGAAAAAATGGACTCCAAGGACTACTTCCTGGCCGAGGGGTCGCTGACCTGGTGGGCCATTGGATCCTCCCTTATCGCCTCCAACATCTCTGCGGAGCAGTTTATCGGGATGTCGGGCTCGGGTTTCGCCATGGGTCTAGCCATCTCTACTTATGAGTGGATGGCCGCTCTTACCCTGATCATTGTGGCGGTATTCTTTATCCCCATTTATCTGAAAAACAAGATTTACACCATGCCCCAGTTCTTATCCCAGCGGTACAACGACGGGGTGAGTACCATTATGGCGGTTTTCTGGCTGTTGGTGTACGTGTTTGTAAACCTTTCCTCTATTCTTTACCTGGGGGCTCTGGCTATTGAAACCGTTACAGGCATTGACTTTGATTACGCCATGTACGGCTGTGCCATCTTCGCTATTTTCATCACCTTGGGTGGCATGAAAGTGATTGGCTACACAGACGTTATTCAGGTATTTGTACTGGTGCTGGGCGGTTTGGCTACTACCTACCTTGCCTTGGACTTGGTGTCTGAACAATTAGGCGGTTCTGGTGCCTGGGATGGGTTGGTGCACCTGCGCCAGCAAGCCGGCGACCACTTCAGCATGATTCTTTCTGAGAACGAGATCATGATCCCGAACGGCGAAGGCGGAACCCGTGATGCCTATATGGACTTACCCGGTCTTTCTGTCTTGATTGGCGGTATGTGGATTGTGAACCTGAACTACTGGGGTTGTAACCAGTACATCACGCAGCGTGCGCTGGGTGCTGACCTGAAAACTGCCCGTAGCGGTCTTATTTTTGCTGCTTTCCTGAAACTGATGATGCCTATCATTGTGGTATTGCCGGGTATTGCCGCGTATGTACTGCACAAGAACGGTTTGTTCCAGAGAGAAATGGCAAACCAGGCTGGCAATATCATTCCAGACCACGCGTACCCAGTATTGCTGAACTTACTGCCTACCGGTTTGAAAGGTTTGTCTTTCGCGGCCCTTACCGCTGCTATTGTAGCTTCTTTGGCTGGTAAAGCAAACAGTATCTCTACTATCTTCACCCTAGACATCTACCGCAAATTCTTTAACAAAAACGCTTCTGAAGCCAAATTGGTAAATTTCGGTAAATTAACGGTAGTTGCTTCCTTCGTTATTGCCATCTTGGTAGTACCGCAATTGCGTAAACTGGACCAAGCGTTCCAGTACATCCAAGAGTACACCGGCTTTATCTCTCCGGGTGTATTTGCCATCTTCTTCCTTGGCTTCTTCTGGAAGCGCACCACGTCTGCGGCGGCCTTAACCGCGGCAGTATTAACCATTCCACTTTCTACTTTCCTTAAGTTCCAGTTTCCTGAAATTCCGTTCCTGGACCGGATGGGTATTGTGTTCGTGGTGTGTATGGTTCTGATGATTATTATTACGTTACTTGACCCTAGGAGCAAAAATAATCCCAAAGGATTGGAGATTGACGGTTCTATGTTCAAGACTACTACCACCTTTGCCGTATTATCTGTCCTGATCTGCGGTATTTTGGCAGCCCTTTACATCTCTTTCTGGTAAGAGATACTTAATCAAAAGCATCTTAATTACGTTTACCTCTAAAGGCATAGCATTTCAAAGTGCTATGCCTTTAGGCTTAATACAGATATTATGGTTGAAGACATTGTTGTTAAATTCAAGGAGCTATACAAAACAGAGCCGGTGGTGGCACGTTCCCCTGGTCGGGTGAACCTCATTGGGGAGCACACAGATTATAACGAAGGCTTTGTGCTGCCTGCCGCCATAAACAAGGAGATCTACTTCGCCATCGCGCCAAACGGCACCCAAACCATGCGGGCCTACGCCTTTGACCTGGAAGAGAGCGCCGAGTTTGACTTGAACAACGTGCAGCGCACAGATATTGGTTGGGCCAACTACCTGCTTGGGGTGGTGGCACAGCTGCAGAAAGCCAACTACGAGGTAAAAGGGTTTGACCTGGTGTTCGGGGGCAACATTCCCATCGGGGCGGGGCTTTCCTCCTCCGCGGCGGTGGAATGCGGCCTAGCCTATGCCCTGAACTACCTGTACGCCTACGGCATAGAGCGCTTTGACATGGTGAAGATGGCCCAGAAGGCCGAGCACGAGTACGCGCTGGTGATGTGCGGCATCATGGACCAGTTCGCCAGCATGTTTGGCAAGCACAACCACGTAGTGAAGCTGGACTGCCGTTCCCTGGAGTACCAGTATTACCCGTTCAACATCGACGATTACCGCATTGTGCTCTGCGACACGCAGGTGAAGCACTCGTTGGCTTCTTCTGAGTACAACACCCGCCGGCAGGAGTGCGAGACCGGCGTGGCCTTGCTCCAGAAATTATACCCACAGGTACATAGCTTGCGCGACGTGACCGAGCAGATGCTGGAGCGCCACCAAGACGAGTTTGACCCGGTAGTTTACAAACGCTGCCGGTACGTGGTGCAGGAAAACCTGCGCGTGGAGGATGCCTGCCTTGACCTGGAACGCGGCGATTTGGTAGCGTTTGGGCAGAAGATGTTCGCCTCGCACCAAGGCCTGCAGCACGACTACGAGGTAAGCTGCCCCGAGCTGGACTTCCTGGCCGACAAAGCCAAACACTCTGATGCCGTGCTGGGTGCCCGCATGATGGGCGGTGGTTTCGGGGGCTGCACCATCAACCTGGTGAAGCTGGACCAACTGGATGAGTTCACCCGCCAGATGTCTGAGGCCTACCAACAGCAGTACAACATCACGCTTAAAACCTACGTGGCCGAGATTGTGGACGGCAGCAGCCTGGTTCCGGTTGATTTCTCCAAAACCAGCCGCTAAACACCAGAACCAAAAAAGGTCCCGCTCAGTACCGAAGGCAGAAAACAACTGCCCTCCCAATTACCCACTTACTACCTGAAACTATGAACTCATTTGATATCACGGAGCACTCGCACCGGCGCTTCAACCCCTTACTGGGCGAGTGGGTGCTGGTGTCGCCGCACCGCTCCAAGCGCCCCTGGCAGGGACAGCAGGAGACCACCGAGAAGGACACCCGTCCGCAGTACGACCCTTCCTGCTACCTGTGCCCGGGCAACGTGCGCGCCAACGGCGAGACGAACCCTAATTATCCCTCTACCTTCGTGTTCACCAACGACTTCGCCGCCCTGCAGGCCGAGAGCCCCTCGGGCTCCTTCACCGATGGCATGCTGCGCGCGGAGAGCGAACGCGGCATCTGCAAGGTAATCTGCTTCTCGCCCCGCCATGACCTCACCCTGTCTGACATGGAGACCGCCGAGATTAAGAAAGTGGTGGATTTGTGGCAGGAGCAGTACCAGGAGCTCGGCGCACTGGAGGAGATCAGCTACGTGCAGATCTTCGAAAACAAAGGAAGCGTGATGGGCAGCAGCAACCCGCACCCGCACGGGCAGATCTGGGCCCAGAGCTCAGTGCCCGGCGAGCCTGCCAAAGAGACCGAACAGCAGGAGGCCTATTTCGCTGAGAACGGCCGCAGCCTGCTGTCCGACTACCTGGCCCAAGAGCTGGAGGAGAAAACCCGCATTGTGGTGGAAAACGAGCACTTCGTGGCACTGGTGCCGTTCTGGGCCGTGTGGCCCTTCGAGACCATCGTCATCCCGCGTCGCCACTTCGGGCACCTGGGAGAGATCTCGGAAGAAGAGAAATCCGGCTACGCCGACATCATGAAAAGACTGTCCAGCGTCTATGACAGGCTGTTCCAGACCTCCTTCCCGTACTCGGCAGGCATCCACCAGGCGCCCACCGACGGCAGGAACTACCCCGGCTGGCACCTGCACATGCACTTCTACCCGCCGCTCTTGCGTTCGGCCACGGTGAAGAAGTTCATGGTGGGCTACGAGCTCATGGCCGATCCGCAGCGCGACATCACTCCCGAGAGCGCCGCCGAAAGACTCAGAGGGTTGTTATAGGTGTTTCAGGCCCGGTTCCTGAAAACCAACCCTAAAACAAAATCTCTTTCCATTTTAGCAGAAGCACCTGGATGATAGCTGTTCAGGTGCTTCTGCTTTTTATTTCAAATCAGAAAAGGGCAACCACAAGGGATTGTCCCTACCTTCCTCTCGCTGGCGCGAGCTTGCAGCCCGTGTCCGCACGCTTTTGTGAATAGCTTTCCGAATCCTCCTCTCTTTGTCATCCTGAAAGGACCTTGTGAACGAACGGCAGTAGCCCTTACCACAAAGCCTCACAAGATCTTTCCAAGATGACAAAAAAGGAAAGTGCGTGCATTCCTTTTCGCCCTGTTTTCCAGAAATAAAGTTTAAAACAGCATTTTCTGCATCTGAAAAGGCTGCGGCCCGTACAATCCCCACCTATTCAGACTTACTTTTCTATGACGATATCTTTTTACGGCGCGGCCCAGACCGTGACCGGCAGCAAACACCTGGTTACTTTAGAAAACGGCAAACGCATTCTGCTGGACTGTGGCCTGACCCAGGGCATGGGCGACAAAACCGAAGAACGGAACCGCTCCTTTGACTTCGAGCCCGAGAACCTCACCTGCCTCATCCTCTCGCACGCCCACATTGACCACTCCGGATTGATTCCGCTGCTCGTGCGCGAAGGCTATACCGGCCCTATTTACGCTACGCCGCCTACCCTGGAACTCTGCAAGCTTCTGCTCATGGACAGCGCCCGTATCCAGGGCAGCAACGGGAACGGCAGCACGCCGCCGCTTTACACCGAGGAAGACGCCGAGCAGGCCCTACAGCAGTTCGTGACCGTGCCGTATGATGAACCTTACCAGATTGACGAGGACATTGAGTTGCTCTTCACCGATACTGGCCACGTACTGGGAAGCGCTGCCATCAACCTCCGGCTGCAGGACGACGGGAAGGAACGCACCCTCTGCTTCAGCGGCGACATCGGGCGGTTTGCCAACCGGATTCTGAATCCACCACAGGCGTTCCCCCAGGCCGAGATCATCATCTGTGAGTCTACCTACGGCAACCGCGTGCATGACAGCCTGGAGAACACCGAGGAGCGCCTGCAGAAGATTGTGCAGGAAGTCTGCGTGGAGCGCCAGGGCAAACTCCTGATTCCGGCGTTCAGCATCGGGCGTACGCAGGAACTCATTTACTCTCTGAACTACCTGGCCGAGGAGGGCCGACTGCCCGAGGTGAAAGTGTTTGTGGACAGTCCGCTCTCGGTGTACGCCACCGATATCATGCGCGACAACCCACAGTACTTCCGCGACACCATGCAGGAATACCTCAAAGAGGACCCAGATCCGTTCGGGTTTCCGCAGCTCACCTATATCACCGAGGTAGGCGACTCTAAGGAACTGAACAAGATTGACGAGCCCTGCGTGATCATCTCCTCCTCGGGCATGATGGAGGCCGGCCGCATTCAGCACCACCTCAAAACCAACCTCTCTGACCCTAACAGTGCCGTGCTCATCACCGGTTATTGCGAGCCTTCTACATTAGGCGGCAAACTGATGAACGGCGCCGAGAAAGTCTACATCATGGGCGATGAGGTGGAGGTAAAAGCCGAGATGATGATCATGAAAGAATACAGCGCCCACGCCGATTACGGAGACATCGCCAAGTTCCTCCACTGCCAGGATAAGGAGAAAATCCAGTGCATCTTCCTGGTGCACGGCGAGAAATCGGTGATGACCCAACTGAAAGACGATCTATCAGAACTGGGCTACCAGAACATCGAAATCCCGGAGTTCCGGTTGTCTTACGTGGTGTAGTTCCTCATATTTGCAATCACCAAGAAAAGCGTTTCGGGGCTGTTTTGCTTAAAACAGCCCCATAACGCTTTTGTGCTATGGTACGCGCCTACGCTTCAACTCGCAGGCGTGAGCTTGCAGCTCGTGTCCGTACGTACTTCAGAAAGCTTTTTTTCCCTGCATTTCAAAGTCCAGGTAATCTGGTTCATTTCAAAGAAACTCCCCCTCTCTTGTCATCTTGCAAAGATCTTGTGAGTGAACTTGAGAAACTTTGAAGAAACGGCGCTACAGTTAGCCCACAAGATCCTTTCAGGATGACAGAATAGAGTGAAGCTGGATACTTGCAACGCCTGCAGACACGAGCTTCAAGCTCGCGCCAGCGGAATTCTCCTTCTCATAGGCGGCGCGTTTCAAGCTTGTTTTACCTAAAAAAGACCTAAAACGAGAGGCACTCAATCTGTGACGATGCCGTAATGCGGATCTTCCAAGATATTCACGTCTATCACGGCACCTGCTTTCTGGAGCAGTTGGCGGCAATCGGGACTGAGATGGCGTAGGTGCAGTTTCTTGCCGGCTTTTTGGTAGCGCTCGGTGAGTTTGTTTAAGGCCTCAATGCCCGACATATCCGCCACTCGGCTGTCTTTAAAATCGATGATTACTTCTTCGGGATCATGGGCCACGTCAAACTTCTCGGTGAAAGCCGTCACGGAACCGAAGAACAGCGGACCGTATAGCTCATAGTGTTTCGCACCGTTCTCGTCCACGTACTTTCTGGCCCGGATGCGCTTGGCGCTCTCCCAGGCAAATACCAACGCCGAGATGATGACGCCAATAAGTACGGCCAGCGCCAGGTTGTGCAGCCAAATGGTGATGCCCGCCACCAAGATGCCTACGAATACATCGGCCCGCGGCATTTTGTTGATGATCCGGAAACTGACCCACTCAAAGGTCCCGACGGACACCATCACCATCACGCCTACCAACGCCGCCATGGGCACCCGCTCAATAAACGGAGCCCCCACCAAGATAATGACCAGAATGGTAAGCGCCGCGACGATCCCCGCGAGCCGCGCCTTGGCTCCCGCCGACAGGTTCACCAACGTCTGCGCAATCATAGCACATCCACCCATCCCGAAGAAAAACCCGTTCAGGAGATTCGCACTTCCTTGCGCCATGCACTCGCGGTTCCCGTTTCCACGGCTACCCGTGATCTCGTCCACCAGGTTCAAGGTCAACAGACTCTCGGTAAGCCCCACGCCCGCCATGATGAGGGCGTAAGGGAAAATAATCTGCAGGGTTTCCAAGGAAAGCGGAATCTGCGGAACATGGAACGGTGGCAAACTCCCGCTCACCGAAGCGATATCCTTGACCAACCGGGTTTCAATGCCCAAGCCCATCACCACCCCAAAGACCACCAAGATGGCCACTAATGACGGCGGCACTGCTTTGGTTATCCTGGGCAGCAGGAGAATGATGGCAATGGTCAACGCCACCAGTCCGGCCATAATGAGCATTGCATCTCCTGAAAGCCAGGCTTCTTTCCCGTTCACTACCGTCTTGAACTGCGCCACCTGCGACATGAAAATGATGACCGCCAAGCCATTCACAAAGCCGTACATCACCGGCTGCGGCACCAACCGGATGAACTTCCCCAGTTTAAACACGCCCACCAGCATCTGCAGAACTCCGGCCAAGGCCACCGCCGCAAACACATACTCCAGCCCGTGCGACTGCATCAAGGCGATAAGCACCACGGCCGTAGCTCCTGCTCCACCCGAGATCAGCCCTGGCCGGCCACCCAACACCGCCGTCACCAAGCCCATGATAAAGGCTGCGTACAAACCCACCAACGGCGGAAAGCCCGCCAGAATCGCAAAGGAAAGCGACTCTGGAATCATGGTCATGGCCACCGTAAGCCCGGCTAATATTTCTTTTCTGTAATCTACTTTCTGGCTGAAATCAAATAAGCGTAAGTAAAGCTTCATTCTGGAACTCTGAATGGGGGAAACTGGTGCATGACTAAGCTTGCTTGCACCTTGCTATAAACTTGATTTGTGATAGACTCAGGATAATGACTAGACTAGCTTACTGCGCTAGTAGGAAAAGCTTTCTTTCCCTAAAACCACAGGAAGGAGCACTAAAAAGGACCTGCACTATCACAGTGCAAAAGTACTACTATTTCCCGGGCCTCACCTTCCCCGTAGATGTGATCTTGAATAACAGGCATATTGAAGCAATATCAGAAGAGCTTTTGGCTTAGTTTTAAGAATATACCCCAAAAATAGGTAAACACTTTTTGACTGTTGCGCAATCTTCCAGCCTCTATATTATAAGGATTATGAGTTCAGCTGACCGGTATAAACAAAAAAGGCCACCTTAATGGAGGTGGCCTTTTTTGAACTTGACATGAACTACTTATTGCTTCACTACCCGGATGGTAGATTTACCTGTATTGGTCTGCACCTGCAAGTAGTAGATACCAGGTACTTGGTCTGTTAGATCAGCGATGGGCCTGCCAGTTTCTAGCTGCACCTGCCGTTGAGAAACAGCCCGTCCGCTGCTATGGAACAGGGTCACCGTAGCTGGCCCGCTTCCTTCTGTGGAGGACACATACACCTTGCCTGGAGTTGGGTTAGGGTACGCTCCTAAGGAAGCTTGGGCAGAAGCTTTGCCATCAGCCTTCACCGTAATTACTTTGGAGTATTCAAACTTACCGTCTAAGTCAACTTGTTTCAGGCGGTAGTAGACAGTACCTGTCGGCGCAGCAGCATCAATAAAAGAATATTTCTGCGACTCATTGGTAGTACCATTACCCCCTACTTTGCCGATACTTCCAAAAGTCTTTCCATCTTGGCTGCGCTCTACCTGGAAGTAGTCGTTGTCTTTTTCAGTGGCGGTTGTCCAAGACAAATAGATAGAAGAGTTCTTTGTTTGTTTTCCCTCGAAGGATATCAAAGTAACAGGTAATGGACCTGGTTCAATAGTAGCGGTTGTTGTAGCTACTCCCGTCAAATTATAATTAAAATCATCTGCTCCTAGTAGCGTGGCCCCCGAAAGGGTAACAAGCCAAGTACCTGGCTCTGAATTGGCAAAATTTGCGGCACCTCCAACAAGCGCTACATCGTCTGTTACAACATGGCCAACTAAGGTACGCTCTACGATTGTGGCTGTAGTGGTCCCATCCTTCACCTTATTCGCTGCTGTGAATGCACCCGTAATATTCTTAGGAGTAATAGTAGCCCTCAATCCAATAGGTTGAACAATTCTATAATTGGCTGCATCTGCTCCCTCAATGGTAAATCCAGTCACTAATGCTAACTTATTATTGCCAACATTTTTGTCCTCAAAGGTGGCATCCGCAAAAGAATTATTTACCGTAACTTTTTCTTCTACTCCGTTATTGGAAACAACTCCAACTAAGGTAGGATTGCCTAGTAATTTTGCATTAGTAGTGCCATCATAAGTTCTATTTTCAATGGAAACGCTTGAAACCTCCACCGGTCTGAGTAAAATGTTAGCCGCTGTTACTGCTGTTGTATTAACAAGCTTGTAATTACCTGCATCTGCTCCTGTAATAGAAATGCCGCTTACGTTGATTTCCCGAGACCCTACATTTTTATCAACAAAGTTGGCTGAGGCATAGGCAGCGCCAACAACATCCCCACTAATGGAGTCTGTTTTAAATGATACCGTTGCCAAAGTTGTACCATCATAGATTTTGTTTTGCCCAATTGTGGTAACGGTAAGATTTCTTTGGGTGATATTTGCAAAAAGACCAGAAGGTTGAGTAAGAATGTAGTTACTAGAAGCTGCCCCTTTTAATGTGCTGATGGAAGTAACTGAAATATTCTCTCCAACTTTAACACTTGAAAACACACCAATACCATCATAGGAAACTTGGTCACTGCCTACTATACCTGTCAAGGTTCCAGTTATGGTGGCGGCATTTGTCTTATCATAAACCTTGCTGCTTGCTGCCGGATTTGTAAGGGTAAGCGCTTTCTGAGCAATAGTGAGGTTTACCTCTGTTCTTGTAGCACTTGGACAACCAGAGCCATTGCGGGATTCAGCATAATATTTATAATTACCAGCAGAAGTTTCTTTTGGAGTATAAGAAAGCGAATTCGTTGCTAGCAGCTCTCCACCCGTTGGAGCGCTGTACCAATTGACTGTTTGCCCGGCAGGAACAGTTGCTGTGAAGCTAGGGTTAGAACTTCCATAGACAACCGTTTTGGTTGTTTCCCCACTCGCTACGACAGGTGCAGCATTTACAACTGCATTGATCGTGAATGCAACACCGTTCGCTGGTGCTCCAGTATGATTTGGCAGAGTTGATCCTAAGTAAATTCTATAAGTACCTGTGGCACTATTTACCGGAAGAGGAATCGTTTGGGTGATTCCACTAGTCACACTTGATGGACCACCACTTCCGGTTCCGAAGACTGTAGTTAGCTTTTGGAAGGAGTAAATTTCAGTATATGGCCCTCCATTAAGACCTAGATATGCTTTAAAAGTGGTTGATGTATTATATTTGAAAGCATTCCCGTTACCATTCCCATTAGTAGTTGTAAACGTAATCGTCACACTGGAACCTGCACAAACTGGATTTGGTGTAACGCTGTTGACCGTTATACTCTGAGCATATGAGATTGAGATTGTTGCAAGTAGCGAAATAATACATAAGAACAAAACCTGAAATGGCTTGTACAAGAAAGTAGGCTTTCTATTTTTAGGTTTTAGAAAATTTGGTGAATTTATTCTATACAACCTCAATTTATCAAGATCGTCAATAAACTGATCTGGTAAAATTTTTCTAACAATAGAGTACAACTGCATCATACTTTCCTCCATATTTAATCTTTTGATTGAAACTTTTTCTATTTTTTTCTGTATTCAATACACAAGTATGGAAAAAATAATTCACCCAATCCAATCGGACTGTTTTATCTCTTCATTTTAAAAATTATATAAATTAAAAAAATAGATATATTATTTTTTATGATTAGTACAAGTTAAAATTACAATAATCTTATTTTATATACAACAATGTAGTATTGTCAATAATAAAATCCTATAAATCACCAAATAAATAAATAATATTATACAACTTATAAATATTGTTTTATTAAATTTTATTGAAATAATCTAACTGCGAATGCAAATTTCTTGAAATTTTTAAATACTAATAAGCTTTAAACAAGCGTCAAGACCTAGAGAATAAGTTTAAAAACTAGAATGATGGTTAAGGATATAAATTTATTCTCGCCTTAACTCAAGAAGCACATAACTTTGGTTTGATAGGTTGTTAACCATCACAATCAACTTGTCCTTGCAAAGAATACTAACTCAAGTATCATAAAGAATAGTTAATAGGCTCAAAATACAATACTAATCTAGCTTCCAATCTCCCCCTCCAAGGTTATTTTAAATAGAGTAGGCAGATAAATCTTTGGCTCCCTGCTCACAAGCACATGCGTATAAAGCAACTAAGGCCACCTCAATGAGATGGCCTTAGTTGCTTTATAATTTAAAAGATTGATTATTGCTTTACTACACGGGAAGTTACTTTTCCTGAAGCAGTCTGCACTTGCAGGTAATACACACCTGGTGAATAGCTCGCAAAATCAAGAGCTAAAGACTGCCCCACTTCTACTTGAACATTTTGCTGCAGCACTACTTTGCCGTTGCTATAGAACACAGTAACGGTTGCGGCACCACTCACTTGAGAAGAGGTAACATAAATCTTGCCTGCAGTTGGATTAGGATAAACTTCTAATGAAAGCTGAGCACCTGCTTTAGAATCCGCCTTCACTGCAATCACCTTTGAGTACTCAAACTTGCCGTCAAAGTCAGCCTGCTTGAGGCGGTAGTAATTCACACCAGTAGAAGCAGAAACATCTGAGAAGTTGTAATTCCGCAATACATTGCTATTTCCATTTCCTTTTACCCTCCCTACACTGGTGAAAGTTTTACCGTCCAGGCTACGCTCAATCTGGAAATAATCATTGTCTTTCTCAGCGGCAGTTGACCATGACAATTCTATTGACGAAGCTTTTTGCTTTCCTTCAAATGAAATTAATGAGACAGGCAGAATCTGCTCAGTAATTGTGGCGGAGGTAGGAGCTACCGATGCCAAGCTATAGTTTCCTGCATCGCTACCAGACATGCCATAACCAGATAAGGTTACAGGCCAGGTACCCACTTGCGAAGATTCAAACTTTGCTAAACCACCAGTTAAGCTAACAACATCCCCGTTAATTGCACCAACCAATTTACGAGAAGTTACTGTTGCGTTGGTGTTACCATCCCACTCTTTATTACTTGCTGTGAAAGTACCGGTAATTTCTAATGGCGCAATAGCAGCAGATGGAGAAGCAATTATATTTGAGAGGATATAATTTACTGCATCAGTTCCCTCCAGTCTTACATCCTCTACTGTTACAAGTTTGTTGGTCCCTACATTTTTATCAGCAAAAGTAGCAGAACCATACAACGCAGTCACTACATCACCAGATATCTTATTTGTAGTTAAGGTAACAGGCGCGTTAGCATTTCCATCGTAAATCTTGTCTTGGCTAGTTGCAGTTACGTTCAAGGTTCGCTGAGTAATGTTAGCGAATACTGTTGCAGTAGTATTGAAAGAATAATTAAGAGCATCTGCTCCACTAAGGGTTATACCGCTTACAGATACTGTTTTATTAGCTGCTACGTTCTTTGTTCCAAAAGTAGCAGTTGCATATGCTGGGTTTACAATATCATTGGTAAGTTTATTTGTATTCAATAGAACTGTGGCAGCAGTGGTTCCATCATAGACTTTATCCTGACCAGTTGCCGAAACAACAAGCGCTCTTTGGGTGATGTTAGCCGAAGCAGTTGCAGTAGTGTTATAAGTATAGTTCGCTATATCCGCACCTGTTATTGAGATACCAGTTACATTGATTGCTCTAGTCCCTATATTTTTCTCAACAAATGTTGCAGTTGTATAAACTGAGGCCACGTCATCTGTGCTCACCTTATTAGAGGATAAAGTAACTGTAGCAGCGGTGGTCCCATCATAGACTTTGTTTTGACCAGTTGCAGAAATAACAAGTGCTCTTTGGGTAATGCTCGCTGAAGCAGTTGCCGTAGTGTTAAAGCTATAATTACCTGCATCAGTACCACTTATTGAAATTCCGCTTACAGCGATAGATCTAGTTCCTACATTTTTCAAAGCAAAAACGGCAGAACTATAAGCAGGCACTACGTTATCAGCAGCAAGCTTGTCACTTGACAAAGTAACTACTGCAGCCGTATTACCGTCGTATACTTTATTCTGCCCTGTAGCTGAAACAACTAGCACTTTCTGGGTGATGTTCGCTGAAGTAGTTGCAGCAGTATTAGACAGCGTGTAGTTGTTAATACTTGTACCGCTAATTGAGATTCCACTTACATTGATTGATCTTGCTCCTACATTTTTATCCACGAATACTGCAGACGTATAAGCAGGCACCACATCATCTGCTCCTAATTTATCAGAAGAAAGAGTAACGGTGGCACTTGTAGTACCATCATATACTTTATTCTGGCCAACCGCGGTTACAACAAGTGATCTTCTAGAAATATTGGCAGTTAACCCATTAGGGATGGTTAAGGTATAGTTTGCCATATCGGCGCCAGACAGGCCTCCTGTAGAAGTCACTACAATTCCGTTCCCAGCATTTGCCGTAGCAAAAGTACCTACATTGCTCCAAGTAACTACGTCTGGTGAAATAACACCAGTCAATGTACCTGCAATGGTAGCAGCAGTAGTTCCATCATACACTTTTCCATTTGCAACGGGAGTTGCAATAGTAAGTGTCTTAGCAGAGATAGTTGCCGTTAGAGTTGATAACTGAGTAAGAGTGTAGTTTACTGCAGCTGTCCCTCCAAGAGAATATCCAGTTACTGTGACAGGCTTGTTTACACCAATGTTTTTGTTTACAAAAGCAGCACTTACTGTTGTAGAAACTAATGTTACATCATCATTTCCAACTCTACCTACTAATGACGGGGTCCCCGTTAAGGTAGCCGTAGTAGTTCCGTTATACTCTCTACTTACTGCTGCAAGACCCGAAATGGAGAGTGCTTTTCTATTAATTGTAAGCGTTACTGGAGTACGCGTATAACTAGGACAGTTAGAGCCACTTACAAACTCCGCATAATACGTATAAGATCCTACTGCCACTACAGTAGGCGTGTATGTTGAAGTAGAAGCCAACGCAGTGCCACCTGTGGAAACATTGTACCATCTCACTGACATTCCAGTTGGTGGCGTAACAGAAAAAGTGGGATTAACTTCTCCATAAGTAATGCTTAAAGGCTTACTGTCTACAGTTGTTATGGTAGGGGAACTAGCCATACCTACTGAAAAAGGAATAGTAGAGAATCTATCTATTTGATTTCCTTGGTTGGCAATTGAACCAATATATCTTCCAACCCCAACAGATCTACTATCTAATGTAACCGTCGTGCTAGCTCTATCCCCAATTCTTCCGTTCATTTGTATTTGCCCGAGCGGTTGCAGTAGAGTTGCTGTTGCTGAGTTTCCGTCATAAACTCCTAATGTAAACACAGCATTACCATTCTTGTCAGTAGTTACGGTAACGGTAATGCTTTCAGTGGGGCAGTAGTTATCCTTATCATTTGCAACAAGCGTCTGGGCCGCTACCTTAGAGGATTGCCCAAAGGACATTCCTGCAAGTAGGAGCACCACAAAACAAATTTTAGGCAACAAGGAGGGTTGACAGAAATGAAAACCTCCACCAGAAGTCTCAAATGTTTTTGCTCCTATCAACTGCTTCCTATGTAAGGACTGCTGGAGCATATTTGTTAGAGCAACCTTACCAAACGAGTACAATTTTTTCATAAAAGGGTTACTAGATATTGATTGATTATTGTATTACTTAGTTACTTCTTTTAACAAGTGCTACAAATTTGGCAATACTATCTATCAATTCATCACATTTATAAGTATGACAATTTTTATAATACCGTATAAATACCCTTTCAAATGTTTAAAAATTGTATTAGCAGGCTTTTATTTATTTATATTCATGTCTAGCTGATATAATTACAAAGCCAATATTGACAAAAAATATTTATACTTCTTACCATTAAAACCTATGTAAGTACACATAATGGAATTGCTTCTAGTCTCCCTCTTTTTTTCTAACATATACAATAATTTAAATTAAATTATTTATATAACCTTTTTAGAAATTATGAGTAAAACCATAGATTGGTCAGCATATAATTGTAAGATTATTTATATATTTTATTATGCATGCATAATAAAATCAACTACTTATCAGCCATTTCTGGATTATTCTTGCCTTTACTCGTTAATCCTTATATTAAAATTCAAAATACTATAAGCACTTTCCTATTGTTTAAAATTACATTCTTAGCTTCTCTAAAAACGCTATTAAACAACAACACACTACTTATAAACAAGAGGTTAGCCACAATCTTGGTAAGGTTAGACGAGAGACAGAGCAGGGCATCCTAAGTAGGCTGTAATTTTGAGTTAACTACTTTGGCAAGCACCTACAACTACTTATATACATTGTAGAGCTTACATGAATATATGAATTTTATAATATTAAAGCCACTGCTTTCCTTTCAAACTTTTCCTCTTATGATTAAGGAAAATATAAGGCCACTACGAAGCACTGAGTAATTACACTCCCATCATTCCGAAGCTTATCTTGAAAAAACCTGGAGCATTACCAGCTTACCACAGAATGTAAATGAGCAAATATGCACTGCCTTCCGCTGGTCCGTTTTAGCGTTCTTTCATAATTATGAACCTAAATCAAGAGCATGCCTCTTAAGGAGTACATCGACTTAACTTTATACAAACTAGGCGCTTCAGGTTTAAAAACAAGCCTTTCCATTGATCATATCCAGTATACCATATAACTTTTTCGGCCTTATAAAGACTAAAAATCTAATTATTACCTCAAACAGTAGAGGGTGATTGAACCATAAACAAAAGCCGGGGGTTACGAAGAAGCGTGACGCTTGGTTACGCTGCTCTTTATCTTTAATATCAAAAGATTAACTATGCGATCAACTAATTTCAAAAAAGCAGTCTCTTTCTTCGCCCTGGCCTCTGTATTCTCTATGGCGGGTTGCCAGAAAGACGAACTTTTAGAAGAAACGGCTACTGCGCCAACCCCTCCTGCCGCTGCCTCCAAAGCGGTAGAAGGTAAATACATTGTTGTAATGAAGAATGGCTCTGCCGCTTCTAAACAAGAGTTAAGAAACCGCTTATTTTCGAGATTAGGCATAAACCAGAATCGCGTTAGCGAAGTGTTCAACGGTGCATCAGATGGATTCACTGGTAACCTCAGCAAAGACCAGGTGCTACAGTTAAGACAAGATGAAAACGTAGCGTATGTAGAGCAGGAACAAACGGTACAGCTTGAGAAAGCTGTTGCTACCCTTTCTGCTGAAACTACTACTTCTACAACCGCCACTACCCAGTCCATTCCTTGGGGCGTGGCCCGTGTAGGTTATGGTGACGGTACTGGCAAAACCGTTTGGGTGATTGACTCAGGCGTGCAGTCTACCCATCCAGACTTGAACGTAGACAAAACCCGCAGCAAGTCCTTTATTTCCGGAGTTACTTCTTATGAAGACGGCTATGGCCACGGTACTGCAGTTGCCGGTATCATCGGTGCCAAAAACAATACAACTGGCGTAGTAGGCGTGGCCGCTAACGCGACCATTGTTGCCCTGCGCGTATTTGATAACACTGGTTACGGAACCCTTACCCGCATCTACTCGGCGTTGAACCATGCTTATACCTACGGGAAAGCAGGCGACGTAGTGAATATGAGTCTGCGCGTGGCTGCTTCCACTATGCTGGATGACTTAGTAAGAAAAGTAGCTGCCAAAGGCATGTTTGTAGTGGTAGCATCTGGAAACAGCTCTATTGACTGCAAGGTTGACTCTCCGGCCCGTGTGGTTGCCACAAACGTGTATGTGGTATCTAACATGGACTCTTACGGCAAGTTCAACGCTTCGTCTAACTTCGGGGCTTCTGTGAAATATGCAGCGCCGGGTACCAACATCAAAACTACCTGGAAAGGCAGCGGATACGTGAACGGTAACGGAACGTCTTATGCCGCTCCGCACGTAGCTGGCATCTTGGCTTTAACCGGCGGAAGAGTAGGCTCGCAAGGTTTAGTAACCAATGACCCAGATGGCAAACCAGATCCCATCGCTTTAAAATAGTAGCATCAGTCATGCTCTAAACAAGAAAGGCCCGTCATGTAGACGGGCCTTTCTTGTTTAGAGCATGACTTGGCTCACCAATAATTCCAGCCTGCCGGAATCCATCAGCATCATACCAATTGCTTTCTCCATTTAAAACCGTTTATAGCTCGTTTTACCGAAAAGCCGTTCTACCGAAAGATGTGGTTTCGCTCCATCTTGGCTTATCTTTCCTTCTCACGCCTAACAAGGCAATCTATAGCTCTCCCACTTCGGCGGTTTTCACTCACCTCGGCATCAAAACCATATCTGTTATCTGATCCAACTCCTCACATTTGTCTATCTGTATTTGCTGGCGGAGTAATCGTCAACAATTGCAAACCAGTGAACTACCGAACACCAAAGCGTGCCAAATGACGGACCGGAAAAACTCAGGCTCAACCTTTTTGTCTAAAATAGAGTAATCTGAATACAAATGGTTTTATGGTGTAAACCAAGCCTTTAATCAATGACCTAAACTTACTGATATGAAAAATTTACAAGCATACTTTTTCGCGTTCATGCTGATCATGTCCATGACGCTTTCCAGCTGCGACGTTATCGGGGATATTTTCCAGGCCGGTATGTGGACCGCAGTCATCGTGATTGTGATTGTGATTGCTTTGATCATGTGGCTACTCCGCAAAATACGGGGTGGAGGAAGAAACCGGCTTTAGGGCTCATTTACTCCAACAACTCTAAAAAGAGAAGGCCACCTGCAAAGGTGGCCTTCTCTTTTTATATAGGTATAGCTTATCTTTTACGCTGCTCTGGCATGGTACCCATGATCCAATCCCAAAGTGGGGAAGAAACGCCGTACGCCCGCTCAGGGTCTTTGTAGTGATGGATGCTGTGGTGAATCCAGAGCTGTTTCAAGAAGTTTTTGGGTGGCGCGTAAGCATGCACCGCGTAGTGCACGAAAAGGTAAAGCGCGTACCCAAACAAGAAACCAGCCACCAAACCAAATACCAGCGACCCGAAGACCAGTTTGAACACGAAAAAGAAAAACGAGGCGATAAACAGACTCACGATGGGCGGCATGGCCAGCCTGGTTTTGTCTTTGGGGTAGTCGTGGTGGTTTCCGTGAAACGTGTACTGGATGTTCTTCTTGAACTCATTGGTGGGCTCCATATGGAAAATGTAGCGGTGCGCCAGGTATTCCACCAGCGAGAAAATGAGCCAACCGGCTACAAACAAACCTACCGCCGAGAGCACATCCAGGAAGCCGTATGTAAAGCCGTACACCAGCAGACCAGTAGCAATCACTAAGAAGATAGAGATGGGGAGCGCAATGTGGGTATGGGTGAGCCGCTCCAGTACTGGATTCTTGAACAGAGTTGCAGATCCTTTGTGATTCGGTTTCATAGTAAACAGAAAAAATTAAACGAAGCGTTTCTTGCCAGGAAACGCGCAAAAATAACTAAAATTATCCAGAATCAGCCATTTTACTGGCTAGCGGCGCCAAGAAGGCACTGCTCAATTTGCTGCGCCACGGTAGGTACATCTCGGCCTCCGGCGGCAACGACCAAAGATGCCTGTTGGTAAAACGGTTCGCGTTGTCGCAGAGTGTCAGCGAGATACACCAGCAACTCATCGGGGGTTTTGTCCCGCAGCAAGGGCCGACCCTGCAGGTCAGACGGCGTTAGGCGGGCCACCAATTCGGCGGGAGTGAGTTTCAAATAAACCGTGGCACCTTGCGAAACCATAAAACCCATGTTTTCACAGAAACAGGGTGCGCCGCCACCGGTTGCCAACACCAGGCGCTCTGATCGGGCGGCAGCCAGACGTAAGGCCTGCGCCTCGGCTTGCCTGAAATACTCCTGCCCGCGCTGCTCAAATACCTGCGGCACGGCAAGCCCCTCCTGCTCCTCAATCAAAGTATCCAAGTCCAGGAAAGTGCACTGCAGCCGTTGGGCTAGTTCTTTCCCCACCGTGGATTTCCCGCAACCGGGCATGCCCACGAGGAAAACTTTGGCAGGAAGTTCAGTCAGTTGGGAAAGGACTTGGGCGGAAGACATGTAATCAGAGACAGGTTTCAAGGATTGCAAAGACCAGCGGCAAACCGGTTCGTTTTTGGGCTATTTTCTCAGAAACGGCTTGTAAACTGCGTGTACGTACAAGACCGTAACAAGGGACCGATCCACGGGAAAATATAGTAGAATCACCTTCCTATTCAAGTTCAGGCAGTAGATACCGAAGGCCGAATACCTAAAACCGCACGTTTGACAAGGCTTCTGTCAGCAACCACTTGCCCCCCTTATCTGAATTGCCGCTTACCAAGCGTCCTTTTCCATCTTCGTTTCTGGCCAGATTCCGGAAAACCGGGCCAGAAACGCTGTAGTTCAGAGGCAAACAAGTGGTTTAGGCGCGCTATCGTACCAAGGTCTGCACTTCGGACAGGTCTGGGATATCATTGTAGTGCCACTTGCCTACCACGATGCCGTTCTTGAAAAGTAGTAAGCCTGGATTGGAGCGGATCATGGTTTTAAGCACCGTCGCATCGGCGAAGAAGTACGGCGCCGACAGGTTGACCTCGTGGCGGAACACGTCAAATTCCTGGCTGCTGCTGGAGGTAATGACCACCGGCACCACTTTGGGCGTTTGGTTTTTCTCCAGACCGGCCAGCAGGGCGTTGATTTCCTTGAAACTCTCCTGGTCAGCCTTGCTCACGTCTTTCACCAGAATGAGTAGGCGGTTGCCCAGGAACATCTCCTTCGTGAAATCGCCCTGATCGTTCCAGATATTGAAATCGGTGATCTTGGGGCCATCCTCCGGGTTGAGCGGCACCATCTTCTTGAATTTGTAGGTGGTATCGGTGGGGTAACTCTCAAAGGTAGACTCCACGCCGGCTTTCTCCATCACGTACTGGTACCGCAGCGGCGCCGATGGTTTCATGAGCTTGGGGATATTGGCGCCCACCCGGTAAGACCTGAAATCCAGGAACGGCTCGTGTTGGTAAGCATACACGCTAATGGCCACCGAGAAGACCAACGACACCAGCACAATGGCACCCGTCACGCCGCGGTTCATCTGACCCAATGACAGCAGATGGCGCTGGGTAAACAATAGCACTAGGATGAGTACCAGCAGAATGATGTCCTTCGTGAACGACTGCCAAGGCGTGAGTTTGATGGCATCCCCGAAACAGCCGCAATCGGTTACCTTGTTGAAGTACGCCGAGTAAAAGGTGAGGAAGGTGAAGAACACAATCAGGAAGAAGAGCAGCCACAACACTGTCTTCAGGCGCCAGCGCACCAGCAGGGCCACGCCCAGCACCACTTCCAGGGTACTCAGGAAGATGGACAGGTACAGTGCAAACGGTTTGAACGAGAGAAACACCGAGGAGAAATCCGTGGAGAACACCTCAAAGTACTCCTCCAGTTTGATGGCGGTGCCCACCGGATCATTCAGTTTGATCAGACCCGAGAAGATGAACAACCCGCCCACCACTATCCAAGCGAACCTACTAAGCAGACGGAGTACCATGGTCAGGATAATTTAGTTTGATAAGGCAAAACACAGCATAGTTGAGCATATCGCGGTAATTGGCCTCTACCCCTTCAGACACTAGCGTGTGGCCGGCATTGTCTTCTATCTGTTTGGTGCGGTAAATCTTCATCAGGATCAGATCGGTCATAGACTCCACGCGCATGCTGCGCCAGGCCTCGCCGTAATCATGGTTCTTGTCTTCCTGCAGCGCCTGCGTCTTCCTGATTTCCTCCTGGTACAACTCCCGTACCCGCTCCACCAGCAAGGCCTGCTCGGTCTCACCTTGTGCTATGAGTTGCTCCTGCATGAGGGCAATGACGCAGTAGTTCACAATGGCCACAAACTCAGACGCAATATCATCCTGTATCTTCTGCGTGCCCTTCTCCTGGATGGACCGGATGCGCTGCGCTTTGATGAAAATCTGGTCGGTGATGGAAGGCAGACGCAGGATTCGCCAGGCGGTGCCGTAGTCCTGGGTTTTCTGCAAAAACAGGCGCTGGCATGCTTCTACCACGCGGTTGTACTCCTGGGCGGTTTGGTGAATCAAGTTTTTCGTTTTACTTTTATAGGAAATGGGAATAGGCCAATTGAACGCGAAAGATACACTTTTTTGCAAAAAAATCACCCTCAACTGCGCTGGTAGATTGGTCTTGTTGCAGCAGCCCACGGTAATGGGCATCCTCAACTCCACCCCAGATTCCTTTTACGCGGGCAGCCGATTGCAGGGTACCGACCAGGCCCTGGCCCAGGCCGAGAAGATGCTCCAGGACGGTGCCACGTTCCTGGACGTAGGCGGTTACTCCACCCGACCGGGCGCTCCGGAAGTTTCGGAACAGGAAGAGCTAAATCGCGTAGTACCCATTATAGAGGCGCTCTCCAAAGCTTTCCCTGAGGCGCTGTTGTCCATTGACACCTTCAGGGCCCGGGTAGCGGAAGAGGCAGTACGGCACGGGGCGCACATCATCAACGATGTCTCCGGTGGTACGCTGGACGCGGACATGTTCCCTACAGCGGGCCGGTTACAGGTTCCGTACCTTCTCATGCACATGCGCGGCACGCCGCAGAATATGGCTTCGCAGAACCACTATGAGCAGGGGCTGCTGGAAGAGATCACCTCTTTCCTGGCCGGGCAGGTGGCAGCGTTGAGGGCAGCCGGGGTAAAGGACATTCTGCTGGACCCTGGTTTTGGTTTCGCGAAAAACGTGGACCAGAATTACCAGCTGCTGCGCCGGCTCAAAGAACTGGAACTGTTTGAGTTACCATTGCTGGTGGGGCTCTCCCGCAAATCCATGACCTACAAACCGCTTCACGTGGGTCCGGAGGAGGCCCTCACAGGCACAATTGTCGCCAACACCGTGGCGTTACTGAACGGGGCAGACATTTTGCGGGTGCATGACGTGAAAGAGGCGGTACATACTATTGAAATTGTTAAAAAGATGCTGACGGCGTGATTCCACTGTTTTCCATAGGGTTTTTAGATATAGAGTGGCTGGACATTATTGATGTGCTGCTGGTGACGGTATTGCTGTACCAACTCTACAAACTCCTGACCGGAAGCGTGGCCCTCAAGATCTTCTTAGGCCTATTATCTATCTACCTGCTGTACCTGGTGGTGAAAGCCGCCGGCATGGAGCTACTTACCATCATCTTGGGGCAGTTCATGGGCGTGGGCGTTTTAGCGGCGATTATCGTATTTCAGCCCGAAATCAGGCGTTTCCTTTTGATGATTGGCAAGACCACCGCGTTCAACAACGAGCGTCTGTTCAAAGGATTCCCCTGGCGCCGCACCGAGCCTACCGACAAGCTTTCCATCACCCCCTTCATTGAGGCGGCCAAGTCGCTGGCCGGCAAGAACACCGGCGCCTTGATCGTGTTTGCCCGCAGCTCAGAACTGCGCTACTTCGCCGAGTCCGGTGACGCCATTGACGCCATCGTGAGCAAGCGTCTGCTTATCTCCATCTTCAACAAGAACAGTCCGCTGCACGACGGCGCCGTCATCATCCAGGGCAACCGGATCAAAGCCGCGCGCTGTATTCTACCCGTGACGGAGAGCAACGATGTGCCCGCTTCCATGGGTCTGCGTCACCGCGCCGCCATCGGCCTGTCTGAAGTCACCGACAGCGTGGTGCTGGTGGTCTCCGAGGAAACCGGCCAGATTGCCCTCGTGCGCAACGGCGAAGTCTACCGCAACCTCTCCGCCGCCGACCTGCGCTCCAAACTCAACCACTTCCTGTTTGACATTGAGCCGAAGGTGGTAGAGAAAGTAGCCGCCGCATAGTTCATTGCTGATTGCTGATTGTTTATTGTTGATTGCTTTCCCGCACAACCCTATCCATCTAGTCTGCCCTAGGCACGTCTAGCGCGAGTTTGCCCCAGCAATTGTCGTTTCCTGCCCTGTGGGCACCCTCCTAAATCAGGAGAGGATTTTCTGTCTACCTCCGCTTTACCGTCTGCACATAATAAGACCTTGAAGTGTCCGGAGGTCCAGCGAGTGTCTGTGCCCAAAGCTCTCCCCTGTAATTGGTTCTAAAATTGAGACCACCCTATTTCAGGCTCATTTTCCAGAAAACAGCCCCAAAGCACTTAACAGCCACTGAACTGACCAGAAAAGCGGTTGGCTTATTGGAAATGCCTATCTTTTGGGCATCAACCAGATGACCATGCGATTCCCTTCACTCCTCTCCCTCCTGCTCGTGCTTTTCGTCTCTTTGCCGATTTTCGGGCAGAAAACGGCTAAAGAGAAAACCGACAAGCAGCTCACCCAGAAACTGCAGACGCTTACCAAAGACTTCCAGGGCGAGGTAGGCATTTATGTGCGGCATCTAAAAACTGGGAAGACGGTGGCCATCAACGCCGATACGCTTTTCCCCACCGCCAGCATAATCAAGGTGCCTATCATGGTGGCCATGTTCGATAAAATAGAGCGCAACGAAATCGACCCCAAAACCATCCTGCGCTACCGCGATTCGCTATACTATGCCGGCGAAGACATTGTGGGCAGTTTCAAGGACAGCTCTACCGTGGCTTTGAGCAAAATCCAGATGCTCAGCATCACCACTTCAGACAATACCGCCAGCCTGTGGCTGCAACAACTGGCGGGTACCGGTACCGCCATCAACGCCTGGCTTGAGAAAAATGGCTTTACCTACACCCGCATGAACTCCCGCACTCCGGGCCGGCGCCCTAATTGGGAGAAGTACGGCTGGGGCCAGACGACACCTCGGGAAATGGCTACGCTGGTGACCATGATCAGGGAGGGAAAAGCCGTGAGCCCCGCCGCGAGTGAGCGCATGTACCGAAACCTGGGCCGCATTTATTTTGACAGCGAGGCACTTTCGCAGATACCGCCTTTTGTGCACACCGCCTCTAAATCAGGGGCAGTGAACCGGTCCCGCTCAGAGGTGGTGCTGGTGAATGCCCCGCACGGCGACTACGTGTTCTGCATCATCACCAAAAACCAGAAAGACGAGAGCTGGGAATACAGCAACGCCGGCTACGCGCTCATCAGGGCCGTCTCCAAAACGCTGTGGCAGCACTTCGAACCCAAATCTGATTGGAGCCCAGCCCTAGGCGTGGAGAAATACTAGATCATCGGGCAGAGATTCCGTTTCCCAAGAAAGGACTTTCATCCGATCCTGCAGCCCCGAAGGCAAAATCTATTTTAGGCTTCTTTTCTAAGAAACGCGTTTAAAACGCCTGTAAAAGAACAAAGCCCACCATCCGCACTAGGTGCTTCAGGTGGACTTTTTCCCTTCATGAGATAGTAAGACCGCTATATTCGGCGCTACCCCTATCCTGGTGCGAATCTTTTTAAGATAATTTTGGCGCCGATAGCTGGAACACATCTTTCAGGGCGCGGCGGGCGGCGTGGAAACCGCACATGCCGTGCACGCCTCCGCCCGGCGGGGTGGACGAGGAGCAGATGTAGATGCCTTTGGCCGAGGTCTGGTACGGAGACAAGGTCACCACCGGACGGGTGTACAGCTGCCCCATGTCAATGATGCCGCCGTTGATATCGCCGCCGATGTAGTTAGGGTTATGAGCCTGCATCTGGGCCGTGTTCATGGTGTGGCGTTTTAAGATCAAATCCTTGAAACCGGGCGCAAAACGCTCTACCTGTCCTTCAATGGCTTGGGTCATGTCAATAGTGGATCCGTTGGGCACGTGGCAGTACGCCCAGGCCGTGTGTTTGCCCTCGGGCGCGCGGCTGCTATCAAAAAGGCTTTGCTGGGCCAGGAGCACAAAAGGCTTCTCCGGGTGTTTCCCGCTCGCCGATTCCCTTTCCGAAGCCGCGATCTCTTCCAGCGTGTTGCCCAGGTGGATGGTCCCGGCCTGGCGGCACTCGGGCGCCGTGAACGGGATGGGTCCGTCCAGAGCCCAGTCTATCTTGAACACGCCCATGCCATACCGGTAACGCTGCAACTGACCCCGGTAGAAAGGCGACAGCTTCTCGCCGGCAATGTCCAGCAGTTGTTTGGGCGTAACGTCCAGCAGGAGCGCTTTGTGCGAAGGCAGTTGTTTCAGGGAAGTCACGTAGTTCCCGGTCTCAATTTTACCACCCAGGCTCACGAAGTAAGACACCAGCGCGTTGGCAATCTGTTGCGAGCCACCTCGGGGTACCGGCCAGCCCTGCAAATGCCCCACCGCCATGAGCACCAACCCGATGGCCGAGGTAGTAAGGTTAGACAACGGCTGAATGGAGTGTGCCGCCATGCCCGCCCATAGCCCCCGGGCTTCCTGCGTCTTGAATTTATTGGCCAGAAACGTAGCCGAGGTCAAAGCATTCAGCCCGAAAGCAGCCATGTCAATGGGGTGGTCGGGAATCCGCAAGGGGCCCAGCACATCTTTGGCCAGGCCAGGCCAGCTCTTGACCAAGGGCTTCATCAGGTTGAGGTACGCCTGTCGGTCTGGTCCCAGGGCCTGCGCGGTTTCCTCTAAAGACAGGTGCAGCGCCGCGGCCCTTCCGCCATCAAACGGGTGCGCCGCCGAGACCTCAGGGTACACAAACTCCAGCCCGTGTTCCTGCAGCGGCAAGGTCTTGAAGAAAGGGGACCCGGCCGCCAACGGGTGGATGGCCGAGCACACATCGTGCACAAACCCCGGCAGGGTCAGTTCCCGGGAGCGCAGCCCGCCGCCCAACTGGTCTTTTCCTTCTATCAACAGCACCTCCAGCCCCGCCTGCTGCAGCACAATAGCCGCCGACAAACCATTAGGACCAGAACCAACTACCACCGCATCATATTGAGTAGTGCTCACGCTTGCTCTTTTTAAGGGTTATGGTATCTCCTGCAACAACCTGGGAGGCGCTTTGTTTTACCCCTGATGTATGAAAACGGGAAGTAAAACAGAACGAGGTTCTTGCGTATACGTGCTACAAGCTACTCATTTTTTCCATGCCTGACGCTCCCTTTCTGCCCCTTTTTCCGGACCTCACGCCCATCCTCAGCAACGTGACCGCCCTTGATTTTGAAACCACCGGGGTAAGCGGGAGCAAAGGCCGGGTGATTGAGATAGCGGCCGTGAAAAGCGCCAATGGCAAGATCACGGGCCGGTTCCACACGCTGGTGCAACTGAAAGGAGAACTCCCCAGGAAAATCACGGAACTGACGGGCATCACGCCCGAGGATCTGGCCCATGCCATGGACGAGCGCACCGCTTTCAGCATCCTTAAAGAGTTCATCGGGGACAGCACGGTGGTGGCGCACAATGCCCCTTTTGACCTGGGTTTCCTGTACAGCACCTACCGCCGGCTCAAACTTGGGCCGGTGCAACATCCGTTTATAGATACCCTGTCAGTGTGCCGTTTGCGCCAGCCCTCCCCGCGCAGCCTACCCGACATGTGCAAGGTTTACGGCATCCCGCTTACCAGATGGCACCGCGCCCTGCCCGATGCCACCGCCACTTGGCAACTGCTTCATCGGCTGCACAAGGAAAGTCCCCTGGATAACATGCGCAACAAACTGGTGCTTAACCCCAAGTACGGCACTCCTTATTGGCTGCCGCCGCTGGCTGAACTCCTGCCCTCGCCAGATACGGCAGTACAGGATGCCCCTGTCCCTTCTCAGGACTAAAACCGGCCCAGAACCCAACCTCATCTTTTGAAACAAATTAAATAATACCAATACGTTTAACACTTATTAGCTTTCCTACATTTGGGTATTTGCCTCTATAAAAACCCGTACAAATTCAACGCACCAAGGTCCTGCGCTTTCGTTAAGCATATTCTGGGAGTAGAACAAAGTAAACCTTTTATAACTATTCCATTCCTTCAAAACAACTCAAGATATGTTTATGCGGAAATTGAACATGGGAAGACTGCAGCTGGTGTGGGTGTTACTGTTAAGCGGATGGCTCTTCTCCTGCTCCTCAGACAACGACTCGCTGGACGAGCGAGAGCAGGAAGAGGGTTTCCTCACGAAAGGGGTTTACCCGCTGGAGGACGTAGGCGATCTGGACATCCTGATCAACGAGATAGGCAACAGCCAATACGTGTTGATTGGGGAGGCCTCCCACGGAACCTCGGAATTCTATACCTGGCGGGCCAACATCACCAAGAGGCTCATCCAGGAGAAAGGCTTTAACCTGATTGCAGTAGAAGGCGACTGGCCCGCCTCCTACTCCTTGAACCAGTATATCCAGGGGCAGACGGGCGGTACCGCGCAGCAGGCGGTGCAGGCTTTCCAACGCTGGCCCACCTGGATGTGGGCGAACCAGGAGGTCGCCACTTTCTCTGAGTGGCTCAGGCAGCACAACCAATCCTTGGCCCAAAACCAGAAAGTAGGTTTCTACGGCATGGACGTCTACAGTCTATGGGAGTCACTAGAGGCAGTACGTTCTTATATGGAGACGGCGGACCCCGCCATTGCCCAACTGGCCCGAAACGCCCAGACCTGCCTGCAACCGTACAACCAAGATGAGCAGCTGTACGCCCAGGCCACCGCGCAAGGCACCTCCTGCGCGCAGCAAATGCAAACCCTGCTGGAGGCGGTACAAGCCTACCGATCAAGGCAGCCCGCCAACCATGAGGCCTCCTTCAACGCCGAGCAAAATGCGTTGGTAGCCTTGAACGCGGAACGGTATTACACCCAGATGATCAGGAGCAGTACAGGTTCCTGGAACGTGCGGGACCGCCACATGCAGGAAACCGTGAACCGTTTGGTGGCTCACCGGGGAAATGGAGCCAAAATCATTGTCTGGGCCCATAACACGCACGTAGGAGACGCCCGCTACACAGACATGGCCAACGCTGGCATGGTGAACATCGGGCAGTTGATTCGTGAGCAGCATGAAGACAAGGGAGTGTACCTGGTGGGCTTCGGGTCTTACCAAGGGCAGGTAATAGCGGCTACCATGTGGGGCGCGGCCACCAGGGTTATGAACGTACCGGCCGCCATGAACAACAGTTGGGAGGATATTCTGCACCGGCACAGCGCCGAGGACAAACTCCTGCTCATGCGTGAGCTGAAGGACATCCCCGAGGCGCTCCAGCGGCGCGGGCACCGAGCCATTGGGGTGGTGTACAACCCGGCCTCGGAGGGTGGTAATTACGTACCCACGGTCCTGCCCCAACGCTATGACGCCTTCCTGTTCATTGACCAGACCACAGCCCTCAATCCGCTTTAAGCCTGATTTTGTAAAACAAGCCCCAAACCAGGCTCAATGAGAAAATGCACCTGTTATTAAAGGAAAAGGGGGAGCTGTCCGGCTCCCCCTTTCGTATTTTTGTCTTTGTTGTTTTGTCTTGGAAAGCTTTGTCACGCTTCCCCTCACTCTTTCAAGAGCAGCTAGTCAGGCTGCAAGTGAACACTTATTCCCAAAGGGCTAGTCAGGCCGCTTACGGGTTCTTTTGTAAAGGTGGCTAGTCAGGCCGCCTATGCATACTACTACTTCTGTTGCCGTTAGTCAGACCGCTAGAGAAGCTTGACGCTTTTGGCCACGTCGTTGCCTTCATCATCTTTCTCAATCTCAAACTCCACGCGGTCGCCTACGTGCAGCTCATTGAAATCTGTGTCAATCACGTTGGTGAAGTGGAAGAACAGGTTGTTGGGTGGGAATTTAATGAAACCATACCCGTTTTTCAGGCTCATGATCTCGCCTTCACCGTGTCCGTCAACATTCCCGTGCGACTCTTCATAGTCCTCGTCGTGGCCTTGGGGCGCCGCGTTCCGCTTCTGGTCCGGCTGTACGAACAGGCGCTGGATGGTGGCATCGTTCTGGGCAATCCGCTGATCAATGATGCCATGCATGGCCATGGGGTAGGTCACCTCGGCCAACAGATCCTGCGACGGGCGGGTTGTCATCCGCTGGCCGTTGTCTGTGGTGTACTCAAACTCCCAGGTAAGCGCCATCACGCGGGTTCCCAGGGTGTTCACCTTGCGTACCATGGGCACATAGTCCCCGTCTGAGGAGATGAGCACCAGTACATCGAACCGTTTGTAGAATGCCTGTTCAAAAGCTTCCAAGGCCAGCCATACGTCTATGCCGCGTTCCTGCTTGTACCCCTCCGGCGTGGTCCGCACGGGCAGGTAATGGGTCGTCACGCCCTCAGACATGAGGATGTCATCAAACACACGGTCCCAGTACAGGGTGTCGCCGCGTTGGCTGGCTTCGTAGGCATTGAGCCTGCCCCGGAAATAGTGGGCGTCTACGATTCGGCAGAAACGTGGGTCCACGTCCTCCTCCTCGGCCACTTGTTCCCTGATAAATTCATGAAGGCCAGAAATACTAATCCTGCGTTTGCGCTGATGCCCGTAGGCGTAGTAATTACTGACCTGCAAGAAGTAATTGCCGTCATAGAAGACGCCAATCCTTACTAGTTTTTCCTGCATGTGGTTTTTGGTTTTTGTCTGTCTTTCTTTTTGTTTATTTAATCTATTGGTTACTTGTTTCTACCTATTACCGGCTTTTATAAGGTGCAGGGGGAGTAAACGGGCGAAAGCGGCGAATGCCAGAGGTGTTTTTTGGGGAGGGGGAGCAGGAAATAGTTCTCTATGGATGTTTTAAAGGAACCAGGGGAAAAGAATCTGCTATATCTTAAAAATACCTTCATTAATTTTTTAGTCTGGGGGACCACTTTCTGATTTAATTTCTCATCTGCTTCTACAGCAGTTACCATATTACCGGTACAGGCCCCTTTCCTTTGGAACGCTGTAGGTACCGCATTTCCTTAAATGGAAGAACATATCCTTTAAGTAATTACAAGACAAAAGTAGGGAATGATTGTTTCGCTGACAACCTAAATTCCATATAATAACAAACGTCTCCGTTGGTAGCATAGTACATACCAACGGAGACGTTTTTGGGGTATTTTCAGGAAAAAAAGGTAAAACAAACAGGGCTTTTTGCTGTTATGCAGCAAGATATTCTCCGTTATTTCACCTTCAAGGCAAAAGAAATTGGCGTGCCTTTCCAGATGGCGTCAAAGACAAACCGGTCACCTGGTTTAAGGACTGGCTCTAGCACATGGGATGCAACATTTTTCCCGTCTTCTTCAGGGCCCATGCCCCAGGCATATAATTCAAACTTCTGCAGGTTTGCCTGATCTTTGACTTGTAGGGCCTTTATAGGCCGTAAATCCCGCACCAAGTAGACATGAGCAATTTCCAAATCCTCCGTTTGGTTTACCACTACCCCGGATTTTAACTCCTCCAAAGAGTAGCTTTTGGTCAGGTCCACAGGTTGCCCATTTTTGAAGAAAAGGAAATTCGGTTTTTCCTGCGCCCAACCCATGCTAACGTTTGCACTAAAATACAGCAGTATTACTGCCAGCAGCGATTTAAATAGAACTTTAGATTTCATCATAGTTTAAAATTAAAATATGAAATAAAATAAAAATGAATTCTAATTGCTAGGTGATGGAAGTAACGCCTTTATTTCAACTAGATAGTTAAGCATTAAAAGGATATTTCAAAGAATACCCCAAGCCGCTCCGCAACAAATAATTATCAAATCACTGATTCTAGGCGCAGTATAACTGTTAATTTAGTTTAATAACTAACTAATTAGTTTATTCATTTCAAGCGCCGCTCACTTTATTTTCGAATAACTGAAAGTGAGCCTCTAAAAAACAAGACCGGCCTGCCATTTTCAGAATGGCAGGCCGGTCTTGTTTCATGCTTTTCTCTTAAGGTTCCGAAAGATTATCCTTTCAGGACACCTAGTTCCCTGCCAACTTCGGTAAAGGCCTGGATGGCGCGATCTATCTGCTCCTTAGTATGTTCCGCAGAAAGCTGCACCCGTATGCGGGCGGCGCCTTTGGCTACCACCGGGAAATAGAACCCGATCACGTAAATGCCTTTCTCCAGCATGCGGGCGGCAAACTCCTGTGCCAGGGCGGCCTCGTAGAGCATTACCGGCACAATAGGATGTACCCCCGGACGGATGTCAAACCCGGCAGCGGTCATGTTCTCTCTGAAGTATTTGGTGTTCCACTCCAGGCGGTCACGCAGCTCAGTGGTGGAGCTCAGCAATTCCAGAACCGCCAGCGAACCTCCCACAATGGCCGGTGCCAGGGAATTGGAGAAAAGATATGGGCGCGAACGCTGGCGCAGCATGTCAATGATCTCTTTACGGCCCGAAGTGAACCCGCCCATGGCGCCGCCCAACGCTTTGCCCAAAGTACCGGTGATGATGTCCACGCGGCCCATCACATTGTTGTACTCATGCGTGCCGCGGCCGGTCTTGCCAATGAAACCGCTGGAGTGGCATTCGTCCACCATCACCAAGGCTTTGTACTGATCCGCCAGGTCACAGATTTTGTCCAGCTGCGCGATGGTGCCGTCCATGGAGAAAGAACCGTCGGTGACAATGATGCGGTGCTTGGCGCCCTGGGACTCCTGCAGTTTGGCTTCCAGATCGGCCATGTTGTTGTGTTCGTAGCGGTAGCGCTGCGCCTTGCACAACCTCACGCCGTCAATGATGGAGGCGTGGTTCAGGGCATCGGAGATGATGGCTGATTGTTCATCGAACAGAGGTTCAAACACGCCGCCGTTCGCGTCAAAGGCCGCCGCGTAGAGGATGGTATCCTCGGTGCCCAGGAACTCGGCCAGTTTCTGCTCCAGTTGTTTGTGGATGTCCTGGGTTCCGCAGATGAAGCGCACGGAGCTCATGCCGTAGCCGTGGGTATCCAGGGTGCGTTTGGCGGCTTCCAGCACGGCAGGGTGCGAGGAAAGCCCCAGGTAATTGTTCGCGCAGAAGTTCAGTACCTCGCCGGTCTGCTGGGTTCTGATCTCAGCGTGCTGCGGGGTCGTGATCACGCGCTCTTTTTTATACAAGCCATTGGCTTTGATCTCGGCTAACTGCTGCTCCAGATCTGGTTTTAAAGTTTCGTACATATCGGTTAGATAAACTTGCTACTAACATTTAACGGGGTTTCAGGCTTGTTTTCTGCAAACGGGCCTGAAACAAAAGTTGAGGCACAGGTAAGTTTTCTTCCTACTCCGTACCTAAGATCACCAAAGATACAAAACCCCGGCACTCTCCCATATTTTTTGGAGCCACTTGAATAACGTACATTTGTTTTCCTATTCAGCACTTGCATGTCAAAACAGAAAAATGCCATTTTAGTGATTGGGGCCTGCGGACAGTTGGGCTCTGAACTCACCCTTGAATTGAGAAAAATCTACGGCGATGCCAACGTGGTGGCCGCCGATATCCAATACCCCAAGCAAGCCGATCTGCGCGAAACCGGGCCTTTTGAGATTGTGGACGTGCTCACCCCGCAACACCTCACCGAGCTGGCCTCGCGCTACAAGTTCAAGCAGATCTACCACCTGGCGGCCATTTTGTCGGCGACCGGCGAGAAGAACCCCAAGTTTGCCTGGCGCCTGAACATGGACGGCCTCTTCAACGTGCTGGACTTCGCGCTGGAGCAGAAAGTGGAAAAAGTGTACTGGCCTTCGTCCATCGCGGTTTTCGGGCCGAACACACCGCGCCAGAACACGCCCCAGGACACCATCATGGACCCCAACACGGTGTACGGCATCAGCAAGCAGGCCGGCGAACGTTGGTGCGAGTACTACTTCAACAAATACGGTCTGGATGTGCGCAGCCTGCGGTACCCGGGCCTTATTGGCTACAAAGCCCTGCCCGGCGGCGGCACCACCGACTACGCCGTGGACATTTACCACCAGGCCCTGGCCACCGGCACGTACAAATGTTTCCTGAGCGAGAACACCCGCCTGCCCATGATGTACATGCCAGACGCCCTTAAAGCCACCTTAGACCTGATGCACGCACCCGCCGAGCAGGTGAAAGTGCGGTCTTCTTATAACCTGGCGGCCATGAGTTTCACGCCGCAGGAGATTGCGGCCAGCATCCAGCGCCACTACCCTAACTTCCAGATTACCTACGAGCCAGACAGCCGTCAGCAGATCGCAGATTCCTGGCCGCAGAGCATTGATGACCTGGCCGCCCGCCAGGACTGGGGCTGGAATCCGCAGTATGACCTGCACACCATGACCGATGACATGCTCCTGCACCTGAAGCGCATCAACAACTAAGCTTTTCAGGGCAAAGAACCTGTCTCTTTAGATTGAAATCATTCTTGAAATCCATGCCTTTCTGCCGGGCATGGATTTTTTGTTTTAGGCCGATTTTTTCCAAACAAGTCAGAAACAAACAAAATCAATCTTCTTCATAGTGAGGGTACTATCCTTCAAAGAACCGTTCACCGGCGGCAAATACGCAAGGCTTGCTTATTATTGCCCCTCAAAAAATCCCCTATTTAACTTTAAAACTATGTTGAAGAAATTTCTCTCGGCCGCTGCTTTGTGTTTTACCATCGGGTTTGCGGCTTCGGCGCAGGATGCCGGTGGCATTAAACCCGGTGCCGGTGCTGTAACCGGCGAGGTACAGTTAAGCCTCACCGATGGCAACACCGTAGGCTTGGGCTTGAACCAGCTGCGCGGCCGTTACTTTTTAGCCCCTAACACCGCATTACGCGCTTCCTTCATCCTGGATGTGCAAAACCAAACCGCAGATGACGATTTCAGCCGTACCTCTACCCTGTTTGTACTGGCACCTGGCATTGAGAAGCACTTTGCGGGCACAGACCGCCTTTCTCCGTACGTAGGCGCCGAGATCTCTTTTGCCAAGTTCTTCGCCAGCGAGGAAGCCGACAACTACGAGATTGAGGGAGGATGGTCAAACGGGAACAGCGTCACCAACCGCAACTACTTCGGGTTTGGCTTGGGAGCCGTGGCCGGGGCCGACTACTACTTCGCGCAGCACGTGTACCTGGGCGTGGAGTTCGGGTTCGGGCTGCAATACCAGGCAGAGGGTGATGTGGAGATCAATCCTGAGAATGGCTCTAACACCACTCTGGAAGGAGAAAGCGGCTCTTTGCGCCTGCGCCCTAACGTGAACACTGGCCTGCGTTTAGGTTTTGTGTTCTAGTCTTACCTTCTTGACTTGACCTGCCCGGCATTGTTTTCAGTGCCGGGCTTTTTTGTGCCCATTTTTTGAAATCGGCCTTCAAACAGAACTTCCCTTGCGCAAAGGCGGCACGCGCTACCGGTTTAGGGCATGTTTTTCAAAAACATCGTAGAAACCACTTTACTACATCTCTGAATCAGACGTACAAACCTTCACTGCCCCCATTGGCCAAAATCGGCAGCACCAAGGGAAGAGAAAACCACCATGATTGTAAACCCCCACGAGAGAGGCTGGGAAATTGTCTACCAGCAGGCCCACGCCCTTTTGGCCGCCGAGATAGGCTTCGCGTGGCTACCCGAGAAGCGGCCGCTGTATTTCATGCAGACGCTGGCAGCCATTGCCCAGCACGATGACGGCCAGCAGGACCTCACGGGCCGCTATGCCCTCACGCCGGCCGGGGCGCCCGCCAACTTCACGCAACTTCCTTTTTGCCTGGAGCAGGCGCAGCAGGTCATGAAAGAGGCCCGGTTCCAGGGCCGGTGGCGCAGCCTGCTCACCAGCATGCACCTGTCCTTTTTGTACGAAGAACTGCGCGGCCAGAAAAAGGAGTGGGATGCTTTTCTGGATGAGCAGCTCCAGTGCCAGCGGAAATGGCGGCAGGGCCTCAAGATCAAGAAAGCCCAGGCGCAGTACGCCTATGATTTCATGCAGTGGTGCGACCGCTTCTCGCTCATCCTGTGCCGCAACGAGCTGCCCGAGATGGAGCGCGCCCTGGAGATCAGCAACGGCCCAGACCAGGTGAAGTACGAGGTGGCCCTGCTGAAGACCGGCACCGTGCGGGTAACGCCCTGGCCTTTCCGGGAGAAGCAGGTGAACCTCTGCGTGGAGGCCCGCTGCCTTACCCAACTGCAGTTCTCCTCAGACCAGGAACTGGACCGTGCGCTGTGGCAAACCCCCGTCACCAGAAAAGAATGGCTTCTGCAAAAAGAACCGTAAAAGCGCTCGCTGGGCGTGGAATAGCATTTTCCCTCAACTCAGGGCTGTTTTTCCACGTTACCGATAGTTTAACGAATGTATTTAACATGATGGCCATCCAGATCTCTTCTGATAACGAACTGCGCTCCCTCATCTTTGAAAAAGAACGGGTCATAGTCAAATTCATAGACAAAGACTGCCTTATCTGCAAAGCCCTAGCTCCCTCCTTCAAGGAATTCTCAGAGAATGCCATGTACGGAGACATCACTTTTCTGCAGATGGACGCCGCTGAGAACCCGGTTTCCAGCAAGGAAGTGAAACTTACCGGCACGCCTTTCTTTGCCATTTACTACAAAGGCACCCTGCGCAACTGCGCCCTGCTTTCGTCTAAAGAAGATGTGCGGGAGTTCCTTGACCAGTTGCTCATGGCCCAATAATCACGCGGTTTATGCGTACTTTTGCCAAAACAGCCACAAAACACCATCGGCTTACCACCAAGGCATCACTATTTTAGACGGCATGCGAGGGCGCTCTTTCCACTTTCTCTTTTCTTTTCTGCTGTGTGTCTGCGTACTGCCCGCCTGCCAGAAGTCAGCGTCCCTTAACGTGCCGGCCCCCGAGGCCCAGGTTTCTTCCCCGCCCTTACCGGAGCCCCGGCTTTCTACCATCACGTTGCCCATCACCATTCCGGTCTCGGCGCTGGAAGGAATCCTGAACCAGGAACTCACCGGCGTTATTTACCAGGACGACAACCTGCAGGACGATGACCTCATGGTCAAGGTGACCAAGGCCGGGCCCATGAAACTGCGCTCTGAGTTCAGCAAACTGTCCATGGAGGTGCCGCTCAGGATCTGGGCCAAAGGCCGATGGCAGTGGAACGCCTGCGAGCTGTGCAAAAACATCCAGAAAACCGAGGAGACCGAGTTTGAGGTAACCGTGCGCACCGATAGCCGCCTACAACTCCTCCCCGACTACAACCTAAAAAGCTACACCAGCGGTGACTTTGCCTGGGGCGCACGCAAACCCACGCTCTCGCTGGGTCCTTTGCGGCTGAACCTGGCCCCTTTCATAGAACCAAAGCTCAAGGCCCAGCTCGCCCCCATGCTCCGGTTACTGGACCATGAACTACAGAAACGCGTGCCCCTGCCCACGTATCTGGCCCAAGCCTGGCGACAGTTGCAAGACCCGGTGCTTCTGAACGACCAGTACAACACCTGGCTGTCGGTGGAGCCCAAGGCCGTGCGCCTGACCCCGCTAGAGCTTCAGCAAAACAAACTGAGCCTGCAGGTGGGCATTGACGCTTTCCTCAAGGTTTTATCTGGCCAGAAACCAAGCCAAACGCTGGTAGCCCTGCCAAACTACACTCCCACCCGCACACTGCCGTCGGTGGCCCAGCTCAACATTGCCAGTGATGTTTCCTTCACCTACCTCAACCAGATTCTGGAGAAAGAAGTGAAAAACCAGAAATTCAGCTTTGAAGAGGGCAAACACCAGCTCACCATCCATGACGTGGCCATCAGCGGGAAAGGCACCCAATTGCTACTGGCGCTGGACGTGAGCGGCCAGACCAAAGCGTCTTTCCTCACGAAGAAATTCCAGGGCAAGGTATGGCTGCAGGCCACGCCGTTCTATGACCCCGCCACCCAAAGCATCAAGGTGCAGAACCTGGAGTACACCCTGCAGACCAGAGACAAGTTGGTGAACACCGCCCAATGGCTCTTGCAGAACAAGTTCAAGGCCCAGCTGGAAAAGCAGATGGAGTTCCCGGTGAAAAGCCAACTGGCCAACATGCGCCAGGCCCTGCAAGCCGGCCTGAAAGAAAACCAACTCCAGGAAAGATTCCTGCTACGCGGCGCCGACTTCACCTTGGAACCAGACACCCTTTACGTGACCCCAACCGGCGTGCAGACGCACTTCCTGGCCTCGGGGCAGCTGACGCTTTCTTTTCAATGAATGATTGAGTGATTGAGAGAATGAGTGAGTGCTTGAAGGTTTGAAGGAATAGGCATGATTTCCTGAAAACAGGCCCAAAACCAATTACTAGGAAACAAGCGGTGCCTGCCAATCCTGGATTCATCCAGTAACACCCTAAATTATCCATCCATTTCACCCTCATTCTTTCTAAAAATCAACAATTGGGCGTCTATTGCCGTAGTTTCAGATATTTCAATCCTGATTCTGAAGCGAATGGCTAAGTATACAGCAAAAGGCATATTGGGCATCCTCACAAATTCCGCATCGGAGTTCATGAAGAACAACTCGCTCCGGTTGGCAGCGGCCCTTTCTTACAATACTATTTTCTCCCTGCCTCCCCTCTTGTTTATTGTGGTACGCACGGCCAGCTTTTTCTTGGGCGAAGACGCGGTCACCGGACAGTTGGACAACCAGATCAGCGGTTTGGTGGGACGTGAGGCAGCCACGGAAATCCAGGGCATGATGGCGAAACTACACTTGGAAGGCCCTAGCCCTCTGGCTACCTGGATAGGCATAGGCACCTTGGTCTTCGCCGGCACTACCATTTTTGTGACCCTGCAGGAGTCCTTGAACAACGTCTGGAACCTACAGACCAAGGCAAAGAACGGCATCCTGAAACTGGTGATGGACAGAATCCTGTCTTTCGGGATGATCTTGAGTATTTCGTTTCTCCTGCTGGTGAGTTTGGTGGTGAGTGCCTTAATTGGCATTCTAACAGATTATATGCAGCGACTGCTGCCAGGGATAGCCATTGTGTTCATCTACCTTTTAGATGTGGTGGTTTCTTTAGGGTTCATCACCCTTCTTTTCGCCTTGATCTTCAAATATCTACCAGATGCCATCATTCGCTGGCGCGATGTGTGGGTAGGGGCCGCCGCTACCGCTTTTCTGTTCTTGCTGGGCAAATACCTCATTGGCTGGTACCTGGGCCAAAGCGATTTCAACAGTTCTTATGGTGCGGCGGGTTCTATGGTCATCCTGCTCTCCTGGGTGTATTACTCCTCGCTGATCATCTTCTTCGGGGCAGAGATTACGCAGGAGTATGCCGATGCCTTTGGGCAGCCGGTAATGCCCAACCATAACTCCGTGCGGATTGAGATACGGGAAGTACCCTTTGAGGAATCCCCAGAGGCCCAGAACTCCGGCCGGCCGCCTTCCCAAGGGCGTTTCAAAAGCTAGTTGTTTAGATGCCATTTAGGAGAAAATAGCCGCTAAACAGCCGTTGTGCAAGGCAGCACTGCTAACCCGATACTGCGGTTTTCCTATGGCAGGAAGACACGGCCGAACTGTGAAATAAATACCGGAAAAGCGGCAACGCAGAAGGGTTTCCTATAGTATAGTGGTCAGGTAAGCAAGATTATTTTTTTGCGTTTCTGTGTAGCTTTGCAAATCGTTTTTTGTATATTAGAATACAATTCTGGCTGGGTTTCTTCTTATTTTGGACATGGGTATGTGGCGGCTGATTTTGCTTTTGTGTATAATCCCGTTTTGGGTACAGGCTGGCTGCCAGGGAAACCAGGAACCAGATACGCCGCGGGTGGCACGGGCGTCAATGAGGCCCAGGACAACGGCTCCTAAGAGCACCTACGCCCCTAACTTCAACAACACAGCCCGTATGGAGGCGTTCTATCAGCGCATAGAACTGCTGGAACAGGAGCACCCAGAGGTTATCAAGGCTACTGCCTTTATCTCCAATCCCTTCTTGCCCGTAGAGGAGCCCGTGCTGCAGCAGTACGCCGAACAGGTGCGCACCAAGTTTGAGGTCTTGAAAGACACCATTCATAACCAGCACAACGCCCGCTACATAGACACGCTCTTCCAGCTCAACTTTGACTCCAGCACCGTGGAGTTGTACTACCCCATGTACACCAAACGCTTCATGCTTTCTTACGCCGATATCAAAAGCCCTAACCTGCAGCTGAAAAACGGCATCAAGGTAGGATGTTCCCGCCAGGAGCTTCTGCAGAAACTGATGGGCTACAAACTCTTTATCAAAGAAACCAAGAACGTGGTGGAAGTCTGCGACTGGGAACGCAACTCCTGGCTCAGGTTCCAATTGTCCAAAGGCAAAGTAACCAGCATCCAGTACGAAGGCTACATAGATTAGCCCTGCCACCTCGGCAAGCTGGCGCTGATCCTTCCATCCTTTAGGCAGGATTTCTTTCCCTGATTTCATCTAAAATCTTCCTGATATCCTTTTTGCTGCCCACTATTTTGGCCCTGTTTTCTAAAAATCATAAGCAAAACAGCCTAGTGGTTACCGGAATTACGGACAATGGCAGAACTGATTTTCTGCGAGGATTGGCAACCGTGATCTGTGTTATAGGGGTGATTTAAGAAAAATGTCCCTGAAACGGAGCTGGTTTCCTTGTCCAGTTCTCCATTCTTGCTTCCTAATTCTTAATTTGCTTCATGAATCTTGAAGTAAGACAAACAAAAGACGGCTCCACCACCCTGTTTGTGCCGGAACTGAACGAGCATTACCACTCGGTGCACGGAGCGCTGCAAGAGTCCTTGCACGTGTTCATCAAAATGGGCTTAGAGGCAACCCTGGAACGTCAGTCATCGGTGCGCCTGCTGGAGGTTGGGTTTGGAACGGGCCTCAACGCCTTACTCACGCTGCAACACACCCTAGCTTTTGGGGCAACGGTGCAGTATGACACCCTGGAGAAATACCCGCTCACCCCAGAAGTGGTGGCCCAGCTGCAGTTTGACAAATTCATTCTCAACCCAGAACTGCTGGATTTTTTTGCCCCTTTGCACGCTGCTCCCTGGGAACAGTCCATCGCCATTACCCCGCATTTCACCCTCCGCAAACTGGAAACTGATCTAGAGGCCTTCTCCCCGGCCCCGGATAGCTACGACCTGATCTATTTCGATGCCTTCGCCCCGGAGAAGCAGCCCCACCTCTGGACCGACACCATCTTCCAGAAAATGCACGATTGCCTCGCCCCTGGCGGCACCCTGGTCACCTACTGCGCCAAAGGCAGCTTCAAACGCAGCCTAAAAGCCGCCGGCTTCACCGTAGAAGCATTGCCCGGCCCTCCCGGCAAAAGAGAAATGACCCGCGGCGTGAAAGCCACATAAGTTTAAGGGCCGATTTCCTAAAAACATGCTCTAAACGCTTATGCTTAGTAATTCTCCCTTGCGCTGAGCCGCAGTTTTGGTCATTGATGATAACACCATCAACAACGAGGAACATCGCTTGCATTCCTTCCTAATCCTTCTGCAATCGTGATTTTGAGGCTCTCGCCTCACGGCAGTTGCAAACTGCCGATCATTTTGGGTCCAAGTAGCAGACTTGAACCATAGAAAAAACCAAAGGCAGATTGACAAGAGAGAAGGCACCTGCGGCAGGCTGGGGCGAAGGCCTACAGTGAGGCCGAGGCACGGCCCGCCGCAAGCAATGGATGCTCGAATGGCAGTGGCCTGCGTGTGCGATGCAACAGAGGACGGCAGCGTGGTGTCACAACTACTGAAGCCTCACTGTCCGAGCGTCAGCGAGTTTGAGGCTTCTTGATTCTTTTGGTTACTTTTCTCATCAAGGAGAAAAGTGACAAACGCCCGCAGACCCCGGCTGCAACTAGAAGGTTGTAAGAAGGGAGTAGGAAGTAAAGGCAGAAGAAAGAAAGTCACTACCTCCAAAGCAGATTTGAGGCTAGCGCCTCACTGCAGTTGCAAACTGCAGACCATGATAGGTCCAAGTTGAAAACTTGAACCAGAGGAAAAAGATAAGAAAATATTCTCCTTACCCATCCTTCAAAGTATATTAACTAAAAGAAACCATTTTGGCTAAGTGCTCCCTTCGCATAACCCAAAAAATCAAAGACCGTTTCGTATCTTCAAGCTTCCAAACACTCACAAAACCCTTTACATGAGAATTGTTTACACGCTGGCCTTGTTTTTAGGGGCCAGTCTAGGGATTTTCGCCCAAACGGGGCAACCCCAAAAAGCCAATTACCAGTTAGCCTCCCGCTTCTCACCCAAAAAACTGGAGAAGCTTATTTTCACCACCAGCTTAGACCCGCACTGGCTAAAGCAAACCGATAGATTCTGGTACCAGTACGAGACCTCCAATGGCAAGAACTGGTACATCGTAGACCCGGCCACCAAATCCAAGCAGGCTATTTTCAACACAGATCAATTGGCGGCCGCCATCACCACCATCGTGCGGGACCCGTTCGATGCGCAGCACCTGCCCATTGAGAACCTCAAATTCACTGAGGACGAGAAGAACGTTCAGTTTGAGATCAAGAGCACCATTGACCAGGTAAAGAAAGACCGCGTCGACAAAAAGGCCGCCGACTCACTGGAGAAGAAGGTTTTCTACTTCCAGTACAACCTGGCTACCCGCAAGCTCACCGAGCTGAAGGATTACAACAAACCCAAGCGCAAGCCCATGTGGGCGTCCATGTCGCCAGACCAGAAGTTTGTGGTGTTCGCCAAGGAGCATAACCTCTACTGGATGGACCGCGCCAACTACGAGAAGGCCCTCAAGAACGATAAAGACTCTACCATTGTAGAAACCAAATTCACCACCGATGGCGTGGAGAACTATTCTTACGGCGACTCGCAGGGCGAAACCAACGTGGAGCGCGAGAAGAATAAGAAGAACCGCAAGCCGGCTTTCATCATGTGGTCACCGGACTCTAAGTACTTCATCCTGACCCGCACCGATGCCCGCAAAGTAAAAGACCTGTGGGTGTTGCACAACACCGCTACCGGTCGTCCGGCGCTGGAAACCTACAAATACCAGATGCCCGGCGAGAAGGAAGCCCCCATCAGAGAGCTGCTTTTGTTCAACTTTGCGGAAAAGACCGCTAAAAAGATCAACGCCGCTGCCTTCAAAGACCAGGAACTCTCCGTATGGCCGGCGCCTGCCAAGCAAAGCGCCCGCGATGACGAGTTCCGCGCCAACCTATGGCATGGCACCAACAGCAAAGTCTACTTCACCCGCACCAGCCGCGACCTGAAGAAGATTGACGTACTTTCGTTGGATGTGCCATCGGGCACCGTGAAGCCTTTGATTGACGAGCGTTTCAACACCTACGTGGAAGTGAGCCGCGTGGGTCTGGTGAACGGCGGCAGTGAGTTGATCCATTGGTCTGAGCGCGACGGTTGGGGCCATTTCTACCTCTATGACGGCAACGGCAAGCTGAAAAACCAGATCACCTCCGGCGCTTACCACTGCGAAGAGATTGTAGGCATTGATGACAAAGCCCGCGTGCTCTACTTCACCGCCAACGGCCGCGAAGCCAAGGAAGACCCCTACTACCTGCACCTGTACCGCGTGAACTTTGACGGCTCCGATCTGAAACTCTTGAACGGCGGCAACTTTGACCACCAAGTGAGCATGAATGACGGCCGCAAGTTCTTCGTGAACAATGCCTCCCGCGTGAACACTGTCCCGGTTTCGGCGCTGTATGACAGCAACGGCAAGAAAGTGATGGACCTGGAGAAAGCCGATCTATCCCGCCTCATGGCCACGTCTTACAAGTTCCCAGAGCCGTTCATCGTGAAAGCCGATGATGGCGTGACCGATCTGTACGGCGTCATGTACAAGCCTTTTGACTTTGACTCCACCAAGAAGTACCCCATCATTGAGTACATCTACCCAGGCCCTCAGACTGAGGCCGTGAACAAAGCCTTTGGGCGCAGCATGGACCGCATGGACCGTCTGGCGCAGATGGGCTTCATTGTGATCACTGTGGGGAACCGCGGCGGGCACCCGGCCCGCTCCAAATGGTACCACACTTACGGTTACGGCAACCTGCGTGACTACGGCCTCGCCGATAAGAAAGCCGCCGTGGAGCAATTGGCAGATCGGCATAAGTTCATTGACGTCAACCGCGTGGGCATTACCGGTCATTCGGGTGGAGGGTTCATGTCTACCGCTGCCATGCTGGTGTACCCAGACTTCTTCAAAGTGGCCGTCTCCGGCGCCGGAAACCACGAGAACAACATCTACAACCGCTGGTGGTCTGAGAAGCACCACGGCGTGAAGGAGGTCATCACCGCCAAAGGCGACACTACTTTCCAGTACACCATTGACCGAAACCCGGAGTTGGCCAAGAACCTGAAGGGCCGCTTGCTGCTCACCCACGGCGACGTAGACAACAACGTGCACCCTGCCAACAGCATCCGGATGGCCGATGCCCTCATCAAAGCCAACAAACGGTTCGATTTTGTGATGATGCCCGGCCAGCGCCACGGCTACGGCGACATGACCGAGTACTCTTTCTGGATGACCGCCGATTACTTCTCCAAATACCTGTTGGGTGATTTCTCCCAGCCAGTAGACATCATGGAAATCAACAGAGAAGCAGAGCAGAACAACAAGAGACCTTCCTCCAACAGAACCGCTCAACCGGAAGACCAAGAATAGCCCTCCACCTAAACACCCAAAAGCCGCAGCCCTCACTGGACTGCGGCTTTTTTTTAATGTATTAACTTCTGCAGGGGGAAAGGTGGCATTCTATTGCCTTTTGGATGATTGTAGTTGAGCTTCTAAGCACACTTGGCTCACGCTTCGTCCCCCTTTGAAGGGGGTAAGGGGATGACCAACCCGCATGAAGAACCGAAACCTTGTACAATGGAACACATGCTTATTTTATGAATAGGAAACTTCATGGTACTGCCATGATCTGCATGAGTAGTCATCCCCCTACCTCCTTCAAAGGGGGACAAACCGGCTAATGTGCATTTTGATTTGAAGCTTACTTTTTCATACAATACTTATTTGATTTTGGCTGCATTAGCATCCTATTTCAGGGCTGTTTTCAGGAAAAAGAGGTTAAAACGACATCTAAGTCAGAAACGAACTTTCCTTGATGGGGCTTCTGCACAGGCTACCAATCCTTTTATATTTTGTTTTCCGTATAAAGCATCTATGAAAAAACTGCTCCTCGGTTTGTTGCCTTTGCTTGCCCTGTTTACTTCCTGCTCCAGAGAAAATGCCGTTCAGTACGAAACCAATCCGTCTGCCGATGCGGTAGCGGCTTCGCCAAGCGTTTCCTTTACCAGCTTTGCCGGCGAACTGCCCGCGCTGACTTTGCCTTTCAAGGCGACCTGCGCTTTTGAGTATACCTTCGGCTCCAGGTTAGACACCACGGTGGCCGGCAGCTACCTCAAGCCCCACGAGATCCCTTACCGTCGCCTTGCCATCAACAAAGACGTGACGGCACTGCTGGTGTTGTTTCCGTCAGATGAAACCGTGCCTAGAATCAGGACCTACAACCAGGAAGGAGCCCAACTGGATGAGCAGAACCTGAAATTCAACCCGTGCGGCGAGGAACCCGGGTTCAAGCACAGCGAGCAATTCACCATCCAGAAAGACTTCACCATTGAGCACCTGGACAGTACCACCCGCTGGCAGTTTGACGCAGCGCACAACGAGGTGCCCAACACCAGAAAACTCACTGTCACCCGCAAACGCTTCAAGATCTCGCCCCAGGGAGACATCTCAGAAATAAAGTAACCCGCCGCGGCATCAGGAACCTGCCGTAGCTTTTACCTTCGCCCCATTGTTTGAACTATGAAAGACTTCAAGAAATATTACCTGCTCCCGGCCACGCCCGAGGAAGTGTACATAGCCCTCACCAACCCCATCACGCTGGAGATCTGGACCGGCGAGCCCGCCGAGATGTCCACCGAGCCCGGCTCTGAGTTCTCGCTCTGGGAAGGCAGCATTGTGGGCAAGAACCTGGAGTTTGAGGAAAACAAGAAGCTCGTGCAGCAGTGGTATTTTGAGGGCGAGCCCGAAGAATCCATCGTAACTATCAAGCTGCACCCGCACAAGCAAGGCTGCTCCATGGAGGTTAAGCAGACCAACATCCCAGACGAGGCCTATGACGAACTGGTGGAAGGCTGGAACGATGCCTATGCCGGCGCTCTGCTGAATTTCTTTGAGGAGCAATAGCCCAGCCCCCCTACTGCTCTGCTGTTTTTAAGCTGATTTCTCAAAAAAGGCCGGTAAACGCTACCGGCCTTTTCCATTCTGTTTTGTGTAAGCTAGGTCTATTCAAACTAGCTCACGGTATAGCCAGAAACCTCATGGCTAGCTGTCTTTTAAGCCTGATTTCTGAAAAACAAGCCCAAAAGCCTGATGATTGTTTTTATCGAAATAAAAGAACCTGCCTCAGGACCTTACCACTGGAACTCAGTCTTGGAAGGTGGTAGCGGATTTGGCCTTTTTCCTACTGATGACTTTGTCTAGCACATGGGAGGTGAGTGCCACCGCATTGAGGCCTATAAAATTGCGCCAGAAAACGGGTGCCCCTGAGGTGGGCTTCACAAAGTAATGGTGCGCCGCCAAGGCATTCACCATCCCGAAGGTGGCCCAGCTGGTTCCTTTGTTTTCCGGTCCTTTCCCGCCGTTAAAAGCACCCAGCGACATCACGTGCAAACTTGCCGCCGACCAGTACGCCCCATTCTTCGCAAACCCGATGGAACTCACCAAACCCGCCACGGTCTCCCCTACCAGGAACAGCACCACCTTACTTTCTTTTTTCTCCTCCACTTCTTGTCTGAGAGAAATCCTCCGATCAAAAGACGGCGTAACAATGCCTTTTCCAGCGCTATACCCCAACAAGGACCCGTTGGGCGGAGAAAGGCGCAGAATGGTGGTAGTTCCTCCGGTGGCGGAGTCAACAGTGGGTGACGATTGAATGGAATCCGGTGCTAAGGAAACGTCCTGCCCTTGGCTCAGGCCCGGCAGAAGTAGCAGCAGTAAAAGAAGGGTATAGAACAGCTTTTTCATCAGTAGTATGACAGACTCAGCGTACTATTCACCTATCTTCTGTTTTGTCTTATGAGCAAAAAATATATAGTGAAGTACTAATGTAACCCATAGGTGCAAATCACTTCGTGTTGGTGGCTCTAAAAATTAGTTCGCTGTTTTCTGCGTCCGCTCGTTATATAATTCATCAGTAAAAGAGTACGTTATGAGAAACCGCTACATTCTATTGTTCCTCTTGTTGTGGGCCACGGGCACCCAGGCGCAAACCAATCCGCCGGGCGCCACAGAGCGGGTGAAGGTAACCGTGCCCGCAGGCATGCGAAATGCACCTTTCAACACAGACCGCTTTGTCTCGCTGCCCAGGAATTTCTCGCTGGCCGTCTACGCCCGCATCTCCGGCGCCCGGTTCATGGCCATTGCGCCCAACGGCGATCTGCTGGTATCGGTGCCGGGGCAAGGCCGGGTGAAGCTGGTGCGGCCCAACGCCACCGGCGATCCGCAGGTAACCGATTTTGTGAGTGGACTAGCCCGTCCGCATGATCTGGTTTTCCACGAGATTAACGGGACCACCTATCTGTATGTCTCGGAGAAGAACAAGGTAAGCCGCTATACGTACCAGAACGGGGATTTAACGGGGCAAAACCGCCAGGTGATAGTAGACAATCTGCCCGATGCGAGCCTGCCGGAACTGAACGGCAACTATGGCCACGAGCTGAAGAACATCGCCTTGGATCGGAACCATAACCTATACGTGTCCATCGCCTCTACCTGCAACGCCTGCGTCTCAGATACCCAAAGCGATCCCATCAGAGGAGCTATTTACGTGTATGATGCCCAGGGAAATAACCGCCGGCTTTTTGCCCAAGGCCTCCGAAACGCCGAGGGGCTGGCTTTTATCCCGGGTACCGATGAGTTGTGGGTAACGGTGAACAACCGCGACCAGATCCGCTATCCTTTTAACGACGCTACCGGCAACTACGGCAAGATCATCTCCAGCTACGTGGACAACAATCCGCCGGAGGAGTTCACCCAGGTGCGCGACGGCGGAAACTACGGTTGGCCTTTCTGCAACCCTACCTTCGCGGAGGGCACGGATAACATGCCTTTCGCCCCAGATTACGAACTGAACCGGAACAGCACCGTCAACTGCGGCAACATGGACCGCATCTCCAAGGGAATAGCCGCTCACTCAGCACCGCTGGGCTTCATCTTCACCCAAGGAACCAAACTGGCCGCTCCGTACAACAACGGCGCCATCTTGGCGTTGCACGGCTCCTGGAACCGCACGAAGAAAACCGGCTACAAAGTGATTTATTTCCCCTGGAACGCAGCCACCCAAACACCCGGTCCGCAGATTTCCCTGATAGACCATATCCTGAACGAAGACTCTACCAGCGCCTGGGCCAGACCCGTGGATGTAGCCATTGACGTACAAGGCAACCTGCTGGTCTCTGATGACCAAAGCGGCACTATCTTCAAGATGACCTACCATGATCCGCTGGGCGCCAGCGACAACCTACCAGCCGGTCACCAGGTAACCGTAGCGCCAATGCCGGCCCAGAAAAGCACGCTGCTCACCATTGAGGTACCGGCGCCCATGAAGGCCACGGTCACGCTGGTGAATCTGCAGGGCGATAAACTCTGGGAAACCACGCAGAACCTAGGCAGCGGAAGCACCAAAATAAGAGTAGCCACTGACCACCTCGCCGGGGGTATGTACCTATTGCAGGTAGTGACACCGGCTTTCCAGATCTCCCGGAAGGTGCTGGTGCAGAAAGAGTAAGCCTGAAGATTTAGACCTGTGAGTCGGATTGCTCGAACGACCACACCAAGTCAGGAGTGATCACGGCATCCAGGGTGAGGTCTGTGGCGCTCACATCGTCAATGATCTCCACCGGAGGGTCCAGGGAGAGCCCCAGTTTTTGGCTCATTTGGGGCAAAAGGGCCAGAAAACGGTCGTAGTACCCTTTGCCGTACCCCACGCGGTGACCATTGAGGTCAAAGGCCAGCAAGGGCACCAACACCGTGTCAATCTCAGACTCGGGGATGGGCAGGGCGTTGACCGGCTCCGGAATACCCCACTTGCTTCCCTGCAGCTGGGTATCTGGGGTAATGAGGAAATGAGCCATGGAAAAATCCTTCGGGTTGGCCACGGGCACCGCCACCTGTACGTTGCGCTGCCATAGCTGCCGCACAATGTGCCAGGTGTTGATTTCCTGTTGCTGTTGGATGGGCAGGAAAGTGTGGACCGTCTGACCAGGCTTGGGCGCGAATTCGGCCAGGAAACGCGCCGCGATGCGCTCGCTGCAGACTTCTATCTCTTCTGCGGTGAACTGCCTGCGCCGCTGGGAAAACTCCCTTCTAAGATCAGCTTTCAAGGCCATGGCTATTCCTCCTGAAGTACGGTAAAGCAGTAAGAGAACGGCTCAAAGGCGGCCAGCAACTCCTGGATAAAATTGGGGTTGTTGGTCTGGTAGGTGAGCAGGTTGTCTACGCGCTCCTGCAGCACGCCCGTAGGGAAAAGCTTCTCTTTGAGGTTGGCCAATTGGTTGTACGCCGTATCGTTTTTGTTTTCCACGGCTTTGTTCAGCTTTTTCTCCAGCATCTGGAAGCTGTTCAACGCTTTCTGGGTTTCGGCGCCCACGGCTTTCACCAGGGTGGGATCAATGGACTGGGCCAGTTCCTCTATCTGCCGAAAAGCCTCTTCCACGGCATCGCGCTGCTGTTGCAGGCTTACCTCCTGCTGGTTCAGCAGCTCGGCCAGTCGTTTCTTCAACTCGGGCAATTCCCGGAACATCTCGGTCACGGTGAAACCCAGTTTCTCCATGCGCTGCGCGTTGGGTTTGGTGATGTACATCGCTGAGTTGCGCAGCATCACCGCCGGATACGGCACACTGTACGCCTCAAACGTGCCTTTTAACTGAAACCAGTACGCCACCTCGGCCCCACCCCCAATGTAGGCCAGATTGGGCAGCACCAACTCCTGGTACAAAGGCCGCAATACTACGTTAGGGCTGAATTTCTCAGGCTGCTCCTGGGTTAAGGCTACAATCTCCTCGCGGGTGAAAACCAGGTCGGTGTTCAGGACTTTGTAGTGGCCGTCTTCCTGTACAATGCGCTCGCGCAGGTTCTGGTCCAGATAAAAAAGGTTGATTTCGCGCACCATCACCTGCGGTTTGTAGTGCTGCTCCAGCGCCGCGTTGGTTTCAGTCACGGCTTTAAACCCTACTTGCTCGGTGAGTTCGCGCTGCGCGATGGTGCTGAACGCCTGCTTCAACGCGCGGCTATCGCCGTCTACGCACACCACGCCGTACTCGCCAAACAAACCGTTCACGATCTGGCGCATGGCCTCGGCCAGCGTGGCGCTGCCGGTGTAGGCCTGTTCAAACAGCGGATAACTCTCGGGCATCTCGTCCAACAACTCGTTCAGGCCGTCGGTAGAGAATCGGCCTACGGCACCCTTGGCATCGCTCTCCCAGGCATACTGCTTCCCGAACAGTGTGAAATGGTTCACCTCGGCGAAGTCGTGGTCCTCGGTGGCCATCCAATAAACGGGCACAAACGTCTGGTCTGGGTAGGCTTTCTGCAGCTCGCGGGCCGTGTTGATGGCCGTAATCACCTTATAAATGAAGTACAGCGGACCGGTAAATAGGTTGAGTTGGTGCCCCGTGGTGATGGTAAAAGTCTGGGCATCGGCGAGCGCTGAGATATTGGCCTGCACCGCCTTAGTGATTTCCACGCCCTGGTACTGCCTATTCAGCTCCTCTACCAGCACCTGCCGCCGCTCCGCCGGAAAATTCCGCTCCTGAATGAGGGCCGGAAACGAGCTGATTTCAGGAAAATGGGCGTAAAACGGCCGGAGTTTGGCATCTTTCCGCAGATAGTCCAGCACAAGCGAGGAAAAGGCACCAGTGGCGCTATAGTCAATACAGGAAACTTTCATAACTGGGTACGGGCGGCGTTGAGCGCACCTACCGTGCAAAGGTAAAATCTATTTTCAGAATAATACCCGTAGTACGTTTCTAAGAAGACCATGGATGGTGTCACGCAGGAAACTACAGGAAGTACGAGGTTGATCTGAGCCGAAGAAAGCATTCTGATTTGAGGCTGCTTTGGTGAAAACAGGCTAGAAACAGAATCCAGGTTGTAATTTATATTCGCGCCTTACATGCACAAAAGGGCAACCAAAACGGGTTGCCCCTACTTAGATACCGAAACAAAAAGACCTCACAGATTTTTAAATCTGTGAGGTCTGATGCACTGTTTTGAAGCTATTTCTTAAGAAACAGACGGTAAATGGCTGGATACTTCTTTCTCTACCGGAGCGTAATTGTTAGTCACTACCTCGCCATAAAGGTCGAAGTCAGAAGAATCGGTGATTTTCACGTGGGCGAAATCTCCTAGGCGTACGTAAGTGCTGTCTGCGGGTACCAATACTTCATTGTCCACTTCCGGAGAATCGTATTGGGTACGGCCTACGAAGTAGCCGCTTTCCTTGCGGTCGAAGAGTACTTTATAGGTGTTACCTACTTTCTCTTCGTTCATTTCCATGGAGATACCTTGCTGTAATTCCATGATGGCATCGGCGCGCTCTTGTTTCACCTCGTCCGGAACGTTGTCTACCAGGGTGTGGGAGTGGGTGTTTTCTTCGTGCGAGTAGGTGAAGATGCCCAAACGATCAAATCTGGTTTCCTCTACCCAACGGTACATCTCCTCGAAGTCCTGCTGCGTCTCACCGGGGTGACCGGCAATCAAAGTAGTTCTCAAAGCGATGTCCGGTACACGCTGACGGATGGTGTCTACCAGTTCCAGGGTACGGCGCTTGGAGATACCGCGGCGCATGGTTTTAAGCATGTTGTCTGAGATGTGCTGCAAAGGCATGTCCAGGTACTTGCAGATGTTTTCGCGCTCTACCATCACGTCCAGGGCATCCATCGGGAACTGGCTTGGATAAGCGTACTGCATTCTGATCCACTCAATGCCGTTTACGTCTGACAGGCGTTGTAACAACTCAGCCAGTTTGCGCTCACCGTAGTGCTGCAGCCCGTAATAGGTCAAATCCTGCGCGATGAGGATGAGTTCTTTCGTGCCCATGTTGGCCAGACGTGTGGCTTCCTGCACCAGGCTCTCCATAGGACGATCCACGTGCTTGCCGCGCATCAACGGGATGGCGCAGAACGAGCAAGGGCGGTTACAGCCCTCGGCAATCTTGAAGTAGGCGTAATGTTTAGGCGTGGTGATTAAGCGCTCGCCTATCAACTCGTGCTTGTAATCAGCCTCTAGAGTTTTCAGCAATTGCGGTAACTCCAGCGTTCCGAAATAAGCGTCTACCTGCGGAATCTCGGCCTCTAAGGAGTCTTTGTAGCGCTGAGACAAACAGCCGGTCACGTAGAGTTTATCAATAGCGCCTGCTTCTTTGGCATCGGCGTAGCGCAGAATGGTGTCGATGGATTCCTGCTTGGCGTTGTCGATGAAGCCGCAGGTATTCACGATGATGATGTTGGCGTCATCTTTCTCTGAGTCATGCACCACCTGGCGGTCGTTGGCCTTTAACTGGCCCATGAGCACCTCAGAGTCTACCAGGTTTTTGGAGCAACCCAGCGTGATAACGTTGTATTTGTCTTGTTTAAGCGATCTTACTTTCACGTGCCTGTCTTAGGGAATTCTTACTTATGGGGAGCAACAACCAAAGTGGGGTGATTGGTTTACTTTGCGCCTCTTTTATTAGAATCAGCCTATAAATAGCCTGATTCCCATCTCTTCTTTATTATCTCTTGTTCAAGTTTTCAACTTGGACCTACTTTGATCTGAAGTTTGCAACTTTCGTGAGGCATAAGCCTCGACGTCCGTCTTCCAGACCTTTCTACTTCCACATATCGCAAGTTGAAAACCTGCGTCAATGGTTGCTCCAAGTTGAAAACTTGAAGCAGGAAGAAATAAGAAGTAGGAAAGGCTTTCCTGTTTTGAGCCTACTTTTTTCAAAACAGGCCCAAAACAACTTACTATTTCTTGGAGAACAATGAGTCCACGAACTCTCGTTTGTCAAAAACCTGCAGGTCTTCCACGCGCTCACCTACCCCAATGTATTTCACCGGAATCTTGAACTCGTCAGAAATACCAATGATCACACCGCCTTTGGCCGTTCCGTCCAGCTTGGTCACTGCCAGGGCAGTTACCTCGGTGGCTTTGGTGAACTCGCGGGCTTGGATCACAGCGTTCTGACCGGTGCTGCCGTCCAAAACCAGCAATACTTCCTGCGGAGCGTCTTCAATCACTTTCTGCATCACGCGCTTGATCTTAGACAACTCGTTCATCAGACCCACTTTGGTGTGCAGACGGCCGGCGGTGTCAATGATCACTACATCAGCGTTCATTTCCACGCCTTTCTTCACCGCATCATACGCCACGGAGGCCGGATCGGTGTTCATGCCGTGGTCAATCACCGGGATGCCTACGCGGTCGCCCCAGATTTTGAGTTGGTCTACCGCAGCGGCCCTGAATGTATCGCCTGCGCCCAGTACTACTTTCTTGCCTGCTTTGTGGAACTGCGAGGCCAGCTTACCAATAGTAGTAGTCTTGCCTACGCCATTCACGCCTACCACCATGATCACGTACGGGTTGCCGCCGGTGTCTGGGAGGGTGAAATCGGCGGCCACACCGCCTTTGTTCTCCTCCATAAGGTCCATGATCTCTTCGCGCAGGATGCGGTCCAGGTCTGAGGTCCCCACGTACTTGTCACGGGCAACGCGCTTCTCAATGCGGTCAATGATCTTGACGGTGGTACCAATCCCTACATCAGCATGTACCAGAACGGTCTCCAGCTCATCCAGTACCTCTTCATCCACCTTAGACTTGCCCACGACGGCTTTGCTGAGTTGGTCAAAGAAGGAGGTTTTGGTTTTCTCCAGACCTTTGTCCAGAGATTCTTTTTTGTCTTTGCTGAAGAAACCGAAAAGTGCCATAGCGGTCTAGGGAACTATTGGAAGTAAAAATTAGAAATAAGAATATACCAAAAAAGTCCCTGGTATGGAGGGACTTTTACAGGTATATCATCAATGCGATATCGGCAATTATTTTTTGAGGGCGTCTTGCACTTGGTCAATCGGCACCATCTCTTCTCTGAAGGTGTAGGCTCCAGTCTTAGGAGACTTAACAGCTTTGATCACCTTTGCCCAGTCTTTACCAGTGGCGGTCTTCAGGGTTGCTACTACTTTCTTAGCCATGGTTATTTAATTTCTTTATGTACGGTAACTTTCTTCATGAACGGATTGAACTTCTTCATCTCCAAACGCTCAGGAGTGTTCTTTCTGTTTTTGGTAGTGATATACCGAGACATGCCAGGTACGCCGGAGTTTTTCTGCTCAGTGCACTCCAAAATCACCTGAACTCTATTGCCTTTAGCTTTCTTTGCCATCGCGAAGTTGATTTTTATTTAGGACTGCAAATATACGAGGCCAGTCCTGTAATTACAAATGCTTTTCTACTTTTTTACTTTGTGTATCACACAGTTTGTGCCTGAACACCCGCTTCGTTTCACTTCCCTAAGTTGAAGCACCGTGCTTTAGTTCCTTTAGAGCCTGTTTTCTGTAAAACGGCTCCAAAACCCCTTCTGAATTTGAGACTTGCCTCTAGCGGCCGATGCCCTTACTTTAACTCCGGCAGTTTGAAGTTATCCAGCGGGCTTGGCTTGGCCATGGCCGCCTCAATGTCTTTCACCGTACGGGGCGCGCCCACCGACAAGTTCTCCCAGCCTTTGTCGGTGATGAGCACGTCGTCCTCAATGCGCACGCCTATGCCCCACCATTTCTTATCACAAGGGCTACCCTCGGGGATGTAGATGCCGGGCTCCACGGTAATCACCGTGTTGGCTTTGAAAGGCCCGTAGGAGCCGCGGTCGTGTACGTCCAGGCCTAGGTAATGCGACACGCCGTGCATGGTGTAGCGGCGCGCCTCCTCGGCTTTCTTAATGATGCCTAATTTGACTAAACCTTCGGCCAGTACCGCTTGCGCGGCTACGTTAGGAGCGCTGAACATATTGCCTACTTTGCACTCCTTGAACCCGGCCTCTTGGGCGGCATACACCAATTCATAGATCTGCTTCTGCTCTTGGGTAAACTTCCCGTTGGCCGGAATGGTACGGGTCACATCGGCGGTATAGCCGTGGTACTCGGCGCCCAGATCCATCAGCACCAACTCGTTGCCCAGCTTTGGTTTCTCGTTTTCGATATAATGCAGGATGCAGCCATTGTTGCCCGCACCCACAATAGACGGATAGCCCTCGTACTCAGCCCCGTACTTTTTGTATACGAACTCATGGATGCCCTGCACCTCGGTTTCTGACATGTTGGGCTGCATAGCTTTCATCACCTCCAACTGCCCGATGGCCGACATAGCAATGGCCTTGCGGAGCAGCTTCATTTCCTCGGGAGTTTTGGATTCCCGCATTTCAGCCAACACCGTCTCCAGTGCCGATAAATCAAACTTCTCCTTGGGCATGTTTGCGACCAGGGCAGCCCGGGCGGGTGCATCTTTGGCGGCTAGGTAACTTTTCAGGAAGGCGTTGTTGCTCAGGTTGGGGCTGGCGCCCATCTGCCGCTGCACCTCCTGCTTCACCTTGTCGCCGGCCTGGGCATCGTATTGCTTGATAATTTGGTAGAGTTCCTGATGGGCGAAATCCTGGGTAGGAGAGACGCCAATCTTCTGCCGGAACTGCGCCACCAAATCATACAGATCGGCTTTGTCACCGGGCTCGTTTCTTAGATCCGTGGGCAGGTTCAGGAACAGGATTTGGTCAAAGGCGGCCGTGTCCAGCTTGAAGTTGGCGAAGGCGGTGGCCGGCAGGGCGTGCGTTAAACCAAGGTGCTGCTTCACGCCTTCCTCGCCCAGGCGCTTGCCGGTCCAGGACTCACGCTGCGGGTTGCGGGGCTGCGCGAACAGTACTTCCTGGGTAGCCACGCCGTTTATGACGTGTTGTTCTGAAAACAGGAGCAAAACGGAGTTAGGCTCGCGGTAGCCGGTGAGGTAGTAGAAATCAGGGTCTTGGTGGAAGTTGAAGTCCACGTCGTTGGCCCTGTTTCTCACCGGATTGGAAAACAAAACGGCAACGGAGTGGGCCGGCAGCTTTTGCCGCAGGGCCTCTCTCCGTTGCCGGTGAAATTCTTTATCCAGGAAATCCGCAGGTTTGTCCGGGCCAGTTGATTGCGCGGTCACCCCTATCGGCAGCGACACAAGCAATGTAAAACAAAGGTGTCGCAGAGCCTTCATGGCAGAAGTTTAGTAAACGATGTAACCGTCTTCTTTGGCTTTCTTCAAAACGGCAGAAATACCGTTTTTAGAGATCGTGCGGAGCGCAGAAGTAGAAACTTTCAAAGTCACCCAAGCATCCTCTTCTGGGATGTAGAAGCGCTTTTTCTGCAAGTTCGGGTAAAACTTGCGTTTTGTTTTATTGTTGGCGTGCGAAACGCGGTTACCCACCTGCACTCTTTTACCGGTTAAATCACAAACTCGTGCCATTGTATCGTTAGTATCGTTTATTACAAAAGGGATGCAAATATCCGCAAAAAGTTGTGCAATGTCAACCCTTGCCTTCAACTTTTTTCTTTAATGCGTTCTTCAAAAGTGTTTTAACCCGCCTCAGCGTCCTTTTTGCTTCCATCTGCCGGGGCAGAATTCCCCTTTTTGGTGAATCCGTAAGGGCAATGCTTGCAGCCGCTCTGGCAGCAGTAACCACGCCGAAGGTGGTACTGCTGGGTGAAAACCATGAGCCCCTGCTCGTTGAAATAAAAGTCGCCGGGCTCCAGCGGCAGCGGTTTTGGTTTCATGCCGCAAAGATACGACTTACCGGGCTGGTAAGAAAGCTAGGATCGAGCAAACCGCAGCCAGTGCTGCTTGATTATCTTTAGTGGCTACCTATGCGTTTAACTATCCCACTGAAAGCCTCCTGGCTGGTGATCGCGAAGACAAAAGCTTTTGCATCTGTTTCGTACGTCATGTTTTAAGCCGCTGCAATTCTAATTGGGTAATCACCGTAAAGATGATGTCGCAGCAGGTGCTCTTGTCAAACTTGCTCGTCAGAAAACCCCTCTCGCCTTTGAACGCCCGTTATTGTACTACTTCGTATGCCACCATAGAAAGGGCTTTATTCTTAAGAGACATCTCCCCTACTTTCTGGCAATGGAATGAGTCTTTGATTTGCTCATAGCATTCTTCGTTTACCATAATCTGGCCGGGCATGGCCGCGCTCTGCAACCTTTGCGCCGTGTTGACTACATCCCCTATCACCGTGTAGTCCAGGCGCCGGAGGGTAGCCGAACCGATGTTGCCGGAAATAACCTCGCCGCTATTGATCCCGATGGAGACTTTGGGCATATACCCGCCGTGTTCTCCCTGGGCCGGCATCTCGTCTATTTGCTTGCGCACGGCCAGACTAGCCTCTACTGCGCGGTCTAGGTGAAAATCACCTTTGAAGACAGCCATGATGGCATCCCCGATGAACTTGTCAATGTAGCCGCCCTGGGCGATGATCTCTTTCACCATGGCGTCAAAATAGGTATTCAGCAGACGCACCACCACATCGGCGGGCTGGGTTTCGCTGATGGCAGTGAAGCTGCATATGTCTATGAACACCACACTTACCTCCAGCGTCTCGTTGGTCAGGAGCGAGGTCTCAAATTCGCGGGTACCCATAAAGTTCAGCACATTCTCGTCTACATACATGCGCAGAATGCTGTTTTCCTTTACCGCCTGCAGGGTTTTTCTGATCTGCGTGACGTGTTTCAGGGTTTTCTCAATGGTCAACTCAAGGTCATTGAAGTTAACGGGCTTGCAAACGAAGTCAAAAGCGCCTCGGTTCATGGCTGTCCGGATGTTGTCCATGTCGCCGTAGGCTGAGACCATGACTGCTTTCACCAGCGGATTAGATTCTGATATTTTAGTCAGCAGACTCAGGCCATCCATCTCGGGCATGTTGATGTCACTCAGCAGAATGGAAATGTCTGGGTGCTCTACCAGTTTGGCCAGGGCCTCGTTCCCATTTAAGGCAAAAACAAACTCGTATTTCTGCTCCCGTATCTGCTTCCTGAATTTCTGCTTAATGAGCATCTCCAGATCCACCTCATCATCGGCTACCAGTATCTTAGTCATGGAGCTGTGTTTTTAATTTGTCTCTTAAAAGGGAAAAGTCCAGGGGCTTGGTCAGAAAGTCATTGGCCCCCAAACGCATGGCATTATTGTAGTTCTCCTCATCGCCGTAGGCCGTCACCATCATGACCACGGGCGGTGGGGTCTCGTACTTTTCTTTGATGTGTTGCAACAACTCCAGACCGCTCATGCCCGGCATGTTGATATCTGACAGAATGAGCACGGCTTCATGGTGGTGTGCGCGCATGTAGGCCAGGGCCTCCTCTCCGGAGTTGGCAAAGGCGAACCGCATCTGCTTTTCCCGTATCTCTTTGCGGAAGCGCTGCTCAAAAAGAAGCTGCATGTCCTGTTCATCATCTACTACTAGTATGTTCATGCGCCTGGTCTTTTCTCTGGTCTAAGTTTAATTTGTTACGCGGGCAGTAAAATATCAAACTCGGCGTACTCTCCTTCTTTTGTATGGGCCTTCATGGAGCCGCCGTGCCCTTTGGTGACAATGTCATAACTCATGGAAAGGCCCAGGCCCGTACCCTCGCCGGTGGGCTTGGTGGTAAAGAAAGGCTGGTAGATTTTAGCCAGCACTTCTTCCGGTATGCCCATGCCATTGTCTTTCACTTTTATTTCTATGCCGCTCTCTGTTTTCTTTGTAGCCACATAAAGAATGGGCTTAAATGCGGTGCCCAATACTCTTTTTTTCTCAACCACTGAGTAGAAGGCGTTGTTGAACAAATTGAGCAGCACGCGGCCCATTTCCTGCGGCAACATTTCCACTTTCCCCACTGCCTCGTCAAAATCGGTTTCCATGGTGGCATTGAAGCTTTTATCTTTGGCACGCAACCCATGGTAGCTGAGCCGCAGGTATTCATCTACCAAGGCGTTCAGGTTGACAAACTCCTTCTCTCCGCTGGGCTGCCGGGCGTGTTGCAGCATGTTTTTCACAATGCTGTCTGCCCGCCGGCCATGATGCACGATCTTGCCCATGTTCTGGTGGATATCCTCTGCTAAGATAAGGGCTTCCGCAGTATTGCCTCCTATTATTTCTTCTTTTAATTCAATCAACAACTCAGCATTGACTTCAGAGAAGTTGTTCACGAAGTTGAGCGGGTTCTGGATCTCATGGGCTATGCCGGCGGTGAGTTCGCCCAAGGAGGCTAATTTTTCTGCCTGGATGAGTTGAGTTTGGGTGTTTTTCAGTTTTTCCAGCGAAGTCCGTAACTCTTCGGTTCGTCGGGCCACCTTTTCCTCCAGTTCCTGGTTTCTGGCTTTCAAAACATCAATGGGCCAGGACTCCCCTTCTGCCTGCTCAGAAGAAGGGAAAGACAAATGGACATGAATCGCCTTCCAACTTTGGCCTTTACGTTGATAAGCCGCCGATAGCCGCGTGTTCATGTGCACCCGTTCCTCTGCCAAAGCAAAGCTCAAATCTATGACCCCGTCCAGCAACGCCACCTCCCCAACGATTCTGATGTTCAGGTTTTCATAATGATACGCCAAACCTAGGGGTAACTGCGCCTTGGAGCGGGCGATCAGCCGTACATACTCCTCAACTGAGGAAAGGACCTCGTCTTTCCCAGTGCCGCAAGCCGTCAAATCTTCCGCCCCACATCTCCGGATCACTCCTTCAAAATCATCCGGTGCCAGCAAGGTGGCTTCCATCAAAGCCAGATGGACCTGTAGCAAATCAGCCTCCAGCACTGGATCTGAGGGATGATGTAGCAAGGTGATCTTTGTGTTCTCCATAGGTGACTTTTAGGGCTTCGCAAATCTTAAATTTTGAGGACCTGTTTTGAAGCCGTATTCCGGAAATCTGGCCTAAAACAGCAAGTACTTGTGTAAGGGATTCTGCCTGTGTAAGCCTTGGTGTTTTGAGGCTGTTTAGCCGAAATCTGCCTTAAAACACCAAGAATTGATTACACGCAACTAGCCATTTTGATTTTGCCGAGTTGACTCTTAAAGGCTTTTCAGACAAGCGCATGCGTCCTTTGGGCAACCTCCACTTTTTGGAATGGAAGCGTTACGGAGAAGGTAGTGTACGCCCCTTCCTGGCTGTCTATTTTCAGCCCGCCCCCGTGCCCTTTGACAATGATATCATAGCTAAGCGACAAGCCCAGGCCTGTTCCCTCGCCGGTAGGTTTGGTGGTAAAGAAGGGCTGCAGGATTTTGTTCTGGATGCCCACCGGAATACCTATTCCGTTGTCACGTATTTCAATCAGCACGCCGTGCTCTGTTATTTTCGTTTTAACGCTCACCTGCGGATGAAACCCCGGGCCTTCTGCTTTCTTCTTTTGCTGTACAGCATAGAAAGCGTTGTTGAACAGATTAAGAAATACCCTCCCCAGGTCTTGGGCCACTACCTCTATCTTAGGAAGAGTACCATCCAAATCGGTGACCAACTCAGCATTGAAGCTTTTATCCCTTGCTCGCAGCCCATGGTAGCTGAGGCGCAGGTATTCGTCTACCAATGAATTCAGGTCTGTGGGAGCTTTCTGCCCGCTATGGTTCTGCGAGTGCTGGAGCATGCCTTTCACAATGCTGTCGGCACGTTTGCCGTGGTGGCTTATTTTCTGCAGGTTTTCCTTCACGCCAGAAGCAATGATCAGGGCCTCCTCGGTTTCGCCGCGCTGCAGTTCTTCCTGCATTTCCTCTAGTAGCTCCACACTTACCTCAGAGAAGTTGTTCACGAAGTTGAGCGGGTTCTGGATCTCATGCGCGATGCCGGCGGTGAGTTCACCCAGCGAGGCCATTTTCTCTGATTGAATAAGTTGATTTTGGGTGACTTTCAGTTCTTCCAGGGAGGTTTGCAACTGCGCCGTTCTGTGCGACACTTTCTCCTCCAGCACCTTGTTCTCTTTAAGCAGAGCTTTGGACCGGACTCTGATGAATCCCCACACCAAAGCTGCAAAGAGCAAGACGTATAAGACGTACGCCCACCAGGTCTGCCACCACGGCGATCGAATGACCACCGTAACCGAGGCTGCTTCCTCATTCCAGACCCCGTCACTGCTGGCCGCTTTCACGGAAAAGGTATAGGTGCCGGGCGAGAGGTTGGTGTAGGTGACGGAGCGCTGGTCCCCGCCGTCCAGCCAGTGTTGGTCATATCCCTCCAATTTGTATTGGTAGCGGTTGAGGGCTGGGTTGGTGTAATGGATACCGGTAAACTGAAACGTGACCCGGTTCTCATTGTGCTTCAACTCCAACTTCTCTGCACCCGGCCACAAAACACTAGTTTCCTCCTTGCTGTCTTGCCCGCTTTTTAGGTAGCTTATTTTCTCCAGCAGTACCTGGGGCAAGGTAGCATTGGAGACTAGCTTATCTGGGTTAAAACGCAGGATGCCATTACGCGTACCCACCAGCCAATCTCCGTTGGTGGCGGTAGCATTACCCCATGTTGACAAATCTGCTGAGGGTAGCCTGTTGCGGGAAGAAAGGGTGGTAACGGAAAAATCTGTCGGGTTGAAGATGGAGTACCCCCTGCCGCCTCCCAGCCAAAGCTTCCCAGCAGCGTCTTCCCTGATGATATAGATTTGATCATACAGCAATCCTTCCTTCTCCGTAAACTTTCTCAGAACCCCCTTCTCTCTGTCCACCAGAAACAGACCTCTAACATACGTTCCGGCCCAGAGCCTTCCGGCCCGGTCTTCATGGATAGAAGTGACGGATTGAAGCCCTTTTTCATGATTATGGAAGGAGGTGAACTTCCCTGTTTTCTGATCCAGCTTGTTCAAGCCTCCTTGATTGGTCCCCACCCATAACGTTCCGCTCCGGTCTTCCAGCAATGAACCAACTTGGTCATCGTCCAACTCCCCTTTTTCAGGGATAGTAGTACCTGAATTGATAATAAAGGGGAAGCGCTCAAACTTACCTGTTCTCTGGTCAAACCGGCATAAACCTCCGCCAAAGGTACCAACCCATAATCTTCCACTTCTATCTTCCAGTACACTCCTAACCTGATTATGACTCAAAGAGGAAGAATCACCTTTTATGTTCTGATAGTTGATGACCTGCTTTGACATAGGGTTATACCGGAACAAACCGTGTTGGGCGCTGCCTATCCAGGCGATGCCAGCCTTGTCTACAAAAATTGAGTAAGTTATGACCGGCGAACCGTCTTGCCCGGGAAGCGGTACAGCCGTAAACTTCTTAAGATTCTTATCGCTTTCATAAAGCCCCAGCGGGGTAGAGACCAGATAGTTCCCCGTCTTCAGGAGGGCAATGCTGTAGGCTGTCCCACCCGGGTATCCCGTTTTGTCCCCGGTATGGTGAATGAACTCAAATTGGGACTGCACTTCGTTCAACCTGTACACCCCGAAGTTTCTGATTGCCACCCATACTCCTCCGTTCCGGTCTATCAAGGAACTCCATAGAACATTGAATGGTAACCCATCGGGTAAAGCAAGGTCAGCCGTGTAACGGCTCAATTTGGCCCTAGTCGAGGGCAGGTGCAGCAACCCTTTGCCAGACAACACCCATAAGGCCCCGTCACGCCCTTCCTTTATATTAAAGCAGCTGTCTGCCGTCAGCTCTAGGTTTTTATCGTTAACGGCGTAGGAGGCGAAGGTATTGGTAGCCGTGTCAAACCGGGCAATTCCTTTGGTGGTGCCTACCCAAAGCTTTTTGCTTCTGTCCTCAAAAATGGTTTGCACACTTCCATACCCCTTAGATAAGCTCTGGTTTTTATAGAAGGTGGCCTTGTTATTTGCTGTGTTGAACCGGACTAGGGCATTGCCGGCCTTAGTCTTCTGCGCTAGCCACAGCACCCCAGGTTGGGAGGGTGCCTCATAAATGGTTATTATTCCATTCTTTCTAGCTGTATCCTGGCTGACCAGGCACCCCGTGAACCTCTCCTGCTTTGCATTGAATCTATAGAGCCCGTTGTCTGTCGCCAACCAGACCTGACCTTTTGAATCCCGAAAGAGGTCGTTATAGGTACCGGTAGGGAGATTGAACTTCCCTTGGGAAAGCGAGTCATAGGTGGTAAAACCACCCGTCTTAAGTTTGATGCGGTCAATGTGCCACTTTCTATCTCCATCTACATTCAAAGTCCAGAGAATACCTTTTACATCTGTAAGAATATTATGTGTAATTTCATTTACCAGTGGCTTTCCTTCTTTGGAGAGATGGGGAAAATGGGTAAAGTTGTCAGTGGCACGGTTGTATCTGTATAAACCATTTGTTATCGTTCCAACCCAAATGATCCCCGCGCTGTCTTCTCTGATAGCTCTGATAGCCCTGTAGTTCTGTTCCTTTTTATCAGCGGTCTCTAGGTTGTACACCTTCACCTTATAGCCATCATAGCGTACCAACCCATTCTGGGTGCCAAACCACAGATACCCGTGTTTGTCTTGCAAAGAGCAAACGGCCCAATTTTCCGGCATCCCGTTTTCTACCGATAACCTGGTAAAATTGGGCTCTCTAAGTTGGCCTGCGGAGGCAAAGGCAGTAAGACAGAAAAAAAGGAGTAAAAGGTTTTTCATATCATGCGTTTAGAAGGCACTTAGCTAATTTTCAATTCTGGCAACGATGCGCGATACCTTACTCCCACTCAATTCCTTGATTTGGATCCGCTGAATGCTAGTAAAGAAATGCTGTACAAGTATCTCTTCAATTGCACCGGCAAGGTTTCCGTTTTGGAAAGCACCTTTATAAGCAAAGCTTGAGCGAAATGGCAATACCTATCTGAGACTTGAGTCTCGCAATTCATAAGGAGGGGGAAGCAATAAGAAGCTTTTAAACCTGGATTCCTTGTATTCCATGTTCAAGACATAAAACAAGCAGTAAAGGCAATCTATGAAATGGGGAAGCTACTAATAAGGGTTTGCTGCTATTGCTTCTCTCTTTTTAAAGAGTTTAGCTAGCTTGCTTTAAAGATGTTATCCTTTTCTTTTCTATCTCACTAACAGCCATTCGGTTGCAAGACAAAATTTGAGAAACACTAAAGAAATGGACTAGGTAACTAGAGCCTTTCCCTGCTAAGCAAATTCTTCTTTCTATAAAGGAAAGATAATGATATCTATATGATTATTACAGTTTTAAATTGACTAATTCATAAAAAGTCTGCAAAAGCAAGTGACACCTGCCACCTAATTTGCCAAAAGAGTACTCCACCATGCTCCCCTTTCTTTGCATGGCTTCTCATGTAACTCCATTTACAAACAAATTCCCCTACTTACCAGGATGACAAGTAGAGGAAGGGCATGGAGAGTACCTGATTATCTTTTCAAGAATTTGGAATGTCTGGATTTGACTAGAAGCTACAAGTTGATGTTGAAAGGGCACTTCGAAGGTCCATTGATCTGGGGAAGTAAGAACTGGTCCAGACCACCAGATTGCTGGCGAAGTCTACATCAGCGGAGGCAGTCACCCAATAAACTCTGTGGCTTTGAATTTTTACTTGTAGGCATTGCCCAAGATAACGGCTCCCAACAAAACCGCCACGACGATATTCAGTGAGCGTAAATATTTTGTATTGGGCTAAAATGTGGGGCAAGGGATGCTGAACCGAATCCGTGCTGCCTTTGGGAATAAAGACTTTTCGTTACTTTTATCTCTGGAAGCGGTTCCTCCGTAAATACAGATTCAGGGAATACCGCTCGTCCTTTCCTTTCACCTTAAATGCACTACCACATGAATACTTCCGCTGTTACCTCCAGCCAAGAGGCTATTGCCTTAGAAGACAAATACGGAGCCCACAATTACCACCCCTTACCGGTGGTACTCAACCGCGGCGAAGGCGTGTTTCTCTGGGACGTGGAAGGCAACCGGTACTATGATTTTCTATCGGCGTACAGCGCTGTGAACCAGGGCCACTGCCACCCGCGCATCATTGGGGCGCTTACCGAGCAAGCCCAGCAACTCACGCTTACTTCGCGCGCCTTTTACAATGACAAACTGGGCCCTACGGAGAAATACCTGGCAGAGCTGTTCGGCTATGACAAAGCGTTGATGATGAACTCCGGGGCCGAGGCCGTGGAGACTGCGTTGAAATTGGCCCGCAAATGGGGCTACAAAGAAAAAGGCATTCCGCCGCACGAGGCCGAGATCTTGGTGGTGGAGCACAACTTCCACGGGCGCACCACCGGTATCATCTCCTTCTCCACCGATCCCAGCAGCACCGTGGGCTTCGGGCCGTACATGCCAGGCTACAAAGTACTGCCGTACGACAACCTGGAGGCTCTGGAGCAAGCCTTGAAAGAAAACGCCCACATCTGCGCCTTCATGGTAGAGCCCATCCAGGGCGAAGCTGGCGTAGTGGTTCCATCAGACGGGTACCTGAGCGGCGCCAAAGCCCTGTGTGAGAAATACAACGTGCTCCTGATCATTGACGAAATCCAGACGGGTGTTGGCCGCACGGGCAAACTGCTGGCCTCTCACTATGATGGCGTGAAACCCGATATCCTGATTCTGGGCAAAGCCCTCTCGGGTGGCGTGCTTCCGGTTTCCGCGGCCCTCGCCAATGATCGTATTATGCTTTGCATCCAACCAGGGGAGCACGGTTCTACCTTCGGGGGCAATCCGCTGGCCTGCGCCGTGGCCGTTGCCGCGCTGGATGTGATCCAAGACGAGAACCTCACGGAGAACGCCATGCGCCTGGGCGAGGTTTTCCGTGCGCGGATGAACGAACTCAAAGCCCGTCATCCTGAGTTGGTGAGCCTGGTGCGTGGCCGTGGTTTGCTCAACGCCGTCATCATCCAGCCTACTCCGGATGGCCGTACCGCCTGGGATGTCTGCGTGAAACTGATGGAGAACGGCCTGCTGGCCAAACCTACCCACGGCGACATCATCCGCTTCGCGCCGCCTTTGGTCATCACCGAAGAGCAATTGAACGCCTGCTGCGACATCATTGAGAAGACATTGGCGGAGTTTTAAACGAACTTACTTCCATTCAACAAGGCTGCCTGAACTTCATGTTTAGGCAGCCTTTTGTTTTATGTCTGTTTTCAGGAAATCAAGCCCAAAAACACTGCCGGTGGCAAGATTCGGGAAAACATAGCATCTGAGCGTCAGGGGCCGTACCTTTGCGCCGCGCCGGAGAAGGCAGGCAGAAAATATCCATTCTGTCTACACTTTTCGCCGGGCGCTTTTGTTGTATCAGCAGCAGGCCCGTTCCAAAGCCGGAACCGCTTGCTTAACCCTAACCGCTGCTATGAACCATTTAACCCGCCGGCCCCGCCGGAACCGTAAATCAGATGTCATCCGTAATCTGGTACAGGAAAACCACCTCACCCTACACGATTTAATCTTCCCCATATTTGTCACCGAAGGCCAGAATGTGCAGCAAGCCATTCCTTCCATGCCTGGTATCTCGCGCTTTAGCTTAGACCGCCTGGTAGACGAAGTAGGCCAATGCGTGGAGCTGGGCATCAAGGCCTTCGCGCCGTTTCCTAATATCTCTGAGGAAAAGAAAGACCGTTTTGCGCAGGAAAGCAAGAACCCCGAAGGCCTTTTCCTGAAGACCATTTCTGAACTGAAGCGTCAATTCCCCGGCATTGTGCTGGCGACCGATGTGGCCATGGACCCTTACAGCACCGATGGCCACGACGGCATTGTGGACAACGGCGAGATCATCAACGATGCGTCTTTGGAAGTGCTGGGCCAGATGGCTTTGGCCCAGGCGCAGGCCGGTGCCGATATTGTCGCTCCTTCTGACATGATGGACGGCCGCGTAGCGCACATCCGTCAGTTACTAGACAAGCACGCCTTTTACAACGTGGCCATTATGAGCTACACCGCCAAATACGCCAGCGGCTTCTACGGCCCGTTCCGCGATGCCCTGGAGTCTGCCCCTAAGCACGGCGACAAGAAAACCTACCAGATGAACCCTGCCAACAGCCGCGAAGCCCTCATTGAAGCCGAACTGGACACGCTGGAAGGTGCCGATTACCTCATGGTGAAGCCCGCCCTCTCCTACTTGGACGTGATTAAATCGCTCCGTGACAACTCCAACCTGCCTATTGCTGCCTACAATGTGAGTGGCGAGTACGCTATGGTGAAAGCAGCCGCTCAGAATGGCTGGCTGGATGGCGAGAAGATCATGCTGGAGACCCTTTTGAGCATGAAACGCGCCGGCGCTGACATCATCCTTACCTACTTCGCGAAGGAGTTTGCCCAGTACGTGAAGCGCTAGGCTATTTCTGACCTGTTTTACTTAAAACAGCCTTAAAGTAGAAAGGGAGCCCAGCGAGGCTCCCTTTCTACTTTGATAACTGGATGAGAAATAGACCTCTAAAACAGAAGGAGCTGCCCAAGGTATCTTGGGCAGCTCCTTCTGTTTTTCAGCTAGCGGGCATTTTACCGCAGGAAGGCCAGGCGCTTGGTGTAGCGCTTGCCGTCTATGGTCAGGTGATACAGGTAGGTGCCGGAGGCTACGGTTCCGCCGCCACTGGCGCGACCATCCCAGGTAACCTGGTGTGCCCCGGCTTGTTTCTTACCGTTCACCAGCGTAGCCACAATTTTTCCGCTCAGGTCATACACGGTCAGTTTCACGTTGGCTGCTCTTTCCAGGGCGAAAGGAATGGTGGTTACTCCTCCCTGCCGGAAAGGGTTAGGGAAGTTTTGCTTCAACCCGAACTGTTCAGCGTTGGCGATTTCTTCCTGCGAGGCGAGCGGCCCGGAGTAGCGGCGGCTGTACACCCCGTTTCCGTGGGTACCTACCAGCACCAGGTCATCGGTGGTACGGCTGAGCACCATGTCTACCGGCACCTGGCCAATGGAGCTGGCTCCTTCTCTTATCCAGTTGGTGTTTCTGCCGCTGAGAGTGGCCGTGGAGTAAAGTCCGGTGCTGGTACCCACCAGGTATTTGGTCGTGCCATCGGGGCTGGGCAGAATGGTAAGCCATCTGGTGGACGGGCCGTTTCCTTCCACATCGCCGCTCTCTTCCAGGTTCCCCGAGATAGGCGTCCAGGAAGTTCCGCCGTTGGTGGTATAGAAAAGGCTTTCGATTTTATAATTGGTGAACACCACAATAGCTTTGTTCGCATCGCGTGGGTCAATGGCAATACAGCCAATGTTAGCCCCCGACGGGAAGTTGGTTCCTGTCACAGTAGTACGGGCAGGGGTAGTAGCGGATGCATCATTGAACTTGTAGAGCTTCCCGGACCGAGTCCCGAAGTACACCACGTTGGCAGGCGACTTACTCACCGATACCGCCGAGATTTCCTCTGAAGAAGTCAGCCTGCTCACTACTTCCCAGCCCAGGCTAGACTGGTTCCCGGTGCTGTTAGCCGGAATCTGCGAAATGTTCTTATTCCGCCACAGGGTGTCACCGGCCGGCAAGAACATTTGGTACTCATTGTTAGGGTCAATGGTGTACGGGTTCACGAACAGATAACCGCCGGCTTTAGGCGGGTCAATACGGGCGTAGCCGGTGTAGTCACCGTTGTTATTATAGGCGAACCGGTACACTGTTCCGCTTTGGGACGACACCAGAATGGAGTGCGTGGTAACTGCCGTAAAGGCCCCATCGCCGCCTAGTTGCTCTACCCAATTGGTCTGTTCCTCTATGTTGTCTACTGCCCAGCAGCCGTTGTCCTGCATACCGCCCACCACAAAGTCATCGGTGGTGTTCAGGTCAAAGGCCACGGTGTAGAACTGTGTGGTCTGGTAGCCGCGGTTCAAAGACTCATAAGCCACCGTACCCGCCAAAACGTTGTTCGTTCTGGAAAGCCCGCCGTCATGCGCAGAGATCATCATGTTTGGATTGCTCCTATAGAAGACTACCTCGTGCTGGTCTGGGTGATGGTTGGGGTATTGTTCAAAGGTGGCATTAGAGGCAATGTAGCCCCCAATCTTGGTAGTAGCCGTGGTGTTGGTAAAACCGCTGGTAGATCGGTAGAGGTTGGTGCCACCCAACACCACAATGTTAGGATCGGTGGGTTTGGTTCTTACCACCATGTTGTACCCGCCCTGCAGGTCCAAATCCCCAGACTTGCCGCCCAGCATGGGCAGGTTAGCGCTTAGATCGATCCAGGTGCCGCCTGCGCCGCTGCCATTACCAGACACATATTGGAATTTCCAAAGGTTGGCCTCGTTGGCGGCGTTCTCCGCGGTATAAACAAAAAAGTGCACAATGTTCTCATTAGACGGAGAAATGTCCATCACGATGCGCTCATAGGTATCCGGAAACTCAGCGGGAGTAATGTCCGTCCAGGTGGTGCCGTTGGTGGAACGGTAGATGCCTTTCTTGGTGGAGGTGCGGCCTCCGTTAGCAAATTGGCTCAGGGCCGCGTACATGGCGCCGTTATTCCCAATGGCAATATCGGTGAAGAAAGGGCTGGTGTTGAAATCCTCCGTATCGGCCCCGAAGCCCAGGACGTAGTCCCAGGTGGTTCCGCCGTTGACAGACCGCCGGATAGAGCCCGCCGTGGCTGCAAAAACCTCATCTTGGGTAGTGTTGGCTGGGTTGGTGGCTACGCGGTAGTTATACTGGAATACGCTGGTGAATCGAGTATAATCATCGGTTTGGGTGCTGGGCAGCGGGTTCCAGGTCACGCCGTTGTCAATGGATTTGAAGATCCCGTTTCCATAATAAGAGGCGCCGGGCGCATTTGCCGAGTTGCCGATCAGTTCCCCTGTGCCGTAGTACCAGACGTTGCGCTTGCCGGCCCTTCTGTCCTGCGAGATGGTGGTAACACTGTGCAGCATGTTGGGGTTGGTAACCTTTACCCAGGAATTACCGCCGTTGCTGCTGCGCCACATACCACCAGACACGCCGCCAGCCAATATGTTGTTCTCATTGGCCACGTCAATGGCCAAGGCGCGGGTACGGCCGCCTACGTTATAAGGTCCGCGTCTGTCCCAGGTGAAAGTGGCCAAACGGGCATAAGGATTCGCCTGGAACAGGACCTGCTCTGCCGTGAGGATTCTATTGGAATAAGCCAACTCCAACTCCCGGATTCCCTCGGGGATTTTACCGGTGGCCGGGTCTCTGAGCCGCGCCACCTCATATGCCTGCCGGGCATTGGGGTCTTCCTCGCTGCCAATAGCGCCTTTCTTATGCAGGCGCTCTGCGCGTGCCACCCGGCCCGCCTCTTTAAGGCCCTGAGCCGAGAAATGCGTTTTCCGGGTGCCTTTGAAAACCGGGGAAGATGCAAAGTATAGTAGCGCCCCAAAGAAAAGAAGCAAAGCGCCTGACATCCAGAATTGGCGCTGCGGGGTTAAACGTTCCATGAAAAATGTAAGGTTTGGTCTGATGTACTGTTGGTTTATGATAGGTTAGGCAAAAAGTCGGCTATAAAATTCAGTCTGACAAGGCGTAAGAGTGAATTACCAGGGGGCCACCTTCGGTCAGGGAGCTTTTCAGTTCGGCTTTGATTTTCTTTCCGGCGGTTACGCCAGGTCTGCCCTTGCCAGCCTGCACCGTCATGGGAAAGTAAACCGACATCTGTTGCCCCTGCCCCAAGGATTTGTTAAAGCCAGCTCCGTAGCCCAGCACCTGCGTAATGCGCACCTCGGCTTTGCAGGGCGCCTGGCTGCAGGGCCCGTTGCCTGCGGGCTCCAGGTCTGGCAAGATCCTCACCACCTCCAGTACGGCGCGGGCACGGCCGGGCGCAACTGGCTTCTGGTCAGGTACCGGCAGTTTCTCTGTAATGGTGTTGAGCTTAGAAGATTTAGGCATCTCTGTTTGGCCGTCTTGGTCTGTTTCAGGCAATCGTTTACACGCAAAACCAGCCAACAGGAAGAAAGTTGGCAAAAGGAGCAGTAATCTCTTTCCGGCACAGGTTCTATGCATAAAACAAATATAATTACAAAGATCAGGTTTTTAACATCTTACTATAAATATCTGAAGCCAGAAGCCCGGGCAGTGCTTATTTGCGTATATGCCGCAAAACCAGCAACCTTGCCCCTGTTATGGGGTATAGGAGAAAACGAATGTTTCTACCCGTTTTATAGCGTCAACTCCATGAAAACCTACTTTCTGCCACCGCCTTGCAAGTGGTTGGCATTGTCTTTTCTCTTCCTGCTATCGGCCTGCGATATGTTTGAGTACCACCCGTACGCCGGTAATCTAGAGTTCAAAGACCTTACCGCCCAAAACGTAGCCCGCATCAAAGCCCTGGAAAGCCAGTACAATCCCGAGAATCCGCTACGGTTTGCCTTGACCGGGGACACTCAGGGATTCTTTGCCGAGACCGAGGACATGGTGAAAGACATGAACTCCCGCGACATTGCCTTCGTGATTCACGCCGGCGACCTCACGAACTACGCTTTCACCGACGAGTACGAGCGCATGCACCGCGTGCTGGCCAAACTGAAGGCCCCGTACGTCACCGTGATCGGGAACCATGACTGCCTGGGCGATGGCGACAAGCTCTACAAAGAGATGTACGGCCCCCTGAACCACTCCTTCACCTTCGGGCCAAATAAATTCATCCTGCTCAACACCAACTTCCTGGAGTTCGACGCGAGCGTGCCCGATGTGAACTGGCTGGAGAAAGAACTGCAGACCCCCCAGACCATTATGAACAAATTCGTGATCTCGCACATCATCCCTGACAACAGCGAGGCCAACCCCGCCCAGGAACAGACCTACGTAAACCTGATGCGCAAATACAACGTGCGCCTTTCCCTGCACGGCCACACGCACAACTACCGCGCGTCTGAGCTGTATGATGACGGCATTCCCTACGTCACCACCGCCGCGTCTTTGAAGCGGAGTTATGTGCTGGTGACAGTAACCGGAGACCAGGCAACCTACGAAAAAATTGATTTCTGATTCTGTATGAGAAACTTTTCCGCTTTTTGCCTGCTTTTCTGCCTCACGCTCTCCCTCACTGCCTCCGCGCAGGACATCGATACCCTTCCCCAAATCACCGTTGACAAGGCAGACCGCCCCAAAAACAAATGGTACGCCCCAGATTACGTGGTGGCGCAGCACGCCGGCCTTATAGGAATTCTGGCGGCGGGGGTGGGCTACGATTTCGGGAAACATGACCGCACCAACGCCGAGCTTATGTACGGGTTTACGCCCAACTACGGATTCAAGAACACCACCCATACGTTTACCACCCGAGTATACTACCAGAGCCATCCCAAGCCGCTGTTCAAGGGGTTCCAGATCAGTTGGATCAGGGCGGGCGCGGGCATCAGCATGACCATTGGCGAACAGTTTGAGACCTTCTTCCCCAAGCACTACCCCGAGGGCTACTACATCTGGCCCACGGCTACACGCATTCTGCCCTTTGTGGGCTCCTCGCTGGGCCGGGAGTTCGGTGGCAAAAAACGGCCTCACTACGGAGAGCTCTACGGCGAGATTGGCACCAGCGACGTCATGATTGTGGACAAGTACCGGAACAAGGGCATCTCGGTCCCCGATATCCTTAACCTGGCCATTGGCGTGCGCCTTTCCCTGTAGAGCGTCCGTTTAGGGGCTGTTTTCCAGAAATCGGCACAGAAACAAAGCTTAAGGGAAACAGTTCTGTTTGGGCGGGCGTTGGTTTCTCCGGCACAAACCCTCATTTTTGCAGCGGTTCTCTTCACAGCCTTCCCCCGCGCGGATATTGTTATGGATTATAATTACCTGAAATCGCTGCACATCATTTTTGTGGTCACCTGGTTTGCGGGCCTGTTCTACATTGTGCGGTTGTTTGTATATTACGCAGAAACGGCCTCTAAACCCGAGCCTGAGAAAAGCATTCTGCAGACGCAGTTCGCGCTCATGCAGAAACGGTTGTGGTACGGCATTACGTGGCCCTCGGCGGTACTCACCGTGCTCATGGGCCTGAGTCTTCTGCGCTACTATGACCCCATCCCTACCTGGCTCTGGATCAAACTGGGCTTTGTGGCCGGACTGCTGGCCTATCACCTGTACTGCCATCACATTTTCAAACAGCACCAGCGCGGCGAGATAAAGCAAACCTCCACCGCCCTGCGCATCTGGAACGAGGTAGCCACGCTTTTCCTGGTGAGCATTGTGTTTCTGGTAGTGTTGAAAAACGGCCTGGACGCTACCTGGGGCGTACTGGGTTTCATCGGTTTATCGGTCCTGCTTATGGTGGCCATCATGGTTTACCGCAAACTCAGAAAAGCTTGAGCCTTCTCTCCTTCTGGCATCCTGCCCCTCCTGAAAGGACCTTGTGGGCAAGTTGCAACAGCCGTTCACCTCATCACCTTTCCAAAATAGAGGCAAAAGGGTTTCGGGCCTGATTTTCAGAAATCAGCCCCGAAACCCTTTTGCTTCTGGTGGTAGCCTCTTGAGAATCCAGTCTCTTTTCCAGAAAACAGGCCCGAAACAGGTTGGGCCTAAAAAGGAAACGGCCCCAAAGGGGCCGGCTCACTACAAACAACCAACATGACAGCGACTTACTGATAAGCCGCCATTACCTTTTCGTATTCATATTTAGAACCCACGGTTTTAGCCGCCTGGGAATACGCTTCTCTTATTTTCTTATCGTCTTTGGGGAGCTGCAGCGCCATCTTGCGGAGCAGCTTGGCCTTCTCGTAGTCTGACCCGATGCTTTCGCTGGCTTTGAGCAAAGGCAGGTACTGGCTTGTGCTCAGCCGCGAGTTACCCAACAGACTGCTGTACGCCTTGGCTTTCTCATAGTCAGAGCCAATGCTGTTCATGAGCGGCAGCACTTTGTCAAAGTACTTGACTAATTGCTGCTCATGGCGCATGAGCGGCTGCAGTCCTTTGGTGCGCTCATAGTCTGAGGAAATGTTCTGCAAAGCCCGCATAGACAGCTCAAACTGCTTTTCTGAGAGCTGCGGACGGCTGGCCAGCGCGTGCAGGACTTTCACTTTCTCGTAGTTAGAGTCAATGGTGGCAATGGCCTCAGCGGTTTTGTCCAGGGCTTTCTCAGAGAGTTCCTCCTGTTGCAACAAGTGCCTCAACACCCGTGATTTCTCGTAGTCAGATTCCAGGGAAGCGCTGGCAGTGGCGTAGGCCTCGGCGGTCTCTGAGTTCGCCAGAAAGTCCAGCGGAAGCTTGGTGAGGATGGACGCGGCTTCGTAGTCCGAGGTTTTTCCCTGGGTTACTTGCTCCAGCAGGAGGCGCATCTCGCCCGGCTTCAAATCCTCTTTCCCGAGGAGGTACTTGTACATTTTGGTGCGGCCAGAACCGGCTTCCATCCCTGCGGTAAAGGCCAGCAGTTTTTTGGCACCGCCTTCCCCGTACAGGCGCGCGGCGCGGGCCTCGGCCCCCAAACCGGTTTTGGACACCATCTCGGGCAGGTGCTTCGCCAGCCAGGTCTGTCCGGCGGTGGCATAGTCCTGCGTTTCGCCGTCAATCCAGTAGTTACCTTCCAGAGCGCCGTCTCTGTTCTCCAGCACCACCTTGTGCTCCGGCCCCGATTTCTCTTGGCGGGCAAATTCAAAGCGTCCGCCCTGGCTCAGGCCGGTGATGGAATGTTCATCCTCGGCTACTGTCACGTTTCCGCTGGTCACCAACTTCAGGCGCAGCCCGTTGTCATCGGTGGTGATGTACACAGATTCCCCTTTGCTGCCCTGGGTGGTAAACGTGCCGTTGATCACCCGCACTTCCTCGTGGCTGGACGAAGTGGTCTTCTTGGCTTTCTGCCCGTCCTCTGAGGTTTGGGCATAAACCGGCGCCACCAAGTTAAGACAGCCGAAAGCAAGGAAAGAGGAAAGCAGAAATGGACGCATGGCGTGACGTTTTAGTGAATTGTCTTACAAGTACCGGGAACCCTTTCTCTTTTAACCTAAAGACAACCGCTGTTTGGGGTGGTTGCACGGAAAAGAGAAAATGTTTCTGTTACTTTCTTAGACAAGCGCCATGCCAACGAGTTAATGTAGTGATTTACAGAATTTTATCTTCTACACTTAAAACAAAAATGTTCGCTTCCGAACAACAATCATTCAAAAGCGAACACTTTCTGATACAGGTTTAGGCTTATTTCAGCTAAAACAGGCTAAAAACGAAAGATGCTTTTTCTGTCTTAGACTATTCCTCTTCGCGCTCCAGCAGCAGCACCGAAGACTGCGGCACAATAAAATATTTATCGCCCAGGTAGTTGATTTCCACGGCATCGCGCTGCAGGTAGATGGCCAAATCGCCTTCGCGGGCCTGCAGCGGCAGGTAGCGCACCTGTTCCTTCTCGTCCTGGTTCCAGATCTCATCGTCCAGCCCGTAATCAGCAGGAATGGGGTAGCCGGGCCCCACACGCATCACGTAGCCTTCCTGCACCTTTTCTTTCTCCTGCACGCCGGGCGGCAGAAACAAGCCGCTCTTGGTCTGCTCTTTTGTGCTCTTGGGTTTAATGAGCAAGCGGTCTCCTACTACAATCAGCTTCTGCAGTTTATTGGCGGGTGAGTCTTTGCGCATAGTGGTCAACGTTAAAGTAAATAGGGCTGCAAAGATACAACTGCGATTGCGTTCGGCGCTACTAGGGGAAGGAAGGGACGAAGAGCAGGAATTGTGTTTAGAGGAAATTTTGGAGAAAGTAGGCTAGAAATAGGAGAACTCCCGCAAGTTTAGCGACAGCGTAACTTGTGGGTATCATGGCGGAAGTTTATAAACTTCCTTCCTACTCTATCACTACCACCTCTACCAAGCCTTTCACCCCTGTATAGTCACGGGCACTGCTGTAAAGGTAATGTTCCGGCTCATCTACCCAGCCAGCCACAATGGGGTTCTGGTGCAGGTAGGCCAAGCGCTGTTTCAACATTGCATTACTGCTTAACTCAACAGGATGGTTCGTCTGCTGCCAAAATTGGTATTTAGTATTATTGGGGTTCTTTTTACCGGCCCGCTCGAACATCCAAAGCATCCATTCTCTTCTACTTTCCCGTGTATTTTCCTCAATTGCTTTCGTGATTTCTTTGGAAGTGTACCGTTTCAAGTCTCGTAAGATATTCTCCAACTTATCCCCCGTTGAGCCAATGATGAGATGTACGTGATTGGACATGAGACACCAGGCATACACTTCCAGGCCTTTATGTTTGATACAGAACTGAAGGCTTTCTACAAAAATGTCTTTGTACTCCCTTCTGGTAAATACGTCTATCCAATTGACGGTAGCGAAGGAGACGAAATACAGGCTCTGCTGTTCTCTTATTTTGTAGCTAAGGCTCATGGAACAAGGTAAGTTTATAAACTTACCGCAATGGGCACCCACAAGTTACGCTTCGCTAAACCTGCGGGAGAGGCGAGAAGAATGAAGCCTTTTCCCATTCAAGGCATTTGGCTTAAAAGTGATTTTATACCAAATTATACAGCACTCTCAGTATCTCGAAGGAGCCATATATAATCATGCCAGTAGCAACAATATACATACCGGCTCCGTGACCATATTCATCCTTATAACCATTCTTCTTCTCGCCGTGCATATGATAGATTGAGATCAGTCCTATTAACAAGCAAAGCAATCCTATGGTAAAATCAAACCAAGCCACTTACTGAACTTTAAACAAATTAATATCCCTCTTCCGCAAGTTTAGCGACAGCGTAACTTGTGGGAATCTTACTTCGGAAGCCTCTAAACTTACGTGCCTCCGTTTCAAGCGCGGTTTCCCAAAACACCCCTAAAACCCTATTCCATCATATCCGCCGGGCGGGGTGCCTGCGGGGCCACGTCTGGGTTCCAGCTCATGGGGTAGTTCTGGTCCAGCAGTTCCAGGGCATCCATGGTCAGGTAGAGCGGCTTGAAGGTGTCAATCATGACGGCCAGTTCATGCGTTTCCTTCTTCCCGATGCTGGCTTCCACGGTGCCGGGGTGCGGGCCGTGTGGAAGGCCGCTGGGGTGGATGGTGAACGAGGCGATGTCAATGCCTTTGCGGGACATGAAGTTGCCGGCCACGTAGTACAGAATCTCGTCTGAGTCTACGTTGGAGTGGTTGTAGGGCGCCGGAATAGCCAGTGGGTGGTAATCAAACAACCTGGGTACAAAGGAGCACACCACAAATCCCTGCGTCTCAAAGGTCTGGTGCACGGGCGGCGGCTGATGGATGCGGCCGGTGATGGGCTCAAAATCATGGATGGAGAATGCGTACGGGTAGAAATAGCCGTCCCAGCCCACCACATCCAGCGGCGAAAAATCATAGTGGTACTGGTGCAGGAATCCTTCCTTTTTGATCTGGACCAGGTAATCGCCGGGCTCGTTTTCTACCAGCAGTTCATGCGGCGGCCGGATGTCGCGCTCGCAGTAGGGGCTGTGCTCCAGCAACTGCCCGAAGTGGTTGCGATAGCGGCGCACGGTCTCCACGGGGCTGAAACTCTCGGTGATGAGCAGGCGCACCGGCCCCTCGTTCCACTTCCACTGGTGGATGATGGTTCTGGGAATGACCACGTAATCGCCGGCTTCCACTTCCAGGCGGCCCATCTGCGACCGTAACTCGCCGGAACCCTCGTGGATGAAGACAATCTCATCAGCTAAGGCATTCTTGTAGAAGTACGTCATCTGGCGCTCGAGCGGCAGGCAGATGGAGATGGTGCAGTCCTTGTTCATCAGGACCGTCTTGCGGGCACCCAGGTAATCTTCGCCGGTACTTTCCCCTTTGAACGGCTTGATGTGGTAAGGCGCCAGCGGCACATCTGATTTCACCGGTCCGTACGGCACCGGCTCCCCTATTCTGGTGATTCTGGTGGGTGCGTGTTGGTGGTAGAGCAGCGAGGAAACGCCAGAGAAGCCCAGCGTGCCCACCAACTGCTCATGGTAGAGACTGCCGTCGGGCTGCCTGAACTGAGTGTGTCTTTTGCGGGGGATGTTTCCTAACCGATGATAATAGGCCATACCTTTTCAATGAGTGAAGGAGTGATTGAACGAAGAAGTGAATGTCTTTTTAACGCGTACGCAATTCGGTTTCAGAAGAGATAAGTTGTTCACCTATCTAAAAGCCGCCTGCGTTTCAGGCCTGTTTAGGCCAAAACTGCTCCAAAACAGGAATTACCCACAGCCCTTATTCCCTTCCGGAATTTAGCCTCTGCAATGGAGCGAATAAGTTAGGACTTCCTGCCCCATAAAGCAAAAAGCGCAGCAGGATTTCCTGCCGCGCTTTCAATCTAATCTATCAAGGAAATTTACTTTCCTAAGCTAATGTGCTTGGCTTGGTCAAAGAGCCCCAGCGCCCGCTGGAAATCGGGGTCAACCTCATTCAGAACGGGATAGAAACCTGCGGCCTCGTAGCGGCTGCGGGCAATGAAAGCCTTCAAGTTGTTGCGGATGGTTTTCTCAGACCTTTTCAGCTCTTTGCTGTCCACCTTGATGTCTGCGCGCTTGGCTTCTTTCAAAAGCCCCTGCATCATGGCATCAGAGATCTGGAACGACTCCTGGAAACTGGTCAGGGAAGTGTTCTCCAACTGCTGACGGTGGTCCCGGAAGTACGTGAGGGCATATTCGCGCAGCACGTTCTTGCGGTACAACTCGGTCAACAGATTGGTGTTGTCTGTGGTATCACGGGGCACGAACACGTCTGGCATAATGCCTCCGCCGCCGTAGACCACGCGCCCGTGGCTGGTTTTATATTTCAGCGAATCATTGAACTTGATGCTGTCCTGGCTGAAGAACTCGCCGTGCTTGTAGCGGTTGGCAATGTCCATCTCGTAATCCTCGGCTGACTCGGGGTCATACGGTTTCTGGATGGAACGGCCGCTAGGCGTGTAATACCTGGAGATGGTCAGGCGAAGCTCCGCGCCGTCAGACAACGGGATAGGTACCTGCACCAAGCCTTTCCCGAAGGAACGACGGCCCACAATCAAGGCACGGTCATGGTCCTGCAAGGCACCGGCCAGAATCTCAGAGGCCGAGGCGCTTCCTTCGTTGATCAAGACAATCAGCTCCCCGTTCTCAAAGTCACCTTTCACCTTGGCGTAGTAGTTGGCATCGTACTTAGAGCCTTTGCCGTCTGTGTACACCAGTTTCTTGTTTCCGGCAATGAACTCATCGGCCATGCGGGTGGCGTGGTCTAAGTACCCGCCGGGATTATCGCGCAGGTCCAGAATCAGGCGTTGCAGGCCTTGTTTCTTCAGGCCATTCAGTTTGGATTTGAATTCCTCATAGGTCCCGTTGGAGAAGCGGCTCACTTTGATATAACCGGTCTTGTTGTCTACCATGTACCCTGCATCCACGGATACGGACGGAATCTTGCGGCGCGTTACCGTGAAATGCACCGGCTTGGTCTCGTGCGGACGCAGCACGGTCAAATTCACCTTGGAGCCTCTAGGGCCGCGCAGCTTCTTAAACACCATCTCGTTGGAGATGTTCACGCCGGCAATAGCCTCGCCGTTCACTTTCAGGATCTTGTCACCAGCCTGGATGCCCACCTGCTCAGAAGGTCCTCCGCTCAGCGGCGCAATCACATACAAGGTATCGCGGAAGATGTTGAACTCCACGCCAATCCCGTCAAAATCGCTCTCTAAATAAGAGCGGGCCATGGTGATGTCCTTAGAGGGAATGTACGAAGAGTGCGGGTCCAGTTTCTCCAGCATCTTGTTGATGGCGTACTCAGAAAGCTGTTCGGTGTTCACCGTATCCACGTACTCGCGGTCAATGTAGCTCAGAATCTCTCGGAACTTGAGGTATCCGCGGGCAGTACCCTGCGGATTGTTGGAACTAGGCTGGAACAAAGTGGCTCCCACCAGGATGCCCACGGCCATGGCCAGGCCCAGGAAGAGCGGCAAGCGTACCTGAAACAAAGAATTCTCTATTTTCTTAGGCTCTGTTTTCTCAGTCATATATTATACTAATCATATTAACACCAAAGAAGACTTATTCTGCAAACCATTGACCTCTTAGCAGTTGCCAACCTTAACCAAAAATAAATCTTCCTTCATAATACAAAATACAACTCAGTAAAGTTGCCTTCACCGGGCTTATGCGTTAGAAGATAATTTCTGCGCCATTTTCCTGAGCTCGCGGGCGTATACCTGGCGGTAGCTTCCGTTGCGGGTGGTGGTGTCTGCGGGAGACAAGATGGGGCGGGCCTGCACTCTCTTGGCCGTACCCAAAGCTACCTGGGCAATCTGCTTGTCGGGCCAGTGGCCTTTGAGGGCGCGCAGACACTTATAGATCAGCTCAGAATCTTCAGATTTGGCTTCCACTAGTTGCTCTGTGTAGTAGGCGATGGTCAGCAGCACGCGGGTGTTGCCCATGTCCTGGTAGTAATGCGGGAACAGCTCCTTGCGTAGCATCTCGTTGGCGGCCTGCTGCTGCAGGACAAACAGATAGTCTTTCTGCAGGTTTTGCAGCAGTACCCCTTTGATATCGGCGTGCTTGTCGGCCCAGTTGGCTTCCCCGGCATGCGCCTCAGAGATACGGGCTATCTCCTCAAACGGATTTTCCTTCACTCCCTTGGGTGGGGTGAGGTCGGCGTATTTAGATCCTTTGGGATAGGTGATCTCGTATTCGGGTTCTTTGGCCCTGGCCGAGGCGGCGGCAGAGGCCTGCGCATTGGCAGCCGCCACTGAATCTGCGGTTTGCTTTTTCTCCCCTGAGGTGGTTTTGGTGGCCATGTCGCGGAGCATTTTCTCGCACGAGGTCAGGCTTAAGATACTAATACAAGCCACTGCCAGTACGGCACGGCTACGGAAGGAATGAATCATGAAATGAATTATAAACCAATATTTTAAAGACAGCCGCCGGCAAGTATACCCCTCCCCTCACGCCTAAAGTAATGCTTTAAGTAAGCCCTCAAAAGAGATAGGGGCAGAATATTTGTGCACGCATTATCCACTTAGCTATCCACCCGCTTGTCCACAGGCTTATCCACTTTGCCGTGGTTTTTCAGGCGACCGGCCATCTTCTTCAGTTCTCGGGCGTAGACCTGCCGGTGGTACCCATGGGCAGTGGCCGTATCTGCAGTGGCTTGTTTTTCGCGGGCCTGTACCCGGGTGGCAGTAGAGAGGGCAGCCTGGGCAATCTGCTCCTGTGGCCAATGACCTTTGAGCGCCCGCAGGCACATATAGATCAGTTTAGCGTCTTCAGACTTTGCTTCCAGCAGTTGGTCTGTGTAAAACCCGATGGCCTCCAGCATGTTGGGCTGGGTGGGATCTGTGTAGTAATGGTGGAAAAGCTCATGACGCAGCATCTCGTTGGCGGCCTGCTGCTGCAAAACAAACAGGTAATCTTTGCCGGTGTGCGCCAACAGAAGCTGGCGCATATCGGTGTCTTTGCCGGCGTAGTCTCTTACCGGCCCGTTGGCGTTCACGATGCGCCGCACCTCCAGAAAAGGATTGGGGGCCACGCCTTCCGGAGGGGTGAGGTCTTGGTACTTGGAGCCCGCCGGGAACGTGAGGGTCCACTCGGGCTCCGGCATCACCGCCGCGCGGATGGGCGCCGAGGCCTCCACTTTGGTGGACCGGAAGCCCAACCAGCTTCCGCCGCCGGTATCCGGGTTCAGGAAGAACCGCTGTACCACCAGGGTAGCCAGTCCCAGGGCAATCAGGAATATGTCAACTCTATAGCTTTTCTCCATGTGAGGGCCTCCTGTCATAAGGTGCTCTGCTTATTTTCTCTCTGCATCCGGTTCCATTTTCCACAAGATGCGTTCTGGGCCTATTTTCCATAAAACAGGATTTAAACGCACCAAACACCTTTTAGCGTGTCTCGTGCTCACCGGTTTGGTACTCAATTTTATTCTGCTCCAGTTGCTGCGTTTGCTCGGGTGTGAGCGGCGCCATCTGCCTAAGATCGGGCTGGCCCGCGTTTACCCACGCCGTGTACCAGTAACTGGCCACCAAGTGGATAGCTAGCCGCATCTGCCGCTCAACCTGCCCCTGCAGTCCGTGGTGGTAGGCTTTGCTGAAATCCCTGGAATAGACTTTTACGGTAGAAGCGCCGCGCTCTTCCAGGCTGTATTTCGTGTCCTCAGAAAAAGTTTTGCTTAGCTGTTTCTCTACGGTAAAGACCGAATCTAACGCGGCATTGGACCTGGCCACGATCTCCCAGGCGGTGCGACCGGGGTTGGGCAAGTGCTGCGGTGGCCCCAGAAAGAAATCATATTCCGAGGCCCAAAGTTCCGGCAGACGGCTTTCCCACAGCCCATGGATGCCTCTTTGGTTGGTGAACTGACCGTTGTAGTTGTGGGTGGTGTGCAGCGGCACGCAGGCATCGGCTAGGTAATGGCCCAGTTCCGCCGAAAGCCGTAATAGGCGCGCCACATCATGCTCCTGGAAGGCCTGGGTGAGTTGGTACTGCACCAACCCGATGTGCCAGGGCACGATGCCGTGCCGCTGTAGGGTGTCTAGGGTGAATTGCTGCACGGCGTCATCCCAGCGGCGCGGCAGCTTGTAGGCGGCACTGTCTCCGTACACGTCCAGGTCAATGAAGTGGCGGGCACCTTCCTCGGGCACCGCATACCGTCTTTTATCCGGGGCTACGGCCTGCTCCATGAGATACGGCAAATGCTGCTTGTAAAACCCGATCATCTCGGGCGGCAAGGTGTACACCGCCTGCTGGTTGATGCGCTGGTGCGCGTAGAAGCCCCAAGCCAGGGCAACCCGCTGCAAGACAAGCAAAAGCACCAGAAGCAGAAACCGTTTCAGCATGGAATACTATACGCGTGGACCGAAAAAGGAAAGGCCTGTTTTCAGGCTTCTATCCTAAAAACAGGCTTAAAATAATCTGGTAAACTTCCGGCTGGCTTAGCCCCGGCGTTTGATGCCCGTTTTTTACAAACAGGCGCGAAACCGGTTCAGAGCTTGGCGCTTTTCTTCGCCTGCAGGTAATCTTCCTTCTTGAAGATCTTAATGCCGTAGTAGTTGATCTGCTTGTAGTCATACAGGCGGGCAACTATCTGCTCATCGGCGTAATCTGTGTAGGCGTCCACGAAGTCAAGCCCCTCTACCTGCTCCCCGGCCTCCAGCACCGCCATGTCACGCTGCTTTACATTCTTCCTGATTTTGTCAAAGGCAGAACCGCCCTGGGCGTTGTAGAGAATCCTGTTAGGACTGACCTCACTGTAATAGAGAATGCACCAGGCATCGGCGCCCTCGTCTTCCGGATTGTAGGCCCAGACCGCTTTGCCCATCTTGCCTTCAGTAGGCCCCACATCTGATTTAGGCACCCAGCCCTTGTCATGCAAGAAAGCGCTAATCTCCTGTTTGCCCATGCCCTGCAACTTCAGAAGCTGCTCCAGATTAAGGCTTTGCCCCGCACAGGTGAGAGAGAGCAATACAACTAACGGGAATAGAACGAGCTGTTTCATACTACCTTCCAAATTATAACTGCCTGTAAGTAAGTTACATTATTATTTTGACAAAAGAAAATTTTCATGGCTTGGGAACCCACCCCTACCCCTCCCAGGAGGGGAATCCCTCAATGCGTTAGGAAGAGGATTGGGACGCAGTTATGGTTGTTGGTGATAACACCAACAACGGCGGGCACCATGAGCGAGGTTGAGAGGAGAATATAGGGGCGCCTCTTGTGGGTGCCCTTCCGTAGCTGCCGGATATTGCAGAGGATTCGTTGGAGACAAGGCAGTGCTTGGTCTCTACCTGATCAGGTAAACAAGATGGTTAATCCAGACGAATACCAAGACCGATTGTTTCCTGCGGCAGACCGGGGCGAAGGCCTACAGTGAGGCCGAGGCACGGCCTGCCGCAAGCAGTGGCTGTTCAAATGGCAGTGGCCTGCGTCAACGATGGAACAGAGGACTCTAGCGGGGTGGTACTGGATTGAAGCCTCACTGTCCGAGCGTCAGCGAGTTTGAGGCTTCTTGATTCTTTTGGTTACTTTTCTCATCAAGGAGAAAAGTGACAAACGCCCGCAGACCACGGCTGCAGCCCTGAGGCTTGTAAGAAAGGTAGTAGAAAGTAACTACCTTCAAAGTGCCCTTGAGGCTAACGCCTCACTGCAGTTGCAAACTGCAGACCATGATAGGTCCAAGTCACAGACTTGAACCAGAGAAAGAGAATTGAACCAGAGAAAGAGTGATAAATTTGAAAAAATAGCCTCAAAACAAAAAACCTCACAGATCTGTCAGACCCGTGAGGTTTCAAAAATTACTAAACAATCAACTACCGCTTGCTAAGCCCAGCGAACTTCATGCGGTAATCCGCGTCCACGTCGCCTTTGGTGATCTTGGTGAGTTTGCCTTTGATCAGGCGCTTTTTCAGCGCCGATAAATGGTCGGTGAAGAGGATGCCTTCAATGTGGTCGTACTCGTGTTGGATCACACGGGCGGTCACGTCATCAAACTCCTCAATGTACTCATTGCCTTGCAGGTCATAGTACTTGATCTTGATACGCTCCAGGCGCCACACTTCCTCGCGCACGCCCGGGATGCTCAGGCAGCCTTCGTCAAAGCCCCACTCCTCGCCAGATTCCTCCAGGATGGTGGGGTTGATGAACGCCTTCTTCACGCCCTGGTCTTTTTCGTCCTCGTCCATGAAAGGGTTGGAATCAATCACGAACAGACGGATGCTTTTGCCTATTTGCGGGGCGGCCAGACCTACGCCGTGGGCGTGGTACATGGTTTCAAACATGTCTTCAATGAGCTTCTCCAGCTCAGGGGAATCCAAGGGGATGTCTTTGGCTTTGGTGCGCAGCACCGGATCGCCGTAGGCAACAATAGGGTAGATCATAGATATTGTCTGCTCTCTAAGTAACTCTGTAAAATAATGGTGGCGCTGATCTTGTCCACGGTCTCTTTGTTGGCGCGGGCTTTCTTGCCCAAACCAGCGTCTATCATGGTCTGAAACGCCATTCTGGACGTAAAGCGTTCATCATGGGTGATGACTTTCTTGTCTGGGAACTGCTTCTTCAGTTTCCGGACAAAGCCTACCACGTGCTGGGTGTTGTTCGTGTCTGAACTGTCCAGGTGCTTGGGCATGCCTACCACAAACTCGTCTACCTGCTCTTTCTGGCAGTACTGCGCCAGGAACGTGTGCAAGTCTTTGGCGTGCACCGTGTCCAGGCCAGAGGCGATGATCTGCATTGGGTCAGTAACCGCGATTCCCACCCGCTTCACGCCGTAATCAATGGCCAGTATGCGCCCCATGTCTCGGTTTTTACGTTGTTTTCCGGAAATAAGCCTAGAAACGGCGCAGGCTTTCTGCGTTGCGCGTCCGTTGCCCCCGGAAAGAAGACAAAGGTAGCGCATTATTCTGAAAACCCGGCTTCTCCGCCGCCGGGCCAGTTTCAACCGAACGGTCTTTTTGTGTATCTTGGGAGGTAAAACGAAACTCTCATCCATGTCACTTCTTTTTTCCGGCCGGTCGCTCCGGCTTACTTTCCTGGCGCTCTTCCTGTGGTGCCTCTCCCAACCCGTTTTTGCCCAAGCCGATCTCCAGAAACTGGACGCCTATTACCAAAAAGCCCTTAAAGACTGGAACGTACCAGGCATGGCCATCGCCATCGTGAAAAACGATTCGGTGGTATTTGCCAAAGGCTATGGCGTACGTGACCAGCAGAAAGGCGGCACCGTGGACGCCAACACCATCTTCGGGATTGCCTCCAACACCAAGGCCTACACCGCCGCCGCGCTGGCCATGCTGGTAGACGAAGGCAAACTGAGCTGGGACGACCCCGTGACTAAATACCTGCCGTACCTGCAACTCTATGACCCGTACGTGACGCAAAACCTCAACATCAGAGACTTACTAAGCCACCGCGTGGGCCTGCAGACCTTCTCCGGTGATATACTCTGGTACAACACCACTTTCAGCCGCAAAGAGATTCTGCAACGGGCCAAGTACCTCAAACCTGCTTATCCTTTCCGGGGCGGCTACGGCTACTCTAACCTCATGTTCATCGCCGCCGGCGAAGTCATTGAGGCCATCAGCGGAAAGCCTTGGGAGCAGTTCATCCAGGAACGCATTTTTAAACCGCTAGGCATGAATCGGTCTTACACCTCGGTGAACCAACTGAAGGGAATTGAAAACGTGACCAAGCCGCACGGCAACCCTACTTCAGAAAACGGGAAACCAGTGCCTACGGTGCTTACCGCCTGGGACAGCTGGAACCCGGCCGCCGGTATTTTCACCAGCGTGAACGAAGATGCCAAATGGCTCAAACTGCAACTGAACCGGGGCACCTACAAAGGCCAGCGCCTGTTTTCTGAGAACGCCTCGCACACCATGTGGACCATGCACAACGCAACACCGGTAGCAAAAGAGATGGAAAAAATCACGCCTTCTGTTCATTTCAGCGGAGCCGGCTTGGGTTGGATGCTCAATGACTACCAGGGCAAAAAAATAGTAGTGCATAGCGGCGGCCACGAAGGCATGAACAGCCGCACGGTGCTGGTGCCCGAGGAGAAACTGGGCATCGTGATTCTGACCAACAGCATGAGCAGCATCATGGCGCCCATTGCCAACTACACCATAGATCAGTTCCTGGGCATTCAGAACGGCCGCGACTGGAGCCAGTTCAACCTGGAGGCAGCTGCCAAAGCCCAAGCAGCAGAAAAGGCGGCTGAAGCCAAAACCGCTAAACAGAAAACCGCCAAAGCCAAACTCACCCGTGACCTGAACGCCTACGCCGGCACGTTCCACAGCCCTTATTATGGAGATGCGGTAGTAACGGTGCAAAACGGAAAACTGATGCTGAGCTTGGTCTCGGCCCCAGCCTTGGGCGGAGAACTCACCCTCTGGCAACCCGACATCTTTAACCTGGCCTGGAAAAACAATTTCGCGCTGCTTACGCCTACCAAGGCCCGGTTCCTGCCTGGCCCAGACGGTACTATCTCTGAGTTACGCTTAGACGCCAACAATCCAGATTTACACTTCTCGGAGTTGGAGTTCAGCCGCGTAAACACCGCCAAACCGTAAATTTTCGGCTTCTTTCTGAACTCAACGGGCTCCGTTCACCTTTGCAGGGAGGGAGCCCGCTGGTTTCAGGGTCTTTTGAGAAAAGAAGGCAGAAAATGGGCGGGGCTGTAATAATCCATTCTTCCCGCCGACTAAGAAAGTACCCCTACGGCAACTTCGGGCCCGAAAGCCCAGCCGCCGCAATTTAAACCATTAACTATCATTTGTTTACAAACTCGCTCTCTTTTGTGATATGTAAGAATAATTCCAAATCATTATAAGCAGAGTCATCCTTTTACCCAACCCAAACAAACTATTCGCATGTCAAAGAAGAGCACCCTGGCAATCTTGCTGGCTGCCGCCATGTTAACGCAGGCGCAAGCGCAGACTAAAGCCACGCCGGCCAAGAAAGCCACTACCACCGCCACCAAGTCTCAGGGTGGTACCCGTAAGTTAGAGACGGTGAGCCGCAAACCCGGCGAGCTGGTGATTCCCTACGAGAAATACCAATTGGCCAACGGCCTTACCGTGATTGTCCATGAAGATCATTCTGACCCCATCGTGCACGTGGATGTGACCTACCACGTAGGCTCGGGCCGCGAGGAAGTGGGCAAATCTGGCTTTGCGCACTTCTTTGAGCACATGATGTTCCAGGGCTCGGACAACGTAGCGGATGAAGAGCACTTCAAGATTGTCTCAGAGGCCGGTGGAACCCTGAACGGAACCACCAACCGCGACAGAACCAATTACTTTGAAACCGTTCCTTCCAACCAGTTAGAGACTGCCCTTTGGTTAGAGGCTGACCGTATGGGCTTCCTGTTGGATGCCGTGACCCAGCAGAAATTTGAGGTGCAGCGCGAGACCGTGAAAAACGAGCGTGGACAGCGTGTAGACAACGCTCCTTACGGTTTGTCTTACGAGAAAATGAGCGCTGCCTTGTATCCGTATGGTCACCCGTACGCCTGGACCACCATTGGGTACATCGAGGACCTGAACCGGGTGAACGTAAATGACCTCAAGAACTTCTTCCTGCGCTGGTACGGCCCTAACAACGCTACCCTGACCGTGGGTGGTGACGTAACCCCGGCCCAGGTGGTGAAACTCGCCGAGAAATACTTCGGCTCTATCCAGCGCGGCCCGGAGGTGAAGAACATGAAACTGCCGGCTCCGGTACTGGCCCAGGATCGTTACATCTCTTACGAGGATAACGTGCGTTTCCCGCTGGTGCAAATGGTGTTGCCAACCGTGCCGGCCAATCACCCGGATGAGCCAGCCCTGGATGTACTTGCCGATATCATTGGCGGCGGCAGAACGTCTATCATCTACCAGAACATGGTGAAAACGCAGAAAGCCAACCAGGCCGGTGCGTACCATTCCACCTCTGAGTTAGCTGGTGAATTCGCGCTGTCGGCGCGGGTGCTGCCTACCCAGAACTTAGCTGATGCCGAGAAACAACTGCGCGAGGCCATGGCGGAGTTCGAGAAAAAAGGCGTGACCGATGAGGACATCGCCCGTTACAAAGCTTCCTATGAGGCCAGCATCATCAACAGACTTTCCAGCGTATCTGGCAAAACGTCTACCCTGGCGGCTAACCAGTTCATGACCGGGAACGCCAACCATCTTGTAAAGGAAAGACAGGCAGTGAACGCGGTGACCAAAGCCGATGTGCAACGCGTGTACAACCAGTATGTGAAGGGCAAAAAAGCCGTGATCCTGAGCGTGGTACCCAAAGGCAAGTCTGAATTGATTGCCAAAGCCGACAACTTCAAAGTAGACCCAACCGGCTACAAAGCCCCGGCTGATCAGTACTCTGGCCTGAAATACGTAAAAGCGAAAGATAACTTTGACCGCAGCAAGCGTCCGGCCGCGGGTGCCGTTCCGGCCATCACCGTGCCTCCGTTCTGGAAAGAAAGCCTGGCCAATGGTATCAAAGTAATCGGTGCCAAGTCTGACGAAGTACCAACCGTGACCCTGTTGTTCACGCTGCAAGGCGGGCACAAACTGGAAGCCAACGATCCGTCCAAAGCGGGTATTGCTTCTTTGACGGCTTCTATGCTGAACGAGTCTTCGCAAAAATTCACCGCTGAGCAGATCAGCACCGAGCTGGAGAAACTGGGCTCCTCTATTGGTTTCGGAAGTGGCGCAGAAAGCATGACCGTTTCGGTGTCTTCCCAGGTGAAGAACCTGGATGCTACGTTGGCTTTGCTGGAAGAGCGCATGTTCCGTCCTCGTTTTGACGCGGCTGAGTTTGACCGCATCAAGAAGCAGCGCCTGGAAGCCATCAGAAACCAGAGCACCCAACCTACCGTGGTAGCCGACAACGTGTACAACAAAATGCTGTACGGCGAAGGCAACATCCGCGCAATTCCGGTGGTGGGCACTGTGCAAACCGTGGAAAGCATCAACCTGGATGACGTGAAGAAATTCTACGCGAACTACTTCTCGCCAAGCGTGACCAACCTGGTGGTAGTAGGTGATGTAGACCAAAAGCAAGTGATGCCTAAACTGGCGTTCCTGAACAAGTGGACGCCAAAGCAGGTGACCATGCCGTCTGACTTCAAGGCGGCCAGCATTGACAAGACCAAGATCTTCATCGTAGACAAAGAGAAAGCCGCCCAGTCTGAGATCAGAATCGGGTACATGGCGCTTCCTTTTGATGCCACGGGCGAGTACTACAAAGCTAACCTGATGAACTACGTGTTGGGTGGGGCCTTCAACAGCCGCATCAACCTGAACCTGCGCGAAGACAAAGGCTACACCTACGGCGCCCGCTCCGGCTTCAACGGCACCGAAGAGGCTGGTCCGTTCACCGCTTCCGCTGGCGTGCGTTCCAACGCATCTGATGCCTCAGTAGTGGAGTTCATGAAAGAGATCAAGCGCTTTAGAGAAGAAGGAATCACCGATGCCGAGTTGGCCTTCATGAAGAACGCCATCGGGCAGGCGGATGCCCGCCGGTATGAGACTTCGTTCCAGAAAGCGGCCTTCTTAAACAACATGCTGCGCTACAACCTGACGCCTGACTATGTGGCTAAGCAGAACGAGATCCTGCAGAACATCACCAAGGAGGAGATCAACGCGCTGGCCAAAAAGTACCTGCCGGTAGACAACATGAGCATTATGCTGGTGGGCGACAAAGCCGCTATCAAACCAGGTTTGGAGAAACTAGGCTACGACGTGGTAGAACTGGATTCTGACGGAGGCCCGGTATTGGCCAAAGCCACTGCCCCGGCCACCCCGGAAGTGAAGAAAGAAGAGCCGGTGAAAAAAGGTCGCAAAGCCAAAGTGCAAGGCCGCGTTTTCTAGGCTAATTCTCACCGGTTTACCTGCATAAAGTAAATCCATTTTAAAGGCGTTTTCGGGAAAAGACCCCGGAAACGCCTTTTTTCATTTTACATCGTAAATCCAATATATAATTGTAATTTATGGAACCTTCTCTAACAAGTTTACTTCCAGCTGATGAGGATTCCCTTCGGATTATTTTTCGTTTTTCTGTCAACCTTCTGCCATGCCCAGAATTTGCCAGCCCCAATTACCAACGATCCGGACTCGGCTGTCATCGTCTACAAAGACATCATCAATTTTTGGAAAGCATTTGACCGGAGTAGCCAAGAGGGAAGCCAGGCGTTTGAAAAGTACTACATCAGACCAGGAAGCAATGGTGTAAAGCATTTTATTGACCATAATAGGATAGTGAATGCAGACTCCCTTTTTGGAACGGTCCAAAAAAAGCGATCGGAGTATCTCAGAGTTCGTGAACAAACCCTAAGTATAGAGAAAGTGGTGCCACAGTGTAAGGCAGTTTATTATTCCTTTGAGTACCTATATCCCAAGGCAAAATTCCCACCGTTATATTTCGTTATCGGACGGTTTAACACAGGAGGGGTTTCCCTTAAAGCTGAGCAAATTATTGGCGCTGAAATGAATGAGCTCTCCAATATCCCTTATTTAGTTGCTCACGAACTTGTTCACGCAAACCAGAATATTCCATACAAGTATAAAATCTTGTTGGAGCAATGTATTATTGAGGGAAGTGCAGATTTCCTGGGTGAATTGATTTCAGGGAAAGTTGCTTCTCAAGAACCTTACAGATATGCAGAAGGCAGGGAAGCAAGCCTGAAGAAGGACTTTCTGCGAGACATGGAGTTAGGCGAAAATGATGATTTCGCTAATTGGTTAAATGCCGGAAAAAGAAAGGATGACAGACCTGCGGATATGGGCTACTATATTGGGTATGCCATTACCAAAGCATATTATGAAAAAGCGTCTGACAAGAAGAAGGCGGTTTATGACATCCTGAACATCCAGGATTGCAAAGAATTCCTAAAAAAGAGCGGGTATCAACCTGATAAATAAAACTTCACACAACTAAAGCTACAGCACACTAAGGCGCACCCTAGCTCAGGCATATCATTGAAATTGAACGGGTTACTTCTGCCTTAATTCAGCATTAAAAGAGTACCTAAGCTGCCATGCCAAGACTTCTCCTTTTCTGCGCCTTTGTTTTTCTGGTGGCCGGGTTCAACGCCTGCTCCTCAGACCCGGCTTTGCAGTTTGAGCAGCCGCAGCCTTTGACCGGTACAGAAGAAACCGCTTTCCCGAAGGCGCTTTGGGGGCAGTATTTCAACGCCCAGGACTCCACCACCCTCCTGCTCACGTCCTCGGCGCTGGTGCAGAGATTGCAGTTCGTTTTGCCCGCGGCGATGCAGGAGTTACAAGATGATTCTATTCCCTACAGATTGGAAAATGGCCGGCTCTTCCGCAAAGATTTCCCCGAAGGCTTGCCCATCGTGCGCCGCACCCCAGACTCGCTTTACCTCCAGGTAACCATCCTGGATACGCTGTTCGCGCAGAATGCCACCCACCGGCTGCGTTCCTTCAAAGGCATGTATTTCCTGAACCAACAGATTGAACCCAACCGCTGGAAGGTTTTCTGCTTGAGTAGGCAGGGCCGCAATCACATTAGGCTGCAGTACCTGGATGACTCGGTAGACCGCGTGAAACTGGAGGAGATTATTCCCCTGCGCGAAACCGGCAAGGTGTTCCTGGCCAATCCCTCCCAAAAAGACCTCCGGAAGTTTCTGAGGCAAGGCGGCTTCCGGCAAATGGAAACCTATACCCGCGTGGCCCAGCTTTAGAAAAATTACTCTGTTTCCCGCTTCGCTGTCTTGCCAAAGAATTCTTCTACCTGATTTTAAGGCCGATTTAAAGAAAACAGGCTAAAAACGCTTCCGCAGTTGCACTCTTTGATTCCTCTGGTTAAAGAATTCCTCTGGTTCAAGTTTTCAACTTGGACCTAACACGGGCTGAAGTTTTCAACTTCAGTGAGGCGAAAGCCTAAAACCAGCTTTGCTGAGTCTGTTACAGGGAAGAATCCCACCAAAATGAATTACCCCTGAAAGATTTGGGCAAAGGCCTACAAAATTTTTCAGGGTTTACGAAGGAATGGAAGCAGAGACAAGGCAGTGCCTGGTCTCTACATTGGATCTACTATTGAGATCATCGTGCTCCACCAGGCAGAGATTTGAACGGAGAACTTGAGAGACGTTTTAAGCTCGTTTTTAATAAATCAAGCCGAAACAGATATAAGGTGTAGACAATCACCTTAAAAGCTCTTCCGCAGTTGCAGGCCCGTATAGAAGTTGCGGCCGGGTGCGGCCTGGAAGTAGCGGTTCCCGAAGGCGTTCAAGTCATTCCCCAGGCTGTAATCGCGGTCAGTGGCGTTGTCTACGCCGCCGTACAGGTCCAGGTGCCAGGTCTGCGCAAAGGTGCGCCGGAGACCGGTGCGGGCCCCTAAGATGAAGTAGTCTGGGGCGTACACCGTATTGGCATCGTTCAGCGGGATTTCATCTGAATAGTTGGCGGTGGCGTTGAGGTACAGGCCAAGTCGGCTTTCCACATCCAGGCCGGCCACGGCTACGTGCGGAGCGGTACCGGTGAGGCGATTGCCCGAGAAATCATTCTCGTTCTGCTGGTAGTTCTGGAACCGGAACCGGTTGTAGGTATAAGAACCCCAGAGCCGCAGCAAACGCAACGCATGGTCCGGCGCCTGCACAAGGGCATACCCCAGCGCTACTTCCACCCCTTGCTGTTTCGTAGCCCCGGCGTTCGCGAAGACGGCTACCCCAGAGGGCGTGGTACGGCTCACGATGGTTTCCTGCAGCTTGAAATGGAAAGCGACCACATCATACGTGAACCGCTGGTTGAACAGGCTTCCTCTTACCCCGGCTTCGTAATTAGTGCCGCGCTCGGGCTGCAAGGAAAGGTTGATGCTGGCATCTGAGGGGCGCACCTCGGCCTCAGTGGGCGGCGAGAACCCCGCGCTCACGCTGGCGTGCGCCGATAAAGTGGGCGAGATCACTTTCACCAAACCAACGCGCGGCGAGAACTGCGCGTCAATGTTGCGGGTCTGTTTATACCCCTCGGGGTTAGTGCTGGCATCGGAAACGCGGACCAGATCATACCGAAGCGAATTGAGGCTAGCGCCCAGCGTGAGCAGGAAGTTCGCCGGCAAATCCACCTCGGCCTGGCCGAACACAAAGCCTTCTTTCACGGTCACTTCATCGTCATAGTTCAGGGGACCGGGCGTACCAGCGTTGTTCACGTACTGGCGGGCATTCACAAAACGGCGCTGCCCCTCGGCCCCTAGGGTAAAGCGGGTGGGCAGGCTGCCTATGTCTGTCCGGTAGGTGGTGCGCGTCCGACCGCCGAAGCTCTGGTTCAGGTTGCGTTCATAATCGGTCACGAAGGGGTGGTTGAGGAAGCTGAACACGCCAAACAAGGAAGTGGTGTTGCTCCAGCGGTCATTGAACTGGTAGTTGTGCACAAACCCCAGGTTCAGGCCCTTCAGGTTGAGCGAGGCGTTCTGGTCTTTGTTCAACTGCCGCGCCGCCCGTGGATTAGCGGCAAATTGCTCACGGGTGAGCGCACCGGGAAGCTCGTAGAACAGATCTGAGTACAAAGCATGGAAAGACAAGGTTTGTTTCTGCGACGGGTAAAACTGCCCCGAAAGCAGCAGGGTTTTGCGGTCCATGGCACTTTGCTCGCGGTAGCCGTCCAGGGTCTGGCGGTCAAAGCGCAGCAGCAGGTTTGATTTCTCTGAGGCCACGCTGGCACCAACAAATCCTCTACGCAACCCAAAAGAGCCTACCTGTACCCCTGCCATGACGCTGCTTTCTACCGGACGCACGGTCTCCATCAAGATGGTGCCCCCCGTACCGGCGCCGTACACACTTCCACCCGGCCCTTTGATGACTTCTATGTTCCCGATGATACCAGGGTCCAGCATGTTCAGGGGAATGGTCCCGTTTGCTTCCACCAACGGCACCTCGTTCAGGTAGATTTTTACGTTGCGCACGCCGTACGGGGCCCGCAGCGAACTTCCCCTGATGGAGATGCGGTAACTGGCCGTGGCCCGTTCTTCCATCCGCACGCCGGGCAGGGTATTCAGCGCCGGTACCAGCGTGGTCTGTGAGAACCGCTCCAGGTCACGGGTTGAAAGCAACCCTATGGCGCCGGCGGTCTTCTGCAAGGGTCGGCGGGTTTCGTACCCCCTTACCACCACTTCCTGCAGGTTCACCGCCAGGGGCTCCAGCAGAATCACCAACGGCTTCTTGCTCTGCGGCACTACCAATTTCTGCAGACGGTGGCTGGTTTCGTGCTGGACCAACAGCGTGTCAAAACGAGAGGCCAGCACCATCCTGAACTGCCCGGCGGCATTGGTGAGCACCTGAGCTCCGGTGGCGCCCTCACTCACAGTAACACCTTCCAGCGGCTGCTGAGAACGGGCATCTAACACGCGCCCTTCTACGGTTACCTGCGCCCAAGCCGGGAAAAACGAAAGAAGGAAAACAAAAGCGAAAAGGTATTTCATGGGATTGAATTCAAGGGCAATCAGATGGAGGAAACAGCAAAGGCTGACTGTTTTAGTGCTGTTTTCACGAAATCAGGCTTAGAACAAGGTGCGTACCCTGCCCCGTCTCTGCCGGAGTTGCTTACGGAATCTGGTGCCAGGCGGCGGTACAAACCTATGAAAAACATCTAGCTTTACCCATCCAAGGTTTGGCAACCGCGGATTTGCTACTTGGCCTTTACTAGACACACTCACCGGAAATCATCCAGCCTAGCTGAGTCCCCTTGCTTGTCGTCTTGCTTATTGAACAACCATATGGCTGCGCATGCACTTCATAGGCTGGAAACTATATACTATATTCGGCAGTGCAGTTCCGTTTATCCTACCAACGGTGGGCGTGTAAACGGAGGTTTGGCCCGCATATAGGGTAGATAAACGGAGGAGTTCCGTTTACACGGTAGTTGTGTGAAATATAGATTATGAATAAAGGACTAAGAATCAAAGATTGCCTAATCATTTTATTGGTTACCATACTGATTGCTCCAACAGCCTTGGTGATTTTCAAAACTCTCCCACTTAATGAAGGCTTGGCTGAATTTCTCGGCTATACGATAGGCATGGGTTTATCAGCGGCGTTTGCTATTAGAATCTACAAATAGAAAGCCAACGAATTTAAAGTTGCAATAGGCTCCACCTATATAGAATATGCTCCTTTGGTTGCCCTGTGGCCTATCTTGTTGGTTTTCGGGATTACTTCGCACTTTATGTATTTAATTCCAACACCTGATTTTCTCTCTGGGGCGTTTGAACCTTCAGAAAACAACATAACTTGGCTTTCCCTACTTACTGCTGCACTAATTGCGCCTGTTTTAAAGGAAATTATATTCAGAGGGGTAATCCTGAAAGGGCTGCTTTGCCAGTACAACCCCGCCAAAGCGATAGTGGTTTCCAGCCTTATCTTTGGCTTTGTGCATTTGAATCCTTGGCAGTTCCTTGGAGCCTTTGGAATAGGAATTATTAGTGGCTGGATTTATTGGAGAACAAACAACTTATTACTGCCCATAGTCATGCATATTTCCAACAACCTATTTTTTTCTCTGTTTGGAAAGTATTTCGGCACCTCATATCTAATTGACACCCCGATGCAGCAAGTTTTCGGCAACCAACTCAATCAGTCAATTGCTGTTGGTCTTTCAATTCTTCTGTTTGCAGTAATATGGTATATTTTATCAAGGAGAATGAGATACCAAGAACTAAGAAATACTTCACACAACATTGCGTAAACGGCATCCTCGGCCGACAGCCTCGCAGCCGCTTACACGAGCCCGTTAGCGGTAATATCAAGATGAAAAATATAATTCTAGTTCTCCTGAGTATCATAATTAGTTTCAAAACTGTAAATGCTCAAAACAACTTATCTGATACAGAAAAACTAACAGCAACTGCAAAAATCTGGGGGTTTCTGAAGTATTACCACCCGAATGTTGCCAACGGAAAGTTAGACTGGGACAATCAGTTACTGGTAATCTTACCCTCCATAGAAAAGGCCAGCAGAAAAGAGGAGTTGTCTGGCATCTTTGTAGCATGGATCGAGTCTCTAGGCGGAATTAAGTTGTGCAGAAAATGTCAGACAATTCCTCAATCAGCACAGTTCGATAAAAATTTTGATTTGACTTGGTTTGAAAACAACAAGATATTCACCAAAGAGCTCACGGAAAAACTTAAGTTCATAGAACAAAACAGGTTTCAGGGGAAACCTTTTTATGTAACTACCGAGGGTCGAAGTTCCAGCCTTGTTATCTCGAATGAAAAACCATATGACAACTTCGTCTGGACAAACAGGCCATTACGTCTCCTGTCTTTATTTAGGTACTGGAATATAATCGAGTATTTCTATCCCCACAAGTATCAACTAGACACGAAATGGGATGTGGTTCTCTCCCAGATGCTTCCTAAATTTTCCTCCCCAGCTTCTGAATTAGCGTACCACTTGACCATGCTGGAGCTTGTGGTAAAGATTGATGACAGTCATGGCTACTTTACAACCGATGTACTAAATGAGCATTTCGGTTTAAAACAAATTCCAGCGGCTTTCAGAATCATTGATGATCAGATTATAATAACGGGCATTTATGACAATGCACTGGCCAACTTAAATGACATAAAGGTAGGGGACGTCATAAGCAAAGTGGAAGGTGTTGAAGTAGCTGAGGTATTGAAGCAGAATCTAAATTATTGTAATGGATCAAACTATCAGTCCAAACTAAAACATGCTACTGTCAAAATCCTAAATGGCTCTTCGGACAGTGTCAACGTTGAAATTACGAGGGGTGGGAAAACCAAGGACCGAAAGCTAGCAAGGTACTCATTTGACCAATTTAAGTATGGTACTAATCAAAAATCGTGGAAGGTTCTTCAAGATAACATTGGTTATATTAAACTGGGAATCATTAATGAGAAAGAACTTGCTGATGCCCTTAATAGTCTGGTAAGCGCCAAAGCCATCATTATAGATCTGAGAGGTTACCCTAAAGAATTTTATGGTTACCATTTCAGGGACTTTCTGGGGGTGAGAAACGCAGAAACGAATAAAGTAGCAAAGCCTGATTTTAGGTTTCCTGGTAAGTTTATTTTATCCAATCATACTATAGTTTCTAAAGGGGACCCCAAGTTCACAGGTGAAGTTCTAGTTCTTGTTGACGAATACACGCAAAGCAGGGCCGAATATACCGCCATGTGGCTACAGAATGGATACCATGTAAAAACGGTAGGCAGCCAAACAGCAGGAGCAGGCGGAACGATGGTTCCCCAGGAGTTTGTAGGAGGTTACAAGTCCTACTTTACGAGTAGTGCCATCTTCTATCCAAACATGGCCCCGATACAAAGAAAGGGTGTGAAAATCGATATTGAAATCAAACCAACCCTTCAAGGGACTGTTGATGGCAAAGATGAAATACTTGAACGGGCTATTGAATTGGCGACTAAAAATAAATAAATACTGTTGCCAACAACGTGTAAACGTCAGCAGCGGCCGACGGCCTCGCCGTCGTTTCCACAAGTACGTTAGCACTAATTATAAATAGAAAAACTGCATATGAAAAAGAATCCAGTATTTGAAAAACTGGTGTCCTGTATAGTGAACAATAAAAGCCAAGAATTTTCAGTAATATTAGAGAAGGACCCAACCGACTTAAACTTTAAAGACGGAAAAGGATGGACACTCTTGCATTATGCCGCTCAATACTTAGCGGTTGAAATTGGTCAGACGCTTTTATCAAGAGGTGCCGACATAAATGCTAAAGACAACTTTGGGAATAACGTTTTATGGAGAGCAGCCTTCTCTTCAAACGGAAGAGGTGAATTCATTCAGTTGCTTTTGCATAACAGAGCCGACAGATACGAGAAAAACAATAGTGGAATAAGCCCTGAAGAGTTAGCCAATACCATAAGCAACTATAATGTCAGGCAATTTTTTTAAAATAACAGGTGCTAACATTTTGTAAACGCCAGCTGTCGACGGCTCGCCGTCACTTACACCAACCGTTACCTGCAAGGCTTAAACCATAGCATCCCCGCTAATGACAAAACTATTTATTCAGCAAAATATAGAATATGGCGTCACTTCAACATACTTCAGTAAGACAACGAGAGATAACTGAAGTTTTTTTGAACGAATTGGACAAAAACCTATTCGAACTTATCAATGGTACAACCGAAAAAATGGTTGAAATCAATGAAATCGCAGATGCGTTGCATATTCACCCGCGTCATTTAACAAACACAGTTAAATTAGTTACTGGTAAGAGCCCCTGTGATTTATTTGAAGGCAAAATATTGGTTGCAGCCAAGCAAATGATTGTGGATGATAAAATGAACATCTCCTCTATTGCAAATTTACTTACCTACGACCCCTCAAACTTTACTAAATTTTTCAAGCGGTTTACAGGAAAAACGCCCAAACAGTTTCGGGAGGAAACTCTAAACCAAAAAACTGAACACCTCACCATTTAATCTGAACACTTCACCATTTTCCTACCTGTACCCAGTTATAATTTTGCAGGATACATAACGAAAATATGAAGATGCAAGAAATTATTATCGGAAAGGGGACTGAGAACCCATTGGTAGCTAGAAAACCAGGTTACGGAACAATGCGTTTGACGGGACAAGATTTTTTTGGTGAACCAGCCGACCGAAACGAAGCAGTAAAATTATTAAGAAGAGCCGCTGAGCTAGGAGTTAATTTTTTTGACACTGCCGATTTTTATGGTCCTGGCGTCACCAACAAATTATTGGCAGATGCTTTTTACCCGTATTCACCAGACCTTATTATTGCAACAAAAGTTGGCAGTATCCGCGGAAAAGATAAAAGTTGGCAACCTTATAGCAAACCCGAGGAATTAAGGAGAAGTATTGACAATAACCTTAAAGAACTGAGATTAGAACAACTTCCACTTGTTCACCTGGGGAAATCAGCAGGCAGTCCCGAGACGTATGATGAGGCACTGGGCGCAGTACTTGAACTCCAAAAAGAAGGGAAAATCCTGCATTTAGGATTGACGAATATTACAGTAGAGCAATTTAGATTTGCCACAAGCAAAGCCGAAATTGCAACGGTTGAGAATTTATACAGCTATGCCCAGAGAACCACTGACCCCAACAGTCCTTTTGGTTTTCAGGGAGGTGAAGTATTGGAACTTTGCGAACAAAAGGGAATTCCGTTTATTCCATTTTTCTCGTTGCAAACTTCACTTCCTGTAGAACAGCAAAAACTGAAGCAGGTTGCAGATGCTCATGCTATTACTGTTGCTCAGCTGAATATCGCTTGGCTCTTGCACAAATCAGAATGGATTTTACCAATTCCCGGGACAACCTCTATCAAACACCTGGAAGAGAATATTGCCGCAACTTTGATTACGCTTTCCCTAGGAGAAATGGATTTTCTTGGGTAAGTTCTTAGCACATTACCAAAGCCCTGCAGGTAACATGGATTTGGCGTTATAGGGAGGTTGAAGAATAAAGGCTCAAGTATCGTACTTGAATTTATCTTTAAAAATGAATGGGCTGAAGTTCCCTGATTTACCCTACAACTCCAAGCTCTAAACCGTTAGCAGGCATAAAATAATAGAATGAAAAAGTCACTTCATTTTGCTGCCTTGATTCTAATAGTTTTTTCCTGTAACAGCAGGATAGACACAGTTCAGGAACCACAACTGCCATCATTTACTGTAAACGGAAAAGAGTACCTTAATATTACCAAATCCAGATATTACCCAGCCTTTGAAAAAAGGCCGCTCAAAGAATTTGAGAAAGCCGATGGTAGAATCATTTTAGGTTCATCCGACGGGTTTATATTAGTTACTGCCAAAATCTGGATTGTAGACTCCATGTTTAAGAATTTGGCAGAAAAAGAAAATTTGAAATACTCCAAAACTTTTTTCCTTGACACTACAAACAAAGTATCTCCCTTTGACTTTACCAATGGCTTTGAAGTAAAGTCTATTTCGGGTGACACAGCTTATTTTCATTTAACAACTAAAAAACTTCAATTCACTGAAAAAGAAATTAAAGAGAGGTGGAGAATGAAAATTAATTGCCATTTTGAAGATAAAAATGGTCTTTCAGTTGACACTTTCTTCGTCAGTAGATTCAATGCTGATTGGATGAAATAGAAATAATGATCGCCAACATGGTGGAAAAGGTAGCCTTGGCCGACGGCCTTGCTCGTTGTTTATACTAACCATGTGGGGCCTAGATAGAAATGAAAAATTTAATTCTTTTGGTACTAATACTTTCTCCCTGGGCTGTGAGCCTTGGGCAGGTGAGTGGCTTTGAGTTCAGTCCCCAAGAGTTAAAAGGGCTACAGCTAATTACTTCTAACCACACTAATTACTCCTCTCCCTCTGATAGCACCAACAGCAGGACAGTCTATGAAATTACCCCTTCAGGTAAAGTCACTAGGAGCGACACTTATGAGAATGGGGTAAAGGTACATTGGGAAAAGAACAGGTACGGCAAAGAGGGGCGGCTTGAATCCACAGAATCACACGGGCGAATTTATTCATATGATGAAAAGGTACAGGACCATGTCCCAGCTTTGCTTGACGACTTTTATCATCTCACCACCTATGAATATAAGCAAGACCGACTTTACAGAGTAAGAAGCAGCAATTTTGCCTGGGGCTCAGGCACCTTGGACACGGAGAAAACATATGAGTATGATAAAATCGGCCGCAAAATAAAAGAGACCATCACATACCTACACGTTGGGCTGGAAGCATCATTCGCCAGGAATACGGCTACCTTGGACTCTATCTACTATAAGGGAGCGGCAGATAGGATAGTAACTAAATTCCGCCACAGCAGAGATTCGATAATTGAGACCCGATTTGATAAGGAAGGGAATGTGGAAGGATATACCCACAGCAAAATAAATAGTAGAGGGCAGGTTGAAGAATGGGAAATGACAGACAAAAACGGGTCCAAGGTAATGAGGGGTGTGAATTTTTATAATAAGGCAGGTAAGATAATAAGAAGTAAGAGCACTACTATAGATATTTCAAAATCAAAGGGAGACACAATGGCAGGTGACGAGTTTGTATACAAGTATAACTCCGCTGGTAAGCTAACAAGCAAAACTGTCTTTTCTGAAAACAGAAGGATCTCAATAGAAACCATTACCTACAAATAACTACATCTCACAACATTGTGCATAAGCCATGCTATTACCGATGGCCTCGCACGCCTAATGCACGAGGCCGTTTGCAGGCAACTAACATAAAAATGGAAATTTTAGAAAGGCTAAAATCTTTAAACAAACCAGTTCCTAAATCGCCCGCACTACCAGTAGAAGAGGACGTGAAAAATGCAGAAGAAAAGTTTGGAGTAAAGTTTCCGCCTTCTTACGTGGAATACCAACTTGAATATTCAGACATCTTCTTCGGGACTTTTGAGCCTTACCGACTTATTGAGGACGGCAGCTACTTGGATTTAATAAAAGCCGTTAGCGAAGCAAGAGAATACGGGCTACCAGAAAACCTACTGCCTTTTTTGGAAGACAATGGAGATTACTATCGTTTCGACTTAAATTCAGAAGCACCAGAATATATTGTCAGATATTGGACGCACAATGGTACAACCGACGAGAAATGGGAAAACTTTCTGGATTGGGTTGAGAGATGTTGGATTGAAGAGCAAGTGTAAAAAAGAAAAAAGGCTGCCAACAACACCTAACCGGCAGCCTTCGGCCGACGGCTTCGCTCGTCGTTTAGCTTAGTACGCTTATCAGTAATCTCATAAATCAAACGCGGACTTCATATGACAAAATCTGTTCCGGTAGTACTTATGATTTTGATCTCATCTTGCGTTTCTTACCACGTAACAGATGAGGGTGGTTACAGAGTGGACAACCCGAAGGTTTTCAAATACAATAGACCAAAGTACAATGGGCTGGATAAGGGGGCAATTGACACTACAGCCATTTACTTCCTTGACAGCACAAATAGAAAGCATCCGGAAGGCTGGAAAAAACGTGATCAATTTTGCAGGTTTTTCTCAGGAGGGCAGGTGGTTTTCATTTCAAGTGAAGGAATGCCTGATGCCAAACTGATTAATAATGCAGAAAAGGGAACGCCTGGGTATTACTTTATAGAGGGCGACAGAATCAGAATTGATCTGTTCCAAGATCTAAATGGCGGACAGACCGGAAAATACTTTGGCAAAGTTCAAGGCAACGGAGACATCATGTTCTACGAACAAAGACCGGAGACGTATTACGGTTCGTTTAGAGGACTTGAAAGAGACGGACAAAAATCATTTTGGAAAAGAATTAGAGTAGACCATATTACTCCCTACAAACCAAATTGGTGATCTGTAATTAAGGCCATAATAGTCTAAAACAAACGCCATCACGCCTTAAAGTTTGGTCCATTTATAGTCCAAATAGTTTACAGCATCACTAAATTCAACAAAAGAAATAGCAGAGACCTCACGCACTGGAAGCACCACTACCAGCTACAATCTTGCCGCAGCCCACAAAAAACCGTTACCTTCAATAATTAGAAAAACAGCCCTAAAACCCGCGCCATAGGTATTCGGCCACACACCGCCGAAGGAAGTCTTGTTCAGGAAAGCATACATCAATAACCATTTACCTAACCCGTATGATGAAACAACTATTGATTACCGTCCTTTTCTTTGGTGCTTTTTTGAATGTGTCTGCGCAGAATGACAACTACCGCAAAGAGTTGCTCAACCTGGCAGATGTCTCCCGGCTTCCTTTGTACCGCTCAGGCAATATGGAGCAGTTATCCAGCTATGACCGCACCGGGGGCAATGATGATGGCTTCTCGGGGAAATACTCAGCCATCAGGAAAGAACCCGAAGGGCTGGTCTTGGCCGATCTGAAAGGTCCCGGCGTAGTGAACCGCATCTGGACGCCCACCCCCGAGGCAGACACCGTGAAATTCTACTTTGACGGGGAAAAGAAGCCCCGAATCAGCATTCCGTTTATCAATCTTTTCAACGGGAAACAATTCCCATTTGTGGCGCCGCTCTCGGGCAGCCAGTTAGGTGGGTTCTACTGCTACCTGCCCATCCCCTATGAGAAATCACTGAAGATCGTTTACACGGGCAAGAACCTGCGCTTCCATCAGTTGCAGTACCGCACCCTGGAGAAGAAAGAGAGAATGGGCTCGTTCTCCACGGCTCTGGTAAACCAGCAGAAAGATGCCTTGGAGAAAATTGCGGCTGCCTGGGGCAGGCAAGCCTCGCCGCTCCAACTGTACGGAAACAAAGTAAAATCCCAGAAGGTCAATGTGGTTCTGAAGAAGGGCGCCGAGGCCTCTCTCTTTGCCCTGAAGCAAGGCGGGCGCATAGTGGGCATAGAACTTGGCGCCGGAAGCGACCTGCTGCAGGCCTACCACAAAGTGCTGCTGACGGCCCGTTGGGACAATGAGCCAAAGAACGCGCTGGAGTTGCCCCTGCACAATTTCTTCGGGTTTGCGTTCGGGAAACCGGCCATGCAATCCATGCTTCTGGGCTCTGACCGAAACAAGCTGTACTCGTACCTGCCCATGCCCGTGGACGCATCAGCGGAACTGCGTTTGAAGTACGACAAAGGAACAACCGGTGACCCTGAGGAAATCCTCCTCTCAGGCACTGTCTACTACACAGAGGACAAAAGGAACCCCGCTACTGAAGGCAAACTGTATGCGCAGGCCAGAAGACAGTACAACATACCGCAGGCCGTTCCGCACCTGATTGCCAACGTAAAAGGTAGAGGGCATTACATTGGTACCATTCTGCAGACCCAGGGCCTGGAAGAAGGCAGCACCTATTATTTTGAGGGCGATGACCGCGCCTTTATTGACGGCAAGCTGAAACTGCACGGCACTGGCTCTGAAGACTACTTCAACGGTGGTTGGTATGCGGTTACCGATAAATGGGACAAGGGCTTGAGCCTGCCCATCCACGGGGCTTTGGCCTATGACCTCATGACCTCACGCACCGGCGGCTACCGCTTCTACCTTGCCGATAAGCTGAACTTCCAGGACTCGCTCCGGCTCACGATAGAGCACCAGCCCGAAGCCAAAATCAACGTCAAAACAGATTACACCTCCGTGGGCTTGTTCTACGCCGACCAGCCCCAGTTTGAGAACTCCGAGATCAGGATAGACGACCAAATCACCAGGCTTCCGCAGCGCCATAAATTAACTCCCCAGGGCATGGTGTATTCGCTTTACTGGCTGGCCACCGCCGACTACCAGGAGCCTTCCATCGTATTCGGGCTGAAGCCCTCTGATTCCTGGACCGCCAAGATTGACATAGACGCCGTTCCGGTGGTGCAGGTGTCGTTGCAGGGTTTGGACAATGGCCGGTACAAGGTGTATGTAGAGCACGGCAAAACCGAGCAGGCCAGTCCGTTCAGCGTGTGGCAGCGGTCTTCCCAAGTTTCCGGCTGGATTCCTACGGATGTTGAGATGCCCAAAGAAGGCGGGAAAACCGTCTATGCCGGAGAGATTGAAATCACCGATGACCTGAAAACCATCACTCTGCGCAAAAGACCGGCAGACCTCGCCTCGGTGCGCGTTTTCAGCTTCCTTTTTGAGAAAATAGAGGAAAAGAAGCCGTAGTGCAGTAACTGGTTTCCGAAAGCACTTCAGAGTAGTTATAAACAAACTGTACAAAATCCTGTTACAGAAAGAAGCGTGCGGAATTTACTGGCTCGGTTTATCTCAGTACAGATCTTATCGTTCTCAAACTTCACCCGTATACCCCGAAGCTCCTCGTATTTCTCATCCCAGGTAAACCTCTACCCTCAGAGTTGCCCCTTACCGCCTTGAGAAAAGATCACCTGCCGCCCTGTGCCTGGCAAAAGGCTTTTATCGTTTGCATAAACCTTAACCCGTTCTCATGATTACATCCACCACTTTTTACGGCTTGCTGGTATTTAGTCTGAAGTTAATGACCTTTATGGGGTTCACTTCTTCAGACACCAACTGGAAAAACCGGAAAACCATTTCAGACAAAGGCACCTACAGAGGTGCCATTTTTTTTGTCCAGCATGGCAGCCTTCCGGGCGCTGACCAATTGGGATACAAGCCTATTGAGGCAAATCCAACAGGCCTTTTAGAACCAGAACTAAACCAAGAACAGGATGTAATGACAAGTTCAGTAACAGCCATCTTAACGCGGGGGCCTTATTTGCAAATGGGCAATAAAACAGCCGTCACCCTGCGCTGGAGAACAGACCTACCCACCAATTCTGTTGTACAGGTTGGCACCACCTATGGCGTGTATACCCTTTCTGCTACGGATCCGGTTCTCACCACCAAACACGAGGTCAGGATCAAGGGGTTGACCGCAGACTCAAAATACTTTTACAGATTTGGCAGCTCTACGCAGGTATTGCAGAGCGGCAGAAGCAACTATTTCAGAACCGCTCCCGGAGACAATACCATCCGGAAGATAAGGATTGCCGTGCTGGGTGATTGCGGGGAAAATGAAAACGGGAACCGATCTGGCTCCCTAAGCTCCTATCTCAATTACACCAAAACAAACCCCGCGGAGCTTTTGCTCATCCTGGGAGACAACGCCTACCCCGGCGGCAGTGACGGCGACTATAAAAGGGAGTTTTTTGCCCCTTATGGCGAAAACATCCTCAAAAACCACATCCTGTTTCCGGCCATAGGCAACCACGAATACCAATCTGTCGGCTCACTGACTGGCCGGGACAGAGGCGGCTACTACACCAACTTCTCCATGCCCACCGCGGGAGAGTGCGGCGGGGTACCCTCAGGCACCAAGGCCTTTTACTCTTTTGATTGGGGCAACGCACACTTCATCAGCCTGGACTCCTACGGGCGAGAAGCCGCTGATTATACCAAACTCTATGACACACTGGGGGTGCAGGTGCAGTGGCTGAAGAAAGATCTGCAGGCTAACCGCAAGAAGTGGGTCATTGTGTACTGGCACCATCCGCCCTTTTCAAAGGGGAGCCACAACTCAGACGTTGATGAAGAGCTGAAAAGACTGAGGGGGAACTTCATTCGTATTCTGGAGCGCCATGGGGTGGACCTGGTGCTCACCGGCCACAGCCATAACTACGAGCGTTCTTATTTGCTGAACAACTACTACGGATCTGAGGCCAGTTTCAGCCTGCTTACCCACGCCAAAAGCAGTTCCAGCGCCAAGTATGACGGCAGCATCAATTCTTGCCCTTACATCACAACCTCTGGCAAGCGAAACCGCGGAACGGTGTATGTGGTGGCTGGTTCCTCGGGGGCATCTGGCGGGGTGCAATATGGCTATCCGCACAACGCCTTGCCTTTTGCAGTCAATGACGGCGGCATGTTCTACCTGGAGATTGAAGCCAACCGCCTGGACGGCAAGATGCTGCGCAAGGACGGCACCGTCTTCGATAAATTCACCATCATGCATGATGTAAATAAAACCTTGACCAGGAATATCTCGCCAGGTACCGCCACCAAACTCTCCGCCTCTTGGATAGGCACCTACAGATGGTCTACCGGTGCCACCACCCGCAGCATCACGGTAAGTCCACAGTATGCGACCACTTACAGAGTAACTGATGGCAAAAAATGCCTAACAGATGTATTCAAGGTAAACACCGGCCTAATCGCCGGCATCACCAGTGCTGCCGAAAGCATCCATAGTCCTATGCTGGAAGTATATCCCAGCCCTGCCAGACGCGGCACCGTCATCACGGTTAAGTCAAATAGCCCAGAAACCACGGAGGCGTATGTTTTAGATATCGGCGGGCACATCCTGTCTACCTTCCAGTTTACCGGCACCGGCGAAATTGACACCAAGAACCTGCCCAGTGGCATGTATATCCTTAGCTTATCTGAGGAGGGCCAGCTCAAGAAATATAAGTTTGTGGTGGTAGATTGATTTGAGCCTCCATCAGGCTAAAGAAGCAAAAAGCGTTTTAGCTGTCTTCTCTTAAAACGATCCCAGAAACTAATGTTTCTGGGATCGTTTTGTTTGTTGCCGGAGGTAGCCTTTTTATATTTTATAGCACACAGCCAATGTCGTATATTCGGCAGTACTGTTTCGGTTAGCCTTACATGTAGTTTGGGCAGTTTGAATAGACTCGTCTAGCCGGTATTTAGGTAACATAAAAAATGAAAATAAAACTACTAATTATCCTCGCTCTTCTTAGTCTCCCAAAAGCTTACTCACAAGAAATATCTAAGGAAGAAATCCTTAAGTATGGAATCGAAACAATAACAGCTGTGGATGAAGATGGGAAGCAGTTGATTAAGTTTTTCAATGCAAAGGGAGACATCATAAAAGCAGGTGAAGTAGAGAAAAGTGGCACCCTAACTATCAACGAGGAATACCGATATATTGGCTTTGGCCAGCTCGATGAAATAATAAAATTTGATACCGACGGCAGAATTCACTCAATAATAAAACACCAATACAATGCACAAGGGCAATTGGTAAAAGCCGAGCTCTTAGATGATGGCAAAGTTGATGTCACTTGGACATACACTTATGACACAGCTGGGAACAGAATAAAAGAAACAGAAGACTCAAACACCTCAGGCAATTATGTGACAGTTTTCAAGTATGAAAACAATTCTCTATTGATTGAAGAAGACAAGTCAAATGATACTATAGGTAAGGAGGAGAAGGTCAGCTACAAGTATAATGACCGTAAGCAGTTGATTGAGAAGAGAACCAAGGACTACTTTAGTGGAACCACCTTAACTCAGACTTACCAGTACAATGAAGAGGGCAAAATAAAACAGCTTAAAGACAAATCTTCAAATGGTGTTTCAATGGTGATAACCTATACTTACGATGAGAAAGGTCTTTTAATTAGTGACAGTTGGAAAGGTTCATTGAGCAAAGAAGCCTATACTACTTTTTACATAGTTAATAAGAAGTAGAAAATGAAAGGATATTCGGGACTGATCTTAAGTTTTCTGTTTTCATGTTTAAGCCAGGCGGAGCATACATCTTCAATGGAGTTTAATATTTCTAAGCACACCTATTAACGGCAAGCAAATACTGGAACCCAAACCAACAAACTAATGAATAAAATCATCTACGCTTTACTATTCATTTTCATCATTACTTCTTCCTTTCAGAAACCACCTGTTGGCAAGAAGCCTTCTGTCATCATAGACAAAACGGTGAAAGCAAGGATTGATGAGGCCTTGAGAAGTTTTGTGGATTCAGGCAGAGTGGCAGGCGCATCGGCGCTGATCTTTGAGAAGAACAAAGAGGTGTACCATAATGCTTTTGGGTTTGCTGACCGGGAGGCCAAAACGCCCATGGACCGGAATACCATTGTGCGCATCTATTCCATGACCAAGCCAGTGACCGGGGTAGCGCTTATGAAACTCTATGAGAAAGGTGCTTTCCAACTGGATGACCCGCTTTCAAAATACGTCCCGGAGGTTGCGAACATGAAAGTGTACAAGGGCGTGGATGCCTCGGGCAATCTGATTCTGGAGCCGCTCAAACGCCCTATTACTGTCCGGGACATTACCCGCCATACGGCAGGGTTCGCGTCTGCCACCGATCTTCCGGGTTTAAGCGAATTGGTGCAGCAGGCGGATCTCTCTAACCCCAACCACACGCTGGAGCAGATGGTGAAAAAGCTGGCCAGCCTGCCGCTCCTGTTTCAGCCCGGCGAGCAGTGGTCGTACGGGCCGTCGGTAGACGTGCAGGCCTATCTGGTGGAGCGCCTCTCGGGTAAGCCTTTTGCCCAGTACCTGCAGGAAAACATCTTTACGCCGCTGGGCATGACTAACACCCGCTACGTGGTGCCGGAAAATGACAAAAGTAGGTTTGCCGCTACCTACCGCAAAGCCGAAGACGGTCAACTGACCCGTGTTCCAGACCTAGACAACCTCTTCAACACCAAAGATTTCGCCTTGAAACCGGGAGGCTGGGGCCTCACCTCTACCCTGGATGATTACATGAAGTTCGCCCGCATGCTGGTGAACAAGGGCACCCTGGGCAAAGCCAGAATCCTGAAACCCGAAACCGTTAAACTGATGGCCACGAACCAGTTGTCAGACAGTGTGACGCAGCGCATGTGGCTGCCCAGCAAAGGCCAGGTGGGTTTCGGGATTGACTTCGCGGTACGTTTGCATCCGCCGGCTTCTAAAGAGGAAAACAACGGCGCCGTAGGTGAGTTCTTCTGGGATGGCGCGGCCAGCACTTTGTTCTGGGTAGACCCGGCCAATGACCTTACCGCTGTTTTGTTCGTGCAGGTATTTCCCTTCGACGGCCAAGTGCATAAGCGTTTCCGCGATGCCGTTTATGGCTCGTTTCAGGTAAAGTAATGCTAAAACGAAAGCACCCGCACTGTTCACGCAATCACGCTGCGGGCATGGTTCTTCCACGGTTTCTCAACCTTTAAACGCTGCCAAACAGAGAAGTCTCACTTTGTCTTGGGCAGCAGAAACTTATCCAAGATCTGTAGCAAAGGGCTATCTAAAATGGTGTTATATTTATAGGAAATAGTCTTCCTCTATCTTTCCTATGTTGCTACTTTACGGTCTCAGGGTTTTGCGCTTTTCTCTGGTTTTGATAGCGGTTTCGCTGCTTTCGTTTGCGGCCTCGGGCAGGCAAAACAGGGCGAAAATAGCGGTAGAGATAGAACAGTCCATGCGCACGAAGTTACTGAACGTGTGGTATCCCAGGAGCCTAGACCAGCAGCATGGAGGCTTTCTGAGTTCGTTCACCTATGACTGGCAGCCCACCGGTTCGCAGGACAAGATGATTGTGACCCAGGCGCGCCATACCTGGTCCAACGCCATCGCCTCGCAGCTTTACCCCAAAGAAGCGCATTACAAAACCGGCGCCCGCCACGGCTTCGCTTTTCTCCGCGATGTCATCTGGGACAAGAAGAACGGAGGCTTCCATACGCTGGTAAACCGGGAAGGCCAGGTTATCCGCCGCGGTATTGCGGAGAAGGAAGCCTACGGAAATGCCTTTGCGCTGTATGCCCTGTCTGCGTACTACAAAGCTACCCGTGACAAGGAGGCGCTGGCTCTGGCGCAGGAAACGTTTCGGTGGTTGGAGAAGCACAGCCATGATCCAGTCCATAAAGGCTATTTTCAACACTTGAAACTGGACGGAACGCCTATTGTACGCCCAGATACCATCTCCTCCACGGCAGACCTGGGCTACAAAGACCAGAACACCTCCATCCATTTACTGGAGGCTTTCACCGAACTCTACCAAATCTGGCCCGACCCACTGGTGCGGGACCGATTGCAGGAAATGCTACTCCTCATCCGCGACAAGATTACCACGCCGCAGGGGTACATGGTATTGTTTTTCCAACCCAACTGGACGCCCGGCTCTTTCCGGGACACCGATAAAGAAACCATCCTGCGGCACCGCTACCTGGACCATGTTTCGTTCGGCCATGATGTGGAAACCGCTTACCTCATGCTGGAGGCCTCGCACGTGCTGGGCCTTAAAAACGACACCACCACGCTGCGGGTAGCCAAACGCATGGTAGACCATGCGCTGCGCAATGGTTGGGACACGGAGAAAGGCGGCTTCTATGACGAAGGGTATTACTTCAAAGGAGATCCCAAAATAACCATCACCAAAGACAGCAAGAACTGGTGGGCCCAGGCCGAGGGCCTCAACACGCTCCTGCTCATGGCCGACCTCTTCCCTCAAGACCAGATGCAGTACTACCAGAAATTTGAGACGCTCTGGCGCTATATCAACACGTACCTCATTGACCAGGAACACGGCGGCTGGTACGCGGGCGGACTGGACAAGGAGCCCCAGCAGAAGACGGCTCTCAAAGGCCATATCTGGAAAGGCAACTACCACCAACTTCGGGCCATGGCTAATTGCATGGAGCGTTTAAGGGCCAAAAAATGAAAAACAGCCTCAAAACAGAAATAGCGATACTACCTGTATGAGAAAAACCTTCCTCTTTTCTTTCCTGATTTTCAGTCTGCAATGCCTGGGCCAGGGCTTCGCGCCGGTGAACCCCAATGCCACGCCCGAGGCCAAAAAGCTGCTCGCCTACCTGTACCAGATCAACGGTAAGCACCTTTTGTCTGGGCAGCACAACTACAACGAGACGCCCAACAAGTTCTCGGAAATGGTGGTGGCCCGCACCGGGAAACAGCCTGCTATCTGGGGAACCGATTTCATCTGGCGCGGCACCCAGGACCCCGGCGCTGAAATCGTGAAAGAGGCCATCCAGAAACACCAGCAGGGGCACATCGTGACGCTGATGTGGCACGCCGGTCGGCCCATTGACACGCCGCCTTTCCGCTGGAAGGAAAGCATCCAGGGCGAACTCACCGACCAGCAGTGGAAAGAACTCACAACTCCCGGCTCGGCCCTGCACAAGGTATGGCTGGCGCAGGTAGACCAAACCGCCGAGTACCTGAAGCAATTGCAGGCCGCTAACGTGCCGGTGCTTTGGCGCCCTTACCACGAGATGAACGGCGTCTGGTTCTGGTGGGGCGACAAGAAAGGCAAAGACGGCTACCAGAAACTCTGGACCATGCTCTATGACCGCTACACCAATCACCACAAACTCAACAACCTGCTCTGGGTTTGGAACGCCAACGCCCCGCGGGACATCCCCAAAGACGAGGCCTTCGCCTACCACCTCTTCTACCCTGGCGCCAAATACGTGGATATTCTGGCCACCGATGTCTACAACTTCGATTACGAGCAGAAAGACTACAACGAGCTCCTGGCCTTGGCCAAAGGCAAACTGATCACGCTGGGCGAGGTAGGTGAACTCCCCAAACCCGAGATCCTGCAGGCACAGCCCAAGTGGTCTTGGTTCATGGTTTGGGCCAACTGGATTGAAACCCACAACACCCCAGAGCGGGTGAAAGAAGTTTACAACCTGCCCCAGACCCTGACTTTGGATGAACTAGCAGCTACCAAAAAGTAAGCCTAAGGATTCACTCTCTGGACGAGAACGAATACCTTCGCCTTGGTGAAAGCCTGTGTTTACGCACCTATTTTCAGAAAACAGACCTAAAACGAATTTTCTAAGAACCCAATGATCCAAAGACTACTCAAAAGAGCCTCCTACCTGACAGCTGTGGCGGTGTTTGCCCTTCAAGCGCCCGATGCGCTTGCTCAGGCCAACACCAGCGGCGGCTTACGACTAAACGAACTGGAATACCTGGAGATGCCGGGCCTCAACGTGATGCTGGCCCATGACTTCTACCCCGAGAGCCACCAGGGTGGCGTGGGCATCATCCAGAACGGCCTCCGCATTGGCACCAATGGTGATCTTCGCCTGGAGCCCACGCCCGGGCAATGGCAACCGGTGCCCAAAGTAGGGCCGCGCGTGGTGGACAAAGCCACCCAGACCATCAGCGTGCGGATGCAGTACCCAGACCCTGACAAAAACCGGAAAGGCTTCAACCCCATCATCTACCCAGACCTGAATTTCGCCTACGAGGTGAAGGTACGGCCCGAGGGCAAGAACTTCCGGATCATCGTGGACCTGGACCAACCCCTGCCCGATGCATGGATTGGCAAGGTAGGCTTCAACTTCGAGCTGTTTCCGGGCATCCTGTTCGGAAAGAGCTACTACATGGACCAGCAGTTCGGGATTTTCCCGAGGCAGCTGAACGGTCCCGGTTTCTATGATGCTTCCAAAGAATACCAGACTACACCCCTAGCGACGGGTCAGCAACTGACCATCGTGCCCGAAGACCCGCGGCAGACGCTCACCATCCAGAATGTTTCGGGCGAAGGCCTGCAGTTGATTGACGGCCGCGCGCAGCATAACAACGGCTGGTTTGTGGTGCGGTCGCTGGTGAAGAAAGGGGCTACTAAAGGCGCGATTGAATGGCTTGTGTCGCCTAATGCCATCGTTGGCTGGAAGTATGATCCGGTGGTACAAATTTCCCAAGTGGGCTATCACCCCAAGCAGCAGAAAGTAGCCGTGATTGAGCTGGACAAAACCGAAACGCAGCGCCACCCGGTGACCTTGTACCGCATTAAGGAAACCGGCGGACTGGAGAAAGTGCTGGAGACGCAACCCAAAGAATGGGGCAAGTTCCTGCGTTACCACTACCTGCAGTTCGATTTCACCAAGGTGGAGCAGCCGGGTATGTACAAAGTTCAGTACGGCACCTATGAAACCAGTCCGTTCCAGATTAGCGACCAGGTGTACAAACGGCACGTGTGGCAGTCGGTGATTGAGACGTTTTTGCCGGTGCAGATGTGCCACATGCGCGTGAACGACCGCTACAAAGTATGGCACGACGCCTGTCACCTGGACGATGCCCGCATGGCACCCCTCAACCACAACCACTTTGACGGCTATCTCTCCGGCCCCAGCACCCTGACCAAATACCAGCCCGGGGAACACGTGCCCAACCTGGCCGTGGGTGGCTGGCACGATGCCGGTGACTATGACATGCGCGTGGAATCCTTGGCTGATGAAATCCGGATTTTATCGCTCGCTTTTGAGGAATTCAAGGTAAAGTACGACAACACCAGCATTGACCAGAAACTGAAGATCGCCGAACTCCACCGCCCCGATGGCAAGAACGATATCCTACAACAGGTAGAGCACGGCGCGCTTTCCATTGTGGCTGGTTACCGCAACTTGGGCAGATTGTACCGTGGCATCATAGAACCTTCTTTGCGCCAGTACACCTTACTGGGCGAGGCCTCCACGCAGACGGATGAAATGGTGTTTGACCAAGCTAAAGCGCCTAACCCACTCCCAGAAATCGGGCAAAAAGGTGCCCCGGATGATCGTTGGGTGTTCACTGAGGAGAATCCCGGCAGGGAACTGCAGGTCGCGTCTTGTTTAGCGGTAGCGTCACGGGCTTTGAAAGGCTATAATGATTCTCTGTCAACGCACTGCCTGCAGATTGCCCAGGAATTGTGGGACAGAACAAAGGAGAAAGACAAGATGCAGCGCGTGAATGCCGCCGCCGAGTTGTTCCTTTCTACCAAGGACAAGAAGTACTCCAACTGGCTCGTGGACAACACTCAAGACATCACCAAAAACATCAGCCGCACGGGCTGGGTGATTGGCCGGACACTGCCGCTTATCAAAGACAAGAAATACAAAGCGGCGGTACTGGACGCGGTGGCTAACCACAAGAAAGTTGTAGAAGAGCAGGAAAAGAAAACGCCGTACGGCATGCCGTATGAGCCCGATATCTGGGGTGCTGGCTGGGGTATCCAGAACTTCGGGGTACAGCAGTACTTTTTGCACGCTTCTTACCCCACCATCTTCCCGAAAACCTTCCTACTGCACGCCATGAACTTCGTGCTGGGCGTGCACCCGGGTTCCAACGTGTCGTCCTTCGCCTCGGGCGTGGGTGCCAAATCGTTGACCACCGCCTACGGAAACAACCGCGATGAATGGTCGTACATTCCGGGTGGAGTAGGTTCTGGCACGGCCTTAATCCGCCCAGACTTTCCGGAGCTGCTGCACTGGCCGTACCTCTGGCAACAAACCGAATATGTGATTGGCGGCGGCTCCTCCGATTACATGTTCCTGATTCTGGCGGCAGACCATTTGTTGAGCAAGTAACCTTTCTCATTTTACATCAGAAAAGCCCGGAGACACGTCTTCGGGCTTTTCTGTTTTACGGCTGTTTTCTAAAGATCAAGTAAGAAACCAAACATCGTACAAGGTCGCTCTTGCTAAATATGAGGTGTTGCTTCTCAGCCTTGATGGACCCTCCTGCCAGTACGTCTTCTTCCTCGTTAACCACAAAGGTCAAAAGCAGAAAGCCGTTTAGATTCCTTTTTATCAAACAAGCTTTAAAACAGGCCACAGTCTTTACTTATTTTTAAGTAATTCACAGATTATCAAAGTAATACACCCAACTTTACATATAAATTAGATATATTCGGTGAGCAATTTCAACCTCCCCCTTCTGGTTCATCAAACGAGTTAAGCAGCCCACACCCCCTCCATCAGCTGCTTTCAACCCGGTATTTTTCTATGACGCAGGCACTCTCTACCAAGCTATCGTAGAGAAGCCGAAAACTGCATTTTGAAAAGTAGGCGCTAAAACAACTTCTTATGAAAAAGATTACCCTTGCGTTGGTCCTCCTTATGCTGGCTACGGTTTGTTACAGCCAGACACCTGTGGTTCCTACGCCTATTCAAGGAGCCTCTAAATACACGAAAGAGTATTACTTAGAGAAAAAGGAAGCAAACATGGTGAGAGGCTGGATTTTTACCCCAGTGGGCGTGGTGCTTATGGGAGCAAGCTTTGCAATGGCTTGGAATGAAGTTGCTACTGGCATCACTTCTTTTGGGCAAAACGAGACTGACGGTACTGGTTCAGGAATATTGGCCTTAGCTGGGGTAAGTTCTATTATTGTGGGCACGGTCTCCTTTATCTCTGCAGGAAGCAACAAGAGAAAAGCCAGGTCTTTGGCGGTAGGCTATGAACAGGTTCCCTCACTACAACCAGGAAATGCCATAACCAAGACAGTGCCCACCGTGGGCCTAAAGGTTGCTTTTTGAAGTTTCTGCTTCAAGGTAGGGTAAGATAGAGATAGGCCTAAACAGTCTTTTGAAAAAGTAGACACTTAAAGACCGCCTCATGAAATCCATCCTCTTTTCCACGGTTCTTCTTTTTGTAGTAACAACTTCTTACAGCCAAGGCGTTGTAGAAAAAACATATTCCCAAGAGTATTACTTGCAGAAAAGTAAATCTCAAAAGAAGCTTGGCTGGATACTTACAGGAGGTGGTCTTGGTCTGGCAACTGGCGGATTTATAACGCTCACCGCACATAACCCCCTGTGGAACCCTAAAGAGCCCCAAACTACTATTGGGGCTACCATGACCCTGATAGGATTGGCCTCCATGGCAGTAGGAGTGTTCCCATTTATTTCTGCCGGATCTTATAAGCGCAAAGCCAGGTCAGTAGCAATAGGGCCTACCCATATCTCCTTGCCTCAACCAGGGACAGCAGTCACTAAGGCGGCTCCAGCGGTAGGTGTACAGATTTCCTTTTAAAGCTTACATCGCCAGTGGGCAAATAGGAGCATACTTCTTACTCCAACAACCACACTGAGCCAACTCATCTGAAAGCACTATCTGCCATAATGGGCCAAGTCTGGTATCCCCATGCCCGGAGCTCTTCCTACACAGGCGGTGCCTACATTGGGCCTGAAAATCACTTTTTAAGTTCCTGATTGCTTCTATCGGCTAATTCACTGAAGCATTTACGCTACCGCAGGGCACCTCAGAACAAAAGCAAAACAAGGCTGTTACGATACCACACCTCTTTCCCAAAGAAAGGCACCATCGGCAGACAGCATGAAAATCTTACTCACCGGCACTACAGGATACATTGGGCAGAGCCTGCTTCCGGCGCTGCTGAAAGACGGCCATGAAGTGGTATGCTGCGTGCGCGACCGGAACCGGTTTGATGAGGGCAGATACGCCTCAGAAAAGCTGCAGGTCATTGAGGTGGACTTCCTGGACCAGGCCTCGCTGGCGGTGATCCCAGATGACATTGAGGCGGCGTATTACCTTATCCACTCCATGTCGGCGGAGGGCGAGGACTTTGAGAAGCTAGAGCGCACCACGGCCCTTCATTTCAGGGACAGAATTCAGAAAACGGCCGCAAAACAGGTGATCTACCTGGGCGGCATCACCAATGACGAAAAGCTGTCCAAGCACCTGCACTCCAGAAAAGCGGTAGAGGAAATCCTGGCCTCGGGCACGTATCACCTGACCACACTGCGGGCTGGCATCATCCTGGGCTCAGGCAGTGCCTCGTTTGAGATCATGCGCGATCTGGTGGAGAAACTGCCCGTCATGATTACCCCCAAATGGCTCAACACCAAATCACAGCCCATTGCCATCCGGAACGTCATTGAGTACCTGGCGGGGGTGTTAGGCAAAGAAGAATTGTATGACCAAAGCTTTGACATTGGCGGGCCCGATGTGCTCACCTACAAGCAAATGCTCCTGGGCTTCGCGAAGGTGCGGGGCCTGAAACGGACCATCATCATTGTGCCGGTCATGACGCCTAAACTCTCCTCGTACTGGCTGTATTTTGTCACCTCCACCTCCTACACGCTCGCTACCAACCTGGTGCAGAGCATGCGCGTGGAAGTCATCTGCCAAGGCAATCGGCTCCAGGAATTTCTAAATATCACGCTGCTGCCCTATGACACCGCCATCAAACTGGCTTTTGACCGCATCCAGAACGAGGGCGTGATTGCCAGCTGGAAAGACGCGTTGTCCAGCAACGTGCTCCACGAGGGAATCTCCAAGCTGCTCACCGTGCCCACCTTCGGGTGCTTCACCGACAAACGCGAAGCCGAAGTAACCCAAATAGACAAATCGGTGCACAAAATCTGGTCTATTGGCGGCGAGAACGGCTGGTATTATGCTAACTGGCTCTGGAAACTGCGCGGGTTTATTGACAAGCTGTTCGGAGGGGTGGGTCTGCGGCGCGGCCGGAAAAACAGCACCATGATCCACGCCGGCGAGTCGCTGGATTTCTGGCGCGTGCTCTACGCCGATCGCGAAGAAAAACGCCTCCTGCTCTACGCCGAGATGAAGTTGCCCGGCGAGGCCTGGCTGGAGTTCAAGATCATCGGGAGAACGCTTTACCAGACTGCCACTTTTCGGCCGCTAGGTTTGTGGGGCCGGTTGTACTGGTACTCGGTGCTGCCGTTTCACGCCTTTATTTTCAGCAACATGCTCAAACGCATTGCCGCCTGAACAAACCCCGTTTTAAGCCGAATTTCAGAAAAATAGACCTAAAATATTAAGGCTTACTTCTGCTCTGGGTACAGAATGGCGTAGCTCACGTCCTGGAAATAGCGGGAAAGATAACGGGGCACCACGTTGAACTCTGGCCGGTAAGAGACCGTGTGCGGCCTACCCAGCACTACCGTGAACAGATCATTTTGGGTCATTTCCTTGGCCAGTGACGGGAAATTATCCCAGTTCTCATACAGCTCGTAGCTGATGTTCACGGTGTAGCGGTCCTGGTCCTGCACGAAGCTCTCCAGCGTTTGCAAAGTCCCTTTCGCACCCAAGATCCTGATTCTGGCGCCGGCTCCTTTGGCGAGCTGCAGAATGGTGTTCACCCAGTAGGGGAATCCGGCCTCCCGCTCAGAGTTGCGGGGCACCACCACCACAATGGTCTGGATGGTATTTAAAGGGTCGCAGAACTTACAGAAGATGGTCTGCACCGTGGTGTGGTTCACCACCCGGTTCAGGATACTGCCCCAAAACCACTCACGGGCGCTAAGCTTGCCATTCCAGGCCATCACCACCTCGGTAATGCGCAGTTCCCGCACCGCCCTGATGATCCCGTTGCCCACGTTGATATCCACCCGGTACACCGGCCGGATGATTTCGGGGTCTTCCGTTACTTCATGGATCACGGAGGCCACATCGCGTTGGTGCAGCTTGATTTTGTCCTCGGGGTTATGGTGTTCTGAGACCACCACCAGCGGCAGCAAGGGTTCCGGCGCAATGGGGTTCTTGATGAGCAGCGAGAAATCCAGGAGGCGTTTCAGGTGCTCCATGTTTTCCACCGGAATCAGGATGCGCTCGTCGCCCTCAGTGCCTTCCGGTACTTTGTCGGCCATGGCAATCGCAATCTTCCGGCCGGCTTTCTCGGCCACGATGCTACTAATGAGGCAGGAAACCAGAATCAGCAGGATGGTGCCATTCAGTGCCTGGATGTCTAAAATCTTGAGGTTATACCCGATCAGGACCACCGCAATAGTAGCCGCCGCGTGTGCGCTGCTCATGCCAAAAATCAGCCTGCGCTCATCCGGATCAAACCCATAGATTTTCTGCGTACAGAAAGCCGCCAGCCATTTGCCCGCAAACGAGATCACAATGATTACGGCCGCCACAAACAAGGCCTCGGGACCTTCCAGCAGCACCCGCACGTCTACCAGCATGCCTACGCTGATAAGGAAAAACGGGATAAACAGGGTGTTGCCCACAAACTCGGTGCGGTGCATCAACGGCGAGGCTCTTGGAATAAGCTGGTTTAAGGCCAAACCCGCCAAAAACGCCCCAATGATTGGCTCGGCTCCGGCCAAATGCGCCATGAACCCAGATAAAAACACCACGGCCAGCACAAATAAATACTGCGCGTTGCCTTCGCCCTCCAGCGCCCTAAAAAACCAGCGGCTGATGCGGGGAATCCCCCAGAGCACCACAAACACAAACAGCGCCTGCTGCGCCACAAACTGCACCCAGAATAAGGGCGACAAATCGGGTTTCTGCAGATTGGTGACCACCGCCAAAATGATCAGCACGGCGGCATCGGTGATGATGGTACCGCCCAGGATAAGCGTCATGGTCCTGTGCTGCGTAATGCCCAACCGCCCGATGATGGGGTACGCCACTAGGGTGTGCGTGGAGAACATACTGGCCAGCAGAAACGCCGAGAGCGGACTATACCCCAGCACAAAGCGAGCGCCCAAGAACCCCAGGATCAGCGGAATAAGGAAGGTGAGCGTTCCGAAGACGATGCTTTTGTTCTTGTTTTCCCTGAAGTCGTCCATGTCCATCTCCAGGCCGGCCAGGAACATGATGTACAGCAACCCGATGGTACTGAAGAGCACCACACTTTCGTCGCGCTCCAGTACGCCCAGGCCGTGCGGCCCCAGCAGCACCCCAGACAAGATGAGGCCCAGAATACCGGGGATCCCCATTTTGTTGAACAGCATGGGCGAGAACAGGATCACCAGCAGAATGACGGCAAACACCAAAACTGGGTCCTGAAGAGGAAGTTTGAAAAGAGACAAGGACAATAAGACCATGTTGGGATAGCTCAAAAATAGATTACACCTAGGTACGACGCATCTGAACGGATGTTCCTGTTCTCTTTCTGCCCTTACTCCATACCAGGCAACTAGTTTTGGCAACGGCCCTGTCACGCACCATTCTCCGTACATTTTCAGAAAACAAGGTAAAAACCGCTACCAGAAACACCTCTCCAGGGCAGCAACTCTCAACTTCATGCGGCGGGTACCCGAAACTTTTCTACATTTAAGAAGCCATCTCTGCCTTCATAGGATCCTTGGCCCAACACTTTTCTTTGAACACGCTTATCGTCTTTTTTCCTGAAAACGCCTTAAAACCAAATTCCCTCTGGCCTATGCCACTCCTGCTGATTGCCCTTGCCGTGCTTGCCTTGCTTGTTCTGATGATCGTCTTCCGGCTGAATGCCTTTCTGGCCTTGATTCTGGTGGCCTTGGGGTTAGGCATTGCCGAGGGGATGCCCGTGAAAGACGCTATCACCTCGGTACAGAACGGAATCGGTAGCACACTGGGCTCCATTGCCTTGATCATTGGTTTCGGGTCTATGCTGGGTAGCCTGATTTCAGACAGCGGCGCGGCGCAACGTATTTCGTTGAGTTTGATTAAGAAGTTTGGAATACGGCATATCCAGTGGGCCATGATTCTGACTGGGTTTGTGGTGGGGTTGCCCATGTTTTACAATGCCGGTTTCATCCTGCTCATCCCGTTGGTGTTCAGTATTGCGGCCTCTACGGGGTTGCCGCTGTTGTTTGTGGGCATTCCCATGGCGGCAGCCTTGTCGGTGACGCACGGGTATTTGCCGCCCCACCCCGGCCCCACCTCCATTGCCGTCATCTACAAAGCAGACATAGGACTGACCCTTATCTACGGGCTCATAGTGGCCGTGCCCGCCATCATTATTGCCGGACCTATCTTTACCCGGTTCTTAGGCAGATTCAAAGCTAGTCCGCCGGTTGGTTTGGCGGCCCCCAGAGTCTTCACCGACGAAGAGATGCCCGGCTATGGCACCAGTTTTTTCACGGCGATCTTCCCGGTTTTGCTTATGGCTTTGGCCACCCTCGCCAACGCCATCCTCCCCGAGGCCTCGGTGCTTCGGCAGTCCCTTGATTTTGTGGGTGACCCGGCCATTGCCCTGCTCCTTTCGGTTTTCCTGGCCATCTACACACTGGGGTTAAGAAGAGGCCGCAAGATGGATGACATCATGGCGCTTTTAAGTGGTTCTGTGAGCAGTGTTGCCATGATCATGCTCATTATTGGCGGCGGTGGGGCCTTGAAACAGGTGTTGGTAGACAGCGGCGTGGGCGATTACATTACGGCGCTGGTACGCGACATGTCCTTGTCGCCTTTGGTGCTGGCCTGGAGCGTGGCTGCCATCCTACGGGTTTGCCTGGGCTCGGCCACCGTAGCCGCCATCACTACCGCAGGCATCACCTTACCCGTCATCGCGGCCACCGGGGTTAGCCCCGAGCTCATGGTGCTAGCCACCGGCGCGGGCAGCCTCATGTTCTCGCACGTGAATGACCCCGGCTTCTGGATGTTCAAAGAATACTTCAGCCTGAGCATCCCGGATACTATTGCCACCTGGTCTATCATGGAAACGCTGGTGTCGGTGATTGGGCTGTTGGGCGTGCTGGGCTTGAACGCCTTTCTGTTTTAACCCGATTCCTCCTGACAGGATCGACCATTTGCATAGCTGACTAAAGCAATGCGCCTTTTTGGCAGACCTTTGGTTTCCTGAACGATACCGGAAGGCTTCGTCTGCCCTGCTCATCTAAAAAATACCCTTACCGGTTTCCTAACGCCATTTTCTGGGCAGCAGCTGTTCATACCCCTTGACGGTTGCTGGTTCCGGCATGCCCCTCCAGGAACATTTAGGAAGGTTCTTAGTATAGAATTTGATGCAACATCCTGGGCGCCGGCGGTGAGCAAGCATGCTTTGCAAGCCAGGCCCCGAGTTTTCACCAGAAAGAAGAGAAAGATGAAAGTAGAGATATGGTCAGATGTGGTTTGCCCCTTTTGTTACATAGGCAAACGCAGGTTTGAGAAGGCGCTGGAAGGTTTTCCGGGCAAGGACAAGGTGGAGGTGGTATGGCGCAGTTTCCAGCTTGACCCCGAAATGAAATTCGTTCCCGGGCAATCGGTGCACGAGTACTTGGGCAAACGCAAAGGATCCACCGCCGCTGAGGGCAAGAAAATGAACGACTACATGGCCCAGATGGCCAAAGAAGTAGGCCTGGAGTATGATTTCGACAAGGCCATTATCAACAACACCTTTGACGCGCACCGCCTTCTGCACCTGGCCAAAAAGCACAGCAAGCAGAACGAGATGAAAGAAAGGCTGTTCGCAGCTTACTATACCCAGGGCAAAAACGTGGGCGACCTGAATACCTTGGTGCAGTTAGGCGAGGAAGTGGGTTTGAACGGAGCCGAGATCAGGGAAGTCCTGCAAAGCGACACCTACACTCAGGAGGTGCAGAGAGACTTATACGAGGCGCAACAAGTGGGCGTGCGCGGCGTGCCCTTCTATGTGTTTAATGACAAATACGCCGTATCTGGCGCACAGCCCACCGAACTGTTCCAGGAAGTGTTGAACAAGGTTTGGGAAGAGGAAAAGCCGCAGCTGATCTCCGGCGAAGGTGCGGGCTTCTGCACCCCAGACGGCGTTTGCGAGTAGTTTTCAACCTATTTTAAGGAAAATGACATGAAAGTACTGATTGTATTGACTTCACATAGTAACCTAGGAAACACGGGTGAGAAAACCGGTTTCTGGAAGCGGCTCACCTTTTGCTACAACTTTTAAGAAAATAGCCCTAAATCGGCTTTGGGGTGACAGCCGCTAACTTTTCTGGCAGGCTTTCCTTCTTTCCAGAAAGCCATAAAAAGCAAGAGGCCTTCTCCAAATGTGTTGGAGAAGGCCTCTTGCTTTTCAGATCATTAGCTTACTTCAAAGCCAGCGTTCCTTCCACGGTTTTCTTGCTTTTCTTGGTAGCGGCATCTGGCTGGCTTCCGCCTACGCTGATGGTCACGGTACCCGGCACGTGCTTGGCAGTACCGTCCTCGGCAATCAGATGGAGATCTTGCGGACGTAGGGTAAAGTTCACCACTTTGCTTTCGCCTCGTTTTAAAGAAATGCGCTCGAAACCTTTCAGGGCTCTTATAGGGGTTTTGTAGCCGTTCTGTTGGCGCGTCAGGTATAACTGCACTACTTCTTCACCGTCCATTTTGCCGGAATTGGTCACGCGCACGCTCACCTGCACCGGGCTGTTCACTTGAATGGTCTTTGGCAGATCCAATTTGTCATACGTGAACGTAGTGTAGCTCAGCCCGTGCCCGAACCCATACAAAGGTTGCCCTTTGAAGTATCGGTAGGTGCGGTTTTCCATGGAGTAATCCCCGAAAGCGGGTAGGTCCTGATCGCTTTTGTAGAACGTCACAGGCAGACGTCCGGCTGGGTTGTAGTCCCCGAACAGCACATCGGCGATGGCTGTACCGGCTGACTGACCGGCATACCAGGCGTTCACAATGGCCGGAATGTTCTTGGCCTCCCACGGCATGGCGATGGCGCTACCCGTCATCATCACAAACACGACCGGTTTACCGGTGGCTTTGAGCGTCTTCATCAGATCGGTCTGTACTTTGGGCAACAAGATGGAGGTTCGGTCGCCGCCGTTGAAGCCGGGCTCGTCCACTTTCATTTCCTCGCCTTCCAACTGCGGCGAGATACCACCCACAAAGATGATGGCATCGGCGTCCTTCACGCGGTTCGCGATGGCTTTGAAGTCAGACTTGGCGAAGTTACCGGCCCGCAGCTGGATAGAGGCTTTGCCACCGTCCTGGTTGTATTCCACCACCAAACGGTACTTCTGACCAGCCTTGGTAGGCAGTTTGTAGCTTTTCGCGCCCCAGCGGTTGCGGGTCCAGGCGTTCAACTGCTCTTTGCCGTCCACAAAGAAGCGGTAGCCGTCATCGCCTTCTACCTCCAGAGTGATAGAACCGGTGGTAGTGGCCGTATAATCTGTAGTGTACCGGGCCGAGAAGTTGTAGGCTTTCATGGTACCCACCACGGTTTCGCCTTCCTGCCAGAAATTGTTTATCGCAGCTTCCTGGCGAGTGGCTACTGGTTGGCCTTTCAGCTCCATGTTGTTGAAGTACTCGGCTTGCACGCCGGGTTTGCCTCCAAAGCTCAACTGCGGGGTAATGTTGGTGTACACCAGCAGGGTGTCTTTGGTGAAGGTAGAAGCGCGTTCATAGATTACCTCGGTACCGGCCCCTACTTTGTTTTTGATGCCCTGCAAGGCGGTTACAATCTCAGACGGCAAACCGTTGTAGTTCCCCAGCACCGCAATCGGGTTGTCAGCGTTAGGGCCTACTACGGCAATCTTCTTCAGGTTCTTTTTCAGCGGAAGCGTGTTCTTTTCGTTTTTCAAAAGCACCATGGACTGTTGCGCCATCTTGAGCGAGTGGGCTTTGTGAGGGGCGCTTTCCAGTACGGTTACCGGCGTCTGCGCGTATTTCACCATGGCCACCGGGTCAAACATGCCCAACTTAAACCGGATGGTAAACAAGCGTTTCACCGATACGTCAATCATGCGCTCCTCAATTTTGCCTTGCTTCACGGCTTGCACCAGGGCTTTGTAGGCATCGGTACCGCAGTCAATGTCTGTGCCGTGCATCACCGCATCGGCAGAGGCCGAGGCAGCGTCTGGGTGGGTTTTGTGGTTCTTGAAGAAATCGTCAATAGCCCAGCAGTCTGAGGTGACGTAGCCGGTGAACTGCCACTGGTTACGCAGAATGTCGTTCATGAGCACATCGGAGCCGCAGCAGGGTTGACCACGGAACGCGTTGTACGCGCACATCACGCCCGCTACTTTAGCGTTTACCACCAATTCCTCAAAAGCAGGCAGATAGGTATCCCACAGGTCGTAGTTGGTAGCAGTGGCGTTGAACACGTGGCGCTCGGGCTCCGGACCGCTGTGCACGGCGTAGTGCTTGGCGCAGGCGGCGGCTTTCAGGTATTTGGGATCGTCGCCTTGCAAACCACGCACAAACGCTCGGCCCAGCATGGCGGTCAGGAACGGATCTTCGCCGTAGGTTTCCTGCCCGCGGCCCCAGCGTGGATCCCGGAAGATGTTGATGTTGGGCGTCCAGTAGGTCAAACCCACGTAGCGCTGCCCTGATTTGCCATCGGCAATGGCTTTGTTATAGATGGCGCGTCCTTCCAGGGCAGAGTAATCGGCCATCACCTGTAAAGAAGTGGTGTCAAAAGTAGCGGCCATGCCAATCGCCTGCGGATAGACGGTTACTTTGTACGGCGTACGGGCCACGCCGTGCAGCACCTCGTTCCACCAGTCATAGCTTGGAATGCCCAAGCGGTCAATGGCCGGGGCGGCGTTCAGCATCTGCGCTACCTTTTCTTCTAAGGTAAGGCGCGATACCAGGTCATTCACCCGGGCTTCAATGGTGAGCGAAGGGTCTTGAAAGGGGTACGCGTATTTCTCTTCTTTGCTGGAGCTAAAGGCCAGCATGCCAACGATGGCACAAAAAGAGAGTAAAACATAGACTTTTTTCATGAAATCCGGGAAAGTGTGGTTATGGAGTCTAAATTGGAGAAAAAATCCAACATTTCTGTAAAAAGCAGGCAAGTTTTAGATGGCGCACCTTTATTTAAAGGGACCATTGATAAAAAGTTAAGTGTACCTTCATAAGACATATTGGTGCCTAAACGCAGAAGATTTTACAGGAAGTTCTTCGCGGTACAACTGGATTCATTTTCATCTTCCAGAGAAATGCGCTGATTGACTTTAATATCTATTGCTACTTTCTACCAGCAAGCATACATCTTTTTTTACACCAACTACATGACTAAAGCAGAACTTGACATAAGGTTACAAGAACACAGCCTAGACCATTATTTTCAACACCTGGAGCCACATATACGCAATACCATTAGGCTTTACCTTACACCTGCTTCTGAAGAAAGTATTAAACTGGGTCAATCTAAAATAGGTGGCTTGCCAGATTTACCGCCTAGCTTGGCGTGGGTTACAGAAACAGGTATGGTCAAAATCAAAGAAAGGAAATTCCTTCTCTTTTCTAAAGAAACCGAAAGTCTTCAAACCAAGCCACTTTCCTTTATTGCTCAGATCAACCTGGCTGAAGTGGCGCCTTTTGACACGGAGAGCCTTTTACCACGAACAGGAATACTTTACTTTTTTTACTCGGCAGAACAAGAAGCCTGGGGGTTTGACATTGGGGATGAAAACAAGTTCAAAGTTCTGTATTTTGATGGTGACCTGAGCACCTTACACAGAGCGGAAGCTCCTTCCGAGCTTGAGCCCCACGCGCTTTACAGCCCCTGCACACTTACGCCTGTGCAGGAAATAAGCTTGCCTTCTAATGAACATGAAATCTATAGCCTCTTCACAGAAGAAGAAAGTGATCTGTTCTTTGAGCATGTCTACGATGATGGCAATATCAACAAACTACTTGGTTACTCAGACAACGTCCAAAGTGCAATGGAACTGGAGTGTGAGTTAGTTACAAATGGGCTTTACTGCGGTAATTCTTCTGGTTACGATGACCCTAAAGCCCAAGTACTTGCCCCTAATGCAGTAAACTGGCGACTCCTTCTACAAATTGATAGTAACGAAGACGAATGTGGTATGATGTGGGGCGACATGGGCCGGCTATATTTCTGGATTAAAAAACAGGGCCTGCTGGAGAAGAACTTTGACCTTAGCTGGCTTATTCTGCAGTGCTGCTGATTATCTTATAACATAATACTTCATTCCTCTATGAAAACACTTCTGAGAAACTTGATGTTACTTTCTCTTTTGCTTTTTACTTATGCCTGCTCCACTAAGCAGCCTGTGCAGCAAGGTGCTACGATGGAATCTACTTCTCAGGACTCTGTGGCGGCCAAACCAGAGCCTTCTGACCTGCCAGAAACAGAGAGCTTACCATCTACTTCCACAGAAGTCGAGGTTTCCTCAGAAACGGCAGACAAACCTTCCCCAATTGAACCTTGGGGCAAGCCAGACACTATTTTGGCCAAAATCCTGACAGAGGGCTTTTTCCACTCTGATGAAGTCTGGGAAGATGCCCAGACAGAGAAATGGTACGGCTTGTTCCAAAACAAGAATGGTTTTTATTTGCAGCAAACCAACCTTGAAACGGAAAGGTACTATGATCCCATTATAGATGAAGATGAAAGCGAGAAAACCGGTTGGAAAGTAAGCACCTCTAACCAAGATACCTCTGTCGTGTTAATAAGTAGTACCGACCTTATCAAAAGCAGGAAAGTGGAGGCCGTTACGTTGTCTAAACAAGAGATTTGGCCCGGCAATAAAGTAACTTTCACCTACAAAGGAAATCCCTACACCCTGCAGGCTACCGGTAAAAAGAAAAGATCAGATGCCGGGAGTGATTACTATATAGTATCAAATTACAAGCTGTTTCTCTCTACCATAAAAAACGGGCAAGAGGTGAAGCAACTGCTGGTAGAGTCACGCTTCTTTGATGATGCTATGATTTATATTCGGTTTGTGGGGGACTTGGATGGAGATTCCTTTCCCGATTTTCTGATAGATCGATCCAATGATTACAACGGCTCAAACCCATCGCTTTTTCTCTCTACACCCGCGAAAAATGGAAGTTTGTTGAAAATGGTAGGAACCCATGAAAGTGTAGGCTGTTAACTCTCCTTTACTTCGCTTTTTGGCAAGACTTGAATCATATCAGATTGTACAAAGTACATATGCAATTACGCAGTTTTAACCTGCTTTTATAAAAACGGCCACAAAAGGGCAAGCCCAAAATGTAAAGCCCCTCTTGCGACATGCAAGAGGGGCTTTGTTTGATGGATGAAGAACCAACTAACAGGTAGATCAATAACACCTGGAAACTGGTTATCCCTTGATGGTTTTAAAAACAAGCTCTGTTAAAAAGTCCACCAGCTGGTTTTCCTGTTTCGGATCCAGGTTGGTGAGCGAGGGCAGATGCTTGGCGAAGAAGACTTGCTGATGGGCACTTTCTGAGATCGTAGACACCAACGATGCTGGGTATTGATACTCTGGGTTGATTTCCAGAATAATGCTGGCAATTCGTTTGTTCAGCCTTTTGTAACTCAGGAAGAACCCTTCTTTGTTGTTCTCATCCACCTCTTTGGTGAGATACGCCTTGGCCGACTCTGAGATTACAATCTTTTGGAGCGTTACCTCATCAATGTGGGCAAAATCCATGTCGTTCTCTATCCTGCCAGACAGAATCCGTATGGCGACCCGCAATCTTTCCTCCGGGGAGGCAATGTTAGAGGTAGCAAACACCAGGCGGTACTCCAGCCAACTCCAGTACCAGGAGATCAGGTAGACCAACAGGTGATGCTTGCTTTCAAAGTACCGGTAAATGGTAGCCTCCGTGATGCCGGTTCGCTCGGCCAGTTTCTTGAACGTAAATGCCTCAAGACCCAGCTCCTCCATCAGCTTGATGCCATGTTCAATGATCATCTTGCCTTTGTCAGAGCTTTCCGGGTCTTTGAGGTATACTTTCTCCTCTACTGTAATCTTAATGTTAGCCAGCAGATTCTTCATGGTGCGGGTTTCCCTAGGCGACTTCTTCGCTGTAGAACTCTACTGCGCCCGATTTTACATCGTACATGCCACCTACGATGCCAATTTCGCCATTTTTAATCATTTCATCCAAAATCGGGCTTTTTTCTTTGATGAGTTGCACCGCGCGTCTCACATTTTCCTGCGCCACCAATTCAACAAACTCCTTGTTTTTAGAGCTTTTCTCGCCTTGGTAATCAATGGCCTCTACAGATGGGGCAATTTTATTTACCAATCCGGTGAGGTTACCCAATTCTACGTGGTCGCAGGCCCCTTTGATTGCTCCGCAGCTGGTGTGCCCTAATACCACAATGAGTTTAGAACCGGCCACTTTGCAGGCAAATTCCATACTGCCCAGAATGTCTTCGTTCACTATGTTTCCGGCAATTCTGGCGTTGAAGACATCGCCTATTCCCAGGTCAAAAATGAGCTCTGAGGAGGTGCGTGAATCTATACAGCTCAGGATAATAGCGAAGGGGTTTTGGCCCTCAGCGGTCTCCTCTACCTGCTGCAAAAGGTTACGGTCTTCTCTTTTGCTATTTACAAAGCGGTTATTACCTTCTTTTAGAATTTGAATGGCATCTGCGGGAGTTAGCTTTTGCTGAAGCTCTTTGGTGTACGTTGTCATGTTTATTTTTAGTGGTTAATGGAAATTAGAAATTTGTGTTGGCGGTACTTGCCCGTTGCCGCTCTCCGGCCTCTTTGAAAGTGAGGTGGATGTTTTTCAGGTGGGCATTCTCCTTGAAGTCCTGGATCAATTCCTTTACGTCATGGTCTACCACGGCCGATTTAGAATAGTCAATCACCAGGTCCGATCCATCAGGAATCTTGCGCAGGGCCTGCATGATGTTGCCTTTGTTCAGGAACGTCACTTCCTCGGCCAGCACCAGATGGTATTGCTCTTTGCCCTCCTGGGTTTTCTCGGTATGCAACAGGTGAGACACTTGGTAGCTGTTTTTCAGGAGGAAGAGCACGGCTACCGCCATACCAATGCCAATACCGGTGAGCAGGTCTGTGAAGACAATGGCAATGATGGTGACAATGAAGGGCAGGAACTGCATCATGCCGGAGCGGTACACACTTTTAAACAAGGCTGGTTTGGCCAGTTTATACCCTACGGTGAGCAAAATGGCCGCTAAACTGGCCAACGGAATCATGTTCAAAACACCCGGGATGGAGATCACGCACAGCAGAATCAGTACCCCATGGGTGAAGGCGGCCAACTTGGTTCTTCCCCCAGACTGGATGTTGGCCGAACTCCGCACAATCACCTGAGTCACGGGCAGACCGCCCACCAACCCGGCTACCATGTTGCCTACGCCCTGGGCCTTGAGTTCTTGGTTAGCGGGGCTTATTCGCTTGTAAGGGTCCAATTTATCGGTGGCTTCCAGGCAGAGGAGTGTCTCCAGACTAGCCACCACCGCCAGCGTTCCGGCCAGGAAAATCACTTCATAGCTAAAGATTCGGCTGAAATCTGGCCGGGTGAATTGCCCAAAGAAGCCGCTGATGTTCTCTGCGACAGGCAGCGTAACCAGGTGGTTGTCACGCAGCGCCAACTGCGGATAATAGTTCTGGAATAAAATGTTCAGCCCGATGCCCAGCACCACCACTACTAGCGGTCCCTGAATGAGCTGGAAGATTCTGCCTTTTTTAGAAAGGACTTGATCCCAGAGAATCAGAATAAACAAGGAAAGCACACTGATAATCACGGCCGAAGGCGACACGTACTTGAGCATGTGAAACAACTCAGAAAAAGTATTCTGTCCGTCGGGTTGGACAAAGTGCACATTGCCTTCATAATTGCGGTCATAGCCAAAGGCGTGCGGCAGCTGCTTTAGGATAATGATCACTCCAATACCGGCCAGCATTCCTTTGATCACCGAAGTAGGGAAATAGTACCCGATGTTCCCTGCTTTCAAGAAACCTAAAGCCAACTGCATGAGCCCGGCCAGGAAAACCGCCGACAGGAAAACTTCAAAACTACCCAGCTGGTCAATGGCGTTAAGCACGATCACGGCCAAACCCGCCGCCGGCCCACTTACCCCCAACTGCGAACCGCTAATCAGACTGACTACCACCCCACCAATGATCCCGGAGATGATACCGGCAAACAAAGGAGCCCCAGAAGCCATGGCGATGCCCAGGCACAAGGGAACTGCTACCAGGAAAACGACCAGCCCGGCAGGAAAATCGTTTTTAATTTCTTTGAAGCTTAGCATGATTTTAATACCGTTTTAATGTTTATTAAAAGTACTTTAATGTATATTAAAAGTATTACTATAGCTATTCAAAGTAAAACTATATACCTCAGATTTCCAAGGAAAGTTTAGCCTTTGGTAGAGCTGAATGCGTCCAGAATTGAAAACGATCATCTCTGCTCGAACAGAATCACGGATTGCTACTGTAGAAGAGGCAAGCCGTTAAAACCATCATAGGGTTTGCCGAGAAAAGACTGAGCTCGGGTTAAAAAACCGAAACCATTTTAATGCCTTTTTCCGGAAAACGCCCTTAATTCAAACCTCCTGCAAAGTCACACATCGTCTTGCTGCTATTCTCGTAGCAATAATTTTATAGTCCTCCATCCTGATCCAACCATACCCAACTTCTCCCTGCCCAAAAACATGAAGACAAAACTGTTGCTGGCATTTCAATGGCTTTCGTTGGGGCTTAGTCTCCTGCTGGGGAGAGAGGCGGCTGCGCAGACAGACAGTACCTGGCTTCAGTCGCCGGAGGTTGCGGTGAGCGGGTTTGTGGACGTGTTTTATACTTATGATTTCAACAAACCACAGGAAAGCTATCGGCAGCCGTTTCTCTATAACCACAACCGGCATCATGAAGTGAACCTAAATCTGGGGCTGGTGAAGGTGGCGGTGACGCACACGAAGTACCGGGCCAATCTGGCGTTGCAGACAGGTACCTACGCCAATGACAATTACGCCGCCGAGCCGGGCGTACTGAAAAACATTTTTGAGGCCAATGCCGGGCTTTCCCTGAACCCCAAGAACACACTTTGGCTGGATGCCGGGGTTTTCTCATCACACTTGGGGTTTGAAAGCGCCATCTCGCTAGACAACTGGACGCTCACACGCTCGCTGGTGGCCGAGAACTCTCCGTACTTTTTAACCGGGGCCAAACTCACCTACAGCCCAACCTCCCAACTAGACCTGGTGGCCGTGGTGTGCAACGGCTGGCAGCGCATTGAGCGCCTGGAAGGCAACTCGTTGCTCTCCTTCGGGACCCAGGTGAATTACCGGCCTAACGAAAGCACCACCCTCAACTGGAGCACCTTCGTGGGTACCGATACCCCAGACTCTACCCGGCGCATGCGCTACTTCAACAACGTGTACGGTAAATTCCAACTGACTTCCAGGTTTGGCCTGCTGACTGGTTTTGACCTGGGTTTGCAACAACAAGCGAAAAACAGCGCACGGCATGATGTCTGGATAGGCCCCGTCTTGATTGGCCGCTACACCCTTAACCAAAAATGGGCCGCTGCCCTGCGGGCCGAGTACTACCAGGACAAAACAGGCATCATCATTCCTAGCCAAATGCCAGACGGTTTCAAAACCAGTGGCCTCTCCCTGAACCTGGATTATACCCCTGTCCCTAACGTAGCCGCCCGCCTGGAGGGCCGCTGGTTCCACAGCCCGGATCTGCTATTTCGGCGGGAGGATGGCTTTACAGACCAGAACGTATTTGTAACGGCATCGCTAGCGCTCCGGGTTGGGAAGTAAAAACTCTTTGGTAGCAGAGGAAAGGGGCTTTAGCAAGAAACAAATACACGTTCACCTGCTTAAGATTCAAGTAAAAGAATCCCGTTTCAGGCTTGTTTTCAGGAAAACTGCCCAGAATCAGAGGGCTGTGGTAAGAAGTAGCGTCACATATTAGCCTCATAGGCTTTGATACGCAAAAACAATTGCTAACTTCGTTCACCACTCGTTGTTATCTCCTGTCTCCCAATCAGATAACCAGAACATTCCTCTGCGCTCACGCACTAGTACTTCCAGCTTTCTATCTTTCATCACCCATGAAAAGAAGCAGGTTTTTAGGTATTCTTCTGGCATCAACTCCCCTTCTTTCTTTTACCTCTTTTGGGCAAAACACCCCTAAAACCGGCAAAGGGTTTAAGGTAGCCTCGGGCGAAGGAAGGTACCATGGGCACCTTCAGCTGAGGGGCGTGAATGCCAATGTGCTGGATGTGAAAGTATCTGGCAAAGACACCAATGGAGCACTGGCCATCTTTGAACAAACCAGTTTGTCGCCCCGCCGAGGAACGCCGCTGCATGTGCACCCTTCACAAGACGAGATTTTTCAGGTGCTGGAGGGCGAGTACCGGTTTCAGGTGGGCCAGGAGAAGTTTAGCTTAACCGCCGGCGAATGCATTTTCCTGCCCCGGCAAGTGCCGCACGCCTGGACGCAGGTAAGCCAATCAGGCAAAATGACTGTGACCCTGCAACCCGCTGGCAAGTTGGAAGAATTCTTCGTGGCCATGGCGGCTTTGCAGCAAGAACCCACCCAAGCACAAATCACGCAACTCTTCAAAGAACATGAGATGGAGGTGGTGGGTCCGCCTCTGGCTGTGGACTAAGTTCGGCGCTGTACTCCTTCAACTGTATTTTCTTAAGTAAGCTCCTGTTGCCCTTCCATAGCCTTCCCCTCCCAAGGCAGTTCTGCTTCTAGTTATTTGTTTATTTCACCTAACCCATAATGCCATGCTAAGAATGACTCGCTTACTTTTTGTGCTGGTTTTGCTGCTGGGTTCTTTGCCCATAACGGCGCAAACAAACAAGCTACCCGCGCTGATTGACCGGGAAATCTTCTTCGGGGACCCGGAGATTGTGAATGCCCAGATCTCGCCCGATGGTTCGTTTATTGCCTTCATCAAGCCCTACAAAGGCACCCGCAACATATGGGTAAAGAAGCGCGAAGAACCCTTTACGGCCGGTAAGCCCATGACCGCCGATGTTGCCCGCCCCATTATCAATTACTCCTGGTCCAGAGACGGGAAAACGTTGCTGTACGTGCAGGATAAAGGCGGCAATGAGAACTTCCATGTCTACGCAGTGCAGCCCGCTCAGAAGTTGGAGGCCGGACAAGAAGTACCCGCCGCCCGTAACCTCACCAACGTACCCAACGCCAGAGCCATCCTCTACCTTGCTCCCCTGTCAGAACCCAACATTATCTATGTAGGCTTGAACGACCGTGACAAAGCCTGGCATGACCTATACCGCCTAAATCTGACCACCGGCGAAAAGACGCTGGTGCGCCAGAACACCGACCGCATTACCGGCTGGACCTTTGACTGGAACGATAAACTGCGCCTGGCCACCCGCTCCAAGCCAGACGGCAGCACTGAAATTCTGCGGGTAGATGAAAAAGAACTTCAGCCCATTTACAGCGCCACCGTTTTTGAAACAAGTGCCCCCATAGGGTTCCACAAAGACAACCAACGCTTCTACCTGAGAACCGATAAAGGCAACCGCAACCTGCAACAACTGGTGCTGGTAGACCCGGTCACCTTAAAAGAAGAAGTGGTAGAAACAGACCCTAAAAACCGGGTAGACGTGGGCCAGGTGCTCCTCTCTGAAGTAACCCGCGAGCCCATCTTTATCGCTTATCAGGATGATAAAATGCGCCGTACCTGGAAAGACAAAACCTATGAAAAAGACTTCAGCGCCCTAGAGAAGAAGTTTCCGGGCCAGATGGTGCTCCTGGGTTCTTCCACCATAGATGAGCAGTACTGGATAGTGAATGTCCTCAGCGATGTGAACCCCGGAGAGGTGCACCTCTTTGACCGTAAAACCAAGCAGCTCACGTTCCAATACCGGCCCAGGCCGAAGTTACCGGTGAAGGATCTAGTTACCATGCAGGTCATCCGGTACAAATCCTCTGACGGTCTGGAGATACCCGCCTACCTTACTTTACCTAAGAATTCTACCGGAAAAAACCTGCCTTTGGTAGTGGTGCCGCACGGTGGTCCCTGGGCCCGTGACGTATGGGGCTTTAACAGCTATCACCAGTTTCTGGCTAATCGTGGGTATGCGGTGCTATCGCCTAATTTCAGGGGCTCCACTGGCTTCGGGAAAGAATTTCTGAACGCAGGGAACAAGGAATGGGGCCAGAAGATGCAGGATGATATTACCTGGGGCGTAAAACACCTTATTGCGCAAGGCACCGTAGATTCTAAACGGGTAGGCATCATGGGAGGCTCCTATGGAGGCTACGCTACGCTGGCTGGGCTGGCCTTTACCCCAGACCTGTACGCCGCCGGAGTTTCCATTGTGGGACCTTCTAATCTGCACACGCTGCTCACCACTATTCCGCCCTATTGGGAATCTGTCCGGAAGCAATTTTCTGTACGCATGGGGGATGTGAACACTCCAGAAGGAAAAGAACAATTGGCCCGCCAATCGCCGCTGAATTCCGCTGACAAAATCAAAGCCCCGTTAATGGTAGTGCAGGGCGCCAATGACCCGCGGGTAAACAAAGCCGAGTCTGACCAGATTGTGATCGCCCTCCGCACGCGCGGCTTCCCGGTGGAATACCTGGTAGCCCCAGACGAAGGCCACGGCTTCGCCCGTCCCGTGAACAACATGGCCATGCTGGCTGCCGCCGAAAAATTCCTGGCCAAGCACCTGGGCGGCCGCTACCAAAAATCTATGCCTCCGGCCGTGGCTACGCGTTTGAAAGAGATTACCGTTGACGTAAAAACCGTAGCGCTTTCTTCGCCCAGCACCGCCGAGAAAGATTGACCGGCCAGGCTGTTTCTTCCGGGAACATGGTTTTCTATCAAACAGCAAAATATAGGCTATCAGTCCTTTAACCATACCAAAACCATTTTTGACCTGTTCTCAGGAAAAGAGGCCGGAATCACCAAGTTCCGGCCTCTTTGGCTTTCATCACCGGTGAAGCCGAAGCGTTACAAAAACTTAATATTTTGAATATCAACAATATAAATCTATCTTCATCACATCAAGCGCTTGCCCAGAGTTCTACCTTCCTCTTCCGCTCCTTACTTGGGAGAGGTCTTTTAAAGGAATAACCTAGGGAAAGCCCCACTGGAGAAGGCACATCGCCTTCCAGAAACAACAAAGGGAAACAGGGGAAGCTGTCTCTAAACACCTGACCGGTTTTGGCTAGCGCCTGCGCTTGGGTGCCCTGCAGAGGATGGTAGTCTATGAGAAAGCACACTGGCCAGTAAACCTTCTCCACCCATGAAAAAGTCTTTCCTGATCTTCTATTGTGTGCTGAGCGTGGCACTTCCGGCGCTGGGGCAAACCCTTACCAGGCTAGACGGGAGCAAGATCCCGGCGGCGGCACTGGGCCGCAAAATCCAGGAACTGATGCAGGCGGCCAAGGTGACGGGACTGGCGGTGGCGGTGTTCAACCAGAACAAACCGGTCTACCAGAAGACCTTCGGGTATAAGAATGCCCCTACAAAGGAACCCATCAAAGCCACCACCAATATCTACGGCGCCTCCCTGAGCAAAGCGGTGTTTGCGGTGCTGGTGATGAAACTGGTAGAAGAAGGAAAACTGGACCTGGACAAACCCCTGCAAAGCTACCTGCCTAAGCCCATCTATGACTACGCGCCCGCCACCAAATGGCAGGACCATTACCAGGATCTGAAACAAGACTCGCTGTACCGCCAGATCACCGCCCGCATGTGCCTCAGCCATACTACGGGGTTGCCCAACTGGCGCTGGGACGAGCCCGATGAAAAGCTACGGGTGAAATTCAAGCCGGGCCTGCGGTACAGCTATTCCGGCGAGGGTTTGGTGTACCTGCAGACGGTGCTGGAGAAGATGCTGGGCCAGAACCTGGAAGAAATGATGCAGCAGAGGATATTCGGGCCGGCGGGGATGGTCAATTCCTCTTACACCTGGCAGCCTCGGTTTGACCAAGACTACTGCCTGGGGCATTCGGCCACGGGAACCGTCTATGAAAAGGACAAGGACAACGAGGCGCGGGCCGCCAGCACCCTGGAAACCACTTTGCAAGACTATACCCTGTTCACGCAGGCCGTACTCCAGCACCAGCTGCTTTCCAAGGCCAGCACCAAAGCCATGTTCACGCCGCAGATCCGCATCAGGTCTGTGCAGCAGTTTGGCCCTTTGCGTCTGCAGGAATCCGCCGCCAATGACGGCATTAACCTGGGCTACGGGTTAGGCTGGGTTTTACTGCAGTCAAAGTACGGCCCGGGAGCTTTCAAAGAAGGTCACGGCGATGGCTTCCAGCACTACTCCATCCTATTTCCGGAGCGCGGTGCGGGCATTGTGCTCATGAGCAACAGCGACAACGCCGAGAGCATTTTCAAAGATTTGCTGGAAGTGGCCCTGGCCGATACGTTCACGCCCTGGTACTGGGAGAACTACATTCCCTACGACCACACCGCGCAGAAGAAATAACCACCAGCACAACGCTTACGGGGCACATCCGCCCGCCGGCGATTTGGCCCCAATTTTAGAAAAACAGTTGAAAACCAGAGAAAAGAAAGAGACCGTAAACCAACCGCTTATGACGCACATCGCCTCTTAGATAAGTTTTCACCATTCAGCATGCCTTAGCACCTACCCAAAATTCAATGTTATGAAAGAGCAACAAGCGTATCAGCAGAAAATAGTCCCGTTCCTTTGGTTCGATGACAATGCCGAGGAGGCGATGATGTTTTACACCTCTATCTTCAAGAACTCAAGAATCAAATTCATCTCCCGCTACGGCGAGGCGGGCCCGGGTCCCAAGGGAAAGGTCATGACCGGGAGCTTTCTCCTGGACGGGCAGGAATTCATGGCCCTTAACGGCGGTCCCACCTATGCGTTCACCCCGGCCATCTCGCTTTTCGTGAACTGCGACACCCAGGAAGAGGTGGATGATTTCTGGGAGAAACTCTCTGAAGGTGGCTCTACCCAGCGCTGCGGCTGGTTGAAGGATAAATTTGGGGTATCCTGGCAGATTGTGCCTACTGCCTTGGGCCAACTCATGCACAGCCCCGATGCCGAGCGAACCACCCGCGTGATGCAGGCCATGCTGCAGATGGAGAAGATTGACATTGCCACGCTTCAACAAGCTTTTGGGGATGTGGTAACCGCCTAATCTTTGTATCTTCCGCCCTGGTAGAACCTTAGGGGCATAAGGCTGTTGCAAGCTTTATGCCCCTAAGGCACTTATGCGCCTATGCCAAGGGAGCTTCTTTTCGTAAATAGCAGCTCCCCGGGCCAGGCACCACCGCCCCTAAACACCATCTAACCCATGAATGCGCGTCAAGAACTGATCCGGTTGATCTGGGATGCCGTGAAAGGCAAGGAGCAGGACTATACCCGCCTGAGCCTTAAAAGGTCCATTTTGCTTTTGGCCACGCCCATGATTCTGGAGATGCTCATGGAGTCTTTGTTTGCGGTGGTGGATATCTTCTTTGTGGGTCGATTGGGTCCGGCGGCCATTGCCACGGTAGGCCTCACAGAATCTGTGCTCATGATTGTGTACTCAGTGGGCATGGGCATCAGCATGGCGGGTACGGCCATGGTGGCCCGGCGCGTGGGTGAAAAGAAGTACAAACAAGCTGGCACCACCACGTTTCAGTTGCTGGTAACCGGTGCGGTACTGGCCGTGCTGCTGGGCACCCTCACGGTGCTGCTCGCCGAGGATATCCTCCAGCTCATGGGGGCCTCGCCCGAGGTGCTGTCCATGGGTGTGCCGTACGCCCAGGTCATCTTCGCGGGAAATCTGGCCATCATTCTGCTGTTCCTCATCAACGGGGTTTTCAGGGGTGCGGGGCAACCCCACCTGGCCATGCGTACGCTGTGGTTTTCCAACGGGATCAACATCATTCTGGCGCCGCTGCTCATCTTCGGGCTGGGCCCCATAGAAGGCTTGGGACTGACCGGGGCGGCCTGCGCTACCACCATCGCCCGCAGTTTGGGCGTGCTCTACCAGTTCTACCACCTGTTCAACGGCAAGCACCTGCTCAAGATCACGCGGGAGAACATGGTGCTGCGCTACAAAGTGGTGACCAAGATTCTGAAGGTATCGGCGGGCGGCATGGGCCAGTTCATGATCGACTCGGCCAGCTGGATTTTCCTTACCCGCATCATCGCCGAGTTTGGGAGCAACGCGCTGGCCGGCTACACCATCGCCTTCCGGATCATCACCTTCACGCTGCTGCCGGCCTGGGGCCTGTCCTCGGCGGCGGCCACGCTGGTGGGCCAGAACCTGGGCGCCGGGAAGCCCCGGCGGGCCGAGATCTCGGTATGGCTTACGGCCCGGTACAACATGATCTTTCTGGCGGTGGTCACGGCGGGTTTCTTTCTGTTTGGCGAGCACCTTTCCAGCTTTTTCACCCAGGAGCCCGAGGTGATCTCCATTGCCTCTGAGGGTTTGACCATCATCACGCTGGGGTACGTTTTCTTCGGGTTGGGCATGGTGATGGTGCAGGCCTTCAACGGCGCCGGCGACACCAGAACGCCCGCCTTTATCAACATTCTGGTGCTCTGGATTATTGAGATCCCGCTGGCCTACCTGCTGGCCATTCACCTGGGCTTCGGGATAACCGGTATTTTCGTGACCATCGCCTGCAGCCACTCCAGCCACGCCTTGGTGAGTTGGTGGGTATTCCGGCGGGGCCGCTGGAAAGCAGTGAAAATCTAAGGGGAAGCACAGAGCAGGCACCTCCCATTTCTGATTATAGGCTATTTTCAAAAAATCTGCCCTAAAACGCTTGCCGAAGGAAAAGTGACGGACCTTGTACGTTCGGGTATATTTCTGATATTCATAACAGTATTTCTAGAACCCGTAAGTTGCATGAAAGAATTCGCCCTACTTTTCAGAAGGAACATCACTTCAGCAGAAGCGCAGCCCTCCCCCGAGCTGCTGCAGACCTATCTGGCCCAATGGAGTACCTGGATAAGCAAGCTGGCAAGCCAGGACGTGCTGGCGCCCGGCGGAAATCATTTCTCCCCGGAAGGCAGAGTGCTCAGGTCCAATCAGCAGATAACCGAAGGTCCTTACACGGCGCAGCAGCAATCAGTGGACGGGTACCTACTGGTGCATGCCCAAGACCTGGAGGCGGCCGTTGCACTGGCAGGTGAATGCCCTCTTCTACAGGGCGAAAACACCAGTGTGGAGGTGCGCGAGATTGCCGAACCAGGGAAACTGTAAGGCTCTTATGCGACGCATTCTATTCCTTTCACTTCTTGTTTTCGGCTCATTTTGCAGTTTCGGGCAGAAAACGCCTTTGCTGAAAGTCAGCGCCAATAAGCGGTACCTGGAAACCCCAACCGGCCAACCGTTCTTCTGGCTGGGCGACACGGCCTGGGAACTACTCCACCGGCTGAACCGCGAGGAGACAGACCTTTACCTCAAAGACCGAGCAAGCAAAGGCTTTACCGTCATCCAAACGGTAGTGCTGGCGGAGCTGGATGGCTTGAAAACGCCCAATGCCTACGGGCACCTTCCCCTGCTCAACCAAGACCCTTCCCAACTAAATGAACCGTATTTTACCCATGTAGATTACATGCTCAAGCGGGCGGAGAAGCTGGGCCTTTACGTTGGCCTGTTGCCCACCTGGGGCGATAAATTCCACAAAGCCTGGGGCGTGGGCCCCGAGATTTTCACGCCCAAGAACGCTAGACAGTTTGGCCAGCTTTTGGCAAAACGATACGCAAAACAGCCCAACCTCCTCTGGATTCTGGGCGGCGACCGCTGGCCCGAAAACGAGGAAGACAAGCAGATCATCCGGGCCATGGCCCAGGGCATCAGGAGCGTGGACCAGCAACACCTCATCACCTACCACCCCAGCGGCGAGAAAAAAGCCTCTGATTTCTTCAATGAAGACTGGCTGGATCTGGACATGTTCCAGGCGGGGCACAGCCGGCAAAGCTATGATTATAAGTATGTGCGCGACAGCCGGAAAGTAACCCCTGCCCGCCCCGTGATCAACGGCGAACCCCGCTACGAAGACCACCCCGACCGGTTCAAGCCCGAGGAGTTCGGCTGGATGGATGCCTCAGACGTTCGTTCCTCCGCTTACTGGACCATGCTCTCCGGGGCGGCGGGCTACACTTACGGCGCGCACGGCATCTGGCAGATGTACCAGGCCAACCGAAGCTCCGTCAGTTGGGCCAGAACCAGCTGGAGAGCGTCCTTAGACCTTCCCGGGGCAATCCACCTTTTGCACCTGAAAAAGCTGCTTTCTGCTTTCCCGTGGCAGCAACTGCGCACCGACCAAACCCTGATTCTGAACGACAATCCCGTAGGGGAAGCCCATCAGGTAGTGGCCATGGGTGAGCAAAAGGATTTCTTGCTGGCTTATACGCCCATGGGCAAAGCTTTAAAGCTGGATCTTTCCATACTGGCAGAAAACAAATGGCAAGCTTTCTGGTTTAACCCTAGAGACGGGCAGTGGAAGAAGATAGGAGAATACAACCGCACCGATCAGCCCACCTTTACCCCTTGGTCTGCAGGCAGAGGAAGCGACTTTGTTTTAGTACTTCTGCCGGTAAACTCGCCCTACCAACTCCCCCGGTAAGAACCATGCCCCCTGCCAGACGCTTTTTGTCTGAACCTCCCCCACCCAGTACGCTTCTAGAGTACCGTTTTCTGAGGTTACATCATGGACAAAAAGCTTATAACGCTGGCGTTTCTGCTCTGCTACTGTTGGGGATTACACGCCCAACCGGCTCCTGCTGCAAAAGAGATCCGGCAGGTTGAAAACAACCTGATCCCGTTTGTGCCGGTCAACGGCTTCGCGGGGTGGAACCTCCATGAACGGATGAAGCACTACCGCGTGCCCGGCCTCAGCATTGCGGTGATCAAAGACTTCAAAATTGCCTGGGCGAAAGGCTACGGCTTAGCCGATACCCTCAAGAAAACGCCGGTCACTACCCAAACGATGTTCTCGGCGGGTTCTATCAGTAAGCTGGTCATGGCCGCCGCAGCCCTGCGCCTGGTGCAGGACGGCAAATTAGCGCTGGACGCCCCCATCAACCAGTATCTCACCTCCTGGAAAATCCCGGAAAACGACTTCACCCGTAAAACCCCCATCACGCTCAGAATGCTGCTGAGCCACACGGGGGGCACCACCCAATCTTCTTACTTCGGGTTCACGCCAGACAAAAAGCCGATGCCCACAATCGTGGATATTCTGAGCGGCACGGCCGTGGCAGAGAGCAGACCCGTGGTGGTGAACAGCGAACCAGCTAAGGAATTCCGTTACTCGGGCGGGGGCAGCATTATTGCGCAGTTGGCTTTGATGGATGTCTCAAAGATGGACTTTGCCTCTCTGGTGAAAAAGACGGTGTTTGACCCGTTGGGCATGCAGCACTCCACCTTCGCGCAACCGTTGCCACTTGAATTTTCCGCCAAAGCGGCGTGGGCGTATTCGTCGGCGCCCTGGTTTAAAGGCATGCCGTACGTGTATCCCCAGCAGGCCGCCGCCGGTTTGTACACCACTCCCACAGATCTGGCCAGGTTCTTCATTGATCTTCAAAACGGATACCGGGGTAAGGGGAAGCTTCTGCAGCAGACGCTCGCCCAACAGATGTTCACGCCGCAAGTCACGGTGTCCGAAGGGTTTTACAAAGAGCAGATGGGCCTGGGTCCGTTCTTGCTGCAACGCACCGACAACCAAGAAAACAAGGGCATCTACTTTGAGTTTACCGGGGTCAACGCCGGGTTCCTGGCCTACGGAATCGCGAGCCTCACCGAAGGCTACGGGGTGGTCATTATGCTGAACTCCGGTGATGACGTGAACGGGTTGGGCAAAGAGATCAGACGAGCCGTGGCGAAGACGTATGGCTGGTACCACTTCCTCCCGGAGGCCATCACGCCTCTTGCTTTAAGCACTGCCGAGCTGGACCAGTTCACCGGCCGTTACCGGCGCGGTCCCGATGAAGTGGTGTACCTGCGCCGGGAAAAGAACTACTTGGTAGAGAACGTCAACGAAGGTGCAGACATTTACACCTTCCCGGTCACCAAAGACACCTTGATCTTCACTGATTTCAACATCAAAGGATTCGTGCGCCGCGATGTAACGGGCCACGTTGCTTCCCTACAAACTGCCTGGCAAGACAAACCCATGCCCCGCATGAAAGCCGATGAATTCACCCCCAGCGAACACCTGAAAGCGCAGCGGTTTGCAGAGGCCAAAGAGGGTTTCCGGCAGTTGAAGATGAATGAATCCCAACTTACGTATTTGGCCTACGAGCTGCTAAACAAGCCCACACCAGCTTTAGCGGCAGCCAAAGCCATCCTGGAAGTAGCGCTGGAACAACACCCCACCTCGGCGATGGTGCAGGCCCGTTTCGGGGACTATTTTGCTAAAATGAACGATAAACCCAACGCCATCCGCTCCTACTCCAAAGCCCTGGAACTGGACCCTTCTGATCTCCAAGCCAAAGAAAAACTGAGCCAGCTAAAGAAAGAACCATAAGTTCTAACCAGCCAAGCTACTCGCTCTTTTAGAAATTAACTTCGATAGAACCATCACCCAAAAATCATGACCCGAATCTGCCTTGCTCTGCTACTCACCTTGTCGGTGCACCTGTGCTTTGCTCAGGTAGACACGGCACGGATTCGGGAGATCATCCAGAAACAGGCTGCCCAGCAGCGCTTCTCAGGCACCATTCTGGTGGCGGACAAAGGTAAAATTGTGCACCAAGCCTCCTTCGGGGTGAAAGACCAAGCTACGCAGGAACCTATAGACCACCAGACCAGATTCGGGATTGCGTCTATCACCAAAATGGTCACGGCCCTTGTCATTCTGCAGCTGGTGGAGGAAGGCAAGTTGTCGCTGCAGGACCGGGTGAGCGAGCTCCTGCCCTCGTTCAAGTTTCCGTACCAGGACAAGCTCACCATACACCATTTGCTGTTGCACATCTCGGGGCTTCCCCGCGAAGAAGACACGTTGTACTACGCGCCTATCACGCCTCAGGCTTTTGTGCAGCAGGTGTTAGCCGCCGGGGCCAAGGCCGGAGAATTTGACCAGTTCCACTACAACAACCTGGATTACGTTCTCCTGGGCCTGATCATTGAAGCCAAATCCGGCACTACCTGGCAAACCGCGATTAAGACCAGAATCATTGACAAGCTCCGGCTGGCCAACACCGGTTTTCTGGTGAAAGGGAAACTTCCCGCTAATTTTGCCCAGCCTTATTCTCTGACCAAAGACGGCAACCTGGCCCGGGACCCTGATCTTTATTTGGAAAATTACTACGCCGCGGGATGCATGTACTCCAACGCCCCAGACCTGCTCCTGCTGGACCAGGCGCTGTACGGGAACTCTCTGCTCAGCGAGAAAAGCAAAGCCTTGCTGTACACCTCCTACCCCCAATACAACTACACCGGGTACAGCGTCTGGACCTATCACTACCCCTTCGCGGCTACCAAGCCCCTCATCATGGAACGGCGTGGCGGCATTCTGGGCTCCAACTCGGCGCTGGTGCGCATGCTGGACGCCAACAAAACCATTATCATCCTCAGCAACACAAATCAATTCAATCCAGATTCTTACGGCGACAAGGAAAACCTGCGGGAAGCCCTGCTGATGGAATTAGGCAAAGCGCCCCGCTAACTCGTGTGCGGAAACAGGTGAAACGCCTGCTTCCGGTTTGCTGCTTAGAATCAAAATACAACCCAAAAACCTATGTATCCAATGAAAGCCATTTACATTACCTTGGTCGCTCTTCTGGGCATGACGTCCTGCGCTGGGCTCAATTCCACTACCTATATTAAACCCAATGACAGCTTTGTCTTAGGCAATAATGAGCACGGTGCTTTTCAGGTGAATCTGAAAAACACGTCCAAAACCAACTTATCCATTCACCAGGCGCCTATTAACGGAGGCAAACATTCTACTCTCAATGTAAAACCCAACCAAAGGGCCAGCGTGAAAGTGGACAAAAACACCGCGGTGATCATCACCAATGGTTCCAGTGACACGGCCGCCGTGAGCCTGAAGGTAACCGGTGATCTGGGTCTCTCCATGGGCTACAAAAATCAATAACCCGCCCCAAGCAATGCCTCCCTGTTTCTGGGCTGTTTTTTTAAAGTAGCCCAGAAACAGGCTTTTGGGAGTGGGGTCTTTTCAGAAAGCATCGTTAACTTGTGGGTAGCCAGAAAGATGTAACCTAAAACCAGTTCTTATGACTACGGCCACCCCTACCACCATTGATCACTACATCGCTGGTTTTCCGGAAGACACGCAAAAGGTATTGGAGCAGATTAGGGCGAGGGTGAAAGAGTTAGTCCCAGAGGCGGAGGAAACGATCAGTTACGCGATCCCCACGTTCAAGCTCACGAACAAGCCCTTGGTGTATTTCGCGGCGTATAAAAACCACATCGGGGTTTATCCGGCGCCGGTAGAAGACCTTGGCTTCAAAGAAGCGGTTGCCGGTTATAAAACCGGAAAAGGAACCGTTCAACTTCCGCTGAACAAACCGCTACCCCTAGACCTGATCACCAGAATTGTGGAATTCAGGAAGAACGAAATCGCGGAGAAGAAAGCAGGCCAGCAGAAGTCAAAATAAACTGCCCCAACGGACACTTTACTCTTTAAGGATAGCTCCTGATTCATTGCACCAAGGGCTTTCTTCATCCTTCTTCTGCTGACTTCCTTCTTTTGGATACAACATCAAGAGATTGGGCTACGTCCGTGGCCGCACGTTTCCTCACCTTTGTCTTACTCAAAAGAAGACATTCACTTAAAAGGTAAAAACATGGAAAGATTAAGAAAAACAGAGTTAGGAAGCCAAGGCTTGGTGGTACCAGTTTTAGGCTTGGGCTGCATGGGCATGAGCAAAATCGGCGGGGCCGATATCTACGGCACCGCCGATGAAGCAGAGTCCATCAGAACCATTCACCGGTCTCTGGAACTGGGCGGCAATTTCCTGGACACCGCCGATCTGTACGGGCCCTTGGAAAACGAACGGCTGATCTCCCGCGCCATCAAAGGCAACCGAAATCAGTACATCATCGCCACTAAATTCGGGTTTGAGATTGACGACCTGGGGCAGATGACCTGGCAAATCAACGGCCGCCCCGACTACGTGCGGAAAGCGGTGGAACGCTCCCTCCAGAACCTGGGCACCGACTACATTGACCTGTACTATCTGCACCGTCTGGACCCCAACACGCCCATTGAAGACACCGTAGGCGCCATGGCCGATCTGGTGAAAGAAGGCAAAATGGGCTACATCGGGCTTTCCGAGGTTTCTTCGGAAACCATTAGAAAAGCGCACGCCGTTCACCCGCTAACCGCCGTGCAGACGGAATATTCCCTGTTTGAGCGGGAAGTGGAGGAAGCCGGGGTGCTGGACACGCTGGCGGAGTTGGGCATCGGGTTTGTGCCTTATTCGCCGCTGGGCCGTGGGTTTATCTCCGGCGACATCAAAAGTCCGGACGATTTCCCCGCGGATGATTTCCGGAGAGGCATGCCGCGTTTTCAAGGCGAGCAGTTTTACAAGAACATAGAGCTGGTGCAGGCCATCAAAGCCCTGGCGGAGGAAAAAGAAATCACGTCGGCGCAACTGGCGCTGGCCTGGATTCTGGCCAAAGGCTTCGTGTCTATTCCGGGGACCAAAAAGGTGAAGAACTTGGAGCAGAACATCGCGGCCACGCACCTCACGTTAACGCCTGAAGACATGGCCCGTCTGGAGGAAATCGTGCCGCTGGGCACTTCCACCGGCGCCCGCTATGATGCGGTTTCCATGTCCATGATTAACCTTTAAAAGCAAGTTGGTACGGGAAGCTTAGTCAAAAACTTCCCGTACCTTTTCTCTCTCATTCTCTGGCGTATGAAAAAGCAACCCAATAGCCCTTACATCATTAAATCCGTTTCTGAACTGCACCGGCTGTTGGGCATCCCTCAGCCCGAGCACCCTTTGGTGAGCCTGATCAACCTGAGCGACCTTAGAGATGCCTGCCAGACCATGCTGGGCAGCTTTGTGTATAGCTTTTACACCGTCTGCATCAAGAAAGGCTTTCAGGGTAAACTGAAATACGGGCAAAACTACTATGATTTCGATGAGGGCGTGATGACGTTCTTCTCGCCCGGCCAGGTCATCTCCACCGATGCCACGGATGAGATTTCCCTTTCGGGTTGGTGGCTCATTTTCCACCCAGATTTTATCCAGAACTATCCGTTGGGCAAGAAAATCAAGGAGTACGGGTTCTTTTCGTACGCCTTGAGCGAGGCGCTGCACCTGTCAGAAAAGGAAGAGGCCGTGCTGGAAAACATCAAGAACAACATCGCGCAGGAATACACTTCTGCCATTGATTCTTTCAGCCAGGATGTCATTATTTCGCACATTGAAGTGTTGCTCAATTACTCTAACCGCTTCTATAACCGCCAGTTCCTTACCCGCAAGAACACCCACCATGATTTGCTGGTGAAGCTGGAAACGGTGCTGAACGAATACTTTCAAAACGGGCAAGTGCAAGAAACGGGGCTGCCCACCGTGCAGTTTGTCTCCGAGAAACTGAACCTCTCACCCAATTACCTCAGTGACATGCTACGCAGCCTCACCGGCCAAAGCACCCAGCAGCACATCCAGAACAAACTGATTGAGAAAGCGAAGGAGACGTTAAGCACTACTTCGCTTTCGGTGAGCGAGATTGCGTACGGGTTGGGTTTTGAGTATCCGCAGTCGTTCAGCAAGCTGTTCAAGAGCAAGACCAACGTATCGCCGCTTGAGTTTCGGCAGTCTTTTAACTAAACCGTGCTCAAAACGCCACACGATCAGGCCGCCGCTGACCTTTTGGGCAGACAACAGTTCTTGTACTTCTGCCCGCTGCCGCAGGGGCAGGATTCATTGCGGCCCAGCCGCTTGCCGTAGGGGTTGAGCAGTTCCCGGAAATTCAGCCTAAAACGCCGTTTGGGGTTCTGCTTAAAGATGCGGGTGAGCATGGCGTACAACCGCGGGTGCTTCTCGGCCATCTGGCCCGGTTTCTCAAAGAAATACTCCGTAGACACGGCAAAGAACTCGGCCTCATTGGTGGCTGCGTACGGGTTGATGTCTGATTCTCCTTTCTTGATCTCCTTTATCTTGCGGTCTACCAGCGCTTGCCACGGCTGAATCAACTCATCGGGCAGGTAGGTGGTGGGTGTTCCGTTGATCTCGCCGTCGGCCTGGTCCAGCAGGTGCGCAAACTCATGGATGCCCACGTTCTGCCGGTCGGCCATGTCATTGAAGCCGCGCTCCAGGGCGGGCTTGGAGAGGGTCACGTAATGGTCGTTCTGGAACGGATTCACGCGGCCCAGCACCTCCGAGACGGCTTCGCTGTCTTCGTCTTTGAACCGCTCCAGGCTGCCGGGGAACACCAACACCTCGCCCAGGTTCTGGTACTCCCAATCCTGTATCCCGAAGATGGGGATAATGGCGCTGGCCGCCACCAAAATGCGGGTGGTATCGTCAATAACGGTCTCAATGCCGGTGATGCGCTTCTCAGACAGAAACAACTGCATCATCTTCTCAAAACGCTCTTTCTCGGCATCGGTCTTAAGGGTGTGGTAAAAGCCCACCCGGTCGTTGAGGATCTTGCGCCACTCCGCCGGAAACTCCTGCGCCAGCACTTTCTTGCGCCGGCGGTTCTTGCGGGTGGCCCACCGGAAGAAGATGGTACAGATGATCCCTACAAATACAATGAATGCGACAGTTCCCATAGGGCATACCAACGTGTAAGCGGCAGGAAAGATGCCTTTCCGCGCAGCGTATAAAATTAGCTTTCTTCCCTGTCCATTTCCAACGCCAGAACACCAAGGAGTTTAGGGGCCGTTTTGAGGAAAACAAGCCTTAAACAAGCCTGCGGTAAATTGTATACGTAGTTTTGTGCGGCCCGCTTTTTCTTTTTACTTTGGTCTATCCCGCTGTCAATCCAGAACCCTTTCAACAAACCTGTACCCCTATGCCCGCCACCGCGCTCAGCCCCCAGGATTACCTAGATGCCCTGCCCCAAGACCGCCAAGCGGCCATAGAAGCCTTGCGCCAAACCCTGCTGCAGAACCTACCCGCCGGTTTCCAGGAGGAGATAAGCTACGGGATGATTGGGTACGTGGTACCACACACGCTGTATCCGGCGGGCTACCACTGTGACCCCAAACTGCCTTTGCCCTTCCTGAGCATCGCGTCGCAGAAGAATTTCATTGCGGTCTACCACATGGGCCTGTACGCCAACCCAGAACTGCTGGCCTGGTTTACTTCTGAGTACCCCAAACACAGCAAAACAAAGCTGGACATGGGCAAAAGCTGCATCCGGTTCAAAAAGCCAGACCAGATTCCGTTGGCGCTCCTGGGCGAGCTGGCCCGCAAAATGACACCCCAAGACTGGATCGCACTGTACAAATCGGCCTTCAACAAGTAGGTTCTGGCTTGCGCTTCAGGCTTGTTTTTCAAAAATCGGCCTTAAAATATTCTCTCTGTTTTCTTTACCCTAACAACACCCGCAGACGCGCATGAGACAAGTAGTGCTTTTTATCGCGATGAGCCTGGACGGATACATTGCGAAGGAAGATGACAACATTGATTTTCTGAACCAGGTGGAGCGGCCCGGCGAGGACTACGGCTACGCGGCGTTCCAGACCACGGTAGACACCTTGATCTGGGGCCGCAGAACCTATGATAAGATCCAATCCATGAACTTGCCCGAGTTTATGCACAAAGACAAGAAGTGCTACGTGCTCTCCAGAACCCAGACCGGGCAAGACGAGAACGTGGAGTTCTACGGCGGAGACCCCAAAGACCTCATATCTTCCTTGAAACAGCAGCCCGGCAAAAACATTTACTGCGACGGCGGCGGGCAGGTGGTGGCGGCCCTGCTCCAAGAAAACCTCATAGACAAGCTCATCGTCTCCATTATCCCGCATCTGCTGGGCAGCGGCATCAGGCTGTTCCAGGACGGGCGGCCGGAGCAGAACCTGGTTCTCACCAGGAGCAATACGTTCCCCTCTGGCTTGGTGCAACTCTGGTATGACTGCGTGAAACCAGCGGATTAACCTAAAAACTTTTCTTCTTTTTCAGGGAAAAAAGGCTTTGGACTGTCTTCTAGAAAAGGATTTTCCTTTTGTTTTGCGCCACCGGAGACATGAACCCATGAAAAAGATTTTGATTGCAGGCCTAGGCTTATTTCTAGCCAGTTGCCAGGAAAAGGAAGCAGACGTAAAACCGGTTGCCCCTGTGGCGATCTGGCAGGAAGACGACCGCTTTCTCTTTGATGCCCGCCTTCAGACCAACAGTTACGCAGACGGCAACAGCCTGTACCTGATGGGCCTGAACAATTTCACCCGCCTCACCCAGGAAAACGGCAAGAATGTTTCCAGCCGCAGCCTGCTGGAGCGGGTCAACAACCCTACCCAGTACAAGTACCCTATCTCTAAAACCCTCACGGCGGTGGCTTATGACGAGGTCACTGTGGTCGTCTACCCTACGCACTATCCGTCCATCCAGTCAGGGAAGGGCATTCTCATGACCAGGATAGACCCCGGGTTCCAAGCCTTTGATTTTGCGAGCGCCGCCACGGGCGAATGCATGGCGCTCTCCAACGACAACGTACTGGCGGTGCCTTACCGCGCCACAGACGGCATGAAGATTCTGCTGGCCAAACTGCAGGTCACGCCCAGCAGCACCGGTTTGTATGACCATGTGCAGGTCCTGGATACCAAGGTTGTGCCCCTCCACCCGTACCACGTGCCCACCCAATACGTGGGCAAACACCCCGAAGGCTTCTACGTGGCCAACGGCGAGGCCACCTACCTGCTCTCCCCAGACGGCACCCTGCAGAAACTCCGCGATAGCGGCTTGCAGCGCGTGTTCCCCTACAAGCAACAGGTCTACGGCCTGTTCAACGATGGCCTGCACGCCTCCCCTGACAGGAAAAACTGGACCTTCAAAGCCGATATAGAAACCCTGAAACTGCTCTCCTACGCCAGCCTGCACGACACCCTACTCCTAGGCACCTTCAACGACCAGGTATTTCAGATCAGGATAAAACCTGCCTCCATCAACATGCTGGAACTGAAAAATGACGGCCTGAAAGGAAACAAAATCACCTCGGTGTCACTCTATGACCATAAAGTGTATGTGACGACCCTCTCGGGGGTGTTTGTCAAAGACGAGAAAGACTTCCTCTCCTACAAAGACGCGCAATAATGCCTTTTACCCAAACCTACCATTCAAAACTGAAAGAACTCCCTGGCCCGTGTGAACAGACCAGGGAGTTCTTTTTGAAGGTTGCCGTTGGGTAAAGAAACTTATTCTTCGCTGGGTTTGGTCATTTGGTGCATGGTGGCGGCGACCATGTTGTCGGGCATGAGTTTGGTGGCGCCTACCATCATTTTGCTTCGCATACCCGAGATCACCTCCAGTTTACCGGCCATGAGCGCCTCGTAGCCGTCTTTGGCCACTTTAGCCGGATCATCCAGGTCCTGCTCTTTCACCATCTTGGACTCCTCCATATCGGCTTTGTGGAAGAACTCGGTATCAGTAGGGCCAGGCAGCAGTTTGGTGAGAGTGACGTTCGTTTCTTTGATCTCGTCCTGCACCGCTTCTGAGAACGAGGAGACAAAGGCTTTGGTGGCATGGTACACCGCCTGCAAAGGCCCCGGCATCTCGCCCCCAATAGAACTCACCATCAGAATCTTGCCCTCGTTGCGAGCCACCATTTCCTGCAGGTACAGCTTGGTGAAGGTGAGATACGCCCCGATGTTGAGTTGCACGATGTCCAGCTCACGGTTGATGTCGGTGTCCACAAACTCGCCGTACTGGCCCTGTCCGGCGTTGTTCACCAGCACATTTACCTGCAGGCCGCGGGCTTTCACTTCGTCGTAGACCTCAAAGGGAGCCTGGCGCAGGAACAGGTCTTTGGCCAGCGTAACCACCTCCACCCCGTGGTTCTGCCGGAGCTCGGCGGCGCGCTGGTCTAACTCGGTCTGGTCGCGGGCTACCAAAATAAGGTGATAGCCGTTCTGGGCGAAGATCTTGGCGAGCTCGTACCCAATGCCTTCGGTGCCGCCCGTGATCAGGGTATATTGCGTGTCTTTAGCCATGTCATTACCGGTTTAGGTGAGCTTTTTTAAACGAGGACGCTTTTGGCTGGTTTACTAAAAAAGGTAATTTATAGAATTACCTCAAGACTTATCTGCCCAACTAAAAACCGGTAGTGGCCCGCATGACCAGGAAAGCCATCCTGGAGAAACTGCCGGCCAAGGACTTCATGCAAGTGCACCGCTCCTTCATCGTGCCCCTGCGCAAAGTGGACAGCGTGAGAAACAAGATCCTTTTCATCGGCGGTGCCGATATTTCCATTGGTGGTATTTACGAGGCCAATTTCTGCGCCAGTTTTCCGCTTGAAACCCGTAAATACTTTCTGCTTGTATTCCTAAAACAAGCCTTAAAATGGCCTTTGGCTGACTGAGAAAAGGGTTTGAAACTAAATCAAATTCATCTGAAGTACGCACCCAATAAACCGGATACGGCTACGTTTCCAGTATGCCTTTCAGGCACAAAAGAGTTTGTTCATTGTGAGATGCCGTTCGTTCCTGTACGGCTTTCACATTCTAAATAAGAGCCCGGGACCTTTCCGGGCTTTTTTTCTGAAAACAGGTTCAAAACGCCTGCACCAGAAACCTCCTCAAAAGCAAGTCCCGTTTCCGGCTTCCTTTCTATAAAAGAAGCCGAAAACGGGACTTTGCTGTTTACACCCCTTAGCTGAAATTTGACGCTAGGGTCTGGCTCCTGGCTTAAAGGCCTACAGATATACTATTGCAAGGATTGGCAGTACTCGTAAATGGAGGCCAGTTCCTTATCAGTGTATTGGGCAGTCATTTTCCAGGGCATGTTTTCGTTTTTCAGGACCTTGCCCTCGGGAGTTTTACCAGTCCGCAGGGTATGCATAAACTGCGCCTTGGTCCACTTACCCACGTTCCCGGTGCGGGTGATGTTGGCCACCGGCGGATAACCGGGCGCCACCGGATCGCCGCCCTTCAGGTTGGCGCCATGGCACCCGCTGCAAGGCACCGCCAGGTATTTGCCCATGGCCACGCCTTCCAGGGTATCTACATGCGTCACCATCGGCAGGGCATGGTCAATCTTCTCTACTGACAGCAGCGGCATCTTATCTAAGTACGCCATCACTTTCACCACAGGCCCAATATCTGAGGCAGGCAGCTCTTTGTGCACGGGAGGCAGGCTCTGGCAATAGGCAATGATGGCCGCCATGTCCTGCGCCGAGAGCAGGGTGGTTTCATGCGAAGGCATGAACAGCAGCGCCTGCCCGTTGGCATCTACCCCGTGCCGAAGAGCCCTCATCCAATCGGTGGTGGTATAACTGGCGGGTAAGCCCCCTTTGCCTTTGGTGAGGTTCGCCGACACCAACCTTCCCAGTGCCTTGTCATCTATCATGACCTGTCCGCTCATATCAGCCCCGTGGCAATCTTTGCAGCCCTTGATGGCCGTAAGGTGCGCTCCTTTGGCTAGCAGGGCACTATCCTGTTTTATTTCCAGCTTTTCGGGGGCAAAAGAATACTTCTTCTCCATGCGGTGCCCTATGTTGAAAGACACGTACAAGTAAACAAGGCCGAGCAGTAGGAGAACGGAGCCAAGGACCACGCCGGTCCATTTCAGGATTTTCTTGAACATGATCTGGATATGGTTTCAGGTGGAGTGACCTGGCCGGAAAAACGACAGCTGTGCTTCCCGGCCTTTCCTTCAAAGACCAGGAAATCAGCCCTTTCCCCTACTTTACCCAGCACTTTTTTCAACCACTGCCCGGCTCCAGGTAAAAGACATTGCTGTGCGCAACTGAGATATGGGATTATTCTGGGGACAGAAAAATATCTTTCAATAAATATTGAAAGTTTGAAAACTTCTTTATATTTGAGCCATGGAATTAGCAGAGGCGAAGCAGAAGTTCATAGAGGCGTGGGGCAAGCTGGGCTCTGAGTGGGGCATTAACCGCACCATGGCCCAGGTACACGCGCTGCTGCTTATTTCCCCCGAGGCGCTCACCACCGAGCAGGTCATGGAACAGCTGCAGATTTCCCGCGGCAACGCCAACATGACCCTGCGCGACCTCATCAACTGGGGTTTGGTGGAGAAACAGCACCGCAGCGGCGAGCGCAAAGAGTATTTCTTCGCCGAGAAAGACGTCTGGACCATTGCCCGCCAGGTGGCCAAGGAACGCAAGCGCCGCGAGCTGGAACCCGTGCTGAAACTCCTGGGCCAACTACAGGAAGTGCAGGGCGATGAGCAGGACCCGGAGTACCAGACTTTCAAGACCTCGGTGACTGATATCAACAAGCTGGCATCCAACGTGGACAAAACTCTGGAGACCATGCTGAAAGCGGAAGAGAACTGGTTTTTCGGCTCAATTTTCAAGCTGTTCAAGTAGCGGCTATTTTTTTATCCAATATGTTTCATTTTTTTCTGAAAGTTCAATACAAATCATTCACCTTAAACCACTACTTCTATGAACTACTTTATCCTCACCTACACCATCTATCTCCTCACCAGTATCGCGCTCACCGTTTGGGTGGCCCGGGTCTTGTTCAACAACGGCCGCATCTTTCTGGTGGACATTTTCCACGGCAACACCCCGCTCGCCGACTCTGTGAACAAACTGCTGGTGGTGGGCTTCTACCTCATCAACATCGGGTACATGACGCTGGCCCTGAAAGAGGTGGGCACCATCACCTCTGTGCAGGCGGTGGTGGAAGTGCTGAGCTATAAAGTAGGCTGGATCATCCTTATTCTGGGCGGCATGCACTTCCTCAACCTCACCATCTTCTTTAAACTCCGGGCCCGCGCCCAGAGCCAACTGCAACCCAACGTGCAATAGCCATGGCAAAGATCATTCTGGCCGGAGGCAGTGGCTTCCTGGGCCAACTGCTCACCCAACATTTTACCGCCCGCGGCGATGAAGTCATTGTGCTCACCAGAAAACCTACCAATGCACAGTCCGATGCCCAACAGGTGTACTGGGACGCCGCCAACCCAGGCGATTGGGTCCAGCACCTGGAGAACGCCGAGGCACTTATCAACCTCACCGGCAAAAGCGTGAACTGCCGCTACCATGAAAAGAACAAACGCGAGATTATCTCTTCCCGCGTGAACGCGACGCTGGTGTTGGGCGAGGCCCTGCAGAACCTAAAGAACCCGCCCAAACTCTGGATCAACGCCGCCTCCGCCACCATTTACCGGCACGCCTTGGATCGTGCCCAGGATGAACTTACCGGCGAGCTGGGCCAGGGTTTCTCCGTGGAGGTCTGCCAGCAGTGGGAAAGCGCGTTTTTCGCCCAGAAAACCCAGAACACCAGAAAAGTAGCCTTGCGCATTGCCATCGTCCTGGACAAAGCCGGCGGGGTCATGCCTTACTACCTGAACCTGGCCCGTTTCGGGTTAGGTGGCCGGCAGGGCAATGGCTTGCAGTGTTTCAGTTGGATCCATGCCCAGGACTTGATCGGGAGCATAGAATTTCTCATGCGAAACCCAGAACTGGAAGGCGTCTTCAATCTTGCGTCCCCGCACCCGGTTCCAAACCACCACTTCATGCGCACCGTACGGCAGGCTTTGCGCGCGCCCATCGGGTTACGGGCCACCAAGTGGATGCTGGAGATAGGCGCCCTGGTGCTGGGCACGGAAACCGAGTTGCTCCTGAAAAGCCGCTGGGTGGTGCCCACCCGGTTGTTGCAGGCTGGTTACGTCTTCAACGTCCCCACCATAGAGAAAGCGGTGCCCTTGTGTGTGTGGAAGAACGGTTTAAGGGCTGATTTTGGTAAAACAAGGTAAAAACATCCGGCCGGTTCTGGGGTTCAGTCAGTGGTATCTTTCACTTCTTCGTGCATGAAAAAGACTTTCCTTACGGCAGAATGGCGCAAGCTCATCATGGTCAATTATGCCATAGATGCCCAAGTGCTCCAGAAGTACCTGCCGCCCCATACCCAACTGGATCTTTGGAACGGGACCTGCTACGTGAGCCTGATCGGCTTCATGTTCCTGAACACCAAAATCAAAGGAATCAGAATCCCGTTTCATACCGATTTTGAGGAGGTGAACCTGCGCTTTTACGTGAAGTACCCAGAGGCAGGCGTGTACAAACGAGGCGTGGTGTTCATCAAGGAGATCGTGCCCAAAACGGCCATCACGTTGGTTGCCAACGCGCTGTACAAGGAACATTACGTGACCATGCCCATGCAGCACTCCTGGGATTTGCGCGAAGACGCCCTGGCCATAGAATACCGCTGGAAAAAGCAGGATTGGTACCGCCTGGGCGTAGTGGCCCAACCTACGCCCCAGCCTTTGGCGCCCGGCAGCGAGGAAGAATTCATCACGGAGCATTACTGGGGTTTTACCACCAGAGATGAACACACCACCACAGCGTACGAGGTTGCGCACCCGCGATGGGAGATGTATCCGGTAACGGAGTACCAGCTTTCCGTGGATTTCACCGCGCTGTACGGCCCGGATTTCGATTTCCTGAACACGGCCTCGCCCCGCTCCGTTTTCCTGGCAGAAGGCTCCGAGATCCTCATCAAAGAAGGAGGCGTTCTGAGAAGCTAAGCCTGACACAAAGGGTGAGAATCAGAAAAGCCGGAGGAAAGCAACCTACATCCGTTTACCGGCTCTTTTCTACAAAACAGGCCCAAAACACTAAAGGTGCTTACCGTTTGAAGTACACCCTGAAGGTAGAGCCTTTGTCTTTCTCACTTTCCACTTCTATGGTGCCGCCGGCGTTTTCCACGATGCGTTTCACAATGTAGAGCCCGATGCCGGTGCCCTCTACGTGGTCATGCAGGCGCTTGAACATGGAGAAGATCTTTTTGTGGTCGGTGGTTTTCAGGCCCAGGCCGTTGTCTGTCACGGACAGCACCAGGTAGCCCGGCACCTCTTCCGTTTTGATCTTGATTTGGGGCGTGCGGTGAGGCGACCGGTATTTGAGGGCGTTGCTCACCAGGTTATACACGATGCTGCGCACGTTCTTAGCGGAGAAATTGACCGTGGAGTTAAGCGCGAACTCGGTTTCCACCTGGGCATTGGTCGCGTTGATGGTGTTCTCAAAGTCCAGGAGCACGTCTGCCACCACTTCGGGCAATTCAAGGGAGGCAATGTCTTCGCCGGCTTCGCGCTGGATCTTGGCCACCTCGGTTAAGTCGGCCACGGCGCGTTTGAAGCGGGTCACGGAGGCATCCATGAGGCTGAGCACCCGCTGCACCACTTCCTGCTGCCGGATATCGGGGGGAAGGTACTCCACCAAGGTTTCTATCAGGCCCTCAATGTTGGAGATGGGGGCCTTAAGGTCGTGTGAGGCGGAGTACACAAAGTTATCCAGGTCGGCGTTGATGGCACGCAGCTCGGCGTTCATGGCTTCAATCTCCCGCCGCGCCTCCACCTGCTCCTTAATGCCTATGGCAATGGCGATTACCCCAATGATGGTTCCCTTCCGGTCACGCATGGGGTGGTAGACAAAGCTGAAGTACATGGGCTCCAAGACGCCGTTGCGCTCCAGCATCACCTCCAGCTCATTGTTGGAGTAGGGAACGCCCGTGTAGAACACCCCGTCCAGCAGTTCTTTGATGCCCTGGTTGCGGACCTCGGGCAAAGCATCCAAGATAGGTTTGCCTATCACGTCGGCGTGTCGTTTGCCCCAGAGCTCACAGATGCCGGGGTTGGCCAGTTCCACCACGTGCTCGGGGCCGCGCAGAATACAGATGGCCACTGGGGCCTGCTGAAACAGCTCACTGAGCTCGTTCTGCCGCCGGACGGCTTCCTCGCGGGCCCGCACGCTGGCAATTGAAGAGGCAATCTGGCTGGTGAGCAGTTCATGGAAATTCTGGTACTCGGTATCATACTCCAGCATCGGGCTGATGCCCGACACGAAGAACCCCAGCAGACTATCTTGCCCAGGCAGGTAAATGGGGAGAATGACCGCACTTTTGGCTACCGGCTGCGAAGCGGAGCTCTGCGCCGGCAACTCGTATTGGGAAAGGTCATCCAGCACCAGGCGTTTGCGGGAATCCCGCACCTTTGCCAGCGGCCATTCATTGTGGGCCTCGTGCGCCAACAGCTTCACAGACGGCGACACCTGCGGCACCACTTTCCCGGACTCGCCTAAGAGCAGGGCCTCGGTTTCAGGGCGGTTCAAAAGGTAGATCTGGCTGAAGGGGATATCGCTTTCGTTCTGGGCCAGCAGGTCGCAGGTGGTCTGGCAGGCCTGCTCCAGCGTCTGGATTTGCGACAGGGCATCGGCGATGTCTTTGAGGCATTTGAGCCGGCGCTGCCCCAGAATGGTACTGGTTTCCTCAGAACAGGCGCAAAACACGCCCGCCACTTTCCCGGCGTCGTCAAAGGCAGGACTGTAGGAGAACGTCCAGTAAGTCTCTTCCAGAAACCCCTTGCGGTCCATGTCCAGCCGGAGGCCTTCGGTATAGAAAGGCTCACCACCCGCCAGAATGCTTTCGGCAATGCCACCGATGTCGCTCCAGATCTCGGCCCAGATTTTCCTGGCCGAGGTACCCAGCGCCCAGGGGTGTTTCTTGCCCAGGGCGGGCAGATAGGCGTCATTGTGGAAGGCGTACAGGTCCTTAGACCACCAGATAAACATGGGGAAACCCGAGTTGAGCAGCAGCCGGATGTTGGCTTTGAGGCTCTGCGACCAGCCGTCTGGGTTCCCCAGCGGATGCGCTTCCCAGTCATACCCCCGCATGAGGGCACCCATTTCTCCTCCGCCCTGAAAAATGGTTAACGCGTTTGAGGTGGGGGCGTCTTGGAAGGCGTCTGGCATAATGCGGTGGTGGTTAAAGACATTCAAATTCATTTCCCGCAGCCAAGCCGCAGGCACCTTTTCACAGGCGATAGTAGCAATACGGACAAAGCACAAGAAAGGCTCTCCTGTTTCTGCGGCCCTAAGGCCACGTCTTGAAAAAGGAAAAGGAGCCCCAGGGTTTTAGGGCTCCTTTTACAGAATAAGGCTATAAATAGTTACAGAAAACGCAGCCTAAACCCAGGTGAATTTCGGGCCACCTGAACCGCCGCTAGAACCGGAAGAAGGTGTTGGTGCCGCCTACCTTGCCCCCGAAATTGCGGATGTTGTAGGTGAACGTGAGCAGCACGTAGCGGGTGAGCACCTGCGTCTGGAAGTCTTCCACAAAGTTCTCCCGGATGCTGCGGTACGCGCTGATGTTCTGGTCCAGCAAATCATACACCGATAGTTTCAACTGGGCCCGGTCGTTTTTCATGAACAGGAACGTGACACCGGCATTGAGGCGGCTTACGTCTTTCCGGATGCCGGGCGCTACGTTGGAGTTGTTGGTGTAGTCAAAGGTGGCTTCCCACACAATGCGTTTGGGCACGCGCACCACCACGCCGGTTCTGGAGGTTCTGGTGAAAAAGCTGATGTCTTGGAACGCCTCGTCTTCATACACGCTGCGGCGGCGGCCCAGGGTCAAAGACTCGTTGAACTCAAACTTGTCATTGAAGTTCATGCGCGCGCTCAGGCTAGGGTTCACGGAGATGTTCTGCCCGTAGCTGCGGATGTCATTGAGAATGATGAGCGTTTTCGTGTAGTTCATCCACATGGAGGCCGTCAGGGAGAACTGCTTTTTGCCATCAAACTTCCAGTCTTTGGAGATATCAGTGTTGGCGTTCATCTGCCAGTTGCCATCGGTGTTCACGGGACGGGTGGTCTGCAGGCCGGTGGTCTCGTCCAGGGTTCTGGCGCGGGTCACGGCATCGCGGCTGATACTCCCGGAGAGGTACGCCCAATAGTTGATGGAGCGCTTGGTGTCAAACTTGCGGAAATGCAGGTTCAAAGAGTTGGAGATGGTGGGCGCCAGCTCGGGGTTCCCGTACTGGATGAACAAAGGGTTGGACTGGTCGGTGACGGGTTGCAGATCAGCGGCGGAGGGCTCCCGCACGTTCACGTTGTAGCTGAGGTTGAATTCTTTCCAGTTCACCGTGAGCGACGGAAACGCATAGAAATACTCCTGTTTAATGGGCTGCAGTTTCTGGAAGGCGTTGTCAATGTTGAGCAGCGTAAACCGCACGCCCGGCTGCAGGGTCAGGTCTTTGATCTTCCACTTCACGCTGGTGGTCACGTAATTGCGCCAGCCGCTTCTTTCCACCTCGTCAGACAGCTCGGGGAGCAGCACCGAATAGCCTTGCCCTTCAGAGGACAGGTTGAAGGTGTTCACCAGGTTTCGGTCTTTGAAGAACTCTGAGTTCACGCGCACCACCCCGCTCAGCGCCTTACTGAAAGGCTCTGTGTAGGAAAAGGACGTGTTCACGCCGGTGTTGGCCACCACGTTGTCGCGGAGCTGGTCCAAGGTCTCTGTATAGGGGTTGGTGCCCGTAAAGTAACTTTCTACCCGGTAGTACTGGTCCTGGTCGCCGTCATTGAAGTTGTAGGTGCCGTAGAAGTTGAATTGGCGGCCTTTCTTCCTGCGCGAGCTGCGGTCAAAGGAGAGATTCCCCGAGAAAGTGGTGGTGGTGTTTTCCAGCAGCTGCTGGTTATCGCTGGTGTTGAGCAGTTCATAACCGCCCCTGAACGTGTTGGTGAAAAGCCCCTGGTTAGACGCACTCCGCGCCAGCACCACGCTGGGCGAGAAACTGAGATTGGTCAGCGAGTCTATTTTCCAGTCCAGGCGGCCGCCCAGCCGGTGGTTGCGGCTCTCGCTGTCCTGGTTTCTGGTGCGGCGCGAGTTGATGGTATCGGTCTCCAGGTGCTGCGCCGAGTTCACCAGTTGGTTCAGGTCAGAATCAATGCCCCCGAAAAAGTACTGCAGGTTCAGTTTCACATCGCCTTTAAGCAACGTGTTGAAGTTTCCGCCCGCGCCGGAAGAACGTTGGATCCCGTCTTCGGTACCCCCAAAGGAAATCCCGTTCACGGCAAACCCGCCATCGCTCCGCACCATGATGGTGTTCATGCCGCTGCGGTTAAAGCCCCCGATTCTGGAAATGTCCTCAAAACCGAAGGCCGGTCTGTTGAGGTTATTGGAGTAGCCCAGCAAACTGATCTGGGTGGTGTCCCGGAAGACGTTGAGGATGCCCCCGCCTTCGTACCGGCGGTCTGAGCCCGTGCCCGCGTACACTTTCCCGAACGCGCCCTGTTTGATGCCTTTCTTCAGCTTGAGGTTGATGACCTGCGGAATCTCGTTTACCGGCAGATCGGGGTCTTTGCGCAGGGCATCTGGGTCGTTCACCACCTGTACTTTCTCAATCATATCGGCGGGCAGGTTGCGCGAGGCCACCTTGGGGTCGTTCCCGAAAAACTCTTTCCCGTCTACCAAAATCTTGTTCACCGCCTTGCCGTTCACCGCAATGTTCCCGGAACCATCCACGCTTACGCCCGGCAATTTCTTCAGGAGGTCTTCCAGCAGCGCCGTAGGCAGCGTTTTGAACGAGTTTGCGTTGAACTCCAGCGTGTCTTTGCGTACCACAATGGGCGGCGCCTCAGAAAGGATCACCACCTCGCCCAGCAGGTTGTCTGACTGCGTCATCTCCACCTGTCCCAGGTCCATCTCCCGGTTCTCCGGCGACAGCGTGAACTCCTTCCTATACACCTTGAAGCCGGTCATGGTAATCACGATGCGGAGTTTCTGGTTCAAGGCCAAGCCCGGCACCTTGAAATTTCCCTTGTCATCGCTCACCCTAAAGGTCACCAACGTGGTATCCTGGGCGGTGTAAACGGCAATAGTGGCGTAAGACAAGGCCTCTTTGTGGGTAGCATCCCAGAGTTTCCCTTTCACCTCGCCTTTCTGGCCTTGGGCGAAAGCACCCGTCGCCAGGCAGACAAAGAAGAGGAACAGAACAGCAGGTAAAAATGACTTCATGTGGTGGAGTAAGGGGGTGAACAATGGGTTAAGGTGCAAAAGAGAATCCCGGCGAAATGCTATGCGATATAATGTTAAGCAAATAAAGCTGAAGCATCGGACTGCTCAATGCACATTTAACATAGTTTAACATTTGATTAAGCCTATTTCCTGGCAAGAGATTGCCGGAATGATTCATTCTGTTTAAAGCCTGATTTTTAAGAAATAGCCCTGAAACAAACCGCGTCATGTCAGCTTCGCTCGCGTGAAATTCCTGTGCCCGGCTATGCTCTATTTCATAAGCATTGAAGGAGATTTTGCAGTAAGTGGCACTTGCTCTGTTAAAAGTTGCAGCCCATAATAGAATCCGCTCCTTTTTTGGCCTCATGTAAAAAGAGGTCTCAACCTATTGGAAAAACACAAAAAATTCTTTAACATTACCTAACCCTATCCTTTCACTAACCCTTCAAGCATATGTCAAAGAAGAGCATTATGGTCTTGTGTTTGGTTGCGACACTGTCTGCCCAGGCACAAACCCCTAAGAAGGCTACCCCGGCCAAAAAAACTACCTCCATGGAAAAGACGGGCCAGACGAAGATGGTAGAAAAGGTAACCCGCAAGGGCAGCGAGCTGGTCATTCCCTACGAGAAATACCGGTTGCCCAACGGCCTCACCGTGGTGGTGCATGAAGACCACTCAGACCCCATCGTGCACGTGGACGTGACCTACCACGTGGGCTCGGCCCGTGAGGAAGTGGGCAAATCTGGTTTCGCGCACTTCTTTGAGCACATGATGTTCCAGGGCTCAGACAACGTAGGTGATGAAGAGCACTTCAAGATTGTCTCCCAAGCGGGCGGGGATTTGAACGGCACTACCAACCAAGACAGAACCAACTACTTTGAGACCGTGCCCTCTAATCAATTAGAGACGGCGCTTTGGCTAGAGGCCGACCGCATGGGCTTCCTGCTGGATGCCGTGACCCAACGCAAGTTTGAGGTGCAGCGCGAAACCGTGAAGAACGAGCGTGGCCAAAACTACGACAATCGCCCCTACGGCCTAGTGTATGAGAAAAAAGCTCAGGCGCTGTATCCATACGGCCACCCGTATTCCTGGACCACCATCGGGTACATTGAGGACCTGAACCGCGTAGACGTGAATGACCTCAAGAACTTCTTCCTGCGCTGGTACGGCCCCAACAACGCCACGCTGACCGTGGGTGGTGACGTGACGCCGGCGCAAGTGGTGAAACTGGCCGAGAAGTACTTCGGCTCTATTCCGCGGGGCCCCGAGGTGAAGAACATGAAACTTCCGGCCCCGGTACTGGCCCAGGACCGTTACATCTCTTACGAGGACAACGTGCGCTTCCCCATGGTGCAGATGACCTTCCCTACCGTGCCCAACTACCACCCAGATGAAGTGCCGCTGGACGTGCTCTCAGAAATCATTGGCGGCGGCAAAAACTCCATCATCTACAAGAACCTGATCAAGTCGCAGAAAGCCGTGCAGGCCAACGCGGGTCACCCGTGCTCAGAACTGGCCGGTGAGTTCACCTTGACCGCGCTACCTATCCCCGGCAACTCGCTCGCCGATATGGAGAAAGAACTGCGCAACGCCTTCGCTGAGTTTGAGAAAAGAGGTGTCACCGATGATGACCTGGAGCGCTTCAAATCTGGGTACGAGGCCAACATGATCAACAGCCTCTCTAGCGTAGCCGGCAAGACTTCTATCTTAGCCGCTTACCAGACCTTCACCGGCAACCCCAATTACCTCACCAACCAGCTCAAAGCGAACCGCGCCGTGACCAAAGAAGATGTGCTGCGCGTGTACAACAAGTACCTCAAAGGCAAGCCGGCGGTAATCCTGAGCGTGGTGCCCAAAGGCAAGCCCGAGATGGTGGCGAAAGCCGATAACTTCAAAGTAGACCCCGACGGCTACCGCGCACCCGCCGACCAATACGCCGGCCTCAAGTACGTGAAAGCCAAAGACACCTTTGACCGCAGCAAACGTCCGGCTTCCGGCGCCAACCCCGTGATCAAAGTGCCGCCTTTCTGGAAAGACAACCTGGCCAACGGCATCAAGGTGATTGGCGCCAAGAACAGCGAAGTGCCCACCGTGACCCTGCTGTTCACCCTGCTGGGAGGCCATAAACTAGAGGCGCATGATCCGTCCAAAGCCGGCATTGCTTCCCTCACTGCTGCCATGCTCAATGAATCTTCTGAGAAATACACCGCCGAGGATATTTCCTCCCAACTGCAGAAACTGGGCAGTTCCATCAACTTCGGAAGTGGCACCGAGACCATGACCGTATCGGTGTCTTCTCAGGTGAAAAACCTGGATGCCACCCTGGCCCTGCTGGAAGAGCGCATGCTGCACCCCCGCTTTGACCCCGCCGACTTCGACCGCCTCAAGAAACAACGCCTGGAGGCCATCAAAAACCAGAGCACCCAGCCCACCGTGGTGGCGAACAACGTCTTCAACAAAATGCTCTACGGCGAAGGCCACATCAAAGCCGTGCCGGTCATAGGTACCACCGCCACCGTGGAGAGCCTCAACCTAGACGACGTGAAGAAGTTCTACGCGAACTATTTCTCGCCCAGCGTAACCAACCTGGTGATTGTGGGCGACGTGGAGAAAACCCAGATTATGCCTAAGCTGGCCTTCCTGAATAAATGGGCCGCCAAGCCCGTGAACATTCCGGCAGAGCCGAAGGTGGCCAACATAGACAAAACCAAAATCTACGTGGTAGACAAAGACAAGGCCGCGCAGTCTGAGATCCGGATCGGGTACATGGCCTTGCCGTATGACGCTACCGGCGATTACTACAAAGCCACGTTGATGAACTACGTGTTGGGCGGGGCCTTCAACAGCCGCATCAACCTGAACCTGCGCGAGAACAAAGGCTACACCTACGGTGCCTGGTCCTACTTTTCCGGCTCTGAGGCTCCCGGTCCTTTCACCGCCGCAGCCGGCGTCCGGACCAACGTCTCAGACAGCTCGGTGGTGGAATTCATGAAAGAGATCAAGCGTTTCCGGGAAGAAGGCATCACCGATGAGGAACTGGACTTCATGCGCAGCGCCATCGGGCAAAGCGACGCCCTCAAGTACGAGACCTCTTTCCAGAAAGCGTCTTTCCTCAACAACATGCTCCGCTACAACCTAGACGCTGACTATGTGGACAAGCAGAACCAGATTCTGAAAACCATCACCAAAGAGGAGATCAACGCCCTGGCCAAGAAGTACCTGCCTCTGGAGAAAATGAACATCATGCTGGTGGGCGACAAAGGCTCCATCAAACCCGGCCTGGAGAAACTGGGCTATGACGTGGTAGAGCTTGACCCAGACGGCGCGCCCATCCTGGCCAAAGCCGATGCCCCAGCCGTTACCGCTGAGCCCAAGAAAGCAGAACCGCTCAAAGGCCGCAAAGCTAGAAAAGAAGGTCGTGTCTTCTAAACCGGCAAAGTCATTCTCTCTGCTTCGTTTTGGGTCGATTTAGGAAAAATCAGGTCCAAAACGCCTTCGCAAACTTTACAAGGAGCCCGCCTTCATCAGGTGGGCTTCTTTGTTTCCAACCGCGTCATGTTGAAAGAAAGTGGAAAGACGCACTATACTTGATATTCGGAAATGTAAACCCACCCCTACCCCTCCGAGGAGGGGAATTCTCAACAAAAAAGCAAAGCCGCTTCACTCACCCTAAAACCTGGTTCAAGTTTTCAACTTGGACCCAAAATGATCGGAAGTTTGAAACTTCCGTGAGGCGAAAGCCTCAAAAGGAGCGTTCCGAAACTATATTATACCTCAGATGAATAGATTGAAAAAAGAGTAAATCGAAGACCTGCTTCTGCTAAGAGGAATTCCCCTCCTGGGAGGGGTAGGGGTGGGTTTGCGGGCCATTTTCCAGAAAACATGACCAAAACACGAGACCGGCTGCTCCCCATTTCAGGGCCATTTTCATGAAAACGGCCGGAAAGCGCTCTGGTCACGGCAAGCCAGAATGGGGCCTTCTGCCACTTGCCATCCTTCATCAAGAAACTACCAAGTGAACCTTCCTACAGCCTTCTGCCGGAAAACTTAACCCCAGACGATTTTTAGGATGAGGCTGCCGGTTATTCACCAAAGGGCGGTTATATTTAAGGGCATCATCCTTACCAATCTCTTCTTCCATGCGGAAAACAGTCTACCTCGCCCTACTGCTCGCGGCGGCATCGCCTTGGGCGCAGGCCCAGCAGAAACAGAAACCCAAAGCTGCCAAAACACAGGAAACCACGCCCCAAGATTACTTCAAAACTGTGAAGTGGCGCAACATCGGGCCGTTCAGGGGTGGGCGATCGGTGGCGGCCTCGGGCGTGGTAAACAACCCCTTGGTGTATTTCATGGGCACCACCGGCGGCGGATTATGGAAGACCGAGGACGCGGGCCAGAGCTGGTTCAACATCTCAGACGGCTTTTTCAAAACCAGTTCGGTGGGCGCGGTATCCGTGTCTGAGTCGGATCCGAACGTGGTGTACGTAGGCATGGGCGAGCACGCGCCGCGGGGTGTGATGACCTCGTACGGCGATGGCGTGTACAAATCGGTGGACGGCGGTAAAACCTGGACGCACTTGGGCCTGGACCAGACGCGCCATATCTCTGGCATCAGCATCCACCCTACTAATCCTGATATCGTGTACGTGGCGGCGCAGGGTGCTTTGCACGGCCCCAACGCCGAGCGCGGCGTGTACAAATCAGTGGATGGCGGCAAGACCTGGAAGAAAACCCTGTTTGTGGATGAGAACTCCGGAGCCGCCGATCTGAGCATGGACCTGAACAACCCTCGGATTTTATATGCCGCTACGTGGGACCACCGCCGGTTGCCGTGGGAAGTGCGCAGCGGCGGCAAAGGCAGCGGTCTGTACAAATCCATGGACGGTGGCGAGACCTGGAACAAAATCCAGAACGGCCTGCCGGCGGAGTTGGGCAAGATTGGCGTTTCCGTTTCCCGGGTAAATTCTGATAAAGTGTTTGCGTTGGTGGAGAGTGACACCCAGAAAGAGCAGGGCGGCCTGTTCGTGAGCAACGATGGCGGGCAGCACTGGAACCGCGTGAGCAAAGACCACCGGCTTACCCAGCGCGCCTGGTACTACATTGAAGTCTTCGCCGATCCGCTGCAGGAAAACACGGTCTACGTGCTCAACGGCCCCGGCCTGAAATCCACCGACGGCGGTAAGACCTGGAGCCAGCTCCGCGGCACACACGGTGACTACCACGGACTCTGGTTCAACCCCAAAAACAGCCAGAACATGGTTATTGCCAATGACGGCGGCGCGGCGGTGACCTTCAACGGCGGCAAGATCTGGTCTACCCAGAACAACATGCCCACGGCCCAGTTCTACCGCATCAGCGCAGACAACCAGTTCCCCTACAACATCTACGCCGGACAGCAGGACAACAGTTCGGTGAAGATCGCGAGCCGCAATTTATCTGGTGGTAGCATCGGAGAGCGGGACTGGACCTCCAGCGCCGGCGGCGAGAGCGCCTTCCTCGCCTTTGACCCCAACAACCCGCGCTACGTGCTGGGCGGCAGCTACCAGGGCACCATCGAGGTGCTGGACACGGAACTCAAGGAAGGCAAACCCATCATGATCGCACCCATCCAGTACATGGCCCTGCAGCCGAAGGATATGAAATACCGCTTCAACTGGAACGCGCCCATCATCCACTCCGCGCACGAGAAAGGCACCTTCTACCACGCCGCCAACAAGCTGTTCAAGACCACCGATCTGGGCAAAACCTGGGAAGTGGTCTCCCCTGATTTGACCCGCCATGACGAGAGCAAAATGGGCTGGAGCGGCACGCCGTACACCAATGAGGGCGCCGGCGGCGAGAACTACGGCACTATCTCCTACGTGATGGAATCTCCGCTGGAGAAAAACCTGCTCTGGACCGGCTCCGATGACGGCTTGGTCTACATCACCCGCGATGGCGGCAAGAACTGGAAAAACGTGACGCCTAAAGGCCTGGAGGAATGCCTCATCAACAGCATTGAGGTATCGCCGCACGAAAAAGGCACCGCCTACATCGCCACCACCCGCTACAAGTTCAACGACTTCACCCCTGCCATTTACAAAACCACTGATTACGGTAAAACCTGGAAAAATATCTCTAAGGGTATTCCGTACGGAGCCTTCACCAAAGTAGTGCGCGAAGACAGCCAGCGTAAAGACCTGCTGTTCGCCGGCACCGAGACCGGCCTGTACATCTCGCACGATGGCGGCAAGGGATGGATCAACTTCCAGGGCAACCTCCCTGTCACGCCCATCTCAGACCTGAAAGTCCACCAAAACGACCTCATCGCCGCCACCCAGGGCCGCTCCTTTTGGATTCTGGATGACCTGAACATGCTGCGCGAGTTGAATAGAAAACCATCAGCACAGGCCCTGCACCTGTTCCAGCCTGAGGATGCCTACCGCGTATTCGGGGGCAGCGCCCTGGACCAGGAACCCGAGGAGGAAACCAGCAACTACGGCAAGGCCAGTTTTACGGGTACCAACCCGGCCAGCGGTGTGGTCTTCTACTACCAGGTTCCGGCCGGCTTCCAGAAAGACAGCACATTGACATTGGAGATCCTGGATAGCCATGGCAAGGTAATCCGAAGCTACAGCAACCAACCCGATAAGACGTACGTGGGCTATTTGGGCGGTCCGGACGAGGAACCTACGCTGCACACCAAAGTCGGCCTGAACCGCACTGTGTGGGACCTGCGCCATGCCACGCTGCCGGGCGTGCCCCCGGTGTTCATTGAAGGCAGTTACCAGGGCCGCAAAGTAGCCCCGGGCACCTACCAGGCACACCTCAAAATGCACGGTCAGGAGAAAACGGTTTCCTTCAAAGTACTAGCAGACCCAAGGCTCAAAGCCACCGACGCAGAATACCAGCAGCAGCAGACCATGCTAGCCGCCGTGGAGCAGGACGTGAAAGACATTCACCTAGGAGTGCAGCAGATGCGCAAAGCCAAAAACCAAGTCTCCTCCCTGCTCACGCTGCTAGATGGCAAACCCAGCTACGGAAAGATCCAGACCGAAGGCAAGGCGCTTATCAAGAAGATGGATACCTGGGAAGATGAATTGGTGCAGAACAAATCACAGGCCACGGATGACGTCATCAACTTCGTGAACAAACTCAGCGCCAACTACCTCTTCCTGAAAGGCGAGCTGGACGTAAGCATCCCCTACATAACCCAAGGCCAACAAGAACGCCTAAAGGAATTGCAAACCGAGTGGCAGAAGCACAAAGGCCAGATGACCGAGCTGGTGCAGAAAGACATATCCGCTTTCAACCAACTTTGCCAGCAGGCGCAACTGCAGAAAATCACCGTGCTGTAGGTTTTATCCTGCGGCACTAAGAAAGGGAGAGAAGCCACTGGTTTCTCTCCCTTTCTCATTCCTCTTCCTCCCTGTCACCCCGAGAAAGTAACACCGTTTAATAGTTGTATTAATTTCCACGCATTTCGTCCCCCTTTGAAGGGGGTAGGGGGATGACCACTCGTGCAGATAATTGTATTCTCGTGTATTCCCGGTCTTTGTAGGGGCAATCCCTTGTGGTTGCCCTTTTGTGAGGAGCACCATTGAAGCATTTGCATGTAGCAGACGCTTTTAGTTTTTCACCCGGCTTTGTCATCCCCCCACCCCCTTCAAAGGGGGACGGAATACGTGAAACCAGATTCAATAGCATCTCATTTTAGCCTACTTTTAGCTATCCCTTTTAAGCCTATTTTCAAGAAATCAGCTTGAAAATAGGCTTTCTGTCACCAATTCTTAATCTGCTGCACCAAAGTATCGCCGGCCATCCAGGTCATAATCAGGACCACTAGTAACCCAAATAATGTCAACAGCCGCGGGTGCCGGTAATCGCCCATCAGGGTTTTCTTGTGGGCTGCAATGAGCATGGTTCCCAGGGTGACGGGCAGCACGAAGCCATTCAGGAGACCGGCCCACACCAGCAGCTTCACCGGCTTCCCGATGAACACGAAAATAATGGTGGAGACCACAATGAAGGCAATGATGACCCAGTTCTCGTTCCGGGCGATGCGGGGGCTGAAGGACTTGATAAAGGAAACCGAGGTGTACGCCGAGCCTACCACCGAGGTAATGGCTGCCGCTAGCATCATGATCCCGAACAGCTTGTAACCAAAGTTGCCGGCCGCCAGTTCAAACACCGAGGCCGTCGGGTTCTCGGGGTTCAGGGCTTTGCCTTGCTGCAGCACGCCCAGGGTGGCCAGGAACAGAAACACCCGGATGAGGGAAGCCAGCGAGATCCCCGATACGGCACTGGTGGTCACCTGGCCCAGGGCTTCTTTGCCTTTCACGCCCGCATCCAGCAAGCGGTGCCCGCCTGCGAAAGTAATGTAACCGCCCACCGTTCCGCCTACCAGCGTGATAATGGCTGTGAAACTGACCTCAGCCGGGGCCACGGTCCTGATGGCAGCCTCAGCTAGTGGTGGCGAGGAAATCCAGGCGACGTACACAATCAACCCGATCATGACCACACCAAGAATTTGGGCAAAACGGTCCATGATTTTACCCGCCTCGCGCACTAGAAAGATCATGATGGCAAAGGCCGCCGAGATAATCGCGCCGGTTTCCACCGAGATCCCGGTGAGCACGTTGAAGCCCAGCCCCGCGCCGCCCACGTTCCCAATGTTGAAAGCCAATCCGCCCAGGACTATCAGGAAGGCAATGAAGCCGCCCAGGCCCGGCAGCACCGCGTTAGCCACGTCCTGCGCCCGCTTCTCAGAGATGGCAATGACCCGCCAGACGTTGAGCTGCACGCCAATGTCCAGGAGGATGGAAAGCAGGATCACAAACCCGAAGCTGGCGCCCAGGCTCTGCGTGAAAACAGTGGTTTGGGTTAAGAAGCCCGGCCCCACGGCCGAGGTGGCCATCAAAAAAGCGGCGCCCAAAAGCACACTCCAGTTTCTGGGTTGTTTCATAAAAACGGGCCTAAAAAGCTTGGAGGGTAATGTCTTGGCGGGTCAGTTCTGTCCGGATGAGTTGGGCGAATTCCACCGCGTGCGCCCCATCGCCGTGGATACAGACGGTATCGGCTTTGATGGACACGTCTACGCCTTGCTGAGACAACACTTTGCCTTCCTTCACCATGCGCACCACCTGTTGCACGGCTTTGTGATGATCTGTGATGAGGGCATTGGGCAGTCGGCGGGAAGTAAGGGTGCCGTCCTGCTGGTAAGTTCTATCGGCGAAGACCTCGTGAGCGGTTTTCAGGCCCAGTTTCTCGCCGGCCTTTACCAAAGCGCTTCCCGCCAAACCGTACAGCACCGCCTCGGGATTCACTTTGTAGACTGCTTCGGCGATAGCCTCGGCTAAGGCGGGGTTTACGGAGGCCATGTTGTACAAAGCGCCGTGCGGCTTTACGTGATGCAACACGCCACCCTCGGCGATGATGAAGCCCATGAGCGCACCAATCTGGTACACGACTAAGTCAAAGGCTTCTTCGGGGGAAACCGCCATATCACGGCGACCAAAACCAGCCAGGTCCTGGAAACCGGGGTGCGCACCCAAAGCCACCTTCTGTTGCAAGGCCAGCCGTACGGTCTTTTTCATGACGCCCGGGTCGCCGGCATGGAACCCACAAGCAATGTTGGCCGAGGTCACCAGCGGCAGAATGGCTTCGTCGTTGCCCAGGCGGTACGCGCCAAAGCTCTCGCCTAAATCACAGTTTAAATCAACGGTAAAGGTTTGCTTCATCTTTTGGATTGAAGGTGGAGGACTCTTTTAAGGTGTTCCAGGGTTTGCTCCTGATGGTAATACAGCTGGTGGGCCTCCGATAGGGCAACCTGCCGATACCGGAGCTTACTGCCCGGCCGCACCTGCACCAACAGCGGCAAATCCGCGGAGATGACTTGCCCTATGCGCGGATATCCCCCGGTGGTCTGGTGTTCGGCCATCAAGATAATAGGATTTCCGCTGGTAGTCACCTGCACGGTGCCAAAAGTAACGGCGCTGGAAAGCAGTTCCAGCGGTTCTTGCAGTTGCAAACTTGGTCCATCCAACCGGTAGCCCATCCGGTCCGAAGCCGGGGAAACCTTAAATTCCGCGTGCCAGAACGTTTCCTGGGTATTTTCAGAAAACAAGCCATATTCCGGCCCGGGTAATACTCGCAGGGTGGGGTGCTCACGATAGGTAGGAAGCAAGTTTGGGGAGAGGCCCCAGGTGGAAACCAGAAACGACTCCCCGGCAGGGCATTTCTCTTGCCAATGGCGCAGTTGCTCAGAAGTAGCGCTTATTAATGGCAAGACATCACCTTTCTGCAGAGATCGGCCTTGCCAGCCGCCCAGTGCTGCCCGCGCGTAGGTAGCCGCGCTGCCCATCACCAGGGGCACGTCAATACCTCCAGCCACGGCCAGGTAAGCCCGGCAGCCCTGCACAGCCGCACCGAATTCCAGCAGCGTCTCTTTTCTAACGAATATCGGCCGATGGATGGGAACGGGGGTACCGTTCAGTTTAGGGGAAAGGTTGGCGCCGGCCAAGGCAATGAGGCTGTCTTCCTGAAACCGGAGACGGGGTCCGGACAAGGTGATTTCCAGCGCGGCGGTGTTTTCGGGGTTTCCTGTTAAAAGGTTGGCCAAACGGAGGGCAAAGGAATCCATGGCGCCGCTGACCACCATACCCTGCTTCTGATAGCCGTATCGGCCCAAATCCTGCACGGTGGTGAGCAAGCCCGGTTTCTCTACCTTAATCCCCATCTGCGTCTGGTTTCATGGCCTGGAACTCCGCTTCAGAAATCGGCACAAACCGCACCACATCTCCCATCTGCAGCAGACTGGGCGATTCTCGGTCAGGGTCGAACAAGGAGAGCGGGGTACGGCCGATCAGTTGCCAGCCGCCGGGTGTTTCCAGGGGGTACACGCCTGTCTGCAGTCCGGCAATGCCGACGGAGCTAGTGGGGATCACATTACGGGGAACTTGCTTGCGGGGGGCGGCAATCTTGGGGTCCATGCCGCCTAAATACGGAAAACCGGGCGCAAAGCCAATCATGTACACCAGGTAGTCTGCTTGGCTGTGCCGCGCAATGACTTCCTGGGGAAGTAAGCCGCAGTGTTCCGCCACAAACGCCAGATCAGGCCCATACTCCCCGCCGTAGACCACCGGAATCTCCTTTATAGAAGGTTCCTCTGGTGCGGAATCGGTTTCCAGTTGCGCCAGCATCAGCCGGATGTTCTCTTCCACGGCCGCGTACGGATCTACCTGGCCCCGCTCGCTGACAAGCCAGGGATCATAATACAAGGTGACGGTGGTGAAGGCGGGCACGTACTCTACGAGCCCGGGAAAGGAATGCTGATTCAGAAACCGGACCACGGCCTTTACTTGCCCGTGGGTCTCCACGGCTATCTCGTCTCCCAGCTGCAGCACAACGGCCGCATCGCCTAGGGGATACATCTTAACCGAGGACGTGGGCAGGGACATGGATCCGGTTTCTGTTTTCAGCTTGTTTTCAAGAAAACGGCTTAAAAATGCTCTGGTTTCAAACTTACGCTGGCTTCTTGGTGCTGCAGGTAAAGCTCCTCGTTTCTGAAAGGCACCAAAGCCAGTTTTACCGCCTGCTCATAGAGGTCGGCGCGGTCTACCACGTTTTGCGTGAGCAGCCCAATGGCGCCGCCTTTCTGCTTGGAGTTGGTGTGGCCAAACACGCGGTCATCGGCTTCGCCGAGCTCTACGCCCTGTTGCACCAGCTCGGCCACGGCAGGTGGCAAGAAGAACATACCGGTACGGGCCTTGCCCACCAGTTTTTTGGAACGGACCACAATCCAGGCGAAAGCTGCCAGGTCTGTGTGCAGCGTTTGCACGCCGCCTTCAATGCCTACCCAGAAATCGGCCGTAGGCTGGGCCTCAAATGCATTGCTCACGCGGTTAAAGGCACCGGTGAGGGTTTCTGTATCTGTCATGGGCTGATCAGATACGCCGGAGGGCACGGAGATAGGCTCCGCTACAAATTCATACTGCGGAAACATGGCTTGCAAGCCATGGAGTGCCGCACTTACTTTGACAGGATTGGTGGAGGCCACCACTACTTTTTGTACTACTTTATTCATGTTTAAGGTTTTCTCGGGTACGAAGTAATGCAAAATTCTTATATTTTAATGCGTTCTTAATCTCAAATATTTTTTTGGAGTATTTTTTTAAAAAATAGGGACAAAAACATTTATAACTACAATGCAAAACCCCCTTTAATCGGCTGGAACCGCCTTTTATTTGTAACTTTACCCAGAATGAAAAACAAGCACCTCCTGCGTCTCAAAAAAGGCCTTGTCTTTGCCTCCTGCGCCCTCGCGGTTTCCTGCGCGCCGCGCGTCTCCCCTTCCGGCAGCTCTGTTCCAGTGGCGCCCGGCGTTTCCAAGGCCCTGGCCGATCACCGTATCTCGCAACTGAGCAAGATCGCCTATGACCTGCACCTGACCATTCCGGCCAAGAAGGAGGCGCCTGTCCAGGCCGCTGAGGTGGTCACGTTCCACCTCAAAGACAAAAGCCAGCCCCTGCAGCTTGACTTCAAGGAAACCCCAGACCACCTCAGGCACGTGAGGGTGAACGGGAAAGCCATTCCGGTGCAGCACACCCAGGAGCACCTGGTCATTGGGCCGCAGCACCTGAGAAAAGGCGACAATAAAGTAGAGATTGAATTCACGGCGGGGAACCTGTCTCTGAACCGGCACGAGGATTTCCTGTACACCCTGCTGGTCCCAGACCGGGCCCGCACCGTTTTCCCCTGTTTTGACCAACCCAGCCTTAAAGCCACCTTCAAGCTCACGCTGTCGGTGCCCCAGGACTGGAAAGCCTTGGCCAACGCGCCCTTGCAGGACTCTGTGCTGAATGCGGGGCAGAAAACGTACCATTATCAAACCTCAGACCTCATCCCTACCTACCTTTTCTCTTTTGCCGCGGGTACTTTTGACCACGTGGCACAAATGAGCAACAACCGTACCATGCACTTCCTGCACCGCGAGACGGACAAAGAAAAACTGGAGCAGAGCCTCACCCCCATCTTCCAGATTCACCGCGATGCGCTGCAGTTCATGGAGCAGTACACCGGCATTACCTACCCGTTTCAGAAGTTTGACTTCGTCTCCATCCCTGATTTCCAGTATGGCGGCATGGAGCACGTGGGCGCTATCCAGTACAAGGCCTCCACGTTGTTTTTGGACGAGGGCGCCACGCAGGACCAGAAGATCTCGCGCTCTAGTTTGATCTCGCATGAGACAGCGCACATGTGGTTTGGCGATCTGGTGACCATGGAGTGGTTCAATGATGTCTGGATGAAGGAAGTCTTCGCCAATTTCATGGCCGATAAAATCACGCAGGTGGCCATGCCTACTTCCAACTACGACCTCAAGTTTGTGGTAGACCACCTGCCCGCCGCCTACGGTGTGGACCGCACTGCCGGCGCCAACCCCATCCGGCAGCAACTGGATAACCTACAGGATGCGGGCTCCATGTACGGCAACATCATTTACCACAAAGCCCCGGTGATGATGCGCCAACTGGAGCGGCTCATGGGCGAAGAGGCGTTTCAGAAAGGGTTGCAGCAGTACCTCAAGAAATACGCCTACGGCAACGCGACCTGGCCCGACCTCATCCAGATCTTGGACGACCTCACCCCCGCCGACTTGCAGGCTTGGAACCAAGTGTGGGTGAACGAGCCGGGTCGCCCGCAGTTTGACTACAGCCTGCAAACCCAAGGCAACAAGATCTCCAGCCTTACCATCCGGCAGAAGGGCGAAGACGGGTCTAATCGTTTTTGGCCCCAGTTTTTCGAAATCGCCTTGATTTACCCAGACCGCATTCAGGAGCTGACGGTGAACATGAACCAGGCCGAGGTGACGTTGAAAGAGGCCGTGGGCAAAGACAAGCCTTTGTTTGTGTTGTTTGATGTGACAGGGCAGGGTTACGGGGTGTTCCCGGTAGATGGGCAGATGCTGGGCGGGCTTTACGGACTGAAGAACCCGGTAGCGCGGGCCTCGGCGTACATTAACTTATACGAGAACATGCAGAATGGCCGCGGTGTCACACCACAGCAACTGCTGGACTTTTACCGGGGCGGACTTTCCAAGGAACCCGAGGAGCTGAATGTGAAACTGATCACCGGCCAGTTAAGTGATATTTTCTGGCGTTTTCTGCCGACTGCCCAACGACTAGCTTTAGCTCCACAACTGGAACAGGAACTCTGGACCGCCATGGAGAAGGCCACGGCTGCCAACGTGAAAAAGCTGCTTTTCAAAACCTACCAGAGCATTGCCTTGAGTTCTGCCGCCCAAAATCGCCTGTACCATATCTGGGACAAAGAACAGGCCCCAACCGGGATCAAGTTGTCTGAAGATGACTACACCTCGCTGGCGTTGGCCCTGGCCGTGCGCGATTACCAAAACAGTCCGCAGATACTCGCCCGCCAAATAGCCCGCACTCCCAACCCAGACCGTAAGAAGCGCCTCCAGTTCATGCTGCCCGCCTTATCTGGAGATGTGAAAGAACGGGATGCCTTTTTCGCCTCCTTAAAGAAAGAGGAGAACCGCGAGGTAGAGTCCTGGGTGTTAGCTGCGCTGAACTACCTGCACCATCCGCTGCGGGCCGCTACCTCAGAGAAATACCTCAAAGAAAGCCTGGACCTATTGGAAGAGATCCAGCTGACTGGTGATATCTTCTTCCCTGTCTCTTGGCTTTCGGCTACTTTCGGGTCTTACCAAACCGCAGGGGCAGCCAACACCGTCCGCACGTTTTTGCAGGCCCACCCAGACTACAACCCTAAGCTGAAAGGCAAGATTCTGCAGGCAGCCGATGGCGTGTTCAGGGCGGAGAAGTTGGTGCAGTCCATGAAATAATGGGGGCTTAGGAGTAGAAGGTGAAAAGGAGATTTTCCGGTAGCCGAAGGCACGCCGGCAAGGGTACTATTTCCGGGGAAGAGAACAAATACTGACTTCCAGCGTTCAAAGAATAGTTATGTATCTACATAATCCCTTAGACCTAAGCAACTATGAAACCTCTATTTTCACTTAAATCGGCCGGACTAGCCCTGGTGGCGGGTCTGGCTTTGGCTTCCTGCAACGAGGCTCCCAAAGAAGGAGACAAAGCCACCATCACCGACCAGAAGACCGCCGCCGATGCCAGCGGGCAAACCTTTGTGATAGACACCGCCGCTTCTTTGGTGGAGTTTACCGGTAACGGCGTAGGCAAAAACCACCCGGGCACGTTCCACCTGAACTCCGGTTCCGTATCGGTGGCTAACAACCAGATCACAGGCGGTGAGTTTGTCATTGACATCAACTCCTTGACCATGAAAGAACAGGGCGAGATGTTCCAGACTAAACTAAGACCTCACCTACTGAGCGGCGATTTTTTTGACGCTGAGAAATTTGGGACAGCCAAGTTTGAGATCACCAAGGTAGAACCGTTTAAATCGGATGGGAAAGACACCTCGCTGGTGCAAGGCGCTAACTTCAGCGTGAGCGGTAACTTCACCTTGAAAGGCGTGACCAAGAACATCACGTTCCCAGCCCGCATTGAGCTGGATGAAAACACCATGGAAGCCGAAGCCAACTTCAACATTGACCGCCGCCAGTGGCAGATGAATTACGGCAACGACAAAACCCTGGGCGACAAGTTCATCTCCGAAACCGTGAACATAGAATTAGACCTGGAAGCGAAAAAACAAGGTTGAAACGCCACCGCGTCGACCCAGTAAACCAATACTCACCAAAGCAAAGAGCCCGAAGACCTGCGTTTTCGGGCTCTTTTTGTGTAAATAGGCTTAAAAAGGTTAGCTGCTAGTTGAATTCTTGAAGATTGCGGTTCTGCTTATATTCAAGATTTAAATAGTATCCCATTTCCCTAACCTGTCCTCTATCTTACCAATTTGAAGGTAGATGGTGTTTAAAGGAATGTTGGCAGAGACAGGCTTACTTAATCTTAGCTAAAATATCTAGTTCAAAATCTTCCCTGACCTTCTTTCTTTCTTCTGGCGTCAAATCAAAGAATGTCTTCCATTTTGCATTCTTGGTAATGGGCAATTCCATGGTACTCATCAGGCAGAAAGAACAATGCTTTGGACTAAAGATTTGCGTTTGTTGGTCAGAGACTGTTAGGCAGTCTCTGGACTTGATAACATAAAGCCTCTGTGCAGACGTCCCTTTGACAATCCGGTAATAGTTAACAGCGCCGTTAAAAGTTGTATCCTGGCTTTTGAAATACTTCTTTGCAAGACTAGCCTCGGTTTCTTGATCGATACTGTCACCTACCACTAACAATGCATCTTCCTCATCCAAGAACTTGTAGCCTGCGGTAACGAAAGCTTTCAACGTATGTGCATCTACTCTGACCTCAGGATAGTTGTCCCATAGCTCATCCAAGGTTCTGCTCACATTCTTCCCAGTGTCTTTGGACACATCGTGGCAAGACAAATACGCAGGTGCATTGATGGCTTTGCAGCCGGACAAACCCATACAAATACACATTAGCAGTAGCAATGCTTTCTGCATCTTCTTTTTGATTAAAGCCCAAAGCGTGACCACTTTTAAAAAGATGAAGGCCTAAGTACTTCTTCCATTTCAATCCTTCACCAGCAATTCTTTCACCGCTGCTTCAATGGTAGCCCAAACCGGTGAGACAGGTGCCACCAAATCAAAGTGACCGGCGTCTGGCAACAACACTAATTTTGCCTTGTTTTTTCTGGAAGAGGAATGATTCACAAAATTCTGCGCCTGGCTTACTGGCACAATCGGGTCACGGGCACCTTGCACCATTCTCACAGGGGTTTTCAGGGCCAGGGCAGGTGAAGGTATTGCTTCGGTGTAGCGCTGGGGAACGGCTGCGGGCAAACCACCCATCAGTTTTTCTACGGCCGTGTTGCAGCTTCCCTTCTCAGTGCTGTACGTGGCCAGATCTGGGATGCCGGCCAGGGAAACCACGCCTTTTACTTTCAGCGGATTTTTGGTGTATAAAGCGCTAGTGCGGGGCAGGTCTTTACGTCCGGCAGCCCAGAGAGCCAGGTGTCCGCCCGCCGAGTGGCCCATCACCACAACTTCTTTCGCGGAGACGGGGTATTGTTTGGCCAGTTGCCGCACGTAATCCACCGCTTTAGCGACCTCCAGGAAGGTACCCGGGAAGCCTCCGCCCGCGTCTCCTACCCGCCGGAACTCAATGGTCCAGGTAGCAAAACCTGCCTGGGTGAGGGCGGCGCTCACGTGGTTCATGTACTGGTAGTTGTATTGGTTGAGCCAGCACCCGCCATGGATGACCACCACCACCGGGAACGGCCCCTTGCCTTGGGGCACCCGCAGCTCGCCAAATTGCAGCGAATCTGGTCCGTAGGCGAGGCGCGTGCCAGCCGCCGGCGTGGGCAATTGCATGAGATCTTGCCAGGAAATAAGCTTAACAGGCTGCGTTTGGGCGTGGAGCGGACCCGCGCAAAAGAGAAAACACCACAGCAGGATGGGCAAAAAGAACTTCATATAGTTTGGGCAGACTTTCTTAAAAACAGGCCTAAAATAGTTGGCCTTGTACGGAAGCATGAAGGTACAAGAGGCTTTTCGATTTTGAACAAGTATCTTGCCGCTACTTTCACCCCGTAAAGGGAGGAAGCGGTTGTGACCTGCGGGAAGAGACTTAACACCAAGTCTTTGCCAAAGCGTTACCGGCCACCTTTGAATCTGAATTTTGAAGTACAAGAAATGAAACGAGTTGTAGTAACCGGCATGGGTGCCTTGACGCCCATCGGGAATACCGTACCAGAATATTGGCAGTCTTTGGTCAACGGCGTGAGCGGCGCGGCCCCTATCACCCGCTTTGACGCCTCCAAGTTCAAGACCCGCTTCGCCTGCGAACTGAAGAACTTCAATCCGCTGGACTTCATGCCCAAAAACGAGGCCCGCAAGAACGACCTGTACACGCAGTATGCGCTCATCTCAGTAGCAGAGGCCGTGCAGATGGCGAACATCAATTTCGAGGAACTGAACCGCAACCGCATAGGCGTGATTTGGGGCACCGGACACGGCGGGATTGTCACGTTCCAGGAGCAGTTGCTGGAGTTCGCCGCCGGCGATGGCACGCCTCGGTTCAACCCGTATTTCGTGCCGAAGATGATTGTGGACATCGCGGCGGGCGTGATCTCCATGAAGTACGGACTGCGGGGCGTGAACTTCGCCACGGTTTCGGCCTGCGCCAGCTCCAACACCGCCATTCTGGAAGCCTTTAACTACATCAAATGGGGCAAAGCCGATATGATTATCACCGGCGGCTCGGAGGCTTCTATTAACGAGGCCGGCATGGGCGGTTTTGGGGCGCTGAAGGCCTTGTCTACCCACAACGACGACCCGGCCACCGCCTCTCGTCCCTTTGATGTGAAGCGCGACGGATTTGTGATGGGCGAAGGAGCGGGAGCCCTCATCCTGGAAAGCTACGACAGTGCTGTGAAGCGCAACGCCCCCATTCTAGCCGAGGTAGTGGGCGGAGGCATGGCCGCCGATGCGTACCACCTCACCGGCACCCACCCCGAGGGCGAGGGTGCGTACCTGGGCATGCTGGAGGCGCTGGAAGAAGCCAACCTCTCGCCGGAAGACATTGATTACCTTAACTGTCACGCTACCTCCACGCCTATTGGCGACGCGAGCGAGGTGATTGCCGTGGAGCGGGTTTTCGGGGCTAATACGCACCTGCACCTGAGTGCCACCAAATCCATGACGGGCCATTTGCTGGGAGCGGCCGGAGCCATTGAAGCCATTGCGTGCATCAAGGCCGTGCAGGAGAACCTCATTCCGCCTACCATCAACGTGACCGAGCCTGAACCTGAACTCAGCGCGAAGTTTGACTTAACCTTGGGCAAAGCTGTTTCAAAGGAAGTGAACTACGCCATGAGCAACACCTTCGGGTTTGGAGGACACATCGCCACGGCCATCTTCAAGAAGTTTACCGCGTAAGGCCCTATCCGTTTCTTATACGTTTTCATGAAAAGAGCCCGGAAGCAGTTTGTTTCCGGGCTCTTTTCATGAAAACAGGTTTGAAAGAATCTACTGCAACTTGACTTCCTTCTGACCTTCGTTCACACCTTTCATAAAGGAGATGAGGCCTTTCATGTAAGTTTGCTGGTCATCGTAGAAGGCCATGTGGCTGCCTTTAGGGCAATAGAGGTAAGAACCGTTCTGCACCTGGGTTGCCATCCACTCCATGTGTTTGGGGTCCATGGTGTCAAACTCGGCGCCTACGGATAAGGTTGGCACGGTGAGGTTTTTCAAATCGGCTTTGCGGTCCCATTTCTCCAGTTTGCCCGAGATCCCGAACTCGCTGGGGCCTTGCATGGTCACGTAAAACGACTGGTTCATTTTGGCGAACGAACGGTTCACCGGCTCAGGCCATTCCTCCAGAGGCAGGCGCAGCACGTGTTTGGCGTAGAAATGCGGCATCAGCAACTCCATGTACTTGGGGTTCTGGAAATCCTTGCGGGCCTCAATGTCGCGGACCTGGGCCAACACCTGTGGGTCCATTTGCTTGGCCAGGACTTCATCGGCGTACTTGCCGTAGTCAATGGCGCTGGACATCATGTTGGAGATAATAAGGCCTTTCATGTTCTGCTGGTATTTGAGGGCGTACTCCAGGCCCAGGATGCCGCCCCAGGAATGCCCCAGCAAGTAGAAGTTATCAGGTCCCAGGTTCAAGGCCTTGCGTACCTGTTCCACTTCCTCCACGTATCGAGCCAAATCCCAAATAGTGGTGTCTTTAGGATTATCTGAGTTGCCGCAGCCCAATTGGTCATAGTAGATGAACTCAATGCCCTCGGCGGGCAGGAAGTTCTCCAAGCATTCAAAGTACTCGTGCGTGGCACCCGGACCGCCGTTGAGCAAGAGCAGTTTCATCTTGGAGTTGTTGCCCACGCGTTTGGTCCAGACGTTAAAGGTGCCTTTGGCAGTTTGGATGGGCACCATCTTCACTCCGCCGTCTTGCACCCCTTGCTCGGTTGGGGCGAAATACGCTGCCGCCGGCGCGGCTGTTTCTGAGGTGTTTTTTTGATCTGAGCAGGAAAACAGAAGGCTCAATACCAGCAGACAGGTGCCTTGTAGAAGTTTGTTCATGTTTTATTCTTTTGGGTTATTTCTCTCTGAGCATCAGCGGTGAGCTTTCGTCTACTTTTCCAGCTTTTTTTCGGGTAAAAACTAGTTGGCGGGCCCAGCTGCTGTCTCTACTGTTCCATAAATGGCGTTTAACAATCCGTTGGAGGGGGAATCCTGGGCCAGCTGCCAGAACATGATGCCGCCTAATTTATGGGTTTTCACGTAATTCACCTTCAGTTTCATGGAACGGGGGTCATCATAGGTCACAAACAGCCCTTGTGTCTCATTGTAGAGATAAGGCGCCTGGGCTTGCTCATCCCAATGGTAAGTGTAGCCTTGCTGCGCCGAGAGAAGCCTGGGAAAATCTTTGAAGGCTTCGGCGGTTTTGAATTTGCCCATCTGGTAAAGTCCGTTGTTCACATTGGGCACCTGTTCCCAGATTCGACCGTAAAACGCGGCCCCGATGATGACTTTCTCCGCGGGAACGCCTTTCTTCAGGAGAGACTGCACGGCGTTGTCGGTGGACTCTGGCTGCTGCGGGGTGGAATACAGGGCGGTGTGGTGACCCGTTTTAGCAGAACCTCCGTTCACCAAATCATAGGTCATCAGATTCACGTAATCCACTTTTTTCATCACCTTCTTCCAGTCAATCGCTTCGTCCAGGAACTTCTGGAATCCGCCGGCGGCGAAACTGATGATGGCCTTTTTGCCCAGGCTGCGGCGTAGTTCCTGCACCAATCCAGTGAAGTTGTCTTTGTCCTCCGGCGAAAATTTGTGCCCGGGAAACCCTTCTACCACCGGATATTCCCAGTCCAGGTCAATGCCATCGGCCCCGAAGTACCCGTTCATCTTTTTGACAGAGGCTGCAAACTCTTTCCGGCCGGCGGAGGTGGAGAACACATCTGAACAGGTTTCGCACCCGCCCCATCCGCCTAAAGACACCAGTACTTTCAACTGGGGGTTCTTCTGTTTGAGCAGCACCATCTTCTGGAGCACGGCAGAATCTGCGGGGTTCCTGAGCTTCAGTTTGTTTCCGTCCAGCAGCCCGAAGGAGTAGATGATGTGGGTTAGTTGCCGGGCATCATAGGTATCCAGTTGCGCGGCGTCTCCGGCAAAATACGCGATGACCGCCGGGCGCGGCGGACTTGCTTTCTGCGCAGTGGCCGTGAGTGACAGGAATGCGAGCAGCAGAAAGATTCTGGTAGATTTCATCATGAGGGATGGAATGAATAAGTAGGATTTGTTTTAAGCCTCGTTTAGCGAAATTAAGTCAGAAACGCACATGCCTTTCTGTTTCTAACCTGCTTTTCAGAAAACAGGCTAAAATCAGTTCTCCAGCGGAGCGCATCTTCCAGAAAGTAGGGCCGGGCTTTTAAGCGTACTCCTGCTTTAGGGCCGTTTTCATAAAAACAGCCTCAAAGCAGGAGTACGGGGTATGCCAGCAATACTGGGGCTTCTTCTAGTTACCCAAGGCAGTGTTGGCGGCCTTCAGCAGTGACTTGGATTGGTCAGGGGTATCGCTTTCCACGCTCCACATCATGAGGCCACCCAAGCCTTGGTCTATCACCAACTGGGCTTTCTGCTGAATGATGGGGTGCCCGTCATAGTAGATGCCGTCATCCACGGCAAGCATGTTTTTGGTGTGCGCCATGGGGTCTTTCAATAAGATGTCTCTGAAGCTTTCATAGGTGGCGTATTTCCACAGATTACCCCACCCCACCTGCGTGCCGTCTTTGGGCATGTTGTAATGCAAACCGAACGCTGGGAAGCCCAGCACAATCTTCTCTTTCGGCAACCCGAAGTTCACCCAGGTATTCACCAGGTCGGTCGCGCCCCAGTAAGGAGAGTGGGCGGTTGGCGCCAAGTCTTCATAGCGGTACGGCTGAATGTTCACCCAGTCAATCTCCGGAACCTTGGCAATGGCACTCAGCACGCCGGTGGTCCAGCCGCCGGGCACCGAGGCCGTGTAGAAGAACTTACCATTGGGCCCGGGAGGCAGCGCGGCCGGAATGGCCTTGAAAAACTGCTCTATTTTGGAAACCGGCTCTAAAACGCCTTCGGAGGTGTTGTTAAGGTACACGTTGATGCCGTCAAAACCGTTGTTGGAGGCAAACTTCATGATGGTGGCAATGGCCGTGGCCTGCTTGGCGGGGTCTTTCACCACATTGAAGAAGCCGTAATCGGCGTACATGCCGCCGCCGTTCAAGGTCACCATGTTGCCAGTTACGTCCAGCAGCACGTACACGCCCGCGTTATGCGCCGCCTTGATGATGAGCGGAATGTTCAGGTTCTCCAGCGTGGTATCTACCAATGAGGCCTGGCCAGCCACTTCGCCTACCACCGCCGAGGAAATCACCAGGTGGGTCAGGTTGGCGAAGTTCACGTCATTGATGGAGCCGTTCTGCGTGAGGAAACCCACCATTTTCTTGTTGTAGGTTTTCGGCACGAAAGGCTTGATCACAATCACATCGGCCTCTCTGGAGTTGGTGACGCCGTTGCGGGTGGCTTCAAACTTGATGGTGTAGTCTTTGGCCTCGGGGAAAAGGTATTTGAACCGAAGGCCGGTGCCTACCTCTACCCCATCCACAAACCATTTGAAGGTAGCGTCCTGGGCGGGTGACACCTGCAAGTCAATGATGAGCGAATCTGAGATATCAGTAGTATAGGTGTTGGCCGTGGACCACCCGAAAATGCGGGGCACCGCGGTGCTTTCAAAAACCGGGTTTTCGTCGTCTTCCACCTCACAGTTGGTTAAGAAGAACAGGCAGAGAAAACAGCCTAGCAGGAGATTTATATAATTTTTCATCATGATCTGATTAAGTTCTTTGTTACTCCTCTATTATTTATCCCACCAAACCCGGGCGGTCCAGACATCGCCGCCGGTGATTCTGGCAGCGGCTTCTTTCACGTTGGCTTCGTTCAACAGATACTCGTTCACCGGGTACTGCATTCTTCTGGGCACCTGACCACCCGATTGGTTTACACCAGGGTCGCGGTTGCGGTAGGTCAGGTTAGGCAGACCGGTTCTTCTCCAGTTAGCGTATCCTTCCTGCGGGTTCAAGGCAAAATTGATCCAGAGTTGGGTGTTGATTTGCTCCAGTTCCTGGCCGGGCAGCAAGGGGTTGGCGGCTTTAAAAGCATTGATGGTCGCCTGCGGTACTTCGGGGGCTTTGTACACCGTCATTTGCTTCACGCCGGCTTCCAGCGCCTTGTTGAAATGGTCTTGCGCCGTTCCGCCAGAGTTCCAGCCTCTCACAGCTGCCTCTGCTCTCCATAATTCCACCTCGGCGTAGCTCATGATAATATAGGGCGCATCAATGGCCGATATGTATTTGGATGGCTGCAGGACCTGTAAGATGCGGGGAACCTCAGTGGCCTGGCCGTTTACATCTACAGTGATGGCCGGGCCGGTTCCTTCATAGGAGAAAGTACTGGGTGGAAGCGACATGGCGGTATAGCTCCCCAACTTGCCGCGCACCTGGTCGGTGATTTCGGTCCGGTTTTCGTCTTTCAGGTAAGAAGCGCCAAAGATTCTCAGTCTTGGGTCTGAGGTATCCTCCAGGTATTTGGCAAAGGTGTTCACCATTCTAAAGGCGCTCTCAGTAGGCGATACCGCCATCAGAACATAAGAAAAACCATTTCCCCCGAACACATCGCCCCCGAAAGGCACGTTGATGTGCTGCATCACGGCCATGTCACTGTTGCTTTCCATCACGCCGGCGGCAATGGCTGCCTCGGCTTCTTCTCTGGCTTTGGCGGGTTCCACTTTCACCAGGCGCATGGCCAACCGCAGGCGTAATGAGTTCCCGAACTTTCTCCATTTGTTCACATCGCCGTTAAAATAGAAGTCCTGGGTCACCGGGTCTCCGGCGGGAGTCAAGGCCTTGGTGGCGGCATCCAGTTCTTTGAAGAAGTCATAGTATATGTCTTTCTGGGCATCATACTTAGGCGTTAAGACTCCTTCATGGTACCCTTTCCCGGCTTCAAAGTAAGGGAGATCGCCGTACAGGTCCGTTAACCGGGAGAAGATGTACACCTTCATGATCCGGGAAACGGCATTTATGTTCACCTGGGCCGGGTCACCGGTGGTGCGGATCACCATATCAGAGATGTTCTTCACTTCCCGGGGGTACTGGGTATCCCAGAGGGCGCTCATGTACCCGTCGTTTTTCTGGCCTTTTCCGCCAAACTCGGTGGTAGCGTATTCGCCCGTCCACTGCTGCATCCAGTCGCCGGCGTAGATAAAGCCGTTCCGCCACTGCTCATACATCCCACCCGAGAGCTGCAACTGAATGGTAGGCAGCATGAGGTTAGGGTCCATTTGCGTGGACTTGGTAGGGTTCTGGTTCATCTCCTCAAAATTGTCGCAACTGCCCAAAGACAGGAGAAGCAAACCGCACAGCAAAAGCCTTATTTTCTTATAGGTTGATTTCATGATTAATCTATGTTGAGGTAAACGCTAGAATCTGATGGATAAATTAGCCCCAAAGCTTCTTCTGGACGGGATAGAACCGTACTCCAAGCCTTGCCCGTTGCCGTTGTTGTAGCTGGACTCTGGGTCAATGTTAGGCAGGTTGCTGTACAGGATAAACAGGTTTCTTCCCACAAAAGAGATAGAGGCCGCCTGAATAGGCAATCTGCCGAACAAGGTTTTAGGAAGGGTGTACCCGATGGTCAATTCCCGGAGTTTGGCATAGGTCGCATCATAGATAAACGGCTCCGGTGAGTTAGACAGGAACTGAGCCCAGTAACTCTGCGGATTCACAAAAGTGGTGTTGGGCTGATAGTTAGGAGCCTCCGCGGTGCCTACGTTCACTACCCCTTTGCCTACGTAACCGCCGGTGGGCGTCCAAGCAGCGGGACTTGCGCCAGCGGCTAATCTGGCTTCTTCTGAGGCATACCAGCCCGCACGGCCTTCCAGGGTATTTTCTGAGGTACCATTGGTATGGGCAATGGCACTGCTCATGGAGTATATATCGGCCCCTGATTTAATGTCTACCAGAGCACTCAGTCTGAAACCTTTATAGGTCAGCACATTAGTGATCCCCGAAGTCCAGTCATAGGTTCCTTTGCCTAATACCTCCTGCTCGGTACCGAACACGGGCAAACCGGCGGCATTGTGCACCACATTTCCGTTCGGGTCGCGCATCAGTTTCTTTCCTACAATAGTCCCGAAAGTCTGCCCTTCCTGGGCCATGATGGCGGCCCCGGCCCAACGGGCATTGGCCAGGGTGTACTCTTTTACCTGCTCATGCAGTTTCACCACCTGGTTCACGTTGCGGGCATAGTTTACCATCACATCCCAAGAGAAAGCAGGGGTAGAAACCACCCCGCCTTTCAGCATCAGTTCCACGCCTTTGTTCGTGATTTCCCCGGCATTGATGATAGCGGTGTTGTACCCACTGGTAGCCGGGATGATCAAAGGAAGGATCTGATCGGTGGTTTTCTTGCTGTAGTAGGTTAAATCCAGTTGCACTCTGTTCTCCAGGAACCGGAGATCGGTCCCGAATTCATAAGTGAAGGTGCGGGTGGGTTTCAGCTCCAGGTTAGGAACGCTGGTATTGGAGATCTCGCCCAGCGGTTTGCCTAAGAGGGAGAAGTTCTTCAAACCGTAGGTTAAGCTTAACTGGTAAGGATCTGTGTCACCACCCACTTGGGCCGCGGAAGCCCGCAGTTTCCCGAAGGAAAGAATAGGGCTTCTATCCATTAGGTTCGTGAACACGAAACTTCCGGAAACCGATGGGTAGAAGTAGGAGTTATTGCCTTTGCTCAAGGTAGAGGACCAGTCGTTCCGGGCGGTCACATCAATGAAATAGGTGTCTTTGTAACCGGTTTGGACGGTTCCGTACAACGAGTTGATCTGTTTCCGGAACAAGCCATAGTCGTTGCTCTGAGTTGTGAAGTTGGTGATGGCCTGGATGCCTTCCAGCACGATGCCAGAACCAGTGCTCATCTGGTTTTCGGCGCGGCGGTGCATGATGTTACCCCCCGCAAACGCCGTCACATAGAAGTCATCGGTGAACTGTTTATCAAACTTCAGGAGCGCCTCGTAGTTTTTCTCTGCCACGTGGTTGGATTGCTCCTGCAGGGCACCGGTTTCCCAGAGCGGGGTTCCTTTCGGCGAGAAGTTGGTGTAGCGGAAATTATAGAAATCGGTACCGCCCCGCAGCTGCAGCCCCAGCCAGCTGGTGAAATCATAGTTCATTTGCAGATAACCAATCACCCGGTTGCGTCTGGAGTCATTGGACATCTCATTGGTAGACCAGTAAGGGTTGATGCGGTAAGTGTTCCCGTTCCAATCCTGGTAGCGGCCGAACTCATCTTTGTAGCCTTCAGCAAGCCAGCGTTGGTCAAAGTTAGGGGCAATCCCGATGATGGCCAGACCCACGTTGTTGGGGTTGTCTGACAAAGCCGGTCTATTATCTACTTTTTCAGTGATGTAGTTCACCTTTCCGTTGATGGTTATTTTGGACCCCAACTTCATGGTGCTGTTGATGAGGAAGGTGTTGCGGGCCATGCCCGTCTTGGGCACGATGTCTTTGTTGTGCATGTCAGAAACGGAGACCCGCACCGAGGCATTTTCATTTCCGCCGGTGAAAGCCAGCGTATTGGTGAAGGTGGACCCCGTCCGGAAGAAGCTCAGGATATTGTCGTTGACCAAAGCATAGGGCTTGGTTTCCCCGTTGTAGATCTGCAGGCTCAGGTTTGGATCCAACTGAGGGCCCCACGCCGATTGAGTATTGTTGGCATTGTTCTCCAGGGGCAGGATGCCGTCCCGGCCCTGTCCGTACACCTTCTGGTAGTCATCAAACCTAGATAATACCCTTTCAGCGGTATAATTGCCGGTATACTCTACGCCTATTCCTTTTTGGTTAGCCCCCGTTTTGGTAGTGATCATGATGACGCCGTTGGAAGCCCGTGAGCCATACAAGGCTGCCGCAGCCCCGCCCTTCAACACCGATACAGATTCAATATCGTCTGGATTAAGGCTGGATAATCCGTCACCCAGGTCATAACCGCCCCACTGCCCGGCACCACCGGCGGTGGTGTTGTCCATGGGTACGCCGTCAATGATGTACAAGGGTTGGTTGTTGCCGCTCAGTTCTGAGTTTCCCCTGATGATGACTCTGGAAGACCCCGATGGCCCGGCGGTGGGAGTAGAGATGTCCACCCCGGCCACTTTGCCCGAGAGGGAGTTGATGACGTTGATTTCTTTGGCGGTAGCCAGTTCGCTGCCTCCTACCTGCGCAATGGAGTACCCAAGAGCCTTCGCCTCTCTTTTTATCCCCAAGGCCGTCACCACTACTTCAGACAGAGCCGTGACATCTGGCACCAACGTAACGGTGATATTGGCTTGGCTGCCCACTATCACCTCCTGCGGAATATACCCGATAAAGGAAAACACCAGCACACTGCCCGGTGCGGCCGGTAGGCTGAATCGGCCACTGGCATCGGTGGCGGTGGCGGTAGAGGTCCCTTTTAGCAGGACCGTAGCCCCCGGAATAGGGGAGTTATCTTCGGAAGACACCAACTGGCCAGTGATGACGTTTGTTTGTGCCTCCGCCCGATAAAAGACAACAGTCAGCATCATAAGAAGGACTGTTATACATTTCTTAGGAAAAGTAAACGTTTCATTCATACTTATAGAGTTTTACAAGATGGGAATGGGGGTGAGAAAAGAAACTACTATGTTTCTAAGATAATTTAAAAAGATGCCATTAGGAAGGAAATGGCAGAATACATTTTCACCGCTCTACTCCGCAATCAGAATAGAACCAAACCAAGAATATCTTTGAAAGAAGTTTAGGTAAACCGAGGAAAGGATAGGAATTCAGCAATCACCTCACTTGGTTTATTCTACCAAGTACTTGTTTGAATACATCAGGTTATCTGCCTTTACCTGAATAAGATACATGCCCTGAGAAAGCCTGGGAAGCTCTACCCTGCTCTGCCGCTGCTTATTCTTGAAGGTCTTGTCATACACCTTCACGCCCTTCATGTCCCTGATGTCAATCTTCACTTTGTTTGTAGCCGCGGGAAAAGCCAGGTACCCAATGGCGGGCTGTTTTGTAGGGTTTGGGTATAAATGCACCCGAATCGGTTCTGTGCCCTGCTGGGTTGAACCGGTGACCTTCTTCAACGCCTGATGAATGGTACTGAGCAAGGAATAGCTACCGGTAGCATCCTGCGCCAGTTGCCAGATCATGATTCCGCCGTACTGCTGCTCTGCTACGTATTCTGCTTTGGCCCTGATGGTAGGGATGCCGTTGTAATAGATGGTGTTTCCTACCTGATCCAGGTTTTCTGAACCCGGGTAGCGCTTGATGATTTCGCCAAAGCCTATGCCTTCGTTGAAATCTGCCCCGAAACCATAGCCATAGAAAGGAACTCCCAAAACGGCTTTCTCTTTCGGGAGCCCACGGCCCACCCAATGATCAAGACACGCCTTGGCAAACTCAAAGGAAGAATGCTGCCCCGGACGATTGGGCGCCCAAGGTCCGGTTTCGTCATAGGCCATGATGTTGATAAAATCAAAATACTGGAAGGTGTCACTGGACACGGCATCGCCGCCGTTGGTATGCGCCAACGCCGCCGTCACCAATTTGCCCTGTGGCTTGAGGGCGGCGGAAAGATCTGCAATGAACTTACCGTAGTCACTGTTGATGGAAGCCCCTTCCAGGTCAACATCTATTCCGTCTAAATTATGTGCGGTGAGGTAGGCCGCGATCTTACGCACAAAATCTGCCCGCTTGGCATCACTGATCAAGTCAAAGTAAACTGCATACAGAGTAGGGTTGGAGGAAATCAACCCGCCCCCTATGGATACCAGTACTTTCACCTGCTGGGCATGTGCCAACTGGATCAAGGTGTTGTTGGCCGGCGTGAAGCTCAGATTACCGGCGGCATCTGTGTTCTCAAAGGCAATATTGATGTGGGTTAGTTTGTCATAGGCGATGCTTCTGGCCATGGCATTATAGTCCAACCAATTAGGCAGGTACGCCACCACTTTGTTTTGTGCCTTCACCTGCCACGCCAAAAGAAAGAAAAAGACAAACAGCCTCAATGCTTTAGGTAAATTTTCCATCTGCTGTTTATCTTATAAGGTTAGGGGAAGTAGTAGCTAAAGCTACGGTTTTCTAGCTTACTATAAAGACAAATATTTCCCTGAACAATAGAAAGAGGCAGCACGCTAGCAAGGCCCTCATTTGATGCAAGGGCTTCCTACTTGTGCCATTGATTTTGGGCTTATTTCGTAAAATCAAACCAAAAACAGTAGCGTAAGAAAATAGGCCTTCTTAGGAGTGCAGAAGAAATGGGAGTTAGCCGAACAGCTGAAAGCTGGCTATTATTCTTCAGCTAGGTTTTATTTGGAGAACAAAGATGACTTTGGTTTTCTAACGCACTATCTTGACTAAGTGACTACAGATTTGGTTGTTGGTAATAACACCAACAACGGCTATAACAAGGTTGCCTCAAGGATAATCGCATTGTCCATCACTTCAACCTTGAAAGCTTTCCAAACTACTTTAGGATTACTATCTGTATCAATCCAAGTTGCCCCATCTATTTCTTTAAAGGAGTCTTTGAAGAAGTGGTAACGTTTAAGAAAAACGGCATCATCAGAGTAAAAACTTACTTTTTTACATATATTATCTTTATTAAAATCATACAAAACTACCCCTTTATATTTACTTACACCACTAAGTGCTCCATTCTCATTAATATTATCAGCTAATATTAAATCGTCTTCATAAACCTTAATGGTGAAATCATTTAATAATTCATAAGGGTGACTACCTAATGTTTTTACATTAGAAAGGACCTCATTTTTGGTTGAACCTAAATACAGCTTTGACCTTATACTAGACAATGGTGAAGTTCCTACAATAGGCATCCCGGTTTTACTAGAATGATTATCTGGAATAAGTCGGGTGTTCTGTGAAAACAAATCACCAGAACTAATTATCAATAGGAATAATGCAAATATTAAGTATTTACTATTCATCAAGTTATAATTTTTCCAAATTTAGACAGTAAACTAGTTTTAGTAAAATTCTATAAACCAAAAGAGCCCGGAAACTTACGTTTCCGGGCTCTTTTTATAAAATCAAGCATTAAACAAACCTAGTTCATCAGCTTCTTGTAACGGATACGCTTCGGCTCTACATCGCCCAGGCGTTTCTTTTTGGCTTCTTCGTAGTCTGAGAAGTTTCCTTCAAACCACACTACCTGCGAGTCGCCTTCAAAGGCCAGAATGTGCGTGGAGATTCTATCCAAGAACCAACGGTCGTGGGAGATGACCACGGCGCAACCAGCGAAGTTCTCCAGCGCGTCTTCCAGGGCCCGGATGGCGTTTACGTCCAGGTCGTTGGTAGGCTCATCCAGAAGGAGCAGGTTGGCGCCTTGCTTCAGGGTCATAGCCAGGTGCACGCGGTTACGCTCTCCCCCGGACAGCACGCCTACTTTCTTCTCCTGGTCACCACCAGTGAAGTTGAACTTACTCACGTAGGCGCGGGCGTTCACCTGCCGACCGGCCAACAGCATGGTCTCGGTACCACCGGAGATGGTCTCAAACACAGACTTGTTCGGGTCCAGGCTTTCGTGCTGCTGGTCTACGTAGGCAGTTTCCACGGTGGGTCCTACGGTGATGTTACCCGCATCGGCGGCTTCGCGGCCAGTGATGAGGCGGAACAAGGTAGACTTACCCGCACCGTTCGGCCCGATGATGCCCACGATACCAGCGGGTGGCAAGTTGAACGTGAGGTCTTCAAACAGCAGCTTGTCTCCAAAGGCTTTGCTCAGCCCTTCGGTTTCAATCACCACGTTCCCCAAACGCGGACCGTCTGGGATAAAGAGCTCCAGTTTTTGCTCTTTCTCTTTGGCTTCCTCAGAGGCCATTTTCTCGTAGTTGCCTAAACGGGCTTTGGACTTGGCCTGACGGGCTTTCGGGCTCATGCGGGCCCACTCCAACTCGCGTTGCAGGGTCTTCTGGCGCTTGCTTTCGGTTTTCTCTTCTTTGGCCAAACGCTCGGCTTTCTGCTCCAGCCAGCTGGTGTAGTTCCCTTTCCAAGGAATACCTTCGCCGCGGTCCAGTTCCAGAATCCAGCCGGCTACTTTGTCCAGGAAGTAGCGGTCGTGGGTAACGGCAATCACAGTGCCTTTGTATTGCTGCAAGTGCTGCTCCAGCCACAGCACAGACTCAGCGTCCAGGTGGTTGGTTGGCTCATCTAATAACAAGACATCGGGCTCCTGCAAAAGCAGGCGGCAAAGCGCTACGCGGCGTTTCTCGCCGCCGGACAGGTTGCCAATCACGGCTTCGCCCGGAGGGGTGCGCAGGGCGTCCATGGCGCGCTCCAGTTTGCTGTCCAGGTCCCAGGCGCCCAGGTGATCCAGGCGCTCCTGCACCTCGCCCTGGCGGGTCATCAGTTTGTCAAAGTCGGCGTTCTCATCGGCGAAGGCTTCGTTGATCTCGTCGTACTCCTTTAAGAGCGCCACGGTCTCGGCTACGCCTTCCCGCACAATCTCCATCACGGTTTTGGCGGGGTCCAACTGCGGCTCCTGCTCCAGGTACCCCACGGAGTAACCCGGCGAGAAAGCCACCTCGCCCTGAAACTGCTTGTCTACGCCGGCAATCACTTTCAAAAGGGAAGATTTACCAGAGCCGTTGAGACCCAACACGCCAATTTTGGCGCCGTAGAAGAAAGAGAGGTAGATGTTCTTGAGAACTTGTTTCTGCGGCGGGTAAATTTTATTCACCCCCGCCATGGAGAAGATGATGGTTTCGTTGCTCATGAATAGTATTTAGATTCTGGTGCGTTAACGGCAGAAGCGTTTTGGCGGCATTTTGGTAAAAATAGCCCCTAAACGAAACCCATAACCTTGTTCTCCAAAACTCAGTATGAAAACAAGCGTCAGGTTGCGGTTATTTTCTGCCAATGGGTACAAATATCGTAAATTTTGGCACGGCCGAGTTATGAAAATTGGCGTTTATTCATAAACTTGTACCAAAATAGACTTTAATTTTTTCAGTTAATATCCAGTTGATGGAAACCAAAGATTTGTCTGAGGAGGCCCATAAGTACGGCTACATTGAGGGTAACCAAGTGTGGTTGAAGCCATTTATGCATTTTCCTGCGCGCCAGGTTGGCGAGGTGAAGGAGGTCCCCGAAGAATCATTGTACTACTTCGCAAACCGTTTCGAGAACTTCAAACAGAAGGTGGAAAGCCTGCTGGAGAAGATTGCCACCTCTGAGAACAAGGGGTCTTTTCTCATGAAGGTGCTGCACCTGAAGGAACAGATTGAGAAGTATGATGCCATCGGGGATTTTGAGTCTTTGCACCAGCGCCTCTCGGCCGCCGAGGAAGAGATAAAGGAAGCCATTGCCAAGAACCGCGACAAGAACCTGGCCACCAAGATCACGCTCATTCAACAGGCCGAGGCCCTGCAAACCAGCATTGACTGGCAGGAAACCACTGACAAGCTGAAGGAACTGCGCCAGAACTGGATCAAGACCGGACCGGTAGACAAAGCCCTCACCGATGAATTGGAGGAGCGCTTCAAAACGGCCGTGGAGGTGTTCTTCACCCGCAAGAAAGAATTCTTCCAGGACAAAAAGGACATGCTCTCCCGCACGGTAGACAAGTACAAGGCGCTCATTGCGCAGTCTGAGTCGGTGAAGAACTCTGAGGAGTGGGAAGAAACCAGCAAGAAGCTCAAAGACCTGCAAAACCAGTGGAAGGAGATTGGCGGCACCCTGCCCCGCAAGATGTCCAATGACCTTTGGAACAGTTTCAGAGCGGCCAACAACCACTTCTTTGAGCGCCTCAAAAAGCACATCAACAGCCAGAAGACCGAGTCTAAGGACAAGTACCTGGAAGACAACCTGGAGAAAAAACGTTCTCTCGTAGCTCAAGCCGAGGCCCTCTTAGACGAGCCTGTGCAACAAGCGGTACCTAAAGCCAAGGAACTGCAAGCCGCCTGGAAAAAAATAGGGCCGGTGAAGCAGGAGGAGTCTGACATTGTATGGGAAAGCTTCCTGGTCGCCTGCGACAAGATATTTGAACTGAGTAGCCTGGAGCATTTCATGCGCAAGCGTCCTTTGCCAGAAGGCAAGAACTCTGAGAATGACCAGCTGCACGCCCGCATCAACGCCCTGCGTGATTTCATCAAGTATGACAAACAGGAGCTGGAGGTGCTGGAAACTAACCTGGGTCGGTTAAATCCAAATCCGGGGAACGAGGCTTTCCGCTCTATGCTGGAGGGGAAAATCAAGAACTTCAACCGGAAAATCCGGACAAAAAACGAATTGATTGAGCTTTTGCGCAAAAAGTCTGGCGTACAAAGCAACAAAATTGCCTAACTCATTCGTAAGCCGTTAGAAATAGTCCTAAATTCTAACGGCTTACCTATGAAAAAATACTTTCTACTACTTTTCCTATCTCTTCCTTTCTTATCTCAAGCCCAGAACATCAAAGGTCCGTACCTGGGGCTCACCACGCAGTTCCAGAACACCTGGATCATCAATGATGAGCAGTACGAGGATGTAAACTACAAACACCGCTTTACCACCAAATGGGCGCCGTTTGGTGCGGTAGTTGGCTACAAATTCAACGAGAACCACAACCTACAGGCCGAGATCTACCGCTCGCACCAAGGCGAGAAATTTGACCTAATAGACAATGCCGGGAACAAAGCCGGCGAGAAGGACATAGACCTGGTTTATTGGAATATTCCGCTGCTTTTCAAATACACCACTGCCGGTACGGTGCGCTTCAATTTCCAGGTGGGCCCGCAGTTGGGCATCCTGCAGAAAGGCACGGAAAAAAACACCTTTTCCCGCACGGCCTCTTACACTGTTAAAGACCGCTCCTTTTCTGTACCGCAAGGAAATTACCTTTTGGCCAGTACCGAAAAAGGTGAAGGCAGCAACTCATCGGTGGGTGAGTTCAACAAATATGACCTGGGCATTCTGTTGGGCCTAGGCGCCGAATACAGCCTGAACGACAACCTTATTTTAACCGCCAATCTGCGCTACGGCTACAACTTCGTGAACATCCGGAAGGAAGAGCACATTGAAGACCTCAACCGCGACACCGACTATTATGTGCTGCGCCAGAACATGGTAGCCGGCCTGCAGATTGGCATTAATTACCTCTTCAACACCGGCGACGGCACCAGCAGCGCCCGCCACGAGTAAAAAACCACGCTCCGGCTAAACATTTTATAAAATTGGCCGTTGTGTTTTAGCATTGCAGCGCTTCGCGATAAGAAGAAATATTTGAATTGTCAATCAAAATCTTATTTTTGCAGCCCTGTTACCTCTGCAACTTGTTTGTATAGCTATACTTTAAAAGCGAATTTATTATGTATTGGACACTTGAACTTGCCTCTTACTTGGAAGATGCGCCTTGGCCAGCTACCAAAGATGAATTAATTGACTATTCTATCCGCTCCGGCGCCCCTATGGAAGTGGTAGAGAACTTGCAGGCTTTGGAAGACGATGGTCAACCTTACGAGAGCATTGAAGAAGTTTGGCCGGATTATCCTACCAAAGAGGACTTCATGTTCAACGAAGACGAGTACTAATCTTCAATTAAGGATTAAAAATTAAGAATTGAGAATTGCTCCACGGTGTTCTGATTCCTAATTCTTAATTCAAGGTTCTTAATTACTTTGAGCGTCTTAGAAATAAAAGAACTGGTTGCGGGATACGACGAGCGCGTACTTCTCCGCAACCTTTCTTTTTTTGTACCAGAACCGGCATTCGTGGCCATCATCGGCCACAACGGCAGCGGCAAATCCACGCTCCTGAAGACCCTTACCGGACAGGTCCCTTACCAAGGACAGATTCTGGTGCAGGGCAAACCTCTGGCTAAGCGCGCCGGCGCCATTGCCCGTTCCCTCTCCTATTTGCCGCAGAAAAACCAGGTATCCTTTCCCATTAAAGTGCGTGAGTTGGTGGTCATGGGTCTGTTCCGGCAGAAGCGCCTGTTGGACCATTACACCTCCGCTGACTACGGCCGCGCCGAGGCTATGCTGGACCGCCTGCATATCTCCCACCTAAGCCAACGCACCTTCACAGATCTATCCGGGGGAGAGCAACAATTGGTCTGGCTCGCACAACTCATGCTGCAGGACGCGCCCATCGCTTTGCTGGATGAGCCCACCCAGCAACTGGACGTTTACCACAAGAAAAGAGTTTTTGATTTGATGGACGCCTGGGTGCGGGAAGAACAGAAAACGGTGCTTTGCATCACCCATGACCTGTTGAATCTGCTGCCCATGGAAGGTTATCTGCTCAACATCTCCCAACCCTCTCCTACCCTAGAAAAGATTTCTCCCGAGACCGTCCTTGCCCAGCAGCGTTTTTTGGAGGAGAAAGCCACTTCAGCCGTCCAGCGCTAGCTTCTTAATCCCATAGCTTGGAAGGGATCAGTCAACTGCCCTGTTTTCTATTACTTTTCTGAAAAACACACCAGAAAAGGAAACCACCTCGGCTGTCATCGTCCCGCTTCCTGCAACAGGAAAGCCTCGGCTAAGACCAGGTCTTCGGGCGTGGTGAGTTTGATGTTGCGGAAACTGCCTTCTACTAGTTCTATCTTGTGCCCGAAACGCTCCACCACGGAGGCATCATCGGTGAAGAGGGGGATTTCCGGTTGGGCGTAGGCGCGGCGCAGCAAGGGTAGCCTGAAGCATTGTGGCGTCTGCACCAAACGGTAGGCGGTACGGTCCACGGCTTTGGAGTTGCCGCCCCGCACTCTTCTGATAGAATCTTTCAGGGTTACAGCTACCACAGCGGTTCCGTTCTGGGCGGCTGTGGTGTAAGCGGCGTCTAGAATGGCATTGTCAATAAAAGGACGCACACCGTCGTGCACCGCCACCACGCCGTCTTCTTCGGCGGCCAGCGCCTCTAAGCCATTTTTCACCGACTGGAACCGACTGCTGCCTCCGGTTACAATCTGGTGCTTCATGGTGAACTGGTGATCTGCGCAGAGGCTGCGCCAGGTAGGGATCTCGGCTTCCGGCAGTACCAGCACCAGCGGCATGTCAGGGTCAAAGGCATGGAACCGCCGAAGCGTATGCATGAGCACCGGCTCGCCGGCAATGGGCAGGAACTGCTTGGGCATGGCCGCCTGCATTCTGGAGCCAGAGCCACCGGCCACAATGATCGCGTACTTCTTTACATCAGGTGAAAGCATGGTGGCCGCAAGATACGCAATCAAACGGGGCAAGGCCAGTTCCGTTTAGGAGCTGTTTCTGGAAAATCAGCCTCTAAACGACATTGGGCCATCTGGCCAGTATCCGCTTTCGGGAGCAATGACACACGGCCCAATCTCTTGCTGGGATTTTTAGAACTCCAGAATGAAGGTACTGCCTTTGTCCACCTCGCTGGTGACACTGAGGTTGCCGCCCATGGCTTTGGCTTGGGAATGCGCAATGTAGAGCCCCATGCCTTTGCTGTCTTTGTGGTGGTGGAACCGCTGGTACAGCCCGAAGATGCGCTCGCCGTAGCGTTTCAGGTCTATGCCTAAGCCGTTGTCTGAGAAGTACAGCTTCTCGCAGCCGTCGGCTTTCTCAGCCTTCACGTCTATGTGCAGGGGCCGATTAGGGGAGCGGTATTTCACAGCGTTGGTGAGCAGGTTCAGGAGGATGCTGTGCAGGTATCCGGCGTTGTAGTAGACCTCCGGCACTTGGGAGAAATCCGTGGTGAGTTGGATGTCCTTTTTGTCCAGGAGCCCGTCTACCGATATGACTACTTTTTCAAAAGCCTGGGCCAGGTTCACCTGCTCTTTGTTTGTATGCGGATTGTCTTTGATCACCAGCACTTCCAACAGGTCATCTATGATGGTATTTAACTGCACCGTAGACTCCTTAAATTTCTGGATGAGCACCTTGTTTCTGCCCTCGGGGATGGACTCAGTGTCTATGAGGTTGGCGATGCCGGTAAGGTTGGCCAGCGGTGCGCGCAGGTTATGCGAAGTTATGAAGGTGAACTGCTTCAGGTCGGCATTGTTCTGGGTGAGTTCCCCAATAAGCACCTCACGTTCCTGCTCGTAGTGCTTGCGGTTGGTGATGTCGCGCAGCATAGAAATCCAGTGCGTGAGCTGCTGCTTGCGGTTGAACATGGGAATGAGCAGCAGGTGACTCCAGAAAGTACTGCCATCTTTGCGGTAGCTTACTAGTTCCACCTCAGAGGACAAACCTGCCTGCGCCCGCGCAGTCAGGTTCTGCAAGACGGTAGCGTCGGTCTCGGGGCCGGTGAGAAAAGCAGGGTCTCTACCCAGCACTTCTTCCGGAGTGTACCCCGTCAGCTTAAAGAAGGCCTCGTTGTAAAAAATGGACTCCAGTTTCTGCGGTATCCCCAGCGTCACTTCACTGAGGATGATGGCGTCTTTGGCGTTGGTGATCACAGACTCTAGCAAACGGAGTTGCTGTTCCTCTGCTTTCTGCTGCGTAATGTCGGTGAGGAGCGCGAATACGTTCTCTACCTTCCCTTTCTCGTCCAGCAAAGGCTGTACCTGCAGTTTGATCCATCGCTTTTCGCGGTCTTTGGAGTACTGGATGATCTCGCACTGCAGGGGTTTCAACTCTTTTAGCTGGCTGTCAATGAACTCCAGGGTCTCTACATCTGTCTCGGGGCCGTTCATGAGCGTACCGGGAGTCTTCCTGAACATTTCCTCCTGGGTGTACCCCATCATGCGGGTAAAAGCGGCGTTCACCCACTGGATGGTGAGATCGGGGCTCATGATCAGTACCCCGTTGATGGTCTCGCGGGCCACTACAGAAAGTTTCCGCAGTTTCTCCTCGGTCTCTTTCTGCTCCGTCACATCCAGCATGGCGCCCACAATTCTTACCGAGCGGCCGTTCTCATCTCTTAGCACGGTGCCCTGGTCAATTACATACGCGTACTCGCCATTGGCTTTTTTGAAGCGATACTCTTCGCGCCAGAAGCCCTGGGTTGTACTGGCAATGGCGGCGTCTAAAGAACCGTTCACTCGTTCCAGGTCCTCGGGGTGTACCTGCGCTGCCCACACGTCCAGCTCAGGCCCAAACTCCTTCACCTTGAACCCAAACAGTTTCTCAAAGCCCGGTCCCCAGTTGATTCTGTAATTGATGATGTCAAAGTCCCAGATGGCGTCCTTGGTGGCCAGGGTGGCGTAGTAGTAGCGGTCATTGCTTTCCCGAAGCTCAATCTCTGAGAGTTTGTTTTCCAGGATCAACTGCAACAGGCTCCGGATGCTCTCCAGCGTCTCTTCCTCCTCCGGGGTGGGCGCTTTTACCTCCTGGTAATAGATGGCCATGGTGCCCAGTATCTTCTGGTTAGACCCAATCAAAGGAAAAGACCAGCAGGCCTCCAGCCCGTAGTTGAGCAGGGTGGGATAATAGTCTTTCCAGCGCGGATCGGTTTTCACGTCCATGGCGATCACTTTCTGGCCCAGGAAAGCAGCCGTACCGCAGGAGCCGGCATTCTCCCCAATCTGGATGCCTTTGATATCATGGCAGAAACTTTCTGGCAGGCTAGGCGCGGCAATGGGATAAAGCTTATCGCCCTTCAGGCGCATGCAGGAGCAGAACATGCCTTTGTGCATCTTCTCCACCTCTTTCAGGTAAAAAGACACGGTAGACTCAAGGGTGCTGCCAGGCAGGGCGTTTCTCTCCAGCACCTTCTTGCCCAGGCGCTCCAGTTCCATGGTCTTTTTGTAGGCGCTTACCTCTTTGAGGAGGCCAACGTTGATCTGCTCAGAGGCGGCTTGCCTGGCTTGGTTCTTCGCCTTCTCCAATTCCTGGCGCGTGGCCTCCAACTCCTGCTGTAGCAGCGCCAGCTGCTCTTGATGATTGGCTGGCTCCTGCAGGGAGCCTTGTATCTGGTTCATGGTTTCATCCTGGTTTGCGGCGGGCAGATCATCTTCATCCTTCCCCTCTTGCGTACCCTTCCGGACAAAGGCCGCACTCCCGTCTTGAGTTTCCTCCTGCATTGAAATTTCTTAAAATTAGGAACCACAAACCATTCGCGTCAGAACTTTCCTTTTGGTGCCGGCACCCGAGGATCCTTAGATGATTTGCTCTGTTATTATCTGGCTGAAAGCTGGGATTTGGATCCTAAAAAAAGACCTCCCAAGTGTCAACTTCCCCTAATCAAATAGCAGAATAAAGATAAGCCAATTCTTTGGACCAACTACAGGCAAGCCTTAATTAGATTTTCAAAAGACTGGTTTATAAAGAAAGAAGAGCACAGGCGCTTTGGCCCTGATTTCTGTGAAACAGCCTTAATACAAAAAGCCCCGCGGTAAGGGTTACCAGCGGGGCTTTCTAAGGAAGGCGTGAAGCCTTACAGGATCAGCATAACGTCTCCGTAGCTGAAGAACTTATATTTCTCTTTAATGGCTTGCTGGTAGGCTTCCATGATCAGGTCATACCCTCCAAAGGCGGCGGCCATCATCAACAGGGTAGATTCTGGCATGTGGAAGTTGGTGATGAGGCTGTTCGCGATCTTGAAGTCATACGGAGGGAACACGAATTTATCGGTCCAGCCTTCGTTGGGTTTCAGGCGGCTGTTCGCCGATACAGATGACTCCAGCGCGCGCATGGTGGTGGTTCCTACGGAGCACACACGTTTCTTCGCATCCAGGGCTTTGTTCACAATTTTGGCAGTCTCATCGGTCACGAAGAACTGCTCAGAGTCCATCTTGTGTTTGGTGAGATCCTCTACGTCTACCTGGCGAAAAGTACCCAGGCCTACGTGCAGGGTTACCGGAGCCACGTCCACGCCTTTCAGTTCCAGGCGTTTCAGTACTTCTCTGGTGAAGTGCAGGCCGGCGGTAGGCGCGGCTACGGCACCAGTCACCTCGGCATACACCGTCTGGTAACGCTCTTCGTCCTCGGGCTCTGGCTCGCGTTTGATGTATTTAGGCAGCGGAGTCTCGCCCAGGCTGTGCACCACTTTGTAGAACTCCTCGTCTGGTCCGTCATACAGGAACTTGATGGTACGGCCACGCGAAGTGGTGTTGTCAATTACCTCTGCTACCAGGTCACTGTCCCCGAAGTAGAGTTTGTTGCCTACCCGTATCTTCCGCGCCGGGTCTACCAGCACATCCCACAGGTGAATACGCTTGTCCAGTTCGCGCAGCAGAAACACCTCAATCTTGGCGCCGGTTTTCTCTTTGTTTCCGTACAAACGGGCCGGAAACACTTTGGTGTTGTTGGTCACCATCACATCACCGTCATCAAAATAACCAATGATGTCTTTGAAAACTTTATGCTCAATCTTGCCGCTGTCACGGTGGATTACCATCATTCTGGCTTCATCACGGTTTGGGGCCGGATGGGTGGCCATCAGGTCGTTGGGCAGGTCAAATTTAAACTCTGATAACTTCATTTTTAATATTACGGTATTAAAATATTTTGGAAAATAGAGGGCAAAGGTAGGCAGTTTGCGCTAATTTCTTTTACTTTCCGCCAAATTTAAGTAAGGGGATCCCTTAGAATCTGCCGAAAAGGCAAGCGGAGGGGTGTAAGAAAATAACCCTTTTCGCTACTAATAAGTTTGTTGCACCCATAACTATTTCTAGGACAGTCCTTTTCTCTTCTCATCTCTACCAATGTTATACTTACGGCTGGTTTATGAAAGTTTTCAGTTTGCGTGGCAGGCCCTCAGGTCTAACCTGCTGCGTACCATCCTTTCGTTGCTGGGCGTAACCATAGGCATCTTCGCCATCATCTCGGTGTTCACCATTGTAGACTCTTTGGAGCGCAGCATACGGGAGAGCATGAGCTTTGTGGGCGAGCGCATTGTCTACGTAGAGAAGTTCCCCTGGATCTTTAGCGACGACTCTGACATACCCTGGTGGAAATTCATGCAGCGCCCCTCTCCCAACACGCGCGAGTTCAGGTACATGCATGAGAACCTGGAGAACGCCGAGGCCGTGGCCTTGGTGGCCCGCCGGGGCGGTAACACCTTCAAGCACCGCAACAACAGCATGGGCGGCATTATGCTGCAAGGGGTGACGCTGGATTTCAACAAAGTGGCCGAGGTACCCATTGCCGAGGGCCGGTTTTTCACCCAACAGGAAATTGATGGTTCCCGCAACGTGATCATCATTGGCGACGAAGTGGCGCAAAGCCTTTTCCCCAACTCCTCTGCCTTGGGCGGAGACATCAGGATCAGCGGCCAGAAATTCACGGTTATCGGGGTCATGGAAAAACAAGGGGCCGGTCTTTTTGAGGGCATGCCCACCAATGACAAAAACTCCTACGCGCCCTTTGGGGCTTTCGGGAAACTGTTTGCCGGCGGGCCCAGGGGTGTACAGCCCACGCTCATGGTCAAAGGCCGGGTAGACGACCTCAAACTGCAGAACCTGGAGTACGAGATCAAGGGCAAGATGCGCACCATCCGGGGGCTCAAGCCTTACCAGGAAGACAACTTCGCCATTAACCGCTCAGAGATGATGGCCGACGCCATTGGCGAGATGTTCGCCATCATTGGCATTGCGGGCTGGGTCATAGGCGGGTTCTCCATCCTGGTGGGTGGTTTCGGGATCGCCAACATCATGTTCGTCTCGGTGAAGGAGCGCACCAACATCATCGGGATCCAGAAATCATTGGGCGCCAAAAACTTTTTCATCCTGTTCCAGTTCCTCTTTGAGTCTGTCTTCCTGAGCCTTATAGGCGGCGGGGTGGGCATCCTGCTGGTCTCGCTGGTAACCTTTATTCCCATGGGTTCGTTGGAGATTATCCTTACGCCCGGCAACATAATCCTGGGATTGGGCGTATCGGTCGTGATTGGCGTGCTCTCAGGCATTATTCCGGCGGTCATTGCTTCCCACCTGGACCCCGTTATCGCCATCAGGTCTAAATAGCAGATCCAGGCCACCTTTTACCCTGCTCCCGTTCCTTTTTATTTTAAGTTACCATGCCTGTTTTTGGCGCCTTTTGCGTAAAACAGGGCTAATACATGAATGCTATATGACGAAGTTGAGAAAAACAAGTAAGACCAAGCTGCAAGATGAAACCTCCAATGTGGGGAGCGGCACCACTATCATTCAGCCAGACGCAAATGTGAACAAGGTTGAATCATTGCAGGAGGCCAAGAAAATAGCCAAGAACGACGCTAACTTCACCAGCGAAGATGACAAGCGCATTAGAGAGGCCTTCACCGATAAGAACTGGAACGAGATCAAGATCGCCGACTCCTGGCAGATCTTCAAGGTGATGTCTGAGTTTGTGGAGGGCTTTGAGAAAATGGCCAAGATTGGCCCGTGCGTGTCTATCTTCGGCTCGGCCCGAACCAAGCCTGAGAACCCGTACTACATCATGGCCGAGGAGATTGCCGCCAAACTGGTGCGCCACGGCTACGGCGTGATCACCGGGGGTGGCCCCGGCATCATGGAGGCGGGCAACAAGGGCGCCCACTCCGAGGGCGGCCGCTCGGTGGGTCTCAACATCCAGTTGCCGTTTGAGCAGTTCAACAACATCTATATTGACCCAGACAAGCTCATCAACTTTGACTACTTCTTTGTGCGCAAAGTGATGTTTGTGAAATACGCGCAGGGCTTCATTGGCATGCCGGGCGGTTTCGGGACGCTGGACGAGCTGTTTGAGGCCATCACGTTGATCCAGACGAAGAAAATTGGCAAGTTCCCCATTGTTTTGGTGGGCAAGAAATACTGGCAGGGCATGTTTGACTGGATCAAAGACGTGATGCTGACCCAGGAAAGCAACATCAGCCCCGAGGACCTGGACCTGGTGCACCTGGTAGACAACGCCACCGATGCCGTGAAGGTCATTGATGATTTCTACAGCAAATATTTACTGTCTCCAAACTTCTAAGAAGAAGATATTCCCAGGCCGATTTTGGCCCGTTTTTCACAAAAGAGCCCCGAAACACTTCGGGGCTCTTTTGTTTTGGCGCCTCACGCAATACACTAACTTTGCTCTCCTTGAGTTAAAGAGAAAGAACGCTTACTCCCCCACCGCCGTGACCGACTCCACCAAAAGACAGAAACAGGCCCGCGTCCTCCGCGATTTCCGGAAAGTGCACCGGCTTACGGGCGCGTTGCTGTTCGTCTTTTTCTTTGTCATTTCCATCACTGGGCTTTTGCTGGGCTGGAAGAAACACACCGGCGGCATGATTCTGGCCAAAACCTATACCGGCACCTCCACCAACCTCAAAGACTGGCTGCCCGTGGATAGCCTCACCGCCAACGCCTTCCAAGCCATTAAAGACTCATTGGGCCAAGACGTTTCGCTCACCCTGGACCGCATTGACATGCGCCCCGATAAAGGCACCGTCAAATTCCTGTTCGTGGAAAAATACCTGGGCGTACAACTGGATGCCACCACCGGAAAACTCCTGCACCTGGAAACCCGCCGCGCCGATTTCATTGAGAACCTCCATGACGGCACCATTCTGGACCGCTGGTTTGGGGTAGACAACGGCGTGCTGAAAGTCATGTACAGTACCATCATGGGCGTGGCCTTGCTTATCTTCACCATCACCGGCTTTTGGCTTTGGTATGGTCCCAAGCGGATGAAACAAGATAAACCTGCGGTGGCCTCCAAACCCAATGGCCCACGCCCAGCCAGACCTGTTCGGTCTGTATAAACCTGTGTAGCCTCTTTGTCCGTCGCAATGCCCCGTTCCACCCAGCACATCCCGCACTTTGACTTCCTCCGGAACAAATATGGCCCGGAGTTGCTGCTGGATGTGGGCCGCATGGAAAGCCTGAAGAACTTTGTGCTGGACAACACGCCCCACACCCTCTCCTTCTATGACGTGCTGTTTCTGCAGGAAGGCAGCGGCACCTTCAGTCTGGACCAGGTGGTGCATACGCTGGAACCCGGCAAAATCATTTTCACCTCTCCGGGGCAGGTACGCCGCTGGCGAGTAGAGCAACCGGTGCGCGGGTACACGCTTTTCTTTGAGGAAGGCTTTATCTCGTCTTTCTTCAATGACCCGCTGTTTCTGCACCGCTTTCAGTTTTTTCACAATCCTACCCGCCCCAATGCAGTGATGACCTCAGGAGAGGAATTCAGAAGGTTTATCCAGCAGGTGGAAGCCATGGAACAGGAATTTAAACACCTGCAGAACGACAGTCCGCACATGATCAGGGCGCTGTTGTACCAGATGCTCATGCACCTGAACCGCCTGTTCGCCCAACAGCACCAGACAGATGCTGATACTGAGGGGAACGCCTCCATTTACTCGTTCCGGAAACTGCTGGAAACTCATTTCCGGGAACGGCACCAGGTACAGGAGTATGCCGATCTGCTGCACATCACCCCAGCCCACCTAAACGAGATTACCCAACGCTACTTTGGCACCTCCGCCTCCTCTTTGATCAAAGGAAGGCTCTTACTGGAAGCCAAGCGGGAACTTCTGTACACCCCCAAGACCGTGTCAGAGATAGCTTATCACCTTCACTTTTCAGATACCGCCAACTTTAACCGCTTCTTCCGGTCCAGTTGCGGGCTTACTCCCAAAGACTATAGAGAGCAGGCGTTGGTAAAATGACCATAAACGCCTGTAAACTGACCTGTTCCCTTTTTGCCTTCTCTAGCACCTTTGTATCAGTCACAGGGGCAAACCGCTCCGCTGAATTTAACCTAAAACACAGGAGACAAAAAGATGAAAAACGTACTTTTAGGACTGGCGCTCTCTTCGCTAACGGCCAATGTTCCCGTTGAACAAACACAAGAATCACAAGCAAATGATTGGCATCTTCCGGCAGGCAAAAGCAGCCACGTGCACTACCTGGGTCAGGAAAGCTTGTACCTCAGCAAAGGCGTGGCGCTTTACGGAAAGGAGAAATACCACGAGGGCATCATTGAAGTAGACATCACGGATGATGACGCACAAGGAGAAGCCGGCATCGTCTTCCAACACACCTCAGATGGTGCTTACAGGGGAATCACGTTTAAATCAAGTGTACTTCAATCGCTTGCACCTGCTTGTCCGGCATTGACGGCAACAGAGCAGAACACACCCAACTGTACCCCAAAGGCTTCTAAACCCGCTTCCTGGACGCACTTGAAGATTATCCTCCAAGACAACAAAGCCCGGGTCTTCCTGAACGGTGCCTCTGAGCCAGTTTCTGAGATAATGTTAAAGGCCACCAAAAAGCCCATCATAGGGAGAATAGGATTGATCGCCTCCGGCGGAGCCTATTTCAGCAACTTCAGATACTCTCCTTTATCCTCCACGAGCGTAGTAGCCAAAGCAGCGGTGGGTGACTAACATCGCTGCGGCTCCTGAGAGAACCGAAGACTTCTGTATCTTTGGTTTCTGTCTAACGCTGCTGCCATGTCTTTCCTTGACCAAATCACCGAGCCTACTCTCCTGCTGAACGAGCAGATTGCCCGCACCAACCTCCACCGCATGGCCGAGAAAGCCAAACGGCAGAACGTGAAGCTGCGGCCGCATTTCAAAACGCACCAAAGCTGGCAGGTAGGCGAATGGTTTAAGGAAGCAGGCATCTCCGCCATCACTGTTTCCTCGGTGAAGATGGCGCAGTACTTCGCCCGGCATGGCTGGCAGGACATCACCATCGCCTTCCCGCTGAACCGCCGGCAATTGCCCCAGATAGCAGAACTGGCGCAGCAGATTACCTTGAACCTGACCGTCACCTCCGCCGATGACGTGGCCTTTCTGCGCGAGCATTTGTCTACGCCTGTCAACATTTGGATTAAAGCAGACACCGGCTATGGCCGCACCGGCATCAAGACTGAAGATACCGCCGTTTTAGACGCTGTTTTACAAGAACTGGCCCAAACCAAGCAACACACGTTTCTAGGTTTTCTGGCGCACGCCGGTCACAGCTACAAAGCCCGAAACCATAAAAGCATTGCCGCTATCCACCAGGATACGCTTACAAAGATGCGCGGCTTAAAAGAGCGGTATGTTGGGACGTGGCCTCAGCTGCAACTCTCCATCGGGGATACGCCTAGTTGCAGCATCATGGAAGATTTCAGCGGCATGGACGAGATCCGCCCGGGCAACTTCGTCTTCTATGACCTCATGCAAAACCTCATCAGTTCCTGCCGCTTGGAAGACATTGCCGTAGCCATGGCCTGCCCGGTGGTAGCCCTGCACCCAGACCGCAACGAAGTCATTCTCTACGGCGGCTCCGTGCACTTCTCCAAGGACGCTTTGCCGCAGGCGGATGGTGGCGTCATCTTCGGGTTAGTAGTGCCGTTGACGGAGAATGGTTGGGAAGCGCCACTTCCAGCCACAACATTAATTTCCTTGTCCCAGGAACACGGCATTGTGCGCACCACGCCGGAACTGTTCTCTCAATTTAAGATTGGTGGCTTGGTCGGCGTACTGCCGGTGCACTCCTGCTTGACAGCAGACGTAGCAAAAAGCTACCTAACGTTGAACGGCGAGCGGCTGGAGCATTTGAGTGGGGTAGTTGTCTGAAGCAGGATTTTCATAATTAACAGATTTCTGGAATTGCTTCTTTAGATTGCGCAGGAACTTGTAATATACATTCTGCAAATTGTCATGAAACTTATATGTTGAAGCAAGGAATGGTAACAAGTATGGCAAGGATGGCTGTTTATAACATTCTGTTATTTATAGTTATTATGGTTTTATACGGCATCACCGTTTTCTTACTCGGTTATGGCTCCGCTAGCAACCATACAACCAAAGCATGGATAGTATTCTGCGGTTATGTCATGATTCATCAATGCATAAACTTTTTGTTTTTAAATAGATACAGAGATAAACAAGTCAAAGTATTTACCGGCCTATTTGTTATTAGTTTATACTTAATGATTGTTTTGCAGTATCAGATGTAAGTAGTGTTTTTAACCTTACATTAAATCCCTCGTCGGCTGGCGCAAGGTTGCAGCTCGTGTCCGCACGCATTCCATCCATAATGAATTTTACTTAAGAACGCGTAAGCACGAGCGGGACGCTCGCGCCAGCAACACATCATTTTTGACCTACTTTATGGAAAAGGATTTAAAACGCATCTGCCTTATAGTTAATAGCCAAATTCCTGTCTGATGCAGATACGTTACTTGATACTTAGATTTTACAATCTCTTAATCCTGAGTATCCTCTTTGGGGTGTTTGGTTGTGAGTTTTCTGAAAGGAAGAAAGCATCTCCTAGTATTCAATCCATTACTTTCATAGACATCGACTGGGCTGATTCAGCAACTGATACCAATGAGAATTTCGGGGCTCGCAGGCTAGTTCATTTTAACTTTACAAATGATAGAGTATCCATCTACAGAAAGGATTTTGCTTTTTCTTATGACTATAAAAGTGACTCAAATTCAACACCTAATTTCGACCGTTTCCACAAAGACACGATAATCTCAGATCCCAGTATAGATACAGTTCTATACAAGTTTGTTAAATGGGCATCATCGATTGATTTTCAGAAGTACTATAAGGAACAAGCTGATATAAGGGCAAAAGCAGAACCCTGTCTTTGTAATTACAATTCTTACTTTATTAAAATCAAAACAGACTCAGCAGAGAAGGTCATTGCTCTAAGCAGTAGTTTAGAGAGTAGTTCATTCGAAAAAGCCAGAAAATTACTCTTTAGCCTTACGGAGTTAAACAAACTAAGCCCGACTACAAAGAGAATAAATGAAGACAGTCTACTTGGCCCTATTTTAACCCAAAATACATTTATCTCTCTTTTCCTCCCTCCTCCGCCACCGCCTGATTTGCCTCCTCCTCCATATCCAACTAAATAACCTCCCGTTTTCATCCCTCTTTCCCCAAAAGTAGCCCCTAAACACTCCACCAAAAACTCCTCTCTCTCAATAAACTATTCCCTTCCAAATTCGGTTAAGAAGAGATGGATTGCCCGGTGCCATTGTAGCGCGGGAATGCCTACCTTTGCTCTTTAAACCGAAACCGATCGGATGACGCCAAAAGAATCAACCGCTACCCCCGTAGCCAAAAAAAATACTTCCTCTACCGTAGATGTGCCTTTCATTGAAGTGTACGGCGCGCGGGAGCACAACCTCAAGAACATCTCGCTCAAGATACCGCGCAATGAGTTGGTGGTTTTCACGGGCATCAGCGGCAGCGGGAAATCCTCGCTCGCGTTTGACACCATCTACGCCGAGGGGCAGCGCCGCTACATGGAAACGTTCTCGGCCTACGCCCGCTCCTTCTTGGGCGGACTGGAACGCCCGAACGTAGACAAGATTGAGGGACTTTCGCCGGTGATTTCCATTGAGCAGAAAACCACTTCGCGCAACCCGCGCTCTACGGTGGGCACCATCACTGAGATTTACGACTTTCTGCGTTTACTCTACGCCCGTACCGCCGAGGCCTTCAGTTACGTGACCGGCGAGAAGATGATGAAGCAGTCGGATGACCAGATTGTGCAGCACATCCTGGAGCATTTCAGCGGCAAGCGCACCATCATTCTGGCCCCGGTGGTAAAAGGCCGGAAAGGCCATTACCGCGAATTGTTTGAGCAGATTAGGAAGATGGGCTTCTTGCGTGCCCGCATTGATGGCGAGTTGGTGGAACTGACGCCCAAGATGCAGGTAGACCGCTACAAAATCCACGACATCGAAATTGTGATTGACAAGCTGGTGCCCTCAGCCGAGGACCGTTACCGGTTATCTACCTCTATCCAGAACGCATTGCAGCACGGCAAAGGCACGGCGCTGGCCATGGACGCAGACACTAACGAGACGCAGTTCTACTCCCGCCACTTGATGGACCCTGCCACCGGCATCGCCTATGATGACCCAGCGCCTAATACGTTCTCGTTCAACTCGCCGTACGGGGCTTGCCCGGTGTGTAACGGCTTGGGCGAGATTGAGGAACTGACAGAGGAATCCATCGTGCCGGACAAAACCGTGAGCATCAGCCGCGGCGGGATTGCTCCCTTGGGCGAGTACCGCGACATCTGGATTTTCTCCCAGATCACCGCCTTACTCAAACGCCACAAAACCGCGCTCACTGTTCCTATCCAGGATATTCCGGCAGAGGCCTGGAACCATTTACTGCACGGTTTTGAGGAAGAAGACCCGAAAGGCAAGAAAGAGCCGTTCGTGTTTGAGGGCGTGCTCAACTTCCTGAAGAAACAACTGGAGTCTGACTCGGAGAACGTGCGCAACTGGGTGCAGGAATACACGCAGCAGAGCACCTGCCCCGAGTGCAACGGCTACCGCCTGAAAAAAGAATCGCTGCACTTCAAACTGGACAACAAGCACATCGGCGAACTGTCTGAAATGGACATCGCGGAGCTGGCGGGTTGGGTAGCTAATTTGGAGGAACGCCTGAATGAACGCCAGAACCTGATTGCCCGCGAACTGCTGAAAGAGATCCGCAAGCGGATTGGCTTCTTGGTAGACGTGGGATTGGAGTACCTGCACCTACACCGCTCCGTGCGGACTTTATCCGGCGGGGAGAGCCAGCGGATTCGTTTGGCTACGCAGATTGGCACGCAGTTGGTGGGCGTGTTGTACATCATGGACGAACCCAGCATCGGGTTGCACCAGCGTGACAACGAGAAGCTGATTAAAGCCCTGCAGGATCTACGTGACTTAGGAAACTCGGTGGTAGTAGTGGAGCACGACAAAGATATGATTCTGGCCGCCGATTACGTAGTGGACATCGGTCCGGGCGCGGGAGTACATGGGGGCCAGATTGTGACAGCGGGCACGCCTAAAGAGATGATGGAAAGTAAAACCACCACCTCTGATTACCTGAGCTACAGAAGAGGAATTCCGGTACGCAAGCAGAAACGCGATGGAAATGGCAAAAGCCTAATCCTGCGCGGCGCCACCGGCCACAACCTGAAAGACGTGACGCTGGAGTTGCCGTTGGGCAAATTGATCTGCGTGACGGGTGTATCAGGTAGTGGAAAATCGTCACTCATTCATGACACGCTCTACCCGATTCTGAACAAATACTTCTTCAACGCCAAGCGCGAGCCGCTGCCGTTCAAAGCCATTGAAGGCTTGGAGCACATTGACAAGGTGATTGAAGTGGACCAAAGCCCCATCGGGCGGACGCCTCGTTCTAACCCGGCTACGTATACGGGCGTGTTCACTGAGATCCGGAGTCTGTTTGCGTCTATGCCTGAGGCGAAGATCAGAGGTTACGCGGCTGGTCGGTTCTCGTTCAACGTGAAAGGCGGTCGGTGCGAGACCTGCGAGGGCGCGGGAATGCGGACCATCGAGATGAACTTCATGCCCGATGTGTACGTGCCCTGCGAGACCTGCAAAGGCAAACGTTATAACCGCGAGACGCTGGAAGTTCGCTTCAAAGGAAAATCCATCACCGATGTGCTGGACATGACCGTGGAAGCCGCCGTGGAGTTCTTTGAGCACCAACCGCGTATCCTGCGCAAGATCCAGACCTTAAACCAGGTGGGCCTCGGCTACATTACCCTGGGCCAGCAGGCTACTACCTTGTCTGGTGGAGAGGCGCAGCGCGTGAAACTGGCCACGGAGCTTTCCAAAAAAGACACTGGCCGCACGCTCTACATCCTGGATGAGCCTACCACGGGTCTGCACTTCCAAGACATCCAGCACTTGTCAGACGTGTTGAACAAACTGGTAGACAAAGGCAACTCGGTGCTGATCATTGAGCACAACATGGACCTGATCAAAGTCGCGGACCACGTGGTGGACATCGGGGCGGAAGGCGGTGCCAAGGGCGGCATGATTGTGGCCCAGGGAACGCCGGAGCACGTGGCAGAGATGAATTTAGGCTATACCGCCCGCTTCCTGAAAGACGAACTGAGCACCAGCCACTACATAGATGCGCCGGTATTCGTGGCAGATGAGCCAGAGCCAGAAGATGAGGCACCGGTGGAAGAAGTGAAAGAAAAGAAAACCCGGGGCCGCAAGAAGAAAGAAACCACGGAGGCTGATGCTACGGCACCCGCTGCCGTGCAGGAGAAGAAAAAGCCCGGCCGCAAAAAGAAAACCGAATAACGTTTAGGGGCTGATTTGAGGAAATCGGCTCAGAAATACAAAACAGAAAAGCCTTGCTCCAAGAGCAAGGCTTTTCTGTTTTAAAGGTCATTTCCGCAAAAGGACGCTAAAACAGCGCCACCCGAAAATTACTTCTTAGTGGGCAGCTTCTTCTGAATGGGCCGCTGAGTCTGGCTGGGCTACGGCAGCGCTGTCCGTTTTCACGGGAGCAGCCACGGTGTGGGCCTCTTCTTTTACTGGCGCAGAGGCAGTTACCTCTTCGGTAGTGGTGCCAGAACCCAAATCAATAGGATCTGTGGAAGAGGTATAGGTAGAACAAGCAGAACCGGCCAGCAAAGCACAAGCCGCAAAGAAAGGCATGATAGATTTCATCGTTTTCAGAAAGTTTGGCGCAAAGGTACTCAATTGGGGCTTTGAAAAACAACTGGCATTTCCCCTTACGGATTGGCGCTCTCACCTTCCTCCCCCCGATGCTGGTTTTGGGCCTCCTTTCCCTAAAACAGCCCTGAAACAGTGAGCCCGGCTACCTTATGGAGATAGTCGGGCTCACTGTTTCAGGGTGCTTGCCTTTTACTCAGCGCCGGCTTTTTTGGCAGTGCCACTGGCAGCGGCTCCGCTGGCGGTAGCTCCGTCAGGCGATCCGCCCCGGCCTACTTTTTCAAATACCGGCTGAGCCAATTTGCGGTGTTCGCGCAGAACGGGCAGGGTCTTGGCCGCGAAGGCTTTCAGGTCTGGGTCTTTGCCGTTTGCGGCTTCCTGTTCAAACAACTTGATGTCTTTGTCATGGTCTTCCACCATGTGCTGCATGTACATCCGGTCAAACTCGTCGTTGCCCTGCTGCGAGAGCATGTCCAGGTGCTGCTTGTGCTCAGGCATTAGCGTGGGCGGCAGGGTAATTCCTTTTTTGGCCGCCAAGGCCTTGAGCTCGGTATTTGCCTTGGTGTGGTCGGTGATCATGCGCTGCCCGAATTGCTTTACGCTGGGGTCTTGTCCTCTGGTGGTAGCCAGTTTTCCTGCCTGCACCTCCATTAAACCTCCGCTGGCGGCGGTCATCAGGAAGAGTTGGTCCTGGTCTTGGTTTGCGGCCATGCTGTCTGAGCTCACGCCCGTGGCCGGATTGTCAAGGGTGGCATCGTTATGGGCTTCGGCCAGGCCGGTGCTGCCGGGGTGGGTGCCCACTTGTTCGTTTGACAGGCCGTAGCCGGTACCAAAGTTATCTGGGTCTGTGCTGGCTGTATAGGTATTGCAGGCAGCGCCAGTTAACAGAATGGCGGCCGCAAAAAGGGGCATGGTGTGTTTCATAGTTTTAGAATGATCGCGTAGAACTGTTTTTAAGAATGGTTTTTATACGCAGGGCTCTGCCGGTGGTTGATTTTCTTTGCCGCAACTATTATTCAGGAACTTAAGACCTAAGGATTATAGGCCAGCGGTTCTCTGCTGTGGGCCGGGAAATACCACCTGATTAATCAGGCCTGACATGAAAGTGCCTGCGTTTTGGAGGCGTTTTGTAGAAACAACCTTTAAACGCAGGCACTTGAAAAATGAGAAGTAGGGTAAACGCAGACTTAGTCTACGCGGTCTTCCAGTTTGGTAGCCATCCCTTGGTGAGATTTAAGCATAGGCAGTGTCTTGGCGGCAAGTGCCTTCACGGTTGGGGTTTCTGCGTTGGTGCTTTTCATTGTGAACATAGCGATGTCCATTTTATGGGCAGCTTCCATGGCATCCATATAATCTTCTTCAAACCCTTTGCCGGTTTTTCCTTTCAGCTTGTCCAGCATGGTTTGGTGTACGGGCATCAGGGTTTTAGGCAGGGTGATTTTCATTTGCGAGGCCAAGGTCATTTGCTCTTGGCTGGCTTTGGTGTGGTGGTCTACCATCATCTGGGCAAATCTCTTTACCTCAGGATCAGTGGCAGTCTGAACGGCCAATTTACCGGCCTGGATCTCAAACATGTTACTGCTGGCAGCCGTCATCATGAACATGGCGTCTGTCATGTTGGTCATATCCATGGTGGCCCCGGCGGTTCCGGTAGCGCCTGCGCCTGCGGCTGTTCCCCCGGTAGTTCCGCCAGTAGTGCCTCCAGTTGTACCAGTGGTGCCACTAGTGGTAGACCCACCGGTGGTGCCCGTAGTACCGGAGGTAGTTCCGGTAGTGCCCGAAGTGGTACCGGTGGTGCCTGTGGTTCCGGTGGTAGTACCAGTGGTGGTACCCGTTGTAGTGGTTCCGGCGGTGGTGGTGCCTGCGGAGCCAGACATGGTTCCTGACCCTGACATAGAACCGGCTGTACCCGCGCTACCGGCTGTTCCGGAGGCGCTTGATGTTCCGGTGGCGGAAGCAGTATCTGTAGTGGTATTTGTGCTGGAACATGCGGTGCCCGCAAGCATAGCCCCGGCCATCAGCATTGACATGACTTTTCTCATAGCTCTTTATTTTTGTTCAAATTCGTTCAGCCCTGTATACGTTCTCAAAATGAGGCAGTTAGAGCGTCAACACTGGAACAAATACTGAATTTCAAGAAAACCATGGCTATTTATACGGGTTAGTTGGCCTCTTACCGTTGGTTGGAGGAATCTGCGGCCAGCGTATCTGAGGCGATGGCGTGGGTAGAGGCCGCCCCACCCATGCCGCCGCTGCCAGCGCTACTGGTGGCTGCGGTAGGGCTTTCCGCTGATCCCTCGGCGTTGACATCTGTGTCTGTGGTGGGTTGTGTCCCTTTCTGGTCGCTGCTGCAGCCCGAAGCCAAAAGAAGGAACAGGGCCAAGGCGCCGTAAGAACTATTTCGGATTATCGTCTTTTTCATATATAGCTAGCTAATCTGTTTTGAAGGTCTTTTGAGGAAAACAGGCTTGAAACCGATGCTTTCCCCTTTACAACAGAAAAGCCTGCGGTGGGCAGGCTTTTCTGTTGTAAAGGGGAAAATTTATTTCAAGATTTTCTTTTCCAGCTCATCGGCTTCGTGCTCATGCACCCGCAACATGGGCAGGGTTCTGATGGCGAAGGCTTTCACGGTGGTAGTGGGGGCCGCATTACTGACCACGTCAAACAGCGCGATGTCGCTCTCGTGCGCATCCTCAATCTTGTCTATGTATTTCCGGTCAAACTCAGAACCGGTCAGTTTAGACAGCTCGTCTACCAGTTTCTGGTGCTCAGGCAACAGCGCGGTGGGAAGTGTGAAGTTCATGCCCGAGGCGATGCTGGTGAGTTCCTGGCTTCCTTTGGTGTGGTGGTCTACCAGGGTCTGGGCAAAACGCTTGATCTCTGAATTGGCACTGCGCTCCAACGCCAGTTTCCCCAGTTGTACTTCCATCATGTTGCTGCTGGCTGCCTCAGTAAGGAAAGTGGCTTCTGTGATGTCACGGGTACCGTAGCGCATGGTGCCGGTGCCCGCTACGTTGCTGGTGGTGCCCGGGGCGACATAGGCATCTGCCGTGGTACGGGTAGTACCGGCCGCCGAGTTGGACGAGGTCACCGTTGCTTCGTAGGCATCTGTGGTGGGCACTGAGTTAGACGTGTTGGCATCTACCCTGCTGCAACCCCAGCCTGCCATCAAGGCAAGTGCCGTTACGCCGTAAAATATCTTTTTCATAGTTTCTTCTGTTTCATTGAGCCGCCCAAGGCAAAACTGCTTGGGCAACAACTACTCCCGCAGGCTTGCGGACCGCTATTTAGGCTCCAGTTCATCTTCCAGCTGCTCTACCTGCGAGAGGTGCGCGCGCATGGTGGGGAGGCTTTTCCCGGCAAAGGCTTTCAGTTCCATATCGGTGCCTTCCTCAGACATTTCCTCCAGCCTTTCAATGGATTCTTTGTGGTCTTTTACCAGCGCCTCTAAGTAGGCTTTGTCAAAAGCGGCCCCTGAATTGCTCATCAGGTCGTTGAAGGATTTCTGATGGTCATCTCCCAAGCTGGAGGGCACCATGAGGTTCTTGAGGTCTGCGATCTGTTTTAGCTGGGCGTTGGCCTGGGTGTGGTGGTCCATCATCAACTGCCCCAGTTGCCGCACCCGCGGATCGGCGGCTTTGCTACTGGCCAGCCGGCCCAGTTCCACCTCATACAGGTTACCGCTGGTCACCTCGGCCACAAACCAGCCGCTTTTCTCATCTTTGCCCGTACTTTCCAGCAAATCCTCATTGTGTTTTCCCGCCGCATCTACCGAAGTAGCCTCAGACGAGGAGCCGCCACAACCAGAGACAGAGGAAACACAAGCCGCGAACAGCAGGTAAAGCAGAGCGTTTTTCATAGTTAGATCTTGTACTGATGGCAAACGGAAAATTTCCGTACAGTCTTTTTACGGAGTATGCTTCACAGGGTTGACATTGTACTCTACCAATTCTAAACTGGCTCTTTCTCTTTGCCGCTGGTTTGTCGCCTATCAGAAGTTGTGCTTAAAGAAGAGCCCAGCGGTACCATCCTCTCCCAGCCAGAAGGCCGCGAAAGGTATTAAAACCAGAAGGGCGTTTGGGGGCTGCTTTTCTAAAAGCAGCCCCCAAACGCCCTTCTGCCAAAGAGAACGCTACTTAATACCGACTACAGACTGACGCCTTTGCGTTTTCCGGCCTGCCGAATGGCATCCCGTACAGCCTCTTCGTACTCTTCCGGTACCGAATCCAACTCAATCTGCCCGGTCTGGCCAGAGGTTAACCGGTACAGCAATTTATCTGACTGTACCCGCAGCAAGCTGATGGTATTCCAGGGCAGCGTGATGGCCGCCTGGGTTAAGGAAAGCTTCAGTTCCAGGTGCTCCTCGGTTACCTGCACATAGCTGGTACCGTTGGCTTTGCGCCGGCGCCAGGCCACTATCAGGTAAGAGATGGCCAAGGCCACTTGCAGCAAGGGCAGGAAATAAACGCCAATTGCCACCTCGTCCTCAGCAGTGTAGTGCCGGTACACGCCCAGCCCACCCAATAGAAAGAACACCACCGCCATGAACAGGTACAGCTTAGAGAGCGCAGACCCGTTGTGGTTAGAGGGTGAAAGGTTCAAGAAGTAAGATTCCATAAAATAAAGCTATTTAGAAGATTTGCTTTTCCGGTCCCGCAGCACAATGATGATCTTGATCACCACAAACATCATGAACCCCACAAAAGCCGCCAAGGTCACAAAGATATTAGGGTCTTCCAGGCGCCACATCAAGATGAGGAACGAGACGGTGAGCATGAAATTCAGCAACAAAGCAGATGGACGAAAAGCCATGGGTCAAAGCAAGAAGTAAGAGGGTAAAGATACAAAGATGCACCCAGTACTCAAGTCTTTACCTGTTTATGCGCTACTTTAATGAAACTGTCCCTAAAACAGAATAGTGCCTTTTCCAAGCGAAAAAGAAGCGTTCCGAAGCGTTTATTTATCGGCCAGGGTCCAGCGTTCAAAGTCACCGAAATAGGCGCTTCCCCAGAAGGCGTACCGGGGCAGAATGGCCGTTTTCAGCCGCCGCTTGAAGTCAGCGAAATCCTTCTGCTTGGGATCGGTCCAGAGTACTTCGCTCAGGGCGGTCATGCGCGGGAACACCATGTACTCTACCTTGGCCGGACTGCCCATGTACTCGGTCCAGACATTGCCTTGCGCTCCCAGGATGTACTTCTGCAGTCTCAGTTGCTGCAACTCGGCCGGAACGGGGTTGTACTGGTAAACTGCCTCCAACGGATTGTATCCATGGATGGCCAGACTGTCCTGCGGATTTTTAGACTGGTAATTGTCAAAGTACAGCGGGTTGCCGGGCGTCATGATCACCGGGTGGTGCCTTTTGGCTGCCGCGATGCCCTCCGCGGCCCCGCCCCAGTTCATGACGACCGCCGTGGTGTCTAGCTCCCCTTCCAGGATCTCGTGCCAGCCCACCACTTTCTTGTTCTTTTTGGCCAGATAACCCGATACCTGCTTTATGAAATAGGTCTGCAGCTCTTTCTCGTCTTTGAGCCCGTTGGCCTTCATGAACGCCTGCGTGCTAGAACTGGCTTTCCACCAGATCTTGCTGCACTCATCGCCGCCAATGTGAATATAGGGTGACGGGAAAAGGTCTGCCACCTCCTGGAACATGGTCTCCAGAAACTTGAAGGTCTCCGGGTTGGGCGCCAGCACGTTGTTCTGCCGGTTGTACATGCCCCAGGTATTGGCTACCTGCCACGCTGAGTCTGGTTTGGTGCTGAATTCTGGATAAGCGGCAATAATCGCGCGGCTGTGCCCGGGAATATCAATCTCCGGTATCACGTTGATGCCCCGCACCGCCGCATAGGCAATAATTTCCCGCACCTGGTCCTGGGTGTAGAAGCCGCCGTAACGCGTAGAGTCATAGCGGACGGGTACATCCTTAAAGTGCCCGATGAGGGTAGAGTTGCGCCAGGAGCCTATCTGGGTGAGTTTAGGGTAACTTTTGATCTCCAGGCGCCAGCCCTGGTCATCGGTGAGGTGCCAGTGAAAGTTGTTGAATTTATGGAACGCCAGGTAGTCCAGGTACTTCTTGAGGAAATCAACGGGAAAGATATGGCGGCTCACATCCAGGTGCATGCCGCGGTAAGCGAAGCGCGGATAATCCTTGATCTCCACCGTCGGGAAGGCTACCTGCTTGGCTTTCTGCAGCGGCAGTAACTGCAAAAACGTCTGGATGCCGTGCACCATTCCGGCCACGTCCCTGGCCTTTATCCTGATCACCGGCCCACCCGATTCCAGCCAGTACATCTCGGGCCGGTTGGCCTCTATGGTGTCATGCAGGAGTTGGATTTTGGTGTGCCTGCCCGGTTTGGCATCTGGGGTAGAGATGGCAAGACCCAGGTCACACTGGTCCAGCAGAAGCGCCTGCAGGTACTCGGCCTGGGCTTTGTAGGGAGCATCTGCGAGAATGACGGTATGCCGGTCTATGGTCACGGGCCTTTCGCCGGTGGCGTTGAAGGAAACGGGCCGGGGCACGATGTTATTGGCCAGCGGCGCCTGTCCCTGGCATTGGAAAGACACCACGGCAAACAAGCCCAGCAAACAAGACAGCCAGCGTTTCTTCATTAGTTGGTGACGGATTAACGTTGTTTTTACTTTCCAGCAGCACAGCCAAACAGATGATTAAAAATAAGGTTTATTTCCACACGGCCTAAAAACAGATCGGCCTTTCTCTGGAGAACCAAAGAAAGGCCGATCTGTCCGCTGCGGAGACGCTTATGACTGCGGCTTCACGGCCGGAAGTGCCTTGCGCGGCAACTTGTCTTTGCGGGTAGCTGACTGGTACACGAAGGAAGCCACAATCACGGAGGCTTGCTTCAGGTCCTCGGCCTGGAGGCGGTCATAGGTATCCATGTTGGTATGGTGGGTACGGGTGTTGTACTCCAGACCGTCCTGGATGAACTGGAAGCCCGGCAAGCCCAACCCATCGAAGGAAAGGTGGTCGGTGCCGCCGGTGTTGCGGTTGGTCACGGTGGTGGCGCCCAGGTCATGGAACGGTTTCAGCCACTCGGTGAACAAAGGGGCTACGGCCTCGTTGCCCTGGGTGTAAATGCCCCTGATTTTACCCGAGCCGTTGTCCAGGTTGTAGTAAGCGGCAATCTTGGCGTGCTCCGGCAACAGCTTCATGGTAGCCGGGTCACCCAGGTGCTTTTTGGCATATCCCCGGGAGCCGTGCAAGCCTTGCTCCTCCCCGCCCCACAGGGCGATGCGGATGGTGCGCTTAGGCTGCAGGTTCAAGGCTTTGATAATGCGTACGGCTTCCATCATCACGGCCACGCCGGCGGCGTTATCCGTAGCGCCGGTGGCGGCGTGCCAGGAGTCAATGTGGCCGCCCAGCATCACAATCTCAGACTTCAGTTTCTTGTCGGTACCCGGAATCTCCGCGATCACGTTATAACCTTGTTGGTCATCCGTCAAGAAACGGGTTTTGCTTTCCAGCTCCACTTCCACGGGAATACCGGCGGCCAGCAGGCGGCTCATGCGGGCCAGGTCTTCCTGAGCCATTTCAAACTCAGGCAACACAGGCTTGGCATCCATGGCGTACGAGGCGCCGTTGCTGGTGAAGTACGTACCGTGCGAGCCGCTGCGGCCGCTGAACATGGCCACGGCACCTTCCTGTAGGAACATCTCACTCATTTTGGCTACCAGCGCCCGGCGGGCCTGCATGGCGGCTCTTTGCTCATCGGTCATGGGCGTACGGCCGGCGGTAGGCTGCACAGGCTCGGCCATTTTCTGCAGCTGCTCATCGGTGTAGCGGCTGGCATCGGCAGTGAAGGTGGTTTTGATAGGATTGGTCACCTCCATCATCACTACTTTGCCTTTCAGCTTACCGGCGTATTGGGCCAAGTCTTCTTCTTTGGTGGCTTTCACCAGCATCACCTGCGCTTTTACCGGTCCGTTGGTGCTGGGCGTCCAGGCCTTTGGCGACCCAATCATGGGTTGGTAGTATGGCTTGGTGAGGGCCAGATAGGATTTCTCCACATCCCAGCCTTTCCCAAACGTGCCCCAAGGCTCAATCACGGCGTTCTTCAGGCCCCAGGAAGTCAGTTTGTCTTTGGTCCACTGGTTGGCTTTGGCCAGGCCGGTAGAACCAGAAAGTCGCGGTCCGTTCACATCGGTGAGGTAGAAGGCGATGTCCATCACCTGGGAGTTTTTGAGTCCCTCCTGGCGGATTTTCTCCACCACGGTGGCATCCAGCGGCTCTACCTGTTGGGCAAAAGCGGGCATCGCCAGAAAAGCGGCGCCCAGGAATAGTTGTAAGGCTTTGTTCATTAGAAAGGGGTTTGTAGAGAGGTTTGTGGGTCTGCGGGTAAATATAGAAAAGGGCAGATGATTAAACCAACCTCACAGGATAAAAACCTATTCCTGAACAGAATAGACCTTCCACCAGGTGCTGCCAGGCTTTACCGGCCGGTGGTATTCAGGTAGGAGTTTTCCAGTTTGAATTGCCCGTTTTTGGTGATGCGGTAGGCCTCCAGACAAGACCAGCGGCTGAAGACTTTATCGGCACGGAAATACCTTTTCACCAGCACCAGGTTCTTAGACAGCAACACAATGGGATACGAATAGGCATAATAAGAGGCAGGAGCTAAGCCTAATTCCTGCAACACCATGATGTTCTGCGGAAAATCCTCTGCGGTCCAATCGGTCCGTTTCTGCTGCCTGATTCGGTTTTTGATCAACTCAAACTCCGGTTTGGTCAGGCGGAAGTCTATCTTGAGTTGGGGCCCGGCGCCGTGCAGTCCTTGGCGAGCCGCTACGCGGCTAGCATCAGAGATGTTGACTTTGGCCCACAGGGAGTCATTGACATACACCTCAGACAGGTTCCAGGGCAGCATGTTTTTGTCTACCCGGTTGTGCCTGCCGTTCTGCCCGGCCAGGTACCGCATGAAACGCTTGGTCACCTGGGTTTCCGTTTTACCGGCCTGCGCCAATCCCTCAGAAGAAATGGACAATAGGAAGCAGAGGAAAGCGAAAAGGGCGAAAGACTTGAGACGCATGAGCTGGGAAAAAAACAATTCTTCTACAATATCCGGAAAACCCGGGGTATTCACAACCAAGCCCTTTCTACAGAGATGCCGGGTTCGGCTCTTCTCGGAGGCATGGGTTAAAAATGCAGTCGCGTTTTGGGACTACTTTAAAGAAACCAGGCGAAAAGCGTGCCACTTAAAAACTGATGATAAATCTGATTTGAAGGGGTTGTTTCTGATTTCTCCAGCGGCACCTCTTCTCTACCCTCGTCTAAATGGATTAGGCCGTTTTTGCCCTGATTTTCTGAAAAAGGCTCTAAAACGGAGTACCCCAGAGGCAGACGCCCAGCAGAAAACCCAGCGCGAAACCGGTGTATACCTGTTTGGTGTTATGGGCCCCCAAAGCCAGCCGGGCAGACAATACGGCGCCGCAGATAACACACCCTAAGGAAACGGGCAACAGCAGGTACGCCTCGGGCAGCCAGGCATGCAGCAGCACCAGAATCCCCAATGTGCCCCCCAGCCCTATGCCGTGCGCGCTGATTTTCCAGAATTGGTTGATGACCAACGTGAGGTACACCGAGGCCGTGATCACGCCCATCATGAGGTAAAAAAGGCTGTCAAAGAAAGAGATGCGGTAGAACACCACAGTGAGCACGGTATAGCAGGTGGCAGAAAGCAGGAGCGGCCAACGGCGGTCGGTGCGGGCGTCTAGCGTTACCGAGGTGACCAGGCCCGCCTGTTGCAAGAGCATTGTCCCCAGTACCGGCAGCAGGAAGGTAAGGATGAACACCAACAGCACAATAAGCCGCCTGCCTTCCGGCGGATACGAGAACACCTCGGCCGGCAGGTAATACAGCAGCAGACTGAACAGGTATGTGGGAAGTAACAACGGGTGAAAGAGCACTGAAAGCACCGTTGCGAGGCGGAGATTCACTTTTTTAAGTAAGCATTAAGAATGTAGAATTAGGAATTGGAGCGGCCGGTACCGGGCTACTCACGGAGGCAAGCAAGGCGTTAAATCATTTCTGTTTTTAATTCTTCATTCCTGATTCTTGATTGGCGGCCCCTCTCCTATAGCTCTTTACGGAGGCGGGCCACCGGTATGTTCAGTTGCTCGCGGTACTTGGCCACGGTGCGGCGGGCAATGTTGTAGCCTTTCTCGTTGAGCATCTTCTCAATCTTATCGTCTGAGAGGGGTTTGCGCTTGTTCTCGGCCTCAATGATGTCTTTGAGAATGGCTTTCACCTCACGGCTACTGGCGTCTTCGCCGGCATCGGTGGCGATGCCTTCTGAGAAGAAGAATTTGAGCGGAATAATTCCGAACTCGGTCTGCACGCTCTTGCTGTTGGCCACGCGGCTCACCGTGGAGATGTCCATGCCAATGTCCTCGGCGATGTCTTTCAGGATCATGGGCTTGAGCTTGCTTTCGTCACCCTCCAGAAAATAGTCGTACTGCCGGCGCAGGATGGCCTCCATGGTGCGCAACAGCGTGTTCTGCCGCTGCTTGATGGCGTCTATGAACCACTTGGCGGCGTCCAGCTTCTGCTTCACAAAGGTCACGGTCTCCTTCAGCTTCTTGTCTTTCTTGGAGCCTTTCTCATAGGCATCAAACATATCGGCGTAAGAGCGGGAAATGCGCAGATCCGGAGCGTTGCGGGCATTCAAAGAGAGTTGCAGCTGGCCGTCTTCGTTGGTGATAATGAAGTCTGGAATCACGTACTGCACGCGCGTGGCGCCGCCGGTTCCGCCCGGTTTGGGGTTCAACTTCAAAATCAGGTCAATGGCCGCTTTCAGCTCGTAGTCTTCCAACTCCAGTTTCTGCTGGATCTTGGCGTAGTGCTTCTTGGTGAACTCGTCAAAGGTGTCATGGATGATCTGCTCGGCCACTTCGGTGATATCGTCTGGGTCGCGGCGCTCTAGTTGCAGCAAGAGACACTCCTGCAGATCGCGGGCCGCGATGCCGGGCGGGTCAAAGGCCTGGATGCGACGCAGCACGTCTTCAATCTCCTGCGGGCTGGCGTCTATGTTCTGCGAGAAAGCCAGGTCATTGGAAATAGCCTGCAGTTCGCGCCGGATGTAGCCGTCCTGGTCAATGGACCCGATGAGCTGCTCACCTATGGCCATTTGCTTGGCGTCCAGGTTCAGAAAGCCCAGTTGGTCCAGGAGGGCATCGGTGAGCGAGCCGGTGAAGGCAATGGGCATTTCGCGGTCTTCCTCGTCTCCGGGGCCGTCGCCCTGCATTTTGTAGCCGGCTACCTCGTCATCGTTGATGTAATCGCCCAGGTCTACCTCATCGTCATCGCGGCGGACTTCGTCTTCGGCAAAATCATCCTCGGTGTTGTCGAAATCGTCATCGGCATCACTGCTGGAATCATCGTCGGTGGCAGGCTCATCGGCGGCGTCTCCCTCTTCCAGAGCGGGGTTCACCTCCAGTTCCTCTTTGATGCGGGCCTCCAGCTCAGCGGTAGGCACCTGCAGCAATTTGATGAACTGTATCTGCTGCGGCGATAATTTCTGGGATAAAAGCTGTTTTAAGTCAAGTCTCTGCATATGAAAACGGCACCAACCACACAAGTGCGGACTAGCCCAAAGTTATGGTTTTTTACTACTGGATTGCAAAAAAGGTTAATTTTGGCCCGCACCAATAGCGCGAGGCATTAAGTATCAGGTATGAAGCGGCAAGACTCTTCTTTCTATGAAGGCTTTCTGCCCCCGGATACCTACTTTTGCACGGGCTTAATACGTGCTACGTGATACTGTATAATGATATGAAAAGAACCAAAGTAAAAGAAGTCCTCCAGACGGCGCCCAGCGACCAGGAGGTGTTGGTAAAAGGTTGGGTGCGTACCAAGCGCGGCAACAAATACGTGACGTTTATTGCCGTGAACGACGGCTCTACTATACACAATATCCAGGTGGTCGCTGACATGACGGTGTTCTCTGAGGAGAGCCTGAAAGAGGTGACCACCGGCGCCAGCGTCTCTGTACTGGGCACTTTGGTGCAGAGCCAGGGCAAAGGCCAGACCGTGGAGATCCAGGCCCGCACCGTGGAGGTACTGGGTACCGCCGACCCTGAGACGTACCCTCTGCAGAAGAAAGGCCACTCGCTGGAGTTCCTGCGCGAGATTGCCCACCTGCGCCCCCGCACCAACACGTTTGGCGCAGTGTTGCGCGTGCGCCACGCCATGGCGTTTGCCGTGCACCAGTACTTCAACAGCAAAGGCTTCTTTTACATCCATACGCCCATCATCACCGCGTCTGACGCTGAGGGCGCCGGCGAAATGTTCCGGGTGACTACCCTGGACCCGGTGAACCCGCCCAAGACCGAGACCGGTGAAGTAGACTTCTCAGAGGACTTCTTCGGGAAATCAACCAACCTGACGGTGTCCGGCCAGTTGGAAGGCGAAGTGACCGCCATGGCGCTGTCTGAGATTTATACCTTCGGGCCTACGTTCCGGGCCGAGAACTCCAACACCAGCCGCCACTTAGCCGAGTTCTGGATGATTGAGCCTGAGATGGCGTTCTACGAACTGGAAGACAACATGGACCTGGCCGAGGACTTCCTGAAGTACCTGGTGCGCTACGCCCTGGACAACTGCATGGACGATCTCCAGTTCCTGAACGACATGTACGACAAGGAACTACTCCCCCGCCTGAACTTTGTGGTGGAGAACGATTTCCAGCGCCTGAACTACACCGAGGCCATTGAGATTCTGAAGACGGCCAAGCAGAAGTTTGAATACAAAGTAGACTGGGGCACCGATCTGCAGAGCGAGCACGAACGCTACCTGGTAGAGAAGCACTTCAAGAAGCCGGTGATCCTGACCAACTACCCTAAAGACATCAAGTCTTTCTACATGAAGTTGAACGACGACGGCAAAACCGTGCGGGCGATGGACGTGCTGTTCCCCGGCATTGGCGAGATCATTGGCGGTTCGCAGCGCGAAGAAAGCTACGAGAAACTGGTGACCCGCATGCAAGAGATGGGCGTACCGGAAAAAGAGATGTGGTGGTTCCTGGATACCCGCCGTTTCGGGACGGTGCCGCACAGTGGTTTCGGGTTGGGCTTTGAGCGCCTGCTGCTGTTTGTGACCGGTATGGGCAACATCAGAGACGTGATTCCTTTCCCTCGTTTCCCTAAGAGCGCTGAGTTCTAGGATTTACTTACTCCACCCTTTGTGGCTGCCAACCGCCCTACTGTCTGCATGACAGTAGGGCGGTTTTGTTTTAAGCCGATTTCTCTAAAAACGGCTTCTAAACTGATTTTCTGGTTTACTATTTCATATCCTGAAACTGTGTTTATCTCGGCTTTTTGTTTCCGGATGATTGATGAAAACCGCTAAGATGGATCAACCAGAAGCTGTGCATCTCTCTTTAAAGAAGTTCCGTAAAGCTGTTTACATTGGGTTCACGGCATCCTTCCGGTAAGTAGACAAGCATCAGGCTTCATCGAAGGCTTTGCACGCAACCTCCAGGCAAAAACCTTTGGCAAGGATCTGAGCACAATGCGCAGAAATGCCCTTTTAGCATTAAATCTAGCAGAACAAGGCCAATCCATTATGATCCGGCGGATTGACCGGCAGAATCCCTATATTTTAAATCCTATATATTAGTATCCTTTCTTGCTGCTTATCCGTATTGCCCAGAATCTACTAATCTCAGTTTAACCATCTGTTTTGATGCTTACTGCCTGCATAAACAGAATGAACAAAGCGACTTCTAAGGGAAACTAAACTGCTTTAAATCATATAAAGAACATAGAAAAGCAATTTAATCCGTAATAATTAGCATTTACCCAATAATTTATTTTGATTTGTAACGACAATAGAGACAATCCTACAAACACAAAAACTATGATGAAACACTTTACTCTCCTCTTGTTTGTATTGGCCATGGCCGTAGGTTCAGCGCAAGCCCAAAGCGCTGCCCAGAAGAGCAAAGAGCGTGCGGCTCAGATGAAACAGAAAGAAAAAGAGCGGGTAGAACTGGCCAAGCAAAAAGCAAAAGAGCGCAAAGAACTAGCCAAACAAAAGCAGATTGCCCGCGAAGCCCAGATAGACGCCAGATACGAGGCCATGGACGAGGCTTACGCCCAAAAGGAAGAAGCCCGGAAAATAGCCTTGCAAGAGAGAGAAGAAGCCATCAAACAGAAAGAAGAAGAACGGGAACAAGCCTTGAAAGAAAAGGCAGCGGCAGCCAAGGAAAAACAGCGCCAGGCTAAACTTGCGATGAAGGAGAAAGAAGAAGCCAGAAAAGTGGCTGCCCGGGAACGTGCCCAAGCCCTGAAGGAAAAGGAAGCCGCCCGCAAAATGGCTGCCAAGGAAAAAGAGGCTAACCGCAAGATCGCATCTAACGAATAACTAAATCATACCAACTCCATTAACCTGCAACTTGCAGGTAAAACAGCAAGAGCCCGCCAATGCGGGCTCTTGCTGTTTTACCTGTTCTCTATTTAGTGTCAAGGTAGAAAAGGGGTTAGTTTTTAGGCTGCTTTCTTGTAAAGATGCCTAAAACGAGTTGCCCTCATGCTAACCTAGTTTTCTACCGCATTGTCTTTGTAATCACTTTCGGCATCAACTCTAAAAAATGCTTGCCAGGACTTACTTGGTGATTGACCAGCATAAGGTTCTACTCCATCCAGCACCTTGCTGCCCGTTCTCTTTTAAGGCGCTTTCCCTGAAGCAACCAAAACAAGGCAAGTAACAGACAGGGTTCTTCAGCAAAGAAGACATATTATTTCCCATGCCAGTTCTCTCCTATTGACAGTCACGTCTGCCTTCGAAACCATTTCTGACGCCTGAACAGAGTTCTAAACCCTTCGGAACTTAAGAGTTGGTACAAATCACATAGTATAAATTCCCATAAATAATTATAATTAATGTTACCATTGTTTTATTTTATAATTAATTATAATTATTATTGGCTTACTGAATTTTACAGAAGCCCACTTTAAAACATGTTCTACCGGGAATTCTAGACTAATATTATATGGGAAACCGCTACACTTTAAAACCCGCCTCAGTTCTATGGTATCTACTGAGGATTGTGCTTGTTCTGCTCATTGTAGATACGTGCGCCATTGCTGTGGAGTACTACCTCCGGACATATGTTGACGCGTCTATTACAGGTTCTTATTCTTTCCAGTACTATGTGACGGGCATGTTCGGGTTTGATGGGGAGAGAAATATTCCCACGTACGTGTCAACCATCAACCTATTGATCAGTGCCATCCTGCTTTTTACCATCTCCAAGCACGTAAAGAACAGCGCGCAGCCCAAACACCACAGAAAATGGTACCTGATGGGCTGCATGTTTGCCTGGCTTTCAGCAGATGAGTTGTTTTCCCTGCATGAGTTACTGGTGAAGCCCTCCCGGAATTTCCTCAAGGAGTCATTGCAGCAAGACAACCTGGGATTCCTGAATTTTGCCTGGTTTGTGCCTTACGTCCTCTTTTTCATGCTGGTAGGGCTGTACCTGGTGAAGTTTGTCCTGTCGTTGCCCAAACCCACGCTGCTGCGGTTTATAGGAGCCGGGACGGTATTCATTGCAGGAGCCGTAGGCATGGAGATGGTGGGCGGTGATTTCATGGCCGATCAAGGCAGTAGAATAAGCCTGGTCTATAAAATGTTCACCTCGGTGGAGGAAGTGTTGGAGATGGTGGGCATTATCCTCTTTATCTACTCACTTCTCAAGCACATGGAACAGCAGAAAGGCCTGAACGACTTGCTGGTGATTAGCCTAGACAAAAAAGAGACTGCACCCGCTTCTTCTGCCCCAAAGAAAACCGTCATCAAAGAAGAGGAAGCGCTGTTAACAGTAGCATCCTAATCTTTCTATCGTCTTTGTTCTGCAGGTGAACGCCGCTTGTGGCAATTCCCTGCAGAACAAAGACGTCAAGCTAATTTCCTTTCATCCAAGGGCTCCTTTGAGCAAGTTTACGCGAAGTGGATTTTCCATATAGCCCTTTGTTGAGGTTTCATTTTCAGCCTTATTCTTCATTTCTGGGCCGAAAACAGATATCTGTTTTCTTTTTGCTCGTCCTCCTCCTTCCCCGGTACTCACTTCTTTGAATCTGAATTATTGAAGTGGATTAAGATTCGGTCTTTACCAGGCTTTTCAGCTTTCTACAGCTTATTAGATCAGGGATTGGTGTTCGTCAGCACCCCTCCTTTGTAAAAGAACTCCGCTAATTCAACTGAAAACTTGCAGTTTACCAAGTAATTTTATAATTTAAATTTCACTTCTACAGATTCTCCCCAAAGAACCGACAGCAAAACACCTAAACTACTATCATGCCTTTTTCTACTCCTTTGCCTGAGGCCAACCGCAGCGGCTTCTTCTTAAGCTTTGACAAAGATTTACTTCAGCTAGACACTATCCATAAGTTCTTAAGCCAGGCCTATTGGTCTAAAGGAATTCCCAGACAGGTGGTGAAACGTGCCATAGACCATTCTCTGTGCGTGGGTGTCTACTACGAGGGGAAACAAGCCGCCTTCGCCCGCCTGGTCACTGACTATACCACCTTCGCTTATCTCTGCGACGTTTTCGTGCTGGAGGAATACCGGGGCAACGGGCTGTCTAAGTGGATGCTGAAGGCCTTCAGGGCGCATCCCGAATTACAGGGCCTCCGCCGTTGGATGCTAGCTACCGAGGATGCACATGACCTTTATACCCAGTTCGGGTTTGAGCCGCTGCCCCACCCAGAGCGCTTTATGCAGTTGCACACGCCCAATATTTACCAGAAGCAGCCCCAGAGAAAAGAAGAAGTGTAGACCTGTAAAGACGGGTGACGCGCAGTGGGCATTGAGCGTTTTTGCTTTCTTTTCCGTAAAAGAAGGCAAAAACAGAACTTCCGTATGCATTATTCATCCGTCTATACACCTCAGAAATCACTTCGGCACAAGCTCCTACCCTTTTGGGTTCTGGCCGTTTTCTGTCTTCTGCAAGCCTGCAGCAGCACCAGCAAACTGCCGCCGGCTCAGTCAACAGCAGAGTTTTACCAGAAATACCGCAACGAGGCCGGTTTCAAAGGCACCACCGTGCCCGTAGGCTTGGTTTCCAAGTACCTGGCAAAGGAAATCACCGACACCACCATACGGGCGGCTTTGGCCAACATCTCCTCGGTGCGCGTCCTTTCCTTTACGCCCACCACCAGAAAATCACAGCGTTTACTCCAGCAGGGACTTACCCAGGAACTAGACCAGGTGCTGCAACGAGACAACTACGCCGCCATTCCTTTGCTGGATGAGGCACCGGGTTCTTTGCAGTTCAGGATGAGGCAGTCTAATGAGCAGGTGCAGGAAATAGTGGGCTACCGCAAATACGGCAACTCCTTCTTGATGCTCCAGGTCAACGGCCGCTTCACCCGCCAACAGGTAGAGCAAATGCTGCAGAAAATAGACCCAGATCTGCTGATTCCGCTTTTGGGCTGATTTCCAAAGGCCTCTGTTTTAAGCCTGATTTCAGGAAATCGACACAGAAACGACAAGCTGCCCGTTGACAGAACGAACCAGTAACATGAAAAAGAGCACCGGAAAGAGAGGGAATTACCTTTCCGTTCCGGTGCTCTTTTTACATGATGCGCTTTGCTTTACATCTTTTCCCCGGAGGCCAGGAGGGCAGGCGGAGGCGTCACTTTCTCCTCGCGGAAGTACACGGTAAAGGTGGTACCCTCGCCTTGCTTACTGCTCACTTCAATGCGGCCGCCGTTGTTCTCAATGATGCGTTTTACAATGTACAGGCCTATGCCAGTGCCCTCCACGTGCGAGTGGAAGCGGCGGAACATGGTGAACAGCTTCTCCTGTTGGTCTTCCCTAATGCCCAGCCCATTGTCTGCCACGCTCAACACCACGTAGCCATCCTGCCGGGAGGTGTGGATGTGAACCGTGAGTTTACGGGCCGGATCGCGGTATTTCACCGCATTGGACACCAGGTTATAGAGGATGCTGCGCAGGTTCTTGCGGGCGTACCGCAGGTGTTTCACCTCAAAGGTGGTTTGCAGCTGGCTCCCGGAGGCCTGGATCATGGGCGCAATGTCTTCCTCTACCCCGGCCAACACTTCGGCAAAGGATAGCATCTCCGCCTGTGAGTCCAGGTCTTTCTGCACCTTGGTAATTTCCGTGAGGTCATGGATGGTGCCCTTCAGTTTACCGATGGAGGAGGCCACCATGTGCAGCAGCAAATGCTCCTCGCTCTCCTCATTCCCCTCTACGGTTTCCAGCAAGGCCGAGGTAAGCCCCTCCAGGTTGGCCAAAGGCGAACGCAGGTCATGGGAAGCCGTGTACACGAAGTTGTCCAGGTCATTGTTGATCCTGATCAGCTCCTGGTTTTTCAGGTTCAGCTCGTCGTTGATGGTGGAGAGCTGCTCGCGGCTTCTCACCTGTTCCGTCACCTCCACCGCAAACGTGAGCACCGACTCCACCTCCCCACGGCCGTTTTTGATGGGCTCATACACGATGTTGAAGTGCCGTACGTTTTGCTGGCCCTCGGGAGAATCACTGAAGTAAACCGGTACTTCCTGGCCCACAAACGGCTCGCCGGTTTCCGCGATGTGCCGGATAACGGTGCTGAACTGCTCCCGCTGAGACGCGGGCAGCGAATCTGTGGCAATCTCCCCTACCTTGGCTTTCCCGTCGTACAGGTTGCTCAGGTAAGCGTTCACCAGAGTGTATTTCAGGTCTTTGGCGCGCACCAGCCCCACAATGGCCGGAACCTGCATGAAGATCTGCTGCAGCGTATCGGCGGACTGCTTCAGCTTTTTCTCCATCTTGATGCGGTCACTGATGTCAATAGCCGAGCCGATGTATCCCAGGAACTCCCCGCCCTCGGTGCTGAACCGGGGAATACCCATGGTCACCACCCCGCGGTAAGCCTCATCGCGGCGGCGCAGCCGGTATTCCACCTTGAACTCCTCATTTGCCGCTACCGCCTGCTGGTAAGACTGCATCATGCCGGGGTTGTCGTCTGGATGGATGAACTGCAGCCAGCCCTGCCCTAGGTTGTCCTCAAACCTGGAGCCGGTGAACTTGAGCCACTGTCGGTTTACGTAGGTGCAGTTGTGGTGCTCATCGGTGATCCAGATCATCACTGGGGCACTGTCGGCCATGTTGCGGAAACGGGCCTCGCTCTCCAGCAGGGCTTGCTGGGCTTTCTTCTCCTCCGTGACATCGCGCACCTCCAGAATGTGGCCAACCACCTGGCCGCCCTGCTTCACAAAACGGGTAGAGCAGACCACCGGAATAAGGTTGCCGTCATGGCAGACAAAGGAATCTTCAAAGGTAAAGGCTTTCTGAGACACCAGCTCCGGCGCCAGGTTCCCGGCCTCACTGCCCCGGTGCACCACCTCATACAAAGGCCTTCGCTTCAATTCCGATAGGTCATACCCCAGCAACTTTTCAGCGGATGGGTTCTGAAAGGTACAGTAGCCCCGGTCGTCCAGCATGAACAAACCGGCGGTGGTGTTTTTGGTGATGAGCTCAGTGAGTTGGTTTGAGCGCAGGTATCGCTGCAGTGACCAGACCACGAAGAAAATAAGCAAGCTGATGATGCTGCCACCCAACAAGATGAGGTCGTGCTGGTCTATGCCCGAGGCCTCAGCGAAAGCCTTGTTCGCTTTGTAGCGCAGGGTCCAGGTACGGCCGGCAAACCGAATGGTGTCTGTATCTGTGAGCAGGCTGTCAGAGCTGGCAGCAACGTCAATATCCGTGGCGTTCCGGAAAAGGAGCGCGTCTTCTTTTATCTTTTTGCCGTCATAGATGGAAATGCTGATGTTCTCCAAAGCATCACCCAAGGTATTGGAGAAAAGGTCTTTGGCTCGGAAAGGCGCATAGACAAAGCCCCGCAGCTTGTTTCTGCGCTCCATGAAGTCTACCGGGTCTTCGCCGCCGTAGTAGACCGGCATGTAGATAAGCAGGCCCGCCTGCACATCTTTCCCGCTTTCCTGCACCAACCGCACCTTACCCGTCATGGCCGGCCGGTTTGAGTCACGGGCAGCTTCCATGGCCTCGCGGCGGGTAGGGTCATTGAACATGTCAAAACCCAAGGCCCGTTGGTTGGCCACGTTCATGGGTTCCAAAAAGATGATGGCCGAGTACTCTGTGCGGGGCCCAACCGGGGTGATCTGGAAATTGGGAAACCCCTCGGCCCGAATGCGGGCCTCCAGCACCGGGGCCTGCTCTGGCGTGGCCATGGCCGCGAATCCAATCCCCTGCACCCCGGGGTAGTTCCGGAGGATATCCAGCGAACTCAGGTAGCCATGGAAACCGGCGCGGGTCACAGTGTCTGAGGCGGCAAACAACCCGTTTACGCCCTTCAAGATCTGCAAGTAATAGCCCATGCGGCGCTCCAGGGTGGCTTTGATCTGCACCTTCTTGATCTCAAACATGCGGGCATCCTCAGCCTCGTCATTGGATTTGGACACATAGTAGGCATACAAGGTGATTCCCAACACCAATACAAAGGACCCCAGGGCCAGGTAGTAATCTTTCAGACGGGAAAATATCATGTACAATCAGTTCGCTTCACCTTCTCTAGGTATGTAGAAGGTGTTTTGGGTTTGGCCGGCAAAGACTTTTCTGCAGGGTGTTTAAAGGGTGTTTTCCGGAAAAAGGCCTGAAAACAGAGGCAAACTAAGCCAGTTGCGCCTGCAGGTACTCCTGCACTGCTGGCTTGTCATAGTCTTCCTCTTTCTGGATATGTTCCATTAATACCCGCATGATCTCTTCCTGCCGCTGACCATTGGCCAGTGCCTCGGCATACGGTAAATCCGGGGAAAAGGTAACCATGGAATACAAAGGCAGCCAGGAATCTGGGTATTGGGCTGTGATTTTGGCCTCTATTTTCTTTTGGAGCAGAAAACGCGGATCGGCGACTTTGTCACGCATCTCAATAAAGTTATAGACGGCCAGGTCGGCAATGGCATCGGTGTTGGGCTTGCGCACGTCCTGGAACGTCTGGAAAATGGTCTCCCAATTGTCTTGGTGCTGTTCCAATAAACCGCGCAAAACGGTGCAGTCCTCAAACCCGGCGTTCATGCCCTGCCCGTAGAACGGCACGATGGCGTGGGCGGCATCGCCCAGCAACAGGATCTTGCCGCTGTGGCGCCAGGGCTGGCACTTGATGGTCACCAACGACCCGATGGGATTCTCGAAGAACTCCTGCGCCAGATCGGGCATGAGCGCCGTGGCATCGGGGAAGATTTCCTGGAAGAAGCTGGTCAGTTGCTCGGGCGTCTGCAGTGATTTAAAGGAGGGCTCGCCTTCGTAGGGGAAAAACATGGTGCAGGTAAAAGACCCGTCCACGTTAGGCAGCGCAATCATCATGTACTGGCCGCGGGGCCAGATGTGCAGCGCGTTTTTCTCCAGTTGCCAGCTCCCATCGGCCGCGGGCGGAATGGTGAGTTCTTTGTAGCCGTAGTCCAGGTAGCTTTGCTCGTAGTTGAACCGGTCTGTTTTCTGCAATGACAGCCGCACCATGGAATAGGCGCCGTCGGCGGCAAAAATCACGTCCGGCGAGATGTGGTGCTCCTGCCCCGAGACCGTGTCCAGCATGGTGACTTTGTTCGTGGCCACCTCCACCTCCATGACCTGTTGCTGAAAGTGCAGCGAGATGGTGGGCTCGGCCTCGGCCAAATCCAACAGCGCCTGGTTCAGGCCGCCCCGGGAAACGGAGTAGATGGCCTGCCCCTCCTGCCCGTACGGCTGGAAAGAGAGATTCCCGTTCTTGTCATGCATCACGCGCTGGTACATGGGAATGGCCACCTTGCGGATATCCTCGGCAATGCCGATGGTTTCCAGGGCCCGCCAACCGCGGTCACTCAACGCCAGGTTGATGGAGCGCCCGCCGCCAAGATCGGTGCGGCGCAGGTCTGGCCGCCGCTCGTACACATCCACCCGGTATCCTTGTTTGGCAAGATACAAAGACAGCAGGCAGCCTACCAGGCCCCCGCCCATGACGCTGAGTTGGGTGGTTTTCTCCATCAATTTTAGTTACGTGTGGTCTCTACGCAGAAACTGGCCCTCAAAAGGTGCTTTCTACGGAAAGAAGAGGTAAACTTAGGTTAAATTTTGTAAACAAGCCCTGCCATGTCTGCCCCTTCATCGCTCTTTGTGCTCCATGTCACTTCACCGGTGGGCACCATTCAGCTTACCTCTACGGAAAATCAGCTGTTTAGGGCTTGCTTTCTGGAAAACGGCCCCGAAACGGACAGCCCGGTTATCCCCGTCTGTCTGCAGGAGGCCGCCACGCAACTGGAAGAATACTTCGCCGGTAAACGCCACACCTTTGACCTCCCGCTCTACACCCAAGGCACTCCCTTTCAGCAACAGGTCTGGCAAGCTTTGCAACAGATCCCCTTGGGCAAAACCGACCATTACCTGGGTCTGGCTAAACGCATGAATAACGCGGGTGCGGTACGGGCGGTGGGCGTGGCCAACGGCGCCAACCCCTGGATGATTCTGGTACCCTGCCACCGCGTAGTGGGCGCGCAGGGCCAGCTTACCGGTTATGCCGGAGGACTCTGGCGCAAACAGTGGCTTTTAGAACACGAAGCCAAAATGAGCGGCACGTACCAGACGGCTCTCTTTTAAATGAGAGAAGGAGTGATTGAGAGCATGAGTGAATAGGAAAATGACATTCTCTCAATCATTCAATCACTCAATCAATCAATCTAAACGTGAGGTTGATTCTTGGTTGAAGCGGTTTGGTGGTTTTGGGGAGTTGATGGTGCCAGAAGTGTTGGGTGGGGCCGGCCATGAGGAGCAGACTGCCGGAGGGCAAAACCAGTTGGTGTTTCAAGTCTTTCTGTTGCCGGTGCCGGAAAGAGAAGGTGCGCTCCTGGCCCAAGCTGATAGAGGCAATGATGGGGTTCTGCCCTAATTCGGGTTCATCATCGGCGTGCCAGCCCATGCTGTCTTGGCCGTGACGATAGAGGTTTTGCAACACGCTGTTGAAAGCGGCGCCCGTAGTCTTTTCCAGGTCTTTTCTTAAATCTGATAATTCTGGCAGCCAGGGCAGCGGTTCCCAGGTGAGGCCCGAGTAGGTGTAGGCTTTGCCGGCATCGGCGTACCAGGCGGTGAGCCGGGGCTGGTCTACCTGGCGGCCAAACATCCTGATCTTCTCTTGGCGCCAGGCGGCTTTCTCTGTCAGCGCCTGTTGCAGAACCTCTCGTTTCCCCGGGGGAATAAAAGCCGGGAGCAGGTAGACCTCCGCATCGGGCATAGGCAGCTTACAGGCGGCAAACTGCTTTTGGAATTCTGGGGAGAGGTGCGGCATGCAGGAAAGATACAGCTAAATTATTCCTGGGGCTTAGCGGTAGGCTCGCCTTTGTCATTGTCTGACATCTCCAGGGCGGCTTTGTCGGGGTCAATGAAATCGGTGGGCTTCCGGACCTTGTCCAGGTAGCGCATGATGGGGGTAGCCAGCACGCCGTGCATGAAAACCGACAACAGGATGGTGAAGCCCGCCACCGCCCAGATTTCCTCGGGGTTCGCGAAATCGGCTTTGCCCAAGGCGAAAGCCAGGTAGAACACCGATCCTATCCCCCTAATCCCGAAGAAGCTGATGGCCCACTTTTCCCGGGTTTTCACCGGAACGCCCAATAAACCAATGAATCCGGCCAGCGGCCGAATCACCAGCAGAAACCCGATGCTCACCAGCGCGCCTTGCCAGGTAAGCGCATCCAGCAGGCCCCGGCTGATGCTGCCGCCCAGCAAAATGAGCACAATGACCACCAGAATCCGTTCAATCTGGTCGGTGAAATCATGCATCTCACGGTGGTAGGAATTGTCTTCTTCGTAATGCTTGAGGGTAAGGCCCGTGATGAACACCGCAATGAAGCCGTACCCGTGCACCATCTCAGTGAGGCCGTAAACGAGTAACGTCGCCGAGATGGCCACAAAGCCGTCCTGCGTCTCGGGGAAGTTGCCTTTCTTGGGAAGCTTGAACAAGAGGTACTCCAGCACTTTCCCCAGCAAAAAACCCGCTCCCACGCCCACCACAATGCGGTACAGCACATCATAGGAAAGCCAGTCCATGAGCCAGGCTTCGGGCGCCAGCCCGTGAAGTGCCAACGAGATGGCCAGCCAGGTAAAGGGAAAAGCCATGCCGTCGTTTAGACCGGCCTCGGCAGTGAGCGCGAAACGGGTGGCGTCTTCCACCTCATCGCTGGGCGGCCCCACCTGTACATCGGAGGCCAGCACTGGGTCAGTGGGCGCCAAAGCCGCCGCCAGCAACACCGCCGAGGCCACCGGAAAGCCCAGGAACTGCCAGGCCAGCCAAGCCAGGGTGCCTATACAAAGCAGCATGGTCCAGCTCACCAACCGCAACGGCACCTGCCACTTGAACAAGGAAAACCGCCGGTTGATCTTGATGCCCGTGCCCATAAGCGTGATGATGACGCACAGTTCTGAGAGCCGCAACGCAAAATCGTTCTTGCGCAAAGGGTCAGGCTCAGGCAACCCGATGGGGAGTTTATAGAGCAGAAAACCCACGCAGATAAACAGCATGGCATAGGAAACAGGCACTTCCTTGAACCAGGTGGGCAACCAGGCCATGGCCAGCGCGGCAATGCCAACCACCACAAAAGAAATCAGGTAAATGTCCATGGCCGCTTCAGTTTCTGGCAGGCGGAACCCTGCTCCTCGTATAAATACTTACCTCATACGGAAACCAGGCGCATGTTTCTGCCTTATTTTCTGAAAAAGCGCAAAAAAACCTGTGGCTACCTGCTCAGGCAACTCCTTCTCAGCCAGAAACTACCCCTAAAGCAAAATGCCTTTCCTCAGGTCTTTGTGTTTAGAGGCGGTTTTGCGCAAACTACCTCTAAAACAAACAACCTAAGAAAAGGCACGTGGAAGAAGCGTTGGTTGGCTGTATTTAATCTATTGTCTCCATTCCCGCTGTTGAAAATCAACCCACCCCTACCCCTCCCAGGAGGGGAATACCAAAAGCCTAAAAGTAAAGGCTAAGGCTTTCCCAAGCATTCTAGTTAGAAATCCCCTCCTGGGAGGGGTAGGGGTAGGTAAAGGAGCGCTATCTATTTGTAGCTTTTGCGAATAGCAAAGAGCTCTATTTCTGGAAATGCGCCGCCAAAAACTGCCCGAACCGGAACACGTCTTCAAAGGTGTTGTAGAGCGGCGTGGGCGCCACCCGGATCACGTTGGGCTCGCGCCAGTCCAGGATAAAGCCATTGGCCATTAAGGTCTCAAACAGCTCGCGGCCGTTCTGGTGCACCAGCAATGACAACTGGCAACCCCTCGCCGATGGCTCTTTGGGCGTGATGACTTCCAAGGCTTCTTTGGGCTGCGCTAGTTCATTGATCAGGAACTCAAGGTAGCCGGTGAGCTGCTCGCTTTTAGCGCGCAGGTTCTGCATACCAGCTTGGTCAAACATCTGTAGGGAGGCTTTGTGCACAGCCATGGGCAGAATCTGGCTGTTGGAGAGCTGCCATCCCTCGGCGCCCGGCATAGGAATAAAGCCTTTCTTCATCTGGAAGCGCACGCTCTGGTCATGGCCCCACCAGCCGGCGAAGCGCGGCAGGTCTGGGTTCTTGGCGTGGCGCTCGTGCACAAACACCCCGGAGGTTCCGCCCGGGCCAGAGTTCAGGTATTTATAGGTACACCACACGGCAAAGTCCACGTTCCAGCCGTGCAGTTGCAGTGGCACGTTGCCCGCGGCGTGCGCCAGGTCAAAACCGCAGATGGCGCCTGCAGCATGGGCCTCGCGGCTGATGGCGGCCATGTCAAACACCTGACCGGTATAGTAGTTCACTCCACCCATCATCACCAGCGCAATCTCGCTGCCTTTCTCGCGGATGACGGCCAGAATGTCCTCGGTGCGCAGCGTATGCTCGCCGGCCCTGGGCGCCACTTCAATAATGGCGGCATCGGGGTTGAATCCGTGGAATTTCACCTGACTCTCCAGCGCGTATTGGTCTGAGGGGAATGCCCCGGCCTCGGTCAAGATCTTATAGCGCTGGCCTTGCGGCAGATAAAAAGATACCAGCATGAGGTGCAGGTTCACGGTGAGCTGGTTCATGACCACCACTTCCTGCGGCAGGGCACCCACCAGCCGGGCAGTTGGCTCGGCCAAGGCCGCATGGTAGGTAAACCAAGGCGTATCACCGGTAAAATGCCCTTCCACACCCAATTCGGCCCATTTGGTCATTTCTTCCTCCAGGGCGGCCCGGGCCGCTTTGGGCTGTAGCCCCAGGGAGTTGCCGCAGAGATAGACCGTGTCTTTCCCATTGAAGGTTGGAATATGGAACTGGTCTCTGTACGACCGGAGCGGATCTGCCTGGTCTAGGGATTGGGCAAAGGCAAGGGTATTTTGAAAAGCCATGAAATGCGAATACGTTGAAGAAACAAATTTAAGAAGATGCCGGTGCAAACAGCCCCATCCTGGGTACTTTCTACACCAACAGAAAATCAGGGGGTTTGTTTGCTCTGGGCCAACTTCTGCACCAGGAAACGCTCTTTCTCCAGACCCAGCCATTGCAAGGCGGCGCCACCCAGCAGCAGTTCTTTCACCTCTTGGGAATAAGCCATGGACTCAATGAGTTTGCCGGGCTCCTGCTCACCCAGCGGAAAAGGGTAATCGGAGCCCAAGGCCACCCGGTCTGCCCCAAATTGCTTTACCACATAATCTAGGGTATTGGGGCAATGAACCAATGAGTCTATCCAGAACTTGCCCACGTAGTTTTCCGGGGCCACGGGGTTGTCCACGGCGCAGAGATCGGGGCGAACGTCAAAGCCGTGTTGGATGCGGCCCAGCGTGAACGGGAAAGATCCGCCGCCGTGCGCGAAGGCCAGCCTGAGGTTAGGCAACCGTTCCAGCACCCCTCCGAAGATAAGCGAGCAGATGGCCCGGGAGGTCTCGGCAGGCATGCTCACGAGCCAAGGCAGCCAGTACTTGCGCATCTTCTTCTCGCCCATCATGTCCCAGGGATGCACAAAAACGGCAGCCCCCAGATCGGCGGCGGCTTCAAAGATGGGGAACAAGGCGGCATCGTCCAGGTTGGTGTCGTTCACGTTGGAGCCTATCTGCACCCCGGCCAACCCAAGCTCTTTCACGCAGCGCTCCAGTTCTTTGATGGCCAGGTCGGTGTCTTGCATGGGCAGGGTACCCAGACCCACAAACCGCGCCGGGTACCGGGCCACCACCCCGGCAATATGGTCGTTAAGGATTTTAGAGAGGTCCCAGGTGTGCTCGGGCTTGGCCCAATAACTGAACATGACCGGCACGGTACTTAACACCTGCACGTGCACGCCATGTTGGTCGCACTCGCGCATGCGGGCCGCGGGATCCCAACTGTTTTCCTGGATCTCACGGAAGAACCGGTCGTCCAGCATCATGCGGGCGCAGCAGGGTTTGTGGTGCTCCAGCCTGATGAACCCGCCATAGCCGTACCGCTCCCGCAGATCGGGCCAACGCTCCGGCAGAATGTGGGTGTGGATGTCTATCTTAAGCGGCTGGTAGGACATGGCTGGCAGAACAAACAAAAAGGAACTGTTGCTCAACTTACGAAATCTCTTTCACATAGTCTCGTCTCAAGGTCGGCAGGCTCCGTTTTCTGGCTTGTTTTTGACAAAACCAGCTTGAAACGCACGGCAAAATATTTACGAAAAATGCCTCGCGGCCTGGCAGAAGTGCGGCAGGTTAGATAAACTTACTTCATCCTTTCACCTTATTATATACGCACATGGCACGACAATTATTCTCCTCGGGCGCACCCTGGGAAAGCACTGTAGGTTACTCCAGGGCCGTACGCGTGGGCCCCTTGATTGAAGTCGCCGGCACCACCGCCGTAGAGAACGGTCAGGTGGTTAGTCCAGGCGATGTGTACGCGCAAACGGTTTGCATTCTGCAGAAGATAGAACGGGTCTTGCAGGAAGCCGGCGCCTCACTGGACGAGGTAGTACGCACGCGCATGTTCGTGACCGATATCAGCCAATGGGAAGAGGTGGGCCGCGCGCACGGCGAGTTTTTCAAAGACATCAGGCCGGTCACCAGCATGGTGGAAGTCAAAGCCCTCATTGACCCCGCGCTGCTGGTGGAGATTGAAGCCACTGCCTACATCGGTTAAGGAGGTTTTCCGGCCATTTTCAGAAAATCGGCCTTGAAACAAGATTGCTTATTCACTTAGGATTTATGTGTGCCGGAAGCCGATTTTTCATCCTTCAGCCAAGACTTGGATTGGTTATCTGGCGAACAATACATTGCCAGGTGGCCGATGGGTTTGTTGCCAAAACTCATTTTACAGGCGGCTTCTTTTGCAATAAATTCAAAAGATGGGTAGTTTAGAGGACAAGAGTATATTCCCCACCTCTCACCCGCCCTGTCTATGCAAACAATCCTTGTTTTGGGAAGCACCGGAAGCCTCGGCTCCAGTATCCTGGAAGTGCTGAAACAGCAGCCTTACAAGGTCCGCGCCACCGCCCGCACGCCCCTGAAAGCCGAGCAGCTACAGCCCTCGGTAGACGAGGTGATCATCTGCGACCCCACTGATCCTGAAACCCTTTCCCCGGCGCTGGTACAGGGCGTGGATTACATCATCTCGGCGCTGGGCAAAAGCCTGAGCCTCTCAGACAGCAGCCGTACCTCCTTCCACGAAGTGGATTTTCAGGGCAACCTGAACGTGCTCCAGTTGGCGCAGGCCCACGGCCAGTTGAAGAAATTCATCTACGTGGGTGCCTTCAGCGGCGAGAAACACCCGCACGTGGCGTACTTCAAGGCGCACGAAGACTTTGCCCGGGCCCTGCAGCACAGCGGGATTGCCGCCACCATCATCAAACCACCCGCGCTTTTCTCGGCTTTCCTGAATCTGCTGCCCATGGCGCGCAAGGGCCGGCTGGCGTCTATCGGTGACGGGGAGTGCATCACCAATCCTATCCATGAGCAGGAAGTAGCCGAGGCCTGCGTGCAGGCGCTTACCTCTCCGGAGAAAGTGATGGAACTGGGCGGCCCGGTAACTTATTCGCGTCTGGAATTGGTACAACTGGTGGGCAAGGCGGTGGGCAAGGGCAACAGGGCCATTCCCAAAGTGCCGTATTGGGTGGTGAACTCTTTTCTGTCCATGGTGCGCCTGGTGAACCGGTCTCTCTATGAGAAGGCGGCATTCTTTGTGGAAGTCACCAAAAGAGACTGCGTAGCCCCCATCAAAGGCAAACTGAAGCTGGAGGATTATTTAGCCGAACATGTGTAGCAACCCGCTTGGGCTATCCGCCGTTTTTCCTGATATTTGCCTATACTTTGTTTTAGACTAACCGCATGGGAAGAGCATTTGAGTTCCGGAAAGCCCGGAAGATGAAACGCTGGGACATGATGTCCAAGCAGTTCACCCGCATAGGGAAAGAGATTGTGATGGCCGTGAAATCCGGCGGACCCGACCCAGACACCAACGCCCGCCTGCGGGTGTGCATCCAGAACGCCAAAGGGGTGAACATGCCCAAAGACCGCGTGGAAGCCGCCATTAAACGCGCCCAAGGCAAAGAAGAAAGCGATTACTCAGAAGTTGTATATGAGGGCTACGGTCCGCACGGCGTGGCTGTTTTGGTAGAAACCGCTACCGACAACGTGAATCGCACCGTGGCCAACGTGCGCATGCACTTCAACCGCACCGGCGGGGAGCTAGGCCGCACCGGTCAATTTGACTTTATCTTTGAGCGTAAAGGCGTTTTTCACCTCAACGGCGAAGGCCTGGACATGGAAGAACTGGAGCTGGACCTGATTGATTTCGGGCTGGAGAGCATTGACAAAGACGAAGAAGAGAACGAGATCATCATCCAAACCTCTTTCGGTGATTTTGGGGCGATGCAGAAAGCCCTGGAAGAGCGCGGCCTCCACGTGAAAACCTCAGAATTGCAGCGCTACCCAACCGTTCTCAAAGAACTTTCCCCGGAGCAACAGGAAGACATGGAAAAACTCATTGACCGCCTGGAAGAGGACGATGACGTGCAAGCCGTGTACCACAACATGAAAGAAGAATAAACTATTTACAGGCTGATTTCTGAAAATCTGCCGCGAAACAGTAATCATAGCAAAGGCCCGCTTTCTTTGGAGAAGGCGGGCCTTTGTGTTAATTGGATACTGTTGAAGGTACAAACAGTTAGAACTGTGTCAAGTGCCAACTGTCTCATAAGCATTGATAGAGCCAGACTTTTTATTGGTGACTGAGAAACTGAGTAGTCCGGCTGCGAACAATATAGCTCCTCCTAAAAATGGGAAACCTGCTCCCACTAAATCTTCAAGTACTGGAGAGAATAAATAAGGTAAACAATATAGCATCCCAAATCCTCCTAACAGCATAGACATACAGGAAGTAATCAAGGCAATCTTTGTTAATTTAGTTTTCATCACAAGTTCTATATTTTTAGAACCTACCACTCTTTTCCTTAAATCTGCTGTGTAGTATTTTGAATACTGTTCAATCTGCCAAGACTTTATTGATTGTGATGCTAGCCCCTGCTTGAAGTCACCATAAAAGATTCGCCACTTATTAGGAAGGAGTAAAAATCCGTACAAAAAGATGGCTAGACTTGGCACAGATATATTCCCATTGCCAATCATAAATGCTTGCATTCTTATTTCGTCAACCGGAGTCATTTTATAGTCCAAAAGAACATGTTTGAGGTCATGTGATTCATACCCCGGCACAAGCCTTAGCTTATTGCTTATCAAGCATTCAGCAATATCCTTCCCTAAGGTTCCTCGTTCTAACTCATTAAGCTTATCAACTATCTCCTCATACTTTTTAACATTGCTGAACCGCTCTATTATCCAAACAGATAAATGAAACGAGAGAGTAATTATTAATTGAGGCAATCTGGATATGCTTTTAATATATTTCATTGGGCTCTAACGACTAATTACAGCAAAGACTAGTGCTAAACGGTAATTCTTTTCTACTGCTGCACTGGAGCCGGCTTCGCCATCACTTCACAGCAGTTGGAGCAGGTGCGTTTTTCGTCTGAGGCCCAGAAGGCGTTCATGACCACGGGCAACTGCCCCACGATGTCTGACACCGGGATGAACTCTTCGTACAGTTTGGTGTTGCAGTTCTCGCAGTACCACTGGAAACCGTCTAGTTCGCTTTCATTGCGGTAACGCTCCATCACCAGCCCTACGGTGTTTGGGCCGCGGCGTGGGGAGTGGGGCACATTGGGTGGAAGCAGGAAAATATCGCCTTCGTTGATGTGGATGTCTTTGAACTCGCCGTTGTCAATGACTTTGAGCACGATGTCGCCTTCCAACTGGAAAAAGAATTCCTCGCCGTTGTTGATGTGGTAATCTTTGCGCGAGTTGGGTCCGCCCACCACCATCACAATAAAGTCTTTGTTGTCTTTGTACACCTGTTGGTTGCCCACCGGCGGCTTAAGCAGGTGGCGGTGTTCCTCTATCCATTTCTTGAAGTTGAAGGCAGGTTGTAAGGCCATGTCAATAGCGTTTGAGTATAGGATGCGTCTCCGGAATCGGCCCAGAGATTGCTCCAAGGTACGAAACCTGCCGCATAAAAGATAGATGCCGTTCTGGGGCCGTTTTCACCAAAGCGGGCCAGAAACAGCCATTCCCTCCATCCGGAATAATCTGTACATTTACCTCTATGGATTTGAACCTACAAGACAAGCACGCCGTGGTCTGCGGCAGTACGCAGGGAATTGGCAAAGCGGTGGCCCTGGAGTTAGCGCTCATGGGCGCAACGGTCACGCTGGTAGCCCGCAACGAAGAACGCCTGCAACAAACCTTACAGGAACTGTCTACCCAAGCCGGGCAAGAGCACCAGTACGTAGTGGCAGACTTCAGCCGGCCTCGGGAGGTGCAGGAACGTTTAGCGGCCCATTTAGAGAAAATCGGTCAAAACCATATCCTGGTAAATAACACCGGCGGACCGGCGGGCGGACCGGCTTTGGATGCTGCTTTAGAAGAGTTTGAGAATGCCTTTGCGGCGCACCTGCTGTCTAACCACGTGCTGGTGCAGGCGGTGGTGCCGTACATGCAGGAAGCGCAGTACGGCCGCATCATTAACATTATCTCCACCTCGGTGAAGCAGCCCATCAAAGGCTTGGGCGTATCCAACACCATCAGGGGCGCGGTGGCCAACTGGGCTAAAACGCTGTCTTTTGAGCTGGCGCCGTTTGGCATTACGGTCAACAATGTACTGCCTGGCGCTACAGTAACGGCCCGCCACCACTCGCTGATTGAAAACCGCATGCAGAAAACCGGCCTCTCGCGTGAGGAGATAGAAAAAGAGATGAAGGCGGGCATCCCGGCCAACCGATTTGCCGAGCCCGAGGAAGTGGCGGCGGCGGCGGCATTCCTGGCCTCACCGGCGGCTGGCTACATCACCGGCATCAACGTACCCGTAGACGGCGGCCGACTGGGCAACCTGTAACCGAAACAAACAAAGATTTCTCCCCCATGCCCGTGAAACAAAAAAGACTCAACTTCTACTTAAGCCTGTACCAGGCCGTTGGGTTTTCGCTTACCTCTATCGTTTTGACCATCGTTCTCATAAAAGAGGGAGGCATGGCGATACTGCTCATCTTCTTCATGGCACTGCTGTTTTTACCGTTTCTGCTGCTGTCCATCTCAGAACTCCTCAAACCATTGCTCGGGAACCAGAACCTCAAATTGTGCATCTACCTGGCGCTGGGTTTCCTGGTTCTCCCGGCGCTGGCGTTGCCGTTCTTCTTTGAGTTGGGCGGATTCCTAATAGCAGTGTTCTGCCTGTGCTTCGCCGGAGGGGTGTGGTTTCTGAAAGACTGGCACCATAAACTGTTAGCCATAAACGTCCTAGGCGGCCTGGTCCTTTCGGCGATTCTGGTGTACCTCTTTTGGAGTGTAACCAACAACATGAATCAAACCCTGCCTTAGAGCCCATCCCGTTCCTGCGCTTTTATATAAATCAATAGCTGTATGCTGCACCTCCAGAACTACATCAACGGTACCTTCGTCGCTCCGGTCTCGGGGGCGTTCCTGCCCAACATTAACCCGGCCACCGGCGAGGTGTATTCGCAAATCCCGGATTCTGATGAGCGCGATGTCCAGGCAGCCTTGGAAGCAGCACAGGCGGCATTCCCTGCCTGGTCTACCCTCTCCGCCGAGAAACGGGGCCGTTTTCTGATAAAGCTCTCCGAATTGATTGACCAGAACCTGGAGCACCTGGCCGAAGCCGAGACCACCGATAACGGCAAACCGCTCTCCCTCTCCAGAACCGTGGACATCCCGAGGGCCAGCAGCAACCTGTATTTCTTCGGGACGGGCGTGCAGCATTTTGCCTCGGAGGCCCACACCATGGAAGGCGTGGCCGTGAACTACACCGTGCGCAAACCGCTGGGCGTGGTGGCCTGTATTTCCCCGTGGAACCTTCCGCTTTACTTGTTCACCTGGAAGATTGCCCCGGCCCTGGCCGCCGGGAACTGCGTAGTGGCTAAACCCTCCGAGATCACGCCCTATACCGCCCATCTGCTAGCCGAGCTTTGCCTGGAAGCCGGACTTCCCGCTGGCGTACTGAACATCGTGCACGGCACCGGCCCTAAAGCAGGCGCCGCTATGTGCGAACATCCTGACGTAAAGGCCATTTCCTTTACCGGCGGCACCCAAACCGGCAAAACCATTGCCCGTATGGCGGCACCCATGTTCAAGAAACTTTCCCTGGAACTAGGCGGCAAGAACGCCACCGTCATCTTCGCGGATTGTGACTTTGAGAAAACGGTGAACACCGCAGTGCAGGCTGCCTTCGCGAACCAAGGTCAAATTTGTCTCTGCGGCTCGCGCATCTTAGTGGAGCGTCCGCTGTATGACCGTTTCAAGGCCGCTTTTCTGGAAAGAGCCAAAAACCTGACGGTAGGTGACCCAATAGAAGAAGGCTCCCGGATGGGTGCCCTCATATCGGAAGCGCATTTACAGAAAGTGCAGCAATACATCGCCCTGGCGCAAGAAGAAGGCGGCACCCTACTCACCGGCGGCGAACGCATGCAACTAGAGGGCCGCTGCGCGAACGGCTACTTTCTGCAGCCCACCGTCTTTGAAGGCCTTCCCCACACCTGTCGCACTAACACCGAGGAAATCTTCGGTCCGGTAGTCACGCTCCTGCCCTTTGACACTGAGGAAGAAGCCCTCACCTACGCCAACTACACCCAATACGGCCTCGCCGCCTCCGTCTGGACCCAGGACCTCACCCGAGCGCACCGCGTGGCGCATGCACTTCAATCCGGTATTGTGTGGGTGAATACGTGGCTTTTGCGGGATCTAAGAACCCCATTTGGTGGCACGAAGCAAAGCGGCGTGGGCCGGGAAGGCGGCTGGGAAGCGCTCCGCTTCTTCACCGAGCCACAGAATGTGTGCATCAAGCTTTAATGAATGATTGAGAGAATGAGAGATTGAGAGATTGAATGAATGCTTTCGTGCACCATTATTCTCTCATTCATTCAACCATTCAATCTCTCATTACCAATAAATGCCTACTTTTAAGGCTACGAACTTTCTAACAAACCCCATGAGACATACGATTAACCGCTGGGTTCTAGCGGCTTCTTGCCTGGTGCTGACTTTGAGCGCACAGGCCCAACAAAAACGCGACTTTGATTTAGACGACATCTTCCGGAAAGGCACCTTCCAAGCCCGCTCTGTCTATGGCGTGAACTGGATGCGGAACGGCCAGTTCTACTCTTCGCAGGTAGTCGACCAAAAGAACCAGGCTGTGGACGTGGTGCAGGTGGACGTGACTACCGGTCAGCCGGTGAGCACCATCATCGAGGGCGAAGACATCAAGGTGAACGGCAAGACGCTGGAGTACGATGATTACAGCTTCAGCAATGATGAAACTAAAATCCTGTTTGAAACCGAGCACGAGCCTATTTACCGACGCAGCAGCAAAGGCCATTTCTACGTGTATGATCGCGCCAGCAAAAAACTGCAGAAACTGAGCCAGGGCGGAAAGCAGTCTTACGCCACCTTCTCGCCGGATAACAAATATGTTGCCTTCGTGCGGGACAACAACCTGTTCTACGTAGACCTGGCCACCATGCAGGAGCGTCAGGTTACCAATGACGGCAAGTGGAACTTCATCATCAACGGCGGCACCGACTGGGTGTACGAAGAGGAATTCGGGTTTGCGCAGGCGTTTTTCTGGTCGCCGCAGGGAAACCAGATTGCGTTCTACAAGTTCGATGAGAGCCAAGTGCCCGAGTACAATATGCAGATGTGGGGACCATTGTATCCGCAGGACTACAAGTTCAAGTATCCGAAGGCCGGCGAGAAAAACGCCACCGTGGCCATCTACACCTTCGACCTGGGCTCCGGCAAAACAACCAAGATGGAAACCGGCGCTGAGGCCGACCAGTACATCCCGCGCATCAACTGGACCAACTCGCCTAATCTGTTGTCCATCCGGAGAATGAACCGTTTGCAGAACACGCTGGAGATCCTGCACGCTAACACGCAGACCGGCCAAAGCAAAGTGGTGCTGAAGGAGACCGATAAAGCCTACATCGACATCACCGATGATTTGACGTACCTGGCCAACGGCAAGCAGTTTGTGCACAGCTCAGAGAAAGACGGCTTCAACCACTTGTACCTCTATGACATGAACGGCAAACTGGTGCGCCAAATCACGAAGGGCAAGTGGGAGGTGAGCAGCTTCTACGGCGTGGACGAGAAGAACAACGTGGTGTACTTCACCTCCACCGAGGCATCGCCGCTGGAGCGCCATTTGTACAGCATCGGGTTGAACGGCAAGAACAAGAAGAGCCTCACACCGGCCAAAGGCACGCACACCATCAACCTGAGCCGCGATTTCAAATATTACCTGGATTACTTCTCCACCATCACCACTCCAACCGTGGTAAGCCTGCATACTTCAGACGGAAAGCAGATCAAGGTATTGGAGAGCAACGAGAATCTGAAGAACACACTGGCTACCTACAACATGCCGAAGCCCGAGTTTTTCCAGTTCAAGACCTCGGAGAACGTGACCCTAAACGGCTACACTATCAAACCCGCTGACTTCGACCCGAACAAAAAGTACCCGGTCTTGATGTTCCAGTACAGTGGTCCGGGCAGCCAGGAAGTGGTAGATAGCTGGAGAGGCCGCAATTACCTGTGGCATAGCTACCTCACCAAACAGGGGTACATTATTGCGGTGATTGATAACCGGGGAACCGGCGGACGCGGCGCAGATTTCAAGAAAATGACGTACGGCAACCTGGGCCACTATGAAGTGATGGACCAGATTGAAGGCGCGAAGCATTTGGGCAACCTGCCGTACGTAGATAGAAGCCGCATTGGCATCTGGGGCTGGAGCTTCGGGGGCTACATGAGCTCACTGGCCATCACCAAAGGCGCCGATGTGTTCAAAGCGGCCATCGCGGTGGCTCCGGTGATCAACTGGCGCTTCTATGACTCCATCTATACTGAGCGCTTTCTGAAATTACCACAGGACAACGCCAAAGGCTACGACGATAACTCGCCTATCACCCACGCGAACAAACTGCGCGGCAAGTACCTGCTCATCCACGGTACCGGCGATGACAACGTGCATTTCCAGAACTCCATCGAGATGACCAATGCTCTGGTGAAAGCCAACATCCCGTTTGAGAGCGCCTACTACCCTAACCGGAACCACGGCATCAGCGGCGGCAACACCAGCATCCACCTATTCACCAAAATGACCGAGTTCATCCAGCGTAACTTGTAGTCTGAACTTCAGATAAAAGCAAAAGGCTCCCGTTCTTGATCGAACGGGAGCCTTTTACTTTTAAAGCGTTATAGGCTTAGTTATTGAAAACTTGACCTAAAACTGAGTATGGCTAAGTAGAAAAAAGTAAACCTTTAAATTAACTGCAGATAAGAGAGTAGCTAATAGATCATAAACTTTTCGGGTAGCTTTTTATTAATAAATTTGAATAATTGGTCAGCTTGGTCTGATGCTCTCCAAACTCCTTTCAATCCCCACTGGGAAGCTTCCAATTTCTTTTTGTTGTATAGCAAAGAAACAGTAAAGCTTGCCCCATCCTGTATGTTTTCCCTAACTCCACCTTTATCTTCTACCTCATTATCCATATCTATAGTTGAGAGATAAGCATAAGTCAAGATATAGAGAGAGTCAATAGCACTATCTTCCAACTTTACTTTCAAAGTGTCTACAATCTCAGTTGTATTTTCATAATGATGTTTTAAAACATACAATGTGTTTTCATCCAAACGTCCATTGTTGATCTTGAACCGCTGCCGATCATAAACGGTAACATCAGTATTATACATAAATGCCTCAAACTTTGTAGTAAGGCCAAATGTCTTAATCTCTAATCCATATTCTTTAGATTTCACCTTCTCTGGATGCTGACAAGATATGAATGACAGCAATGCTGCAAAGGACAACAAGTAAAGGCTTGATTTTCTATGCATGTCTCACTCAACCTCTTATTTTCCTTGATAGCTGGCGCGTTGCAGGCGATCGTTGATGGCGAGGCCCAGGCCATGTTCCGGCATCGGTTCTGCGAGGATCAGATCAATGGGTTGGGCATCCAGGGTACGGAGCGCGGAGAAAAGGCTTCGGGCGGCTTCGCTTAAATCGCCGGAGGCGGAGAGTTGGATTTGCTGTTCACGTGGAACCTCAGGAAATATCTCCTGAAGGGAAATAACCCCCACGCGGGCGGGATCTGTTTTGAGCAGGTTTTCGGAAATATCGCCTAAAAGCACCTTTTTGCGGGGCGAATAGTGGCTGCTGAGCATGCCGGGCGCGGCGGGGTTGGAGGACGAGGTTTTGATTTTGGCTTTGGAGACGTGCACCACTTCCTCCAGTTCTTCCACAGCCAGTCCGCCTAAGCGCAGCACTTCCACTTCGTTGCCATTCAGTCTTATGATAGTAGACTCAATGCCTACGTCACAGGCGCCGCCGTCCAGAATGTAGGGGATGCGGTCACCAAGTTGGTCCTGCACGTGCTGGGCGGTGGTGGGGCTCACGTACCCGAACGGATTGGCACTGGGCGCGGCCACCGGGAAAGGCAACTGCCGGAGCAGATCCAGGGTGAGCGGATGGTTGGGAATGCGGACGCCCACGGAATCATGGCCCGAGGTCACCAGCAGCGGGATGTGCTTGGCTTTCGGCAAGATTAAGGTTAGAGGGCCTGGCCAGAAACGCTCGGCTAATGTATAGGCAACATCTGGCACCTCACGGGCAATGTTGCTGACCTCAGAAACGGAGTGCGTGTGGACAATGAGCGGATCGAAGGCAGGCCGGTTCTTGGCTTCAAAAATCTTCACCACCGCCTTTTCGTCATAAGCGTTTGCCGCCAGTCCGTAAACGGTTTCGGTGGGAATCGCGACCAGGTCGCCTTGGGTTAGAACGGTTATTGCGCGCTGTAAATCAGTGCCGATGTCTGCCATAGTGCTATGATAATCCTGCAAAGCTACTACGATGTTCTCTGATTTACAGCCGGGAAATCGGTTTTAAGTTTGTATTAAGAAAACCAGGCTTAAAACAGAATGCCCCGCTTTACAGGCGGGGCGTTCTGTTTTAGTAGAATATCTTACTTCTTAAACCGATACTTTCTGGTAAAGCTTGGCCAGAGTAGCTACGGCATAATCAATCTCCTCGGCGGTGTTGTACTTGCTGAACGAGAAGCGCACATTGCCCCGCTCCATATCTGAGTTAATGGCGCGCAGCACGTGAGAACCTAAATCTACGCCGCTGGTGCAGGCGCTTCCGCCCGAGGCCGAGATTTTGTTGATATCTAGGTTGAAGAGGAGCATCTCGTTCATCTCAGACACCGGCAGGCTCACGTTCAGTACGGTATAAAGGCTTTTGTCACCCTCGGCAGAAAGGCCATTGAACTGCACGTCTTCAATCTGCTCGCGCAGCTTCACAATCATGCGGTCTTTCAGGCTTTGGATATGCCGCTGGTGCTCGTCCATGTCGCGGTACGCAATCTCCAGGGCTTTCGCCAACCCGATGATCCCGTACACGTTCTCGGTGCCGCCGCGCATGTTTCGCTCCTGCGATCCGCCTTGAATCAAAGGATGGATTTTCACCCCTGAGTCCACATAGATGAAACCTACGCCTTTAGGCCCGTGGAACTTGTGGCCTGATCCTACCAGGAAGTTTAAGCCAAGGGCCTGCACATCGTGACGGTAATGGCCCATGGTCTGCACCGTGTCTGAGTGGAAGATGGCATCGTACCTCTTGCAGATCTCGGCAATGGCTTGGATGTCGTTCAGGTTCCCGATCTCGTTGTTGGCGTGCATCACTGACACCAGCGTGCGCGGCTGCGAGGCGAGGGTTTGCTCCAGATGCTCCAGATCCAGCACACCGTTGTTGTCTACCCTCAGCATGGTCAGCTCCACCTCGCCGGTTTTCTCCAGCGCCTCCAGCGAGTGCAACACCGCGTGGTGCTCCAAAGGCGAAGAAATGGCGTGTTTGATTCCCAGGCTGCGGACGGAACAGATAATGGCCAAGTTATCGGCCTCAGTACCTCCGGAAGTAAAGAAAATCTCAGACGGCGATGCGTTGATCAAACCGGCTACTGTCTTTCGGGCGCCTTCAATGGCCGCCCGCACCTGCCTCCCATGTGCGTGTATAGAGGATGGATTTCCGTAGTGCTCCAGCATGAAGGGAGCCATTACATCAAAAACTTCTTTGTCTATGGGCGTGGTAGCCGCATTGTCTAGATATACACGCATGAGGAAACTTACTTTTTACAACAACAACAGGTGAAACAGGTCCGGTTCATAGGAAGCCTTCTTAGAAAGAATTTAAAGCTTTGTATTTTTACCTAACTACGACTTAACGGTGATAATCTCTTTGATATCGCCAATGATTTTGTTGGCCAGGTGGTCGGCGGTGGAGAGGCTGTCAGACTCGGCGTAAATCCGGATGATCGGCTCTGTGTTGGATTTCCGCAGGTGCACCCACTCTTTGTTGAACTCAATCTTGACGCCGTCAATGGTGTTGATGGGCTGCTTGGCATAATGCTTCTGCACTTTGGCCAGCACCGCGTCTACATCAATGTCTTTGGTGAGCTCAATCTTGTTTTTGGAGATATAGTAATTAGGGTAGGTAGCCCGCATCTGGGTCATGGTTAAGCCGGTTTTGGCCAAATGGCTCAAAAACAAGGCGATTCCCACTAAGGCGTCGCGGCCGTAATGCAGCTCTGGGTAGATGATACCCCCATTGCCCTCCCCGCCGATGATGGCGTTCTGGGCTTTCATCATGTTCACTACGTTTACCTCCCCCACAGCGGCGGCGAAGTACTGGCCACCGGCTTTCTCGGTGACATCGCGCAGGGCGCGGGTAGAAGACAAGTTGGAGACCGTGTTTCCGACCTGATTTTGCAAAACGTAGTCAGAAACGGCTACCAGGGTGTATTCTTCGCCAAACATGCTGCCGTCTTCGTTCACCAAGGCCAAGCGGTCCACATCTGGGTCCACTACAATGCCTAGGTCAAACTTGCCTTTCTCCATCACGCGCGCAATCTCGCCCAGGTTCTCGGGGAGCGGCTCTGGGTTGTGGGCGAAATGGCCGGTTGGCTCGCAGTTCAATTTCTCTATTCGTTCCACACCCAAGGCTTCTAGCAGCATAGGCACGGCAAACCCACCACTGGAGTTTACGGCATCTACCACTACCCTGAAGTTCTTGGCTTTAATGGCCTCTACGTCTACCAACGGCAGATCAAGAATGGCCTTGATATGTTTTTTCAGGAATTTATCGCTCTGGGTGTATTTTCCCAGCTTGGTCACCTCGGCAAACTGGAAAGACTCCTGCTCGGCTATTTCCAAGACTAGTTTCCCTTCGGCATCGTTGATGAACTCGCCGTGCTGGTTCAACAGCTTCAGTGCGTTCCACTGTTTGGGGTTGTGGCTGGCCGTTAGGATGATTCCCCCGCCCGCTTTCTTGGCCGGAACTGCCATCTCCACGGTGGGCGTGGTAGAAAGGCCTAAATCTATGACGTTGATGCCCAAGCCTTGCAGCGTAGCCGCTACCAGACGGTTCACCATCTCACCGGACAGACGGGCATCACGGCCAAGCACGATAGTATCGTTGTTGGTGGTTTGCAGTACCCAGGTACCAAATGCCGCCGCGAATTTCACTACATCAACCGGTGTAAGGGCGTCCCCTACTTCTCCCCCAATTGTACCTCTTATTCCTGAAATTGATTTTATAAGTGCCACTGATTCCAAATTTTGAACACGCAAAAGTAGTAAAATAGAAATGATTCAACACAAGGAATGGTGACAAAGGTACCAGCCTACCAGCACGGATGGCGCTTACCATTATCTTTTCTGCGTGTCAATGGCGGGCAACAAAGACCTTAATTAAGGTACTCAGCAAGAGACAAAACCGGCAGATTGGGTGACTATTGCGTCTAAATACAGAAAGGGCTCTCAGCAATGGTTTATACGTTTTAGGTCTTATTTTCCAGAATAAGGCGCAAAACCCTTGGCAAAGCACTATAATTTGCATTGAAGCCAGTATCTTTTGAGAGAAGACAGCGTTTTAGTGCAAATTCTAAAAACCTAACTTGGATTTAGGCGTTCTCTCAAATACACCTGCTTTTAGGGCATTTGGCGGCGATAAACGCCTTTGAACAACGCCCAAAGAAAAAACTTCAACTTTTTTCTACTCCGGTTATGGAATCTTTGTGAAGCATGCATCATGGTAGAAAATAAATCGTTCTTGCCCGGGACCAGGTCTTGGAGAGAACGTAACCTGTTTCAAGGCTAGATCTTAAAATTCGGCCTTAAAACAAGTTAAGTTGATTCACCCTCACCGGTAAAGTTTATGGTTTGTTGTGTTATTGTTTCATTAAGAAAACCCGCATAGCTCATGAATTGTTAACAATACGTTTATCTTTGTTAAATGGAAACCCCGGTAGTACCCGCTTACCCCCGCCAAGCCCAGTTAGACGCCTTTAACCGCCTGCTGGATATTTTAGATGATCTGCGAGAAAAATGCCCCTGGGACAGGAAGCAAACCATGGAAAGCCTTCGGCACCTCACCATTGAGGAAACCTACGAGCTCTCTGAGGCCATTCTCACCCAAGACCTCCCGGAGATCAAGAAAGAGTTAGGCGATGTACTGCTACACCTGGTTTTCTATGCGAAGATTGCTTCTGAAAAAGGCGCCTTCGACATCGCGGCGGTGCTCAATGCCCAATGCGACAAGTTGGTTTTCCGGCACCCACATATCTACGGAGACACCAAGGCAGACACAGAGGAAGAGGTAAAGAAGAACTGGGAGAGTTTGAAACTGAAAGAGGGCAATAAATCCGTTTTAGCCGGCGTTCCTTCCTCGCTTCCGTCCATGGTGAAAGCCATGCGCATCCAGGAGAAGGCCCGCGGCGTTGGATTTGATTGGGATGAACCCTCTAAAGTTTGGGAGAAGGTAGAGGAAGAGTTGGCCGAGTTCAAGACTGAGTTTGACAAACCCCAACTCAGCGAAGAAGACAAGGCCAAAGCCACCGATGAACTGGGTGACGTCTTTTTTTCTTTGATCAACTTCGCCCGTTTCCTGGACCTTAACCCTGAAGAAGCCTTGGCCAAAACCAACCAGAAGTTCATTCACCGGTTCCAGTACCTTGAGAAAGCGGCCGCATCGCAGGGGAAAAAACTAAGCGAAATGACCCTGGCAGAAATGGATGTCTTTTGGAACGAAGCAAAAACAAAAAGCCAGCCATAAGGATAAACCAAATTCTTAAAAATACCTTAAATAGATTGTACTTTTGCAATAAATTTTCCGGTATTATTTGATAAATTGCGTTTAAATCCCTAGGCTTGTATTTAGGTTGCTCCCAAACAGAAGTAACTCTCTCGCTGATTTAGCAGTTAAAAGGGAATTATTAACGTATAAAGAGCATTAAACTTTTTAACAACCAATTCATTATCAACAACTAACACAGTAACACAAACAACTAAACCTAAATTTTTAGAAACAATGGAAAAAAAGAGTGCACCTGCAACTGCAAAACCAGTACAACAAGAAGGCAAAGCAGGCTCAATGTTCGCAAGCATCGTAATTCCGGTAGCCATCATCGCTGCTGTTTGTATTTATCTGTTTATCCTTGGTAACGGAGCTAACTTTGAAGGCGGCGACAACGCCAATCACCCACTTCCAGGCAACATGCTGGGCCAGGTGTACAAAGGTGGTTTCATCGTACCAATCCTGATCGCGATTAACATTCTGGTAATCACTTTCTCAATTGAACGTTTCTTGACCATCAACAAAGCAAAAGGTGGTAAAGGTCTTGAGTCTTTCGTGAGAAGCGTGCGTCAGAAAATGAACGCCAACGATATCAATGGCGCTATCGCTATCTGTGATCAACAGAAAGGTTCAGTAGGAAACGTGGTGAAAGCCGGTTTGCTGAAATACCAAGAAATGCACAACGAGCACGGTATGACCAAGGATCAGCGTATCCTGGCTATCCAGAAGGAGATTGAAGAAGCTACTGCGCTTGAGTTGCCTATCCTGGAGAAAAACCTGGTTATCATCTCCACTATCGCCTCTATCTCTACCCTGGTAGGTCTGATTGGAACGGTATTGGGTATGATTAAAGCGTTCGCGGCTCTTGCAACTGCAAGTGGTGCACCAGACGCTACCCAGCTGGCAAACGGTATCTCTGAGGCCTTGATCAACACAGCCCTTGGTATCACTGGTTCTGCTATCGCCATCGTTGCTTACAACTTCTTCACCAGCAAAATTGATGAGTTGACCTACAGCATTGATGAGGCTTCTTACAGCATTATCCAGACGTATGCTGCGCAGCACACTGAAAACAACAGAATCTAATTAGAACTTCTCGCTTAGAAGGAAAAAATGCCTAAAGTAAAAGTACATAGAACCTCTCCATCCCTGGACATGACTCCAATGGTGGACTTGGCATTCCTTCTGGTAACGTTCTTCATGCTTATTTCGAAGTTCGCACCAGAGGAAGCGCTGGTAGTGGATACGCCTTCTGCGACAACAGAAATCAAAGCCCCGGATGCCAACGTGATTACCATCAGTATTGGTACCGATGAGCGGGTTTTCTTTGGAGTAGATGACAAAAACACTAAACTGAGACTGATAGATAAAATAAGTGAGAAATACGGAGTAGGCTTCACGCAACCAGAGAAAGAGGTTTTTGCTTCTCTGGCTTCCTTTGGAGTTCCTATTTCCCAACTTAAATCCTATTTGGCTCTGAAACCCGAAGATCAGAAAAAGGTAAACCAGCCAGGTATTCCTATTGATTCTACCAGAAATGAGTTAGGTGACTGGGTTCAATTGGCCCGTTACTCTAATCCCCAGTCTATTGTAGCCATCAAAGGAGACCAAAAAGCAGGCTACCCAGTTGCTGGTCGTGTGATTGAGATCTTGCAGGAGAAGAACGTGAACCGTTTCAACCTTGTAACAGATATGGAAGTTAAACCTGTTATCAAATAACGAAAGGGAAACGACATGGCAGAAATACAACAGTCCGGCGGCGACGAAGGCGGTAAAAAACGGGCCAAGAAAGGCTCTACCAAGGTGGACATGACCCCCATGGTAGACTTAGGCTTCCTGTTGCTTACATTCTTCGTAATGACCACTACGCTGGCCAAGCCGCAGATCATGGAGATCAACATGCCGGTGAAACCCAAGGACAGACAAGAGCAGAATGAGTTGAAAGCGTCTAACGCCTTTACCGTTCTTCTTGGCGGAGACAATAGAATTTTCTATTACCGCGGTCTTCACCAGCCAAACATGAACATCATCCCACAAGTGGAGGAGAGCAACTGGTCTGGTAAAGGAATCAGACAAGTAGTTCTGGATGCAACCCGCGCCAATCCAAACCTGGTAGTACTTATCAAGGCTGATGAGACTTCTTCTTACAAGAACCTGGTAGATATCTTGGATGAGATGAGTATCACCAACACGCAGAAGTACGCCGTAGTGGAATTGGATAACGCAGATGCTACTTTGCTTAGAACCGCAGAGAAAGGAGGAGGAGCGCAATAATGGATAACCAACGATTAGCAACCGCCTCTCTTGATGATATGGTCTTTGAAGGCCGTAACAAAGAGTATGGTGCCTACATGCTTCGTAAGCTTTACACGAAGCACGTAAACAGGGCAATTGTCATCGCAATCATTCTCTTCGTGCTCTTTTTGAGTATTCCTTTGATACAGTCAATGTTCAAAGACGAAGATGCAGTGACTGCAGCTCCGGTAGTGAAAGTAGTGGACTTAGCTGCGCCACCTTCCGTTGAGAAGGTAGTGCCACCGCCACCGCCACCACCAGATGCCCCACCACCTCCACCACCCGTACGTTCTACCGTTAAGTTTACACCTCCGGTTGTAAAGAAAGACGAAGAAGTACAGAAAGAGGAGATTCCGGATGTAAAAGAGCTCCAGAAGACAGACGCTGGTACTGAAACCGTAAAAGGTGACCCAACTGCGCCGCCAACCCTTGAAGGGATTGAGAACGGTACAGGTCCAACTGGTCCGGTACAGGAAGTCTTTGAAGACAAGGTTTACATTGCGGTAGAGAAAATGCCTGAGTTCCCAGGCGGGATGGCAGCCATGATGAAATACATGGGTGAGAAATTCCGTATTCCATCAGCCGCTCAGCGTGCTGGTGCAGAAGGTAACGTGGTACTCTCTTTCGTAGTAGGCCCAACCGGGGAAATCACCAACATTGAAGTTCTAAAAGGCCTTGGTTATGGTCTGGATGAAGAAGCCGTACGCGTAATCAAGGGGATGCCTAAGTGGAGCCCAGGTGAGCAGAACGGTCGTAAAGTGTCTGTAAAATATACAGTTCCTTACCGCATCGTGATCAAGTAACCAAAACCTTCACTGGTACTCTACAAAAAAAGCTCCGGAGACAGACCTTCTTTCAAGAATGGTTTTGTCTTCGGAGTTCTTTTTTACCACATACCCTCAGATTCACGTATTATACTTGTCAGAAGCATAAAAGCAGCACCATGAATTATTCCAGAAGACCCCAGCGAGAAGACCGGGAAAGCGCCTACGGAGGCATCATGAAATATGTGTCCCTGCTTATGGTGGTTCTATACTTTGGCTTCGGCTTATACGTTCTATTCTCTAGCGAACGGCAAATCCCCTTTCCAAGAGAGTATAAATATATGTTGGGAGGGCTCCTCCTTTTCTATGGTTTGATTAGATTTGTGAGAGCGTACCAACAGTACTTCAAAAAAACCAGACGAAATGAACAAGATTAATCTTTTCACTTTTCTATTCACTGCAGGTGTGGCATTTGCTACTTTCTCGTGCGGTCAGTCTGGGAGTAAGAATACAGACACCCCTACCTCTGGAAGTATCAAGATAAGTGCAGATGAATCCTACGCCCCTATTGTTGATTCCCAGATCCAGACCTTTCAGGGGTTGTACAAATACGCCAAGGTCCAAGCTGTGTATAAGCCGGAGGCCCAGGTAGTGCATGACCTCCTTACGGATACCATCAGGTTCGCCATCATGGCCCGTCCGCTCAACGACCGGGAAAAGGCAGAGTTTGAGAAACTCAAGCTCACCCCCCGGATGAACAAGATAGCGGTAGACGGGATAGCGCTTATCATCAACAAGGAAAACACAGACACCACCCTTACCCTCCAACAGATAAGAAGCATCTTCACGGGTAAGACCACCTCTTGGAGCCAACTGGACCCTACGGCGAAGGATGGCAAAATCACCATCGTGTTTGATAACAGTAACTCTAGCACGGCCCGCTTCATTCTTGACTCCATCAACCAGAAGCAGCCGCTACCCCCTAATACCTACGCATCTACCTCTAATTCAAACTTGGTAGACTATGTAGCACAGAACAGAAATGCCATAGGCGTGATAGGCGTGAACTGGATCAGTGACCGCCGCGACAGCACCGCCATTTCTTTTCTTAATAAAGTGAATGTAGTGGGGATTAGCAGAAGCGACAATCCCACTTCTGTGGATGATTTCATCCAACCCTATCAAGGATATTTGGCCCAAGGAACTTATCCACTACGCAGAGAGGTTTTTATCATAAGCAAGGAGGCCCGCGCTGGACTTGGCACAGGTTTTGCATCCTTCATTTCAGGAGATAAAGGCCAAAGAATAATTTTGAAATCGGGCTTAGTACCGGCCTCTATGCCAGTTCGGATAGTAGGGTTTAGACAGTAATTTTAACCAGAGTTTCACTAACACTAACAACCAAGACAAATGATTAAGAACTGGAAGACGTATGGAGTTTTAGCGGCCGCTTTCTTTACTGCCGCTGGAGCCTCAGCACATAATGGGCTGCGTTCTGGTAAGATTGAACAACAACTAACATCAATACAATCCCCCCAGGATCAATTGGTATTCGCTTCTTATGCTGTACAAGATAATTCTGCCGCCGGCTTGGTGAAACAAGGCAGAGCAGCTCTTGAGCAGAACAAATTAGCAGAAGCGCAGCAGTTTTTTGACAAAGCGTTGGCGTTAAGCAAATCAAAAGACAACAACGTCAAAATCATGATTGGCGAGGCGTATGTATCGTCAGGCGTGAAGGATTTGTCTCCGGCAATCAAACTTCTGGAGGAAGCTACCAGCAAAGACACCAAAAACGCTAATGCGTTTGTGTTGCTGGGCGATGCTTACCTGCACAATAAAACCGTAGATGGTGGTAGAGCGATGGCCAGCTATGACAAAGCTTTGGCTGCCGACGGCAAATTCGCAAAAGCCCATTTACGCAAAGGACAGTTGTACGTACAGTCCCGCAACTTTACTCAGGCAAAAGAGGCTTTGGACGCTGCCGTAGCTGCGGATCCAAACTACGCCCCTACTTACCTGGAATTGGCTGAACTGTACTACCGCGCGGAGCAATATCCTAAAAGTTCTGAGTACATCAAGAAGTACGTGTCAATGGCAGAGAATACGCCAGAGACCCGCGCCAAGTATGCCTCTATCCTCTATCTGACGAAGGATTATACCAACGCCATGACAGAGATCCAATCTGTTCTGAAGAGTGATCCTAACAACATTGCCATGAACCGTTTGTTGGCATACAACTACTATGACACCAAGCAGTATGACAAAGCGTTAGAGGCCATTACCGCTTACTTCAATAAGTATGATGAGGCCAAGCGTATTCCTTCTGACTACGAGTACTATGCCAACATTCTGGTAGAGAACAAGAAACCTCAGGAGGCGGTTGCAGTTATTGAGCAAGGGAAAAAACTTGACCCTAAGAACCCGCTTTATGATGATCTTCTGGCCAAACAATACCTAAGCCTTAAGAACTACCCAAAAGCGATTGAGTCTTACAAAGCGAAGTTCGCGACTACGCCTCCCAACAACACCGATCTGTTCTACTATGGTTATGCCCATGAGTTGAACGATGACTTCAAAACCGCGGATAGTGTGTACACCATCATCACCACAAAGAACCCTACTTATGCGTACGGTCACTTCTGGAGAGCGCGTGTCAACTACAGCTTAGACCCTGAAACAAAAGCAGGCTTAGCCAAACCGCACTATGAGGAGTTCATCAAGTTGACTTCCGGCGATAAAGAGAAGTACAAGAAAGACCTGATCACTGCTAACAACTATCTTGGTTACTATTATTATCTGAAAAAAGATAAAGCGAATGCGACCAAGCACTGGCAAGAAGTGAAGGCCTTGGATCCGGCAAACGCAGATGCCACCAACGGTCTGAATGGTCTTAAGGCTATGAAGTAATCTTCTTCAACAGCATAAAAAAAGCGCCTCTTTTGCGAGAGGCGCTTTTTTTATGCTGTTACTTTTGGTTGGAAGAAGAATGTTACCATCTATAGGTAGTTCACCTACATCACTAATTATAATGGAAATATATCTAAGCTTATCCTCTGATTGTTTTGTTTTAAGCTCAAGAACAAAGCTTAGTAAGAACATAAAAGCAAATACACTTACATCTGAAATGGTTTTCGGCCTGTTTTATGAAAATAAACATGGAAGTAGCTTACCATTAATGCGGAACGATACTTATCAACTTGCTTTATTTACAATGAGCAAATGAGTGCTTCAAATACTTCTTCACAGAGGACTAAGGACATCTAATTGATAACCCAGAAATCAAGAAGGTCAATCGAAGTTCATGTGAATGTATTTTTTTCAAAGCAGTTAGAGAGCTACATACTACCTAAATAAAAAATCAGCCTGCACCATTTTAAGCCTTCTTTCCTAAAAATTACTCAAAAACATCCTTCTAAGTTAAGAGCAGGCATTCTAGGGAATGATCAACTTGAACACGCTCATAATACCTTTATAAGCTTCCGAAGAAACAGCTAGCGCCTAACTCAGATCAGAATAAGATATTATCAACTCTGGATACGGTTCTGAAGCACCTGCCCGTATTGTCTCCATTTCTCCAAGGCGGCCACAAAGTCTGTGGGTAATTCAGATTCGAAGAACACGATTTTCTGGGTTGTAGGGTGGGTAAAACCTAGCGATTTGGCATGTAGGGCTTGTCTGGGTAGCAAGTCGAAGGTATTCTGCACAAAGGCCTTGTACGAGCCCGTTTGCTGCCCTTTCAGTATCTTATCTCCGCCATAGGTGGCATCATTGAACAACGGGTGCCCCAGGTACTTCATATGTGCCCTAATCTGGTGGGTGCGACCGGTCTCCAGATTGCATTTGATGAGACTGCAGTACGTAAAGCTCTCCAAGACCTCATAATGAGTAATAGCTGGCTTTCCGAAATCACCTTCGGGGTACACCGCCATCACTTTCCGGTCTTTTATGCTGCGTCCTATGTGCCCTACAATGGTACCTTTCGCCTGTGCAGGAACGCCCCAGACAATGGCATAATAGGTTCTCTCAATAGTATGGTCAAAGAACTGTTTGGCCAGGTACGTCATAGCGAACTCTGACTTAGCAATCACCAGTAAGCCGGAGGTATCTTTATCGATTCGGTGCACCAGGCCGGGCCTGATCTCCCCGTTTCTGGAAGTGGGTAGGTTCTGCAGGTAATACACCAAGCCGTTCACCAAGGTACCAGACCAATTATTATACGCGGGGTGCACCACCATGCCGGCAGGCTTGTTGATCATCATCAGTTCCTCATCTTCATACACAATGTTGAGCGGGATATTCTCCGGCACTACATCCGTGTCTCGTGGAGGGTTGGCTAGGGTGACGGTAATCACATCCAAGGGCTTGACTTTGTAGCTGGCCTTGGTGGGTTTTCCGTTCACGCGCACAGACTCCGCTTTGATGGCATCCTGCAGTTTGTTGCGGGTCACGTTGGGCAAGCGGTCCATCAGGAATTTGTCTACCCTTAGCAGCGCCTGGCCTTTGTCTATCTGTATGCGATGGTGCTCATATAACTCATCAGAATCGGCGGAGGCCAAGTCATCAATTTCGTCTTCTGGGGCGTCAGGTAATTCCATGCGTTTTAAGCCTGTTTTCTAAAATATAGCACAAAAATAAAGAGCCGGTAACGAAAATCGTCACCGGCTCTTGAGTATTAGAAGGGATTAACCTTATTTTTTCTTTTTAACAGGAGTTGAGTTAGTCACAGCTGGCTTAGGAGCAGTAGCACCTGGGGTTGCCGCAGAAGCTGCAGGAGAACCTTTAGGAGCTGGCGTTACACCAAGATCTTTCAGTACCAGGTCAGTGAAGCTGTTTCCATCTTCTGGGCCATATAACAAAGCCTCGGCAGTAAAGATGTGAGTATAACCGTTCTCTTTGGCCACTTTGTCAATTGCCTTCTGGATTTTGTTCATCACTGGCTCTAAAGCAGCTTGCTCTTTTTTCTGCAAAGAAGCATCAGCATTGCGCTGGAACTCTTCAATAGAGGCCTGCAGAGTAGTCAACTCTTTTTCTCTGTCTGCTCTTACCACATCGGTCATAGTAGGGGCACCTTTTTTATAAACCTCTACTTTCTCTTGGTAAGACTTATACTTGTTCTGAAGTTCTTTCTCCAACTGGCTGCTGTGGGCTTTCAGATCAGACTCAATCTGGCGGCTTTCAGGCAACTGGCTGATGATGTAGTTAGCATTGGTATAGCCAATTTTAACTGTTCCTGTCTGTGCAAAGGAAGCCACACTTACCAATAGAAAAGCGGCTACTAACAGAGATTTCAATTTGTTCATTGTAAGTTACTTAGTTTGTTTAATTGTTTTTCTTTTTAACCGGGGTTGTTTTGCGGGTAGGTGCCGCTCTCTTGTTTGTTGGATTCTCCGAGGTTTCAGTAGCTGCAGGCAATGGAGGCACATCGGCCGGATCATCTTTCAAAGCATCTGCTGGGCGGGCACCGGCGGTATTCTGTTCTTTAGATGCCAAACCTAGTTCCTCCAACACAAACTCTGTGTAATCATGCCGAGGGTCTGTGTACAGCATCACCACATCGCCAGATTTGTCAAACATGAAGTTGAGGCCACGTTGCCTCACAATTTTCTCCACGGCTTCAAACAACTGGTCCTGCGCTGGTTTAATCAGTTCTTGGCGTCTTTTGAACAAAGAGCCCTCAAAGCCGAACATCTTCCGTTGAAATTCCCGCAGTTCTGTTTCCTTGCGGTTTAGCTCTTCCTGCCGCTTCACTTTCATGTCGGGCGTTAACAGAATCTCCTCAGCTTGATAACTCTTTTGGAGCTTTTCAAGTTCCGCCCGCATGCCCTCTATTTCCTTTTGCCAAGACTGAGAGAGTTTTTCTACCTCAGCCTGTGCGTTGGCATAAGCGGGCATTTTCTGCAAGATAAAACCAGAATCAATATAGCCAAAGCGCTGTGCATTTACCTCCTTCCCGAAGAGAAGAAACAAACCCAATACCAAAAAGCACTTTAACTTCTTCATCACTTCTACCTTAACAAATTCTGTTCCAATTATCTAATTTGCTGACCAATGATGAAGTGGAACTGACCTCCGTTAGCACCTGGACGCCCTGGTACCGTGTCAAGTCCCCATCCGTAGTCAAAGCCCAGCAAACCAAAGGCGGCCATGAACACCCTGGCTCCTACCCCCACAGAACGATACAGTTTGAAAGGATCGTATTCACGGTAAGTACCAAAGTTATTACCCGCTTCGGCAAAACCAAGGACAAACACGGTAGCCGCAGGGTTCAAAGAAACCGGGTAGCGCAATTCAGCCACGTATTTGTTGAAGGCGATACCACCGGCCGCGTTAGGCGTGATGCTCTCATCCTCGTAACCTCTCAAGCCAATGTAGTCTGTGGCCACGATGAACGAGCCACCCCCTAAACCAGAACCACCCAACTTGAAGCGCTCAAATGGCCCGATAACTCCTTTGGAACCGTAGGTCCCGATGAAACCAAAGTGAGCGCGTGTATTCAACACCAACTTACCATCACCGCTCAGTGAATGGAACCAAGACGCATCAAACATCCACTTGTGGAACTCAATCCACTGGAAGTTATTCACGCTGCCCTTAAACAAAGAGTAGGGTGGCGTAAACGTCACGTTCAGTCCAATAGAAGAACCAGAACGGGTATAAGTCGGGTTGTCAATACTTGAGCGGGCAAAAGACGTGATAAACGAAATGTTGTTCGCATCCGTGATCTGGTCTGCCTCGGCGTACCCCCTGAAGATGGTAGAACCGTTGCTCATATTGTACCTGAAGTAAGAAATTGAATTACTTAAGGTAAAATAGTCATCTGGCCACCGCAATCTTCTCCCCAGGTTCACACTTGCCCCTGAAATATCAATGAAGGCTTCCTGTACCTGGCTAAACTCATCTTGTTGGTTATATCTTTGAATAGACTTGCTCAAACTTACGGTCAAAGAGTTTGGACGGCGTCCGCCTAACCAAGGCTCGGTGAAGGAAAGTGAGTAAGACTGGTAACGCTTACCATTGGCCTGGATGTTCAAAGCCAGACGCTGTCCGTCTCCGGATGGTACTGGTCTCCACTGTTTCCAGTCTGTCGCTTTCCGCAAGGAGAAGTTGTTCAAGACCAAGCCTACGGTGCCTACCGCACCAAGGCCACCACCCCAACCACCAGACAAAGTAATCTGGTCATTAGGTCGTTCCTCAACCGTGTACCGGATATCTACCGTTCCGTTCTCAGGGTTTGGAACTGGCTCCATCCCGATTTTTTCAGGGTCAAAGTAACCTAAATTGGAAAGTTCACGCTGCGAACGGATCAAAGCCGATCTGCTGAAGTTCTGGCCTGGCAACGTGCGCAACTCCCGAAGAATCACGTGATCACTGGTTTTTGTATTACCGGTTACAGAAATGCTGTTGATTGTAGCTTGAGAACCTTCGCTCAACCGCATCTCAATGTCAATAGAATCACCTTCAACGGCAACTTCTACCGGTTCAATCTGGAAGAACAGGTAACCGTCATCCATGTATAAAGAGGTGATATCATTCCCGTTAGGGTTATAGTTCAGACGCTTATCCAGTTCTTCTCTGTTGTAGACATCGCCTTTGTTCAAGCCCAGTACCCTGGCCAGCATAGCATCGTCGTAAAGGTAGTTACCGCTCCAGCTAATGTTGCGGTAGTAGTACCTACGGCCCTCATCCACTACAATCTTGATCCCGATGCGGTCATCACTTATCTTGTAGATAGAATCAGAAATGATGGCAGCATCACGGAAACCTTCTGAGTTATAGAAATCAAGCAGGAGTTTCTTATCTGCCTCGTACTCGGTTTTGTTGAATTTGGCACCGGTGAAAACCTTGTAGAACTTCTTCTCCTTGGTCTTCTTCAGCTTACGCTTTAATTGGGTTTCACTGAATACTTCATCACTATCGCTCCAAATTCCGGAGATGAAACCTCCAAACCCTTCTTTCCTACTCTCACCGGTAGCGGCATTAATTCTTTCAATATCCAGTTCCCCAATACGGACCTTCTCTCCTTTATCAACCTTTATCTCCAGCGCCACGCTATTAGCAATCACTGAATCTGGGGTTTGCCTGATGACAACTTGGGCATTCAGATACCCTTTATCCTGGAAGAATTTCTGTACTGTGGTACGGGTAGAGTTCAACAGTGCGTCTGTCACTACCCTTCCTTTATTCAAGGATATTGATTTCTGCAGATCTTCAGCCTGTGACTTAGAAGCTCCAGAGAAATCAAAACGGGATAAGCGTGGGCGCTCAGTCAGGAAGAAATCAAGGAAAATATTGTCTCCCTCAATTTTGGTGGCACGCACATCTACCCCACCCAAGATCCCTTGGTCCCATAGTTTTTGAATGGCTCTGCTGATTGCATCGCCTGGCACATCTATCTCATCCCCTATTCTTAACCCTGTAAGAGAAATCAACGTACTAGGATCAAGGAATTTGGCACCACTCACCGTGATACCGCCAATCTTGTATTTACGGGGATTTGCGTAATCAATGGTAGCGGCACTGGTGCTGCCAACCCCTAGTCTGATCTGCGCATTAGCAGTTACACCAGACATCACTAAAAGGCATAACAGCCAAAAATACTTACTCATTAAGAATGTGCTTTTTGTAATTGTTCGCTTGTTTTGCCAAAACGACGTTCGCGTTGCTGGAAGGCAAGTATGGCTTCATAAAGATGCTCTTTCCTGAAATCTGGCCAGAGAAGATCTGTGATATACAATTCTGTGTAAGCCAGCTGCCAAAGCAAAAAGTTACTGATTCTCTGCTCTCCACTGGTTCTGATTAGAAGCTCAGGGTCTGGCATGCCTGCCGTATTCAGATAATCTTGCACCATGCGCTCATTGATAGCCTCTGGTTCTAATTCTCCTGCTTTTACCAACGAAGCCATCTTTTGCATGGCATTCACCAACTCCCAGCGACCACTATAGCTCAAAGCCAAGACTAAGGTCATTCGGGTATTTTGGCTGGTTATTTGGATCGCCTCTTCCAGTTGCTTGCGGCAGGCCTGGGGCAATGCCGCCAGATCTCCAATAGACTGCAGCCGGATATTGTTTTTGTTCAAGGTCTCGGTTTCCTTGCGGATGGTGCTCACCAACAATTGCATCAAGGCCTCTACTTCGTATTTAGGCCTTGACCAGTTCTCTGTAGAGAAAGCGTAGAGCGTTAAATAGTGAACCCCCAGTTCCGCCGCCGCCTCTACCGTTTCGCGCACGGCAGTAATGGCATTCTGATGGCCAAAAATTCTAAGGTTCCCCTTTTTCTTTGCCCATCTACCGTTTCCATCCATGATAACGGCAATATGTTGGGGCAAATTGCCTATGTCTATCTTTTCCTTCAGGCTCATTAAAAAGAAATTTCAATGCAATTTAGGAAAAGCTTATCACTTTTTACTTATTATCACCACCCTTAGCCTCTTTTACTTAACCGGGCAGTTGATCTTATAGAATGTGTAGGAGACACTAACCCCATTGTAGAAATACAAGTCTCTGCTGTTAGGATTCATGACCTGCTCATTCTGATCAGTGAGATTATCAAAAGCATCGGTGAAGAGCACCCTCACGCCAGCTTCAAATCCAAGGTTCCAATGTTCAGAAAGGGCATACTTCACTCCCGCACCCACAGGAACAGCCAGTGCAAAGCCGGTTCTATACGATGCGTTTTTATCTGTTTCTGGAGGATAAATTAAGTTTATCTTTGATTCTGGAGCAGTAGTTTTATTATTATAGACTAACCCCGCAACGCTCACGGTGAAGTAAGGGGTCCATCTGATAGGCCGCCTGAAATCATAGTAATCCATGAAATTATAATCAATCCCTGCACTTAGTTCTAAAAGGCTGGTCTTAACCGTTGCTTGTCTATACATAGATAGAGGTAATTCTTTGGCTAAGGCAGATGGATTACCTGTAGGCTCTTCGTCTTTTGCTTTCACCCGGCCAATTAGCAAACTTGCTTTCCATGCTAGAGCATTGGAGATATCCTTCTTGTAGAAAACATTGAGCGCAGGTCGGTTATTTTTTAAGCGGTATCTTGGCGCTATATCACCTTTATAGACAATTCCACCAATCCCTATTCCTAACTCACTGGTTGTTCTAGGCTGCCCTGTCTGTTGCTGCGCTGCTGCAGGTAACACAAAAAAAACACTCCCTATTTGTACCAAGGTGCAAACAAGGAGTGTGCGTAATGTTCTTAAAATCATTTACTCAAAATCAGAAGGTGTTTCCGTATTAACGGAATTTCGGTCCTCTTCGTGTAGGTGTCAGGATATAATTCAAAGAAAATCCAGTAGTGATGTACCAGTCATCATCAGACACGTCACCTCTCTGATCACCTTTGGCACCATAACCTGCTATTCTTCTGTAACCATTCTCAGTGATGATCGGGTACTGGCTAGCTCTAGAGTTATCGGCACTTCTGTCAGACAGAATAGCGGCGGCAGTGCTCAACTGGCTCTTATCTGCATAAACGGTACTTACGTCATCCAGGTAGTCGGTAAAGGTTTTGCGCCAAGTAATTTCAAACCCAAGATCCCAGTATCTGGCAAGCTTGTATCTAACCCCTAAACCGAAAGGAATGGCAAATTGGATTTTCTTGTATGGATCTGGATAGCCTTCGCCATTGGCGTACTGTCCTTCAGTTCCCAAAGGCTGTAGTTCATACCATCCAGCTGCCAGACGGGAATCAGTTCCGTCATAATAAGCTTTAGGGTTGTGATGGAACACAGCAACTCCTGCGAAGGCATAAGGCGTAAAGTCTGGGCGACGCATGAAGGTTCTGCGGTTCTCAAACAGATCTACAATACCTTGCACGCTTAATTCCTTGATATCATTTCTGAAGCTAAGGTTACGCTTGTATCTAGGTTCGTTCTCTGGTTCTGAGAAATCAGCACTTTTGCTATCATCACCGGTGATTCTACCCCAAGAAAGCGCAGCGCGACCATAGATTCTGGGAGTGAATTTACGGGTAAAGTTCACTGAAATGCTTGGCCGGGTAGAACTAAGGCGTAAGCTGGTAAAATCAGACTCAGGAGTTACATCGCCAAAATAATTCATGGCGTTTAAGCTAACCCCTACACTATTGTAAAGATTTCTTCTACTAAAACGCTGAGCTTCCGCCTCCGGAAGAGCAGCCATAAAGAGAACAAATAAAATTAAAGAAGTAGAGAAAAATTTCTTCATGCCATCAACTGTTACTGATTTCATCAACTTATAACTGGTTTACTATTTAATTTGCAAAACAATGCCTGCTTCGCAACGAACAAAATTATACCTTTTTTTTATACCTCAAACAGGTATATAGGATTTTTTTATATTTTAATTTTATTTAACCATTCCTTTGATCAAGTCCCCAGTGCATCTTAGTTCTAAGGGTGGTCAAGAAATTGACTTGATTCAATTTCACGAGCCTTGCATTGAAGTCTTCCCGCCGCACCGCTAACTGGATGGAAGCGTCCACTGGTTTTGACCTGGAGTCCAAAGATACCAGATATCGGGTGCTTCTGCCTTCAATTTCAAAGGAAATCACACTTTTGTCCGAGACCACCAAGGGCCGTACGTTCAAGTTATGAGGGCATACGGGAGAGATTACAAAATTGTTTGTCTGCGGCATCATCACCGGACCGCCACAGGAAAGCGAATATCCGGTAGAACCAGTGGGAGTTGCCACTATCAAGCCGTCTGCCCAATAAGAATTTAAATATTCCCCGTCTATGTAGGTGTGCACGGCAATCATGGAAGACGTATCCCGCTTCAAGATTGAGAATTCATTCAACCCAAAGTTTTTGCCGTCAAACACCTCCTGATCGCTGTCTAAATGAATGAGAGACCTATCTTCAAGGGTAAAGTGTCCTTTTAGCAAGGCATCAAGAGCCATCTCTAACTGAGCATACGGGACCGAAGCCAGAAATCCTAGCCGTCCCATGTTGATGCCCATAATTGGAATTTGCAAAGCCCCAATGTAGGTAACCGCATCCAGCAAGGTCCCGTCGCCGCCCAAACTGAGCATGTAATTCACATCCTGCAGGCTGGTATCACGGGTAAAAACCTCAGCCTGACTGGGCACGGGCGTAAAGGGCGCAAGAGATTCTACAAAATGATCTGCTACCGTTAACTCAATCCCCTGCTGCACCAAAATCTCCATTAGCCGGCGCACAAAAGGAATAACTTCCTCTTTTACAGGCTTACCGACTATTGCTATTTTCATGGTGTACTCAGATCAAAGATATTGCAACACATTCAATATCAAGACAAATATATATTGTGTTTGCCGATATAGAAAATTTAAATATTTAAATACCGCAAAAGCAAATCCAATCTATCTTGGTCTTGCGGTGCGCTGGAAGTGTCCTGGAACTGTGCGGTAATTTTATATCCAAACCGTTCTAAGGTTGCCACAATACGGGTTAAGTCCCCGGTATTTATCTTCAGTGTAAGCTTTATCCGGAAGATATCCGCCTCATCTGGTGAGACATTGGCACTCAGGATTTTGGCGTTGTTAGATTCCACCAGGCGGCTGATCTCACTCAAGGAGTAATCTCGTTCGGCCATGCAGAGCACCAGAATACCGCCCTGCCCCTGGATGGCGGACATCTGCCCGAAGGCCGAAATGGTGTCGCTGACGGTAATCACCCCCAGATACTCCTGCAAATCATCCAGTACCGGCACCACCTGCACCTTGTTCTTAATGGCCAGTTCCATCACGTTATAAAAGTGTTGGTTCTGCTGCACATGCACGTGCTCAAAATCAAAAGGAATATTCTCTAAAACCGCATCTGGGTCCTTGGCCTCTAAAACGTTCTCTTCGGTGACCAGCCCCAGGTATTTCCGGTTCTTCACCACGGGCAGTTGGTTCAGCCGGAACTCATCCATCCAACGCACCGCTTTCTCGCCGGTGTCAGAGAGTTTGAGGGGCGGAACCATCTGGTTTATCAATTCTTCAGCTATCATAGGCAGCAGTCTTTAACAGGAATTCCTCTAAGATACTGTTAAAGGCCTTCGGATGTTCCATCATAGGTGCGTGGCAGCAATGGTCTATAAAACGAAGCTCTGATTTTTGGATCAATCTGTTGAATTCATGGGCCACCATAGGCGGCGTAATGGTGTCATTAAGACCCCAGATAAGCAAAGTAGGAGCTTTTATTCCGCCTAAGTCTTTCCCCAGGTTATTTCGCTGCGCCGATTTGGCAATGGAAATAATCCGGAGCACCTTGGGGTTGCTGTTGGTGATGTCAAAAACTTCATCCACCAGTTCTGGGGTGGCCACGGCCGGGTCATAGAACGTGTACTCTATGCGCTCCTTCACAAACTCGTAATTGCCACGCTTGGGGAAGGACCCTCCCATGGAGTCCTCAAACAGGCCTGAACTGCCGGTAAGCACCAGGCGCTTCACGTGCTCGGGACGTTTCAAGGCGAACTCCAGGGCCACGTGGCCTCCCAGCGAATTGCCCAGCAAGGTAAGGTCCGTCAGGTTTTTGTAGGAGATGAAATCCTCCACGAACTCCACCAAGCCGGGAACGCTGGCCTGCGGCAACGGCATCTCGTACAGCGGCATGAGCGGAATAACCACGCGGTAGTTCTTATGGAAATAAGAGACCACCCCCTGCCAGTTACTCAGCGCACCAAACAGTCCGTGCAAAAGCAGAAGCACTTCGCCTTCGCCTTCGTCTATGTACTCAAACCCGCCTTCCTTCTTGATTTCCAAGTCCATGTGAGAAAATCGCTTGTATTGATAGTAAGTAGAAACAATTATAGGGATGTAATATTAGCAATATTCACCCAATTTCTGAGCATTTCCAATCCGTGTTGGGTAAGGGCCGCCTCTGGGTGGAACTGCAGGGCGTACAGCGGCAGGTGCGCGTGCCGGAATGCCATGAGTTCGCCTTCAGCGGTTTGCGCCAAAGGCACCAGGTCTCCCGGAGACTCCTGCACCACCAACGAATGGTAGCGAACCACCGGTATTTTGGAAGGAAGCCCCGCAAAAATCGGATCTGGTACGCAGTGGATCTCGGAGATTTTGCCATGCATCGGCCGCAGGCCTTTCACCACCTTTGCTCCGAAGAACTGCCCCAGTGCCTGATGTCCCAGACAGATTCCCAGCATGGGCAACCGGTCATGGAAGTAGTCAATGACGGCGGGCATCACCCCGGCTCGCTCAGGCGTGCCCGGGCCCGGTGACAGCACAATCCCTTCCAACGGCAAAGCCTTGAGTTCCTCCAGCGGCACATCATTGCGGCGCACCTCTACCGCCACGCCCAACTGCCGGAAATAATCATAGAGGTTGTAGGTGAAAGAATCAAAGTTGTCTAAAAGAAGCAGCACAGAGAAGAAAACGCAGGGAAATGAAAAAAGATGTTCCTGTTTTAGGCCCATTTTCTATAAAACAGACCCAAAACAGGAACGAAAAACAAATCAACTTATCCGATTACCGGGTACTTTAACAAAATATTGACTCCGTTTCAACGGTGTTTTTAGCAAAGCAGCCCTTAAACGGGAAAGCGGATTTTTACCCGAAGGACTCCAGCGCCTCGCGCCCGAAAGGGATGATCCACTGCACGAAAGACCAAGCGCTGGGCGCAGCATCCAGGTAATACGGATACACCTCAGAGTCCCGCACAGATTGAAACGTCAGGTCCAGGCCGGTGGCGTGGGCAAAGTACACGAGCAGGCAAATACAGAAGCCCCACTTCAATGCCCCAATAAGGGCCCCGATCACGTTGTCCATGAGACCGAGCGGCGTGAGGTGCACGGCTTTCTTGATGACCATGCCGATAGCCCTTACCGCAAACCCAATCCCGATGAACACTACCAGATATGGCAGGAAAGGCAGAAACCCGGCTTTGTCGCCCAGCCATTCATGGATGGGCGGCGTGAGCAGGCCCACTATCTTCATCCCGAAAACGGTAAGGATAATCAATGAAGCCAAAGACGCGATCTCCAGCACCAATCCCTTGAAAAAACCCTTGAAAGCGCCGTAAGCCACAGGCAGCAGCAGGAAAAGGTCAAATGTACTCACGCGGTGTTCTTCTTAGGCGTTGGTGTTGTTCAGCAGCGCGTTCACGGCGTTGGAGATCGCGCGGCCATCGGCTTGGCCGGCCAGCTCACGGGAAGCCACGCCCATCACTTTGCCCATATCGGAAGGCCCTAAGGCGCCCACGCGCTGGATGATTTCCAACAGACGCTCGCGCAGGTCTCCCTCGTCCAGTTGCTGAGGCAGGAATTCCTCAATCACGGCCAGTTCGGCCATCTCCACTTCCTCTAAATCAGTGCGGTTCTGGGCGCGGTAAACGTCGGCGGACTCGCGCCGCTGCTTGGCGGCTTTGGTCAGAAGTTTCAGCTCCGTATCCGGGGTAAGGGCCTGCACCCCGCCTTTCTCGGTCTCGGCCAGCAGAATCTGGGACTTGATGGCGCGCAGGGCTTGCAGACGGGTTTTATCTTTGGCCAACATGGCTTGCTTAATGCCGGCTTCTACTTTTTCTTTCAGGCTCATAGTTTTATAGGTATAAATAGTGTCTGGTGCCGCGGCACCCGTTGGGAAATCATTTAGATACGGCACGCCAAGTTTCTTTTATCTTTGCCCCATCCAACGAATGGAACGCTAACGTAAGACCAACATGACGAAGCTGAGCGTAAATATAAATAAAATAGCCACGCTACGGAACGCGCGCGGCGGCAACCGGCCAAATGTAGTACAAACGGCGCTGGACTGCGAGCGTTTCGGGGCGCAGGGCATCACCGTGCATCCGCGGCCCGATGAACGGCACATCCGGTTCCAGGACGTATACGATCTCAAAGCCGTAGTGACCACCGAGTTCAACATAGAAGGCAACCCCACCCCCGATTTCATCAAACTGGTGAAAGCCGTGAAGCCCGAGCAGGTGACCCTGGTACCCGATGCCCCCGATGCCATCACCTCCAACGCCGGTTGGGATACGCTTAAGCACAAGGATTTTCTGGTAGACGTGATCAAGGAATTCAAAGCCGACGGCATCCGGACTTCTATCTTCGTGGACCCCATCAACGCGCAGGTGGAAGGCGCCGCCCTCACCGGCACCGACCGCATAGAACTCTACACCGAGGCTTATGCCCACCAATACCACGCTGGCCGCGAGGCTGCCGTGCAACCGTATGCCGAGGCCGCCCGCGTGGCCCAACAAGTGGGATTAGGCCTGAACGCCGGCCATGACCTGGACCTGGACAACCTGCGCTACCTGAGAGAACAACTGCCCAACCTGGACGAGGTCTCCATCGGGCACGCCCTCATCTGCGATGCGTTGTACTACGGCCTGGAGAACACCATCCAGTTGTATTTGCGCCAACTCAACTACTAATGCGGCATTCCCCGTTTCCGGCCCGATTTCCTGAAAACAGGCTCAAACCGGTGTCTCGCACGCCAAGGCTATGTTAGGGCTGCTGCTGAAGATAGCGGCCCTGGCTATTGCCGCGCAGTACGGCGTGCGGTTCTTTTCCTGGTTGTTCAGGAAACAGCAGCGCGTGTTTTACCTCTCACCCATGCGCCAGTTCAAGATGGTGTTCTGGTCATTGCTCAGTTTCTGGCTGGGCGGTACCATGCTGGGCACGCTTTTGCGCGACCCTAACGTCACGCCGCTGGAATTGGGCATCGCCATCGGGCTGGGTTCTTTGCTGTTCCTGTTCGCGCTGCCTACCCTGCTGGTGCATTTTCAGTACTGGCGCCATGAGCGGGAAAACGCCATGGAATTGGAGAAAGAAACCAACACCGCTTTGCTTTTGCAACCCAATGGGCGGTACCTGCTCAATCAGCAGCACATCAGGGAGATCACCGAGGTCCAATGCCCTACCAAGCGCTTTTTCTGGAGTTCTTACCAGTACCTGGTCATTTCCCTTACCGATGGGCAACAGCTAAAAGTTACTTCCTTGCTCATTGATCTAGAGCAGCTAAAGGCTTTGTGGCCGCGGGTGCCGTACCAAACCAAAACGAAATGGGTCTGTTTTCTGTAAAACAGGCCAGAAACACATTCTCGCACCTTATCTCTCCAGAACATGGAATTAAACTATAAAGTATTAGGCGAAGGCCAACCGCTCCTTATTCTGCACGGACTCTTCGGCACCTTGGACAACTGGCAGACGCTAGGCCGGGAGTTCTCCAAAACCTTCAAGGTGTACCTGATAGACCTGCGCAACCACGGCCGGTCGCCGCACACCCCTGAGTTCAGCTACCAGCTCATGACCGATGACCTGGTGGAGTTCTTTGACCAGCACCAACTGCAGGATGCCTTGGTCATTGGCCACTCCATGGGCGGAAAGGTTTCTATGAACTTCGCGCTGCAGCACCCAGACAGACTCTCCAAACTACTGGTAGCCGATATCGCACCCAAAGCTTATCCGCCGCACCACGATGACATCATCGCCGGTTTCCGGTCCATTGATTTAAATGCCATCCAGAACCGGCAGGAAGCCGATGACCAACTGGCCCAAAAGGTAGATGATTTCGGGACGCGCATGTTCCTGCTCAAGAACCTGTACCGCAAAGACGACAACACCTTCGGCTGGCGCCTGAACCTGGATGCCATTGAGCAGAACCTGGACAAGGTCCTGAGTAACATTGAATCTGAGGCGCCTTTCACCAAACCAACCTTGTTTCTGCGCGGTGGTAATTCGCGCTACATCAAACCAGAGCAGGACCTTCCGCAGATTCAGAGCCTGTTCCCCCAGGCCACCATCCAGACCATTGAAAATGCCGGCCACTGGCTCCATGCCGAGCAGCCCCAGGAATTTTACCGCCTGACTATGGCGTTTTTGCAGGCTTAAACCCTAGACGTAAATTGAATACCTAGAGAGCCGCAATACTTGTGGCTCTCCCTTTTTAAACCTCTATGAGTACTCCCGCAAAAGGCACGCTTTTCCTGATTCCCACGGTGCTGGCCGAGGACACTGCCTCGGCGGTTATTTGCCGCCAAGTGGCGGAGGTAACGGCCCAGCTCAAATACTTTCTGGTGGAAAATGCCCGTACGGCGCGCCGCTACATCAAATCCATTGCGCCCAGCCAGACCATAGAAGAACTGCAGATCACCGTCATCGACAAAAACTCATCTGATGCCGAGCTGACCGCGGCTTTGAAACCGCTTTTGGCCGGCCAGGATGCCGGGGTGATCTCTGAAGCCGGTTGTCCCGGCGTCGCTGATCCCGGGGCGGAGTTGGCACGACTAGCGCACCAGCACGGCGTGAAAGTGGTGCCGCTGGTAGGTCCCTCAGCGATCCTGATGGGGTTGATGGCCTCGGGGTTCAACGGGCAGTCCTTTGCTTTCCACGGCTACCTGCCCATTGAGAAGCGCGACCGCATCCAGGCCTTGAAAGGGTTGGAGAAAGAGATGGCACAGAAAGACCAGACCCAGATTTTCATGGAGACGCCCTACCGCAACAAACAGATGATTGACGACCTGCTCCAGCATCTGAGCAAAGACACCAAACTCTGCATCGCGGCCAACATCACGGGCTCCAACGAGTTCATCAAAACCCTGCGCGTGGCAGACTGGAAAGGCAAAGTGCCAGACCTGCACAAACAACCCGCCGTCTTCCTGATCTATAAACGATAGGGCTACGGGTGTTTTACGATTATTTTCTGAAAGTCAGGGCTAAAACAGCGGGCATGGATTTGAAAGGAAGTTTCTTCTATAAGAGCAGAAAGAAGCATTTTGCCTAAAGATTGAGATTTCAGCTCTCTGATGAACTGGCTTTGCCATTCTAAAATTTCCGCTGTTGCAGCGGTTCCTTTCTAATACCAAATTGTGAAAGCGGTCGAAGCTTTTCTAATCATTCCAACCATAGCTTTTCCATGTGCTTCTTTCTGAATCAAATTCTTCAGTCACCATGAAACCTCTGGAATAGCTAATCACATAATGATTCTTATCTCTGAGCCGCCGGTAAGCAATCCCCAGCGATGTATCATAACTGACTGGAGCCTCTCCTAAGCTGTTTCTGATTTGATGAATCTCCATTATGATTCCTTCACTTCTGAATCTCTGAACTTTGTCGACTGCAACTCCAGCAACTAGTTGAGATATAATGAAGGTCGGCAGGATGGAAAAGGTAAACAATGCCTTTTCTGTTTTAATGGTGCTGCTGCGAAGGCTTACTATTAGGAAAATGAGAGTTGAGATAAATACGACAGCGAATGGAATTATCAGAAAGAAAACTTCTATTACTGCCAAAGGTGGAATAAAAGGTACCACCACCCCAACTAGGACGACAAACAAGAGTATAAGCGTTCTTCTTTGCCTTTTCTTCAACTTCATCCCTTTTTATAAACTATAAATTACCATAACACCTGAGACAAGTTGGCAACGGCAACTTGTCTCAGGTGTTATCTTTAGTGAAAGGTGTTTAGGGCCTGGTTTCTGAAAACCAGGCTCTAAACACCTCTTCTTATTTCGGCATGAGCCAGCCTTGCGGGTTGAGGTTGGTTTGGTTTTTCCAGATTTGGAACTGAAGCTCTGAAGTGCCCTCGGCATCGGTGTACACGGTCCCGATGTTCTGTTTCGCACTGATTTCCTGGCCCTCGGTCACGCTCACGGTGCGGAGTTTGGCATAGACGGTAAAGTACTCACCGTGCTGCACCATCACAATGTTGTTCATGCCCGGAATGGTCTGTACCGCCAGCACTTTCCCCCCGAAAATGGCTCTTACCCGTTCGTTGGCACCAGTCTGGATATCAATACCACGGTTCTCCACTACTACACCCTTCAATACCGGGTGGGCCTGCCGCCCGAAGCGTTGGGAGATGAACCCGCGTTCTACAGGCCAGGAGAAACGGCCTTTGTTCCCCGCAAAGTTAGAAGACAAGGCGGCAGCTTCTGGGGTAAGGGTCACGCGGTCGGTGCGGGAGACGGAGGCTCTGGTCTTGGCAGGGGCGCTAGCGGTGGCGGCTGGTTCACTTGGGGCAGGTTTGCCGGCGGCGGCGGCGGCTCTGGCTGCGGCGGCGGCTTCACGAGCAGCCTTGGCTTTGGCAGCGGCCTCAGCAGCGCGGGCGGCGCGGGCAATTTCTTCCCGCACAATGTTGGCAATGAGCCTGTTCAACTGCTGCACCGCTTTCTGGCGCTGCTCCACTTCCTGCTTCAGGGACTGTTCCTGCAGGCTCAGTTGTTGGATTACCTGGTCCTGCTGGTCATGCATAGAGAGCAGGTTTTTGTTTTCGTTCAGCTGCACGCTGAGCAGGCTTCTCTTCTGCTTTTTCTGGGTGGTTAGGGTGCTCAGTTGCTGGTTCAGGTTCTGCTGCACTTCCTCAATGGCGGCCGCCTGCTTTTTGCGGGCTTCGGTGTACTGGCGCAGATAACTCATGCGGCGCATCATCTGGTTGAAAGAATCTGAGGCGAACAGGAACATGAGCTTGTTGTAGCTGTTGGCCGTTTTGGAAGCCGCATAGATGAGGCGGGAGTATTCCTTTTTCAGGCGCTCTAAGTCGGTCTGGGCATCGGTTACTTTTTCCTCGGTGGTGCGCAGGTCGCGGTTAAGGTAAACTATCTCAGAGGAAATGTTTTTGATAACGCCAGTTTGCACCGTGATCTTTTCTTTGATCACGTTCAGTTGCCCCAGGGAGGCTTGTTTCTTCTGGGCCGTTTCCTGTAGAATCCGGTTTGCCTCCTGAATCCTTTTGAGGTTGGCGTTTTTCTCGCGCTCCAGCTGGGCTTTGCTTTTTACCGGCGCTTTCTTTGAGGACGTTTTGGAAGAGGAACGGGTGGTCCTTTTCTGCTGTGCCTCAGCAGAATTCAACCCGATCAAGAAAAAGAATAATAAAAGATAAAGTAGCCCCGCCCTATTTACGTTCATAGTTCGAAGGTACGGAAAAAGGGAAATCCAGAGAAGTCTCGGAGGTGGAAACCTGTCTGTGCTTCACGGCTACCACCATTGTCTTTGAGGCATTTCCCTCGGGCTGCTGAATGGAAAGCAGAACGGCCATGGCAAAAGGCTTCCCGTTCAGATCCTCAAAATCCTGATAGTCCACGGTCATGTAGTCTTTGGTCTGCAGGTTACGGACTTCGGTGCGTTTGAGCTTGAACTTGGTGGTATCCACAAACTGATCAATCTGCAGATTGGTGCGCAGAGTGCGCAGGTGCTGCACCGGGCCATCTTGTTCCAGCTTTTCCCGGCTGGCGTCACCAGCAACGAAATTCCCGATAAGGAGGTCCTGCAGGGTTTTAAAATCCACGTCTACGTTGTAGCGCTCGCGCAGCATGTTATAGGAGCCCACAAAGTACTCGTCTTTAAGCCGGTTCACGACATACACCGAGTCTGGGGTTATTTTCAGGCGGGCAGCTTCAAAACCCAGCGCCTGCACCGAGGCCCAGATCACTTCGTTTTTCTTCATGCGCAGCGTAAGGTTCGCGTTGATTTTGGTGCTCTCGCTCTGCACCTTGCCTTTTGCGCTGAAGAAGGTGTAATCTGTATTGACTACGTTTACCTTGTTAATATTCTCAGGAGCCACAGCGCCAGAAGCGCCGGGAGCGGCTTTTTTGTTACATCCTACCAGTACCAGCAAACTCAACCCTAGGGCGTAGATATAGTTACTCTTATTCATAAAGTCTCTTGTCTTTTATCTTCTTACTGATGCCCTCTGAGGCGCCGCCCACCTGGTTTGCGCGCACCCACTGTTTCAGGGCCAGATCGCGCTGGCCCAATTGGTAGAGCACATCGCCGTAGTGTTCAATAATGGTGGCATCTGAAGAGACAGCTACGGCTTTTTCCAGTAACCGTTTCGCTTCCTGGTAATCTTTCATCTTGTACAAGACCCAGGCGTAGGTGTCTAAGTACGTAGGATTGTCTGGATACTGCGCCACCAGCGTACTGGCCAACGCTTTCGCCTTAGGCAGGTTCTGCCCTCTCACCGACAGGAAATAACTGTAATTATTGAGCGCGTGTGGGTTGTTGGGTTCTATGGCCAAAGCGGCTTCATACGCCTGGTCTGAGAGCGGGTACTGTTCCAGTGAATGGTAGGCATCGCCTAATTGCAGGTTGAACTGCAACTGCAGATCCCGGTTATTGCCAGCCAAGCGGCGCCCGTATTCCAGTGATTTGGTGGCTTTGGCGTAATTCTTATTGATGAGGTAGGCCGTACCATTGTAAAACCAGAACATGGGTTGGTTTGGGAAGAACTCCAGTGCCCGCTCAGAATGGACGACCAAGGAGTCGTTCTGGTTCATTTCGCCGTCCAACAGCACAATCTGCTGCCAGATTTTGTAGTGCCCCGGGTCTAAAGCTACCGCCTTCACATAGCTGTCCCGCGCGGGCAGCTTGCGGCCGGCATTGACAAAAACATCTCCGGCTACGGCGTAGGCTTTGGCTTCGCGTGGATGCGCTTTGGTGGTGAGTTCCGCCAGTTTAATGGCCTGGGCCGCTACTTTGTCATTGGGCAGCCGCCGGATATAGTCTACCAGGATTTTCACCTTGGAGTCAATGTCCAGGGAAGGATTTCCGAAAGCCAACTCCAGTTGGGTATCGGCCTCAGCGGTTTTGCCTTGCTGCTGCAGTAGATCGGCGAGCATCAGACGGCCATAAGCATTATCAGGGGCAACCGTCAGAGCTTTTTGGGCCATGCTGATCGCCTCGTTAATTTTCTTGTTCGCAGCCAATATCTCGGCTTGGGCTAACAAATAGCGTACCTCCTCAGGCTTGGAGGAGATCAGGTTCTCACCTTCTTGCAGGGCTTTGGACAGGTTATTCTGCTTGAGGTAGATCTGCTGCTTTTTAAAGGAGATTTCCTCAATAAGCCCGTATTTCTCCTCAATCTGACCTAAGGTGCGCAAGGCATCGTCCAGCCGGTTTTTGGCCAGATAAAGGTCCGTTAGGTTGAAAAGATATTGCTCTGTGTGCGGGAGTTCCTGCGTGAGCCGGGCGTAGACTTTGATGGCATCGTCGTACTCCTGTTGGTTGGAGTAGATTTGGGCCAGCAGCAGGTGGTAATAGGGATTTTTGGGCTCCAGCTCCAGGGCGGCTTTGGCAAAGGGCAAGGCGCCCCTCACGTTGCCCAGCAGCAGACTGGTTTCCGCCAGCTTGTAGTTGACGGCTGCATTGTTAGGACTAATGGCGTACGTCCGCTGAAAACGGTCTAACGCTTTGTTATACTCTTCCAGCACGAAGAATTTCATGCCTTCCAGAAAATAGGACTCACTAAGTTGCTGCTCCTGTTGGCTAAGAACCAGAGGAGGAACCGCCGCCTGTGGGGCAGCGTTCTTCTCTTTCTTGCGCTCAGACTGGGCATAGCTGTTCTCACTCGCCAAAACCAACCCGCACAAAGCAGCCACTATCGTGAGTCCTCTCTTCAGCATAAAATTAAATCTCCTGTCTAGCCACGCAGGGTATTGTAGTCGCCTAAGCTTAGGTCAGCCGGAATCCCCTCATACACAACGTAATTACCCACCATTGAGTTAGCGATGTGGGCGTGGTTTACCTTGCTGCTTTCCTGTACAATGCTGTTGCTGATCACCGACCCGCTTACCTGGGTGTTGTTTCCAATTGAAACGTGCGGACCTACCACAGAATTGTTTAGTACTACGTTTTCCCCCAAATATACCGGCGGAATGATAACACTGTTGTTTACCTGCGCGGTTCCAGACACCAGGCCTTCTTCGTCTTTGATGTACTCCAGGTAACGCTGGTTGGTGAACACGGTAGAGTCTTTGTTTCCGCAGTCCAGCCACTCAGAAATCTGGCCGGGGATGAACACAGAACCTTTGCTCTTCATGTTCTCCAGCGCGTTGGTGATCTGGTACTCGCCTTTGTCTTTGATGTCGTTGTCCAGCAGGTACTGCAGCTCGCTGCGCAGGTACTCGCCATCTTTGAAATAATAGATCCCGATGATGGCTAGGTCAGACACGAACTCCTGTGGTTTCTCCACAAACTCGGTGATGTGGCCTTGCTCGTTCAGTTTCACCACGCCAAACGGACGCGGATCTTCTACTTTCTGTACCCAGATAGTGCCCTCGGCAGAGGTGTCTAATTTGAAATCGGCTTTGAAGAGGGTATCGGCGAAAGCCACCACCACGTTGCCTTTGAGGGCGCTCTGGGCGCACAGGATGGCGTGGGCGGTACCCAACGGCTGGTCCTGGTAATGGATTGTACCTACGGCACCTACAGACTCGGCTATCTTCAATAACTTCGCCTCTACCTCCGCTCCGAACCTACCGATAATGAAGGCAACTTCTTCAATGGGCTCCTGACACACCTTGGCAATGTCTTCTACCAACCGCTGCACAATTGGTTTCCCGGCGATAGGGATAAGGGGTTTAGGAACAGTAAGGGTGTGCGGGCGCATACGTTTGCCCATGCCGGCCATTGGTACAATAATTCTCATAGTTTCTCTTTAATAGTTTGCTTAAGTAAGGCCTACCTACGGGTTTTTCGGGTTTTAGATATGTTCACTTCCCGTTTTCAGGCTATTTCTTCTAAAATATAGTAAAAACCGAAGATATCAAATCCGGCAGGCAGCCTTGAAATTAATTTTCAGGTGCCTTTTAGTGCTTCCCGGTACTTCCGTACCCGCCGGCGCCGCGCTCTGTGTCAGAGAGTTCCTCCACGGCCTGCCAAGCCACGCGCTCATACCGGGCCACCACCATCTGCGCGATCCGCTCGCTGTCTTCCACTACAAAATCAACATCGGAGAGATTCACAAGCAGCACTTTGATCTCGCCGCGGTAATCGGCGTCAATGGTGCCGGGGCTGTTCACGATGGAGATGCCGTGTTTGAAGGCCAGTCCGCTGCGGGGCCTGATCTGGGCCTCGTGCCCCTCGGGTAGTTCAATGGAAAGCCCCGTGGGGATAAGCATACGTTGCAAGGGTTTAAGCGTCACAGGTGCCTCCAGATTGGCACGCAGGTCCAGCCCAGCGGAGTGCTCCGTGGCGTAAGCGGGCAGCGGATGCTTGCCCAGGTTGATGACTTTAACGGGAAGGGTGGTACTCATAGAAAGCTAATATACGAATTTATCTATTTAACTGCCGCTACGGGGGCTTTTCGCTGCAGAGGCTTTTCCACCACCCACACCACTGCCAGGAAAACTGCGCATAAGGCCAGGTGGTACACCTGCCGGAGCCAGAAATTCTCAATACCCCACGCGTACGCGAGCCAGATAAGTCCCGAGGCCAGCAACAGGTACCCGAAGATGGCTTTGATGGGATACGGCACCGGGAAATACTTCTGCCCGATGGCGTAGCACACCACTGACATGGAGAAGTAGCATAGGAACGCCGCAATGGCGCTGCCCATGTAGCCCAGCACCGGAATCAAGAGGAAATTCGCCGCCACCGTAACAATGGCCCCGAAGATGGTGATATAGGTGCCGTAATGGGTTTTATCGGTGAGTTTGAACCAGACGGTAAGGTTGTAGTAGACGCCGTTGAACAGATAAGCCAGTAAAAGAACAGGTACTATTTCCATCCCAGTGCGGTACTCTGCCTGCCCTAGGAAATATTGAAAGATGTCCAAGTTGGCACTGATGCCCAAATACGCCAAAGCGCACACAATCACAAACCACCGCATGACCACCGCAAATGTGGCCGGCGAATTCTTGTCCTGTGACTGCGAAAAGAAGAAGGGCTCCGCCGAATACCGAAATGCCTGGATCATGAGGCTCATCATAATGGCCAGTTTATAAGTAGCCCCAAATACGCCCACGGCCTGTTTATTGGTTACTCCGGGGTAAAAGCCTTCTGGCAGCCAGTGCTCCAACATGACCCTAGAGAGCATCTCATTGGTTGCTCCAGCCAGGCCCATAATCAAAATAGGGAAAGCGTACTCCACCATGGGCTTCATCTCGCCAAGATTTAACTTGAATCGAAAATCAGAAAACTCCCGCCAAAGCATGGGAATAAAAAGTAAGTTGGCAACCATATTCACTAGGAAAATATAACCTACCCCAAGATCAGGATTGTATATAACCTCCACCACTGGCCGCAGTTCGGACAGGTAATTGCCTTCATATACCTGCCGGCAAAAAAACAAGAAGAATAAATTTCCACCAATCACCAGGAAGATATTGGTAAGCCGAATAATGGCAAAACGAACTGCTTGATTCTCTAACCGCAAGCGGGCGAACGGAATGGCTGAAAGAGCATCAACTGCCATAGTAATAGCCAGCCAAACTATATACTTTTCCTTTCCAGGGTAGTCTAGCGCTTCGGCAATGGGCGATGCAAAAAGGAGAATACCAGTTGTGAGAAGAAGGCTAGAGACCAAAATAAGCGTTTGCACCTTTTGGTAGAGTTCTCTCCGGTCCACCCCAGGTTTGTTGGCAAACCTGAAAAAGGCCGTCTCCATCCCAAAAGTATACACAATGTTCAGGAATGCGACAATGGCATAGAGGTAGGTGACTAACCCATATTCTTCGCGTTCAAAAACGGTGGTATAAAGGGGCACCAGCAGGTAGTTCAGGGCCCGGCCCACAATGCTGCTGAGTCCGTACGCCGCCGTCTGCCCAACCAGTTTTTTAGCAATACTCATATCAGGGGATTGGCAGGAAAATGAGAGAGGGTAAGCGTGGTCATTTTTCCTTATGTACACCTACTCCCGTTTTGAACCTGTTTCCTGTAAAACAGACCCAAAACGGGAGTAGGCAGAAAGTTAAAGAATACTCTATTGGGTTGAACCAAGGCCGAGAACCTACTCGCCTTTGAAGGCTGGCTTGCGCTTCTCCAAGAACGCCGAAGTTCCTTCTTTGAAGTCCTCAGATCCGCAGCAGCGGCTGAAGGAATTGGCCTCGGTCTGGTAGCCGTTTTCCTCTTTGTCATACCAGGCATTCACGCAGTCCACAATCATGCCTACTGCCAGTGGTGCTTTGGCGGCAATCTTGCTCATGATTTCCAGGCATTTGTCCATCAGCCCTTCGGGAGTGGTTACGTGATTCACCAAGCCTACTTCTTTGGCTTCAGCGGCCGAGATCATGTCACCGGTCATCATGAGCTCCATGGCTTTGCCTTTGCCCACCAACTGGGTCAGGCGCTGCGTGCCGCCGTAGCCCGGGATGATGCCCAGATTCACCTCGGGCTGCCCGAAACGGGCGTTCTCGCTGGCTACCCTAATGTGGCAGGCCATGGCCAGTTCGCAGCCTCCGCCTAAGGCAAAACCGTTCACGGCGGCAATCACGGGCTTAGGGCTCTCTTCAATCATGGAAAAGACCTCCTGCCCGCGCTCGGCAAAGCGACGACCGTTCACCTCGTTCAGCTCGGCAATCTCCGCTATGTCGGCCCCGGCCACAAACGCCTTCTCCCCGCTTCCCGTCAGGATCACGCCCCGCACCTCGGGGTCATCATACACTTCCTGCATGGCGTTGTTTATCTCCTTTACCGTCTCAATGTTGAGCGCATTCATCTTGTTAGGACGATTGACCGTGATAAACAAAATGCCGCCTTTGTTTTCCAGCAGAAGGTTGTTGTATTGGACCATGTTCTATCTTCTAAACGTGTGTTTCTCCTTGAAATAAGAGGCGCAAATATAAAGAAATCCACACAGATTACGGTGCTTGCCCGCTACCCATTAAAAATACTCTTAATCGCCACTTTTTCAGCGATAAAGCTTAGGAAAGTATAAAAGTTGTTCTTAACTTAAATGTGTATATCTGGAACAGTTTTTGCACCTTCAGCGTTACACGGCATAATTCCACTTCTCTTCGCATCTACATCATATGACCACTTTTTTTAGATACGTTGTGTTTGCCATGGCGCTGGTACTCCTGGGCGCTAATGCGACGCAAGCCTCGGCCCAGAAGCCCAGAAAATCAAAGCGCGAAGCTAGTCGGCGCGGCCCCGATGGCATAAAGAAGGGCCAGACTGGCGCCAGCAACGTGGACCGGGAAATGCTCCTGGACCGCCAGAAAGCAGTTGCCTCTGCCAAGACCAGCGGCGGCATGTACTCTGGTCCGCGGTACTCCATGCCCGATAACAAGTACGATACCGGCAAGGGCGGCTTCTCCATTGGAGCCTATAAAAACAAGGCCAAGAAGGTTAAGCAGCGGAAATCTAAACGACTCATTGACAAGGACAATCCCAACGGAAAGATGTATCAGCAGAGCCTGAACAAGCGAAACCGTAAGTTCCTGCTTTTCTAACCTGCTACCCAATCATATCAAAAGCCCCTTTCACCTGTGTGATAGGGGCTTTCTTGTTTTTAAGGTGTTTTGCTGAAATCAAGGCCAAAAACATGAGCCAACAACAGAATGGCTTATTATCAGGAGTGTGCCCGATAAGAGTTCCTAAGGCTACTATTGGTAGTTATTAATTGCCACAGAAGTAACTACTACGCTATTGTAAGAACAAGTGGATAGCAAGGGTTTGACATCGGTTTGGCTTCTATAGCAGGGAGTTTTGTCAATACGTTTCAAGGCTGTTTTTACGGAAACCTGGTAAAACAAAAAGCCCCACTTTTTGGGTGGGGCTCTTCTTATTTGAAATTAACTGATGACTATTCTTTGGATTACAGCGTCCGCTTGATCTCACGCTCTTCGTAGGCTTCAATGATGTCGCCTTGGTTGAGATCGTTGAAGTTCTTGATGCTGATACCGCACTCGTAACCTTGGCGTACCTCGGACGCATCGTCCTTGAAGCGTTTCAGAGCCAGGATCTCGCCGGAGTGTACCACAATACCATCGCGCACAAGACGAATCTTGGAGTTTCTGGTAATGGTACCATCTGTCACCATACAGCCGGCAATGGTTCCCACTTTGGTAATCTTGAACACCTCGCGTACCTCTACGTTGGCAACTACCACCTCTTGTACGGTTGGCGCCAACATACCTTCCATGGCGTCTTTCACCTCGTTGATGGCGTTGTAGATGATAGAGTACAGACGGATGTCTATCTGCTCCTGCTCTGCCAGTCTGCGGGCATTGGTAGACGGACGAACCTGGAAACCAATGATGATCGCATCTGAAGCCGAAGCCAACAGCACGTCTGACTCGGAGATCTGACCAACCCCTTTGCTCAGGATGTTCACCTGTACCTCCTCGGTAGACAGTTTCAGCAATGAATCGGAAAGGGCCTCTACCGAACCATCCACGTCACCACGCACAATCACATTCAGCTCCTTGAACGTACCGATGGCCAGACGACGACCGATCTCATCCAGGGTGATGTGTTTCTTCGTGCGCATGCTCTGCTCACGCTGCAACTGCTGACGGCTTACGGCAATCTCGCGGGCTTCACGCTCCGTCTCCATTACCACGAACTTGTCACCTGCCTGCGGCGCTCCGTCAATACCCAACACCTGGATCGGCATGGACGGACCGGCTTTCTTGTGGCGCTTGCCTAACACGTCAGTCATCGCTTTCACACGACCATAGTGTGAGCCTGCCACCAGAATATCACCGATCTCTAATGTACCGGTCTGTACCAGTACGGTTGCCACGTATCCACGGCCTTTGTCCAAGGCGGCTTCAATCACGGTACCCACGGCGCGGCGGTCTGGGTTCGCTTTCAGTTCCAGTAATTCGGCTTCCAGCAATACTTTCTCCAACAGCTCGTCAATTCCTTGTCCGGTCTTGGCCGAGATCTCCTGGCTTTGGTATTTACCACCCCACTCTTCTACCAGTACGTTTAACTGGGCAAGTTCCTCACGGATCTTGTCTGGGTTGGCGGTTGGCTTATCCACTTTGTTGATGGCGATTACAATTGGCGAACCGGCCGCTTGCGCGTGGTTCAAAGCCTCTTTGGTCTGCGGCATCACACTATCATCAGCGGCTACCACAATGATAACCACGTCCGTTACTTTGGCACCACGGGCACGCATGGCGGTAAAGGCCTCGTGACCCGGTGTATCCAGGAAGGTGATGTCTTTACCAGCTTCAGTGGTTACCTGATAGGCGCCAATGTGCTGGGTGATACCACCTGCCTCACCGGCCGTTACTTTCGTTCTACGGATGTAGTCAAGCAAGGAAGTTTTACCGTGGTCAACGTGACCCATGATAGTCACAATTGGCGCGCGCGGCTGCAGATCCTCTTCGGCATCTTCTTCCTCTACGCCGCGGTTTTCATCGTCCTCAGTCGTAGCGAATTGGATTTCGTAACCAAATTCATCGGCGATGATGGTGATGGCCTCGGCATCAAGACGCTGGTTGATGGACACGAACATGCCCAGGTTCATACAGGTCTTGATTACGTCGTTCACGCTCACATCCATGAGAGCAGCCAGGTCATTCGCAGACACGAACTCGGTTACGCGTAGAATCTTAGATTCCAGCTGCTCCTGCATTCTGCGCTCATCAGCGGCGTCTGCCACGGCAGAGCGTTTCTCACGGCGGTATTTGGCACGGTTACCTTGGTTCCCGCCTTTTCCTCCGCTCAGACGGGCCAATGTAGCCTTGATCTGATCCTGGATTTCCTTATCTGTTAACTCGGCACGAGGTGCTGCTGGTGCTCCCGGACGGTTTCCGCCACCGCCTCCTGGGCGCTGACCTGGTCCTCCACCCGCTGGACGATTACCTTGGTAACCGCCACCGCCACCCGGACGGTTGCCTTGCTGTGGTCCGCCGGCTCCTGGCTGACGATTAGCCGCCTGGCCGGTGCCTAACGGACGGGTACTAGTTGCTCTGTCACCGGCGCGGTGTCCTTGCTGTTGTGGGGCGGCATTGCCACCGCCACCTTGCGCACCGGTTTTAGGTACTTCAATGCGTTTGCGTTTCTTCTTGTCTCCTCCGCCTTGGCCTTGCTGACCTGGGGCACCCGGTTGGTTTCCGCGGCGGCGCTCATCTGAAGACGCCACTGGTTTACCGCCTTTGCCACGGCCTCCGCTAACCGGAAGTTCAATTTTACCCAACACGGTCAAGCCTTTCAGCTGATCTGCCTGTGCTTTGATAGTAGACTGTGGTGCCTCTGGCGCACTTGGCTCAGCAGCCGGGGCTTGAGCCGGAGTTGCCGCTACCGGTGCCGGAGCAGGAGTTGGCGTTGGGGCAGGTGCTGCTGCCGGAGTTTCTTGTCTTGCTTCCTGTGGTGCAGGTGCAGCTGGTTTTGGCGTCTCTGCTACTGGTGCCGGTGTGGCAGCCGGGGCTGGAGCAGCTGGTTTTTCAACCGCAGCGGGGGCTTCCGGGGCTTTTGCCTCTACCGGGGCTTGAGGCGCTGGTGCAGCAGGCGCTTCTACCGCTGGTTTAGGAGCCTCAGCTACCGGCGCCGGAGTTGGAGCTGGTGCCGGTGTGGCAACTGGAGCCGGAGCAGCCGGTCTTTCAGTAACGGCTGGCGCTTCTGCGGCCTTGGCAGGCGCAGGGGCAACTGGAGCCGGAGCTTGTGCTACCGGGGCAGGTGCTGGTGCTGGCGCCGGGACCGCAGCAGGCGCTTGCTTTGGAATTGGTCTGCCTTTGGCATCCAGGTCAATCTTGCCCAGGATCTTGATTCCTGGCAACGCAGAACCACCTGCGGCGGCTGTGGCCGGAGCAGGGGCTGGTGCTTGCGCAGGAGCCTGCGGCGCCGGAGCGGCCGGTCTTGGCTGCTCAACGGGCTGCGTTCTCACCTGGTTGGATTTGATAAACATCTCCGGTTCAGGCTCAGGCTGCTTCTTGGGCTCCGGCCGATGCTCATGCTCAGCCGGCTTCTTCCCGATGTTCAGTTCTGCTGCCTCGGCCTTGGCCTGCATGGAGGAAGCAAATTCTTTCGACAGCATATTGAACTGCTCCGGGGTAATTTTTGAAGTAGGTTTATTCTCGATCTCAACCCCTTTCTTGCCCAGGAATTCTATTACCGTGGCAAGGCTGATGTTTAAGGTGGTTGCTACCTGTTTAAGCCTCATCGATCTTTCTTCTGACATGTTCAAATATGCTGTTATAATTTACTTTTAGTAGTTACTTGTTTCTTACTCATTAAAAAGGATGGGTGGCCATGACGACTTCGCGTTTTTGCCCTGTTTCCCGGAAAATAGGCCAAAATTGGCACCCACCCTCCAGTAAGGTCAAATAACCCGGCACATAAAGCGCACCACTAGTTGTTGCTTTCTTCTGAATCAAACTCTTGGCGGATGATGTTGAGCAGGTCTTCCACGGTCTCTTCTTCAAGCTCCGTTCTGCGCACCAGATCTTCCTTGCTGACGGCCATCACGCTGCGGGCTGTATCCAGACCAATGCGCTTCAGCTCGTCAATCACCCAGCTTTCAATCTCGTCTGAGAATTCAGTCAGGTCAATATCTTCTTCAAACCCTTCGGTTTCACGGAACACGTCAATCTCCAAACCAACCAGTTTACTAGCCAATTTGATGTTCTGCCCGCCTTTACCAATGGCCAGGGAAACCTGGTCTGGCTTCAGGAACACAGAGGCGCGTCCGGTTTCTTCATTTATCTTGATGCTGCTGATCTTGGCAGGGCTCAACGCCCGCTGGATGTACAGCTCCACGTTGTCTGTGTAGTTGATAACGTCAATGTTCTCGTTCTCCAACTCCCGCACGATGGTGTGGATACGCGAACCTTTCATCCCCACGCAGGCACCTACCGGGTCAATGCGGTCATCGTAAGATTCCACAGCTACCTTGGCACGCTCGCCGGGCTCTCGCACAATCTTCTTGATGGTGATAAGGCCGTCAAAAATCTCAGGCACCTCGCCCTCAAACAGACGCTCCAAGAATTGTGGAGAAGTACGGGAAAGAATGATTTTTGGGTTCCCGTTGATGATCTCCACGCGTTGCACTACCGCTCTTACCACGTCACCTTTGCGGTAACGGTCTTTGGGGATCTGCTCAGACTTAGGAATTAAGAGTTCATTGTCCTCAGAATCAAGGATCAATACCTCGCGGTTCCATACCTGGTAGACCTCGCCGGAGATGATCTCCCCTACCTGATCTTTGTATTTCTGGTACAGCAGGTCTTTCTCCAGGTCTTTCACCCGTTGGATGAGGGTCTGGCGGGCAGTCAATACGGCGCGGCGGCCGAAATCCTCTAACTTGATCAGCTCAGAAACTTCTTCGCCTACCTCAAAGTCAGGCTCAATCTTGCGGGCCTCAGAAAGGCTTATCTTATCATCATCCCAGATGTCCTCTGAGTTATCGTCCACAATCTCGCGGTTACGCCAAATTTCAAGATCGCCTTTCTCTACGTTCAGGATGATGTCAAAATTCTCATCGGTAGACCATTTCTTCCGGATCATAGTGCGGAACACGTCCTCCAAGATCCGCATCATGGTAGGGCGGTCAATGTTCTTGAATTTAGCGAACTCCGCAAACGACTCGATCAATATTGAACTATCCATGTCTTTCTTATTTAAAAGAGATTACAATCTGCGCTTTCACAATATTACTGAAGGCCACGTGCACGGGCTCCAGCAACGCTTTCTTATGTTTCTGTTTCACTTCCTCGGCCAGCAGGATGCCGTCTTCCAGCACATCCCTGATCTCGCCGGTTTTCTCTGCGCCGCCCTCAAAGGTCAGCTTCACGGAACGGCCAATATTTTTTCTGTAGTGCCGTTCTGTGGTAAGCGGAAAATCCACTCCCGGTGAGGACACCTCTATCACGTAGCTGAATTCCTCACCCATGGCTTCCTCAATACGCTTAGACACCCGACGGCTGATCTGCGCGCACTGGTCAATACTGATGCCTTGGTCACCGTCGGCGAGGATAGTCACTTTGGGCCGAACGGGGGTATCAGAGACCTTCACACTCACAATGAACAGGTCTGGCTCTGGCAAGGCTGCCTGCGCAAATTCCTCAATCGTTTTTTCCTCTAGGGCCATTCGCAATCTGGATAACAAATAAAAAGGGGGACTCTCTCGTCCCCTCCAATTCACTTTAATCGCACAAATGTACAAACAAATCCACTGAAACACAAGCAACAGGGCATTATGTACGCTTTAAGATCAGGCAAAAGAAAATCAGCGCAGGAAAGAGCAGCTTTTTCACCGGCTTCTGTTGACCAGAAAACCGAGACTGCTCACCTAGGAAATAACCAAGAACTTGCCTATATAGTTCAAAATAGATAAAGATGAATTTTGCGGCCGATTTCTCAAAAAAAGACTTAAAGCGCAGGCAAGAATAATTTAAGGAGCCAGCCGATCAACCATCACAACAGATAGGCTTCACAAGAAATATGGTAGCATAAAAAAAGGCAATCTCTTTAGGATTGCCTTTTTCTATTGTGTACTGATTTTGGGCTGTTTTCTGTAAAGAAACCCCAAAACGCAATAAGTTTAAGAGAACAACCGGAACACCACGAAGGCCGAGGCGTACGCCAAACCGGTCATGTAAATCAACTGCATCACAGGCCATTTCCAGCCTTTGGTCTCGCGGTAAACCACGGCCAGCGTGCTCATGCACTGCATGGCGAACACGTAGAAAATAAGCAGTGAGAAGGCGCGGGCCGGTGTGAAGAACGGCTGCCCGAACTCGTCTTTCTCCGCCATCAGTTTTTCTTTTACGGTAGAGATGTTCTCAGAATCGCCTACGCTGTAGATGGTAGAGATGGTACCCACAAAAACCTCGCGGGCCGCGAAGGACGTGAGCAACGCAATGCCTACTTTCCAATCATAGCCCAGCGGGCGGATGGCCGGTTCCATGAACTTCCCAAATTGCCCGGCATAGGACGCTTCCAACTTCTGCCCCGCCACGTGCGCCTCGGCATCAGCATCCTTCAGGTTCAGAGAAGTCAGCTCCGCAGCGGCGCGCTTTTCAGCCTGTTCAATGGCGTTGCCGGGACCATAGGAAGACAAGACCCAAAGCACCACCGAGATGGCCAGAATCACCTTCCCGGCCTGGAACACAAATGCCTTTACTTTCTCTACAATGGTGAGGCCCACGTTTTTCCAGCGCGGCATTTTGTAGGTAGGGAACTCCATGATGAAGTAGCTGCGCTCTTTCGTTTTGAGCACCCATTTCAACAAAGCCGCCGAAAAGATAGCCGCCAGAAAACCAATCAGGTACAAGCCCATCAAGACCAAACCCTGCAGACTCATAAAGCCCAGGAAATATTTCTCCGGCACCACCAGCGCAATCATGACGGTATAGATAGGCAGACGCGCCGAGCAGCTCATGAGCGGCGTTACGAAGATGGTGATCATGCGGTCTTTCCAGTTGTCAATGGTGCGGGTGGCCATGATCGCCGGTACCGCACAGGCCACACCCGAGATGAGCGGCACCACGCTTTTCCCGTTCAGCCCGAACTTGCGCATGATCTTGTCCATCAGGAAAGTCACACGGGCCATGTAACCAGTCTCCTCCAACACCGCAATAAAGGCAAACAGTAAGGCAATCTGCGGAATAAAAATCAGCACGCCACCAAGCCCCGCCAGAACGCCATCGGTGAGCAGGTCCACGAGCGGCCCCTCGGCTTGGGTATGAATCCAGGCATTAAGCGTGGCCACGCCGGTGTCAATGAGATCCATGGGGTAGGCCGCCCACGCGAAGATGGCCTGGAAGATCATGAACAGCACCCCGAAGAAAATAAGGTACCCGAAGATTTTATGCGTGAGCACCTGGTCCAGTTTGTTGCTGAACTGCTCGTTGTTCTCGGCCTTGGTCACGCGCATGGCATCTAGCAATAGACCATTGATGCGGGTGTAGCGGTCTACCGTTTCTGAGGCTTGCAGTGCGTTGGAATGGAAGCCGTATTTCTTCACCAGCTCCCCGATGTACTCTTTGTCATCATCGGAGAGGAAAGAAAGTTTGTGGTATTGGTGGGCGTAATGCCAGGCCAGGTAATCGTTGCTCAACTCAAAGTAGTAGCGGATCTGGCGCACCATCACCAGCAGGTTTTCCGGAATGGTGAAGAAGGTAGTTTTAGGTGCCTCCAGTTCTTGAGAAAGCAGGATTTTAAGCGCCGCCAGGCCACTACCGGTACGGGCATTCACCGGAATCACAGGCACGCCCAGTTCCTGCTGCAATTCGGCCACGTCAATCTTCACGCCGTGCTTCTCGGCCACATCCATCATGTTCAAGGCCAGTACCGCCGGAATCTTCAGATCGGCTAGTTGGGTGAAAAGCAGCAGATTGCGCTTCAGGTTAGAAGCATCGGCGGTGATGATGAGCACATCTGGGTAAGAGGCGGATTTTTTGTCGTGGAGCAGGTCAATGATCACCTTCTCGTCCAGCGACTTTGGATAAAGGCTATAAGTACCGGGCAAGTCAATAACCTGCGCCTTCAGGTTAGGGGTGAGCTGGCTGATGCCGGTTTTCTTGTCAACGGTGACGCCCGGGAAGTTCCCCACCTTTTGGTTCAAGCCGGTCAAATGGTTGAACAGCGAAGATTTCCCGGAGTTGGGGTTCCCAATCAGGGCAATCTTGGCCACCTTACGGGCAGCGGGAACAGTGGTATGCGGAACGGAGGCGGGGGCCGGCGCAAGAACTTCAGACATAGACTAAGCCTTTAACTTGATGGTAGCAGCTTCGTCTAAACGCAAGGAAAGGGTGTAATCGTTCACAATAATGGTAATGGGGTCGCCAAGGGGGGCACGGCTGTTGAGTTTCACCTCCTCGCCGGGAATACAGCCCATCTCCAGCAGTTTCAAAGACATTTCGGGGTCGGTTAAGCAACAGATCACGCCCTTCTCCCCTATCTTCAAATCCCGCACACTCTTTTGCTCTCTTTGCACCTTGCTTCTCTTATTTAGACTTGTTATAAACAGCTGCAAGGTACAAGGTGTTCCTTTTGAATCCAAAAAGAACCCGATGTTTTGCGTTTCAGCCCGTTACCGGCCCGATTTTGGCTTGTATTTCTACTGATTTTTGTCTATATTTCGTGAAAACAATCTAAAAACATGTCACTTTTCTCTTCTAACAACCCAGCGCTTAAAGAAGAAGCGTTTATGCAGGCGGCCGTTCCACAAGCCGTGGAAGGCCCAGTCATGACCCTGAACGGTACCATCGCAAAATCTGCGCTGCTACTGGGTATTGTTCTGGCCTTCGCGGTATTCTCCTGGGATCTGTTCGCCGTGATGGGGGTGCCCCTGCCGTTCCTGATGTCCATTCCGTTGATTGGAGTGGGTCTGGCCTTCCTGATTGTCTTTAAGAAACATTGGGCGGCTTACATCGCGCCCATTTACTGCGCCCTACAGGGATTGTTCCTGGGCGGCGTTTCCGGCATTCTGGAAACGAAGTTCCCTGGCATCGCGAACCAAGCCATGCTGTTGACCTTTACCGTGTTCGGCAGCATGCTGCTGCTGTACAGCACCCGCGTCATCAGGGCCACCGAGCGTTTCAAGTCTATCATCCTTACGGCCACCTTCGGGATTTTCTGCTACTACATGGTCTCTTTTGTGCTGCAGTTCTTCGGCGTAGAGATGGCTTTGATTCACAGCACCGGTACGGCCGGCATTATCTTCAGTGTTTTGGTAGTAATCATCGCAGCCATGAACCTGATCCTGGATTTCGACACCATTGAGCAGGGTGTAGCCTATGGCGCTCCCAAGAACATGGAGTGGTACGCCGCTTTCGGACTGGCTGTCACTTTGATCTGGCTGTACATTGAGATCCTGCGGCTGCTTTCCAAACTAAACAGCCGTAATTAATAGACAACTCGCGTTTTCTACGACCGTACATACCTCTATATCAATCTTGTACGAGTATGCCGAAGACGAAAAAAGACCAGAAAAAAGAAGACCCATGCTGGAAAGGCTATGAACAAGCCGGCATGAAAGACAAGGACGGCAAAAAGGTGCCTAATTGCGTAAAGAAAGACTAACCCTTTAACATAGAAAACGCTACTGAGATTTCAGTGGCGTTTTTGTTTTATTCAAGGTAAAAAGCCGCTTTAAACCCGTTTTACAAAAAACAGCACCTAAACGCTATTCTTGAAAGCACACCTCCAACAAACTATCTCAATACTATTTCATTTTTACAAGAAGACAATACATAATAAAGCGAATCCTAAAAATTTTCGTTTCAGAACTCACCTCCTCCATTCATGGGTTCAAATTATCCAAGTCTGCTCTTCCAAACAGACGTATGAGGTGTGAGTATTTAGTATCTTTGCCGTTGCTTTATTGTCTGGCTTACTCTAAAACACCATTTTATGCTTCTATATATTGATCCGGGTTCCGGCAGTATGCTCTTTCAAATTTTGATGGCAGGTTTACTTGGAGGCCTATATGCAATTAAAACCTTCTGGAGGCAGATTAAAACTTTCTTCCAGAGGATCTTTGGGAAAAAACCTAAGGCCTAACAGGTGGCATACGCAGAGGTGACAATCGGATCGTATCGAGATCCTGACGGATTCATTTTCCAGACAGAGAACGGGCTGTTTAGGCAGGTAAACCATTCCTACGCAACTACCTATAGGCACTTGTTTTCCTCCGGCCTTTATCAGGAGCTAACCGCAGCCCAGTTGCTTGTTGAGCACGTTGAAACAGAACTTCCTGCGTTAACGCCCGAAAGCTGGTTAGTAATTCAACCACACCGCATTCCGTTCATCTCTTACCCTTATGAGTGGTGCTTCAGCCAGTTAAAGGATGCCGCTTTGCTCACCATCCAACTCCAACAGAAAGCCTTGGCACAAGGCATGAGTTTGAAAGATGCTAGTGCCTATAATGTGCAGTTCCTTCACAGCAAACCCATCTTCATTGACACGCTCTCATTTGAACTATACGAAGAGGGTAAACCATGGGCAGCCTATCGGCAGTTCTGCGAGCATTTCTTAGTGCCTTTGGCCTTAATGGCTCATACAGATATCAGTTTAAACCGTTTGTTGCTCTCTAACCTAGAAGGCATTCCGCTTCATTTGGGAAGCAAGCTCCTGCCTTGGCAAACCTATACAACTTTTGGCCTGCTTTTGCATGTTCACCTACATGCAAAAGCCCAGGTGAAGTATACTGCCCAAGAAAGTGGTTCTAAAATCAAACAAAAACCAATGTCCAAAAATGCACTCCTACAGCTATTGGACAGCCTTACCTCAACTATCAAATCACTCTCCTGGAACCCAGATAAAACAATTTGGGCAGATTATTACCAACACACGAACTACCAGACGGAGGCAATGCGCCACAAAGAAGGGGTGGTAGAGCAGTTGCTTCAAAAAGCCAATGCCAAAACCATTTGGGATCTAGGCGCGAATACTGGCCGTTTCAGCCAAATCGCGGCCAAAATGGGTAGCCAAGTAATTGCCATGGATTTTGACATTGGCTCCACCGAAATCCACTATCAACAGATTAAAGAAGAAAAGAACACGGCTGTCCTCCCATTGGCAATGGATTTAACTCAGCCCAGTCCAGCTATTGGTTGGATGAACAAGGAGCGAGAGAGCATTTTCACACGCCCAAAGCCTGAGTTGATCATGGCCTTGGCCTTGGTCCATCATCTGGCTATAAGTCACAACCTTCCGGTTTCCTATTTAGCCTCCTTTTTGGCGGGATTAGCCAATTACCTCATCATTGAATTCGTGCCAAAATCAGATTCTCAGGCACAGAGGCTCTTGGCAAGCCGAAAGGATATCTTCACCAATTATACCCAAGCTGTATTTGAGGAGGAGTTCTCCCGCTTTTTTCAAGTAGTGGAGAAGCATCCTCTTGACGGCACAGAGCGAACCTTGTATTTAATGCAAAAACGATGAAAGGCATCAAGAGCCTTGCTTGGCATCCCTTTCTGGGGAGCTTATTCCCCGTACTTTTCCTTTTTGCTTACAACAGCAGCTACATTCCTTTTTCCGAACTCCTGATCCCTACGCTGGCAGTTCTCTTTTCGTCCGTGCTTCTCCTATTTACGGCCAAACTGTTCCTCCCCACATGGCAGAAAGCCGGTATTCTGGTAAGCACTTGGTGGCTTCTCTTCTTCTCCTATCAAGCACAAAGAGTGCAAATTATGAGTTGGTTTGGGGAAGCAAGCGCACGTCATTCCTATGTACTCTCAGTTAACCTGCTGCTTTTGTTAGCTATATTTTTAATCCTTAGAAAAAGCAAAAGCTCTCTTTACCCGCTTTCCAGAATCCTTAATGTGTTCGCTGGCATCCTCGTTATATTTCCGGTAAGTCAGATTCTATATTTTCAGGGTAGCCATTTGGTTTCAAAGGCATCTATCCAACCCATAAATCAGCGTAAAATTCAAGGACTGGGAACAAGACCAAGCCAGAGACCAGACATCGTTTACATCATTTTGGATGGTTTTGGCAGGCCCGATAACTTACAGAAAAGCTATAACATAGATCTTGAGGAGTTCACTAAATTTCTAAAAGCTGAAGGCTTTCTTCTACCTAACCAAAGCAGTGCTAATTATGCTCGTACGGCCGCCTCTCTGGCCTCTTCCCTAAACTTCGACTATCTCCAGAACCTACCCGGGTATCACCCTAAACTCACCTACCTGGATCTCCATAAAATCACAGAAGAAGCCACGGTATTACGTTTGCTTAGGAAAGAGCAGTACCAGTTATTTGGCTTTGCCACAGGTTTTGGAAATGCGGAGCTCACCAAACTTGCCACATACCTTTCCCCCTTCACCCAACCATCACCGCTGAGGGAAATGCTTTTTTCTATGTCTCCTTTACAGATCATAGAAGAAAACGCTATGCTATACAGACAATATGTTGATCTTAAGACCAAGTTATTTCACTACAAAGAAGCTCCTGCAGACAAGGGGAAACGCCATTATGAGTTAATTCAATTTGCCTTGGACAATGTGCCTCACTATGTGGGATTAGAGAACCCTTCCTTCGTGTTTGCCGACATCTTTGTGGGTCACCCTCCGTTTGTCTTCAATGAGCAGGGCAACTATCAGAAACCAACCTCAAAGCAGGAAAACTTTATTGCAGACGGAAGCGATCTTATTCCCTCTTACCCCGGCGGGAAAGAAGCATATATGCAACAGTACAGATCCCAACTCCTTTTTCTAAACAAAAGGATCATGACCTTGGTAGAGCGCATAAAACAACAGGCAAAAAGGCCCACCATCATTATTCTGCAAGGCGACCATGGCCCAGGCGCCAACTTTCACCAAGAAGATGCCACAAAGTCCAACCTCAGGGAACGATTTGCCATCTTTAACGCCATTTACCTTTCAGGCAAAAACGCCCCTCCTCTTCCAACAGATTTAACCCCAGTAAATACCTTCCGAATTCTTCTAAATCAGTATTTTCAGACGAAACTACCCCTTCTTCCAAACCGACAGTTCTACTCTCCGGGAAATGAGCCAGGTAGATTTACAGAGGTCACCCAAATTCTTCAAAAGAAAGAGAATCCACTTTAAGCCCGTTTTACAAAAAACAGGCCCTCAATGACTATTCATTAAAAAACACCCGCTTTACCCGCGTACTCACGTTAGTCAAAAGCTCATAGGGAATCGTTCCGATGCGGGCAGACAGTTCCGTGAGCGGCAATTCCGCACCAAAAATCAGCACCTCGTCGCCAGCCCGCACATCCAGGCCGGTGACGTCTACCATACACATGTCCATGCACACGTTCCCAATGATAGGCGCGCGCTGCCCATTGATGAGCACCTCGCCCACGCCATTTCCGAAGCGGCGGTCGTAGCCGTCGGCGTAGCCAATGGCGATGGTAGCGGTTTGCTTCTCGACCTCGGCAATGCCGCGGCGGCTATAGCCCACGGTTTCACCGGCTTTGATGGATTTCACCTGCGAAACGGTGGTTTTGAGCTGTCCTACCGTCTGCAGGCTGCTTTGCTCTTGTCCCGCGGCCTCAATGCCGTAAAGGCCAATTCCCAGACGCACCATGTCAAAGGCAGCCTCCTCCCCAAAACGCACGATGCCGGCGGAGTTGAGGATGTGTTTGGTCACAGCGTAACCCAGTCCTTTTTCCACGGTGGTGGCCATCTGCCGGAAATTGGAAATCTGCTCACGGGAGAAATCATTGTACAAGGCCTCATCGGCGCCAGCCAGGTGACTGAAGACGCTTTGTACGCGTACGTGCGGCATTTGGTCCAGCACTTCCAGGGCTTCGGTCAGTTCTGCGGCGTCAAACCCCAGGCGGTGCATGCCGGTATCCAGCTTCAGGTGGATACGGGGCGTTTTGCGGCTGTTTTTGGGAAAGTAGTCCAGAAACCGGTGCAGCAGGTCCGGGGAGTAGATTTCGGGCTCCAAGCTGTACTGCTGCATCTTCAGGAAACTGTCGGGGCTGGGGTTCATGACCATGATGGGCAGCGTGATACCATGCTCCCGCAGGGCAATGCCTTCATCGGCGTACGCCACGGCCAGGTAATCCACGCGGTGGAACTGCAGCAGGTTGGCGATCTCGTAAGCACCCGCGCCGTAGGCGAAAGCTTTCACCATGACCATGATCTTAACTTGGGTCGGCAGCTTGGCGCGGTAGAAGTTGAGGTTGTGCACCAGCGCATCCAGGTTCACCTCCAGTTTGGTGCCGTGGATCTGCTGCTGCAGGGCGGCCACGATCTTCTCGAACTGGAACACCCGTGCGCCTTTCACCAAGATGGTTTCCTGCCGGAAGGTCTCGGAGCGGAGCTGGCCCAGAAAGGAATCAGTGCCCAAGTAAAACTCGCTCCCGGCGGGGAAAAGGTCTTGGTGGCGGGTGATGATGTCCCCGATACCAATGACGCGGTCCACGCCACGGGCTTTTATTTCCTGCGCTACCTGCTGGTATAGGGCATGCTCCTCCACTCCGGCTTCCAAGAGATCAGAGACGATGAGCGTTTTGCGGCCCCGGCGGGCCTGCTGACCCAGCACATCCAGCGCGATGCGCAGACCGGCCAGATCGTTATTATAGGTATCATCGATGACGTAACAGCCGTTGATGGCCTCCTTCCGCTCCAGGCGCATGGCCACGGGGTGCAGGCGCTCAAAGCGACTCGCCAGTTCCTCGGGCTTCACGCCCACGTACAGCAGCACCGCCAGGCAATGGAGCGCGTTCTCCAGCGAGGCCTCATCCGAGAAAGGAAGCGTGAGGTCCTGGCCTTTGCCATCGTAGCGGAATCGGACTTTGGTTTTGCCGTGGTGCATCTCCAGCACTTTCAACTGCACCTGCGCCGCGGGGTGCTCATGGGTGCTCCAGGCAAAGGTTTGCAGACCGGCCTCCTGGATGGCTTCATAGACGGCGGGCTGATCGGCGCAGAAGATAAGCTTCTCCACGTGGGCAAACAGTTTCAGCTTTTCCTGCAGTTTCTGAGTTGAGGAGGAAAAGCCTTCATCGTGCGCCGACCCCAGGTTGGTGAACACGCCAATGGTGGGCTGCAGCACGCTGGCCAGGTGCTCCATCTCGCCGGGGAGGGAAATTCCGGCCTCAAACACCCCTATGGAATGACTTTCGTTGATCTGCCACACCGAAAGCGGTACCCCGATCTGGGAGTTATAGCTGCGGGGGCTTTTGACCACCCGCTCAGAGGCGCTCAACAGCTGCGCCAGCCACTCCTTGACAATGGTTTTGCCGTTGCTCCCCGTAATCCCGATGACTGGTATATTGAATTTTCGACGATGATAGGCCGCCAATCGCTGCAAGGCATGAACGCTGTTGCTCACCAGCAGCACGTTGGCCTCTGGATAGGTAGACAGGTCCATAAGCCCCGAGGCGTCTTCCACCACAAACTGCCGCACGCCGGCAGCGTACAGCTCGGGCAGGTATTGGTGCCCGTCATGGAATTCCCCCCTGATGGCGAAGAACACCGAGGACACGGCATTAGCTATTTTGCGGCTATCGGTGAGCAGGTGCTGGACGGGATAGGTGCCATTGCACTGCACCAACATGCCGCCCACCACCTGGGCAATTTCTTTGAAAGTAAACATGACGCGGTTATCTGTTATCCAAATATACAACAGAAGGCATACCGCCAAACACCCTCCTGTTTATTGCTGCCGCCGGCCAAAGAATCCGTTTTGAAGCCGATTTTCAAAAAAGGACGTTAAAATAGCCGGAACCCGCCCAGGACCTTCGTTATTGCCAAACACAAGGGATGTTTTGGGCAGAAATAGCTGCGTATTAGGCAGTACGCGGAGCAAGGGCTACCTTTGTGCTCCTGAAAAAAATTACCGTGAAATTCAATCGTTACCACATAGCTGCCGTCAGCGCCTTTCTTATCTGGGGATTTATCCCGTTTCCGCTTAAAGCTTTATCTGGTTTTCCCAGCAGCCAAATCCTTTACTTCCGCATTCTGGTAGCGGTACTCACCTTGTTGCTCATCTCCGGTACTACCCGCCGCGAGCAGTGGCGCCAGACGTTTCATAGGTTCAAAGAAAACGGGCCCATAGAAAAGCGGAGGTTCATTCTATACACCTTGCTGGGCGGGGCGCTACTCACCATCAATTGGCTGGCGTTCATCTACGTGGTAAACCACGTGGACATCCAGACAGGCTCTTTCTCCTATCTGCTTTGCCCTATCCTTACGGCCACGCTGGGCTTCCTGATTCTGCATGAGCACCTGCGGGTGCACCAGTGGGTTTCGGTCGGACTGAGTCTGATGAGCTGTCTTCTGGTGGGCACGGATTCTATCTATAACCTGCTGTTCAGTTTGCTCATCGCCTTCTCTTACGCCTTCTACCTCATTACCCAGCGCCTGCTCAAGGACTACGATAAAATTGTTTTGCTCACATTACAGTTACTGCTGGCCTTCATGTTCATCGGGCCCAGTTATCCGTGGTTTGTGGGGCAGGAGGCGCAGCCTATTACGGGTCATTTTGTGGGACAGATTGTGCTGCTGAGCTGGCTATTCACTGTAATTCCGTTGTTTTTGAACCTGTATGCGCTCAAAGAACTGAAATCGGCTACGGTTGGCGTGCTCATGTATCTCAACCCCATCATCAACTTCACCATGGCATTCCTGTATTTCGGCGAGGTCACGAGCCAGCAGAAAATTCTAGCTTATTTGGTAATTTTCGCCTCGGTGATCTTGTACAACTTACCCATCGGGAAGAAAAAAGGAATACCCGCTTCTGCCTAGGTTTGGGCGTCATGCAACCTTCGGGGTTGTTTTCGGCTCTTGTGTATAGATAAGGCAATGTAGCCTCACCTAGTGAACACATGTTATGAAAAGCATTTGGTATTTGGCATTGACGGGCCTGCTGCTCACAGGCTGTGCCCAAACAGAAAACCTGACCTCCACGGAGGAAGCCGTCTTTACCCAGGGAGCCAACCTGACGCTACAGCTGCAAAAGCCCGTGGCTATTGGTGACCTCACGCTTAATCTGCAAAAGGTAGACGAGAGCCGCTGCCCCATCAATGCCAATTGCGTCAGGGCGGGATCTGCCATCACCTATCTGCAGCTGCAGGATACCCGAGGCAATAGCACCACCAAGGTTCTGTACCTGGGAGATCCGCTCACGGTGCCCGATAACCGGGGCTTCCGAGACGCCGATACGGTCAACGCTACTTTGGGCAGTAAAACCTACCGCCTGATTCTAACCGAGGTTCTGCCGTTCCCTAACACCACAGACCAGAATCCGCCAGAGAAAACCGCCAAGGTATCGGTGACAGCCTTATAAACTTTGATTTTTTTGAAGGGAAGCGAGCCCGCGGCGAAAGCTGCGGGTTTCGTTTTTTATGCCCGTTCCTGTTTAGGGTTCTGACCCACATTTTGTAAAAACAGCCTCAAAACAGAACAAGGATAACCCAGTAAGAATACATCTCACACCTTCACACTTGGCAGCAGTTCTACATTGCAAACATGATGCTGTAAACTGAATTCCCTCCTTGTCTTTTTTCTCTTATCCGCTTTAGAACTGTTATTCAGAAATGAGACCTAAAACATTGGTTCATCTCAGCTCCTCTTTGCCAAGGGCCTGCTTGGTTTATGACCTAAGCCTTCAATAATCGCTTGAGATATTCTCTTTCTTCGGCTCCGAATCTAAGATGTAACCCTCTCTTTGAAATCCATAGTCCAAAATCACCTTGAAAGTTGGCTTGAAGCTTATGTAAGGTACCAATTTGCCCAATACATCATAGGCTAAAAAGTGGGATAAGATGTTAACAAAAGAGGATTTGCAGCTTAAAATTATAGATTCGTCAATAATACACTTAAAAAAACTTCAATTTTTAACAGAAATATATTTTCACCCCTAATGAATTACAAAAGTGCGTTTTTTGGGCGTTTTAGGCCCTTTTTTATTAATCTGATGTAGTGCTTTCGCAACTCCTCCCCAGACTTGATGTATTAGTGTTGTAGTAGATATTTCACTAATAATTTGCCAATATATTATATTAGACGCTTGAAAATCGATGTTTATTAACGAAAACGCATTTATGAAGAAAAACCTACTCATCTTTCTGCTCCTACATTTATGTGGGGTAGCGTTTGCTCAATCCACTATATCTGGCCGGATAACTTCCAGCAAGGGTGGTGAGCCTCTACCAGGTGTAAGCGTGGTAGTAAAGGGTACTACAGTGGGTACAACCTCTGATGTTTCTGGTAACTATCAGTTGCAAGCCCCCGCTAACGCCACCACGCTGGTGGTTAGTTTTATTGGATACGTAAGTCAGGAATTGCCTATCAGTGGCCGCACTACTATTAACGTAGGTCTGCAGGAAGACCAGCAGGCTTTGGAAGAAGTAGTGGTAGTAGGTTATGGAACCCAACAAAAGAGTTTAGTGACCGGGGCCATTTCTTCTGTGAAGGCAGAGGAGATTGCCACGGTATCATCCAGCCGGGTAGAGCAGGCCTTACAGGGCCGCACTGCCGGCGTTACAGTATTACCTGCTTCAGGTTCTCCGGGCAGCGGGATGCGCGTACGGGTAAGAGGAACTGGTTCAAACTCTGGTTCAGAGCCTCTTTACATTGTTGACGGCGTAAGAGCCGGGGGCATTGAATTCCTGGACCCTTCAGAGATTGCTTCCATTGAAGTACTGAAAGACGCGGCCTCAGCGGCCATCTACGGGGCTGAAGGTGCCAACGGGGTAGTGATCATCACCACCAAAACCGGTAAAGTCAATACCTCAGAGATCAGCTATGCTTTCCAGTACGGCAGACAATCGGTGGGCAGAATGATGGACATGATGAATCCACAGCAGTATCAGCAGTATCTGGAGGAGTCTAACAGCCCAGGCAGACCTACAGCTGCCGAAGCCGCAGCTGCTGGAGCCGGTACTAACTGGTTTGATGAAATATTCCAGACGGCGCCTCAGCAACACCACTCTATCAACTTCAGCGGAGGATCAGAGAAATCCAGCTTCTTGGTAGGCGGTAACTTCTTTACCCAAGAAGGTATTGTGGGCGGTGACAAAGCCAAATTTGACCGCTATACCGTTCGCATCAACTCTGACCATAAGGTTAAGCCCTGGTTGAACATTGGAGAAAGATTCTCCTACTCCAACTTCAGACGTAGAGGCTTGGCAGAAAACGATGAGTTTGGCGGTTTGATCAGCAGTGCCCTTTCCTTAGACCCCTTAACCCCGGTTACTTACACCGGAGCGCTTCCGGCCCACGTGACCGCCGCCATTCAGGCTGGCCAGCCACTGGTACGGGATGAGAACGGCAACTACTACGGTATCTCCAACTTCATCAGAGGAGAGTATGGCAACCCATTGGCCAGAATCGCTTTGGCCAGAGGCCAGACTACCCAGAACAAAGTGGTTGGTAACGTGTACGCCGACGTTGAGCCTATCAAAGGTCTGAAATTCACTTCCCGCTTCGGGATTGACGGAGCTTTCCAGAGACAGCATAACTGGACGCCTACTTTCTGGTTCTCCAGCGAAAACCTGAACTCCATTGCCAACGGCTCTGATTCTCAGAACAACTGGTTCAACCTGCAGTGGGAGAACTTCGCCACGTTCACCAAGCAGATTGACAACCACGGCTTCACCTTGCTGGCGGGTACCTCTGCCTTGAAACGCATGTGGAATTACATTGGCGGAAGCTACTCTGGCCTCTTCAAAGAAGAAGACAAGTTCTCTTACGCAGACACTACCCCAGACGCCTTGGACCGCATAGGCAGCAATGCCAATGTGAGCACCCTGGCCTCTTACTACGGCAGACTTTCTTATGACTACGCGGGCAAATACCTGTTGAACGCCACCGTAAGAAGAGACGGATCTTCTCTGTTTTCGCCTGAGAACGCCTGGGGTACTTTCCCATCCATCTCTTTGGGCTGGGTTGCCTCTAACGAGGATTTCTTCCCGGAAACCAAAATCAACCATTTGAAACTACGGGCCAGCTGGGGCCAGAACGGTTCCCTTTCAAGCTCCCGCATCGGGGATTGGTTAGCTGCCGTAGGAGTTGTGGGACGTTATCCAGATGGTTCGGGCGACTACCTGGTAGGGGCCGCTCCTACTACTCTAGCCAATCCAGACCTTACCTGGGAAACCAGTGAGCAATTGGACTTCGGTATTGATATAGGCATGTTCAACAACCGTCTGACCTTCACCGCCGATTATTTCGACAAAAAGACCATTGACCTGATTACGCCAGGGGTTGCTCCAGGCTTTGTGGGCGCTGCGCTGCCGTTCGTGAACGGCGGTAACGTGCAGAACAAAGGATGGGAATTTGAGCTAGGCTACCGCAATGATGCCGCAGAAGCCTTCCAGTATGAGGTATCTGGAAACATTACCGCCATCAAGAATAAGGTAACTTTCCTTGACCCTAACGTGAACGAGATTCCTGGCGCCAGCATTGGAACCGGTTGGTCTGCTACCGTTTTCAAAGAAGGATACCCTATCTGGTACCTGAGAGGCTACAAAACCGCCGGTATCTTCCAGACTCCTGAGGAAATCAGCGCGTACCTGACTTCTACCGGTATCACCGGTTACTCTCCACAACCAGGCGACCCAATTGTGGTGGACGTTAACGGTGACAAGCAAATCTCTCCGGCAGATTATGACATGATCGGCAATCCGCATCCAGATTTGATCTTCGGGGCCCGCGTGAACTTTGCTTACAAAGGCTTTGACTTGTTGGCTTTCGTACAAGGCCAGATTGGCAATGATGTGATCTTGGGCTTCAGCCGTACAGACCGCCCTACCGCCAACAAACCGGCTTTCTTCTATGAAGACCGTTGGACCGGAGCCGGCAGCACTAACACCGGCTTCAGAGCAAGCACTACCAACGCTTATGTGTACAACAGTGACTTGATGGTGTTTGATGGTTCTTACGCCCGTGTTCGTCAGTTACAGTTAGGCTACACCCTGCCAAACTCCGTGACTGAAAGACTGAAAATGAAAAACGCCCGCGTGTACATCTCTCTGGACAACTACTTCACCATTACTGACTACCCTGGCCTAGACCCAGAGGCAGGTAGCAACAACGCCAACAGCTTAGGTATTGACCGCGGTACTTACCCAGTGCCAAGATTAGCGATGTTTGGTTTAAACTTTAATTTCTAAGCAACAGAATCCATGAAGAAGAACTATATCAAGATTGCAGCATTCGGCTTAGCCCTTATGGCCATGACTTCTGGCTGTAAAGACTTCTTAGACCAGGAGGTGCCCGGCAAGCTTTCTGAACAGGAATTTTACAAAACAGATGCAGACGCCCTCCAGGCCACTACCGCCATCTATGACATCATGCAGGCGCACTACAACACCGCTTGGAGCAGTATCTACATGGTGAAAATCATGCCTTCTGACGAAAGCAACGCCGCCGGTAGCGGCCCCGGTGATCAGCCGGCTTACCAGACCATTGATGACTTCAACTTTGACAGCGAGAACGACGCCGTGAAGTGGGGTTGGAGACTGACCTACAGTGCCATCTACCGCGCGAACAAAGTCATCAACAACGTGCAGCCAGAAACAGAGCTACGCAAAAGACTGATTGCCGAGGCCAAGTTCCTGCGCGCTTACAACTACTTTGAACTGGTGTCTCTGTGGGGCGACGTGCCGCTGGTAACCGGCGACATTCCTATTGAGCAGTGGAGCAGCACCGGCAGAGCCGCCAAAACGGCTGTTTACGCTCAAATTGAGAAGGACTTGCAAGAAGCCATGGTAGACCTTCCGCTCAAAAACGCATTGGGCGGCGGAGACAGATTCAGAGCGTCTAAGGGAGCGGCCCAGGCGCTGCTGGGCAAAGCCATGCTCTACCAGCAGAAGTGGGCAGATGCCGCCACCCAGTTTGAATCCGTGATCGCTTCAAACCAATATGGGTTGGAGTCATCAGTGGGCAAGGCATTCTCTGAGGCCGGCGAGTTTGGCAAAGAGTCTCTGTTTGAGGTCTCTTACACCAAAACCCAAAGCTATGACTGGGGGAACTTCCCTTGGGGCGCGCAGCCAGAAAGCAACATCCACCTTCAGTTGATGGGCCCAAGAAGCGACTTCTACACCAAAGCACCTAGTGACTCCTTGATTGGCGGATGGGGCTTCAACTCTCCTAAGGCCAAGCTGTACCAAGCGTTTGTAGCCAATGGCGACGTAGAGCGGAAAACGGCTACCGTGATGTCTGAAGCCGAGCTGAAAGCTATGGGCGGAAACTGGACCAACCCCACCGCTTATGACTACGAAGGTTACTTCCAGAGAAGATACGGCACGTTCAGTTCCCAGACCGGCTCACCGGTGTCTGAGCTGAACTATGGTACCAACTGGCGCATGATCCGCTACGCAGACGTGCTCTTGATGGCTGCCGAGGCCCACTACCGCGCCGGCAACGAAGGCAAAGCCCGCGAACACCTGAACATGGTAAGACAGCGGTCAGAGTTAACGCCGGTAACCGCCAGCGGCACCGCCCTGTTTGACGCCATCGTGAGAGAGCGTTTCCTGGAACTTGCGTTTGAAGGTTTCCGCTACGTAGACCTGGTACGCTGGGGCCTTGCCGCCCAAGAATTAGGACCGTTGGGCTACAAAGAAGGCAAGCACAACTTGCTGCCCATCCCGGGCGAAGACGTGCGGACGGCAGGTCTACAGCAAAACCCAGGGTACTAAGCATCAACTAAGCCCTGCTTAAATCAAAAGCCCACCAGAAATCTGGTGGGCTTTTTTTATCAACCTTTCTGAAACCATGAAGCAACCATTGCCTCTGTTTCTGGCTCTTTCTAGTACGTGGGTGAAAAAGCCTTCCTTTTCAAAAAGAAGCCATGAAACATAGAATCGGTTTTATTCTTTTGGTCCTTCTCTTCCTGGCGGGATGCGCGCGCTCAAAAGACGTGGTCACCATAGAGCGTACCGTCAATCTGCACCAGCAGCCGCCTCCACGGTTTGATCCTTTTGTGCTCTCCTGCCAACAAGGTGAATCTTTTGCGCTTTCCTGGCTCAAGCCTGTTACGATAGGTGCTTTAACCCTAACGCTGCAGAAAATAGCAGATAGCCGTTGCCCCAAGGATGTCCTATGTATATGGGCCGGCATTGCTGTGGCAGACGTGCAACTGCAGGATTCTACCGGCGCCAGCGTGTATAGAACCTTATCCTTACACAACATGGAAAGAGTGGAACTGGGTGCCAAAGCGTACCAGGTGACGTTGAGAGACATTGCCCCTTATCCCAGAGCCGCTAACCTGAACCAAATAGAAAAAGAAGCAAGGGTATCGGTCACCCCTTTGTGATATCAGGAAACAGTGAATGTAAAAGCCCACGGCCCCTGCTGTGGGCTTTTGTTTTTCTCAAGCTACACAGCGTTTTCAAGCTGATGAAACCTAAGCTTTGGGGCGATCAGGCCTTTAACAAAGCTTCGCCTACCTTCCGTTTTCCGGCCTATTCTCTAAAAGAAGCTTTAAAATGGGTGTTTTACCGTTCGTACAGTTCCAGCGGCAAGCCATCTGGGTCAGAGAAAAAGCAGAAGCGCTTGCCGGTGTGCTCATCCACTCGTACTTCCTGCACTTCCACGCTTTGGTTTATCAGTTCCTGCCGGGCGGTTTCCACGTCTTCCACCTCAAAAGCCAGGTGCCTCAGGCCGGCAGCCTCGGGGAAAGATAGGCGGGCAGGCACGTTGGGGAAAGAGAACAATTCAATGATGTACTGCCCGTTCAGCGCCAGGTCTGCTTTGTATGAATCGCGCTCAGCGCGGTAAATCTCCTGCTGTAGCGTGAGGCCCAGTATCTGCGTGTAGAACTTCTTAGAAACTGGGTAATCGGTGCAGATGATGGCAATGTGGTGGATGCTTTTTAACTGAATCATGGAGTAAAGGTACTTATTGCCAGGTTCCGGAAATCGGAATATCCACTTGGGCAAGAGCTTACCGCCTAAAAGCCGTAGCCAATCCGGATACCGGAGCTTACTTTCTCGCGCTGCTGGAAGCCGGTCACAAAATCCACCCTAAAGACTTTGAAAAGGTGCTCCAGACCTACGCCCAGTTCCAGGTAATGGCCGGCGGCCGCGGTGTGGAGGTAATTGACGCTACCCACTTCCTGCCACTTCAGCTTGCGGATGAGCGGGATCTTGTTCAGGATAAAGCCGTTGAAATGGTGGCTGTAGTGGCCCTCAATGTAGGTTTTCTGGGTGCTGTAGCGGTAGTAATCCAGCAACTGGAAACCGCTGAAATCACCGGACAGGATGGTGCGGTTCCCGGAGAAATGCCTGAAGTCCATAAAATACAACTGGTTCTTGCGCCAGAAAGTACCCGCGCTCACCGAGTAGGAACTGGTGCCCAGCAAACCCAGGGCCAGGTCATCGCTCACACCCAGGGAAACGAAGTCATAGTCCACATCGCTGCCCAGAACCCCGGAGATTCCTTTCCGGTAGTTCAGGGTGAAGAGCGGCCATTTGGAGCCCAGGTTGATCTTGCGGTCTGGGTGCGAGATGTATTCCGCGCCCGGGCGATAAGTCAACATGAGGGCAGCGGTGAGGGCCTGGTGCCGCGGGAAGGCGGTAGAACCCACCTCAGCGTTTTGCGGCTCATTTGACGAAAACACCCGGGAAGCACGGTCGCGCACGGTGTAATCGGTGGTATTGAACATCATCTCGCGCTGGGCATAGCCCACCTGGAACGTCGCTGACAAACCGTTTACCAGCTCGCGGTTGTGCCACAGGCGCAGGTACTGCCGTTGGTAAAGCTTCTCGTAGTTCTTCTTCAACAGCAGCGTGTACACAGTATTCACGAAGGGCGTAATGGGTTCCTCGGGGTTGAACTGACTAACGAACTTGCCACCCTCAAAGCCCACAGAGCGCCGCCGGACCATGTCATACATAAAAGAACCCGCCAACTTGGCCTGCACCTCTTTGTTGCTGAACCCGTAGCGCAGGGTAGGCGCGATGGTGTAGCGGCGCCGGTCCTCGTACCGTTTGGTGTACTCAATGCCTAGGTTAGCCACGAGGCCTTCCACGGTGTTATACTGCCAGATACGCGTGACCGGCTCAATACTGAAAGAGGTGCGCTCAAACGAGTTCTGGTAAGAGTAACCCGAAAGCAGCAGATCAGAGGCGCTGAACTTGTTGTTCTTTCGGTCTATGGAGTCTTTGTAGGGCTTTGATTCTTTGATGACCTGCAGGCTGTCTTTGGTGTGGTAGTCCACTATCTCCTCCTGGGTTAAGGGCACCGGGCGCACCTCGTTCCAATAAGCACTGTCTCGGGTATTGGCGTCTTTCTCAATGAGCAAAACCTCCTTTTTCTTGAAGTACTCGGCATCGGGTACGCCGTTGGCAGGCGGGTTATCCCGAAGGGCTTTGCGTTCCTTACGGCTGAGTTTGGGCGCGGGCACCGATGCCACTACTGGCGGACTCACCACGGGAGCTGGCGCGGTGGAAGCAGCCGGCGCTGGGGCTGGAGTTTGCTTCACGAAGGGTGCTGGTTTTACGCGGTATTTGCTGTAAACGGCCATGAAATAGCCATTGCCCTTGAAGCCGTAGCCCTCCACGTCAAACGTGAATTTCTGCGATTGCAAAACCCATACGTTACCCGGCGCCGGCGTAAACTGCTGCGTAATGCGCAAAGTGTCTACAAACTCAATCTGCTGGTCTTTGGTCACGTACAGGTTAAGGCTGTGCAGGCGCCAGGAGCCGTCCACAATGTACACGTAGCCCGTACACACCGGGTCTGTCTTCCGTTTGGGGATTACCTTGATGCGGTGGATGAGATAGCCGTTGTCCTGGCTGCTGCCCACGTACTCATACTTGTAGAAGAACATGGCGTTGTTGGCCAGCGGCGAAACAAAGCCCCGTTCGTTCACCCCCTGCGCTTTGAGGAGGTTCTGGTAAAAATTGACGTTAAACTCCGAGGCCTGGTTATAGCTAAACGCCCGGCTGCTGCCGCTCACCTTGGAGGAGATCATGCGCTCGCGGTACTTGCCCGGCTGCATGAAACTCATCTCAGACACCGATTCTGACAGATACAGGATGCCCGGTTTAAGGCCGGCCGGCACTTTGATGATGCCCAGCAACCGCTTGGGCATGTTGATGAGGCGCTGCAGACCCTTCACGTACACCTGGGCGGTGAAGGCCTGTACTTCCTTCAAATGGTATTCTCGTTTGGCAATGGCCTGCTCCATGATGCCGTACGCCGGGTTCTTGCCGCTGAGACTTACCCGCACCTCATTGAGGTTGTAGACATCGGGGAGCAATTGCACGTTGAGCACCAGCGGCGTGGGTTTCTCCTCCTCCGGCACCTCAATGGCCCGGGTCTGGCTTTTGTAGCCCACGTACTGGAACACCACCGTGTGCTTGCCCGGGTCTACGTTGAACTGGTAATCGCCTTGCTCATTGGTGGTGGAACCCACGGTAGAGCCCTGCAGGTACACCGTCGCGAAGGCCAAGCCGGCCCCTTTCTCATCGGTCACTTTCCCTTTCAGCACACCGGCGGTGGCTACCCCCGTCAGCAGGAACCAAAGGCCCAGCACAGAGGCAAACTTACGAGACATCCTGGGGGAAAGGCACGGGTATAAAGAAAGCATGAGCAAAGGGTTTGGCTGTTTAACGAAACCGGCTAAGGTTACCATATCAGCACGTATTCAAAATCCTTACTATTCTTTAACACATCGGTTCTTCTTGAACAGCAAGAAGATAGATTTAAAGGTAAAGAGAAGATACGGAAGAGAACAAAAGCCGCTGGCCATTTTAGGCCCGTTTCATTTAAAAGATGCCTGAAACGCTCAGGAAGTTGCCTGCGCGGCCTCCAGTTTGCGCAATTTGCGGCTGTACTGCATGTTCAGGAGCACCCCCAGCAGCACCAGGGCAATGCCCAGATACGCATACAAATGGAACGTCTCCCCGAAGAACACCATGCCCAGGCCCAGCGCGTACAGAATACCGATGTAGTTGAGGTTGGCCACCCGCGCCAGCTTCTCCACCTGGTAAGACCGCGTCATGAAGTACTGCCCCAGCTGCGTGAGAATGCCTGTCAAACACAGCCACAGCCAATCGTTTCCCTGCAGCGGAACCCAGTCAAAGAAGCAGAAAACCAAAGACAAAGGCAGAGACACCAGCGGGAAGTAAAACACGATGACCAACGGATGCTCGGTCTCGCTCAGCTTCCGCACGGAGTTATACGCCACCCCAGACAGAAACGCGCTCCCGATGCCGATGAGCAGATAATACAGCGAGATGCGGGTATCCACGCCCTCAATCACCAGCACCCCCGAGAAGGAGATCAGGAAACACACCCACTGCCACGGCGCTACTTTCTCTTTGGCAATGAACACGCCCAGCAAAGCCGTGAAAATGGGTGCCAGGTACTGGATGGTTACCGCGCCCGCCAGCGGGATGTTCTGGATAGTGGTGTAGAACAGGAGCAGCGAAAAGCCGCCGGCCAGCCCGCGCAGCACCAAGACCGGCTTGCGGTTGCCCCACGGCGAAACCCCGGCCTGCCTGATCATGCCATAGCTGAGGATCAGCGAAATCACCGAGCGGAACAGCACCACTTCCATGGGTGGCAGATGCGACAGAAACTTGACGCACACGTTCATCAGCGCAAAAAAGAACGTGGAAAGCAGCATGTACTGAACCCCTCTGGTCATGGCGGTAAGCGGAAAATTCTGAGGCGCAAAGGTCGGGCTTTTACCGGAGCATTTTGCATCTCTTTTTGAATTTAGGGGCTTTAAACGTCCGCCTACCAAACTGTTTTTGCCTATTTTTGGTTTATAGAATATACCGGCAGCGGTAGTTTTCCCCTAAAGACCAGACCTGTGTTCCAGCCCAAAAAGAAGAAAGTCTACACCAAGAAAGAGGCCTTGCCTAAGATCGCCTCTTACTGCGCCTACCAGGAACGCACCCAGAACGAGGTACGCGCCAAGCTGCTGGACTATGGCCTGGACTTGGACGAAGCTGATGAACTGGTCATTCTCCTGACCCAGGAAAAACTGCTGGACGAGGAGCGCTACGCTCAATCCTTTGTGCGGGGCAAGTATGGCCTTAAGCGCTGGGGCCGCCGCAAAATTCAGATGGGTCTCAAAGCCAAAGGCCTCTCCGACTACTGCATCCGGAAAGGCCTCCAGGAAATTGACCCAGATGTCTACTGGGAGAACCTGCTGCACCTACTGGAGAAGAAAAACAAAACCGAGGGCGAACGCAACCCCATGGCCCGCCGCCAGAAAATTCAGTATTTCCTCCAAAGCAAAGGCTATGAACTGGACCTCATCCAGGATGCTTGGCGGGAGTTGGGTTTGTAAATGTGGATATTTGTAAATGTGCTAATGTGGAGATGTGCTGATGTGCTAATTTCCACATTCCCAAATCTCCAAATTTTTAAATCACCTTTTCTTCGGCACAGGCGGCGCGGCCATGGTCTCGCGTGGCATGAGGTAGACGCGGCGGCCGGTCATGTTCTCCAGCATCGGTTTCAGGATTTTCTCAGCGTTGACGGAAGTCTGCTGGAGGATTCCGCTGCTCAGAGCCGCCTGCTTAACGTTTTCCTCGGCGTACTTGTAGCCCTCATCTACCAAATCAGCATCCTGGAAGTACGTATTCTCTTTCCCAAACACCTTGGACTGAGTGTGGTCAACGCGATAATAGCAGATCTCTGGAGCGGGCAAACTCACGTGCAGAACAGAATCCCCGATGAACTGCAAATCGCTTTCCTGTAACTTCTGCAGGTCAATACAGCCCACTGCCTCGCCGCCCACAATGAGCGCCACCTTAGAATCGGGCAAGAACCGAGACACTTCCTTTTTGTATTCCACCACGTCTTTAAAGTTGTAGCGCACAAGCTCCAGTTTGCCCATTGCCTCGATTTTGGTCAAGACGGTATTATGCGTCACCTCCACCGCCGGTTCACCGGCAGGATTCAGGAAATTCTTCACAGGCATCAGCAGAAAGCGCCACGCCAAGCCGGCCACAATCAAGAGCAAGAGCCATGGAATAAGCTTACGGAGAACAAAAAGGAGTCGCATGAATTGAAAATAGGTGTCTATGTCTATATGCGAAAACCGCACCGAAAGTTACTTCTGCCGATTTGGGCTCGGTTTGGGAAAATCAGATTCAAAATAGAATATCAGATTTGGCAGGACCTGCTAAGACATATCTAACATTTTCAGCTTTCGCTGGCGCGAGCTTCCAGCTCGTGTCCGCACGCATACCTAAAGGTTCCTATTTGCTTTTCTGAGATCAAGCTCTTTAGCCTACCAAAGTCTCTTACCCACATTCTGTCCTCTTGGAAAGATCTTATGGGCGAACGAGAAAGGCTGGGTAGTAAACGCTACTACAGTTTGCTACCAAGATCCTTTCAGGATGACAAAAGAGGGAGTATGCAGCTTTTCTTTCTGGTAAGTGTCCGGACACGAGCGGGACGCTCGCGCCAGCGATGGAAAGCAATGGCAGTAGTTACCTGGCAACTTTCGCCGAAGGCCATGCCAATCCATACCGTTGTGCGTAGCCGGCCCAGCCTTGCTGTCCGCCGGTATGCACTGCTACCAGTTTAGTGCCCGCCGGAAAGTAATCTTGTTTAATCAGGTCAAATACACCGTACAGCATCTTGCCCGTGTACACCGGGTCCAGCAGAATATTGTGCCGCTGATGGAAGGTTTGAATGAAAGCCAGCAGTTCTGGGGTGTGTTTGGCGTAACCGCCGAAGTGGTAATGGATTTGCAGTTCCCAGTTCTGGTATGTCTGCCCGCTGTAGGCCTGCACCAACTCCGTTACTTCCTTCTGCAGGAACTCCCCTCCTTTCAGAGCCGGAAACCCGATGATTTTTCCTTTTCCCGCTACGCCGACTACTATCCCGGCCAGGGTGCCACTGGTGCCGGAAGCGACACAGAGCACATCCCAAGGCGCGGTGAGCTCCGTGATAATCTCAGCGCATCCTTTCACGGCCAGCAGGTTCGTGCCGCCCTCAGGGAGTAGGTAGGGTTTTGGGGCTGTTTTCAGGATTTGGGCCTGGAAATGCGGTTCGTTCCGGAGGCGGTAATCTGAGCGACTGAGGTACCGGAGAAGCATGCCCTGTTGGGCGGTAAAGGCCAAGGTAGGATTGAGCGGCAAAGTCTCCTCGCCTCTAATGTAGCCAACGGTGGAAAACCCGAACTCTTTTCCGGCGGCGGCTACGGCAGCGATGTGGTTAGAAAAAGCCCCTCCGAAGGTAACCAATGTCTCGCAGCCCTGTTCCTGCGCCGCCAATAGGTTGTATTTGAGTTTACGCCACTTATTCCCAGGGATGCCGGGGTGCAACAGATCCTCGCGCAGCACGGCCAGTTCCACTCCTTTTTGGGTGAGCAGTGGATCTGAGAGCGGTTGCAGGAGAACAGACATAGGCAATTCTAGAAAGGGCAAAAACAGCAGCGCCCGTTTCTGGACTGCTTTTGGGAAAACAAACCAGAAACGGGCACTGCTTCTATCAAAAGTTAAACGGTGGCTGGGCCCACAGGTCTTCTACGCAGACCGTACACCACGGCCCCAATGAGGCCGGCGAACAGCAGCAGCGAGGAAATCAACGCCACGGTGTTGCCCAGGCTGTATTCCTTTGGTTCAAACTTGAATTCTACCACGTGGTTACCGGCGGGCAGGTTCATGGCCCGCAGGATGTAGTTGGCCCGGAAGTGATCTACCGGCTTGCCGTCAAGGTACGCTTGCCAGCCGTCTTTGTAATAGATCTCGGAGAAGACCACCACGCTAGGCTGGGCCACCACGGCCGTGTACTTCAGGAAGTTGGGCTGGTACTCAATCAGTTTGATGATGGAACCGGTGGTGGTATAGGTCTGCGGTTTCACGGTCGGGAATTTGGACACGTCCACAATGGCCTCGTGCTTCGCGTCAATGCCTTTCAGGGCGGCCAATTCCTCGTCTGGGGAGTTCACGGCGCGCACTTCGTCCACGTACCAGGCGTTGCCCAGGTACCCCGGAATGATCTGCACGGGCTGCTGCTCCTGCCCGGTGATGGCGTATTTGGCATTCAGCATATTCAGCACCTGCACGTTGCCCTGTGCAATGTGCTGCTCAATGACATCCTGGTAGCGGCGCAGTTTGGCCCCGTGGTACCCGCCAATAGACTTGTGGAAGTAAGAGGTACGGGCATCGCTGAAGGCATTAGGCACATTGAAGACACGGTAGCTCAGTTCCTTGTCCTGCAGAATGGCTAGGTCGGCGGGGGTTGGCTGGAAGTAGGTTTTGCTGTAATCCTGCTGAAAATCCTGGTTGTTGAGGTAGCGCTTGTCTACGGTCCAGAGGTCAACCAAAATCAAGAGGCCGATTATGGCGGTGGCCATGAACGAGGTCACTTTGCGTTTGGTGTAGAGGTAGAGCGTACCGGCGGCCAGCACAATGAAGATGAGGGAGCGCAAGGCATCGCCGCGGAGCATGGAAGCCCGGTCTGCCCGGATGGCCTCCAACGGATACTGGTACTGGGCCAGTTGCTCGTCTACCGGACCAACGTAATCAAAGGTACCGCTCAAGAGCACCAAGAGTAAGCACACGCCACCGGTGGCGGCCAGCGCAATCGTCAGTTTCTTCTGGAGGTTCTCAATAGGCTCGTTCTGCAGCACGCGGCACAAGGCCAGAATAGCCAGCAGCACCATGGTTACCTGCGCAATCACCAGCGCCATGCTCACCGCCCTGAACTTGTTGTAGCCTGGGAAGTAGTCAAACATGAAGTAGTTGAAGGCCTCAAAATTCTTACCCCAGCTCAACACAAACGACAGAATAGTGGCGCTCAAAAGCCAGATCCAGAGTCTGCGCGGGGTCACCAGCAAGCCCAGCACAAACAGGAAGCAGATGATGGCTCCCATGTACACCGGTCCACCCACAAAGGACTGATCTCCCCAGTAGAAAGGCATGGTGGCGTTCTGTAACTGGGCCTCGGGCACGCCGCCCTGAGCCAGTTGTTTGTAGGTCTCAGAGTCTTTCTCCAACGGACCTTGTGAGGCGCCACCATAAAAGTTAGGCACTAACAGGGTCATGGTCTCGCCCACGCCGTAGCTCCATTGGAAGGCATACTCGCGGTCCAGGCCCGAGCCGATCTCAGAGGCGTCTTTGCCCTGGGTCAGTTCAGAAGCGCCCCGGATGGAATATTTACCGTACTCTGCGGTGGTGTAGATACGCCCAAAACTCACGCCCGCGGCCAAGGCTGCGCCGATGGCCAGGATCAACGTACGTTTGAAGAAATCCGCGATGCGGCCTTCTTTAGACCAGGTCACCAGCTCCACCAACCCGAAGATGAGCACGATGAACAGCAGGTAATACGTGATCTGCAAGTGGTTCATCCGGATGTGCATGGTTAACCCGAAGGCGAACAACGCAGCTCCCAGCCACAGGTTCTTGCGGTAGGCGTACCAAAGCCCGCCCAGCACCAACGGCAGATAGGCAATGGCCAAAGACTTGGTGTTGTGCCCGGCTTCCAGAATGGCGAAGTTATAAGACACAAAGGCGTAAGCCACCGCTCCTACCGCTGCCAGCATCGGCCGCAGGCCGAAGATGAGGAACATGAGGTAGGCGCACACCAGTGTGATGAAGATGTTGGAGGCCACCAGCGGCAAGCCGACGGTGAAAAGCGAGTGCACGTACTGGAACAGGTCACCGGAGAACTGCACGCTGATGAGGTACGCCGGCATACCGCTGAACATGGAGTTGGTCCAGAGCGCCTCATCGCCGGTCTTCTCCCGGAAATCGGCGATCTCCTTGGCGCCGCCCTGGAACTGCACCACATCGTGCTGCATGAGGCTTTTGCCGTCAAAGAAAATGGGTGAGAAATACGCTACTACCAGCAGCAGGAAAAACAAAAGCACCAGCAGGTGCGGCAGCACGTGGCGGTTGAAATCGATTTTAGAAGTGGCCATGAGGTTTAATTGCAATAAAAAAGCCCGATGCGGGGCATCGGGCTTGAAAGATACTCAGTTTATTTCACTTCTTCATAATCTACGTACTCGCCGCCGGGGAAGTCTTTGCGCGGTCGCCGGTCTTCGGGCACGAACTCTACCCGCACTTTATCGCCGCTACCCGTTGGCTGGCTCCGGGTTTGGCCCTGCGCCTGCTGGTAATGCGGTTGCTGGTGGGGCTGCCCCTGAAATGCCGCGTACTCCTGGGCCTTGCGCATCTGCTTCTGGACAAAGGTTTTAAGAAGAAAGCGGATGATGTACGGCATGAGGTACCGCATCAAGAACATCACCGCCAGCATGATCAAAAAGAATTTCACTAGGCGTATGGGTTTGGTTTAAAGTAAAAGTCGCCGCCCTGGTACTGGTCTATCTCTTGCGGGCTACACGGAGATAACGTCTGTTTGTCTGTTAACGTGTACACGCCGTACCCTAATCGGGCCAACGTCTCTACCACGGCCCGGCGGTTCTGGGCGCCGTTCAGCTCTGTCTGAATCAACGGCCTGAACTTCTTTATAGTTTCCTGCAGGTGGGCAAATACCTGGTGTTCATAGCCTTCTACGTCGCATTTGATGAAGTCCAGCCGGTCCAGATCTAGGAACAACTCATCTGGTACGCGCATTTCCACCTGGTAGGTCTGGGCGTACTGCTCCTGCGCCGAGCTGGCTATTTTGGTCATGCCGTGGTGCACCAGCCCGTCTCTTACTGGCGTGCCCATCTCAATGGTAGTGTTCTCACCGCCCAAGGCAAAAGGCAACAAGGTGAGGTTGTCTACGCCACTGGCCTTCACGTTGTCCCGCCAGATGCGCCCGAACAGCGGCACCGGCTCCACGGCCAGCACTTTGCCCTTCGGCCCGGCCAGTCTGGACAGGAACGTGGAATAATAGCCCAGATTGGCGCCGATGTCTACACACGTAAACCCCGGACGGATGATTCTTTTCAGGAAGAACAGCTCTGGGTACTTTTCACGGCCCCGGCCCGAGCCCACCATGATGATGTACATCCGGCTGACCAACCTAAGGTAGCCCTCAAACCCGAGCGCCTTGACCAATAATTTGCGGAGAAGTTTCACGCGGTAAAGTTCAGGAATATGAGGGGAGAAAACAAAGGGGTGCGTTTTGGAGGTGTTTTTGGGAAAAGAGGTGGGAAATACTAGAAGACTGAATAGTATATTCGGCAGTCTACTTTGGTTATCGGTAGGCTTCGGGATTGAAGAGTATGGTTTGTAGAGAAATAAATGGATGACAACTTTAGATATTTACTTTATCCAGTAGTTAGGGCAATTTAAATTATGAAAAGATCTTCTTTGGTCCTCATAGCTTTCTATCTTTCATTTGGTTGCTCAGAAAAAGTCAACTCTGAATCAAACCCAAAGACTATCAAAACAGAAACAGCCAAAAAAACAGAGAGCACTGAACAATCTTATCAAACTCCAGCCGATAGCCTAAGAAGCTATGAGTTTAAAGACTATCGCACAGTTAAACTTACTGACCCTATTTATGAGGATTTTGATGGCGACTCAGTAAAAGACACAGCGGTGTTTACCAGTAGGAAACAAAAGGCAGGGGTGATAATAAGAAGCGGAAAAAGCAACAAAGAGTACGTGATTGGCTGCGGGAAAGAGTTTGAAGAAATGAGTGACGATTTCAGCTGGGTTGACTCTTGGGGAGTTGTGAAAGACAAAGAAACTTTTGAAATAATAATCGAAAATGCCGAGATAGTAGGCGAACGTAAATTCATACTTGATAATCCCTCCATTTTCGTGATGAAGCACGAAAATGGAGGGATTATAACATTCAAGAATGGACATTATGAATGGGTCCATCAATCGGATTAAAAAAGACTATTCTAATATTGTGCATAAGCCATGCCACTGCTAAAGGCTTTGTACGCCTTAACCTGCTCCAACCGTTACTCGCAACCTAATCATAGAAATGAAAACCCTTAGACATAGCTTCTGCGACCCTTTTAAACCTGATGTTATAGAATTAGGCGATATTGAGAGTAAGGAAGTAATCAGCAGATTTGAACAAATTTCTTGGGACGAAATCATTTTCAATATGGGGAAAGCAAATAAATCAGATATACACTATTCTCCCTCCTTAGAATTTGAAGATGAAACTACAAAGCATGGGATAGTCGTTAGCGGTGTCGGCACTTCAAGCCTTGAAGAATTCTACGTTTCTTACAAAAGGCCTAAAAGAGTAAAGATATTATTTGGACTAATTGAGCGTGACAACCCTGAATATTATACCGATGTGACTGGTCAGACAAAAGAAGATGTTATTGAGATTCTAAATGCATTTATTACTGGAAAGTACGACTTCTTAGACAGTAAAATTAAATGACAGCGCTTTACAAGTGCTTAACACTATTGCTATCAAAGTGAGCTAAAACAATCTTAGCTGAACCGTTAAGCCCAATTTTTAAATTGAACCCTATGCAACTAATAAGGCCGAAAATTATAGGGACACTAAAGATTGAGACGATGATGGCAGGCAATCTGGCCGTCATCAACGACATCAAAAATGCACCAAATAAAATAATCATTCCATGCCGCTCGATTGAACATGGCGAGGAAATCATTAGCAAAATCAAATCTTCAAAGCCAGGAGAAAAGCTTTATCTTTAGAATAGATTCAAGGCGATTGATGAAATCCAGCCTCATGAATGCGGTTACAGGCTACGCTCTAGGCAACTCGCGTCAGTTTACAAGCAAAGTCATTATTGAAAAACTTTTCATGAGGCTACAAAATGGCAAGAATCCTTCTTTCACTTGGGTTGGTTTTGGTTTTCACCTTCTCAGCAAGGGCGCAAAGCACAGAAATGGATGCGTTGATCATGCCTTATGTGCAGACCAATAATTACGGCGGCAGTGTGCTGGTCGCCCAGAAGGGCAAGGTCTTGTTCTCCAAAGCCTATGGCCAGATGAACAGGTCTTACAACCTGCCTAATACCGCACAGACAAAGTTCTTCCTGGCATCCGCTTCCATGATTTTTACCTCGGCGGCTATCATGAAATTAGCCGAGGAGAAAAAGCTGTCCTTAGATGATCCTGTGGCCAAGTATCTTCCCAGTTACAAACACGGGAAACGCCTCACCTTGCATCACCTGTTAAGCCAGAGATCGGGCATTCCGGCCATTGGCGAGAACCAGAAAGTGGATTATGATAGCATCACCAAATTCCAACATACCCCAGAACAACTGATCAAGTACATAGAAGCAGATTCACTGCAGTTTGCACCTGACAGCAAGTACAACCACGGCCGCACAGATTACATTGTTTTAGCCTCCATTATTGAAAAAGTCACCGGAAAACCATTCGGCACCTATCTAAAGGAAACCATATTCACGCCCTTGAAGATGACCAACACGGGTCATTCTACCGGCGAGAAAGAAATCATCCCGAACCTTGCCAATGGATACGCCGCGGTAGGCCATTACGACCTAGAAAATGCCTACCAGATCAACTGGACTTCTAAGACCGGGCATGGCTCCATTTACTCTACCACAGAAGACCTATACAAATTCGCTACCGCCATCTCTACCAATGCGTTGTTATCAAAAGAATCTTGGCAAAAGGTATTCACCGATTATGGCGACAACGTAGGATACGGCTGGTTCATCCGGGATCATTTAGACAGAAAAAGGGTCCAGATGAATGGCCGCTCGCCGGGTTTCTCTTCCTATTTCGCCATTTACCCTTATGACCAGTTGACGGTGATTGTCCTTTCAAACAACTATATCTCTCTCCCGGCCACCCTTGGTCTGCAGCTGGCAGCGGTGGCTTTGAAAAAAACCATCGCTAAAACCAGCCTCACCAAAAAAGCCGTCACCCCTGAGCAGGCAGCCCAGTTGGTGGGCAAGTACAAGTTTGACGCAAATTTCTATCTCAAGGATTTCACTATGGAAGTCAGCTACCAGAACGGCAACCTGTCCTGCTCCTGGGGTGCTCTGATTCCCGTAGCCAATGCTACCAAACCCGGCACCAAGTTCATTCAGCGCACCTATTGGTCAGACGTTGAATTTACCAGCAACAGCACTGGCCAAATTGACACCATGCGGGTAGACGGACACAAGGGGATAAAAATAAAGGGCTTATAAAACGGTCAACTACCTAAGCACCGGCCAGGGCATCAGCTTTAAATAAGGAGATTGACAGGCTCCGTTCAAATCAATGCTTTTTCCAGAAAAACGAGCCTAAAACGTAGCCAGCTGCACAAAGAGAGTCTCCGCGTCTTCAAGCCGCCATCGATCAGCAACTACCCAACGTGACTACTCCCTGTGAAAACCCAAACAGAGTAAGCACTTCATGCTACTTTCCTTAAAAAAACAAGAAAACACTTGCGCAACCAAATAGTTGCACGTATATTCGCAACCATATGGTAGCAAATAGAAAGTAGATGGAGACCAGACGAGATGTATTCCAAGCCATAGCCGACCCCACCCGACGGGCTATTATCCTGCTGCTTGCCGTGAGCGCCATGACCCCCAACGCCATTGCCGAGCACTTCAACAGCAGCAGGCAGGCCATCTCTAAGCACATCCAGGTTTTAACCGAGTGTGAGATTTTGAAACAGGAGCAGAAAGGCAGAGAAATCCACTATCATTTGAATGCCAGCAAGATGAACGAAATTGAGAAATGGCTGGAGCAGTTCAAGCAGCTACTGGCCAAACGGTTTGATCAGTTAGACGATGTATTAAAACAACTTAAATCAGAGAAGAAATGAACAAGGCAATTTTATTCAACTTTCTGGTAGACAAGGAAAACAACCAGATCAACGTAGAAAGATCATTTGGGGCACCCCTTGATTTGGTGTGGTCCGCCTGGACAGAAGCTGCCATCCTGGACCAGTGGTGGGCTCCCAAACCGTATAAATCTGTCACCAAATCCATGGACTTCACCGAAGGCGGCCGCTGGCATTACTACATGCTGAGCCCCGAAGGAGAAAAACACTGGTGCATGTTTGACTTTGACGTGATAAAATCCCAAGCCTATTTCTCTGGCGCAGATGCCTTCTGTGACGAAAATGCGGTGATCAACACGTCCCAACCCCGGGTAAAATGGGAAAACGCCTTTAAAGCCCAAGAAGAAGACACGCTCGTAACCATCCAATTGTCTTTTGAAAAACTGGAGGATTTAGAAACCATTATTCAAATGGGCTTCAAGGAAGGGTTCTCTGCCGGGTTAGAAAACCTGGACCAGTACCTCCTAACAGTTTTGCCCCAAAAAGGATAACAACACCAAGGCAAGCGCTTCAGGAGGTAACATAGAAGCGCTTGCCTTGGTCTGCCTATCACAGCAACTTCACACACCGGACCAGAATCAACCAAAAGACCCATTAACCAAACAACTAAACCTAAACACTTATGAAGCGGAAGATCTTAACCGGATTTTGCATCCTCTTGGGATTATTACTCATCAACGGAGGCTTAAACAAATTCCTCAATTACATGCCGGTCCCAAATGATTTGCCAGAACCCCTCATGAAAGATACGGCAGCATTAGCCGAAATCTCCTGGCTCATTCCCTTGATCGGCTTAGCCGAAGTCTTAGGAGGAATCTTGATCATTTTCCCTAGAACCAGGGCCTTGGGGGCATTGATAGTCTTCCCGGTGATGGTAGGCATTCTGCTAACGCACCTTTTCGTTGATACCAGCGGGCTGCCCATAGCCATCGTGATCTGGCTGATTCTGCTTTGGGTCATTTTCGAGAACCGGAAGAGATACCTTCCCTTGATCAACCAGGCGTAAACCTCTTCAACGGTCGTAAAAGCCGGCTAATGAAGACGTTTTTCTGAAATTCAGAAAGGAGTGGTTTTTAGAAAAACGGCAAGGAATCATCCACCCTCCCTCCCTGAATACCAGAAATCCTTACCGCTTACCAGATAGAAACAACCAAGATGGTAGAAGAGGCAATCTACCGTCTTGGTTTAGATTTTATAAGTATCTTGAGGCAACAAAGAGCCCTCATGAGAAAACTCATCTACCTCCTATTTGCCTTAACTGTTTCTTCTGCCTCAGCGCAACAGGCGGCTATGGGAATAGCCGCGAACTACCCCGCCCCGGTAAACTTCACCGCCGAGCAGGACCACCAGCACATGATGAAGCAACTGGGCATCAAGGCGCTTCGGCCGGGACCCAGCGGAGATGAGAAGGCGCCCAACGCGGCCAACTACGATGAAGCCAAGGCTAACCCTTACCCCAACCTGCCCGAGTTGCTCACCCTCAAGAACGGCAAAAAGGTAACCACCCCGGCCCATTGGTGGAACCAGCGCCGGCCCGAGATTGTGGAAGATTTTGAGCGGGAGATTTTTGGCCGAATTCCTAAAAACGTACCCAAAGTAACCTGGAAGACCCTGATCTCGGAGCGGGAGATGGTGGGCTGGATTCCGGTGAACGCCAAACAACTGGTGGGTCAGGTAGACAATTCCCAGTACCCTGCGCTGGAGGTGAACATTGCCATGACGGTAGTCACGCCCGCCAACGCCAAAGGCCCCGTACCGGTTTTGATGATGTTCAGCCGAAGCGCTCTGCCCGCCCCGGCGCAACCGCCCAAAGAAAGCCTGGAGAAGATTAACGCCGCCATGAAGAAACTGCTGGTAGAGGCAGACCCATCGTTGAAAGCGGTGTTTGAGCAGTACCCAGCCTATAACCCCATTGCCTCCCAAACGCCTACTTTTGGTCCGCCCCCGGCTGGCGATCCACCCACGGCCCAGCAGTTACTCGCGGCGGGTTGGGGGTACGTATTGATTGAACCCGGCAGCATCCAGGCCGATAATGGCGCGGGCCTCACCAAAGGCATCATTGGTCTGGTGAACAAAGGCCAACCCCGCAATCCAGAGGATTGGGGCGCCCTACGCGCCTGGGCCTGGGGGGCCTCCCGCGGACTGGATTACCTGGAGACCGACCCAATGGTAGATGCCAAACGGGTGGGCATTGAAGGCGTGTCACGCTTCGGGAAGGCGGCTTTGGTGGCACAAGCCTTTGACCAGCGCTTTGCCGTGGGCCTTATTGGGTCTTCCGGCGAAGGCGGGGCCAAACTGCACCGCCGCAACTTCGGCGAAGCCGTGGAAAGCCTCACCAGCAGCGGCGAGTACCACTGGATGGCCGGCAACTTCCTCAAATACGGCGCCTCGGAGGCTACCTTCGGGAGCAAAACCGCCAACGACCTGCCAGTAGACGCCCACCAACTCATCGCGCTCTGCGCCCCCAGGCCTACGTTCATCAGCTACGGCATCCCAGAGCAAGGCGATGCCAAATGGCTGGACCAGCAGGGTAGTTACATGGCTACCGTGGCGGCCGGACCGGTTTACAAACTGCTGGGCGCTAGAGATTTGGGCGTAGGACATGACTATAAAACCGCCAAAATACCGGGCGTGAACGTGAGTTTACTAGACGGCGAGTTGGCCTGGCGGCAGCATGACGGCGGCCACACCGATGCTCCCAACATCAAGTACTTTATTCCCTGGGCCGATAAAATGCTGAAGCAAAAAGCGGCTGTTGGCGCGAGCCGATAGTCAGATTTCTGCGGCATGCCCTGGCGCTTTTTGGGGAAATTTTTCTTAAGTTGTCTTATCTTTAAAGCTGGTATTTGTGTTGGTAGTTTCAGGTATGACCTTTCTCAGAGCAAAATCGCTGTTTGTGGGCTGTTGCACAGCCTTTGTTTGCTGCTTCCTTCTCCTTGGTTGTCAAAAATCGGGGAAGAAGCAAAAACTGTGGGGTGGCGACGAGGAAGAAAAGCTGCAGGTGGCCATTCCGGCCTCGTTTACGGCCGATAGCATCCAGAAATTGACCGTGAAGCTGGATTCCGTTTTTAGGCACTTTCACAAAAAACGGGGCTTTAACGGCACGGTACTGGTGACCAAGTATGACAAGGTCATCTACAAAAACGCCTTCGGCCTGGCCGATTTTTTCAAGAAAGACTCGCTCACGGTAGAGACCGCTTTCCAGCTGGCCTCGGTGTCTAAGCAGTTCACCGCCATGGCCATCATGATGCTCAAAGAAGAGGGCGAGCTCAACTACGAGGACAGCGTGCAGCAGTACCTCCCCGATTTCCCTTACCACGGCATCACCATCCGGCAGTTGCTTACCCACCAGAGCGGTTTGTCTAACTACACCTATTTCAGCGATAAGCTGTGGCCAGACCGCAACAAGAACCTCACCAATGAAGATGTGATTCACCTCATGGTGACGCATCGCCCGCAGCCGTACTACCCACCCAACACTCACTTTGACTACAGCAATACCGGCTACAGCCTGCTGGCCTCCATTGTGGAGAAAGTGTCTGAGAAGCCCTTCGCGGAGTTCTTGCGCGAGCGCATCTTTGAACCGCTTGAGATGAAACACACCTTCACCTACAGCCCCGATTTCCTGACGCTCACCGGCAAAATAGCCACCGGCCACACCCGCTTCCGGCAGAAACGCACCACCGATTACCTGGACACCGTGCTGGGCGACAAAGGCGTGTACTCTACCGTGGAAGACCTCTACAAATGGGACCAAGCGCTGTACACGCAAAAACTGGTGAAGCACGAGACCCTGGACGAAGCGTTTACTGGCGGCATTCTGCACAAAAAGAAAAACCAAACCGAGGACTACGGCTTCGGCTGGCGCATCCGTCCGCTGGACAACGGAGATACTGCCGTCTACCACGGCGGCCTGTGGCACGGTTTCTCTACCTACTTCCTGCGCAACCCCAAAGAGCACAGTGCCCTTATTGTGCTCAGCAACCTGCCCAACGGCAGCTTCAGCTATCTGCAGGAACTTCGGAAGTTCCTCTACCCCGCCCACCCAGACAGTGTCGCAACTAAAGACCAGAAACTGGCGGTCCGGGGCCGGAGAAGGTAAGACCCCGGAAATTGAATCTCCTATCATAAGATCTGCAATGCGTCAGAGACAAGGCGGTGCCTGGTCTCTACAACACATTAACCCTGCAAAGCAACTTATTTTAGCATTGCCGTTTATCTATAAGCTAATAGATAAAGGTGGCATGTCTGATAAATTCCAAAACAAATACAGGATTGCCTCTACCCGTTTACAACATTGGGATTATGGCTGGAACGCTGCCTATTTTGTCACGATTTGCACAAAGGATAGGGCGCATTTCTTTGGCCAAGTCTTGGACGGAGAAATGTATTTGTCAGAAACAGGAAAACTAGCCCTCACCTTCTGGGCGGAGATCCCTAATCACTTCCCGTTTGTAGAATTAGATGCCTTTGTGGTGATGCCCAACCATGTACACGGTATCCTTTTGATCCAAAAACCAGAAAACGGCCTTAAAAACACACCACCACCCGTAGAGACCAGGCACCGCCTTGTCTCCACGTTACCCGATCCTTCATTGGCCAGTCTCACGATTACTGATCCAATTTCGCCTGATGCTGGTACTACCTATACACAACCGAAATCCCAAACCCTTGGCCAAGCTAGGTTCACCAATCCTCCCAAACACACCTTATCTTCTATCATTGGGTCTTACAAATCTGTAGTCACCAAATATGCGCGGAAGATTTCAGGTGATTTCGCATGGCAATCTGGATTTCATGACCACATCATCCGGAGTCATTCTGCTCACGAGAAAATTGAGGATTACATTCTTCACAACCCAGCCAGATGGGAGCAGGATAAATTTTATGGATGATCTCTGATCAGGAATGCGCGAAATTAGGAATGCGTAGGAGACAAGGCGGTGCCTGTCTCTACTTGTCCACAATTGCCTTTCTCACTGCCGGGGCCACTACGGTGCCTAGCAGTTCAATGGCGTGCATGACTTGTGCATGCGGCAAGGTGCCCACGCTGATGTGCAGCAGAAAACGGGTGTTGCCGAACAGCTCGTATTCCCATAGAATCTTGTCGATGACCTGTTGCGGGCTGCCTACCAGCAAGGAGCCTTCAGGGCTGCGCATGAGGTCGTATTGCTCGCGGGTCATGCCAGACCAGCCGCGCTCCTGCCCAATCTTGCCCATCACGTACGCGTAAGGCCCGTAGAATTCATCAGCAGCTTTCTGGGAATCATCGGCGAGGTAGCCGTGCGAGTTGATGCCCAACTGCAGCTTGATTGTATCATGCCCCGTCTGCTGGTAGGCTTTCTTGTACAGATCGGTGAAGGGCACAAAACGCTCGGGATTGCCGCCAATAATGGCCAGCGCCATAGGCAAACCGTAGCTGGCAGCCCGCACCACCGATTCTGGGGTACCGCCCACGGCCACCCAAATAGGCAGTTCCTTCTGGTAAGGTCTGGGGTACACGCCTAGGTTGTCAATAGCCGCCCGGTGCTTGCCAGACCAGGTGACCTTTTCGCTTTTGTTCAGTTTCAGAAGCAGGTCCAGCTTCTCAGAGAACAGCGTGTTGTAATCCTGCAGATCATACCCGAAAAGCGGAAAAGACTCAATAAACGAACCGCGCCCAGCAATGATTTCGGCGCGGCCTTCTGAGAGCAGGTCTACGTGCGCGAAATCCTGGAACACCCGGACCGGGTCATCGGAACTGAGTACCGTCACGGCGCTGGACAGTTTGATATTCTTGGTTTTCACCGCCGCCGCCGCCAACACCACGGCAGGCGAGGACACAATGAAATCTGGGCGGTGGTGCTCGCCAATGGAGAAGACATCCAGCCCCACCTGGTCGGCGAGTTCAATCTCTTCCATGAGGTTGCGCATGCGCTCGTGCGGCGGCAGCATTTTGCCGGTACCGGGATCAGGAGTGTTCTCTACGAAGGTGGTGATGCCTATTTCCATAGCCAATGTTACGATGTCTTTAGAATAAGGGAAAGAAAAAAGCGCCAGAGGCTGCCCTGCCCCCGATATCCTTGGGGTAAGTACCTGTTGGTTTGGTGCGGTTTTAAGGCTATCTTCATGAAAACAGCCCCAAATCAGAAAGCACTCCCCATACATAGCCCCCGCAGAAACGTTATCACCTCACCAGCCAAAGAAACGAAGACCCATGACCTACATCAAAACGGGCGTAAACCAACCCTGCATCGTGGAATTGCTCTTTTACAAAGGTTCTACCGGAAAAGCCTTGTCTAACCTGGCGCACACCCTCCTGCACGGCCCCTCTACCCTCAGCTCTGCCGAACGGGAACTGATTGCGTCTTATGTCTCCCACCTGAACAACTGCACCTACTGCCACTGCTCCCACGCCGCGGCCGCCAATGTCCATTTCAACGACCAGGGAACCGCCGTGCGCGGCGTGGTGGAGAACGTGGAAACCGCTCCTGTCTCGGAGAAAATGAAAGCCCTGCTGCGCATCGCCGGCAAGGTGCAGCAGAGCGGGAAAGCGGTTTTGCCGGAGCACATCGCCCAGGCCAAAGCACAGGGCGCCTCTGACGAGGAAATCCATGATACCGTGCTCATTGCGGCGGCCTTCTGCATGTACAACCGCTACGTTGATGGGCTAGGCACCAACCTGGCCGCCGAGGAAGCTTACCCCGAGATGGGCATCCGGCTGGCCCGGAAAGGCTACAAATACCCGCCGCTTTTCCTGCGCAAGGCCATCGTCTGGATGATGAACAAGAAAGCCAAAAACTAACCCTTCCTCCACTTATCTATGCTGGACATTGTGATTGAAGCCCGCAAAGCCTCGCTGGCCCCGGGCATGGACGTACGCCGCATTCTTCCTTTTCGGCTCCGCCGGATGGTGGGTCCTTTCATCTTCATGGACCACGCTGGCCCCGTTGATTTGCAGCCGCCGCTGGTGCAGAACCTGGATGTCTTGCCGCACCCGCACATCGGGCTGTCTACCGTGAGCTACCTGTTTGGCGGCCAGGTCACCCACCGCGACAGCCTGGGCGTGGAGCAGGTTATCAGGCCCGGCGAGGTGAACTGGATGACGGCCGGCAGCGGCATTGCGCACTCAGAGCGCTTTGAGGACCCCGCCACCCTGGCCGGCGGACAACTGGAAATGATCCAGACGTGGGTGGCCCTGCCCGAGAAAGACGAAGAAGCCGCGCCCGCCTTTGACAACTACAAGCCAGAGCAACTGCCCATTTTCACCGATACCGGCGTCTGGATGCGCCTCATCGCCGGTGATGCCTTCGGGCTCAGGAACGGGGTAAAGACGCACTCGCCGCTCTTTTACCTGCACGTGGTGCTGGACCAAGGCGCGCGTTTCGGGTTGCCGAAGGAACATGCCGAGCGGGGCCTTTACATCGCCAAGGGCAGTCTGGAGGTCTCCGGCCGCACCTACACCGTGGGGCAGATGCTGGTCTTCAGCAAAGGCGCTGACCCCATTCTGCTGGCCAAAGAACCCACCACCCTCATGCTGCTGGGCGGCGAGCCGCTGGGCGAACGGTTTATCTGGTGGAATTTCGTGTCTAGCCGGAAAGACCGCATTGAGCAGGCCAAAGCCGATTGGAAGGAAGGCCGCATCCTGCTTCCGCCCACCGATAACGCGGAGTTTATCCCGCTGCCCGAGGACAAATCCAAACCCGCCGGCAGTCCCGCCCCGGAGGCGCTTTCCTGAAAAACAGGCCAAAAACGGAACGCCGCGCTAACACAGCTCAGGAAAAAAATAAAGTAACAGCACATTTTAGGGCCGTTTTACCAGGATTGGCCTTAAAACGTGTACTTTAGTTTCGCTATCCTCTTTAAATATAGGCATTTACACAGGCAAGGGTCTTTCTTCTAAGGTGAATCCAGGAACCTGAGAAGAGAAGAATCAAGCGCTCCGGGCAACGCTCCTTCACGGTAAGCTTTGCGGCAAGCCGATGTTTGCCCCCGATGGATGAGTCAGCAGGCACCTGAAGTCATTTAAAAGAGGAGCATGGAGGTAGAAATACTCAGGCATACCGCTACGGCCGCCCTACAGCCTTTTATCACCCAGTATTGGTCCGGCACGTTCAGGGGTAAGTCCACGCCAACGCTCAGGCAGAAAGTACTTCCCTCCGGATACATTGAACTGGTTTTGCACCTGCCCAAAGCGCACGGCCCCTTGAAGGGGAATGCCCGCCGGAAACCCAGTATCGCTTTCTCTTTCTTTGGCTTCTGGACCGTGCCTTACGTGCTGCAATTCAAAAACGAGGCGGAGACCTTCGGGATCTGTTTCAAGCCTGAGGCCTTGCACGCCGTCTTCGGGGTGGCGGCCGCTACGCTGCTCAACTGCCCGGCAAACCTGGACGAGGTGCTGGGCGCCTCTTTCTCTGCCTTCTGCCGCAAGCTGGGCCACCTGAAAACCTTTGAGGAACGGGTCCTTGCCGCCGATGCCTTTTTCCTGAATCAGGTACCAGCCAATGATGTGCCCCCGTCCTTTGTACAGGTAGCCGCCCACCTCATCCGCTGCCAGGAAGGGGGTACCTCGGTGGAGCGCCTGAGCCACGAAGTCTGCATTGGGATGCGGCAACTGGAGCGGGAATTCAAGAATAAGCTGGGCCTGAGCCCCAAAACCTACATGCGCATCTCGCGCCTGAACAAGGTTTTGCAGCTCATCACCCAGAACCCCTCGCTCAGCCTGGCCCAGCTTTCCTATCTGGGCGGCTACTCAGACCAGGCCCACTTCAACCGCGACTTCAAGCAAATCACGGGCGAGCTTCCGTCGGTGTACCTATCTGAGCAGGAGAACTTTCTCACCATATAGTAATCTAGGCCTAGATGTAGGGCAAGGCTCTTTTCCTGCCAGAATCATAAAAATGGCTGCTAAACATAATGTCGGATTTATACAAGACTCTGACACTCTCCCGGAGTACCTTTGGCGCCGAACCTTGTTAAATCATGACCGGCGGCGACACGGCCAAAGTACTAACTGAGACTGTGCTGTGGCTGGCCAAAGGTAATTATCTCAACCGGTTAGAACTTGCTTTACCCGATCATGGGTGCGGTTCCGGCTCCCACTCCCGCTCACGCTAACCTTACTACCTGCCAGAGCCCCCTCTGCTTACACAGTAAGATTCCTTCCCTACTTCTTCACCAGAAGAGCCCGTCTATTATTCTCGCCATCTTACCCGTGCCCAACCTACGCACGGCGTCTGATGCCCTATTCAGCTTTAAACTCACTTATTTAATTAACCAACTTGATGAAAAATTCAATACTTCTGGGGTTCTATCGTCCCATTGCATCCTTCCTCTTTCTGTTATTCTTTCTAATTGGCTGCGAAAGCCCCGAGGATGTACAACCCAGTGGCAGGTTGTCACAAGACCGGAAAGGGAACTCCTCCAACATTATCTATGGAAAAACCATGGACTTATGGGGCGGCACGGCCCGCGTGTGGGTAGAGCGGGTACAGGGCAAACCAATTGCCATCGGGATAGAGCTGTCAGCGGAGGCGCTGGAGAACTTGCCGCATGAGGTACAGGAGATTGTCTTGCCGTTGCCGGGCCCGCTGCATGCCACCGGATTCAAAACCGTGATGATCGGCTGGAACCCAGAAGGCCATGAGCCCGCGGGCGTGTACACCCTTCCGCACTTTGACTTCCACTTCTACATGATCACCGAAGGACAGATCCACCAGATTATGGGTGGGATAGACCAGGGCGGGTATGACCTGCAGGACAGAGGCGTCTTCCCTAATGTGTATACCTTCGGGCCGGTTCCGTTTGCCGTTCCGCACATGGGCCTGCACTGGAGTGATGTTACCTCCCCGGAGTTCTCGCCTGCCGGCTTCAGCAAGACTTTCATCTATGGATCTAACCAAAACCGGGTTACTTTCCTGGAGCCGATGATCACGCTGGCGTATCTGCAGAGCCTGTCTCCGGGCACCTCTGTGGAAAGCCCCGTTCGTTCGCTGCTCATCCATGACAAACCAGGCTACTACCCCACTTCTTACACCATTACCCGCACCGGCGACTCTTATATCATCGCCCTCACGGATCTGGTTTGGCGCCATAAATAGGCCCTTTTCCGCATAAAAAATCCCTGCCACCTCTATCACAGGAGATAGAAGTGGCAGGGATTTTCATGTGACTACGTGCTGTTACTTCAGCTCAAAGTTCTGCTGCAGTTTGATGTTGTCTGAGGCAGTCCCGATCATCAATTGGAACTGGCCGGGCTGCGTGATCCACTCCAGGTTGTCGTTGTAGAACGATAGTTTTTCCGTATCAATGGTGAAAGTGATGGTTTTGCTTTCGCCGGGTTTCAGGGCTACTTTTTCAAAACCTTTCAATTCCTTCACTGGGCGCACGGGCTGGGCTACTACATCGCGCAGGTACAGCTGGGCCACTTCCTCGCCGGCTACTTTGCCGGTGTTGGTGAGCGTGAACGAGGCCGTGATGGTCTCGCCTTTGCCCATGCTTGGCTTGCTCAACACCAGGTTGCTGTAGCTGAAGGTGGTGTAGCTTAACCCGTGCCCAAACGCATACTGCGGGCTTTTCACCATGTCAATGTAGCCGGAGCGGTAATTGGTATCTTGGTCGTTCTGGCTCGGGCGGCCCGTGTTGTAGTAGTTGTAGTAGATCGGAATCTGGCCTTCGGAGCGTGGGAACGTCATGGGCAGTTTTCCGGATGGGTTGTATTTGCCGTAGAGCACATCAGCGATGGCGTTTCCGGCCTGGCTGCCCAGCCACCAGGTGTAGGCGATGGTAGGCACGTGCTTGGCGGTCCAGTCAAACACCAGCGGTCGACCGGCCATAATGAGCACCACCACCGGTTTACCCGTGGCCTGAATGGCTTTGATGAGTTCTTCCTGCACGCCGGGCAGATGGATGTTGGCACGGCTCTTGGCCTCACCGCTCATATCGGCCTTCTCTCCTACCGCCATCACTACTACATCGGCTTGTCTGGCCACGGCCAAAGCCTCCGCGAAACCGGCTCTGGAGGTATCCTGCACTTCGCAGCCTTTGGCGTAGAGCAGCTTGGTGTTACCAGCCTGGTTCTGCATGCCCTCGTAGAGCGATACCAGCTTGTCTTCCTTGCCCCAATCAATAGACCAGAAACCCTGCATGTCTTTCTCAGATTTGGCCAGAGGTCCGATGACAGCCACTGATTTCAGGTCTTTGGAAAGCGGCAGTACCTGGCCTTGGTTTTTCAGGAGCACGATGCTTTTGCGGGCCACGTCGCGGGCGGCTTCCAGGTGCTCGGGTTTGTTGAGGGTTTTCTTCTCGCGTTTCTCGTCGCTGAAACGGTACGGGTCATCAAACAAGCCTAGTTCAAACTTCTTGCGCAGGATGCGGCGCACGGCATCGTTGATGAGTTCCTCCTTTACTTTTCCTTCGCGCACCAACTGGGGCAGGCTGCTGATGTAGCTGCGGCTTTCCATGTCCATGTCGCTGCCGGCGTTCAGGGCCACCTCGGCGGCGTGCTTGTTGTCCTGCACGAAGCCGTGGGCGATCATCTCGCCGATAGAACCCCAGTCACTCACCACGAAGCCCTGGAACTTCCACTGGTCTTTCAGGATGTCGCGCTGCAGGTAGCTGCTGCCGGTGGCCGGAATCCCATTGAGATCATTGAACGAGTTCATAAACGTGGCCACGCCGGCATCCAGCGCGGCTTTGAACGGCGGCAGGTACACTTCATGCAACGTGCGCAGGCTCATCTCCACGCTGTTGTAATCCCGACCGCCAATAGCAGCGCCGTAGGCCGCGAAGTGCTTCGCGCAGGCCATCACGGCATCCACGTTGCCCAGACCTTCGCCCTGGAAACCCTTCACGCGGGCTCTGGCAATGAGCGAACCCAGGTACGGGTCTTCGCCGGCGCCTTCCATCACGCGGCCCCACCGCGGATCACGCCCGATGTCTACCATGGGTGCAAACGTCCAGTGCAAGCCTGAGGCAGCAGCCTCGGTAGCCGCAATGCGGGAACCTTGCTCAATGGCTTTCAAATCCCAGCTGGCGGCTTCGGCCAAAGGAATAGGAAAGGTCACGCGGTAGCCATGAATCACATCCTGCCCGAACAACAGCGGAATCTTAAGCCTCGACTGCATAGCCGCGTCTTGCAGCGCCCGGGTGTACTTCACACCGCGCACGTTCAGCATGGAGCCAATCTTGCCCTGCTTTACATCGGCCACTTTGTCGCCCGAGGCGGTGATGGGTCCAGTGGCATCCTGGTCGCCGGTGTATTGGTTCAGCTGGCCTACTTTTTCCTCCAGGGTCATTTTCTGGAGCAGGTCGTTCACCCGTTGGTCTAGGTTGGCGGTGTTCACCTTGGCGGGTTTCTTCTGTGCCATGGCACCGGAGCTGAGCAGCACCGCCAGGGCCAGAGAAGAGAGTTTTAGTTTCATTTGTATAGTCGGGGAATAATGAGTTTTCGTTTTGTGGCTGTTTTCTGGAAAATGGCTCTAAAAGGACTTTTTGATACGTGTGATCAGCAGGGGAGAATCATCCCCTACCCCTTCAAAGGAAGACGGAATGCGTGAGCTTCGCAGCTTATTAGTCAGTTACTATTTAGAGGCTATATTTCTGAAAACGGCCGTAAAAAAGGCAGACGCAAGTTTGCACCTGCGTCTGTCCAAAAAAAGTAAATCCGAAGAAAATTGCTTACAGCACCAGCGTGGCGATGGAGTGCGGCAAGCTCTTGGCATCGGCGGCTTTGCCGTTGATCCAGAGTTTGTAGTCCAGCGGTTTGTCGGTGGTGTTGAGCACGATCACGGCTACTTTGCCGTCTGGGTTCAGGAAGGCGGTGGTTTGCAGGGCATCGCGGTTAGACGAGCTGATGATGCGCTTGGCACCCGGCTTCACGAACTTAGAGAAATGGCCCAGGTAGTAGTAGCTGTTAGTGTAGAGCACTTTGCCGTTGCGGGTATCGGCGTGGATGGGCGCGAAGCAGAAGTTGCCCACGTGATTTGGGCCGCCTTTCTCGTCCAGCACCATGTTCCAGTCGGTCCAGGCGGCGGTACCGGCGTTGAAGTCGTTCACCATGGAGTAGCCGTAGCGCTCGCCCAAGGCCCAGTCATTGATGCGGTTGAAATCGAATTTCTCGATGCAACCCTCGGTGAAGATGAGGTTGGTTTCCGGGAAGGTTTCTTTCACTTTGCGCAGGTTGTCAAACAGCATGTCAGAGCCGGTCCAGGTCTCGTACCAGTGATACCCGATGCCCCACACGTATTTAGCCGCCTCAGGGTCGTTCAGCACGGTGCTGGCGCGTTGGTAGATGAGGTCGCGGTTGTGGTCCCAGGCAATGAGTTTCTTGTCTTTCATGCCGCTTTTGTGCAACGTAGGTCCTAAATACTCCTTGATGAAATCGCGCTCCTCTTCGCCGGTGAAGATGCAGGACTCCCAGGTCTGTTTCGCCATCGGCTCGTTCTGCACGCTCAAGCCCCAGATGGGAATGCCCGCCTGCTCATACGAGTTGATGAACTTGATGTAGTAATTCGCCCAGTTCTGACGATACTCCGGCAACAGTTTCCCGCCGCGCAGCATGGTCTTGGTGTCTTTCATCCAGGCCGGAGGGCTCCACGGGCTCACGTACATGGTCAGTTTTCCGCCCGCAGCCTGAATCGCCTGCTTGATGAACGGAATACGGTACTGCTCATCGTGCTTCACACTGAAGGTCTTCAGCTCTTTGTCGTTGTCCTCCACGTAGGTGTACGAGCCGCTGGAGAAGTCACTGCTGTGGATGGTGGTTCTGCCCAGCGTGTACCCGATACCGTCTGTAGGGTCATAGTAGGCTTTCAGGATTTCCTGCTGCTTGTCTTTGGGCAGTTTAGCCACGGTTTCCGCGGTGGCATCGGTGATGGCGCCGCCGATGCCCACCATCGTCTGAAAGGTCTTGCTCGGGTCCACGAACACGCACACCTGCGTCTCCATCGGTTGCCCGAAATCCTGGAAACGCGCCGTTCCGTTCTGCGACAGACGCAAATCGGTGTCTTTGGCCGTGGTGTACACCGTCACCGAGCGGTTGTCTACCTTAAAAGTATTGTTGCTGGTTTTGCTTTGGCTTGTTTTCACCTGCGAGCAGGAAAAAGCGACACCCGCGGCCAGCAAAGTAAGAGATGCTAGGGATTGTATTTTCTTCATTTATGCAATGAGTGACTGAGTGATTGAAAGATTGAGTGAATGGGATCGTACTGCTAAGGTAAGCTTGTTTTAGGCATCTTTTTCTTAAATGAAGCTGAAAACAAGTTGACTTTAACTGTCCTCCCCTTTCTTGAAATTTACCACACGTAAGTACCTACCGCGCCGGCGTTCAAGGTAGCGGCCACGGTTTTGCCTTTGTGCCGGATGTTGAACGTCTGAGCCGCATCGCTGTTGTTCAGGACTATGACAACGCGCTCGCCTTTGGGGGTTTTAAACGCCACGTTAGGCAAGTCAGTCGGTACGTTAGAGGCGATTCTCACTGAGCCGGGACGCACAAACTTAGACGCGTGCGCGATGACATAATAGGCCGGGTTACGGATGACTTTGTCTCCGTCGATGGTCAAGGCACCTAAGCACTCGGTGCAACCGCCGGGCGTGTGGGGTTTCTGCTGCGGATCAGCGGCCAGGTTCCACTCCAATACGTTGCGGGACCAGTTGCGGGGAGCCCCGATGATCAGCTCACGCACGTGCCATTTCAGGTCGCCGGGGAACTTGCCGGGGGCACCAATCCACTGCTCGGTGAAGTACACGTTCTTGTCAGGGTGTGCATTGTGCACCTCAGACATTGCCTCAATCTTGCCGCCGTACAGGTGGAACGCCGAGCCATTGATGTATTTCTTCGCCTCCGGATCATTCAGGATAGTGATGGGGTAATCCGGACGGTCCAGATTGTGGTCGTAGACGATGATCTTGGTTTTTATGTTCGCTTTCTGAAAAGCAGGCCCTAAATGGTTCTTCACGAAGACGGCCTGATCTGGCGCGAGCATAAGCAAACTCGGGTTGTTGCCCGGGTGCAAGGGCTCGTTTTGCACCGTGATGGCATCAATGGTGATGCCTTCTTTGGCCATTTCCTGCACGTACTTCACGAAGTACTTCGCGTAGGCATCGTACCACTCCGGCTTCAGGGAACCGCCTTTGGAGTTGTTGTTCGTCTTCATCCAGGTAGGCGGCGACCAAGGCGATCCCAGAATCATGATTTTGGGGTTAATCGCCAGAATCTCTTTCAAAACGGGAAGCAGAAAGGCACGGTCCGGCGCCAAGCTGAATTTCTCCAGGTTGGGATCAGTCTGGCCTTCGGGCAGATCATTGTAAGAGAACACCTTCTCGTCTAGGTCAGACGCCCCGATGCTCACGCGCAGGTAACTCACGCCAATGTTGTTTCCGTCCGTCCCGAAGAGCTCTTTCAGGATTTCCGCCCGCGCCGCCGGAGTCATTTTGTGCAGGTGGTACGCGCTGCCGCCGGTCAAGGTATAGCCAAAACCATCGATGGTCTGGAAGGTCTGCTGTTCATCAATGTCAATGACGGAGGAAGTGGTAGCTGCCGCATCTGAGAACGCCAAGGGCTGCGCCTGCTTCTGGAACAGCGAAGATTTATCAGCGTTGGTCAGCCATAGGTCAGCCTCATTCTTAGAGAAAAGGCCTTTGTTAGAGGTACAGCCCACCGCACCGCCCAGGCAAAGCCCACCGATGAGCAGGGTGTGCACCCACTGTTTTTTGAGGGAATGAATCATGAATAAGTATTAAAATAATGTTGACTCAGGAAAGCAGGCCTGGCAGTGGAGGTTTCAACCACTACCACTCTCCTCTTTTTGTCATCTTGGAAAGATCTTGAGGGCGAACAGCAATAGCGTTTGGGAAAGGGCTACCTAGCTCGCTCACAAGATCCTTTCAGGATAACAAATGGGTGTAGGATCGCTTCAGAATATAAGTTCTACCTGAGTCTGAATTTCAAACTGTAAAACGTACTGCCTCATTGCAGCACAGAAATCTGTTTCGGGGCTGCTTTCTCTAAAATAGCCCCGAAACAGGGAATAGAATTACCACACGTAGGTACCTGTCGCGCCGCCTCTCAGGGTAGTGGAGACAATCTGGCCGCGGTACCGGATGTTGAAGGTCTGGTCAGCACCGGTTTCGTTCAGGACCAACAGCACCTTCTTGCCCGCCGGATTCTTGAACGCCACGTGCTGCAGCGTGTTGAACATCTCGGTGTTCTGGGCATTCAGGAGCGTGGTTTTCACCCTTATTGAGCCGGGACGCACAAATTTAGACGCGTGCGCGATGATGTAGTAAGCCACGTTGCGGGTGGCGTTATTTCCGTTTACCGTTACGGCAGGCAGACACGTGTTACAGCCACCCTCGGTGAAAGGCCGGTTGTTCTGGTCAGCGGTCAGGTTCCACTCCAGGGCGTTCTTGCTCCAGTTACGCATGGTGCCAATGATTACGTTGGTCATGTGCCATTTCAGATCCTCAGAGAAGTTACCGGGGGCGCCTACCCATTGCTCGGTGAAGTACACGTTCTTGTCTGGGTGCGCATTGTGCACGGTGGTCATGGCCGTCACGTTGCCCGCGTACAGGTGAAACGCTGAGCCATCTACGTACTGCTTCGTGAGCGGGTCATCCATGATAGAGATTGGATACTCCGGGTGATCCAGGTTGTGGTCATACAGGATGATCTTGGTTTCCATGTTCGTGGCGCGTAACGCCGGCCCGATGTTGTTCTTCACAAAAGACCTCTGGTCCAGCGCCGACATGAACATGCTGGGGTTGTTCCCGTCATGCAAAGGCTCGTTCTGCACCGTAATGGCGTCAATGGTGATGCCGGCCGCTTTCATGCCCTGGATGTAATTCACCAGGTACTCGGCGTAGTCATCAAAGTATTCGAACTTCAGCGAACCGCCTTTGGGGCTATTATTCGTTTTCATCCAGGCCGGTGCCGACCACGGTGAAGCCAAGAGTTTGATGTTAGGGTTAATGGCCAGAATCTCCTTGAGTACCGGAATATAATAGGCCTGATCCGGGGCCAGGCTGAAGGCGGTGCCCATCACATCCTGGTACGAGTACACGGTGGGGCTCAGGTCAGAGGCGCCCACGTTCAGGCGCAGGTAACTCACCCCAATGGTGCCTTCCTCTTCATCTACCGCGAACAACTCTCTTAACAGATCGGCGCGGCTGGCGGCGGCCATCTGGTTGAGCACGTAGGCGCTGCCGGTGGTTAAGGTGTACCCGAAGCCATCCACGGTTTGGTAGGTCTGGGTAGTATCCAGGTCAATGGTGAGGTTATTGTTCGTCTCGGCCTTGAAGTTCAGGGTCACGTTCTGCTTCTTGAACAACACCGATTTGTCTGGATTGGTGAGCCAGAAAGCTACCTGGCTGGTACCGTTGCCGCCTGGGGGTGGCGGGGGGGACGGAGTTGGGTCTGAGTCGCCGCCGCAGCTGGCCAAAGACCCGGCCAGTAACGCCAGCACACTCAGTTTAGATATTTTCTTTAAAAATGGATTTCCCATGGTTACGCTTTGAACAGGCCGGTTTACCCTAAAAAGAGAGCGGCTAAACCTGCCTCATGAAACACACGGCTGCGCTTGGCTAACCCTTTGCTCTGGATAGCTCGGCTCACAGCTTTTCTCATTTGCAGGCTTTAGGTGTTTAGAGGCTATTCTTCAAAAATCGGCCCTAAAACGACGCCAGGCATACCTGCCCCTTTTATGAAATGAAACGGGCGCTTCCTCCTTCTCCCGAAGGCGAAGCGCCCGTTTTGATTATTGCTTTACAAATGAATACTCGGCAGTTTTGTAGTCGTTCGTGACGGTGATGGTCGCTTTGTAATTACCGGCTTGCGTGATGCCTTTGTAGTTAGGGCCTCCGTTGGTCATGGTTCCGCTCAGGGCCGTGCTGTTGGTCCCGAACTGAACATCCCAAGGGGAGTTGAACTTCAGGTCAAAGTTGGCTTTCAGGGCTACCGTTCCTTCAAAAGTATAAGGGTGCTTGTAGGTCAACAGGTACTCGTTGCGGGCATCCCATCCTCCGCCGGCATCATCCCAGTGGAAGAGTTTGATGTTGTAGTACTTCCAGGTGAGCTTACCGGTCTGGAAGTTCAGAGTGAGTTGGTAGGCCTGGTCACGAGAAACCACGATCCCTGCGTTTCCCGTACCGAAATCAACGGGCGCAGATACGGCATCCGCGTCTGGCGTGGCGGTCTCGCCAATTTTGGCCGTGGTAGTGAAAGAAGTGCCCGAGCCGTCATTGGCAGAGTTCAGTCTGTATTCTTTGCTTGCCTCCAGCGCCAGGAACACGTTTGATTTGAAAGAGTTTCCGTCTTTGGTCAATTCTGCCACCACGGTGTTGCCTTGCAACAAGAACAGTTTGTCTGGGATAGTGGCTGGAGGTGGCACAGAGGTGTCTTTCTGCAGGGAGTAGGTGTATTGCTCACCAGACAGGTTCAAAGTCACGATATGACGACCAGTGGCGGTTGCCGGAATGTCTTCAAACGTACCGGCAGGAGCCTGAGACTCCATCACCAGTTGGTTGCTGGTACCTTTCACGCGTTTCATGAGGTAACCCCAATCGCCGTTGGCTCTGAAAACGAACCCTTCGGTTTTCTCAATACCCAGGGAGGCTTTCCATACCCCGTTGCCTTGGTACTCCAATGCCTCCTCGCTGTTCCAGCCACCGGCAAACGCACCACCAATCACGCTCCAACGGTCAATCTTCACGAAGCTGAATTCGTTTGTGTTCAGGTCTACAGTAACGCGGTAAGTTCCGGCGCCCGGTGCTGCAATGGGGGTTCCTTTTTTGCGCAATTTGCCTTCTGCTGACGCGCCGTACACCAAGGAGGTGGCGTTCTGCTGGCTGTAGAATCTGAAAGTACCGCCCTCGGTTAAACGGGTGTACACCTCAAACACGTTGGTCCGGTTTCCGTTGGCGTCTTTCAATGGGCGCATCTGAATGGCTTGGCTTACATCGGCGCCTTTCTCGGTGGCTGAACCGGAGATATACAACCGGTCTGGGTGCGTCTCGTTCGCGAAACGGGTAACGGCGAGAGGCTTGCCCGCTGACACAGTTTCTTTGCTCAACGACTGCGCCACCACGGCCCATTTCAACTGGGCCACCGCATTGGCATCGTAACCCGCCATGGACAAGGCTTGGTCAATCTGCACTGCGGTAGGCGTAGCGAACAGGTTTTTCCCGCCGTTGCCGGTAGGCATGCTCAGGATGGGCGTGCTGAAATCTGCGTTGGCGGCAGAGTCTATCACCAATCTGTAGGTGACGCCATAGTTCTTGCTGGAGACTGCCGGAGCCCACTCAAAACGGGTAGTGGCGTTAGGCGCGGTCTGGTCCAGGGTGATGGCGGCATTCTCTGCCGGGTTAGCCAGTACCGGGGCACTCAGTTCCCAATTGCCCACCGGCTCAATATTGTCTTGCTCTTCGCAGGCGCCCACTACAAACAGCAGGGCCAGGAGCTGGAAAAACACGTTTATCTTTTTCATGAGGACTATTTATTAGACATGAATTCTTGAAGAGACTCTTGGGCAAACACCTGCACCCCTCCTTCCTGGCCCCGCAAAGTATTTGCGGAGCCAGTTATTTCAGGGCTGATTTTAGAAAAACAGTCCTGAAACAGAACCCTGGGGGGAAGGTTCTGAGACGGGTGCCTTGCGGCCGAAAGATTTAGTTATACCCTTGGGTTTGCGTCAACTGCGGGTTACGGTTGATCTCTGACTGCGGAATAGGCAGGAACAGCTCATGCGGCGCTACGTTGTACTCCTTGCGGGTATTGGTGCGCAGGTCAATCTCATTGAGGCTGTTCATTACCTGGGCAGCCACGCCGTAACGGCGCAGATCATCCCAACGGTGACCTTCCTGGGCCAGCTCCAGACGGCGCTCTTTCAAGATGGCCATTCTCATCTCCTCTTTGGTAGTGGAGGTATTCACGCCCAGGTTTACTCTTCTGCGCACGGTGTTCAACACGGTTCTGGCTTCTTCCAGACGGCCCAGCTCATTCAGGGCTTCGGCTTTCAGGAGCATGATATCGGCTAGCCTGAAGAGGTACTGGCGGTTGGTACTGGCCCAGCCGTTGGCACTTTTCCAGCGGTACGCGAACGGAACGCTTCCGCCAGTGCTCACTGACCAGAACTCATCTGACCAAGGTGCATTCTCAAACAAGATGGTGGTGTTTCTCCGGACATTGTCGTTCTCAGAGTTATAGGCATTCACCAGGTCATGCGACGGGGTCATGAATTTGCGCCAGGTATCACCGCTTAAAGACGGCGGGAGCAGCATCTGAGGACCCCAGTTAGCTTCGTTTCCGCCGATGAACTGCACCTCCATGATAGACTCGGCATTGTTGTAGTGCGCGCCGTCAAACAGATCGTTGAAGTTGCCTAGCAACTGGTAACCGGCCGGGCTGTTGATCACGGCATCGGCGTACTGCAGCACTTTGTTGTAGTCGCGGTCAGGGCGCTGCGCCCAGGCTTTGGCTAGAAGCGCGTTGGCGGCTCCGCGGGTAGCGCGGGCTTTGTTCACGCTGGCATTCTCTCCGAAGGTATCAGGCAGTCTGTTTTCCAAGGCAAAGGTCAGGTCGGTCACAATCTGGTTGTAGACCTCCACCTCGGTGGCGCGGGGCTTTTGGGTAGTAGCTGGGTCTAGCGAGGTTACTGGCTCTAACACCAACGGCACGCCACCCCACATTTTCACCAATTGGAAGTAGTGGTATGCGCGCAGGAAAGCAGCCTCGCCTAGAATCTGGTTCTTGCGGGTCTCAGACAACTGTGGGTCTGTGATCTGAGGTACCTTCTGCAACACCACGTTTGCTTTGGCAATGGCGTTGTAGATCTGGCTCCAGTTGTTCCAGAGACGGCTGTTGGTAGGCGTGATGGCCACGTTGTCTACCGCGAAGATTTCGGCGTTGTCACCCCCGGCATAATAGTTATCAGAGAGAATCTCGCTGAACACCAGGTTGTCCCAGATGTAGTATTCTGCCTGAAACGACTCATAAACGCCGGTTAACGCGGCTTCGGCATCGCTGGCAGATTTGTAGGCGTTTTCCGTAGTGGCCTCAGAAATGGGCTCCAGTTCCAGGAAATCGTCACAGGCGGGGGCTCCCATCAAGAGAGCACCTGCCAAGGTATATATGGCTATTCTGTTCAGTTTCATATATTCTTAATTAGAAAGAAAGATTCAGACCTAAGATTAAGTTGCGCGTCTGCGGATAGGTACCAAAGTCAACGCCCTGGGCTCTGTTGTTTCCGCCAAAGGCGTTCACCTCTGGGTCAAACCCTGAATAGTCTGTGAGGGTGAACAAGTTCTCGCCGGTGGCATAGAGGCGCAGGTTGTTCATTTTGATCTTGGACAACAGCGTTGAAGGCAGGTTGTAGCTGAGGGTAAGGGTTTTCACACGCAGGTAAGAACCGTCTTCCACAAAGCGGGAAGAGATGCGCGAATTGTCGGTGCTGGCCCAAACCGCTTTCGGGATATCCGTCACGTCACCTGGGTTTCTCCAACGATTGATAACGGCAATCCCCTGGTTTTTAGGATCAGACATGCCTTCCATTTCTATGCGGGTGGCGTTAAAGATGTCATTGCCTTGTGAGCCCTGCAGGAAGATGCTCAAACCGAAGTTTTTGAAAGAGAAGGTGTTGGTTACCCCGTAGATGAAGTCTGGATTAGGGTTACCAATGATCACGCGGTCATCCGCCGAAGGCGTAAAAGTGCTTTCGCCGTTTCTGTTGATGTAGTAGGCCATACCGGTGGCTGGGTCTACCCCACCCCACTGATAGCCATAGAACAGGGCCAAGGGAGAACCTTCTCTTGACAAGCTCACATCACCTCTACCGGCTACGCCACCCCCGAAGAAGCTTTGGCCCAGGATGTTGGTTACTTTGTTTCTGTTGAATGACAAGTTCAGATCAGTGGTCCAGGAGAAATCACCCACCAGGTTCTGGGAGCTCACCAGGAACTCAAGACCTTTGTTTTGCAGGCTTCCTACGTTGGCATCACCACCGTTGAAACCGGTAGACCTTGGCACTTCAATAGGCAGCAACAGGTCTGTGGTTTTCTTCAAGTAGGCATCAACGGTTAAAGAGATACGGGAATTGAGGAAAGCCACATCCAAACCTACGTTGGTCTGCTCAGACGCTTCCCAACCCAGTTGGTTGTTCCCGATAGAAGAGGGATAGCTACCTGGTTGGGCGGTACCGCCAATAGGGTAGTTAGCGCCGTAGCCTACGCGGGGCAGGTATGCATACGCTCCCAAGCCGGTATCATTACCAACCAATCCCCAACCTACGCGCAGTTTCAAATCATTCAACACGTTGGTTTTAGGGAAGAAATTTTCCTCAGAGATTCTCCAGCCCAAAGACGCTGATGGAAAGTAGCCCCAACGCACTTCCGGACCGAACACGGATGAAGCATCTGCTCTGAAGTTGGCGGTTAACAGGTACTTGTTCGCGAAGTCATAGGTCACCCGGCTAATGAACGAGGTGTTGGTTTTCTCAGACTTGTTCGCATCTGCCGACTGGATTACGGCACCGGCACCAGGTGTGGTTACTGCCGTACCAGAGAACTCCGTGCGCTCAATGCTGCTGTTTTCCCATCTGAATTTCTGCTGCACAGAACCCACCATGGCGCTGAAGTTGTGCTGCCCCACGGTTTTGGTGTAAGAAAGGGTGTTGTCCAGAATCCAGAAGTTGGTGAGGTTGGTGCTGTTACGGCCAATCCCTTTTCTGGCGCGGCCATAGCTAGTTCTGAACGGATCTAAGAAGTAGTCGTTGATGGCGCTGATGTAGTCAATACCAAAGTTGGCGCGGTATTTCAGGCCCTTCAGTAGTTGCACCTCGCCGTACACATTGCCCAAAAGACGCTGGTTGCGGTAGTTGCGGTCAGAGCCATCGGTGCTGGAGATTGGGTTTTCCCAGTCCTGGAACGGGTTGCTGGTGAAGGTTCCGTTAGCGTTGTACACACCAATGACTGGCGGGGTAGACAGTACGCCCAAGATCACCCCACCCTGGTTTACAGACTGGTTATCAGCTACGTCTACGTCATGGTAGCGGGTGTAGCCCATGTTGGTACCCACGGTTAACCAGTTGGAAAGCTTTTGCTCTAGGTTCACTTTAAAGCTGGCGCGGTCCATGGTAGAACTGCGCACGGCGCCGTTCTGCTTCATCCAACCGCCAGAGATGTAGTAGTTGGTTTTGTCGGTCTTGCCGGAAACGGCTAACTGGTAGTTCAGAGAGCTTCCGTTCTGGAAAACTTCTTTCTGCCAATCGGTATTCTCCTGGTAGCGGCTCCAGTCTGTGTTCTGGCCCAGTTCGGTCATCAGGTCACGGTACTGCTCGGCGTTCAACACGTCAAGGGTATTCCAAACTTGGGAAACCCCAGTGTAAGTGCTGAATTCAAAAGTTGGCTTCTCGGTTCTACCGCGTTTGGTGGTGATCAACACTACCCCGTTGGCACCCTGCGCTCCGTAGATGGCGGCCGAAGAGGCGTCTTTCAGAATAGAGATGCTTTCAATATCGGCGGGGTTCAAGCTTCTGGTATCACCAGAAGGAACGCCGTCTACCACGTACAAAGGATCACTGTTGGCGGTAATAGAGCTTGTTCCCCGGATACGGATGTTGAAACCAGCCGAAGGTTTACCAGAGTTGGTCAATACCTGCACCCCGGCGGTTTTCCCCTGAATCAGATTCCCGATCTGGGTGTTAGGGCGGGCGTCAAAGGCTTCGTTGTCAATCACCGATACAGAACCGGTAATGTCTTCTTTTTTCTGCGTACCATACCCAATCACCACTACTTCTTGTAAGGATTTGGTATCTGGGGCCAGGGCTACGTTGATGGTAGAGCGGTTCTCAATGGCTACTTCCTGTGTCGTGTACCCGATGTAGGAAAGCACCAGGGTGCCGGTTCCGTTTGGGACGTTCAAGGAGAAGCCTCCGTTCACGTCTGTGGAAGTGGCGTTGGTGGTCCCTTTCACTGAAACGGTAACGCCGGGCAACCCGGTCCCGTTCTCGTCGGTTACTTTCCCGGAAACGCGGAAGCCGTCCTGCACTACCGGAGCCACAGAAGCTTTGGGCTGGGCTGCTCTGGTGTTTCTGGTGCGCACGTGAATGTTGTTGTTCACCTGCTTGAACTCCAGGTTGGTGGTAGCCGCTACTTTTTCCAGCACTTTGTCCAAGGGCTCGTTCTTGGCCTGCACCGTCACCTTAGACCGGCTAGGCACTTCGTTCTCATCAAACGTGAACTTAAACAGGGTTTCGGCCTCCACTTTCCGGAAGAATTCCTGGAGGGTGCCGTTGGTGATGGAGAGGGTGATTTTTGTTTTCTGAATAGTGCTCACCGGGGCTTTGCCGGGCGCGGCGAAACCCGTTGAGAAGAAAGCCAGATGCAGCACAAATACCGCCAAAGCTTTCCAGGTCATTCCTTTCAGGACGCCGTAAACGTTTTTTTCCATATCTTGGGAGTGTTTAGTTTTAATTGTTTGTATTGCCTCATGGATCTGGATGCGCCAACATCTGGTTTCCGGAGGTAGTTGACAGGTAGGCCACCCAGTGGCTTACCTGTTAAAAGAACCGGTCATCTCCTCATAAGCTCACGGTTTTTTGAAGGTTATCTGAACTTGGTCTTGGTTCACCTGGTAAGTGAAATGCTTTACAAAGCCAATGCCTTCCAGTACCTGGGGCAGGCTTTGCTGTCTGTATTCACCGGTATAACTCCATGCTTTTTTACTGGTTGGTCCCATGCCTTTCACGTCAATCTGCACGCCGTACCAGTTCTCAATTCTATCTACCACCTCTTCCAGGCTGGCTTGTTTGAAATACAGCACCCCGTCTTTCCAGCCCAGCACTTCCTGCGCTTTAAAGGTGTCCACGGCATGTTTCTGGTCTTTGCGGTTGAACACCAATTGCTGCCCCGGCACCAATTGGGCCAGCGTGGCTTCCTCTTTTTCCTCCCCTTTGCTGATTTTCACCACCCCGGTGGCCAACGCCACCGAGATGGCGGTGTCTTTAGGCTGGTATCTGATGTTGAAGGAGGTACCCAAGGCCTGGGTATATATGGAGCCAGATTTCACCACGAAAGGCCGGTCTTTGTCTTTGGCCACCTGGAAGAAAGCCTCGCCCTCTAGCGCAATGTCTCTTCTGTTCTGGGCAAAAGGCACCAGGTAGCTCACTTTGCTGCCCGGCCGCATCACCACCGAGGACCCGTCTTCCAGCTGAATGGTTTTCCACTCGCCGGGGGCGGTCTGCACGGCCATCATTTTCCCAACGGCAGACTCTTTTTGAAAGTATTGGCTGGCCACAAACCAGACTAACCCCAGCGGCAACAGAATGGAGGCCGCCACGCGCATCCATTTGGTCCAGGCGCTTGGCTGCAGGGGCAGCACCTTGGCTTCTTGCGTCTCGTTTTGGGCGTCTTTTTGAATAAGGGCCTCTAAACTGCGCCAGGTTTTATCTGCGTCGTGTGCGTAAGTTGGTTCAGACTGCTGGTGTTCCGCCTGGGCCCAGAGTTCCTTCATCTCAAGTTCCTGCTCAGGGGTAAGTTTCTGATGCTTAAACCACTCCAATACCGCCTTCACCTCACCAGGGGCACATGCCCCCTTGTAAAAACGGTCTAGTAAGTGTTGATCCATGGGTTATAAAAGATTAGCGCTTTTCCCTATTACACATATCCCCAGGCTTGCACCACCTCCGTTTTCAAATATTTTTAACAAAACTTTCGGTTTTTGTTTTTTCTATAAAATGGTCTACATTTATCCTTAGTATTTTAGGTTTTTGAAATTGACTACTTCAAAAGGAGATCTGAGGACGTTGGAAGAGAGAGGTTGTAGTAGCATGAAAGACAGGTACTTTAACCAAAAAACCATGCAAACAGATAGCAGGGAAAGTTTCGTGGAGGACATTGAGGCCTTGACCACCGGTAACGTGGCGGCCTTTGAGCGTCTGTACCATAAACTGGAACCCAAGCTATTTGCCTTTGCCATGAAACTGGTGAGAAGCCGCGAAGATGCCGAAGAAATAGTGCAGGAAGTTTTCCTGAAAGTATGGGAGCGCCGCAGTTCCCTGGACCCTACCCAGAACCTGGATGGCTACCTGTTCACCACCGCCAAGAACCTGGTGTACAACAAAGCCCGCCACCGGGTGTACGAGTTCGCCTTCGGCCAGTACCTGGCCGATTACGGGGCGGTTTCTGAAAACTCCACCCAAACCACGCTGGAGCACAAAGAACTGGTACAGTTGTTTGAAGAGGCCTGCGCCTCCATGCCGCCGGTGAGGCGACAGGTGTTTGTCATGAGCCGCACCGAGGGCCTGAGCAACACCGAGATTGCCACCAAGCTGAACACCAGCAACAGCAACATAGAAAACCACATCAACAAAGCCTTGAAAATGCTCCGGGAGAAATTCAAGAGCTATGACATTGTCTATGGCTTCCTCTTGATGTGTGCTTACTTAGTACGCTAACGGTTTTACTGGACTTTCTGAAAAACAAGCTCAAAAAGAGAAGCCCTCGACAGATGCAAAACATCAGCCGAGGGCTTTTTCACTTAGAATATCATTTGGTTTAGAACCTGTTTTTCAGAAAAACAGCCCCTAAACACCAGGCAACTATCTTCCAGCTTTGCCCTGGCCCAGACCAATCTGCAGCCCTATGGAAGGCACAATGGTGATACCGGAGTAGTCTACCTGCTCGCCTTTCAGGAGCTCAAAGGTGCCGTAGTTCTGGTAGAACATAGACAGTGCAGGCAGCAGGAAAATGCGCTTGGCCCCAATCTTAGCGTTCACAAACAATCCGTAAGACGGGAAATTCCCTTTTCTGGTGAGGCCTTCCAATTGCACGGCTTTTCCGCCGCCCACTTTCTCATACAATCGGCCGGGCACCAGGCCGTACTCCACGAAGGTATGGTTATAGGCCACCCCGAAGGAGATGTTCCCGAACTCCTCATCTACCCCGAACGACCGGCTGAACACCAGCGGCACCAGCACGTCTCTTCTGGAGGCTTCAAACTGCAGGATGGGGGAAAGCTTGTCCAGGAAGATTTTGGACAGGACATCTGATTTCTGCCCGGCGTACTGAAAACCTACGCTGCCGTACCATCTCTCGGCGCTTTTGGCCGAGCCGGCAAGCGGCCCCATGAACTGGTACATGGCGTCCAGCACGTGCACCCCAGAGGCGTATTTGTAGCCCACGTCCACGCGGGGCAGCACCCCGTAGCGCACATAGAAATCAAAGTTGGGTCCTACCGGATCCAGGGTGTAGGCAATGGCGGCCTTCGTCGCCGATTTCACCAACCCGTCATAGTACACAGAGTCGCGGCTGGCGAGCGCCTTGATGGCATCCTCGCCCACGTCTTTGAGCTGGCTGATGGGCTCTGAGGCGATGTTCCCCCCAAAGTTGGCGCCCACCTTGAACTCCCCGTGCGGGGTAACCCTCCCAGAGTGGATTACGGAGCGGGGCGCCGTACAACTGGCCACTGATACGAAAAGGACAAATGCTAGAACTTGGCAATAGCGGGGGAAACTCAGAACTCTACACTTACCCATCTTAAGGAACCGGAAAAGAAATATATAAATGATTTGGAGCGAGAAACGGGATTCGAACCCGCGGCCCTCAGCTTGGGAAGCTGATGCTCTACCAACTGAGCTACTCTCGCTTGCTACTGAACAAAGATAACCAGTTTTCTCTTAGAGGCAAGAATTGCGCCACCTTGGTCCTTGTTCGGTCTAAATCTGAAACAATCCGTATTTACCTCTATTCCGTAATGTACTATACCGCAAACCACCCTTATTCATCCTTACACTAAAACTATGGAAAAGAGAATATTAACCTTCGCCCGTAAAGGCGGATTCATTTTGGCCACGGCTTGCAGCTTTTTGGTCCTCTCCTGCGAGAGCAAACGTCCCGTGGAGGAAACCGAGAGCGTGAGCCGCGAAGGAGCCGTGGACACCACCGCGGTTGACCTCGATGCTGATGCAGACACCTCTGACCAGGCAGCATCCAGCCTGAAGCCCACTGGTACCAAACCGGCCTGGGCAGACACCATCACCGGACCTATGCAGGCAGTGATAGAGAAACTGGCCAGCTACAACGCCAAACCCATTCCGCAACTCACGGCGAAGCAGGCCCGGCAGAACCCCACCCCTACCACCGCCGTCATGGACCTGATGAAGGAGAACAACATGCCTATGCCGCCTTCTAAGGTAGACACCGTAGGGAAAAAGATTCCGGTGACAGGGGGCCAGATCCACGCCCGGGTGTACACGCCCAAAACGGGTACCGCCCCGTACCCGGTGATTGTCTACTACCACGGCGGGGGCTGGGTCATTGCTGATCTGGACACATACGACGCCTCGGCCAAAGGACTGGCAGAGCAGACCGAAGCCGTGGTCATCTCGGTGGCCTACCGTCAAGCTCCTGAAAACAAGTTCCCAACTGCCCACAATGACTCTTTCGCGGCCTACAAATGGGCTTTGAAAAACGCCGCTTCCCTCAAAGGTGACCCCAAGAGAGTAGCCGTGGTGGGCGAAAGCGCCGGTGGCAACCTGGCGGCGGCCGTGAGCATGATGGCCCGCGACCAGAAGGTACAGATGCCGTTGCACCAGGTGTTGGTCTACCCCATTGCCAGCTATAACACCAACTCTGCGTCTTACCAGCAATACGCCTCGGCCAAACCCCTGGACAAACCCATGATGGAATGGTTTTTCAAGCAGTACCTGCGCACGCCAGCTGATGGCAAGAACCCCTGGATCAACCTGGTGGGCGCTAACCTCAAAGGACTGCCTCCTACCACCATCATCAACGCCCAACTGGACCCTCTCCAGACCGAAGGTCAGCAGTTAGCCCAGCGGTTTGATTCTACCGGAGTAGACGTGAACCACAAGGTTTTCAATGGCGTGACGCATGAGTTTTTCGGGATGGCCTCTGTGCTGCGCGAGGCAAAGTACGCGCAGGAAATGGCGGTGACGGACTTGAAGAAGGCTTTTGAGAAGTAACGTGTTTTAGGTTTCTTTTTTTGAAAACAGCCTTGAAACGATGAGACGTTTTAAGGCTGTTTTTTTGTTTTGGCTTTAGGGAGTTTTCCCGAGGGGCTGCTCTTTTGCATAAGCTTTTTAGTGGACGCGTAGTCTGGTTGTGCTGGCGTGGCGCCGATGTTCGCGTGGGTGCATGAGCTTTATTGTTGCATCGCTGGGCTCCGTGCGCTCACGGCCGCGAGGCCCCGCCTTCCGGCCTCGCGCTGCTGTTTTAGCCTTGGCCGGTTGGCCTGCCGCATCCGCGGCACCAGGTCTAAAACAAAGGCGCTCAACCGAAAGGCTGGAAACGGATATGCGCCTTCTAAGCGGGGACTCCCCCCCTTGAGGGGGGCGAAGGGGGGTGTTTATAACTGCCGGATTTAGCTCAGCCCTCTCTCCCTTTTCATGGTTCAAGTCTGTGACTTGGACCCAACATGACCGGCAGTTTGTAACTGCCGTTAGCATAGATTTTACCAAAACCACCCACTTTAAAGGATCGAAAAGGGCGTTTAAACCTGCTGGTCTGGCGTTCCCATTATCCACAAAGCTAAAATCCCAATTACCTTTAACTGTTTAAAACCTTCTTTTCCCAAAACAGCCTTAAACCTAGTGTATTCCGCTCTTCTATCCTTGGTTTCTATATCTGCTTCGGGTTCAGTAATTTTGCGGTTCTTTCTTTAGGACATGATAAAATCTTTTCAGCCGAGGGCGTTGCGACGGAGCGTGCATGTGGCCATGCTGCTGGCGCTGTGCCTGGCGATGTTGCTATACACGGTCTGTCGGCTTCTCTTCTATTTTTTCAACAAGGGCTTTTTCGCGGAGACGTCTTTCGCTGACCTGCTGTACCTCATGTGGGGCGGGCTCAAGTTTGACCTGGCGGCAGTCTTGTACACCAACCTGCTGTTCATTGCACTGATGATTTTGCCCTTCCGGTTCCGGCATCATCCGGTGTACCAGAAAGTGGTGAAATGGGTCTTTCTGGTGTTCAACGGCATTGGGTTAGCGCTTAACTGTGTGGACTTTATCTACTATCGGTTTACCCTGCGGCGCACTACCGGCAGCGTGGTCAAGGAATTCGCGAATGAGGATTGGGGCGGCTTTGCTTCCAGTTTCCTGGTGGATTTCTGGTACATCGCGGTGATCTGGGTGGCGCTGGTGGCGCTGATGGTCTGGCTCTACAACCGCATCAAACTGGAGAAAGCACCTACCTACAATCCTTGGTTTTACTATCCGTGGCATACCGTCATGCTGGTGCTTACCATAGGGCTGAGCATCGCGGCCATGCGCGGCGGCTTTCGGCACAGCACGCGACCTATTACCTTGAGCAACGCCGGCGAGTACGTGAAGCGGCCCCAGGAAATGTACATCGTGCTCAACACGCCCTTCTCTATCATCCGGACCATCAATAAAACCAGCTACCAGAAGCTGGCCTATTTCCCGGACCAGCAGGTAACCCAGCTTTACTCGCCGGTGCACCAGCCTACTGACTCAGCCAAATTTCAGAAAAAAAACGTGGTGGTGATTGTGCTAGAGAGTTTCGGGAAGGAGGCTGTGGGCGGCTACAACCAACACCTGGAGAACGGCACCTACACCGGGTTCACGCCTTTCCTGGACTCGCTTATGGGCCAGAGCAAAGTGTATTGGAACTCGTTTGCCAACGGCCGGAAATCCATTGATGCGCTTCCCTCGGTGCTTACCAGCATTCCCAGCATCCAGGAGCCGTTCGTGTTAACGCAGTACGTGAGCAACAATTTGCCCAGTTTGCCGCGCACGCTTCGGCAGAAGGGCTATTACACCTCTTTCTTCCACGGGGCGCCCAACGGCTCCATGGGTTTTGACGCGTTTATGAACCTCATTGGCGTGCAGGATTACTACGGCATGACGGAGTACGGCAAGCCCGAGGATTTTGACGGCATGTGGGGCATCTGGGACGAGGAGTTCCTGCAGTTCATGGCCGGCAAGCTGAACACGTTTCAAGAGCCGTTCATGAGCGCGGTATTTACCACCTCGTCGCACCACCCCTACAAAGTGCCGGACCGTTACCAGGGCAAGTTCAAGAAAGGACCGTTTGAGATCTTTGAGTGCATCGGGTACTCAGATATGGCGTTGCGCAAGTTCTTCCGGAAGGCCAGCCAGGCGCCCTGGTTCAAGAACACGCTGTTCGTGATCACCGCCGACCATTCCGCCACGCACACCTTCTATCCCGAGTACCAGACCGCCTGGGGTAACTTCGCGGTGCCCATCCTCTTCTACGCCCCCGGTGATCCTTCCTTCAGAGGTGTGGAGCAGGACCGCGTGGTGCAGCAACTGGACATCATGCCTACCGTGCTGGGCTACTTGGGCTACGACCAACCGTACTTCTCCTTCGGGAAAAACATGCTCAACCCGGCAGAAGGCAATTTCGCCATCAGTTACCAGGGCGCTTACCAATGGACCGAAGGCGATTATTTCCTCCAGTTCGATGGCATTAATACGCTGGGGTTGTTCAATTACAGGGAAGACAAATTCCTGAAGGAGAACCTCAAGGACAAGGAGCCGCTCATCAGGGTAGCCATGGAAAACAAGCTAAAGGCCTTTATTCAGCAGTACAATAACCGCATGCTGGAGAACAAGCTAACCGCGAAATAGGGGTTAATTGCTGATGGTTGATTGCTGATTGTTAGAATCCCGTTTAGGAGCTGATTTCTCAAAAACAGCCCCTAAACGGGATTTTTTCTTGCTGCAAACCACACGCATTCCGTCCCCCTTTGAAGGGGGTAGGGGGATGACAAAGGCCGTTGAAAGAACCATCCTACTCTTGCCACAAAGCAAGGGCAACCACACGAGATTGCCCCTACACGGCGCGCCATTGCCGCCTCGTTCAGGGGTTTACCTGTAGAAACCATTACCATGCCGGTGGCAACGTTTCTCCGGAGTACCTTTGTGGTCGCTGTTTAAGGTTTGCTTTTCAGAAAACAAGCCTTAAACGCTTATTTCTTTTCCAGTTTCATAGCGTTTGCCCCAAGATCCAAAATCCATGACCATCCATACTAAGCCTACCCTCTTCTACATTTCCGATGCGCTTTGCGGTTGGTGTTTTGCCATGGGTCCGCAGATAGAGAAACTGCAAGCCGCCTACGCAGACAAGTTTCATTTTGAGGTGCTGAGCGGCGGCATGATCTTGGGTGACCGCGTGGGGCCTATCGGGAACATGGCCAATTACATCCGGCAGGCCATGCCGCGGCTCAACGAAATCACCGGCGTGCAAATGGGCGAGGCATACTTCACAGAGGTTCTGGACAAAGGCACCTACATCTCCAACTCAGAGCCTCCCGCCATTGCCTTGAGCATCTTCAAAGAACTGCACCCAAACAAGCAGGTGAAGTACGCCAAAGCCATCCAGGACCTGCAGTTCAAGGAAGGCAAGGATTTCAACGAGGTGGAGACCTATTTGCCGTTGGCTGCGGAGGCCGGCCTTTCTGAAGAGCAGTTCCGGGAGCGATTCGCGGAGGAAAAATACCAACGGCAGGCCATGGGCGAGTTTGCGCAGGTGCAGGACTGGGGCATCCAGGGCTTCCCGTCTATGGTGGCGCAGAACGGAGACAAACTGTATCTGGTCACCCGCGGCTACGCCAAATTTGAGGACCTTACCCCGGCCCTGGAGCAGGTCTTGGCCCAATAAAAAGACATTCTGGTGCTGCCTTTGCCAGTAAACCTGAAAATGGACTCCGGGTTTTCTGTCGATACGCCGGTGTTTTCCGTAGAGGAGGACTACCAACCTAACCTACAACCACTATGAAAAAGGAAATCACCACCGTGGGCGCCACCATCCGGAAAACAGGAATCATGCTTGCCTTCTCCAGCCTTTTCCTACTGGGCGCCTGCGAAGCCAAGAAACCCGCCGACCAGGAAGCCAAAGACCGGGATGACGCGGCCACGGACATCACCGAGGATGCCGACCCTGACAGCACGGTGGAATCTCCGGCCACCACTGGTTACCTGGCGCAACCTACCCCCAGCCGGGTTTAGTTCGTCCTTCCTTACCCATAACGGTATTCCCGGGCAGGCTTTTAGCTTCTAAGAACCTGCCCGGGAAAGCCCAGCCAGATTCTGTTTTAAACCTGTTTAAGGAAACCAGGCTTAAAACGCTGGCTTCTTCTCAGACTTGTCCTTTGCCTGGCTAGGCAATGCCTGTTCCGTTCCGGTGGCTAGCACTTCTTCGGGTGTTACAAAACCTGTACCCACAGGTAAAAACCAGCTTTATTCCGGCGAAACCGTTTTCTGGCTTTTTTCCGTAAAACACTTCAGAAACGGTGATTTACTGGAAGAAACCTGCACGAAGCGGAACAAAGTCACTACAATAATTGTATATACAATAATAAGACGTAGATTTGCCACCGCAACGGCAACAAGCCCATGAAATTAGAAGAGGAACTAAAACAGAAGACATTTGGCAGCCCTTACCGGCGCATGGCGGTGAACGTCATGTTCACGGGCAATTGGCTGCAAAAGGAGTTCTCCTGTCAGTTGAAGCAGTATGGGATCTCGTTGCAGCAAAACAACGTGCTGGGCATTTTGCGCGGACAATATCCTAATCCGGCCACGTTGGGCCTGATCCAGGACCGGATGCTGGACCGTGACTCCAATGCCACGCGCTTGGTAGACAAACTGCTGGAGAAAGGTCTGGTGACCCGCTGCCAGTGCCCCGATAACCGCCGCAAGGTAGACATCGTGATCACGGAGCAAGGCCTGGAGCTGCTGAAGAAGACAGACACCATTATGCAGAACCTGGAGGAGAAATTCTGCCAGATCAACCCTGAAGAAGCCACCCAGATTGGCGAATTCATGGACAGATTAAGAGAACGAAGCTGCTAATATTTTTTTACCCATATAGTTGTATATACAACTCTTGTATTAACCAGAAATAGATCATGAGTCAGATAGAAAATCAACCGCTGTTACAGCCTTACCAGAAAGGCGCCCTTGAACTGAATAACCGCTTGGTGATGGCCCCTATGACCCGCAGCCGGTCTAACAACCCAGAGAACGCACCCACCGAGTTGAACGCCGAGTACTACGCCCAACGCGCCAGCGCCGGGTTAATCATCTCAGAAGGCACGCCGGTGAGCCCGCAGGGCGTGGGGTACATCAACATCCCGGGCATTTACTCTGAAGCGCAGGTAGAAGGCTGGAAAGGGGTGACCAATGCCGTGCACGAGAAAGGCGGAAAGATCTATGCCCAGTTGTGGCACGTGGGCCGCATGTCGCACCCAGATTTTCACAACGGTGCGTTACCGGTAGCCCCGTCGGCCATCAACCCCAATGACCAGGCATTCAGTGCCGAAGGTTTTAAGCCAACCGTGACGCCAAGAGCCTTGGAAACGGCAGAGATAAAAGGGATTGTGGCCGATTTCCAGAAAGCAGCTATCAACGCGATAGAAGCTGGTTTTGACGGTGTGGAGATCCACTCCTCCAACGGCTACCTGTTCCACCAGTTCTTCAGCCGCTGCTCTAACCAGCGCACCGATGAGTACGGCGGAACGATTGAGAACCGCGCCCGCTTCTTCTTTGAGGTGCTGGATGCCGTGAAAGAAGTCATTGACCTGAACCGCGTAGGTGTCCGTCTGAATCCGTCTATGCACGAGCAGTTCGGGATCACCGTTGACGAGGAAACCGCGCCTACGTTTGAGTACATCGTGAAGCGCCTGAACGACTATGATTTGGCGTACTTGCACCTCACCGAGGCCTCACCTAAAGTAGCCGAGTTGCCGTATGCTATAAAGGAGATCGCCAAGCACTTCCGTCCGCTGTACAACGGCACGCTCATCATCAACGGCGGCTTTACGCAGGAAACTGGTAATAAAGTATTGGAAGACGGCTTCGCGGATTTGGTGGCCTATGGCAGACCGTTCATCGCGAACCCAGACCTGGTAGAGCGTTTCGCGGAGAATGCTGAGCTGAACGCCCCGGACTACAACACGTTCTACAGCAACACCGCCGAAGTAGGCTACACCGACTACCCTACCCTGGCCGAAGTTTCTGCCGTGTAACAAGTAAGGACAACACAACTGCATATATAGAAAATGGCCGCACGCTTTGTGCGGCTTTTTTCGTTTCAAGGGTGTTTTGGTGAAATCAGGCTAGAAAAGGAGAAGGTTTTCTAATATAAATGAATGTAGAACCAATCAGGAATGCGTGCGGACACGAGCTGGAAGCTCGCGCCAGCGAAGGGCCAATTCCTTTTATAGCATGGAAGCTACTTCCGCTACATAGTTTGTGCCCCATCCCTACCCCTTCCAGGAGGGGAATCTATCTAACTGAGTTAAATTCCCCTCCTGGGAGGGGCAGGGGTGGGTTATCTTGAAAAGCAGATAAAGTATCTTATTGATCCTGTTCTAGGCATATTTTGTCAAAAACACCCTCAAAACAAACCCTTCTAATCAGCTTAGCCTCAACTACTATTTTGCGGCAAATTCCTTAGCATAGAGTACCTTTGCAGTCTGCCAGACGTGTGAAAGAGATCCTCCTGATGAAAGCTGCTTCCCCATCCTTTGCCCTCGTGCATCTATATGCTACCGGCTCCTATGGTCTAAAACATGGGCTGCTGCAGGTGGGCGTATTGTCGCTGGAGAAAGGAAATGCGGTGCTTAGAGAATGGTTCATCAACCCCGAGGCGGAGTTTGGCCGCAGCGTGCAGAAACTCTCCAAAATCAGCAAGGAGCAGGCAAAAAGCGCGCCTCTCTGGCAGGAGCAGAAAACCGAGGTGCAGGCCTACCTGAGTTCTTTCACGCACCTGTTTTTCTTCCACGAACGCCACGAGCAGACCTGGCTCAAGCATTACATTCTCGCGGGAATGGCCGCACCGCCCGTCTGCGCTGATCTAGCCTTGCTGTCTTCGTTCTTTCTGCCGCACCTGAATCTGATGGAGATGGGCGATGTGGTGGCGCGCTCCACGGCAGCCCAGAAAAAGCCGGCTTCCCAACCCATGCACATGGCCTTGGCGGCCCTGCACACGCACCTTTTCCAACTGTTGGAGGTATTGTTGCAGAAAATCCCCAGCACACCCGAGAACGAATCCGGCGAACCTACCCTCTTCATGCAACTCCTTCGGCAGGTGCTGAACTTGGGCGCCATCTTTATGGGCACAGCCTGGCGCACGTTAGTATCTGCCGCCGAGCACATCGAGACCTTGGAACCGCTGGACTTGCACTGGCTTACGCCTCCGGCTACTACCGAGGTGCCGGTCTTGCCCTTCCACCTGCGCGAGCAGCTCACCTCCTGGCTGCCCACGGTGCCTGATGCCCCTGTGGTGAAACCAAGGGTAGACATCGCACCGCCGTCTGACCAGCTCATCCACGATGCCCTGCACGCCTGGTACAAGAAACACGGCCTGCCCGAGCGCTACGCCCAGATGCAGTACGCCAAATTCTGCAACAAAGCCCTTACCGACAAAGGCACCTTCGTGGCCGAGGCCGGTACCGGCACCGGGAAAACCATGGGCTACCTCATCGCCGCCGCCGAGCTGCTCCGCCTGAACCCCGGCCGGAAAGTGGTGGTGGCTACGGCTACCAAAAACCTGCAGGAACAGGTCATGCAAGGTGAGATTCCGCGGTTGCGCTTCAAGGGCGGTTTACACGCGCATTTGCGGCCCGCCATCGTGAAAGGCAAAAACAACTACCTGTGCGTCTCGGCGCTGCTGGAATTGTATGACGAGCTGGTGGTACAGGAGAAAGGCACCATCCGGGAAGGGCTGAGCTGGCTCTACCTGGTATTGCGTGTGCACCACACCCAAGGCGAAGTAGAGGAGATTCCGCAGAACATCAAGGCTATTTTACCAGACACGTACCGCTTGCTCACCGAGGCCAATGCCCAGGAAGTGTGCGTGCCCAAACTGTGCCAGGAACCAGCCAAGTGCACGTACGCCCGCCACATGGAGCAGGCCTACGCCGCCGATATTATCGTCACAAACCACCACAAGCTGCTGCAGCTAACGCCCAAGCTCACAGATTTGATCAAACACTGCATCATTGACGAGGCCGACCAGTTCCCCGACTTCGCCCGGAGTGCCCTGAGCATGAACTTCAGCTTGGGCATTGTGGAGGCCCGTCTGCTGCGTCCGTTGCTGGGCAAAGACTACCGCAAAGGCTTACTAGACGTGGTGGGCGACAAAGTCATGAAAGGCGCGGATACCGAAACCACCCTGCTGGTACTGGACGAGATTGACTCCATCCACCGCGACTGCGCCACCATCAGGGCCAGTGGCGAGCTGATTCAGGCGTTGCCCATCCAAGGGGAGCAGCGGTGGCAGGAAGAAGTTGCGCTGATAGAAAACGGCCGCTGGACCAAAAGAGAATTCAGCGCCGATATTGAGCAAGCCCTGCAGGAGCTTTTGACGGCCATTCAATTTGTGGCCGGTAAGATTGACCGCATCCTTAAACTCCTGAAAAAGCCCGAGGACAAGACCTTCAGCCGCCTGGAAACCTACAAAGAGAAGGCCGCGGAGTTTGCCGATTCGCTCCAAAAAATCACCAGTGATTTCCCGGCCCGCAAATGGATTCACGTGCTGGAGAAAAGCGGTCAGAACTGGTCGGTGAGCAAGATGCCGTACTACCTGCAAGACGAGATGGAGAAGCTGCAGAACGTGTACCCCAGCCTGCTGTTCACCTCGGCTACGCTGTACGTGGGCGGCAACACGCAGTATTTCCGGAATCAACTGGGCCGCTCTGAGCCGTTTGCCCAGGAAGTGCGCTACCTCTCGCCGTTCAACTATGAGCAGCAGGAAAAGGTCCATGCCGTGGTGCCCGCGTTCATCCCTTGCTACGAGCACAAGATGGCCCTGGACCAGAAACAAGCCTGGCTGCAGACTTCCATGGAAACGCTGCTCAAGTGCATTGTGGCCATGAACGGCCGCACGCTGGTGCTCTTCACCAGCCGCCGCGACATGGACGATGCCTACCGTTGGCTGCACCCGCGCCTGCCCGCCTATGACATTGAACTGCTTAAACAGGAAGGCACCAGCCTTTGGGAAATCAGGCGATTCCGGCAAGAAGAGCATTCCGTTTTGCTGGGCCTGGACCGCATGTGGTCGGGCGTGGATTTTCCAGGTGTGACGCTTTCGCAGGTGATCGTATTCCGGTTGCCAAATCCATCACTGGGGAACCCGTTGGTAGCGCATCGCCGTGAGGTGGAGGGTGGTTATTTCTGGAGCAAGTTCTATTATCCGGCCAGCCAGCACAAGTTACGCCAGGGATTCGGGCGCTTGGTACGGCGCGAGAAAGACAAGGGTGCCTTTGTGATCCTGGATTCCCGCATCTTCCACACGGCGCGCATGCAGCACCTCAAAGATGAGCTGCCGGTAGACATCACGCCGTTTCATGGCGGCGCGGAAATGGAAAACTGGTTGCTGAAGACACTTCTGCCCAAACTGGAACTGGCCTCTGAGTGGGAGCGCCGCGGAGTTTCTCTATAGCCGTAAAATACATTTCACGGTTTTGGGCCTGTTTTCTGTAAATCGGGTCCGAAACGCGTCTCCTCAATGCGCACGACGTTACGGTGTAACGTCGCTACAGAATACCAATGTAGCGTCGTTGCAGTGCAACGACGTCATCCGGCAGGATGAAAGGGTGCTGCCTTCCACAGCAAGGCCAGCCCGATGCAAAAACACCTTCATTCTGCATTTTGCCCTCAATAATACGAAACAAGGTCAGACTTTACTCTGCCTTTCTGGTATTCTGGAACTCTTCCCGGCTCTACTGCTGTTTGCAATCGGTTTCTGGTTTAAGACTGAATTTCAAACAGTTAAAACGCAAGAGCAAATAATTTATCCGCCCAAAGCAGTTTATTTCATAATTCTAAACTTTCTGCTTTAACTTTGGGCAATTTATACATACCGCTTTACTAATGCCGAAAGATAATTCCATTAAGTCAGTCTTAATCATTGGTTCCGGTCCTATCGTGATTGGGCAAGCCTGCGAATTCGACTACTCTGGCTCCCAAGCCTCCCGCTCTCTGCGCGAAGAAGGGATTGAGGTCACCCTCATCAACTCCAACCCCGCCACCATCATGACCGACTCCATCACCGCGGACAACGTGTACCTGAAGCCGCTGGAGAAGAAGTCTATCATTGAGATTCTGGAGAAGCACCAAATTGACGCCGTACTGCCCACCATGGGCGGACAGACCGCGTTGAACCTGGCGATTGACTGCGAGAAAGCTGGTATTTGGAAAAAATACGGCGTGAAGATCATTGGCGTGGACATCACCGCCATTGAGACCACCGAAGATCGCGAGAAATTCCGCCTATTGATGATTGAGTTGGGCGTGAACGTCTGCAAAGGCAACACTGCAACGTCATTCCTGGAAGGCAAGGAAATCGCCCAAGAAATCGGGTTTCCGCTGGTGATCCGTCCGTCGTTCACCTTGGGTGGAACCGGTGGTGGTTTCGTGAACTCTCCTGAGGAATTTGACCAGGCCCTGACCCGCGGTCTGCACGCCAGCCCTACCCACGAGGTACTGGTAGAGCAAAGCATCATGGGCTGGAAAGAGTACGAGCTGGAGCTGTTGCGCGATAACATTGGCAACGTGATCATCATCTGCTCTATTGAGAACTTTGACCCGATGGGTATCCACACTGGTGACTCCATCACGGTAGCACCGGCCATGACCTTGCCAGACACCATCTACCAACAGATGCGTGATTTGGCTATCAAGATGATGAACGGCATCGGTCAGTTTGCCGGTGGCTGTAACGTGCAGTTCTCGGTGAACCCCGAGGATGACACCATCATCGCGATTGAGATTAACCCCCGCGTGAGCCGCTCTTCGGCCCTGGCTTCTAAAGCCACCGGGTACCCGATTGCCAAAGTAGCCGCCAAACTGGCGATTGGCTATAACCTGGATGAACTGAAAAACTCCATCACCAAGACAACCTCGGCGTTCTTTGAGCCCGCACTGGACTACGTGATCGTGAAGATACCGCGCTGGAACTTTGACAAGTTCAAAGGCGCGAACAAGAAACTGGGTCTGCAGATGAAGTCTGTGGGCGAGGTAATGGGCATTGGCCGTACCTTCCAGGAGGCGTTGCAGAAGGCCTGCCAAAGCTTGGAAATTAAGCGGAACGGCTTGGGCGCCGATGGCAAAGAGAAAACGAACTACGACCAGTTGATGGACAGCCTGGCCAACCCAAGTTGGGACCGCCTGTTCACCATCAAAGACGCCATGAAATTCGGGGTGGCTACCAGCACCATCCAAAAAGTAACCAAAATCGATCCTTGGTTCCTGCAGCAGATTGAAGAGTTGGAGCTTACCGAGCGTGAGGTGCTAAAATACACCATTGATTCCATTCCGGTGGACTTGATGCGCTCTGCCAAAGTGAAAGGCTTCGCTGACCGTCAGTTGGCTTATTTGCTGCGTTGCAAAGAAAGCGAAGTGCACGAGAAGCGTACCAGCATGGGCATCAAGCGCGTGTTCAAGATGGTAGATACCTGCGCAGCGGAGTTTGAAGCCGTGACGCCGTACTACTACAGCACCTTTGACGGCGAGAACGAGAGCAAAGTTTCCGATCGCAAGAAAGTAGTAGTGCTGGGTTCTGGTCCTAACCGCATCGGGCAGGGTATTGAGTTCGATTACTCCTGCGTGCATGGCGTACTGGCGGCCAGCGAGTGTGGCTACGAGACCATCATGATTAACTGTAACCCTGAGACGGTAAGTACAGACTCTGACATCTCTGACAAGCTGTACTTTGAGCCGGTGTTCTGGGAGCACATCTACGACATCATCCTGCACGAGAAACCAGAAGGTGTGATTGTGCAGTTAGGTGGACAGACCGCGCTGAAATTGGCCGAGAAACTGACCCGCTATGGCATCAAAATCATGGGTACTACCTATGAGAGCCTTGACTTAGCCGAAGACCGTGGTGCTTTCTCTACCCTGCTGAAAGAAAACAACATCCCGTATCCTCCTTTCGCGAGCGTAAACTCTGCCGAGGAAGCGTTGGAGGTGTGCAAAGACCTGAAGTTCCCGCTCTTGGTGCGTCCTAGCTACGTATTGGGTGGCCAGAACATGAAGATCGTGATCAACGAGAAAGAACTGGAAGCGCAGGTACTGGACATCCTGAAAGACAGCCCCGGCAACAATGTCCTCCTGGATCACTTCTTGGACCGTGCCATTGAAGCCGAGGCCGATGCCATCTGCGATGGTGAGAACGTGCAGATTCTGGGCGTCATGGAGCACATTGAGCCAGCCGGTATTCACTCCGGTGACTCGTACGCGGTGCTGCCTCCGTTTGACCTAAGCGAGAACGTGATGAATCAGATTGAGGAGTACACGAAGAAGATCGCGTTGGCGCTGAATACTGTTGGTTTGATCAACATTCAGTTTGCCATCAAGAACGAGATTGTGTACATCATTGAAGCAAACCCACGCGCCAGCCGCACCGTGCCGTTCATTGCCAAGGCCTACCAGGAACCGTATGTGAACTACGCCGCCAAAGTAATGCTGGGCGCGAAAAAGGTAACCGATTTCACCTTCAACCCAGTGAAAAACGGCTACGCCATCAAAGTACCGGTGTTCTCCCACAGCAAGTTCCCAGAGGTAAACAAAGAGCTAGGCCCAGAAATGAAGTCAACCGGCGAAGCCATCTACTTCATTGACAACCTCGAAGACGAATACTTCACCAAAATCTACGGCGAACGGAATTTGTACCTGAGTATGTAATCACCTGTATCGCCTAGCAACTAGCGCGATGAACCATAAAAAAGGCTGCCCTGATTGGGGCAGCCTTTTTCGTTTTGGGGCTATCTTCTTAAAAACGGGCCAAATACAGAATCTCTCTGCCGCAAGTTTGAGCGTAGCGGTAACTTGTGGCGAGGCTTAGTTCCAGTTTTCAACTGACGAGGCATCGGTTTGCAGCTTCCATAGATCAAATTCCCCGCTTCGCCAGTTGAAAACTGGCTGTCATTTCCACTCCAAGTTGCCGCTGCGCTCAAACTAGAAATAGAACTTTTAACAGTCTTGGCTGCCTGTTAGCCAATTCTATAGCTTAACGCATGCTGGCGCGAAGGAAAGGCCTGTGCTTTTCGGCTGCTTTTTGAAAAACAGCCTTGAAACGGCTTCCAAGAACAATTTAGACTGATACTCTACTAATACCGCTGGATTTGCCCGGCCTTAAGTCTTGCCAGGTAATCCTTGGAAGCGGCCATTACTTTGGGAGACAACAGCAGCGCACACGTCATGGTTGGGATGGCCATGAAGGCGAAAGCGGTGTCTACTAGGTTAATGACCGAAGTGATGGTGACCACGGCCCCGATAATGATGGTGAGGATATAAAAGTAATCATACAGGCGGCGGTACTTGAACCCGAACAGGTAGGTGAAGCACTTGGAGCCGTAGTAGCAGTAGGAGAACAAGGATGTAAAGGCGAAAATGAATACGCAGACCACCAGCAGGTACTTGCCCACATGCGGCATGGCAGTTCCAAAGGCTTGAGCCGTCATGGAAACACCGTTACCGGAGTTGGTTTCCCAAACGCCCGTTACCAGAATAGCCAAGCCAGTCATGGTGCAGACTACGATGGTGTCAATGAACGGTTCCCACATGGCAACCAAGCCTTCGCGCACCGGCTCATTGTTCTGTGACTCGCCGTGCATCATGGCGGCGGTGCCAATACCGGCTTCATTGGAGAAAGACGCGCGACGGGCACCCATGATAATCACCTGCATCACAGCTCCGCCCATGACGGCTTTTCCGGTGAAGGCATCCTCGAAAATGAGCGCGAACATATCCGGCACCGCCGAGATATTGGAGAAAATGATGTACAGCACCGAGCCTGTGTAGAGCACGACCATGAGGGGCACCAGCTTGGTAGCCACAGAGGCAATTCGTTTCAGGCCTCCAAACAGGATAATGGACACCAACAGCGCCATGGCCATGCCCATGAACAGGTTAGAGATAAACGTGTCTTCGCCTACTACGCCGCTGGGTTTCAGGACGACATCGGTGATGATTTGGGTAAGTTGGTTGGACTGGAAAAGCGGCAAGGTTCCGAATAGCCCGGCAAAGGCGAACAAGATAGACAGAGGCTTCCATTTTTTACCAAGGCCCTCGGTGACCATGTACATGGGTCCGCCTTCTACGGCGCCCAGTTCATTGCGGCCCCGGTACATGATGGAGAGCGTACAGGTGAAGAATTTGGTGGCCATGCCCACAAAAGCGCTCACCCACATCCAGAACAAGACACCGGGTCCGCCCATGGCAATACCTACGGCTACCCCACTGATATTACCCATACCAATGGTGGAGGCCAAAGCACTGGCCATGGCCTGGAACGGGGTGATTTGCCCGGCGGCGTTGGGGTCCTGGTATTTCCCCTGTAAGATGCTGATGGAGTGGCCCATCATCCGGAAGGGAATCAGGCGGCAGTACAGCATCAGGAAGAGCCCGCCACCCATTAATAAGATCAACAAAGGCATGCCCCAGGCCAAACTACTGGCCTCGGCAAGAAAAACATCTATTTTTTCCACGGAGAAATAATTGTACAAGAATCTACAAACTTAAGGCAGGAAACCCGCAAAAAGAATGAAGAGGCTGTAAAATCACCAATACTCTATAGAACTACAGGGAAAAGAAAAAAAACTGCTTTGTAGAGTCCCATGGTTTCCGTTTTAAGGGTGTTTACAGAAAGCGCGCTTTCAACTCCGGTGTAGGCAACATACAACTCTCCTGCTGGCCAAACCAACGGTAGCGGTTCCTGGAAACCCAATCATACAGAGGGTCCCGGAGAAACTTCGGCATTAAGACAAACACGTACAAACCAGCCCATCCGCCGCTCAATCGGCGCACAATGCGCAGGGCTGCGGCAGACCTTGTGTAGATTTTCCCGTCTTCTACCAGCAATACACTCTTGAATTGTTCCGTTGGTAAACCATGCGCCTTGAGCACTTCTTGGCCGGTCTCAGACTGCAAAGAGGCGAACTTGAAATAACTTTTTGGATCATTATTGATCACAAACTGCACAAATCCGTTACATAGGTTGCAGACACCGTCAAAAAGGATAGTTGGAGAGGAAGGTAACATAAGGAAACGGCTTGGTGAATAAACCCTGATTTGGTACGCACAAGTTACTACCTCAGTTAAAGAATTTCTCTCCTTATGAATAATTTTTGACGAAACATGGCACCTTTCTAAGAAGTGTGCGTAAAAGATGAACTTGAAAAGGGAAACCAAATAAAAACCATTCATTAATCTGTCAAAACTATGAAAAAGACTTTTGTAAACATGTTCGCAGTTGCCGCATTCGTAGCAGCCTCGGCATTAACGTCTTGCTCAGGCGCTTCTGAGACAACCACGGATACCACATCCACAGATATGAGCACTGAGTCTGGTACTACTACCGGAACCACTTCTGGTACTACCGGCACAACCGGTACAACTAGCACCACCACTGGTACTACTACCGGAACCACCACCGGCACTACCGGTACAACCGGAACCACTACTGGTACTACCACCGGAACAACTGGTACCACAGGTACCACCGGCTCCACTACTGGTACTACCACCGGAACCACCACAGGTACTACTACTGGAACCACTGGCACAACTGGTACTACTACCGGAACCACCACTGGTACAACCACAGGCACTACTACTAGCCGCTAGTAGTTTTCAATAGACGTTCCCTGGAACGTAATGTATTGCAGGAAGGCAAGACCCCAGGGTTTTGCCTTTTCTGTGTTCCCATCCACCAATTCACAGAAGTATGCATCTACTTAGACAGTACCTGCATCGTGTATTCTATACAGATACCCGGGCGCTCTCTTTCATGCGGATTTGGGTGGCCAGTGTACTGTTACTGGACATCGGCATCAGGGCTACTGACTTGGAGGCGCACTATTCCAATATGGGAGTGCTGCCCTTGCACGTGCTGCACGCCAACGCTTGGAACCAGTTCTTCTTCTCTTTCCATGCCCTAAGCGGTCTGTGGCAGTTTCAGTTGGTCCTGTTTGTCATTGCAGGACTGTCGGCCATCTGCCTGTTGCTGGGCTATCACACGCGTTGGGCCACTTTTATCTCCTGGATTTTGCTGCTTTCCGTCCAGAACCGCAATCCGCTTATCACCCAGTCTGGGGACAGTTTGCTGCGGATGCTCCTTTTCTGGGGGATGTTTCTGCCCTGGCACCGGCATTATTCCGTGGATGCGCGCCGCTCCCTCACCTCTGAGACCAATCCGCATTACCTGAGCGTGGCCTCCGCTGCCTACCTGCTGCAGGTGGCCTGGGTATACGTGTTCACGGCCTTGCTCAAAAGCGGTCCTGACTGGACCACCGATGGCACTGCCCTCTACTATGCCCTCAGCCTGGACCAGATTCTGATGCCCGGCGGACGCATTCTCTACCAGTTCCCCGAGTTGATGAAGTTCCTCACGCACGCCACCTACTTTCTGGAGCTGTGGCTACCGTTTATCCTGCTCATCCCGTGGCGCACTACCTGGTTCAGGATGCTGTTCATTGGGGCTATCATAGGGCTGCACATTGGCATCAGTCTGTCTTTGTTTGTGGGCCTGTTTTACCTCATCAGTATATCGGCGGTCATAGGGTTGCTGCCTACTCCGGTCATGGATACCGTGGACCGCTACCTGCGCACGGGCTATAAACGGGTGCATAAGCGGTGGGCTCGGGCAGGCAAAGGCCTGCGCTCTCCTCTGGAGATAGATGTACAATTGAAGTGGAATTCGCCCCGGTGGGCCAGCGGCTTTCCGCTGAGATACCTGCGTGAAGGGGTGGTGCTGGTGGCCCTTATCCTGGCCTTGTGGTGGAACCTGAGCACCTTGGGCAAACCTTACTTCCAGATACCGGCCCAAATGCAATGGGCGGCCTTGGTGCCGCGGCTGGACCAGAACTGGAGCATGTTCGCGCCAAATGTTTTCAAGGACGATGGCTGGTATGTACTGGAAGGCTTCACCAACAATAACCGCAAGGTAGACCTGAACCAGCAAGGCAAAGAACCTGATACCGTGAAACCAGCCTCCGTGATGAGTCTCTTCAAAAATGACCGCTGGCGCAAATACTCAGAGAACTACTTGTTTGTGCCCAATGAGTACATGCGGCCTTACTACTGTTTTTATCTCATGCGCCGCTGGAACGAAAGCCATCCCAAGCCAGAACAAATCAACGAACTGAATGTAATCTACATGAAGGAATTCACTCTGCCAGACTACAAAACCGCTCCCATCAAGCGCGAGGTCCTCTGCAACTGCAAGCCTTAAACTTGGTACTAGCGCCTAACCCAGGACTCTAAAAGTCTTTTCGCTTAGGCAGCAGCCCTGTTCTTTTTCGTCAATTAACCGTATAAGCAAGGAAAATTCTAACCTAAACAGAAAGGAGTTTTTTATGCCACAAGGAGATAAATCTGCCTACACCGACAAACAGAAACGGCAGGCCGAACACATTGAGGAAAGCTACGAAAAACGCGGGATCAGCGAAGAAGAAGCCGAGAAGCGTGCCTGGGCCACCGTGAACAAACAAGACGGCGGCGGCAAAAAGAGCGGCTCCGGCCGCAAGAAGTAACAACCAGAAAAGTCAGAAAGACGAAAGGCGTTTAGGAGCTAATTCTATAAAATTAGCCCCTAAACGCCTTTCGTATGAAGTGCTTACGCTGCCCTACACCTTCACCTTCCGCAGCCACTTGGCCACGGCTCCGGCCACTACGCCGGCTACCAGGTAGTAGCCAATGGTGAGGGCCTGGGTCTCTTTGGTTCTTGCGCTGGGGGCCACGCCTAAGCCCATGGGGCCGGGCAAGACCACTCCTCCTACGCCAGCCGCCGCGCCCAGAATGGTGCCGCGCCATAAGGCCATCTTACCGCCGCCGCTGAAGCTATAATACAAGCCGTTGGAGACAATATCGCCTAGCAAAGATAGGGTGTGCAGTTGATCATCATCGGGTGGGGTCTGGCCTGCGTAGCGCAAGCCTTTGGCGATGGCTCGCATACCCAAGATATCCATGCGGGGAGCGTTGGGGTAGAACCGGCGCACGGTTTCGTGCAGAACGGTTACGGCCATGGCGCCCGCCAGTCCGCTTATACCGGATCTCAGCCATTTGTTCAATCTTTTCTTAGAAGTCTTTTTAGTCTTTCTGGTTCTTCTGGTGGTGTTGTCAAGTTCCATAGTTTACTCTGTTTAAGCGTGTTCCCTCCCCTCAAGTATTCTCGCGCGAACTAGTATAAACCGATTTTAAGGCCTGAAGGTTACCGCCCCTGTTAAGCGGCTGTCTGTTTCAGGGCTCTTTCCCACAAAATGGGCATAAAACAGAGACTGAATCTTTTTACCTATCTTTGTGTCTTCTAATGACGGGCGCCATTTGCCGCGTCTTTTTTTTCATGCCTGGCCAAAGCTTACGGCCGTTACAAATCAGAATGACTTTTTCAGAACTTAATCTTATAGAACCTCTGCTGCAGGCCCTGCAGGAAGAGGGTTACACCACCCCCACTCCCATTCAGGAACAAGCCATCCCGCCGGTATTGAACGGCGATGACCTGCTAGGCTGTGCCCAGACCGGAACCGGTAAAACCGCTGCCTTCAGCCTACCGCTGTTGCAGCGCCTGCACGAGGCAGGTCCGGCCCATCCGGCCAAGGCCATCAGAGCCCTGATCCTCACCCCTACCCGCGAGTTGGCTTTACAGATTGGTGACAGCATCAACGCTTACGGCCGGTACACCAAGATCAAGTACACGGTGGTGTTTGGCGGCGTGGGTCAGGTACCGCAGGTAGAGCAGATCAAGCGGGGCGTAGACATTGTGGTGGCTACCCCAGGCCGTTTGCTGGACCTCATGAACCAAGGACTCTTGTCTCTGAAACACATTGAGACCTTCATCCTGGATGAGGCAGACCGTATGCTGGACATGGGCTTTATTCATGACGTGCGGAAAGTCATCGCCCAGATTCCGGCGCACCGCCAGACGCTTCTGTTCTCGGCTACCATGCCGCAGGAAATCCAGAAGCTATCGGCTAGCATTCTTCGTGATCCGGTGTACGTAGAGGTAACCCCGGTTTCCAGTACCGCCGAGAAGATTGCCCAGAAAGTGTATTTCGTGGATAAAACCACCAAACGCGCGCTGTTGAAGCATCTTCTCAAAGGAGAGGAGATCCAGCGGGCGCTGGTTTTCTCCCGCACCAAGCACGGCGCAGACCGCATTGCCAAGGAACTCTCTAAAGCAGGCATCTCGGCGCAGTCTATCCACGGCGACAAAGCCCAGAGCACCCGGGTGAAAGCGCTCACCCAGTTCAAAAACAATGAACTCAAAGCATTGGTGGCTACTGACATCGCGGCCCGCGGCATTGACGTAGACGATCTGACGCACGTGATCAACGTGGACCTGCCCAACGAGCCAGAGACGTACGTGCACCGCATAGGCCGTACGGGCCGGGCTGGTGCCGAGGGCATGGCGCTTTCTTTCTGCGACGACACAGAGCTTCCGTACCTGCGTGATATTGAGAAACTCACCAAGCAGACCATTCCGGTAGAGGAAGACCAGCCTTTCCACGTGGACTATGCCAAACTGCCCTTGGCGGGCGGCAAAGCCACCGATAAAGCAGCCAGAAGAAGTGCTGGTGGCGGAGGCCAAAGCCAGGGCCCGAGAGGCGGTGGCCAGGGAGGCAACAGACGCCCCGAGCAGCGTCGCAGCGGCGGCCAGAACAGTGGCGGCGGCAGAACCGAGCAGCGCCAAGGCAGCGGCAGCAGCCGCAGTGGCGGCGGTAGAAACTCCGGCAGTGGCCGGAATCCCAGATAAGCGTTCTTTCATCCAGCTATAAAACAGAAAAGCCGTTCACTAAGTAGTGAACGGCTTTTCTGTTTCTGGTACTAGGTTCAACTAAGCGTTACCGCCTTAAGAGCTGTAGTCGCCGGAATCATGACCAGGAGAATACTGGCCAGTGGAATATGGGCTTTTAGAGCCTTTCTGTTTTTTGCCCAATTTGGCAACTTTGGCTTGTCCTTGTCCAATCCAGCCTTGCTTGCTGGCTACCCAGTAAGAGGCGCCCAACAATGCGGCACCGCCTAATACTTTTTGGGTAGTGCTCATGCCGTTGTAAGAACTAGAAACAGAAGTTCCTAAGTTTTTCACCGCCTGTGGCACCTGAATATTGCTCAGGCCACTGCTAATGCTGCCTAAGATTCCTCCTTGTCCTTGTTGGCTACCGGTTCTGCTTTGAGCTGAATCCTGTGAGTAAGAAGTGGCATCCTGCGCGGCAGCCCCTGGCTGGTTGTTAAATTGATTTTCCATAATTTTAAGTGTTAGATGTATAGATCATTTTGTCTCCGAAGCAGTCTGCCCCGGCCCGCCGATTTCATGCATCGGCGAATCCATTTTATCGCAAATGCGCCCGAATAGTTGCGTTGGCGTCTGACTTTTCTCCAATTATTTTAAATCACTGCGTTAATCGCAGACAGAAACCAAGCTCCAAAATATCCCTCCACGGATATATATAAATTCTTGCCTTTTTACATAAATATGCCTCAAAAACAGCACAATACGGTTACAACAGCGCTAGTACTTCTCTTGATCTTCTTCGTAGAAACCGCATAACAGCTCAAACTCCCGCATCTTGGCAAAGTATTAATACCTACCCTGAAAGCCGGCAGTTTTTTTCTCTTCAAAAGGAAAGCCACTACTTTCCTGGCTTTTCAGTGCTCATGTTCTTTGCCCAGATAGCCATCTTCTGCCCAATCCCGCAAATCAGCTTATAAGCACAAAACCACTAGGCCGGTTTCCCGTTTCCTTTTTAAGCCTTCTTTGTGGAAAACAGCCCCAAAACGCTCGCCGGCAACTCTCTAAGCGAAAGCTTGGGCGTGCCCTGCCCTGAACATTGGATAGATATTTGCCTGAGGTGACTTCTCCCAAAAAGAAGCTGTAAGAATACCCCCCGGCGGTAGACTAATAGCAGTAGTTATACAGAAGAAAGTATCTTTACCCCATAGTGCTCTTGCCACCTTACTTCACCAAACTATGATCCTGAAGAAAACCATTGTCCTCTGCCTTTCCCTGATGCCGCTGGCCGGGGCTGTTGCGCAGAAAAGCACCCAATTGAAGAACATTCAGCAGAAAGAGGTCACCCGCATTGTGACCACGCTGGCCGCCGATGACATGATGGGCCGCCAGACCTTCACGCCGGGCATTGAGAAAGCCGCCGATTTCATCTCGGCTGAGTTCAAGAGCATCGGGCTGCAGCCGTTGGCCGGCGACACAGACTACAAGCAGGAGTTCAAGATGTACGCCCTGAAACCCAGCAAGACCGATGTCACCCTCAACAAGCAGAGCCTGAACCCCGATGAGTTCTTCTACAGCACCGTGCACCGCAAGTTTGAGTGGGAAGAGAAAGCCCCAAAACCCGTGTTCATTGGCGAGAACGATGATTTCAGGCAGGGCATCAACACTGCCCGCAAACTAGACAAAGACGTGCTGGTGATGGTACACCCCAAGCACCAGGAAATGTTCAAACGCTACGCCAACTCGTTCCGCCAGACCCGTCCGGTAGCAGAATTGGGCAAAGGCAACACGCTCATCTTCGTGCTTTCGCCGCTTACCGAGGTCACTTCTTTCAACATTGAGATCAAGAACGACGTGGAGGAAATGCCTTTGGCCAACGTGGCGGGCATGATCCCGGGCAAACGCGCAGATGAGTACGTGGTGTTCTCGGGCCATTATGACCACATAGGCACCATGAAAGCCGTAGCCGGGGACTCCATTGCCAACGGCGCCGATGACGATGCCTCCGGTACTACCGCCGTCATCACGTTGGCCAGACACTTCCAGAAGCAGGGCAAACCAGAGCGCACGCTCATCTTTGTGGCCTTCACGGCCGAGGAAATAGGCGGCTTTGGGTCGCAGCACTTCTCCAAGCAACTGAACCCCGATGAGATTGTGGCCATGTTCAACATTGAGATGATCGGCAAAGGCTCTAAGTTCGGGCCCAACAGCGCGTACATCACCGGTTTTGAGAAATCAGACTTCGGGACGCTGTTGCAGCAGGCCGTGAAGGGCACGCCGTACAGCTTCCATCCAGACCCGTACCCTGGCCAGAACCTGTTCTACCGCTCAGACAACGCCACCTTGGCCCGCCTGGGCGTTCCGGCCCACACCATCTCCTCGGTGCAGATTGACCAGGACAAACTCTACCATTCCGTAAACGATGAAGTAGAGAGCCTGGACATGGCCCACATGACCAACATGATCAAAGCCATCGCCATGGGCGCCAAGGATTTCGTGCAGGGCAAGAAAACCCCTAAGCGCGTAGATAAGACGCAGGTGCAGTAGGGATTTAAATGGGATTCTTATTTTTATTAGTAAGCCTTTTTTTCCTTGGAGCCAGCGTGTATTTCATCCATCATGAACACAACCGCTCCAAGTATGGATACCATACTCAAGGCACAATAATCAAACAAGAGGAAAAATGGGAATACAAAAATGGAAGTGCTTACTACATGTATTACCCAATTGTTCAATTCCGTTCAGAAGACAGCCAAGTGGTACAGCAAAAAATGGAAATGGGCTCCAGTATTCCTTTTTACAGCGTGAAAGAAGTTATTGATATTGTGTATTACCAAGGTAAAGTGTACCCAACAGGAAGTGGATGGAAGATTTTGTATTGGGGCTTTTTACTACTGAGTTTAGGAGCTACGATTTATCAGATATACTACTGGTAAGTCTCTCTAAGTAGCTTAATCTTAAATGATGAAGTCCTGGTTTTAGGCCGCTCTTAGAATAATTTTTATAAGATAGTAAAACAGAAGAAGGAGAGATCGTTGGAATTGTTATCCATGATTGGGACAGTCCAGAGATCAATTTTTCTCTTACCCTTCCAAATATTGAAATTATAGAAAGAATATGTTGAGATGGGAAATACAGATTAAGAATTGAAAACAAGTAGAACATGTTAAGATTTAAGTCATGAACTCCAGATTCTTTCTACCAGCTTTGCTGCTATTTATATTGACATTTTCTACTTATGCATTTCCCCAGCAAAAGGAGAAGCAAGACGTAATCGACGTAAACCTAACCAAGTGCCTAGACAGAAAAGAAAACCAAACCACTGCTGGCATGTGTACCTGCACGTACAATGCCCTTCAGGAATGGGATAAGAAGCTAAACGCATCTTATAAAAGCCTGCTACCTAAGCTAAATGCCTCGGCAAAGGCTAGTTTGGTTTCGGCTCAGCGGCAATGGGTTTTGTTCAAAGAAAAGGAAATCAGCCTTATTGACGCGACCTACGGGAAAGCCGAAGGAAGCATGTGGCAAGTGGTGAGGGCAAATAAAGTCCTAAGCCTAACCAAACAAAGGACGCTGGAATTGGAGTCATTGCTGCAAACCCTGCCCCAGCTTTAGATCCTGAAATACATACTAAGTTAAAAGCGTTTCGGCCCTGTTTTCAAGAAAACAGGGCCGAAACGCTTTTAACTGCTTCTGCTTTTTTAAGCTTTAAAAATTCCCGCGCAGTGTGAGCATGAGGTTGCGGCCAGGGGCGCTTACCCCAGAGGCATAGACGCGGTAGAACTTGTCCAGGATGTTCTCCAGGGCAGCTTGTACCTGCACTCTTGGGTGGATCTGGTAAGCGGTGCGCAGGTTGAGTGTGTACCAGGCCGGCACGCCCTGCGGAGTGGCGTACTGCAGGTTGTCTTCGCCCACGGGGTTGTAGTCTTCCAGGTTTTTCCAGCCGTTGTACTGCACAAAGAACTCAGAGCGGAACTTCGCTAAGGTCAGAAACAAACTGGTCTTCCCGAACACCGGCGGAATATGGTCCAGCGGGGTTTCCCCTTCTTCTGATTTGATGCGCCCGTAGGTGTAGGTAAGCGTAGAAGCCAACCGGAAAGCCGAGGTGATATCGGCGTTGACAGACCCGCTGAAACCATACACGTAGGCTTTGTTCGCGTTTACGCTGGCCACTACCCGGCTAAGCTGACCATTGTACTCTATCTCGCTCTGCCCCTGGAACAGGAAAGGCTGCGTGGTAATGGCATCTCGGTACCAGGTGTAGAAACCGGTTCCCTCCACCCGCACACTCTGCGCGATGGTCTTGCCGATAGACAGCTCGGCATTATAAGTGTATTCTGGCTTCAAATCTGGGTTAGGCACCACCAGTTGCCCGGCAGTAGACTCAAACACCTTAGCTAAATCATCTACGTTAGGTGCCCGGAACCCCGAGGAGGCCACGGCCGCAAATCGCCAGGCTTGCCCTGGCTGGTACACCAAACCCAGGTTGCCGTTTACGGCGGTGTTCTGCTGGGTGACTTCGTCGAACGGGAACGGAAAGAAAGTCTTGTCCTGGAAGTTGGCGTTCAGTTCCACGCGGCTCAGCCGGATACCGTCAGAAAGAATCCATTGCGGGTTGATCTCCCAGGTGTGCGTCAGGTATGCGGCGGCCGTGCGCATGTCTGAACCGCCGCTGGGGTAACGGGTATCCAGGGGCGAACGCTCGCCGGTGGTCAGGTCGGTGCCGTAGGCGCGGGAGGACACCTCATTGTAAGTGCCTTCCAGGCCGTAGCGCAGCTCATGGTTACCCAGGAGTCGACTTACATCGGCGTTGAGGGTGTAGACGTCCACGTGCTCAAAGCGGTTCTGCAGCGGGCTGCGCTTGAAACGGCGGTTGTGCCGACTTTCTTCCACGCTCTGGTAAGCGGCCGTCACGCGCAGGTTCTCCAGCCAGCCCCGGCCCTTGGTGGCAAACGTGTAGGCCGCGAGCCAGCGCTCCTGCGGGCCGTAGTACCACTCGCCGTGGTTCAGGTTGCCCTGGGCATCTACCTCGGTGAGGCGGTCATAGCGCGGGATGTCTGAGGACGTAGAGAACTGAAGGTTCAGTAAATGCGAGGTGTTCACCGAGGGCTGGAACAGGACCTTCTGCAAGACATCGTACTGTTTGTAGCCGGTGAATTTCTGCACGTTGATATTCTCATTGGGCACTATGACGTCTTTCCCGTCTTGCCATGCAGCATAAGATGGGCGCAGTCCCCAGGTGCCGTAGAACGGGTTGCGGTTCTTGCCCTGGCGCAGATCCCCGAAATCTGAGTAGGTGAAGCTGGTAAGGCTGCCCCATTTCTGCCCACCCACGGAGAAGTCCACGTGGCCGGTTTTCTCTTGGTTGGCAGTGGCGTAGCGGGTGAAGGCGCCGCCCGTCACGCGGGTGCCGGCACTGTCGCCCAGCACCGGGTTCTTGGTGTAGAAATGTACTACGCCGCCCAGGGCATCGGAACCATACACAACGGATCCCGGCCCGAATACCACCTCTACTTTCTCCAGCGCGGCATTGTCTACCGTGATCACGTTCTGCAGGTGGCCGCCGCGGTAAATGGCGTTGTTCAGGCGCACGCCGTCTATGACCATCAGGACTTTGTTAGCCTCGAAACCGCGCAGGATGGGGCTGCCGCCGCCCGCCTGGCTTTTCTGCACCAGCACCTGGCCGCTTTGCTGCAAGACATCGGCGGAAGTCTGGTTGCTCTGGAAGGCCAGTTCCCGCGCCTTCAGCACCTGGATCTGCTGCGGCACATCGGCGCGTTTCTCCTCAAACTTACTCGCAGAGACCACTACCTCGTCCAGGGAGTAGCTTCGCTCAGTGAGCGCCACGCGGTAGTTCAACGCGGCCAGCTGGCTTACGGCCAGGGTGCGTGTCTGGTAATCGGTGCGTTCAAACCGAAGGCTGTCGGTCTCCAGGAAACCCTGGGTGTTGAATTTGCCCCGGGCATCGGTGAGGAGCGCGTTGCCGCCCTGCGTGGGCACTACCCGCACGCCTGCCAACGGCTGCAGGTTGGCCCGGTCCTGCACCACAGCAGTCTGCGCCGATGCCACCAAAGGCACCGCCAGCAACAACAGAGATAGAAATGACTTCATATTGGAAAAATAGAAAGTAAGAAAACAGATCAGAGCGCGAGCTCCATCTTTATATCGGCGCGTTTGTATTCTTTCAGTTCATCGGGCACCTCCACAAACCCCAGCTTGTGGTACAGGTGCAGGGCCGTTTCCAGTTTGCGGTTAGAGAGCAGCATGAGCGTGGTGGCACCCAACTCGCGGGCTTTCTGGATGGCAGCCTCGCCCAGGCGCTTGCCAATCTTCAGGCCTTGGGCCTTGTCGGTAACGGCCATTTTAGCCAGCTCGTAGGTCTGGTCATCTACCTTGATCAGGGCGCAGGTGCCTACCACCTCGCCGTGGTACTCGGCCATGAAAATGTGCCCGCCCTTGGCGATGATGTAGCCGTCTGGGTCGCCCAGGGATTTGTGGTCCAGCTCTTCCATCTCAAAGTAATGCTCAATCCAGGCTTGGTTCAGCTCGCGGAATCTGGCGGCGTGCGCGGGGGTATAGTCTATAATGGAAACGGTAGGGGAAGGTGATGTGGTAGTCATAGGGTTGAAAAGTACTAATGGGCAAAGATACTGAAAGACCTAAGCGTTTAAGGGCTGTTTGTCAGAAAATGGCCCCAAATCAGCTTAACCGGTATGCGCTTTGAGGCCATTTTCTAAAAAGAGGCCGAAAATCGGTTCACCACTATGGAAACCCATCGGCAGAAGGCCACTGGAACGAGTTCTGCTTTCTGCCTGTTCCTGTTAAAAGGAAAAACCCTATATTTCGCCCTCAGACCAAGTGTACATGAAGAAGACCCCCTATTTTCTCCTCCTGCTGAGTTTTCTAGCGGCCTGCACCAGCAGCAAACCCCTCCCCGACCTGGGTCAGGCGAAAACCACGGAGGCTCCCTCGGCGCTGGCGCCCCATGTGGAGGCGGTGCGGCAGCAATTTGCCCCAGACAAGCGGGTAGCCCTCTTCGACGTAAAAACCAAGGGCTTGGTGCTCACCGGCGAGACCAATCTACCCGCTGCCAAAACCGCTTTGCTGGAGCGCCTGCAAACGGCCGGCATCTCTTTCCAGGACAGCATCCAGGTCTTGCCGGAAGCGGGGCTCAAAGAAAACACCTTCGCGGTGGTCACCTTGTCGGTGGCCAACCTGCGCTCAGAACCAAAACATCCTGCCGAACTCGCCACCCAGGCCACCATGGGCACCCCATTGCGCGTCTGGAAACACAGAAGCGGCTGGTATCTGGTGCAGACGCCAGACAAATACCTGGCCTGGGTAGATGCCAGCGCTATCAAACTCATGGTCAACGCCGCCTTCATGGCCTGGCAGCAGGGCGAGAAACTCCTGTACACCAACCCTTACGGCTTTGCCTACGCCGCCACTAACACGCAAGGCGCCACGGTGTCTGACTTAGTGTATGGCGATGTGCTGGTGCTGAAAAAACAAACCAAAGGCTTCTATGAAGTGGCCTTCCCCGATGGCCGCTCTGCCTTCGTCTCTGCCCCCGAGGTTCAGAAGTACAATGACTGGGCTGCCTCGCGCCAACCCACCGAGCAGAACCTGGTGGAAACCTCCAAGCGGCTGCTGGGCTTGCCTTATCTTTGGGGCGGCACCTCCTTCAAAGGCGTAGACTGCAGCGGCTTCACCAAAACCGTGTATTTCATGAATGGCTTGGTTTTGCCCCGCGATGCCTCCCAACAGGTGCACGTTGGCGAATTGATTGACACCAAAGAAGGTTTCCAGCACCTGCGCCCCGGCGATCTGCTGTTCTTCGGGACACCGGCCAAAGACGGCAAGTCCGAGCGGGTGGTGCACGTGGGCATGTGGATCGGGAACAACGAGTTCATTCACTCGGCGGGCCGTGTCCGCATCAACAGCATGGATCCCGCTGCCCCCAACCACGATGCCTACGAGCGCAACCGCTTCCTAAGAGCCAAACGCATCTCCCCGCAAGCCTCCCTCATAGACCTCAGAACCGCCTCGCTGTTCCAATAAGCCAAACCAATAAACAAAGCGCCTCGTTTTCACCCTGATTCCTCCAGAACAGGCCAAAAACGAGGCGCTTTGTTTTACCATTTCTTCCGTCCGCCAGGACGATGAAGGCATTGCAACGGCTCCTTAGCAAAGCAGTTCATGCAGCTCGTCGGAGGTTGGGCGCATGCGTAACCCAACCACTGACGAGCGCAGGCAGTGGCTGTTCAACCGGCAGTGACGTAAGTGAGCCATGAAACAGAAGGCTTTTGCCAGGTGGTACTTTACTGAAGCCTCACTGTTCGAGCGTCAGCGAGTTTGAGGCTTCTTGATTCTTTTGGTTACTTTTCTCATCAAGGAGAAAAGTGACAAACGCGGGCAGACCGCATCTGCAACCTTGAGAGGTAAGAACAGATATAGAAAGTAATAACCTACAAGGTGGTTTTGAGGCTAGCGCCTCACTGCAGTTGCAAACTGCAGACCATGATAGGTCCAAGTCACAGACTTGAACCAGGAAAGACAGGAAAGAGAAGGGTTAGAGGTAGGCATCCTGTTTTCAACTGTCTTTCTAGCTCCAACCATCCTCAAAAGCTTTATCAATAGAAAAGTCCGTTTCAAGGCTCGTTTTACCAAAAGCGCCTCAAAACGGACTTCACTGAAACTTGAAGACGATGGTTAGTACTTCTCGTGTACCTCCGTCATAATCCGGACCATCTCATTGCGGATATCAGTGGACGAGGCATTGAAGTTGTTGTTCATGAAACTAAACAGCAGCAGCTTTCCGCTTTTGGTCAGGAGGTAACCGCTTTGGTTGTGCACGTGGGCGAGCGTTCCAGACTTCCCGAAGACGAAAGGCGGTTCTGCTTTATAGATACTCCGGAAAGTGCCGGGTCGGCCGCCGGTAGCCATAAGCGGAAGCAGGCGCTCGGTGGGTCGCTCCTGCTGGAGTTTCTGCAGCAAAGCAATAATGCTGCGCGGCGTGAACAGGTTCATGCTGGAGAGACCCGAGCCGTCTACCCAAACCGGCGCATCTGGCAAGTCTGCCAAATACGTCTTCACGGCGTGTTTGATGCCACGCTCAATGGATAACGTGTCTGACAAGGTACCGGAGCAAAGGGCCATCAGCTGCTCGGCAAACAAGTTATCGCTCACCTGTAGCATGCGCTTGTACACCGAGTCTGACGGCAGGCCATAGAACGTTTGGGCACCTTGCGGCAGGGCACGGTTCTTCAACAGGGTTACTTTCTTCTTCAGAGTATCGGCGAGGAGCCGCACGGTCATTTCTGGAGATGGGATGAACGGCACTTCCACGGAGAAATCCGCCGAGGCATGCTTGGGGTAAAAGGTCAGTTCATTCGTGCGCCAGGCCCGCACGAAGGTGTCTTTGTGCGGATAACGGGCGGTATCGGTCTTAATAGAGGGCTTGAAGATGGCCGGCGTGGTGGTGTAGCGCTGAGTGAGACCGTCTTTGCGGGTAAACTTTACCACGTTGCCGTGGATGGGAAACACGCTGCGCTCTGGTTGGTAGTAATAATTATAATCATCCCAACTCCAATTGGGCGCGAAGGGTGTGCTACTAAAGGGAGCCTCCAGGTAATAGAGCTTCTCTTTGCGGTTCTTCAGGAAATCATAGGCACGGGTGTTCTTCAGGTCCATGTGGGTGAACGTGGGATCGCCGGTGCCCCAGAAAATCAATGAATCGCCGCGCACCACGTATTTGAGCGCCGGAATAGAATCGCCCAGCATTTTCAGGCTGGCGTAGAAGGTGAATAGCTTGGTGTTGGAGGCCGGCACGAAGTACTTATCGGAGTTATGCTCCACCACCATCTGGCCCAAGGCCGGGTCATACAGCGCGAAGCCCACAAACCGGTTCTTCCCTATCTCGGAGGCCAGCACCTGACGCTTGATTTCCGCTGGTCCGTATGGCGGGGGTGGCGGTGGCAGTGGCGCAGGAGCCGTAGTCACAACTGGCGCCTGTTTGGGCGTGGTGCAGCCCAGCAGAGACAGCAGGAAAAGACAGGGAAACAAAAGCCAGCGGCGGCCCGGAAAACTAACAGACATACAGGAACAGTTTAGAACCCATAATTAGTCCAAGATTCTGACAGCATCAAAAATTCCTGCAGAAAATTACGGGCTTCTTCTCTTCTTGGAAAAAACCTTACGCATTCCGTCCCCCTTTGAAGGCCCGTGATGACAATGCCTTTTCAAGAACTCTTTATCTTCCGCCAACAGCAAGGGCAACCACAAGGGATTGCCCCTACCTATCGAAAATACTATGATTGGCACGAGTAATCATCCCCCTACCCCCTTCCAAGGGGGACGGAATGCGTTCTTCCCTTTGGAGTTAATTTTTTTTCGAGTTCCTGTTTTCAGCCTCTATTTTAAAAATGAGCCTTAAAACACGCGAAACAGAAACAATCTCATTATTTTAACGCAGAGTTATTCCCATCCATCTGCTAAACCTTTTTTCTTATGATACTCAGATCTCGCCGCGAGGTGCTGGCTTCGCTTTCTGTGGCTGCTGCGGCCCTTCCTCTGCTGGGCTTCAGTCCGGCTACCGCCCCTGAGAAAGGTCCTAAAACCATTGTACCGCCTCGCCTTAAACCCGGCGACACGGTGGGCCTCATCTGTCCGGCAGGCGCGGCGTTCAGCAAAGAAGTAGTGCAGATCACCAAAGAGTCTATTGAGGCGCTGGGGCTGAAGGTAAAAATGGGCAAGCACGTGTTTGACCGGTTCGGGTATCTGGCGGGTACAGACCAGGCGCGGGCCGAGGATGTGAATGCCATGTTCGCGGATAAATCGGTGCAGGGCATTCTGGCCATTCACGGGGGTTGGGGCTGCGCCCGATTGCTGCCTTTGCTGGATTACAAGACCATCCAGAAAAACCCCAAGCCGCTCATCGGGTACTCAGACATCACGGCGCTGCTTTTGGCCATCAATGCGAAAACCGGACTTATAACGTTCCATGGCCCGGTGGGCTCCGCCACCTGGAACAAGTTCTCCGTTGACTCTTTCCGGCAGGTACTGGTAGATGGCAGCGCGACCTTGTTTGAGAACCCCAAAGAACTGGGCGACAACCTCACCATCACCAAAGACCGCATCACCACCATCACGCCCGGCACGGCGCAGGGCAAACTGGTAGGCGGCAATTTAACAGTGCTCACCGCCATCATAGGCTCAGATTACCTGCCCAACTGGAAAGACGCCATCCTGTTCTTGGAAGACACCAACGAGGCCGTGTACCGGGTAGACCGCATGCTCACGCAACTGAAATTGGCCGGGGTGCTGGACCAGGTGAAAGGCGTGGTGTTTGGCAAGTGCTCAGACTGTGACCCTGGCAAAGGCGGTTACGGCTCGTTAACGCTGGAGGAAGTGCTGGAGCAACACCTGCAGCCTTTGAAAATTCCGGTGTATTCCGGGGCCATGATTGGGCACATTACCCACAAATTCACCGTACCAGTAGGAGCCGAGGCCAAGATAGACGCTACTGCGGGAACTATCCGGTTATTGAAGGGTGCCGTGGCGTAAACTGGAACTTTGCTTTGTTATGAGCCTGTTTTCCAGAATAATGCCGTAATTTGCACTCTTTCGCGCTACGTACTTCCATAATCCTTGCTTTTTGCCTTGAAAAAACTCCGTTTTCTCCCCCTCGTCTTCATTTTTCTCTTTGCGGTAGGGTTCATTTCCCTGCATGGCCAGACCCGCGGCAAGAAATCCGCGAAAACCACCAAAACCGTTTCCAAAAAGGCATCGGCGGCCACCAAAAAGAAAGCCCCGGTCTCCAAGAAAGTAGCGGCCAAGAAGCCTGCAGCACCGGTGTTTAATCCTAAAACCGATCCGCCGTTCCTGGGTGCGAACCAGAAATGGGTAGATTCCGTGTTCAAGACCCTCACACCCGAGGAGCGCATCGCGCAGCTGATCATGATTCCGGTGTACTCCAACAAAGACCAGGCGCACATTGACTCCATCAGCCGGTTGGTGACTACTTATAAGGTGGGCGGGCTTATTTTCTTCCAGGGCGGACCGGTACGGCAGGCGCACATGACCAACCGCTACCAGCGCGAAAGCAAGGTGCCCCTGATGATTTCCATTGACGGCGAGTGGGGCCTGGGCATGCGCCTGGACAGCACCACCCGGTTCCCGTACCAAATGAGTTTGGGCGGCATTGAGAACGAGAAACTCATCTATGACATGGGCGCCGAGATCGCGCGCCAATGCCGCCGCTTGGGCATCCACGTGAACTTCGCGCCGGTGGTAGACGTGAACAACAACGCCAATAACCCCGTAATCGGGTTCCGCTCCTTCGGCGAAGACAAATACAACGTGTCTCGCAAGTCCATGGCCTACATGAAAGGCATGCAGGACAACAAAGTGATGGCCAACGCCAAGCACTTCCCCGGCCACGGCGACACCAACGTGGACTCGCACTACGGCTTACCGGTCCTGCATTTCTCTAAACTTCGCCTGGACTCCACGGAGTTGTACCCCTTCAGAGAGCTGATGAAAAACGGTTTGGGCAGTTTGATGGTGGCGCACATGAACATTCCGGTGCTGGACAACACCAAAGACGTCGCCTCTACCCTTTCCAAAGGTATTGTAAGTGATCTGCTCAAAAAAGAGATGGGCTTCAAAGGCCTGGTCTTCACCGATGCCCTGAACATGCAAGGGGTGGCCAAGTTCTACGCGCCCGGCATTGTAGACGTGAAAGCCTTGCTGGCCGGAAACGATGTGCTCCTGAACACCATGGACGTGAAAACCACTATTGCCGAGGTGAAAAAAGCCATCGCCAACAAGGAAATCACCCAGGCCGAGGTGGATGCCCGCTGCCGGAAAGTGCTGGCCGCCAAACAGTGGCTGGGCTTGGACAAAATGCAGCCCATTGAGACCAAAAACCTCATCCAGGACCTGAACAACCCCACCGCCGACTTCATCAACCGCCAGTTGACCGAGGCTTCTTTGACGCTGCTCCGCAACAAGAACAACGTACTGCCCATCAAAACGCTGGACACCCTCAAGATTGCCGCCCTGGCCTTAGGCACCAACACCGAGACCGATTTCCAGCGAAACCTGGCCAAATACGCGAAAGTGGATAATTTCTTCTTATCGCCCACCAGTTCCATCGCGGATCTGCAGGGTTTAAAAGACAAGCTGAAGGACTATAACACCATTTTGGTGGGCGTGCACAAACTGCAGTTGAAGGCCTCCGGCAACGGTACCTTCGGAATCACCGCCGAGATGAACCTGTTCCTGAAAGACCTTATCCGTTCCAAGCAGACCATCGTGAGCGTGTTCGGGAACGTGTACAGCCTCAACCGTTTTGAAGACATTGAAAAAGCCCACGGGGTGCTGGCCGCTTACCAGGAAAACGAGCTGACGCAGGACGTGGCCGCGCAGATCATCTTCGGAGGCGTGGGCGCCAAAGGCAAACTGCCGGTGAACGTGTCTGCCTACTTCAAGATCAACGACGGCCTTAAAACCGATGCCGGGCTTCGGCTGGCCTACACCCAACCAGAGGCTGTGGGTCTCCGGTCAGAGGATTTCGCGCAGATTGACACGCTGGTAAACCAAGCCATTAGAGCCAAAGGCACGCCTGGCGCCCAGGTGCTGGTTGCCAAGAACGGAAAAGTGATCTACGCCAAATCCTTTGGGTATCATACTTTTGAGAACCAGACACCGGTGAAGAACACAGACCTGTACGACCTGGCCTCGGTGACCAAGATCACCACTGCCTTGGCGGCGTTCATGAAACTGAACGGCGAGGGCAAGTTTGACGTGGACAAAACCCTGGGCGAGTACCTGCCCCTGATGAAAGGCTCTAACAAAGAGAACCTCCGTTACCGCGACATCCTCACGCACCAGGCCCGCCTGAAATCCTGGATTCCGTTTTGGAGAGAGACCGTGAAAGCCAACGGCGAGTTGAAACCGAATATCTTCAAGGCGGATTCTTCTGATAAATTCCCGTACCGCGTGGCCCAGAACCTGTTCATCCGGAAAGATTACGCCGAGGAGATTTACGAAGAAATCAAAAAATCGCCGCTAAACGACAAGCCGGGTTATGTATACAGTGACCTGTCTTTCATTCTGGCGCCGCTGGTAGTGAAGAACATCACCGGCGAGGATTTTGAGACCTACCTGAAGAAGAACATCTACGGACCGCTGGGCGCTTCCACGCTCACGTTCAACCCTTACAAGTACTACCCGCTCTCGCGCATTGTGCCTACCGAGGTAGACACTCTGTTCCGGAAGCAGTTGCTGCACGGCACCGTACACGATGAGGGTGCAGCCATGCTAGGCGGCATCAGCGGGCACGCCGGCTTGTTTGGGACCGCGAATGACCTGGCCAAGGTGATGCAACTCTACCTCAACGATGGCATCTATGCCGGCAAGCGCTACATCGCCAACAAAACGGTGAGCACGTTTAGCAAATGCCAGTTCTGCCCAGACAACTACCGCGCCCTCGGGTTTGACCGTCCGTCCAAGCCGGGCACCGAGAACGGAAACGCCGCCAAGAGCGCCCCGGCCGAGAGCTTCGGGCACACTGGCTTCACGGGCATTTACACCTGGGTAGACCCAGTGAACCAATTGGTGTATGTGTTCCTGTCTAACCGCGTGCACCCCACCCGCGAGAGCTCTGTCCTAAGCAAGCTGAACACCCGCACCAAGGTGATGCAGGTGGTATACGATGCCATTGACAAATCCCGCGTCTCGCCGCCTAAGCCAGACACTGTGGAAAGCAAGCGCAACTAACCGCTTTTAATAGAAAGTCAAACAAAAGAGCCGCCTAGGTAACCCGGGGCGGCTCTTCTGTTTGGCGAGGTTTCTCAGTAATGGTTCTGACCTGATTTCAGGAAAAGAGGCCAGAAACAAAGCATCCTTTCAGGATTGTCCCTACCCGATTGTCATCTTGGAAAGATCTTGTGGGCAAGCTGTAATAGCGCTCACTCAAAGCTTGTCTAGTTCGCTCGCAAGGTCCTTTCAGGATGACAAAGTAGAGAGAAAGAGACGGAAAAGAAGAGAGAAGGCTTGGCGGGGAGTTTACGCCTTTCCCGGTTAACCCATCCCTACCCCTCCCAGGAGGGGAATTCTTGTTATTCCGATTCAATCAATCAATCAATTACTTAGCGTAAGCTGGAATTGCGGGGTGGCGAAAGAGATGGCATCCCCTTCGCGTTGGCTGGTGCTTACCCATTTGCCTTGGTGGTAGATCCAGCCGTTGGGGGTGCGTTGGTCAGGGCCGTAGCATCTGATACTGGGCTCGTAGGAGATTCTGGCGGGTACTTCTTTGGCGCCGGTCTCAGGATCAACGGCCTCATAGCGGTTCTGCTTGATCACGAGCCACTCAAACGCGATGAAGAAACCCTTGGCCGGCATCTGCAGGTCGTGCTGGCTTACATCCAGGGTCACGGTTTTGATGCCTTTCGGGGCTGTACCCAGGAGAGGTGTGGAAAGCAGATCGGGGCCGGGGGCACCGCCTTCGCCTATCCGCAGGAGGCGCAGTTTAAAGGAGGCATTTTTAAGGTTACTCAGGGTCACGAGCGAAATCTGGTCCAGGAAAGGCGTGGCAGCATAGCCGGGTTTGTAAGGAATGTACTGGGCTACAATCCAGGGCGTGCCGTTGCTCCCGAAGGAATACTCCGTATTATCGTCGAGTTTGTTGATGACGAACTTGCTGCGTTTGGTGCTTTTCTTCACTGTGACCTCGTTGAGGGCCACCGCCGAAGGCACCAACGCAATGCGCAGGCTCCCGCCAGAGATGGGAAGGCGCATTCGCTCATAGCCTAAACAAGAAATGACCAAGGTTTTTCCCTGCAGCCCCACAGCGGCAAACCCGAACTCGCCCTTTTCAGAGGAAGTGGTACCCAAGTTCTCGTCCTCCACCCAGATGTTGGCGAAGGCCACCGGCTTGCCCGTGGCTCTGTCGGTGATGGTGCCTTTCACCTGGCCAAACCCGGTGCCGGCAAAAAACAAGAATACCAAGAACAGGGAGAAAACGTGTTTCATGCAGCGCGAGAATGGGATAGAAACTATTTCGGGGCTGCTTTGTAGAAAACAGCCCCGAAACGGCCATTGTTGATTGAAGAGAGTAATCTTTCTGTCAACGCCGGGCAAGGCAACTTATTTAGAAACCGGCTCTAAATTTTTCATTCCTCTTTGATGCGGTACACATCGGCGGTGACAGCATTTTTATCTGTTTTACGTTCGTCTCTGGGGCTATCGAAAACCACTAGCAAATGCTCCTCGTCATAGATGCCCAGACCTTCAGCTTTGTCCAGGCCCGTATGGGAACCGCTGCCGTGGGGCACGTCAAAGAGGTGGTCCAGTTCTTTGCGGTGCACGATCTGCTCGCCCTCTACCGATTGCACCATGGCGTTAGGCCAGCGGTACACGGCAATAGTGCCATCTAGGTCCATGGTGGGGCCCGCCAAGATATAGAGGTCATTGTCTTTCACGCGCAGTTCCCGCACGCCTTTGCCCACCATGTGCAGGAAGTGTTTTTTGTAGAGCGAGCCGTCTTTGTTGGCCTTGAGCTGCAGGGTGCCTTTCTCCTCCCCGTCTTCCAACTGAAGTTCCACCACCATTGACCAACCGCGCAACACCGGGCCGCGCAGCCCCACAAAGATGCGGTTCTCGTGTACGGCCAGGCCTTCAATGTCAAACCCGTTGTCTTTCCCCGGAATGGGCAGGAAATCTTTCAAGTGGATGTCCTCCTGGAAGGCATCCATGAGTTGGTTTCCGTGCTTGGAGCTGGCTAGTTGGGCGGCACGTAGCTTTTTGGAGGAATCCTCGGGGTCAGCGCACTTTTTGGCCAGGGTATATTCGCCGGTCTCGGGGTCATGCACCAGCGGGATGCGGGCCAGCAGGTACCGGTTGGGGTCTGAGGAGACTTTGGCCAGCCGCTTGATCTGCTTTTCCACGGAATCTTCCTTGCGTGGTTTCTTGCGCTTGAGGCTGTGCGAACCCACGAGCCAAAGGTAGCCCCCGCCTTCGCCCAGGCCTTCAATGTCAATCTCTGAGTTGGTGCCGTCGGGCAGGTCCAAGTACTGGCTCAGGTCAAAATGCACGTGCTCGCCAAAGGTCTGGTCACCGGTGAGTTTCAGGCGCTCCAGGGTGGTTTGCTCGTCGCAGCTCATCCAGAGGTAATCGCCGGTGCGAAGTACGGCGGAGAGACCGTCGCGCACGTGTTTGCCGGTGGCGGTGATGCTGTGCTCAGACTCAAAGTGCAGTTGAACGGTGAAAGCGGGGCTTTTCATGGTTGGTTTTTGGTTGGGTGAGCGCCTGTGTGACGGCAAGGGTTTTGAGGCCCTTTTCCCTGAAACAAGGCAGAAACAGAACGCGACAACCCCGGGCAGAGTTGTCGCGCTTAGGAGCAGAAGCGGAAAAAGAATTTATCCCTCGTCAGATTCAGAGGATTCTTCCAGGTTGCTATCCTCGGCGTTTTTAAAGTTGGGGAACGCTTTGTTGCCCTCTTTGATGGCTTTGTCAAGAGCCGGGTTCGCCTGCAGGCGTTGGGCCACGGCCGGGTTCAGCATCACCTCAAAGATGGTCTTGAAGTAAGGCTTGGCCTGGAACCGCTTTTCAAACGCCTCTTTCTCGGCGCCTTTTAAACCCTTGTGGTCTTGGGCCCACTTCTCCAGCTCGGGTTTGAGTTTGTGCATCTCGGCACCGGCCTCGTCTGAGGCGCTCTTGATCAGGGCGATGGTTTTCTGGTCGTTTTTCTCCAGAAAGGCCGCTTTCATCTTGGTGGCATAGGTGTTCAGGATCTTGTCCAGCTTCTGCTCGGTAGGGCTGATGCCCGCCGCCTGCGCCGTGAGCATGAACAGGGAGAAAACCATGCTTAGAAGCCCGGAGGCCATCCACTTTGTCTTTTTCATCTGGTTTGTATTTGAGAGTTGATACACTGTTTTGACCCGGCGCCTGCGGCCGCGCCTACTTTCATTTATTCTTTACGAGGCCTTCTTTTCCTCATCCGGCGAAGCCGCCTCCACCACTTTCACTTTGTCATTGGCTTGGAGACCGTCTACCACCTGGATGTTGATGCCGTCAGACAGGCCGGTTTTGACCAGTTTCTTCTTGAACTGCTGCGGCCCCGTTTCCACCTCCACAAACACGCTGTCTTTGCCTTTCTTGCCGAACTGCAGCAAGCCTTCCTTAATAGCCAGCACGTTCTGTTTCTGGTCCAGCACAATGTCGGCGTTGGCAGAATAGCCGGCCCGCAGGAAATCGCCGGGCTGCAGCATCACCTGCGCCTTCACCTGGAACTTCACGGCGCCTTCCTCCAGCACGCCTTTGGGGGCGATGTACTCCAGCTTGGCCTTGAACACTTTGTCCTCGATGGCCCCGATGGTGAGGTTCAAATCCATGCCTTCGCGCAGCTTGCCCACCTCAGACTCGTCAATCTTGCCCTCGAAGATGAGGCTTTTCATATCGGCCACGGCCGCGATGGTGGTGCCCTCGTTGAAGTTGTTGCGCTCAATCACCGAGGCCCCCACTTTCACGGGCACGTCCAGCACCATGCCGTCCACGGTGGAGATGATGATGTTGGAGCCGCCCGTACGCCGCGACGTACCCGATTTCACCAGCTGGCGGTTGTTCTCGGCCGAGGTCAGGTCTTCCCGGCGCAGCTTGTAGTCCAGCACGAACTTGTTGTATTCCTGCTCCGCAATCACTTTCTGGTCATACAGCATCTTCTGGCGGGCCAGCTCGCGTTTGGCCTGCTCAAAGGCGATGCGGGCCGTCTGTACGCCGGTCTCGGCGTTGTTCACGCTCACCATGTTGGGCACAATCCTGATCTTGGCAATGGTTTGCCCGGCCCGCACCGTCTGGCCCGCCTCTACGTACAGTTCCTCCACAATGCCGCTCACCTGCGGCTTTATCTGGATTTCCTTGCGCGGCACAATGGAGCCCGTGGCCACGGTTTTCTTCACAATGTTGGTGTAGAACGGCTTCTCGGTCTTATACACCACCGGGTCTGCGTTTGACTTCTTGTAGAAGTAATAGCCAATCCAGACGCTGCCGGCCAGAAACAAGACGATGAACAACCCTAGAAATACCTTTTTCATTTTCTTAATGTGCTAATGTGTTAATGTGCTGATGTGCTATGTCAAATCTCCGGTTTTTAAGATGCCGCAGAGGTGTTTTGGTGTCGTTTTCTAAAAATCAGGCGCTAAACAGAATCTATTCGTCTTTTAAAGCCTCTACCGGGTTCACCCGCGCCGCTTTGGTGGCGGGAATGAGGCCGGCAATTGCCCCCATCACAATCAACAGCACCACCGCCATCAGAGCCACTTGCGGATCTACCTCAGGGCTGGCGAAGAAGCCGGCATCCACCTCGAAGCGCTCCATGAGGTAACTGATCAACGCCACCAACCCGGTGCCCACAATCAAACCCGAGATACCCGCGATGCTGGTAATTACCACCGATTCCTGCAGAATCAAGCTGATCACCGACCAAGGCGTGGCGCCCAGCGCCTTCCGGATGCCGATTTCCTTTGTGCGTTCCTTCACCACGATGAGCATGATGTTGCCCACCCCAATGATGCCCGCAATAATAGTCCCGATGCTCACGATCCAACTGAACCCCGAGATACCGGCAAACAGTCCCTGCACGTCTTTGAACTCCTTCTCCACGTTCGCTGAGCCGAAAGCCTTCAAATCTGTAGGCGCCACCTGGTGACGTTGGGCCAAAAGTTTTTTCACCTTCTCCTCCACCACCTCGGCGGGTACGCCCGGCGCAGGGATGATCTTGAAGTGCCCTATGCGGTTAGGCTGGTTGAAGGTCTGCTGCAGCGTAGTGTTGGGGATGTAAATGGTCTGCGAGGCGTTGACAATGTCCTCCCCCTTGCCCACCGGCGTGAACTTGCCCACCACTTGGAAATAGCTACCCTTGATGTTGATGTATTTGCCAATAGGCTCTACGCCCTCCTTGAACAGCACCTCCTGCACGCGCGGCCCAATCACGGCTACTTTGCGTTTCTCCTCAATGTCAATGCGGTTGATGAAACGCCCGGTAGAAATGGTAAGCGGGTCCACGTACAGCATCTCTGGGTAGTCGCCGCTCACGTTGAAGGACGAGTTTTTATTCGCGTAGCTGACGGTGAACGTGCCGTCCAACCCGTTGCTGGGCGAGAGGATGCCCACCTCAGGCAGCTGCTCCTGAATGGCTTTCACGTCATCGTTGGTCAGGTGCACGAACCGGCCGGCCTTCAGCCCCATGTAAGGCACACTGGTGCGCTGCGTCCAGACGAAGACGGCGTTCTTGGCTACGTTGAAGTCTTTGGTGATGCCGTGTTCCAGCCCTTTGCCCGCGCCCAGCAAGAGCACCAGCATGAAGATGCCCCAGAACACGCCAAACGCCGTGAGCCCCGTCCGCAGCTTGTGCTTCTTGACGGTGGCGTAAATCTCAGCCCATTTGTCTACATCAATCATTTTTGGGAGTTCTGCGTCTTGAGTCTCTAGTTCTGAGTCTTTGGTATCTTTAGGCCCGTTTTCCGGAAATCAGGTGGAAAACAGCTTCTGGGTTCAAGTAGAGGCAGGCGTGGGGGCGCCCTTCTGCAACCTCTTTTTAATTCCTGATTATTCTGAGCGCAATGCTTCAATGGGTTTGATACTGGCGGCTTTCAAAGCGGGCATCAAGCCAGCCAGGGCTCCGGCCAACACCAACAGCACCGTCGCGGAAACCGCTACCCCCAGGTTCACGCCGGGGTTCGCGAAGAACGGCAAGTCGGCCCCGGATTTCTCTAGGGCGTAGCGCATCAGGTCCAGCAGACCCACACCGGCCAAAAGCCCCAGGTACCCCGAGAAAGCCGTAATCACCACTGATTCCTGCAAGATCATGCTCACGATGGACACCGGGGTAGCGCCCAGCGCCTTGCGCACGCCAATCTCGCGGGTGCGTTCCTTCACAATAATGAGCATGATGTTACTCACGCCCACAATTCCGGCAATGAGCGTTCCTATGCCCACCACCCACACAAACATGTTAATGCCGTTGAACAGCCCCATGATCTGCTCGTATTCTTTCTCGCCGTTGTTGATGTCCAAGGCCTGCACATCCTCCTGGGAGAACTTGTGCCGCTGAGCCAGCAGGGCTTTCACTTTGTCTTCAATCACTACCGCCTTTACCCCGGGCTGGGCTACCATGGCTACCAACTGCACCTGGTTGGGTTGGTTGTAGGTGGTCTGCAGCGTGGAGAAAGGAATGTAGGCCCGTTCCTCGCGGCGACCGCCGTTGTTGCCGCGCACCGTGAAGATGCCCACCACCTTGAAGTGAATGCCTTGGATGTTCACGTACTCTTCTAGACCGGTTTTGTCTTTGAACAGCACCTCGCGCACCTTCTCGCCCAGCACAATGACCTTGCGTTTTTCTTTGATGTCGTTCTCGTTGAGCAGGCGGCCTACTTTCAGGCGCTCGCCGTTAACCTCCAGAAACTCGGGCGTAGCCCCGAACACCTGGTAAGAGCCGTTCTCGGTTTTGTAGTTGATGGTGTACTCGCCCCAAAGGCGGTTTCGCGGCGAGATGATCTGCACCTGAGGCACTTCGCGCGCAATGGTGGCCAGGTCCTCATTGGTGAGTTTGATCTCCCGGCCCGGTCCCAGGCCCTGGTAAGGCATGGAAGACTTGCCGCCCGAAAAGAAGATCCCGTTCTTGGCCCCGTCCCCGAAGCGGTTGAACACGCCGTTCTGTAAACCTTGCCCAAAACCCAGCAGCATGACCAGCATGAAGATGCCCCAGAACACGCCAAAGGCCGTGAGGAAGGTACGGAGCCGGTTTTTCCGGATGGTGCCCAGAATCTCCTGCCATTTGTCAACATCAAACATGCGCTGCGGGGTTAAGCTTGGGTATAGGCCACGGGCGTCAGGAATTCCTCGGTTCTGTTTCCCAGACCATCGTCGAGGATGAGGCCGTCTTTCAGGCGTATCACGCGTTCGGTCTGGTCTGCGATGTCGTTCTCGTGGGTCACAATCACCACCGTGATGCCTTGTTTGTGCACCTCCTTGAAGATCTCCATCACCTCGTAGGACGTGTTGGTGTCCAGGGCGCCGGTAGGTTCATCGGCGAGGATCAACTTGGGTTGGCTGATGAGCGCCCGGGCGATGGCCACGCGCTGCCGCTGCCCCCCAGACATCTCGTTGGGCGAGTGCTCGGCCCACTCTTTCAGGCCCACGCGGTCTAGGTACTCCAGAGCCAGTTTGTTGCGCTCCTTGCGGCCCACTTTCTGGTAATAGAGCGGCAAGGCCACGTTCTCCATGGCGTTTTTGAAAGATAGCAGGTTAAAACTCTGGAAAACGAAGCCCAGGAACTTGTTTCTATAATAGGCGGCTTTGGCTTGGGAAAGGTTCTTGATGGGCGTACCCGCCAGCGTGTAATCGCCGGTGTCAAAATCGTCCAGAATGCCCAGGATGTTGAGCAGGGTGGATTTGCCAGACCCCGAGGAACCCATGATGGAGACCAGTTCCCCTTCCCGCACGTGCAGATCAATGCCCTTCAGCACATGGAGCTTGTTCTGCGCCATGGCGTAGTATTTATGGATGTTCTGGAGCTGTATCATGGTCAACGCTGGTGAAATGCCCTAAACAAATGCCTTCTGCCGGAAAGCGTCACCTGTATAGATGCAGGTTTACCGGCGGTGGTTGCCTGCACAAAAAATTTGCTGTTTTGGGCCCGATTTTCTTAAAACCTGCCCAAAACAGCCTCTGTGAAAGCGACTTACCTTATTTGTAGCAATCACCAATTATTTATTACAACTCTTTCAAGACAATTATAGAGCGTTTCTCCCCTATGCTGCGGCGGTAAATTGTTTTAGGGCCTATTTTTTAAAAACAGCTTTGAAATAGGCTATCGGCTACACAGCCATTAGGCCCAACAAAAAAGCCGCTCCTGTTTAGGAGCGGCTTCTCTGAAAATGGGCAGGAAACAGGTTATTTCGCCAACGTGATTTTGCGTTCAACCGTGTTGAAAGGACCCGGAATCATCTTGCCTGCGTTGTCAATCAGCTCTAGTTTGAAGGTGTTCTCGCCCATCGGCAGGCCTTCTACCAAATACGGCAGCCACTGGTCTAAGATGAACTCGTTGCCGTTGATGGTGGCGCGCACTTTATTTCCATCTTTGGCTAGTTCCGTATTCACCAGGTAGAAGTCCAGCATCACCTTGCGGGTATCGGCGCCTTTGTACTCGCCTTTGGGGCGGCTGTAGAACAGGTGCTGGCCACTCTCATCGAACTTGGCGGCGCTGGCTGGGGCGTTGCCCACGTTGATCACGCGCAGGTCATAGGCATCATCGTGCTTGATGCTCTCATGGTAAGACCGCGAAAGGAACGACAACACCACGTGCTGGCCTGGCTTGATGGCCTTCTTGAACGTTGGCTTATAATGCGCGGTATAAGGCTCGTTGTCCACGATGTTGTGGATGTGCTGGCCTTCTTTGGAGTTGGCGTGCTCGTGGGTACCGGCATCGGTGGTCTGCTGGCTCAGCTGGAAGTTCTTCACTTCGTAGTTGAACTGCACTGAGTCGCCGGTCACCTTGCCGTTTTTCTCGGGTTGGTTCAGGTCCAGGTCCGCATCTGGGAAATCAACGGAGTTGCTGTAAGAATACACTTTCAGGCCGCCTTTTTCCATGGGCGTGCCCATAGCGCCTTGGTGCTGTACGCCGGCAGTGTCATGCGCCATTGCCGTAGTGTCTGAGACAGTGGTTTCAGTGGTTTCAACAGCCCGTTTTCCGTCACAGGCAGAAGCCAGGAGCGTTACGGCTACTGCCATAAAAGATAGATGTTTCTTTTTCATAGTTAGGTTTTCGTATAAATACGCAGAATGTTTCAAAGATAGAAATTTCGTAACTTGCGGCATATTTTAAAAGACATTCAAAAACACGTCAGGACAGGTTTATGAACGATAAATTATTAGAGGAAATCCCATCGGTGGACCTCGCCGATTTCACTTCCGGCGATCCGGCCCGCAAAGCTGCTTTCGTACAGGCCATGGGCGATGCGCACCAGAACATCGGCTTTGCCGCCTTGAAAAACCATGGGCTGAGCGATGAGTTGACAGATCGTTTATACGCGGCCATCAAGAAGTTCTTCGCCCTGCCCGATGACGTGAAACAGAAATACGAAATCCCGGGTCTGGCCGGCCAGCGCGGCTACGTAGGCAAAGGCAAGGAGCACGCCAAAGGCCGCAACACCGGCGACCTGAAGGAGTTCTACCACGTGGGCCAGGAAGTAACCGATAACGACCCGATCAAAGAAGAATACCCAGATAACGTGTGGCCTGCAGAGGTGACCGAGTTCCAGGAGGTGGCCCTGGAGGCGTACAGCCGCCTGGAGGCCGCCGGCAAGCAGGTTCTGCGCGCGTTGGCTCTATATTTAGGTCTTTCTGAAGACTATTTTGAGGCCAAAGTACACAACGGAAACAGCATCCTGCGCGCTATCCACTACTTCCCCATCGAGAACCCGGATGCCGTTCCTGCCGATGCCGTTCGCGCCGCCGAGCACGGGGATATCAACCTGATCACCCTGTTGATGGGCGCCTCCGCCGATGGCCTGCAAGTGCTGCGCCGCGACGGAAAATGGATCCCGATCACAGCCTTGCCAGAGCAGATTATCGTGAACGTGGGCGACATGCTCTCGCGCCACACCAACAACAAACTGAAGTCCACTATCCACCGTGTAGTGAACCCGCCACGCGAGCTGATGCACACTTCCCGCTTCTCCATTCCGTTCTTCATGCACCCACGTTCTGAGATGGACCTGACCTGTCTGGAGGGCTGCATTGACGAGCAAAACCCGAAACAATTCCCAGACATCACCGCCGGTGACTTCCTCAACGAGCGTCTGGTGGAGTTAGGGCTTAAGAAATAAGTTCTTCTTTTTGACTTTTGGAAGGAGCCTTTAGGGGCTCCTTTCGCATTTTAAGTCTATTTTTATAAAACAGGCCTAAGAGCACACTTAAAATTTGCCTATGGTGCTACAAAGGGCCATAGCAAGAACCGGCGTTCGCACTTTTATCACCTTCGTAGCGCTGCTACGAGGCTCAAAAACTGATTTCGCAGAACCTTACTCTTGCCCTTTTCGCTTACCAATTCAACCTTTAAGAATGCTCTGAAACGCTTCCAACCCTACCAGCTATTGCGCCCTCGTAATTACATTTTCCTGAAGGATGTGGCTTCGCTCTCGCTCACGGCGTTTGGCGGGCCTCAGGCGCATATTGCCATGATGCTGCGCCTGCTGGTGGAAAAACGGCGCTACATCTCCGAGAAAGAACTGCTGGAACTCAATGCCCTGTGCCAGATTCTGCCCGGCCCCTCCTCTACCCAGACCATTACAGCCATTGGGTTCAAAGTAGGCGGACCTAACCTTGCTTACCTTACGCTCCTCGTCTGGATTGCCCCCGCTGCCATCATCATGATTGCCGCGGCCCTCATCATCTCTTTTCTGGAAGGCAAAGGCGCGCCTTTAGGCTTCACAAGATTCATCCAGCCCATGGCCGTGGGGTTCGTGGCTTTCGCCGCCTGGCGGATCAGCTCAAAAGTGGTCTACACCAAAGGCGGTATCGTGATCATGGTGTTCTCCGCTATCCTAGCCTTCTTTTTCCGGTCGCCCTGGGTGTTTCCGGTGCTGTTGCTGATAGGTGGAAGTCTAACGGCACTCAGGTTCCAGAAGCAGCCCGTATTGGAGAAGAAACCGATGAAGGTGGAGTGGGCTAATTTCCTGCTGTTTATCGGGGTTCTCATTGCGGCGGCTTTGTTGGGGCGGTTCACGCAACTTCGGGCGGTGCTGCTTTTTGAGAACTTCTACCGAAACGGCAGCCTTATCTTTGGGGGGGGCCAAGTACTGATTCCTGTGATGTACACCGAGTTTGTGGAGTTTAAGGGCTATCTCAACTCCAAGGAGTTTTTGTCTGGGTTCGCGCTGGTGCAGGCCTTACCGGGTCCGGTTTTCTCTTTCTGTTCATATATCGGTACGCTGGCAATGCGCCCTTACGGTTGGGGCGGACAGATTCTGGGCGGCGTGGTATGTACCATCGCTATTTTCCTGCCAGGCACTTTTCTGATCTTCTTTGTGATTCGCTTCTGGGAAGAGCTCCGGAAGTACAGAGTCATTCAAGCTTCATTAGAAGGCATCAATGCCGTGGGTTGCGGAATGGTGTGCGCCGCCGCCATTATGCTGTACCATCCCATTGAGAATACCCCTTACAACTTCGGGTTGGTGGTGCTCACCTTTGCGCTGCTGCAATGGACGAAGATTCCGGCGCCCGCGCTTATCTTAGCTGGTTTGGTGATTGGCTTGATCTTCCCGGGGTAGGAGTGCTTTCGGCCCGTTTCTCAGAAAACAATCTTAAAACAAAAAGCCCTGTAAAGATAAAATCCTCACAGGGCTTTCTGTCTATCTATACAGCCTTTACAAGCTGTTCTGTTCTCTCAAGACACTCAGCAGGTAATCGCCGTAACCGCTTTTGCGCAGGGGCTCGGCTACGCGCTGTAATTGCTCGGCATTGATGAAGCCCATGCGGTAGGCCACCTCCTCAATAGACCCGATCTTCAGGCCCTGGCGCTCTTCAATTACCTGCACAAACGTAGCAGCTTGCATCAACGACTGGATGGTACCAGTATCTAACCAAGCGGTACCGCGGTCCAAAATACCAACTTTCAGTTTGCCTTGGCGGAGGTACTCTTTGTTCACATCGGTGATTTCGTACTCTCCGCGCGGGCTGGGCTCAAGATTTTTGGCGATCTCTACTACGTCGTTGTCATAGAAGTAAAGACCGGGCACCGCGTAGCTTGATTTCGGCTGCTTCGGTTTCTCTTCAATAGAGACGGCATTCATGTTCCCGTCAAACTCTACCACGCCGTAACGTTCCGGGTCTTGCACGTGGTAGGCATACACCACGCCGCCATCCGGGTCATTGTTAGCCTGCAGCAGTTTGCTCATGCCGGAGCCGTAGAAGATGTTATCTCCTAAAATCAAAGCGGCTTTGTCATTCCCGATGAAGTCGGCGCCTAACACGAAGGCTTGGGCGAGTCCGTTGGGAACTTCCTGTACCTGGTAGCTGAAATTGCACCCAATCTGGCTGCCATCGCCCAGCAGACGCTCAAACATAGGCAGGTCGTGCGGGGTGGAGATGATCAGGATGTCTCTGATACCGGCCAACATGAGCGTGGACAGCGGGTAATAGATCATGGGTTTGTCATACACGGGCATCAGTTGCTTGCTAACAGCGAGCGTGAGCGGGTGTAATCTTGTTCCTGAGCCTCCGGCTAAGACGATTCCTTTCATGGTCTTATTTCTGGTTGTAGATGAAATCTTGGTTATCGCGGAACCAGGCCAACGTCCTCTGCAGACCTTCCTGAATTCTGATTTGCGGATTGTAGCCCAACAGACGCTGCGCTTTAGAGATATCGGCTAAGCTGTCTCTAATGTCACCGGCACGCTCTGGGCCATATTCCGCCTGCACGTCCACGCCGGCTTCTGCTTTCAAGATATTGAACAGGTCGTTCAAAGAGGTCCTATCGCCTACCGCGATGTTGTACACCTGGTTGATCGCTTCTGGGTTCTCCACCAAGGCGGCACGGATGTTCGCCTCCACGCAGTTCTCCACGAAGGTGAAGTCACGAGTTTGCCCGCCGTCGCCGTTCATTCTTGGTCCGCGGTTGTTCAGCACCGCGTCGATGAACAACGGAATTACCGCTGCATAGGCGCCATTCGGATCTTGGCGGGGTCCGAAGATATTAAAGTACCGCAGCCCGATGATTTCCATGCCGTAGGTTTTCCCGAACACATCGGCATACAACTCATTGGCGTATTTGGTCACCGCATAAGGAGACAACGGCTTCCCGATCTTGTCTTCTACCTTGGGCAGCGACTTGCTGTCACCGTAGGTTGAGGAAGAGGCAGCATAGACAAAGCGCTTCACGTTCTGCTCTTTGGCAGCCATGAGCATGTTCACGAAACCGCCCACATTCACCTCGTTAGACGTCACCGGATCTTTCACGCTTCTCGGAACTGAGCCCAAAGCGGCCTGGTGCAACACCACGTCCATTCCCTCGCAGGCTTTCATGCAGGTATCCAGATTCCGGATGTCACCTTCCAATACTTCCAGTCTGTCATTGTCTTGGAAAGCCCTCAGGTTTTTGTGGAATCCGTTGGAATAATCATCCAGAACCCGCACTTTCTTGGCATTGTACTTTAATAGGTATTCTACTAGGTTAGAGCCAATAAATCCGGCGCCGCCAGTCACTAAAAAAGAGGTTTGCTCTAAAGAGCCGTTATGAAAAGGATGCTCGTACACAGGGGAATTGAATAAGGAATTAAAAAATTAAAATACGTTTGAGAGTTACTTCAAGAAAACTGGCTTAAAAACACAGTTCCTTTTTCACCCAATTTGATTCTTTTGAATATGGTGTAATCCCATTTATAAGGAATCTTTATTCTGCTTTGTAGCCAGTTTAAACAAAGATGCGTTTACAGGCTGTTTCCATGAAAACAGCCTGTAAACGCATCTTAACTTTGATTCAGCAATTTAGCGGGCATACTGCTCATTGTAGTACTCCTGGTAGCTACCAGAGGTCACATTCTGCAACCACTCCTCGTTTTGCAGGTACCAATCTACCGTTTTCTCCAGACCTTCCTCGAAAGTAACCGATGGTTTCCAGCCCAGCTCGTTCATGATTTTGGAAGAGTCAATGGCATAGCGTAAATCGTGGCCGGCTCTGTCGGTAACAAAGGTGATGAGTTTACGGGAGGTGCCCGGCTCACGGTCCAGTTTCTGGTCCATGATGTCGCAGAGCAGGTGAATAAGGTCTATGTTGCGCCACTCGTTCACGCCGCCGATGTTGTAAGTATCGCCTTCTTTGCCTTTGTGGAACACATCGTCGATGGCACGGGCGTGGTCTATCACGTACAACCAGTCGCGGATGTTCTCGCCTTTGCCGTATACTGGCACCGGTTTGTTGTTCTTAATGTTGTTCAACGCCAACGGAATCAGCTTCTCCGGAAAGTGATTGGGTCCGTAGTTATTAGAGCAGTTTGACACTTTCACCGGTAACCCATACGTGTGGTAATACGCCCGCACGAAATGGTCTGAACTGGCTTTAGAGGCGGAGTAAGGAGACCGAGGATCATATTTGGTTTCCTCGGTGAACATGCCTTCCTCGCCCAATGAACCGTACACCTCGTCAGTAGAGATGTGGTAGAACACTTTGTCGGTGAAATCAGATTTCCAGAGTTCTTTTGCGGCGTGCAACAGATTACAGGTTCCGTTTACGTTCGTGCGCACAAACGCCATGGGATCAGTAATGGAACGATCCACGTGCGACTCGGCGGCCAGGTGCATCACAGCATCAAACTGATGCTCTTGAAACAACCCGTTGATGTATTCCTGATCGGTGATGTCGCCTTTGATGAAGGTGTAGTTAGGAGCATCTTCAATGTCCGTCAGGTTTTGAAGATTGCCCGCATAGGTAAGCTTATCCAGGTTGAAGATTTGATAGTTTGGATACTTGGTTACAAATAACCGCACCACATGGGAACCGATGAAACCAGCGCCTCCAGTAATTAATATTTTCATCCTATTAGATATTAACTTCTATTTCTTCGTCAATTGCTGCTGCCACGCCCAGGAACTGCCTAAGCTGTCTTCCAGAGACAAGGAGGTTTTAAACCCGAGTTCCTGGGTGGCTTTGGTCACATCAGCGTAGATGGCCGGCACGTCACCGGCGCGACGAGGACCAATTTTGTAGTTAAATTTCTGCCCGGTAGCCTTTTCAAAAGCCTTGATCACTTCCAACACGCTGCTGCCTTGCCCGGTACCGATGTTGAACACCTCGTAAGGCACGGCCTCTGGTTTCGCCAAGCGTTTGATGGCGGCTACGTGTGCTTTCGCCAAGTCCACTACGTGCACGTAATCCCGGATATTACTCCCATCCGGAGTGTCGTAGTCGGTACCGAACACGGTTAGACTCTCCCGGATGCCCGCGGCAGTTTGGGTGATGAAAGGCACTAAGTTACTTGGGACACCTAAGGGCAACTCTCCAATCAGGGCTGACTCATGCGCTCCCACTGGATTAAAGTACCGCAGAGCGATAGACTTCACAGAATAGCTTCCACTGTTGGCCACATCCTGCAAGATCTCCTCGTCGATCTTCTTGGTATTACCGTAAGGCGAGTTGGCTTTCTGCGTAGGGGTTTCCTCTGTTACCGGAAGTTGCTCCGGAATACCGTACACTGTGCAGGAAGAGGAGAACACCAATTGGGTTACCTTGTTGGCTTCCATCACCTGCAACAAGGTCACCAACCCGGCTACGTTGTTGTGGTAGTACTTTAACGGTTCCTTCACCGATTCTCCTACTGCTTTGTAGGCCGCGAAGTGGATCACGCCAGTGATGTCACCTTCTTTTGAGAAAACCTCCTGTAACGCAGCGGCATCAGTACAATCTACTTTATAGGAAGTTACCTCTTTGCCAATAATTTGGGAAAGGCCCTGTAATACCCGCTCTTCTGAGTTGCTGAAATTATCAACGATAATGGGGGTATAGCCTGCTGCGGCCAGTTCTACCACGGTGTGGGAGCCGATATAGCCTGCTCCGCCGGTTACAAGAATTTTACTCATAGTATGTGTTTATAAGCTCCAGTAAGGCAATGTATTGATTTTTCCCCGATAAATACCTTTCAAGTCAATCACGATAGGACTATCAGCGGAGATACTCTGGAAATAGCTCTCATCAAAACCTAAGTAATCCTTATGGTTCACAGCCACTACTACGGCGTCATAGTCGTTGCTTGGGTTTTCGGTCAGGGCAAAGCCGTACTCGTGCTCCAGTTCCTGTGAAGAGGCATAGGGGTCCACCACGTCTACCTGCACTCCGAAGCTCTTCAGCTCGTTGATCACGTCAGCCACCTTAGAGTTACGGATGTCTTCCACGTTTTCTTTGAAGGTAGCACCCATCACCAAAACCTTGGCTTTGGAGATGGCTTTTCCTTCTTTAATCATCATCTTGATGGCTTTGCTGGCCACATAAGCGCCCATACCGTCATTGATGGTACGGCCGCTGAGGATGATTTTGGAATCGTAGCCTAATGCTTTCGCTTTGTAGGTCAAATAGTAAGGGTCCACGCCAATGCAGTGACCGCCTACCAGACCAGGGAAGAACTTCAGGAAGTTCCACTTGGTGCCGGAAGCCTCCAACACTTCGTAGGTATTGATGTTCATCCGGTCGAAGATGATAGACAGCTCGTTCATCAAGGCGATGTTCACGTCACGCTGGGTATTTTCAATGATCTTGGCAGCCTCGGCAACCTTGATGGATGAGGCGCGGTGCACACCCGCCTGAATCACTAATTCGTACACTTTCGCGATGATATCCAAGGACTCTTCATCACAACCAGAAACCACTTTCACGATCTTGGTCAACGTGTGCTCTTTGTCGCCCGGGTTGATGCGCTCTGGGGAGTAACCAACTTTGAAATCAGTCGTGAACTTAAGGCCAGACTCGCGTTCCAAGATTGGAATACAGTCTTCCTCGGTACAGCCTGGGTATACGGTAGATTCATACACCACGTAATCGCCTTCTTTCAGGACCTTGCCCACGGTGGTGGAGGCTCCCAGCAAAGGCTTCAGGTCTGGAAGAGCGTAAGCATCAATAGGGGTAGGAACCGCTACAATAAAGAAACGGGCCTCTCTAAGTACTTCCAAGTCGTTGGTGAAGGTGATGTCACACCCTTCAAACGCAGAAGCCTCCAGCTCACCGCTAGGGTCCACGTTGTTTTTCATCAACTCTACCCGCTGAGCATTGATGTCAAACCCGATAACACTGATTTGTTTGGCGAACTCCAGGGCAATGGGAAGTCCTACATATCCTAATCCGATCACAGCCAATTTGGCTTCTTTGTTGAGGAGTTGCTGGTACACAGTTAATCTATTTGAATGGATGATTTAGTTACTACGTTATTTTCTAATTTGTATTTCTCGCCTGTTTCTGGGCAAAGGGCTTCATTCTGGTCATTGAACACCAGTTTGTGTCCGGCTTCGCTGACCCAACCGTGCTGTTTGGAGGGGTTTCCGTAGACCAGCGCATAAGGGAGCACATCCTTGGTCACAACGGCTCCGGCACCAATAAGGGCGTAGGCTCCAATGGTATGGCCGCACACCACAGTGGCATTGGCCCCGATGCTAGCGCCTTTCTGCACCAACGTTTTTAGGTACTCTCCCCGCCGGTTGATTGCGCTTCTGGGATTTAGCACGTTGGTGAACACCATAGAAGGTCCTAGGAAGACATCATCTTCGCACACCACTCCGGTGTAAACTGATACATTGTTTTGGATTTTGACATTCTCCCCCAAGATGACACCTGGGGAGATCACTACGTTTTGCCCAATATTGCAACGCTTCCCAATGACACAATCAGACATAATATGTGAGAAGTGCCAAATCTTGGTTCCCTCCCCAATGGTACAACCTTCGTCAATGACAGCGGTTTCATGGGCAGTGTACGCGGAAGCAGGTTGGTTCATGGGTACTGGGCTTTTTCAAAGAGCCGTGCTCTTTACGGATAACCTTCTTATTTGGATATCATTTTTTGCAGCCGCAAAGGTAGGGGTTTTTATAATAATTCCCTGTAACATGGTTATATTCATCACGCTTCTTATAGAAAATCATTTCCATACGGCCCCAGACACCCGGTCTTTTCCCCGCAGATCCTTGTAAACCCTGATTTCCTGATACCCCATTTCTCTCAGCATCTCAACTGTTTCTTCAGCAAAGCGCTCGTTTATCTCAAAGAACAGTTTCCCTCCTTTCTTCAGCAACTGCTGCGCCACCACCGCAATGCGACGGTAAAAAAGCAGGGGATCTTCATTAGGGACGAACAGCGCCAAGTGCGGTTCAAACGCCAGCACGTTCTGCCGCATCTGCTCTTTTTCCTCCTCCAGCACGTACGGCGGATTACTTATCACGGCATCCAAACTGTTCGGCGCTAGCGCGGGCATTTCCACCAGAATGTCTTGTTGCAGCCAGGTTACAGATTGCACCAGCTTTTCTGCGTTCGCCTTTGATACCTTCAATGCCGCTGAGGAGACATCCAGTCCCCACACTTGGGCACGAGGCAGTTCAGCAGCCAGGGTAATGGGAATACAACCACTGCCAGTTCCTATGTCCAACAGTTTAACTTCTGAATGATGCTGGTAGGTTTTGATGACCCGCTGTACTAATTCTTCTGTTTCGGGCCTGGGGATGAGCACTGCCGGGGTAACCATGAACTCACGTCCGTAGAACGAGGCCTCGCCTAACACATATTGCAGGGGCTCATGCCGCAAAAGCCGTTCCAGATAGCCCTGCACTTGTTTTTGCACCTCCTCGGGAGCCTCTTCTTTCCGGCGGCGCAGCAACTCAAACCTGCCTACGCCCAGCGCATGCTGCAGGGTCCACTCGGCCATTGTGCGGGCCTCCGGGGCTTCGTAGAGCGTTTCCAGTTGGTGAGCCAGGTGCTCTAAAATAGCTTCAAGGGTCTGCATAAAGGTCAGTTTTGGGCAATTTCTGAAAAAACGCCCGATATTCGGGCAAAGAATTGACCAGAGCGCGTAAATACAGGTAATGCACACAGAGGAGAAATACATGCAGCGGGCGCTGGATTTGGCGGCCTTAGGCAGCGGTTACGCACGCCCTAACCCTATTGTGGGCTGCGTGGTAGTCCACAAACACAAGATCATTGGCGAAGGCTGGCACCAGCAGTACGGCGGCCCCCATGCCGAGGTCAATGCCATCAACAGCGTGAATGACAAAAGCTTGCTCCCCCACAGCCGTGTGTATGTCACCCTGGAACCCTGCTCCCACTACGGAAAGACTCCGCCCTGCGCCGATTTCTTAATTGAGCACGGTGTGCGCGATGTCATTATCTGCAACCCCGACCCCAATCCGCTAGTGGCGGGCAGAGGCGTCAAGAAACTGCTGGATGCCGGCTGTAAGGTGCACATTGGTGTACTGGAGGAGGAAGGTCTGGAATTGAACCGCCGCTTTTTCACCTTCCAGACCAAAAAGCGCCCTTACCTGGTATTGAAATGGGCAGAGTCGGCGGATGGGTTCATTGCCCTGCCAAATTACCAGGCTACCCAGATTTCTGGTCCTCTGGCGAAACAACTGGTGCATAAGTGGCGCACCCAGGAACAAGCCATTCTGGTGGGCACCCGCACGGCACTCCACGATAATCCGCAGCTTAATGTCCGCCATTGGCCCGGACAAGTCCCCCTGAGGATAGCCATTGACAAGCAGTTGCAGATCCCTACTACGCACCACCTGCTGGATGACAACCAGCCTACCCTCATTTACACTCTACAAGAAAAGGCCAGCACCGCCCATACAGAATTCATAAACTTATCTCCGGAGGGCGTTTTCCTGGACCAGATGTTAGCCGATCTTTTCCAGCGGAACATACAGTCGGTGCTGGTGGAAGGAGGCACGGTCCTGCTGGAGACGCTGCTGCAAAACAGTTTATGGGATGAAATCAGGGTCTTCAAGAGCACCAAAAGCCTATCGCACGGCATTAAGGCACCACAACTGCCGCCGCTTTCAATCGCCTCCAAAACAATGGTAGGGGACGACGAATTGACTATTTACCGAAACCGTCTTTCCTAGAGACAGCCTCTTCTGGGCCTATTTAGAAAAAACAGCCTTAAAACAGGAAGCCTGTTCTTTCCGTTTCCTGCAGCATACCACCAAAAGTTGCGTCAGGGAACCCCTAAGGCTACCTTTGCCGTTCAAGAAAACGTTGTGCTACACAGATCATTAGCACATCAGCACTTTTACAAATTAGCACATTTCCCCATGGCCGAAGACTTATTTATTGACACCACGCTCTCCAAAGAAGAGAAATACAAAACCCTGCTTCCGCAGATTGAAGCATTAGTAGCCCCGGAAACCGACCTGGTTGCGAACCTTTCCAACGTGATGGCGGCCCTAAAAGAGACGTTCAACTTTTTCTGGGTGGGCGCTTACCTGGTGAAAGAAAACCAACTGGTGCTGGGGCCTTTCCAGGGACCCGTAGCTTGCACCCGCATCCCGTTCCACAAGGGCGTTTGTGGCGCCTGCTACACCCGCCGCGAAACCATCCTGGTACCGGACGTAGAGGCTTTCCCCGGACATATCGCCTGCAGCAGCGCTTCGAAATCTGAGATCGTGGTACCGGTGATCAAAGACGGCGAGGTGAAAATGGTACTGGACGTGGACAGCGACCAGTTGGATGACTTTGACGAGGTTGACCAGAAGTACCTGGAGCAACTGATGAAACTAGCCGAGAACTGGTTCTAGTACTTGGTACTACGTATCAGGTAACACGACTCTAAACTTGCCGTTTTAGGCTCGATTTCTGAAAATACCCTTCAAACGAAGAAGCCTCATCTTATCTAGATGAGGCTTCTTCGTTTTATCAGAAACTAGAAAAGGTCTTATTACGTGATTCGCGCTACTTGATTCTAACCGAAGAAACCGGAGCTGCTGGTTTTCAGTTGGGCGATGATGGTTTGGCCGCCTTTGGTTTTCTGGCCCAGTTCTACTTTCACCTCGGTGTCTACCGGCACGAAGATGTCTACGCGGGACCCGAACTTGATAAAGCCGAACTCCTCGCCCTGGTTTACCTCGTCACCCTCGGTCACATACCACACAATACGGCGGGCCATGGCCCCGGCAATCTGGCGGAACAATACCTCGGGACCAGCCAGAGACTCCACCACTACCGTGGTACGCTCGTTCTTGGTGCTGGACTTTGGGTGCCAGGCCACAAAGTAATTACCCGGGTGGTATTTGAAGTATTTCACTATCCCCGAAACCGGGTTACGTGTGATGTGCACGTTGATAGGCGACATAAAGATGGAGATCTGCTTGCGCACATCGTTGAAATACTCGGGTTCCTCCACGTTCTCAATCACCACCACTTTGCCATCGGCGGGCGCCACCACCAAATCTTCATGCAGGAGAAGGTTGCGGTACGGGCTACGGAAGAACTGTAGAATGAGCAGAAAAACGATAAAGGAAACGCCAGAGAAGATCCTGTTAAAGGTGATATGCTCGCTGTTGAAGTAGTAAAGCGCCATGTTCACGACCAACATGCCTAACAGGGTAAAAAACAGAATCTTTCGTCCTTCTTTATGAATTTTCATTAGATACTCTTTGGCTGATTAAGCAAAAATATAAAAAAAACCGCCTCCTGTCTAGAAAAAAGACAGGAGGCGGCAAGTTTATATACTTCTGGCCGTTGCCGGAAAGCTTCTACTTAGAAGCCACCCCGGAATTTATAGGTCTGTGCTACCTTGTCAATAGCCACAATATAAGCGGCGATACGCATGGGCACGCTGTATTTCTGAGAGGTGGCATACACCTTGTTGAAGGCCTCGGTCATGATCCGGTCAGAACGCTCCGTCACCATGTCCAGGCTCCATTTGTAGCCTAAACGGTTCTGCACCCACTCAAAGTAAGACACCGTCACCCCACCAGAGTTGGCCAGAATATCGGGCACCACCATGATGCCTTTCTCGTTGATGATCTTATCGGCGTTGGCCGAGGTTGGGCCGTTGGCACCTTCCACAATCAGTTTGGCCTGGATCTGATCAGCGTTGCGGGCAGTGATCACGTCTTCCACAGCGGCAGGCACTAATAAATCCACAGCAGAGGTCAACAGCTCATCATTGCTGATAGGCTCTGCCCCCACGTATCCTTCCAGACGACCGTTGTGGGCGTTCTTATAGGCAATGGCTTCTTCAATGTTGATACCGTTCTCGTTCCAATAGGCGCCGCTCACGTCGCTTACGCCCAGGATCTTCACCCCGCGCTCAGCCAGCAGTTTGGCCGCCCAGGAACCCACGTTCCCGAATCCCTGCACCGCAGCAGTGGATTGCGTTGGGTCCATGCCCAGTTTCTCCATCGCGGCCATGGCCGATACCATCACCCCGCGTCCGGTAGCCTCTACCCTACCCAACGAACCACCCAGTACCAACGGTTTACCCGTCACCACCGAGTTCACGGTCATGCCCTTAGTTTTGGAGTATTCGTCCATGAGCCAGGCCATCTCGCGCGGACCGGTACCCATATCTGGGGCAGGAATATCCTGATCCGGGCCGAAGGTATCAATCAAAGCCACGGTGTAAGCGCGGGTCAAGCGCTCAATCTCGCCGGCCGACATAGTAGTGGGATCACACACAATCCCGCCTTTGGCTCCGCCGTACGGAATATCCACCACGGCGCATTTCCAGGTCATCCAGGCGGCAAGGGCTTTTACCTCGTCCAGGAAAACACCTTTGTCATAGCGGATACCACCTTTAGACGGACCTAATATATTAGAGTGCACCACCCTGAAACCCTCAAACACCCGCACGCTGCCATCGTCCATGGTAACGGGTAGGTTCACAATCACTTGCCGGGTAGGGGATTTCAGAACTTCATACGTCTCATCATCCAGACCTAACACCTCCGCCGCAATGTTGAAACGGGACATCATAGACTCAAAGGGATTCTCTTTGTCTTTGATAGGCGCTGGTTCTTTATAAGCCATCTTACTGTTGTATGCTGCCATAAATTATAAATTTTGTAATTCAGGGGAATTTACTGGCGGCAAAATTATCAAATTTATAACACTAAACTATGATTAGCGGTTTTATAAGTAAGGAAATTTTACCGCACCAGTTCCAGGAAAGCCACCAGGAACGGCACAACCAGAATAAGGCTGTCAAATCGGTCAAGAATGCCGCCGTGGCCAGGAATGAGGGTGCCGGAGTCTTTCACGTCCAGGCTTCTTTTCAGCATAGATTCCACTAAATCGCCTAAAACGCCAAACACAGACACCAACACGGCCACACCTAGCCAGTGCACCAGCTCCAGGTCTTGGAAGTACAGTGACAATATCCATGCCACGCCCAAAGACAGAAGCACGCCGCCAACCCAGCCCTCCCAGGTTTTGCCGGGCGAAATACGCGGAAATAATTTATTTTTCCCAAGGGTTTTGCCGGCCGCGTAGGCTCCCGTGTCTGAGGACCAGATGAGAAACATAACCCCCAGAATGATCTGCCAGCTGTATCTGTCTGGCAGGAAAGCCAGTACGTGCAGTAACGTAAACGGGGCTGCGATGTAAAAAACCCCAACCAGCGTAAGGGCCACATTGGTGAAAGGCTGCTCTTTCTTACGGTACAGCTCGGCCACCAGCGCCAGCAGCATCACAGGGGGCAAGAGAAAAAGCCAGTCACTAGCCAGATCACCGCGCTCTACCAGAAAACCCAAAACGTACAGGCCTACACCCAGCATCGCCCCAATGGCTTTGTTAGGCTGGAACCCCCGGTTGGCAAGCAGGCGGTAAAACTCCAGCAGGCCCAACACCGTGAGCACCAAAAACAGCAGGAAGAACGTCCATTCATGAAAGTAAATGGCGCCTATGAAGACTGCCCCGCCAATCACGCCCGCCAGAACGCGTAGCTGCAGATTGTTCAATTGTTTTTTCTCTGTTTCCATTTAAAAGGATTGGTAAGACGGCGTAAGGCAGCAAAAGGCCCGCGGCTGTTTAAAGGCTGATTTCAGGAAAAGGGCTTAGAAACGGGATTCTTCCTCTGCGGGAACCGGCAAGCGCCGGAAAGAGGTGTACAGGCCGTATAACAGTACAGCGGTAAGCCCCAAAGAAATCAAAGACAAAGACCAGGAGTTAGGCTCCGTGGATTCCACGTTCATGGTTACGGCCTGGCGTTGCGCCAGGAACATCATGAGCACCATGAACCCGTTATTCATGAAGTGCCCGATGATAGGCACCCAGATATTCCCAGACCACCAGTACAGGTACCCGAAGAGCAGGCCCAGCATAATACGCGGCACCACGCCGTAGAACTGCAAGTGAATGATCCCGAAGATGATAGCAGACACCCAGATGGCTAGGTGTGGGTTGCGCCACCAGCGCTGCAGTTCCTGCTGCACAATGCCCCTGAACGCCAGTTCCTCGCCAATGGCGGGCAGCACCGCAAACACCACCATGCCCAGAACCAATTGCGGGATGGTGTTGATCTTGGTCAGCTCCAGGGTCAGTTCCCGCAGGGCATCTTCCTTGGCTTTGGCCCAGCGCTCAAACCCTTCCAGAAAAGCCGGAAAGTCTACGGTAGCATTCCAGTGCACCACCCAGGAGGAAGCCGGCAGAATCACTAGCAGCAACACAGCGCTACCTAAAAGCAGGTAAAACGGCACCACGGCCCTAGGCGACAGAAAAGCGGCAGGTTTGTAAGCATTCACCCGCAGGAAAGCCAGTGAGGCCACCGTGAACCCCACAAAGTGCACCATCCCCTGAAACAGCACCAACGCGCTGCGGCTCTCAGGGTAAGCACTCGGTTTGGAAAGCATCTCGGCGGTCTCCACCACCCCGTAGCCCCAGATCATTTTCACCAGCACCACCGCCAGGAAATTCCCGATGAACAGCCCTGCCACCACGAACACGATAAACAACAAAAGTGACTTTAACGGATGCAGGGTTGGGGAGATGAAACCTTTCATATAGGCGGTGTGGTTTTAATGAGGTAAATTTACGCGAAATATTTAAACTCATTCACGTGGTAAAAATCGGTCAGATAGAGCTGCCGGACTTCCCGCTGCTGCTGGCACCTATGGAAGACGTCAGCGATCCGCCATTCCGGGCAGTGTGCAAGGCCAACGGCGCCGACTTAATGTATACGGAGTTCATCTCCTCAGAGGGCCTAATCCGCGATGCGGCCAAAAGCCGCCAAAAACTGGACATCTTTGACTACGAGCAGCCCATCGGGATCCAGATCTTCGGTTCCGATATAGATTCCATGCGCGAATCGGCGGTAATCTCGGCGCAGGTGGGCCCAGATTTGATAGACATCAACTACGGCTGCCCGGTGAAGAACGTGGCCTGCAAAGGCGCTGGCGCGGCCCTGCTGCGCGATATCCCCAAGATGGTGGCCATGACCTCGGCCATTGTGAAGGCGGTAGAGCCTTTCGGGTTGCCGGTGACGGTGAAGACCCGTTTGGGCTGGGACGAATCCACGAAGAACGTGGAGGAAGTGGCCGAGCGACTGCAGGACATCGGGATCAAAGCCTTGACGGTACACGGCCGCACCCGCGTGCAGATGTACAAAGGCGAGGCCGACTGGACCCTCATCCGGAAAATCAAAGAGAATGCGCGCATCCAGATCCCCATCTTCGGGAACGGCGACATTGACACGCCTGAGAAAGCCGTTGCCTACAAAGAGCAGTTTGGGGTGGACGGAATCATGATCGGTCGGGCCTCCATTGGGTACCCCTGGATTTTCCGGGAGATCAAGCATTACGTACAGACCGGCGAGTTGCTGGCGCCGCCCACCATCCAGGAGCGCATTGACATGTGCAAGATGCACTTTGACAAGGGCTTGGAGTGGAAAGGTCCGCGTCTGGGCATTTTTGAGATGCGCCGCCACTACGCCAATTACTTCCGGGGCTTGCCCAACGTGAAAGGTTACCGCACGCGCTTGGTACAGACTGAGGACCCGCAGGAGATCTACGCCATTCTGGACGAGATTGCAAACTCCATGGAGTACGCCGAGGCGTAAACTTCATATATCATACAAAGAAGCGCTTTAGGGCTGATTTCCAAAAATCGGCCCTGAAGCGCTTCTTTGTTTTCAGGGACATCAGTTTTTGGCAGAGACACTCGTAGGACCTTCGGACACTACGAGGTCTTAGAGCCGACGATGTCACTGTACCAAACCTCACATTTTTTTTCTCTAAGAACTCTTGAAAGTCACCACAACACCCTTTACTCAAAAGACTTCGTAGCGCCCGAAGGCCCTACGAATGTCTGCGCCAGTTCCTTTTACAAGCTGTTTTACAAAATCAGGGCTAAAACAGATTCAGTCCTTCTATCCTTCACTCAATCTCTCATTCGTTTAGAAGCTTCCCTTATCTTTGCACCTCCATTTTCAAGCTCCTGCTGTGTCTACTCAAGTCCCTTCTCCTGCCCTCTCCAAACCTGACGCTTCTACTCCCGCGCTGGCGTGGATCATCTTGACCGGATTGGCCCTTATCTGGGGCACCTCGTTTATTCTGATCAAGAAAGGGTTGGAAGTTTTCTCCTCTGATGAACTGGGCGCCATCAGGATCACCATTGCGATGCTGGCTTTGCTGCCCTTCGCGCTGAAGGGATTGAAAGCACCCAAACCCGGCCAATGGAAGTTTCTGCTGCTGAGCGGCCTGATTGGCAACCTGATTCCGGCTTTTCTTTTTGCGTACGCTGAAACCAGACTGGCCAGCGGCCTGGCGGGCGTGTTGAATTCGTTGACGGCTTTGTTCACTCTTATCATAGGCGCCATTTTCTTCCAGCAGAAGATCACGTTGCTGCGGGTGCTGGGAATTCTGATCGGGATTGCAGGAACGGCGGTGCTTATCTTCTCGGGCAGCGCCCAGGAGACTTCCTCCAATTCATTTTACGGCTTGTATGTGGTCCTGGCCACGGTGCTGTACGGCGGCAGTCTGAACATTATCAAGCACTGTCTGGCGGGCATCAAGCCGTTGACCATGGCTAGCCTGGCTTTACTGACGGTGGGACCGCTGGCGTTTATCTATCTCTGCACCACGCCGGCATTTGAGAAACTGGCCACGCAACCAGCGGCCTGGGAAGCCTTGGGGTATATCACGCTGCTGGCCGTGTTCAGCACCGCCATCGGGTTGGTGTTTTACAACAAGCTCATCCACATGACCAATACGCTTTTCGCGAGCACCTCTACCTACCTCATGCCTGTTGTGGCCTTGATCTGGGGCGTAGCCGATGGCGAGAGCATTCATCTGATGCACTACGTGGGCATGGCCATCATTCTAGGAGGGGTCCTGCTGGTGAACCGGGCGAAATAGAGGAAAAAAAACCAACTACCGGTCGGCGCGGCTTTTCAGGAGCCAGGCTACGGCATCCTGTTCAGACAGGAAGATACCCATCTTGGTAAGGTCACTGTATTGGTCAAGGTACTCAAACCCTACTTTGTCTCTGATATGGTTGAAATGGGTAGGGGTAACCAGGTTGGCGCAGTAGCTTTTATGGCTGCACTCTTCCTCCATTGAGGGAAAAAAACGCTGGAGCAACCAAGCCTCATCCTCAGCAGACACCTGTCCCCGGCTGCGCAGGTCAAACATATAGTAGGCCGTTTTCACTTCTTTGGCCATGTCCAGCGCCTGCAAATACCCCTGCCGCAACTGCGTGGAATCGGGGCTCCTATACCAGCGCAGGAACAGGATGTCCAGATCCCTGCGGTAAGTCAGGTGCAGATTACTTTCTATGATCTCTCTCTCAACCACGGCCTCAGCTTTTCCTTTTACAAGGCAGACACAGCTCGGCCTACCTAAAGTATAGGAAAGGTACCACCCAAAAGGGAAGAAAGAAAATTTTTGAAACCTTTTAGCAACAATAGCGTAGTTGCCGCAGCGCAAGAAAATTTGTACGCCCTATACTACTTGCCGGCGCACCGCCAGTTTGCTGTGTTTGTAGCTGTACCCGAAGTAGATAGCCAGACCAATCAGCAGCCAAACGGTGAATAACAGCCAGTTGTTCACCCCTAATTGCGTCATGAGGTAGAGGTTGGTCAAAAGTCCCAGCACCGGCAGCAAAGACAGGTTCTTTTTAAAAGAAACCCAGGCCATGAGCACACAGGAAATCAGGAACACCAGCATAGGGATTTGGTGACGGAACTCCTCATAGCCGCCACTCCAAGCCACCGCACTCCAGAACTCATCAATGGCTTCCCGGTTGTACAGCAATACCAACACCCCAATTATCCCCAGAATCACCGGCACCAGGAATTTCCCGTTGAGGTAAGGCACCTTAAAACGGGCCTCAGAAGTACCATGCGGATCAATCATGAGAATACCGCCGCACACCAGGGCAAACGCGAAGAGCGTCCCAATGCTGGTCAGGTCAATCACCAAGTCCATGTTGAGCAGCAAGGCAGGCACGCCCACAAAGAAACCGGTCACCAACGTAGAGAAAGATGGGGTTCTGAAGCGCGGATGCACTTTAGAGAACACAGGAGGTAACAAGCCGTCGCGGGACATGGTCATCCAGATACGGGGCTGTCCAATCTGGAACACCAGCAGCACCGAGGCCATGGCAAAGATGGCACTCACGGCTACCACACCGGCCAGCCAGTCAACGCCTACTTTGGTAAACACATACGCCAACGGATCGCCTACGGCCAGTTCTTTATAAGATACCATTCCCGTAAGCACCAACGTGATGATCACGTACAGAATAGTACAGATGATAAGCGCATAGATCATGGCGCGGGGCAAATCGCGCTGCGGATTCTTACATTCTTCTGCGGTGGTACTGATGGCGTCAAACCCGATATAGGCAAAAAACACCGCCGATACGCCTTTGAGCACGCCGCCAATCCCGTTAGGGGCAAACGGGCTCCAGTTGGCTGGGGTAACGTAGAAAATCCCCACGGCAATCACCACCAACACCACGGCCATTTTCAACAGCACCAGCAGGTTAGAGGCGTTTTTGGACTCTTTTATCCCAACGTACACCAAAGTAGTAATTACGGCATTGATGAGGAAAGCAGGCAAGTCTATCACCAGCTTCCCGCCCAGGAAATTAGGGGCCGCCAGCCAGGTGTTGTATGCCTCCAACTGCACCGGATCTGCCGCTGAAAGCGGTTGCCCGGCCTGCAGCAGCGCCACTACCTCGTAGTAGCCTTTATGGGCGCTTTGGGTTCCCATGGTTAACCAGGCCGGAATATCCAGCCCTACCCCACTCATCAGACCGGTAAAATAATCGCTCCAGGAGATGGCCACCACAATGTTCCCCACCGTGTATTCCATAATCAAGGCCCAACCAATGATCCAGGCCGCCAGCTCCCCGAAGGAAGTGTACGCGTAGGTGTACGCCGAGCCGCTCACCGGGATGGTGGCCGCAAACTGGGCATAGCACAGCGCCGAGAACGCGCACGCAATGGCCGTGAAAACAAACAGCAGCGATACCGCCGGACCACCCTCATAACTCGCATTCCCGATGGTACTGAAAATACCGGCTCCAATGATGGCGGCAATTCCCAGGGAAGTCAAGTCCCTTACGGTTAGGTTACGCTCCAGCCCCTCCTCCACAGCCCCCGGGTGGGTGGCTACATCGGCGGACGGGGTATGCAAAACAGCGGTTAAACTCTTGCGGCGGAAAAGACTTTTTAAATTCACTTGGTCTGTTGGGTGTAAAAATTCAGGTGAAAAGTTAAGCAAAATATTCTGAAAGCGGCGAAACCACCCTATATTTAGACAAACCCACCCTTATGCCCAACCGCCGCCTCACCGTCTCCGTGCCCCAACCCTGCCACCAGGATTGGCACGCCATGTCACCTGAGCTTCAGGGCCGTTTTTGCCAAAACTGCGCTAAAACAGTAGTGGATTTCACCGCTATGTCTGACGCCGAAGTGGTGAATTGGCTTACTAAGCAGGAAGGTCGTACCTGTGGAAGGCTCAGTGAAAAGCAGTTAGGAAGAGAGTTAGTCGCCACTGCCCCAAGGAACCGATGGACTTGGCGAGCTGCGGTACTGGGTTTATCGGTGTGGTTAAGCACGAAGACAGTAGAGGCACACCCCTCTCCTGCTTTCCCATTGTCTATCAGAGACGCAGCGCCCAAATCAGAAATTCCTCAAAAAGCTTTCGCCGCAGATAGCTTAGTAGTACTTAAAGGAAGAATACTGGATGCGACAACTAATACCCCAATGCCAGGCACAACGGTACTACTCAAAGGCACTACCGTGTCCACCCCCACAGATGTGAACGGGTATTTTTCTTTGGGACTTCCCATAGGAATACAACCCGAAGAACAAACGGTTATTTTCTCTTTCATCGGCTACCAAACTCAGGAGAGAAAGGTGGCGGAATTATTGAGAACCTCAGAAGTAACCATTCTCCTCTCCCAAGACACAAGCTTCATGGGAGAAACTGTTATAGTCGGTGGCGCCTTCTGGTATAAGTGGTATTCTCCACGTGGTCTTTACTACAGGGTTAAAAACCTATTCCGCTGATTGCGTTTCTAGGGTGTTTTAGGGTAAACAAGCCAAAAGCACTACCCACTCCCTACCCCTCCGAGGAGGGGAATCCCACAATGCGTCAAGAAGCGGCTGAACGGCAGTTTTGGTTGTCGGTGATAACACCAACAACGGCGAGGAAAGCTGAAGCAAGATATGCAAGGGCTCTCTTGAGAGGTCCTTGTAGGGGTTATGTTCTTTGCGGCAGAACTAGGGAGACAAGGCAGTGCCTGGTCTCTACATTGTAAAATAACCCAGAATGAATAACCCATCCAAACGCTAAGGCTGTATGTTTCCTGCGGCAGGTCGGGGCGAAGGCCTACAGTGAGGCCGAGCACCGGCCTGACGCACGCTTTAACAGCTCAAGCAGTAATGGCCTACGTGTGCTATGAAACAAAGGACGGCAGCGGGGTGGTACCTTTACTGAAGAAAAGACTGTTTGAGCGTCAGCGAGTTTCTTTTCTTCTTGATTCTTTTGGTTACTTTTCTCATCAAGGAGAAAAGTGACAAACGCCCGCAGACCGCATCTGCAGCCCCGAGGCTTGATAAGGAAGGGAGTAGGAAGTAGAGGCAGAAGGAAAGTCACGAAAGTAAATCCGCGCCAAAGTTGTGCAAGGCAGTTTTGAGGCTTGCGCCTCACTGAAGTTGCAAACTTCAGCCCAAAGTAGGTCCAAGTTAAAAACTTGAACCAGGAGATAGAAAATAGAATACAAACTTTCTGTTTAGCACCTCTTTTCCAGAAAACAGTCCTAAAACAACTTACCTATTCAACACTACCCTAAACGTAGTACCCTTGCCTACCTCAGAGGATTTCACGAACAGGCGGCCCTGGTGGTAGTTCTCTATAATCCGCTTGGCGAGAGCCAGACCTAAGCCCCAGCCCCGCTTTTTGGTAGTGTAGCCAGGAACGAAAACTTCTTCCTGTTTCGTCTTGGGGATGCCTTTGCCGGTATCCTGAATGTCCAGCGCGATGGCGTCTTTTACGTTGGATTTCACCAGGCGCAGCGTGATGCTGCCTTTGCCTTCCATGGCGTCCACAGCGTTCTTGCAGATGTTCTCAATGACCCACTCAAACAGCGGGATGTTCACTTTGGCCGTGGTCTCGGGCGGAAACTCAGATTCTATAGAGAAGGCTACTTTGTTGGAAACACGGTTGCGCAGATACCCGATGGCGTTTTCCAGCACCCGCTGCAGCGGCTCGTCTTTGAGCACCGGCACCGACCCGATGTTGGAGAACCGTTCGGTAATGATCTCCAGCCGGCGCACGTCTTTGCCTAGTTCTTCTATGATGGGCTCGTTCTCAAACCGGGGGCTGCCTTTGAGGTACTCATACCAGGCCATCAAAGATGAAAGGGGCGTGCCCAACTGGTGGGCGGTCTCCTTCGCCAAACCCACCCAAACACGGTTCTGCTCGGCTTTGCGCGAGTAACTGAAGGCATAATAGGCAATCACCGAGAGGCACGCAATAACTGTAAGCTGCACGTACGGGTAGTAGCGCAACTGCGTGAGTAGCTCAGAATCTTTGTAGAAAATATAGTTCTTGAACTCCTGCTGGTAAGACACCACAATGGGCTTGTGCTGCGCCTTCATCTTGGCTATTTCGCGCTGCAAAAGCCTTTTTTTGCGGTTTTCTGAAATTTTTTCGGGGATATCTAGGTTCTTATAGGCGATGACGTTCTCTTTCTCGTCGGTCTGGATCACGGGCACCGAGCGGTTCGCGTCAATGATCTCCTCCTGGATGAACACCAGGTTGTCTGAGTCAATCTCGGCGTTGATCATGTAGCGCAGCCCCTTGGCGTACAAGTCAATGAGTTGCTGTTCACGCTCAGAAAGCTTGGCTACCAACAGGTTAGTATAGATCACGGTTGCCGCACCAATAAATAGTGCAATGGCAATAATGAGCAGCTTTAACCTGGATTTCCTGGAATAAATGGAGGTCGGGATCATGTACAAAGGCAACGGTAGAGAAAATACGCCCGTCTAGGGATTGGGTTCTCTCTTAACGAAGATAGTAGCCCAAGCGTCTGTTATCAGCAATTTGTAATGAGTATAAATAAAAGAAAGATACAAAAGTAATTCATTATTAAAAGTATGTGCTGTAATTTTGCATGCTATTTCAAACTGCCGTATGCTTCACAACTTTAGAGCCGTCAGTCTTTCTTATAAAAAAGCTCCCTTAGACATAAGAGAGCTTATCGCCTTGGATGAGGGGTCGTGCCGACAGTTCCTGCAAACGCTCAAAAATTTCATTCAGGCAACTGACATTTTAGTGCTTTCCACGTGCAACCGCACGGAGGTGTATTATACCTCTGATGATGACTACAGCCACGAGATCGTGAAGCTGTTGGGCATCAGCAAAGGCATTTCCAATATTTCCCAGTACCTGGATTACTTCACCATCGTAAACGAGCACGCTGATGCCGTGCAGCACCTGTTCAACGTGGCCATGGGCCTAGACGCGCAGGTGGTGGGTGACATGCAAATCTCTAACCAGGTAAAACAAGCCTACCAGTGGAGTGTAGACAACGAGGCTGCCGGACCTTTCCTGCACCGCCTGCTGCACACCATCTTCTTCACCAACAAGCGCGTAGTACAGGAGACCTCGTTCCGTGACGGAGCCGCTTCCACGTCTTACGCCGCCCTGGAACTGGTAGAGAGCCTGACCGCTGACATCGCCAACCCGAAAGTACTGGTAGTTGGTTTAGGCGAAATCGGCGCCGATGTGTGCCGCCACTTATCTGACTCAGACTTCCAGAACGTGAAAATCTCTAACCGCACCAAAGCCAAAGCCGAGATTCTGGCCGAGGAGTGTGGCCTGGAGGTAGTTCCGTTCGAGAACCTGGTGGAAGCCATGAAAGAGGCCGATGTCATCATCTCCTCCGTAGCCCGCGAGGAGCCGTTCTTCACCAAAGAGATGGTGAGCCGCCTGAACGTGCTCACCTACAAGTTCTTTATTGACCTGAGCGTACCGCGCAGCGTTGAGCCGCAGGTAGAGCAGATTCCGGGCGTGCTGGTGTACAACATTGACACCATCCAGAACAAAGCCTCTGAAGCCCTGCAACGCCGCCTGGATGCCGTACCGCAGGTGAAGCAGATCATCAAGGAATCCATTGCCGGATTTGAGGATTGGAGCAAGGAGATGAACGTGTCGCCTACCATCCAGAAGCTGAAGAACGCGCTGGAGACCATCCGCCAGGAAGAGATGGCCCGCTACATGAAGAAACTCTCTCCGCAGGAAGCCAAGCACATGGATGACGTGACCAAGTCCATGATGCAGAAGATCATCAAGCTGCCGGTACTGCAACTCAAAGCCGCCTGCAAACGCGGCGAGGCCGAAACCCTCATTGACGTGCTCACCGACCTCTTCGACCTGGAGAAACAATCCGCTGAGAGCCACAGCTAGAAAAGAATCCTTTTCATAATATCACCCTGAAAACGGGACGTTCCTCCAAGAGCGTCCCGTTTTTATTTTGTGGTTTTGCTGATGAACGTAGGGGCAATCCCTTGTGGTTGCCCTAATACAGGAGCAGACACAAAAGGGCAACCACAAGGGATTGCCCCTACATCCGTTTTAAGCCTGTTTTCCTAAAAATAGGCTTGATACAGACAACATGATTGCCTACGCTTTATCTTGGCGGAATGAAAACGTTGCTCCCCCTCTTATTCTCCGCTTTACTGTCTCTCCCAAGCCTTGCGCAGGTGAACTGGACCCTCTCCCAACCGCACCAAACAGGCTTGCCATCATCGGTGAAAGTGTTCACCACCTCAGACTCACTGGACGGCAAGCCGTTTAGAGCCTACTATCTGGAAGCAGACCTGAAAGACCCCAAACTGGAGATCGTGGCCCGAGTGGGCAACGGCCAGCGCTTTACGCACAAGCAGTACTATGAACAGGAAACCGGCAACGTCCTGGCCGTGGTGAACACCACCTTCTTCTCCTTCGCAGACAACAGCAACCTGAACCTAGTCATCAACAAAGGCAAAGTGCTGGCTACGCAGGCACCGGTCAGGCGCAAGAACCCCAACGGCCCAGACACGCTCACCTATTACCCTACCACGGGGGTCATCGGGTTTTTCCGAAACCGCACCGCCGATGTAGCCTGGGCTTACAACGTGGGCAAGAAAAAGAAAACCATGGAACTAGCGGCACCTTATGCAGCTGGAACCAACGGACAGCCGGCGCCGGCACCTTCTAAGCGCATCGCCAAGCACATGAAACGCTGGAAACCTCAAACTGCCGTAGGCGGGGGACCGGTACTGGTGCAAGACGGGAAGGTGAAGATTACGGCGGAGGAGGAGATGCGCGCCGGCGCCAGCTTCGTCGGGCCCAATCCGCGCACGGTGATGGGTTATACTCCAGATCAGAAACTGATCATCTTGATGGTGGAAGGCCGTAACAAAGGCGTAGCCGAGGGTGCCAGTTTAGACCAGTTGGCACAGCTGATGGTGCGCCTGGGCTGCCAAGAGGCCGTGAACCTAGATGGCGGCGGCTCCAGCGCATTGTATGTGAAAGGGAAAGACACCATCAAACCCTCAGACAAAGAGGGGCAGCGGCCAGTGCCGGCCGTGCTGGTGCTCAAATACAAGGAGTAGGGGAAAGCCTAAAAAATTAAAACCGTTTCTGGCCTACTTTCTTGAAAACAGGCTGGAAACGGTTCCGGGGATACTTACTTGACGGGGGAAACTGACAAAGGGAAATGTTACAGGTCGCCGCAACACTCCTCCAGGCAGTCAATCACATCAATCAGCTTAGGGATGGAAAGCGAATAATAGATCTTGGTGCCAACCTTGAAAGACGAGAGCACCCCCTTGTCTTTCAGCGTGATCAAGTGCTGTGAGGCAATGGCTTGCGGTAAATCCAGGTATTGGTAGATCTCCGTCACAGTCATCTTGTCTTCCTTACCCAGAAGATCCACGATGGCCAACCTTTTTGGGTGCGCCAATACCTTCAGCATTGAGGCAGCCTTATCAATCTTCTTAGATTCCACTCTGGATAATAAACTTTTCATAAGGACACACAAAAATCAATACTACAATAGACACGTCTCCGTGCCTTTAAACCCGCCCTGCAACCCGTTTTGCTTCATACCTGAACATTACGTTACTTTAACGCATGGCGACTTACCATGTTATAGGTATTATGTCGGGCACTTCGTTAGACGGAGTTGACTTGGCTTATTGCAGATTTACGTATAATGACGACAATTGGATATATAAAATACTTAATACTGAAACAGTTCCATATTCAAATATTTGGGAAAAGCGCCTGGCGGGCCTCACGGAGGTCTCGGCCGCTGAAATAATCGCCACAGATCGCGCCTACGGCCACTATCTAGGCGAGCTGACCAAAGACTTTGTCACGAAAAATAATTTGGAGGTGGACTTCATCGCCTCGCACGGGCACACGGTTTTCCACCAGCCCCAGCTGCACATCACGTTCCAGGTGGGCAGCGGCGCCTACCTGGCCGCCGAGGCCGGTTTGCCCGTGGTCTGCGACTTCAGAGCCCTGGACATCGCCCTGGGCGGACAAGGTGCTCCATTGGTACCTATTGGCGACCGACTGTTGTTCTCTGCGTATGATTTCTGCCTGAACCTGGGCGGCATCTCCAATATCTCGCAGGAAGGCCCAGACCACCGCGTGGCGTTTGACATTTCCTGCTGCAACATGCTCCTGAACCCCCTGGCCGAGCAGCTAGGACAGCCCTATGACAAAAACGGAGACATCGCCCGCACCGGCCAGTTTGACCAGGACCTCTTCGATCAACTCAACGAGCCCGCCTATTTTACGGCTCCTTCCCCAAAATCAATCGGAAAAGAGTGGGCCGATACTTACAGTCTCAAAGCACTGCAGGCCTCTAACGCCACCGTAGAGGACAAATTGCACACCGCCTGTCACCACATTGCCTGGCAAATAGCGCAATCGGTGCGGCGCTACACGCCTCAGGGCCAGGGCAAACTCCTGCTTACTGGTGGCGGCGCCTTCAACTCTTTTTTGGTGGAGCAGATCAGGTATTACCTAGGCCCCAACTTTGAGGTAGTAGTACCCGAGCCCGAGCTGGTCAACTTCAAAGAAGCCCTCATCTTTGCGTTTCTGGGCGTACTGCGCTGGCGCCAGGAACCCAACTGCCTCCGCAGCGTCACCGGTGCCCGCCACGACAACTGCGGCGGCGCCATCTATTGGAACTGAGTTTTTGGGATGTTTTTCGGGAAACGGGTCTAAATGAGATTCGGAGGCTCTCGCCTCACGGCAGTTGCAAACTGCCGGTCATGTTGGGTCCAATTCACAGACTTGAACCAGGTAAAGTTAACCCACCCCTACCCCTCCGAGGAGGGGAATAAAACCTATCCATGGTTCCCTCCTTGGCAAATGTTAGGCGGGTATATCGCTGTTTCGGAAAGCAAAGGCTTTGGCCGAGTACACCAATTCCAGCCTTTCGATTGAGCGCCTTGTCAGGTTCCGGTGCCGTCAGGCATTGCGACTGAAAGGAGCAAAGGAAGCTTGCGCAGCGCGAGGCCGGAAGGCGGGGCCTCGCGGCCGTGAGCGCACGGAGCCCAGCCATGCAACAACACAGCTTATGCACCCACGCAAACAGCAACGCCACACCAGCAAAAGCGGACTACACAAACAAAAGAATCGGTAAACACTAGATACCCACGGCACAGCCATTAGAGGAGAATAATCTTAAAATTCCCATTAGGCTAACAAGCGTTATCCCGTACCTTTGCGGGAGAACGCAACCCCAACCCCTTATGAAAGACCTCCTCGCCAAGTTTGAGAACAAGCGCCCCGAAATCGTTTTTGAGTGGAAAGATGCCGAGACCGAAGCCGAGGGCTGGGTAGTCATCAATTCGTTGCGCGGCGGGGCAGCCGGCGGAGGAACGCGCATGCGCAAGGGCTTGGACAAACGTGAGGTGGAATCGCTGGCCAAAACCATGGAAGTGAAGTTCACGGTGTCGGGGCCGACCATTGGCGGCGCTAAATCTGGGATTAACTTTGACCCGGCAGACCCCAGAAAGCAAGGCGTGCTGGAGCGTTGGTACCGGGCGGTGTACCCGTTGCTGAAGAACTATTACGGCACCGGCGGCGACCTGAACATAGACGAGATCCATGAAGTAATTCCCATCACGGAGGAATACGGCTTGTGGCATCCGCAGGAAGGCATTGTGAACGGACACTTCAAGGCCACTGAGCCGCAGAAGATAAACAAGCTAGGCCAGTTGCGCCAAGGCGTAAGCAAGGTGCTGGAAGACGCGCACTACTCCCCTTCCCTCGCGCGCAAGTACACGGTGGCCGACATGATTACCGGCTACGGTGTGGCCAAAGCGGTAGCGCACTACTATGAACTGTGGGGCGGTGAGTTGCAAGGCAAGCGCGCCATCATCCAAGGCTGGGGGAACGTAGGTGCCGCGGCTGCTTACTACCTGGCTTCTGAAGGCGCGAAAATCGTGGGCATCATAGACCGCGTGGGCGGACTCATCAAGGAAGAAGGTTTTTCTTTTGAGGAGGTCAACAGTTTGTTCCAGAACCGGGTAGGCAACACCTTAACGGCGGATAGTCTTCTTTCCTTTGAGGAAACGAACAACCGCATCTGGGATCTGGAGGCTGAGATCTTCATTCCGGCGGCGGCATCACGGTTGGTGTCCACGGAGCAGATAGAACGCATGAGGCAGCACGGCCTGGAGGTAATCTCCAGCGGGGCCAACGTACCATTTAAAGACCCAGAGATTTTCTTCGGGGCTACAGGCGAGTTCGCTGATCAGCAGGTATCTGTCATCCCTGATTTTGTGGCGAACTGCGGCATGGCGCGCGTTTTTGCCTACCTCATGGAGCAGGACGTGGAAATCACCGATGAAGCTATCTTCACCGATATCTCCCGCACTATCCGGCAGGCACTGGAGAAAGCCCACGAGCGTAACCCTAAGAAAACCGAGATCGCGAAGACCTGCTTTGAAATTGCGTTGAGCCAATTATTGTAAAGACTTTGACAAGGCTGGCAGTTAACTTTTCTGCTCGTCGGCTAACCTATATCCAAACACCCCAACCGTTTTGCCCCTGTTTTTATGAAATCGGGTTAAAAACGGCTGGGGTGTTTGGCGTTTGAATCATTGCAAAGCAATCCTGTTAGGCAAGGCTTACACTAAAGCTTTGTTACTGCTTCTTGAAGCCGGCGGCCAGCAGTTTGGCAACGTCTTGCTCTGCCACCCTTACTTTGAAGCTGCGGCCAGTGGGACAAGAACAGGCGGCGCAGGTGATCAGATCGGCGGGAGCCGGCGTCATACCCACCTCCAGAACCGTGAATCCCTGGTCCTGCACGTACTTTTTCACACAGACTTTCACGTCTGGGTTGTTGTTGCAGTAGCCCCAGGGGTTATTGTTGCACTGCAGCTCTGCGTAAACGACCCATTGCCCGGTGGAAATGCCGCCGCCCTCTTCTGCGGCCTCAGACGGCATCTGGCAGGCCACCGCGTTGAGAAACAGACCCAGGGCAAAAATCTGGAATAAGACTTTTCGTTTCATAGATTTGCTGGTTCATTTACAAGATGACCCTTGCGCCAAAGCTTTGGTTGCAAGCTCCTTTAACTTTTATAGATGCAAGCGCAAGTTTCTGATATCCTTAGATTCGTCTTCCTGGGCAACACCGTGCAGCAGTACCTCATTTTTGTGGGCATCATGCTGTCTGGCTTCCTGTTCAAAACCGTGGTCTCGCGGCTGCTTTCCACCATTCTCTTCCGGGGCATCATTAAACGCATTAACCAGGACGTAACCAAGGAGGAGTTCAAGCGCCTGCTGGTGACCCCGCTGGAGGTACTCGCGTTTCTGGTGTTCCTCTACATCGCCTTTGACCGCCTCAATTATCCGCCGGAGCTGGGCTTGCCCGGCAAGGAGGAACTGGGCCTCAAGCGTATTCTACAACGCATTTACACCATTTTCCTTATCTGTTCGCTTACGTGGGTCATCCTGCGGTTGGTGGATTTCATTGGGATGATGTTTTCCAAAAGGGCCGCCAAAACGCTCTCCAAACTGGATGACCAGCTGGTGCCGTTCTTCGTGGATTTCACCAAGGTGATCATCGTCATCATCGGGTTCTTCGTGATTCTGGGCACGGTGTTCAAGGTGAACGTGGCCGGTTTGGTGGCCGGTCTGGGAGTGGGTGGTTTGGCCATCGCGTTTGCCGCCAAGGAAAGCTTGGAGAACCTACTGGCCTCCTTCACCATTTTCCTGGACCATCCGTTTGTGGTAGGCGATCTGGTGCAGGTGGGCGAGATTACCGGCACCATAGAGAAAATAGGCTTTAGGAGTACCCGCATCCGGACGCTGGAGAAAAGCTACGTGACGCTGCCCAACAAAAGCATGATTGACAAGCCCCTGGATAACCTCACGCTGCGCACCTTCCGGCGGGTGAAATTTGACCTGACGCTTACTTACAGCACCACTTCAGAGCAGCTGAAAGCCATTGTAGCGGACATCCAGCACCTCATAGACGCCTACCCGCGCACCAACCAGGACGGCCGCGTGCGTTTCTTCAACTTGGGTCCGCACTCCAAAGACATCATGGTCCTCTACTTCATTGACACCCTGGACTACGACCAGTACATAGACGTGAAAGAGGAAATCAACTACCAGATTGTGGAGATCGTGGAAAAACACGGCGCCGAGTTCGCTTTCCCAACGCAAACGGTGTACATGAAGCAGGAAGCGTAGGAGATTTGGGGATGTGGGGATTTGAAGATGGTTTGAATGTAGGGGCAATCCCTTGTGGTTGCCCTGGCGCATTCCTGCACAGTTGTTGGTGAGAACAACGTAACTTGAACCATTTCCCCTATAGTACCACCTCGTTACATTGTAACGAGGCTACATTTTAGTTCTGTAGCGACGTTACAGTGTAACGTCGTACGCATTCCTTCTTAACCTGATGCAAAACAAAATCCCTGTTTCAGAGCCGATTACTCAAAATCAGCCCTGAAACAGGGATTCTTATTTTATCTGAAAGGCTTTTACCAGCCGGAGCCTCTGCGGCCTCCACCTAGGATGCCGCCCAGCAGACCGCCTAAGCCGCCGCCGCTCATGCCACGGCCATAACCTCCCCTGCCACCCAGGCTGCCCAAGATAGAAGCCATAGAGCCTAAGCCGCCCATACGGCCACCGCCGTACATGCCGCCTCTGCCACCCATCATACCGCCTGCCATTCCGCCGCCTAACAGGCCGCCCAGCAAACCGCCTAGGCCTCCGCCCATGCCGCCTCCCATCATGCCGCCTCCCATCATGCCACCGCCCATCATGCCGCCATGCCCGTATCCGCCACGCCGGCGGTTCATCATGCTGCTGATCACGATAGGAGCCAATACGCCCAGCATACCCGTCACCATACCTGGTGAGATGCCTGAGTTCTTGAACATGTCGCCGAAGCCGCTTTTATTCATAAACGACTGCGAGGTAGGGTCTTCGCCCTGTTCCTGGGCCTGGTTGGCTTTATCTACAAACTGATCCAGGATGCTAAACTGCTTTTGGTCAATGCCTAGGTATTTGCTTACCTCCGCAATGCGCTGCTGTTCCTCTGTGGTGTATTGCCCGTCAGACTTCGCGAAGCTGATGATATCAGTGATGAAGGAGAAGCGCAAGGGACTGTTTTTGAGCACGTCAAGACAACGCTGCAGGCTTATCTGTGATGGGTTTTTCGCAATGGAAATAATTTCCTGCTGCAGGTTCTCAGGCAGTTCTGCCGCTTCGCTGGTGAGTTGCAGAAACTGTAATTCTTCTTCAGACACATGTCCGTCTGCCGAGGCAATGGTGGCCAATGCGCCCAGGTATGCTCCCTTTTCCTGATCAGAGTAATCTTTCAGAAGGATGGTGTTTTCTTCAGCCATAGTTTCAGTGTGTTGGTGTAGAATTACACAAACGACAAGGCTAAAAACGAGTTGGCGTTTAGGGGCTGTTTTCTCTAAAACAGCCCTTAAACGCCAACCCACCACTTTCTATTTTCTACTGTATTTTCTACTGTTTCACCGCCGCGATGATGCGCTTGAAGAACTCATCGCCGTTGGTGCCGTGCCAGCGCCAGACCACCACCAGGTCATGCTCGGGGTCTACCCAGATGGTGTTGGAACCCGCCCCCAGGGCCGCGAAACTGGTGGACGGTGCGTTGGGCCACTGCTTTTTCTGGGTGTTCAGCCACCACAAGTACCCGTAATCGGGGCCGTGCGGACTTGGGGTGGTAGCTTCCCTCACCCATTCATTAGACACGATCTGCTTGTTTTTCCATTTGCCCTGCCGCAGGAACAGGTACCCAAAGCGGGCCTCGTCGCGGGTGTTGATCCAGAGGCCGCCGCCCCAGCGGGTACCGCCGCTCACGCTGGGCAGCTGCTTGCCGTCTACCTCCACCAATGAGTTACGGTAGGGCAGGTATTGCCACGTCTCCGAGGCGCCAATGGGGTCCATGACTCTTTCTTTGAGCACCTGCGGCAATGGTTTCTCCCAGAGCCGCAGCAGAGACAGAGACATGCGGTTAATGCGCACATCGTTGTACTCATAGAAGGTGCCGGGCTCTTTGAGCTCCCGCGGTTTGCGCTCGCCGCTGCCAAATTCCTCTTTGCCCACAAAGGTGTGCGTCTTCCCGAAGAGCGCTCCCTCCCACTCGCTCGTCTGTTGGGCGTGGTGCTGCCAGGTAACCTTGCGGTTGTGCTCAGAGTCATAGCCGCCGTCTTTGATGTATTGGCCCACCGGATCTTGGATGTCCTTGATCATGCCTTTGTCCACGGTGATACCTAGGATGGTAGACAGAAAACTCTTGGCGATGCTGTAGGTGGGGTCCACGCTCTTGGTATCGCCCCACTCGGCCACAATGTAGCCGTGCCGCAGGATGATGCCGTTGGTACCCGCCCGGCTTGCGGGGATGGGCCCCAGCAACTTCCCGAAGACCTCTTCCTGGTTGGAGAAGTCGCGCGGCCATTTGGTTTCCTGCGTCTGGGCGTACAGCACCGCCTGGGCCAGCAGCTCGGGGTCCATGCCTACCTGCTCCGGGGTACGTTGTTGCCAATCATCGCCTTTCTCTGGGTAATAGACTTTGGCGTTCGCCGATGCGCTATGCGGGAGGGTGGTGCTGGTATTGCTCTGGCAGGCAAGGAAACCCAGGAATACCAAGGGAAGCAACGGGCGGAGATATTTTTTCATGCAGACGGGTGCGTTCGTTTTCAGCTTGTTTTCGGGAAAATACGACAAAAACGGTTCACTCCTCTTTTCTATTCAGTGGGAAAACCAGGGCATCCAACTTCTAACAGATTTTGTATTTGGAATGAAAACCTAGTTACTTAGCCCGGCTACCTCAAGACATTGCCTGCCTCGTCCTCCTTTCCTTTGACCTCCGCAGAAATTTTCACCAGAAACTTACTCACCGGCTAGCATGATAGGTTCTTGCAAATGAATCTTTTACCGCTTTTCTAGCCACCTACGCCTTCGTTTTACTTAAAATTTTATCTACTTTTTTGGGCCAGCATTTGGTGATTAAAATTCTACCTGCCATATTTGCATCATCAAACGGAGACAGCAGGTCTCCTACTGATAGGGGATGTTAGCTCAGCTGGTTCAGAGCATCTGCCTTACAAGCAGAGGGTCGCTGGTTCGAATCCAGCACGTCCCACTCAGGAAAACCTCTCTTTGGAGAGGTTTTTTTATGGAGAGATTACCCTTGAAGACACACGGTCTTCAACCACCACAAGTTTGGGATGTTAGCTCAGCTGGTTCAGAGCATCTGCCTTACAAGCAGAGGGTCGCTGGTTCGAATCCAGCACGTCCCACTTAAGTAAAAAGCACTTATCAGGTTCGCCTGGTAAGTGCTTTTTCGTTTTTGGCCAAATGCAAATTTCTGACTTAATCCAATCTGAAATAAGTCTATCATTTCCTTGAATCTGACTTACTTCTACCTCAGCAAGATTTGCAAACACCTTTCTCTACTAACCTTGGGCAAGAAGCCTTTTATGATGACAAAAATTATTGTTCTTCTCTGATGAGCCAACCCAAGACCATCCGTTTAAGAAAAATGGTAGATACTAAGAGTTCCTTAGTAACTAGTATAATGCTCAAGACTGTGATTAACTAAACATTTGAGGATTGGCGGCAATGAATCTACCAGCATGAGCACACCATTGCAATAAATAAGATTAGGAGTGATTGCATATGGCGGACCTGAATATCATCTCAAGGAAAATCCCTTATACTCCAACTCTTGGAGATACCCGTTCACCATCACCTCAGAAGGATAGCCACGTCCATTGTATTTATAATGAATTTTCACCTCGTGCTCTGACCCGTCAAAAGATGGTCCCTTGAACTGGGTTGACTTCACCCAAATAGGATTGTTGGGGCTCAGGAAAGGTACGAATCTGGTGAAAAAGAAGGTGAACGTTGTAGTGCTGTAGTAAAAGTGATGTCCAAAACCACCTACTCCACGCATGGGGTTCGGGTTAGAATCGAAAGCCGCCTCAAGCACAGCGCTGTGCCGCAGAGGGTTTCCCGAAGCATCAGAGGCATACCAATCCTCCTTGGTGACATTACCCAAACCGTCATAGGACAGGACGACTAATTGGTATACGGGGTGACTTTCGCCCCTTCTTATAAGGACCCTCGTCAGTATCCCCGTCGCATCATAGGTAAAGGTATATTGGTGGGTATCGTCGGGAAAGAATTCCTCCCGGGTAATGGAGGACGCCAATCTGCCAGAGGCATCGTAGGCGAGCAACTCCTCTTTCCTATTAGAGAGCACCTTCGTCAGCCTTCCTTCCCGGTCATATTCATGGTGTACATCCTCTGGGTTGGAGTGAACCAACAACCCCTCTTTGCTGTAGGCCATCTCAAAGTCGCTCACCTTACTTTGGCTGACATTATAGATCTGGACCCTCGTTAGCAAAAGGCCCGTCTCCCCGAGTTCGTCATCAGAGCAGGACAGGAAAATCAAAGGAGCCAAGACGCAGAAAAGGAGCAGGGTATATCTCATTAAAAAAAACAGGTAGATTCTGGTTGAAAACGATATTAGTTTGAATGGTATAGTCCAACAAAGGCAAGGAAATGAAATCTCATGGCGGCCAGCTACTGCCTCATTAGCATTCCATGAAAACTTCCTTTTTTGTCTCGGGCCGGACCGGGTAAATGCCGGAGGTTCTAACCTTCAGATCTACTATATTACCTCGCCAGGGACTAAAGTCAAGCAGTTTCTATCGCAAAAGCTATCAGTATAGATAGAGCTTAAATTGCCCCAACAGGCCTTATAGACACCCCGAAATATAGGCATAAAATCCTATTTAGAGAAAAGCACCCTCTGCCTTCCAATCCGTAAATAACCAAAGCCTTCCGTTGGTCTTAGCCCCTGTTTCCTTTCCAGTTTTTACCAAAGGCGGAGTATCTAATCATTTCTTCACCAAAGCAATCTCTATATAAGTCATCTCGTACGACTCAGGCCTGAACGGCTTCCCTTTTTCATCAGGAATTCTACCACGTATCTCCCCAATTCTCTGCCCATGGTAAGGCCTACCTCATTGTCTGTCCGGAAATGGATGCCGGCGTAGAACCTGGAATCGGCGCAGTCTTTGGCTAGTTTCCGGAACTGTTCCGCATCGGCGGGGAAGAAGTAAGACAGGACCTCGCAGGAGGTGGCCGCCGCCGCGGCATGCCCCGACGGATAGCCGGGAAAGGGCGGCGTGGAAATCAGGGGCTTGTAGGTGGAGTCATACTGGCTGGGCCTGATTCCCCAGTAGGCGTACTTGGCATCCATGATGGCGATGGCCGCGTCATGGTAAGCGGTACTCAGCACGCAGTAAATGCGGGCGGCAGCCGGGGCGTCCTCATGCAGGCGGTACTCAAACATTTTCTGGCTCGCCAGATCGGTCCAGGTATCTCCGCTGTTGGCCCAGAAGTAAGCGGCGGCGGCAGTTTTGAACGTCTGCTTGAACTCCTTCATCTCCTTCATGTCGGCGGCGAAGTCTGGGGGCGCGGGCGGCTGGAACTGGTTCGCCGATTTCAGCACCAAGGGCACATAGGAAACCAGGTTGATGCCCAAGGGGTACTTGCCGGTCCATTTCTTCGGGTCTTTGTTTATATCGCCTTTCCACACCATCGCCGATCCGTCTTGCTTCGCTTTCTCTATGATCTGCCGGGCCACCTGCTCGCCCAACTTCCAACCGGCTTCCACATCGCTGGGGAACTGGACGCCCGCGTCTATGCGTGATTGGGCGGCAGCCCGGCCCATCTGCAGAATGGAATCGGCCTTGGCCGGGAAGAAATAAGCCAGCACGTGGGCGGCTGCGGCGGCTGTTACTGAATGCTCACAGGGGTACGAAAAGGTAAGCGGCGCAGGAATGGCGGGTTTCAGGGAAGGATCTACCTGGTGGGGGCGTTTTCGCTGGTGCTTGGCTTTCTCTCGCCAGGCCAGGACCGTGGCATCATAGATGGCCATGTTCATCCACGCCGAAGGCATCCTGAGGGCTACCTCAAACTTCTGGGCGGTTAACTTAGGCACCAACTGGTTCCAGCGGTAAGCCGGCGCGCCCGCATCCCAATATTTCACCACCTGCAGTTTGGCATCGGTTAGCTTCCCCAGGTGCTGCTTCACGGTGCGCAGCTCCGCTTTTGACGCTGCCGGCGTAGGCGGTGGCGGCACCATTATCGGCTGGGCCTTGTCCACCAGCCAGGTATTCCAGTGGGCCGCTTCGTATCTCTGGGACTGGGACACACCTGGGAAAAATACGCCATTCGTGAAGAATAGAACAAGGAAGAGGAGCCTGATTTTTCTGAGAGGATTTGTAATGGGCATAACGTTTAGGCTAAAGGCGTTGGACTAAAATGTTGGCGCAGTTTGACTCCGGTCTTCATATATTAAAACGTATATATTGACACGGATTTCTGGTGATCAGCTGGAGCTCCCGGGGATGATGACACAAGGATATACAATTAAACCGAAGCCAAAAGCCGCCGTCAACAGACAGCACGCTTTGGTCAACCAACAGCGTTTTTAAGCTGATTAGCGGAAAACAGCCCCAAAACGGAGCGTGCCATTACGTAGAGCATGCTATCTGAGGGTCAGTTATTTATGAACCTTGACGGGTTGTCTATAGATGCCGAACCCCATTTCATAGACAGGTAAAAGAATGGAGAGAGATTTACCGAAATAAATCTCCTACTTAGCAGCATGAAGAGCATACTGGACAGGAAGCGGGCGACACTCTATGCATGGATAGGGCTTGTCTTTCTGTTGCTCTGGCTGTTTTCTGACTTGGCCAATAATCCCGATACCTTTGGGGAAAGGGCTGTCAACAATATCTGGCGGGTGGCCTATGTGGTAGTGCTCAACTACGTGCTGTTTGAGTTTACCCTGGCCAGAGCAAGCCGGAAAAGGATCTTCAGCTCGCTGTTTCTCTTAGTGGCCCACATCATGCTCTACTCCTGGGGCTTGTATGCCTGGCGGTTCATAGGCATTCAGTTGGGGGCTTACACTGCGCTGACCACCTTTTCTTCGGCGGAAGCAGGGGCTACGAAGCAGATGGAGTTCAGCGTGATGTCTATCTTCTTCTTTGGGATTCTTCGGCACATTTATGACTATATCCAGTTGAAGCATGCCGCCCAGCAACTGCGCATTGAAAAGCAGGAGGCCGAGCTGAACTATCTCAAGTCGCAGACAAACCCGCACTTTCTTTTCAACACCCTGAACAACATCTATTCCCTGGCTCGGGACAAGTCTGACCTAGCCCCGGAATCCATCCTGCGCCTTTCCAAGATCCTGCGTTTTATGCTGTATGAGGCCGGCGGCTCCTTCGTAGCCATAGAACAGGAACTGAAGATCATCAGCGACTACCTTGCCCTGGAACAACTGCGCTACGATGAGTCTTTGCGGGTCAACTTCAACCATGACGTGGAAGACATGAAACAGGCCCTGCCGCCGCTCCTGCTCATGCCCCTGGTGGAGAACGCGTTCAAACATGGGGTGTCCGAGACCAGGAACCAGCCTTTCGTAGACATCCACTTATCTGTAAACAAGCGGCAACTAACGTTTATCGTAAAGAACTCTACGGAGGCAACCCTTGAGGAGAGGCAGGCAAAAGAGAACATCGGGCTTTCTAACCTCAGGCGACAACTGGAACTGCTTTACACAGAGTACAGTCTTTCTGTGCAGCAAGGCGATTACGTGTTTACGGCAACTTTGAAAATAAACCTCGCCAGCCATGTCTAACATCACATGCATCATAGTGGAAGATGAGCCTCTGGCCGTGAAAATCTTGTCTGACTACGTGTCGCAGGTGCCATTTCTTGACCTGAAGGGAATCTTCAAAGACGCAATCCTGGCCACGGACTACCTGCGCAACCACGCCGTTGACCTCATCTTCCTGGACATCCATCTACCAAAACTGAAAGGCATGGCTTTCCTGAAAACACTGGTCAATCCGCCGGAGATCATTATCACCACTGCCTACCATCAATATGCCGTGGAGGGATTCAACCTGAACGTCACCGATTACCTTTTGAAGCCCATTGAGTTTGAGCGCTTTCTGGTAGCGGTGAACAAAGTAAAGTCAGCCGAAAGAGATAAACCAGGGACGCCGGCGTTGCAGGAAACCAAAGATTATCTTTTCCTGAATGTGCAGAAGAAGAAGGTGAAAATCCTGTTCTCTGATATCCTGTACATAGAAAGTCAGAAGGAATACATCAAGCTCGTGACCACCAAGGGGGAGCATCTTTCCAAGATGAGCACCCATGAAATGGAGACGCTGTTGCCGGCTCACCTTTTCAAGAGAATCCACCGCTCCTTCATCGTGTCCAAAAACAAGATTGACTCTTACACCATAGAAGAGGTAGAGGTGAACGGCGTATCAATCCCTATTGGACGGGGCTACCGGGATATTCTGACGGAACTGTAATATTGAGGAATGAGGCTTATCTGTGTTTAGGCAAGGCTATCTATAGGAAAAACCGTGTTACAGAATTTGCCCGATTTTAAAAAAACAGGCCTTAAAACAGATTGCTTGTCCGCAGTTTTCCCACAAACCGGTTTCATGGATGAGCATCATGGATGCCTGCTATTTTAGGCTCGTTTTAGGAAATCCACCACAATCTGAACCCGCTCGGCATGCGGTTCGGTGAGGCGGGTAACGCTTACTTCTTCGCCTTCGTGGTAGTACTTGGCAATTCCTTTTATGATTCCTACGGCCACGCCGGCCATGCGGCGCTTAGAATGGTAATCTACGATCAATCTGCTGGGCCCCTGTTTGGTCACCAACAACTTGGGCGGCGAGGTTCTGCCATCTTCCTTCTTCACCGCGCCGTGCATGGCTTCCTCGGTGTTGAGCAGCATCTCATAGGTGCGCCACTCAGGCTTCACGTACTTCTTATAGACAAGCAGCAGGTCTGGGACCAGGAACTCGCCATAGCTTTCCATCAGGTCATAGATGGGGATACCGGTTGCCTCAGAAGCCTTGTTCACGATGCCAAACAGCTCATCCGTTGGATACATCTCGTGCATGTGGTAAGCCGTCCGCTCTATGCCCGCCGACTCCACCAGCCTCACCCAGGTGCTATAGTCAAAAGCGTTCTCTACGTACCGCTTCAATAGCACGAAAATGGAACCATGCATCATGTCTGACCTACCTACTCTTGCTTCCATTGTATCTCTATTCTAAGGGTAACGTTATTGCACCTGCTTATGCAGGGGCAGATGAGCTTTGATCTGCCTTCAACCAGTCCAGCGCCTCGGCCTTGGCCCTGAAGTTTCGCAGCGCAAAGGGAAGTTGCTGCGCTGCCTTGATTTGTTCTATATTACGCTCAGACACCTTTTCTACCCCCTCGCTGGAGGACTGCAGCCTTGCCACCTTCTGGAGGCGCGTTCTGGACAAACCGGCTGCCAGGTACATAGAAATCTCCCGGCTCTCCTCCTCTCCCACCGATATAATCGTTTGGGTAGAGTCTAGCAGGAGTTTCTTTACGTCGTAATTCTTGATGATGTCTACCATCTTGTTGATGGTATGCTTTATTTCAGGCAGCAGGTACCCATGAAGGTCAGGGTAAGCAACCTCCAGAATGTCAGTTCCGGGGTCATAGTTTAGTCTCACAATGCTGTTCTCAAACAGGATCATCAATGCGTTTTTTTTAATGGATCGTTAATCAAGCGATTTACTCTGCAACGTGCATCGCTGGTTTTTAGTGGCAAACCCGGGTTTTAATTTCCCATAACCCCATCTCGGTTGCTTAGGCCGTCTCAATATCATCAATGATAATAGACGCCAGGTTCTCCAGTATTTTTTGGTCCATCACAGAGAATTCCCTGAACTCTTCCGAATGTATTTTCCATCCTAAGTGTAGGCGTGAAGCACCGCCTTTTGCCTCCATGCTAATCAGCCTTGTTAGCAACGGGTTCAACAGGGGACTACAAAGGTAACCCATTGTTTTTTACAATTCCCTTATTTCAGGATTAACCAACAATACTGCCACAGATTATTTATTTACAGGCTGATGGTTACCCAGACTATAAATAAATCCTACTGCAGCTGAGGCAAACACCAAAAAGGCCCTGGAATTGGATTTCAGCTGATTAGCGAAGACGGAAACTAGAGAGGAGCAGCCTAAACCCGATGGGCACCCGGCTTCTTTTTCGCTTGCCGCACGGCAGACGAGGACACAAAGTAGAGCAGAAACCCAGACAAGACTGTTAGCAGCCCGAAAAACGAAAAAGCCTTCAAAAGGACATTTCCTATGTTGTCACGGCTTTGGAAATCCATGGTGTGCAGCATCCAGAGGAAGTCAAACACGCGCCACTGGTTGTGCCGGATGGCCTGGAAAGTACCCAGTTCCGCGGAAACGTACGCCGTGCAGTTAGGCTCACGGAAGGTGATGGCCCAGGCAGGCAAAGGCTTCTCGCGGTATTCATGGTGGCCGCCTACCTGGGTGAGGTATTCCACTTTCTGCACCTGGGCGGGTTCCACCACGTTGCTTAAGGCTACCTGCACCGCCGACTCCTTGCTGAGCGGCGCTACCAATTGCCCTGTGGTGGCATTGGCCAGTTGCACCTTGCTGGTGGCACCCGCGTGCCCGCCGCCATGGCTGCCTCCTTCTTGCGTACGCTGGGCACCGGCATCGGTGGAGAAATAACGGATTTGGTACGTGGGCACGCCCAGCACCTCTATTAGCTGAATGGAGTTGAGCGAATCTACCACAGTGGTGGTCTGCAGATGTTTCAGGGCAACTTGCGGGGAAACCAGGTCCAGAGAAGCGGGCAGATACCTTTTCTCTTTCCGCAGATGGTCTCCGTGCACCTTGTCTATGTCATTCCAGCTGAAATACAAACCTCCCAGGGTCCAGAAAAGGAACTGAACGCCTAACACGAGCCCAAAATACCGATGGAACCTGCGGATATAGTAGTGTCTGCTTCTTGCCATACCGCCAATTTACAACAAGACACAGATTAGCCGCAGCCTTTGCCAGTTTTAGGGCTGTTTTCTGTAAATCGGGCCTAAAACGGCTTTGCCTTGTTTGGCTTAGTGGTTATGTCCGGCCATGGGGTCTGAGCCCTTCTTCAGCACATATTCGCTGTAGAGCAGGTAGGCGCCCGTCACCACCACGGTGTCTTTCTGGGTGAGGCCGCTCAGGATGGCCACCTGGTTTGCGCTTTCCTCGCCCAGCGTCACCGTCTTTGGCGCAAACGTATTCTTACCTATCTGCACCCAGACGTGGGCTCCTTTGGAATCCCTGATCACGGCATCCAGCGGCAGGGTCAACGCTTCATTTGCAACAGCCGGCAAGGAAATGGTGGCCTGGGTTCCCGGAATCAATCGCCCTTGCGGATTAGGCAAGGTCGCCCGCGCCACCACTACCTGGCTGTTCTGCCGGAACTCGGGGTTAATGAAGGAGATTTTGGTTTTGATGGGCGCTGTGGTGCCGGCCACCGAAACCTCCACCTGCGTACCGACTTTCAGCTGGTTGGCTTCCTGCGCGTAGAGTTCCGCCTCGGCCCAGATACTCCCGAAGCGGCTCAGCCGGTACAGCGGACTTCCCTCGGCCACGTACATTCCTTCAGCGGCGGAGATTTCCGTCACCGTACCGGAGGTAGGCGCCACAAACGTGATGCGGGAATCAAACTTTCTGGTTCGGCCAATCCGATTGATCTGGGCGTTGGTAAGGCCGGTGAGTTGAAGCTTTCTTTTGGCGGCGCTCAGGATAGAGGCAAACTGCTTTTCGCCGGGGAACGCTTGCACTTGGTCCAAAGCCAACAGGTATTCCTGCTCCAGCGTGAGCAAGGTTTCGCTGTACAGGTCATAAAGCGGTTGCCCTTTCCGGATGGGCTGGCCCGTTTCCTTCACATAAAGCCTTTCAATCCGGCCCGCTGTCCGGCTGCTGATCAGATCGGCTTGGGTCTGGTCCACGACCAGCCTTCCGGTGAGCACGGTATTGCTGCCTACCTGCCCCAGCCTGGCCGGCCGGGTAGTGATGTTGCCTAGCTGAATCTGGTTATCGCTGAGCATGATGCTACCCGTTTCTGAGCCGTTTTCCTGACTTTGCGTCGGAATCAGGTCCATCCCGCAGATGGGACATGAACCCTGCTTGTCCTGCACAATCTGCGGGTGCATGGGGCAAGTGTAGGATCTGGCCGTTTTGGCCTCGGTTTTCTGTTTCTGCACCGGAACCAGATCCATGCCGCAGACCGGACAGGAGCCGGGCTCATCTTCCACTATCTGCGGGTGCATAGGGCAGGTATAGGTGGTGCCCGCCTCGGCATGCTGGTGCTCGTCTTTTGCGGTGCAGGCCACCACCAAGACGGCCAGCAACATGAGCAATAGGTTCTTTAAAGTTCTCATCGGTTAGTCTCCTTCACCCTGATAAAGCTTTCACTGTCTACCAGGAACTGCGCATTGGCGGCAATCACATCCTGCGCCGTCAGCCCTTGCACTACTTCCACCTTTCCATCGGCGCGTTGGCCCACCTGCACGGAAACTGGCTTAAACACGCCATCGACTTTCAGGAAAGCCACAGACTGCGTACCCAGGTCCAGCACCGCCTCCTTGGGCACCCACAGGGCCGAGCCGGTGCTGTAGCTGGTTCTCCCGGTGATGACCTGTCCGATTAAAGCGGAATTTCCCTGGGCCGGCAAGGAGACCCGCACCCGGGCAAAGTTCTCATTCGCCTCGAAAACCGGCTCCACTAGGTTCACGGATGACTGCAGCGTTTTCCCGGGCAGTTGGTTGAAGGTGATGGTCACCGGCGCTCCTTTCCTGAGTTGGCCTACCAGGTTGCTGGCCACGTTGAACTGGGCCCATACCTGCGAGGCGTCCACCACTTTGAGCAGCGCTTGCCCAGTGGTCACGTACATGCCTTCCCGGATGGCAAACCCGCCGCCTTGCCCCGGCACCGAAGCCGCACTTCCGCTACCCGTAGCCCCGCCTGCGCTGGCCGCACTGCCACTCATACCACCCATTCCGTCTCCCCCACCTGCAGACGCCGCGGCAGAAGGAGCCACGGTGGGTGCTGCGGTAACGGCAGGGTCCAGCACGTAGCCGTTGTAAGGACTGAAGACCGGGAACGTGTAAGATTCGCGGCCGGTCCGGGTGAGTTGTTTGATCTGGCCTTCGGTAACCCCTAAGAGCCGCAGCTTTTGCCGGGCCCCAGAGATAAGGGCGGTGTTGCCGGGGTCATTCTGCAATAGGTAAAGGAGTTCTTTCTGGGCGGTGACAAGTTCGGGGCTGTAGATGTCGTAGAGCCGTTGGCCATTACGCACCGGCTGGTAATTGAATTTCACGTACAGTTTTTCAATTCTGCCCCCAAAACGCGCCGGGATCATGTACTGCCTCCGCGTATCATAGGTCACCACACCGCTCATGGTGATCTCCTTCTCTACCTGCTTCTGCACCGGCTGCGTGGTTTGGATGGAAGAGACCACCGTCTGGTTTGCGGGCTGCAATAGGTAGTTCAGATCCGTGGAAACGGCGACGGCAGGCGTGTTGGTGGGCTGCTTGGCTACGAGGTCCATGCCGCAGATGGGGCAAGAACCCGGCTTGTCCTGCACAATCTGCGGGTGCATGGGGCAGGTGTATTCCATTGCGTGGGCGATCCCAGTTTCCGTGCCGTGCTTGTCTTGGCAGGCCGAGAAGGTGAACGGCAGCAGCAGCAGCAGCAACCCGAGGACCTTATTTTTCCAGTTCTTTCTCATAGTTCACACCAATCAGGTAGAGTTGCTCCAGGTTGTTGAGGTATTCCATCTGCGCCATATTCAAGGCTTCCCAGGCGTCAATGACCAGGGGCAGCTGGCTTGTGTTCTGCTCGTAGCTCAGGAGCGTGGTCTCGTAGTTACGCCTAAGCGCGGGAATGATCTTCTTCTCGTAGTTCTGCACCTGCGTGCGCTTGGTCTGCAACTCCAGGCCCATGCTGGCTACCATGTTGCGGGCCTCGTTCAAAAGGTTCTCGCGGCCTTTCTGCATGCCCTGGATCTCCAGGTTCATGGCCTTGAGGTTAGCCTTGTACATCTTGGAAGACCACGGCGCGATAGGAATGGACACCATGCCCATAAGCGTGTACACCTGCGGCATCATTCTGTCGCGTGGCATCATGTTCTCAAACCGCACCCCAAACTCCGGTTTGCGCTCCATGTTCTCCAGCCGCAGGTTCAATTGTATAGATTCAATGGTGCGGTCCAGTCGGCGCACATCGCTACGGGTCACCCGCAGCGCCGCGGTGTCTGGCAAAGGTGTAAGCTCCGGGACCTGCACCGTGGTGTCTATTTTGAAACGGGTTTCGGCGGGCAGATTCATGAGCATGTTCAGCTGGAGGTTCTTCATCGTGATCTCGCTATCGGTCATGGTGAGCATGTTTTCCACTTCGCCCAGGCGGCCCTCGGCTTTGTAGATACTGCCCAGGGAGCTTTGATTGTAAGGGTAGCGGACTTTGCTCAATTTGAGCATGAACTGCATGATGCGCTGGCTCTCGCGCAGCACAGACTTTTTCTTTTCCAGCACCACCCATTGGTAATATGCGGTTTTGGCCTGCGCCCGAAACTGATTTGCCATCACCTCGTGCTCCTCCTCTTCTATGGCGGCCCTAGACAACAGGTATTTTTCCTTCGCCTTCAACTTCGCCGGGTTAGGGATGTCCTGCTCAATAGCGGTCATCAGCATGCCTTTGTCACGGTCTTCCATGACGGTTTGGCCCGGGTACGGGAGCATGAACACCCCCGCTCCTACCATGGGCGCCATCCAGCTGCGGGCACCTTCGGCGGAGGTTCTCAAGGCTTTGGTCTGGAGGTCGTGCTCCTGCAGCATGAGGTTGTTATGGTGCACCGTATGGATAACAGTCTCCAGGGTATACACCTCATTTGCTTGCGTCTGGGCAACTGCACCAAGGGCAGACAGCAGCAACAGCCCCGCCAGTAGGCAGTTTTTATAGTTAATGGGTAACATCGTAGATCTCTAATTTGCCGTGTTTCTTCAGCTCGTATTCTTTGGTCATTTCAAACACCACGGGGGTCACCAGCAGAATGTGGATGGAAGAGGAAAATACCCCGCCAATCAAGGGCAGCACAATGGGCAGCATCACATCGGTGCCCACGCCGGTGGCCCACAGAATAGGAATCAACCCGAAAAGCGAGACGGAGACGGTCATGATTTTAGGTCGCAACCGCTTGGCCGCCCCCTGGAACACATACTCCCGGATGTCCTGTTTGGTGATGGTCTGGCTGGAGTTTCCTTTCTTGGCGACCAACTCATGCATGGCTTCGTTCAGGTACACCACCATCAGCATTCCCGTCTCCACCGCCATCCCGAACAAGGCAATGAAGCCCACCGCCACTGCCACCGACAGGTTGATGCCGTAGAAGTACAAAATGAACACCCCGCCCACCAGCGCGAAGGGAATGGTGACCAGGTTGAGCAACGCCTCCTTGAACGATTTAAAGGAGAAGTACAGAATCAGGAAGATGATCACGAACACCAGCGGGATGATGATCTTCAAGGTCTGGTTCGCCCTGATCTGGTTTTCCCACTGCCCGCTCCACTCCAGGTGGTAGCCGTTGGGCATGCCCGTTACCTGCTGGTTGATGGTGTTGATGGCCTCCTGCACGGTGCTGCCCAGATCACGGTCCCGCACGTTGAACAGGACGGCGCCCCGCAGCTGCGCGTTCTCCGAGGCAATCATGGGCGGCCCGTCCACAAACCGGACATCGGCCACGGCCGAAAGCGGCACCGTTCCTGCCGTCCCAGATTGGATGGGAATGCGGCGGATGCGGTCCAGGCTGTTGCGGTATTCCTGTGCCAGGCGCAGGTTAATGGAGAAGCGTTGGCGGCCTTCAATGGTGTTGCCAATGGTCATGCCTCCCAGCGCCGACTCCACCACACTGTTCACATCATCCACGGAGAGGCCGTAGCGCCCCAGTTCCTCGCGCCGAGTCTGGATCTCCAGGTACCGGCCTCCGGTTACCGGCTCAATGTACAGGTCCTTCACGCCTTCCACCTTTTGCAGGGCGTTGCGCACCTTCTCGGAGACCACCGCAATGGAATCAAGGCTCTGCCCGTAGACCTTCACGCCCACATCCGTCCGGATGCCGGTAGCCAGCATGTTGATGCGGTTGATGATGGGTTGGGTCCAGCCGTTGATCACGCCCGGAATCTGCAGTTTCTGGTCCAGCTCCGCGATGATCTTGGCTTTGGTCATGCCCTCGCGCCACTGCGACTGCGGCTTCAACTGAATAATGGTCTCAATCATGCTGATGGGCGAGTTATCCGTGGCGGTGCTGGCCCTACCAGCCTTCCCTAAAACTTGCGCCACCTCGGGCACCGATTTGATGATCTTGTCCTGCACCTGCAGAATGCGCTTGGCCTCGGTGTTGGAGATATCGGGTAGGGTGACGGGCATGAACAGGATGGAGCTCTCGTCCAGTGGCGGCATGAACTCTGAGCCCAAACTCATGAGCATGGGAATACTCACCAGTAGCGCTAGCAGGTTCACCCCGATGGTGGTTTTCCGCCAGTTGAGGCACCAGCGCAGAATAGGCGCGTACACCCGCTCCAGCCCGCGGTTGATGGGGTTGGCACTCTCGGGCTTGAACTTGCCTTTGAGCAGCAATGACAGCAGCACCGGCGTCACGGTAATGGCCACAAAGGCATCCACGATCAAGATGAAGGTCTTGGTCCAGGCCAGCGGGCTGAACAGGCGTCCTTCTTGCCCAGTTAACAAAAAAACTGGCAAAAACGACGTGATAATAATGATGGTGCTCCAAAACACGCTGGGGCCAACCTGCTTGGAGGCTTTCTCTATAATGGTCAGACGCGTTTGCTTATCCATTTTCTTCGGTTTGTTGGGCATCGGCGAGATGCCGGTAAGCGTTCTCCACCATCACAATGGCGTCATCCACAATCACCCCAATGGACAGGGCAATACCGGTAAGCGACATGATGTTGGACGTGATATCAAAGACATTCAATAAGATGAACCCGATGGCCACCGACAAAGGCAGCTGGATGATGATGATGAGCGCGCTTCGCCAGTGGAACAGGAACAAAAACACAATCGCCGAGGCGACCAGCATCTCCTCAATGAGGGTGGTTTTGATGGAGTCCACTGATTCATTGATGAGCCCGCTGCGGTCATAGACAATGTTGAACTTCACGCCCTTGGGCAAGCCCGCAGACACCTCTTCCATTTTGGCCTTCACGTTCCGGATCACCTCTTCGGCGTTCTCGCCGTAGCGCATGACCACGATGCCACCTACCGCTTCGCCCTCTCCGTTGAGGTCGAAGATGCCCAGGCGGCTCTCGCCCGTCATCTGCACGGTGGCAATGTCCCGCACGCTCACCGGAATGGTGTTCTGGGTGACGATGGGGATGTTCTCTATCTCCTCGGTTGATTTAAGATAGCCGGTGGTTTTGATGATGTACCCGATGTCGCTCATCTCAAACTTGCGGCCGCCGCTCTCATTGTTGTTGGCCCTTACCGCCGCCATGACCTGCGGCACCGACAGGTTGTAATAGGTCAATTTGTTAGGGTCCACCGTGATCTGGTACTGCTTCTGAAAGCCCCCAAACGAGGCGATCTCGCTCACGCCCGGCACGTTCTGCAGCGCAAACTTCACGTACCAGTCCTGCACCGCCCGTTGCTCGCCTAAGTCCATGCCTTGGGCATCCAGCGTGTACCACAGGATGTGCCCCACGCCTGTTCCGTCCGGTCCTAGGGTAGGAATGGCACCCTCGGGTAGGAGGCGGTTGGCGTAGTTGAGGCGTTCCAGCACCCGTTCGCGCGCCCAATAGATATCGGTCTGGTCCTGGAAGATGACGTAGATGAAGCTCATCCCGAACATGGAGACGCCCCGCACATATTTCACCTGGGGCATGCCCTGCAGGTTGGTCACCAGCGGGTAGGTCACCTGGTCCTCCATAATCTGCGGACTACGGCCCATCCACTCGGTAAAAACGATCACCTGGTTCTCGGAGAGATCCGGGATGGCGTCTACCTTGCTGGTGGTCACCGAGTACACGCCCCACCCGAACAAACCGGCCGCGATGAGCAGCACAATCATCCGGTTCCGGAGCGAGAAAGAAATTAAGTTGCCAATCATAGAAAGAAGGAATTATCCTGCCAGCGGCCGGCCCATAGCCCTGGTACGTTTTCGGCCTGTTTAGATGAAAACAGACCGAAAACAGCAAACTAGTTTTGGGCATCGAGGGAACCGGAACCGCTTGGGGCAAGACCTTAAGACTTAGTGTTGATCACCTTCGTGGTGCTGCTGGGCAGCCGCGGCCGAGTCAAGTTTCTCGCCGGGTTTTGCCTCTTCCAGGAACATGCCGCACTTAGGGCATTTGCCTTTCTCCTGGCTCACCACCTCAGGGTGCATGGGACAGGTGTAAGAGACGCCCGCCACCTGGGCTTCTGTGGTAGTGGTAGTTCCTTCGGCGGCTTTCTGTTCCGTTCCGGAACCGTTACAGGCAGTAAATAGAGTCAGGCCGAAGAAGGCCAGCGCGAGGTTTACTTTCAGAGATTTCATAAATATGGGTAGGATTTAAATAGATTAGAAACAATCGGGTTACCGCACGGAAACACGTTTCCCGGCGGGGCATTTGAAAGTCACTCCTGGACCAAAGCAGCGTTGAAGCCGGAGAAAGGAAGGGCAGGAAAACAGATTGGTGAGATGCTGTAAAATCAGGTTGCGGAAAGCCTCTAAGCCAGAACGCATGTTCCGAAGCGCGCTAGATAGAAAATAGCGCTAGGCACTCGCCGCCACGGCTTAAAAGCCAGCCGCGCAGGTCATCAAGACAGAACTGATTTTACAGAACAGAAGGCAGCCGAAGAAAGCAGAATAGCGGCCGCTTCTGAGAAAAGAGGGGAAAACTAGATAAGGAAACGCTGGTGCAGGATACCGATGTCACGGCCCGAGATGGGCGGCGGCAAAGCCACCTGCGGAAGGGTCTCCAACAGTACCGGCCTGATGCTTTGCGTGAAGCTTGGATAGATTACTGGCTTGGTTGCAGTCTTCACCACCTGCTGGGAAGAGGCGCTGAAGGTACTTGTAGAGGCTACGCTCCGCTGCATCACGCAGGTAGCGTCATTGCAGGGGGCTTGCTTTTCCTTGGCTTTTTTGCTGCAGCAGCAGCCAGACTCCATGGAAAGGCTTAGCGCTGCACCACTCTTCTTGCCAGCGCAGCGCATAGGATCCACACGGAAGCCGAAGGAGCCCATCAAGAGGGCTACTACCAAGCTGAGGTGAATAAATCTGTGCATTGCCTTCATCTGGCTTGAGATTCAACTGTTTACTGCCTTAACGCGCTGTTTACTGCCTTAACGCGCTCTGTTGGCCAGAGTTGTGCAAGACATTACTTTATTACCTGCAAAAGTAAGGACCTCCCCACAACTGCTGTTATACAATTTTATTCAGTTGTTACATAAATCAGATCACCGCGCTTGAAGACTGAACATCCTTCAGCATCTCTAAAATATGTAAAACCAAATATTAACTCAACCTATTCACGCTTGCTTTTGGGTTCTCTATAAATGCTTAGAAGCGCAACTTTGTTTCTAAATTACAGGGTCATGCCTGATTAAAGTTCCTGCGTTGACTTGCCTTGCAGAATTTCCGCGCCACTAACCATGTCATTAGCTGAGGCTGTTTAGCGCCTGTTTTTCTAAAATCCGCCTGTTTTTACTGGATGTAGTTTCCCCTTTGCAAGACCAAGCCAAGCCTTCTAACAGCGGTATGGTTTGCCAATAGAACCAGCTTGGGACCTACCCGTATAGCATCCGCTGATCTGTCTCATGTTCCTGCAGGAACCAAGGAGCATTACAATTCAGCAAATTTGATATCTTCGTCTCAGACTTCCCTCGTATAGGGGTTGGGTTGGAGACACGCTTACCAAATCTTTGCCTGTTTAGCTTTCCTAGGTGCTGAAAAGCGCCTGGTGCTTGGGTCCATAAGCTGCTACGCTGTAGGCTTGTTACAAAAAAGACGGATGAAAAAAGACCTTACAAACTCAATCTCGCCTACGCACGCGCCTAAACTGAAAGAGTTGGCGGCCACTGCCATATGCGGGAACGATATTACCTCCTCCTGCCTGTATGTATCGGCGTTGGCCATCATCTATTCGGGCCAGTATGCCTGGGTTGCGCTCCTGATGGTGGGCGGAGTGCTGTTCCTGTTCCGGAGCATCTACGCGGAGGTGGTGGGCGCCTTGCCCCTGAACGGCGGGGCCTACAACGCGCTGCTGAACACCACCAGCAAGAGCACGGCCTCTATGGCGGCCTGTCTCACCCTGCTGTCTTACATGGCTACCGCCGTGATCTCGGCCAGCGAGGCCATGCACTACGTGCACCATCTGTGGGAAGGGCTCCCCATTATCTATGCGACCATTGGGTTGCTGGCGTTTTTCATGGGCCTGACCATCATGGGTATTGGTGAGTCATCTATTGTAGCCATCGTCATTTTCATCACGCACATTTCCACGCTCACCCTGCTGGTGCTGGTAGGGTTCTTCTACCTGTTCAACCACGGGTTTGACACGCTGGCCCTGAACTACAGCCAACCACTGCAGGGCAGCATCTGGCGAGCCCTTTTCTATGGATTTGCGGCAGCCATGCTGGGGATTTCGGGGTTTGAGAGCTCGGCTAACTTTGTGGAGGAGCAGGCCCCTGGCGTATTCGCCAAGACCTTGCGCAACATGTGGCTGGCCGTTACCATCTTCAACCCGCTTACGGCTTTCCTGGCCATCGCCATTATTCCCATGGCCGAGGTAGCCGAGAACCAGACCGCTCTGCTGGCTTACCTGGGAGAAATCTCGGGCGGCCATTGGCTTTCCATCCTGGTCTCTGTCAATGCCGCCATGGTGCTGAGCGGGGCAGTGCTCACGTCTTACGTGGGCGTGACCGGCCTGGTGCACCGCATGACGCTGGACCGCTGTCTGCCCCAGTTCCTCCTGATCACGAACAAAAGAGGATCGGCGTTCCTGATCATGATCAGTTTCTTCCTGCTGTGCGTGTCCATCCTGTTGATTACCGGCGGAGACATAGCAGCCCTGGCAGGGGTGTACACCATCTCGTTCCTGGCCGTGATGACCTTGTTTGGGGTGGGCAATATCCTGCTCAAGATGCGCCGCAACCGCCTGCCCCGCCCGGTGCGTGCGCGGGGTATTACGGTCTTCATCGCCATCTTGGCTGTTTTAGCGGCGCTGGTGGGCAATGCCCTCTTAAACCCAGAGTATGTGTGGGTGTTCCTGAAGTATTTCATCCCAACGGTTTCGGTGGTGTTCATCATGCTGTTCCGGATCAGGCTGCTCCGGCTCTTCGCGTACCTGTTGCAGAAGATTGAGAAGCCCCTGGCTAAGATTATCCCCATCACCTCCTACGCCACCAAGCGCCTCATCACCGATATCCGCTCGCAGGAGTTCGTCTTCTTCACCCGCGGTGATAACATTGCCAACATCAACCAGGTCATGCGCTACATTATTGAGAACGAGCAAACCAGCCGCATCAAAATAGTGAACGTGCTGCGGGAGGGCGAGGAACCGCCCAAAAAGCTGATGCACGAGGTGGAGGTGCTGGATCGGGCCTATCCTGAACTGGAGGTGGATTTTATTGTCATCAGAGGGCACTTCGGGCCCGATCTTATCCAGGAGCTGTCTTCCAAGTGGCAAATCCCGAAAAACTTCATGTTCATCGGCTCGCCCGGAGACCGTTTCATCTACGGTTTGCAGGAACTGGGCGGCGTGCGACTAGTAATTTAACCTAGGCTGGTCGTTTTACGCCTGTTTTTCTGAATACAGGGTGAAAACAACCCGCCACAAAAAGCCCGGACTGCCATGGAGCAGTCCGGGCTTTTTGCCTTCTTTCCTGAAAAGGCCCGCAAAACGTTTGTGGCCCTTTTCAGGAAAATACCCTATCTTATTGGTAAATGGATAACCACCAACCCGATATGAAAAAGAACTCCTGCAGTATGCTTCTGTTTTGCACGGCTTTGTTTGCCCTCCTCCGTCTGCCCGCCTTCGCGCAGGTGAAACCGGTGGGGGTGTTTGACAGCAGCAAAGACATTGGCAGCGTGCTTAAACCCGGCTCCGCTTCCTACAACCCCAAAACCCAGGAGTACACTATCGCCGGCTCGGGCTACAACATCTGGTTTGACAAAGACGAGTTCCACTACCTTTACAAGCGCATGTCCGGGGATTTTATTCTGTATACCCACGCTAGGTTTGTGGGCGAAGGCGTGGACCCGCACCGGAAGGTAGGCTGGATGGTACGCAAAGACCTGGAAGGGAACTCTGCGCACATCAATGCCGTCGTGCACGGCGATGGCCTGACCTCGCTGCAATACCGCAAAGCCAAAGGCGACAGCACCCAGGAAATCAAATCAAGCCTTACCGGTGCCGATGTGATCCAACTGGAGCGGAAAGGCAACACCTTCACCATGCGGGTGGCAAAATTCGGGCAGCCGTTTGTCACACAGGAGGTGTCTAACCTGGACTTGGGCAAGGACATCTATGTTGGGCTGTTTGTAGGATCGCATAACAAAGACGTGCTGGAGAAAGGAATCTTCCGGGATGTGCGCCTTACCGTGCCCGCACCGGATAACCTGGTGCAGTACCGCCAATACCTGGGCAGCAACCTGGAGATTCTGGACGTGGCCACCGGCAACCGCGAGACCATCTACACCTCGCCCAAGTCACTGCAAGCTCCTAACTGGACACCCAACGGCAAAACCCTCATCTACAACAGCGATGGCCTCATGTACACCTTTGATCTGGCCAGCCGCAAGCCCAAACTGCTGAACACCGGCAACGTCAAGAACAACAACAATGACCATGTGCTATCCTTCGGGGGCAAGATGCTGGGCCTGAGCAGCGGCGTGGAGGAACTGGGCGGCTCCATTATCTACACCGTGCCGGTCACCGGCGGAACTCCCAAACAGATCACACCGCGGGGCCCCTCCTACCTGCACGGCTGGTCACCCGATAACAAGACGCTGACCTTTACCGCCGAGCGTAACGGCGAGTACGACATCTACACCGTCCCTGCTAACGGTGGCCCGGAGAAACGCCTGACCACCGCCAAAGGCCTGGACGACGGCTCTGAATACTCGCCAGACGGCAAATACATCTACTTCAACTCCAACCGCACCGGCACCATGCAGATCTGGCGCATGAAACCCGATGGCACCGCCCAGGAACCCGTTACCAAAGGCGACTTCCATGACTGGTTTCCGCACGTGTCGCCGGATGGCAAGTGGCTGGTGTTTGTGTCTTTTTTGAAAGAAGAAGTGCAGTCCGGCGACCATCCGTTCTACAAACACGTGTACCTGCGCCTGATGCCCATCAGTGGCGGTGAGCCCAAGGTTATTGCGTACGTCTACGGCGGGCAAGGCACCATCAACACTCCTTCGTGGTCACCAGACAGCAAGAAAGTCGCGTTCATCAGCAACTCAGCCGATATAGCCGCAGTTCCGGTGAAGTAAGGGTTGGGCAAGTATCACCTAGGAAAGAAATGCGTTTAGAGGCTAAAATTGGCAAATGGCTTCAAAAACGTTTGGGCTGAAGTGTATGCGTTAGGAGAAACCCACATTATAAAAGCCGATTTACCAGTTTTCAGATAACACAAAATAGCCGCTCTTTTCAGGAGCGGCTATTTCTTTACGCTTAGACCCAAATGCCTTTAATCGTTGAAACGTTTTCTAATTTGTAGGTTGAACCCCAAGGTGTAGGGACGTAACCCGAAAGGCTCCCTCGCTTTGAACGTGGAGCCCAAAAAGTAATTGAGACTTGGCATGAACATCACTTCTACCTTGTTGAACAGCATAAAATTATACCCGGCCCCAATGAGCAGGTTATAGTTAGACTGCTCCAACAGGTTTTCCTTAGAAGGAAAGGTGATAGTCTCTTTCCATTCTCCGTTGATGAATTCCTGGGTCCGGCCCTTCACCAGCAGGTTCATCCCGCCTGCTACGCTCAGATTGAACCGGCTGCGCGGCTTCTCCAGAAAGAAATACGTCAGACCAACGCGCAGTCCTCCGTAGGCAAACGAACTCTTCAATTGGCGTTCATCTACGGCATAATAGGGTCTCAACACCTGGGTTCCATCTGGGGAAGTGCTGGCCACCACGGAGTCTATCTGCCCCGAGGAGTACGAATACGAAACGTTTTCCCGAAGCTTCATCAAAGATAGGCTGGTTTCCAGGTACAGGTTCCGTTTGAGCATCTTGCCAAAGTTCAGCCCAAATTCATAGCCCATCCGCTCGGTATCCAAGCCCTTCCTGCTGGCCACCTTGGAGATGTACACCTCATCTGCTGCCTCCGGTTTAAACGACCTGAACGCATAACGAGGCGCCACCGTGAAGCCCAAAAACCAAGGCTTGCCTGGTTTCACTTTCTTCTCCTCGGCGGTAGCCGAAGAATCTGTCTTAGGCACTTCCTGCTTGTCTACTGTTACCGGTTCTTGCAAGGAGTCTGCCACCATCACGCCCGTGCTGGCGGTGTCTACCGTTACCTGGGCCTGCCCTTCTACAGGGGCGGTCTCACTGCTCTTTACTGAGTCTTTTACTACCAGCCGCACATCCTTCGCTATGCTTGAGTTGCGTGCCTCACGGGTACTACGGGTGTCCTGCGGAATGGAATCTTTCGGGTTAACCAGCACCAGGATTTTTCCTGCCGGTACCGGAACAGGAATTGAAACACGTCTGCGGCTTCGTTTAACGTTCTGAGTTTCGCCGCCGGGTGTTTTCGGTTCGTTTTGCGTGATCTGCCTTAAAACGGGCTCATCGGTTCTGCTTGCGGTTCTGGACTCAGGGGCTACTGAACTGGAGCGTGCTTCAGATTTGGTTGAAGAAGGAGTCTGTTTTCGGGCTGATTTAGGGATTTCTGCTTCAATCTGGGGCTTCGGCTGCTCCTGTTGGGCAACTTGGGTGAGCTGTGTTTCTGGTTTGTTTTCCATGATGTAATACACACCGCCGGGCACTACCAGCAACAGCAAAGCTGCCAGAAAAAACCATCCCAGAGGCCGCCGTTTTTTGGGTGGCCTGATCTCCGCGGCTATCTTGCTCCAGCTTCCCACGGGAGGCTCTTCTTCCAGCCCCAGCATTTTGCGCCGTATCTCTTCTTGTTCTTTATCCGTCAGCATTGTTCAGAGATTGAGTGTTTTTGGAGCATCTTCTTAAGATAGCTTTTCGCCTTGGCCAGTTGTGACTTGGAGGTTCCTTCCGCAATCTGCAGCATGTCACCTATCTCACGGTGGTTGAAGCCTTCCACAATATACAGGTTAAAGACAAGGCGATAGCCTTCGGGCAGTTGGTTGATCAAACCCAGCAGTTCCTGGGCCGAAATGGTGCTAATGATATCATCATCGTTGGGGACAACTTCTTCTACCGTGCTGTAATCCAGCTGTTCCTGGTACTTCTTGTTTTTATGGTAATGGTTGATGGCCGTATGCACGAAGATCTGGCGCATCCAGCCCTCAAAAGAACCTCCGTGGTAGGTGTTTATGTTCTTGAAGACCTTCACAAATGCTTCCTGGAAGATATCCTCGGCCTCAAACCTAGACTTGGTATAGCGCGTGCAGACCGCCATCATACGGCGGGAGTACAGCTGAAACAGCTTCTCCTGGAAAGCAGCTTTCTCCTGCTTACAACCCGCTATGATTTCTTCTTCTGTGGCCACCTATTCGTTTCTTAACTGGCGAGACGCGCAATAGTATAATTCAATCTGGTATATGATCTGGGGGGAATCTGCTGGAGGGTAGGTACTCTTAGGCAAAGAGCTTCTTTAATTGGCTTTTACCTTCACTTTCACTTGCATGTCTTCATACCTGTTAGAACCAATGTTTGCCCGGTAGGTGAAAGAATCATCTCCCACATAGTTCCGGTTGGGCGTGTAGATGAAGGTGACGCTCTTGTAAGAGGTACCACCGTAGTCATAAAACCGGAGGGTGCCATGCTGCGGTTGCACCACAATGGGGCCGTAAGAACTGCCATCGGCGCAAAAAAGGATATCGTTCGCGAATGGCTTGATCTCCTTAGGTGTATTCATGGTCGTTTCCAAGGAATCTTTCCCAAGTTTTGTGATACATCGGGATGGGTCCAGGCGTTCTTCAATGTGAAGCAAAATTTTCTCTGTTTTACAGATCTTATCGCTACATACAGTATAGGTCAGGCTGTCATCTCCTATATAGCCTTTCTCATATACATAACACATCTTTTTTTCTCCGTAGCAATCTGAGGTCAGTTGACCACGGGCAGGTTGGCTGTACTTAATGGTCACCTCGGTTTTGATGCTGTCATTTACCAAAGGAGAAAGTATCAACTTCTCAAAAACGCCACCCTCGCTGGTATACATTTCATCTGAGTAAATACTGAATTGTTGAAACGAGAGGGGCAGTTCATCTCCTACTTCCTGGTCACAGCTCCAACTGAAAAGACCCAGCACTAAAAGCAGAAGTGCGGAGGCGTGTGCGGTGTATTTTTTCATAACCATGGGTTTTGGGTTCTGCTGGTAAGACAGGTCCCCACGGTGAACCGTTGCCTGAGTTAAAAATAAATATAAAAAATTATGAGGGAACTCGCTTATCCCCTTGTCTAAATAAAATAGCCCTAAAACAGTTTCCACCTGCAGGAGGCTTCCCAGGCCAATGAGCTACTTACAAGCTTGATGAAAAGCAACATTTCTTGGTTGAGTGTCTTGATGGGCTCCGCTGAAGCTTATGCAACCAGGATAAAAGCTTTTGCTTAAGCCGAAGCAGGCGCCTGCACAATAGCTCATATCTTCTGAGTTGCCTACCCAAGATCTATCTTCCTACACGATGTAAAAATTTTCAGAATTTTTTTCAGAGCCGGGCAACCGTTCCGTTTTCGGCCCTGTCTTACCCTCAGAACCGCGATTCCAACCCAGCCAATCAAACTCTTTTGTCTAAACCCTTTGGTAGTCCCTCATCAGGATTACAAAGAATCCTTATGTCTAATTTTTATGAAAAATTCACTCATCACCTTGCTTTCTGCGGCCTTAAAAGGAAGGCGCGCCTTATTTTTCACCCGTAAAGCAGGCCTTGTTTCAGGGACGGTCAAGACCCTGACCTTGCTTTTGATTGCCCTTTCCACCTTTCTGGTGAGTTGCCAGGAAGACGAAGAAGATGCCCCTGCCCCTATTATAGGGGTACTTACGGTAGACGCCGGAGCAGACCAGACGGTAGAGGTAGGCCAGACCGTTACCCTGGACGGCTCCAGCACCAAAGACAGCCGCAACGATTCCATTTCTTACAACTGGTCTTTGGTAACCAAACCCACCGGAAGTACTTCTGCCGTAACCAACCCCAAGAAGGTGAAACCTACCTTTGTGCCAGATGCTGCCGGCCAGTACAAGCTGGAATTAACCGTTTTCAGCAAAAACGGGCAGAAAAAGGACACCGTGCAGGTTACCGCCACTCCCAAATCAGACCCTAACAGCGCCACCATCCTGAGTACCGACATCCTGTCTGATCTTGTTCTGGAAGACAAGTTCACTGAACCCGGCAAAGCCGATTACATCGTGACCAACCTCCTGCAGGTAAAGGCCCGGCTAACGGTGAAACCAGGCGTCATCATTGAATTTGACGCCGACAAAGGACTGGAAATACTTGGCCAGGGATCCTTGATCGCGAACGGCACCCCCAGCCAGACCATCACCTTCACCGGCAAACAGAAAGTAAGAGGCTTCTGGAAAGGCATTTTTGTGGGCAGCAACGCGGAGATGCACCTGGTAGAAGTAACCTACGGCGGAAGCAGCGCGCAAAGGGAAATTGAGGTAAAAGCCAACGTAGGCGTGTGGGGCGATCATATCAGCGGGGCCAGCCTCAAAGCCACCAACTGTTCCTTCAACAATGCCAATGGCTACGGTCTAGCGGTACTGGGAAGCCTTGGCGCGTTCTACAATAACTCCTTCAATGACAACAGCAAGCTGCCCCTGTACATAGTAGCCTCCCAGATCCATACCCTGGACACCGAGTCTAGATACAACGGAGCAGACAAAGGCATAGGCATTGCGGGCATAGTGCCGCAGTACATCACCAACGTTACCTGGCCCCTCATGAAAGATGGAACCAACTATGTGGCCGTGGGCGACCTTACCATGGAAGGTAGTGTAGCCATTGCGCCAGGCGTTACCATTGAGTTCATGAAAGGAGCTGGAATGTACGTAAGAGAGATGGGCTCCCTCAAAGCCATTGGAACCGCAGCCAAGAAAATAACCTTTACCGGCCGCGCCAAAGTCAAAGGCTCCTGGAGAGGCATCGTGTTCAGATCCATGAACCAGACAAGTGAATTTGCTTATACCGAGGTGTCTTACGGCGGCGAAACGAGTTACAACATTGGGGGCAAAGAATACCGAGGCAACCTCCTGCTCTGGGGCGACGCAAGCCTGCCCGGCTACGAAGGTGCCCTGACCATCACCAACTCTTCTTTGACGAACAGTGCAGGGTACGGCATGGTGGTAGCGCCCGGCGGCGGATATCTCAATGATTTCAGGAGCAATACCTTCAGCCAGAATGCGGGTGCCGCCATGTACGTAGACCCCAACCAAATCCACAAGATAGACACCGGCTCCAGGCTATATGACAACAACGGCTACAACGGCCTGGAAACCGAGGGCACCTTGAACAATGGAGACGAAGTGGAGTGGAACATCCCAATTGGAGGGTTGAGGGTCCACGTGGTAGGTGACCTGTTTGTAAAATCTGGCCTTAAAATGCACTTTGACCCAAGAGGCTCCATTGGCCTCCAGTTCGATGACAACAAAGGCATGTTTATTCAGAACGGTGGCTACCTTATCGCCAAAGGCGCCCCAGGGACCGAGGTTTCCTTTACCGGCTTCCACCGTCAGAGCCAATTAGGGTACTGGAAAGGCATCACCTTTGAGAGCAACAGCCCATTGAATGAGCTGAACGATGTGAATGTAAGTTACGCCGGGGCCAGCGGAGCCACCACCTTGAATAACACAAGCAACATCATGGTGAAAGGCTCCGCCAAGATCATCAACTGTGAAATCTACAACGGCTTGGGCTGGGGACTTTACGTCACCAGAGCGGGAACTGTCAACGCAGATGCTTCCAGCGGAAACTTTTTTGGAAACAACAAGCGGGGAGCGTACCTGAAAGAAAAGTAAGAAACCTTGGCATAAGGGAACATTCATCTAGACGGCACCCCACGTAATTGTGGGGTGCCGTTCTTTTTATTTCCCTTTTTGCATCGTTTTCAGAAAACAAGCGACCTTCTTTTCCGTTGTAGGTAGTAACCATTGAGGAGGTCTTACACCTTGTAGAACAATGGTTTATGTAAAACACCGCTTGAATTAGGATGCCATGGATGAAGATACCCACATCTTGCTGAGACAAGGTTGGCGCTGGAGCCTGAAACCCGTTTACTTCATGGGGTTCAATATCTCCTGGCTGGTGATGGAAGAGGTATTCATCAGTCCGTTTGACCACCAGAAATACCCTTTCACCGAAGCCATGCACCTGGCCCGGTTCTACCAGGCTTGGCTTAACCTCCAGAGAAAATTGAGCTGACAAAAGAGCAACCGGCTTTGCATGGTGCTTCTGGGGCAATTGCATACTTTTGCCTTTCTTAGCCCCTCTCTGGATATGCAGTTACTTGAAGTCACCAACGCTTCCACCGTCAAAGCTTTCTTAGACCTTCCTTCCTCCATCTATCAAGACCACCCCAACTGGATCCGTCCGCTGGACCAGGACATTGAGCAGGTATTTGATCCTAAACAGAATCCTAACTTCAGGAACGGGACTGCCATCCGGTGGATTCTCCGGAATAGCCAGGGGCAAACCATTGGGCGGGTGGCCGCTTTCGTGAACAACAAAACCAAAGACGCTTCTGAGTACGTGACCGGCGGTATGGGCTTTTTTGAGTGCATCCATGACCAGGCGGCCGCCAACCTGCTGTTTGACGCTTGCCAGAAATGGCTGGCGGCCCAAGGCATGGAAGCCATGGACGGGCCAATCAACTTCGGGGAGCGCGACCGGTGGTGGGGCTTGTTGGTGCAGGGTTTCACGGAGCCAAACTTCGGCATGTTCTACCATCCGCCGTACTACCAGCAGCTATTTGAGGCTTACGGGTTCCAGGTGTATTTCAAGCAGTACACCTATTACATGGATACGCACGCGCGGTTCGGGGAGAAGGTGTACCAGCGCTCAGCCGTGCTGGATGCTACCCCGGGGTACAGTTTTGGGCATCCTTCTAAAAACAACCTGGAAAAACTGGCGCAGGACTTTCTGGAAGTCTACAACAAAGCTTGGGCCGGGCACTCGGGAATCAATGAGATGACCTTGGAAAAGGCCATGAAGATGGTGAAAAGCATGAAACCCGTGATGGTGGAGCAGCTCATCAACTTCGTGTATTTTGAAGGCAAGCCCATCGCGTTCTTCATCATGCTGCCCGAGCTGAACCAGATCTTCAAGCACCTGAACGGAAAATTCAACGTACCGGCCAAACTCAAGTTCCTCTACCACCGCTGGCGCTACAACAAACGCCATGACAAGAAAGTCTTCGGGTTGATCTTCGGGGTGGTGCCCGAGTTCCAGTCCAAAGGGGTGGATTCTTACATGATTGTGCATGCCCAGGCGCCGTTGAACGCCTATGGCGCCCGTGAGATAGAGATGAACTGGGTAGGTGATTTCAACCCGAAGATGATGCTGGTGACGCGTGGGCTGGGGGCTCGCATCTACAAAACGCATATTACGTATCGTAAGATTTTTGATCCGTCTAAGCCTTTCACCCGGTATCCTATTATTAAATAGGGTTTCTGTTTAGGGGCTGTTTTTGGGAAAAGAAGCTGGAAACGGATTGATTGCTTAGGTGTGGAGGTCTTTTTACGTGGCCGTTATCTGCTTGCGTTTGCTTGTGTATTCGTAGTCTGTTTGTGCTGGCGAAGGCCCGTTGTTTGCGTGGGTGCATGAACTAGGTTGTTGCATGGTTTCCCTCCGTGCGCTCACGGCCGCGAGGCCCCGCCTTCCGGCCTCGCGCTGCGCCAGCTTCCTTTGCTCCCTTCGGTCGCAATGCCTGCGGCACCGGAACCTGACAAGGCGCTCAACCGAAAGGCTGGAAAAGGGTTTGATTCAAAGGCTCCACATTCCCCTCCTCGGAGGGGTAGGGGTGGGTTATTTTCCATGGTTCAAGTCTGTGACTTGGACCCACAATGACCGGCAGTTTGCAACTGCCGTGAGCCGAAAGATTTGAATAGTGAGACTATAAAGCAGTATTGATCCCCTTGCAGGAAGCAAAGAGGAATGTTTACACCAGCTATTTCTAGCCTGTTTTCTTGAAAACAGGTCAGAAACGTCTATTGGGCTAGTTGCAGAAATTGCTCGTGCAGTTGAATAACCTGCGGCAAAACCAGGCGAGTGTCATCATTGTGGAGGACGAACTGCGCGCGGCTGACCCTTTCTTCTTCTGAGAGTTGTTTGGCGATGATGGCTTCTACATCAGTGGCACTACGATGGGCATCGCGTTGCAGGGTGCGGGTTAGGCGGAGGGCTATCGGGGCTGATATGGTGAGCACATGGTCTACCTGGGTGTAGGCGTTGGACTCAAACATGAGGGCCGCTTCCTTGAGGATGTAAGGAGCATGCGCCTGTTGCTCTAACCAAGTGTAAAAGTCTTTGCGCACCTGCGGATGCACCAACCCGTTCAGTTTGGCTAATTCGGCGGCATTATGGAAAACTTTTTGGCTGAGGTACGCGCGGTTCAGGTGCTGTTGGGCATCAAACGTTTCCGGGCCGAAGGTGGCGATGAGCTGCTCGCGCAACTCCGGATCATGGTTCATGACCCATTTGGCGCGGGTGTCAGAATCGTAGACGGGAACGCCCAACAACTGAAAACATCGGCAGACAATGCTTTTGCCCGAGCCAATACCACCGGTGATGCCTATCTTCAGCATGGCTTACTGCGGAGTTAAGGATATCTTCACCTTACCCGGCAAAATGGCTACCTGCTTAGTATTGGCCGCTTTCTGCAGCACTGTAGGCACAATGGTGGAATCTGCGGAGTTGAACTTCTTGAAATCCAGGGCTACCTGAAACTGCTCTGGCAGGATTGTCTCGCGGTGGCGGGGCAGGTAGGAATAATGCAGGATTAAGGGTCCGTTTACCAACCGCAGTTGATGGTCGGCGGGGAAATTCTGCAGGACAGGCTGCACCGTAACCTCTTTTCGCTCCAGCGGCAACACGTTGAACTGCACCTCGGCCTCGCTCACATCCGCTTTCACCAGAGAGGTATAGTCATGGGTTACCGGCACTTCTCCTTTGTACGGCCCCGTCAGGTTCTGCACCGGAAGGGATAATAGGAAAGGATTGGAAAACTGGTTCAAGATAAGCTCTGGGCCGGTGAAGGTGACAGAATCTGGAAGGATCTTGGGTGGTCCTATAAACGCATGACCGGCCGCTACCTTTACCTGGGTGGTGTCAATGGTCAGCGGGAACTTGCGGGTGACCAATCGATCAAAATCAAAGCTGATGGTGTCTGTGACCACAAAGTTAAGGCTCAGGCCATCCAGCACATTGGCAATGGCCGGGCGTAGCGCCTGCCCGGGCAAGCGCTTCAACTGGGGCAGCCCACTGATGGTGAGTTGCGCCGGCCGCACGTTGAAAAGCAGGTTCTTACGGAGCAGTTTCCACCCTTTGCCGGTCACGTTGATCATCACCTCCTCGGGCAATGGTTTCACCGGCACCAGTTGCCTGGGGTTGTACTTGAACAGGATGGGGTAAGAAACTTGGGTGGTATAGCTCTTATTGAGCGCGTTCAGGAGCCAGAAAGTAGAGGCCGTAAAAAAACAAAGCAACACCACCCTCCAGTACTGTTTCTGCTTGGGCGAGAATGGCCTCAGTAACCAGAGGAGGGCGTGCTTTGTCTTGTTAAATGGCAAGGTGGCTCTTAGGTGTTAAGGGTATCGGCAGTGGTGTTGGCATTCACCCGACTAGTGGCTTCCACCGCAATGGCAACTTTGTCAAACTTAAGTTTGATGCCTTTGTCTACTTCAATCCAGACGGTGTCATCGTCTATGCTAAGCAAGCGGCCGTGCAGACCGCCAATGGTTACTACGTTCATCCCGCGTTTCAGCTCCTCCCGGAATTTCTTCTGGTCCTTGGCTTTTTTCTGCTGCGGACGCACCATGAAAAAGTAGAACACCAGAATAATCAACCCGATGAACAGGAAGTTGGAATAAAGGTTTGCCCCCCCAGGGGAGGCTTGCAATAATACAGTTAACATAAGGATGTTCTAAGATTACATGCGAACAGGTCCGTCTGCTCCTGCTTGTGGCACTGCGCCGGTGATGTTGGTTTTAATGCTTACCTGATTGATCTGCGGATCAGTGTTGGCCGTGATGGTGATTTGCTTTGACTGCTGACCAGATTTGCCGGTTGGGTCAAATACCACTTTGATCTGACCGGTTCCGCCCGGGGCAACTGGCTCATGCGGCCACTCAGGAACGGTACAGCCGCAGGTTGCGGAGGCGTTCTCAATGATCAAAGGCGCTTTACCCGTGTTGGTGAAGGTGAAGGTGTGCTCCACTTTCTTGTCAGCCTTGATGTCACCAAAGTCAAACTCGGTCTCCTTGAACGTCATGACCGGCTTAGGGGCATTGGGGTTCACTGCCTCTTGCCCTGTTACGTTAGGGTTGGTGACGGGATCATTGGCGGCAACAGGGGCGCTGCCTTCAGACGCGTTCTGCTCAGTGGCAGTGGCGGTCTCATCTGTACTTGCTTTTTTCTCGCAGCTAGAGGTCCAAAGGCCACCAGCCAGGAGCAACGCGATTATAAATTGCTTTTTCATAATAAATTAAGCCTATTTAAAGAATAGGACAAGTTACAAATTAGAAATGATATGCTGCGCAAATTCTGAGGTGGAGGCAGTTCCGCCTAAATCACGGGTGCAGCAGCTTTTGTCCAGCAGGGTAATCTCCAGGGCATTCTCAATGCGGTCAGCGTGCTCGTGCAAGCCCATGTGCTGCAACATCATCAAGCCCGAACGCAGTAACGCCGTTGGGTTGGCCAGGCCTTGACCAGCAATGTCAGGGGCAGAGCCGTGCACGGCTTCAAAGATGGCCATGTCATCACCTATGTTGGCGCCAGATACCACACCTAAACCGCCTACCAAACCGGCACACAGATCAGAGAGGATATCCCCGAAGAGGTTGGTGGTCACGATCACTTCAAACTGCTCTGGCTTGCTCACCAGCTGCATGCACATGTTGTCAATGATCTTCTCGTCCCACTGCACCTCCGGAAACTCCTTAGACACGTTGGCGGCAGCCTCCAGAATCAACCTTCCGGCCGATTTCAGGATGTTGGCTTTGTGGGCCACGGTTACTTTGGGGCGGTTATGCTTGGCAGCGTACTGGAACGCGGCACGCACAATCTTGTGGCAGCCTTCCACGGTTACGCGGGCGATAGAGTCAGAGATGCCCAGGCGCTCATCGTACATCTCCAAACCGGAGTACAAACCTTCAGTGTTCTCTCTGAACAGCACCAGGTCTACGTCCTCAAAGCGGGTTTTCACACCGGCCGTGGTTTTGGCAGGGCGCACGTTGGAATATAAATCGAATTTCTGGCGCAGCTGCACGTTGATGCTCTTGAACCCTTTGCCCACCGGCGTGGTGATAGGGCCTTTCAAGGCGATTCTGTTCCGCTCCAGGGAGTCAATGAGGGATTGCGGGATAAGCTCGCCTTTAGATTCAAAGGTGGTTTGGCCGGCGTTTTCTTCTTCCCAGGTAAGGGGCACTTCTGCGGCTGCAAAGATCGCCTTCACGGCTTCTGTGATCTCAGGACCTATCCCGTCGCCGGGAATAAGGGTAACGGTTGTCATGGTCAGGGGCTTATATTTCCTTTTTACTGTTTATTTCGTTGATGAGGGAGTCCACGTCCAGCAAAAGGCGCTCGGCTTTGTCACGGGCGTCTTTGATCACGCGCTGCCCTTCGGTTTTGGCGGCAGAGCCTTGTTCTTCTCTTCCGGCAATCAGGTCATTGGAAAGCTCCAACAGCCTGGCGCGGTATTTCTCTAATTGAAAACTCAGTTTGTCACGGGTCTCACGGCCTTTTTCCGGCGCAAACAGGATCCCTAAGACCGCCCCTGTGGCGATACCGGAGGAAAAGGCAAGGATAGCATTGGTTTTTTTGCCCATAGTTTAGGTAGTGTTATAGTAGGTTGTATCTGGGAGCCGCACCGCGTTTAGGGCTTGTTTTCATAAAATCAGCACCTAAACGCCGCACGCAAAGCTCGTTTATATTCCTTACGAACGAAAACCGGCCCGGATTATTTGTTATCCAGCAATCCTCGGCCCGATTTCCGGATGGCACCGCTGGAAAGCAGGTCCTGCGAGAGCTTGTCCAGCACCCCGTTGATGAACTGCTTGCTTTTAGGCGTGCTGTACACCTTGGAGATGTCAATGTACTCGTTGATGGTCACCTTTACGGGGATGCTCAGGAAAATGTGCATCTCGCAGAGCGCCATCTTCAGGATGATCTTGTCCATGAGCGCCACGCGCTCCACATCCCAGTTCTGCACACTCTCGGCGATCATGGCCTCGTACTTCTCGTCATTTTTCAGGGTTTCATTATAAAGGTCCTCAAAAAACGCCTTGTCATCTTCCCAGCTGGCAGACAAGTCCAGCAGCGGCAGGTTCTCATCGGTGTTCTCCTCCAGCATCTTGATGGATTTGTTCACCAGGTTCTTCACCACCGATTTGTTCTCTACCCAGTTCAGGTCTTTTTCCTCAAACAGGGTCTGCAGGTTCTCGTCCTTAAAGATAACGTTTTTGAAGATATGTTTGAGCAAATCGTGGTCCTGCTCATAGGTAGGTTCCTGGATCTGCAGATAGGCCAGCACTTCCTCATCGGTCTTGAGGTGGTTGCGGTAAATTTTCTGGATGACCTCCATCTCGCCAGCCCAGCTCAGGTTTCTCCGGATCACGCGCTGCTCCAGGAATTTGTTGGCCAGCAGTTTCTGCAAGGCTTTGTTGTCCAGCAGTTTTCGCAGGTTCACATCTTTGCGCTCGGTGAAGCGGGTGGCTGCTTTCTGCTCTTCGCTCTCAATGAGGTTGACCAGTTCCTGGCCCACTAACAGGGTAAGCAGGTAACGGTCATAGATCTCCTCAGCGGCGGTGAGCATCTGATTCCCGAAGTACTTGAGGTCTTTACGCAGGGTATTCTGGTAGAAGTTGACGGCTGCCTGGGCAGCATCCAGGATCTCACGGTCTTTTTCCTCGGTGTCAAACTTTTTGGTCTCGTACCATTCTTTGAACAGCAGGCTGGCGATCTGCTTCTGCCCTTCCAGTTTTCTACGGTCCTGGACCTCAATGGCCATCAGGTCGGGGGCAAATCTGTCCGCAATCAAGTCCAAGGCCAACTGGTAGTCAGACCCTTCTGCCTGCACGTAGGCGTAAATAGCTTGCATGGCTTTGATTCGGAGTATTCTGCGGTTGAGCATGATAATAAGGAAAGAACGTGGTGAACGTGAAAATTACGGTAAAAGTTGGCTTGAAACGGGCCGCCTTGAAGGCTTATACGGCCCGGCCCCCAATTCAGCCGCAAAGGTCCGAACTAACGGGGCAAGAAGCAAACCGGAGTTATTTTAATTTAGTTTCGCCTGTGGCGAGGTTCCTCTATGCTTGCTTATTGTCACCGCTGTTGTTGGTGTTCTTACCCATAGACGGAGCCTGCACCTCTCTTTTTGCTTTTTTTGCTTCATTTTCTGGAAAACACTGGAAAAGCGCACGTCCCCCTTTGAAGGGAGTAGGGGGATGACTTCCTCTGCTGATCTTTCTCCCTTCTTTCATGGTTCAAGTTTTCAACTTGGACCTACCATGGCCTGCAGTTTGCAACTGCAGTGAGGCGCTAGCCTCAAAACTACTATGATGCGGATTTACTTCCGTGACTTTCTTTCTTCTGCCTTTACTTCTTATCTCTTTCCTTACAACCTTTTAGTTGCAGATGCGCTCTGCGGGCGTTTGTCACTTTTCTCCTTGATGAGAAAAGTAACCAAAAGAATCAAGAAGCCTCAAACTCGCTGACGCTCGGACAGTGAGGCTTCAGTCAAGGTACCACCGGGCCAAAGCTGTTTGTTTCATAGCACACGCAGGCCACTACTGATTGAACAGTCCTTCCGTGCGGCAGGCCGTGTCTCGGCCTCACTGTAGGCCTTCGCCCCGGCCCGCCGCAGGATACTGGTGGTTGTGGTGTTTGCACGTATTATCTAATTATGTAGAGACAAGGCACTGCCTTGTCTCTATCAGGTCTTCCGCAAAGAACGGTTACTACCGGGAAGGGCACCCACCAGAGGTGCCCCTACATTCCTCATCGTTCTCTCGCCAATCTCAACCGTCGTTAAAACAATGGCTCAACTACCTCCTGACGAATTGCGGGATTCCCCTCCTCGGAGGGGTTGGGGTGGGTTAAAAAGCAGAATGCGTTTCAGGGCCAGTTTCTTCAAACCAGCCCCGAAACGCATTCACTATCTTTCTCTTTCCTTTTGGGAAAGGCGGCAATTAGTAAGTCTGCTTGATCTTAGCCATGTCATCTACGCGTTTCTGCGCGATTTCTGTGGCGGCTCTTTGGGTGTGCGTACCGTCGGCCTCCGCTTTGGCGAAGATGTTGAGCGTGGTGTTGTAGATCTGCTCGGTCTGCTGCATGGCCCACTCGCGGTTCAGCTTCTTCACCTCTGAGTACACGTTGATGATACCGCCGGCGTTGATCAAAAAGTCTGGGGCGTACACGATGCCCATGTCCACCAGCGCTGGTCCGTGGATGTCTTCGTTCTTGAGCTGGTTGTTCGCGCAGCCGGCAATCACCTGGCACTTCAGGCGGGACAGGGTGTTGTCGTTGATGGTGGCTCCCATGGCGCAAGGCGAATAGATGTCCACGTCTACGTCATAGATCTCGTCCAGACCAACCACGGTGGCACCGGTAGCCGCCGAGATGCGCTTCAAGCGCTCCTGGTCAATATCAGTGATGAACAGTTGGGCGTTTTCTTTCACCAGGTAGTCAATCAGGTAACCACCTACGTGACCGGTTCCTTGTACGGAGATCTTCTTTCCGGCCAAGCTGTCGTTGCCCCAGGCTTTTTTGGCGGCGGCTTTCATGCCCATGTAGGTTCCGTAAGCCGTTACCGGCGATGGGTCGCCGCTTCCGCCCTGTGATTCTGGAAGACCGGCTACGTATTTGGTCTCCATCCCGATGTAGGCCATGTCCTGAGTGGTCATACCCATGTCCTCGGCGGTGATGTACTTTCCGTTCAGGTTGTTCACGAAACGACCGAACTTGCGCATCATGGCTTCGGTCTTGTCTTTCTTGGAGTCCCCGATGATCACAGCCTTTCCGCCGCCCAAGTTCAGGCCTGAGATAGCCGATTTAAACGTCATTCCGCGGGAAAGACGCAGCACATCGCGCAGCGCTTCTGCCTCAGTTGCGTATGTCCACATACGGGTACCACCTAAGGCAGGCCCCAGCACGGTATTATGCACGCCAATAATCGCCTTTAAGCCAGTGTCATGGTCGTGGCAGAAAACCACTTGCTCATGGTTGTATTCGCTTATTTGGCTGAAAACCGAGGTTTCCTGCTCAGTCGTTAGATCTTTAACTTCTATCATGTTTTGTTTTTACCTTAAATACCAATTGGACTTTGTTAGATATTGGGGAAGCTAATCGGTAATTTTGATGCAAAATTAAATTTATATTTTTGAAGACCAAGAAAATCCTAACAAGTGTTAGTACGTATTTTCTTTAAACGCAGCCTGTGAAATCGCTCAAATACCTCAATAAATATCTGCTCAAATACAAGTTCCGGTTCTTCTGGGGCATTGTGTTTGTGATTGTCTCCAACATCTTCGCCATTATCCCGGCGCAGGTGGTGCGCCACGCCTTTGACCTGGTGCGCGAGGGCATTACCATGTACAACCTTCATGACGGTTTTGCGCAACAGGAGCAGGTGTATGATTCCTTCGCCCGGAGTACTCTTTTCTATGGCGCCGTGATTGTGCTCATGGCTTTGCTGCGCGGCATTTTTCTATTTTTCATGCGGCAGACCATCATTGTGATGAGCCGCTTGATTGAAAACGACCTTAAAGACGAAATCTACGCGCATTATCAGACGCTGCCCCTCTCCTTCTACCGCAAGAACAACACGGGTGACTTGATGGCCAGGATTTCTGAGGATGTGAGCCGCGTGCGCATGTACCTGGGGCCGGCCATCATGTACGGCATCAACCTAGTGGTTTTGTTCCTGATGGTGATCCCGTACATGCTCTCGGTGAACGTGGAGTTGACCATTTACACGCTGCTGCCGCTGCCTATTTTGTCAGTGAGCATCTACTACGTGAACAACATCATTGAGAAGAAATCAGACGAGATTCAGAAAAGCCTCTCCGGTATCACCACGTTTGTGCAGGAGGCGTTCTCGGGCATCAGGGTGCTGAAATCGTTTGTGCGGGAGCAGGATTCGCATGCCAATTTCACGACGGCCAGCAACACCTACAAAGACAAGTCGCTGGAGTTGAACTTCGTGAACTCCTTGTTCTTTCCGCTGATTTTGTTTCTGATTGGGCTGAGTACCATCATTACTGTGTGGTTTGGCGGCAAGGAAGTGATCAACGGCAGCATCACGCCGGGGGTAATCGCGGAGTTCCTGATTTACGTGAACATGCTCACCTGGCCGGTGACCGCGCTGGGTTGGACGACTTCTTTGGTGCAACGGGCGGCAGCCTCGCAGCAGCGCATCAACGAGTTCCTGCACACCAAAACCGATATCATCTCGCAGCAGAATCTGGAGAAAGAAATTACGGGCGCCATTGTCTTTGACGAGGTAGACTTCCTGTACCCAGACACGGGTATCCACGCGCTCAAAAAGCTTTCCTTTGAGATCCACCCCGGTGAGACGCTGGCCGTGATAGGCAACACCGGCTCGGGCAAGAGTACCATCGCGGCGCTCGTGTGCCGCCTGTATGACACCACCGGCGGACGCATTCTCATTGACGGCGAGGACATCCGGAATTACAGCCTGTCCAGCCTCCGGAGCCAGATTGGGTACGTGCCGCAGGATGTGTTCCTGTTCTCAGACTCCATCCGGAACAACATCGGGTTTGGGGTAGAGGCGCTGCCCGAGGAGAAGATGCTGCAGGCCGCCAAGGACGCCGATGTCTACGAGAATATCATGCATTTCCCGGCGCAGTTTGACACGGTGCTGGGCGAGCGCGGCATCACGCTTTCCGGCGGCCAGAAGCAACGCGTGTCCATCGCCCGCGCCCTGGCCCGCGAGCCTAAGATTCTGATTCTGGACGATTCGCTCTCGGCGGTAGACACCAAAACCGAGAACGCCATTCTCAACAGCTTGCAGCGCGTGATGAAAAACCGCACCTCCATCATCATCTCGCACCGCGTGAGCTCCGTGAAACTGGCCAACCGCATTCTGGTGCTGGACGACGGTGTGGTAGTGCAGCACGGCACCCACGAGGAACTGATGCTGGAAACGGACGGCCTGTACCGCGCCCTCTATGAGCGCCAGTTGCAGACCGAGGACATGGAATAAAGCTGTTTCGGGCCTGGATTCTGAAAAACGGGCCTGAAACTGCTTTATTCTGCTAAAATCCTGCCCACATTTTTCAGGACACCTTTCGTCAAATCTGAATTTTGTTTTACTTTGCAGCAGATACCAATGATCGGGATGTAGCGTAGCCTGGTATCGCGCCAGCATGGGGTGCTGGAGGTCGCAGGTTCGAATCCTGCCATTCCGACGAAAATCAGAAAGCCCGTTGTTCTTCTCAGAGCAACGGGCTTTCTGATTTTAGATCTCCTCTGTTTCTAGGCTGATTTTAAGGAATTGGCTGCAAAACGACTACCAGCTTTACTCCCTGCCACTACTCCATCCGCCCGAAATCGTGCCGCAGGAGGAACATGGTGAAGTGCTGGTGGTTTCCGCCGCCGGCCAGTTGGGACATCCACATGCCTTCCAGGGTGAGGTGCTTGTTGAACGTGTATCCTACCCCGCCGAAGACCCGGTTGGAGTCAAAGGGTTGGTCGCGGATGATGACCCGCACCTCGTTGCGTAGAATGCCGTACCAGGGCCGCTGCTCCTCTTTCTTGGGACCGAATGGAATCCGGAGGGCCACCTGATAGCGCAGGCGTGTGTGGTAGCCCTGCGTGAGCCACCGTTCCTCTACCTGGTACCTATGCACCATCCCCACGTTGCCCAGTTTACCCCGCACGGATACCTGCTGGTAGAACCGGTTCTCGTTGGTGAGGTTGGTCTCCTCAGCGGAGACGTAGTTGCGGTTGAACAGGTGCACATAGCCTGCGCCAAACGTAACCGGAATCTCTTTCAGGTTGTACTGTACTTCGGCGCCCAGAAAGCCAGTTCTGGGGTCTTTGAAGGGTTTGTAGGTACGGTACTGCAGGTTGGTAGTGGCCACCCACCGGGGGCTGAACCAGTAAGAACCTGAGTATTGCAACCAGTGGTTGATGGTATTGGGCTGCCCCTGCGCAACCAACGCCAGACCTACCCCACACACCAAGAATAGCACAAAGAGCCGTGACTTCATTTTCATCTTCCCATAAATTACACCCAGGAGGCTAGGGCCTCACCATCTTGGTTCTACAAAAACCAGAAAGCCTTGCGGGTGGGCAAGGCTTTCTGGGTGCGGTTGGTTTACGAAGAGGCAATACTGCTTGCAAGCGTTTCAGAGGCTTTTTAGGTAAAACACCCTCAAAACAAAGATCAGCTTTTCTTCTTCAGTACAATTTTCTCTGCGTGCTTGGCGACCAACCTATTATAGAACTCCCGCAGGTTTCCGTACTCAGAGGCTTCAAATAAGGTTTTGTTTATGTTAAGTTTACTGATGATCTGCAGCTGGCCGTTGGTCATCTGCACTACATAGGAGAACTTGGCGGCGTTGCCGGGCAGAACGGCGGTGGCACTTTTAGGCATCTCCTCCACCTCGTAGCCTTGGGGCAACTGGTAGGTGAACATATAGGTCTCATCTACCGGCGTCCCGAAGTCAATGGGGTATAGCCGCGTGGCTAGCTTAAACGGGTTCTCGCCCAAGGCATGGGTGAGCATAGGCGAAATGTAGAGCAGATCGGAGGAGGCAGCCTCACCAGTTTTGCTGAGCTGGTACTCTTTTTTGAAAGTCTCTTGCAGGTTCTCCAGGTTATGGATCTTCACGCCCTGGCGCACCCAGTCGGTTCCGGCGTTGGCAAACTCCTTGATATAGGCCTCCTGGCCTTTGTCCCGGATAGCGGAGCGGGCCTGCAGCGCCGGTACCCCACGGTAATCCTCGGTGAGCAGCGCGCTGACTTCGCCGGTAGGCTGGATTTTGATGTTCCCGGATACCAACTGGGCATTTCTCTCGGTACCGGTGAGCGGCAGCCATTTTCCGGCGGTGCCGGTCATGACCCAACCCTGCACGTTGAGGCAGCGCAATGGCAGCATCCCGAAGGGCAGGTCTTTTTCCGTGGCATCCAGCAGGTAGTTCTTTCCGCCGATGGCTACGTGGGAGATCACGTAGTCAAACTTGCTGATCATGGGCGAGTTGGTCACAGGGCGGCCGTGCTCGCGGGTACTCACCAGCATGGGATTGGCGTCCAGGCCTGCCTGGCGCAGCATGGCGGTGAGCACCAGGTTGACCTCAGAAGAAGAACCCAGGTGGTTGTCAAAGGCTTTGCGCAGGTTCTCGGTGTAGATGCGGTGCTTGCCATCCCAGCGCATGTTGCTTTTCACGTAGTTCAGCACCGCCTTCACTTTCTCCAGGGAGTCTGTCTTGCCGGCGATAAGCCCATCGGTGGTTTTCTTCAGGAAGGTGGCGTTGGCGAGCTGGCCCCCAAACTCTTCTTCCTTCACCAGTTCCTTTGTGAAGCTTTCCCAGTCCCCGGTCATGTACACCGGCTTCTGCTCTGGATATTCCACCTTGGCTAGTTCAAACTCTATTTTGGAGAGGTAATCCTTGGCATTGGTGAGGTACGGTTCCTCGGTGAAAGCGGGCACATCTTTCATTACCCACTGGTACTGTACTATGGACATGGAGAGAGAGCCGTTTTTGTCTACTTTGGCAAAACCCACGTCATCGGTGTAGGCATAGGCCACCGTTTTGCGCTCTACTTTGGCGTCCTTTATATGGAACGGGCGCCCGCCGTAGATAATGTGTTTGTAGTCGTAGAAAGGCACCATGCCCACGCGGTACTCGCTCCACTTCACCGGAACGGTGTGCTGGAACGCCCACTCCCGCAGAAGCCTGAAGAAATCTGAGGTAATGGTATAGGAGAGCTCAATTACTGACCCCACTTTCACCCCGGGCATGGTCAGTTTCTTCAGGTACCAGTTGGCGTCCTGCTTCTCGTCAAAGATGGCATTGTCTTCCAGTTTCACCTTTACCGTCTCGCCGTTCTCCACGTTGTAGGTAAAGCCTCTCACATTCTCTACCACCTCCTTACTGCCGTCGCGGCGGCGGTAATACGGGATAAGGAAATCGGCTTGGTTTAACCCGCTCTTCTTCAGAATCTTTATCCTGACAATGCGTTTGAACTGCAGCTGGGTGCCCTTGGTGAAACGGAACGAGGATTCGCCCAAATCATACAGGATCACGGCGCCGGCGCTGGTATCCGGGGCGTAGGAGGTCATCTTCAGCTCCTCGGGCGTGACCTGGCCCAGTTTGAAAGGATCGGCGGAAAAGCCCGGCGTGCTGAGGCCCATGGCCAGGCACAGCAAAATCAGCCAAGGCTTACAAAAAACGTTGGTCTTCATACAGAAAGGGTTTTGAGGATGGGTTAAGTACCGTGATTTGGTAAAAACCCCGGACAGCGCTGAAACGACACCGCCCGGGGCTTACATGGATTTACTCGCATCAAGTGGTTTCTGCGGCCAGCACCACCTGCTGCTGATCTGCCCTAGAAACCTGCTTGAGAAAGTTGACCAGTTCTTTGTACTGCTCTGCCTTGTGCCGGCCTTTGTGCATGGTAAGCTGGCGCACATAGATAAGCTTGGTGCCTTTCATCTGCACCTGGGCCTGGTACTCGCCAAAAGCGGTGGTGATCTTCACCGGCTGCGGCATGCTCTCGGCTTTGTAACCGGCCGGGATCTCGTACTCCACAGAATCTACGTCATGGAAAGACATAGGCCAGATGACCTCATGCTTCCGGTTTTCATTCACGGCGGGCGCCGAGCTCCAGCGGTTCATGAGGTTAGGTGTGATGAAGAGCCGCTTCCCGCTGACCGAGGCCAGCCTGGGCAGTTCCAGTTGCAGTTTCTCTTTGACAATGGGAGCGTTCTTTACCTTCTCCAGGTTGTAGGTTTTGATCTCAAACGCTGGGATTTTGGTGTTTTTGTACAGCCACTTCAGTTGCTCCTCAGGGTTGTAATGCTGCAGCACGCCATTGCGCTCCTCGTGCTGCATGCCCGTGTAATTGGTAAGCGCCTCGCCTACTCCGCTGCCTTGGGCGTTCAGTTTCACCTGCACTGTGCGCTTCTGGATATTGTCAAACGCCTTGAACGTGGGCGTGGACACCAGTTTGCCGCCTTCGGGCGTGATGAGGAGCGAGTAACGGTCGCCGGTAGAGGAACCGGTGTACCCGGCATCGGCCATCTGGCTTGTGCATTCGAGCCAGATAGAGTCTTTGGGCATGGGCACGCACACCACCACGTGGTTGAACTGGCTGTTAGGGAAATCCTTCAACACCGGCCGGTTGTCGTCTCCGGCATAGATGAGGGCGTAATGGCTTTTGATGCCGGCCACTTCCAGTAAGGCTTTGGTGTAGTTGCTCAAGGCCTTGCAGTCTCCGTAGCCTTTGCTGTCTACCATGGAGGCCTCAAAAGGCTGCCAGCCGCCAATTCCCAACTGAATAGACACATATCGCGTCTTGTTCTGCATGAACTGGTAAATGGCTTTGACCTTCTCCTCGGGTGTGCGCAGGTCTTTCACCAAGGCCAGAACCTGCGCTTTGGTCGCCTCCGGGATCAGGTCACGGCCCAGGTTGAGCTTGTTCTGCCACTCCCCGAAAGACTTCCAGGTCTCCAGGGTTCCGGCGTAGCCCTGCACTTCAAAATTGGCCGGCGCCGTCCGCACCAAAGGCACCAACTCACTGAAGGCCGGACCGAAGGGCTCCCGCTCAACAGGCGCCAGGTCTTTCACTTGCCATTGGTACACCTGCTGCGAACCATCTTGTTTGACGCTTGCCTTGTCCAGCACCAGTTGCTCATGGTACCGCAGCGGCATGCCGGCGGGCATGATCACCTGGAACGTGGCTTTCTCCACCGCCAGCTTCTCCCCGCCCAGAGGAGCCCACTGCGTGTAGAACAGCATGTTGTTAGACGTGGTCTGGTACTCATACTCTATGGTATACGGGTAAGTGGAATGGGCCACCCCCGCCACCTTCACCCGGTTGTCTTCATAGAGCGAGAAATCGCTGGTGTTGCTGTAGTCTTTGATGTCAGACGCTTTCAAGGTGCCCGCCTTCTTCCCGAACATATCGTAGAGCGTTCCCTTGATGTAGTCCACCTTGTTGAGTTTGTCATACGGAACCACCAGTTGGGCAAAGCCTTTCCCTTCCTCGTTCAAAATGGTGACTACCCGTTTGATGCGTTCTGTGGCCGATTTTGGAGAATTCACCGTAAAGGTGGTCTCCTCCACCCGGACCACGGCGTTGGCGCCTTTAGACAAGGCGGAGCTGATGGACAATGCCGCGTAGTTGGGCGTATCGCCGGCCCAGGAGGGGGCACTCACCAGCAGGCAGAGCAGGAGCGACAAAAATCGTTTTTGCATGGTTTTAAGGAAAATAAGCCTAAATCAGGATTAACCTTTCTTTTTCAAGACAATCTGCTCTGCGTGTTTCGCCACCATTTGGGTGAAGAACTCTTTCAGGTGCTCGTACTCCTCGGTGTAGAAGATAGGCTTGGAGATGGTCACTTTGCTCATCACCTGGATTTTGTTGCCCGTTACCTGCAGCAGGTAGGTGAATTTGCCGCCGTTCTCCGGCAGCGCCAGAATCATGTTCTTGGGCATCTCCTCAATAGCGTAACCCTCCGGGATGACGAAGTTGCAGATGTACACCTCCTCAGAGCCATGGCCAAAGTCTACAGGGTACTTGCGGGTGGCGTTCTTGAAGGGATTTTCCTGCTGCGTTTTCAGCATCATGGGATTGAGGTAGATGATGTCTTTGTTCTGGGTGTCTCCCACACTGGTCACCTCATATTGCAGGGCCACCGGCTTGTGCAGCTCCTTCAGGTTCTGCAGAACTGGCGTTTTCCGCTCCAGTTGGCTTTGGGTGCTCACCAGTTTCTCCAGGTACTTAGACTCTCCGGCTTCCTGCACGCTATGGCGCGTGTTCAGGGCCCACAGGCCGCTGGTAGATTCCATCACTTTCCCGCTGAGTACGCCGGTGGCCAGAATCTGCACGTCTGCGTTGATCAGCTCGGTGGTACGGCTGGTGGACTGCAAGGAAATCCAATCGCCGGCGTCTTTGGCCACCAGCCAGCCATTGCCGTTGAGGCAACGCTTCGGCAGCATGCCCATTGGCACCAGAGGATCAGTGGCGTCCATCAGAATCTGCTTGCCGCCAACCTTGGCATAGGCAATCACATAGTTGAACCTGCTAAGGATGGGTGAGTAGGGAACGCGTCCGTTGTCACGGGTACTCAAGATCACCGGATGGGCCTCAAAGCCGGCATCGCGCAGCATGGCAACCAGCATGAGGTTGATGTCTGCCACGTTTCCGGTCTTGGTGTCAAAAGCCTTGCGCAAGCTGGTGGTCACGTATTTGCCGCCGTTTCCGTTCCACTTCACAGAGTTCTTCACAAACTCATAGATGGTGTTGAGGCGGGTTAAGGTGTCTTTCACAGACTGAAGGGCAGCCACTTCGTTCTTGAAGAACCCGGTGCGGTTCAACTGCAACCCGAAGCTTTCATCGGTCATCAACTCCTCGGTGAGGCTGTTCCAGTTACCCGCAATCCGCTTGGCGATTTGGTTAGGCATCCGCACCCACTCCAACTCAAACTCGATCTTGGAGACATAATCATCCAAGGTGGTGATGTACGATTCTGGGGTAATGGCCGGCACGTCTTTCATCACCCACCGGTGGTTCATGGATTTGGCGGTGATGTTATCCACACCTCCGGGAATTCGGGTTGAGGCAAGTCCACGGTTCACATCCTGGGAACTGTAGCGCACCGAGAAACTCATGTTGCCGGGAACCGACTCGTTCAACGCGAAAGGCTCATAGCCTTGTGGGTTCTGCTTGTATTCAAAGTACTCCGGAATGTTGGCTCTGTACTCACTGTACACCACCGGAATGGATTTCTGGAAGGTCCAGTCACGCAGGTTGAAGAGGAAGTCTGAGGTAATGGTGTACGAGATCTCCAGCACCGATCCCTCTTTCACAGCAGGCAGGGTGAATTTTTTGTTTGACCAGTTGGCGCTGGCTTTTTCATCAAAAACGGCTTTGTCCTCCATTTTCACCTTCACCATCTTGCCGGCTTCCAGGTTGTAGGTAACACCTTTGATGTTGATGACCTGCTCCTTGTTGCTGTTCTGCTGGAAATACGGCACCACCATGTTGGCCCAGTCATAACCGGTCTTCTTCAGAATCTTTATGCGCAAAACGCGCTCAAAATTCACTTTGAAGTCTTCCTGGACATAGGTGAAATAAGACCGGCCGTAATCTGCCAGAATAACGGCGGCGGCGCTGGTGTCTTTGTCATAGACTTTCATCTTGAGCTCATCTTCCGTCACCTTCCCGAATTTGACCGGGGCTTCCTGGCCAGCGGCCACAAAATGGAACAGAAGGAATACCACGGCCAGCAAAGACCGTGTGTTAAAAAGGGTAGAGTTGGGCATAGGGCGGGGTTTGTTTTTAAATATATAAATAATTGAATGTAATTCGATGTATATGCATGGCTTCTCCCTGAAGCCCAAGGGAAAAGCCTTTTTTTATTCATTTTCTCTACAGGAGCCAAAAAGCACTTTCAGAAGAGATTTCTATCCAGAAAATATTTTATAAAATTTTAGTACTAATGTAGAAAATAGATTCTTACACTACCTATCCCCGCAGAACCCACTACACTTTTCGCAAAAAATTAGCATTAATGGCTGTTCGTACTGAATTTAGACCCAATATATGATTATTCCGACTGAATATTTCTATAGCCGAAATAAATTCAGAAAGATTCTAATGTAATTATTCAAACCAAGGTTGCCTCTGCCGCTTGGCTGCAGCTCTCTGACCAGAGGCTCTATTCTGGGCGAGGGGAATAATCCAAGGGCAGCATCTCGGCTAGCTTTTCCCAGGCCCAGTAGCCTTCCACCAGGTGCGAATAGGGGTTCAGGATCATGCCGTTAGGCTCAATAAAGGTATAGGGCTCCGTTAAAGTGAGCAGCGAGGTCTGGAAGCCGGAAGCCCGGCGCTTGGAGAAAACACGTTGGTTCACAAAACCCAGTTCCTCCTTTTCTTTGGTGTACACCACGTTTAGATTATCCTTAAACTGTAGCCTCAGCCTTTCGCCGGAAGCATCTGGGGCCACTAATTGTTCATAAGGAATAGGATCTTTGTACAAAAAGGCCACTGTCTTGTCTAGCCCGGCCATCCGGCTCCAGTAGCTGAGGCTGTCTTCCTGCGCACCTCCCTGGCTTATTCTCATAATGGTGCCCATCTGCTGGTTTCTAGCCCGGTTCAGCCCAGCCTGGATCTCGGCTTCCGGCGGTCGGTTGGGGTTGGGCCGCCGCTCCAGCCTTCTCACGTTGAAGCCCTCGGCCTCCAGGTTTTTCCGGTAGAGCGCGCGCGTGAAATGCATAAGTGAGCCGTTATAGGCGTTGAGACGCGCCTCCTCCCAGCGTTTCTGCTGGGCGTTGCTGCGGGGTTTCATCTTCTCAAACCTGGGGTACCCGGCATGAAACGTCTGGCTATTGGCAAAGTTTACCTGGAAGTCTTCCAGCACAAAATGCAGCCGGTACCCCAAGGCCCTGTTTTCAATAATCAAAGGTTTTATCGCCTCGGCGGTCAGCAACCGGGCCTCTGGGTCGAATTGGAAATAGAGCACATCTGCGTTGATGATCTCGGTCTTGGCCGCATTTTCTGTCTGCCCAATGAAATTCTTCAGAAAGATGGAATAATTCTGTTTCCAGTTGGTGTCTGGCCTGATAACGATTTCCTGCAGCGCATTGGCCTTGGGCATGAGCTCAAACCTGAAGGAAAGCTGCTGCCCGGCCTGCAGAGTGAATTTATGTGACAGCGTTTCGTACCCCAGGAAAGACACCACCAGTTCATGGGTGCCGGCAGGGAGGGAAGAAAGCTTGAAAGTACCATTCTCGGCGGAGTTAGTGCCGTAGGTGGTTTGGGCGATGAAGACCGTGGCGAAGCCCAGCGGCTTCTTGGTTTGGGCATCAACCACGGTGCCGGCCACGCTGGCAGAATTGCCCGCTTGTCCCTGCGCCGGCCTGCCCGGGCCGCACCACAGCAGCAGCAACATGAAAAAGCAAAGCAGGTGCGGGGTTCTAGAGGCGGAGGAAAACATAGCGAAGACGTATCTCAGAAAGATACGCATCTGCCTTTACTCCGCAGAGACACGCCCTTGGTTTTAACACTCTTTAACTAAAACGGCCTAGAAACGCATGGTGAACGTGGTGCCCTGCCCCAACTCAGAACTCACCGTCAAAGAGCCTTTGTGCAACCGCATGATCTGCCGGGATAAACTCAACCCGATGCCCGTACCGGTAGCCTTAGTGGTATAAAACGGCAGGAAAATCTGCTCCAGCGCTTCCTCAGCAATGCCGCTGCCGTTGTCGGTGATTTGGATGACCACGCGGCTGTCTTGGTCCGGGAAGGCTTCTATCTGCAGGGTTTTGGTGGGCTGATCGGCCAAAGCGTGGATAGCATTCCGGATAAGGTTGATGAGCACCTGCTCCACCAGTTCGCGGTCAGCGAGGACCTGCAGGCCTGTAGAAAGACAATTGACCAGCAGGAGAATGTTCTCGTGCATCAGTTCTTCCTGGAACAGCGTCTGGAGTTGCTTGAGCATATCGGCCACGGAGAAGAATTTCTTCTTTGGCACCGGCACGCGAGCCAGACTCCGGAAATCCTGCACAAAACGCACCAGTCCCTGGCTGCGGCGCTCAATGGTCTGCAGGGCCATGCCCATGTCTTCGGTTTCCTCGCGCTGCAGCAGAATCTGCCCATCAGGCTGCGCCTCCAGCACATCCTGGATATCGGCGGCCACGCTGCCTGCCAGGGAGGAGATAGGCGTCACGGAGTTCATGATCTCGTGGGTGAGCACCCGGATGAGGTTCTGCCAGGCCTCCATCTCCTTTTCCTCCAGCTCGCGCTGGATGTTCTGGATAGAGGCCAGCCGGAAATCCTCGCCGCGCATCACCAGATCCACCACAAACAGAGACACTGGCACTCGCTCTTTGCTGTGCTTCAGTTGCAGCACTACGCTCTGCCCGGCAGGCAAAGAAAGTAATTGATCCACCAACTGAGGCGCCTCATTCTTAAGATGTTCCACGTGGGTGAGCTGCGAAACCTGCAGCAGGCGCTTGGCTGCGTTGTTGATGAGCTGAATCTCGCCCGTTTTCCGGAACGTGATGATGCCGATGCCGATGTGCTGCACCACGGTCTGGAAATACTGGGTGGTGGCCTCCTTCTCAGAGCGGATGTCGCGGAACTTACTGATGACCTCGTTGTAGCGTTGGTAGAGCTCGTCAAAGACTTTCCCTTCGCCGCGCGAGGAGAAAACCTCCGAGAAATCATCGTACTTGATGGTGTTCAGGAATTTGATGAGACGTTCGGTGGTGCGCTCAATGAACAAGATCAGTGCTATGGTCTGCACGGCAATCAGGAGGCCCAACGCTACCTCTGTAGCCACCAGGGAAGACTTGAAATCGAGGCGAAAGAAAAGGAACACGGAGGCTACCAGCAGCAGCACCCGCAAGATGACCTGAAACCTGAAGTTCTTAAAGCCCATACTTCTCCAGGCGGCGGTACAATGATGCGCGGGACAAGCCCAGTTCCTTTGCGGCCTTGGAGATGTTACCATCGTACTTGCCCATGGCTTTGACTACGGTGGCCCGTTCCACCTCATCCAGGTTGTGCGTTTGGGGCACGTTTTCAGAAAAGGCCGGTGATTGCATCTGCAGAAAGAAGAAGTCCTGCGGCTGCAGCACGTGGTTTTCTGAGATGATGGACGCCCGCTCCAGCACGTGTTCCAGCTCCCGGATGTTACCCGGCCAGTCATACCGTTTCAGCCGCTCCAGCGCCGCCGCTGAAACCGACTTGGCCGGTTGCTTGTATTTCTGGGCGTAGCGTTTCAGGAAATGGTCTACCAAGAGCGGCAAATCTTCCAGACGGTCGCGCAATGCCGGCAAATTCAGCTCGATGGTATTGATGCGGTAGAGTAAATCTTGCCGGAAACGGCCCTGCTGCACCATCTGCTGCAAAGGCATGTTGGTGGCGCAGATCAACCGCACATTGATGGGAATGGGCTGCCCTGTCCCTACCCTGATGACCTCCCGGCGTTGCAGCACCGTGAGCAGTTTGGCCTGCATGGCCATGGACAGGTTGCCTATTTCGTCCAAAAACAACGTCCCACCGTTGGCCATCTCAAAACGGCCTACTCGGTCTTCCTTCGCATCGGTGAACGCGCCTTTCTTGTGCCCGAAGAGTTCGCTTTCAAACAAGGTCTCGGTGAGAGAACCCATGTCCACGGAGATGAACACTTTATCGGCGCGCGCCGATTGCTGATGCAGGCTGCGCGCGATGACTTCCTTGCCCGTGCCGTTCTCGCCCAGAAGCAGGACATCGGCATCGGTTTTGGCCACGCGGTTCATGAGGTGCAACAACTGCTGCATGGCCGGGCTTTGGCCGGTGACCAGGTTCACGCCCTGGCTCAGCTGAGAGGCCAGCGCCGAGTTCGTTTTCTTGAGCGTGGAAATCTCTTTGTAAGAAGTCTTGAGCTTGGACGCCGCCGAGAGCGTGGCAATCAGTTTCTCGTTCTGCCAGGGCTTGAGGACAAAATCGGTGGCACCTTCTTTCAACGCCCTTACCGCCATCTCCACATCCCCGAAGGCCGTAATCATAATCACCACCGCGCTAGGGTCTTTGGCCAGGATTTCCTTGAGCCAGTAAAAACCCTCGTTGCCGCTGGTGGTATCCTCGTGGAAGTTCATGTCCAGCAGAATAAGGTCGTAGGTGTCATGGTTCAGGAGGAACGGAATCTTGCGCGGGTCTTTCTCAATGAGTACCTGCTGGGCATACTTCTTCAGCAGCATCTTGGCTGAGAAAAGAATGTCCTCGTTGTCGTCTATGATCAGGATCTTGCCTAGGTTCTGTTCCACGGGTTTTGGTTGCGTTTTGTAAAAAGTACACCTAAACTGTGCCAGACCCGGCAAAAGGCGCTTTCTGGTGCTGGCAAGGTGAATTTACAAAATCCCCGGATAGGGTAGTGTCCGCGGCTGAACAAAAAAGTGTCCGCTGGTGAACACTTGCTTCAGCCTTATTCTCTGTTTTGGACCTCTTTTACCGAAAACGATGCTAAAACGGATTTCAGGTTAATTTGCCATCGGGCACGTTTTTGTAGGGGCAATCCCTTGTGGTTGCCCTACCGCCGGCCACCGCTAAACAAGTTGTTATTGATAACACCAACATGGCGTAACGGAACACGCATTCCGTACTCCTGTGAAGGCTCAGGATGATTCATTCACAAGAAATTCTGGTTCAAGTTTTTAACTTGGACCTACCATGCCTGGAAGTTTGCAACTTCCGTGAGGCGAAAGCCTCAAACTGGTTTTGCTGATCTGAAAACAGTAAGTTTGACGCCAGAAAGAACCCACCCCTACCCCTCCGAGGAGGGGAATCTCCCCCTATGGCCATTGTTGCCGCCGTTGTTGCGTGTTCTCACGGACAACCCCAATAACTGTGGCATGCGAAAGGGCAACCACAAGGGATTGCCCCTACTTTGAAATGCGCAGGAACTTATGTAAAGTCCTGTTTAGGGCCTCTTTTCTGAATAACAGGCTCAAAAAGGAAATCTTTGCCAACGGCCTTTACTCTACCTTGGCGGCAGCGGCGGCATACTCATAAGGTTTCCCGATGAGCATGACCTCAAAGGCGTTGCTCACCCCCTTGAGGTTGATTTTGGCGGTTCTCACCGAATAAGGAGGATTCCTTAGCATGCCGTAGGCGGCCTCGGAGATCACGAAGCTGTTGTTCAGTTCTTTGGTGGCGGCCTGCAAACGCGCCGCTACGTTCACCGGAAAGCCCATCACCGAGAGGCTGTTGTTCAGCCCGATGCCCACGTTGCCGTAGATCACCTGCCCCACGTGCACGCCAATGCCTACCTCAAAGAAATGGTTGAAATACGCCCGCATGTAGGTGTTGTTGAAGATCTTGACATCCTCCAGAATCTTGATCCCGGCAAATACCGCCGACTCGGTGGCCATTTTGATGTTCGTGTCCAGACCGAAAACGGCATACACGCCATCGCCGGCCGTGTCAATGATCTTGCCGCCGTAATGTTCAATGGCGTTCCGGAAGAGGGTGATGATACGGCGCATGATGTGGATCACATCAAACGGAAGGTTGGCTTCCATGAAGGGCGTGAAATTGCGGATGTCAATGAAGAACAAGGCCATTTTCCGCCGTTTCCCTATGGCTTCTGAGCCGTCTTCGGGGGCTCCGTTGAGGAAGATGTAGCGGTCTGTGTCGTCTTTGATGAGCCGGTGCACCTGCACGCCCTCTCCTTTTACGTTGGTCTGGCAGGCCAACCGCACGTTGTCGGGGAGCTTTCTAACTTCGCGCACCATCCTTTCGCAGCTGTTGATCTCGGAGAGTTGCTCGGCGCCCTGCAGCACCAGCACGCGGCAGGTGGTGCACTCCCCTTTTCCGCCGCAGGCGTGGTAATGCGGGATGCCAGCAGCCAAAGATGCCTCCAACAGGGTTTGGCTTTCCGCTATTTGGACTGTTTTCTCGCCTTTGAACTCTACCTGCACGGTCATATTCTGGCACATTAACGGTTAGGGTAGTACCTGCGGGCGCCCTACTTTTTCACCAGCGACTGGTACTCGGGGTGTTTCTTCAGGTAAGCCGCCATGTACGGGCACAGCGGAATCAGCTCCATGTTCTCCTTCTGCAGGTATTCCAGCACCTGCTTGGACAAAGCCGCCGCAATGCCCCGGCCTTCCAGTTCCTCGGGGACCTCGGTGTGCAGCACGGTCATGACCTTGTCTTTCAGCCTATAGCTCACCAGGGCGGTTTTGCCCTCCATAGTGGTTTCAAATTGATGCTTGGCCGTGTTGTTCCTGATCTCTGCTTCCATGTAAAGGGTTCTTTCTCTCTAAGATAAGAAGATTATTCACTCTCCTGGGTTCTGGTCAGGATTTCTTTTGCCAGTTCCAGCTCTTCCTGCAGAATGGTGTGGGGCCGGCCTTTGTAGATTTTCTTCGTGACCACGGCGATGTGCGCCTCCAGCACCTGCACCGTCTCCTCTACCCGGCTCACGGGCACGTGTGGGTCTGGGTCACCGGTGGTAATCAGAACGGGGGTGTTTTTGAAATTGCCTTTGTAGTTGCTGGTATCCAGTTGGGGACCTATCAGCCCGCCGGTAAACAGGAACAGACCGCCGAATTGCTGGGCGTTTCTGGCAGCGTACTCAGAGGTAAGGCAGGCACCCTGGGAAAAGCCCAGCAAATAGATGTTCTGACTGCTGATTCCCTCGCCCGCCATGGATTTCACCAGGTCATGGATCTGGTCCAACGCCGAGTCCAGCGCCGGTTGGTTCTGCTCGGTGGGCGCCATGAAACTGTAGGGGTACCAGCTGTGGTTAGAGGCCTGCGGCGCGAAAAGCGAGAAATCATCTACCGGCAGGTAATCAGCCAAAGAAAGAATACTTTCCGCGGAGGCGCCTCGCCCGTGGATCATGATCAGGGCCTTACCGGTCTGGGACAAAGGCTTGCCGTGGGTGATAACGTGTCTTTCGTGCGTATACATAAGAAGGCTTTAGTGTAACACTTGGTTGACCTGGGTGGCCTGAATGGCTTGCCCTAACCACAGAAAATCTTCCAGAAATTTATCCAGCCGGCCAGCGTATGCGGCATCTGTCAACTGCCCGTCCTGGAACAGCGTCTGCACTTTGGGGGTGAGAAGCGCATTGGGCAGCACAATCCCGTTCAGGGTAAGGGCGTAGTGCTGCAGGCTTTTGGCCGCGTTGATCCCGCCCAGCATGCCCGCCGAGACCGCCACAATCCCGAAGGGTTTATGGAAGTACTCTTTGTAGAAGTAGTCCAGGGTATTTTTCAGAGCACCGGAGTAGCTTCCGTTGTGCTCCGGCGACACCATCACCAAACCGTCGCTCTGGGCAATGGCAGCGCTGGTCTCCTTCATCAGATCAGAAGGGTTGGGGGTTTTGTCAAAGGTGTTCTCCAGTAACGGGAAATTGAGCTCCCGCACGTCCAGCAGGTGAACGCTGTGTCCCTTTTCTTCCAGTCTTCGCCCTACTTCCAACGCCACCTGGTGTGACTGCCGCTGCGGGCGGGCACTCCCAGATACTACTACTAGTTTCATGTGTGTTTTTTTAGAATGATGGGCAAACCGCCGCTATTGCGGTTTCAAGGTAACAAAAATGGAGCTCCTAACCGCGGGCAGCAGGTTTCTGGTGCGGTGGCCTTTGCCAGTGGTGTCTTCCACCAGCAGAATGTCGCCGGTTTTGAAGGGCCGTTTCTCGCCCAGTGAGGTTTCTATCTCAATCTCGCCGTCCAGGAGCACTATGTATTGCCGGGCGGGGGCGCAGTGAAAATCATAGTCATAGCTGGGCAACACCTTCCGGAAGATGATGCTTTCCACTTCCTCGGCATCAGAGAGAAAGCCAATCTCCCCTGCGGAGTGCAGGGGCTTGGCCAATTGGGCAAAATGGCTCTCGCCGCTTTCATCCGCGTACACGCGGGTGATGTTGAATACTTCCATTTTGGGGCTGTTTTTCCCGAAACGGCCCTATAACCGTTTCGGGAGTGATGGTGCCTAGACCGGTTTAGTCAAGGTTGGGCAGAACCGCTTCAATATCGGCACGGCGCGGCTCATACTGCGGCGGCAGCAACAGGCTGGAGCCCAGCTGGTCCCAAGGCTCGTCAATCCCGAAGCCCGGGTTGTCCGTCGCGATCTCAAACAGCACCCCACCCGGCTCGCGGAAGTAGAGCGAGTAGAAGTAGTTGCGGTCAATTTTCTCGGTGATCTGCAGCCCCAAACCGGCACGTCTTACCTTCTCCTGGAACTGCATGAGGGTTTCCTCATCTTTCACCCGGAAGGCGATGTGGTGGTTGGTGCCGGCCCCGCCGATGCCACGGGCCTCGTTGGGCAACTCTACCAGGTCAATGATGGCCGCATGCTCCACCGCATCGGTGCTATAGCGGTAACGATTGCCGCTTTTCTCCTGCAGGGTGTAGCCAAACACATCCGTAAGGACGGCGGCGGTGCCTTTGATGTCGCGCAATGTTAGCGTCACACTGTGGAAACCTTTGGTGGCCACGGCGGCTTTGATTTCGTCGGTTTCCCAGGCCACGCGGTTGTCAGGGTTTTTAGGGATCACCAACTCCAGCTTGAGGCCATCAGGGTCCAGGAAGGTCAGGTACTGCTCCCCGAATTTCTCAGAGGGCTTGTTGTAGATGACGTTGTGCTTCTCAAAACGGTCTATCCAGAAATCGAAGCTACCCTCGGGCACCGAGTAGCCGATGTTGGTGGCCATACCGGTGCCGGCGCTGCCGCGGCGGGCTTCTTCGTAGGGGAAGAACGTCAGAATAGTGCCAGCACTGCCGCGCTCATCGCCGTAGTACAGGTGGTAGGTGCCCGGATCGTCAAAGTTGACGGTTTTCTTGAGCAGGCGCAGCCCCAACACTTTGGTGTAGAAGTCCACGTTCTTTTTGGCCTTTCCGGCAATAGCCGTGATATGGTGCAGGCCTAATATTCTGTTTTCCATGATGGCTTAGTGATTGATAGGCACCTCTATGAGGAGGAATTTACTATCGGTTGAAAAGCTGAAATCTAAGGTATCCGTTTCCCAGATGCCCACGGCATCGCGCTGGTTTAGCGTCTGGCCGTTTACCTGGAGCGTACCGCTGATGTTGAAGACGAACACGCCTTTGTTCAGCGGCTTGAAGGAATACGTGTACGTCTGCCCTTGTTCAAAGGAGCCCAGGGAGAGCTTCGCGTTCTGGTTTATCCAGCAGTGGGCCTGGCCTTCCTCGTTGCTCACGATGGTGACCAGCTGGTTCAGGCGCTTTTCCTCTGGGAAGAACCGGCGCTGGTAGCGGGGCGTGATGTTCTGCAACTTGGGTTCAATCCAGATCTGCAGAAAGTTCACCTCGTCCTGGCCCACGTTGTGTTCCTCGTGGCGCAGGCCGCTGCCGGCGCTCATGATCTGCACCCAGTCTTTGTGCACCACCTCTTTGTAGCCCAGTGAGTCTATGTGGTTCATGGCCCCCGAGAGCATCACCGAGATAATCTCCATGTTGGCGTGCGGATGGATGCCGAAACCGTTCTCAGGCTGCACGTAGTCATCATTGAAGACCCGCAGCAACCCAAAACCCGCCCGCACCGGGTTGTAGTGGCTAGAGAAACTGAAGATGAAATTACTCTTCAGCCAGCCCAGGTCTTTGAGGCCTCTGTCTCCGGGATAATATCTTTTGAATTGCATTTTAGGTCGATTTAATGATGTTTGTACGAGCAAAACCCGAAAAGGACCAGAATCTACTCACCAGAAACCGAAGCCGCAGCCTCGGTCTCCGGTGGCGTCTTAGCCTTGTTTCACCAACTGGATCTCGGCCTGCAGTTTGATCTCGTCGCTTACCACTACGCTTCCGGCCTCGGTTACGGCGTTCCAGGTTAACCCGAACTCTTTGCGGCTGATTTTACCTGTTACTGTGAAACCGGCTTTGGTCTGGCCGTAAGGGTCTACCACAATCCCGCCGAACTCCACTTTCACCGTCACTGGTTTGGTGATGCCTCTTATGGTCAAATCGCCGTGCAGTTGGTAATCATCGTCGCCTACGTTCTCGTATTTGCTGCCCACAAACCGGATCTCCCCGTGGTTTTCCGCGTCAAAGAAATCAGCTGATTTCAGGTGGGTGTCGCGCTGCTCGTTGTTGGTGTTGATGGAGTTCACATCGGCGGAGAACACTACGCTGCTGGCGCTGGTGAACTGCTCATCCTCGGTCTCCGCCTCCACGTGGAAGCTCTGGAAATAGCCGGTCACGGTGGTGATCATCAAGTGTTTCACCTTGAACTGTACTTCTGAGTGCATTGGGTCTACTGCCCATTTGGTAGTTGCGATGGTAGTTTCCATTATCTTACTTTTTGGTTAGTTTAAATTCTCTTTCTGTGTTGATAAAACAAATGTATATACATTTAATGTACATACATACATTTTGACCCAAAAGTTTCAAAATATTTTCACGAGGTCTGTGCAACATTGAAAGCTGGGTTTATTCAACCAGTGAAGAACGCTCAGAATCAGACTTGCCTACCCTACCGAAAAACCTTTTTTCGCCAACTCCTCAATGGCAGCACAAAACAAAAATAAGGCAAGTACTATAGGATGTATCTCCACTCCATGTAGCGCCTGCCATGAATTAAGCCTGATATTGTAAAATTGGCTTCAAAATGAGGTAAGTAGGGTGCCGCAATGCCATGGGGTTATATGAGTGGTTAAGCTATTGGATGCCCACAATCCAGTTCTTTAGATCTGCGGCATCGGCAATGTTCCAGGAGTGGAATCCTCTGCCTTTTGTTTGAATAAGCTCAGCCCTTAGATTGCCTATTTTCTTAAGGAACGTAGAAAGGCCTTCTAAATCCGTGGCGTTTATATCTGCCATCTGTAGTTTTTGGCAGTACTTCTTTCTGACAAATTCCAGATCTGGCTCACAGTATAACCTGATTGGAATATCTTTCAGGAGGCGGGCATTTCCCCCATCCTGGGCAGTAGCTGAATAGGCAGAGGAATTTAAGTACGCTGCTGGCTTTGCCTCGGGAGGGCCTCCTAAGCGTGTGTCAAGGGTGTTCTTCAGACTATGCCCCTCCTTGCTTATCAGGTCAGAACAGTGATAACCTATCTTATTCACGGCCGAGCGATAAATCCTTTCTAGGTCTAGGGGCGCATCTATCACAAAGACTCCTTTGATTTTCCGGGATGAACCAGATTTGATTAAGTATTCTGCATAGCCTACGGCCACTGCCCCTCCCGCGGAAAACCCACCGATTACAATAGGTATGTCCTGCAGGTTGTATTTGGCATATTCTGCTTCCAGTATTTGGTCAAGCTTAAACTTTGCATGGTCATCTGCAAACAAAGTGTGCTGGAGTTCCGGGAAAATGACCAGATAGCCTTGTTTCTCTAACAGGGCAGGAATTTGGGTCTTCTGGGGTATTTCTTTGGTCTTTTCGCCAAAACCCTGCAAAAGGACCAGCACGCCTTTCACCTCCTTTTCAGGTTTGGTTGTAAAGTAAGCATCCGCTCCTTTGGCACTGGCAATTTTAACTCTCTGTAACCTCTGACCTATACAAGTAACACAGACCAGAAAACTCAAGCCTATAAATAGAGCTACCCTTTTCATGCCTATCCTTACAATTGATACAGGACTAAGCTACCCGAAATTCTTGGGTTATCTAAAAGCCTGCCCAAGAAATAATTTATGAGGCTTCTCAGGAGCGCCTTATCCTTATTTCTGCTGCGGTACAGACTGCCACAACACGTTCATGACCCACCACTTGCCTTCTTCTTTCACCAGGTGTATGTAGTCAATGCCCCATACCGCCGTGACTTTCGCCGAGGCTGTTTTGTCGCAAATGTCCAGGATCTGCACTTTCTGCACGGAGTTCTCATTAGCCTGCTTGCCGTTAGCGTTCCAGCGCTTGGCCAAACTCACCAGTGCTTGAAAAGGCATCTCCAGCTGTTTTGAATAGGTCTGGTTCGCGGCCGAATAGGAAAAGCCGCGCTTCTGCAGCAAAGGATGCACGCTGCGGTAGGCAATGGTGGTGTCTGCCTTGTAGAAGGCCTGAATGTAGTCTTGGCAGGCAGCGGTGACCCCGGCTCGGTCCTGCTCCGTGGACACACACTGGGCCCAACCAGCCGAGAGAGAGAACGAAAACAGCAAGGCAGCGAAAAGTTTCTTCATATTATAGTTAGGGTTTAGGTTTAGTCAAGACCATGAACAGCCCGCAGCCTATCTGTGGCCGCTTTCACTACTTTAGACATTCTTCAGGGGAAACTCCCTTAAGCGGATATAAAACTTAGCTGGGCATTGGGCAGCCTGTCACTTGCGGTTCTGGGAAGCGAAGCTGTTTTTGCCCTGTTTCCCAGAAAAGACGCAGAAAACCCCAATGGGCTGCACGCTGGGCGGGGGAATGTTCGGGCATGAACAAAAAGTGTACGCCAGCGGACACTTTTCAAATTAACAAAATAATAAATCTACTGATTATCAACAGTTTATAAACCCGGCACAGCAATTGGGAGAGAATAACAAAATTGCCTTAACACCATGGACCGTATCATAGAAAAGAAGCGTTGGACACCCAAGAAGATCGCAGCCTACATAGGAGGCATCCTGCTGATCGCCTTGGCCACCTACCTCATCGCCTTCGCCGATAACAGCTCTAAACTGAACGTGGAAAGCCAGAAGATCACCATGGCCACTGTGAGCCAGGGTTCTTTCCAAGAGTTTATTCCGGTAGACGGCACCGTGCACCCCATCAAAACCATCCTGATTCCGGCGGTGGAAGGCGGCACCGTAGACGAGAAATACCTGGAGGGCGGCAAGCCCGTGAAACAAGGCGATCCCATCCTGAAACTCACGAACAACCGCCTGGTGCTGGACTTCATGAACCAGGAAACGCTCATGAATGACCTTATCAACAACCTGCAGAACTCCAAGCTGAGCCTGCAGCAGAACAAATTCAACCTGCGCCGCCGCCTGGCTACCTTAAACGCCCAGGTAGATGCCGCCAAAGATATCTATGAGCGCAACATTTCTTTGTATGAGGCCAAGGCCGTGTCACAGCAAGAATTCCTAGGTTTTAAAAGAGAATATGACCGCCTGAAAGCCGAACGGGTCATTGAACTGGAATCGCAGAAGTTTGAGGAAAGCAACGCCCGCCAGCAGATTGCCCAACTGGAAACCACCATTGCCCGCACCAGCCGCAACCTGCACATGATGGAAGACAACCTCAAGAACCTGTACATCAAAGCACCTATCTCAGGGCAGCTTTCCTCTATTCAGGTGGAGTTGGGAACACCGGTGCAGTCGGGCCAGGTAATTGGTCAGATAGATGACCTGAGCGGCTTCAAAGTGAAAGCCGAGCTGGACCAGCATTACGTGAGCCGCGTCTTTGCCGGGCAGCAAGCATCCTTCACCTACAACGGCCAAAGCTATCCGCTGGAAATTGCCCTGGTGTACTCAGAGGTGACCAACGGCCGCTTCCCGATTGACATGAAGTTCATTGGCAAGGTACCGGAGGGCATCCGGCGCGGTCAGACCCTGCAGATCAGATTGCAGTTGTCAGACCCGGCTCCGGCAGTGTTGCTACCCCGCGGAGGGTTCTACCAGAGTACCGGCGGCGCCTGGGCCTACGTTTTGGATGGATCCGGAAAAGTAGCCTCGAAACGCAGCATCCGGTTGGGCCGCCAGAACCCAGAGTACTATGAGGTACTGGAAGGCCTGAAACCCGGCGAGCAAGTGATTGTCTCCTCCTATGACGCCTTCAACGACAAGGATAAGCTGGAGCTGAAGTAAGCTGTTTTCAAGCCGTTTCGGCCAGAACAGCCTTAAAACAGACTAGTTCAGCTTCAGTTCTGAATTTTGAGTTCTGAGTTGAACACGCATTCCGTCCCCCTTTGAAGGCCCGGGATGACCAAGGCAGTTGAAGAACCAGAAAGCAATAGCTATAGAATCAATAAAAATGAATCTCGGGAATGCCTGATCTGCAAGAGAAGTCATCCCCCTACCCCCTTCAAAGGGGGACAATATGCTCGAGTAGCTAAACAATCAACCATAGACAATTAACAACCAACCATATGTTAAAGACCGTCAACCTTCAAAAGAAATATACCACCGATGAGGTGGAGACTACCGCGTTGGTGAATGTGAACCTGAACGTGCGCCAGGGCGAGTTCGTGGCCATCATGGGGCCATCGGGCTGCGGAAAATCCACGCTGCTCAACATCATTGGGTTGCTGGACAACCCAACCAGCGGTGAGTTCTTTTTCCTGGAGAAGGAGATCTCTAAGTTCAGTGAGCGCCAGCGCGCGAACCTGCGCAAAGAGCACCTGGGGTTTGTGTTCCAGAGCTTCAACCTGATTGATGAACTGACGGTGTACGAGAACGTGGAACTGCCTTTGATCTACCTGAAGGTGAGCAACGCCGAGCGCAAACAGCGCGTGGAGCAGGTGCTGGAGCAGATGCAGATCGCGCACCGCCGCAACCACTTCCCGCAGCAACTCTCGGGCGGTCAGCAGCAACGGGTGGCCATTGCCCGCGCCGTGGTGTCTAAACCTAAATTGCTTCTAGCGGATGAGCCCACCGGTAACCTGGACTCGGCCCACGGCCAGGAAGTGATGCAACTCCTGAGCAGCCTTAACGAGCAAGGCACCACCATTGTGATGGTAACCCACTCCCCCACCGATGCCGACTACGCCCACCGCATTGTGAATCTGTTTGACGGTCAGATCATCTCTGAGAATGTGAAAGAGCTCGCCATTCTGTAAGCCCAGAAGCCATGTTCAAAAACTATTTTTTAGTTGCGGTGCGCACGCTGCGCCGCAACCTGGGGTATACTATGCTCAATGTGATCGGCCTGGCCCTGGGCATCACCTGCAGTCTATTGTTGTTTTTGGTCATTCGGCACGAGCTCAGCTATGACACCTTCCACAGCAAGGCAGACCGCATCTACCGCATCAACGTAGACAAAATCACCGCCAATGGCCCCGAGGACAACGCGGGTACCCCGTTCCCCATGCTGGCTACCATCAAGGCCTCCTTGCCTGAGCTTTCTCCGGCCACGCACCTTTACAACGCCGAAGGCGGCACATTCACGATTGTATCTAACAACGACAGAGTGCCCGCCAAGAAGTTCAGGGAGGAGAAGAACGTGCTGTTTGTTGAGCCGGCGTTCTTTGACCTGTTTGACTTTCCCACCAACGGCGTCAACGCCAAACAGGCCCTGAAAGACGTGAACACCGTGCTGCTCACCCAAACCATTGCTGACCGGTTTTTCCCCGGCGAGAACCCGGTGGGCAAGGTCCTGCGCATGGACAACGTGGTGAACCTGAAAGTAACCGGCGTTATACCAGACGCTCCCGAGAACACAGACCTGCCTTACGTGATGCTCATTGACTACGAGTCTTCCAAGAAGATCAACACGTTCATGAACGATACCTGGAACAGCACCAACAGCAACCAGCAGGTGTACTTTGCCATGGCGCCGGAAGCATCTGTGAAGCAGGCCGAAGACCGGCTCAACCAGATCACGTCCAAGTACCGGCGCATCTCCCCCGGCGAGCAGGAGCGGTACACGTTCCAGCCTATCACGCAGGTGCACTTTGACGAACGATACGGAAACTTCACTGGCCGCACCATCAGCAAAACCACGCTCTGGGCCCTGGGTCTGATTGGCATGTTCCTGGTGCTGGTGGCGTCCATCAACTTCGTGAACCTGGCCACTGCCCAAGCGCTGCGCCGCGCCAAAGAGGTAGGCATGCGCAAAGTGCTGGGCGCCAGCAAACCACAATTGATGACGCAGTTCCTCTGCGAGACCGGACTTATCACCTTGGTGGCCCTTCTGCTGTCGGTGGTGTTTGCTGAGCTGTTGTTGCCCTTCCTGAACCAGTTGCTGGAACTGCAGATATCCTTCTCCATCTTGCGTGACGCCCAGATGCTGCTGTTCTTGCTGGTGGTACTGGTGGCGGTGACTTTCTTCGCGGGCTTCTACCCGGCCCTGGTGATCTCCGGGTTCCAGCCCATCTCGGCGCTCAAGAGCAAGGTGGCTACCGCCCGGGTGGCAGGTCTTTCGCTGCGCCGCACGCTGGTGGTGGTACAGTTCACCATTTGCCAGGTCCTCATCATCTGCACCATCATTGTGCACAACCAGATGGAGTATTTCCGGAGCGCCTCGCTGGGCTTTGACCAGGAAGCCATTGTGAACATTCCGGTGCCGGCCGGCAAAGCGGGAGATCTGATGGCGCTGCGTTCCCAGTTGGAGTCCCACTCTGCGGTGAAGGCTACCTCGTTTGCCATCGCGCCGCCCTCTGCCAACATTGACATGAACTCTTCTTTCCAGTACGATGACTTCTCTGTGAACCGCAACTTCAGCGTGAACCTAAAGCTCGCCGATGAGAACTATCTGAAAACGTTTGGTATTCCGTTGCTGGCCGGCCGCATGTACGAGAAAAGTGATACCATGCAGGAATTTGTGGTGAACGAGACGTTCCTTGAGAAAGTGGGCGTTAAAGATCCGCAGGAGGCAGTGGGCAAAAAACTGCTCGTGAACGGCGGCCAAACCGAAGGCAAGATTGTGGGTGTGGTCAAAGACTACCACCTGTCTTCATTGCGCAATGAGATTCCGCCGGTGGTCATGTCTACCATGACCCAGGTGTACTTCTACCTCAATGCTAAGATAGAGCAGAAAAACGCCAAAGCCGCCCTGGCTCACCTGCAGAACGTATGGCAGACCGCTTACCCAGATGACGTCTTTTACTATGAGTTCTTCGATGATTCCCTTGCCCGGTTCTACGAGGAAGAACAGCGCCAGGCGCACCTGTTCAAGGTCTTCTCCTTTATTGCCATTGTCATTGGCTGCCTGGGCTTGTATGGGCTGGTCTCGTTCATGGTGGCGCAGCGCACGAAAGAAGTGGGCGTACGCAAGGTCTTGGGGGCCTCGTCAGCGAGCATCGTGGGCCTTTTCTCCGCCGATTTTGTGAAACTGGTCTTAATCGCCTTTGTCATTGCCGGGCCCATCTCCTATTACTTCATGGACAAATGGCTGCAGGATTTCACGTACCGCATTGACATTGGCTACTGGGTGTTCCTGGCGGCCGGCGCCCTGACGCTCTTCATCGCCTTGACCACGGTGAGCGTGCAAGCTTTGCGGGCGGCGTTCTCCAACCCGGTTCGCGCCCTGAAAACTGAGTAGCAGGTTTTATTTTCAGCCTGTTTTGGGGCTGGTTTGCTAAAATCGGCCTTAAAACGGGACCTGAGTTCTCTTTCGGCTCACTCCTTTTATTCTGATTATTATTCTCTGATCCCCGCCATCTTTCTGGCGGGGATTTTTTTGTGGTATACCGCAGGAGTCTGTTCTCTTCAAAAACAACTTGCCCTTATGCCCGTTTGGCCGCTTTATTTACTACTTTTACCCAAATTACTACTTTCAACCCAATGCCTCTCCCCATGTTCTGGGGCTGTTTTCAGGAAAGAGGCAGGAAAACGAATACTGTCTACTTACCCCTGACAACCACCCTTTATGAACAAAGAAAGCGCCGCAGCCCTCAAAGGCAAGAAAAAGCAAATTCTGGATACCTGGATGGCCAACCAGACCAAAGATGCCGCCCTCCGCGATGACCTTATGAGCGTAGCAGAGTTGCAGCAGCAATCAGAGGAATTCCTGAACTCCTTGCTAAAAGCTTTTGCCTCCTCCCAGGCAGAAAACCCTGACTCGGCGGGGTATGAGCCCATCCACGATATCCTGAGCGAGATCTCCATCTCCCGGGCGCGCCAGGGCTTTTCTCCGCGCGAGACCAGTGCCTACATCCTCAGCCTCAAAGAGGTGTTGAGCCAGACCCTGGAAGAGCGCTACAAAGATGACACCACCGTTTTGTACCGCGAGATTATCTCCATGAACAAAATCATGGACAGCCTGAGCCTGGTAACCACGGAAACCTACATCAAAGGCCGCGAAGAGGTCATCCTGCGCCAGACCAGCGAGATGAGTGAGATTTCCACCCCCGTGATCAGGGTTTGGGAAGGCATCCTGGCGCTCCCTATCATCGGAACCCTGGACAGTGCCCGCACTCAGGTGGTAATGGAAGCCCTGCTGGAGGAGATTGTAGCCACGGGCAGCCGTATTGCCATCCTGGACATCTCCGGGGTGCCTACCGTTGACTCCCTGGTGGCCCAGCATTTGATCAAAACCGTGAGCGCCGCCCGCCTGATGGGGGCCGAGTGCATCATCAGCGGTATCCGCGCCGAGATCGCCCAGACCATTGTGCACCTGGGTATTGACCTCACCAACATCTACACCAAAGCCACCCTGGCTAGCGCCTTGAAGATGTCCTTCAGCATGCTGAATATTCAGGTAACACGGGCATCCCAGAACGGCCCGATTGGCTCTAAACAGAATTTCGGGTTTTAACGCAGGACTGCCATGGAAAGAATTCCTATTTTAAAAATGGGCCCCTTCCTGTTGGTCACCATCCAAGTGGATTTGTATGACCGGCTGGCCCTTACCCTGGAGAACGACCTCATCAACATGGTGAGCAAGACCGAAGCCAAAGGTGTATTGATTGATATCTCTGCCGTAAGCATAGTAGACTCCTTCATGGGTCGTATTCTGGGCAATATTGCGTCTATGTCTAAAATCATGGATGCCGCCACGGTTGTGGTAGGCATGCAGCCAGCGGTAGCCATTACGCTGGTAGAACTAGGCCTTACCCTCGCCGGCGTTCACACCGCCTTAGACGTGGAGCAAGGCATGGAACTGTTGCGCAACAAAATTGGCCAACTAGACACCGACGAAGAAGGCCTCTATGATAGTTTTATCTAAGGAGAAGCTGAGTATACAGAAAGAGCAGGACGTAGTTTTGTTCCGGAACCGGATAAAGGAGCTGGCTACTAAAATTGGCATGAGCCTGGTGAACCAGACCAAATTGATCACGGCCGCCAGTGAATTGGTCCGGAACATGTTGCGCTACGGCGGCGGCGGCATCACCCAACTGGAAATTGTGAGCAAAAACAGCATTCCTGGCGTGCGTCTGGTCTTCGCCGATGAAGGACCAGGCATCAAAGACGTAACCTTAGCCATGAAAGACGGTTATTCTACCGGAAAGAGTTTAGGACTAGGGTTACCGGGCGCCAAGCGGTTAGTAAATGAGTTTGATATCAAGAGCGAACCCGGCAAAGGCACCACAGTCACCATAATCCGGTGGAAAAATGGACTTTAATTTCTCTGAACACCATCATTTCGCGCTCACAGACCGAACCTTCCTGAACATTATCCGGCGCGATATTGGCAAGATTGCTGAGGCCACCGGGTTCACCGAGGCCGAGGCCGGCCGCGTGAGTCTGGTGATCACGGAGATGTCTACCAACCTGGTCAAGCACGCCAACTCCAAAGGCGGCGAACTGCTGGTGAAGGCTATCTGCGAGGAAAACGGGAAAACCTGCGGCGTAGAACTGATCTGCCTGGACAACGGCCCCGGCATGAGCGATCCGCAGCGCATGATGGAAGACGGGGTCTCTACCTATGGCAGCATGGGCCAGGGCCTTGGAGCCATCAAGCGGCAGTCAGACTTCTTTGACATCTATTCCCAGCGCGGAATTGGCACGGTCATTCTTTCCCGGGTTTACCGGAAAGGGAAAGCTCCAAAATCAGGGGCAAGAAGTGAGCAGAAATTTCAGGTGGGCGCGGTATTGGTGCCCAAAGCTGGAGAGAAAGTAAGCGGCGATGGCTGGGGTATGCGTTTGTCTTTGCAAGGAGCACACTTAATCATCCTGGACGGGCTAGGCCACGGCGAACATGCTCATGATGCGGCCCAAAACGCATTGCAGGCTTTCCAACAGCAGTCTAAACAAGCCCCTTCTGAGATGCTGCGCGGCGTTCATGCTCTCATCAAACGTACCCGCGGTGCGGTGGGCGCCATTGCCCAGTGGAACACGGAGAACAGCAGTCTGTTGTTCTGCGGCATCGGCAATATTGCCGGCCGGCTTATCATGGCAGACCGGGCCAAAAGCCTGCTCTCCTATAACGGCACTCTGGGCATGAGCATGCCCAACACCATCAATGACCAGCACCTTACCTGGGAACGGGGCAATCTCATGATCCTGCACTCAGACGGCCTGAAAAGCCGGTGGGATTTAAGCAAGTACCCGGAACTGACCAGGCATGACCCAACGTTGATTGCAGCAGTACTCTACAAAGACAATACCCGTACCACCGATGACACTTTGGTTGTAGTGGTACGCGCTACTGATTGAACCTGCTATGGACCAGCCCATCACCACTATAAAGCTGCAGAACGAACTTGACGTTGTATTGGCGTACAAAAGAGCCATGCAGCTTTCTGAGTTCTCGGGGCTACCCGTGGCCTCCCAGACCAAATTCGCGACCGCCGTTTCTGAAATCTGCCGTAATGTTTTGGAGCACGTGGGCGAGGGTACTATCAGGTTCAGTATGCTGGAGAGCAGAGGCATCATGTTACTGGAAGCTTTTGTGACAGACCGGGGCCGGGGCATCCCCAACATACAAACCCTGCTGGACCGGCAATACACCCCTCCGGCCAGCGGCAAAGGCCAGGGCATCTACAGCTCCCGCAAACTGGTGGACTATTTCTCCCTGGACAGCGATTTTGACAAAGGCACCCGCGTGCGCCTGCAGAAACGCATCCCGGCCAATCATCCGCCCATCAACAAAGCCATTATCCAGGGCTGGGCAGACTATTTCAACCATGAGTCTGAGATATCGCCGTACGCCGAGATAAAGCGGCAGAACATGCAGCTCATTGAACTCATGGAGCAGCTGCGGGTACGCACCATTGAGGCAGAATACCAACTGCGGGAAATCCAGCACCTGAACCAGGAACTACAGACCTCTAACCAGGAAGTGAACGCCCTGCTGCAGGAACGCGAAATCAAAAACCAGCAGCTGGAGAAAGTAAACAAAACCCTGGATGAGTTTGCCCACACAGTCACCCATGACCTCAAGGCGCCGCTCCAGAACATCAAAGGCCTGGCAGACGCCATCACCGATTTTATGGAGGATGGCAGCATTGACGAGGCGCAGGCCGTGATGCCCATGATCCAGCTGCAACTCAAGCGCATGGACCACCTGATTACGGACGTGCTGGCGTATTCCTTAACCGGGCGCCAGCAGATCCAGAAGAAGCCGGTCTCTGTGGGAAAACTGGTATACAATGTGGTTACATCGCTCACCGTTCCGGAGGGCATTTCCATCTACATCCCAGACAACCTTCCGGTGCTAGAGGCCGAGGAGATCTATCTGCAGCAAATTTTCAGCAACCTGTTAAGCAACGCCGTCAAGTACCACGATCTGCCCTCTGGCAGCATCTGGGTAAGGGCTTTTGAAAGAAACAACTTCTGGGAGTTTGTGGTAGAGGATGACGGCCCGGGCATTCCGGCCGGTGACCAGGAGAAGATCTTTGAGTTATTTGAGACTACCAGTGACGTGAACCACGCAGACAGCACGGGCATTGGCCTAGCCATTGTGCGCAAGATCATGGAAGAGAAAGGCGGCCGGGTATGGGTACGCTCAGAAGACCGCGGCACGGCCATGCATTTCACCTGGCCCCTTGAGCCAGACTCTGTCCGGCAAGTATCTGACCACCTGGTCTAAGACGTATAAAAGCAAAAGGCGCAGGTTTACTGCGCCTTTTGCTTTTATGGAGATATATAATCTTAGTTTTTCTGGTAATAGTCGGCCATGATTTCCTTGACATCGCTCTCTGTCAAAGCCTTGGAGAAATGCTTCTTCACCGATGCATATCCTTTGAGCCGCTCCAGGTCATAGAAACTGGCCGAGGACGTGAGCATAAGGATAATCATGCTCCCGAACTGCGATAAAGCCTGGTTGTGGTATTCGTCCAGAAAGCTGAACCCGTCCATCACCGGCATTTTGATGTCCAGGAAGATGAGGTCTGGGTACGCCAGTCCGTTCTTCGCCGAATTCTGCAGATACTCAAGGGCCTCCGCTCCGTTTTTCTTGACCAGTATCTCCTTGGCTACGCCCAACTTGGTCAATAAGCGCTTATTCACAAAGTTGGTGGTATCATCGTCATCAACCAACATGATCAAATTCAAGGGCTCATACTGAGTCTTCATGCAAAATCTTTAAAAAGTAGGTAAGGAATGGTCCCTTTATCTTCAACCGCCAAATATAGCAAATCTGTGGTAATTCTTATTTGAAGAAAGTCTTTAAAGCTGGATTTCAGTGGATAAACGCAGGACCCACTTCTGATTCGGCTACAGGTTATTGCTCCCTTGCCTTGGCATGGGTTTGTTTAGGCGTCCTTTTCTGAAAACAGCCCTAAAACCGCTTTGCACCACCTTTAACACAAGTCGCAGGTATTGCGTATGAGGAAATGGACTGACATCGCGCCTCGTACGGTTTTTTCCCTGTGTACAAAGATCCGGATGCACCCGTTTACTCGTACTTATAAATCATTGAGAACATGGCCATTAACTTACAGCAAACCAGTGCCCGCCTGAACTTCTACATGCGCATTAAAGAGTTGGATGTGTACCAGCTCAGTGTACTTACCCAAACGCCCCCAGACGTTGTGGGCTGTATTCTGCAAGGGGAAGACTATTGTATGGATGACTTGGTTACGCTGCTGAAGCAGTTGCCGGACCTGAACTCCAGGTGGGTGATCTACGGGGAGGGAAACGTATTTAAATGCGAGACGAAAGAAGGGGAAGCCGCCCTACCAGCCGGCCTGAAGAAAGACCGCTCTGCCTATTTAGCCGAGATGCAGGCCCTATTGCACCAATTGGAGGAGATTGACAAACAGAAACAACAGCAGAACCATTTAGACCAGTTGCGCAACAGAATACGGGACCTCACCAAGCATATTTAGGTCTGTTTCTGGCATAGTTTTAGCGGATTAGCTTATAACTGCGCTACTCATGTACGGGAGTGGTAGAAGGTAGTCTGCTGGCCCTGTTATCTGTTAAATCTTGGTAGAGTTGGAAACCAAACAACCCTAAGGCTAGTACTATGCACAAAAGCATGAGGTACTGCCCGGGTGTTTTAGGGGTTCTTTGTCCGGCAGGAGGCCGTTCTCCGGACAGTGCTGCCCATTAACCCAAACTACCCCAGGTCGCGGCTGCTATATACCCATAAGAGAATGCCTGCAGCAACGCCACTCCCAGCAGCAGAGTTACTGCAAGTATTCGCCCTGTTTTGTTTTCATTTCTGCGTTTGGTGCCCAAAGCCCAAGATGAATGAGAAACGCTCAAGAATAAATTTAAAGGAAGTGACGTGTTTAGGTAGGGGTAAAACCTTGAATTTCAATCTTTATAGTAGGAGGTATACATATCATGGGACAACACCGAAAACTAGAATTGCCGAAAGAGTTGTACTACTGCAACCGAAACCGATGGGGTTTTGAGTCAACTCACAACCCACCGCTGGTGCTGCAAGAAACCCTGCCACCAGTAGCTCCGCTGGCTGAGATCTATAACTTCTGCGGTTATACCTTCTCAGATAATTAGAAACACTTTTACAATAGATACCCAAGTACTAGCCTGCAGATTGCTCACTAGTGCTTGGGCTTTTTCTTGCCCTGCCTTTTGTCGGGCTATGCCATTCTCTTGTTCCGTTCTGCCAAAGCCTAAAAACGCTCTCCTTCTGGCCCAACACTAGAAGTGAGCTGACCTACTGTTCCCCGGAAATTAAAAAGCAAAAGCGATTCACAAGCCTCTCCTAGCTGTTCATTCATCCAAGATTCTTCCTCTTGCAACCATTTTCTGGCTTATTGCAGCATTTTAGGAGAATTTTTGTATTATTCGCATAAATGCATTGTACCTAATAAAGTTAAATATGGTACCAAGCGATGTATTTACTTCCTATAGTCTCGACCTTTAAAACCTTTTAATAAGATTCTTTAGCTTTTCGTAGAAAAAGCCTAAACATTCTTACCCCTCAAAGGTTATATACTAGTCCAACAGGCACAATACAAGCATTTTACCAGGCGCTAAGCCTTCAGTATTACGTGTAGAATACAATTTGAATCTATTTTTTTTACCGTAACTACCACCTTCAATTTAAGTATAACTACTCTACAAACTCTTGCCAAAGAGGAGTAAAGAGTGATGATGAAAAAACTGAGGCAGATAAAGTTGGGACTGTATAATTTAAAGACGAAAGCCAGAAAGATTTTCAGACGCGGATACGAGGACTTAACCATGTTGATTTACTACCATGACTTGAAACAGCAATTTCAGCTCTTGATTGTAAACACCAATAACCTCTTGCTTCTGAAAAGAGAGATCACCCGGGCCGAGGCGTTCAGGATCATGAACACCCGCGCCTAAGCTAAACTGTACCCCTACATGGGGCTTGTATATAATAGATAAGGCGCAAGCCAAGCATAAACGAAAGGACCAGCCGTAGAAAGCTGGTCCTTCTTTTTTGTATTAAAAGTTAGTTCATATTAGTTACTCTCTAGCTCTGCTCTAACCTTCATTTACTTTCTAATGCACTTGCTACCTGCCTTTAAAATAAATACTCACCAGACCCGTTACTTAGGTGTTCTTAAATATTAAAATTCCATATATAAAGTTAACAACATATTTAATCTAGAAACTTAGCTTTTATCCAATAGTCATCTATTCTTTAACCTATACTAGTAAAACCTTCATGAAAAGAACTTTGATTATTCTTATCCTCTGCGGTGCCTCGGCATTGGCAAACGCCCAAAACTTTGGTAAGACGCTTATTTCGGGATCAGTCAACTTCACTTCAAGTAAGAACAACTTCAACCAGTCAGCAGGGCAAGAAGCCAAAATCAACTCATTTTCTATCAATCCACAAGTTGGCTTCTTCCTTAGTCCTATCGTAGCCCTCGGGGTTTCTGCCACATACACCAGAGGAACCTATAGCTCGTCCTATCCCACTAACTATCCTGACAATGTTCCAAGGAATATTTCTTATACGTCCATTTCAAACTCGTATTCCGGAGGACCTTTTGTGCGCGTGTACAAATCAATAACTCCTAAATTCGGTTTTTTTGGGCACGGAACGGGCTATTATACCTATTCCAAAAGCAAAACTGAACACGAAGATGATTTTGTTCAAACAACTCCTTCCATAGGAAAAGGCGGAGGAGTAAGTATAAACCCGGGCGTGGTATTTTTCCCAACCAACACCATAGGAGTGGAGGCCACGTTAGGAAGAATAGGATACAGTAGTCATAAAACAGAAAGCGAAGGTTATACGCCAATAGATTCAAGTGGCTTTGAGGCTAACTTGGGTTTAAGCACCTTTACTTTAGGCATCTCCTTATATCTGGGCCGGACTGCTTCTGAATAAAGATTTCTGTATGCCCTATTCACTCCAAAGCCGCAGTCCGCCCAGGGCTTTGGAGTGGATAGGGCATAGAAACTGCATCCCGGCTCGTACCTGGGCCGTACCTTGACGTATGCATCACCTCAAAAATTGGCTTTCTTTTTTCCTGCTGCTTTCCCTTTTTTCCTGCACCTCGGCAGACACAGATCGAGGTTTAGAGACCCTGCCGCTGGCTAACAGCCAAACGCCGCTATCCATTATTGCGCTGGGTTCCTGCAACTCCCAGGACCGCGAACAGCCGCTGTGGCGCGAGATCCTCAAGAACCAGCCGCAACTCTGGATTTGGCTCGGGGATAACATCTACGGCGACACCGATGACATGGGCGTTTTAAAGGCGAAATACGAAAAACAGCTCCAGAATGAGGATTACCAGAAGTTGGTGCAGAACGTGCCGGTAATTGGCATCTGGGATGACCATGACTACGGCCGCAACAATGCGGGCAAAGAATACCAACATAAAAGCCAAAGCGCCCAACTGTTCTGGGATTTCTTGGAGGAGCCCCTGCAGAGCCCGCGCAGAAAGCAGAAAGGCGTCTACAGCGCCCACACCTACGGACCGCCGGGCCAGCAAGTGAAAGTCATTCTCCTGGACGGGCGCTTCCACCGTGATTCCCTGCAAGGCCAGGAACCTGCTTACCAGAACAACACCAAAGGCGATATGCTGGGTGAAGCCCAATGGCGATGGCTGGAAAAGGAGCTCAGGAACAGCAAAGCCCAGTTCCACCTCATCGGGACGGGCCTGCAGATTATCGCCGATGACCACGGCTACGAACGCTGGGGCAATTTCCCCAAATCCCGGGAAAGGCTGTTCAACCTCATTGCCCAAACCAAGGCGCCCAACGTGATCCTGCTGTCCGGGGACCGGCACTTTGCCGAGCTTTCCAAGATCTCGTGGCCCGGTGTGCCCTACCCCATCTACGACTTCACTTCCAGCGGCCTTACCCATTTCTGGAAAGGCGGCCTGGTCAATGAACCCAACCGTTACCGCGTGGGCGACATGCACGACAAACTCAACTTCGGGGTGATGCGCTTCCAATGGGAGCAGACTTCCGCCGAGGTGAGTTTTGAGATCAGGGGCCGTGACAATGACCTGCACCAGCTGGTGAAAGCAGAATACGCCCTGCCCAAACCACCTACGCCGGTATCCTCCGCCACGCCTTCTACAATCCAAGAAACACGGCAGACCAAAGCGCTGCACAAGTAAAACCAGCCAAACAAAGACGAGAAAAGCCAGTATTTTAGACGGTACCAACCACACGCCAAAGCAGTCTATACCACCTTTGACACCTAAAAAGCAAGCGCCCTCAGGAACAGATTCCTGAGGGCGCTTGCTTTTCTATTTTGGGGCTGATTTTTTAAAATCAGCCTTAAAACGACTATTTACTTTTGGGCCAGGGCTACCTCAATGACGGCAGGTTTTCCCTCGGGGAAACGTTCCACGTAAAACTCCTGCAGGGTGAGTTTCTGTTCTTCCGCGTAGTCAAAAAGGGTGCTGTAAATGCGTTTGGGAGCGATGGTGATGTTGGCTTCTACCTCGCCTCGCAGAACTTGCCTGCCGGCGGGTACCACTCTGAAAGAGAATCCAGAGGGCAGAGTCGCGCTGGAGTCCTTCACGGCCACGCCAATGAACGCCTTCAGGGTTTTAGAGTCTTTGCCCGGGTTGTTATAATAGATCCCCGCGAAATCGCCGGCGAGTTGCTTCTGCTCCACGGCTTTGCCTACCTGCTGATAGATCTGGCCCAGTTCCTCCGAGTCGGTGGAACCTTCATAATATTTACCGGCCACGATCACCTGCGAAGACTCCGCCCGGGAGACCTTCACTTCGGCAAAGCCGCCCATGTACGTATACACTACCAGCCCCAGCCCGATAATCACCGCCAAGACAATCAAAAACTTTTTACCCATCTGTTTATCTATTCTGCTTTGCGCATGTCCAGGCAAAGGTAAGGCTCAGCCCTGAACCAAACCCAGCCGGCCAGTAAAAACCCGTTTCTACCCCGATTTTAGCAAATCAGCCCTGAAACGGATTCTTTGCTTTTACACGAAGTTCTTGTACTGCATCTCGTGGAGCTGGGCATAATACCCACCCGACTGGATCAATTCCTCGTGACGACCGCTTTCCTTGATCTCGCCACGATCCAGCACAATGATGTTATCGGCTTTCTGGATGGTGGAGAGGCGGTGGGCAATCACGATGGAGGTACGGCCTTCCATCAACTGCGCGATTGCGAACTGAATCAGTTCCTCGGTCTCAGAGTCCACGCTTGAGGTGGCTTCGTCCAAGATGATGATTTTAGGGTTGTACACCATGGCGCGCACAAACGAGATCAATTGCCGTTGACCCACCGAGAGCGTAGCGCCGCGCTCCATCACGTTGTAGTGCAAACCTCCCGGCAGGCGCTCAATGAATCTGTCGGCGCCTACCAAACGGGCGGCTTCCCACATCTGGGCCTCGGTGATGTCTTTGTTCCCCAAGCTGATGTTATCGGCGATGGTGCCGGAGAAAAGGAACACATCTTGCAACACCACGCCTATCTGACGGCGCAGCAAATCCAGGTCATACTCCCTAATATCGGTGCCGTCTACCCTGATGGTGCCTTTGTTGATCTCATAGAAGCGGCTGAGCAGATTGATGATGGACGTTTTACCGGCTCCCGTGGCGCCTACCAGGGCCACCGTTTGCCCGGCGTACACGTCAAAGGAAACGCCGCGCAAGACCCAGTTTTCGTCATTGTACGCAAACCAGACATCGTCAAACTGCACATCGCCGCTGATCTCTTTCGGCGCGTACGTGCCCGAGTCTGAGATCATTTCTTCGCTTTCCAGCAGCCGCATAATCCGCTCAGAACTCACCACGCCCAGTTGCAGCGTGTTGAACCTATCCGCAATCTGCCGGATGGGCCTGAAGAACATGGCGATGTACATGATAAACGCGATGAGCGAGCCCAGCGTCACGGTGTCCTGGATCACGCCTTTGGCTCCATACCACACCAGCAGACCCGTTCCGGCTGCGCCGATGACCTCGGCCACCGGGAAATAGATGGAGTAATACAGCACCGATTTGATGTTGGCGCGGGTGTGCTCCTTGTTGATGGCCTGGAACTTCTTCATCTCGCGCTCCTCGTTGTTGAAGATCTGCACCACCATCATACCCGTGAGGTGTTCCTGCACAAAGGCGTTGAGTTTAGACACCGCGCCGCGCACCTCCTGGAAAGAGGCCTTCACCTTCTCCTTGAAGATATAGGTACTGATGATGAGCAGCGGAAACATGGAAAGGCTCACCAGGGTTAGTTTCCAGTCAATCCAGAACATGTAAGCCAGGATGAAGAGCAATTGCAGCACATCGCCAATCATAGCCGCCAGGCCTTCGGAGAACACGTCTGACAGGGTTTCAACGTCGCTCACGTTACGGGTCACCAGCGTCCCGATGGGCGTACGGTCATAGAATTTGAGCCGCAGCTTGAGGATGTGCTCATAGAGCTTCACCCTAATGTCGCGCACCACGTACTGCCCCAGCCAACCGGCGAAGTAGGTGTGGAAGTACGAGACCGCCGTGTGGGCCACCAGCAGTACAATGAGCCAGATGAACATGCGGTTCACCCCTTGCCAGTTGTACTGCAGAATCTGCTTGTCCACCATCTCCTGGATCAGGAACGGACGGATAGTAGCCAGGATCGCCGAGGCCACGGTTAAAAAAATCACCAGATAGAACACCTTCTGGTACGGTTTCACAAACCGGAATATCTTGCGCAGGACTTCCCAGTCAAACGCGCTCCCGGTTTTGTTGCCTCCTATTTCACTCATTAGATCAATTGCTGGTTAAGTCTGCCCCTGGCAATGCCTGGATTAGAACGTAAAAGTAAGGTAAGCCTCTCTGCGTTTAGGCCTTGGTTTCTTAAAAGAAAGCGTAAAACAAGAGGTTTTGTTACGAAGATGGTTCCTCTGTTCTCACCTGTGCGGCAAGGACTTCCTCAAAGAGTACCCGCTGTTGGGCAAAATAGTTCTCTGGATATTCCACACGGTGCAGAAACAGCCCTTGCGCGGGGGCCGCGCCGCTGGCCAAGCTCCTATCTTGGCGCTCAATCAGGTGTCTGAACTGAGCCACGGTGAGCTTGCCTTTGCCCACGTCCAGCAAGGTACCCACCACCAGCCGCACCATGCCGCGCAGAAATCGGTTGGCCTTGATGGTGAAGACCAGTTGCGGTCCGTTCTCCTGCCAGAAAGCTTGGGTAATGGCGCAACGGTAGTGCTTAGTATCGCCTTTCACTTTGGAGAAGGTGGTGAAATCTTCTAGTTGCAACAGCACCTGCGCCGCCTCGTTCATCAGGGCTACGTCGGGCTTTCTGGAGAGATAGTACGCGTGCCGCACCAGAAAAGGATTCTTTTCCAGGGTAATGCAGTATTCGTACGCCCGGCTGGTGGCATCAAAACGCGTGTGCGCCTCAGGCCCTACCGGCAGCACCTGCCCCACGGAGATATCTGGAGGAAGAATGCGGTTGAGTCTGTGCTGGATTTCCTCTGGATAGTAAGCCTGCGGCAAGTCTACGTGTACCCACTGCTGGGATGCGTGCACGCCGGTATCGGTGCGGCCGCTGCCTACGGTTTCTACCTGGGTCAACCGGAACACCCGGCGCAGGCAGTCGTCCAGCACCTCCTGCACGGTGAGCGCATTGGGTTGCAGTTGCCAACCGTGGAACCTGGTGCCGTCATACGCCACTTCTAAAAAATACCGCATGGCACAAAGATACGCAATTACCGGGTGAGTCTCAGGTTCTGGCGCATGGCTGTAACGCAGCCGGTTCTATTTTGAGGCCGTTTTCTGGAAAAGAGGCCTTAAACACCCACTGTCCATCGGCGGGAAATACCCGAAAAAGAAATCGGCCTCCAGAAAGGAGGCCGATGGTTTACTTTAGAAAGGATTGGTGAAAGAGGTGCCCGTAGGCGCGTTTCTTTCGGCTTGCCAGGCGGCTTGACGGGCATCGCGCTGGCGTTCGTATTTGGTCTGCAGGGCTTGTCTTTCCTGCTCATAGTCATTTTTCAGGCGGGCCATCTCCTCCTCGTAAGAACCGGTGGTATTACCGGCCTTGGTTAACCGGTCATTCAGCCGGTGCTGCTTTCTATTGTATTCTTCTTTCAGGTTGGCCTGGTCGCGTTCGTATTTGGCTTTGGATTTGGCAAGCGCATGCTGGTATTTCTCGTCTTTTCGGGCTGCCTTGGCCAGCAACTTGGCGCGCTTCTTTTCGGCTTTGGCAGATTGCTTGTCTCTGACCACCGTTGAATACTCTGTCCCGGCAATTTCCACTGCCGATGCTGTTCCACCACTTACTAACAGCAACCCTACTAAACTGAATACCGCAAGTCTTTTCATGATTCCAAGATTTTAATATAACTGGCTTTGCAACGTTCATGCCAACCAGAGCAAGTTAACGGCTTTGGCCAGACCAAAAAATCTTTTCTTTGCACATCAGCCTGTGGAAAACCTCTTGCAACGTTTATAACTATTCAAAGTTCTTTGCGCTCAACATCTTACCAAAGCCCTTGACGGCCTAACTGAATGTGTTCCGCACAGGTATAGGCGATAGCAAAGTTTTATGTAGTTTTGCAAAAGATTTAGAAACCAATAAATAACTATGATTCAGAGAATCCAGAGCGTTTTCCTGTTTTTGATTGTAATTGCCATGGTGGCTTTGTTTTTCCTGCCTATCTGGGCTAAAACCAATCCGGCTAATAACCAGGAGTATGCCTTAACCGCTTTTTCTTTAGGTCCCGTGAATGGTGCTGCTGATGCCGCCTCTACTAACACTATTTTCATCGCTATTCTGGCTGGGGCCGCGGCCCTTATTGCCTTGTATGAGATCTTCCAGTACAAGAGCCGCCTGACCCAAATGAAACTGGGCTTGTTGAACTCCCTGGTGATGGCCGCTCTCATGGGCTGTGCCTTCTACTTCTCTTCTTATGTGGGCGAGGACCTGATCAAAACCAATACCCAGGGCGAGTACCTTTCTGGTTTCTACCTGCCTGCCTTCGGGTTGCTCATGAACGTGCTGGCCAACCGGTTCATCAAACGTGACGAGGACCTGGTGCGCTCTATGGACCGCCTGCGCTAGAACCTTAGCTTTCTCCACAAAAGAGGCCCCGCTTGCAGAAGCGGGGCCTCTTTTGTTTTAGCATGGTTCTTCAACTGTTCATCAAAGCAACCTGCGGCCTTTTACTACTATGTCATACTTCACGACACCTTAGCGAAGAAAAGATGAACGGGAGAGAAAACCGCCCTAAGTTCCCTCCAAAATTTTCTTTATAAATTATAATAATAATCTATATTGGATAAATATTCATAAAACAGAAGACGCGCCTACTAGCTATGGACTTAACCAACCTATACACTGGTAAAGCATTCATCTTCAAAAGAATTGCCTTCAGAGATTATTTCCCTATTGAATTTCTATTCTGATATACGACACATGAGGTATTTTCTGAAAAGCAGTGTTTACATGCTTTTATCTGTTTTGTTTTGTTCGGCTTCCGTAGATGCTTACGGCCAAAACAACACCCAAATAAGGGGATTTGTAGATGCCTCGGCTACGTTCAATGGCAAGAAACTCTCTTTTGGCTTAGGAGAACAGGACTTGTTCATTACCTCAGACATCACCGATCGATTATCTTTTCTGGGCGAAACGGTTTTCAAATTCGATCCTTTCTCCGAAACCGATTTCTCGGTGAGCATTGAAAGAATCGTGTTGAAATACAACATCAAGGGGAACCACAACATCCTGCTTGGCAAGCACCACACCCCTATCAATTACTGGAACGACACCTACCACCATGGCAGGGTGTTCTTTCCTACTATCTCTCGGCCCTTGTTCTTTTCCACGAACCTTTTTCCCTTGCATACCACGGGGGTAAGTTTTCAGGGCCAGAATTTGGGCACGTTGAAGTTTGGGTACGATGTGATGTTTGGCAACGGGTTGAGCTCTTCTGATGTCTTAGACAATGATGCCAGTAAATCAATGACGGTAGCCGTGCACATCAGGCCGCAGAATGCCCTTCGCATCGGGCTTTCCTACTACCGTGATATCATTGCTAAGGGAGCCGACCTGCACCATGGTGCATCTAGCAGCTGGCAAATAGATGAACACCTGATCACGGCCTCGGTGGCCAGCTTTGGCGAGAAGGTAGAAGTACTGGCGGAAAGCATGGCCGGCGTGACGCAAACCGATTCTACCGGCTCCAGAAAATCTGTTGCCTCATACGTGTACGCCGGGTACAAAGTCACCGATAAGATAACTCCCTACGTTCGGTTTGACCATCTCCGGTACCAGCAAGGGGAAATTGGCTTTCTGAAAAACAACACCGAGTCTTTCTTGGCGGGCATACGCTACCAGCTGAATTACCTGGCTGTGATCAAGCTGGAGTACCAACGCCATAACTCAGAAATGACGGCTCCGGCAAATACAATTTCCACCCAAGTTGCCATTGGCTTTTAGCATGAGGAACTGCAGAGATAGAAACCTTATGTCAGGAGTTTTCAAAGGGTTGGTGCTGGCGTGCTTGTTGGTTTTGCTGGCTTTACAGGCGCAGGCCCAGCAAACGCTGGCCGTGATTGCCCACCAGAATGGCGCTCCCACTACCCTGTCGTTTAAAGAACTGAGATCTGTGTTCAGGGGTGAAAAGCAACGGTGGAGCAACGGAACCAAGGTGATGATTGCTTTGATCAAAACCAATAACACGCTAGGCGAGACCATCAGCGAGAAAGTGTATGCCATGAAACCAGATGCCCTGAACAAGTATTGGCTGGCGCTGGTGTTTCAAGGGAGGGCTTCGGCGCCTTACTTTTTCAATTCCGTTCCTGAACTGCAGACCTTCGTCTCCCAGAATCCCGGCGCTATTGGCATCATTGACCAGCCCATCAGCACCCCAGAGATCAGGACAGTGGTCGTTGACGGGAAACGGACCTTGTAAGGGCATCTAAAAGCATACGAGCACACCTGTTTTAACGCATAGCAAATGATCCTACACCTAAAATCGAAGATTTGGCTGACTGTTGCTGCTATCGTTTTAATGTTCTCGTTTTTCACCCTCTATTACTTTCCTGACCAGCAAGCCAAGCTTTTACTCAACAACTACAACAATGAGGTGCAGAACCTGGCCAACACGGTTTCTTTGGGAGTGAAGATTGCCATCACCGAACAGAACTTTGAAGGCGTACAGACGGCTCTGGAATTTGTGAAAGATGATTCGCGGCTGGAGTTCATCAGTATGGTACAAACTGATACTATATGGAATGAGGCCCGCACGTCTTACCAGGTGCAGGAAAAGTTGTTCAAAAGCTTCCCCGAAGACAGCCGGTTTGATGCTACTGCCGTGTCCAATGATTCTATTCTGGTGAAACGGTCCCCTTTTCAGACGTCCATGATGTCGGGCGCCATTCTGATCGGTTTCTCCACTAAGGCCATCAACGAAGGGAAAGCCAAGATCATGAACACCTCTTTGCTGGTGAGCACTTTGGTCTTCAGTATTGGCATTCTCATTGGGTTCTGGCTGTCTAAAACCATCTCTAAACCGGTGCTAGCCTTACGTGATGCGGCCAATAAGGTAAGCGAAGGAGATTTCACCACCCGGGTCCATAACGTCTCGGGAGATGAGATTGGAGAACTCGGGAAGTCTTTCAACGAGATGGTGGAATACTTGTCTGTCACTACTCACAAACTGAAAGAAGCCAACCATTCGCTGGCCACTACCAACGGCACCCTGAATACTACCCTGCTGGAACTGAAGGAAACCCAGGCCCAGCTGATCCAGAAAGAAAAGATGGCGTCTTTGGGAGAGCTCACCGCCGGGATTGCCCATGAAATACAGAACCCGCTGAACTTCGTGAACAACTTTTCTGAGATTAACCAGGAATTGATAGACGAAATGGTGCAGGAGCTTCAGGACGGAAACACAGAAGACGCGGTTGCCATTGCCCAGGATATAAAAGCCAATGAGCAGAAAATCAGCGCCCACGGCAAACGGGCCGATGCCATTGTAAAAGGAATGCTGCAGCACTCCAGAACAAGTACCGGCAAAAAAGAACCCACCGACCTCAACAGGCTGGCCGATGAGTTCCTGCGCTTAAGCTACCATGGCCTTCGGGCGAAAAACAAATCGTTTAATGCCGGGTTTAAGACCCATTTAGACCAAAACATAGGAAAAGTAGACATTGCCCCCGAAGAGATAGGCCGGGTACTGTTAAACCTGTACAACAACGCGTTCTACTCCATCAATCAGAAGAAACAACAACTGAACGGCACGTTTGAGCCCGAGGTGGTTGTCACGACTTCCCTGGGGAAAGACATGGTAGAGATTTCAGTGAAGGACAACGGGCTAGGCATTCCGCAGAACATTCTGGATAAGATTTACCAGCCTTTCTTCACTACCAAGCCCACGGGTGAGGGAACCGGCTTGGGACTATCGCTGAGCTACGACATCATCACCAAAGGGCACGGGGGAGGAATGCGCGTAGAAACAGAAGAAGGAAAAGGAGCCGAATTTATCATTCAGCTCCCTGTTTCCTCCTGATAGCAAAATAGGAGGCATTCCCTTCTTTTTACCTTTGATTATGGTTTCTGGCAGAGGGGCTATCTTATCTCTTTGTAGAGGAAATCCTGCAACTCCCGTTTACTATTGCTGAAGTCCAGAGCATCTAACACGCGGCTGAAACGTTGGCGGTCGCAGACATAGTTATAGGCGAATTTGGCCAGGGCTACCCGCCTATCCTCAAAAGAGATGGCTTTCATAAGCAGGTACAGGTCTTCGGTCATGATGCCCCCGGCCAGTTTTATCTCGCCTTTGGCGATGTCCAGCCTCCGGTCATCAAAGCCTTCGTCCTTCATGAACCGTAAAACGCGGTCCACATCCTGTTGGTCCATCACGTACTGGCAAACCTCATTTCCGCCGGCGGGTGGCAGAGGCCGGGAATAAGGCACATCCTCCACTTTGCGCAGCACCAGCGGGAAAGCCCGCCCCGGCACGGTAGGCACCAAGGTGTACACGCTTTCATAACCACTTGCCAGGATGATCTCTGCGGTGATGTTCTGGGCCCGGCGCCCTCTGCCCAGCACCCGCAGGTTAAGGATGTGGCGGCCGGCCGGCAACTCACCCACCGCTACCCTGGGCGCCGGCGCCGGATTGATCAAACGGCCCCCAATGGTGAGTTGGAAATATTCGCCTCGTTGAGTCTCCACCAGGATGGCGGCGTCTAAGGCGGGCTGTTGCGCATGCACTACCTGCATTAGGCACAGCATGAGAATACTCAGGATGTAAAATCGTTTCATAGGAGTAGTGGCTAACTGCTACGTAGGTTCTAACCCAATATTGTGCCAAACCTATATAACAACAAAAGTCCTTTCTATTTAGAGACTGTTTTCAGCAAACAAGCCCCTAAACAGAAAGGACATTTATTTTCGCCTTCTCCTCTATCGTCTATCCCTGGTAGTAAAACTGGCCGTACGGGCTCTTAATGGTGAGTTCGTTTTTCTCGCTGGCCTCTACCCGGCCAATGATCTGCGCATCCAGGTTGAACGATTGACTGATGCTGATCAAGTCTTGCGCAATGGCCTCAGGCACGTAGATCTCCAGGCGGTGGCCCATGTTGAAGACCTTGTACATCTCCTGCCAGCTAGTATTGCTCTGCTCCTGAATGAGTCTGAACAGCGGCGGCACCGGCAACAGGTTGTCTTTGATGATGTGCACGTTCTCGGTGAAATGCAGCACTTTGGTTTGCGCCCCACCGCTGCAATGCACCATGCCGTGCAGTTGGCTGCGGTAGTCTTTCAAGATGGCCTGCACCAGCGGCGCGTAGGTTCTGGTTGGCGACAGCACCAGTTTGCCCACGGTCAGGCCAGTTTCTTCGTTTACATCGGTGAGTTGGCAATTGCCGGAGTACACCAGGTCAGACGGTACCGCCGGGTCAAAGCTCTCGGGGTAGTTCTTGGCTAAATAGTTAGCGAACACATCATGCCTAGCCGAAGTGAGGCCGTTGCTGCCCATGCCACCGTTGTACTCGCTTTCGTAGGTCGTCTGGCCATAGGACGAGAAACCCACGATCACATCGCCGGGTTGGATGGTGTGGTTAGAGATGACTTCGCTGCGTTTCATGCGGGCGGTTACGGTGCTGTCCACAATGATGGTACGTACCAGGTCGCCTACATCGGCGGTCTCGCCGCCGGTGCTGTAGATGCCGATGCCGTTGTCCCTCAGCATCTGCAACACTTCCTCGGTACCGTTGATGATGGCCGCAATGACCTCGCCGGGCACCAGGTTCTTGTTTCTGCCTATGGTGGAAGAGAGCAGGATGTTATCGGTGGCGCCCACGCAGAGCAGGTCATCGGTGTTCATCACGATGGCGTCCTGGGCAATGCCTTTCCAGACGGAGAGGTCACCGGTCTCGCGCCAGTACAGGTAGGCTAGGGCAGATTTGGTGCCGGCCCCGTCGGCGTGCATGATGTTGCAGAACTCGGGGTCACCCACCAGCAGATCCGGGATGATTTTGCAGAACGCTTTGGGGAACAAGCCTTTGTCAATGTTCTTGATGGCGTTGTGCACATCTTCTTTGGAGGCGGACACGCCGCGCTGCAGATACCGGTTTTCCATGGCGGGAAGATAATAGTAAAAGCCGTTTAGGGCCAGATTTCACAAAAACAGCCCTAAAACGAGGAGCCGCCCTTTGCTGGGCAAAAATAAGAAAGCCTCCCGGTTCTGGGAGGCTTTTCTTTTGGTATTTCAGTTCTTTACGCTTCTTAGTTACGGAGCGGGCTCGTCAATGCGCGTCACCTTGAACTCGGTACGGCGGTTGCGCTGGTGCTGGGCCTCAGTTTTGGCGTTGCGCACCACCGGTCTTGATTCGCCATAACCGCGGGCCGTGATCCGTTTAGAGTCGATGCCTTTGGAGATGATGTAATCTACCGCACTCTGGGCCCGGCGCTGCGACAGGTCTTGGTTGTAGATGTCCTTACCGCGGCTATCGGTGTGCGAGCTCAGCTCAATGGTGATGGTGGGGTTGTCCACCAGGGTCTGCACCAGTTTGTCCAACTCCACGGCCGCATCCGGACGGATGTTGGCTTTGTCATAGTCGTAGAAGATGTTCTCCACCACAATGGCTTTGTTCTTCACGATTTTAGAGAGCGTGAGCGTGGTCGTGAGCCTGATCTCGGTTAATGGTTTGGTCAGTTGGTCCTGCGGCGGGGTTTTGCCTTGGGTGATCACAGAGTTGCGGGCGGCAAAGTAGCCAGTCCGCTCCGCGATGACCGAGTACACGCTCGCCGTATCTAGTCTGAAGGTGAAGTTTCCGGCGGCGTCAGAGGTGGCTTCGGCTACTTTCTGGCCCTGGGCATTCTGCAGCGTCACGCGCGTGCCCAGCATAGGGGTGGTGGCGTTGGTTTTCTCATTGCGCTCCAGCACTTTCCCATCCACAAAGAAGTTCACCAGCTTAGGCTGGCGTTTCACGAAGGCATACAGGTCATCGCCGCCCTGGCCGCCGGAGCGGTTAGAGGCGAAGAAGCCCTGGTCTTTCCCGGTGATCAGGATGGAGAAATCATCGCCTACCGAGTTGATGGGCGTGCCCATGTTGATGATGGAATCGCCGTTGATTCGGAAGACGTCCAGACCGCCCAAACCCGGATGCCCGTCTGAGGCAAGGTACAGGGTACCATCTTGCGCTACGTACGGGAAGGACTCATTGCCCGGCGTGTTAATGGTGGGCCCTAGGTTCTCAGGGCGGGAGAAACGGCCGCCTTCATCCAACGTGGTTTTCCAGATGTCGCGTCCGCCCTGGCCACCACGGCGGTCAGAGGAAAAGTACAGCGTACGGCCATCGGGCGCAAACGCAGGCGAGGAATCCCAGGCTACGGCATCGTTGAAACTGGCCGCTCTTGGCTCAGACCATTCGCCGGTTTTGTATTGCGAGATGTAAAGGTCTACGTTGGCGCTGCCGTTCTTCTTGCCGGTATTGCCCCGCGCGAAGATCATGGTGCGGCCCTCGTTCGTGAACGCCGGAGATGCGTCATGCACCTCAGGGGCGTTCAGTTGCGCCGAGAAAGGCCTTACCGGCGCGGCGGTGTTGCCGGTATCAGCCACAGGTACTACGTACAGGTTCAGGAAACCCTCGCCGTTGCCTTTGTATTTGGCTTCTTCGCGGGAAGAGGAGAAAATCACCTCGTTGTTCAAGATAATGGGCGAGAACTCAGAGGCGGCCGTGTTGGCGGCGGGCACCGGCCGTACAATCTTGTAAGTAGGCGTGTTAAGAATGCTGGCCACCTCTTTCAGGTTCTCCACCTCTTTCTGGGCCAGCCGGATGAACGCCTTGTTGGAAGCCACGGCCAGGTAACTCTGCAGTTGCGTAGCGGCTTCCTCATACTTGCCACTGGCTTTCAAAGCCATGCCGTAGCGGAACATGGTTTCCTCTGTCTTGCGGGCGTCCAGGGCGGCTTTGTAGTACTGCTCCGCCTGCGACAGCCGGTTAGACAACCGATAAGCCTCGGCCAGTTTGAAATTGACCTCGGCCCCCGTGCGGCCTTTTTTCAGAGCGGCCTGGTAGTGGTCAATGGCTAGCTGGTACTCTTCTTTCTGAAAGTTCTTGTTGCCTTTCTGCACGGAGCTTTTGAAAGGCCCACAAGCCGCCACTGCCAAAGACAAGGCCACTCCCATTACAAGCGTTCTATTCTGTCGCATCATGTGCATTCCTACGCGTTATTGGCCCTGGAAATACCGAGCCAGCCAAGTATCTTTTGCTGGTTTGGGCCACTCCTGCCGAAGTCCCCCCACCGTTGGAATCAAAGTATCAAAATAAAGCGAGTCAGGCGACAACGTTCCTGCCGCCACCTCGGCTTTTATCTTCACCAAGGGAAGCGTCCGCACCTCCCCTTCCTGCCTGAAAGCCAGTTGGGTACGGTCAAATAATTGAACGTTAAATTCCTGCTCTAATTGCCTTAAAAAGGCGACTGATTTATCTATGGAACACCCGCTGGCCGAGGCCACTTCTTCATTGGTGGCTAGAAACAGAAAGTGGCGTTCCTGTATGCTGAAAGACGCCTGTAAATCGCGGCCGTGGCTGCTCCACTCGGTTACGAAATCCTGGAGAAGCTGCTTCATGCGCGCCTCCTCCCCTTCGGTCAGCGGACGATTGATCTGATACACCCACACCCGGCTATATGGCGGTAATTGCTCAAAAGGAACGTACATTTTTTGTAATATGCTAATTTTAATTAGACTCACGTATCACGTATCAAGACGCAATACAATGCATTTGTGTTTTTAGCCCGATTTCCTGGAAAACAGACCTGAAACGCTTTTTCCCCTGCTGCCCAGCCTCGTTACAGTGTAACGAGGCTAACTTTCCGGTCTGTCGCGACGTTACACCGTAACGTTGTTGGCAATCGCCTCTACTACCAATACAAGCCCGCCTCAGCAAAGGAACTGTGCTACCCGTTACGCATTAATGCCCTCGGCCTGCGCAATGAGTTCCGCGATGTCAAACACCTGCACGGAGTCTTCTTTGTTCTGGCTTTTCACGCCGTCGGCCATCATGGTCATGCAGAACGGACACGCACTGGCAATGATGGTGGCACCGGTGCCGATGGCTTCCTCGGCGCGTTCCACGTTGATGTCTTTGTTTCCGGGCTCCGGCTCTTTCCACATCTGGGCTCCGCCGGCGCCGCAGCAAAGGCCGTTGGCGCGGCTGCGCTTCATCTCCACTAAGTCAGCGTCTAAGGCAGCCAAAACCTCGCGGGGCGCCTCGTAGATGTTGTTGGCGCGGCCCAGGTAGCAGGAGTCATGGAAGGTGATGCGCTTGCCCTTGAACTCGCCGCCACCGGCAATCTTCACTTTCCCCTCGTTGATGAGGTTCTGCAGGAACGTGCTGTGGTGAATCACCTCGTAGTTTCCGCCCAGCGCCGGGTACTCGTTCTTGATGGTGTTGAAGCAATGCGGGCACGCCGTCACGATGGTCTTGATGCCGTAGCCGTCAAACGTGGCGATGTTGGTCATGGCCTGCATCTGGAACAGGAATTCGTTCCCGGCGCGCTTGGCAGGGTCCCCGGTGCAGGTTTCCTCCATGCCCAGCACGGCGTATTTGGTGCCTACGTGTTCCAAAATTCGCACGAAGGCACGGGTAACGTTTTTATATCGGTCGTCAAAAGCACCGGCGCAACCCACCCAGAATAATACTTCTGGAACTTCGCCACGGGCAGCTAAATCTGCCATCACCGGTACTTGTATCTGTTTTTTCTCTGACATCTAGGGTAGTATGCTAATTAGAAAATGTGCTCATCTGCTAATTTATTAGGCATGCCGCACAAAAGCTAATGGGCGTTAGGTTTATTCTGATTATGGCCTAGTTTTTAGAAACGGTGTATAAATCATCGGCCCAGTTGAAGCGGTCGCTGGGCGAGAAAGCCCATGGCGCGCCGTTGTTCTCAATGTTGTTGAACATGGTATTCAAAGACGCCGGCGCCGCCGATTCTTCCAGCACCAGGAAGCGGCGCAGGTCAATGATGGTAGACAGCTGGTTGATGTTCACCGGGCAAGACTCCACGCAGGCGTTGCAGGTGGTACAGGCCCACAGCTCCTCAGGGGTTACGTAGCCGCGCAGCAAGGTGCGTTCCTCGGAGGCCTTCACGCGCTCCGATTCCTCCGTATACTTCGCCGGGTCGAAGATGAGCGGCGACTCGCCTTTCTCCTCCATCCGGTCCCGGGTATCCATCACAATCTTCCGCGGTGACAGTAGTTTGCCGGTGAGGTTGGCCGGGCACACGCTGGTACAGCGGCCGCACTCGGTACAGGTATAGGAATCCAGTAGTTGCTTCCAGGTAAGGTCCTCCACGTCTTTGGCCCCGAACTTCTGCGGATCGGCACCTTCAGGAGCAGGCGGCACTACGTAACTGGGGTCCAGCATGGCTTTGATCTCGTGCGTGATGCTCTCCACGTTGCTGAACTGGCCTTTCGGCTCCAGTTTGGAGTAGTACACGTTGGGGAAGGACGTAATGATGTGGAAGTGCTTGGAGCTGGGCAGATAGTTCATGAACGCCAGAATACCCACAATGTGTACCCACCAGCCAGCGGTGGCAATTACCTGCAGGGTGCTTACGTCGCTCCCGAACAGATCCACCATGAGGCCACTGACCGGAAAAGCCCCGGGCAACTGATGCCCACCCAATTGCGCCAGTTTCTGGTCTGCGATGTTAAAGGCGAACAAAGCCAGCATGAGCACAATCTCGGTGATCAGGATCACGTTCGCATCCATCTTGGGCCAGGCACGCATCTCGGGTCCGCGGGTCAGGCGCGGCACGTTGGTGAGGTTCCGGCGCGCCAGGAAGATCACACAGGCGATGATCACCAACAGGCCCAAGACTTCATTGATGGCCATGAGCACGCTGTACACCGGCCCCAACACACCCAAAATGCGGTGCGTCCCGAAGACGCCGTCAATCAGAATCTCGATCAATTCCACGTTGATCACGATGAAACCAATGTACACGAACAGGTGCAGCACCGCCGGAAGCGGCCGTTTAAACATTTTTTGTTGCCCAAAAGCGACGAGCAAAAGGGTGTTGATGCGCTCAGAAACGTTACCGGAAATCTCCTTTTCACGCCCCATGTTGATGTTGCGCACAATCTTACGGATCTGCCACACAAACAGGCCGATACCTACCAACGCCACCACTAAAAAGATGATATTACTGATCACAGAAAGGATATTTAAGACATGGAAACTGCTTGTACTACGAACGAATTTAACAAAGTATTCTGAAAAGGGCAGAAAAGATTTTTTTGAAAGAAGTTTTGCAAATCCGCGCAGGCTCCTTACATTTGCATACTTTTTCACCAGAACGGTAGCGAAACACCTCCCGGAAAGGTTCTAAAAGATGCTGGTGATGTAGCTCAGTTGGTAGAGCAAAGGACTGAAAATCCTTGTGTCGTTGGTTCGATTCCAATCATCACCACCAGCAGAAAAGAGAATCCCGCTTCAGATAATGGAGCGGGATTTTTGTTTTTATGCCGTCGTAGAAAAGTAAGCGACTACTAAATCATCCCTGCTTTATAAGCTAATTGGCTAGAACACGATTCCACCACACATACTCTTTTCTGCTAAGTAGGCAAAGCTATATGGTGGGTAAATACGCTATCCAACTTTTACATTTATTTACAGCGTCTTACTTCTGGTCTTATGTAGACCCGTCATCAGAATAATTCTTTTTTGGCTAATTCCGGGTTACAATACAGGTTGGCTTGTACATGTTTTAAGTCAATACAGGTTAGGCCAAAAGTATTAATGTTAACTTTTAATAAAATTTCAAGATAAAATGTTTTGAACACTCTAGTTCTTCTGCATAGATTTGTAGAATTCTATAACCAAATTATAAAATATGAGAATAAAACTCTACCCTACACTACCTTTTACAACCCTTTTAGTAACATTTGCCTTGTTCACTTTATCATCTTTTGGGCCGAAGCATAATCCCATTACCATAAAAAAAGGAGATAAGATTGAGTATCAGGTAACCTCAACCAAACTTGACAAGAGGGTTATTGATATGTTTACCTACATGAATGAAAGTGGCACTGCTGTTACCGGATTCAGATGCACCCCAGCGAGTTTAAATAAAACGTTTGAAGCAAAATCAGACAACCAAAAAATAGCTCTCTTGATTAGTCTTCACCATTTATCCAAAGAAATAATTAATGCCAAAATATTGATAAACGGCATAGTGGTACAAGAAGCATCTACTGGAGCCGGAGTGGTGCAGTTAGACCTAGAGGTAGACAACTCACTACGTTAAGAAACTACGACCAAGTTTTTAGGCATTCTAAGATGTGCACCATCTAATACTTAATTAGACGCAGAAGAATACTTATCTATATATGACTAAAATCCCGCTTCAGGTAATGGAGCGGGATTTTAGTTTTTGGTCTGCTAATGGAAAAGAAGCTAGAAAGCGGCTCCTTTTCCATTAGCAGAATCAAAGTAGATTTGTTGCACGTCCGCTTGGCTTACCAGCAAAATGTGGTAATTATGGGAAACAGATATACCATGCGCATCACCTTACTTTTTGCCTTCCTCACCTTTGGGTTAGTTTTTCAAACTTCTGCGCAGGTCAACAGAACCAAAATTGCTGTCATGGGCTCAGACCATTTGGCCCAAATCTACCGAAAAGATAACCCGCATACTGATGTACTAAGCCCGTCGGGGCAGAAAGCTATAAAGGAACTCACTGCTTTAGCAGCCAAGTATGCCCCTGATATGATTCTGGTGGAAGTGCTTCCCGAAAGACAGCGTGAGATAGATAGCCTGTACGCGCTTTACCTGCAAGACAAACTGAACTTTGAAACTCTGGAGAATGGCCGTAGCGAGGTCTACCAGATTGCTTTCAGGCTGGGCAAACAACTGAACCTGAAACGCATTGTATGCGCCAATGCTCCAGGCGGTACCTCGCAGGGAATCCTGGCCAACGGCGAGAACATAGAGCTTTATAACAACGAAATAGCAGCCTTACGCCAGATAGTAAGTAAACTGAGCACCGGCTTGCAAAAAGGCACGCTTTCCCTCAGGCAGTATCAAGCCTCCCTGAACCAACCCGAACTTTATAATCTAGTCTACCGCGTGCGTTACATTGTTCCCGCGCGGGTGGTAAATGGCACCTTCAAAAACCCAGATGCTATGGTAGACACGGCCTTTGTGAATCCTAAATACATTGGGGCTGAACTCACCTCGGTATTCAAAAACCGAGATTACAAGATATACTCCAACCTGGCCACTGCCCAATTGAAAGAGAAGCCCAAACGCATGCTACTTATTATAGGCGCGGCGCACATCGGTTCCCTGCACAGTATCCTGCAAGACGACTCAGCTTTTGAATTGGTACCTGCGAATACATTTTTGGGAAAGAAGTAGAACGCACGCCATTGTTTTGCAGAAATCCACTTCCAGCCTAATAGCGGGATTTCTGTTTTCAGGCATGTTTTGAAAAAAGGAACCAGAAACGGTTAGCCAATTCCTTTGCAGCCTCACAGTTTCACCGCTGCCTACCTCAAGGTGTCACCTCAGAAGTCACCTATGGCCTAAGGAACGCAATGATTGCTTTGGTTTGAACACAGGAATTATTGATGCCCTAACTTACTCGTCTGCTTTGGGCAGTAGCCGATGGTGGTGGAAGGTTTCCATTCCTAGCCGGCTTAAGGTGTCTTTCTCGAAATCGAACTCAATCAAGACGGCAGGCTCGTTCCCTACTACCCAGCCATCGTGCCCGGGTTCTATGGCTACTACCTGCGGCGCCACGAAGTCTTCGGTGATGCCATCGGCGTACAAAATCTGGAGGTGCCCCTTGGCCAGGAAACCCAGGTGGGCGTGCATGCAAAGATCAGTGCCCACAATCTGCTTCATGTGGGTAGACCACTTAAAGCCCGGCGGATACACCACCCGCTTTACCCGTGAATCACCCGTCCGTACAAAGTCCATCAGAACGCCTCCTACCTCGCGGTGCTCAGCCCCTGGCATGGGTGCCAATAGTGTATCTGTTGTTTCCATAGTATTATTTCTTGAAGGTGTGGGAAAGCATATTGTCTTGAAGCAGTACCTAGTTGCAAACTTGTAGCGCTTGCCGCAGTTTCTACTTTAAGGTAAGCTTTTATTAGTGAATCCTTTACAAGCGCGATCAAATTTTTCTCTCGCTATGCAGCTGTAACCTAGCTGGGCTTTACTTTCACCCTTACATTATTTGAGCAATTAGTACCCTTGAATGAAGTGGAGACTTTTAGATTTAGGCCTAGTTTTCAGAAATCGGGGCAAAACCATAAAGCTAATTGCAGCATATTAGGTGAGTTATTTCCAAATTGTCTACTTTCAGGCCAAGAAAACTCCGTTATGCCTGCTTCGCCGGAAGGTTTAAAACATTACCTCCAGAAATTTACCCGCCTCCGCCAGGGTGGAACCAAATACGGTCCAGCTCCCCATAAACCTGTTCTGCTGCTGAGCATCATAGAACAGTTTGAGAAAGGCGAGATCCATAAGAATAAGGTCTTTATCTCCCCAGAGCTAGTAGGCGTTTTCAAAGAGAATTTCGCATTGTTGGTTACCACTGGCCATAACTCAGATTTCTTCCTACCATTCTATTATTTGACTAGCGAGGGCTTTTGGTTTGTTAAGACATTACCTGGCAAAGAATTGAATGCTCACGTCAAGAGCTTCAACGTACTTAATGGATTAGTGGATTTCGCTTATCTATCCGAAGACCTCTACACGCTTCTTCAGGCTCCAGAGACAAGAAACGTACTGAAAAGCGCTTTGCTGCAACGCTACTTTCCTGCCAGCGCTCCCCAATACCAACAGGCGAAAAAATATGGCGGCTATCTCCATAATCTGGAAAAATATATCCTGAACGAGGACACTGCCATCTACACCCCAGTTCAGCAACCAATACCTGACGAGGAACAGGTATTTGTGAGAGGCGGCTTGTTCAAGAAGTTGGTACCGCAGGTTTATAACTTCACCTGCTGTATCACCGGCATGCGCCTTAGTTCTCTGCATGGGTTTTCTATGATAGACGCCTGCCATATTGTGCCTTTCAGCCGAAGCAACGATGACCGTGTCACCAACGGGTTGGCCTTGTGTCCCAATCTGCACAGAGCCTTCGACCGGGGCTTGATTACCGTAGATACGCAGCTGAAAGTAGTGGTTTCTCCCACCATTGCCGAAGATGAGGAGAATGCTTATGCTTTGAGGAAACTTGAAGGAAAGCGATTGAATTTACCGTTTGGGGCAATTCATTATCCAGCACCCGAAAATCTGACATGGCACCGGGAGAAGGTGTTTAAGGGATGAACCTTTCACTATAGTGGTACTCCAGGAAACCTCTGTCTGGCAAGAACCTAGAAGGCAGAATTATTTTAGCCTTGTTATACTTTAGAAAGAAATCATCTGCATAATCAACCTCTTCCTTTCCAACAACAGAAGAAGATATTCTAACAACATAATCTGGAGTAATGGTAAGAATACCAGCTTCAAAAGCTTTGTCATGCAAGGCATTCATGGCCAATCCATTTCTTGGATTAAGTCGGTTCTTTTCATCAATTCCCCACGGTCTAATATGACCAGCTACTAGAAGGGCCGGAATCTGTATGCCTGTTATACAGCAGGTAGAATTATAGGCCGCCAGCACCGTCCGCCTGAAAACAGATTGGTTTACTCGTACCTTGACTATTTGCTCCCGCACTCTTCCTTCTTTTGGAAGTTCTGCTTCATCAATCTGATGGATGTTCTCTAGTGTTGAATTTTCAAACTTGGACCGCAACTTTTCACTCTCATAAGGAAGATCATTCCAATTACTAGTGAATTGATTCCAAACCTCCCTATCTAGTTTGCTTGTGTTCTTGGCGCCCTTTATGCCTCTCTCCTGCAAACTTGGATTTAAGCTTGCGAAATTTACCAACTTGTAAGCAACAGAATTACTTGTTCTTCCGATCAATTCTGCTAACCTAACTACTTCTGGATTATTCCTATGAAGTTTACCAAAGGGTAATTTACAGTACAGATTGATAGCCAATAACAATTCTTCCCTAGTCCAAAGGCTCTGGCCTTTTTTCATAAATTAGGAATTTTATCAAAATCAGAAAAGACAAGTAGCTGTTTCTTGCCTCCTATCCTCAAACCAGCCCCGAAACACCTACAACAGCAACGTGTCTACCCTGTGCGCGTGGACCATCATCTCGCAGGGTGACCAGCTGAAGATGGTGAAGCGGCCGTCTTGGGAGGCGACCAGGGCGGTGGCGTTGCGCTGGTCATGCACGAACTGGGCGGCGGAGAGGTGGCGGGTGCCGCCGTTGTTGCTGGGGTGGATAATGATGGGCTCATTCCCCAGCACCGGCTCGGTGAGGGCAATCTGCTCCACCAATTCATTGCTGTCTGAGCGGATGATCTTCACCCCGAAGGCCAACAACTCATGCTGGTCATTGATTATGGTGGCGCCGTCTACCGCCGTAAGCCCCGCCAGGCCGTCAATCTCCCGGCGCAGGGCGCCTTGCCAGATGCTGCGGCTCCGGTCTTCCTTCTCCTGGCGCATGAGCTCGGCCAGGGCTGAAAAAGCCGGCGAGATGGCGTACTGCACCGGGTGCAGAATGGACTGCTGCCAGGTATCGGAACCGGTGGGCACCACCAGCAGCGTACCACCTCTACCGTGCGCCCGCATGGACACCGCCAGCTGCACCAGGATGTTCACCGAGTCGTCCCAGGTGGAGGGGGCGTTGAACCCTAGCAGGGAGGTCAGCACCTCAGGGCAATCGGGCAGGCTGTCGTTGCGCTCATCTATGAACTTGATCACATCGCCTTTGAGTACGGCCACGTTGGCGAACTTCCCAAACCCGCGGGACCGCCGATGCTTCACCACCAGCAAACCCGGCTCAGACACATCCAGCACAAAGCAGAAACTCAGGATTTCGCGGGTAGTGCCCCACATGTATAGCTCACCATGCTCTTTCCAAACGCCTATATGGATTCCGGGCCGCTCCACGCCGGGAGCCAGCTTGGTGAGGTTAGGACTGGTTAATGGAAGCCGTTGGGCAAACAAGAGCGGCTTCACGGCTTGGTCTGGGGGCAAGAAGGCCAGGGAGATGCGGGGCGACTGCCCTTCTTCTTTTCTGAGGCTGGCCCAGAAAGCGGCATCAATCAAGGCCTCAATCACCTTTACCGAGGGCGTAGGCGCCAGGTTCAACTCTCCACGCTCCTGGGCCTCAGTAAGGTGGTGGGCAAAATGAGCTTCAATGGCTGGCGCTACGGTTTTGGCCGCAGCATAGGTGGTCTTACGGATCATGCAATCTGAATGGTCAATGGTAGGTGAAGCTGCGGGAAGGACTTGCCCAGTGGTTTTACAGGCATTATTGGCCTGGTTGCCCATGGGAATGGACCGCCCCGGTTTCAGAATCTAACTTACATTTTGTTTCGCTGTGTACAAGCCCCCAATACAATTTGTTTCACCGGGCTCAGATACCAGATTACCAGGATAAAGCACCCTACCGGCAGGCGGTTCGCTTCTACCCTCCTGGCACCTCCTTGTTTTCAGCTCGATTTTCCGAAAACACCGGTAAAACCCATCCGCCGTGCTTTTCTGGCCTGCAGTTGCGTTTACGATTATTTAACATGAATTATTCCTATCCAAGTACTTGCAAGCAGCGCATTGCACGCTATCTTGCTTTAAATAATCAAACTGCCCATCAAACAAAACAGTCCCTCATGAAGAATTTGTACCGTTCCCTGCTCCTGGCCCTCACTCTGGGCGTTGCCGCTTCCTGTTCCGTGGAAGACGTGGCGCCCAATCAGCCCCTGAGCCACACCTCTACCGACAGCGCTACTGCCACCCAAGACAGCCACCTGGCCATGGGCAATCCCAGTTCGGCCGGCACCAGTTACAGCAACTACCTGGTGAGCAAACCACAGTTTGTCCTATCTTACAACAGCTACCGGGGTACGCCTAACTGGGTGAGTTGGCACCTGAGCAGCGCCTGGGTAGGCAGCACTCCCCGCCAGGATGATTTCCGGGCCGATACCTCGCTCCCCAGCGCCTTCTACAAAGTACAGACCTCAGACTACACCGGCAGCGGCTTTGACCGGGGCCACAACTGCCCCTCGGCAGACCGCACCCTTACCGTCGCTGACAACTCTGCCACGTTCCTGATGTCTAACATGATTCCGCAGGCTGGGCCTAACAACCAACAGACCTGGGCTGGTTTAGAGAACTACTGCCGCACCTTGATTAACGCCGGAAACGAGTTGTACATTATCATGGGAAGCTACGGCGTGGGCGGCACCGGGCTCAACGGGTACAAAGAAACCATTGCCGCCGGCAAAGTAACCGTTCCCAACCGCATCTGGAAAGTGATTGTGGTGTTGCCCAACGGCTCCGGTGACGTAAGCCGCGTCACTTCCAGCACCCGCGTCATTGCCGTGAACACCCCTAACACCACCAGCATCAGCAGCACCTGGGGCACGTACCGCACCACCGTTGATGCCATTGAGGCGGCCACGGGCTATAACATCCTCTCCAACGTGCCGGCCACCATCCAGAGTACCATTGAGGCCCGCGTAGACAGCGGCCCAACGCAGTAAATCTCTCCTTCATCTGGGAGACGAAAAAGCCGTGACGCCGGGTGAAACTTACCTGGTAAAAAGAAAGGATTTTGCGCGTGAACCTATGCAGCTTTTTACCGCTGCGGCCGTTCAAGCCCAAGATCCTTTCTTGTATCAGGCGCAAAACGATAGAAGTGCTCGTATCTGCCGCTGTGCGGCTAAAAATTTAAAGGTATAAATTGATGTCTACACTCCTCCAGGAACTAGAGCAGGCGGCCCAGGGCTTGCTGTTCATCAGCGAAAGCGAGTCTCCCTTAGAGCCTTTCACGTTGCCTGCCGGTACCTCCGCCCAAACCCCGGCTGATTTTCTACATGCCCTGGGCAAGCCAGACCAGCCGGTGGAAGAGGTAACCCTTGCTTACTTCTTCCGGAACATGGTGCGCACTTCCCCTGAGCAGGACTTGGCGCAGCAAGCCACAGCCCAACGGTTTATGGCCTTGCAAGGCTGGCTGGAAACTCATTTGCAGAAAGTACGGGTGTACCGCGTGGGGCAAGTACAGGTACAGGCTTATACCCTGGGGAAAACCCCAGACGGATTGTGGCTGGGACTGAAAACCACGCTGGTAGAAACGTAAACCCGCGGCCCTAAGGCAGCAATTCTTGTACAAGTTTGTCCATAGAGGAAGTTTTGAGGTACGGTTCCAGTTGCGCCTGTGAGGTAAACGTCCTGATCATGCCAATGCTGCCGCAATGCTCCAGGAGCCAGACCTCGGCGTAAAAGGTCCCCATAAAATATAGACTGATGTGGCACCAACCCTTGAGGCGGGCGTGCAGATACCTTCCGGTGCTTTGCACACAATTGATTTGCTCTGTCAGGGGTAGTTGGCTGAACTCCTTCACTTTTATTTCCATCTCTGCGTGGCCTTTATTGTAGTCTCATACGCTCCAGAAGACTGCTTTAGTGCTTAAGGTAGCGTTTTTTTATTTTTCTGCGGCGTAGAAAGGGCCCTAATCTTTTCACCTTTTGTAGAGAAGGGGCTGCGCCGTCAAAGCAATCAGGCTAATCTCTGCCTCTTCCCTAGCGCTCCGGCACCTGCTCAAGACAAGCACCCGGCTTGTAATGGGCTTTCGGGTCCTCAGAAATTAACTTAGAAACTAGAACGCAGGCGTTTAGCACTTGGTTTGTCTCTACTTTTATTATTTAATCTTCTTCTTTACTAGGTACTATTTTAAGCACATTTCCCTGAAAACAACCCCAAAACATGCCCTGTCCCGAAGCAGATTTCATGGAAAAGACCCGGCAGAAACTCTTTCTACAGGCGCATCTTAGCGCCCAGGGCCAGATGGAATATCTTGGCGGGGTTCAGGTAACGCGGGTTCTGCACGTACGAGATGAGGTATTCGCCCATGGTTCCCATCTCATAGTAGCCGCTGAAGCGGTTCAGTTTCTCTATCCTGGTGAGGTTCACCTGGCCACCCACAAAAAAGTACAGGTGGAGCGCGGTGGAAAACCGGTAATATCTGTTGGGGTACCGGCTGAGATGCCGCTCTGAGGCGAAGTACTCATCCCCGAAGGTATAGCTCAGTTGCACACCGGTGGTCACCGGATACCAGTCCACTTTCTCAATCTTCACGGGTTTGGTTGCCAGCAGCGAAGATTTCAGGGCAACGGTCAGCAGGTGGTCTCCGCCAACCTTTTTGGGCAGGTACCCAAAAGACAAGTCCGTCTCCAGTTTCCGGTTGAAAGACTGCCTTCCCACGCCCACCGACACCAAGCCAATATCGCCGGCAAACTGGGTTTTCACGTAGTACGGCGACAGTTCTTGTGCCGGAGATTGCCCTTTACTGGGAAAAGCCCCTAGAAGCAGCCCCAGCCCTAACAGGAATTGCGTAAAGCGTTTCATCTTAGTAGGCTATTTGCTCCACGGAATATCCCTGGTCCCACACCTTGAGGTAAGTGAACCCGCGCCGCTTCACGGTGGTGGTCACGTGGTACAGGACATCATCGTCATACGTCTTCTCTGAACTCCAGCCGTGCCGGTGTCCGTGCAGGCTCAGCGGCACCCGGCCACTGGACGCTAGCGCCTGGTGGAAGGACATCTCCAACTCGGGGTCAAAGTCAGAGTCAAAAGGCGGAATGTGCGACACCACGATGGCTTGGTTCCAATTCTCTCCGGCCGTGGGCCGAAGTTCATTCCCCAGCCAATCCAGGTTAGGGATGTTCCCGCTGAAGCCGTACTCGCGGCCGTTGGTATCCAGGAAAACGAACTTGGTGTGGCCGTAGGTGAAAGAGTAGTTCAGGTCGCCGTACATCTCGGCGTACACCTTGCGCGCATTGCCCAGCAGGTCATGGTTCCCGATGACGGTGAAGTACGGCCATCGGAGGTCTTTCATAATGTCATGCACCCACCGGAACTCCCTGGACATGCCAAAGTCAGAGATATCGCCCAGGTGAATCACAAAGTCTATGTCTGAAAAAGAATTGGCCTTGTGCACGAAATCCACGATCTCGTCATAAAACCGCTGGGTGTCGCCCATGACCAGGATGCGCAAGGTGTCGCTCGCCGGTTGGTTGGCCAATTGCCGGAGGTAAAAAGCGGTGAGGTTCTTCTCCTCGGGTTTCAGCCGGATCTGGTTGGGGTGGTATTCAAAGAGATCTGAGCAGGAAGCCAGGAAGAGCAGGGGAAGGGAAAAAAGGAGGGGTAAAGGTTTCATCATAGTAAGCGGAAAAGCTAAAAAGCCGCGGCTTCTTAGAAGTGATTTCTGGAAAAAGAGGCTCAAATCTCCTTCCAGTGTCAGGGATGCCACGCCCACAGGGAATGGCAAAGTCAGCGATACATTGTTCCGTGCCTGGCCTCCAGGAAACAGAGGCGCCACCCCAGAACGGCGGGATCACAAGCAGCCGCTGGCCTGGCCAGTGACTGCGTTTCTCAATAGCGATTGTTTCTCTCTTTCTTTACGTGTTCTGCCGCAGAAACTCCATCAGAATACCACAGCATCCCTTTGTTTCAGCCATCAATTGCCTTGGTATATTTTAACATGATGGTAACCTAAGCAAGAGCAGCGCAGAAAGTGTGTCAAAGGTAAGGTCTCGCTGGATTTTTCCTAGCACAGATTAGCCTGCAGGTACTAAACCATAGCAGGTATACCCGAAGAAAGCAGTTGCGCCTCAACTTGGAGATGACGGGTTACAAGCCTGACCTTCCCTGAGTTTGAGTCTTTGTTTAGAAGCCGATTTCTTAAAAACACCCCGGAAACCGGAAAGGCTTGCCGGGGTTTACCAAATGCAAAGAAATCTAGGTAGCCTAGAGGATTATTATGGTTGGCACTGGTCTTTCAGCTCCTGGGCGGCGAGGGCAAAACCTAGTTGGGCCGCTTTGGAGAGCAAGTCGCACCCGCGGGCGGAGTCGCCTTGGGTTTGCTTTATTTTGGCCTGCAGGTAAAAGGCCTTGGGGTTGGCAGGAGATTGGCGCAGCGCCTGCTCAGTGTCTTGCCAGGCTTTCTGCAACTGCTGCATTCTGTAGTAGGCGAATGTGCGGTACAGCAGGGCCTCGGTGGTGCGCATTGATGGGCCGGAGGTTTTCTGCAGGTACGTGCTGATATCAGCCTCGGCGGCGGGCCAGTTGTCTTCCATCTGCAGGTGCACTACGCCGCGGTCCAGGTAAGCGCCGGCTTGGGTTTGGTCCAGGGCAAGGGCTTTGTTCAGGTCCTGCAGGGCTTGCTGGTACTGTTTTGTTTGGAGATAACCCTTGCCCCTTGCGGCATACCAGGCAGCTTTGGGGGTTTCGCTCTCGCGCAGTGCCGCAGAGTAATCTTCTATAGCACCAGCGGGGTTCCTGAGGTAGGTCAGCCGAAGGGCGCCGCGCCGCACCCGGGCATCTTCCAGGGCGGGCTTATGCTCCAGCACGGTACTATAGGCTTCATCGGCCTGTTTCCAGAGGCGCTGCTTCTCCGCCTCCTGCGCCTGCTTAAGGGCTCGGCTGGAGGCAATCTGGCGCCAGCCAAAGTAGGGGCCCATCACCAGCAGCACCGCGGCCACCACCACGGCTAGCACCACCTGCAGGTCATGCCGGGAGAAGTGCGTGTGTTTCTGGGGGCGTTGCCGGTAATGCCGCTCCTGGAAACCGGCGGGCTGGCGCGTGTGGTGGTAGCGGGGCATGGCGTGGGCGTGGGCCTGCCGCTGGCTTTTCTCGTACTGCTGCTGCAGGTCAAAGGCGGCGCGGCGCCGGGGGTTGGAGAGCACCTGGTAGGCATCGTTCACCTGCTTGAACCGCTCCTCGGCGTGGGTGTCGTGGGGGTTCTTGTCGGGGTGCCATTTGAGGGCCAGCCGCTTGTAGGCGGCTTTTATCTCGGTGGCCGAGGCGTTGGGGGAGAGTCCCAGAATATGGTAGTAGTTCTTTTTCAATGGTCAGGGGCCGGCGGGCCATCTGCAAAAGTACGAGATAGCCCGGCTGCATGGGTGGCGTTTCGGGCTTATTTTCTTTTAAACGGCCTTAAAACGGCGGCAGATATCCAATGCGAAATGGTATCCGTAAAATGCCTTATCCCGTATGGAATTCTGGGGAAGTTGATTTAGGGAATATTTTTCCCCGGATGTACCGTATATCCCCCTACGCACCATCAACTAGAAAAGACATGGCTACCGAAGACAAAAGCAAAACTGACAGCATCATAGCAAACCTCATGGGGTACATAGATACCCGCATTGACCTGGTGAAGCTTGATCTGCAAACCAAACTGAAAAGCATCTTTGTGAGCACGGTGCACGGCGTGCTGCTGGGGCTGGTGGGCTTGATGGTGCTGCTGTTCCTCAACGTATTCATTGCCCTGCTGTTAAACGATTTACTTGACAGCCGCTTCTGGGGCTTCGGGATTGTCACGCTTTTTTACCTTATCTTGCTTGTCATCCTACTTGTGGGGCTGGACAAGAAAGTGTTCCAGGGCATGGCCGACAAGGCTTTCCGGAATACCATTTACAAGACCGATGAATCTGAACAAACCATCTAACCATACCTGCTGCCATGAGCGAACTAACCAATCCGCTTTTTGATGACCCGCGCGAGTTCCTGGAACGTCAGAAAGAAGAATATAAGAATGCCTTACTCAGCGACGTCACGGAGCTGAAAGACCAGTCCCAGCAGATTGGGAAGAGCGTTGCCATTGCCGGCGGGGTAGTGGCGGGCATCTACCTGATCAGCAAAGCCTTTGGCAGGGGAAAAGACGCCAAACCCAAGAAGAGAAAGAAAAGCAACCGCCTGGAGAACCCGGCCCGCTTCAAAGGCGCCGAGGACCGCGCCTGGATCTCTTCCATCCCCGATGTGGAGGACGATGAGCCGCTCTACAGCGCCATTGAGCGCACCTATCCGGCGGTTTACCACCCAAACACTGGCACCGTGGCTACTTCGCACAGCCGGATACGGCACAAAGAGGAGACTTCTGGGCTAAAGGCTTTTTTCCAATCAGATTTATTTAAGATATTGGAGCAGCAGTTGGCCGCTCTGGTGGTGGTGTACCTCTCCAAATTGGTGGAAGAGCACCTGAACAAGCCGGCCACTACTTCGCAGCCAATTCTAACCCAACCTCTTCTAGTGGAAGAAAACACCACTGTTGATTACCTGTCACAGCCTGACGTTAGCACGAATGCCCAATCGCCTCAATCACAATCTTTTTCCGATATCTAATACCTCAGACACCGCCAACCACCCTAAACGGCTGGCGGTGCTTCTGGACCCTGACCACCTCACCGTAGCCCGCTGCCAGGAGATTCTGGCGCTGAGCCACCGGCACGAGGTGGATTTCTTTTTCATGGGTGGCAGTCTGATCTCTAACCCAGACCAGACCTCCTTTGTGCACTACATCAAACAGCACAGCTCCATCCCGGTGATTCTGTTCCCCAGCAGCGGCCTGTACATAGACCCGCAAGCCGACGGCATGCTGCTGCTTTCCCTGATCTCGGGCCGCAACCCAGACTTCCTCATTGGCCAGCATGTGGCCGCGGCACCATTGCTCAAATCCAGCGGTTTGCCTCTCTACCCTACCGGCTACATGCTCATTGACTCTGGGCGGCAGACCACGGCCTCCTACATGAGCGGCACCACGCCTATCCCGTTTGACAAGCCTTCCATTGCCGCCGCCACTGCCTTGGCCGGCCAGATGCTGGGGCTGCAGTACATGTACCTAGACGGTGGTAGCGGCGCTATGTACCCGGTGAGCCCAGCTATGATCCAGGCGGTGCGTCAGGCCGTTTCCGTGCCCATCATCGTGGGCGGCGGCGTGAACACTCCTGAGAAAGCTGAGGCTGCCTGGAAAGCCGGTGCCGATATCCTGGTAGTGGGCAACCACATTGAAAAGAGCCCGCAGTTCATACAGGAGGTAAGCGAGGTAAAGCAGCGCTTCAACGTGGCACTGCCGCAGGAGTAATGATCTAATCCATTTTGAGCCATTTTTCAGAAAAACAGGCCTAAAATGGGGCATGCGTAGAGACCAGGTATGCCTGGTCTCTACAGAAGTACGGACATCATCCCTTTTTCCGTCTCTTTTCACCAAAACACCCTAAAAACAGAAAGGCCCGCTTTGCAGCGGGCCTTTCCTTTTACTCTATGTGCAAGTGCTTACACGTTCATGGATGACTCACGGCGGCGCATTTTACCGGCCGGAATCCCGAACATCATCTTGAAGCGACGGCAGAAATACGCCGTGTCTTTGTACCCTACGTCTTTGCCAATCTCTCTGATGCTTTTCTTGGTCGTGCGCAGCAAGAATACGGCACGCTCCATGCGTTGGTATTCAATGTAGTCCTGCGGGTTGATACCGGTGAGCATCTTGAAGTACTGGCCCACGTAGTCCTCAGAAACGTTGGCCACGTTGCTGAGCACTTTGTTGGACAAGTCACCGCCCAGGTTCTCCTTAATGTAGTTGAACAGGTCAATGAGGCGCGGATCTTTGAAGTAAGTGCTGTTGGTTGCCAGCTGCTCCACAAACATCTTGTTCTTCAAGATGTAGCGGATCAACTCTACCACCATCTGCTCTGTGTACAGGCTGATGATGCGCTCCTTGCCCGGCAGATCCTGCATGCTCTCCTCCACAATCTTGATCACCAGCGTGGCCAGCTTGTTGCTGGTAATCACAAACGCCGGCACCTCCAGGGAGGTGAAGAAGTTCACAGAGTCAAATACCTTGGCCTCAAAGCTTACAAAGCTATGGCTGTCATCGGCTTCGCCGATTAGGTCAAGGTCATTGTTGCTTTTGAAAAACTTATCTTTGGTGGTGATATAATCATCATTGGAGATAACCCGGCTCTCGGTATCGCCATAATAAAGCTTGGTACTACGGCCGCCTGGAATGAAGAGTAGCTGACCCTCTTCTGCTACTTGTTTATCGTCTCCGAAAGCAACAATGCCATTGTGCACTAAGATAAGGTTGTTTCCAACGTCATAGTAGTTACGCACCGTCAGCGGCTGCTGCAACACCAGGTTTTTAGCCTTGATGTAGCGAACTTTCAGCGACTCAATTATTTTATTGTAATCTTCCATGTAAGGGCACTGATTAAAGGGTTTTAACTTATGTTGATTTTTTAAGTTGTCTGTCGGTTTAAAATTAGTACTTATCTTTTAAGTTATCAAACAAAAAAGGTAGATATTTATAAACTGACAATCACTATATACCCTTATATCAACAATAAACGTTATTAATCCCCTTTTCTATTTCAATATCTCCCTTGAGATTACTATTTTCTGTATCTCAGATGTTCCCTCGTAAATTTGCGTGATTTTGGCATCGCGCATAAGTCTTTCTACGTGGTATTCTTTCACAAACCCGTACCCACCATGAATTTGAACGGCCTCAACAGCAGTATCCATGGCTACTTTAGAGGCGAAAAGCTTGGCCATTGCCCCAGATTTTGAGTAATCGCGGTGGGCGTCTTTATCGGCGGCGGCCTGCAGGCAAAGCAAGCGTGCGGCGTCAATATTGGTGGCCATGTCTGCCAACTTGAACTGGATGGATTGGTGCTGCGAAATAGGCACACCAAACGCTTTACGCTCCTTAGAATACTTCAAAGACAACTCATAGGCGCCGGAGGCAATGCCCAGGGCCTGCGAAGCAATCCCGATGCGGCCGCCGTTGAGGGTAGACATGGCAAACTTAAACCCGAAGCCGTCCTCGCCAATGCGGTTCTCCTTTGGAATTTTAACGTCTGTAAACATCAAAGAGTGTGTGTCTGAACCTCTTATGCCTAATTTATTTTCTTTTGGCCCAATTTCAAAGCCCGGCATGCCTTTTTCTACAATAAGGGCATTGATGCCTTTGTGCCGCAGCTCTGGGTTGGTCTGCGCAATGACCAGGTACACCGATGCCGTGCTGCCGTTGGTGATCCAGTTCTTGGTGCCGTTGAGCAGGTAATGGTCGCCCATATCTTGGGCAGTGGTGCGCTGCATGGTAGCGTCTGAACCGGCTTCTGGCTCAGAAAGGCAGAAAGCGCCAATGATCTCGCCGGAGGCCAGGCGCGGCAGGTATTTCTGTTTCTGCTCCTCATTGCCGTACTTCTCCAGCCCCCAGCACACCAGGGAGTTGTTCACCGACATCACCACCGAGGCAGACGCATCTACCTTGGAGATCTCTTCCATGGCCAGCACGTAGGAAACCGTGTCCATTCCGCCGCCGCCGTACTTAGGGTCTACCATCATGCCCAGGAACCCCAGCTCGCCCATCTTCTTGATTTGCTCCGCAGGAAACTTCTGGTGCTCGTCACGTTCAATAACGCCCGGCAACAATTCTGTCTGGGCGAAGTCGCGGGCAGCTTCCTGCACGGCCAAATGCTCTTCCGTTAATTTAAAGTCCATATAATGCGTGTATTATGATTGCTGTGGTGTGTGAATGATGAAACAAAAATAACTAAAAAATAGTATGCAAGCAGCTTAACTTAACCCAAAAGCAAAGACAAAGCTAACATTTGTTCGGTTTTTTGGCTATTTACTTAAAAACAGCCTATAAACGAAAAGGATACAACAAAAAAAGAGGACAGCTTCCGCTATCCTCTCCTTTACATATAATTGACTTAAAGGTTCCTAGTCTCTGCGGCCCATAAGCATGGACGCATAGTAGAGCAAGGTAGCCAACGAACCGATGGCCGCCACTACGTAGGTCATCGCGGCCCATTTCAGGGCATCTTTGGCCATGCCGTGCTCTTGGGTGGTTACCACGCCCCGAGTGTCCATCCAGGCCAAGGCACGCTTGCTGGCGTCAAACTCCACCGGCAGCGTGATGAAACTGAACAGGGTGGTCAAGGCAAACAGCAGCACGCCTATAGCCAACGGAATTGGTGTGGCTTGGATCATCAGAACCCCAATCAACAGAATCCACTGCATGTACCGGCTGGCCACGCTCAAGGCGGGCACCATGGCCGAGCGGAATTTCAGGAAGGTATATGCCTTCGCGTGCTGCACGGCGTGGCCGCACTCGTGGGCCGCCACGGCCGCCGCCGCCGCGCTCCGTCCTTCGTACACGGGTTCGCTCAGGTTCACCGTTTTATCGGCGGGGTTGTAATGGTCCGTCAGCCGACCAGGGGTGGAGATCACGCGCACATCGGTGATCCCGTTGTCGGCCAGCATCATCTCCGCTATCTCGCGGCCACTGAGCCCAGATCTGAGGCCCAGCTTGGAGTACTTCTCAAATTTACTTTTCAATGTCCAGCTGACCAGCGCCGAGGCCAGCATCATTGCAATCATGATTATCCAAATACCGCCCATTTCTCTCTTTCTTTAAAGGTTAACTGTGTTGGTCTCCCAGGATTTTGTTCACCACCTGTGACGTAGAGTACCCTTTCACCAGCGGAATTGTTTCCACGGCACCGCCTCTGGCTTGCACTATATCATGCCCCACAATGTTCTCGATGGCATAATCATCGCCTTTCACCAGCACGTCTGGCCCAATGGCTTGGATCAACTCACGGGGTGTTTCCTGGTCAAACAACACTATAGCATCTGTAAACCAAAAGGATGCCATAACCCTTATACGTGACATTTCGTCTTGCAATGGCCTGGAAGGACCTTTTATTCTACTGACAGATTGGTCTGTATTCAAGCCCACCACCAGTTTGTCGCCCAACAGCCGGGCCCGCTCCAGATAATCTACGTGGCCCACGTGCACAATATCAAAGCACCCGTTGGTGAACACTATCTTCTGGCCTTGCGCCCGCCATTCTTCTACTTTGGTTAAAAGCTGAGGCAGCGCTACGATTTTCTCTTCTGAAGGAAGCATAGGATGGGAAACGGTTAGATGGTACAATACAAAGGAACGGTTCTTGGGGAAAGAACGCAGAAACCCGGCTTCTGTTTTCAAGCCGATTTAAAGAAAACGGACCGGAAACGGTTTACGCGACTTGCTTGGCGGGTTGGTCTTTGTCTTTGGGTTGGGCCAGGCCGGCCACCAGACTGATACCGCCCATGATCACCACCAGCAGGGCGCCCGTGGTATGCGTGATAAGTGCATAAGCCATGCCCTTGTCTAAAGGCACAACGTACAGCAGAAGAGCGGTTCTCACCAGAATGTGGTACACGCCAATCCCGCCCTGCACCGGCGCCGACATTCCCAGGCCGCCTACCACCAGAATAGCCATGCCCGCCTGCCAGGATAGCCCTGAGGTTCCGGGTAAAGCAAAAAAAGCCAGGTAGCTGCCCAGGTAATAGGTAAGCCAGATGAAGAGGGTGTGGAAAATAAACGCGCCTTTCTGCTCCATTCTGGCAACGCTGGAGATGCCTTGCCACAAGCCGCGCACAAACGCGCTCAACTTCTTGAAGAAAGTGTTCTGCCGCAGTTTAGCGATGTTCCGGTACACAAACCAAACCATGGCCCCCGTCCCGAAAACAGCGACGGCGCCCAGCACATACAGCGTCTGCAGGTTCTGCTCAAACCCATGGAATTTTTCAGAGAAGATCTCCAGGAAGAAGTCTTTGAGTCGGTCAAATTCCAGTAGCAGGGTAATGCCCATGCATAGGAGCAGCATCATCAGGTCAATAACCCGCTCCGTGATGACGGTACCCAGGGAAACGTTCACCGGCACGCCGGAGGATCGCCGAAGCAGCGTACACCGGATGACCTCGCCCGCCCTCGGCAGCACGATGTTGGCCAGATACCCCACCATGAGGGCATGGTACGCCTGCATGGCCTTGGGCTTAAACCCTAATGGCTCATACTGCATCCGCCAACGGACAGCCCGGCTCACGTAACCGGCCACGGAGACAAGCAAGGTGACCACCACCCAGAAGTAGTTCGCCTGCGAGAGCTCGGCTTTCACCGCAGAAAAATTGATACTGCGCAGGGCATACGCCATCAAGAAAACCGATACCGCCAACAGCAGCAGGTACTTGAGTACGTTCAAGGTTTTCTTCATGCCGGGGCGGAAACTACACCAGGCGGTTATGCTGGTCTGGGAAAATTACGGTGGGTTCGTGGCTGCGGGCGTCTTCGAAATTGATCAGGGCGTAAGAGATAATGATGATGATATCCCCTACCTGTACCCGGCGGGCAGCAGGTCCGTTGAGGCAAATCATACCTGAACCCCGCTCTCCTTTTATAATATAAGTCTCAAAACGCTCGCCGTTGTTCACGTTTACGATCTGGACTTTCTCATGGGGAACCATGTTGGCCGCATCCAAAAGATCTTCGTCTATGGTAATGCTTCCCACGTAGTGCAACTCAGCCTGGGTTACTTTGGCCCGGTGAATCTTGGATTTAAGAACTTCAATCTGCATCAAAACAATCTAAAAACGCACAAAGTTATAGATTATTTATGATACAAACAGGCAGTTGTCTTTTTGGTTTTATCTCTGGAATAGAATCTATAACAGCATATTGTCTATAAGCCGCACCTCGCCCAGGAAAGCCGCTAGGCATAGGGCTACCGGCGCACCTGCAGGTATTTCCTCCAGCGGCTGCAAAGTCTGCGCATGCACCACCTCCAGATATTCTAGCCTGATTTCCGGAAAAGAGCCCAAAAACGTTTCCGCTTCCTTTTTGGCCTCTGCTACTGATCCAGCTTGGAGTTTTGCGTGCAGGAGCTGCAGGGCTTCGTAGAGATGCGGCGCAACCTCCCGCTGCTCCGCCGTGAGGCGCCGGTTCCGCGAGGACATCGCCAACCCGTCTTCTTCCCTGATGATAGGGAAACACACCAGTTCCAGGTCAAAGCTCAGGTCCAGCACCAACTGCTGGATAATGGCAAACTGCTGCAAATCCTTCTGCCCGAAGAAAGCCTGGTGCGGTTTCACCAAATGGAAAAGCTTGCTGACCACCGTAGCCACGCCGTTGAAATGGCCCGGACGGTGCGCCCCCTCCATCACCTGTTCCAACTCGCCAAAGTCAAAAGAAAGCCGCGCCTTTTGCCGGTACATCTCCTCGGCGGAAGGCGCAAACAGTACATCGCATCCCTCCTGGGCCAGCATCTGGGCGTCCGCCTCCAGCAGCCGTGGGTACAGGCGGTAATCCTCGGCATTGTTGAACTGCACCGGGTTCACAAACACGCTGCAGACGGTGATATCGTTCTGGCTTTTGGCAGCCCTGATGAGCGACAGATGGCCTTCATGCAGAGCGCCCATGGTGGGGACAAACCCAATGCGTTGACCTTGCTGGCGCAGCAACTCGGTGTGCTGCCGGATATCAGATAATGAGGTAAGCTGCAACATGGAGGGCTGCGGGTTTAATATTGAATTGGCAAAAGACGCCAAAGGTATGATTTTATTCAAATAAATTGAGAATCAGCCGATAATTGCTTAATTTTGCATTTCGCAATTACTATTGCCTGTTTTATTTTAATCACTCCAACCTATGTCCAAATTGAGAATCTTATACGCGGCTACTGAGATTGATCCCTTTCTGCAAACCACAAAAGTAGCGGAATTCCTGAGGATGTTGCCACAAGCGATGCAAGAGCGTGGGATGGAAGTAAGGATTTTTGTGCCTCGGTTTGGTCTGATCAACGAGCGCAAGAACCGCCTGCACGAGGTGGTTCGCCTTTCTGGCATCAATATTGCCGTTGGCGAAGAGGAAAAGCCCCTGATTATCAAGGTGGCCTCTATCCCGAATGCCAAGCTGCAGGTTTATTTTATTGACAACGAAGACTATTTCCACCGCAAGTCCGTTTTGGTGGACAAAGACAATAAATTCTATCCAGACAATGATGAGCGTGCCATCTTTTTCTGCAAAGGCGTGTTAGAAACTGTGAAGAAACTGGGCTGGGCTCCGGACATTGTGCACTGCAACGACTGGATGACGAGCTTGATTCCGTTGTACCTGAAGAGCACGTACAAGAACGATCCTATCTTCAAGACGGCTAAATCTGTGTTCTCTGTCTACAACAGTGAGTTCACCCACAAATTTGAGGGCGACCTGCTGGAGAAAGCCAAGATGCTGGACATTGAGGACGAGATGCTGTCTAATCTGAGATCAGGTGACTTTGGCGCTTTCATCAAGATGGGCCTTCAGTACGCCGATATGGTGATCAAGTCAAACGAGGACTTCAGCGACAACCTGAACGCCATGTTTCAGGAGTATAACAGCACCAAGCAGATCAACACCATTAGCTCAGACGAAAACACCCTGGATTCTTACTTTAACTTGTATAATGAACTTGCGAATTAGTAAAGCAGCTGCTGTACTCTTTATTTTCTCTTTCTTTTTCACCGCGTGCGAAGATCCAACGGCCATTGGTTTGGAACTGCAGGAACCAGGCACCCAAATAGGCACTTCTTATACAGACACCGCCACTGTAAGAGCCTCTACCGTTTTATTGAAAGACTCTATTATTGGCCTGGGTGCCCCCCGGGTACAGGTAGGGAGAATCACTGATCCTGTTTTTGGAACTGTGACGGCCAAAACCTACGCAGAGTTTGCTCCCCTATCTTTCCCTACTAATGCCGATTCCATCGATGTAAGCAAAGGAGCTGACTCTCTGATCATCAACCTGGACTACAACTACGCTTTCGGGGATACCACCAAGGCGATCGCCATGAATGTCCACCGCCTCACCCAGGCCTTCAGAGATGATGAGACCTACTTCACCAACGAGGCAATGACGTACAATGAGACTCCAGTAGGCTCCGTTACCTTCAACCCACGTCCCAGCACTACTTACAGAAGCACCACTGATACAACCCAAAGGCTGCCGCTCTTATTGAAGATCAAGATTACCGGTGCTTTCGCGAATGAGGTTCTCCAGGCTTTGGCGCAGACTTCCACTACCCAAACATTTGCCAACGTCATCAATGGTCTGGCCCTTGTACCCGCCAGCGGTTCTGATGAGCAAGGCAGCATTGTAGGGTTCCTGCCTACTTCTACCAACACCACGCTTACCTTGCACTACAAGTCAAAGAAAAACATAGCAAAGACTACTTCGCTGCTGTTCACTGACCGGTACTACAACCACATTGAGGCAAATCGGGCCGCAACGTCCCTCGCTTCTTTAACGGCTAACGGTAATACCATTTCATCTGCAGATGCAGGAAACCGTACTTACCTGCAAGCCGGGGCCGGGTTGGTTACCAAAATAGAACTACCTTTTCTTGCTGATTTCCGTAAGACCCAATCCGGCGGAGAGCAGAACCTGGCCATCAACAAAGCCGAGCTGATCATTCCGCTTGTGACATCCACTGTGATCACCGCCAGAGACTCTATGATGCTACCCCCGGTTATTTCTGTTGTAGAAGCAACTACCTCTAAACGAATTGCTTTGAATGCCGGAGTGCCGAGTGCGCTGCTGGCGGAAAACTCTACCGCTCCTGCTACCCTTCAGTACAGAGGGGCAAAAGGCGGCTATGTGTATGTGGTGAACATCACCAGTTACATGCAGAATCTGCTTTACAACAGAAGAGCGAACAATGGCCTCATCTTACTGCCTGCCAACGTGAGCAGTTCCCTGTCAACGCCTACAAACCTGGCCCAAACTGTAAATCGGGCCATCATAGAAGCAAATCAAAGCCCTAGCGCCGAGCGCCGGATCAAGCTCAGACTCTTCTATTCAACTGCTCAATAATAATTTTTATATACCCCTAGCTTAACAGTAGATTACATCACTATGTGTGGAATAGTAGCTTATGTAGGGCAGAGAGAAGCCTGCCCAATTATCTTGAAAGGATTGAAGCGTTTGGAGTACCGCGGTTACGACAGTGCCGGAGTAGCTTTGTTAAACGATGGTGATCTTAAAGTTTTCAAAAAGAAAGGCAAAGTCGCTGATCTAGAGGCGCATATCGGCACTCAGGATACCAGCAGTACCATTGGTATAGGACACACCCGTTGGGCTACCCACGGCGAGCCAAACGATGCCAATGCGCACCCGCACTATTCCACTTCCAAGAAGATTGCCATTATCCATAATGGCATCATTGAGAACTACGCTTCTCTTAAAAAGCACTTGATCAACAAAGGCTACGAGTTCCACAGTGATACTGATTCTGAGGTATTCGTTAACCTGATTGAGGATGTGCAGAAGAACAGCAATGTTTCTTTGGCTGAAGCCGTACGTCTGGCCTTACATGAAGTAGTTGGTGCTTACGCTATCGTGGTTATCTCCCATGACTCACCTACCCAATTGGTGGCGGCCCGTAAAGGCAGCCCATTAGTGATTGGCGTGGGCAAAGGCGAGTACTTCCTGGCCTCGGACGCTACTCCAATCATTGAGTACACCAATGAAGTGGTGTATCTGAATGATTATGAGATTGCCGTAATTAAGGATGGTGTAATGGACATCCGTACCAAAGAAGACGTGGTGCAGACGCCTTACATCCAGAAGCTGGAACTGGAGTTGGAAGCCATTGAAAAAGGTGGTTATCCGCACTTCATGCTGAAAGAGATCTTTGAGCAGTCCCGTTCTATCATGGACAGCATGCGTGGTCGTTTAGTGGCTGAAAATACGCAATTGACCATGTCCAGCATCAGAGAATACGCTACCCGTTTCAAGAACGCGGATCGTATTATCATCGTAGCATGCGGAACATCCTGGCACGCTGGCCTGGTGGCTGAGTATATGATTGAGGAATTTGCCCGAATCCCAGTAGAAGTGGAATACGCTTCTGAGTTCCGCTATCGGAACCCGGTCATCCGTGAGGGAGATATCGTGGTGGCGATTTCCCAGTCTGGTGAGACCGCTGATACCCTTGCCGCTCTGGAACTGGCCAAATCCAAAGGCGCTATGATCTTTGGGGTGTGTAACGTAGTAGGTTCTTCCATCGCCCGTGCTACTGATGCCGGTGCTTATACGCACGCTGGTCCTGAGATTGGAGTGGCTAGTACCAAAGCTTTCACGGCTCAGGTAACGGTTCTTTCGCTTATCGCGATGATGATTGCCGAGATGCGTGGTACCATGGAACTGACCGCTTTGCGTAGCTTGATGTTGGAGATGGAGAAAATCCCGGCGAAAGTGGAGCAGGCGCTTCAGTTAGACAAAGAAATCCAAGCGATCTCTGAGATTTTCAAAGATGCCACCAACTTCATCTATTTGGGCCGTGGTTTCAATTTCCCGGTAGCCTTGGAAGGCGCCTTGAAGCTGAAAGAAATTTCTTACATCCACGCAGAAGGATACCCAGCAGCAGAAATGAAGCACGGACCTATCGCGTTGATTGATGAGAACATGCCAGTGGTGGTAATCGCTACGAAAGACAGTTCTTACGAGAAAATCGTCTCTAACGTACAGGAAGTAAGAGCCCGTAAGGGTAGAGTGATTGCAGTGGTGACCGAAGGTGATACCGTAATCCCGCAGATGGCTGAATTCGTAATTGAGGTGCCTAACACTCATGAAGCCTTGATGCCATTGATCTCGGTTATTCCTTTACAGTTGCTAAGCTACCACATTGCGGTACTGCGCGGCTGTAACGTTGACCAGCCACGTAACTTGGCTAAGTCTGTAACGGTAGAATAATTCTATTATCAAATATCTTAAAAGGGGAAGCCAAATGGCTTCCCCTTTTTGTTTAAGTTGGTTCATAACATTGAACCTAAGCGTGTTGTTTTGGGCTCATTTTTGTTAAAACAATCCTGAAACTAAAGCGAATTCCGATTAATACCCGAATAGAGAATCCTTTGAATCGAAGTCAACCAGGGTGCTAGTAGAATCTAAACGGCCTCGATAATGTATTGGATACATTGTCCAATGAAGGGAGATGTTCTATGAGCGAATGAGGCTATTTGTTTATGGTAAATGATTGTATCTTAACCAAGTAGTTGGGATTCTCGCCGAAAATCTTTTTATTAACATTAAACCATTGCTTCCATTTTTTGCTCTATAGGGAAAGCGAATAGCTCAGTATAAACGCTAATAGATTTCTAAAACGTTCTCTGTTGATAGGAATCAGGGAATCTTACGGGCGTGAACAGGTCCGTTATTCATGCACCCCGTACATGGGCTTGAGGGTAGGACAAACACGTCCCTAGTTGCAAGCTCAGCCTTAGTCAGAATAGTTATCACTTAAAATATCTGCAGTATGCACCGTACGTTTAGATATCCTGGTCTGGCACTGGTCTTCCTCCTTTCTTCTCTGCTGCTCTCCTCTTTTGGGAACGCTGAAGGACCGGTAGCAAAAGTGCCCAAATTTCCCTACAAAAAGGCAGGGCTTACCGAGCGACAAGCAGCGGCGCACTTGCTGAGCCGTTTCACCTTCGGGGCCAAGCCGGGCCAAGTAGATGAGGTGGCGAAAATGGGACTGGAGAAATGGTTTGCGCAGCAACTCCAGGCCAACTTACCTGATTCTGAACTGGACCAGAAGCTTGCTCCCTACCGCTCGTTGAAGATGTCTAATGAGGAGATTGTCTACTTCTATCCGCAGAAAGGCCAGATTCTGAAATTAGGGATGCAGGAAGGTGTATTCCACATTGATTCCCTTAAGAACAGCGAGCTAACCAAGGAGGGCCGGATTGCGCAACGGGAGAAATTAGGTGCCTACATGAAGGAAAAGGGTTTCAGGCCGCAAGGGGAATTGCACAATGCGCTCTTCGACCAGAAAATCTTGAGGGCTACTTATTCTCACAACCAGTTGCAGGAGATTCTGACAAGCTTCTGGTTTAACCATTTCAACGTTTCGCTCACAAACAAAAGCTGCGACCTGTACCTTACCTCCTACGAACGGGATGTGATTAGGCCTAATGTATTGGACAAGTTCGAGACCATTCTGCTGGCCACGGCTAAATCCCCCGCGATGCTAGCCTATCTGGACAATTTCAAAAGCGTGGCCGACAAACCAAGTCTTACCCCTGAACAGAAAAAGAGACAAGAGCGCCAACAACTGATGCTAGAGGCCCGTTTGGCCCAAGACACGTCATTGCAACAAAAGCAACTGGCCCAGAAAAGCAAAACCGTGAAAAGAGGCGCGGGCCTGAACGAGAACTATGCCCGTGAGATCATGGAACTGCATACCCTGGGAGTAGACGGCGGCTATACCCAGCAGGATGTAACACAGGCAGCCCGCATCTTAACCGGTTGGACCATCAATCCTGAGATGAACCGCTTCAACCTGAATAAGCAAGCTACTGAACAGAACCCAGAACGCGCCGCTATGTTGGCGAAACAGGGCATTGTGCAGGAAGGGGATTTCTTCTTCGCGGCTAACAAACATGACCAAGGCGCCAAAGTAGTCTTGGGCACCAGCTTTCCGGCCAATGGCGGATACGAAGAAGGCTTGCAGTTGATCAAATTACTGGCCCACCATCCATCGGCAGCAAAGTTTATCTCCAGAAAGCTGGCCATCAGGTTTGTGAACGATACGCCGCCCCAAAGCCTTATAGACAAGATGGCAAAGACTTTCCGGGAGAAGGACGGAGACATCAGGGAAGTGCTGCTGACCATGGTAACTGCGCCCGAGTTCTGGGGCAAGGAAGCCTTGCGGGAGAAAACGAAATCGCCGTTTGAGTTGGCCATCAGTTCGGTGCGCAGCCTCAACGCTGATATCCAGGATCCCGCTCCACTAAACGCCTGGATCACCAAAATGGGCGAGCGGATCTACTACTACCAGGCCCCAACCGGTTTCCCCGATAAAGGTGCATACTGGATCAATACCGGCTCCCTGCTCAACCGCATGAACTTCGGGCTGGCTTTGGCTTCGCAGAAGATAAAGGGTGTTTCCTTCGACCTGGTGGCTCTGAACAACCATCGGGAACCGGAAAGCGCCGAGGCGGCTTTGCTCACCTACAGCCAATTTCTGTTACCCGAACGCAACCTGGAGGCCACTATCAAACGGCTGACACCTACGCTCACTGATCCCAGTTTCGGGCAGAAAGTAGATGCCGCTGCAAACAAGAAACCTGTACCGATGCAGAGTGCTCAACAGGAGCAGGAAGACGAGATGATGATTGAAATGCAGGAGAAGAAAGGACAAGGGGCAAAAAAAAATCAGAATAAAGCCCCTGAGCAGATGAAGACCATGGCCCTGAAAGGAAGCAACACGCCTATGCTAGCCCAAGTGGTGGGCATCATCATCGGGTCACCGGAGTTCCAACGCAGATAAGGCATTTAACCCGCAAAAAGAATTTGAGATGACTACCAGAAGAGGATTCCTAAAATCAGGGGCGCTGGCGCTTTTCGCGGCGGGCCTGGGCGGCGTGCCTAACTTTTTGGCGCAGGCGGCGAGTAGCAGTAAACTGGTGTTGCCCTACAAGAAAAACAAAATCCTGGTCTGCATCTTCCAGCGGGGTGCTATGGATGGCTTAATGGCGGTGACGCCCTTTACCGATGAATTCCTGCAGCAGGCGCGCCCCGGCTTGTTTATGACCGCAGCCCAGAGCTCCGCAAATCCTCTGTTGGACCTAGACGGACGTTTCGGGCTGCACCCGGCCATGCGGTCTTTTGAGCCCCTGTTCCGAGAGAAGCGCCTGGCCATTGTGCACGGCATGGGCTCACCTAACCCTACCCGCTCCCACTTCGATGCGCAGGATTACATGGAAACGGGCACTCCTTTTGACAAAGGCACCGCCAGTGGGTGGCTAAACCGAGCGGTCGGCTTGATGGGCCACGAGGCCACTCCGTTCCAGGCAGTCAGCCTCACCTCTTCGTTGCCCCGCTCCTTCTACGGTGACCACGCGGCCATCGCCATCAGCAACCTGCAGGACTTCGGGGTGCAGATGCGGGGAAACCAACAGGGCGCGGCACTGGCCTCTAAGAACTTTGAGGATCTCTACGACCAAACCTCTTCCTCTTTGCTGAACAAGACCGGCAAAGAGAGTTTTGAGGCCGTGAAGATGCTGCAGAAGATCGATTCCAAAAACTACATCCCGGCGAATAATGCGGTCTACCCTAACTCCGGCTTGGGAAAATCACTGAAGCAGATTGCGCAGATGATTAAGATGGATGTGGGCTTGGAAGTGGCTTTCGCCGAGTCTGGCGGATGGGACACGCACTACAATCAGGGTACGTCTAACGGCACCTTCGCCCGAAACGTGAATGACCTGAGCCAAAGCATCACCGCCTTCTGGGCTGATCTGGATGCCTACCAAGATGACGTGAACGTGATGACCATGACCGAGTTTGGCCGCACCGTGCACCAGAACGGCAGCAACGGCACCGACCACGGCCGCGGCTCCTGCCTATTCGTCCTGGGCAATGACGTGAACGGCGGTCTGGTGCACGGCCACGTACCGCCACTGGCCAAAGAAAACCTGGAAGACGGCCGCGACCTGCCCGTCACCACCGATTTCCGGAGCATTTTCAGCGAAGTAGCCGGAAAACACCTGAACATCAAAAACGACAAAGTTATCTTCCCTGACTTTACAGGTGAGAAAATAGGTGTGATGCGACAAGCCTGACGCATGACCTAACGGTTTCAACTTATAAAAACAGCAAGGGCAGCGTTAAGGCTGCCCTTGCTGTTTCACGCTCGTTTATGTAAAAACAGCCTTAAAACGCTCAAACATTACATGCTACTTTTTCCGCTGGTGCGAGCTTGCAGCTCGTGTCCGCACGCATTTCTGATAATCACTTCACCCACACCTTTGTCATCCTGAAAGGATCTTGTGGGCAAGCGGTAGTGTCGTTTCTCTAATGCTTTTCTAGTTTGCCCACAAGATCTTTCCAAGATGACAGAAGAGGAGGGGTGGTAGGGCTTGATTAGGCTGGAGAACCTTATCTCTAAAAAGCTCGACAAAGTCCTTTCTGCAATACGTGCGGACACGAGCGGGACGCTCGCGCCAGCGGAAGAATAGCAAAGGCTCAAGAAAACCCTTCTGTTTTGAGGTTGTTTTCGCCAAAAGAGGTGGAAAGCTCCTACTTCTTAAACCTTGACCAATTGGTAGAGCGAGGCCAGGAATACGAAAGCTTTGTCAATGGAGCGGTGGGAATCTTCGCGGAGAGGGACTACTTCCAAAACCTCTTTGTTCACCAGTGGCTCGCCTATCAGCCCGGCTAGGTTGAAATTGAGCGGGGCATACGCTGAGGTAAACTCCGTTAGGTTCAAATGGTTGGCGTTGAAGAACACGGTTATTTTGTCGCCTTTGCCTTGTTGGTTGTACTGCGCCAAGCGCTTTGGTCTCTCATGCAGAAGCAAATCAATCACTAAATCCGCTTGCGGAAGCCAGGCCTTCAGTTCTGCCGGGTCCTGTAAATGCAAATAGGCTCTGTTATAGAATTTAAGGCTTACTTCTGCTTCCTGCTCTTCCGTGGCTAAAACTAATGTGTTCATATTTCTGTACCTTTAAGCCTGTAAAGATACAGATTAACCATTTTGCATATGGCAACCAACATCATAGAAAGCAAATCTGCTCCGGCCCCCATCGGCCCCTACAGCCAGGCCGTGATGGCCGGTAATACTTTGTATATCTCCGGACAGATCGCCCTAGATCAAGAAACTGGCCAATTGGTACAGGCTGATATTCAGACCGAGACGCACCAGGTGATGAAAAACCTCCAGTACATTCTGCAGGAAGCCGGCATGGCCTTCAGCAACGTGGTGAAGTGCAGCATCTTCGTGAAAGACCTGGGCAACTTTGGGGCGATCAACGAGACGTACGGAAGCTATTTCACCAGCAATCCGCCGGCCCGCGAAACAGTAGAAGTGAGCCGCTTGCCCAAAGACGTGAACGTGGAGATCTCCTGCATTGCGGTAAAATTCTAATGAGTGAATGAGAGATTGAATGAATGAGTGAATGGAATTGGAAGGGTCCGTCAGATGCAATTTTAGGCAGTTTTCAGGAAAACAGACTCAAAATTGATTCTTTCTCTTTACTCTCTCATTCATTCAATCTCTCCATCATTCATCTAATCTTTTACCTTCTCGTCAACTTCACAATCTTCGCCTTTGGCTTTGGCCTCGTTAGGGCCTGGTTCATCGTTCACGGGGGCATGCCCCACCTCCACTTCTTTGTTGATGACTCGTACCGCATAGGTGGAAGGATAGATATCGGCGCCGTAGCGGCGGGCGTACACCAAGGTGAACTGGGCCCCAATGAAAACGATCTGCGAGGTGTAGAACACCCAGGTGAGTACCACAATCACCGAGCCCGCGGCCCCGTAGATACCGGCAAAGTCGCTGTTCCCCAGATAGAGGCCGATCAATGATTTCCCCAGCGAAAAGAGGACGGCCGTCACTAAAGCCCCAATCCAGACATCGCTCCACCTGATTTTAGCATCAGGCAGAAACTTATAGATTAGCGCAAAAAGGAAGGTGACCACGCCCGTGGAACCTACCCAGTTAGCGATCCAGGTGAGTTGCAGTACTGACTCGTCAATCTGGTTTGTCAGGAAAGAAGTGATGGCCACCAACGCGGTGTGCACTACCAAGCTCACCAGCAGCAGAAACACAATGGCCAGAATCATGGCGAAAGACAGGAGCCGATCCCAGAGAAGCTTCAGGTACTCGTTTCGGGGTTTGGGTTTCACACCCCAGATCTGGTTCAGCGACTCTTGCAAGGAGACAAAAACCCCGGTAGCTCCTACTAGCAAAGTAAACACCCCCACCATGGTGGCAAAGGTGAAGTCAGCCGACTGGTTGATGTTCTCTACCATCTCCTGGATATCATAGGCTCCTTGGCTGCCCAACAAGTCGCGCAATTGCTCATATACCCGGCCCCGCACCGCATCTTTCCCAAAAATGGCTCCGGCAGTATTGATCATGATGATTAGGATAGGCGGCAGCGCGAAGATGGTATAGTAAGCCAAGGCCGCGCCTTTCTGGAACGAGTTGTTGTCCAGAAAATCCAGCCAAACCTCTACAATGATACTCCAAGCCTTCTTTAGCTTACTTTTCAGCATGTAGTTTATTTTCCTCCTTCATACGTACTAAAAGCGGCAGGTTTACAAACTTATTGGAACACAAGTGGTTTCCTAAGCAAACGCCCTGAGAAGCAGGGCAAACCGGCCTGAAACAATAAGTAAACAGAGGCGCAAGGTTTTAAGGATAAAAGCTTTACGGAAGACGTGAAATACCGTACTTTTGCACCTCGATTGACATACCTATACAACATGGAAAGAGAAGTACGAGTACGCTTTGCCCCTAGCCCCACCGGGCCGCTGCACATTGGCGGGGTACGCACAGCGCTGTATAATTACCTTTTTGCTAAGAAAATGGGCGGTAAAATGATACTGCGCATTGAAGATACCGATCAAACCCGCTTTGTGCCCGGCGCCGAGCAATACATCTTTGACTCCCTGGAGTGGTGCGGCATTACCCTGGACGAAAGCCCGGTGCACGGCGGTCCGCACGCCCCTTATCGCCAGTCTGAGCGCAAGCCCATGTACATGGACTACGCCCTGCAGCTGGTAAATGCTGGCCACGCCTACTACGCCTTTGACACCGCCGAGGAACTGGAAGAGATGCGCGAGCGCCTCAAAGCCGCCAAGGTAGCCACCCCGCAGTACAACGCCATTACCCGCGCCACCATGAAGAACTCCCTCACCCTGCCCGAGGATGAGGTGAAACGCAGATTAGAGAGCGGTGACCCATATGTGATCCGTCTGAAAGTACCGCGCAAAGAAGAAGTTCGTCTGAAGGACTTGATTAGAGGATGGGTAATGGTGCATTCCTCAGCCATCGATGACAAAGTTCTGATGAAGTCTGACGGCATGCCTACCTATCACCTGGCTAACATCGTGGATGACCATTTGATGGGAATCACCCACGTGATCAGAGGCGAGGAGTGGTTGCCAAGTGCCCCGCTGCACGTGCTATTATACCGCTACTTCGGTTGGGAAGACACCATGCCCGAATTCGCGCACTTACCATTGCTTTTGAAACCAGACGGTAACGGTAAATTGAGCAAGCGCGACGGCGATAAGTTAGGCTTCCCGGTATTCCCGCTGAACTGGGTAGATCCGGTGAGCGGCGAGAAATCCAGCGGTTACCGCGAGGCGGGTTACCTGCCCGATGGTTTCGTGAACTTCCTGGCTTTCTTGGGCTGGAACCCAGGCACGCAGCAAGAGATCTTCTCTATGGAAGAACTCATTGAAGCCTTCAGCATTGAGCGTATTGGGAAATCCGGTACCCGTTTCGATATCCAGAAAGCCCGTTGGTATAATGAGCAGTACCTGCGCGCCAAACCAGACGCAGAATTAGCCCAGTACCTTCTAGCGGCCCTGCCCGAGCAAGGCATTGCCTGCTCTGAGGAGCGCGCCGAGAAGATCGTGAGCCTGATGAAAGAGCGCGTGACCTTCCCGCAGGATTTCTGGAAAGAGGCCGCTTACTTCTTCGTGGCGCCGACGCAGTACAATGAGCAGGTAGCTGCCAAGAAATGGTCGGCTGCCGCGGCTGGAGCCTTTGAGGAATTCAGAAACGAGTTGGCTTCTCTGACAGAGTTTAACGCTGATTCTGTGAAAGCCTTGTTGCTGCAGATTCTGGAGCGTAACGGCCTCAAGATTGGCCAGGTAATGCAAGCTTTAAGAATCGCCTTGACCGGCGTAGAGGCAGGTCCAGACCTGATGGCTATTATTGAGATCATCGGCAGAGAAGAGACCGAAGCTCGTATTGACGCTGCTCTAACTAAACTGGGCCAATACGCTGCATAACGCTAACTTCTGCGCAGGCAGAGAAATATAACACATACGGTTTCGGAGCTGTTTTGCAGAAAACAGCCCTGAAACGTTTTAAGACAAACATGAAATCCGCCGTTATAAACAAGCCCCAGATGCTTGCTTATGACGGCGGATTCTTTTTAATTCGTTTATCCTTCTGCCAGATTTCCCGTTTGTAGTAAAAGCAACTGGCCCGGCGGCTTGCCTGGGCGTAAACTTTACTACTATGGCAAAGAAGAAAGCAGACAAGGACAAACCAGAGAATAAACCGGAAAAAAAAGCGAAGGTGCACCCTGAGCTGGAAGGCTTCGAGATCAAGATCAATCCCTTGGGGGACATTACCTCTAACTTCAACATTGACCAGCTCAACTCTTTCCTGGACCGCAACGTCTCAGACAAGAAACTGGTAGGTGACCAGGGCAAGAAGCGGCCGCAGGAAGAAGACGAGGAGTTCCCAATTGAGGAAACCGTGGACGAGGAAGAGAACGAGGAGGATTTCTTCAAAAAAGGGGCATCTTTGGACGATGAGGCCGATGATGACTTCTCTGACAAAGGGAAACCATCAGACCCTAAGAAGAAAAAATAAACCTAACCTCATATATGACATCCCACGAAGTAGATTACCGCATTCACGGCTCAGACATTCAGGTGCTGGAAGTAGAACTGGACCCACAGGAAACCGTGATTGCCGAGGCTGGCGCCATGGTGTTCATGGAAGACGGCATTCAGTTTGAAACCAAGATGGGCGATGGCTCCAACCCCGCATCGGGCTTCTTAGGCAAGCTGGTGCAGATGGGCAGCCGGGCCATCACCGGCGAGTCGCTGTTCATGACGCACTTTACCCATCGTGGGTATGGCAAAGCCAAAGTAGGCTTCTCGGCTCCTTATCCGGGTACTATTATGCCTATCAACCTAGCAGAGTTTCCGCAGGGCTTGATCGTGCAGAAAGACGGTTTCTTGGCCGCCGCGCTAGGCACTAGAATCGCCATGCACTTCAACCAGCGTTTGGGCGCGGGCTTCTTCGGGGGCGAGGGTTTCATCATGCAGCGCCTCACTGGTGATGGCTTAGCCTTCATCCATGCGGGCGGAACTGTGATTGAGCGGCACCTGCACAACGAGACGCTTCGGGTAGACACCGGTTGCGTGGTAGCTTATGAAAACGGGATCGATTTTGATATCCAACGGGCCGGCGGCCTGCGCTCGATGGTATTCGGGGGCGAAGGTCTGTTTCTGGCCACCCTCAGAGGCACTGGGCGGGTTTGGATTCAGTCCATGCCGGTGAAGAAACTGATCCAGGCCTTGATGCCGCACGGCGGAAACGCCAACAAAGAAGGCGGCTTGCTGAGCAGCTTCCTAGAGTAGAGTTTTTTTGGAATAGATAACATAAACAAAAAGGCAGCAGGCACTACACGCCTGCTGCCTTTTTGTTTATCAGAATCTAAACCGCCGGCGGAATGGGTGCGGGCACCACGTTCTTCACGGGTTTTATAGACTTCAGGTACGTAAAGATGGCTTCTAAGTCTTCGTCCTTCATCTTACTGTAGTGCGGCCAAGGCATAGGCGGAAGTATTTGCCTGGTGTTGTCCATGCCTTTGTATTTCCCTTCGCGCAGCGCTTTCTTGAAGTTATCCAAAGTCCAGTTTCCTATGCCGGTGGGGTCTGGGGTCAGGTTTGCCGAGAAGGAGACACCCCAAGGCCCCACTGCCGCTGTATTGTTCATATTGAACATCATCCATCCATTTTTTCCTGCGCCCGCAGGCATGGGTGGAAGTTTATCAGATGCTGGGTGCCCAGACAAATACCGATCAGGATCAGGCGTCATGGGTGGTATCTTATCTGTGGGTGCCAGTTTGGGCGAATGGCAATCACTGCAGGCCCCAATGGTCACCAAGTACTCTCCCCGTTCTTTTAACGCCTCCTGGCTCAACGCCGTAGGCTGCGTAGATGATTGCGTAACGGCACTGACGATCCCGGCTTCGGCAGTTTTGCTTTCCTGGGGCTTGCTTTCGCAGCTGTAGAACAAAGCGGCGGCACACACAATGGCAAGAACTCTTTTCATGGCTTTAGTTGGGTTAAAGTTGGAAAGACGAATGGTTACAGCCGCATAGTGATTCCTTAGCCGGAACTATGCTCTGGTTTACACGTGAAGAGTACTAGAAATTGCGGGGGACTTTCTTGATAAACCGTAATGATTTCTCCGGCTACTGAGACACCGGCACTTTAGGGCATCCACTCTTGGGCAGAAAGCCTAAGAGCAGCTTTGAAGCAGGCTTTCAACCTAATTGGTTGAAGAGCGATCATGTTCTATGATCTGCCTCAATCGGTATAAAGATAGGAGAAATATGTATTTATACAACTATTCCATGTATAAATACCATTTGTATACATCATTTTATGTATGCCTATCCCTTAACATCACATGCTTATGTTTTGAGCCTAGTTATCCTAAATACCGCATAAACCTTAGGCTTAGAACCTTGGTTTGTACCTGTATTTCAGTCTTGATTTTCTGAAAACAAGCTTTAAACGCTGACTTTGCAAGTTTGCGCGGGCTGGCTTTTTGGCTAGGAAAGTTGGTTCACCGCTAGAATTTCCTCCAGGTACTCTCGGTTGTTAGCCAAACGCGGAACCTTGTGCTGGCCGCCCAGTTTGCCTTTGTGCTGAAGCCAGTTCAGGAAGGCGCCGGAAGGAGCCACCGTAATCAGCGGAGCCTGTAAGGCGAGGTCTTTCTGGCGCTTGGCATCGTAGTCTGAGTTCACGGTGCGCAGGGTCTGGTCCAGCACCTCGGTGAAACGCTCTATACTGGAAGGTTGCTGTGAGAATTCTATGACCCATTGGTGCCCGCCCTTGCTCTTGCCTTCAAAGTACACGGGTGCGGCCGTAAAGTTGGTGATGGTGGCACCAGTAGCCTCACAGGCCTTGGTGATAGCCGTCTCGGCGTTCTCTACTACCACTTCTTCACCGAAGGCATTGATGAAGTGCTTGGTGCGGCCCGAGATTTTGATACGGTACGGCGCCAACGAGGTGAACTTCACCGTATCACCAATCTTGTAGCGCCAGAGACCGGCATTTGTAGAGATGATGAGGGCGTAGTTCTTGCCCAATTCAACCTGATCTAAAGTCAGTACCTGTGGGTTTTCCTGGTCGGCTTCTTCCATGGGAATGAACTCATAGAAAACGCCGTAATCCAGCATCAGAAGCATCTCGTCTTTCAGGCTAGGCTCATCCTGTATCCCGAAGAACCCTTCTGAGGCATTGTACACCTCCAGGTAGTTCATCTTGTCGGTAGGAATGATCTGCCGGAACAGTTCGCGGTACGGCCCGAAAGCAACGGCACCATGGGTAAACAACTCCAGGTTGGGCCAGACCTCGGTGATGTCTTTTGCGCCTGTTTCCTCTAAAATGCGGTTTAAAAGCACATAGGTCCAGGTGGGCACGCCGGAGATGCTGGTCACGTTTTCTTTGACGGTGATCTCCACCATCTTCTCAATCTTCTCTTCCCATTTGTCCATGAGCGCCACTTTGAGCGGCGGCGTCCGCATGGCCTCGGCCCAAATAGGAAGGTTCTGCATGATCACCGCCGAGACATCGCCGCAGCGGGTATCTGAGTTGAACTCATTGGGATGGTGGCTACCGCCGATGGAAAGTCCTTTGCCGGAGAAGACTTTGGTGTCTGGGTAGTTGTTCACGTAAATGGAAAGCATGTCTTTGCCTCCCTTGTAGTGACAGTCTTCCAGGGCCTCGGGGGTAACGGGGATGAACTTGCTGCGAGCGTTGGTGGTCCCCGATGACTTGGCAAACCACTCTACTTTGCTAGGCCACAGCACATTCTGCTCCCCGCGCATCACGCGCTCAATGTACGGGTACAGGTCTTCGTAGGCACAGATAGGCACCCGTTCCTGGAACTCGCGCACGCTCAGTTGATCAGAATAGCCGTATTTCTGCCCCCATTCGGTATTACGGGCAGTGGAGATGAGGTTTGTGAACAATTCACTCTGTACATCATGCGGGTACTTCCGGAAAAGATCTATCTGGTGGATCCTCTTCTTCATTACCCACGTCACAAGCGAATTGATTATCTCCACTATCTAATTGTTGATGGTTAGTTGTTGATTGTTTTGACCTGCTTACGTTTTGAGGTTGTCATTAGTCACTTTGATGAGGCTATTGATCAAGAGAGGCAACCGCTGTAAGCGTTGGAATATGTGCTTGTACTGCTCTTCGGGAATTAAGTTTCTACCCAGCGATGTAAGCCAGGAAACCACCTATCTAGAGTAGAATTCTAATTGCAAGCGGTAACTACCTCAAAAAGAAGCTTTCCTTCTTTGCCCGCAAGATCCTTTCAGGATGACAAAAGAAGAACTCCGTTTGCAACCAACAATCAACTAGACCTTTCGCTTCAGCTCAAAGTGCTTACCCAGGTATACGCGACGCACCTGCTCATCGGCGGCTAACTCCTCGGCTGAGCCGGCTTTCAGAATTTTACCCTCAAAAAGCAGATAGGCGCGGTCTACGATGGAAAGCGTCTCGTTCACGTTGTGGTCGGTGATGAGGATGCCGATGTTCTTGGTTTTTAGCTTGGCCACGATGGTCTGGATCTCCTCTACCGCAATGGGGTCTACCCCGGCAAACGGCTCATCCAGCAACACAAACGACGGGTCTACGGCCAGGGCACGGGCGATCTCAGTGCGGCGGCGTTCTCCCCCGGAGAGCACCACGCCTTTGTTTTTGCGCACGTGCGTGAGCGAGAACTCCTCCAGCAACTCTTCTACCTTCTCGCGGCGCTCCTGCTTGCTCTTGTCCGTCATCTCTAGCACCGACATGATGTTCTCCTCCACCGTTAGGTCACGGAACACCGATGCCTCCTGCGCCAGGTAGCCTACGCCCCTTTTGGCCCGCCGGTACATAGGCAGTTGGGTGATGTCTTCCTGGTCCAGGAAAATACGTCCGGAGTTGGGTTTCACCAGCCCCACAATCATGTAGAAAGAAGTGGTTTTGCCGGCGCCGTTAGGGCCCAGCAGCCCTACAATCTCTCCTTGGTTTACCTCCACACTCACATCGTTAACTACCGTGCGAGACTTGTATTTTTTGAACAGGTTTTCAGAACGTAAAATCATTGCTTAAAATTAAGGAATAAACCTTAGATGTGGTACGGTAACGCAAAAGAGCTGCCGCTACGTACGTGTAAAGAATTAGGTTATGCTTTGAAGTATAAACTTTCAAACAAAGTGATTGACTCATAGGGATATCTCTTGCGCAAGCTGTCTTTTAGCTGTAACTTATACCTCTTCTTTCACCCATGCGTTTACAATCTATGTTCTCCTTCTTAAGGAAAGTTGCCCGTGGCTCTGGAGTGGCGGTTGCCTTATTTACTTTCTGCATGACCCTGCTGAGCGCAGGGTCTGGTCCGGCGTCGTTCCTGCACGGTATTGACGTGTCAAGGTACCAGCGTGAGGTAAACTGGGAGCATGTAAAGGATTCCAATATCAATTTCGCCTTTATGAAAGCCACCGAGGGCGATTTCATGAAGGACCCTTACTTTGACCGCAACTGGGAGCTCAGCCGCCAGCACGGTATCAAACGGGGCGCTTACCATTACTATCAGCCGTGGGTGAGCGTAGACAAGCAAATAGCGCATTTCAAAAATACCGTGACCCTCCTGCCCGGCAATCTGGCCCCCGTACTGGATGTGGAAGCGTACGCCCATGAGATCTCCGATGCCAAGTTGCGCAGCGATATCCGCCAGTGGCTAACCGAGATTGAGAAGCACTACGGCGTAAAACCCATCATCTACAGCTACCAGAAGTTCTATGACCGCAAGCTCCGGGGTCACTTCCCGGATTACCATTTCTGGATTGCCCGTTACCAGAACGCAGAGCCTTCCATTCACCCCGGTGACAAAATGGTTTTCTGGCAGTACTCAGAAAGAGGCATTGTGAAAGGCATTGACGCTCCGGTAGACGTGAACTGGTTCTACGGCGATTTAGAAGCCCTCGGTTCTCTCTGCGTTCCCGCCGCCACCCCAACTGCCACCCCTGCCGCTACTCAGGTCATGGCCCAGTCAAACTAGCTTTGGGGCTCTTTTCCAAGAATCATGGCTAAAACAGGATTTTCTGGCTTCATACCCGATAACCAAGCACTTACTCTAAGCACATAAAAAAGCCCATCCTCTTTTACAAAGGATGGGCTTTTTAACTGTTTTCAGAAAATCAGCCTAGAAACGGATTATCTGATAGTGGCAGGCTGCGTGACAGTTGGAGCAGTGGGTTGCTGCCCTGGCGTTGGCGTGGCAGTGGCAGGTTCCTCAATCAGTTCCAAACCGTATTCTTTGCCTTTCACTAGGATTGGTACGCCTTTCTTCATCCAGGCAGGTTCTGGGGCTCCTTTTAAGTAATGGTCAAAGAACTGCGACATGCGCACCGAGAGGTCTTTCCGGTTCTTGCGCTGCACCAGGTTATGGGCCTCTCCGTTGTACACCAGAAGCCAAACGGGCTTGTTCAACCGGCGCAGGGCCATGAACATCTCAATGCCCTGGTACCATGGCACGGCGCCGTCATTGTCGTTGGCCATCATCATGAGCGGCGTCTCCACCTTAGGCACGAAGAACAGCGGCGAGTTCTCAATGTACTGCATGGGTTTCTCCCACAGCGTCCCGCCGATGCGGCTTTGGGTGCGCTCATACTGGAACTGCCGGCTCATACCGCTCTCCCACCGGATTCCGCCGTAGGCGCTGGTCATGTTGCTCACCGGGGCTCCGGCCATGGCGGCTTTGAACATGTTGGTGCGCGTCACCAGATAGGCTACCTGGTAGCCGCCCCAGCTCTGTCCCTGCAAAGCCATGTTCTTCTCATCCACAAATCCCTTGGCTACCAGGCTCTGCACGCCCGGTATAATGCTGTGGTACGCGCTCTCGCCGGGATAGCCGTCTTTGTAGATAATGTCCGGCACAAACACCAGGTAGCCTTGGCTCACGAACAACGGAATGTTGATGGTAGAGGCACTTGGCGCCGGCGCCCGGTAGTTGTGCAGGGTCTCCGCGTTGCGCTCATAGAAATACACCAGCATCGGGTACTTCTTCTTCGGATCGAAGTTCTCTGGCTTGAACAGGAGACCTTCCAGCGGCACGCCATCGTCTGAGCGCCAGTTGACCAGTTCCACGTTGCCCCACAGGTACTCGCTCTGCTGCGGATTGGCGTTGCTCACTTTCTGCGGCGCGTTGAAGCTAGTGTTGGTCACCCATACATCTGAATACTCCCTGAAGTTGGCCCTCCGGAAGATCAGGCGGTCACTGTCTTTGGCTTTGCGCACGCTGGTGAAGCTGTACGGCTCCATGAACACTTTCTGCGGTGCGCCCGTTTTCGTCACGTAATCGGTGAAGAAACCGGCGTCTTTGGTTTTCAGGTCCAGGGCGCGCAGCAGCAGTTTATCTTCTGACGGCACCACTCGCTGACTAGGGTTCAGGCTCACATAGCGAAACTGCAGGTTGTTCTGCCGACCGTAACCATCGGTGATATTCACGGCAGCGGCTTTCCCGGATGGGTCCAGACGCCATACGTCGTAGCGGTCGTTCACCAGCAGGTACTGGTCGTCTTTGGTCCAGCCGGTGAGGCCGTATTCCTCCGGCAACGAGGGTACATCATTCTGCTCATCGTAGAAAGCCACTTTCAACTTTTTGGTCAGGTTCACCGGGCTGCCGCCTTTCACAGCCATGGCTTTCCAGGAACTGTCCGAGGGCTCGTACCAGTACAGGTATTTGCCGGCCGGCGATAACCTAGGCGTACCGCGGGTGCCTTTCACAGCCAGCTTGCGGCTACCGTCTTTCAGGTCAATGAGCCAAGCATCCTGCCGCGAGGGGGTGTCGTAGCCCACGCTAAGGAGATAGTTCACGCTGCTGCTGCCTACGGCCACATCGGCGGTACGCCCCGGGTTCAGGGACACATCTGGGATCTCCAGCGTAGCCAATTGCACCATCTTCTTGCCTTTGAGGTCATACACAGCCAGGAACGAGCGCTTCTGCTCACGGTCCAGTTGTTTCAGCTGCATGGGTTGGATCAACGGATCACGGTAGGTCCAGACGTCCAGGCTTACTTTGTCTTCCTCCAGCTTGGTGGTGTCTTTCTCGTACTGCGTAGGCCGCGGGAACGTCCCGAAGAACAGGCGATCGCCTTTGTCTGAGAAACCCAGTTGGGCGTGCTCGCTCACCATCCACTTGGCCGGCATGCCTTTGTAGGCGGTATCGGCAAGAACGCGGGCCCGGTTGTCTTTGGCGGTCCAGTGCAGCAAATGAAAGTAGCGGATGTCTTTGCCCGTGCTGTCTTTGCTGGACACAAAGGCCAGCTGCTCGCCAGCTTTGTCTGCCACCAGGTTCTTGTAGGTCACGCGACCACTATCCACCGGCATGGTTTTCCGCGCCGAGGTGTTGAAGACGAACAACCCGTTCTTGCTTTTCGCCTCTTTGCCGGCTTGCACAAAGAACAGGTTGTTGCCTTTGTCTGAGAACAGGAAATCGGTGACGCGGTCAAAGCGGTACTCCTGACCCGTGGGCAAGTGGCGCAATACTAACTCAGAAGCATCTTCCTTTTTCCCGGTGCCGCCAGAAGGGGCTTTTGCGGTTGTTTTGGCGCCGGCCGGGGCTGCGGTTTTGGTAGTGTCTCTGGCTACTTTGGCAGCCAGCGGCGCCTCCATTTGGTAGGCCAGCCACTCGCCGTTCTGCTTGGGTAGTTTGTAGGATTTCACCCGCGCCACGTACTGCGTGTTGCCTTTGGCCAGGTCTAGGATGGCCAGGGAATCTTTGGGCATTTCCTCAGGCTTCTTTTTCTTCAGTTTGGCCTGGCGGGTAGCGGCGTAAGTAGGTTTCACCTGGAAAATGGCGAAGCGGCTGTCAGAGGTAAACGCACTGCGGTACCCCCTCGGGAAGGTCTTGCCGGAGTTCTGGCTCAGGTCTCTTAAGTGCAGCACACCGTCGCCTTCCTGCGGATTCACGGCGTACAGCAGGTATTTCCCGTCGTTGGAGAGGGAATCGCCTTCCACGCTTTTCCACGAGTCATACACGTCATGGGTCAATACTTTTTTGGCGGGCGTCTGCGCCTGTGCCGTCAAAGCACCCGCGCTCAGTAAGAGCCCCGCCAAAAGAATTCTGGGTTTCATCATCAATAGAGCTTGTTTGTGTAGGATGGAAATCTAAAAATACACCATCTGCCCCTCACATGCGAACTTATCCACATCAAAATGCTGAATCTGACCTGATTTGCAGAAAATGGCCTTGAAATGGGAACCCACCCCTACCCCTCCGAGGAGGGGATTTCCACATTGCGTCTGGTAGTAGGTGAGCCCTAGTTTGAGTTGTTGAAGATAACACCAACAACAGTGGATGAAAGTCCCCGAGCGTATGCGCAAATGGCAGAAAATGTAGGGGCAATCCCTTGTGGTTGCCCTAAACAGTAGGCACCATAATAGAGGCGTTTTATATAGGGATAAGCTACAAAGAGGAACAGTCAGTAAGAAAATCAATTGTTTAGATCAGTGCCAACGGCCAAGGGCAACCACAAGGGATTGCCCCTACATTCTTTGACTGCTTTTAGGAAAAACAGGCTTAAAATACCAGTAAGAGATTTTGATTAACTCGCGAAGCGGATGTCTTTGATGCGCAGTTGCAGGGTTACGTTGCCCCGGAAAACGTTCTCTTCTACGGCGTAGCAGACATCAAACGGAATGCCTTTCTGGATGCGCGGATAGTACTCGGCCATCCCGAAGGCGATGGCGTCAAAGAAGGTTTCGCCGTCCTGGGTGAGGCGAAGTTTGAGGTGGGCATCCCCTACCACGCGGGCCGAGCCGGTGTCGTATACGCAGGTGCTCATGAACACGGGCGCCATGTTGCCCGGTCCGAACGGCTCCATCTGTTTGAGGATGTTGAAGAACTTCTGGTTGATCTGGTGAAACTCCAGCGGACTATCGATCTCTACCATGGGCACTCGCTGCTCCTCCCGGATGGTTTGGGTCACGATTTGCTCAAAACGGGCCCTAAACGCCGGCACGTTTTCCACAGGAAGCGTAAGCCCAGCGGCGTACATGTGCCCGCCGAACTGATCCAGCAGGTCTGAGCACGCCAGGATAGCCTGGTGCACATCAAACCCGTGCACGGAACGGGCCGAGCCGGTAGCCTTGCCGTTGGACTCCGTGAGGATGATGGTGGGCCGGTAGTATTTCTCAATGCAACGGGAGGCCACAATGCCCACCACGCCTTTGTGCCAACTCTCCTTGAACAAGACCGTGGAGCGGGCGCTACGCAGGAAGTCATCGTCCTCAATCATCTGCAGGGCCTCTTTGGTGATGCTGGTGTCATGGCCGCGGCGCTCTGAGTTGGACACGTTGATCTTCTGCACCATGTCAAAAGCCTCTTCCTTCGTTTTGGCCAGCAGCATGGCCACTGAGCGCTTGGCATCGCCCATACGGCCGGCGGCGTTGATGCGCGGCGCAAACCCGAATACAATTTGGGTGATGTCCAGTTCACTGCGCAACTCGGCGAGTTCTTTCAAGGCGGTCAAGCCGGGGCGCAGGGGTGCGTTGTTCATGCGCTGCAACCCATGGTACGCCAGAATGCGGTTCTCACCGGTGATGGGTACAATATCGGCAGCGATGCTTACCACCACCAAGTCCAAGAGCTGGAACAGCGGTTCCTCGTCAAAGCCCTGCTGCTGGCAGAAGGCCTGCATGAACTTGAAGCCTACGCCGCAGCCGGCCAGTTCTTTGTAGGGGTACGGGCAATCGGCGCGTTTGGCGTCCAGCACGGCGATGGCTTGGGGCAGTTCTTCATCGGGCAAGTGGTGGTCGCAGATGATGAAGTCCACGCCTTTGGTGTTGGCGTAGGCTACCTTGTCAATGGATTTCACACCGCAGTCCAGAGAGATAATCAGGCTGAAGCCATTCTCCTGGGCGTAGTCTATACCTTGGAACGACACCCCGTAGCCTTCTGAATAACGGTCTGGGATGTAGTATTCAATGCGGTTCTGGAAGAAAGGCTGCAGAAAACCGTAGACCAACGCCACCGAGGTGGTGCCGTCCACGTCATAATCGCCGTAGATCAGGATACGCTCCTGGCGGTGCAGAGCGTCTACCAGCCGGTTCACGGCCTTGTCCATGTCTTTGAGCAGAAACGGGTCGTGGAGGTCTTCTAGCGAGGGACGGAAAAAGGCTTTGGCCTCGTCAAAGGTGCAAATCTCCCGTTGGCAGAGAATAGCTGCCAATGCAGGAACCAGGTTCAGGCTTTGGGCTATATGCTGTACTTTTGCGGCGTCCGGCGCTTCCTTAACTACCCATCGTTTCTGCATCGGCTGTTGCTGCGGCTTGGTCTGTGAAATGAGGTTGCAAAAATACGAAATCTGCGAGAGAACCGGGCACTCCTTTTGGCGGCTTCGTGTTTTTAAAAGCAGATCCTTTTCCCTTAGCTTTACGTGCGTGAAAAAACTGAAAGCCTTTTACCACAAATACAAAGACTACGGCCTGGTAGACGGGCTTATGTATCTGTCTTTTTTCCTGTTCCTAGCCATCCTGTTTATCTTCTTCCGGGATTAGCGTTTCCCTCCTGATTTCTGTAAAACAGGCCCAAAATGCTGGAATATCAAGGCGTTTCTCCTGCAAGTAAATCACTGCCTCTCAGGAAGAAAGAAATTCCGCAAAGCGCTGTTTCTTCGTCCATGGTTTTTCCGGGTGTTTTTCTACCTTAGGGCGCATAACGCGGTAAGGCTATGGTTCCTCTTAAGTTTTCTTCCTCCAAAAGTTGGTTTATCACGCTGGTTATCTGGGGCACTGTTGCCTTGCTCTGCGTTTTGTTAATAGGTGAGCTCCGCTCAGAAACACCACCGCTAAGAAAACTGGGTGCTGTAGTCTTTTGCCTCCTAATCAGTGGTCTATTGCTCTGGACTTGGTTTGGGACGTATTACCGCATTTCTGGGGAAGTGCTTCAGTTCAGGTGCGGTCCGCTGCACGGCCGTATTCCTATCAAGCAAATCAGGGAGATAAAGCAGCACCAGCATTTATGGGCGGGACTCAGGCCAGCCTTGGGTTTCCAAGGCGTGGTCATCAACTATAATCGCTGGGATACGGTGTATTTCTCTCCGGCCCAAAAAGAAGCCTTTCTCCAAGCCTTGCAAGCTGTGAACCCGCAGATTGTGGTGGCGTAATATCCTAAAAAATAAAGAAGCCGTTTTAGACTTGCTTTCAAGAAAGTGGATCTAAAACGGCTTCTTTATTTCTAGCAATTAGTGACTTCTAGACCTTATCCCCGCGCAGTTTTCTCAGTCTTTTGCGGGCTTCGGCTACGAACACGCTGCCGGGATGCTTCACCAGCAGTTGGTTGTAGAGTTCCTGGGCTTTCTCGGGTTGCTTGAGATTTTCTTCGTTCAGTTTGGCCAGCAGAAACAGCGCATCGTCTGAGAGGATGTCGTATTTGGGGTTCTCTATGATGAATTGCAGGTTCTTGGCTGCCTCCTGAAACTGACCAGTCTGCTGCAACAGCTCGGCCTTCTGGAAATAGATTTCATCGGTGAGGCTGTGGCCAGGGTACTTGGTGAGCAGTTTGTCCAGGGCAGCCATGGCCTCGGGGTACTTGTGCTGGAACACCAAGAAATCAATGGCCGCATATTCTTTGAGCGCCGCCGCCGAGGTGTCCATTCCCGTGTTGTCAATTATAAGCAGGCTCAGATCCAGGGCATCGTTCGCGATCTCGCGGCTGGTGGCCTGTTTCAAAATGTCCAGGTGGCTTTGGGCCAGTATAAAATCACCTTTGTAGTAGCTGAGCCGCGCATTGCGGAGTTTGGCCTCGTAGCCCAAGGGCTGTTCTTTGTGCGTTTTCTCTACCTGGCTGTACAGCAACGTACTTTCCCAGGGCTCTCCGCGCAGCAAATACACATCGGCGAGGGCTAGTTTGGCCTGGGCTACCACGTTGGGCTGGGCCCGGGGCATGGCAATAACTTCCTGCAGGTTTTTCACGGCTGCCTCCTGCGCCCCGAGGTAAAATGCCTGCAACTCACCCAGCTCTTTGATGACCTCGGCGGTGCGGTCGTTGCGGCCTAGTTCCTGCAGCAGGCTTTCGTATTCCTGGGCCAGCAGCTTGATCTTCTCTTTGTCTAAGGGGAAGGTATTCTTCACCTGTTCCTCGCGGGCCTGGATGATGCGCTGCCGCGCGATGGGGTACAACTCACCGGTGCGGTACTGCTGCATCACGTAGGTGTAACCCTCAATGGCGGTGGCGTAGTCTTTGTTGCGCAGGCTGATATCGGCCATGGAAAGCACCCGGGCACCGCCCCCTTGGGTCCGGCGGTCCAGCGCGCGCGTTTGCAGCAAAGCGGGTCCGAAGTCTTTGCGCTGCAGAAGGGTCCAGATAAGCAGTTCCTGCACGGGGGTGGCATCCGGCTCCGCCTGCACAGCGGTCATGAGGCGCTGCTCCAGCATGGAAAGAGATTCCTCGTCGCGGAGGGCGTTCTGCAGCATGTTCTGGGCGAAGGTGAGCGGCACGTTGCTGCTTCTCACCTGACGCAGGACCTCCTCTATCAACAGATCGGTTTTGCGCTGGTAGGAATAAAGCTGGAGCAGTTGGGCGGCAAAGGTCTTCTCGCTGCCGCTCAATTGGCGCGCGCGCAAGTACACCTGCTCGGCGTATGGAAGCATATCGGCTTGCTGAAAGGCCGTGGCGATGCCGTACACGTTCTCGGGGGTGGCGGTCTGCACTACCTGGGCCCATTTCTTCTCGGCGGCGGCGGTATTGCCGGAGGCCTGCAGCACGCGTCCTTCGTCTATGGCATAGGCGGACACGCCCGGGTACTTCTTCTGCGCCCGCTTCACCAGTTTCTCGGCCTCTTTGTAGTTGCGCAGCGCCAGCAGGGTGGTCAGGTAATCTGGGTACACCAGCCCGAACTGCACGTCCTGTTCCACCAATTGCACGAATAGTGCCTCGGCTTTGGCGTATTCGCTCTGGCGCAGGTACTCTTTGGCCAAGGCCATTTGCTCAGGAACGCTCTGGGCGCTGGCCTGCGGCACAGCCATGCCCAGAAAGCCCAAGGCCAGGAGCCAAATCAACAATAACTTTCTCTTCATGGTATTCTCCAGCTAAGCTATTCTTCCTTAACGTATTCTACGCCTGTTCAATATACTGTTTTACCCCCGATTTTTGAAAATCTGCCCCTAAACGGATCTCCCGGAAAACACAAGAGCCGCGCTGGGTGGCGCGGCTCTTGCAATATGTTTGAAAACCGGATTTGGCTTAGAAGAATCTAACGCGGTTGTCTTCAATCTTGGCGTTTTTGCGTACGGCCTCATACAGGGCGCTTTGTACACGTCCGGCACGGGTGCCTTGCAACTGCTGCTTCACAGAAGCTACATCAGCTACTGGCGTGGCCGGGGTCAGGCTGTTCAACTGCACGATCACGATTCCACCTTCTCCATCGATTGGGGCAGAACGCTGACCTGGCTTCAGGCCGAACGTCTTCCCTACGGCAACCGGCTCCAGGCCTAAGCCCGGGATTGTGGCGGCACCTAAGGTAACATCGTTGGCCGGACGAACCAGCGCATCTGGACCGTACTTAGCAGCAATCTGATCCAGTGAACCAGAGGCAGAAGCCAGCTTCTCTTTGATTTTCTGGCCTTTCAGTTCGTTACGTACGGCGGCAGTCAGTTCATCCCGCACATCGGCTACCTTGGCAGTTCCTTTTTCGCGTTTGCCGGTCAAAACCGCTACCACGTACTGGTCATCCATGGTGATCACCGGAGATACACTGCCTTCTTTGGTGTCTTCAGAGAATGCCCAACGCACCAGTTCACGGGCGTTCTGCAGGTTGTTGATAGAACGGTCAGAGGCGTTGATGTTCTTGGCCTCTACTTTAGACAAGCCTTTCTCGTTGGCAATGGTTTTGTTGAAGCTCTCCAGGTTGGTGCTGCTGGCGGCAATGGCGCCGGCACGGCTGAAAGCAAGCTCACGGGAATTGTCACTTGGCGTAAGCGCACGGGTCACCTGGGCTACCTGGTACGTTTTGGTAGTTTTAGGCTCCGTGATTTTCACGATGTGGTAACCGTAGTCTGTCTCTACCAAGTTTGGCAACAAACCAACTCCCGGAGCAGCAAATACCGCTTTCTCAAAAGCTGGCACCATGCGTCCTTCCGTGAACCAACCTAAGTCACCACCTTGGGAGGCAGTTCCGTCAGTCCCGTGCTGGGCAGCCAAAGCGGCGAAGTTAGCACCGCCTTTGATCTGGTTCAGGATGCCTTGGGCTTTGGCTTTGGCAGCAGCTTTGGCTTCTGGAGTGGTATTGTCAGGCTTGATCAAGATATGGCTGGCGCGAACAGAGGCTTGACCGCCTTCTTTTACATCCATGATCTTGTACAGGCTGAAGCTTCCGTTCTGGGCGAAAGGACCGTATAACTTGCCTTTCTCCAAAGCTTGGGTTTTCAGTTCTTCTGGTAACTCGTTCGCTGCCACGTAGGCTGGGTTGAACGGGGTCTCAGATTCTGCTTTCACAAACAAAGAGTCGTTCTCAGTGGTAGCGAAACGGGCAGCCAGTTCAGAAGTCTCTTTGCTGTAGTCTGTGCTGTCTTCTTTAGAAGCAGATACCGGTACTGTTACATACGTAATAGAGCGGCCTTCTTCTACCTCAAATTTCTTTTTGTTTTTGTTCAGGTATTCGCTTAGCTGGTCATCGGTTACCTTGATGGTTGAGTCAGCGATGCTGAAGTAAGGCACAAACAAAGAAGTGATGCTGGCCTTGGTGTTTTGCTCAGCGTTGAAACGCTTGGCTTCTTCTGTGGTCACGTAGTTAGACACCGTGAACAGGTTGTAGTATTTGTTACGCAGACGGTCTGTGGCCAGATCCTGCTCATATTTACGCCACGCGGCTTGTTGCTCCGGAGGCATGCTGCCCAGGTTACGCAAGGTCTGTTTTACCTGCTCTACGCTGAACTGGCCCGTCTTAGGATCTGTGAACATCTGCTTCAGGGCCGGGTGAACGTTACGTCCCTGTACCATGTCTACCTGCTCATCGGCGGATACGCCAATGCCTACTTTCTCAAATTCGTCCTCAAACGCGTACTTGAACACCAATTGGTTCCAGGTCTGCTCGCGCAGGGAAGACAACTCAGCTTCTGAAGGCTGGCGGCCGTACTGGTTGGCGTAGTTGTTCTTCGCCTCTTCAAACATGGCTTCAAATTCCTGCACAGACACTTCATGCCCGGCCACTTCCCCTACTGCCGTGTTGTTTCCGAACAACCGGGAATTTGGTCCCAGCAAGTCTCCCAACACAATGAAAATGAGCAAGCCAATGGCTATAGCGCCAATGGCGAACCCTGACTTCTCCCGAATCTTGTTAATTAATGCCATGTAAGTATTAGACGTATTTTAAGCGTTATGCAAAATAATTGCAATAAGTGATAAAATCAAAATATAAGTGTCTATAGAGCAGGTTATTCTTCTGGAGAGGTCAACCTTACTGAAAGATGTACCGTATTGATGCGGTGTTCATCCATAGAAAGGATCCTGATCTCAAAAGGCGGAACCACGATCACATCTCCCGCCGTGGGTATTTCCTGCAGTACAGACAAGATAAAACCGCCTAAAGTTTCATAGTCGCCCTCGGGCAGGTTCAGCTCGTACTTCTCGTTGAGGTAGTCTATTTCCTGGCGGGCACTGAACAGGTAAGAACCGGGCTGGGGTAAGGCCTGCTCCAGCAGATCCTCCTCGTCATACTCGTCGTTGATATCACCCAGAATCTCTTCCATCACGTCTTCCAGGGTCACGATCCCGGAGGTACCGCCAAACTCATCCAGTACCAGCACAATGCTGCGGTGCTCGGTGATGAACTTCACAAAGAGCTCCCGGGCCAGCATGGTCTCGGGCACGGCCTCCATGGGCGTGAGGATCTCTTCTACCGTAGCCGGATTGTTGAACAGGGAGAACTGGTGGCAGTAGCCCAAGATATGATCCAGGGAATCCTGGTAGATGAGGATTTTGGAGTGGCCGGTCTCAATGAATGCCTCGCGCAGCACCTGCACGCCTTCTTCCAGTTCTATGGCGTCAATCTCGGTGCGAGGTACCATACACTCCCGTACCTTCACGTTCTTGAACTCCAGCGCGTTGTTGAAGATCTTGCTGTCTACCTCGCTGGAAGGGGCCAGCACTATCTCATCCGGGGATTGGAGCCGCACTGCAAACGGCTGAAAAGCCAGGGCGTTGGCCAGAACATCGGTTTCGGTTTCGTCCTCGTTTGCGGAAAACAGGCCTGAAACAGCAGTCACCAGAAAAGTGATGGGGTAGAAAAGCACCAAGAAAAAGGCCAGCAACGGAGAAATCACTTTCAGCACACTGGCTGCGGCTACCAGGCTGGCCAATACGCCCACTACCAGAAACAGCATCCAAGCCAGAACGATGGTAACCAGACTGGCCAGGGCGAAGGCTGCCCAAGGTTGTACATACTGCTGCAAAAGCGTTGACAAGCTTCCCAGACCTCCAATGCCCAGTAAAAGCAAGCCCAGACTTACCCCCAGTTGAATGGTGAACAGCGTTTGCTTCTCACGGCACAGGAGAAACCCGATAAGGGAATTTTGGTTTTCGGTGGCCTGTAACCTGATGTAGGCCCGTCCAATCTGCCGCAGGGCCACTTCTGCCACACTGAAGAGCGAAAGCAGCAGAAGTCCTGCCGCGGCAATTAGATACATGTAGGCAAGGTCCATAAAGCAGGGAAGTTCAATGCTTTGCCTTGTTCATACGGAAAAGCATTAGAAAGATAATGGATAACATAATGATCCAATAACTTTGCAACACGCCGTTCACAATGGATTGGTGCACCCCAATGACCAGAAAAGCGACGGCCAAGGCCATGTAGATGGTTTGTTTTAAGGTCATTGTTTCAACAGAAAAGAGCCCGAGAACTGCTTTAGGGTATAGTCAGAGAAATCCTGCTTGGCGGTAAGGCCCACGCCCGTCACTACTTCTTCGGTGCTGGTGATACGTACAAACTTGTCTGTGAAGATGCTTTGCTTCTGACGTTCCCAGAACAGTTCCTCGGTGTTCAGTTGTTCATTCTTCACGATGTTTTTTACCACTACATCGTTGCGGGCCACATACTGGTCTTTGACTTTGTCATACCGCCCGAACTTGGCCGTGATGATGGTGGTAGGCTTTCCTTCCTCGTAGAAGGTGATGTACATGCCCTTGGAATAGATAATGTCACCGTTCTGGAGCTGTTGCTCCACGGGAGCACTAAGCTTCAGTTTCATCTGCGCTGAGTCACTATAAATGGTGACCTGGTTGTAGGTTTCTGAGGTTGGGCCCTTGTACTCTATGGGTTTGATATTCTCGTCTGCCTTCTTGCAACCCCAGCACATCACCACGCCCAGGAGAAACACCCAGAGGAGTGGCGCCTTGATGCCCCAATACTTTACCAGCAGTACTTGAATCTGATTACTCATTCCTTTAAACGGTTCAGATACCAGACCCAAAAATCAATCGTAGATTTAGGGCCTGGTATCTGTCTTTCTTTTTATCTGAGGCTGTAAGATGATCGATGCTTAGTCAAACTTCCGTTTTATGAACCACCGATTGTTGAAGGTAATGCCCAAGTTCACCCGTAAATACTGTTCTTTGAGCCCCGTGTTCTCTGCCTCCAACTGCCCAACGGTGAAGCTAGTGTTCAGGAGCGCCTGGGTATAATCTGGCGGACGTACGCCTCTGCCCAAAGGAAGAGAGAAGCCAAAGGTAAGCGCCATGTCTTTCAAGTCATGGGCACTTGGGGTAGTGTTTCCGGTGGTAATAGCATTGATCTGGGTATTACCGTAGTAACCACCAAAACGGTAGGTTACCCTTTTGAAGTAAGAGCTCACCGATCCCGCATCTGGGGTGATCTCAGAACCAATGCCTACGCGGTATCCGTCTCCTAATTCCTGGCGGCCGCCCTCTTTGGCTAAGCTGAAGCCTCTGTATTCTGAGCCTTTGGTTTGGGTATAATCTGCACCTACAGACCAGTTCTTATTATTGTCAAAAGACAAGCCAACCTGTATCATCTTAGGCAAGGTGGTGTAGCCTTCCAAGCTGTCGGTGACAAGGCTGGAAATGACAGACTCATCCAACAAACGACGCTCCTGGGCTACCTGCCGGTCTGTGCTCAGGTTGGCTTTGGTGGTATAGGTACCGCCAATACCCAAGCTGGCTTTATCGCCTAATTTCTTCCGGTAGTGTAAGCCTCCTTTGAACATAAGGCCGGTGTACTTGGAAGTGGTATGAATCAACGTTTTCTGCAAAGCGCTGGTGGAATCCTCCCTGTCTACCAGAATAGTGGACTCCTGCCGGTCAATAGTCCCGAAAAGGTAAGACCCGGCCACACCCGCCGTTAAGCCATTGGCTATTCTCACCCCGTGCGCAAAATAGACTTCATTGATACCTCCGGTACCGTTATACTCATTGTAAGAAGTAACAGTAGCCTCTGACCCGGACACTGGGGCAGTGGAAATGGTAGTGTAGTTTACCCGGCTATAGGGTCTCAAGCCCAGGGAAGTTGTCCAGCGGCGTGAAAGCGGCAAAGCCAAAGAAAGGTAACCCAGGTTGGCGGTGCCGTCTACCTGAGAGGTGTTTTTATCAGACAACCGCTTCAGTTCAGAGGCCACGGCGGCTTCAAACGTCACGGAGTTGTTGTAGTACAGCAGGGCTGGGTTAAGATCATTGATGAGAGCAGCACTCCCGTTGGCCACCCCCACCTGCCCCATGCCGGTGCTGCGGACAGAACTGGTGCCGTGCACCATATCACCCACGCCAAAGCGGGAATAAGGGGAGTTGGAAAGCTGTTGCGCCTGTAGTTGCTGTGACCCAATAACTAAACCAGAGATCAATAACAGTGCGCGGAAAGGCTTATACATTATACTCAAGTATTCGGTTTAACCCGATTAAAACCAATTCGGGAATGACAAAGATGCGTGCTTTTACTGTACTTTCAAAAAACCGGGCGTCGCCGCCGCACAGAATAACCGTCAATGGTTTGTATTGACGCTCATAATGTTGAATCATGCCCTCGGCCTCTGCCACTGCGCCATACAGAATCCCGCCTTTAATGGCCTCGGCAGTAGTTTTTCCGGGCCTTGGCAGCAATTCGTAGCCTTCCAACAAGGGCAGCTTTCCGGTGAAGGAATGGACTGCCTGGTACCGCATGGTAATGCCCGGCGAGATACTGCCGCCCTGGAACGTACCATTGGCCTCCAAAAGGTCATAGGTAATGCACGTTCCCGCGTCTATGATGAGGCAGTGGTGGTCTTTGAACAGGTACTGGGCTCCTACCGCTGCCGCCAACCGGTCTACCCCCAACGTGTGTGGCGTTCCGTAGTTGTTGTGCACCGGTACCGGTGTCTGGGCGTGGAATAGAATCCTTTGCCCAGACACCGGGATGTGCTGCACCAGTTCTGCCGATTCCTGGCTCACCGAAGACATGATGGCGTTTTGCAGGGTTACGCCCGCCAGCTCTTTCCCCAACGCAGGAAAGTCTGGGCAGGTGTATTGTTGCACCAAAAGCCCGTCTTGAAAAAGACCGGCTTTGATGCGGGTGTTACCCCGGTCTATCACCAGATTCAGCATTCTATGAACGACAGATTACATAAAGTATTTCAGGCGCACTACTTCTTTTTCAGTGAGGAAGCGCCAGTTGCCTCTTGGCAGGTCTTTTTTGGTTAAGCCAGCATACTGCACCCGGTCCAGCGTCACTACCTCGTAGCCCAGATGTTCAAAGATGCGGCGCACAATGCGGTTTCTTCCAATGTGGATCTCGATGCCCAGGAACTTGTTGCTTTCTCCCAGAAGCGCCACGTCATCCACTTCAGCTCTGCCGTCTTCCAGTTCCAGGCCATCCTGAATCTGCTTCACGTGCTCTTGCGTGATAGGCTTGTCCAGTTCTACCTGGTAGATTTTAGACACCTTGTTAGAAGGATGTGTCAATTTCTGGGCCAGTTCACCGTCATTGGTGAAAAGCAACAGACCGGTGGTGTTTCTGTCCAGACGGCCTACCGGGAACAAACGCTCTTTGGAGGCATTCTTCACCAAGTCCATCACGGTCTTGCGGCCCTCTGGGTCATCAGTCGTAGTGAGGAAGTCCTTTGGTTTGTTCAGGAGCACGTACACCGTTTTCTCGCGGCTCAGAGTCTTACGACCGTACTGCACGGTATCGGTAGGTGCTACTTTGTAGCCCATTTCGGTCACCACCTGTCCGTTTACCTTGATCTCGCCAGCAGCGATAAGCTCATCTGCCTCGCGGCGGGAGCAGATCCCGGCGTTGGCGATGTAGCGGTTCAGGCGCAGGTCTTCGTTTCCGTAGGATTCGTCTCTTTTCTTGCGGCGCTCTTCGTAGCGTTTCAGGTTATAGAAAGGTGCCTCCTGGGTTTCCTCGTCTGAACGACCGAAACGGCCTTCTTTGAAGCCTTTGCTTTCACCTCTGGCAGGGCGCTCGTTTCTGTCTCCGCGCTCTGGTCTCCCGTTACGGTCTGGACGGGGGTTGCCACGCTCCGGACGGTCATCGCGTCTCTGAAAAGAAGGACGGTCCTCGCGGCCGCGGTTTTCACGTGGAGCATTGCGGTCAAATGGTCTGTCTCCTTCTCTACGCGCCGGGCGCTCAGTTCTGTTTTCGTCCCGATTTCCGGAAAACGGCCTGTTTTCGCGGGGAGCATCTCGGCGGCTGTCATCTGAACGGTTGAACCTGTCCTCGCGGCGTTCACCGCCCCGGTTAAAGCCACGCTCTTCTCTGCCAGTGCCTCTTTCCCTGCGGTCATCTCCGCCGCGGTTGAACCCACGATCGTTGCGGTCAGAAGAGAAACCTCCTTCGCGGCGGTCACCGCCACGGGCTCCGCGGTTGTCTTCTCTGCCAGCGCCGAAGGACGGACGGTCTGTGCCACGGCGCTCACCGCCGCGCTCGTCACGGTTATTGAAAGAACGACGTTCGCCGCCTCTTTCCTCACCACCACGGGCTGGGCCTATGCCGCCTTCACGACGGTCATTGAAAGAACCACCACGGCGGTCATCTCTGCCTTGGCGGTTGAACCCACCTTCTCTGGCCGGTCTGCGGTCAGAGCGGTCTTCGCCTCCGCGTGGGCGGAAATCAGGGCGGTCATTGTTGCCTCTATCTGGACGCTCAAACCCGCGGGACGGACGGAAATCGCCGCCCCGGCGGTCGCTTTCCCTTCTAGGCGCGCGTTCTCTGTTCTCGCGGTTGGTGTTTATATCTCCGTCACGGTCATCTTCGCGGCGCGGTCTTTCTGAACGCTCGCGGTCACCGGATGGTCTATCTGAATTGTCTGAATTTCTGTCCCGGTTGCGGAAGCCACCGTCACGGTCGCCTCCCTCTGGGCGGTCAAAGCGGGTGCCTCTTCCAAATACTTTCTTTCCTTCGCCCCAAGAATTGTTATTCCGTGGACGGTCGTTGCCTTCTTGAGGCGTGTCTTCGTTTCTTGCCATGTTGTTGTGAAAAACTGCAGTATCGCTACTGTATAAAAGATGTGATGCTAAAAATTAGAGCGCGGCGGCTTCGCCGATGCTGTTCTCCTCCGGGGCCAGGTCTCTGAGCTGCGGAAGGTCTTTAAGGTGGTTGATGCCGAAGTATTCCATGAACTTCTGGCTGGTGCCAAACAGGACCGGGCGGCCAATGGTGTTGGCTTTGCCTTTGATTTCCAGCAGGCCTTTCTCCAGCAGGCGCTGGATGGCGTAGTCACAGCTTACGCCTCTGATCTGCTCAATCTGCGAGCGCGTGATGGGTTGTTTGTAGGCAATGATTGCCAGAGTCTCCAAAGCCGAGGCCGACAGCTTCTTCTTGGATTTGTGCTTGAGTAAAATACTAACCGAGTCTTGGTAGGCCGGTTTGGTCAAAAACTGGTAACCACCTCCAATTGCGTATATCTGGAAAGCGAACGCATCAGTAGAGAATTGAGCATTGAGCTGCTCAATTCCCTCCAATACATCACTCACGCTCACCTCAGTGACCAGGGCCTCGGAAAGGCATTTCTGCAGTTCCTCTATAGACACCGGTGAGGTGGCGCAAAATATCAGCGCCTGAAGATGGTTCAGTAACAGGTTCAAATTCTATGCGGTTTATTTAGTCGTTGCGGCTCATTTTGGCCTCAATGGTGTGCTGCGTATGCGGCACCGCCTTTAAACGCTCCTTCGGGATCAATTTGCCAGACTTGATACACACCCCGTAGCTGCCGTTCTTGATCCGGATCAAGGCGTTCTCCAACTGTTGGATGAATTTCAACTGCCGGGAAGCCAACTGGTTCAAGCTTTCTTTCTCCTGGGTATCTGCGCCGTCTTCCAGCACTTTGGAAGTAGAGGCCGTGTTGTCTGTTCCGGAGTCATTTCTGCGGCTCAGGGTTTCCTTAATGAAGGCTACCTCTTTGCGCGCGTTATTTAGTTTCTCAATGATGATTTCCTGAAATTCGTTCAATTCCTCTTGGGAATACCGCTGTTTTTCTTCACTCATGGCTTTAGGGTTCGTAACGGTTTAGCTATAGTTTGTTAGTATGTAAGGGTTAGCCAACTTTATTTGAGGGAGAGAACATCTTGCGTAAAGTACGGAGATTTTATACTGACCCTTGATTTTTTAAGACAATGGCTACTTATTTTTTGCGCAAAATTACAATTAATATTTCTATAAAGTAAGCAGAGAATCAAATTGATAGCCAAAATATATAATTTTATTCCATTTAACTGCTACTTACTATCTCTGGAACTCTGTTTTAAGCCTGCTTTATCAATTCTTGGTTAAAAACTGCTACTCTATTATCTTTCTGTTAAGGAGCATTTTTGATACCTGTTGATCACAGCCCATAACGTGTACTTTTCTAAAAACCAGAAGGTCAACCACATAGTAGCTGACCTTCTGGATTGGTGCTTAGGTAAGGGATTTTAGTTTACCCAATTCAGCATCTGGATGGCGGTTGCGGCCGCTTCCACGCCTTTGTTCCCGTGCTTGCCACCCGCACGATCCCAGGCCTGCTGCTCATCATTGGTGGTGACTAGCCCAAAAATTACGGGCTTGTTGAACTTGAGACCTACCTGGGTAAGCCCCTGGGCAACAGCGTGGCAGATATAATCATCGTGCTTGGTTTCGCCTTTGATCACTACGCCCAAGGCGATGACCGCGTCTATCTCGTTGCTCTGAGCCAGGAACTGGGCACCCAGCGTCAGTTCAAAAGAGCCGGGCACCGTGTTGCGGTAGATGTTCTCGGGTTTGGCGCCGTGCTGCAGCAGCGTTTCATAAGCACCTATGCACAAGGTGTCGGTGATTTCTTTGTTCCACTCGGCCACTACCAGGCCAAACTTCTTGCCTGAAATATCCGGCAGGTTATCTGAATTATACTCACTGAGGTTTTTAAGGGCGCTTGCCATCTGTAAGGGAGGTTAAGGGGGCGTTGATATCTCTTGGCTGTGTATTTTGGGCTTTATTTGCCAAAAACAACCCGGAAACGGTTCTACGCAAATTTGCATAAAAAAACAGAGCGGCTGCCGAAATAATTTTCAGCAGCCGCTCTGTTTTTAGTTGGCTTTAAGGAGCCTTATTTCTTGGCTAATCCCTCGGCACGGGCCTTGTATTTCTTGGCTTCGTTTACCTCTGGGCTCAGTGGATAATCGTTGATCACGCGGTCATACACCTCAATGGCCTCTGCGTACTGGTTTGCGGCTTCGTGGGCTACGGCAGCTTTCATGAGGTACTGCGGAGAGAAGAAGTCGTTGGCTTTGTGCTCAGCGGCTTTCTTGTACAGAGAAGCAGCCTCTTCTTTCTTACCAAGTTCCAGGTTGGCATCGCCTTGCAGGCTGTAGACACGGGCTTGGAGCAGCAGGTCGTCAGACTTGAATTCTTCCAGGTAGTTCAGCGCCTCTTGGTATTTTCCTTGCTTCAAAGAAACCACACCAGCGTAGAAGTTGGCCAGCTTACCGGCTTTGGTGCTGCCGTACTCGTCGGCAACGGCTTTGAAGCCATCGTTTTGGCCATCGCCGTTCAGGGCTTTGCTCAGGGAATCAGCTTCTAAATAATATTCTGCCTGGAACATGGCCGCCAGGGCCTCTTGGTTCTTCGTCTGTTGGTTTTGGTAATACAGGAACCCTCCAACTACGGCGGCAGCAATGGCTACAAAAATCCCGATGAACAGGTTTTTATGGCGCTCCACATAACTCTCCGACTTCAATAGGCGGTCAGCTAGCGCATCTGGATTTTCCAACAGCTCGTACTCGCCTTCCCGCTTCAGTTCGTCTTCGCGCTTGATTGTGTTATTTGACATCAGTATTTATAATAATAAGATTTAGATGCTGTTCTTGAAAACCCTTGTCCGCTGAACCCCAAATTGTTGAGTGGGGTTCCCGTGGAGCCGGATTTTTAGTCCATCACGTAAGGATAGTCTTTTTCTACGTAGATATCGGTGTACAATTCCTCCGGGGCCGGGTAAGGAGACTTCTCCGCGAACTCCACAGACTCTAGTACCTGGGCTTTGATCTTGTTGTCAATTTCCTCCAGTTCCTGCTCCGTAGCGAAGTTGTTTTCCAGGATGGTGAAACGCACGCTCTCAATGGGGTCTTGGTTACGGTAGTTTTCCAGTTCTTCTTTGGTGCGGTACTTGGCCGGGTCAGACATGGAGTGACCTTTGTAGCGGTAAGTGCGGAACTCCAGGAAAGTTGGGCCTTCACCGGCGCGGGCACGCTCAGCAGCGCGGGCTACGGCTTCGTGCACGTCTTCGCAACGCATGGCGTTCACGGCCTCAGACGGCATGTCATAAGAAAGACCCAGTTTGTACAGCTCGGTCACGTTAGACGTACGCTGCACCGAGGTACCCATGGCGTAGCCGTTGTTCTCTACCACGAAGATCACGGGCAGTTTCCACAGCATGGCCATGTTGAAGGCTTCGTGCAAAGCACCCTGGCGCACCGCACCGTCACCCATATAAGTGATGGCCACGTTGCCGGTCTTGTTGTATTTCTCAGCGAAGGCCAGACCAGCGCCAAGCGGAACTTGCGCCCCCACAATGCCGTGGCCGCCTACGAAATTGACTTCTTTATCGAAAATGTGCATGGAACCGCCTTTGCCTTTAGAGCAACCGGTGGCTTTGGCGTACAGTTCGGCCATGACGGCGTTTGGCGAGGTGCCTAACCCCAGCGGGTGGGCGTGGTCGCGGTACGCGGTGATCCATTTATCGTCTTTGGTGAGCGCGGTGATGGCACCGGCCGCACAGGCTTCCTGCCCGATGTAAAGGTGACAGAAACCTTTGATTTTCTGCTGGCCGTATAACTGACCGGCTTTCTCCTCAAATTTGCGCATGAGTTGCATCATCTCATACCAGCGCATGTAGGTCTCTTTTGAAAATGCTGGGGCAGCGTTTACCTTTGCCTTTTTCGCATCATTCGTCTTCGCTGCTTTCGTCTCTGCCATACTATATGTTTTGTTCGTAAGGGTTAAGTCAAAAATTTCAGAGCTTGCAGACCGGCTTTTTCAGAGTAGATTTAGCCCGGGCTCAGTTCTGTAAGGTATTATAACATGCGAAATTAAGTAAAAATCTGTAAACAAGTTCATGCTCCTCGAAAATCTACACGTCCTGCACTTCAAGAATTACGAGGAAGCCACCCTGCCTTTTTCTCCGCACATCAACTGTTTCATTGGCGACAACGGCAGCGGCAAAACCAACCTGCTGGACGCTATCCATTACCTTTCGCTCACCAAAAGCGCCTTCACCTCCTCAGACCTGCAGAACATCAAAGAGGGCGAAGACTACTTCATTGTACGAGGCCGGTTCAAAACCGAAGAGAAAATAAGTGCCGTTCAGTGCTATTTAAAGACGGGCCAGAAAAAGATTATCACCTTAAACAAAGCACCTTATGACCGCGTGAGCGAGCACGTGGGCAAGTTCCCGGTGGTTTTGATCTCGCCCTATGACACCGATCTGATCAGAGAAGGCAGCGAGGAGCGGCGCAAGTTCTTTGACTCCCTCATGGCCCAACTGGACCACTCGTATTTGGACCTGCTCATCCACTACACCTATGTACTCAAACAACGGAACTCGCTTTTGAAGCAGTTCTATGAGAAAAGCTACGTAGACAAAGAGTACCTGCAGATTCTGGACGAGCAACTGATGCCGCTTGGAACTGAATTGAGTATCCGGCGGGCCGCTTTTCTGGAGACGTTTGAGCCCGTGTTCCAGCGCCATTACCAGCACCTTTCAGACTCGCATGAGGTAGTCACCCTCGGGTACCAGAGCCAGTTGATCCGGCAGAACTACGCGTACCTGCTTGATCAGAGCCAGCGCAAGGACCTGCTGCTGCAACGCACCACCGTGGGCCCGCACAAAGACGATTTCGTGTTCCTGATGGACGGGAAGAGCGTGAAGAACTTCGGGTCGCAGGGCCAGCAGAAGAGTTATGTCATCGCACTCAAGCTAGCCCAGTTTGAGGTGCTTTCTGCCAAAAACGGCCAGAAACCGCTTCTCCTCTTGGACGATATCTTTGACCGCTTGGACGAGAAACGCATTACGCAGCTCATGCAACTGGTGGCGAACAACACCTTCGGGCAGATCTTCCTCACCGACACGCACCTGGAACGCACCGACAAAATCTTGCAGCCTTTGTCAAATAACATCCGCCGGTTCAGAATCTCAGAAGGCACCGCTGTGACTATTGAGGATGAGGAGTAGTGTCTGCTTGTAAATTGCTGATTGTTGATTGCTTTCTCTCTTTTGCCGCTGGCGCGAGCAGCGGGTCTCCCAAATAAAAATCTCCACCATTACCGTAAAAAGAAGAGAAGTCTCGTATGAAGAGATGTGTTTTGCGCTCGTTTATTGATAATCAGGGGGAAAGCGAAAGTGCATAACTGGGCTTGTTTTGGGGATAACCGAGTGGGTAAATTCATCTGCCCCAAACCCCTCCAAAGCGCGCATAATTGGAGTACCTTAGCGCCACAGCACAACCAAAATAAAACTGAATATGTCCCTGCGTCCGCTTAATCCCAGAAACCCGTTCATGCGCAAAGCCGATACCATCTCCCTGAAAGACAGTATTGATGCCATGCTCCGTGCCTACAAACTCAACGGAAAACTGAGCGAGGTGCAACTGGTGAGTTCCTGGGAGAAGATCATGGGCAAAGCCATTTCCCTTAAAACGCAGGAAGTGTTTGTGCGCAACCGCAAGCTGTACGTGCGCCTTACCTCGGCCCCGCTCAAGCACGAGCTCAACATGGCCAAAACCAAAGTAGTCACGCTCATCAACTCTGAGATGGGCAGCCAGGTCATTGATGACGTTATCTTCTTATAGTTTCTTGTAATTTCCGCCGCGGTCTCCCCTGCCGTCACACGCTTGCCTCAGAAATCACTTCTATGACCACTTTCAAGTACGTGCTGGCGACGCTGGCCGCGGTTGCCCTTTCCTGGCCATTGCATGAATTGGCGCATTGGCTCACCGGCGAGTTGCTGGGCTATGACATGACCATGACCCTCAACGCCACGTACCCCACCGGCAGAAAATACCTGCACGAGTGGCACGGCCATGTCATGAGCGCCGCCGGCCCCATCCTGACCATCCTGCAGGCGCTCCTGATCTATTTCCTCCTGAAAAGAAACGGCACTACCCTGCTCTTCCCGTTCCTGGTTACCTGTCTGTACATGCGCCTGATGGCCGCCGGCATAAGTTTCCTCAACCCCAATGACGAAGCCAGAATAAGCAAGGCCCTAGGCATTGGCATGTTCACACTGCCGCTGCTGGTCTCCGGCCTGCTCTTTTTCCTCACCTACGATGTCTCCAAAGCCCGGAAGCTCAAAACGAAGCTCATTCTCTGGACCGTCTTCCTGATCATGTTCTTCAGCTCCATCCTGATACTCTCTGACCAGGCTTTTAAGGTGAAGCTGCTTTCTTAGCCACTGGCCTTCCACTTCTTCTGTTTTTGCCCTACTTTTAATCAAACAGCCCAGAAAAGGTCATGCAGCCACCCAGACTTGAACCAGATTTATTCCGCCCGGTTTCCCATTCCCGCACCACGCTCACCGAGCTCATGATTCCCAGTTACGCCAACTTCGGGGGGAAGATCCACGGGGGCATTCTGCTATCGCTCATGGACAAGGTGGCGTACGCCTGCGCCGCCAAGCACGCGGGAAACTACTGCGTAACCGTGACGGTAGACGGTGTCCATTTCCTACAGCCCGTAGAAGTGGGTGAACTGGTCAGCCTCATGGCTTCGGTGAACTACGTGGGCAAAACCTCTCTTATGGTGGGCATCAAAGTAGTGGCCGAGAACGTGAAATCGGGGTTTATGAAGCACACCAACACCTCTTACTTCACCATGGTAGCCAAAGGCGAGGACGATAAGCCTGCCCAAGTGCCGGGCCTGCTCCTGGAAACTCCAGACGATGCCCGCCGCTTTATTGAGGCCATCCAACGGAAAGAAATCAAGACCCGCTCTGAAAAAGAATTCAAAGAGATCAAGACCAACCTGGAACTGCGCCAGAACATCACGGCCTTGCTGGGGCAACGGTGCCAACTAGGTTTTGAGCTGTAGGGTGTTTTAAGGCTGTTTTTCAGAAATCAGGGTAAAAACGGAGCCGCGGATTTGTGAGGTTGAAGGATTACCGGTAGAACTGCTTTCCAGGGGAACGCACCCCTGCCCCTCCCAGGAGGGGATTTTTCCTACTAACGCACCTACAAAAGTCTAGCTTGGCTTTCCTTTTAGACCCACTTCCCCATTTACAGCAGCGGCGAGAGCAGGCGGGCCAGTTTCTCGAAGAACTGTTTCAGGCGGGGCCTCTGTCGCCAGGCTTCCAGGTCAATTTTGGAGGCGTGCTGCAGGTCTTGGTAAAAGATGTCGCGGAGCTGTTGCGAGAGATGGGTATCATACACCACGGCGTTCACCTCAAAATTCAGCTCAAAGCTGCGGTTGTCCATGTTGGCGGTGCCCACCATGCTCACGGCCTCGTCAATGACCATGGTCTTGGCATGGATGAAGCCTTTCTGGTACAGGTAAATCTCCACCCCGGCATGGAGCATATCGTCATAGTAAGACCAGGCCGCCGCATTCACCAGCGCCGAGTCTGAGATGCCCGGCACCAGCAGTTTCACCTTCACGCCACCCAGCGCCGCCACCGTGAGCGCCTGCAGAATGCCTTCGCCGGGAATAAAATAGGGCGTGGTAATGAGCACCTCTTCCTGCGCCAGGTAAATGGCCTGCAACAGCGAGAACATGATGGTGGGCATGGGCGAGTCTGGTCCGCTGGCGGCTATCTGCACGGGCGCGTGGCCATCGGGGAGCGGCGCCGCCAGGAAATACCTGCGGTGCGGCGGCAGCAGCTGCCCCGAGGCAAAGTTCCAGTCACAGAAAAACAGGTACTGCAAATAGTAGATGCCTGGTCCGTCAATGCGCAGGTGGGTGTCTCGCCAGTACAGCCGTTTGCTTTCCCCGGGATGGTTGATGTACCGGTCGGCCACGTTGATGCCGCCCACAAATGCGGTCTTGGCATCTACCAAAATGATCTTGCGGTGATTGCGATAGTTCAGCCGGTTGGCCAACAAAAGGAACCGCACCCGATGGAACGGGAAAGCCTCTACCCCGCCGGCCCGCAGCTCGTTTACGTATCTCTTCCGGATAGACCGGCTGCCGTAATCGTCATAGATAAAGCGCACCTGCACGCCTTCCCGCGCCTTCTGGATGAGAACCTCCTTGATCTGGTTGCCAATGTTATCGTCTTCAATGATGTAATACTCCAGGTGGATGTGGTGACGGGCATCGCGGAGCGCCTGCAGCACCTCGGGAAACTTCTCTTCGCCGTTCAGCAGCAGTTTCACGCGGTTTCTGCCCGTGAGCGGACTAAGGCCGTCGTTGAGCAAAAGCTTGACTAGTTCGCGGTAGCCCTGTACTTTTTCATTGCTTGTCGCCAGGGTTTCCTCTGAGTAAGCCTCCACGCGGTGTTCCAATTTCTGGAGGAACATTTCGTCCTTGACCAGCTTCTTGGTGTAGATCTTCCGCTTCTTGTAGTTAATCCCGAAGGAGAAATAAATGATGATGCCCACAAACGGCACAAAGATGGCCAGCAGCAGGTACGCCAGCGTTTTAGATGTGGAACCCGTGTCATAGATAATGCGCAGGCACACCAGACCCACCACCGTAAAGTAGACGATGTTCCAGATCAATAACCAATCTACGCTGTTCAGCAGGTACGCCACAGAAGCTTTGTTTCAGACTTGTTTTTAGGAAAATAGGCGCAAATCACCCTCGACCCACGCACTCTCAATATGCACAAAGCAGCGCTATGCCGGTGGTCTATTGCGCTTGGGGCTCTGCCCGATGTCTTTCTTCCCGCACCCCGAAGATGGCCCGGTACATGTGCTGCAAGGTTTCCCTTGACCAGCCTTTCACGCGGCCGCGCTGCATGACCAGGGTATTGTCTACCCCTGCCGGACTCAGGAAATAATGGAACGTGAAGCGGGCATAGGGGTTTTGCCAGCCCAGGATCTGCCCGTACCGCAGCACGTTGAACACCAGCGTATCGTTCCAGCGCTCAGCGGTGTAATAGCCGGCGGCAAACCGTTTCAGTTCCTGTACTTCCTCGGGGCTTACCGCCGAGGTAAGCAGTTTCTCGTTTTTTGGAAAAAACCTGAAATCCGTGACGTAATCATCCGGCGAGAAAACGGAGCGATGGCCCACGTAATAACCGGCATCTGTGGCGGCCACGGCGTACCAAAGCCAATTGTTGAACGGCGTAGGCGTAACCATGAGGCTTGTGTGGGGCAGTTGCTTTTTAGCCAGAGAAGCCTCAATCCCCTCCCTTATCACGGACTTGTTTACCACCGCATACAGCAGGTACAGCCCCGCAGGCAGCAAGCCCACCAAAGCCCATCGGTTTCTTACCGGCAAGGTATTTCTGAGCACCAGCAGCGCTATCAAAGCCGCCACCGGCCAAATGGTGAAGAACGGATCTGCTACGTACAGCAGGTGAAACGAAAACCGCTGGTGACTGAACGGCTCCAGCAATCCCGTACCGTAGGCGTTGCAGGTATCCAGCAGATCATGGGCAAACAACTGCACCACAAAAAACAGAAAGAACTGCTGCCACCTGACCTGACCTTTCCGGTGCCACTTACTTGCCAGCAACGTGAGCAGTACCGCCAACAGCAACCCGAAGAAAAACGAATGGGTGAACCCGCGGTGCACCAGCAGATTCTCTGAGGTCGGAAGCCACAGCGCTGCCACTACGTCCATATCGGGGAGGTTCTGGGCTACCGCGCCATAAAGTAAAGCCCGCTTCCCCAGCTTTCTGGAAAGCACAAGCTCGCCGAGGCAAGCGCCCAAAGCAGCATGCGTAAGTGAATCCATTTGGTTCCTGTTTGGTGTTTCTCTACGCACAGAAACCAAAAGCCGTTTTAAGAGCGCTTTTCAGAAATCGGCTTTGAAACAGAGGCAGGCTATTCTGTATAGATTTGCACCTCTACGGCCTAGTTCCTACCGGCGATCTTCAGAAACCATCGGCCAGAAAAAATCCCTCTTTTAGAGCTGTTTCGCGGAAAACGGCCTTAAAAGAGGGATATATCCAATCAATCTACGTGTGGATTACTGGTACATCATCAGGTGCTTTTCCACAGGTTTTTACTGTGGATATCTATACCGTAAAATAGCTTTCCAGCTGTTTGAGGGTGGTTTCGTCGGTTTTCATGTCTTCTATGACTTGACCTTTTTCCAGCAGCACAATGCGGTCGCAGACCTCTATTACGTGGCTTAGGTCGTGGCTGGAGATGAGCAGGGTCATGCCTTGGCGTTTGAGGTCTTTCAACAGGTTCTTGAGCCTGATCTGGGAACTTGGGTCCAGGTTGGCGAAAGGCTCATCCAGAATTAGCAGCTCGGGGTCAGACATCACGGCGGCGGCCACGCCTACCTTCTTCTGGTTGCCCTTGGAGAAATCCCGGATGTACTTGCGCTGCTCCAGAATCTCGCCGTTAAAGAAATCGCGGAAGCGGTCCAGAAAGGCCTGCACATCGCCGGTAGTTAAGCCGTTGAGCTTGCCGATGAACGCGAAATACTCCTCGGGCGTGAGGAAGTCAATGAGGAAGCCTTCGTCCAGGTGAGAGCCGGTGTACTGTTTCCAGTCCTCGGTGGCGCGCACGTTCTCGCCCTTGCTGAACACCTCGCCTTTGGTTGGACGGATCAGGTCCAGGATCATCCGGAAGAAAGTGGTCTTGCCGGCGCCGTTGTTGCCCACCAGGCCAATGGTTTCGCCTTTCTGCACGGTCAGCGCCGGGATGTTCACCACCGTCACGCCGTTGTAATTCTTTTGAAGGTCGCGTACTTCTATCATCTCGTTATGCGGCTATTTTTTGAAATCAGGGTTAAAACTAAGCTTGCCGGAAACCGGCCGCGATGGCGTATTTCTCGCGCTGGAAACGGCTGACCACTATGCCCAGCAACTGCCGGTGGAAAAGGAATCCCAGCAGACCAAGGGTGCCTACGGCCGCGATTCCCCACCAAGGCTTGTCCATCAGCCCGAAGGGCAGGTACACCAGGATTGGGAGGAGCAGCGCGGGCAGCATCAGGATGAACTGTGAGGCACCCACCCCCTGCCAGTTAAAGGAAGCGCTCTTGCTCAGGTCAATCCGCTTTTTGTTGTAAGTGCTTAGGTACAGCACCACAAACGTGTTGATCCCGATGTTGTAGAGAAAGCAGGCCGTGTTGATGAGCATGATTTTTACGCCGCTACCCGGCATGAGCCCATACAGCAGCGTCACCAGGTAAGCGACGGTACAGGCGGGCACAAACAGCCAGAACTTGCCCAAGTAGAAGGTATACGGGCTGAGGCGTTTGGTGAGCAGGGCATCAAAGTGAGCGCTCTGCCAGCCCGGCACAAACTGGCCGTAGCTCAGCATCATGAAACCCGTCATGAAAATACCCGGAAAGATAAGCATGGCAAACCCTTTGGTGTACATTTCCTGGGTGTAGAAGATGAACCCATAGGCCATAAAGAGGACAGACATCATGGTGGTGGACTTAGGCCGTTTGTGGCGCAGAATCAACTTCAACTCAAGCCCAATGAGCGTACCCAATTCCCCGAAACGCTGCAGGAAACCGATCTCGGCGGAGGTGCCCACCTTAGACTGTTTCCTGATGCGTATTTCCTCTGGGTACGTGTGCGCGATCAGGAAGCGGTAGTTGAGCAGATAGACCGCCACGAGCAGCACCAAGGGTACCAGCACCCAAACCGGGGTCATGCCCAAAGCCCGGAAGAACGCCCCAGAAGCGGTTCCAACTGAGATCAAGTTCAGGTAATCTAAGGTAGCCAAGGCCACTATCGCCAGCAGAAACCCGAAGGTCACCAAGGGTTTCTCCACCAGTTGACGCTTGAAGTAAAGTGTCAAAAAGTTATTGATCAAAGTAATCAGAAACAGCCCTAAAACCCACATCCAGGCACCAGTTAGCCCGTACACCTGCGGCAATACTTTCAGCGCAAACGGGACGAACAGCAGCAAAGACATGTAATTGAAGAAGCTGGTGATAGACTTCCAGAGCACGAAATGCACCAGTTTGCCTTTGCCTACCGGCAAGTGCAGGTACGGTTGAATGCCCAGCACCGGCAACTCCTGCATAAAGAACCTAAAGGCCAGGTCAAACAAGAAGTAGTACAGCAGCGCCCCGTTGATTACCGCCACCGGATCTTTGTCTGGCCACACCTGCTCAAGGATCTTGTCCATGAACAAGCTCAGCAGTACCACATACAGCAGCAACAGGAGCATGAAGAAGCCCAATACCAGGTTCACGGCAAGGTTCTTCTGCCATACACTGGAACGGGTAGCTTCTTTCCATTGGTGAGAAAGTAGAAGTCTGATCATAAAGGGAAGGTAGTAAGGAAGGCTGTTCCATTCGTTAGTATCCCGAACCGCCTAAATATTACAGCCTTGCCCTGGTTTTTTCTTGAGCTTACCGGTACAAAATGGATGCGTTTGGAGGGGCTTGGTTGTGGAAGACACCTAGAACTGAGGCCTGTGCCAAACGGCAGTTACAAACTGCCTACATGGTAGGTCCAAGTCACAGACTTGAACCATGGTAAGTAGAGAGCAAACGCCACTACCAGCAGGTGTAAACACCCCCCTTCGCCCCCTCAAGGGGAGAGTCTCCGCTTAGTAAGCATTCCTATTTCCAGCCTTTCGGTTGAGCGCCTTGTCAGGTTCCGGTGCCGTAAGGCATTGCGACTGAAAGGAGCAAAGGAAGCTGGCGCAGCGCGATGCCGGAAGGCGGGGCCTCGCGGCCGTGAGCGCTCGGAGCCCAGCTATGCAACAGCACAGTGAGTGCACCCACGCAAACAGCGGCGCCACGCCAGCACAAGCGGACTACGAGCGCAAAAAGAAAAAGAAGATGGCTAACCTAACAGCAGGAACTTCGCTGCCTGAGAAAACTAGCGAAATCGAGCCAAAAAAGGCTTAAAGAAAATAATGAATACCTCGGCTATGCCGCCACTTCCACACTCTCCAACTCACTATACGCCGCTTTCAAGGCCTTCAGATGGCCCCCGAACATCTGCCGGATGTACCACTTCAAAAAGAAATAACCCAGCACCGCGCCAATGACAAACCCGATGATAAGGCGCAGATACATTTGCTCCCAGGGCAGGTGCGAAATGTTGATGCCTTTGGCCAGTTTGAGATAAGCCAGTTGCCCAACCGCCAACCCAATGGGCGCCAGCAGCATGTTCGTCCAGAAGTAGAGCTTGGTGAGGCCGGTGAGCATCTCAATGAGGTTGCGCAGGGTGGACCGCAGATTGGCAGTAGTCACGTTGAGGCCTTTCACATAAGACAGCCTTGCCCAAAAATAGCCCAGAAACGGTAGGCAGACCACCATCACCACCACGCACAAGACCTGGAAAGCCGTGTCTTCCTTCACCAGCACCGCGCACACCCCAAACAGTATGACCGTAAAGGCCTGCACCACCAACTCAAAGTAGATGTTCCGTCTAAGTTTGGTCAAGGCGTTCTCGGTACGGGCCTTGAGCAAGCCTGTGATCTGGTGCTCGGTCACCTGGTGCTCCGCCGCCGCTTGGGCCGCGTACACCTTCCAGGTATCTTTGAGGCTATCTAAATTCATCATACACCGGGGTTAACAGCTTCTCTAGTTTCGCTTTGATGCGGTTCAACTTCACACCTACGTTTGATTTGGTGATCCCTATGATCTCAGCCATCTCATCGTAGCTTTTGTCTTCCAGGTACAGCATCACAATGGCCTTTTCCACCTGCGAGAGCTGGTCAATGGCGGCGTAGAGATATTTTATTTTCAATTCGTATTCAGCGGAGGTATCGGGCGAGGCCGGAATCTGCAGGTCCATGTCTGAGAGAGAGCCGTGGTGGGGGCGGCGGCTATCTTTCCGGAAACTGGAGACGGCGGTGTTCAAGGCTACGCGGTACATCCAGGTACTTACCTTGGACTCATGCTTAAACGAGGGATAGGACCGCCAAAGTTGCAGCACTATGTCCTGAAACAGATCTTTCCGCTCCTCGGGGTCCCGGCAGTACATGCTGCACACCTTATGGATCAGCGCCTGATCCTGGGCAATGAGCTTGACAAATTCTGCGCGTAAAGCCGGATTCTCCACCGTAGTACGTAAAGGTTTAAGGTATTAGTAGCCTTGGCCTCTGGTAAATTACACGGGAAAGCGTAAAAACAGAAAGGTATTGAAAACAGAACCCCGTTTTTGGGCTGTTTTTCTTTAAACAGCCCCAAAACGGGGAACAGGTAATGGGTAAACAGGCCATTTCTTCCCCATCAAGGGAAAATACCCAATGACTGGTAACTCACGCCAATCTTCTCAATGGCGGCGTAGAAACCGGCGGTGCGCAGGTCTGTGATGCCTTTGACCTGGTGGGTTACCTCGCGCATCTCCTGGTAGGCCGTGATCATGGTATCCTCCAGACCCGAGTACACCAAGTCCTTTTCATCGGCACCGTGGATGATGAGTAGCTTTTCCTCGGCAGAGAGGCTTTTACCGGTGGTCTTCTCAATGGTGTTCACCAGGCGCTTGAGGCTGGCTTCCTCGGCGCGTTTGCCCATCCGCCCAAAACGCACGTTAGACAGGTTCTTGAGCCACTCAAAATAGGAAACAGTCACCCCGCCGGCGTTCAGGTACAGGTCTGGGATGATGACTACCCCGCGGGTATGCAGAATCCGCTCGGCTTCCTGCGTGATAGGTCCATTGGCGCCCTCGGCGATGATCTTGGCTTTGATGTGCTCGGCGTTTCCGCTGTGGATCTGGTTTTCCAGGGCCGCCGGCAACAGCACATCGCAGTCGTACTCCAGCATTTCAATGGAGTTGGGGATGAACTTGCCGCCCGGGTGCCCTTCAAAGCTCTCGTTCTGCTTGCGGTAATGGAAGATGCTGTCAATGTCCACGCCGTCTGGATTGTAGATACCGCCTTCGCGCTCGGCTACGCCAATGATGATAGCGCCATCCTGCTGCAGGAACTTGCCCGCATGGTACCCTACGTTCCCTATCCCCTGGATGATGATTCTCTTGCCGGCCAGTCCGCTGGTGAGGCCTAGTGGCTTCAGCACGGCCTCGTCATGCAGTGATTCCCGCAGCCCGAAGAAAATGCCCAAGCCCGTGGCTTCGTTCCGACCCCGGATACCGCCCTGGCCCACCGGTTTACCGGTCACGCAGCCCAAAGCATTGGTTTCCCCGAACTTAAAAGTGTGGTAGGTATCGGCAATCCAAGCCATCTCGCGGCCGCTGGTTCCGTAATCTGGAGCGGGCACGTCTACGGCCGGGCCTATCAGGTTTTTCTTGATGAGCTCAGAGGCAAACCGGCGGGTCACCTTCTCCAGCATCTCCACAGACGAGGTTCTGGGGTTTATTTTCACGCCGCCCTTGGCCCCGCCAAACGGCACATCCACCACGGCGCACTTGAAGGTCATGAGGCTGGCCAGCGCCACAACCTCGTCTTCGTCTACGTGCATGCTGTACCTGATACCGCCTTTGGTAGGCAGCTTGTGTTGGCTATGCTGGGCCCTTATTCCTTCAAACACATGCACCTGCCCGTCTACCTCCACGGGGAAATTCACTTTGTAGACGCTGTTGCAGGCCTTGATCTGCGCCAGAATACCGGGATGAAGCTTGGAATGTTGGGCGGCCTGGTCATAGTAGTAGTGGACACTATCCAGAAATTCTCTGCCGGGTGACACAGCGGGGCTCTTAATGGATGACACGGATTGACTCATAGTTTCTGCAATTGGTGGTTTAGGTAAAACGTACTAACACCAGTTCACGTTGCTTTGCCGGTAAAATGTTCCACGGAGAACATTTTGCGCCCTACCGTTTCTGCCCTCATTTCTGAGAAACAGGCCCAAAACCGTTTTTCGCTTTCTGCATAGGCCTTCGCCATTGGTTTTTGTGGAATAATCCGGAAATTACAGGTCAGGTTATACAAACAAAGCCACCACCTTATTTATGTTTACTTCTATTTCCTCGTTTGCCCGCGCAGGTTCCGCTGCCCTGGGCTTCCTTTTCCTTTCTAACCTTACCTCGGCGCAAACCATTGTCAAAGCAGATCCCCTGATCAAAGGCCTTACCGAGCAGGTGTCGGCGCAGGAGCTGGAGCGCCTGGTGCGCGGCTTGGTGAGCTTTGAGACCCGCCACTCCTTGAGCACCGTCAAAGACAAGAAGAAAGGCATCGGCGCTGCCCGTAATTGGGCCGAAGCCGAGCTGCAGAAAGCCGCCGCCACCTCGGGCGGACGCATGACCGTGACCCAGGACAAATACACCGTGAAAGCCGATGGCCGCCGCATCAAGGAAGACGTGGAGATGGCCAACGTAATGGCTACCCTCAAAGGCACCGACCCCAATGATGACCGCGTGTTCATTGTGAGCGGCCACATAGACTCCCGCAACACCGATGTGATGGACGTGACCGGTAAAGCCCCCGGCGCCAACGACGATGGTTCCGGCACCGCCGCCGTGATTGAACTGGCCCGCGTCATGGCCAAGCAGCAGTTCCCGGCCACCATCATCTTCGTGTGCGTGCAGGGCGAAGAGCAAGGGTTGTACGGCGCCAAGCATTTGGCCGAAAAAGCCAAGGCCGAGAACTGGAACTTGGTCGCCATGCTCAACAATGACATGATTGGGAACTCCTTCTCTGATGAGACCAACCTCAAAGACAACACCCGCGTGCGGATCTTCTCCGAGGGCGTGCCCGCGTTCGAGACCCCTGAGATGACCGCCCTGCGCAAAAGCATTGGCGGCGAGAACGACAGCCGCAGCCGCCAGTTGGCCCGCTACATGAAAGAAATGACCTCGCGTTATATCCCGCAACTGGAAGTAGTCCTGAACTACCGCACCGACCGTTTCCTGCGCGGCGGCGACCACACGCCGTTCAGCCAGGCGGGTTTCACGGCCATCAGGGTTTGTGAGATGAACGAGAACTACCGCTACCAGCACCAGGATGTGCGCACCGAGAAAGGCATCGCCTACGGCGATTTCCCGGAGCACGTGGACTTTGAGTACGTTCGCAAGAACACCGCTATGAACCTGGCTACCCTGGCCAGCCTGGCCTTGGCCCCATCCTCCCCGGAGGAAGTAGGTGTGGTGACCAGCAACCTCACGAACCAAACTGAGTTGCGCTGGAAAGCCCCGGCCAAAGGCGAGCGCCCAGCGGGTTACTACATCCTCATGCGCGATACCTCGGCCCCCATGTGGGAAAAGAAAATCTACGTGGAAGGCACCACCACTACCCTGCCCTACTCCAAAGACAACTACTTCTTTGCCGTGCAGGCAGTAGATGCTGAGGGCCACGAGAGCCTTCCGGTTATGCCTAAGCCGCTCCGCTAAGCACGTTTAGGGGCTGATTTTCTAAAAAGCCTTCAAAACAGGCCCGGTAGTAAGTTCTGCCGGGCCTGTTTCTTTCAGGGCAAAACCGTATTTTTACCTTAGCATCACGGCCCTAAGCTACGTAGGGAGAAAATCAGTTTACCAAGCCTGCCTGTCTTTTAGCACTGTTGCCCATGTCTACCGCCATCACTGCTCCTACTCTTAAACCATCGCTGCTCACGTGGCTCCGGCAACCGGTAGACAACGCGCCTTTGGTGGTGTTCAGGTGGTTGTTTGGCTTGCTGTTGTTTCTGGAGACGGCGGGCGCTATCATAACGGGTTGGGTGAAGAAAAACCTGGTAGAGCCCACGGTCTCTTTCCCGTTCATTGGGTTTGAGTGGCTCAGGCCTTTGCCCGGCAACGGCATGTATTTCTATTATGGCCTCATGGCCCTGCTAGGCTTGCTGGTGATGGTTGGGTTGTATTACCGGGCCAGCATGGTTCTTTTCACGGTGCTTTGGTGGGGCACTTACCTCATGCAGAAAACCAGCTACAACAACCACTACTACCTGCTGCTGGTCCTTTGCTTCTTGATGCTGTTGGTGCCCGCCCATGCGTACGCCTCCGTAGATGCCCGGCGCAAACCAGAGCTAAAATCCCTTTCCTGCCCAAGGTGGTGCCTGGTCATCTTTGTGGCCCAAATGGGGATTGTCTACACCTACGCCTCCGTTGCTAAAATGAATGCCGATTGGCTCGCGGGTATTCCCATCAAGGTTTGGTTTGCCAATAAATCGCACTTCTGGCTCATTGGTGGACTGCTCCAGGAGACCTGGTTTCAGAAGTTGGTGGTGTACGGCGGCATCTTCTTTGACCTGCTCATTGTTCCGCTGCTGCTCTGGCGACGTACCCGGTTCTTGGCTTTCTGCATGGCTATCTTCTTCCACGGCTTTAACTCGGCCATCTTCCACATAGGTATTTTCCCGTACCTGGCCCTGGCCTTGTGTTTGTTCTTTTTTCCGCCGGAAACCATTAGAAGAAGGTTCCTGCGCAAGAAGCCGGCATTCACGGCCAGTGAGAGCCCTGTTCAGGAAATAAGCACCCGAGAAAGGCTTTTCTTCTGGTTTCTGGGCATTCATTTGCTGGTACAGGTTCTGCTGCCGCTGCGGCACTGGTGGTTTCCGGGTAACCCCAACTGGACCGAGGAAGGACACCGTATGTCCTGGCACATGATGCTACGCACCAAAAATGGCTACGCTTCCTTCAAGGTGCTGGCAGACAACCAACTGTTCTGGGAATATCCAGAGAACCACCTCACCGCCAAACAAGCCCGCACCGTAGCCACGCACCCAGACCTTCTCTGGCAGTACTGTCAGTTCCTGGAGCGTAAGTACCGGCAGCAGGGTTATAGAGAGGTGAAAGTGTTTGCCCATACCCAGGTGAGCCTCAACAAACGGCCTTTTCAGTTATTGGTAGACTCTACCGTGAACCTGGCCGGGGTTGCTTGGCTGCCGCATCAGCCTTCCCCTTGGATTGTACCGCTGCAGGAAAAGAAATAATCCTCCTGTAAATTCGATTCTACGCTGGCGTTTTCCGGAAAATTGGACCATTCAATGCGCTAAACCCTATCTGCTCAAGGGCAATCCTTGATGAAGAGGAGGAATCATGTTGCTTTTCAGGCCATAACACCAACCTTTTTAGGCCTCTGGTAGTAAGTGCAGCTAACCGGCTTTAAGAATGGATTTTAGCGTATAACAAAGGGCCATCTCTCCCTTAATGATGCCCTGCACCTGCCAAAGGGAAAATAGCGCCATGCCACCAAGCCTTTTATCTACATTTATTTCCCGTAGTTCATATGTTTAAACTCTTACCTCAATTAAGGGTATTCCTGTTCCTGCTGTTATTTGTCTCCTGGCAAGCCTCTGCCCAGAAAGTTGGGTTGGTGCTCAGCGGCGGCGGTGCCAAGGGGTTGGCCCACGTGGGCGTGCTCAAAGTGCTGGAGAAAAACAACATTCCCATTGATTACATTGTGGGCACCAGTATGGGCTCTGTGGTGGGCGCGCTGTACGCCGCTGGCTACTCGCCCCAGGACATAGAAGACCTGGTATTGTCCCCTAAATTCCAGTACTGGGTGTCTGGCCGGCCGCTGGAGGAACACGCCTTCAACTACTTCAGCTTAGACCCTTCGCCGGCGGCGCTACGGTTGCCTATCTCTCTGCAGAAAAGCATCAAAGTACAGACCACCAGCGGACTGGTGAGCGACGTGAACCTGAACTACGCCCTGGCTTCTACGCTGGCGGCGGGCGGGGCCATCTCCAAGTATGACTTCAACAAGCTGTTTGTACCCTACCGCAGCCTAACCGCCGAGATCTTCACGCGCCAGCAGATTGTGCAGCGCAGCGGCTCCTTAGCTGATGCCGTCCGTAATTCCATGGCCGTGCCGCTGGCTTTCCGCCCTATTCGCCAGGCCGATGGGCGCTACCTGTTTGATGGCGGCCTGTTCAACAACTTCCCTACCGATGTGCTGCGCTCAGAATTCAAGCCCGATGTCATCATTGGCGTGAACGTGGGCGATGTCTCCTTCAAAAAATACCCGCATGAAAAGGACGATGAACTGTTAAGCTCTTCCCTCGTTTTCCTGGGCTTTGACGTAGCCGATACCTTGGCCGTTGGCCCCAACGGCATCCTTATCCAACCTGATCTGGAAGGATACGGTACCACCGCCTTTGACCGGGTGAAAGATCTGATTGACATTGGGGTGAAAGCCGCCGAGGAGAAGTTGCCGCTCATGAAACAGCGCATCAAGCGCGAGGTAGACTCCGTGAGTTTGCAGCAAAGACGGCAGGCGTTCCAGAAACAGGCGCCCCCGCCGCGTTTCGCCAGCGTCAAGATCCAGGGTCTTAAGGAAAACCAGCACAACTACGTGCGCAACTTCTTCCGGAGAAACGAAGACAACAAATACGAGATAGGCGAAATTGAGGAAGGCTACTACCGGTTGGCGGCCAATGACTTCTTCAAGGGAATCTACCCGCGCATCAGGTTCGATAGCCTGGCTGGCGGATATGAACTAAGCATTGACGCCCAGCAGAGCAACAACGCCACCGCCGAGGTGGGCGCCGTCTTCAGTACCCGGCCGGTAGACAACCTGTACCTGGGGCTGGAATACCGGTACCTGAACCGATTGCTGTACACGGTGGGCGCCAACGCCAACATAGGCCGGTTCTACTCCGCGGGGCAGTTCGGTTTCCGGGTGAACATACCGGCCAAGCTGCCGTTCTATGTGGAACCCTCGGTGATGTACAGTTCCCTCAATTACCGTGACGTGAACGATTTCCTTAACCGCGATGCCGCCAGTACCCAGGTGCGCCAGCGCGATTTCAAGTTAGGCATGCAAGCCGGGTTCAGCCATAATTTCAGGAGCCGGGTAGTAATGGATCTCTCGTATTTCTCCAATGAAGATGAGTACGCGAACGTGAGAACCGTGTCCTCTGAAGACGTACTGGACGAGACCGACTTCACCGGATACACGGCCGCGTTGCGGTTTGAGCGGAACTCCCTGAACCGGAAAATGTACTCCACCCGAGGCCGCCGGGCGGTGATGGGCATCCGCGGCGTACAAGGTGAAGAGGCGTACAAGCCAGGCACCACCTCCCTGAATCCGGACAGGCGCACGGCAGATCACCAATGGCTGCAAATCTCTGGTTCGCTGGAAGAGTACTTCCCTTTTAACAATGATAGAAGCTCGTGGGGCTATTTTCTGGAAGGGGTGGTCAGCACGCAGGGCACCTTCTCCAACTACCGGTCATCGGTTAACACTTCCCCCATCTTTGCGCCGCTGCCAGATTCCCGCACCCTGTTCCTGGACAAGTACCGCGCTAGCCGGTACGGGGCCGCGGGCCTGCGCTATTCTGCCACCTTACTGACCAAGTTTGAATGGCGCACCGAAACCTACGTACACGTGATCCACGGACCGCTGGAAGAAGGCCCCATGCAGGAAGCCATCAGAGCCAAAGGGTTTGAGCGGCCGAGAGTCACGGCCAGCACCGGCGTGATTCTACACCTACCCATCGGGCCGGCGGCCCTGCATTTCATCCACTATGACAATGACGAGAACCGCTGGAGTGTCTTCGGGCACGTAGGTTTCCTGCTGTTCAGGGGCCGTACGCTGCAGTAGCCTTCCAATCGGTTTAGGGCCTCTTTTCAGAAAAGGAGCCCTAAAACAACTAAATTGAAATCAGTTCAGGGAAAGCAGGTTGTAGTAATCGTACACGGTTTTCAGGAAAGGAAGGACCGCACCGTGCTGCACTTTCTCATGCAGGGTGCTTACCAATTTGCCGGCTGCATCATACGTGTTGGTTTCCTGCAAGACAAGCTGCTTGTTGCGGTAGATGAGCTTCTGGGTGACCTGCCCCTGCGCATTGTAAGTGATGGTGAGGATTTCAGGCTGGGCCATTACCGGATGACGGATTTCCAGCTTCTCAGGTAACTGGGCGGCATTGTAGCTGATCTTGATGTTTTTGATTGGGCCGCTGCCATCTAGGCTCATGAGTTTTCTTCTTACCACCAACCCGTTCTCCTCCAGGTAATGCCATTTGGGGCCTTGTTCCTTCAAAAGGTGGTCTAAACTATAGCGGTGCACGAACCCTTGGTAGGTAGGAGTATCGTTCACATTCTGGTACGTTACTTTCTGGTCTTGTCCCAGGTGGTCAACGGCCACCGTGGCCAGCAGAAGTTCCTGGCCTTGCTCCAGGGCGTAAAGGCGCTTGCTTTGCACGTATTGGGGAAGGTACTGCAGGTTGCGTTTGTATTTAATGCCCACGGCGCTCAGTTCATGGGTTGTAACAGAGTAATAGTTGTCCTTGATTTCATCGCCGGAGGCTATCTCCAGAATGACCTCAAACAAGGTGGCATCGTTTTTCAATTGGGTACCCTGGGTTTTGCCCAGGATGAGGATTGCGTCCAGGCCTTGTTTCTGCGCTTTGTTTCTGAGCTGCTCTACCAACTTCGCGTACGCCACCTCGCCTTCTGCTTTCTCCTCCACCACGGCAATTTTCACATAGGCGGTATCAGTGGGCCGTTCCCCGGGAAAAAACACCTCCACTTCCTGGCTGTGGCCGGGCGTGGGAAGAGAAGACAATCGGTCACTGGAGGCAATTGGTTCATAGGCCCGCATGCAGGCGGTCTGGACCAACAGCACAGAAAGCAGCAGCACTGAAGAAAAGAAGGTTTTCATAGAAACGTAGGTCTGAAGAATCTCCCCTAAAGACCAACAACCAGAGCCTTACCCCTATTCTAGGTGCCTGAGGTAGAGGCAAGAAAAAGCCCCGCTTCTTTGAACACAGTTCTGGGAAACGGGGCTAAAAACAGGAAAAGTATGGATCGGGTTTCAGGCAAATAGCCTACCTTCATGCCCGGTGGTTCACCAGAAGTGAAGGGAAATCGTTGGCTTTATTTCACGTCTCTCTACAAACATCAGATCCAAAAACCTGAAGAAATGCAGCCCGATTTCCCTTACACTTTGGCTTTTGCCTATAAGACCTTTAGCAATTAAGCCGTTTTAAAGCCGATTTCCGGAAAACAAGGCTAGAACGATGTCTGTCTAATGCCCTCCGGTACGGCTGATATCGCTTGAATTAACCGCGTTTCTTCACGGTGCCGCTGCCACTCACGCGGCTGTCTACGCTGGGCGAGCCTTCATACGAAACCCGGCCGCTGCCGCTGATGCTGGATTTGAGCGAGGAAGTGGCGTTGATCTCGCAGGAGCCCGAGCCGCTGATGCTTACCTGGGCCGAGTTGGTCTTGAACTCATACCCTTTCATGGAACCTGAGCCGCTCACCGAGATGGTGCTCTCCTGGCCTTCGCCTTTCAGTTCCACGCTGCCAGACCCCGAGATGCGGCTGGACAGGTTTTCTACGTTAGCGTTCAGCTGGATGCCGCCCGAGCCGCTCACCGCCAGATCCAGTGATTTAGCCTTGAAAGTACCCTCTCCCTTGATCTTCCCGGAGCCGCTGACCGCCAGGTGGTCTACCTGCGGCACAGTGATGTAGATGGTCACGCGGTCATTGCCCGACGAGGACCAGTTCCAGTTTCTGTCCTCGTCTTTTCTCTTGATAGACAGGCGGCCATTTTTCACCTCCGTCTCCAAGTCTGCCAACTGGTCTTTGTCTCCTTCTACTTTCACGCTCTGGGTACCGCCCTGGCGCAGGATCACATTGGCCGGATACGCCAGCCCTATCTCATGGAAAGCCGGCAGGTTACGGGTTTGCTCATCAAAGGCAGTACGATTGGCTCCTCTGAAGGACGACAAGGAAGCAATAAGGGCCAAAACAGCCAGTAATGGGAACAAGTTGGTTTTTTTCATGGGAGTGGTAGCGTTACGTTTCATTCTAAAGATGAGTCACGCCCATGAAGGGTTGCTTCCCAACCTATATATTTTTTCAGCCCTACCCGGTTTTGGGCCTGTTTAACTGAAAACGCCTCTAAAACAGCCCGGCAGTTAGTCTACAACCCAAACCCATTCAGAGACAAATTGCGCATGTTGGTCTTCTTAACAGAATATTAATATTCTCCTATGTAGGGGTGATGGCTGTTTTCGCGGTCTTTTGAAGAATACCTGCTTAAACAGTATCATGCAATCTCTTCCTTACCAATCGTCTTGCAGAAAGCTTCTCTTGCTTTTCTTCTGCACCTTCCTCTTCGCTCTCCCTTTGTCAGGAAATGCCCAACAGAAACTCACCCTCAGCGGCTACGTGAAAGACCAGTCCTCCGGCGAAGGCCTCATTGGCGCCACCGTAGGCGTGCGCGAGCTCTCCGGCGTGGGCGCCGCCACGAACGAATACGGCTTCTTCTCCCTCACTCTGCCACAAGGCACCTACACCGTGGTGGTAAGCTACCTGGGCTTCGTCACGCACACCCAGATGGTGGCGCTCTCTTCTCCGCAGAAACTCAACATCGAGCTTAAAAGTGACCAGACCGCCCTGCAGGAAGTAGTGGTCACCAGCACCGATGTGAAAGACGAGAACGTGCGCAGCATGGAAATGAGCACCATGAAAATGCAGGTCGCCGAGCTCAAGAAAATGCCGGCCCTCATGGGCGAGGTGGACGTGATCAAGGCCATCCAGATGACGCCGGGCGTACAGACGGCCGGTGAGGGAACCAGCGGCTTCTACGTGCGCGGCGGCGGCGTGGACCAGAACCTGATTTTGCTGGACGAGGCCCCCGTGTACAACGCCTCCCACCTCATGGGCTTCTTCTCCGTGTTCAACGCCGATGCCATCAAAGACGTGCAGCTCTACAAAGGCGGCATCCCCGCGGAGCACGGCGGCCGGTTGTCCTCGCTGCTGGACATCCGGATGAAAGAAGGGAACAGCAAACGGTTCGCCGCCTCGGGCGGGATCGGAACGCTCAGCAGCCGCCTGACCGTGGAAGCGCCTATCGTGAAAGACAAAGGCTCGTTCATCCTCTCGGGCCGCAGAACCTACGCTGATGTATTTTTCAAACTCAGCTCAGACGAAGGCATCAAAGACAACCAGCTCTATTTCTACGACCTGAACCTGAAAGCCAACTACATTCTGGGTCCGAAGGACAGGCTGTTCGTGAGCGGGTACTTCGGGCGCGATGTGGCGGGCAACAACTCCGGTGCGTTTGACTGGGGCAACGCCACGGCCACTCTGCGCTGGAACCACCTCTTTAACGACAAGCTGTTCACCAATACCACGCTCATCTTCTCAGATTTTGACTACTCGCTGGGCTCCAAAGAGAAATCTTCTGAGTTCACCTGGACCTCGCACATCATTGACTACAGCCTCAAAAACGACTACACCTACTACCTCAATCCGCAGCACCAGTTCAAGTTTGGGTGGATGGGCACGTTCCACCGGTTCCAGCCGGGCGTAGTGAAACCAGGCCCCGAGTCGTACTTCAACGAGATCAGGTTAGACGGATCAAACGCCCTAGAAACTGCCGCGTACCTGAGCCACCAGTATGAGATCACGTCGCGCCTTTCTATGGAGTACGGCCTGCGCTTCTCTTATTTCGCGAACGTGGGCAAAGGCACCGTGTATGAGTACGCTGAGGACGGTTTCACCAAAATCGGGCGCAAAGACTACGGCTCTCTGGAAGTCATCAAAGACTATAGGGGCTTGGAGCCGCGCTTCTCAGCGAAGTACCAGGTAGATGAGAAAAGCTCCGTGAAGACCTCCTACAACCGCATGCGCCAGTACCTGCACCTGTTGTCTAACTCCACCGCCTCGCTGCCTTTTGACGTGTGGGTGCCCAGCAACCACTACACCAAACCGCAGATCGCTGACCAAGTGGCCGCCGGGTACTTCCGAAACTTCCAAGACAACATGTTTGAGGCCTCGGTGGAGGTGTACTACAAATGGATGCAGAACCAGATTGACTACAAAGACAATTCTGATGTGTTCCTGAACAACCGCATTGACACGGTGTTGCTGCGTGGTTCGGGCACGTCTTACGGCGCGGAGTTTATGCTGCGCAAGCAGAAAGGCGATTTCACCGGCTGGATTGGCTACACCTGGTCTAAAACTGACCGCACGGTGCCCGGCATCAACGGCGGCAAGGCCTACCCGGTACGCTACGACCGTCGTCACTCGGTGAACGTGGTTTCTACTTACCAACTGAACCAACGCTGGAGCTTCGGGGCCAACTGGACCTACGCTACCGGGGGGGCCACCACTATGCCCGTGGGCCGCTTTGAGTACGAGGGGCACTCCTATCCTATCTACTCCTCGCGCAACGGGTTCCGGTTGCCCGCTTACCACCGCTTGGACTTAGCGGTAACCTATGACCGACCCAGAAGCCTAACCGGCAAGAAGCATGACAGCAGCTGGAGCCTCTCACTCTACAATGCTTACAACCGCAAAAACGCGTTTTCCATCGCTTTTAGAGAAAACGAGGACAATACGGCCCAGACCGAGGCGGTAAAAACCTACATGTTCGGGATCATCCCGGCTATTACTTACAACTTCAATTTCTAAGTGAATTACCTAGAATAGACCATGAAAAGATATTTGTTTTTCCTGCTTTCCTCCTTGCTTTTGTTCAGCAGCTGTGAGGAAGTCATTGACTACGATTTACCCGAAGAGTCCGCCAAAGTAGTGATAGAAGGGCTGGTCACCGATCAGCCGGGCCCTTACACCGTGCGCCTGTCCTCTTCCAAAGGCTACCTGACCCAAGGTCCGGCGGCCGGCTTTGACAATGCCGTGGTACGTATCAAAGACAATGAGGGCTTTGAGGAGATTCTGCAAGCCAAAGGCAACGGTTTGTACCAGACAACCCAACTGCAAGGCAAACGCGGCAACACGTACCACCTCAACGTGCAGCTGAACGGGCAGGAGTACACCGCCAGCAGCTTCCTGAAACCCGTGAGCACCCTTGACTCCCTGACCTACCACTTCAAAGAAGGCACCGCCGAGGTAGACGAGGGATACTACGCCACCATCTTTTTCCAAGAGCCCGCCGGCAAAGGCGATCTCTACAAGTTCAACATCTACGTGAACGGCAAGCGCGACAAAGAAATAGTGGCCATCAACGATGACCTCTACGATGGCAACTACGGCGACCCCGAGATTGGCATTGAACTGGAAGACGGAGATGTGATGAAGGTGGAGATGCTTTCCCTGGACCGGCCCGGCTATGAGTTCTTCCGGGTGCTCTCCCGCATGCAGTACTACACCGGCGGGCCGTTTGATGCCCCACCGGCCAACGCTCCGGGCAACATCAGCAACGGTGCCATCGGGTACTTTGGGGCTTCGGCCGTTTCTGTTATTGAGCGGAAGGTAGAATCCGGAAACATCAGGTAAGCGCTACATCCCGCCAGTTCGTTTTGGAGCTATTTTGGAGCCGTTTTCCAGAAATCGGCTCTAAAACGGGCGCTTGAAATATGCCAAAAACAAAAGGGTCTACCACTATGGTAGACCCTTTTGCATTCACACGTGTCGTTATCTAAAGTGCGTTAGTAGGTGGTGGAATGGCTCCGCTGAGTTGGTGCCAGACGCCATTCATATAGAGTTGGTCTGATTTCATCAGCCGCAGGCCACTCACCATGAGCGTTCCTTTTTTGCGGCAGACGCGCAGGCTGTTTCCGCCCATTGATTTTATGTCGGCGCCATCGCGCAGGTCCTCGGTGGTGAGGGTTCCTTTCACAATGTGCTGCTCCAAAAAGCTTCTGAGTTGTTCCGGCGAGTCGTTTTGGTGCTGGCCTAAAGCCTGGCTTGAAGGCGCAAAGAAGGTGTATTCCCCGCTGTTGGTGAGCATGGGCATCAAACCTGCTTTGGTCACCATGTCCAGCAGTACCGGGTCTTTCTGCGCGATGCCTTCGCCCAAGCTAGTTCGGTTTACCTTAGACACAGCAGCTGTCTTAGCCAAAAGAGATTGAGCCCTGCCGTTTGCCTGAAAAAACACGCAAAGGCAAAACACCAGATATACCTTAGTAAAATTCAACATTCATCTACCCTCCTTTTCCTTAAAAATGCTGTAATACAATAGTATACGTAAGTTCCAAAGAAAAGATAGAGCCATGCTCCTAGGGTAAATACAAAACTACCCTAACCTGTAATGGATTGAATGATGGTCTGGAAGAAGTTCAGGAGTTGGCTAGGTATCAAAATGATGCTCACCACAAACCCGAAAGCCGCGCCATAGAAGTGGGCACTGTGGTTGATGCCGTCGCCGCTGCTCCTGGTGCTTAGGTAATAGGAATAGAAGAGATACAATGCCCCAAAGATGTATCCTTTGATGGGAATGGGAATAGGGAAAATGAGCATCTCCGTTAGCGGGTTGAAATAGATGCTGGCAAAGATGATGGCCGCCACCCCGCCTGAGGCCCCCAGAGAATAGTACCGGCTGTCGTTCTTATGTTTGAAGTACGTGGGCAGGTCTGATATGATGATGGCTAATAGGTAGAGCGAGACGTAGAGAATGGCCCCAGTGGTAAACCCGAACACCCCCATAAACTGGTTCTCTACCACCCCCCCGAAGAAGTACAGCGAGAACATATTGAAGAAAAGGTGCATGAAATCGGCGTGCAGAAAGCCGGAGGTGAGCAGGCGCCACCACTCATTGTTGCGCGCCACCGACTGCGGATGATGCACCCAATTCTCCATCAGGTTCTGGTTCTGCCAGGCAAACAAAGAAGCAAGGACGGTAACGGCAATGATGATAAAGGTGATGGTAATGGGCATGTGGCTCTAAATAGGTACAGAACAGATGAGGCAGCAGCCCCAAACAAAGGCTCAAGTTAGCAAAACCTGAGCAATTAAGACGATGAACGGCATTCTCCCTCCGCCAGTTTAGAAGGTAAGAAATCACCTTTTACAGACCAAGCAACCAGAAGTATGAAAGCCGTTTTACGCACCATTCAAGAAAAACAGGGCTAAAACAGCTTACCTCCAACTCAATCAACTAGAAAGCTACTTCATAAATCGGCAAAGCCGAAATCAAGCATTAGCTCTCGCGCTCAATCAACTGAAGGGCCAGTTGCCGGAGCAGTTCTTTTTTGCTGTTGAGGGCATTAACTTCGTTCAGGTGGTGGAGGGCTTTCTGGAAGTAGTGGTTGATCTGGCTGTGGGTAGTGGCCTGGATGTCCAGCTCGTCATAGATGGATTTTACGGCCGCTACTTTCTGCTTTTCCTGACCGTTGTCGCCTTGGCCCTGCCAGCGGCGCAGTTCCTCGCGCTGCGTGGCGGAGGAGCGTTCCAGGGCTTTCAGTAGCAGGTACGTTTTCTTGTCTGAGACAATATCGCCGCCCACGCGCTTCCCGAATTTGGCTTGGTCCCCGTACACATCCAGCAGGTCATCGCGGAGCTGGAAAGCAATGCCCATGTTGATCCCGAATTCCTTCAGGTGGCGGGCATCTTCTGCGGCAGCGTTGTTGAGCAGCGCACCCAGCTCCAGCGCGAAGCCCAGCAGCACGGCGGTCTTGAGCTTGATCATGTGCAGGTACTCTTCAATCCGCACATCCTGGCGGCTCTCAAAGTTCATGTCCAGTTGCTGACCTTCGCATACCTCGGCAGCGCAGGTACTGAACAGCTGCAATACTTTAGGCAATTTTAAAGGATCAACGCCCAGAAAGCACTCATAGGCGCGCACCAGCATGACATCGCCGCTGAGAATAGCGGTGCTGGTGTTCCATTTCTCGTGCACGGTTTCCTGGCCGCGGCGCAAAGGCGCGTTGTCCATGATGTCATCGTGCATGAGCGTGAAGTTATGGAAAACCTCTACCCCAACGGCGGGCATGAGGGCCTTCTCCACGTCGTCATGGAAGAGGTAAGCACCCAGGACCGTCAGCAGCGGACGCACTCTTTTACCGCCCAGGTCCATCATGTACCGGATGGGCGCATAGAGTTCATCGGGGAACTGCCCGTACCGGAGGGTAGACAGCGTCTGGTGGATACGTTCTGAGAATTGGGAGATATTCACAGGAGTATTTTTTAAGCGATTGGGCAAAGTCCTTTGGGTTAGATGAAAATGCGGTTTCTTTACTTACCGCCAAAGCTACAGTAAAATAAAGAAACCGCGTTTTTGTTTTTACTCATAAGCCTTAAAAAGCGTTTCCAGACCCTTTTGGGTAAAAGAGCCCGAAAACGCTTTCAAAGAAACCGATTATTTCTTCACGGTGTCAATCAAGATCAGGTCAATGGTACGCTCCAGCACGTTGGCGGCTTTCACCTCCACCATCACCTCATCGCCAAACGAGATAATGCGTTTGTTGTTCTGCCCGATGATGCGGTAGTTAGCGGAGTCCAGTTCGTAGAAGTCGTCCTGCAGATCGGCTAGGCGGACCATGCCTTCGCACTTGTTCTCCTCAATCTCCACGTACATGCCCCAGTCAGTTAAGCCAGACACGATGCCCTTGAACTGCTGCCCAATGAACCCGCTGATGTACTCCACCTGCTTGAACTTGATGGATGCCCGCTCAGCATCGGCGGCGCGTTTCTCCATGTCTGAGGAGTGCTGGCTGCGCTCTTCAAACTCTTCCTTCTCGGCGGAGAAATCCTTCTGCTCATACTGGTGTATCAAGCGGTGCGCCATCATATCTGGGTACCGCCGGATAGGTGACGTGAAGTGCGAGTAGTGCGCGAACGCCAACCCGAAGTGCCCTTCTTCCTCGGTGCTGTACTTGGCTTTGGCCATGGTTCTGATAGCCAAACTCTGCAGTACGCTTTGTTCGGGCTTGCCATGGGTCTGATCGGCCAGCTTGTTCAGCTCTTTGGAGATGTCCTTGCCTTCCTCCAGATCTACCTTGTACCCGAACTTGCGCGCGAACACAGAGAAGTTCAACAGTTTCTCCGGATCTGGCGCACCGTGCGTACGGTACACCATGGTAAGTTTCTTGTTGCCTTTGCGCTGCTTGTACACGTGCTCGGCCACGTACTTGTTGGCCAGCAGCATGAACTCCTCAATGAGTTTGTGCGCGTCTTTGCGCTCTTTCACGTACAGGTGCAGCGGCTTGCCGTTCTCATCCAGCTTGAATTTCACCTCGATGGTCTCAAAGTTCACGGCTCCGTTCTGGAAGCGTTTGTCTTTGAATTTCTTGGCCAGCTCGTTCAGCTTCAGGATTTCCTGCGCGTAATCGCCTTCGCCGGTCTCAATCACCTCCTGGGCTTCTTCGTAGGCGAAGCGGCGGTCTGAGTGAATGATGGTACGGCCCACCCAGTAGTTGTGGACCTTGGCGTTGTCATCCATCTCAAACACCACTGAGAACGTGAGTTTGTCTTCGTGCGGACGCAGCGAGCACAGGCCGTTAGACAGGCGCTCGGGCAGCATGGGAATGGTACGGTCTACCAGGTACACCGAGGTGGCGCGGCGGTAAGCCTCTTTCTCCAGTCTGCTGTTGGGCTGCACGTAATGGGTCACATCGGCAATGTGCACCCCAATCTCCCAGTTGCCGTTCTCCAGTTGGCGCATGCTCAGGGCATCGTCAAAGTCTTTGGCATCTGCCGGGTCAATGGTGAATGTGGTGATGTCTCTGAAGTCGCGGCGCTTGGCGATTTCCTCCTGGGTGATGGTATCCGGTATGGCATTGGCCTCTTTCTCCACCGACTCTGGGAACTCAAACGGCAACCCGAACTCAGCCATGATGGCGTGGATCTCGGCGTTGTGCTCACCTGCCGGTCCAAAGACGCGGATGATCTCGCCCGTAGGGCTTTTCTGCGGATCCTCGGGCCACTCCGTCACTTTCACCAGCACTTTGTCGCCGTGGTTGGCATCGGCTAAGCCGCGCTCGCCCACAAATACGTCAAAGTACATTTTCTTCTGATCGGGCACGATGAAGCCGTAGCCTTTGGACATCTCCAGACGGCCCACGATCTCCTCGCGCTGGCGCTGGATCACCTCCACCACTTCCCCCTCGGGACGTTCATTGGCCCGGCGGGTTCTGCGCAGTTGTATGCGCACGGTATCGCCGTCCATGGCAAACATGAGTTTCTCTACCGGTACCCGGATGTCCTGCTCGCTTTCCTCGGTCACCACATAGGCGTGACGGGCGTTGGCCAAGTCCACCTTGCCCACCATGGTAGCGCCTCCCCGGCGGGAGACAGTGGCGCCGCGGTCAGAATCTCTCTCTCGGCGGCTGCCGCGCTCAGGGCGGTCAAAGCTTTTCTCCACGCTGCCGCGGAACTCTGGGTTCAGGATATAGGAGTCATCCGGCAGGAAAATCAACTCGCCGTTTTTGCTCATCTTTTTCAGGAGACTGGAAACCACTTCGCGGCCTTCTTTGTCGTTGACGCCCAACCGGCGGTGCAGCTGGCGGTACGTGAACACCTTCTTAGGCTCCTGCCCGAAGATATTCAACAGCACCTCCCTAGACACCTCGCCCGCGTTCTGGCTGCGGCCACTGCGTCTGCCGGAAGCGCCGCCTTTTTCGCGGCGGGGAGCACCTTTGTCTTTTCTGGTATTACTAGACCGCGGGGCAGAATCTCTGCCGGCACCCGGGCCTCTTCTTTTTCTTTCCATTAATTCTTTTCAATTTCTAGTAGATTCTGTTTTCAAGGCAGAACCTGGGCGGCATGGTAGCTGCCAAATAAGTTTCAATCCTGCTTCCCTTCTACGTTGGAAAGCGTTTAGTATATGCTGTTTAAAGCCTCATTTTACGAAAACATGGCAAAAACACCTTTGCGGGGAAGCACCTGCAAATATATCTATTGTTCTATACTTGCTTTGTACGCTTTTCGTTTCTCTTGCGCCGCTAAAATATCCTTGAGCTCCCCAGCCGGGACGGCCTGGAGCAAGGCTTTGGTGTAAGGCTGCTGCGGAGAAGCGAAAATCTGGTGCGCGGGCCCCTGCTCCACAATGCGGCCTTTGTCCATCACCAGCAGGCGATCAGACATGAATCTGGCCAAAGAGAGGTCGTGGGTAATAAAGAGGAGCGTGAGGTTGAAATCGCGCTTGAGACGGTTGAGCAGGTTCAGGATCTGGGCCTGCACCGATACGTCTAAAGACGAGACGATTTCATCACAGATGATACACGTGGGTTCCAGCGCCAACGCCCTGGCAATGCAGATACGCTGTAATTGTCCGCCGGAAAATTCATGGGGATAACGGTGAAAATGCTCGGGCAGAAGGTGAACGGTCTCTAGTAACTCAAAGGTCCGGTGCCTTCTCTCCTGTTGGGTATGTAACACCCCGTGCACCTGCATGGGTTCCATAATGGCGGCCCCTATTTTCATCATAGGATTGAGCGAAGCCAACGGATTTTGGAAGATCATCTGGAAGTCTTTCCTGCTTTTCCGCAGCTCCTCCGCGGGCAAATCAAACCAATCTTTCCTGTTGAAAACTACTTTCCCCAAGGTAGGCTCTATCAACCGCAACAAAGCCCGCCCCAACGTGGTTTTCCCACAGCCAGATTCGCCCACGATGCCCAACGTCTCACCCGGGAAAACCTCAAAGGAAATGCCGTTTACTGCTTTCACCACCTCTTTTTGTTGCCAAAAGAACAATCTACCCCGGGTGAATTTCACGTGGATATCTTGTACTTGCAGGATAGGCTCTCCTGCTATCTCTTTCTCCCTTGAAAAGTCCTGATCTTGCTTCACTTTTTGGGTCTTTTCCACTGCTTTCTGAGGGCTTTCCGTTTCAGCGTCATTTTCCTGAAAACGGTTCTGAAACTCCCCCGGGCTGAAGTCTAAAAGGGTGGGCAAAACGTTTCCTTGGGTGTGCAAGGTGGGCCTACAGGCGAGCAAGGCTTTGGTGTACGGATGCTGCGGATTGGTAAAGATTTGCGTTACGGTCCCCTCTTCCACTATATGGCCTTGGTACATCACTAAAATCCGGTCTGCGATTTCGGCCACTACGCCCAGGTCATGGGAAATAAATAGCAGGGCCATCTCTTTTCTAAGCCGCAGTTCATTGAGCAACTGCAGGATTCCGGCCTGTACGGTGACATCCAAGGCTGTGGTAGGTTCATCCGCGATGAGGAGAGAAGGTTCGCAGGCCATGGCCATGGCAATCATGATCCGTTGCTTCTGTCCCCCGGAAAGCTCATGTGGAAAACGCCTGAAAATCTTTTCCGGCTCGGGCAGCTTCACTAACTCAAAAAGCGCCAGGGTGCGGGAATACGCCTCTTTTTTTGAAATAGGCAAGTGGATGAGCAAAGCCTCTGCAACCTGTTTTCCACAGGAGATCACGGGGTTCAAGGAGGAGGAAGGGTCTTGGAAGATGATGGAAATCTCCTGGCCTCTTACCTGGGGCAACTGCTTTTCCAGGAGTTTCAATAAGTCTATCCGGCCCAATCCAGGAGAGTTGAACATAGCAGAACCAGAGATCTGAACCTCACCTCGGGGCAAAAGCTGCATGAGCGATAGGGCTGTCACTGTCTTACCCGAGCCGGACTCCCCCACAATGGCCACAGCCTCCCCTTTCCTGATCTCAAATGAAATACCCTTTACAGCCGGCACCGTTTCCTGTCGCGTTTCAAAGGCGATATCCAATTGGTCTACTTGTAACAAGGGCGCGGCTGTAGGCATATAGACAGTGAGTTGCGTAGGGATGGAGACTTGGCTTAAATATGCTTAAGATATCATCTGCCTTACCTGATTTTTAACCACCAATAGAACTAAATACTAGCAGAATGTTGACCAGATTTCCGCTTGAAACATCTTTGACGCCTCTATATAGCAGAAAATTTATTTATCGGCACAACTTAAATAATTAAACCTGAGTATTGACATTACCGCGTGCCCTCCTCCATTTCTTTTGATTTTAGAGCCGTTTTTATGAAACACGTTAACTTCCTAAGCAACCTTCTTTTAAAAAGCGTTTTAGTAGGGTTCTTTTTCCTGTTTGCCGTACAGGGTGCCTCCGCGCAATACCGCTATCCCAACCATTTCAGAACCGGTGTAGGGTTCGCCTACATCCTGGACGGAGACAATAGCGGCGCCTTGTTCTCCCAGCAATATACCCGTGAACTCACAGACCATCTCCATTTCACAGTTTCCGCGGAGTACCTCAGTTCCTCCCGATATGATAAACAGATACAGCTTTTCACTTCCAGAAAAGCCTTTGTCATGTTTGATGCCTCCTTCTTCTATGACCTGCTGGAGACGGAGCGCTACACCATTAAATTCGGGGCGGGGCCTGCCGTGCGGCGGCGTTCAGAATTAGACCTGGTGAGAGGAGGCGTGGATGATGATGTAGTCACTACGCCAGGTAGAAGTTCAGATGAGGTGTTCGTCCATATTAGAGAAAAGGACTTCGGGGGCAAAGCGGTTTTTGAAACTGACTTCTTTGATGACAGCCGTTTGTTCTTCGGGATGCGGGCTGCCGGGTATTTCTATAATAAAGGAACTTCCATCTTCGCGGTGGGCCTTAACATGGGCTACTCCTTTTAAGCCGATTTCTTAAAAACACCTATAAAAAAAGAGGGCTGCCTATTTAGACAGCCCTCTTTTTTTATGCCTCTACAATATTGATCTCGTGTTTTTCTTTCACTGGTGGTTGGTTCAAGAATCGGTTCTGGTTGAAGATGATGATCAGAACCCCCACAAAGATAGCGGCATCGGCTACGTTGAAGATGGGCCACAGCGACATGGCTGTTCCCCCAATAAGCGGGATCCAGTTTGGCAAAATGCCTTCCCAAATGTCAATGTAGAACATGTCTATCACTTGGCCGTGCAGCCACGGGGTAGAAACGCCGTAGGGCGCGTTGTCCAGCAAAACGCCGTAAAAAACGCTGTCAATGAGGTTACCGATAGCCCCGCCCAAAATTAAGCCTACACAGAAGATCAGTCCTTTGTGGTACTGGTTTTTGATGAGGTAGTACACCAGATACCCGATGGCCACCATAGCCACCATCCGGAAGACCGTCAGAATGATTTTGCCGTAAGCCGATCCCAGCTCCACCCCGAACGCCATGCCTGGGTTTAGGGTGTAATGCAGCTTAAACCAGTCCCCGAACACCGGGATCTGCCCGGACATGCCCATTTGCATGTTGTTGTGCACCAGCATTTTCACGGCCTGGTCTACGGCGATCACCAGCAAGGCAACCAGATAGTATTTTGCGTACTTCATGAGTAAGGTTTAACCGGCCGTTTCAAGCTTCTTTGTCTTAAAGGAGGCCGAAAACGGCCGGCGTTCAATCTTCTTTTAAATTCCTGGGTAAGTGTGCTCTTATCTGGCTACTTCCAGCCTCACCGGCAAACTGAAGCCTTCCATGTCCAGCACGGCAGCTTCTGCACCAGCGAGCGACGGCACCAAAGTCAGTTCCACTGCCTGTACTTCCTCAGAAATGTACCCTCCAAAGGCTTGAACGGCCGCAGCCACTTCTTCATTGCCATCCTGCAGGAACACTCTGATTTTATCCTGTACATCCAGACCGCTGTCCTTACGCAGGTTTTGCAAACGGTTTACCAATTCACGGGCCATGCCTTCCAGGCGAAGTTCTTCGGTGATGGTGATGTCCAAGGCCACGGTCAACGCACCTTCTGAAGCCACGAGCCAACCCGGTATATCCTCTGACATGATTTCTACGTCTTCGCGGCTGAGCACGGTCGTGTCATCCTCCACCGGAATCTCGAAGAAACCTTCGCGCTCCATTTTGGCGATGTCTTCCTGGCTCATCTGCTGGATCTGGGCAGCCACCAACTTCAGCTTAGGACCGAACACCTGGCCCAGGCGTTTGAAGTTCGGTTTGATCTTCTTCACCAGAATGCCGGTGGTGTCTTCCAAGTACTCCAGGCTCTTCACGTTCACCTCAGAGAGAATCAGATCTTCTACAGCCTGTAGCTGCGTTTTCATCTTCTCATCCAAAATCGGAATTAAGATACGGCCCAACGGCTGACGCACTTTGATCATGTGCTTCTTGCGCAGCGAGTGCACCAGAGAAGAAACGCTCTGCGCCAGTTGCATGCGTTGCTCCAGGTCTACGTTGATCAGGTTCTCGTGTACCTGCGGGAAAGACTCCAGGTGGATGGACTCGGCTTTGCTGCGGCCACTCACCAGGTTCAAGTCCAGGAACAGACGGTCCATGTAGAACGGCGCAATCGGCGAAGCCAGTTTGGCCACGGTTTCCAGACAGGTATACAGCGTTTGGTAAGCGGCTTGCTTGTCCTGGTTCAGTTCGCCTTTCCAGAAACGTTTGCGGTTCAGGCGCACATACCAGTTGCTCAGCTCATCGGCCACAAAATCCTGAATGGCGCGGGCAGCTTTGGTAGGATCGTAGTCGTCAAAGTACGCACCTACTTCTTTCACCAGCGTGTTCAAGCGGGAGATGATCCAGCGGTCACTCTCGGTGCGTTGCGCTACCGGGATCTCTGCTCCCTCAAACGTGAAGCCGTCCAGGTTGGCGTATAGCGCGAAGAAAGAGTACGTGTTCTGCAATGTCCCGAAGAAACGGCGTTGCACTTCGGTGACGCCGTCCAGGTTGAACTTGAGGTTATCCCAAGGAGGAGCATTCACGATCATGTACCAGCGGGTGGCATCCGGTCCGAAACGGCCGATGGTCTCAAACGGATCCACGGCGTTGCCGAGGCGCTTGCTCATCTTGTTTCCGTTCTTGTCCAGCACCAGGCCGTTCGCGATCACGTTCTTGAACGCCACGCTATCTTCCAGCATCACAGCCAGCGCGTGCAGGGTGAAGAACCAACCACGGGTCTGGTCTACGCCCTCGGCGATGAAGTCTGCCGGGAAGTTGGCGTCAAATTTATCTTTGTTCTCAAACGGGTAGTGCCACTGGGCGTACGGCATGGCGCCGGAGTCAAACCACACGTCAATGAGGTCGGTCTCGCGCTTCATCGGCTTGCCGCTTGGGCTCACCAGGATGATGTTGTCTACGTATGGACGGTGCAGGTCGAAGCCATCGTAGTTGAAATCGGTGATGCCCAGCTCAGCCCGAGGCTCCTCGGTCCCGGTTGGGCTCAGGGCGAACTCGCCGGCAAATTCCAGCAGGGTGTTGGTCTGGTGCTGCGTTGGGGTACCAGTCGCTTTGCCTTCGGATTTATGGGCCAGGCGCAGCGGATTCTCTTGCATGAAACCGGCGTCTAAGCTGCGCTCAATCTCGCGGTCCAGCTCGGCTACTGACCCGATGCAGATTTCCTCATCGCCTTCCTCGGTGCGCCAGATAGGCAGCGGCGTTCCCCAGTAGCGCGAGCGCGACAGGTTCCAGTCCACCAGGTTCTCCAGCCAGTTTCCGAAACGGCCCGTGCCGGTTGACTCCGGTTTCCAGTTGATGGTCTTGTTCAGGTCAATCAACCGTTGCTTCACCGCGGTGGTTTTGATGAACCAGGCATCCAACGGATAATACAGAATCGGTTTATCAGTACGCCAGGAGTGCGGGTACGTGTGCTCGTACTTCTCCACCTTGAAGGCTTTATTCTCTTCCTTCAGGATGATGGAGATGATGACATCCGTGGTTTTATAATCCGGATGGGTTTCATCTTCATTGGTGTAGTTCTTCACGTAGAAGTCATCGGGCCCAAGTGGTTTGTGGGTTTTGATGTTGTACTTCTGAACGCCTTCCTGCAGCCTTACGCCAATCTCATCAATGAACTTTCCTCTCCGGTCAACAGTGGGTAGCTCATTGCCTAGTTCGTCTTTGATGGTGAGGGCAGGGATGCCGTGCTGTTTGGCAACCCTAAAGTCATCGGCCCCGAAGGTTGGCGACGTATGCACCACGCCGGTACCGTCCTCGGTGGTCACGAAATCTCCGGCCACCACCTGGAACGCTTGGTCTGCATCGTAGAACGGTTGCAGATACGGCATCAGTTGCTCATACCGAAGTCCCACCAATTGCTTCCCGGTAAACTCTTGCACAATCTCAAACGGAATGGCTTTGTCTCCGGGTTTGTAGTCAGCGAGCTGTAGGTCTTTGTTCTTGTCTGAAAAATACTTTCCTACCAGCGCCTTCGCTAACACCACACTCACAGGTTTATGGGTGTACGGGTTGAAGGTATTGATCTGCACATAGGTGATTTTCTCGCCAACGGCCAGAGCGGTGTTGGAAGGCAAGGTCCAGGGCGTGGTGGTCCAGGCTAGGATGTAGACACCATCGTTAGACCCGGAGAAAAGAAAATCAGACTTGGAATCTTTCTTGACTTTGAACTGCGCCACGATGGACGTGTCCTTCACTTCTTTGTAGCAGCCCGGCTGGTTCAGTTCATGGGAGCTGAGCCCGGTGCCATCGGAAGGCGAGTACGGCTGAATGGTGTAGCCTTTGTAGAGGTAGCCTTTGTCATAGAGTTTCCGGAGCAGGGCCCAGTTAGACTCTATGTATTGGTTGTCAAAGGTGATGTACGGTTTGTCCAAGTCAACCCAGTAACCCATGCGCTCAGTAAGGTCATCCCACTGGTGCTTGAAGCGCATCACGGTCTCGCGGCAACGGGCATTGTACTCCTCCACCGAGATGGTCTTCCCGATGTCGTCTTTGATAATGCCCAGTTCTTTCTCTACCTGCAGCTCAATAGGTAACCCGTGGGTATCCCAGCCGCCTTTGCGTACTACCTGAAATCCCTGCAGGGTTTTGTAGCGGCAGAAAATATCTTTCACGGCCCGGGCCATTACGTGGTGAATACCTGGCGCACCGTTGGCCGAGGGCGGTCCCTCATAAAACACGAACGTGGGCTGACCCGCGCGGGTCTCCACCGATTTCTCAAAGATGCGGTTCTCTTTCCAGTAGGCTCTCACCTCTTCGGCCAGACCCGCATAGTCTAGTTGCTTATACTCGTTGTACTTCACCTTTTTGTCTGTATGCTGTGGTAGGTGTTCTTCAATTCTAAAATATCGGTCTTGCAGAAGGTATTTCGTCAAAGCCTATACTAGCTAAAGCTTTACGTGACAGAATAAATTGCCTCTCTCTCGCAAGCCATAATTAAGCAAAGTTAAACAATAAATAACTTCTGTTAGGATTCCAACGCTTTTTTCCGCTTCGGGGCTACTTTTTTGAAAACAAGCTGGAAACGGGAAGTGCCTTACCCCCCTATTCACCACCCCGCTCTTCGGGCACGCCTCTTGGTTAAAGAGGGGAGTTTCTATTTGCCCACTCTGTACCGCCTACACAATAGACCTCGTAGCGTCCGGAGGTCCTGCGAGCGTCTGTGCCTATAGCCGTTCCTGGCGAGAAGGATGCCCCGTGGACAACTTTTCATTTTAAGCCTACTTTTCCAAAAACGGCCTTGAAACAGGAAAACCACTTTTTCACAGGATAACTTTCATGCTTTCGGCCTAGGCAGATTTTATTCATGGATTTTCTATCGGCTGGATTTCCTTTCTTTGTTTCTTTGCCGGTACACCTAAAAACAGAAAAAGATGAATTCGACCCAAATCGTCTCTTTGAGTTATCAACCGTTGAATTTGCCTCTAATAGAACCTTTCGCCATAGCCACGGGCACGCAGTACCAGGTGGAGAATGTGGTGGTGCAGGTGCAACTGGCAGATGGGACCACCGGTTTGGGCGAGGCGGCTCCGTTCCCGGCGGTGAGCGGTGAAACGCAGGAGAGCACCTTGGCGGTACTGCAGGATTTGGAGAAACACCTCATCGGGAAGGACGTCAAAAACTGGCGCACCCTGGCCAAGGAATTGGAGAAACTGGCTCCGCAGGCACCCGCTGCTCGTTGCGGGGTAGAGATGGCAATTCTGGATGCGCTCTGCAAACACTACCAGATGCCGCTTTATGTTTTCTTCGGCGGCGTAAAGACGGAGCTGGTCACTGACCTGACCATTACCGCCGGAGATGAAGCTCACGCGGCAGCCTCGGCCAAGTCAATCGTGGAACGCGGCTTCTCTATTATAAAGGTAAAGACCGAGGGAACCGATGTGGATTATGATTTGCGCCGCCTGCAGGCAATCCACAATGCTGCTCCAGGAGCAAAACTGATTGTAGACGGAAATTGCGGCTATGACTTGGCACGCGCCCAGCAGTTTGTTCACAGGCTAAATGAAGCGAAAATCCCAGTTATCTTACTCGAACAGCCACTTCCAAGAGAAAGTTGGGAAGATTTAGCGGTGTTGGCAACTACTTGCCCTTTCCCCATTGCCGCTGATGAATCTGCGCGCAGCGCCCACGACGTTGCGCACTTAGCCCAGGACCGAAGCGCCTCGGTTGTCAACATAAAATTGATGAAGTGCGGCGTGCTAGAAGCTTTGCAGATGGCAGCCTTAGCGCAGGTCCACGGACTGGGTCTAATGATTGGGGGTATGGTAGAATCTATTCTGGCCATGACCTTCTCGGCTCATTTCGCGGCCGGCATTGGTGGGTTCGGCTACATAGATTTGGATACTCCTCTATTTATAGCCGAGCATCCGTTTACCGGAGGCTTTGAACAAGTGGGTGAGAATTTGACTTTAAATCCTAAAGAAACTGGTCATGGAGTAGACTTCGCCCCTACCCTTTTGTGAGGTAATCCGTTCAAGAATTGAAAAGCGGTTTGGGCATGTTTTACTGAAAACATACCCAAACCGCTTTTTGGTTTATAGGTGGACTCCACCTAAAAGTTATATGGTTCAAGTCTGTGACTTGGACCTACTATGACCTGCAGTTTGTAACTGCAGCTAAAGCAAAGCTTTTCTTTTCGCTGGCGCGAGCCTCCGGCTCGTGTCCGTGCGCATTCCTGATTACCTATTGCATATGCTCAGCAATGTGAAGGCACGAGCCGGAGGCTAGCGCCAGCATGTACCACATATATATAATAAAGGACATCTTTTGAAGCAAACGCTTCACTGCAGTTACAAACTGCAGACCATAGTAGGTCCAAGTCACAGACTTGAACCATGATTTAGGTTGTGTATGGGTGTGTAATGAAAGAGTAAGTTCTAAGCGTTAAAAGGCCTAAACATCCACGTGGAAAACTCTCTTTTAGATATTTTCTTAATCTTAACTTATCAAACACGTAAAAGGCCTCTACATTTCTGCAGAGGCCATTTTTGTGTTAATGCGTTTAGAAGCTGCTTTTGTGAAAACAGCAGATTTCCACAGCTTAGATTTTCTCAAAAATGCGCTTGAAGCTTACGGCGGCTCCTATGTACTGGCGGAGTTCTGAAATGTGCATACGCTTCTGCTCGCGGCTGTCGCGGTCACGGACGGTGACGGTGTCGTTCTCCAGGGTCTCATAATCCACGGCGATACAGAATGGTGTTCCGATGAGATCCTGGCGGGTGTAGCGTTTCCCAATAGCGTCGCGCTCTTCGTAGATCATGTTGAAATCGAATTTCAGGTCATCGAAGATTTGCATGGCTTTCTCTGGAAGGCCGTCTTTCTTTACGAGCGGGAATACGGCAGCTTTTACTGGGGCAATGGCCGGATGGAATTTTAGGAAAGTACGGGTTTTAGTGTTCTCGCCTTCGGTGATTTCTTCTTCCTGGTAGGCGTTGCAGAGCGTCATCAGGAACAGACGGTCGGCGCCCACGGAGGTCTCTACCACGTACGGCACGTAGTTTCCGAAGGGTTTGCCGTCTTCGTTCAGGTCGTTGTCAAAGTACTGCTGCTTTTTGCGGCTAAGGTTCTGGTGCTGCGTTAGGTCAAAATCAGTACGGGAGTGGATGCCTTCTACTTCTTTGAAACCGAACGGGAATTCAAACTCAATATCTACGGCGGCGTTGGCGTAGTGGGCCAGTTTCTCGTGGTCGTGGAAACGGAGCTTTTCGGTAGGAACACCTAGCGCTTCGTGCCAGTTGCGGCGCATGGTTCTCCAGTGCTGGTACCATTCCATTTCGGTGCCAGGGCGTACGAAGAACTGCATCTCCATCTGCTCGAACTCGCGCATTCTGAAGATGAACTGGCGGGCCACAATCTCGTTCCGGAAGGCCTTACCTATCTGGGCAATCCCGAAGGGCACTTTCATACGGCCTGATTTCTGCACGTTCAGAAAGTTCACGAAGATTCCCTGGGCGGTTTCGGGGCGTAGATAAATGGTGCTGGAGTCTTCGGCCACAGATCCTACCTGTGTGGAGAACATTAGGTTGAATTGGCGCACCTCGGTCCAGTTAGAAGTACCTGAGATAGGGCATTTTATGTTTTCTGAGATAATCAATTGCTGTACGCCTTTCAAATCTTCGGCGCCTAGCAAGCGTCCCATTTCCTGCAGCAAAGATTGGGCTTTCTCCACATCGCCGGCTTTCTCGTATTCGGCGGCTTTCTCCTCTAGCAGAACATCGGCGCGGTAGCGTTTCTTGGAGTCGAGGTTGTCAATCATGGGATCGTTGAACGAGTCCACGTGGCCCGATGCTTTCCAGGTGTTGGGGTGCATGAAGATGGCAGCGTCAATGCCTACCACGTTCTGGTGTAGTTGGGTCATGCATTTCCACCAAAGCGTTTTGAGGTTGTTTTTCAACTCCACCCCATTTTGCCCGTAATCATACACGGCTTGCAGGCCGTCATAGATTTCGCTGGACGGGAATACGAAGCCGTATTCCTTGGCATGCGAGATGATATCTTTTAATTGTGCGTTTTCTGTGGGTTTCTCAGTTGTGCTCATGGCCGCAAATATAGAGGTTTCATCGGCACTTTTTCTAAAACGCCGGATGGGTTTGGTTAGAGAAGTACCGCATCTGGGGCGGAAATGTTCTGGCAAGATGCCTGATTATAAGGGGAGTTAACGGCTTGTTCGTACTTTTGCCTTGCTAAAAATACGTAGAGGTAATATTCCTTAACAATTCGGTAACATTGTAAGGTGTTTTAACCTTTACTTTTGGCAGCTTTTTTCTCACCTATATTATATTATGTTCGGATTAGAAACTGATCTACTGATCTTGCTGGTAATTTGCTTGCTGGCCGCTTGTGCATTTGAATTTGTGAACGGTTTCCATGATACGGCCAACGCCGTGGCCACCGTCATCTACACCAACACCCTTCGCCCCTGGGCCGCCGTGGTCTGGTCTGGCTTCTGGAACTTCATCGGGGTTTTTGCCGGTGGTATTGGCGTGGCCATGGGTATTGTGTACCTCCTGCCCATTGAAACGCTCATTGACCAGGATGTCTGGCACGGCATTGCCATGATTGCGGCTTTATTGATAAGCGCCATTATCTGGAACGTGGGTACCTGGTACTACGGTCTGCCTTCTTCCAGTTCGCATACGCTCATCGGCTCCATCCTGGGACTAGGGATCGCCTATTCGCTTCTGCCTTCTACCACCGAGGCTACCTTTGCCTGGTCTGAGGCCACTAAAACGGGGATGTCGCTCTTGGTGTCTCCTTTCCTAGGCTTCACTTTAACCGTTTTCCTGATGTTCCTTTTGAAGCGGTTTGTGAAAAACAAGACCATTTTCAAGGAGCCGCACAAACGCAAGGCGCCACCCCTTTGGATCAGAATTATTTTGATCATCACCTGTACCCTGGTTTCTTTCTTCCACGGATCCAATGACGGCCAGAAAGGCGTGGGTCTGGTAATGTTGATTTTGATTGCCATTGTTCCTTCTTACTATGCCTTGGACCGCGACAAAGATCCGATGGGCTTGTTGAGCTCCGTTACCCAGGTAGAGCAGGTATTGACCAAAGTAGACAGCACCGTTCTTTCTGCCACCGATGCCAAGCAGTTAAGTCTGTTGAATGCTGAGACCCGCGAAATGAGAAGCCTTCTTACCGCTAATCCCTCTACCGAGGCTTTACCTAAAGACAGCCGTTTCCTGTTGCGCCGTGATATCCTTTTGATCACCAAAGGCACCGATAAGTTGATGGAGAGCCAGGACATCACGTTAAGCCAACGTGACCGTGACCAATTGAAAACTGGGGTAACCGGCTTGCGTTCCTACACAGATTACGCCCCTAACTGGGTGATCATGATGATTGCGCTTTCCTTGGGAATCGGGACCATGATTGGCTGGAAACGCATTGTGAAAACCATTGGCGAGAAAATCGGGAAGGAACACCTGACCTACGCGCAGGGTGCCTCGGCTGAGTTCATGGCTGCCAGCGTGATTGGTTTCTCTACGTTCGTGTTCAAATTGCCCGTAAGTACCACCCACATCCTTTCTTCTGGTATTGCCGGTAGTATGGTGGCCAACCGCGGGATCAAAAACCTGAATGCCGGCACCATCCGGAACATTGCCTTGGCCTGGGTATTGACCCTGCCGGTTTCCATGTTCCTCTCCGGAACGTTGTTCCTGATCTTCCGCTGGATGTTTTCCTAAACTACTTTTTACTTCAATAAAAAAGAGCCGCTGCATTACTGCAGCGGCTCTTTTGCTTTTACCCCCTTTCTAAGCTCATCTGCTTACCAGAGATTCTTTCTCTTCCTATATCTTGAAGCTGCTTTAAGGCTGATTTCTGTAAAACGGCTCCTAAACAGTAGGGTAATTTCATACGCATGCTCTACAGGTTCATCTTACATCCATGAAGCTTTCTTCCATAGACTCAAGAGCCAACCTTCAAATGGAACGTGAACCCCGAAAGGCAGTTCTTGAATACAGGCCTTTTAACAGGCTACAGCGTGAGCTGGCTTATGAGAGCTCGCTATTCCTGGGCTGATGGCTGTACGGGTTTAAAAATGGCTTCTACGGGGCCTTCCTTTTGGCTGTTCCACGCCTATTTCCGTGGAACAGCCAAAAGGAACCGCGCCAGAATCACGTATTTGGTGTAAACCGGGCAAATGACTTGGTATATGTCCTCCATTTTGGGCTTGAATTTGGTAGAATAGCCCCTAAATGCCTGAAGTAGGAAGTAGCTAAAAACAGAAAGAACCGCCGTGGGCGGTTCTTTCTGCTTAGTGGGGTATGTAGCGGCTGCTAGATACTGCTCCTTAGCCTTCTTTCGGCCAGAGAACTTCCAGGTTATCGTCCATATGTACCCCGAAGTTCACGGCCAGTAGCTTGCCTTCTTCAAAGTACAGGTCAATCATCTCTTTCTCGTAAGAGAGGCAGGTCACGTTGTTCTCGATTTTCTCTTTCTCTACGTTCTGCACGCCGTGCTGCTTGAACAGATCTTCTACTTCCTGCTGGCCCATTTCAAAGATCTTCTTCCCGAACAAAGTCACGTTAGGGTTGGCCGTCTCAATGCAGCTCAGGCGGTAGTCGTCTTCTTTGTCAAAGTAGAACGAGAAGCCGCTGTCCCAGTAGTTCCAGGCTTTGTGCTCAAACTCGTCTTCCTCGTCAGACTCTTCTATTTCTTCAGGCTCGCCCATGATCTCCTCCACGTCGTCCATGCTCAATCCGAAGTGTAAATCGCCAATGCCGTATCCCAGCTTTATCTCGTTGTCAAATTGCTCTTGATCCTGTTCCATAGTTTCTATTGGTTATATGGTTCCGTTTCCGGGTTTGTTTTCCTAAAACTACTCAAAAATAGCGGGTCTTCCACATTTGCCCCTGCTGAGGCCCTGTTCCGGAAAATCGCGCCGCGCCCCAGCTCCCCCTTCTCATTCCTGATTTTTCGGCTTTTCCCACTTTTCCACGGAGTCAACTTGATATCTATTATAAAATGATTTTTTTCTAAAAAGAATCTTGTTCGTCATTAGGGCTGTGCAGAAGTGGATAAGATTTCTTGTCCCCACGTTTTCCCCGGCGTTCTGAAATATCCTCTCAGTAGTCACCTTTATTCCCCATTCTCTGTGGATTCTTTTCTGGTCTCTATCAAGCACTTACGGGAGCTTTCCACTTCTTCACACCAAAAGCCGGGGAAAAGGCCCAACGTTTATACTCACGTGAATAACTTTCAAGAATTTCTGTTTTTATGCACGGCCACCCACAATTGCCTGTTTGAACGTAGAATCTTCGGTTTTGGGTTTCTGGATTATCAGACTTGCGCCGGTTTTATCCAGATTCTTGTCCACAGTTATCCACCCTGTTTCCACGCTAGAATTCGATGGCCTGCGATTCAATTTCCCAGTTGGCCCTGATCTCCCAAATGTCTTTGGGCAGGATCACCGGCTCTGGCAATCTGCGCTCCTTCAGGAGGCCGTTGTCCCATTTTCCGTTACCGTTCAGGTCCACCAAAATCCTGATCTGGTAAGACCCGGGCTTGAGATCGTCCCAAAGAATGGTTTTCTGGTTCTTCACTTCCTTCACCACAGCATTCTGAGTCAGGAGCTGCACTATGAAGTTTTGCTGCTTGGTAGAGAACACCACCTTCAGGCTGCCGGCATCTACCTTATCGCTTACCTGGAGGCTCTGCGGCATTTTTCCATACGGATCCCCAATGTACGGTAAGACCTTAGTGGTATCCATGTTGACCTCAATCTCGCGTTTGGCCACCAGCGGCAACCTGAACGTGATCTGGGTGGTCTCCGGATTAAACCGGAAATCTGAGGTGTCTTTGGTAGTGACGGTGGTGGCGGAATCCAGCACGAAGGAGAAGGCTCCTACTGGGTTTACTACTTTGGTAGGCACCTCAAACTGCACTCTGATTTGCTCGCCGGGTTTCACGGGTGACCCGTTCAAGACCGCAAAGCTGTTGTTTTTGCGGGGAGCCGCTTTTCCGCTGAGGCGCACGGCCACCGTGTCCAGGCGGGAGTTGTTGGCGCTGTCCTGTACTTCCACAAGCCAATGCTTCTCATCGGGCTTTCCGGGGAACAGGCGCAGGGTTTTGCCGTTGTTCCCGATCAGGTATCTCATGTTGGGGTCTTTGTCTGCAGCGGTAACTGTCGCCTGGGCGATTCCCTCGTTGTACTCTACTTCATACATGTTCAGGAAGCTTCTTCTAGCGATGACGTTTGGCCGGGTCACATCCTGGGTATGCAGTTGCAGCTGGACGCCCTCTACCGATGGTCGTACTTTGATAGTGTCGGTGGTATAGGCAATGTATTCCTTCTCGTTGTCGTACCGCAGGTTGTTGTTCGTCTCGGTTAAACCGTAGATGAAGTAATTGCCTTCTTTGATGTTCCGGAAGCTGAAATTCCCGCTGGAGTCTGTGTTGGTCACGTACAGCGGCCGGCCTTTGGTCACCTGGGAAGTATCTGTCACCGGGTACAAGAGCACGTTCACCTCTTTGGGTGGCGTATTGCTGAACAGTAGGTTGGCCTTGCCGCTTACCCGCCCGGAGTCTAACAACGGACCCGTACTAAAAGTGATGATCACGTCCCGAGCTGGGTTTTTCTCCGTCACATCTGCCAGGCTTTTCCTGAAGTTGAGGCTATAGGTGGTATTCTCTTCCCAGGGTTGCGAAAAGGTGAGTTCCACGGTGCCGTCTTTTACCCTGCTCTTATAGGTATTGTCTGTAAACGGCGCGATGATGAGTTGCCGCGTGAGGTCTACCGTCTGAATGTTTTCATCAAAGGTCAACCTGATCTCCTCGGGTTTCACGTTAGTCTGCCCGTTGCTGGGATAGCTGCTCACAAGTTTAGGAGGCGTGACATCTTTGGCTCCCCCCTCGGGGCTGCTGATGCTGGCGCACCCACCTAGAAACAGGGCCAAGCCCGTGAGTGCGTTTTTAAGCTGATTTTTCATTTGTGGCTTTAAAATGGAAATGACCTTACAGTGTGAACTGCAAGGTCATTACGCTTAGTGTGTGTGGTTAATTTTTTTGTGCGATGAAGATTTGGCTGGAATACGAATTGTCATTCTGGGCGCCGTAGAGATTAGACCTGAAGCCCGTAAAAAAGGAACCCAGCATCTTGCTCTGCCCATGCTTGTACTTCTCACTAAGGATGCTCACGTAATAAGCGTCCCACTTCATGGGCAACACTTCTTTGAGCTGCAGCCGGTGTTTTTTCAATAGCCGCTGCATGCTGGCCTTGTTGAAGTGGTACAAATGCCGTGGCACATCATAAGCCGCCCAGTTGGCTCCGTACTTCTTGGCGTCATATGAATCGGCGTTTGGAACGGCAATTACAATATGGCCCCCTTTTTTGGTAGCGTTCACCAGCGCTTTCAGGGTCTCGTTCAACTGGTGGATGTGCTCCAGCACGTGCCACATGGTAACTACCTCAAATGTTTCCTGGCCCAAATTCTCCAAAGAACCTTGAAACAGCGACTTCCCTATTTTCTCCTCGGTCTGCTGGCGGGCGATTTCGTTGGGCTCTACTCCTTCTACTTGCCAGCCCTGTTTTTGGCAGGACTGTAGGAAGTAGCCTACGCCACAACCGTAATCCAGAATGCGGCCTTTGTTTCCCAGTTTGTTGACCAGCTCCACCTTGTTCTTTACCGCCATGGAACGAACCAAACGGTACGTTTTATTGAGCAAGCCTTTACTGGTGTCTGAATGGGAAATGTATTCCTCCGAGGCATAGTATGGAGCTATGCTCTCCTCGGGCGGACGCGGGTTCGTGAACTTGAGCTGGCAGTTGGTGCACTGCACAATCACAAAACTTTCCTGGCTTACGCTTTTGTCTTGTACTACTAAAAAATTCTTAAACTCTGTTTTGGAACAAATGGGGCAATGGTCTAGCCGTTCGTAGCTCATTCTATTTTCCTAAGTATACCATCAGGATGGAAATATCTGCGGGAGATACGCCACTGATGCGGGATGCTTGTCCTAAGGTTTCTGGCTGCACTTTGAAAAGTTTCTCGCGGGCTTCGTTAGAAAGCGCCGTGATAGCTTTGTAGTCTAGCCGGTCTTTGATGCGGTAGTTTTCCAGTTCCTCCATTTTGGAGGCCATCTGATTTTCTTTCTCAATATAGCTCGCATATTTCAAAAGAATAACCGCCTGCTCCAAGCTATCTGGTAAATATTTGCTAAGGTACAGTTTCAGGCTCTCTGATGATTCTACCAGGTGTTCCAGTTCCACATTCGGGCGCTTCAGCAAATTACCGGCTTTGGCTCGCTCGCTGATGGGTGCGGAGTCCAAAGAAAGCAGCATGGCATTCACCTCCTCAGGCTCAATCCCTTTCTGCTGCAGATACGTGAGTACTTCCTGTGTCTCCTGCTTCTTGCGGTTCACTTTCTGCAGACGCTCTTCTGAGGCTAGGCCCAGTTCATAACCTTTCTCGGTGAGGCGAAGATCGGCGTTGTCTTGGCGTAATAAAATTCGGTGCTCCGCACGGGAAGTGAACATCCGGTACGGTTCGTTTGTGCCCTTGTTTACCAAATCATCGATCAAAACACCTATGTAGGCCTCTGATCTTTTCAAGACGAAAGGGTCTGAGTTATGCACCTTATTATGGGCGTTAATTCCCGCCATAAGGCCTTGGCAGGCCGCTTCCTCGTATCCGGTGGTACCGTTAATCTGCCCTGCGAAGTAGAGGTTATCCACCAACTTCGTCTCCAATGTTAGGTTCAATTGGGTAGGTGGGAAGAAGTCATATTCAATGGCGTAACCAGGTCTGAACATCTTCGCGTTCTCAAATCCGGGGATCTCCCGAAGTGCTTTCAGCTGCACATCTTCTGGCAATGAGCTGGAGAAACCGTTCACGTACACTTCCACGGTGCTCCATCCTTCTGGTTCCACGAAGATTTGGTGCCGGTCGCGTTCCGCGAAACGATTGATTTTGTCTTCTATCGATGGGCAGTAACGTGGGCCTAAACCTTGGATGCGTCCCTGGAACATGGGCGATTTCTCAAACCCGGTTTTCAGGATATCGTGTACTTTGGAGTTGGTGTAGGTAATGTAGCAGCTCCGCTGATTGGTGAGCGCTGGCGTATCAGTGTAAGAGAACTTAGACGGATTCTCATCGCCCTTCTGCTCTTCCATTACCTCATAGTTCAGGCTACGGCCGTCTACCCGCGGCGGTGTTCCGGTCTTCATGCGGCCGGCTTCAAAGCCTAGAGATACTAATTGTTCAGTGATGCCTTTCGCGGATTTTTCGGCGGCTCTGCCGCCTCCCAATTTTTTCTCACCAATATGGATGATGCCGTTCAGGAAGGTACCGTTAGTTAAGACTACCGCTTTGGCTCTGATCTCAATTCCTAAGCTGGTCTTCACTCCTACTGCTTGGCCGTCTTCCACCAAAATCTCGGAGACCATCTCCTGCCAGAAATCAATATTAGGCGTTTGCTCCAAGGCCATTCTCCATTCCTCGGCGAAACGCATACGGTCGCTTTGGGCCCGAGGGCTCCACATGGCTGGGCCTTTGGACATGTTCAGCATCCGGAACTGGATCATGGTCTTGTCTGTGATGATACCGCTCATGCCGCCTAGGGCGTCAACTTCCCGTACAATCTGGCCTTTGGCTACGCCACCCATGGCTGGGTTGCAGGACATCTGCGCAATAGTGTTCATGTTCATGGTTACGAGCAATACCTTCGACCCCATGGTGGCGGCCGCATGTGCAGCTTCGCACCCGGCATGTCCCGCCCCAACTACTATTACATCATAACTTGTGAACATAGTGTGGATTAGTGTTATGTTTCACGTGAAACATTGTTGATAAGTGAGGAAAACTCAGGAAACAGGTGTTTACAACTTAAGCAGATCTAAACACTCATTTTCTTTGGTTCGCATTAACGCCTTCTTTTCTGGCGTTTTATCATCGAAACCGAGCAGGTGGAGTAAGCCATGCGCCATTACCCGGTGAAGTTCTTCTTCTGGGGAAATGTTGAAAGTGGTGGCATTGTCCACAATGCGGTCTATACTAATGAAAACATCACCTTCAATAACTCCATCAAAGTCGGAATTATCAAAGGTGATGACATCAGTGAGCGTATCATGCTCTAAGTATTCTACATTCATCTGATGAAGATATTCATCGGAACAAAAAATGTAGTTCAAAGATTCTAATTCGAAGTCATATTTCGAAATTATTTCCAAAAGCCACGTTTTGACTTTCTCTTCGTTTTTAACCTCAAATTCTATCTCCTCGGTAAAGAACTCAATGGGTAGTTCCTGCATTCTCAATATTGAAAGTTAAAGAAACCGTACGGCCGTCATTGCTGAAAGAAACATCATCGCAGAGGTTGCGCATTAAGAAGATTCCTCTTCCGCCGGGGTTCTCCAGGTTCTCTGGGGCAGTAGGGTCAGATAAGGTCTCTGGGTCAAATCCGTTTCCTTCATCCTGTACTTCAAAGCGCAGTTGGTTGGGCTCTACAAAAAGAGAAAGATAGACGTTCTTATCTTTATCAAACTTGTTGCCGTGTCTGATGGCGTTGTTCACAGATTCCGTCACGGCAACCATGATATTACCATAGATGTCATCCTCAATCTGAAATTTCTCCCGTGAGTTGTCAATGAAGCTCTCCACGATACGGATATTCTCAATGATAGAAGGAATCTGAATTTTTACTTGATTCATAATATGTTTACTATATCTGAAATGTCTGCAAATCTAATAACCTAATCGCTTAAAATAAGCATCTACTTGCTTTTTATAATAAGGTGTCAAAGCAGGTAGGTTCTGACGGAGCGATTCTGTCTGCTGTTTCTGCCGTTCCTGGTACTTCTGAAGCGATGGCGGTATACGGGCGGGCAATTCCTTAGCGGTATTTGCTTCTCGTTTCTCGTCCAGATCGCGTTCATTGGCGGCTTTCTCAGCTTGCAGCAAACGAGTCAAAATCTCCTTTTGCCGCATCATGGTCTGCTCTGTAAGACGTTTATTAACGAGATCAGTTTCGGTTTGTTCCATGAGCTTGCTCAAATTACTGAGTTTCTCCCCTCCTTCTTTGCCTCCCGGCTGGGTAGGCGAAGGGGCCAGTTCTTTCATGGCATTCCGGAGCATTTCCTGCTGCGCCGCCAGGCGGGCCAGTTGCTCTGATAATTGCTGACCACTTTTCCCACTCTGCTGCAACTGCTGGATCTGCTCATTCAACTGCTGCTGCATCTGCCCCAAGGCACCCGGTTGGTTCTTGCCGTTCTTGCCTTTCCCTTTCTTCTTGCCCGGTCCACTTTGCTGCATGGCCATCATGGCCTGTTGCATCTGCTGCTGCACATCACTCAACATCAAGGCCAGGTTGTTCATGGAGGTCATAGCCAGCTGCTGGTGCTGACCGGTCTTAGGCAAGTTACGGTCTTTGATGGCCTCAGAACTGTTCTGCATCTCCCCTTCCATGGCACCTACTTCACGGGTCACAAACGACTGGATCTGCGGCACGCGTTTGGCCAGGGAGAGCAATGAATCTTCAATAATCTTAGCGTCATCTGAGAGTTTGATCTGCTGTTGGGCCAGCCCGATGAACCTAGGGTCGCTCTGCTGCACGTTCCGGAAGTCCTTCATGAGTTTCTCCTGGTCAAAGGACAGCGTTACCAGGTTCTCTAGGATATCCCGCAGGTGGTCCAGGTTCTGCTGCATCTGCTGGGAGTCGCCTTCCATTTCCTGGCTTTGCATCTGCTGCGACATCTGCTTCATCTTTTGCGCCGCTGATTTCTGCGACTGGCTCGCTTTCTTGTTCTGGCCTTTCTGCATAGACTCCTGGGCATTCTCCTGCTCCTGCTCAATCTGCTCCTCCATCTTCTCGGTGTCAGGGATGTCTTCAGGGTTCTCCAGTTGCTCATTCATCTTCTCGGCCTCTTTGAGGTCTTCCTGCATCTGCTTGAATTCCTCTTGCAGTTGCTTTTGTTCCTGCTGTAGGCTTTGATCAGGTTTGTTGTTCTGCTCGCCGGTTTTGTTCGCCAGATCCTCCTGCTTCTTGGCTAGATCGTCTAGCTTCTGTTGGGCATTGTCTAGCTTCTGCTCTACTTGTAGCTGCTTGAACATCTCCAGCAAGCGGTCCAGCTCTTTCTGCAGGTTTTCTTCTTTGTTATTGAGTTTGTCCAGGAGCGGCTGGATCTGTTCTGGCCGAGGCTGCTTTTGCTCCAGCAGTTTCTCCAGTTGTTCGTAAAGCTTCTTAGTCTCGTCGTCCAGCAGTTGGTCCATCATCTTCTTGAGTTGGTCGCGTTTCTCGGCTAGTTTCTCGTTTTGGGGCGAGAAACGCTCCTGCTGCTGGTTCAACTGCTCGTTCATCTTCTGCAACTGGGCCAGTTCTTCTTGCAAAGCCTTCTTCTTCTCGGCAAGTTCCTGCAGGGCTTTTTTATCCTGGTAAGAGAGTTCTTTCTTTAGCTTGGTTTTCTCTTCGTTCTGCTCCAGAGATTTCTTCAGTTCCTCGGCCTTGGTGAGCGACGACTTCATCTGGGACTGCACTTGCTGCGAGGATTCTTCAATGGATTTCTGCACCTCAGACGGGTCTGGGTACTTGAAGATGAAGGTTGAAGTGCGCGCGCTCTTCGGTTGGGGCACCTGGTCGTTATCCGTTACTTGCACAAAGTACTCCAGTCTGTCGCCGGGCTGCAGATTCAGCGGCTTCAGGTTCATCTGCCGGAAATACGACTGCGTGGCCAAAGAGCCGCTGAACGGAATAGAAACCGCTCGGTAGCCAGTGGCCGCTTTGTTTCCTCTGAGCACGCGGTAGTGCAGGGAAAGATTGCTGAAGCCGTAATCATCTGAGATGGTCCCTCCTACTACTAAATAAGAGTACAGCACCGAGTCACGGAATTGCTCTAAAGTAATCTCAGGGTTGCGGTCTGGGATAACGGTGACCTGGTGCGAGATCTGCTCTTTATTTTCTGAGTAGCGGTTCTTGAGGTGCATGCTGTAGCGCTGGCTCTGCATGAACGTCTTCCGCACCACGTATTCCTCGTCTTCGGTTTGGGCTTTTACTTTCTGGGCCGGCGCATCAAACTGTAACCAGAGCGAATCGGCGTTGTCTGCGGCCAGGCGCCAGGTCACTTGCGTTCCCTCAGGAATAGTCAAATCTCCTGTGTTGTCTAGGATTTCGGAAGGACGTTTGGTATAGGCAGGATAACGTAACTGGGCTTTCAACTGCCGAAGCATGGGCCTGGCCACTACGGTTAAGCGGTTTTCATCTGAATAGAAGCCGGCGCCGGTCAACTGGAAATCCACCGACTCCTGCACTTGCTCAAAATCATAAGCGTAGGTCTGGTCTTTCAACTTATTGAGCGGCATCTGCCGGCCGTCAATGACCAGAAACACTTCTTCTGGCACGCGGTTCCCTTCAATGTTCACCTTCAACTGAAAATCCTCGCCTTTGAATGCCTGCAAGGAGGAATTCTGGATTTCAAACTGGAAAGGAGCTTTGGGGGCATAATGCCGCTTGAAATGGATGATGCGCTCCGTTCCCTGCACAAACAAAGTCGGGTAAATAAAAGCCAAAACCACTACCAAGGTAAGCGGCAGCAGCAGGTATTTAAAGTAAGAGCGGTTCTGGGTGAATTTAATCCGTTCCGGAAAGCGATACCCCACCAATTCCTCTGAGCGTTGCTCTACACTAGCAGCTACCAGGCCATTGCTCATGGCTACGTTTTTCAACTGCAGCAAATTGAGCAAGTGGTCCTGGATCTCAGGGAAGTAATTGGAAACCTGTTGGGCAGCCTGCTCATCGGTGAGGAGCTTTTTCAGGTTGGTCAATCCCATAATGGGTGCCCAAAGCCACCGGATCACGGCAAAAGCACTGATGGCCAGAAACGAGAACAAGAGAAAGGCCCGTACCTCCGGCTGGAAATAGAAGAAATACTCCAGAACGGTGATGAGCAGATAAGAAGAAAGCACCAACCCCAATGAGAGTAAAGCACCTTTAAAAAGCAGGTTCAGGTAGAATTTGCGTTTAAACGCCTGAAGCTGCTGTAAAACTGTATCCAAAGAACCGGCAGCCCGCATAAGTGAGATAAGATTAGAGTAGCCCGAAACAACGGTACGGGAGAAATGAGTACCAGCCGTTTCCTTTTATTGTCATACGTATTTAATCAGCAGAGTATTAACTCTTTTGCTTACTAATTTATTGTTAATTCTCTGATTTGAGAGCATTCCGCAGGGTTTTTGGGCTATATTCCTCAAATCAGGTGAAAAACGAAACAGGAGAGGAAAATGGTTCCTGTGGATAGGTGACGAATGGTTTTCCCTAGTCTATAATATAAGGAGGGACGCTGTCCACAGAAGAAGTAAAACAAAAATACGTTTCTGGCCTGTTTTCCCAGAAACAGACCAAAAACGCATTTTCAAGGTAGGAGGAGAAAATCTAGTTTTCCACGGGGTGCATCTCCAAAAGGATAGGGCAATGATCTGAGTGTTTAGCCTCAGGTAAGATAGCGGCCCGCTTCATCAAAGGCTTCAAGTGCTCAGAAACCAAGAGGTAATCAATCCGCCAGCCCAGGTTCTTGGCCCGTACGTTGGCTCGGTAGCTCCACCAAGTGTATTGGTGCGGCTCCTGGTTGAAGTGCCGGAACGAATCAATGTAGCCATCCTTCAGGAAACTGGAGAACCAGTTCCGTTCTTCGGGCAGGAAGCCGGAGGAGTTGGCATTTGATTTGGGGTTGTGGATATCAATGGCCTGATGGCAGATGTTATAGTCACCACAGATGACCAAACCGGGCACCGTGTCCTTTAAACCCTGAATGTACTGTTGGAAATCGCGGAGCCACTCCATCTTGAACGCCTGGCGGTGCTCGCCGCTGGAGCCCGAAGGCATGTACACGTTCAACACCGAGTAGCTATCATAATCTGCCCGGATCACTCTGCCCTCGTGGTCGTACTGCTCAATGCCGCAGCCAATGCACACGTTTTTAGGCTCCTTTTTGGAAAGGATGGCCACCCCGCTGTAGCCTTTCTTGATGGCCGGATGCAGGTACACATGATACCCTATCTCCTCAAAGCAGGCTTTGTCAAACTTGGTCTCGTCGGCTTTGATTTCCTGCAGGCAAAGTACGTCTGGGTTGGCGGCTTTCACCCAATCCAGAAAGCCTTTGGAGATGGCAGACCTGATGCCGTTTACGTTGTAGCTGATAATCTTCATGAATTCATTTCGTCAAAGTACTCCAGGGCGTGCCACTTGAGCATGCGCTCCTGCTCTTTCAGGTTACAGGCCGGCAGCGGCTTCACCGATTTCCAGTGCGGCCATCCTTCCTGGTCCAAGCCATCCAGTTCATAGTAACCGGACAAGCTCAAGAGTTTGCAAGTGGCAATGTGCATCAAGTCCTGCTTTTCTTCTTTGGTGAACTCCCGTACTCCCTGGCCCAACTCCTGCACGCCTACCAGAAAAAGGATAGCATTCAGATCAGGCTTTTTTCCAAACTGTTTCTTGATGTCCTGGCGCAACGCTGCCCAACGGACATCAAAATCTTCTTCGTTCTCCATTGAAATTTTGTGTGTATAAGTGGCCCAACGCAGAAGTGGATTTCTCTGCGCTATCCACCATTTTTCTAAACTTATTTAGAGCCTAATTTGATGAAAATAGCCCTAAAACCGTGTTTTAAGTAGATTAATCCTGTTGCTGATTTCCGTGATGGAACGGCATCAAAGGAAGTAATCCACAAGTAAAAGCAAGCAGTTTTAGGGCTGATTTCCAGAAAACAGGTCGGGAACAGAAATGGTTCTAGGCTTGGGTTTGCCCTTCGGTTTTCAGTTCTTCCCAATACTCCACAGCTCTTCTGAAGTGCGGAATCACGATAGAACCACCAATTAAATTGGAGATGGCGAAGACTTCGTACACTTCTTCATCCGTCAGGCCGCACTCAAAGCATTTGCCTAAGTGGTACTTGATGCAGTCATCGCAGCGTAAGACCATGGAGCAGGCCAGGCCCAGCATCTCTTTGGTCTTTACATCCAGCGCACCTTCTGCGTAGGCATTCGTATCTAGGTTGAAAAAGCGCTTGATCACTTTATTGTCCGCCTCCATGATCTTCTCGTTCATGCGGGTGCGGTAATCGTTGAATTCTGTTACTAAGCTCATTTTATGCGTCATTAAAGGCGGCATTCTGCGCCGCTATGTAAAGTTACATCAAAATACCCAAGTAGTCTATGTCACAGCTGCAGATGGGCCTCAGGTCCCTTTACCATGACTTTCTGGTGTTACTTTTTCCGGAGGAGTGCCGGGCTTGCGGTGGTGAGTTAGCCCTTGGGGAAGAAGTTGTCTGTAGCCATTGCCGCATCAAACTTCCTTACACGGACTTCCACCTCTCCCCTACTCAGAACTCTTTGCATGAAGTTTTCTGGGGAAGGGTGCCTATCCAATTAGCCGTGGCGTATCTCAAGTTCCAAGAGAAAGGACGGGTGCAACGATTACTCCACCAATTGAAATACAAAGGGCAGGAAGAAGTAGGCGAAGTGTTAGGGAGATGGTTTGGTGCTCAGATTAAAAAGCAGGATGACTTCAGATCAATAGACTTGGTAGTGCCAGTACCTCTGCATAAAAGCAAGTTGAAGCAAAGAGGCTATAATCAGGTGGAAGCATTTGCCAGAGAAATAGCAGATGCTTTAGAGAAGCCCTTAGTGGTGGATGCCTTGCAGAAGAACCGAGTCAGTGCCACCCAAACTTCAAAAAATCGGGAGGCCCGATGGGAGGCCATGCGGCAGTTGTATGCCATTCAAAAACCAGCGGCCGTTCAAGGAAAGCATGTGTTGTTGGTAGACGATGTCATCACTACCGGGGCTACCATTGAGGCCTGTGCGGATATCCTGCTAAAGAATGGAGCCAGTGGTGTAAGTGTGGCTTCTATTGCATACACCTTATAATAAGGAGTACCTAAACCCCATAAAACAAGAAAGGCCGGAATTACCGGCCTTTCTTGTTTTATGGAAATAAAGGATTTCTTATTTGTTTGAGCCAGTGTTGATCATGGCGCAACGGAAACCGATGGTAGAGGTAGCAGAGTCCTGCTCCATGTAACGACGAGTTCCTGGAGACAACCAGTACGCCACATCTTTCCAAGAACCACCTTTGAACACACGCACGGTGTTGGTGATCAATGATTGGAAGCCGGCTACGTCATACATAGATGAATCATCCTGAACTCCGTTACGACGCACTGGGTTCAAGTCTTCCACGTCTTGGAAGGAAAGCGGACGGTATACGTCTTGTACCCACTCGTTCACGTTACCAGCCATGTTATACAGACCGAAGTCGTTTGGTGGGTAAGCGTACACGTACTCAGTGATCATGGCGCCGTCGTTCAAAGAACCTGCAATACCAGCGTAGTCACCACGGCCACGTTTGAAGTTAGCCAGGAACTGGCCTTGTCCTTTACCATATGGGTTACGCACCTGGTGTCCATCCCAAGGATAGATACGCTTGTTGGTTTGGTTTTCCTCTTCGCTCAACTGGGTTCCAATCAAAGCCTGAGCAGCGTATTCCCACTCAGCTTCTGTTGGGAGACGGTAGTTGGGCAGAATGGCGCCAGACTCAATGGGAGGCGTAGTTCCTTCGGCTAATTCGCCATCATAGTCAGCCGCCAGGTTTTTGTTTACCATGGCCGTTCTCCAGGTACAGTAATCCTGAGCCTGTAACCAGCTCACCCCTACTACTGGGTAGTAACGGAAACCTGGGTAACGCAGGTAATAGTTTACGTAAGGGTCATTGAAAGACAATTCACGCTCCCAAACGGTAGTGTCTGGCAAAGCCTTAGCGTAGATTTCTTCAGAAGAGTCTTTTCTGATGTAGTGCAGGTACTCCAACCAGTGAATGTTGGCTACCTCGGCTTCGTCCATGTAGAAAGACGCCACGGTAACGGTACGCTCAATGTTGTCGCGGGTCATGGCCACATCTTCCTCAGAAGAACCAAGGGTAGTTCTACCGCCTTCAATAAATACCAAACCGGGTCCTTCAGGTACGTCGCTATAATCGGCTACAGCAAAACCACCTTCTTCATCGTCATAGGCAATCCCCGTGGCGGTACTATTTTTCCCGGGATCCTGGCTGGTGGGACGGTTGTTTTTAGAGCAGGAGGAGAAAACGATTGCTCCCGCCGCCAACACGTACATTAAGTGTTTAGAAAGTTTCATAAAATTGGTAAATACCGGTAAGATTGTATTCTTTAGATCAAATGTGGCTTTTAACACGCAATAATAGAGAAAATTAGAATGCCGGGCAAGAAATGCGGTTGTATTTCTTATCTGACCCCGACCTTTTAAAAATCTTTAAGTAATCCACTTTCTCAAAGGAAAGAACGAGCTCGTGTGTAGGGCCTATGGCTACCGGGCTGGCCGCTAGCGGATGCCGGTACCCATATCCTATTTTAAATCCTTTATGTGTAACGCCAACTATCCCCTGAATAGTGCTTGCAATTGAAGTATTTTTTGCGCCCGGTAGCAAGGTAGCTCCTAGTCCTAGTGTGACTGGTGTGATATTGGCGTAAATAGTTGCGTCTAAGCGGTTAAAGCTGCGCTGGTGCGTATACGAAACCGTGGGAATAAAGCTGATTTCCTCAAACCGATCTCGGTTAAAATAGCTTTTTACATAGAACTTATAACCCGTCTGAAATTGCAGCACCGGAGCGGCCGTACTGGCTGACATCTCCCCTACTTTGGGATTATTCAAATGGTGCCCCGAAACGCCCAGCCAGAACTGCGGCGTGAACAACAGCAACCCGCCAGACAAGGTGAGGTAAGAGGTTCTGTCCAATCCAAAGATCTCGGAAGTAGGGTTGGTGACCGTGCCGTTGGAGTTCAATTGGTCTTCAAAGATGAGCCCACCGGCAGAAGGCTTCTGTGAGCCGTAGCCCACCTGCATGCCGGCACTTAAATCCAATTTCTCCTTTAGCTTGGCATGGTAGGCATAGAGAAGGCCCGCTTGTATCTTTTGGTACCCGCCTGCCGGTGCTTTGTCTGCCATAACGGTAGCACCTACCCCATTTTTGGATTGGGTAAACCGGTACTCTCCGCTGGCCCATTGGGTATTGTACCCGCCGTTGACTCCTGTCCATTGTGACCTATGACCGGCTGTTATGCTGTAGTCAGACAATAATCCGGTGAAAGCCGGGTTAAGAAAGAGACGGTGCGCATACGGCAGGGTGCTGGTGCTTTCCTGCGCTAACGTTATAGTAGACACAAAGAGCAAAGAAAAGAGCAGCAACCATAACCTTGCCAGCCCTCCTTGCCACCGGTTGCATCCACGGCATACAAATTGCAGGAACCCATGTAAGCGTATATTCATCTGAAAATACCTAAACTTACAAGCTGAAAACACATCATTACTAACATGAGGAAAGTATTTATAGGTCTGGCAGTATTTATTGTGGTATTGCTGGCCGCAGCTGCTCTCATCCCCATCTTCTTCAAAGATAAGATCAAGGAGCGCCTGGATAAAGAGATTGCCAAAAGTATCAACGCCCGCGTCTTATACGAAACAAATAACGTAAGTCTGTCGCTATTTCGCACATTCCCAGACCTGGGCCTGAGCGTAAAAGAACTCACCATTGTAGGCAAGGATTCCTTCCAGCGTGACACCCTCGCCTACCTGCCAGATTTCAATCTGGGCTTGGACCTGATGAGCGTGATCTCCGGCGACCAGATCGAGATCAACTCGGTGCAGATGGACGAGCCGCGCCTCAAGCTGTTGGTGCTCAAAAGCGGAAAAGCCAACTGGGACATCTTCATCCCTGATTCCGCCGCTACCCCCGAGGCCCAGGACACCACTGACTTCAAGATGGGTATTGAGGAATGGAAAATCAACAATGGGCAGATTGTGTACCAAGACCTGAGCATCCCGTTTGGGGTGAACGCCTACAATGTGCAGCATACCGGCAGCGGCGACTTGGCCAAAGACGTTTTCGATATGGAAACCAAGACGCAGGCCGAGCGCTTCACCATGACCTACGGAGGCGTGAACTACATTGAGAACAAGAAGCTGGACGCTGATGTGACCCTGGCCATGGACCTGGCCAACATGAAGTACACCTTCAAAGACAACAACTTCCGGATCAATGATTTTGCCTTAGGCATGGCCGGCTCCATTGCCATGCCCACCGATGACATCAACCTGGATTTAACTTTTAAGGCCCTGGAGACTGATTTCAAGAATATCTTCTCGTTGGTGCCCGGTGTATTCACTAATAAATTCAAGGATGTGAAGACCGATGGCAAAGTAGCGTTCAACGGTTATGTGAAAGGAATCTTTAATGAGACCACTATGCCAGGCTTCGGGGTAGACCTGAAAGTGAACAACGGAACCTTCCAGTACCCAGATCTTCCGCAGGCCGCCAAGAATATCAACATTGACATGAGCGTGAAAAACGCGGATGGCAACATTGACCACACGTTAATTGATGTCCGCAGACTGCACCTTGACCTGGGCAAGAACCCGGTGGATGGCCGCGTAGTCATTGATGGTTTGGAGCCGATGAAAGTAGATGGAAACCTGAAAGCCAAGTTAGACTTGGCCGAGGTGACCAAAGTGTTCCCGCTGGAAGGCACCACCCTCCGCGGCTTGCTGGACATAGACGCCAATGCAAAAGGCGTGTACTTTGAAAACCACATGCCGGTAGTGACCGCCAAACTGAACCTTTCCAACGGTTACGTGAAATCATCCTCGTTCCCAGCGCCATTGGAACAAGTAACGGTGGCTTCTACCGTAGTGAACCGCACCGGCAACGCCGCCGATACAGACATCCAGGTGTCCCGCTTTAAGATGCTCTTAGACAAAGAACCGCTGGAAGGCCGCGTGTCCATCAAGAACCTGGCTCAACCCCAGTTCGATGCTGATGTGAAAGGAGTACTGGATTTGACCAAACTCACCAAGATCTTCCCCATCGAAGGCACCACCCTCAGCGGCCGCCTGAACGGAAACATCCTAGCCAAAGGCAAGATGACCGATGTGGACGCCGGCCGTTACGGCAACGTGCAAGCCAGCGGCACCGTGCAGATTGCACAACTAAACTACAAGAGCACCGATCTGCCTCAGGGCATGCGCATCAACTCGGCTAGGGCTACTTTCAACAATGAGAAGGTGGCGCTTCAAGGACTCAATGGGTTCCTGGGCAAGAGCGATGTACAGATGGACGGCACTGTCTCCAATTACATGGGCTACCTGTTCTCAGAAAACCAGCCCTTGCGCGGTAACTTCTCCCTGCGGTCCAACAGTTTCAATGTGAACGAATGGATGGTAGATGAGCATACCGGCCAAACGGTACCTTCCTCTACCCAAGAAGCACAGGGTGTGGTGCAGATCCCAGCTAACCTGGACATGGTGTTGACAACCCAGGCGGGAACCGTTATCTACGATAACCTGAAGCTGCAGAATGTGAAGGGAAAAGTGACCCTTAAAGACCAGATAGCCAGACTGGAAGATGTTTCTTTCAACACGCTGGGCGGCCAGTTTTCCACTACCGGTTCTTATGACTCCAGAGACCTTATCCACCCAAAATTCTCCTTTGGGCTGGACATCAAGAACCTTGATTTTCAAGAATCTTTCAACTCCTTCAATACCATCCAACAGATTGCGCCCATCGCCAAACTGCTGAAAGGTGAGTTCTCCTCTAAGTTCAATTTCAGCGGAGAGTTGGGAAGTGACATGATGCCGGTGATGAGCACGCTTACCGGTAAAGGCATGATTGAGGTAGTAGAAGCCGTGGTGACGAACATCAAGGCCCTGAGCAAGATCAGCCAGTTGACCAACCTGAAGGAAGTTCAGAACTTCACCCTCAAAAACCGAGGCTTTGCGGCTGAGATCGTGGGTGGCAACCTGGTGGTAAAGCCCTTTGACTTTGCCGTGGGCGACATCAAGATGACCGTAGGCGGCACGAACAATGTCAGCGGAAAAGTAGACTATGTGGTGGCCATGGATGTCCCTTCCGGGAAGGTAGGAAACGCTTTGGCCGGAAAGATCACCAGCCTTACGGGCGTGCAGAACCTCAACGGCCTGGAGCGGGTAACCTTGCAACTGGGCGTGACCGGAAACTACAATGACCCGGCTGTGGCCCTGAAAGGCAGCAGCCTCAAAGCCGAGGCTTCCTCTCTGGTGAAACAGGTGGTGACCAGCAAATTGGAAGGCGTGAAAGAGAAATACAACGTGAACGTGCCTACGAACAAAGATAGCCTCAAAGTTGAATTAGCCAGAAAGCAGCAGGAAATGGAGCTGAAGGCCCGCCAGGAGTTGGAGGTGAAACGCCAGGAAGCGGAGCAAAAACTCAAAGCCGAGGCCAAATCAAGGCTGAATAAACTTCTTGCTCCCAGAAAGCCAACTACCTCAACGCCAGTAGATACCACCAAGAAGTAGTAAGAATAACCATATTTTTAAAGCCGTTTTTAGTCTTTTTTCTTAAAATAGGCTAAAAACGGCTTTATTTTTGTTTGGCAATCTTCCGCCAGCCTTGCGTAAAGGTGGCGGCCGCCAAAATCGGTGGTCTTGTTCCTACTCACCTTTCTATTATGAAAAAACGATTGCTATTTGGAATGCTGTGGACGGCAGCCGTAGGGTTTGCCGCTTGTTCTGATGAAAATGACCCGGCCGGGTCGTCCCGCATGGAAGTACGCCTCACCGATGCGCCCGGGGATTACGCCGAAGTAAACGTGGACATCCGCTCGGTGCAGATCCACCGCGAAGCCAACGATGATGAGGCTAGCTGGGAAACTCTGGAGACCATCCATCCTGGCGTATACAACCTTCTGGACTTTGCCAACGGCCGTGATACCTTGCTCGCCAGCGCCAACCTTCCCGCCGGACGCATTTCCCAGATCAGGTTAGTGCTCGGGAATAACAACTCCCTCAAATTGAAAGGTGAAACGGCTACCCGTCCGTTGACCACTCCTAGTGGCCAGACCTCGGGTTTGAAACTGCAGATCAACGCCGACCTGGTCGCCGATGTAACGTACCGGTTGCTGTTAGACTTTGATGCGGCTAAGTCAATTGTTCCACGTGGGAACAGCGGACAGTACAACCTGAAGCCGGTCATCCGGACGTTTGCAGAAGCCATCGCAGGAGGTATCAAAGGAACCGTAACCCCGGCTGATGCCAAACCCGGCATCCTGGTGATTTCCGCGGCCAACGACACCATTGGCGGTTTCACCGATGACGCAGGCCGTTACCTGATCAAGGGCATCCCGGCGGGAACGTACAAAGTACAGTTCAGCACCGCCGCACCTTACCAAAACAAAGAGCTCTCCAACATTATGGTCACCAATAACGCTATCACCGAAGTTCCGGCGGTAGATCTTAACTAACATAAAAGGAGCAAAAAGAAGAGGGGAGCCCATCACGGGCTCCCCTCTTCTTTTTATAGCATGATCTGTTTCCAATCCCTTTCTAAGAAATCGGGCCGAAAAAGGAATAGGTCAAATCTCCAGATCTTGACCGTAGCGGATGCGCACGTAGGTCACGTAGTCTGAGTTGATGGGCTCATGCCCTGCCAGACGTAACTCACGGGCTACCTGACCGCGGTGGTAGGTGGCGTGATTGATGGCGTGGGTAAGGATGTCCTGTACCTTGGTAGAATAGGCTTTCCCCTGGGTGTTGGTGTACTCAATGGTGCGGTTCAACTCGGCGTCATCGGCTTGGTCATAAATCTCCGCCAGTTTCGCTGAGGTCTGCTCATGCAGTTGGTGCAGTTCATGCAGCGTGTGGCGTTGCAGAACCGTTACCGGGCTTTTAGTGCCGGTGATACGTGCGATCCAGATGGCTTGGGCGTTCAGGACGTGGCTGAACATAAGCTGGGCGTAGTCTGGGAGGTCTCCCTCAATGCGGTCAAAGCTCTTGAGCACGCGCCAGTTCGCCCAGATGTTGTATTCGGTGAGGTTTCTAAGTACGTCGTTAGTAGTCATAATCAGGTAATTTGGGGTACAGGAAAGGCCTTTGCCTTTCAGAATCGGGCAAAAGTAGTAAACGTGACGCTTAGATAGAATGTTTAGCTATACTTTTGAAGCAGGTCCCACACGTAAGGCAGGAATACTAGCAACCCCGCCAGCGCAGCAGTGATAGAAGCGATAAGCACCGCTCCCGCCGCAATGTCTTTGGCTTTACCCGCCAGCGGGTGCCGCTCCGGCGATACCAGGTTAACCACCACTTCCAGCGCCGTGTTGAAGAGCTCGGCCATCCAGACCAACCCGATGCAGAAGATGACAATGACCCATTCCAGCGTGGTAAGCCCAAAGTAAAACCCCGCGGTCACGGCCGCCCCGGCAGACAGCACATGCCACCGCAGGTTGATCTCAGACCGGAATGCCGCCGTGATTCCCTTCAACGCATACCCGAAACTGTTCAGGCGCCTTCTTATAAAGGTGGGTTGTTGTGGTTCCATGTAGGGTACGTACGCAAGGAGAGCCGGGCAGATGCAAATTCTACCCTTCCTCGCCAGTGGCGAAGGAAAATTCATCTCCGTTTTAAGCCTGATTTCAGGAAAACAGCCGCAAAATAGCTTCGGCTTGTCCTCAGGCAAGCCAATGACTACACTTTGATGATGATGTTCTTCCGGTACATGGCATAGAGCAGCACCATGAAGAAGAGAATCCAGGTGATGGCCCAGGCCAATGAGGCATTGATCGGGCTCAGGTGCGGCGTATAGAAAGACTCGTAAAGGAAGGTCTTGCTGTCTACCTCGCCAGCCGGCGTATTTACCTTGATCATGGACAGAATCCTGGGCAGAAGTCCGGAGAGGAAGAAGACGGTGATCGCGTTCACGCCATACACCAGAAAAGGCGTGGTGAACCTGCGGTAGCCTTTCACGTCAATAAGCCAGTAGCACAGCCCTAAACCCAGCATCGCTAGACCCGAGGTGTACAGCACGAAGGAACTGGTCCAGATGCTTTTGTTGATAGGAAAATGCAGGTCCCAAATCAGTCCCAGGCAGGTGCAGATCACACCCCACACCATCAACCAGGCGATCTTGTTTCCGGGATCGTCTTTCTTCGTGAGCCACTGCCCTACCAGCACGCCGGATAGCGAAGTAGCCACGGCTGGGAACGTACTCAGAATGCCTTCCGGGTCCCAGACTTTGGTGGAGTTCCAAAGGTGGCCGGGTAGCAGTTTGTTGTCCAGCCAGGCAGCCAGGTTGGTGGTAGGTTGCAGGTTGGCCTCCCCTATGCCGGGCACCGGGGCAAACATCATCAAAGCCCAGTACCCGATCAGCAGAAAAGCGGCAATCAGAATCTGGGTACGGCGCTCGGTTTTCAGGAAGATAAGAGCCGCGATAATGAAAACCACCCCAATACGCGCCAGCACCCCTGGAATCCGGACTGTTTCGAAGTCAAATTTGGGAAACAAGGCCAAAAACAGACCCAAGGCAAATAGGGTAAGCCCGCGCCGGATAATCCGGAAGATGGTAGCCGTATGCTGCTCGGGCCGTTGTTTGGCGCCGGACAACGCATAGGCAATAGACACACCCACTATAAAGAGAAAGAACGGAAACACCAGATCGGTGGGCGTGCAGCCGTGCCATTCCGCGTGCTTAAGCGGAGCGTAGATCTTGCCCCAATTGCCCGGGTTGTTCACCAGAATCATGCTCAGCACCGTGATTCCCCTGAATACGTCCAGTGACCTGAGCCTTGTCTTGGCGGGTTCCACCAAAGCCTCTTGCGAGATCATTTCTTCTGAGGCTGAATGTGTAGTAGAGATTGTATTCACTGGAGATTGTATCAAAAGTGGAAGAATAGCAGGGGCAAGAAAAGCACGAGACAGTAGAACTTTATAAAAGCCAAGTTAACAGATTCTTACAGGTTTTTCATAGGAAAAGAGGAAATCTGCCGCTTTCTGTGTCACCAGTATAGAACACCTTGTTTTGAGGCTCTCAGAGTAAAGCATGGTTCAGGTTCCTAAATAATATCAATAAGTGTTAAATACTCACTTATAAAAATTAATTGATTTAAACTTTAAATTAAAAATACTTACTATTTCTGCTGATGCTTTGCTAGGTTTTTTATAATTTTCCCATCAAATTTTATATAGCAATTACGCTATTCTTCATAGTCCTACTAGAAAGTGCCGTTTAAAGGCCGTTTTATGATAACTTCATTCAAAACAAAGCAATTTTTGATGAATAAAATAAATTATGGTTTGAGAAAGGATATGTTTTTAGCAAATCTTTAATTTTGCAGCAGCCTTGTCCTTCGGTGGTTAACACCAAAACATCCCAATCACCTTCTTTGACCTAAATGCCTTGATTTATTCACTTTCCCAGAAATTTCCAGATCAATAACAACAATCAGTCTACACCCCTAAATCCTTATTTATGAGAATAATGTTACGGCTAATTCTATTTGCCCTATGCATTTGCATTGCTCAGGCAGGTTATGCCCAAAGCAGAACAATTACCGGAAGGGTCATCTCTTCTGAAGACAACTCCGCCATGCCCGGCGTGAGTGTGGTAGTAAAAGGGTCCTCTAACGGTGTCTCCACCGATGCCGAGGGCAAATACTCTATCCAGGCGGCACCAGGAAGTGTGTTGGTGTTCAGTTTCATTGGTATGGTTCCGCAGGAGCGTACCATTGGCGTAGACAATACCATCAACGTCACACTGGTGTCAGATTCCAAAGCCTTGGAAGAAGTGGTGGTAACCGGCTTCAACATTGCCCAGGAGCGGAAGAGTATCAACTACGCCGTGCAAGAAGTAAGCGGCGCGGCCCTGGAAGAGTCACGCCAGCAGAACGTGGTGAACGCTTTGCAAGGAAAAGTGGCCGGTGTGAACATCACCAGTTCTGGTGGGGGTGCCGGAGAAGGCTCCAGCATCGTGATCAGAGGGGGTTCTTCCATTGACGGTGATAATCAGCCTTTGTTTGTGATTGACGGTATTCCGGTAGACAACTCCTCGTTCCAGGAGTCTACTGCGCCAGGTGCGGGTAGCGGTTTCAACGGAATGCTGGGTCGCTCCGTAGGTTCCTCTAACCGGGCCGGTGACATCAACCCAGATGACATCGCCTCTATTACTGTTCTAAAGGGACCTGCCGCGGCAGCGCTTTATGGTCTTCGTGCCGGTAATGGTGCCGTGATCATCACCACCAAAAAAGGGGTGGCCGGGCAGACCTCTATCACCTACAACGGTCTTTTCTCTATGGACGAGGTGAACAGACTACCAGAAGTGCAGCAGGTGTACCAGCAAGGCACAAACGGTGTGTTTGACGCTACTACCCGTAGATCATGGGGGCCTAAGTTTCAGGAGGGACAGCCTATCTACAACAACGTGGAAGATTTCTTCCAGACAGGCTTCAAGATGAACCACAACCTGAGCATCTCGGGTGGATCAGAGAAAACCAGCTTCTATATCTCCGCAAACCACTTAGACCAAGGTGGTGTAGTACCGGAAACAGAATACAAGAAGAATTCTGTGCGGGTGTCTGGTACGGCTAAATTCAACGACAAGCTTTCATTTGACGGATCTGCCAACTATCTGCAGACAAGCGGCAGGAGAGCCTTGCAAGGCCCAGGTTTGTTTGGCGGAACCGGTGGTTTCTTGGTTAGTATCTTTAACTGGCCATTAAACGACAACATGTCTGACTGGCAGAACCCAGACGGTTCACGTCGTAGATTGTTAGAAAGCGTAACCGGTGACATTGACAATCCTTACTTCACGGTTAACAAAAACCCACAGACTGACCGTACTGATCGTATCATCGGGAACGTAGGGATCACTTTGGATCCTACAAAGTGGTTAAAAATCAACTACCGCCTTGGTACTGACGTGTACACCGAGCGGAGCCAAAGCGTGCGTTCTCCCGGTACTTCCTTGCCTAACAACCAGGCTGGTGGTTTAGCCATCTCCGTTAACCAGTTCCAGCAGTATACCTCTAACTTCGTGGTAACTGCTAACAAAAACATCACCGAGAAATTCGGGGTAGGTGTGGTAGTGGGTAACACCGTGGAGCAGACCGAGACCAAAGGCGTTGACTATTTAGGTCTGATTTTCCAGAACCCTGAGTTTGTGGGCCTGAACAACACCACTAACAGAAGCGTGATCCAGCGGAACTCTCTGCGTCGTTTGATTGGCGCGTTTGGCCGGGTAAGCTTTGACTATGACAACTTCCTGTTCTTAGAGTTGCAGGGCCGTAATGACTGGTCTTCTACCCTACCGGTGAAAAACCGCTCGTTTGCCTATGGTTCTGCCAGCTTAGGCTACGTGTTCACCGAGCACCTGCCGCTTAGCTCCGGTTCATTCCTGAAGTTTGGTAAGTTCAACATCTCGTACGCGCAGGTAGGGAAAGACTCACCTCCTTACAGAGTGTCTTCTCCGTTGACCAATAACACCTTCTTGGGCGGTGGTTTCCGGAACAACTTCTTCGGTGGTAACCCAGAACTGAAGCCAGAGACCAAGAACTCCTTTGAGACTGGCTTGGATTTCAACTTCTCTAAAAACAACCTGCGTTTCAACGTTACTTATTATAATGATAGAACCGTTGACCAAATCATCGCGCCGCGTCTGAGCCAAGCTTCTGGTTTCATTCTGCAGTACGTGAACGGCGGAACCGTAGAGAACAAAGGGGTAGAGGCGATCTTGTCCGGAACAGCTATTCAGAAAGGTGGTTTTGCCTGGGATGTGGTGGCCAACTTCTCCCGCAACAGAAGCAAGGTAGTAAGCATTCCTTTCCCATTGACTGAGATCTACCAGTCAGATGCCTGGATCGTAGGTTTTGCTAGAGGTGGTGTGTTCCAGGGCGGTTCTTTGAGCGGCTTGAGCGCCATGCAATATGAGCGTGCCCCAGACGGACAGATGATTATCAGCGCTGCCGGATACCCAACGTTTGTGGACCAGAAATTCACTTACGCCGGTGACCGTGCCCCTGACTACACGCTGCAAATTACCAACACCTTCAACTACAACAACCTGTCGCTTTCTTTCTTAACTGATATTCGCAAAGGTGGGGTGGTAGTGAACGGAAACGAGGCTACCCTGGTAAACAGCGGCTTGAGCACCCGTACGTTGGACCGTTACAAGAAAGCTGTGTTCCCTGGCGTAGTAGCCGTGACCGGTGCCGATGGAAAAGTAACCTACGTGCCTAACACCAGAGAAGTAGAGTTGACGGAGAGCTATTACCGTAACATCATGTCAGTGGTAGGAGATGACTTCATTGAAGACGCTTCCTGGATTCGTCTGCGTTACGTGACCTTGGCCTACAAATTGCCTAAATCAGCGTTTGGACGCATTCCATTCAAAAACGTGGAACTGAACGTAACGGGCCGTAACCTCATCCTTTTGACCAAATATTCAGGATCTGACCCAGAAACAGCTTCTGCCGGAGCGGGTGTTCGTGGCGGTGGTTCCGGTGGCTTCGATTACGGAAGCGTACCAGGTACCAAAGGTGTTGACTTCGGCGTGAAATTATCCTTCTAGTTTATTGAGACTCAAAACATGAAAAAATTTATCATAGGTTTTTGCGCAGTGGTAGGCTTAGGGCTTACCTCCTGCGACAATTTTTTGGATGTCAATGAAGATCCAAATAACCCGGTTTCCACTACGCCTAATTACCTGCTGCCAAGCATTATTGGCAACGGCTTGCAGGTGCAGCTTTTATCTGAGCTGAGAGTGGGGCAGATCACGCAGAACATTGCCGGAAGAACGGCCAACATCACCACTGACCAGTACTTCTTCACGCCAGGTAACTCTACCTCTACCTTCAACAACACCTATTACCTGGTGGGTAGCAACATTGGCCCCATGATGGAGGCAGCGGCGGCAGAAGGTTCTCCTTATTATGTAGGGGCAGGCAAAGCCATGAGAGCGATCATCATGGCCCACCTGACCGATATGCTGGGCGATGTTCCTTACACTGAGGCGTGGCAGGGATACACCAACATTGCACCTAAGTATGACCCGCAGGAGCAGATCTATTCTACCATCCTTACCTTGTTAGATGAGGCCGAGGTAGAGTTCTCTAAGCCTGCCACGGAGAACAAGCGTCCTTTCTATACCTCTAACCCGGTAAGCGGAGACATTCTGTACCAGGGCGATGTAAGCAAATGGATCAAATTGGTGAACTCTATCAAGGCGCGTCAGCTAAACCACTTGACCAAGAAAGCCAACTACAACCCAGATGCGGTTCTGGCGGCCATTGACAAAGGAATCAAATCCAACGCCGATGACGCCATGTTGGGCTACAGACAACCCACTAGTGTAGAGTCTGCCACTACCAGCATCTTCGGGCCTACCAGAGCCAACTTTGCGAGCTATACCTTTGGCAAAATGTTCGTGAACCTGCTGAACGGAACCACTTTGCTGGGTGATGCCACGGCGGCAGATGACCCTCGTTTCCCTATCATCTCCCCGTCCTTAAGCAACGGAGCCGTACCAGGCGCTGGTTCTTCGCCAGCTCTTGCGGCCTCAGATATCTATGGCGGGTACTACTCTACAGACAATAGCCCTTTCCCGATGGTGACCAATGCTGAGATGCGTTTCATTGAGGCAGAAGCTGCTTTCCGCAAGGGTGACAAGGCTCGTGCCTTTACCGCGTACAAAGCTGGTATCACTGCGCACATGACTAAGCTGGGAGTAGCTGCGGCTGCCCAGGCTACGTACATGGCCAGCGCAGCCGTTGCCCAAAGCGAGACTACCCTGACCCTGAAGAACATCATGGAGCAGAAGTACATTGCCATGTTCCTGAACCCAGAGTCATGGTCAGACATGCGCAGATTTGATTTCGACCCTACCATCTACCCAGGTTTCCAGATGCCAACCGGCGTGAACGCCCTGCTGAACGGTAAAGTAGTTCGTCGCCTCCCTCCTGCCCAGACTGAGACGCAGTTTAACCCAACTGAAGTAGCCAGAATGGGCTGGGGTGCCCAGGACTACGTGACCATTCCAGTTTGGTGGGATCAGCAATAGTAGGTAGAAGTATAGGAATTAATCTAAAGAAGATATGAAAAGCATTTTTAATAAATACCTGGCCCTGCCTGCCGTTGCTTTGTCTTGTTTGTCTTTGACCTCCTGTGAGGAAGACTACGAAGCACCGTATAGAATTACCGAAGACTCTTTCCAGATTTTCCAAGCTACCGGTACACTGCCGGTAGCCGCGAAATATGCCGCAGGAGAAACCGTGAAAATGGAGTTGGTGTACAACAAAACCGATGTGAAGGAGATTGTGCTCCTGCAGAAGTTTGACAACCAGGATTCCTCCGTGGTAAGAACCATACCAGCCCAAGGTGCTTTCTCAAAATATAAGAAAGCTGATACACTGGTAGTGGAGTACGTAGTGCCCGCCGGGTTGGCCAATAAGGCTACAGTTCGGTTAGATGCCAAAGCCATTGGGTTCAACAACGCCTCTAAAACCAGAAGCGCATCGTTCAGAATAGCCGAGGCTACCCCTACCATCAAGATCAAAAGCGTAGCGCACCGTTCTGCCGTGACGTCCGGTGCGAACACCGCCAATGACGTGATCCGGTACGAATTGGTGCTGAACGAAGGCGGCGTTACTTCTGCCACTGCTACTACTTCAGCTTCTGCCATCCTGTTCAAGGACCTGGACAGCTTGAACGTGTACGCTACCGTAGGCACCAGCCCAGAGACCAGAATCGATAGAATCGGATTGACCAAATCTGGCGCCGCGCTTACCAGAAACGTAGATGTGAAGGTACCAGCCAACGCCGTTGGGCAGGATGTGGTTTTCCGTTTCGAGGCGAAAGCCGTTTCTCCTAAGAACGCTGCTTCTGTGAGTTCTGCACCGGTGAGCATTGTGGCGGCCACTCCTTTCACAGGAACTGCTACTGCTACCATCGGGATCAACGGGGATGCCGCGGCCACTTCCTTCAACTTTGTGGGAAGAGCCAATGTAGGAACCGAAACTGAAGTTACGAACAAGGACATCACAGTGACTAGTGTGGCGGGCAACAAGTTTGTGGTGAAAGCCGAGAACAAGACTGCTTTTGTGAAAACCACAGCTGCCGTGTACAACAGCGCCACCGTAAACAGCGTGCGGCAGGCGTATTATACCGCTTCTGCGGCCACGCCAAGCACGGTAGTGACTTCTATTGCTGACTTGGTAGTGGGTGACGTGTACATCGCCAAATTGGTGGATAAAAACAACTACGTGATCTTCAAGGTAACCGGCATCAACAGAGCCGGCGCCGATAACCAGACCACGGCTACCTTAGAGTACAAGTACCTGCAACCATAAAGAATACCAAAGAAGGGTTGCTCATAAGAGCCGCCCTTCTTTTTTTGACCTTACTTAGATAAAAGAGAAAGGCCCTTCCGCAACAGCAGAAGGGCCTTTCTCTTTTAAGGGTGTTTTTGCCAGAAGAGGCTAAAAACCCCAGGATTACTTTTTCAAGCTTCCGATCATATCCTCCGGACGTACCCACTCGGTGAACTGCTCATCAGTGAGCAGGCCTAAGTCAAGGGCAGCTTGGCGCAGAGTAGTGCCTTCTTTGTGGGCTTTCTTCGCGATTTTGGCCGCGTTGTCATAGCCTACGTGCGGGTTCAAAGCAGTTACCAGCATCAAAGAGTTCTCCAGTTGGCGTTTGATTACCTCGTAGTTCGGCTCAATACCCACGGCGCAGTGCTTGTCAAAAGAATCGCAGGCATCAGCTAATAAGCGGGCGCTCATGAGCAGGTTGTAGATCATTACTGGCTTGAACACATTCAGCTCGAAGTGACCGTTCATGCCGCCTACGGAGATCGCCACGTCATTCCCGATTACCTGGGCGCACACCATGGTCATGGCCTCGGCCTGGGTTGGGTTTACTTTGCCTGGCATGATGGAAGAACCCGGTTCGTTCTCCGGGATGATGATTTCACCAATACCGGAACGCGGACCTGAAGCCAGCAAACGGATATCGTTGGCAATCTTCATCAGGCTTACGGCCAGTTGCTTTAGGGCACCGGAAGTCTCCACGATGGCATCGTGGGCAGCCAGGGACTCAAACTTGTTCTCAGCGGTTCTTAAAGGTAAGCCAGAGAACTCAGCAATCTTCTGGGCCACCAATTCGGCGTAGCCTTGCGGGGTGTTCAAACCGGTTCCTACGGCAGAACCTCCTAAGGCAAGTTCGCTCAGGTGGTCTAAGGTGTTTCTAAGGGCGCGCATGCCATGATCCAGCTGAGACACGTAACCAGACAGTTCCTGGCCCAAGGTCAATGGCGTAGCATCCATTAAGTGCGTCCGGCCGATCTTCACCACGTTCATGTACTCCTGTGACTTGGCGTGCAGCGTGTCGCGTAGTTTCTGCACCATTGGCAGGGTATGCTCAGCTACTACCTTGTAACCGGCAATGTGCATGGCCGTCGGGAAAGTGTCGTTGGAAGATTGCGATTTGTTGACGTCGTCGTTCGGGTGGATTTTCTTTTTCTCATCCATCAGGTCGCCGCCCAACAGCACGTGCGCGCGGTTGGCTACCACCTCGTTCACGTTCATGTTGCTCTGGGTACCTGAACCAGTCTGCCAAACGACCAACGGGAACTGATCGGCTAACTCACCAGCCAGAATCTCGTCACATACGCGGCCAATAATTTCGGCTTTGTCTTGCGGAAGTACGCCTAAATCGGCGTTGGTGTAGGCGGCGGCTTTCTTTAAGATAGCGAAAGCGTCGATAACTTCAGTTGGCATTAACTGGCCCCCGATGGTGAAGTTTTCTTTGGAACGTTGGGTCTGGGCACCCCAGTATTTATCGGCGGGCACCTCTACCGGGCCCATGGTGTCTTTCTCTATGCGTACGCTCATGTCTGTTAGAAAATGGTTAATACTTTAGATAGCTCAAAACTACGGAATTATTCATAAAAAACGGGCGACGATCACGCCTCCCGTTTCTAGTCTGTTTTCAGGAAAAGAGCCTTGGAACAGCAGCTTCCTTGAGGGCCTACTGCTTCATCTTCTTCAGGTCCTCAAACCGAATATCCATAAGCGGATAATTGGGCCAATCATTAAAGTCATAATGCCACCATTCATTGTGGAAAACGGTGAATCCGTGGCGCTGCATGGTGTTGATAAGCAAGGCGCGGTTCTTCTTCACCTGCGCAGACACGTGTGGATAATCTGGGTGCGACTGTTTCACCGTGGCATCATACGGCGTGGGCATCTCCAGTTCTTTTCCGTCTTTGAGGCTGATAAGGGTCAGGTCCATGGCGCAGCCGCGGTTATGGCGAGACCCATTTTTAGGATTAGCCACGTAGGCTTTCCGTTTTACTTTTTTAAAGAAAAGCTCTGTGACATGGTATGGGCGGTAACCGTCATAAATCTTCAGACCCAAGCCTAGCGGTTTCAGTTCTGCTTGAATCTTCTTTAGGGCATCGGCTACGGGTTTGCGGGCATAAGCAGTGGAAATGGTATATACTGGCTCTTTTACCAGGTTATCTGCCGTGGCATATTTGATGTCCAGTACTAGTCCTGGTATGTAGGACTGCAGTTCCACTAACTCCTGCTTGGGGTCTTGGGCCACCAGTTGCTGGTACAAGGCAGTAGAAGTCACTACGGGCAATCCATACTTGTTTTTAGCGATGGCCAGCGTAGCCGGGGCCTGTGCCCAGGCATGGATAGTGGCTACAAACCAAAAAAGGAAAAGGCAGAGATGTTTTTTCATTTGCGTCTATAGACCACGTACGCCAGAATACCAGATACCAGAAAGGTGAGCAGCCGCAGCCACTCTATGCGGCCGGTAGTGAAATAGGTAAGACAAAGGGCAGTCCAGGCGAGCAGCGTACCAAGGATAAAGAGAAATAAGATAAGCCTTCTGTTTTTCATGTAGGTGTAAGGTGAAGCCGGACACTATCAGTGGCCCGAGCATGACTTTTCTTTTACTTTGCCTCAACAACTATTCCCCTGAAAAAACTCATTTTTCAACTCTTTTTATAGAAGGAGGATCAAAACGGCAGATGAATGCAGGGAGGAAGAAGCTTTAAATATAGATAATTTCTAATATGCACGCAGCACGTTGCCAGCAAAGGATCAATCCTGCTCTCTTTGCTTGTAGCTGCTACACTTATTTCAAGTGCTTTAACGGTATTTTCCAGAAAGAAGGCCTAAAACAGAAAGGAAACCTACAAGGAAAAGGAAGATGTTGGCTGTAATAAATATCTATTTTCCCCTACTAATAAACGGGTCGTTAGTGGCCCCAATTAAACGAGAGAACAAACCCTTTTCCCTTACCATGAACAGAAGACTAAAAGTAGCGTGCTTATCTGTCTTGCTGGGCAGTATGGCCGTGAGCCCTGCCCAAAGCGTGTGGGCGCAGGCCGCTAAGAAACCTGCCGCCAAAGCCACGGCCAAATCCTCCGCCGCTACCCCGCAATTCGATCTGAAGTCTGAGAAGTACAAGCTGGCCAACGGCCTGGAGGTGGTGTTGCACCAAGACAAATCAGACCCGAAGGTGGCAGTGGCCATCATGTACCACGTAGGCTCTAACCGCGAAAAACCGGGCCGTACGGGTTTTGCGCACTTCTTTGAGCACATGCTGTTCCAGAACTCAGAGAACGTGGGCAAGGGCAACTTCATCAAAGGCGTAAACCAGATTGGTGGCACGTTCAACGGCGGTACCTTCACCGATGGGACCGTGTATTACGAGGTGGTTCCCAAGGATGCGTTGGAGAGAATCCTCTGGATGGAGTCTGACCGAATGGGCTTCTTCATCAATACTGTTAGCGAGTGGGGCCTGGAGAACGAGAAGCAGGTGGTGAAAAACGAGAAGCGCCAGCGTGTGGATAACCAGCCTTACGGACACACCAACTACGTGATTTTGAAGAACCTGTACCCAGCCAGTCACCCGTACAACTGGGAGGTGATTGGGTCGCTGGAAGACCTCCAGAACGCTACCTTAGATGATGTAAAGGAGTTTTATGAACAGTGGTACGGTGTGAATAACGCCACGCTGGTACTTACCGGAGACTTTGAAACCGCCGATGCAAAGAAGCTGGTAGAGAAGTATTTCGGAGAACTGAAGCCTAGGCCTGCGGTGAAGCCTTTAACCCCAATGCCAGTCAAACTGGCGGCTACCAAGTCGTTATTCCACGTGGATAACTTCGCCAACCTGCCGGAGCTTACTATGGTGTACCCTACGGTAGAACAGTACCACAAAGACTCTTACGCCCTGGACATGCTGGGCAGCCTCTTGTCTGATGGCAAGAACTCGCCCTTTGAGCGCATCATTGTGGAAGAGAAGAAACTGGCGCCGGGTGCCTCCGCCGGCCAATCATCAGCCGAGATTGCCGGTACCTTCCGGGTGCGGGTGCGTGCCTTTGATAAGAAGGATTTGGACGAGGTACAGGCCGCCGTGTTCGCCGCTTTTGACAAGTTTGAGAAAGAAGGCGTGAACGAGAAAGAACTGGAGCGTCTGAAAATCCGCCAGGAAACTGCTTTGTACAACGGTATCTCCAGCCTCCTGAACAAGGCTTTCCAACTGGCCCAGTACAACGAGTTTGCCGGGGACCCCAGCTTCGCGAAGAAAGACATTGCCATGACTCAGGCTGTGACCGCGCAGGACATCATGAACGTGTACCGTAAGTACATCAAGGGCAAACCGTACGTGGCTACCAGCTTCGTGCCCAAAGGCCAGGAAGATCTAGCGCTGAAAGGTGCCGTGAAAGCCGAGGTAGTGGAAGAGAAAGTGGTGGCTGGCGCCGAAGGAGCCAACACTGGCAAGGAACCGACTACCTTTGCGAAAACGCCGTCTAAAATTGACCGCAGCAAGATGCCCGAGCTGAGCAAAAACTTCAGCTTCAAAGCCCCCGCCATCTGGACCTCGCAGCTTAAGAACGGCATGAAAGTGTACGGCATAGAGCAGACCGAATTGCCGCTGGTGCAGTTCAGCATCCAGATCAAAGGCGGTATGCAGCTGGATGATTCTAAGAAGATAGGAACCGCCTCGCTGGTAGACGCCATGCTCATGGAAGGTACCAAAAACAAGACGCCGCAACAGCTGGAGGAAGCCATTGGGCAGCTAGGCGCCTTCATCAACGTGAACTCGTCTTCAGAAGACATCACCATCTCGGGCAACACGCTTTCTCGCAACTTTCCGCAGGTGATGAAACTGGTGGAGGAGATTCTGCTGGAGCCACGCTGGGACGAAGCCGAGTTTGCCAAAGCCAAACAGGCCAAGCTGAACCAGATCAAGCAGAACCAGGCCAACCCGGGCAGCATCGCTTCCCTGGCCTTCAACAAAGTGTTGTACGGCGAGAACAGCCGCTTTGCCTACCCAACCATCGGGACGATGGAAACGGTGCAGGGCATCACGCTGCAGGACTTGAAAGATTACTACCAGAAGAACTTCTCGCCGAGCATCGCCAGTTTCCAGGTGGCCGGGAACGTGAAGCAGGCCGAGGTAGCTAAAGCCTTGACGGGTCTAGAGCAGAAATGGGCCGCTAAAAACGTCAGCCTGCCTACGCCCATCACCGCTACTAATAAACCTGCCGCCCGTCTGTACTTCATAGACCAGCCAGACGCGAAGCAATCGGTGATTTACGCCGGTTACCTGGCCGTACCAGTCGGTTCTCCGGATTACGCCGCCTTGCAGGCCATCAACCACAAACTGGGTGCCGGCTCGGCCTCTACCCTGTTCAACGTGCTGCGTCTGCAGAAAGGGTACACCTACGGGGCCGGATCGGGCTTCTCGCGCCGTCCAACCGCGCCTGGCATGTTTGCCGCCTCTTCCAGCGTGCGCACGAACGTCACGAAGGAATCATTGCAGACCCTAGATGAGATCCTGAAAACCTACGGCACCAGCTACACCGAGCAGGACCTAGCCACGACCAAAGGCGCCTTGATCAAGGAGACTGCGCTGAGCTACGAAACCCTAGGCAGCCTGGTAGGCTTGCTGGAAAACATCAGCACCTACAACCTGCCCCTGGATTATATCAAGCAGAACGAGTCCGCTATCCAGAACCTGAGCTACACCCAGGCCAAGAGCCTTATCAACAACTACATTGACCCTAGCAAAATGGTCTACGTAGTGGTGGGCGACGCCAAAACCCAATTAGCGGGCCTCAAAGACCTGGGCTTGGGAGAGCCCGTAGTATTGCAGAACAAGTAAGCCAGAGAAACCTTCTTGGTTCCCAAAAGCCCGTTGCCCATGCAGCGGGCTTTTCTTTTGCTTCTGTTTTAGGGCTGTTTTTGAGGAAATGCAAGGGAAGCGTGAACCCACCCTACCCCTTCGAGGAGGGGAATTCTGGAATGCGTCAGGAAGTAGTTGAGCCGCAGTTCTGGTTGTTGGTGATAACACCAACAACGGCGTCCATGTCAGCTTCATTCCCCTTAGTAGTAGCATTTGCTCAAAAGACCTCGTAGCGTCCGGAGTTCATGCAATTGTCTATACTCATGACTGGTAACTAGTAGGAACACCTCTTGTGGGTGCCCTTGCAGATAGCTATTGGTTATCGTGGAAGACCCGTTTGAGACAAGGCAGTGCCTGGTCTCTACATGACCAAATTACCCAACCTAACGCCACAGCAATCTGTTTCCTGCGGCAGGCCGGGGCGAAGGCCTACAGTGAGGCCGAGGCACGGCCTGCCGCACGGAGGAACTGTCCGAATGGCAGTGGCCTGCGTTGACTATAAAACAGATAGCTTTAGCCAGGTGATATCTTAACTGAAGCCTCACTGTCCGAGCGTCAGCGAGTTTGAGGGTTCTTGATTCTTTTGGTTACTTTTCTCATCAAGGAGAAAAGTGACAAACACCCGCAGACCGCGACTGCAGTCCTGAGGCTTGGTAAGGAAGGAAGTAGGAAGTAACTACCTCCAAAGTGCCTTTGAGGCTGACGCCTCACTGCAGTTGCAAACTGCAGACCATGGTAGGTCCAAGTTGAAAACTTGAACCAGAGAAAGAGATATAATAATAGTTGCAAAAACGAACCATCACCAATACTCATCAAAGTGACGACGAATGAGCCGGGAGCCTACCTAAATCCCTTAAGGCCTGTTTCCTCAAAAACGCAGCAAAAACTCACCTTAAGCCCAAAGCTTTTCTGTTAACTCCCTAGAGCAAGAAACCGTACGTTGTGTATAAGCCAATCAAGCCCCATCTTTGCCGTCTGTAAGGCGCCTGAGGCGTTGGTTTACAATAATACCCATGATAAAACAGAAGTCATATTTCGTCCTGCTGGCGCTTAGCTTTTTCACGTGGGCCTGTGAGCCGGAGAAATTGGAGCGAGGCAAGGAAATGGCCGTGGAGGCCGAACGCCATAAGGTGAAGCGCATCACGCAGGAAGACATGGAAAAGCAGGCCCTGCTAGCCGGCGATACCATTATCAGGTTGGTGGAGGGCGCTTTTCTGCAGTTAGCCGAGAGCCAGCCCAAAGAGCAGGCCTTGTTTGTGGCCCAACCAGACAAACTGCCTACGGTGAACAGCATCCTGCAACGCTACAACGCCACCTTAACCCGGCAGGCTTTTAGCTCTGAGAACGAGGCCAAACAGTTCCTGACTCAGAACCAGCTTCTTTCCGAGGCCGGAAAACCGGTGCCGCACGTGGAACTTCAGGTACGAGAGGGCCTTTTCCAATACCAGCGTCCTATTGAGATCAGGAGAAGGAACTGCGCCAGTTGCGATGAACCCAGCCTGCTAGATTACACCTCCTCCACCCTGGATCAACTGCGGGTGTTCTCAGCACAGGGTCAGCCCGACGGGTTTGAGGAAGGTCAGGTAAGGGGCGTCTGGACCATCTCTTTCCCGCGCAAGAAAATCATTGAGCACATCACCCTTAAGACCAAGCCTTCTAGAAGGGGCCGAGGTGGGTTCTTCGGGAGTAAGCCCGATTCTGCCAAATCTCAATAAAAACGATAGGTAACCTGTTTTGCCTCGGTTTCTCCAAAATGAGGCAAAAACCTTATTTCACCTGGAACGTGGTGGTCAGATACCCCAATTTTCCGGTAGGCGTCATGCCTTCCAGAACAGCCCGGTAAGTAGATTTCTGGTCGGCGGTGAAGAAGGTGATCTCGGCTTTACCGGTGGCATCGGTCTTAATGTTCGGGCTCCAGACAAGCGTGGTGCGCAGGTCTGGCATGACCACGTTACTGGTATCTGGCTTGTCATAACGGGGCAGGTAGAATTCACGCGCTTTCTGGAAGTACAGCCCCTGGTAGGTAGCCATGCCCGGCATTTTCCCTGATGTGCCGGGTTTGTCGCTTTTGTCGGGTCCTCTTTTGGTGGTGATGGCAATGACCCCGTTTCCGCCGCGGGAACCGTACATAGCCGAGGAAGCACCCGGTTTCAATATCTCCACGGCCTCTACCTGGCTGGGGTTTAAGGATTGGATAAAGGAGGCATCTGTTTGGGTACCGTCCAGCAGAAACAGCGGCTGTCCTCCACCCCGCATGCTCACCATGCCGTTGCTCACCTGCAAGCCGGCTACCCGTCCCTGCAAGCCTTGTATGATGTCCATGCCACGCGGAAGTTCAGATCCTCTCAACACCCTATCGGCGGTGGAGTGCAGGCTTCCAGCAGCGGGTTTGAATTCCTCCTGCTTCTTCCCGCGCACGTTCACCTGCTGCAGCATAATGCCGCTCTTTCCGGAGAACTGGTCCAGTTTCAGCTGCTCGCGGTTGCGCTGCAGGTACGCCCATACTTCATTGGAATACGGCGCCGGGATTGGTTCATACGGCACCTGTGGGAAGGCTTGGATTTGCGGCAGGTTGTTGTCTAATTCCACAAAGGCGCTGGCCACCCCTTTGGCCGACTGAACCGTGATGGTAGAGGTATCCGGGAAGCTGGCCAGGCTGAACTGGAACCTTCCCCGGTCATCGGTCTGCAGTTTGATGGTGGCCATGGGGTTGTTGCCGTTCATGAGCATGATGTCTGAGTAGGCATCCGGCTGGCCGGTGATTTTGGTAACCGTACCGCTCACGTATAAGTCCCGCTCGGCACGGTACTGCAGCTGTGGAAACTTATCCTGCAGGATTTCCTTCCAGACAAACCGGCGCCAGCCTTGGGTGAGCAGCAGGTTATCCAGAGCGAGCACCACCTCGGGCGCAGCTGAGCTGAAGTAATACGAGGGTTCTTCCACGTGGCCTTTCAGGTCTGAGCTGAGAAGCAGGTAAGACATCAGATTAGCCGCGTGCGGTGAAGGGGTGACGGTTTTCTGGTCGGTGATGGCTAGGGAGAAGTTGCCGGCCACAGGGGCACCGGTCTCGTCCTTCGCCTGCAGTTGCATCGTCACTTTCTCGCGGGGTTTGTAGGCAGGCTTGTCTGGCGTGAGGGTCATCTGTACCTGCGGAGCGTGGTTCACAAACACCAGCCGCTCGCCCAGGGGCTCACCGGTCTCAGAGAAGACCGTGAACTGCACCAGGCCTGAGGGGAACTTGCTTTTGGGCACTTCCATCTGGAAAACCTCCTGCGCAACCGGGCTAGAGGCTGCGTACAAGACCTCACCCCGTACCTGGGCCACCAGGTGCAAGGATTTGGGTTTGCCCACGCTGTCCTGCTTAAAGCCCAGGCTATAAAATTTGACCCTGATATTAGGCCCCGTTTTGCTGTCTACTGAGAAAACAAAGCCCTTTTTCTGCGGAACCGGCAGCGGGTATTCCTTCGCTATGCCTTTGGGGGCCGTGATGCGGGCCGTGTACTGTTGGTTGGCCTCGGGGATAAAGCCTACCCGGCCCATCCCAAATTTGAGCGCCTTGAAGTCCACTACTTTCTGGCCCTGCTGGTTGTAAATGGCGCCTTGCACATCTTTGCCCAGACCGTTGGCATCCACTGCTTTGAAGCCTACCATGTTCCAGAGGCCAGCTACCAGGTTGCCGCCTTCGGGGAAGAATTGCACATCTAACTGCTCTTTGGGCATGGGAATGGCAATGGTGCGGTTCAGGTTGCCGGCTTGCTGTTCTATGGCCAGGAAGATTTTGGGGCTTGTGGTTTCATCGTGCGGCAAGAACAAACGCAGGAAGGTTTTCCCCTCGGTGGAGGTGGTGGCCTTTTTGGTGCCTCCTTTTTTATCGAAGTTGGTAGAGTAGGAAAAGGTGGTTTGCGCCAAAGGCTTTGCCCCGTAGTTTTGCAGGCGAAGGTTCACCAGAACAGAATCGCCGGAGGGTTGGGGCTTGAAGGTGAAAGCGGTGGTGGTGACTACGTCGTTTTTGCGGGGACTCCAGACGGTGATGTTCTGGTGGAAGAAGTAGGCCTCGTCAAAGTTCTGCATCCAGCTGGTGTAGGCACGTAAGCGGTAGGTCCCCTCGGGCATGTCATCGGGCAGCGCGAAATCGCCGTTTCCTTTGCCTTTGTCCAGCCGCACCACACTGGTTTTGTAGAACGTGTTGTCTGGGGTGATCAGCTCTACGTACAGTACTTTGCTCATGTCATTGGGCACGTGGTCATGCGCGTTGACCAGGTACGCCTTGAACCAGATGTCCTCGCCGGCGGCGTAATACGGTTTGTCCAGGTGCAGGTACACTTTCTCCTGCGGGTATTTGGCGTGCAGCGTGGTCAGTTTGGCTACTACCCGGTTGATGACCTCGTTCTGTTGCCAGGCCGGCGGCGCAAAGGCAGCCAAAAGGCCTGCCAGGGCCAGCAGCAGAAAGAAAAAGCTTTTAGGGAAACGGTGGAATGACATACAGCAAGAAGGATTAAGGCCTGGGAAAAACACCTGCGCTTGGGAGCCACCGGTGCTTTCCAGAGACAACGTAATTTACTTCGGTCTTTTACATAATAAAAGTGGCAGGCGTATTTTGGGCTTTATTTCTGAAAAAGAGGCTAAAAGCGTTAAATTTGCGGAGGATTTGATTTTTTAATGTACCTACATTTTTAAGAGTATGGCTATTATTCAAGCTACCGATACAGATTTCCAGGATGTGCTCAAAAATAACGAGCGCGTGGTGGTGAAGTATTTCGCCGATTGGTGCGGCAACTGCCGTCTGTTTTCCCCTAAGTTCAAGCGCATGTCTGGCAACGAGGAGTTTGCGAACGTGGCTTTCGTGGATGTGAACGCGGAGACCAGCCCCGAGGCCCGCAAACTGGCCGGCGTAACCAACCTGCCTTTCTTCGCGGTGTTCAAGAACGGCGAATTGGTGGAAGGCGCTGCCACCAGCAAAGAAGATTTTGTAACCGAAATGGTTCGTAAACTAGCCTAATTTTCCCATGAAGATACCAGCCATTAAGAAACTGGTGGAGACGCAGACCATTGACAGCCTGCGCGAAGCCGAGGAGCAACTAATCAACGAAGAAACGCCCGCCTTTGAGATTGAAGGCGCCGACGAAGGCGAGAAACTGACCCACGTATTTGGTGCCATCTGGATCCTGAACCACATGGGCGACCATAACACTGATTTCAAAACCGCCCTGCGCGAGTTCACCCAAAAGGTGCGCATCTCCATCAGCTAAGATGGCAGTGTTGCCCATAGAACTAAAAAAGCCTGCTAACGTCATTTAGCAGGCTTTTTTGTTAAATAGTATTTAAAACGGGTTTACTTCAGCTTGGAGAAAAAGTCCTCGGCGGTTTTCATGGCTTCCTCCGTGCAGATGCCGCGTATGTAGTACAGGAATACACTCCGGAAAACCTCAGAGATGTCAAACCTGTCTGGCGGGAACGTCAAGGGGTTCACAATGAGGCCCAACTGCTCCAGCATGATCTTGGTCACCAATTGGATGTTTAGGTCCTGCCGGAATTCTTTCTGCAGCACGCCCGCGTTGAGCAGGTTATACAGCAGGTGCGTGGTATAGTCATTGGAGTGGTTCCAATACAGGTTCCAGGCCGTTGGGTAGGTCTGCTGGATTTCCATGAGCACCGTGGGCTGCGAGGCACGCAGCGTGTCAAGGCCCAGTTTCACCACCAGCAGCAACCGCCGCAAGGGGCTGGGTTCCCCCGCGAAAATGCGCTCATGGTCCTGCTTACGGGATTCCAAATCATATTGCACCACCTGGGTGACCAGATCTTCCATTCCCTTGAAAAACTCCCGGAAAGTGGCCGAAGAAATATCAACACGGTCCAGGATCTCCTTCTCGCTGAGGTGGGCCACGCCCTCCTGCCTGAAAAGATTGAGTACTTCCTGTAAAACGGTTTGCTTAAATGTCATCTATAGTCTGAAAAATCGGGTTAAAACCAGATAATGGCGCGCGGTTCAATGTTTTACGAAACGCAAAGATATTACTTTCTTTTCTAGCAGATATATGTCATCTATAGTCTGAAAAATCGGGTTAAAACCAGATAATGGCGCGCGGTTCAATGTTTTACGAAACGCAAAGATATTACTTTCTTTTCTAGCAGATATAAGTACTTTCCGCGGAAATGCACAAAAAACCGGCCAAAGGCTAAAGCGTGAAGCTAGAGAAAAAGTTCTCCAGTTCTTTGTTGCCTTTCTCGGTGGAGATGCCTTTGAGGTAATACAGGAAAATGCCCCTGAACACCTCAGATAAATTGTAGCGGTGGGGCGGAAAAAGGGATTGGTTCAAAAGGATATTGATCTGCTCCAGCAACACTTTGGTGACCACCTCAATGTTGAGATCGGGCCGGAAAACCTGCTGCTGAATGCCTTTGTTCAGTAAGTCATAGAACAGGTAATAAGAATGCATCTGGGCGTGGCGCAGGTACAGGGTCCAGATGCGCGGGTACAGGTACTGAATCTGGACAAAGAAGCTGGGATTGATCTGCTGCAACTGCCCCACGTGCTGTTTAATGACCTGCATGATCTTGCCAATGGAATGGTCCACCTCCAACAGAAGCTTGTCTTGGATCTCTTTCTGCTCAGAGAGGTAAAGCTCCACGGCCTGGCGCAGGAAGTCTTCTTTATCGGTGAAAGACTCGTTGAAATCCTCCACAGATAAACCAAAGTTCTGCATGAGCTGCCGCTCTGTTAAGTCTTTGACTCCATTGGCAGAGAAGGAGCGCATGGCCGTGCGTAAGAGCTCGTCCTTGGTCATTTTCTGGGGCCGTTTACAGGGTTAGGGGGTAAACAAATATAACACTTTTCAGATAAGAACAAAGCCTTGCCAAAAGTGGATAAAGGTTATTCTGTATCTCAGATAATTCGCTTTGGAGACTAGTATATCGCTGATCATCAGTAGGTATAATCTGGATTATGACCCTGAGAAAAGAAGAAAATACAGGGGTTATCCACAGCCATTTATAAACCGATTTTGCAAAAATAGCCCCTAAACAGAAGGTGTACTGCAAATGGAAAATGCTGTTTACTGATGGTGGTATAGGGCTTTCTTTTTCCGGTAAATCCGCATGTAGACCTGCCCTTTCTTCACCTCATGGATAACCACCCAATGGTGCCTTAACTCGGCCAGTTCATAGTCATTGAAGCCGTTGAACACATTGGAGTAGAAGATGTAGGTCTGCCGGGTGAGGTCCTTGGCCGGGAACCGCCGGAAGTCATGGGTGAGGTCAGTATCTGCGGGGGCGGCCAGGTTAGGGAAATCGCTGCCTACCTCCTGCCACGGAATCTGCTGTTCATCCAGGTAGGTGATCATCTGGCGGCGGAGGTCAAAGTACGGCAAGTGGGCCAGCGTGGCATCCCAGCCTTTGGCCACTCGCTCGGGGTACACCCAGAAGTGCCCGCTGACCAGGCTCGCGGCCAGAATCAGGTACACCGTAAGCCCTACCCGCCGCGTCAGCACGTGGTCCAGCAGATGGACGGCCAGCAGCCCAAGCAAGACATAGACCACCAGCCAGTACCGGTGCCCGATGGGATTGGTAAACCACACCAGTACCGCAATCAAGGTCATTAAGGGGACCAGCAACAGAATGAGCAATTCCTTGGTGTCTTGGGAAAACTCGTTCCGTATCCGCCAGAGCAAAATAAGTCCCGTAAGCCACAGACCCACCCGCCCGAAATCAATCAATCGCCAATTGATCAGAAACAGATTGCGGGCAAATTCCTGGGCGCTGACAATGCCCGCATACGTGCTCCAGTCTGAGGAAGGCGCGTACCCCACCCACCCGAAATGCCGGTAATGCAGCCACAGCCAGAGAAGCAGCAGCAAACCCGCGGGCACGTACGGCAGAAGCATTTTGCCCACCATCTGTAAAGCCAGTTTGCCGTTATCCTGCCAAAGCAGCAGCAGATGCGTGAGGAACACCGCCACCAGCATAATCTGGCTTCGGGGGGTGTGGATGGCCATGAACGCCAGTGCCACGGCAAGGAGCATAGGCCTATGCTGTAACATGGCGTTGAGGCACACCAGGTAGAAAAACAGCAGCACGATGTCTGGGGCCACCTGTGCGCTTTGGGCCAGCAGCGTTGGGTCCAGAAAGATGAGGAGCATGCCCAGGAACACCCAGGGAGTAGGCAGGAACCGCCGGACTAGCAGATACACCTGCCATACAATGCCCAGCAGGAAAGGCAGCATGAGGAAGTGGCTCACCGACACGGTTTTCCCGAAGAGATGCCAGCCCGCCGCCAAATACATCCCGAAGAGCGGCGGATAGCCCGCCAGCTGCTCCGGCACAAACAAGGTGGTGAACTGGGTCTGATAGTACCACTGCCCGTATTTAGAGGCCAGCAGAATACTGTCCCAGAAGAAGCCATTATCCTGCACATACCACGTGAGCCACGCCATGAGCCCCGCAAAGGGAAGCACCACGGGCAGCGCCTGCCGAACCGATGAAGCAAAAGGCGTTCTCAAGCAGTTTCTGGATGCGTTTTAGGGTGACGGATTTATAGTACAGTGTCTGCAAAGAACAACAATTGCCCCAGAAAAACCACTCGTAGCCTAGGGTAATCTTCAAGGTCCGAAGCCAGATTTCAGCCTGTTTTCAGAAAAGGAGCTTCAAACGGAAATCCTGCCTCAGGCCTGCACCTCAGCGCTCGTCACTGGCACCAAATCGGCCGCTATCTTGGCGGATAACAGACACAGCGGAATGCCGCCACCCGGGTGAACGCTGCCGCCTACAAAATACAGGCCTTTGAGTTTATTGGTGAAATTGGGGTGCCGCAGGAAAGCCGCCATCCTATTGTTGGAGGAACTGCCGTACAAGGCACCGGCAAAAGAAGAGGTATCGGCTTCAATGCCGCGGGGGTCCCAGACCTTCTCCACCGTGATCAGCGCTTCCAAGTCCACACCCAAAGCTTGGCTTATTTTTCTGATTACCTGCTGCCGCGTCTGCTGGATGAGTTCTTCCCAGTTTTGGCCGGCATTGTGCGGCACGTTCACCATCACAAACCAGTTCTCGTGCCCGGCGGGCGCGTCTTCTGGGGTGTATTTGGAGGTGATGTTCACGTACACCGTGGGGTCCTCGGCAATGGTGCCTATCTGGAAGATGTGTGCGAACTCCTGCTGGTAGTCCTGGCTGAAGAAGATGTTGTGCAGGTCCAGCTCGGGAAAGGTGCGCGAGATGCCCCAGTAATAAATGAGCGCCGAGCTGCTGCGCGGTTGCCGCAAGGTTCTCTCGGGGGCCGGTTGCTGGGGCAGCAGCTTGCGATAGGTAGGCACTACATCCATGTTGCTGACTACTACCTCGGCGGCATACGTTCCCTGCGCCGTGCGCACGCCGGAGGCTCGACTTCCTTGGGTGATGATTTCTGTTACAGGCTCTTTGTACCTGAACTGCACGCCCAACTCCTCCCCCAGCTTCACCAGGCTCTCCGCAATAGCGTAGATGCCGCCCTGCGGGTAAAATGCGCCTATGTTGAATTCCAGGTGCGGAATGAGGTTCAGGGTGCCGGGGGCTTGGTAAGGGTCAGAGCCGTTGTAGGTGGCGTAGCGGTCTAAGAGCTGCACCAGCCGTGGGTCTGAGAAGGCGCGGGCGTTGGCCGCGTGCATGGTGGTGGTCAAGCCCAACTCGGGCAAGGCTGGCAGCGTCTTCAGCACATCGGGGCTGAGGTAGGTGTCCAGCTTGTGCAGCGATTTGTGCAGGAACGTATTGGCGGTGGCGTGGTACAGGCGGGCCACTTTCTCCAGGTGTCGGTGCAGTTGCTTTTGCGGGATGCCCAATTTGGTTTCCACCTCGCGGGCGAAATCATCGGCGGCGGCATGGGCGGTGAGGCGCGTGCCGTCGGGCCAGAAGTACTGTGTGACAATGGGCAGGCGCTGGTAGTTGAAGTAGTCTTTGGGATTGCGGTTGGCCAGCGTGAAAAGCTCATCCACCAGGTGCGGCAGCGTGAACAGCGAGGGACCAGCATCAAACCGGTAGCCACCCGGTAAGGTGAACTGCGTCATTTTTCCCCCGAAGGAGGCGTTGGTTTCCAGCACCGTCACGGCGTACCCTTTCACCGCCAGCCTGATAGCCGCCGCGATGCCACCGATGCCCGAACCAATTACTACTGCTTTTGCCATATCGCCAATCTACGCAGTTTCGCGCTTTTTCCAGACCATAACCTGTTCCACGGGTAAAAGTTTGGAGGAATCTCCTCGTACTTGATGCTGTTTTAAGTTTGTTTTGCTGAAAACGGCCCTGAAACCCTCCTACCCCACTTTCCCGAAGAACCGGCGGTACACCGGTCCTCTCATGGAGAACTGCGCATATAGGACGGGGTAAACCAGCGCATCCAGCAAACGGGAGCCGGTGCTAAACTCAATCTGCTCATGGATGATGCTGTGCCCTTTTTCCTGGGTGATGAGGTGCCGGTGCCGCCAGAAAGTCAAGGGAGCGGGCAGTTCCTGGCCCTCGTCTACAAACCAGCTTTCGCGTTCATTTTCCTCCCGCTCGGTGATGAGGCTGGTCCAGCGGCGTCGGATGGGGCCGGCCTGCAGTTCTATTTCTACCCTATCGCCGGGGTAACTTCCATCAAAGCGTAAAATTTTTAGCGAGGGGAATGGGGGTGAAAGGGCCCTGAACAGGTCTACTGTAAAACCTTCTAGAATAGCCCGGTGGTTCTGGGCTACCTTGAACTGGAGATGGAGTTTCATGCCGGCAAGTTGGGTACAGTTATCTAACCTGTTCCCTGCGGCAATGTTCCGGTAGAAGGGCCGCAAAGAAGGAAAGCGTTTGTTAAAGTAAGCATCAACCTATAAAAAGAAAATGAGAATTGCGCTTCTGGTGATCGTGACGATGATAGTGGTAGGACTGGGCAGCTGTAACCATTCCAGGAACATGTACACGAGCCCTGCTTTTGCGACGGCGGCCAAACACCATAAAACCATCGCTATTCTGCCCTTCGATGTGCAGGTGGGCCTGCGCCCGAGCCAGATGCGGAAAATGACCCCTGAGCAGCTGTACGCCCTGGAACTGCAGCACGGCAGAGCGGTGCAGAGTGCGTTTCAGATCCATTTTCTGCAAAAGGTGAACAAAGACGGCGAGAAGATAGCTGTGCAGGACGTGAACCAAACCAATGCCATCCTGAAGGAGCACGACATCCAGCCGGAGGAAATCCCCAACTATCTGCCCTCTGAATTGGCCCAGATGCTGGGTGTGGATGCGGTGATGGTAGGTTCCCTCACCACCGAGAAGCCCGTCTCTACTGCCGTAGCCGCGGCGGTCGCGATCTACACGTTCCTCTATACGCCTTACGTGGGCAGTGCCGGCCCTACCAACTCCGGCAACACCATGATGAAGATCTACGACGGCGCCTCCGGTGACCTGCTCTGGAGCTATGACAAGACCCTTTCCAGAGGCATCGGTAGCGATACCCACAACATCATCAAGGCCATTACGCGCAAAGCCACCAGGCAAAATCCTTACGTCAAGATGAAGTAGTCCACACAGTGATGCCTTTTGGGAAAGGTCATGCCTAATACATAGAGTAATTGCAATATAGTTTCATAACTCATCCTAAAAACAAGTATTAACCCTTCATTCTAAAACTCAGTTATCATGAAATCAACTTCATTGTTATTTGTCCTGTTGGCCCTGCTGGTAAGCTTGAGCGCCACTGCCCAAACCAAGGAAATCTACACCAACCCGGCGTTTGCCAGCCTTACCAAATCGCACAAGATGGTGGCTATCCTGCCTTTTGAGACCAGCATTGGCTTGCGTCCGAACCAGATGAAAAACATGACCCCTGAGCAGATCAAGGAGATGGAAGTCAAGGAAGGTTTGGCCGTGCAGAGCGCCCTGCAGACCTATTTCCTGAAAGTGAGCAGCAAAGACGACTACACCATCGCTTTCCAGGATGCGGCCACCACCAATGCCATCCTGCTCAAAAACAACATCACCCCGGCCAATATCAAAACCTTCACGCCAGGTGAGTTGTCCAAAGTACTAGGTGTGGACGGCGTGATCACCGGTACCTTCAGCACCGACAAGCCCATGTCTGACGGCGCGGCCCTGGCCATGTCTTTGGCGGTAGGTTTCTCCGGCGCTACCAACTCAGGCAAAACCGCCATCAACATCTATGACGGCGCCTCCGGCGATCTGCTCTGGAAATACGAGAAAAGTCTGTCGCGCAGCTTGGGTAGCGATACCAACTCCATCATCACTACCATCATGCGCAAAGCCTCTAAGAAGTTTCCGTACACCAAAAGCTAATTTGCAGGTATAAGCTTTTTTAAAAAAAGGTTGGCATCGCCCCCTGATACAAGGTTATCAGGGGGCGATGCTGTTTAAGGGCTGTTTCTCTAAAAATATGCTTAGAATCTCACGGAAGAAACCATGTCCCTGCAGGTGAATTCTGTAAATAGTGGTATGTTAAATCTTTTTAGTAATATTACTAGCCTGCTGCTGCAGCAAAAGGCACTGTATCATAATTATTGGTCAAGATTTAATTATACATTCTTACATGAAAAAGATTTTACTTCTCTTGGTAGTGGTGGTGCTTTGTGCCGGCGGGTATTGGTTCTACAATCGGGCAAAAACCGGTCCGGAGGCATCCATTGTAGAAATTAGGGCGGCCCTGGAAGCCAAAGACATGGAAAAGCTGCAGAAGTACGTAGACTTTAAGCGCACCTCCAGCAGTATTGTAGAGCAAAGCCAGAACATGGCCGTTGATTTATTACCAGAAGAGCTGCAGGGAGCGGCCAATCTGCTCAGAAAAGGATTAAAAGCGAAAAAGCAACTCACCTCGGCTGTGCGCAGCCAACTCATCCAGAGCTTGGAGACAGTGTCTGGGCAGAAGGTGCCCGAAGTAGCCGATGTGATCAAGCTGCTGCCGGTAGGGCGCCTGATCAACGAGAAGATGCTACCTAAATTGGAGTTTGAAGGTGTGGACCACATTGACCGCCAGGATTCCATCGCGCTGGTAGGCCTGAAAGTAAGGCCCCAGAACGGCAATGAGTCTCTGGTGCTGGAACTGCGCATGCTCCAGAAAGAGGATTACTGGCAGGTGGTGGGCGTCAATAACTTCGGGGAGGTGCTGCCCCAGTTGATCTCCATCGGGAAGAAGAACAAAGACCAGGCAACGCAGGAGTAAGCTTTAGGGCCGTTTCCCTGAAAACAGGCTCTAAACAAAGGGGATATTCTCTTTAAGGGAATATCCCCTTTGTTTTAGGTGTGCAGCGCCAGAATGGTTTACCCTAAACGTTAGCGGTTCTTATTTTCTGTCTTCTACCGATAAGTATGTAGAGAAGAGCTCCCAAAAATGGGATAAAGATGACCGCTACCAACCAAATCAGCTTCTCTATGCTGTTCGCGAATCTACCTGTGAGCAAGTCTATGAGCGCCCATATCCATAATATCCCCGGAATACCTACTAAAATCAGGAGTATAATAAATTCAGGGAAGCCAAGGTTGCCCATGAATACTAAGATGGTGTTTCCCATGTTCATGAAGGTTTATTTAATCTGAAAAAGGGTTTTGTTGGTTCTTAGAAAGTTGCTTACTCCTCATAAAAGAACTCCATGGTGTATGCATGGTACTCTGGTTGGGTGATTCCATCCACATAAACCAAATTATGCGCTTGCGTGTACTTCTTTCTGTAAGCTTCGTCTATTGAAAGGTTCATCTGGGCATCGGTCAGTGGTTTAGCCGTTACTGGGATAGTCCTGTCTCCGAACTTCAATTGCCCCACCCCTTGCTCTGTAAAGGCTGTGAACCAGCTTCTGTTACTTTTTGACCAACTTCTGGCAAACACCTTGCCGCCTACTTCTACCATCCAGATCTCTAGAAACTTGTGGCCGTCTTTTCCACCCTTCACCCTTACCAAAGTATGCAATGCCAGATAATCTATAAATTCCTGAGGAAAGAAATAATTCGTCACTTAATCTAAGGCTTAAATAATGGAAAATACTTAAGGGAAATAGGCCTACCCAAATGGGTGAATTCTTTTATTTATGGTCTAAATAGCTACCCAAAATAAGTAGAGATGCGTTGCCTATTGAAATTGTAGGCCTTTATCCAACCCTGCTTACTTGTGTAAAATATTCAAGTAAAGTATAGAATACAAAGGATAGTAACTCATGATTTATTTAACATGAATGCTATTGGGTAAGAAGAAAACAGTAATATCACTGGCACTTTCTCGGCTGAATTTCTCTATGTTCTTGTTCTTCAAAAACAGAGTTCCTACCCATGCTATTCCCTCACTGTTTGTCATTTCAAATTTATAATGGTCTTCATGTTTAAAACATGAGCTTACCAGGAATTCTGTTTGGTTGCCATTGATGTCTTCCACTAATTTGCCGGTACCATCACTAAGTACCTGTATGTAGATATTGATTTTTGCACGATCTGTTCGTAAGCTTTGATCTGAATTGAATTTTTCAGAGTAGACGTGGGTGAAATAATATCTGGTGATAAAGTTTGAAACCTGCTTTGTATCTGGGTCTACGTTATAAGTATAGGTGCCGCGTTGTGCAAATGAAGCAAAGCTTATACCTACAATAATTAGAATAGTTAGGAGTATTCGTTTCATAATATTCAATAACTAATATATGTTTTTCAATTTACTAAATAGACAAGTATTTCCTTAATATTCTTATAATCTAATATATAGTACTCTTATTGACAAGTAGGTTGCCCAACTAAAAACACAAAAGATTACCCTAGATATCTGGCATCTAGGGTAATCTGTAATCATTTCTGGTCTTTTTTGAAAAACAGCCTCTAAACGCTTAGCTCAATAAGCTCTCTATATCCTCTTTGGTGAGGCGTTTGATGACGGCTTCATCGGTGGAGATGAGGTCTGAGACCATCTGCAGTTTCTTGTCCTGAAGGGCTAGGATCTTCTCCTCCACGCTGTTCTTGGTGATGAACTTGTAAGTGAAGACGGTGTTCTGCTGACCAATGCGGTGGGCACGGTCAATGGCTTGGGCTTCCACGGCGGGGTTCCACCAAGGGTCCAGGATAAACACGTAGTCGGCGGCGGTGAGGTTGAGCCCCACGCCACCAGCTTTGAGGGAGATAAGAAAGACCGGCAGTTTAGGGTCGTTCTGGAAATGGGCTACCTGGGCCTGGCGGTCTTTGGTGGAGCCGTCCAGGTATGCGTACTTGATCTTGCGCTCGTCCAGGGCGGCCCGCACAATGTCCAGGTGCTTTACAAACTGGCTGAAGATAAGCACTTTGTGGCCTTCGCTGACCACGTTGCGGGTAAGGCGCATTACTTCGCCCAACTTGCCAGACTCTGCCGTGGATTCCGGATCAGCCATGCGCGGGTGATTCGCGATTTGGCGCAGTTTCATGAGGCCCTGCAAGAGCATGAACTGCGACTTGGCCGTGCCCTGCTCCTCAATGTTCTTCAGGATCTTGTTTCGGTAGAAAGACTTCGTTTCCTCGTAGGCGTGCTCCTGCTCCTCAGTCATCTTGCAGTACGTGACGTGCTCAATCTTCTCGGGCAGTTCCTTGGCTACCTGGCTCTTGTGGCGGCGCAGGATAAACGGCTTGATGAGCGCGTGCAAACGACGGGTTTTATGCTCGTCTTTCAGCTTCTCAATAGGCCGCAGAAACTCTTTTTTGAAGAAGTTCTGGGTACCCAACAAGCCCGGATTGATAAATGACATCTGGCTCCACAAATCCAAGGTGCTGTTCTCCACGGGCGTGCCCGTCAAAATCAAGCGGTGCTTGGATTTGAGCTCCCGGATACTAATAGAAGTATTAGAATTTGGATTCTTGATGGCCTGACTCTCATCCAGGATGATGTAGTCAAACATGTACTTCTTCAGGATCTCGTGGTCCAGGCGCACAATGCCGTACGACGTGAGAATAAGGTCATAGTGCTTGAACTGCGCCACGCTCTTGTTCCGGTACGTGCCGGTGTAGGTGAGAATGCGCAGTTGGGGCGTGAACTTCTGGGCCTCGGCGAGCCAGTTGTAGACCAGCGAGGTAGGCATTACCAACAGAGACGCCGTCTGGGCGCCGTTTTCCTTGCGGTGCTGCAGCATGGCCAGCGTCTGCACGGTTTTCCCCAGACCCATGTCATCGGCCAGACAACCCCCGAAGTGGTATTCCTGCACAAAATGCAGCCAGTTGTAGCCCGCCTTCTGGTACGGGCGCAGTTCGCCTTTGAAACCGGCGGGCAGCGGCCTATCTTCCACGGCCTCAAACTCGCGGAGCTTCTCCAGTTTGCGGCTCATGGTCACGTGGGCCAGGTTGCCGTTCTGCAAATCGCTCACTAGCGAAAGGTGGTGCTTGCGCAGTTTCAGTTCGTCATCGCCTTCAGAGAAGGCAAAGAGCTCCAAATATTGGGTAAACCATTCCTCTGGGATGATTGCGATTTGGCCATTAGGCAGCTTGTACTCGCGGCGTTTGGTGAGGATGTGGTTGCGGAGCTTGATGAACGGGATCTCATACGGCCCGAAGCGCACGGTACCGTAGATGTCGAACCAGTCATTGGTCTCGTTGATGCCCACGTTCACCGAGGTCTCGCCTATAAAGTAGTTTTTCTCAGACTGACTCTGTTTCAGGGTAAAGCCCAGTTCCTCCAGGTCTTTGGCGTAGCTGTTCAACCACCCAAAGGCCTGCGGCTTGTCCATGATGGCTTTGCCGTTCCTTACCTCCAAGCCGCGGCTGGAAAGCTCGCGCAGAAAGAAGATCTCGCGGTCCAGGTCACGGTGCAGGCGATGGAACACGTAAGAGTCCGGGGTCTTCTCCACGCTCACGCTGATCTTGCGCGATTCCTGGGTGCCCACGGTGTAGGTGCCGTACTTGAAATTAAGCTGGAAGACGATTTTATCGCCTTCGGAAGGAGGCTTGATCTCCTCTTCTTCCTCGTCTTCGCCCGCCGCCGTAGCGAACAGGGCCGGGGAAGGCTCGGCCACCGCCAGTTCAGAGAACAGGAGCTGCGGCTGCGGCACGTAGCGTTCAGACTTTATATCGAAGCCCTTGGCGTAGACGTCAAACTGCTCTACCAGCGGGGCCACAAATTTGCGGTAATAGCTTTCCTCCACGTTGCGCGGCACCACAATGAACTTCTTGTTGAGGAAAGGCTGCAGCTTTTTGCCGTCTACCTGCTTCTCAAAGCTGTACAACACATCGTTGAGCAAGAGCCAGGCGGGCTCTTTGCACACCAGCACCGCGTCTTTGTACTGGAACTCTAGGCGCTCGCCCTGGTACTTGATGGTGGGGAAATAATGGGTGTTGTCGTCGTTGCGGCGGAAGTGGAACAGCACGGTGGCTTTTTCAGTGGCCATGTTCAGGCGTTTCCAGGTAGGCTCGCCGTCCTTGCCCATCACAAACACCATCTTGTCCTGCAGCAGGTCCAATATCTTGGCCATGCGGCTCTGGATGTAATGGTCTATGCTCTCCTGCAGGAGCTTGTCGCCTTTGGCGGGGTCATAGGTCTTGAAGAAGAAGTCTGAGAGAGTGGTTTTCTTCAGGGCGAATTTCTTGAACACCGCATCCTGCTGGATCTGGTCGGTGAGTTCAATCAGCTCAAAGTCAATCTCGTTCAGGCGCGCGGCGAACTCATCGGCGTTTTTGCTGGAGATGTTCTGGTGCTGGAGGGTGAGCTGCCGTTTGGAGTTGACCTGCACCACGAAAGACTCAAACAAATAGCCTAGGTATTCATGCTCAAAGAGAGAATAGATAACTTGAAACGGCTGTGTTGTATATACTTTCATGGCAGAGGCTTCCAATCCCAATATTGAAAGTACAACAAAATCTTTTTTTACCCGCAGAAAAAGGCAGAAATTTTATCAAATTACCATCTTTTAAGTAATGACAATCCTATTTTGAGGTCATTTTCTTAAAATCGCACAGAAAACAAACGTTAGCAGAACAGGGTTTCCGGGCTCTCCATTCAAGGGCTCTTTTCAGAAAAGAAGGCTGAAAACAGATCAAAGGTTTTCCCTAATGGTAAGGGCCGCAGCGCGGCGGGCGGGCCGGATGGACACCAGAAGCGTGATCAGGATGATGGCCGCGGCGGTGAGCATGAAGTCTGTGGGGCGCATAAGCACGGGGTACGCCTCTACCACCGAGGTGCTCATGCCCATGGAAACCCAGCCAAACGTCTGCTGCAGCCAGCAGATGGTACCGCCCACCACCAAGCCCACAATGGCCCCCGTAAACGCCACAATGGCGCCCTCCAGCAGGAAAATTTTTCTAATGGTGCCCGGGTCTGCGCCCAGTGAGGCCAGAATGGCAATGTCTTTCTGCTTGTCCAGCACCAGCATGGAGAGCGAGAAGAAGATGTTGATGGAGGCAATGAGCAGCACAAACGTGAAGGTGACAAACACGAATAGCTTCTCCACTTTCACGGCCCTGAGCAGGCTCACGTGCTGTTCTTCGCTGTCTTGCACGTTGAAGCCCTTGCCCAGCAGCTTCTGCAAGTCAGCTCTTACCCGGTCAATGTTATCCAGGTTATCGGTCTTGATCTCCAGCGAGGTGCGCTTGTTCCCGTAACTCAGCAATTCCTCCGCGAAGGTCAGTGGCACAAACACGTACTGGTCATCATATTGCCGCTCTATGGCAAAGATGCCCCCCGCCTGGATGCCCAACTGCCGGAAAGCGTTCTCTGGGTTGATGATGGTTTTCTTGCCAGCCTTAGGGTACAGGAACTGCAACGGGGAGAACGGATTCTCGGGCCGGATGGAGAGCTGGTACTGCACACCACGGCCAATGAGGGCAAACTGCTGGTTTCCCCTTATCAGGTGGTAATCGCCGTCAACAATAGCGGAGTCAATCTGGTTCTGTTGGAAAAAGTTATCGGTGACGCCTTTCACCTTCACCACCATCTGGCGGTCATTGTAGCGCAGCAACGCGTTGTCTTCAATCACCTCGGTGAGCAGCGCCACGCCCGGTGTCTTCCTGATGCGGTCCAGGAACTGGGCGTTGGTCTCAAAGGATTTGCCCTCCACGGCCGTGATCTTGATCTCGGGGTCAAACTTGCCGTACAGCGACCGGATGAGGTCTTCCAGGCCGTTGAACACCGAGAGCACCACAATGAGCGCCATGGTGCCCACGCCCACGCCAATCATGGCAATGATGGAGATGATATTGATGATGTTGCGCTTCTTCTTGGAGAAAAAGTACCGCCGGGCGATAAAAAGGGCAACGTTCATCTTTGGGTAAATGCGTGGATTAATGATTAAGCGATCAAGTGCAAGCGTGAGGGAAAGAATGGTCCAAACTCATCCGTCACTCAGGTCACCTTTACTGTTCTGGGGCAAAAGGGTTATGTTTTCTTCTCTGCCTAGGCCTTTTTAGGGGTGTTTCTGTGAAAGGAGGGCGAAACTACAGCTGGGCCACTTTCTCGCGTTTCACCTCTTTCTGCATGCAAACGCTGCTTTCTATGTTCTCGTATTGCCCGAAGTTGGGAATGACCTTGAAATCACTCTTGGTGTAGAGCCGGATGGCCTCTGGCTGCGCTTTGCCGGTCTCCAGAATGAGCGTTGAAAACTCCAGCTCGGCGGCCCAGCGCTCCAGTTCCGCCAGGATTCTTCCGGCAATGCCCTGCCCCCGGAACTCAGGCAGCACAAACATCCTTTTCACCTCCATGGTGTCCTGCGAGTAGGCTTTGATGGCGCCGCAGCCCACGGGTACCTCGTCATAGTAGGCCACCACCACGTGCCTGATGGCACTGATTTTATTGAATTGTGCAAAAAACGAGTGGTCATCCCCGTCCCGCACATGAAGATCGGCGTCCAAAAGGGAAACAAGCTCTGCAAAATCCTGGTTGGCTGAATCTGTCCTGATTAACTCAATCATCTTGTTGCGAATAGTAGGAATAGCGGGGACGTGAGGGTGAAGTTAGCAGTTCTTGGCAGATTGTCAAAGTCCAATAAGCAGGGTCCCTTTCAGGCCTGATTTTCAGAAAACCGGCCCAAAGCAGAAAACCTCTCTCTACAAACTGCAACAAGCCAGACGCTTACTTGTTTTCCCTATTTCCAGGCTTTTACAATAAGACCAGTACCGGTGGGGTGTTTGCCGTTGGTATCAAGCCAGTTCAACAGCAAACAGAACGGATACACAATCAGGTAGTAGGACGGCAGAATAAGGAAGAACAGCTTGCTCGCTCCCAGCATCAGGATGGGGTACTTCATGCTCAGGCGCCAGGAGATTTTGCCGGGCGCGCCGTATGAGTAATGCGCCTCGGTGCGGCTGAAACCGGCGCTCTTCAGTTTCTGCTGTATTTCCTGGATGTTGTAGCCGTCACGTACGTGTTCCTCAATAAAGGAGCTTTCGTCATCGCCGTGCACGTCTGAGCCGCCTTGGTCAGAGGGCGTAGAGATGAGTACCATACCGCCCGGCCGCAAAGAAGCATGGAAGTTTCTGAACACCTCCACATCTTCCAAGATGTGCTCCATCACGTCTACGCTCAGCACCAGGTCAAAGGCCTGTGGGTCCTGGAACGTGACCAGGTCGTCTTTCCGGAACATGACGTTGTGGCGGCCTATCTTCTGGAAGAAGTTGGCGCAGTCGGCGATCTGCTCGTCTTTCACGTCCACGGCCAGGATGCGCCAGTTGGGACCCATTCCCGAGAGGTAATAGCTGTACTGCCCGAAGCCCGAGCCGGCATCCAGAATCTGCACGGGCGCCTGGCGTTTGCCTTTGGCCCAGGCTCGCAGCTCCTTGTGGATGTGCCACGTGCGCAGCAGAAGTAAGTCTAAGAGGTTGTAAAAAAGCTTGCGCAGGAAAGGGGTCTTGTTGAAGGCCTCGCCCAGAACGCGTTTAATTGGATCGTACTGCATGGGTGGGTTTAGTAGCTGGCTTGGAGAACGGGTGAGGATGGATTAGCGCCCGTCGGCATCTTCCTCCTCGTCCTCGCCGTCTTCGTCAGAAAGGTAATAGTCTTCTTCGGCCCGGAACGGGTTGGTTGGGTCTTCTTTAGACTCGGACGGGATGTCCAGCTCAGAAATGATTTTGTCCATTTTGGCGGCGTACTCGGCGGTATCGTCCAGGTAGAAAATCAGCTCTGGGATCACGCGCACCTGGTTTTTGATGCGCTTGGCCAGTTCGTGCCGGATGGTCTTGGTATGTACTTTTATCTCGTTGAGCAGATCGCGCCCGTTGGGGTTGAGCAGCAGGCTCAGGTGCACTTTTGCCACACCCAGATCTGGTGACACGGAGACCCCGCTCACCGATATGTAGGTGCTCTGAAACAGGTGGGAAACATCGCGCTGGAAGATCTCAGCAAGCTCCTTCTGAATCAGTCTGGCGAATTTTTGTTGGCGTTTACTTTCCATGGTTCCGCAAATATCGTATTAATTTCACATTTTTACCCCACAAACCGTCCTCCTCTTTGCCGCAAGGTCAGAGCGAAGGCTAAGCCGCGCATTGCTTGATACGATTCTTCCGCAGTTTGTTTCCGTCCAGGTGGGTGGTGTTGGTACTGCTGTTTCTCCTCATCCGGCTTCCATTGCTCATTTTTGGGCTTCCTGCTACCCTCTCAGAACTGCACCACGTGCTTTTGGGGGAGCGTCTGCATGCCGGTTTTATCCTGTACCAGGATGTGTATGACACCACGGCCCCGCTCTCGGCGGCCGTGTACTGGTTTCTGGACCTGGTGGCGCCACGCTCTTACCTGGTGCACCGCCTGCTGGCCACTTTCCTTATAGGGTACCAAGCCTTTCTGCTCAATAATGTCTTCAACCGCAACCAGGTGCACCCTTACAAGTCCTACGTGCCGGCCTTGCTGTACATGCTGTTCGGGAGCATTTTCTTTGAGCTGGATGTGCTCTCCCCGCTGCTGCTGGGCCACACGTTTGTGATTCTGGCCGTGTACAGCCTGACGGCTATCTCCAAGGAGGCCGCCAACGCCCGCCGCCTGTTTAAGGCCGGGTTCATGCTCGGGCTGGCGGCGCTGTGTTACCTGCCATTTGTGTGGTTTCTGTTTCTGGGCTTCTTCGCCATCATCTACTTTGCCTCCGGGGCCTTCCGAAGCACCTTGCTCATGCTCACAGGCTTTGTGTTCCCGTTCACGGTGGTGCTCACCTATTTCCTGTACCAGAACTCCCTGGGTCCGTTTTTGGAGCAGGGTTTGACCTGGTCCTGGCAGTTCTCCTTTGATTTCGGGTTGCCGATAAGCCAGGTCATGACTGTGGCCGCGCTTCCGTTGGGCATACTGGTGCTTTCTTTCCTGAGCCTGCCCCTGGTCACGCTAGGGCCCAACTACCAGGCGCGTTTTCTGCAGATCATGCTCATCTGGGTGATTGTAGTCCTGTTGGTGCTGGTGAACGGGCATGATGCCTCGGCCAAAGGCCTGGTGCTGCTGTTACCCCTGATTTCTTACTTCGGGATTTTTCTCTTCAGTTGGTGGGGAAACCGCCTCTGGATTGCCGAGCTCCTTTTTCTGGTGATTGTTGCCGCTGTGGTGACCGTGCGCTACAACCCGTTGGGTTTGGTGTATCCGGCCCTGCGCCTGCAACCCGAGCTGGTGCAGGTGCGCGAGGCCCCCAAATACCAGCAGGTACAAGGACAGCGCCTGTTGGTCTTAGGCCCCGACCTCAACTATTACCAAAACAACAGCGTGGGCTCTCCCTACCTGCGCTGGGACTTGGCCAAACCCTACTTCGGGCGACTGAGCTACTATGACGCGCTGTTCACCATTCTGCAGGACCTCAGGAAAAATCCTCCCGCCTACATCGTAGACCAGCAGAACCTCATGCCCGAGCTGCAGTACAAACTGCCCCTGGTGTTCCAACGCTACGAAAAGGTAGAGAACGGCCCCGTCTACCGGCGGGTGCGGTAAGTTTCTACTGAATGGTTTGCGTTGCTGTTTTACAGCTGTTTTTTGGAAATTAAGCTTGAAACAGGAACCCACCCCTACCCCTCCTAGGAGAGGAATCCTGAGTTATTGAGGCAGTGTTATATGGCAATAATTTGCTAGCCAGCGTTATAGAGGTAAGTGTAGGGGCAATCCCTTGTGGTTGCCCATTTCGGTTTCAGGTGAGAATTAGCCGCACAGTTAGGCACATCCTATCAGGCATTCATCTCTACTAATCAGCATTGCTGATTTGAGCCTATTTTCTGGGAAACAGCCCTAAAACAGAAAGGGCGCCTATACGAGGCGCCCCTACAATTAAATCTATATTTTCAAACTCAGGACTCTGAACTCAAGACTCAGAACTCGCGCCATTAGGCGCAGGCAATCTTGTCTACCCGGGTCTGGTGACGGCCACCTTCAAACGGCGTGGTCAAGAAAGCTTCCACCATCTCGCGGGCTACTTCCTCGCTCACGAACCTGGCCGGCACGCACATTACGTTGGCGTTGTTATGGGAGCGTGCCAGCTCGGCTAGTTCTCTTTGCCAGCATAGGGCCGCCCTGATGCCGGCGTGCTTGTTGGCGGTGATGGCTACGCCGTTGCCGCTGCCGCAGAGCAGAATGCCCAGTTCGTATTCTTTGTTCTCCACTGCCGAGGACAGCGGGTGCACGTAGTCTGGATAGTCAACGGAGGCGTCTGAGAATGGCCCGAAGTCTTTCACCTCGTGGCCCAGGGCTTCTAGTTGCTCTTTTACTAATCCTTTGTATTGGTATCCGGCGTGGTCGCCGCCTAGTGCTATTTTCATCTTAGTCTTTCTTTAAGAAGTAGCTTGTTGGTTCAATTTAGCCAGATCGCGGCGGCGTACCCACCAAGAGATGTTGATACTCACTTCGTAGAGCAGCAGCAACGGAATGCCCATCAACGTCATACTCAGCACATCGGGTGGCGACAAGATGGCCGCCACGAAGGCAATCACCACAATGGCGTGCTTGCGGTAGATGCGCATGAGCTCCGGCGACACAATACCCGCCCGTGACAGGAAATACACAATCATGGGCAACTCAAACATGATCCCGCAGGACAACACCAGCGTGACCAGCGTTGAGATGTAAGACGATAAATCGAACTCATTGGCGATACTAGGGTCTACCTGGTAAGAGGCCAAAAAGTTGATGGAAAGCGGCGAGACAATGTAATACCCAAACAACGAACCCACCAGAAACAGGAAGGACACGAAGAACACCGCTCCCCGGGAGTTCTCCCGTTCATTAGGGTACAATCCGGGTTTAATGAAACTCCAGATTTCCCAGAATAGGTACGGGAAGCCCAGCAGCAACCCAATCACAAACGAGCTGGTGAGGTGCATGGTGAACTGCGAGGAGAGCTCGCGGCTCTGTAGCGTGAAATCCAGCTTGTTGATGCACAGGCCCGCCGAGTTGATCGCCGCGCCTACCTCGCAGAGTTTCCTGTAGGTGAAAAAATCGGTGCGCGAAGGACCCAGGATAATGTCATGGAAGACGATCTCCTTGTTGGCCATGGCAATGCCCGTGAACACCACCACGGCTGCGGCCGAACGGATCAAATGCCACCTGAGAATCTCCAGGTGGTCCAAAAAGGTCATTTCATGCTCTTCTCCGCTGTGCGCTGCCACCTCTCCGGAACGTTGTGCCATTGGTATTTTAGTGTTTTACAAATAGGCAGGAGTGTTAACCCTTTAAACTTAGGTGGGTTTCTTGGTTGTTTTCAAGAAACCCACTCAAAAGCCTTGTGTCTAATGCCTTGCTACCTGTTTCTGATTACTTAGTAACTGAACAACGGGAATTGTTGCATCCAATTGTTGATTTCTTTTCTGGTATCTGCCAGGATGGTCTCGTTGTCATGGTTCATGAGCACGCGGTCAATGTAGTCCACAATGCGGTCCATGTCTTGTTCCTTCAGTCCCCGGGTAGTTACGGCGGCGGAGCCGATTCGGATTCCGGAGGTCACAAATGGAGATTTATCGTCAAACGGCACCATGTTCTTGTTGATGGTGATGTCTGCCTTGATCAACGTGTTTTCGGCCAGTTTTCCGGTAAGGTCCTTTGAACGGAGGTCGATCAGCATCAGGTGGTTATCGGTGCCGGCAGAGATGATTTTGTATCCGCGGTCTACGAACGACTTAGCCAACACCTGCGAGTTGCGCTGTACCTGGGCCGTGTATTCTTTGTAAGAAGGCGAAAGCGCCTCATGGAACGCCACTGCCTTAGCCGCGATCACGTGCTCCAACGGTCCGCCCTGCGTGCCCGGGAATACGCCGCTGTCCAGCAAAGAAGACATCATGCGCAGCTCGCCTTTCGGGGTTTTCAGCCCAAACGGGTTCTCGAAGTCTTTCCGCATCATGATCATACCGCCCCGTGGCCCGCGCAGGGTTTTGTGGGTAGTGGTGGTCACGATGTGGCAGAACTCAAACGGATCGTTCAATAGACCCGTGGCGATCAAACCAGCTGGGTGCGAGATATCGGCCAGTAACAGCGCGCCAACGGCATCGGCGGCTTCGCGCAGGGCTTTGTAGTTCCAGTCACGGGAGTACGCCGAGGCGCCGCAGATGATCAGTTTTGGTTTCTCGCGCTCGGCTACTTCCCTTACTTTGGTCCAGTCAATCTCGCCGGTCTCGGGCTCCACGCCATAGAAAGACGGCTGGTACAGTTTCCCCGAGAAGTTCACCAAAGAACCGTGGGTCAAGTGCCCGCCGTGCGATAGGTCAAAGCCCAGGATCTTGTCGCCGGGGTTCAGCACCGCCAGCATCACCGCCGCGTTGGCCTGCGCACCGGAGTGTGGCTGTACGTTCACCCACTCAGCCCCGAACAGTTGCTTGGCGCGGTCAATGGCCAACTGCTCAGACTGGTCCACAATCTCGCAGCCACCGTAGTAGCGCTTGGCTGGCAGACCCTCGGCATATTTATTCGTCAGCACACTGCCCATGGCCTCCATCACCTGCTCTGAAACAAAGTTCTCAGAGGCGATGAGTTCTATGCCGTGCAGCTGGCGCTGGTGCTCTTTCTGGATAAGATCAAAGATTTGGGAATCGCGTTGCATTTGAATTCTGTTAGTGGGTGCCCAAAAGTACGGCCATTGCAGCAAATAACCAATGGTTTAGCCCGCCAAGGCGTAAGAGAAAGGCTTGCGGCTGTTTTGGGGCTGTTTTCTGGAAAACAAACAAAAAACCCTCAGGCACTGCCTGAGGGTTTCCTGGGTGAACGGATGTTCTGGTTATTGCTTGATAAGGCGCTGGGTAAGCCGCTCGCCGTTCAGCTCGGTTACCAACAGGTAAATCCCTGATTTTACCTTAGCCCCAATCACCAAGTCTGACGCTGACGTGCCTTTGGCCACTTTGATTTTTTTCTCCAAAGCCACTTCGCCGTACTCGGTCATAAGCTTCACGCTCATTTCGCCGGCTTTCTCTGCGTTTACGGTCAGCTTCACTTTATCGGTGAACGGGTTTGGGGAAGCCTGCACCGCCGCTGTGTACGCCTTGTTGTCTACTTTTACTGTCTGGCTGTAGGTGAAGGTGCCATCTGCGTTGGTGCGCTTCAGGCGGTAGTAGTTGGCTGGGCCGGCTGCCGGGCTGAAATCCTCTGCATGGTACACCGCGGTAGCTGCGTTGGCGCTGTTCTGTCTAGGAGCCTTAGAAATGATGGTCTCGAACTCTTTGCTTTCTGGGCTAGAGGCTCTTTCTACATCATAAGTCGCTGTTATCTTTCCAGGGGCCATCCACTTCAGTTTAACGGTTTTCGCGTTCCAATGGGCGATGAAATCCATTTCTTCTACTGTGGCAACTGGCTCTTCTTTTACCGGCTGCGAAGCCACAAAATCGATGGCTGAGTAGCCGTTGTGCAGGTAGAATTCGGAGAAGTCTGTGATGCCTGCCACTTCGGCGGTAAAGTAATTACCGGTGGAGCTGAAAGCTGTTCCAAGAAGATGGTTTGTGATAGAACCTGCTTCGGTGTTGTCTGTGTACAAGCAGTTCTCACTTGGGCCCGAACTGCTGTAAGTGGTAAAAGACAAATTCTCTAAAGTGGTTACCTCAGGAACTGCATTCTGGTAGGCTTCTACTTCAGATTTCAGTCCGTAGAACCTTATTCTGACTGGTTTGTCTGCGCTTGGCGCTGTAGTGGATTTGAGTCTCCAGTTTCTGGCCAAGGCCTTGATATCGGCTCCGTCAGTGCTTTTCAAGGTGCGGGCATTCTCTGAGCTCACTGCAAAATCAAGGGAGACCTCTCCTAAGCTGTTTCCTCCATCATTGAAGGTAGCCACTACCTCGCCCTCAAATTTGATTTCCTGCCAGGTTCCGGAACCCGTTGACGTTACGGATGCAGATGATTTGCAGGCATTATAATCTGAAGTGCTTTTAGGCGTGTAAATGGCAGATCCGCAGCTTAAGAAGTTCCAGCCAGTGGTATTTCCAATTGATTGGCTAGATAAGCCTGCATAGTAGGCTCCCGGACCTGTAGCCGTAACATCAGAAATAGTCAGGTAGTCTGTACAGAAACCGAAAGACGAAAAGTTAACGTTGGCTGTTTGGCCCGCAACGGAAGACTGAATAGTAGTTAATGAACCAGCTCCAAAGGTAAAGAGGCTTTCAATGGTTTGGTTTTGGCCTGCCTCCAGAACAAGCGTGTTGCTCTCCGTTGCAATGGCTTGCTTGGGGAGGGTGATGCTTTTGAAGGTATTGCTATGGTTCACGTATGACCGAGGTCCGTGAAGCGTCACTAATTTATAAGACTTACCCCCACCGTTGAAAATATGCGTTTCAGGGCCGTTTATTGTAAAAGCGGCAGAATCTGCCTTCAGGGTTAAGGAAGGAGATACATTCCAGGTACTCAGGTTCTCAAGAGCAGAGTTGCCCAAGTCTAATGATCTAGCTTTGTCACTAACCGAGTTGAAGGCATTGATGGAGATTGGATATCCGTTGGTCTTCAGGGAGCCTTGTTGCAAGTTGATGGTGCCGTTGGCGCTTACCCTTATCTGGCTTTGCAAGTCCCAGCTTCCAGATCCGTCAAACGTCAAAACTGTGCCCGGGGCAAAAAGTCTACCCTCAAAGTTAAGCGGAGCATTCTCCGTTGCGGTTTTGAAGTTCAGGAGGAAGCCCTTGGTGCCCGTAAAGGTAAGATCAAGGTTTGCCTGCAGTGCTCCGTGTACATTCAAGGTTTGGCCATTTCCGTCAAAATTCGTAGCCCGGATGCCAGTCCAAGAGATGTTGTTCACGTTTGCCTCCTGGTCTAAGGTGACTTTCTGCCCCGTAAATAAGAAGGAGTTAATATCAAACACTATGTTGTCTGCCGCCGTTGGTAGTGTCTGGTGTTTCACTTTCCCTCCGCTGGTGGTTGCCCAGTGGCCTAGTTCACTCCAAGCGCCGCTCCCGCGGTTTGTTGCTCCAAATGGAACCCAGTAATAAGTTTTGCCAGTGGCCGTGGTATCTTCTAATTCTGCGGCAGATTCACCCTTGGGTGTCCAGGCTAGTTGAGCAAGATTCAAGATGGAGCGGATGTTTTTGGACTTGGCTGCTCTGGCATAGTGGCTACTACCATAGGTGTAAGACAGAGCTCCGCTGGCCAGCACCAAACAGAGGGTGACGTACATCACCTCCTTTAAACGGGTAAAGTTTCTAATCATAAGTGATCATTAAAGGGGTTAGTAATTGGATTGTAAATTGTGGTTGTGTTTTAAGGATAATTCTATTGTAAAGCTGCAGTTGTACTTGCGTTCAAGGTTATACTTATTACCTAATAATACTTGTTTGATTGATCGCGTCTGATCTAGAATATTATACCAATCTCTTCTATTAAGTGCTGTAACAAGCTATTCAAGTTTAAATCATTCTATTTTGAGTTCTAATATATAGTATAAATATATATAGACAATAAAAGGTATATAAATCTATTATTAATATTAAAAAGATTATAAAATATGGTGTTCAGATGATATCAAATTGTCAACTCTGCACTTCAATGAGGCATTACTGTAGATAGTTGCACTTTCCTCATTGAAGTATAACCGTGGTTAGTGGTAAGTTCTTAGAGGTATAAAAACCTAGAATTATCTAGGGTAGCCGTCAAAAAGCAATAATCCTTTTCCTGTTGTTTTTCAAAAATGAGGGCATAAAAAAGGGGAAGCATTCGCTTCCCCTTTTTCGCTAAGACAAATTTGTATTACTTCTTAATGACTCTTAAAGTAGATACCTGCCCATTTAGTTCTGTGGTAAGAATGTATAAGCCGGAGCTGAGTGAAGTATTGTTCACTGGGATTTCGAGGGTTGAAATTCCGCTTTCTATATTGAATATTTGCTCGTAGGCTTTCTTGCCAGTTACATAATACAGCGCTACCGTTAACTTGCCAGCTTTCTCTGCTGCAACTTCCAGGTTAAGGGCATCTGTATTATCAAATGGGTTCGGATAAACCTTCACTGAAGAAGATGCTATAGTTGCTGAGCTTTCTACAACAATGGTTTTGCTGTACTCCACGCTTCCGTCTAAATCAACTTGCTTCAACCGGTAGTAGGTCACGGCGTTGTTGGTTGACGTGCGATCTTCTGTTGTGTAAGAAGTCTTAGAAGTACTGTTCACCACTTTGCTGTTCACTCGTTGAACTGTCTTGAATTCTGTACTATTTGGGTTTGCAGTGGCTTGTACCTCAAAGTAAGCATTGTTTCTTTCCGAAGCAGTAGTCCAGGCTAAAGCAACTCCGTTAGAAGTTCTTTTTCCAGTAAACTCTACCAGTTCAACAGGAAGTGTAGTAGGCTCAAGAACTAAGAAGTCTGCCTGAGCAACACCACCCTGTGTCATCACTGCCATTGGGCCTGAAGTAGCACCTGCCGGAACTGTGACTGTGATGGTATTAGGGTCTTCATTTGTGTACTCTGTAGCCTCAGTGCCGTTGAAGGTGATTGAGCGAATGTTGCTCAAGTTAGACCCTTTAACAGTAATGATTGCTCCTATCAATCCAGAATTTGGTGATAGAGAAATAATGCTAGGAGATACATAGAAATCGGTTTGTGCCTCTCCCCCATCGGTGGTCACCACCAGCGGACCAGAGGTCGCCCCTGCGGGGATAGTTACCTGTAATTGCGTTCCGTCCTCGCCCAGGGTCCCGTACTGGGTGGCGGGGGCCCCGTTGAAGGTGATGCTGCGCACGCTCACCAGGTTGGTGCCGTAGATGAGCAGGGGCTCGCCTACCGCCTTGGAGGCAGAGGACAGGGAGGTGATGGTCGGGGCCGGAGGGGTCACGGCGAAGTCGGTGGCGCTCTCGGCGATGGTCTCGCCTTCCTCGTTCAAGACAACGATTCTGCCCGTCACGGCGCCTTCGGGCACGCGGCCGGAGATGGAGGTCTCGGATGGCCTGTCAAGCTCCTCGGCGAAGAGCACCTGGCCCGCCGCGTTGTAGAAGCCAATGCCGGCCACCTCGGGGAAGTTGGTGCCGTTCACGGTCACCAGCGTGCCGATCGGGCCGCGCTCTGGAGTGAACGAGGTGATAGCGGTCGAAACTACGAAGTTAATCTGTGCCTCTCCCCCATCGGTGGTCACCACCAGCGGACCCGAGGTCGCCCCTGCGGGGATGGTTGCCAATAATTGCGTTCCGTCCTCGCCCAGGGTCCCGTACTGGGTGGCGGGGGCCCCGTTGAAGGTGATGCTGCGCACGCTCACCAGGTTGGTGCCGTAGATGAGCAGGGGCTCGCCTACCGCCTTGGAGGCAGAGGACAGGGAGGTGATGGTCGGGGCCGGAGGGGTCACGGCGAAGTCGGTGGCGCTCTCGGCGATGGTCTCGCCTTCCTCGTTCAAGACAACGATTCTGCCCGTCACGGCGCCTTCGGGCACGCGGCCGGAGATGGAGGTCTCGGATGGCCTGTCAAGCTCCTCGGCGAAGAGCACCTGGCCCGCCGCGTTGTAGAAGCCGATGCCGGCCACCTCGGGGAAGTTGGTGCCGTTCACGGTCACCAGCGTGCCGATCGGGCCGCGCTCTGGAGTGAACGAGGTGATGGTGATTCCAATAACGGTAAAGAAAGATTTTGCCGAACCCCCTGCAGTTGTTACTACTAGATCACCCGTTGCCGCCTCTTCTGGTACAACTACAACTAATTGGTTGCTGTTAACTGACATGTACTCAGTAGCAGTTATGCCATTGAAGGTAATGCTTCTAATACCATCTAGATTGGTCCCATTTATAGTAACTTCTGTGCCTATAGGTCCAGAAGATGGACTTATGTTCGTGATAGAAGGAGCTGGGATAATAACTGTAAAGCTAGTTTGGGCAGATCCTCCAAGGGTTGTTATCACTAAATTGCCTTGGCCTACAGTTGCCCCAACAGGTACCTTCACTGAAATTTGTGTTGCGCTTACAAGAGTATATTCAGTTGCATTTTGGCCATTGATGGTGATGCTTTGGAAGTTCTCCTTTTCAAAGTTTTTGCCATTAACTGTAATCAGTGTGCCAATCGGGCCTGAAGTAGGAGTGATTGAGGTAATGGTTGGTGCTGGAATGATAGTAAAAGAACTGCCAGACGTAGTTGAATGTAAAGCATTCCTAACAGTAATTGGTCCAGTGATAGATCCAGTTGGCACACTTACAGTTATTCTGTTGTCATTCACCACAGTCAAATTGCTGCTTGGTTTGTTGGAGGAGAAAAGGACTTCTGTAGTGTTAATCAGATTAGAACCATAGATATCTACGGTTGTACCAAATCCCCCAGATGTTGGAGTGAAGGAAGAAATTACTGCTGGTAAAATCGTTCCGGTACCCGTTAAGTTAACAACGTAGTTTGATTCGTCTGAGTCATTGTTTCTGATGGTTAATGATGCTCTCTTATCAAATATAGTGCTAGGCGTAAATACTACTTTGAAAGTAGTTTCTTCGTTAGGCTGCAACGTTCTTAAAGAAGGGTATTCAACTATCTCAAACTGACCTGCTGGATCTTCGCTCGTGATAGATAAAGCAGGTTCTGTTTCTGGTGCTGTAAGCAGCAGAGGCTCTGAACCAATGTTTTTAATAGTAAATGTAGTGGGGCTGCTAGTCGTTTTCACATTTTGAGAGCCAAACGAATAAGCAGTTCCGTTGCTCACAACGGTTTTGCCAGATACTGTAACGTCTATTTCTGGAACAGTGGTTCTTTTGGTAATGCTTACTTGGTCAATATAAATGCTTGTTGCGCTATTTGAAGAAGAGTTGATCGAAATCAAACGGAACCGGATGCTTTTAGTGTCAGGCTTAAGTGAAGCAGTCATCACATGAGAACTGTTAAGGCCTTTTCCCGCTAAACTGGTAAAGGAAGCTTCTGGTACTGGATTGTAAGTTCCATTAATGGTGGATGACTCTTCTACCACAAACTGGCCTGTAAAATTTCTGCTACTTGAGTTTGTGTTCGCTAGAAAAGTAAGTTTTTCAGGTTTGTCTGAAAAGTTTACTTGCACAATAGATCCGGCGGCATTGAAGTTAGCCACTGAGGATGATGATGTATTTTGAGCTGGATCTGAATCTGGGAGTGCGGTGTTGGTTAGGTTAGTAAATGAGGGATCATTTCCTAAGTTTAACTGAGACCAACCCGGAATTGTTGACGGAGAAGTCAATAGGGTTTTCCATTTACCACTGTAGGAGGTAGGTAAATTTGTGGTTGCAGTTCCAAGTGTCTGTGCCTGCGCCTCCAGCATAGGCGTTAATCCCAACAGTATCAAGGCTAATAATAGCCAGACCCTGCTCACATTCTTTTTCCCGGAAGCACTTCTTCTGAGTAAATTTTTCTCCATAAACGCTACTGTATAATTGATAAACCTTTTTGTATTTATATTCTAGTTTGCTTGCCTCTGCTCTTTTGCCAGTATCCTTGTCGTTCTTCTTATTTAAATATTGCTACTCAATATGTAAGTATAAATACTTGGTTGTCTCGCTGGGAGGAGGCGAACTACGGGTAAAATTACTAGAATGTTTAAGATTGTCTAAATAATCATTATAATTTTTTTGGCATTAGATTCTAATGGTTTTCGGGAAATTGATAAAGGATTATTATGTAAAGTGGGTTTTTGGCTAATAGAGAAGGTTTTTGCAAATAGCTGCAAGAAATAGTTATCTAGTTAATTAATATTAAATATAAATATTTACAGTATATATTAATAGTCTTAAATATAGTGTGTAAAATATCCTAAACTACTTCACTTTTATGGGATAAGGTTGGTCTTGGTTATTTATTGTAAATAGTCCTACTTTATCTAAGTTGAAGGCACATAGGTTGCCCAATTCTGTATTCCGGTAAAAGACACATCCGGCATCCAAGTTGATGGCAGGTCTTTTTTTGGTTATCGCTTTTTCAATGGTGGAGGTGGGAACAGGAACGTGGCCGTGGAGGAGGCGGCGTTCGCCGAGTTTGGCAAGGGTGGGTTGCATGTGCCTGGTGTTCAGGAGAAGGTGGTTGCTGGTAAGCAGCGGATTGTGGAGGCTGAAGTCTAAGCCGGCGTGTACCAGTACATAATCATCCAGCACCACCATGAGCGGCATGGATCTAATGAAGGAGAGGTATTCTGAGTCGATGTCCTTGAAATAGGTTACGCCAAAGTTGTCTAGGGTTTTCTGTTTGTCCTCAGGGGTGAGCCAGACGGTGTGTTCTCCCTGGTCAACGGCATCTAGCAGGAGTTGGTCATGGTTGCCCCGGATGCAGGTAAGCCGGTAGCCTTGGCGCTGGAGTGAAAAGATGTAGTCCAGAACACCTTTGCTGTCTGGGCCTTTGTTGATGTAGTCTCCCAGTAGGTAAAGATGGTCCTGGGGTTGCAGTTGGATCACTTCTTCCACCATCTTCCGGAAAGTGACAAGACAGCCATGTATATCTGAGATTGCGTACCGGGCCATGATGAAAGAGTTTAATAAAAGTTATAACTGGATCTTTTGGTAGGTGAAAACGATAGAGAAAAGAGATGGGCAATAGATATAAGCCACTTTATTAAGGTGTTTAGCGCCCTTTTTTGACGAAACTGCCCAAAAACGGCACAAAAAAGCACCTCCCGTGCAGGAGGTGCTTTTTCTCTTCAAGGGAAGAATTCATCAAGAGCCGCCGTAGCTGGGCTTATTGATGTCTGGTTTATGGAGATTGCGGTTAGGATGGGTGATGGCCTCCGGTGCAGGATCACCGTTGTCATCCAGGAATCTTTCCGCTATTTCTTCGCTGCGCTGAATTTCCTCAGGGCTTCCCGCAGTTTTCATGCCGGCTTTGCTGATGCCTTCGTCGGTTGGTTGACCTTTCTGTGACTTTGAGTCATGGCTGGTGTTCTTGCTTTTATATGGCATGAGTTCCTCCTTTATCTATTTAGTTAAACAATTAAAAAAAGCGTTGAAAACGGCATCAGGTGCCGCGGCCTTCGCCGTCGGTGCGCATGTTGTCTTTAGGCGGCTCGTTGCTGTCAGCCTCCTCGTTCACGCTCACGCCGGTTGGTCCGTCTGAGCTGTCAGAGCCGTAGCCTTCTTTGCCGTCGCGGTTCCCGAAACCACCGCGCTGCGCTTCGTTTTTGGGCGGATCTGCACCTGGTATAATATGCCCCGCCATCATGTCTTCCATGTTGGTGGCGGTGTCATCTATCACCCGTATCGGACGATCATGTCCGTTCGGGTGGCCGTTATTGTCAGTAGCCATAGGCGTATGTTGTTAGAGGTGATAAGTCTACCTTTTTACTCCTTTCCACGTGGAAAGGTTGGAGCTTTACCCACCAATCTGCTCGCCGCCGTTCACATGAATGGTCTGCCCCGTGATGTAGGAACCATCCTCAGAAGCCAGGAAAACATAGGCAGGAGCCACTTCGGCAGGTTGACCCAACCGGCCCATGGGCTGGCTTTTGCCAAATTCGCCTACTTTCTCCAACGTGGCCGGAATAAGCGGGGTCCAAATAGGGCCCGGCGCCACGGCATTCACCCTGATGCCTTTTTCAGCGAGGTTGGAAGCCAGCGAGCGGGTGAAAGAGGTAATGGCGCCTTTGGTAGCCGAGTAGTCCATGAGGTGGTCTGAACCGCGGTAAGACGTGATGGAGGTGGTGTTGATGATGGCATCGTCTTTCTGCAGATGGTTCAGGGCCGCCTGGGCCACGTAGAAATAGGCGAAGATGTTGGTCCTGAAAGTTTTCTCCAGTTGGTCAGGCGTAATCTCGCGCAGGTCTTCCCGCTCGTGCTGCTCGGCCGCGTTGTTCACCAATACATTGAGCCCGCCCAATTCTTGCACGGCTTGTTCCACGCATTGTTTGCAGAACTGTTCGTCGCGCAGGTCACCGGGGATGAGTACGCACTTCTGCCCTTCGGCCTCTACCATTTTGCGGGTGTCTTGCGCATCTTGCTCCTCATCCAGGTACACAATGGCCACATCGGCGCCCTCGCGGGCGAAATGCACTGCCACTGCCCGCCCTATGCCGCTGTCGCCGCCCGTAATCAGAGCTTTTTTGCCCTTCAGTTTGTCGCTCCCTTTGTAGTTCTCCCGGATGACGATGGGCTCTTTTATCATTTCATGCTCAAGGCCAGGCTGATGGTCCTGGTGCTGATCTGGAACTTCCTTCGGATATTCTGTTGCCATAATTTTTGAGTAGATGTTTAATCTATGGATATCTTCTTCTGAAGCTGCTCTTTAGCAGGCCGCTCCCTTTTTACTTATCTCAGGAAGAAGAGATACGTTTTAGCATCGTTTTCCAGAAAACAGAGTAAAAACACGGAGACAATAAGAGGCAGAAAACCCCGAGAGACCAATCCTTCAACCTAACCTAACGGCCAGTGCCATGTGGACCGAAAAAGACAACCACCTTACCCGCAGCTTCAAGTTCCGGGATTTCAAAGAAGCCTTCGCGTTCATGACGGAGGTGGCCGTGGTGGCCGAGGAGATAAACCATCACCCCTGGTGGAGCAACAGTTACAACAAAGTAGAGATCAGGCTCACCACCCATGACGCCGGCCACACCGTCACCAACCGAGACCACGTGCTTGCGCAGCGCATCAGCGTTTTGGCGGAGCGCTACGGCGTCTAGTTCCTGATTTAAGCCCGTTTTCTTTAAATTAGCTTCAAAACAAACCACCCAACTCAGAACTCAAGACGCAGAACTCAGGACTGAAATAATCAGTATCTTTGGCTTATGGCCGAACCCGTAGAAGAGACCAGTCTGTATTTAGTGCCCACGCCCATCGGCAACCTGGAGGACATCACCCTCCGGGCGATCCGCATCCTGAAAGAGGTGGACGTGGTGCTCGCCGAGGATACCCGCACCAGCGGCAAACTGTTGAACCACCTGGGCATTGACAAGCGCATGCACAGCCACCACTTGCACAATGAGCACAAAGCCGTGGCGCACCTGGTGGAGCGTCTGAAGAAAGGCGAGAAAATGGCCATGGTCTCCGATGCCGGCACACCCGGAATCTCGGACCCCGGTTTTCTGTTGGTAAGGGCTTGCGTGCAGGAAGGCATCAAGATTGAGTGCCTGCCCGGGCCTACCGCGTTTGTGCCCGCCCTGGTGAAATCAGGCTTCAGCACCGATAGGTTTACGTTTGAAGGGTTCCTGCCCATCAAGAAAGGCCGGCAGACACGGTTGCAGAGCCTGGCCCAGGAAGAGCGCACCATGATTTTCTACGAGTCGCCGCACCGGGTTTTGAAGACGCTGGAGCAGTTCAAGGAGGTGTTCGGGGCGGAGCGCATGGTCTCGGTGAGCCGTGAAATAAGTAAAATGTTTGAGGAAACCCTTAATGGCACCTTAGAAGAGATGGTGCAGACGTTTACTACCAAAGCTATAAAAGGAGAATTTGTCATTGTTGTCCAAGGAAACAAATAGTCGTTTTTACCTCCCGGTACTGGCGTTCCTGAGCGCCTTTTTGCTGTGGTTGGGTTGGCCGGTGAAACCACTGGCCTTTGTCTTGTTTATAGGTTGGGTGCCGTTCCTGCTGCTGGAGAAGGCCATTTCGGAGAAAACAGCCCCTAAACGCGGGCGCACGTTTTTCAAGTACGCCTATCTCACGCTGCTGCTCTGGAACATCTTCACCACCTATTGGGTGAGTTACTCCACGCTGGGCGGCGGCATCGCGGCCGTGGTGTTCAACGCGCTGTTCATGATGATGCCCATGATGGCTTTCTTCTGGACCAAACGGGCCGTGGGGAAAACCATTGGCTACCTAAGCTTGCCTATTTATTGGATCGCGTTTGAGCAGTTTCACCTGAACTGGGACCTGAGCTGGCCTTGGCTCACCTTGGGGAACGGGTTTGCCTCTTTGCCCAGTTGGGTGCAGTGGTACGAGTACACCGGTTTCCTGGGTGGCTCTGTCTGGGTGTGGGCCGTGAACCTGCTGGTGTTCCTCGCGCTGACCTCGCCGGAGAAGAAAAAAAGCAAGTGGGTTGCCCCAGTCCTCACGTTTGCCTTGCCGCTGCTGCTGTCCTTTATTATTGGAAGCCGGTACCAGGAGAAAGGCGAACTGGCCGAGGTAGTGGTGGTGCAACCCAACGTGGACCCGTACAAAGAAAAGTTTGAGGGGGGCGAAGGCTACATTCCGTTTGAGGAGCAGTTTGCCCGTCTCCTTAAATTGTCTGAGGAGCAGATCACGCCCAACACCAAATTCGTGCTCTGGCCCGAGACCTCCATCAGCAACGGCATTAACTGGGAAGAGAACTTCGGGCTGAGCCCGGTGAGCTACGCGCTGCGCGATTTCCTGAACCGTCACCCTGGCTTAGAATTGGTGTCCGGCATCACTTCGGCGCGGCTGTACCCAGATTCTACCAAGCGGAGCAGCACGGCAAGGTTCCATGAGCAGATCGGTTATTACGATGTCTACAACGCGGGGCTGCACTTCAAACCAACCGGGCAGCATGAGTTCTACCACAAGTCCAAGCTGGTGCCTGGCGTAGAAAAGACGCCTTATCCGGGCGTGTTCAAAGCCTTGAAGATGTTCGCCATTGACTTGGGCGGCATCGCCGGGAACATGGGCACCCAGGAAACCCGGGCCGTTTTCAAACACAGCCAGTACCCGAAGCTGGTGGGCGCGCCGGTGGTCTGCTATGAATCCATCTACGGCGAGTACGTAAGTGAATATATCCGCAACGGGGCCAGCGCCATTTTCATCATCACCAACGATGCCTGGTGGAGCGACTCGCCGGGCTACAAGCAGCATTTGGCGTACGCTTCGTTAAGGGCCATTGAAACCAGACGGGCAGTGGCGCGTTCAGCCAATACGGGCATCTCTGGATTTATCAACCAGAAAGGCGAACTGCTGCAGAAATCGGGTTGGTGGGTACCGGCGGCCATGCGTGGGCAGATCAGGTTCAACCAGGAGCAGACGTTCTACACCCGCTACGGCGAGTTCATCGGGCACGGAACCCAGTGGCTGGCCCTGGGGCTGGTGGTATTGGCGCTCGCGCTTTGGCTTACCCGCCGCGCTAAAAGCCGGGAGGTCTCGGTAGCATAGATTCCGTTTTCGGGCCGTTTTACGGAAATCGGCGTTGAAACAACTCAATAAGCTTATAGTCCCTTGTGTGCCGCTGGCGAAGGGTTCAGATAACTAGAAAGACATGAAAGACGTATCCGCTCTCCGCGACCAGGTAGTACAGCTCACCAAAGAGGTAGGCAAGTTCATTTTGCACGAAGCCTCCAATTTCGATGTCTCCAAACTGGAGCACAAGGGCCTGAACAACCTGGTCTCGTACGTTGACAAAGAGGCCGAGGAGCGCCTGGTGGCCGGACTAGAGAAATTCCTGCCCGAGGCCGGCTTCATCACCGAGGAGGAAACCAAGTCTGAGCAAGGCGAGGAATATAACTGGATCATTGATCCGCTGGACGGTACCACCAACTTCATCCACGGCCTGCCGGTGTATTCGGTGAGCATCGCCTTGATGCAGAAAGACGAGTTAATTATTGGCGTAGTCTATGACATTACCCGTGACGAGTGCTACCACGCCATCAAAGGCGGTGGCGCCTTCTGTAACGACCGCAAGATCTCGGTGTCCGATGCCCCTTCCCTCGCAGACTCGCTCATCGCCACTGGTTTCCCCTACTACAGCTTTGACCTCATGCAGAAATACCTGCAGGTGATGGGCTCTTTCATGCAGGGCTGCCACGGCGTGCGCCGATTGGGTTCTGCTGCGCTGGATCTGGCTTATGTGGCCTGCGGCAAGTTTGAAGGCTATTTTGAGTTCAACATCAACTCGTATGATGTAGCCGGAGGCGCGCTGCTGGTGCAGGAAGCCGGCGGCCAGGTCACCGATTTCAGGGGTGGCAAGAACTACGTCTTCGGGCGCGAGATCTGCGTGAGCAACAGCCCCAAGGTGCAGCAGGAAATGCTCCAACTAATTGAGCCGTTCTGGAAAGAGTAGCTCTGGCGGCGTTTAAGAGCTGTTTTTTATAAATCGGCTTAGAAACGGCGCAGGTAGTTTCAACCGTGAAACCAGCGATTTACGGCGCTTCGTTAAACTATTTTTACCTTTGCCGGCGTTACCCACATGTTATGGTACAGGAAATCATCATTGTCTTTATCTTTCTTCTGGCGGCGGGCTATCTGCTCCGGATGGGCTATAAGAGCTTTTTCTCCAAAGAGGCCGGTTGCGCCAAAGGCTGCGGTGGCGCTTGCTCTACCATTGACCTGGCCAAGATCCAGCGCGAGATAGAAGCCAAACAGGCCACCAGATAAATATCTGTTTTCATCGATATACCTAGAAAGCCGTTCCCGCAGGAGCGGCTTTCTGCTTTTCAGAGGGTTTTAGTTTAGCGGCTCTTTTTCTGAAAACAGGCCTAAAACGGGTTGTCAAAGCCTGCCGCCGGGCTTCATGGGCAAGTTCAGGCGCCGGAAATATCATTTATGTTGAATATTGCTGGCAACCAGACCGGATTTTTACGTATAGTTCAGAAACTACCCATTGACACAGAAAACATCTAAGATATCAGGTTATGCAAGACAAAGAACAATTAACCAGCCAAGTAAAAGTAGAGGCGAAGCTCAACCAGGAGGGCTATACGGAAGACTTCAGAGTGACCGAGGAGAATCGCCTCGTAAACCTGAAAGGCGACAAAAGCTATAGCGTGGAAGACGTGAGAATCGTGGATTTCTACCGTTTTGAAGGCGACACCGACCCAGATGACATGGCCATTCTCTACGCCCTTGAGTGCACAGACGGCACAAAGGGAACCATCTCCAACTCTTACGGCCCTTACGCCGACCAGAACGTGGATGCTTTCCTGAGACAGGTAGAAGACCTAGGCAAGAAGATAGACAAAAAGTAAGCTTTGCTTTTTAACCCCCTAGACCAAAACGGCCGGAGATCATTCTCCGGCCGTTTTGGTTTGGTCCTGGTCCTCAGAAGGGTCCGGGTCTTTGGGAGCCACCTTTAGTTCCACCGGGCGGTCCAGCCCGGCGGGTGGTTCCTTCATCTCAATAGACAGGTCCTTGCCGCCTTTCACCCCGAAGTTGAGCGTGGTGATGGGGAACGGAATCTCAATTTTATGCTGGTCAAAGGCTTTTTTGATCTTGATGATGGCTTCGCTCTTGGCGTACACAAAGTCTGTCTGGCGCTTGTACTGGATCCAGTACCGTACCAGAAAGTTGATGCTGCTCCCCCCAAACTCCTCGTACACCACCTCCACTTCTTTGCTGTCAATCATGTTCCTGATACCCACCATGGCGTCTTTCACCACCTGCTGCACCCGTTCCAGGTCCTCTGCGTAGGAAACGCCTACCTTCAGGTCAATCCGCCGGATGCCGTAGTGCGAAAAGTTCGTGAGCGCCGATTCAAACACCTTGCGGTTAGGCACCTTCACCAGCTCGCCGGTTTGCCTTCTGATGTCCACGGTGCGCAGGTTGATCCGCTCAATGGTCCCGAAGTGCTCGTTGGTTTCTATCACATCGCCTACCACAAACGGTTTCCTGAACGCGATGATCACCCCTGAAATGAAGTTGGCGGCAATGTCCTGAAAGGCGAAACCCAAGGCCAAACCGATGATACCAGCACCCGCTAACAACGTGGTGACCGTCTTGTCCAACTTCAGGATACTTAGGGTGAAGAAAATACCCAGCGTCAGGGTGGCCACGTACACCGTGGTGCCCACCAGGTTGTTCAAGGCGCTGCTGTGCGTGAACCGGATGAGCAGTTTGTCTGAAGTCTTCCGGAAAAGCCGCGCGGCAAAGAAAGTAAGCACCAGTACCAGCATGGCCAGAAACAGGTTGGGCAGCATGAGTACTATCTGCTTCAGCCAGATCTCCAGCTTGCGCCAAAGGAGTTGAAACGCTTCGTTGATTTCAGTCACAGATAAGAGAATTGAATAACTTAGAAACTCCGCCCAAAGCCTAGGCTCCGGGGCTAAATTCCTCATACGGAATATAAGGCAATCCAGCTAAAGAAAGCAAAAGGGTTTCTAGCCCCAGACTTTGGTGCCCTCAGAGCAGTTGCGGCACATCTCTATCTGGCCTCGGCCCTTGAGCAAAGAACCCCTGAACTTGCGGTATCCATCGCTTTTCCAGAGCTGCTTGAAGCTTTGCTGCTGTAGGTTGCCTAATCTGTAATGCGCGTCTTTGTCAAAGCAGCAGGGCACCACCAGGCCATCCCAGGTGATGACGCAGGAGTGCCACATCTTCCAGCAGCCGTCAATAAGCTTGTTTTTGAGGGTATAGGTGCCGTTGGGCTGCGCCTGGTAGCGCGAGTAATAGTCTATGGTAGGAATGAGCGGCGAGCCCTGGGCATAGTCATAGATCTGCGCGGTCTTGAACCAGACATCGTCCACGCCCAGCTCTTTGGCCAGCTGTTTGGCGTCTTCTATCTGGTGCTCATTGGGGCGCACCACCAGAAACTGGAAAATAAGATACGGGGTCTTGGATTTGAGCTCGCGCTTGTATTTCACCAGCCGTTTGGTGCCCTCCAGCACTTTGTCCAGCTTGCCGCCTACCCGGTACTGTTTGTAGACCTCCTGCGTGGTGCCGTCCAGCGAGATGATAAGCCGGTCCAGGCCAGATTCCACGGTTTTGCGGGCGTTTTCCTCGGTCAGGTAATGGGCGTTGGTAGAAGTGGCGGTGTACAGGCCTTTGCCGGAGGCGTATTTCACCAAGTCTAGGAACGAGGGGTGCAGGTAAGGCTCGCCCTGGAAATAGAACAGCAGGTACAGGAGCCGATTATGCAGCTGGTCAATGGTCTGCTTGAAAAGTTCGTTGGAGAGCATGCCCGTGGGGCGGGTAAACGACCTTAGGCCGCTGGGGCACTCGGGGCAGCGCAGGTTGCAGGAGGTAGTGGGCTCAAAAGAGATACTGACCGGGTCTCCCCAGTGGCGCGGCTTCTTGGTGAGGCGGGCCAAAGCGTAGCTGCTCACCACCTGCAGCGCGTTCCAGGCGCGGCGCGGAGTAAGCTTAGACGCCAAATTCAATCCATCCTGAAACGTGCCTCGGGTCAAATGCTTTTTATATTATAAAACAGGTGCCACCTTCAGTAGGTAGCACCTGTTCCTGTTTTAAACCTGTTTAGGCAAAAGTAGGCAAAAAAGGCGAGGCTGCGTGCTGCAGCGGTGGCCAGTTTCCTTTGTTATACTGAGACCTGTATCTTGAAAGGTGCCCGAAAGTTTGGGTTAATCTATGCCCTACTTCCTGGCGGTCTTCCGGTATTGGTCCACGGCGGCGGCAATGTCGCGGGCCCCTTCGGCGTGGCCGGGGCGGCGGGCATTGGTGCTGATGAGGGTACCGTCTGGGGCAATCATGAAATAGCCCGGGAAAGATTTCACATCATAGTCCTTCAGGATCTTGGCCGAAAGGTCTGGCGCGTAGAGGTGGATGCCCGGCAGTTTCTTCTGCGCGATATTTGCCTTCCAGGCATTGAAGTCTTCCCCTACTGATACCTGCAGCAGCACAATGTCTTTCTCGGCTAACTGTTGGGCGAAGTATTTGTAGGCTTGCTGGTCTACGTTGCAGATGCCGCAGTGCGTGCGCCAGAAGCCCAGGTACACAATCTTATCCTTGAATTTGCTCAGCGAAACGCTGTCGCCGGTAGAAGACAGCAAGGTGAACGCCGGGGCGGGGCTGCCCAATCCTACCCTTCTGAACTGCTTGTACTGCGCGTGCACAAACGAGAGGAAGTTCTGGTCTTTGGCCTCTTTCTGGAAATCAGTGTACATGGCATCGGCGTCTGGCACGTACCCGAACCTGAAAGCCTGCGAAAGGATGCGGGCCATCATCATGTCACGCGCGGTACCCTGCAGTTCCTGTTTCACCAGACCGTACATCACCGGATAGTAGTCACGCTCCAGGTTGGCTGGTTTCTGCTCCAGGGCCCGGTATTGGAAGTAGTTGTTCAGGAAATCCAAGTAAGCCTGGTTTCTCATCGCCCCTGGAAAGTTGAGGTTTACCTTTTTGAGGAAGTCATAGTAGTTGGGCGAAAGTTGGGGCGGCAGATCCCCCACGCGTTTGCGCACGTCCACGTAGGTGAGGCGGTCATTGGCGTACCCGAATTCAATCTGCGCCCGTGCGTAGCCTTTGAAGGCCTCAGAGACTTTGGCGTTTTTCAGAAATTTCTCCAGGAACTTGATCTGGTCTTCCCGACGCTCCTCTAAAAAAAGCAGGAACTCCTTTTCCCGTTTGTGGATGTTGTCTGGCAGCACCTGGTAGTCTTCCTCCTCTTCAAACTTGCGCTCAAACTCCAGCAGGAAGTTGTTCTCGTCAAAACCCTGGCCTTTGAATTTCACCGTGGAGATAAAGTCCTCGGCATCGGCGCGCACATCTAGGTTATCGCCGGGCTGCAGGAACAGCATCACCGACTCAGGGCCGTGCACCAGTTCGGCCAGCATGGGCTCATTAACCGGGGCGGTGAGGGTGAATTCGCCGTTCTTGGACAAGGCCACCGTGTGCGACTCACCGGAATAGGAGGCCGGAACGGTGTAAAGCTCCAGCAGCACGCTATCGCTTACCGGCTCGTTGATTCTGCCGGTGATGGTGACCGTGCCCTGGGAGGCGTGAGCGGAAATAGTGCTAAAGCAGAGCGCCAGGCCCAGCACTAAAGAAGTCAATAATCTGTGAGGGGTGAAAGACATCTTGAAAATCAATAAAGAAGATACAATCTTTGATTCAGTAATGGTTTTCTAACGCCACCAGAAATAAAAATAGTTCAAAGGGTTGGCTTATCCAAATAAACCGCTGAAGACTTCCTCCAACCTGCTAGCCGCATGGATTCTGATGTTAAACCGGCTCAGGTCTACCCCTTTTTTGTTGTATTTAGAAATGAAAATGTCCTGAAAACCCAATTTCTCGGCCTCTGAGATACGTTGCTCAATACGGTGCACGGCCCGCACCTCGCCCCCTAAGCCCACCTCAGCGGCAAAGCAGGTGGTGTGCGGAATAGCCACATCTTCAAAGGAAGAAAGCAGGGCGGCGCAAATGGCTAAATCCAAAGCGGGATCTTCCACTTTCAAGCCTCCGGCGATGTTTAGAAAGACGTCCTGCATGCCCATTTTAAAGCCCCCACGCTTCTCCAGCACGGCCAAGAGCATGTTCAGGCGCTTGGCATCATAACCAGTGGTACTGCGTTGCGGCGTGCCGTACGTAGCGGGCGTGACCAGGCTCTGCACCTCAATGAGCAGCGGGCGGTTGCCTTCCATGGTGCCCCCGATGGTGATGCCACTGAAAGCCTCCTCGCGCTGCGAAATAAGAATCTCAGAGGGGTTGCTCACCTCCCGCAGGCCGGTGCCCAGCATCTCGTAGATGCCCAACTCAGACGTGCTCCCGAAACGATTTTTAGTCGTGCGCAGGATGCGGTAGGTCATGTGGCGGTCGCCCTCAAACTGGAGCACAGTGTCTACCATGTGCTCCAGAATCTTAGGTCCGGCCAGGTTGCCTTCCTTGGTGATGTGCCCGATCAAAAACACCGGCGTGCCGCTTTCCTTCGCGAATTTGAGCAGCTCAGCGGTACACTCCCGCACCTGGGCCACGCTGCCCGCGCCGCTTTCAATAAAGGATGAGTGCAGCGTCTGGATAGAGTCAATGATCAGGACATCAGGTTGGAGTTGCTCTATCTGCTTGAAGATGTTCTGGGTGCCGGTCTCGGTGAGGATAAAGCAGTTGGGGTGTTTGGCGCCCAGGCGCTCGGCGCGCATCTTGATCTGCTGCTCGCTTTCCTCGCCGGAGATGTACAACACGCGCTGGCTGCGCAGACTCAACGCGATCTGCAGCATGAGCGTGGATTTCCCGATGCCGGGCTCACCGCCGATAAGCACCATAGAGCCGGGCACAATGCCGCCGCCCAAGACGCGGTTCAGTTCGGCGTCCTCGGTGACCACGCGGGCCTGCTCTGAGTAGGTGATCTCCCCGATGGGTTTGGGTTTGCTGGCCACCTGTTGGCTGCTGGTACCCACTTTCCAGGCGGTGGTGGGCGTCACGTCCTCGCGGGCCACTACTTCTTCTACGTAGGTGTTCCACTCGCCGCAGGCCGGGCAGCGGCCTATCCATTTAGCCGACTGCGCCCCGCAGCTCTGGCAGAAATATGCTGTTTTGATTTTAGCCATAAGATTGATTTTCCGCGCCGCGAATACGGCGAAGGTAAGAATCCGCGGTAGTAACCGGGTACAGAGATAACAACTTCTATCCTATAATTACTCCGTTCTGGGCCGCATTTTCCAAAAATAAACCAAAATCACGCGCATCCCTTTCTTCTGTTCAGCCATTTGGGCGCGGTTTTCGTTCATAGATTTCTAGCTAAGTACAAGACCATGAAGAAGATAAAAACCCTTACGTTGTATTTGTTCTTTCTGCTGTGTGCCGGCTTCTCTCTAACCGGTTGCCAGACCACGGCGCCAACAGGCACCGAAAACCAAGCCAGCACGGCCAATGCCGAGGAAGACACCACCCCAGCCGGACCCCGGTTCTCGCCGCAGCGCGTAGACGTGCGGGGCACCATCACCCAGCGGGAATATAACCAGGGCCAGATGCTCATCTTGGTGGAAGGTTTCCCCGATAGATTCTCCCGTTTTGGGCGAGCAGTGGTGCTGGTGACGCCTATTACCCAGATTGTGGGCCTGGACGGGAAATCCATCAGCCTGAGCGAATTACAGAACGGGCAGCAGGTGGCGGTGCAGTTTAGAGGCAGGTTCCGGGAGTCGGTGACCGGTTTCGCGGCCCAGGCGGTGGCCCGCAAAATGTGGATTGAGCCGCTGGGTGGCTACTAGCACTGCTTCAGCTTAAACACGTGGCTTTGGCTTTGATGAGACGAACGCGCAGCTTCTGGTGGTGATGTAAGCCGAGCCCGGAAACTGGAGCAGGCGGGAACCAGGCTTGGCCGGAAAGTTGTAGTGGAAGCCTATGCCCTGATTATGAGGCGATTTTTGTAAATTGCACGCAAATCAGGTTTGGCTTCTGTTTACCTATATGTCTGGGACTTTTCTTCGTTCTGCGCTGGCTTTTTGCGGGCTGCTTTTTACTTTCTCCTTCACCCTATCGGCGCAAGCCGGCAAACCCATCAAGATCGCGGATCTGGAATTGCAGGTAGCGGGCACCGGGCAACCGGCCACGCAGCTGCAGTATGCCTTCCAAGCCGGGGATGTGCTGGTGCTGGACCTGGAGAACAAGGCCAAAACGATCTACAAGGTGACGGTGCAGGAGTATTTCTCTTCCTCGCCGCTGTACAGCACCGAGGAAACTAAGAAACTGAACAACCTGCGCCTCACGGTGCCGCAGAAATCGGTGTACACCATTACGCTGCAGAGTTTGTCGCAGACCAGCACCAAAAGCCATTTCACGCTTACCCGCATTCCTAAAATCGAGGCCACGCAGAATTTCAACACGCTGGTGGCTTGGCGCACGGTCAAAGACACCGTTTGGACCACCGCTACCGAGAAAGTACTGGTGAAGAACGACCTCAAATCTGAGACAATAGTAGACAAAACCTTCCGCCTGGCGTCACTCACCAACATCACCAGCAACAACCGCAGCACCGAGCGCTTCAAGCTGCCGGCCGGTACCAAACACTGGGTGTACTGGGTGGGCGTAGGACAAGAATCGGTGGAGGCGCTACAGGAAACGGGCAAGACGCTGGCCAAAGGCGCCACGGCCCTGCTCACAGGCAGCAATCCGTTGGTGGCGTTCGGGTTAGGGCTGTTGCCGCAGCTGCCGCAGGTGAAATCCAGCGGATACATCAGCTACCACCTGTTCAACAAGAACAACGCTTACCTTTTCAAGGAAGACGAAGACGGCTGGAAACCCTACAGTGTGGCCAGCGGCAAGGACGTGCTTTCTGATTACGGCAAGGTGCTGATCAACCAGACCCCCAAGACCGATGATAGCTACCTGTACCTGGGTTTTGAGAACCCCAGCACCATCACCGGCCTGGACCTTACGTTGAAAGTGGTGGCGTTCATAGACAATCCTGTGTACCAGACCCGCACCGTGCGCAAACCGGCCAAGATCACCACCCGCCGCGAGCCTATCTTGGCCGCAGACTAAATCTGCTTTCGCGCGCCTTTTTGGGAAACAGGCCAAAAACAGAAGTAGTATCTTTGCCGGAGCTTCGGCCTAAGCCCGGGCACCCATGTTTATGAGCCTAGCACTTCCTGCCCCTTTCCAGACCCGCATGCAGTCGCAGTTGGGCGAGGCCTACTCTGCCTTCACCGATGCCCTAGACCAGCCCTCACCTACTAGCATCCGGGTGAACCGCGCGAAGATGCCGCTGCCTACCAGTTTGCCCCAGGTGCCCTGGACCGAGACCGGGTTCTACCTATCGGTGCGGCCCAGTTTTACCCTGGACCCCATGTTCCACGGTGGGGCCTACTACGTGCAGGAAGCCAGTTCCATGTTCCTGGAGCAAGCCCTGAAGCAGAGTGTAGACCTAAGCGAACCTTTGGCCGTGCTGGACCTGTGCGGTGCCCCCGGCGGAAAATCCACTCACATTGCCTCTTTGCTTTCCGAGGAAAGCCTGCTGGTAGCCAATGAAGTCATTAAGCCCAGGGCCAATATTCTCGCGGAGAACATCCAGAAATGGGGCTCCGGCAATGTGGTGGTCACGAACAATGACCCCAGCCACATAGGTAAATTGATCGGTTTTTTCGATGTGATGGTGGTAGACGCGCCCTGCTCCGGCGAGGGCATGTTCCGCAAAGACCCCGATGCCATGAACGAGTGGTCGGAGGCCAACGTGAAACTCTGCTCAGAGCGCCAGCGCCGCATTCTCATGGATGTCTGGGACGCGCTCAAGCCCGGCGGCGTGCTCATCTACAGCACCTGTACCTACAACCTGGAGGAAAACGAGGAGAACCTGGCTTGGCTCGCCCAGCAACAAGACGCCGAGACCATCACCTTAGACTTGTCTCCCGATTGGGGCATCACCGAGACAGAACTGGAAGGCATGCACGGCTACCGCTTCTACCCGCACCGCACCCAGGGCGAAGGCTTCTTCCTGGCCGCCGTGCGCAAAACCGAGGGTGAGGAGGCGCGCACCTTCAAAAAGAGCAAGCGTCCGTTCCTGGTCCTGGCCTCCAAGCAGGAGAAAGCGTTGGTGCAGGGTTGGCTGAAAGAGCCTAAAAATTGGGAACTGGTGAAGCACAAAGAAACCCTCCGCGCCCTGCCCCACGCCTGGATGCTGGAACTGGAACAGCTCTACGAGAACCTGCGCGTGGTTTACGGTGGTATTGAAGTGGCCGAGGTCATGAAGAACAACGCCAAACCCCTGCCCGCCTTAGCGCTGTCTCAGCACGTGTCTGAAGATGCTTTCCCCCGCGCCGAGGTAGACCTGGCCACCGCCCTCAAATTCCTGCACCGCGAAGACGTGGTCCTGGAAAACTCCGCCAACGGCTGGGTGTTGGTGCAGTTCAACGGAGTAGCCCTGGGCTGGGGCAAAAAACTCCAAAACCGCGTCAACAACCACTACCCCAAAGAATGGCGCATCAGAATGAGCCTGGATGAAGCTTTGAAACCGGAGAATGTAGGAGGTTTGTTTACGCTGGGAAGTACCATCGAGTAGCAAGAATTCGTTTTCGGCTTTATTTCTGAAAGTGAGGCAGAAAACGAAGAGCCAATCCAACTAAGACATTGCTTTTTAAGCGCAGACTCTCCCCTTGAGGGGAGATAAAGAGGGGTGTAAATTGTTTGAAGAACAGTTAAGCTTTAGCTAAGCCGAAGCAAGCATGTTGGAATAGCTTCCGCAATACACAGCCTGATTTTGTAAACACCCCACTGCGCTCCCCTCAAGGGGAGAGTCTCGCTTAATTTACATCTCTGGTGTTTAAAGGTGATTACTTCTCCTCTAAATCTAAAATTTGATACTCTTTCACTTCAAACCCACTGGAAGTAGAGTCGATCAGAACAGAAAGCTTTACATCAGCTTTGCTTCCAGAGAGTGATAACTCAACAAGTGAGGGAAATTCATGTATCTGCTCAATCTTATGAGTATTGTATCCATATCCTGTGTACTCACCTATTGATGTTTGAATTTCTGGCTTTTGTTTCAACTGCTCAACAGCCTGTTCTACTATCTCTGGAGAAGCTATTAGGTAAGTTCCTAAAGCTGTCAAAGCAAAGACAAACAAGAAAAGCCCTAACAGGTATTTAAAGAATTTCGCCCTGAATAGTTGGTCTTTATTACCTGTTAATTTCCGCAGGATAAAGTAGGCGATAATTACACCTACTACCGTTTGCAGAATATTGATTGCAAATTGCATGGATCAGACTGGATATCAATAACTTATTTCCTATTCCACGTACAGCACCAAGCCCTTCAAGTACTCGCCCTCCGGGTGGAAGATGCTCACGGGGTGATCGGCGGGTTGGGAAAGGTGGTGCATGACTTTGACGTTGCGGCCGGCTTCAATGGCGGCAGCCATCACGGTGCTCGCGAAGAGGTATTTGTCTACCACACCGGAGCAGGAGAAGGTGAAGATGATGCCGCCCGGTTTTATCTTCTGGATGGCCTCGGCGTTCAGGCGTTTGTAGCCCATGAGCGCGTTGTGGCGTACTTTCTGGCTTTTCGCGAAGGCGGGCGGGTCCAGCACAATCAGGTCATACAGGCCTTCTTTGCCGCGCAGGAATTCAAAGGTGTCTACGGCGTAGGCTTCGTGGCGGTCCTGGCCGTTGTTCAGGGCAGCGTTCTGGTCGGTGAGGTCAATGGCCTTTTTGGAGACATCCACAGAATGCACGGCGGTGGCGCCGGCGTTGAGCGCGTAGATAGAGAAGCCCCCGGTGTAGCAGAAGGTATTGAGCACAGTTTTGCCTTTGGAGTAGTGCGCCAGCAGTTGGCGGTTCTCGCGCTGGTCAATGAAGAAGCCGGTTTTCTGGCCTGTCACCCAGTCTACCAGAAACTTGTTGCCGTTCTCAGTGACCACGTGCGGCGTAGGGGTCTCGCCAATTAAGTAGCCGTTCTGGCCCTGCACCGGACCTTTGGCCGGCAAGGTCTCGGCGCTCTTGTCATACACGGCGGTCAGTTTGCCGTCATAAACCTCTATGAGCGCCTGCGCGATGTGTTGTCTCACGTGGAACATTCCCACGTTGTGGGCCTGCAAGACGGCGGTGTTGCCGTACACGTCAATGATGAGGCCGGGCAGATTGTCGCCCTCCGCGAAGACCAAGCGGTAGACATCGGTATCTGGGGTGTCCAGGAAACCCTGCTCACGGCGGTAATCCACGGCCCGCTGCACACGGCTTTTCCAGAAAGCGTAATCGGGCTCCACTTCCTCAAACGAGAAAATGCGCACCGCGATGGAACCCGGCTGGAAATGCCCGAGGCCCAGGAACTCGCGTCGGTTCGTGTACACGGCCACGATGTCGCCTTCCTGCACCTCGCCCTCCACTTTTTTGATGGCCCCCGAGAAAACCCAGGGGTGGAAGCGCTTGAGGGAATGTTCTTTGCCTGCGTGTAATAAGATAGAAGGAAGTACCATAGCCGAAGGGTACGCGCCAGCGGGGCGTACGTTTTGAATTGTTTTTGCAAAATTCGGGAAAAAATCCGGCTTTTGGGCTGCGGTCCGGCAGTTCTTCGTAAACTCGGGCTTTGTTGGATTTCTTTAGACCTGTATTCACGCCATCGTGCCTTCACCTATTCACCATTTGGAAGATTCCCGCCTGCCCATCATTGACCTGCACTGCGACCTCACCGGCTACCTGGCCTGGATTCCCGGCGCCACGCCCATGGACGTGGACCGGATTGGCTGCGCGATCCCACATCTGCAGGCCGGTAAGGTAAAGCTGCAAACCATGGCTTTTTTCACGCCCACCGAGCCCGGCAGCGCCGATTTCACCTTAAAACAGGCCCTGCTTTTCCGGGAGGACCTGCTGAGAAGGGAAGATGTTTTTGCCCTGGTTTCCCCAAAAGAACTCCAAAACCAGGTGCTGCACGGGAAGCGCATAGCCATGGTGGCGGCCATTGAGAACGCCTCGGGGCTCTGCGAGGAAGAAGAACCATTGAAACTTGCTTTTTCAAGGCTGGAAAAAATCACAGAACTGGCGGGGCCGATGCTCTACATCAGCCTGACCCACGTGGACGAGAACCGGTTCAGCGGTGGCAATCTCACGCCTGGCATCGGGCTGAAGCCGGATGGCGAGCAACTGCTCCGTTACCTCAGCGGCCGGCGCATTGCCGTGGACCTGGCCCACACCTCAGACGCAGCCGCCTTTGACATCCTCTCCTTCATTGACCGGCAGAACCTGGATATCCCCGTGATGGCCAGCCATTCCAATTTCAGAGCAGTGTGCGACCATCCTCGGAACCTGCCGCAGGAATTGGTAGCGGAGATAGTGCGGCGGCAAGGGCTCATCGGGCTGAATTTCCTGAGGAGTTTTGTGCACCCAGACCGGCCCGAAGGGCTGCTGGAGCACATTCGCTACGGTTTCCGGCACGCGCCGCAAGCCCTGGCCTTCGGGGCCGACTTCTTCCAGGAGTCCGGCGGGACAGGTGAATCCTATTACCATGAAGAACACCGGACGGCAGCCCGGTACCAGAACATCCTGGCGGAGTTAAGGCAGGAGTTTTCCCCCGATCAACTAGGGGACCTCAGCTACCGGAACGTGCTCAGGTTTCTGGGAAGGCTGTGGGGCTAACCCGAAATGGTCTTCCAAACGTTTCAAAGCTGTTTTACAGAAAAGAGCCGGTAAACAGGAAACTGTAACTTGTCTGGTCCAGAGGAATGAATCAAGTATATAAAAGGTGCTATATGTGGTAGCCAAACTAATCAGGGATTTCGCTACATTTAGGAATATATCCAGTATTCCTATTCAAGCTATTATCCTTTAGTACTTACATGCCCCCAAGATTAAGACTCATCCCCTGTCTGCTGCTTTTTGTTTTAGCCACACTTTTTGCGTTTGGGCCCAAAAACGCATCCTTCACCACCAGTTTTGAAGAAATCATTGCCCGGTTCCAGCGCTTTACGAAAGAATATCCGCAGGAGAAAGTGTACCTGCACCTGGACAAACCATACTATGCCGCCGGCGAGGATGCCTGGTTCAAAGCCTATCTGGTGAACGCCAAGGAGCATACGCCCAGCCAGCTCAGCAAGGTGCTGTATGTGGAGCTGCTCAACCCCGAGGACTCTGTTTACAGCCGGGTGGCGGTGGAGGTGCAGAACGGACTGGGCCATGGTGATTTCGCCCTGCCCGATACCATTCCGGCCGGACAGTACCGGCTGCGGGCGTACACCAGCTGGATGCAGAACTTTGACGAGGAGTATTTTTTCCACCAAAACCTGACCATCTACAACCCCAGAATGGAAGACGTGGTGCCTTCCGTGGTTTTTGAGGTGAAGCCACAGAGCAAAGGAGACTCCGTGCGGGTAAGCCTTTCTTTGAAAAACCACCAGGGAGAGCCGCTGGCCAACACGCCGTTCACGTACCTTACCCAAACGGGCCGCAAGACATCGGCTAAGCAAAAAGGGGTGACCAACGCCCAAGGATTGTCTCGGTTCGCGCTGCTCCTATCTGAGAAGGAGGACCGGCAGAACACCAAACTGCAGCTAACGGTCACCGAAGGCCAGAACGCGTACGTGAAAAGCTTTCCTATCCCGTTGCCCAACCTCAAACCAGATCTGCAGTTCTTCCCTGAGGGCGGAAACCTGGTGGCGGGCATGTGGAACGTGGTGGGCTTCAAAGCCGTGGATGCCACGGGTCTGGGCGCAGACGTATCCGGCGCCATCTACGACCAGACCGGCAAGAAAGTCACCGATTTCAAGAGCCTGAAGTTTGGGATGGGCCGCATCAGGTTCATGCCTTTCAAGGGAATGACGTATGAGGCCCGCCTATCTTTGCCCAACGGGAGTTCCGCGGTGTATCCCTTGCCTGCCGCCAAAGAACAGGGCGTGCTGATGACCGTGGACAACAGCAGCCCTGAACTTATCAGATTGAAAGTCTACCTGCTGGGCTACGCCGATGGGGTGAACCGGCCCAAGGCTCTCCATTTCCTGGGCCAGAGCCGGGGCGAGATGTATTTCAGGGGAACGGGTACTACGGGCAAAGACTTGGTAGTGGTGGAGGTGCCCAGAAAGAGCTTCCCCGATGGGGTTTCCCAGATCACCCTGTTCTCAGGCACCGGCGAACCCCTGGCCGAGCGTTTGGTCTTCGTGAACCAGGGCCGGCAACTGCGTTTAAGCCTCACTTCTGATAAAACAGCCTATAAACCCCGCGAGAAAGTAACCATGCGCCTGCAGGCCAAAGATGAGGCGGGCAACCCTGTGGCGGGCACCTTCTCCGTAGCCGTCACGGACCAGCAGAAGATTACGCCTGATGTGAACGGCAATAACATCCTCACCAACCTGCTGCTCACCTCAGACCTGCGCGGGCACATAGAAGCGCCGGGGTACTATTTCTCCGGGCAAGACCCTGAGGCCGCCCTGGCGCTGGACAACCTCATGCTCACCCAAGGCTGGCGCCGGTTTGTGTGGCAAGACCTGCTGCAGAGCAAGCCTCCCCAGCTTACCCACCCCATAGAACAGGCGCTCACGGTCAGGGGAACCGTCTTGAAAACATCGGGGAAGCCGGAGCCCAATGCCGTGGTGAACCTCTTTGAGCTTAGCAACATCGCCGGCACACTCACCGACACCACAGACGCGCAGGGCAAGTTCATGTTTGGGGTGGCCGGCCTGGATGACAGCGCCCGCATTGTGGTGAAGGCCCTCTCGGCCAAAGGCAAGAACGCGTTGGAAGTGGTGCTGGAGAAAGGGTTGCCGCTCACGCTGGCGAAACCCAGGGCTCCGCTGCCCCCGCCTCCCGGCCCATTCTCCCAGGAACTGGCCAGGTACCTGCAAGGCAACCGCGAGCAACTCAAGCTAGACCAGCTATCCGGTAAAAGCATTCTCCTGAACACGGTGAACATCAAAGGCCGGGTACAGAAAGAAGAAGACGATTATGCCAGCCGAGGGCTTTACAGCAGGCCAGACAGAACCCTCAAAGCGGCAGACCTGCCACCGGGCATGAACCTGATCGCCAGTCTGCAGGGCCGCATTGCCGGGTTGTATGTGTCAGGAGACAACATTTCCATGCGCGGGGGCGGACCACCGCTTTTCCTGCTGGACGGCATGCCCATGGAAATGGAATTCTTCAGAACCATGTCTATGAGTGACGTGGACCGGATTGATGTGCTCATGCCCGGGGCGTCCTCCGCTGTTTACGGGTCCCAGGGAGGCAATGGCGTGATTGCCGTTTCGCTCAAGCGCGGGAGCGCCGCCACACCCGAGATCTCCCGCTGGAGAGGCATTTCGTCCTACAAAGGAATTCGGTACCAGACCGCTCGGGAATTTTATATGCCCCGCTACGATGCGCCCGCCGAAACCAAGCTGCCTGACCTGCGGAGCACTATTTTCTGGTCGCCCACCATCACCACCAATGCCTCGGGTACCGCGGAGTGGACCTTTTTCGCCGCCGATGCCCTTACCACGTACCAGGCGGTAGTGGAGGGAATCACGGGCCGCGGGCAGGTAGGGCGCGGGCTGGCAACCGTGCAGGTGAGGTAAAGAACTCTCTTACACAGAGCACCTTGTTTTACGGCCCTTTTTCCTGAAACAAGCCTGAAACGCACACAAACAATTGCGCCGGAAATTTCGTATCTTTGCGGCCTGAATTAAGTAAAGCAGAAGATGTTAGATAAACTGGAAGCCATAAAACAGCGGTTTGAAGAGGTTAATGAGCAACTCATCCAACCAGATGTTGCCAGTGACCTGAAAAGATATAAGTCTCTGAACAAAGAGTTCAAGGACCTGGAGAAGATAGTGGCCGAGTATGAGCGTTACAAGCTGCTGCTCAGCAATATTGAGCATACCAAAGAGGTGATCGCCACGGAGAAAGACGAAGATTTCCGGGAGATGGCCAAAGAAGAGCTGGACGAGCTGTTGCCGCAGCGCACCGAGATGGAAGAGCGCATCAAAGAGATGCTCATCCCTACCGATCCAGACGACAGCAAAGACATTATCATGGAGATCAGAGCGGGTGCCGGTGGCGATGAGGCCTCTCTTTTCGCCGGTGATTTGTACCGCATGTACAGCCGTTTCGCAGAGAAGCAAGGCTGGAAAATGGAGGTGATTGACGTAATGGAAGGCACCGCCGGAGGGTACAAAGAGGTGATTGTAGGCATCAAGGGCGAAGACGTGTACGGCAAGCTTAAGTTTGAGTCAGGTGTGCACCGCGTGCAGCGTGTTCCCGCCACCGAGACCGCCGGACGTATCCACACCTCCGTGGCCTCAGTAGTAGTTCTGCCTGAGGTGGAGGAACTGGACGTGGAACTGAACATGAACGACATCCGCAAGGACCTTTTCATGTCCTCAGGACCAGGTGGTCAGTCGGTGAACACCACGTATTCTGCCGTACGCTTAACCCACATCCCAACCGGTATCGTGGCCCAGTGCCAGGACCAGAAATCGCAGCTCAAGAACTTTGACAAGGCCTTGGCGGTGTTGCGTTCCCGTATCTACGAGATAGAGCTGGCCAAGAAAAACGAGGCAGAAGGCGCCCAGCGCAAGAGCATGGTGGGCGGCGGTGACCGTTCAGATAAAATCAGAACCTATAACTATCCGCAGGGCCGTGTCACCGATCACCGAATTGGACTGACTGTGTACAACCTGCCTAGCGTGGTAGACGGTAACATTGACGAGTTTGTGGAGCAGCTTCGTATCGCTGAGAACGCTGAGCGTTTGAAAGAAGGCGTGCAGGCCTAAGCCAACCCATACCAGAAAGCGCAGTTCACCAGAGCTGCGCTTTTTTTATTCCTTTGTTTTGGGCCCGATTTTTATCAAATAGCCTCAAATCAGGTCCGCTACGTACAGGCAGATCAATTAGCACATCAGCACCTTAAATCATTAGCACCTTACCTTCATGCCGCTTCCCTCCTTTCTTTCTGCTTCCTGGCGACTTTGGCTGCAAAGCCTGGCCCTGGTTTGCGTAGTGGGCTGGTGGATGAGCGCGTGCACGCCCCGCGACGAGGAAATCACCGCCGATGCCGGGGCCTTGCTCAGATTGGAGGCCGATACAGTGCTGTTTGATACTGTTTTCACCGAGGTGGGTAGCGTCACCAGGCGCCTGAAAGTCTACAACCCCAACAAGAACGCCGTCCGGATCTCGGAGATAAAAGTGGGTGGGCTCGCCGGCTCGCCGTTCCAGGTGTTTGTGAACGGAAGGCCGGGACCGCAACTGCAGGACGTGGAGCTCCGGGGCGAAGACAGTCTGCTGGTGCTGGTCAAAGCCACCATCAACCCCAACGTGCAGGAGCAGCCTTTCCTGGTGAACGACTCTATCCTGTTTCTCACCAACGGAAACCAGCAGAAAGTGAAATTGGTGGCTTATGGGCAGAACGCCACGTATTACCGCCAAAACTACCTCACGGTTCCCGCCGAGGTCTGGACTTCCGCCAAAGCGCACATCATCTATGATTCTGTCACGGTACCGGCGGGGCAAACCCTCACCATCCAGAAAGGCAGCCAGGTCCATCTGCATCGTAAGGCCAAGATAAAAGTGCTGGGGACGTTGAAAGTGGAAGGCGAGCACGAGAAGCGGGTGGTGTTTCAGCAGGTGCGCCTGGAGGAGCAGTACCGCAACGCGCCCGGCCAATGGCAGGGGTTGGAGTTCTTGGCGGCCAGCCAGGGCAATGACCTGCGCTTCGTAGAGATCAAAAATGCGGTGAACGGCGTGTACCTGAAAGCCGAAGCCAACAAAGTGCCCCAGGTGACGCTTAGGAACGCTTTTCTCAAAAACATGCTGCAAAACGGGGTGCAAAGCATTGGCGGCCATGTGCGGCTGGAAAACAGCATCATCGCTAACTGCGCCGAATACGCCTTTATGGGTTTGGGAGGGCGCTATGAAATTATCTTCAGTACGGTGGCCAATTATGCCAATGACTTTGTCCGGTTTATGCCTTCCATTTCGTTTGACGGGGAATACGTGTTGAGCGTGGTCAACAGCATTTTGTGGGGCCGGCAGGAAGAGGAACTGCAGTTTGGCGCCTTGACGGGGACTGCCAGCAGAACCATCCGGAACTCCTTTTTGAAGACAAAAGCCTACCAGACCGAGTTTGGAAAAGACGGAAACCAACTCAACGTAGACCCGCAGTTCCGCGATGCGCCCAAGTTGGATTTCCAGATCATCAAGCTGTCACCGGCCAACGCCGCCGGTACGCCGGTGCCCGGTATCACCACGGACTACGAGAACAAACCGCGTGACCCTCAGAAACCCGATGCCGGGGCGCTGGAAGTAGACTACCAATAATTTTTCCTTAGCTGTATGAAGTGGTTCCAGAAAACCTTACGCCTGCCCGCCGTGAAACGCGGCTTTCACCTCATCACCGATCTCTTGGAGGCTCAGTTGCCCGAGCTGGAGGAGATAGAAGTAGGCCTGGCGCACATTTTCATCCAGCACACCTCGGCCAGCCTCTCCATCAACGAGAACGCAGACCCCACCGTGCGCCACGATTTTGAGCAGCACTTCAACCGCATGGTCCCGGAGAACGCGCCCTATTACCGCCACACCCTGGAGGGCCCCGATGATATGCCCGCGCACATCAAGGCTTCCCTCATGGGCGCCTCCGTGACGGTGCCCATCACCAACGGCCGCCTGAACGTGGGTACCTGGCAAGGCATCTACCTCTGCGAGCACCGCAATCAAGGCGGCAAACGCACGGTGGTGGTTACCCTGCAAGGCAAGTAGAGTTTGAAGGCTGTTTTTGGGAAAACCCGTCTAAAACGGAGTTACCTTTCCTCAGAGGAATAGTTGATCTGGGTGAAGTTTACCGTAAAGGTGGTGCCCTTGCCTAATTCACTGTCCACGTCAATGGTGCCGCCCAGGGTTTTCACCTGCATGCGGGTAAGGTAGAGTCCTAGCCCTTTGGACTGTTCCACTTTATGGAACACCTTGTACAAGCCAAACAGTTTATCGCCCACGAAGTCCAGGTCCATGCCAATGCCGTTGTCGGAGACGGAAAGGTGCAGGGTGTCTGAGGTGCGCCAGCTTCTGATGTTGATCTCCGGCCGGCGCTCCGGCGAACGGTACTTCAGGGCGTTGGAGATGAAGTTGTGCAGAATACTTTCCAAATACAGCTTAGGAATGTGGATGGTAGCCACCTCCAGCTCAGAGGTGATCTGGGCGTTGGTCTCGGCCAGGATGGCCGCCAGGTTCTGGGTTTCCTTCTGGATGAGCTCGGCCAGGGAGACTTCCTCGTGCGGGAGTTCATTCACCAAATGCGTCTTCAGGATCACGTTGAGGTCATCAATGGTCTCAGACATGTTATCACTCACCTTTCGCACGTTTTTCATGACATAGGCGGCGCTCTCCTGATCCGGCTCCTCAATGTAAAATTGATGCAGGCTTTTGATAGTGGCCAGCGGGGAGCGCAGGTTGTGCGAGATGATGTACGCGAAATCCTCCAGTTGGGCATTTCTGGTGCGCAGCTGCTCGGTGTTGAGCAGGAGTTCCTGGTTAAGGCCCTCCAGGGCGGCGGTTTGGTTGCGAAGCCGGATGGCAATAAGGTCTTTGAGCAGAATCTGCGTAATCTCCACCTCGTTGATGCTCCAGGGCTGTGATTTCCCTTTGATCACCTCCACCCACTTCTCAAAGGATTTCCGCGGATGGATGCGCAGGCCATCGGTGAGCATGGGTTTCTCGGGGTTGCCGGCCCACACCCGGGTTTCCCTGATCTCGGGCTTGAAGAACAGCAGGTATTCCTGGTTGTACCGCGAGATCTCCAGCGCCAGCAATCCGCTGGCTACCTCCCTTATGCGTTCTGCCTCGGGCCATTCCTTTGACAGTTGGTTTGTGCAGAACACCCCTTCAGACACATGCTCTGAAAGCCAACCCGTGAGTTTGCTGATCTCCTCCTGCGGCGGGGTCTGGCCGTACGTGGTGAGGGAGCCGTTCAGGAAAAGAGCTGCGCCCTGGCTCTGGGTGATGTCCAGCAGGTTGGGTTGCGGCCCGAAAAGTCCTTCGGACAGGTTCATGCCGTTGTTTAGGCGCTTGACCAAGGTCCGGGCAATCTGTTTATAGCGGTTGAACTGTTCCTGGTCGCGCTTTTCCTGCATGGAGGCAATGACCTCGCCAAAGGTCTTGCACACCAGGTCACAGAGTTGGCGGCGCCAGACATCTATAAAGGTAGGTTCCACGTGGTGGCAGGCAATTACCCCCCAAAGCTTGTTCTTTACCAGAATGGAGAATGAAATAGTGGCGGCTACGCCCGTGTTCCGGATGTATTCCAGGTGAATCTCAGAAGGGTTGCGCAGCTCAGATTTGAGGATGTTGATGGGCTGGCCGGTACCGGGGTTGAAGTAAGGGCTGATCTCCACCGCCTGGGCGTTCACGTCTGGGATCTGCCGCACGTGTTTCTGAAGCAGCAGTTCCCGGGCCGGCGCCGGAATGTCAGTGGCCGGGAAATGGTGGCCTATAAAGGTGTCCAGCTTTTCGTTGCGGCTTTCGGCAATGACATCGGTGTTCCACTCCTGGTCAAACTGGGTGACATCCACGCGGTCATAGTCCAGGATGGTGCGCAAGGTATGGGCCACGGTCTGGGCTGCTTCCTCCAAAGTGTAAATGGCCCCAAGCTGCTGGTGCAGTTGGCTCAGGAGGTTGTTGTGGCACAGCTTCTCCGCATCTGAATACGGGGCGCAGGGCTCACACTCCAAAATGATTTTTCCCTCTGTTTCGTGAAAATGGCCTATAAACGGCCGCCCGCTCAAGGAAAGGAACTGGGTGCCCGTCATGCTCGGGTCAAACGCAGTCTCTGCGGAGGAGAGTAAGTCCTTCAAGGGCTTGCCCAGTATTTCCTCCAACTCCAGCGGCAGGTACGCGCCCACGTTGCGGCTGGCTTGCTCTACCTGCAGGGTGTCTTGGTCCAGGACGAGTAAGAAGCCGTGGGGCTGGATGCGACCGATCAGGTGAATGGGCTCACTGTCACAATTAGAAAGGTCAACTTGGTGATTCTGATAATTTTGCATGCTGTTGCTACACCCTCTAAAGAGGTTCTAAGGCATAGGAAGGAGTTTGAGGTTAACGCGGCAAGATAATTTACGTTACATATTTTCCTAACTTACCTTCAATTGTCACATCTCTCCGGGATTATGGATAAGAACGCCGCCTCTCGGGTTATATTTTTCATTTTATGTTTGTTTCCCTTAGTTCCTTTACCATTGCCAATGACACCGAAGCCAGCGTGAAAGAGGCATTCAGAAATAGGCCGCACCTGGTAGATGACGCGCCCGGTTTTCAGAAACTGGAGGTGCTCTCGCCGCAGGACAACCCCAACGAGATCTGGCTCATGACCTACTGGGACGATGAGGAAAGCTTCAAGACTTGGTACAAAAGCCATCAGTACCAAGACTCGCACAAAGGCATTCCCAAAGACACCAAGCTGGTGCCGGGCAGCGTGAAAATCCGGTATTTCTCTAAAATAAGTGAGTAGAAAGATTAGGTTATTGGGCCACCTCGCCGGTAACGCTGTAGCGCTCGGCGCCCATGAGCAGCAGTTTCTGGGTTTCATCCAGGTGGTAACGCACCAAGTGCGGCGCGGTGCCGGAGTGAGCCTCCAGGTGCAGTACTTTCTTCGTCCCGAACAGCATGTTGTCCTGCAGAATGGTGGCGTCTAGCTGCACCAACTGGCCTTTGGCATCCAGAGTGTAGGTGACTTCCTGTACGTTGGTGCGGGCGTCTTCCTTAGCGGTGTAGCGGCGAACCTGCTGCCCTAAGGCGTCTGAGGAAGAGTCTACCGTGAAAAGTCCTTTGAGCGCCGGCTTGTTGATATCGGCATCGGCGAAGGGCGCCAGTTCCTCGGTCCAGTTCAGGGAGGTGATGGTCTTGGTTTCTTTCACGGTACCATCTTCCGCTACGGCTTTCCGCACCATGGCTTTCTTTGTATTAAGCGCTTGGGCCTCGCGGTCCAGAAATCCTACCAGATCATACGCTTGATGCGTGCTCTTCACCACCGGGGCCATGGTTCCCTTATCCTGGCAGGCACTACCCCCCAGAACAAAGGCCGAAAGCAGGACCAAGGTTGATTTTTGATACCAGAAGCGAAGAGACGGAACGTTGAACATGGACGGCAGGAAAGAGAAAGCTGTAAATGGTTTTGGGCTTGTTTTACGCAAAACAGATGAAAAACGGAGATAGAAAAGCAGCAGGTGCTTCGCTATCTCCGTTTCTTATTTGCGGTAAGGCTATTCTACGCTGGAAATCAGCAGCGAGGTTCCGGTCATGTCGGCGGGGGCTTGTACGCCCATCAGGGTCAGCACGGTAGGCGCGATATCACCTAGTTTCCCGTCCATCAGTTCGCCTTTGTACTCCTCATCTGCCAAGATGATAGGCACCAGGTTGGTGGTGTGGGCCGTGTTAGGCGTACCATCGGGGTTGCGCATCATGTCGGCGTTGCCGTGGTCTGCGATGATAATGGACGCGTAGCCGTGCGCTAAGGCAGCGGTCACTACGGCCTGGGTACACTGGTCCACGGTCTCCACGGCTTTCACGGCCGCTTCAAACACCCCGGTGTGGCCTACCATGTCTGGGTTGGCGAAGTTAAGGCAGATAAAGTCCACCGTCTCCCCTTCAATCTCGGGGAGAATGGCATCCCTGATGTCAAAGGCGCTCATCTCAGGCTGCAGGTCATACGTGGCTACTTTGGGCGATGGGCATAACAAACGTTTCTCGCCTTCAAACGGCTGCTCGCGGCCACCGGAGAAGAAGAAGGTCACGTGCGGGTATTTCTCGGTCTCGGCAATCCTGATCTGGGTTCTACCGGCGTGGGCCAGCACTTCGCCCAGCGTGTTGGCCAGGTTGTCTTTGTCGAAGATGGGGTACACGCCTACGAAGGTATCATCGTAGTTGGTGAGGGTGTAGTAGCGGAGGCTCAGCGGGTGCATGTCCTGCTCAGGGAAATCGCGCTGGGTCAAGGCCTGCGTGATCTCGCGGCCGCGGTCGGTCCTGAAGTTGAAGCAGATCACCACGTCGCCTTCCTGGATGTGCGCCATCGGCTCGCCGTTCTCTCCTAAGCATACAATAGGCTGGATGAACTCATCGGTGACGCCGTTGTCATACGACTCCTGCACGGCTTCGCGCCAGTTCACAGAGCTACGGCCCTGGCCGTGCACCAGCAGGTCGTAGGCCAGTTTTACGCGTTCCCAGCGGTTGTCACGGTCCATGGCGAAATAGCGGCCAATGATAGAGGCAATCTTGCCGCCGGTAGTGTCCAGGTGGTCCTGCAGGTCTGATAAATATGCCAAACCGCCTTTGGGATCGGTGTCACGGCCATCGGTGAAGGCGTGTACAAATACATTGGGGGCCCCTTGCTCCTGCGCCAGTGAGCATAGCGCCTTGAGATGTTCAATATGGGAGTGGACGCCGCCGTCAGACACCAACCCGATGAAGTGCACGGGTTTGTTGTGCTCGCGGGCGAACTTGAAAGCGTCTTGCAGCACCGGGTTCTGGCCCAGGGTTTTCTCTCTTATGGCTACGTTCACTTTCACCAGATCTTGGTACACCACGCGGCCGGCGCCCAGGTTCATGTGGCCTACCTCAGAGTTGCCCATCTGGCCCTCGGGTAGTCCCACGGCCTCACCGGAGGCTTGCAGGCGCGCGTGCGGAAAACGGTGGAACAGGGAATCCATAAAAGGAGTATTGGCGTGCTCAATCGCCGATACGGATGGGTCTGTGCCCAGGCCCCATCCGTCTAGAATCATCAAAAGTACCTTTTTGCTCATGCGCGTAAAGATACAAGCCAGTCCGGAAAAAGTAGCGTCTGCCGTTTGATTATGGAGATTTCCTGTATCTTTAGGCCAGTGAACTAAACAGCCTTTGGCATAGTTTTGGCATTGGATAAGGAAAACCTGCTTAAAACGAGACATGAAAAATTTAAAGAGATTGATGGCGATGACCTTGGTGCTGTTGGGAATGCTGGTAGGCGCCGAACGGGTAGCAGCTCAATCTGATGTGATGGGAGGTATCCAGTCTGCAATTAAGTCTGGTTCTTCCCGGGATTTGGCCCGCTACTTCAATTCCAAGGTAGACGTGAACATTGACGGCGACAACGGCAGCTACAGCCAGAGCCAGGCCGAGATGGTGGTGCGCAATTTCTTCAGCAAGAACGCCCCGGTTGGTTTCAGCTTTGACCACCAAGGTGGTTCTGAAGACGGCCAGCGGTATGCCATTGGCAAATACAACCACAAAGGCGGCCGCTACAACGTGGTGGTGAAGGTGAAGAAATACGGCGATGCCTATAAGATTGACACCATTGAGTTTAAATAACAGAATATAATTGCCCCTAACAGGACAATCCATAGAAAAGGCACCGATAGTTCGGTGCCTTTTTTTATTTTTGCACCGTGAAAGCATCCTACCTTACCCAAGAAGGCATTAGGGCATTTATCCGGCAGGCCCTGCAGGAAGACGTAGCCGACGGTGACCACTCGTCATTGGCCTCCATTCCCGAGAGTGCCCAGAACCAGGCCAAGCTCCTGGTGAAAGACCGCGGTGTGCTGGCCGGGGTGGAACTGGCCTGGAAGATCTTCCATGAGGTAGACCCTACCCTCCGTTTGGAGGTGTTTTTGCAAGACGGGGCCCAAATCAACCACGGAGACGTAGCCTTCACCGTGCACGGCAACGCCCGGTCCATCTTGACAGCCGAGCGCCTGGTCCTGAACTGCATGCAGCGCATGAGCGGCATTGCCACCTACACGCAGAGCCTGGCCAAGCTGATTGAGGGTACCGGGGCCAAATTGCTGGATACCCGCAAGACCACGCCTAACTTCAGGATGATGGAAAAATGGGCGGTTCTGATAGGCGGCGGCCTCAACCACCGATTTGGCCTCTTTGACATGATCATGCTCAAGGACAACCACGTAGACTATGCTGGGGGCATCAAACAAGCCATTGAAGCCACCCACCGCTACCTGGAGAAGCTGGGCAAGCCGTTGAAGATTGAAGTGGAGACCCGAAACCTGGACGAGGTGCGGCAGGCACTGGAGACCGGCGGTATTGACCGCATCATGCTGGACAACTTTGAAGTACCTTTGCTGCGCGAAGCGGTGGAACTCATTGGCGGCCGCTTTGAGACCGAGGCCTCGGGCGGAATCACGGAAGAGACCATCAGGGCGGTGGCCGAGACGGGCGTGAACTACATCTCGGTGGGCGCCTTGACACACTCTAACCGCAGCCTGGACCTTAGTTTGAAGGCATTTAAGTAAAAAGACCCAATAAAAATCAATTAAACCAATAAAGGTAGAAGCGTAGGAAGCAGCAGGTTGGCAAGTGAAAAGTCATGTTACATGATACTTGCTACGTGATACCAGAGAATTATGCAACAACCAAATCAACGCGGCGGACAGCGGGTACAACAGCAGCAGCCTTTCAACCCCCTGGCCATCCGCACGAAGAAGAACCAGTTAGACAAAAACGATTACGCCAAGATGGCGCTGGTGCAGGTCTGGAAAAAAGAATGGTGGCGGGCGCTTATTCCGCTGGTGCTGTTCTCGCTGCCGGCGATCTTCGCCTTCTCTTGGTGGTGGGTAGCCGGTGCCGTAATCATGACGGTACTCTACATTCTGGTGCGTTCTGCGCAGGTGATGGGCGTGACCCAGATGGAGCAGAGCAACGTGCTGTTTGAGCGCGTCATGTTTGAGATTGACCAGCGCCAGATCCTCATGAAGCGCAACGACAAGGAAGGCATGGCCCTGCAGTGGGAGATGATTGACCGCGTGGTGCAGACCAAGGATGCCTACCAGATGTACCTCAAAGGCCCTGCCGCCGACCAACTGCCTACCGGCTGGAAAGGCTGGGTGGCCAAGAATTTCAACGTGCCGGTGTTCCTGCACCTGCCGTTCAAGATTTTCAACAGTCCCAATGACATCAAGCTCATGGAAAGTCTGTTGCGCCGCAAAAACTTTATTCCTGCGTAAGCGTCTAAAACCAGAGAAATCGTTTACGACTTAAATTTCCTAAAAATGATAAAAAATACCCTTTCCGTATTCGCCGTGGCCGGTGCGCTTTTGCTGGCTTCCTGCAGCAGCCAACCTTCTGACCTGCGCCCTGAGCTTAAAGTTTCTGCTGACAGCGTTCCTCCCGGAATGCGCAACAACACCGCCAACATTGACAACGCCCGCAACGATGAGGAAACCCGGGAAGATATCCTGATCAACCACGACGAGCACGAGAACCAAACCAAGCCAGGTGCCCAGAAAGGCACGCTTCCTACCCAGAAAAGCAACCAGCAGAACGCGGTAGAAAACAACGAAGCAAAAGACCTGCACGAATAATCAACTCTAGCTAGAAGCCCGTTTTTGGCATGTTTTCCCCAAAACAGACCAAGAACGGGCTTCGGCGTACCTTCTGATTTCTATGAGAAAGACTTTCCTTGCCTGGGCCCTTTTGCTGGGTACCCTAGCTTCTGTTTCTTCCTGCAATAGCTCCCCCAAAACGGAGGATTCTGCCGCTACAACAGCGCAGCAAGGCACTACCGCCGACAGCACCGCTGCCCAAGGCCAGCAGTTGGCCTACATCTGCCCTATGAAGTGCGAAGGCAGCGCCAGCATGGAACCCGGCAAATGCCCGGTGTGCAAGATGGACCTGGAGAAGAACCCTGCCTTCCAGGCCTCCGCAGACAGCACCGCTACCTTGTAAGGCCCTGGCCCAACGCCACGTGCTGCCCGCTTAAACTCCCCGCACCCGCATGATACAGCACCCGGAAGATTGGTTTCATACCTGGTTTGATTCTCCGTATTACCATCTCCTGTACAAGAACCGCGATGTCCGGGAGGCCCAGTACTTCCTGGACAACCTCCTGCGGCACCTTCGGCCCAAACCCACTTGTGAGCTCATGGACCTGGCCTGCGGAAAGGGAAGGCACGCCGTCTACCTCAACCAGCAAGGCTACACGGTGACCGGCCTGGACCTGTCTGAGCGCAGCATTGCCTATGCCCGGCAGTTTGAGAACGAGCGGCTCCATTTCTATGTGCATGACATGCGCGAGGTGTTCAAGCCCGAGGCGTTTGACTTCATCTTCAACCTGTTCACCAGCTTTGGGTACTTCTCCGCCGATTACGAGAACGTGATCGCGCTCAGGGCCAGCACGGCCTCGCTCAAACCCAGGGGCAAGTTCATCATTGATTTCATGAACACGCCGCGGGTGATCAATCGGTTGGTGGCCAGGGAGACGAAGGAAGTGGGCGGCATTGCCTTTCATATTACCCGCAAAGTAGAGGCGGGCTTTATCATCAAGACCATTAGGTTTGAAGACCAGGGCCAGTCGCATGAATTTATAGAAAGGGTACGGGCGCTCCAGTACCAAGAGTTTTTGGAGTACTTCCAGATGGCCCAGCTCCGGTTGGCAGGCGTGTTCGGGGATTACCACCTGGGGCCGTATGATCCGGAGAAGAGCGAACGTATGATTTTCATCCTGAAGAAATAACCCATGATAGTAGCGGTCTCCGTTCTATTTTTTACCGTTTTGGGCGCCGGCTGGCTCGTGCGTTTCCTGCCCCAGGACAACCAGCGCTGGCTTAAGCTGTTGCTGGCGTTCAGTGGGGCGTACCTGTTTGCGCTCACCATCCTGCACATTCTCCCCGATGTCCTGCTCAGTACCCAGGACCCGCACCGCGTGGGGTTCTACATTCTGGCCGGCTTCTTTCTGCAACTGGTTTTGGAGGTGTTCTCGCACGGCGTGGAGCACGGCCACATTCATGCGCATCCGCAGGGGAACGGGCATCACCACCACAACCACGGCACGGTGCCGGTGCTGTTGCTCACGTCGCTCATCATCCACTCTTTTCTGGAGGGCAGCGTGATGGTGCAGAGCCGCATGGCCGCCCAACAGGCGCATGAGCACCTGCACAGCCATGCCCACGTAACCGATAACTTCTACCACATTCTGGCCGGCATTGCACTGCACCACATTCCGGCGGCGATTGCCTTGATGTCAGTTTTGGTGGCGCAGCTGCACAGTTTCAAGAAGGCGTTCCTATACCTGCTCTTGTTTGCCGTGGCCTCGCCGCTAGGCTTGCTGTTCAGTAATTATGTGGCCCTGGAGAAACTGCTTTCCGGCGAAGCCTATACTGTGTTGTCTGGCCTGGTAGTGGGTAATTTCCTGCACATCTCCACCACCATCCTGTTTGAGACCAGCCCCGAGCACCGCTTCAACCGCGGCAAACTGCTGGCCACCATCGCCGGAGCCTTGATCGCCATCGGGGCGGGGATGCTGTAGAAATCCGTAACTAGAACCGTTCATAGAAGCACCGCCGCTCCTCCGTTTCCAGCCTGGTTTCCATAAAACTGGCTTGAAACGGAGGAGCGGTTTTCTTTTGGCGCTTTGCCCCGAACCGCTATCTTCATGAGACCTGAAACCAAGGAAAGAAAAATTCGCTCTGCAAGTCACACTGAGCCGGCGAACGCATAGGTTTTACGTAGAAAGGTTTCTACTCAGATTGAACATAATGCTATGAAGAAAATCATGGTTTGGCTCTCCATTCTGGTGTTGGTGAGCGCCGTAGGTTACTGGCTATACAAACGCTACGCCCAAGGCCCCGAGTTTTCGCTGTACCAGATAAAGAAAGCGGTAGATAACCGCGACCTGACGGCGCTGGAGAAGTACGTAGACGTGGACCGCACCACCGCCAGCTTCCTGGACCAAGCCGTACAGGCCGGCATGGCCGAGCTGCCCCAGAAAGAGCAGGCCCTGGCCGCCATGGCGCTGGGTATGGCCATGGCCTCCAAGAAGGAAGAAGTGCTGCAGACCCTGCGGGGCGGAATTGAGGAGTACGTGGCCCACCGGAAAGGCCTTGACGGCCGGCCCGAGACCGTGAGCGAGGAAGAGTGGCAGCAGTTGCAGGCGGTATTGCCCATCCAGAAACTACTGAAGGAGAACCCGCTCTCTAATGGCCGGCTGGAAGGTATTTCCTACGTGAACCGCACGGATACCGTGGCCGTGGTGGGCCTTGACCTGCGCGTGCCTTCCCAGCCCAACCCCGTAATTGTGGAGGTGAAGATGCGGGATCGCGACGGTTACTGGCAGGTGGTGGGCCTGCCCAATGCCGGCGTGGTGATGAAGCAACTGGGGCTCCTGGAGACGTTCAAACAGTTCAAGAACCTGCCTCAGATGAAACTGCGCCTGTGATCTCAGGAGCACAAATCCTTTTCCTATCTCTTTTTCCCTTTTGAGGCTGCTTTCTAAAAAATAGCCTTAGAACAACCTGCCTGCCAATTCTCAGCCCATGGTTAATTTTCTGCTCATTGACTGCCCAGACCGCAAAGGCCTCATCTTCACCATCACGCAGATTGTCTTCCGCAACAACCTCAACATCACCAGCAACGATGAGTTTGTAGATCGGCAACAAAACCATTTCTTTATGCGCGCTGAACTAGCCGGACAGGTGCAACCCGAGGTGCTGGTGGCCGAACTCAGAGCCGAGCTGCCACCCGAAGCCCACATCCGGCTGGTACCTGAGCGCAAGAAAGACATCGTGATTCTGGTCACCAAAGAGCACCACTGCCTGGGTGATCTGCTGCTGCGCCATGAGTACGGTGATCTGAACGCGAACATCAGGGCGGTGATAGGCAACTATGCCGAGCTGGACTCGCTCGTGTCCAGGTTCGGGATTCCGTTTCACCATGTCTCGCATGAAAACAAGACCCGCGAGGAGCATGACCAGGAAATGAGCCAGGTCATTGCCGCTTACGCGCCTGAATACGTGGTGCTGGCCAAATACATGCGGGTGCTGAGTTCCGGTTTTGTGGCGCAGTTCCCTAACCGTATCATCAACATCCACCATTCGTTCTTGCCTGCTTTCATTGGCGCCAATCCGTACCGGCAGGCCTACGAGCGTGGCGTGAAGATCATTGGCGCCACGGCACACTTCGTGAACAGTGACTTGGACGAGGGGCCTATTATTGCCCAAAACGTGATCCAGGTGAACCATACCCAGGATGCCCGCGACATGGCGCAGTCGGGACGCGATGTGGAGAAGATTGTGCTGGCGCAGGCCCTCAAGCTGGTGTTCGCCGAGAAGGTGTTCGTGAGCAACAACAAAACCATCATCTTCTAAAAGGCCTCGGCTCCCGCCGATTTCCTCAAAGACACGGTTCTTTCCTTCGGCAAGCGGATGGGGAAAGCCCATTTTCAAGCTAAAAATCAGAAAGTTAAACCTTTGTTAAACCTTAGGTAAGTCTAGGTTAAATACAGTTATTTCTTCATATTTACCATAGTCGTTCCCGTTGGGGAGATGCGTTCACTTGCTTTAATGGTACAATCATGAAGAATCTACTACTGCTACTGCTGTGTTTGTGCTGGCTTCCGCTGGCGCAGGCCCAAACCCCCACTGGCTCCCTCACCCTGAAACAGGCGCAACCCAAGGCAGGTCAGGAAGTACGGTTCACCTACAATCCGGCAGGCACGGTTCTGGAGAAAGCGGCCAGTGTCACGGCGCTGGTATACGCCTATGACCAGAACAAACCCAAGGCCCACGAGATAGAGCTCAAGAAAGTCAAAGCCGGCTGGGAGGGCAGGTTTAGGCCCGAGGCTGGGGTAGACGGCGCGGTGCTGCTGTTCAGGGAAGAAGAGACCTATGACCGCAACAACGGCAAAGGCTATTCCTTCTTTTTATATGATAACAAAAAGCAGCCGGTGCAGGGCGCGTTGTACGGCCTGGCCGCTGCCTACGCGGAATGGGGCGGTATGGTAGGAATCGAAAACGACGGTCTCAAAGCCCTGGATCTCCTCCGGCAGGAAGCTGCCTTGTACCCGGCCCAAAAGCGGGAGATGACCCAGACAAGAACCTACGCCCTGAGTTATGCTTACAAAGGGGAAGAAAGCAAGCAGAAAGTGCTGCAGGAACTGGAAGACCTGTCTAAAGAGCCTAACTTAACGGCCAAAGAATTGGGTTTCCTGGCCAACTACTACAACCGCCTGGAGCAGAAAGACAAAGGAGAGGCTTTCGGGGAGCAGGCCCGCGCTCTGGAGCCTACTGGCGAATTTGTGCAGACCCAGCGTCTGATGGAGTTTTACAACACGGAAGATCCCGCCAAAAAGAAAGAACTGGCGCTGGCCTTCGCGAAAGAGTATCCGGGGCACGAGCGCGTGGCGAGTCTGTTGAGCGGCATCGCGCTGGAATACGCTGAGGCCGGCAACTGGCCCGAGTTTGAGGGGTTGCTAACGAAGTACCCGGTGCTGGCTACTTCCTCCTTGTACAACTCGGCGGCCTGGCGGCTGTATGAGAAAGGCGAAGACCTGACCAAAGCCAAAGCCCTGGCCCAGAAAGGCTATGAGCTGGCTCAGAAAGAAGTCCAGCAACCCACCGAGCCCAAGCCAGACCTCTATGCCGCCACCGACTGGAAGAAGAGCCGCGAATATACCGTAGGCCAGGTGGCCGATACCTACGGCGCCATCCTCCTCAAAGAAGGGAACAAAGCCGCTGCCGAGAAATACTTGGCGGAGGGCTACAGTTACACCCGCGGCAACAGCCCCGACATCACCGAGCGGTACGCAGAGGTTTTGGCTTCTGGAGGAGACAAAGCCAAAGCCCGCAAAATCATGGAAGAGATGGCAGCCAGCGGCAACGGCACCGCCAAGGTAAAAGGCTACCTCAAAGACATCTACACCCAGCAGCAGAACGGCGAAACTGGGTTTGAGGCCTATCTGGCCAAAGTGGAAGCCCCCGCCCTAGAAAAGCTGCGCACCGACCTGAAACGGAAAATGATCCTGGAAGCTGCTCCCGCCTTTGAACTCCGCGACCTCAACGGCACTGTGGTGTCTCTGGCTTCGCTCAAAGGAAAGACGGTGGTAGTGGATTTCTGGGCAACCTGGTGCGGACCCTGCGTGTCCTCTTTCCCGGGCATGCAGCAGGCGGTGAACAAGTTCAAGGACAACGGCAAAGTGGCGTTTGTGTTTGTGAACTCCTGGGAGAGCGGGAAAGACAAAAAGAAAACCGCGGCAGATTTCATCAGCAAAAAGAATTACTCGTTCCAGGTGCTGCTGGATGAGGAAAACAAGATGATAGACGCCTATAAAGTACAGGGCATCCCTACCAAATTCATTTTGGACGCCAACGGCAACATCCGGTTCAAGAGCGTGGGTTTCTCCGGCAACAGTGACAAAGCCGTGCAGGAAATCAGCACGATGATTGACCTGCTCCGCCCCGAGTTACTGACGAGTGTGAAATAACCAATAAGGTAAGTCTATAAACAAAAAGGCCACTGCGTAAAGCGGTGGCCTTTTTGTGTTAATTTGTGGAAATCAGCCTCAAAACGCATCCTTTCTATGCGCCAGCCTATTATTAAGAATTTGGGTTGAGCCTTAAACGAAACCAGCTATGTTATTCAGGTTATTCTCCGCTCTTCTTTTAATTGGTTGTGTGTCTTGTTCTTTGAGTGACCCCAAAGAGGACTATCATGCTTTAGCGGCAAAAGAGATAAAAGAAAAAGGGTTTATAGCTTCAGGCGTTCTTGGCACTCCCAATGTATTAATTCAGGCAGAAGATTTCACCGGAGTGATCATTGACAAAGGAAACAAAGATATAGTTGATGATAGCGCCTTTACCCCAACAGTAGAAGAGGCGATCCTAGCAGAGAATATCATGCGGAATTGTTTCGACATCAATACGGTGGATTATGCTTTTGATTCAGCCTATATAAATAAAAGAGAAATTGAACCGCTGATGGAGTACCGAAGACAGTATTCTGGATTTTATAACGAAGAAGGAGAGCGGGTAATAGGAGTTAATTGTTTCAGACATACCAAAGAAGACTTTCATTCTTCTCCCCAATGGTTAAGAAGAATGAAATATGTCAAAGATGGTGGAAATAGATTCTGGAGAATCGAAGTGAACTTAAAGACAAAGCGTTGCGGAAGATTTAGAGTTAATGGACTAGCATTCCAGCAAAGGCAATTATTCAATGCCTCCCTAGTTCGCCCACAAGATCTTTCCAAGATGACAACGTAGGGGGTGAGTGTCCTGCAAAGAACAATCAGCAATCAACAATTAACAATCACCTAATACATCCTAGGCAAGTCAATCCCTTTGATCTTCCGGAACAGACTAATGGCGCTGCTGTCGGTGAGGCCTGAGATGAAATCGGTGATGTTGAGGATTTTCTCGTAGTTGTCCTCAGAGAGTTGGCGCTGCGGACCCAGGAACTGATCGGGTACCAGGTCCAGGTATTTGCGGTGTTTTCCGGAAAACGGCTCGAAAACGGCTTTCAGGAAAGCTTCCAGCAAGCCGCCCAGTACCTCAAAACCAGCGGCCTCAATCTCCAGCACCGGACGGTGGCGATAGATGCGGTCAATGGAGATTTTCTTGATCTCGTCCAGGGCGGCTTTCTGCTGCACCAGGTTGATGAGCGACTGGTCAAAAGTCCCGTTCAGGATGGCTTCTTCGTTATCCAGGAAAATGCCGGCGCATTCATAGATCAGGTTGTTGATGATGACGGCCCGCCAGACGCCCAGTTGCTCACGCCAATCATGGAAAGTGGTGCTGTGGGTTTTGCCCGGGCGTTCGTTCAACAGCGGATGCAGCAGCGCTGCGGCCTGTTCAAACGGAATCAGCCCCAAACGGCAGCCATCCTCAAAGTCAATGATGCGGTAACAGATGTCATCGGCGGCTTCTACCAGAAACGCCAACGGGTGCCGATGGAATGCGTGTTCGCCGGCCGGCAGCAAGCCCAATTCCTCGGCAATTTTCCTGAAATGCGCCTGCTCGGCTTGGAAGAACCCGTACTTTTTCTCGCTGGCCTTTTTGGTGCCTTTCACCACCGCATCGGAGGGGCGCGGATATTTGGTGAAGGTAGCCAGGGTGCTGTAAGTAAGGCGCATGCCACAGGAGCCGGTGCTTTGGCCCGGGTACGTGTGCGTGATGATCCGGAAACCGGCGGCGTTGCCTTCAAAGTTCTGCAGGTCTGAGATTTGGGCCGAGGTTAAGTCTTTCAGATAGTCAGCCGCCTCAGAGCTCCGGAAGAAAGCGGAGATGGCGTCTTCGCCGGAATGGCCGAGGGGTGGGTTTCCGATGTCATGCGTGAGGCAGGCGGCGGCCACCATGTCCCCGAAATCAGATTCCAGCATGCCAGGGTGCGTCTGCAGAATGGCCGGGTGCCGCTCCAGCAACACCTTGCCTACCATACGCCCCAGAGACCGGCCCACACAGGAGGTTTCCAAACTATGGGTAAGCCGGTTGTGCACGAAATCGCTCTCCGGCATGGGCATGACCTGCGTCTTGTTCTGCAGCCGGCGGAAAGGCGTGGAGAACACCAATCGGTCATAATCGCGCTGGAACTCCCCGCGCACCGACTCATCGGTGGCGTGTTCTTTGGTCTGAAGGTCAAAGCGTTTCTTGGAGATCAGGCGCTCCCAATTCATCTGTGGCATGGCAAAACTCTAAGCCCCGAAACTACGCCTCCCCAGCGTGCAATGCAAGGGAAAGCTCTGATTACGAGTGATTCTGTTTCAAGGCTGTTTTACCCAAAAGAGCCTTAAAACAGAGCGGGTACGGAAGACCAAATGCTTCCGTACCCGCTCTGTTTTAGAATCAGCCTGGCTAGAACACTTATTCCAGTTTCAGATACCTTAGAGTGCCGCTCTCGCGGGAGGTGGACCACCTGATGAGCAGCAGCCCGCGCACGGTAGGTATCTCGTCATCATCGTTTCCGGGGAACAGCGTGAGGTCATACCGGTTGGCTTCTGGGGTCACCAATATCTCAAAGCTCCGGTAGAGGCGGCCAGATACGTCGTAGATAGACAGGCGTACCCTTTCTTCCTGGGCGGCATTAAAGAACAAAGAAGTCTGGTTTCCGCCGGGGTTAGGGGCTAGTTGCCGCACAAAGCCCGGTCCTGCCACCTGCACCACATCAGAATACTCAGTGGTGTTGTTGGTCCTCACCAGCCGCAACCGGTAGTAGTTGAGCTGGGAGAATGGGTTGGGGTCTACAAACTCATAAGACTGCGGGGTAGTGGGGCTGCCGGTGGCGTTCACGGTGCCAATGGTGGTGTAATTCTCCCCATCGGGGCTTCTTTCTATGGCGAAGGCGGTGATGCCGTTTTCCTGTTCCGTGGTCCACTGCAGCAACACCGTGCCCTCGGTGGTGAGTTCTCCCTCCAGTTCAATCAGCTCCACCGGAATGGCGCAGGCGTTGGCCGGCTTGGGAACCATGGGGTCTACATTGCAGGGGAAGGCCGTGGTGCTGCGGTCCATGACATACTTACCACCGTCTATGTCGCTTATCTGGTTGAGGGTTCTGGAAGACGGGCCCCGGGCCACCGCGTAGTGCATGATGGCTCTAGGCAGGATAAGGTGGCTTAGCTGATGCCCATGCCCTAACTCATGCACCAGCACCGACGGAAAATCGAACTGGGTGGTGGTGGAGCCGTCTGGGCCGTACTGCCAGTCGCCGCGCGGGGAGTATTCCATGTCGATCTCGTCTACCCAGAAGTTCACCGTAGTGCCGCCCGAGATACAGCCCTTGTACCGGCTGATGGTTCTGCCCAGCACGTTGGCGGGCAACTCGCCGGAGGCGGCGAACCGTACCGAGTTGATGCCGTCATCGGCGGTGCTGGCCACAGGGTCATTGGAAGCGGTGATCCAGTTCACGAACGTGTTACAGGACCACTCATTCATGGCGCGTTTAAAGGCATACAGCGCCGGGATATTGGTCTCAAAGTTGGCCGAGAACCGGAAGGTGTAGCCGCCCAGGTTGTTTTGGTCTATGAGCCGGGGCTGGTAGCTCTGCTCAGGGATGTTCCGTTCGTCGTCTTCGTAGCTTACGTTGGAGTACGCGAAGATAATGGTGAGGGGCGCGGCCGAGGTAGCGGTGTTGGGGTCGTTGTTCACCACCCTGAAATCGCCGGTGCCAGCGGTGCCGCCGTCAAGGCCGTACGAGGGTACTTTTACTCTTATCTGGGTGTTGGTCCAGCTCACGTAATCAGAGGCTAGCGGCTGGATAAAGGTCTTGCCTCCGTCATCGGCGTTGCGGAACTCCACGTAGCCGTTGCCTCTGGTTGCCCCAAAGTTGGTGCCGTTGATGGTGAGCACATCGCCGGTGCCCGCCCGTAGGGTCAAAGGACTGAAACTGGAGATAAGCGGAATGGCCCGCCGCTGGTTCTGCGTGCTGGCTTTGGGTTTAAGGGCCAGTTCCAGTTCTGGATTGGCTTTTACAGAGCGTATAGGAGTGCCAGAAAGGCGCGAAAGCGAACCGTACAGTTCCAGCGGAATAGAGCTGTATTGCGCAAACGGGTCTTTGGCCGTGCCCTGCGTTAACTGGTACCTGATGAAGCCCTGCAAACTCCCGAACACCGTGTACCGGGATTGCGCTTTGCCCGCTTGCAGGAAGAAAACGCCCTGTTGATTTGTTTTCAGTTGCAGCGTGGCAGAGTACGTCTGCATGTCCAGGCCTACGCGGCCGCCCTCAGTGATGATCTCCACGGTGGTAGCCGTGGGCGTGCCTTTGAACACTTTGTAGATCTCTACCTGGTTGGCGGTGTAGATGTTCTTGTGCCCTTCATCCCAGAAAGAACGCTGGCTGATTACTTTTCCTTCCACCACCACTTGGGCGGCCTGCGTGCGCTCTTCCAAAGACAGCGGAATAAGCAAACACGCGTCCTGGGCCCGCACGGCTGTGTTGCCCAACAAGCCAAAAGCCAGGAGAAGGGCAGCAAGAAGGTTCTTAGGTAAGCATGAGAAAAGACGGGTAAAGCGATGCTTCATATAATGACTTTGAATAGGGACTGCTGGTTGGAAGATAGTGCAGGGTAACGCCGGTTGTGAAAGATACTGGTCTGGAGACATCAATGCAATATCACTACGGATAAAATAGCCCCTTCGGTTGGGTGCGGTCGCTTCTGGCGGTAAAAAAAAGAGGCACTTACCCAGTACAGATAAATGCCTCAAAAGCTAAACAGAAACTACTTCGGGTTGAAAACGGGCAACTGGGGTAAATTATTGTGGATCAGGGGAAACATAGCCGTTGATTTTGACCACTTTCCAGAAAATCGGGCTAGAAACAATCCATAAGCAGCCGAGCTATGAAAAGGATGGTTCCAAATAAACGCTTCTTAGGCCTGAGTTGAGGGAAGATGCTGTTAGAAAGAGGAAGTTTTAGGTGGATTTCTGCTGCCGGAAAAGGAGAAGAAGGGAGGGCTTGAAAACACAAAAGGATCCGGCTAAGTCAGTCGAATCCTTCTGGTACGTTACACAACAACTATTTCCCCTCTAAAACGGAAGTAGGTATGTGCATATTGTATGGCGGTAAAAATTTATTTTCCGTTTTAAGGCTATTTTTTCTGAAACAGCTCAAAAGCGGGCTTTACTTAAGTTTGGCGCCTTTCTGGGCAAACCAGGGGTGCAGTTCCATAATCAGACGGCCGGCTTTCACGGCTGGGTCGGCTTCAGTGAGCGCTTTGGCTTCCTCCATGGTCGCGACGTTGAAAATAAAGATGCCGCGCAGGTCGCCATCGTCCATGAACGGGCCGGCCAGAGTGAGCTTGCCCTCGGCGGCCAGCTTGTTGATGTGGGCCATGTGCGCGTCCTGTATTCTCATGGATGTCAAAGAGTCTTGGTTGCGGTTGGGACCTTTCTTCAGCAAAGCCATGAAATAGAGCTTCATCTCGCCCTCGGCCGGCTCCTTGGTCACGGGTTTCACCTGTTCCTGGGCGGCGGGCTTGGCGGGTTCTGGCGTGCCTTGTTTGGCGGTGGCTTTCGGCGCTTGTTTGGCTGGTTCTTTGGCAACGGGTTTGGTTTGGGCCTGGGCCGAGGCAGCTCCCCAGAAAAGTCCGGCCAACAGTAAAATGTGCTTACATCGCATAGTGGTGAGAGGGTGTGTGGGTCTGTATGCTTACAATTCCTGAAGATACGAGGTTTGTGACCAGATACCTGACAAACCCGCTTCTGCTCCCCGGGTCAGCCTGGTTTTAGGTCTGTGCCGGGCAGCGTCGTGCCGATATTCTTTATTGGGAATATAAGAATGTTTTCTCTAATATAGTATAGCTGCCCGCCCGCCAGATGCCGCATTTTGAATGGATTGAACCGTGCCAGGGTTTTCTGGATTCTGGCCTGCGGAATAACCCAGGAAAGGCTTCTGTTTCGTAAATCTGGAGGGGTCTGGATGCTTTCCATGGAATACTGTCCCGGAGCCGATGCCCTTTTGCTTTTCAATTGGTGAAACTAACACACATAAACATGAACAAATCCTTTACGTTTATCTGGGTTGCTGCTTTGGCGGCAATGACCGGCTGCAAAACCAGCACGCCTCCCGCTTCACCCTCCGCTGCCGCAAGCGCCACCGCGCCTGCGACCACCGCGGCAGCCAAATCCGTTAACCATATGTACCCGAAAACCGAAAAGATAAACCACCTAGACACGTACCACGGCACCCAGGTGCCAGACCCGTACCGCTGGCTTGAAGCCGATACTGCCCAGAACGTGGCCCAATGGGTAAAAGAGCAGAACGCCGTCACCTTTGATTACCTGGCCAAGATTCCGTTCCGGGAGCAGATTCAGAAGCGCCTGACCCAGCTCTGGAACTATCCCAAATACGGGGCTCCTTTCCGCGAGGGTGACTATTACTACTTCTACAAAAATGACGGGCTCCAGAACCAAAGCGTGCTCTACCGCCAGAAAGGCCTGAACGGCACGCCTGAGCTTTTCCTGGACCCCAACAAACTCTCTGAAGACGGTACCACCTCTTTGGGCAGCCTTGATTTCAGCAAAGACGCTAGATACGCCGTCTACACCACCTCCACCGGCGGTTCTGACTGGCGCGATGCCTACGTGCTGGATGTGACCACGGGCAAAAAGCTGGCTGATGAGCTGCACTGGATCAAGTTCTCGGGCACCAGCTGGTACAAAGACGGGTTCTTCTACAGCCGCTACGCAGAGCCCACGCAGGGTTCCAAAATGGCCAACAAGAACGAGTACCACAAAGTCTACTACCACAAAGTAGGCACGCCCCAGAGCCAGGACCAACTCATCTGGGAAGCCAAAGCTCACCCGCTCCGCCTCCTGTTCGCCAGCACCACTGAAGACGAGAAGTACCTCGTGCTCACCGCCTCAGAAGGCACCAGCAACAATTCTTTGTATGTGAAAGACCTCACCAAGAACAACAGCCCTATTGTGCCGTTGGTGGAAAGCTTTGAAAAAGAGTATGGCGTGGTGGAGAACATAGGCGACAAGCTTATTGTGCTCACAAACCAGGATGCGCCTAAGTACAGGCTCATCCAGATAGACCTGAAGAAACCGCAGCAAACCAACTGGAAAACGCTAGTGCCGCAAACCGATAATGTGCTGAACTACGCCTCGCTAATAGGCGGCCGGTTGGTTCTGAACTACATGAAAGATGCGGCTACCTTGGTGCGGGTGCACGATACCAGCGGCAAGTGGCTGCATGACGTGACCTTGCCTACGCTGGGCACCGCCGATGGCTTCACCGGAAAGAAGGAAGACAAAACCGTTTTCTACTCTTTCACCTCTTACACCTATCCTACCACCATCTACCAGTATGACGTGGCCTCCAACAAGTCCACCTTGTTCCGGAAGTCTGAGGTAGATGTGAACATGGAAGGCTACGAGACCAAGCAGGTGTTCTATACCAGCAAAGACGGCACCAAGGTGCCCATGTTCATCACCCACAAAAAAGGCTTGGTGCTGAACGGCAACAACCCCACGTATCTGTATGCCTACGGCGGATTCAACGCCTCCATGACCCCGGGCTTCAGCATCGCGCGTATGGTGTGGCTGGAAAACGGCGGCGTGTTTGCGGTGGCCAACATCAGAGGTGGCGGCGAGTACGGCGAGGCCTGGCACAAAGCGGGCATGACGCCCAACAAACAGAATGTCTTTGACGACTTCATTGCGGCCGCTGAGTACCTGAGAGACCAGAAATACACTTCTCCCCAGAAACTGGCCATTGCCGGTGGGTCTAACGGCGGATTGCTGATTGGCGCCGTGGTAAACCAACGGCCTGATCTCTTCAAAGTGGCGCTTCCGGCGGTAGGTGTGATGGACATGCTGCGGTTCCATAAGTTCACCATCGGGTGGGCGTGGGTGCCCGAGTATGGGTCATCGGATGACGCTGCGCAGTTCCAGAACCTCATGAAGTTCTCGCCCATCCACAACCTCAAGGAAGGTGTGAATTATCCGGCCACCCTGGTCACCACCGCCGATCATGACGACCGCGTGGTGCCGGCGCACTCGTTCAAGTACATTGCCACGCTGCAGGAGAAAGGTGCCGGTAACAACCCGTACCTCATCAGGGTAGACGTGAAAGCCGGGCACGGCGCCGGAAAATCCACCACCGCCCAGATTGCGGAAGCCGCTGATGTTTGGTCCTTTGTGTACTACAACATGGGCGTGAACCCGTACGCGGCGCAGTAACAGACTCACCCGTGATATAGCCAAAAGCCGATGTTTTCAGAAAGCATCGGCTTTTGTGCTTCTTTGGCCAAACCGGCCCGAAAACAGAACGCGATATCTGTATAAAAATGGAGCCAGGAGATGGTGTACTCGCTCACAGATTGCTATTTTTAATGGCCAATCAAATCCCTGTTGCCCAGCAATTATGGCCCGTTACCCTGACCTGAAAACCAGACTAGCCGTAGCCCCTGTCCTGGGCCTGTTGTTCAGGCACGTAGGGGAGCCGGCCTCCTTGATTGAATTGCTGCGGAACCCCGACTATTACGCTGACCTGAGCGTGTGCATCGTCTCCATGTGGTTGCTTTGGGAATACAACCACTGGGTCATCAAAAAGCTGGACAAGCGGTACTCCTGGCTTGAGGCACCCCTGGAGCGGGGGCTTCAGCAGATCTTGCTGGGCCTTGGAGTAACGGTGCTGTATGTCACGCTGGTCTCCTTTGTCTACAATGAGTTTATCATGAATGGGCATCGGGCAACGGTTTTCAATATCACGGTGGTGTTTGTGACCGATGTGCCCGTTTCTTTCCTCATCTTCCTGAGCCTGCATCTGGTGTACACGCTGCTGCGGGTGCAGCAAGAATACGAAGCCAAACTGCAGAACCTGCGGCAAACAGCGCCGGTTCCTGAGGCCAGACCAGAGGCCCCGGCCCGCAACATCATGGCGCAGCAGGGCAAAGCGCTGGTGCCGGTTCCCCTTTCAGAAGTGGCCTATCTCTACAAAGCCAAGGAACTCACCTTCCTGCGAACCTTCTCGGGGAAAGATTACCTGGTAGACGAGACGCTGGAGCACTTTGAGAACACCTTGCCCGCTGAATCGTTTTTCAGGCTGAACCGGCAGGTGCTGGCGCAGATGAGCGCCATCCAGAAGTTCACCTCAGACGGAGCCGGCAGACTGCTTATTTCTTTAGGTCCGCCGTTCAAGGAAGAAGTCTTTGTCAGCCGAAGAAGAACCCCGGAGTTCAACGGCTGGATGCGCGAAGTGGCGGTATAACCCAACCGTTAAATCCTGTATTGGGACCATTTTCGCGAAAACAGCCCCAATACAGCGCTAAGGCTCACGGTGCCAACTCCACATACTCCACGTACACGCCCAGCAGAATATGCCACAGCAGGTAATGCGATAACCTGATCAGCAGCGTGGCCAGAAAACCCGCCTTTTTAAGATAGAGTGCCTGCAGAAAGTTAAAGGCGAAACCCGAGCCAAAAGAGTACACGATAAACCACCAGGCCCCGTCGGGGAACTGCTCCAGCGGCTCGCGCAAGGCACTCAGCGTGGCGATGCCCCAGAAGGCTACGTGGGCATACTTTCCTCGCCAGATGATCTGCTCCAGCAGCAAGACCAGCGTGATGGGTACCAACCGGTAAAAGACCTCTACATACAGCGCGCCAGAGAAGTAAAGTCCTATGGAGTAAGGAAACGGCTGCAGAAAAGGCGGAAGCTCGGTGTACGGATCTGGGTGCAAAATCATCTTCACCACCAGGATGTCCAAAGCGCCAAACACCAGGCCAATGGCCACGGGCAGCCAGATTCTTTGCTTGCGGTTTACGGTGGGCTCCCAGATGTTGGGCAACCCAGCCTGAGGCTGTAGCCAGAGAAACGGCAACGCCAACATGAGCCAGCCAATGCCGTCCAGCCCTACCAGCCGGAGATTAGGGGTGTTCTGGGGAAAGCGCTGGCCCCAGAAGAACGTGAGTACTACCAGTAACAGGAAAAAGAAGAAGGTAAACAGGGATTTGGTTCTTTGCAGGTGCATGGGATAAAATTGAAAGAGGTTTAGTGCGGATTTTAGAGCGATGGATAAAGGCACAGGGCTCTCCGTTTCTGGCCTGTTTTCAGGAAAACAAGCCAGAAATAGGATCAGGAAGAACTTCTGGGTGGGGCTGTGATGGATTCAGCTCGCTTCTGTTGGCCGCTGAGTCACCGCTTGACAGATGGATTATTGGAAAGCACCTCTCTTTTCTCCATGTGTTTTAAAATCTCCTGCTTCTCCAGCAAAGCCGGCCGAAGCTTCTTCTCAGACAGGAGCTGGAGTTGGTCGCCACGGTGCTTGCTGCCGGGTTGGGTGGCGTTGCCGTAACTGAGCAAAACCTGGGCTTTCACCTTGTCCCCGAACTCCGTGATGGCCACGTACGAATCTCCGTGGAAGGCGTATTCTTTGTTGTCCTCACCGCTGTAGTAGTACATGGTCCGGAAGACGCCGTAGTGACTGTGCGCACCGTTGCCGGGCACGTTGTAATCACCTACCCTGAAGCGGTACACATCACCCCAGGCTACGTCCAGGGAGCCGTACTTTTTCTCTACTTCGTCTGCGGTGGTTACCAGGAGCGCTACTGCTTTCTGCGGGTCTTTGAGACCGTCTGGCGTGGTGAACGGCTGATCAGGGTTCCAGGGCGTAGTGAACATGTCCTCGCGCATCTTGTCAAACCAGCGGGCGAACAGGATGGCGCCTTTGCTGTTGGTCTCGGTCTTCTTGTCCCATTTCTGCAGCACGGCGGCGGCTCTTTGGGCTATGGGGTCAGGGTGTTTTTGCACTGCTTTGAGCAAATCATCCAGAAAACGGTCCGCCGATTCCATGCCGGTGTTCATCTTGTAGGCCACCAGTTCGTCAAAAGAGATAGAGGCATCGTCTTTGATCATGTTCACGGCGCGTTGCGGGCGCAAAGGTGTTTCCTGCGGCGCCATGTAGGGCGGGAAATCAGCGGGTTTGAGGGCTACGGGGTAGGTGCTGGTCCAGGGGGCGTCATTGGCGTTCTGCACAAAGCCGGTGCTGGGATTGAAGACTTTGGGCAGGTCTTCGTAGCGATGGTAGGAGTTCCAGATGTACTTGGAGGAGCGTCCGTCTACGGTGCCGTTCCAGAACGCCCAGTCACCCTCAGGGCGTTTGGGCACGTTGCCGTTGAACAGGTACAGGATGTTGCCGGTTTTATCGGCGTAGATGATGTTGAACAGCGGGTTCTGCAGCATTTTGACCGCTGATTCAAACTGCTGCCAGTTCTTGGCCTGCGCCATCTTGTGGTACTGCGTGCCCAACAAAGCGTTCTCCAGCCCAGCAATGCGTACGGCGTAGGCTTTGCCGTTCTTCTCTCCCACCACGGGGCCGTGCTTAGAGGCGGCGATGACCAGGTTCTCCGTTTTCACAGAGCCATCGGCTTGCCGAATCTTCAGCGGCACGGTTCTTTTCTCGAAGGCTTGTACTTTGCCATCCAGCAGGTAGCCGCCGTTCTGCAGTGTGAGTTCGTAGCGGTCCGAGGCATCAATGGTGTTCACGGTGTGCGTCCAACCCAAGTAGTCATTAAAAGCGATGTTCAGGATAGGCTGCCCTATCAGCGACACGCCATAAGCGTTGAACCCCGGTGCCGATAAATGCGCCTCAAAAAACACGAAGAAATCGTCCCAGGGCAGGTGCGGATTGGTCACCAGCATCGCTTTCTTAGACGCCGACCGGGAAGGCGCAATGGCGTAGGCGTTGGAACCGGGCGTGATCTCGCGCACGGCTGCCCGTATGTCATCGCTGCCCAGGAACTCCAGGCAGACCACGCGGGAACTGTGGGCCAGCACATCAGCAGGCGTAATGGGCAGCACTTGCTTTCTGGCCGGGTCAATCGCCTCTGGATGGGCCTGGGCATAGGCGTTCACTCCGCGCACGAAGGCATCTAAGTGCTGCTTGCCCTCGGGTGGTTGCTGGGCATACTGCTTTTTGGCCGTTTCGGGCAGGCTAAAGAGATGCACCTGCTTGTCGCCGTTAAGGTATTTCTCGCCCCAGTATTCTGCGGCTCGGCCCCGCGCCTGTCCGTAGAGTTCCAGCAATAGGTTGGCGTGGTTGTGCATCTGCGCCCACCCGAAGGCGTAGTACATCTCACTGGTGTTCTGGCCGTACACGTGCGGTACGCCGTAGTTATCCCAGATGATTTCAGTAGGCGCCTTTTGGGCCTGTACGTTGCTTAAAGTGGCGCAGAAAAAGAACGCCAGCCACACCGCCGCTTTGAAAGTTGTGCTTACCTGTTTCATGATGCCTGTAGATGGATTGGGTGCTTGTAGCCCCTTAAGTGTAAGATGTTTTAAGGCTTTATTTTTCATAGGGTTATGGATGTGTTTTGTTTTCAGGGAAAGATTTCTGCTTTCTGGGAAGGACAGTCGCTGGGGCGTTTGTCTGGGACAATAGTAAGGGGTTTGAGAACCAAAAACCGTCCTGATTAAGCGGATGGGACGTATTCTGGGGTGAGTGGTAGGGAATTGAAAGGTGAATGGCCGACGCTGTTGGGCGGAGAAAGAACGGAAAGCGGTAGCCGTGGCTTTTTGTTTGCGCCTGCGGAGGCGTAATTTGCGGGACCATCGGCCGATAGGCCCTTTAGAAAAGCATTATGAGTTTACCTGTATCTGTCCGTAGAGGAACCGAGGCCGATCTGCCCGGCGTGCATGCCCTGATTGTAGAACTGGCCGTGTACGAGAAAGCCCCCGATGAAGTCACCAACACCATAGAAGACATGCGCCGCGATGGCTTCGGGGGCAAGCCTATCTTTGAGTTCTATGTGGCGGAGTCTCCCGAGGAAGGCATTGTGGGCATCGCGCTGTACTACACCGCCTACTCTACCTGGAAAGGCAAGATGCTGTTTCTGGAAGACATTGTGGTGACCGAGCGGCACCGGAGAAAAGGCCTGGGCCGGTTGTTGTTCAATGCCGTGGTGCAGACGGCTAAAGAAGAGAACTACAAGCGCATGAAGTGGCAGGTGCTGGATTGGAACGAGCCCGCCATCACTTTCTACCGCAGCATTGGCGCCAACCTAGACGGCGAGTGGATCAACTGCAACCTAAGCCACGAGGAACTGCAGCGGTTCTAGTTTCTCCCCAGCCAAAAGCAACAGCTTGAGAAGCTCTGCGGCGTTTCGCAGGCGTTTTTGTAAAAACGGCCTTAAAGCAGCTGAAAAGAGGATTGTGGGTACTGGAAGCTCTCGGTAGCCTGAGAGCCGCCCAAAAAAAAACGCCCTGAAACCGAATAGTCGTTTTCAGGGCGTTTTTATGCAAACAGGCCTAAACAAGGTTCAGAAACACCGAGGTTCTTGGGACTAGTCTCTGTCCATCAGGCTATTCTATTACCTCCAGCACAGTCCGGAAAGACACGAACTGGCCGGGGTACTGGGCCTGCATTTTGGCCTGCATGTTTTGGTCGTGTTCGCGGTGGTATTCCAGCAGATCGTCCATGTGGCGGGCGTAGTACTGGATGGCGTACGTGGTGCCTCCGTTGTCTTCCTCCTCCATCACCTTGGCAATCTGGAACTTGACAAAGAAGGTAGTGGCCATCACCTCCGGAATATGGGTTTCCTGCATCCACTGGAGCCAGTCTGCGGCCACAGCGTTGTCTATGTTTACGGTCTCGTTGAAAAGAATCATCCTCAAAAATACTGCTTATCTTGCGATAACATACATCGGAGTACAAAAGGTGCCTTCCAAAGTCACCGCGCATTTAAGTCTATTTAAAATCTAATGAAGAAAGTTTTACTGGCCATGCTCCTATGGCTATGTGGCGCTGCCACTGGTTTTTGCCAAACAGACACTGTTATTTATCTGAACAGTAATTTTGCACCAGCCCCCAAGAACAAAGCCCTCTATTACAGAGTTGAACGCTACACAGACCTAGCTAAAATCCAGGGCTACAAACGTGATTTCTACCTTACAGGTGAGAAGTACCAAGAGGTGTATTTCAGTAAGATGGACTCAGTTAAGGAGGGGCCCAACACGGTATGGCACAAGAACGGGAAAGTAAAATCCGTGGACCATTATGTGCACAACAAACTGCAAGGGAAATCTGAGGGCTGGTTTGAAGACGGGGAGGTGCAGTATGAGTATAACTATGACAAAAACGAGCTGCATGGCGAGGTGAAGTCTTACCACGCTAACCGCCAGTTAAGACGTAAGGACCTGTTCTCTGAAGGTAAATTAGTAGAAGGGCACTGTTATGATGAAAACGGAACTGAAGTGCCTCATTATCCGCATTCGGTCATGCCCGAGTTCCCGGGTGGAATCCAGGCGATGTTCAAGTTTGTGGGGCAGTCTGTCAGAATTCCTTTCGGGATGCGTCTGGTGGGTGCCGAGGGCATTGCCTTGGTCAACTTTATCGTAGACAAATCTGGTAAAATATCTGAGGTGGAGGTGATAAGAGCCACCCATGAAAAGCTAGGCAAAGAATGTGTTAGGGTAGTAAAATCAATGCCCCGTTGGACGCCTGGTCAACAAGAAGGCGAGAAAGTAGCCGTGCGGTACACCATACCTATTAGAATAAAGCTTGCTGACTAAGCCTCTGTTTAGGGCCTGTTTTTCTCAAAACAGGCCCTAAATTTTATTCGGTGTAGTCCAGGTCTTTGTGGAAACTCTCGGGCAGGGTGCTGATGGAGATGAGCGCGATGATGATGGTGATGGCGCCCAGCAAACCGGCGGTGGTCAACAACCCCAGATCGTCTTGCAGGCTCTTGAAAGACAGCGTGAGCGCCACCACGGCCCCGCGCACGAAGTTGGGTACGGTAGTAGTGACGGTAGCCCTGATGTTGGTCCCGAACTGCTCTGCCGCGATGGTCACAAACACCGCCCAGTACCCACTCCCGAAGCCCAACGCCACACACAAGGCATAGAAGTACGCTTCACTGGCACCCTGCGCCAGCAGGAACAAGGCCACGATGCCTGAAAGCAGCAGCAAAAACAGCACCACCACCTTTTTGCGGCTGCGTAACTTCTGGCTCACTAGCCCGCTGGCCAGATCGCCCACTGTGAGTCCGAAATAGGAGAAACCGATACCTTTAGCCGCCGAGATGGCTGCTGTTATGCCTAAGGCCTGGCTGATCTCGGGCGAGAACGTGATGAGCACGCCAATCACAAACCAGATGGGCACGCCAATGAGAATGCATTTGAGGTATTTGAAGAAGCGCGTGCTGCTGGTGAACAAACTGAGGAAATTACCCCGGGCCACCTCCTGTTTCTGGGCCTTTTCAAACATGCCAGACTCATAGACCCCAATCCGGAGCAAGAGCAGCAGCAAGCCCAGCCCCCCGCCCACAAAGTAAGCCGTGCGCCAATGGAAGTACTCACCAATAACGCCGGCCAAAATAGCCCCTGAAATGCCCACCGAAGCCACAATGGTGGTACCGTAGCCCCGTTTTTCTTTGGGCAGCACCTCAGAAACCAAGGTAATGCCGGCGCCCAGTTCGCCCGCCAAACCTACCCCGGCAATGAACCTAAGCCAGGCATAAAGGCCTAAATCCGTCACAAAACCGTTGGCGATATTCGCGGCAGAATACAAGAAGATGGAGCCAAAAAGCACCGAAATACGCCCTCGCTTGTCGCCTAGTACACCCCAGAAGATTCCGCCCAGTAACATGCCTGTCATTTGCATATTTATGAGATGAACCCCCTCCTCCAGCAGTGCCGCAGGGCTGGTGACGCCTACCTCCTTCAAGCTCGCAATCCTTACAATACTAAAGAGGACAAGGTCATAGATGTCTACAAAGTAGCCTAGTGCTGCTACAATAACGGCCGTGTTTAACAGTTTACTACTTGTGACCGGGGAAGTGGTGGATTGCATAAAGGGAGCGCAGATTTTATGGGGTTAGGTGAATTTGTACTTTGTCTATAATTCTGTATACACGCCCTGCGGGCATAAAATATTTATCGACAGGAGGTTAGTTTTGGGCGGGTATTTTTCCGGTTTCATCGGAATATTGACAATGATCATATGTAGCTCTGAAAAAAAATTATACTTTTGTTAAAGTTCTGTAACCTTCTTTCTATGGGGACGTATAAACACGGCATTTTTTGGTTTTTCTTCGTAAGTCTTTTCTTTGGCGTTCTGCTTTTTCCTGAGAATGGAGCTTGCGCTACCCCTGGCACCCACAGCAACTCCCTGCTTTGGAAAGTAAGCGGAAAAGGAATAAAAACCTCCTACCTGTACGGAACCTTCCACTTAGTACCCAAAGATCAGTTTGTTCTGCCTAGTAAGGTAAAACAAAAAATGATAAAGTCCGAGACCGTGGTCTTTGAAGTAGACTTGGACAGCCCCAAGCTAAGCCGCCTCATCTCTAAGTCTATGCGCATGAGCCAGCCGCTGGAGTCTCTGATGACAGCACAGGAATACAACCTGCTCACCAGCTTCGTGAAAGATACCTTGGAGCGCAGCATGCAACAGTTCCGCTACATTAAGCCCGGCTTCCTGGGTCAGTTGCTCCTCTACCCTAAACTGTTAGGCTACAGCCCAGAATCGTATGACTTGGCCCTGCTGGACCTGGCCAAAAAGTGGCACAAAAACGTGTATGTGCTGGAAACCCCCGAAGAGCAGGTAGCGCTTTTTGACCAGTCTACCCTGGAAGACCAGACTTCGCAGTTACTCAACAACGTAAAGCAGTTTGACAAGCAGCGCAAGCTCATGAAAAGCATGCTGTCACTGTACCAGCAAGAAGACCTCAACGGATTGTATAACCTGATTACCTCGCAGGAAGATGCAGCCAAGTCTAACGACATGCTGCTGGATGAGCGTAACCACAAATGGATGGCTCCTATGGTAGATATGATGCAGAAAAGCTCTTCTTTTGTAGCTGTAGGCGCCGCCCACCTAGCCGGCGAAGAAGGACTCATCCAATTATTGCGTGCCCAAGGCTACAAAGTAGAGCCAGTACTGGACTAATATTCAAAATAGATCTATCTAAACCCTAAGAAGGCCCGTCTCAGTTACATGAGGCGGGCCTTTCTGTTGATGCGTTTACGGCACGTTTTTAGAAAATAGGCTTAAAAAGAAAAGCCCCGGCTTACACCGAGGCCTTTCTTAGTGCTTGGGTTTATCTTTATTGGATAGTAATCGGGAAACTTACCTCTACATCTGTCTCGCCAGTATTGACAGTGCTGGTAGCGCTTTTCTGGCCGGGTTGATGCTTGAGTACCACTTTCAGCGTGCCTGCAGAGGCGGCTCCAGTAGTCGCTAGGTTGTTGATACCCATCGGCAGGTTATTCTTGTCAGCATCATTGTAAGTCACCGTCAAGTTAAGACCTGAAGATGGAACATAGAAGAACTGGTGCTCATCACCTTCTTCCTCTACTTCCTCCGTAATCTCTCCCACCGGGGTTTTTGACTCATCCAGAACCGTTACAGACAAGGCATAATTTGTATTAGGGTTCAATTGAACTGGGGTAATAGTAGGAGCCTGTCCACCGGGACCGTCTATGTCACGGTAAGTGGCTGTTGGAATATTGCCAGCTGCATTTATAGGGTTGAAATAAAGCTGCACCGTGGTGATCAGTTCTTCCTCATTAGTAGGAATCGGGTCTTCGTCATTGCTGCACGAAGTCATGAACACAGAAGCGGTAAACAATATGGCGAGGGATGGTTTCAAAAATACTTTCATGGGGATTTTAAATCTTAAGTCTAATGAAAAAATCAGGTTAGAAATTCAGCGGGATGCTCACCCGCAGGGTAATGGACCGGCCTATTTCATCGGCATAATACCGGAAACGGTTCAGGTAATCACGATAAGCGGTGTTCAGGAGATTGCGGCCGATTAAGCCCACCTCAATCTGCTGTTTACCTAGCTGAAGGGTAGTACCAGCTTCAGCGTTCAGCAGGAAGTAACCAGCTGGTGGCATGGCGTAATCTCGGGCCAGGTAATTGGCTGGGATGTGGCGCTGCCGAGGCACGGCCAGTCCGCTGATGGATATAAAGTTTTGCGCAAATACTCCCTGGGCTCCCAACCGCTCTACCGAGTAGCGCAGGCTGTTCTCGTAGCGGTCACTAGGAATCCAGATCAGGTACTCATCGGCGGATTGGTTGTAAGCCCGCACCAGCGAGGCCTTCGTGGCGAACAGCAGGTGATCGGTCAACTGGTAAGACGCACTTACATCTACCCCCGAGAACGTGGCATTGGTTTGCTTCTGACGGGCCGTCAGGAAGGCGCCTCTGATGGTGAGTGTAGGTACCGTATCGGGTTCCTGGTAGATGTAATTGTCTATGAGGTTGTGGTACACACTAATCTCACCGTTCAGGCGCTTATTCTGCACGTACGCCAGCGTAGCCATGAAATTGTAGGCCCGCTCCACGCCTAGATTCGCATTGCCGTACTCATAGGTGCCCGTACCGTGGTGGATGCCGTTGCTGTACAACTCACTGGTGGTAGGTGAACGCCAGGCCGTGGAGGCATTCAGGTTCAGGTCCAGGTGCGGCCCGAAGTGGTAGATGGCGCCCAACGTACCAGACAAGTTCTGGAACCGGTGCGTAGGCGTGAGCAGCTCATTGTCCAACTCAGACTGACCGGTTCTCTCCGGGGTGTCTTTGCGGTACAACTTGGCCTGCAGGTAGCGGTAATCGTACCGGAGACCTGCTTCCACGTGCCACTTGCCTTTCTCCCAGTTTTCAATCCAGAACAAGCCACCGGTATGACTCTGGTAAAAGGGCACAAAGAAACGTCCCTCGTAGCGGTTGAACTGGTACTGGTACGTGGCCCCAATGCTTCCTTTCAGATTCCAGATGAGCGGATGCTCCCAAACGGCTTCGCTGCTGTGCGTAGTGATCTCAAACCTTAAGCCTGGAGTGCTTTGGTCACCGTGTGCGTCATACTCCTCACGCTGGTTGTACTGCCGGGCGTAGGTGAAGAGCAATCGGCTGGCCGATCCGGTGCGGTAGAACCCATGCAGGCGCATCAAATCATGCGTCACGTTCTGGTACGGCACCCCGATGTCATAGGTGAAAGCGGCCTCCGGCTCCGGGCGTTCCCGCTGCAACGCATTGCGGATATCGGTGAGGTTACCCACGTGCGAGGCCGAGAACACACCTAGCTTGGTGTCAAATCGGCTGAAAAAGGCATCTACCCCAAACTTCTCCCGCGTGTAACCGGCGGCGGCCGAGAAGTTCTGCTCCTGGTAACCGGTGTTGGCCAAGTAATAGTCTGGGGTTTTGCTGTTGCCGGCCTTTTTGAGCGTGCCTTGCAGGCGCCAGCTCAGCGACGGGATGCCCGCCGGATTGCTTTCCACCATACCCGACACCACACCTTGACGGTTATGGCTCACGCCCACCAGATTCAGCTCGGCACTGGTGCCGGCGGAGTCTCTCAAGGCTTTAGGTTCCACCAGGATCACGCCGCCGATGGCATCGGCGCCGTAGCGCACGCCGGCGGCCCCTTTCACCACGGTCAGTGCAGAAGCCACAAACGGGTCAATCTCGGGCGCGTGTTCAGAACCCCACTGTTGGGCCTCGTGGCGCACGCCGTTGTTCATGACCAGCACGCGGTTGCTGTGCATGCCGTGGATCACGGGTTTGGCAATGCTGGGTCCGGTCTGGATGCTGGTCAGCCCCGTCATCCGTTCCAGTGACTGGGCCAATGACTGGCCATGCGTCTGCCGCAACTCCTGCCCGCTTAAGTGGCTGGTGGCCTGAGGAATCTGCTCCCGCTGTTTGGCAATCCGGACCTCCACAGAGTGCAGTTGGAGGGCATCCGGGTGCAGCCGGAAGTTGATCACCTCCGGGGCTCGAACGAATTTCTCCAGCCGTTCTGGGTTGTAGCCAAGGTAAGACACTGCCAACCGGTACGTGCCGGGGCAGAGATCATGGAAATGGTAATGGCCGTTGGCATCGGTGATGCTGGTGTGCGGGGTGCCTTCCAAAACCACGGTGGCACCTATCAAAGGGCTGCGGTCTTCATGGTCGGTGACTTTGCCGGAAAGCGTGATGCCGCAGTCTGCATCGGCAGGAGCATCTTTTCCGGGAGTCATAGGACCATCCTGTGCAAGGACATTGACAGACGCCAGGCCAATACACAGCAGAAGCAGCACCAAATAGTTTACATATTTGCGCAACTCAGTAAGAAAAAAAATGGGAAAAGGAGGAGCGTCCTCCAAACCGCCTTCAAGCGCAGGGTATTTCTGGCCTGTTTTTACAAAAATCAGCTGAAAACAGCGTGACTTGGCAAGCCTGCCTTAAAGGAAAAAGAATTAACTGAGCGGGGCCACAGGCGGGCCGCGCGGAGAAGCGGTATGCGGATAGCTGAACTTCCAGATAAAGGCGTAGCCATCCTGGTAACTGTCTATCAGAGGAATGGGAGCGGTAAACGCCACTATAGTCTCTGAGGGGTGAAAAGGCGTATTGAACAACTCGGCTGTAGGACAGTGCGTGTGCTTGTTGTCAATGTGCGGCCGGTTCTCATCGTGGGGTTTGTCTTCTGAGTGCGCGTGGGCGTGCAGAGCCACCAGTACCTTTTCAGGCACCATCACCCGCATGAACAGCAGGAGCAGGAGGTAGGCACTTATGGTTCTAAGACAACGCACTTCAAAGGGGCTTACGAGCAAATATAGGTCCTAAAAATAATATTTCTGCAGCAAACGTCAGACAAGCAGAAAGAACGGCAGCTTTCAGCTATTGAAACGAGGAGGTGCGAGCTTATGTTTTTAGGCTGTTTCTCAGAAACTGGGCCATAAATGGGAAATGCTTTGTCTTCACAGAACTGCAAGCTCGCGCCAGCGGAGCGGAGGCCTGTTTTCAAGCGGTTTATCAGAAAACGGGCGGTAAACGGCCAGTTCGGCTAAAGGTAAGTTTATCTATGGCTGCTCGCCATAGAGGTAAAACAACCTCCTGTTTGCTTTCTTTTGACAAATATTCTGCCATCCTGTCACTTTTGGTTTAGGTGGAACAGCTTTTGCCAAGCCTCTTCAAAACTGCAACCCACAACATTTTTTACATAGATAGAAGGAAATGGAAGAAAAAGGCACGATTTCGATTCACACCGAGAACATTTTCCCCATCATCAAGAAGTTCTTGTACTCAGACCACGAGATTTTCTTGCGTGAGTTGGTGTCCAACGCCGTGGATGCGAGCCAGAAAGCCAAAAGCCTCTCCAGCATCGGGGAGCTGAAAGGCGACCTGGGCGAGCTGAAGGTGACCGTGAAGGTAGACAAAGAGAAAAAGCAGATCATCATCTCGGACAACGGGATAGGAATGACCGCCGAGGAGATCAAGAAATACATCAACCAGATCGCGTTCTCCGGCGCCACTGAGTTTGTGGAGCGCTACAAAGACTCCAATGCCGACAAAAGCCAGATCATCGGGCAGTTCGGTTTAGGGTTCTACTCGGCGTTTATGGTGGCCGGCACTGTAGAAATTGACACCTTGTCACACCAGGACGGCGCCGAGGCAGCGCACTGGATCTGCGACGGTTCTACCGAGTTCTCTATCACCAACGGAACCCGCACTGAGCGCGGTACTGATGTGATCTTGAACATCGCCGAAGATTCTGAGGAGTTCCTGGAGGAAGCCCGCTTGCAAACCATCCTGAACAAATACTGCAAGTTCCTGCCCATTCCGGTAGAGTTCAATGGTGAGACCATCAACAACCCGAACCCGATCTGGACCAAGTCTCCGTCTGAACTGACAGATGAAGATTACAAGAACTTCTACAAAGAACTGTATCCGTTCTCAGAAGACCCCTTGTTCTGGATTCACCTCAACGTGGACTATCCGTTCAACCTGACTGGTATCCTGTACTTCCCTAAGGTGAAGAATGAGTTCGATTTCCAGAAAAACAAAATCCAGCTATACAGCCGCCAGGTGTTCATCACCGATGAGGTGAAAGACGTGGTACCGGAGTTCCTGATGCTGCTGCACGGCGTGATCGACTCCCCGGACATTCCGTTGAACGTGAGCCGCTCTTTCTTGCAAGCCGATGCGAACGTGAAGAAAATCAACACCTACATTACCCGTAAGGTGGCCGATAAACTGAACGAAATCTACAAGAAAGACCGCACTGCCTACGAAGAGAAGTGGAACGACATTGCGGTGTTCGTGAAGTACGGCATGCTCTCCGATGACAAGTTCTACGAGAAAGCCAAAGACTTTACCCTGCTGCAAAGCACCGACGAGAAATTCTACACCCTGGAAGAGTACCGCAACTACGTACAGGCGAACCAAACCGACAAAGACGGCAACTTGGTCATCTTGTATACTACAGATCCTGAGAAGCAGCACGCTTTCATTGAAACCGCCAAGAACCGCAACTACGATGTGGTGAAACTGGACACCATGATTGACCCGCACTTCATTGGTCAGTTAGAGCAGAAACTGGAGAAAACAACGCTGAAACGCGTAGACGCCGACACCATTGACAAGCTCATCCAGACCAATGCCAAGCCTGAAAGCGTGCTGTCTGAAGACGAGACCACCCGTTTAAAGGAGCTTTTCGAGAAAGCGATCGCAAACCAGAACATGACCGTAGGCGTGGAAGCCCTCAGCACCGATGACCAACCGGTGATCATCACCCTGCCCGAGTTCATGCGCCGCATGAAAGACATGAACCGCATGGGCGGCGGTGGCATGATGATGATGGGCAACCTACCCGACATGTACAACGTGACCATCAACGCCAACCACCCTATCAACCACCGCATCCTCAAGCACAATGACGAGCGCGGCGAGAAGATAGCCAAACAGGCCTATGACCTGGCGTTGCTGTCACAAAACATGCTTTCGGGTGCTGCCTTAACGGCCTTCGTGAAACGCAGCGTAGAGTTGATTGACAAAGAATAGCCTGCTGTTTTAAAGCAATTTTTACCAAAAGAGCCCGGAAACGTAAGTTTTCGGGCTCTTTTGATTTTAGGCGTTTTCTGAAATAAAAGCCATCCTACTTTTGTCATTCTGGAAGAATCTTGTGGGCAAACGGCAGTAGCGGTTGAGTAAATGCTTCTCAAGCTTGCTTACAAGGTCCTTTCAGGATGACAAAGTAAAAACTACAGTTTCTAATAGGGACATCCTTCTTTTGACCAAGTGAAGATTAACTCCTTTCTACGGTATTGTGCTAGCAACTTTTGGGCAGTGGTTTTATCGCCTTTCTTTAACTCCTGAAAATAAGGTTTTACCAGTTTGTTCGCTTCAGAAGTTGGAGCCAGTTTATTTAACCTAGTATAAGCAGAAGCATAATATTGATTAATCTTCGTGCTATCCGCCATATCCATTATGGGTGTGTTGTCCATTCCTTCCAAAAAGTAGGTAAGGTATTCTTTTAGTTTTTTTTTGCCCTGCCCGCGCATCACAAAGCTTGGGTTCTCCTTCATAAAATTCTCCCACCAAAGAATGCGGTTTACAAATTCTGTCTCCGTAATAAATATTCCTCCATCAGTATTGAAACCATCTTCGTTTTCTTCCTCCACTTGAACCAGATATTCCTTCATGATAGGGCTAACAAAGGGATAAAAGTGGCGAGTTATAAAAGTTCGGTTTTGCTTGAGATAAGTTCCACCCTCTTGGTAGTCAACCGAAAACCCGTTCGTGTTCATAAGGTTACTGTATTCTTGCAGCTTCTTGGGGATAGGTTCTTCTGTGTCTGACACTAAAGGCATAAAATAGTCTGATGTGTCTCTGTAATGGACTTCGTTGAGTTTGTCATTTGTCCGCTGATAAAATTCTTCAAACAGCACATAACCAGAGTCTGCTACTGAAGTGGGTTGGCCTTTGAACAAAGAGGCGTATTTGTCTGCAGCCTTCGTCATGCTGGCAACGTCTCCGCTATCCAGTTTGGTCAAAAACTGTTCATATTCGACTACCAGAGAACTTTCAGGCTTGCTTTCTTTATCAAGAAGTTGGGCTGGTGCCTTTGCATCTTGACTGGTGGGAGGAGAATCAGTCTTTTGTTGGCAAGTCACCATTAGAAGCAAAACGCATGCAGCCAAATAGGTCAATCCTCTCATAGGGTTAGAAGCTGGAAAGTGGTTGAGACTAAAGTAACGGTTTTAAAGCAGTTTTTACCAAAAGAGGCCGGAAACGTACGTTCCCGGCCTCTTTGCTTTTAGGGTCCTTGAATACCTATTACAAATGCGCCGTCAGCTTTTGCTCCAGCACCTTTTTGGGTACAGCGCCTACTTGCTTCTCTACCACCTGCCCGTTCTTGATGACCAGTACGGTAGGCATGCTCCTGATGCCGTATTTTGCGGAGATGATGGGGTTGTTATCCACGTCCAGCTTCCCGATGATGGCTTTGCCCTCGTATTCCTGCGCCAGTTCTTCTACCAACGGACCGATCATCCGGCAAGGACCGCACCACTCGGCCCAGAAATCTACCAACACGGGTTTATCGGATTGAAGGAACTCCTCAAAGGTGGTGTCTGAGAAATGAACTGCTTTTGTCATGTTGCTTTCGTTTAAGTACAGGGCAAAAGTAGCGGCGGCAGTGCGACTAGGATTGTATCAGAACGACATTCTGCGGTTAGATGCGGAGACCCGGGTCTTGCGGGTCCTCGGAGAAAAAGGTGCGGGGCGTTACGCCTGATAATTCCTTGAAATCGCGGTTGAAGTGGGCCTGGTCATAGTAACCGCTGTTGAGCGCCAGTTGGGTGAAGCTTTGGTTTGGTGCCTCCAGGTACTGCTGCAGGGCATAGCGGAACCGCTGAATTTTGGCGTACTCGCGCGGGCTGAAGCCTAGCAAGTTCTTGAAGCGCCGCTCAAACTGGCGCCGGGAGGTGTGCATCTGCTCGTAGAGGTTTTCCACATCGGGTTGCTGGCCGGCGTCAATCTCAGCTTTGATCAGCTGCTGGAGCGGCGCATCGGGGTTTTTTTCCTGCAGCAGTTGCTCCGTCAGGAATTGCACCAACAAGTCCAGCCGTTCTTCCGTGCTGGCCGAGGTGGTGATCTGTTCTTCCAGTTGCCTTAACCCGCTACCCAACATTTCCTGCATCGGTCTTGCCTGGTCTCTTACCTCCTGGCCCGGCGTTTTGAACAGCAGACTGGCCGTGTACGGGTACAAGGCCGCCCCTAATATCCCGAAACTCTCCTGCGTCACCAGTTTGGTAGGTTTGCTGGACGGCCCTTGCAGGTAGAACTCGGGTACGGTTTGCTCTGTGCCCGGCGCCATGAAAGACCCTTTGTAATGGAACGTGAGCTGCGCGCAGCCATTAGCCACGGAGCTGAAGTGATACGGCGCGGAGATGTCCTGTCCCTCGGCGATCCAGAAATGGCGCACGTACTCCGCCAGGTGCGGCGGCGGCGGAATTTGCCGGTAAGAGGTGGTGTGCGCCATGCGAAAGAAGAATCTAGTGCCTTTAACTGAACCCCGCCAGCGAGATTCTGCTCCGCTAAAGTAAAGAATTCAGGAGACTTTCAGGCCTACGCCGCCGCAGAAGTAAGCTGCGGCGTACGCTCCTTTTTCCTTCCGTTTCGCCAAATATAGAATAACAACACCAGGAGAATCACCCCACAATTAGCCGCCACCAGCATGGGCGCAAAAGGAAACACGAAGCCCAGCGTCATTAGGAACATATTAACGATAGCCTGCGCCACCAGCACTTTCTCCAGCCTGCTGAGCAAAGCGGAGGTGAGCAAGATAGCGCCCGCCAGCCCGAAGGTGATCAATCCGGAGATGTTGGTGAGTTGGTATTGGAAAGGCGCCAGCACCATGGTGACCAGAGCGGCCCCCAGAATAGCCCAAGGCAGCCGTCCTATTCTGAGCGGTTCTACTCTTGAGGGAATGGCCGGGGCCACTGCCTCGGCTGAAAACAGAAACCGGAACCGCTGGTATTCATAGCCCAACAGCAGGAGGTTTAGGAGCAGGAAAACGGTGTTCACGTAAGGTGTGCCGGTCCAGTTTTGCGAGACGGTAACCGCCAGAATGGAAACGTTCATAGGCACCAGCATCACCGCGCCCAGCGTGCTGAACCGCTGCGTAAACAGCAAGGCCCCGCAGAGTACCTGGCAGCACGCCACCACCTGCGCAAACAAACCCAACCCGTATTTCGCCAGCGACTGCTCCAGCCAGGGCGGACCAATCAACTGCCCGAAATTCCCGTGGGTGAGTTTGCAGATACCCGCCGAGAAAAACACATAGCCCAGAAACAGGCGGATAAGCAGTACCAGAAAGTCTTTGTTCTTGAGCATGGCCTTATCGTTTACAGTTGCATTTCAAGGCTGATTTCTGAAAAACGCCTTCAAAACGATGACAAGTAAAGCAGCCGAGAACCGAAATGAAAATCTTTTAGACTAACCGGCGCATGATCTAGACTAACACCAAGTTAAAGCAGAAAACCACCCGGAAAAGCACTGCGTTTCTGAGCCCATTTTTACAAAAAAGGCCGGAATCGCTCCGGCCTTTGGCAGTGGTTCTAGTGCGGGGAAGTTGCTTAGGCACCTATTCTCACCGAGGTCATGGTCAGGGAGCCGCCCACCATCTTGTCGTTGAAGAAAGAGGTCTCCTCGTCTTTGTCCTGCAGCCCCAGCGTGTACATCAGTGGCAGGTAATGCTCCACCGTCGGGATAGCCAGCAACGCCTCTTTGCCCAGGGTCTGGTAGTTGATGAGCGGCTGGTGATCACGGATAGTAATGAGGTCCTTGAACTTCTCATTGATGGTCTGGGTCCAGTCATAGCCACCGCCGTTAATCATGCTCCAGTCCATCATGCGGAGGTTATGCACCATGTTGCCGCTGCCTACAATGAGCACGCCTTTCTTCCGTAGAGCGGTGAGTTCTTTGGCAAGGTCATAGTGGTACTGCGGACCTTTGGTGTAGTCAATGCTGAGCTGCAGCACGGGCACGTTGGCCTCGGGGTACATGTGCCGGATAATGGTCCAGGTGCCGTGGTCCAGGCCCCAGTCGTGGTCCAGTTCTACCTGCGTGGTGGTGATGAGCGCAGCGGTTTCCTTGGCCAGGGTTGCATTGCCAGGCGAGGGGTACTGCACCGCGAACAGCTCTCTGGGAAAGCCCCCGAAATCATGGATGGTCTGCGGGAAGTCCATGGCTGTGATCTTGGTGCCCTTGGTAAACCAGTGCGCCGATACCACCAGCACCGCCTTGGGTATCGGAATCTCCTGCGCCATCTTCTTCCAGCGCTGGCTGAACTCGTTGTCTTCAATGCCGTTCATCGGCGAGCCGTGTCCAATAAAGAGCACCGGCATGGTATAGTCCTGAGGGGTTAATTCCTCGGTGAATTTTCTGAAAGCACTTAAAGTCGTCATAGCGATTGCTCCTCCTGCGAGCGATTTTATAAAGGTTCTTCTTTCCACGGATGTTGGGTTTATGGGTGAAGAAGGGCGTGAACCGGCGGGTGGAGTCAATTGTAAAACAACGTTTCGCAAGCCTCAGGTTCACCATACAAAGATCGGACAACCCAGGGCCTAAAAGAATAAGGTAGTTTAAGAAATGGCTTGTTGGTAGAGGTCCAGGCCTTCAGACTTGATGGAACTGAAGAACTCCGGCGTGATGCCAAGGTAGGAGGCGATGTGGTACTGCGGAATGCGCTGGCTGAGGGTGGGAAACTTGAGCAGGAAATCGCGGTAGTTCTCAGCGGCGGTCTGGGTCATGCCGCTCAGCATCCGTTTCTTGAACGCGAAGTAGCCGTTTTGGAGCAGTTTTCTATAAAACAGGTTGAAAACGGGATGCTGTTGGGTGAGTTCCTCAAAGGCCGAACTGTTGATCTGCACGTATCGCGTAGGCTCCAGCGCCTGAATGGACAGCAAGGCCGGTTTGTTAAACGCGATGTCACTGATCCAGTACCGCTCCACAGCAAACTCCAGGTTCACTTCCTTGCCTGCCTGGTCTATGATGAAAGAGCGCAGGCAGCCGCTCAGCACGAAGTAGATGTAATGGTTCTGCTCGCCGGTGCGCAGCAGAAATTCCTTTTTCTTCGCCTCGCGCAGCTCACAGATAGCCATGAACGCCGCTTCCTGTTCAGGGGAAACAGAGACGTGTTGGGCAAGGGCGGCGGCGAGAAGGTCTTGGGACAAAAGATATGAGTTGTGGTGCAGGGTATTTACGGCGATGCGCCTTGCCGGGGTTACTGTTTGGTCACCTGTAACTCCATGCGTGAGTCGGCCAGCATGGAATTATGCTCGTAGAGCGACATGGTCAGCACGAATCCATGGAGGGAGGCTTCCAGACTGGATACGCACCCGCAACTCTTCGCCGACATGAGGTAAGTCAGTTGGCTTCCTATCACGTCTACCTTTATGTAGTTCTGGACTCGGCCAGTGGGTAGTTCCACCGTCACGTACACCTGTTTAGCGTCCTCGGGGTTTCTACCGATGGTCACCAGCACATTGGTGTACGCGGTGTCTTTCTGGGTACTGCTTTTTGTGTCTAAAAAGGTCTCCTGCGCCGTGCCTTTAAAGGTGCCTATGAATTTTTGTGGGAAGTCTAGTTCCTCCTCTTCCAGTTCCTTTTCCGCGCAAGAGAAGAGAAGCAAAACCAAGGGCAGGAGATACCAGGTTGATCTTTGAAAGGCACGGAGAAGAAACATGAGCAACGGGAGTGATTAGGCGCAAGGAATACGCCCTTACTACATAAAGACAGCGAGTTACGGCTTTCCCCCTATTCCTAAGACCACGCTCCGCAAAAGTTTGTCTTGGCCTCCAGAAACTCCTGCCACATCTCGCTCAGGATCTCTCCGGCGGGTTGTATCTTCTGCACGATGGCTGCGGCCTGACCTATCTCCAGCTCGCCTTCTTCCAGGTCGCCCTCGTACATGCCGCGTTTTGCCCGTCTGGATCCCAAAAGTTGGGCCAGTTCCAGGTTACTGGCGCCCCGCAGTTCGGCGGCTTTTACATCTTGGTAGAATTTGTTTTTGAGCAGGCGCACCGGCGTAAGTTGTTTCAGGGAGAGCTCGGTGTCTCCTTCCTGGGCAGCCACCACGCGGTCTTTGAAGCTCTGGTGCGCACTGGATTCCACGCTGGCCACAAACCGGCTGCCCACCTGTACCCCATCGGCCCCTAGGGCCAGCGCCCCAAAGATACCGGCTCCGTTCGCCACACCACCGGCGGCAATCAGTGGCAGGTTCACGGCCTGGCGTACCAGCGGAATAAGGCAGAAGGTGGTGGTTTCTTCGCGGCCGTTGTGCCCGCCGGCCTCAAACCCTTCCGCCACGATGGCGTCTACCCCGGCTTCCTCGCATTTGCGCGCAAACTTCACGTTGCTCACCACATGAATCACTTTGGCCCCGTTGTCTTGCAGCTTTTTGGTCCAGGTCTTCGGATTTCCCGCTGAGGTCACCACCACCGGCACTTTCTCTTCCATGATAATCCTGAAATGCTCGTCCAGGTCTGGGTACAGCAGCGGCACATTCACCCCGAAAGGTTTATCGGTGGCTTTCTTGCATTTCTGGATGTGCTCGCGCAGCACCTCGGGGTACATGGAGCCGGCGCCAATAAGGCCCAGCCCCCCGGCGTTGCTCACCGCCGAGGCCAGTTTCCAGCCGCTGCACCAGATCATGCCTGCCTGAATAATGGGGTATTGTATGTTGAAGAGTTGGGTGATTCTGTTGCTCATCTGGTATTCGGTATCAACTATCAGTAATTAAGCCCTTGTAGCTTTCAACAAGGTACTTAGTTGATTTTTAAATGATGTTTTGTAGAAGGCTGACTTGATTTTAAATCTTATCTATGAGTTGATTAGGCAGCAATTTATCCAAGAAGGGCTTTTGCTTCTTTTCAACAACAAGAAACTTCCAATCAGTTTTTCCGTCTACTGAGATTGCATAAGCCTGTTTTTCAACTACTATTTCATAAAAGCCTGTTTTCTCATCATGCAAAACATTCTTAAAACCGAAGGCTTGTTGAAGTCCCATTTTGGTTAGGTTCATCCTTTGTGTCTGCTCATCCTTGGTTTCCTCTTCATTATCACTTTTCAACTTAATTTTCATTAAGCTTGAATAATGGAGGTGTGAGTAGAACCTATTGCCGATTTTTTCCGCATCTGAAATTTCAATGATTTCAGGAGTATTTAACTCAAACTCCATTTCAGAATTATTGAAGGTCATCTCCATTGCTTTTATCATTTGAGCTTTGGGAACCAGTTCGAAAACATCCGTTGGAACGTAATCCATTGACTTCTCAAATTCTTTAGCAATGATTAAGCTGTTATAACTTATGAATTGCTTCTCAATTAGCTTTTTATAGTCTTGGCAGAAGCCAACTGTAGATATGGTTAAAAAGAGAAAAATCAGAATTGTAGAACTGGGTTTCATTAAATGCTTCAATTAGATCAATGGCTGAAATCAATCTCGGTGCTGTCTCCAATGTTCAGGCGCTGGCTCAAGCCTTTCAGGGCGGAGTCTGAGCCTACCAGCGAGTCTTCCAGCACAGCGTATCCCAGTTCGGCGTAGCCGCCGATGATGGAGTTGCGCACAATGGTGTAGTTGAGGATGGCGCTCTCGCCAATGGCTACGTTGGGGCCCACAATGGAATTGGAAATCTGCACGCCCTTGCCAATGCTCACCGGCGGAATGATGATGGTGTTGGGGAACTCGGGGTACTCCGCGCGCTTGAACTCGGGGCGGTTCAGGAGGGTGGCGTTGGCCTGGAGCAGCGTGTCTTTGCGGCCGCAGTCAAACCACTGGTCTACGGTGTAAGAGACCATCTTCTCGCCGTGCTGGATCATGTGCATGAGCGCATCGGTGAGGTGGTGCTCGCTCTGCGTCCGGATGTCGTTAATTACAATGTGTTCCAGGGCCTCCACCAGTTTGCTGGGGTGCGCAATCTTGTAAAGGCCCACTAGTGCCGAGTTTGACTTGGGAATCTTGGGTTTCTCAATCACCTTGGTGATAAAGCCCTGGCCGTCCATCTCCGCAATCCCGAACATGGTGGGGTTTTTCACCGATTTCACCGCCAAGATGGTATGGTCTGCCGCAAAGAACTGCTGCATGTCCACGTCCACAATGGTATCGCCCAGCTGGATCAGAACCGACTCCTCGTTCCGGAAAGTCTCCCGCGCCGACCACAGGGCGTGGCCCAAGCCCTCGCGCGGCTGCTGCACCACAAACTCGGCCTCAATGTGGGGGTACTTGCGTTGCACGTAGTGCATGATCTTCTCGCCCAAATACCCCACCACCAGCACAAACTGCGTGATACCCGCCGCTTGCAACCGTTCAATGATATGCCCCAGAATGGCCTTGCCGGCAATAGGAACCAAGGCCTTGGGTTGGGTGTGGGTGTGGGGCCGCAAGCGGGCGCCCATGCCAGCCACCGGAATTACTGCTTTCATACTGCGTTATTGAAGGCTTTTCATCACAAGCTACGGAATTCTTGTGGTTTTCCTGCACACCGGCCCGGCAGGAAAACACCGGAAAAGAATAGAGGAATGAAAATATAAATAGCGTTTTCTGAATATTTATACCGATCCTGCTTATCTTTAGAGGTCTGTAGCTCAGGCGCTTCGCATACGCACATTGGTCTCCCGTTTAGCGGGTGTTTTCAGGAAAACACGGCAAAAACGCACATTTCTGCCGCAGTTGCGTATAGAGGGTGCCAACGGCTATTAATACGCAAGTAAATACCACCCATTCTGAATAAACCACCTCAACTATGAAAAAACTATTGCTTTACCTTGTGGGTTTCGTGATTCTGGCCTCGCAGAGCTCCTGCGGATACAATGACATGGTGCAGAAAGACGAGGCAGTCTCCAGCCAATGGGCCCAGGTGCAGAACTCCTACCAACGCCGCGCCGACTTGGTGCCCAACCTGGTGAACACCGTGAAAGGTGCCGCTAACTTTGAGAAAACCACCCTCACCGAGGTCATTGAAGCCCGGGCCAAGGCCACCAGCATCCAGCTAAACGCCGACGACCTGACGCCCGAGAACCTGGAGAAATTTCAGGCGGCCCAAAGCCAGCTGAGCGGTTCGCTCTCCCGGTTATTGGCTACCGCCGAGGCCTACCCAGACCTGAAGGCGAACCAAAACTTCCTGGAACTGCAGGCGCAGTTAGAAGGCACCGAGAACCGCATCTCCGTGGAGCGGCAGAAATTCAACGGCTCAGTGCAGGAATATAACACCTACATTAGAGCGTTCCCACGCAACTTCTTCGCCGGTTGGTTCGGGTTTGAGAAGAAAGGCTACTTTGAGGCCGAGGCCGGTGCCCAGAAAGCTCCTACCGTACAGTTCTAGACTAGTGTTGAGCAGCGGGTATCAGGCAGCAAGACTTTAAAACAGCATCCTGCGATCTCCGTTGCTATGCTCTTCGCTAGATCTCCCAATAGCGTTTCAGGCTTGTTTTGCAGAAAGCAGGCCTGAAACGTGCTTCCTTACATGACTCAGAACTCAGGTTTCAACCCTCAGAACTCTTTTCAAAATGCCCCGCGATACCATTACCGAAGCAGACGAAGCCGTCATTGTGCAGGCCATTCAGGAAGCTGAACGCAACACCTCCGGCGAGGTGCGGGTGCACATTGAAGACACCTGCGAGGGTCAGGTGCTGGACCGGGCCACCCAGGTGTTTGCCTACCTGCACATGCACCAGACCAAGCTGCGCAACGGTGTGCTGTTCTACGTGGCCATGAAAAGCCACAAGTTCGCCGTGCTGGGCGATGCTGGCATCAATGCGGTGGTGCCCAAAGATTTCTGGGTGGAGATCAATAAGGTGGTCATCGCCGATTTCAAAGAAGGCAAGTACGCCGAGGGCCTCAAGAAAGGCATTACCATGGCGGGCGAGCAACTCAAAAGTTATTTTCCTTACGCCGGAGACCACAAGGATATCAACGAACTGTCTGATGATATCTCTTTTGGTAAGAACCTGGACGAGAATCAAAAATAAATGAGAAAATCTATCTGGCTTCTGGGGATATTGTGGCTATGGGCAGGACTAGGGCTGGCGCAGGATTTTCCGCCGCGTCCTTCTCCGCCGCGCCTGGTCAATGACTTGGCCAACATTCTCTCGCCAGAGGAAGAGCAAGCCTTGGAGCAAAAGCTGGTCAACTACAATGACAGTACCTCCACCCAGATTGCCGTGGTCAACATCACCTCCATTGGCGGGTATGACGTCTCTGACTACGCTTTTAAACTAGCCGAGCAGTGGGGCATTGGCCAGCAAGGCAAAAACAACGGTATCCTTATTCTCACTGCCGTTAATGAGCGCAAGATATACATTGCTACCGGCTACGGCCTAGAGGGCGCGGTACCAGACGCCATTGCCAAACGCATCACCGAGTACACCATCAAACCCGAGTACAAGCAAGGCAACTACTACGCCGGCTTGGACAAAGGCACCAGCTTTATCATTGACGTAGCCAGCGGCGAGTACAAAGCCGATCCGCGCCAGCAACAAGGCGATGACGGGGGCGGCATTCCTATCCTCTGGATTATCATCGGGATCCTGATCATTATCTTCCTCATCAGTCGCCGCGGCGGCGGACGGGGAGGCAGAGGCGGCGGCATGCGCACCCTTGGCGGACCCTTCTTCCCCCCAGTGATCTTCGGGGACTTCTCCGGCGGACGCGGCATCTTCGGAGGTGGCGGCGGCGGCTTTGGAGGCGGCGGAGGCGGTGGTTTCGGCGGATTTGGTGGCGGAAGCTTTGGCGGTGGCGGTGCCGGATCAGATTGGTAAAAGGTTGCACTGTTTCCGCGTTAACGGAAAGCAAGATACTTATAACGGAATCGGGGCTGTTTTCTCAAAAACAGCCCCGATTCCGTTTTCTGTTTAACAAGATTGTTTCAATAGTAGGGACCCTGACTTATCGTAGATTTCCCCTTTGAAGAAAGAAGCGGATGAGAATGCTAAATTTTCTTACCCCTTCTTTTCATGGTTCAAGTCTGTGACTTGGACCTACCATGGTCTGCAGTTTGCAACTGCAGTGAGGCGCTAGCCTCAAAACTGCTTTATAGGTCTTTACTTCCTATTTCCTTTCTTCTAACTCTTTAGTTGCAGTCGCGGTCTGCCCGCGTTTGTCACTTTTCTCCTTGATGAGAAAAGTAACCAAAAGAATCAAGAAGAAAAGAAACTCGCTGACGCTCAGACAGTCTTTTCTTCAATTGTTGTGACACCTGGCAGCCGCCTTCTTTTTCATAGCTCACTTACGCCACTGCTGCTGGAAGAGCCACTGCCTGCGCTCGCCGGAGGTTGGGTTACGCACGCGCCCAACCTCCGACGAGCTGCATGAACCTGTCTTGTTTCAGAGCCGCTGCAATGCCTGCATCGTCCTGCGGACGTAGTGGAGAGAAGCCTCCTTATTTTATATTTATTTATTTTCTGGTTCAAGTCTGCGACTTGGACCCATCATGATCTGAAGTTTGCAACTTCAGTGAGGCGAGAGCCTCAGGGAGGGCATCCAGTTCAAATCTGCTTTCACTGCTGTTGGTGTTATCACCAACAATCAGAACTGCGGCTCAACTGTATCTTAGAGGATACGCTTTTTGGCATCTGAAGCAATTCCCCTCCTTGGAGGGGCAGGGGTGGGTAGCGCATGTGAGCCTTGTAAAACAAGAAAGCCGATCCCAAAGGACCGGCTTTCTGCCTGTGCTGCTATCCTGAAAATAGCACATCAGCACATTAAAAAATTAGCACATTATTCCGCGTTACGGTTGATGCAGTTCAGGTCTTGGAAGGCTTCTTTCAGGCGGGCCACAAAGGTCTCTTCACCGGCGCGTAACCATACGCGTGGGTCGTAGTACTTTTTGTTCGGGCTGTCTTCGCCGGTTGGGTTGCCAATTTGGGCTTGCAGGTAGTCTCTTTTGCCTTCGTAGTAGTTTTTGATGCCGTCCCAGAAGGCCCACTGCATGTCGGTGTCAATGTTCATCTTGATGGCGCCGTACTCAATGGCCTCGGTGATTTTCTCTTTCTCAGAGCCGGATCCGCCGTGGAATACAAATTGCACTGGGTTATCGCCGGTGCCGTATTTCTGCTGGATGAAGTCCTGGGAGTTTTTCAGGATCTCAGGACGAAGCTCCACGTTGCCTGGCTTGTACACGCCGTGCACGTTCCCGAAAGCAGCAGCCACGGTGAAGCGGTTGCTGATCTTGCCTAGTTCTTCGTAAGCATAGGCTACGTGCTCTGGCTGGGTGTACAAGTGCGCGCTGTCAATGTCTGAGTTGTCAACGCCGTCTTCCTCACCGCCAGTCACGCCTAATTCAATCTCAATGGTCATGCCCATTTTAGACATCCGCTCCAGGTATTTGGCAGAGATCTCAATGTTTTCTTCCAGGGGCTCCTCAGAAAGGTCCAGCATGTGGGAACTGAACAGAGGCTTGCCGTGCTGGACGTAGAATTTCTCACCGGCATCTAACAGACCATCAATCCAGGGAAGTAATTTTTTAGCCGCGTGGTCAGTGTGGAGAACGACGGTGACACCGTAAGCCTCGGCTAGTTGGTGTACGTGGTGGGCGCCGGAGATAGCACCGGCGATAGAGGCGGCCTGTCCTTCGTTGCTCAGGCTTTTGCCGGCATAGAATTGGGCACCGCCTTGGGAGAACTGAATGATAACGGGAGAATTCACCGCTTTGGCCGTTTCCAACACCGCGTTGATGGAGTTGGTACCAATTACGTTTACAGCGGGAAGTGCAAAGTTATTGTCGTTGGCGTACTTGAATAAGTCCTGCACCTCGTCTCCGTACAGAACCCCAGATCTAAATTTAGGCATGGATTTGCTAGTTTTGGTCTACTAGCAAAACTAAGTAATAAATCCGTTAGTTCTAAAGATTCTTGTTCCGGGTTAGTTTCTGGTACTCGCGCTCCACGGCGTAATCATGGGAGCCATGGTAGGCGTCATAGTAGTTGAAGGCCAGGCCAACGCCCCAGCCAAGGCTCAGCCAGGCGGGCCAGGGCAGGCCCATGTAATTGAAATCTTCGCCTTTGTTGAGGTACCAGACACTCCACACCAGCAGGTTAATCACCGCATAGGTGAACAGATGCCGCCTGAAAGCCACGCGCTTTTTGGCCAGTTTCCATAAGAACTTATCTTTTTCTCCTTCCATCTGCTTTCCTATAAGATGATTATATAGTAAAACATAAATATAAAGAATCAAGCCTGAGGTTGGGTGCTTTTCAGGCTAAAGTTTGTACAACTCCTGCTTTAGAGCCGGTTGGAGAGCCAATATCCTTTTGCGTTATCTATACTGTTTACGAGAATCAGGCGTAAAACGGATTTTTTACCAGTGAAAGGGAGAACGTTGGATTACAGACGTGTTGTCAGCGTTCTTCAAAATTGCTTGTCGTGTGCCCTAAGCCACTTAGAGAAAACTGATGATAATCAAGAGAAGCAGCGACGGAGAATCAGAAAGAAGAATCTCTCTGGAACTCTGCTTTAGGCCTGTTTTCCTGAATATGGGCTAAAAATACAGGGTTTAACTTTTTGCCCGATCCACAGTTTATACAAAAGACACCATTGCATACCCGCGGCATTGCCCGTACCTTCGCTAACCTATGAGTACACCAGACAAACGCCTTTTTCTGCTAGACGCCATGGCGCTCATTTACCGCGCCCACTTTGCCTTCAGCAAAAACCCAAGAATCAATTCCAAAGGCATGAACACCGGGGCCGCGTTGGGTTTCACCAACACCCTGGTAGACCTGCTTAACCGCGAAAAGCCTACCCACATAGGGGTGTGCTATGATGCGCCCTCCAAGACTTTTCGGCACGATTCCTTTGTGGAATACAAGGCCAACCGCCAGGCCATGCCCGAGGATATTTCCATCGCCATCCCGTACGTGAAGAAGATTGTGGAAGCGTTCCGGATCCCAGGCCTGATTATGGATGGCTATGAGGCCGATGACATCATTGGCACGCTTTCCTGCAAAGCCGAGAAAGCCGGGTACGATGTCTTCATGATGACGCCCGACAAAGACTACTACCAACTGGTCACCGACCACGTGTTTGTCTACAAACCGGCCTTTCTGGGCAACGCCATAGAGGTGATTGACAAACCCAAAGTGCTGGAGCGCTGGGAAATCAGTGACGTGAAGCAGGTGATTGACATCTTGGGCTTGCAGGGCGATGCCGTGGACAACATCCCCGGAATACCCGGTATTGGCGAAAAGACCGCGAAATCGCTCATTCAGCGCTTTGGAAGTGTAGAGAACCTGATCGCCAACGCGCATGAGCTCAAAGGCAAGCAGAAAGAGAACGTGGTGAACTTCGCCGAGCAGGGCCTCATGTCCAAAGAACTGGCGACCATTCACCTGGACGTGCCCATTGACTTTGACGAGGAAGGCCTGCGCTACGATGGTCCGGATACCGAGAAACTGGCTGCCCTGTTTGACGAACTGGAGTTCCGGCAATTGGCTACCCGCGTGTTAGGCACTGCCTCGCCCGCCGTTCCCAAGCCCGTGAGCAACAAGCCTACCGTAGGCAAAGGCTTCAAGTCTGATAAGCCCATGGGACAGACCTCGCTATTTGAGATGCCAGCCGGTGAAACCATGACTTCCGAGGAAGGCGCAGAAGCTGCCGCTCCTGGTGAGGAATATGCGCCGCGCATAAGAAAAACCATAGACACTACGCTGCACGAGTACCACCTGCTCACCACCCCAGAGCAGCGGCAGCAACTGCTCAAATACCTGAAGCTGCAGAAAGAGGTTTCCTTTGACACTGAGACCACCAGCATTGACGCCATCACCGCGCGTTTGGTGGGTATTTCGTTCTGCTACATGCCCGGCGAGGCCTACTACATTCCGGTTCCACCCAAGGATGAGGATGCCGCCCGCGAGATTGTGCAGGAGTTCAAGGAAGTGTTGGAAAGCCCCAGCATCACCAAGATTGGGCAGAACATCAAGTATGACCTGGTGGTGCTGCAACGCTACGGCATTGACGTGCAAGGTCCGCTTTATGACACCATGCTGGCCCACTACCTGCTGGAGCCGGACATGCGCCACAACATGGACCTGCTCGCCGAGACGTACCTGCACTACACGCCCATCGCGATAGAAACGCTGCTGGGCAAAGGCAAGAACCAGCTTACCATGGACAAATTGCCGGCGCTACAAATTTATGAGTACGCCTGCGAAGACGCCGATATCACGCTGCAGCTTAAAAACTATTTCGACCGTCTTTTAGAGAAACAAGGCCTGAAACGCCTCTTCAACGATGTGGAGAACCCGCTCCTGCGCGTGCTGGGCCACATGGAACGCGAAGGCGTGAGCATTGACGCCGAGGCTTTGGCCGAGTCTTCTGTTTCCCTCCAAACCGCTATCCAGGAGATAGAGCAGAAGATCTTCAACCTGGCGGGCATGGAGTTCAACATAGGCTCACCCAAGCAGTTGGGTGAGGTGCTGTTTGACCGCATGGGCTTAGGCGGAAACAAGATCAAGAAAACCAAAACCGGCCAGTACGCCACCGGCGAGGAGATTCTGTCTAAGCTGGCCTTTGAGCACGAGATTGTGCAGCTCATTTTGGACCATCGGCAGTTGACCAAGCTCAAGAGCACGTACGTAGACGCGCTTCCGCAATTGATCTGTACCGAAGATAACCGTCTGCACACGTCTTACAACCAGGCTGTGGCCGCTACGGGTCGTTTGAGCTCCACCAACCCCAACCTGCAGAACATTCCTATCAGAACGGAGAAAGGCCGCGAGATACGGAAGGCGTTTGTGCCGAGAGACGAAGAACACGTGCTTCTTTCCGCGGATTATTCGCAGATTGAGCTTCGCATCATGGCGCATTTCAGCAATGACGCCACCATGAAAGAGGCCTTCCAGAAAGGGTTGGACATTCACGCGTCTACGGCGGCTAAGGTGTTCCACGTGCCCGTGGATCAGGTGGATTCTGACATGCGCCGCAAGGCCAAGACCATCAACTTCGGGATTATCTACGGGATCTCGGCCTTTGGTTTGGCGGAGCGTCTAGCCATTCCGCGCCGCGAGGCTGCCGAGATTATTGAAGCCTATTTCCAGGAGTTCCCGGCCGTGAAAGAGTACATGGACAGTGCTATCAATCAAGCCCGCGACCAGGAGTTTGTGGAGACGCTGCTGGGCCGCCGCCGTTACCTGCGCGATATCAATTCGCGTAACCAGAACATCAGGGGCTACGCCGAGCGAAACGCCATCAACGCACCTATCCAGGGTACCGCCGCCGATATCATCAAGATTGCCATGATCAACATCGACCAGTGGCTGCGCGAAGAGAAACTGGCCAGCCGCATGATCCTGCAGGTACATGATGAATTGGTCTTTGATGTGCTAAAGGAGGAACTGCCGGTGGTGCAGCCTAAGATTGAGGAACTCATGAAGCATGCTTTCCCACTGAGCGTACCTATGGAAGTTGGCCTGGGCACCGGCGAGAACTGGTTACAAGCGCACTAAACGTTTTAAGGTTGTTTTTCCTAAAACAAGGGAGAAACAAACGCATATAAAACAGGAAAGGAAGCTTACGGGCTCCCTTTCCTGTTTTATATTATTCAGTTTACTCTATTTTGCTTTGAAGGTGATGGTTTCTTCAAAGTCATTGCCCTCCATATCTGTGCTAGTAGAGGTTAGCGTCAAGGTATTTCCGTTGAGCTCAAATTCGTATTCATGGGTATCATCTTCAGATTCGGCCCAAGTATAGGTGAGAGGATAGTCCCAGATGATCTTGTCACCATCTATTTCGTAATCGCCATCACCTTCATCATCTCCATCCAGAAGAAGGACAAATTCTCCCTTGCCGTCCATTTTGAACGCTATGTCATCGGTACCAGCTTCGTTCTGAACAATTTCTAAAATGTCTTGTGCAGATTGACCATCATATTTGACTTCTTGTTCATCCAGTTCCCAAGTCTTTTGAGATAACTGTGCTTCAATAGATGGCTTTGGCTCATCTTTGTCATCGTCTTTGCTGCAAGAAGAGAACACCAGTGTGAAAGCTGCTAAGAGGGTCAGGAGATAAGATTTTTTTAACATGATAGGGAATTGATAAAGTGAAACAAACATGATTATAGGTTAGAAATAGGGTTGAAATTCTTTTTAGCTACCGGTCTGGTCAACTCTAATGACATGCTTGCTTGACATGCTTGCTTCTATGTGAATGATGCAATTTCATGTACTTAAAGTTTAATTGCCGTTTGTAGAAATAAGACCGGGCTTGTGTAGATTACCCCTATACATGATTTTTGAAAAAGCCTATCTCTCCGCCCAAGCAGGATTTTTGGAGAGCGAAACCGGTAAAAGTCCGCTTGAACAGGACATGAATTTTTGCGAGAAGTGAGGGGGAGAGCGGCTAATAGAGGGCAAGGCCATGGGAGAAAAAGCCCCGTTTTCATAAAAACCCCTTAAAAACAGAAGAGGGAGCCTGCTGCCAGGCTCCCTCTTCTGTTTTTAAGGAATATATTTTAGGTACCTCCAGGGAGTTACATGGTCTCTAGAGTAACGGTGCCGTCAATGGAGATGCCAGAGATAGACTCCGTGAATTCTCCGTCTAGCTTAGAACTGGTTAAAGAAGTCACCGTGATTTCCAGGTCATCATCCGGAAGTCCGTAGGCATCGCCAATGCCACTGATGGTGAGCACGCCTCCGCTCAGAGACCAGGTGCCTTGGGTTTGCTGCGGGTCTGAATTATTACACTTGGTAGCCCCTTCGTTTACTTCCAATACGCCGTTGGCCTTAAACTCCACGAAATTGTCTCGCTGGCAGTCTTCAAAGTCTTCATAGAGGTCAAGGTTGCCAAACGGGGTGCTGGCCTGCAGGGCGGTGATTTGCCAGCGCTTGTTCTGCAGCATCTCGTCTTCTGACGGGGTGTCATCATCATCGCTGCTACAGGCACTGAAGAAAAGGGCGCCGCAAAATAAGAGAAGGAGGAAGGGGTTGTTTTTCATAGGTTTTGTCGTTAGCTAGCTTGTATACGAATGTATTTGGTTCTGGTGTAGCAAACGCGTGTTTTCTACCGCTAGTATACCTTCTTAGCCCGAAACAAAAAAGGCCAGCTGTTTAGCTGGCCTTTTTCTAAAAACTAGGTCATTCTGGTTACGGGATAAGCACCGCCCGGAACTGAGTTACATCAATGGTAGGCACGGTAGAGTTGTACTTCCTATTAATCTCTTTGATCATCTCGTTGGCGATGATGGCGTATCCGCGTGGCGTTGGGTGCACCCCGTCAAGCGAGAACAGGTTACCCGTGATGAAAGCCGGAGAATACGTTACGCCGTTCATGTTGTAAGGTGTTTGGATGCTGTTGAAGAAAGTAAAGGCATCAAACACGGCCAGGTCGTTGGCAGTAGCTGCGTTCCTGATGATGGTGTTGTATTCAGTGGTAGCAGCCTGAATCTCGGCTTGCTCGTCGGCATCCAGTACCAAGGCGCTTGGCAAAGGATTTTCTCCGCTTAAACCAAACATCTTGGTGGTATCCAACTGGTAGTTCTGCAGCAGTCTTTTAAGCTCCTGGTCCATGGCGGCGGCGTCTGCAGGGAATTTCGCCTTGGCCTGGTCACGCCAGTACCTTCCGGTTGGCTGACCCAGCAAACCCAGGTAAGCCGTGGAGGTAAGGGTAAACAATGCCGTACCGGAAGAACCTACCCTAATGTCATTCTTCGCGATAACGGTTCGGTTAGCTCCGCTTTTGGTAAGCGCCACTACCGCAGTTACCGCAGCCGGCAGACCTGCCCTGAACGTAGGACCTACCGTGGTAAAGAATGGTACGGAACGTACATCTGGGATGGTAGCTACGATACCTTTGGCCGCCTTGTTTCTAGACAAGCCCGCCGCCAACTGGGAGTAGATGGCGTTGAAGGTAGCAGCAGGGGTGATGCCGCCAAACGGGTTGGCAGGGTCTACCACTCCGCCAGCAGTGGCGTAGCCCAGCACATCGTTATTCCCCAGCCAAAGCGAGAAGAACGTAGGCTGGGTAGAAACCACCTTCTGCACGTAGCTTACCTGGCCCACTTCGGCATCGGCCAACAAGCGTTCAAAGTAAGGGTTCACACCGCCGTATTGTGGCACGGCACTAGCCAGCACAGAAATACCGGGTACCCCCCAGTTCTGGATGGCTCCGGTGAATTTGGTGAGGCGACGGCCACCCGGCAAGGCCGGAACATCTGTGCGGACGGCCAGGTTGGTGGTTACCGGGGCAAGGATGGGAGCTCCGGTAGAAGAGAACCCGCCCAAACGCAGGTAGCCAGAGCCGTTGCGTTGCTCATTTGTAAACAGTGGCTGAGCAAAAGCACCGCCTCCCACAAAACTGAACTGGTTAGCCAGAATGTTAGGGTAAGAGAAAATCTGACCTTCCAGGTAAAGGCCGTTGTCTTGGTAACCGGCGGTAAGGGAGTTTCCTACGGCTACGTACTTGCTGAAATCCAGAGGACCCTTGCTAAGGGTAATGTCCTCCTCAAACTCGGGCTCGCAACCGCTGAATAAGAAAGCGGTGGAAAGAAGAGCAGCCGCGCCTAATCTATAGAATATGTTCTTCATGTTGTCTTGAAATTAAAACTTGTAATTGATGCCAACACCCGGAATGTAGGCTACTGACTTGAAAGTGCCGGCTACCCCGCCAGATTTGCTGGCGTCATCGGTGCGCTCTTTCTTGTTGATGTACAGGAACGAAGCGTCAAGGTCAACTTTATCGCTCAGGGCCAGGGTTAAGCCACCAGATACGCCTCTTGAATCTGAGTCTGGTGTTTCTGGGGTAAGATAGCCTTCCTGTACCGGTGAGTTGTCATAGTAAGCACCGGCTCTGATGGTGAAGATCTCAGACAACTTGTACTGGGCACCCACCCGGTAAATGAAAACGTCTTCGTAGTTGCGGGGGCTCTCAGAGAAGGTTTCTCCTCTAATGCCGGCGTTGTAGTCAAAGCGCAGAGACTTGTACGCGCTCCACTGTACGCGCTGCACGTCTACCGCGAAGGTAAGGGCCTCTGTAGGTTTGAAGCCGATTCCCAGGGTGATGTTAGCCGGCATGGGAAGGCTGGCATCGAACTGAGTCGCCTGGAACTGGCCCGCCACCAACGGGGAGGTAGGCAGCCTGAAGGTGACATCGCCCTCCTTTACTTCCATCTCTACTTTAGAGCGGTACGTGAGGCCCAGGGAGAGTTTCTCTGTGGGTTGGAAGAAAACGCCCAGGTTAAACCCGAAGCCGCTAGCCGCGCCATCCAGTTCTACCCCGGCCTCGTTGTAATTGGCGTCTGCCAGTGGAATGCTCCTTTGCAGGTTCACACTGCCGGTAGAGTAAATAAACCCGGCCCCAAGCCCCAGTTTATCAGTGATGCGGTAACTGATGGTAGGCTGGATGAAAATGGTTTTCAGGGTTAACTCATTCAAGCCATAGCGTCCCTGCCACCGGGTTCCCCAGTTAACGGAAGAACCAAAAGGCGTATACACCCCAATACCGAAGCGGAGCGGGCTATCTTCTTTCCCGAAAGAGGCATACACCTGGAACGGGGTGCTGATGGGGTTGTCTGTAGCAGATTCTGAGATACCCGGTGAAGGCTCTCTGTAAGCAATCTTCGCATTCAAGGCGCTAACCCCTAACTGGATACCATTCTGCCGAAGATGCGCCAGCGCTCCTGGGTTAAAGAAAATGCTACTTTGGTCCAGCGCTAAACCGGTGCCCGCGTGGCCCATGCCTAACTGCTTTTGCCCCTGTAGGTTAGCTTGGAACCCTCCAGCCTGGGCTACACCCGCCGAGAGCACAGCACTGCCCAGTAAGGCTAAAAATTTACTTTTCATGCGTTCGCTAGTTAAAAATAAGTGTATTTGGTTCTTAAGGATTTGTTAATCAAATATAGATAAATAGAACTGATATTCTGATAGTGTTATGCATATCGCTATATTTTTTATAATTATTAATTATGAACTGGTAAGGGCGGTTTTGAACAGAAATATGCTATAGTATTATTACGTGCCCTGGTGAAAAGTATTCTGCAATTCCCCTCCTCCTGTGGGCCTTCTGCGGCTGACCTTTTAAGCCCCTTGCCAGGCTGGAATTTGACTTTGCACCACAAGTGGTTTATAACATTGTGGTAAGTACTATTTACTTCAAATAATCCACAGTGAGGCGCAGGTTCTGGAAGAAAAAAGTCACGCAGAAACCATCTCTTTTTTGCCAGATGCGTTTAGCCATGACTGGTTAAGAGATTTCAAGTATGTATGATGTATTAATAGTAGGCGGCGGCCCGGCCGGTCTTAGCGCGGCGATGCTTCTGGGGCGGTGTATGCGAAAAGTAGCCCTGTTTGATTCCGGGGTGTACCGGAACTCCTATTCCCATGCCATGAACGGCTTCATCTCCCGCGACGGAACCCCTCCGGCAGAGTTCCTGCGCCTGGGCCGCGAGGACCTGGCCAAGTATGAAGTGGATATCAAACAGAAACGGATTGCCCGGGTGACCAAAGAGGGCGACCTGTTCAAGGTGGAGGATGAAGAGGACCAGGTGTACCTATCCCGGAAGGTGCTGTTGGCCACCGGCCTCTGCGACCGCTGGCCCAAGATACCCGGAGCCGAGCCTTTCTACGGTTCCAGCATCCACCATTGCCCTTACTGCGACGGGTATGAGTCAAAGAACAAGCCGCTGGCCGCCTATGGCAAAAACCGCGACGCCATTGGCCTTTCCCTTTCCCTGAAGACCTGGAGCAGCGACGTGATGCTGTTCACCGATGGCACCAACCGCCTGACCCGCGAAGACCGCGAGCTTCTGGCCCGTAACAAAGTGCAGATCAACACGGCCGCCATTGAAAGACTGGAGGGCGAAGACGGGCATATGCAACACATCGTGCTCAAGAACGGCCAGGTGGAAAACCGGGAAGCCATGTTCTTCTCCACCGGTTCAGACCAGCACTCAGACCTGGCGCGCCAACTGCAGTGTGATTTTACCAGCAAAGGCGTAGTGAGAACCTACAAGCACCAGCAAACCAACGTGCCTGGTTTGTACGTGGCCGGAGACGCCGCCCGAGACATGCAGTTGGTGATTGTAGCTGCCGCTGAAGGCACCAAGGCCGCTGTGGCCATCAATATGGAGCTTCAGAAAGAGTTCAGGCTGTAGCCCGATCTCAAAGTTTACAGAGAAGTACCGGAAGGTGCGTTTAGGATCTGTTTTTCAGAAAACGGGTCTTAAACGCACCTTTTTATTTATGTAATATATTGACAATCATCATGATTGGTGAAATAATGGTGTGAAAAGCCAAGTGCTTTTTGTACCTTATGTAAGTTCAATGCAAAAGGGTTAAAGGCGATTCATAAAAAGGCTGAGTAGGCAGGAGTTACCTTTGGGAAGTGGACGAGCAGTGCCTCCCCGGCACTCTATATTTTTTGGTGTACGTCAATGATGCCTGCTATGCGAACTCTTTACCTTTCTCTGGCTTTATGTACCCTCTGCTTTTGTGCAAGGGCGCAAACCACTCTTCTTACCTTGCCCCGCTCTGTAGACAATTATATATGGTACGGAGAACAAGCAACTGGCTATTGGGTGCTGTCCCATTATTATACAATCACTTATAACTCACGGGGGCAGGAAACAGAGCGAATTCTTTTCTTTGGTGATTTTGAACAGTCCAAGACCATCAACACCTATGGGAATTTCGGATTGTTGGCAACCTTGGAACAGACCATGGTTTCTGGGGGCGTTTGGGAGGACAAGTCCAGAACTAGGTATGTGTATGATCAGCAGGGAAGACTACTCACTATAACCAACCAAGCATTCAACAGCGCTAGTTCTCAGTTAGAGAATTTGACCAGAGTCATCAATACCTATACGAATGATGACCTTAACCCTTCTTCCGTTGAGCGTCAAATATGGAGTGAAACTTTGGTTGGTTGGGGATTGGAAGAAAAAGACATCAACTTGGTATGGTCTACTGATTCCAATCATCCTTTTAAGTTACTTAGCTATGAGACCCAGGTGGTGGATTTTGATCTTTCATGGGTCACTTTAAAAAGGCATACCAATTCCTATGACCCTGTCACCCGCACATCAACTTATTCCACAGACTTTGCATCAAGTAATAATAGTTGAGTGCCAAGTATCCGGATGATCACAACGTTTGATGCGCAAATGAACCCCACTCGGTTGCTTGTACAGGAATGGGATTACGACAAATGGAAGTTTCTGGGAGACACACAGTATCTCCTGACCTACAACCCAGATAATGTCTTAACCGAGGGAATCACTAAGATTAGAATGGTTGATGGTGGTCCTCTGGAGAATCTCAGCAGAGATGTTTATAGAGACTTTCAAACGTTTAATATTACCGGTGCTGCTGAGCAACTGCCAGAGTCCTCGCTGGCGGTTTTCCCTAATCCTACCTCCGGCAACCTGAACATTAGCTTAACAGGTGCAGGCTTTAAGCAGGCCCAGATTCAGCTTTTCAACTTGCAGGGAAAGAAAATGTATGAGGCCATGGCTTCGTTCCGCTCCATCAGTACGGGGAACCATGTAATTCCCTGTCAACAATTGGGTGCGGGCGTGTACGTTCTGCGCATCACCACAGACAACAACAAAGGGATCTCGCGCAGGGTGGTGAAAATGAAGTAAACCAAAGCGCAAAGATTTGGGGCAAAGAGAGGGTGCGATTCTGGGCTGGTTTTTAGAAATCAGCCCAGAATCGCACCCTTTTGAGTAATGGCACAGCCTGGGAAAGAGCTTCTAGAAGATGCTTTCAGATGGTTATCCTAAAAAATACAGAAAAATTTATGGGATAGGTAGGGGTAAACAGAAAAGAGACTGTCAAAACTTAACAGTTTGGGTCCAAAGGCCTTAGCGAAGCGCAAGGAAAGCGTGAGGGAGTAGAAAGGAAAGTACGTGCTTTTAGAACAGTGGCCACCCAGTGTCAGGAATTATAGAGACAAGACCTTTTATCCAGAAATCCTAAAACCATAAGCCCCATGAAAACTCTTTACCTTATTGCTTTACTGTGTGCCTTGTGCGCAAGTGCTTTTGCACAAACCACCATCACCTTGCCCGGCAAAACAGAGTACTATGTTTGGAATGATGAGCCTTCACCGGGAACTTGGCAAGGAGCAGGTGCCTATACGCACACCTACAACAACCGGGGACAGGAAACAGAGCGCATACATGCCACCGATGCGATCAATATATCTAGGTCGGTGAATACATATGAGAACTTCCTCCTGAAAGAAAGTATAGCTTATCTCTGGGACATGCTCACCACTGCCTGGAAACCAACCCTTAAATCTACGTACGTGCATGATGCGCAAGGGAGGGTAGCCAATATAGTCTACCAAAGTAGTACCGCCGGAGGCCCTTTAACCAACACGGTGAAGTCTATTCACCTCTACACGGGCAATGAGAAGAAACCACACACCGTTGTGCACCAGAATTGGGACCCAGCCACTGGTACTTGGAAGGACGATGAGAAGGATACCAACTTCATGTGGGTTTCTGAGGCGACCAACCCCGCCGGGTTCATCATGTATGAAACCCAAACGTACGATGCCGCTGCTAACGCCTGGACCAACGTAGAGCGCGTGAACACTTCATATAACGCCACCACCAGAACCCTGGTCATGACTACCGAAGAGGCATCGGGTTCCACCTGGGTGAACAGCGAGCGGGAAACCATCACCTATGATGACAAAAAGAACATCACTGGTATGCTTATCCAGGAATGGAACAACAACGCATGGGAGCTTGACAACGAAGTGCAGTACGTGCTTACCTACAACAGCAGCAACGTCTTAACAGAGAGAATCACCAAGATGAGAGACAACGCGGGCGAAGCGCTGGAAAATGCTTTCAGAGAGGTCATGAGTGACTTCCAAAGCTTCATCGTGACGAAGTCTGCGGAGCAGTTGCCGGCGTCTTCTTTGGCCGTGTTCCCTAACCCCACCAACAGCAGCCTCAAAGTAGCCCTGAGCAACGTATCCTTCCAGGAGGCCCAGGTAGAGCTGTTCAACCTGCAGGGCGTGAAAGTGTACGGTGCTTCCATCTCGCACCGGTCGCTCACCAGCGGGGCACACGTGATTCCTGCCGAGCACCTTTCTGCCGGCATGTACATCCTGCACATCAAAACCGATAACAACAAGGAGATCTCCCGCCGGGTGGTGAAAAACTAACCAGGCCAGCCGCCAACAGAAAAGCCCGGAGCCTAACATCAGGTTCCGGGCTTTTCTGTTTATGATTAGGTGCAGACTACAAAACGTTTGGCTAGGTTTTACTGGAAGTTTTTCGCTTCTGCTGGGAAAGCTTCCGGAAAACGCGGTCCGTTAAACAGTACTCATGGCCTTCCACCAGCAGGTGCATGATCAGGTTCTCCACGGCAATGGGCTCGCCTTCTTCCACCTCGTCCAGATTAGAGTAACGCACATGGGAACTGTCCATGACGGTGACTACCGCGTTCCCGAAGACCTCCACGTGCTGCCCGCCTTTGATGATGATGCCGGTTTCCTCTCCCAACCCTATGCCTACAAATTGTGGGCGTTTAGAGACGGCGTGGGCTAGGCGGCCAAAGCGGCCCCGCTCAGTGAAGTGGGTGTCAATGAACACGTTTCGGATGAAGGAAAGCCCCTCAGTGGTTTTCACCTCGCCTTTCAAAAGCGAGTAATAACCGTACCCCTCGTAGATCATGCGGTCAGACATAGCGGCGGCCCCGGCGCTGGTGCCGGCAATGGTGATTTCCTCTTCTTTGAACCGGCGTTGCATGAGCTCGTGCAGCTGGGTACCGGCCAGAAACTCTTTCAGACGTAACTGGTTGCCGCCGGTGAAAAAGATCACCTCGGCCTTGCCGATGCGCGAAAGGTACTCAGGTTTATCTGCTTCGTTGTCTTCGTCAATGTGCATGAAGCGCACGCTGCTGCAGCCCAGCTCCTCAAACGCTTCTTTGTAGGCCTGCCCAGACTCCATAGGTTCCAGGGTGGCCGTGGTAATCACCTCAATATGAGAATCAATGCTGCAAAGCTCAGAGCGGACCAGGTTGATAAGACCGTCATCATCGCCGCCGCCCAGGGCTATAAGGGTTCCTTTGGGTACTTGCATAAGTTGGGATTATAAATGTGAGCGGGCTCTGTCTAGGCAAACCGCTGTTAGGCGCACCATGGGCAAAACTATCAGAGGTATGAACGTAGCCTTCTGCACAAGGATGTCAAAATAGGGCAGAAAATGGAAGGAAACAAGCTTTGTGACACGCCCTGGGGCAAAGCGGCCAGCCTACTCCTCCAACGATGTTGGGCCTTATACGTACCTGCTAGTGATATGAAGATCCAGCAATTTGAAGACAAAGGTCTGGCCCATTTCTCGTACATCGTGATGGATGATTCAGAGATTGCGGTCATTGACCCGGCGCGGGACCCCAGGCCCTACGAAGAGTTTGCCATGATCCATGACGCCAAGATTGTCGCGGTTATTGAGACCCACCCGCACGCCGATTTCGTGAGCGGCCACCTGGAGTTGTCAGAAGCGCGGCAGGCCAGCGTCTACGTGAGCAAACGCGCCGGGGCCAGATACCAGCACAAGCCTTTTGACGATGGAAACGAACTGCGCATAGGAAACGTGACCCTGCAGGCCCTCAATACCCCCGGCCACTCGCCAGACAGCATCTCTGTGCTGTTGCGCGATGAGCAGGGCCGGGAGCATGCCATCTTCACCGGCGATACCCTCTTCATTGGCGATGTGGGCCGGCCAGATCTGCGGGAGAACACCGGCCACGAGACCGCTGACCGCGAGGAACTGGCCCGCCTGCTGTACCGCTCTACCCGCCAGAAACTCATGCCACTGCCCGACCAGGTGCTGGTGTATCCGGCCCACGGGGCCGGAAGCCTTTGCGGCAAAGCCATCAGCGAGGCCAAGTCCAGCACCATAGGAGACGAGAAACGCACGAATCCGGCCCTGCAGGACATGACCGAGGATGAGTTCGTGGCCTATATTACCGCCGACCAGCCCTTTGTGCCCCGGTACTTTGAGTATGATGTGCACCTGAACCAGAAAGGAGCACCCAAGTTCCAGACCTCGGTGAAGCAGGTGCCCATCATCGCAGCAGACCATAAACTAAGCAAAGGTTGCCTTGTCATTGACACGCGGCCCCAGGACAAGTTCAAGCAGGGGCATCTGGCCAAAGCCATCAATCTGCAGGACGGACCTAAGTTTGAGACTTGGCTTGGCTCGGTGGTGCGGCCTCAGGAGGGCTTTTACCTTATTGCCGAGGACGAGGAAAAGCTGCGCGAGTTGATTGGCCGCACTGCCAGCATTGGGTACGAAGCCTTTATCTCGGGGGCACTGCCGGTAGCCCCAGCCGGAACGGTGCAGTCACCGACGCTGGACCTTGCCCAGTTCAGAGCCAACCCAGAGGCCTACACCATTCTGGACGTCCGGAACACGAATGAGGTGCGCGAGAAAAAGGTTTTCACCAATGCCCTGGAGATACCGCTGCCAGAACTCCGGGACCGACTGGACGAAGTGCCCATTGACAAGCCCATTGTGGTGCACTGCGCCGCCGGGTACCGGTCTGCGGCCGCCGCCAGCATTGTGGCCCAGGAAATCACCCAGGTACCCGTTTATGACTTAGGCGAGGCCATTACTGAATTCAACGGCGATAAAGACCACTAGCCTAATTTCAAACGAACCAGAAATGCCCTGTTTTGCAGCTGATTTTCATAAAACAGCCGCAAAACAGGGCGTTGTTTTTTCAGGCAAACGAACTGTAAAAGGTTGTTCTGAATTTGTTGACACCTGGATTTCTAATCCTTAGAGATGGCTTGTTAACCTTGCTTCCTGGCGGGGTACAAGGCTTGGTTTTAGGCGAAAGTAGCTGGGTTTTAAGCTAAAATCTATAACTTCGGGAAAGAAGCCGTGTTTGAGGTGGGCAATTCGCTTATAGCGCAGCACCTGGTTAAGGCTTCTTTTTACGTTGAAATGACTCGGGGCTGCTGCAGGCCGGGTCACCATTATTTGCTTATGCTTTCTTTTTCGCGGCTTTCTGGCCTTCTCTTTCTCCTTTTCTTTTCTGTTGTCTCGGCCTCGGGCCAAATCCTGAATGTAGAAAAAGCCCGGGTGGAAAAAGACACCTCCAACTATTTCACCGGCAAGCTGGGCGTAAACCTGAACCTGTTCAACCGCGCCGTGGGCAAAGAAGGCCAAACCGACCATTTCCTGGGGCTCACCGGGAACGGCAACATTGGGTACGTGTCTGACCGCAATACGTATCTGCTGCTGGGTTCCTACAATTACGTGCGCCTCAAGGGCGAGACGCAGGTAGAGACCGGCTACATACACGGGCGCGTGACCTTCAACCGCCAGGCGCGTCTGTCTTATGAAACCTACGCCCAAGCCCAGTACGACTATAACCGTGGTCTGGAACTGAGGATGCTGGCTGGCGCAGGTATCAGGTTTGCGGTGGTCCGGAAAGATAACCTCAGGTTCAACCTGGGCACCGGCATTATGCACGAGTATGAACGCTGGCACAACCTGGAAGAAGATAGATACATTAACAAGAGCATTCCCAAACTCTCCAATTACGCCAGCATCCGGCTACCTCTGAACCCGTTTCTGGAGCTGAGTACCATCCATTACTACCAGGTGGGCTATGACCAGTCGGCGGAAATGGCGCGGCACCGCTTCAGCGGAGATCTGTCCATCATTATGAAGATCAACAGCCGGTTCCAACTCACCACCAACTTCTCGCACACCTACGAGAACCGACCCATTGTGCCCATCCCCAATTACCTGTACAGCCTCACCAACGGAATTCAATTAAGCTTCTAAAATCCCCGGAAAGGAGCAAAGGCTTTGTTTCTGCGCAGTGCATGAAATATCAAAGCTGTCACCTGCGGCGGGCCGGGGCGAAGGCCTACAGTGAGGCCGAGTCCCGGCCTGACGCACGGAAGAACTGTTCACTTGGCAGTAGCCTGCGTCTACGATGCAACAGAGGACGCTGGCTAGGTGGTACCTTGACTGAAGCCTCACTGTTCAAGCGTCAGCGAGTTTGAGGCTTCTTGATTCTTTTGGTTACTTTTCTCATCAAGGAGAAAAGTGACAAACGCCCGCAGACCACGGCTGCAGCCAAAGAGATAGAAGAAGGGTCTAGAAAGTAAAGACCTATAAAGTGGTTTTGTGGCTCAAGCCTCACGGAAGTTGCAAACTTCCGACCATGGTAGGTCCAAGTCTCAGACTTGAACCAGAAGAGATAGTTGTTGCAAACTGCAGGCAATGATAGGTCCAAGTCACAGACTTAAACCAGAGAAAAAGAAGGGTTAGAAGTCCGATTTAGGCCTGATTTCCGCAAAACATCCCAAAAACAGATTAGTCTTCAGCGCTTCCGGCGCGCCGATTGGCTTTTTTCTGGCCTAGCTTCTGTTTGGCCAGTAGCCTTTTCTGCACGGCGGCTTTGGACGGACGGGTTTTCTTGCGGGGCTTGGGCCGGTGCAGGGCCTGTTCCAGTACCTCGTAGAGTTTCTGCACCACTAGTTCCTTATTGGCTAATTGGCTGCGGTCTTCCTGGCTGGCCAAATGCAGGAAGCCTTCTTTGTTCAGGCGGGGCGCCAGTTTCTCTAAGAGCAGGTCTTTCTGTTCCTGCGTGAGCAAAGCGGAGTTTTCAATGGAAAACCATACCTCTACCCTGCTGGCAACTTTGTTCACGTTCTGTCCGCCGGGGCCGCTGCTGCGCGAGGTCTGAAAAGTCAATTCGGGGGTTAAATCTGGGAGCATAGAAGCAATACGTAAACGCGCCGGGTCAGATATTCTTTCTCGTCCTGGGAGCCGTTGGTAGTCGGCTGTGCCATTCTGCACAATCTTGTCAAGACGCACACCAAAGCCACAAAAGAGAACCTTAAAAGGTAGAGCAAACCGCAGGCAGTTCAACTCAAGTGGAAACTAATCGGCTTTAGAAATTAAAAGAAGTTATTGGCAGGGAGTATCCAGAAACTGTTCAAGTAAACAGAGGTTGTTCATTTCTGGACATATTTAGTTCACGGCCGGACAGTTGTAAAAACAGGTTGTGATATAAATGGTTGAATATCAATTATTTGCAAGTTGGCACGTCTTTGGAAAAGAAAGTAATCAGAGCAGACAACCAAAAGCACTGTCACTGCATCTTTTAGTTGTAACGGAACAGGAAACAGAGTTCCGGCTTCGCCAGGGAGGCCAATCCCAAAAACTGAAATCGTACCTGTAAACCTTAAAAATCTAAAGTCATGAAACTTATTATCTTATTATTCGCCATGTGTGTTGGTTCTGGTTTGGCCTTGAAAGATGCCTTGAGCGGCCTTAACTACAAACAAGAAGTAATCTACATCAACCAGTCTGGCAAACAGATGCCTGGCCCTACCGCCGATGCCGCTACTCCTACTGCCTATACCGTGGCCTACGCCCCTACCGGCAAAGTATCCTTCGGCGCGTAAGACACCGCTGCCTGTTTTGAGCCCGATTTTCTTTAAACAAGCCCAAAGCAGCGCACAGCCTATGATGCTAGAACCAGGAGGAGGACTCTTTCTTTTTCTTCTTCTTTTTGTCTGACGGGCTGAAAATACCCTTGATGATTTGCCCTGGGGTGGGTGGCTTTTCCTTCACCAGAACGTACCGGATAGAGAAGGCCCCACCCATGTTGAACCATTCCTCGTGCCGGATGTGGATGGCCGGTTTCAAGTCGGCGGACAGCAGGAACGGGAGCCCGTTCACTTTGTACTCCAGGCCCACAATGGCGTCTACGCCGTAAATGGCGCCATAATCTTTGAGGCGACCGCCGTGCGCCCCGCCGCCTAGGTAGTAATTGAAGCGCTGACCCAGCATAGGAAAATGCTGCTCGGCCAAGATGGTGGCGGTTATTTCCCGGGGAGAGGCAGTGAGCAAGCCCTCTAGGGTGGTTTTTTCCAGAATCTTTTGTTGAACGGTAAGCCCAAACTCATCGCTGCCAATTCTAAGGCCGGCAGCCGTCTTGTAGCGTTGGGCCAGGGCCGGCAGACAGGCCAGCAGAGAAAGGCAAAGCCCTAACAGAAATACTTTCTTCATGCGGTAAAGTACGGAAGAGAAAACCAAACAGCCGCCCAAAAGGAGGGCAACACTTTCCAGCAGAACGGCCATACCTTGGGTTTTCTTTCACCAGCCCGGTGCCGTTTATCGGCTTTGCAGCAGTTGGGGGTTTTATTATATTGTAAATCAGCTTCTTTGTAAAAAGGAGCTTTTGTTTTTATCTTAACTACGAAAAATTTCGTGATTAAATTTTCTTTTTACGAAAAGCTTCGTATTATTGACTACGAAATAAGTCGTAGAGCTGAGTTGAAGAGAAACCATGGAGAATACAGCCCCCTTGAAACCCACCGAGACCGAACTGGAGATTCTGCAGATCCTGTGGCAGCACGGGCCCAGCACCGTCCGGTTTGTGAACGAAGAGCAGAGCAAGACCAAGGAAACCGGGTACACCACCACCCTGAAACTGCTGCAGATCATGCACGAGAAAAACCTGGTCTCCCGCGATGAGGAAAGCCGCTCGCACGTGTACCGCGCCGCCGTCACCGAGGAGGAAACCCAGCAGCACCTGCTGGGTCGCTTTCTGGATACCGCTTTCCGCGGCTCGGCCATGAAACTGGTGATGCAGGCTTTGGGCAACCACCGCACCACCCCAGATGAATTAAACCAAATCCGCCACCTTTTGAAAAAACTGGAAGATGACTCCTCAAACGCTGATTCATGAACTCATGCCCCAGGCGGTGACCAACGCGCTGGGCTGGACACTCCTGCACTCCCTCTGGCAAGGAGCATTGATGGCCCTTTTGGTGGGCGTCTTGCTTAGGTTAATGCACCGGCACTCGGCGGCTACCCGGTACTGGGTGGCTTGGGGAGGGCTCATCGCGCTACTGCTGGTTTCCGTCATCACGTACATCAGCCTGTATAACCCAGTGGCCGATGCGGCAAATCAGGAGGTAGTGCTGCTGGAGGACAGCGGCGCGTTGCAGGTGCAGACCGTCATCATCCAGACCGCGCCGCCTTCTTTTTGGGAGAACATCCTGGCGCAGGGCCGCGGGTATTTTGACCAGAACCTGCCGGCCGTAGTCACGCTGTGGCTCATGGGCATGCTGCTGATGGGGCTGCGGGTGCTAGGTGGCTGGGTTTACGTGCAGCGGCTACGGTCTTACCGCACCCGGGTGGTGCCCGAAGCATGGCAGCAGAAAGTGGTGGAACTGTCCCGCAAACTGGGCATGCACCAAGTGGTGAGCGTGGCTGAGTCTGCCCTGGTGCAGGTGCCCATGGTCATCGGGCACTTCAAGCCTTTGATATTGCTGCCGCTGGGCGCGTTGGCTGGCTTATCAGCGGCGCAGGTAGAAGCCATTCTGGCCCACGAACTGGCCCACATACACCGCCGCGACTATCTTTTGAACCTGCTGCAGAGCATGGTGGAAACCCTGTTTTTCTTCCATCCGGCGGTGTGGTGGATCTCAGACTGTGCCCGCACCGAGCGGGAGCACGCCTGCGATGACCTGGCCCTCGCGCTCTGCGGCGACTCCCTCACCTATGCTTACGCCTTAACTAACTTAGAAGAACTGCTCATGAAAACGAACGTATCCACTCCGCGGCTTGCCGTGGCATTCTCAGGCCGTCGCCGGTCTTTGCTGGGCCGCATCACCAGATTGGTGCAGAAATCCAGCCTCCGGCCTTCTTTCTCTGAAGGATTCCTGGCCAGCTGCGCCGTTATTGCCGGCGTGTTGGTGTTCTCGGCCAGCGCCTGGGCCAATTACAGTGTGCCTGCTACCCCCATAGCCCTTCAGCCGCAGACTCTGGAAGAACAACCTTTGCCGGTTCAGTCTACAGAATTACCTGTCTCTCTTGAAGAGCAGCCAGAGAAACAGCCCGTGCAAACCCCAGGAGACGAGGACCTGACCCTGCAGCAACTGGAAGATGGGCTGGTAATTGTGCAGAACAAAAAAGGCAAGGTGGTGGAAGTCTACGTGAACGGCCGCCGCATTCCTAAGAGCGAGTTGGGCAGATACCAGTCCCGCATTGACCAGCAACTAGCCGCCGCCAAGAAAGGCAAAACCATCCGTGATGACGAAGAAGTGGAAAGTGCCATGGAGGAAGTAGAGGCCTCGCTGGGCAGAATGGGGGATGATGAGAACATCAGGGGCCGAAGAGGCCGGTTAGCGCCCATGCCCCCCATGCCTCCCATGCCGCGCACCCCAAGGACGGGTATACCCCCCATTGCGCCCATTCCTCCTATTGCGCCCGTAGCGCCTTTGGCTGGCGATGCAGAAAGCAACAAGCGCTACAAAAAGGAAATGAAGGAATATGAGGCGCGGATGAAGGAGTTCCATGCCCGGATGGAGGAATATGAAATGAGGCAGCGGGAGTTTGGGACCAGGGTGCGGGCACGGCAAGAAGGAAGCGCCGCCGAGCAGGCCCGCTTTTCTGCCGAGCATGACCGCCGCATGACCGAGCACAGCGCCCGCATGAAAGAGCACGAGGAACGCATGAAAGAGCACGGCATCCGGATGAAGGAGCACGAGGAGCGCATGAAAAAACATGACGCCATGATGAAGGAACTCAAGGCTGCCCTGGTGTCTGATGGCTTGATCAAGTCTGCCGATGACGACTACCTGTTCAAGCTGGACAAAACCGGGCTCTATATCAACGACAAAAAGCAGTCTGATACCTTGTTTGCCAAATACAAAAAGATCATCCAGACAACTACCGGCGAAGACGTAGACCTGATGCTACAAAAAGAGGGCTCCAATTTCGTGATCCGGTCTAATAGCAACTCCAGCACCAATAAGAACTCAACTAAAAAGTAGTTGTTTTTTCCGGATTGCTAAAAATCAAGATCCCCTTCTTCTCTGTTTTAGGCCTGTTTTCTTAGAAAGACACCTGAAACAAGAAAAAGGGGATTTTTCGTGTAGTAATCCTGAATAGCTGCTTTTCAAGAAGGGTAGGCTGTCAGGAAGGTCAGGTCAGTAGTCAAGTTGCTCTAGGTTAGTACTCAGGCGTGCGGCTTTGCTTTATTTCCTTTTAGATCAATGAACCTACCAATCGCTGTTTCAGGCCTGCTTTTGTGAAAACCCACACAATCTGGTAGCTGCCTGCTCCATCACTGTTCCACTGGTAGACAAAATAGGTGTCTCCATTCTGGTAAATCTTGAAAGTGTTGGTACACTCGTAGATGTCTTCATAAAAGGCCTTGCTTATAGAAACTAGTTGCCCTGCGATCTTCACTTTTACCGCTTTCACCTGGGTTTTAGGAAAGTTTCCATCTGTTCCCCAGACAGGCCGGCCATCAATTTCCGTCACCCATTTGTCCTTCTGCTTGTCTACGATTCTGTTCTTCAGGTTAAAGGGCGCTATCACATACTCAAAAGAGAAATCAGATCCTTTGTAGGGCCGGACTTTCTCTAGGTGCAGCAGCCTGGATTTATGAATGAATCCTTGCAGGTAATCTGGCTGGGTGGAGGAGAAGGAAAACTTATTTTTAGGAATGTACACCGTAATCCATTCTCCATTGTCTTCTTCGGTGCCATACCAGAAGACCTCATTGCTGCTGATCCTGTAGATTATTTCCGCCTGCCCGTTTGGCTGTTTTCTTACGTTGGTGAAGCCGTCTTTGTCGTTGATGATGGCCACTTGCGCTTCTGCCAGAACAGAAGAAAGAAGCAATAAGATGAGTACAAGGAGGTTCTTCATATCTCTCAGCCTGGAGGACGTCAAACTCTTAAAGAACCCCTGAACGCCCTGGCGGCATAGTACGAGGAAGCACCGTTGTGGTACACGAAGACTTGGCCGTAGCGGAAATCGGCGAAGATGGCACCACCAAGTTTCCTGATCTCAGCTGGAGTTTTGAGCCAACTGGAGGTTTTCATATCGAAGTTGCCGAGGGTTTGCAGTTGCCGGTACTGCTCTTCGGTGAGCAGTTCAATGCCCATATCGGCAGCCATCTCCACAGCACTGTTTTCTGGTTTATGCTCTTTTCTGGACTCCAGCGCTTCATGGTCGTAGCAAACGCTTCGGCGGCCTTTAGGGCTTTCTGCGGCACAGTCATAAAAAAGATATTCGCCTGTGCTGGTATCCTGGCCTATCACATCTGGTTCTCCGCCGGTTCTTTCCATTTCATGCAGCGACCACAGCTTTCCAGGATTGGCTTCCAGCTTTGCTTGCACGGCAGCCCAGTCAAGATCCTGGTGGCGGCGCCTGTTTTTCTCAAAACGGCCTTTCAACGTGGTGAGTAGTTCCTCGCGTTGTTCCGGTGATAGCTCCTTTTCAGCTTCCATATTATTTATTATTGCTTATTCTATGTTCTTTATAGCTTTTGTGAGTGATGCATTTTGTAGGATGTTATTTCTAAAAGTTTGTAGGCATTTCCTAGCGTTGCTTTAGACTGATTACTTAATAAGAAAGGTGAGTGTATGGAGTAGTAAATAAATTTTACTGAGTCTTCATTCTTTATAAAGACATTTGTTATGGTCGGATGTGTCGGTAAGGACCCGCGACAGTCATTTACAAGATTTATTTGGGGAGTGTCAGATAAGAGTGATTTAAAGGCCTTCTGTTCTTGAATAGAGAAGCTAATGATCTTTTGGTAGCCACTTTCTCCGATTATCCTGCCTTGAACTCCAGTTTCATTTAGCTCAATTATAGCTATTTTGCTGTGACCAGGGTGTATTGAGTGCCAGAAAATTCCAGGTGTTCTTGATGTCACGAAGTCATCATAATGGGTCTGAAAGAAACTGCCGGAACTTATATTCGGCTTTTCGTCTACAGCAATCAGGTTACAATCTGATTCTTCCTCTTTTGAAGAATGAATTGTCTTGCAACTGGCTAAGAAAATCAATATTCCAAAAAGTAAGCTCTTCAGGGTTATCTCTTTTGATTGCACAACATTAGATCCTATCGGCAATAAACATACAATTTATTGTTGAATCATCAGATGGCCTTGATCCTCCATTTTAAGCCTTCTTTTAAGAAACCAGCCCTGAAACGCGTTGCCCGTTGAAGCCGGTAAATCCGTACCTTCGCTGTTGTATAGAGACGCGCGCGTATGAGTGAGAACATCTTTCCGGAAATGCAGCATTTGCTGGGGCTGCCCTTGACCAAAACCACCCGGCTGGGGCATGTGCAGTTCTTCCACTTCGGGAAGGCGCACATCATGAACGCCACCGGCCTTATCCTGGACGTGGGTGCCTGGACCCTGGAGGTGGCCTGCCATTGGCAACTGGAGGAAGCAGGAGCGGTGGCTATCAGGTTTGAGGAGGTGAAAATCCCCAAAGACACCCAGACGTTGGCAGACCCGACCTTTGATCCGCTGGTGCCCGGCAGCAACCTCAGGGACCGGAAACTGCAGGAGATGGTGCGTGGGCAGAAAGAGCCTTTGCGTGTGTGGCAAGTGACGGCCTCGCCGGAAGGGGAACTGACCATTTCCCTGGAAGGAAACCGGTTGTTGTGCATCAATCCCAGCCAGGGCGTGCTGGAAAATACAGATCAGTTCTGGCGCCTCTTCAGCAATGAGCAGGACTTGGGCGGAGTTGGATTTGGGACTGAGGGCGTAAAACGGGCCTAATCTGGTGCCTGCTGTTTAGGGGCTGTTTTCCTTAAACTAAGGCCAAAACGGCTAAGCTTGGTTTACTCCTCTTGCAAGCCAGGTCGCGCTTCAATCTTGAACTCCAGCCGGAAAAAGCCTTCACCGGCAAAGCCGATGGGATTTCTTTGCTACTTGCGGCCCTTTACAGTATATTGCTTACCTAATATATAGCGTGTAGTACAAAGCTTTATGGGCAAGCACCTGCGTAAGTATCCGGTCTGTACCAATTGTGAATTTGAGTTTGTCCAGGAGCAGCCAGACAACTTCTGCCCGCGTTGCGGACAGGAAAACCACGACCTGAACGTTCCGTTCCAGCACGTGGCCCTGGAACTGCTAGAAGGCACCATCCACTATGACAGCAAGTTCTGGATAACGGTAAAATACCTGCTTTTTGCCCCCGGCAAACTCACCAACGAGTTCCACCGAGGGCGCCGCATGGGGTATGTGCCGCCCATCAGGCTGTACGTGTTCATTTCCTTTGTCTTCTTTTTCCTGCTTTCTTTGCGGGTAGGCCATATTGAGGGCGGTGAGCGGACCTTAGGGAGCCAATTAAGAAAAGCCCCCTCTCAGGTAGACAGCCTGCTTGTTCAGGCAGGGCCCCAGGCCACAGATTCCATCCGGAAAAGGCTGGAGGAGAGAAACATCAATATGGACAGCCTTTTGGTAGCCGATAACCAAACGGAAAATTACAATTTCGCCACGCTTGACAGCATTCCGCCGCATGCCTCCACTGCGCAGTTAGACTCTGCTCTTAACACCTTCAAGGTTAAAAATCACAATTGGTTTACGCGCGGGGTTCTGCAGAAAAGCGCTGATTTTCAACGGCTCACCAGAGACGAACTCATTGCGAAAGGGCTCAAATATCTCTCCCTCATGATGTTTGTGCTCATGCCGGTCTTTGCGCTGCTGCTCAAATTGGTCTTCTTCCGGGCCCGGCGTTTTTACATGGAGCACCTCATCTTCAGCATTCACCTGCACTGCTTCTACTTTGTGCTGTACATCCTGTACATGCTCTCTCTATACCTGTTCACCTCCATAGATTTGTTCGGTTGGGCCAACTTGCTGGGCTTCCTGTACCTCTTCTTCGGGCTGCGGCGGGTTTTCAAAAGGGGGTATCTGCGTACGTTCTTCAACATGGCCACGGTGCTGTTCCTTTACCTCATTGCCGGGGTGACAACGCTGCTTCTGGGCCTGGTGGTGAGTTTGGCGGTTTAGTTTTCTTTTCCGGCACGCGCCGAGCAACCTTTGGCAGATTTTGGCATCTATACTAGAAACAACCAGATCCTAAACTTCCATAAACCCATGAAAAAGACATTCTCTTCCCTTTTGTTGCTCCTGGCCTTTGTTTGCTGGGTGTCACAGGTGCAGGCCCAATCAGTAGAAGGCAACGGCAATATCACTACCCAGACCCGTTCTGTGGGTTCTTTTGATAAACTAAGGGTAAGCGGAGGTTTTGAGGTGGTGCTTACCCAAGGCACTGCCGAGGGGCTGAAGCTTGAGGCCGAGGACAACATCCTGCCTTTGATTGAATCTACGGTGGAGAATGGCATGCTCACCATCAAAACCAAACCCAACAGCATCCGGAATGCCAAGCGCCTGAAAGCATACGTGACGGTACGCAGCCTCAAAGCCCTTGAGCTGGCGGGTGGCATAAAACTCACCTCCACCAACACCATCAGCGGTACGGCCCTCAGCCTGGAGTTTGCCGGGGGTATCAACGTGCAAATGGCCGTGCAGGTGAAAGAACTCACCGGTGATTTTGCCGGAGGCACCAAAGTAACCTTAAGCGGCCGCGCCGATAAAGTACGGATGGATCTGGCCGGAGCCACCACCCTGAAAGCCCTTGACCTGAAAACCGATTACCTGACCTTGGATGCCGCTGGTGCCAGCAATGCGGAGGTAAACGTTGCCAAAGAATTGAGTGTAGAGGCTGCCGGTATTGTGAATGTCAACTACAAAGGCTCGCCAAATGTGAAACACAGCGGCATGGGTAAGGTAAGGCCTATCTAATACCCTGCTTCATATTCTTTCTAAATAGAAATGCCCCGGTAGAGCTATCTGCCGGGGCATTTCTATTTAGAAAAAGGTTCCTCCATCCGCTCTGGCAATCACGCATTTCGGCACATCTCAGAGAAGTGGCGACCATCCTTAAGCTGGCTCTCACCGCCTTTGTAACTAAGTGGTGAGGCATCCTTAAACATTGTTTATCAACTGCTGGTAGTATTTCGAAGCTGATTGTTAAATAGGAAGGAGTGACGGTAAACCCCGTAAAAGGTTATTGCATTTTTTAGCCTTTTTGATAAAAAAATTACTAAACCATATGATGTAGTTACATGAGTTTATGCTGTTGTAAATAGCATCAGGAAAGTATCTTATATGAAATTTTGGAAAGGAAGAAGTACGGTGTCTTGCTAAAGTTTTATTGATAATACAGAGGGTGATAAAAGAGGAAAAGCGAGAGGTTAAAAGCCTTGAGAACTGCTATTATATTTTTCAAATACGTGAAAACCTACTTGACATAATGTTCCGTAGGTACTCTCCATAAGCCCCATTACATACTACCAAACTAACAAATGTAAAACCTTTACCCACCTTCCTTTATGAGAAGAATTCTATCCATTGCGGCTTTCTGCTTTTTGGCAGTAAGCCAGGTCTTCGCACAAGCCTTTGTAGACCCAAAACTGAAGGCAACCCTCGTTAACAGATTACTGCCTGTGCAGGTGGTAGTAACCTTCAAAGGCAATGCGGCCCCTACCTTGCTGGATGTCGCTTCCCTCACCAAAATAGGCATCCTGCAAGGATTGACCTTACGTGCTTTGCCCATTGCCGGTATTGTGGCTACTCCATCCCAGGTAGAAGCCCTGGCCAAAGACCCCAGAGTAGCCTCTCTTTACCTAAACGAATCCCTCAAGTATGAAAACGATGGTGCCCGTGCCATCACCGGGGTGGATAAACTTCGCACCGAGATGTCCTTTACTACCCAGAACGGAGGTCTTCCGGTGTCCGGGAAAGGAGTGGGCGTGCTGGTAAATGACAGCGGCGTAGACGGAACGCACCCAGACCTGCAGTTCGGCAAGAACCTGAAGCAGAACGCGACTTCGGTGACCAACCTGAACTCGGTTTCCAGTATTCTGCCTTACACGCCGGTAGAGAATATCCCGAACACTGATGCCACCGGTGGTCACGGAACGCACGTAGCCGGTATTGTGGGCGGTATTGGCCAGGCCTCCGGAGGCAAGTACACCGGGGTAGCCCCTGGCGCCGACCTGGTAGGCTATGGTTCTGGTGCTGCCCTGTTATTGCTGGATGTGCTCTCTGGCTTTGACTATGCCATCATCAACCAGGCCCGTTACAACATCCGGGTCATCACCAACTCCTTCGGAAACACCAGCGACACCGGTTCAGACGTGAACCCAGCTGATCCTATCACGCTGGCCACCAAGCGCTGCGTTGACCGGAACATCGTGGTGGTGTTTTCGGCGGGTAACTCCGGTCCTAGCTCCAGCACCATCACCGGTAACTATAAGAAAGCACCATGGGTCATTGCCGTGGCCGCCGGTGACAAATCGGGCCGTTTGGCTGACTTTTCCTCCAGAGGGGTCAAAAACAAAGGCGGTTCCTTCACCCTTGACGGACAAACCTTCACCTGGCAAGACCGCCCAACGGTAACTTCTCCGGGCGTGGATATCATCTCCACCCGTGTGATTGCCCCAGTTTCTTCCCTGTCCATTGACAAAGATGCTACTACCTTAGAGCCTGCCCATTTGCCTTACTACACGCACATGAGCGGTACTTCTATGGCGGCTCCGCACGTGGCGGGCATTGTGGCACTGTTGCTGGATGCGAACCCTGCCTTAACCGTAGCGCAGGTAAAAGAGATACTGCAGCAGACGGCCTCCAACATCCCAGGCACTGAATCATGGGAAGTAGGCGCCGGTTATGTGAACGCGTATGCTGCCGTGGACAGAGCCTTTAGAGCCTCCGCTATCTATGGTTCCACGGTAAACATGACCAGAACCTTCAACAGCAACGTGAACGCGAACAGCGAATCTGAGAATTTCTCCATCAACTTTAACCCGGCCACTACTGCAACCAACGTTTACAAATTCAACGTGGCTTCAGGCACTACCAGCATTGAAGCCAAAATCAAAGCCATTGGCCCAGCCGGTGAAACCGGTAACCCCGTTAGATTAACCCTTATCTCGCCAAGCGGCGTGAGAACCAGCGCTGGCATCCCGGTGACCTTTGCCCTGAGCTATGACCGAGGTGTGGCCGTGGCATCTCCGGAGGCAGGCTCCTGGACCGCCGAAGTTTCCGGCTTGAACGGCGTTGCTTTTCCCGAGACCATCAACGGAGTGGTGAACAAAATGACAGCCGCTGGCATTACCGGCTTGGCCGACATCGCTGGTCACCCTGCCGAGGCTTCCATCAAAATGGCCGTAGGTGCCCGCTTGGTAGATGGTTTAGCAGGAGGAGGCTTCAAGCCAGACGAACTCCTGAAGCGCATTGACCTGGCAGATTACCTCATGATGGGCGAAGGCATCCGTCAGTTCCTGCCCATTGATGGCTCTTTCACCTTAACCGATGTAAAAGACAGAAAGCTGCTGGCCGAGTCTATCGTGGCCAAAGGCGGTGCCTTGCGTGATTTAAGCCACAAGTTTAACGGCATCATGTTACCGGTGTCTCCGGGTAAATTTGTACCAGCCGGGAAAGTGACCCGTGCTGAGTTGTCTTACTCGCTGGTACAGGCGTTGGGCTTGCAGGAATTTGCCTTGGCGCGCAACGGTAAAACTCCTACAGTTACCGTTGACGGCGTGAGCTATTCAATTGAAGATGCTGCTTCTATCCCGGCCGGTTTGGAAGGGTACGTGAGCGTGGCCCTGGAGCTGAACCTGATCAACGCCTACTACTCGGTGACCCAAGGTCCGTATGACCTGAAGCCAACCCTGCATGCTACCTTCAAGCCGCTGCAAGACGTAACCCGCGGTGATTTCGCCGTGATCATTACCCGTACCCACGCCCAATGGAATGCCGCTACCCAGCCTATTGCTGCCACCAGCACTTCTACTGCGGTTGCTGCCTCGGCCAATGACCGTGTGTACTCGTACCCTAACCCATTCTCTGGCAGAACCACTATTAGCTACGCCGTAGCGCAGGAGGGACCAGTACAGATCAACGTGTATGACGTGATGGGCAACAAAGTGCAGTTGTTGGTGGCTGAACGCAAAGCTGCGGGTAACCACACCGTGAACTTTGACGGAACCAGCCTGCCTGCCGGAACCTACATCTACAAAGTAGAGGCTGGCAACAAGGTCTTCACCAATCGTTTGGTTCTTACCAAGTAGGCTGTAAAACAGCTTTAAGCATAAGAAAAGGCGTCATCCTCCACGGGGTGGCGCCTTTTCTATTTATGTCCTGTTTTCTCTAAAATAGGCTTAAAGAGAGCAGCCTCACAGGTGGTAAACATTAGTATCGGTTACTTATCTCCTCGGCTTTTTCCAGTTCTGGTCAATCTTTCTTGCTTTCCTCCTGAACAAGAAGTAAACTTAGAAGTGCAAATCTTTTTGCGCATATAAATTCTCGCTTACCTAACAAACAAACCCTTGAAAAGACGTGATTTTATAGGACTGACCGCCATGGGCGTAGGAGGGCTTCTGCTTTCCAACGTCCCAACGTTTGGTCATGAGATTGATCCGGCCCGCGCCCTGGAAACCGTGGATGTGGCCCTGAAAAAGCGCCTGGCCGATGTGGCTCTGAATGCCGCCAAAAGCAAAGGCGCCACTTACACCGATGTACGCATTGGCCGCTACCTGGCCCAGAACGTGTTTACCCGCGAGAAGCAAGTTCAAGGCATCAGCACCACTGAGAGCTACGGCGTGGGCGTGCGCGTGATTGCCAACGGCACCTGGGGCTTCGCGGCCACCTCAGACGTGAGCGACAAAGGCGTTGCCAAAGCCGCCGAGCAGGCCGTGGCCATCGCCAAAGCTAACTCCAAACTGCAGAAAGAGCCGGTACAGCTGGCTCCGCAGCAAGGGTATGGAGAGGTTTCCTGGAAAACGCCCATAAAACAGAATGCCTTTGCCGTACCCGTGTCAGAGAAAGCCGATTTGCTCCTGGCCGCCAACGCCGCTGCCTTGGCCAACGGAGCCAACTTCGTGAATTCGGCCTTGTTTCAGATAAACGAGCAGAAATACTTTGCCTCCACCGATGGCTCTTATATTGACCAGGACATCCACCGCATCTGGCCCAACTTCACGGTAACCGCCGTAGACAAAGCCTCAGGCAAATTCAAAACCCGCGATGCGCTAAGCGCCCCAATGGGCATGGGCTACGAGTACCTCACCGTGAAGGCGCCTACCATGAAAGGGCCGGAAGGCACCGGCCTTATCGGCTACGACAAATACTTTGACATGGTGGCTGATGCCGGTCTGGCCGCTAAGCAGGCCCGCGAGAAACTGACGGCTAAATCAGTCATGGCGGGGAAATATGACCTGGTGCTAGATCCCAACCACTTAGGCTTGACCATCCACGAAAGTGTGGGGCACCCGCTGGAGTTGGACCGCGTGCTGGGCTACGAGGCCAACTACGCCGGTACTTCCTTCGCCACCCTGGACAAGTGGAAAACTAAAGCTTTCCCGTACGGCAGCAAGCACGTGAACATCTTCGCCGATAAAGTACAGCCGGGTTCTTTGGGCGCGGTAGGCTACGATGACGAAGGCGTGAAAACCAAGCGTTGGGATTTGATCAAGGACGGAACGTTGGTGAATTACCAGGCTACCCGTGACCAAGCCCACATCATCGGCGAGAAAGAATCGCACGGCTGTTCGTATGCCGATAATTGGAGCTCGGTGCAGTTCCAGCGCATGCCTAACGTGTCTCTGGCTCCGGGCAAGCAGAAACTGAGCGTGGATGATATGATCAAAGGCGTGGACCGTGGTATTTACATCGCGGGCCGTGGTTCTTACTCCATCGACCAGCAGCGTTACAACTTCCAGTTCGGCGGCCAGTTGTTCTACGAGATTAAAGGCGGCAAGATTGTAGGTCCGCTGGAGGATGTGGCCTACCAGAGCAACACCCAGGAATTCTGGAACTCCTGCGCCGCTGTCTGCGACGAAAGCGATTACCGCATGTTCGGCTCCTTCTTCGACGGCAAAGGCCAGCCCAGCCAGGTGAGCGCCGTTTCGCACGGCTCCGCTCACACCCGCTTCAACGGCGTGAATGTCATCAATACTGGAAGGAAAATTTAACAAGGAGAAACTAGCGAGATAAGCGCGGCTATATTAGTCGTGTCTTGCTACTTGATACAGACCAATGGCAATATTAAGTAAAGATCAGGCGCAGGCGCTGCTGAAAAAGGCCCTGAGCTATTCCAAAGCCGATGAGTGCGAGGTAAACCTCACCGGCTATAAAGGGGGTAACATCCGTTACGCCCGCAGTACCGTGTCTACCAGTGGCGAGGAAGAAAACATGTCGCTGGCCGTGGAAGCCCGTTTCGGGAAACGTTCCGGCGTAGCTACCATCAACGAGTTTGACGATGCCTCGCTGGAGAAAGTAGTGCGCCGTGCCGAAGAGGTCGCCCGCATTGCCCCGGAAAGCCCGGAGTACGTGCCCATGCTCGGCCCGCAGAATTATTTGCCCAGCAACGCCTGGTTCAAAACCACCCACGACATAGATCCAGAATACCGTGCCAACGCTGCCGCGAAAAGTATGCAGCTCGCCGATAGCAAAAAGTTGACGGCCGCTGGTTTCTGGGAAGACCGCAGTGGCTTCAGCGCCAAGATGAACTCCAAAGGCCTGTTCGCCTACAACCAAAGCTCAGACGTGGATTTCTCCGTGACCATGCGTACCGCAGACGGCACCGGATCGGGCTACGTAACCCGTGATGTAAGCGATGTTTCCAAATTGGACACTGGGGCAGCCTCAGAGATTGCGGCGCAGAAAGCCTTAGGTTCTATGAACGCTAAAGCCGTGGAACCTGGCAAGTATACCGTGATTCTGGAGCCCACCGCGGCGGTGGATCTGCTGGAAAACATGTTTCGGAGCATTGACGCCCGTAACGCCGAAGAAGGCCGTTCTTTCCTGAGCAAGCCGGGCGGGAAGACCAAACTGGGCGAGAAGATGTTTGACGAGCGCGTGACCATCACCTCAGATCCTACTAATCCCGAGATTCCTGCCTCCACTTGGTCCGGCGACGGCCGGCCGCACGAGAAAGTAACCTGGATTGACAAGGGAGTAGTGAAAAACATGTCGTACTCCCGTTTTTGGGCCGAGAAGAAAGGCGTGAAAGGTTTGCCTGCCCCCGGTGGCTTCATCATGGCCGGCGGTAACCAAAGTCTGGAAGACCTCATCAAAGGCACTCAGAAAGGCATTCTGGTGACCCGTTTATGGTACATCCGGGCCGTAGATCCACAGACCCTGCTCTACACCGGCCTCACCCGCGACGGAACTTTCTACATTGAAAATGGCAAAATCAAGCACCCCGTGAAGAACTTCCGTTTCAACGAGAGCCCGGTCATCATGCTCAATAACCTGGAGGCTTTGGGCAAACCGCAGCGCATCGGTGGTAACTTGGTGCCTCCTATGAAGATCAGAGACTTCACCTTCACCAGCTTGTCAGACGCTGTTTAATCAAATGAAATCATGCTTAAAGCCGTTCTAGTTCATAGAACGGCTTTATTTTGCTTCCCATGCCCGCTCCTTTCACCTTCGTACGCCTGCAATACCGCTCCGGCAACTGGGACACCGACCAACGGATGCCCTCCAACCTGCTGCACTCGCTGGTAGAGTACACCACCGTGCCTATCATGGAGCAGGAAAAGGTCATCAGTCTGGAAAGTACCGAGCTGTTCCGCTATCCGTTCTGTTACCTGAGTGGCCACAAACTGGTGCAGTTTAACGCGAAGGAAAGAGCTAACTTTGAGCGTTACGTAAAGAACGGCGGCTTCGTGTTTGTAGACGACTGCAACCATGACATAGACGGCCTCTTCGCCCGGTCATTTGAGGAGCAAATGCGCGTCTGTTTCGGGCCGAAGGCGTTGAAGAAAATTTCCAATACCCATCCTATTTACCGTTCCTTTTTCAAGTTCGAGGAAGGCCCACCCACCACGTCTTTTGAGCTCAACGGCTGGGGCGATGACCTGGTTCATGACTACCTGAAGGCCTACGAAGTGAACGGCCGCATTGCCGTGCTTTATAGCAACAAAGACTACGGCTGCGAGTGGGACTATGACTTTAGAAACAAACGCTGGCTCGCCGAGGACAACACTAAGTTTGGGGTGAATATTCTGATGTATGCGCTTACGAGTTAAAGCTTACCTCCTGTAGATTTTTTAACTATGAAGAAATACATACTGTTAGCTGTCATGACCTTGATTTGGTTACCAGCAATTTCCTGTTCTTGTGGAACTGCTAGAAATTTCATTAAAGCCACGCAAAAAGCTGATATAATTGCCTTAGTCAAGATTAAAGAGTACCAAGACTTCTTTACCTTGACAGGAGCAGGTCCGGAACCAATCAACCAACCCCAATCAGTTCAGGTAGAAGTCGTTCAGGTATTAAAAGGCAAAGAGGAGAGAAAGGAAGTCAAAATTTACGGCGACGATGGAGCACTGTGCAGACCTTATATTGATGTGTTTAAAAAAGACCAATTTTATGTCATCGGGTTATACAAAGGTGACAGCGAGGCAGGTGAAGATTACGCTGTTTCAATCTGCGGAGAATTCTGGCTTGAGTATGATCAAAAACTTAAAACAGTAAAGGGGCGCATTGAAGAGAACAGACAGAAGCCTAAAGTTTTACGTCTCAATAACCTGCAAACACTACTAACTAAGGTGTGATAGTAATAGGGAACGCAACTTGACATCATTCAGCCTATTCCCTTAGAAATCGCTTTCCCATTCCTGAATATGAAATGCGTGCGGACACGAGCTAGAAGCTCGCGCCAGCGTAAGTATGCCTAATAGCTTTTTTGGCCTGATTTCCTGAAAACAAACCGAAAACGGAAAGGCAAATTCAAGAACAATCGCTTACTTACTGGTTCAAGTAGTATCGTTTAGCTTCCGCCCCACGTGACCCCACAAGACCTAAACCAACTGTTAAGCAAACTGCCGGCGCTTCGGCAGGAAATAAGTAAAATCATTGTAGGCCAGCAGGAAGTCCTAGATGAGGTGCTCATCACCCTGTTAGCCGGTGGCCACGGACTTCTGGAAGGCGTTCCCGGCTTGGCGAAAACCCTGCTGGTGCGTACGCTGGCCAGTGCCGTAGATTTGCCGTTCCGCCGCATCCAGTTCACCCCAGACCTCATGCCGACCGATATTCTGGGCACCGAAGTTCTGGAGGAAGACCACACCACGGGCAAGCGTTTTTTCCAGTTCAATGAAGGTCCCATCTTCGCCAGCATCGTGCTAGCCGATGAAATCAACCGGACGCCGCCTAAAACCCAAGCAGCGTTGCTAGAGGCCATGCAGGAGTTTGAAGTGACCTACGCCGGTAAAACCTACCCGCTGCCGCGTCCTTTCTTCCTGCTCGCCACGCAGAACCCCATTGAGCAAAGCGGTACGTACCCGCTGCCCGAGGCGCAATTAGACCGGTTCCTGCTCTACATCAAAATCAAGTACCCCACAGAATTGGAGGAGATTTCGGTCTTGAAAAACACCACTGGCGGCAAACGGGAAACGGTGCAACCCATTCTATCCGGGCCTGAGATTCTGGCGCTCCAAAGTTTAGTGCGCGAAGTCTCCATCTCGGATGATTTGGTTTCCTATGTTGCCCGCGTAGTTCGTGCCACCCGCCCCGCTGAAAGTCCGGTATCGTTTGTGCAGGAGTTCGTACGTTGGGGAGCCGGTCCACGGGCCGGACAAGCGCTTATCCTTACCGCTAAAGCGCGAGCCCTCTTGCAAGGCCGTTTCGCGGTAACATTGCCAGACCTAGAGACCATGGCGTATCCGGTGCTGCGTCACCGCGTACTCGTCAACTTCACCGCCGAGGCAGATAATATCACCACCGATAAAGTAGTGGAAGAACTGCTGAAAGGCGTGGAAATGCCGAGGGAGGTTTTAAGGTAGAGCTGCATCGAAAGAAAAATCGCCTTAGACAGCCTCTTTTCTGTCATCCTGAAAGGATCTTGTAAGCAAATGGTAATGGCGCTTATTCAAAGTTATTCTAGCTCGGCCACAAGATCTTTCCAAGATGACAGAAAAGAGGCTGTACTGCCCGTTTGACAACTAAAATAAATTATGCCCCACCGCCTCCTCAACCCCCAGACCTTCGCCGCTATCAAAGACCTGCGCCTGATTGCCAAGGCGGTGGTAGATGGTTTTCTGCTTGGACAGAACCAGAGCATTAGGCGGGGAGCGGGCATTGAGTTCAGCCAGTACCGAAGCTATCAACCCGGCGATGACCTGCGGCAATTGGATTGGAAGATGTTCGCGCGCTCAGATAGGTACTACATCCGGGAATCGGAGGTGGACAGCAGTGTGGCGGTGCGGTTTGTGGTGGATGCCAGTGGTTCTATGGCGCATCAGGATGGAACGCTTACCAAGCTGGATTATGCCCGCTATTTAGTAGCCTCGCTCGCGTACTTGGCGGTGCAGCAAGGCGATGCCGTGGGACTGTTTGTGTTACAGGAAGACCAATTGGTACAACTGGCACCACAGCAATCCAGCCAGCACTTGCAGCGGTTCTTCCATCAGCTAGAGCAGGTGAAACCTAATGGAGCATTCCCGGCACCAGACCGTTTAGCGCCTGTTTTCGCGAAAAAGCGGCAAAAAGAAATTACGGTACTGGTCACCGACATGTACGAGCAGACCACTGAAATAACGGAGACGCTGCGCAAAATAGGCGCGCGGGAGAAAGACACGTTGCTGTTCCACTTGATGAGCAAAAACGAGTTGGAGTTCACGTATCAGGGTCAGCTTGCATTCCAGGATCTGGAGACGGGGCAAACGCTTCAGGTGAGCACTGAAGCCCAGCGAACCGAGTACCTAAGACGGCTGCAGGAATGGCTGGCTAATCTGGAAACAGACACCCGCAAAAAGCAGATCCATTACGAACGGTTTCATCTGCACGAGCCCTTAGACAAGGCGCTTCGGGCATTTCTGATGAGCCGGGCCAGGATTTAGGGAAGAGTGAGTCTTGAGTTTAGTTTAGAAACATGTTTGGCTAAATGAAAGAAGATGAAAGTTAAGGAGATTGTCATAGAATCAGAGAGTAAAGGTCATATCATAGGAGGACAAGAAAAGACAAACGACAACTCTGACATAGATGTCATATTAGAGGACGGGACAGTTTACTCCGCTACCGCTTTTACCTTCGAGAACATAAGATTTCTAAGGGAAGAAAACTCTAAGACAGGGGAATGTCTCAGCGGCAGATATTTCTGGGCTAAGGACATGCTGCTCGTCAGCCAAATAGAAAGAAGGGAAATTGAAACTATCATCAATCACCTGATTAGAGAAGGTGAATTCCACTTCGTGTTCAAAAGAGTTGATTCTTGCAAATCAGTCTGGGTCTTCAACTCCATCAATAAGCTATTCTCTGGTGGTGTGTTTGAGGACCTTGTGGTCGCAGAAGAGTGGATAATGAGAAATAAACTGACTGGAATTCTAACTAAGTATCCGCTTGACCAAGGTGCACTGGACTGGGCCGTAAAGAATGGTCTGGTGAACATGAAACCAGAGAAGTTGAAAGAAAAGAAAGTAGATCCTGACTTCATAGGCGGTTTCACCTCCGCATCGATGGAGCATTACCATTATGAGAGCGGCAATCGAGAGTAAAATAACTTGACCTAAGCCTGGATTTCCCAAAAGAAGCTAGGAACCAAAGTCGATTTGTGCCAGCAAGTACCTATTAATGTAGCTCGGCCTCGTTTCTGGGCGCTTTTCATCAAAAGCGCTCAGAAACGAGGCCGAGCTACATTAATGTCTGTAAAACCTTATTTCAGTTTGAAGACATCGTCTTTCAGGTTCTTGTTGATCTCCACGCTGTTCACGGTGGAGGAAACCACCTGGCTGCCGATGTGCAGGTCAATCTGGTGCGGGAACTTGATGCCGTTCACTTCGCGGTAATCTTTAAAATCGGTGGTTTGGTTGGCGGTTCCTACGGAAGTTTGCTCGGTGGCCACTTCGCGTACTTTCAGGCCGGTTTCCTTGTCAAAGTAGTGGAAAGACTTCTTGCCGCTGGGCAGGGTAAGTTCCAGTTTGTAGGCTTCACGACCGTCTACTTTCTCTACCTGGTTTAGGGCCAGTTTCACGCCTAGTTTGTCGTAGTTCAGGAAACTCAGCCAGTTGTCCAGCTTTTGGTCCTGCAGCTCGGTGGGGGTCATCTCTTTTGTCTGGCCCTGCGTGAGGATGGCGCCTCTGGTGCCGTTGATGGTCACGCGGTTGATTTCGTTGGGGCCGTAGCTCACAGTGAGCAAAGACTTGTCCGCGCCTTTCTGCTGAACAGTTACCGCCAACTGGGCGCCGGGTACGTTCATGGTGCGCTTAATGGTGAGGTCCTTTACCTTCTCCACGTTGGCTTTGCCCCCGATGGCGTTGATGTACGAGGCTAGCACGGTCTGCACAGTGACACCGGCCGGAAGCGAGGCCATCGGCGCATCGGTCTTCTCGCCGAAAGCATTGAAATAAGCCACGGGTTGGTTGCCGTTGAAACGCTTCAGCTTGTCGGTGATCTCGCGGGCGTTGCCTACGGCTACCAGGTACGCTTTCTCGGGCTGCAGGTACTGCTGGGCCACGCGCTGGATATCGGCGGGCGTAACGGCGGCTACGTTCTTGAGGTAGTTGGCGTAGTAGTCTTTGGGCAGGTTGTAACGCGCGGTATTGATGGCGAACATGGCCACCGTAAGCGGATTCTCCAGCGAGCGGGCAAAAGACCCGATGATCATGTTCTTCACCTTCTGCAGTTCCTCATTAGGCACCGGCTCTTTGCGCAGGCGGTTCATTTCATAGGTGATCTGGGTGAAGGCGCTGTCGGTAACGGTGTTCCGCACGCTGGCGAAAGCACTGAACCGGCCCATAAGGCGATCCGATACCAGCGAGGAGTTAGAGCCGTAGGTGTAGGCGTGCTTCTCGCGCAGGTTGGCATCCAGGCGGGCGAAAGAACCGCCCAGGATGTTGTTCATGAGGCTGGCCGCGATGGCATCTGGGCTGCCGGGTTTCAGGTCTACCGCGTAGGTCACCGAGATGTTAGACTGCACCGAGTTAGGACGATCCACAATGGCTACTTGGTTCGCCGCCAACGGGGCCGGGGCCGGATAGGTGTTCTGCTTTACATCGGCTTTCTTCCATTTGCCAAAGTACTCTTTCACCAGCTTCTTGGCGTCTTTGGCCGTGATGTCGCCCACAATGGCCAGGTAGCCGATGTTGGGTCTGAAGTACGTGTTGTAGTACTGCTGGGCATCAGCTAAGGTGATGTTCTCCACGGTTTTCTCAGTGACAACCTCTCCGTACGGATGGCTTTTCCCGAAGAGGAGTGCTTGCTGCACGTTTTCCTCCATGGTAGCCGGATCATCTTTAGACGAGGCCAGGCTAGAGGCCATCTGCTTCTTGAACTTGTCTAGTTCTTCCTGGGTGAACTTGGGGCGCAGCACCACATCGGCGGTCAATTCCAATAGTTTAGGGAAGTGCTTCTTCAGGCCGGAGGCCGAGAAACCGGTAGAGGTGGTGTTGAGCGAGGCACCAATGAAGTCAATCTGCTCGTCTAGTTGGTCTTTGGTGCGGGTGGTGGTGCCGGTGCGCATGAGGTAGCCGGCAGCGCCGGTGAGTCCGGCTTTCTCGCCTTCCAAAACCGGGGCGCGGTCCAGCACCAGACTCATGGCCACGGTGGGCAGTTTATGGTTTTCCACCACGTACACTTTCAGGCCGTTAGAGAGCGTGAAGAACTCGTATTGGCCTAACTCAATGGTAGGCGCCGGACCCGCGGGCGGCGGGGTTTGCTTTGTCTGGGCCGTGCTGCCAAAAGAGACCGCCAGCGCCAAAAAGAAAATGGAAATATATTTTTTCATGGAATTCTGTGAGTAAGGAAAAGAAAACAAAGCTTATCTGGCTTGGGTTGCTTTGGGCAAATAATGCAGCACGGCCCGGTTTTCTTTGGTCAAGTATTTTTTGGCTACCCGCATGAGGTCATCTTTGGTCACGGCCAGGATTTTGTCCAGCTCGGTGTTGATGAGGTTGGTGTTGCCGTGCAGGGCGTGGTAAGAGGCCAGTTTCTCGGTGCGGCCTTCCAGGGTAGAGATACTGCTGATGTAGCTAGTCTCCATTTGGTTGCGTAGCTTCTGAAACTCTTGGTCAGAGATGGTCTCGTTCTTCACGCGATCAATCTCCACATCCATGGCGCGCTCCAGGTCATGCACGTCTACGCCCTGATTGGCAATGGCCAGGTTGATGAATAGCCCCGGATCTTCCAAAGGCATGGGGATAGAAGCTGCGGTCACCGCTTTCTGCTGCTTGTCCACCAGAGCCTTGTTCAGGCGGGAACTAGGTCCGCCGGCAAGCAAGGTAGTGAGCATGTTGATGGCATAAGAGTCCTCAGAACCCTGCGCCGGAATGTGGTAGGCTTGAATCACGGCCGGTAATTGGATGTTGTCAAACACCACTTTGCGGCCTTCTTCTATCTGCGCCGGCTCTACTACCGTTGGGCGCGGGATGTTGTTAGTGCCTTTGGGAATATTGGCGAAATACTGCTCTACCCACTGCTTTGTCTGGTCAATGTTGAGGTCACCGGCAATGGTGAGAGTGGCATTGTTAGGCACGTAGAAGGTCTTGTAGAACTGCTCAAACTCTCTGGCCGAGGCCCGGTCTATGTACTGCGCAGACCCAATGGGCACCCAGCGGTACGGGTGCACCGCGTACGCCGTCGCGAAGGTGTTTTCAAGCAAAGTGCCGTACGGTTGGTTGTCAATGCGCTGTTTCTTTTCTTCTTTCACCACCTGGCGCTGCGTCTCAATGCCCTGCGCATCAATCTTGGCAGCCCGCAGACGGTCGGCTTCCATCCAAAGGCCCAAAGCCAGTTGGTTAGACGGTAGAATCTGGTAGTAGTAGGTGCGGTCAAAGGAGGTGTTGGCGTTCACGGCACCACCCGCGCTCTGAATCATATTGATGTACTTGCCGCGCTCCACGTTCTCTGAGCCTTCAAACATTAAATGTTCAAAGAAATGCGCGAAACCCGTACGGTCTGCGTTCTCGTTCTTGGAACCCACGTGGTACATCATGGTCACGGCCACCGTGGGCGTGGTTTTGTCCTGGTGCAGGATCACATGCAGACCATTGGGCAGGTCGTACTCCGTGAACTCAATTTTGTTGCTCTGTGCGGCCGCCGTTAGGCTGGCACCCAGCAACAGGATACTCAAAATTTTACGTTTCATTCAAAAAGCGTTAAAAATAAAAAGGGTCGTTTGGGAAGTATGGCGCGTTTTTGGCTTAGTTTCCAGAAAACATCCTTAAAATTAAGGCAATTTTTTTACAAACCGTTCCATATGCCTGATTGCCTTCCAGATAGTTCATCTTTTTTGAGTTGCCATTAAACCAAAGGCATGCAATTGTCTCTAATCTCTAAACCAACCAAAGCGAACCTATAGTATGAAAACCATGCAAAATTTAGCCAAGCTCGCGTTTCTGTTCATCGCCCTTTTAGCCGGCACCTCGGCGTTTGCCCAAGGCACCCAAGGAAGCCAAGGCCGCGCCAGACTTACCTCTGAAGAGCGGGCCCTAATGCAACTGCAGCGCTATGAGAAGCAACTGGAACTCACCCCTGAGCAGAGCGTCAAAATCAAAGCCATCGTGTTGTCCTCGGCCCAGGAGATGGACAAAATGCGTGCCGCCGGCGGACGCCCAGACCGTGCCGCCATGCAGGCCGAAGCGCAGAAACGCGCCTTAGAAATCAATGCTATCCTAACGCCAGCCCAGCAGGAGAAATTCGCTAAGATTGTGGCCGAACAACTGGAAAGAGGCCAGGGCGGCGGACAAGGCGGTCCGCGCCGCGTCAAAAGCCCTGGCGACATTTAACAGAATCATGTATTAAGAACACGAAGGCCGGAGCAACCCTCCGGCTTTTTTGTGCCTGTTGGGATAATGCCATGGTAGAGACCAGGCACCGCGTTGTCTGAGTGGTGTCGGATTTTGGTACATTCCCCGCTGGCGCGAGCGTCCCGCTCGTGTCCGCACGCATTCCAGAGCCTCTTTTTGCGCATCAGTAAGGCAATGTCCATAAATACGTGCGGACGCTCGCGCCAGCGCAATGGTCTACTGTCTGAATCACTCGGGCCGTTCCGGGCTCGTTTTCCCTAAAACAGCCTTAAAACGCAATGACCCTGCCTTTGACCTTCATCGGCTTGCCATTGCTTGGATAAGAAACTATCTTACAGGAACAATCCACCGCTGCCTGCCTCTATATGAAATGGATCAAAGCCATTCTTGCTGTTTCCTTGACCCTCCTTGTCATCTATGGCCTTAACCGCACCTATGGCGTAATTCCGGCCCTGGGACCGTTCCTGAGCCCCTATGAAGGGTTCTGGCGCAGCGGCGCCGATGATGGTTTTGAATCTGAGGAATTGACACTGGAAGGCTTGCAGGCGCCGGTGCAGGTCCGGTTTGATTCTTTGCGGGTGCCGCACATCTTCGCGCAGAACGACCACGACCTGTACTATGCCCAGGGCTACCTCACGGCCAAAGACCGGCTGTGGCAGATGGAGTTCATGACCCACGCCGCTGCCGGTCGATTGTCTGAGATCATTGGGGAGCGTACCCTGGAAATGGACCGCTACCAACGCCGGATAGGCATGGTGGTGTCGGCAAAGAAATCGCTGGCCAGGATGCAGGCCGATCCGCAGAGCCGGGCCGTGATGGAGGCGTATACCGCCGGGGTGAACGCCTATATCGCGCAACTGTCGCCGCATGAATATCCTTTTGAGTACAAGCTGCTGCACTACAAGCCCGAGCCCTGGACTACACTCAAGATTGCGCTGCTACTCAAGATGCTGGCCTATGACATGACCGGCTACTCAGACGACCTGCGCATGACCAACAATCTGCGCAAGTACGGCCCCGAAATCACCCAGGACCTCTTCCCAGATTACCCTTTCCACGAGGAACCCATTGTGCCGCTGGGCAGCAAACCAGATTTCACGCCGCTTCCTATTCCGCCTACCCCCGCAGATTTCATGGCGGCTGCTGCGGCGCATACCCTGGAGCGCCAGAAGCCCGAGAACCTGGGCAGCAACAACTGGGCGGTGACTGGCGCCAAAACAGCTAACGGGTACCCACTGCTGGCCTCAGACCCGCACCTGAACCTGAGTCTGCCTTCCATCTGGCACGTGGTGCAGCTGCATGCGCCGGGCATCAATACGTACGGAGTCATCATTCCGGGCGCGCCGGGGGTGGGCATCGGGTTCAATGAGCGCATTGCCTGGGGCATGACCAACGTGGGCGCCGATGTGCTGGACTGGTACCAGATCCAATTCAAAGACAACAAACAGCAGCAGTACTGGCACGATAACCAGTGGAAACCCGTGCGCCGCGTGGTGGAGAAAATCAACGTGAAAGGCGGACAAACCATTCTAGATACGGTCTTGTACACGCACCACGGGCCGGTGGCCTATCTACCCCATGAGAAAGCGTTCCGGGCCGGAAGCACGCCCATCGGTCACGCCCTACGTTGGATTGCCCACGATCCGCAGAACGAACTGAGAACGCTGATTCTGGTGAACCGCGCCGCAGATTATCAGCAGTTTCGGAATGCTTTAACTACCTGGGCTGCGCCGGCCTTCAACTTCGTCTACGCCGATTCCCAGAACATCGCCATTGTCTCTAACGGGCAGTTTCCGCTGAAGTGGCCGGAGCAAGGCAAGTTCCTGTTGGATGGCTCTAACCCTGCGCATGACTGGCAGGGCTGGATTCCCATGGAGCAGGTGCCGCAGGTCTTAAACCCCGAGCGCGGCTTCGTGAGCTCGGCGAACCAGACACCGGTGAGCCCCCAGGATTATCCGTATTACCTGGGCGCCAGCTTTGCCGGGTATGAACGCAGTGCCCGCATCAACCAGCGGCTCTCGGCCATGACCCAGGCCACACCCGATTCCTTTCGGCTCATGCAGACGGATAATTACAGCTTTGTGCCCCAGAACGTGCTGCCCACCCTTCTCAAACTGGTAAACCAGGATTCGCTAACAGGCACCCAGAAAAAGGCGTACCAGCTGTTGGTTTCCTGGGATTACCGCTTCAACCCCGATAAGATGGCACCCTCGCTTTTTGAGAACTGGTGGCAAACCCTGGCCCGCGCCATTTGGAGCGATGATTTTCCGCCGGAGACCTATAAAGCGCCTGCCCGTGATCGTTTGGTGCAGATGATCCAGCAGGTGCCCAGAAGCCGCTGGTACGATGACGTGAACACCCCCGATAAAGAGACCCTGCCCATGCTGGTGAACGCCACCTTCAAGGAAGTAGCCGATAGCCTGGGCGTAGGTGGCGAGAAATGGCTCTGGGGTAATGCCCGTGATTCTTACATCCGGCACATGGCCCAGCTGCCGGGCTTTGAGCATCAGTTATTCACCGGGGGCAGCGCCAACTCCATCAACGCACTTAACGGCAGTCATGGCCCATCCTGGCGCATGGTGGTGCAGATGGGTCCGCAGATTCAGGCTTGGGGCGTGTACCCCGGTGGCCAAAGCGGCAACCCCGCCAGCCGCTTCTATGACAATCTCCTGAACGACTGGCAAACCGGGAAACTGCACCAACTGCTGTTTTTAAAATCGGCGGCGGATAGACCTTCGGCTACTTCTGTTACCTGGACCTTCAAGAAAAACTAACCATGCTCTTCCTCCTTATTCTTCTCTTCAGCGTTGTAGTTCAGTTTTTTCTGCCGTGGTGGAGCCTAGCCCTAGTGTGCTTTGCGGTGGCCTTTTGGAAGGCGCGCTACGGCGGGCAGGCGTTTCTGGCCGGCTTCGGGGCGATTGGGTTGGCCTGGCTGGGCATGGCTCTGTTCTGGCACCTGGTCACCGATGGTCTTCTAAGTAACCGCGTAGCCGCCATGCTCACCGTGAACTCTCCCTGGATTCTGCTGGTGGTAACGGTAGTTATTGGCGGGGTGGTAGGCGGACTCAGTGCTTTGTCTGGTTACCTCGTGCGCCGGCTGTGGGTGTAGGCTGGTTTTAAGGCTATTTTCCGGAAAAGCAGGCAGAAACCCTGAACAAGATTTCTTATTTTAGAGCATAGAGATTTAGCCACATACTTTTACTCCACAGCACCTGCTTCCGCAAAAGCATTCGCGGATTAGGATTTTTTGAAAACTTATTCTTCAGGCTTTCAAACTAAGTATTATGCCTTCACTTACAAGTCTTGTATGAAACAGATTGGAATAAACTTTCTACTCCTTTTGTTGCCGGTGCTCTCCTGGGCTCAAGCAGAACCGCAGCCGTACCGCCTTTCTGCTCAGCTCCAGACGCAGGTGGCCACTGATACAGTACCTTGGAAACACCAGAAAGCGGCATGGGACTACACCTACATGGGCGACTATTTTAAGGCATTACAAACTTGGGATGCGCAGTACCCTACCATGAACCGCAAGGTTACCGCTCAGGACAGGGCCACTTTTGCTGGATACACTGCTAAAAACGCGAAAGAATACTTACTCACTCGAGCTGCCATAGAACAGTTGTTCATCATCAATGAGGCGCACCATAACCCACGGCACCGAGTCTTCACACAATCGCTTTTGGCAGATTTGTACAAGCAAGGCTACCGGTACCTGGCCTTAGAAGCCTTAGTCCAGGCAGACAGTTTAATTAACCAGCGCGGATATCCTGTCATTACAAGCGGATACTACACCAAAGAACCTCAGTTCGGGAATTTAATTAGAGAGGCAATACGGTTGGGCTACATTGTATTTGGGTATGATACTGAGGGCAATGGCAAGGATCGCGAGACTGGCCAGGGCCGTAATATTCAACAAGTACTTCAAAAAGACCCGAAGGCTAAAATAATCATCCACTGCGGCTTTGACCATGTGAACGAAGGTCCGTCTCAAGCGTGGGAGAAAGCTATGGCAGGTAGGCTGAAAGAATTTACCGGCATAGATCCATTCACAGTAGACCAGGAAGACTACACAGAGACAAGTGCTACCCATTACGATTCACCTTTTTTCCAATTATCCCAGCTATCCTACCCTGCTATATATGTCCGGAATGACAATGGACAGCTTTTCACCGGCACCAGTAATAACCGGCAGGTAGACGTAGCAATGGTGCACCCCAAAACCAAATTGGTAAACGGTCTCCCAGATTGGATTTGGATGAATGGACAGCGGAAGCCCTACAAAGTGTCGGCAAATAAAATAACAATAGATTTACCATGCCTTGCCTTAGCCTACAAAGCCACAGAAAGTGAGCAAGCAGTACCTATAGACGTAGTGGAGTTTAGTAACCGTACTTCGGTTTTACCCTTGGCTTTACCTAGAGGCGAGTACCGGCTGGTGCTCCGTGATGGAAAAGATAAAACCCAGGAGTTGCAGATGAAGGTTAAGTAGTAGCAGTACGCCTTAAATTTCTGTTTCGGGCATATTTCCTATGAAACATGCCCGAAACAGAAATGATTTATTTTTATACAGAAGGAATATCTGAATATCAGCTTTTTGGTAACCCTTTAATTCCTGATTTGCCGAAGCATCAACTGGCGTACTTTCATCCTTTTCACTATTTTGATTTATCTAGCCGTTCTTCTCAGAATCCTTTCTAATCCGTTCGCCAACGTGTTTCAGAAGCAGCTTACCTCAGCGGGTAGCTTGCCGTTGCTGGTCAATTTTATTACATATTTCCTGCTGAGTCTCCTGTGCATAATCCCTGCTGTGGGTGTTAATTGGCTCTCGTTGCCTCTAGGCTTCTGGGGGTACTCGGTGCTGGTGGGTTTGTTTGGAGCGTTGGGGAACGGGTTCCTGGTGCGGGCTTTGCAGCGCGGAGACTTGTCGGTGCTGGGGCCCATAAATGCATATAAATCGGTGGTGGGGCTCCTGGCCGGGATGGTGCTGCTGCGGGAGTTTCCCAACGGGTGGGGCGTGCTGGGGATTGCGCTCATCATTGGCGGCAGCTATTTCGTTTTGGGCACTACGGAGGAGAAGTTCTCCTGGCGGCTTCTAAAGCAACCCAGTATCCAGTTCCGGCTGTGGGCCATGGTGTTTGCTGCGGTAGAGGCGGTGTTCATCAAAAAGACCATCCTGTATTCCTCGCCCACGGTTTCCTTTATCAGTTGGTGCTGGTTTGGGGCCTTGTTCTCGGCGATGGTCACGTTCTGGAGCCCTGCGCACCGGCTGGGGTTCAAGCAGGAGTTCATTAGGTCCAAACTAAAGCGGTACGCGCTGCTGGTTTTCTGTATCGGGCTTATGCAATTCACCACCAACTATGTGTTTGAGCAGATGCCAGTAGGCTACGCGCTATCCTTGTTCCAGTTGTCCACGCTGGTGAGTATTGGACTGGGCTATAAATTCTTCCAGGAGACGGATATCCTCAAGAAGACGATGGGTGCCCTAATCATGGTGGCGGGCTCCGTGCTGATCATCCTTTTGAAGTAGTCCTGAGTTCTGAGTCATTTTTGTTAACTTGACTTACCTCCCGCACCTCGGCGTTTTCATCCTGTTTTCCACAAAACCTGCCTAAAACCACCACATTCCACCCAACTCAGGACTCAGAAACTCAAGACTCAGAACTTTTTCAAAATTTATTTTGAAAACCCTGTAATGACTTCCTTCCTGCGTCGTCTCTGTTATTGAATGGACTTACAAGAGTTTAAAACCAAGGTGCTCCCGGCTAAGCAGAAGCTGTACAGAATGGCGCTCTTCCTGTTGCAGAACAAGGAGGAGGCGGAGGATATCTTGCAGGATGTTTTCCTAAAACTCTGGTCCAACAAACACAAGCTCCACGCCTACGCCAGCATTGAGGCCTTCTCCATGAGCATCACCAAGAACCTGTGCCTGGACAAGCTCAAAAGCCGCAAGAACAAGCACATGGTAGATGTGGTGGACATGGAACTGGACTCGCTGGAAGTAAACCCCTACCAGCGCTATGAGCAGGCCGACCAGGTGAGCAAGGTGCTGGAACTGGTACAACTTCTGCCCGAGCAGCAGCGCCTGATCCTGCACCTGCGCGATGTAGAGGGTTACGGCTACGATGAGATTGAACAGGTGACGGGCATCAACGTCAATGCCATTAGGGTGGCGTTGAGCAGGGCCCGCAAAAGTGTGCGAGACGGACTTTTAAAGATGGAAAACTATGCAGTTTGAGCAGGTAGAAACCTTACTGGAGAAATACTACAACGGCGACACGTCTTTAGAAGAAGAAGACCAACTAAAAGACTTCTTCCGGAAGACCAAAATGCTGCCAGACACCCTGAAGCCGCACGCCGTGCAGTTCCAGTTCTATGCCCAGGAGCAGAACGTGCAGATGGACAAATTCCTGGCCGATGACTGGCTGTTTGAGAAGATAGAGAACCCCGCCATGTCAGCCGGGGAGGTGCCGCAAAAGAAAAAGGGCAACAACTTCTTCCAAATGTATGCCTGGCAGATTGCCGCTAGCATGACACTGTTGCTAGTGGCCTTCTGGACCGGAAATCACTTCCGGCAGGCCAATGACGTGCCCGCAAGCCCTACGGAGATCATCGCTCAGCAGCAACCGGAAATCCAAAGACCCCAGGACCAGGAATCTCAGCAAACGGTTGAAACCTATCCACAGGTAGAAAGCCCGGTGAGGACAGCCGTTGCTACGGCAAGCGGCAGCCCAGAACCTAAAATAGAAACCTTCCTCCCGGCCAAAAGACAACCGGTAAGATCCGTCCTGACGACCAATACCGCTGTCGCGAGTTCATCGGCGAGTGATAGATTGCAACTGGTGACGCAAGGCCTCAAAACCGAAGGGCTGACAGAGCAGGAAAGCAAGAAGATCATCAAGCTACTGGTGAAGACCATGAACAAGGACGGAAACCTCAACGTGCGGCTAGCCGCCTGCGAGGCCCTCTACCAGTTCAAAGACCACAAGGAAGTCCGGAAAGCCTTCATCCAGGCCCTGGGCACCCAAACCGAGCCGCTCATGCAGCTTACCCTCATTGAGATGGTGGTCAAAATGAAAGAGGCTGCCGCCGTGTCACAGTTGGAAATGCTCATGCACAAAGAAGACCTGTTACCCATTGTAAAATACAAAGCACAAGAGGGTCTTGGAACCCTTATCTAGTTACGCATTAATTCTACATCCATGAAAAAAACGATTGTACTGGCATGGGCCCTGCTCATGCTCACCGGGAACTGCCTTGTCTCAGAGAAAGCCACTGCCGCTTCCCGCCAGACTACCCCGCCTACCGCAAAGCAGACAACGCCGCGCGAGGCCGAACTACGCACCTACAAAGTGAAACTGGGCAACGGCAAAGACGCCCGCGTGCAGCTTTCCATGTTCAACAGCAACGTGAAAATTGTGGGCTACTCCGGCGACGAAGTCGTGATTGAAACGAAGGACTACAGCGCCCCGCCCAAACGCGCCGAGGGCCTGAAACCGCTCTACAACCAGATAGAGGACAACACCAACCTGGGGCTGGGGGTAAACAAAAACGGGAACACCGTTACCATTACCAAAGCATCTAGGATAGATGCCCAGTACGTCATCAGAATCCCCAAGAACGCCGCGGTGGTGTACAAAGAAACCAATTGGGAAGGGGGCGATATTTCCATCTCAGATGTTGACGGGGAAGTGGAGCTGAAGCTGAACAACTCAGAGGCCACCTTGACCAACATCTCCGGACCCGTAGTCGCCACTAACACCAACGGCTCCATCAAGGTGATTTTCTCCTCGCTTGCCCAAAGCAAGCCCAGCGCCATCTCTACCGTGAGCGGCGATATTGACATCACGTTGCCCGCCAAAGACAAGGCCAACTTCAAACTCAAATCCATGCAAGGCGAGATCTACACCGATTTTGACATTGACCTGCAGCGGAAGAAAGGCAAAGACGAGGAAGATGAGTTGTCGTTGCTAGGCGGCGGCGGAGACATTGCCGGCAAAGTCAACGGCGGCGGCGTGGAAGTAAGCGTGCAGTCCATCACCAGCGACATCTTTATCCGGAAAAAGAAATAATCTCTACAGTCCTTTAAAACCAACCCTCTTATGAAAAAACTATTGCTTGTAGCCCTGCTGCTGTGGGGTATAGGGAACCTCCATGCCCAGAAAAAAACGGTGGAGAAAACACTGGCCTTGCCCACTACGAAGAAAGTGAACCTGAACCTCAAATTCGGGAACAATGTGAAGGTAACGGCCTGGGATAAAAAAGAAGCCTACGTGAAGGTAACCTACGAGATCAACGGCGGCAAACTGAACCAAGCCATGCTGCTCACCTTTGATCTTGGCAAAGACCAGCTCAACGTCACCGCAGATCTGGATGAGAAGCTTCTGAAAAACAGTAAAATTGAAGGCGGTTGCCCCGAAGGCGCTACGACCACCTACGGAAATTATTCCAACGGCAAATTGGAAAGCGGCGTCTGTGCCCTTATTGACTACGAGATCTTCCTACCCCGTGACGCCAACCTCACCCTGGAAACCATCAACGGCGACCTGGAACTCCGCGGCCTGCGGGGCACCGTGAACGCCAAATCCATCAGCGGTTTCGTAGACATGGACTGGCCCACCCAGCAGGGCGCAGCCGTCTCCCTCAAAACCATTACCGGCGAAGTTTACTCAGACCTGGACATTGCCCTCGCCGACAAGAAGCAGGAAGCGCCCATGGTAGGCTACCAACTCCGCGGCAAAGTCAAAGACGGCGGCGCCAACATCAAGCTGGAATCCATCAGCAACAACGTCTACTTCCGCCGGAAAAAGTAACCCCGTTTAGGGGCCGGTTTTCGAAAATCAGCCCCTAAACAGACAAGCCAAAGGTGATTTCTCCTACCGGTCCATGTAGGGGCAATCCCTTGTGGTTGCCCTTTAACACTAGCGGAGCCTAGTACAAGTTGTTGGTGATAACATTAACAACGGCTAACCGACACTACTCGGTTGTTTACCTTTCAGGTACGATACCCGAATGTCCCCCTTTGAAGGGGGTAGGGGGATGATTACTCGTGCTGGTTTTGGCGTTCCCGAGAATTATTTTAATTCGGTTCCTAGTTGTTGGAGTAGGTTCTTCAAACATTTTTGTCATCCCCCTACCCCCTTCAAAGGGGGACGATAACTTACCAAATACACAGTAAGCTTTTTACAGCTACTGCCTTAAGTTATTACCTGATAATCGTTTTTAGGCCGATTTCCTGAAAACAGCATAAAAAGACCCTGCCGCCTTGCACCGGCACTCTCCTCTGCTGTTACTCCTCCTTTCTATCCTTCCAATTCATCCAACATTGCTATGAAAAAAAGAGCCCTCTTTCTGCTGGGACTGCTATGCCTATGCCTCAACTGTACGGTTACCGGGTGGGCCCAAAACGCGGTTCCTTCTCTCCCCAATGCGCCCGCCAAAGGTACTGGTAAAATCTCTGGCGTGCTGGTTGATTCTGTGTCTGGGAAGCCGGTGGAATACGCCACGGTAGCGCTCTTGCGAAAAGACAGCAACGTGTCGGTAGACGGGACTTTAACTGATGACCGGGGCCGGTTCACGTTCAGTAAGGTGCCTGCGGGGGTGTATCAGCTTACGTTCAGTTTTATCGGGTACCAGGCCAAAAGCATCCACGGGGTGTCGGTTACAGAGAAAGAGGTGGAAGTGGGACGTGTGGCGCTGAGTCCGGCGGTGAATAAGTTGCAGGAGGTAACGGTGGTGGGGCAGAAACCGCTGGTAGAGGACAAAGTAGACCGCCTGGTGTACAACGCCGATCAGGACATCACCAACACGGGTGGCAACGCCGCCGATGTGCTCAAGAAAGTGCCGTCGCTCTCGGTGGACGTGGACGGCAATGTGCAGCTGCGGGGCTCCGCTAACGTGCGGGTGCTCATCAACAACAAAGCCTCTACTATTATGGCCACTAGCCTCGCCGATGCCCTCAAACAGATTCCGGCGGAGATGATCAAAAGCGTGGAGGTGATTACCAGTCCATCGGCGAAGTACGATGCCGAGGGCACGGCCGGCATTATCAACATCATCACCAAAAAGAACGCAGTGCCTGGCCTGAACGGTAGCGCGGGTTTCACAGTGGGCACCCAGAACAGCAGTGCTTTCACCAACCTGAGCGCGCGACGGGGCAAAATGGGCCTCAACCTGAATCTGGGCAGTTTCAAATATTCGGTGCCCAAAGGCTACGGCATGTACCGCCGCGAGGTGGCCGAGGGCGGTGACATTATCACCCTCCAGACCGGCGATGGGCGGGTGCACGGCGGGGGCGGTTCCTTTCAACTGGGCCTTGACTATGACTTGGACTCGCTCAACCTGTTCTCCGTGGGCCTGCAAATGAACACCGGGCGTTACCAGGGCAGCAGCGCGCAGGAAACCACCACAGATCAGCCAGGTGCACTGCCGTACATCCGCAATACCAGTGATTTTCAGTTCATCCCCCTGGGCACGGATGTGAACCTAGACTACACCCATATTTTCAAGCCGCAGCAGGAACTCACCCTGTTGGCGCAGTTCAGCCAGTCAAACCACGATAACTTTGTGAACCAGGACCGCTTCAACAGTGAGGACCAGCTTTTCTACCTGCAGCGCAACACCAACCAGAACAGCAACCGCGAGTTTACTTTTCAGGCCGATTACGCGCATCCGCTTACAGACAAAGCCACCCTGGAGACCGGGCTTAAAACCATCCTCCGCCGTGCCGACAGTGATGCCCAGTACGATATTCGGTACCCGCTGGAGAATCAGGCCGCACCCGAGGAGAACATGTTCCAGTACCAGCAGGATGTGGTGGCTGGTTACCTTTCTTACGGCCTGACCATGGGCAAATACAACCTGAAAGCCGGCACCCGGTATGAGCAAACCCGCATCAAAGGCGATTTCACCAGCACCAACACGTTTCTGGAGGAGACTTACGGCAACCTCATTCCCAACGGCACGCTGTCGCGCACGCTTAAGGAAAACCACACGCTCAAGGCCAGCTACACGCAGCGCATCCAGCGGCCGCACATTTTCCTTCTGAACCCGTACCGCGACAACCGAGATCCCAAGAGCGTCTTCTTCGGCAATCCCAGACTGGACCCCGAGCTGACGCACCTGTATGAGTTGGGCTATAGTACGTTTTTCAAGACCAGTTCCGTTACCACTGCCTTGTACCTTCGGAAGATTGATAACGCCATCCAGCAGGTGACCTTGGGCATAGACCAGGGCGTGGCGCAGAACACGTTTGAGAACGCCGGCAAACTGCTGAGCTACGGCCTCAACGTGTCTGGCTCCACCAAGCTGGTGCCGGCTTTAAGTCTCAACGGCAACCTGAACGTGTACTACAACCGTTTGCAGGGCTTGGGCACCCAGAACACCGGCTGGCAGTACAACCTCAATGTGACCACCGGCTATGAATTGGGCAAAGGACTGAGCACGCAGTTCACTGGCGGCTTCAACTCGCCCCGCGTCACGCTACAGGGCCGGGCGCTCTCCTGGCAGTACTACAACTTCGCGGTAAAGAAGGAGCTGTTCAACAAAAAAGGCAGCGTGAGCGTGGGCGTGAACAACCCGTTCACCAGGTCCATCAACTACGGCACCGAGACCCGCACCGCCACCTTCACCCAGACGAACGAGAACCGCAATTTCAACCGCTCCGTGCGCCTCAGATTTGACTACAAATTCGGGCAGCAGGGCGCAGGAAAATCAGCTCGCAAGAAGAAAGCCATCCGCAACGATGATGTGAAGCAGGGAGAGTGATTTTTATTGAGTGATGGAGTGAATGAGTGGGTGAGAGAATAATTACTATCGATTCTGTCCTCCTGGAAGGATCTTGTGGGTGAATTGAACTAGCCTGTACTAAGTGCGGCTAGTTCAATTCACCCACAAGATCCTTTCAGTTGTAAAAGGCAGTGATGGTGTGCTTGTTTTTAACCTTATTTTTAGGAAAGAGGCGAAAAACAGAAGAGGACTGCGCTGTTTTCGGGCTGTTTTCTTGAAATTTGCCCGAAATAGAAACTCAGGCTCATGCGCTTTGCTCTTACCAACGGCACCATTTACTCGGGGCACACCATTACCCAAAATCACGCAATTTTGTTTGAAGATGAACAGATCATTGGGCTGGTGCCCGATGACCAACTTCCCGATGATGTGACTGTGCTGGATGCCGAAGGGGGTTTTATCTGCCCAGGCTTCGTGGACCTGCAGGTGAATGGCGGCGGCGGGGTTTACTTTACGCAGTATCCTACGCTGGAGAGCCTGCGCACCATCCGGGATGCGCACCTGCAGTTTGGCACTACCAGCTTCTTGCCCACAGTGATCTCGGCATTCCAGGACAAGATTCTGGAGACCATCACGGCCGTGCGCGAAGCCATGCAACAGCAGCCCAGCATCTTTCTGGGCATGCACCTGGAAGGACCGTTCTTCAATATGGAGAAAGCCGGCGCGCATGACACCGCCTGCATCCGGGCGGCCACGCATGAGGAACTGGACGTGCTGCTGGAAGCGGGCAAAGATGTGATCACCTACCTCACCCTGGCGCCTGAATGCGTGGAGGAAAGTGTCCTGGCGCGATTAGTGGAAAGTGGCATCGTGCTTTCGGCGGGGCACAGCCTAGCCACCTATGACCAAGCCCTGCACTTCTTCCGGAACGGTGTGACCGCGGTGACCCACCTCTACAACGCCATGAGCGGCATTGACACCAAACAACCTGGCCTGGCCGCGGCCACGCTGTATTACGGCCAAGCCTGGACCAGCATTATTGTGGACGGCGAGCACTGCCACCCGTACGCCGTACGGATGGCCAAAAAGATGCTGGGCGAGAAGCTCCTCCTGATCTCTGACTGCGCCGCCTGCGTGGGCTCAGATATCCTGTTCACCGACTTCGGGAATTTTAAGGCGTACTACCGCAACGGCCGCTGCGAAACCGAGGACGGCCGCCTGGCCGGATCTGCCCTGACTATGCTGCAGGCCGTGCAGAACACCGTGAATCTGGTTGGTCTGCCGCTGGACGAGGCAATCAGAATGGCCACGCTCTATCCAGCCCAAGTCCTGAAATTGGAGCACAAAGTAGGTCAACTGCTACCCGGCGCGTCCGCTAACCTAGTGGTGTTGGACAAGGCATTGCAGCTGCAGAAAGTATGGGTAGACGGGCAGGAAGTAACGCTCCGCCAGAAGTAACGTCCAAGCGTTTTAGGGGCATTTTCTGCAAAACATCCTTTTACTTTCTTAAACCCTTTTCCAAAGAGAACCGAGAGGAATGAGGCTGTGCATTCCAAAGGGTTGAGGGATTTAGCTTTTCCTCAGCCATCTTATTTTTAGCTTGATTTCCCGGTAAATTGGATGTTGAAATATTAATATTATATTGGATTGATATTTAAGTTGAACAATAAACTATTCAATTCAAGAATCAGCCGCTTCACCGAGTCTTTCCTTCTCCTGTGATGCATGATGGCCTCTCTTCTTAACCTTTCCTAATCTGTTATGATGTTAAAAAATACTCTTAAACCTTCAGGAATTTCCTTTCTTGTACTTGCAGGCGTTCTGGCAGTAAGTTGCAACAAGGCCATGACTACTAAGGACCAACAAGCCGTTGCCACTACACAAGAAGCCACGCCAGTTGCGGCTGAAAGTAAACTGCAGTCAGGCATTCTGATGGCCAACATGGATACTACGGTAGCACCCGGTGATGACTTCGCAGGGTTTGTCAATGGACTATGGATGAAGAAAACGGAGATTCCGGCAGACAAAGCTGCTTTTGGGAGTTGGTCTCTTATCGTAGACAAAGCGCAGGAAGACATAAAGGCCATTATAGAAGCCGCCGCCGCTGGCACATCTGCGGCAGGTTCAGAAGAACAGAAGATCGGGGATCTGTACGCGTCTTATATGAATCTGCAAGCCCGTGATTCTATCGGCATAAAACCGCTTAGGGCAGAATTTCAGAAAATAGACGCTATTCGCACGCAGAAAGATTTGGTGCGGCATTTCGCCTATATGAACAAGTATGGCGGTAGGGTTCCGTTCAATGTGGCGGTTGAAACAGATCTTAAGAATCCCAAACAATACATGTTGATGACTTGGCAGGGTGGCTTGGGCTTGCCGGAGCGCGAGTACTATTTCCTCAATGATGCCAAGTCAAAGGACATCCGAAATAAATACGTAGCGCACATTGAGAAAATGTTCACGTTGGCGGGTGTAGCTAAAGGCAAGGAAAAAGCTTCTCAAATCATGGCCTTGGAGACGCGTATGGCCTCCAAACACATGAAAAAGGAAGACACCCGCAACATAGTGGCGCTTTATAACAAATATGCCGTCAAAGATGCGGCAGCCCTCATGCCTGCTGTTGACCTGAACGGTTTTCTGCAGGAAGCCGGCATAAAGCAAGACAGCATTGTGGTAACACAGGTGGCCTACATGAAAGCCGTCAATGACATTGTAAAAACCACTCCGCTCTCTACCTGGAAAACCTATCTGCAATGGAGCGCTCTTAATTCTGGTGCTGCTTATCTAACGTCTGCCCTGGAAAATCAAAACTTTGAATTTTATGGGAAGACCCTATACGGCGTACAGCAGCAAAGGCCGCAGTGGCGCAGGGCTGTGGATGTGGTAAATGGCAGTCTGGGCGAAATGGTAGGGAAAGTTTATGTCCAAAAGCATTTTCCACCTCAGGCCAAAGAACGGATGCAGGTGCTGGTGGGTAACCTGATCAAAGCATATGAAAGCAGCATCAAAGAGTTAGATTGGATGAGCGAGGCCACCAAACAACAGGCCTTGGATAAGCTAAGCAAATTCACGCCTAAGATTGGCTACCCTGACCAATGGCGCGACTATTCAGCCCTGCAAGTAGCCAAGCATGATCTGTACGGGAACATGCAGCGGGCCACCGCTTTTGAGTACCAGCGCAACGTGAACAAACTAGGCAAACCCGTTGACCGCAGCGAATGGGGCATGACCCCTCAAACCGTGAACGCGTATTACAACCCGCCGTTGAATGAGATTGTTTTCCCGGCCGCCATTCTACAGCCTCCGTTCTTTGATATGAATGCTGAAGATGCGGTGAATTATGGTGGTATTGGAGCCGTAATAGGGCATGAGATTGGGCATGGGTTTGATGACCAGGGCAGCACCTTTGACGGAAACGGCGTCATGCGCAACTGGTGGACAGACCAAGACCAACAGGAATTTAAAAAACGCACCAATGCGCTGGTTGCTCAATACAATGAGTTCAAGGTATTCCCTGATCTGAACGTGAACGGAGCCTTTACCTTAGGTGAAAACATTGGAGACTTGGGCGGCTTAAGCATCGCCTTGAAAGCGTATAAAAACAGCTTGAACGGAAAGCCTGCCCCTGTTTTGGATGGGTATACCGGCGAGCAACGGGTATTTATCAGTTGGGCGCAAGTCTGGTTGAATAAAGCCCGGGAAGAAGCACTGCGCAACCAGGTTTCCACAGACCCGCACTCCCCAGACATGTTCCGGGTGAACGGCGTGGTACGGAACATCCCTGAGTTCTACACCGCTTTCAATGTGAAACCAACCGACTCCTTGTACCTGGCTCCTGAGAAAAGAGTGAAAATCTGGTAACAATGCCGCGCTAAGGTGTCACGGTAAGTAAAAAGGCCAGCCTAACGTAATAGTAGGCTGGCCTTTTTACTTACCTGTAAAGAAATGCCGCAGCAGAAATCACAACTTTCTACCATTTCTTTGAAAGCAAGCCAAATACATCCGTAAAAGAAATTTAGAACCATTTTTCAAAAAGTAGCCGTTAAACGAAACTTATACCTTCTGGTATTTACAATTTGAAAACAGGTGTTGCCAGAACAACACCTGAACCAACACCTGAACTATGAAAATCATCACCATCACCCTGAACCCCGCCATTGACAAAAGCACCCGAATAGAAACGGTGGCCCCCGAGAAAAAACTGCGCTGCGAGAAACCCGTGTTTGAGCCGGGTGGCGGGGGCATCAACGTTTCCAGGGCCATCAAAAAACTGGGCGGGGAATCCTGTGCCTGGTTTCTGGCCGGCGGACACACGGGCGAGAAACTGGGAGAGCTTCTCCACCACGAAGGGGTGTCTTTCAGGAAGTTCAGCTGCCAGGAATCTACCCGCGAGAACCTGATTGTCTTTGAGGTTTCCTCTCGGCAGGAGTACCGGTTTGGCATGCCCGGCCCCCAGATCTCCGAGCCCGAGTGGCGGCAACTGCTACAGGCATTGGAAGACTTGGAGGAGGTGCCCGAGTTTGTGATTGCCAGCGGCAGCAATCCGCCGGGTGTACCCGATGATTTCTATGCTAAGGTAGCTGAACTGGCCTCCAAAAAAGGCTTCAAACTGGTAGTGGATACCTCGGGCGCAGCCCTGATGAAAGCGGCCGGCAAAGGCATTTACCTGCTCAAACCTAACCTGAACGAGCTCGCCGCGCTGGCCAACAAAGAAGTGATTTCGGCGCAGGAACAGGAAGATTTGGCCACCCAAGTCTTGGAGGAAGGCAAGAGCCAGGTGCTGGTGGTGTCTTTAGGGCCGAGGGGCGCCATGCTGGCCTCCAAAGAAGGATTTGATTACGTGGTACCGCCCACCGTGAAACAGGAAAGCGCCGTAGGGGCCGGCGACAGCATGGTAGGTGCTATGGTCTTGAAACTGCAGGAAAACTGGCCTCTGTCTGACGTCATCCGCTACGGCGTAGCCGCCGGAACCGCCGCCACCATGACCCCCGGCTCAGAACTCTGCCGCAAACAAGATGTAGACAGCATCTACCAATGGCTCAAAGCCCGCCGGTAAGGTTAGAAAGGAATTTGGGTTTTGTTTTGAAGTCGTTTTTAAGAAATCAGGCTTAAAATGATGCTTCTTGCAAGTGCGGCAGAGCGGATAGAAAATTTGCTGCAAGACTGCTCAGAAATACGTGCGGACACGAGCTGCAAACTCGCGCCAGCGAGTAATATCGCAGAAGTAATTTGAGGCTCGCGCCTCAGGGCAGTTGCAAACTACCCAAATAATGGGTCCAAGTCACAGACTTGAACCATGGAATTGGGAAAGCAGTTGTAAACACCCCTCTTCGCTCCCATCAAAGGGAGAATCTCCGCTTAGTGGGCACATTTCCAATTCCAGCCTTTCGGTTGAGCGCCTTGTCAGGTTCCGGTGCCGCAGGCATTGCGACCGCAAGGGAGCAAAGGAAGCTGGCGCAGCGCGATGCCGGAAGGCGGGGCCTCGCGGCCGTGAGCGCTCGGAGCCCAGCAATGCAACAACACAGCTTATGCATCCACGCAAACTGCGGCGCTACGCCAGCAAAAGCAGACTACGAGTGCAGATTGATAAAGAAGCACGAATCATTCAAGTAAGACTATTACCCACAACCCATCAAAAAGTCAAGATGCTTACTTTCTCCCTTCCTTCACCACCTCCATCTGCACCGGTACAACACCGCTTTTCTCCATATCCAGCTTGCGAGCCGCCGATTTAGACAAATCGATGATGCGGCCGGGAGCGAATGGGCCGCGGTCGGTGATGCGCACTTTCACGGAACGTCCGTTCTGCGGATTCGTTACTTTCACCTTGGTCCCGAAGGGCAGTTTCTTGTGGGCAGCCGTGCGTTTGCCGGGTTTATAGCGGTCACCGTTGGCCATTTTGTTTCCCCTTAGTTTATCTGAGTAATAAGAGGCTTTGCCTTTCTCTGTGTAGCCCCGCTCCCCAAAAGACGGAGCCTTGGTGGTGCAGTTGGTGGTGAGCAAAGCCAATAAAAGTAAAATGCAGAGAGGGCGGGGGAATAAAAGGGTAAGCTTAGGCATAGGAGAAGAAATGTTGTAAAGCACTGGCCAGCAGCGGCCAGTTAAGTTGTTCCAGCGGATGTTTGGTGTTGGGTACCACATGCAGCTGGCCTTTGGGCAACTGCCGGTAAGCGGCCAAGGCTTCTTCCACGGAAACCATCTGGTCTTTGTCGCCAACGGCTACGCAAACAGGAACGCTGATCTGGGCTAATTCTTGCGCAGAGAGCAAAGGCGTTTGGCCCAGTTGCAGCATCAGGTCTGCGGTGTGGCGCAGCAGTTGCGCCCAATCCTGCGGGGCATGGCGCTGTTGGAGAATCTGGGCAAAAGCCGGTACTTTCTCAGAAATGACTTCGGGGCGGAGTTTGGCGGTTTCCCCTTGGGCGGTTTCCGGAGTCCAATTGAATTTGGTGCCGAGGGTAAAGATGCTGGCGAAGCGGTCTGGTCTCTGCCGAGCCGCCTCCAAGGCAACGTAGCCGCCCATGCTGTAGCCAAACACCTGCACGGGCGGCAGGTCTTGTTCCTCTAACCAGGTAAGCAGTTGTTGAACGAAGTACGCGATGGTGAACGGGCCATTGGGGAAAGGTTCTCCGCCGTGGCCGGCCAAGTTCAAAGCGTACACCGGCACCTGCTTAGGAAGCAGCGGCAGCAGCGGCTCAAACTGGCTTTTGGCCCCTAAAGCGCCGTGTAACAAAAGCAGTGGTTCCATGCTGTAAGGTAAGCGTTCTGAAGGATTCTAACCAAACGTTTCGTTTTACCCCTGATTTTAGGAAAATGCCCGCGAAACAGGTCCTGTGGGTTGTCGCTCAGGCTGCTTTCCCAAGTGATGACTTCTTTGGACTAGCCCAAAATCTTCAGTAAGTGGAAGCCTTTGATCACGAAGCCTTCCCGGAGGTAGAATTTATGGGCGGCGTTGTTGCCTACGTAGGCATCCAGCATCAAGGTCTCGCATTGGTTTTTGGTGGCCTCGGCGGTGAGCCAGTCTACCAGCAGTTTGCCTATGCCTTGAGAGCGGTACTGCTCATCCACCACAAAGTTGTCTATCTCCAGGTACTTGCCGCTGTACAGTTTGGTGCCTATCCAGTACCCCGAGAGCCCCAGGCAGGTATCCCCATCAAAAACGCCTACCATGCGGTATTGCTGGGGCAACATAAGCCGTAACAGGGTTTCATAGCGCTCTGGCTCCATGTTGGGGTTCAGGTACTGGATCAAGGGGAACTGCTGCAGCATCTCAGCCAACTCAGATATCTGCCTTATTTGGAAAGGTGTAGCCATGGGGTCTTCATCTAAGCCTCAAAAATAGGAAGTGCATGGCAGGGGTAAAACAAATGCTAACAAAATGTTAAAGAATGCCCCTTTAATTCTGATAAAGTTAAATATCTGTTAATTAGGGTTTATGCGCTGGTTTTTAGAAAATAGCCCTTCTATATTTGATGCGTTGATGACCCGTAAATAGAAGTCAAATTTTCTGAAAATAGCAGGTAATTAAGGGCTGTTATTCTTGCTGCTAGTAAATGTAGATACATGACTTCACTTGTTGCTTTAAATGTTTAAAAAATAATTTTCTGTCTGCATGCAGACTTTCTGAATTAATAAGGATGTGCTTTTTAAATTATTCTGGTAGCGCAGCGTGCAAAAAGTGTCCGATTTTAAATAGTGTTGTGTCCGGCATCGCACATTGTAGACAGGGGTAAAGAGTTAAAATGCTGTAAATCAGTTATTTAATAAAGTGGCATGTAACTTGTAAACCTTTATTAGGAACCAGTGAATGACCTTTGGGTGGATCAAATACAGGATTGTTGAGAGGATAAATTCAAGCTGAAATAAAAAGAAAAAAAATTATCATCCGCAAGCAACCTTCTTTTAGATTCTGCATCTATTAGAATATAACACAAAAACATAGAAAACATACATTGTTAAAATAGGCATTTTTTATGCCCTGGATCTTTACGTCCTTTTCCCTAATAAAAGGTGTTTGTTTAAGTCAAAAAATGAAAAGTATTAAGGTTTGTTATTAACAGTTTAACTCATTTAAAAGAAATAATTATGAAACGTTTATTATTCATTCTCGCCCTCGTTTGCATGCAAGTAGTAACATCTTTCGCCCAAGGTCCTACCAGCCGGGTGAATACAGAGAAAGTTAAGATGTACCGTCAGCCTGCCATTGGCGGCGAGGTGATGCGTTTGTTGGGCTCTGAAGACGAGATCATCGTCATGCGGAAACAAAACCATGAATGGTCTCTAGTGCAGATTGACGGAGAGGCAGGCTATGTCCTGAACACCTATCTAAAGGCCAAAAAAGCCAAAAAGGCCACTGCCGCTAAAACACCTGTCGCCCCCAATAAAAGCGCCAAGCTCTAAGCCGCAAAGATGAGGGTCGGGGCAGCTTCCGGCTCCAACCCGTAAAAAGCAGAGGGCCCACTCAACGTTGAGTGGGCCCTCTGCTTTTATAGAGCACTTAGCCTCTATTCTTTTGGAGTGTAGTTGTAGATGTCAATGGCCTCGGCGAGCTGGTCTTTTTTCACGAGGCGCAGGAGCTGCGGAATTAAGGAAACCCCTGCCCCGATGAGCAGCAAAGGAGATATCTTGCCGCTGCTAGACCCGCCCCGGAACTGCTGCGTAACGCCAGCCACCATTAAGCCCGCACCCGCCACGTAAATACCCGTCTGTATGTTCTGCCCGCGTTTGTAGTCCTGCAGGCTTTCCACGCTGCCAGGGTTGTCAGAAAGAGCGGTGCGTAGGTTTTTATAAGTGAGAGGCTGCAAAGGCTCATTCTCCTTCTGGAAATAGTACACGCGGCGCTGGGTTGGGTAACCGTAACCTCCCATTCCGTATCCGCCCATGCCGTACCCTCCGTAGCCGCCATACCCTACGCCAATGCCGGGGCCATAGGAGTTATAGTCGGTGCGGTACACAAAGTACGTAGACACGCGCCCGGCCTGTTCGCGCTGGGCGAAGTTACTGAAGCGCCGTCCGGCGTCAACGCGGGCAAAGAAACCTTCCTGGCTCTGGAAATACTTCACCGTTTCCGGGGCATATTTGAGAGAATCGTCTAAAAGGAAGAAGTTCTGTTTAAAGACAGGGCTCTTGAACTGGAGCCGGCTTGCGTACACGCGTTGCCCGTTGTGCAATTCTATAAAGTAAGGTTGCCCCGAGGTGGTGCCATTGATTTGAGCCCAACCACTTTGTGCCCCCATCCAGCAAAGGAAAACCAGTAAATATAATTTTTTTATCATAGCAAAAAGTAAACGAAAAAAGTGGACACTGTATGATAAAGCTAAATAAAAAAAGGCAAAAAGGCCCTGTAAATTGGAAGAAGCGGCCGTAAAGCGCAACAGCAGGCAGAAAACCAAGTAAAAGAAAGAAGCCTTATGTTTTACTTAACCTGATTCTACTATGTTCATTGCATTGTGTATTTTATTGATCATCGCTTTGTTTGTCACCGTGTATTACATACGTGCGAACAAGGCGGGCGCTTCCGCGGAAGGAACCACTACCCGCCTCTCGGGCGGCGGATCTAACGCTCCAGCCACTCCGGGCCAGACTTCCAGAAGTTCCTTCAACCCGGGCAGTATCCCAGACAGCGCCGGAAACGGCAACGCCGCTATGAGCTCCGGCAAGCAAGGCTAGTTTGCTTGCACCTGATAGATAACAGAAAGGCACCACACTAGTGGTGCCTTTCTGTTTGCGGGTCTTGCAAAAGCCTTCTTATTTGTTGCCGTTTTCAGTGGCCATGGAAGCCTGCTTTTTGCGGGAAGAAGTGTTCCCTTTGGCGTCTGCTCCCTGGTTATCGGCGTTTTGCTCTATCTGGATAGGCTGGTTACTGCCTTCGCGTACCTCAATGCGGTGGCGGGCAGTTTTCTGCTCGTCTTTAGGCACCCGCACGTGCAGGATACCGTTTTCAAACACCGCCTCAATGTTTTCTGGTCTCACGGTGTCTGGGAACTGGAAAGACCGGCTGAATGACCCGTATTGGCTTTCTACCAGGTGGTAGCGCTTGTCTTTCTGCTCCTTGTTGAAGCGCCGCTCGCCAGAGATGGTAAGTCTGCCTTGTTGGTAGTCAAGGTGGATGTCTTCCTTCTTGAGTCCGGGCAGGGCCATCTCCACTTCATACCCTTTCTCGGTTTCACAGGTGTCTACCTGCGGGCTGAAACTATTCAGCCGCTCGCGGCTATTCACAGAATCATTAAAGAATCGGTCCAGCATGCTGCTGAAGGTCTGCGGCATCATGTCGTCAAAGCCGCTTCCAAAACGTTGAATGGCCATAGCTTTAAGTTCTTTAAATTGTGAAACATTGGCAGGCCAAGTGCTGCCTCTTGTAATAGCTTCCTTTCACTCACGAGGGCCGTTTTAAGCCGGGTTTTGGAAAAGGAGCCCCGAAACGCCGTCCGGTTCTCCTTTTTATATTGAAAGTTTAACGTTGTTCAATCTCCAGTAATCTGGGGCCCTGCGGCAGGTACGGAATATGCACCCGCAGTTTCTTGCCTTCGTGTACCACCTGCAGATGGTTGAAATCTACATAAGGCGGTAACAGGAATTGTTGGTGGAACAGCGGCATCTGCATGGCCGGGTGCTGTTCACTCTGGTGCAAGGCCATTACGGTGAGCTGGTTTTTGTCCAGAATCACCTGGAATTGTTCGGCAGATACGCCAGGCAGTACCACCTGTAAGATCGCCTCTTTTTTATGCTTCACCATTTTCACCTGCGGCTGCACGGTGCCTCCGCCTAAGGTGTTGGTCAGGTCTATATAATGCGCTACGTTCTTTAAGAACTTTTTATCTTTAATCAGTTTCATCTGCTTCTCCTCCTCCGGTCGATGTTTTCTAGGAGGCATATTGCAAACGGCATACCAATGCTTTCAGAAGGCCTTTTAGAGCAGTGTTAAGACATAATGGCAACCGGCGAAACGCAAAAGACGTAATTTTGGCAGGTTTTTAAAGCCGTTAAAAGGCAGCAAATCAGAACCGCTTCAAGATGCCCGCAAAAAGTAAAAATAATGCCCTGGTTAGAAGAAAAGACCGTATTTAACCGTCTTTTGGCGGTATATCTACGTACAGTTTCTATAGTGTCATATGGCCGGAGGGTAGCTAGAAAGCAGCTATAGGCTAGCGGAGAAGTAAAAGTATACTGTGCAACGATTGCTCTGCTGCAACCAACCCCTCAAGAAAAGCCAAGGTGACAAGGCGGGCATGGGTCCTGTAGAAATGAGGTGTTCAAGCGAATACCCGGGCACAGGTGTTAAGAAGAGGTAAATTGGAGGAAATATTTCACCAGATAGCCAGATAGGGAGCGGGACAAATGTAACCGGAGTTGTCTTGCCCTATGGAGGCTGTGCTATGACAGGCGCAATGCGAAAGATCTATTATCAAACCACCGGACTTACCCTAAGTTATGACGAGGACCTTGCCACGGCCTACGCCGTCTGGAATGGTTTTCTTAGTAGCCCCGAACTTAGAGAAGCTGTTCTGCAATGTCTGGAGCTGATGGAGTCAAAAGGTATCACCCGCTGGCTCGCTGATAACCGCAAGATGAAAGCCATCAGGCAGGCAGACCAGCAATGGTTTTTGAGCAACATCATCCCGCGCATGCTGCAGAGTCCTTTGCGCCGCATGGCCACCCTGGTCTCTGAAGATATGTTCAACAAGATGGCGGTGGAGCAACTTTTGCACCGCGCCGGTGGTCTGGACCATCTTACCATGCGTGATTTTGACAATGAGAAAGAAGCTTTGCGGTGGCTTATGGCACCTTTGTCTGTGTCTTCCCAGGCATAGATTTAGGGCAAAGTATAAAATCCAATAAAGATTTCAGGGATTCTCTCAATTTGGAAAGAAGTTAAGGTGTACCTTTGTACCCAAGAGAAAGGAAGGAAAAGCTTGCAAAAGGAAGAGCCTTTGGCGAGCTTATTAGATAAAATAGCGCCCTGGTTATTATTTTTTAACCCCTTCTTGAAAATCTGCCCATACCTCTGCAAGTAGTCACCCCATTCCTTGCCGGCGGGCACCCTGAAAAAATTATATACTTAAATTAACCAGCAAGACTAATACAAAAGAGACTGCCTTCCCCCGTACGCAGCTGTAGTATTTTATAACTATTTGATGTTCTTAACCTTACCCTCCGTTTTTTATGAAAGCGAAGCCTTCTCTGTGCGTTATGACCAGGCGCGTTCCCTGGGCATGGCCGTCTGGAAAGGCAAATTGACCGGTGCAGACCTGCAGGAGGCTTTACTCATTTGTGCCCATGTCATGGACAAGTACGGCCTCACCCGCTGGCTCGCCGATGACCGTAAATTGAAAGCGTTCTCTGCCGAAGACACCCAATGGGTTTCTGAGCACGTGGTGCCTTCTTACCTGAGTGGCCCGCTACGCCGCATGGCCTTCTTGCCCTCTGAAGACCAAAGCCAGGTAGAAGCCATTGAATACCTCATCCAGCGCGCCGGCGATTTAGATGATTTAGTGCTAAAGAACTTCCAGAGTGAGGAAGAAGCCCTTGACTGGCTGATGCAGGACTTTTAGAAGTACCCCATTCCTGAGGTATTCTTTTTACTTTAACGACATGTTTGAACAACTGCCCTCCACCTATTACCAGAGTAATGCCTTCACGGTACAATATGACCAGGACCGCTCATTAGGCCTATCTGTCTGGCAAGGGAAAATGAGCAGTGAAGATTTGAAGGAGGCTTTTCTGCTTTGTTCTCACGTGATGGAGAAATATAAGCTAACCCGCTGGTTGGCCCATGATCGGAACATGAAAGCTTTCTCTGAAGAAGACACCCAATGGATCTTTGAGAACATAGTGCCCTCTATGTTGGCTGGTCCTCTGCGGCGGATGGCCATCATCCCCTCAAAAGACAAAGAACAGGTAGCCTCCGTGGACTTCCTCATCCAGCGTGCCGGTGACCTCGGCGACATGGAAGTAAAGAATTTTGAGGAAGAAAATGAAGCCATGCGCTGGCTTATGCAGGAGTTCTAGAATTGCATAACTTCTGGTGGTGACTCCAGTTGCTTTGTTCTTTCTCAGGCAATCCGGTGAATCCCGGAGGTGTTTTGGGGCTGTTTTCTAGAATCAGGGCCTAAAACACAGGCATAGGGTCCGCAGAGCGTCATGTAGAGAGATGCTTTTGGGTCGTAAACCTCTCTCCTTTCACTCGTTTGGGGAAAAATGGAAACACTGGAATACGTGTTGGGATGCACCCTTGGTGAAAGACGGAAAGTTACTGCAAGAGCAGATGCAGACGCATAACATCACAGAGAATGACATTATGGAAGTCTTGCGCACGAAGGGAGGCCCGGTTGATGTAGCCAGAATAGAAAACGCCTGCCTGGATTGCAGCGGCAATAGCAGTGTGGTCTTCAAAGAAGACAAGTGAGCAGCCTGGAGTTTCTTAAATCCTCATAGGAAAGCCTGCTTAGCCGTGAAGGAAGAAGTATCTGGTTTACTTAATTCTGGCTAGTTTCATGCCTACTTTCCCGTAGGAAGTTGTAGGCCAATTACCGGCGGCTAAGGGAAGGCAAACGTCTAAAATAAGTGTGTCTCTGGTAAGCTGTACGATGGTGTGTTCCCGCCCTCCTATGACAAGTTTACCTCCTTGCCGCTCATACGTTGTGGTGGCAGAAGCCGGCTCATTGGCGCTACAACTGCGGGTGCCGTGCTCAATCACCAACTCAGTGGTACTACTGAAATCATAGATGTCATCGTCCTGGCACGTGGTATTGGTGGGTTTAAAGGCCATGTCTGAGGGCTTAGTTTTGTAAGCACATGCTTCAGTGCCACCCAGCACAAGAACCTTGTTGGAGTACATCTGCCACCTAGTGTTCAGAGTCACCGTAGGGGCACCGTCATCATCTGCGTCACAACTGCCCAAAAAACATGCGCAGAAAATAAGCCCTGGAAGACGAGTTCTCATAGTATCAGCAGGTTTTATACAGACCTAATATTACAAAAAAAATGGCTTGTGAAAGTGCGTGCATGTAGCAGGAAGAGCCAGGTTCTATGGGCGTATTTCTTGCCTTTCTCCAGGACTATTGATTCATGGAAGGATGATTTCTGCCGATTGAGGTTCTGCCTAGCGATGAGTTAAGAATTGAAGGCTTCCACTGTGTCTTGCTGCAAACTTTACGTATCCGCTCAAGGCTGTGCTCATTTATTCTCATGGGGTTGGAAAACCTAAGGACTTGATTTATTTTGCCTTAGCGTTGATGGCTTGCAGAACAGAGCCAAAGTAACCGCAGCATCGAAAACAATCTGGATTATAGCCCAGTTATTGCGTTTATTTATGCTCCCGTAACCAGTTTTTGAAATGGATTTTTCAAAATTATTCCAGCATGTACCCGATAACATGGTGGTGATTACCCCAGACTTTAAAATAGTTGCCGCCACAGATGCCTACCTGCAAACCACCATGCGCAAGCGGGAGGACCTTTTAGGCCTGCATTTTCTATTGGAGGCATTTCCCAACCTGCACTATTCTTTTGAGGAGAACCCGGTGTATAAGTCCATTGCCAGGGTAATGGAAACCAAAAAGGTAGATTTCATGGACCTGGTGCAGTACAGTATAGCGCGGCCGGCGGCGGAGGGCGGCGGGTTCTACGAGAGTATCTGGGAAGCCTCGCATACACCTGTTCTGGACGCGGAAGGCAATGTGGAGTTCATCATCCAGAAGACCATGGACGTGACGGAACGGGAACAGGCCAAGCTGGCCCACCAGGAAAGCGAGAACAAGTTCAAGATCATGACCGATACGGTTCCCCAATTGATTTACACGGTGAGTCCGGAAGGGAAGGTGACGTACGTAAATGAGCGGTTTGTGAAATACACCGGCATGCCTGCCCAGGAGATCATGGCCTCAGAAACCGGCTTTTTGGATGTGATGCACCCCGAGGACCAGGGACCTTTCATCGCGCGGGCGCAGGAGAGTTTCCAGAAGCAGGTAGAGTTCCAGGCCGAGATAAGGATGCGGGACCGCGAAGGCAATTACCGCTGGTTTGTGAAAAAGTGCTCGCCGGTGACGTTGGGTAACCAGAACAAGGTTTCTTTGTGGGTAGGTAGCGCCACCGACATCCACGCCACCAAGCAGATGGTGCAGGAACTGCTGGAGAGCAATGAGCAGATGGCGCTACTCTCAGACCAGGTGCATGCTGCCCTGGAGAAAGCCCAGTCTGAGCGCAAGACGCTGGAGAACATGATTATGAACGCGCCAGCCATTTTCTGTACCTTAAAAGGGCCGGAGCATCGCTTTGAATTGATCAACCCTTATTACCAGGGGCTTTTCCCAGACCGGGAGCTGCAGAACAAAACGGTGGCCGAGGCGGTGCCGGAAGCGGTTGAGCAAGGGTTTATAGACCTGCTGGACAACGTGTACAACACCGGTGAGGCCTTTTCTGCAAAGGAAGTCCATTTTCAGCGCAAACGGCAAGACACCCAACTAGTGGAAGACATCTACATGACGCTCAATTACCAGCCTATCTTTGGCGAGGGAATGAAGGTCATCGGGATCCTGGTTTTTGGGTATGAGATTACAGACCATGTGAAGCTGCGAGAAAGTCTTCAGAAGGAAGGCAAAGTTTAAAAGTCCATGAGTTTACCCGTTACTAGCTTTACATGAACGCTGCCCAAAGTGACTTTCAGCAACTCAGGATAAAGCTGATCTTATTTAAGTCTAAAGTACGCTCCGCGGTGTACGGCGGCACGCCAGACCAGGAGTTCTTCTCCTCCAGCGGCCCCATGGGCCAGTGGTTCAGGACCATTGGCGCCGTACGCTACAGTGACCTGCCCGAGATCGGGACGATGTCCAGGCTGTACAAGGAGTTGGTCTCCACGGCCAACCACCTGATAAGCCAATACCGCTCTGGCAAAATAGAAGAGGCCCATGAGGGGCTCAAGGACATTGACAAACTTGCCGAGCAACTAACCCGTCTCATCTCTGCGGTGGAGGGTCGGCTGGTGTAAACCCACGGATTGCCAGTAGAGGGCAATGTGCCTTGGGCTCATGCGTTTATTACCTAGATTTTACTTAATACCATCAAAACATATTGCTTAAAACCCTGCCATGGTCACCACCTATTTTCAAAGCCGGGCCTTTACCCTTACCTATGACCACCAGCACCAATTGGGCATAGCCCAGGCGGTTGGCTTTCTGAACAGCGAAGAGTTCAGGGAGGCTACTGCCATGTGCGTGCGCCTGCTGGAGGAGCACAAGCCCCTGCGCTGGCTCGCCGATAACCGCAGGATGAAAGCCATCAGGCAGGCAGACCAGCAATGGTTTCATGAGTTCGCCTTTCCCAAACTCAGGGACAGCAGCATCCGGCGGAACGCCACCGTGGTCTCTGAGGACATCTTCAATAAAATGGCCATAGAGCAGCTCATGAAACGGGCCCCAGATCTAGGCGACATGCTGCTCCATGACTTTGAATCGCGCGAGGAAGCCCTGGCCTGGGTGCTACAGCCTGTGTAGAAAACCTCCGGAAATACGTTTAACTTATTATCACCCCGAAAAGGAAGCCACAGCAGGCTTCCTTTTTGTTTTAGCGCTGTTTTTTGAAAAGAGAGGCGAAAGCCCGAAGGATGGTTTAGGACTGTTTTACAGAAATCGGTCTTAAAACAGGAAAGCCTCTGGGGTGCGAAACCTCATGGCTTGTAGAAGTATATCCGGGGCAATTTTCAGGGCCATGCAACCTTCCGGAGGAGGAGAGGCTCTTCACAGTATAGATCCCCATATACTAATCGCTACATGCCCCTTTAGAAATGAAAAACTACTTAAGTAAGCTCCCCTTGGTCTTATTCACTACCCTGTTCCTGGCCAGCTGTGACCTGGAAGACCCGGAACCCTCCACCGACCTAACGGCCATCTACCTCACCAAGATCAGCACCTCCCAAGGCGATAGCCGGGAGTTCCAGTACTCGGCCTCGGGGTGGCTTACCCGCTTGGTGGGGAAAGGTTCCCTAGCCCTGAACGAGAGTGCGCCGTCTACGAGCGAGGTGATCTATGACAACCTGGGCCGGTTTGCCTACGTGCTCACCGATGGGCCCACCATTGACACGGAGAATGCCTATTTCTACACCTCAGAAAACCAACTCTACAAACTAGATGAACTCATCAATGACAAAGTAGAGAGTTACCACACGTTTGAGTACAGCGTGAACGGCAGGCTGGCCACCCGCTACGACTTTTACAAAGACGCTGCCACCGCCACCCCCCGGGAAACGAACAAGGTTACCTACACCTATGACGCCAACGGCAACGTGAGTGAGATTGCGCTGTACAGAAGACCCACCACCGGCGCAGCCTGGCAACTGGTTCAAACCAGCAAGTACGAGAACTATGACACCAAGAAAGGCGTGCAGCACCTGGCAGATTCTCTCTTCACGCCAAATATTCTGCTGTTCCGCAACAATCCCGGCAAAGTCACCACCACGCTGGCCAACGGCGAGCAGCGCGTAACCACCTTCACCTACGAGTACAACGCCCAGAACCTACCCGTGAGAAAGACCACCACGCCCGCCAACGGTACTCCTTTCCAGACGGACTATACCTACCAGATGTAAGAGCTAGGATAGCCACAGCACTGTTGTTTTAAATAGAAGAACTCCCGTTTCAGGCCTGATTCCATAAAATCAAGCCTGAAACGGGAGTTCTTTTTTGAATTCACCCTGCGGATATTAGCACTGGTAACTGCAATAGCAGGCTATTCTGTGGGAACACTCGTCTGACGAATCATCTCCTTAATTCTGCTTTCTGCCTCTTCTCTGCTAATGCCGTGGTAGAAGTCGTGTACCAATGGGTGTTCGAAGGCATCATGCGGAAAGCTTGTGGTCTTCTTAAGCTTCATACTGCTTAAGGGTATTTTCTAACTCGTGATCTAGTTGGTCAAGGTCTATGAACTCAGCTTCTTCTTTGTCCAGTTGCGCCAAGTCATGATTCAATTCCTTCTGCGTGGCAGAAAAGGTGTCATTCTCTTCTATCATCTCTAATTCGTCTTTGGTGAACTTGCGCAAAATTCACATCAAATGCTGATACATTTTCTCATTCACCAGTAGGCGTATAGCTTGCATAGCAGTTTGTTTCAAGGTTTACCAGTAGTTAAAGTTACGATTCCATTCCATTTGTGGTCTGTTTTGGAGAAATTAGGCTAGAAACAAAGGGATGCCTATATTTGCAAATAGCCTAAATGCAGAGAGGCTGATAAGAAATGAATCCTACCAGCCTACTATGGCCTGTTGATGAACAGGACTTGGTACAGGCAAGAAGTGGATTTAATGGCACTTCTTGCAGTTTTTGCCTCGTTAATGAACAGGGCAGCTAAGGGTAAGAGTGTATATATTGGCACTCTTACAATTGATAGTTAAAGATGGAACTGCCATTCCTTCTTTCTCGGCTAATGAGACCGCTATCTGAGTGAACGTTTTTAATTAGGGTAGCTAAACGCTACCCTTTTTTACTATAATCAAAATCTATTGTATCATAACCAAAAGGCAATTCTCTCTTCGAAGGCCTGTACTGTTCTTTGAAAGTCTTATTGCCATTCTCATCTACCTCCACCCATTCTGGTAATCCATAAAAAACCATTGTCCAATTACTATTAAAGCGTGCTGCTGTTAGTAAGCCTTTGCCCTTTAACTTTCTACAAACGCCTTCAATTTTTACCCTAGTTGCATTTCCCTCAGTATTCTTATATTCTTTTTCTAAATCACTTATCCTTAGTATTCTGCCAACTTCATTGAACAAATAGAGTATTTGAGTGTCTAAACTCTGGTCTTTGGGGAAATTTTTATAAGTGAATCCAGATATTTCTTCTTGATTATGTAATTGGATAGATGCTGAATTACCTGAAATCGAGAATGTGGATTGCGTGCCTACCTCTTGCTTATCATGTTGATGATTTGGAAGCATGCTTCGGAAGAAACCTTTGATAGAAGGTATTTGCTCTAGTCTAGATGTTAAGGCTTTTTCTTCCTCTTCAAGCACGAGGAGAATTTCACGAATTTGAGCTTCAGTCATCTACTTGTGTTTTAAATTAGGTAATGGTATCTTTGTGGTACAAAAATAGTGGAGCCGCTCGGAATCGAACCGAGGAAGCGCAGGTCTCAAGTCTTTGCTCCTCTCCTGACGGCCCCTATTTTATTCTGTTAGAACGCCTAGTTAACTGTCCAAGGAGAACTAGGCGTTCTTGTGTTATAAAGGTATATGTTCTTTTCTTATTCTCCAAGGAAATCAAGGATAATTTTGTGAATTATAAGATTTTTTTGAGCCTCCTTGTAGTCGTATTAAGCCTTTGTAGTTTAGTATCTCTCTAATCTTCCCCTTGTAGGTCCTCCTTAGGTTCCCCTATAGTTTTCTTCTTGACTTCTCCTGTAGGTTCCTCTTTAGGTTCCTTTCTATCTTCCCTTGTAGGTTGCTTATTAGGTTCCTCCTTGAGCTCCTCCTTAGGGCCCTTGTAGGTTTTTCCTTAGCTTCCCCTGTGGGTTCCTCCTTAGGTTCCCCTGTAAGTTCCTTTTTAGCTTCTCTTGTAGGTTCCTCCTTAGGCTCCCCTGTAAGTTCCTTCTCAGCTTCCTCTGTAGGGTTAAGGCTATTTTCTGCCTTTCAAGACAAGGGCCACTAAGGAGACTAAAAGATAACAAAAAAGGAGGCCGTTTCGGGCCTCCTTTTTCTACTTCTAAGTAAGAGTAGTTCTTAGCTACCGCAAGCCTCGCAAGCGTCTGGGTTATCCAGGGAGCAGGCCATGTCGCTTTGGTTCTGCTCGACGTTGCTGTACATCGGGGCAAGGGTTTCAGCGGCTTGTTTCTCTACCGTGAACTTGATGGCATCGGCGGCGGCTTTGGTGCGCAGGTAGTACATACCGGTTTTCAAGCCTTTCTTCCAGCTGTGGAAGTGCATAGAGGTCAGCTTCCCGAAGTTCACATTAGACACGTGCAGGTTCAGGCTTTGGCTCTGGCAGATGTAAGCACCGCGGTCGGCAGACATGTCAATGATGGTCCGCTGGCTAATTTCCCACACCGTCTTGTACAGGTCCTTGATGTTCTGCGGAATGTTGGTGATGCCTTGTACCGAGCCGTTGGCCGCGATGATGGCATTCTTCATTTGGTCGTTCCACAGGTTCAGTTCAATCAGGTCTTGCAGCAAGTGCTTGTTCACCACCATGAACTCTCCGCTCAACACGCGACGTACATAGATGTTAGAGGTGTAAGGCTCAAAGCCTTCGTTGTTGCCCAAGATCTGCGACGTAGAAGCAGTTGGCATTGGCGCTACCAACAGAGAGTTGCGTACACCGTGCTCTACCACTTCCTGACGAAGCGCTTCCCAGTCCCAACGACCACTGTCTGGCGTTACGCCCCACATGTCAAACTGGAAGATACCCCGGCTGATAGGTGAGCCTTCAAACGTCTCGTACGGTCCGTTTTTCTTGGCCAGATCCTTAGAAGCCGTCATGGCCGCGAAGTAAATGGTCTCAAAGATCTCTTTGTTCAGACGGGCGGCATCTTCGCTCTCAAACGGCATACGCAGTTTCAGGAACGCATCGGCAAGGCCCTGTACGCCCAACCCAATAGGGCGGTGACGCATGTTGGACTTCTTCGCTTCCGGAACCGGGTAGTAGTTAATGTCAATCACCTTGTTCAGGTTCTTGGTCACCGTGTACGTTACCTCGTAGAGTTTCTGGTGGTCAAAGGTCTTAACGCCTTTCTCTTCTTTGATGTAGCGTGGCAGGGCCAGAGACGCCAGGTTACACACCGCAATCTCATCGGCATCGGTGTACTCAATGATCTCAGTACACAGGTTTGAGCTTTTGATGGTACCTAGGTTCTGCTGGTTAGACTTGCCGTTGGCGTGGTCCTTGAACAACATGTACGGCGTACCGGTCTCGGTTTGGGCCTCCAGAATGGCGAACCACAGTTCCTGCGCTTTAATGGTCTTGCGGGCTTTGCCTTCGCGCTCGTATTTCTCATACAGACGCTCGAAGTCTTTGCCCCAGGTGTCAGACAAGCCTGGGCACTCGTTCGGGCACATCAGGCTCCAGTCGCCGTTGGCTTCTACGCGCTTCATGAACAAGTCTGGCGTCCATAACGCTAAGAACAAGTCGCGGGTACGCATTTCTTCTTTTCCGTGGTTCTTGCGCAGATCCAGGAATTCAAAGATATCGGCGTGCCATGGCTCCAGGTAAATCGCGAACGCGCCTTTACGCTTTCCGCCGCCCTGGTCTACATAACGGGCTGTGTCATTGAACACTTTCAGCATCGGCACTAAGCCGTTAGACGTACCATTGGTGCCTTTGATGTAAGACCCGGTAGCCCGGATGTTGTGCGCTGCCAGACCAATACCACCCGCGCTCTGCGAGATCAAGGCACAGTTCTTCAAGGTGTCATAGATACCCGGAATGCTGTCTTCTTTCATGGTCAACAGGAAGCACGAAGACAACTGTGGCTTAGGCGTACCGGCGTTGAACAACGTAGGCGTAGCGTGCGTGAACCACTTCTCAGACATGAGGTTGTAGGTCTCAATGGCCGAGTCGATGTCATTTTTGTGGATACCCACGGCCACCCGCATGAGCATGTGCTGCGGACGCTCCACCACTTTGCCATTCACGCGCAGCAGGTACGAGCGCTCCAGGGTTTTGTACCCGAAGTAGTCATAGTTGTAGTCGCGGTCATAGATGATGCTGGAATCCAGCACGGCCGCGTGCTTCTTGATCACGTCAAAAACATCCTTCGCAATAAGGGAAGCGTTCTCACCCGTTTTTGGATCTTCGTAGGTGTACAACTGCTTCATGGTGTTGAAGAAGGACTTCTGCGTCACCTTGTGCAGGCTGGAGATGGCAATACGCGCCGCCAGAATGGCGTAGTCGGGGTGCTTGGTCGTGAGCGAGGCAGCGGTCTCAGCGGCCAGGTTATCCAGTTCCACGGTGGTCACGCCATCGTAGATCCCGTCAATTACCTTTTTGGCTACCTCTATCGGGCTCACAAACGTCATGTTCAGGCCATAGCAGAGTTTCTCTATGCGGGCCGTGATTTTATCAAATTTGACCGATTCCCTGCGGCCGTCTCTTTTTACAACTAACATACGCTTACACTAATAGGTGACGGATGACGTACCATCCAGATATTTCTCTCCCATGCGCTTTTGCGCCGGAGCATATTTTTGGCTTGATTTTACTTGAGAGCCCTACCTCCAACCGATTGCCGGATGCTTTGGGCCCGTTTTTAGAAAAACAGCCCCAAAGCGCTTTAGGGCTGTCAAGGGGGTGATGGTTAAAAGTCCTCGTCCAGAGAGAACACGTTGGAGTCACGGTCGCTCATCACGCCCGATTTCTGGTACTCGCCCACACGTTTCTCAAAGAAGTTGGTTTTGCCTTGCAGGGAGATCATCTCCATGAAGTCAAATGGATTGGTTGAATTGTAGATTTTGCCGCAGCCCAAAGCAACTAGCAGGCGGTCGGCCACAAACTCGATGTATTGGTTCATCAGTTTTGCATTCATCCCTATGAGGTCTACGGGCAGCGCATCGGTCACAAACTCCTGCTCAATGCTCACCGCGTCACGGATGATCATTTGTACGCGCTCTTCTGGTAACTTGTTCTGCAGCATACCATAAAGCAGGCAGGCGAAGTCACAGTGCAGTCCCTCGTCACGGGAGATCAGCTCATTGGAGAAGGTCAAGCCTGGCATCAAACCACGCTTCTTCATCCAGAAGATAGAGCAGAAAGAACCAGAGAAGAAAATGCCCTCTACGGCCGCAAACGCAATCAGACGCTCGGTGAAGTTTTCAGAGTTGATCCATTTCAGGGCCCACTCGCCTTTTTTCTTCACGCAGTCTACGGTCTCCAGGGCGTTGAACAAGCGGTCTTTCTCCTGCGGATCTTTGATATAGGTATCAATCAAGAGGGAGTAGGTCTCTGAGTGGATGTTCTCCATCATGATCTGGAACCCATAGAAGCAGCGGGCCTCTGGCAGCTGCACCTCTTGCATGAAGTTGATGGCCAGGTTCTCGTTCACAATCCCGTCTGAAGCCGCGAAGAACGCCAGTACGTGGGAGATGAAGTGACGCTCGCCGTCGTTTAGCTTCTCCCAGTCTTTCAGGTCTGGGGTCAGGTCAATCTCTTCGGCCGTCCAAAAGCTAGCCTCTGCTTTCTTGTACATCTGCCAAACGGCATCGTTTTGGATGGGGAACAGGACAAAGCGGTTCGGGTTTTCTTGCAATAAAGGCTCCATAGACTAAACGGTTTCTTGCTCTAACTTTATTAAAAGGGTGCGCCTTCAGACGCTGTCTCTCACCTTGTAACAGTGGCTTAACGATTAAGTTAAGAAGCAGTTGTTGTGGCTTGAGAATTCAAATATAGGGACAAATACGTTGGTTGCCCGTTTGGAGCACCCTAATTTACTAACTTCTTATACAGCGGTTATCCACAATATAATTAACCTTTAACATGTTGAAAATCAGTAATTTATAATTTTATAAAAATTAGGAACCTTGAATATAGGCTTTGTTCTATGGCTTGATAAGCGGTATCTTAAAGGATAGTAACTGATTTTGGAGGGGAAATGGGCAAGAGCATTATGAGAGAGCAGAAGTGCCTTTTAAGGGAAATTTTCTAAGCTCTGTTCTGGCTGTAAGTTGCTGTAAAAAGAAAGGAAGTGTACTGATAAAGGCAGTGATTTTGCTTTGGTGCTTGCCGCCGTATGGCATTCAGGCGTCCTGAAAAAGAAAGGCAGAAGCGCTCCATTGATCAGTAGGAGAGCGTCGGAGAACGAGAGCATTAGGTGTGTTGCTCAACTGCTGGCAGCCCGCTTAAGCCAGGAATGGCGAAGGAGGAGTAAATAGCTGTTTTACTGGAGGTGGAAGTAAAAGAGGCCTGCAGTACTTGGGTAGCGGTGCTGGAAAACAAACCTGCTGTTTCTCTTGGTATTAGCCAAGAAGTTCTTTACTTTCAATTATGCTCTCGCACTGGAGTTAGATCGCTTTTGAGCCCTAAAAGTGCACCCATCTGGCCATCTTTTCTGAGCGGCCTACGTTTCTTGTGTCTTTATCCACTTGTAACTCATTGACTATCATAACACATTATGTTTATCCACTAAAGTTATCCACATATTGGTGCATAACTCACAACATCCTTTAAACCAGCGAAGTACCCGTGAAAACCCAGCTAAAATAAAGGCCGCTTGTTTGGATATTAGCTTGAGTGTCCGTACTTTTGCGGTTCAATTTTTTAAAAAATATCGTAAGCTGATGTACGCAATTGTAGAAATCGCTGGTATCCAGACGAAAGTAGAGAGCGGTAAGTTCTTCTACACTAACAAGCTTTCCGGCAATGAAGGTGACGCCGTAGAGTTCGCCAATGTTCTTTTAACTGATGACAACGGTACTTTATCTGTAGGTGCTCCTTTCCTTGACAACATCAAGGTGACTGGCACTATCCAGGGACACGCCAAAGGTGACAAAGTGATCGTCTTCAAGAAGAAAAGAAGAAAAGGCTACAAGAAGAAAAACGGTCACCGCCAGCAGTACACCAAAGTGTTGATCAACACCATTGGTTAATTATTGAGGTAAAGGAAAATTATTGTAGAACCTATTCTGGGTTTCTCCCCAGATTAAAATAGACTAGAAATGGCTCACAAAAAAGGTGTCGGTAGTTCTAACAACGGCCGCGAATCACATTCCAAGCGCTTAGGCGTGAAAATCTTTGGTGGTCAAACCATCATCGCTGGTAACATCATCGTGCGTCAGCGCGGTACAGCACACCACCCAGGTGCAAACGTAGGTATCGGGAAAGACCATACCCTGTTCGCCCTGACCGATGGTATCGTACAATTCAAAAAAGGCGTGAAGAACCGTTCTTTCGTTTCTGTTCTTCCTTTAGACGTAGATGCCGCTCAGGTTTCTACTACTCCTTCTGAAGAAGTTACTGCCTAAGCACATCCTCGGCTTCCGCCGATCAAAATCTTTAAAAAGGCTGTCCCACAAGGCAGCCTTTTTGTTTTTCAGGTGTTTTGCAAATAACAGGCTGAAATCTGGCGTTTGAGACTAAAGCCAAACGGCAGTTGCAAACTGCCGGCCATAGTGGGTCCAAGTCACAGACTTGAACCATGAAAAGATAACCCACCCCTACCCCTCCGAGGAGGGGAATAAAGACTTGCCAAAGCTCCCCTACTTAATTAAGGAGAAACAGGGTATTTCTCTGTTGCGAGCTGCTAAGGCTTTTCCTACTTGTGCCATTTCCAGCCTTTCGGTTGAGCGCCTTGTCAGGTTCCGGTGCCGTGAGGCATTGCGACCGCTAGGGAGCAAAGGAAGCTGGCGCAGCGCGATGCCGGAAGGCGGGGCCTCGCGGCCGTGAGCGCACGGAGCCCAGCTATGGAACAATAAAGTTTATGCACCCACGCAAACTGCGGCCCTCCGCCAGCGCAAACAGATTACGTGTCCACAAGAACATGAAAAAGCAGAGAGTAGTTAAATGTACTTAATGCGGCGCCTCCGCAAAAGAAACACTCCCTCCCAAAGAAGAACCCACCGGCGATAAAGCATACAGCACCGGCTTGCCAGGACTTGCATCCAGCACCAAACTCGTGACTTGTAAATTCAACAAGTACCAGCCATCCGCCACCGTATCAGGCACGAAAATCAACTCGGTGATGGTCGCCTGGGTGCGGGTGTTCTCCGGGTACTGCCAGAAGGCATGGTGCGCGAGCAAAGCCCCGCCGTCTTCCTCCCGGTCCACCGAAGGCAAATCCAGGAGCAAATGCTCTATTCCATGCTCAACCAGATACGAAGCCAAAGCAGGTTCCAAGTAAGTGGGATTGGTGCCCGAGTAGTGCGCGGTACGTTTGCTCTCCAGATTAGGCAGGGTGCGCAAGATTAAAGCTTCCGGTAAATTACCCTCGTCAAGATGGGCGATCACATCTTCAGCCATCACCATAAAATCACCGTTCTCCAACTTTCTGGGAGAAACAGAAATTACTTGCGCCACAAATAGGAAGCGGGTGAGGCATCTGTCCAAGGTGGCAGTTGGGTCTGGCGAGATGTGGCCATAGCACTCGGTGTGGGTGCCGTTGCCGTGGGGCGTGAGGTGCACCCGCTGATAATTGGTGGAACCGCCCAAGGCCACACTGCCCACGAAGTCTCCTACGGTGATGGTGTCTACCTGCACCGGCTCGGCCCAGAAGCAGTTGACGTTCTCCGGACCCGGAGCCAGCGGTAGGGAGATGTCCAGCGGTTGCAGCGGGTTGTACCCGTAGGTGCGGTCCCGGAAGGTAATGGTGGCAGAGGTAAGCATGGGCAACGATTTAGACCTGTTTTCCCTAAAATACACCCAAAACGGAAAGCGACCGAAAAGAAATCACTTCAGCGGGAAAGTAGCCAGCATTTGGGTGGTGCTTTCGCGTTGGTACCAGTCATGGTAGACCAGTTCCAGGGAGTGGATGGTGGAGGTTCCAAATTTCCGATGGCGGCATTCTTGGAGCTTCTGCAGGAAAAGGGCGGGTTGAGTCAACGGCTTTCTGAACCGCACCACGGTGCTATGGGCCGTCTGGATGGTGTAGCGCTGGTCAATAGACTCCTGCAGCCCCGAGGCCCGGAAAGCCTGCCGCACGCTGTTCCGCAGCTGTTCCAGTTCATCGGTTTTAGGAAAGCCCTGCACCAGTACGCATGAGGGGGAGGCGGTGAGCCCTGCATAGAGGATATTGAATTTTGAATGCGGCTTCAGTGCTTTTTCCAGCAGGTCAATGTATGCCTGCGGCTGGACGTCATCTAGCGTGAAATTAGGGTAGCAGGAGATAATGGATAGAACGGTGAGGTGAATGTCTGCAGGCGGATAGTAGTACTGGTCTGGCTCTACCGGTGCTAGATGCTGCAGCAAATCCTGTATTTCATTTACCACTGCCTGGCTGGGGCGAGCCAGCAAAGTGAGTCCTCGTCTGGTGTCCTCAGGCGAGTCAAGGTGGGTGTCAAGGGCAAAATCACCGGCGGCGAATCTTGCCTCGGCGCTTTCCCATAGTTGGGTGTAATGGTCCTGTAAGTTCATGAGTTGGGGGGCTCATTTCTTCCTTTTAGCCTTGTTTCACTAAAATAAGGTTAAAGCCCGATAAAGGTGCAGGTTTGCACCTTTTTCGGGTTAATTTGGGTAGTTATCCACCATTTTCAGTAATTACAACAGCGGCAAGGGGGTAAGGGCCGGGGAGTTGCGCACGAGGCACACATACTGGAAAACCTGGGTAATGCGCGGGTGCTCACCGGCGAAATCTATGCTCTGGTTAGGAAACAGCACCTTGATGCTGGCCAGCCTTGAAGAAGTGCGGTAAGGCGAACCAGGGGCATCGGTTTTGAACAGGGTGATGGAGTTCTCACGGCTGGCAGCCCGCAGGTCTTTGATGCCGTTCACAAATACCATCGGCCCGTCGTTGTTGGCCATGGTGCTGTTTACGTAGCGCTGGCCTTTGCTCAGGAAAGCCGGCAAAGAGGCCGCGGGCATCATGTTCTCGCTGTCTATGGTGTACACGCCAATGGAGACCGTCTTCCCTCTGAACGGAGAGTTCTTGCCTTGCAGGTAATAGGCAAACGGTACGCCCCGCTGCAACTCCACGGGTAAGGTATGGAAGAGGCCCCACATGCCGTAGAGCTTCGCCTGCTCCAGGTGCTGCGCTTTCACCACAATATTCAGGTTGAGGTACATGACACTGTCACGGCGGGCTTTACCATCTAAATACGCGATGTTCTGCAGGGTGTGCTGTAAATCAAACTTCGTAGCGGCAGGTAAACTAGAAGTAGAATCTTTGGCCAGAGAAGGCAGCATCTGAGAAGCCAGAGAAGACAAAGCGTCTGTATCCAAGGTATCGGCGGAGATGATTTGCTGGAGCTTCGCGAAGGCGGAATCCTGGAGGGTGGTCTGCGGTAGTTGGGCCAGGGTTTCTTTCAGGAATGATTGGGTGGCCTCCAAATCCTGCAGTTTATCTACACCTAGTATCTGGATGCGGTTCGCTTCGGGCAACGTTTGGTTCAGGGTTCTGATTTTTTTGATCTTGTCATAGAAGTTCTGGTTTCCCCACTGCGCATTTTGTTTCGCCCAGAACTGGAACACCGTCTGTAAGTGACGTACCTCGCCGGTGCGCAGGTATTGGTTCAGGAAATAGGCTTGGCTGTAGTCTACCTCGGCCAAGTAATGGCGCAGGCCCACGCGTTGGTTCAGGTGTTGGAGCAAGGCAAAGTCCAAGGCTTGGGGAGCGGCGGTGCCGTGGGCCTCGCCTAGAAAGAAAATCTGCTTTTGGTAGAAGGCGCTGTCAAAAATGGGGAAGGCTGGTGCGGTGGCTTGCAGGTCTACTTCCTGTTTGTATTGTTGCAGGTAGGCCTGGTGCGGGGTGCTCTCGCCGCCCACGGCCAGCAAGGCGTAAATGCCATAGGCAATAGAAACCAAGACCAGCAATACCACGGGGGTGAGCAGGAGAAACAGGGCAAATCTTTTCAGGATCTTTTTCATGACGAAGGAGGTGTGAATCGTTTCGTCAAAAGTAGAAGGCCTGAGAGTACGCCGCTGGGCAATGGGGTGAAATGCCGCTTCTTTGGGGCAACAGGTAGGTTTTGGGGTGAATGGTAAGGGCGCTTGGGGCGATCAGGCGGCCACAAACGTCTCCCGCACCAGCCCAGAGTACGAGCGCGCTACCGGCACCAGTTGCTCTGTGCCATCGAAGTGAAGCTTGTACCCCTGGGCGTTGCCCGATACCGTCTGCACCCGCTCCAGGTTCACCAGGTAAGACCGGTGGCACCGCGAAATCCCCGGCCAGGTGATCTGACTTTCCAGCCGGCTCAGGCTGCTGCGGAGTAAGGTTTTGGTCAGTTTTCCAGAATCCAGGTGAAAAACGGTGCAGTAGTTGTCGCTGGCTTCTATGAACAGCAGGTTTGGGGCGGAAAGCCGCAGCGTGTCTTTCCCGTTCTCGGCCACCAGTACCAGTTCCTCTTCCTGGGTTGAGAGAGCGGCCGGGGCAGGCGTTTCCTTTTTCTCCGTCGGTTCCAGGGGGCGATACTTCTGCAGGAGGTACACGTAGTTGATCATCACCAGGAGTACCGCCGGTACCAACCCCATTAGGAAGGCCACCATAGACATGTAGAGAATCTGGCTCAGGGTGAAGGGCATCACGCCCATGAGCGAGCCGTATACGGTGCACAGAAAGCCGCCGGTGCCAAAGTGCAGCAGGTTCCAGATGATCTCCTTGCCCACGCTCCAATTGGCCTCCGTGAAAAGCCTAGGCAGCATCTTCCGGAAAGCGTAGAAATTGAGGAAAACCGAGACCGCTGCCACCACGCCGTAGCCCGCCAAAATGGGGTTCTTTGACGGATGGTGCCAGTTATACGACCCAAACGGCTGGAACACGATCAGCGAAAAGGCGATGATAAACCCAAACAGCAGCGAGTGGAAGACAGATTTGGAAAGCGTGAGCTCGCTCAGCGGATACGGCTGCCGTAGAAAAGAAAGCATAAGGGTAGCAAACGGTAAAGACCTGTTCTGGAGAAAATGCCGGTACTAAATGTACATAAAATTTCTTTTTCCCCGTGGAACAGTCTCATTCGCTGTTACTTCACGTCAATATCGTACTTGGCCAGAAGACCCAAAGCACCCTGCACCGAGAACTTGGCTTTTTTGATGCGATTCAACTCAGGGTCCAGGGTATAGTTGTAGGCGGTTCTAAAATCTGCTTTCTCCAGGTTGCTGCGCTGGAAAACGGTGCGGGCCAGGTCACAGTCCAGAAAGGCGGCTTGGGTCAGATCAGTATCGGTGAAGTTGGCTTCCTTGATGCTGCAATTCTCGAAGACGGTCTTTTTGAGGCTCTTTTTGGCAAAGTAGGTGTAATCCAGGGAGCAGCCTTTGAACCGGGCGGCAAACAGGAAATCGTGGCATACGCTGAAATCTACGCCTACCAGCTTGCAGTTGGTAAAGGTAACATCGTGCAGCTTAGAGTGGCTTAGCTGCACATTGCTCAGGTTACAATTCTCAAAGACGCAATCAGAGAAGCTGTTGTTGGAGAGGTTGGTGCCGGAGAAATCGCAGTTGGTGAAGGTGCATTCCTCAAACTCCCGCCCGGCCACGCCCTTGCCGGTGTAGTTGAGTTGGTCAAAGGTCTTGTTCTGGTGCAGCGTTTCTTGCATGGACGTTGCTTTATTTGATTGACCAAGTGATGGTCACGTGGTCAATGAATTCTAAATCATTAGGTGTAAACCCAATCAGGGCTTCTCCTATAGCATTTGAGCCTGCCATAACGCTACTCGTTGCCTTAGCCTCCAATTCTTACATGCCGCCATAGTAGTTGTTACCATACCCAATGTCAAGAATTTTGCCCAGGCGCACACCTGTGGAGGAGGCTATTAGTTGGGCCTTGTGCTTAGAGCTTTCAATAGAGAGTTTTATCAGTTCATCCTGCACCTTTGTTCTTAATTCATCAGATAATTTGAAATCGAAGTTCAAGGTGAAATCAGTGTTGCTTTTGGCAAATGTGTTCAGGATTCTGGTAATTGTTTCCTTGCTATTTTTAAAGTCAACGGTAATGCTTTGGGTAGCCACGTACCCACTGTCTATGTTTTGGTCCTTTACATAAACGGTGTATTTCTCAATTTTAAAGTCTGTTGTCTTAATATCTTCCTCTTTGAAGCCGATGGAGGCAATCTGACTTGTAACGTCTTTTGTCTTTTTATTCAAGCTTGTAATTGCATCACTGAAATTCAGGTCATTTTCTCTTATTCCAATGATTAAGATGCCTACATCTGGTTTTACCGTGATTTTAGCACTTCCGATCACGTCAATGGTAAGGTTTCTTTTATCTATCTGGCTAATTGCAGAAAAAGAAATAAGTAAAAACAAAGGCAAGATTATGAAGATGCTTTTCATATGGAAGTTGGTAGCGAAATAAACCTTACCAGTTCAGCTTCTCTTGCATGAACTTGATGAGCTGGTTGGCCATGGCCTGCTGTTCCTCTACCCGCGGGTGACCGGGGGTGTCTTTGTAAGGGGCAAACAAGGTGTAGATTTTCCCGTCCTGCAGACCCGCCACGGCTTTCTCCACGTAGCCCGGCCACGGCGATCCGGCCCGCGTGATGTCCATGTTGCCCAGCATAGTAATGATGTGGGCGTTGGGGTATTTGCTCCGGATGCTCTTCACGAAGTTCTGGTAAGCCGTGACCAGGAATTCCTCGGTGGGTTTGGTGTTCCCGAACCGGCGCTTGAACTGGGCATTGTCGGGCAGGTTCACAATCCAGGAATCGTTCTGGAAAAGGTTGATGATGACTACATCGGGTTGTTTCTGGGCAAAGTCCCACTTGCTGCTGGGGTCAGAAGGGTTCAGGCGGTCGTAGATGTCGGGCATGATGTTAGGCTCCCAGCTCACCGTAATCCCGATGCCGCTTTTACAGATACAGGTGTGGTCGGCGTCAAAGAAGCGCGAGGTGAGGGCGGCGTAGCTCACGTAGTGGTTCGTGTTGATACCCTCGGGGTTGTCTTTGCCCGAGAAATCTTCCACGGCGTACCCGGCCGTGATGGAGTTACCGTAAAACTCAATCTTACGGGCTTTAGGCGCCGGGGCCGGCAGTACCTTGCCACCTTCGCCCAACTCAAAGCCATAGAACGTGGTGGTGCCTTTGTCCCACTCGGTACGCTTGAACAACTCTATGGTGTGTTTGCCCTTCGGCAGTCCGGTGGCTAGCGTGAAGAGTTTGGCAGCAGTGTCTGGTTTAATCACCGTAATGCTGTCGCCGTCCAGAATCACATTGTAGTAGCTTCTGCCGGTATTGTCTTTCAGGCGCGCCTGCACGGAAGTGCCCTCAAAATTCAGCTTCACCGACGTGCCCGACCAGTACAGTTCCGTTGCCTCCGGCAATGGTTTTCCCACCCGGCCCATATAGGTCACCTGCTCATGGCGAGGGGCAACGGAGATACTTTTCTGCGTAGCGCAGCCTGACCAAAGCAGGAGAGAAAGAAAAGCCGATAAGCGAAGAAGGGCACAAGACCGCATGGAGCCGAGACGTTTGAAGGGTGGAAATTGGGAAGGGTAAAGATGCTGAGAACCGTGTTTGTTTCAAAGCGCATCTTTGAAGAAAACCTACTTTCCACCCTTCTGCTCCTGTTTGGCCTTGTTCCTCAAATTGGGCTATTGTGGCCTGCCTTCCCATTTCTCCGGACGGAAGATGAGCGGCATGGAATCCGGCAGCTGTTGTTGCAGCGGCGCGAACATAGGATGGCTCGCCAGATCAGCGGTGGTGCCAATGACCTGCCGGGAAGTGTCTGTATCTGGAAGGTTCGTTTCTCCGGGGACGGTTATATCTGGCAAGGCAGGTAAAGGAGCAACATTTGCGGGCTGGTTTGTGGCTGTGGGTTGCAGCGTAGCGTTCCGGAATAAATACATGACTCCCATGAGGATGGCCAACAGCAGGAGGGCAAACCCAATGGGGAGGAATAACTTTTTCTGCCGGGCAGCGCCGGCCGGGCTGAGGTTAGTGATTGGTTCCATCGTCAGTTAGTTTGGTTTCCAGGATGATGCGTTTAGGAGCCGTTTTTCACAAAACAACCCTTAAATTAGCATGCTCCTGCGCCAAGGAAAGCGCTTCTGGAAATGCAAACAAAGAGACTACTTGGCGCTTACTTCACGCCTTTCCACCACTGAGTTTGCGGCAATTCGGCCTGCAAGCTCCAGCGCTGGCCAATGAGCGGCGTCACGAGTTGGATGTTGTGTTGCTGCGTGGCTTTTGACAGGCGTTCAATAGGTTCTTTCCAGTGGTGCAGGGCCAAAGAGAAAGCGCCCCAATGGGTAGACATAAGGGTTTTGCCTTTCAGGTCCAGATGAGCCTGGGCAGTCTGTTCCGGCATCATGTGGATGAAGCGCCAAGCCTCGTTGTACTGCCCGCATTCCAGCATGGTCAAGTCAAAAGGACCGTATTTCTCGCCAATCTGCTTGAAGTGCGTGTCATAGCCAGAGTCACCCCCGAAGAAGATAGATTGGTTTCCGCTTTTCAAAACCCAGGAACACCACAGCGTCTTGTCGCGGTCGCGCAGGCCCCGGCCCGAGAAATGGCGGGCGGGCGTTGACGCCAGGAACAAGCCTCCGTACTGCGCGGTTTCCCACCAATCTAGTTCCGTGATCTTGCTCGCCTCCACACCCCACTTTACCAGGTGCGCGGCCACGCCCAGCGGCACGAAGAAGTGCTTGGTTTTGGCTTTCAGTTTCAGGATGGAGCCGTGGTCCAGGTGGTCATAATGGTCGTGCGAGAGCAACACCACATCCAGCGGCGGCAGGTCCTCAATGGCGATGGGCAGTTTCTCATTGAACCGCTTGCTCCCGATAAACGAGACCGGCGAGGCCCGCTTTCCCAGCATGGGATCCGCGAAGATGCGCAGGCCGTTCAGTTCCAAGAGTACCGCCGAGTGCCCAAACCATGTGACCTTCACCCCCTCGGCCGGCGGACTCGCAAAGTCACCGGGCTGCAGAGAAACCATGGGCAACTCATCTGTGGGGGTAGCGCCTTCGGTGCCACCAATGAACTTCGCGAAGATCTTCACCTTGTCCAGGAACGGCGACTCGTCCATCATGGGTGTGGGCGAGAGGTTCTGGAACTTGCCATCGCGGTAATTCTTTGATTTTTCAATGCGTTCCCGGCTTTGCCCGTGGGCCGAGGCCCCAAACTGCGGAGCAAACGCCAGAAACAAAGTGCCCCCCACGGCCAGGGTAGCAATAAGGGAGAGCAGGATATACATAAATCTCTTCATTGTCTGGTAAGCATCATGACAAGTACCACTGCTACGGAAAAATGTTTTAAAAACAGTCAGGGTAGCCGGTAGCTTGTCAAAAAAACATGCTCTGTTTAGAGGCTGTTTTTACAAAAGTAACCTTAAACCCGAGCATGTGCCGCACAAGACAAAATCTGTTGCTTTTTGATTGTGAGACCGTTTAGGGCAAGAAAGGCAAAAGAGCGGCCTAGCTCCGGCTTGACGTAAGATCGTCTCCCGAGGAAGAAACCGTAATAGGAATAAAGGTGCCCTTGAACTGCGCCTTCAGGGGTTTGCCGGTCTCCAGAATCACATTGCAATTTACAGTGTAATCAGGGGCCGTGCCCGAAAGGGTTATTGAGCCGTTTCTGATCTCAAAGTACTCCTGGTCGGGGTCCAGTTCCTGGTCTTTGTTCAAGTCCAGCAGCAGCCCTGAGTTCAAAAAGAAATTCTTCCACCTGTATTTGGCGGCTGCGCGGTCAGAGGGCATGTTCTTCACATCACCAAACTCAAAGGTGCCGGTGACCGGAACATTGGTGCCGGGGTTGAAGAGGTATAGCCGCAGAACAATGTTTGGCTTTTGGTTAACTGACTTAGCATCCGTCAGCAGGATTCCTTGGGCATAATGGGTTTTTTCACTGTGAAGCGCAAAAGGACCAAAATCATAGGTCAGGCCCATGCCCAAGTCATACGTGCGGCTGTCGTATTCCAATTGGTTTGACAAAGGAGCTACTTCTTCATCATCATCATGGCAGGAAGCCAGAAAAAGGCTGAAGAAGAACAGGGGTAGAAGCCTTAAGCAGGCCATTGGTTTTTTCATAAACAGATGAAAGCGTTACCTGATAGAATATTTTATATAGGATGTGTTGAATATAAAGAAAGCGCTCGGAGAAGTCTAATGAACCAAAAGATTTATTGTGCAGACAGCAGTTCAATGGTCTCACCTGATCGGCTTTTGACTCTACTGTCAGATTCCTCCTAGTGAAGCAGAAGCCACCAGATCGCCGTCAGAATAGGCTGATAAAAATATCCTCTGTTCTAAGGCTTCTTTTGCGAAGAGAACCCTAAAACAGAGGATCAGAGAAGGAAGCCAGACAAGTGGCTGAAGTACCTTTAGTTTAGTTTCAAGCCTTTTAAGGCTTTGGACAAAGAAAAGAAGGACTTAGGCGCCTTTCTCATTCCTGCGGTGGCAGGATCTTCCTCGTCGCCATCTATGGTGATAGGGGTGACTACGCCAGAGTATTGAGCCCGTAACCCTTTGTTGTTCTCAAGGGTGACATCACATTCTATGTTGTAATTCGTTCCTGATCCAGACATTTTTATGGTGCCGGACTTGATCATAAACGTCTCCTTGTCTTCGTCCATCTCCTCGTCGCCGTTCAGGTCAATCAGGAGATTAGAATCGAAGAAGAAGTTCTTGTCTTTGTACTTCGTCTCTGCATCGGCTAATTCAACATCGGCGAACTCAAACGTACCTGAACCAAACGAAGCCGCGCCTTTAGAAAACATATAGAGTTCCAGGATCACCTTTGGGGCAGCGGTGCCGGTGGCCACATAGTCAGAAAGAATGAAGGCCTGGCCGTAGTGGGTCTCGGTAGTTGAGAACCCGGCGGCACCCAGGTCAACAGATAGAACAGTGGCCAGGTCATACGTTACATCATTGTACTCCAGCTGGTTCTCAAGGGGCGGAATCACCTCCTCATCATCGTCGTCTTTAGAGCAAGATACGGCCAGGAAACTGCAGAAAAGCAGGACCAACAGCCTAAATTTTTGGGTAGAATTTTTCATGGAAGGGATATATTAGGGAAGAAATGAAAACAATTTAAGAATTTATTCCTCGCTGGCAAGCAATAGCAGCGGGCTATTTCAAGGAAAAGGTCAAAAAACGCTGCCTTGTACCTGATTGTCTTACGACAAACCTCTGTTTAGGGGTGGATTTTTAGAAAACAGCCCCTAAACAGGTGATACCCTACGCTTCTTCTTCCTGGAGTAAAAACAGATCCAGCGCTATTTCATCGGCGAGGAGTTTGCCGGCTTCGGTTAAGACCAGGACACTGCCTTCGTGGCGGAGCAATCCCTGAGCTTCCATCTTCTGCAGGTACGCCGTGTGGAGGGCCACCAGGTCAATGCCCCATTTTTCCTGAATATAGGCCGTGTCACAGCCCCAGCTGGTGCGCAGCGTGGTCATGACGTACTCGTTCACGCGGTCTTCCACGGAGAGTTCCTCTACGGTGCAGGGCAGTTGCCCGGCTTCCAGCGCCTGCACGTATTTAGGATTATGTGCGATGTTGAATTGGCGGCTTACGCCATTGAAGGAGTGCGCGCTGGGACCCAGACCCAGGTACGGCACCTGTTTCCAGTAGCTGCTGTTGTGTTTGCTCTCAAAACCAGGTTGGCAGAAGTTGGAGATCTCGTAGTGCAGGAAACCGTGCTGGGCGGCCTGGCTCATGAGCAATTCAAACTGGCGGGCCACGCGCTCTTCATCGGCGGGCGAGAACTTGCCTTTGCGCACTCGGCTTCCGAAAACCGTGTTAGGTTCAATGGTCAACGCGTAACAGGATAGGTGCTGCACGTTCAGAGCAAAGGCTTTGGCCAGGTCCTCTTCCCAGAGTGCCGCGTCCTCTGCGGGGATGCCGTAGATCAGGTCCAGCGAGATGTTGTCGAAGCCCAGTTCCTGCGCCAGCTTGATGCAGTGGACGGCCTCGGCAGCGGTATGCGGACGGTTCATGAACTGCAGATGTGGATCATGGAACGACTGCACGCCAATACTCAGACGGTTGATGCGGGTCTGGCGCAGGGCCTGCAGTTTCTCCGGCGTGAGGTCATCGGGGTTGGCTTCCAAGGTGATCTCGGCGTTCGGGTTTACCGTATGTTTCGCGTAAATCGCCTCCAAAAGGCCGTTCAGTTCGCCCACCGATAAGATGGACGGCGTGCCGCCCCCGAAGTAGATGGTGTTGATGATTTCACCGTTGAGGTAGTTCTGCTGCAGGTCCAGTTCCCGCTGCATGGCCTGCAAGACCTGCTCCTTCAGGCCCATAGACGTACTGAAATGGAAATCGCAGTAGTGACAGGCTTGTTTGCAGAAAGGGATATGAAGATAAATTCCGGGCAAAATGCGTTGGGGCTATGGAAAGCGTTAAGAGTAAATGAAAACGGCGGTGCGGTACTTTTGCAACGCAAGCCGTACCTTTAGAAACAATGAAGAGGAGGTCTAGTTCCCGTCTGTGCCAAAAGATAATCCCGCAAAGATACGCATTTCTGGGGCTGCTCCTGGGTTTGCTCTTTTGGGGAAGTATGGCGCAGGCGCAGGACAAGAAAGTGGTGGTGAACGTGTCGTCGCCTGACCTTGAGGCGGTGAAGATCTGGCAGCGCCTGCAGCCCAAACTCTCCATACGCGATTCCTTGGGCTTGCAGCAAGACCTGCGCGCCTGGCTGGCCCGGGTACAGGAAGAAGGCTACCTCACCGCCTCTATTGACAGCCTGCGCCGCCGCAACGACTCTCTTTGGCTGCACGTGTACGTGGGGCGGCCGTATAACTGGGCCTCGCTCCAAAACGGAAACGTAGGCGAGGGTTTGCTGGAGAAAGTGGGCTTTCGGGAGAAGCTCTACAGCGGTCAGCCTTTCCGGCCTGCCGAGTTTGCCCAACTCCAGCAGAGTCTGCTGCGCGAGGCCGAGAACAGCGGTTTTCCGTACGCCGCCGTGCAGATAGATTCGCTGCGCCTGTACAATGATTCTTTGAGCGGCGTGCTACGCGTGGTGCGCGGCCCTCTGATGATGATAGACTCGGTGCAGATTGTGGGCTCCAGCCGCATGCAGTTGCGCACGCTCTATCGCTACACCCAGCTTGCGCCGGGGCAGCCGTATTCTTTGCAGCGCATAGAAGCCGCCATGCGCGCCCTCCGCCAGTTGCCCTTTGTGCGCATCACCGGCGAGCCGCAGGTCTTGTTCGCGAAAAACCAGGCCCGCGTGTACTTCTTCCTCGATGAGAAAAAAGCCAACCAGTTTGACGGCATCATCGGGTTTCTGCCTGATCCCAATTCCTCCACGAACAAACTCCTCATTACCGGTGAGGTGAACCTGCAGGTGCGCAACCTGCGCGGTAGCGGCAAACAGATAGGCCTGCACTGGCGCAAAGTAGAACGCAACTCGCAGCTCCTGGATGTGGAATACCGCCACCCGCACTTCTTCAACTCGCCGTTTGAGGTGGCTGGCCTGTTCCACCTCTACAAACAGGATACTTCCTTTCTAAACCTTCGTCCGAGGCTGGAGATTGCCTATCCGCTTTCTACCACCAGCCGGGTCACGTTCTTTGCCGAGGTGGCGAGTTCGCAGTTGCTCTCGCCCGAAGCCCTGCGGCAGCGCACGTCAGATTCATCGGCCATTGACGCCAACTTCACGTCCTATGGCCTGGCCTACGCCTGGGGCAACCTGGACGATCTGTTTTTCCCGCGCCGCGGAACCCAGGCGTATTTCCAGGGGGCGGTGGGTAACAAGCGGGTGCAACGGAACGCGCGGGTAGAAGCCAGCTACTATGACACCCTGCAGATGAAGACTTCCCAAATCTCTCTGGCCGGAAGAGTGGAACGGTACTGGCCGATCTCTAAAAACGCGGTGGTGCTCACGCGGCTTCGTGCTGAGGGCCTGGTGAACCAGCGCCTGTACCTGAATGAACTGTTCCGGTTAGGTGGCCTGGCCTCGCTCCGCGGTTTTGATGATTATGCCTTTTATGCCTCGTCTTACGCCGTGAGTACGCTAGAGTATAGGTTGTATACCGGGCAAGATTCGTACGTTTTGCTCCTGTATGACCAGGGATATCTGCGCCGCGATCTGAAAAATGAAAAAAATATTCAGTGGGCCAGCGGCGTGGGCGGCGGCATCAGCTTTTCTACGGGAGCCGGTGTGTTTCAGCTAGTTTACTCCGTGGGCAGGACTGCTCAAGAAGGTTTTAGCCTCTCCCGAGGCAAGATTCATTTCGGGATTACGGGCCGTTTTTAGAAAAACTTTTGCAAAGGATTTGGAGCGAATAGAAAAAGCCCCTACATTTGTATTACAAACAGTGCGGGATGGAGCAGTTGGTAGCTCGTTGGGCTCATAACCCAAAGGTCACAGGTTCGAGTCCTGTTCCCGCTACCTCAGATAAAAGCCTTGTAAGGAAACTTGCAAGGCTTTTTCGTTTTTAGGCATTACTCGCAGGCTCCCTCCTTTATACTATCCTGGTTTAACATCTTTAAGGTCTGCTTCCCCTAGGCTAATGTATTCAGCTTTGTTCCTCAGAGACTAGCTAAAAACTGCGAAGAGAAACATTACCTTTATTCCATTCCCGAAACAGCTTGAGTCAAGCAAATTCGGGGTTGAAATAGGTAAATTGTAAAACCACGATACCTGCAAGGTTTATGAGATTAAAGAGAAGCCTCCTTTTGCTCTTGTTGTTAGTGAGTTTAACTGCCGCCACCCAGGCGCAGGGGTTAACAGTAGGCTCGTACAACCTGCGATACGACAGTCCGGGCGATGCGGGAAATCTGTGGGTGAACCGGGCGCCTGTGGTGGCCGCCCTCATTCGCTTTCATGAGTTTGATGTGCTGGGGACCCAGGAAGGGTTGAAGAACCAATTAGATGACTTGAGCAAGGCGCTTCCTGAGTACGACCGCTACGGCGCTGGGCGGGATGATGGTAAAGAGAAAGGCGAGCACTCTGCCATCTTCTTCAGGAAAGATAAATTCAGGTTGTTGAACAAAGGTGATTTCTGGTTGTCCCAGACACCCGATAAGCCCTCGTTGGGTTGGGACGCTACCTGTTGCCACCGTATTGTTTCGTGGGTGTATCTGCAGGACCTCTCCACCAAGGAGAAGTTATATGTGTTCAACGCCCATTTTGATCACCAGGGAATGCAGGCCAGGAAAGAAAGCAGCAAGCTGATTTTGCGGAAGATTCAAGAAATCGCCGGGAAAGAGCCAGTGGTTTTAACGGGCGATTTCAACGGAGACCAAGCCAGTGAGTGGTACCAGACCATCGCCAATTCAGGGGTGCTGAAAGACACGTTCAGACAAGTGAAATACCCTTACGCCAACAACACTTCCTTTAACGGATTCCAACAGCAGTTCGATCGGAAGGAAATCATTGACCACATTTTTGTGACCAACGCCTTTAAGGTGAAGAAATGGGGAATCCTGACAGATACATACCACGGCAAATTTCCCTCTGACCATTTCCCTATCTTGGTGAAGGTGACGTATGGTGCCAAATGATGGGTTTCTAAAAATCAGGCCTTAAACCTTGATAGTTTTAGAGGGTAAATTGGCCAAACCGAAGCGCTAAGCCAGACTTTTGAAAATAGGCAGTTTTTCGAATTTTGCTCCTAAAACGTCTGTAACCTGGCTGCATCAAGCATTTTTACTTTAAACAGCACGAGGCGCCATGTACACATAGCACCTCGTGTTGTTAGTATTACGACAGCATACGCTCTACCGCTCCGGAGTTACTTTGGCGTTTTAGAGGAAGAATTGATTGAGCAAAAGTAAAAGACCAGACCTAAGCGGGAGCAGTGAGAGGTTCTTTCAGCCAGGATAAAGCCATGATCTTATTTGAAAACTCCTTCGTGGTCATTTCGCCTTGGCCTTCTGCTCTTCTATAGATCTGTTCCACCGCCGTGCGGTTAAAAAAGTCTTCTGATACCAGTACCGCATTGCGTCTTAGGGTGGACTGTTGGAGTCGGGGTAGGATATGCTCCACAAACCACTCTTGGTCTACCGGACGAATGGCTTTCATCTTTCGGTTGTCGCCTAGCCACCTCAGCAATTTGCGTTCCTCTATCAATCCAATGCAGTTTGTAATCGCTTCCCGGAACTCCTGGCTGTTTAGAAATCCGTCCCATGTAGCCACGCCCATCTGCAACTCCTCTTCGTAAGTGATAGTAACTACATTACTCTGGTAGTAAACGGTTGCCATTAATGTGAGGTCTTAAGCTTATAAAGTAACCAACAAATATAATTCCCTTTCCCTACAAGTAACCATAAGTTAACCCTGAATCTGGAATATTCTGTGCCATCAGTAGCCGAGCCATCTGTTTTGCACTGCCTCCAGATAATCCCAAAGGCACAATAAGGAGTATCATGAAGAGCAGAAAGCCAAGAAGCTAGCCAAGAAGAAAGAGGAAACTAAAGGCTTTGAGTTGGAAGGGCGCAACGGCGTGACCTTCATCAGGAATACCAACTTCGTGCTGAGCAGGTTTCTGTAGGCTGCCGCTCTTCCGCTCTTTGCCGAATGGCTACTTCTTTCCTTTGGCAATCCCCGCTTCGGCCAGGAGCAAGAGCAAGGCGCGCTGGGTGCCCAGATAGGTGTTCTTCGGCACAAACCACTCTTCCAGCGCGTGCGCCCCGCCGCCGCTACCGCCGCTCCCGATGGTCACGGCCGGAACGCCTTTGGAGAACGGGATATTGGAGTTGGTAGAGCCTACGCGCAGGGTGGGTTCGGTGCCCAGGTGGCGAGTGGCAGCAAGGGCACGTTGGGCCAGGGCTACGGTAGGTTCCATGCCGCCGGCCGGCCGGTCACCAATCAGTTTCACGTCTACTTTCAGGTCTGGGCCGAGGCGCTTCATCTGGTTTTCTTCCTGCAGCGCCCGTTGCACGGCAGCCTGCAGAAGCTTGTCCAGGCCGGCTACCCTTTCCGGACTCTCCGAACGCATGTCCACTTCCATCCAGGATTCGAACGGGATGGAGTTCACCGAGGTGCCTCCGCCAATCACGCCCACGTTGTAAGTAGCCCTGATGCCTTCCTTCGTGTATTTATCAGCGTCTACCGCGAAGTAATGGATCGCCCGGCCCAAGGCATTATGCGGATTCACCAGCCCGAACGCCCCGGAGGAGTGTCCGCCGGGACCTTTGAAGGTGATGCGGTAGCGGTGCGAGCCCAGTCCGCGGTTGGCCACCGTACCCAAGCCGGTTCCGTCCACAGCGATGTAGGAATCTATGTTTTTAGGGCCGTTTTCTGAAAACAGGTGCTTAACGCCCCGCAAGTCTCCCAAGCCTTCTTCGCCAACGGTCCCGATGAACAATACGGTTGCCTCCGTCTCAATCCCGGTTTTCTCCAGCGTTTTCAGCACCTGCAGCACCATAGCCAGGCCACGGGTATCATCGGCAATGCCGGGCGCCCGCAAGGTGTCACCGTTCTGCCGCACTTTTACATCGGTGCCCTCGGGGAAAACCGTGTCTAGGTGTGCTTCCATAACCACCGTTTTCTGGCTGTTTTTCCCTTTTCTAAGCGAAAGCACGTTGCCCACGGCATCAGTCCACACGGAGTCTGCGCCGGCGGCCCGCAGCATCTCGGCGTACTTTCTGCCTCTGACTTCCTCTTTGAAAGGTGGCGCCGGAATCTCGGTGAGGGTAATGAGGTCTTGGTGCGTCTGCGGCTCCAGATCCATGATTACCTTGAAGGCCTGCTTCACCGCTGCGTTTTTGGCCAGAGCCTTCATCTCGTTCTCGTAGCGTTTGTCCACCGGAATAGGTTTTTCAGCGGTGGTGGTTTGGGCGAAGGCCGATGAAGTCAGGCAGATAGCGAGTGAGGCAGGTAGCAGCCCGCGGAGGAAATTTCTTTTCATAAGGTGATCGGGCTAGCCCGAAATTCTAAGTTTAGTTGCAGCCGCGCGCGCGCGGCAGAGCATAAATAAAGATACGCCAGCCGAGAGGTAAGAACAAGTTGCAGGCTAGAAACGGGCGCCCATGATGGCGGCGATGGTTTCTATGCCTTCCCAGAGGTACTGGATGCGCACGTTCTCGTTCTCGGCGTGCTGGTTGTTGTCATAATTCACGATGGGCACGGTAATGACCTTGGTCTCCAGAATCTCCTCAAAAAGGTACAGCGGCAAGCTACCGCCCATGGATGGAATCAGAACCAGCGGCTCCTTGGTGGTGGACTGCACCGCCGCCTGAATGCTCCTGGCGATGGGCAGGTCCATGGGCGTGCGCTGGGCGTTGTAGCCGTGCTCTACCGTGATCTTGATGAGATTAGGATATTGGCGGCGGTCCTCCTCGGTGGGTTCGCGGTTGATGACGTGAAAACCGCGGCTTTTGATGTGGGCAATCACCTTCTCTGCCTGTTTGCGGTAATCGTTGCCTTTTACCAAACGCAGGTCTAAAACGGCTTCGGCTTTGGTGGGAATTACGTTGCTGGCCATAGAGCCCACGTTGGCGCTCTGCAGGCCGTTGATGTTGAGCGTGGGCTGCATGATGCCCTCGGCCAGGGATTGGTCCAGACGCTCGGGGGAATGGATGCCGAGTTCTTTTTTCAGCTGGGCATCCTGGTCAGGGATCTGGGACAGGGCTTTCTGCTCGGTGGCGGTGAGGGGCGTGACATCGTCATAGAAGCCTTTCACCAGTACCTGTCCTTTGTCGTCTTTCATGGAGGCCAGCAGTTGCGCCAGTTTCAAAGCCGGGTTGGGTGCCCAGTTGCCGTAGTTGCCGCTGTGCAGCGGGCGTTTGGCGCCGTAGACGGTGAGGTGCATGTTCACGTCGCCGCGCACGCCGTAAACAATGGTTTTTCTACCGGAAACGTGCCGGGGCGCGTCAATGATGATCCAGAGATCGGCCTGAAGTTTGGTTTTGTGCTGCCGGAAAATCTCGTTCAAGTGGATAGAGCCTACTTCCTCTTCGCCTTCAAAGAGGAACTTGATGTTCGCGTTTAAGCGCTTGCCCGTCTTGGTCAGCGCTTCGTAGGCATTGAGGATGGCCATGACGCCAGCTTTGTCATCGGCGGAGCCGCGGCCCAGAATACGCCAATCGGGGTTCACGGCCTCGCCGGGCTTGTAGGGCCCCATGATCTTGCCGCCGCTTTCCAATGGGGCGGTGATGAGCACCGGCTTGAATGGCTCCACGCCCGCGTACCACTGTTTGGGGTTCACCGGCTGCCCGTCATAGTGCGCGTAAAACCCGATGGTCTTGGTAGCGCCGGGTGTCTTGATCTCGCCAAAAACCGCCGGGGTCACGCCCGGCGTGGTGCCGCTCAGCAGCTCGGCCTTGATGCCCCGGCTAACCATCATCTCCTGGATGAAAGCAGCGTTCTTCCGGATGTTGAGGGTGTCTGCCGAAACGTTGGGGATGGAGAGAAACCGAATGTATTCTTCCATAATTCTCCGGTCGTTTTTGCTCACGTACGCCGGGATGGTTTGCGCCTGCAGCGAAGGGGCGAGGCAAAGGAAAAGTAAACCGATGGTACTGGAGATGCTGAACTTCATGCGCGAGATCTGTTTTGCCAAATAACGCGAAAAGGAGCCAGAAAACGGTAGGTGCCAGAAGCTACCTTGGCGCTATCTATCGCTGGTTTAATGACTCCAGAAAAGAATCTCGGTTTGCTTCCAGGTTTCCTGCTTTAAATGGTAGACGAGAGCCCTGCCCATGTTCTTTGTGGAAGCCTAACCTGCCCTTGGTGCGCAAGAAATCAAACAGACTCTTTTATATTGGGGATGATTACGCACCTATAGAGATAAGTTATGGCCAAGAAGATAAAAGGAAGACGGGACTTTCTGAAAACCTCGGGGTTGGCAACGCTTCCCTTCCTGTTGCCCACCGGACTGTCTGCTTCTGCCGGGCTGACTGATTACGCCAAAAAGGAGGAAAACGTCAACTTCGTGACCGATGGGGCCATGACCTCGCCGCTGGAGTACGCCCGGGAACTGCAGGTCCTCGCAGAAAAGTACCCAGACGCCCAAGATACCTACGGCAAAGGCGGTGCGGTCTCCCGTTTAGAGGCTGAATTTGCCAAACTGACCGGAAAACAAAAAGCCATCTTCATGCCCTCGGGGACCATGGCCAACAACCTGGCCTTGCGGGTGCTTTCTGAGGGCAAAAGCAAAATCTTCGTGCAGGAAATGAGCCACCTTTACCGCGACGAGGCCGATGCCGCCCAAACCGTGCACAGTAAACGCTTGGTGCCCCTGGCGCCGGGCAAAGGAGAGTTTAGCCTGGCTGATCTAAAGGATTCTATCGCTTACCACCAGAAGGGCGAAGTTTTCCAGAGCGGCTTTGGGGCCGTGTCCATTGAGAACCCCGTGCGCAGAGCCGATGGGCAGGTTTTCTCGCTGGAGGAGATCAAGAAGATATCGGCCTATTGCCGGGAGAACCAAATCAAGCTGCACCTGGATGGCGCCAGGCTGCACCTGGCCTCGGCGTATTCTGGGGTGCCCATCCGGGAATATGCCTCCTATTTTGACACGGTCTACATCTCGCTTTACAAATACCTGGGCAGCAAAGGCGGCGCCATTCTGGCCGGCGACGCCGCGGTTATTGACCAGATGCCGCACCTGATCAAGATCTACGGAGGCAACATTTACCAGAACTGGCCTTATGCTGCTGTGGCCCTGGATAAGATCGGCAACATTGAAAGCCTGCTCCAGCAGTCCCGCGCCAAAGGAGGCCAGTTGATGGCCCTGATGAACGCATCCGGGAACATGAAGGTCAGCCCCATCCAGAGCGGCAGCAACGTATTCAACCTGCAGATCACCGCGCCGGTGAACTATGAGAAGTTTGCGGCCTACTTGAAAGAGAAACAAATCCAACTTAGGATGCCCGACAGCCAAGGCGTGATCAAGTTCTTTGTGAATGAGACCATCTTGAGGAGAAGCAATGAGTCCATCATGGACGCGCTGAAAAAAGCGATTGGCTCGGCGTTGGCTTAAGAGATAGCGTTTTAGCCTCGTTTTCGGAAAAACAGGCCAAAAAACCAGTAGGTAAAGACGCGCCTCTCCAGCAGAAAACTTCCTGTGGGCAGCAGTCCATCGGCTTTTATGATTATCTTCCTTTGCTTAAACCAAACGTACATGAAACGCTTTTTTACGCTTTGTCTCTGCCTTGCTGCTACATTGTCTGCCTCGGCGCAGCAGACCCAGAAACCACCTTTGCACGGCAAGAACTGGATGGCTATTACGGGTAAGCCCTTGGCGGCCACGGCCGGGTCCATGATTTTCCAGCGGGGCGGCAATGCCGTGGATGCTGCCTGTGCTATGTTGGCCGCTACCTGCACCATGTGGGACGTGCTGAGTTGGGGCGGCGAGACCCAAGCCCTCATCTATAACCCGAAGACCAAAAAAGTCATCGCCATCAATGCCATGGGGGTGGCGCCCACCGGTGCTACCGCGAAGTTCTTCAAAGGCAAAGGCTACAATTTTCCGCCGGAATATGGTCCCTTGGCCGCAACTACGCCCGGCACGCCGGGCGGCCTGATGCACATGCTGGCCAATTACGGAACCATGAGCCTGGAACAGGTACTGGCACCCGCGATGGAAATGGCAGCCGGGTACCCCATTGAAGCCCAGACCGCCAACAGTTTTGAGCGCGAGAAAGACCGCCTGAAGCAATGGCCTTACAGCAAAAAAGTGTTTTTGACGCACCTCGGCGAGAAAAGGGAAGCCCCCGAAACTGGCGAGATCTTCGTGCAGAAAGACCTGTTGGCCACCCTCACCAAAATGGTGGAAGCCGAGAAAAATGCCCTTAAAAACGGGAAGAGCCGCAAAGATGCCATCATGGCTGCCTATGACCGTTTCTACACCGGCGATATCGCGAAGGAGTTTGTGCGGGGCTGCCAGGAGCAAGGTGGTTTGATCACGATGCAGGACCTGGCCAAGTGGAAACCACTGGAGGAAGAGCCGCTCACCGTCAACTACAAAGGCATTGATGTATATAAACTGAAGCAGTGGACCCAGGGACCGGTGATGTTGCAGGCCTTGAATGTGCTGGAGAACTTCGATTTGAAAGGCATGGGGCACAACAGCGCCAAGTACATCCATACGGTTTACCAGGCCATGAACCTCACCTTCGCCGATCGGGATTTCTACTACGGAGATTCTTACTTTGCGCCGCAGGAACCCATGAAAGGTCTGCTCAGCAAAGAATACGCGAAGCAACGGGCCTCCCTTATCCAGCCTGACAAGAACAACCCTTATATTGGCCCGGGCGATCCTTACCCGTTTGAGGCAAAAGGCACTAAAAACCCTTATCTGAAGCTCTTGAAGCAGAGAGGCTATGAAATGGATACCACCAAACGGAACTTCGCTCCTACCCACGACATCCGGAACGGCTCTTCCCTGTCTGATTACCAGCAGCGACTGTGGTTAGGCACCACTACCGTGGAGGCCGCCGATAAAGAGGGCTGGGTGGTGTCCATCACGCCCAGCGGTGGCTGGAACCCAGCCTGTATTGCCGGCAACACCGGTGTAGGCATGAGTCAACGGATGCAAAGTTTCGTGCTGGATGCTTCTTTAAATCCCTTCAACGTGGTAGAGCCCGGCAAAAGACCAAGGGTAACGTTAACGCCTTCCATGGCCTTAAAAGACGGCAAGCCATTCCTCTCCTTCGCGGTGCAGGGCGGCGATACCCAGGACCAGAACTTGCTGCAGTTCTTCCTGAACGTAGCGGATTTTGGGATGAGCGTGCAACAGGCCTCAGAGGCGGCCAACTTCAACACCAATCAACTCTGGCTTTCTTTGGGCGGCACCAAAACCGAGGACCGCAAACCTAAACCAGGGCAGATTCTTTTGCATGACAGTACCCCAGAGGCAGTTCGGGAACAACTCAAGAAAATGGGTTACATCATGAGTTTTGATGACCGGACCAGCGGCCCCATCAACGCTATCTACTTTGACTGGAAACACAGTAGTTTCTGGGGTGGCTCAAGCAATCACGGGGAAGATTATGGAATAGGCTGGTAAGTAGTTTGGCTCTCAATTGAGCATTTTCTTCTGACCAAGCTTCTTTCTGGCAATTTGCAACGATAGCCCTGCGGCGCTCTTCACTGAAGAGGATTGCAGGGCTATCGTTTTTGTGTTTACACCCTCCTTTTTTCATTTTAGCCTTTATAGATTGCCAATGATTTAAGGTGAACCTGTGTCTCTAAGGATAGTATCAAGTCAAATGATCTCTGCTATAGGAGATTGCCATTCCACCATGTAAAGGAATGTTGAGAAACTTAAACGAGCACTTACATTTTCTTTTGTCTGGGCGTGCCATGGGGTAGGAGGAGTTGTCAGGCCCATGATTGGTAGCAACCTAGTTTGTTTTGAGCCTAAATTTGGAGAAGTAGCCCTAAAACGAGCCTGCTAGTCTTTTTTAGGTTGGTCCTTTCTTATCGTAAGACAGTTTTCTTTCCGAATTGGTATGTCATGGTATGTTTATGCTTGTAATAAGTATATTTTATATTAAATAATAAATATTAATGACGGTAAACTAGATTTAACTCAGGATATCTTGAGTTGATTCTAGGTCTATGACCACGTTGCCTTTGTTGGAGGCTAGATTATATATAATATAAACTATTCCTTTTTTAATTTTAAATATCACTTAAGTGGTAATTATTAAATTGTGTTCTTATATTTAGCCAACGTTGAGAGTTTCTCTCAGCCCTCTTAAGTAGCATATTCCCCCTTCTGTACAATATATTAATGATTCTATGGCACAATTCTACCGTAGCCTAGCTTTTGCGTGCTTTCTACTTCTGTTTTCTTGTGTACAGCTACTGGCACAGGACTGTGATGTTGCCATAACTCCGGTAGGACCCGGGGCGATTTGCCCTGGTAGTGGTCAGGTGGTATTAGAAGCTGCCTCAACCAGTGCAGGCGCCACTTTCCAATGGCAAAAAGATGGCGCTGACCTTCCTGGCCAGACCAATAATAGATTAACGGTCACTGCTGTTGGAGATTACACTGTATTGGTGAAAGGCACCACTTGCTTTGAGAAGGTCTCTTCCCCTTTTAAAGTCGTGACCAGTGCCAATCCCACCGCCGATTTCACCTTTACCGATAATGTCTGCTCCGGGTCTAATGTAAGATTCACAGCTTCTCCTACGGGGGCAGGTTATAAATATGAGTGGGACTTTGGTGACCCTTCCTCCGGAACCGGTAATACAGGCAATCAGCAGGAGGTCAACCATACCTTTGTCTCCAATGGTACCGGCGTGGTGAAATACCAGATCAAGCTAAAAGTGACCAATGCAGGCGGTTGTGCCAGCGAAATCACCAAAGAGCTTACGGTAAACCAGCGGGCAGATCCGTCTCTGGAAGATGTACTGGCCACCCAGAACTTCACCCTCCCTTTTACTAATTGCGCCTCCACGGCTTCAAATTACCTGCTAAAGGTCCGGAACACTTCCGCTACCAAGGCTACGAACCGGGCCTATACCATTGATTGGGGTGATGGGCAAATCCAGAACTTTCCAGCTTCTTTTGAGGAAGCAGAGCACACCTATACCACGCAGGGGGAGTTCAACTTGAAATTAGTTATCGCCGGGCCTAATTGCACCTCCACTAAGAACATAAAAGTATTCAACGGAAGCAATCCAAGCCTTACTGTAGGTAGCCCTGGAAGTACAGTGGGGTGTGCTCCAGTTACCTACACATTTCCCATCTCTGGTATCGCAAATAATCCTCCCGCCACCATTTATACCTTCCAATTTGATGATGGCTCTCCGTCATATTCGTTCACGCAGGATAATGTGCCTTCCAGTCTTACCCACACGTTTTTAAAGAGTTCTTGTAACAATGGTGGTACGGATGCCTTCAAGATGATTGCCACCGCTAAGAACCCATGCGGAATCACTACAGTGATCGTGAGCTCCATCTTTATTGCCGCCACACCAAAGGCTAGGTTTGAAATAAATCCTAAGAGTCCTACTGGCTGTATCAACACTTCTTATACCCTAAAGAATACCTCTGATCCAGGAGCCAACTTACTTGGATTTGGGTCCTGTAATAACAATGCTAATTATCTATGGGAAATAAGCCCGGCTACCGGGTGGAATCTTACTACCGGTACCCTTACGTCGCAAAGTCCAGTCATAAACTTTACCAATAAAGGTGATTACAGCATTAAGCTTAAGGTGACCAATAGTTGTAATTCCCATGACACTACCATGGTCTTTTCGATTATTGACCCACCTATTGCTGATTTCACGACTATCTTAAATCCTGCAAATGGCTGTACGAACCTGGAGGTGGCTACCTCCAATCAGTCTGTAGGCGAGCAGTTGACGTATCTTTGGTCTGTTTTCCCTAGTTCTGGTTATACCATTACGTCTGGGTCGCTCACCAGCAAAGACCCGGTCTTTAACTTTTCCGCTGCCGGACTCTATACACTCAAATTAGAAACCACCAACCCCTGCGGAGTCAGTAGGGACAGCACGCAAATAAAGGTGAACTCGCTACCCACGGTTACCTTGCCGGCGCCGCGGGAACTCTGCGAGCCACAGGCCATTCCATTCACCACTGCCAATGTGCTCCATACGCCGGTGTACGAAGCGAATTTCGGCACCATATCCGCCTATAAATGGACAGTGAGCGGACCCAGTGGTGCTACGTTTGTGGCAGGTTCCTCTGAAACGTCGCAGTACCCTACTATTGATTTCGCCAATCCAGGAACGTACACGGTTACGGTCACAGCCACCAATGAATGCGGGGTCTCGGCAGCGGCCTCACAGGAAATTACCATCAGGGAATTGCCGGTGCCTCCAACGGTGGCCAACATGACTATCTGCCAAGGCGAGACGGTTACTCTAACAGCTACCGGGGGGGCAACTGGTACCACTTACCGGTGGTATGAGGTGGCTTCTGGAGGGAGTCCGGTGTTTACAGGTGATGCTTTTACCCCAGCTCCCGACCTTACTGCCACTACCACTTATTATGTAGAGGCAGTTAGCGGATTCAACTGTGTGAGCGCCACTAGGACCGCCGTGACCGTAACCGTCTTGCAGGGTGTTACCAATAATACTATCACTGCCCAGTCCGCCATGGCCATTTGCGAAGGGGTATTGCCGGGGACCATTACTGGATCTCAGCCATCCGGCGGGGATGGGGCGCCTTACCAATATAAGTGGCAGATCAGTATAGATGGGGTAACATTCACAGACGCTCCGGGGGCTAATACCGAAAGAGATTACACCCCAGGGCTGATTTCCCGCAATACTTGGTTTAGAAGGACCATTTCTTCACAAAGGTGCCAGGTGCATGAAAGCAATGTGGTGGCATTTACCTTTAGCCCAACCCCGGCAGCGCCCGTCCTTACCTTGAATGACGTAGCCATTTGCGAGGGTCAGCAGGCTAAGATATCGGTGAACCCACTGGCTGGGTTTACTTACAGGTGGTATACGGCCAACTCCGGCGGTACTTTGGTGACTACGGGGGAATCCTATACTACTCCCGTCCTGGTTCGTGACACGGTGTTTTACGTGGAGGCCATCAATGAAAACAATTGCGTTAGCACCTCCCGGGCAGAAGTGCGGGTGAGGGTGGCACCAGCCATTGCAGGCAATACCATTAGCGGAGCCCAAGAAATCTGTACCGGGCAAACCCCCGCAGGTTTAACTGGCTCTCAGCCGACCGGGGGTAATAACTCCTTTACCTATGCCTGGGAGAGCAGCACAACTTCCGGAACCTCTGGGTTTGCGCCCATTGCAAACGCTAACGCAAAAGATTATTCGCCGGCTGCCCTTACCTCTACCACCTGGTTTCGGAGGGTAGTAAGCTCAGCGGGCTGCGTTACCACAAGCGCAGCGGTTGAAGTGACAGTGCGACCTGATATCACGGATAATACAGTGTCCTCGGGCCAAGTTGTTTGTGCAGGAAGTGTTCCCACAGGCTTTACCGGCTCTCAGCCTATGGGCGGAACTAATGCCTATACCTACCAATGGGAGAGCAGTACTGCTTCTGCTTCAAGCGGTTTTTCTGCCATTGCCGGTGCTACGGGGAAAGACTTTGCGCCTACTAGTGCGATTACCCAGAATACCTGGTTCCGGCGGGTGGTAGAGTCTGGTACATGCCAGAGAAATGAGAGTGCCGCCATTTTGGTGGAAGTGCAGCAGCCCATTGCCGGGAACGCTATTTCAGCGGATCAAACCATCTGTTCAGGGGAAGCGATCCAGACGCTGGTTGGGGCTGAGCCTACCGGAGGCAGCGGAACCTATGCCTATGTCTGGGAGCAAAGCACTACCTCCGCTACTGCTGGGTTTAGCCCTGTTGCCAACGCCAGTGGACGTGATTTAGAGCCTGCCACCCTCACCGCTACTACCTGGTTCAGGCGGGTGGTGACGGCGGGAGCCTGCGAGCCAAGCATCAGTAATGTGGTGCAGGTAACGGTAAGCCCTCCCTTGGCTAATAACGTCATCATCAATGGGCAGCTGCAGGTTATCTGTACTGGTTCTACCCCAAGCCCTCTTCAGGGGGCACAACCTTCTGGAGGTGATAATAACTTTACTTTCCAGTGGGAGCAAAGCACTGACGGTACAACTTACGCAGACATTGCCGGAGCCACAGATATAAGCTATGCGCCAGGTTCACTTACCCAAACCACCTGGTTCAGACGGAAAGTCTTATCGCGCACTTGTACCTCTACAAGTCCGGAGGTGAAAGTGGAAGTGCAGCAGCCCATCGCAGATAACAACATCACCGGGGAGCAGACCATTTGCGCAGGTTCTGCCGCGCAGGCTCTGACGGGTACGCAGCCAACCGGCGGATCGGGAGTCTATACATACCAATGGGAAGCAAGTACCGATGGTGCCACCTTCGCGGCTGTGTCTGGCGCCACCCAAGCGGAGTATACGCCATCCGGACTCAATGAAACCATGTGGTTCAGAAGGAGAGTGGAAGGTGGGGCATGTGACGCCAACTTTAGCAATATGGTCAAAGTGACGGTGACCGTGCCGGTAACGAACAACACCATCAGTTCGGCCCAAAGGATATGCAGTGAAACCGCGCCGCAGAAATTAACTGGCTCTGTACCTTCCAGTGGTCCGGGTGCTGTGTTTGCCTATGTTTGGGAAAGCAGTACCACCTCTGCCACCGCTACAAACTTTATGCCTATTGCCGGAGCAACAGACGTGGACTATGCGCCTGGCGTGCTTACCCAGACTACGTGGTTCAGGAGAGTGGTTTCTACAGGTGGCTGTACCAATATCTCAGCAGTGGTGCAGATCACGGTAGAACCATTGCCGCCTGCTCCTTCAGTTGCAACTCAGGTGATTTGCGAGAACACCAAAGCAACCTTAGTGGTGACTGGTGCAGGGGCAGACCTCTACCAATGGTTCGCTGAAGCCACAGGAGGTGTCGCTTTGGGCCAAGGTGCCTCCTTTACCACGCCGGTGCTTACCGCTTCCACAACATATTATGTGCAGGTAACCAATGCACTGGGCTGCGCCAGCCCTCGGGCGGCGGTTCTGGTGACGGTAAACCAAAACATCGGCAACAATATTGTTTCTTCAGATCAGGCGCTATGCGTGGGTTCGTCCCCTAGCCTGCTTACCGGAACGGTGCCTTCCGGCGGAGATGGCGTGTATACCTATCTATGGGAAAGCAGCACGGTTGGGCCTGATGCCGGATTTGCCCCGGCGCCTGGGAACAATACCAGTGATACCTATCTGCCCACCAATATTACCAAGCCCACCTGGTTCAGGAGAAGGGTAACTGCCGGTCCTTGCCTACCCAGCGTAAGTGCGCCTGTAAGAATCTCTATCAGTCCGGTGATTACGAATAACCGGATTTCGTTCCCGCAGTCTACCTGTTCTGGCACACCGCCAGCGCCGCTTACCGGTACGCAGCCGCAAGGTGGTGACAGAACCTATACCTACCTATGGGAAAGCAGTACCACTGGTTCTACCGGAGGTTTTGCCGCTGCCAGTGGCAATAATGCGGAAAGCAGCTACCAACCCGAGAGCCTTACCCAAACTACCTGGTTCAGACGCACCGTGTTTTCCGGCGGGTGTTCGCTTACCTCAGCAGTGGTGCAGATAACGGTGGTGCCCATTATTAGCGGCAATACCATCACCGCCGACCAAACCATCTGCCGCGGCGATGCCGTGCAGCCGCTTACGGGTGCTACGCCAACCGGCGGCAATGGTACCTATGTCTACCAATGGGAAAGCAGCTCCGATGGAATTGTATTCGCGGCCGCGCCCGGTGACAATAAGAAAGCCACCTACTCTCCCGGTGCGGTGAGGACCACTACCTGGTTCCGGCGTACCGTGACTTCTTTCCCCTGTTTGGAAAGCAAAAGCGCACCCGTGAAAATAACGGTGATCACGCCTATCACCAACAATGCCATCCAGACAGAGCAGGAGATTTGCGCCCAGATGACCCCGGCCCTATTGCAGGGATCTACACCAGCCGGCGGCGGTCCCGATATGACTTACCAATGGGAAGTCAGCACCGATGGTCCAACAAGTGGCTTCACTCCTGCGCCGGGTACCAATAACGGGGTAAACTACCAGCCAGGGGTTCTAACCAAAACCTCCTGGTTCAGGAGGGTGGCAGTGTCTTTGCCTTGCCAGAACCAGTCCAGCAATGTGGTGCGCATCAAGGTGAACCCGTTGCCTGCGGAACCTACCTTGGTGACAGTGAACCCAAGGGTGTGCCCTGGCGAGAGAATCAACGTCACGGTCACCAACCCTGGGTTTGGGGTAGAATGGTATGATCAGCCGCAAGGGGGCACGCTGCTGTACACCGATGTCACCTTCGCGACCCCACCGCTTACGGCAACCACTACTTATTATGTGCAGGCGGTCTCAGCGGATGGCTGCCCCAGCAGTAAACGCCTGGAGGTGAAGGTAGAGGTGGTGCCGCCGCTAGCGGATGCCGGGCCAGATGTCTCTATCATCGTAGGGCGGTCTACCACGCTGGTGGCCTCGGGTGGTGTGAAGTATGAATGGTCTCCGGCCACAGGCCTATCCTCGGTGAACACCGCCACTACTACGGCCACGCCTAAGGAGACCACTACCTACACGGTAACAGTCACTTCGGCAGAGGGTTGCTACTCCAAAGACGAGGTAACCGTGACGGTACTCCCCGAGATCTTCATTCCTAACGTGCTCACCTTGAACAAAGACGGGATGAACGATGACTGGGAAATCCAGAACATTGAAAAATACCCTAACTGCACCGTGGAGGTGTACAACCGCTGGGGAATCAAACTCTTCTCGTCCAAGGGGTACGGTACCCGTTGGGATGGCACTTACCAGGGCAAGCCGCTGCCAGTGGCAGCCTACTACTACATCATCAAGTTGAGCGAAGACGAAGAGCCTATCTCAGGCAGTATCACCATTATCAATTAAGGCCATGAAAGGAAGAAGAATTTTAAGGGTTGTGAGCCTGGCATTGGTTTGTTTGGCTTCCTTCCGCGCAGCAGGGCAGCAGATGCCCCAGTTCAGCCAGTATATGACCAATGGATTGGTGATTAATCCGGCCGTGGCGGGGATAGAGAATTACATGGATGTGCGCTCCTCTTTCAGGAAGCAGTGGATAGGGATTGAAGGTGCCCCCACCACGCTCTATACCAGTGTGCACGCGTCTATCGGCAAAAGTGACCGCAACGCCCAGGGGCGCGGAAAGTTCAGGAACAGGGCGCACGGCATGAAAAGCAGGGTGGACCGTAACAACCGTTTCCGGCGCGTGAACCCGCACCACGGGATAGGAGCCATTGTGCAGGTAGACCAGGCAGGTCTGCTGCGGACAAGTTCTGTGAACCTGGTATACTCCTTCCACGTGCCCCTCACCAGTACCTTGAACCTTTCCTCGGGGATTTCTGCCGGGGCAGTCAGAAACAGTTTCAATACCAGTAAGGCAAGAGCCATTCATGGCTCAGATGCAGCCTTGCTAGGAGACCAGGTCAATATGCTGAAGGCAGACCTTAGCGTGGGTACCTGGCTTTATACCCGTTCCGTTTTCCTGGGGATCTCGGCGGCGCACCTCATCAACAGCGGTAGTGACTTCCGCACGCCCCAGGACTATTCCATCTCCGGAAGGCTGGTGCCCCACTATTTTATAACGGGTGGGTATCGCTTCCATGTACAAGACCTGACCTTTACGCCTTCTGTGCTGTACAAGAAGGCCAGCACCGGCCCCGAGGCCATTGACTTGAACATGAAGGTGATGTACGATGAACGGATATGGGTGGGAGCCTCTTACCGGAACAAAGACGCGGTAGCTTTTCTCTTCGGGTTAAACGTGAATCACGTACTCGACTTCGCTTACTCTTATGACCTGACTACCTCTGGGCAGAGTAAAACCAGTGCTGGTTCCCACGAGGTGATGGTAGGGATAAAAGTAAACAACAAACTGAAAGTGCTGTGTCCGCAGTGGGTCTGGTAATCTTCAGAGAGCGGGTCTGGCTTGTGAGCGGCTTTGCTGCTGATTAAACCTAAAGATTGATGCTGCGAAGTGGGGCTTTATGGATAGAATACGCGACTTTATGGCGCGAAAACTAAGTTAGTATTCTAAGGGCAGGTTGTTTTTGAGAAACCGTTTTTAGCTTTTTTTCTTAAAAACAGATAAAAAGCAGGAAGTCAAAAGGTACTTTTATTTTTAATCTTGTTCTGTTTTTAAGAAGCATAGACAGTTTAGTTGAAGAATAGATAATGGTCTCGTAGTCTAAGCTCAGGCCAGTTGAAATTAGCCCGCTCACCTTCTTTGAAGAGATTCAAAGAAGGTGAGCGGGCTTTCGTTTTAAGTCGGTTTTTAGGAAAACAGGCCTAAAATGCACTTAAAATTGACGTGGTATGTCTTTGCCTAGCAACTGAAAGTGCTGGGTAGGGTCTCTCCTCAAATCTAAAATCCAGAGGCGGCTTCTCCCTATTCTGAGCTAAACTCTTCTTCCTTTTAGGTAAGTGTCTTGTTGCCAAGTGGATGTCATGGAGGCTGTTTTTATAATATTAGAAAAAATGAATATACTTTATCCATGTGATATTGCATTTTATTTGATAAATTTGTCCGACATAAAAATTTGGATTATAATTATTTAACAAAGGCTAGGAAGTCACGGATTATTTTGTATAAGCCAACAGATTTTTCTATTCACAAAGGCCACCTAATTGAATTCAGATAAGTCTATAACATTATATGAATACTATTTATCATAATAAAAATCATGTGCCTGCAATTGGACTAATACTCCAGAGCGTAGCAAAATGAATTTGGAGGTATGTGCATGAAAATACGAATACTCTTTCTTTTAATCTTCCTAGTATTTCATTCAAAGGCCTTTACGCAAACCGCTCCGGCCTTAAAAACATTGCAAGGAGTATCTGTGGCCGGAGGGGCAGGCTTTGAGAACAGGGGCAACAGCAGAGTAGAAAAACGCGTGCTTCGTGCTGGAGTAGACTCGCGGGAAACCTGGGCCGAGGTAGACAGGGTTTTTACGGAACTGAAGCGCCAGCAGCCCACCACTAACCTAAACGGCACGGATCTGTCTGGGGCTAAGTTGCTGCCCGGTGTGTACCGCATCAAGGGGAATGTCCATCTGCAGAAATCTTTGGAACTGTTGGGGAGCAAATTTCCCAATGGGGTTTTCGTGTTTCAGGTGGAAGGTGACCTGAAGGTAGATCCATCGGTGAAGATGGATCTGCGGCAGGGTATCAGGGCCAAGAACGTGTTCTGGCAGGTAGACGGTAACGTTTCGGTAGGAGCCCAGAGTGCTGTCAAAGGCACGGTGGTCAGCGCCGGGAATATCACGGCGGCTTCTGGGGCAGTAGTGGAAGGCAAGCTTTTGAGTAAGTCTGGGAATGTTACGCTTTCCAACACCCATGTGTCTGAGTTGGGGTCTGAGAATATCTCGGATTTGGAGGTGACCCATATCGTAAGCCAAGGACCCTATGGGGCGGGGTCCATCGTGACGTATAACGTCACTCTAAAAAACCTGGGCCCAGAGGAAGAAACGAACGTTATCCTGAACTTTGAAACTACCTCGGGGCTTGAAATTCTGAATGCCACCACCTCTACGGGGTCTCCGTTTGACCAGCAGAGAAAGGATTGGGTCATCAGTAAGTTCCCAAGTGGTACTGTAGCCACCATGACGGTGAGGGCCAGAATCATCAAGACAGAGTTCTCTACCACCATTGTAACGGTAACAGGCAACGGCACAGATCCTAATATCAAGAACAACAGCTCTGAATTATCTATCTGCGCCACCCCTTCCACGGCGGGTGCTATTACTGGTAAGTCTTCCCTTTGTATCAACACCCCCGGAAACGTTTACCAGATTGAGCCCTTGGCGGGAACCCGTAAATATACCTGGACTTTGCCTCCTGGCTGGTCAATCACCTCCGGGGCAGAAACCAACGTGATCACCGTCTCCACTGGAAGCGCTGAAGTTAATGGCACCATCTCAGTAAGGGCGGTGAATGCCTGTGGTGACGGACCTGAATCTGTATTTTCGGTGAGCACCGTGTCTTCGCCTCCTCCTATGCCCTCTTCTATTTCTGGGCCTTTGGAGGCTTGTGTTGGGCAGAAAGAGCTTACCTATTCCATCAATCCGGTGGCTGGGGCGGTGTCTTATGCCTGGGAAATACCGGTGGGCTGGACCATCGTGCGGGGGCAAGGTACGGCTTCTGTGACGGTGAATGTTGGTACAGTAGGCGGAAAGGTGAGAGTGACGGCAGAAAATGCCTGCGGGAAAAGCGCGAGCAGTGAAACGCAAGTAACCATAGCCCCAGCCGTGCCTTCAGCCCCTAACGCTATTACCGGTCCTGCTCAGGTTTGCGCCAATTCACAGGAAATCACCTATCAGGTAGTGGCTGTTTTAAATGCTTCTAGCTATGTTTGGACGATTCCTGCCGGCTGGAGCATTGTAAGAGGGCAAGGTACTGCTTCTGTGGTGGTCAGAGCCGGAGCCACGGCCGGGCAGGTGACGGTAAAAGCCCAGAATAGCTGCGGCGTAAGCCCCATTACTTCCTTAGGTGTTTCTATTTTCTCCGATGTTCCCACCATCGGTGCCATCAACGGTGAAACAGCTATCTGCTTTTCTAATTCAGAAGTCACCTACGCAGTAGAGGAAATCTCAAATGCCGCTACGTACACTTGGTCTGTTCCCGCGGATTGGCGTATTCTGTCTGGCCAAGGGTCTCGCAGGATCAACGTGAAGGTGGGTTCTACCGGCGAAGTGAAGTTGGTGGCCTCCAACCCTTGCGGAAACGCTGCTGCAACTGCTCTCAAAGTAACCGTGAGCACCGGAGCACCGGTCATCCCAAGCGCCATCTCTGGTTCTGTTGCGCCTTGCAACGGGCAAGAAGAGCTTATTTATTCCGTGACCAACGCTTCTGATGTGACCGCCTATGCCTGGACCGTGCCCCAAGGCTGGGTTATTATTTCAGGGCAGGGTACGTCTAAAATCACTGTGAAGGCAGGTTCAACTGCCGGAAGCATTTCTGTGTCTGGAGTTAATGGCTGCGGAACCAGCCCGGTAAGAACCTTGCAGGTAACGCCAGCCACTATCATCCCCACAACGCCAGCATCCATTGCCGGAGAGACTGTGCCCTGTATTGGCGGCCAGCAAACCTATACGGTGCCTAATGCGGTGGCAGGCCTCACCTACACCTGGGCTTTACCAACTGGTTGGAGCATTGTCTCCGGGCAGGGTACGGCCACCGTGGTCGTGAAAGCAGGCAACACTGCTGGCCAAATCAAAGTGACCGCCAGCAACAGTTGTGGGCTTAGTGCCTCTACAGAATTACCCGTTAGCCCAACGACTGGAGTGCCGGCCTTAAGTGCTAACATCCAAGGCGAGGCGGCCGTTTGCGCCAACACAGATCAGCTTACTTATTCTATCTCGTCTACCAATGCGGCTTCTTCTTTGCAATGGCAGGTGCCGGCAGGCTGGATTATTCTCAGCGGTCAGGGGACAAGCGAGATCAAGGTAAAAGCAGGTACTGGCAGCGGAACCATCCAGGTATCGGCTAGAAACGGTTGTGGCCAGAGTGTTACCCGTTCTTTGGCTGTTTCTATTTCTTCTGCTATTCCAATGGCTCCTGCTACCATTGCCGGTCAAGCCAATCTCTGCGCCAACATGGGAGAACTTACCTATACCGTTCCGGCGGTAACGGGGGCAACCACCTACACCTGGTCAGTGCCAAACACCTGGACGATTGTCAGAGGGCAGGGCACTACTTCTTTGGTGGTGCGCGTGGGTACCGTGGCCGGCCAAGTGCAGGTAACCGCCAGCAATGCCTGCGGAACCAGCAGTGCAGTGGCGCTAAACGTGAACATGTCTGCCGCCTCACCTGCTGCCATAGGACCTATTGCCGGCGACAAAGCTTTCTGCTCTTCTACGGCAACGCGCACCTACACCATCGGAGAGAACAGTGGTGCGAGAACCTTTACCTGGTCTGTGCCATCGGGGTGGGTGATTTTATCTGGCCAGGGAACACGATTCTTAAGTGTGCGACCCGGCACCACAGGCGGGTATGTGAAAGTAGTGGCCGCCAATTACTGCGGTACCACGGCAGACTCTACCAACATCACCGTTTCCCAGCCGCTCACTGTCTCGCCAAAAGCCATCATAGGTTCTAAAATTGCCTGTTTGTCTGAGGAGTCTTTAACTTATTCAGTGGAGGCTGTTACAGGGGCCACGCAATACACCTGGACAGTTCCTGCCGGCTGGCAAATCCTGAGCGGCCAGAATACCAGAGTGATCCAGGTAAAACCAGGAGCTGGTGCAGGCACTGTTTCTTTGGTGGTTTCCAATGCCTGCGGATCCAGTGCAGCCATCAGCTTGGCAGTAGGCGTATCCAGCAACGTAGCCTTTAACTTGGGGGCCATCACCGGTCAGCCGGTCACCTGTGCCACTACCAAGGTAACCTATTCTGTACCCGTTAATGCCTCTGTGAGCACCTATACCTGGACTGTGCCTGCTGGCTGGACCATTGAAGCTGGGCAGAGCACGAATTTCATCACGGTAATTCCGGGTGCATCGGGCGGAACTTTGAGCGTGGTGGGCGTGAATGGCTGTGGGGTGAGATCAAACGCGAGTACCTTACAGGTGCAGGTACAGAAAGATTTGCCGCTTCGGCCAAACGCTATTCAAGCCACTGCTTCGGGGCTCACCCCTTGTGCAGGTCAAACAGGGCTGATTTTCAAAATTGAGGCTGTAAACGGCGCCACGGCTTATGAGTGGACCGTACCTGCTGGCTGGAAAATAGAATCAGGCCAAGGAACTACCACCCTGACCGTAACCGCCGGAAGCCAGGCAGGACAGATAAGCGTGATTGCCAAAAATGCCTGTGGGCAGAGTGAAGCCAGGGCCGTGGCAGTGGTGCCAAGCACGGGAGCACCGGTGATCAACGGGGAGATTGCAGGCACCGCGAATGTCTGCGCTAATGCAGGAGCGGTTACCTACAGCATCACCAGTTCCGGTGCCAGCCAATACCAATGGACCTTGCCCACAGGTTGGACCCTGGTGTCTGGCCAGAATACCAATGCCATCAGTGTGATTCCGTCTTCTACCGGGGGCACTATCCGGGTGAAAGCCTTGAACAGCTGCGGTGTGGCGGTAGAGAAAAGCCTGACGGTAACCTCAAGTGCGGCCGGGACCATGAAACCAGGGGTGATCAATGGACCTATCGCGTTCTGTGCCTCTGCTGAGCAGCGGGTGTACCAGGTGACCAACGTGGCCGGAGCGGCTTCTTATGAGTGGAGTGTGCCGGTGGGTTGGCAGATCATCAACGGTCAGGGAACCACCAGCATCACTGTCATCGCGCAAGCGGGTACAGGCGTAGTAAGCGCGAAAGCTGTGAACGGTTGCGGCGCCACCGCCGAGGCTAATCTATCTGTAACCGTTGCAACTGGTTTGGGTGTGGCCCCGGTGATCATTGACGAAAGCTCGCCGTGTGTGGGCAACCAGTTCTCGGTGCCGGCTGCTGCAGGCGTGTCTTACAAATGGAGCATCAGTTCAGATATCCCGGGCTGGTCCATCACCTCGGGGCAGGGCACAAACAGGGTAACCGTGCAAGGGCCTGCTAATGCCCCGGTAGCCTCGGCGAAGATCTCTGTGGAGGCACACAATGGCACCTGTTCCAACACGTCGGCTAGCCTTGACATTCTGCCGAAATTCCTGGCTCCTGAACTGCACGTGCCCAACGTCTTCTCGCCCAACAATGACGGGAAGAACGATACCTGGGTGGTAGCGAACCTGCTGGAGTACCCAGAGAATGAGTTGGTGATCTTGAACCGTTGGGGCAGCGAGGTGTACCGCATGAAGAAATACCGCAACAATTGGAACGGCGGCGGCTTAGCCGAAGGAACTTACTATTACGTGCTGCGGGTGCGCCTCTGCGAAGGCCAGGAAGTAACCCGCAAAGGCTATATAACCATCATGCGCTAAAAGAGAGATGAGTAGAATGAGAAAAGCGTTTGTTTTGGTGCTGGTGTGGGTGGCCGTTGTAGGATTGCCGCGGCAGAGTTTTGCCCAGCAAGACCCACAGTTCACGCAGTACATGTTCAATGGTTTGTTGTTGAATCCGGCGTATGCCGGAAGTAGAGGGTTCACCAGTCTCAGCGGATCACACAGGAGCCAGTGGACCGGATTGGAGGGAGCGCCCATCAGCCAGACCTTGAGCGTAGACGGCAACCTGAACCGGAAACTGGCTGGAGGCTTCATCATCACCAATGATCGGCTGGGAGCCCAGCGCTTCACCGAGGTGTCGTTCAACTCGGCCGTCCGGATTTCCTTGAACGCGAACACCAAATTGGCCGTGGGCCTCTCGTTAGGCGTGACCCAGCAGACCCTGGACGGCACCAAGCTGGACCCTGCTGAGCGGGACGATATGGCCATCCCCATGGGGATAGAGCGGGCAGTGAAACCCAATGCCCGGGCAGGGGCTTACCTGTACAGCAACCGGTTCTACACGGGCCTTTCGGTGGGGAACGTGGTCTTCTTCCAGGATGGTTTGCCCACCGACCCCCAGGCGCACGTGTTCCTGACCTCGGGCGGGGTGTTCGACCTGGGCCGGAAGATGAAGTTCAGACCCAGCATGCTGCTGAAGGAGGATTTCAATGGGCCGGCGGCGCTGGACCTGAACACGTTCCTGTTGTTCAATGAGCAGATCTGGGTAGGTACTTCCTTTAGAACCACGCTGAACATCTTCAACAACCGGGAATTCGCCTCGGCTACCCGCCTGGGCAACGCGTTGGCGGTTTTGCTGGAACTGCACCCCTCTCCGCTCATGCGGATCGGTTATTCCTATGACTTCTCGTTGAACCAGCTGCGCAGCTACTCCAGCCACGAGATTTCCTTGGGCTTTAATTTTTTGAAGAAGAAGTATGGCCGGATGTTAACTCCGCGTTACTTTTGAGTTGTCTCATGTACAGACATGAAATCCTGGTTTAGGGCTGATTTTCAGAAATCGGCCTCAAATCAAAAATCATTTACCCACCAACTGGTGCAAAACTGGAATTGTGAAGATCTTTTACCTCTTACTGCTGCTTTGCCTTACCCATTGCTTAAGTCCTTCTCTCAGCCAGGCCCAGGCAAACCAAACCAAAGCAGACAAGCATTACAATAACTTTGATTACGCCCTGGCGCTGGAAGAGTACCAGAAACTTCTGGAAAAGGAGCAACCCACCCTCCACCTCACCGAGCGCATCGCGCACTGTTACCGGCTCATCAACCAGCCCGGCTCCGCCGAGTTCTGGTACCGACAGGCCTTGGGTTTTCCGGGTTCGGCGCCCATTAACCTTTTCTATTACGCCAACGCCTGCCGCCAGAACGGCCAGTACACCATTGCCAAACAGAACTACCTGCGGTTTGCCGATCTGGACCAGAGCCGCCGCGAGGAAGCCATGCAACTGGCCAAGGCCTGTGACCTGGCCATGAGTTGGATAGACCGTCCGTTGGGCATAGACGTGATTGCCGACAGTACCCTCAACACTTCTTTCGCTGATTTCAGCCCCGTTTTCTACCGCGAGGGCCTGGTGTTCTCTTCTGACCGAGGGCGCAGCAACAACGGATCTGACCAGAAGTACGGCTGGACCGGCACACCCTACTTGCAACTCTACTACGCCGAGCGGAAAGGCCCGGCCAGTTGGGGCGACATCAAGCCCATGGAGAAGGCCATCAACACCCAGTTTCACAACGCCATTTCCACGTTCTCGCCAGACTTCAACGAGGTGTTCTTTACCCGTACCAAGCGCGTGAAAAACCGGGTGCTGCCTGAGGAGCTGCGCACCGAGAGCAACTGGCAGCGCTACTCCAAAAGCGACGAGTTCATCAATCGGTTGGAGATTTACAGCGCTACGTTCTCCAAAGGAAAGTGGCAGGACGTGAAAGCGTTCCCTTTCAACCAGGGCGAGAACTATTCAGTGGGGCACCCGGCCCTTTCCCCCGATGGCCAGATCCTGTACTTCGTCTCTGACATGCCCGGCGGCCACGGCCAAACCGATATCTACTTCAGCGAGCGCCAGAAAGACGGCTCCTGGTCTACGCCCGTCAATGCCGGACCCACCATCAACACCTCGGGCAAAGAGGTGTTCCCGGTGGTGCACCCAGACGGCACCCTGTACTTCTCCTCTGATGGGCACATAGGCATGGGCGGCCTGGATCTTTTCTCATCCGAGGGGAGCCGCGCCACCTGGGGGCCCGTGGAGAACCTGTACTACCCGTTCAACTCACCGCGCGATGATTTCGGGCTGATTTATGAAAAAGACGGCAAAAGCGGCTACCTGTCCTCTAACCGCGAGGGCGATGCCGGGTCAGACAACATCTATCGGTTCAAACCCACCGAGATCCCCTGCAAGCTGTCGGGTGTGACCTACGCCCGGGTACCTAACCGCAACGGACGGGCCCGGCAGGTACCCGTGGGCGGCGTGAAACTGGAGGTCATTGTGAACGGAAACACTTCCAGTCCGCTTGAGTTTGAGTCTGATGAGAATGGCAGTTTCCTGTTTGCCGTGAACGCAAACCAGACCTACACCATCAAAGGCAGCAAGAAAGGCTATCTTACCCGCACGTTCCACGTGATGCCAGACTGCCGCAAGGTCACCGATACCGTGCAAATTGAGATGGTGCTGGACCGCGACACGCCTAACCGCCCTATTGTACTGGAGAACATCTACTATGACCTGGATAAGCACAATCTTCGGCCCGAGGCCATGGCGGAACTAGACAAAGTAGTGGGCATGCTGCGCGACAACCCCACCATCCGGATTGAGCTGAGCTCCCACACAGACAGCCGCGAGTCAAACAAGTACAACCTCATGCTGTCTCAGCTGCGCGCCGCCACCGCCGTGAAATACATCGTCTCGCAGGGCATTGACCCCAAACGGGTGGTAGACAAAGGCTACGGCGAAACCAAACTGCTCAACCGCTGCAAAGACGGCGTCTCCTGCTCAGAGGAAGAACACCAGCTCAACCGCCGCACCGAGTTCAAGATTATTAAGTAGCAAGAGCCGGTAAGTCCCTGCGTTTTAAGGCTGCTTTTAAAGAACGGGCGATAAAAGTAGAGTATACTTTTATCGCCCGTTCTGCTTTTAAAAAACGCCAGAAACCAAGCATTAGGTGCTTTTATGAATTCTTTGCTGAGGCTCGCTAGAGTTTTTCCTCCAGCCACAGATAACCGAGCAAGGCTACCAGCACGCTTCCTATAATCCACAGGGAAATAGGTTCTGCTTGTTGCGTCATCTGGGTATGGGCATTTACTGTGTTTTGGGAAGAAGCCTGGAGGAATGCCTTCTGCTGCATCTGCAGAAATTGGGTACGCCATCCTGAGGACGGATGTACGTAAACCGGCGCCTCTGTTTTTTCATTCAGCTTCAGCGTGTGCCAGCCGGCAACTTGTGGATAAATCATTCCTTGAGAATAAGCAGCGTCCTTTACATCTGTGTTTTCATAGATGGCTGATTGTTGGTCGCGAGCGCTTTCAGCCTGAAAAGAAGCCTTGGTGAGCGGGGCTGCTGTCAGAAACGAGAGTGGCTGTTGCTCTTGAAAGGGTTGAGAACTCGTGAGCCAAGTAATGGGAGACGCTTCCTCTGGTTTAGCCAAGGCCGTCAGCACGGTAGCCCAGTACTGCTGGTACAGCGTTTCTTTCCCCTCCAGCGCCAGCGGAAATGTCTCCGGCAGCAAACTGATGCCCACCTGACCCAACCCTTTGCGGGAGCGCACCACCGATGCCTGCGTGGGATTCTGTTCCCAGGCTAGCGGCTGTTGTCCTTCTTTGGGCTGCAGAATGGTGTTGCTCAACGGCAGCACGGCTTGGGTGCTTGTTTGCTGGGGCCACCGTAAGGCACCAGTTCGGGCCGGTTTATCAGAAATGAGCCGGAAAACGCCTTCGGTGAAGAAGGTGATGGGTTTGGGTGATTTCTGGGAAACAGAGGTAAGCACTCCCAGGCCTTGCTGGCGCACGGATTGTTGCAGCGCCTGTTTCTCGGGGGGGCTTAACCGTTGCAGGGTCACATCATCCAGCAGCACCACATCAAATTTCTGGAGCAGGGCGGGCGTAAGGCGGTTCAGGTTTTGCGACGGCAAGTTCACCCATTCTGTGCTGTAAATGCCCTGGCTCACCTGATTCCGAATGGCCACGCTGTGCCCCCGCTGGGCTAGGGCGTTCTTCAGGAATTTGCCTTCAAAAGACGGTGCCGAAGAAAGCACCAGCACGTTCAGCTGCCTCGGGGCCTTCACAATTACTGGTAGGTTCTCCTGGCGAAGGGAGTCATCTGTGTCTTTCCACCGCAGCGCATACACAAATCGCCCGGCAGTTTTGGGAGTGAACCGAAGGGAAAAGGTTTGATCAGCCCCCTTTCTGATCTCCGCTGAATCTCGTGGCTTGCCTGCCGCCTGCAGATACAAAGTCATTTTTCTCTCTGGTGAGCCGTGGAATCTGCCCTGCACAGACACTACATCCCCGAGGGTGATTTCCTGAGGCCAGGAGGCAGTCAGAACACCGGCCGGTAAGTTAGATAGGTGGTTCATCAGCCGCAGGGAGTCCAGCATGGCCAACTCTTCGGCCGGAAGACCATAGCCTAGGACATGCAGCGTTCTCACCGATGGGTGCTGACGCCGGAAAGTAGCCAGATCGGTTACTTGCCTGGCCTTCTCGCCCGTTACGCCAAAGGCATAGACCTGGGGCTTGGGACGTAGGCGTTTCAGGAGGGCGTTCAGGGTATCGGCATGATAACCTTCTGTCAGGAGAATCGCTTCTGTGGCATTGTAGGTGCGGGTGATCTTGGGCGGCGCAAGAAACAAAACGAGGCAGGCCACCACACCCCAGGTCGCCAGCAGTCGCCAGAGGAGGCGCCGACGGTCTGGGCGGCGCACGGCCAACCAGGTAAACCAGGCGCCTAGCAGGGCCGCAAATACCAGCAAAATAGGTAATGGAAGAGGCATAGGTTAGTTCAGCCGGTTAAAGTAATCTTGGGCCAGTTTCCTGGGCGCACCGGGGGAAACCGGTTTTTGCGCCGATTTTGCAGAAACCGGCAGAAAACGATGCAGTGCGGCTTCCACGCGGGTGAGGCAATCCTTGCAAAGCGGTTTGCCTGCCCGGATGTTCTGCGTGAGTTGCCGCACATCCTGCAGCGCCCTGAGGTAATGGCCGGGTTCGCGCACGGCGGCCTGCCCCAGTTCCTGCCCTGCCCGCTCCAACAAAGCAGCATCAGCAGACGTCGGCTTGGTGCCTTGCCTGAGTTGCGGCACGCGCTGTAGTGCCTGGCGGGAGGCCAGCAAAGTTTCCGCGGGTTTTTCTTTACGCTGGGCTTGGAAGGTCTGCACCTTGCTCAAATCACCGGTGAGGCGCTTTTCTGGTTCTTTGAGGGGCGGCGGCTCAAAACCGCTTTTCTTCACGTATACCCTTGATTTCTGCTGCACTTCTTTGAGCATGCGCAGGGCTTTGTACTCAAACGGCAGGGCTTCTTTGGGCCGGGCGGTGCGCAGCCTGAGTTCGGCTTCCCACATCTGGGCCAACGCGCCTTTCAGCTGGGCCTTGATGGCGGGTTCAAAAAACGTAGCCGCTTCTTCCTGGTCGTGCTTGTGCAGGTAGGGGTCCAGCAGTTCACCCATTTTGGTTTCGTGTTCGCTGCCTTCCTTTTTAGCGCCGTGGTCATGGCCGTCATCGGCGGTGTGGCCCTCGGCTAACCCTTCAGGCAGGGCGGCGGCCCCGATGTTCGATTCAAATTCTTCGCCCAGGAACTTGCCGTAGCGCAGGCGCAACAGTTTCTGATCTACCCCGATGTTGTTGGACCCCTCCTGGAAGACTGCCTGCGTGAGGCCTTTCTGTTCCTGGATCAGTTTCTCGGTATCAATAATGATCTGGCGCTGGCTCCGGAAGTACTCCGGGTTGGGATTCACGCCCAGGGAGAGGTCATCCATGGTCTCTACCACTGTGGTGTCTTCAATCTCCACCAGGAAAGCCTCGGTGCGGGTGTAGCCGCGGTGGTTGTCATAGGCCTGCAGGTAAAAGTAGAGTTCATCGCCGTAGGTCATGCCCAGCTGTTGCAGGTTCAGGGTCTGGACCAGTTGCCTCTCCCGTGGCTGCCCAGTGAATGAAAGCTTCAGCGGAATGCGCTGCTCCCGGAACTTCACGGCCTCGCCTTCGCCTTTGGCCACGGTGGCCACCAGATCGGCGGAGCGGAGCCCGTAGTCATCGCGGAGAGTGGCTTTGAGCTGCACGTGCTGCGGATCCCCGAAAAGAACCTCGGTGTACTGTTTGGGCGTCTGGACCACAATGGAGGGCGCCTCGTCCGGAATCACTTCTATGGAATAGAAATCGGAGGTCTGGCCGTTCAGACGCAGATGGTACAGCGTGGCCTGCGTGAGGGTGATGGAAGCCGTGTAGGTATTCTCCTGACCGGCCACTTTTCGCAGGGCAATAGGCTTCTGGTTGGCTAGCGCTAACTGCAGGGAAGTAATGGCTTGGTTTGTCCTTACCCTCCAGGTGACCTGTGATCCGGCCTCGGCTTTGAAGGAGAGCGTGGTGACGGCGTAAGGCGCTTTGCGCGTGTAAGCGGGCGGCGAGAGGCGCAGGTGCATCTGTTCGATGGCCGGCAAAATGGCTTTGGGCTGCGTTACCGGGGTGTTTACATCGGTTGAGATACCGGCAGCAGAAGTTGCCTGGCCTACCGGATTAGAAAAATCAGGCAGAAACCAGAGCGCCACAGCCATTGCCACTCCGGACAGCAAGGTAATCCAACCGTTCTTATAGTTTACCCACGAGGCGTCCTTTACTGGAATTTGGGCCAAGGTCTCTGCGGTCCGATGCCGCTGCAGTTTGCCCAGGAGTGGCAGTTCCTCCTCTGGTTGCAGCAACAAATCTGCGCTTTCCTCTAACTGTGGGTACCTTCGGTTCAGTTGGCGGGCAACCTTGCCCAAGTCTGTTCTCTTTTGCCGCTCCCGCCACCGCATGGCTTGTAGCCCCAGCGTTAAAAGGATCAAAAGAACACTAGCCGTTCCGCCGCCCACGCCGCCCCAGTCACGGTACATCCACACCAGCAACGGTGCCACTACACCTAACTCCTGCAACGCAAACAGCCCCGCCTTCTGCCGAAGGTAGCTTGCCCGGACCTGTTCAAGAACGGTGAGAGCTGGGGCGGTATGGGAGGTGGGTTGGGTCATCAAATGTTTGATTTGTAACAGATTTATCAGGTGAGCTTGTCAATCAACATCATCACATTCATCTGTGATTTTGAGGAATAACTTATCAAATTCTTCTTCCATCGGCATTTCTTGAGAAGCGTTATTGTACTTGGTTTGATGGTTAGCGCAGTTCCACCAACCAAACGCCATGAGCTCAATCTTTGCATAAAGAAGCCTCTCAGGGGAGTTTCTTTTTCTGTAGAATTCAGCTTCTACCCGCTCTGGTGCGCCATTATTTTTTTTCTGCTCCTCCATGAGGTTCTTCCAAGCGTTGAACAGCGCCACGCTGTCCTCTGAAGCCAAGGCATTGACGTAGGCCTGACAGTTTTTTGCGTAAGGCTGGTTCAGGAGGATCCCTGGAGTTTTATACGCCTCAATGGTTAGCTTTTTCAAAGCATAAGATTCATCAAGCTCTTTTGTTTTTAAGTCCCTGACTGTCTCCCAAAATTTGCTAGGCACTAATTGGAGACTCAATAATCTTCTGGTAGCTTTTCTGAAATCAGCGTCCAGTTTAGCGCTTTTCCTGTCAATATTTTCAATGGTCCACTCATCTGGGGAGTCTAAGGTAACGTCTTCTAATTCCATAACGCTATTAAACCCCAACCATAGGTAGTACGTGTCCTTTAACTGCTGCGGTGAATAAGCATTTGGGTTGAAAATGCCTTTGCTCCTACATATATCTGTTGACCAGGAAAAAGTATTAGCTGCATTTGTTTCATCAGATGTGGCCAATGCCTGTGAAGTAATAACCTGAGGTATAGGGGCAGGAACTTCCCTGATTTTTCCCCTCTCGGTTTCACCCGTGCATGCAGCCATGGTTAGGCCAATGAGTGTTGCGACTAAATAAGGAACGCTACTCTTCATGATTAACTATGTTTATAAGTTCTTCTCCCCGCCAGCCACCGCTCCAAGGCCAGCAACAACGCCATCAATCCCACCAGCCAAGGCTTCAAATCTAGCACCTCCTCCGTTTTAGGGCTGTTTTCTGAAATAGAGGCGGTAAATGTTCGGGGGCGTTCCAGGTCTTTCTGCAGGGTGCGGGTGTCAAACCTGGTGCGCCACGAAACGTCTTCCGGGAAGAGCAGGCGTAGGAGCAGTTCCGGGAAGTGTCCAGTATTGGGCAAGTCGTTCCAGGCGGGATGGAAACGGCTGTAGAATTTGTAATGGGTTTGCTGCGCGTTTTGTGTCTGGGTGAGCAGCGGGTTGCCGTAGCCGTCGCGCCAGAGAATTTCATCGGAGGGTTTTTCTGTGGCGGCGGTGCGCTGGTGCAAGGGCACATTTTGGGAGATGCCGGGGATTTGCAGCCAGGAATCGGTTTTCTGTGGACGGGTGGCGCCGGGGGCATCTTGCAGCGTTTTCAGCCGGTTTTTAGGAAATCGGGCTAGAAACGGAGCGAGGGGTTCATCTGAGAGCCAGAAAAGCCAATCGGGGGCGGAGGTGGGCAAGGGCTGGACATCGGAAGAGAAAACCAGATTGTACGCGGCACCTCGGTAATCCAGCGCGGCTTGCAGGGCTGCGCGTAGGTACCGCACATCGGCTTGCCGATTTTTACTTTGGCGTACTACAACTTGCAGCGGCTGTTTGGCTAGGGCAATGGTGTTTCGGGCGGCGCCAAGCAGGGTGAGCGAATCTACCGAACCGTGCGTGGTGAACTTAACGGCCGGGGCACCCGGAACGGAAATGGTTTGGCCGGAAATGGGTTTGAGTACGCTACGGTCCAGAAGAGTTACTTGTGTATCATCGCTCTGCCCGAAACGCAGGCGCAGTTGGCCCGAGGGGATGTAGTAAGCTTCCTGCAGCCAGAGGTTGGTTTGTGGTACGCTCACGGGAATCCAGGTGAAGCCGGCGCGCATGGCCGGGAACGCGCCGCGGTGGTGCCGGAGCAGATCGGTGGTGAAAATCCAGGCGTGGGCGTGGGCGGGAAGACTTCGGTTGAGCACGCGCAGCATGGCCCAAGCGTTGGTGGAATCAGAAGTGAGACTATCGGTCTGGAAGGTGTTGAGCGGAGTCTCCTCATTTAGGGGCAGTTTGGGGAAACCGGGCTGTAAACGGTGAATCTGCCAGCCTTTTAGGGCCAGCGAATCTACGGTAGCGGCAATCTGTGGGAGATATTTCGGCTGGAGCAGCTCGGGGTGCAGATAGGCATGTCTCTCGGGTGCGGCGGGTACCTGGTGTTTCCATTGCGGGCCGGCCAACACCAACGCCAGGAGCACCAGCAAGGCGCAGCGCAGGAGCAGAAGCCAGACATCGGAAAGACGGAGGCTGCTCAGTTTTTTGCTCTCAGAGGGTTGCAGCCACCGGATGCTCCCTACCAATACCGTTCTGGGCGGCTTTTTATTCCATAGGTGAATGGCAATGGGAACGGCCACGCTGGCGGCGGCCCACAACCATCCCGGATGCAGAAACTGGAACAAACTAGGTAAGAGACTTGAAAGGGTAACACATAATACGCCCGGCAGAACTGGGTTCGCCCCTTCCAAGATATGGACTGTCCCTTGAATATCCTAGTTTACCCGCTCAGGCACCAAGCAAGCCCAAATACTAAGGCTGAAGCGAACTGCCCAGGGCCAGTTGGGTCTTGAGGTGACGGTCATAGAGGATGATGGAACCCGCCGAGGCCACGTTTAGGGAGCTGGCACCCGGCAACTGCACCAGGTAGTGGCACCGGGCCCGCACTGCGTTGGACAAGCCGTGGTCTTCAGAGCCCAGGAGGTAAATGCAGCGCTCGGGGTGCTGGAACTGCTCTACCGGCACGGCTTTGGGGTCTAGTTCCACGCCTACCAACTGGCAGCTGTAAGGCATATGTTCGTAGAAATCATCGAAGTCTGCGTAGTGGAACAGCGGAATATCCTTCCAGCTTTTGCCCGTGTCTGTAGATTGTTTCTTGTAGCGCCGGCCGATGGTGAACAGGAAACTGGCACCCATGATGGACGCCGATCGCCAGAGCGTGCCCACGTTGGTCTCGGTTTTAGGTTCCATAATGCCAATCCCGAAGTAGCCCTCAAACGGTGCCTTGTTTCTTGCCATGTTGCGCTGCCCCGATGATGGTAAAGCTCCCCGGGACTGCGGCAAAGATAGCAGGACCACTCTCCCTTTTTCAGCCTCTTTTCAGAAAAGAAGGTCCAAAACAAACTTTTTCTAACTCCATTCAGCCCGGCGGGAAAAACCTGCCCACAACTGGAATCAGTGTCCAGAACTGGACAGTTTTGGTTTGGAGTATTGAATGTAATTAATTGATAATCAATAATATATACAATGGCATAGTGCTTGGATAAGGGATGGTGTCAAACCTTTAAGAAAATGGACAGAGAACTATCCCAAGCCGTAGTACAACAAGCCAACCGCCGCCGCATGTGGCAGATCAGCGCGGTGGTAGTGGCGGTGCTACTAGGGGTCTTGGCTTTCAGGTCCGTCCTGGAAACGGAAGTCCCAAAATCAGAGCTTCGCTTTGCCACGGTAGAAGTTGGCGCCGTAGAGGCCTCGCTCACCGCCTCCGGGGTGGTGGTGCCCGAGGTAGAGGAAATCATCGCCAGTCCTATCCAGGCCAAGATTGAGCGCGTGCTGCATACCCCCGGTGATCATGTGGCCGCCGGCGAGCCGCTCCTGCTCCTGGACAAACAGACTTCCCAGACCGCCTTTGAAAAGCTCAGGGATGAACAACAGCTGAAACAAAATAAGAACGCCGAGCTGGAAAACACCCTCCAGAAAAACGTGAACCAGCTCCGCTCCCGCTACGCCGTGCAGGAAGTGCGCGTGAAAAGCCTGCAGGCGGCGCTGGACGATGAGAAATACCTGCTCTCCATTGGCGGCGGCACCCAGGAAAACGTGAAGAAAGCCGAGATGGACCTGAAAGTAGCCTCTCTGGAACTAGCCCAGCTTCAGCGCCAAATCAGAGATGAGCAGGCCACCGCCCAAATAGGCATGAGGGGCGTGGGCTACGAACTGGAAATCCAGCGCCGGGATATAGGCCAACTGCAGCGCCAACTGGAGCAAGCCGATATCAAAGCCGTGCGCAAGGGTGTGGTGACCTGGGTGAACGAGGAAGTAGGCGCCAACGTGAACGCCGGGGAGCCCCTGGCCCGTGTGGCCGACCTGAGCAGCTTCAAGATCAAAGCCACCATCTCTGATAACTACGCCGAGAAAGTGAAAGTAGGCGGCCCCGTGACGGTGCGCGTGAACGAGACCGATCTGCGTGGCGAAATTGCCAATGTGCAGCCCAAAGTAGAGAACGGCATCATCACCTTCTACGTGCGGCTGGAAGAGAAAAACCACCAGTTGCTGCGCTCCAACCTGCGGGTAGAAGTCTTCGTGCTCACCGATTTCCGGCCGAACGTGCTGCGCGTGAAAAACGGACCTTTCTTCACCGGATTGCCGCAGCAGGAAGTGTTTGTGGTGCAGGGCGACAAAGCCGTGCGGCGCACCCTGCACAGCGGCGCCAGCAACCTGGACTTCGTGGAACTGCAGGGCGACATCGCCGCCGGCGAGCAGATTATTCTCTCCAACACCAAGGAGTACGTGCACCTGAAGCAAATCCAACTTTCTGATGACTAAGCCAGGTCTTGCCATGAAAACGACTCTATTATATATAGTGCTGGTAAGTTTCTTCGCCATGCCCCTGGCGCAGGCACAACAGACCGGCCTGGAACCGGCCCGCCGCCTTACCCTGCAGGAGACCATAGACCTGGCGCTATCCTCCTCCATCGCGGCCAAACAGGCTTCCACCAACAAGACCAGCAGCTACTGGCAGTACCGCACCTTTAAGGCTGATTACCGGCCCCAACTAGCGCTCAGCGGCACGTTGCCTGATTTCTCCAGGAGCATTGTGCCGGTGATTCAGCCAGACGGTACCACCGATTTCAAGGCCGTTTCCATCAGCAATTCAGACGTGGGGTTGTCTATGCGGCAGGCGGTGGGCTTCACCGGTGGTGAGATCTTCGTTTCTTCGCAGAGCCAGCGGTTCGATGACTTCAACCAGGGCCTGCGCCGCTACAACTCCTTTCCGGCGGTGATCGGGTTCAAGCAGCCGCTGTTCGGGTTCAATGAGTTGGCCTGGGCGAAGAAAGTAGAGCCATTGCGGTTCCAAGAATCTGAGCGGCAGTACCTGGAAGACCGCGAGACCGTGGCCACTACCGCTACCCAGCGGTTCTTTGAGGTGCTGCTGCAGCAGGTGAACTATGACATCGCCTCCAAAAACGTGGAGAACAACCAGGCGCTGTTCAAGATTGCGGAAGAAAAATATCGGCTGGGCCGATTGTCCAGGAACGAACTCCTGCAGCTGCAACTCAGCCTCATGAACGCGCAACTGGCCCAAGCGCAAGCCTCCACCGAGCTTAAAACCGTGACGATGCAGTTTGCCGCTTACGTAGGCCTGCCGCAGGGCGAAAGAATGGTGGTGCAGGCTCCTCAAGAGGTACCTACCTTGGAAGTAAACGAACAAGCGGCGCTGGAACAAGCCCGCCAGAACCGCAAAGAGCGTTTCCAGAACGAGCGTAAAGTACTGCAAGCACAACAGCAAGTAGCCGAGGCCCGCGGCAAGGGCGGTTTCAACGCCGATCTGTACGCCACCTTCGGGCTTACCAAAAACGCCAACAACTTCTCTGAAAGCTTTGCCAGTCCCGAGAACCAGCAGCAGGTCATCCTGGGGTTCAACGTTCCCATTGTGGACTGGGGACGCCAGAAAGCCCGCGTGAAAACTGCCGAGGCCAAGCTGCAACTCACCCAGTACACCGTGGAGCAGGAACAGACCGCCTTTGAGCAAAGCGTGTTCACCCAGGTCAACCAGATTGAGCTCCTTAAGGAAAGGCTCCGCATCACGGCCTCGGCCGATTCCATTGGGCAGGAGCGCTACAACATCACCAAGGCCACGTTCTTGGTAGGCCGCATCAGCATCACCGATCTGAACATCGCGCTGCAGGAGAAAGACCAGGCCCGCCGCGCCCACATTGCCGCCCTCCAGGATTTCTGGGTCGCCTATTACCGCCTGCGTGCCCTCACCTTGTATGACTTTGAACGCGGCATGCCTTTATTAGCAGAAAAATAGCAAACCACTGTTTAGCGCCTGTTTTCCGGAAAACGTGCTCTAAACGGGAAATGACAAGCACGCATATCGTCCCCCTTTGAAGGGGGGTAGGGGGATGACAAAGGCGGAAGAAGAACCTGAGAAGGTTGCTAGAAGTGTTTCAAAATGAACCTCGGGAATGCCATGAACAGCAAAAGTGAATCATCCCCCTACCCCCTTCAAAGGGGGACGAAGAAGTACCAATGAAATGAAGAATAGCACATCAGCACATTCACTAATTAGCACATTAGAAAACGCATTATAACTATGATACAGTTAACAGACATCGAAAAAGTCTACCGCACCAAGACCATTGAAACGGTAGCCCTCAACCGTGTGAACCTGCAGATAGAGCGCGGCGAATTCGTCTCTATCATGGGGCCGTCCGGTTGCGGAAAATCCACGCTGCTCAACATCATGGGCCTGCTGGATGAGCCTACCTCTGGCTTCGTGGCCATTGACGGCCAACCGGTGAAAACCCATTCAGACAGCAAGCTGGCCAAGCTGCGCAACGAGAAAATCGGGTTCGTGTTCCAGAGCTACCATTTGATTCATGACCTGAGCGTGGTAGACAATGTGGAGCTGCCGCTGCTGTACCGCAGCGTCTCGGCGAGTGACCGGCGCAAGCGGGCGCTGGAGGCACTGGAGAAAGTAGGCCTGAGCGCCCGTACCAAACACTTCCCCAATCAACTATCGGGTGGGCAGCGGCAGCGGGTGGCGATTGCCAGAGCCTTAGCCGGAAACCCGGAGATAATCTTGGCAGATGAGCCTACCGGGAACCTGGACAGCGTGATGGGCGAGGAGATCATGGACATTCTGCTGCGCCTGAACCAGGAAGAAGGCACCACCATTGTGATGGTGACCCACGACGAGAACATGGCCCTGAAAACCAACCGCCTCATCCGGTTCTTTGACGGGCAGCAGGTGGCAGATTCCATGGTGATAGAAGCCCAGATTTAACGGTACGGCCATGATACGGAACTATATAAAAATTGCCTGGGCGGTGTTGCAGCGCCGCAAGTTCTTCACTTTCATCAGCCTCTTCGGGATCAGTTTCACCTTGATGGTTTTGATGGTGGTGACCTCGTTCTATGACCATGCCTTCGGGCCGCAGATGCCGGAGCGGGAATCTGACAAATTGCTTTTTGTGAACAATATGCGGGAGCAGGTCAAAGAAGGCTATACCAACAGTGGCCCACCCAGCTACTATTTCCTGAACCGCTACGTGCGTCCGCTGAAAACCCCGGAGAACGTCTCTATCAACTCCCTCTTTATGCCGGTGAACAGCTACGTGAACAACAAAAAGCTGGCTCTGGACCAAAAACATACCGATGCCGCGTTCTGGGATATCTTGGACTTCAATTTCGTGGAAGGCAGGCCGTTCAGTGTGCAGGAAGTAGCCAATGCCACCCGCGTGGCGGTCATCAACCAAAACACCCGCAAAAACTACTTCGGGGAAAAAGAGGCCATAGGCCAAACCATTGAGGTGGACCAGGTGAAATACAAAGTGGTGGGCGTAGTGGAAAATGTGCCGGTGCTGCGCCTGCATTCCTACGCCGATGTCTGGGTGCCCATCACCCTCAAAAGCCAGGATTTCAAACGTACCGGCCTGAGGGGGACTTACTTTGCTACCATCAAGGCCAAAAAAGCGAGCGACGTACCCAAAATTCAGGAAGAGTTCGCTACTATGATGCTGCAGGTGAACAAGAACAAGTCCAAGGATATTAAGGAAGCGTTTGCTTACGCCGATGATATCTTCGGGACGTTTGCCCGCACCCTACTGGGAGGCGGTAAAACAGATAAATCAGGTTTACTGTACGCCATTCTGGCTTTTGCAGCCTTCCTGTTCATGCTGCTGCCCACCATCAACCTGGTAAACATCAACATCAGCCGCATCATGGAACGGTCTTCTGAGATTGGGGTCCGGAAAGCGTTTGGGGCTTCTTCGGCTACCATCATCGGGCAGTTCATTGTGGAGAATATCTTCCTCACGCTGCTGGGCGGCCTGTTAGGGTTCCTGATTTCGGCGGGCGTGCTGGAAATGATCAATGACAGTGGTATCCTGGCTTACGCAAATCTGGGCCTGAACCTGCGGGTGTTTGCCTGGGGATTGCTGCTTTGCCTGGTTTTCGGGTTGGTTTCGGGGGTGTACCCCGCTTTTAAAATGTCACGCTTAAACGCCGTTGAGGCACTGAAAGGAGGCTCCAAATGATACGCCATCTGTTTAAACTGATCTGGAATCAGAAGAAAAGCAACTTTCTGCTGATCACCGAAATCTTCTTCTCTTTTCTGGTGCTCTTTGCGGTGCTCAGTTTTATCCTCTACAACTACCACAACTATACCCAGCCGCTGGGCTTCAAATACGATAAAGTGTGGCAACTGTGGCTGAGCCCCAACACTGACTCGGCAGCGCACAACATTGCCGTTCAACAGCAGATGATTCAGCGGGTACGCAGCTTCCCCGAGGTGGAGCACGCCTCATTCTCTAATTCCAATACCCCTTTTGCCTTTAGCCAAATGAATGCTGGCATGTCTTATAAAAGTAAAAAGGATGTGTTCTCTGAGGTATTTGATGTGCAGGACGACTACAAAAATGTAATGGGCATAGAGGTGAGCCGGGGCCGGTGGTTCGGGCCGCAGGATAATGGCAGTTTGCACGACCCTATCGTGATCAACAAAAAGCTGCAGGAAGAACTGTTTGGCGACGAAGACCCCATCGGAAAACTTATTCCCATCGATGACTCCACCCAGTACGCGGTCATAGGCGTGGTTGACCATTACCGGTCTTACAGTGAGTTTGACCCGGAAAAAGCGGCGTATTTCCACCGCATTAACCTGGAGAAAGACAAGAACTCCATCTGGAACGGACTGGTCATCAAAGTGAAACCCGGCGCCGGCGTGGCCTTTGAGGAGAAAATGGTGCGCGAGCTGTCCCGCATTTCCAAAGACTGGACCATTGAAGTGACTACCCAGGAGAAAATGCGGCAAAGCAAAGCCAAAGTGACCACGGTACCTATGATCGCGATGAGTCTGGTATGCGGGTTCCTGATCATCAACGTGGCCCTGGGCTTGTTTGGGGTATTATGGTACAACATCAACCGCCGGTACGCCGAGATTGGGTTGCGCCGCGCCATCGGGGCTTCTTCCAAGCAGATCAGGAATCAGTTTGTGGGCGAAGTGCTGGTCATTGCCACCTTCGGGTTGCTGCTGGGCTTGCTGCTGGCCGCGCAGTTCCCGCTCCTGAACGTGTTCCAGTTGTCTTCCGTCATCTATTGGGAAAGCATCGGCGCCGCCGCCTTCCTCATCTTTTTGCTGGCCATTGTCTGCGCCATTTACCCCAGCCGGCAGGCCTCCAAGATTTTCCCGGCCGTGGCCTTGCATGAAGAATAGCCTGATGTAAGTTGGAAATTGCGATTGCGTTTAGGGCCTGTTTTAGAGAAAGCAGGCGCTAAACGCAGCGGCATTCCAAGACGCTGAAACCGGCAGCTCTCCCAGACAAACCCGCATGCAAAAATCAACCATCAAAAGCGCCTTCTTTTTCAAAAACAGCCTAAAAACGTTACCTTCACTTACCCGTTTCCAGAACCCATGATCCTGATAGTTGACGACGATGTAGCCGTACGGGCCTCTTTAAGTTTGTTGCTGAAACAAGCCGGTTTTGCCACGGTCCAGGCCGATGGACCCGAGGAGGCGCTGCAAGCATTGGCCCGGCAGGTGCCCCAATTGGTGCTCATGGACATGAACTTCTCCATGGAAACCACCGGCGAGGATGGCTTGCAGTTACTGGGCCAGATAAAGCAACGGTGCCCGGCGGTTCCGGTGATCCTGATCACGGGCTGGGGTTCCATCAACCTAGCCGTGGAGGGCCTCAAAGGCGGCGCCGCCGATTTCATCACCAAGCCATGGAACAACGAGCACCTGCTGCAATCGGTGAAGACGGCTTTGGAATTGGCCAAGCCTACCGGAGAACCTTCCTCTGAAAAACTGACCCGCAAGCAACTAGACGACCAATACGATTTCTCCATGATTGTGGGCGAAGACCCGGGTCTGTTGCAGGTGCTGCGCAACATCGGGCAGATCAGCGCCACCGATGCCTCCGTTTTGATTGAGGGGGACAGCGGCACGGGGAAAGAGCTCATCGCTGAGGCCATCCATAAGAACAGCCACCGCAAGAAAGCCCCGTTTGTGAAAGTGAACCTGGGCGGAATCTCAGGTAGTCTGTTTGAGAGTGAGATGTTCGGACACCGCCGCGGCGCCTTCACCGATGCCAAAGCCGACCGCGTGGGCCGTTTTGAGATGGCCAACAAAGGCACCATTTTCTTGGACGAGATTGGCGAACTGGACATGGGCAGCCAGGTGAAACTCCTTCGCGTGCTCCAAGACCGTACCTATGAAGTCCTGGGCGACAGCCGCTCCAGAAACCTGGACATACGGGTGATCTGCGCCACTAACCGCAACCTGCAGGAAATGGTGGCTGAAGGCCGCTTCCGCGAGGACCTGTATTACCGCATCAACCTGATTACGGTGAAATTACCGGCTTTGCGCGAGCGGGCACAGGATATTCCCAAACTGGTGCAGCATTTCGTGAACAACCTCAAAGTCACGTACCACAAACAGGAGTTGCAAGTGAGCAACAAAGCCTTGAAATGGCTGCGCGAGCTGCCGCTGCCGGGCAACATCCGGGAGTTGAAGAACCTGGTGGAGCGGACGGTGCTGGTCTCAGGCAAGAGTCTGCTGGAGGTGGAAGACTTTCAGAACCAGTTGCAAGGCAGTTCCCGCAAACTGGACGAGAAACTGCTGCCTTCGGTGGGTGCCATGACCCTGGACGAGTTGGAAGCCAACATGATCAAGAAATCCATGGCGTATTACAGCAACAACGTGAGCAAAGTGGCCAAAGCCTTGGGCGTGAGCCGCGGGTCTTTGTACCGCCGGCTGGAGAAGTTCAATATTCCGTATGACGCTGCGGAGTAAATTCATCTTAACCACCATTCTGCTGTACTCCGCCATGGGAGTACTGGCCTGGCAGTTGCTTACGTACAACAAGTGGCTTTTTGTGGCTTCTGAGGTCCTGATTCTGGTCAGTCTCATCTTCACGGCCAGCTTGTACGCCTCCTTTGTGCGTCCGCTTAACCTCATCGCCGCCGGCGTGGAGTCTATCCGCGACCGCGATTTTTCCATTAAATTCATGGAAACGGGCCAAAAAGAGGTAGACCAGCTCATTCACGTGTACAACCAGATGATGGACGAGCTGCGGGAGCAACGGGTCACCCAAACCGAGAAGCATTTCCTGCTGGAGCGTTTGATTGAAGCCTCGCCCTCGGGCATTATTCTCCTGGACACCTATGACCGGGTGGCGGGCGTGAACCCGGCGGCGGCGCTGCTGCTGCAGGCCTCGGGGAAAGAAGTAGTGGGCAAACCATTGGACGAACTTCCCAGCCATTGGGGCGCCTCTCTGGGCAAACTGCCCAAGGACGAGCAGCGCGTGATCAGGCCCAACGGCATTGAGACGTACCGCTGCCGCAAAATCAGGTTTCTGGACCGAGGCTATCACCGCTACTTTATTTTGGTGGAGGAACTCACCCAGGAGCTGCTGGAGAAAGAGCGCAATGCCTACGAGAAACTCATCCGGATGATGTCGCATGAGATCAACAACTCCATTGGCGCCGTCAACTCAATCCTGCATTCTTTCTCCTATTTCTCGCCGCAACTGAACGGAGACACCCGCCCAGATTTTGACGAGGCGCTGCAGGTCTGTATCACGCGCAACCAGAACCTGGCGGGTTTTATGGCCAATTTCGCGAATGTAGTGCGTATTCCGCCGCCCGTGAAACAGCCCACCGATTTGCACCAGTTGCTGCACAGCATCCACCGGCTCATGTTGCCTTCCTTTGAGCGCAAGCAGGTGCAGTGGGAGTGGGATTTGGCCGAACAGGTGCCTGCAGTCTGTATGGATGTGCAACAGATGGAGCAGGTCTTGATCAACGTGGTGAAAAACGCGCTGGAAGCCACGGACACCGGAGGCTGGGTAAAGGTGCGAACCAGCGCCTCGCCGCCGCAGCTTGATATCGAGGACAACGGCAAGCCCATCTCCCCCGAAGTGCAGGAAAAGCTGTTCTCCCCTTTCTTCAGCACCAAAACCAACGGCCAAGGCATAGGGCTTACCATGATCAGGGAAATCCTTTTGCACCACCACTTCCCGTTCTCCCTGCAATCCGGCACAGACGGCCTCACCACCTTCCACATTGCTTTCACTGAATCCACCACGGTAGCCGCGCTTCATTAGAAGATTGAGAAAGTACAGGCTCCTCCTTTTGGGGCTGTTTTCTGAAAAACAGGCTTAGAACAGTATAGCTTAATTTGGAATGCGTACGACGTTACAGGGTAACGTCGCTAAGGGCAGATATGTAGCGACGTTACCCTGTAACGTCGTCATCCGGCAGGATGAACTGGGCCAGGCCTTCCTTAAACAAGGCTAATGTGGTCAAAAAAAGCCTTCTATGGCGCGGAAATACATCTGCGCCATAGAAGGCTTTTCCCTGATAACTAACAACTGCCAACTACATGAACTTATCGGCGTAGCCGCTTTGCTCGAAGAAGGCGCGGGCGTCTTTGATTTCCAAGATGTCTTTGATGGCCTGTTTCTTGTCGGTGGCTTTGTTGTAGTAGGCCTCGCAGATTTTGTAGCCCATGTAGTAGCCTAGATCCGCGGGGCGGTCTGGGCGTTCCTGGCTGCCATTGCCGATCCAGTTGTAGGAGCGGTTGAGGTACATCTCTTGTTTAAACTCCTCCCAAATCTGCTTCTCCCTTGGGTTGGCAAAGTCATGGACCCGTTTGTTCGTGTTCACTCCCGAGATGAGTTCGCCAATGAAATCGGCCATGCCTTCTGCCAGGGCATTGGAAAGCAAGGTGGTGTCAGAACTTCTATCGGTCTGGATGAAGTGGATGAGTTCATGCGCGATGAGGGGCGGCACGTTTTTCACATAGTCATAGTTGTTGCGCTCCCAAAGGTTCATTTCGTGCATGGGAACATCCTCAGAGCGGGAGTACTGGTCAATGCCAATCAGGAGGCCGTTTTCAGAGGCGGTGCCCGCCGAGTTGTAGCGCCCGATCACAAAGTACACATTGGGGAACGTGGCCGCCGGATACAGTTCCTTCATCTTCTGAAAGCTCTTGTAGATCTCGGGCTTCATGTTGTCTATTTCCAGCGTGTTTTTGCGAATAGCGGTGAAAAACGCAGGTTTGTTGTTGAGGTTGTTCAGGAATTGCTCCATGGAAAGGATCTTGTTCGCATAGTAGTCCTGGAGCCCTAAAGAAGCCTTCCCGAAGTACTCTTTCTCAAAGATTTCCTGCTGGCGCGCCGGGTCTTTGAGGGCCAGGTCATACGCTTTCCAGAAGTTGTGTACATCCGTAGTCACCAGTTGTGATTTATAAGGATCACCTAGTTGGGCGTTTTGCTTCTCCAGGCGGGTAACCAGCTGCAGATAGGTTTTTTCCTGCCGGAGCAGGTCCAGATCGGTGTCTTTCTTCAGGTGCGCCACGTTCTTGTACCCGGCATCCACGGCTTGCTGCAAGGCTTTCAAAGCAGGAGCTTTCTGGCCCATCAGGGCATAGCAGCAGGCGATGTTGTAATACGTGGAGCGTACATGCGATCCTTTGGGCATGGCCGCCAGGGCTTTTTGGTACAGGTTGATGGCTTCCGGGTAGTTCTTCTTCGTGTACTGTTCGGTGCCTTGCTTGTTCAGGTCTTCGTGCGGAGGCGGCGTGAAGTAGGAGAACACCAGTTGCGCCGTGTCTTTGCCGTTGGTGATCTTGAACTTCTCGTGGGGATTATTCTGGTACTGCACCGCCAGGCTGTCTTTGCCCGTGAGCACCCACATCTTGTTTGCCCTTGACTTGGGGCCGAGGCGCACCAGCTTTACCTTGCCGGCTTCGCTTACTTTAAAGGTGTAGTTGATCTTGGTCTCTTTCATGACCAAGGTGATATTGTCTTGCGGCGCATGTAAAGGCACGTTGCTTTGGGCAGCCAGGACGGAGGGCGAGAGCAGCGCTACCATGAGGCAGCTTTTCTGGAAAAGGGCTTTAAGAGACATCTTGCGTTAGGGCTTGGGTGGAACAAGTAAGTAAGGCGATAGATGCAAGTTGCCAGGTGGGGGTTGCCTGTGAAATCTATTCTATGTTATGCAATACAGCTTAAAAGTGCAAGCACAAGTTAGAAAAGCTGCCCCTGGATAAACTGCTGCACCTTCTGCGGTCTTTGCAAGTGAAAACCAGTGCGTTTCTCCAGTTGGTCAATAAGGTGTACCAAGGCCGGCGGCGCGTCCAGCACTTCTTTCTGGTGCATGAAGAAATAGATGGTCTGTAAGCCTTGTTCCAACCACTGGTGCAGCCGATCGGCCCAGGCGTCTAGGCGACTATAGTCTGAGGGCACCAGGCCGTGGCCGTTGAACCTGATCATGGCCGTGGGGGTGGTGAGGCGCATGTGCAGCGCATCACGGCGGCCCGCCACATCGGTGATAATGGTGGTGATCTGCCGTTCTTCCAGCGTCTGGAAAGCCCGCTGCGTGATTCTGGACTCTTTGAACCAGTTCTCATGGCGGAACTCCACCGCCAGCGGTACCTCAGCCGGGAAATTCATCAGGAACTGCTCTAGCAATGGCCACTCGTCCGGCCCGAAGAATGGCGGCAACTGCAGAAAGGCCATACCTAAGGTGAAGCCTAGACCCAGAATAGCATCGCAGAACTGTTTGGTGGGTTCGCCTACGTTCTGCAGCAACTGGTCATGGCTGATGATCTGCGGCAACTTGGGGCAGAAAACAAAACCAGGGGGCACCGCCTGTTTCCAGCGGTGAATGGCGCTGGCGTCTGGGATGCGGTAGTGGGTGGTGTTCATCTCCAGGGTGTTGAACTGACGGGCGTACCAGTACAGCAGTTGGGCATCCTGAGCCCCGGTAGGGTAATAAGTCCCGACCCAGGGTTTGTTAGACCAGGTAGGGCAGCCCAGGTAAATAGTGGGGCGCGTAGGCCGGGCATTTCTGGCCAAGACCTGCTGGGTGGCAGGGTGGTCTTGGGGTAGGCTGAAGTCTACGTTTCTGATGTCTGGCAAACGGCCGAAATCCATACGCCTAAATATTAAGTTTTGTCTATGTGTCTGCTAATTTGGTCAGTATTTCTCCCGTTTTTTTAGGCCGGCGCTAAATTTTTAAGAAAAAATCTGTTTTTATTTTTGGCTTTCTATTTTTCTAAGGATTTAAGAAAACAGATGTTAGGTCACTTTAATCCTATTTAGGTTGAAAAAATCGCCTCTATCGCTTTTATACGCATAAAATTAGTTTTGCGAGATATTAAAATCTGGCATACCACGATTTATGAATTTTGTCATATCGCTAAAATAATAATTTGTATAATAAAATAAAAACATGTTACTTTATTTAGTTTGTGAAAGCTGCGAAGTACGCAGTTGACCCTCGGTGACTTGTTAGGAAGAATTTTACTCCTAATTTTGTGGCTCGAAATTGATGTTCCACCAACAAAACCTAAAATGGGGATACAGAAAATTTACTATGCGCTTACCGTTCTTTTTATCTTTTTCTTCAGCTTTGCGCCAACTGCCTCAGGGCAAGAGATAGGCGATAAGCAAAACGGCCTGGCCTCCTGGTATGGAGCGAAATACCATGGTCGCCGCACTTCCAGCGGCGAGATTTATAACCGCCACAAGCTCACGGCCGCTCACAATGAACTTCCTTTAGGCAGCAAAGTAAGAGTTACCAATGAAGCCACCGGCGAAAGCGTGGTGGTGAAAATCAATGACCGCGGTCCGTTCAGAGGTGCTCGCATCATTGACCTTTCTGAGGCCGCGGCCCGCAAGATCAATTACCACAAAGACGGCTTGGCCGAGGTATCTGTGGAGGTGCTGGAGCTTCCGGAGTACTTCTTGGCCAGCAGGGCTAAACTGAAAGAGGTTGAGCCCAAGCTAGAAGAAGCGGCCGCGCCGGCTGTTTTAGCCAAAGCACCGGCTACCCCGGCAGCCCAGAAGGCAGTTCCCACTGCAGAGCAGACTGCTATAGCCAAAGGCCCCGTAGCCGTTCCCGCCCAGACTTCCGCCGTTTCGCCTACAACCCCCATGGTTCCTACCCTGGCCAAAGAGCAGGTGTTCGTGATCCAGGCGGGTGCTTTTGGGAGCTTGAGCAACGCAGAAGCCCAAGCCGACAAGATGCGGAGACTGTACCAGAAGATGCCTATCTCCCTGGTGGAGGAAACCGTGAACGGGAAAAAGGTGCACCGTATTCTGGCTGGTAGGTATGTCACCAAGGCAACTGCCGAGCAGGCCCGCCAAGATTTGGTCAAGAAAGGATTCCATGGATTGGTCAAGTCCGTGGCGGAACCCGCCGCGTTGGCCAGCAGCACGCCGGTCCTCTAAGATTCCATTGTTTCGCTTACGCTTACCGCCAGGCCTGTCGCAACGGGTCTGGTTTTCTGGGCTTCTGACTTGTTTTGGGAAAATCGGGCTGAAAACAGATCTTGCTGAATTTTATTTGCCGTGATTTGTTCTTCTGGTTCACAGCAACACCGGCACAGGTGTTTCCCGTATGGGGCTGTATACCATTTACAGGTCATAGGCGTTATATTCAAAAGTTCAGAAAGTAGAAGTCTGCTATGGGTGAGAAGAAAGTTTGGGCAAAGGTGCTGCTGTTGAGTCTGCTGGCAGTCTGGGGGCTGCACCAGCAAACGCAGGCCCAGATCATAGCCAAGGAAAAGAAAAAGCTTCTTTTCTGGAAGAAAGCCAAAGAAGTGGAGGTGCTGAGCCCCGTGGACACGGCCATCCTGAACGATTCCCTGGCTAAGCCTTCTCTTGCCACCGCCACGCCAGATAGTGTCAAAGACAAAGACGTCAAGGCTAAAAAGGGCAAGAAGAAAGACGATAAGAAAAAGATCTACTTCGGGTATAGGGTGAAGAAGGGCTTTGCGCGCCAAGGCAAGGGCAAGAACCAGATTGTGGAGACCTTCTACTACCTGCGCGAGTACAAAGAGCCCAATCCGTACGTGCGTGACAAGCACTACTTTGACGTGAAGAAGCGGAAAATCTTCCGGTCGCCTACCCTGGACCCTTCCAAAACCCAGATGCTCATCCTGCACGGGCCTTATACCAAAATGCGGGGCGATGTGCTCATTGAGCAAGGGTACTTTTTCGTGGGCACCAAGCACCTGCGCTGGGAGACCTTCAAAACCGACAGTACGCTGTCACAGCGGCAGCACTTTGAGAAAGGCTTCCTGCGCGATGCCGTGATCTCGTACTATGATGCCGCTAAAACCAAGATCAAAGAGGTGATTCCCTACCAGTATGGCCAGGTACAGGGCGACTACTACAAGTTCTATGAAAACGGACAGTTAGAGTGGCTAGGCACCTATGACAAAGGCCGCAAAGTGGGCACCTGGATCAATTTCTACGATTTCAGGGGCCGGCGGCAGTTTGAGTTTCAGTACGCCGAGAGCGCCTTTGACAAACCCATTGAACCCGTCCTGGTGAAGCAGTATGACCGGCACGGATCCCTGGTGTTCGAAAAAAAAGACTGATCACGGTTAGAAGACATCACAAATAATAAGAACCCGTTTCGGGGCTGTTTCTGTAAAAACAGCCCCGAAACGGGTTTTCTGCTTTTCTGGCTCGGTAGCGACTCTTCTATATGTATCTGTTTTAAGGTCAATTTTCAAATATCAGCTTTAAAACATAAGGCACCCGAATATATAAGAGCGGTAAAGGATTTATTCAGAGCCTTCTTTCTCATTCACGCTGTACTTTAAGGTATTTGCATTAGGCCTTAATGGAAGGCATCTTCTATGTGCAGGATCTCAGGCCTACCCTGTTTCCACAGAATAGAGACTACATCGAACCGGACATCGTGGGGCCATTGGTGCTGCTCTATATAATAGTCGGCGGCTAACTGGAGCATGGCCTCTTTCCTGGAGGAGACGGCCTCCTCGGGGAAGCCGTATTGGTGGGTGCTCCTGGTCTTTACCTCCACTAACACCAGCGTCTTTTCTTTTACCAGAATCAGGTCTACCTCGGCGCGTTTATAGCGGTAATTTCTCTCTATAACCTGGTAGCCCAACGCCGTCAAGTGCGCCTCGGCGGCCTGTTCGCCAAGCTTCCCCAAATTAGTATTATGCGCCATTTTTGGTAGGTGCTGGTTTAATGAGTAATTTGCACAGTTTTCCGTTCGCAAAGCCTTCTATACGTGAAGAGTAGGTTTCTGTATAGGACAGGACGGAGGCCGCGCTGCCACGCAGAGTAACATTATATATAGAGAAAGGTAAGCCCGCAGGACCATGAAGCAGAACAGAGAGATTGTTTTTGAGAGGATGGGGTTGGTAGATTACCAACAGGCCTGGGATTATCAGGAGCAGCTCCTGAAAGCGACCGTGGACATCAAGACGCAGAACAGATCTCTGCCCGAGGATGGGAAACTGACGACGCCTAACTACCTGCTGCTTTGCCAGCATCCGCATGTGTATACGTTGGGCAAAAGCGGCCACGAGGAGCATCTGCTTTTAAATGAACAGGGCCTGGCCGAGAAGCAGGCTACTTTCTATAAGATAAACCGGGGCGGTGATATTACGTACCATGGTCCCGGGCAGTTGGTGGCTTATCCTATCCTGGACATGGAGAATTTCTTCACCGATATTCACCAGTACTTGCGGTTGCTGGAAGAGGCAGTGATCCAGACCTTGGCTGAGTATGGGTTGAAGACAGGCCGAATTGCTGGCCTGACTGGCGTGTGGCTGGACTTTGAAGAGCAGCACAACCCTAGGAAGATCTGCGCCATGGGCGTGAAGTGCAGCCGCTGGGTGACCATGCACGGGCTGGCCCTGAACGTGAATACAGATTTGGGCTACTTTGGCAACATTGTGCCGTGTGGCATCTCAGATAAGGCGGTGACGTCTCTGGAGAAAGAAATCGGGCGGGCGGTGCCCCTGGAAGAGGTGGAAGAGAAGCTGCTTCGCCATTTTGAAAAACTATTTGAAGCCAAGATGTTGGCGCATCAGTATGAAGAAAGACATTGATTTTCATCAGGTAGAAGGCGTGGCCGTGGCCATTGCGCGGGAGGTGAATGAATTGGGCCAGGACGAGTGGAATGTTTACTTCATCAACAACAATGACTTTTACCTGGAGAATGTGCTCATTTCCTCTAAAGGATACGGCGAGCACGAGGGGCAGGAAGTGAAGACGTCGGTGCTTCGGCACATGTTTGACCAAATGGGGCCTAAAACGGCTTTGCAGGTAGAGCCCATTGATCCGGCTTTGTTCCATATCACCAATGAGTTCTGGGTAAGCTATTACATTGGCCGCAACATCCATGACAAACGGTTCCTGTTTGTGCCGGGCAGTATTTCAGAAGATCACCTTATCCATATCTCCATTCTGGAAAAAGAGGGCATCCTCCATTCCTGATAAAATACCCTTGAATCTCTGCCGGACGAGAGAATAGCCTGGCCCCCACGTATATTTTTACCTTTGACATGGCATGAAATTTTTTACATACCTACTTTCCTTTAGCTGGTCTTTCTTTATTACCCTGTTTGCTATCCCATCCATTGTGTATGTGGCGCATTTGAAAAATATTCTGGACCAGCCTAACAAGCGGACGGTGCACGTGTCTCTTACGCCCAGGTTGGGTGGCTTGGGGGTGTTTGCCGGTTTCATGTCGGCGCTGACCATCTTCGGGGATCTGTCTAACGGGGTGCAGCAGGTGCTGGCCGGTTGTATTATTCTCTTCTTCGGAGGACTGAAAGACGACCTGGTCTCCATCTCGGCCTTTAAAAAGTTCTTTATGCAGGTATTGGCCACTGGAGTGGTCATGTTCATTGCTAATATCCGGATTACCAGTTTCCAGGGCATTTTCAACATCCATGAACTGCCCGAGGGGCTGAGCTACGGGTTCACCTTCTTCACCATTGTGGGGATTACCAACGCCATTAACCTGATTGATGGCTTGGACGGTCTGGCCGGAACCATTGTGACCATTGTGGTTTCCACTTTTGGGTTCTTTTTCTGGTACGCGCACATAGACACATATTCCAACTATGCTGGGGTGGCAGTTTGCCTGATTGGGGGTTTGTTGGGCTTCTTGCGGTATAACTTCTACAAGGCCCGTATTTTCATGGGTGACACGGGTTCGCTGCTCTGTGGATTTGTGGTGTCCATCATGGCTATTCAGTTCATTGAGATGCGGGCGGTGCCTTCTGCCCCTACGGTGGCTTTGGGCGTACTCTTTGTGCCTTTGTTTGATACCGTTAGGGTTTCCCTTATCAGGATTCTGAAAGGCGTATCTCCTTTTGCGCCTGACAAAAACCACATTCACCACCGTATTCTAGCCATGGGATTCAGCCAGGTTTCTACCGTGCTGATTCTGGCGCTCCTGAACGTGCTGGTGATTCTATTTGACTTCAACTTCTCTCATTGGGGTAACCTGATCCTGTTGCTTTGCCTGCTGGGTTTCTCCTTGGTGTTGAGTCTTGTTTTAGGGCAGTATTCTACAAAAAGAACGTCAAGCGTCTGACACATGCGATTTTGGGGGGCGGTTCTTGGGCTTTGTTTATGGTGTGGGGTTGCCTGGGGGCAATCTGAGACCTTAAAGCCCCTGTTGTCCTCGGATTGGCTTATTTTCAAAGCCAAGCAGAATAAATTGGTGCCCTATCTGCCTGAGTTCCATGAGGAGCGACAGGCGCTGTACCAATGGGTCACGCTGGATAAGTTCACCAACCCCAAGATTGAATTTGCCGCCCGGCAGGAACTATGCCTTTTTTTGGACAACCGGCTGGTTTTTGTGGCAGACTCCACTGCCCGCTATACCATAGACCTATCGCCGTTTATGAAGCCCGGCAAGAAATACCTGTTGTCTGTTTGGCACCCAGACCAACAGCCCAATTACCCTTCATTTAAGGTGCCCCAGCAGTCCGTAACGTCTATCAACTCCAAGGCAGTGGCAGCGTTTAGGCCCATTCCCAAACAGCCAGATTCTCACCGCAGTGCCCTGATTTTCTTTATGGTGGTGGTGGGGCTTATATACGGGGCCTTGCGGATGACCTTCTATTCAGACTTCGCCAGTATTTTCAGGTGGAGCAGTTTTACCAAACTTTCCACCCTGGAAGAAGGACTCTTAGCCAAGCCCATCGGGAACTGGTCCAGTATCTTGTTTGTGCTGGCCTTTGCGCTGTCCTTTGCGTTGCTGATCGTGGCCATTCATACCAACTTGGAAGATTTAGCCCTGTTGAACCAACTATTCACCGCCACGCAGGCAGATCTTATCTCCAAGATTCTGCTGTATTCGCTCATGATTTTTCTGTTTGTGCTGTTCAAATACCTGTTTCTGCGGCTCATGGGTTTTATCTTCGGGGTGGGCGAGATGGTGTTATCACAGTACCGCGAATTCTTGAGAACTTTGTTAGGAATGGGGCTGTTCTTGCCCTTTGTCTTGCTCCTTTATCTGGGGCTTTGGTCCTCCACACCGCAGGTGGTTTACTGGATTGCGAATGTGAGCATTACAGCGCTTCTGGTATTTACCGTAGTAAGGACTTTTCAAACGGTGAGTAAAAAATATTCCCTTAAAAATCTACATTTATTTTCCTACCTTTGCGCCACTGAGGTGATTCCACTGATGATTTTGCTAAAACTCATTGTTTTCGTGTAAATTTCTGACAAACTGGGATTATTGTAGATTTTAGATAAAAAGTTGTTAAACTACCTTCTAAACATGGCTGACGGTAAAGAAGAGCTGGGTGCTGATAGACATTCAAAGAAAATTTCTAGTATTCTGGTCACACAGCCAAAGCCGGCAAATGATAATTCTCCGTATTTGAGCATTGCCGAAAAATACGGGATCAAGGTTGATTTTAGGGCCTTTATTGAAATTGAGCCTGTTTCCTACAAGGACTTCAGGAAAGATAAAGTCTCTATACTAGATCATACTGCGGTTATTTTCACCAGCCGGAATGCAGTGGACCACTTCTTCAGAATCTGTGCTGAAGGGAAGATAGAGGTGCCAGCAGAGATGAAGTATTTCTGCATCTCTGACCAGACTGCGTATTATCTGCAGAAATACATCGTTTTACGTAAGCGTAAGTTGTTTATCGGGGGCAAGACTGCTTCTGACCTGTTTGATGTCCTGAAAAAGCATAAGGGCGAGAAGTTCTTGTATCCTTGTTCCAATATCAGGAAGGAAGACATTCCGGAGTTCATGCGTGCCAACGGGTTCATCTTTACCGAAGCAACCATGTACAAGACCGTGGCCTCAGACTTGTCTGACCTGGCCGAAGTGAAATACGACTGCATCGCTTTCTTCAGCCCCTCAGGCGTACACTCCTTGTTTACCAACTTCCCAGACTTTGTGCAGGATGGTACACGTATTGCCGCCTTTGGTCCTACAACTGCCCAGGCGGTAAGAGATGCCGGTCTTGAGTTGGATATTGAAGCCCCAATGCCAAATGCACCTTCTATGACGGGTGCCATTGAGGTTTATATCCAACAACATTCTAAGAAAAAGTAAATCCCCTGTTACTTTTCTTTGATTTGTGCGTAGCATGGCTAGAGCTTCAAAATTAAGATTAACTTTGGTAGTTAATATATAATTTGGTAGCTTTTGCCAACCGACTCTTGGTGCCCGAGGGTATTTCAATGCTTTACATGATGCGCAAATCTGGTTTTCTGATTTTTCTGGTAGGACTCCTGTCTTCTTTTCTGGTGCAGGCTCAACAGTTGCCGCAGTTTAGCCATTATGGCTTTAACGGGCAGTTCATAAGCCCAGGGTACGCAGGGGTGAAAGGCCAGACAGAATTGAATGTGCTGTACAGGTATCAGTGGTTAGGTTACAACGGCTCCTTTGATGCCGGCGGCTCTCCAAAAACCGCTTTGTTCACCGTCTCTGCGCCGCTTACTTCTTTGAAAAGCGGGGTTGGGTTGGTAGTAATGAAGGATGAAATTGGGGCGGTGGATATTTTCCATGCTCAGCTAGCTTATTCGTATCACCTGTCTCTAGGCGGAGGTGTGTTGGGTATAGGCGTGCAGGGAGGTCTTACCAATATGAGCAAAGGAGGTTACCGAGCCAACGATCTGGGCGATGTGCGGGTGCCTTATAATAGTTCTGACCGGAAATTTGATATGGGCGCTGGTTTGTGGTTTCAGCATGAGAACTGGTACGCCGGAGGCGGTATTACTAACCTTTTGGGAGCAGAATATCAGTTTGAGAATCAGGCGGGAGATGGAAATTTTGGTTCTGTAACGGGTGAGAAACACCTTATGGTTACCGGTGGCTACGAATTGGAACTTTCAAGCGCTATAGACGTTACACCTACAGTCTTGCTTAAGCGGGATATGAATGCCGGCATTAACTCTCTGGAGGCTGGTGCAAGAGCAACTTTCAATGATAAATTCTGGGGTGGCGCAGGCTACAGATTTGGTGAAGCCATCACCGGAATGTTAGGGGTTTATCTGTTAAAGGACAACGCGCTTAGCTTTGGATATGCTTTTGATTATACCGCCGTAGGTACAGACGCGAAGAGTGCCACCTCGCATGAGGTAATGCTGGGGTACAAACTTCCAAAGCCTAAGAATAATACAAAGCCCCCTATTAGAACCCCCCGCTACTTCTTTTAAATACCTACTTTTAGGTAATGGGTATATCGCTAACGATAAGGGAATTGTTAACGGAATAAAATATTATTTTCTTTGCCTCGTTAGCTTATTGATCTTCAAGAAAAAACACTAGTTTTGTTTTTTAAATCAGGACATATAGTTGCTATCTTAAAAATTATAACTGCTTAGCGGAAACGCTTCTTTTTTCAAGTCCAAGAATATGATTAAGTTTTTACAGTTTTCTGCCATTGCTCTGAGCGTAGTCTTGATGGCAGGTTGTGGTATGGGTAGAGATTCACAGGGAGATGTGATCGGGGCTGAAGATCGCCCTGAGTTTAATCCTCAGGAGATTCCTTACGGAATGATTGCCTGCCCGGGTGGTACTTTTCATATGGGACAGACCGACCAAGACATTGCTGCCAGTATGTCTAACATGAACAAGCAGGTAACTATTGGTGGTTTCTACATGGATGAGACCGAGATTACCAATAACGAGTACCGTCAGTTCGTGGATGCTATTCGCCAGGACTCATTGGACATTTTGGGCGAAGAGTTTGTGATGACCCAGCTTTATCCAGATACTACGGTTTGGGTGAAGGACTTTACTTACCACATGGGTGATCCATTGATGGAGTATTACTTCTCTCACCCAGCATTTGATGATTTCCCGGTAGTAGGGGTAGACTGGTTTGCCGCCAAGTACTTCAACAACTGGAGAACCAAGCACAAAAACAATTATAACGTAGAGAGCGGCATGGCGCCAATGCCTAGCTTCCGTTTGCCATCAGAGGCTGAGTGGGAGTACGCTGCCCGCGGTGGCCGTGATCTGGCAACTTATCCTTGGGGTGGACCTTACCTGCGTAACGCCAAAGGCTGTATGCTGGCTAACTTCAAACCAGGCCGTGGTGACTACTACAGCGATGGCTTTACATATACTGCGCCAGTAGGACAATATTATCCTAACGATTTTGGTTTATATGATATGTCAGGTAACGTGGCTGAGTGGTGCGAAGATGCTTACTCTGAGGCTACTGTGCCAGTGGTTTGGGACTTGAACCCAACGTACTATGATGACAATGAGCCACGCAAAATTGTACGTGGTGGTTCTTGGAAAGACATCGCGCACTTCCTGGAGACAGGCGTTCGTAACTTTGAATACCAAGATTCAGCCCGTTCTTTCATCGGGTTCCGCAGTGCGATGATCTACATCGGCCGTTCCTCAGATTTCGATCTGGGAAGGTAGTCTTCAGGAACTATCTATTAAGTGCTATATTTTATAATTTTTGAACCCAAATACGTTACAATCTAAATCCTTCAAAAAATGAGTAAAGCTAGAGGCAACTTCTTCTTCGATAAGGTGATGCCAAAAATCTATGGTATTGGTGCAGCAGTAGTAATTGTTGGAGCATTATTCAAAATCCTCCACTTAGATGGAGCGAATGAAATGCTTATAGTTGGTTTGGGTACCGAAGCCATCATTTTCTTTCTGAGTGCCTTTCAACCAAACCCACCGCATGAGCCAGAGTGGGAGCGTGTATATCCTCAGTTGCGCGATGACTATGATGGTCCGCTTCCAACTGTGCCAACTGCTGCTGCTGGTCCGTCAATCACCGGTGATTTAGATAAAATGCTGCGTGATGCCAATGTAACACCAGCTACTATCAGTTCTTTAGGCCAAGGCCTGAACCGTTTAAGCGAAACCACTGCTCAAATTTCTGACATGACAGACGCTACGGTGGCTACGAAAGAGTATGCTGCCCGCGTGAGAACAGCTACCGGTTCATTAGACAAAATCAACGAAGCTTACGGTACTACCTTGCAAGTGGTGTCTCAAATGGCAACTGCTACCGCTGATACCCAAGCTTACCATGCGCAGGTTCAGCAGGTGACTAAAAACTTGGGTGCCTTGAACGCTGTGTATGAAATGGAGCTTCAGGATGCCAACAACCACCTGAAATCTATCAACAAGTTCTACGGCAGCATTACTAATGCTATGGAGAACCTGACTCAGGCTAGCCGTGAGACAGAGCAATTTAAAGATGAGGTAACCAACTTGACCAAAAACCTGCATTCTTTGAACAACGTGTATGGCAACATGCTAAATGCCATGAGAGGATAATCTCTGCCATTCCTCTATAAATTATAAGATTATATAAAAGGTAAACACTACAGGATACTATGGCTGGAGGAAAAGAGACGCCACGGCAAAAGATGATCGGGATGATGTATCTCGTTTTGACGGCGCTGTTGGCATTGAACGTTAGCTCTGCAATACTTTTAAAGTTCCAATTCATTGATGCCAGTTTGATGGAAGTGAACCGTAAGACGGTGAGCGACAACAAAGGTGCCGTAAAGGGTATCCAGGCAGCAGTGGCTGAAGGAGCTAGTACAGCAAAAGACAAGCAGGTAGTGGAGCAAGCCCAAGAAGTAAGCACGAAGAGCGCTGAAATGGTAGCTTATATCCGCAGTCTGCGTGACCAATTAGAAAAAGAAACCGGGGGGAAAGATGCAGAAGGAAACTACATCAATCCAGAAGCCAATGAGGTGGTGAATGAAGTGATGATTGGCGGTTTGAAAAAAGGAAGAGGATATGAACTGGAGCAGCAGCTGAACAATTATGCAGCTTTCCTGCGCAAGTACAATCCAGGCGTTCCAGCCAAGCTTGCCATGAACGGTTCAGAAGATCCACGGGTAGCCCAAAACAAAGACCAGCGTAAGAAGAACTTTGCGCAGTTGAATTTTGAAGAAACCCCAATGGTAGCTGCGTTGGCTACCCTCGCTCAGAAAGAATCTGAGGTTCTGAAATACGAAGCAGAAACCTTGTCTAAACTTGCCCAACAGGTAGGTGCAGACATCATCAAGTTTGAGAACATCTTTGCAATGGCCAGTGCTGAGTCTAAGACAGTAGCGGCTGGTACCAAATACAAAGCCGAAATGTTCTTGGCAGCTTCTTCAGATGCCGTAACTCCAACTATGTCTGTTGACGGAAGATCTATTCCGGTACAAGGCGGAAAAGGTAAAATTGAATTCACCGCTACCGCTGGTAACTACGATGCGGAAGGTAATGCCAAAAAGCAATGGAGAGGCCAAGTGCGTTTCCGTCAGGCCAGCGGACGTGATACCACGTTCACTGTAACCCAGGACTACGTAGTGGCTAAGCCGGTAATGCAAATCCAGTCAGCCTCTATCAACTCATTGTACTTCAACTGCGGAAACGAACTGAGTGTACAGGTACCTGCTTTGGGTGCTACGTATGATCCTTCTTTCTCTGCTTCTGGAGCTACGGTGGTAAGAGGTGCTAAGAAAGGATTCTTGACCATTATCCCAACCTCAAGACAAGTGAAACTGAACGTGAGCAGCGGTGGAAACGCCATCGGTTCACAGGACTTCACCGTGAAACTGGTACCAAGACCTAGAGTTGTTGCTTCAGCCAACGGCCGTCCGGTTGACCCAGTAAGAGGTATGCCAGCTCCGGGACCACGTACTTTATCAGTACAGGCTATTCCAGATGAAAGCTTCAAGAACCAGTTACCTAAAGACGCTCGTTACAGAGTAACCCAATACACCGTTTATCTGGTGCGTGGTAGCCGTCCGGTTGGTCAGGTACAAGGAAATGGCCCAACTGTAAGCTTGGGTAACCTGGCTGCGCAGGCCCGTCCGGGTGACCGTATCGCCATCGACGTAAAAGAAATCCGTCGAATGAACTATCGTGATCAGCAGGAAGTTGTTCCTTCTGATAACTCAAGTATCACCTTTCAGCTTAACTAGTAGTTAATTTAAGTACCATGAAGAAGTTAATTGTGTTGGGTTTAGCGGGTTTGCTTAGCATGCCGGTTGTTAGTATGGCGCAAAAGCGTACTACTAAGAAGTCAACTACTTCTGCGCAGAGAGCCCAGCAAAATGCAGCCGCTGCGGCTGCGGCTGAGAAGGCGCGTCAGGAAGACTTAGCTCGCCAGCAGGAGATGCAAAAGCAAGCGGAGATGATGCAGGCCAGAATGGACAGCTCTTTGGCTGCTCCTGCCTCGGCCAGGCCAATTCCTCCGTCTGATGTAATGTTCAAGAAAACGGTTTGGAGAGCGGTTGACTTACGCGAGAAGCAAAACAACCCAATGTTCTCCAACGGCAAACAGATCACCAAACTGATCATGGAAGCCGTTAAAAGAGGTGAGTTACAGGCTTACCGCTCAGACACCTTGAACACCCCCATCGCGGCTCAGGAAATGTTTACCAACATGACTCCTACAGAAACCTCCGGAGGTTTGACCGAAGCTGAAAAAGCGGCTGGTTTTGATGCTCCGACTGCTGCAGAGGATGATGGTTGGGGAACGCCTGCTCCTGCTAAAAAGAAAACTACTACTCCTGCCAAGGGGAAAGCCGGTGCTACGCCAGCGCCAGCGGTTGCCGTAACTACTGGTAATGAGCTACTTCCGAATGAGCTTTACAAACTGGAGATCAAGGAAGACGTGATATTTGATAAAAAGCGTTCAAGACTTTATCATGATATCCAGGCCATCACTTTGGTGATGCCAGCCAAATACAACAGCCTTGGCTTTGAGAAACCAATTGCTTCTTTCAAGTACAGTGACCTGGCAAGAGTGTTCAGAGCGCACCCAGACGAAGCCCTCTGGTTCAACGCCCAGAACGATGCCCAGCATAAGAACCTGGCCGATGCCTTTGACTTATGGCTGTTCAGCTCTTACATCACCAAGGTATCTAACGTAAACGATGCCCGTTTGGAAGAGCAATACGGAGCTGGTAAGAAAGGTTTATTAGCCGCCCAACAAGCCATGGAAGAACTCATTGAGTTTGAATACAGTTTGTGGAGCTACTAATCGCTTTAAGCATAAAATAAAAAAGGAGGCCCTAAATGGTCTCCTTTTTTATGCCCTTTAATTGATAAGCTGTGTTGAAATACAAACAGAGGCTATTACAATCAATTCAAAATAGAGCCTTGAGTTCCAACCATACAGATCCATTACATAGGACAACTCTAGATAATTAACTTCTCCAAAGTCTTCGTTTTATTGCACCATGAAGAGGCGCATTCCCTTGATTCTTGCCTATTAGTTTTGGTTACCATAGAGAAGTTCCTGCAATTCTTATGAAAGGTGGACGAAGTACTTCGGTAAGATTTACAGCTTTGGGAGGCATTTAGTAAAAGTAGCCTCAAAACATAATGGAGTTAGGGAGGCTTCGGTTAACTCAGAAGCAACAGGTGCATAAGTTGTCTGTTTAGAAGCCATTTTCAGGAAAACACCTCCTAAACGACTTACTTGTTCTGGGTCTGTGCGAAGTAATCGAGTAAGAGGCGGGCTTTGCTTTTGCCCACTTCACTTTCCAATTCCTGTTGCGAGAGCTCGGCAATCTTCTTTACAGATTTGAACTTAGTCAGCAATTTTTCAGCAGTAGCAGGGCCTAAGCCTTTGATCTTGGTAAGCTCGGTCTGTAAGGTGCCGGCATCGCGTAGCGAGCGGTGAAAAGTGATCCCGAAGCGGTGGGCCTCGTTCCGGAGGCGCTGGATAAGCTTGAGTGTCTCAGATTTCTTATCAATGTACAACGGCAATGTGTCTCCCGGATAGAAAATCTCCTCCAGCCGCTTCGCAATACTCACAATGGCCACCTGGCCGTAGATACCAAGATCTTTCAAGGCTTTCACGGCCATGCCAAGTTGCCCCTTGCCTCCGTCAATGATGATGAGTTGCGGCAGGGAGGTACCTTCATCTATCAAGCGGCGGTAACGACGGGTCACTACCTCGTACATAGAGGCGAAATCGTCTGGGCCTACTACAGTCTTGATGTGGAAGTGGCGGTAGTCTTTCTTAGATGGCTTCGCGTTCCGGAAGCAGACCATGGAAGCCACCGGGTTATCGCCCTGGAAGTTGGAGTTATCGAAACACTCAATGTGCTTGGGCAACTCGGTTAGGCGCAGGTCACGTTTCATAGTTTCCATGATGCGGACCTCGTTGCTGTCTTTGGACTTGTCCTGCATGCTTTCTTTTTCCTTGCGCAGGTACAAAGCATTTTTCAAGGATAGGTTCAGCAATTTCCGCTTATCGCCAATCTGGGGAACGTTCACGGAGATACCTTCCAAAGGCAAGACCAAATCTTCAATGTTGACCAGAATCTCCTTGGAGGTACTTTCAAAATCAGAACGCAACTGCATGATCATGGAAGCCAGGATATCCTGATCGGTTTCCTCCAGTTTCTTCTGCAATTCCAAGGATTGGGTACCAATGATAGAGCCGTTCATCACCCTCAGGTAATTGATGAACGCGCATTTCTCATTGGAGGTAATGGTAAAGACATCTATGTTGGAGAGGGTGTGGCTTACCACCGTGGATTTGGCTTGGAAATCATCCAGCATGTCCAGCTTCTGTTTGTACTGATGAGCCAGCTCGTACTGGTAGTCGGCGGCGGCGGCAGACATGGCTTCCTTGAAGTAGTTCTTGGCTACCGTAAGGTTCCCCGAGAGAATGTTCCTGATCTGCTGAATGTGCTGGTTGTACTCCTCTTCTCCGTACAGGCCTTCACAGGGACCTTTGCAGTTGCCGATGTGGTACTCCAGACACACCTTGAACTTGCCGGCTTCAATGTTAGCAGGGCTTAGGTTATAGCTGCAGGTGCGCAGGGGGTACAAGGTCCTGATGAGCTCCAGTACCACGTACATGCTCGTTACGCTAGGGTACGGGCCAAAGTAGCGTGAACCATCGTTCAGCTTGTTACGGGTGCTCAGAACCCTGGGAAATCGCTCATTGGTGATGCAGAGATACGGGTAAGACTTGCCGTCTTTGAGCAGGATGTTGTATTTAGGCTGATGCTGCTTGATGAGGTTGTTCTCCAGCAAAAAAGCATCGGCCTCACTGTCTACAATGGTGAACTCAATCCGCTTGATCTGCGAAATGAGCTTAAGGGTTTTCTTGTTGTGCTGGGTAGACCGATTAAAATAAGAACTTACCCGCTTGCGGATATCTATCGCCTTGCCCACATAAATTATGCCCTTGTCATCATAATACTTGTAGATGCCCGGGCGATGCGGCAAGTGTTTTAGTTGCTCTTTTAATGATTCCTCCACAGTCCTTCTGGTCTAAAACTTAAAACCTATCCTCCTCTACCTTCTGCGGCAAAGTGAGGGTTTGCTCTTGTTTTACGGAATCTTGCACAACAGGTACAAAAGTGCTGCCACCACAGTTGATATTGGTGGAAAGTGGCTGCGCTGGCTTAGGGAAAGCACCTTTAGAGACATTCAAGGATTTATCGGCGTACACTTTCTGCATGAAGAGGGCATAGATTGGCATGGCCAATTTATTTCCCTGCCCGTAAGCGGCACTCCGGAAGTGAATACTGCGGTCTTCGCCGCCTACCCAAACTCCGGCAGCCAGGTCTGGGGTAATTCCCATAAACCAGGCATCTGAGTAGTTGGAGGTTGTTCCGGTTTTAGCCCCGATTTCATTTTTAAGCCCATAACGGTGACGTAAGCCATAGTAAGCCGTACCGCCACGGGTCTCAGTGGAGCCTTTCAGCATATGCACCATGAGATAGGCCGTTTCCTCGCTAAGCGCTTCCAGGGTCTTTGGCGCAAATTCGTGCAAAACCGTTCCGTTCTTGTCTTCAATGCGCACCAAGTACTGAGGCTGGGTCCAAGTGCCTTTGTTCACAAAGGTACCGTATGCGCCTACCATGTCATACAAGGTGACATCACTTGAGCCGAGGGCCAGGGAAGGTACCGGGTCAAGCGACGTGGTGATGCCCAGACGCTTCGCAGTAGACACAACTTCCTCCGGACCTATTTTCTTCATGAGGTACGTAGTGATACTGTTCACAGAAAGAGCCAGCGCCGTACGCAAGGTCATACTGCGACCAGAGTACGTGCCCTCACTATTTTTAGGCGTCCAGGGCTTGCCATCGGGGTTAATGATGGTCACAGGGGCATCTACTACGGTATAGCACGGCGAGTAGCCTCTCTCTAAAGCGGTGGTGTACACAAAAGGCTTGAAGGTGGAGCCTGGCTGGCGGGCGCCTTGTTTTACGTGGTCGTATTTGAAGTACTTGAAGTTGGTTCCTCCAACCCAGGCTTTCACTTTACCAGTAAGTGGGTCCATGGCCATAAATCCGGCCTGCAGGTAGTGCTTGTAGTAACGCAGCGAGTCCATTGGGCTCATGATGGTGTCCCGTTCCCCTTTCCAGGAAAAGATGCGCATCGGGATCTTGTGGTTCAGGTGGTATTTGATGGAGTCCTCATTACTGCCATACTGTTCCACCAGGCTCTTGTATCGAGCGGTACCCTTCATCCGCTCCATCAGGAAGCCTTTGATTTCTTTCCCTTGATCATTCACCCACGGATTACGGCCTTTCCATTGCTGGAAAAATTCCCGCTGCATGGTTTTCATGTGCTGCTCTAGGGCCGCCTCGGCGTGCTTCTGCATGCGCGAGTCAATGGTGGTGTAAATCTTCAAGCCGTCTGAATACAGGTCATAGCCATTGTCGCGGCACCATTGGGCCAGCCACTTCCCTATCTCCGTCCGGAAGTACGGTGCCAGGCCTTTGTTCTGGTTCTCCACGTTGAAGTCCAGCTTGATAGGTTTGGCAGTAGTCTTAGCGTAGGTAGGCTCGTCAATGTAGTTGTACTTGAGCATCTGGTCCAGCACCGTATTACGACGGCTAAGAGAGCGCTCAGGACGCAGAACAGGGCTGTAGAAGGACGGCCCTTTCAAAACGCCCACCAAGGTGGCGCTTTCCTCTAGGGTAAGCTGCTGTGGGTCTTTGTTGAAGAAAGTCTTGGCGGCTACCTTAATTCCGTACGCGTTGCTCCCGAAGTCAACGGTGTTCAGGTACATCATCAAGATCTCTTTCTTGGTGTAAGAGCGCTCCAGTTTGATGGACATGATCCATTCCTTGGTTTTAATGATGAGCATGCGCAGGCCGGGCACATCAGAAAGCAAACCGTTGTTCAGGTCATCGCGGGTACGGAAGAGGTTACGGGCTAGCTGCTGCGTGAGCGTACTGGAGCCACGGTCCTGTTTGCCGGTGAGTTTGTAGTAAGGAACGGCCAGCGTGCCTTTGAAATCTATGCCGGAGTGTTCCTCAAACCGGATGTCCTCTGTGGCTACCAAGGCGTCTACCAGGGTTTTAGGCAGTTGCTCATAGGTAACAGGAGAGCGGTTCTCGCGGAAATACTTGCCTAGAAGCTGGCCGTCCTCTGAGTAGACTTCAGAAGCCAGTTCGCTTTTGGGGTTTTCCAGGGTTTTCAGGTCTGGTAAATCGCCAAAGAGATTCAGGAAATTGATGCTAACGGCAAAAACGTACAGCAGGAAGAACACAAATCCTCCGGCAAAAAACAGCCAAAGCGCCGAAATGGTTTTCCGGTACTTCTTATCAGGCGTTGACGACATTTTATTGGTAATTTTTTTCAAAGAAAGCTACATACTCCGCGATATTCCCCAACTCTCTCAGTAAGGCTAGGTTCTCTTCGGTTATCACAAAGGTAGCAAATTTCGAGCCTTTTAAGTTGGCTAACGGAGAATTGCGTGTGGCCTGCAATTTAGAGTACTGCTGGGCGGCTTTAAAGTCAGGCAGGGTCCGGATAACGAGTAGCGTGGTGCTGTCGCTAAAGGGCACAGGCTCCACTTGGAGTTGCTTTTTAGGGTGAAAACGAGAGTTGTAAGTATCGTACGCTTTCATGAGCTGGCGCACGGCTGTAGTATCTACACCGGTATGCACTATCACGAAGGAATGCGGCAGGCTACGCTCTGTTTTGTAAGTGGGCGCTTCCTCTTTGGGCACTACCGGGGTGTTAACGACCGGAGCCTTGGCCAACTCACCGGTCTCATAGCGCAGGTAGAGGTTCATGAAGTCACGGGCCTTCGCCTGTAATGCACTCTCGGGGTACTTAATAATGAACTGCTCCATGGCCGCCCGGAAGGTAGCGGCTGGCTGCGTACGGCCTGCTACCAAAGCCTGCAGAAACGCGCTTTGGTCCTGTACATCGTTTTGAGGGTATTTCTGCGAAAGGGAGGCTAAAACGGCCAAGGACTGCGGGTACTTCTCTTTCTCGTACAGCGCGTAAGCAGAGTCATACAGGGCGTGCGCGGCCAAGTTCTCAGCAGAATAAGTCCTGAGAAAATCAGGCTGGTCAATGAGCTTGCTGTATTTGGAGTTAGGGAAACGGTCTTTTAGGGTCTTCGCGTATCCGGCGGCTTTATCAGGTTGCTGTTGGCCCTGCGCAATCACGTAGAGGCTGTAGTAGACCTCGGCGCCATGGTTAGAGGCTGGGTAGCGCTCCAGCAATTTCTGAAACGTTTGGGCAGCTTTCTCCGGCTCTCTTAGACGCTGCTGGTAGATGTTGCCCAAGGTGAACAAAGCCTCTTCCACGCGCTTGTCGGCGGCTTGGCGCTGCTCTGCTGTCACCGGGATGGCAGCCAAATAAGTTTCCTGTTTCTGAGCAGCCGCGGCTGCCAGTGCGGCACTATCCACGGCAATGCCGGTGGTTATCCCAGCCGTAATAGGAGTGGCACCTGAAATAGCGGTGATACGGCGCCAGTTGTCTTGCAAAGGCCGGTCTCCCCAGGTCCGCAAGAAATCATTACGCGCGCTACCGCGGGCCACCGGGTTGTCAAAGTACCAGGTACTGCCCTGCGTTCCGGCTCCGCCGATGGGCAAGGTAGCCGTTTGCTGGGTTGGGCCGGGGGTGGTGGCGTTTGCGGCGGCTAAAGAGGCGGCTGCCTCCTGGTCACGTTCACGGGTGATCTGCTCGGCTACCCTCTGGGCCCGCTCCGTCGCATTCAGTTGGCCTAGGGCTAATAGACTGTCATTGCTCCTGATAATCTCCAACTGTTGGGTGAAGGCGGTGAGCACGGTTTTCCTGTCGGAGAGTTCTTCGTAGCCCATGGTAGTGGGCGGCAGAAGCTGAAGGGTACTGTCATAGTACGCTTGGGCCAGACCGTACTGCTGCAGGTTCTCATAATAGATCTGCCCGGCTAAGAGGTAAGAGTATGCTTTCTGTACTTTGTTTGTGGTGGAAGCCGCCGTAGACTGCTGCAGCAGTTTCAAAGCATCTGGGTACTGTTTCTGCCGAAGCTCCAGCTTGGCCAGGTCGTAGTAGATTTTATCGGTGTACTCTTTGTTCTTCTGGTCATCAGCGAGTTTGCGCAAGAAGTTTTTTACTTTATCCTGATCAGAGTTGTCCTTCAGTTCCGTTACTTGAGCTAGGCCCAGATTGGCGTAGAAGCCCAATTCATAAGGAGGACGTTTCTTCAGGACCTTCGCAAACTGCTCGTAAGCTTTGGCGTCCTGGGCAGTAGCTTGGTACAACTGGCCGAGGATAAATCTCAAGCGCGCTTCCTGATCTCTTTTGTGCGCCAGCGGAATAGCCAGTTCCATGTTCTCAATGACCTGCGGCAGGTTGTTCTGGATGCTGGCCAACTGGGCTCTGGTTAAAAGCAACTCACGGCCGTTGTTCTCGTTCATGCGCTCTTTGCGGAACTGCTCAGAGATAGAGAAGGCCTGGTCATAATCTTTCTGCCGCATGGCCAGCCGCATCATCCAGATCAAGGCCTCGTGGCGCGCGTGCCGGTCTGGGCTGGTGGTTTGCACAAACCGAAAGGTTTTGAGGGCCTCGGCATCCTCGCCCTGGTAAAAACGGGCCTTCCCAATGAGCACATAGCAATCATCTATCCACCGACTTTTGGGGTGGCGCGCAATAGGGAACGAGGCTCGCTTGATCACCTCATCCAGATCGGGCGCCAGGGTTTTCAGGATAGTGGTGTCGGCCGGCGGCAGGATGTCTAGGATGCGGTTATAGTCATTTACGTGGGCAGCCGCGAGTTTGGCTTCCACGGCTTCCATCTTCTGGAGGGCAAGGAAGTATCCATTGAAACGGGCGTTTATGTTTCGGTAGAGCCGGCCCAAAGGCTTATCAGAAGAGCAGCCGGCGGCAACTCCCAATAAAAGGAATAGTAGAAGAAAACGTGTCAGTTTCAACGTCAAGTCAAGGGTTGGAATACTAGTAGAACTGCGCAGAGCCTTTTTTATTTTATATCTGATTAAGCTAAAACGGACCAGAAACGTACTTGTACTTAGTTAGTAAGGTAGCCTTAAAATAGGGTCAAAAGCAAATTTACACTTTTTAGGCTCTTGTTACGCTACTACGCAAAAGCCGTCACCCGCGGTGAACGCATGAAAAGCAAATTTGGCTGAACGGGAACTGTTTTAAGCTTGTTTTCTTTAAAAGATGGCCAAAACAGCGAAAATCTTTTCTGCCCCAGTGAGCCAGGGATTAGTACCTTTGTGCAAATAGGACCCAACACGCATGGAACCAACCCAACACCCGTCTAACCCCAAAGAAAAACAAGGGGTGAAGCCTTACCTGAAGTACTCGGGTCTGGCTTTCCAGATGATTGTGGTGATGTCTGTTGCCGCTATCGGGGGGCGTAAGCTGGATGCCTATTTTCACAACAATACCCCCTGGTGGACACTGGGGCTGTTAATAGTAGCGGTGTTTGCTACCGTTTATTCTGTCATTGTATCACTTACCCGTAAGAACTAATCGCCTGTGAGTTTTATAAGAGGAATGATTTTGCTCACCGGTTTGCTGGTACTCCTGATTACGGTACTGCTGCTGTTCACCGGAGATGCCGTGATTCATTCCTATATATGGTACATGCTGTGCTTCTTTGTGTTTGTGACTGGGTTTGCCCATTATGTGGCTTTCCTGGGGCTAAAACACGATTCCAGTAACCTGCACGCCTATTACTTTGCCGCCATGGGCGTGCGCATGGTCTTCTCTATAATAGCAGTTTTTGTATATAGATATTTCCATGCAGAAGGGTTAGTGCAATTTGTGGCAAACTTTTTCGCCCTTTATTTTATCTATACCGGATTTGAAATCTACGCATTGTTGAGTAACTTGCGCCAAAATTCAAAAAAGCATGCATAGGGCAGTGCGGTTACGTAAAATCCATTGCTTTTAATTAGCTCTTAATGAAGAAGATACTCGTTTTCCTGCTTACTGTTCTTACTTTTTCAGCCCAGGCGGCAGAATCTGCCGAAGGTGGAGAATTTAACCCCGGGGAGATGATCTCCCATCACATTGGCGATGACTATACCTGGCACTTTGCCGACGGTGTGGTGCTGCCTTTGCCGGTTATATTATATGGGGAAAATGGCCTGGATGTGTTCTTGGCCTCTAAGTTCTACAACGAGCATCATGAAGTACAGCCTTATAATGGCTACGTGATGGAGCACGGGCATATCTACTATGCCAACGAAGAAGGCGAGCCCCGCACCAAAGTGAATGAGAAAGGCGAAGTGGAGCCTGTTGGTCCAATGGATTTCTCCATCACCAAAAACGTGGCGTCGCTTTTCCTTAGTGTGCTTCTGTTGTTCCTGGTGTTCTTCTCAATTGCCGGTGCTTACAGCAAAAACCGCGGCAAAGCCCCGCGTGGCATGCAGTCTTTCTTTGAGCCCATCATCGTTTTCATCCGCGACGATATTGCCAAGACCAACATCGGTCCTAAGTACGAGCGCTTTATGCCGTATCTGCTTACCGTGTTTTTCTTTATCTGGTTCAACAACCTGCTGGGCTTGCTGCCAGGCGGCGCTAACTTAACCGGTAATATTGCCGTTACCCTTGTGCTGGCACTCCTTACTTTGCTCCTGACGGTTTTCAATGGGAATAAATCTTACTGGGGGCACATTTTTGCCACGCCGGGTGTTCCCAAGTGGTTGGCTCCTATTATGATCCCGGTTGAGGTGATTGGTATTTTTACCAAGCCTTTCTCCTTGATGGTTCGGCTTTTTGCCAACATCACCGCAGGTCACATTATCATCCTGAGCTTGTTCAGTTTGATCTTTATTTTCCAGAGTATTGCCATTGGTCCGTTGAGCGTAGCGTTTGCCACCTTCATGAACTTCCTGGAGTTGTTCGTGGCACTGTTGCAGGCTTATATCTTCACGCTGTTGTCTGCCATGTACTTTGGCGGTGCGGTAGAAGAGCATGACCACCACGATGACATGGGCTTTGGCGATGGCCCACATGCTGCGCAAGCACACCATTAATCTGAATTCTTTTTTAACTATATATATCTACTTTTATGTTAGCATTATTGCTTGAATTGACCCTGGGTACTGGTTATGCTATTATGGGTGCTGGTATCGGCGCTGGATTAGTAGCTCTTGGTGCTGGCCTTGGTATTGGTAGAATCGGTGGCTCTGCCATGGAATCTATCGCTAGACAACCAGAGGCTGGTGGACAAATCCAGACTGCGATGATTATCGCTTCTGCCCTTATTGAAGGTGTTGCCCTGTTCGGGGTGGTAGTTTGCCTTCTGATTTCATTCATTCGCTAAGAATGCATTTGTTGCGTTTCCCTTCCTGACGATTGGTCAGGACAGGGAGGCGCAATAACAGTAGTAGAGTTTGTAGTTTTGAGAGAAGGAGAATCCTTCAGTCCCTAATAAAAGAAATACAATGCAATTAGTAACTCCTGGTATCGGATTGCTTTTCTGGCAGACCATCACCTTCTTGGTGGTTCTTTTCTTGTTGTCTAAGTTCGCCTGGAAGCCTATCATGAAGGCCCTGCGTGAGCGCGAAGACAACATTGACGCTGCCCTCACCATGGCTGAGAAAGCCAAATTGGAAATGCAGGCACTGAAAGCAGACAACGAGCGTCTTTTGACCGAAGCCCGTGCTGAGCGTGACCGCATTTTGAAAGATGCTACTGACGCCGCTACCACCCTAGTGGAAGGTGCCCGTACCAAAGCCAACGAAGAAGGCCAGCGCATGATTGAGCAAGCCCGTGTGTCTATCCAGAACGAGAAAAAGGCAGCCCTTACCGAGGTGAAGAACCTGGCGGCTACTTTGTCTATTGACATCGCGGAGAAATTGCTCAGACGCGAGCTGCAGGACGAGCAGGCCCAGCGTGCCCTGGTACAGAGCTACCTGCAAGACACGCACCTTAGCTAAGAACGGACGGCGAGCGGCTTCCCGCCCTAGAAAAGGAAGCGAATCGTTTTAAACACGCAAGAGAAATAATGTCAGACGAAAGAGTTGCCTCCCGGTACGCCAAGTCTCTGCTAGAGCTGTCTCAAGAGCAAGGATCACTGGAGAAAGTATACGCCGATATGCTTTCCTTCACCAAGACCTTGAACGGAAGCCGTGACCTTAGCCTTGTACTGCGCAACCCGATTATAAAGCATGATAAGAAACTCGCCATTCTGAACTCCGTTTTCGGGGGCAGCATGACCGAGTTGACCATGGCCTTTTTCCGGATCATCACCCAAAAAAACCGTGAGGCCATTTTGGAGTCAGTGGCTACTGAGTTTGTAAAACAGTACAACCTGATCAGCGGAATCCAGAAAGCAACGGTGACTACAGCCGTGCCGCTTACCCCAGAGCTACGGGCCACTTTCCAGCAAATGGTGGTGGAACGCACCGGAGGCATGAAGGTGGAGCTGCAAGAAGTGGTGAACCCAGCCGTAGTGGGCGGGTACGTACTGCGCATTGGCGATCAGCAGATTGATAACACGGTGAGAACCAGCGTGCAGAAATTGAAAAACAAGTTTAAAGAAAATCCATACATTACTAAACTATAATCATGGCAGAAGTTAGACCTGATGAAGTATCAGCGATTTTAAGAGAACAGCTGTCAAACTTCAGAACAGAAGCTGAACTAGAAGAAGTTGGTACGGTTCTGCAAGTTGGTGACGGTGTTGCTCGTATCTACGGCTTATCCAAGGCACAGTCTGGTGAGTTGTTAGAGTTCGAAAACGGTCTGCAAGCCCTTGTTCTTAACCTTGAAGAGGACAACGTGGGTGCGGTATTGTTGGGTGACTGGAGCGACGTTAAAGAAGGCGATACAGTTAAGAAAACAAATAAAATTGCCTCCGTTCGCGTAGGTGATGGCATGGTAGGCCGTGTGGTGAACACCCTTGGTCAGCCAATTGACGGCATGGGCCCATTGGTGGGTGAACTGTACGAAATGCCAATTGAAAGAAAAGCACCAGGCGTTATCTACCGTCAGCCGGTAAATGAGCCGATGCAAACTGGTATCAAAGCGATAGATTCCATGATTCCGATTGGCCGTGGCCAGCGGGAGTTGATCATCGGTGACCGTCAGACAGGTAAAACTGCCGTAGCTATTGATACCATCATCAACCAGGGTGAGTTCTTTGACCGTGGTGAGCCTGTATTCTGTATCTACGTAGCTATTGGCCAGAAAGCCTCTACCGTTGCGCAGATCGTGAACGCTCTGCAGGCTGGTGGCGCGATGCGTTACACCGTAGTTGTGGCTGCTCCTGCTGCTGACCCTGCTCCAATGCAATTCTACGCGCCGTTTACCGGTGCGGCTATCGGGGAGTTCTTCCGTGATACCGGACGTCCTGCCCTGGTAGTGTATGATGACTTGTCTAAGCAAGCGGTAGCTTACCGCGAGGTGTCTCTGCTGCTGCGTCGTCCTCCAGGACGTGAGGCGTATCCAGGTGACGTATTTTATCTGCACTCCCGTTTGTTGGAGCGTGCAGCTAAGATCAACGCTTCTGATAGCATCGCGCAAGACATGAACGACTTGCCAGAGTCTATCCGTCACTTAGTGAAAGGTGGTGGTTCTTTGACCGCTCTTCCAATCATTGAGACGCAGGCTGGAGACGTTTCTGCGTATATCCCAACCAACGTGATCTCTATCACCGATGGTCAGATCTTCTTGGAGACCAACTTGTTCAACTCTGGTATTCGTCCGGCGATCAACGTAGGTATCTCGGTATCTCGCGTGGGTGGTTCTGCCCAGATCAAGTCCATGAAGAAAGTGGCTGGTACCTTGAAACTGGACCAAGCGCAGTTCCGTGAATTGGAAGCCTTCGCTAAATTCGGTTCTGACCTGGATGCCGCTACTAAATTGACCATTGAGCGTGGCCGTAGAAACTTGGAAGTATTGAAGCAGCCTCAGTTTTCTCCGGTAGCGGTAGAAGACCAGGTAGCCATGATCTACTGCTGTACCAATGGTCTGATTGATGACGTGCCAGTAAACGAGGTGCGTGCCTTCGAGAAAGACTTTACCAGAACCTTGAATGCCCAGCACCGTCCGGTACTGGATTCTTTGAGAGCCGGTAAGATTGATGATAATGTGACCGATACGCTGAAGCAAGTAGCGCGTGACCTCACAGCCAGATATCGTAAATAATTAATCAACAGAAGAAGAGCATAGCGGTTACACGCGTGCTCTTTTTTCTCTGTTTATACGTGACGCAACTTAATGGCAAGTTTAAAAGAAGTACGTAACCGCATTGTATCTGTAGGATCTACGCAGCAAATCACCAAAGCCATGAAAATGGTGGCGGCGGCCAAACTGCGCCGGGCTCAGGATAACATCATTCGTATGCGCCCTTACGCGCAGCGTCTAAACAACATCTTGAGCAATCTTTCCAGTGTACAAGGAGAGGCTGGGCAGAATGTGTATGCGCAGAAGCGTGATGTGCAGCGGGTGTTGATTATTGCCGTTACCTCAGACCGCGGTTTGTGCGGTGCTTTCAACTCTAACGTGATGAAAGCGGTGAACAACCTGGTGAATGAGCGGTACAGCGCCCAGGCCGCGGCCGGTAATATTGAAGTGATGGCCATTGGGAAGAAAGGCCACGAGTACTTCAACAAGCGCAATATGCCCATGGCCGGTGATTTCACAGGCGTGTTCGGCAATCTGTCTTTTGAAACCGTACGCGTAGCCGCTGAGCAAGCCATGGAAGGTTTCCGGGCTGGTCGTTACGATCAGGTGGACATTGTGTACAACGAGTTCAAAAACGTGGCTACGCAAATCATCCGCACGGAGCAGTTCCTGCCTATCCAGGAGAACACCACTGAGCAGGCCAGCGCCAATGCTAACCTGGACTACATCTTTGAGCCCTCCAAAGAGGAGATCATTGAGCAATTGATTCCTAAATCTTTGAAGATTCAGGTGTACAAAGCGGTATTGGAATCTAATGCTTCTGAGCACGGTGCCCGGATGACGGCCATGGACAAAGCCACTGAAAACGCCGGTGAATTGCTGAAGCAATTGAAACTGACCTATAACCGGACTCGTCAGGCGGCCATCACTACCGAAATCCTGGAGATTGTAGGTGGTGCCGAAGCGCTTGCAGCCAGTAGATAGTTTTAACCGACCTTTATTTGCAGCGCCCATTGAAAAATGGGCGTTTTGCTTTTTAAGGGGGTTTGTTACCGCTAGATTAAATTTTCTCTGGCTTTGATGAATAGGATATGGAAAGTATCTTGGCTTGTATTTTTACGTTTTGAAGCCGTTTCTCAGGAAAGGGCGTAAAAACGGGTTTAGATTTTGAGAATGAACAAAAGCGTAAGTAGACTTGGCACCTTGCTGTTGGTAGTATTTATAGGGATTTCCCCGGCAATGGCGCAACGGAACAAGTCCAAAGTAAAAGGACCAGAGAAACCAAAACTGGTGATTGGGATAGTGGTAGACCAGATGCGCTACGATTACCTTTACCGTTATTGGGACAAATATTCAAAAGATGGCTTTAAACGGTTGATGGGCGAAGGCTTCAACTTCCGGAACAACCATTACAACTACGTTCCTACCTATACTGGACCGGGTCACGCCTCTATCTACACGGGCACCACGCCGGCCATGCACGGGATTGTGGGCAATGACTGGTACAACCGCGCCACAGGGCGCAACATTTACTGTGCTGAGGACAAGTCCGTGCAGACGGTGGGCAGCACCACAGCCGCAGGGCAGATGTCGCCGGTGAACATGATTTCCTCCACCATCACCGATGAGCTGAAACTGGCCACAAACCAGAAAAGCAAAGTCATTGGCCTGAGTCTGAAAGACCGCGGTTCTATCTTACCGGCCGGGCACGCCGCCAACGCCGCCTATTGGTTTGATGGCTCCAACGGCAACATGATCTCCAGCACCTATTACATGCAGGAACTGCCGGCCTGGGTGCAGGCCTTCAACAACCGGAAACTGCCTGAGCAGTACACAAGCCAACCCTGGACCACGCTGCTCCCCGTTGCGCAGTACACCGAGAGCACCTCTGATGACCAAGCCTTTGAGGGCACTTTCACCGGAGAGGAGAAACCGGTGTTCCCGCACAACATCCCCGCGCTTAGAGGCAAAACGTTTGATATCCTGCGCTCCATTCCGGCCGGCAATACCTTCACCAAAGAATTTGCGATAGAAGCCATCAAAGCCGAGAACCTGGGCAAGAACACCGTTCCAGATTTCCTGGCCATGAGCTTCTCCACACCGGACTACGTAGGTCACCAGTTCGGGCCTAATTCCATTGAGGTAGAAGACACGTACCTGCGCCTAGACCAGGATCTGGCAGATTTCCTTAAGTTCCTGGACAAGCAGTTAGGCAAGGAAAATGTGCTTATCTTCCTGACTGCTGACCACGGTGCCGCCCATAACCCAACTTATATGCAGCAACTGCGTATTCCGGCGGGGAACACCAACAACGGTTTAATGGCCGATTCCCTGAAAAAGCACCTGAACCGTACCTTCGGGGCTGCAGACTGGGTAAGCGCTTTTGTAAACCAGCAGGTGTATTTCAACCATGCGGTGGTGGAAAGCAAGAAAGCCAACCTGGTAGCTTTGCAGGAAGAGACGGTCCGTTTCATGCAGCGTTTCCCAGGGGTGTTGCGCTCTTTCTCCGCCGATGCCCTGATGAAATCACATTGGAGCAAGGGCGTAGGCATGCTGGTGGAGAACGGGTATATGCCCTACCGGTCAGGTGACGTGATGGTGGCGTTCCAGCCAGGTTGGTATGAGAACTACGGGCGGGGCTTGCCCAAAGGCACCACGCATGGCAGTCCCTGGGCCTACGACACGCACATCCCGCTGTTGTGGTACGGCTGGCAGATTCCGGCCGGAGAGTCAACCGTGCACACAGAGATCATTGACATTGCGCCCAGTATTGCGGCGTGGCTGCGTATTCAGGAACCAAACGGATCCACAGGACGCGCTTTATTAGAGTACGTGCGGTAGAAGCCGCTGAGAGATAAAATTGTTACAGAAATCAAGATGTTAGAAACTACGAAAAACGCCAGCAATCCTTGGCACGATGTAAACTTCGGCGAAGACGCCCCCAAAGTAGTAACCGGAATCATTGAGATCCCCAAAGGGTCTAAAGCGAAATATGAACTAGACAAGGACAGCGGTTTGCTTAAACTGGACCGCGTTCTCTTCTCAGCGGTGCATTACCCGGCCAACTACGGTTTCATTCCGCAGACGTACTGCGATGACAAAGACCCATTGGACATCCTGGTGCTTTGCTCTATTGACGTGGCTCCTATGTGCCTCATTGATGCCAAGGTAATTGGCGTGATGCAGATGATTGACAACAACGAGGAAGATGATAAGATCATTGCCGTGGCTGCCAACGATATGTCTGTAAAGCACATCAATGACATTTCTGAGTTGCCGCCGCACACCTTGCTGGAGATCCAGCGGTTCTTTGAAGACTATAAGAAACTGGAGAACAAAGAAGTGGTGGTAGAGAACTTCCTGGGCCGCGAAGATGCCTACAGAATCATTGAGCAAAGCATTGAGTTGTACAACACCACGTTCAGAACCAACAGCTAAGCCGTTTAAAAATCATTTAGTACAAAAGCGCCGCTTTCCGTATAGGAGAGCGGCGCTTTTGTTTTCCACTCCGGGTTTTAAGCCCGCCCAGAAACCGAAGAATAGTGTTGCACCTATGTTCTCCTCGGGCGTACTTTGCCGGAGATATGGTGAGACCAGCCATTGACTTAAAAGTAGCATGAACATCCCCCGCAAGATCCTGGATTTTATTCTGTACAGCAACATGTTCATCTCCCTGTGTGCCGCAGCGCTGGTCTGGGAAACCTATTTGCTGAGCGGAATTCCCATTTCCCTGCGCTTAAGCGGGATGGTGTTCTTCGCTACCCTCTTCGTCTACAATGCAGACGGACTGGTGCCGTATAAATTCAACCAGAACGTACCCCTGAGCACCCGCACCAAATGGGTCCGGAAGAACCGGCTGGAGCTCATCTTTATCTCGGTGGCCAGTGCCTTGTGCGTTGTTTACCTTTACTGGACGGCTATTTTCGAGCTGAATTTCTGGTTTATGCTGCATTTGTTTGTGGTGGCTGGCCTATATTCTGTACCGGTGGTTCCCGAAGGCGATGGGTATATTCCGCTCCGCGACATTCCTTTCCTCAAGGTTTTCCTGATTGCCTATGTCTGGTCCGCGATTACGGTGCAGTTGCCTTTAATGGAGATGGGCCGCGATCTTTTCTCTGGCAACAGCTTCATTCTTTTCCTGCGGCGTTTCCTGTTCCTTTTCTCCCTTACCCTGGTGTTTGACATCAGGGATGTGCACAAAGACAAACTCACCCAGACCGTTACCTTTCCTACCAAATGGGGCGTGCAGAACACCAAGAAGCTGGCGCTGTTCATGCTGCTGCTTTTCGCGGTATTGGTGCCGGCCGGAACTGCCCCTTTCATGCGGGTGGCTCTGGGGTTGGCGGGCGTGGGTGCCGGCCTGGTGGTATGGTACGCGCACGAGTACCGTTCACAGTATTATTTTATGGTCTTAGCCGATGGCATGATGCTGGTGCAGTTCCTGCTGGTGTGGCTCCTGGCCTGACGGTAGGTTTCTAATTAATTGGCACCCTATTGATCTCAATATATCACGCTGCTTTAAGCCTGTTTTTAGCAAACTAGCCCTAAACGGACAAGGACAGATTTTCTCGTTAACGCGAGGATAGGCGCTGGAAAGCGGCTCCCAGGTATTTGTAGAGATCAGACGCGATGAGCGAGGTTTCGCCCTCTGCTTCAGCGGCGATGTCACCCGCCAAGCCGTGGAGGTAAACGCCCAGGAAACAGGTCTCCAAAGCTGGACAGCCCTGGGCACGTAGGCTGGTCAAGATACCGGTGAGGACATCGCCGGTGCCGCCGGTGGCCATGCCGGGGTTACCAGTCGTGTTGAAATAGAACTCCCCACTTGGTGTGCCGATGCAGGTGTGGGCTCCCTTCAAAATGACGTAGCAGGCGTGTTCAGCGCAGAAGCTTTGCAGCAGTTGCAACCGGTGGAAATCATCTATGGCGGGACCGGTGAGCCGTTCAAATTCCTTGGGATGCGGGGTGAGGATGGTGTCTGGGGGCAACTGCTGGCGCAGCAATCGGTCAGAAGCCAACAGGTTCAAGGCATCGGCGTCCAGCACCAGGGGCGGCAACTTCTGCCGGAACAAACTTTCCAAAGCCAACCGGGAATCCTCGGCCTGCCCCAAGCCCGGGCCAATCCCGATGCATTGGTATTTGTTGAGCTCATCAGGGAACTGGGACAAGTGCAGGTCGTGGTCATCAGTGAGCACCATCGCCTCGGGCACCGCAGTCTGTAGAATATTGTACCCTGTTTTCGGCACCTGTACTGTTAGCAGCCCTACGCCGGCCCGTAAGGCCGCATGCGCGCTCATGGTAATAGCACCCATTTTTCCATAACTTCCGCCTACCAGTAGAGCATGGCCAAAGGTGCCTTTGTGGGAAAACTTGCTACGCTTCCGTAGAAGGGTTTTCACGGTGTCTAGCAAAATAACCTGGTAGGGAGACTCCACCTGCGCCAAAAATTCCGGGTGCAAGCCAATGGGCAGCACGTGCCACACGCCCACGTACTTGCCCGAGGCGGGCAGCAGAAATGCCAACTTAGGCCGTTCAAAGGTGAGCGTGACATCGGCTTGGACAACGGCACTTTCTGAGGGCGTAGGCGCATCGGCGTATAAACCCGAGGGAATGTCAATGGCAATCACGGTGGCCTCCTGTTGGTTCAGGTAAGTGACCACCTCGGCATACAGACCTTCCAACGCCCGCGAAATCCCCGAGCCGAATAGTCCGTCTAGGATTACTGCCTGCACGGGAAGAGCAGACAGTAAATCGGCAGAGGTCTGGATTCTAGTCACGGGTATTGCCTGCGGCAAACGGTCCAAGTTCTGGGTGAAATCTGCGGAGGGATTCTGGGAGACCTCTGGTAGGAAGACCTGAACGTTATAGCCATCGTTATGGAGCAGGCGGGCCGCCGCCAATCCATCGCCCCCGTTGTTGCCGGGCCCGCAAAAGATGTAAAGCGGAGTCTCCGGCGTGTACTTTTGCTTTAGCCACTGCACCAGGGCACCGGCGGCCCGTTCCATCAAATCCAGGGAAGAGATAGGTTCCTGCGCAATGGTATATGCATCGGCAGCACGGGTCTGGGCGGCGGTGAGTATCTTCATGGGTTGATTGTTAATTGTTCATTGCTGGTTGTTCCCAAATTAGATGAAAGTGTACTCCTTCTTTTAATACGCTGTTTTCACGTTGTTTTATCAAAAACAATTAACAATCAACAATCCTTAAAACTGCAAGCCCATGCCCAAGCCAAGTTGCCCGTTGGGTAAGACGGTTGGCATCACCGAGGCATTCAGGCCCTTGTTACGCATGATGCGATCATGCACAAAGTATACGGTGTTCACCGACAGAATGCCAATACCGGCCCCGGCCAGGACATCGGCCATCCAGTGTTCATTGTTGAGGACCCGCATCACGCCCGTAGCCGTGGCAATGGTGTAACTCCCGATGCTGATCCATTTGCTTTTGCCCCTGAACTCTTTGTCCACGATGGTGGCGATGGTGAAGGCGTAGGCGGTGTGCCCCGAGGGAAAGGCGCGTGGCAAGCCATTGGGGCGCTCCTGTCCGGTCCAGATCTTGGTAGGGTAGACCACCAGGGTGGTCAATGCCCCAGAGGCCAGCAGCAAGCCTGTTTGCCTTCTGATATCATGCTTGTTCTCTTCAGAGAACGCCGTGAACCCGTACAAGCCCACAATAGGCACAAAGAAGAGGTAGTCATCAATCTTGGTACTGAAGTGGGGAAAAGCCCGGCGCGCATCTCTGCTGGCGTCATAGCTGCTGTAAAAGCCATTGTCTTTGATGGTGGAGATGCCGGCCGCAATCAAAACCACGGAGGGAAGTACCGCCCGGGTCAGGTACTGTTTGGTTTTGGGCTTTTCATGAGCGGGTGCTTGCTGCAGTGACGCAGTTGCCGCGGTGGTATCAGGGACTTGCGTCTGGGCTACAACTCCAACGGACAGGGAAATCCACAGGAGGGAGGTGGTCAGGAAATGTTTGAGGTTCAAGTGGCGTAGAGTTAGGTTATAGAAAGCAGGTTAAGATGGTACATGCGGTAAAAGCCTTCAGGAGCAGACCTGTTCAAGCGCAATGGTCTGTTTCAAGGCTGTTTTGGAGAAACTAGGATAAAAACGGAAGTTCCGCGGAGAGGTTATGCCCAACAACGCGGCAGATTGCCTTGTCTAAGTGCAACGCAGATGAAGCGGCTACTCACCTGTTGGGTTTATCTGCACCACTTGCACCAGATCGTCTTTGGTGTGAAGTTGCCGGTCTCTGCCGCCGGAACGGATCTTAAAAGTCCTTCTGGCCTGATTAGGCCCATAAAGGATGGGCAAACCCCAACTATCCCGCGTCAAATCTCGGAGTAAGGGGTTGTTCATGGTTACTTCGTGCAAGCTGCCAGGTAGCCGCCCGTGGGCTTGTTCATGCTTCACGATGACAACCGCCAGCTGATCTAGTTTCTTTTGGGTGTTCTTTTCCTTGAAGTAGGAGTCGGTGAGCAGGCTAATCAAAATGAACAAGGCGGTGCCGCAGACCAGAAGGAGCAGCGCCCACTTGAAGGGAACTATCAAAACCTTCAGCCAGCGCAAGGGCCGCCGCTGAGACCCTTCGGTATTATTCGCCGTCCGGATACCGAATAGGAGAGCCAGAAAATCTACTACTTTGTTCATGTAAGGGCTTTGCCGCTGCATGTTTAAAATTGTTTTATTTTCTGCCAGACCGTCCTTGTTGGAGGTTACAACCTCGCCGCAAAAGTACAGCTTACGGCTGGTGAATTGTGTGGCTGGCAGATAAAGGTACTATAATTAGAAACATCCACTGTAAAGCATAAAGCAGATGCGGGAAGCCGGAAGTCTGGCTGGCAAATTTGTTGGAAGTGGATGGTTCTGCTTTACACCTTGTTTGGAGAAAATGAGCCGAAAACTATCAGGTAAAAATCAAGTGTGAAGAGAGCAAAGCCTGATGTATGAATAGGAACAGAGGGTTCGTCATATGTTATTGGGCACAAACGAATACAGCGGTGTTAAGAACTGCGCAGAAAGAATAGAGGTTTATTGAGTTTTTGGTAAGTATTCAACTATATGCCTTTGAAAATGAGAAAGATATATGGAGGTTGAGGTTGTTTTCTTCATTTTGTTTGCCTAAACTTATTCAGCAAATTACTTCTCCCCGCTCCTGCTTTGTTCTCAAGGCATGGGCTGCAAGAATGAGTTACAGGCTTTCCAACAGCTCTCCTCGTGCGGTTCTCAGCAAATAAATTCCAGAGAAACGGTTCTCCCCTGATTTTTGAAAACCAACCCTAAAACGACGGCATCACCAAGCAAGGAATTCACACCATGATGGGTCAGTCACCTCTTTTAAATGGCAAAAACGGCTTCCCGCCCCGTGTCTGGCGAGACCGCAGCGGGTGGTTCTCCACTCCGGTTGTTTTCCACAAACAATCCCTGAGCACAACACCGTGCCTAAACTGCTTCTCCCCGTTCTACCGTTTCTATGGTTTGTTTCTGCCTTTTACCTTCAGGCCTAAACCAACCATGGGCCACTCCGTCTGGCGGAATAACAGAAAGCAGAACCTGTCCAGGTAAATAGAAATCATTCGTTCGTACAGATCAAAGTCTTGGGGCCTGAGCCTCAGGACTTTCTCGTTTAAGGGGCATATTTATGAAAACAGGCGCTAAACATCCTTCGTAGACGCTTCTCTTATAAGCCCCTCAGCCTTGAACCGCCTCTGATTTGGCATAGAAACCGGTAAAGAAAAGAGTTGTGCTCTTTGCGCAGCGTCAAAATATTTTCTGATGCAATGTTCTATTTATAGTCGTTGGTAATCAGTGGTTTGGGTTATAGAACGTATATAAAAGGGGCGCTTTCCTGTACTATCTAAAGTAAACTGAATCAATAAAAATATAGGAAAAGTAATTTTCATACAAAGTTAAATCCTATATTACCTTAGTGTTATACCAAAATAAACGCCTATGCTCACCGGACGTGTCAACGCACCAGAGATAAACACCCGCCACGGTTGGCTGAACACTAACCGCTCCTACACCCTCCGTGATTTCCGAGGAAAGATTGTTCTTCTGGATTTCTGGACCTTCGGGTGTATCAACTGTCAGCACATCCTGCCAGACCTGAAACGGCTGGAAAAGGAATACGCCAATGAACTGGTGGTCATTGGCGTGCACTCCGCTAAGTTCGATGCCGAGAAGCGGCAGAACGCCATCCGGCAGGCCATTCTCAAGTTCGGGATTGAGCACCCTGTGGTGAACGATGCCGATTTTGAGGTCTGGAAACAATACGCTGTGAATGCCTGGCCTACGGTGGCCCTCATTGACCCAGACGGCAAGGTGGTGGGTCAACGGTCCGGAGAAGGCATCTATGACATCATCAAACCGCACCTAGACGACCTGATAGAGACGTTCTCTGACCGCCTGAACCGCGAGCCTTACGTGTTCAAGCCCGAGGTGTTGGAGCCGTCTTCCCTGAAGTTTCCTTCCAAGTTGATCGCGGATGAGGAAGGCCACCTGTACCTGTCAGACAGCGGCAACAACCGCATCCTGAAACTGGATACCACCGGCAAGGTGCTGGAGATCATCGGCAGCGGCCAGGAAGGCTTCACCGATGGCTCCTCTGAAGAAGCCTCTTTCCATGAGCCCCACGGTTTGGCCCTGCACGGCCAGTTTCTTTATGTTGCCGATGCCAGGAACAATGCCCTCCGGAAAGTGGATCTCGTCCACCGGCAGGTGAAAACCATCGCCGGAACGGGGGAACTGAGCTACTACTTTTTCCATGAAGACCAGGGCGTGCCCGTCAACCCTAACAGCCCTTGGGACCTAGCCATTGACGGAAACCATCTCTACATTGCCAGTGCCGGAAACCACCAGATCCTGCGCATGGATCTGCCATCAGAGCAGGTGCACCGCTTCGCCGGTACCGGTCGTGAAGCCCTCGCCGACGGGAACATTCATGAGGCAGCCTTCAACCAGCCCAGTGGCCTGACCCTGCAAGGGCGCATGCTCTACGTCGCCGACCCCGAGGCCAGCGCAGTACGCGTCGTGAACCTAGACAAAGGCTCCGTGAAGACGCTCATCGGCCGTGGGCTCTTTGAGTTCGGGGATGAGGACGGCGACTTTGATGAGGCCTATCTGCAGCACTGCATGGGCATCACCGCCCACAACAGAACCCTTTACCTGGCGGATAGCTATAACGGAAAAGTCAAAGAAATTGACCTGGATAAAGCGCGCATCAAGACAATTGTAGCGGGCCTGGAAGAACCCAACGATGTGCTCTTCCACCAAGGCTTCCTCTGGATTACCAACACCAACGCCCACGAGCTCTGGAAAGTGAACCTGAGTACCGGTGAACGGGAGATTGTGCTGGTAAACGGCTATCTTCCAGTAGAGAGATAAACGTTAGCCCTGGCCAACATCAGCAGTCAGGCACCCACTCAAACCACCAAACTGAGCGGTTGAAGCGACGGCGCTTGTACGCGCTGGGCCTGTTGGATGTGGCGTTGCTGGTGCAAAATCAGAAACTCAAAGGCTTCACCCAAACGCATCTTGAGCAATTTGAAGAACTCCACCGGAATGGCTTTCCGGTTCAGGTCGGCTTTGTGGGCGGCAGACAACAGGTGCAGCAACTTTTCCTGATGCTGTAAAAACTCCGTCAGGACCGCTGTGGTGAGCTGGCTGTTGTGCGGGTTCATGTGCTTCAGGGTCTTGTGCTTCTTCGCATTGACGGGGTTCACCAGGTCCAGTGACTTCTTCCCCATCCAAGAGTAACGCACGGGCTGTGGGGGTACCGGCGTAGCAGTAGCGGTGAGGGCACGTTCCAGGTGCGGCAAATAGAAGCGGCTGTAGCGGTTCAGATGCTCCAGGCACTCCAGAATGCTCCAACCCGTGGCATGCGGCTTGAAGTTGAGGGTAGCGTCATCTAAAGGCAGGAACTCAGACTGAAGAATGGTCTTCTGGGCTTGGGCCTGCTGTTGCAAGGTTGAGAGGAAAGTGGCTGTGTCCATGGTCTTTGTCTTTTGGTTTACTCAAAGGTAGAAGCCGCTTCCCCGCCAAACCTTGATTCAAATCAAGAATTACATAATGCGGCTCAAAGTCTCTGGGGTCATGCGCAAATAAGAGGCAATGTACTTCTTGGGCACCAGCTGGAAGATATGCGGGCTTCGGCGCAGCAGCCGCTCCAAGCGCTGGGCGGGGTCGGGGAGCTGCAGGTCCACCTCGCGCTCAATCTTGCCCACCAACGCCTTCTCCAACTCCATCCGCCAGAACTTCCCAAATACCGGCCGTTTTTCCTGAATCAGGTCAAAATCGGTTTTGCTGATCGCCAGCAACTCACTCCGGCGCAGGGCCTGAATGCAGTACAAAGAAGGCGTCTGCGTCACCAAAGAGGGAAAGGAGGTAATCAGGGTGTTGGGGTACGCGAAACCCACGCAGATGTCCTCGTCTGGGGTAGGCAGGTACAGCCGTAGCGCCCCGCTCTCCACAAAATACAGGTGTTGCTCCACCTGCCCTTCCCGGATAAGGAAATCGCCGCGGTTTACGGTGTAGCGCTTCTTCCAGAGGGGCAGAAACGCCTCTACGTCATCGGGGGTGAAAAGCGGAACCTGGTTGAGCAGAGAAGCCAGCATGGGCAGCGGGTTTTAGGGCTGTTTTCTTAAAAACAAGCGAAAAAGGTACAGGAACTAATGTTAGGTTTTTTTAGCTTGCCTAGTAGGGAAGATACGTATTATCTGTATTCTTTCACGTAATTTTAAAGGCTCAACCTTCTGGAAAAAGCCCTTGGCCCGGAGAAAACAAGAACTCTCACGCGGCAGGTTAGCTCATTTTCAGACCAGATGATATAGATAAGCTATGGCGTTACTTTTTAATGATTTCGCGAGTTGGGGACAGCATTGCCAGACCACGGGAGAACCGTTGTACAAGGCAGTGTTGGCCTATGAGATAGAGCAGAAGGGCCGCACCGAGGAACAGATCTGGGACGGGCTGCAGCGGGCGTACGATGTCATGAAAGATGCCGTGAAAACCGGATTGACCCAAGACATGACCTCCCGCTCGGGCATGGTGAACAACGGGGCCAAGAAAGTGGCCGCCGCACCCGTAACGGTGTTGTCGCCGGAGTTTCAGCAGCTCATTAGTCGGGCGCTGGGCGCCAAGGAAGTGAACTCGTGCATGGGTCGGGTAGTGGCGGCGCCTACTGCCGGGGCTTCGGGCATCTTACCGGGCATCCTGACTACCATCCAGGACCTGCACGGACTGGATGACCGTAAAATCCACGAAGGTTTGCTGGTGGCCGCCGGTATTGCGCTTATTATAGAAACGAATGCCTCTTTGGCCGGGGCCGTAGGCGGTTGCCAGGCCGAGACCGGAAGCGCCGCGGCCATGGGCGCCGGCGCCATCGTGTATTGCCTGGGCGGCACCGTAGAGCAGGCCTTCGCGGCCGTGGCCATTACCATCCAGTGCATGCTGGGTTTGATCTGTGACCCCGTCGCTGGCCTGGTGGAGGTGCCTTGCATTGTGCGCAACGCTAGTGCGGCCGCCATCGCGTTTTCCAGTGCTCAGATTGCTATTGCCGGTGTGAACCCGGTCATCCCTGTAGACCAGTGCGTCATGGCCTTGGGCGAGGTAGGCCAGAGCATGGAAACCAAGTACAAGGAAACCGCCCTGGGCGGATTAGCCAACACCCCCAAAGGCCGAGAGATTGAAAACCTGGTGCTGGTGCAAGACGTGGAAATCCTGCCGGATGAAGACAGCGTGTAATTGATTGATTGATTGACCGATCCCCGTTTATGGCAGGTTTTCTGAAAAACAAGCCTAAAACGGGGATTTTTTGTTTTTGCCTTGTAGGGGCAATCCCTTGTGGTTGCCCTTTTGCCATTGTGAGCAAAGTTTAGGGCAACCACAAGGGATTGCCCCTACAATTTATAATTGGGCCTCCTGCACGGTCACGATGTTCAGGAACTGCTCATTCTCATCCCAGCTAAGGCGGTAGAGGCTGATCTTATCCTGCGTCATGACATCAATTTTGATGATCCTTTTGACATCGGCCAGAAACCGGCTCCGGTTGAGGGGCTGTTTGTTCAGGAGGATACGCAGATGGCGCTGTTCCTGCGGCACCTGGAAGTAGTCCAGCACATCCTCCAGTTTCAGGAGCGTTTTCTTATTTTTAAGCTTGATCAGGTACACCCCGCTGCTGGCCGCCGGACCCATGGATGCCAGAATGGCTGAGTCACGGTACGCCTTCACAATGACAATCTCCTTGGGGTCTACCACCAAAGAAGCATAGTCGGTTTCCTGGGAGCCCAGCAGCAACAGTGGTTCATGCATCTGCACCGATGCCAGTCTGGGCATCGGCCTTGCCGGAATAGGCTCTAAAGAAGGCAATGCCTGGGCATAAAGAGACTGGCCCCACCCACCAGCGGAGAAAATAACCCCAAACAAGAGAATGGCCAGTGTTTTTCCCATGAGGCTAAGCTACAGCTTTTTATGAAAGAACGACAGCGGCTGGCCCTTTCGTCTGCGCAAAGCGCAGCAATTAAGATCCTTAATAGTTGGGGATGTTGCTCACGCTGTTTCTGGTCAGCAGCAAGCCCAGCATCATAAGCAGGCTGGAGAGCAACACCACGAAGAACAGCACACTTTCGTTCATGCCCACAATGTCATACTGCGCGGGAATGCTGAAGAAAAGCAGGATGGTAATCAGGCCGCGGGGCGCGATGAAAAGCTCCGGAATAAGCGGCACCCGCGCAATGTACTGCAGGTAGGCAAAGCGCACCAACAGGATGATGGAGAAAATGGTGAAGCCCATGACCCAGACATCCAGTTGGAAGAGTTCCTGCAGGTTAATGGAAAACCCGAAGAGCAGGAAAAAGAAGGTCCTGATCACGAAGGCACTCTCCCCGTTAATCTGTTTGAGCTGAATGATCTCGGCTTGCAGCGACGTCAGGCTGATGTACTTGCCCAGGCGGTCTTTGATAAAAAGCGCGGCATTGTTCAGCATCAGGCCAAAGCACAGCACCATGAGCAGCGAAGACAGGTGAAATTTCTTTCCGATGGAGTACAGCAGAATCAGGATGGCAATGATCAAAAAGAACTTGATATGGCTTTTGATCTTGTCCACGAAGAACAGCAGAAGAAGACAGCACACCACGGAAATCAGCAGGATGCTGCCCAGGTCCACGGCCAGGGAAACAAAGGAACCTACCCCCACCTGCTCGTTCTGGATGGCAAAATTGAAGGCCACAATCCCGATGATGTCTGAAAAGGTAGCCTCATACACGATAAACTCTTTTTTCTGGGCGGTGAGGTTGCTCACGCTGGGGATGGCAATCGCGCTGCTGATTACCGCCAGCGGAATGGCGTTGACAATGGCCACCTGGTAGGGTACTTCTAGCCAGAAATTGATAAACCAGGCAATAAGCGCCGCCGTGATGAGCAGAGTAAGGGTAGCCGTGAGCAAGGTTTTCCGGATGAGGGGAAGCTTGTCGCGGCTTAGCTCCAGGTCCAACGCGCCTTCCAGCACAATGAGAATCAAGCCAATAATGCCAAACAACTCCAGAATGTTGCGCAGACCCGGTAGAGTGACGTTGAAAGAAGAGGCAAGTACCTGAAGGAGAATGCCGGTGAAGAGCAGCAGAATAACGGAGGGTATCTTAGATCTTTTCGCCAGCAGGTCAAAGACATAGGATAGAATGATGAGGCTGCTAAGGATGATCAGAAAGGTATAGGCGTCTAATGTCATGCCGTCTGATTAAGTGGAAAAATAATACGAAGGCCTGCTTCTACAGAAGGCAAAACGCACCCAGTATTTGAAAAGTATTGAAATAAGTAAGCCGCCCGTAGGGGTAAATGTTTCCTGGGCGGTCTTCTTTGGGCTACTAAGGGACACAACCCTTCTTACGGGAAAGCTTATTTTCTGGCGAAGGTTTGGTTTTATAGCTAGGGTAGCGCTTCATTGATCTTCTCCATTCACGTGAATAAAGTTTTATCTGATTCTATGAAATTGACGGTTGACTCCAAAAAACTTTTCCTCTCCGCGGCAGCCTGCGTTCTGCTGGGCTTCTCCAGTTGCTCTGTCCCTGATATGAAAGTAAGCGAGAGCTTTCAGCAGGAGGCCACGGCCATGCCTGTGGAGGGGCGCTCTCCTTTCAGGGTGTCACTGGGCAAAGAGAAGGGGTTTGGGTTTGGCGCGTACCGCCTGGAGGACATCACCCGCGGTTGGACCCGCCGCACAGATCTGGGCAACCTCATCCAGGTAACGGAGGGCTACCAGAAGTACAGTTTCGGGCTGCGCGATACGGTGCAGGGGAAAACGGTGGAGGTGCAGGCCGCGGCCATGCTTAACGCCGTCACTGCCCAGGCCAGCGGCTGGTCTGCAGACCTGAACAAGCAGCGCGAGTTCCTGCAGGTGGCCTTCCGGTCTGCGGAGAGCGGCGACTGGCGCCTGGCCCTGGCAGACCCCGGGAACTACATGGAGCGGCGCAATTTCACCGGCAAGCTCACCAACGGCACCTATGAGATAGAAGTCCTGCCGCTGTACAAATGGGAGGGGAAATCCTTGCCCTCCGGCACAGCCCTGGGATACGAGTTCTCCCGCGACGGGCACGTGCTGGCCAGTGTACAGACGGTGAACAGCGGCAAAGTATGGTTTCGGAACACCCTCAGCCCAGATCTGCGGCTGGTGCTGGCCAGTGCCTGCGGCTCGCTGCTCCTCTACAACAACCTTGACGAAAACAATCAATAAGGCCCCGGAACCAATCTAAGGCCCAGGAAGTTACCGCCACAGATGCGTTTTAGAAGCACCTGTGGCGGTTTTTGCTTTTTCATGATTTATTTAGACCCCGCAGTATCAAAAATCCTTTCGCATCTTCGTTTAACAGTTATCCAATTCTAACCTGAGGGGCACTTCCGTGCTTCTATCTTATATGAGAGATTTCTTTTGGTGGTGTGCCGGGGCCGATGACCACATTCTGTCCCAATGCCCTAAGTCTGAGCACATCAAATTCGGGAGCATAGGCGCTACGGTCTTGTTCACCGGCATTTTGGCGGCCCTCTCGGGTGGCTATGCGCTCTACACGGTCTTTGACTCCGTGGTGGCTGCGGCGGCTTTCGGATTGCTGTGGGGCGCCGTGATCTTCAACCTGGACCGTTTCATTGTCTCCACCATCCGGAAGGAAGGCAAGTTTGGCAAGGAGTTCCTGCAGATTCTGCCGCGTCTGGTGTTGGCCTTGGTGCTGGCCATCGTGATCTCCAAGCCGCTGGAGCTGCGTATTTTCCAGAAAGAAATTGACAGCGTGCTGGAGGAGAAGAAAGCCCAGTTGGCTCTGGAGCACCAGAAACTGATCAACCAGCAGTTCACCGAGGCCGATTCTGTGCGCAAGGACATTGACCGCATTAAAGCCGAGATAGGAACCAAGTCTGCCCAGCGCGACACGCTCTACACGCAGATGAGCTCCGAAAGCGACGGAACCGGCGGTACGAAGAAAATAGGTCGGGGACCCATCTTTCAGGAGAAAAAGGCCCAGTATGACAAAATAGACACTGAACTGAAAGTGCTGCAGGAGCAGGCTTCCTTGTTAATAGCCCAGCGCCAGAAACGCATTGACACTCTTGCTGCCCAGCGCGACAAAGCCATTGCCCAGGGGAAAGCCCGCTTTGAGGACTACGGCGGCATCATGGCCCGTATGGAGGCCCTGGACAAACTGCCGTTCATGCCCAGCTTCTTCATCATGCTGCTGTTCATCTGCCTAGAGACCGCGCCTATCTTTACCAAGCTCATCTCCAAACGCGGCCCCTATGACGATCTGCTGCGCGATGTAGAGTCAACCACTGAGTTAGACAGCCTGGAGAAACTGGAGCACCGCCGCCGCGAGTACGACACCCGCAAAGTCATTGATGAGGCCGGCAAAGAATCCCGCATGGAGCACTACAGCCATAACCGCCGCGAGACCGTGAAAGCAGACGCCGACACTGATCTGGAACTGGCCCGCACCAACGCCCACGCCCGCCTCAAAACCGGCAAAGAGAAAATCCGCCGCGAAACCGATAGCTACATGGACGCTCTCTAGCCCTGCCTAAACCCCAAGATACAGTTCAAATAAAACATCAGCGCCGCTCCTAGAAATAGAAGCGGCGCTGCTGTTTTAGGGGTGTTTTTAGAAAATCGGTTCTAAAAGGTCATTAACTGAAAAAGTGTTTAAGGCTCGTTTTAACAAAAAAAGGCTAAAAACGGCTTACTGTCTTTTGATCAGCTCCGGGTGGTTTGTCATCACGCCATCAGCGCCCATCTGGAAAAGCTTCTGGATGTTTTTGGGGTCGTCCTCGGTCCAGATAAAGGTTTTGAAGCCCTGGTTGTGGAGCGAAGTGATAAACGCCTTGGAGGCGAAATGGCGGTGCACGTTAATGGCCGTGGCTTCTGAGTAGCGGTCAAACCCCCCGAACTTGAGCTCATGGTCAATGAAGACGGGCAGGAACGGAATTTTGCCGACGATTAGCTTCTGCGTGGGAATCACGAAATCGGCTTTCCAGATGCGGTCCAGGATGGGGTCATAGAAAGACTGCAGCACGCACCACTCCTCGGCACGGTTCTCCCGGATAAGCTGAATGGTCTTTTCCTCCAGGCCGGGGTAATAGTCCTCCTCGCCCTTCTTCAGTTCAATGAGCAGTTTCTTTTTGCCTTTCACCGCGCGCAGAACCTGTGCCAGGGTAGGAATGCGCTCGCCCGCAAAGGCAGAGTCCAGCTTAATGCCGGCATCCAGTTTCTTCAGCTCCGCCAGGGTAAGGTCGGCCACGCGGCCGGTACCGTTGGTGGTGCGGTCCACGGTGGGGTCATGAATCACCACAACCTCGCCGTCTTTGCTTTGGTGCACGTCTATCTCTATGAAATCGGCTTGGGTTTCCAGGCCTTTCTTCACGGCAGCCAGGGTGTTCTCGGGCGCCAGGCCGGCCGCACCACGGTGCGCGATCACCTGTACCCGGCGGGCATTTTTCTTCAGTGTGATGCCCGGTTCAGCGTTGCCAGAATCGCCGCAGGCCCCGAGGAAAAACAGCAGGAAAGGCAGGATTGCCTGCCTTTTCCACCATTGTCTCTTACGGGTACGGGATCTTTCGCTCATAGAAGCGCTGGCCTATCTGTAGACTTCAGCGTTGAAAGATAATACAGTTTTCCAATTCAGCCAACGGCCGCAAAAAGCAATTGCCTAATTACAGGATGTCTACCTGGCGGGTGATGCTTTCTTCCAAAGAAATGAAAGTTTCGGTGCGTTCCACGCCTTCAATAGCCTGTATTTTCTCGTTCAACACCTCGCGCAGGTGCAGGGTGTCACGGCAAATGATTTTGGCAAACATGCTCCACTGGCCAGTGGTGTAGTGCATCTCAACAATCTCGGGTACTTGCCGCATAGAGGTAACCGCCGTCTGGTACGCTGAGCCTTTCTCCAGGTAGATACCAATAAAGGCGCAGATGTCATAACCTACCGCGTTGGGGTTGATGAAGAGGTGCGATCCTTTGATCACCCCTAAATCCTCCAACTTCTTCATGCGCACGTGTACGGTACCCCCAGAAACTTGTAATTCTTTGGCAATGTCTGTGTAGGCTCTGGTAGCATCTAGCATCAGCATGGAAAGAATTCTTCTGTCAAGATTGTCAATTTCTGAAACTTGGGCCATTTTATAGATCTATTTTTAACAATTCTACAACGAACAATAATCCTTTTTAGGGATGTGCTAAGATACGAAAAATAGTTTTACGGATTTATCAATTTAATCAATAAAATCATATATTTGTTTTAATGAAATAAAAGAAAGTTTAACATATTTATAAATTTTCTATGGAAGGTGATTTGATTGAAGAGCTAGATGTGAGCCTGGAGGCAACTTTGGCCCAATTGCGAGGCGAAGCTACCATTGATGTGCTCAAAGTCCAGCAGGCCATCATTAGGGCTACGCACCAGTTCATGTTTGAGCGTGGCTTGGTGCAGGTCATGCCCCTCATGCTCTCGCCTATCACAGACCCCTTGAACCATGGGGTGGTAGATGCGGCCATCTCCTATGCCGGATGCCGCTGGAGCCTCACCAAGTCCATGATTTTTCATAAACAGTTGGCGCTCTTGAACCCAGACCTGGAGGCTTTGTATATTGTGTCACCTAATGTTCGTTTGGAGTTTGCCGACCGTGCGTTTACGGGCCGTCACCTGTTTGAGTTCACCCAAGTGGACTTTGAGTTCCGTGACAAAGAAGGGGCCTTTGTGCGTTCGTTCATGGAAGACCTGCTCCGCTACCTGTTTGCGGCCGTGCAGCGCGACCTACCCGAGGTGCTGGCCAAATACCGCCCCCAAGGGCTGTGCCAGATAGGCGAACTAGAGATTTTCCGCACCGAGGACCTGGAGGCGCAGTACGGCCCGGAGTATGAGCATGTCAAGTCCAAGGAAGCTTTGCTGCCTTTCTGGCTCCTGAACCACCGCCGCGAGTTCTATGACAAAGAAGACCCCACCAAGCCGGGCACGTACCTGAACTATGACCTCATCTGGCCCGAGGGGTTCGGGGAGGGGTTGTCCGGGGCCGAGCGCGAGAACGAGTACCACCAGATCCGGAAACGGATGGAGGAGACCGGCGCGAATCAGGAGGCGTTCAAGCATTACTTGGAAGTGGCTAAAAAAGGATTGCCGCATTCCGCCGGGGCGGGCTTTGGCGTAGAGCGCATGGCCCGGTTCATTTGCCGCGTCAAAGACATCAATGACGTGGCTTTGTTTCAGCGTAGGCCCGGAATGCCAGCACTTTTCTAACAAAATCAGGTAATTGCTAGTAAAAAGCAGCGTTTTTAGGCGGTTTTTTAGAAAACTCCCTAAAAACGCTTTTCATTTCACCGTAACCTCTCCGATATTGGGGCGCCATTCCTGTTGGGGCGGCAGTACGGAAACCAGAGGCATAAGCCATCATCCAATGAGCTTTCCCTCGTTAACTCCATCTCCATGAGTACGCACAAGCATTTCATCATTGACTTTGACAGTACCTTCACCAAGGTAGAGGCCCTGGACGAACTTTGCGCCATCTGCATCCCAGACCCGGCCCGCCGGCAGAAAGTACTCACCGAGATCCAGCGCATCACCGATCTGGGCATGGAAGGCGAGATTCCCCTAGTGGACTCCCTGGACCAGCGCCTGGCCCTGCTCAGCGCCAACCGTGACCACCTAGACACCCTCATTGAGCACCTGCGCGGCCAAATCTCTGAGTCGTTTAAGCATAACAAGGCCTTTTTTGAGGCGTTCAAAGACGATATCTACATCATCTCCAATGGGTTCAGGGAATTTATTGTGCCCATTGTGCGGGAGTTGGGCGTGAAGCCCGAGAACGTGTTCGCCAACAGCTTCACGTATGACGAGAACGGCAACATCACCGGGTTTGACCGCGACAACGTGCTCACCCAGAACCAGGGCAAAGCCAAACAGATCAAGAGCCTGAACCTGCCCGGCGAGGTCTACGTCATCGGGGACGGATACACTGACTACGAGATCAAAGAAGCCGGCATCGCCGATAAATTCTACGCGTTCACCGAGAACGTGAGCCGCGACAGCGTAGTAGGCAAAGCCGACCACGTGACACCCAGCCTGGACGAGTTCCTGTACGTGAACAAACTGCCCAGCGCACTTTCCTACCCTAAGAACCGCATCAAAGTGCTGGTGTTGGAGGGCATCCATGAGCGAGCCATCAACATGTTCCGGCAGGAAGGGTACCAGGTGGAGATAATCGCAGGGGCGCTGGAAGAAGACGAATTGTGCGAGCAACTGCACGATGTATCCATCCTCTGTATCCGGTCCAAGACGCAATTAACCGCCAAAGCCCTGGCGCACGCGCCGCGTCTGATGGCGGTAGGCGCCTTCTGCATCGGGACAAACCAGATAGATCTGCAGACCTGCACCGATCGCGGCATCATCGTGTTTAACGCGCCTTATAGCAATACCCGCAGCGTAGTGGAGATGGCCATCGGGGAGATCATCATGCTTTCCCGCGGACTGGTGGAGAAAAGCAACCGCCTGCACGAGGGTGAATGGGATAAATCGGCCAAAGGCTCTAACGAGATTCGGGGCAAGAAACTGGGCATCATCGGGTACGGCAATATCGGGTCGCAGCTTTCGGTCTTGGCCGAGAGCCTGGGCATGGAGGTTTACTTCTATGACGTGGTAGACAAGCTAGCCTTGGGCAATGCCAAAGTCTGCCATTCCCTGGCCGAACTGTTGGCCCTGGCGGATATTGTGACGCTGCACGTAGACGGCCGTGCCGCCAACAAGAACATCATCGGGACGAAGGAGTTTGAGCTTATGAAGCCGGGTGTGCTGTTCCTGAACCTGGCCCGTGGCCACGTGGTGGACATCGAGGCCTTGGCCGAGAACATCAAAAGCGGCAAGATCAGGGGCTGTGCTGTGGATGTGTTCCCGTATGAGCCCAAGAACAACCAGGAACGCTTTGCATCGGCGCTCCGCGGCTTGCCCAATACGCTGTTGTCGCCGCACGTGGGCGGCAGCACCGAGGAAGCCCAGGAAAACATCGCGCAGTACGTGCCGTCCAAGATGATCGATTACATCAACACCGGCGGTTCTTACAACAGCGTGAACTTCCCTAACCTGCAGTTGCCGGCGCTGCGTAACGCGCACCGCCTCATCCATATTCACCGCAACGTACCGGGTATCCTGGCCAAGATCAACAACGCTCTAGCCGATAACCAGATCAACATCCTGGGTCAGTACCTGAAAACGAACGAGACCATCGGATACGTGATCACAGACGTGGACACCAAGTATGACCGCTCCGTGATTCAACAGCTGAAGCAAATCCCGGATACCATCAAGTCCCGGACGCTCTACTAAGGAGTAGCAAGGTTCTCTGGTGTTTTGGGGCTGTTTTCATGAAAGTAGACTCAAAGCGTCAGAGGAAAAATTAAAAGCAAGAGCCGTTTTAAGGCTGTTTTCCAGGAAACGGCGGCAAAACGGCTCTTGCTTTTAAGCCTTTCTTCCTGCTTTAAGCTACATTTCCTTTTCATTCACTCAATCTCTCCACCATCCATACACTCATTCAAAAATGGCTTCTGTTTATTTCACTCCCGGCCCGGCGCAACTGTACCCCACGGTGGCAGGGCATTTGCAAAACGCTTTGGACCAGCAGGTGTTCTCCCAATCGCACCGCAGCCAAGCGTTCAAAGACCTGTACCGCCGCGCCGACGAAGGCTTGCGGGCGCTGTTCGGGTTGCCCCAGGATTATGCCATCTATTTCACCGGATCGGCCACCGAAATCTGGGAACGCAGCCTGCAGAGTCTGACTTCTGAGCGCACCTATCACCTGGTGAACGGCTCCTTTTCCAAAAAATACCTGGACCACGCCAAGTGGCTGGGTCGCGATGCGCAGGTTTTGCAGGTTCCGTTTGGGCAGGGGTTTGCCATTGACCAGGTGCAGGTGCCCGCCGGGACCGAGTTGCTGGCCATCACGCAGAACGAGACCAGCTCCGGCGTCTGTGTACCCGTAGCCGACATCCACCTGCTGCGGGAAAGAAATCCTGAGCCATTGATCTCCGTGGACATTGTGTCTGGGGCACCCTATGCACCGCTGGATTTCTCCCAAATAGACATGGCTTTCCTGTCGGTGCAGAAGGGGTTTGGCTTGCCGGCCGGTTTGGGGGTTTGGTTTGTGAACGAGCGCTGCCGCACCAAAGCTGCCCAACTGGAAGGGAAGCAGTATACTGGCGGTCACCACAGCATCGCCTCTCTGCAGGACCAGTACCAGGGCTTCCAGACGCCCAGCACGCCCAACGTACTGGATATTTACCTGCTGGCCCACGTGGTGGAAGACATGCTGGCCAAAGGCCTGGACGTAATCAGGCAAGAAACCGAAGCCAAGGCCCAGCAGCTCTATGGTTTTCTGGAAGAGAGCGCCTTGTTCTCTCCCTTCGTGCAGGAGAAAGCGCACCGCTCCCCCACGGTGATAGTCGCCGATGTGCTGGAAAGGCCAGCCGCCGAAATTATTTCTATATTAAAAAAACAAGGGAATATAGTAGGAAGCGGATATGGAGCATTCAAAGACAAACAGATCAGAATAGCCAATTTTCCGGCTATTTCAGGGCAGGAAGTAGAGGGTTTAATCCAACTGCTGAAACGGCTATAATTGTATGTAAAAAGGAATATGTTGTTTTGAGTATATTTATACTTGGTATAATGAAACTTTACTTCTAGTTTTGGGTATATGAAGTATTAAATATAACTAAAACAACACCATAACGATGAAGAAATTTTTACTTACGCTTTTGGTTTTCGCTTTCGCAGTTTCTGTTTCTCCATTGGCCAATGCGGCCGCTGATGCTACTCTGGCAACAGAGTCACTTCCTTTCTTCGGGAAGAAAAAAGGTTCTATGGCAAGATATAAGCAGATCAAGCGCAGCAACGGCAGCTACGTGAAAAAACGCACGAGCGCGAACCGCAAAAAGAAATCTTTCTTCCAGCAAATCGCCTCCCGCTAATAGCCGGCCGTTTGCCTAATACTTCAGAAAAGGCGGGAAACCTGCTCGTCTTTGAAGAAATGAAAAATGCCTTCTGGTTCTCAGAAGGCATTTTCTTGTTTAGAGGTTTTTGCGTTGTTTTCGCCACATCTCATTGAAAGAAAGCGGAGCGGCCACCAGCGGTTCGCGCCGTTTGCTCCAGGTTTCTTTCTGCACGTGGCCCAGCACAAAGTTCTTCACTGAGGCCGGGGCCAAATTCAGGAGCCGGCGGCTCTGCATGCCCTTCGCCCAGAAACGGAACGCCAGCTTCTCGTTCTTGTCCACCAGTCCTTCGTCTACGCTTTGTTTGCGGTTGAGCAGCAGAAGGTTGTGCAGGTTGATCTTTACCGGGCACACGCTGGTGCAGGCGCCGCACAAAGAACTGGCGTAGCTCAGGTGCTTGTGCTCCTCCATGCCCGCCAGGTGCGGCGTGATCACTGAGCCAATAGGGCCGCTGTACGTGGTCTCGTAGGTATGGCCCCCGATGTTCTTGTATACCGGGCACACGTTGAGGCAAGCTCCGCACCGGATGCAGTTTAAGGCCTCGCGCTGGTCTGGCTGGGCCAAGAGGTTCGTGCGGCCATTGTCCAGCAGCACCACGTACATCTCCTCAGGTCCGTCTTTCTCGGTGGGTTGGCGCGGTCCGGTGAGAATGGTGTTGTAGATGGTAATGTTCTGCCCCGTGCCGCTGGTGCTGAGCAAAGGCCAGAACAGGTCCAAATCCAGCATGGACGGAATCAGCTTCTCAATGCCCACAATGGCGATGTGCGTCTTCGGGAAGGTGGTAGAAAGGCGGGCGTTGCCTTCGTTCTCGGTCACGGCAATGCCGCCTATGTCCGCGATCAGGAAATTGGCCCCACTGATACCTACCTCAGCCTGGGTGTATTTTTCGCGCAGCAGTTTGCGGGCCGTGAGGACCAGCTGCTGGGCGTCATCGGTGGGTGGAATGCCCAGTTTCTTGGTGAACAGCTGCGAGATGTCTTTCTTAGACATGTGCATGGCTGGCGTCACAATGTGATACGGGCGCTGCCCGGCCAACTGCACAATGTATTCGCCCAGGTCGGTCTCCACGGTCTCCACACCGTTCTTCTCCAGGAAATCGTTCAGGTGGATTTCCTCGGTGCTCATGGACTTGGACTTCACCACCGATTTGGCGCGCTTGCGCTTCATGATAGCCCCAATCTCGCGCAGAGCTTCCTCGGCGTTCTGGGCCCAGATCACTTTCCCGCCCCGTTTGGTGAAATTGTTCTCAAACTCCACCAGGTACTTGTCCAGGTTGTTGATGGTCTGGGTTTTGAGGAAGGATGCCCGTTCGCGCGCCAGCTCATGGTGCTCGTAGGCCATCATGCCGTTCTGCACAGCGGCGTTGTACTTACCTATGTTGAAGCGGATCTTCTGCCGATGCTCCAGGTCAAACGCCTTGTTCTCTGAATCCTGCAGAAACTGCTTTAATTTTATGCTCAAGTTATTTTCTCCTGTAATTACTTTTCGGCGCCAGCGTCTGCCGGGGCTATCATCAACTATACTTCTCCATTTTAAGCCTGGTTTTTAGAAAACAGGCCCAAAGCAGGGCACTCATTGCTGCAATGTCCTGTAAAAGAAGGGGTCAAGCTACAAAAATAACGGCGAAAGGGCCAATAAGATATATGTAAACAGAAAAAGGAGGGCAGTTGCCCTCCTTTTTCTGTTTACATATGAGTTCTGAGTCTTGAGTTCTGAGTTCAGAGTCATTTTCAACTCAGGACTCAGAACTCAGAACTCAGGACTGAAATAAGCTCCGCTTATTTCTTATTGCTGTCCACTTTGATGCGCTCGGTGCGGTTGGCCAAGTCCCAGGCGGTGTAAAACACCAGGCGGGCTACTTTCTCGGCGGACTGGAAGTTGATCTTGTCCACGTCATCAGTTGGCTGGTGGTAATCTTCGTGCACCCCGTTAAAGTAGAAGGCAATCGGAATGTTGTGCTTCGCGAAGTTGTAGTGGTCTGAACGGTAGTAGAACCGGTTTGGGTCGTTCGGGTCGTTGAAGGTATAGTCCAGATCGATGTTGGAATACGTTTTATTGGCGTTTTCTGAAATCGCGTGCAATTCTGAGGAAAGCTTGTCTGAGCCGATCACGTAGATGTAATCGCCTTTGCCTTCGTGCTCTTTATCGGTGCGCCCGATCATGTCGATGTTCAGGTCCGCCACGGTGTTTTCCAGCGGGAACACGGGATGGTCGGTGTAGTACTCAGAACCCAGCAGACCTTTCTCCTCGGCGGTTACGGTCAGGAACAGGATGCTGCGGCGTGGACCATGGCCGTTTTTCTTCGCCTGAGCGAACGCCTGGGCCAGTTCCATCACCGCCATGGTGCCGGAGCCATCGTCGTTGGCGCCGTTGTACACCACGCCGTTCTTGATGCCTTCGTGGTCATAGTGTGAGCTGATCACGATGAGTTCGTTTTTCAAATCAGAGCCTTCCAGGTAACCCAACACGTTCTCAGTGGGCAGCGGCTGGCGGTTACGGGCGGTTTTGATTTTTACGTTGGTAGCCGCTTTGTAAGGAGAGGCTACTGCTTTTCCGGCTTTGCCTACGGAGGCACCATACGTAGCCAGTTGCTCAGGCTTGGTGTTCAACAAAGCGGCAGCCATAGATGGAGATACGTAGATGTTGGCGGCGCGGGGCTGCGTGGCGGATGCTGCAAACCCGATTGAAAAGCGGTTCAACATACCGGCATAACGAGCTGTCTGCTGCTGGAACTCGGCATCAGTGGTACCCATCACTACCAGCACACTTTTAGCGCCCTTTTTAGTGGCGGCGGTAGCTTTGGTGCGGGCATCCTGGGTCCAGGTGCTCATTTTATCGGTACCGCTGAGGAGGTATTTGCCATCGGCTTTCTTAGGCTCACCGGCCAAAACCACCACGGCTTTACCAGTTACGTCCAGGTTAGTGTAGTCTGAGTAGGCAGGGTCATCAATGCCGTAACCGGCAAACACCACTTGCGCAGTCTCCTCATTCTGGTATGGTGAGGCGCCCAGCACGAAGAAGTCTTTGCCCATGGCGAATTTCTTGGAACCAACGGTCACGTAGCCTTCGCCCCAGCTGCTTTTCTCCAGGTCAAAGGTTTGGTAATAGGGGTTAGAACCCGTTTTTACCGGACCCACCAGGCCGTTTGCCTTGAAGTGGTTAGAGATATATTCGGCGGCCATTTTCTGTCCGCGCTCGCCGGTCTCACGGCCTTCCAGGGAATCAGAGGCCAGCACGCGCAGGTATTTCTCCAGGTCGGCGGCGGTGATGGTCTTGGCGTAATCGGTGGGGTTCGCCGCGATGGCGCCCGCTGCCGCCGCTCCATTGGCGCCCGAGGCGGTACTGCCCGCGGTAGAAGCAGAAGGGGTTTGGGACGAGGAGCAAGCCGACAGGAAAGCGGCGGCCATGCCCAACGTGTACAAATGCTTTTTCATTGATTTGTTTGTTGTTCTGGTATAAGACCTTAATGCTACTGATTTTTTGCCTAACGAACAAACGATAGGCGTTTTAGGCCGTTTTTTGCCAAACTAAGGCAAAAACGATGCCGCACTGTGGCCGGGTTATTTATGGATCAGCACCGTGGCGTAAGCGGCCACACCTTCTTTCTTGCCCACAAACCCCAGCTGCTCCGTGGTAGTGGCTTTGATGGAGATATCGTCCTCCGGAATGCCCATCACCTCGGCCAGGCAGGTTTTCATGCCCGGGATGTGCGGGTTCACCTTAGGCTCCTGCAAACAAACGGTAGAATCAATGTTGCCCACCTCGTAGCCTTTCTCCCGAATGAGTTTCATGACTTCGCGCAGCAGGATCTTGCTGTCGATGCCTTTGTATTGTGGGTCTCTGTCTGAGAAATGGTAACCGATGTCCCGCAGGTTGGCGGCACCCAGCAGGGCATCGCAGATCACGTGGATCAAGACATCAGCGTCTGAGTGGCCCAAAGCGCCATGGGTATGCGGTATTTTAATGCCGCCCAGCCAGAAGTCCAATCCTTCTTGCAACTGGTGCACGTCATAGCCGAAGCCGGTTCTTATGTTAAAGCTCATGTAAGGAGTATTGATTGCTCGATTGTGGGTTGTTAGATGAGTAAGGCCGGCCCCTTGTTGGTGTTCTCACCAACAAGCAGTTGAACGCTGGCCTTGCCAATAACTGCTGCTACAGTTTGTTGGTGAGAACACCACTAAAGGCAGGCTAATAAATTTTGACATCTTGGAAAGATCTTGTGGCGAACTAGACAAGCTTTTCTTAATAGTTATTGCCGGTCGCGCACAAGATCCTTTCAGGATGACAAAAAAAGAGAAAGATAAATGAGTTTGATTTAGGGGCTGATTTCCAAAAAACCAGCCCTGAAATGACTATTCCTCTTCCAGGGCTTCTTCCAACTCCTCTTGCGCCTCACTGCCGGGGGCGGCTTTGTAGATGAGCGTGGAGCAGTTCTCAGGTCTCAGGATTTCCTGGGCTTGTTGGTAGATGGCTTGTGAGGTGACGGCCTGTACCAGCGCGCCTTCCTCGTTGATGAAGTTGGGATTGCCCATTAGTTTGCCCACGGCCAGGTTCAGGGCACGGTTCAGAAGCTCAATCTCCGAGAAGACAATGGAGGTCTCGGCTTTGTTTTTCACCTTCTGCAGTTCCTCCTCACTCACGTGCTCAGCCCTGATCCTGGCCACGATGGTTTCTATGGCGGCGTTGGCAGCCTGCGGGTCTATGCCCACGTTCAGTTTGCCTTGGATCACGAGCAAGCCCGGGTCCATGGAACCCGTCACAAACGAGGAGATGGAGTTGAACAGCTTCTGCTCTTTCACCAGCTCCTGGTACAGGCGGGAAGAATCACCGTGGCCCAGCACATCGCTCAACAGATCGGCGGCGTAATAGTCTGGGCTGGTGCGGGCGGGCATGTGGTAGGCTTTGTAGAGCGCGGTCAACGGCACTTCGGCCTCCACTTCCAGATAACGGGCCTCGGTCTGGCGGGGCTCCTGGGGCAAGTTGCGCTCGTATTTCACGCCGCCGGAGATCGGCCCGAACCATTTTTCGGTGAGTTCTTTGGCGCGTTCAAAAGTGATGTTGCCGGCCAGTACCAGAATGGCGTTGGCCGGGGAGTAATGTTTCTTGAAAAAGCCCCGCACATCGTCCATGACGGCGTTTTCAATGTGACTGATCTCTTTCCCGATGGTTGCCCATTTATAAGGATGGTGCTGGTAGGCCAGCGGCCGAAGCTTGAGCCAGACATCGCCATAGGGCTGGTTCAGGTAGTTCTGCTTGAATTCCTCTACCACCACTTTGCGCTGCACTTCCAGGCCATTCTCGCTGAACGCCAGATCCAGCATGCGGTCAGACTCCAGCCAAAAGCCGGTTTCAATGTTCTGGGCAGGCACGGTGAGGTAATAATTTGTAATATCCGGCGAGGTGAAGGCGTTATTTTCTCCGCCGGCCTGCTGCAAAGGCTCGTCGTAGTTGGGCACGTTCACTGATCCGCTGAACATCAGGTGCTCAAACAGGTGGGCGAAACCGGTGTGGGTCTCGTCCTCATCGCGGGAGCCCACGTTGTAGAGCACGTTGAGAACCGCCAGCGGCGTGGTGGTATCTTCGTGCACAAGGCAGCGCAGGCCGTTATCTAAGGTGAATTCTTTGAATTGAATCATAATCTGTCTCTAAAGATGCTCCTGTAAAAGGTATCATTCTAACGAGGAGTGGCTTGTGGTGTTGCCCGCGCGTTCCTCGTTTCCGATTAGGGCTCTGTTTTGGTAAAACGGCCTCTAAACGACAAAAGTAAAAATAACTAGGCTACTATTTCGCCCCGTCAGGGATTGCCGTAAATTTACGCCTCGCAGAAAACGCGAAAACCATGAAATTCAACAGAAAAGACTATACAGACGACGAGTTGCTGCATTTGTACCGCGGCATTCTCAAGCCTCGCATGATTGAGGAGAAAATGCTGATTCTGCTGCGCCAGGGCAAAGTGAGCAAGTGGTTCTCGGGTATCGGGCAAGAGGCCATCTCGGTGGGCTCCACGCTGGCCCTGGACCCAGATGAGTATATTCTGCCCCTGCACCGCAACCTGGGCGTTTTCACCTGCCGCGACATTCCGTTAGACCGCCTGTTTGCCCAGTTCCAGGGCAAAAGAACCGGTTTCACCAAAGGCCGTGACCGTTCCTTCCACTTCGGGACGAACGAGCACCACATTGTGGGCATGATCTCGCACCTGGGTCCACAGTTGGCCGTGGCCGATGGAATAGCCCTGGCCGAGATGCTGGACAAGCGCGAGAAAGTGACCCTGGTGTACAGCGGTGACGGCGGCGCGAGCGAAGGCGATTTCCACGAGGCGCTCAACGTAGCGGCAGTCTGGGGATTGCCCGTCATTTTCATGATCGAGAACAACGGTTACGGCTTGTCTACGCCCAGCAACGAGCAGTTCAAGTGCCAGTACTTCATTGACAAAGGCCCGGCCTACGGCATTGATGCGTTGCAGATAGACGGCAACAACGTGCTGGAAGTCTATGACACCGTGCGCCAGGCCGCCTACAGCATCAGGAAGAACCCGCGCCCCATGTTGATTGAGGCGATGACGTTCAGGATGCGCGGGCACGAAGAAGCTTCCGGGACCAAGTACGTGCCGCAGGAACTGTTTGAGCGCTGGAGCAAGAAAGACCCGGTGGAGAACTTTGAGAAATACCTCCTGGACGAGAAGGTGCTCACGCCTAAATCCCTGGCAGCCATCCGTGAGGAGTTCCGCGAGGAGATTGAGCGCGGGCTGGAAGTAGCACACAACACGCCCATGCCTACCCCGGATGTGAAGGAAGAGCTCGCCGATATGTACCAGCCATTCATCCAGGACGTGATCAAGCCCAAAGACAGTGCCCGCTCAGAGCGCCGTTTCGTGGATGCCATCTCAGATTCCCTGCGCCAAAGCCTGGAGCGTTACCCCGATCTGGTGATCATGGGCCAAGACATTGCGGAGTACGGCGGGGTCTTCAAAGTGACCGAGGGCTTCGTGGATAAGTTCGGGAAAGAGCGTATCCGCAACACACCGCTGTGCGAATCGGCTATCTTGGGCATCGGACTGGGCATGTCCATCAAGAAAAAGAAATCGGTGATTGAGATGCAGTTCGCCGATTTTGTGAGTGCCGGTTTCAGCCAGATTGTGAATAACCTGGCCAAAAGCCACTACCGCTGGGGCCAGAACGCCGATGTGGTGGTACGCATGCCAACGGGCGCGGGGGCAGCGGCCGGTCCGTTCCACTCGCAGAGCAACGAGGCTTGGTTTTTCCACACGCCGGGGCTAAAGATTGTGTACCCGTCCACGCCGTATGACGCCAAAGGCCTGTTGAACGCGGCCATCGAAGACCCTAACCCGGTCATGTTCTTTGAGCATAAACTACTGTACCGCGCCTTGTCAGAAGCCATCCCCGATGATTACTACACCGTGGAAATCGGGCGGGCCCGCTTGGCGCAGGAAGGAAGCGACTTTTCCATCATCACCTATGGCATGGGTGTGCACTGGGCCAAGCAGCTCCTGAACACCATGCCAGACGTATCCGCCGATATCCTGGATTTGCGTTCGTTGCTGCCTTGGGACAAAGAGGCCGTGCGCCAGACCGTGACCAAAACCGGCCGCGTGATTGTGCTGCATGAAGACACTATTACCGGAGGAATTGGGGCAGAGATCGCCGCCTGGATCTCGGAGAACTGCTTTACCCAGTTAGACGGGCCGGTGGTGCGTGTGGGTGGCCTGGATACCGCTATCCCGTTTGCGCCGCCGCTGGAGCAGGAGTTCCTGCCGGTGAAGCGCCTGCGCGAAAAAGTAGAGGCCTTGCTGAGTTTCTAAGGAATCTGCCTCTGTTTTTGGGCTGTTTTTTGCAAAGCGGCCTTAAAACAGGAACAGATATAGCCAACACAAGTTGGTACACGTATACCATAAGTTGAATATAGGTATGATAAAGATGCGCTTTGCCGTAGGGCTTGTGGTGTTGTCCATGGGCCTGACTTTGGGAGCTTGTAACTCCAGCAGGATCGCTTGCCCGGACGTTTCCGGGAAGAAGAAGGGTTCTATGTTTGGCATGTTCAAAAAGAAAGAAATTACCCAGGAAGACCAGGCGAACGAAGGCCGTGATTACGGCGGACGGGACATGGAGTATGACAAACAGGGGTTGCTCAAGAAGAAGAAAACCAAGATCCCCACCCCTAAACGCAAGCAAAGCCTCTTGGAAAAAGTAGGACTAGGATGAAACACAAGCTACCCCTTATTTTCTTGTGCGCTGTAGTGGCGCTGGTTTTTGGCATAGCGCCCTCGGTGCAGGCTCAGACCGCTTACCTAACCCCCAAACAGCAGAAGCGGCAGTTGAAGACCAGCCTCAGAGAAGCCAAACGGGTGGAAACCGATTACAGTGAATCACATCTGGATGTGGATGCGTACAACCACCGGAAAGGCGAAAGTGGCCGTAAACTGAAGAAGGGCAACAAAAGAGACCTTATGCCCATCAATGAAGACGGAACGGCGGTCACCAAACCAAAAGTATTCACCAAAAAGAACGCGGCAACGCGGGCCAGGAAAAGCTGAGCCGTTCAATTTTAAGATTTTACAGATCAGAATTATGCAGTGGAACCCTATCAACAGCATTGAGCAGATTGAGCAGATCAAAGAAGAGTCAAAGGAACAACCAGTAGTTATTTTCAAGCACAGCACCACGTGCTCTATCAGCGCCACGGCCAAAAGCCGGCTGGAGCGCCAGTGGGCCGATGCGGACCTGGGCAACGTGAAACCCTATTACCTGGATCTTCTGAACTATCGGCCGGTGTCTGCCGAGATTGCCCAATCCTTCGCGGTAAAGCATGAATCTCCCCAACTCCTGCTCATCAAAGACGGGCAGTGCCAGTACCATGGCTCTCACTTAGGGATAAGCCTGCAGGAAGTAAAAAAACGGGCTTCCTGAGGTGACGCATATACCGGGGAAAGTATCTTTTTTGAAAATACTTTCCCCGGTATTTTTATTATATCATATAGGTAAGATATTTCGTTCTAATCCAAGGCTAAGTCCATTGGAACGCAACAGATTAGCTGGTGCAAGGGAAACGGAACCAGGCTAGGGTGGAGTTTTCAAACATTGTCTTCGTGCTGCCTGTTAAACCAGAGCCGGAAACTTGCCCAAACCTCTGCTGGTACTTCGATGTTTTCGCCTGAAGTTCCCTCCAAACAATAGGCGCATTCCTCCCGAAGGAGCAGCAGGTGCAGGAAGCAGAGTTGTTGGGTGCGGAGTGAGCCTGGGCTATTAGTGCCTTAGAACGGATTGTCTTACTATTTAAGATTTGCAGGTGCCTGTAAAGTTATTTACATTTAAACAAACCTTAGCCTTCTTTCCTGTGCGCAGAATTCTACTTGTGCTTGTCCTCATATCCTTTCTTCCGGTTAGTCTGGCCATGGCTCAGGCCGTTGAGGAAGAAGAAGGCTATTCCAGGGAGTTTACCTATGGGCTGAACTTCAACTCCAATGGTGGCCTTTTAGGCGGAGCCATGATCAAGCAGGTCTACCATTTAGAGGGAAACTGGTACCATTTCTGGGCCTTGGAAGGAGTGGAGGTAAAGCACCCGAAAGAAAGGCCGGTCCAGAACCTGCAGAACGGGGCCTCCTTTGTGCGGGGCAAAAGCAATTACCTGTTTGTGCTCAGACCGCAGTACGGCCGGGAGTACACCTTCTTTAGAAAGGCCGCCGAGTCTGGCGTGCAGGTGAACGGGGTAGTGGCCGCCGGCCCCTCCATCGGGATCATGGCGCCCTACTTTATTGAGTATGACCGCAGCAATTACGTCTTAGACCCCAGAACCCAGCAATACTATCTGGTAGGTCCGGTCATGATCAGCACCGAGCAGTATGACCCCAACACCCACACAAACGAAGGTCTGATTGTGGGAGCCCCAGGGGTGTTCAAAGGCTTGAGCGAACCTAGTTTCAGGGTTGGGGCCCATGCCAAGGCGGGTGTCTCCTTTGAGTATGGCCGGTACATGGAAAGCGTGACTGGGATAGAGGTAGGTATGCTGGTAGAGGCTTTTGCCGGCGATATGACCATGATTCCCGGTGCCCCCAAGCGCAACACCTTCATGTCTGTGTACCTGACCTTGTATTACGGGCGTCGCCGTTGAACGATCCATCCCTTTTGGCTGTTTTTTGCCTATCCGCTCCTCACTTAGTACCTTTGCTACATGGATCAATTGATTGCGTTGCCGGTTATTCAACCAGCAGAAGCTCAAACTAAAACCCGTAAGCCAGACTGGCTGCGCGTGAAACTGCCGGTGGGCAAAGAATACGCCAAAGTCAGACAACTGGTAGATACCTATAAACTACATACTATCTGCGAAAGCGGAAACTGCCCGAACATGGGAGAGTGCTGGGGAGCCGGCACGGCTACCTTCATGATCTTGGGCAACGTATGTACCCGCTCCTGTTCTTTCTGCGCCGTGGCCACTGGCCGCCCCAACGAGTATGACCTGGATGAGCCTCGCCGTGTGGCCGAAGCCATTCAACTCATGGGCGTGAAGCATGCCGTGATCACCTCGGTGAACCGCGACGAACTGAAAGACCGTGGCGCCAGTGTGTGGCACGAAACTGTTGTGCAGATCAAGAACCTTTCACCGGAAACCACTATTGAAACGCTTATCCCAGACGTGAAAGCTAACTGGGAAGCCTTGGAGGTGATGATTTCTGCCGGACAGGAAGTGGTATCGCACAACATGGAAACCGTTCGGAACCTGTACCGTCAGGTGCGTCCGCAGGCCAAGTATGACCGCAGCCTGGAGCAGATCAATCGTACCAAGGCCTACGGCAAACGCACCAAGAGTGGTATCATGCTAGGTCTGGGCGAAACCAAAGAGCAAGTGTACGAAGCCATGGATGACTTAGCCGCCAACGGCTTGGATATCCTTACTTTAGGCCAGTACCTGCAACCTACTAAAATGCACATTGAGGTAGCCGAGTTCATCCACCCTGATCTGTTTGCCCACTACCGTGAGGAAGGCCTGAATCGCGGCCTCAAGTACGTGGAGTCTGGTCCGTTGGTGCGTTCTTCTTACCATGCAGAGCGCCACGTGCATGTTTAGTTTCTGAGCCATTTCTTGAAAAACACCAATAAAAAAGCCCTGCCGACCAGCAGGGCTTTTTTATTGGTTCTACTTGGACTATTTGTAGTGGTTTTCTTCTGATTATAAAAAATCAAGGAGAGGAAGCCGAGGCTTGTAAATGGGAAAAAAATAATAAAATCGTATTTACACCAATGAGTGCGGTTTTCCGCAGCTACCCTAAATTAAAAGACTCTGCTCTTTTATTTATTTCTACCTTGCAGCGATATCTACTTATCTGCGCTGTAAAAAAGCATTTTCTCAACCTGAGATTCTTAAAAAGCACCAAGTAGCCAAGCTTGTTGTTAGAACACCTTGTTTCTTCCCTTCTAGCTCATATTGCATCTTTCCAACAAGTCAAAACTTTTGCCTGAAAGCAAAGTACATGCAGGGGCTCTATTCCTATATAGGAATATCCGAGATTAACTATTATCCCTATTTCCTTTATCCCTTCATATGAAGAAACTTTTACTCTTGTTGACAGCATGGCTCGCTGTTTTTTCCTCTTCAAATGCGCAAACCCTAACAACTCCTTCACTGGGAGCGGCCCGCGAGTATGCGGTGTTGGGGAGTAGTACGGTTACCAGTACCGGTAGCAGCATTCTGTACGGTGACCTTGGAGTATCGCCGGGTGCTGCTGTAGTGGGTTTCCCGCCAGGCAAAGTGCTGGGAGACACGCAACGCGGGAATGCCGCGGCCGCCACTGCCAAAACCGACGTTGTACGGGTGTACAATGAACTGGGGCAATTCACGCCCACCCGCAACCTAACCGGGCAAACGTTAGGCGAAGGTTTTACCAAAGGGGAGGCCGCCGTGCGCGGTACTTTGCTTACCCGCGGGGTTTACAGATTTGACGGTAACGCGCGTATCAGCGGTCGCCTGAAGTTTGATGGCCAGGGAAATCCCAACTCAGTGTTCATCATTCAGGTGAACGGCGACCTAGTCATTGACCCAGGTTCCGCTATCAATGTCTTCAACGCTACCCCAAACAACATCTTCTTCCGGGTAACCGGAAACATCACCATAGGCACAGGAGGGATGTTGACCACGCCTTCTACCTTGAGTGGAAACTTTGTGGTACAGAATAACGCCTTCCTGAGCCTGAGCTCCACGCTGGTAGGGCGGGTGTTGTCTACGAATGGGGCAATCACGCTTAATAACAACAACATTTCTTTGCCGGAGCCGCTTACCACCAACAACGGTGGAGATGATGGTGACGACGGCGATGGCGATGGAGGAGATGGAGGACCTGGCGATGGTGGTACCGGTGGCGGGGGAACAACCCCTGGTAGCGCTAACCTAAGCATCACCAAGGCAGTCAATGCTACTACCGTGACTTTAGGCGATAATGTCATCTACACCATCAGAGTCACCAACTCAGGAGCCGCGGATGCCACCAATGTAACGGTAGAAGACAGATTGCCCGAAGGCTTGGCCCTGGTGCCACCAGCGGTAGCAGACAAAGGAACCTATAATGGCACCACGGGAATATGGGACATCGGCACCTTGCCTGCGAACTCCATTGCCACGCTGACCATCACTGCTAAAACTTTGAGGCTTGGAGAAATCACCAACGTTGCGGTTATTGAGAATAACGGCGGAACTGACGAGGCAACTACCTGCGTGCGTCCGGCCAGACCTAATGTGGTAGGTCCGCAGGAAGTATGCGTGGGCGGAACCTCTACCTTCACAGTAAGCAACGTCTCAGCAGGCGTGACAAGCCTGGCCATCGTAGCGCCAGCCAACAGCGGCATCACCATTGAAGCACAATCGCTGACTTCTTTCACGGTGAGAGCAAGCGCCACAACAGCACCAGGCACTTATCCAATCTCCGTTGTGGCGGTAACTACGGGCAACTGCCAGAACAGCCTTGCCTTCCCAATTGAATTGGTGGTAAGAACAGCTCCGACTACTCCAACCATTACAGGCCCGGGAACCGCCTTGTGTGCCGGGGCCACCTACCAATACAGCATCAGCCAACCGGTAGCGGGCGTAACCTATACCTGGAGCGTGTCTGGTACCGGCTGGGAGAGAGTAGGCGCTGCTACTGGTACTTCTATTCAAGTAAAAGCTGGGACTGGCTCAGGAAAAGTAACTGTGGTGGCTTCTAACGCCTGCGGTACGGCTACGGCCTCTACCCCAGACGTGACCCCGAGCACGCCACCTGCTACTCCAATTATCCTGGACAACAGCGGACCGTGCACAGGCCTGACCTACGGCATCTCTAACCCAGTGGCGGGTGTGACCTACACCTGGACCGCGCCAGCCGGCTTCACGTTCGCCGATAACAGCACGACTGCCACCGGCACTTCTGTGACCCTGAAAGCCGCTAGCGCCAACGCCGTGGGCACACTTAAGGTAAGTGCCAGCACTGCCGGTTCTACCTGCGCCAGCAACGAAGCCTCGGTGGAAGTGAGAGCCGCCGATGCCGGTACTGAGATCGTGGTGCCTACGGTGTTCAGCCCGAATGGTGATGGCATCAACGACACCTTCGTGATCCGGAACCTCCTGAACTTCCCTGACAATGATCTGACCGTCTACAACCGTTGGGGCAACGAGATCTACAAAACCAAAGGCTACAAGAACGACTGGCAGGCTGCTGGCCTGGAAGAAGCCACTTACTTCTATGTCCTGCGCGTGCGCGGCTGTGACGGCAAAGACCAGGTATTCAGAGGACCGGTACAGGTAGTGCGCTAAGCGCAGGTAGTTCAAACATTAATTTCCCTTAGAAATGAAAAGAATCTTTATCATACTTATTTCCATGCTGGCTGCGGGGAGCAGTTGGGCACAGCACCGGTCACAGTTTTCCCAGTACATCTTCAACCAATTAGTAATCAATCCGGCCTATGCCGGGAGTAAGGAAACGCTTACCCTCAACGCCTTCCACCGCACCCAGTGGGTAGGCTTACGGGGAGCGCCCAATACGCAGACCTTCAGCATTGACGGGCTCACCAAGAACAAGCACCTGGGCCTTGGTTTCCACGCCACCCGTGATGAGATCTTCGCCCAGAACCGCAAGAACATCGAGGTAGACGCGGCCGTGAAGTTGCCGGTAAGTGAAACCGGTATCCTTTCCTTCGGGTTGGCGGCTGGGGTGTCGCACTTCGCGGTAGACGGCTCTAAACTGATCACCGGGAATGACCAGGAAGATCCGGCGGTGATCAACGCCCAAAAGGAAACCACTTGGAGCCCGAGTTTGAAAGCGGGGATTTTCTTCCACACCGAGCGCTTCTACGCCGGCGTTTCCGTGACCGATTTGCTGGGCATCGACAAAGACATCAACTATGACCCGGAGCGCCACTACTTCTTCAACATCGGGTACGTGGCCGACATCAGCCACAACATCAAGGTGAAGCCCAGCATCATGCTGAAGGAGAACTTTGACGGTCCTACGAACGTGGACTTTAATGCTTTCTTCCTGTTTGGCGAGCGCATCTGGTTAGGCGCCAGCTACCGCACAGCCATGAACATCTTCAAGAATGATTTCGAGGCGAAGGGACTTTCCTCCAAAGACGCGGTGGTGGCCATGGCCGATCTGTACGTGACAAAGCGCCTGCGCCTGGGTTATGCCCATGATTTTACGCTGCACGGCAACCTGAATGATTTGAGCACCCATGAAATATCCGTTGGCTACAGTTTCCTGAGAAAGGAAGCCACCAAGATGGTAACTCCCCGGTATTTCTAATTTTAACAGACGCTTCTATGCATAACATATACAAATCTCTTTTACTTTCCTTTTTTGCTGGTAGCCTAGCCTTAGGCGGCTGCCAAACCACCCGCAAAGCCGACAGGCTGTACGAGAACTTTGACTATTCCCTGGCTATTGAAGAGTACCAGGAGGTGTTTTCCGATAAGGAACCAACCCTGCAGGGAGCCCAACGCCTGGCCGATGCTTACCGCCTGACAGGTCGTACTAACGAGACCGAGCAGTGGTACGCCAAAGTAGTGGCCATGCCTGAGTCCGACCCCATTAACACCTATTACTATGCCGAGGCTTTGCGTAGCAACGGGAAGTATTTCGAGGCGAAAACCCAGTACCAGGATTACGCCCGCAAGGTGCCCGCCGAAGCCGCCAGAGCCAACGCGAAGGCGCAGGCCTCAGACGCTGCTTTGAAGCTGTTGGAAGAGCCTGCCTCCGCTATTGTGGTGAACGAGACGCAGATCAACTCCGGCAACGCCGACTTCAGCCCTACGGTGTATGACCAAGGCATCCTGTTTACCTCAGACCGCGGCGGCAATGTAAGCAGCGACAAAGATGTGGATGCCGGCACTTACGGTTGGACCGGCCGCCCGTACCTGCAGATGTTCTACGCCCAGCGCAACGCAGACAGCACCTGGCAAATGCCTGCCATCGCGAGCAATACGCTGAACTCCGTTTACCATGACGGCCCCGCGGTGCTTGATTCTGCGAATACCACTCTTTACTTCACCCGCACCCACATGGTGGAGAAAAAGCAGAAAGACGTGAATGTGGACCCCACCAGCTGGGTGAAAAAGCCGCTCTCCAGTGACTATGTGAACCGTCTGGAGATTTTCTCGGCCCGCCGTGACGGAACCAACTGGACCGAGGTGACCCCTTTCACCCATAACAAGGTGGAGGAATACAGTGTGGGGCACCCGGCCATCTCCCCCGATGGGCAAGTGCTGTACTTCGTGTCTGACAAACCCGGCGGCTACGGCGAGACCGATATCTACTACGCAGAACTGCAGGCCGATGGCACCTGGGGTCAGCCCATGAACGCCGGCAATATGGTGAATACCGTGGGCAAAGAGATGTTCCCGGGCTTCGACCAGAACGGTACCCTGTACTTCTCCTCAGACACGCACCCGGGCTTCGGTGGATTGGATGTGTTCAAGGTGAAAGGCAGCCGTGCTACCTGGAGCAAACCAGAAAACCTGCGCGCACCCGTGAACTCGCCCAAAGATGATTTCGGGATGGTGTTCATGCGCGGCGCGAACAATGCCCAAGTAGGGTATCTGTCCTCTAACCGCGACAGCAACAACGGCACCGATGACATCTACTCGTTCAAGCTGTTGAGCAACGCCGTCTTGTTTGTGACTACTTTAGAGAGAGTGCAAGTGAAAGGCAAGCGCGCCATCAACCAGCCGCTAGCCGATGTCCGGCTGAAACTAACTCCAAAAGAGACCCAAGATTCTGTGGTAGCATTCTCCGACCGCAACGGCGAATACAAGTTTGGGGTGCAGAAAGGCACCACCTATGACCTGGTAGGGGATAAGTTCGGGTACCTGACGCAGTCGGCCTTGGTGGCCATTGACACCGTGAAGCTAGCCGATACTACCCGCGTGACGCTTATCTTTGACAAGAGCCAGAAGAACCAAGTGATCGCTATAGAGAACATCTACTATGACCTAGACAAATGGAACATCCGCCCCGATGCTGCCAAGGAACTGGACAAACTGGTGCGCATGCTTAAAGACAATCCCAGTATCAAGATTGAGTTAGGCTCCCACACCGATAGCCGCGAAGGCCACGGCTACAACCAAGTCTTGTCTGAACGCCGGGCCCAGTCGGCGGTGGAGTACCTGGTGAGCCAGGGCATCGCGAGAAACCGACTCACCTGGAAAGGCTACGGCGAGACCGTCCTGATCAACGGCTGCGCCGATGGTGTGGAATGTACCGAAGACCAGCACCAACTCAACCGCCGGACGGAAATCAAGATTAAGTAGCGTTTTGCAGGTGTTTTCGCTAAAACAGTCTTAAAACAAAAGAGCCACTCAAATGAGTGGCTCTTTTGTTTTGGGTATGTCAATTAATTACCGGCGAGCAGTGGCTCTCTCCTGCTCTTGTGGCGGGAACTTGGCCAGAATGCTGGAGACAATCTGCTGCACTTTCTCATCGGTGAGGGATCTTTCAGAGGCGGCAGTTTCGCTGCTTCCGCGCCAGATCAATTCATTGGATTTAGCGTCTACCACGTCCAGAATCAAGGTGCCTTGCTGATAGTCCTGCAAAGAGGTGGTGTTGTACAGGCGGTTGTAGGTGTACGCATAACGATACCCGTACCAGTACCCGTAACCGATAGACGGCACGCTTACAAAGTTAGGGTTCAGGCGCTGCTGGTTCTCGATGGTGAAATCGTAGGCCAGTAACATGTCTGGTTTGTCAGAGGCACTTGCTTTCTGGAAGCCGCGGCGCTGCATCTCGGCTTCTACCGCGTTTTTCACGCGTTTATCTAAAAACGTAGTGTAACGACGGTTGGTAGAATCCTTGGCAACTGGTGCGTCCTGGTACCAGCGCCAGGTTTTGTACGCCTGGAAATTGGTGCCTTTGTCAAAGTCGGTGGTAACGTTATAGGTGGTGGCACATCCGGTGAAACCCAGTACCAACAGCCCCATCATTACCCCTGTGATCAACTTCGCTATCTTATTGAATGGTTTCATTGATTTGTACAGTTTTAGTGTAGTGAAAGAATAGGAGAGAAACATCTCGTAAATGGCCTCTCCGCTCAGATTGATAACATGAAAGCGGAAAAGTTGGTTTCGGAGAATGTTTCTTTCGTACAATCAATACGCAAAAACTATGCCTTTATTATACCAATTGGTTTATTTTCAATCTCGATTTTTTAGATTGTTTAAGGTGGGGTTTGAGGCTTGTTTTTTGCAAAGTAGGCTTAAAACAAAAAGGCCTGCGGAATGTCTCCACAGGCCTTTTTTATTACCAATAATTAGATCAGCTTTAAACGGCTTTCATTTCCTGGCCTTGCTCGTTGTAGGCCTCAATAGGAGCGCAGCTGCACACCAGGTTACGGTCACCGTAGGCGCTGTCAATCCGGCTCACGGTTGGCCAGAACTTAGCGGTGCGGGTGTAAGGAATCGGGTAAACGGCACGCTCACGAGAGTACGGGAATGACCAATCTTCGGCCAAGGCCACGTGTGCTGGGTGCGGAGCGTTTTTGAGCAGGTTGTTTTTCTGATCAGCCTGTCCTTCCTCAATCTCGGTGATTTCTGCCCGAATGGAGATCATGGCATCGCAGAAACGGTCCAGCTCTTCTTTGCTCTCACTCTCGGTAGGCTCTACCATCAACGTACCCGCTACTGGGAACGATACGGTTGGGGCGTGGAAACCATAGTCCATCAGACGCTTCGCGATGTCTTCCACTTCAACGCCGGCCTTTTTGAAGGAGCGGCAGTCTAAGATCATCTCGTGGGCACAACGGCCGTTAGAACCAACGTACAACACTGGGTAGTGCTCTTCCAGGCGCGCTTTGATGTAGTTTGCATTCAGGATCGCCATTTTGGTCGCCTCTGTCAAGCCCTCGCCGCCCATCATGTTGATATAGGCGTAAGAGATTGGCAGAATGCTGGCGCTTCCCCAAGGTGCCGCAGAAACCGCGTTGATCGCTTCCGGACGCTCTAAGTCTACTACGGCGTGGCCTGGCAAGAACGGAGCCAAGTCAGCAACTACGCCAATCGGGCCAACGCCTGGTCCACCGCCACCGTGCGGAATGCAGAAGGTTTTGTGCAGGTTCAGGTGACACACGTCCGCGCCGATGTTGGCCGGAGAGGTCAAACCTACCTGGGCATTCATGTTGGCACCGTCCATGTACACGCGGCCACCGTTCTGGTGGATGATCTCGCAGATCTCGATGATGCTTTCCTCGTACACGCCGTGGGTAGACGGATAGGTTACCATGAGGCAAGACAGGTCATCTTTGTGCTCATCGGCTTTCGCACGGAGGTCGGCTACGTCAATGTTGCCGCGCTCATCGCATTTCACAATCACCACTTTCATGCCAGCCATTACCGCCGAGGCAGGGTTAGTGCCGTGCGCCGAGGAAGGGATCAAGGAGATGTTGCGGTGATGATCGCCACGGGCTTCGTGGTAGGCTCTGATTACCATCAGACCAGCGTACTCACCCTGGGCACCGGAGTTAGGCTGCAATGAAACGGCGGCAAAACCAGTTACTTCGCATAACCAGGCTTCCAGGTCCTGGAAGATCTGGGCGTAACCTTTAGCCTGATCAGCCGGGGCGAAGGGGTGCAAAGACCCAATCTCTGGCCAGGTCACCGGGATCATCTCGGCGGTGGCGTTCAGTTTCATGGTGCAGGAACCCAACGGAATCATGCCGTGCGCCAGCGAGAAGTCTTTGTTCTCCAAGTACTTCATGTAGCGCAGGATTTCGCTCTCAGAGTGGTACTTGTTGAAAACTTCGGCTTGCAGGTAAGGAGAGGTACGGATCAAGGACTCAGGCCAGGTGATTTCGGTCTCTTCCGGAATAGCGTCCAGTTCCAGCGTGGCATCCGGTTTTCCAGCTACTTTCGCGAAAACGGCCAAAATATCCTTCACCTCGTCCAGATCAGTGTTCTGGTGCAGGGAAATCCCGATGTTGTTGTCACCAAAATAACGGAAGTTGATCTGCGCCGCTTCAGCCTCCTGACGGATGGCCTGCTGCAACTCCGCGCTCTCAATGCGCAGGTTCAGCGTATCGAAATAGTTTTCGTTCAGTTGCTCGAAGCCTAAGCGCTCCAGACCTTTCTCCAGAATCTGCGTCAAGCTGTGGATGTTCAGACCGATGTATTTCAGACGGCGCGGTCCATGGTAGACAGCGTACATTCCGGCCATTACCGCCAGCAATACCTGCGCGGTACAGATGTTGGAAGTCGCTTTCTCTCTCCGGATGTGCTGCTCGCGGGTCTGCAGGGCCATGCGGTACGCTTTCTGCCCAAAAGCATCCTGTGACAACCCGATGATACGGCCCGGGATAGAGCGCTTGTACTCGTCTTTGGTCGCGAAGAAACCAGCGTGCGGTCCGCCGTAACCCATCGGTACGCCAAAACGCTGCGAAGAACCCACTACCACGTCGGCACCCATCTCACCTGGAGATTTCAACAAAGTCAAGCTCAGCAGGTCAGCAGCTACAGCTACCGGTAAGCCAACGGCGTGTCCTTGCGAGATGAAATCGGTGTAATCGAATACCTCACCGTCAGCGGCGGGGTACTGTACCAAGGCTCCGAACAAGGTATCGTCTTGCAGGTTGATTTCGCGGTGATCGCCAATGACCAGTTCAATGCCCAGCGGCGTGGCGCGGGAAAGCAACACGTCAATGGTTTGCGGCAGTACCTGGTTAGACACAAAGTAGCGGTTCGCGTTTTTGCGGGCGCCTTTGCGCAGCGAGTACTGCAGGTTCATGGCCTCAGCGGCGGCGGTAGCCTCATCCAACAGAGACGCGTTGGCGATGGCCATACCAGTCAGGTCAATGATGAGGGTCTGGTAGTTGATCAACGCCTCCAAACGACCTTGGGCAATCTCGGCCTGGTAGGGCGTGTAAGCAGTGTACCAGCCTGGGTTCTCCAGAATGTTACGCTGGATCACCGGCGGCAGGATAGTGTCATGGTACCCAAGCCCGATGTAGGATTTGTAGAGTTTGTTCTGCTTCGCAATCTTGGCGAACTTCCGGAGGAAGTCACGCTCAGTCAGCGCAGCAGGTAAGTTCAGCGGGTTTTTCAGGCGGATAGCCGGCGGAACGGTCTCGTCAATGAGTTGGTCTAGAGATGCTGCCCCAATGGTTTGCAGCATATCCTGCATCTGCTCTTTTACGGGGCCGTTATGGCGCTCCTTGAAGATATCGGCAGGCTTGGTTTTAAAGATCATTTATCGCTGGAATTTAGGTAGATAAGTTTCTTTTGTCCTGTAACAAACGTTTGGTGCAAATGATTTAACAAAAGTACAGGTTATAATTCACAATTACAGCCAGAGCCATTAAATTGCGGGACAGGCTGAGAGGGAGTTATGGTTTTTGCCTTGTTTTTTGGAAAACAGCCCCAGAACGTACATCAGGCCCCTTGGGTCGTCCCCTATGAAAAAGCTAAAGATTGGAGTTTTGCGCGAAGGAAAAGTGCCGGTAGACAAACGGGTGCCCCTTACGCCAAAAAAATGCCAGGAAGTGCTGCAATCCTTTCCGGAGGTGCAGTTGGTGGTGCAGCCCAGCCCCATCCGGTGCTTCTCAGACGAGGAGTACGCCGACCTGGGTATTCCCCTCAAAGAGGACCTGAGCTCCTGCGATGTTTTGTTTGGCGTTAAGGAAGTGCCTGTAGACCAGCTTATCCCTAACAAGACCTATTTCTTTTTCTCGCATACTATTAAGAAACAGGCCCATAACCAGAAACTGCTGCAGGCCATTCTGGAAAAGAAGATCACCATGATTGACTACGAGACCATCACCAACGCCCAGGGCGAGCGGGAAGTGGCCTTCGGGAGATGGGCCGGCATTGTGGGTGCCTACAACGGACTGCTGACCTACGGACGTAAATGGGATCTCTATCACCTCAAACCCGCGCACCAGTGCACAGACATGGAAGACATGCTGGAGGAGTTCTTCAAGGTGAAGACTTTGCCCAACATTAAGATTGCCATTACCGGAAACGGCCGCGTGACCCACGGTGCCCTGGAGGTGCTCACGCGCATGGGCCTGCGGCAGGTGAGCGTATTTGACTATCTGTACAAAGAGTTCGCTGAGCCGGTGTTTGTGCAGTTGCGCTCTTCAGACTACCACGTGCGCCCCGATGTGGAGGTGTGGGACTCCAAAGATTTCTACCAGAACCCGCACCTGTACCAGTCTACTTTCCATAAGTTCTCCAAAGTGACCGATCTGCTCATGCCTTGCGCCTACTGGAACCCCGCCGCGCCCGTGCTGTTCACCCAAGAAGACATGCAGCAGCCAGATTTCAAGATCAACACCATTGCCGATATCACCTGCGACGTGGGCGGATCCATCCCCTGTACCAAGCGCGTGTCTACCATTGCGGAGCCGGCCTTTGACTATAACCCCTTGACGGGCGAATTGGAAGAAGCTTATTCCTCAGAGAAGAACATCACCATCATGGCCGTGGATAACCTACCCTGTGAGTTGCCCCGCAATGCTTCCCGCGATTTCGGGCGCCAGATCATTGACAAGGTGCTGCCCTATCTGTTTAACGGGGATAAAGACGGTGTGTTGAGGAATGCCACCGTTGCGAAGGATGGCCGATTGTGTGAGAAGTACAGCTACCTGCAGGATTATGCCTATCCGGCCCAGGCTAGCAGCATCTGACAGGTTGATATAAGGTAGGGAAAGGATTGCCTACAGAGCCGAAGCCAGGCTTTTACGGGAAGAAGTCAGTGGGTTGTTTTCTAAGGGTGTTGTTTTGGAAACCCATTCCAATGCAGAGGCCACGTCTTCAAAATACTGTAGCTCAAAGGGAATAGAGAGGTATTTTGAATAGACCAGTTGGTTCAGGTCCAGCAGGTTGGTGCCGTTGGCCGCCTCCAGAACAGCCACTTTCCGGATGGGTGCATCCATTAATAAAGGTAGTACCTCGTCAATAAACCAATCCTGGTCCTGGGGCGGTATGCTTTTGAGCTGCCGGATGTCATAGATGCAGGCCAGCAGGTTGTTGCTTTTGATCAGTTCCATGACATAAAGCAGGGTTCTCCGGAAGGTATCGCTGGGGACAAGTCCTTCACACGCAATATGAACAGCCTGTAAACTGGCGTCTACGAATATGTTGGTATAAGGTGATTTCTGGCAGTCTAGATCCACAATGCAGGTTGTTATTTGTATGCTGAGAAACGGGGATACAAATATAGCGCCTTCCTGATAAGTTATATCATTATGCCAAAAAAAAATTGAATAATTCTGTATGGTGCTGATTATAAAATAAATCCGTTGGCCCAAGCATTTCCAGCGGGCCAACGGATTTATTGCAAATCTATATGAGAGTATTTCTATTGGTTGTCCACCTTGTCGGCTACGCCGTCTTTCACAGGTTCTTCTCTCACTGAGATAGTATCTGTAGAGGTTAGAGCAGAATCTGCCTCAGCGGTTACTTCTTCAGCGGCGGAAGATACTTCGTCTGCAGCCGATTCAGCGGTGTTTTCTACATTCTGGGCGGTTTTAGATTCACAGGAGGTAAACCCAAAGGCAAGTGCTATCATAGCCGCTGCCAATACCTTAGATGCTTTTTTCATAGTTTTGGTACATTGGTTTCGTTGGGATGTGTATACGGTAAATACTCATTTAAGATTGAGGTGCCTGCTGTAAATCATATAACACCCTCTGCTTTATGTTGGAAGCTTAAGAATTTGCTGTGGTTTTATTTTTGTAACTATTCCATTCTGAACTTATCTATATTCCTTCAATTATTCTATCTTTTTCTGATAGCGTTTTATAGCTGTTTTTTGATAACTAGCTTTAAAATAAATAAGAAGCTTAGGCGTAGCTTAAGAAGAAAAATAGCCTTTTCATTTCTGCTCAGCTTAGGAATAAATACAGAGCGATATTGACGGTATTAATACTGAATTTTACTAAACATTCTTTCTCTTTTATTCAAACCTATTATGCATAAATTATTGCGTAAGCAACTAAAAACTAATCAGTTAAGGTGAATACGTTAATATATTTATATTGGGTTTAATTAATTTATAACAGGATTTTTTAATTGCCCTAAAACAAATTATGCTCGTTTAGGAAGTGGGTATGCTTTTGTTTAATTCACTAAAAATAGAACAAGCCCATGTTTTACCATGATCGAAAACTCCAGTACAAAGTAAGAGTTGACAAACCCAATCCTCAGTTTGCCAGATTGCTGCAACAGGCCATTGGCGGAATTGAGGGAGAGATGCGTGTGTGTTTACAGTACTTGTTCCAGGCCTGGAACTCCCGCGGACCAGTGAAATACAAGCACATGCTGCTGGAAACCGGAACCGAGGAAATAGGCCATATTGAGATGCTAGCCACGGCAGTGGCGTTGAACCTGGAAGGGGCCACTGCCTCTCTCAAAGATGAAATTGTAGGCAATAACCCCGTGGTAGGCCACATTATGGGCGGGATGGACCCGCGCCATTTCCTGTCCGGGGGATTAGGAGCCATGGCTGCCGATGCCAATGGCGTGCCGTTTAACGGCTCATGGGTCGTAAGCAGCGGTAACCTGGCCGCCGATATGTACGCCAACGTAATGGCCGAGTCTACCGGCCGGGTGCTGGCCACCCGCCTGTGGGAAGCCACTGATGACCCTGGTATGAAAGACATGCTTTCGTTCCTGATTGCCCGTGACACCATGCACCAGAACCAATGGTTGGCCGTGATTGAAGAACTGGGCGGTTTGACCAATGCGGTGCCTATCCCTAACAGCTTCCCGCAAAGTGAGGAAGTGGAAGGCTTCAACTACGCCTTTGTGACCACTAACATTTACAAAGACGATGCTGCTTCCGGCAGATGGTCCAGTGGTCCGTCATTAGACGGTAAAGGGCAGTTTGCGATGGTTCCTGGCGAGCCGATGGGCGGTGAGCCTACCTTGGCCCCACCCGTACCTTTCGCGCATGCGCAGGTAGAGCAAATGACCGGCTCTCCAGACGGTGGAATCATTAATAAGATCAAGGATGCGCTGTAAACGTAGCCAGCCATAAAAGAAGTGGTACATAAAAAAAGCCTTCCTGTAAACCAGGAAGGCTTTTTTTATGCGGGGCGTAGTTTCTCTTGCCGAAATACGCCGTCTAGTCTTTGTTTGCCTTGCTTAAGGGCAAAGAATGGGGCATCGTCAGGGACGCTCCAGTAAATGTCGGTGATCTCGGCTACGGGTCCAGTGGGTTGGTTGGCGGGCCTTACCCATTCGCCAAAAGTAAACGGCAACCAGGAAATGCTGGTGAACAGATCGGGCCGCACCTTGAACTCCTCGTCTGAGTACCGGAGCAGCAGCCATCCGTTTATCTCGCCAATCTTTTCAAATACTTTGTTGTGGGGCTCCAGCAACTCAAACTCGCGGCGGTTGGCCGGATGAATGTGGGTGTAGCCGTACCCCGGAAACCAGTTGTATAAACCAAATTCAAGGCTTTTCTTAGGCATAATCCTTTTCTATTTCTGTGCAAGCCAGTCCTCTCGGTTACAGGTTCACCTGCATTTCGCGGGCGGTGGCATGTACGATCTCTCTCGCGTATTTCTTTGGGATCACCAGCTCGCCGGTCTGGCTGTAGTTGGTGATAATGCTTTGGTCCAGGAGCATGGGCGTGGCGTGGGTGCCGTAGCGTTCAATAAGGCCGCGCTGCACGGTGCAAAGCAACTCTCTCCTGGCCTCTGTCTCCGGCGTCTTGAGCCGCGGAGGGTAGGGGTTAGGCGGCAACCGGTTGGGGATGCGCCGTTTCTCTGCTTCTCTCAACGCCCCGTTCAGGATGCGCTGTAGTTGCTCCTCGTAGCGGTCCTGCTGCAGCCGTCCATTGATGCCTTTGGTGTGGTAGAGCCATTCGTTCATGCTCTGCGCAGGGTTGCTGAGAAGCGCCATGAGCGCGTTGGTATTGATGATCTGGCCCGCTGGCAGGTTCCATTTTTTGGCCAGTTGGTCCCGGAAGTCATAGATGGGTTTCAGGATGAACTGCTGCAGTAAGGTAAGCCGTTGCGGAAACTTGATTTTGAGGTGCGGGTCTTCCAATTCCACATAGGTGATGGATTCCAGCAGTTGGTCTTCCTCCTCTAGCCAAGCCATACGGCCCAGTTCCTGAATCTTGGTCACCATGGCATTTTTAAGGGCATGCAGGTACAGCACATCCTGAGCGGCGTACTCCAGCTGTCGTCTGGAAAGCGGGCGCTGGTTCCAGTTGCTCATCTGCTGGGATTTGTCAAGGTGCAGGCCCAGTTCTTCTTCCAGCAGCGTGCCCAGGGCAGCCTTGGCGTAATTCAGGATTTTGGCCGCCACTGCGGTGTCTACCAACGTGCGTACCTGGCAGCCCAGCATGCTCAGCAGCATGAGGTCATTGTTGGCGTGGTGGAATATCTTCACAATAGCCGGGTTCTCCAGCACGTGCCAGAGCGGCTGCAGGTCAGATAATGGAAAGGGATCAATTACAAAACACGTGTGGCCGTCAGAGATTTGAATCAGGCACAGCGTGAAACCGTAGGTATAGTGATGTTGGTCAAATTCCAGGTCTAAGGCTAGCTCTGGCTGCTGACTTAAATGGGCCACAGCCTCCTGTAATGCGTCATCGGTTTGCACCACATGAACAGGCTTCCCCTCCAGAGTAAATGCAGGTTCCTTCATAATCTTGTAAATGTACCCAAAAAACAGGTTAGTTCCTTGACGGGTAAGCGTAGTGTAGCGTTGCCGTTTTGCGGCAGATTCCAGAAAAACAGTTCAAAAATGCGAACATCTGCTTACATAACTTCGCCACAGGCGAAAATAGTACGGGAGCAACGGAAAGAATGACCACCTGGCCACGCTTCCCGTTGCTCCCGTACTTGTCCTCTAGAGTCTGCGCTGAGGCGCTAACAGAAGAGAGGCTGTTACTCCAGCAGGAAACTCACCTGCACCGTAGAGCTGACGATGATCTCTCCCAAGGCCAGGGTAGTGCCCCCCGCATCCATGGCCTGCTCCCGCATGGCGGCTTTATACATCACCGGTCCTATGGGTTGGTTGTTGATTGCCTCGTTTATCTGGTAAGGTCTTCCAACTTTGGCCCCTAGTTCCGAAGCCAGCGCCACGGCTTTCTGTTTGGCGTCTTGCACGGCTCTTTTGCGGGCTTCCTCCTGGTGCTTCTTCAGTTGGGAACTCTGGTAGTTGATGCCGTCTACCCGGTTGGCGCCCGCTTTGTACAGGCCGGCCATGACCTCGTCAAACTTATCTGGTTTGGTTAACGTGACGGAGATAGACCGAGTGGCCAGGTAGAACTGGGGTGTGGTCTGACCAAACTCGCCGGTGTACACCGGTTGCAGCGAAAGATAAGCGGTTTGCACGTGCTTGTCTTCTACCCCGTTTTTCTTCAGGTAGCTCAGCAAGGCGGCTGTCCGTTGGTCGGCTACGCGGCGGGCATCCTCCAGGGTTTTCTCCCGGATCTCTACGCCGGTCATAAAGATCACTTGGTCGGGCTGCACCTTTACCTCGCCTAATCCTGAGGTGCTTACCAAAGGAGGCAACTGGGACTGCTGGGCTTGGGACGAAAAGGAGAGAAACGAGGCCATAAAGGCAAGGGCAAAGGCAAGGGTGGTTTTCATAGTGTTATAAATATATACTGAAAATGAATTTACAAGTTCCGTGCCGAGTTTTGGCGTCGCTGGTTTAATAAACGCCACCAACGCAGGTGTGCGGGCCAAGCCGGTCTTGTGTGTATCTTTGTAGATTCATTATCTTACCCTTACCCCTATGCAGCAGCACCTGTCCATTTTTGATCCGTTTGAGGGAATGCGTTTCGGGAACCACATCTGTTTTCTGTGCGGCACCCACGTGACCGCGGAGGAGCAGACGCCCGTCTTCCCGGCCTGGCTCATGAAGGAGTATGCTTTTGCCCACGAGCCGCTCCGGCTGCTGGACCAAAGTGTGGTCACCTACCAGGACCTGAAAATCCCCTGCTGCCATAACTGCCAAACCAACCACCTGCAGCCGCTGGAAGACAAGGTGCAGCAAGCGCTCTCCCAAGGCATAGCCGGTATGCGGGCCCTGGACGAGAAACTGCTCTACCAATGGATGGGCAAGATGTTCTACGGCACGCTCATTACGGAGCTCATCAAAGAGCAGAACCCGCTGGTGCAGCCAGAGCACGCCGTGAGCGAGCAGCCCAAAATGCTCATGAAGTTCCAGGCGTTCTTCAGGGTGCTGCAATCCCTGCGGGTGCCCATGGAGTTCCCCGATTTTATTCCCGGGTCTTTGTTTGTCTTAGACGTGGATGCCGCTTCTGAGCCTACCCGGTTTGAGTTCCGCGATGAGCTGTCTACCATGATGTTCAGCCTGCGGCTGGATAACATGCTCATCGTGGCCTGCCTTCTGGACAACGCCATGATCAAAGACGCCATGAAACGCGTGTGGCAGGAGATTGAGCCGCGGCAACTGCAACCCATCCAGGCTGCCGAATTCAGTGCCCGTGTTTTCTATGCCGGGTATCTGCTCAACGTGATCCCAGATTACCTGCTCAGGCCCGTAAAACTCCAGGACGATCACCTGGTTATGGACACGCTCATTGACGATGTCACCAACGTGATCTTCAACCCGTGGCAGAACAGTTCCTACGCCAAATTGCTGGCCACCATGTGGACCCGGTGGGGCATCACCCAAGCCGATATCCTGCGTGACCCCCAAGAGCCCATGAGCATGCTCTTCAGCCCGGAGGGCGAGTTTATCCAGTTCCCGCAGATACCGGGGCAGGAGAAGTAAAAGCCGCTCAACCAAGGATTCGTTAAATCTCCAAAGGCTGCCGTTTCGGGCCTGTTTTAGCTAAAACAGGCCCGAAACGGCAGCCTTCTTTTATGGTGGAAATGCTTGCTAACAAGCTGCAGGGCGTCCACTTCTGCCGGCAGATGGAGGACCTGCCCAGGTTTGGGTAAAAGAAAATTCATATCCCTTGTTACTTCCAAAAACGGAAATAGGCTAACCAGGTGCGGTGCAGTGACCTGCGTTCGGCTGCACCGCCGTTTTCACCCGTTTGGTACTCTCCATGCTATAGTTTGTGCCTGGCTAAGGATAAACCTCTGTAAAAAAGCTTCGTACGCAAGTAAACGGTATTGCCGTATTGATCTAAACAAAATAAAACTATGGCTGAAATAAACATTGAACCCAAGAAACGATCCAGCTGGGCCTGGATCATAGTGCTGCTCATTCTGCTGGTGGTAGGCTATCTTTTATACAAATACTTCTTTGAGGCGCAGGGAGGGAACCCCGAGACCACAGGCGCCCCTACCTCTGGCATGATCATGTCCTTGGTCCCTGGTTTTGTGTCTATTTAACTAAAGAACCCTAAAAACAAGAAACCAATGGCAAACCATGCAAATGATGGGCTGGCACGACTGGCTCCCCTACACGACTTAAAAGATTTCAAAGTAGCCAACCATAACCTGGACGTTAGAGGCTGGGAGGTAATTGGCTCAGACGGCAAACGCATAGGCAAGGTAGATGACCTCATTGTAGACCGCGAGCTCATGAAAGTGCGCTACCTTGACATAGACGTAGACAAAGACCATGTGCTCGTAGATACAGATCCACGGCATATCCTTATCCCTATTGGGGCGGCGCAGTTAGACGATGACGGTGATCAGGTGTTCATTAGCCTGGACAGGAACTCGCTGTCCCGTTTCCCTTTTTACCGGGGCGGAGCCGTAGATTCAGAGTATGAGTACCGGGTGATGCACGCGGTAACCAGCCCTAACGACACCTACGCGCAGCAGACCACAACTCAGAATTCTCCCAACGCAGAATTCTATGGCCGCGACCAGTTCAACGAGGATCGGTTCTATGGAAACCGGCACCAACGGTCCCAAGCTATGCCGCAGGACCAAAGCCATCTCCATACCTCCACCTCTAATTTCAACACAAACCCCAACTTCAACACCGGCCCGAGCTCGTACTCTGATGCAAACTTAGGCTCTGGTACGCACGCTACCTCTGGTATGGGGTCAGGAACTGGCATGCATTCCAACTCGGGGTTGGGGGCTACGGGCTCAAGCTCTAACTCTAACATGGATAGCAACCCTATCCAGAATGACATTGCCACTATTGAAAGGCTACGCGCCATGCTAGAGCAGGGAACCATCACCCAGGAGGAATTCACTGCCCTAAAGCGGAAAGCGATTGGGTTGTAATGGAAACTGTTTCGGGGCTGCTTTTCCATAATCAGCTCCTAAATGGGATTTTACAATTCAGTTAGACCAAATACAAATAGAGAGGGCACGCTTTACGGCGTGCCCTCTCTATTTGTTAACCCTTTGGTTTCCTTTACGGGTAATTGTTGGTGATGTGATCGTCTTGGTCATGGGTGAAGGAAGCGTGTTCCTGCACGTGCGGCTCAGAAGAAGACCTGTTGTTAGGATTGCTGGCATAGCCCGGCCAGGTTCTTTTAACCCTGGAATAAGTCCGGTTTTCTTTCCGGCGCTTGGTGAGCGCGTACGTGGCCAGACCCGCCAGGGCTACCAGGCCAGCAGTCGCCAGGACCTTGGGCACGGTGTTGTTCACGTTAGGCGGAAGCTGCACTACCCCGTTGCGGTTGGTGATGGCCGGTTCTGGTACGTAGCGTCCTTTAGAGGGAATCGCCAACTGGTCAAATAACCGGGACAATTCATCCAAACCTTGTTTCAACTCCTGGCCCTGCATAGGCAAGCCGTGGCCGGTGGCCGCAATCTCCGGCCGCAGGTCATGGAGTTTCCTTACCGAGGTACGGGCCGAAACCCAGTCTGGCGTGAAATACGCCGGAGGTCCGCAGACTTCCTGTTTCTGGGTAAGCACCGCCAACGCAGATTCTGGCTTCCTGGTCACAAAAGCATCACCTGCAATAAGCAGCCGGTCACGCTCCCTGAAGAAGGAAACGTGCCCCGGTGAATGGCCCGGCGTCTCCAGCCACTTCCACTCCGGCAGAAACGGCACCGATCCGTCTGAAGGGAGCAGTTCCAGCCGTCCTCTGAACGTGATGGGCTTTTTAGGGTACATGAAAGACAAGTACGCCATGCCGCCGCCGCCCACGCTGGAATCTGGCGGAGGGTAGCTGGACAAACCGGTAAGGTAAGGCAGCTCCAGCGGATGCGCGTACACGGGCACCTGCCAGATATCGGCTAGGGTTTGCAGGGCGCCTACGTGGTCAAAGTGGCCGTGCGTGAGCAGAATGGCTTTGGGCGGATTGCCTTTGCCAAACTTGTCCTCGGCGGCTTTTCTGATCCTATCGGCAGAGCCGTATAAACCGGCGTCTATCAATACCCAGGATTTGTCTGGGTTCTCAATGTAGTACAGGTTCACAAACACAATCTCCATGCCCATGACACCTGGTGCCACGTGAAAAGTGGAGTGCTGCTTCTGCCGAAGCACGTTGGTTAACTGATCTTGCATATATCTTTCTGGCTCAGGGAGATTAGCTGTCTAAACGGCCAAATACGCTCATTTCATCACCGGTGTCATGGCGAGAGTTTTCATCTGAGTCTGACGATTTGCCGCCCTGGCCACCCTGGCTGTTGCCTGGTTGCTGACCGCCCTGCTGGAAGCTGGCATTGCCTTTGGCCTCGGCACCCGGTTCCTCGGAGGTGTTTTTCAGATCATCCTGAGATTCTTTTCCGTTCGGCAGTTTTTCCTTTTCGTTAAACTTATTGTCGTTTTCCATGGTGCAGTATAATTTATGTTTTAAAAACAAGTAAAAACCGGCAGAACCGGCATGTGATTGTACGAGCAGATAGAAAAGAGGGTGTCTTCTGGCCGATAAATTCTGACGGGCAGAGTTGCAAAAGTCAGAATCCGTGCGTAAACTAGTCATACCATTGTACCGAGATGCACGTGATCTGGACGGAGGAGTTTAAGTGAACAGCAAAGAAGAGAGTCATGTGCCGCCGGAATTTTTCTCACCTGTTTATAGTTAATAAGACATGGTAAATTTGATCTATCCACCTAGCTATATGGCGGTCTACGCCAAGTGCATTGATGCCACCCTCCCTAGCTTTGAGCCCGAGGAATGGGTAAAGGAGGGGCATGTTTATGTTGTGAAACACTTTACAGAACCTTTGAACCAGGAAGAAGGAATGGCGGTGACCATTATTGACGAGGCCGGCGAAGAGATTCACCCATCGCCCTCGCACTGGAGTTTCTCCTCAAACCGTTTTGAGCTGTTCTCCATTTTCCTGAACTAAGCGTTTAACAGCTCTTTTCCTGAAAAGAGCCCTAAAACAGAGAAGGCTGACCCGCGGGTCAGCCTTCTCTGTTTATAAGGGGAATATGGTTTGCACGCATTCCGTTTTAGAGAGATGCTGGGTTCAGCCTAGAACTGGAAACCCGCTCTTAGCAGGAACTGGCTCTGCTCTGGCGTGGAAGCAAACCCTGCGGAGATGACAATCTGGTTAAGGGGCGAGATCCACAATGCGCCGCCGTAGCTTCTATGCCACTTGTCTGAGTCTTCGTTCTTCATCCATACGCGCCCAATGTCATGGAAGCCTAGGATTCCCAACGAGGCTGGGAAGAGATAGGTGGTGAAGCTGAACAGACGCAGGCGGGCCTCGGTGTTGTTGTAGAAGCTGCTTTGCCCACTGAAACGGTTGCGCCGGTAGCCCCGCAGCATGGTAGGACCGTCCAGGTACTGCGCCTGGAAGAACTCAAAACCATCACCGAAGGTGTGACCGCCGCCAAAGCGAGTAGCCAACGTGAGTTTCAAAGGAATGCGCACGGTTTGGTAAAGCGCGAATTGGGAGTGTACCCGCGCCACGTCTGAGGCACTCTGGTTCACGCCTTTCAGCAGGTCACCGGCTACCTGCCAGAACACACCTTTGGCCGGCAAGGCCGGATGGTCGCGGGAGTCCAGGGTGTACTCTACTCGTGCACCGGCGTACGCTTTGGGCTCATAATATCCTTCAAACTGGTCTGATCCTTCCAATTGCTCTGGCAGAAACCGGCCGGTGGTGCGGTCTACGTTCACGTTCTGGTACACTGGCCCCGCAAACACGCTCTCGTACTCCCCAATTTTGCCGCCAAACAAGGCGTTCGCATAAAGCTGCGAGGACTGGAACCGGTAATAGTCTATGTCAATGTCTGGGTTGAAGTCGGTTTCGTTACCCAACCCGAAGAAGTTCTCGGCGTAGCCGGGGCTTTTGAAGTTCACGTTCAGCTTCACGTCCATGCCTAACCGCAACCTAGGGAAATGCGCGGCATAGTCCACCAAGAAGGATTGGGTGTTGAAGGCATACGTGCCCACCAGGCGCTGCATCATGCCGTAGGGCTGCTTCTGGAACCCCTGGGTTTTGAGCAACACGCCGGCACCCAGCAAGAGACCATCATCGCGGTTAGCTTCAATAGACAACAGAGGCCCCAGGTAATTGTAGTTGAAACTTTTGCGGTCATACACGGGTGTTTTGCGCAGGTAGGTGAGGTTGCGGGCCTCAGAACCTAACTGCAGCTGTGCGCCATTGGGCTGGTCATAGACGTACGTGAGCCGGCGCAGACCTGCCACGCTGGAACTGTCCGTGATTCTGTCCTGGCCATCGCCGCCAATTATCCGTAACCTGATGCCGTCTGAAGCTTTGCCCTGCACGTTGAATTCATCTGCCCCTCCCAGGCCATACAGCCTGATCTCGCGGGTTTCCCCTGGCTGGAAGAGCCGACGGTAGAGTTGGTCTTTGGCTGAGTTGCCCCCTTTTTTGTAAATGGTCACCAAAGTGGCGCCACCAGCCTCGCGCTGTACCTCAAAACGCTCGTCCAGGTCGGTGCCAATGACGTCTACTTTCTGGGCCAGGAACTCATAATAGTCCTCGGCGTCGCGTTTTATGTAGGCGCGGCGTGCTTTTAAGGTGTTGGCGAGCCTGGCCCCGGATACCTTCTGGATCTCTGGGGGTAATTGGCGCACGGCTTCCTCAATGGCTTCATCAGTGAGGCTAGCACGGACAGAATCGGCCATGGCCACCCAGTCAGCACGCTCCAGGCCGGTGAGGAAGTAGCGGTCAAAGTAGCGGTTGTTGAAGTTGAAGCCTTTGATGTCGCGCAGGCTCTCATCAAATCCCTGCACCTTGGGCAGAATCCAGCGCCGGCTGGCAATGTTGGGAATCACCCCCTGGTTCACGAAGAAAGCCTGGTCGCGGTCGCGCGGGATGGGTTTGTAGATCTTGCCTTTGCCTTCTTTCTCAAACTCGGCCCAGCGCCACTGGTCATCGTGGCGGTCCCAGTCTGCCATAAAGAAATCCAGGAGGCGCGCGCGTAGCAGGCTTCTCTGGTCTACTTCGTCGTTCTGGTCTTCCAAGGTATTCTCCAGGACTTTGTCGGTGCCCACCACGTTTTTGGCGTTCCCGAAGCTGGCCATGTCAGACATGTCCTCATCGGGGCGCTCCTCAAACAAACCGATGGTATTGGCGAACCCTTTGAGGTACCGGCCAAATCTTGGGTCATCCGGAATCACAAAATATTGCGGGTTGGTATGGTACACGCCCACGGCATCGGCGAGCTTAGGCGCCACCAAGGAGCCGTACGGGTGCGAGGCCGAGATCTGATCTTTCACCACATCGGCGGCCAAGGTCTGGCGCAAAATACGGGGCAGGGCCGCATCGGGGTACTTCTCCACCGAGCGCAACACGTACTGGCGGCCAGTGCTGTCTTCCAGCCGCAGAGAGACCGTCTGGAAACCGCCACCGCGCTGTACTACCTTAAGACCACCGTTTTGGGTGCCTATATCAAAAACCGGCAACGAAACGGGTGTTTCCCATTCAGGTCGATAGTTCTGGCCCAGGAGCCACTCTCTGATACCGCTGGCCTTGTACACCTGGCTGGCGGGCAGCGTAGCTTTTTTTCCAGCAAAGCTGATGTTCATTTTCTTTGTTTGCTCTTCCAGTTGTTTCTGGGTAGGCTTGCGGGAGAGAAGCTGGCGGTGGGCCACTTGTCCCTGGGCGCTTTGCGCGTCTGGGGCAGTCCAGATCTCTAGCCAAGTTTCGCCGTTGGGGAAGTATATCAGCTTCACCAGCCCTGCCGAGGACTGTTGGAAAGCCGGTGTGCCGTGGAGTTGGTTCAGCTTTTTCATGCCTGTACCGGCGCCCACGTAATGGATGCTGTCCTGGAAAGCGTGGTTTAAGGCGGCGGAGTTGCCCTCGGCGTGTACCAGGCCTTTGTGCTGGCTGTACATCTGGGCAAGTTGGCGGTGCATGAGGCGGTACTCCAGGCTCTTGATCTCCGGCGAAATGCTCATGGCCACCAACAGGTTCTTGTCTTCGTTGCTGCGCAGCACGTCATCCAGGGCAGCCAGCGTGGCGGTGCCGCCCGTGGTGGGGCAACCGCGCTGCTCCTTGTCATCGTCCATGCGGCGGTTGGGCAGCAGCCACTGGGTGTCCAGCAGGAGCAGGTGCACATCGTTGGTGAGGGCAATGTCGGTGGGGCCGGGGCAATAGTTCTCCGGCTGAATAAGCTGCTCGTTTTTCAGGTACTGGGAGATGAATCTTTCCTGGTTCCGGATCTCGGGCACCAGACGGCCTTTGGCATCGTGCTCGCCCGGCATAAGAATGATCTTGCCTTCGTAGCCCTGCAGGTAGTTGAGTTGGGTTTGAAGTTGCGTTTCCAGGTCTTTGCGGTTGGCCGCCGATACCCCAGGCAAGCTGGCCGGCTGAAACGGATTGCCTAGAAATACCACGGTGCTGTTCTTGCCCGCGCTTGTCAGTTGGTTCTGCAGCAACGGCAATGGCGCAGTGGAGCTTTGGCCCGGCGACGAGCGGCCCACCAGCAGTACCATGTACGAGGGGGAAGCGGTGGGCAGAGCCGGTAGTTGAGCGAGGGCCATAGCCGGACCCATTAGCCAGGCGCAAATCTGAAGTAGGATTACCCTAAAGGGTAAAAGTTCTCTCATGGTCATGATGTTAGATGCTGGCAGCTTCTCTGTTTTAGGCCTCTTTTTCAGGAACCAGGGTGAAAACAGGAAGAAGCTCTTAGGTATAAGTTGGGGATAACCAGCCACGTTTGCCGCTGTTTACGCAGTTTAGGGCGGTTTAGGTTAAGGCAATTGTGGTGTAGGTACGTAAAGTGAGTACCTAAAAAAGGAAATAAAGAAAAATCACGGGGATGGAATATGTAGCCGCCTTTGCTTGTTCTTTCTTTAGAGAATCAATTTATGCCCGCATTAGAGAAAGACTTACGCCAGGCCGTTCTTGGCCTGCCCGCCGCCCGCAAAGACAAGTTGCTTCTTCAGTTGCTTTCTTCCCAGCCCGTGCTGCAAGACCAGCTCAAATTTGAGTTGCTGGAAGGCGAGGAGGGATTGGAACTGCGGCGCGAGGCACTGGCGGCCCAGATACAAACCGTAGCCCAAGGCTTCTACTATAACGCCACAGACCTGCTGATTTGCCTCCGGACGTTGTGCCCGCCCCTGAGCTACCATGCCAAAATCACCAACGATGTGTACGGGGAGATCAACCTGCTCCTGCAGCTGCTGCAGGAAGTATTAACCCACCAAAAAGAGATGCTGCAGGTGCTTACCGGAGGAACGGAGGCGCTGGGCCTTTTCCTGGCCAAACGCGCCGAGGAGATGCTGCAGAAACTGAACAAGCTCCATGAAGACCTGCACGTAGAATTTGCCGATGCCGTCAATGAAGTGCTGCCCAAACTACATGCCTCCGCCGCTGGTTACGCCGCCAGAAAACAAGGTGTACCGGTGCAATGGAAGTAGCTAATAGCGGATGTCGTAGTAGGCTTTACTTCCAGAGTAAAAAGACAAAAACTTTAAGGATGGTTTAGCCTGGATATAGGAGGAAATAGCCTTGCATACTAAATGCATTTCATGGTGCTGCGAGACTTTTCGCCTGACCTAATAGAAGTTGCATGCATGAGGGACTTAAAACCACAATCGTTTAAAAGCCGATTTCTGGGAATGGCCTTGAAACAGAGGCGTCCTAAAGTTATTCTGAAGTCGAAGGATGGCTATGCCGCCTCCAGCCAATAACTCTCCGGAGCGCCTGCGTGTAGCGCTCTAATCGTGAATACGCAACCGTCTAGGTTTTCCTGTAACTGGCAAGCCCAGATCACCACAACCTGCCAGCCGGCGGCTTTCAGTTTCTCCCGATGACGCTGGTCTCGTTCCTGATTACGGGCAAATTTATCGGTCCAGAAAGGGATGTTGGTTTTGGGCATGGCCGGCAGGCAATGGGGGCAACGGTGCCAGAAACAGCCATGGATAAAGATCGCGAGCCGGCGGCCGGGGTAGCAGACATCGGGCTTGCCCGGCAGCTTTTTCCAGTGCAACCTGTACCCGCGCAAACCGCCGTGCCAAAGTGCCCGGCGCAACAGCAGCTCGGGTTGCGTGTGCTTGGCCCGGTTGCCGCGCATGTAGCGGCTAATCCGCTCCTGGGCGGTGAGAGGGGTAGCTTCTGCGGCAGCGTATTTTTTCTTCTTCTTTGGCATGCACGTGGCGTGTTACAAGTAAACACAAATGCCGCCGACAGAGTGCCGCTACAAGGCCTACTTTTACATACCCGTAATGAGAACGCCCAAAAGCTGGAAAAGGAAGGAGCCGTTTTAAGCTTGTTTCTTGTAAAATGGCTTTAAAAAGGCCCCTAACACAAAAGCCCCGCTTATCTAGATAAGCGGGGCTTTTGTGTTAGGGGCAGAATTACCTTACGGGGTTACCACTTCTTCGGCATCTGAGAATTGGGTGCTGCCGTAAGAAACCAGTACAATGGCGCCAATGGCCACGGCGGCCACAGACAGCACCAACTGCACAGGAGTCATTTTCTGTCTTACTTTCAATAACATTCTGCCGGCATCTGAAAGCAGGTCTGGGAGCACGTCGTGGTTGCCTTGGTACACGTTCACAATAGATTCTACGGTTCTGGCGAAGTCTTTTGGCTGTACCAATTGGGTGGAGGTATTCTGTGTTTGTTCCATAGTTGTTTTCTCTGTGATAGTGATCTGTTTGTAAATGAAAAATCCCGGCCTGCGCCATAAGGCAGGGCCGGGATTTTTATACGCAAATAAATACGCTTAGGTCAATCTTTTTTGCAAGTTACGCCACCTGGCCACCCGCGCCGCGCACGGCTTCGTCTATTTTCTGGATAATCTTGTCTGGGCTAAACATCATGCTGGCCGGAAAGCTTACCTGTACGTTGTTGATCTGCAGCGTTTGGGAAGTTTCTTCATAGGCATAGTCTGCGGTTACGCCTTGCTTGGAAACACGGCCGTTATTGCCTGCCAGTTCAATGCCGGCAGCGCTCAATTTGCCTCTAAGGTTGTTGTACAGTTCTGGGGTAATGCCTTTGTAAGTAGCACTATTTGCCATAGGGGTAGTATTAAGATTGTGGATAGAATAGTCTAACGCAGCCGGTAACGCAAAGTTAACTTCTGCTCTAAAGCTTAAAGATATATGTTTTCCGGCGGTTTCACGTAAAAGAAGCGGGCAGACTTTGATCCTTCTTTCTGAACCTTTCCCGCCCAATTGAGGTAAAGCTGAACTCGAAATCAAACCACACAAATGAAAAGGAGGATTTTTCTGGCATTGTTAGGGGCGCTTTTCCTGTACGGAGTGGTGCGCTTGTTCTTTGCCGATCAGCCTTCCGGAAAAAGGAGTAACTCAGCAACCTACTTCGGCGATGCCGGTCTTAAAAAATACCCCCAGGACAGTGTGATGGTGAGCGCCGGAGACCACTACCAGCTTAGCAAAGTAGGGGAGTTTTTCCTGGGCCGCCATTACCGGGCGGTGTGGGCCGAGCCCGTAAAAGCCAAGGTGTTTCACATGAATGAGGCAAAGGGCGGGCTCTCCATTGAGAAAATTGGCGGCGGTATGCAAACCACCAGCCTTACTCTTATAGACTCCCTGGGCAGGCGGTTTGCGTTGCGCTCTTTAGACAAAGATCCCGTAAACGTGCTTTCTCCCTTCTGGCGCAAGACCTTTGTGGGTTCCTTTGTGCGGGACCAGGTATCGGCCACCAATCCGTATGCCGCGATGGTAGTAGCGCCACTGGCGGAGGCCGCCGGAGTTTTTCATCCTACCCCGCAGCTGGTGTATGTGCTTCCCTCAGACCAGAGCTTCAAACAGTACGCCAACCTGTTCGGGAATAAGCTTTTCATGATGGAGGAGAAGTTCACCTCCCGGGCCTCACTGCCAAAAGAATTTGGGGAGGCCGCGGATCTGGTAAGTACAGAGGAGATGCTAAGGCGCCGTTACAAGTCTAGCCAGCACCGCATAGACCAATGGGCGTTTGCCCGGGCCCGTCTCCTGGACCTGCTGCTCAGCGATTGGGACCGTCACGAAGGCCAATGGGACTGGGCCGTGTATGCCCAGGACCAAGAGGTCTGGTACAAACCAATCCCTAAAGACCGTGACCAGGCCCTTTGCCTGTATGACGATGGACTTGTACCGTGGCTCGCCACCAGAAAGTTTGCGATGCGCAAGTTTGAGTCTTTCCACCCGAAGTTCAAGGATGTGTTTGGGCTCACCATTAACGCGGCTTTCCTGGACGCCCGCGCTCTTTCCGAAGTTTCTTTGGTGGATTTTAGAAGACTGGCCCGGGAGATGCAAGTGAACCTATCTGATTCTGTCCTGCGCCTGGCTGTGAAACGTATGCCGTTGCCCGTGTACAAATTGGTGGGAGAAGACACCTATAAAAAACTGAGGAGCCGCCGTCAACTGTTGGTGCAGACCTCCGAGGAATACTATAAGATTCTGGCCAAAGAGGTTTCAGTGGTAGGAGCCGATGAGCCCGAGCGTTTTGTGGTGCAGCGCCTCTCCCAGGGAAGAACCGTTGTAGAGGTGTACAAGTTGGGCAAAGGGAACATCAACGGCGAAAAGATCTACAGCCGCACTTTCTTTGCGAGCGAGACCGAGCAAATCAACCTGTATGGCCTGAATGGAGACGATATTTTTGATATCAAGGGTGCCGCTGCCAAAGGAAGCTATGTGCATGTGTTCGGAGGTCCCGGGGCAGATCAGGTAATCGACAAGTCTAGCGTGGAAGGCTGGCGCAAAAAGACGGTGGTCATGGATGACACCCGTGGCGTGCAGTTGCAGGAAGGACCCATTACGGATGCCAAGCTATCAGAATCATTAAAGGAGGTGCCTTCCTTTGTGCGGGTCCGTATCCGGCCCTAAAGGGCTTTCCGTTTATTGCCTGTTTTCGCTAAAAGAGACGGAAAACGTGAAAGCGTACGCTATTCTGTACTTTGTAGCACTTTCACTAAATCCTGGGCCCGCAGCATTCCCCTGATCGTATGTCCTTTAATGATCATAGTGGGGACGGCGGTAATCTTCTTTTCCTCAAACGCGTGTTTAAGCGCCACTTCGTGCACCGCCTTGTACCTGCGCGAAATCAAGGCTTCTCTGAAAGCTTCTCTGTCCAGACCTATCTCTGCTGCCAACTGCGTTAATACTTCTATGTCGCCAATGTCCTGGCTTTCCTGAAAGAAGGCCGTAAACATGCGGTGGGTGTAGGCATTTCCTTTGCCGTGCTCTTTCGCGAACTGAAAGCCTTCAAACGCCAGGTGCGAGTACGGCTGCGGAGAGACGCTGGGGAGCTGGATTTTCACCCCCAGTTCCTCGGCCATAGGATACACAGAGTTCTTCCAGGTAGTTTGCAGGTAGTTGTCTTCGGGCCGTAAGGTAGGAGTGGGTTCGGACCGAAGCTCAAAGGGCATCCACTCCACCTCTATTTCCTTGCCCAACATCCGTTGCGCTTTTACCACTTCCTCTTCGGCCAGAAAACAGAAAGGGCAGACATAATCTGAATAGATGGTGATTGCTGGCATAAGACGAATGGTTTTACCTACTTCTACTACGGTTATATGTTGAAAGATGCCATAAGCGCTGGGGGTGTTCACTACGAAAGTTTACCAACTAAGTACACACTAAAGTTACGCCCTGGAGTGTTTAAGAAAGGAATTCCAAAAGAAGCGAGAAGGTTTTCTGCGGTCTGGTATAAAGTGGGTTTCTATACCTGAGAAATTGAATATTGGAAAGAATAGAAGAAAAGAGTGTAATTAAAAGGCCAGTTTTACTAAAGGTTTGTCTCTTATCTATTTATCCATAATTTCGCCAAAACCAAAAATTTTCACGTATCCCATACATGAGATTTTTACGCCAGGGCAGATACGTTAGAGGATCAATGCAAAATTGATAAACAGAGATGAATATTTGCTTATGCGAATGTATGATTATGTGTATTGCTTAAGTTTTTATAATTTGCCTTGAATTAGGCAAGTACTATCAATTTTTATGGATAAATACTCATATATAGCCAACGCGCACGGTGCGTACATTGATGAGCTGTACAAGCAGTATCAACAAGATCCGGGTTCCGTGGATTTTGGTTGGCAGAAGTTTTTTGAAGGATTTGACTTTTCTCAAACCTACCCTAACGGAAACGGTCAGGCAACCACTGCGGCGGCTCCTGCGGCGGCTCCTGCTGCTGCGCCTGCTACTGGTGCAACTGCTTCTGCCGGTGAGATAGAGAAGGAAATCCAGGTGCGTAATTTGATTTACGCCTACCGTTCGCGTGGTCACCTGCGCTCTAACACGAACCCAGTTCGTCCGCGCAAAGACCGCAAGGCCTTGTTGGACCTGAAAGACTTTGGTCTGTCTGAGGCTGATTTGGACACTAAATTCCAGAGCGGTTCTGAGCTGGGCTTAGGCGCGGCCACGTTGCGTGATATTCTGGCTACCCTGAAGAAAGTATATGAAGGAACCATCGGGTTTGAATTCATGTACATCCGGGACCCAGAGGTTTTGACCTGGTTTAAGGAAAAGGCCGAGAAAGAGTCGGTGAACTTTAACCCTTCAGTAGATTATAAAAAACGCATCCTGTCTAAGTTGAATGAGGCAGTGGTGTTTGAGAACTTCCTGCATACCAAATTCTTAGGTCAGAAGCGTTTCTCTCTGGAAGGTGGCGAAACCACTATTCCGGCGTTAGATGCCATTATTGACAAAGGCTCTGAACTGGGCGTAGAGGAAGTGGTGATAGGCATGGCGCACCGCGGCCGTTTGAACGTGCTGGCCAACATCATGGGCAAAACCTACGAGCAAATCTTTTCTGAATTTGAGGGAACTGCCGTTCCGGATTTGACTATGGGTGATGGTGACGTGAAATACCACATGGGATTCTCCAGTGAGGTAAACACCCCGTCAGGCGGAAAAGTGAACCTGAAACTGGCGCCCAACCCTTCGCACTTAGAAGCGGTAAACCCAGTGGTAGAAGGCTTTGTGCGCGCCAAACTGGACTCCATGTATGGTCGTGACACCAACAAGATTCTTCCAATCCTAATTCACGGGGATGCAGCCGTAGCTGGACAAGGCATCGGTTACGAGGTGACCCAGATGGCGAACCTGGAAGGCTACAGCACCGGCGGTACCATCCACTTCGTTATTAACAACCAGGTTGGTTTTACCACCGACTTTGAAGACGCTCGTTCCTCTATCTACAGCACTGATTTAGCGAAAATCATTGACGCTCCGGTACTACACGTAAACGGCGATGACCCGGAAGCAGTGGTGTTCGCCGTGCGTTTAGCGACGGAATACCGTCAGCGTTTCCACAACGATATTTTCATTGACATGGTGTGTTACCGCCGCCATGGCCACAACGAGGCAGATGAGCCTAAATTCACGCAGCCACAGTTGTACAATCTCATCTCCAAGCATGACAACCCACGGGAAGTCTATAATAAGGAATTGATTAGACGCGGTGAGCTGGACGCGAAGGTAGCCGAGGAGATGGACAAAGAGTTCCGTCAGATGCTGCAAGACCGTCTGGATATGGTGAAGCAAAAGCCATTGCCATACAACTACCAGGTTCTGGAGAAAGAATGGCAAGAGCTTCGTCGTTCTAAGCCCGAAGACTTCAACCAGTCACCAGAAACCGGTATCTCTGCCGAGGCGATTGAGAAAGTGGGGAAAGCGTTGACCACGCTGCCAGAAAACTTCAAGCCGCTGAAGCAGATTGAGAAACTGACCAAAGAGCGTCAGGATATGTTCTTCAATAACCGTGCACTGAACTGGGCCTCGGCTGAATTGCTGGCCTACGGCTCAATCCTGTTAGAAAACAAGATTGTGCGCATGAGCGGCCAGGACGTGCAGCGGGGGACTTTCTCGCACCGCCACGCCGTTTTGCATGATGCCAACACCAGCGCTGCTTATACCAACCTGAACCACATTCAGGAAGGTCAGCAGAAGCTGCAGATTTACAATTCCCTGCTGTCTGAGTACGGTGTGTTAGGCTTTGAGTTCGGCTATGCGATGGCGAACCCGAATGCCTTAGTGCTTTGGGAAGCGCAGTTCGGTGACTTTGCCAACGGCTCGCAGGTGATGATTGACCAGTTCATCTCGTCCACAGAGTCTAAGTGGCAGCGCATGAACGGTGTGGTAATGTTGTTGCCGCACGGTTACGAAGGCCAGGGACCGGAGCACTCCAATGCTCGTCCTGAACGCTTCCTGCAGTTGGCCGCCGAGTACAATATGTACGTGACCCAGTGTACCACCCCTGCCAACTTCTTCCACATGCTGCGCCGCCAGTTGGCTACGCCATTCCGGAAGCCGTGTATTCACATGTCGCCTAAGTCTATGCTGCGTCACCAGAATGTGATGTCGCCGCTGGAAGACTTCATGCAGGGTTCTTTCCAGGAAGTAATTGGAGATACCTACGCCGAGGCAAACGCTGTCACCAAAGTGTTGCTGTGTACCGGTAAAGTGTACTATGACCTGTTGGAGGAACAGCAGAAAACCAACCGCAAAGACGTGGCCATCATCCGTCTGGAGCAGCTGCATCCGTTCCCGCAAGTACAGCTAGACCGTGAGTTGAGCAAGTACCCGAACGCACAGATTTTCTGGGTACAGGAAGAGCCGTACAACATGGGTGCCTGGACCTACATCCTGAGCGTAATGCGCAAAGGCATTGATGACGTGGTTTCCCGTAAACCAAGCTCATCACCGGCCACTGGTTACAACAAAATCCACCAGAAAGAGCAGCGCGCGGTGGTAGAGAAAGCATTCAGTATCTAAGTAAAAGGTATGTCCGTTTAAAGCCTGTTTCAGAAAAGCAGGCTCTAAACGGACTTTTAACAACATAACTTAATCTAAAAAGAGATTATGGCATTAGACGTAAAAGTGCCGGTAGTAGGCGAATCCATCACGGAGGTAACCATTGCCAAGTGGCTTAAACAAGATGGCGACCAAGTGGCCATGGACGAGGTGATCTGTGAACTGGAATCAGACAAAGCCACCTTTGAGTTACCCGCCGAAGCTGCCGGTATTCTAAGAATTGTGGCCCAGGAAGGCGATACCATTGCCATTGGAGAGGTAATCTGCTCCATTGATGGCGCCGGACAAGGTGCTTCTACGCCTCAGCCTACCACTGTTTCTACTGAGCACAGCCTTACTGAGTCTAAATCAGTAACAGACCCGCAGAGCACCGTGGCCGCTGAGAACACGCCAAGCCAAGGCGTTCCCAACCAACCGCAAGGTGGTGGAGCCGGCACTGGTCAGACGTTAGAGGTGAAAATCCCAACCGTAGGCGAATCTATCTCTGAGGTGACTATCTCCAAGTGGCTCAAAGCCGATGGCGACCAAGTTTCTATGGACGAAGTTCTTTGCGAACTGGAGTCTGATAAGGCTACGTTTGAACTGCCAGCCGAAGCGGCGGGTGTTTTGAGAATTGTAGCCCAGGAAGGTGATACCGTAGAAATTGGTGCTACCATCTGCCGCATTGAAGTAGGTGCTGGTTCAGGTGTTTCTACCGCTCCTGCTCCTCAACTAAATGCTCCGGCCGCACAACCAGCCCAGGCTGCTGCTGCTTCAAGCGGTGCTACTACCTACGCCAGCGGAACACCTTCGCCAGCCGCCGGTAAAATCCTTTCTGAGAGAGGCATTAATGCTGGTGACGTAAACGGTACTGGCCGTGACGGACGTATTACCAAAGAAGACGCCCAAAACGCCCAGGCTCGTCCGGCTGCTCCGGCGCCGCAACCTGCCGCTGCTTCTGCTGCACCAGCTGCCAAAGAAGCTGCTGCTCCGGCTCCGGCTGCTCCAGGTTCCCGCAACAGCCGTCGCGAGAAAATGACCAGCTTGCGTAAAACCGTAGCGCGTCGTTTGGTGGCGGTGAAAAATGAAACGGCCATGTTGACCACCTTCAATGAGGTTGACATGAAACCAATCATGGACATTAGAGCCAAATACAAAGACAAGTTCAAAGAGAAGCACGAAGTAGGCTTAGGCTTCATGTCGTTCTTCGTGAAGGCGTGTACGGTTGCCCTGCAAGAGTGGCCAGCCGTAAACGCCCAGATTGACGGCGCTGAGATTGTGTACAACGATTTCTGCGACGTATCCATCGCGGTGTCTGCGCCTAAAGGCCTGGTAGTTCCGGTTATCCGCAACGCCGAAGGCCTGAGCTTAGACGGTATTGAGAAAGAAGTGGTTCGTCTGGCCAAGCGTGCCCGCGAAAACAAACTGGGTATTGACGAGATGACCGGCGGTACCTTCACCATCACCAACGGTGGCGTATTCGGTTCTATGATGTCCACGCCTATCATCAATGCGCCGCAATCAGCAATACTGGGTATGCACAACATCGTGAACCGCCCAGTAGCCATCAACAACCAAGTGGAAATCCGTCCGATGATGTACCTGGCCCTGTCTTATGACCACCGCATCATTGACGGTCGTGAGTCAGTGAGCTTCCTGGTACGCGTGAAGGAGTTGCTGGAAGATCCAATGAGATTGCTTCTAGGAGTCTAAACGTACGCTTTACGCGTGATTTCGTAAAAATGAGTTAAAAACGAAAGGCTCCGTGCTGCTGGACAAGAGCGGGTACGGAGCCTTTCTTCACATAAATAGAAAGAACATGAAATACGATGTAACGGTAATCGGTTCCGGTCCTGGGGGCTACGTGGCAGCAATCCGCTGTGCGCAGTTAGGTCTGAAAACCGCCATTATTGAGAAATATTCAGTGTTGGGTGGTACTTGCCTAAACGTAGGCTGTATTCCGTCTAAAGCGTTGTTAGATTCATCTGAGCACTTCCACAATGCCGCGCACACCTTCAAGACGCACGGTATTGAAATTGAGAACCTGCGGGTGAACCTGGAGCAGATGATTGCCCGCAAAAGCGACGTCATCAAGTCTAACAACGACGGGATTGCGTACCTCATGAAAAAGAACAAAGTGGACGTGTACAACGGCCTTGGCTCTTTCGTGAACAAGAACACCATCAGAATCACCGGACAGGACGGTGCCGAGCAGCAGATTGAAACTGATAAGGCCATCATCGCGACCGGCTCTAAGCCGATCAACTTGCCGTTTCTACCTGTAGACAAAAACCGGATCATCACGTCTACCGAGGCCTTGACGTTGAAAGAAGTACCGAAGCACATGATCGTGATTGGCGGCGGTGTAATTGGTCTGGAATTAGGTTCTGTGTATGCCCGTTTGGGCGCGAAAGTGTCGGTAGTGGAATACACCGATGCTATCATCCCCACCATGGACCGTTCCCTTGGGAAAGAATTACAGCGCGTATTGAAAAAGACACTCGGCTTTGAGTTCTTCTTCGGGCACAAAGTAACCGGTGCCGAAGTGCAAGGCGAAGGCGTAGTAGTAACGGCTGAGTCTCCCAAAGGCCAAACCGTAACGTTTGAAGGTGACTATTGCTTGGTGTCCGTTGGCCGTAAACCGTACACCGAAGGCTTAGGCTTAGAGAACGCGGGTGTACAGTTGGGCGAGCGCGGCATGATTGCCGTAGACGATCACCTGCAAACCAACGTACCCGGCATCTACGCCATCGGGGACGTGATCAGAGGCGCCATGCTGGCGCACAAAGCCGAGGAAGAAGGTGTGTTGGTAGCCGAAATCATGGCGGGCCAGAAACCACACATCAACTATAACCTGATCCCAGGGGTGGTGTACACCTGGCCGGAAGTGGCCGGGGTTGGCTTCACCGAGGAACAATTGAAAGAGAAAGGAACTGCCTACAAAACCGGTTCTTTCCCGTTCAAAGCATCAGGCCGCGCCAAAGCGTCTATGGATACCGATGGTTTCGTGAAAGTACTAGCCGATGCGCAGACCGATGAAATCCTGGGCGTGCACATGATCGGACCCCGCATCGCGGATTTGATTGCGGAGGCTGTCGTTGCGATGGAATTCCGGGCTTCCGCCGAGGACATTGCTCGTATGAGCCATGCGCACCCAACCTATACTGAGGCTATGAAAGAAGCTTGTCTAGCAGCAACTGAGAACAGAGCCATTCATATCTAAGGTTTATTTACCTAAACAGCGAGGCCTCTTCTATCTTAGGAGAGGCCTCGCTGTTTTAAAGCGTTTATGGCCTGTTTTCTTAAAAGCAGGCCGTAAACGCTTCTTTTTTTAAAGAGGGATACCAAGGCGTAACCAAAGGAGAATTCATCAATGCTGAGTTTGAGGTGCTGAAGGAAATCTGTATATCAGAAATATTGCTATAAAGTGTAGGGGACATTTGTTAGTTCTCCCTGATTCCTTACTTTTCTACTATCTAAGAAAATGCCGTCTGCATGAAACACCGTTTACTCAAAGCTCTTCTCCTTTTCTTTTGTTTTTTGCCCCTTTTAGCTAAAGCACAGCTAAAAGGGAACATCCTATCTTTTGGCGGAAAATACGGGGATGGCATCTCCAAAGTCCTGCACGATAAAGAGGACAATAGGTATGTATTGGGTTCAATTGGAACGCCCGGTTCGTTAAGTTTGAACGAATACCAAGGCGAAGAGGTAGATTTCGGCGATTTTAAAAAGAGAATATTTAATGGCTTTATAGCAAAATTCAGCAAAGACAATAAGCTCTTATGGGTGAGGGAATGTCCAAAAGACCTGGGAGGTTCTTATTACGACTTTGCTATTGACGCTAGCGGGGCCGTATTTGTGACCGGTTCTGTGCACTATGTGCATTTTGTGCTGGAAAAGCTTGACACCAACGGAAATCTACTCTGGGAAAAGAAATACCGATCCCAAACTATTTTCAGGGATTTTATTGGGCAAAGTGTGGCCACCGACAGTAAAGGAAACGCCTATGTAGTTGGTTCTTTTGACGGTACCGGCATGGACCAGTTAACGTTTGATTTTGTTGGAACCGGCGAAGACTACTACACAGACTTTCTAGCCAAGTTTAAGCCAGATGGAACGGTGGCATGGGTAAAGACATCTTTGAAGACTAATATGTCATATGACCGGGTGCTCGTAGATAGCCAAGATAATGTTATCACCGCTGGAGGGTTTAAAGATACCATCACAATAGGTGAAAATACTTTTATAAACAAAACTCCCGCGGATAGCTACGGGTCTGTGTACAATAAGCTATTGGTGAAAAGGAGCCCCGAAGGAGAGGTACTTTGGGCTAAAAGTTATCCCATCAGAACGCACGGATATGTAACATTGGCAGATGATAATTCTTTTTATCTTTTTACAAATAATAGTGCATCAGACAATAAAGAAGTGACTCTTGATGGTGTCACCTATAACAATTCACTAGGTAGTGTTTTACTGAAATTAGATGCCAGTGGAACAGCCGAGTGGGCAATCCCATTCTGGTTGCCTCGCTATCCTGTTTCCTTGTTACCAGTAAAAGATGGACTCTATTTTGCAGGAAATTTATTCTCAGAGCTTGTCTTTAAGGACAGAGTCGTCAAAGGGAAATCATCTGGGGATTCCGATATTTTTTTAATGCATTTAACTTCTTCGGGAGAAGTTTTAGGAGTAATTACTTTTGGAGGGCAAAATACTGAAGGAAGTCCGAAGCTTTCTTACATGCCTAAAAGCAAAGCTTTAGGGTTAGCGGGGATTTTCTACAACCAACTTCCTATCAATGACAAATTCCTGCAGAGTAAAGGCGATGCCGATATTTTCATAGGTGAACTGATAGATACCTTAAGTGGGGAGCAGACGGCCAGAATAAGTGGCAGGCTGTATAAAGACCAGAATGCTAACTGCGTATTTGATGCTACTGATAAAGGCCTGGCCAATACCCTGATCAAGATTGAACCGGGGGCTTTCTACAGTATGTCAGATAGCGCAGGGAATTACTCATTTAGAGTGCCTTTGGGAACAACCACTATCACACCTGTGCTTTCCCCTGCTTCCAAGTCGCAGGTTGTAAAATCTTGTTTGGAAACCGCTGAGGTGCTAACGGACAGCCTGAAACGCGACATCAAGAATGTGAACTTCGGGTACAATATTAAAGAGTGTGCAGTCCTTTCAGTTGATATAGCCGCTGACCGCCGCCGGCGCTGCTTCAGAAGTAGCACCACCGTTACCTACACCAATGAAGGCTCCGCAGCGGCGCACAACGTCAAAATCAAGGTCATCTATCCGCAATATGTAGTGCCCATCAGCAGCAGTTTGCCTTGGATAGCCAGACAAGATTCTGCCATGATTTTTGATATTGGCACTTTAAAGGCAGGTGAGCGCAAAAGCTTTACCATTGCAGATTCCACCATTTGCGGAAACGAATCCATAAGAGGGTTGAGCCAATGTGTGAAAGCTTTTATCACTCCTCAAAACTCCTGTACTCCCCAAAGCGAAGAATGGAACCAAGCCAGTGTGCCCTGGCTGCTAATTTCACAAATCAGCAACAGACGGCAGAATTCACCATAGCTAATGAAGGAGTTGGTGATATGACGGATAGCACGAAGTATAGGGTGTACGCCAATGCTTCTCTGGTGAAGGAGGGGAAAGTCAAACTGCAGAAGGGGGCATCTACTACCTTGGAAATGCCTTCCCAAGTGGTCACCTACCGGTTAGAGGCAGACCAGGTGCCGCACCATCCCGGCCAAAGCCGACCCACCGTAAGCTTGCAACCAACAAGCATCCCTACAAATCTTCCATCCATGGCCATGCCAATGCCTATTGATGATTTCTACCAGGATGACGCCGATGCGGAGGTGGATATTTATTGTCTGGAGATTGTAGATAGCTTTGACCCTAATGACAAACAAGTAAGCCCTAGAGGAATTTCTTCTAGGCATTACATCAAAGCCGAGGATGAGTTAGAGTATTTGATTCGTTTTCAGAATACAGGCACAGATGTGGCGTACAATGTGGTGGTAAAAGATACCATTAGTGAGCATCTGGATATCGCATCGTTGCGGGTGGGGTCAGGCTCGCATCCTTTCACTTACACGGTCACTGGGAGAGGCAAGCCGGTGATTACGTTTACCTTCAAGAACATCAACCTGCCAGACCATAAAACCAATGAACCGGGCAGCCATGGGTTTGTGAAGTTCTCCATCGCGCAGAATCCAGACAACCCAAAAGGAACCGTGATCAAAAACACCGCCCATAATTACTTTGACTACAACAGTCCTATTGCCACAAATGAAGTCACCAATATTATTGGGGATACGGTGCTTGTCTCGCCCGTAGCAGTTGCAGTCACTGATTGTGGTGTAGAAGAACCTACCGTTGCGCAGGCCGGAAGCACCATTAGTTTATGTGAAACCAGTAGTGCGGTCCTGAACGGAAACCAGCCTATCAAAGGAACTGGCAGATGGAAAGTCGTGAGTGGGCAGGCCTTTATTGTGGACTCAGAGAACCCTGGTTCTGCTGTTCAGGCCCTTGGGTACGGTGAAACGGTGCTGGAGTGGACGGTTTCTTTATGTAAGAAGACCTCCACCAGCCAAGTAAAGATCTTCAGATACCAAGTGCCAACTGCTCCATTTATTGCTGAGGTGCCGCTGCAGTGTGAGGGAGATGCGTTAAGGCCATTGGTAGCCACGGGTACCAACATCACCTGGTATTCAGATGCGGTCAAGAAACACAAGCTTTCTACAGGAAATGAATTCACCCCGTCTGTAACCAGCAGTACCACCTTCTTCGCTACGCAAAATATCAACGGGTGCGAAGGACCTGCAAAGGCCGTGGAAGTAAAGATTCAGCCTAAAAAGATTGAGATTGTGGCAAAGGGTGATACGCTAGTGGCTCCGCCGGCAGACAGTTACCAGTGGTACTTCAACGATGAACCCATGCCACATGCAAAAGGGCAGAAACTGATCGTGAAGAACTCAGGCCTCTACAAAGCAAAAGTGGTAACCAATGGCTGTGAATCCATCAGCGAGAATCTGGAGCATACCATCCATTTGCCCGCAGCAGAACTCAAGGTGCAGCCCAATCCGGTTTCGGAAGCGCTCTCTTTGACTTATGCCTCCAACGCTACTGGGCAAGTTCAGTTGATCGTTAGAAGTCATTTGGGAATACAGGTGATGCATTTTTCCGCTGAGAAAAGCCTGACCGTACTGGAGAAAAACCTCATTGTAAGCAGTCTTGTGCCGGGGATGTATGTCTTGGAAGTAAGGTTAGGGAGAGAAGTACAGCGGTATAAGTTTATCAAACTCTGATGCTCGCCTAAACTGGGTAGAAGGTGTATAAAAAGAAAGGGCTCTCCAGATGTAGGAGAGCCCTTCTTATTTGAATTATGTTTTGCGCCTGTTTTTAGTAAACAGGCCTTAAAACGGTTTTAGAAGTTCCAGCCAACCGTAGCAATGAAGTTGGTGTTAGAGATTTTGCTGTTTACAGTGGGCACCGGTAAGTTGTAGAACTCTGAATTCTGATCACCTGCCTCCAGGTTGGTGTAAGGCGAGTACACGCTGTTGTATTTGCTGAATACCAGGGCACCGTCAATGAAGAAGTTGTTCTGCCTGATCCCGAAACCACCGGTATAGTAAGACCGGGCCTGATCTACGTCGCTGTCTTTGAACGGATCTCCGTAGAGCGCATATCCCGCTCTCACCCGGAAGATGTTGAACCGAGCCTCTGCACCTAGACGGTAGTTCAGGGCTTTGTTATACACATTCTTGATGGTCTGGTTCTCGTTCTGGAAAGAATCGTCGGAGTCAAGGCGAGAGTTGCTGTAGTCCACGTACTCCACATCGGCGGTAATGAACCCGTTCTTCCCTATAAAAAACGCTGCCCCACCACTGGCTTTGAAAGGCGTGGTCAGGCTATACTCGTACTCACCCGGATCTGTGGAGAAGTACTGGTTAAGGGAAGCACCGGTTTCCGGCGCCTGGTTGAAGTTCACCGTGAGGTTGGTGTTATACCGGTCGGTTAACGTGTACCAGGTGGGCGTCTGCACCGAGAAGCCCAACCGCAGAGCGTCGCTCGGACGGTAGATGGCACCCACGCGCAGGCTCAAACCAGACCCTTCGGTGGTTAAATCATCCCGCAGGCTCAGGTCGGTGATGTCAGAGGCGGGGCCTTCCTCAGAGTACGTTCTGGTTTGCTTGAAGCGCAAGGTAGTCAGGCCCAAAGATGCTCCTACAAAGAATTTGTCTCTGAAACTGGCACCGTAGGCAAAGTCCCACTGGTTCTGCGAGCCGGTAGTCTGGATGGTCTCTTGAAACGCGTTTGTCGCTGCCATATTAGGGAAATAGAACCCTTGGTCGTCTTCGTTGATCAGGTACGTTTCAAAGGCCAGTTCCTGCAGGGAGTTGGTGTTCAACCCAAAGGCATTGGCCCGTTGCGCGGCGTATTCCCCAAATTTTAGGTTATCCTCAGGGGCAGTAGCCCGATAGAAGCTGCGCTGGTTGAAGTTGTTCTGTCTGGTGAAGCCAATCCCGAAAGAGCTGGAACGCCAGTCACCTTCCTCGTCATCGGCTTTGCGGGTAGAGAACACGGCAGAGAAACCCGGGATGTTGAGGTTGTTGCGGCTATTGGTAGCCTGTGAACCATATACGGTGCTGTTGACCTCATTCACGTTCACACCGGCAGACACCGTGATCTCAGAGCGTCTGAAAAGACCCAAGCCAGCTGGGTTAGTGGAAAAAGAACCGGCGTCGCCGCCAAGGGCTACGTTGGCACCGCCAAGACCCATGGAGCGGGCAGTACCGCCAAATTCAGTACGGGAATAACGAAGAGCATCTACCTCATTCTGGGCAAAGCTCTTCCCGGCACTGCCTAACAAAGCCAGGCAGGCCAAAAGAAAGCTATATTGTTTCATGTAGTTAAAGGGAAGGGGGGATTAATTTCTGCCTCTGCGACCACCGCCGCCACCTGAGCTGCTTCCACCACCGCTAGAAGAACCAGAGGAAGAACGGGAAGGCTCATAAGATGGGCTAGGCTCGTAAGAGCGGGTACGGGTTTCTGTTTGTCTTGGGGCCGGAGCAGGCGTGTACTCGGTCCGCTGGCGTCTGGTAGGCTGTGTACCTTCAGAACTTCCGGAGCTGGTACGCACTCTTCTTTCCTGAGACGGAAGGCCTATTTCCTGAGACTGGGTGCCGGCTGGCATCTGTCTGCGGCGCGGCTGTACGGTACCGTCTGCGTTGGTTACGTTACCACGAGACGAAGACCGGTTTCTGTAGCCTGGTTCCAGGGCAGTCGCGTTGCTGGATCTGTTGGTGCCTGGTGCGGCAATGCTGCCACGGCCGTCACGGGAAATGTTAGGATTACGACCCAGGTTGGAGCCTCTGTCATCTCTGCGTCCGTAAGCCACGCGGTTCGCAGTCACGCCTCTGCCACCGTAGTAGCTGTCATAGTACCCACCGCCATAGTACCCGCCACCGTATCTGTAAGGGTTGTAGCCATAGCCGTAACCAAGGCCATAACCCCAAGGGTTGTAGTAGCGGCCAAAGCCTAAGCCAATGCCAATGGAGATGCCACTGCTAGGGAAGAAAGGATCATACATCGCCATGCTTGCCATACTTGGTCCGTAGAATGGGTCGTAGAAAGGATCCATCCAAGGGTTCATCATCACGGCTCTGGAGTAGTAGCGGCCGGGATTATAGAACGGAGACTGGTAGGCGTAGTACGGATTCCCGAACGGCGCATCATAGTAAGAGTACTGGTAAGGCATGTTGTTGTTTCTGCGGTTCTGAGCATAGGACCCTGGGTCGCTCACGCGCTCCGTGATGTCCCGGTCAGCGTCTTCCACCTCACCGGCGTCTGCATCGCTCATCGGTTGCTCCTGGGCCACAGGCTCAACATAGGTCACCTTGTCTGAAGAGGAAAAATACACGTCATCTGCCTCGCTGGTCTGCAGGTTAGAGGACGTGCTACATCCGGCCGCCAAGAAGCCCAGCAGCGGTAGTATGAGCAGTTTGTTGGTATAATATTTCATGGAAGTATAGTAGTTGGTAATGGATGCTAGATCAATTCACGAGCCCAAACAAGAGTATCCGGTTCGCCAACGTTTCTATTCGGATATATTAACGTATTTTTGAGCCGAAAAGGTATAGATTCGCCTAAGAAATAAAGCAAAATCTATGCCGCGTTATTTAGATATCGCTATATATTTCTTCTCTATCAAAGATACAAAAAATGAGCAAAGGGTTGCCTAAACGAAGTGAGGATTATTCTCTCTGGTATAATGAGTTAGTGAAACGGGCCGGGCTGGCCGAAAACTCGGCGGTGCGCGGGTGCATGGTCATCAAACCGTACGGATACGCCATCTGGGAAAAGATGCAGCGCGTCCTGGACGATATGTTCAAAGCTACTGGACACTCCAACGCGTACTTCCCCCTATTTGTGCCCAAAAGTTTGTTTGAGGCCGAAGAACAAAACGCCGAAGGTTTTGCCAAGGAATGCGCCGTAGTCACCCACTACCGCCTGCAAACTGACCCAGACAAACCCGGGAAACTGCGCGTTGACCCTAATGCCAAACTGGAGGAAGAACTCATTGTGCGCCCAACTTCTGAGGCCATTATCTGGAGCACCTACAAAGGTTGGATCCAAAGCTACCGCGACTTGCCCTTGCTCATCAACCAATGGGCCAACGTAGTGCGCTGGGAGATGCGGACGCGCCTGTTCCTGCGGACCGCTGAGTTCCTGTGGCAGGAAGGGCACACCGCCCACGCCACCGCACAAGAAGCCATTGCCGAGACTGAGCAAATGCTGCACGTCTACGCTGACTTCGCCGAGAACTTCCTGGCTCTGCCAGTGGTGCGCGGCAAGAAAACGCCTAATGAGCGCTTTGCCGGAGCTTTGGATACCTACTGTATTGAAGGCTTAATGCAAGACGGAAAGGCCCTCCAGGCCGGTACATCCCACTTTTTGGGTCAGAACTTCGCGCAAGCGTTTGACGTGAAATTTGCGACCAAAGAAGGCGGACTAGAGCACGTTTGGGGAACCTCTTGGGGCGTGAGTACTCGTCTGATGGGTGCCCTGGTCATGGCGCACTCCGATGACGAAGGTTTGGTATTACCTCCAAAATTGGCCCCAATCCAGGTGGTGATTGTACCTATCTATAAAGGCGAAGAGCAACTGGCACAGATTTCTGAGAAGGTTTTAGGCCTGAAAAAACAATTAGAGGCCAAAGCCATCTCCGTGAAATTTGACGACCGCGACACCGAGCGCCCTGGCTTCAAGTTTGCCGAGTGGGAGCTGAAAGGTGTGCCAGTACGCATCGCCATCGGTGGACGTGACCTGGAGAACGGTACTGCCGAAGTAGCCCGCCGCGATACCAAAGAGAAAAGCTCACAGCAGTTTGATGACCTGGTGAACCTGATTCCTGCTTTGCTAGACGAGATTCAGGCCAACATCTTCCAACGCGCCCTGGACTTTAGAGAAGCCAACACCACCAAAGTGGATTCTTACGACGAGTTCAAGCGCATTCTGGACGAGAAGCCTGGTTTTGTACTGGCCCACTGGGACGGCACCTCTGAGACTGAAGAACGCATCAAAGAAGAAACCAAAGCCACTATCCGCTGCATTGCCCTGGACACTCCAGCGGAAGAAGGCGTGGACATGGTGACTGGTAAACCTTCCAGCCGACGCGTGTACTTCGCCAGAGCGTACTAAGATTTGGTAATTGGAGGAAGAAAACTTTATTTAATAGAAAACATAAACGGGAGCCTTGCAAGGGCTCCCGTTTATGTTTTGGGGCGGTTTATTTGAAATTAGGCTTAAAACAGGAGTGAGGTCATTTTAAGGATTTTCTGCTGAGCTTGTACTTGAGAATATCCTTGGTTAGGTTCTTGTCTTTCTTGTTGAAGGCATTCAATTCCGAAGCAATAGCAGGGTTCCCAATCAATTGAACGGCTATGATCTCATAGGCAATGTCTTTGATGTTTTCGGCTATCTCTGGGTGCTTGTTATAGCTTTGTTTGATGACCTGCAGGAAAGCTTCTCTGTTTTTGCTATTGGTGTTTTGGGTGTAGACAGACTCTATTTCGCTTAGCAAGACCTTAGGATCTTTGATGTTAGCGAAATAGTTGTTGAGGCAGTTGACAGGGTCTTTCTCAGAGCGCCAGCCGTCTAACAATAAGGCTTGTGCTTGGGACGTATCGCCTATTTTGTTTCGGTAAACCAAGGAGGCTTTGACATATTGACCATAGCCTTTGTACACCGTAATGACCTTCCCGTAATACCTGTGCGCTTCTGGGATGTTGTTGATTCTGGCGTAAAGGTCCCCTATTTTCTCAATGTTATTGAGTTCCTTATGAAGTTCAATAGCCTGATTGATCATGCCACCCTTTTCATAGCACTCCGCGGCCTTCTCCTTCGCTTTGATCTTTAAGTAAATGGCTGCCGCCTCTGCAAAATGTGCTCCTTTCTCCAATGTTTGAGCAGCCATGTACTCGTTTCTCAGCAGTTTCATGTACACAAAGGCTGCTTTGTGGTACTGTTTCTGCTCAATAAGGTCATTGGCTGCCTGGGTGTATTGGGCCTGTAGTCTTTGAAACTGATCACTGGCTAAAGTAGAGCCTCTCCCGCCAGAGGCGTGGATGGTGTTGCCAGAACCAAGCGACAATTCACCCCACAACTTAGAAAACTTGAACAGACCTTCCTGACTGCTCCTGCCAGAATTGTTCATGTCCAGGGGGATGGAGTATTTCAGCGCCTCCTCCAGGTTCTTCTGGAACAGGTCTAGGAGTTTGTCAACTTCGCTTTGGTTGCGTCTGCTCAGTTCATCAAAGTCTAGTTGCAACTTGTCAACCACCTGAGTTCCGTTAGCTGTAAACAGGCCAGCCAATTTCTCTATCCAGGAGGCTGGAGTGGAGGCCACCTCTGCAGAAGAGTTGCTGTTTTGGGGTTCTTTTTTAAAAAGCAGGCTTAAAAGGGAAAGCTTAGCTTTTTCCAACAGGTTTAGGGGCTTGTCTCTTAAAGGCTCTGTCTGTGGGAATATTTCCTGCTCCAGTTTTTGAAGCACGTCCTCAGGCGACGGCTCCACTATCTGAGCGCTCTTGATTTGGTCGGGAACAGAGACACCCTTCGCTGGCCTTTCGGTTGGCAGTAGCATTGGCTCGGGCAGATCCAGAATATCCAGCCACTCTACCTCTTCCTCCAGTTCCACCCAACCTGTTTCTGGGTGAAAGAAATGTAAGTGCCGGGGAAAAAGCCTTTCTGTTTCTTCCTGTGATAGCTTTGGCCGGATTTCGGCGTTTTCTGGTAGATAGATTCTGTTATGAAATACCTGACAAAACGCATTTTTGCCAATTGCGGTAGGTAGCTTACCATCCTTGCAAAGAAGTAGGCAGCCCCAAATACTATTAGGAGTCTTGCCAGGGATTGGATAGGCTACTACTTGGGTGAGTGATAAGCCCATAAAGCCTATTTGCTGCAGCCAGGTATGCACCGAAGAATCTTTCACAAGTACCCCGCCCAAGTGATTGCTGTTCCGCGAAGAGGGAGTAACCTTAATTTCCATGTTCTAACACCTTTGAAATGAAAGTAGTAATGTGGGTGTGAAAAAAGGAGTTCGTATCTATTACCCGTAATTGGCTCTTGTTAGGAAGGTAGTAACTGTTGCCTGCAAAATAATGCTGGGTAGAGACTCCTAAATTGCTATCCAACACCGATGGTATATACAACACATTTCCTTGATGTGCCGGCGCCACCCTTGCTATTCCTCCCTGCTCTTCAATACGCATCTTTAGTACGTCTGCCTCTGTCTTGCTGATAGTTGACTTCACTACTCTAGGAGCATGATCTACTATGTCCTTGGCGGTTTTCAGGGAAATGTTTGCGCTTGCCTGAAGGCTTTTAACCAAGTATATTTTATGCGGACCGCTTTTCTCCAGGATCACTTCATAGGTTGGTTTCTCCTCTGTAATAGGTGCAAGCAACTGGAGTATGCCAGATCGGTTCAACGTCACTTTGCCACCTCCGGCGAAGGAAAATTCATTTTCAGCGATGAGGTAAGCCTCATGTATGGCTTCTCTGCCAAAATCTACGGCGGGCTTCAGTTGAATTACCCCATATTGGTTTAGCAGCAGCTCATGTTTGTTGAAAACCAGGTTTCTCTTTTTATTGATGAACACTTCTGTCAGGTTTTTGAGCACAGAGACAGGGGCCGCTTTGAAGGCAGCTTCAGCGCGCTTTATTTCTTCTTGCCGAGCATGGTAAGCTTGTTTCAGCTCCTTTCCCGTGTTTGAATGCTTTACAAGGTGCCATTTAGGGAAATGCTCCAATTTCCAGTGATGTGCAACACCTAGCGCGTAAAAGGCTCCTTGGTAGGAGAAGAACTCTGGGGCTGTAGAAAGACTCCTTTCATTGAAAGGCACGGTTTCCTGTTCCCTGGTGGTAAGATTGTACACCGTTACTTCCTTTGTGCTGGTTTTAACGCATAAAAAGATTAGGTCGCCATTCTCATCCACACCTATCTCGTGCCCAGACCCGCCAGAAGGTAAATTAGTCAGGCAAAGTTCCAGTCCTTTTTGCACAGGGTAGTAGCCAATATCATGGAACTTCATCAGCTTTTTTTCAGGGGTCACTACAAAGCAGTGAGTGCTTAGGCGCAAGAACTTTTTATAATTGGCCGTGAATGCAAAAAGGATGGGCCATTCATTTTCCTCTGTCTCACCGGCTGTAATGGCGGCTTTCAGAGAAGTTGGCGCGCGGCGTTTCCATAGCTCTTCCAGCGGAAGTTGTATCTTCTGCACTAACTTTCTACTGCTGTGCTGGTTTTTGTAGAATTCAATGGTACCCTCCTGGTCAGTGGTGATCCAGTATTTGAAGGCTGCATGATGCTCACTGATTACCTTCTGCACGGCGGGTTGCCTTAGGGTGTCTGGGGAGCAGATAAACAGTACTTCGGTGTTTTTGCCAGTGCTGTACTCTTGGAAAAACTGCTCCAGCCCCGCGGCAGGGTGGAGCGTTCCCTCCAGAACATTTAAGCTGTCAATTACTTCATCTACCGTGTTAAAGTGGATAGCCTGGTAGTTGTCGCCCACCGCATACGCCGTGCAAGGAATATCCGTCTTAGGATGGTTGGCAATGGCCACCAAAATAGAATAGGCTAGTGTTTTAGGGGTTCCCCAACTTCTTAGGGAAACATCCAGCAACAGCACCCGCTCCAGTTTGTCTGTGGCCGGTGGGCTCTCGCGGTGCAGGTACAAGGCCTCATTATTGGCCAGTCTGGAAAGGAACACCAAATCATCGTTGGCGAACTCAGAAATCAGCAGGTTGCCAAAATTGCCTTTGTTGGATAAATCAGAAACGCCGCCCAAGGGCTGCTCGCTAGGTAAGAGATGATGCAGCTGAATAGTCAATCCTGACCAGATATGCTTCACCAGGGACCCAATTTGGAAAGTGGTTGTATGGCTTGTCAGTTCCTCAATGAAGTCAGGACCTTTTCCTGTTGCCGCCTGCTCTGGTTTTTCCAAATCAAGCTCAGGAATGGGTTGTAAAGCTGCCATAGCCGCAACAATGGAATCTGCATCCGGAAACTTCTTGCTCAGCAAGCCAATGCACCTGAAGTCTTTTTTGTAAGTGGCAACACTGAACGGATCTTGTTGCTCCAGCGTATCTATTAAGCTGCCTCTGTGATGAATAAACGTCTGTTTTGCCTCTTCAAGGAGCTTTTTGGCTTTAATGCCGGAAATAATATTGTGGCAAGACTCAAAAAGCACTTGAAACAATTGCAGCCTTTTATTGCCTGTGGTGTATTGCGTAGGCACCAGGTGTAGCCGTTTCAAAAACTGCATGGCTTCCTGCAACGGTTCAAATTGAACCAAAGCGGGAGGCTGTTTTAGAATGCTTTCCCTTATTTCATCCTCTACCTGCTGCAGGTCATCTCCCATGGAATGATTGGTGGCAATAATAGCCAGTAACAGAGCACCGAAGGGCGGGATGCCCTGCTCAGAAAGATGCTCCAGCGCCTTGAAGACAAACTCGCGGTACGCAATGGTGCTACCTTTGGGGATTGTCAGCACCTCGGTGTGTTCTTCCCACCGCCAGAAGTAGTCTTGGGAAGATTGAAAATACTCGTGGAACTGCATGCGCTAAGATGTTACAGAGGCTGATTGAACAGACAACCGTACCGAACTGATGGTCAGCGGCCGGAATTGGGCTTTGGTGATGAAACTGTATGACCCGTTTGGCTGCCAGAAGACCCATTCTTCCTGCTCGGGATTGATTTTCTGTTGAATCACCTCTTGTAATACAGGTAACTCAAAGTCATAGCCAGTGGGTAGCAGATGACTGCCTCTCTGCCAATAGCTTCTGCCAGGCACCGGCAAAAGTGGCGTGCCTAAAACCAAAGCTGCCTCTGGTTTCAAAATAAGCCAGGATAGATTTTGTAGTCGAATGGCTGGGGCGGTTTGTACATAGGCACTAAGCGTGGCAAGGCTGACCACCAGCCCAAAATCAGGCTGCTCTATGTCTGCTGGTACTAACTTTACTTGTATCTTTTCCTGCAGGCCAAAATAATTATGGTTGTACGCCGGAAGCGTTACTGGAAGCCCACGTTCCAGGGGTGTCCAGAGAAGCGCCGAAGGCAGACGTTTGCTGGGTAATTTACTGCCGTATGGAAACAACAGGTTGTTCTGCAGGGAGTAAAGTTTCTTGAACGGAATACTTTTAACCTCTAATGACTCAAGTTGCTGCTGGGTGAAATCTTTGACCCAATACGTGCGCCCCTCATGAGCAATTTTCAGGTTGAACCAAGAACGAATCTGAACCAGGTCAGATAGATGCTCTTGGTCTATCTCCAGCAGAAAGTTTATATGGTTTGAAGGATTTTCTGCCATAGACTTTCTATTTCCTGTTGTATGTATTGCTTTTGCTCGGGGTTCTTGATCCACTCACAGCGGGTTTGAACATACCGGAGCTTGTCTTTGATGATGTTCTGCTCCTCAAATGAGAGCGATGCAGTTTGCCACTTTTGGGTTAAATAAGCTACTTCTTTCAGCACCTCCTCAGGGTTTGGCAACTTGTTGTAAAGCGCCTGGGGGTGAACCGCTTCTGACTCAGATTTTTCAATGAGCTGGTTGATGATGCCTTCCAATATCTCAATCTGTTCTTCGGTGTCCCAGATGTATTTGAGGACCCAAAGATCAGATACATTCGCCTCCGTACGTTTGCAGATGAAGGCGCTAGCGGCAATCAGGTTTTGCAGTTTCACGGCGCGGCGGTCAGATACCTTGATGCCGGTATTTCGCAGGCTGTGTACCAGGTCTACATACTGTTTCCGGATAGGCGTGAGGTCTACCAGCCGGGCCTGTTTCTGCAGGGCTATGATGTCTTCTGGGGTGATGGTTGGTTTTTGGGTGGCGGGGGCGTTCTCCAGTTTCCAGCCAGCTAACAGAACCTCGTGCAGGAGGTCTGGGTCTACATAGTCACAGTTCACCCTGATCAGGAAGCGGTCAAGCAAGGCGTTCAGAGCTTCGTCTTCGGGCAATACGTTGCTGGCGCCTACAAACATAAGGGCAGGTAAGGTGCGGGTCTCCTTGCCGCGCCGGAACATCTTCTCATTAAGGGCCATGAGCAAGCTGTTCAGAATGGCACTGTTGGCGTTGAAGATCTCGTCCAGGAAAACCAGGGAAGCTTCTGGCAGCATGCCCTCTGTGTTGGTCACCAACTCGCCCTCTTTCAGTTGCCTGATGTCAAACGGCCCGAAGATTTCATTAGGCTCTGTGAAGCGGGTAAGGAGGTATTCAAAGTTCTTGCCGCCCTCCAGACAGTTGGACAATTGCCGGACAATGGCACTTTTGGCGGTACCCGGTGGGCCCAGCAGAAACATGTTTTCTTTTGCAAGTAAGCTAATGCCCAGCAGATCTATGATCTCGTCTTTGCCAATAAAAGAATGCTTGATGTAGGAAAGTACGGCGTTTAATTTGTCAATCTGGTTCATGAAATAGTCAAGATAAGGCGCTCCAGAAGGTAGAAGCATAATGGCCTAGGCTGGCCTTTATTTGTGTTTGTATAGGGGCGTGTTCTGCTAGTCTGCGGGACTTTCTTTGGATCACTCTATCTGCGTAAAGCTGCAGGAGACAATTATCACTAAGCACTGTCTCAAAACTCAGGTTCTCTAAAGCGAGGTCATAGCCAACGGCCGAATAATGCCATTGCTGCAGGTGCTGCTCCAGGACAGAGATCAAGGCATCCTGGTTGTCAATGGAACTTGCCTGCTCTAACAAGGGCGGCAGAAAACGCAGGCAAAGATCTATGGATAAAACTGCCTCAGGAGTTAGGGTGTTGGAATAGGCCGGCAAAAGGAAGGATAATTCTTCTGCTTGGTTCTCTCTGTAGAGCAACAATTGGGAGGCGGAGTACACCGTTTGGGCTCCCCACAGGGCAGCGGGGCCATCAAACGCCGGAGGCGTGAAAGGATAGTTCAGGCTCTCTTTTTCATATTCCAAGGCAAGCAATTCCGTTACCAAATCTTCCTCTTCAGGGGTTACCTTCATTAATCTGGTAAACAGAATCAGTTCCTCTTTCCTGCGGAGGGTATCTATAGTTTGAAAAAAAGGGTGCTGCATCTACTTAAGTTCTCTGTTGCCCTGACCTTCTTTCCTGATTATATAGGAATTTAACTATTTTATGAAGGTTCGCTCGTTACAATTTAAAGATAAATACCAAGAATGTACTTCTGAAGGAAATTTAGTTTTAGCCTGATTTCCTGAAATCAGTTCTAAAACAGGAGTAAAAACCCAAGGTCTTCATGGAGGCTTTCGTACTTTTATATCCTCTAACCTCTACGCTGATAGACTTATGAAAAGTATCGCCATTTTTTGCGGGGCCAGCAGCGGCCACCATCCGGTTTACCGTGAAGCCGCCCATGCCCTTGGAACACTGTTTGCCGAGAAAGGCATCCGCTTAGTCTATGGCGGCGGAAAAGTAGGGTTAATGGGCGTCATTGCCGATGCCGTTTTAGCCGGAGGTGGCGAAGTAGTAGGCGTAATCCCGCAGAGCCTGGTAGACATGGAGGTGGCGCATATCGGCCTTACCAAACTGCACGTGGTACAGACCATGCACGAGCGCAAAGCCCTGATGGCCGCTGAGTCAGACGCTTTTGTAGCCATGCCCGGCGGCTTCGGGACCTTTGACGAGTTCTGCGAGATCGTGACCTGGAACCAGTTGAAAATCATCCAAAAGCCTGCGGCCTTGTTCAACGTGAACGGCTACTTCAATCCGTTCCTGCAGATGATGGACCACAGCGTCACCGAAGGGTTTGTGAAAGCCGAGCAGCGCAACAACATCATCATCGCTGATAAAGGCGAGGACTTACTAGACCAAATCCTGAACCATTCACCCATCATCACTGAGAAGTGGGTAGATTTCAAGCGGATTTAAGTTTTCGGTTTTAAGTGCGTTTTTCAGAAAAGAGGCGTTAAGGGGCTATACATCAGAACCAGCTAATCAATATGAGGTATTTGCTAGTAATGTCATTCCTCCTGTTTGCCAGCATGAGTGTCTTTGCCCAGAAACAGGAGATGATCATTCGGTTGTCAGAATTGGAGATTGACTCTAAGTACCTTGACGAATATAACAAGATTCTGCAGGAGGAAGCGGAGGCATCCGTGCGTTTAGAACCGGGTGTCATTTCCATTTTCCCGATGTCTCTGAAGGAGGCTCCGAACCAGATCAGAATCGTGGAAATATACGCGAACAAAGCAGCGTATGAGTCGCATTTGAAAACTCCGCACTTTCAGAAGTACAAAACCACCACGCTTAAAATGGTGAAAAACCTGAAGCTGATAGACATGACTGCCTTAGATGCAGACACAATGAAAAAGATATTCCATAAGTTGAAGTAAAATCAATCTTCTAGGACTCAACTAGAGGGGTGTAGGCATCAATAGTGAGCAGTAACCTTCAACTTATCGCTTTGCTTGCATTAGGTAGAAGTATTGAAAACAAGAATAAAAAGAGAAGCCCGAGCATTTGCCCGGGCTTCTCTTTTTAACTCTAATCCGTGCTCCTTGATACAGAAACTTACGCTTCCAGCACCATCTGCGTCACGGCATTGATCCAGGTGGGGTGCGTGTTGCAGCTTTCCACCAATTGCCAGTGCTCTCCGCCGGCAGCCTCAAACTCCTCCTTGAATTCCTTGCCTACTTCAATGGTGGTTTCCAAACAATCGGCGACAAAGGCAGGGCTGAATGCCAGAACACTTTTCACTCCGGCAGCGGCCAGGTCTTTCAGAATGAAGTCGGTGTAGGGTTGCAGCCATGGGTCTTTGCCCAGACGGGACTGGAACGACACGGTGTACTTGTCCTCGGGGATGTTCAGGGCCTTGGCCAGTTGGCGGGAGGTCTCAAAACACTGGGCCCGATAGCAGTAGCGGTTTCGGCTGTGGTACGTGTTGCAGCAGGCTCCTAGCTGGCAATAGCCTTTGGTGCTTGCCTTCAAAATCTGGCGCTCCGGCAAGCCGTGGTAACTGAAGACAAAATGGTCATAGTCGCGCTTGGCCATGTGCTCACGGGCGATCTCGGTGAAGGTGCCAATAAAGCCCGGGTGGTTACAAAACGTGCTGATGAAACTTATGTCTGGGATCACCTCCCACTTGCTTACAATCTCCATCACCTTCTCCTGCACAGAACCCGTGCTGGCCGAGGCATACTGCGGGAACAGCGGCAGCACCACAATACGGTCCACTACTTTCTCCTGCAGTTCTCTCAGGGCATTTTCAATGCTGGGGCTCTGGTACCGCATGCCAAAGGCCACGTGGTAATCTTTGCCCAGTTTCTCCTGCACCAGCCGCTGTAAGTCCAATCCGTGGAAAAGCAATGGCGAGCCACGCTCAGTCCAGAGCTGCGCGTAGATTTTCGCCGATTTTGGGGCCCGGAAAGGGGCGATCACGCCGTTGACCAGCACGTATCTATTGGGCGCCGCAATGTCCAGCACCCGTTTGTCCAATAAGAATTCGCGCAGGTATTTGCGCACGTGCGGTACGCTGGGAGAGTCCGGCGTGCCGAGGTTCACTAATAATACTCCTGTTTTGCCAGTGGCTCCACTTTTCATATATGTTCAATTGAGGGCGCAAAGATACGGATAAGATGAGCTTCGGCATGAGCCAAAGACATGATATGCATCATTTTCCTATAGATATTAACAATGTCTTATAGAGACGACTACTTAAGTTTCAAGGTTGTTTTCTGGAAAACAAACCAAAAACACATAAGGCCTAAAGCCCGGTAAATGTTTCAAATTTCTGTTGACTTACTTTATAAGTAAATCATAAGTCTCCGCTGGCGCGAGCGTCCCGCTCGTGTCCACGCGTATTCCTGATCCTCTTCATCAGAACAATAATCTTCCGGAGCAATCAGCAGGAGTAATCCCGCAATGCGCGCGGACACGAGCGGGACACTCGCGCCAGCGGGACCTTTAATATCTTTCGGAGCTGTTTTCAAGAAATCGGCCCTAAAACGTAAGGCTGGTTGCTGCGTACCTAAAAGACAGACTTTTAGCTCCTGAGGGAGAACTCATTAAAAAGCGTTACCTTTGCAAATTGTTTTAAAAAGGAGGTGAAAAATGGCAGAGAAGCCGCACAAAGCAGGGTTTGTAAGCATCATAGGCAAGCCTAACGTAGGCAAGTCCACGTTGATGAACGTGATGGTAGGCGAGAAACTCTCCATCATCACCTCAAAAGCCCAGACCACCCGCCACCGCATCATGGGAATCCTGAACGCAGAGGATTTCCAGATTGTGTACTCAGATACCCCCGGTATCATCCAGCCGCAGTATGAGTTGCATGAGTCCATGATGCGCTTCGTACACGCTTCCCTGGAAGATGCCGACGTGATTCTGTTCGTGACCGATATCTACGAGAAGCACGACGAGAGCGAGGTGGTGGAGCGCTTGCGCAAAGCCAAAGCCCCCATTCTGCTGCTCATCAACAAAATTGACCAGGCCACGCAGGAAGAGGTAGAAGCCAAGATTGCGTACTGGAAAGAGCAACTACCTGCCCAGGAGTACATGCCCATCTCGGCGCTGCACAGCCAGGGCACGCCCGGCGTGTTCCAGAAGATTCTGGACCTGCTGCCCGAGCATCCGGCGTATTATCCCAAAGATGAACTAACCGACAAGCCTGAGCGTTTCTTTGCGGCCGAGATGGTGCGCGAGAAGATCTTCCTCAACTACAAAAAGGAAATCCCTTACAGTTGCGAGGTGGTCATTGAGGAGTTCAAGGAAGACGATGACATCATTAGAATGCGGGCCGAAATCAGTGTGGAGCGCAAAAGCCAGAAAGGCATTGTCATTGGTGACAAAGGCGCTGCGCTCAAGAAAGTAGGTACCCAGGCCCGCATAGACATGGAAGAGTTCTTCGGCAAAAAAGTGTTCCTGGACCTCTACGTGCGCGTGAACGAGAACTGGCGCGCCGACAAACGCCTTCTGGACCGTTTCGGCTATAACAGCATTTAGATTTGATTATTTGGAGATGTGAACATGTGCAAATTCATAATTACACATGTTCATATCTCCTTTCAGGATGACAAAAAGAAGAAATTGTAAATGAAGTAGTTGCGATTGGAGAGAAGCTCAGAGATGATCAATCAACAATCAGCAATTAACAATACCAACAATTCCCTAGCGGCGCCACGAAGGCGATACCGCAGGTTTAACCCGCGTTTTGGGAGCGATTCCCGAAAAGGAGCCTCAAAACGCACATTCCAATTGATATGGCACAAAATACAATCGCCATTGTAGGACGCCCCAACGTGGGCAAATCAACCCTGTTTAACCGTTTGGTAGGTCAGCGCAAAGCCATCATGGACAACGTGAGCGGCGTAACCCGTGACCGTCACTATGGCCACGGCGAGTGGACAGGCAAATATTTTACTGTCATTGACACCGGCGGATACGTGCACGGGTCAGATGATATTTTTGAGGAGGAGATCCGCAAGCAGGTGGAACTGGCCATCAAAGAGGCTGATGTGATCCTGTTCATGGTAGACGTGGAGGCGGGCCTCACCGGTCTGGACGAGGAGTTCGCCAACGTGTTGCGCCGCACCGATAAGCCGGTGTACATTGTGGCCAACAAAGCCGATACGCACTCCCGCGGTCACTTGTCTGGCGAGTTTTACGCGCTGGGTTTTGAGAACGAAATCTTTCCGGTTTCCAGCCAGAACGGCTCGGGCACCGGTGAGTTGTTGGACGCCGTGGTGTCCCACTTCCCAGAAGAAGGCATTGAGAACCCAGAGGCCGGTATTCCGCGCATCGCGGTGGTGGGTAGACCCAACGTGGGTAAATCCTCGTTCGTGAACCTGCTGTTGGGCGAAGACCGCAACATTGTGACCGATATTGCCGGCACCACCCGTGACTCTATTCACTCGCACTACAACGCGTACGGCAAGGAGTTCATCATTGTGGATACCGCCGGTCTCCGGAAGAAAAGCAAAGTGCATGAGGACATTGAGTTCTACTCGGTGCTGCGTTCGGTGCGTGCGCTGGAGGAAAGCGATGTAGTCATTGTGATGCTGGACGCCACCCGCGGCATTGAGGCCCAGGACATGAACATCATCGGTCTGGCCGATAAAAACCGCAAGGGTCTGGTGATTCTGGTGAACAAGTGGGACCTGGTGGAGAAAGAAACCAACACCATGCGTGACATGGAGAACGCCATCAGGGAGAAGATCGCGCCTATCGCGTACCCGCCCATCGTGTTCATCTCGGTGCTGAACAAGCAGCGCGTGCACAAGGCCATTGAGACCGCTATTCAGGTACACGAGAACCGGTCCATGAAGATCCCGACCTCCAAGCTGAACGATGCCATGCTGAAGGAGATTGAGCGCTATCAGCCGCCGTCCATCAAGGGCAAATTTGTGAAGATAAAGTACGTGACGCAGTTGCCTACCAACACGCCTACGTTCGCGTTTTTCTGCAACCTGCCGCAGTACATCAAAGAGTCTTACACCAGGTACCTGGAAAACCGCCTGCGCGAGCATTTTGGTTTTGAAGGCGTGCCCGTTAACTTAGTATTCAGAAAGAAATAAGCAGGCACTGCTCTTTTCTTTCTACCTGCGACTTACGTACTACCTAACCCTGTATTATTAATTTTATGAGGACCCTATTTACTGTAGTGGCAGCAGCAGTTTTACTGTCTTTTTCTGCCTGTGAATCAAAAGAAGCCCAGGAAACGGAGGCCCCTACCTCTGCTACCATGGAGGATGCCACCACCGCCACGGATGTTGCCGAGACCACGGCGGCACCCATTGACACTACCGGACTGGGCACCGATTCTCTGTCTACTGAGAAATAAGTTTAATTCTTAGATAATACCATGCGCAAAGGCGCGGACCGCTCCTGATTGAGTTCAGGAAGGGTCTGCGCCTTTGTTCGTTTAAAAAGAATGTGATTGCATTGTTCCTATATCAGGTCTGGGAAATATATCTATTTTCACATACACGCGTATACATGCCCAAGAAGCATTTATCCTCCTGTGTAAATCCTTCATTTACCACGGTTTACAGAGGAGCGTGCCTAGAAAAAGATTATCCGTTCAGACAAAATAAAACTATGAAAAAGACATTGGTTCTGGTTGCTTTCCTGGGGGGCGTGGTAAGTTTCTCCGCCTGTGACTCTAAAAAAGAAAACAACATGGAGCAGCAAGCTGAGAAAGTAGAAACTCACGCCGAGATGGCCGGAGACACTGCTCTGGCCAGACAAGCCAGACAAGCCAAGGACAGCGTTGACCAAGTGGATCCGGAATAAACCGAACCAGATCCCTCTCCCGCACTTTTGACCATAAACGAAATAAAACTATGAAAAAGACATTCTTGATGGTGGCCATGGCCGCTGGTATGATGACGTTTGCCTCTTGTGATTCTGCCAAGGAGAACCAGGTAGAAGACCAGACCGAGAAAACCGAAGACATTCAAGACGATGCCGATAACCCCGGCCCTGAAGAAGCAGCCGAAGAACGGGAAGACAGCGTTGACGCTGCTGATCCTAACTAAGCTCTTCTGTTAGAACAAAAAAGAGACGGCGCCCCAGGGTGCCGTCTCTTTTTTTATGCCTGTGGTAGAATGGGTAAAGATTCCTTCACCGATGGGCAGCTGCGTTTTAGGGCTGTTTAGAGGAAAACGGCACCAAAACTCAAGCCCCCAATCGCCGCTGGATCATGCTGTCTACCACGTTGAACAACTGCGGCGGCGCCAGGGTGCGCCACGGAATCTTGTCCAGCCCGCCACCGAAGTTGATGTAATAATCCAAGTGGAACTGCTGCATCTCCTGCACCACAAACTCCTGGAACCCGATGGCCGCAATCCAGCCTTCTTCCACTTCCTCAAACCATTCCTCATAGTAAGAGTCATCTGAGCCGTGGAAATTGAAGACGTTCTCCCCAATAAGGATGTAGTGGTTAATGCCTTCGCCAATCATGAGGTCCAGCACGTTGCGCTTCAAGGTCATGATGTCATTGTTGAGGGTATCGTTCCACTCGCCAATGAGTTCTATCACGGCGTAGTTCTCATGGTAATCAACGTACAGTATCTTGATGAAGAGCGTCTCAGAATCAATGTCATCCCACTGCGGGTGGATGTAGTACCCGTAGATGGTGTGCGTGTATTCGTTCTCGTTGTTCTCGGCGCCATACAGCGGCGAGCGTTCGTCTTCGGAGGCCGAGTAAGCCTCTATCCAGTTATAGAAAGGTTCAATGGTGTGCATGGCAAGAGTGAATGACTGCAGAATTGCATAACGAAGAAACCACTGGGATGGATGGCAGAACGGCATAAAAAAAGATCCGCCGGTTACCGGCAGATCTTCCTTTGTTCGTTTCAAGGCTATTTCCCAGAAAACAGGCTCAAAACAGAAGTCTTAGTGTTCCGCCGCCGAGGTGATGGCCGACCGCACGCTGCCGTGCAGATCCAGGAGTTCTTTGGCTTTCTCCTCAGAGATATTCAGTTCATCCATGATCATGCGTACGCCGCGGTCTACCAGCTTGTGGTTCGTGAGCTGCATGTCTACCATTTTGTTGCCTTTCACGCGGCCCAGTTGGATCATGGTGGAAGTGGTGAGCATGTTCAAGGCCAGTTTCTGACCAGTGCCGGCTTTCATGCGGGTGCTGCCGGTCAGGAACTCGGGGCCGGTTACTACCTCCACCGGGAACTTGGCCACGGCCGCCACTTTGCTATCTGCGTTGCAGACGATGCAGCCCGTGGTAATGCCGCGCTCGTTGCAGGCCTGCAAACCGCCAATCACATACGGGGTTCGGCCCGAGGCCGCGATACCTACCACCACGTCTTTCTCGTTCACGCCGTACGCGTCCAGGTCCAGGATAGCCTGCTGGTCGTCGTCCTCGGCGAACTCCACGGCTTTCCGGATGGCTTTGTCGCCGCCGGCCATGATCCCGATGACCAGGTCAAACGGCACCCCGAAGGTAGGCGGGCACTCAGACGCGTCTACCACGCCCAAACGGCCGCTGGTGCCCGCGCCAATGTAAAACAGGCGGCCGCCTTCTTTCAGCTTTGCCACCGTAGCCTCCACCAGTTTCTCCAACTGCGGAATGGCTTTCTCTACGGCCAGCGGCACGGTTTTGTCTTCTTGGTTGATGTTGGTGAGGAGTTCCTGCACGCTCATCTTTTCTAGATGATTGTAGTTAGATGCGGTTTCAGTTGTGCTCATGCGGTAAGTTTCTGTTGGTGGTACAGGCTCAGGCCTTGAATTGGACTTTCTACTATCTGACCTACGTGAATCTGGTGCTGTTGGGCTACCGTGCGCAGGATATCTGAGAAATAGAACGCAATGGAGCCCACAAAATGGGTTTCTTTCTGCTGGTAATTGGGGTACTTCATGACCGTCTTCCGGAAGAAATCACCGAAGCACTGGCAGATCAGTCCGTAGATGAACGGGTGTTCCCTGTGGTCTGACAGGAACCGGGCGTACGTGGCCATGTAGCGGTTGGGGTAGGGCTGGCGGTAGACGTGGTCCACAATCTCGTCGCGGTTGGTGTTGTAGCGAGCCATGAACAACTCATGCACGTCCTGGGGAAGTTCCTGGTTCAGGAAAGCCTGTACCAGCAGTTTGCCCATGTAGCCGCCGCTGCCCTCGTCGCCTAAGATAAAGCCCAGGTTGGGCACGTTCTGCACTATCTTTTGGCCATCATACAGGCAGGAGTTGGAGCCGGTGCCCAGGATGCAGGCAATGCCTTCTCTCTGGCCGCACAGCGCACGGGCGGCGGCCTCCAAGTCATGGTTCACCTGGATCTGGGCGGCAGGAAAAATCTCCTTTAGCGCCGAGGCCACTGCTTCCTTCTTGTCTTTGGCGCTGCAACCGGCACCATAGAAATAGATTTCCTGGGGTATGTGGCCGGCTAACTGCGCTAAAAGGTTGTCCTTCAACGTAAGGGCGATTTCCTGGCTGTTCTGGTAATACGGGTTGATGCCCGGAGTATGGGCCTGGGCTTTCACGCCTTCGCCATCTAGTAAACGCCAGGCGGTCTTGGTAGAGCCGCTGTCCGCAATAAGAATCATAGGAATTGAATCAAGAACTAAGGCCAAATCTCTGAAAAACCGCCCAAAACAGAGCTATTTTTTTAAGATTCCGATGACAGAAAACTTATCAAACACATACTCGGTGTGGGGCGCGTCCTTCAGTTCCTCCGTAAGGTCCTGGCCGGCCCAATGCTCATAGTGGTTCCCCCGCCGCCATAACCTGGACTTGGTCACATCATAGATCTCGCCCTTGTAGGCCACCCAGATCTCATCCCGGTCTTGTCCGTTTCTGAGGGCTAACTGCGCGCGGGTGTATTCTTGGAGGTTCATAATGTGCTAATGTGGGTAATATGCTAGTGTGCTATTTGTAAATTTGAATATGTGGTAATTAGAAAATGGACGGCTGTGTGCTTTTAGTGATTAAGATATTACAGAAAGCTGATGGCTTTCCTTTTTAGAGCTGTTTTCTGAAAAACTGGTCAGAAGCGTCTTTCGCTCTTTGCTTGCTCTTTCGTCGCATCTAGCCTTTCATTCTCTCCGCATCTTTCCCCACTTTGTCATCCTGAAAGGACCTTGTGGGCGAACTGTAATGCAGTTGGCTACTAAAGGAAAAGTCATCATTGAAAACAAACCTGCTAATTAATGCGCTTTTTCATAGCGACCTATTATGCAGCTTGCCCACAATATCCTTTCAGGATGACAAAGTAGGGAGGGAATAAGCCTGCATAAATTTTCTGGCGGCACTTTTAGTTACAAGTATCTATGCCTTCTGGATTCAAAATGCCTACTCCATAAAATAGCACATCAGCACATTAACCAATCAGCACATTACAGCCTCGCCTGCATCACAATCCAGCGATTGGGGACTTCGCCGTCGGCGGCGGTGAGGTAGTCTTGGTAACTGCAGGGCACAATGAGGGACGGGCGGCGGCCCGATAGGTCGTCTACCTGCATCCACCATTTCTCGTTCTGCCGGTTTTTGAAGAAGTACATCTTGTTGGGGTTGTCATGGAAACCCACCGAAAACCGCAGGAATTGGTTGCTGTGGAAATCCAGCGTGCCCTGCCGCTGGTAGAAGCCCTCAATGCTGTACCAGACCATAGTAGCCAAAGTGATAGCCGTCAAGGACCGGTGGTCAAACTCAGGGCGATAGCCGTAGAAACCTAGGGAACTGAGTTGGTCATTCTGGCCGGCGTACCAGCACAGTTGGCAGGCTTCCTCGCCGGTAAGCCCGAAAGGGTTTGCGGTAGCCTGGCCGGGCGCGTCCTGGTGCCGGATGGCCGAGACGTCAAAGCTGATCAGATCGGCTTGCCGGATGATGGGCTCCATCTCCTGCATCTGCTGGCGCACCTGGCCCAGGCGGTACAGTTCAAAATGAAGTTTTTCAAAGGCGGCCAGTGTGGTGGTATCCGTGAGGTAGGTCTGGTGCCCAATGTGGCTGAACCCGAAAAGATAGTTGGGGTCGTGCAGGAGAATGCGGTGCAGATGGTGTTGGTCTGGGGCGGTGTCTTCCACATGCGCCATGTCGGGTTGGCTGTCTACCATCACCAGGTTCACCGTTTTAGACAAATGCTCATACCCCAGGAACTGGCCATAGGTGAGGTCATGCGAACCGCCCAGCAGAATAGGGAACTTGCCGGCGGCAACCAGAATTTCAATGACTTCTTTCAGGCGCAGGTAGGTGTCTTCCAGGTGGATGCCCGGCAGCAGGTTGCCCAGATCCATGAGCAGCCAGGAGCCAGTCCCTTTCATGAGGCGGTACAGTTCCTGCCTTATCCTGTTGGGGCCCTCGTACGTGAGATCGGTGGCGTCTGGGGTGCCACGGTACTCCGGCAAGCCAATAAGCACCACCTCGGCAGAGCGCCAGTCTGGGAACGAGTGGATAAAAGGCGCTAAATAACCGCCCACGGATTTGGGCTTGTCTGTCCCCCCGAAGAGTTCTTCCGGAAGAGGTTCAAAGAAGATGGAAAGGTTCATGCAGTACTTGTGGCAAAAATCAAATTTAGGTATTTATAAGCCATGGGGAATAAGCATTTTTAACAATTCGGTTAAAGACGCGGAGCCTGATTTTGTTTTTTTTAAATGATTTTGCGTTATATTAACCGACTATTCCACTTAGAAAGAAGAATCTATGAAGGTGACCCGGGTTTTTGATTTACTAACCAACCAGTTAGAACAGTTCCCGCAACCAGACTGTCTGGCCGCAAAAATCAATGGAGAATGGGTGAAATACAGCACCCAGCAAGTATTGGAGACGGCCAATAAGCTGAGCCTGGCCCTGATCAAGTCCGGCATCAGGAAAGACGACAAGGTGGCCCTCATCTCCATGAACCGCCCGGAGTGGACTTTCGCCGATTATGGCATTCAGCAGACGGGTGCGGTAAGCGTGCCGCTGTACCCTACCATCACGGTGGAGGATTACCGCTACATCCTGAAAGACTCTGAGACCAAACTCATCCTGGTTTCTACCGAGGACCTGTATAACAAAGTAAAAGAAGCCGTGTCAGACGTGCCCGGAGTGCAGGAGATCTACACCTTTGACCATGTGCCCGGCGCCAAACACTGGTCTGAGCTTCTGAAAATGGCCGATGGAGAGGACTCCGCTACCCTGGAGCCTTACAAAGCCGCCGTGCAGCCAACAGACCTGCTTTCCATTATCTATACCTCCGGTACCACGGGCGCCCCCAAAGGGGTGATGCTCTCGCACAACAACCTGGTGAGCAATTTCACCTCGGTGATGCCGTACGTGCCCGTGAACAAGGAACACCGGGCATTGAGTTTTCTGCCGCTCTGCCACATCTATGAGCGCATGGTTTCCTGCATCTACTTCTCGGTGGGGGTGTCTATCTACTTTGCCGAGAGTATTGAAAAAGTAGGCGATAATCTCAAGGAGGTGGGGCCGCACATCTTCGTGACCGTGCCGCGCCTGCTGGAGAAAGTCTACGACAAGATTGTGGCCAAAGGCGGCGAACTGACCGGCGTGAAAAAAGGACTCTTCTTCTGGGCTTTAGGCCTGGGGCAGAAATACGATACCCGCACCTCGTCGGGTGCTTTCTATGATCTGCAGTTGAAGTTGGCACGCAAGCTTATCTTCTCTAAGTGGCAGGAAGCTCTGGGCGGCAACGTGCGCGTGATTGTGTCTGGCGGTGCCGCTTTGCAGCCGCGCCTGGCCCGCGTGTTCTGGGGCGCCAACATCCGCATCATGGAAGGTTACGGCCTCACCGAGACCTCGCCGGTAATTGCCGTGAACCGCTACGAGCCTGAGAACAACGTAATTGGGACCGTAGGTCCGGCTGTGGATGGCGTGGAGATCAAGATTGCCGAGGACGGGGAGATCCTTACCCGCAGCCAGAGCGTGATGGTGGGCTACTACAAACGCCCCGACCTTACCGCTGAGGTCATTGACCCGGATGGTTGGTTCCATACCGGTGACATAGGCGAACTGGTGGAAGGCAAATTCCTCAAGATCACCGACCGCAAGAAAGAGATGTTCAAGACCTCGGGCGGGAAGTACATCGCACCGCAACTGATAGAGAACAAACTGAAGGAATCGTTGGTGGTGGAGCAGGTGATGGTAGTGGGTGAGGGAGAGAAATTCCCGGCGGCGCTCATTGTGCCTGCTTTTGACGGACTGCAGGAGTGGTGCAGAATCCGCAGCATTCCTTATACCAACAATGAAGACATGCTGCAGAAACCCGAGGTGCTGGCCAAGTTCCAGAAGGAGGTAGATAAAGCCAACGAGCACCTGGCGCAGTACGAGAAGATCAAGAAGTTTGTGCTGCTGCCTAAGCTTTGGAGCGTTGAAACCGGCGAGATGACGCCTAAGCTCAGTATCAAACGCAAGGTCATCACCAACAACAACCGGAGCTTGATTGAAAACCTGTACCGTACGGCCTAGGGTAGAAAAACAGAAGAGGAGACGCTTACCAAGCGTCTCCTCTTCTGTTTCAGTCTGGGTTGGTTTAGCCCTGTTTTCCAGAATGTAGGGTATAAACGGAGTTCTGCACGGAAACCAGAAGCAGTTCTTCGTTGCTAAAGTAGCAATGCAGCGGGCCTTCTTTTGTCACCGCCGAAAGCAAGGTGGATTGAGCGGGGCTTGTGTTAACAGATTGAAAAATTTTTCGTTTATAGTATGCAAGCATAACATTTTTTTCTAAATTTGGTAAGAGACTGAAACACCACATGAAAGCAAACGAGACGGTAGACTATAACATAAAGGTATGTTGGCATGCCATCGCGCGCATGTACAATACCCAGGCAGTGAAAAACGACATCACCACTTCCATTGGGTTTGTACTGCTCAATATTGACCCCGAGAAAGGGACACCGGCCACCAAGATCGCGCCTTTGCTGGGGCTGGAGGCCCGTAGCCTCACCCGCATCCTCAAAAGCATGGAGGAGAAAGGCCTCATCTACAAGGTAGCCGATGAGCAGGACAAGCGCTCCGTCAGGATTCTGCTCACCGAGCTGGGGCTGGAGAAGCGGGAAGTAAGCCGGGTCACGGTGCGGCGGTTCAACCAGAAGGTACGGGAGATGATTCCTGAGAGCCAATTGCAGGTGTTCTTCCAGGTGGTAGGCCAAATCAACAGCCTCATTGAGTCAAAGAAGGTGTTCTGAAGCTGGGAGGCAGAGATATTTTCTGGTTTTGCGCCTGTTTTCTGAGAAAAAGGTCTAAAACGTGACTCGGATAAAGCCTTCATTTCTTGTGGGCTAAGAAGTACTAAAGGGAAAAACCGTGCGTCCCCCAAAAGCGCACATTCAGATACATAAAAGAGTAACTATGAAGAGAATCATTAAGAAAGTGGCGGTGCTGGGCTCGGGCATTATGGGTTCGCGCATTGCCTGCCACTTCGCTAACATTGGCGTGCAGGTGCTGCTACTGGACATGGTGCCGCGCGAACTACTTCCGGAGGAACAAGCCAAGGGCCTTGCCCTGGAAAACAAGTTGGTGCGCAACCGCATTGTGAACACCGCCCTGCAAACCGCCATTGCCTCCAACCCTGCCCCCCTTTACCGTAAAACCGATGCCCGGCTCATCCAGACCGGGAACTTTGATGACGATCTGCCCGGCATCGCCACCTGCGACTGGACCATCGAAGTGGTGGTAGAGAACCTCAAGATAAAACAAAGCGTGTTTGAGCGCGTGGAGCAGTTCCGCAAGCCCGGCACCTTGATCACCTCCAATACCTCAGGGATTCCCATCCACTTGATGCTGGACGGCCGTTCCGAGGACTTCAAAAAGCATTTCTGCGGCACGCACTTTTTCAACCCGCCCCGCTACCTCAAGTTGCTGGAGATTATTCCTACTGAGCAAACCGATCCCGAGATTACTGCTTTCTTATTAAACTACGGCGACCTGTACTTGGGCAAAACCACCGTACTGGCCAAAGACACGCCGGCTTTCATCGCAAACCGGGTGGGTATCTATGGCATCATGCAGGTGCTGCACGTGATGGAGAAACTGGGCCTGAACGTGGACGAAGTAGACCGTTTAACAGGTCCGGTAGTAGGCCGCCCAAAATCAGCCACCTTCCGGACTTCCGATGTGGTAGGTCTGGACACGCTGGCCAAAGTGGCGCAAGGCTTGTACCAAACCGGCGAGGCCGATGAAAAGCGTGACCTGTTCCAACTGCCCGGCTACATCCAGCAGATGCTGGAGAAAGGTTGGCTGGGCGATAAAACCCGTCAAGGCTTCTACAAGAAAACCAAAACCCCTGAAGGCGCCACCGAGATACTGACGCTGGATTTGAAAACCATGGAATACGGGCCTAAGCAGAAAGTCCGGTTCCAGAGCATGGAAACCCTAAAGCCCATTGAAGACTTACGCAAGCGCCTCAAAGCCTTCAGCCAGGCCCAGGACAAAGCCGGCGATTTCTTCCGGGAAACTTCATTCGGTCTGTTCCAATATGTGACCAACCGCATTCCGGAGATCTCAGACGAGCTGTACCGCATTGATGATGCCATGCGCGCCGGTTTCGGGTGGGAACTGGGTCCTTTTGAAACCTGGGATGCCTTTGGTGTACGCGAGACCGTTTCTGCCATGGAAGCCGCCGGCTACAAACCTGCTGCCTGGATCTATGAGATGCTGGAAGCCGGCCACGAGGCATTCTACCGCAGCCAGAACAACCAACGCCAGTACTATGACATTCCTACTAAAGACTACAAGCAGATACCGGGTACCGAGAACTTCGTCTTGCTGGATGTGCTGCGCGGAACCAACGTAGTTTGGAAAAACTCCGGATGCTCCATCATTGACTTAGGCGACGGTATCCTCAACGTGGAGTTTCATTCCAAGATGAACGCCATCGGGAGCGAGATCATCCAGGGCCTGAACAAAGGCATTGACCTGGCGGAGCAGAACTTCCGGGGCGTGGTGGTAGGCAACGAGGCTGCGAACTTCTCCGCCGGAGCGAACTTAGGCTTGGTGTTCATGTACGCTCTGGACCAGGAGTACGACGAGCTCAACCTCATGATCAAGCAGTTCCAGAACACCATGATGCGCATGCGCTACTCGGCTATTCCGGTAGTGGCCGCACCGCACGGCTTGACCTTGGGAGGAGGCTGCGAACTCTGCCTCCACGCCGACAGAGTACAGGCCGCGGCTGAGTCTTACATTGGCCTGGTAGAATTTGGCGTGGGCTTGATCCCGGGCGGAGGCGGCACGAAGGAGATGACCTTGCGCACCTCGGCCGCTTACGAAGAAGGCGACACGGAATACAACGCCTTGCGCAACGTGTTCATGACCATCGGGACGGCCAAAGTCTCCACCTCAGCCGCAGAAGCATACGACCTTGGTTTCATGCGCCACGGAGATGGCATCACTTTAAACACCAACCGTCAGCTCGCCGAAGCCAAGGCTGAAGCCATTCTTATGGCCGAAGCCGGTTACACCAGACCTACGCCAAAGACCAACATAAAGGTACAGGGCCGCGGAGGTTTAGGGATGTTCATCACCGGTGCCCACGCTATGCACGCCGCCGGTTTTATCTCTGAGCATGATCGCAAAATTTCTGAAAAGTTGGCCTACGTGATGTGCGGTGGTGATCTGTCTATGCCGTCTGAAATATCGGAACAATACCTTTTGGACTTGGAGCGCGAAGCCTTCCTGAGTCTCTGCGGGGAGCGCAAGACCCTGGAGCGCATCAAGAGCATCCTGACCACTGGTAAGCCCCTGCGGAATTAGCGTTAACGTTTAATTGTTTCAGGAAAAGAGGAAGTCGCGTTTAGTGCCCTTTTTCTCCAAAACACCTCAAAAACAGAAAAGAAAATGCAAACTGCCTATATAGTTGCCGGATTCAGAACCGCCGTGGGGAAAGCGCCCCGCGGAGTATTCCGGTTTACCCGGCCCGATGATTTGGCCGCCGATGTGATCAAGCATCTGCTGGCCTCGGTGCCGCAATTAGACCCTGCTCGCGTAGACGACCTGTTGGTTGGGAACGCGGTACCCGAGGCGGAGCAAGGCCTTCAGATGGGACGGATGATTTCCTTGTTGTCCTTGCCCATCAACGTGCCGGGTGCCATCATGAACCGCTACTGCGGCTCTGGGATTGAGACCATTGCCACGGCTTCCTTCAAGATTCAGTCCGGCATGGCCGATTGCATCATTGCCGGGGGCACTGAGTCTATGAGTTTGGTGCCGGTAGTAGGTTGGAAAACGTCTCCTAACTACAAAATAGCCAAAGAGCACCCTGAGTATTACTTGAGCATGGGTTTAACCGCTGAGGCGGTGGCGCATGACTTCAAAGTAAGCCGTGAAGACCAGGATGCCTTTGCCTATGCCTCGCACCAGAAAGCCATCAAAGCCATTGAGGAAGGTCGGTTCAAAGATCAGATCGTGCCTATCAACGTGGAAGAAACTTACCTGGACGAGAACGGCAAAAAGAAAACCCGCTCCTACGTGGTAGACACCGATGAAGGTCCGCGTGCCGATACGTCTATAGAGAAATTGGCCAAACTGCGGCCGGTATTCGCCGCAAATGGTAGCGTGACGGCCGGTAACTCCTCGCAGACCTCAGACGGCGCGGCCTTTGTGATTGTGATGAGCGAGCGCATGGTGAAAGAACTGAACATTGAGCCGATTGCCCGCCTGATGTCTTACGCGGCTGAAGGCGTAGACCCGCGCATCATGGGCATGGGACCGGTGAAAGCCATTCCGAAGGCCCTGAAAATGGCCGGCATGAACCTGCAGGACATTGACTTTATTGAGATGAATGAGGCCTTTGCGTCGCAGTCAATTGCTGTGATGCGGGAACTGGGCATCGACCCAGACAAACTCAACCCCAACGGAGGCGCCATTGCCTTAGGTCACCCGCTGGGTTGTACCGGTGCCAAGCTGAGCGTGCAGCTCTTCAGTGATCTGCGTCGCATGAACAAGAAGTACGGCATGGTAACGGCCTGTGTGGGCGGTGGCCAGGGGGTTGCCGGTATTTATGAGTTTTTAAAATAAACAGCATCTAAACATATGGAAACTGTAAGCAGAACATTGAAAGGCGGGGAGTTCATCATCAAGGAGACAAACGCCCAAGACGTTTTCACTCCAGAGGATTTCTCTGAGGAGCAGCGCATGATGGCCGAGACGGCCCGGCAATTTGTGGACACAGAGGTGCAGCCTTTAGTAGAGCGCATGGACAACCACGAAGAAGGGTTGTTGGAAGGCCTCATGAAAAAGGCAGGAGATTTAGGCTTGTTCGGGGTGGCTATTCCGGAGGAGTACGGCGGGCTGAACATGGACTTTAACTCGTCTTTGCTCGTAACCGAATCCGTTGGTCCAGGTCACTCCTTTCCGGTGGCGTTTGCGGCGCACACGGGAATAGGGACCTTGCCTATCTTGTATTTCGGTACCGAGGAGCAAAAAATGAAATACGTTCCCAAGCTGGCTACCGGCGAGTGGACCTCGTCTTACTGCTTAACTGAGCCGGGTTCCGGGTCTGATGCCCTGGCGGCAAAAACCAAAGCCGTGTTGGACGTGGAAGGCGAGAACTACATCCTGAACGGCCAAAAAATGTGGATCACCAACGCGGGCTTTGCCGATGTCTTCATTGTGTTTGCGCAAATAGACGGCGATAAATTCACCGGCTTCATCGTGGAGAAAGGCACTGAAGGGTTGAGCCTGGGCAACGAGGAGCACAAAATGGGCATCAAAGGCTCCTCTACCCGCCAGGTGTTCTTCACCGATTGCCGAGTACCGAAAGAAAACGTACTGGGCGAAATTGGGAAAGGCCATTTGATTGCCTTTAACATCCTTAACATTGGCCGGATTAAACTGGCCGCGGCATGCTTAGGTGCCTGTAAAAGCGTAGCCGATCTTTCGGTGAAATATGCCAACGAGCGCATCCAGTTCAAGATTCCGATCTCTAAGTTCGGTGCTATCCGCCATAAACTGGCGGAGCAGGCCATTCGCATTTTCGCGGTGGAGTCAGCACTTTACCGAGCTGGTCATGACATCTACAACAAAGAGCAGGAACTGCTGGCCGCCGGAAAAAGCTACAACGAAGCTGTGCTGGAAGCTGCCCGTGAGTTCGCCGTAGAAGCTGCTATCCTGAAGGTGGACAGCTCCGAAGTGCTGGATTATGTAGTAGACGAAGGGGTGCAGATTTACGGAGGCTACGGCTATTCCGCTGATTATCCTATGGACCGCGCCTACCGCGATGCCCGGATCAACCGCATCTTTGAAGGAACCAACGAGATCAACCGCATGCTCATTGTAGACATGGTCTTGAAGAAAGCCATGAAAGGCGAACTGGACTTGATGGGGCCTGCCGCTGCCGTGCAGCAGGAATTGATGGAAATTCCTGATTTCGGAGACGAAGACACCACCCTGTTTGCCTATGAGAAAAAGGCTATTGGGAAGTTCAAGAAAGCCATGTTGCTGACCGCCGGAACTGCCGTGCAGAAGTTCATGATGACCCTGGACAAGGAGCAGGAAGTCCTGATGTACATCGCGGATATGGCCATCCAAGCCTACATCGCGGAGTCTACTTTGCTGCGTGTGGAGAAACTAGTAAGTCGTGACGGCGAAGAAGCGCATGCCCGCCAACTGGATATGGTGCGTGTGGTCATCAACGATGCCGCGGACCGCATCAACAAAGCCGGTAAGGAAGCCATCGCCGCTATGACTGAGCCAGGAGATGAGCAGAAACTGCTGCTGATCGGTTTGAAACGCTTCACCAAACTGGAGCCGTTCAACACCAAAGAAGCCCGCCGCCGTATCGCTGCTGAGATGATCAAAGCCAACGAGTTTGTGTACTAACCAAGTTTTAGGCATGTTTTAGCTAAATGCCACTAAAAACAGAAAGCCCCGCCAATATGGTGGGGCTTTCTGTTTTATGAGCAAAACAAATATCCAATTCTAGGCAGGGGCAATCCCTTGTGGTTGCCCTTTACCGTGGTATTTGCCAAAGGGCAACCACAAGGGATTGCCCTACCTTATTTCAGCCTCATTTAATAAAATCAGCCTTAAAACAGCTCAATCTTTGAAGGTAATCCGACTTAGCCTTAGGCCTTTGGAGGATTTATTGGGCCGGTTCACGGCGGTGATGGTGCGTTCGTTGAGCCAGGTAGTGAAGTCTTTCACGAAGGCTACCTGCTGGTCATTGGCTACGTTGAGGCCTACGGCTTTGGGCGGTTCGGCGGCACCGGTTACCAGGTGAATGGAGCGGGTATACAGATCGGTTTTGCCCTTTAGAGTCTCCAGGGTGAGAATCTGCAGACGGTTCCCGGTGAGGTGCGCGTTGTACGAAATGCCAGCAAATCCTTCAGCAGCAGGAGCGGTCTGGTTTTTTAGGATTACTGAGTTCCAGGTGGGGTGTAGGTACTCGTCATAGGCAAACAGCAGGAGTTCCTTGGCGTGATAGTCGCTGTTCTCTCCGCCTTCGGTGTATTTTTTCTCTGCCATGATCAGGGTCTGGCCTTCGGTGCTGATGAGGATATCAGAAAGGTAAATGTCTTCCAGGCGTTTGGCGCCGGTGGCTTTGTTGAGCTTTTCGGTGAACTCGGGCGTAAACCGGAACTCATCCGCGAAGCGCATGTTGCCGGCGGCGTAGTCAAACCTTACCATCTTCAGGCTGTGGTACTCGCCTTTCTTCTCCTCGGCTACCAGCACGGCCGCGTAAAGGCTGCTATCTTGGTGCAACTTGAAGTAAGTGTCCATCACGTACACCTTCTCGCCATCAAATACCCCGCCCACCTGGACCTCCATCACTTTGATCTCGTTGTCGCGGTTGTTGTAGCGGCGCACGCTCAGGCGCATGGAGTTGTTGGTAAGGATGCTCACGAACTGGTTTCCGTGGTTGTCAATCTGCACCTGGGCGCTCACCTGGGTGCCGGCGCCGGCAAAGTCATAGGTTCTGTCTTTTATCTTGGTAAGGGAGGCGTCATAGACCGCGGCCTGCATGGAGCGAAGTTCCTCATTGCGGGTAACAGCATGGTAGACTACCAGTTTTGAGGCATCGGCGGAGGTGGCAACTGCCAGGCGGCGGCTTTTGCTGGGGGCTTCCAGCAACTTGGTTTGCTTTATTTCTTTGCCGGTATTTACGTCAAACAGGCGGCCGTAGAGCGCTTGGCTGCCTTGATCGGCTTGTACACGATGCGTGATTAGCAGAACGGTCTGATTGTTGTAGGAGAAAGCTTCCACCGTTTCCTGGCCTAAGAGGGAAACCGGGGTGGTCCAGGTGGGCTTCAGGTCGGCACCGTAACGGATAACCGCATAGCTGTTGTCGGCGGTACGGCTGAGGATCACGAAATCTGTGGGGCTTACCGTGTAGGCTTTCTTAGGAATCCGTTGGTTGTACTGGTCACCGGCTGCCTCGGGGGTATAGGAGAAAGGAGATGACTTTATTTTTTGGGCCTGCGCCGGGCTAATTACGGGCAATGAATTTACCAGAAACAAGAAAAATAGAAGCAGGAAAGGGTAACGCATAAATGTATAATTTGAATTTTGGCAAATATACCCCATATGTTCATGTAAGACATTAATTATATGCGAGTAGAAGAGGGGTAATATAATAGAAATGTTAAATGTGTAGCGGAATAATGTAATTAGAAAATTAATGTCTAACTTTGCAGCCGTTTGTAAATCAGGTAGAAGGGTATACAAATAATTAAAAAATTTTATATTAAAATATAGGAATTGTGGCTAACGAACACTTGTGGATAACTTTTAGGACATAATGATAACCCAATTGTAGTGTAACCGTAAATGCCTAGGCTTGTCAAAATAGTGATAAGATAGAATGGAAACTCCGGGGGAAATCTGTTAAAGAAGACTTAACAAAAACATGATTTTCTGTTGATAGTTCTTTGTGATTGAGACACGTATTTTGCTTGTATAGTTGATTAAATATCTTTTTATAGTTAGTTTATGAAATTCATTTTTAAAATGCTCTTTTTAGTAGGGATGATCTTAGTTGGAAAATTTCTAAAAGAGGATGCAACCAGTGAAATCAGTAAGAAAGGGAATAGTGCAACCGAGGATACTTACTCGTTGAATATCCAGGAGACTTCCCCTAGAGCCCAGCAAACCAATACCTTAGTAGTACCAACCGCTAAAAACCAAAATTCTGAAGAAACCTTTACTTACTCCTTCAATTAATTTAGTTCGCTAATTACCAGAAGTAAAAGATCCAGACTAAGGTCTAGCTGATCCGGCTCCAATTCACGGCGTTGGCACTCAGCGACCGGATGTGCCGCAGAAGGTTGGCATGCTCCGGAAGACTTAAGTCCGGATCTTTTTCTATGATCTGCAGGGCCGCATGACGGCTCTCTTTCAGGATTTTAGCATCCTTTGCCAGATCAGCTATCAAAAGGTCCAGCACGCCGCTTTGTTGGGTTCCCATCAAATCTCCCGGGCCACGCAGTTTCAGGTCAATATCGGCAATCTCAAAGCCGTTGTTCGTGCGCACCATGGTCTCTATGCGCGTTTTCCCTTCTTTGCTCAATTTGTAGCCCGTCATTAAGATACAGTAGCTTTGCTCGGCGCCCCGGCCTACGCGGCCCCGCAGCTGGTGCAACTGGGCCAGGCCAAACCTTTCGGCATTCTCAATCACCATTACGCTGGCATTGGGCACGTTAACGCCTACTTCAATCACGGTGGTGGCCACCATGATGTGAGTCTCATGCTTCACAAAGCGCTGCATTTCAAAGTCTTTGTCCTGCGGTTTCATTTTGCCGTGTACCATGCTCACGCGGTACTCCGGGAAAGCGCGGGTCACGCTCTCGTACCCGTCCATTAGGTCTTTGTACTCCAGTCCTTCCGATTCTTCAATGAGCGGATACACAATGTACACCTGACGGCCCAGTTTGATCTGCTCCCTGATGAACCCGAACACTTTTAGGCGATTGCTGTCATAGCGGTGCACTGTGATGATCTCCTTGCGGCCGGCGGGCAGCTCGTCAATCACCGATACTTCCAGATCGCCATATAAGGTCATGGCCAGCGTTCGGGGGATTGGCGTGGCCGTCATGACCAGCACGTGCGGGATGACGCGTGGGTTCTTCTGCCAGAGTTTAGACCGCTGGGCCACCCCAAAACGGTGCTGCTCGTCCACTATGCAAAGGCCCAGGTTCTGGAACTGCACCTCGTCTTCCAGCAGGGCGTGCGTACCCACAATCATCTTCATCTCGCCGCTGCGCAGTTGCTCGTGCAACACGCGGCGATCGGCTTTTTTGGTGGAGCCGGTGAGTTTGCCCAGCAGAATGCCCAAAGCCTCGGCGTATTTCTTTAGGCCTTGGTAATGCTGGTCGGCGAGGATCTCGGTAGGGGCCATGATGCAGGCCTGGGCGCCGTTGTCGGAGGCCAGGAGCATGGTCACAAAGGCCACGATGGTCTTGCCGCTGCCCACATCGCCCTGAAGAAGGCGGTTCATTTGCTTGCCCGCGGTTACATCCTGGTAAATCTCGCGCACTACCCGTTTCTGAGCGTTGGTGAGGTCAAAGGGCAGGTGGTTTTTGTAGAACTCGGTGAGCGTGGGCGTTTTGCTGAAGACCTGGCCCGCCAGTTCTGCTTTGCGTTTGGTGCGGGTGCGCAGCAGCTTGAGCTGGGTATAGAAAAGCTCCTCAAACTTCAACCGGAAGCGCGCAGCCTGCAAGGTGTCCCAGTTGGTGGGGAAGTGCACCTGCAGCATGGCCTCGCGTTTGGAGACCATGCGGTAGTGGTCTACCAACTCGGGCGTAAGGGTTTCTGAGAGGTGCGTGGGCGCCTGTTTGAGCAGATCGGCCATCATCTTTCCGATGACCTTGCTGTCTACCCGGTGGTTCTTGAGTTTCTCGGTGGTGTTGTAGACGGGCTGCAGAAAGCACTGGCCTTGTTTTACCTCGGTGGCTTCCTCCAACTCGGGGTGGGCCATGTTGAACTTGCCGTTGAACAGGCTGGGCTTCCCGAAGGCGATGTACTCCTGGTTTACTTTCAGTTGCACGTTCAGCCACTTTACGCCTTTGAACCAAACCAGTTCCATCTCACCCGAGGCGTCTCTGATAATCGCCGAGAGGCGCTGTTTGCGGCCCTCGCCCAAAAGGTTTTTCTCCAAGATACGGCCCTTGATTTGCACGTATTGCATGTCCTCGTTCAGGTCCGCGATTTCGTGGAACTGGGTACGGTCCATGTACCGGAAAGGGTAATGCTGGATGAGATCGCCGTAGGTGAAAATGCCCAGTTCGGTCTGCAACAGCGTGGCGCGCTGCGGACCAACCCCTTTCAAGAACTCAATTTTGGTATGGAAAAAGCCTGATGACACTGATAGGAAAAGCAGCTATGTTTTAAGCCTGTTTCCAAGAAATGGCATCGGAAACGGGAAGAGAGCCGCCCCGTAAAATTACGCAAAAGATAGGAGGCGGGCTAATGGGATTAGCCGGTTTTGTGTCAAGGTCAAAGGGCATCCCTTGTTTGGCGACCTATGCTGAATTTTTTCCTGGGTAAGGTGAAATTGGGTGTTTAAACCCGAATCCAAGTATAGGGTATTTCGTATGTAGCTATATCTATTCACTAAAGAAAGGAGCTAACATCTGTGCTAGGCTGTTACTGGTTAACGGTAAGCACCTATCACGCTGGGCGAGCGTTAAGCCATGGAGTGGCAAGTAAGGAGCCTCGGTGTACACCGGGGCTTTTTTTGCCTGTTTTCTGGGAATCAGCTTGTAAACGGTCTCCTCGCCCTTGACGCAAACAGCAAGAGGAACCCCCATTATGGAAGTTCCTCTTGCGGACAGTACGCCTTTGCTGAAGCGCTTAATTTCCCCGGTAGGTGCTGTACCCATAAGGAGAAAGGGTAATAGGCACGTGGTAATGGTCCTTGTCTTTGTTTTGAAACACCACCTCAATAAATGGATAGAAACTGTCTACCTTCTGGACTTTGAAATAATCGGCTACCAGAAAGGTGAGCCGGTAAATGCCTTTCTCTGATTTCTGGTAGTCCAGAAAGTCTTTGATGCGGCCGTTTGCGTCCGTGGTTTTAACCTCTACCTGCGACCAGGTTTTGGTCTGCTCATTGAGCTTCTCCAGTTTTACGGGAACACCCACGGCAGGCTTACCTGTGGAGATATCCAGAATGTGGCTGGAGAGTTGGTGGGTATGCGTCTGGGCAAAGGCGATGGTGGTGAGTACGCTCAGCAGGATGCTGAAAAGAATCTTTTTCATGGCTTGTTCTTAGGTTAAAAATTAATGAATTGTAATACCGGCTTCTGTAAGGGCGGTGGCTTTGGCAATGAGGTCATCCTGTTCCGGGCCTCCGCCGCCGGCCACACCCACTGCCCCGATGACCTGTCCTTGGTACCAAAGGGGAACTCCTCCGCCTAACAGGAGAAGCTCTGGCAAATGGGCCAGGTTCTGCGTGTCAGGGTTGGTTTTGGCGTTTCTGCCCAGGAGGAGGGTCATGGTTTTGGTGGAAAGGGCGGTAAAGGCTTTCCGGCGGGCGGCCTCAGTATTATGCGGTCCCACGCCATCGCCTTTGAGAAGTAAAATGGTCTGCCCCGAGGCATCCACCACCGCAAAGGCGATTTCCTTTTGCAGGGTGCCAGCCTGGGCCACGGCTTGGCGGTGCATCTGCAGGGCCGCTGCTAGGGTGAGCTGGTGGGAGGCTACGGTGAACTCCTTCCGGTCTGGAGCGGTACTGGAGGCTTGTCTGGCTGACGGGGTGTTTTTCTTGGAGGCTGCCTCCTGCGCCAACAGCAGGCTGGGGAAAAGCAGAAACAATAAAAAGGCGGTATTTTTCATGCGGGTGGCTCTTTCTACAAAGGTACCAGAGGCAGCACCGCCAAACATTGACCTAGGACAACGTTTTCAGAGCCTGGCTTTTACCCTGCTTAAGGTGCTGGGAGTGAGGCCCAGGTACGAGGCCGCCATCTTGTTGGAGACGCGCAGCAGAAAATCTGGCTGGTACTGAATCACCCATTGCACCTTCTCCAGCGCGTCAAACCCCTGAAAACCGTAGATTCTCTTCTGGGCGGTGATAAAGCCCAACTCAAGAATCTGCCGGTAAATGAACCCGAACGCCGGCACGGTATCTACCAACTGGTAAAAATCTGTTCTGGAGATTTGCAGCAGCTCAGACTTCTCAATGGTTTGCATGTACTCAGTGGCGGGGGCGTGTTCAATGAAACTGGGCAGGGCGGTGCCAAAGCCTCCCTCAAACGCGAAGAACCGTGACGTCTCTACCCCGTCTTTGTTCAAGGTGAAAAGCCTGATGCATCCTTTGTTGACAAAATAATACTGCTGGCAGGTCTCGCCATACTGGAGCAGCAGTTGGTTGCGCTTGGTCTTGAGAGGCGTAAAATGCGCGCAGATAGCATCCAGCGTGTGGTCATCTGTGGGCACTCTGGCCGTGATGTAGTCTCTTAACCGTTGGTACATGCTGCAAGTAGAAGGAAGTTGTCTTTCACTAACCGTTTTCCCTTATGCTTGTTTTACCAAGAGCCAGACAAGCCATTTCAGAGTTATTTTCCTAAAATCAGGCTCAAAGCGGAAGATTGGTTTTGTTGCTCTACCATGTGCTGCACCTTCTCAGAAACTACTTCCTTGAGGTCGTATTAAAAATGTAATTGGAGTTGCCTCAGAAACCGTCTTGCCGTACATCTTGATCACCCCAGGTTAGGGCTACTTCAAATGCAGCCTGAACCCAAACACCGGTAACTCTCCTTGCATGAAGTCCAGGTCTTCTGATCTGCTGAACCCAAGCTTTTCGTACATCTTCCAGGCGGTTTGCATGGCCTTGGTGCTGTGGATGATGACTTGCGACAGTTGATGATCTTTCGCGCGTTGGATACACGCTTGGGTCAAGGCCCTGCCGATACCCAGCCCTCTGGCCTCGGGGGACACCGCCAGCAACCGGAAGCCAGCGGCATTCTTCTCCTGGGTGGCCGTGCCGCCTGAGCCGTAAAATTGCAGGTCTCGGAAGAAAACCACGCCTCCGTTTAGGGTGCCTTTTTCAGAAACTGCCACCAAAATCTCTACCCCCGGGTGTTGGGTAAACTCCCCGATGTTGGAAAGCATCTGGTAATAGGCCGGCTGTTCCTCAGGTTTCGGGAAGCCGTCCAGTTGGGAGTACACCTGCACCATGAGTTGGCCTAGCGCTGCAAATTCATCTGGGGCTGCTTTTCTGATGGTGTAAGGTTGGGGTTGCATCTGGTAAAAGCGTTTGACGGTAAGTAAGTAGAAAGCGGAATACAGCAGCCCACCTTTATTCTGCTGCGTAGTGGGGTTGAAACTACCCATAAGGCTTCATTCTGGCAAACCCGCGTTGGGTATGACCTTGCCTAGGCTGCGTCCGTATGATACTGGAAGCTTTCAGGCCATTTCCAATAATCTATTATTTCTCTTCCCATGAAAATTGCTACCTACAATGTGAACGGAATACATGCCCGCTTGCCGGTTTTGCTTCGTTGGCTAACTGAAACCCAGCCGGATGTGGCCTGTCTCCAGGAATTGAAGACGCCGCAGGAGAAGTTTCCGGAACAGGCATTGTTGGACATAGGCTACCAGGCTATCTGGCACGGGCAGAAAAGCTGGAACGGCATCGCGATCCTGGCCAAAGGGCAGAAACCCGAGGAGGTGGGCAGAGGGCTGGCGGGTGACCCTGAGGATGACCAAAGCCGCTACTTGGAAGCCAGGGTGAACGGGGTGTTGATAGGCTGTCTGTACCTGCCCAACGGCAATCCGGCCCCCGGGCCTAAGTTTGACTACAAGCTGCAATGGTTTGATCGGTTTAGAGCCCGCGCCGCTGAGCTGCTTTCCTCCAATAGCCCGGTGGTGCTGGCCGGCGACTACAATGTGATTCCCACTGAAATGGATGCCTACAAACCCGAAAGGTGGGTGGAAGACGCGCTGTTTCGGCCAGAGACCCGCGCCGCGTTTGAGCAACTGATAGCCCAGGGCTGGACTGATGCGCTTCGGCAACTTCATCCTAATGAAACCATCTACACCTTCTGGGACTACTTCCGGAACGCCTACGGCCGCAACGCCGGCCTCCGCATTGACCATCTGTTGCTCAGTCCCGACCTGGCTGGAAAGCTAGCCTCCGCTGGAGTAGACCATGAGGTAAGGGGCTGGGAAAAGTCCAGTGACCATGGCCCCGTCTGGATTAAGCTTGATTTATGAAAAACGGCTTATAAATAGAAAGGCTTGTTTGAGAGTTAGCGTCTCAAACAAGCCTTTTTGTATTTAGAAAGCAATGCCTTAATTCCGTTTAGGGCCAGTTTTCTCAAAAGCAGCATCTAAACGCTACATCATTTTACCTGCTCTGTCCAGTGTAAAGTGTTTAACAAGTGCACGGCGTCTTTCTTCAGGTATTCAATGACTGGGGCCAGGGAGTCATTGGAGGTGGCGGTTCTGAAATAAAGCGCGCCCCGGAAGAAATGCTTGGTGCTGTCAGTGAGGTAGAACTGGAATTGACTGGGCACCTCGCCCTCCAGTTCAAACACGCTGGCGGTAATACCGGTGGGCGTCTTGATCTGGGTTTCCTCAATGGCGTAGGCTTTTATCTGGTGCCGGGAAGTAAGTTTGCGGGCATCCTCTACCAAGCCGTTGAACATCTTAGGGTCTTGGTTGAAGTTCTTGTACGTTAACTGAATATTGGCCTTAAAACGAGGGTAGTAGATGTCTATCCAGTGCGGCTCCGCAATGCGCGAGGAGTCTTTCAGGATTTTGGCGTAGACGGAGTGCTCAAAGGTATAGGGGTGCTGCTCCTGCAGTTGGGTGTACTGCGGATCAGGCAGGTCAATGCGGTTGAAGCCCTTTGGTTTAGGCGTGTACTCTTCGGCGCAGCCAGACAGAAACAGGAATCCGCCCAAAAGGGCGATAAAATTGAAAAGGTTATTCTTTCTCATTATGCGGGTGGGGTACCGGCTCGTGTACCCGTACTTTCTTTATTTTTTTACTGTCGGCGGCTTCAATGCGGAAGAGGTAAGGGCCCCACTGAATTTCTTCGCCGGTGTGCGGAATGCGGGAGAAAAGACGCAGCATGAGGCCGGCCACAGACTCCACGTTGTCTTTGGTGTCTTTCATCAGATCGGCAGGCGGGTCCACTATCTTGCAGAAATCGTGCAGCGAGGTACGTCCCTCAAACAGGTAGGTGTGCTCGTCTAATTGCGTGTAGTAGTGGTCCTCTTCTTCGTCTAACTCGTCGTGGATCTCCCCTACAATTTCCTCAATCACGTCTTCCAAGGTAATGAGACCGGTGGTTTCGCCGTACTCGTTCACCACCAACGCCATGTGCACGCGCCGCTCCTGAAACTCGCGCAACAGCTCGTCTATCTTTTTGTTCTCCGGTACAAAGTAAGGGGTTCTGATCAGGTTTTGCCACACAAAATCTGCGGGGGCGTTCAGGTAGGGGAGAATGTCCTTTACATACAAGATGCCGTCCAGCTTGTCCAGCCCCTGGCTGTACACCGGAACGCGCGAGTACCCCCACTGTTGAATCTGCTTCAGGAGGGCAGAATACGGCAACCGACGGTGCAAGGCAATCACATCTACCCTGGACCGCATGATCTGCTTAACGGTTATGGAACTGAAATTCACGATGGCTTTCAACAACCCTTTTTCTTCTGGCGAGGCAGGTTCTGTGGGGGCTTGGTCCAGTGAAAGGGAAAGTTCTTCTGTGGGCGAGGGCGTGCCAAAGGCCACCCGGGTTTGCCCCACCAGTTCTTTCAACGGAAGAATGAGCGAGACAAAAGGTGAACCGATGGCCTGAACAGACTTGAGAATACCTAAAAGTACCGGGCTGGAAGAAGATTCCTGTTTGCGGCGTCCCCAGTTGGCGAAGTACCCGCGCAACATCAGGAAGACGGTTGCCAGTACAGCAAGGCTTGCACTGGCCCAAAGCCAGGGATGGCCGGTAGAGGCAGCGAATAGGTTTCTCAGAAGCCAAAAGCCTGTTAAACCGGTCAACAGGTGAAGGGTAGACGCCAGAAATACCCCGGCCAGAACAGCGTTCTCCGGTTCTGTGTAAAGGTTTGTTGGCAAAGCCGCCGCCTTTTGGGCAGACGTTAAGGAAGTGGTGCTAAGAAACTGTTGAAAGGCCGCCAACGCAGCGGTAAGGACAAGGGTGCCGACTAAGAGCAGCGCCAGGAGAGCAGAAGGAAGAACCCAATCCACCTCATGTACGGCTGGAAGGGATAAAGTTAAGAGAGAGCCCCAACTGGAGGGCTCTCCTAATGGAGGTATACTTTCCAAAAGTCAATGTTTGGTTCAACAATAGGTTAGAAAGGCAGATCGTCTGGCTCCTCGTCATAGGCCACAGACTTAGAGCTTCCACCTTTGCTTTGGCCAGCGGTGCTGCTGGTATTGCTTACGCTGGCAGGGGCGGCATCGTTACCGAAGCTTCCGCCGTTTTGGCCTGCGCCACCTTCGCCGCGTCCGCCTAACATAGTCATGTTATCGGCCACAATCTCAGTGCTATAGCGCTGCACGCCATCTTTGTCCTGGTAGCTGTTGGTTCTTATTCTACCTTCAATATAGACAGACTGGCCTTTCTTCAGGTATTTCTCTGCCACCTCTGCCAGGCCGCGCCATACCACAATGTTATGCCACTCGGTGCGCTCCTGCCGATCTCCGTTCTTGTCTTTGAACGTTTCAGAGGTGGCCAGCGGGAAACGGGCTACCGCCACGCCGCCTTCTAAGTGACGCACTTCCGGATCTTTGCCAAGGTTGCCAATTAAGATAACTTTATTAATGCTTGCCATAGATTGAAATCTGGTGGTTTAAATTTGATTTAGCTTATAAAAATACTAAAAAAAATGCTCATTTAAAAATGAATGAATCAAAATAGGCTTAGGAAGTTCTTCTATTTCATCAATAGAATATAGCTGTATTCCTATGGATTCTTCTGTTTCTTCCCTTAAACGAAAAGGAAGCGAAACCAGATAAAATTGCGCCGATATTTTCTGGTGGCTCAGGATGTGCTTGTACACTTTGCCGGTGCTGGTGAAAGAAGCCGACGGAATGCCCAATGCTTCGGAAACCTGTTCCTGGAAAACCTCAGGGTCGGGGTGAAGCGTGTCTGTCTCCACCAGGAAGAAATCATACAGGCTTTGCCAGATGTCGTTTCCGGGCCGTTTTTTCAAATACAACCTGTTTTCGTGCTGGAGTACCAGATAGTGCAAAAACCGGTGACGGCTGCTTTTGGCTTTCTCTTTCACGGGCAGCAGGTTCACCAAACCATTCTGGAATGCGAAGCAATCCTGCTGCAAGGGGCAGAACAGGCAATCTGGGTTCACCGGCGTGCACTGGATAGCCCCAAACTCCATAATGGCCTGGTTGTAGGTGTCTGGATGATCGGTGGGAATCTGGTGGTTGGCAATTTCCTCAAAGACCTTCTTGCTGGCAGGCGCGGCAATGTTCTCGTGGCGGCCAAACACGCGGGCCAGCACACGGTACACGTTTCCGTCCAGCACTGCCACCGGCTCACGGTAGGCAAAGGAGGCAATAGCCGCCGCAGTATAGGAACCAACGCCCTTTAACTGCAACAATCCCTGGTAGTTACCTGGAAACTGGCCGTCAAACTCAGCCACCACCTGTTTAGCCGTGTAGTGCAGATTTCTGGCCCGGGAGTAGTAGCCTAAACCTTGCCAGAGACGCAATACTTCATCTTCGGGGGCGTTTGCTAAGTCATGCACCGTGGGGAAACGCTCCATGAATCTAAGGTAGTACGGCAGCCCTTGCCGCACCCGCGTCTGCTGCAGGATTATCTCCGAGAGCCAGATGGCGTAAGGGTCTGTGGTCTCCCGCCAGGGCAAAGGGCGCTGATGGCGGTGGTACCATTCTATAAGGGTATTACTAAAGAAAGTGGGGGTGCTGGTGGCCATGAAAAGGCTTTAACATATTGGTTTGCTGTTCTTACGCCGCCGCAAGAGAAGCAGATTTTTACATAAATTGTTTTACTTTCCGAAAAGGCCGACTACCTTTGTGCCCCGATTTCAGGGTGCTGTAGCGATACAGTAAACGTTTGTACAAACATATTCATCTTTACTCAATTACTTTAAAAGATTAAACAAGTGACTAAAGCAGAAGTTATATCAGAAATTGCGGATAAGACAGGGATTGAGAAGTCTGATGTTGCAGCCACAGTAGAAGCGTTCTTCAAAGTAGTGAAGGACTCCATGGCCGATGGTAATAACATTTACGTGCGTGGCTTTGGGAGCTTTGTAAACAAGAAGCGCGCTAAGAAGGTTGCCCGCAATATCTCCAAAAACACGTCTATCATCATTGACGAGCACTTTATCCCTTCCTTCAAGCCGTCTAAGACATTCGTTGCTAAGATCAAAAACAGCAAAAAAATCAAAGAACCAGTAGTTTCTTAGTTTTTTGTACCTTTGCAGCCTTAACTATTTGCTTCATAATAATTTCCGGATAACAAGAGTATGTCAAAAGGTCGGATAGCCCTCATTCTTTCTGCCGTGGTGCTGGCCGTATTGATGGCGTTGTTACCGAAAGTCATTATCAATAAAGATAAGAAAGGCGAATTTGCCGCTAATGGAGCCCCTGCCTCGGCGGGCGAGTCTTCGCATGACCCTAACCATGAGGGCCACGAGGACCACGCCGCAGAAGCAGCAGCTCCTGCCGCTGCGCACGTGGAAGCTACCCCCGCCCAGTTGAAGGAGATCGCAGAGCTGCGTACCAAGTTCAGCCGGGAAAGCAATTCACAAGCCAAAGGCAAACTGGCCGATGAGCTGGCGCAGAAATACGCGGCCATCGCCAAGCATGACAGTGCAGGTTTCTACTATGAGCAGGTAGCGCAGGTGAGACCCGGTGAGAAAAGCTTCCAGAAGGCGGCCGATCAGTACTTTGAGGCATTCACCTTTGCCGCCACGCAGGAACGCTCCCAGGAGCTGGGTGGCAAGGCGCAGGGGTTGTATGAGCAGGTCCTGAAAAACAACCCGTCTAACCTGGATGCCAAGAACAACCTGGCCATGACCTATATCTCCAGCAGCACACCCATGCGGGGCATCACCCTCCTGCGTGAAGTGATTGCCGCTGACCCTAAGAACGAGAAAGCCCTGTTCAACCTGGGCGTGCTGTCTATCCAGTCTAATCAATATGAGAAGGCGGTAGACCGGTTCAATGAACTGCTGGCCGTTAACCCCAACCACGTGGAGGGCACTTTTTACATGGGGGTGGCGTTAGCGGAGACAGGTAAAAAGGCAGATGCCCAGAAAGCTTTCCTTAAGGTGAAGCAAATAAGCAAAGACCCTGAGGTGCAGGCCTCAGTAGACAGTTACCTGCAGCGCCTGAACGGCGCACAGTAAAAGAGAGTTAAAATATTTTTCACACATAAAAAATCAACACTATGCCTTGCGGTAAGAAAAGAAAAAGACATAAGATCTCTACTCACAAAAGAAAGAAGCGTCTTCGTAAGAATAGACATAAGAAAAAATAAGGCCCGGCCTTTGATTCTGAGAGCCCACATTACCAACTAAGGTAATGATGGGCTTTGGTATATTCTTCCACCTAAGCATCTAATACATTGAGTAACGAATTAATTATTAATTCTACTCAAGATGGAGAACGAATAGCCCTTCTTCAGGATAAGCGACTTGTAGAGTATCACTTCGACCGGAATGATACAAACTACTCTGTAGGGGACATTTTCCTGGGCACCGTGAAAAAGGTGATGCCTGGTCTGAACGCAGCGTTCATTGACATTGGCTACACCAAAGACGCGTTCCTGCACTACCATGATTTGGGAGAGAACATCAAGACTCTCAACAAATTCGTGAAGACGGTGCAGACCCAGAAGAACACGCCTGCCAAGCTTAATTCTGTGAAGTTTGAGCCTGAAATAGACAAGCTGGGTAAGATGGCCGATGTCCTCAAAAAAGGGCAGCAGATCTTAGTACAGATTGTAAAAGAGCCAATATCTACCAAGGGGCCCCGGCTCTCTTGCGAGATTTCCCTGGCTGGCCGCTACCTGGTGCTTGTGCCCTTCTCTAACACGGTAAGCGTGTCAAAGAAGATTGTGAGCAAAGAGGAGCGTACGCGTCTAAAGCGCCTCATCACTTCCATTAAACCGGAAAACTTTGGGGTGATCATCCGTACCGTGGCCGAAGGCCGTGAGGTGGCGGAGTTAGACAAAGACCTCCGTACCATGCTGGCTACCTGGGAAGAAGGCATTGCCAAGTTGCGCACCGCCAAGGAGCGTGACAAGGTAATTGGGGAGCTAGGACGCTCCTCCTCCATGTTGAGAGACATCTTGAATGAAAGTTTTGACAGCATTGTGGTGGATGACGCCAAACTGCACGACGAGATCAGAACTTACATTGAATCCATAGCCCCGGATAAGCTGAAGATCCTGAAGCATTACTCGGGTAAGGTGAAAACCTTTGAACAGTTCAACATTGAAAAGCAACTGAAATCCCTTTTTGGGAAGACGGTGAGCATCCCCGGCGGGGGGTACCTGGTAATTGAACACACCGAGGCCCTGCACGTGGTAGATGTGAACAGCGGAAATAAATCCAACTCCGAGACGGACCAGGAAGCGACCGCCCTAAATGTGAATCTTACCGCGGCAAAAGAGGTAGCGCGTCAGTTGCGCCTCCGGGACTTGGGCGGAATCATTGTAGTGGACTTCATTGACATGAAGTCGGCCGAGAACCGGCAACGCGTGCAGGATGTAGTGAAGGAGGAGATGAAGAAAGACCGGTCTAAGTACACGGTGTTGCCCATTTCCAAGTTCGGCCTCATGCAGATCACCCGCCAGCGCGTAAGGCCTGAGCAGAACATTGTAACCGGCGAGGTATGCCCTACCTGCGGAGGCAGCGGCAAGATATCCGCCAGTATTCTGGTAACCGACGAGATAGATCAGACCATTGAAGATCTATTGACCCGCCAGAATCAAAAGAACATTACGCTGTACGTGCATCCGTTCTTGCACGCGTACTACACCAAAGGCATTCTCTCCAAACAGCGGAGATGGTTCCTGAAGCACTTCAAGCGGGTGAACGTGATGAAAGATACGGCGCTCGCCCTCACAGATTTCAAGGTGATGGATGAACACGGCGACGAAATTGAGCTGAAATCGGCTTACACTGAAGTAAATGGGTTACAAGACCGCGCGGTAGAGACAGAGTAAAACGTTTCCTCCGCCTGCGATATAAAAAAAAAGCCCCCGTTGTGAAACGGGGGCTTTTTCGTTGCTGTACAGATTGCTCTGTTTTGGGCTTCCTTCTACAGAAACAGGCCCAAAACGGAATTAGAACTTGATCCCGAAGTCCAGGGCAAAAGAGCTGTTCTTGAGTTCCACCTTGTTGTCATTGAAGATGCCGGCGTAGTAATCATCGTCTACATCGGTGAGGCCGCGGTGATAAGAAAGCCCCCCGAATATTTTGGTGCTTTCGCCCAGTTGCCACTCGGCGCCGGCGCCCAGCACGGCGCCAATCTCAAAGGTGTTGAAACGCTTGGTGAAGCGGTCACCCTCGGCGTCAACCTTCTTGTCGTTCACTTTGGCCGCCAGCAGGGTGTTCAGCGACGTGCCCGCCTGGAAGTACAAGCGCGTGTCGGTGGCTACCTCGTTGGTAAAGAGCTTCAGGGAGATGGGAATCTCCAGGTACTGCAGGTTGATATCGTCTGAACCAGAAACAACCGTGGAAACTCCGTCTGTAGACTGGGTGTAGTTGTATGATACTTCGCCGCCTTTTACGTTATAGATCAAACCAGTGCTAAAAGCGTAATTCGCCCCGAAGAAATAGTCGGCGATGACGCCCATGCCAAACCCTACGCCCGCGCCCTCATTCTTAAAGTTGTACTGGTCTTTGGCAATGGTACGGGTGGAGGTAACGGACGGGGCTACTTTCACCCCAATCTCTATCTGCGCAGAGGCTTCCTGCGAGAAAAATAAAAGAGCGGCCAGAACCAAAACCAGGGGAGTAAAACGAATCATCTTCATAGGGTAAGAGGGTATTAAGAATTAGTACGTTAAATTTGCTTAAAGATAAAGGAAGAATAAGGATGCGAGGCTATTTATTGCTGCTGTTTACTGTTGTATTGTTTTTTAGTTGTTCAAAGAAAGAAACGTGTGAGATTCCGGAGGAAGTATCCCGTATTGCGGTAGACCTAAAGATTGACCGCTTGGAGGAACGCTTTTTCAAGATAAAAACTGTGCCAGAGATGCAGGCTTTCTTGAAGGAGGAGCCGCTGCTCAGAGACAGGTTCCTGCTGCGCGACCGTTACCCCTCAGAAGAACTCATGGCCCAGAACCTGCTCCGCTTGGCCACCGATACCAGCATCCATAAACTGCATCAGCAGAGCAACGCCACGTTTGGCGACATGAAGACCGTGGAACAGGGCCTGGAGAACGGTTTCAAGCACGTGAAATACTATTTCCCATCTTTCCACCTGCCCAAGGTGCAATCCTTCATCTCGGGCTTAAGCCGCGATTTACTTGTGAGCGACAGCCTGGTGGTGCTGGGCCTGGACTTCTTCATCGGGAAGAAAGCCTCATATCGGCCGCAGGCGCCGGAGTACATCCTGAAGCGCTACGAGAAAGAGAACCTGGTGCCGTCTGTCATGCTGCTGGTCTCCAACAAATTCAACAAGACCGATTTTGTGAACAAGGAGATGCTGGACGAGATGATAGATTACGGCAAGTCTTACTATTTCACGCAGAAAATGCTGCCCTGCACACCAGACTCGCTCATTATCTGGTACTCTGGCCAGGAACTGGCCGATGTGAACTACAACGAAGGCAAAATCTGGGCGCACCTGGTGGAGAAAGGTTTATTGTATGAGACCAGCCAGTTTACCATCAGGAAGTACATTGGCGAGCGGCCCAACGTACCCGAGATCAGTGAGCGTTGCCCCGGTCGTATCGCTACGTGGGTAGGCTGGCAAATTGTGCGCAAGTACATGGAGAATAACCCAGACGTGACGTTGCCCCAACTCATGGAGGAAAAAGACGCCCGCAAGATTCTGGAGCGGTCTAAATACAAACCGCAGAAAAAGTAAGTTTTCCGTTTAGGGGCTGTTTTCTAGAAAACAGCCCCTAAACGTTACCTCCCTCCCCGTTGCCATGCACATTGCGCTGTTTCACCAGTATCACCATAACCCAGACTGCCCGGCCACGTGCCGGCATTACACGTTTATGGCAGAACTGGCGAAACGGCACCAGATCACCCTTATCACCTCCAGCGCCTGGGAGAGCAAACGCCTTACGCAACAGTATGACTGGGTACCGCCCGGCGTGGAGTTGGTATCCATTGACGTGCCGTACTCCAACAAGATGGGCGTGGTGCAGCGGCTGCAGGCTTTTGGGTCTTTTGCTACGCATGCACTGGTGAAAGGCTTACGGATGCCCAAGCCCGATGTCATCTGGGGCGTTTCTACGCCCTTGACCACGGCTTGGGCGGCAGCGCAAGTGTCCCGGTTCAGGAAAGTGCCCTGGGTGTTTGAGGTGCAGGATCTCTGGCCTTCTTTCCCCATCCAGATGGGCGCGGTGCCGTCTAAACTCGCGCAGCGCCAGTTGTACCGCATGGAAGCCTCCTTGTACAGGCAGGCCGCCCACATCATTCCGCTGTCTGCTGATATGGAAAGGTATATCCTGGACAAAGGCATCGCTCCCCAGGAAGTGACTACACTTGTAAACGGCACAGAGATACCTGCGCAGCCCATCTCTTTGGTCGAACAGCAGGCCTTGCGGGAGGAGTTGGGATTGCAGGGGAAGAAGGTGGTTCTTTATGCCGGAACCTACGGCCGCGCCAATGATATACCCTTGATAGTAAAGGCAGCCGAGTTGCTGCAACACCATCCGGAGATATGCTTTGTTTTCACCGGTCAGGGTTTTGATGCTCCTTTGCTGGAAACAGCCGCAAAACAGCAGAGCAATATCAAGCTATTGCCGCCTTTGCCCCGCCACGAAATCTTCCGCCTGTTCTCTATCGCGGAGGTGTCAGTTGTGTCTTTTATTGACTTGCCGGTGCTGGAAGCGAACTCCCCGGGAAAGCTTTTCGATAGTCTGGCGGTAGGAACTCCCGTCATCGTCACTAATCCCGGCTGGACCAAAAAGTTGGTGGAAGCGCAAGGCTGCGGTTGGTACGTACCCGCCGGAGATGCCCAAGCCTTGGCTCATTCTCTGGAGCAGAGATTATCGCAATCTGAGGAAATGACTTTCATGCGCGGGAAGGCAGCGCGAGTGGCCCGGGAGCAGTTCGATCGCCTCAAGATGATTCCTGTATTGGAAAAGATCTTTGAGCAGGTGACGCAGCAGAAAAGGTAACCCGTTCCGTCTTCCAGATGCAGTGTTCCACGTGACGAAAGACCTGCGTCGCTCTTTCAAGGGCAGCTATTCTTTCATGGCGATGTCAATGATTTTCTGGCCCGCATCGCCCAGGTAGGTTTTCACCATTTTCTCATAGGAACGGTACCCTTCATCCACGTTGGTCATCATGATCAAGCCTCTCTTTGATTTGGGAAGAATGAAGAACAGCGCGGCGGCCCCGTGATCCGATCCGCTGTGCGACAAGGCGTATTCTCCGTTCCCCAGATCATAGACCTCCATCCCTAGCCCGAAGTAGATGTTATCCTTGGTTTTTACCTGGTGCGAAACCATTTCAGCGTAGGTCTCTTTGGAAAGCCCGGCCCCGTTCATCACCGAGATCAGAAACTTGCTGTAATCTTCCACCGTGGTTAGAAGGTCATCGGCGGCATTGGCGCTGGTGTTCTTGTAGGTGTCGTAGAGGCCGCCTTTCGTGTTATGCCACAGCGCAAACCGCGTTTCATCCACGCCTTTGTCCCAGACGTATTTGGTGTCCTTCATGTTCAAGGGTTTGAAGAGGAGCGAATCGGCTAGTTGATCTAGGGTTTTGTTGAATTTCTTCTCTATCGCTTTTCTCAAATACTCCATGCCTTCCCCTGAGTACTGGTACTTGGTGCCGGGGTCAAATTGGAAAGCGAGTTTTTTGGATTCGTTCAGCCAGCGCCAATTGGGGAAACCCGTCTGGTGGGTCAGGACGTGGCGGGTAGTCAGTTTTTTGCTTCTGGGGTCATGGGCAATATCAGGGTCGGTCCAGTAGGTGGCCAGGGGCTCGTCTAGCTTCCATTTGCCGGCGTTCACCAGTTTCATGGTCACCATGGCGGTGATGGGTTTGGCCAGCGACGCCACATTGAAAATGGTGTTGTAAGGAGCAGGCGTCCCTTTTTTCAGCTCCCCGAAAACTTTCACCTGCTGGAGTTTTCCTTCCTTGATAATCCCGATGGCCATGGCCGGAAACTTGTTTTCCTTGAGCCAGGCCTCTATCTCTGCGTCGTTGGCAAAGGCCGCTTCTCCTACTCTAGGGGTAGTCGCGTTCACGTGGTCATAGCTCAGGCTCCGCACCAGTTTCCAAGCGCCATTTTCCAGGTTCCAAACGTGGGTGAACCGAGCGGTGCTGGCGAAGGTCTCGGCTTTTCCGGCCTCTTTTTCATAAAAGCGGTGCTTTCCCGTCTGGATGGCCCCGTACAGCACCTGATTGTCTTTGTACAGGGGAAACACCTCGGTACTGCCGGGGACCAATTCCCTCCGCGACTGGTACGTAGAGGGCGATTTGCATAAACCGTTCTTAAAGCTGGAGATAAAGGCCGCTTTCGTGGGCGTGATGCCGCCTTTGTCATGGTAGAACTCAAAATTGTCGCTCACCACGTTCTCAAACTGGGCCATATTACAGGTGTTGAACCCCACATTGAAGAGGAGGCTGTCCTGTACCATAATGGCTTTGTACAGCTTTGAGCTAGGCGCTTCCTGCGCCTGTCCCAAGAAAGACACAGAAAGGAACCCGAGTAGCAGGACCAGTATCCTGAGGTTTTTTGAAGGCATCATCAGTGTAGTTCTTTTTTGTCCAGGGGATTCAAAACGAAAGTACTACTACAAGAGACAGCCAACATCCCTTTTACCCTCTGCGGAGAAGGTGAAAAGCACGAATAAATTTCAGCGCTGTTTCTGGGCTGATTTTAAGAATTTGAGGCTAAAGCGAAGTCCAGAGGACTGATTTCTTCCGGTCTCCTTAGCTGATATCCGCTAACTTGATGATTTTATCCCCTGAGAAGGTGAAAACTGATTTGCCTTGCAGGGTTAGTTCATCGCCTTTTTTCATGCCGTTGGGCAGGTCCGTTGCCAGGATGGCACTGTACGCAATGTTAACCTCGGTCTGGTTCCCCTGGTGGTTCAAAGACGTGATCGTTTGTTTTCTGGAAGAAAAGTAGTTTTTAGCCTGCTCTGCTTGCGCTTTAAAGGCCTGCAGCCCGGTCAATGACAGGTTTGTTTCGCCGTTGGCGATGTTTTCGAACACCACGGCCTCATCAAAATCGCGCACCATGCCTTCCACATTAAAGTGGTTGTAGCTGTCTGTGTAATTCCGGATGATTTCCTCTCTGTCTGTCATAGCGGAGTAAGGTTACGCAAGCGATTTATTTTCTATTCGGTTAATGGCCGTCAGCGGCGGATACTGTAGAAGGATGGACAAGGGCAGAGGCTAGACGCGCTCCGGGGTTCCGTGGCCATATTTTTCTAGATAGCTGTTCAAGGTCCTGGACAGTTCTTCATGGCTGATGTCTAGCCCGGCGGCAGCGGTATTGAAGGGCGAGCCATAGTTGCTTACGTTGAACTGCATCATTTTCCGGCGGAAGAAACGGGTCTCCTGTTCAACCCAGAAATTTGGGTCCGCTACCTGAATAATGAAAAACTGCTGCCCCTGGATGCTTACCTCCTCAAAGCCTAGAATGTCTTTCCATGTCAGCACCAAGGGATTAGATCTGGTAGGGTAGAATCTCAAGCCGGTGGGATCAATGATGTAGGCCAACTCTGTTTTGAGTACTCTTTTGGTGGCCACCACCGCGCAACCCCCGAAGAACACAACCGCGGCCAAGCCTACTCCCTTCGGGATGAGCGGATTTCGCCCGGCCCAGCCGGTGAGGTTCTCTGCGTTCAGGAAAAGCCATACTCCTAATACCACAAACAAGAGCGCGCCAAAAAGCAGCAAAACCGATTTCTTCTTACTGGTGTAGATTTCTATCCTGTCCATGGATTTCTGAAGGGGTTCACTTTTTAGGCAGCAGTGCCTAGGGAGCTTTCCTGCGGAGGCAGACTATTTGCGCCCACCTGCCCGAAATATATCTTTAATATACTATGTATGCCGTAGAAAAGAAAATCCACCTGGTTTTTGGCCTGATTTCGTCAAAACTCCTTTAAAACGGCTCGCTTATCCCAGCTTGTTCTCCGGGTCATCGGGTTTGTTGGGCCAGTTCTTTTGGTAGTAGGCGCAAAAGTGGGTGAGGGGGCAGCGCTCGCACTGCGGGGTACGCGCCAGGCAGATGTAGCGCCCGTGCAGAATGAGCCAGTGGTGCGCTTTGGGCACCAGGTCTACCGGAATGTGTTTGAGCAGCTCTTTTTCCACCTCCAGCGGAGTTTTGGCTTTGGAACTTACCAGCCCCAGCCGCTTAGAAACCCGGAACACGTGCGTGTCCACTGCCATAGCGGGCATGTTGAAAATCACGGAGGCAATCACGTTGGCGGTTTTGCGGCCTACGCCCGGCAGTAGTTGCAGTTCTTCTATGGAAGAAGGTACCTCGCCCCCGAAACGCTCCGTCAGCATTTTGCCTAAGCCGGCCAGGTGCTTGGCTTTGTTGTTGGGGTAAGAGATGCTTTTGATGTACGGGAAGATGTCCTCTGAAGTGGCGGTACCTAGTACGGCTGGCGAGGGAAAGGCCTCAAACAAAGCCGGGGTGACCAGGTTCACGCGTTTGTCGGTGCACTGGGCGCTCAGGACCACGGCTACCAACAGTTCATACGGATTGCGGTAGTCCAGCTCCGTCTCCGCTTCGGGGAAGTTCTGGGTGAAATAGGAGATCAAATGGCGGTACCGCTCTGGTTTACGCATTAGGGTAGAAGATTAGAATACAAACTTAGGCAAAAGGAGGCTTTCTGCCAGAATATATGGTTGTTCTAAAAAGGAATGGGCTTATACAAAGAATGCAAGCTCAGCCAGAAATGCGATTTTGTTTGTCCGATGGAAACAGGGGAGTGGTTTTGGAAAGCGTCTAGTTTGAAGTCAAACCTTTCTTTTTAAATACAAGCGCCTTGACTACGGTGGCATCATCAAGGCGCTTGTATTTGGGAGTAAAGACGCTTACCGGTTGAAATCTACCAGAATCTGCACCCTTTCTGCGTAGGGATCGCTCATGCGGGTAACCGTTACCATGTCCGTCTCGCCGTAGTATTTGGCAATCCCCTTGATAATGCCCACGGCCACCCCGCACATGCGGCGCTTGGAGTAATAGTCAATGATCAGGCGATTCTCGCCCTGCTTTGTCACCAGCAACTTTGGAGGAGAAGTCCTGCTGTCTTCCTTCTTTACGGCCCCGTGCATGGACTCCTCGGTGTTGAGCAGCATCTCGTAGGTTCGCCACTCAGGCTTGATGTATTTCTTGTAGACCAGCAGCAAGTCGGGCACTAGGAACTCCCCGTATTGCTCCATGAGCTCGTAGGCGGAAATGCCTGTGTCCTCGGAGGCTTGGTGTACGATGGCGAAAAGCTCGTCGGTGGGGTACATGCCTTGCATCTGGTAGGAGGAATGCTCCACCCCCACTTTCTCCAGCAGCCGGACCCAGGTGCTGTAGTCGTAGGTGCCTTCCACAAAACGCTTCAGCAGCACGAAGATGGAGCCGTGCATCATGTCTTGGAGACCCGTTTCAGTTGTCATTTGTCTGTTTTTTGTCAGGAATATATACGGGTAAGCGGCTGAAGGTTTCCAAGGTGCCTTAAGAGGCGACCGGTACCGGTTCAGGGACCCAAGATAGTCTTTAAAATTCCTTGTCAAAAGGGAAGCGGCTGAGGTACTGTGGTTTGCTGAATTTTCCTTTGAGCAGCCTTCGTTCAGCAGAAGATTGGAATTGGGTGCGATTTCTTAAAATCAAGTCAGAAACCCAGGTTAGGATAGGGGAAAGGAGTCTTAGCGCGTTCAAATAGCAGTAAGCCACTCTTCTGCTGCTGGGTGATCTTGGAAGGTAGAGACCATGACGCCTTTGATCCCAAATTCAATGGCTTTATCGGTGGAGCGCCTGGCGTAAACATCTGGCGAGTAAACGTGGGCCAGGAACTTGCATCCGGCTTTCGCCATTCTGGGAATCTAATCCAGTGCCACCCACTCCGCAGCATCTGACCACATCCCCGTCACGTGCGTGTTGTCATTCAGAAGCTTGGGGCAGCGGTAATCCGTTAGAAACCTAAGGATTTCTCGTAGCCGTCGCGCACGTTTCCTCGGTCTGCTCGCCCAGCCAGTCGGCAGAAGGGGTGTCGTTCACCACATTGTACCAGATGGTGACGTGAGGCTCATGGGTTAACAACTGGCCCTTCATGCCAGGGTTCTTTTGAAATGTCCTGGATTAGGTGGTGCCCCGCTCAATGTTCTCCATCACCACAGAGGCAAGGCTCTCCAATACGCGCTGGTCAGACTCAGAGAACTTCCTTGGTTCTTTGTCCACGAGGCAGAGGGCGCCAATGTTAAAGCCATCGTTGGTTCTTAAGGGCGCAGCCGCGTAAAAGCGCAGGCCTAAATCACCGGTCACAAAAGGGTTGGCCAAAAGACAGGGTTCCTCCAGCGCGTTTTCAAACACCGTGGCTCCGTTCTTGAGCACCGCCAGGGAGCAGAGGCTGGTGCCCCTGGGTACCGGTGGAGCGGTGTCTAACCCTGCGTTGCCTTTGGTATGCACATACTCACTGTCTACAAAGTTGACAAGCGCGATGGGGACAGAGAACATGTGGGCGGCCATGCTGGCAATGTGTTTGAAGGTGCCTTCCTCGCGGTGGGTATTCAAAATATATAGGCTATGTAATTTGGCCAGCCTCTCCTCTTCGTTCTCTGGTATAATCGGCAAGCCGAACGTGTTCTTCATTGGTGTTGTAAGAATATGATTGGGCTTTTGCTGAGTAGTTGTTTTTACTCCTAAGTGTCTCAGTTGGGGGTTTGACATCCTTCAAAGGTAATGCTTTCATCACTTGCCGCACCATCATTTACCGGCACAGTTCAACTTTCTTTTTTTACATACTTTTCTACAACCAATTTCTTCAGTTATAAGGCATAAGGATCAGCTAAACCGATAAATTGGAGCCGGCGCAAAAGCCAGTTCTCGTAGAAAAATGCTCTTTTCTGGAAAACAGGCCTAAAACAGGAAGCCCTGACTATTGGGGATAGTCAGGGCTTCCTGTTTTACTTACTCTTGATTCTTTTACGGATGCAGACTTACAGTTTTGGAGTAACTGATGATGGCATCAGTGACCCGCTCGCTTGGTAGGGTGAGTGCTTCCTCTAAGCTTAGCTGGGTGAGGAGCAGATCAGCACAGGCTTCGGCTAGTTCCTGGTCCACCATTAAGGCTTCTTCCAGGGCCAGGCGTTGCTTTTTAGGCAGTTCGTTGTAAAGGTACTGTACTAGATCATGATGAGTAAAGGTTTTGGTCATAGGCTGTTTTATCATTGGACATTTTTTTCCGCAGGTTAATTAATGCGTATCTCATTCTGCCCAAAGCCGTGTTGATGCTGACACCGGTAGCCTCTGCGATCTCCTGGAAACTCATGTCAGCGTAGTGGCGCATGATGAGCACCTCTTTCTGCGCGGCCGGTAACTGTTGGATCAGTTCCCGTAGGCGGGCATGCGTTTCCTCTTTGATCCGGATGGATTCCACTGATTCTTCAGAGAAGCTCAACGTGTTGAACACATTGCTGCCGTCTTCCAAAGTAATCATTGGGCTCCGTTTCTCCCGACGGAAGTAATCAATAGCCAAGTTATGGGCGATACGGCAGATCCAGGATGAAAATTTGCCCTCTTCGTTGTAACGACCGCTCTTCATGGTATGGATAGCCTTCACAAACGTTTCCTGTAACAGGTCTTCGGCTGTGTAGGTATCTTTCACTATAAGCAGAATAGTGGTATAAACCTTGCTCTTGTGGCGGTTAACCAATTCCTCAAAGGCGCTCTCGTTACCAGCGATATACGACGTTACTAACGCCGAATCATTTAGCTGTACTGTATTCATCTAAATCTACAAATAAGGTAACGTAGAGGTTTATGCCATATTGTGAGGTTAGGTTAGTAAGATTGGTTTTATGTGATTACCAAATATAGAAAATAGGGCATTGAAATGCAACGCCAAAAAATATTCTAAAAAACTTTTTTTTCGTTTTGGACTGCTTTTCAGAAAACCCACTTTAAAACAGGTTAAACGCAGAAAACAGAACTGCCTCAAATATCACACCAATAAAAGGCGACAAACGCCCGTTCTGGCCGGTTTTGAGGCATAAACCACCCAAAAATGTCTTGGTTTATGCACCGTTAAGCTACTGAAAAGTTTTTGCCCACTTTTTAAAAAAGAAGTCAAAAAGGCCAAATCCTTCTTCAAAGATCCTGGCCGAACGGCAAAAGTAACAATCTCAGGCTTCCCGCCCCAATAAAAAGGAGATAAATTGACTTTGTCTAGCTTGGGGCTAATGCGACAGCGGTCTTTTCTTGATCATGCCGCCCGAGGTGTCATTGATGCTGTGCATGATGATGAAGGCCCCGGGGTCCAGTTCGGTGATCAGGGTTTTAAGCCTCTGTACCTCCAGGCGGGTAACCACGCAGTATAAGATGTCGATCTCCTCGCCGGAGAAACCCCGCTGGCCTTTGTAGATGGTCACCGCCCGGCCCAACTGGGTTAGAATAGCCTGCCGCATGGTGTCACTGTGCACCGATACAATGGTAACGCCGGTGTATTCCTCAATCCCGTTGATGATGAAGTCAATGGTCTTGGAAGCGGTAAGATACGTGAGCACCGAGTACATGGCCGGCTCGGCGCCCAACAGAAAAGCCGCCCCCAGGAAAAGGAAGAGATTAATGACTAGGATCACATCGCCAATGGTGAGGCTGGTGCGTTTGCTCAAAAGCAGCGCCATAATCTCGGTGCCATCCAGCACGCAGCCGCCCCTGATAGACAAGCCAATGCCCGCCCCCAGAAAGAACCCACCAAACACCGCCGTGAGCAATTTGTCATGGGTGATGCTGGGGAATTCTATGGTCAACAGAAGTACTGACAACCCGATGACCGCCAGCAGGCTTTTGAGCGCAAAGGAACGGGCCACCTGCGTGTAGCCGGCAATAAGGAAAGGCGCGTTGATGAGCAGAATTAACAGTGGCAGCGGAATCCCCGAGCTTCTGGACAAAAGCATGGAAAGGCCCGTTACCCCGCCGTCAATGAAATGGTTGGGAATCAGGAAGCCTTTGAGGCCTACGCCCGCGGAGCAGATCCCGAAACAAATGAGCAGGACATCGCGAAACCTTCCCCAGGGGCGCTTGATTTTCAGGGCTGCGAGCTTAGGCGGTAAAGGCGGATTCAAGGAAACAGAAGCTTATGATTTACTTAACCGGTGGAGAAAGCGCCTGCAGCTGTTGGTTGACAGAAGTCAGCTGTTTGTTCAGGCCGTTATAGTATGCTTCAATGCTTTGGCGTTCTTGGGCGGTGAGGTTGGCTTCCAACAGGGCGTTGCGCTGTTCCTGCAGTTTCACTAGCTGCTCCAGCAGTTGGATTCTCTTTTCCTGCGCCAGGCTGTAGGTGAACTTCTGCTTTTGGTTTCCCGCCGATACGATCTGGCCGTTTACCGTTAGGATGCGCACCTCCGTGTCGCCTACTACTTTCTTCTCGTGCTCTATAATAGTGTTGTGGGTGAAAATGTCATCGGCTACCAACACCACTTTGCCTTGGGGGTTCACGGCGTTCTTCTGTTTGAGCGTGTAGGTCTTGCCGCCGGCTAAGCTTACCTGGCCCGATGGCGACACCACTGTTCCGTTGCTGTACTGAACGGGTTCCTGTACCTCATAGAGTTTGCCGCCCCGGTGCTGCACCAGTTTTCCCTGTTGCCAGAAGATAGTGTTGTCTTTGATATTGGACCGCGTGATAAGGGAGTCTGAGGTCTGCTGCGCCAAAGACAATTCGGAAAGGCAGATAAAAGCCAAAAAGAAAGATAAGCGGTATAGAACGGTTCTTTTCATAGGTGTGAATTTGAATCAGGTTCTATATACGGTATTTGCTATCTAGATGATGGGGTTAAGGCTCGCAGAAAATAAGTTGCTATAGGTGGGATAAGTAAAAGATGCAGAAAGGTTCTTTGAAAAGTTAAAGATTTGGCAAATCCTTCTTAAAAATGCGGTCGTATAAACCTGTGTATGGAATATGAATTTAGCATGACGCCTGAGTTTAGGGAGGAGGTAAAGAAAGACCTCAAAGTGAAGGAGAAGGCTAATGCCGAAATCAAGGATACCCTGGCCATAGAGCGTACCTCTTTTGCAAATGAGCGGACGTTTTTGGCTTACTTGAGAACCTCGCTGTCGCTCATTATAGCAGGGGTTTTCTTGCATCAGTTTTTCAATTCCACGGTTTCCATGTGGATTGCCGTTTTTCTTATTCCGTTGGGAATAGTCATCGGCGGAATTGGTTACCGGAAATTCGCGAAAAAGCGTGCCTTGATCCAGCGCAAGCGCGATGCTTACGTGCCAGCAAAACAGATGCTGGTTTTGCTGAAAGCTGAGAAATCTATGCAGATGAACATCAGTCAGCAATGATTGAGATTGGTATGAAAATTGTACTTAAATGAAATAAGGAAGTGCGGCGATAGTACGAAGAGGTGCTGTTGGAATGCAAAATCGCCCACTTTCTTTTCTTTTCTCTTCCCGAATGGCGGGCCGCGTTTTTAGCTTAACGTTACCCATGTCATCTTACCATATACCCCCTACAAAGCAGCAACGGCAGCCCTTGAAAGGCTGCCGTTGCTGCTTTGTAGGTATTCCCTTTCTTCTAGATCAGAGACGGCTAGTTTTGGGGTAGATTTCTAAAAACAGGCAGTAATCGTCTTAAGGCTTTACCAGCGGCGTGGCCCAAAGGCCCATTTTCATTTGGAAGATGTTGGCAATACTGGTGGCTTTCTGCTTGGCTAATTCGGCCATTTCACCGGCAAACAGTTCTTCCACCGTTTGGGTGAAAAGCGCAATCCAGCGGGTAAAATGTGTTCGGTCTACGGGTAAAGCCAAGTGCTTGGGAAAGGGTTGGCCTTTGTAGGCCATGGAGCCAAACAATACCGTACTCCAGAACTCATACATCTTGGGCAGGTGGTGCTCCCAGTCCACCCTGGCAAACTCATTGAACACCGGGCTCAGTAGTTCATCTTGGTTTACATGGTCATAGAAAGCATCCACCAATCTCTTGATGTCTTCCTCAGTGGTTATATCAGGTTTCAGTTCTTCGTTCATATTGATAGGGGTAGCAGGTCGCCTCCCGTTCGTTCAACAAGGCAAGGTTACGCATTAGTGCCGTCCGGCGAAATGATGTTGGTCATTTTAGGGCCATTTTTATGAAAACAGGGGTGAAGTATGGGAAATAGTAAAGGAAGCGTTAGGACCATAGATGGAAACTTTCCCCTGTTCCCCTTTGAAGTAGAAATTCTATATCAATAATAGTGTAGTTGGAAACCGTAAAGCAGCCTGCGAACTGACCTAATGAGTGGTTAGGAGGCTCTCGCCTCACGGCAGTTGCAAACTGCCGATCATTTTGGGTCCAAGTCACAGACTTGAACCATGGTACTGGAGAGTAGACGCCATGATCAGCAGGTGTAAACACCCCTCTGCGCTCCCCTCAAGGGGAGAATCTCGCTTAGTAGGCGCATTCCCGTTTCAAGCCTTTCGGTTGAGCGCCTTGTCAGGTTCCGGTGCCGAAGGCATTGCGACTGAAAGGAGCAAAGGAAGCTGGCGCAGCGCGAGGCCGGAAGGCGGGGCCTCGCGGCCGTGAGCGCTCGGAGCCCAACTATGAAACAACCCAGCTCATGCACCCACGGTAACAGCGCAGCCACGCCAGCAGAAGCAGACTACAATTCCCTCTCAAAACCACCATCCCTGCAAATCAAAAACAAAGCGAGAGCTAATCGTAAGAAATCTCTCTTTTTCCTGTCCTGCTATTACTTCCTGTCTTACCTTTCCAGCGCTTTAGGCAGAGTATCCACTTATCCTTTATGCTATGGATGACCTTTTTGCCGCCCGGTCGCAGATGGCGCTGTCGCTGGGTTTTCACATCATTTACGCCTGCATCGGCATGGTCATGCCGTTCTTCATGGCTGTTTCCCATTACCGCTACCTAACCACCCACCAGGATGTCTACAAACGCCTCACCAAAGCGTGGAGCAAGGGCGTAGCCATCTTTTTCGCCACAGGTGCCGTTTCGGGGACCATGCTGTCGTTTGAGTTGGGGTTGCTGTGGCCAAGGTTCATGGAGCACGCCGGACCAATCTTCGGGATGCCTTTCTCGCTAGAGGGGACGGCCTTCTTTATTGAAGCCATTGCGTTGGGCTTCTTCCTGTACGGCTGGGGTAGGTTCAATCCGTGGTTCCATTGGTTCACGGGCGTAGTAGTGGGAGTGAGCGGATTGGCTTCCGGGATTCTGGTGGTAGCTGCCAATGCTTGGATGAACAGTCCCGCCGGGTTTGACTACGTGAACGGGCAGTACCTGAACATTGATCCCATCAAAGCCATGTTCAACGATGCCTGGTTTTCGCAGGCCTTGCACATGACGTTGGCGGCTTTCACCGCAACGGGTTTTGCCGTAGCGGGCCTGCACGCGCTCATGATCCTGAAGAAGCACAATGTGGTCTTCCACGCCAAAGCATTCAAGATCGCCGCCATTTTTGGGGCGGTGGCGGCCATTCTGCAACCCATCTCCGGTGACATCTCCGCGAAAGACGTAGCCCAGCGGCAACCAGCGAAACTAGCTGCCATGGAAGCACATTTCCACACCGAGAAATCAGCGGCGCTGGTGCTGGGCGGTCTGCCCGATGAAGATGCCAGGCAGGTGAACTATGCTATCAAAATACCCGGCATGCTCAGTTTCCTGGCGCATGGCAACTTTGAGCAGGAGGTGATAGGCTTAGACAAATTCCCGAAAGAAGACCAACCGCCGGTGCTGGTGACGCACATCGCGTTTCAGATCATGGTAGGATTAGGCTCGTTCCTGATGCTGGTGTCTTTGCTGTATCTGCTGGCGCTCTGGAAGAAAAAGAAATGGCTCTACAGTACCTGGCTGTTGCGACTGTTCGTGCTGGCCATTCCGCTGGGCTTTATCGCCATTGAGGCCGGTTGGACCGTGACCGAGGTAGGCCGCCAGCCCTGGATTCTCTATGGCATCATGCGTACCGCAGACGCCGTGACTCCTATGCCGGGCATCGCCTATTCCTTTTACCTGTTCACGGGGATTTATCTGTCTCTGACGCTGGTGGTGGCCTATCTGCTGTACCGACAAATCAAATCGGTGCCTACGCTTTATGACATTACCCCCGAACCTGCGCACGCCACACATTAACCAGAAGCCATGCTATACGTTGTCATCGCTTTTCTCTTCCTGGGTATTCTCCTGTACTTTCTGCTGGGCGGCGCCGATTTTGGGGCCGGTATCATAGAACTGTTCACCCACCGGCGCAACATCAGGAAAACCCGGACTACTATGTACCACGCCATCGGGCCTATCTGGGAAGCCAATCACATGTGGCTCATCATTGCCATCGTGATTTTGTTTGTGGGTTTTCCCAAGATTTACGCCACCATGTCGGTGTACCTGCATATTCCGTTGGTGCTGCTGCTCATTGGCATTATTGCGCGAGGCACGGCTTTCGTGTTTCGGCACTATGATGCGGTGGTAGATGAGATGCAGGTAGTCTACAACAACATCTTCGTGTACTCCAGCTTCCTGACGCCGTTATTTCTGGGCATCATCGCCGGAAGTGCGGTGTCGGGGCATATTGATGTGCAGGCAGACAATTTCCTGGATGCGTACGTGTTCAGTTGGCTGCATTGGTTTTCGGTGGCGGTGGGGTTCTTCACGGTGGCGCTCTGCGGATTTCTGGCGGCCATCTACTTAATCGGCGAAGCCGAGGAGCAGGACCGCCGACGGTTTGTGGAGAAAGCCTTGATTCTGAACATCGTGGCCGTGGTGTGCGGCGCGTTGGTGTTTGTGGCGGCCCAGGTAGAAGGCGTTCCGCTTTTGGAGTGGCTTTTCGGGAATGCGGTCTCGTTCACCGCCATTGTGCTGGCTACGCTGTCACTGGCGCTGCTGTGGTTCTTGCTGGGACGAGGACAGGGGAAGGTGCTGCGGGTGCTGGCTGGGTTTCAGGTGACCATGATTCTGCTGGCCATCGGGTGGGCCCATTTCCCCGATTTTATTTTACTGCGCGGCGGCGATCACCTGTCTTTGCTGGAGACCCAGGCACCGGCGGCTACCATCACGGCGTTGGGCTGGGCCCTGGTGCTGGGCAGCGTGTTTATCTTGCCCGCGCTTTTCTATCTGTTCTACAGTTTCCAGACCAAACCCATCCATGATTACGAGGTGTAAGCTGCCTGTTCGTATCCAATGAGGCCAAGGGGGGGTTCTGCGCCAATTTTCCAAAAACACCCTTAAAGCAGGGACGATAAAGGTATCAAATGAAGCGGCCCGATTGGTATTGTTCTACCAATCGGGCCGCTTTTCTATTTATTAGATCAGATGCGTTACTTGACCACTTCCACCAACTGGCATTTTTTGAGCCAATGCAAGGCTTCGGTTTCTGAGGTGAAGCCTTCAAAATCGGCGCCTGATCCGTACCAAGGCAGGGCTCGCATCTGCGTAGCCGAGGACTTGGTCTCAAGGTCATTGGCGTGAGCCGGAGAAACCAGGTAAGCCACATGGGTAATATGCCCCAGTTGGCCGTGCAAGGCCGGGAAGTAGGTTTCACGCAACCAGTCAACGTCTTCCTTGGAGAGAGGGCCCCGGCTTCTGATATCAAACAGCCAGTAACGGGCTTGCGTATCTTTGGCTAACTCCAAAACCTGCTGGTACACTTCCCGGGCTGTGAAGGCGTACACCGGCTGTGGCCAGCGCAGAATCAACACATCCAGGTCTGGACGGTAGGTCAACGCAATGGCATCTAGAAATAATGGAGACATAGGGAAACGCTTATTTACAGTAAACTTACAACATTACACACAATCATAGCCATTTTCAAGCCAAATAGGTGGTAAGCTTTTGAATATAGTCAACAGCTATATTTGGTTCAGCGTTCATTCTTAAGGCGTAATAACCGTAATCCATTGAAAAATGCAATACCTTTGAATTCCCTATTTCCTGACTTGTGACAACACCTACCCCCAACCAAGAGGAGCGGCATGATCCGTACGCCGTGCTCCGGATTCCTGAATTCAGACTTTTCGTTTCTGCCCGCTTCTGCATTACCCTGGCCATGCAAATACAGGCCGTGGTAGTGGGTTGGCAGATCTACGACATCACCAAAGACCCCTTTTCGCTGGGACTGATCGGGCTAGTGGAGGCGATTCCGTCTATCACGGTGGCACTGTACGCAGGGCACGTGGCGGACATCATTCCACGCAAGCGCATTATCATTACCGTCCTGAGTGTGCTGCTTTTCTGTTCGTTGGCGCTTTTGTTCTACACCCTGGATGTTGGTAAAATCCTGCACGCCTTTGGTACGCTGCCCATCTACTCGGTGATTTTCCTGAGCGGCATCGCACGCGGATTCATGGGGCCGGCCGTGTTTGCCTTCATGCCGCAAATGCTGCCAGACCGTAAAATGTATGCCAATGCTATTACCTGGAGTAGTACCACCTGGCAGGCAGGCTCGGTGGCGGGTCCGGCCATTGGGGGCTTGGTGTATGCTTTTGGCGGTGTGACGGCGGCCTTTGGGGTAGATGCCTCGCTGGTGCTGCTGTCGCTTTTACTGTACACGTTCATCGCTGCCCGGCCCTTGCCGGTGAGCGAAGGTCCGAAACTCAAGATCAAGGAAAGCCTGCAGACCGGCCTCAAGTTCGTGTTCGGGAACCAGATCATCTTGAGTGCGCTGGCCTTGGATATGTTCGCGGTGCTCTTCGGCGGAGCCGTGATTCTGTTGCCGGTATTCGCCTCGGATATCCTTAAGATCGGACCGCAGGGCTTGGGCTTGCTGCGTTCGGCGCCAGCTATTGGCTCTGTGACCATGGCGTTGTTCATGGCCTATCGGCCGATTACCTTCAACGCTGGGAAGAAAATGCTGTGGGCAGTGGCCGGGTTCGGGGCGTGCATCATTGTGTTTGGCTTATCTAAGTTGTTCTGGCTCTCGTTTGGGATGCTGCTGCTGAGCGGCGTGCTGGACAGCGTCTCGGTGATCATCCGGTCTACCCTGATCCATACGCTTACGCCCGAGCACATGAAAGGCCGCGTCTCCAGCGTGAACAACATCTTTGTGGGCTCCAGCAACGAGATCGGGTCTTTTGAATCGGGTTTGGCCGCCAAACTGCTGGGCGTGGTCCCGTCGGTGGTATTCGGGGGCACCATGACCATTCTCATCGTCGCCTTTACCGCCTGGAAAGCCGATAAGCTGCGCAAATTAAGTCTGTAGAGACCAAGCGCCACCTGGTCTCTTTTCCGCATTTTAAACCCGTTTTTACAGAAACAGCCTAAAAACAGCGAGGCCCGCCAGAAAAGATCTGGCGGGCCTCGCTGTTAGCAGCAAGAACTTAGGCCTTGCCGGCTACGGTGAGCTTAGCGGCTTTGGTGGCCTCATTTTTAGGTTTTTGAGGGCGGCTGTTGCCGTAAGAACCTTGGCTGATCTTGCCCTTTTTGCTTTTTTTATCTCCTTTTCCCATGGTGAATGTAGTTGGTTAGATTGAAACATTGGGTAACAAGTTCTCTTGTGCGAGAGTCAGGAAGAGAAAGTTACAAAGTCTGCGAAATAAGCGCAAGTTTCTTTCTGCGTTTCGGGCCTGGTTCTCAGAAAGTAACCTTAAAACGGAATCCGCGGGTACCCTTCTAAAAACCAATGCGTATGCCTACCTTTGCGGCTTGGCCTTGCGCTCATTTAATAACACGGGTAAACAGAATTATTCTGCCCCGGTTGTTGTTCTAGAGAGGCTATAATTCCATATGACAGAAGATCTCATCCAACAAGATACCGAATTAGACGCGCTGGACGCCCGCGAGCACATCATCATCAAACGGGCCCGCGTCCATAACTTAAAGAACCTGAGCGTGGCCCTTCCGCGCAACCAGTTCATTGTGGTCACCGGCCTTTCCGGTTCCGGTAAATCATCTTTAGCCTTTGACACGCTCTACGCCGAGGGGCAGCGCATGTACGTGGAGAGCTTGAGCTCCTACGCCCGCCAGTTCCTGGGCCGCATGGACAAGCCCGACGTGGATTACATCCGCGGCATCAGTCCGGCCATCGCCATTGAGCAGAAGGTGAGCATCCGGAACAACCGCTCCACTGTGGGCACCAGCACCGAGATTTATGATTACCTCAAGCTGCTGTACGCCCGCATTGGCAAAACCATTTCTCCCGTTTCGGGGCAGGAAGTGAAAAAAGACACCGTCTCCAGTGTAGTTGATTTCCTGATGACCCTGGAAGACGGAACCCGCATCATGATCCTGGCGCCGCTGCAGCAAAGCAAAGACCGCAAGCTTAGTAAAGAACTGGACTTGCTCCTGCAGAAAGGTTATTCCCGCGTGCTCTATAACGGCGAGGTCTCTTTCATTGAGGAACTCATCGCCGAAGGCCAGAAAGAGCCCAAAGGCGCGGTGTCCATCCTGATTGACCGCGCCGTGATCAAGCAGGGCGAGGAAGACGAAAGCCTGCAGATGCGCCTGGCAGACTCGGTGCAGACCGCTTTCTATGAAGGCCATGATGAGTGCCACATCCAGATCGGCGAAGAGACCCGCGTGTTCTCCAACCGCTTTGAGTTGGATGGCATGGTGTTCGAGGAGCCTAACGTGAACTTCTTCTCTTTCAATAACCCGTACGGCGCCTGCCAGACCTGCGAAGGCTGGGGCAGCGTGCTGGGCATTGACCCCGACCTGGTCATCCCAGACAAAAGCCTGACGGTGTACGAAGGGGCCATTGCGCCGTGGCGCACTGAGAAACAGAACGAGTGGCTGCAGCCTTTGCTCAAGAACGGCGTGCGCTTCGATTTTCCGATTCACCGCCCCTACAACGAACTCACCGAAGAAGAGCAGGAATTGCTCTGGACGGGTAACAAATACTTCGGTGGCCTCACCGATTTCTTTAAGCACATCTCGGCGCAGACGCATAAAATCCAGTACCGCGTGCTCTTGTCTCGCTACCGCGGCCGCACTGCTTGCCCGGACTGCAAAGGCTCGCGCCTGCGGAAAGATGCCAGTTACGTGAAAGTAGACGGAAAAAGCATCACCGACCTGGTGCTCATGCCCGTGACCAAAACGCTGGACTTCTTCCATAACCTGAACCTAAGCGAGCATGACATGGCCGTGGCCGACCGTCTGGTGACCGAGGTGACGAACCGTCTGAGCTACCTGACGCGTGTAGGCCTGGGCTATTTGACCTTGAACCGCTTGTCCAATACATTATCTGGTGGCGAAAGCCAGCGCATCAACCTGGCAACTTCTCTTGGCAGCGCACTGGTGGGCTCTATGTACATCCTGGATGAGCCTAGTATCGGGCTGCACCCCAAAGACGCTGACCAATTGATTGGCGTACTGCGCACTTTGCAGCAGATGGGCAATACCGTGATTGTGGTGGAGCACGAAGAGGGCATGATGGAAGTCGCGGATCAGGTCTTGGACATTGGTCCGGAAGCTGGTTCCGGTGGTGGAAACCTCATGTTTCAGGGTACTTTTGACGAACTCCTGAAAAGCGATACCTATACCGGTCGTTACCTGAGTGGCCGCATGGAAGTGCCGGTGCCTGCCCAGCGCAGACCATGGCGCAACTGCGTGGAAGTACACGGCGCCCGCGAGAACAACCTCAAGAATGTATCGGCGAAATTTCCATTGGATGTCATGACGGTGGTGACGGGCGTGAGTGGTTCCGGTAAATCTACCTTGGTGAAGAAGATTCTGGCCCCGTCGCTGATCAAAGCCCTGGGCGGCCATGCCGATGCTACGGGTAAATTCGATAAGTTAACCGGCGACATCAACAAGGTGGCCCACGTGGAGTTTGTGGACCAGAATCCCATTGGGAAGTCGTCGCGCTCTAACCCGGTGACGTACGTGAAAGCCTACGATGCCATCAGAACCATGTACGCCGATCAGCCACTGGCGAAAGCCCGTGGGTTCAAGCCATCGCACTTCTCCTTCAATATTGAAGGCGGCCGCTGCGAAGTGTGCCAGGGCGAAGGCCAGGTGAAGATTGAGATGCAGTTCATGGCGGATATCTATCTGACCTGTGAGGCCTGCGGCGGACAGAAGTTTAAACAGGACATCCTGGACATTCAGTACCACGAGAAAAATATCTCCGAAGTGCTGGACATGACCATTGACGACAGCTTGATTTTCTTCAAAGACCAACCGAAAATATTGGAGAAACTGAAGCCGCTGCAAGATGTGGGCTTAGGCTACATCCGGTTGGGGCAGTCCAGCAACACCTTATCGGGAGGGGAGGCGCAGCGCGTGAAACTAGCCTCTTTCCTGACCAAAGGCGCTACCCCGCACAACGGCAACATCCTGTTCATCTTCGATGAGCCTAGCACCGGTCTCCACTTCCATGACATCAGCAAGCTGTTAACGGCCCTGAATGCCCTAGTGGAAAACGGCAACACCGTGCTGGTCATCGAGCACAACATGGACATCATCAAATGCGCCGACTGGATTATTGACCTCGGCCCTGAAGGAGGTACCAACGGCGGTCACTTACTGTTTGAAGGTACCCCAGAAGATTTGGTGAAGCAGGAAGACAACCACACTGGCAAGTATCTGAAGCCGAAGTTATAAACCTGTTTAGCGGCTGTTCTTGAAGAAAAGGTTTTAAAACGGTAGCCATTGATACAGACCTGTGAAGTTCTCAAAACTTCACAGGTCTTTTTTATTGCTGGCGTTCCAAAGGTAGGGGCAATCCCTTGTGGTTGCCCTTTCACGTTTGCTACCTTAAATGGCAACCACAAGGGATTGCCCCTACAGTGACTGTTTTGAAAAAAAATATTTCTATTACCTTGTGGTATGAAACTCCGCTCAAAAATTCTACTGGCGTTATGGGTACTTCTTCCTTTGGTAACAGCTGGTTACTTTCTGGAAAAACGTTACGGGAAACCCAGCCCTGAAGAATACCAGGAGAGAGCGGCGGAACGGGTGCGGGAACTATCTGCTTCCAAGGAACTGCAGAACGGCGATCTCATTTTCCACACCTCACGCTCGGCGCAGAGCCAGGCCATTCAGGTGGCCACGAAATCAAAGTACAGCCACTGCGGCATTGTGTACCAGGAAGGCGGAAACTACTTTGTCTATGAAGCCGTGCAGCCGGTTTCTACCACGCCTTTGGCCAAATGGATTGCCCGCGGCGAGGGCGGCCATTTTGTGGTCAAGCGTTTGAAGAAGGCAGATGAGGTGCTCACGCCATCGGTGTTGGCCAAAATGAAGCAGGAGGGGCAGAAACTGGCCGGAAAAGACTATGACCTCACCTTTGAGTGGTCTGATGACAAAATCTACTGCTCAGAGCTTATCTGGAAAGTCTATCAGCGGGCCGCCGGCATAGAGATAGGCAAACTGGAGAAACTCAAAGACTTTGACCTAAGTGCCAAACCGGTGCAGGCCAAGATGCGCGAACGCTACGGCCGTAACATTCCGTATGAAGAAAATGTGATCTCGCCGGCCAGTATGTTTGCCTCTGATTTGTTGGTGACGGTAGTGGAGAAGTGAAGGAAGGTCAGAACAATTCTTAATGGCAATGGTTCACTATATTGTCCCCGCATCGTATAGCTGCCTTTGCGTCATCACTCTTATCAAGCTCACCCAAGAATGAAGGAACTCACCGCTCCGCTTCCTGTCCAAAAACTTCACCTGGCCGTGGGCATCATCTGCCTGTTCCACGTGTGCGGGCTTATTGGGTTCTACACACCTTTCCGAGATTGGTTTCTGAGCAATACGCCTTTAAACCTGGTGCTGGCCACCGGATTGCTGCTGTGGAACCACCAGGGCCTGACGGTAAAGATGGTGCTGGGTGCTGTGGGGGTGTTTCTGGTGGGCTTAACCGCCGAGATTATTGGCGTACGGACGGGTCAGGTGTTTGGCGCCTACCATTATGGCGAGGCGTTTGGGTACAAGTTCATGGACGTGCCGTTGGTGATTGGCATGAATTGGGCGGCTTTGTGCTTTGCCTCGGTAGCGGTGGTAAATGTTTGGCAACGACCTTATTGGGTAAAAGCGGCCCTCGCGGCGGCTATCCCGGTGACCATTGATTTCCTCATTGAACAAGTCTGCGAGAAGTTCGATTTCTGGTATTGGGACAGCCACACTCCGCCGCTGCAGAACTATCTGGCTTGGTACGTTTTCAGTTATCTGTTCGCGCTGGTGCTTATTCCGCTGCTCAAAAATTCCTGCAATTTTTTTGCGCCCTACTTTCTGCTGGTGCAGTTCGTGTTTTTCCTGTTGCTCAACGTAGTGGAGTTCTTTTATGCCGGATAAGTCCCTCACGTATGACTACATTATTGCGGGAGCCGGAGCGGCGGGCCTAAGCCTGATGTGCCACTTGCTGGGGCACCCGGAACTGCAATCCAAACGGATTCTGCTGCTGGACCGAGACGCCAAGCAAAAGAATGACCGTACCTGGTGTTTCTGGCAAACCGGCGAAAGCCCTTTTGAGAGCTGCCTTAAAAGCCAATGGAGCCAACTGTACTTCCACTCGCCCAAGTTCTCGGCGCTGCTGGACATCAGTCCGTACCGGTACAAAATGCTGGACAGCCTGTCTTTCTACCAGCATTGCTTCAGCCTGATGAAGGACTTTCCTAACGTGGAGTTCCGGCAGGACGAGATCGTGTCTCTGGACCCTGAGGGCGTGATTACCGGAAAGCAGGCGGTGTACCAGGCGCAGTACGTGTTCAACAGTGTACTCTTTCAGATTCCCAAAGTAACGGGCAAGCATTACCTGGTGCAGCATTTTAAGGGCATTTTCATCAAAACAGCCCAACCCGCCTTCAACCCCGCTGAGCCTACGCTCATGGATTTCAGGGTGGCGCAGCACCAGGACTGCCGCTTTATGTACGTGTTGCCGGTCAATGCCCACGAGGCGCTGGTGGAATACACCGGGTTCTCAGAGGCGGCGTTGCCGCAGGAAGCCTATGACTGTGAGATAAAGCAATACCTCCGAGACTACCTGCGCATCACCGAGTATGAGATCACCCATGAGGAGTTCGGGATTATTCCTATGACCGATGCGCCGTTCTCTAAAAGCATAAGTGAGCGGGTGGTCAACATAGGCACAGCGGGCGGGGCCACCAAGGCATCTACGGGTTACACCTTCAGCTTTATCCAGCGGCAGTGCGCGGCTATTGCCCAGAACCTGGCGCAGGGCAAGAAACCGCTGGCGGGATCGGCGAAGACCATAGACAAGTTCGCGTTTTATGATAGCGTGTTCCTGCGGGTGCTGCTGGAAAAGAAACTGGCGTCTTGGGAAATTTTCCATAGCATGTTCAGCAAGTTGCCAGCCAGCCTCATCCTCAAATTCCTGAATGAGGAAACTTCGCTGTGGGAAGACCTCCGGATCATGCACGCCATGGACCAGCAGGTTTTCCTGGCTGCCGCCGTTAAACAAGCTTCCGGCAAATGAGCGCTCCCCGGCCTGTGGCCGGAAGGAGGCACGCACATACGGCAAAATCCTTAACTTAGCGGCCCAACGGTCCATGCCTTCAAAGACTCGGGCCGTTTCAGACCTGTTTTCAGAAAAATGAACCTAAAAGGCGGCTGCGCTAGAGTCAGTCGTTTCCATCTATTTCAATCATTAGTGGCTATGAGAAAGAACATTGTTGCCGGCAACTGGAAAATGAACAAAACCTACCAAGATGCCCAGGCGCTGGTAAGTGAGATTGACAACATGGTGAAAGACGAGGTCACCGCAGACAACGTGGAGGTGATTGTAACGCCGCCGTTCCCGTTCCTGCACTCCATCAGCAAGCTCATCCAGGGCAACCAACGCATGCATTTGGCGGCCCAGGATGTGAGCGCCCACGAGAGCGGCGCCTACACTGGCGAGGTATCGGCAGCCATGTTGAAATCCGTAGGCGTGGAGTACGTGTTGGTGGGCCACTCAGAGCGCCGGCAGTACCACCACGAAGACGCAGATCTGCTGTTCAAGAAAATGAAAGCCGCGTTGGCGCAGGGCATTAAGCCAATCTTCTGCTGCGGCGAGCCGTTGGAAGTACGCGAGGCTGAGGACCATTTCCAATATGTGGGCCAGCAACTGCGAGACACCGTGGCGCACCTGAGCAACGAGGAGTTCGACCAGATTGTGATTGCCTACGAGCCTATCTGGGCCATCGGGACGGGGCGCACGGCCAGCAGCCAGCAGGCGCAGGAGATGCACGCCTACATCAGAGAAGAGCTTTCCCGCATCTTTGACGCCGAGGCAGCCTACAACAAAACCATTCTGTACGGCGGTAGCGCCAACCCCGGCAACGCGAAAGAATTGTTCGCGCAGCCAGACGTGGATGGCGGCCTCATTGGCGGCGCCTCGCTTAAGTCAAGGGACTTCACCGATATCATTAAATCCTTCTAGTTGACTATGTCTGGTCTACTTTAAGAGTGGTCAGAATATTTATATAGTATAATCTTTATATTTTGGGCCTGTTTTGTGCAAAACAGGCCCAAAATGCTTTTAGGCCAACTTGGTATCCGCTTTGGGGTAGCTTCGGTCATAGATTTTATTTTACACTTTTCGTTTCCTTTTCTGGAAATAAGTCTAAAACGCAAGATTTTACTCTTATTTTCGTTGAAATATTTACCACCTCTTCTGCCAAATGGCAGAATTTGTATAAACACGCGTATGAGTTTTATTGAAGTAACCATCACCGCATCGCCAGAATACTCAGAAATCCTGATTGCGGAGCTGGGCGAACTTGGCTTTGACACCTTCCAGGACACCGAGGAAGGATTCCAAGCCTATATTGAAGATGATAGATTCTCTGAGGAAGCTCTGCAGGAGGTTTTGGAGCGCTACCGCTTTGCCGGGGAGTTCCCGTACCAAACCCAGAGCATCGCCAAACAGAACTGGAACGAGGAGTGGGAGAAGAACTTTGAGCCGCTGCTCATTGCCGATAAAGTATCCGTGCGCGCCGATTTCCACCCCAAGCCCCAAGGAATTGAATACGATATCGTGATCACGCCTAAAATGTCCTTCGGGACGGGGCACCACGAGACCACCACGCTCATGATTGAAAACCAACTCACCCTTGACCACAGCGGCAAGCGCGTGCTGGACATGGGCTGCGGCACCGGCATTCTGGCCATCATGGCGGAACAACTAGGTGCGCGTGAGGTGCTGGGTGTGGACATTGAGGACTGGACCGTGGAGAATGCCTGCGAGAACGCCGAGCGCAACAAGTGCCAGACGCTGGAAGTGCGCCTGGGCGATGCCTCTGTGCTGCAGGGCGAGGCACCGTTTGACCTCATCCTGGCCAACATCAACCGCAACGTGCTCTTGGAAGACATGCCGGTGTACAGCCAATTGCTGCTACCCGGAAATCCGTTGGTGCTGAGCGGCTTCTACACCGAAGACCTTCCCATACTGCAAGAAAGGGCCACAGAGCTTGGCCTTATTTTTGAGACCTCCAGAAACAAGAACAACTGGGTTTCGGCCATTTTCCGGAAAACAGCCACAAAATAGCCTGTCTATTCAGCCTAAGATTATGAAGCATTGTTACCTCTTTCTGATTCTTTTACTGAGTGGCCTGGCCAGCCATGCCCAAACCTACAAGGTCTCCGCCGAGGATCCTGAGCAATTTGTGCTGGACATGCGCGCCATGATGGCCGGCACCAAGAACGCCGCCGCCGTGCAGGTGGGCACCGGTTTTGAGGGCGCCTGGGCCAGTGGCCGCCTGAGTTCTTCCCAGAAGAAAAAGGTCATGGACCTGGCCCAGGAGATGCTCAAGAAAAAGCTCAAGTCGCGGCCGCACTTTGAGAATTTCCTGGGTACGTTGGGTACCAGCGTGAACCAGTACCAGTACACCGGCGCCAACCTGGACCAACTCCTGAAAGTGATGGAGCAGACCCTCCAGAAGCAGGATGTAAAGGTGTATGAGCGTTTTCTGGCTAATACCCAGCAGTTCTTGCTGAGTAAGACGCTTTACAAAGGTCCTACCAACACCCTGCAGGCGCAAGGCGGCACTTTCTCCTTTGAGTACCGAGAAGGTACCGCAGCCGCAAGCCCCGCTGACGCTGGCTGGGGAGCCGCTGAGGAAACTCCTGCCGCCGTAGCGCCTAAAACAACACCGGCACCAACCGCCAAAGGCACCAAAGGCACTAAAGCTACGGCTCCTGCCCCTAAATCTGCCCCCAAGAAAGCAGTGAAGCCGGCGGAGGACGATCCTTGGGCCGCTCCTAAGAAAGCAGCCAAACCGGCTGAAGAAGACCCCTGGGCTGCCTGGGACACCCCTAAGAAAGTAACCAAGCCGGCACCAAAAACCGCCAAGAAATCCAGCAGCGCTAAAAAATCAACGGGCACTAAAACCGCGGTAGCTAAAAAAGAGCCGGATCCGGTAAAAGCAGAGCCCGCCAAGCCGGTGGAGGCAGAATACTTTGCTGTTCCTTTGCCAGTGCTGGCAGGTCCGGTGGTGGTAATGGAGAAAGCTGACCTGGTGTTTACCTCCGCGTCTGACTCTGTGACCATCAAAGAAGCCACCGGCGCTGTGTCACTGGCCAACGGGATTTATGCCGGTAACGGCGGTAAACTGGTTTGGAACCAACTGGGCGGCGATGCCACGGCTGAGTTCAAGGGCCTTACCTTTGAGGTAGCTAAACCCGCTTTCAAGGTAGAAGACGTAACCCTGACGTTCCCGGCGGTGTTGGAAAACAGCATCCGGGGTAACCTGGAATACCGGCTTACCAAAGCCAAAGCGAACGGAGACAACGGTTATCCTAAGTTTATCTCCCACACCAGCAACGCCAAGATCAAGCGCTTTGGCGAGGATATCAAGTACCTGGGCGGTCTTTCCTTATCGGGTGGTACCCTCATGAGTGCGGCGCTGGACGGTAGCCCCTCCACCATCTGGGTGTCAGACAAAGGGGAGCGCAAATTCAGGGCTACCTCGCGTAACTACACCATCAATGATTCTTTGATCACCGCTCCGGAAGCCGGCATCGCCTTATTCCAGGGGAAAGATTCGGTCACTCACCCGGGGGTGAAGTTCAAGTATAACAAAGCTGGAAAGCGCCTGGTGCTCATCAATCCCGAAGGATTGTACAAGCTTACGCCGTATTACCATTCCTACCACCAGGTGGAACTCACCACCGATATGGCGGCCTGGAACATCACGGAGCCTAACATTGAGTTCTCCATCCTGACGGCGAAAAACCAGGTGCCGGTGCAGGTGAACTCCAAGGAATACTTCACCGAGGCACGTTTTCAGCAGATCAAGACTATCTCCAATTTCCACCCGCTGTACACTACCGTAGGGTACGGAGCGAAGATTGGCAGCCAGACGTTCTACCTGGCCCAGATGGCCGAGGATACAAAGCTCAAGAAAGAGGTGTTGCACCAGGCGCTCACCACTCTGGCCCAGAGCAATTACCTGGATTATGACGCTACTACGGGACAGGTGCAACTCCGCGAGAAAGCCTATCACTACGTAGATGCCTCCCGCAACAAGAAAGACTACGATTACATCAACCTGAACGCACTGTCTCCGGCGGGCCGGAACGCCACCCTGGACCTGGCCAGCGGTGACTTGGTTCTACGGGGCGTGGAATCCTTTGCCTTTAACAAAGACTCCTCGGTAGTGGTGGAGCCAGACAGCCAGATTGTGCGCATCAAAAAGAACCGTAACATGCTGTTCAACGGCAAGGTCAAGTCCACTGACTTCAGTTTCAGGGGCAAGGAGTTCCTTTTTGACTATGACGGCTTCTTTATTGATTTGGCCAAAATTGACTCCACGGTCCTGACCACCAGAACCAAGAGCAAGGACGGCAAAGAAAAAGAAACACCTTTCACCTTGGTGAACCGAGGCGGCAAAGGCCAGGCCAAGCTGTACCTCAATCGCCCAGACAATAAATCAGGCAGCAAGAAATCTCAAGGCTATCCGGCACTAGACGCGATCTCTGGAGCTACGGTGTACTTCAACAAACCCGAAATCCTGGGTGGGGTGTATGACACTACCGTGTATTTCAACATTCCGCCGTTCAAGATTGACAGCATGGCCAGTACCAAGAACAACGTCATCGGGTTCAAGGGAACGTTCAACTCGGGGGGCATCTTCCCGCCTTTTGAGACCAAGCTCGCCATTCAGCCAGACGGAGCGCTGGGCTTCCAGTATCCGGTGCCAAAAGCCGGGTTTGCAGTGTACGGCGGCAAAGGACGCTTCACGGATACCCTCACCATGGACACCAAAGGTCTGCGCGGGAAAGGTGTTCTGAGCTACCAGACCGCTACTATGTTCTCGCCGGGCTTTGTGTTCTTCGTAGACTCCGCCATTACTACCGTAGGTAAGAAAGGAAGCTTCAAAGAAGGCACCGTGGCACAGGGCTCTTACCCCAGCGGAACCTTCAAGGCCTTCACCATGAAATGGAAACCTTTCCAGGACACCCTGCAGATCCATACCGTGGGGCGCGAGCTCATGAGCATCTTCAATGACCGGTTCACTTACAAAGGCATGCTGGGCTTCACGCCGTCTTCCCTATTTGGAAATGGCGTGGTGGAGAACAAAGAAGTGGCCATGAAATCTCCGCATTTCGTGTTCAAGAAAGGACTCATTCATGGAAACCAGGCCGGTATGGAAGTGGCTTCCGCCGATAAGAAGACGCCTGCGCTCACTACCTTTGATGTAGTCCTAGATTTCCACATGGATGAAGGCTACGCAGAGTACAAAGCCGAAAGAATAGGCAGCGCCACAACGGAGTTTCCGTTTGCCCAGTACAAATCTTCTCTGTCTGCGGGTAAATGGGATTTCAAATCCAGAAAACTCACGCTGACCAGCGGGAACGAGGGTGGAGGCGAGTCTTACTTCTATTCCATGAAAACCGGTGATGACTCACTTGCTTTCAAGGCCAAAGGGGCCACCTATGACTTCAGCAACTACACACTGGTAGCCACCGGGGTGCCGTACATTCCTATTGGCGATAGTTACATCATCCCAGACAGCAACCGGGTGCAGTTCATGAAAGGTGCCGAGCTGAAGACCTTCCAGAAAGCCAGCTTGGCCATGGACTCCGTGCAGAAATACCACCAGATGGTGAAGGGGGAACTGCACGTAGACAACCGGTTCGGTATCACGGGGAACGCCATTTACTCTTTCGCTAACGCGAGCGGGGACGCCTACAAGATCAAGTTCGATAAGTTTGGCTGGCAGCGGCCAGAAGGCGGGAAAAAAGACGATGCCAAGGCCCCGGCCTTCTTCCTGGCCGAGGGAACGGTAAATGAGAAAGACACCTTGTTTATCATCCCTAAGGTGCGCTACTACGGTAACGTGGCGGTAGCCTCCAATAAAAAGACACTGAACTTTGACGGATACGCCAAGATGCTCTTCGGAGGCAAGGAGAGCGCCGACTGGTTCCCTTATAAGCGCGACGGGGTAGACCCAGAGGACGTGCGCATAGAAATCAAGGACCCGGCGCTGGCAGACGGCACACCGCTGAAAACCGGTATTCACCTGAACACCACCTCCGGTAAAATCTACAACACCTTTGTTTCTAAGAAGCAGTTTGAAGATGACATAGACGTGTTTGACGTGCAGGGCGTGCTTTCTTTCAACAAAGAAGAGAAGATGTACAAGATAGGAGACGAAGGCCGCGCGTACGGAAACTCCTACACCGGAAACATGCTCCAGTACAATGACGCTACCAAAGAAGCCAAATACGACGGGCAGTTCAACCTGATCAGGCGGGTGAAAGGGTTCAAGATGACCACCGTGGGCACCGGTACCGGCCGCACTGATAGCAGCCGGTATGAGTTAGACACCTTCATTGCCTTTGACTTTGACGCCCCTTCCCAAGCCATAGAAAGCATGGGCGCGAAAGTGGCGAAAGAAGTAGCCGGACTCCCGGAAGGAGTAGACCTGAATAACCCTACGCTTCCGTTTAAACTGGCCGCCTTCATTGGCGACAAAGGCGTGCCGGCATTCACCGCGGCCACGGCCAAAGGATACGTTCCCTTCTCAAAGATCTCTGAAAAGCTAATCCATACGTTGGTGCTGAACCAGGTGAACTTTAAATGGTCCACGAAGAAAAATGCATGGTACAGCGAAGGGCCTATCAGTATAGCCGGTATTGACAAGGTAGATGTAAACGCAAAAATCACGGGGCACATTGAGATAAAGGCAGGCCCTGCCGGTGATGCCGTTGCCATGTACCTGGAGGTGAACCCCTACCTGTGGTATTACTTCAACTTCTTTGAAGGCGGTTTGGGCATGACCTCTTCAGATCCGCAGTTCAACGGAGCGGTGGCCTCCAAGTCAAAAGGAAGAACCGTGGCCGGAGGAGATTACACCTTCTACCCGTTGGAGGATATTGACCGAATGGAATTTGTGAACTACTTCCGGAAGACGTACCTGGGCAAAGAGCCTTTGAAAGCAGCCCCGCAGCCAGTGTACAATACCTTTGACACAGCCACCGAGGAAGACACTGGCAAGAAGAGCAAGAAGAAAAAGAAAGGCGAGGAGATGGTGGACACTGGCGCAACACCGCCAGGCTTTGATAATCCGGTAGACCAGCCAGAGGAAGACAAAAAGAGCAAGAAGAAAAAGAAAGAGGAAGCCGCTGATGCTGTTCCTGCTGGCTTTGAAACGCCGGTATCCCCAGTGGAAGAAGCCAAAGGAAAAGACAAGAAGAAAAAGAAGGAGGCCGAAGTTGATATTCCTTCAGGCTTTGAAACTCCGGTAACCGATGGAAAAGAAGAAACTTCTGACAAAAAGAAAAAAGACAAGAAGAAGAAAGCAGGGGAGACCCCGCCCGACATTCCGCCTACCGGCAATTAACTGAGGCTCAGAACCCCATTCTTTACCTTCAACAGCATCCCGTTTTCAGGCCGGTTTCCCAGAAACAGCCCGGAAACGGGATGTTCTGTGAACGGCCTAACAGGTGTTGGGCTATGGGCAGGGTTTGCCTATATTTGAAGGAATATATTTTTCAGAACCCTATCGGCGGCAGCCGTATCTAAGAAAGCAGATCTACAAAACCACGGACACACATGGAGCTAGTCATTATTGGCGGAATCATTTTATTGGCTTATCTGATTGGGTCTATCCCTACGGCGGTGTGGGTGGGCAAGAAGTTTTACGGCATTGACGTGCGGCAGCACGGCAGCGGCAACGCCGGCGCTACCAATACCTTCCGGGTGCTGGGCAAGAAGCCCGGCTCCATTGTCATGGCCGTGGATATTCTGAAAGGCTGGGCCGCTACCTCATTGGCCAACCTGCTGGTGAACTGGGAGGCGATTGAGCCGCAGCAACTGATTATGTTCAAACTCATTCTGGGCGTGGTGGCCGTGATTGGCCATATCTTTCCGATATACGTGGGCTTTAAAGGCGGCAAAGGCGTAGCTACGGTCATGGGCATGGTGCTGGCGGTACACTTGCCGGTGGCTTTGATCTGCCTGGGCATCTTTGTGGTGGTGCTGCTCCTGACCAAATACGTGTCGCTGAGTTCTATGCTGGCCGCAATTTCTTTCCCTTTGCTGCTGATGCTGCCCATGTTCCGGCCAGACAACCTTTTGCTGCCCATCTTCGGGATTTTCATTGCTGTAATGGTGGTCTTGACCCATAAAAAGAACATCAACCGGCTGTTGCAGGGCGTGGAAAGCAAGGCCAACATTAACCCTTTCAAAAGCAAGTAAACGCTCGCGGGTTATCGGCAGAAGTCAGATTTCCTTTTCGGGGTACTTCTAGGAAAACAGGCCGAAAACAGAAGAGCATTGCCGCAAAGCGGAAGCACAACTTCTGGAAGGCTGAGATTAAGCGAATTCATGATAAAAGCGGCTTTCTTTCCTTAGAAGGACGCTTTTTGTTTTTAACTTCACCCACCATCAATCCCATACTATGAAAGCCTATATTGAAGAGAACAAAGACCGGTTTCTGCAAGAGTTGCTGGAGTTGTTACGTATTCCATCGGTGAGCGCAGACCTGTCTTTTAAAGGAGACGTGATGCGGGCGGCTGAATTCCTGAGAGAGAAGTTAGAGGCGGCCGGGGCAGACAATGCGCAGCTGTTCAAGACGGCCGGCAACCCTATTGTCTACGCCGATAAAATCATTGATCCGGCCTTACCCACGGTGCTGGTGTACGGACACTACGACGTGCAACCCGCCGATCCCTATGAACTGTGGAACTCGCCGCCGTTTGAGCCCGTGATCAAAGACGAAAAAATCTACGCCCGGGGGGCCTGCGATGACAAAGGCCAGACCTACATGCACGTGAAGGCGTTTGAGACCATGATGCAGCAACAGGCCTTGCCCTGCAACGTGAAGTTCATGATTGAGGGCGAAGAGGAAGTAGGCTCTGTGAACCTGGCCACCTTCGTGAAAGAAAACAAAGAAAGACTCAAAGCCGATATCATTGTCATTTCAGACACCGGCATGCTGGCGAACGATGTGCCCTCGGTAACTACCGGTCTGCGCGGCCTCAGCTACCACGAGGTAGAGGTGACCGGACCCAACCGCGACCTGCACTCCGGGCTGTACGGCGGCGCCGTGGCCAACCCTATCAACATCCTGTGCAAGATGATTGCCTCGCTGCACGACGAGAACAACCACATCACCATTCCCGGGTTCTATGACAACGTGGAAGAACTAAGCCAGGAAGAACGTGCCGAGATGGCCCGCGCCCCTTTCAGCCTGGATGCCTACAAAATAGCCCTTGATTTGCCAGATGTACACGGCGAGGCTGGCTACAGCACCATGGAGCGTAATTCCATCAGGCCTACGCTGGACGTGAACGGCATCTGGGGCGGCTACACCGGCGAAGGCGCCAAGACGGTAATCCCTTCCAAAGCATTTGCTAAGATCTCTATGCGGTTGGTGCCGCACCAGACCTCAGAAGAAATAAGTGCGCTGTTCCAGAAACATTTTGAGTCTATTGCCCCGGCCAGCGTGAAAGTGGTGGTGAAACCGCACCACGGCGGAGAGCCGGTGGTCACGCCCACCACCTCGGCGGGTTACCAGGCAGCGGCCAGAGCCATGGAAGACACCTTCGGGAAGAAGCCGGTACCAGTACGCAGCGGTGGCAGTATTCCTATCGTGGCCATGTTCAAGTCTGTGTTGGAAACCGATACCGTGCTCATGGGCTTCGGGTTGGACTCAGATGCCATCCACTCGCCCAATGAGCATTTTGGGGTGTTCAACTTCATGAAAGGCATTGAAACCATTCCGCTGTTCTACCAGCATTTCGCCCAATTGCACGGCAAGAGCTAAGGAATTAATTGCCGCCGTTTTCAAGCCGGTTTTTTGAAAACAGCCCTTAAACAGAAAAGCCCTGCACTCACCAAGAGTGCAGGGCTTTTTTATGTGCGAAGTCTTCTGCCTTGCGTCTTTTCTCGTTGGATTATCTGCTCAGTGGGAAAGCCAGGGATAATTGGATAGAAGAGTGACGGGCGTTTTTAAACTCGCCACGGGCCGGAGAATCATCGGTCAGTTCTGTAAACGCACCGTTGTAACGCAGGCCTAAGCTGATGCCGTTACCAGCCGCAAACCCAAGCCCGGCAGCGTAACCTACCTCAAAGTCTGAGTAGCCAGACTTGCTTTTCTCGCTCACCGAGCGGTCTACCAGTTCGCCGTTGCGGTACTCTTTGGTTTTGTCGTTCACGCTCACCATGTAAGAAACCTGCGGACCAGCCTCAAAGAAGAAGCTGCTGGCTTTGATACGGGCCAAAACCGGAACATCAATGTAGTTGAAGTTAGAGGTTCCTTCGTAGCGGTACTCAGTGCCCAGCAAGTTGGTTTCTACTTTGTCATCATACTTATACCCTTTGTTGGAGTACAGCACTTCTGGCTGGATGGAGAAGAAATCACCTATTATAGGCGCGTTAAAGTAAACCCCGGCGTTGAAACCTATTTTGTTGTTGAATCTTTCCTCGTTCTGCAGATCACCAGAAAGGTTAGAATAGTTAAGACCTCCTTTGATCCCGAAGGTTGCCTGCGCCTGCGCTGCATAGGAGGCTACAACCGCTACAAATAAGAAGACGAATTTTTTCATGATTTTAAAAAGTTGAATTTAGTTCCCTTGTTTGAAGATATTTAATCAAACACTGTGCCTAACTTCTAGTATTGCTGTGCCAAACAAGATTTAGGGTGTTTGTGTAAGCTAAGTGGTTGAACAGTAGGGGTAAAAAAATAGGAGGAACCACTAGTAGCGGTTCCTCCTTATTTCAAGTACTTACTTTATTACCGGCTAGGGAACAAGAAGCCTAAGGTCAATTGGAAAGTAGAGTGACGGGCATTTGTCAAATCATCATTGTCACCTTCATTGGCCAAGGCATTAATACTACCATTGTACCGAAGGCCTAAACTAAGGCCGTTCTCTAACTGATAACCTAAACCAGCCACATAGCCAATTTCAAACTCAGAAAGATTGTCTTTTTCTACTTTTCTTTCGGTCTCTGTCTGGGTATTTCCAAGGAAAGTTTCGCTTTTGTCTTTGATGCCTAGCAGGTAAGAGGCCTGTGGTCCGCCTTCAAAGAACAAGCCACCTGCATTGATTCTTAGCAGCACGGGTAAGTCAAGGTAGTTGAAGTTGACACTTCCTTCGCTTCTGTAGTTCTGGTTGCCTACCATGTACTCATCATCGCGGTACTGGTAGCCACGCTGAGAGTAAAGCAGTTCTGGCTGTAAAGATAAGAAGCCATCACCGGTCAGGTCGAAGTTGGCCGTTAAACCACCCACAAACCCGAATTTGTTTTCATAGATGTCCTGGTTATCTAAGTCCCCAGAAATGTTAGACATATTTGCCCCGGCTCTGAGACCAATTCTAGGACCATTTTGTGCTTGTGCAACGCTGAAGGAAAGCACGGCTGCAAGAAATAATACAATCTTTTTCATAGAGATAATGGAATTAGGTTATGGGTTGTTTGTCTGACATACCCTTGTAAAACTCACCCCATTATACGGCACTGCAATAAAATGTTGGTATTTTCTGTATTAAGTTTCTGTGTAGGTAGAAAAATGCCGTATTTAAACAACTTAGAAAAAGATAAAAATACGGGGTAGAAGCTTTGTTTCTCAGCGCATTAAGCCTTTTAAGCCTGGTTAGGGGGTGAAACGCTTCCACACTCAAAATGGAAAATCAAAAATTCTCTTTTCTATCTGTTTTCTTGAAAAGACCCCTAAAACTCCTTCCACCCAAAAGAAGAACAGAAAGGCACTATGGCTCAATAGGATATTTAGTAAAGGAGCCTTAAAATGGTAGACAGAAAAAAAGGGCCTCTATTGAGGCCCTTTTCAAATCATGGGGAAGATGTATTATCTGCCTCCAAACATATAGCTCAAAGACAGTTGGAAAACAGAGTTGCGTACTTTGATGTCATCGTCTTCATTGATGCTGGTGATACCGCCTTGGTAGCGCAAGCCAATGCCAAGACCGGCCGGCATCTGGTAGCCTATACCAGCAGCGTACCCAAATTCGAATTTCTTGTATCCTTCTCCATCTTCGGTGTCCAAGTCTATTTCATCGCCACCAATTTCAATGGTGTTTTTGTCGTTCACCATGAAACCTAAGGTAGGCCCTAACTCAAAGAATAGGCCTCCGGCGTTGATGTGGGCCAGGATTGGAACATCAATGTAGCTCAGTCGTGACTTTAGGGTAGCCTCCTCGCCGTCTTCTTCGCCTTCAAACTTGAAGCCTTTCAAAGAATACAGCAGTTCTGGCCTGATAGAGATCATCTCAGAGATACCGTAGTCTGCGAAGAGACCACCATGGAAACCAAAGAGATACTCAGCGTCATCCAGGCCATCGCCCATAACGTTGGTAAAGTTCGCGCCTGCTTTTATCCCCAATTTGATGCCCTCCTGGGCTTGGGCGAAGTAGGTGGTGAACAATGCAGCAATAAAGAATACTAGCTTTTTCATGAAGTTTATTATTTAGGTTAGTAATTGATGATGGGGGGAGCCTCCAGTAAGGCATGTAGGCCGGAAATGAATCTTCCTGTAATTATCTCAGCGTGTAACTCACTCCCAGTTGAAAGGAAGAGTTGTAGACTTTGGCTTCTTCAGACTTGTCTAACTTGCTCAAACCACGGGTATAGCGTAAGCCAAGGCCAAGTCCGCTCTGGAACTGGTAGCCAAAACCGGCGGCAACACCAAGGTCAAACTTGTTTAATTCATCTGTTACGGTTTTGGTTTCTTCAAATTCCTCGCCTAGTAACTCGCCTTCTTCTCTTGTTTTCGCGCTTAAAAGGTAAGAGAAGGTAGGGCCCGCCTCAACAAAGAAATTACCCGCCTTGAATCTGGCTAAAACCGGAAGTTCTATGTAGTGGGTGGTGAGGTAAGATTTGTATTCAAAGTCTTCTTCATCGGCTTCGGCATAGAAGCCTTTCATGGAGTAAAGAAGCTCAGGTCTGATGGAAAACTGTTCTGTAAGACCATAGTCTAAGAAACCGCCCGCATGAAGGCCAAGGAGGTTGCCTAAGTTTTCTTCGTCTTTACCAACAACACTGCTCACATTAACACCTGCTTTCAAACCTAATTTGATGCCTTCCTGGGCTTGGGCAAAATAGGTAGTGAACAATGCGGCAATAAAGAAAAACACTTTTTTCATGATTGATAATAAGGGTTTAGGGATTTTAAGGGTTAGTAACGGGTAATGCTATTTAGGATAAATATTGGTTTTTGTATATACTAACAAGTAAGTATAAAGTCTCTGACCTGACCTGCTTCAGAATCTTTGAGGGTAGTAATCCTATAGGCAGATCTTGTTGGTTACAGTTCTTACTTCTCTTTCTTGCAACGCTCCTGAGCCAAATATCAATTGCCGGAAAGGGCTTCTGTGCTGCGTTGCTTCCTCTACTAGACAGCCTTATATTAGATTACCCCTATCCTTGATTAAAATAAAAATCCTCCTGACGAACTGCTTTCTAGAAGCATGGTCCGTCAGGAGGAAATGGATGAAGGAAGCGTGTGTCTTGCGAAGTGGCTTAGCCGGCCCAGCCTTCGCGGTCTAGGCTGCGGTACTGAATGGCCTCGGCGAGGTGTTCTATTTTGATGTCTTGGGAGCCAGCCAAGTCGGCAATGGTGCGGCTTACTTTTAAGATGCGGTCATAGGCCCGGGCCGAGAGCCCCAGTTTCTCCATGGCGGCTTTCAAGAGCAACCTGCCGGCCTCATTGATGCGGCATAGGTCTTTGACCATCTGCGGTGGCATCATGGCGTTGGAGTGGATGTCTGGGAAGTCCTGGAACCGGTTGGCCTGCCATTGGCGCGCCTGTTCTACGCGCTCCCTTATATCAGCGCTGGTCTCAGTTTTGCGAGTCTCGGTCATCTGATCAAAAGAAACCGGGGTAACCTCCACGTGCAGGTCAATGCGGTCTAATAAGGGGCCGCTTACTTTGTTCAGGTAGCGCTGCACCACGCCAGGTCCGCAGACGCAATCTTTATTGGGGTCATTATAGAAGCCACAGGGGCACGGGTTCATGCTGGCCACCAGCATAAAGTTGGCCGGGAAATCAATGGTGAGGCGTGCCCGCGAGATACTTACCCGCCGTTCTTCCAGCGGTTGGCGCATGACCTCCAGCACGGTTCTTTTGAACTCCGGCAATTCATCCAGGAAAAGAACCCCGTTGTGCGAAAGCGAAATCTCGCCGGGCTGCGGATTTCCGCCGCCGCCTACCAGTGCCACGTCTGAAATGGTATGGTGTGGTGCCCTGAACGGCCGCTGCGCCAAAAGAGAACCCTGTACACCCAACTTACCTGCGACAGAGTGAATTTTAGTGGTCTCCAATGCCTCATGCAAGGTGAGCGGCGGCAGGATGGAGGGCAGGCGTTTGGCCAGCATGGTTTTTCCAGCGCCGGGTGGGCCAATCATGATCACGTTATGACCGCCGGCCGCAGCAATCTCCAGCGCCCGTTTAATGTTTTCCTGACCCTGTACATCGGCAAAATCGGCGGAGTACTGGTGCAGGGTCATCTGGAAGTGGTCGCGGGTATCAACTTTAAGCGGCTCAATGGCCAGGTCGCCGCGCAGGAAGTCTATGGCTTCTTTAAGGTTAGACACGCCAATCACATCCAGGTTGTTCACAATGGCCGCTTCCTGAGCATTCTGTTTGGGCAAGATAAAGCCTTTGTACCCTTCTTTGCGGGCCTGTATGGCAATGGGCAGCACGCCTTTGATGGGTCTCAGTTCCCCGTCCAGCGCCAGTTCACCCATGATGAGGTACTGTTCCAGATGGTCGGTGAGGAGTTGTTCAGAGGCTGCTAGAATACCCAGGGCAATGGGCAGGTCATAGGCCGAGCCTTCTTTGCGCACGTTGGCCGGCGCCATGTTGATGACTACTTTCTGGCGCGGCATCCGGTAGCCATGGTGCTTGAGCGCAGATTCAATCCGTTGCTCGCTTTCTTTGATGGCATTGTCTGGCAAGCCTACCAAAAAATACTTGGTGCCTGGTGATACGTTTACTTCAATGGTGATGGTGAAGGCATTCACGCCCTGTACGGCGCTTCCGAAGGTCTTGACAAGCATAGATGATTCTAATACAATTTTGGATATTATTTTGAAGCGCAACAGCAAGCGGCCACAATAAATTCCGTAGGAAGTATTCAGAAGTGAAGCAACACCTGGAACCTCAACTACCTATTTAGCTAGGAGGTGCCAGGCGTACAGATAAAAGGAACTACGGTTTAGCCCTGTTTTAAGAAAATCAGGCGCAAAGCGCCCTTGTAAGTAAATTGCAGAACGCCTATTAGGCCATGTGTTTCTCCAGCAGCAGAATCAGGATGTGGATGACTTTGATGTGGATCTCCTGGATTCTATCGGCGTAGCCGAAATGGGGCACTCTGATTTCTACATCGCTCAAGGGCGCCAGTTTGCCGCCGTCTTTGCCGGTGAGTGTAACCACGTAGGCGCCCTGGGCTTTGGCGGCCTCGGCGGCTTTGAGCACGTTAGCCGAGTTGCCGCTGGTGCTGATGCCCAACAATACATCGCCGGGTCTTACCAGGGCCTGCACGTACCGGGAGAAGATGAGGTCATAGCCGTAGTCATTAGACACGCAGCTCATGTGGCTGGGATCTGAGATAGAGATGGCGGCCATGGGCGCCCGGTCATCGCGGTAGCGGCCGGTGAGTTCCTCGGCGAAGTGCATGGCGTCACACATAGAGCCTCCGTTGCCGCAGGAAAGTATCTTGCCTCCGTTCTTCAGGCTGTTGGCCATGAGCTGCGCCGCTGCTTCAATAGAGGAAACGGTGGTGGGCTGGGTCAGAAAATCGGTGAGCACCTGTTGGGCTTGTTGCAGTTCCTGCAGAATGAGGGCAGAAGGAGAGGTAGTCATGTACTATACAAAAGGCCGGTGTTCTGCCGGCGGCAGGTTGGGGTTTTCATCCGGATTTACGGTTGGCGGAATGGGAGCCGGCGTGATAATCAAAGTCTGCTCGTCCTCCGCCGAAGCATTCGAATGGCGGTGCTGTTGCGGCGCCAGGGGCTCAGCCCTGTTAGAGGCAGGCTCCGGGATAAGCGGCGTGGCCGAGGTTTTCAGCTGTTGGTCATAATGTTTCGCTTTCCACTCGGTGTGTTTCGCCTTCAGATCCGTGTGTTGGCGGCGCTCGCGTTCCAAGCTCCGTTTTAGGGTGGCAATATACACGTTTTCTACCAAGAGTTCTGCCAGCAGCAACACAGCCCCCATCCAAAGCAGGTAGTTGAAGAACTCGGCGTCATGGGCTAAGTCAAACAGCATCACAAACTTAGAAACGCTTAAAATGCGCAGCAGAAACAGAAAGGCAATGAGCAAATACACCATCACCGCAATATTTATAAACTTCTTCAGGGATTCCATAGCCGTACAGATTGTGGGTAAACATTAAGAATAATGAATATATACCTGTACGCAAACGCCAGGAAATAGCTGTGAAACGCCTGAAGATGATAGAAATGAGGTTCTGAAAAGTAGCTTGTTTGTCTATTTAGCGCCAACCCACCCCTACCCCTCCGAGGAGGGGAATTTTACCTTGCGACGCTATTACTACAAAACAGCGCCTTTACCACTCATTAGACCTATCATTATAATCTTCTTTATCTGATACTCCCCTCCTCGGAGGGGTAGGGGTGGGTTGGCGTTTTTGTGATGAAAACTTCCAGAAAAGCAGAAGCCGTTTAGCGGCTGTTTTCTGAAAACAAGCGCTAAACGGCTTCTGAACATTAGACGAAAATGGTTACGAGGTGTGCTGCATCTGGGTGAGTTTATGGTACACGCCGCCGTGCTGCACCAGTTGGGCATGGTTCCCGCGCTCCACAATACGGCCGCCCTGCAGTACAATGATCTCATCGGCGTGCTGGATGGTGCTCAGGCGATGCGCAATCACCAACGAGGTACGGTTCTTCATGAGGTTGGTCAAGGCTTCCTGCACCAGTTTCTCAGACTCTGTATCCAGCGCCGAGGTGGCCTCGTCCATAATCAAAATTGGAGGGTTTTTAAGGATGGCCCGAGCGATGCTCAGGCGCTGGCGCTGCCCACCAGATAGTTTGCTGCCCCGGTCCCCGATGACGGTCTGATAACCTTCCGGTGACTGCATGATGAACTCGTGCGCGTTCGCGATTCTGGCGGCGGCCATGACCTCGACCTCGGTGGCATCGGTCTTGTTAAAGGCGATGTTGTTGAAGATGGTATCGTTGAAGAGGATAGATTCCTGCGTCACAATGCCCATCTGCTCCCGGATAGAGAACAAAGAGCAATCGCGCAGATCCAGACCGTCAATGGTGATGGCGCCCTCGGTGGGGTCATAGAAACGGGGCAACAGGTCGGCTAACGTGGATTTACCGCCGCCGGACGGACCCACCAACGCGATGGTTTTGCCTTTGGGGATGGTCAGGTTAATGTTCTGCAGAATGGGATCATTGGCGTACCGGAAACCTACGTTCTTGAACTCAATGGCCTGGGTGAACTCAGGCAGCGTTTTAGAATCGGGCCGGTCTCTGATCAGGGGTTCGGTGTCAATAAGGGCCAATACGCGCTCCCCGGAAACTAATCCGCGCTGGATGTTGCTGAACGCGTTGGAGATGGCTTTCACCGGCACCAACACCTGAGAGAACAAAGCCAGATAGGCAATCAGGTCCTCGCCGCCCAGGTCAGACTCGCCGCGCAGCACCAAAGATCCGCCGTAGAACAGAATGCCCGCCACCGCCGAGACGCCCATGAACTCAGAGAAAGGCGAGGCCAGGCTGCGTTTGTTGTTCATGGAGGTGATGATGCGCGCGTACAGGCTATTGCTCTGCCGGAACTTGTCCAGCACGTACGGTTGGGCATTGAACCCTTTGATGACACGCAATCCGCTTAAGGTCTCGTCAATGATGCCCAGGATAGAACCCAGCGCATCCTGCCCCTGCGACGACTGCCGCTTCAGCTTCTTAGAGATGCTGGAGATGATCAACCCCGAAACTGGCAACACGAGCAAACTGAAAAACGTGAGCTGCGGCGAAATGTAGAACAGCACCACAAAATACCCGATCAAAAGGAAAGGCTCCCGGAACAGCACGTTCAAGGTACTCACCACAGAATTCTCTACTTCCTGCACATCGTTGGTGAGCGTTGACATAATATTGCCTTTGCGCTGGTTGGAAAAAAAGCCTAACTGCAGCTGCGTGAGGCGCTCAAACACCTGCATTCTGAGGTTCTTCACCACCCGGGCCCGTACCACCCCCTCAATCCGGAGGCCGATATAGCGGAACACATTCGCCAGCAGCACCGAGATCACCAGCATGAGACAGATGAAGCGCAAAGCCCCAATACTGCCTTCGGCCTGGATGATCTGACCCACATGGTAGTAGAAGAATTGGGTGAACCAGCTGATATTGAACTCAAATGCCGGGACCGCTGCCGGAATGTCATCCATGCTTTTGGCTTGCCCAAACAATACCTTCAGCAAAGGAGCCAGCAACCCGAAGTTCAGAACCCCGAAGATGGTGGCCAATAAGGTGGCCATGGCGTACCACGGAACGTATTGGCTAAACGGCCGCGCAAATTTTAAAATGCGGAAATAAGTTTTCATTCCTGCAAAGGTACGGCTTTGCCGGAATGTAACCGCACCCGGTTCTAATATGCCTTTCGGGCTTGTTTTCTGGAAAAGAGGCAGAAAACGGCAGCGCCTCCTTCTGGGTTAGAAAGAGGCGCTGCTTTGTTTTAGAGGGATTTTTAGAAAAAAGCCCCTAAAACTCATGGGTGCGTTGCGGGATGTTCCACCGGAAAGAGACGGCCGTGAAAGCGTTTTTCCGGTCATAGCTATCGACCTCCGCATCGGCGCGGCGCACTACCTGGGTCAGGTCCAGGAACATGTTGTAGCGCAATTGGAAAGAAGCGGTCGCCTCGCCATAGATTTGGTCGGTGGTGATGCCGCTGCCAATCTCATAGCCGTAATCGCCCTGGCGCAGGTTGTAAGATTTAAGCACGTTGCCGCCGTAGTTGTACACCGTGGTGCCGCCCTCGGGGTTCAAAGGATCTACGGTTGGCTCCGGGTCCTGCCCGTAGCGCGTGGCAATGGCTTTGGCGGTAAGGGTTAACTTAGGGATGGGCTGGTAGCGCACAATGGCCACGGCCTCGGCCAGGTTCGCGCCCATGGGATGTGCCAAAGGCTGCAGATAATGCTGGTAGTTCTTGGAAGGGTCTTCGTGCTGGTAGGTGAACGGCCGGGCCAGGTTCAGCTCGCCCTGCAGGTCCAGGTTAGGCACCCCGAAGGCATCAATGTACTTGGCTCCGCCCTGCAGCGCGAATTTATTTCCCCACCAGCCGTTGCCCGCGCGCAACTCACTGATCAGGAATTCATCCAGCACGGCCTGGCCGTAAAGCTGCACGCGGTTGTAGATGTTCCATTTGAAGTCAAATCCCAGCAAGGCATTGTCTTCTGAGCCCAGGCCCTGCTCCACGCTGCGGTAGAAGATGATAGGGTTGAGGTACTGCAACTCAAATCGGCCGTGGTCGCGGCCAAAGATCACCGACTCAAACACGCCCACGTTCAGGTTAGGCAGAATGTTCAAGCTGAGGTGGTGCAGCGTCATGTACTTCTTGTCGTACAGCTGATCTGCGAATTTGAAGTCCTGGGTGAGCTCGGCGTAGAGGTTGGTGTACTGCAGCTTCCAGACCTGGGTCTGCAGTTTCAAGAAAAAGTAAGGCGCCGCGTAGTCTGACAGGATCATGGAGCGATAGCCGTTGCCTATGAAATTGCGATCATGGCCAAGCATCACGCTGATGTGCTTGGTCGCCGCGTAATTGATATAGCCTCTCGCTGAGAAAAAGTCATAACCGCCGCTCTTCCCGAAGGGTTTCCAGTAGGCCTCATGCGGCACAATGTTGTCGCGGGTCACGCGCTCATTCACGTAGCCGGGCAGCTTCACCTGGTTATCGGCCAGGAACGTGTAGAAACCCAGCTTTTCGTCTATAGAGCCTTCTATCTGCAAGCCGCGGGTGTTGATGTAGCGCAGGCCGTCGGTCTCGGTGTCTTTGCCGGCCTGTAGCCCGATGACCGGGTTCACGCGCAGGGAGAACTCGGGGCTTTCGTAGTGGTAGAGATCGGTCTTGTTTCTGAAAAACGGGCCTAAAGACCGCTGGCTTTCGTTGTCGCGGGCGTAGCGGGTGTAGTTCCAGTTATCGTTGAGGAGGTAGTTGACGTTGTACTCATCGGTGCGGGAACCGGAGTAGTTGGTCTCCTGGCGGGCTTCCTCGCCCAGGGCAGCCACGCGGGCGCGACCATAAGGTTTAAAGGAAGTATGCAGGTTCTCGGTGTTGTGCTTGATATGGTAGCGGTCAATGACCCGGTACACATCCGGGTTAAGCGGCACAGTGGCATCCTGCGCCGATGCTGAACCTGCCAAAAAGAGGAAGCCCAACAGCAGACGGTAAGTTTTTCTCATAGACTAGAATTGTGGATCCCTAAAGATAAGGGAATTTTGAGCGTGTACTCTTCCGGGCCGCCTCAGGTTGCCTGGCAGCGCCCAGTGGAAGAACGCACAAGCACCCGTTTTTCTGCCGATTTTTCTAAAACCGCCTTCAAACACCTCCGTGCAGCGGCCTCAATCTTGCCGAAGGATTACCCGAGTGCGCCGAAAACAGTATCTTGCCGGTCACATGATCCAGCTGCTGCGCCACCACGAGATAGATTTTGCCCGTTGGGAGACTTGCCTCCAAAACGCCGGGGAGTCTTTGGTGTACCTGCAGGCCTGGTACCTGGAGGTGGTGTGCAGCGGTGAGTGGGAGGCCTTGGTGGAGATCCAGGCCGATGCCTACGTGTCTGTGTTTCCATTGCCTGTTAGAAGATTCTTAGGAACGAAGAAAGTGTACCAGCCACTGTTCACGCAACAGTTAGGCTTGGTAGTAACAGCGGGCAGCCAGCATACCTCCGCAGAAGAATATCTAAGTTTAGCGGCCAGTTTGTTCGGGCAGGTGCAGTACCAGATGCCGTGGCCGGAAGAAGCTGCTTTAAACCTGACGGAGCCCTGGACCTGGCGCCGGCGGCCCAACTATGAACTGCGTTTAGCGCCCGTTTACGCAGAAATAAGGGAGAACTACGCCATCAACCTGCGCCGGAACCTGAAGAAGACAAGCCAGGAGCAACTGACCTTGGTCCCCACAGAGTCCATCCAGCCGCTGCTGGAACTGTTCCAAAACACCAAAGGCAAGGAGTTGCCGGAGCTGCGGCCCCGGCATTACCAAAAGCTGGCAGTTCTCTACGCGCAGGCCAAACAGCACGGCGTGGGAGAGGTGTGGGAGGTGCACCGGCAAAATAAGTTGCTCGCGGCGGCGTTCATCTTGCGTACTGCACAGAGAACCACCTTTTTGTTCGGGGCCAGCTCCGCAGAAGGGAGAACGCACAACGCCATGGCTTTTCTGCTGGACCAGCTCCTTCAGCAAGAGGCAGGTTCTGGGAAGACCTTTGACTTTGAAGGCAGCGAGGTGCCGGGGGTGGCGAAATTTTACGCCGGTTTTGGCGCGCAGCCCGTCTCGTACGTATCTTTAAGCCTACAACCTAATCCATCCGTCTTATCATGGACTCCAAACGTCTTCAGATTCTTAGCCAGACACCTTCGTTAGCCAATCATTTTATCTCTGAGTTGCGCGATGTGGCGGTGCAGAAAGACAGTTTGCGGTTCCGCCGGAACCTGGAGCGCCTGGGCGAGGTAATGGCCTTCAAAATCTCCGAGACTCTGGAGTACGCTGATAAGACCATCCAGACGCCGCTGGCCCAGACGCCCCAGACGCTGCTCACCGAGTTTCCTGTGCTGGCCACGGTGCTGCGGGCCGGTTTGCCGTTCCACCAGGGCTTCCTCAACTATTTTGACCATTCTACCAGCGCTTTTGTGGGGGCCTATAGGGTAGAAGGGGGGCGTCAGCTGTCTGTACACTTAGATTACATGGCTACGCCGAACCTGGAGGAGAAGATCCTGATTCTGGTAGACCCTATGCTGGCCACCGGAAAATCTCTGGTGCTCACGTATAATGACATGCTGCGTTTTGGCAAACCCAAGCGGATCATTATTTCTGCCATCATCGCCAGCCCCGAGGGGGTAGCGCACGTACAGGAACAGATTCCCGAGGCAGAGTTATGGATAGGAGCCGTAGATGAGCGCCTGAACGAGCATTCTTATATAGTGCCGGGCCTAGGCGATGCCGGTGACCTGGCCTTCGGCTCTAAGAGCTGACAGAATAAAAATAATTTTAAACTAAAGATTTATGACTGTGTTGGTTAACTATAGTTGTATCTTTAAATCCCCCTGACCTTTGGTTCTTCTTAGGTCAATGTTTCTGCGGATTAGGTAAATACTATTGTTGGGTTTCATGTTTCAAGGTAAGGCTGTATGGTTGCTGCAGTTCTAAAATATATTTCTGTCTATCTTTTAAGTTCTGTGAAGTTCTTTGGAGGTCCTTTGGTTGGTTTTACCATGGGGGTGTCTTTCTGGGCTACCCTGGGGTTGACTATAGCCGGCATGATGACCAGCGTTTGTCTGTTCTCACTCATCGGGACTGCGGTGCATGACCGGTATGTGGCCCGGCAACGAACCAAGAACAAGCCTAAGTTCAGCAAAAAGAACCGGCGGATTGTTTCGGTATGGCAAAAGTTTGGGATGTCTGGCATCGCCTTTCTAACCCCTATCTTATTTACGCCCATTGTGGGCACCGTGCTGGCTACTGTTCTGGGGGTCTCCAAAAGCCGTATCATGCTGCACATGCTCTGGAGCGCCGTTTTCTGGGGCTTCACCGTAACCTTGACTTTGTTTGAGCTGAGCCACCTGCCTTTTTTGCAGTTCCTTAGGTAATTGCTGGTTGTTCATTGCTGATTGTTATAAAGAAGGAAGGTGCTTTAAGGCAGTTTTCGTTAAAACAGGCATAAAACAGAAGAGCCGCGTGATATACTCACGCGGCTCTTCTGTTTTTAGGTGCTTCCTCAAAAATCGGGCTTAAAACAAAATCTCTTTTCAGGGAAAGCAATCAACAATGAACAATCAACAATCAATTACCGGCTTTTGCGCTTGCTGGCTCCGCCTGATTTGGTTTTCTTCCAGCCGGCTTTCTTGGCGTCTCTCACTTTGGCGCCTTTGCCGATGTTCTCTTTCGGGCGGGCTTTTTTCTCGTGGAATGCGCCTTTGAAGTTGGGGTCCTCGCGGCGGCGCTGGTTGTCTAGTTCGCGGTCAATGAGCTGCTGCTCCTCAAACGGCGTCTCGTACACCCGCACTTCCGCAGGAATGGGCGCCTCCGGGATTTGCATCTTGATGAGCTTCTCAATCCGGTCAATGTGGTGCATCTCGGCCTCGTTGGCGAAAATGATGGATGCCCCGGTCTGCTCGGCGCGGCCCGTACGGCCTATTCTGTGCACGTAGTCCTCGTAGATAATGGGCACATCGAAGTTGATCACGTGGCTCACATCGTTGATGTCAATACCGCGGGCGGCTACGTCGGTGGCTACCAGGTAGCGCACTTCGCCCTCCCTGAATGCTTCTACGGCGTTGATGCGGGTATTCTGGCCTTTGTTGCCGTGTACCACGCGCACGCCGCCTTCGCCTTTGCGGTCCAGGAAGGAGCTCACGTTGTCGGCGTTGGTTTTGCTGCGGGTGAAGATCATGACCCGGTTAAAGGTTTCTTTGTCCTGGAAGAGGTGCTCCAGCAGCGCGATCTTGGTGCGGAGGTTGGGCACGCGGTACAGTTTCTGGCTCACGGTCTCCACCGGCGTGGCCTGCGGCGTCACTTCCACTATCATCGGGAATTCCAGGAACTCCTCAGACAGGATGTGCACCCGCTCGTGCATGGTGGCCGAGAACAGCAGGTTCTGCCGCTTGCGCGGGATAATCTCCAGAATCTGGCGGATTTGCGGCATGAAGCCCATGTCCATCATCTTGTCGGCCTCGTCCAGCACCAGCGTCTTAAGTTCTTTCAGGTGCAGCTCGCCTTTGCGGTAAATGTCCATGAGGCGGCCGGGCGTGGCTACTAAGATGTCAATTCCGGCCTGGATGCGCTCAATCTGGGTTTTAGGCCCCACGCCGCCGAAAATGCCCACCGTGCGGACATCAAGGTAAGCGCTGAACTTCTGGATATTCTCCTCAATCTGCATTACCAGCTCGCGGGTAGGCGCCAAGATAAGCGCGCGCGGATGTTTGCCTTGGGCATATTTCACTTTCATGAGCAGCGGCAACACGTAGGCGGCCGTCTTGCCCGTACCCGTCTGCGCGATGCCCATCACATCATGTCCGGCCATAGCCAGCGGAATGGTTTGCATCTGCACCGGCGTAGGTTTCTGGTAACCCAACTCAGAGATGGCATTCAATAACTGACGGTTCAGCTTGAAATCCTCAAAACTAGGCTGCTCTTCTTCCTGTGCGGTTTCCTGGGTGTCCTCTGGGGTTATAGGCTCATCCTGCTCGGGGGCAAGATTGTCGTTTTCTTCTTCTATCATCGGTGCAAAGGTACGGGTTCTGTTTTAGATTACGTTTCCTGGCCAATTTTGGGAAACTGTGCGGTTACAGAATAAAGGATTTCCGGTGATTTAGGAAGTGGCTGATCCTGTAGGTTCTCGCTGGCGCAATCGAGTTCGCAGTGGCGATCGTCTGGCTCTTATCTTTTCGGCCTGTTTTTAGAAAATCGACTTTAAAAACGCATGACTTACGGCAGGTGCCTTTATCTTAGCATCATGAAGAGCATCCTGATCAAGAACGCCCAGCTAGTCAACGAAGGCCAGATCCAACAGGCCGATGTGCTGGTGAAAGACGGTTACATCCATACCATTGGGCAGAACCTGAATGCCCCCGCCGATACCGTGATAGACGCCCAAGGCCAGTACCTGCTGCCCGGCATCATTGACGACCAGGTCCATTTCCGGGATCCCGGCCTCACCTACAAAGCCGATCTGTACTCTGAGCCCAGAGCAGCGGTGGCCGGTGGCGTGACCACCTTCATGGAGATGCCCAACACGGTGCCCAACGCCACCACGCAGGAGTTGCTACAGCAGAAATATGATACGGCGGCGGAGAAATCGCTGGCCAACTACTCGTTCTTCATGGGCGGCACCAATGACAATCTGGAGGAAATCCTGAAGACCGATCCGCGGAGCGTTTGCGGCATTAAGTTGTTCATGGGCTCCAGCACCGGCAACATGCTGGTGGATAACGTGCACACGCTGGAAGAGATCTTCAGACAGTCACCCATGCTCATTGCCACGCACTGCGAGGATGAAGCCACCATCAGGGCCAACATGCAGCAGGCTACGGAGCAGTACGGCGAGGAGAACATCCCGATGGGCGCGCACCCGGTGATCAGGAACGTGGAGGCCTGTCATAAATCCTCCAGCATGGCGGTGGAATTGGCTAAGAAGCATAATACCCGTCTGCACATCCTGCACATCAGCACCGAAGAGGAATTAGCTTTGTTCGCCAATGACGTACCGCTGGAGCAGAAGCGCATCACTGCCGAGGTCTGCGTGCACCACCTTTGGTTTGACGCCGCGCAGTACGAAACCCTGGGTGCCCAGATCAAGTGTAACCCGGCAATCAAAGAGGCCCGCCACAAAGAAGCCTTGTTCCAAGGTTTACTGGATAACCACTTAGACATTATCGCGACGGACCACGCGCCGCACACCTGGGAAGAAAAGCAATCCCCTACCTATAAAGGAGCACCGTCTGGTTTGCCGCTGGTGCAACACTCCTTGCAGGTAATGCTGGCATTCTACCAACAGGGCAAGATTTCACTTGAAAGAGTAGTGGAGAAAATGTGCCATGCCCCGGCCATCTGTTTCCAGGTAGAGAAGCGCGGGTTCATCCGGGAAGGCTACTGGGCCGATCTGGTGCTGGTTGACTTAGCGCAAAGCCAAACAGTTACTAAAGAAAACACCTTTTATAAGTGCGGTTGGTCTCCGCTGGAAGGTCAGACGTTACCGGGTGTGGTGACGCATACCATCGTGTCTGGGCACTTGGCTTACCAAAACGGGCAGTTTGACGAAAGTAAGAAAGGTGAACGGGTGCTGTTTAGCCGGTAGTCGGCAGGAATTGAGCTAATGAGGAAGTCCACAAAATGGTCATTTCATACACTCTACAATACTTTGAAAACGGAGTTCCCGCAGATTGAACAACTTCCAGTATGGAGCAAATACGACTGGAAGAAGGAACCAGCATTCCATTCTATCATCTTGTCTGATATTGCTAGGGAAATGGTCAACTGGGCCAAAAAGGGGGATTACGTTAATGTAAAAAGGCTTATGGATTACATGGAGTCTGCTTTTATAAACGGAAGCTTTGCCGTCCAGGCGTACCTGGGAACTGATTTTACAGTCTCTATATTGGAAACTAAAGAGAAGGAAGTTAGAGATAAAATCAAGTCCCTTATGGGGCCAGAAACGACCTATGCTTATAAATTGAATTTGAATGGATACAGAGAGCCCAACTAAATATTAGATAATCTATTACAAATCTATAGCAACAGTAATAATGGGAATGATAGGAAACCTCTACAGAGTTTCACCAGAAGAACTTGAGGAGATTTTAAGGAATTCTTCCATATTGGAAGACAAAGTATACTCTGAAGACCAGATCAGTTCTGAGTACCTTCTAGACCTTGATAAATCTTGGGAAGGAATCTTTTATTTATTAACAGGATTTGGTATTAATGATATGGAAGAAGTTAAGCCACCCTTGTCTTGGGCTATTTTTGGCGAGCAGATGATTGATGAAGAGCAAGACATGGGGTACGGGCCAGCAACTTACAGAACTCCAGAACAAGTCAAAGTACTGAATTTGGCGTTAGCTACTATTTCAGAAGATACCTTGCACGAAAGGTATAACAGCAAAGCAATGATGGAGGCGGGCGTTTACCCCCAAATCTGGGATCAGGAAGAAGCTTTTGAGTATTTGCAAGAGAATTTCAAGCAGCTTAAAGAGTTCTATGCCATTGCTGAAAAGGAGCAAAATGCTGTTATTTCTTTTTTAAATTGAGAATGCTCTGCTTAGTTGATTGGAGGGATTGATTTATTTGGTTTTTGCATCTTTATATCTGCCTCATTATCAATTTGCTTTCTTACGTCTAAGAAGACTGTTAGGAAAAAAAAGCAAAAAATTGCTGCCAAAGCTTGCGTTGAATAGAGAAAGCCCCTACTTTTGTTCTCAAATTACACGGTGGTCGTAGTTCAGCTGGTTAGAGCACCAGATTGTGATTCTGGAAGTCGTGGGTTCGAACCCCATCGATCACCCAAAAAGCTCCTGAGAGATCAGGGGCTTTTTTGTTTTCGGGCCGTTTTTTAAAAAGGAGCCTCTAAACGAAGAACTGTTACTATTGTGCGGAGGTGCGGCGCTGAGCAAACCACTTCTGTTACCTGAAGAATTGTAAAAGAAAACACATGAGTCTATTAGTAATCGGGTCGGTGGCGTTTGATGCGCTGGAAACCCCGTTCGGGAAACGGGACAAGATCATCGGCGGAGCCGGAACTTTCATTTCATTGTCGGCGGCCAATTTTGTGCAACCGGTGAACTTGGTGTCTGTGGTAGGGGGCGATTTCCTGAAATCAGACATTGAGATGATGCAGAGCAAGGGCATCAACGTGGATGGTCTGCAGATCAAAGAGAATGAGAAGTCGTTCTTCTGGTCGGGCCGGTACTTCAATGACATGAACAGCCGCGAGACGCTGGTAACGGAGCTGAACGTGCTGGGCGATTTCGATCCGGTGATCCCGGAGAGCTACCAGGACTGCAAATACCTGATGCTGGGCAACCTGGCTCCGCAGGTGCAGCGGCAGGTGATTGAGCGCCTGAACAACCGTCCCAAACTGATTGTGATGGACACCATGAACTTCTGGATGGACATCGCGCTGGAGGATCTGATCCAGACCATCGGCATGGTGGACGTGCTCAGCATCAACGACGAGGAAGCCCGCCAGCTGAGCGGTGAGTACTCTTTGGTGAAAGCGGCCAAAAAGATCATGGGCATGGGCCCGAAATACCTTATCATCAAGAAAGGCGAGCACGGCGCTCTGTTGTTCCACGAGGAGGAAGTGTTCTTCGCGCCGGCCTTGCCGCTGGAGGAAGTGTTTGACCCAACCGGCGCCGGCGATACGTTTGCGGGCGGTTTCATCGGGTATCTGGCTTCTACCGATGATATCAGCTTTGACAACATGAAACGCGCGGTGATCCACGGCTCGGCCATGGCTTCTTTCTGCGTAGAGCAGTTCGGAACCGAGCGCTTGGTAGATTTGCAACCCGATGAAGTGGTGCAGCGTGTGCTGGAGTTTGTGAAACTGGTGAATTTCCAGCCGCAGGCCTAAACCGTTTTGAGGCTTGTTTTCTGAAAACGGGCCTTAAACAAAAAAAAGCGAGGGGCTATTGACAAGATCAATAGCCCCTCGCTTTTTTTCTACCAAAGGTGGTCAATGTCCATTCTTTGACAGAAGCCATTTTTTGGCCGCGTTGATAGAAGTAAAGTATTGGATGTCTATCTGCCCCACCTGCACGGCTTGCTTGTTTGTGGCCTCCACGCTCATCTTCCCGAAGAAATCATCTGGGGTGAGAAACGCCATGTGCGTTACGCCGGCCCGTATGGCCCTGGGAAACCATTCGCGGTCTATCCACTGCTGGCTCTCCTTCTGGATAACCCTGGTTTGCCGCGTGTCTACCAGAATCTTGGAGTAACCGCTCTGTTTGATCAAATGTAAGCTGGCCTCGGCAATCTCCCTGAACTCTGGGTGTTTCAGGAATCCGTTATAGGTCGCCACCACCGCCTGTAAGCTAGTATCTACTTGATTTGTGCTCATCTCTAGTCTCAAAGCCCTCAAAATAACGTCATGGGTAGAACGTGCGAGGCTCACTAATTCTTGCCACGGTTTGCGGCAGATTTTACGAAATTAGCCCCAAAACCGAGGGAAGCCCCCGGAATCTCTGCCAGTTCTTCCTTGAAGTGGCATATAGCTGGACAAATATGCAAAAAAATCAGAATGCCGCACTAGCTGTGTTTGTTGGGGCGGTGGTATTCCTGGCCTTGGAGGTAATGGTCTATTATGGGCTGGTCACCTGGCTCGTGCCCACAGACCCCGAGGTAGAGGAGCAGGGCGGCTCCATTGTCCGCAACTGGAACAAGGTCATGACCTTTATCCTCGTGTATATGGGCGTGGTGGTGGGAGCGCTGTTGCTGGCCAGCTCGCAGGTGCCCCGCAGTTACCGTCGGCATGTGCTCTTTTGGTTCTACCTGTCTTTGCCCACCTTATTGCTGCTCTTGGTCCTAGCTTTTAGCTGATAAAGTGATATACTTTTGCCAAACCTGCTCGTATAGGAAGGTATTACTTAACCAAACGGAGGATTTTATGAGCAGCAATAAGAAAAATCACAGCGGAGAAAAGGATAACAAGAAGGGTGGATTTATTGATAACACTGACAAAAACCACCTGACCCCGGATGACCAAACGCCGCAAACCCCGGAAAGTAGTTACCACAGCTCTAAAAGCGGTGGCACCACCATCCAGGACGAGCGGGCCGTATCCAGATCCGGTAACAACAACCGCGAAGGCGTGAATGCCTCTTACGGCGATGGCGGCGACCGTCCGCGTAGCAACCCAAGTGACAACCAGGTAGACCGCGGTAAATAAGATACCCCGCCAATAAGGTAAAGAAAATGGGAGGCCGTTCTTCAAAAGAGCAGACTCCCATTTTTTCTGTTCCTGATGCAAGGCTGACGCTGGAGTAAGTTGCCCAAACTCAGAACTCAAGACTCAGAACTCTGGACTACCTGACCATGTGCCGGTAAATCATCTCTGAGACGTTGGCCATGGCCTGGATGCCTGCTTTCTCATCTACCAAGCCTTTAGAAAGCAGCACCAGCACATACTGGCGGCCATCGGGCAGGAAAACAATGCCTGAGTCATGCCGAACACCGGTAATCCAGCCAGTTTTATGGGCTACTTTCACTTCCTGGGGCAGTTTGGCCGGAATCACGTCTTTGAATTTCTGGTCCAGCAGCACCTTGATCATTTCCTTAGAGGCTGCCGGGCTTACGGTTTTTCCCTGGGCCATCAACTGGAAGAGCACCATCAGGTCATAGGCGGTAGTGGTGTTGTTCAGGCCCTGGCGGTATGCCTTGGTATCTTCCACACCACGCAGCACCTGCAAATCCCTGGCGCCAAGCTCGCGCATGGTCTGGGTCACCTTCTTCGCATCTAGTTGCTCAATCACGATGTTGGTGGCCAGGTTGCTGCTCTGGATGATCATCTTGTACAGCAGCTCGGCCAAAGGCCGCTTCTGCCCCAGTTGGGTATAGAGTTCCTGTTCGCTGTCATCTTCCGGCGCAATACTGAACGGACTACCGTCTACAATGCTCTTGAACTCGTTCTTGACCAGAATAGAATCTGTGATGGAGAATCTGCCCTCGGCGGCTTGTTTGTAGGCTTCTATGAGCACCGGTGTTTTCATGGTGCTGGCCGCGTGAAAACTCTCGTGCTCGTTGATCAGGAGTTCTTCGCCGGTTTTCAGGTCTTTGAAGGCCACCGCGAAGGTGCCTTTCTGCTTCCCCAATTCCGCCAGGACTTCTTCTCTTAACCGCAGCATATTTTTATTTTGTTTCATAGCCGTGCAGCCCAGCGCCAGGAACGCCAAAGCCAGCAGGGAAAGGGGAATGCGCATAGACTTCTTGTTTTTACCTCTTCAATGTAAGAAAGCGCCTTCAATTTTCCCGGAGATATTCCCCAGCCCTGCTTAAGCGTTTAAAGCCTGTTTTTTCAAAAGAGCCCCTGAAAGCATACTTTACCCTTTGGTTGCCTTTGCTGTATCCTTGAAGTCCTGCTTGAGCCAGGCTTTAAAATTGGCCTGCTGCTCGGCGGTAGCGGCTGGGTTCTTTTTCACGCAGTACTGCGGCAGGTGCACTGTACCGTCTGGCTTCAGTATTACCGTTTTCAGCCTTTTTTGCCGGAACAAGGTGATTTCTATCTCGGGTTGGCCTTTCACTAAATTTGCCAGGTTGCTGTTCTCCAATTTGCGACCGTTAACGGCAATCAATTCATCGTCTATGGCAAGCACCCAGGCCGCCGGCGAGTTGGGCGCCACGTAACCCACCACAGAGACAGCCGGGAGGGCAGCGTTCAGCCTGAAACCGTACAAGCTTTCATGGGGCAATACGGCAGGTTCTTTCTCCAGCAGGCAGCCCACGTATGCCAGCGCCGGCGCCAGGCAGGTCTCAAAAGGCACCGTCCCAAAAACCATTTCCTGGAAGTACTTCTCCAGTGATATGCCAGCCACTTCCTCCGCCAGCCGCTGGTAATCTTCTTCGGCGTAGCCGATGCCGGGCTTGCCGAACTCCAGCCACATCCGGCGCATAACCTCGTCCAGGGAGCGGGCATTCTGGGTAGCCCGTCTTATCTCCAGGTCCAGCACCAGCGCCGCAATACAACCTTTGTGGTAGATGCTCACCTTGCGGTCTGGAATGCCGGGTTTGTAGCCGTCCAGCCAGGTGTCAAAAGAAGAATCGGCAACGGAAAGGTTCAGTTCGCCTTGGTCTACGGTGTGGCGCTTGAGAACGGTGTTCAGCTCCTGGAAGTACTGCTCAGAAGTAAACACGCCGCTGCGAGCCAGCAGGTAATCGCCATAATAAGTGGTGACGCCCTCGGCCACGTAACCCGTTCTAAAGTAGTTCTCGCGCGTGAAATCATAGGGAAGCATCTCCTTCGGCCGGATTTGCTTGATGTTCCACGTGTGAAACAGCTCGTGGCAGCTCACGCCCAGCAGTTCTTTATAGAGCGCCGGCGTCATTAAAGCTTCCGAGGGGCCCAGCGTGATCACCGTGGAATTGAGGTGTTCCACCCCGTGGTAATGCTGGAAAGGCAGAATAAGGTTGAGGAAGTGGTAGTCCTTCACCGGAAAGTCCCCGAACAGCTCCAGTTGCTCTTTAGTAAATGCCTGGAAGTGCGGCAGGATCTGTTTCCAGTCTGGTGTGCAATCGCCCTGGAACCACACGTGGAACGGGATGCCTCTTTCTTCATAGACCTGGTGCTGCAGCGTAGCGCTGGCGATGAACGGCGAATCTACCAAGTGGTCAAAGTTCTGCGCCTCCAGCGTGCGTGGGGCTGAAACAGGGAGTCCGCAGGCAATCTGCCAGTCATCGGGGATGTCCAGCGACAAGGTGCAGAGTTCCTGTTCCTGACCTTCGGCGGTAAGCAGGCAGTTTACGGGGTTCACGTACAGGAAATCCTCTGCCAGCCAGGAGCCGCCGGCATCCATCTGGCGGGCGAAGAAGTTGTAGCGTACCTCCAGAGCCTGATGCCCTTGGGTTTCTACTCGCCAGCGGTCTTTGGTTTCTTTCCGGAAGGGCAGAGGAGAGCCATTTGGAGCCAGTACTTCAAAGGCCTGCAGCTTCTGTGCGAAGTTCTGCAGCTCATACCGGCCGGGCCGCCAGGCGGGCAGCTGCAGGTATAGTTCTGGCGTGGCGATGTTCTCAATAGACGTCCGGATCTGCAGAAAACCGGAGAGCGGGTTCTGGGAGGAGAGGTGGTAGTGCGGCACTGCGTATGGTTCTTAGGTGGTTTCTTCTTGGCTAGCGAAGGTAGAGCGTTTTCGGCCTCATTTCAGCAAAACAAGCCAAAAAGGATGTACGCAAAAGCAGCTCTCTCCGGTCAGGGGAATTTTTTGTGCTAAGACTTGGGTCAGCTATCTTTGTAGTCCTGAGCGCTGGTAGTGGCCGTATGGCGCTGGCGTTAACGGTCTTACTCTTCCCTGCGGGTCTGGGGGCTGATTTATGAAAATGGGCCTTGAAACGGCTTTTCTGGGGTTTGCTGGTGCAGCAAGGCTTTCAGAAGAGGAGGGTAACGTGCAATTAGTCAAATTAAAATGTGCAAAGGAGTTTGATTTATCAGAATTGATTTCCTAATTTTGCATCCCTTAATATAATGTTTAGTGTAAGATGAAAAGAACATTCCAACCTTCGCAACGCAAAAGAAGAAATAAGCATGGTTTCCGCTCTAGAATGGAGACTGCAAATGGTAGAAGAGTATTGGCTAGCAGAAGAGCTAAAGGCCGTCACAAACTGACCGTTTCTGACGAAAGAAGACACAAAGCCTAATTTTTCTGAGTAGCTCGCTGCAAGGCGCCTTGCGAATGGGTACCTTCACTGAACATTCTGCAGAAGAGCAACCGCTTTCTTATAGATTTCCGAAAGAAGAACGTTTACGGAGCAAGAAGCTGATTGAACAGCTTTTCCGTGAAGGTTCTTCTTTTAATTCCTACCCGCTCCGTTTCGTGGCGCTACAGGTGCCCGGCTCCGCTGAACTCCCCGTTCAGGTGCTGGTGTCGGTGTCTAAGCGGAGTTTTAAAAAAGCCGTGGACCGCAACCGCATCAAGCGGCAAATGCGGGAAGCCTATCGGCTGCACAAACACACCCTTTCCAAGGCAAATCCGGAGGGCGGCACGTGGTGCATCGGCATCCTTTACATAGGGAAAGAAAAAAGTCCTTTCAATGTTATCAGCAAAAAACTAAATTTAGGATTGGAGCGTTTGCTTACTAAATAGTCTTCCTTTTTTCCTGTTTTTTACTGCTGCAGATATGTTGAAGAAAACTTTTGCCGGCCTTCTGGTGGCGGGCACTGCGTACGGCCTTTTTGCTTTCAAAGGCGAAGGCTCTGAACGCTATTTCGATATCGCTAAAAACCTTGACATCTTTGCCACGCTTTTCAAAGAGGTGAACACCTACTATGTAGACGAGGTGGCGCCCTCCAAACTGGTGCGTACCGGCATTGACGCCATGCTTAAGTCGCTGGACCCTTACACCAACTATATTCCGGAAGACGATATAGAGGATTTCCGCACCATGACCACCGGCCAATACGGCGGCATTGGGGCGTTGGTGGGCAAGCGCGATGGCCGTATCATTGTCTCCTTGCCACACGAGGGATCTCCGGCCCAGAAAGCCGGCCTTATTATTGGCGATGAGATCCTGAAGATTGACGGCATTGACCTTTCCAAGAAAACTGACAATGAGGTAAGCAAACTGCTCAAAGGCCAGGCGGGTACCATTGTGAAGTTGGAGATCAAACGCTTTGGGGCCGAGAAGCCCATGGTGGTTGACCTTACCCGTGCCAACATCCAGATCAACAACGTGCCTTATTATGGTATGGTCACCCCAGAAATTGGCTATCTGCAACTATCTGGCTTTACCGTTGACGCGGGCCGCGAGGTGCACAATGCGGTGGTGAAGCTGAAGGAGCAAGGCGCCAAGAAGGTAATTTTGGACCTGCGCGACAACCCAGGCGGCTTGCTGAACGAATCGGTGAATATCTCCAATCTGTTCCTGCCCCGCGGCAAGGACATTGTGAGCACCAAAAGCAAGGTGGCCGACTGGAACAAAATGTACAAAGCCTTGGATGAGCCGCTGGATGTGCAGATGCCCTTGGTGGTGTTGACCAGTAGCAACAGCGCCTCGGCGGCTGAGATTGTGGCCGGCGCCCTGCAGGATTACGACCGCGCGGTGCTGGTAGGCGAAAGAACCTTCGGGAAAGGATTGGTGCAGATGACGCGTCCGCTTTCCTATAACTCACAGTTGAAAGTAACTACCGCCAAATACTACATCCCTAGCGGCCGCTGTATCCAAGCCATTGACTATGCCCACCGCGCTGCTGATGGCTCGCTGCACAAAACCCCGGATTCGCTTCGCGTGGCATTTAAAACCTCGAGTGGCCGCGTGGTGTATGACGGTGGTGGCATCAGCCCCGATGTGGAAGTGAAAGAACAACCGGTGCCGGATATCATCCGCAAACTGGTTTCTAAGAACTACATCTTTGATTATGCCACCCGGTTCAGGGCTGCCAATCCTACCATCGCCTCAGCCAAAGACTTCAGGTTGTCAGATGCCGAGTACCAGAAATTCGTATCCTTCCTGAACGGAAAAGACATTACCTACTCCACGGATGTAGAAAAAGCTTTGGACGACATGATCAAGAAAGCCAAGGAAGATAAACACTATGATGAGGTGAAAGGCGATATAGAGCAGATCAGGAAGAAGGTGGCCACGAATAAAGGCAATGACCTGATGCGCTTCAAAGCCGAGATTTTAGAGTTGCTGGAGCAGGAAATTGTTTCGCGCTATTACCTGCAGAAAGGTTTGGTGGAAGCCACCTTTAACGATGACAAAAACATTGTGGCTGCCGTGGAGGTACTCAACAATCCCAGCAAATACCAGAGCCTGCTCACCACCAGTACTAAGAAATAGAGATCGCATTATTCTATATAGTATAGTAAGGGCAACCGGAGCACGGTTGCCCTTATGTTTTAGAATAGCGTAGCTTTGCAGAATAGTTGCTGTTAAGCCTTTTTCAATCTATGGCGTACCTCTTATCCTTAGAAACCTCTACCACCGTTTGTTCTGTGGCTTTGCACCAGGACCGGCAGTTGCTGTCTTACGCAGAGCTGCAGATGGAGAAGTCTCATTCATCCCACATTACGGTTATGGTGCAGCAGGTGCTGGAATATGCCGGGGTGGGTTTGGAGCAGTTGGCTGCGGTGGCTGTGTCAGGTGGGCCTGGTTCCTATACAGGCTTGCGCATTGGGTCTGGCACAGCCAAAGGTCTGTGCTTTTCCCTAGATAAGCCTTTGATCTCGGTGAGTACGTTAGAGGCAATGGCGCAGCAGATTATCTCCGTAACACCGGCGGCGGAGCGGTACTTGTTCTGTCCCATGATAGATGCCCGTCGGTCTGAGGTGTACACTTGTCTTATGTCTCATGCCTTAGAAGTGCGGTTGCCGGTAGAGCCAGTTATTTTGGAGGCATCTAGTTTTGCCGAAGATTTAGAAAAGCAGCCCATAATCTTCTTCGGGAGCGGAGCGGCCAAGGCTAAAGAACTTCTGGCATCTCACCCGAACGCTTTTTACCTGGAGAATGTTAAACCTACAGCCAAAGCCATTGGCGAGTTAGCCTTTGCAAAATTGCAGGCAGCACAGTTTGAAGATGTGGCCTATTATGAGCCATTCTATTTAAAAGAAGTATATATCACAAAACCCTCAGGGAAATAAAGGAAAGATGGAAGAGTTTGTAAACCGAGTGGCCAACAGTGGCCTCATCACTTTAAACCTGGAAGAATACCTGCACCCCGGTGAGCGCGTGGTGTATGATATAAAGGATAACCTGTTCATGGGCTTAATGCTACGTGAAAAGGATTTCCGTGCTTTTGTAAAAGATAACGACTGGTCCCAATACACAGGCAAGAACGTTGCCATCATCTGTTCCACCGATGCTATTGTTCCCACTTGGGCATATATGCTGTTAGCAAGTAAACTTCAGCCTTATGTAAACAGATACGTGTTTGGCGATCTGGATTCACTTGAGCAAGCTCTCCTCCAGGATGCTATTGCTAAAATCAACGCTGAAGACTATCAGGAGGCTAAAGTGGTGATTAAAGGCTGTGGTCAGATTCCAGTACCGACCTATGCTTATGTAGAGATCATGCAGAAGTTGTTGCCAGTAGTAAGCAGCATCATGTATGGTGAGCCTTGCTCTACCGTGCCTATTTACAAGAAGCCTAAGGACAAAGTGGCTACAGCATAAATTTATTGCTGAAGCGGAACTTCCGACTACCCAACCTTGGTTTCACCTGAGGCTCCGGTCGGGAGCCCCGTCTGATTAAGGCAGAGTGAAAATCTTTCCCACCCCCGGGAACTTCGGGGCACCCAGATGCGGTTACGTAGAAGGCTCCGGACGGGAGCTGCCAACAGAAGGCAACCGATAAAAAAAATCCAGGTTGGAACTCACAGCATCTCAGGGTGGTTATGTCTTAGGCTGCGGTCCCAAACGGCTAAGTCCACACTACTCTTGAGCAAAGGCCTTGTTTCCCCGAAAAGGTTTGGTACCTTTGCAGCCCGCTCGGCAGGAGGGGGGCAAGAACGGGGCAACCTGGTAGAGACGAAAGGAAGAGAAAAAAGTTTTCCGCGGCTATTGCGGAAAGGAAAAACCTTCTTACCTTTGCACTCCCTTCCGAAAGGGGGTTCAGCTGGCCGGCCGGGCCAGTCAGAAAGCGAAAAAAAAACTTTGGCTGAGTGCTTGCAAAGAGAAAGGTTCTTCTTACCTTTGCACCCCGCTTCGGAACGAAGGCTTAGGCTGAGGAAAACGGAGCTTCTCTTCCCTGAACGGGGGAAGGGAAAAGGAAAAAAAAGTTTTGGAAAGTATTGCGAAGAGAGAGAAAGTTCTTACCTTTGCACCCGCTTCCTAAACGAAGCACAACGAAACGCCTGACCATCCGGGTCGGGAAGAAAAAAAAAGAGAGAAAAAAGTTGCCTGGGGGCTTGCAGACACAGTTTTTCTGCTTACCTTTGCAGCCCCTTCCGGAAGGAAGGGAAACGAACCGGAGAGCGGTTCGCTAGTCACCGGCGACAGGCCGGTGGGAGGTTCTTTGAGTGAATGGGATAGATAGGAAAAGAAAACATAGACACTATATATTATGTAGCGTCTAGGGAAGAAGTGAAGCGTATCGGCGGTCGATGTCAGACAAAA
>NZ_VKKY01000002.1 GCF_008271695.1 Rufibacter hautae
GGATCCCAAGATAATGGTGGCTATGTCGCGGGTGTCCACCTCTTCCCATTCCGAACAGAGAAGTTAAGCCCCGCCGAGCCGATGGTACTGCGGTCACACGCGGGAGAGTAGGTAGCCGCCAACCCCACTTTTTAGTCAGCCCCCCTTCAGAGATGGAGGGGGGCTGTCTCGTTTATAAGCGGGCAGGGGGAGTGTGATGCAGGGGCTTTCTCTCTATCTCCCTTAGTCAATGAGGTTCCTCTAAGGGCTGCATTACCCTTTTCCAGCTGCTGTTTCTTGCCTCTATTCCCGTTCACTCTATATAGTATTAAGTGGAAGTAAGCCCGGGAGTTTAGGATCGCAAACTCTCTTATCACGATAAACAATATATAAAGCCCATCCTGCAAATCTTATTCGACAAGCCTCCAGGCTTGCCTCGTTCTGGGTCTGTATCCAAATACCAAGCCCTAAACTGGAATATCAATCCCAAATTGTTATCAGGCATAATCTGACCTTGATTATCTTGCTGTTTATACTCCTTTTCTAAAAAAGAGCCTTAAATCGAAACTTATCTACCTAGACTAGTTTCCTTTCTTTAAAGTATATTAAATGTAAAGGCCTACTTTCTTACTTGAAGGTAGGCCTCTGCAATTGATATACTTTTTATGGTTTTAATAAAGAGTAATCCCGGTGAAAGTGAAAGGAGAAATCAACTTTAGCTCATCTTTTATCTCATCTGGAACATCTAGAGCATTTATGAACTCCTTAATGGATGCCTCTGTGATTTTTAAATTGGTTCTAGTCAAAGCCTTCAATGCTTCATAAGGTGCAGGGTAGGCTTCTCTTCGGAGGACAGTTTGGATGGCCTCGGCTACTACTGCCCAGTTTTCCTCTAAGTCATTGTTTAAGGCTTCTCTATTTAATTGTAGTTTGCCTATTCCTTTTTCTAGAGACCTTAGGGCTAGTAAAGAATGGGAGATAGGAACTCCAATGTTCCTGAGAACAGTTGAATCTGTTAAATCTCTTTGTAGTCTGGAAATGGGCAGTTTCTCTGAAAGGTATGCGAAAATAGCATTGGCCATACCAAGGTTACCTTCTGCATTTTCGAAATCAATAGGGTTAACTTTATGTGGCATAGCCGAAGATCCGATTTCTCCCTCTTTAATCTTTTGCTTGAAATAGCCCATAGAGATATACTGCCATATATCACGAGCAAAATCCATCAGAATGGTGTTGATCCTTTTGATGTTGTCAAAGAGGGCAGCTAGATGGTCATAATGCTCTATTTGAGTAGTCACCTGACTTCTTTTCAGATTGAGTTTATCCTGCAGGAATTTATTTCCAAAATTGATCCAGTTAATGGAGGGGTAGGCTACAAAATGTGCGTTGAAGTTACCGGTAGCACCACCAAACTTACCAGCAAAAGGAATTTGATTAAACAAAAGAAGTTGTTGCTCTAGGCGTTCTACAAATACCTGGATCTCTTTACCTAAACGGGTAGGGGAAGCTGGTTGTCCGTGGGTATGGGCCAACATTGGAATTTCTTTCCACTCTACTGCCAGAGTAGCCAGAGTTTCTTTTACCTGATTTAGGAGAGGTAGGTACTCCTTTTGAACAGCTTCTTGCAGAGAAACCGGAATAGCAGTGTTGTTGATGTCTTGTGAAGTTAGGCCGAAATGCACAAACTCCTTTGTTTCTCCAATACCCAGCTTCTCAAGTTTGTCCTTCAGGAAATACTCAACTGCTTTTACGTCATGGTTTGTGACTTTCTCAGTATCCTTAATGGCTTGGGCATCTTCCAGCGAAAAGTCTTCGTAGATTTTTCGCATACCGGCATAAAGGTTGCTATCAAAGTCTTTAAGCTGAGGCAAAGGAAGTTCACAGAGGGAGATAAAGTATTCTACCTCTACTAAAAGGCGGTAACGGATAAGGGCAAATTCAGAGAAGTAAGCGGCAAGCGGCGCCACCTGATTACGGTAGCGTCCATCTATAGGAGAAATAGCGGTAAGTGCTGTTAAATTCATAAATACAGATTTTACTCAAAGATATAAAGGAAGATGAGAACCTCTAGCTACCTGAACCTAAACCCAGTTCTTAATCGTTTCTTTTCATAAACCTTGTACTTTACACACCGTATTTACCCAGTTGCGATGCCAAGAATTTTTAGGTATCGGGGATTGCGTTACTTTTGCAAGTTGGAGCAGGAAAAATGTAGGGCTCTGGATTAAAACTAACTATACAAAGCACCTTGTCAAGATTCACAGATTTTTTTGTCAGGAATAAGAAGAAGCTATTGATTGGGATTGGGGGATTCGCCTCGGTCATTATGATTGGCTTTGTGGTGTTCCTGCTTAACCGGGAAAGGATTCTGAAGTATGCGGTGGCCAAAGCCATCCAGAAAGTTGAGAATAAGTATCCAGCCAAGCTCAAGATTGGGAATGCCCGGTTTTTGGACCTAAACACCGTATTGGTCACGGATATTGCTTTATTGCCCAATGACCGCCCTAAACTTATGCAGATTGATACTGTAGAGGCAACGGTGAGTTTTAGATCGCTCTTTTTGGGCCGGATGGTGTTCAAGCAGTTTGATATGGCGCAGGGCGCTATCACCGCTTTTAAGCAGGATAGCGTAGACAATTTCTCTTTCTTGTACAAAAAGCAAGCTGCCGGAGAAACTGTAGATTCTACCGCTAAGAAAACCTCTAACTATGGTACATTGCTCAACAGGCTCATTGAAACGGCTTTTGAAAATGTGCCGGATGGGGTGAATTTCAGAAACCTGGCCGTGCTGTTCAAGAACGATGGCCGTACCATCAACATGAACCTGCCTACTATGTTAGTAGAGGATGGGGAGATCAATGCACGCATGACCATCACCACCGAGGCGCTCACCAACACCATGTACGTCAAAGGGGTTATAGACCCCGATAACTACCTGCTTGCGGCTAAGTTCTATGGTGATAACCAATCCAAAAGCATTGAGGTACCCTATATTCAGCAGAAGTTCGGGGCTACCATGCGGTTTGATACGCTAAGCCTCAGTATCACCAATAAGGTGTACAAGAACAACCAGTTGACTATAAGCGGTGAGTCTAGTGCATATGGACTTGTGCTGAACCACCCTAAGATTGCGGATGAGAATGTGACTGTGCAGAATGGGGCCATGAAGTACGTCCTCACCTTGGGAGATCATTACTACGCTCTTGAGCCAGAGTCTGAGGTGCGCATCAACAAAGCCATTTTCTACCCCGAGGCAACGTACGAGACCCGCCCTAAACGCAAAATCGGAATCAAGATAAACTCACCGGATATTCCGGCCAACGACCTTTTTGCTTCGCTGCCTCCTGGTTTGTTTGATACTTTCCAAGGCGTGCAAGCCACCGGTACGTTCAAGTACCGCATGAACTTCTTCGTGGACATGGCCCAGGTAGACAGCCTTAAGTTTGACTCTGACTTAGATGCCTCTCCAGATTTCAACATCACTCAGTTTGGCCCGGTAGACTTAAGAAAACTGAACCAGGAGTTCACGCACACGGTCTACGAGAAAGACAAAGTGGTAAGAACTTTCCAGGTAGGTCCCTCTAACCCAAACTTCACGCCTTACAATCAGATTCCAAACCATCTCAAGTATGCCATCCTTACAGCCGAAGACCCGCGTTTCTTGACGCACAAAGGTTTCCATGAAGGGGCATTTAGACATTCACTGATTACCAACATCAAGGAGAATTCCTTTGTGCGGGGAGGTAGTACGGTGTCTATGCAGTTGGTAAAAAACGCTTTCCTTACCAGAAAGAAAACTATTACCAGGAAAGTGGAGGAGGCGCTTATTGTCTGGATTATCGAGAACCTGAGGCTTACCAACAAGGAGCGGATGTTTGAGGTGTACCTCAACATTATTGAGTGGGGGCCAAACGTCTACGGCATCAGGGAAGCGGCCCGTTTCTATTTCTCCAAAGAACCAAGCCAGTTAACCTTAGAAGAAAGCCTTTTCCTGGCCAGCATCGTACCTAAGCCTAAACAGTACCGCACTTATTTTGATGCTTACGGTGGGCTACGGGCCTATCCGAGGTACTTCTTCAAGCTCATAAGCGGGAACATGCTTAAACGCGGGCTGATCTCCCCATCGCAGGCGGCCAGCGTCTCCACGTATGTGAATTTGAGCGGCCGGGCTGGTAGCTTTATTATCCCTAAACCAGATACCACTCACGTTCAGCTAATGGATACCCTTCAACTAGCGCCTATTGATTTACTAGATTTCTAATAGAAATACAGTATATAAAAGGAAGAGGCTGCGCTCCAATGGAACGCAGCCTCTTCCTTTTATATACTTTAGTGATCTTGGTTCTGAGGATTCTTGTTTTAAGGTTGTTTTAGCAGAATCAGCCCAAAAACGAAATTGATCTAAAGGTTTAGATTCGAGCAAAAAGAACCTGGAACTTGCTAGGCCCTTGTCTCTTCTTCCTGCTCCTGGATAGGAACCACAGGACCTTCTTTCTTAGGGAACAACAGCGAGAGCAGCACAGAGGCCGTCAGGATGAAGGCTACCACACCCAGGGCCACCATCATGTTAATCTCATAGTACCCTGAAATCAGCAGCTTTACCCCGATGAAGACCAGGATGAGGGACAAGCCATAGTGCAGGTAATGGAAGAGCTGCATGATACCCGAAAGCGCGAAATACAGGGCCCTTAATCCTAGCAACGCAAACACATTGGAGGTATACACAATGAACGGATCTTTGGAAATGGCTAGGATGGCAGGGATTGAATCGGCGGCGAAGACAATATCGGTGGTCTCCACCATGATCAGCACCAGGAACAGCGGCGTAGCAAAAACCGTTTTATCCAGCTTCACAAAGAAGTTACCCTCATAGTGACGGTTGGTCACAGGCATGTACCGGCTCACGAATTTCACCACGGGATTTGCCTCCGGGTCAATGTCTTCATCACCGGAGGAGGTGGCCATCTTGATCCCGGTGAATACCAGGAAACCGCCCAAGATGTAGACGATGAAGTGGAATTTGGCAAGCAAAGTAACGCCTACCAGAATGAACACTGCCCGGAAGAACAGTGCGCCCAGTACTCCCCAGAAAAGGATTTTATGCTGGAATTTAGGCGGTACCTTGAAGAAGTTGAAGATAAGGATAAACACAAAGAGGTTGTCCACGCTCAGGGACTTCTCAATGAGGTAGGCCGTAAGGAACTCCAGGGCCGGACCACTGCCCTTCCAATAATAAATGAACACGTTGAAGGCCAAAGAGAGAATGATCCAGAAGGCACTCCACAGCAGGGCCTCTTTTATCTTTACAACGTGTGTTTTCCGGTGGAATACAAAGAGGTCTAACGCTAGCAAGATCAGCACAAATGCGTTGAACCCCACCCAAAATAAGATATCTGTTTTCACGGTATCAGGTTAATGACAAGGTGCAGACAGTATCCTTTGAGAAGCAATTATTTAGCCCCTTATAAGAAATACCATCATATAATAGAAAATGAAAGATACAGCTAAACAACCGCAAAACCATGGAAAAGGGGCTGAGCGGTTTCGGTTTTAAGCGGTTTTTAGGAAAACGGGCCCTAAACGGCCACCAATTCGCGGCGTTTGAATTGCTTGAAATAGCTACTCAGCTTCATCTGGATGACCCCGATAAATGCTTCCTTGATGATGCCTTTGCTCATTTTAGACTGGCCCTTGGTGCGGTCTGTGAAGATGATGGGCACCTCTTTTATCTTGAACCCAAACTTATAGGTGAGGAACTTCATCTCAATCTGGAAGGCATACCCAATAAAGCGGATCTTGTCCAGGTTAATGGTTTCCAGTACCTGCCGGTGATAACACTTGAAACCGGCGGTGGCGTCATGGATGGGCATGCCCGTGATCAGGCGCACGTAGCGGCTGGCAAAGTAGGAGAGAAGCACCCGGCTCATGGGCCAGTTCACCACATTTACCCCGCTGCTGTAGCGGCTCCCGATGGCCAGATCGTAGCCTTCCACCGCACAGGTGTTGTAAAGGCTCATCAAATCATTAGGATTGTGCGAGAAATCGGCGTCCATCTCAAAGATGAACTTGTAGCCAGCCTGCAAGGCGTATTTGAAGCCGTGGATGTAGGCCGTGCCCAAGCCAAGCTTGCCTTTGCGCTGCTCCAGTAACAGCCGATCTGGGAATTCTGTCTGCAGATGCATCACCACCTCGGCGGTGCCGTCCGGGGAGTTGTCGTCTACAATGAGCACATGGAAAGGGTGGGGCAATGAAAAGACCTTACGGATTATTGCTTCAATGTTTTCTATTTCATTGTAGGTCGGGATGACCACCACGGACTCTTTCATTCCCCAAATATAACCTATATGGTTTTATGGGAGGGAAGGGCGCTGGGAAAAAATTTTCTGGGCCAGCTGTTTGGCAAAGCGCACACAGTCTGGAATGGCAGGTCCCGCAACCCAGTTGGTGCAGGCGTACAGTTGGTCTTGTTCCAGCAAACCCAGCATGAGGTGCACATCAGTGATAAAGATATCGGCCTGGGGCAGGGCCGAGGGCCAGCGGTAGCAGTGCTGAAAAACCGGCAGTTTGGCAGAGATGGCGTAGTTCTCCGTGAGTTCCTCGTGGACCCGCAGCAGAATCTCGGCCTCCGGAAGGCTAGCAAACTCGGCGGCCTGGCTGCCTCCTACATACGAAGAGAACAACACCTCATCGTCTGGGCAGATGCGGGGAAAAAGCGCGCTGCTCCAGACCGTACCTGAGCTGAAAGGCTGTTCTTTCTGCGGATGCATAGCCCCGAGGCCATCCAACGGAAACCCGATGGTATGTTTACGGTAGGCGGTGTGCACCACGGTCATGGGCGCGTAGGAGACGTTGTGCAGGGCGGCAGCGAGGCCAGGGGTGGTGAAGTCCAGCAGTTCAGCGGCGGCATGGGCCGGTAAGGCCACTACCACCGCGTCAAATTCCTCATCGGCTAGGCCTTCCACGTCGTGCCTGATGCTGAGCAGGTATTTTCCCTTTGTCTTATGGATCATCTCCACTTTATGGTCTACGTGCAGCGACACCAGTTTAGAGGCGATGGCCTCAGGTAGGGTCTGCAAGCCATTAAGGAGCGAGATTACCTGTTTACGCGGAAGGTCTACCTGCAGGTCCAGGGCTTTGAGCACAGAACCGTGCTTGCGCTCCATCTCCTTGAGCGCCGGAAAGGTTTTCTCCAATAAGAGTTTATCGGGGTCACCGCCGTACATACCGGCCACCATGGGTTTCACCAGGTAGTCCACCACCTCCTGGCCGAAGCGACGCTTGAAGAAGTGGCTCACGGTTTCCTCAGGTACCTCCTGCGGCGGCAGTTTCACCTCTTGCGTAATCTTCAGTTTGGTGCGCCAATGGAAAAAAGAGTCCAAAAGCAGTCGCCGGGGCGAGGAGGGTAGGCAGTGGTATTCTCCGTCCTTCCTGATGTAACGGTCCTGGCTACGGGTAGCAGGCCTGATGACCTCATCCTCCAGTTTGAGTTCCTGCAGTAATTCTTCCAGCTCCTCGTTCATTTGCAGCGAGTGCGGCCCCAGTTCTAAGTGGTAAGCACCCTTCTGCACGCTTTTGATTACGCCGCCTACCTGGGGCTCGCTTTCAAAAAGGTCATAGCGTACCCCTAGCTTCTGCAGATAGTAAGCCAATGCCAATCCTGAAATTCCGGCGCCTATGATTGCTACTCGCATGAGGGGGGACAATTAGAGATGTTCTTTCGTACGCAGAAGTGCGTCTCCAGTTTGTGCCTACTTTGGATAAAATAAGGCAAAAATCCATTTTCCTGCGAAAAGCCTCATATGTTCTGCCTATTTTTGGACGAATGGAGAATCAGAAACAGCATTTGAAAAGGAAAGCAGTCTTCCTGGACCGTGATGGGGTCTTGAACGTGGAAAGGGGAGACTATACCTGGCGCACCCAAGACTTTGAGGTCTGCGCCGGGGTGCCCCAGGCGTTGGCGCTGCTCAAGGAAATGGGCTATTTGCTACTTGTGGTCACAAACCAGGCGGGTATTACCAAAGGTCTGTACACAAAGGCCGATGTGCTGGCCTGCCATCAAAAACTGCAGGACGCCTGCGGCCAGCTTCTGGATGATCTTTATATGGCGCCCGGCCATCCGTCCGTCTCTGAGTCCCTGTCCCGTAAACCAAACAGCCTCATGCTGGAGCGCGCCATCTCTAAGTACAATTTAGATCCGGCAGCCTGTTGGCTTGTGGGAGACCAGCCCCGTGATCTCCAGGCCGCTGCAAAATGCGGAATTTCAGGAGTATTGGTGGGCCTGCATCCTGTAGGAACGCACGTGCACCAGGAAAAGGATTTGCTTGCCGCCGCGCAATGGATTGCGGGTCAAACTAAATAGGAGAATAAGGGAATTCTGTTTTAAGGCCGCTTTTACGAAAACAGCCGGAAAATGGTACTAATAAAAAGCTAGTTAAAATCAGCTTGTAGTTGCGCTTAGAAAAAGGAAGGCCCGGAAGATAGCTTCCGGGCCTTCAATAAGATTATATTAAATCAGAAGAACGTTATCCGTTCACTTTGTTAGTTTCTGGAGTCTTGGCAACAGCTTTCGCCATTACTTTTTGCTCCACCGAGCGATCAGATTTCTGTGAATAGGCGGGGCAAGTAGACGATTTGCAGGATGCAAAGCCCAACATACAGATAGAAGCGAATAAGAAAAGGTTCTTCATATTTTTAGTTATACAACATATAAGGTATTCTACTTCAAAACTACTGTTTTTGTTTAGGATTATTATCCTTTTGCAGAAATATTTCTTAATCCTTATATCCAAGTATTTGAAGCATGGAATCTACGTCCTGCTCCTCGGCAAAAACCCAAGACTTTAACTCGCCATTTGCCTCGCGGTCAATGATGATATGCTTGGGCGATGGGATGAGGCAATGCTTGATTCCGCCGTATCCGCTGAGGCTTTCCTGGTAGGCACCCGTATGGAAGAATCCAATGTATTGCGGCTCTGGTTGCTCTTTCTGGATCTTGGGCAAAAACACTTGGAAAGAGTGCATCTCAGAGTTGTAGTAGTCCTGGCTGTCGCAGGTAAGGCCGCCAATGTTCAGGCGCTGGTAATTCTTGTCCCAGTTGTTCAAAGCCAACAGGATGTAGCGCTGGTTCAAGGCCCAGGTATCCGGCAGGTTGGTGATGAATGAACCGTCAATCATGTACCAGAGCTCTTTGTCGTTCTGCAGTTTGGTATCCAGGATGGAGTACACGTGCGCGCCGCTTTCGCCCACGGTATAGATCCCGAACTCGGTGAAGATATTCGGCTCCGGCACTCCCTCTGCTTTGCAGATATTTTGGATGGTGCGCAGAATCTCCTCAATCATGTACCGGTAGTTGTAATCAAACTGGATAGAGGTCTTGATGGGGAAACCACCGCCAATATCAATGGTGTCCAGCTCAGGGCACAACTTCTTCATCTCGCAGTACTTGTGCACAAATCGGCTCAGTTCTGACCAATAGTACGATGTATCCTTGATGCCTGTATTGATGAAATAGTGAAGCATCTTCAGCTTGAACTTGGGATTATTCGCTATCTTGTTTTTATACAGGTCTACTACGTCATTGTAGTTAATGCCCAGGCGCGAGGTGTAGAACTGGAACTTAGGCTCCTCATCTGAGGCCAACCTGATGCCCACCTGGCACTCGCCGTTTACGTGTTGCTCATAGTGGTCAATCTCGCCCAGATGGTCCAGTACCGGGGTTACGTTCTTGAAGCCATCGTTGAGCATGGACGTGATATGGTCACGGTAAAGCTCGCGCTTGAAACCGTTGCAGACCACAAACACGTCTTTGTTTACCTTGCCTTTCTCGTACAGCGCCCTGATGATGGGCATGTCAAAGGAAGAGGAGGTCTCAATATGGATGTCATTCTTCAGGGCCTCTTCCAGTACAAAAGAGAAGTGCGATGACTTGGTGCAATAGCAATAGGTGTACGTTCCCTGGTAATTCAGCTTCTCCATAGATTCCCGGAAAAGGATTTTCGCCTTCTGAATCTGGGAGCTGATTTTAGGTAAATAGGTGAGGCGCAGCGGGGTGCCGTATTGCTTCACCAGTTCCATCATAGGGATGCCGTTGAAAAAGAGTTCGTTATCGTGAACGGTGAATTCCTCGGTGGGGAAATCAAAGGTTTGGTGTATGAGGTCTGTGTATTTATCCATTATAATGTAAAGGGCTATCCCCAACGGATAGCGTGCGAAATTGCTTGTATTTTACCATCTTTGCAAAAACTAGTTTCCGTTTTGCATGAAAAAAATCAGACTGATAGAAGTGAAATCTGAGCTAGGTGCGGGCACACGCGGAGCTAGTTTGGGCATTGACGCCCTCAAGATCGCGTGCCTGAACAAACAGTCCGATTATTTTAAACGGTTCACCGCCGTAGAGGTGCCCAACCTCAACGATGTGCTGTTTGAAAAGAACCTGTTTCCCTATGCCAAATACATTGACAGTGTGCTGCAGACGTACAAACGCATCAGTAACACTGTTGAACAAACATTAGAGCTTGGAATGTTCCCGCTGCTGCTGGCCGGCGACCATTCCAATGCCGGGGGTACCATTGCCGGCATTAAGGCCGCGTACCCAGACAAAACCCTGGGCGTGATCTGGGTAGACGCGCACGCCGACATCCACTCACCGTACACCACGCCTTCCGGCAACATGCACGGCATGCCGCTGGCCGCCTCCCTGGCCGAGGACAACCTGGACTGCAAAGTGAACGAACCAGACCAGGAAACTATTTTCTTCTGGGAGTCGCTGAAGAAGGTAGGCACAGACCAGCCCAAGATCAAACACCAGCACATTGTCTACATTGTGACCCGCAGCTACGAGAAGCCCGAGGTGTACCTGTTTGACAAGCACAACATCAAGAACTTCACGTACCCCGAGGTGATGGCCAAAGGCATGGAGCAGGTGGCCGAAGAAGCCCTGAACCGCCTGCGGGACTGCGACATCATCTACGTCTCCTTTGACGTGGACAGCCTGGACTCTAAGTTTTCCAAGGGTACCGGCACTCCGGTAGAGGTGGGCTTGAACGTGGCGCAGGCCAAAGAGCTGTGTTACCTGCTGGTGAGTAACCCAAAGGTGATTTGCTTTGAGATGGTGGAGATAAACCCCACCCTGGACGCGGAGAATACCATGGCGCAGAACGCCTTTGAAATTTTAGAACACACTACAGAAGCTATTCAGGACCGGTTGGCCAAAGAGGCGCAGTCAGTACCTATGGCTTAAAGACAGATGAAACAACTTGAAACCCAGATTGCCCAGGCGCTGAGCCAGGCGTTACAAGATACGTTCCAGCACGCGCTTCCCGCAGAGCAGATTAACCTGCAGCCTACGCGTAAGGAGTTTGCCGGCACTTTCACGTTTGTGACTTTCCCGCTTACCAAAGCCTTGGGCAAAGGCCCTGAGCAGATTGGGCAGGCCTTGGGCGAGGCGCTTACGCAAGGAGCCCCGCAGGTCGCCGGCTACAACGTGGTCAAAGGCTTCCTCAACATCGAGATCAAAGACAGCGTGTGGCTGCAGCAGTTCTCTGAGCAGGTTTCTGGTTTAGGGGCTGGTTTTTCAGAAACAGGCCCTAAACAGAAAGTGGTGGTAGAATACTCTTCGCCGAACACAAACAAGCCGCTGCACCTAGGCCATTTGCGCAACAACTTCCTGGGCTACTCCGTGGCCGAGATCCTGAAAGCGGCGGGCCGCGAGGTGGTGAAAGCCAACCTGGTGAACGACCGTGGCATCCACATCTGCAAGTCCATGATCGCCTATGAGAAATTCGGGCAGGGCGAGACGCCGCAGAGCGCCGGCATCAAGGGCGACCACCTGGTGGGCAAGTACTACGTGGAGTTCGACAAGGCCTACAAGCAGGAGATTGACCAGCTGGTGGCGCAGGGCGTAGACAAGGAGCAGGCCAAAAAGCAGGCTCCCCTTATGCTGGAAACCCAGGAAATGCTCCAGAAATGGGAGCAGCACGACCCTGCCACCATCGCCCTTTGGGAGAAGATGAACGGCTGGGTGTACGAGGGCTTCACGGCCACTTACCAGAATATTGGGGTGGACTTTGACAAGTTCTACTATGAGTCTGGTACCTACCTCTTAGGCAAAGACCGCGTGGAGGAAGGCCTGGAAAAAGGCGTCTTTTTCAAGAAGCCCGACGGCTCCGTGTGGATTGATTTGACCGAGGAAGGTCTGGACGAGAAACTGGTGCTCCGCGCCGACGGTACCTCGGTGTACATCACCCAGGATCTCGGCACCGCCGAACTCAAATACCAGGATTTCCACTACGACCAGTCTGTGTACGTGGTGGCCGATGAGCAGAACTACCACTTCCAGGTTTTAAAGGCGATTTTAAAGAAACTGCAGAAACCCTACGCCGACGGCATCTATCACCTTTCCTACGGCATGGTGGACCTACCCAGCGGTAAGATGAAGTCCCGCGAAGGGACCGTGGTAGACGCCGATGAACTGGTGGAGGAGATGATTGACACTGCCCGCCAGAAAACCGATGAACTGGGCAAGATTGAGGGTTTCACCCCTGAGGAGGCGCAGAAACTCTACCATACACTGGCCATGGGCGCGCTCAAGTACTTCCTTCTGAAGGTAGACCCCAAGAAACGGATGCTGTTCAACCCCGAGGAGTCCATCGACTTTAAAGGCAACACCGGTCCGTTCATCCAGTACACCCACGCGCGTATTGCAGCCATCCAACGCAAAGCGAACGAACTAGGCATCTCGGCCACTGCCGATGCGTTTGCTGGCGTAGAGGGATTGCACGAGACGGAGCGCGAGGTGTTGGTGCTGCTGAACTACGCAGACTCCATCATTGACGAGGCGGCCCGCAACTTCGCGCCGTCTATTATTGCGCAGTACGCGTTTGACGTAGCCAAGGCCTACAACCGTTTCTACACTGAGGTTCCTATTTTCCAGGAGACCAACCCTCAGGTCCTGAGTTTCCGGATTGCCTTGTCTGCGCAGGTGGCCAAGACCCTGAAACTGGTCATGGGCTTGCTGGGCATCACGGTGCCAGAGCGGATGTAATTTGCCAGAAAAGCAAAGGCGGGAGAATCAGAAGGGAAGCAGGACACGTTAAAGGAAGAACCCCGTGGATTTTAGGCCGGTTTTATCAAAAATTGGCTCAAAACGGAGAAGCTTTCTTCCAATGTTTGATTTAGAAGTAACAGAACATATTTTACCCAGAACGGTTAAGGAAATAAAACCCATTGCATTATGCTACAGCTTGTAACCCTATTCTCGCTCTCTCTCATGATGGCCTGCTCTTCGCCGGCTGCCAAGACGCCTGAGACACCAACCGCTACCAACATGAATACAGCCACCGCCTCTTCCTCTATCTATGAAATTCCGTTGAAGACCATTGACGGAAAAGACACCAGCCTGAAGCAGTACAAAGGCAAAAAGGTACTCATCGTGAACGTGGCTTCTGAGTGTGGTTTCACGCCGCAGTACGCAGACCTGGAGAAACTCCACAAACTGCACGGCGACAAAGTGGTAGTACTGGGTTTCCCGGCCAATGACTTTGGCGGCCAGGAAAAAGGCTCCAACGAGGAAATCGCCCAGTTCTGCCAGAAGAACTTCGGGGTGTCGTTCCCCATGTTCCAGAAAGCCTCGGTGATAGGGGCGGAGCAGCAGCCGTTGTACAAATGGCTCACCAGCAAGGATGCCAACGGCAGCAATGCCAGCGCGCCAAGCTGGAACTTCTGCAAGTACCTCATCAGCGAAAACGGCCAGATCATCAAATTCTATCCTTCCAAAGTGTCTCCTCTGAGCGAGGAGTTGCTGCGTGACATCAATAGCTAACAGTTTTAAGTGGATTTAGAAATATCGGCCCCAAAACGGCCAACAGCGGGCACGTGGGTATCGGCTTTCCGGTTACGCACGCTGCCCCTTTCTTTGTCTTGTATTGGCATGGGCGGTTTCCTGGCGGCCGCCGACCATCTTTCCAGGTGGCCGGTGCTCTTGCTCTGCGTCCTGACCACCCTTTTCCTGCAGATTCTCTCCAACCTCGCCAATGATTACGGAGACACCAAACACGGCGCCGACAGCCAACACCGTGAAGGTCCGCAACGGGCGGTGCAGGCTGGGCAGATCTCTCCCGGCCAGATGCGAACGGCCATCATTGTATTCAGCCTTTTGTCGCTGGCTTCTGGTGTAGGCTTGCTGTGGGTGGCCTTGGGGACCTCGGGGCTTTACCTGTTCTTGTTTTTCCTTTTACTGGGGATTGGCGCTATCTGGGCGGCCATCGGCTATACCAACGGCGGCAAGCCTTACGGGTACGCCGGTTTGGGTGATATCTCCGTTTTCTTTTTCTTTGGCTGGGTAGGGGTGTTGGGGACTTACTTTCTGCAGACCGAGCGCATTTTCTCAGAACTGCTGCTGCCTGCCTCCAGTCTGGGCTTTTTTTCAGCGGCCGTGTTGAACGTGAACAACATTAGAGACATCAAGTCAGATGAACTGGCGGGGAAGCGGTCGGTGCCGGTGCGGTTGGGTGCCCTGCGGGCCCGGCGCTACCATTGGGTGTTGCTGCTGGCTGGTATTCTTTGCACGGTGGTGTTTGTCTGGGTGCGGGTGAACGCCACGTTCTGGCCTTGGCTCTTTTTGGGTTCCCTGCCGCTTTTGCTCTTCAACGGCCGCGAAGTGAAACGTCGTCAAACCCCTGCGCAACTTGATCCGCTCCTGAAACAAATGGCGCTTTCCACGCTTTGCTTTGTCGTACTCTTGGGAATTGGATTGCTGTTGGATAGGTAAATTCTAGCTGAGTAATATAAAGAAGCGCCTATGTTTTAAGGTCGATTTCACAAAATCGACCTTAAAACAGAGGCGCTTAACTTTCCAGAATGTTCTGCTAGAATAAATTATTCTGCTGATGCTGCAGCTGGTGGCGCTTGGGTGGTTTGGCCGCCCTCAGTGGCTCTTGGGCCAGCTGGTTTCTTGCGGCGCTTCTTCTTGCGCTTTATTGCCTCGCCTTCCACTCTGGGGGCTTGCGGTTGCCCTTCTGTCCGTGGGGGACGGGGCGTAGCGCCTTCGGTAGGGGAGGTGCCGGCTGGTTTCTCGCCGCGCGGTTTGCCGTCTCTTCTTCGGGTATTGTCACGGGTTCCGCTGCCTTCCCGGCGTCTGCCCTCGGGGCGGCCGCTTTCTGGTCTGGCGCTTCTTCCTTCTGGTCTGCCTCCTCTGCCACGGCCACCGCCTCTTTTGCTGTTCCCCACCGGGTCAAACGCCGGGCTCTCGCCCAGACCTTCTGGCAAAGTAAGTTTGGGCAGTTCGCGCTCAATCAGTTTCTCAATCTTCACCAGGCGCTCCTGGTCTTGCTCGTTCACAAACGTGATGGCGGTACCAGAGGTCTCGGCGCGGGCCGTACGGCCGATGCGGTGTACGTAATCCTCAGCATCCTGGGGCACGTCAAAGTTCACCACATGGCTGATGCCTTCCACGTCAATGCCGCGGGACATCACATCCGTGGCTACCAATACCTGTAGTTGCTTGTTCCGGAAACGCTGGAGGGTAGCTTCGCGCTCGTCCTGGGTTCGGTCAGAGCTGATGCCCTCGGCCTCAAAACCCATTTTTTGCAGGGAGCGCACAATGTCGTTCACGGCGTTCTTCCGGGACGTGAACAGAATCATGGTCTGGATCTGCTCGTCCTTTAGTATGTGCTGCAATACCCGCAGTTTCTGGTTGTCATACACCAGGTAAATGCGCTGGTCAATGTTAGCGGCCGGCTTGGAGATAGAAAGGCTGATTTCCTCTGGGGTTTGCAGGATCTGCTTCGCGAAGTTCCTGATCTTGGGCGGCATGGTAGCCGAGAACATGAGGGTTTGGCGCTCTTTCGGTAGTTGGGAGATGATCTTCATGAGATCGTCCATAAAACCCATGTCCAGCATTTTATCGGCCTCGTCCAGGATAAGGTACTTCAGTTGGTCTAACTTCACGTAGCCCATCTGCATGTGGGCAATCAGGCGCCCTGGCGTGGCCACTATGATGTCTGCGCCACTGGTGAGGGCCTTCTTCTGCTGGTCCCAGTTCTGGGCGTTGTTGCCTCCGTAAATGGCAATAGAGGTGGCGCCGGTGAAATAGCTCAAGCCCTCTACCTGATCATCTATCTGCTTGGCCAGCTCGCGGGTAGGTACCAACACCAGGGTGCTGGTGAAATCATACTTGGCCTCGGTGATCTTGCTGAGCGTAGGCACCAGGAATGCTGCGGTTTTACCGGTCCCGGTCTGGGCGCAGGCAATCAGATCCTTTGATTCTAATATGTGCGGAATGGCCTGGGCTTGGATGGGAGTTGCCTGTTTATAACCCATGGACCGAATACCTTCCAGTAAGTCGGGCTGTAGGTTGAAATCATCAAATGTAACACTCATTGTTCTGTATCTTCTTGTAAGCCAGCGGTGCAATTAGGCTGGCCATTGTATAAGGTCTGTAAAGATAACCTTTTCTGCCGTTTGGTTTGGTGTTGTTTCTAAACAAAGCGCTTCAAAACAGAAGTAATTAATCATTTCTATATACCTGTTTAGTTGTATACAAATTGCACTATATAGAATTTACAGATAAGATTTTTAAAGGAAGGTTGTTGTAAGAATACAATAAGCAAAACTGCGTATTTGGGCCGTAAAACCGTTGAATATAGGTTTTTTGGCTTAAAATTGGTTAAATAATATGAAATTATAAAGAACATATTTGTAACATTTTTTTAAAATACAATTGCGTGAAACCGCAAGTGTAAGCCTCCGTTAAAGCGTGTATAGAAAGAAATTGAAGATAACTAAGTTTACAAACCTTACCTACACTATGAAGCAAGCTTTACTAACCCCTCCCCTTAAATCTGATTAAGCTTAGGCAGTAAATAAAATTATTGCCAACGGAGCTAAAAAAAATAATACCCGCCTAAATGAGAATTTAGGTTCACGGGACAACTACGTCTAATCTACATCCAATTTACCTTAATTCCTCCTATCATGAAAAGAACTGTACTTTCATGGGCCAGCACCCTTATGCTTATACTTTTCGGTTTAATCACTCAGGCGCAAGCCCAGTGTGCCGGAACCAAATCTGACGAATGCTTTGACTTCAACTTCAAAGGCGTTACCAAAAACACCGATGGAACGGTTACCCTTTCCTTCGGGGTGAAAGTGAACTGCAACCGTGACCTCAGCCATGCCTCTTTTGAGTTGCCAAGCGGCGCCAAAGCCATCTCTGCCACAGGACCTACCAACGGGTACGAGAACGGAACCAACAATCCTTTCTACTCTGTGAAATTCAACACCGGCTCAGGCTATAAGAACGGCAGAACCGCCGATTTCTCTTACACCATCTCCGCTGCTGATTTCAGCCGGATGACTACCCTGAGAGCAGAAGCGAAAGCCTCCACCACTGTTGGGATGGTTACCTTTGACCTGAAAAATTGTTCCCCTACTGGCGGCGGAAACAATGGCGGTGACAACTGCAAAGATTCACAGCCAAGACCCATCATTGGTGAGCAGCACCCATGCGCCGGCGACGTGGTCACCTACTGCATTGAGAATGACCGTAACTACACCTCCTTTGAATGGGATGTGCCAAGAGCCCACGCTGGTGAGCCACCAGTAGGCTGGGAAATCATCTCTGGCCAGGGTACAAGCTGCGTGACGGTAAGAGTAGGTCAGAAAAGCGGTACCATGAAAGTGAAAGTGAATGACCCTATCTGCGGTACTAAAGTGGCTACCCTGCCTGTGAAACCAGGAAAGAACTTTGAAGTGGCTATCTCCGGACCAGATTCAATCTGTGTAAAACAAGCACAAGCGTATACTGCCTCAGTTAAGAAAACAAACGGTAATGGCAACGGAAACGGCAACGCCAAAGGCGAATTCAAATTCACCTGGACTGTTCCGGCAGACTGGACCATTCAAAGCGGACAAGGCACTGACAAGATTGTAGTGATCCCTGGTGCTACTGACGGTGAAGTGAACGTTTATGTAACTGATGAAACCAAACCAAGCGGCAACGGAAACAACGGAAACGGAGTGGGAGGTTCTAAAAACGGATACTGCGGTACGGCCTCTGACCAATTGCTGGTAGAAACGAACGAGAACTGCGGCGGCGGCGGAGTTTGCCAAGTACCAACCGTGAGACTGGTTGCCCCAGACACCATCTGTAACTTAGCCGATGAGCCAACGACCATCAGAGTAGCTGAAATGCAGGAAGGCGTTACCTACACCTTCACCGTGCCAGAAGGATTCATCGTGCTGGAAGAAGGTGCAGGATTCGTGACCGTGGTAGCAGTGTTTGAAGAAGCCCAGTTAGGTCAGGCACAAACCATCTCTGTAACTGCCACCAATGAGTGCGGCACACAGACAGCAAACGCTTCAATTGTAGTTGCAGACTGCGGAATTGGTAACCCACTTCCGGTAACGCTAACCAGATTTGAAGGTGCTTCCCGCAGCGGAGCCGTAGTACTGGCCTGGAGCACTGCCTCAGAGAAAAACAACGACCGCTTTGAGATTGAGCGCAGCATCAACGGCAAAGACTTCAAGAAAGTAGGCGAGGTGAAAGGTAACGGAAACTCCTCTGCCACTGTGGACTATTCTTACACAGACCGCAACGCAGCTTCCGGCACCGTGTACTACCGCCTGAGACAAGTTGACTTTGACAACGCCTTTGAATATTCAAAAGTGATTGCCGTGAGCCACGCCGCTACCGCCAGCAACAACGCAGCAGTAAGTGTGTACCCTAACCCGGTATCCGATGGCAGAGTGAGCATCCGCTTCCAGGATCAAGTAAAAGGCAGCGCTACAGTTCGCCTGGTAGATGTAAGCGGCAGAGTGCTTCACACCCAAGAGGTAGCCAGCGTGGAAGGCGAGATTGCCCTTAACCTGACTAGCCTTAACCTGAAAGCTGGTATCTACCTGATCTCAGTAAATGCCAACGGCCAGAACACTACCCAGCGTGTAGTGGTTAGATAAAAGGAAAAAGTGATAGGATGTTAGGCAGGCAGCGACCAAAAGTCGCTGCCTGTTTCCTTTTATAATTTTAGGGACTTACACAAGCATTAGCGCAAAGGGCACGGTTCGAATGCAAAAGATATGGGATACCTAAAAGAAGAACCAACCTAGGTTAACCAAGAAGTTGCATATAAGGTAGCAGCAGGGGGGATAGTGCCTGTGAACTTCTTCTTTCTAATTATTTGCAGGTTGATAAGGTGTCTGGATGATAATTGTATTGAAAGCATTTGAAGAATGAGTCACCATTGCCTTTGAAAGGGTTTGTGTTCCATTAGAAGTGTTATATATTGTTGAAAGCAGATTTAAAAGAAATTTGCTTTAAATCTTCTATAAGTCACAAAAAGCATTTATGCACATTGTGTTTTGTCAAGAAAAGTTTTGTGATATTAACTGAAAGTGCAATTTAGGTGCAACCGCAATCAATGGGTGTCGTTAAAGAGGATAGATTGTATTTAAGCCAAATATACTAAGTTTCAAACTGTTAATGATTGAGGCGATGACAAAACCTGTACTTTCCCCCTGATTTCTTCTCATTAAGCCCAGCACTGTAGACACTTTACGGTAAAACTGGCTTTCCCTTTTTCTCTTCCCCTCCTTGCTAGCCAAGGATATTGAATACCTGTGTCCTAGTTGCATCCTTTTACTATCCTTTATTCTCCTATCATGAAAAGAACTTTACTTTCATGGGCTGGTACCTTATTGTTTTTACTTTTTGGTTTAATTACCCAGGTACAGGCTCAGTGCTCCGGATCCAAATCTGACGAATGCTTCGATTTTAATTTCAAAGGTGTTACCAAAAACGCCAATGGAACAGTTACCCTTTCCTTCGGGTTGAAAGTAAACTGCAACCGCGACCTCAGCCATGCCTCTTTTGAACTACCCGCCGGCGCTAAAGCTATCTCTGCTAATGGTCCATCTAACGGGTACGAGAACGGAACCAACAATCCTTTCTACTCTGTAAAGTTCAACACCGGCTCAGGCTATAAGAACGGCAGAACCGCTGATTTCTCTTACACCATCTCCGCTGCTGATTTCAGCCGGATGTCTACCCTGAGAGCGGAGGCAAAAGCCTCCACTACCGTTGGGATGGTTTCCTTTGACGTGAAAGGCTGTACATCTGGCGGTGGCTCAAATGGTGGCGATAACGGCAACGGCGGCAATAATGGCGGCGGAAACGGCAATGGCGGAAACGGAAACGGTGGTGGAAACAACGGCGGCGGAAATGGTAACGGCGGTGGCAATAATGGAGGAGGTAACGGAGGTGGCAATGGCGGCAACAACTGCAACGAGTCCCAGCCAAGACCGATAGAAGGCCCTACCAGCCCTTGCCCTGGTGAAACTGTTGAATACTCCATCGCCAATAATTATACTTCCTACGCCTGGGATGTGCCAAGAGCACAAGACAATACCCCAATCAAAGGTTGGGAAATAGTAAGCGGCCAAGGCACCAACAAGGTGAAGGTGAAAGTGGGGATGAAAAACGGTACCATGAAAGTGACCGTGAACCATGCAGCCTGCGGCACCAAAGTGGCTACCCTGCCTGTGAAACCAGGCAAAGCAGTGGCAGTGTCTATCCAGGGTGATGCTAATTTCTGTGCCGGAGACGTGCTGGTTTACAGGGCCTCCGCCGGTAAAGTGAACGGAAATGGCAACGGCAACGGAAACAATAGATCATACGATTTCTCCTGGACTGTGCCCACTGGTTGGGTTATTGTGTCTGGTCAGAATACTAACACCCTTATTGTGAAAGCGGGATCAGCAGCCGGCGATGTTGCTGTCTCTGTAGCCAGTAACCCTAAAAAGAACAAAGCCATCTGTGAGGCCGGCGATGCAACTGTGGCCGTTAGGCCTAAGGCAAACTGCGGCTCCTGCGCCAAACCTGACCTTACTGTGACTTCTCCATCAATCGTGTGCTCCTCCGGCGAGAAAATCTATAAGATTGCGGTAGAAGACAGAGATCCGCTGGGTAAAGTAAAATACCAGTTCTTCCTGCCAGAAGAATTCAAGATTGTGTCTCAGGGGTATGGCTACGTGAACATCATGGTGAACAACGCCAAACCAGATTCAACCCTCTTTGTGACGGTAGTAGCCGTGAACGGAAACAACTGTGGCGCTGAGGCGGTTTGCAAACCGGTGAACGTAGAAGATTGCGGCACAAACGGTGGCTGTATCAAACCAACCGTTGCCCTGGTAGCCCCAGATTCTATCTGCAACTTAGCCGATGAGCCAACTACCATCCGTGTAGCTCAGATGCAGAATGGCGTAACCTACACCTTTGATGTGCCGGAAGGATTCATAGTTCTGGATGAAGGTCCTGGGTACGTAACCGTGGTAGCCGTGTTTGAAGAGTCTCAGTTGGGCCAACCGTACACCTTCAGGGTAACCGCCACCAATGAGTGCGCCAGCGGCGTGGCAGAAGAGTCCATCGTAGTGAAAGACTGCGGTAATGGTAACCCGCTGCCGGTAACGCTCACCAGATTTGATGGCGACTCCCGCAACGGGGCGGTAGAACTGGCCTGGAGCACAGCCTCTGAGATCAACAACGACCGCTTTGAGATTGAGCGCAGCGCCAACGGCAAAGACTTCAAGAAAGTAGGCGAGGTAAAAGGGAACGGCAACTCCTCCGCGCTGGTAGACTACGCGTACACAGACCGCGGCGCAGCCTCCGGAACCGTGTACTACCGCCTGAGACAAGTGGACTTTGACAACGCCTTTGAATACTCTAAAGTAATTGCGGTGAGCCACAATGCCGGAGCGGCAAGCCAGGCAGCGGTGAGCGTGTTCCCTAACCCGGTAACCGACGGCAGGGTAGGCATCCGCTTCCAGGAAGAAGTGAATGGCAGGGCCACCATCCGGTTAGCCGATCTGAGCGGACGGGTGCTACACAGCCAGCAACTGAGCAACGTGGCCTCAGACGTAAACTTGAACTTAACAGGATTGAACCTGAGAGCGGGTATCTACACCCTCTCCATCACCGCCAACGGTAGAAGCACCACCCAGCGGATTGTGATCAGGTAAGAATTTAAATTGGATTGATAGGATGCTAAGTAGGCAGCGATCTTTGGTCGTTGCCTACTTTTTTTATAGGCCTACCAGAGCAGGTTGGTTTCCTTTGTTCTTTTTTGCCCATTTTTGGAAAAACAGCAACAAAACCGATGGATTCAGAGAAAGGCCTTTTTCACGATTTGATGGTAGTGGAGTTTGCAAGCGTGCTGGCCGGACCTAGTGTGGGGCAGTTCTTTGCCGAACTAGGCGCCGAGGTGATAAAGGTGGAGAGCCCCAAAACCCACGGTGACGTGACCCGCCGCTGGAAACTGACTTCAGAAAATCCGTCTGCCTCCGTGTCGGCGTATTTTGCCTCAGCTAACTGGGGAAAGAAATCGGTGGCTCTGGACTTGTCCAGTGAAGAAGGGAAACAACTGGCGTACAAAATCATCGCTAAGGCCGATGTGGTGCTGGTTAGTTTTAAGCCCGGCGATGCCGAAAAGCTGCAAATGGATTACGATACGTTGTCACAGTTGAACCCCAGGCTTCTGTACGGCCACATCACCGGGTACGGGAGTGAGGTGCCCAGGGCGGGGTATGATGCCGTACTGCAGGCCGAGGCCGGCTTTATGTTCCTCAACGGAGAGCCAGACGGTCCGCCTGTGAAAATGCCGGTTGCCTTGATTGACCTATTGGCCGCCCACCAGTTAAAAGAAGGACTCCTGGCAGGTCTTTACCGAAGAGAAAAAACCGGGTTAGGCCAGTACATAGAGGTTTCGCTCCTTGCCTCAGCGGTCGCCTCACTGGCCAACCAGGCCACCAATTACCTGGTAACGGGCGTGGCTCCGCAGAGAATGGGCTCTGAGCACCCTAACATCGTACCCTACGGAACCATCTACCGCACCAGTGACGGCAAAGAAGTGGTGCTGGCTATTGGAGATGACCGGCAGTTTCAGGTGCTTTGCCAAATTTTGAGCGAGCCGGAACTGGCCCAAGATGCTAGATTTCGGACCAACCGGCAGCGGGTTTCCAACCGGGATGCCCTCCATCCTAAGCTGCAGGAACTAGTGTCTAGGCTGCCGCAGAAAGAATTGTTAAAGGCTCTGGTGGCGCAGCATGTTCCGGCCGGGGCGGTGCATTCCGTGCCTGAGGCGTTGGCCCAGCCCTTGGTGCAAAATCAGTTGTTGGCAAACGGAGAAGGAAAGCCCCAGGGAGTACGCCAGGTTGCATTTTCGGGACCAGCTTCTAGGCATTTTTCTATTTCTGAACCACCAGAACTGGGGCAGCATACCTGGCAGGTGTTGGAGGAAAAAACTGGTGTTTCTTCAGCTGAAATGCAGGAATTAGCTCAAAAGGACCTTATCTTCCCGGTCAAATCAGGAAATTTATAACCTAAAGGCCTTGCGGAAAGTACTATTAAAGATACATTGCCCAGGCTGGCGCAGCAATATGTCTTACGAAACGGTGTACTATGGAAGATAGAATTGAGACCATTTTTGAGGGGTTACGGCAGAAGTCTACCACCAAGCAAGCTATTTTCAGAAATACCCGCACCATCTTTGAGCAACTCAGAGCCTGCTCAATTGAACTGGTGGAGAACCTTAGAAAACGGATCAACGAGGTAGATTCCAACGTGGTCATTGAATACCGAAGCGTCAATGACTTTGAATTCCATATTAAGTTCTCCGGCGACCTGCTCATGTTTGTGATGCACTCCAACGTAATCACGCTGCCCGATGACCATGAACTCATGAAGAGCCGCTACGTGGACGAGGATTTCCGGCGCCGATTCTTCGGGCACATCATGGCCTACAATTTCATGGCAGACTCCATCAAATACAACCGCCTGAACGATCCCGGGTACCTGTTGGGTCGCGTGCTCATCAACATTGAGAACCACTTCTACCTGGAAGGCGTGAAGCAGCTGGACCTCACTTACAACGACATGGCCAAAAACGTGATCACTGAGGAAACCCTGCGGGTCTTCATTGAAAGCGCTATGGTAGCCTCGGTGAACAATGACCTCATTGCCCCGGATGTGGAGGAGATCAGGAAAATCACCGTAAAACAGAAACTTGAAGAGCAGCAGGTAAGCACCCCGCAAAAAGTCGGATTCTCCTTCAGCTACCAGCGCAAGCCCAATGTGTATTAGTAGCAGGTAGCACGAATCAGGTAGAAAGACGAACCCTAAAAAAAGCAACTCGGCCCGCATGGAATAAAAACCATCCGGGCCGAGCTGCTTTTGCTCGTATCAGTATAATATGATGTCCTTCTCTTGTTAAGTTAAGTATCCTGTTTCAGAGCCGATTTTGTAAAACCAGCCTTGAAACAGAGGCCTTCATCGTGAAACTTGATACGCGCTACTTGATACCGTATTAAACGATCTCAGCAAGTTCAAGCCAGCGCTCCGTTTTTGTTTCCACGGCGGTGTTGATGTCCTTGATGCGTTGGGCCAGTTCTGCCAGGCGTTTGTGGTCGGCCGCGCCGGAATTCATTTCTTCTGCTAAGGTGTCCTTTTCGGCTTCCAGGTTTTCTATTTCTTTCTCCAGTTGCTCGTATTCCTGTTTTTCCTTGAAAGAGGCTTTCCGTTTAGGCGCCGCATCAGCCGCAGGGGCAGCAGCTACGGGTGTCGGGGCAGGTGCTGCTGGGGCTTCTTTCACGATGGGTTTCACCTCATCCAGTTTCATGTTCTCGCGCTCTTTGGCCCACTCGCGGTAATCGGTGTAGTTGCCCGGGAAATCGCGGAGTTGGCCGCTTTCCTCAAACACGAACAAGTGCTCTACCAACCGGTCCATGAAGTAACGGTCGTGGGAAACGATGAGCAGCGAGCCCCCGAAATTCAGCAGAAAATCCTCCAGGATGTTCAGCGTCTGAATGTCTAGGTCGTTCGTAGGCTCGTCCAGGATGAGGAAGTTGGGGTTTTTGATGAGCACGCGCAGCAACTGCAGGCGCCGTTTCTCACCGCCGCTCAGTTTGCTTACAAACGTGTACTGCTGGGCCGGCGGGAACTGGAAATGCTGCAGGAATTGGCTGGCGGTAATCACCTCGCCGTTGCCGGTTTCCACTACCTCGGCTACTTCCTTTACCACGTCAATCACGCGCTGGTTCTCATTGAACGTGAGCTCAGACTGGGTGTAATAACCAAACACGGTGGTTTGGCCGGCGATGATCTCGCCGCTGTCCGGCGCCAATCGGCCGGTGAGCATGTTCAGGAACGTGGTTTTGCCAGCGCCGTTCGGGCCCACAATGCCTACGCGGTCTTTTTTTCGGAAGATGTAGCTGAAGTCATTCAATACGACTTTCTCCCCGAAACTTTTGCTTAGGTGGTCTATCTCCAGGATCTGGTTTCCCTGGCGGGTGCTCTTCACAGACAGTTCCAGGGAAGTGCGGGTGTCTTTCTGCGAGGTCTTGTCTTTGAGGTCATAGAACGCGTCTACCCGTGATTTGGACTTGGTGCCCCGGGCGCGCGGTTGCTTGCGCATCCACTCCAATTCTTTCTTGAGAAGTTGCTTGGCCTTACCCATCTCGGCGGCGTTGGCTTCTTCCTGCTCGGCTTTTTTCTCTACGTAATAGCTGTAGTTTCCTTTGTAGGTGTAGACCTGTCCGCGGTCCAGCTCCGCGATCTCGTTCGCCACCTGGTCCAGGAAGTAACGGTCGTGGGTCACCATGAGCAAGGTGGTCTGCTCAGTGGTCAACAGGTTCTCAAACCATTCAATGGTTTCCAGGTCTAAATGGTTGGTAGGCTCATCCAGGATCAACAAATCTGGTTCCTCAATCAAGACCCGGGCCATGGCCACGCGTTTCTTCTGTCCGCCGGAAAGGTGCTCCACTTGTACGTCCAGGTTCTGGATGCCCAGTTTGCCCAAGATTTGTTTGGTGCGCACTTCATACTCCCAGGCGTGCAGGGTTTCCATGCGCTCCATTACCTGCTGCATGCGTTTGTCAGACGTGTTGGGGTCTTCTAAACAGGCTTCGTAGTCCCTGATAGCGTCCAGTACCTCGGTTTGGCCCGAGAAAATGGCCTCTTGCACGGTGGCGCCCGCCGGAAATTCTGGTTGTTGCCAGAGGTAGCCCACTCTAATGCCTTTGCGTACGCTTACGCTGCCGTTGTCTGGCGGAACGGTGCCCGCTAAAATCTGGAGAAGGGTGGTCTTGCCGGCTCCGTTGGCGCCAATTAGCGCAATGCGCTGCCCCCGGTTAATGCCAAATATAAGATTCTGAAAAAGCCAGCGGTCGCCGTAGCTTTTAGAGATAGAGTCTGCTGAAAGGTAATTCATGGCGCAAAGGTACGCAAACAGAAAAGCGTAAACCAGAGACAGTTCAGGGAAATATGGAGCGCACAAAAAAGGCCGGGTTTTCCCGGCCTTCTCTGCTTTCTTTTTAACTCAATTTCAGCACTACCCTTAGTGGGTGTGTCCGTGGTGCATTCTAGCGTTGGTAACGGCCCCGTGGGCTGGTACTACGCGCGTCATCATGGCTTGCAATAAGATCATGATACCTACAATCAGGTGCGGCAGGTATACATACTCGTCAAAATTGAAGATCCAGGGAGAGGCGGCTAAGAAAATACCAATCAGGTAGTCCATGTTCAAGTGCATGTTAGCAGACAGGGCTCTGAAAACGCCTACTTCCCAGTTGGTCATGAGGTTCTGTAGAATAATCACGGCACCCACAATGATAGGTACCCAAGTCTCTGCTCCGCCACGGTCAAAATCAAGGATAAATGGAGCAGCAATTAAGAGTAGACCCACCAGATAATCCATGATCCCGTGGGCACGGGTTGACATTACTTTCATTTTTATTCCTCCTTTTTTAGTTTCAACTTGTATGGTCTTTTACGCCCATTTATTTTGGGTTGTTGCAGTAAAATGCATTTTAGATTTGTATTTTATGAATATAGGTGTTTTTACGGATGGCTGGTATTTACCCCATTCTGCGTAACTTTTCACACATGACGAAACCTGAGAACTGGGCCCGTCCCATTGGTATTTTTGATAGTGGTATTGGCGGATTAACCGTTGCTAAAGCCATTAAAGCCCATTTACCCGAAGAACAACTGGTCTATTTTGGCGATACCGCCCACCTGCCGTACGGCGATAAATCCACGGCCGCCATCCAGGCGTACTCCGTCAAAATCTGCGACCTGTTGATTAAACAAAATTGTAAAATAATTCTCATTGCGTGCAATTCTGCCTCAGCGGCGGCCTATGAGTTGGTGCGTGAATACGTGGGCAGCAAGGCCCATGTCTTGAATGTCATAGACCCGGTGGTGCAGTATGTGGGTGAAAGATTCTCTGAGAAAACCGTGGGCTTGATTGGTACCAAACAAACCGTGAACTCCAACGTCTACAAAAAGAAGATTGATGACCTCAACGCCGGCGTGCAACTCAAGTCGGTGGCCACGCCGCTGCTGGCGCCCATGATTGAGGAAGGCTTCTTCAACAACACCATCTCAGAGAGCGTGATACAGACGTATTTGTCAGAACCTGGGCTTTCCAACATTGAGGCCTTGATTCTGGGCTGCACGCATTACCCCTTGATCAAAGAGCAGATCACCGATTTTTACCAGGGCAGGGTAGAAGTGCTGGACGCCTCAGAGCTGGTGGCCCGCCACGTGGGCAAAGTGCTGACAGAAACCGGCATTGCCTCCAGCCGTCTGCCCGGCGAGGCCCATTTCTACGTTTCAGACTACACGGTGTCTTTTGAGGCATCCACCCAAATCTTCTTTAACCAAAAAGTCCACCTGGAGCATTATCCGCTTTGGGAGTAAGAAAAAGCCTAATTCAGCGACCAATACTATGGTTTGAGTTTTAAGCCGATTTTACAAAAACTAGCCCTAAACGGCTGCGTATCCATACTTATGAAAAAGCGCTATTTCCTCATTGGTGATTTCTCACGCAACGTGCTGTTGGTGAGTGCCGCCGCCTGCCTGGGGTTATCTTCCTGTTCAGATAACCGCTCGGCCCAGAATGAAGCCTCCACGGAGTGGAACGCCGATGAGGCCGCCCCTAAATACAGCCAGGGCGTGATCACCGAGATGACCGAGGTGAGCCCCGATAACTGGCGCATCACTGATGAGCGCCCCGCCGGCCCAGGCCAGGTGATGGCCATCCTCAAGCATAACAACGGACAGGTAGATACTTTGAAAGGTCTGGAACTGGAGCGCCAGATGCAGCAATACACCCAGGCCAATCCGGTGAACGGCTCTGGTTTCAGCATGATGAACGTGCTGATGTGGAGCAGCATTGGGTATATGGCGGGCCGTATGATGAACCCCAACCCGGCGTATTATTCCAATCCGGCTACCATGCGCCGTAACGATGCCTGGCGCCAGCAAACCTACGCCGAAAGAAGCAGGGGAGCCCAGGCTTTCAGGGGAACCACCGGCACGTACAGCCGTCCGTCCACCTCATCGGGTACCGTGCGGTCTACCCGTCCCAGCAGCAGCCGTTCCGGTACCTTCGGCAGAAGCTCAGGTGGCTTCGGCGGAAGATCTGGCTTCGGCGGTTAATCTGCTGGCCGTGCCTGTTTCTCTTTTTGACTTATGGTTTCAGGGCTGATTTCTGCAAAACGGCCCTGAAACGCTTTGCCATCAAACTTTCTTTGTCATTCATTAACCAAGCTATATCCTGTTATGCCAGAATCCGCTCTTCCTGTAAAACTGATGCCGCACCACGGCGACGTGACGAAAATGGTCCACCAGATGGGGTGGGAGTGGGTAGTGGAGGAAGAATGCCAGACCTACCTGTCCGGCGAAGCTGTGGTGCTGACCCAGGCGGCCGCCGATGAACTGTTAGAAGCCGCCTCGGCGGTGTACCAGATGATGGTGGAAGCCGTGCCGGATGATCTGCCCGATGATTTCCTGCGCAAGATCGGGATTCCGGAGAAACTGTGGCGCGCGGTGCGGCACTCCTGGAACGATGAACGCCACTGGCACATCTACGGCCGTTTTGACTTCGCGCAAACCCCGGAGGGCGTGAAGCTGCTGGAGTTCAACGCTGATACTGCCACGGCCATCCCCGAGACGGCAGTGGTGCAATGGGCCAGCCTGGCCGCCGCTGGCAAGAACGAAAGCCAACAGGCCAACGGGCTGTATGAAGGGCTGGTGGAGCAGTTCCGCACCTGGCAGGGCCTGAACCCCGAGCTGGAACCTGCCCTCCTGTTTATTTACATGCCTGATAGCAAGGAGGATTACACCAACTGCGAGGTGCTGGCGCAGGCCGCCCACGAGGCCGGTTTTGATACCTACATTTGCGCCGCCCACGAGATGCAAGTCTCTACCCTGGGCGCCGAGCGCGGCGTCTGGGCCCAGATAGGCGCCGAGCAGTGGCGTAAGTTCCCTTTCCTGTTCAAACTGGTGCCTTGGGAGCTGTTCCTGGAACTGGAGCCGGAACTCTGCACCGATCTCATTGACCTGCAGTATTCCCGCAGCGTGCTGGTTGCCAACCCGGCGTACTCGCTCCTTTTCCAGAGCAAAGGCATGTTGGCTTGGCTTTGGCAGCAGTTTCCGTACCATCCGCTGTTGTTAAGAACCGAGTTTACCTCATTTTCTGGCAAAGCCGTGGAGAAACCCATCTTCGGGCGCGAAGGCCAGAACATTCAGGTCCACGAGAACACCGATGTCTCTTCCACCACGGGTGATTACGGCTACCAACCGCACATTTACCAGGCCTGGGCCGAGCTGCCGCAGGATGCCCAAGGGTACCGCTACCAGGCCGGCGTCTTCTGGGCCGGAGAGGGAAGCGCCATCGGGTTCCGGCGTGAGCGCGGCATCATAACCAATCTTTCCCAGTTCGTGGCCCACGTGGTGGAGTAACTAAAGGTTCTTAGTACAACTTATCTCAAAAAGGAAGCATGACCGTGAGGCGATTATCTGGACTGCTGCTGCTGGTGCTGGTTTTAAGCGGGTGTGGGCATGCCGCTCAGGAACCAAAAGGACAAACATCGGAACCACCGGTAGCATTGGTGAGTACGGCTGCCCCTGCAAGCCCAGATTCCGTGGCGGCAACCCCCGGAAAGAAGAAGGCTTTTCCCGCCTACTGGGCGAAGCAGTTTGCGGGTTTGCAGTTAGACACCCTGTACCAATTGGCAGATTTTACCTCGCCCTCTTTTCTGGAAGGTGATTTCAACGGAGACAATCAGCAAGACATCGCCTTTCTGGTAAGTCATAAAAGAACCGGTGAAAAAGGGATTCTCCTTCTTCACCAAAAAACCAAGGAGTACTTTGTTTTTGGGGCGGGCCGGGAAATAGACGGAATGACCAATCTGGATTGGATTGAGGTTTTCGAGAAAATACCCAAAGGTGAAAGCGTGGCCCAAACCCTGGTAGATGAGGAAACAGGGGACATCATCGGGCCAGATTCTTTACATGCGGTTACTTTGAAAGGTGAAGGAATCGCCACCCACCTCCTGGAGGCGTGCGGAGGCGGAATCATCTATTGGAACAAGAACAAATATGCCTGGCTTCATCAGGAGTAAAGCTATTGACGTACTACTAACATGAACCAGCTTCCGCTCATTTTGCTGGCCAGTGCCCGCCGGGAAAGCGACACGAAATTGTTTCTGGAGAAGGTCTTCCAGGAGACCCCGCACCAATTGGTGGACCTGCTAGATTACACCGTGGGCTACTACCGCTATGAGCATGACTATCCGGCGGAGGACGAGTTCAACACCCTCATCAACCTGATGTTGCAGCACCAGGTGATTGTGTTGGCCACGCCGGTGTATTGGTACGCCATGAGCGCGCAGCTGAAAACCTTCTTCGACCGCCTCACCGATCTGGTCACAATGCAGAAACCTCTGGGGCGCAAACTGAAAGGCAAGACCCTTTTCCTGGTGGCTGTAGGTGCCGACGATGCGCTCCCCGATGGGTTTGAGGTGCCCTTTAAACTCACCGCCAAATACCTGGACATGAAGTACGGCGGCAGCCTTTACGCCTCTACCGAGGAGGTGGAAACGGACATTTACCACCTGGGCGACCACCGCGAGTTTCTGCGCGATATGGAGGAAGCCCAGAAGGAGACTAGCTGAATTTCTTGCCCTCCGTAATACGCTCCACGGTTTTCTGGATGCGGGAGTCACGGGTCTCGGCGCGTTTGGCTTCGTTCACCCAGCGCACATATTCCTTGCGGTGCGTGTAGGCCATTCCTTCAAACTTCTCAAGTTGCCCCGCTCCGGTTAGCGCCTGCTTCAGGTCCTCGGGGATTTCAACCACGCTGCGCTCGGTAGATTTGGCCGCGGTACCGGCCTGCAGTTGGGTGGCAGCCCGCACGTATTCCACCAGTTGGTCTTCGTTAACCTGTGCGTCTTGGGTGAACCTGATGGTGCGCATGGCCTTGGCATCCTCGCTGCTGGAGAACAACCCATGCGGATCTGGCAACAACGCCCCCTGGAAAAAAGACAGATTCACGTGCTGTTTATGCGCGCTCACGGCACACACCAACCCTGGGCCGGCTTTCTCATACACCGGCGTATTCCATTTCCAGGTGGGGGTCAAGCCCGAATCTGCGGTGGCGATGGCGTTCCTTATTTTCTCACAGATGGGTTGGGCAAACGCCGGAACCGTGGCGAAAAAGGTTTCTATTTTCTGCTCGTGCTGTTCCGGGGTCATTTTGGAAGTGGCCATGTGGTGGTGGATGAAGGGTGTTTAATATTGGAAGTAATAAGGTGATTCGATTGAAGGCTGTTTTCTGAAAATCAGGGCAAAAAGGACTTACCAGCGGGCTGCTTTGAAACCGGCCACGGTAAACAGGTTGGCAGGCAAGGTCTTGGGGAATTTTATGTTGTAGTAGACCTCGTGCATGGTGGTTTTGCCGTTGAGCGAGAAGGTGAGGTCTGTGGCTACCCAGTTGCCTTTCACGTTCTGGTAGCCTTTCAGGTCCACCACGTTGCGGCGGTCACCGGTTTGCCGAACGGTCTGCAGCACCCAGAGTTTTTCCTGGTCAATGATGAAGTGGCTGGCTTTCTCCTCCAGGCTATTCACGCCTACCACGTAGACTTTTCGGCTCTGCCAAACTGTGGCGAAGGCTTTGGAGAGGTCAATGCCGGCCTCTTGCAACTGGGCCGCGCTGCGGTCTACCGGCTGATGGTACACATCAAAGCCCAGCACCAAGACCTCGTGCACCCGGCGGGTGCGGGTTTGCAACGTGTTATCCTTGAACACAAACTGGCTGTCCTGGGCGTAGATGGCGCCATTGCCTTTCTCAAAATCCTCGAACTTGATGACCAGTCTTCCGGGCAGCGCAAGGGCTTCGTGCCAAACCTGCTCGGTAGAGTCCTGGGCGCTTTTATAGATGATGGCTTTCTGGTCAAAGGTGAAATACGGGTTGAACTTGCCCTGGTACTTGGCATGCATCTTCCTGAGGACCTCTTGGCCGGTGAGCGCCGGTGCGTTGGGCGCAAAGAGGCTGGCAAAAGAAAGAAGAAAAGGCAGCAGCAAGTGCAACAGCATAAACCAGGGCTTTAGTGGAACCCGAAAATAGAAAGATTATTCGGTTTCCGGAAAGCCTGTTTCCCGTTCGTTTTGGGTAAAACCCTCCAAAATAAGAAGCGCCGCGGTTACACCTTTGCTTTCGGGTATTTTACAGAACCCCGGCAACAGGACGGACCAGGGAAGTTCTATTCTCTGAGTGCAGCTCTGGGCCTTTTCTATGCTTCTGGCGCCTTGTTCTGTTCAGAAGAAATTAACCAAAAAACGGGCTTAAAACGGCACTATGTTTTTTGAAACTGTGATGGGTCAAAGTATCTTCTACCTTTGCTGCCGCAAACAAGCATACATGGAAATACTGGGGTACATTTCGGCAGTGTTCATAGGGCTGTCTCTGGGGCTTACCGGAAGCGGAGGCTCTATCTTAACGGTGCCCATTTTAGTGTACCTCATCGGGTTGAACCCGGTCTTGGCCACGTCTTACTCGCTGTTTGTGGTAGGGGCTACCAGTTCGGTGGGCGGTATCCGGTTTTACCGGCAGGGGCTGGTGCACCTGAGAACCTTGCTTACCTTCGGGCTGCCCTCGCTGCTGACCATTTACCTTACCCGCCTGTTCCTGTTGCCCGCGCTGCCCAACCACCTGTTGCAGCTAGGCGGGGTGGTGATCACCAAAGGTGTGGCCGTGATGGTGCTGTTTGCCTTGCTCATGGTCATTGCCGCGTACCGCATGATTCAACACAAAGAGGTGGTTTGTCCCTTAGGGCGAGAGGAGCGGGTGGGCTATGCCAAAGTCCTCACGCAGGCGGTGTTGGTAGGCCTCATCTCTGGGTTGGTGGGCGCGGGCGGCGGCTTCCTGATTATCCCCGCCCTGGTGCTGTTGCTGCGCCTGGACATGAAAACCGCCGTAGGCACCTCGTTGGTGCTCATCGCGGGGAACTCGCTGGTGGGTTTCCTGGGCGATGTGTACCAGTACCGCATTGACTGGGCTTTCCTGCTCACGTTTTCGGCCTTGTCGGTAGCGGGGATTTACGCGGGCGCGGCCTTCGCCCATAAAGTAAACAGCCGGATTTTGAAGAAGGGCTTCGGGTGGATTGTGCTGGCCATGGGTATTTTTATCCTAGGTAAGGAGTTATTGTTGAAGTAGCCCGCAGGGACGGGAGTCCTTACCTTGGGTCCGTTTTGGCCCCGATTTTGTAAAAAGAAGTAAAAACAAGTTCATCTTGCTATGAAAGTAGAACAGATTTATACCGGTTGCCTGGCGCAGGGAGCGTATTACATTGAAAGCAACGGCGAGGCCGCCATCATTGACCCGCTGCGCGAGATAAAGCCTTACCTGCTCAAAGCCGAGAAAGACCAGGCCCAGATCAAATACGTGCTGGAAACCCATTTTCACGCCGATTTCGTCTCGGGGCACGTGGATCTGGCGCAGGCCACCGGAGCCCAGATTGTGTTCGGTGCCGCCGCCCAGCCCAACTTTGCCGCCCACCTGGCCCAGGATGGCGAGGAACTGACTCTTGGCAAGGTCACCATCAAAGTGCTGCACACGCCCGGCCATACACTGGAATCTGTCACCTATTTGCTGCGCGACGAAACCGGTAAAGACTACGCCCTTTTCACCGGCGATACCCTGTTCATTGGGGATGTGGGCCGTCCGGACCTGGCCGCTAAATCTGACCTGAACCAGGAGCAACTGGCCGGCATCCTGTTCCACTCCCTGCGCACCAAGATCATGCCGCTGGCGGATGATATTTTGGTGTACCCTGCGCACGGGGCCGGATCGGCTTGCGGCAAGAACATGAGCAAGGAAACTTTTGACACGCTGGGCAACCAGAAAAGAACCAACTACGCCCTGCGCCCCGATATGACCGAAGCTGAATTCATCAAAGAGGTCACCGATGGCTTGTTGGCGCCGCCCAGCTATTTTCCGTTAAACGTGCAGCTGAACAAGCAAGGCTACGCCAACATTGAGACCGTCCTGCACCAAGGCCTGCAGGCCCTTTCCCCCGAGACGTTCGAAGCCCTGGTGAACGAGACCGGCGCTCTGGTGCTGGATACCCGAAAAGCCGCTGATTTTTCGCTGGGGCACATTCCCAACGCCATCAACATCGGGCTGGACGGCAGCTTTGCGCCTTGGGTAGGAGAACTCATCCCCGATATCCAGCAACCCATCGTTTTCCTGGCAGATGCTGGCCGAGAGGAAGAAGTCGTGACCCGGCTGGCCCGCGTAGGTTATGACAACACCTTGGGTTACCTGCAGGGCGGTTTTGCCTCCTGGCAAGCCGCCGGAAAAGAAACAGACATCTTGCCTTCTATCTCCGCCGCAGAATTTGCCCAGCGTCTGAAGAATGGTGCCGCTGTCGTGGTGGATGTCCGGAAACCTAGCGAGTTCTCCGCTGAGCACGTGGAAGGTGCCCTCAATATTCCCTTAAGCTCCCTGAATGAGCACCTGGCCCAAATTCCCAAAGAAGAAAGCGTGTACGTGCACTGCGCAGGTGGTTACCGCTCCATGGTAGCTGCCTCCATCCTGAAAGCCCGTGGTTTTGACAACCTGGTAGACGTAGCTGGCGGCTTCAAAGCCATCGCTGAGACAGACGTTCCCAAAACCTCGTTTGTGTGCCCGTCTACTTTGGGGTAGAAGTTACCTTAAGAAGTTGGGGTATCTGATTGTCCCCCTTTGAAGGGGGTAGGGGGATGATTACTCGTGCTGGTTAAATCATTCCTGAACTGTAGGGGCAATCCCTTGTGGTTGCCCTTGCGTGAGAAACGGATTACTCTGTAGTAAAATCAATCGGTACTAAACGCTGCCTTATCATCCCCCTACCCCCTTCAAAGGGGGACGGTATACGTGTGTCTTGTCGGAGTGATTATCAACCATCCAAACTACAAGCGTAAGGGCAACCACAAGGGATTGCCCCTACATTGACGTGCAGGAGTAGTAGGGCTGATTTTCTAGAAACAGCCTTAAAATAGAAGCTTCAAACTTCAGGATTTTTAGTTAGTCTCTCTCCTGGCCAGGAGATACCCGGCACCCAAAGCCGCCAGCATTACCAGGGAAAAAGGCCCTTCGTTGAGGCGGATTCTACCTACGGAGGGGATTTTCTCCGGGAACTCGGCATCCATGCCTTTAGCGCCGGGAAAGGTGAAGCTGCCGGCCTGCGCCAGGTAAAAGATGGCCGGTAGAAAAGCCGCGGTTTTTAGGTTGGTGGCAGCGTCTCCGTCTTTCTTATTAAGCAGATAGAGGCTGCTAGCGCCCAGCAAAGTCCCGGATAGGATGGTCATGGCGTCATGGAACTTGGCATGTGGAGTCCATCTGGGATTGAACAGGTGGGTTTTGTTCCAATCCATCAGGAAGCCGCCTATGGTGGTAAAGGCTGCCACAGATTGAAGGATGGTGCGTCCGGCTACAGCAGTTTTCATCTTTGTCTGGTTTTCATGGCAGGAACCCTGCGGTAGAAGATACGCAGTCCAGGCACGCTGGTTCAAGGGTAGTCAGATACAATCCTTTAACACAAAGAGAAGAATCAGCAGGACTACTATCCGGTAGGCAACCATCCGGGAAGCCGCTTTCAGGCCATTTTCTGAAAATCAGCCAGGAAACAGTGGCAGAAAGAAAGTAAATTGCCCTTCGGTTTCCTGCGTATACAGCCAGGCAAATAACCCAAACTGCTTTCCATGTTCCAAACCACCAAAGCCCCCCTGGCGGAGCGCATGCGCCCGCTCAACCTGGATCAATACGCCGGTCAGAAGCACCTGGTAGGCCCCACAGGAGTGCTGCGCCGCTACATTGAGGCCGGTATGGTGCCGTCCATGATTTTCTGGGGACCACCGGGCGTAGGCAAAACCACCTTGGCGGGCATCATTGCCGGGCAACTGAAGGTGCCGTTTGTGGCCATGAGCGCCATCAACGCGGGGGTAAAAGACATCAGGGAGGTGATTGACCAGGCCCGTCGCCGGCAAGGGACGGTGCTGTTCATTGACGAGATCCATCGGTTCAACAAGTCACAGCAGGATGCGCTGTTGGGCGCGGTGGAGAAAGGCATTGTAACGCTTATTGGGGCTACAACGGAGAACCCGTCTTTTGAGGTGATTCCCGCCTTGCTGTCCCGGTGCCAGGTCTACATCTTGAAGTCCCTGGAGAAGCAAGAGCTTACGGATTTGGTGCAGAAAGCCCTGACCGAGGACGAGATCCTGAAAAAGCAGAACATTGAGGTAAAGGAGTATGAGGCGCTGCTCACCATTTCGGGCGGCGATGCCCGCAAGTTGCTCAACCTGCTGGAGATTGTGATTGACGGCAGCGGCCTGACGGATAAACTGGAAATCACCAACGAGCTGGTAAAACAGATTGCCCAGCAGAACCTGGCCTTGTATGACAAAGGCGGCGAAGCACATTATGATATCATCTCGGCGTTCATCAAATCCATGCGGGGCTCAGACCCAAATGCCACCATTTACTGGCTTGCGCGCATGATTGAAGGGGGCGAGGACCCTAAGTTTATTGCCCGCCGGATGCTCATCATGGCTTCGGAGGACATAGGCAACGCCAACCCTACGGCTATCATCATGGCCAACGAGTGTTTCCAGGCGGTGAACGTGATTGGCTACCCCGAGTGTGACATCATTCTGTCGCAGTGCGCTATTTACCTGGCTACCTCGCCTAAAAGCAATGCAGCGTACAAGGCCATCAGAAGCGCCCGGGCCATGGTGCGGGAGCAGGGGAGTCCGCCGGTACCCTTGCATCTGCGCAATGCGCCCACCAAGCTCATGAAAGAAATCGGTTACGGAAACGAGTACAAGTACGCCCATGACTACGAAGGCAACTTCGTGCCGCAGGATTTCCTGCCGGATGATCTAAAGGGCACCATTTTCTTCAACCCCGGTAACAACGCCCGCGAAAACGAGATGCGCAAGAACCTGCGTAACCAGTGGGGCGAATGGTATAACTATTAGTAGGGGCAATCCCTTGTGGTTGCCCTTTGCTTCAAAATTGTTAAGGGCAACCACAAGGGATTGCCCCTACAAAGGCGAATAAAACAGAAGCGGGCATTCCATCAGATTGCCCGCTTCTGTTTTAGAGCTGTTTTTGTAAAACTAGGCCAAAAGATTCAGCAGAACTTCTTTGGTAACCGGTTTGGTGAGGAAACCCGCAATGGGGTATTTGGCGGACCGTTCTTTGTCGGCGGGGTTAAGGGAGCTGCTGCACATGTACACTTTGCTTTGGCCCAGGTCAATCTTACCCGTTTGGGAAATTTGCTCCAGAAACTCAAAGCCGTCCATGACGGGCATTCTAATGTCCACAAAGATCAGGGCGGGGAGTTTTTTCTCACCGGTGGCAGCGAGTTCCTCTAGTTTGTCTATGGCTTCGCGGCCGTTGCGGGCGGTGATGATCTCTTTTCCTAAGCCGGCTTTCTTCAGGTTTATCTTGGAGATAAAGATCCAGTTGTCGTCATCATCTACCACCATGACGCTTTCAATGTGTTGCAATTTGTCCGGGTTTGCGCCCGTTGCTTTCCGCTCCTCCATCTTTTAGGGGGGTAATGGTAACCTATTTGTTCAACAAAGATAGTAAGGTTTTAGTCAGCTACCGGCAGGTACACCCTGAACTCGGTGCCTTGGCCTTCTTTGCTATCAACCTCAATCCTGCCCTTATTGTTTTCCACTATGCGCTTCACCATGAACAGCCCTACGCCGGTGCCCTCCACGTGGTCATGGAAACGCCGGAACATGGTGAACAGCTGTTCCTGCTGGTGCGCGGGCAAGCCTAACCCGTTGTCTTTCATCTCTAAGACAACATGCTGCTCTTCTAACCGCGTCTGAATCTGGATGCTGCATTCCCGGTCTGGGGATTGGTATTTGAGGGCATTGCTGAGCAGGTTGTACAAGATGCTTCTGAAGTTCTTCTTAGAAAACCGGAGCTGCGGCACCTGGAAATTAGTGTGGATGTGGCAGGGTTGGGTGCTGTTGGAGGCCACCAGGTCTGCCTTGATGTCTTCGTACACCTCCTGCACGTTTATGGATTCTTCCAGCAGGTTCTCAGGGTTCGTGTTCTGCAGTCTGCTGATGTTAGTGAGGTCCTGGATGGTGCGTTGCAGGCGGCTCATGGAGGTGATGACCCGGTTCAAAATGCTTTCTGTCTCAGAATTCAAGCAATCTGTGTCGGTTAGTTCGTCTTTCAGGAAGCCTATCAGGGCTTCAATGGTGGTGATGGGGGAGCGCAGGTCATGCGAGGCGGTATAGACAAAGTTATCCAGGTCGGTGTTGGTCCTGACCAGCTGGGTGTTCTTCTGGGCCAGGGCTTCTTCGGCCTGTTTCAGGTCAGTGATGTCAATGGAAGAACCGATGTAGCTGTAAATGTCACCATTAGGCAGATAGCTGGGCGCACCCTGTGAAAGCAGCCACCGGTACACGCCGTCTTGCCGGCGCATGCGGTGTTCAATGGTGAAAATGCCTTGGTTCTGGATAGCCCCACCCAGGGTTTTTATGGCTATGTTTACGTCATCTGGGTGCACATACGGTATCCAGTTGTCCCGGAGTGCGGTCTCATACCCAATGCCTAAGAAAGATAAAAAGGAGGTATTGACATACGTGAGTTCAGCCTCTGGGCTAATGGCCCACACCATGTTAGGGGCGGCGTCTGCCATAATCCTGAACCGTTCTTCGCTCTCTTTTAAGGCCGCTTCCATTTCTTTGCGGACCGTAATGTCTCTGGTGATGGCCAACAGATGGGGTTCCCCATCCAGCAGTAGCCCCACTACCCTGGCTTCTACCGGAAAAATGTGCCCATCTTTTCTTCTGTGCAGAGTTTCAAACTGCGGAATGGTTTCTTTCTGCGCTTTGGCGAAAAGCTGCTTGAACATGTCCTCCTGGTACACCGGGTCTACCGCAGGCACCCGCAAACCTGGGGCTTCTTTTTCTGAGTAACCCCAGATTTCCAGGGCATTTTTATTCAAGTAGGCAAATGAACCGTCTTCCCGCATCAACACAAAGGAATCCTGGGCCTGGTCTGCCATGAACTTGAACCGCCTTAATTCTTCCTGGCTGGCTTCTACCTTTTGGCGGGCCAGTACCTGCTCGGTTACGTCCTGGGCTACATGAATTACCCCGGTTATTTTCCCGGCTTCAATTAGCGGGGTATAGGATACATTTACGTAATGCTTTTTCAGGATATCGCCCTCCTGTAAGTCTACCGGCACTTCATTGCCTCTGAAAGCGTCACCAGTTTGTACCACGTTTTTGGCAATGGCCAGAATGGGTTGGTTTTCTACCTCGGGCAAAACGTCTATCATCTTCTTGCCAAGCACCTCCTCTGTTTTCTCTTTGCCCATGAGGCGCACCATGGGGGCATTGACACTTTCAATCACCACATCGGCGCCCCGGGTTAACGCAAAGGCCACCGGCGCCTGTTCTACCATGTGCCGGAAACGTGATTCTGTTTCTTCTATTTTATGGCTGGTAAGTACCTGATCGGTGATGTCTGAGGTGGAGTGAATCAGGTAGCGTACTTCTCCTTCTTCATTTAGAACCGGCTTGTTGCAGGCAGCCCAGTACCGCTCCTCAAATTGGCCGTCTATGTTGGGTACGTCATAGCGCACAATGGGCATATGGTCTGGCTTCTTTGAAGCCAAGGCTTTATGGAAAGACTCTTTTAACGTAGAAGGTCCTGTGGCCGCATTTTCCTGGGGGTTTTCAGGAAATACCTCAAAAACACTTCTGCCTATTACGTGATGCCTTTCTTTGCCCGCGGTGTGGAGAAAATCATCACTTACTTCCAGAATGGTGAAATGCGGAGGATTGGGCTGTGCTACCAGAAAACTGCCCGGCATGGCTTTAAATATCGTTTTATAGTCTAATGCATTTTCTGGCCGGGCACTTGAATCTTCTAAGGACATATATTTCCGTAAGCTGCAGTAAAAGACGGGGTATTTAGGTTTCCTTCCTATTCTATGGGGAAGATAGCGACAAGGAAGAACCTACTCTCTACAGAAGAGCCCGCTTATGAACCGTACGGGCAATTAGAAAGCAACGATGCAGCGCCGGGCAGGTAGCTCGTTTCTGGGCTTATCCTATTATTCCTTGTAAGATCTCTTTGGAAAGGGGTTTTGTAAGAAAACCGGCCACAGGGTAGAGGGCGGCTTTCTCTTTGTCTCCGGGGTTAAGGGAACTGCTGCAGATATACACCTTGGTTTGGCTCAGGTCTATAGGATCTGTTTTAGTGGTCCTTTCCAGAAACTCAAAGCCATCCATCACGGGCATACGGATGTCCAGGAAGATAAGGTCAGGTAGCTTTTTATCTTCGGCAGAAACCAACTCCTGTAATTTGGTGAAGGCCTCCAGGCCATTTTTGGCGGTAATGATTCCGTTTTGAATACCGGCCTTTTTCAAGAGAAGCTTAGACACGAAAATCCAGCTTTCGTCATCGTCTACTATCATCACAGATAGCATCTTTTGTGCGTTATCTGCCTGTGCGTCTGCTGCGTGCTGCTCCTGCATTTCTGTTGGGTACTAATTTACGTAAGTCTGTTAGGTAGGAGGGGTTACATCGCCTCTTGAAAGTACACCCTGAATTCAGTACCTTCTCCTTCTTTGCTTTCCACCTCAATCTTGCCGTCTGCGTTGTCTACTATTCTCTTCACCATGTAAAGGCCAACGCCGGTGCCTTCTACGTGGTCATGGAAGCGCCGGAACATGCCGTATAACTGCTCTTGCTGTTTAGGGTTCATGCCTAGGCCATTGTCTTTTGCCCGTAAAACCACATAAGGTTCTTCTAAACGGGTGGTTACCCGGATAATGCAATCGCGGTCTGGCGCCTGGTATTTGATGGCGTTGCTTAGGAGGTTGTACAAGATGCTCCGGAAGTTCTTCTTGGAGAAGTTGAGCTGTGACACTTGAAAATCAGTTTGGATGAAGCAGGCTTTTTGTTTGGAGGGATAGTTCAGGTCGGCCATGATGTCTTCGTACACGTCTTTGATATTGGTGACGATGTCTGTGGCGTCTTGGGTGCTGTCTTTTTGCACCCTGCTTATTTCGGCTAGATCTTCAATAGTGCGCTTAAAACGGTCTACCGAGTCCAGTACCCGCTGCAAAACCTCCTGCGTCTCTGGCGTAAGGGCATTTTCTTCCTTGAGCTTTTCTTCCAGGTACAGCATCAACGCCTCTATGTTGGTGATAGGCGAGCGCAGGTCATGCGAGGCCGTGTAAATGAAATTGTCCAGGTCATTGTTCGTGCGCTGGAGCTCAGAGTTTTTGCGCTCCAGGGCATTTTGCTGCCGTTCGGCTAGTTTGTCCTGCAGTTCTTTCTGTTTGGTAAGGTCTCCCGTGATTTTGGTAAAGCCAATGTGCTGGCCGCTCTCATCATAGATAGGAGTGAGGGTAACGGTGGCCCAGAACAGAGAACCGTCTTTCTTTTTGCGCCAGTCTTCGTTTTCAAAAGAGCCGTTATCCAGGGCTTTCTGTAATTCTTTTTCGGGGTAACCGACCTGCTGGTATTCGTCTGGGTGCAGGATGCCGTAAAATTGGCCCACAATTTCTTCTTCGGTGTAGCCTTTCAGCCGTTCCGCTCCCTTGTTCCAAGCCGTGATAATGCCGTTGGTATCAGTGGCGAAGATCGCATAGTCCTTTACCTGGTTTACAAAAAAGGAGTTGATGCTTTCTGCAGAATAGATAGGGGCCATAGGTTGTCTATACAGGTATGAACACAGGAATAATTCTTTTACTAAAAGAAGAATTAAAGGTTAGCCTGCCTTTATGGGCTGGTATAAACACTAGTCTTTTGAGAAGTAATACAAGTTTTCAAACTCTGGCAGTCCTTTTCTTGTATATTTAGGTAATTGAAACGGCCTTTCAGGATAACAGCGTTTCAGAAGACGTTGTTATGATTAACTCCCACGAGTTTTGCAAAGCCTTACTAGAACAAACCGGTTTGAGTTTGTTCGGCTACGACACAGGCTCACATAAATTCGTGTACCTGAGCCCTGCTTTCAAAGAGATTTTCAAGTTTCAAGAGGATCAGTCAGACATTGCTGCCCTGCTGAGCAAGGTTCACCCAGATGACCAGGAGCACGTCATTAAAAACCTGACCGAAGCCCAGGAACCAGGCATTTGTCCGGAAATTGAGTTCCGGATCAGGTTCACCGGTCAGTCAGAGCAGTGGGTGTGCCTTCGGCCTACTTTGCTGGAGCAAAGCACCGGTGAGCGCTTGATCATTGGGCACGCAGAAGACATCTCTATCCGACGCCAATACAACGACAACCTCAAGAAGTACTCCAACAAGAAAAACTCCGTCCTGAACATCCTTTCCCATGACCTGGCCGGGCCAATGGGCATGATCCATAACCTGGCAGAAATCCTGGTAGAGCAATTAGGCGATAGAGCCGATGAAGATGCCTTGGAAATCATTCAGCTGATTGACAAAAGCAGCCAGAACGGTACCCGCCTCATCCAGGAGTTTATGAAAAAAGAATTTCTGGAGTCTGCCCAAACAGAGGTCATTACCCGGCGGGTGAATCTGGTGGAGAAGTTCAGGGAGGCCATTGTGGAGTACCAGAGAGCCGAGGGAAAGGTGCTGCACGTGCAGGTTGATTTCACACCGGCCCAGGAGGAAGTCTACGCCCAAATAGATGACATCAAATTTCTGCAAGCCATCAGCAACCTGATCTCTAATGCCCTGAAGTTTACGCCAGACGGGGGAAGCATCACTGTTGGCTTGGAGGAGAAAAACGACCAGATTCTGATCACCGTCTCTGATACCGGGGTAGGTATTCCTAAAAAGTACCATGCCACGCTGTTTGATGAGTTCACCAAGGCCCGCCGCCCCGGTCTCAAAGGAGAGCCATCGGTGGGGTTGGGCATGTCCATTATCAAGACCATTGTAGAATGGCACCACGGACAAATCTCGTTTGAGAGCGCAGAAGGCAAGGGCACCACCTTCTACATCACCCTTCCCAAAGCTTGATTCCTGTTTTTAAAGCATTTTCTGAAAACTAGCCTCAAAGCTTAGTTTGCCTTGGTATGGCCTATGTTTTTTTGATTCCTTCCCTCTGTTTGTATTCACACGCCACTTTCTTAAAAGCATACGAAGCGTTAGGTTTGTATTCAAGCCTATTTCGGGGCTTAATTGGTTTAATTGCTTCAAATGTATACAGCAGAGTGGCCGTATAAGATTTTGTTATTCTCGTCTCATCTCAGGTAAATACTTGTAATAAAAGGTTCTATAAGCCTAAAGTTAGCCTTCTTTCTTTTTAACTATTTAAATAGGTTGATTCTGTCATTAAGTCACTTGATTTTAAGCTATTTATCTAAAACAAGGCGAAAAACACCATGCGTATAGCGTAATTACGAAGCTAATTTGCAGTAAATACGGTTTTTTAAGTGCATACCCTTAAATTTCACCTGTTCTTCAACTCTCTTTTTTAGGCTCGCGTATTTCTCCAAAACTGGTAAATTATTTAGAACAATTACCAGAACAGTTTTCTTAAACATCACGGAGCCTTTTGAGCATTGCCCCCTAATCTTTAGTGCTCTACTAAGGAATAAAGTACCTGTTTTACTGTCATGAATATGCCTAAATCCATGATAGATAAAGCATTGCTTTGCTCTGGTTCAAACGTTTATACGAATGGAGAAAAGCGAAAATCTGAACCCTTGTTTCCCAGAAGTTTGGGCAGGTTTAGAGTGTACCGTAAACCGGGTAGGAGATGAATACCTGGACCAGATGCAATTGAACGGCCATGCCCTGCGCGAAGAAGACATTGCCTTGTTTGGCTCCATCGGGGTGAAGAAGATGCGCTATCCGCTGCTGTGGGAATTAACCGCCCCCAACGGACCCGCTACCGCTGACTGGACTTGGGGCGACCGCCGCATGCAGTTGCTGCAGGAACATAACATCACGCCCATTCTTGGACTCGTGCACCACGGCAGCGGCCCCATGCACACTAACCTGGCAGACCCGTCCTTCCCCGAGGGAGTAGCCGAATACGCCCGTGCGGTGGCAGAACGCTATCCCTGGGTGGAGTACTTTACCCCGGTTAATGAACCACTTACCACCGCCCGCTTCAGCGGACTGTACGGGCACTGGTACCCGCACGGCAGAGACGGCAAGACCTTCGGGTTAACCTTGCTGCACCAATGCAAAGCCACGGTGTTGGCCATGCGCGCCATCCGGGAAGTCATTCCGCATGCCAAACTGGTGCAAACCGAGGATTTAGGCAAAACCTACAGCACCCCGCTGCTGGCCTACCAGGCCAAACTGGACAATGACCGCCGTTGGACCAGCCTGGACCTGCTCACCGGCACCCTTACCCCAGAGCATTCCATGTGGCAGTACTTCGTGAACAACGGCATCCCGGAAGAAGACCTGCAATGGTTCAGAGACAATCCGTGCCCGCCAGACATCATCGGGATCAACCATTATCCCACCAGTGAGCGCTACCTGGATGAAAACTTGGCTGGTTTCCCTGAGTGGACGCACGGCGGGAACGGTATCCATGAGTACGCCGATGTGGAGGCCCTGCGCGTGAAAACCGAAGATCCGGCCGGCTTTTACTCAGGCCACAAGGTCTTGCTGCGCGAAGCCTGGGAACGCTACGGTTTGCCTATCTCGGTGACCGAGGTGCACATCTGCGGCGCCCGCGAAGAGCAGGTGCAATGGTTCAAGCACGTCTGGGATTCCTGCACCAATTTGAAAAAAGAAGGTGTAAACGTGGTAGGCGTAGCTGCTTGGTCCTTACTGGGCACCTTTGACTGGGTGAACCTGGTGACCCGCGCCGACGGCTACTATGAACCCGGCGTGTTTGACGTACGCGGACCGGTGCCAAGACCAACCGCCCTGGCCAAAATGCTGACCAAACTGGCTAAAGGAGAGGAGTACAACCATCCCTTGTTCCATCTGCCCGGCTGGTGGCAACGCCCAGACCGCTATTTCTACCCGTTCACGGACGAAGCCAAACACGCCGAGTTGTTCCTGAACCGCGAAGAAAACCGGTTTGGCCGGGGCACCAAGTCGGTGTGGCGCCTGAACTGGAACCCCATCTATGAAACCGAGACCATCCCAGACGGCGACGGCTTGACGGAGAAAGAGGTACTCCATCTGGAAGACACCACGCGACCTATCCTCATCACAGGTGCCACCGGTACGCTGGGGAGTGCGTTTGCCCGGCTCTGCGGAGACCGCCACATTCCGTACCGGTTGGTGGGTCGCAAGCAGCTGAACATCGCTGATCCGTTCTCCATCGAGCGGGCCATGAACTACTACAACCCCTGGGCGGTAATCAACGCGGCCGGGTACGTGAAAATTGACGAAGCCGAAGAAGACTGCGAAGCCTGCCATCTGGTGAACGCGCACGGCGCCATGCTGCTGGCCGCTACCTGCCAGAAAAGAGGCGTCCAGTACCTAACCTTCTCGTCTGACCTGGTGTTTGACGGCTTGAAACAGGAGCCTTACCTGGAAAGCGATGCCGTGAACCCCCTGAACGTGTATGGCAAAAGCAAAGCGCAGGCCGAGAAATACGTGCAGGACATGAACCCCGAGGCGTTGATCGTGCGCACCAGTTCGTTTTTCGGGCCTTGGGACGAGTTCAATTTCCTGACCCTCATGATCAACCAACTGGCCAAAGGAAATACCTTCCTGGCCCCCGAGGACATCATTATCTCGCCCACCTACGTGCCCGATCTGGTAAATGCCTGCCTTGACCTGTTGGTAGACGAAGAATCAGGAATCTGGCACTTGACCAATGAAGGTGAGTTGTCCTGGGCAGACCTGGCCCGGAAAGCCGCCGAGATCACCGGCCTGGACCCTAACCTGGTGCAAGGGTTCTCCGCGAATGAGTGGCAAGGGCACCAAGCCCCTCGGCCAAGGTACAGTGCCTTGAGCAGTGAGCGCGGCCAGATCCTGCCTCAGTTAGAAGATGCTTTGATGCGCTACGCCAACCGCATGAAGTGGGCCAACCGAATTACCGTTTCCGCCTGATTTTGAAAAAACAGGCGGTAAACCAGGAAGATAGATATTTGGGTTTGTTGGTGTGTAGAGGAGAACACCCTTCTGTAGCAGGAGGGTGTTCTTTTATTTCAATCCAAGGCACCACCAGTGTTCCCAAAACAGGAAGTCCAAATCTCTGTTTTAAAGCTGATTTGAGAAAAGCGGACCTTAAACGCGCAAGGCACTTTTAGGGAGCAATGGTTTTGTCTTTCTCTTTAAGCCAGTAGCGCACGCCAAAAGACAGCGTCATGATGTTGGGGTAACCGGGCACAAACGAGGTGGAGAAATCGGCGCGGTCAGAGAGGCGGTAATTGTACTCAAACTCGCCGGCGTACCACACCATCTTGTACTGCCATTTGTCATTGGGGTCACCCCCAAAGAAGGAAGTGGAAAAATTATAGCCAGGCAGGTCAGACCAGTTGCGGCGGTAGACCAGGGTAGGGCCCATCCCGCCGTTCAGCGAATGGCGGCCAATCTGGAACACCACCGCCCGCAGCCCCAGATGGGTAAACCCCGCGAACTGCATGGCGCAGTCGGCATACAGGGCCTGGATGGCTTTGAAAGACAGTTTATCAGGGATGATGAACTGCTCATAGCCCACGCTGGCGCCAACATTCAACACCAGATAGCCTTTGCCATCGGGGTTCAGGGGCATCAGTTCGGCATTGTCGTCGCCTTTGGGATGCAGGGTAAGCCCGAAGTACTTGAAATTAAGGTTCCGCTTGTATTGCGCCTGGGCCAGGAAAGAACCCAAGACCAGGAACGCAAGTAGTGTCCATTTTTTCATTGTAAGGCTATATACGGCAATTGGGGCAATTTGCTAAAATCAGGTGGAAAACGCCGCCCCGCTACAACTAAGAATTGCCCTATGGGTAAAAGATAATAGCACCTGAAAAGTACCAAATCACCCACAAACCTTTGTCTAATTTGCGTTTTTCAGACGATTGTCCTCTTGTTTCATGGTGGTGGTTTCTCCAAAGAAAATGAACCATCAGGTAGCTAGCAGAAGAGACGATGTAATGTGCTGGTGATGAGAAATCTACAGCTTGAATTTGCAGGTGATGATCCTTGCGTTTGGTGCTTCCCTATGAACCTGTTTTGGCAAGATGAAGAAGAGAAAGACGTTTTTGTAAGTATTCTGCCTATTTTACGACTAATGTAGAGACATTGCAGGCCAGCTTAAGGTCCTGAATTGATTCATTTATTATGCGACAGTTTTTAAAGTTTGTACTGGCCACCGTGGTTGGCTTGTTTTTATTTGGCGTGGTGAGTTTCCTCATCGTGTTGGGCATTGCCGCGGCGGCGTCCTCAGGTGACGAGGTGAGCATTGCAGAGGGATCTGTGCTGGAGCTCAAGTTGGGCCAGCCAGTGGTGGAGCGGGCGCCCCGAAGTCCGTTCGCCGATCTGGGCATGGAGGAGGTGTTTGGGCAGGAGGGCATCGGGTTAGATGAGATCAAAGCCTCCATCAAGAAGGCCAAAGCCGATGACAACATCAAAGGTATTTTCCTGAACCTGGATCTGCTGCAGGCGGGCATGGCTTCGGTAGAGGAAATCCGCAACGCGCTGCTGGACTTCAAGAAATCAAAGAAGTTTGTGGTGGCTTACAGCGAGTTCTCCACCGAGAAAGCCTATTACCTGGCCTCCGTGGCCGATAGATTCTACCTGAACCCACAGGGAACCATGGAACTGAACGGCCTCAGCTCTGAGGTGATGTTCTTCAAGGGCACCCTGGAGAAACTGGACCTGCAGCCGTACATCTTCAAAGTAGGGGAGTACAAGAGTGCCGTAGAACCTTTCATCCTGGACAAGATGAGCGAACCCAGCCGCGAGCAGACGCAGTCTTTCCTGAACTCTTTGAATGATTTCATGCTGCAGAACATAGCCACCGCGCGCAAGAAAAGCCTGGCAGAGATGAAAAACCTCTCAGATTCCATGCTGGTGCACAACGCCAAAGATGCCCTGCGGTACGGTTTGGTGACCCACCTGGGCTACTATGACGAGGCCACCGATTTCATGAAGTCCAAAACCGGCGTGAAGAAGGATAAAGAACTGAAACTGGTGAACCTGGGTACCTACAAAAAAGCCACCGACCCAGAGAAGAAATCGGGCTCGTCTTCGAATAAAATTGCGATAATCTACGCCTCCGGCGATATTGTGGGCGGTAAAGGCGATGATGAGTCCATTGGCGGCCAGGGCATGTCAGAAGCCATCCGGAAAGCGCGCCTGGATAAAAACGTGAAGGCGGTGGTGCTGCGCATCAACTCGCCCGGCGGCAGTTCCCTGGCCTCAGACGTGATCTGGCGCGAGGTCATGCTCACCAGAAAAGTGAAGCCCATCATTGCCTCCATGTCTGACGTGGCCGCTTCGGGCGGATATTACATCGCCATGGCCTGCGATACCATTGTGGCGCACCCTACCACCATCACCGGTAGCATCGGGGTGTTTGGCATGATGGTCAACTCAGAGAACTTCCTCAAAAACAAACTGGGCATCACCACCGACCGCGTGAAAACCGGTAAGTTCTCAGACGTGCCCACTGTGACCCGCGCCATGACGCCGTACGAGAAAATGCACATTCAACGCGAGGTAGAGCGCATTTACGATGACTTCACCACCAAAGCCGCCCAGTCACGGCACATGCCTGTGGCCGATCTGCGGAAAGTGGCCTCCGGCCGCGTTTGGTCGGGCATCGAGGCGAAGCAGAGAGGGCTGGTGGACGTGATGGGCGGGCTGGACCAGGCCATTGCCATTGCCGCCAGAAAAGCCAAACTGAAGGAAGGCGACTACCGCCTGCGCACACTACCCGCGCAGAAATCGTTTATGGACAACCTGTTCTCAGACACCGAGTCCCAGATGAAGGCGTACTTCCTGCGCAATGAACTGGGCGATATGCTGCCGTATTACCAGCAATACCAACGGGTGATGCAGATGCAGGGTATTCAGGCGCGTCTGCCGTTTGAGATTGAGATCAACTAAATACCGGACCTTTGTTTCCCAGAAAAGACCGCCCCACGGCGGTCTTTTTCGTTTTAAGAAAAAGCGAGCGTCTCCTTTTCCTAATTTTTTCCGACCTTGCGCCTCCCCCAAATGAACCTGTTTTATGGTCCTTTTCTTCAAATAAGGCTTAAAACACCTGACCAAACCCTAAAACTATGATGAAGACCCTGCAAGAAGCCGCTGAGTACATTCGCCAGCAAACCTCCCAGTTTCAGCCCGATTTCGGGATTGTGCTGGGCACCGGCCTGGGCGCCCTGGTGCAAGACATTGACACAGCCTTTAGCCTTGACTACGCAGACATTCCGAATTTTCCGGTTTCCACCGTAGAGAGCCACTCCGGTAAACTGATCTTCGGGGAGCTGGGTGGCCGCAAGGTGGTGGTGATGCAAGGCCGGTTCCATTACTACGAGGGCTACACCATGGAGCAAGTGGTGTTCCCCATCCGGGTGATGAAGTTGCTGGGCATCCAGAAGCTGTTTGTGAGCAACGCCGCCGGAGGCCTGCACCCAGACTTCAACACCTCAGACCTGATGGTCATCACCGACCACATCAACCTGCTGCCTTCGAACCCGCTCATCGGCAAAAACCTGGAGGATCTGGGCCCCCGCTTCCCCGATATGAGCGAGCCTTACAGTGACCATCTGGTGCAGCAAGCGCTGGAGATCTCGGCGGCACACGGCCTGCACGTGAGAACCGGTGTGTACGCCAGCGCTCCAGGACCCATGCTGGAAACCAAAGCCGAGTACCACTTCATCAGAACCATCGGCGCCGATGCCGTGGGCATGAGCACCGTCCCCGAGGTGATTGCCGCCGTGCACATGGACCTGCCAGTTTTCGCCGTCTCCGTCATCACCGACCTCTGCGTGCCCGGCAAAATCAAGAAAGTAGTTCTACTGGACATCCTGGAAGCCGCCGCCAAAGCCGAACCCAACATGACGCTGCTCATCACCGAACTGATCAAGCGGCAGGAGTAAAATAGTCCTGAGTTCTGAGTCTTAAGTCCTGAGTTATGAGTCATCATAGGGTGAGGACGATTTTCACGCCTACTTTGTGGAAGACCTTTACAAACAGCAGAGCGGAATTCCCCTCCTGGGAGGGGTAGGGGTGGGTTTACAACTTCCCACAAACCACAAAAGCAGAACCGGCGTCAGAAAATCCTCTGGCGCCGGTTCTGCTTTTGTTTTTACTGCAGGTTAAGATCTGGTAAGACAGCTTCTACGTGCAGATTCTCCCCTCAAGGGGAGAATCTGCCTTGAACACACGGATTTGATGTTGATGAGGGGTTGTGCACCTAAAAGCTTTTTTGCTTCCTGATCACAACGGCTATTTCTCGGCCTATTTCCTAAAATCAGCCTTGAAACGCCCTGCTCACTTGATGATAATCTCCTTGCTGTGGTAATTCAAGTGCGTGAAGATACCGAAGCCGCCAGCCACGGTAGATTTTATGGTGACGGGTTGAGCAAATGGGTTGCCGTTGGCGCGGCGGGCGTCTTCTACGCTGCTGATGAAGTCATAGTAAGCTTTGTCTACGTGGAAGAGTTTAACGGTTAAGGTATCATCGCGGTCAAAGCGGTAGGTGGTGGTATAGGTGATCTTTTGGCCGTTGCGCAATTGGTCGTCTACTTCCGCGTCTAGTTGGCTGTCTATGCCGGTGCTGTCTTTTTTATGGGCCAGCAGGCGGTAAAAGTTCTTCTGTTCGGCGGGGTCCTGCCAGCGGGCCATGAGGTAAGCTTCCTGGCTTTGCTCTGGTTTGCTGTTGAATTTATAACCTACACTGTCTAGGAGAACTGGGGCCAACACCGTGGTGGAACCGGTGATGCGACGGCCTTTGGGATCGGTGATGAGGAGCTTGAACACGTCGCCGGGCTCGGCGGTGATTCTTCTGGGGTTGTAGTGGGTGTAGACTTTCTCGTTTTCCTCGTCAATGATCAAGGTATCTTTCAGGACTATGGGTGCCTCGTTGTTCTTGGTGATGGTCACGTTGGCACCGGTCACAATGAGGGCCTCAGGAGCATCAAAATACCCCGAGGATTCCGATAAAGCCAACCGAATGGGCTCACCATTTTCTAAGTAACATTCTACCACCATCTGCGGCGGCAACTTAGGCAATTCCACCACAATCTCCTGCTCCATGTCACAGGCAGACACTAGGCCAGCCAACAGAAGCAAAGACAGAAAAGGGCGTATGTAAAAGGGAGTACCCATTAGAATTTAAAGTTATAAGTCACAGACGGAATCACCGGGAACAAGGAAACCTGCTTGGCCACAAAGCCCGTGATCTGGTTGTTTTCCTCGTCTTTGATGGTCTCAAAATACACGAAGTACGGGTTGCGGCGGTTGTAGGCATTGTACACGCTGAACGTAAGGTCAGAGGAGCCGCGTTTCGGGCGCAGTCTCCAGACCAATCCTAAATCCAGGCGGTGGTAAGCGGCCAACCGGAAGGAGTTGCGCTCTGGATACACCGGGATCACGGTATAGTCCTCGCCGTTCACATCCTGGAAAACGAAACGCTGTACCGGAAGGGAATAGGCGTTGCCGGTTCCGTACACAAAGGTAGCGGTGGCGCTTAGGCGTTTGTGCACCTCTTGGATGGCCACTACGGAGAGATCGTGGCGGCGATCAAAGCGGGTAGGGAAGGTCTTGCCGTTGTTCAGGTCGGGGAAGGTGCGGTTGCTCCAGGAAAGTGTGTAGCCGATCCAGCCGGTAGTTTTGCCCTCCTTTTTCTCCACGTAGAACTCCTGGCCGTAGCTGTCGCCGGTGCCAAAGACAAACTCCTGCTCCAGTTCCTCTGTCCCGAAAATCTGCGCCCCGTCGCGGAGGTCCAGTTGGCGGTTCATCTTCTTGTAATAGGCCTCGGTGCTGAACAGGTATTTGTCTTTGTAAAGCTTGGTCAAGCCCACCGTGAACTGGTCTGAGCGCTGCGGCTTCACACCTGGACTGGACGGATACCAGATATCGGTGGGGAGGGAGGCCCCGGTATTGGAGATAAGGTGCACGTACTGGAACATGCGCGTGTAGTTGGCCTTGAGGGTGAGCGTCTCAGTGAAGCGGTAACTGGCGGCCGCCCGTGGCTCCAGCCCCAGGAAGTTCTTGCCGTTGTTCAGGAAACCCGAGAGGCGCAAGCCATAACTCAGCGTGAACACCGGGCTCAAAGCCCAGTCATCTGAGGCATACACGCCGTATTCCTGCCCTCGGTAGTTGTTTCCCGCACCCACGTTTACCGTTCCGTCCTGGCTGTTGGCTTCCAGCCTTCCCACGGTAAACCGGTGGTCAATCGCGGAGCCTCCAAATCGCAGGTGGTGATGCTCCGAGGAAATGTACTCAAAGTCAGACTTCAGGGTGAGGTCTGTGATGTGGGAAGTGAGGCTGAAGGAGTAGATGTCCAGCTGGTTTTTGATCTGGTACTGGTAGTTGGAGGCTGAAAAAGTGGTGTTTACGAAAAAACGGGGCGAAAACTGGTGCGCCCACCTTGCCGAGCCCACGCGGTTTCCCCAGTTGAAATTGAAATCGAAATCCTCGTCGTTGAATTTGAAGAAATCGCGGCCGTAGTAACCGCTCAGGAAAAGGCGGTCGTTGGGGCCCAATTCAAAGGTGGCCTTCGCGTTGAAATCATAGAAGTAATAGTCTGGGATAGGGCTCCAATCTGGGTCGCTTTCCTTGGCCTTGTTGATCATGCGGGTGAAGACATCCACATACGTGCGGCGCCCCGAGACCAGGAACGAAGACTTGTCTTTCTGGATAGGGCCTTCCACCGTGAGCCTGGAGGCGATCAAGCCTATCCCGCCGGAAACGTCATTCTCTTTGCGGTTGCCCTCGCGCAGTTTCACGTCCAGCACACTGGATAACCGCCCCCCGAACTGCGCCGGGAATCCGCCTTTGTACAGTTCCACGCCGCGCACCGCGTCTGGGTTGAACACACTGAAAAACCCGAACAAGTGGCTGGGGTTGTACACCAGGGCATCGTCCAGGAGCACCAGGTTCTGGTCAGAGCTGCCGCCCCGCACAAACAGACCGCTGCTGCCCTCGCCGCCGCTCTGGATGCCCGGTTTCAGCTGCAGGGTTTTGATGATGTCCACCTCGCCAAACAGCGCCGGCAAGAGCTTGGCCTCCCGGGACGAAAGTGTTTCCATGCTCATCTGCGGCGTGGTCAGGCGTTCCTGAAAGGTATTGCGCTCAGATTCCACCACCACTTCGCCCAGCTGGTTTGAGTTCTCCAGCAACTCCACGTTCAGGCGCGTGTTTGTGGTCAGGACTACTTCTCTGGTCAAGGTCTGGAACCCGATGTACGAAAACTGGATCTGGTACGTGCCCGGGTTCAGCGGCAAAGCGTAGACGCCGTTGGTGTTGGTCTCTACGCCCGTGGTGGTGCCCGCCACCGAGACGCTGGCCCCAATCAGTACCTCGCCGGTTACTGCCGAGCGGAGCGTTCCGTTCAGCGTGACCCGGTCCTGGGCCTGGGCAAAGGAAATGGGCAGAAAAAGCAAAAGCAGCAGGAATAATCCCATTTGCCACTGAACGGCCCTGGGAAACGGAATATGTCTGGAGGATTGAAGCACGCTTGCGGTGGTCAGATTTAAAACATAACGCCTAAACCCCTGATATGTTTTTACAGGATAGACTTGGCGAAGAAGCTACTTTAAATATAGTATTTAATTCTACTGTTAGAACAGATAAGATTGATGAAGAAGGCCACCGGGAGGATGACCTGTGGGTGTTTAATAGTGTAAGCGACATTGGACGATGAGGCAGGTCTGATCCAAGCCTTTGGTGCCTATTATCTTGTAGACCAACCGGTGCTCATGGGTGATGCGCCTGGACCAATAGCCTTTTAGGTCATACTTTAACGGCTCCGGCTTTCCCAGCCCTCCAAAGGGTTCCTTCCGGATCGCTTCCAGCAACTCGTAGATGCGCTTAACGGTGGTGAAGTCGCCTTTCTGTATAAAGTAAAAGATGTCCTCGTGCGCATGTTGGGTGTAGTTAAATTGCATTTTCTCCTTTCGCTATCTCCTTTTGCAGATCCTCTAGGGAGAAAGAAATGGTTTGGCCTTTTTCCGCCTGCGTGATGGACTCATCAAGGCGTTGGCGGTTGGCGGGAGTAGAGAGAAGGTGAGCCGTTTCCATAATTGAGTTATACTCGCTCAAGGGCATAAGTACGACTGCCTCTTCATTTTCCCTGGGAATCACTAATGTGTCCAGAGATTTGGTAACCATGTCAAGGTATTTTTTGATGTTGCCTCTGAAAGCGCTAACGGTCAATGATAACATAACAGTAAAGTTTATTGCTTAACGAATGTACATAATTATGTACAATATAGTTGCATCAAGTGTAAAAATGCTACCTACCCTTTGTAAGCCTAAAAAGTGGCGCCCGTTTCAAAGCTGTTTCAAAGAAAACAACCCCAAAACGGGCGCCACAAAAATCAACTAATAGTCTACAGGCTAGAATACAGCCAAGCTTCCCGTAAGGTCAACTGCGCCGGGGTGGCGTTAGGGTCTGGGGTAAGCAGGTGTGATACGTTTTCCTCAGCGGCTACCAGTTTGCCTTTGAGCTCTACCGGTTTTACCGTTCCGGAGGCATCTTTCCGGCCGACGGTGATGGAAATTGGCGTACCTTCTTTCGCGCTCATCACGTGTTTGTTGATGAGATCGGTGGCGTTGCGCAGGTTCAGGTCCTCGCCGTTGATCTGCCATAACTGGTCGCCGGCTTTGTAGCCCAGCTGCTTCCCGAAGGAAGTGAGGTTCTCGGTACTGGCCACCATCAAATGCCCCGAGGCCTGGTCATAGCCAATGGTAGGACGGCCCAAGGAAATGCGTTTCTGAGTGCCGGTAGGCTGATAGGTGATGCCTACTTTCCTGAAAATCTCAGAATAGGGCAGGGGCTCATTGCCTTCCACGTGGCGCTTGAAGAAGTCACGCACCTCTGGGTAAGTAAGCGCGGTGATCTTGTCAAACAGCTCCTCGTCTTTGAACGACTGATTTTTGCCGTAGGTCTGGCTCAGGTCCTTCATCAGATTCCGGATGCCGTATTTTCCGCCCGAGAGCTCGCGCAGCCTGATGTCTAAGGCCATGCCGATGAGTGCGCCTTTCTGGTACACGTTGCCGTATTCTTTCTCATGCTTGTCCAGGGCGCCCAGGCTCAGTTCAGTAAAGGCCAGCGCGTCGTTGTACTCCTGCTGCGAGGCGATGATCTTGTTGCGCAACTCCGTCAGGAAATCAGGCAGCTCTTTCAGGCGCTGGTTTATCTGCACGTGGTGGGCAAAATACTCGGTCACGCCCTCGTACATCCAAAGGTGCTTAGACATCTTGGGATTGCTGAAGTCAAAATTCCCGATCTCCTCTGAGTGGATGTTCAGCGGGGTCACGATGTGGAAGAACTCGTGCGCCGAGATGTTCCGGACCTGCTCAGCCAGCATGGTAGGCGGCATCTCGGGGAAGTAGTACACCGAAGAGTAGGAGTGCTCCAAGGCCCCGTAGGCGCCGGTGCGGTTCGGTTTGTTGTCTATGTACACCAGGAAAGCGTATTTGTCTACCGGCAGCGTGCCGCCCAGGTAGTTTTTCTGCGCCTCCAGAATGGTTTTGATGTTCTCGGCCAGGTTTTTAGAGCGGGCCCCGCCCCCTGCGGCGTACGTGGAGATCAGCACATCGGCGTTGCCTACTTTGAGCATGGCCGTGTCTGGGCGGCTGTACAGCATAGGCGAGTCTACCAGGTCATTGTAGCTCTGCAACAGGTACGTGTCTGAGGTAGGCGTGGAACTGGTGGTGCGCAGCGGCGTGGCGCCGTAGAAATCTTGCGGCTTGTTCACCGTGATCTGGTACGGCACCTTGGTCAGGTTGGCGAAGTACCCGAAGAAGCCGTGCGTGTTGAGTAGGAATACCTTGCCTTCCTCAATGTCCGTAGCGGCCGGCTCAAACACGATGTCTTCTTTCTTGGGCGTGTCCCAGGTGTCATCTACCAGGTAGGTGAGGCGGGCCAGTTTCTTGGCTTTCTTGATTTTCCAGGTGTTCTGGTCCAGGCGCTCTACGCTCAGTTTTTTGCCCTTTTTATCAAAGGCGTTGAAGTCAGAGACAAACTTCCCGAAATTATACACGGCATAGGTGCCGGGCACCATTTTGGGCATGTGGTAGAGGACTTCGTCTTCTTTTAACTCTGGGGTGATCAGGGTTACCTGCAGTTTATCGTCTTTGGCCTGAGCCAAGTCCAGAGAAAACTTGTAGGCAGGTGTGGCGTTGTTTTGCGCCAGCAAGGGGGAGTGCAGGAGAGCGGCAAACGCCAGCGCCGCCAATGATTTTTTCAACATAGAATTTTAAATGTCTTGGAATGCTAAGAAAACGAAAGTTATCGGGTTTAGGTGTCTGGACCGGAAGAATCCTGTGCCGTCTTCTCAGGAGGAAACCATTTTTCCTCTACGTGTTAGTCGCGGGGCATGTCTAAAACTTACAGGAAGCGATTTAGGGCCTGTTTCAGTAAACAAGCCCCAAAAGGGATTTACTCACTCCTCAGCGACTTCACCGGGTCCAGCAACGCCGCCTTGGCCGCCTGGAAACTGACGGTAGCCACCGCGATGACCAGCGAGGCCAAACCCGCCGAGAAAAATAGCCATGGACTCAGGTTCACCTGGTAGGCGAAATCCTGGAGCCAGTTCTTCATGCCGTACCAGGCCACCGGCGAGGCGATCAAAATAGCCAGCAACACCAGCAACGCGAAGTCCTTGGACAGCAGCAGCACAATCTCTACCACCGTAGAGCCCAGCACCTTTCTTATGCCGATCTCTTTGGTGCGCTGCTCGGCGGTGAAAGAAGCCAGCCCGAACAAGCCCAGGCAAGCGATGAGAATGGTTAACCCCGCGAAATACCCGAAAACCGTCAGCATCTTTTCCTCGGCCTGGTACTGCCGGTTGAAGTAATCGTCCAGGAAGAAGTATTCCATGGGGTGCTTGGGCGCAAAGGCTTTCCATTTCTGCTCCAGAAAGGTAAGCGTATTTTGGGCATTTTCCGGGCTGATTCTGGCCAGCAGGAACCGGTTCCCTTCGGGGACGGGCACAATCATGAGCGGCTCAATGGGCTTGTGCAGCGAGGTGTAGTTGAAGTTTTTGGCCACGCCAATCACCTGGGCGTCATAGTCGGTCACCTGTACGCGCTTGCCAATGGGGTTTTTCCAGCCCAGCCACTTGGCCCCGGCCTCGTTCACAATCACCGCTCCTTTTGCATCCGTCGGGATACCTTTCTGGAACGTACGGCCTTCTTTGAGGTCAATGCCCATCAGTTCCAGGGCATTGTAGCTCACGAACATCACGTTCATGGTCTTGTCTATTTCGGCGCCGTTTTCGTCCTCCACCAGCATCAGCAGCCGTGACAGTTTTTCTCCCGGAATATCGTTCAAGGTGGCTACTTGCAAAACGTCCGGGTTCTGGGTCAGTTCCTGCATGACCACCGGCAGTTTACCCAAGGTAGTAGAATCTGCTTTGGGCATTTCAATGGCTACCACCTGCTCTTTGTTGAACCCCAGGTTCTTGTTTTTCAGGAACTGCAACTGGCTGTACACCACCGCCGTGCCGATGATCAAGACCAGCGAAATGGTGAACTGTAGTACCACCAGGCTCCGCCGCAGCCAGGCATTGCTACCCCGGGGGCTCTTGTCAGATTTGAGCACATCTACCGGCTTAAACCCGGACAGGAAGAAGGCCGGGTAGCTGCCCGCCACCAAACCCACAAACAGCAGAATGGCCAACACTAGCAAACCAAAATTAAGGTTCAGGAAAGAGGAGAGGGCAAACTCGTTTCCGGTGAGTTGGTTGAAAAGGGGCAGCGATAACTCCACCATGGCCAAGGCTAGGATCAGGGCCAAAAGCGTGATCAGGATGGATTCGCCCAGGAACTGGCCCATGATCTGGCTTCGGTGCGCCCCCACTACTTTGCGCAAACCCACCTCGCGGGACCGGTTGACCGAGCGGGCGGTGGCCAGGTTCATGTAGTTGATGCAGGCAATGAGCAGAATAAACACCGCCACCAAAGAGAAAATGTACACATAGGCGCGGTTCCCCGAGGGACTGAGATCGGTCTGGAAATCATTGTTGAGGTGAATGTCCGTGATGGGCTGCACCGTCAATTCCATGGAGGCCGTGATCTGGTTTTCCTTCATCCAGGGCACCGCCCGCTGCTGCACCAAGTCGGCCAGTTTCTGCTCAAACGTGGGCAACGCAGCCGGGCTGTGGAGGGTGACATAGGTGTAGTAGGCAAAGTAAATCCACTCGTTTTGTTCCTGGGCAATGGTCTCGGCATCTTTCCCGGCCCTTTCCGCTTCTTCGCGGGTGACCATGGAGAGAAAGGCATCGGCCTCCAGGTGCGAGTGCTTTTCGGGTTGGAAGATGCCCGTAACGGTGTATTGGTTTTTGCTGAACTGCAGCGGTTTGCCCAGTGCCTGCTCGGTTCCCCCGAAATACTTCTGGGCCAGTTCGGCAGAGATCACGATGGTTCTGGGAGCTTTGAGCGCATTTTCCGGATTTCCGGCCAAAAACGTGTAGGGCACCACCTGGAAGAACGTGCTATCGGCGAAGAACAGCTTGTCTTCCAGGAAAGGTACCTGGTCTTTCCAGATGGTCTGTTTGGAGGAAGGCGCCAGGCGAGCCACTTTTTTCACCTCTGGAACTTCGCGCCGCAGATGGTCGGCGAGGGGTTTGGGGGAAAGCGAGAACAGGTCATTGTTGCCATGGAAATTCACGCGGCTCACCACCCGGTAAATATGCTCGGCATCAGCAAAGTTGCGCTCGTAGGTAAGCTCGTGGCCCACATACAGGAAAATAAGCAGGCACGCCGAAATGCCGGTCGCCAGCCCGATGATGTTGATAAACGAGTACGCTTTGTGCCGCAGCAGATTCCGCCACGCTATTTTGAGGTAATTCCTGAGCATCCGGTTGTAACATATCGCCCCGCCGTGGGCCGTACTAAGTTCTGAAATAGTTTTCGTTTAGGGGCCTTTTTCCCGAAATCAGCCCCTAAACGGCTTACTCGCTTCTGAGGGCTTTGATGGGGTCCAGCAACGCCGCCTTGGCCGCCTGCACACTCACCGTAGCCACCGCAATCGCCAACGCCACCACAGCCGCTCCCACAAACAGCCACGGGCTCAAAGGCACGCGGTAAGCAAATTCCTGCAGCCACTTCTGCATGCCGTACCAGGCCAGCGGCGAAGCCAGTACAATGGCAATGACCACCAGCAACGCAAAATCCTTGGTCAGCAGCATGACAATGCCCATCACCGAGGAACCCAGCACCTTCCGGATGCCGATCTCGCGGGTGCGCTGCTCGGCCATGAAAGAAGTGAGCCCGAACAAGCCCATGCAGGCGATCATGATGGTCAGAATAGAGAAGTACCCGAAGATCTTGAGCATCTTCTCCTCGCTCTGGTATTGTTGGTTGAAGCTTTCGTCCAGGAACGTGAGGTCAATAGGGCGGTTAGGGTCAAAGCGGGCCCAGGTGGTTTTCACGTGCGCCAGAGCTTCCTCAAAGTTATCGCCGGAGAGCCGCGCCAGCAGGTAGCCCGAGGTTCTGGGCCGCACCCGCAGCACCACCGGGGCAATCTTATCGTGCAAAGAGGTGTAGTTGAAATCCTTGACCACCCCAATGACTTTGCCGCTGGTAGTGTCACTGAACCCGATGCGTTTGCCCACGGCGTCCGGCCAACCTAGCAGGTTGGCCGCTGCCTCGTTGATGATGAAGCCCGCGCTTTGGTCGGTGCCCATATCTTGGGAGAAGTTGCGGCCGGCTTTAAGTTTGATGCCCATCAACTCCAGAAAGTCATAGTCCACGGTCATCATGTTCATGGTTTTCTCCACCATGGCGTTGTTGCGCTCTACCATAAAGATGAGTACCCCCGCACCCTGGCCCGGAATCTGAGCCGAGGCCGAGACCTGCGTCACGTTCGGGTTAGCCAGCAGCTCGCTCTTGATCAAAGGCAGCTTGGCCGTGAGCGTGGTGTCTCCGCTGGGAATGTCAATCACGGCCACCTGCTCTTTGTTGAAGCCCAAATCAGCCTTCTTCAGGAAATCCATCTGGCTGTAGACAACCACCGTCCCGATGATGAGCACCAGTGAGATAGTAAACTGCAGAATCACCAGCCCTTTGCGCAGGGTAGCCCCGCTGCCCCGCGGCGCTTTATCAGACTTGAGCACATCTACCGGCTTAAAGCCCGACAGGAAGAACGCCGGGTAACTGCCCGCTACCAAACCAATTAACAGTATAATGCCCAGCAACGTAAGCCCGAACACCGGGTTGAGCAGGTACGAAGAACCAATGTCTTTATTCGTGAGGCCATTGAACGTAGGCAACAGCAGTTCCACCAGCGCCAACGCCAGCAACACCGCCAGCAGCGTAATCACCAGAGACTCGCCCAGGAACTGACCTACCAACTGTGAGCGGTGTGCGCCCACCACTTTGCGTAGGCCCACTTCCTTCGCGCGTTTCGCGGAGCGGGCCGTGGCCAGGTTCATGTAGTTGATGGAAGCGATGAGTAGCACAAAAATGGCCACCGCCGAGAAAATGAAAATGTAAGACCGGTTGCCCGAGGGCGAGAGTTCATACAGCCAGTCGTTGGTGAGGTGAACATCGGTCAGCGGCTGAATCTTGTAGTCTACCCGGCCGGTGGACTGCATCTGGTCATAGGCTGGTTTTACCCTCCTTTGAAATAAATCGCCCATTTTCGCCTGCAAAGAAGCCATTTGCGAGGGGTTGCGCAGCACCACATACGTGTACGTGTTGGTGTTGCCCCATTCCCCTTCCATCATCTGCATGAACTCGTTGCCCAGCGAACTCAAGGAGGCATAGAAATCCGGCGTGAGGTGCGAAGGGCCGGAAGGAGCCAGTACGCCCGTCACCTTAAACGACTCGCCCTGGATTTTCACCAACTGCCCCTGCGCCGCCGCCGCGCTCCCGAAAAGCTTCTCGGCAGTAGCCTGGGTGAGGACCATGGAAAAAGGCGCCGCCAAGGCCGTGGCCGGATCGCCGCTCTGGAACTCGTAATCAAAAACAGAGAAAAAGGTGCTGTCTGCAAAGTAGGAATTGTTGAGGTAAAAGACCTTGTCATCGCTCACGCTTACAGCCTGCTTGTCGCCGTTGACCAGGCGTACAGCGGATTCCACCTCGGGGTAATCGGCTTTGAGGGCCGGAGCCAGGCCGCCGGTGGTGAGAGAGGCTTTCTCAATCTCGTCATCTACAATCAGGTCGTTCACCACCCGGTACGTGCGGTCGGCTTTGGCGAAATGCTTCTCGTAACTCAGCTCGTGCTGCACAAACAGAAAGATGAGCAGACACGCGGAGATGCCCGTCGCCAACCCGATGATGTTGATGGCCGAGTACGCTTTCTGCCGAAGCAGATTCCGCCAGGCTATTTTAAAGTAGTTTTTTATCATGAGGTTAGGTTTGTTTTAAAGAAGCAGGGTTCGTTAGAAGGAAGCTTGCCGCTTAGGTACAGGCGTGGCCCGATCCGTTCGCCGCTGGTGCAGGTAGTGGTCCAAAGACAAGGCGCCGGCGCCGTGCAGCAGGAAAAACACGCCTACCGCCATCAGCTGTACCGGCTGGAAAAACTGCTCGTAACTCTGCCCGCGGTGCGCAATGAGGAAAGCCAGAATAAAATTCACCAGGATGAAAAAGCCCGCCACCCGCACCTGCCAACCCACGATCAGGAAAATGCCACACAGAAACTGAACCGCCACCGAGACAATCGCCCCTACCAACGGAAATGGCACGCCTCGCACCTCTAAAAAATCCCGGAACTCCAGCATGCGCACATAACTGAACACATTGTCCTGCGTGAAATAAATGAGGTGAAACCCAAACGCCAGGCGCAGCAAAACCGCCGCGTACGGTTTGTACCGGTCCAGAAAGTCGGAAAGCGCCAGTTGGTCTGCCATACAAAGGATAAGTAAGGGGTTGAGGTGGTACAAGAAGCTCTGTTTCGGGGCCGATTTCCCATAACCCACCCCGAAACGGAAGCATAGTTTATTCTGTCCGAAGGGCTTTCACAGGGTTGAGGAAAGCGGCTTTGGCGGCATGGAAACTTACGGTGAGCATGGCAATGGTCATAGCAATCAAACCCGTCAGGATGAAGGTGCTCCAGTTCAGCGGCACACGGTAGGCGAAATCCTCCAGCCAGCGGTCCATGCTGAACCAGGCAATCGGCGAAGCCAGGGCAATGGCGATGATCACCAGCAGGGCGAAATCTTTGGACAGGAGCAGGATGATTTCCCGTACAGAAGACCCCAGCACTTTTCTTATGCCGATCTCCTTCGTGCGCTGCTCTGCGGTGTAGGACGCCAATCCGAACAGCCCCAGGCATGCGATGAAGATGGCGATAGCCGCGAAAATGGTGAAGATCTGCTGTTTCAGGACCTCGGCCTCGTAGAGCTTGCCAAACAGGTCGTCCATAAACTGGTATTCAAACGGGGTGCTGGGCAGGAATTTCTTCCAGGTGGCCTGGATATGCGCCAATGCCTCCTGCGGATCTCCCTTGAACTTCACGGTAATGTTGCTGTAGTTTCTGTTGTTGGGCGGCAGAAGGTACACCATAGGCGAAATGGCCTCGTGCATGGACTCAAAGTGGAAATCCCGCACCACCCCAATGACGTGGCCTTTGGTATCGCCGTACTTAAAGATTTGCCCAATGGCCTCCTGCGGGCTCTTCCACCCAATCATGCGCACCGAGGATTCATTGAGGATAAAGGAGGAGGTATCGGTAGGGTGGTCTTTGAGGAAGTTTCGGCCCGCCGCCAGTTTCACTCCGTAGGTAGGGAACAGGTCATGGTCCACGTTCACGAACCGGATGGTCAGATTGGTGCCTTGCAGGGAATCGCCCCGCTGCACGGCGGCACCCGAGGAGTTGAGCAACCGGTCTGAGGGCACCAGCAGCGAGCGCCCCACGTTCTGGATGTTGGCCGAAGCCACTAGATCGTTCCGGAATGCCTCGTATTTGTCGGTGAGCTCGTTGTCAAAGTCAAGCACCACCAGCCGCTCCTTGTCAAAGCCCAGCGCCTTGTTCTGCATGTAATTCAACTGCTGCGAGATGACGCCCGTGGCGATGATGAGCACGATGGAAATGGAGAACTGCGCCACCACCAGCGTCTTGCGCAGGAAGGGGTTACGGACGCTGCTACCAAGCGAGCCTTTCAACACCAACACCGGCCTGAACTTGGAGAGGTACACCGCGGGGTACAAACCGGCCATGCCGCCAATCACCAACGGCAGTAGCAGGATGATGCCCAGCAGGTAAGGCTTGGAGAACAAATCCAGGGCAAGCGTTTTACCCGTGAAATTATTCAACCAGGGCAAAAGCGCCTCGGCTAGGCCCAAGGCCAGGAAAGTAGACAAAATCGCCACCAGGATAGACTCCATCAGAAACTGCCCCACCAAGGTCTGCTGGTGCGCGCCTACTACTTTTCTAATGCCTATTTCCTTCGCACGGCTGGTGGACCGGGCGGTGCACAGGTTAATGTAGTTGATGCAGGCAATAAGCAAAATGAACAAGGCTACTGCACTCAAAATCAGAACCGTGTTGATGTCGCCGTTGGGTTCCTCCTCAGAGTCCAGGTGGGAGCGAAGGTGCACATCGGTAACTTTCTGCAGGTGCAGCGTGGTGAACGCAGAAGGTTTGCGGGAACGGGCGTGGTCTGTGCCGCCCAAGTGCTTGTCCAGAAAAGCAGGGAACTGGTCCTGCAGGTTCTGAGCCGGGTAGTTTTTGGGCAGCAGCAGGTACGTCCCGAAGGAGTTGTTCCCGAAATTGGTGGCCAATTGGTTGGCGCCGTAGATGGCGGTATCGGCTAAGGTGGTGAAGGACACCAGGAAATCGGGGTGCATGTGCGAATTGGCCGGAAACGCCTTGTACACGCCGGCCACCTTCACCGAAAACTGGCTGTACACTTTCAGGACCTTGCCTACGGGGTCGGCGCCGGAATAATATTTCTGGGCCATGGCATCACTCATGAGCAAGGTATAAGGCTCGGTGAGGGCTTTTTTGCCGTTGCCTTTGAGCATGGGAATGGTGAAAATATCCAGCAACTCCGGCTCCGCGAAGTACACCCTTTTTTCATTGAAGGCTTTCTGCTGCTCTTTGTCCTCCACCAACACCTGGGTGTTCAGCACGCGGGCTACCTTCTCAATATCGGGGAAATCCTGCTTTATCAACGGCCCGAACGGCGGCGCTACGTGCCCCAGCGCCAGACTCACGCTCCCGTCATCGCTTTTGAAATCGCGTGTCACGCGGTAGATGCGGTCGGCATTGGCGTGGTAGCGGTCATAGCTGAACTCGTCCAGCACATACAGCGAGATCAAAATACAGGCCGTGATGCCAATGGTGAGCCCGGCGATGTTGATGGTGGAGTAGATCTTCTGGCGGACAATGTTGCGCCAGGCTACTTTCAGATAGTTTTTGAACATTGCGGTAGTAGTTCTGAGTCTATAGTTCTGCGTCTTGAGTCAGGGAAAGCACGGGATGAAAAAGAGTCCTGAGTTCTAAGTCTTGAGTTCTGAGTCAGGGAAAGCACGAGTTCGTGTTGAGCCTTTTTCTATAAAAGTGAGCTGTAAATGGAGTCTGAGGTGAGTTTATCGATCTTAAGCCTATAGCTGCTGCCATTACCGTTCGCAACCAAGATCCTTTCAGGATGACAAAAGAGGAGGGAGGTTTGAGAGGAGGGTCGTTCACTTTTACCACTCAGGACTCAAGACTCAGAACTCAGAACTCAGGACTCAGGACTCTTTTCAAAACTCTGGACTCAGAACTCGTGCGGAGTGCCGCTCAGTAATGCTTTCAGTCACAATCTGGCCGTCTAGCAGGCGGATGATGCGGTGGGCGTAGTCGGCATCGGAAGGGGAGTGGGTGACCATCACCACGGTGGTGCCGGCCTCGTTCAGGGCGCTGAGCAGTTCCATGACCTCGCGGCCGTGGGCTGAGTCCAGGTTACCGGTGGGCTCATCCGCGAGGAGCAGGGCGGGCTTGCCTACCACTGCGCGGGCAATGGCCACTCGCTGCTGCTGTCCGCCGGAGAGCTGTTGCGGGAAGTGGTTGCGGCGGTGCGCGATCTGCATCTGCTCCATGGCCTCGTTCACCCGTTGGTTGATCTCGGAAGTAGACATCTTCTGGTAGATGAGCGGCAGTTCAATGTTTTCCTGCACGGTGAGTTCGTCAATGAGGTTGAAACTCTGGAACACAAACCCGATGTGCGCCTTGCGCAGATTCGCCCGCTGCCGCTCAGAAGTTCTGGACACCTCCTGACCCAGAAACCAGAACTCGCCGCTGTTAGGATTATCCAGCAACCCGATGATGTTGAGCAGCGTGGACTTGCCGCAGCCCGAGGGTCCCATCATGGCCACAAACTCGCCTTGTTTTATTTCAAAGGAAATGCCGTTGAGGGCGGTGGTCTCCACTTCATCGGTGGTGTATTTCTTCTGGAGGTTGACGGTTTTTAGCATGGTTCTTTTCTAGGCGGGTTAGTGGGTGAGGATTTCGCGCGGTTTTCCGGATTACAGGCCCTAAACGGTGAGGCCTGGCCGGAGCTTGGGCGCAGAAAGCAGCCTCCAAATGCAATGCCAAAAGAGGTAAGATGCAGAGTACGAGGCGCTTTGCAGGATTGGGCCTCTGGTGCTTGCCCAAAAGTGCACGGTTTCGTACATTTATTCGTCTGTAAGCGTACACCCCCTCCGCCGTAACCCTCACCGGGGTTGGCAGAAGCCTCTGATAAACAGTGCATAAGCTTACGTAAGGCTGCGAAATGGCCTTTGTGGCACCCTACTTGTGATACCTCGGCATTCACCTTTGAAATACCCCTTGCCCCATGAGCAAAATACCCTGCCGCCTCTTGATTGTGGATGACCAGGAAGACATCCTTACCGCCGGACGCATCTTCCTGAAACAGCACTTCTCGCTGGTACGCACCGAAATCAATCCGCAGCGCTTGCCAGAATTGCTCCAGAAAGAGCCTTATGACGTGATTCTGCTGGACATGAACTACACCGCCGGGGCTACGTCCAGCCGCGAGGGGCTTGATTTGCTGCAGCGGATTCTGGAGGTAGACCCGCAGGCAGTGGTGGTGATGATGACGGCCTACGGCGACATAGACCTGGCCGTGCAGGCCCTGAAACTGGGTGCCACCGATTTTGTGGTGAAACCCTGGCACAACGAGAAACTACTGGCCACCATGACCTCGGCGTGCAAACTCCGGCAGTCCACCTCCGAGGTCCAGCACCTGCGCACGAAACAGCAGCACCTGAACCAAACCCTCAACGAGCCGGGTGTGGAACTGGTAGGCTCTTCGCCGGCCATGCAGCGCGTGTACCAGACCTTGGAGAAAGTAGCCGCCACCGATGCGAACGTCCTCATTCTGGGTGAGAACGGCACCGGCAAGGAAGTAGCGGCCCGGCTGCTGCACCGCCTCTCGCACCGCGCCAAAGAAGTTTTTATTCCCGTAGACTTGGGCGCCGTGACCGAGAGTTTGTTTGAGAGCGAACTGTTCGGGCACGTGAAAGGCTCCTTCACCGATGCGAAGGAAGACCGCGCCGGCCGCTTTGAAGTCGCCTCCGGCGGAACCCTGTTTCTGGACGAGATCGGGAACCTGAACCTGCCGCTACAGGCCAAGTTGCTGACGGCGCTGCAAAGCCGCGTGATTACGCCGGTAGGTTCTAATCGGCCAAGGCCGGTGAACATCCGATTGGTGAGCGCTACCAACATGCCGCTGTACGAGATGGTGAAACAGGGCAGGTTCCGGCAGGATTTGCTGTACCGCATCAATACCGTGGAAATACAACTGCCGCCGCTGCGCGAGCGCAAAGAAGACATTCAGCCGCTGGCCGAGCATTTTCTGGCCAATTTTTCCAAAAAGTACCAAAAGCAGAATCTTCGGCTGGAGAAGCCGGTGCTGCAGAAACTGCTGGGGTATTCCTGGCCGGGCAACATCAGGGAACTGGAGCATACCATAGAGCGGGCCGTGATCATGAGCGAACCCGGCCACCTGCACCCCGCCGATGTGTACCTGGCGGAGCCTTCGAACCACACCGCGGTCACTATTGAAACGGAGGCTACGTTGGGCAACGTGGAGAAAACGCTGGTGCAGCAGGCGCTCCTCAAGCATAACGGCAACATCACACACGCATCTAAAGAACTGGGAATCACGCGCACCGCTTTGTACCGTCGCATAGAGAAGCATGGTTTATAACTACAACTATTTCACAGTAAGGGTGGTGGTGCGGGTGGTGTTACTGGCCTTCACGCTGCTGGTGGCGGTGTACGTGGGTTCGGTGCACGCCTGGTACATCTCGCTGTTTTGTCTGCTGGTCTTAGCGGCCGGGCAGGTGCTGGAACTCACCGAGTACGTGCAGCGCACGAACCGTGACCTCATCCGTTTCCTAATGGCTATCCGGCACTCAGATTTCACCCAGCGCTTCGCGGTGGAAGGCGCCCCGCCGCAGTACCGCGAGCTGCACACCATGTTCAACGACATCACGGGGGCTTTTGCCCGCATCAAAGCCGAGAAAGAGGTGCACCATTTGTACCTGCAAGGCGTGGTGGAACACCTGCGCATCGGGTTGATCACGTTTGACACGGAGGGGCACGTGCAACTCATGAACAAGGCCGCGCACCGCCTCCTGGATTTGCCATTCCTGCAGAACATCCACTCCGTAGACCGCATGTATCCGGCCCTGGCCGAAGCTGCTTTCGCGGAGCCCCGCAACGAGGCCCGCCTTATCCGGCTGCGGCAACTCACCGAGGAAGTGCTGCTCACCGTGCACGTGACTTCCATCCGGCTCCAGGACCAGGAAGTCAGGATCATGTCTTTCCAGAACATCCGCTCAGAGATGGAGGCGCAGGAACTGGAATCCTGGAAGAAACTGATCAGTGTGCTCACCCATGAAATTATGAACTCCGTGACGCCTATCATCTCGCTTACCTCGTCCATCAGCGATCTGGTGCAGTCAGAGCTTTCGCCCATTTTGGAGGCGGGCCACCTGGAGGAAGATACCATGGAAGACCTGCAGCTGGGCTTGCGCACCATTGAGAAACGGACCCGTGGGATGCAGCACTTCGTGGAGAACTACCGCCGCCTGACGCGCGTGCCGCCGCCGCACTTGGAGGAACTGTCTCTGCAGGCGTTGTGCGGCCACGTGAGCCGCCTGGTGGAGCCGCAGATGAAAAGCCGCACCATCGCGTTTGCGTTGCAACTGCCCGAGGAGCAACTCTGGCTTTCCGCCGATGCCGAACAATTGGAGCAAGTATTACTGAATCTGCTCAAAAACGCGATGGAAGCCTGCAGCGTGGTGGCGCACCCAGCCGTGATCCTGCGGGCCGTGCTGGACCACAAGCAACCTAACATGGTCCGGATAGAAGTCATTGACAACGGTCCCGGCATTGAGGCAGAGTCACAGGAGCAGATCTTTATTCCGTTCTACACCACCAAACCCGAAGGCTCCGGCATTGGCCTCAGTTTATCGCGCCAGATTGTGCGCCAGCACGGCGGCGTCTTGCACGCCACCTCTGCCCCGCACGTGCAAACCACCTTCCACCTTACGCTTCCGCTCAAGGAGAAATTAGACCACTAGGCACTTGGCCAACCGGTTTTTTGGCATTTCTCCTAAATCAGGAGGGGTTCTTTCTGTGCGCCGCTGGTTTAGCGCTAACTCCAAAGACCTCGCAGCGTCCGGAGGTCTTACGAGTATCTATTCCCAGAGCCGTTTAAGTCCTCGTTTCCTGAAAACAGGCCGGAAATGTTTACCCACCCCTAACCCCTCCGAGGAGGGGAATACCCGTTTTTGCCGTTATTCTAGAAGCTAACGGCAGGGCTCGCCAGTTTTGAACCTGTTTTCTGGAAACTGGCCCAAAACGCCTTCTTCTACTTCAGGTGCTGCTGTACTACCTGGCTTAACTGGTGGGCGGGCACCACGCCGGACTGGCGCCATAGCTGCTTGCCCTGGTGGAAGAGCAGGAGCGTGGGGATGCCCTGCACCCGGTACTGCTGCGCCACGGCGGGGTTCTTGTCCACGTCAATCTTGATTACCTTCAGTTTTCCCTCGTACTGGCGGGCTACCTGCTGCAGAATCGGCGCCATGGTCTTGCAGGGCCCGCACCAATCGGCGTAAAAGTCAACCAGCACCGGCATGCCCGGGCTACTGATGATTTCCTGGAATGATTTTTTAGGCATGGTATTTACTTTGAAGTTCAAGTTGTTTATACGGAAAAGGACAATTTCGGGTCAAACCCATCGTTGGGTAAACAAAAGCGTTTTCTGCTTGTTTTATTCAAATTAGGCCTAAAACGATATCGGGGAAAGGAACTTTAGGCAAGCCCTCATCCTTTATAAATCATACCCAAACTTAACTAAGAAAGACTTTGAAAACGATCATTATATCTGCCCTTTTGGCCATGACCTCTTGGTTTTCTTCCTGCAAGGAAACCGAGGTGATGGAGCAGCCGCCGGTGCTGCAAGCCGAAAAGGATTTGCTGGTTTCGGCGGAGAAGCTGACCACTATTCCGGCTGCCGGCCTGAAAGAGATCGCGGTCTCCAACGGTCGGTCAGAACTGGCTACCCTCATCAAATATGACGTGGATGTGTACCGCCTGATCTATCTCACCCAATACAACGGGCAGGAAATCCAGGCCTCGGGGTTGATGGTGGTTCCGTTGAACATGACGGCGCCGGCGCCTATTTTGAGTGCGCACCACGGTACTACCTTTGACCAGAAATATGCCCCAAGCAATTTCCAGATTACTTCCTTGACGGGTTTTGAGCCCTTCGGCGCCGCCGGGTACCTCACCCTGGTTCCAGACTTTATTGGTTACGGTGCTTCAAAGCAGATCCTGCACCCGTACTATGACGTGAAACATTCCGGCACCGCCGTGGTGGACATGATCAAAGCAGGGAAATCCTTCTTCAAGAAAAACAATGTGAAGACCTCTGACCAGTTGTTTCTGGCGGGTTACTCAGAAGGTGGTTACGTGACGCTGGCCACCCAGAAAGAGATTGAAGAGCATCCGGAGCACGGGTTGACGGTAACTGCTTCTGGCGCCGGCGCCGGCGGATACGACCTGGAGCATATGTTGGGCATGGTGTTGAGCGGAAAACCCTATGAGTATCCGGCCAACCTGGCTTTCATTCTGCAGGCCTACAACAAAACCTACAACTGGAACCGCCCTTTGACCGATTTCTTCCAGGAGCCTTACGCCACGCGTATCCAGGAACTGATTGATGGGACCAGAACCAGTTCTTCCATCAACAGCGCTTTGGCCAAAGATCCAGCGAAACTGTTCAACACGGCTTTCTTGGCGGCTTTGCGCGGAAACGGGGAACAAGCCTTGAAGGACGCTTTGAAAAAGAACAGCCTCACCGGTTGGGTGCCTAAAAGCCCCACCCGCCTTTACCACGGCACCGCCGACATTATGGTGCCGTACGCAAACACTGTTTCTACTTACAATGCCATGAAAGCCGCGAACGCACCTGATCTCAAATTCATCACCATTCCGGGCGGTGGACACGGCAGCAGCCTGGAACCCATGATCAAGGATCTGATTCCCTGGATGGAAGGCATCAGAAACATGTAGTGGAATTATTATCAGAAAGCCCGGTCCTTGTAAAAACCGGGCTTTTTTATGCACCTTAAGCAGCGAATTCACCAGAAAAGGCGTCTTAGTTTTAGAGCGCTTGCACAAGGGGGAATCGCAAACCCAAAGGGTATATTCCTGATGGGTGTTGGCCGGCAATCAGGTAGGGCGCATATTTTCTTACCTTTCAAACCAATGTTCGTAAAGAGAGATATGAGACAATCGCATACCCCCGCTCCGGAGACTTTTGCGCTTCAATATGTGAATTACCACTGCACAGACAGGGTGGCTTCTATTACCTTGAACCGCCCCGAGAAACGTAATGCGCTCAATTACCAGATGGTAACCGAGTTGAAGCATGCCTTTGACACTGCCGAGAATGATGACGAATGCAAAGTGGTCATTCTAAAGGCCACGGGGCAGGCATTCTGCGCAGGCGCTGATCTGGAATACCTGCAGCAACTGAAGAACAACTCCTACGCCGAAAACCTGGAGGATTCTTCGCACCTGATGCAGCTTTTCTACCAGATCTATACCTTGAAGAAAGTGGTCATCGCGCAGGTGAGCGGACCGGCGATTGCCAGCGGCTGCGGTCTGGCCACCGTCTGTGATTTCACCTATACCGTGCCTTCCGCGCGGTTTGGGTACACCGAGGTGAAGATCGGTTTTCTGCCGGCCATTGTCAAAGTGTTTCTGCTGAGGAAAATAGGGGAGGCCCGCTCCAAGGAGTTGCTCCTGACCGGTGATTTAATCTCGGCGGAGAAAGCCAAGGCCTTCGGTTTGGTGAATGAGGTGGTGCCTGAAGACGAACTGGACCAAGCCGTGCGCGATTTGGCCCAGCGTTTGTGCGTGCAGAACTCGGGCCAAGCCATGGAAGTCACGAAGGAGATGATTGCCCGGGTGCAGGAACTCCCGTTGCGAGACGCCTTGGAATACGCCGCAGAGCGCAACGCCCTGGCGCGGGCCACAGAAGATTGCCAGCTGGGCATCCAGGCGTTTCTGGACAAGCAACCTATGACCTGGTAATTTACAAGAAGCAGACTTCTATTTCTGGCCCTTTTTTCTTCTGGGGCTAATGGCGTTTTGACTACCTTTAAACTAAATTTAAAACAATTGACCAAACTGCTGGTTGAGAGAGTATGCTGACGAACGCGGCGATAGTTTTAGGAACCTTTGTTACGATGGAGTTGGTGGCGTGGGCGGTGCACAAATACATTTTGCACGGCTTTCTGTGGAGCATCCACAAATCGCACCACACCAAACACAACCATCTGTTTGAGCTGAACGATGTCTCGTTTATGTTCTACGGCGTCATTGCCATCCTGTGCTTTATCTATGGCTCAGAGAAGCATGACTACCGGTTCTGGATTGGGGTAGGAATCTCCTTGTATGGGGCGGCCTATTTCCTGGTGCATGATTTGTTTATCCATAGGCGGCTCAAGCTGTTTGGGAAAACAAAGAGTACCTATCTCAGGGCGCTGGACATTGCGCACAAAGTGCACCACAAAGCCAAAGACAAAGACAACTCAGAGTCATTTGGCATGCTCTGGGTCCATCCTAAATTCTTTCGTATCGCCCGGAAGCGTTAACTTTCCGTTCCGTTTCTAACCTCTCTCCTGTGGCGAATTACTCTATTAAAGAGTTAGAGCATCTGTCGGGCATTAAGGCCCATACCCTCCGTATTTGGGAGCAGCGTTACCAGCTGCTGGCGCCAAAGCGCACGGCTACCAATATCCGGTACTACGATGACACTGACCTGAAGAACCTGCTCAACGTGGCCTTGCTTTACCAGGAAGGGTACAAGATCTCGCGCATCGCCAAACTTCCACCGGACCAGGTAGCCAGCGAGGTGCTCAAAGTAACCGAAGCAGACCTGGGCCAGGATCAGTTCATGAGTCAACTCATTATTGCCATGGTGGAGTTGGACGAAGGGCTTTTTGAGCGGGTGCTTAGCCGGGCGGTGCTGCAACTGGGTTTCCCGGCCTCGGTAAAGCAGGTGATCTATCCGTTTCTTACCAAGATTGGCTTGCTGTGGCAAACGGGCAACATTACCCCCGCGCATGAGCACTTCATCAGTCAGCTTATTAGGCAGAAAATGCTGGTGGCCATTGATGGGCAGCGGCTCAGCCATACCTCCGACGCACCCAAAGTCCTGCTTTACCTCCCCGAGGGTGAGTTGCACGAGCTCTCGTTGCTCTACAGTCATTTCCAGTTCAGGGCCATGGGGTACCGCACGTTGTACCTGGGGCAGCATTTGCCTTTGCAAGACTTGATTGTGGCCGCCCAACAGTTCAGTCCGCAGTACATCTGCTCGGCTTACACCACCGCGCCCATCAGAGATGAGGTAGAAACCTACATGCATCAAATGCTGGACCAACTTCCCACGGTTCGCTTACTGTTGAGCGGATATATTTTACAGCCGTTTAAAGAAAATCTGCCCCAAAGGGTAACGTACTTTGAGACGCTGGAAAGTTTTGAGAGATGGCTCTCCCAGGACAGTATGGTGCCCGCCTGATCTTACTAACCTTCACATACCCTTCCTCTGTTTCACCTGCACCAGACCTGACGAAAGAAGTTAGGCTTGCACAGGCATGTCCTTCCCATCCCATTCCTAAAGCTTCTGCCTGACGTCATCAGGTAAAAGGAGCCGTTTGTTTAATGTTTCCTCCTTTCTATCCAGCAAACTGCTTCAAACCTTAGCGGCTGCAACAACTCTTGCCCTTGTTTTAAAGCTGTTTTTGGCAAAACAGGCGAAAAGCCCTCATGTCTTGTCCCTGATTTTCCATTCTGAAGGATGAAATTTTTTTGTCTTGGGTGAAATCCGGTTGGCTATTCTTTTTAGTATGTATTGCCATTGTGCAATACAAAAGCCTATAAACTGAACAATTATACCTAGGTAAACCGCCTTCCATCTTCATTGGATGTCAATTCTGCTGCCTGTTTGGGTTCTTAGCTTTTAGCTAAGTTCTATTTAGGTGGTTTAAAATAATTTGAAAATACTTCCACAAAGGTTGGCTTTAATCCATTTACTCTCGTATTATTGTTTAACGTTTGATTAAAAACATTAAACAAAATGACTGCACTAGATTTTACTTCCGTTGTAGAGCGCATGGCTCCTACTCTCCGTCCCGCCGCGTATAACCTGACCCGTGATAGTGATGATGCGAAGGATCTAGTGCAGGAAACCCTGCTGAAGGCCTTTGTGAACCGCGATAGGTTTAAGCCCGGCACCAACCTGAAGGCCTGGTTGTACACCATCATGCGCAACACCTTCATCAACCATTACAACAAGGTCACCAAACGGTCCAGCTCGGTAGACACCAATGACTACATCCAGACCCATCCGGCAGATGACCGCATGATTGCCGTGAACCGGGCTACTGGTGAATTCGCGCTCAATGACATCTATGCTGCCATTGACCAGCTACCCGAGGAGCTGCGTACCCCATTCATGATGTATTATGTGGGGTATAAGTATCTGGAGATAGCCGAGAAGCTCAAACTGCCCATTGGTACCGTCAAAAACCGCATTCACCTGGCCCGAAAAGAACTCAAACAAGAACTGAAAGGGTACGCCTACGCTGATTGATGTAACTGTACCTTCGGGCGCGCCAGGATTGATCAAAAACGAAAAACTGGATTATGCCCGAAAAAGAATGTAACTTGTTTCAGCAATAAATCTGGTTTTACAGTATAAGTACTGGATTTAAGGCTTTCCCCTATATTGAAGCTTCAAACATGCACGATCTCTCCCGGAAAAAAGTAATTGTCATTGGGGCCGGCTTTGCCGGTCTGGCGGCGGCGGCCAGTATGGCGCAAGCCGGATATGAGGTTACTTTGCTGGAGAAGAACGAGGTGGCCGGCGGGCGCGCCCGCGTGTTCTCGGCCCAGGGCTTCACCTTTGACATGGGCCCCAGTTGGTACTGGATGCCCGATGTTTTTGAGCAGTTTTTCCAAAAGTTCGGCAAAACCACTTCTGACTACTACCACCTGGAACGCCTGGACCCATCTTACCAGGTCTTGTATGGCCCCCAGGATACCATGGAGTTGCCCGCGGGCATGCCCCAACTGGAGGCGCTCTTTGAGTCCTTGGAACCCGGCTCGGCCCAGAAGTTGCGGACCTTCCTGAAACAGGCTGCTTACAAGTATGAGGTAGGCATCAACAACCTGGTCTACAAACCCAGCCGGTCCTTAACCGAGTTTCTGGACGTGAAGCTGCTGGTGGATGTGCTGCGCCTGGATGTATTCCAGTCCATGCACAAGCATGTGCGCAAGTACTTCAAGCACCCGCGGCTCATCCAGTTGATGGAGTTTCCCATCCTGTTCCTCGGGGCCCTGCCCCAAAATACGCCTGCGCTGTACAGCCTCATGAACTACGCCGATATGGCGCTGGGCACCTGGTATCCCATGGGCGGCATGCACAAGATTGTGGAAGGTATGGTAGCGCTGGCGAAGGAGCAAGGCGTGGAGATCAGGCTAGGGGAGGAGGTGGAAAGGGTGGAACTGGAAAACGGCACTATCACCAAAGTGATTACCTCCCAAGGCGCGTACGAGGCCGACGTGGTGATTGGAGGTTCTGATTACCACCACCTGGAGACTAAACTGCTTCCGGCTGAGGCCCGCAGTTACACCCCAAAATATTGGGAGACCCGCGTCATGGCACCTTCTTCGCTTATATTCTACCTGGGCGTGGATAAGAAACTAGAAGGCCTTAGACACCACAACCTGTTCTTCGATGAGGATTTCGGGCCGCACGCGCATGAGATTTACACCGAACCGGCCTGGCCTAAAAAACCGCTCTTCTACGTGTCTATGCCCTCTAAAACTGATCCTTCCGTAGCGCCTGAAGGCAAAGAGAACCTGTTCATCCTGATTCCGGTAGCCCCTGATTTGCAGGATACAGAAGAGGTGCGGGAGCATTACTACCAATTGGTCATGAACCGCTTGGAGCAGATCACCGGTCAGGAGGTAAAGCGCCACGTAATCTATAAGCGGAGTTACGCCCACAAAGATTTTATAAAGGATTACCACGCCTTCAAAGGCAACGCTTACGGCTTGGCCAACACGCTGCTGCAAACGGCGGTGCTCAAACCCAGCCTCAAAAGCAAAAAAGTACGCAACCTGTTTTACACCGGGCAATTAACCGTTCCCGGCCCTGGCGTACCACCGTCCTTGATCTCAGGACAAGTGGTGGCCGCCGAGGTCATGAAAGAATTTGCCCCACAGGAAACCACCTTAACCCTATGAAGATGATCCCGGCGCCCATGACCCTTTTTGACAACACCACGCTGGAATGTAGCAAACTCATCACGCAGCGCTACAGCACGTCCTTCACGTTGGGCATAAAAACGCTGCACCCGCGCTTCCATAATCCTATTTATGCCATCTATGGGTTTGTGCGCTTCGCCGATGAGATCGTAGACACGTTCCATTCTCATGACCGTGCCGGATTGCTGGAGCGGTTCAAGCAGGAGACGTACCAGGCGCTGGAGGAGAAAATCAGCCTAAACCCGGTGCTGCACGCCTTCCAGATGGTGGTGAACAAGTACAAAATAGACCTTGAGTTCATTGACGCCTTTCTGCGCTCCATGGAAATGGACCTCACGGACCAGAAGTATGACTGTGACTTATACGACGATTACATCTACGGCTCCGCTGAAGTAGTAGGCCTGATGTGCCTGCGCGTGTTCTGCGAGGGTGACAGTGAGATGTTTGACCGGCTCAAGGCCTCGGCCTGTGCCTTAGGGGCGGCTTTCCAGAAGGTGAATTTCCTGCGCGACATCCGCAGCGATTACCAGGACCGGGGCCGGGTGTATTTCCCTAAAGTGGATTTCCGGTCGTTCTGTAACAAAGACAAGGAAGAGATTGAGCAGGACATCCAACAGGACTTTGACGATGCCTATGCGGGCATTCTGGCCCTTCCCCGGGGCGCGCAACTAGGTGTTTACCTGGCTTATATCTACTATTTAAAGCTTTTCAAGAAAATTAAGCAGCTTCCTGCCGCCCAAATTTTGGCAGAACGCGTAAGAGTGCCTGATAATACGAAGTTCGCTTTATTGTTAAGTTCGTATATTAGGTTCCAGCTTAATACTATCTAATGCAAGTACTCAGTACGCTTCTTTTTCTTCTCTTTGTTCTGGTCTTCCAACAGCAGAAACCAGATCCGTACGCGCATGCCTCGTTGCTAAACTATTACCAGACGGCCGCCAAAGACGAGGAGATTGCCCAGAAGTTTGTGAACCTCATGAACAAATACCAAGGCAAAGATCCGCTGAAACTTGGGTACAAGGCGGTGTCGCACGCCATCATGGCCAAGCACGTCTGGAGCCCTTATGCCAAGATTAAATACTTGCGGCAATCCTCCCAATTTTTTGAGGACGCCGTGGCCATTGACAACCAAGATCCCGAAGTCCGTTTTCTACGGTTCTCCATTGAGAACTCCATTCCCAGGTACCTGAACATGAGCGCCCACCTGGAAGAAGACAAAAGAATTTTCATGTCGGCCATTCTCAAGCACCCAAGATCCGGTATTTCCACTGAGACCGTCAAGATCATGCGGGATTACCTCTTGCGCAAAGATCTTCTTACAGACCAAGAGGAGCAGCAGGTGGCCAAACTTAATCTTTAAGCAGGTTTTGAGCGACTTTAGCTGTTTTCTGAGTTGTATAGTTTGGTGATGGTCTCCTTAATTATAAGAGTTTTCTGTTTTAGAGGTAATTTCTTAAATCTAGGGGTAAAACAGAACTGCTGAAAGCCTTTTATATTGATTGATAATTTCTTCAAAAAGACGCCACAAAGTAATTTGTCTATCAAAAGATAAAATACGTAGGTACAAGTTGGAAGCTATTGTAAATTAGTAACTTCTAGTTTTGAAATACACACTAAGGATTTGCTGTCGGCTGAAGATTTTCTAATTACGTGCTGTCATGCTGATTGGGGTTCTTCAGAGAAAACCCCGATTTTACTTCAAAACCGATCCGCTTTCAAGGCGCTCATTTGTTGCAGAACCTGTTCATTTACCAACGAAGAATCTAACAATCAGACCCATCTGATTTGATAAAACAGAACGGTCTTCATCCTGATCATCGAAAATAAGGCGCCATTAGAGGGCGGAAAACCTGCCAAAGAATTTAGGTAAAAGCTGGAAAAACGAGCAAACAAACCGAAGAAGAATCTGTTTAGGGTATATGCGTCAGCTACAGGTACATATTGATTCAAATTCAGGCTTTTGCTTTGGGGTAATCTATGCCATTCAGATGGCCGAGGACTTGCTGGAGGAACAGGGTTACTTATATTGCCTGGGAGACATCGTACACAATGATGTGGAGGTGGAGCGATTGCAGCAAAAGGGCCTACGGATCATCAACTATGATATTCTAAGAACCCTCCGGGACGAATGCGTGCTCATCAGGGCTCATGGCGAGCCGCCTTCTACCTACCAATTGGCGCTCCAGAACAACCTCACGTTGGTAGACGCTTCCTGCCCGGTGGTGCTTAAACTGCAGAACCGCATCAAGAACTCCTTTGATAAGAAAGACCAGATTTTCATCTACGGCAAACACGGCCACGCCGAAGTGCTGGGCTTGCTGGGCCAGACGAACAACGAGGCCGTGGTCTTTGAGAACCTGGATGAACTGCTGCGCCACGAGCTGCCGCAGAACATCACCCTCTACAGCCAAACCACCAAAAGCACCGATAACTTCTACCGTATCAAGAGTGAGCTGGAAACCCGGGGCTACTCCGTAGACGCCAATGACACCATCTGCCGCCAGGTCTCTAACCGCGACAAAGAACTGCGCCGGTTTGCCCAGCAGTATGACAAGGTGATCTTTGTCTCCGGTACCAAATCCTCCAACGGCCGGGTGCTCTACCAGGTCTGCAAAGACACCAATCCCAACACGTTCTTCGTATCAAAGGTGGAAGAATTGAACCCAGATTGGTTTGAGCTCGGCGATACCATCGGGGTTTGTGGCGCCACGTCCACACCCATGTGGCTCATGGAAGAAGTGCGCAAGGCCCTGGTGACGTTCTAATTCTTCTCACCCGGCATCTGTTTTAGGCTTCTTTTGCTAAAATGAGCCGTTAAACAAACCAAACCTGTAACTTGCCTTTACCGCTAGATTCCCTGACATGGAAGTGCCTTCCGAGGTTTACAAACGGGTACATCAACAGGATCATCGGCAGAGAGGACACGAGTTACGTATAAGTCAGGAAGTCAAATACTATCAGTTTTGAGGCTATTTTTTCAGAAACATACCGGAATCATCATCGCGGCGGCTATTCTGCTGGCCTGGGGGAGCGTGCTGTGGTTTCTGCTGCACTGGCAGGTGAGTTTCTGGTCGCCTTTGACCTACCTGGCCGTGCTGGTGATGACCCACCTCTACACGGGTCTGTTCATCACGGCCCATGACGCCATGCACGGCGTGGTAGCTCCCGGAAATAAGAAACTGAACACCATCATCGGTACCATCACCGCCGGACTGTTCGCGTTCAATTACTACGGCCGGCTGTATCCCAAACACCACCTGCACCACCGCCACGTCGCCACCGACCAAGACCCAGATTACCACGGCGGAAACTTCTTCCTGTGGTTCTTCAATTTTGCTCGGCAATACATCACCATAATCCAGATGATTTTGATGGGGGCGGCCTATAATCTGCTCCAACTTTGGTTCCCGAAGGAGAATATTATCCTGTTCTGGATGGTACCCGCCATATTAGCCACATTCCAGCTATTTTACTTCGGGACGTACCTGCCCCACCGTGGGGAGCACGAGCCGGATAACCGCCACAAGTCCTCTACCCAGGGTCGTAACCACCTGTGGGCCTTTATCAGTTGCTACTTTTTCGGGTACCATTACGAGCACCATGACAAACCTTACCTGCCTTGGTGGAAGTTGTACCAAGAGAAAGACCGGTTGGTAAAAGACAGATAATCGTTTAGACTTCCTTTTCAGGAAAATAGCTTGAAAACAGAAAGCCCCGGCGGGATTGAATTCAATCCTGCCAGGGCTTTCTGTTTTGTGCCAAGGTTTACTTCACATCATACACATTGTCCCTTGGGTAAGAATCCGGGACGTAGGTGCCTTTCAGTTCCAGTTTTTTCACGGCTTTGGCGGGTTTGAAATCTACCTGCACGGTGCTGTTGCCGCTTTCCCAGACAGAAATGTTGCGGCTGATTTTGGACGTGCTGTTATCCGCGTACGTGACCACCAATTCCACAGGTACGGGCTTGGTGCCTTTTGACTGCACGGTGACCTGGTACTGACCGGCTTGCTGCTGCACCCCGGCAATGGCTAGATCTGGGTAGCCTTCGTCAAAAAACCAGCGTTTCCAGAACCAGTTGAGGTTGCGACCCGCGCCGGCGTTCATGGCGTTAAAGAAATCCCAAGGCAGCGGATGTTTGCCGTTCCATTGCGAGATGTAGTGGTGCAGGGCTTTGGTGAAGAGTTCGTCGCCCAGCATCTGTTTTACATACAGGTAACCCAAGGCCGGTTTGGGGTAGGAGTTCAGGAAGAAAGGCGCGCCGTTCTGCTGATTTGTGAGCGTCATGATGGGCATGTCGGCCTCCGTGGCGGCCATCTGAGCATAGGGCATCACTCCGTAATCGTCTTCCAGTTTAGGGTCGATGATGGAGGAAATAATCCATTCGCCGATGGTGGCCCAGCCTTCGTCCATCCAGCCGTACTTGGTTTCGTTTGTGCCCATGTAGAAAGGGAACATGGTGTGGAAGATCTCGTGGTCGGTGAGGGTGATGGCGTCATCGCGGGTTTTCACGGGGTTGTCGTTCACCATCATAGGATATTCCATCTGGTCCAACCCATCAAAAACGGTTTCGTGGGAGTAGGGGAAAGGCCACTTAGGGAAGGTATAGCTCATGCTTTCCACCGTTTTGCGGGCGAAATGGATGACCTCCTCAAAATCGTGGTGCTCTGGGTTGTAGGCCACATCCACGCGGGTGCGGCGTTTGGTTTTGGGGTCCACTACCAGGCTGCTGGAATTCCAGAGGTAATGGTCTGAGGTGGCGAACACAAAATCCACTACGTTATCAGCGGTGAACTTCCAGGTGTTGCGGGCATTGGGCGCAGTGATGTCGCGGCGCTGGAGGTCATTCTTTTCGATGACGGCGGTGATGGCGTCTTTCCGCTCGGCATCCTGCAGGCGCTTGGCGTACTTCTTCGTGAGCACGGCATCGGCGTTTTTCAGGTCACCGGTGGCCCAGACCACAAAGTCTTTGGGTACCGTGATCTCGGCATTGAACGAGCAGAAATCGTTGTAGAACTCAGCCGGACCCAAGTACGGGATGCGGTTCCAGCCGTCCACATCGTCATACACCGCGATGCGCGGGAAGAAGTACGCCACGAAGGCCGCGCCCTGCGGGTCTACCTGGCCGGTGCGCATGTGCGAGCCCGCGTTGAGGGTATAGTGGTACGCAATGGAGAAACTGGCCTTCTGTTTAGGCGCCAACGGCTTGATGGGCAGAACCATGTTGGTGCCGTCAATGCGCAGTTTCTGCACATTCTGGGGCTCCTGGTTTACCTGCAAGCGCTCAATCTGCACGCCTTCGTGAATGTCCTCGGGATCGATGGTATTGGCCCGGGGCGCTCCTCTCTGGTAATAGTTGGGGTACAGCTTGAACACGATCTGCTTGAGCGTATCGGGGCTGTTGTTCGTGTAGGAGATGTCCACGGTTCCGGCCAGTTTCCGCGAAGACGGGTCAAAATCTACCTTAATGGTATAGTCGGCGGTGTTCTGCCAGTAGCTTTTACCCGGCGTACCGTCCAGGCTGCGGGTGCCTTTCTGGTACGCAGCCGCGATGTTGCGGGGCATGGGCAGTTGTTGGGCAAAGGCGCTGGTGCTCAACGTGAGCAAAGCACAGAAAAGAAGTTGTTTAGGCGTTCGCATTCAGTGGGGCCAGGTTTAGAAGATGGCACACTAAAGGTAAGCGCTTTCTCTTTTTGGTGGGTCACCCCAGCCCAAATTTCCTGGGGGAAAAGCCAAAGCGGGTGTTTCAAGCCCATTTTTCTGAAAGGAGGCCTGAATTATCGGTATAAAATTTTGCATTCCATTAGAGGGTAAGCCGAGTAGGTTTTAAGCCAATTGTAGATGTAAGTGGCTAACATGTACGAACCACAGCCTGCGCCCAGATTCTAAATCAAGGCTAAGGTTGATTTTATAGGCAAATTCGAATTTCTGTTTTGGGCAGGTTTCTGGAAAAGGATGCCGTAAACGGAGGTTTTGGAAAACAAGAAAGCCTGCTCTTGAGGAACAGGCTTTCTTGTTTTATAGGTAGTGGAGAGGCTTAGTGAACAGCGTCTTTTTTGCAGCATCCATCCAGCCGGTCGTAGGCACGTGGAGTGGCCTTGGTGTCATCGGCGTCATAGCCTAACTCGTTCACGGCTTTTCTCAGTTTCTCTACCGATGTTTTCTGGCCGTTGAAAGAAACGGTAAGCACTTTGGAGTCTACGTCCAAGGTGGCTTTGTTCACGCCTTTCTCGTAAGCCAGGCCTTTTTCAATAGTGGCTTTGCACATATCGCACACCGCCGAGGTCTTGATTTTCACCTCTTCGGCTTTGCCGCCGCCTTGGGCGAAAGAGAAAGAAGCCAAACCGGTGAGCACTAAGGAAAGCATCCAGATTTTAAGGGTTTTCATTTGTTTTGGGTTATGGTTGAAGATATTCGTTTAAGTTCTGCCTTCTGTTTTAGGCCTGTTTTGCCATAATCGGGCCAAAAACCATTCATTATTGATTGTTTATTGCTGATTGTTTTCTGGTTTTTTGATAAAGCAATCAACAATCAACCATGAGCAATTATTTCAGGGTAAAGCGCAGGCCGGCGTAAATCACCCGCCCGATGACTGGGGCCCATACCATGCTGGCGTCAAACTCCTGACCGAAGGGATTGTCAGCGCCCACAATGGGGTTCTTCTGTTTGTAATCCAGCAGGTTTTCGCCGCCCAGGTACACTTCCCAACGTTTGAACGCCCGCGTGATCTGACCATTAAACACCGCGTACGGGCTAACAGTTCGGGTCATGATGGAGGTTTCGTGGTGGTTCATGTCGTGGTCCATGGAGGGCACCAGCCTCTTCCCGAACCACTGGGCCGTTAGATCGGCGCGCCACTTGTCAAAAGGCGTCGCGAAGCCCAGGTTCAGGAAGGCGCGGTGGTTGGGGATGAACGGGCGCCGCAATAGCTCGCCGTTGTAGGTGGTGCGCACGTCAAAGTACTTGTAGGCTGCCTTTATGTCCAGCATGGACGTGAGCTCGTACTGCACCTCGGCTTGGAAGCTTTTGGAGAATGAACGTCCGTTCAGGTTCGTGAACGCCACCTGATACGGGCTGCTGTACATATCGGGCACAATCTGGTTCTGGAAGGTGGTGTAGTAGTAATCGGTGATGAAGGCGCCTTTGCGCTCGCCCACCTCAAAGTACTGTGTGAAGCTTCCGCCCAGGTTCCAGGCTTTTTCGGGCTGCAGATCGTTCTGGAAAAAGAAAGCGCGGTTGCTGATGAGCGAGGCCACGTTCTCGGCGATAGGATTGGCTACCCTAAAGCCTTTTCCGGCCGCTACCCGCACAATGGAGTTGGGGTTGAAATCATACTTCACGTTGAACCGGGGCGTGTACACCCAGCCATAGAGATTGTGATGATCGGCACGTACGCCGCCTACCAACGTCAGATTGGTGCTGTTTTGGTAAATATACTCGAAAAACGCGCCGGGTACCCGCTCTTGGCGTTTCAGACGCTGCCCGGCCAGGTTCTCCTGGTAGTCTTCGTACTGGTAGCTCAGCCCGGTTTTGTACGTGTGGGCCGTGTTCCCAAACGCCGACTGGAAAATCAGATTGGCCAATCCGGTGTTCTGGAAGCCTTTGTAAGGTCTAGTACCATACTGCGAGTCAAAGTCGTGCCGGGCCCCGGAAAGAATCAACCCGATGCTCTGATACGGCTTATTTTTGAACGTGTAGGAAGTTTTGGAAAAGCCACTCACGCGGTCTGTCTCTGACTCAGTACCGTAAAAACTGCCTTCCTGCTGCGGCATACCCGAGCGGTAGCCTACCTGCCCCCCAATCCGGGTTTCCCGTAAGGCCTGGATGCCAAGCTCGGCTACCCACTGCTTGCCCGTGTTGTACTTCCACTTGTTGAACACGTTGTAATGCTTGCCCAGCGGCAGGTCCAGAAAACCGTCGTGGTTGTTGTCCACCCGATTGCTGAGCTGGTCGGTGTGCAGCATGAGCACGGTGCTGAGCTTGGGCGTAAGCGTGAAGGAGGTGTTCACGTTGGCATCCCACTTGGCCAAACTGTTGCCGTAGAGGTTCACAAACACCCGGTCAGACTTCTCCGGATCTTTCAGCCGTACGTTCACCTGCCCCGAGATCGACTCATAGCCATTCAACACCGAGCCGGTGCCTTTGATGATGTCTATGGCCTCTATATAAGTACCGGACAGGTAATTCAGGCGGTAGGGGGTAGCCAAGCCGCGTAGGGCCGGCACGTTGTCGGTGGTCATTAAGGTGTAGGCTCCGTCCAGGCCCAGCATCTGGATCTGCTTCGCGCCAGACACCGCATCTGAGGTGGAAACCTCTACTGAGGCGTTTGTCTCAAAACTCTCGGCCAAGTTGCAGCACGCCGATTTGGTCAGGTCCTTGGCCGTGATCACCTGCGAGTTGGTAGGCGTCATGGCCGAGTATCGGTCCTGTTTTCCCGTGATGGTCACTTCCTTGATGGAGGTAACAGATTTCAATTGCACTACTAGATGGGAACGGCCCTGCACCTGCACCGTGTCTGGTTTGTAACCGATGTACGTGACTAGAATGGCGGTTTGCCCGGCAGGGGCAGGAGCCAGCGTGAAGTGGCCGTTGGCATCAGTGCTGGTAGCTTGGTTTGTGCCCAGCCAGATCACCGAGGCCCCGATGAGCGGGGTGGCGTTGGCCGCATCTACCACGCGGCCTGCCAGGTTTTGGGCCTGTCCTGCAAAAGAAAGCAGAAGCCCCAAGAGTGTCATTGCCCAGAAAGCACGACGTCTATAAGATAACATGGATTGGATTTCATTTAGATTCAACATCTTTTCTGAAGGCAAAAACGCAGCTGACGCCGTTTTCTGCCCGATTTGTGAAAAGTAGGACCTAAACGATAAGGGTGTGCAGGCGGTGCAGGAGTTCCCGGCCCGCCAGCGGTGGGGAGCTATCTGAATAAAAAGCCCAGGAACCAATGACCGGCACGGTAGCTACCGGCGGCACCAGAAAAGAAGTAGTGAGCATGGGCGAGATAGCCAGCAATTCCACCTTGCTGAATTTCAGGATGGAAGGAATGTCCAGTTTGTGGTAGGTCACTGAAAAGCTGCAGCAAGACTGCTGGTCCACCTTGGTGACCTCCGCTGGGCAAGAAGACTTTTTCTCCGCCGCGCAACAGTCAGAGCCATCAGATTTCAGTCCGGCTTCCTCCATTTGAGACATGCCCAACATGGCACAGAACCTATGCGTTGCTGCCACGCCAATAGAGCCCGTCAGGAGGCAAAAAGCCACTACCAGAAGCACAATATGTCGGAGTTTCCCACGCATACCGCAAAGATATGGAATTTCGCTCCACTTTCCTCCACCTTCCACCCACCGCCGGTTTTTAGGGGGATTTTTAGCTTTATAATTTATGTAAGTAATTGTTAATCAATATACTGTGTAAGTGTTCACGTGTTATTTAGCAAATATTTCAGAAAGGTTTTCCAAAACTTATCCCGAAGTGAAAGAGGGAAAATGTGGATAATGTGTATAAGTGGAGTGGATAACCATGATTTATCCACAAAGTGGGAAAAAGTGGGAGACCGTGGTTGACTTTGCTTCGGCCTTTAGTACTTTTGCTTTGTACCAAAGACTGTCGTCACTGCCCAAGCTACCATGAACTTCCTCTCCGGCGAATACGAATGTAAGCTAGACCCGAAGGGAAGATTGGTGCTGCCTGCCAAAATCAAATCCAACCTGCCCGAAGAGTGCGGAAACCAGGTGGTGTTAACCCGAGGGTTTGAGCCCTGCCTGGTGTTGTACCCCAGAACAGAGTGGAAAACGATCTATGACCGGGTGGCGGGGCTGAACGAGTTCAACGAGGAGTACCGGCATTTCCAGCGGAATTTCTTCCGCGGAAACACTGAGATTGAGCTTGACAATGCCGGCCGTTTCATCTTGCCGCGCACCATGGTGCGGTACGCTGAGATTGAGAAGGAGACCATTGTGGTAGGGTTGGGGAACCGGGTGGAAATCTGGAACCCAGACAAATACGACGCATTTTTAATTAAGGACCAACAGAACTTCTCGCAGTTAGCGCAGAAGTTCCTCGGGGATTCCCCGGGTGTACCACCAACTGAATAAACGCCTATGCAGTACCACCAGCCCGTTTTGTTGCAGGAATCGGTAGATGCGTTGGCTATTAAACCCGGCGGCATTTACGTAGACGTCACCTTTGGCGGTGGCGGCCACTCCGCGCACATCTTAGAGCAGATGCAGGGTGGGCAACTCTACTCCTTTGACCAGGACACCGATGCCGAAAAACAGGCCGAACGGCTGATCTCCGATAAATTCACGTTTGTCAAAGCCAATTTCCGCTACCTCAAGAAATACCTGCGCCTCTACGGCGTGCGCCAGGTAGACGGCATTCTAGCTGACCTGGGGGTTTCCTCCCATCAGTTCAACACCGCTGAGCGCGGGTTCTCCACTAGGTTTGACGGTCCTCTGGACATGCGCATGGACAACGAAAGTCCGCTCACGGCGCGGGAGGTGGTCAATACCTACGAGGAAGAGCAACTGCACAAAATCTTCGGGTTGTACGGTGAGGTGAAGAACGCCAAAACCCTGGCCCGGGAGCTGGTCTCGGCCCGGAACGTGCAGCCCATTGAGACCATCGCAGATTTCAAGAAAGCCATTGCCGGCATCACGCCCAGAGGCAAAGAGAATAAGTACCTGGCCCAAGTGTTCCAGGCGCTCCGCATTGAAGTGAACGATGAACTCAAAGCTCTGGAGGAAATGCTGGAGCAGGCCGTGGAAGTGCTGAAGCCCGGCGGAAGATTATCGGTGATTTCCTACCATTCCCTGGAGGACCGCTTAGTGAAGAACTACATCGCAAAAGGCAAGTTCTTTGGGGAAGTGGAGAAAGACTTCTTTGGGAATGAGATCAAACCCTTGGATTCCGTGACCCGCAAGCCCATTGTGCCCGGCGCGCTGGAGTTACAGGAAAACAACCGTTCCCGCAGCGCCAAGCTACGGGTAGCGCAGAAAAGAGAGACACCTGAATCGTTGAAGAAGTAGAGAGATAGCAGGGGAGAAAACACACTTACGATTTAATTATGGCAGTCAACACCGTACGTCCACAAGTGAATCGGCCTAAGGCGAACACCGTGAGGGAAACGCCCAGGGTAGAGAAACCGCGTCCGGCGCGCGCTCCGCGCCAGAAGAGCACCAGTTTGTTTGAACTGTTGGACCGCTACACCAAAGTAGACTGGTTTTTCGCCGAAGGTCTGCCGGTTCGCTATTTGCCTAAGGTGTTATTCCTGATGGCCGTGACCTTGTTCTACATTGGCAACACCCACTACGCAGACCGCACGCTCCGCCGCATTGACAAAACCAAAGCCGAGACCGAAGACCTGCGCGCCGACTATACCACGCTCAAATCTGAGTACATGGAGGCGAGCAAGCAATCTGAGGTGGCCCGCAATGTGGCGCCCCTTGGCCTCATGGAAAGTTCCACTCCACCCATCCAAGTAGTTCTGAAGAAAGATGAATATTAAGAGGTCCATCGTTACGCGGGTACGGTTGGCTTTTTTGGCCATCTGTCTTTTCGCGTTCGCGATTATCTACAAAGTAGGCTACATCCAGATCAAGGACGGCGACCGGTGGCGCGAGATCGCCAATGAGAAGCGTTTCCATTACCAACCGGTTTTCGCTACCCGCGGAAACATCTACTCCAATGATGACCGCATCATGGCTACGTCATTGCCGTTCTACCGGGTGGCGTTTGACCCCACCATCTCGCCCAGCGATATCTTCTCCAAAGGCATTGATTCGTTGGCCATTCAGCTGTCGCGCTTCTACGGAGATCGTTCTCCGTCTTATTACAAGCAGAAAATCAAGAACGCCCGCAGCGCTGGACGCAAGTACGTGCGCCTGAACGGCCGCCTCATCAATTACCAGGACAAGAAGATGATGGCCAAATGGCCTATTTTCCGGGCCGGTAAAAACAAAGGCGGGGTGATCTTTGAGAAACTAGATCGCCGGTTCCTGCCGTTCGGGTCCCTGGCCAAGCGGACCATCGGGTTTATTAACGAAGACCGCAACGGCGCGGGGCTGGAGTTCTCCTTTAACCGCCACCTGGCCGGTAAAGACGGCGAGGCCCTATACGAGCGCATGGCGGGTGGTAACAAGCCTATCAACGACGGTACCGAGGTGAAACCCATGCCCGGTTTCGATATCCAGACGACTATTGACATCAACCTGCAGGACGTTGCCGAGAACGCGCTTAACCGTGCCCTTACCCTCAATGACGCGGCCCACGGCTGCGTGATTCTGATGGAAGTAAGTACCGGCCACATCAAAGCCATTGCTAACCTGGGCCGCCAGGCGGAAGGCGTGTACGCCGAGGATTACAACTACGCAGTGGGTAACCAGGGTCGTACCGAGCCAGGTTCTACCTTTAAGTTGGCATCTATGATGGCCCTGCTGGAGGAAACCGATATGAGCCTGAATGATACCATAGATACCGGCAACGGTTCTGAGCGCATTGGAGGGGCCGTGAAAACGGATACCCACGGCAACGGCAGAATCAGTTTACAGCAGGTTTTTGAAAAATCATCCAATATTGGGGTAGCCAAGCTCATTCAGCAGACCTTTGAGAAAGACCCGCAGAAGTACGTGGATTACCTGCACAAATTCGGGTTGCACCAGCCGCTGGGTTTCCAGATGAACGGCGAGGCGGTGCCTTACATCAAATCACCCAAAGACCGCAGCTGGAGCCGCCCGTCACTTTCCACCATGGCTATTGGCTATGAGCTGAAAATCTCTCCCTTGCAGACCCTGGCGTTTTACAATGCGGTAGCCAACAACGGTGTGAAAGTGCAGCCCATGATTGTGAAAAGCATCAAGCGCGCCGACCAGATCCTGGAGTCTTACGAGGCCAAAATCCTGAACCCTAAAATCTGCTCTGACCAGACCCTGGTGCAGTTGCGCCAGATGATGGAAGGCGTGGTAGAGAACGGAACCGCCAAAAACCTGAAAAGCAAAGACTACAAGGTGGCCGGCAAAACCGGTACTGCCCGTAAGGTGATCAACGGCCAGTACACCAGAAAATACTCCACTTCTTTTGTAGGCTACTTCCCGGCAGACCGGCCGAAGTATAGCTGTATTGTGATTATTGACTCTCCGCAGAAAAACGCCCAGTACGGGGGCGATGTGGCCGCCCCGGTTTTCCGGGAACTGGCTGACAAAGCCTACGCCCAGGATCTGGCCATCCACGCGCCTATGGTGCGCAAGCCGGTAGGGGTACAGCCCAAACTGCCCGTGCTGCACGCCGGAAGCCAGGAAGAACTGACTATCCTGTGCAACAAGCTGGGCGTGAGCGCCCACCCGCTGAGCCCCGAGGAAGATTGGGTGCGGGTAGACACCCAGAAACAATCGGTGGCGCTGAAACCGGTGCCGGTGAAAATGGGCCAGGTGCCCGATGTCACCGACATGACCCTGAAAGATGCGCTGTACCTCCTGGGCAACCACGGCATCAAGGTAAGGGCCATTGGGCTGGGACGGGTAGAGAGCCAAAGCATTCCGCCGGGGCAACCCGTGGCGAAAGGAACAATCATCACCATTACACTAACTACACATGGCGCAACTAGAAAACCTGCTTCAGGTACTCCAGTCAACGCAATTGCTCGGGCCTTCTAACCCCGAGCTTTCTGCGTTAACAATGGATTCTCGCCAGGCTGGCCCGGGCGTGGCTTTCTTTGCTATCCGGGGTACGCTCCGCGATGGCCATGACTTCATTGACACCGCCGTGCAGCAAGGCGTTTCAGTCGTGTTTTGCGAAAAACTGCCCCAAAACGCCCCAGAGACCGTCACTTTTGTGCAGGTGCCCAGTGTGGCCGAGGCCATGGGCCTGGTAGCCGCCGAGTTCTACGGCAATCCATCCCGCAAACTGAAACTGGTGGGCGTAACCGGCACCAACGGGAAAACCACCTGCGTAACGCTGCTGCACAAACTCTACCGTGACCTGGGCTACAACGCCGGCCTGCTGTCCACGGTGCAGAACCAGATCAACGAGACCGTGATCCCAGCCTCGCATACCACCCCAGACGCCATTACCCTCCAGGGTTTGCTGGCCCAGATGGTGAAAGCCGGCTGTACGCACGCTTTCATGGAAGTGAGCTCGCACGCGTTGGTGCAGCACCGCGTGACCGGCGTGCAGTTCACCGGGGCGGTTTTCACCAACATCACCCACGACCACCTGGACTACCACGGCACCTTTGACGAGTACATCCGGGCCAAGAAGCTGTTTTTTGACCACCTGAGCAGAAAGGCCTTCGCGCTGGTGAACGCTGATGACAAGCGCAGCATGGTCATGTTGCAGAACACAAAAGCTGCCAAATACACCTATGCCCTCCGCAAAGAGGCCGATTTCAAAGCCCGCCTGCTGGACAATTCTATCCAGGGTCTGCAACTGGAGCTGGAAGGACAAGAAGTGTGGTTCCGGCTGATCGGGACGTTCAACGCCTACAACCTGCTGGCCGTGTACGGCGCGGCTACGTTGCTGGGCGATGATTCCAGAGAGGTGTTAGCCAGTCTTTCGAACCTTTCCTCGGCCGCCGGCCGGTTCGATTACGTGGTGTCGCCGGGCCAGATTACCGGGATTGTGGACTACGCCCACACGCCCGATGCGCTGGAGAACGTACTGCAGACCATTCAGCAGATCCGGAAACCGGAGCAGAAAGTGATCACCATTGTGGGCTGCGGCGGAAACCGCGATGCCACTAAGCGTCCGGTCATGGCCGATATCGCCGCTAAAATGAGTGACCGCGTGATCCTGACGTCGGATAATCCGCGGGACGAGGATCCGCAGGAAATCCTGAACCAAATGCAGGCCGGCGTGAAACCCACCGATCTGAAAAAAGCACTCTCGGTGATTGATCGCCGGGAGGCAATTAAGACGGCCGTACTGCTGGCCGAAGCCGATGACATCATCCTGGTGGCGGGCAAAGGCCACGAGACTTACCAGGAAGTGAAAGGCGTGCGGTCGCCGTTTGACGACAAGCAGGTGCTGCAGGAGTCATTTGCCTTGCTCCAGAAGTAACGCGAAGGCTGAAAACTAAACTGATGGAAGTGAGAAGAGAACTGAAACTGACTCTTCTCCCACGATAAAAAGAAACGGATGCTTTATTACCTTTTTGATTTTCTGGACAGGCAGTTTGACTTTTACGGGGCGGGCGTCATGCGCTACATCTCGTTCAGGGCCGGATTGGCTGCCCTCTTTTCGCTTCTGATTGCCATGATCTTTGGGGGGCGCCTCATCCGGTTGCTGCACCGCCGGCAGGTGGGAGAGTCCATTCGGGATCTTGGGTTGGAAGGTCAGCTGGAAAAAAGAGGAACTCCCACCATGGGCGGTCTTATCATTTTGCTGGCCATTCTGCTGCCTACGCTTTTGCTCGCGCGCCTGGACAACGTGTATATTCTGCTCATGCTGGTGTCTACTGTGTGGCTAGGCGCCATCGGGTTTCTGGATGACTACATCAAAGTCTTCCGCAAGAACAAAGAAGGGTTGGCCGGTCGTTTCAAAGTGATGGGCCAGGTAGGTTTGGGGTTGATTGTGGGCCTTACGCTGTTCTTCTCCGAGGACGTGGTGGTGCGCCAGTACCTGACCACCAAAGGCCTTTCCGCGATTGACGTCTCCACCACGTTCAACGATGTCCGGAAGATGATCACCACGGTGCCTTTCACCAAGAACAACGAGTTGGACTACTACCAGTTTTTCAGCTTCGCAAGTCCGCTGCTGGGTTCTTATGCCCGTTTTCTCTACATCCCGCTGGTGATCATCATCATCACGGCCGTGTCAAACGGCGCCAACATCACCGACGGGATTGACGGTCTGGCGGCCGGTACCTCGGCCATTATCGGGACTACTCTGGCGGTGTTCGCTTGGGTATCCGGTAACTCCATTTTCGCCGATTACTTTGACATCATGTACATCCCCAACACCGGGGAACTGGTGATTTTCTGTACCGCCTTCGTGGGCGCCTGCGTGGGTTTCCTGTGGTACAACTCGTATCCGGCCCAAGTGTTCATGGGCGATACGGGCTCACTTTCCATCGGCGGGATCATCGCTGTTTTAGCCCTGATTTTGAGAAAAGAGCTCTTAATCCCTATTCTGTGCGGCATCTTCCTGGTGGAGAACCTCTCGGTGATGCTGCAGGTGAGCTACTTTAAATACACCAAAAAGAAATACGGCGAAGGCCGGCGCATTTTCAAAATGTCGCCGCTGCACCACCACTACCAGAAGCTGGGCTACCATGAATCCAAGATCGTGTCCAGGTTCTGGACCGTGGGCATCATGCTGGCCATTCTGACTCTGGTGACTCTGAAATTAAGATAAGCTGTTTTGAGTCCCTTTCAAGGAAAATAGGCCCGAAACGAAGAACATAAAAACAAAAGCGATGCAGAAAATAGCCATACTAGGAGCAGGGGAGAGCGGCGTTGGGGCAGCCTTGTTGGCACAGGCCAAAGGCTTTGACGTGTTCGTCTCAGACCGAGGTTCCATTGCGGAAAAGTACCGGCAGCAACTGGCCCAGGCGCAGATTCCTTTTGAGGAAGGCACGCACACCTTGGAGCAGATCTATGCCGCCACAGAAATCATTAAGAGCCCGGGCATTCCGGATACTGTGCCGGTAATCTCCGGAGCGGTGGAGCGGAACATTCCGGTGATCTCCGAGATTGAGTTCGCGGGACGCTATGCTTCGGGCAAGTTCATCTGCATCACGGGCACCAACGGCAAAACCACTACCACGCTGCTGACTTACCACCTGCTGAAAAGCGCTGGCTTGAAAGTGGCCTTAGCCGGAAACGTGGGTGAGAGCCTTGCGGGCAAAGTGCTGGAAGGCGGATACGATTACTACGTGGTGGAGCTGAGCAGTTTCCAGTTGGACAACATGTACAGCTTCAAAGCGCATATCAGCATTCTGCTTAACATCACCCCCGATCACTTGGACCGCTACGGATACAAGATGGAGAATTACGCAGGCGCCAAGTTCCGCATCACCCAGAACATGACCTCGGCGGATTTCTTCCTCTTCAACCAGGACGATGCCGAGATCATGAAGTACAAAGCTTCGCACGAAGTGCCGGGCACGCAGATGCCGTTTGGCCTGAAAGATTCAGATGGCTTGGCGATCCAGTTTCAGGATCAACTGATTTCAGCCTCTTTTTCGAAAATCAAGGCGAAAGTAGATACGTCCAAGTCTCCTTTGATTGGGCAGCACAACCAGTACAACACCATGGCCGCGGTGGGCGCCGCGCTGCTCGTCGGCATCGCGCCAAATCAGATTGAAGAAGCCTTGGGAACGTTCCAGAACGCCGAGCACCGTTTGCAGCCGGTAGGGGAGGTAGAGGGAGTGCGTTTCATCAACGATTCCAAAGCCACGAACGTGGAAGCGGTTTGGTACGCGTTGGACGGCATTCAGCAGCCCATTGTGTGGGTGGTAGGCGGCACTGACAAAGGAAATGACTACACACCGCTGCTGCCGCTGGTGCAGGAGAAAGTGAAAGCCATTGTCTGTCTGGGCATGGATAACAGCAAGATTTTGGCTGCTTTTGCAGAAACCGGGCTTAAAATGGTAGAGACCCGCGACGTGAACGAGGCAGTGCAACTGGCTAAAGACTTCGCCGAGGCCGGTGATGTGGTCTTGCTTTCCCCGGCTTGTGCCAGCTTTGACCTATTCAACAATTACGAACACCGGGGCCGCTCGTTTGCCCAGGCCGTGGCCACCCTTAAAAGTACCGTAGCATGACTCCTGTAAAAAACTGGCTTCGCGATAACCTGAAAGGCGACCCTATTTTGTGGGGGATTGTCCTGACGTTTGGGCTCATCAGTATCGCGGTGGTATATTCCGCCACCGGTACGCTGGCCTATAAAAAGATGGGCGGCAACACGGAGTACTACCTGTTCAAACACTCCAGCTTGATCTTCATAGGCCTCGCGTTTGTGTGGCTCGCGCATAAGATCAACTACCGCTACTATGCCAAATTGAGCTTGCTGGCCCTGATTTTCTCAGTACCGTTGCTCATCTATACGTACCTGAAAGGCTCTAACATCAACGAGGCCTCGCGTTGGTTGACCATCCCGGTGATTAACCAGACCTTCCAGCCTTCGGATTTGGCCAAACTGGCCTTGATCTCTTACCTGGCCAGCATTCTGAGTAAGCGCCAGATGAACATTGAGTCCAAGCAGACCTTGATTCCGCTGTTTCTCTGGAGTGGTTTGATCTGCGGCTTGATCGCTATGAGTAACATCTCCACCGGTTTACTTTTGTTTTTGACCTGCCTGCTCCTGATGTTCATCGGCCGGATTCCTATGAAATCCATCATGATCATGATTGCGGTGGGGGCATTGTTCGGGTCCATCGCGCTGGCGCTGGGACAACGGGCTTCCACGGCACTCTCCCGGATTGAGAACTTTATGGACAAAGACCAGACGGTTTTCCAGTTGGAGCAGTCGTATATCGCCATTGCTACGGGCGGGGTTTTGGGAAAAGGACCCGGAAACTCAGATCAGCGAAATGTGTTGCCGCACCCGTATTCCGACTTTATTTACGCCATCATCATTGAGGAATACGGTATGTTGGGCGGCGCCGTGATCCTGTTCCTGTACCTCGCCTTTCTTTACCGGGGCATGATGGCGGTGACCAACAGTTTGGGGGCTTTCGGCGGATTGCTCTCCGCGGGCATCAGTTTCAGTTTGGTCATTCAGGCCATGGTGAACATGGGCGTGGCCGTTGGACTGGGCCCGATCACGGGTCTGCCGCTGCCGCTCCTGAGTATGGGAGGAACCTCCCTCATTTTCACCGGGATCTCCATCGGGATTATTCTGAGTGTTAGCCGCAGCGAGCACGAAGCCAAACTCGCCGCCACGCCTACGGCCAATAAACCCGCTAATGTGTTGACGCATGCCTGAGAGACAATATAGATTCATCATCAGCGGTGGTGGTACCGGCGGGCACATTTACCCGGCCGTGGCCATTGCCAACGAAATCAAACGCCTGCACCCGTCGGCGGAGATTCTGTTTGTGGGTGCCCAAGGGCGCATGGAGATGACGCGCGTGCCGGAGGCCGGCTATAAAATTATCGGGCTCTGGATCAGCGGACTACAGCGCCGGCTTACGGTGGACAATCTTTCCTTTCCGCTGAAAGTGATTTCCAGCATCCGGAAGGCCTACAAAATCATCAAAGACTTCAAGCCCGATGCGGTGGTAGGGGTGGGCGGTTACGCTAGTGGCCCTCTGCTGTACGCAGCCACCAAAATGGAGATTCCGTCTCTCATTCAGGAGCAGAATTCCCACGCGGGCATCACCAATAAGCTGCTGGCCAACAAAGTGGACAAAGTTTGCGTGGCCTATGACAGCATGTACAAGTATTTCCCCAGCGCCAAGATCGTGCTCACCGGTAACCCTGTGCGCCGTGACATCACTGAACTGGACGGTAAACGAACCGAAGCCATGCAGTTTTTCGGGCTGAACCCAGACCGGCTGACGTTCTTGGTCATTGGGGGCAGTCTGGGGGCACGCACTTTGAACCAGAGCACGCAACTGGCGCTGCAGAAAATCCAGGAAGCGGGCTATAACCTGATCTGGCAAACCGGAAAAGCCTTTTTCCCCACCGCCGAGGAATCGGTGGGAAACTACCCTGCGGACCAGATCAAAGCCTCTGATTTTATCAAACGGATGGACTTGGCCTACGCCGCCGCTGATGTGGTGATTTCGCGGGCCGGAGCGCTATCCATCTCGGAGTTGTGCCTGGCCAAAAAACCATCTATCCTGGTGCCCTCGCCTAACGTGGCCGAAGACCACCAGACCAAAAACGCCATGGCCCTGGTGCAGAAAGATGCCGCCGTGCTGGTGAAAGACTTTGAGGCCTCGCAGAAACTATGGGATGCCGCTTTTGCTTTGGCCAAAGACCCAAACAAGCAACAGGCCTTGCGTGAGAACATTGCCCAGTTGGCAAAACCGCACGCCACAGAAGCCATTGTCCAAGAACTTTTGAAACTAACCTGATGAACCTGCACCAATACCGCCATATCTATTTTCTGGGCATCGGGGGAATTGGCATGAGCGCCATTGCCCGGTGGTTCCTGGCCAAGGGGTTCACGGTGGCCGGCTATGACCGTACGCCCACCCCCTTGACCCAAAAGCTGACCGAGGAAGGCGCCACCATCCATTTTGAGGATGACGTGCAGCTGATTCCTGCCTCTTTTAGGGAAAACAAGGCCGAAACGCTGGTGGTCTTAACGCCAGCCGTTCCGGCTAACCACGCCGAGCGGCAGTATTTGGAGCAGGAAGGCTTCACCATCATGAAGCGCTCGCAGGTGCTGGGGCTTCTCACCCATGACCAGTATTTGGTGGCTGTGGCAGGCACGCACGGAAAAACGACTACCTCGTCAATGGTGGCGCACCTGCTGCACCACGCTAATGTCTCCACCTCTGCCTTTTTAGGGGGTATTTCTACGGATTTAGGCTCAAACCTGCTCTTGCCGCACCAGGAAGAGGAGCGTGCCCTGGCCGTGGTGGAAGCCGATGAGTATGACCGCTCGTTCCTTACCCTTCACCCAGATATCGCCATTGTCACCTCCACCGATCCGGACCATTTGGATATCTATGGGGAGAAGGAGGCATTGGTGGAATCGTTCCGGCAGTTTGTGCGGCAGATCAAACCAAACGGCTATTTGTTGCTCAACCATACGGCAGATCAGAGTCTGGCGGAGGCCATTGACCCATCCGTAACCGTGATCAGGTACCGGCTTGAGAATGAGGAACTAAGCGCTACGGACGTGAAGATTGCCGGGGGCGCCATGAAATTTTCGGCTCGGGGGCGGAACTTACTTCTGCCCGAGACTGCTTTGCAGGTCCCTGGCTTTCATAACGTGGAGAACGCTCTGGCGGCCGCACAGGCGGTTTCCTTGCTCGGCGTTCCAGTGGAAAAAATAAGGTCGGGAATTTCAGAGTATACGGGTGTAAAAAGGCGGTTCGAAAAGGTATTTGCATCTGAAAAAAGAGTATATTTAGATGATTATGCTCACCACCCCAAAGAGATAGAGGCGTTCCTTCAATCGGTAAGGGCGTTGTATCCGGGGCAGAGGCTGAGGGTAATCTTTCAACCGCACTTATTTACTCGCACCCGCGACTTTTTAGATGGATTTGCCCGAAGCCTGAGCCTCGCGGATGAGGTATGGCTTTTGGAGATATATCCCGCCCGGGAGCTGCCAATTCCGGGGGTAAACTCGGCATTATTGTTTGAGCAATTGAAGACGAATAAGCGCCTATTGCGAAAAAATGAAGTGTTGGAGTTATTGGCAAACGATTTGGACTATAATGTGTTAGCTACCGTTGGGGCCGGGGATATAGACACCTTGGTGCCAGAGATTAAATGCTTACTGGAGGAGAAGGACCATGTTATGGAATAGAAAGGTAAAAGCGCTTCTATTTGCCGTTTTTTGCATGGGGGGCTTTGTGTTTTTAGCGGGATTTTCAAAAGCTAGACAGGAGGGAAAAATATGTAAAAAAGTTAATATTAAAATTGATAATGAGTATAACAATTACTTTCTTAGTGAATCGGAAGTGATGGCACTGCTGACCCGTAACGGGAGTCAGCCGCTCACGGGAATGAAAAAAGAGGAGATTGATCTCAAGCGTCTGGAAATGCGGATTAAATCGCATAAATTTGTGCGCGAAGCAGAGGTCTCTCGTGATCTGGAGGGAAACATCAATGTCACGATTCAGCAAAACCGGCCAATAGCCAGGTTGCTAAGCACTGAAAAGGACGTGTACCTGGACGAAGAAGGAAATCAGCTGCCTTTGTCTACCCTGTACACGGCCCATGTCATCCCCGTGACAGCTTCAGTGGTGACATCTGCCAAAGGAGGTTCCTTTTTTCAGGACTCAGTGGGAATTGCGTATCTGTCCCTGCTACGGTACATTGAAAAAGACCCGTTCTGGAACGCCCAGCTTGCCCACATGGACATTGATCCGCAAGGCAAGGTGAGCTTTTTGACCCAGGTGGGTGACCAGCGCATTGAATTCGGGAAACCGGTGAATGTGCAGGAGAAATTCAGACGGCTTTTCATTTTCTACAAGGAAGTGATGCCGGTTGTAGGTTGGGACAAGTACAGCCGCTTGAATGTGGAATACAAGGATCAGATTATTTGTGAATAGTTAAAAACATGACGCAGAACGACAAAATAGTTGTAGGCTTAGACATTGGAACAACCAAAATTTGCGCGCTCGTAGGTAGGAAGAATGAATACGGCAAGCTAGAGATCCTTGGCTTGGGAAAAGCGGTTTCTGAAGGGGTAGTGCGGGGCATGGTAAGCAACATTGACAAAACCGTTGAAGCCATCCGTAAAGCGATAAGACAGGCAGAAGAGCAATCTGGCATTGACATAAAGGTAGTGAACGTGGGTATTGCCGGGCAGCACATCAAGAGCCTGCAGCACAACGGCAGCATTACGCGCACTTCCCTGGACAGCGAGATCACCGTTGAAGACGTGAACCGTCTGACCAATGACATGTACCGTCTGGTGACACCGCCGGGCAGTGAGATCATCCACGTCATGCCACAAGACTACAAAGTGGATTACGAGGACGGCATCATGGACCCCGTGGGTATGTCTGGCGTGCGTCTGGAAGGCAATTTCCACATCATCACGGCCCAATCTAACGCGGTGAACAACATCACTAAGTGCATCACTCGTGCCGGTCTTGAAATTGACCAACTCATTTTGGAACCATTGGCTTCCTGCATGTCTGTGCTGAGCGAAGAGGAGCGCGAAGCCGGTGTAGCCCTGATTGACATTGGGGGCGGAACCACAGACTTGGCCATCTTCAAAGACAATATTATCCGGCACACCGCAGTTCTTCCATTCGGGGGGAACATCATCACCTCAGACATCAAGCAGGGCTGCATGGTCATGCAGAACCAGGCTGAGCAACTGAAGGTGCGTTTTGGCAAGGCAATCGCGGACGAAGCCTCTGATAATGAGATCGTTTCCATCCCTGGCCTGCGTGACCGGACTCCTAAAGAAATATCCTTAAAAAACCTTGCTTTTATTATAGAAGCAAGAATGGAGGAAATTGTTGAACTCGTTTACTCAGAAATTGTTAGAAGCGGGTATGCCAACCAATTGGCGGCAGGCGTTGTGATCACCGGTGGTGGTGCGCAACTGCAGAACCTGGTGCAATTAGTAGAGTACTTGACAGGCCTTGATGCCCGTATCGGATATCCGAATGAGCATTTGGGTAAGAGCAAGATAGACTCTGTGAAAAGCCCCATGTTTGCAACTACCGTAGGTTTGGTTCTGGCTGGTTACCAGGCACTGGATGAGCGGGTAAACCGCTATACAGAAATGGCTAACACTCCGGTTGTCCGGAGCACCAATGAGGCAAAACCAGTTCAGAAACCTAGTGGCGGCGGGGGAAGCGACTTCTTCAAGAAGATCTTTGAACGCACCAAAGGCATGCTGATCGATGATTTTGACGATAAGCAACAGAACTATTAACGCGTAATTTCAGGAGAGATAACATGAGTTTTTCATCGTATAAGTTTGATGTGCCATCACACTCCAAGTCTATCATCAAGGTGATTGGTGTTGGCGGAGGGGGAAGCAATGCCGTGAACCACATGTTCAACCAAGGCATTAAGGACGTGGAGTTCGTGGTGTGCAATACCGATGAACAGGCGTTAAAAAGCAGCAGCGTGCCTAACAAACTCCAGATCGGGACCACCCTTACCGAAGGGCTTGGTGCCGGCGCTAACCCAGAGCGTGGCAAACAGGCTGCCTTGGAAAGCAAAGAGGAGATTAGAGAACTGTTAGGCGCCCACACCAAGATGGTCTTCATCACGGCGGGTATGGGTGGTGGAACCGGTACCGGTGCCGCCCCGGTAATTGCCAAAGTAGCCAAGGAGATGGACATCCTGACGGTGGGTATCGTTACGGCTCCTTTCGCGTTTGAAGGCCGTAAGAAGCGCACCGCCGCTGACAACGGAATCAAAGAACTCAGCGACAACTGCGATACCGTTCTTGTTATCCTCAATGATAAACTGCGCGAGATGTTTGGGAACCTGCCTATTAGGGCGGCGTTTGCCAAAGCCGATAACGTCCTGACCACTGCTGCCAAAAGTATTGCCGAGATCATCACGGTGACTTCTGAGGTGAACGTGGACTTTGAAGACGTGAAGACGGTCATGAAAGACTCCGGCGCTGCCGTTATGGGTTCTGCCATCACCGAAGGTGAGAACAGAGCGCTGCGGGCTGCGGAGGAATCCCTGTCTTCTCCATTGCTAAACAACACTGATATCCACGGAGCGCAGAAAATCCTTCTTTCCATTATGTCTGGTGACCAGGCTGAGCTGGAGATGGATGAACTGACCGAAATCACTGATTACATCCAGGAGAAAGCCGGCGATGATTCAGAGGTGATTTTTGGCCATGGTATTGATTCTTCTTTGGGAGCTAGCATCCGGGTAACCGTGATTGCTACTGGTTTTGCACGCGAAATAGAAAGCCTGCCAGCCCCAAAAAAGTCTTTTGAGGCAGCAGCACCCGTTGGAGCAACTGCGCCTCAGGCCATAACTGAGGAAGTTGTTGAGCCAGTCGCTCCGGTAGTATCCGCTACGTACACAGTAACCCCGCCGGCCACCGCTACCCAATTGGTAGCCAATGAGCCCGTGCGCAAACCCGCTCCGGTAGCTGAGAACACCAACCGTATCGTTTTTGACCTGGATTCTGATAATGGGGTGGTAACGCCAGCCTACGAGGAAGAGGTTTTCGTGCCAGAGCCGATCCAGGAAAGCAGAGACCCACAGCAAAGCAGAATGGATGAGCGTCGCGAGCGTCTCCGCAGACTGAGCGCTGATGCTTACTCAGATGCCTCCATCAAGGAGAAACTGGAAGTGCCTGCTTACCTGCGCAGAAACGTGCAACTGGAAAACGTGGTGCCTTCGGCTGAGCAGAAGATCTCCCGCTTCAACTTGAACGATGACAATGAACTTTTAGGAGACAACCGTTTCCTGCATGATAATGTAGACTAGGCATTTTAGCCCTGTTTTTAAAAAAGAAGCCCTGAAACGGATTGCGTTTCAGGGCTTCTTTTTTGTGTTTAGATGCAACAGACAGAGGAAGGTTTTTCTTATTGAATGAATCAGCCTATAGTTGATTTCAACTTACCTTTAGGTATCGGCTTGATTCCTAAAAAGAGAGAAATTCCTCTATCTGTTCTTCCAGAAGCTGGCGGTACAGAGGGTTGGTGAACTGTCCTTCCTGCATGTGTTTGTGGATGTAAGGAAAGCGGGGTTTCTGGGCCAGCACGTGCAGCCCACAATAATGGAGCACATCGGTGAGGTGGCTTAGGGCAATGTTTCCGCCCTGGCTACCGGTAGAGAGGCCTACTAGAGCACCTTTCTTTCTGCGCAGGGCCGCCGGGTACTCCAGGCCATCAATAAACGCCTTCAGCACGCCAGGGTAGGAGCAGTTGTATTCCGGCACAATAAACACGATTTTCTGCACCTCGGCCACGCGTTTCCTTAGGTCAATGAATTCCTGCGAGTAGAGTTCACTCTTGTAGAGGTTGGGTGAGGCGAAATCAAGGGGAAGATCCTGCAAATCCAGAATGTCTGATTCCTGCCCACGGGCCGAGAGTGATTGTTGGTACAGGTTGGCCACTTTCAGGGTGATGGAATTAGGTCGGTTGGTGCCCGATATTATGAGTATCATTAAGCTATAGGTTAGGCTAGTGTAACAGCGTAAGCAGGGCTAAAGTTACTGCTTTTGTGCGCTTCCCCGCTAAACGCAGATTCCTTCGGCTTTTGTTTCAAGGCCATATTCTTGAAAATGGCCAAAAACGAAAGGCGGAGCCTCTTAGGGAAGCTCCGCCTTTCGTTATGGAATTAGTTGTTCTTACACGTTCTCTGACGTGAAAGAAGCGTTGATGTACTCGCGGTTCAGCATGGCGATGTTCTCCAGGGAGATACCCACCGGGCACTCAGCGGCGCAAGATCCGATGTTGGTACAAGCCCCGAACCCTTCTTTGTCCATCTGAGCCACCATGTTCTCCACGCGCGTTTTGCGCTCTACTTTCCCCTGTGGCAGCAAAGCCAATTGGGAAACCTTAGCAGAGGTGAAAAGCATAGCCGAGCCGTTCTTACAGGCCGCTACACAAGCCCCGCACTGGATACAGGTAGCAGCGTCAAACGCCTTATCAGCAATGGATTTAGGGATCGGAATCTCGTTCGCGTCCGGAACCCCACCTGTGTTCACCGAGATGTAACCACCGGCCTGCTGGATTCTATCCAAGGCGGAACGGTCGGTGCAAAGGTCTTTCAAGATTGGGAACGGACCTGCTCTCCAAGGCTCAATGGTGATGGTGTCACCGTCAGAGAATTTGCGCATGTGCAACTGGCACGTGGTGGTACCACGCTCAGGGCCGTGGGCCCGGCCGTTGATGTACAGGCTGCACATCCCGCAGATACCTTCGCGGCAGTCATGGTCAAACGCAACCGGGTCAATCCCCTGCAGGAGAAGGTCTTCGTTGAGCACGTCCATCATTTCCAGGAAAGACATTTCAGGAGAGATGTTTTTGATGTTATATGTTTCCAGCTTACCGGTCGCCTGGGAGTTTTTCTGTCTCCACACTTTCAGCGTCAGGTTCATTGGTTTGCTGTTAGGATTATTACCAGCCATTTCTTTCTAATTAAGAATTAAGAATGTTGAATTAGGAATCAGAAAAAGGGGTGTTGTCATGTATAGAACAAAGTACAAGGCCTCTTAATTCTTATTCCTAATCCTTAATTATCCATTATTTGTAGCTACGCTGCGTCAGTTTCACGTTCTCGAACTTCAGCTCCTCTTTGTGCAATACGGGCTGTTGGTTGGTGCCGGTGTACTGCCAGGCAGCTACATACGTGTAGTTCTCATCGTCACGGAGGGCTTCGTTCTCTGGGGTCTGGTATTCCTCACGGAAGTGACCGCCGCAAGACTCATTGCGGTTCAGGGCGTCATCTACCATCAGTTCGCCCAGTTCCAAGAAATCCGCAACGCGGCCGGCTTTCTCCAGGGTCACGTTCAGCTCTTCGTTTACGCCAAGGATTTTCACGTCTCTCCAGAACTCATCACGCAGCTTTCTGATCTCCTGTTTGGCGTACTGCAGACCTTCGGCGTTACGGGCCATACCGCAGTAATCCCACATCAAAAGACCAAGGGCTTTGTGGAAATCGTCTACGGTTCTGGTTCCATTTACATTCAACAGGCGGTTCACCTCTGTCTGAACGGCAGCCTCGGCCTCTTTGAAGGCAGGGTGGCTGGTCTCAATCCTAGCGGTAGGATTCTGCGCCAGGTAGTCACCAATGGTGTACGGGATCACGAAGTAACCATCCGCCAGACCTTGCATCAGGGCAGAAGCTCCTAGGCGGTTTGCACCGTGGTCAGAGAAGTTGCACTCACCGGTGGCGTACAGACCAGGGATAGTGGTCATGAGGTTGTAATCTACCCAAAGACCGCCCATGGTGTAGTGCACCGCAGGGTAGATCCGCATGGGTTGCTCATATGGGTTCTCGCCGGTGATTTTGGCGTACATGTCAAAGAGGTTACCATACTTCTGAACTACCGTGTTCAAACCATCGCGTTTAATAACATCGGCGAAGTCCAGGTAAACGGCCAGCTTGGTGGTTCCTACGCCACGTCCTTCGTCGCAAGCCAGTTTGGCGTTACGGGAGGCCACGTCACGTGGTACCAGGTTACCGAAGGATGGGTATTTACGCTCCAGGAAGTAATCGCGCTCATCTTCTGGAATGTCCTGAGGGGCACGGTTGTCACCCACTGCTTTCGGTACCCAAACGCGTCCGTCGTTCCGGAGGGACTCAGACATCAGCGTCAGCTTAGACTGATACCCGCCCGATACCGGGATACAGGTTGGGTGAATCTGGGTAAAGCATGGGTTGGCGAACAAGGCGCCTTTTTTATAGGCTCTCCAAGCGGCAGTGGCGTTAGAGCCCATGGCGTTGGTGGACAGGTAGAACACGTTGCCGTATCCACCGGTGGCCAAAATCACGGCGTGCGCGCTGTGCGATTCAATCTTGCCCGTCACCAAATGACGGGTCACGATACCACGGGCTTGGCCGTCTACCATTACCAGATCCAGCATCTCGGTACGTGGGTACATTTTCACCTTACCGTAAGCGATCTGACGGTTCAGGGCAGAGTAGGCACCCAACAACAGCTGCTGTCCGGTTTGGCCCCTGGCGTAGAACGTCCGGCTAACCTGGGCACCCCCGAAGGAGCGGTTCGCCAGCAATCCGCCGTACTCACGCGCGAAAGGAACGCCCTGCGCCACGCATTGGTCAATGATATTCACGCTCACTTGGGCCAAACGGTACACGTTGGCTTCGCGGGCGCGGTAGTCACCGCCTTTGATGGTATCATAGAACAGCCGGTACACGCTGTCACCATCGTTCTGGTAGTTCTTGGCAGCGTTGATACCTCCCTGCGCAGCAATGGAGTGCGCACGGCGTGGGCTGTCTTGGTAGCAGAAAGCCTTCACGTTGTACCCAAGCTCAGCCAGGGTAGCGGCGGCAGAGGCTCCGGCCAGACCGGTACCTACCACAATGATATCGTATTTCCGTTTGTTAGCCGGGTTTACCAGCTTCACATTGAATTTATGCTTTTCCCATTTTTCGGCCAATGGCCCTTCGGGAATCTTTGAATCTAAAATCATAGTGATCTACTTAACTCAAGATAACGTCTTTGATGAAAAAGTACAGGGGCATGGCGGCAAAGCCAGCCGGTACCACAAAAGAGAAAAACGCCCCGAATTTCTGAATGGCCGGAGTGTATTTCTTGTGGTTTAAGCCCAGCGTGTGGAAAGAACTGGAGAAGCCATGGTACAAGTGGTAGCCAAGCGCAATCTGGCCCAATACATAGATCAACACATACCACCAGATATGGAAGGACTGCACCACTACTGAGTACAGGTCATCATAGCCGGTGCCTTCAATGTCAATCATGTTCGGCTCCCCGAAGCGGGCGCGCCAGAAGAAATTGTACAGGTGAATGATCAGGAACACCAGGATAACGGTACCCAACAGACCCATGTTGCGGGAAGACCAGTTGCTGTTGTCCTGTGGTCTGTTGTAGGCGTAGGCTACGGTTCTCACGCTCTTGTTGCGGCGGGTAAGCACCAGCGCCTCATAGATGTGAAACACAAAACCCAGTACCAGAACTATTTCCATGGTGCGGATGATAGGGTTAGTGGCCATGAAATGGGAGTAGATGTTGAAGGAAGCTCCTCCATCACCCTTGAACAGCTGCAGGTTGCCCACCAGGTGCACCACCAAAAAAGAGCAGAGAAACAAACCAGTGACAGCCACCAGAAGTTTGCGGCCTATGCTACTGGAAAACGTTTTAGAAAACCAACTCATTTTGTTGTGTTAAGGTTGATAAATAAGGTGTGTAAAGGATTGGTTAAATCTGTTCAAAGGTACATGCCGCGGCTTTCTCAAGCAATTGAACTGTCTATTTTGATTTATTCTAAATTAAATTCTACTAAGGACGAGATTCAATAATGCAGGCTAGTGTTTTTGAACTGTTTTTGGGAAAATGGCTTAAAAACGGGAATAGCGCTTTAGAATTACAACAGTAGAAAGGAGAATTCGTTATAGCCATAAACCTGTACATATATAACCATGGTACAATACATTTGTTGTAATCATCCATGGTCAATTTAGAGATTCTTCTATCTTTGTTTTTGCATGCAAACCGCTACTATATGCCTCTAATTTTACAAAAAGTAAGGGCCTTCCTGTTTTTGTTGTGTGGGCTGTTCCTTTTCTCTTTATTTTCTTCACATCAGGCGCAGGCTACCCACTTACGCGCCGGGAACATATACGTGAAAAGTGATACCACCGCCGGTCAAAATCCCCTGCGTTTTTTCTTTACGTTGATTACCTACAGTGTGGCACCGCCGCCATTTGAGGATCTGGAAGCCACTCTTTATTTTGGAGACTGTACAAGCCAGCGGGTGCCCCGGGAGTCCAGAACGTTGATTGCCCCGGGAGGCGCTTGTGGCCAGAACAATACCTTCGTAAACGTCTACCGTTTTGAGCACATTTACTCCGGGCCAGGGACTTTCACGGTGACTTTTGTGGGGGAGAACCGCAACGGGGGCGTCGTAAACATTTCTTCCTCGGTACAGCAGACGTTCTTTTTGCAGAGCACCCTCACTGTTGACCCTTTCCTAGGAATCAACCGCTCCCCGATCTTACAGTCTATCCCTGTGGATGTGGCCGCCCGGAACAAGATTTTCGTGCATAACCCGGCCGCCTATGACCCAGACGGAGACAGTCTTTCTTTCAGATTCCTGGAGCCAAGGATCTCCAACGGCAGTGATGCCTGCGGAAATCCCCTGGGCAGAACCGCTCCCGGTTACCGCGGATTGGAGAATTTTTTGGGGCCAGCCCTTCCCGGAGGACCAGCCGGTTTCAGTTTTGATGTAAGAACCGGGCAATTGACCTGGAATACACCCAATGTGATTGGGGAGTTTAACATCGCGTTTGCGGTGGAGGAGTGGCGCAACGGGCGTCTTATTGGGCAGGTGATCCGGGATATGCAGATCAATGTGAAGGAAGATCCTAACCAGCCTCCGGTCCTCATTATTCCCAAGGATACCTGTATTGTGGCGGGAACCTTCCTGCGGGCCACCATCAAAGCCAGAGACCCCGATAAGGACCCGGTGGTTATCTCCGCTATAGGGAGCATTCTGCCTCCTGCCTCCAACAAGGCATCCTTCCCCAGGCTGAATGACTCAACCCACACGTTTAATTGGCAGACTTCCTGCTTGGACGTGCGCAGGGAGCCTTACCAGGTGGTGTTCAGGGCAGAAGACAAGCCAACCGATTGTAGGCTGGTGTTAGTAGATCTCCAGCCCTGGCGAGTCACCGTAGTGGGGCCGCCTCCGGTCTTGGTGAGCGCAGTGCCGCAGTCAAGCAGTAGCATCAGGTTAAACTGGAATGCCTACACTTGTCCCAATGCCACCATCATGTACATCTACCGCAAAGAGGGGCCTTCTGACTTTGTGCCTGATGCCTGCGAAACCGGTATCCCAGCATCTGCCGGTTATACCAGAATAGGGCAGGTCAGTGCCGGGATTACCACTTTTCTGGATAACAACAACGGTCAAGGACTGGAGCGCAACAAAACGTACTGTTACCGGATTTATGCAGAGTTTCCGCAACCAAGCGGAGGTGAAAGCATCGCCTCCAACGAAGTCTGCGCCACGCTGGAATCTATTTCGCTCACTAAAGTTAGCGTAACAGAAACCAGCACCACCACCGGGAAGATGCGGGTGGAATGGAGCAAGCCAAGACCAGCTAACGTAGCCCAGCTAACCGCGCCGTTCCGTTACCGCTTGTTGCGCGTTCCGGGCCAGAACCGTAGCGCTACCGCTGCCTTCGTACCGGTGACCGGCTATAACTTCACTAGCTTGAACGATACGGTCTTCACCGACAATAACCTGAACACCCAGGACACCTCCTATACCTACAAAGTGGAGTTCTACCACTCAGGAACAGTGGGCAGCCCAACCGTTATGGTAGACTCTTCCACGGCTTCCAGCGTCTATTTGACCGGACGGGCCAATGGGCCAACCATGGAACTGAACTGGACTTACAATGTGCCCTGGAACAATGCCAGCACCGCTGGCGACCAGAAATGGCACGTGATCTTCATGGACCAGAACGGAGGCAGAAACTTTGTGCGCTATGACAGCGTGCAGGCGACGGCCACCTCTGGAACGTATTCCAGAAGTGTGCCTTTGGAACCTGGCAGGCAGTATAGAGTCTATGTGCAGACGGAAGGATCCTTCGAGAACCCGTTCCTGCCAGACCCTATCCTCAACAACAGCCAGGAAGTGATCATCAACCGGTTGTGCGTGCCGGTGCTGGCCATTGACCCGCTGGTGTGCGATGAGAACTTCGTGCCAAACGGACCGCCTTTCTCCAATACGCTCACCTGGTCTTTACCACCTGGCTGTGATGCCGCGGCCATTGACTTCTATACGCTGTATTACCGTGAAACCGAGGAAGGCGATTTCGTGAAGTTGGCCACGGTAGACAATACCAATCTGGCGGTGTACCAATACATCCACCAGAACCTGCTTTCGTACGCCGGGTGCTACGTGGTAACTGCCACTGATATGAATGGCGTGGAAGGAGAGCAGAGCAACATCGTCTGCAAAGACAACTGTATCATCTTCTCGCTGCCAAACATCTTCACGCCAAACGCTGACGGCAAGAACGATGTCTTTACGCCTAAGCAGGGGGCAACCTTTATTAGAAGGGCTACTTTACGGGTGTTCAACCGGTGGGGCAACAAGGTGTATGAAAGCACCGGAGACCCGGGCCTGAACTGGCGCGGCGTAGACAACGGCGGGAAAGCCCTCTCTGAAGGCACCTACTACTACCAGGTGGAGGTAGAGTTCTTCGGCCTCAAGCCCGATGTCAGGAATTACAAAGGCTGGGTGGAAATCGTCCGGTAGTATCCAAATTTTCGTAAGTGGTTTAAAGAATGGTGCCTGTTCTCACAATGGGCACCATTTTTATATCTTTGCGATCACCAAAAATCTAAACCACCGGTTTTAGGGTTGTTTTGCAGAAAACGGGCCTAAAACAATATAACACGCAACGCATGAAAGCATATGTATTCCCGGGCCAGGGCGCTCAGTTTGTGGGCATGGGCAAAGACCTGTATGAGCAACACCAGGCCGCCAAAGACCTTTTTGAACGCGCCAACGAGATCCTGGGCTTCCGCATCACCGATATCATGTTCTCCGGCACCGATGAAGAACTAAAGCAAACCAAAGTAACCCAGCCAGCTATTTTCCTGCATTCCGTGATTCAGGCGGCCGTGGCGCAGGACTTCGCCCCAGAGATGGTAGCGGGGCACTCCTTGGGAGAGTTATCGGCGTTGGTGGCCAACAAAGTGCTGGCCTTTGAAGATGCGTTACGGTTGGTGTCTGCCAGAGCGTTGGCCATGCAGGCGGCCTGTGAGGAGCAGCCCTCTACCATGGCTGCTATTTTAGGCCTGGAAGACGAAAAAGTAGAGCAAATCTGCGCCGAGGTCAATGATGTAGTAGTGGCGGCAAACTATAACTGCCCAGGCCAGCTGGTGATCTCGGGAACCATTGCCGGCGTGGAAGAAGCTTGTGAGCGCATGAAGGCCGCCGGTGCCAAACGCGCCCTCATTCTGCCGGTAGGCGGAGCTTTCCACTCACCGTTGATGAAATCGGCCGAGGCCGAATTGGAAAAGGCCATCATGCAGACCGAGTTCAAGCATGGCATTTGCCCGGTGTACCAGAACGTGGATGCCAGACCGCACACAGACCCCCAGGAAATTCAGCAGAACCTGATCAAGCAGCTGACGGCGCCCGTACGCTGGACCCAGTCTGTGCAGCAAATGATCGCTGATGGCGCTACCTTCTTTATTGAGTGCGGCCCGGGCAAGGTGTTGCAAGGCCTGGTGAAGAAGATTGACAAGACGGCAGAGGTAGGACAGGTAAGCTAGTCCCTAGAAGTACAATCTGCCAAAATCAAGATCAAGAAGATGGGGCACATGCAACAGCTTTTCAAGCAGAAAATGCCTAAGCAATTAGTGTTTGGGGTGGACATCTGTTTATGTGCCCTGTCTTTTTTCATGGCGTACCTGCTACGCTTTAACTTTGACCTCCGGAAGTACACAGAGCTGTCTGTAACGCAGATGCTGCCCATTGTGCTGGCCGTGAGGGCCATTGCCTTCTATTACGGAAGAACCTACGCCGGCATTATCCGCTACACCAGCCTGAACGACCTCCGCAAGCTGTTCGTCGCCCTGACGGCTAGCTCCTTCGTGCTGGTGATGGCGCAATTGGTGTACAACAAAATCCTGGGGTACCAGAACTTTATTCCCATCTCGGTTCTGCTCATTGATTATTTAGGTTGTATTCTGGCACTGTCGCTGTTCAGGGGATGGGCCAAGATCGTGCATTATGAATGGAACCACGCCAACACCCACAAAGTAAACGTGGCCATTTTCGGGGCTGGGGAAGTGGGAAGCACCACTCTTCAGACTCTGCAGCAGGACATGGGCACCTATTACCATTTCGCCTCTTTTCTGGACGACGACCCTAAAAAGCAGAACTTGGTAATCAACGGGGTAACCATTCAGCGGCCCGCTGAGGATCTGGTGGCGCAATTGAGGGCTTTGCAGATTGACTTGCTTATCGTGGCCGTGCAGCATCTGCCTATGAATCGCAGAAGGCAATTGGTGGAGGCTTGTCTTAACGCCGGAGTGCAGGTACTGGTGGTGCCGCCGGTCTATAAATGGATCAACGGTGAGCTCAGCTTTAAGCAGATCAGGGAAGTGCGCATTGAAGATGTTTTGGGTCGGCCCACCGCCGAGATAGACTCCCCGTTGCTGCACAATGAACTGCAGAACCGGACCATTCTGGTCACCGGCGCCGCGGGTTCCATCGGGAGCGAATTGGTGCGGCAACTGATCAAATTCAAACCGAAGCAACTCATTTTATTAGACCAGGCCGAATCTTCGCTCTATGACCTGGAACTGGAACTAACCGAGCTGTACGTGAAGCTGAACTTTGAGGTGGTGCTGGGCGATATCTGCAACAAGGCCCGGGTGGAGGCGATTTTCCGCCATTTCAAACCGGAGATTGTCTTCCATTGCGCCGCTTACAAGCACGTGCCTGTCATTGAAGAGAACCCCACGGAGTCGCTCAATACCAATATTCTGGGCACCAAAGTACTGGCCGATCTGGCGGTGAAATACCAGGCGCTGAAATTTGTGTTACTCTCCACGGACAAAGCGGTGAACCCCACCAGCGTGATGGGGGCCTCCAAGCGCCTATGCGAGATGTACGTGCAGGCCATGGACCATTACCTCCGCGATTCGGGAAACAAACAAACCCGCTTTATCACCACCCGGTTTGGGAACGTACTGGGCAGCACCGGCTCGGTAATCCCGCGTTTCCGGAAGCAGATTGAAGAGGGCGGACCCGTTACGGTCACCCACCCCGATATTTCCCGTTATTTCATGTCCATCAGGGAAGCCTGCCAGTTGGTGTTGGAGGCATCCGCCATGGGTACCGGCGGAGAGATCTATATCTTTGACATGGGCGACTCTATTAAGATCGTGGACCTGGCCAAAAAGATGATCAAGCTGTCTGGCCTGACCTTGGGGAAGGACATCCAGTTGGTGTATACCGGTTTACGCCCCGGCGAGAAACTGGAGGAAGAGCTCTTCCATGAACATGAATCGGTGCAAAGCACGGCGCATCCTAAAATCAGCCTGGCCAACGTGCAAACGCCGCAAAGCGAGAAAGTGCTTCAGGAGATACAGTTGCTCATTAACTTATTTAACTCCCAGAACAACGTGGCTGTCATTAAAAAGATGAAGCAACTGGTACCGGAATACGTGAGCCAAAACTCCATTTACCAGAAATTTGATAGACCTTAAGGTGCTTTAAAAGGGGTGCTAATTAATTAATGTGCTGATGTGCTATTCTTGAATTTGCATGTAGCACTAACTTCCTCTACTCTGTTTTTGCCCTGATTTTCCGATACTAGCTTCAAAACGCTTTTTTAATCTTGCGTTGATCTAGACTTTCAGGTTTTCTGTCTAAAATCCGCCTCTCGATCACTGATCGTCACCTTACCTAATTAGCAAATCAGCACATTATCCAATTAGCACATTAGGAGACCGGTTTCACTTCCAACTCATCGGGGCATTCCTCCAAGAGGTCTTTGATGGTCTTGTGGAGGACTGGGTGCGTAAAATCAGGAGCTACCTCGGCGAGGGGAGCCAAGGTGAACCTGCGCAGGTGGAGTTGGGGGTGGGGAAGGTGCAGTTCCGGGGTGTTGATCACATTTTGGCCGTAGAACAGCAAATCAATGTCAATGACCCGGGCACCCCAGCGCTCTTTCCTGATTCGGCCCAGTTCCTGTTCTATGCGCTGGGTTAAGGCCAGCACCACTCTTGGCGAAAAACCAGTGTTGAAGACCAGCACCTGATTCAGGAAAGCAGGTTGGTCTTCCAGGCCCCAGGCGGCTGTTTCGTAAAGCTTCGATTTTTGAGCCGTTTTCCCGAAAAGCGCTTCTAAACGGGTTGCCGCTTCTGATAAATAGAAAACCCGGTCGCCCAGGTTGCTGCCCAACAGCAGAAACAATGGAGTCATTACAGCCGGTCTAGCGTGGTCTGGAAAAATTGAATGGTTTTATCGGCGGCGGCTTTGGCCAGCCCCGGCAACTCAGGCTGTTCATAGGGGTGACGTCCCCCGAAGGAATGGTCCCCCTCTGGCAGCAGGTGAAGCTCCGCGAAGGGATTCAGGGCGTGGAGGGTGTGCGCCATCTGCACGGGCAGGGTCTCGTCCTGCTCGCCATGCAGGATCAGCAACGGAATCTGCAGCTTCTCCACGGCATTGGGGATGTCCAGCCGGTTGCGGTTGGCCTGGTAATTCTCTACCAACTGGTAATACAAAGGCATCTGCTGGCCGGTGCGCACGTTAGGAATGTATTGCACGCCATCGCGTTTCCAGCGTTCCATGACCTCCGGTGACCAGCGCTGGTCAATGTCACTGATGGCAGACCAGGTGGCCACGCCCGTTACCTCGGCGGCCTCGGCGGCCTTCAGCAGCACCAATCCGCCTCCGCGGCTGTGCCCAATCAAGAAGATATAGTCTGCCTCCATTTCCTGGGCTGGGATCTCGGCGGGATTGTTTTTCAGGTATGCCAGCAGGGTACCCACATCGTCCAGCTCAATGCAGAAGTTGTTGTTCCCAAAGGCCTCCAGGTTGGTGAGATCATCGCCGTACGGCTCCACGCCGTTGTGCGAGAGGTTAAGTTTCACAAACACAAAGCCATGGTGGGCAAAGTAGTCGGCGAGGAGGTTGAAATGGCCCCAATCCTTGAATCCTTTGAAACCGTGCACGAACACCACCACGGGTTTGGCCTGTCCGTCTGGGAGCCAGCGGGCATCTACGGCGAAGTCGCGGCCGTGGGCCGAGGAGAGCAAAAAGTCTTTGCGAAGTATCATGGGCAACAATATCTGAAAAAGGCGACGAAGTAACACCTGAATAACGGCAAATCCAAACCCAGCGTTTGCTTCTGAGGGCGCCGCCTCGTAATATTGCGCCCGAGAGATGAGCAGCCCCCTAGACCAGATACAGGCCCCGATTGCAGTGGAGATGCAGGAGTTCGAGAAGAAATTCCGCCAGTCCATGCAATCAAACGTTTTGCTCCTGGACAAGATCATGGGCTACATTGTAAAGCGCAAAGGGAAGCAGATGCGGCCCATGTTTGTGTTCTTCATGGCTAAGCTCATTCAGGAGCAGATCCCCGATGCCACCTACCGCGGCGCGGCCCTAATTGAACTGCTCCATACCGCCACCCTGGTCCACGATGACGTGGTGGATGACTCCAACTACCGCCGCGGCTTTTTCTCGGTGAACGCCCTCTGGAAAAACAAGATTGCGGTGCTGGTGGGCGATTACCTTCTTTCCAAAGGTCTGTTGCTTTCCCTCAACAACGATGATTTCGGGCTGCTGAAAATTGTGAGCAACGCCGTGCGTGAGATGAGCGAGGGCGAGTTGCTGCAGATGGAAAAAGCCCGCCGCCTGGACATCACTGAGGAGGTCTACTTTGACATCATCCGGCAGAAAACCGCCTCGCTGATTGCTTCCTGCTGCGCTGTGGGCGTGGCCTCCATCGGGGCCGATGCCGAAACGGTGGAACGCGCGCGTCTGTTCGGCGAGAAAGTAGGCCTGGCTTTCCAGATCAAAGACGATTTGTTTGACTACGGCACCGCCGAGATTGGCAAGCCCGTGGGCATTGACATCAAGGAAAAGAAGATGACGCTGCCCCTCATCTACGCCCTGCAGCAAGCCGACTGGCTCACCAAACGCCGAGTCATCTACAACGTCAAAAACAACAACGGTAAAGCCGATAAAATCAACGCTGTAATTGATTTCGTGAAGAAGTCCGGCGGGCTGGAATACTCCATTAACTGCATGAACAACCTCCACGCAGAGGCCCTGAAACTGCTGCACACTTTTCCCGCTTCTCCTTCCAGAGACTCCCTGGAGCAACTCATCCGCTATACCATAGAGCGCGAGAAATAAGCCAATTACCGTTTAGCGGCTCCTTTTTTGAAAATGCCTTTAAAACCTGCGATACTTGGATAATCAAGCTATTATATTTGGTTTCAGCTTTAGCAGGGCTTTGTTAATTGTCCTTTAAGATTTTTATTCAAAAAGCCAGAATCCATGAGGAAGGCCGTTAAGCGTATTCCATAGTTTGCCTAAAATTGTAGCACCTTAAAATGTATATGAAATTCCTATTATTATTCTTTTTAACAATTCTATTTTCAGGCTGTATGTTTGATGAAAAAGAGAAGAGTCATTTTGAAGATTTGATGGGCAAAGAAGATGTCGTTTTAGTTTTAAGCAATTATCCTCCTGACAGTATTCCCAAAGTATTTGCGCTTCTTGGAAGTGCCAAGAGCCTTAGTGTTGTATCAGATTCAGCATTCTTGACGAGTCATACCTTATATCCGCCCCTAAGTGCTTTAGGTACTTCTTATGTGTCAGGTGAACCTTCCTTGAAATTTCTGCCAAAAGAGATTACAACCTTGAAGAAATTGCAGAGGCTTAGTTTAGTAGGACTAGGGATTGAAAAGCTTCCGGAAGACTTTTCAAATCTTGAGAACCTAGAAGCCTTAGATCTCACTTTCAATGAACTTGAGATTTCGGAAGAACTAGATAAATTAAAAAGGCTGCCTAAGTTGAAAGAAATTGGGCTATTTGGTAATAAGGTAGATTCATTAGACATCCAAAAGTGGCAAAAGGAAAAGCCAAGCTTGAGATTGGATTACCAAGTAACTATTGAATTATAAACACCTTCTCCACCTCAAAAGGGGTAATACGCTTTGAGCCTATTTTTCTAGAATAAGCCTTAAAAGGCAAAATTTGCAACTGGCAAGCCAAAACGAATAAAGTGACCATATCAATCAAACCCGGTATGGCAAGCTTGTTTATGAGCCTTCTGTTCAAGTTCAAGCCCTCCTCAATTCCTATGAAAAGCTTCACAGATGACAAGGAAGCAAAAGAATGGCTGAAGCAATTCATGTAATCAAGAACAAAGGAGGATTTACTCAACGGGTTCTCCGAGACCAGTATTCCTGCAGCGGTGATATAGGTCGGGTACATCAAAATCAAACTTGAGCTTATTTTTGGACTTTGGAATATTGATGATTTTAGGTCTAAAATCTATCCAAAAACCTTTCCTACTTTTAGGAGGACTTACCTTTTGCCTCTGATGAAGAAGATCTCCTTACTCTTGTTGTGTTTTCTGGCTATTTGCACGGTTTATGCTCAAAACAATCCTGCGCAAAGCAATGTGTTATGGGTGACCACCCCAGACCATACCAACTGGCTGTATAAACTGAAGGAAGAGGCAAAAATCACTGTTTCTCTATATGAGTATGGCGTGTTGCAGGATGGCCTTACCATCAGCTACAGTATCGGGCCCGAGTTGATGCCCGTTGAGAAAACCGGCACCGTGACCCTGAAGAAGGGACAGGCAGTCATCTCACTGGGAAGTCTCACTAAGCCTGGGTTCAAAGATTGCCAGCTTCGGGTGAAACTGAACGGGGAGGAGTACAAGCACCACATCAAAGTTGGGTTTGAGCCAGACAAACTAACGGCTTATACACCAATGCCCGCTGATTTCAGTAGTTACTGGGGAAAAGCTCTGGAGGAGGCTGCCCAGGTTCCCATGGAGGTTACCAAGGTTTTCGTCCCGGAATACTCCAGCAACAAGGTTGACTGTTATCTGGTGAAAATACAGGCCGCCAAAAAAGGGAGTTATGTCTACGGCTACCTAACTGTCCCTAAAAAGCAGGGCAAATTCCCGGTGGTGTTTTCTCCTCCCGGGGCAGGCATCAAACCCATGAACCCCTTGAAAGATATGTTCTATGCTGAGAACGGCTTCATTCGGCTAGACATGGAAATCCATGGCATCCGTCCTGACCTAGACGAAGCCACCTATGAAGAAATCAGCCGGTTTTTTGGTAGGGGAAACAACAGCTACCTGGTTAATGGGCTGGAAAACCGAGATTCTTATTACATGAAGAAGGTTTACCTGGCCTGCGTCAGGGCCGTGGATTACCTTACCTCTTTGCCAGAATGGGACGGCAAGAACGTCATCGCGCAGGGAGGAAGCCAGGGAGGAGCTTTGGCGCTAATTGCCACCGGACTTGATCCCAGGATTACCGCCTGCGCCGCCAGTCATCCGGCCTTAAGCGATATGGCTGGGTACAAAGCCAATCGGGCGGGTGGCTACCCGCACCTGTTCACCAACTTTGAAGGCATGGACACTCCTGAGAAACTGAAAACCCTGGAGTACTATGACGTAGTGAACTTCGCCAAAATAATCAAGGTGCCGGTTTTCATGACCTGGGGCTATAATGACGATGTTTGTCCGCCAACTACCAGTTACATCGTGTACAATACTCTCCAAAGCAAAAAGGAAGCCCTGATCACTCCCGTGAATGAACACTGGATTTCCCAAACCACAAGGCACCAGATTCTGGACTGGATAAAGAAGAACCTGCTGTAGCGAAGAAAAGATTTCCTCCAACAACTAAGTAGGAGGGGTAGCCAGCCATAGCCCGGCCCTTGAGTGGTCAAAACTTGGTGGAGTTTTGTTTTGATGCTGTTTTCCTTAAATGAGGCCCTAAACACAAACGGCGCGGTTCAAGTCAGAACCGCGCCGTTTGTGTTTAGGGTAGCTGGAGAGAATTACTTCTCGGCTAGCAATTCATCAATGGTTTTGTTGAACTCCTGCACAAAATCCTCATAATACTTACCAGTGCCTGGGCCCGAGAAGCCTGTATGGATCTTGCGTACTTTTCCTGCTTTGTCAATGAAAATGGTAGTAGGGAAGGAGAGCACGTGGTTGAGAGCCGGCAGTGATTTGGCTACCAGTTCTTTGTCTTTTGTGCCACCAATCAATAAGGTGTACGGCACGTTCAGGCGGTCACGCATTTTCTCCACGCGTACTTTGGCTTTGTCAAACTCGGGGCTTACCTCGTAGCCAAGGCCTACCACCTCTACGCCACGGCTTTTGTTTTTCTCGTACCAGGGCGCCAGGAACTTGGTCTCATCCATGCAGTTGGGGCACCAAGACCCGAAAATCTGCGCCACCACTACCTTGCCTTTGAACTGCGGATCTGAAAGAGATACTTTCTTGCCGTTCAGATCCGGGAAGGAGAAATCCAGGCGATCATAGCCAGGTTTCAGGTAGGTCAGGGTTTCGGCGGAGGCCAGTTTGAAGTTCTCGTTGCGTTTGGCGGTCCAGGTCTCGTGGCCCGATTTGCCCGCGTAGAAATCTCCGGTCAAAGTGCCGTTCTCCTGACCGGTGGCGTGGAAGAGGAAGGCGTGGGCGCCGTCAAAGGCAGAAAGCTTCAGTTTGGCGCCGTCCACTTCGCCCTGCAGGTAGCGGTAGTCGCCGGTGTTGGTCAGGAAAGTGCCGGATAGGGAATTTCCTTTCTGCACAAACTCCCCAATGGCCGGATACGTTTTGCCGCCGTCCTCGGTAAAAGTCACTTCCCACTTGCCGGAAACGTCCAGAGTTGGTTTGGCGGGGTTTTGGGAAAAACGGGTCGAATTCCCCAACTCGGCCGTGAACGGCAGGCTGTAAGGCTCGGCCTGGTCTTTCCGTTCCCAGCGGCCCGAAAGCTGTCCATCTTGTACTTTGGCGATCAGCGCGGCGTCAAAAATGTGCATCTGCAACCGCACGCTGTCCTGCGCGGTGGAAATTTCATTAATCAAAATTTTCTCTTCTCCGTTAATGAGATGGGCAACCTGCTTTCCGCCTTCCTCAGAAACCGTGAAGTTGAAGGGCATTTCCTGGCCGCTTACCTCAATGATACCGCGGTAAGCGCCTGGGCTTAGTTCATCTGAGGCAGACGAGGAGCAGGCCTGAAAGCCCAAAGACGTTGAAACAAGGGCGAAAAAGGAATATCTGAAAAGGGAAATCTTGTTCATGCCGTAAAAGTACGGTGCCCGCTTGAATTTGCATATAGGTTAGGCAAAACCTTTGCAGGACGTGATATTTTAAAGCTTGTGTAAAAGTGTTCTGTTTGCGACATTTGTGCGCGACGTTAGTAGCACTGAACTTAAATAATACAAAGCAGATCTATGGCATTTGATGTAGACATGATCAAGGCGGTGTATGCGCAACTGGGCGACCGGATTGCGGCAGCACGTACGGCGGTTGGCCGGCCTTTAACTCAAACTGAGAAAATTCTTTACGCTCACTTATATAATGGTTCTGCAACGCAGGCGTATGAGCGGGGTAAGTCTTACGTTGACTTCGCGCCAGACCGCGTAGCCATGCAGGATGCCACGGCTCAGATGGCTTTGCTTCAGTTCATGCAGGCGGGCCGCCCTACGGTAGCCGTTCCTTCTTCGGTGCACTGCGACCACTTGATCCAGGCCCGCGTAGGTGCTGACCAGGATTTGGCCGAGGCGTATGCCGAAAACAAAGAGGTCTATGACTTCCTGGCCTCTGTGTCTAATAAATATGGTATCGGGTTCTGGAAGCCAGGTGCGGGGATCATCCACACCGTGGTATTTGAGAACTACGCCTTCCCGGGCGGAATGATGATCGGGACCGACTCCCACACGCCTAACGCAGGTGGTTTGGGAATGATCGCGATTGGTGTTGGCGGTGCCGATGCCGTGGACGTGATGGCCGGTATGGCTTGGGAACTGAAATTCCCGCGCGTGATTGGCGTAAAACTGACTGGCCGTTTAAGCGGTTGGGCAGCGCCGAAAGACATCATCCTGAAAGTGGCAGGTATCTTGACCGTAAAAGGTGGAACCGGTGCTATTGTGGAATACTTCGGCGAAGGAGCCGCTAACATCTCCTGCTCCGGTAAGTCCACCATCTGTAACATGGGTGCCGAGATTGGGGCTACCACCTCTGTGTTCGCCTATGATGAAACCATGGCCGATTACCTGAGAGGCACTGAGCGCGGTGAGATCGCTGAACTGGCGAGCCAGGTTGCCGAGCACCTGCGTGCTGATGAGGAAGTTTACGCTAACCCAGAGGCTTTCTACGACCAACTGATTGAGATCAACCTGGATGAGCTGGAGCCACACGTGAATGGTCCGTTCACCCCGGATGCTGCCTGGCCAATCTCTCAATTTGCCGCTGCCGTGCGTGAGCATAACTGGCCAGCCAAACTGGAAGTAGGTTTGATCGGGTCTTGCACCAACTCTTCTTATGAAGACCTTACCCGTGCCGCTTCCATCGCCAGACAAGCCGTTGATAAAGGCCTGGTGGCTAACGCAGAGTACACCATTACCCCAGGTTCTGAGGTGGTGCGTTACACTGCTGAGCGCGATGGTATCCTGGAGACGTTCTCTGAGATTGGAGGCGTGGTATTGGCGAATGCCTGTGGCCCGTGCATCGGGCAGTGGGCCCGTCACACCGACGATCCTAAGCGTAAGAACTCCATCATCACTTCCTTCAACCGTAACTTCGCCAAGCGGAACGACGGTAACCCTAACACACACGCGTTCGTGGCCTCGCCAGAAATCGTGACCGCCTTCGCTATAGCCGGTGACTTGACTTTCAACCCGTTGACCGATACGCTTACAAACAAGAATGGTGAGCAAGTGAAACTGGATGAGCCGCAGGGTATCCAATTCCCGGTAAATGGTTTCGCGGTGGAAGACGCTGGTTACGTAGCTCCGGCCGCTGATCCAAGCAGAGTAGAAGTAGTGGTGAACCCAGCGTCAGACCGTCTGCAACTGTTAGAAGGCTTCCAGCCTTGGAACGGACAAGACCTGATTGGTCTGCGCCTGTTGATCAAAGCCCAGGGTAAATGTACCACTGACCATATCTCTATGGCTGGTCCTTGGTTGAAATACCGTGGTCACTTGGACAACATCTCCAACAACATGCTCATTGGCGCTATCAACGCGTTCAACGGCGAAGCCAACAAGGTGAAGAACCTGGGGGTGCAAGGAGATGTCTATGACGAAGTTCCTAAAGTAGCCCGTACCTACAAAGCCGCTGGTGTTGGAACCGTGGTGGTAGGGGACGAGAACTACGGTGAAGGTTCTTCCCGTGAGCACGCCGCAATGGAGCCCCGTCACTTGGGTGTGAGAGTGGTTCTGGTGAAATCCTTCGCCCGTATTCACGAAACCAACCTAAAGAAGCAAGGCATGCTGGCGCTTACCTTCGCCAACAAAGAAGACTACGACAAGGTTGAGGAGAACGACACCATTGACATCCTTGGTTTGACTTCCTTCACGCCAGGTGTTCCGTTGCAGGTGAAATTAACGCACAAAGATGGGTCTACCTATACTTTTGAGGCGAACCATACTTACAACCAAGGTCAGATTGAGTGGTTTAAGGCTGGCTCAGCCCTTAACCTTATCCGTTTGCAGCAACAGCACACATAATTCAAAAATAAGCTTAAAACAGAAGAGGCGACCATTTGGTCGCCTCTTCTGTTTTAAGGAGTTTCGTTTAGGGCCTGCTTCTACAAAAACAAGCCCTAAACTTTTATTTTGAAAGTAAGAACTTCTGGGTAGAAACGCCCTTAGCCGATACAAAACGGAGGTAGTAAACGCCGGAGGCCAGATTAGAGAAATCAAAACTGATTTTGTCTTTTCTCTCGTAGCTTCCCTGCGGTGTCACCAAGCCTTTGCTGTCTACCAATTGCACGTTCACCAAGGATTGCTGCAAGGCCGGTGGCAAAGTAACGGTTATCTGTCCTTGCGATGGATTCGGGAACAGGGAAATGGCTTGGGCCTTCACCTGTCCGGGCGTGGAGGTCACGGTGCCTGAGTTCATGATCTGCTTGTATCGCAGAAGGGCGGCACTGGCATTTTTTCTGATTTCGGCCCTGGTCTGACCTGCTACCAATGCAAAGGCCACGGTGTCTGATTCTGTAGGCGCCAATGTTCTGATAGCGGAGGAGATAATGTAAGACACATCCTTACCTTCTGCTGTCCCAGCGCTTGCTCGCTGAATACCCCCGGACAGGGCCTGGTATTTTTCCTGGGTTGAGAAACCATCCGTCATGTTGATGTTCTCGGGCACCACGGTGTTGTCTAAGGCGTAAAAGCTTGGTGCGCCTGAAGTAAGAATCTGGATGCCTGCCCAAAGGCTGGTGTCTGTTTTATGCCGAACAATACCCAACTTCAGGTCTTTGTCCCACTCTGCCACGTTCTTAGAGGCCGAGATAATGTCCCAATCGGCAAATATGCCGGCATGCGCAGCAGCAATGGTGTCAGCGGAACGGTTCGTCAGGATATATTCCAGGACCACGAAGTCGCGGTTAGGAGCGTCTGCCCAGGCAAAGACGTTCTGCTGAATCCGCAGGCTTTTCTTTTTTGTGGTGGTAAGAGAGTCTTCCATCACATTGGAGGCATAGAAGTTGGCGTGGGGAGAGTTCTGTTTGCGCTGCAGGTTGCTGACGGCATAGAAATCGCGGTCTGTCATGCCTTTCTCGTTCCGGATATTATCAGATACCTGGGTGGCGGAATACCCAATCAGCAAACCTCCCTCGGCCAGCAAGGGAGCGCTGCCCCGGTAGATGACCCCTTTGCCCTGGCTGTAATCTAAACCGTTATAACCAATATTCCCCGCACTCATGGCAGAAACCGCTAAGTTGTTGACATCGGTAGTCAGGAAATCCTGGTTAAGGATTAGAGAAATGTATTGGTAATCGGTATAAGAGCCACTGGTGAAACCAAGGCGTAGGGTGACCTGAGTATTAGCGGGTGTGTTTGGCGCGATTTTGATTTTGAAGGGATTGGACTGGTTCTCGGCGCTAGCCAATGTACCCAGGCTTGGAATGGAAAAGCTCTCCTGTACCATTTGAAGGTAAGGGCTAGCCGATGAAATTGTAACCTTCAACCCAGAGACAGCACTTAAGTAATTGGTGAACTTTCCGGATAGGCTTATTACCTCGCTGGGCTCAAGTGCAGAAGAGCCTACCAGGTTCCAAGAGGTCATCCGGACAGAGATTGGGTTTTCATCGGTCAAGGCACGGTAAACGTTTAGCCTTCCTTTGCCCAGTTTCTCCTGGTAAGCTGCATTTCCTGGGAGCGAGTAGATATTGTCGGTGGTGGTCCTGAGGCGTTCCGCAATCTGCAGAGCGTTCAGCGTTGGGAAATAGCTTCTAAGTAAAGCTGCAGCTCCAGCCACAATTGGAGAAGCATACGAAGATCCTGTTCCATTGCCATAATTAGCGTCATTCCCATTGGAGGTTGAATAAACCCCTACGCCTAAGGCTCCTAAGTCTATGTTATGGCTGTAGGTGTTAGAAGCGCCTTTTACATCGTTTTTGTCTAAAGCGCCCACAGAAACCACATTCTGGTAAGAGGCTGGATAGAAATCCAGTTCAGCGTTGGTGTTTCCGGCCGCAGCCACTATCACCACATCCCGGTCTAAAACAGCATAGTTTATCACGTCCTGCTCAAATGCAGAAGGAAAGCTTACCCCACCCCATGATAAGTTGATGACTTTACAGCCATGATCTGCCGCATAAACAATAGCTTCATATCCTTTGAAAGAACCGGTAGGGGTAGACGCAAATATTTTAATGGGCATAAACTTGGCCTGGTACCCAACTCCTGTGATACCTAAATTGTTGTTGGCCTGAGCTGCCGCGATGCCGGTAACAAACGTGCCGTGGCCATTGGCATCTGCCGTAGGGTCATTATCGCCGTCTGCCAGGTCCCAACCCCTGAAATTGTCAACAAAGCCATCGCCATCATTGTCTATTCCGTCAATAGGGTCGTCGTAATTATATTTGAGGTTGTTTTTAAGGTCTTCGTGGGTAAGTCTTACACCCGTGTCAAGAATGCCAATCACTACGCTTGAGTCTCCCTTAGTTACATCCCAAGCCTGAAAAGCGTTTATTTTCTTTAGGTAATTCTGGGCACCTGAAACTGAGTCTGCTTTTGGGTCATTTGGAATGTGAAGCGGTTCGTGCAGATACAGCGGCTCTACATACTCTACCAGCCCTGTTCCTAGTAACTCTTTTTTTATCTGAGTAAAGGATTGGCCTGGATTGTATTTCAGTTCATAAATCAGGGAAAGGTCCACTGATTGCTTTTTGCTGCTCCTGGCAGCTGCGCCGGAGGAGGCAGGAAATTTCTGCTTCGCTTTGCCAGAAGCGACCCGTTGAACCACCTGCTGTACTGCAGAAGGGCCTGCACTTTTATTCATTGCCGTTGGTGCGGCAGATTTCAATTTATAGATGATTGTGTAAGGTTCTGTTCTTGGCATGTTTTGCGCCCAAGCACATGAACCCAAGGTAACCCCGCTAAGGAATAAAACCAGGGAAATTAGGTATAACCAGTATTTCATTGTATTAAAGGTATAATTTTTATCAAAGGCGTCGCAATTTTTTTTGTTTAAATTATTTTCCTTAAAAGCAAGTAATAATCTATTAGGGGAATGTACACATGATTACGCGGCCCTGAAAATTAAGGATATCCAATTTTATGAGTTTTAGTACTTTGTAGAATAATTAATACTATTTTGTTGGTATTTTTATAAATTAATCTTAACTCAGAGCCAAAAGCAAAATTAAAAATATTTAAAAAGCTGCTTTTTGAGCCTGTAAATACATTCTTGATTTATTTATATGGTTTAAACATGCTTTTCAGATGTTGAGGTGCCTTTAAAGGGTACTTGTTAAGGGGAATCATCGAAATACTAGAAGTACGAGAAGAGGAGTAGCGTAATGATTTAAAAGGTAGAGTGATATTTCTTGTACAAGAAGATTAATGCTGTTAATTTTAAAGGTGCATTTTCCCAGGCCCTAAACAGAAGATGGATGTGGGGTAAAGGGCTGTTTTACCTTTTGTATTTTGAGGGGTATCCAGAAGGCTTTCTACTCTCTGGTATCTTTGGTAGGTCTGATTGGAATGAAATTGTTTAAAACATGAGGCTGAATGCTGTAGAAGAAAAATTTTCGTCTATTCCAGAAGAGGACTACCGCCTGTTCTTTGATTGCAACCCCCTCCCTATGTGGGTGTTTGATACCGTTAGTCTTCAGTTCTTGATGGTCAACGCGGCTGCCGTAAAGTTATACGGGTATTCTGCGGAGGAATTTCTGACGATGACCATTAATGACATAAGGCCACAAAGCCAACGCTTGCAAGTATTACAGTTGGTCTCTAGCAAGAGAGATGTCCTGAACCATTCAGGGGAGTGGGTGCACCTAAAGAAGGACGGGACAGAGCTGTTTGTAGACATTGTCTCCCATGAGCTGGCGGCGATTGCCGGTAAACCCGCCAGGCGTTTGGTGGTGGCTCATGACATGACCACTCGGAAACTAGCAGAGCAGCAACTAGCCCAGGCAGAGCAATATGCCCGTTCCATTCTGAATAACATTGTAGAGGTGGTGTTCTCCTTTAATGACAAGATGGAGATGACCTATATAAGTCCCCAGTGCCAGGTTATTTTGGGGTACTCGCCGGAGCAATTCTATGCCGATAAATACCTTTGGTTTAACTTGGTGCATCCGCAGGACCGGGCGCTGTTTGAAGAGTCTTTGCCCAAGATAAAGGTATCCAGTCAGCAGTTCCAGTTAGAGTACAGGATAAAGGCTGTAACTGGGGAAGAAAAATGGCTTATTACCCGCTGTACCGCCCAGCTCAATGAACAAGGCCGTATGGTCAGGATTGATGGGAGCGCCAATGACATCACGCGCCGAAAAATGATGGAAGAGCGCCTGCGGTTTTCCGATTTCTCCATTGAGCGCGCCTCTGAGGCTTACCTTTGGGCCCGTGAAGATGGCAAGATCATGCGTGTGAACCGCGCGGCCTGCTACCTGTTGGGTTACCAAGAGGAGGAGTTGCTGGCCTTAAGGGTACTTGATATCACCCCAGGTATGGATGACCAGGAATGGCAACAGCGCTGGGCTGAGTTTCTGGGACAGAAAAGCCTTAATTTTGAGACGGTGCTAAAAGCCAAGAATGGACAGTTGCATCCGGTGGAGGTGCACCTTAACTATTTCAGTTTTGGACAGGAAACCTTCTGCTTCTCCTCCATCCGGCAGATCGCCGAAAGAAAGCAGGCAGAGGCAGAAAGGGCCAGCTTTCACCAAGAGATAGCCCGGCAGAATGAGCACCTGCGCCAGTTTGCCTACATCGTGTCACATAATTTGCGGGCTCCCGTGGCCAATATTGTGGGGTTGACTAAACTGTATAACCACCAGAACTTGGCAGATCCCATGAATGCAGTGCTTCTTGACAAACTGCAGCGCACCACCCATAACTTAGATGCCACCATCAAAGACCTGAACGATATCCTCACCATCAGGAGCGGTGCTGAAAAGGAGTTGGAGAACATAGATCTGGAGCGGGTATTCACTGAGGTGAAAGAAAGCCTGTCTGGCCAGTTAAGTAAATACGCTTCAAAGTTGGCGGTTGATTTCAGTGCCGGTAAGTGGGTGTTGGGGGTGAAAGGCTATGTGCACAGCATATTTTTGAACCTGATCACCAATGCAATAAAGTACCAATCAACAGACCGGTTCTTGGAAATCCATATTTATACCGTATTTTCAAACGGGTTTTTATGCCTCCAGATCCAGGATAATGGGTTGGGGATAGATTTAGAGAAACAAGGAGCAAAAATTTTTGGCTTGTACCGCCGTTTCCATCCGCATATTGAAGGTAAAGGCGTAGGTTTGCATATGATTAAAACCCAGGTAGAAACCATGGGCGGATGGGTTGAAGTAGAAAGTGCAGAATTGCAGGGATCCACATTCAAAGTATATTTTCAAGTAGCACCAAAAAATGACGAAATACCAGCGAGTCTTCTTAATTGATGATGACGAGATTCACAATTTTCTGTGTGAGAGTGTGATTAAGAGCCAGCAGTTTGCCGCAAAAGTGAACAGCTTTTTGTGGGCAGAAGAAGCGTTAGACGCCTTGAATGGTATGGTGAAAGATGCTCCCCAGGATTTCCCAGAAATCATTTTCCTTGATATCAACATGCCCGGCATGGACGGATGGGAATTCATTGAGGAATATAAGAAGCTGCCCCTTGAACTCACCGGCAAATGCCTGCTCTTCGTCCTTTCCTCGGCGGTTGACAAGAACGACATCACCCATGCCCGGAATCTCTCTGAGGTGAACGATTTCTTCTCAAAACCCCTTACCACCGACATTCTGCAGATCATTTCTGAGCAGTACTCAGAGCTTTAAGGGTGTTTGAAAGCCTAAAGCAGAAAGGAGGCGCAGTCTATGACTGCGCCTCCTTTCTGCTTTAGGCGAAGGTGCTTTCTTTTTCAAAGTTTAAGGATTAACCTCAAGGCCTTCGTCTGCAAGTATCATTTTAAGGCTGTTTTTAAGAAAACAGGCTAAAAGATCTTCTTGATGCCATCGGTAAGGTCGTCCAAGCCACGTTTGATGTCTTGCCAGGTGCTGTCGGTGGCTGTAGACGTGTCATTCAATTTCTGGGCAATCAAAGCGCGCTTGGCTTCTAGGGCGGCGATATGCTCATGGTAGGTATTCTGCGAATCTGCGGTAGTGGCGTGGGCCCGGCCCTGCAGGACCTTTATCTTAGCATCCAACTCCTCTAAACTTTTGCGGATTTCCTTTTCATTCAGGTGCTCGGGAGCCCGCATGTTCTCAGGTTTCAGGTTATAAGTATCCATAGTGGTAGGGTTAGTTGCTTGTAAGTACTTTCCTGAGCAGAAAATGTTTTGCCTAGAACCAAGTTGTGCCGTCTTTAAAGATCGGAATTGGCGTAAGTTGCTGTGAGTCTATCCAGTTACAAGTACTCGGTATAGGCTTAGGTTCTACAAATCTGAGAAGGGGAGGACTATCATAGGGAAGTAAAAAGAGTTGAAGTAGCTAGAGAGGTGTTCTGTTTTTGGTTTATTTTTCAGGAAACGGGCGCAAAAGCCCGATGTTTCCCGCCATGTCAGCTGTATCCTGGCATATACTTCCCTAGAGGCTTCTGCGTAAGAAGGGGAGACTTACCAATGGCTTCCCTCATGAAGAATATGCTTTCCTGTTCCCCGCGGGCGATTTCCAGAAACCTGTTTCTTTTATCTTTCTTCCTGTTTTGGGGTTGGTTTCACCCATGTCAGGCGCAATTCAGGCCGCAGGAGCAATTAGGTGAATTGTTCAAGGAGGTTCAGTTGGCACCCGTGTTCCCAGACTCCAAGACTTTCCCAGACTGTAGACCCTTGGCTCCGCCGGAGAAAATCCTCAAGGCATATGCCCAGAAGAAAGGCAAACCGGGGTTTGACCTGAAAGCCTTTGTGCTGCGCTATTTTGAGTTGCCGGTAGAACCTGCGAACCAATTCAAGTCCAATGCAGCCTTACCCGTGGCGCAGCACATTGAGCGTTTGTGGCCGGTGCTTACCCGCCAGCCCCTGGCAGAGCAGAGTTCCCTTATTCCGTTGCCCCACGCGTATGTGGTTCCCGGTGGGCGCTTCCGGGAAATCTATTACTGGGACAGTTATTTCACCATGTTAGGCCTGCAGGAAAGTGGCCAAGTGGAGCTCATCCAGAGCATGGTAGACAATTTTACCTATCTTATCAATACTTTGGGCCATATCCCCAATGGGAACCGAAGCTATTACGTGAGCAGATCGCAGCCGCCTTTCTATGCCCTCATGCTGCGCATCCTAGCCCAGGAGAAAGGTCCCGAGGTCCTGAAAACCTATGAACCCGCCCTCCGGAAAGAGTACGACTTCTGGATGAATGGCCAAGGAACGCTCACCCCCGGGAAGCCGACGCACAGGCGAGTGGTCAGAATGCCCGACGGAAGCCTTTTGAACCGGTACTGGGACGATGACCCGTCTCCCCGGCCCGAGGCATATAAGGAAGACGTGGAAGTGGCTCGCACCTCCGGCAGAAGCCACCCAGAGGTATACCGCGATATCAGGGCCGCGGCCGAGTCTGGCTGGGATTTCAGCACCCGATGGTTTAAGGACGGGAAGTCGCTGCAAACTATCAGAACCACCCAGTTGATTCCCGTGGATTTGAACGCCCTGCTTTACCACATGGAGCTTACCCTAGCCCAAATGGCGCACCTGCAGCAAAACAAGACCCAGGAGAAGCTTTACCGGCAAAAGGCCCAGCAGCGGAAAAAAGCCCTCCTGCGCTACTGCTGGAACCCCGAAGACCGGTTTTTCTATGACTACGACTTCATCAACCAAAAGACGACCGATATTCCTACTCTAGCCTCTGTAACGCCTTTGTTCTTCTGCATGGCTACCAAAGCCCAGGCAAAAGCGGTAGCCCAGCGGCTGCAACGTGATTTCCTGCGACAAGGGGGATTGACCACCACATTAACCACCTCGGGGCAGCAGTGGGATGCGCCCAACGGGTGGGCTCCCTTGCAGTGGATGAGCATCCAAGGTTTGCGCGCCTATGGCCAAGAGGATCTGGCCAACACCATTGCCGACCGTTGGATCAAGCAAAACACACAGGTCTACGAACTCACGGGCAAGCTCACCGAGAAATACAATGTAGAAAAGCCCGGTGCCGAAGGCGGCGGCGGAGAGTACCCCAACCAAGACGGCTTCGGGTGGACAAATGGCGTACTGCTAAAACTGCTCAAGAAGCAGCAAACTCCAGCAAGGAAGTAAGCGGACAGTGTCTTACAGTTTTGAGGCTGTTTTAGGAGAATTGATGGTAAATCAATAAGGGCGAGAAATCCAATTTCTGTTCTTCATTTTGAGTGGCAGCTTTTCAAGGAGTTGATGAGGTAGGGTGGAAGGGCAATTTCCGGAGGCATTTTGCAGGTAAAAATGTAGCAAGAATGGAAGACCACACGGTTTTTTCCAATTTCAGGCAAATTCTTATCAAGCTCATAAGTATTTATTCAGGGTTTTGCCGTTATTTTACTGAGACAAAGTCCCCACCCTGAAATAGAGTACAGTGAAGAGAATTAAATCAATCTTGCTAATTGAGGATGACGAGATAACTAATTTCCTTAACCAAACCGTTATTGAAGAAACTGGAGTTGCCGAGGAAATCATCGTTGCTTTGAATGGGTTGGAGGGGCTGTCTTATCTCCAGAGTCTCAAGAACCCAGCTGATTTTCCATCTTTGATTCTGCTAGACATCAACATGCCGGTGTTAGATGGTTTTTCTTTTATGGAAGAGTACCACAGGTTGCCATTGGTAGAGGAGAGCTCCACCAAAATTGTAGTGCTGTCTACCTCGTCAAATGCCTCGGATATGAACCAGATGCGGTCACTAGGCATTACCACTTGCCTGCAAAAACCCCTAAACGAAGCCGATTTCAGGAAAGTAGTAGCAGAATTATAATCTATTTTAAGTTGGTTTCCTGAGTATTTTTGCCCCGATAATCAGAAAAAAACAAAAAACAAAATTGAAAGGACCTCTGATAAAGGCTAAAGGAGTAAGTTAATCTTACTCGGGCTTATCAGAGGTCTTTTCGTTGCCGAATTACTGGGCATTTCATGTCAAGTGCATAAACCCTATTTCTTACTGTCTTAAAACTATATTTCCCTCGAAAATTGTAGAGGTGCAAGGTTCTATTCTTAGTTCACATAAATACACAATTGGTTCATTTTCAATGATCTCTTACTTCAATTTTAATCAGGAGGCCAGTCATTCTGCCTACTTTGCAGATTTTAGGTGAACAGAATCCTTAAAAGATCATATTATTAAATTGTTAAGTAGGCAGCCGTAATTTTATTTTAATCCTCTTATTAAGCCTCGTTAAATACGCTATAGTGCTTATTCGGAATTAAATTGTATAATTTCTTATTAATTGCTTTGTTGTTGAGATAATGATATTTAAAGATTTAAAATGATGTAAATTGCATCACAGAAATTACTTGAAACCGCAAGACGTGAGATCTAATAAAGTGGAGGTGACAAAAGTGCAATGGGACCAAAAAATTATAGAGAATTTAATTAGCGTCTCATCTGACCTTCTGTGTGTAATTGATGAAGTTGGGAAGTATGTTTATGTAAGTGCCAGTAGTAAAGAAATATTGGGTTATGCGCCTGAGGAGTTGCTGGAAAAGCACTTCATTGATTTTGTTGCACCCAATGATAAAGCCTTAACGTGGGAGACGCATGAAACGGTCTTCAACGGAACCCCAATCAAGAATTTCTATAACCATTATCTGCATAAAAGCGGCACCACAGTGCCCTTGTCCTGGTCCGCAGTTTGGTCTGAAGAAGAGCGGGTCATTTACTGCCTTGGGAGAGATGCAGCTGACCTAAGGTTGGCCCAGCAAAAGCTGGCGCAAAAAGACGAGTTCCACAGCACCTTGCTGCAACATGGCTCAGACATGCTAGGCCTGCTGAATGAGGTAGGGGAATACATCTACGTAGGTGGGGCTGTTTCAAGGCTGTTGAACTATGAGCCGGGGCAATTGATTGGCTGCAATGTGTTTGATCTCATTCACCCAGATGATGTGCCTTTGGCTGGTGAAGCTTTGGCAAAGATTCTAAGGCAAGAAGTGGTCCAGGTGCCTGATTTAAGGTTCAAGAATGCCCATGGAGAGTGGCGCTGGATTGAAGCCATCGTCAGTAATCAGTTGGAAAACCCTTCGGTCAATGCCTTGGTGGTTAGCTCCAGAGATATCACCGAAAGAAAAGAAGCCTCGTTGAGGCTAGCGGAGAGTGAGTATCGGTTCAGGTCCTTGTTTGAGAACAACCCAGACAATGCTACCTATGAAAACCGCGAAGGGGTGATTTTAGATGCAAACCCTACGTTCCTCTCCTGTGTAGGCCTTCCTCTGGAAGAGGTAGTTTCCAAAAAAATCATTGATTTCCTTCCGCCTGAGGTAGGGCCGTTGTGCGATGAAAACCTGGAAAGGGCTTTCCGGGGAGAGAAAATCAACTTCACAATTGAGATCCCCAAACCGAATGACAAGGTAGTGCGCCTCAACATCACCAAAATACCGGTGGTTGTGAATGGCGAAGTAATTGGGGTGCATTCCATTGCCAAAGACGTGACAGAAGTATCTGTCGCCCATACCATAATTGAAAAACAAGCGGAGACCCTGCAGACCATTTTTGAGAGCATTACAGATGCCTTTTTCATGTTGGGCAAAGACTGGCGCTTTAAGTTGGTCAACGGCGAATTTGAGCGGGTGCTTGGGCTTAAAAGAGATGAATGCCTGGGCAAAACCATCTGGGAGGTCTTCCCGGAACTAATCAACGGGGAATTCTACAAGTACTACAAGCAGGCCATCTCCACCGGGCAGGCCGTTAAATTCGAGTCCTTCCTGCAGTTGTCTAAAATTTGGCTGGAGGTAAAAGCTTTCCCTTCAGAGGAAGGGCTTTCGGTGTACTTCTCAGACATCACAGAGAATGTTTTGGCCCAGGAGGAGCGGGAGAAACTGTCCTTGGTGGCCAGTAAGATCTCCAACGGGGTTATTATCACAACTCCCAAGGGCAAGATTGAGTGGGTGAACAACGCGTTCACGCGCAATACAGGCTATACCTTTGACGAGGCCAAAGGTCAGAACCTGGCAACCTTCCTGGAAGGCCTCGAGACTGACCAGGAGAAAGGCCAAGAAATCACCGAGAAGCTGAAGAAGGGCATTCCCTTCAACATCATGGTGCTCCATTACAAGAAATCAGGCGAGAAGGTGTGGATTTCCATGGACTTTACGCCCATCCTCACCGATGACGGCCAAGTCTCGCAGCACATCGTCATTCAGAAAGACATTACTTTCAGGAAAGCGGCCGAAGAACGCCACTTGGAAATGACCCGTGATTTGTACCGTCAGAACCGCGACCTGCAGCAATTTACGTACATTGTGTCGCACAACCTGCGGGCACCGGTAGCCAACGCCATGGGCTTGGCTGATTTCCTGACCAAGCTGGACAAGCAGTCGGCTATGTATGATACTTCACTGGCGCACCTTAAGACAAGCGTGTTCAAGCTAGACACCGTTTTGCGCGACCTTAACATGATTCTTTCGCTGAGAGACCAGCAGGACATCTTGGAAAGGGAGATGGTTACTCTTGCCGATGTCTTTGAGCAGGTCCGGCTGTATTTCATGGAATCTTTGGCGCACCATAAAGGGGAGATTGTGGCGGATATCTCGCCAGACGTGAAAATAAAAACCAACAGGGCCTACCTCTACAGCATTTTCTACAACCTTCTCTCTAACGCCATTAAGTACCGGTCTGAGGCCAGGACACTGCGGGTAGAGATTAGTTGCCAGGTGTGCTCCTCCGGCGGACTAGAGATTCACTTTGCCGACAACGGCTCGGGCTTTGATATGGAAAAGGCGGGCAATAATGTCTTCAAGCTGTACAAGCGTTTCCATAACAATAAAAAGGGAAGGGGAATGGGCCTGTTCCTGGTGAAAACCCACGTGGAAAGCATGGGCGGCACCATTGAAATGAAAAGCAAGCTAAATGAGGGCACCCGGGTTGAGATTCATATTCCGGGAGAAATCGCTGCCAATTAATCCAGGTACGTGCGATTCAAGGCTGATTTTGTAAAATCAGCCTTGAATCGCATAGGCTTTTTAAAGGACTTGTTAGTTGGATTTGCCTTTGAAGTTTTAGTATTTATAACAAAGTTTAGACAAGTATAGTATTAAAGAAGGTGCGCAATAAGTGTACTGACTTTTCCAGATAGCTGCGGTGCGGCTGGCTGAAAAAAGGAACCTTATTCAACTATTTTTCCACCCCTAATTCTTTGTACTATGAAGTTAAAAATTCTACTGCAGTTTGTATTTGTGGCCGTAGTAGGCCAGTTTCTTTTTTCCTGTAGCTCTGCTGAATATTACCGTTTCGCCTCTGTAAAACCAGAGACCTACCAGAAATCTGTTGCGAAAACTACCCCGGCAGATGCGACTGAGGAAACCACGCCAGCGACAGCCCCCGCAACCCTTACCATTGCGGAGGAGCCAACTGTAGCCGTAGAAGCTGAACCAGTATTGGAAGCCTCTACCAAAGCCCCAGCACCGGTTTTGTTTGAAACCAAGAAAGTAGCCGTGGAGAAAACCGCTGTGAAAACAACTGCCCCGTTGGTTATAATGGATGAGAAGGCCGTGCTGGAAATAGCTAAAAGCAAAATATCTAGCATGAGCAAGGCGGAGAAAAAGGCCTTCAAAAAAGAAGTTAAGAACTCTTTGAGAGATGCCAAAGAAGCCTCTGATATAGTGGAAATTCTGTTGGCTATTTTCATTCCGCCGCTGGGTGTTTTCTTGCACGAAGGAGAAGTGAACAGCAGATTCTGGATCAGTCTTTTGCTTACCCTGCTGTTCTTCTTGCCTGGGGTAATTTATGCCTTATTGGTAGTAACAGACACCATTTAACCCCGAAATTTCCTCTATAAGCCAAACAGAAAGGCCCTGGTCATTTGACTAGGGCCTTTCTGTTTGGCTTATACCCTTCACATTTGGTTTTCTGTTTGTTTTCCTTAAAAGAGGTTTGAAATCAAGATGAATGGGAAAGTGCGGTTATGCCTTTTTCACAGGTAGTATCAAGAGATATCTTTGAGCCAGGTCATTGCCTGGGCACGGTCTGTGAAGTTCTGCATCTGATAATGCAGGTCCAGGCTATGTTGAATCCTGAACAGGTTTTCATCTGCGGCGGTTTCCCTCCTTAAATCAGTGGAGGCAATTCGGGCTACTTTCCGGAGGCGGGTGGCATTGAATTCCTGGGCTATCTTCAGCAACAGGGTAGCATTTTCCTCGTCTGAAATAGTGACAGAGGCTTTGCTGCCGTCTACCAATAGGTTCTTTACATCGTAATCCCTGACAGTTTCAACCAACGCCTGCAAAGCTTGCTTGGTTTCGGGAAGGTAGGAGGGAGTCAGATCTGGCCAATCCATTTCCAGGATGTCCGTGGCCGGATCATACGTAAGCTGGAGAATACTGTCCTGGTAGAGAAGCATAGGTAGCAGCCGTTAAATAGGACATAGATATAATCAAATATACTATTTATTTGGTAGCCATAACACAACTATTTCATTTATATTAAACACTGGCAAATCAAGGTTAAGCTTGATAAAAGCGGCTCAATGGGGAGGGCCATAGTCTCCTCCTAATCCTTTCCAATTTCTAATAGGTCCTTTGGTTTGGAAACAATTGGTCCCTTCGACTTCAATCTTCCATTTAAAGCAGGCTACTGAAATCTGGGAAATCAGCCTTTTGTTTTAGGTGCAATTTGATCAAACAAGCCACAAAACAGGTCTGTAAACCTAAGGATCATTCTTGGGCTTTTAAAGTAGATGTAAGAAATCGGCCCTAAAACAAAAGCCCCTCCGGGAAAACCAGAAGGGGCTGCTGTTCAAGAATAAAGAAGAGTCCTAATTCAGAAGAACCGGTTTCCCGAAGCCTAATTGCTCCAGTTTCTTCAGTTGGGTAGCGGCATCGCCGACCACCAGATAATACATTTTATTGGGGTTCACGTACTGTTGCGCCAGCGTTTTGATTCTGTCCAAGGTCATGCCTTGTACCTGAGCTTCGCGCTGTTTGGCGTAATCCAGGGGAAGTCCGTACGTGCTGATGTTGTTCAGGAGCCCCAGTTTGGCGGCCATGGTCTCAAAGGCCCGGGCGTTGCTTTTCACCAGAAAGCCCTTGGTCACTTCCAGGTCCTGGGCAGAGTACCCCGGTCCGTAATTCTGCAGGATCTGCTTGATGAGATCGGCCGCCTCAAAGGTGATGTTGGACCGCACGCCGCTCTGGATCACGAATGGACCCGGCAAGGCAGAACCCGAGAAAGAAGAACTGATGCCGTACGTATAGCCTTTGCCTTCCCGCAATTGCTGGGTTAGCTGCGAAGCAAAGCCGCCGCCCCCCAAAATGTAGTTCATCACCTGAGCGGGGTAGAAGTCTGGGTGCATCACGGGCAAGGCCAGGTACCCAAACCGCAACACGCTCTGCTTAGCCCCGGGCACATCATAGAAATACACAGTTGACGCAGCGGGCACTGCTGGAGTCGTGTACTGCGGCAAGCGCACCTCTTTGGCTTTCCAGTTATGGTTCAGGCCAGCCAATGAATTCATAACCTCCTGCTGGTCTACAGCCCCCACCACCTGAAACGCCGCCACCGAAGGTGAAAGGTTAGCGTGGTAGTAGCTCTGCAGGTCTGCCAGCGTAATGGCCTTCAGAGAAGCCTCTGAGCCTAGGATATTGCGCGACAGGATGTGGTCTTTGCCGTACAGCACTTTCCGGAAATTGATATCGGCTATGGAGTTGGGGTTGGCTTTCTGCTGTTTCAACTGACTTTCTACTTGCTGCTTGGCCAGCTTGAATTCCTGCTCATCCCAGCGCGGCTCCAGCAGGATCTCCTGCACCAGCGCCATTGTCGGAACGAAATTACGCGCCAGGGTACGGCCACTGAGGGTGAAGCTTTCCTCGCCGGCATTGATGCTGATAGAAGCGCCCAACGCTTCCATGGCTTCTTCCAGTTCCTGGGTTGTTTTGGTTTTGGTGCCTTTCAGCAGCAGTTCAGACAACAGGTTAGAGACCCCCACCTTAGAAGAATCTTCCAGCAGCAAGCCTCCGTTCAGGCGCAGGTTGAACATCACCAATGGCACCTCGCGATCCGTGATGCCCAGCGTTTTCAGGCCGTTTTCCAGTTTTCCTTCCCAAACGGAAGGTACTTTGGTCTCGGGGGCTTTGCCGTGGGGCGGCTCCACGGTTCGGTCAAAGCTGGACGGCGTGCGCGGGTAAGAGGCTTTGGCTGAGGCATCGAATTTCTCCTCAGCGCCTTCCACTATTTTCTCTTCTGCCACGCTGGCTTTCTGCGAGCCTTTCAGGGCTAGATGGACTTGGCTTTGAGGTACGAAACTGGTCACCACATAGGGTTTGCCTTTGAGGTATTGGCGGTATACGCGCATAACATCCTCGCGGGTCACGGCCAGCATGTTCTGGATGTCTTTGCTGATGAAGCCCGGGTCACCCGCGAAGATTTGGTATTGCGCCAGTTGGAACCCTTTGCCCTGCACACTGGACAAGCCGTTGTAGAAACCAACCTCCTGCTGCGTTTTGATGCGGCTCAGGTCGGCATCGGAGAAGCCTTCCTTCTCGAAACGCTGGAAAGCCTCTTCTACGGCCGCATGGATTTGGTTCAGGTCCACTTTTTCATAGCCCCTGATGCTCACCATGAACTGTCCGGCCAACTCGGCGCTGTTCTGGTACATGTTCACCCGTCCGGCTAATTGTTTCTCGTCCACAATCAATTTGTTGAACGGCGCCTTCTTGCCGTCAGATAGCAAAGTGGCCAGGGTTCTGAGGGCATAGGAGTCTTTGTGGTAGATATACACGCTTGGCCAGGCCATGGTGAGTTCGGGCAGGCGCGCGAAGTTATCCTCGTGGTACAGTTTTTTGGTTTGGGCCAACACCACCGGCTTCTTTTCCAGCGCCGGGATGTTCTGGCCTTTCTTGATCTCTCCGAAGTACTTCTGCACCCAGGCTTTGGCCTGCGCCGGGTCAAAGTCTCCCGACACCACCAAGGTTACATTATTGGGCACGTACCAGCGGCGGTAGAATTCCTTCACGTCTTCCAGGGTGGCGTTCTGCAGGTCCTCCAGTGACCCGATTACCTGCCAATGATACGGATGGTCTTTGGGGTAGAGGTTCTGGTCAATCACGTAGGAGGTGTGGCCGTAAGGGGCGTTGTCATTGCTCTGCCGCTTTTCGTTTTTCACCACCTGTTTTTCCTTGGCCAGCACCTGGTCGGTGACGGTATTGATGAAGAAGCCCAGTTTGTCGGCTTCGGCCCAGATCATCTTCTCTAGCGCATCATTAGGCACGGTCTGGTAGTAGTTTGTACGGTCGCGGTTGGTGGAGCCGTTGGCACCGGAACCGCCAATGCGGGCACTCATCTTGTCCAGACCACCTTTGCCCAGGTTCTCAGACTCCAGGAACAGCAGGTGTTCAAACAAGTGCGCGAAACCGGTACGGCCCTCTTTCTCTCGCGCAGAGCCCACGTGGCTCGTGAGCGCCACGGCCACCACCGGATCAGATTTGTCAACATGAAAGACCACGGTTAACCCATTGTCTAGGGTGAACTGATCATAACCCACCTGAAAGGATTGGTTCTCGGTTTTAGACTTGCTTTGCCGTTGGCAGGAAAGCAGCGCTAGGGAAAAGAAAAAAAGAAACGAAATAGATCTGTTAAATCGCATGAAAGGAAATGTCTTCTGATGGTTTTGTGATTGGGAAATAGCAGCAAGGTGCCTGCATTATAGATACCTTATCATAGCAAAGGTAACGCTGCAATCAACACAGTGAACATATTGGTTTTAGAGGGGAATAGGTAAGCCGAAAAGAGCCGATGTTAGGAGCATTTTTGGCCTCGTTTTCAGCAAATAGGCTAAAAACTTAATTTCTTATAGGGCGCTTTTATGCACAAGACGAGTGTTCTCTTTCCAATCTTAAAGGAAGAAAACACCCGTCTCAAGGGTTTGATAGGAGGGAAGCTCTAAACTCTTTCCGCTATTTTCTGGAGTTCAGGCAGCACCCGCTCCCCGAAGAACGCTATGTATTGTTCCTGCTGCAGGTTTACGTTGTGCAGGTGCAGGTGCGTAAAGCCTAGTTCCATATCTTTGGCCAGCCAATCTACATGCTCCTGGGCACTGTCTGAGATCCTGACCGCAGGTTCCAACTCATCTGGTTTCACCATGCTGCCGGCGGCATCAAAGCCTTTCACCGTGGGAATGTCTGAGAGCAGGGCCGAAGGGAAGACGTTGTTTTTCCACTGTTCATGCGCGCCCTGACGGGCTTTCTCCTTGGTAGTGTCATAGGACAGCTGCACCTTCAGGTGCATGGGTTTGCCCTCGCCGCCGCCTTTGTGGAACGCCTCTACCACTTCCTTTAACTTATCAGGCGAATTGGAAATCGTAATCAGGCCATCGGCCCAGCTGCCTACCCACTCGGCGGTTTCCGGGGTGATGGCGGCTCCGAATACCGGCGGAATGTAATCCGGCAGGGTGTAAAGTTTGGCGTATTCCACCTCCACCAGGCCTTTGTGGGTTACGGTTTCGCCGCGCCAGAGTGCCCGCATAATGTCCACGCAGAGTTTCAGGCGGTCATTGCGGTCCTGCTTTCCTGGCCACTTCTGCCCGGTAATACGCTCGTTCAGGAACTGTCCGCTGCCGGCGGCAATGAAGAACCGGTGGGGGAACATCTCGCACAAGGTAGCCACCTTCTGCGCCGCAATGGCCGGATGGTAACGCTGTCCCGGCGCCGACACCACCCCGAAAGGAAGTGAAGTGGCTTGCATCGCGGCTCCCAACCAACTCCAGGCATATCCGCTCTCGCCCTGGTTCTCGCTCCAGGGATAGAAATGATCAGAAGAAAGCGCATTCCCGAATCCGGCTTGCTCGGCTTGCTGCACTAAGTTTAATAAATGGCTTGGCTTGAACTGCTCATGCGAGCAGTGGTACCCGAAAGAAAAGTCTTTATTTCCCATGTGGCTGCTTTTTCATGTAGATGTAAGGAGAGAGGCTATGCCTTAATGCCACCAGGGCTTACTAATTTAACCCCTTGATAATTCTAAACCTTCCGACTAACCGCAAGGAGTTCACTTTTTTTGGGCATTGGCTACATTTCTGCCTTTTTTCCTCCCAAAGTGTACGGCAGGTCCAGCCTGTAGTTCAATGCCATTATTGAGAAAAAGAGCTTAAAACATGAGGCGTAACATTGGAGCTACAAGGAATAAGTGTTTTGTAGTCAATTTATTAAAATCAACTATAAAACACTTTGCAGAGATGCCATCGTGAGGTTAGGTCTCAACTGAAACGAAAAAGACCCTTTTAGGAACATGTGATAAAGAAGACAGCCAATGTTTTGTTATTCGGGTTTTTGGTCCAGATCTTGAATTTCTTGCTTGTATGCCGAAGGCAAGATGATGCTTTTCAAAAACCAATCGAGCTTGAATTTCCTACTTGCTTTGTAGCCGTGCAGTAAGGGAGTGATCAAAGAGGTTTTACGGAAACCAAGCAACTCTTTCACATGGTCTGGCACCACCAGAATCTGGGCTTCCAGGAGCAGCCGGTATCTGATATTGCCCAAGTGTTTCTGGTATTGCTGAAACAGGTTATGGGTGTAATGGCTCATGGCCAAATCCTGGCATAAATGCTCTTCCCGGCTCACCAGCCATTCCGGGTATGAGGAAGGGAGTTCTTTTAGGCCCATCCGGAAACCTACGCGGTAAAAGACCTCAAACACCTCTGCCTTCTCAGGCAAGGATAAGGGCCGCTCCAAAACTTCAAAAGATCTGATGGAATAGTCAATCAGCATGAAGAGCACATCGCGGTAGGCCCAGTCTGGGATGGACATGCCGCGTTTGGCTTCTACACCCGCGTGGATGCTGGCCATGCGGTCAATGGTCTGGTGGGCCGCGTCAAGAGGAGAAAAGACGATTTTGCGGGCATAGGCAACCGTTGAAAAAAGCCTTCCCAAAGGATCGGCTGGGAGGCGGCCCGTAAAGTACAGCCAATCCACGGCTTTGTTCAGCGCAAACTCCGCAGAAGAGCCCGCAAAGATAAAGAGCACCGTATCGCCCTTCCCCCAGATCTCCCGCACCACCGATCCTTTCTCTACAAAATATTGCATGGGTAACTTCTTTCAGATTGAAGCGCTACATTCATTTTAAGCATGAGATACTGCGTTCTCCATAGTACGAGGGAGCAAGGAATGAGATTTTCTTCATAGGATAGTATGCTCCTTATTTACTCTGTCTGAGGTAATTACCAAACGATAGATTGTTTTCCGGGTGATACCTGACAATGGATTGTGAACCAAATCTATTCGTTTTACCTTTGAGGAAAGAAGAACAGGAAAGGATATTAGAGGGTTTTCCCCTTCATCATTTGATAGATTATTTTAACTCTCAACTTTGGATTCAAGTACAGTTTTCCGTCCTTTAGCTTATGATATAGCAGTCCTAATTCCCTGCTATAACAATAGAGATGGGCTAGTGAAATCGTTGAAAAGCATTGTTTATCAACCCAATAAACTCTTTGTGGTAGTGGTAGATGATGGCAGTCAGATTCCTGTAAACCATGAGGAATTAACTAAACTTGGTGACCTGTATTTACCTATTCATATTATTAGGTTAGAAACGAATAAGGGAATTACAAGGGCTTTAAACACTGGCCTGCAATGGATGGAGGAGAACCTTGCGATAAAGTATATTGCTAGGTTAGACTGCGGAGACCTATGCCACGAAGACAGGTTTCACAAACAAGCCTCGTTCTTAGACCAGAACCCTGAAGTTGGCTTACTTGGCACTTGGTGCACCTTTCAGAATCCTATGAGCGGGTTTAGCTATACCTACACCACACCTACAACTCATGAAGCCATTCTTTCTGCCATGCATTACAGGAATGTGTTTATTCATCCAACGGTGATGTTTAGGGCCGAGTTGTTGAGTCTTGTGGGGCAATATCCCTCAGGTTGGTCCTTAGTGGAAGATTATGCCCTGTTTTTTAAAATGCTGCATAAAACCAAAGGCGCGATTTTGGACTGCTTTTTAGTAACATGTGAAATCAATGCAGCGGGTATTTCTGTCTCAAACCGAAAGGCTCAATTAAAAGCTAGGCAAAGAGTTGTGGCGGCTTTCGGAATTAGTACTTTTTACAAGATATTGGGAAGAAATAAGTTGCTTATTCAAAGGTGTTTACCTTATAAAGTGATATTATATTTGAAAGGGAAGGTCAGAGGGAATAAGTTGATTTAAAACCTAAAAAACTTTATTCTCACTGTAATTTTCTAGATGAACGCTCTACTAATGGTTTAACATTAATCATTATGATTGAAGTAGAAGCTTGGGATTGTTTAATCATCTTGGTAAATCACGGTTCTAATTAGATAATTTGCATTTGAAAAGAAATATTTAGCTCCTAGTTTTAAAAATTAGTTGAGAATCATTTAAAGTATACAAAATCAGGTCTCTAAGTTAATGTGCCAAACTATAAATACTTATAAAAGAAATATAGTTATATTTGGTCCAGAAGATCTTGTAATTTCATAGATAGCTTCTTAGCGCTGAATCCCCCAGCTCATGAGAATAGTACACGTAATTGAGCCATTTGCTTCAGGAGTAGCGGTTTTCGTAAAGTCCCTTGCGGAGTCAATGCCAGGTGACCTTCACATCGTCATTCACGGTGAAAGGCAACAAGTAATGTCTGCTAACGACGTCAAGCAAATTTTCCCAAAAGAGAATGTCCGCTTTATCCGGTGGAAATCGGCTCAGCGTTCTATCCATCCTTTCAAAGATCTTCTCGCCTTAAAAGAACTTCATTACATTCTCAACAGGCTGACTAAGCGGGGTTTTGTAGATGCAGTCCATTTACATTCCTCTAAAAGCGGATTGTTAGGAAGGTTAGCCTGTAGATTGGCTGGAATCAAAAATGTTATCTATACGCCTAATGGCGCACCATTTCTTTCAAACGATAACCCCGTTCTCAACTTGCTCTTAAAACAGGTTGAGCGGTTCGGTAATAAAATGGGAGGCAAAGTAGTTTGCTGCTCAGCTTCAGAACTGGCAGAGTATCAAAAACTTGGAATTGCTGCCACCTACATCAATAATGGTGTAGCCATTGGTAATTCAAAATTGAGTATTGTGAACAGAGGCGTTGATAGGAAATTCACCGTCATCACCACCGGGCGAATTGAAACTCAGAAAAACCCTGCTCTATTCAATTCTATTGCTTCCTTTTTAGAAGATTACGACCAGATAGAATTCATTTGGGCTGGGGATGGGCAGGCTAGGAATTTATTAAATTCAAAGAATATCACTGTAACTGGTTGGCTTGGGCCAAAGGCAGTGATGGACTTGGTGTCTAGTGCAGATATTTTTATTTCTACTTCTCAGTTTGAAGGCCTATCCTTCAGTGTATTAGAAGCTTTGGCCTTGAAAAAACCAGTATTGTTAAGTGACTGTGTTGGAAATAGAGATATCGTTAGAAGCGGATTAAATGGCGATGTATTCAAGAATGAAATTGAGGGCATTGGAAAGATTCTCCACTATTTCAACAATCAGGAAATGCTGGACGTAATGGGCCAATACTCCCTCAATATTTGTGAAAAAGATTTTAATGTTGATTTAAACCTTAAGGGGTATAGAACTGTCTACCATATTCCTGAACAAAAGGAAGAGGAAAGGTATTTGGCTGGTGTGAATTAAGGTAAAAAATACATTTATTAAATATTGAATATGGAAAGTGCTTTGCAAATACAAGATTACTTTATATCTACAAATCAATTAGATGAAATTCATGCTTCTCTGCATGCAATTCAGCAACATTTTTTAAAAGAATTAGCCTACAAGCAAAGCCTTCTTGAAGCCAAAGACTTGGAGATTTCCCAACTAAAAACAACCTTAAACAAAAAAGACCAATTAGTAGAAGAGTTAAGGGATAGGGTAATAACAGTTGAGAAAAACAATGAAGGAAATAAGCAGCTTAATAAAAAATTAATAAGCGAAATTGTGCGTAAGCAGCAAGACATTGAATGGTATAAACGCACCTATGAAAGCAGAAGTTTATTGGGGACTCTGAAGCAAAAGCTATTTAAATCAATCTAATTTAGCTGTTTGCAAATAATCTCAAGTTTCTAATAGAGAAGAAGTCAGGGGGTGGGTTTTTGAAATACACTAAAATTCTTATAATAACAGAAGTCTATACGTTTGGTGGACTGGAAACTCATTTTTACGGTAAAATTCTACACCTTACACGCTTAGGCTATAAAGTATTTTTAGTTACTGGTTCTACTTTCTTAAAAGAAAACTTGCCAGTAGACTATTGTGAAAAGATATATACTGACTTTAACTTTTCAAGCCACAATACTTCCCAGAATATAGTAGAGGCTACGCAGCAATTAGTTAAAATAATTGAAGAAGAAAATATTGAGCTAGTTGACGCTCATCCATTTTTTTCTGTGATACCAGCCTTTTTTTCTGCCGCCTTAACCCAAACTCCCTTTGTTTATACCTTACATGGGCCTGCTTCCCTGTTTGAAGGTTATGGTCAACTTGCGGAATGGTTTGTTAAAAATCTTTTACTACCCAATGCCTCATTGGTGAATAACGTTTCAGAGGAAACCTATTCACAGGCAAAGCTGCATGTCCCAGCCAACCAAACCAAGGTCTTCAGGAATGCCGTTGATATCAGCGTTTTTCATAGCACTGGTAAAATACAAAACGATGAATTTAGGTGTTGCCTTGTTAGCCGCCTAGATTATGCTAAAGTTGTTGGTATAAAGGAGTTTCTGTCGCTTGCGGCATCTTCTGGTATCCCGGTAGTTGATATCTATGGAGATGGCCCTGAACGTGACAACTTATCCCTTTGGATATCAGAAAACATAAACAATTCAGAGATAGCCGTAAACTTAAAAGGTATCAGCTTTGCCTTGCAAGGTGTTTATGAAGAATACTCTGTTGTTGCCGGAATGGGCCGGGTAGTCTTGGAAGCTGCATCCATGAATAAGCCTGTGATATTGGTGGGCTATGATGGCGTGAAGGGTCTGTTAAGCCAGGAACTATTAGAACGAGCTTCTCATACAAACTTCTCTGGACGTGGTCTCCCAAATATTGATGGTTTGGGTTTGAAACATCAACTTGAAAACCTGTCCTTAGATATTCAACCTTACCTTTTAAGCAGTTGGATTGAAAAAAATGCAAGTGAAAGTCAGGTGTGGAGAAGTTTTTCAGATCAAATCCAACTACTTTCTTATCAGTCCTCAGAACTAGTATTGGATATCTATTCCTGCTTTGTCAATCAAAAATCTGACATTGCATTTACTGCAGATGTAGAATTGTTTGCGAACATAGAGAAAGTTTTATGTAGTGCTAAATACATGGACACTACTGCCTGCAAGCTTTGGGGATTGTTCGAGCAGAAAGCCTTTGAAGGAAGATGGTTGTACAAACTGAATAATGCAGAGTTAGTTATAACAGGCCATTTTGATAAAGTTTATTCTCACTTCAAGGAACATCTAGCGGAGCAATATACCATCGTTGATGCAGAGAAAGACCGTCAAATAAGTGAGGCCTCTGAGGAGATACAGAGGTTGCAATTGCTACTTCTGGAGAAGGAAAAGTTACTTCATGAAAATGCCTTTAACTTTACCCAACTTGAGGAAAAGGTAGAACAGTTAGGGAAGGAACGGGATGAAGCACAAAGCCACCTGCTTGAGAAAGAACGGAAGCTTAGTGAGCAATTCCAGCAATTGGATGACCTGAATTTGCAATTAGCTTCTGCAAGCCAAAAAGTAGAGAAGGTTGATTTGAAACTAAATCATCAAGTGGAAGTGAATAAGCTTCTTGAAAAAGGCTTGGAACTTGCAAAACTTGCATCAATAAGCAAAGAAGAGCGCATCTTTGAGCTTAATCAAAAAATAGGGGTGTTTTATGCCCAAAATTCAGAAAACAAGCATAAAACAAAAGAAAGGGAACAACTCATTTCTGACCTCAAAAATCAGGTAAGCAAGTTAAAGGTAGATAATGAATGGTATAAAGCCACTTTTCTAGATAGAAGTATCTGGGGGGTGATAAAGGAGAAAGCATTTGGTCCTGCTTTAAAGAAATAGTAATATAAAAAGCATTAATGAAGAACAAGTTTTTATTTGTATTTGGTACTCGGCCAGAAGCCATTAAGATGGTACCACTCATCAAAGAGATGAGAAAAGAAAGTAGATTTGAAGTGAAAGTTTGTGTTACAGGCCAACACAGACAAATGCTGGACCAGGTACTAGACTTCTTTGGGGTAGAAGCAGATTATGACCTGAATTTAATGAAACCTGCTCAAACCTTGGTAGATATTACTGGCGATGTTCTTAAGGGAGTAACCGAGATCATGCACCAGAACTTCTTTCCAGATTATGTAATTGTGCAAGGAGACACTACCACCGCAATGGCGGGTGCGCTTGCTGCTTTTTATGCCAAGGTTAAAATCATTCACATTGAAGCTGGTCTAAGAAGTGGAGATAAACTCTCGCCTTTTCCAGAAGAAATGAACCGAGTTTTAATTGGTCGCATGGCAGATCTCCACTTTGCGCCAACTTTTAAAGCAACTGAAAGCCTGTTGAGTGAGGGAGCTCATCCTGATACTGTTTGGAATGTTGGGAACACGGTTATAGATGCCCTGTTATTAGGTTTAGAGACTATCAAGAAAGACAATGGATTGAAGTATGACCAATTCTTTAACTTTTTAGACCGAGATAAACGAGTTCTGTTGGTTACCGGGCACAGAAGGGAAAATTTTGGTGAGCCTTTTGAAAACATTTGCTTTGCATTAAAAGAAATTGCTGAGCAGCAACCAGACGTGGAGATTGTATATCCAGTCCATTTAAACCCTAATGTACAGGAGCCAGTCAAGCGCATTCTCAAGAACCACCCACGCATCCACTTAATTGAGCCATTAGACTACCCTTATCTTATCTGGTTATTGGATGCTTGTTACTTGGTTATCACAGACTCAGGCGGGATACAGGAAGAGGCTCCGGCGCTTGGCAAACCTGTTCTGGTAATGCGGGAGGTCACTGAAAGAACCGAGGGGGTTGATGCAGGCACGGCTAAACTTGTGGGAACAGACCAAAACAAAATCATTCAGGAAACAATGCGTCTATTGAATGACCAAGAATTCTATAATCAGATGGCAAAAGCTGTTAACCCCTACGGGGACGGAACCACGTCTAAGCAAATTTTAGAGGTTCTAAACGAACAGCTTACGCTTAAGTTTAAAAAGGAAAAAATATAATTCAATCTGTTATAAAGATGAAAAAGAAATTCAATCAGCATCTTAAGCAAAGAGGTGTAATTGGAACAGCTAAGAGATTTAAACAATGTCTGGATGAGAATGGTCTGGACTATACGGTAAAACAAATCTTTAAACCGATTGATAAAAATCAGAATGGTATTGTCGTAGAGCAACATTCCACGCTTGAAGAAACCAAGATAGTAGTTGAGAGTAATACGCCACAGAGGATTGTTCCTCGCCCGACCGCTTTAAGAAAATATCCCTTCAATGCCTTGGACACCATCCTGGAACTAAGGTTGCCAGAATGTAAAGGGGTATTTATTCAAGCACCCGTGATTGACTGGGAAGTCCCCCTGTTTCAGAGACCACAGCATATGTCCATCGCAATGGCCGATGCCGGGTATCTAGTCTTCTACATCAGTTCCAATGTGTATGACATTGTAGATGGATTCATTGAGGTTTATCCTAATCTCTTTGTTACTAACAGAACAGACCTGCCCTTTATCTTAGAGGGTGCCTATGTATCTGTTTATTCTACCTCATCGGCTTACACCACTGCTAATCTTTCTGATATAAGGAAGAAGAACAAAATCATCTATGAATACATAGATCACATAGATCCGCAAATAAGTGGCATGGCTACTGAGACCTTGGAAAAACAGTTTAACTATTTCAATGATGAAACAGTTGATATTGTTGCCATAAGCGGCAGAGCCTTGATTGAGGATTTCAAAGGGAAAGTCTCTGACGACAAGATTGTGTATGTGCCCAATGGTGTAGAGTTTGAACACTATCAATCCCTTATCCAATACAACGAAGTGCTCCCAGCTTTACTAGAGCCAATAGTAGCAAAGCAAAAACCAATAGTAGGGTACTTTGGGGCGCTGGCCCCATGGTTGTGGTATGACCTAATAGACAAGGTTACCTTGAATATGCCAGAATATGAATTCATATTCATTGGTCCTGACTACTACGGCGGTGTAGAACGTCTCCCTACAAGAGAAAACGTACACTACCTGGGCACCATAGATTACAAGACATTGCCGCATTATGCCAAATATTTTGATGTGGCCATCATCCCATTCTCACCAGGGCAAATTGCCAAGACTACTTCACCCTTGAAGCTGTTTGAATATTTTGCCTTGCAGAAGCCAGTTGTTGTTACAAGTGAAATGCAGGAGTGTGTTGCCTTCAAAGAAGTGCTTTCAGGAGATTCAGCTGAAAATTTCATTAGACAAATCAATAATGCTTATCTCTTATCAAAAGATCAGCAATTCAAAAAAGACCTTCTTGCCAGAGCCTTGGAGAATTCTTGGAAAATGAGAGCGAAGGCACTTAGTAAGAGAATCTTACAAGAGGGCCCATCGTTTGCAAAAACCACATTGCCCCTAAAGGAATTGGTAGGAGGCGTTAATAATAGGCTTATTGTTCATGTAGTAAATGGAATAGACTCTACTTATCTAGAGAGTCGTGCATTTAAGGTTGCTCAAAGGCTGATAAAATCTAAGTACACTTATGTCTTTTACGATGTTTCTCCAGATGCAAGGTTAGGTGAATATGTTTTAGGTGAAGGGATTTACCTAGCCTCATCTATAGAAACCATTATATCAGTCAATAAGAATTTTACTTATATTATTGATAAAAATGGGGTTGATTCTATTGAGAATGGCATAAGTGACGTCAAAATCAACAAAGGCTTAGTTGTATTTCAATATGAAGGAGAAAGCTTATTAAATGCTAATTCTCTTGTTAATAGATTGATTTCGGATGAGTTGAATATTGTAATCACGATTTCAAGACAGGCAACTGAAATCGTGAAAACAGTAAGGAATTATAATTACTGTGAAATTATTGAAAGGCATAATGATGCCAATATTTCGGCTTTAAAGCTTAAAGCCATCATTGAGTTTAATCATTACGATTATACTTCAGCTCAATTGGAAGAAGTTCAGAATGAAATATTGGACATTTACAGAAAGGATGACCCCACTATAGTAAGCTATTATGAGTTAGCTTATAAGGAGGCTGAAAAAAACTATTGGTATCCAGTATTAGATTGGATTGACTCTCTTGGAGAGGTTAAATCTGCCATAGACATAGGTGCGGCATATGGAACACTCCTGCTGTATGCAATGAAAAGATACCCAATCAATAAGTCGGTAGTTATTGATCCAGTTGGATACATGTCTAAAACTTATATTGAAAGATATAATATAGGTTTTTATACCAAAGACATTGAAAAAGATAATTTTTCAGATTTAGGTAAATTTGACCTTGTCTTGTTTACCGAGGTACTTGAACACTTGAATTTTTATCCGGTATCAACACTGTTAAAGATAAAGTCCTTACTTTCTCCAAAAGGTAAATTGATCATTTCAACACCAGATTCTCAAGAATGGGGAATAACTACAAAATACTATAATAGCCTTGAGGAGGTTCCTGTGTTCAATAACCAGGTCCAGCCATGGATTGATGACCATATTTGGCAATATAGTTTTGATGAATTCATTAAAGTTATAGGTGAAGCTGGCTTTGAAGTGTTAGATGTTGGTTTTTCAAAAGGTGGTATAGCAAGACACACCTGTTTGTTACTGCAGGCAAAATAAGGTTAAAGTTAATTTAGATTGTACGGATATAGTATTGAAGTTCTTACAAGAGAGTAAGGAAGAGTTTCTTATTTCATGTAAAATCAATCATCTGTATTTGAATCCTTAGCCTAGCCTAAGTAATTGATCTAAGGTGTATTTAATGCTTTTATTGAATACAGACTTTGTTAAATTTTAATAAAATTCATAGTAAATAAGTAAATGGAATCTACTAATCTCGTAAATAGTATTAGTACTAATTTTAAGCTTTCAGAGGCTTTTGTTGAAGAAATACTTGCTAAAAATCAGTTTGATCAGGAATTGTATTCTCTTGACTACCAAGGTTTTTTTGACACATTAAACCCGCTACAGCGTTTATACCTTGGGTTCTCTTTTTCTACCTATAACAGAGGTGAAGAAGTTTACAACTTAATTTCTCCCTATTTAGGAGAGTATGAAGCGAAGAGGTATTTGGATGTGGGTTGCGGTTATGGAGGATTCTTAAAGGTTTTCAATGAACATGGGTTTGACTGTACTGGCGTTGAAATAAATAATATGCTGAGCCATTACAGCCAACTAAACATCACAGGATTGGATAACTGTAGGGTGATTAATGAAGACTTTTTCAATATCACTGAAGCACATGAACCTTTTTCAGTGATTACCTGCAATGACGTAATAGAGCACGTTGAAGATCCGCTGCAAGCAATAAACAGGATGTGTGATATGCTGCAACCAAATGGTGTCTTGATGATGGAAATTCCAAATAAAGATGCCATTAACTTTGTGGCCAGTGATGGGCACTTCCATATGTTCGGGTTAACGCCTTTGAATAGGTTTGAGGCGGCTGATTACTATAGACAAGTTAATAATTTAGATTCTGCAGCAAAGTATTTTGAATTGATGGGTGAATATTATCCCCTGCAGTATTATGTCAATATTTTCAAGCAGAATAATATGGACGTATCCTTTGTGGATAAACATACTATAGGGTCAATTGATACTTTACCTGACCACTTATTGCAACTGACTACCAGCTACAATCATTGGAAGAAAAATGAATTATCTAAGCTTACTCCTATGATGGCTACCCTTGTAGAAAGCAAGTTTAGTGGCTATTTGGCTGAGCTCATGAAAGACTATGATGAATATTTAAACACCCGTAATTATCTGGAATTCTATAGAAAATACTTTTTAAGCTTCTGGTCAATCATTGCAGTTAAGAAGTAAGATTAGAGTTCCTTAGTTGAGTCTATTAAAATTTAGCAGATGCAACCTTTAGTAAGTATTGTGCTTCCTACATACAACGGGCAAGAATTTATCAAGAAAGCTGTTGAAAGTTGCTTGGCACAAACCTATTCAAATATTGAACTGATCATTGTGAATGATTGCTCCAATGATGGAACCATTTCCATCATTGAAAGCTATTTTCACAAAGATTCCAGAATAAAGGTTGTTACAAACCAAGTCAATCATAAGTTACCTAAGTCATTAAATATCGGCTTTTCTGTAGCAAAAGGAGATTATTTTACCTGGATTTCTGATGACAATATCTTTGGGGAAAAAGCAATTGAAACTTTGGTTGGCTATTTAGATAGGAATGATAGGGTGGATATAATTTATTCATCCTATCACTACATTGACAGCAAGGGCAAGAAGATAGATTCCTTTGGTGCTATGCCCGAAGAACTAGTATTTAAATGTTCTCCAGGGGCCTGTTTTTTGTACAAGAGAGAAGTTCATGAAGAACTCGACGGGTATGATGAGCATAGGTTCAGGATGGAGGATATGGATTTTTGGCTAAGAGCCGCAACTAGATTCACCTTTAAATACATTGATAATAAAGACTTATACTATTACAGGAAACATCAAAATAACCTTACCTCTGGTATCTTCTCAAACCAGGACTTATATCTTGAATATAGAAACAATCATTTGGCATCATTTAAATACTTTTTCAAAAACGGCCTAGATTGTGAAATGACAAATGATGAATTAGTCTTACACCTGGAATTATATTTTGAAGATATCTCCATCAACAAAAATTGGGACTTCAGTATTTCTGATAAGGTTGTTGCCTATATAGAGTATTTGGATAAACTTAAAGAGCTTGCCTGGAACAGAATTGGTTTTGATGAAAGTAAAGTCAAAGAGGTAATCAAGAATAAAAAAGATAAAGTAGTAAAGCTGGTCATCAATGATCTTTTTTTTGAAAATCAAATCTTACATGATAAAAAGCTCCATCTGGCTAACCAGTTCAACAAGCCTATTTCCTGGTACTACAAAGAATATGAGGTTCTGCCAGCATGGTATAAAAAAGTAGGCCACATCATCAAGGTTCTGCAAGGAAATAGGCCCTGGAAATCCTTAATGAGTAATCAGGGAGTCTAATGAAGTATTGGTTACTCACAACGGAATACCCTCCCTTTTTTGGGGGTGGTATAAGCACCTATTGCTATTGCACGGCCACTATGTTGCAGAGGAATGGCCATGAAGTTACTGTGTTTGTAAATGATTCTAGGGTCAAGGGTTTTACTGAAGACTACCAAAAGGAAATTAGAATTGTTAGGTTTAATCCTTCACAAACTGGGTCTTCTTCCTTTCTGGGACATGTTACCAATATCAGTTATGAATTTGCATATGTAGTAAAACACTTTATAGAAAAAGAAGGAAAGCCAGATATAATTGAAGCCCAGGAATATTTGGGAACCGGCTACTATTTGCTCCAATTCAAAAAACTTCAGTATGAGTGGTGCAATGAGGTGAAAATCCTGATCACCATGCACTCTCCGGCGTTCCTATACTTGGAGTATAATCATGTTCCATTATATAAGTACCCAAATTACTGGATAGGGGAAATGGAAAGGTTCTGTATCCAAGCTGCGGATGTGGTTATATCGCCAAGTGACTTCCTGGTTAAGGAAGTTGGAAAGCGTTTAACTTACTTGCATAAAAATATTTATGTAGTGCCTAACCCCTTTATTTCACTTGAAGAAGAGGAAGTGGTAGAGGGTGTTGCAGAAGGAGAAGAAATCATTTTTTATGGTAAGCTTTCAGCACAGAAAGGCACTTTTAAATTACTTCAATACTTTGAGGAGTTGTGGCTTGATGGTTTTAAGGAGAAACTAACGCTTATCGGGGGAGAAGATATCGTTTACCATCCCGAAGGTAAAACAATGGGCACTATTGTCAGAGGGAAGTACTCAGAGTACTTGAACAATGGATTGTTACGGTTAGAAGGCCCAATTCCACCAAGCAAAGTTGCCAGCCGCCTAAGGAGGGCCAAAGTGGTCATTGTTCCCAGTACAGTGGATAATCTGCCTTACGTGGTGCTGGAGATGATGAGTTTGGGTTTGATAATACTAGTTTCTAAACAGGGAGGACAAGCCGAAGCGATAACAAACGGGTTTGACGGGTTCGAGTTTGATCACCTTGAGCCAAAGTCATTCCATGCGCAATTGAACAGGATTCTAAATCTGACAGTAGACCAAAGAGCCTTCATAAGGCAGAACGCTCTTAACTCTGTTAGAAACCGCTACAATTTAGAGGTGGTGTATAAGCAGAAGTTAAAGGTCATCCAAAATGAACTAGCTGCACAAGGTACGAGTAAAAGCTTTCCTTTCATTAGGCAGCCCGCAGATTGTACTTACCCGCAAATCCTGCAAAAGGGTGTGAATGGCATGCTCTCAATTGTTGTTCCCTATTATAACATGGGGAAGTACATAGAAGAGACCATTGATTCTATTAAAAAGTCAGACCTAACATCAAAAGAAATCATCATTGTAAATGATGGAAGCACTGATCCTGAAAGTTTGCGGAAACTAATCCCTTACCGGACAGATCCTGATATAAAGGTTGTGGATGTCCCAAACGCAGGCTTAGCAAGTGCCCGGAATATTGGGGCTGAAAGTGCCACCGGTGAGTTTTTGGCTTTTTTAGATGCAGATGATCAGGTGGCAACCGATTATTTCTCAAAGGCAACTAAGGTCTTGGGAACGTACGATAATGTTCATTTTGTAGGCGCCTGGACCCAGTATTATGAAGGGTCAAACAAGGTTTGGCCTACATTCACTCCAGAGCCTCCTCTTGTGTTGTTTCACAACCTTATCAATTCAAGCGGTCTAATCTTTAAAAGAGCTACTTTTTTGTATGCAGGAAAAAATGACAAGGAAATGCCATTCCCAGGCTTGGAGGACTACGAAAGTGTTATTTCTTTAGTAGAAAATGGTTTCAATGGGGTTGTGATCCCAGAAAAGCTTTTCCTGTATAGGGTCCGGAAAGATTCTATGATCAGAGGTGTTTCAAACGTGAAGAAACAGGTTCTTTGTGATTACATCAGCCACAAGCACAGAAAGGTGTATGCAGCGTACGGTTCCGAACTTTTTAGCTTAACCAACGCAAATGGTACGGGAACTGTGCTGGATAACCCAAGTCTAGATTATCAATCATTCCAAAGGTTTCCATTCAACAACCCTGTAACAAGGGAAGTGATTTCACTAATTAAGAAGAACAGGGTTTTAAAGAAGATTGCCCTACGCGCATTTAGTAAATTTATCAAATAGGTATTATGATTTCAAAAACATTGAGCAGTTGGTATTCAGGGAGCAATAAGCTTGAAAGATTGTGGCTTTTAGCCAAGATTGAATTCAAACTCAGATATTATGAAAATAAGCTAGGCCTATTTTGGGCATTGTTGAAGCCAATCTTAGATATCTGCATTTATTATGTGGTCTTTAATATCATCATGCAGCAAGGCATCCCAGCTTTTGCCTCTTATCTGTTCATTGGGTTAATCTTGTTCAATTTCTTTATTGAAAGTACCAGTGGCACAATTGCTATTCTAAACGCTAAGAAGTATTTGTATGAGTATAGCAACATGAACAAACTGGAAATCTATATTTCAACCTTGATGAGCAATGTGATTGGTTTTACATTTAATTTCATCATGTTCATGGTCTTCTACAATTTTCTAGAGCCGCAATCCATAGGGTTATCTATTCAAAACTTCTGGATTGTTCCCATATTTGCGAATCTCTTTATAATGGCTTTGGGAGTCTCCTTGATCCTTTCCAATATTTATATCATAGCCAAAGACATCACGCAAATCTGGCAGGTATTCTCTACAGTTTTGATGTTCATCTCTCCCTTGTTCTATAAGCTTTCAAGTTTCAAGGCAGCCTTACCCTCTTTTGACTATGCTAATCCCCTGGCTGGAATCATTATCAACGCTAGGCGGGTTATGATGCAAGGGCTGCAACCAGACTATGAATTGATGATTTTCGATTACGGATACGCCTTCTTATTTCTATTTGTAGGCTTGATTTTATTGAACAAACTTGGCTCTAAGGCCGCTGAAAAACTGTAATATTGGAATGGAAAATACTATTGTGAAGAACGGGATCGCGATAAAGGCAAGAAACATCAGTAAGACCTTTCAGATTTCAGAGGATAGCCATAACACGGTGAAGCACCGGTTGTTTAATCTTTTCAACCCGCCAAGAACTAAATATGTGCCTGCGTTAAAGAACCTTTCTATGGAAATCATGCAGGGAGAGTGCATTGGCTTGCTGGGAAGAAACGGATGCGGTAAATCTACTTTGGTGAAGTTGTTAGCTGGGGTTTATCCATCAGATACAGGGTACGTGAACATCCAGGGCTCTACCATGCTGATGAACCTAGGCGTGGGCATGAGCCATGAGTTGACTGCCCGTGAAAACGTGTATGTTTCTGGATCTGTCTTGGGCCTTAAAATAAAAGAGATAGATGCCATCTTTGATGAAATCATTTCCTTTGCTGAACTGGAAGGGTTTGTAGACACCAAAATCAAGTTCTTCTCCTCGGGGATGGTGGCTCGTTTAGGCTTTTCAATAGCCGTGAAGGCTGGCGCCGATATCATGTTCCTGGATGAAATCTTTGCTGTAGGGGATGCTAAGTTTCAGGAGAAAGCAATAAAGGTATTTGAGAGCTCCTGGATACAAGGCAAAACAGTGGTGCTGGTAAGCCACAGCATGGAAGTGATCAGGAAATACTGTAACCGGGCAGCCTTTATGAGAAAAGGTGAGCTCGTTTATTTTGGAGACACGGAACAAGCCATTGACCTTTATATGAAGGATAACGAGTAATTAATTACCTATTAATCTCTTTTAAGATAAAAACGGAATGGTCCGGTTGAAATCAACTGGACCGTTCCGTTTTTACAGTATTTGTCAATACAAAGGGAATAAAAAAACCTACGAGCATTGTCCCGAAGTTCTTGCCAAAGTACACTTCGGTTATCCAGGCAAGGGCAAAAGTGCTGATGACGAGTATGGCAAAGCCGTTCTGGTTTTGGTAAGCGAAAAGAAGGGGCAAAAAGAGCCAGCCAACTAAGTAGAAAAGTAGGCCGATTACCCCGAGGCTGAACAGTACGTCCAAGTAATTGCTGTGCACGTTCTTATCGGTTTCAATGGCCATGTAGAACTTCTTCTCTTTGTACTTTTCTAACAGAACAGCGTCCTTATCGCCTAAGTCCACACCTATGATTGGGCAGGTTTGAAATACTTCTAATCCGCAGGTCCAGGCGGCTAACCTAAAGTTAGCTCCGTTCCACTGGTCTGGAGTGATTTCCATGTTATAATGACTTTCCTTGCCTCTGCTTTCATAGTTAAAGCTTTGGTATGTGAGTTCTTTGTAGCGGTTGAAGGTGGAAGGCATGAGCTTGTTAATGACTACTGTTCCTATAATTAACCCCAAAACCAGCGTTAGCCCTTCCAGAATCTTCCGTTTTCTGATGATGTAGTAAAAACTAAAACCAAGCGCCACAAACAGAAGCAGGGTAAACATGATGCGGCTTGCCAACAGGTAGCTGAAGGTAAATAGTACTACCACAGCCAGTAACATACCAATCTTGTTTTTGCCTCTGCCAAAGAAGATTTCTTTCGCGAAAATGTAGAGGGCTATATTGGTGGCCAAAGCCATATAAATGGATTGTTGCCTCGTGATGCCAGTGAGAGCGTCGTTGTAGAGGTAGTCTGTTCTGTGGGCAGTACTGGCAGCGTAAATACTAGTGATTATGCAAACTAAAGCCACAATAGTAGTAATGACGGCAAAAGATAGTAGCACCTTGTCCTTGAATTCCTTTTTAAGCTGGAGTAACCCTAAGCTAGCTGGGAAAAGGAGTAAGGGAAGTCTGATTTTCAGGTGGTGCAGCCCTCTGGCAATATCGTCTGAGAGGAGGGTGCTTACTACCAGCACTAGGAAGAACAGGAGCATGCCCTGGAGGTAGGGCCTTTGTTTAAGAGTCTCCCATTTATCTTTAAGACTACTCATGGAAAAGCTATAAACTACCAGCAAGCCTGTTACAACAGAATTGATCCCGCTTAAGTGGGCAAAATAGAGGGTAGCAAAGAATAGCAGAATCAAGGCAAACAGCCCTTTTTCTTTTTTTGTGAAATCTTGTAGGCTAAGAATCATGCTGGGGGTGCTGTCAGGCAGATGTTACTGCCTAGTAGATGTATTTGATTTGGTATAAGCTTTCCTTACATAAAAAGCGAGTTCACTTCTTAGGTAGAACTGTTTTGCAAAATTAACTAATGATTTTAGTTTAGGGAGATATAAGCACGTTTTTGCAAAATTGGTCTTTAAGTAAAATAAGGAGCAGGTCTATGGCGATAGTGATGACCACTGTCTCCGTCCGGATGGAAAGGGTTTTGCAAATTGTTAGAAGAGGAGTTGAAATTTATTTTCCAACGGAGTTCCCACTAATTAAGATAAAATTCGGTTTGCCTGCTGATAGGCCGAGTTGAAACTTAATATGGCATGTTTTTAGTCCATTTTCTTAAAAACAGGTCATAAAACAAAAAGTATTCGGGTCTTGATCTTAGACTTATTGTGCCAGGTGGCCCAAATATCCTTGAGAACATGTTGAGGCAAGTTCAAACAAAAAGGGTGCGAGACAACTCGCACCCTGTAATTGGCTTTTTAAAGCGGCTAAGGCCTATCCATTATGTTGGTTGAAATCACCGCCATTGTAGTCACCGCCTACTTGGCCGCTTCCGCCGTAACCGGCGCCAGCACCACTGGCAGCTCCTTGATCTAAGCTAGCTTGGTTTCCACTTTGGTTATGGCCGCCATTGCGGTTCTTTCCTTTTTTTCCGTAGCTAGACTGCCCAGTAGTTGAGCTTTTGCTTGAACGGTTCAGGAAGAAGCCATAGGCTATCAAGCCTAGTCCGGCTGCAAACGCAACGTATTGTTTGTCTTTGTTCCGAAGCTGCTGATAGAATTTCACGCCAGAGTCTGCCGGATTGTTGATGATGTTAGAGATTTCCTGCGGATTCTGGATCAGGTCTGTAAGGGCTTTGGTCTCTTGATTATTTTCCATGGTTTTAGGGGTTTGTGTGGTTGTAGGTACGGGTTTTACAGGGGTTGGATGCTCCACTTCCTGAAATATTTTAACAAAGAAGCCGCTACTAAAAGCCTCTACTTAGGTTTTGTTTAACGAATAATTTATTGTCACACATTATTTTGTGTAACTATACCTGACTTGTTTCCGAGAAAAGGAAGTCGTTTTCAAAAGAGTATGGCTTTGTAAAATGTAAGCTGAAAATGCACCATTAAGATTCTAGTAAACTTCATATGTCAAATTGTGACAAATGTTTGTGGTTAACGGTGTTAAGCGATTTAAATAGGATTTTCGCCTCGCCGTCTAGAATACCCAAATAAAAGATTTTACCGCTACTGCCAAAACCATAAGGCTATTGCAAATCCTGCTGTAAACTCCCCTGCAGCAAAGGCATGAATAAATGTCTCTGTGGTCAATGATCACCCAATATGTGGGTGTAAGGGTTTATTTTACTTCCATATTAGGTATGGTGCTGTTTCTGACGTCCTTTTGTAAAACCAGGACAAAAGCGCCACTTGGAGATGCCAGTAAAAATCTGTATTATTATAGGCTTTTTTAAGATTTCAGCATGTATTTGTTTAGACGTACTTCCCTTTTAGGGATAGCCTTTTTGTTAGTAGTAACCTTGGGTTGCCAAAAAGAGAAACAGGAGAAAGAGACCGCCACCGCACCTGCGTCTTCTTCTGGACCCACTCTTTTCACGCTTCTCTCGCCTGAGACAACCAATATCACTTTCAACAATAACCTCACCGAGACGCCTTATTCCAACATCATCGTCTACCAGTACTTTTACAATGGCGGCGGCGTGGCCATCAGCGATGTAAACCAGGACGGCCTGCAGGACATCTACTTCTCGGGAAATATGGTGCCCAACCGGTTGTACCTGAACAAAGGACAGATGCGGTTTGAGGACGTTTCAACGGCAGCGGGCGTTACGGGAAATCAGAATGGCTGGAAGACGGGCACCACCATCGCTGATGTCAACGGAGATGGCCTCCCAGATATTTACCAATGCTACTCGGGAAGCTTGCCCGGAGAAAGGCGCGCCAACCAACTGTTCATTAACCAGGGACCCGGCAAAAACGGGGTTCCTACCTTTATGGACAAAGCGAAGGAAATGGGCCTGGCAGATTCTTCCTTCAGCACCCATGCTTCCTTTTTTGACTTCGACCGGGACCATGACCTAGATATGTTCCTGCTGAACCATAATCCGAAGCAGTTCACCAACCTGGACGATGTCACCATCAAGGAAATCAAAAAGAAGCCGGAGCGCGCCATGCAGGCCAAGCTCTACCAGAACAACAATGGCACGTTCAAAGACATCTCAGACAAGGCTGGCCTAGATAAATCAGCGTTTTCCTACGGACTTGGCGCCGGCATCGCGGATATAAACCAGGACGGTTGGCCCGATATCTACGTCTCTAACGATTACTCGGCCCCAGATTTCTTGCTCGTCAACAACAAGAACGGCACCTTCATAGATAAATCTAAAGGCAGCATCCAACATACGTCCATCTATTCCATGGGCAATGACATTGGCGACATCAACAACGACGGCCTGCCCGATATCATGACCCTGGACATGCTGCCTGAGGACAACAAACGCCAGAAGCAATTATTCGGGCCAGACAATTACGAGTACTTTGACATGCAGGTACGCGCCGGGTTCAACTACCAGTACATGCGCAACATGCTGCAGGTGAACAACGGAGACGGCACGTTCAGCGAGGTAGGCCAGCTCAGCGGCGTTTCCAACACCGACTGGAGTTGGGCACCTCTCTTAGCCGATTATGACAACGATGGCTGGAAAGACCTTTTCGTGACCAACGGCTTTTTGAAGGATTTCACCAACATGGACTTCATCAAGTTCCGGAGCGCCTATTTCCAGTACCTGCGGGGCAAGGTGACGCCGCAAAGCGTGATGAACCTGCTGTCCAAAATGCCGGCTTCCAACGTGAATAACTACATGTTCAAAAATACCGGGGGCCTACAGTTCAGCAACGTGGGTAAAAGCTGGGGTTTTGAACTTCCCTCCAACAGCAACGGGGCCGCCTACGCAGACTTGGACAATGACGGTGACTTAGACCTAGTCGCCAATAACGTGAACCAGCCCGCCTTCGTGTACCAGAACCAAGCCCAGAATCAACTGAAACACCAATATCTGCAGTTGAAATTGGTTGGCGCAGGCAAGAACACCCAAGGTTTGGGTGCCAAAGTGATCCTGTACCAGAAAGGACAGCAGCAGCTCCAGGAGCAGATGACCTCGCGCGGGTTCCAGTCCAGCGTATCGCCGGTGCTGCATTTCGGGTTGGGCGGCAACGGTACTATTGATTCACTGCGCGTGGTTTGGCTGGGAGGCAAGCAGCAGGTCCTCAGAGACGTGAAGGCCAACCAGGTGCTCACCCTGGAGGAGAAAAACGCCACCTCCACCTATATACCCGTTGGGCCGGGCAAAACCTATTTCACAGAAACTGCTTCTCCAGTTACGTTCGCACACCAGAAAACCCCTATCAATGACTTTAAGCGCCAGCCGCTCATGATTAACCCCATGTCCTTTTCGGGGCCCTGTTTGGTAAAAGGCGACGTAAACGCTGATGGCCTGGAGGATATCTTCGCAGGGGGCGCCATCGGGCAGGCTGGGGCGATTTATCTGCAATCTAAAGGCGGTAAGTTCACCCTGAAGGCAAACCCGGCTTTCGCCTTGGATAAAAGCAGCGAAGACGTGGATGCCCTGTTCTTCGACGCGAACAATGACAAGACGCTGGACCTATACGTGGTGAGCGGCGGTTACCACAACTTCATGCCCACTGATGCCGCCCTGCAGGACCGCCTGTACCTAAACGATGGCAAAGGCAATTTCAAAAAAGCCCTTAAGGCACTTCCAACCATGCTCACGAGCAAAAGCTGCGTGCGCGCCTCAGATATCAACGGAGACGGGGCGTTGGATCTGTTCGTGGGTGGCCGGGTGATTCCGGGTCGCTACCCCGAGGCGCCCCGCAGCTACGTGTTGCTTAACAACGGCAAAGGCCAGTTCAGTGACGAAACCGCAAAAGTGGCCCCAAAACTCCAGAACATCGGTATGGTGACTGATGCTGCCTGGCACGACCTTAACGGCGACCAGAAAGCAGAACTAGTGGTGGTGGGAGAGTGGATGTCCGTTTCTGTTTTCGGCCTGAAAAACGGAAAACTCACCGAAAACACCGATGCCTTCTTCGCCCGGAAGTACAGCGGCTGGTGGAACAAACTGCTGGTGGGCGATTTCAACAAAGACAACCGCCCCGACCTACTCATCGGGAACCAGGGGTTCAACACCCAGTGTAAGGCCTCTGAGAAAGAACCCGCCGAGATGTACTTCAAAGACTTTGATGACAACGGCGCCGTGGATCCCATCCTGTGTTTTTACATGCAGGGCAAGAGCTACCCCTATGTGACGCGTGACGAGCTTCTGGACCAGGTAAGCATGATGCGCACTCGCTTCCAGGACTACGGCACCTACGCCAGCGCCTCGCTCAAGGAAATCTTCACCCCTACGGAACTTAGTGGGGCCGGTCATCTGTCCTGCAACTATATGCAAACGGCTTATTTTCAAGGAGGTGCGAACGGGAAGTTCACCGAGATGAAATTGCCGCTGCAGGCCCAGTACTCGCCGGTATTTGCCATGACCACCCTGGATTATAACCATGACGGCGCTCCGGACCTGCTTTTGGGTGGTAATGTCAACAAAGCCCGCCTGCGGTTCGGGAAATCAGACGCGAACTACGGTGTGCTGCTGCAGAACGATGGCAAAGGAAACTTCGCTTACGTGCCGCAGCATAAATCTGGGTTCAAGGTGGTAGGCGATGTGCGGAGCATTCTGAACGTGAACAATACGGTGGTATTCGGGTTGAACCAGATGCCCGTGAAAGCATACAAGCTGCAGTAATGAAGAAATATTTACCCTTTATCTTGGTTTGGACTTTGCTTTGGGGATGTTCTTCCCCGGGCCGGGACCAGAAGCAGAACCTGAAATTCAGCTCTGAGCAGATCAGCCAGGTCATCCACCGGATGACCGACATTATGGTGAACGATGTCACCAATCCGCCGCTGGCTTCGCGCTTTTTCTCCTATGCCACGCTGGCCGGCTATGAAGTAATTTCGCAGCACGACAGCGCCTATCAAAGCATGCACGGCGTGCTGCGGAACTATCCTGCAGTCACCAAACCCGATAGCATTGACGGCTATTCCCCGGAACTGAGCGCCATTCTGGCCATGATGGAAACCGCCAAAAAAATGCAGCCCTCGGGCGTGCTGCTTGACTCCATGGAGGTCCAGTTCCTGGATTCCTGCCGCCGCGAAGGCCTCGCCGAGGAAGTGATTACCTCGTCTCTGACCTACGCCCAGAAAGTAAGCAAGCAGATTCTGGCCTACGCCAAAGCCGATAAGTACAACCGCATCAGCAATTACCCACGGTACACGCCCAAAGAAGGAGAGGGGAACTGGTACCCAACCCCGCCCGCGTATTTTGCACCGGTAGAACCTTACTTCAACACGGTGCGGTCCTTTACCCTGGACACTTGTACCCAATTCAAGCCAGCGCCTCCCATCGCTTTCTCCACGGATAAAAAATCTAAGTTCTTTGGGCTTTTGCAGCAAAATTACCAGTCTAGTAAAAACCTTACGCAGGAGCAGTTGGATATTGCCTCTTTCTGGGACTGCAATCCCTTCGCCCTGCAGGACAACGGACACTTGCAGGCGGGGCTGAAGAAAATATCTCCGGGTGCGCACTGGTTGGGCATCACGGGCATTGCCTGTAAGCAAGCCAAAGCTGATTTCGCCAAATCCATGAAGGTGCATACCTTGGTGTCCATCGCGCTGATGGATGGTTTTATCTCCTGCTGGGACGAGAAGTTCCGGAGCAACCGCATCCGTCCGGAGACTGCCATCCGGAAGTACATTGACCCCACTTACAAGCCCCTGCTGCAGACACCGCCTTTCCCAGAGTATCTCAGTGGCCACTCCACCATCTCCGCGGCCTCGGCGGTGATCCTGAGCCACTACTTCGGAGACCAGTTCCAGTACACCGACACCGTGGAAGAGCGTTTCGGATTGCCGGCCCGTACATTCAGTTCCTTTCAGGATGCTGCCATTGAGGCGGGCCTTTCCCGTTTTTATGGCGGTATTCACTTCATGGACGCCATTGACAACGGCCGGAAGCAAGGATTGCAGGTAGGGGAGTGGGTGCTGCGCAAAGTAGAGGGAGCGCCGCAGGTAATGGCTTCTGTACAGGGAATTTGATTTTATTTTTTAATAGGTAAGGCCTAGAATGAAGGTGTTAGGTGGTTTGGCCTGACACCTTTTTTGTTTTGCATCAGTAGTCCGCTTGTGCTAGCGTGGCGCTGCAGTTTTCGTGGGTACATAAGCTGGGTTGTTTCATCGTATCCCTCCGAGCGCTCACGGCCGCGAGGCCCCGCCTTCCGGCCTCGCGCTGCGCCAGCTTCCTTTGCTCCTTTCAGTCGCAATGCCTTACGGCACCGGAACCTGACAAGGCGCTCCACCGAAAGGCTGGAAACGGAAATGCGTAAGGGGTACATTTACTCACCTCCCATCTACATGGTTCAAGTATGTGACTTGGACCTATCAAGTGGGCAGTTTGCAACTGCCGTGAGGCACCAGCCTCAAACTGGACCTGCCATGTAAATGATTGGCAATAGCTTCTAGCTACTGTCTTTCCTTTCCAGTACCCCTGAAAAAGAAAAGCCTCTCTAACTTCCGTTAGAGAGGCTTTTCTTTGATCGGTATCTACTATCGATTAACCTAACCAAGCATTCCAAGGAATGCGGCTCAGGATAAGAATAAGGCCCAATCCGTAGAAAATGGTCATCGTTTTAAAGCCTTGGTTCGTGCCTATTTGACGCTTGGCTTTGGAATACCCGATGGTGATTAGGATAACGGCCAGTACCATCATGAGCGGGTGCTCCAGAACGTATAAACGAGTAGTGGCATCTTTCATGGCGGCCCCGGATGCGCTCTTTAATCCTAGGGGAGACACAAAGTATAGAATAAGCCCAATCACCCATTGCAGGTGCGTAGGAATTAGTCCCAATAAGCCCAGTTTCCGGTTTTTGTCAGTGAAGGTTTTTCCGCCTAAAAGTCCGGCCAAAGCGGCGATGAACGAGATCGCCACGCCTAAAAGCACCAGATACGCCAAACCAGAGTGCGCGTGCTGAAGTCCTGTATACATAGTATAAATATTAGTTGCAGGAGTAAATATAAGGAATACCTATTATACGAACGGAAAGATTGCGCTTATAGCCGCTGTTACTTCCAGAGAATGTACTTAAGTTAGTACAGAGAGAGAATTCTAAAAGTAGATAGTTTTGAAGCTGTTTTACTTATTTCAAGCTCAAAATACCTGCATAGGCTACCTACACTACTTAAGCTTTCGCCTCCCGGCAGTTGCAAACTGCCGGTCATGGTAGGTCCAAGTTACAGACTTGAACCATGGTAAGTGAACCCACCCCTGCCCCTCCGAGGAGGGGAATAAAGACCTCCAAAACTCCTCCCCTTGGCTAAGGTATAAACAAGGGTGATTCGCTGCTGCGAGCTGCAAAGGCTTTTACTACTTTTACCTATTCCAGCCTTTCGGTTGAGCGCCTTTGTTTTAGACCTGGTGCCGAAGGCAGGCCAACTGGCCAAGGCTAAAACAGCAGCGCGATGCCGGAAGGCAGGGCCTCGCGGCCGTGAGCGCTCGGAGCCCAGCTATGAAACAACCCAGCCTATGCACCCATGAAAACTACGGCCCTACGCCAGCACAAGCGGACTACACCTTTCACTTAAATAGAAGTAAAGAAATACCTAAACCTGTATCTAGCCTGCTTTCGCAAAAACAGCCTGTAAACGCCAAGCTATGCATAAACAATCTTGAATGGCTATCACCGGTAGCTCATAAAATTCCTCCAGAAAGGCTTAGCAGTTATAACATTACAAAAGCGCTGCACCACTCATAAGGACCCTACCGCCATGCCACCCTTGGAAACCTCTTCCCCAACATCGGCTTCAAAGATGGGTAATCTTCTTGCCAGAAACTATGAAGGCTATGCACTACACGTAAAGGCTTCAGATCGGGGGTGAGCAGGTGCAGGACAACGTTTACGTCACCGCCGTCAACAGTGGGGTTGTTCTCCCAGTCCAGCACATCCTGTAGACGGATCTCCAGCAAAGGCGATTGGTCGTTGCCGGGGTAGGCCAGCTCCATTTCGTGGCCATCTGGTAAGACCAGGGTAGCCGGGGCTAGTTCATCCAGCAGGGCGGTTTTTTCCCGGTCCAGCATTCCTTTCAGGATGGGAAGCAGGTCAATCTCAAAAAGGTCATCGCCAATCTCCACGTCTTCCAGGTAATAAGCGAGCCAGTCGGGGTTGGTGAGCAGCAGGGTAGGGGTGCTGAGGTCGGGGAAGCCTTCGGTGGGGTGCCATTTGCGCAGGCTGAGTACCCGGTTCTGAAACTGCACCACTTCTGGGGAGAAGTTCAAGAGCGCCTCGCCCTCGCGTTTGATGGTCTCACAGATCGCTTGGATCAGGAAACGGTCGTCTGGAGGGGGCAAAGGTTTGCATTGGAGCACGATGGACCCGATGCGCAGGTCACGGGAGGCGGTGAGTTCGCCCTCCTCGGGGTCCCAGGCAACAACGTCTTTCTGTTTCACCAAGGGCGCCAGGTCTTTGGGGTTGAGCGGAGAGGCCAGGAAGATGCGCCCCATTCCTTCGCCCCCGGCATGCAAGTGAGCAATGGCCAGCCACGGGTCATGCGCCAAGTCATCGCGGTGGCCAGCGCTGGCGTACTTGCCGTTAGCCAGCTGGAACTGGGCGTTGTTGCCGGGGCGGGCGTAGGCAATGCGCTCTGGGTAGCAGTTTGCCAGCAGTACGCCGGTTTCATACGGGTCCACGGCCGAGTTCTCGGCGTCAATGCTGAACATGCGGCGGTACTGGGCGGCTATTTTCTCAATCTTAGTGAAGCGTTTGTTGTGCATCTGCTCCTTCCGGAAACGTCTGAGCGCTTCAATGCGCAGGTTCAGGTCAATACCTGCCTCGCGGGGCAGCGGGTCGCGCTCTTCCAGCAGGGCGGCAATATCAGTTGCCAAGGCTAATTGGTCACTTTCCTGGGCAGCCAATAGCATGTGTGCTAGTCGCGGGTGCGTAGGCAGGGTGTGCATCTTGCGGCCATGCTCAGTGATGCGGCCGTTCTCAAGGGCATTGAGTTGGTGTAAGGTTTCCTGGGCCTGCAGCAACGCGGCTTTGGGCGGAGGGGTGAGCCAGGTAAGCTGTCGGATGTCGATGATACCCCAAGCAGCCATGTCTAAGACCAGCGGAGACAAATCAGCGTCCAGGATCTCGGGGGTACGGTGCGGCGTGAGGCGGGCGTGCAGGTTCTCGGTCCAGAGGCGATAGCAGGTACCCGGACCCAAACGTCCGGCCCTGCCGGCGCGCTGGTCAGCGGCGTCTTTGGAGATGCGCACGGTTTCCAGACGGCTGAGGCCCGTACCGGGATCAAAGCGCTGGGTTTTGGCAAAACCGGTATCCACTACCACGCTCACGCCTTCAATGGTTAAACTGGTCTCGGCAATAGAGGTAGCTAGCACTACTTTGCGTTTGCCGTTTCGGTCTGGCATGATGGCGGCGTACTGTTTGCCGGGCGGCAACATGCCAAACAGCGGGTGGATGGCCGTGTTCCGCAGATCTCTCCGCAGCATGGATTCTACTTTTCTGATGTCGTTCTCACCGGGCAGGAATACCAGCACATCGCCTTCTTTTTCCCGCATGGCCTGCTTGATGGTCCGTACGGTCATCTCGTGGAGCAGGTGCGGATCGGTCTCGCCGGCGTAATGAACATCAATGGGGTATTGCCGTCCCTGGCTTTGGGCCACTGGGGCTTTGAGCAGACGGGTGAGTTCGGGCATGTTGAGGGTGGCGCTCATGACCATAATCCGGAGGTCGGGGCGCTGGGTGGCCTGAGCCTCGCGGCTAAGGGCCATGGCTACATCGGCGTGAATGCTGCGCTCGTGGAACTCATCAAAAATGACTAGCCCTACGCCCTTCAGGGCATTGTCTGAGTGCAGCATGCGGGTGAGAATTCCCTCGGTGACTACCTCCAGCCTAGTTTTCTCTGAGATACGGTTCTCAAACCGGATGCGGTATCCCACGGTTTGGCCTACCTCTTCGCCCAGGAGCTGCGCCAGCCGCTCGGCAATGGTTCGGGCCGCGAGCCGCCGAGGTTCCAGCATGATGATCTTCTGCCCCTTGAGCCAGGCCTCGTCCAGGATAGCCAGCGGCAGCAAGGTGCTTTTTCCCGCACCGGGAGGCGCGTTCACAATAAGCGTGTTCTCGGCAGCGAGGTGTTCCCGCACCGCCGGTATGATTTCCCTAACGGGTAAGTCTATATCAAAAGGATTGAATGGCAACGGAATGGATTTTGGTGAAAAGTGCTGGTCTTGCTATTGCTAGACCAGCCCACAAAGTTACGGTAAAATAAGCGGTTAGGTATGCCCCAATGTTCCCTGGCTAAAAGGTCTTATACACGGCGCTGGTCTTTGATGATAAAAATGAAAGGCTTGGCAGAACTATACAACCCAACCTTCATTGGTGATTAGGCTTGAAGATTCAAAATGGAACCTCCAGTGGAGCGAATAGAACTCTTTTCCCCGCGCTGGTGGAGGACCGCTTTTTTGGGCTATTTTTCAGAAAATAGAGCCAAAACAAGAAGCTTTAATTTCCACTTGAGTGACCTCTGGCGCTAACACCTCAACAACAAAACCCTTCTGCATCTTTCTACATTTCAGGATCTGATATCCTCTTGGAGCGCGCATGAAAACAGCACCATAAGAGGATATTGGTTTTTGGTAAATCCTGTGTAGGTACAATTATGAAATTCGCAATTTTATGGATTGTTAGAAATTGCGCTAAAATCAGTTTTTATAAAATTTAAAGGCTTAAAAATGACGCATTTAGCCCGAGTAGGAGGGTATTTTCAAAAGTGTTAAAAATACACCATGTGTGGTAAATACTGAAAATTACATAATAATTAATATTAGTTGTTGAGAATTTGACAAATGGGCTAGAAGAAATGTAAATTGTATTACAGATTTTCTAATTTATCTTTTAACTAAAACAGTAAGCTATTATGAAAAAAAATCTATTCAAATTCAGCATGTTACTTGCTGTGGCTACTGTATTCTTTGGTTGTAGTCCAGAAGAGGAAGAATTGGCGCAACCAGATGTTCTGGGTAATTCCAGTAAAAACACGATGACGACTGAGAGCTGTGAAACTGTAACCTTTGACAAATACACCAAAGGACAGAACGGCTTCGTGAATGCAGTGATGAGTGACAAAGCATCTGCTCCCATCTACGTGAGTGCCTATAGGAAAACGGCGCCCAATGTGTACTCCGCCACAAATGTGGCCAACATATTTAACTCCAATCAGCCTACCCCCATTCCAGATGTTCATGAGATAGATGACATCCTGACTCCGCACCAAAACTATGGCGGCGGCGGTGTGGGAGCCGGTGGCGCCTCTGGGGCATTCGCCAACAACACTTCCCTGGGAAACTTATTGATCATCAACCGTACCAACGATCCGGCACAGGCTTATGACAACAACCAAGGGGGTAAGTTCGTGTTTGATTTCTCTACGTATGGTACTGTGACCATGAGCTCCATCACCGTGATGGACGTGGACAGCTATGAAGCAGGTGGTAAGGTGGTTTTGTATGGTATTGGCGGAAACGTGCTTAAAACCGTGATGCTGCAGGTAAGCGGCGATAACGGCAAGCAAGTAGTGAATCTGGGCAATACCAGCGGCGTGGTGAGAATGGAAGTGTATTTAGGCCCAGGCGGTACCTTAACCGGCTCCGGCGCTATTGACAACATTGTCTTCAACTGCTTGCCACCAACCGAATGCGAAGTGGTAGACTTTACCAGATACGTGAGAGGATCTGACGGCTTCGTTTCTTACGTGACCAGCAACCAGTCCTGGACTCCGATCTACGTGAGTGCTTTCCGCAGAACCGCGCCAAACACTTACAGCACTACCGATGTGGCAAATGTCTTCAATTCTGGTCAGCCAACCCCAATTCCTGACATCAACCAGATCGATGACATCCTGACGCCGCACCAAAACTTTGGTGGTGGTGGTGTAGGAGAGGGAGGTGCCTCTGGAGCGTACGTGAACAACACCGCCTTGGGTAATACGTTCATCATCAACCGCACAGATAACCCAACAATGGCCTATGACAGCAACACGGGCGGTAAAATGGTGTTTGACTTCTCTTCCTATGGCTCTGTGAGTCTATCTTCTATCACTGTGATGGACGTAGACTCTTATGAAGCCGGTGGCAAAGTAGTACTGTACGGTGCCGGCAATACCGTGCTCAAAACCGTGATGCTGCAGGTGAGCGGTGACAACGGCAAGCAGATTGTAGACCTGGGTGGTACCAGCGGTGTGGTGAGAATGGAAGTGTACCTGGGCCCAGGCGGAATCTCGCCAAACGGTCTGCTGAGCGGCTCTGGTGCGGTAGACAACATTGTCTTCAACTGTCCGCCAATTCCTCCTAAAGAATATGGCTGTACTTACACCCAAGGCTACTGGAAAAACCACGCTACCGGCAAGAAAAGAGATGCTACCTGGGGCAACCTGGCCAACTCTACTTTCTACGGAAGCGGCATGACCTACCTGCAATTGTTCAACACTCCGCCAAAAGGAGGCAATGCCTACATCAATCTGGCCCACCAATACATGGCAGCCAAACTGAACCTGATGCAGGCTTCTTCTACTCCTGAGGTGGATGCTGCTTTTGCCGCGGCCACCGCTTACTTCTCTGCCATGTCTGGCGGTAGCTACCGGAATACCATTTCTAATCCGTACACTACCGTAGACAGAAATACCCTCTTAAGATGGAAAGACATTTTAGGAGCCTACAACGAGGGTAAAATTGGTCCCGGCCATTGCGATGATTGAAGGAAAACCATAGGTTCAACCTAACCTGAAACGCCGTTGCAAGTCTCTTGCAACGGCGTTTTTTTATGGGCAGACGCTTAGATGCCATAAATGGATGACTAATTAGAGCACTCTTTACACCCGATATGGTTCTTCTTTAGAGAGCAGTTCCGTTCTCTTTCTTGGGTGTTTTTACCAAAAACGGGTATAAATCGCCTCATAATTCGCCGAGTATTCATGCGTGGTAACCAGTTGGGCACCATATAAGGTATTCTTTTCAAAGAATTACTGTTACTACGTTGTTTTGTGCAAAATTACCTTTAAATAAATCAAAAAATGTTCTTAATCAGTACTTTAAAGGCCAGTAAGTGGCTTAACATAAAGTATGGATAGAAAAAATTGAAAATTAATAATAACATAATTAGATTTATTGTAACAAAATTCATAAATAGCAGGTATCAAAGATTTAATATTACAGAAAAGCCATTTTAAAAACTCTAAACCAATTTTTTTATCAAACCCCTAAATTATTATGAAAGTAAACTTACTGAGAGGCAGCATGTTATTGGCTGCAGCTACTTTGATCTACGGGTGTAGCCCCGAGGCAGAGGAGACGATCCAGCCAGATGCGTTTGGGAATGCAAACCAAAATCCTATGTCAGAATCCTGCGAAACCATCTCCTTTGACAAGGTAATCAGAGGAAAAGACGGCTTTGTGACCGCCGTAATGAGTGACCAGGCTTCTACCCCAATTCTAGTAACGGCCAACCGGAGAACCGCTCCCTACACGTTTGCGGCAACCAACTCGGCCAACATCTTCAACTCGGGCCAGACCGGGCCTCTGGGCAATGAGGTGGACGACATCCTTACCCCGCACAAAGACTTCGGTGGCTGGGGAGACGGAGACGGCGGTAAAAAAGGAAAAACCTACGCCAACAACACGGCCCTGGGCAATGTTCTGATCATTAACCGCACCGATAGCCCAACCCCGTCCCATGATAGCAACAATGGGGGTAAACTGTACTTTGACTTCTCTGGCTACGGAACCGTAACCATGAACTCCATCACCGTTCTGGATGTGGACTCTTATGAGGCCGGCGGAAAAGTAGAACTGCGTGACATCATGGGCAAAGTGCTTAAAACCGTGAACCTTGTCGTGAGTGGCAACAACGGGAAGCAGATCGTGAATCTGGGCGGTACCCCAGGTGTCGTGAAAATGGTGATTACCTTGGGCCAAAGCGGAAAACTGTTCGGCTCTGGCGCCATTGATGACATCTCGTTCAACTGTACGCCTAAGCCAGCCTGCGAAACCGTGGCCTTCACCCGATTCACCAGAGGGGCAGACGGCTTTGTGAATGCCGTAACCAGCGACCAGTCTTCTACGCCTATCATGGTTAGCGCCTTCAGAAGAACCGCTACCAACGTGTACAGCAAGGTAAACGCCGCCAACATCTTCAACTCATCGCAGCCAACTTCTATTGGCAACCAGGTGACAGATATCCTTACTCCGCACCAGAACTTCGGTGGTGGTGGTGTAGGTGACGGCGGTGCTGCCGGTGCTTTCGTGAACAATGTGCCAATGGGTAACATGCTCATCGTGAACAGAACCACAGACCCAACCAAAGCCTTTGACAACAACCTGGGCGGTAAACTGGTGTTTGACTTCTCTAAATTCGGATCGGTGAGCCTAAGCTCAATGACCGTGCTGGACATTGATGACTATGAAGCCGGTACCAAAGTGGTATTGTATGATGCTGCCTCTAAAGTGATCAAAGAAATGGTGCTGCCAATCAGCGGTAACAACGGAAGGCAAACCGTAGACCTGGGCAAAACCATGGGTGTGGTGAAAATGGAAGTGATCCTAGGACCAAAAGGCATCTCGCCAAACGGAACCTTCAGCGGATCTGGCGCCATTGACAACATCATGTTCAACTGCCCGCCAACCATGTAAAAACCGCTCCTGGTCTTAAAACTTGAGGGAAAAAGCCAGGCAGGCCGTTGAGAAACGCCCTAGTTCCTGCGCTTATCCTCCAGCCTGATCAGGAATCCATAATCACCTACCAAAACGCCGATGTTAGAGCCTTCTAACATCGGCGTTTTCTTTTGCTTCATGGCTGAACTCTGGACTGAATTTTCCGGAGTAATTCTGTTTAGAGCTTGATTTTATAAAACGGCCATTTAACGTTATCCTAGAAGCTTAGCTTAAAAACTTAACCCTGCCGCAAGTTTGAGTGCAGCGGTAACTTGTGGCTGCCTATGGTGCCAGTTTGTAACTGGCGTTGACCATCATCAGATATCCCGGTTCGCCAGTTGCAAACTGGCCCTCATTTCTACTCCAAGTTACCGCTGCGCTCAAACTTGAAGTATGGGAATTACAGTTATTAACCCGTTTTTGGAAAACAGCCTTTAAACTGAATTCAACAAAATCCGGATTACAGATAACTGAGCCAGCGGTTCTCGGGATGGGCGGCTTTGTAGCGGCCGTACCAGCGGCACAAAGGGTAAAGCGCCAGCACCAAGCAAATCCAGAAAAGGTAAATGTAGGGCAACTCCAGGCCAACCCCTGTCTTGGGTCGGCCAAATTCCAGGGAGCCGAAGGGCAGATCGTCCCAGGAGACCCCTTGAGCGAGCACCATGACCAGCATGGCCGTATGGATGGTATACCAATGGACAAGGTAAAAGAACATGGGCACGCGGCCGTATATGGAGAAGAACCGGGAAAAGCCGTTATGGACCTTGTTCAGGAAACCGAGAAGCAAAAACATCAGGCCCAGGAACAAGGCGGTGAACAACAGCGAGGGCGCGTATTTGGTTACATTGATGAAAGACAGGAAGGTGAGAAGCGGCGACTTCTGCGCAGCCCAGGGACTAGGGTCTCCGTAAGCCTGGGTAAACCGCAGCACCGCAAACAAGCCCAGAGCCAAGGCACCCGCAAGGAACAGTATTTTGCGGCGAGGCACCTCCGCGCGCTTGAACACCTCGCCAAACCCGAAACCCAGCAACAGAATGCCCAGCCACGGAATCACAGGGTAAGCCACCAACAGTGAAAAATGTTCGCCCGCCTGGAAAAAGCCCGGCCTGAAAAGGATAGAGTACGCGAACTTGCCTACCATGGACTGAGCCGGACCCACAGGCGGCAACAGGTTATGCAGCAGAATAATGGCCAACCCAATGCCCCCAAGCACCCTAGAAGGCAGCCGCAGGGACAAACCCAATACCACAAACCCAAACCCAATGGCAAAAATCACCTGGAACATGATGGTCCGGAAGAAAATATCAAACCAGATCCCGAAACCGATGACCGTCACCTCCAAAACCATGAGCCAAAACCCGCGGGAAAGCAGGAACCGCTGCGCCCGCGCATAGTTCCTATCTTTCTGCAGCGACAGGTACGCTGAGGTACCCGCCAGGAACACGAAGGTGGGGGCGCAAAAATGCGTGACCCAGCGCGTAAGAAAGAGAGCCGGCGTGGTGGTGCTCAAGTCCAGCGGATCCTGTACCAGAGCGGTGGTGTGCAGCAGATCGCGCACGTGGTCCAGCGCCATGATCACTATGGCCAAACCCCGTACCACGTCAATGGAAGACACCCTGGCTTTCTGTTCTAAAAGGGGCGGGGAAGCAGTGGTAGTAGCGGTTTGTAGCATAGCGTTTGGGTGAGGTAGAACAACCCGGACCGTTCCAGGGTAGAACTAAAGTACTTAACTTCTGGCAGATAAACCAGTAGCCCCAAGATGTGCTTTCCGGGCCCGTTATTCTCTTTGCTTACTAGAACTTCCCACTGATTTTTCCATAATATAATATCCGACTTAGGAGAAAATTGAATGGTTACGAGAGCCGATTTTAGGGGCTTAAACTCAGCCCATTCACCTCATCACGCCGGCAAGAACGGGACAATGCCAACGATAATCCTGCCGCCGTATGGAAAGACACCGGAATATCTTTATCCTTGTACTCTGTAGCTTTATTAAACTTCTATGAGAAACAGATACGCTTACCTTATCGCCGTGCTTTGTGCCTTGCAGATAGGCTGTACGGCTGTGCCGGGTACTTCGGGAAACCAGGTTCAGGAACTGCCGGCTACCGCTTTGCAACCAGTGGGCCGCTACCAAATGACCAATGACCAGGGCCTGGAACTGATTAGTTCGGCGGTACACTTCGGGTTCAGTTTTGAGGGTACCCAGGCCCAAGTGGTGACTTCACTTCCCAACCCCAGAGGACACAGTTACCTGCAGTACGAACTAGACGGCGTGTACCAAAAAAGAATCCGGGTCTCAGGTCCGCAGGATACGCTGGTCATTACCGCGCCTTCGCCCGGCAAGCACACCGTCTGGATCTACAAAACCACCGAGGCGCATTCCGGTCCGGTAATGATCCGGAAAGTGACCGGGCCTAAACTTGCCGCTTTAAAGCCTGCCTCACAACCTCTGATTGAGTTTATCGGGAACAGCATCACGTGTGGCGCGGCCGCCGATCCGTCTGAGGTACCCTGCGGCACCGGCGAGTACCACGACCAGCACAATTCCTATATGGCCTATGGCCCCCGGTTGGCCCGCGCCGTGAACGCCGATTTCATCCTGAGCAGCGTGAGTGGCTACGGCGCGTACCGCAACTGGAACAACAACGGCCCCACCTTGCCCGAGGTCTACGAAAAGGTTGATTTCCAAGACAAGAACCCCCAACGCTGGGATTTCAGCCGCTTCACCCCGCAGATTGTCTCCATTGCCTTGGGCACGAATGATTTCAGCGACGGCGAAGGCAAAACCCCGCGCCTGCCTTTTGACAGCACCACCTTTGTGAACCGATACATAGGCTTCGTGAAAAACGTAAAAGCCAAATACCCGAAGGCCCAAATCGCGTTGTTGAGCAGCCCCATGATGAATGGTAACAGAAAGCAAACATTGGAAAACTGCCTCTCGGCGATCAAAAAAGAGATTGATGCCGCGTACCCCGCTGCCAAACCTGTCGCCCTGCACTTCTTCAAACCCATGCGCGCCACCGGCTGCACTGGCCACCCCAGCGTAGAGGAACACGGCATAATGGCCGCAGAACTAGAGCCTTTCTTCAAGAAACTGCTTTGATTTGAGTTTGTCTAAAGCTAGAGTTAGCCTTTAGAAAGACCTCCCGTTTAGGACCTGTTTTTAAGAAAACCTATCCTAAACGGGAAGTCTTTTTTCCTCGGCTTTTATCGCTGGCGCGAGCGTCCCGCTCTTGTCAGCACACATTCCCGGTATCTTTCATTCAAACACTCCTGTTATCTTGGAAAGATCTTGTAGGCGAACTAGAAAAGCCTTAGTGAAACGCTATTACTGTTTGCTCACAAGATCCATTCAGGATGACAATAAAACTATCTGGAATGCGTGCTGACACGAGCTGCAAGCTCGCGTCAGCGGATAAATTTTAAAGCTTATTTTTACTAAAAGGCCATACTTCAAGTTTGAGCGCAGCGGTAACTTGGAGTAGAAATGACCGCCAGTTTGCAACTGGCGAACCAAAACATCTGATAATATGAAAGGCCAGTTACAAACTGGCATCATAGGCAGCCACAAGTTACCGCTGCGCTCAAACTTGCGGTAGGGATATGTATTACGCTTATGCCTTTAATAAGAAAAATCCGTTTAGAGCCTGATTTTGTCAAAACAGGCTCTAAACGGATGATTGCTTTTAGGCCTGAAAAGCCAGAGAGGGCAGACTCAAAACGTCACAGAAAAGGCTACTTCTTTTTGCGGTTTCGCTGGATCAGGCGGTGAATGTAGCTTAGTTTGGCGACCACGGGCTCTGAGAAGGTTTCTGGGAGCAGGTCTGGGAGGCCCAGGGAGCGGTTCACCTCGTTTACTTTCAGGCTTAGGTCTGCGTAGCGGGCGAGCATTTCCTCTAACTGGGTGTCTACCAAGTTGTCGCTGGGGAGTTCCAGCAGGTCGTGGTTGTCGGCGGTGTCCAGGACGGCCATCATGTCCAGGTAGGTTCCCCAGGTCTCAGCGAAGTCTTCCCAGGAGTGCATGGTGGCGTACGCGCTGATGTAGCTGGCCTGCCAGTTGGGCTTTGGTCCGTTTTTGTAATACTGGTCCATGGCCTCTGAGTAGCTGGGGTTTTCATGGTCGCCGAAAACTGCTTTATACGCTTCCTCGTCTTTGTTCTGCACCAGCAACTGCCAATAGTAGTGGCCCACCTCATGCCGGAAATGCCCGATGAGCGTGCGGTGCGTCTCCCCGAAAGAGACGCGCAGTTTTTCGCGCTCCACGGGGTCGGCCTCGCTCAGGTTAATGGTGATCTTGCCATCGGCGTGGCCAGTGAAGACTTTCTCGCCCTTCTCCAGCCCAATCCACCCCAGGATGGGAGAGGCCTCCACGTCTTCTTTGAAGTCAAAGGAGAGCGGCAGTTCAAAGTTCTCGGCTTTGGAGCCGTAGGGCAGGCCCAGTTCATCTAGGAGGTAAAGCAGGCGGCGTTTGGCCACCTCCAGGTCGTACCATTTCTGGGCGTTCCCCTCTATAGATAGATCCGGAATGGTCTCGGTGAGCTGGCAGTAGCTGCAGAGCTGGTTAAAACGGTGCGGCTGTCCCGCCGGGGTTTCCACCATGCGGTTGCACACGTTGTAGGTAGAGTAGTTGTAGCATTTCACTACATGGGCGCCGCATTCTTTGTTGGTACAAGTATAGCCGCCTTTGCCGTCCAGTTCCATGGCGTGCATGCCCTCGCACACCGGACACCAGCCTACCTCCCGGCTACAAGCCACACAGAAGGAGTTCTCAAAGAATAACTTATTGCCGCAACTGCAGTGAAATGTTCTCATGCTTACTGTTCTTTACTTAAAGCTTGTGACAGCTGCCTTCTAAGGCAATCATGCTTATTCCTGAAAGCTGGATTGCGTTTGACTTTGCCGGGCCGTGGAAGGCTCCTGCAGCGGATGAACGCTTACCCCATAACTGGTTTTCTGCTTTCCGTTGGTCTTGATGGTGCCTTTGATGGGGCTGCAATCGGCGTAGTCAGAACCGTGGGTGGCTTTGATGTAGTGTGCATCTGCCAGCAGGTGGTTGGTGGGGTCAAAACCCTGCCACCCAAACCCTGGAATATAAGCCTCGGCCCAGGCGTGCATCACGGCAGATCCCGTTAGGTGGAGGCCCTGGTTCAGGTAACCAGACACGTACCGGCAGGGGATTCTGTTCAGGCGCGCAATGCCCAGGAACAGGTGCGTGTAATCCTGGCAGACCCCGCGGCGCAGTTTAAGCACCTCGTTGGCGCTGGTGCACACGTGCGTAGGCTCCGAGTCAAATTCCAGCAGGTCATGGACAAAAGCATTCAGGTGCTGCAGGTAACCATACACCGTTTGCTGTGGTTGCTGCATCAAGAGTTGGGCTCGATACATCTCCGAGATGCGGGTGTAATGGTCAAAGCCCAGGAACTGGTGGTTCTGCAGGTAGAACAGATGGTTCTGCAGCTGCTCTTGCTCTTCTTCTACGGATAATATGCCTTCCACCGGAAACAAGGTCTGGTCTTTCTCCACCACGGCCCGCATCTCAAACTCAAAGGTGTTGAAAGGCTCCACCGTATGCAGACTTATGACTTCAAAGCCAAAAGAGTTGGGGTGCTGGAAGGTTTCTGCCCCCAGCGAGTTGTTGAGGGAAACGTTCCGCACAACCTGGCTCTCATTCTGGCAGGGCAGCACTTGGAAAGAAAAGAAGGCCTCCCTCACATTTTCCTCATACGTGTTGTGGGTACGGTACACCACCTCGTATTCTGTTTTCATATAGGCAAGGCCACACCTGGCATCAATGGTATTTCAGATATTTAACGTCTAGTAAATTGGCAATCTCATAGATATTCTCCAGGGTTCTCTGCAGGAACTGCGATGCCCGGTCTTCTACTTCTTCTATGGTAAGGTACTGGAAACGGCAAGCCAGTTTTCCGGCTATAAACTCCAGTGATTCTCTTTTGCTTTCTTCCTGCTGAAAAGAGATGCCCTCAATACATTTCCTGATCCAATCCATGCTATACGCAACAGACTTGGGAAACTGGCTATCGAAAAGCAAAAAATCCAGCACGTGCGACCGGGTGGGGCTGGTTCTGTGGCAGCGCATGAACATGTCAAAAGCCTCGGTGCTCTTGAGAGTAGTGCTCCACTGGTAGTTCTCCAGCGCGTTGCCTTGCTTCATGAACTCCAGCTTTTCAATGTCGTCCAGCTTGGTCTGCAGAATCCGAATGACCTGGATGGCGCGCTCCAGGTGCATGCCCAGAGAGATCAGCATCCAGACGTCGTTGTGGAGCAGGGTGTTCTCAATGTAGCCTTTGGTGATGTAGCTGTTCTCCTCAATTCTGCGGGAGAAGAACTCAATTTCCTCCGAGGCCATCTCTGAAGTCAACAACTCATTGGCCTTGTGATAAAACCGATTGATGGCTTCCCACAGTTCAATGGAGATATTATCACGGGAGCCGCGGGCATTCTCCCGGATGCGGCCAATGTAGCTGAGAATGGAGAATTGGTTGGCTTCAGAGATGGAGATAAAGTCAATGACCTTGTCATCTTCCAGCTTGTCATGCACCCCAAAATACGCCTCCTTGCTGCCCGCCATGTTCAGGATAGATTCCAGAACTAAATCGCGGTGCGGCCCTAGCGGCGCATCAACGGAGGAGACATACTGCACCCGGGTGTAGCGGGCAATGTGCTCGGCCCGCTCAATGTAGCGCCCCATCCAAAACAAGCTGTTTCCAATTCTTGATAGCATGTACTATTTTTTAGTTCTGAGTCCTGAGTTCTGAGTCAGGAGTTTTGATTATAATATCTTGATGAGGTAGGGGCAATCCCTTGTGGTTGCCCGTTGCGTAACTCGCAGTAGAAGGGCAACCACAAGGGATTGCCCCTACAAACTATTCTGCCCCGGGCTTGCCCATGGACATGGTACCTTCAGTACCGATGGACATTCCCTGCGGGCCCATGGTCATGGTCTGGCCGTCCATGGTCATGCTTTGCTCCATGGAGTCCCGCTGTTCCATAGACATGCCGGCGCCGTCTTCCATCATGACCCAAGTGTCTTTAGAGCCGCCGCCCTGGGAGGAGTTCACAATGAGGCTTCCTTTCTTGAGGGCCACGCGGGAAAGACCTCCTTTGAGCACAAACTGACGGTCTTTGCCCAACAGCGTAAAGGTGCGCAGGTCTACGTGACGAGGTTCAAACTGGTCTTCGCCCTCAATGAAGGTGGCGTGCATAGACAGGTTCATGATGGGCTGCGCGATGTATTTGCGCCGGTTCTCGGTCACCAGGGTTTTGAACTCGGCGAGCTGCTCTTTGGTGGCTTTGTTCCCGATGAGGATGCCGTAGCCACCACTTTCATCCACGGGTTTGATCACCAGGTTGGCCATGTTCTCCAGCACGTACTGGAAGTCATCGTCTTTCTCGCAGCGGTAGGTGTGCACGTTGTTCAGGATAGGGTCCTGCTGCAGGTAGTACTTGATAATGTCGGGCACGTAGGTGTACACGGCTTTGTCATCGGCGAAGCCGGTGCCGGGTGCGTTGAGCAGGTTCACGTTGCCTTTCTTGTAGGCGGCCATGATGCCGGGCACGCCCAGCATGGAGTCTGGCTTGAACGCCATGGGGTCCAGGAAGTCATCGTCCAGGCGGCGGTACACCACGTCTACCCGTTTGGGGCCGTTGATGGTCTTCATGTACACAAAGTTCTTCTCTACGTACAGGTCGCGGCCTTCCACCAGCGGTACGCCCATGGTGAGCGCCAGGAACGCGTGCTCAAAGTAAGCCGAGTTGTACACGCCGGGGGTAAGCACCACGCAGGTAGGCGCATCAATGCCCTTGGGCGCGACACTCTGCATGGTGGCCAGCAACTCCTGCGGATACTCCTGCACGGTGCTCACGTTGAACTGCCGGAACACCTGGAACAGCGTGCGTTTCATGGCCACCCGGTTAGAGAGCACGTAGCTGATGCCCGAGGGGCAGCGCAGGTTGTCTTCCAGCACGTAGTACTGGCCGTCTGAGTGCTTGATGAGGTCAGTGCCCGAGATGTGGTTGTAAATGCCGCCAATGGGTTTGAAGTCCAGCATGGCCTTGAGGTAATTCTTGGACGAGAAGATCAGCTCGGCGGGGACTACCTTGTCTCTGAGGATGTGCTGCGCTCCGTAGATGTCCTGCATGAACAGGTTCAGGGCCACGCACCGCTGAATGATGCCTTCTTCCAGGCGGGCCCACTCCTGGGCCGGGATGATGCGCGGAAACAGGTCAAAGGGGAAGATGCGCTCCACGCCCTTTGACTTGTCTGAGTACACCGAGAAAGTAATGCCCTGGTTGAAGAAAGACATCTTGGCGTGCTCATTCAACTCCTTGAAATCTTCTTTGGAGAACTCCTGGAACTGCCGGTACACGGCCTGGTAGTGCGGGTGCACCTGGCCCGGGGCCATGAATACCTCATCTAAAAATTGCGGCGGAATCTGGTAGTTTCCTAAAATCCCATTGCTCTGGTTCTGGCGCAAAGCTGCATCCATATCTGTAGGTCTAAACGTGTTTGTGGTGAGAATTAACGCTTCCCTCTTGCCCAACAGGCCTGGTTTCCCTTCCTGTTTTCTGCCCCTTTTTCCGAAAGGAAAGGCAAAACGCCGATCAGTTTTCTCTACCGGTTTCCTGAAGACGCCGGGAGAGTCAGGGGGGCGCTGGCTACGCTGCAAGAGCGCGTTCGCAGCCCTGGGAGGCGGGTACCTCTTAGATTGCACCTTACGCAATTAACGGGGCAGAACGTTGGCATGTAGAAGCGCTAAAACACCCCAGTAGGTGAAAATCCGTATTAATTGGGCGCTGTTCTGGTATTTCACGCGGGAGACAGGCGTAGCCAAGCCGCGCCCTAGGGGTAAATGCAGGCGCCGAAGGGCAGCATCAGCTTACCGCTTTTGCCTGCTAAAGATCTTTCCACACACTTCCAAGCGCGCTACCTAGAAAGGCTGGAAACGTTAGTTACAGGTACGTCACGGGAGAGGAATAGAGTCCTGGACAGCGGAGAAAAGCAGTGGGAGGAACACCCTGGATAGACCGCTTCTGAAAGCAATGTATAACACCTGGGCTCCGGAAACGTTTTAGGGCAGGTAGGCCAGAACCAGTGCTGTTTGTTCATTGCCTGTTACCCAGCCAGCCGGTACCTTGGTTTTTTGCCCGCCGCCTGTGTTCTTATTTCACCACAGAGACCCCTTATGATTGAACTATTGCCCGTATCCCGCCCCTTCGCCTTTCTTGCAAAACATACCTCGGCCAGGGGCCTGCGATTCTATTTCCTGCTTTTTGCCCTGACTTTGCTTTCGCTGCCCGCCCTGGCGCAGGAGCAGGCCAAAGACACCACCGTAGCCGAGGTGCTTGAACCCGATTGGCCCCTTGACACCCTGGGGCGCCGTACGCCGCGGGGAGCGGTGCAGGGCTTTATCAGGTCTATTGCCGATGAGAATTATGAAAAGGCCGCCCTGTACCTGAACCTGGACAGCACCTTGGACCAGAAGCAGAACGGCGCCAAGCTGGCGCACGCCCTGCAGCGGCTCTTAGACCAGAGCGGCGAGATTATTCCGTATTCGCTCCTGAACGATTCCTACGAAGGCCGCGAGGACGATAACCTGGGACCCAATCTGGAGCGGGTAGGGGAGGCCACCGTCAACGGCGAGGAGTTTGACCTGTTCCTGGAGAAGCTGGAAGACGCGGAGGGCGGGCCCATCTGGCTTTTCTCCTCGCAGACGGTGCAGCGCATACCGCAGGTGATTGAAGAAGCCGACAAACCCTTGGCAGACAAAGTCATGCCGCAGGTGGCCGTGGAAACCAAGTGGAACGGCGTGCCGGTGGGGCAGTGGTTTTTCCTGCTGCTCATTGCGGTGCTGGCCTATGCGGCCTCCTGGGTGGTGATCAAGACGGTGGTGTTTATCTTGAAGCGCAGCTGGCGCCGGGCCCGCGAAGAGCACATTGCGGCCATCATCCAGGCGTTCTCGCTGCCCATTCAACTGTACCTGGCGTTGTGGCTGTTTATTGGCACCACGCAGCGGGTGGGCATCTCCATTATTGTGCGGCAGCAGTTCAGCCAGTTAACGGTGCTCATTGGCCTGGCGGTGTTCCTGCTCTTGCTCTGGCGCCTGATTGAGGTGATGGCGCAGTACCTGGAGCGGCGCCTCACCCGCAAACGCAACCAGGCGGCGCTCTCGGCGGTGCTGTTTCTGCGGCGAGGCGCTAAGATTGCCATTGTAGTCTTCGGGGTCATCGCGTTTCTGGGCACCCTGGGCTTTGACGTGACCACCGGTTTGGCCGCCCTGGGGATTGGCGGTATCGCGTTGGCGTTGGGCGCGCAGAAAACCGTGGAGAACTTTGTGGGCAGCGTGACGCTCATCGCCGATCAGCCCATCAGGGTAGGGGACTTCTGCAAGGTGGGCGAGACCACGGGCACGGTGGAGTCCATTGGCATGCGCTCTACCCGCCTGCGCACGAATGACCGCACGGTGGTGACCATTCCCAACGGTGATTTCTCCTCGCAGCGCATTGAGAACTACGCGCACCGGGACCGCGTCTGGTTCCACCCCACCTTTGGCGTGCGCTGTGACACCAGCCCCGACCAGATCCGGTACCTGCTGGTGGAGCTCCGGAGTATTCTCTACGCCCACCCCAAGATTGACCCCGAGTCTGCCCGGGTGCGGTTTGTGGGCGTGGGAGCTTCCTCGTATAACCTGGAGGTGTTCTCCTACGTGCTAACCGCCGACTACAATGAGTTCCTGGAGATACAGGAGGACCTGCTGCTGCGTATGCTGGACGTGATTGACGCCAGCGGCTCGGGTCTTGCGTTTCCGTCGCAGACGCTGTACTTGGGCCGCGACACCGGCTTGTCTGAAGAGAAAACCCAGGCCGCGCAGGAAAAGGTAAACCAATGGCGTACCGCCGATGACCTGCCGCTCCCGAGTTTCAGCCCCGAGCGCATTGAAAGCTTGCGCAACACCATTCCTTATAAAGAGAAGGACGCGTAGAGATTAGTACGTTAATGCGAAAGGCGTTTAGGACTTGTTTTCAAAAAAACAGGTTCTAAACGCCTTTTATAGTTTTGACCTACATTATTAAAGAATAAATAGTTACTCAACTTCTAATTCATAAGTTTCCCCATCCTCGTCGGTTGCTTCAAGTTCTCCCTTTCCTGTCCATTCAACATCTACTTCTTTCTCATTTCCATACTCATCTGTTATTGTGCCTGAACCACCTTCCTTAGTAACTTCAACTTCTCCATCAACATCATCTCCGTCCTCATCAACACCTGAAACATTATATTCATAATCATTGCTTGATTTTTTTGACTTAGAGCTACAAGATGAGATAGTAGCTAGTACTGAGACAAATAATATTATGCTGTAAATCTTTTTCATATTGTTTCTTATTGTTTAATATTTAAATATATTGATATTAATTTATGTATGCATAAGTTGAGTAAGAAAATGTCTACTTCAAAAAATTGAGTAAAAATTTTCTCAGTTTTAACCATTAAATCTACACTAAGAGAAGAAAGAAGTCTTGTGAAATGTGACTCACAGCACGTAAGGAAACCCATGAGACGCTTAATCATGCTACAATTTTCAGCTCTACTCAAACTTGAAGTACTGTGTTTGGGTTTGCAGGACAATTTTCAGAAAAGAACTTCAAGCCGTTGGTAGCATTAATGTTCTTGTTTTTAGAAATTATGTAAAGTAGAGGCAGCCCTACAGATAACTCAACCATTTCTTCTCTGGGTGGGCAGCTTTGTAGCGGCTGTACCAGCGGCAGGCGTGGTAGAGCACCAGCACCACCTTTATCCAGACCAGGTACACATACGGCAACTCCACGCCCACACCTTCTGTGGGCCGACCAAACTCAGCGTACCGAAGGGGAGTTGCTGGCAAGTGAGGCCTTGCCAGAACATGAGCAGCAGCATGCTGGTGTGAATAAGGTATCAGTGCGCCAAGTAGAAGAACAGCGGCACCCGGCCGTAAAGGGTGAGGAAGTGCGCAAAACAGTTTTGAGCCCGTTCCAGCAAAACCAGCGCTAAAAACATAAGTCCCAGAAACAAGGCTGCGTACAAAAGCGAAGGCGGATACTTGGTTACGTTCACAAACGACAGAAACGTAAACAACGCCGTTTTCTGCACCGCCCAGGGGTTAGGGTCGCCGTACACCTGCATAAACCGCAGCACCGCAAATACGCCCAAGGCCACGGCCGACGAGAGCCACAGCAGCTTCCGGCGTTCTGGGGCCGTTTTCCTGAAAACAGGCCCAAAGCCGAAGCCCAACAGCAGAATACCCAGCCACGGGATCAACGGATAGGCCACCAGAAAGGCAAAATGCTCGGTGGCCGGGAAGAACCCCTGGCGGAATAGGAGGGAATAGGCAAATTTACCTGTCATGCCCTCCGCAGGGCCTACTTGCGGCAGCAGGTTGTACAGCAGGATAATGGCCAAGCCTATGCCGCCAATCCCGCGAGCCGGGAGCCGCAGCAGCCCCGCCAGTACCACAAACCCGAACCCAATGGCAAAGATCACCTGGAACATGGTGGTCCGGAAGAAGATGTCAAACCAGATGCCGAAGCCCACCACCGTGACCTCCAGCACCATAAGCCAGACCCCGCGCGACAGCAGGAACCGTTGGGCGCGCCCGTAGTCTCCGTCCCGCATCAGGGAGAGGTACGCCGAGGTGCCCGCCAGGAACAAAAAGGTAGGCGCGCAGAAATGCGTGACACAGCGCGTCAGGAACAGGGCCGGGGTAGTGGTGTCAAATGACAACGGGTCCTGCACCAGCGAGGTGGTGTGCCACAGATCGCGCACGTGGTCCAGTGCCATGAGCACAATGGCCAAGCCCCGCACCACATCAATGGAGGAAACCCGGGTTTGGCGGGCCTGCGCCAGCGGGGTAGAAGCTTCGGTGCGGAGCATGGGAGGATGTTAACAAAGTCGCTGTTATGTTTCTAATAATATGGTTCTTATAATACTAATCTCACAATTTAATGCTAAAAAAAATTGATAGTAAAATTAAAAGGAATTCTGTAATAACGATGAAAAATATAGCAATTTTAGATACTTTAATTTGCTGAAATACTAAATAAATTAATAAAAATTTATATTGTGATCAAAGTTGTATGTTAAGTTTTTATAATAATAAAATAAAATTATTTTGCAGTTTATTGTAATTAATTATAATCAACTTGAGTTATTATATATTAAAATGGAGAATGTTTTGATATTTTTTATTATAATTATTATTTCAATATAATTAGTGAGCCGGTGGGCATAACTCTCCTACCCATTTATCAGTAGCCTCATCATATACCTCTCTTATATCCAAGTTTGGTAAATTTGTTTTATAATAATAGTTTAAAAGATAATAAGGTTTTCCTGTAGCTTCGCTGTTAGGATATTTGGTGTAGTAGTATGCAGCGCCATCCCAGTCATGCTGTTGTAGTATGTAGCCCCAACAAGCTTTGGCTTTAGGATTATTTTTTAGGAACTCATGAAAAGTAAGTTCTAGGTTCTGCTCTCCATTAAAGTATAACTGAAGTTTACTTGACTTCTTATAATTATTCCATTCTTTCATTGACTCCTTCAATGTTGAAATTTGATCATAAGTAAAGTTTGCACTTCGTAGGTTGTCTGCTTGGTTGTAAAATGTTTTTCTTATTTTTTCCCACCTACAATTATTGCTTATTTTTTCTAAGTGCAAGTTGGCTAGAATGTTTTCGTGGTAAATAGTATTGAGAGTTTTTGTTGAAATGTTCCTGGATAATGTAAGTCCATTTTTTATTCTTGTTTTAAGATTGTTGAATTTTTTACTTTTTGTGACATCTTTGCTAAATTTTGCTTTAAAAGATATGATGAAATTATCAATTTCAGATCTGGCTTTATTATAGTCTTTATCAATTATCATTGTAAGTATGTTTTCTGATTTATTTGTAATATAATCTTCAATCGGATCATGTAATATTGGGTCAAGAAATTCATCTATAAAGATGAAGTCGAGACCTAGAGCTTGGATAAAATTGTTTAACCATGGCTTTGCTGAGCTTCCGTACCCTTTTTTTATAAGTTTGTCAATAGGTTCTTTGTATTTGGAGTATAAGTAGGAGTTCTTTTCAGCAGTTTTATCCTTGATTTCTGTATTAATAAAGTTTAATATGGAGTTTGAGTTTTTTAACGATGAATTATTGTGCCATTTACTGTTGCTATTTTTGAATTTTCTATAACTTGCTTCCTCTGCTTCAGTGTAAAAATCAGTGAATGTTTCACTTGTTTGATTCTTAACATATTCATCCCAAAATTTTGTTTCAAGAGATATGAATTCATTCTCAATATCGAATTCATATTTAAATGTATTTTTAAATTTATAAACTGGCAGTTGTTGTATTTTTAAATTTGGAGCGATATTGACATAATGAATATATTCATTATTAGATTCCGTGTTTTCAATTTCTTTTTGAATTTCATTCAAATCATGTAGAACTGAACTGAATTCCGGGTTCGTTAGAATCTCGTTTATTATTCTTTGTCTTAATTCATTCTTTATTTCCTTAAGAGCTAATTTATTATTTTCAATAATAGCTAACTTGTGAATTTCTAAATTGCCTTCTCTTGTTTTTTCACTTTCTTTAAAGGTGTTTCCGAAGAAAGTAAAAGAAGAAGAAATTGTTAATATATAAGCAATGTTTGAAGTATATTTAGTTATTTTATTGTATTTATTTTTGTATTGTTCTAGTATAGGAAATACTATAGAGAGAGAGATTAATATAATTATTGCAACTATATTATATAATGGAGGAATTGTTATGAAATCTACATGTTTTTTTATTAAGAACTGAGTTTGCTCAATTTTTAGAATAGAAGATTTTGCCAAATCAATATTTGTTGTATGATCAAGCCAGTATTGCAAAATACTAAAAATTAAAGATACTATGCAAAGTATCCCAAAGAATTTAGATAATCCTGAGGATACGCCTAATTTCCATTTTAAAAACTTTATGTTTGAAAAATCTGGTTTTTCTAAATTGGTATACTTTTGTATGAAAGTTGCAACTTTATTTTCTAAATAAGTGAAATTTATATTGCCTTTAATATCTTTAGTCGTGTTTATTTTGATTAAAAGCTTATTAAAAATTTCACTTGCTTTAGTGATTATGTAAGCTATCAATGCGGAAGTGAATATTAAGTATATCATAGTTTTATGTATTTATGTTGTTGTTATTTATCAATCCATGTTTAATAAGCGATAATTAGTTAATGATTGCTAATATTCTATTTAAGTTAATTATGGGTTTGGGTAAAATCAATACTTACTTTTTAGTAATTATTTTTAAAACTTTGATTTTTTAGAGTTTAGTCGAAAATGACTTGCGTGCTTATAATGAAGTGTTTAATTGTGTGTTTATTAAAATAAAAATTTAACTTATTGAATTTGTTTTGATGATAAAATTATTAATTTTCAATTAAATCTTATTTCTGGATAGTCGTAACAGGACTTTAGAGTAGGATTATTGATATTTGAAATTTTTAAATTTTTTAAATAAAGACTAGTATTTGATACAGTATGAATCCATTTTCCGGCTTCGTCACCATTCGCGGAGCACGCGAGCATAACCTGAAGAACGTGGACCTCACCATTCCCCGAGACGCGCTGGTGGTGTTCACGGGCGTGTCGGGGTCGGGGAAATCGTCACTGGCGTTCGGGACGCTGTACGCCGAAGCCCAGCGCCGCTACCTGGAGAGTGTAAGTCCTTACGCGCGGCGGCTGTTCCACCAGATGGCCGTGCCCGAGGTAGACGCCATTGAGGGCCTGCCCCCGGCCGTGGCCCTGCAGCAGCAACGCGGCACGCCCACCACGCGCTCCAGTGTAGGCAGCGTGACCACCCTTTCTAACCTGGTGCGCATGCTGTATTCGCGTGCCGGAGACTACCCGCCGGGGCAACCCATCATCTACGCCGAGGCGTTCTCGCCCAACACCCCCGAGGGCGCGTGTCCCACCTGCCACGGCCTGGGCCGCATCTACGAGGTCACCGAAGAAAGCATGGTGCCAGACCCCTCGCTTACTATCCGGGAGCGGGCCATTGCCGCCTGGCCCACCGCCTGGGGTGGCCAGAACCAGCGCGACATTCTGGTGACCCTGGGCTATAACGTAGACACCCCCTGGCGCGAGCTGCCCCAGAAAGACCGCGACTGGATTTTGTTCACCCAGGAGCAACCCGTGGTGCCCGTGTACCCCGGCTATACCCCCGAGCAAACCCGCCGCGCCCTGCAGCGCAAAGAAGAACCCAACTACATGGGCACCTTCACCAGCGCCCGGCGGCACGTGTTCCATACCTTCGCCAACTCCAACAGCCCCCAGATGAAAAAGCGGGTGCTGCAGTACATGCTCCACACAAACTGCCCCACCTGCCACGGCAAACGCCTGAACCCCGCCTCGCTTTCCGTCACCTTCGCGGGTTATGACATCACCCAGCTGTCGCGCCTGCCCCTCCAACGCGTGGCCCAGACCCTGCAACCGTACGTGAACGCCTCGGCCCCTGGCCCCGCAGCCCAAAACGAGGCTCACCCCGAGCAACAGATTGCCAAACAGCGCATCGCCCAAGACTTGGTGGCCCGCATCCAGGTGCTGCTGGACCTGGGCCTCGGCTACTTGTCTCTGGAACGAAGCACGCCTACCTTGTCGCCTGGCGAGTTGCAGCGCCTGCGGCTGGCCACCCAGCTGTACTCGCATTTGTTTGGCGTGGTGTACGTGCTGGATGAACCCTCGGCGGGCCTGCACCCCTCAGATACTGTGGCCCTGCTCACCGCCCTGGCCAACCTGAAGAAAGCGGGCAACTCCTTGTTTGTGGTAGAGCATAACCTGGACGTGATCCGGCAAGCCGATTGGCTCGTGGACGTAGGCCCCGCCGCCGGCGAGAAAGGCGGCGAAATCCTCTACAGCGGTCCGCCCGATGGCCTGCAACACATCCTCAATTCCCAAACTGCCGCCTACCTGTTCGGCACGGCCCCGGTGCAAACGCGCCCGCGCCGCACACCCACCGGCTGGCTCAAACTAAGCGGCGTCACCCGCAACAACCTGCACAACCTGAGTGCGGCCTTTCCGCTGGGCGTGTTCACCACCGTCACGGGCGTATCGGGTTCCGGCAAGAGCAGCCTGGTGAGCCAGGTGCTGGTAGAACTGGTCGCCGACCATTTGGGCCAGGAAATACAGCCCGAGGAAGAAGAAGCCGGTAGGCTAGAAAGCCCCGCCCCGCAAACCCTTGGCGGCAGGATTGTGAGCGGCCTAGAGCACATCAAGCGGCTGGTGCGGGTAGACCAGAAAGCCATCGGTCGCACGCCCCGCTCCAACATGGCCACCTACACCGGCCTCTTCGACCACGTCCGCAAACTCTTCGCCGATACGCCCCTGGCCAAACAGCGCCGCTATGACGCCGGCCGCTTCTCGTTCAACGTCGCCAAAGGCCGCTGCGAGAACTGCCAGGGCGAAGGCTTCGTGATGGTGGAACTGCTCTTTTTGCCTAGCGTCTACGCGCCCTGTCCCGTCTGCCACGGCGCCCGCTACAACGCCCCCACCCTGGAAGTGACTTACCGCGACCTCAACATCGCCCAGGTCCTGAACCTCACCGTAGACGCCGCTTGGGCCTTTTTTGACGAAGAACCCACCCTCCACCGCATCCTCACCGTGCTGCGCGAAGTAGGCCTGGGCTACCTGCGCCTCGGTCAGCCCGCCACCGAACTCTCCGGCGGCGAAGCCCAGCGCATCAAACTCGCCACCGAACTCCAACGCCTCAGCCGTGGCAACACCCTCTACGTGTTAGATGAACCTACCACCGGCCTGCACCCGTCAGACGTAGACAAGCTCATGGCCCAACTGGAGAAACTGGTAGAAGCTGGCAACACCGTGCTGGTGGTAGAACACACCATGCGCGTCGCCGCCGCCTCTGACTGGGTGATTGACATCGGCCCCGGCGCAGGGGAGGAAGGCGGCCAGATCGTAGCCGCAGGTACGCCGGAGGAAGTAGTGGGAGTGAAGGGGAGTAAGACGGCGCCGTTTCTGGCAGAGGCGTTGAGGGGGTAAGGGTGTTTTAGGGCAGGTTTTTGAAAAGTGGCTCAGAAACGCAAGTACCCCTATTCATGCGGCAAGTTTGAGCGAAGCGGTAACTTGTGGCTGGCTATGATGCCAGTTTGTAACTGGCTTGCTACGTAATTTGGTAGTGTGTTGCGCCAGTTACAAACTGGCGGTCATTTGTACTCCAAGTTACCGCTTCGCTCAAACTTGAAGTATGTTTTGGGGTTGTTTCCTGAAAACCAGGCTTAAAACCAGACCAGCTGTTTATTCAATCAGCTTGACCTTGACCAAGCCTTTGCTACCTGTATAATCGATGGCGCTGCTGTACAGGTAATCTTGTGGCTCTCGCACAAAGCCTGCTTCTACCGGGTTGTTGTGGATGTAGTCAAGCTTTTGTCCCAAAAGGAAGTTGGAGTTTAGTTCTATGGGATGGTTGTGCTGCTGCCAGAACTGATATTGCTGGTTGTTGGGGTTGTTTCTGCCGGCTCGTTCAAACATCCACAGCAGCCATTCCTTCCGGCTCTCTTGTGGGTTGTCGGTGATGGCTTTGAGAATGGTTTTAGCAGTGTGCTTCTTCATGTCCCGAACAATACCCTCTAAGGGTTCACCATGAGAACCAATGATCATATGCACGTGGCTGCTCATCAGACACCAAGCGTACACTTCCAAGCCTTTGTGTTGGATGCAGTAATTCAAACTATCCACCACTATGTCTTTGTATTCGGGCCGAATGAATACATCCACCCAATTCACCGTTGAAAACGAGAGAAAATAAAGCTTCTCCTGATCAATGATTCTATAGTGCCGGCTCATACACCCCTAATACGTTATCCTTCAAGTTTGAGCAAAGCGGTAACTTGGAGGACCATTAACCGCCAGTTTGTAACTGGCGAAACACACTACCTGATAATGCACCAAGCCACTTACAAACTGGTCTCATGGTCAGCCACAAACTACCACTTCTCTCAACCTTACAGCATACAACGTTTTCAAACCATTTCTGTAAAAACACCTCAAAAAAGGAGAGACGTTAAGGGTTACCCGCCATCTCTCCTGTACCATATTCCCTTTTTCAATAAAGCTTAGTCGTTGTCTTCAGGGATGCCCAGTCTGGCCTGGGTAGAGTCTTCGAACTTGTTCCAGGAGGCTTTGGTCTGTTGCCATTTCTGTTTGGTTTTCTCGTCCCAGGTGCTGCTTTGGGCGTCTAGTTTGGCTTCACGGGTTTTGTACTCGGTTTTGAGTTCCTGCCATTCTTCCTTGGTGGCGGTTTTCGCACGGGAAGTCTTGTCGCTTACCCAGGTGGAAAAGTTATTCAGGTCTCGGTTAGCTTCATTCCCGGCTTCGTTTGCCTCGCTGGAGATCTCAGATCCTGCAGAGCGGGTCTCGGCTTCTACTTCGTTTGCTTCGGCGTTGGTTTCTCTTTGCGCTTCCTGGGTGCAAGAGGCAAACAACAGCAGACTGGCAATGCCGAGGCAAAGGGCGAAAAGTTGGTTCAATAGTTTCATAGGGTTAGTTCTTTGGTGTTGGGTTTATACGGATAAGCCCAATATAAGTATAGTACATATCAGATATTTGGATTGTACTGGCGGTGCAGCTGATAAGGCACAGAGTAGTTGAGTTTTTCTTAGGCTAAGCTTGGCTTGGAAGCTCCTGGAATTGGTTTGTGCCCATAGGGTAGGAGCGTAGGTAGCCAGGAGAAGCATAGGTAAGGCGCTTCAGCCGGAGCGAATTTTCAAAAGGAGACTTGCGCCGCAACCTCACGCCAGAGGTGGGGTTTCTGATGGTTATCCTTGTCACACCAAAACCACAAAAATATATGGGCTTGGCAGCTACTTACCTCGTCATTTTTGGTAAATTGGAGTCAGGCCGCCTACCTTAGATGGCTGAAATTTTAAAGACCCGTCTATGATAAAGAATCTACGAAACTATTGTTTTCTTCTGGCGCTTTCTCTGCTTACCATGAACTGTGGTTCAGAGGAGGAAGTGGACACAGAACCTGTGGTAGAGGATACTGCCTGTTACTTTACCCGGGAGGTGTTTACCAACCCTACCACTGGGCAGACCCGGACCCGGGAGTTTGTCTATGGCAACGACCGCTTGGAGGTGATCAATGAAACCACCAACTTTCCCACGGCTACTACGCTCAACCTGGTCGCCGAATATGATGCCCAGGGTAGGGTGTCTAGAACCGTCACCCTGCAGAATGGCCGGGAGATGCAGTATTACACGTTTGAATACGACAACCAAAGCCTGCTGCGGAAAATAAACCTGTTCGCCGACCGGAACGGTACGCTGGGACTGAATTCCTCCATGGAGTTGGAGTATAATGCCCAGAAGCAGATCACCACTTCAAAGAATTACTTTCTGTTAGGGTCGGCGCCCCTTCTCACCAATGACATCACCTATACCTATGATGCGAACGGAAACATGATCAGGAGCCGGGAGTACCGGATTCTTTCGTTCAGGGGAGCCGAGGTCTTGGCCGATGTGGTGATCAATATGCAGTACACGCATGATGACAAGATCAACCCGCATTACCGGGTGCCTTATCTGCAGTACACCTATCCTAATACCATGGCCATTACGTTGTCTAAGAACAACTCCGTGTCGGTGGTTTCTTCCACTTCCACAGAAGGTACCCAGAAAGGACCCGGCACCTTAGATCTGAGGCCTTTCAACTACTCGCGCACCTTTACGCATTCCTACTCAGATAAGAACTGGCCTTTAACCCGCAATGGGGCAGATGGCACCAGCACCACGTACACCTATATCTGCGAATAAGCGTAAAAGCCTTAAACAAATTTACTAAACATAGAAAAGCGGCGGAATGGGTGTAGTGCCCTTTCCGCCGCTTTTCTTTTGAATTTCATTTGTTGCCCTTGATACGAGGTTGCCAGGCTTACAAGCTGCTAAAATCCGCCCAGTTCCCTGGTGCTGCGGCCATTGTTTTGGGAGGAGGTGTTGCCTGAGCTGCCCATTCCGCTACCGTAAGAACTGTCATTCATAGAGCCGTACCCACCGATGTTGCCAGAGTAGCTTCCGTAGGAGTTGTTTCCCCAGGTGCCGCCCATATGTCCGCCGGTGTAACCGGTGCCGCCGCCGTAATTAGTGCCACCGTAGGAACTGCCCAGCCCAGAGCCATAAGGATCCTGGAAAGAACGCGTGCTGTAGTTCGGGATGCCCCGGTCTGAGTGCAGGCCAGAGTCCCCGAGGCCGCTGCCAAACTGGGCGCTTCTGAACTCGTCCTGGGCCCCGGAGTAGTAGGGTTGCTCATCCTGTCGGTCGCCGTACCGGTGCTCGCTGTTGAGGGTATTGAACCGGTCTGAGGTGCCGTCATAACTGGAGATGCCGTAGCCCTGCCGGATGTTGCCCATCAAATCCTCGTCTTCGCTGCCCCGTGGCATGGTAGGGTCATGCCGGAAGTTGCGCTGGTAAGCATCCCCGAACTGGTCCCTGTCCTGGCGGTAATTGCTCTGGTAAGGATGTTGCCCGTCCTGGTCTTTCCGGTACTGGTGGGAATCGTTCCGGCGGAAGTCATCGTCCCGGTTTTGAAACTGCCCAGCACGGGGATGCTCATTTCTGGAGTCATAAGGATAGTGCTGGTCATCGCGGCTCATGCCCCGTCCCGACCAGTTGTCATGGTAGTGGTCAAATCTGTTCTGGGGTCTGTTCCCGCCGTTATCATAGCGATCTCTGTCATGTCTTTCCATCGTAGGTAAGTTAAGGTTAAACAATGCACCATTTTTTAACGAGCGCAAGATGCGATGGTTAAGGTATTTAGCTAGGAATAGGAGTGGGTTTTAGGAAGGTGATGATTGGAGGTTGACCAGCCCGATGAGTGCGACGGGTAACTATGTAGTGCAGTTTTTAGAAACCATGGATTGCTTTACCGGAAAAGAATGTCCATGATTTTCTGCTATTACAGTTGGCCAACAAGATCCTTTCAGGATGACAAAAAGAGAGAAAAGAGTGACGGTAAATGATAGAAACAGGATGACAAAAAAGAGAATAGGGTGACGGTATCCAGAATGAACAGGATCATAAAAAAGGAGAAGAATTTACCTCACCTAAACCTGGTAAATAAGCTTACTTCCGGGTAGCTATTAACTACTTCAAAAACCACTCAATCGCGGCTTGCGAAATATTGGCGGGGATTTCGTGCTCACCGTCAAACTCCAGGTATTTCACTTCCAGACCTTCCTTCTTCAAATCGCGGTGTACGAGCCGCCCGCACGGATCAATGGGCAATATGCCGTCGTGCACTCCGTGGGAGATGAAAACAGCGGGGGCGCCATGTTTCTCACGGGCAAAAGCGAAGCCTGGTGAAAAGGCAATGATGTGGGTAAAGACATCGCCGTTAGTTAAACCCAGGCACAGGGCATAAGAAGCGCCATCTGAGAAACCGCCAATGGCCACGCGCGCCGGGTCAATGTTGAAGTGCTCGAAGGCAAAAGCGAGGGATTGGTCTATGAAAATGGCATCGGGCCCGAAGGAATCTGTCACGATCACGTCCCAAGTGTATTTGCGAGAGGCCGGGGCAATGAGGATGATGTTATGCGCATCGGCATACCGCTGGAGAAGCCACATCCCATGCTCTGGGTTACCGCCTGAACCGTGCAGCATTACGGCCAGGGCCGCAGGCTTGCTCTGTTCATATCCGCTGGGGAGATAAAGCAAACCATCTTTGGCAGCATCCAGCCCCAGCGGCTGTACGGCACCAGCCGGCACCTCCGAGGTTTGGGTGGGGGCTCCGGGGCGGGAAGTTACGCGTCCAGTGCTGTACGTGTCTCTCTTTCTGATTTGCATCTCCCTGGCTTCTTTACAGTTAGACAAAATGATGCATACGGTAAAAAGCCCCACAGTTATGCGTTAAGGCCCTAAAAAACATAAAACCGGTGGGAAGAAGCGCTGCGTGCGCATGACCAGGGTAGAGCCAATGGGGCAGCCTGTGTAGGACGAACGCTTACCTGCCATGACCGGTTTAGGACCTGTTTTCAGAAAAAGCGCCCTAAACAACAGGTTCTTTATTCCGAAGGCTGGGGAAGTGTGCTGCTCTCAGGCTCTGTGGTAACCGGTGAAAGGACGCTATACAGCAGCTCGTTCCGGTTCTTGCCCACCACGGTAAGTGCTTCCATTTTGCGGAGGCAATAGGTGATCTGGCGGCACCGATGCAGCGGAAGTTGCAGGGCTTTCTCCAGGTCTTTGTTGGAGAAAGGCTGCGGCAAGTTAGGTGGCAGAAACAGCAGAAAATCTTGGGCGCAAGTAAAGCGGTGCGAACTGATCACCTCCAGCAATTTTCGGTCTTTGATGCTGACCTTCTTGCGGTGCTTGCTGCCTTTGCCATCGCGGCAGCGGACTTCCTCTTCCCTGATGAGGGGAAACTCCAACGTGAACCCCTCATGCTTCACCAACTCCGGGATACGCACCAACTCCTCAAAAATATCGGTCAGCGCCCCCCGGAAAGTGGATTTGCGGCGCGACAGCACCGAGGTACCTTTGGCGTCTACCTGCACTACCCATTTTTCATAGGTGATGGGATGCAGCAAATGCACCTTGTGTTCCTTTAAAAGCGCCTGCAGCTTGGGCCGGATAGCCGTGAAATTCCGCGTCTGGATTTCCACCAACTGCGGTCCCCGCACCAGGTCAATCACGAACCCACCCACCGGCACCTCAAACCTGTCCTCAGGCTGCGCATACCACAGCTTCAGCCCCGCATGCAACGACCGCTCATTCTGTATATTAATCCCGTTCCTCTCCGCCGTCGCTCGTCTTCTCTCTCCAGACTCTTCCACTGCCTCTCCTTTTCTATAAAACCAAAGCCTCAAAGCTACAAATTCCCATGGTTTGCCTAGCCATTGACTAGCCGAGAAGGCAAGGTTTTAAATATCCTTGAGCCGAGATTTTAGTGGTTGATTTCGAGGTGTTTTTCAGAAAACATGCTTGAAACAGGTACCCACCCCTGCCCCTCCGAGGAGGGGAATTCTGGAATGAGTCAGGAGGTGGTTGAACGGCAGTTCTGGTACTTGGTGATTATACCAAAGGTTGGCAGGGTTGGGACGCTTCCACAACAGATTGGTAAGCCATTCTCCAACGAAAGCAAGAATGTAGGGGCACCTCTTGTAGGTGCCATTCCAGGTAGTTTCCGGTAGTTTTCGGCGATTGTGGAGGACCCGTGGGAGACAAGGCATGCCTTGTCTCTACGTTCAGAAACTGGTGATAACAAGACCAAAACGCCAGTGCTTTAACCGTCCGCAAGGACGATGCAGGCATTGCAGCGGCTCCAGTACAAGAAAGAACCATGCAGGGAGGCGGAGGTTGGGCGCATGCGTAACCCAACCTCCGACGAGCGCAGGCAGTGGCTATTCAAATTGCAGTGGCGTAAGTTCCCTATGCAACAGAGGACGGTTGTCAGGTGTCACAAGAATGAAGAAAAGACTGTCCGAGCGTCAGCGAGTTTCTTTTCTTCTTGATTCTTTTGGTTACTTTTCTCATCAAGGAGAAAAGTGACAAACGCGGGCAGCCCGCAGCTGCAAATAGAAGGTTGTAAAGTAGGAAATAGGAAGTAATGACCTGAAAGGTGGTTTTGAGGCTAACGCCTCACTGCAGTTGCAAACTGCATACCATTATAGGTCCAAGTTGAAAACTTGAACCAGAGAAAAGAAAGCCCCTCTTCAAAGGGGAAATGCGCTTAGGAAAGCCTTGGGCAAATGAGCATAACCGCCTTTAGCAAATAGAGCAGAACGGTAAAAAACCCTTGAACTCTCAAAGACAAAAGCTATGTGCAAAGTAACCGTGTTAATACGCAATCCCCTCCGGAGGAAACTACTTATTTTCTAACCCTCCCTCAACTCAGAATCAAAAACTCCCGTTGCGAGGGGAAAAGCAAGGCCATGATTTTACCTCCCTTTCTCAAAGCCGGCGACAAAGTCGGGCTGCTGAGCACCAGTTCCTTTACCGAGCAGAAATATGTAGACGAGTTGGTGCAGATTCTGAAAGACTGGAAACTGAAACCGGTGCTGGGAAAAACCATCGGGCCGCGGGAAGGGAGCCTGGCCGGACCCGACGAACTCCGGAAAAATGATCTGCAGGAGATGCTGGACAATGACCAGATCAAGGCGATTCTGCAGACCATGGGCGGCTACGGCATTGTGCGGGTAATTGACAAGGTGGACTTCAGCAAGTTCAAGTACAAGCCCAAGTGGCTGGTAGGCTACAGCGATACCACATTTCTGCATACCCACGTGCAAGGCATGCTGAGCACCGCCACCATCCATGGCACCATGGCCGCCGATCTGGAGGCCGGGTACACCAAAGGTTCATGGGAGAGTCTGCGCAAGGCTTTGTTCGGGGAGCAACTGGAGTACAAGGTGGCGGCGCATCCTTTGAACCGGAGAGGCACCTCGCAGGGCTTGCTGGTGGGCGGCAATGTAAGCCTTCTGTGCAATGCCAAAGGCACCATGTCGGAGGTGGACACCAACGGCAAAATCTTGTTTCTGGAGGAAGTGGGGGAAAAGCATTTCCGGTTGGACAGTTACCTCAGGTCTTTGAAGCAGGCAGGCAAGTTTGAGTACGTGCGGGGCTTGGTGGTGGGTGAGTTGGTGGAGATGGAAGACGATGATCCGCCCTTCGGGAAAACCCCCGAGGAGATTGTGCTGGAAGTAGTGGCGGAGTTTGACTTTCCGGTTTGTTTCGGGTTTCCGGCGGGCCACGGGAAAGTGAACAAGGCGCTGATCTTCGGGGCCATAGTGGAGTTGCAGGTGACCGCCAAAGGCAGCACCATCAAGTTCCATATATAGCTGCAAAGCCCACCTGGAAAGCCACGCTGGTTTAAGGGCTGTTTTCTGAAAATCGATCCTAAAATACCAAAGTATCAGACCCTATGCTTGTGACCTGTATTCTCACCTGCGAACATGCCGGCAATGATATTCCGGACCAATACCAGCGCCTGTTCAAAGGCCGGGAGGAGGAACTGTATTCGCATAAGGCCATCGACTTTGGAGCACTCCGCCTGGCCAAGCACCTGGCTTCTGCGATGGACCTGTCGTTGTTCTACACTACTTATTCAAGGTTGCTGGTAGAGGGCAACAGGTCGCTGGAGAGTGAGGAGCTGTTCTCCGATTTCACCAAATCGCTGCCCGAACAAGAGAAACAAGATATCCTGAACCAATATTACCACCCGCACCGGAATGAGGTAGAGGAAAAAATCAAAGCCGCAACGGACAAAGGACATCAGGTACTTCATTTGGCAATACACACGTTCACGCCGGCCAAAGAAGGAGAAGTGCGGGAAGCGGACATCGGGATTTTGTTTGACACGGCCAGGTCAGGGGAGGAGAGGTACGCGGGCCTGTTGAAGTCCGAGCTTCAAAAGCTGAACCCAGCCCGAAAGGTGCTGTACAATTCGCCTTACCCCGGGGTTGATGATGGATTCCCCACGTACCTCCGGAAGAAATTCAACAATGACCAGTATGCCGGGTTTGAGCTGGAAATCAACCAAAAGTTCTTCCTGAATGAGGAGCCCGAGGTTTGGCGACAACTTAAAACTGAAATGACGGCGGCGGTACAAGCTGCTCTAGGTGAAGGATCAGATAAGTGATTTTATTCCCTGGCATAGGCAAGAGCCAACCGGTAAGTGGAGCAAAAGGGAAGTAGTGAAAGGCAGAGTTTAACTTAAAATGCGAAAGCTATGGAAATGCGCATCGGCAATAAGGGAACCCAACTGTTTACGACCGCTTTCCCCAAAAACGGGCGTGAAACGGTCATTCTCCTGCATGGCGGGCCGGGAGTGCCGGAGGGGATGACCTTTCTGGTGAAGTATCTGGCCAAGCATTTCCAAGTTATCCATTTCCATCAGCGCGGAACCCTGAAATCGCCTAATCCATCGGGCGACTACTCGCTGGAGAGCTATAACTCAGACATTTACCGCATAGCGGAGCTTTTCCAGTTGGACAGATTCCATTTGCTGGGACATTCCTGGGGCGGTTTGTACGCGCAGGTATATGCCCAGGAAAACCCTGGTCGCTTGCTGAGTTTACTGCTTTGCAGTCCGGCCTCGGGCACGGGGCGGCAGTGGGTTCAAACCTCCCTGGAAATAGCCCGGTACAACAAAGCTAAATCAAGCTTTCCTGAGTGGCTGGCCATGCTGGTGAACTCGGGATTGGGGACGTTGGGCAGTGACCGAGGGTATAAAAGGTTCTACAGCCAGGCGCTCGCCAACTTCAGCCGTGGGTTCAAAGAAGCGCACCCGGAGTATTTTGCCATTGACTGTGTGAAGGCCAACGCCATTAACCAGACCATCAAATCCATCCTTACTTACCCCATGCTACAAGTCATGCAGCAGACCCCCTTCAAAACCACCATCGTGTATGGAAATGAGGACCCCATAACGGAAAGCCGGAAACACGTGCTGCAGCGGTACCCCACAGCCGCGGCCCACATCATCCCGGACAGTGGGCACATTCCCTGGTCGCACCGCCAGAAGGAGTTTGTGCGGATTTTGCAGGATCATTATGGGATTCAGTAGCGGAGTACAGTACCGGAGCATTGGTTGTTCTTTTCTAAATGCCTGATTTATGGTATTCAGGCTTTAATTTCAAGAAGAGTGGCTTAAATGGGTCTCTGCCTGTTTTGGTCGTGATTTTGCAATAAAGGCATTGAAACGAAAGTCTATTCCGGTGGTTAGTGTCTGCTTTTGATTAAGGAAACAAGGAAAATTCATGCTTTTACTTGGCCAGCAGCTTTAAGTGCAGAAGATGATAAAGGTCCCGGTGCCTTAGTAAGGCTGCGTATTCCAAGATGAATCTTCTTTGGTGTAGCTTAAGTAGGGATGGATGATAAAAAATAGTGCAAAAATAAAACCTGCGTTCAAGCTGAAAACCAAAATACGACAATAACCACTTGCGCTATTTTTTGGGCTTTTTCATTCAATAGTACAAATACTGAAATGTCGTTTTTGCCGCAAAATTGCGGCCTTTTTAGTTTGTTATTATTATGTTAAGTTTTATATTTGAATCAGTTACAGCGCGTTACTAACCAGAAAGTTAAAGACATTTCTGAGGTGAAAACGCTGCGTAACATCATATAGCCCTTCTTTCTCTTGGATGAGAATAGTCATGCAATTGCCTCCTGGACCAGAAACGCTGGTTTAGGTGAGCAACAAAAGATAGTTACGGGAAGATACCTGCGGGACATGGTCTTTCAACTGAAGTAATTATTGTCAATCCCCCTTTCAAATATATACAAGGAATAGTTGAAACGCTCAGGAGTAGTTTCTAGAACTGCGAAGTAGGATTATGTGCGTTAACGTGAGCCGTTGCATCTTCAATAAGTTATAAAACAATTGATGATGCTGGTAGAGATACAGCTGCTTTCCAAAATCCTTTAATTCTAATCATTCTCAGAAAGTCTTAAGGAAGATTCTATTGGCGTTTCGGCGTGGTGGTGCTTCTGGGTAAGTAGTATCCCAGAAGCAAAGAAAGCGTGCGTTTTAACCTTCTTTTTTTACAGAATGTGCTAAAATAAAATAGCTTACTGATACATGTCGACCTTTTTTGAAAAGGATAGTCCTATCCTTAATGTGCTTGCTGCGTCAGGAGAGGAGCGGCTGTTGTCTCTGGTGCTGGTTTTCTAAGAATGTATCGAACTGTTAACCTAAACTTACCTTATCTCCCTGGTGCCTCAAAGGGAAAGGAGAATAGTATGCCTTTGCCATTCCAGATGCACCTCTATAGATCAGCCCCACAAACCACAATCTGTCTTGACGTTTGTTCCTGCCCCAAGTCTTCAGCAAGGTCTGCTCATCTGCCTTCCCTTCTTTCTATTTAAATACCCTAAACCGCTATAGGCCTATGGAAAATGAACCTTGGTTTTAACTGTTGCCGTCCTTTTGTTTTCACTCTCCTTAAGTAGTGGAACGTGTTGAAATGCAGGTAATCATCTATGCTGCCCAGTTTAATTCAATATTCCTATAACCTTCACCAAAATCATGAAAGCTAAATTCCTCAGTTTCGCTGTAGCCTTGTTGGTACTCCTTACCATCACGATTGTGTATGCCAACAATCCAAAGTGGACCAAAGCGCCTTGTGTCAATGGCAATACCATCACCGGGATGGCTACTGGCCTTGGTACAGGTCCTTATGAATTACATATCACAGGTTTATATGACTGTGTCAACAAAGGGGGAAATACCCCCCGTTCTGCTAATTGGTCTAACCTGGACATAGTGGTGCCGGTCACCTCAAAGCAAACCGGAGGTAATTTTAAAATCTCAGCGGTCATCCCATCCCAATGCGACCATGCCAACTGGACCTTTCTGACCAAAGATCTACAGGTAACCCTCATCCAGAACGGAACAGAGGTTATTTCCGCAACTCCGGCGCCATCTTGTAATTAGCCTGCGGGTTGGAAGTGCCAAGGCTACCTCTTAGCAAGAAAGCTTCTTCTAGTGCAGGTCTTCTGTTAGGTTGAGTAGTCTCTAAAAAAGGAAGGGCTTCTTGCTGCTTCCTGTTGAATGAAAAGAATATTTTATCAAACTATTGAAACTGTAATATCATGAAAACAAGAGTTTTAAGTTTCGTTCTTACCCTTATAGGCTTGTTCAGTTTTGGGGATGTTTTTGCCCAAAATCCTCATTTTTTGCCTAAAAGACCAGATGTCACCACCGATGAAGGAACCACTATGTGTAGCACGGGTACCCTGGCTGGGTTGGGGAATTATGCCGGCAGAAATGTAATGATTCAGTTAGTGGCTTCAGGCACCACGCTTACAGAGTGTGCCAACCCCGCAGGGAATGTGGCCCCCGGCCAAGACAGCCAAGCCGATTATGCCTCAGAGGTAGTTCCCGTAAAAGTGGATAGACAGGGGAGAGCCACTTACTCTATTTGTACCAAGGAACCAGATGTAACCACACAATCGGCGGGTTGCCCCAATTCCAAATGGACAGGCCGGGCCAAAGACGTAATATTTACTCCCGGAAGTGCCTACCTCCTCATAGATGGAAAGAGAATTCCTTTGAGTTTCTAAATTCCACTTGGTAAAAAGATGAAAGCTATAAGCGTAGGAGCAGATCTGCAGATCTGCTCTTTACGCTTTGCTATCCTTTTGAGCGGTGCTCTTTCTGGATTAAGGACGATCTTTTTTATTCTGCGCCTGGATACTCTTCTGCCACCGAGGACATCATACAGTTCTAAAGTAAACCGGAATGAAGAAACTGTCACATGGAAGCCTGCTGGTAAGTGCAATGATGCTTTGCTTCTTATCTCTTTTTGCGGCTAAGGCTCAGTCTCAACCGGCGTTGCCTTCTTACCCTTGCGTGATCAAGGGCACAGTGCTAGACTCTGCGAGTAAAATGCCTCTTGGCTATGTAACGGTGTTGCTCTTGAGGCCTGGCCTCAACCCAAGTTCCACCACCATTATCTCCAATGAGCAGGGTGCCTTTGAGATACCTGCAACCCAGCAAGTAGATTACCAGCTCACCCTTTCTTATTTGGGATACAAAACCCAGCATGTGCAGGTGACCACTGCAGCCTTGGCCACCCTAGACCTGGACGTTCTAACCCTAGCGCGGGAAGCAACCCAACTGGAGGAGGTAAAGATCATAGCCTCCAGACCCTTGGTGGAAACGGGAATAGATAGAACCACTTACCATGTAGAGGCGGACCCCGAGCGGAATAGCTTAAACTCCCTGGACATGTTCCGGAAGGTTCCTCACCTAGCGGTGGACGCCGATGATAACCTCCTGCTCAACGGAAATGACAATTTTCAAATCCTAGTGAATGGCAAGAAATCTTCGCTTTTAAGTGAAAACTATAGTGATGTGCTCAAAGGGTTGCCCGCCAGTGCCATCCAGAAAATAGAGGTGATCACTTCCCCCTCCGCCAGGCATGAGGCAGCTGGTACGGGGGGCATCATCAACATAATCACGTACCAGAAAAACATCAATGGGTTTAACGGATCGGTGAATCTGATGGCCAGCACTCCCAAGGGCTATTCCGGGGGTGCCTATTTTTCGGCTGCCACGGGAAAGTACAGCTTCTCGAGCAGGTATAGCCGCAGCACTTCTACCCGGGCAGGCAATTCAAGTAAATTCATCCGACAGGACTGGATAAAACAGACCAGACTGGAGCAAACTGGCGAAAGTAATTCTTTTAATCAAGGAGAGAATATAAGCGGTGAAGCCGGGTATGACCTTACTCCCCAAGACCACTTTACCGCAAGTTACAACCTCCGCCGAAATAAGGGATCTTCAGGCCTTAGCCAGCGGGTAACCCACCTCAACAACTCCGGTGAGCTAACCAACGTCCACCAAAACCTGAACAAAAATCAGTCCAACTCCGATGGTATGGATTTTGGGTTGGATTACCAGCATAGGTTCCAGAGAAAGGATCAACAACTGCTTACCCTTGCCCTCAACACCCTTCACAGTGACCATCTAAGTGCCGGCGATTACCTGGTGGAACCACTGGTGCATTCTGTTGGGCGGATGAGTACCACCCAGAACACGGGCCACTCACGGGGATATACGCTACAGGCTGATTACGCACATCCGTTTGGAAACCAATTTCTGGAAATCGGGCTTAAAACGGATATAGAAGAGAACTCCAGCGATTTCCAATACAACAGCAAGAACTCTGAAACATGGTTGTTTGAACTGGACGCAAAACAAAGCAACAGCTTTGAGTACCGACAGTTCTTGCATGCCGCCTATGTATCGGTGGATCTGAAAAAAGGAACTTGGGGGCTGAGGGTGGGTGCCCGGTTCGAGGCCACCAAACTAGAGGCCAGATTTAAGTCCACCCAAGCCCATGCTGATCAGCAATACCTAAATTTTTTCCCCACCATCAGCCTTCTGCATACCACTAATAACAATGGGCTATTGCGGGTTACCTACAGCCAAAGGATTGAGCGCCCGGGCCTAAACTACCTAGACCCAACCCCTGATGTAACCGATCCGCTCAACATCAGTTATGGCAATCCTAACCTAGATCCGGCCACTAGCCACAATTTTCAATTGGAGTATAATGCCTTCTTTAAAGGAATCTCGGCAAACGCCTCGGCCTTCCATCATTTCACCCATAACTCCATCCAATATTTCACCACTTTGGGCAATGACTCGGTGTCCAGGACCACGGTGGGCAACATAGGCCGGAACCAGAACTTCGGGCTTTCCTTCAATAGCAATACCACCTTGTTCAGGAAACTGACCTTGAACATGACTAGCGTTACGCGGTACGTGAAATACAGCCGGAGTACAGGCACCCGCTTCCGGCACACTGAGGGAATCACGTACAACCTTACCGGCTCCTTAAGTTGGCGGGTGGGAAAAGGCTGGCGAACAAATACTAACCTGAGCTATAACTCTCCTAATGTGCTTTTGCAGGGGAAAACCGGTGGAAATTATTGGAACAGCCTCTCAGTCAACAAGGATTTCATGAAAGGGAACAAAGCCAGCATTGGCTTATCGGTGAGGAGTCCTTTCCAGCAAAAAAGCCGGTCTTTTAGCCAGGTAAACGACCCTGCCTTTCACCAGGTACAGGAATCCTATTCAGTTATCAGACAGTTTTCCCTGGCTTTTGCCTATAGAATCAACAAGGTGTTTTCTGGTAGTTCTTCCCAAAAATGAGTTAGAGCAGATCATAAGTGTTAACAGCAAAGCTGATGGCGAAGGCGTGCCCAGCTTTCTTGTTTGAAAAAACCACACAGTAGAGAACTACCAGAAAATAGATGACAGAACACATTTGTTTTGAGCTCATTTTCCAAAAAGAAGGTGCTTTTTGGCGTATGTCCCAGCCAAACTAGCATCGTAATTTGGTCTAATTACCCTTGCCTTTTGGTATTTCACGACGGATAGGAGACTGTTTATTCTTATTTGTTTACCAAGTGGCGGCCTGTTGCGGTAAGCACGAAATCAGCATGTAGGAAATACTTAATCTGCTTGAGGCCACAAACTTAACCAGGTGCGGGGCGTACCTCTTTACCAGACCAGGTACTTAAAAAGGGAAAGAAATGGTAGCAGTAATCACAGGTGCATCAAGCGGAATTGGGCGGGCTACGGCTTTTGAGTTTGCCAGAAAGGGACACGATTTGGTGTTGGCTGCCCGTTTTGGGGCCGGTTTAGAAGAAGTAGCCATAGAATGCGAGCGCTTGGGCGTAAGGGCCTTGGCTGTGCCCACCGATGTTGCCCAAGAGGAAGAGGTGAACGCATTGGCAGGCCGGGCTAGGGAAACCTTCGGTGGGTTTGACGTGTGGGTGAACAATGCTGCCGTGGGATTGTTCGGGCACTTTGAGGAAATTCCCACCGAGGACATCCGCCAGCTCATGGACATTAACCTGTTTGGGTACATCTATGGGGCAAGGGCTGCGGTTAGGCAGTTCCGGGCCCAGGGCTTCGGGACACTGATCAATGTTTCGTCCATGGTAGCCCTGGTGGGGCAGCCTTTCTCTATTCCGTACACCATCAGCAAGTTTGCGGTGCGGGGCATGAGCATCAGCTTGTCGCAGGAACTCGCCGATGAGGAGGAGATTCACGTTTGTTGCGTGCTGCCCGCCGTCATTGACACGCCTATCTTTCAGCATGCCGGCAATTACATGGGCAAAGCCATCAAGGCCCCGGATCCGGTAATTCCGGCCAAGCGGGTGGCCCGATCCATTTACAACCTTACCAAAAAGCCGAAGGAGCAGGTCTCCGTGGGGAACATGTCGCGCATGATGCGTTTCCAGCGCCTGACCTCGCCCGCCTTGCTGTTTGACAAGTACATGCAGAAGATGATAGCGGCCAATCACTTCAAGAAGAAACCTTCCCGGGCCTTTCAGGGCAACCTCTATGAGCCTATTACTAACTGGAACAAGGTAAACGGCGGCTGGTTACCCGAAGATGCTGCATAGGGCAAGGTGAAAACCCTCTCTGCTGTGGCCGGAGTGGTGCTGGCCGGCGCTTTAGGGGTAGTTTTCTGGAATAAGCAGAAAAAGAGACCCAATCCCGCGCACAGCAGTCCCATGCCGCCCATGCCCCTTGCCAATCCTCAAACCGCAAACACCCAACGGCAAGACGCTATCGCAGACCACCACGGCGTAAATACTCAGGTGGATGCCCCTGTGGTTTTTGACCATCGCCGGGATGATTCTGAAACCATGGGAACTGTATTTGTAGACCCCAATCATACCACCGGAAACCTTGGCATTACCCCCGGAAGTTTATAAAAAACGGTTAGTCTCAGGAATAAGGGACGGCTAGTCGGGACACTTGTACCCGGGTGACCTGATATGACCAAAACCTTATAATTGAATCAATTAAATAGCCACATCAGAAGAAAGAGAAGGGTTGTATGGACCAGATGAAGAGAAATTTTCCAGGCTATTGGTTTTTTTTTCTGCTTTGCGTGCTGTGCTTGGGTTGTAACAAAGCGCCCCAACAGCAGCAGGTAGGAACACCGCTGGTGGCCAAGCAAGTAGCGCAGAAGAAGGACAAATCCATTACGCTCAAAATACCAAATTACCCGCTGAGGAATGAACAAGACCTGGACATCCTGCTGCAGGAGATAGGCGATGCCCGCGTGGTGCTGTTGGGAGAGGCCTCGCACGGAACGTCTGAGTACTACCTTTGGCGGGCCGCTATCACCAAACGGCTCATGCAGGAAAAAGGCTTTGACTTTGTGGCCGTGGAAGGGGAGTGGGCCGATTCTTACCGGGTAAATCAGTTCATCAAAGGACCGGCCAAAGACAGCGCCGCTGCGGTGTCGTTGTTGGAGCAGTATAACCGCTGGCCTACCTGGATGTGGGGAAACCACGAGGTCGCCTCTTTGGTGACCTGGCTCAACAAGTACAACCAGGCAAAACCCGCCCCAAACAAAGTAGGTTTCTTCGGGCTTGATGTGTACTGCCTCTGGGAGTCCATGACCGAGCTCATGCCTTACGTGAAGAACAACCCAGAACTGGTGAAATCTGCGAAGGGCGTGCACCAGTGTTTCCAGCCTTTCTCAGCGGATGCCATGCAGTACGCCGAGGCTGTGGCCCGTGCCTCGGCTAATTGCCGGGGAGAGACCAGCCGCCTCTGGAAGGAAGTGCAGAACCTGAACAAAGCCAATGGCACACCGCAGACGGAAGCCCATTTCGTGGCTGAGCAGAACGCCCTGGTGGCGCTTAACGGCGAGCGGTACTACCGGGCTGCGGTCAGCAGCAACACCGAGTCCTGGAACATCCGCGACAACCACATGGCCCTTACCCTCAAGCGCCTCCTTGATTTCCACGGCCCTACTTCCAAAGCCATTGTGTGGGAACACAATACCCACGTAGGAGACGCCCGCTACACCGACATGGCCAGCAGCGGCGAAGTCAATGTGGGGCAGTTGGCGCGGAAGGAGTACGGCGAGGAGAATGTGTTTATTGTAGGATTCGGGTCTTATAGGGGCAGCGTGATTGCGGCCGGGAGTTGGGGCGCGCCTATGAAGAAAATTGAGGTGCCAGCGGCTACCCAGGGCAGTTGGGAGCAGATTCTGCACCAACTCAGCCCCACAGACAAAATCATCCTGTCAAAAGACCTGCGGGACAACAAAGTGCTGAACCGGCCGGTAGGGCACCGGGCCATCGGGGTGGTGTACAACCCCAAACTAGAGCACCTGGGCAATTACGTACCCTCTGTCATGCCCAAGCGCTATGATGCCTTTATCTACCTAGACAGTACCCGGGCGCTGCGGCCCATCCAGAACATTACCGTCAGAAACGAGCCACCCGACCTTTACCCCTCAGGCTCTTAAACGCGTATGACCTTTTGCCTAGCCTTCAACAGCAGGCGCCAAAGAATGGCGCCTGCTACTAGGTTTGTGCCCTAAATGGGAATAATTAAGCGCATCTTTGCGCCGTTAAATTTTTAAGATGCAGTTAATTCAAAAGCAGCGGATTTTCCTAAGCCTGTTCTTTTTCCTTTCCGGATTCAATTTCTCCAGCTGGGCCTCCAGAATACCTACCATCAAACAAGCCTTGCACCTGAACGAGGCTGAGTTGGGCACCATTCTGCTTACCATGCCCATTTCCTCCCTCATTGGGGTGCCTTTGTCGGGTTGGCTCGTGTCCAGGTTTGAGACCAGGATTCCGCTCGCGGTAGGCTTTCTGCTCAATTCCATCGCGCTTTCCTTTATTGGCTTGGCGTCTACCCCGGTGGCTTTGGCCATGGTGCTGTTTATGTTCTCGCTAAGCATGCGCATCTTCAATATATCGGTGAACACCCAGGCTATTACCCTGCAGAAACAGTTTGACAAGAAGATCAACGGATCTTTCCACGGGCTTTGGAGCACCGGCGGGATCATTGGCGTAGGGTTCACCACCTTGCTCATCTCGTTGGATGTTCCCATGGTCCCACACCTCATCACGGTGTCCATCATCAGTATTGTGGCGACTATAGTTTCGTTCCGCTTCCTGCTGCAGAACGACAGATCCACCTCTGGGAATAAACTGTCTCTGAGCAAACCCGATCCTTACATCCTGTTCCTGGGCTTGCTGGTGTTCTTTGCGGCGGTGTGCGAGGGTGGCATGTTTGACTGGAGCGGCATTTACTTCCAGCAGGTAGTAAAGGAGGAGGTGTTTACCGTGGGCTACCTCACCTTCATGGCGTTCATGGCGCTCTCTAGGTTTATATCTGATACCATCATCGACAAAATAGGCATGGCCACCACCTACATGCTGAGCGGCGTGTTCATCTTTTCGGGTATTATGCTGGCCATTCTGTTCCCAAGCTTCTGGCCTGCCATGATCGGGTTCTCGCTCGTGGGTTTCGGAACGGCCTCGGTGATTCCCATGACCTACACCCTTGCCGGGGCTTCCAAAACCTACTCCCCGGGCATTGCCATCTCGCTGATTGCCACCTTCGGGATTGTGGGCATGCTCATCGGGCCACCCATGATCGGGTACCTGGCGCACGCCTTCAACCTCAAAGTCTCGTTCATCGCCTTCGCTCTGTCCGGCTTCCTGCTGATTCCTTTCTCCCGCATGTTCTTCAAAATGCAACACTCAGAGAAGGAAACCTATGAAGTGGAAGCCAAAGAAGTAGCTTGATTTAGGGCTGTTTTTCTGAAAAGAGGCTTGAAACCAACCTGTAAGGTCAATCCCTTGTGGTTGTCCTTTCCAATTCAATTGTTCTTACGCATATCGTCCCCCTTTGAAGAGGGTAGGGGGATGATTACACCTGCAGATTATCTCGTTATGAGGGTAGAGGCAATATCATGTGGTTGCCAATACTTTGTAGCATTTGCATTCAGTTCTTGACGCTACCTTGTCATCCCCCTACCCCCTTCAAAGGGGGACTTTCTCTTTTTTAATAGGGAAGAACTACATGGAAGAAGTTTTCATGCTTTGAACTCCTTTTTCCAAAAAGAGCCTTAAAACCCAGCAGCGGCATCATCTCCGCGGGGATCGGCGCCGCCTTCTAGTTGGCCGTTGGGCAGGACCAGGATTCCGGCGGCTCTGCCGATGCCGCCGTATTTGGGTACTATTTTATGGCCTTTGAGCCAGAGCCCGGCACCAGTCCCGAAACCCAGCGCGCCCCACTCAGACAAGACCCAGTTGGGTTTCCATTGGTGGTGGAAGCGGCCGGCGCTCACGGCCCCCTGCATGGTGAAGCCGTACCGCGTCACGTTCTGGATGATCTGGTACACGGTGGTAATGATGGTAGAGCCACCCATCGCCCCGATGACCATGAACAGTTTGCCGTCTTTCTCCAGGATGGTGGGCGTCATGGAACTGAGCATGCGTTTGCTCGGGGCAATGGCGTTGGCTTCTTCGCCCACCAAGCCGTAGCTGTTGGGGTATCCGGGCTTGATGCTGAAATCGTCCATCTCGTTGTTGAGCAGGAAACCCGCGCCGCCCACAAACACCTTGCTCCCGAAACTGCTGTTGAGGGTAGTGGTCACGGAAACGGCGTTTCCCTCCGGGTCCACGATGGCGTAATGCGTGGTGTTGGGGCCTTCAGGAAGGGGCGGCACTCCCGCCGAGACCTCTTTGCTGGACGTGGCTTTTTTGGGCGAGTAGCCCTGCATCCGGCTCTTGATATACGTGGTATCCAGCAATCCTTTCACCGGAACCTCGTAGAAATCGGCGTCGCCGAAGTGTTTGGCCCGGTCGGCGTAGACCCTTCGCTCGGCCTCAATCATGAGGTGCGCTGATTTTACCGTGTTCCAGCCCCAATCTTGTAGCGGATAGTCTTGGGCGATGGTCAGGAGTTGGATAAGGGCGATGCCGCCGCTGGAAGGTGGGGGCATGGAGATGACGCGGTAATCGCCTACCTGTCCGGTCACTGGTTTTCGCCACACCGCGCGGTAGGCTGCCAGGTCTTCTTTGGTGATAATGCCAGTGCCCCTCTTCATCTCTGCTACAATTAAATCAGCGGTTTGCCCTTCGTAGAATCCTGCCCGTCCCTGGTCTCGGATTCGTTCAAGGGTGCGGGCCAAGTCTTTGAGGTGCAGGGTATCGCCGGGACGCCAGCGGTCTTTCAGGATGAAGTCGGGGCTTTGGGAGTTGTACCGGATAAAATCCTTGCGCTGCTCGTTCAGCTTTTTCGCCTCTTTTTTGGTGAGCGGAAATCCGCGGTCAGCTAGAAGGACGGCCGGTTGCACCAGTTGCGCCCATGGTAGCCGGCCATAGGTGGCGTGCGCCTGCACCATGCCGTCCACGGTGCCGGGTACGCCCACGGCCAGGTGCCCTTTGTAACTCAGGTTTTCAATGACCTCGCCCTGGCCGTTGAGGTACATGTCGCGGTGGGCAGCACTAGGGGCTTTCTCACGGTAATCAAGGGTATTCAGCGTGCCATCGTGTTGGCGCAGCACCAGAAACCCGCCTCCGCCTATGTTGCCGGCATCGGGGTACACTACCGCGAGGGCGAACTGCACGGCCACGGCGGCATCTATGGCGTTTCCACCGCGCCGGAGAATGTCGGCACCCACCACAGAAGCCAAGGGATGCGCCGTGACCACCATGGCTTTCTCGGTGACAAGACCTGGTTTCTGGTGGGCTTTGTTCGCGCAGCCCACCGTGCCCACGAAAAACAGGATAAAAGCGATTCTTCTGAAAACCACGCCTTCGATCTTTGGTGAAAAACAAACGAATCTTTGTCTTTACCCCAATGCGGCTCTGGAGGTTTGCTTACTCAGGTTCAACCCCTAGGTGGATATTAAAAGGACAAAAAAATATTACTATATTGCAAATAAGCGCAGCAATAGATATCTTCATCACAGCCTTGCCACTTAGCGGTATTCTACTGGAGTATCGCCGGATGAATGAAAACCGGTTTTCAAGCCAAAAAAGCTGCCGGTAACCTGGCACTAGTTCACTGCCTATTTCAGAAAAATAGGCTAAAATCGACCTCAAGGTCAGGGGTAGCTTGTGTAGCTGAACCTGGCAAACTGCTTCCTTCCATCTTCCTCGCTGAGGAAATCCTTGCTTCTGCCTCCTGCGTTTCAAACGTCCATAATCGGTAGGTCTCCTTTCCGCTAACCGCACTCCCTCCAGTACACTCTACTGCCTTCTCACCACTGGAATTTTCCTAATCAACTTATTCAAACCAAAGAACCATGACAAATCAATTCAAATCATCTCCATTTTTCACCAGAATGATGTGCTGGTGCAGTGCGCTGGCCTGTATCATGCTGTTTTCTACCTGCGAAGACGACGAGGATGATAATTTAGAAGGCACTTTCTATGGGCCGGTGGTGGCCGTAGGGCAGGGGAATGCGAGAACCTGGGTGACCACGGATAACGCGGGAGCCCCGATGGCGGTGGGCGTTACTTTCTCTGAGCAGGCGATCAACAGCAACGGTCTGGGAAATGGCATGAAGATGTACACGCTGGCCTTGCCGGCGCAGGCCGAGCAGACTTTGTATGACCACGTGATGTTGGACTGGAACCCGCAGGGCCATGATCCTATTCCGCTTTACGGGGTGCCGCACTTTGACCTGCACTTCTATATGGTTTCGGAAGCCCAAGTAGCCGCCATCCAACCCCAGGCCACCATGGATGAGATGCCCGCCGAGCAGTTCAGGCCCCAGAATTATATCCTGACCCCGGGCGTGGTGCCCGGCATGGGCGCCCACTGGGTAGATGTCACCGATATGAACAACACCCCCGATAACTTTGACAAAACCTTTATCTACGGGTCACATGACGGTAATTTCATTTTCCATGAGCCCATGTTCACCCTGGATTTCCTGAACACCCTGCCCACCGTAGGCACCCAGACCATGAGCATTCCGCAGCCAACCGCCTACCAACAACCCGGTTTGTATCCGCAACGGTACAGCTACTCTTACAACGCCACTACCAAGGAATACACCATTTCCCTGCTGGACCTTACCGAGAAAGACTAGCCAACTCAGGTCTGTAACAGCTTGAGGTGCCTCTTGCCAAATAAGAGGTACCTCGTAGAATGCGTTTTTAGGCTGATTTACTAAAATCGGGACCAAAAGGTGCCGGGGTGCTACAGGTATGCTTGGGTTTTTGGCTCCTTCTGTGAAAATGGCCCCTAAACTAGAGTATACCTTAAACCGATTGCCTTACCCCAGCAAGGCCAGCAGGTCCTGCTTGGAAAGAGATTTGAGGATGCCGCCATCGGTTTTGATCAGGTCCTTGACCAGTTCTTTTTTGGAGGCCTGTAGTTGCATGATTTTCTCCTCCACAGTATCGGGGCAGATGAGCCGGACGGCCACCACGTTCTTCTCCTGCCCGATGCGGTAGGTGCGGTCAATGGCTTGGTTCTCTACGGCCGGATTCCACCACGGGTCTACCAGGTACACATAATCGGCGCGGGTGAGGTTGAGGCCGGTGCCGCCCGCCTTGAGGCTGATGAGGAACACGCGCACGTCTTCCTGTTCCTGAAACGCCGCGACGGCGCCTGCGCGATCTTTGGTCTGTCCGGTGAGCAAAGAGAATTTGATGCCGCGGGCCCGCAGTTCATTCTGAATAAGCTGTAACATGGATACAAACTGCGAGAACACCAGAATTTTGTGGTGCGGCGCTTTGCTTTCTATCTGCTCCAGCAGCACCTCCAGCTTGGCCGAGGTCTCAGCGTAGGCGGCTTCTTCGGGGAGCAGGGCGGGGGAGTTGCAGATCTGGCGAAGTCTGGTGAGGCCGCGCAGCACGTGCATGGGACTTTTCTGGATCTCCTCATCGGCCTGGGCCGAGATGAATTCCCTGATCTCCAGTTCATGGGCCGCGTAAATCTTCCGCTGGTCGGTGCCCATCTCGCAGTAGAGCACCATTTCGGTTTTTTCGGGCAGTTCCTTGGCTACCTGTTCCTTCGTTCTCCTCAGCAGGAAAGGACTTATCTTGCGCTGCAGCTCCTGGGCCCGTTTGTAGCTCTTGAATTGGTCAATTGGCTTTGAATAGTGGTCTCGGAAGTAGCGCTTGTTGCCCAAGAGGCCGGGGCAGGCAAAGGAAAGCTGACCGTACAAGTCATAGGTATTGTTTTCTAAAGGCGTACCCGTCATGACAATGCGGTTGCGCGCTTGCAACAGCCGCGCGGCCCGGTACCGCTGGCTTTCAGGGTTCTTGATGGCCTGCGACTCATCCAGGAAAATGTAGTTGAACCGGTATTCCTTCAGCACCATGATGTCTGAAAGCAGCGTACCGTAAGAGGTGAGCACAATCTCGTAGCCGTCCAGTTCTGCCGGGTTTTTGATGCGGTTGTTGCCGTACACCGTGATGATTTTGAGCGAGGGCGCAAACCGGGCCGCTTCCTGCTGCCAGTTGAACAGGAGCGAGGTGGGCACCACTACCAGGTTGGTGTTACGGGCTACTTTGGCGCGCTGCGAGAGGATGAAAGCCAGGACCTGCACGGTTTTCCCCAGACCCATGTCATCTGCCAGACAGCCCCCGAAATTGAACTGATCTAGGAAGCTGAGCCAGTTGAGCCCCTGCCGCTGGTAGTTGCGCAGGGTGGTCTGCAGCTCTTGGGGCACCTCCACCTCCGGGATGGCCTCGAAATTAGATAGTTTTTGTCTGTAAAGCGAAAGCTCCTCGCGCACCTCTTGGCTCAGGACCTCGTCCTTATAGAGTCCTTCAATGCTACTGAAGTTCATCTTGGGCGTGCGCAGGCGTTCGCCCACCACCTCGGCGGACTCAAAGAACGTCTTGAGTTTGTCTATCCACTCCTGCGGCAGAATACCCTGGGTGCCATCGTCCAGCGTCACAAAGCGGGTTTTGTTGCGCAACGTTTTGTGCAGGTGCTTGAGCGAGGCTTTCTGCTTGCCGAACTGCACGTTCAGGGAAGTGTCAAACCAATTGATGCCGCTGGTGACCAGAATGTTGATCTTGACTTTATGCGGATTGAGGTGGCTGTGCTTGAGTTCTCTAAAACCCAGAATGCTGATGTCCAGTTTGCGCCAGGCGTCAAAGGCCTCCAGAAACCAATCGTCCTGCAGGAAACGGTCTTTGTGCAGGTAAAAGCAGTCCAGGTGCAGTTGTTCTTTGAAGTGCGGGTGGTGCTTTAGAATGACGGCGGTGAACTGCAGTTCTGCTTCGCGGTCGCGGGCCACGGTAAAGGAGGTGCCTTGGGCATCGGTGGCGTGAATCTGCTTTTTGGAGAGCACCGGAATCTCCACCTGCCCGTACCGCATAACCGGCGTGAGCAGCACGAAATCCTCCGACTCTGAAAGATAAATCAACTGTTCCCGGTCCTGGTCAAAGCCTTGTTCCTCTAGTTGCTTAGACGTGGCCGGTTTCAGGTACGAGTAGGAAATCCTGATCTTGGTCTCCAGGTTGGCCAGGATGTTTTCGCGGAACTCCTCAAACTTGGAACCGTGCACCAGCACATGGAAGCCCCGCTTCTGGAAGAAGTCCAGCACGCGGCGTAGGTCTGGGTTGTGCAGCAGGTACAGGTTGTGCTGGATCTGCAGAAAGTGGCCGTACTTCAGTTGCAGATGCTTGAGCGGGTAAGGCTGGTCTTCAATGTACAACTGCGCCACGATGGCGTAGAAGTTGTCTTTCACCTGCACATCCAGTACCAGGTCCAAGGGCGTTTTCTTCAGCTGCACCGGCACCACCGAGCTGGCCGTGATGTTGGCAGACACCTCGGGGGTGTGCTGGTACACCGCCAGGTTCATGGGATTTTGCACCAGGGCCTTCAAGGCTTCCAGATCGGCTTCGGTAGGGTCGGTGTTGTAGTTGTTCTGGAACCGGGAAAGCGCGGTGTAGAACCTGAGTTCCTGGGGCTGGTTTGTTTTCCAGACGTAATCCAGCGGACTCAGGCCTTTGAGCGGATTCTTGATTTTACCGGTCTGGGTAGTAGCGGCCTCAAGCAGTTCTACGCTCAGGTGCTTGTAATACCTGTGCTCGCCCAGCACCACAATGAGCTGCGTGTTTTCCTTCTGTTTCGTTTTGGCGGGCAGAAAAGGCAGACTTTGCTTGGGTAGCAGCTTCTCTTTCAATACTACCTGCGTCTCCGGGGTTACGGGTAATAGCTCAGGCAGGCGGGGTTTGATCTTGAGGGATTTGTGGGCGTATTCCAGCGTGAAATACTGGTCCAGGTTTTCTTCCTCGGCCAAACCGTAATCCGCGGCCACAGGTTTTATCTTCTCCCGGCGCAAGGCATCGTCAAAGAAGACGCGTAATTCTTGACGGTTCAGAAGGGTCTGGAGCACCTGTGCCTGGTGGGCGCACAACGCGTCTTTAGGTGCCGCGCAGTCGCAGGAAAGCAGAAGTCCGTTTGGGTACTGGATGACAGAAACAACCGGAAAACGGCCGAAGGGCGAGGTGCCGGAGAAAGACGCCGCGTTAAGCTCTATCTGCAGGGGTTGGAGGTCAAACCCCAGGGTACCGCCCGCCATGGCCTGGGCCGAGGTATGCCGCGCAATGGTGGCATAGGTGAGCGTTCCACCCCAGATATTCTGTAGAAAGTAATTTGAAGGATGCACGGTTGCCGCCTCCGGTGCCTGCTCTTTCTCCGCCATGTCGCCCTGAGTTTCCAAGGCCTGAAGTTAAACAGAAAATTTTCCTTTTTGCCGCTCGCCCTAGTGCCTGACGCTCAAAGCCGAGCTTCCAGGTCAGCCTTTGGTTTCGTAGATTCTTTCAATGCGGCGGTCGGGCAGAAGCCACATGAAAGCCACCAACACGTAGATGAGGCCCGAGATCCAGGGGTTCACAAACGTCAGCACGATGCCTGCCAAATACAGGAAGGGCGAGATCTTCCCTTTGATGTCTTTGCCAATGGCGTGCGCCAGCTCAGATTCATGGCCGCTGCGGTTGATGATAAGGTGCTGCAGAATCCAGTAGGCAATGGAGCACATGAGCAGCATGATGCCGTAGAGCGCCACCGGAACCGGGGCAAAGTTGTTCTCCCCCATCCAGCCGGTGGTGAAAGGCACCAGGGAAAGCCAGAAGAGTAGGTGCAGGTTGGCCCACAAGATGTTCCCGTTTATTTTCCCGGCGCTGTGCAACAGGTGATGGTGGTTGTTCCAGTAAATGCCCAGGTAAAGGAAACTGAGGATATAGCTGAGCACGACCGGGAAAAGCGGTGTCAAGGCAGAGAAATCCTGCCCGTGCGGCACCTTGATCTCCAAGACCATGATGGTGATGATAATGGCCAACACGCCATCACTGAATGCCTCTAAACGTCCTTTGTTCATGCAGATGCCTTGGTTGCGGTTTGAATGTTCCCACCTGGGAGTGCGCTAAAGTAGCACGTGACCTGCCTGAAACCAAATTAGGCCTGATTTCTGGAAAACAGGCCTGAAACCCACACGCGGATTTTTAACTTGTTTGAGGTCATTGGGAATGCTTTCTTCTGAGGCTGTTGCCTCACGGAAGTTTCAAACTTCCGGCCATTTTGGGTCCAAGTTGAAAACTTGAACCAGAGACATTGTTGAACCTATAGCAGGAGATTCCCCTCCTAGGAGGGGCAGGGGTGGGTTTACACCAATTGAACTAAGCTTGCAGAGTTGATGCAATAACGCAGACCGCTCGGCTCGGGACCATCGGGGAAGACATGGCCCAGGTGACCATCGCAGACGTTGCATTGCACTTCCATTCTTTGCATGTGGTGGCTGTCATCGAAGAGATACTTGATGGCGCCTTTGGCGATGGGTTGCGTAAAAATGGGCCACCCGGAAATGGCGTGGTACTTCTCTGAGGCGTTGAACAGCAAAGAACCGCAACCCGCGCAGGCGTATACCCCGGGTTCATAGGATCGGCAATAGGCGTTTCGGTAGGGCGACTCGGTTCCTTTCTGCCGCAGGATCTGGTACTGGGCGGGCGTGAGCCGCTGTTGCCATTCCTCCTCCGTAAGCTCCACCCGATGGGCAGGCTCTGGGTTGCTGTACTTGGCATACTTGATAACGTCAATCCACCGGATCATCATAGAAACTTTTGGCGCAGTTGTTTCTGAAAAACGAACGAACCTATGATGTGGTTGATGTGCTTGGTGGACAAAATCTGCTGAAGGGATTTATAGATTCCAGGAATACCCTTTTTCTGTTTCAAGCCTGATTTTCAGGAATGATGGCTAAAACGACTTTATTAGATTTTGGAAAAAGGAGCGAAGGTAGGATTTTACTTCTGTTGACACCGTTAATTACTATAAACCTCAAAGATGCTGTTTTGTAATTTAAGTAGTTGAAGATCAATTGTAAAAGGCAGATGCTCTCCGAAGATCCAATTGTAAAGGTAGTAGGGTGTGGCCTTTGGATGCTTCAGGGTAGAAGGAAAAAGCTAATTCAGTTTAGTGGCTGTTTCGTGAAAAGGTGCTCTAAACGGGTGGAAAGGGATTTAGTAACCTGGGGTAAACCAGTGTGTGCTTCAAGAAGTACTACTTTTAACCTGTTTTCTCGTATGACGCATGTAAGTACCGGTATTTGGTGTTTCATATTGTGTATTCAAAGGGAACAATTGCCTTATTCCGGTCTGATGCTGAACCCTTTATATGAGATACAGACTAACCTTCTTCCTTTTCTTTGGATGTATGATCGGGCTGCGGGCCCAGGTGATAACCGCCCCAGATTCCATCAAACCCGGTAGGGGCAACCGGGAAACGCAGCTGCAGCGCATCAAGGAGCGCAAAAAAAGACTTTTCACCGATCCGGTCAACGGCACCGAGCCCCAAAACGCTTTCCTGCTGGACACCACGCTGTTCAACAAGTACGGCGACCTGCTCCACGATGACCCTGAATACAACAAAAGGCAACCCCTCTGGAAACCCACGGCCCAGGTCATCGGGATCAATGCGGCATTTATGGGGTTCAACCGCTACGTGGCCAAGGCAGATTACGGTTACGTTAGCCCGGAGACCTGGAAAACCAACCTGAGGTCCAAGCCTGAGTGGGACACCGATGAGTTCGGGATCAACTTCATCGGGCACCCGTACCAGGGCACGCTGTATTTCAATGCCGCCCGCTCGCAGGGCTACAGCTACTGGCAGTCGTTGCCGTTTGCCGTGGGCGGAAGCCTTACCTGGGAGTACCTGGGCGAGAACACGCTGCCGTCTTACAATGACATGATTTACACGCCACTCAACGGGGCGGCGCTGGGCGAGATCCTGTACCGCCTCAGCTCCAACATCCTGGACGACCGTACGCGGGGCCGAGAGCGGGCGGTGCGCGAGATTGCCGCCGGTCTGGTGAACCCGGTGCGCGGCCTGAACCGGCTGCTGCAGGGCAAAACCTTCCAGGTCACCAACAAGGAAGTCTACGAGAAAGAACCCATCAACATCACACTTTTTGCCGGGGTACACCGCCAGAACGAAAAACAGGACGATGTCTTCGGCCCCGCCGATACCAAGGGCATGCTCAACGTACAGCTGGATTACGGCAACCCCTTTGAACTGCAGAAACGCAAACCGTTTGACCTGTTCCGCCTCCGGGCCGAGTTCAGCAAGGGCGGCGCAGACACCACCGCGGGCATTATCAACAACATCACCGGGTACGGCATCCTGACGGGGCGCAACTCCAAACTGGGCAAACTGGACCTGCTCACCGGCGTTTTTCAGTACTACGATTACTGGAATACCCGCAACTTTGACTTGGGGGCACTGGGTTTCGGGGGAGGGGTGTTCACGCGGTTGCCGCTCACAAACCAATTGAACCTGTACTCCAACGCGCACCTGGGGGTGATTCCGCTGGCCGGCAACAGTACCCGTTTCGCGCCCGATGAGAACGGCCTGCGCAATTACGTGTACACCACCGGCCTGCACGGCAAGATAGAAAGCACCCTGAGTTTGGGGCGCTATGCCTCGGCCGCGTTTGTGTACTACCATTACTGGCTCAAGACCTTTGAAGGCCTGGAAGGCAGCAATTCCATCGGGATCATCCGGCCGCGGGTAACGGTGCAGTTGTACAAGAACCTGAGCCTGGGGTACGAGCATTTCGGGTACACCACCAACCGCCGCCTGGACGAATACCCTACCCAGCGCGCCGTCATCACCGATCAGAAAATCTTCCTGCAACTCTTCCTCCAGGACCCGCAGCGCAAAGGCCGATACAACTAAGGTTAGGGTCTGGGTAGCGTTGGCGAAAGGTTATTTAGCCAGTTGGTGTTTAAGGCCCAGTTTGCCAAAAGTAGGCTCTAAACAACCTTTGGCTTTATGTTGAAGCTGGCCATAATTCTTGCTTTCGGCGCCTGTGAAATCGGAAGGACAACAATGTGCAGAAGGGAAATCTATAAGTTCTGCCTTCCAAGACGTACCTTTAGCGTTTGAGAAAAGGGTTGGCCATCTGGCGCAGCCTTGCAAGAGAACGGCAGAAACATGAAAGCAGTAGGCAACATCCTTGACATCAGCACGCAGCGCGACAGCCGGCACAAAGGCATTGAGGTGCACCTTGATTCCATTGAATACCTCACCAGCAAGAAAGACGGACGCTACTACCAGGATTTTGAGTACCTGGACGAGCTGGAAACTCCGCTGGTGATCACCGGCGACTGCCTGGCGCGGGTGAGCGGCAAACCTTCTCCAGACGGAGAGTACGAGTTCAAGGTGTATGACAAAGTAGGGGAGGAGTACGTCCTGAACCCCGACAAAAAGCTTTTCCTGACCGTGGTCTATGACTTCGACGAAGACCTGAACATCCTTTCTGAGGCGTATTACTCGGTGACCATGCCCAACGAGGAGTTCACCCAGTTCAAGATGGAAAAGGAGAAAGAGAAGTCCCGGAAGAACTGGAAAGGCCGCAAGAAAAATTAACGAAGCCTTTTTTAGCGGAAAACCTTTTGGTTTTAGACCTGTTTTCAGGAAATTGGCTTAAAAGGCGGAATCTGGCCCCTAGCTAAACTTTTGCGTGTAGACAGAGTAAATAATCAGAGTATTTCTTTTCATTGGAAAAGGGGGATGAAAGCCCCATCAGGAACCGGAAAATGGCTACCCTACACCTGGAGAATCTGTACCAAGACGATGTTGTCCAGATAGAACTAGACAAAGGAAACGCCATGCTGCAGTTCACTTTCCTGCAGCAGCCTACCCTAGAGCAGTTCAGGAATCGGTACCAACTCGCTTTTGACCGGGCGGGCCTCAAAGGCATCAAACTCTGGCTCACCGACGCCCAGAACATCAAGGTCATGCAGCCCGAGAACCAGACCTGGCTCAAGCAGAACATGGCGACCCTCTTTGACACCAACCAATTGCAGAAGTTCGCGATTGTCATGGCCCCCGAGTGCTTTGTCATGACCAACCCCAACAAAGTGTATGAGAAACCCGCCACCGAAACGAATGCTCCGGTGTCGGGAAAAATAAAGGTGCATTTCGCCAAAGATGCCGCCTTAGACTGGCTCCTGAATGAGTAAAGCCTTGCCCTTTCTTACAGAAAGCACCGCTTTTTTCGGGCGGCTCCAAAATCAATCCAACATGCGGGTGTATCTTGCCAGGAAAGCAGTAACCGCGGCTATCCGGGTACCGGTGCACCGGAAGGAAATTACAATCTATGAAGTACAAGCAACCAGAGCTTAGAACCGTCAATGTCGTGCGGTACGTGACCCCGCTGCGCGAAGGTGGTTCTCTGCCCGCCATAGTGGAGGCCGATGATGAGTTTCTCTACGTGCTCAAATTCCGGGGAGCCGGTCAGGGCGTAAAAGCTCTCATTGCCGAACTGGTGGCCGGCGAGATGGCCCGGGTCCTGGGTTTCAGGGTACCCGAGCTGGTGTTCGCGCACCTGGACGAGAGCTTCGGGCGCACTGAGCCCGATGAAGAGATCCAGGACCTGCTGCGGTTCAGCGAAGGCCTCAACCTGGGCCTCCATTACCTGTCCCGGGCCATCACCTTTGACGCGCTGGTCACCACCGTTGACACCAGGCTGGCCTCTGAGGTAGTCTGGTTTGATTGCCTGATCACCAACGTAGACCGCACTGCCCGCAACACCAACATGCTCATGTGGCACAAGGAACTTTGGCTTATTGACCATGGCGCGGCCTTTTACTTCCACCACTCGTGGCAGAACTGGCAGGAGCAGGCCAAGCGGCCGTTCGCCCAGGCCAAAGACCACGTGCTGCTGCCCCAGGCCACGGAACTGGAGGCGGTGGACGCTGAGTTCAAGGCGATTCTTACCCCGGAGGTAATCCAATCCATTGTATCTTTGATCCCTGAGGACTGGCTCACCGGGGATTCCCCGTTTGCCTCCCCCGAGGAGCACCGCCAGGCCTACGCCCAGTTCCTGGAGACCCGCCTAGCCCATACCGAAACCTTTGTGAAAGAAGCGCAACATGCAAGAAAAGCACTTATTTGAGTACGCCGTTTTAAGGGTAGTTCCCTGCGTGGAGCGCGAGGAATTTCTCAATGTGGGTGTGGTGCTCTACTGTTCTTCGCAAGGATTTCTCCAAACCCTGTTCCACCTGGACCATACGCGCCTTCAGGCCTTCACAACGCCCGTGGACCTGGACGAACTGCAAGCCCGCCTGGATGCTTTCGCGCGGATCTGCGCCGGTGGCAAAGTTGGCGGCACCATCGGCCGGTTGCCCATCGCCTCGCGGTTTCGGTGGCTCACCGCCACCCGCAGCACCATCGTGCAGACCTCTCCCGTACACCCGGGCCTCTGCACCGATCCCCGCGAAACCCTGGACCGCCTGTACCATCAACTGGTGCTGTAGGTTTGACGACCGGTAGAAGTTGACTTTGGTGCAACGCTCCATTTAGAGTCTGTTTTTACATAAAAGGCCCCAAAACAGAGAGCGGCAGATCAAGGGAAATCCTAAGGCGAACAGTTTGAAAAGCATCGGAAATGAATTCATTGTGCCTGAGTGATGTTTCCTTTCTGAAGCCGTTTGGTAGCCGAAAGCCCAGCAACTGATAATAGAGGCAGACCGCCAAAGGACAGCCTAAAGAGAAGCACAACCCAAATGAAGATGTCAGAAGAAGAGTTTGATAATAGATTGGTGGAGACCCTGGATGCTTTCCTGGAAACCATGGCCGAGAGCCCCGAGGTGGACCTGGACAGATTCTATACCATGACCTGCCTGCTGGAGAACCTGCGGTTTTTCAGCCCGGTTCTGTACAGCGCCATCAAGAACAAAGAGTAAAAAAAACGGCTCCTGCGCCCTGGGTCCAGGTAGCGTTTAGCGCCCCTTTTTATCTAAATACCCCCAAAAAACAGCCATCTAATGATGGCTGTTTTGGTTTCTATCCCATAAACCTGAGGCTTCATCACATTTACTTTTGCCTCTGCGCAAAGCTTTCTACTCTTGCTCATCATTAGTACAGGTTGTTACCTCTAACCCTAGAAATTATGAGCACTTCCCTTCAGAAAGCCAGCCCAACCGCTTGGTGCCTGCCCGCAGGTTCCTTCCTCCGGAGCGGTTTACTTCTTCTCGCCTTCGGGGTAGCCTCGCTGCCGGCCTGCACCCAAAAAGCCCACCTGGTAGACCCCCAGGTTTCCAATGCCCAAAGCCTCATTACTCAAACTTTCTTCCCCAACCTGGAACGGATTGAGTTCGCCGCCAACCTGGCAGCCGATGATCACCTGCGCACGGGCCTAACCCCGGGCATGAGCCTGGCCGTGGCTAAAGACGGTAAGGTGATTTTTGAGCGTGCCTACGGCGAAGCCGATGTAGAGAACGGGATACTGGCGGGGCCGGAAACCGTGTACAAGATTGGCTCGCTCACCATGCAATTTACCGCCGCCATAGTCATGCGATTGGTGGAGGAGGGCCGGGTTTCCCTGGATGATTCCGTCACGCGGTTTCTGCCTGATTACCCCACCCAAGGAAACCAAGTCACCATCCGCCATCTGCTGAACCACACCTCCGGCATCAAGTCATTTAGGATAATGGATGAGGAAAACCGGCAGCGGTTCCGGCAGGACCTTACTTACGGAGAGATGGTCCAACACTTTGGGGAGCAGCCATTTGACTTCCAACCCGGCGAGGCGTTCTCTGAAAACAACATGGCGTATTACCTGCTGGGCGAGATCATCTCCAGGGTAACCGGCCTGCCCTATGAAGACTACGTGAACACCCAACTTTTGCAGCCGCTGCAGCTGAACCACACCGCGTTCTGTAATGACAAACGCCTGATTCCCCATCGGGCCCTGGGCTACGAGTACGAGGAGGGCAAGCTGATCAATGCCCGGTATGTCAGCATGCAGGTGGCCGGTGGGGCAGGGGCGCTCTGTTCTAATCTAAGTGATCTGCTCCGCTGGACCTATTTGTTGCACAGTGGTCAGGTGGTATCACCCGCTTCGTTGCGGCAGATGATTTCGCCCACTCGGCTGGCCGGCGGGGATTCCGTGGGGTATGGCTTCGGGTTGGAGCTGGATGAGTTGGGCGGGCATCCGCAGGTGTTCCATTCGGGCAGTGCCAACGGGTTTGTCTCGGCGCTGGCCCATTACCCACAAGATGGCCTCACCGTTGCCGTGTTCATGAATTCCACCATTGGAAAGCCTTTGGAGGTTTTGAAAACACTGGCGCGTGCGGCCCTGGGGTTGGAGGTGCACGATCTGCCTCTGCGGTACAAAGAGAGTAGCAGATACCAAGGCACTTATACTTACCGGGTTGGGCATAAAACGCGTGAGCTGCGGGTGTTCTGTGAGAAGGGACAACTGAAAGCCCAGCCCTTGGGCGGCAAACCTTTCCGGCTTCTCTACCAGGGAAACCACGTGTTCGTGCCTGAGGTAAACGAGGACCTGCGCCTTGCCTTCTCCGTGGAAAATGGCCGGGTACAGGGCTTGAACCTGCACGCGGGGCGCTGGGAGGTAACCTCGGCTACACGCAAGTCTTGATCAAAGAAGCCTTCTTCATCATGAAATGACGGTGGTGTTTTGAGCCGGTTTTTAGGAAAACAGCCGCTAAATAGCAGTCCTTCCGGTATGTTCCACCTCGCCTCGCCAAAGGCATTTTCCTTCTTAAGCTGATACTCCCTTGCCCCGTCAACGGCTTTCATCACATTTTCGGCGGCACTCGTCACTTTTTTTATTTTCCAATCGGGCATTGCCCTATCATTGTTTTAAAATCCTGAGCCATGAACGACCTCGTCAATAATCCTTCGTACCTCAAAAGAGTAGAGTTTTGGGGCGCCACTACCATCTTCGTCTTTGCGGTTTTCTTCCTGACCACCATTTCCCACGGGCCAGACCAGCATCGGTTTGATGAGGCGGGAATTCCGTTTTACTATTACCAGGACTATTTCTTCCCGAGGCTCATTCGCTACATGCTGCTTTACCTGGGTTTCCTGCTCCTCAATTTCAAAGTCATTCCCCAACTTATGGATAAAGAGAGTTTGGTTAAGAATATCATTATTGTTGTGGGGCTCTTTCTGTTGGCCGGGATGGTGTTTGGCATCACGAATACCTACTCTAAAAACTATCTCTTTAACCGGTACCCTACTGAGGATGATGCGTACCAGGCTTTTTTCCAGGACAGCTATTTCTACGCCTTCCGGTTGCTGTTGCTCATCGGGTTTTACGCCTTCATCAAGTATGTGGGGCTATACCTGCTGTCCAGCTCAGAGGCTATCCAATCTAAATACCGCCTCATCACCCGCGACGGCCTGGCCGCTTTTGTGATCTGGATGATCAGTATGTTCCTCTTGATGGTAGTGGATGCCGAAGGGGAGTTTATTTTGGGTTGGGGCATTGTGGGGCCCAGTAGTATCCTGCTTTACTGCTACTCGTTTTATGCCCTTATTCCTAAATCTCTGCCTAAAAAGAAACCCTTCAGAGCGTATTTGGGAAAAGCAGTTCTGGTACTGATTGCCTCCATCGTTCCCATTGGGTTTCTGGCGCTGCTTCTGGTACAGACTAATGTCCAGGATAATGAGTTTGCCTTCATTATAGCAATTTTCAATGTTTTCTTTCAGTTACTCATCACGGTACCTGTTTCCTGGGTACTGTTCAAGCGCCAGATGCAGGGTCACGCCGAGATCCACGTACTGAAGCAGGAACTGGGACAGTCAACCGCCAACTTTGACTTCCTGCGCTCACAGATCAACCCGCATTTTCTGTTCAACGCGTTGAATACGATCTACGGCACTGCCATCCAGGAAAACGCCGAGCGCACGAGCGAGGGCGTGGAAAGGCTGGGCAACATGATGCGCTTCATGCTGCAGGAGAATCTGCAGGAAAGAATATCGCTGGTGCGCGAAGTGGAGTACCTGGAGAACTATATCAGCTTCCAGCGCCTCCGCACCGATGAAAGCCCCAGCGTACGCATCACGGCTCAGATAGAGCAACCTATTTGCCCCATCCAGATATCGCCCATGCTGCTTATTCCGTTCGTGGAGAATGCCTTCAAGCACGGCATCAGTTTCCGGGAGCCTTCGCACATCAACATCACGCTGGAGGTGAAAGAGAAGACCCTGTACTTTGACGTGCACAACAGCAAGCATGACAAGCAGGGCACCGATCCGGAGAAAGACAAAAGCGGCATCGGGCTGGTGAACGTGCGGCAGCGTCTGCAGTTGCTGTACCCGGGGCGGCACGAACTCATCATCCGGGAAACAGGGAAAGAATTTTTTGTGCATCTTACCCTGCAGGTAGCCTAGTTCGTTAAAACCTTTATGTCCACTTCTACTATGAAAGCCATTGCCATTGACGATGAACCCATAGCGCTGGAGATTGTGCGATCGCACGCCTCAAAGGTGCCGTTCCTGGACCTGAAAGCCGAGTTCACCGATGCCTTCAAAGCCCTGGAGTACCTGCAGAAGGAGAGCATTGACTTACTGTTCCTGGACATAAAGATGCCCGATATCTCGGGCATCGATTTTTTCAATTCGCTGAGCAAAAAGCCGCTGCTCATTTTCACCACCGCCTACTCAGAGCACGCCGTGACCTCCTTTGAGATGGATGCCGTGGATTACCTGCTCAAGCCGTTCTCTTTGTCACGGTTCCTCAAGGGCTGCAACAAGGCGTTTGAGCTCCATAATTTCAGAAACGCCTCCGAAACCACGGACCACCTCTACATCAAAACCGGCTACGAGCAGATCAAGGTTTTCTTTGAGGACATCCTGTACCTGGAGGCCACTGGCAACTACGTCACTTTCGCTACCAAAGAGAAAAGCATCCTCTCGCGCAGCACCTTCATAGAAGCCATCAACCTGCTGCCCCCTGATAAATTCGTGCGGGTGCACCGGTCTTTCGTGGTGGCCGTGAACAAGATTGACAAAGTGGAAAGGCACCAGGTCACCATCAATCACAAAACCATCCCCCTCAGCGAAGCCTTCCGCCAAAGCCTCACTGCTTACCTAAGCCGGTAAAATAGGTATGGCCGTTTTAGCCTCTTTTTCAGAAAACAACTCCAAAACTGACTGAAGTGTTGATGGTGTTTGTTAACGCATTTCGTCCCCCTTTAAAGGGGGTAGGGGGATGACCACTCGTGCAGATTCTGACATTCCCAATATGTAGGGGCAATCCCTTGTGGTTGCCCATTACAGTGTTTCACAGCAAAAGGGCAACCACAAGGGATTGCCCCTACAATATGGAATGCATTCTTCAGCAGAAGAAATCATCCCCCTACCCCCTTCAAAGGGGGACGGAATGCGTGCATAAGACGAAAACAAAAAGCCGGTAAGAGTTCTCTCACCGGCTTTTTGTTTTCTAAAATAAATACTTCGGCTTAGGTCCAATAAAGAATGGGAGCCTCAGGGAAGCGTCTTTTGAGTTCGCTGTAGAAGAAGCTGCGCAGCATGGTCATGGTGGCGGCATTGTAGACGTACTTCTTGCCCCCGAACTTGTTGTACTTGAGGGAACGGTTGCTCTCGTCAAAGTCAATGATGGTGTTGGGGTACCATTCCTGCAAGAGCGCCTTGGAGCCCGGCGTGAACCGGTGGCTGATCAACTCAAAAGTGAACTCACAGGGGAAATTCAGGGTCTGCTCCAGCCGGTCAAGTAAATAGGTGTACTGCTCTTCCCAGTCCGGCACGGGCATGATGGGGGCGATGACCAGGCCTACTTTGTAACCTCCACCGCCTTGGGCCTGCGGTAATGCCAACTTGCGGATGGCGGCTAACCGGGCCTCCATAGAGGCGGTACCACCTTCCATGCGACGAGAGATGAAATCGGTGTTGAGGCTGATGCGGGGTTGGGTGTGGCCGTTGTGCGGAAGGTTGAGTAGGCCGTCTACCTGGTCAAACTTAGAAACCCAGCGCAGGTGCATGTTCTCCTGCTCTCCGAAGAAACGGATGGTCTCGGCCAGGCTGCCGGTGAGGTGCTCAATGCCCAGCGGATCTGTGTAGCAGCTCGCCTCAAAGGTGGTTACCTGGTTGGGGTTGCGGTAGTTCACCAGGTTGTTGAGAATGGTAGGCAGGTTAGCGAAGGTCCTGATCACGGGCGGACCCTGCAAACTACCCGCCAAATAGCAATACTGGCAGTGGGCAGGACAGCCTTCGGCCAGGTGAAACTGGTAATCGGCGGAGGGAGGAATGGGTTGCAGTTTCAAAGCGCTGGGTGGGGCCGTGACAATGGCCAAAGTGCTTTTGGCCTTGCGGTACGTTTCCCGCTCGTCTTCGCCGCGCAAACCCGTCAGCCGGTTCTGCTTTAACTCCTGCACCGGCAAGCCCAGGGCCTGCACCCGCTCGTAAATCTGCCTGCCCCAGGGCTCGTCCAACGCGGCCGGGGTGATAAGTACTTGCTTGGGCATCCATATTTTAGAGCGGATCTCCGCTTTGGGGTTTACAATCTCCTGAACTGCTTCCATGTATGTATTTTCTAGCTGAAGTAAGGGGTAATTCTAGGGGCAGCACACTACCATAAAAAGGCTTCTCTGCTGCTATAGAACTAACATCAACCTACCCGCTTTGATTCATATTTTAAGCCTGTAATTAGTTTGTAAGTAATTGTAAATCAATATTTTATAAATATATTTTCCTGAACCAGACCATTGTTTTGGCTGTTCTAAAAGGGTATGCAGAAATTCAATCCATCTACCATTCTCTACACCCCCGATGCCCTGAATGACCGCGGGCAGAAGGCTTTGCTCACCTACCCAGACGCGGTGCCGCAGGCCATTGCGCAGCATAACCGCTTGCCGGCTTTGGAGGGAAACCATTACCAGGTGAAGTCAGATGTGTTGGTGCTGGGCCGCCTGAAAACGTTGCTGTGCCGGGAGAGCGGCCGCAGCTCAGATTTCATCGCGCCTAGCCTGGCCAATGGTTGTCTGGGCGCTTGTGCCTATTGCTACGTAGACCGCAACAAGACCGTGAACCCCATCACGCTGTTTACCAACACCGAGGAGATTCTGTCGGCCGTGAACAAGCACGTGCAAAAGCAGCCCTGGCCCAAAGTCCCGAACCAAACGCATGCCCAGTTCTATACCTATGACATCGGGTGTAATTCAGACGTGTCGGTGGATGCTTCTATCTCTGATGGCGTGGAGACGGCGATTCGGTTCTTCCGAGACCATCCCAAAGCGTTCGCCACTTTCGCCACCAAGTTTGTGAACCCACAGATGCTGGATTATGACCCGCAGGGCAAGACCCGCATCAGGTTCAGCCTGCTGCCCCAGAAGGTAAGCAAGTTGGTAGACGTGCGCACCGATAGCCTGGCCAAGCGTCTGGCCGCCATCACCGACTTCTACCAGGCCGGTTATGACGTGCACGTGAATTTCTCGCCGGTGATTGTGTATGAAGGCTGGCTGGAGGATTACCGCGAGTTGTTTGAGCAGTTGAATGAGGTGGTTCCTCCCAAGCTGAAGGAGACCATGAGCTGCGAGGTGATCTTTCTCACGCACAACCAGTGGCAGCACGAGATTAACCTGTCCATCAACCCTAAAGCCGAGAACATGATCTGGGCGCCGGCTATCCAGGAGACCAAGCAGAGCCAGTTTGGCGGCATCAATGTGCGTTACCAATACCAGCTAAAGGCCCAATGGATAGCTGAATTCAAGAAGCTGCAGCAGGAAGTGATTCCGTGGTGCCAGATCAGGTACATTTTCTAAAAAACAGTCCTTAAACGCCTAAGCCTCTGTTCCGCCCTCTTGGGAGCAGAGGCTTTTTTAATCCTTCGTTTCATTAGTCAGAGGCTTAGATAAGTCATTGCAGGTCTTTATATTAGATTCAGCAACAGACGCATCATTCCATCTGTGAATCACGCCCCTGATTCCAGCAAAAGACCCTATACCTTTCACCAAACCATTTTCAACATGAGGATTGAGCAGTTTACAACAGAGAATGGACTGGTGCAGTCTACCTTGACCCAACTGCGCGAGCGGGTGGCCGGGAAAACCTTTTCAGACGTGGTAGACGGGGAGGGGCACCAGTACGTGGACCTGGTCATGGAAGGCGGCGGCATGCTGGGTATTGCTTTGGTAGGATACGTGTATGTGCTGGAGCAGATGGGCATCAGGTTTCTGCGGCTGGGCGGTACTTCTGCGGGATCTATCAACGCCCTCTTGATGGCGGCGTCCGGACCCAAAAACCAAGCGGCCAGCGATTGGATTCTGCAGGTTCTGGCCGGTAAAAACTTCTATGACTTTGTAGACGGCGACTCAGACGCCCGAGACTTTATTGAGGCTTGGGTAGAAGGCAGCGGCCTGGTGAAACTCACCTGGAAAGGCGCCCAAATCATAGACAACCTGCGCAATGACTTCGGATTGAACCCGGGCCGGCATTTCCATGAATGGCTATCGGTGCAGCTGAAGATGAAACAGGTAGACACCTGGGGCAAACTAGAGGCGCTCAGGATGCAGGGCAACGAACGCCTTATCCACCGTGACGGCACACCCTATGTCTCAGATTCCGCGGGCCGGCTGGCCCTGGTGGCCGCCGATGTCACAACCCAGACCAAGGTGGATTTCCCGGCCATGGCCGATTTGTATTGGGCAAACCCCAGCCAGGTGAACCCGGCAGATTTCGTGCGGGCCTCCATGTCCATTCCTTTGTTTTTTCAGCCGTTTGTGGTGAGAAACCTGCCCAAGGGATTGGCGGCACTGGACAGATGGAACAAAGTAGGCTACACCGGCAACGTGCCGGAAGAAGTCTTTTTCATAGACGGCGGCATCAACTCCAACTTCCCTATAGACCTTTTCCACAACCAGAACAAGGTCCCGCAGGCGCCTACCTTCGGGGTGCAACTAGGCGTGGATCGTGATGAACCCAGGCGCATTAAAACGGTGTCCAACCTGGTGGGTGCCATCTTTGACTCGGCCCGCCACGTGCACGACTATGACTTCATTGCCCGTAACCCAGACTACCGGCACCTGGTGGCCTTTCTGGATACCGACGAATTTACCTGGTTTGACTTCCGGATGCCCGATGCGCAGAAACTCCGCTTGTTTGAACTAGGGGTGAAAGGCGCCGCCGATTTCCTCATCAGGTTTGATTGGCCCAAATACAAGGAACTGCGGCAAACCATGGTAGCCCTGAAACAGAAATCCGACAACATGCTAGCGAAGGCCAATACCAAAGCCTTGATCCATGGTGATCTGAAAGATCATCCAGGCCCAGATTCTTCACAGGAGACTAGCGCCTGAACCAACGTTTTGACAAAATAGCCCTGAAACGCAAGCCTTTAACCTTCGCAAAGCTATAAATAACCCAAGTTGTGAGTCACTGCCGAGGATGAAAATTAACCCACCCCTGCCCCTCCGAGGAGGGGAATACCAGATACAGTAAGATTAAACCGAATAATATATTTGTAACGCATTTAAGATTCCCCTACTCGGAGGGGTAGGGGTGGGTAAAGGAGCGTTATGGATTTGTCCAGTTTCTGCGAAGCGCAACTTGAGTTAAATAGCAAATAGGGTAAAATCTCTGCACTCCAATTTGCATCCGGCGGCGGCGTTTTGTGGGCATTTTCAGCAAAAGAGGCTAAATTGGGCATCAGTCTATTCCACCATCTAACAGCCCATGCATTACTTCAGAAAGAATACAGCCCTGGTATTCCTTTTCATTTCCCTGCTTTTCTCCTGCGCCTCCAGCGAGAAGGCCGTTTCAGGTAAACAGGTAGAGAAATGGGAGCAGCAGGCCGCCCGCGTGACTATCATCCGCGATGATTTCGGGGTGCCGCACATCTACGGCAAAACCGATGCCGATGCGGTGTTCGGGTTGCTGTACGCGCAGTGCGAGGATGACTTCAACCGGGTGGAGCGCAACTACCTGTGGGCTATCGGCCGGTTGGCCGAGGTGGAAGGAGAGGAGATGCTCTACAGCGATCTGCGGGCCCGTTTGTACATGGCCCAAGAGGAAGCCATCCGGAACTATGAGAAAAGTCCGGCCTGGCTCAAGACCCTCTGCAACGCCTTCGCCGATGGCATTAACTATTACCTGCACACGCACCCCGAGGTGAAACCCAAACTGCTCACCCGTTTTGAGCCCTGGATGCCCATGTACTTTTCTGAAGGCTCCATTGGCGGCGATATTGAAAGCGTGTCCACCGCCCGCATTAAGGCGTTCTACGAGTCAAACAAATCACTGGGCTACAACAGCTACGGCGATGGACTGGAACATCCGGCCTTGTTGGCCGAACCGAAAGGCTCCAACGGCTTCACCATCTCGGGCAAGCACACCGCCTCCGGTAAGGCCATGCTGCTGATCAATCCGCACACGTCTTTCTTCTTTCGGGGTGAAGTCCACGCGGTGAGCGAGGAAGGCCTTAATGCCTACGGTGCCGTGACCTGGGGGCAGTTCTTCATCTACCAGGGCTTCAACGAGAAAACTGGCTGGATGCATACCTCAGCCTACGCCGATGTGGTAGACGAGTTTGAAGAAACCATAGTGAAGGAGAACGGCAAATTGTTCTACCAGTACGGCAAGGAGAAGCGGCCGGTGACCTCGTCAAAAGTGACCCTGGCCTACAAAGACGGCCGCGAGGTGAAAGAGAAAACCTTTACCACTTTCCGGACACACCACGGACCCATCACGCACCAGAACGGCGACAAATGGGTAGCCACGGCCCTCATGTGGAAACCTGTGGAGGCGCTGACCCAATCCTACACCCGCACGAAGAAAAGCAACCTGAAGGAGTTCAACGAGATGATGAAGATCAGGACGAACTCCTCCAACGGCACTGTTTACGCCGATGCCGACGGAAACATTGCCTACTACCACGGCAACTTCTTTCCGCGCCGCGATGCAGCCTTTGACTACACCAAACCCGTGGACGGCTCAAACCCCAAAACCGACTGGCAGGGAATCCACCCGCTGGAGGAAACCATCATTGTCACCAACCCGGCCAACGGCTGGATTCAGAACTGCAATTCCACGCCGTTCACCAGCGCCGGCGAATACAGCCCCAAAAAAGAAAACTACCCCGTGTACATGGGGCAGTCGCCGGAGAATTTCAGGGGCATCCACGCGGTTCGGCTGTTGAAGAAAGCCAATGACCTTACCCTGGACAAACTCATCAAACTGGCGTATGACCCGTACCTGCCGGCGTTTGAGGTGTTGATCCCGGGCCTGGTGAAAGCCTACGATGTCCAGAAACCAATCGACCCCAAGCTGAAGGAAGCCATAGACGTGATGCGCAACTGGGATTACGCGGTGTCCAAAGAATCCGTGCCCATGTCCCTGGCGCATTTTTACGCGACCAACCTGTTCAAGAACGGCAGCGCGCCGCAGGGACTGAGTTTGATTGACCGCATTTCCTATTACGCCAACACTGCTCCCGAGAAAGAGCGCCTGGAGATTTTCTCCCAGACCGTAGCGCAAGTGCAAAAGGACTTCGGGACCTGGAGAACACCTTGGGGCGAGATCAACCGGTATCAACGTTTAACTGGCGACATCAAGCAGCCCTTCAATGACGCGGCGCCCAGCATTCCGGTGGGCATGGCCTCGGGGAACTGGGGAGCATTGGCCTCCTTCGGGTCCAGCGCTTACAACACCAAACGCCTGTACGGTACTCTGGGCAACAGTTTTGTGGCGGTGGTGGAGTTCGGTGACAAGGTGAAGGCCAAAACCCTGTTGGCTGGCGGCCAGAGCGGCGACCCTAAATCCCCGCATTTCTCCGACCAAGCCCAGCGCTACGCCGATGTCCAGTTCAAAGACGTCGCCTATTACCGCGAAGACGTAGAGAAACGCGCTGAAGCCACCTACCATCCGGGCCAGAAACCAATCTTAACCAAGTAAGAATCTGTTTATGAGCCGTTTTGAGAAAAATGGCTCATAAACGGGATATCAACTTAAAAGGCCTCTCCAACCGGATAGGCCTTTTGGTTTTAGGTCCAGGCAGCCGAAATTCCCTTACAAACCCAGACCTTCCTGGCTAATCAAAGATAAGGCTGTGGGACAAACCAGATTTGCCTTAAAACTAGACTTGTAATTGATTATTATCCTTTGATCATGAGGTTATTAATTCTTGAAGTTGACGCTCATCTTTTTCCCAATCAGAGTAGAAGATCTTTGAAATTATGTTAACTTTAATATAGTAAATGATACGTTTTCGTTTTTGCCGATAATGAGTTTGGCTACCTGGCAAAAAGCAACGGCCTCCTTGTCCTTGTTTTCTGTGGTCTCTGTTCTGGGGAGCATGCGTTTCTGAGAAACAGTTGTCACAGTACTTTCATCAGGCTTCCCCCCATCCTTATAGTTCTCTACAGAGTTCCAATCGCCCATCCCTAATGGAGTGCTTCGGCCTCAGATAAACTGTCCCTGGTATTTGAAATCAATTCCTGCAGAGGATTTCAGGAAGCTTATCTATGGAACAATCAAACAAGTCATGTTGGGTCATTTTGCTGACCTTTCTGCTGATGGGCCACTCGGCTTTGGGGCAGTTCTCCATCTCAGGGAAAGTGGGGGAGAGGGCCGCCGAGCCGATGCCTTTTGCCAATGTGTTGCTGCTCAACGGCACGGACTCGGTATTGATTAAAGGCATGCTGGCCAGGGAAAACGGTACGTACGTGTTTGAGAACGTTAAGGCAGGGCAATACCGGGTGGCCGCTTCCATGGTGGGGTACGGGAAATCCTTCAGTCCGGCGTTTTCGGTGCCTTTTTCTGAAAACGGGTCAAAAGAAGTCAACCTGGTTCTGTCTGGGGGCAGCACAGCCTTGAAGGAGGTGAAAGTGGTGGGGCAGAAGCCTTTGTTTGAGCAGCAACTGGACCGGCTGGTGGTGAATGTGCAGGGCAGTATTGTATCTGCGGGGGCTACGGCGCTGGAGGTGCTGGAACGTTCTCCGGGCATTACCGTGAATCGGCAGAGCAGTACCATGAGCATTGCCGGGAAGGACGGGGTGATCGTGATGATCAACGGGAAACAGAACCGGGTGCCTATCTCGGCCCTAATCCAGATGCTGGGCGGCATGAACGCGGGCAACATCGAGAAAATAGAGATCATCACCACGCCCTCGGCCCAATACGATGCCGAAGGGAATGCCGGCATCATCAACCTGGTCCTGAAAAAGAATGAGAACTTTGGAACCAACGGGGCCTATTCGCTCACCCTGGGCTACGGCTGGTATGAAAAACCGTCTGGCACCTTCAACCTGAACCACCGCACTGAAAAACTAAACCTCTACACCGATTATTCCTTTTTCCGGGATCATTCCTACAACCGGATAAAGAACACCCGGCAGGTTTCATATGAAGGTGAGATTCTCCAGACCAGCAGTGTGAACCGGCGCGAACCAGTGACTACCAACCATACGGCCCGCGTAGGATTTGATTATACATTTTCGGGCAAGACTACTCTAAGCGGGTTGGTTTCGGGATTCAGTGACAGATGGTCAACCGGGCCCAAAGAAGAAAGGGGAGCCTCGCAGACGTTAAGGAACGGAGTCTTAGAATCAGGTGTGCGGTCTACCCACGTGGAGGAAAACCATTGGCGCCACATTATGGGGAACCTGAGTTTTAACCACAAGCTGACTCAAACCCAGGAGTTCAGCCTGGATACCGATCTCCTGTTCTACCACGACAGAAATCCGCATGAATACACCAATGCCTACACCTTTTATTCCCCTGCCGAAGTACGGGAAGAGAAGCTCACCATGGAGAAAACTACGCCCATCCACCTGTGGGTGAGCAAAGCCGATTACCGGAACAAACTAAGTGAAAACACTACCCTGGAAGCCGGGCTCAAGGCCACGCTATCTGAACTGGAGAACGAAGTGGCGGTACAGGACAACCGGGACGGGGTCTGGACGCCCAATGCTGAGTTCAGCCAGCACATCCGCATGCTGGAAGACATTGGGGCGGCCTACGTGAATTTCTCGCACCTACTGCCTTTCAAAGTGAAACTTCAGACGGGCCTGCGCTATGAATATACCCATACAGACCTGAGCACTATTGAGGGAACGCCCATCGTGAACCGTCGCTACGGCAATCTCTTCCCCAGTATTTTCGTGTCCCGGGACCTGACCAAAAAGAGCAGTCTGCAAGTGTCTTACAGCCGCCGGATCATGCGCCCCACCTATGATAACCTGGCGCCCTTCGTCTACTTTATTGACCCCAATACGTTTCTGTCTGGCAACACCAACCTGAAGCCCACCATCACCGATGCCCTGCAGACCACCTACCGTTTCCATGACAGGTTCCTGGTAACCTTGGGCTACAGTTATGATCATACACCCATAATTGATTGGCAAATGCACCTGGATTCGGCCACAAACAAACAGTATGCCCGGGCCGAAAACCTCAAGCACCGCCGTAATTACTCCCTCACGTTGTCGCTGCCTTTCAACCCAACGGGTTGGTGGCAAATCCAGAGCAATTTCTTGGCCACCTGGATAAACAACACCGGCCTTTACGACGGCAAAGAGATTACCCTCAACAGCGGTTTCGCCAACGTGAACCTGAACCAAACTTTCAAGCTGCCCAAAAGTTTTACGGCGGAAGTCTCCGGCTCTTACCAAACCCGCACACCGTTTGGGATCTCCTACATCAATCCCTTCGGTTCTCTCAATGCGGGAGTCCAGAAAGAACTACCCGATGAGAAAGGCGTTTTTAGGTTATCAATAAACGATATTTTCTGGACCGACCGGTTTAAGCTTTTATCCGATGTAAAGGAGTTGAACCTGTACTCCAGTTTCAGCGGCGTTTTCTCCGATCCCCGCATTGTGCGACTCACGTACTCGCGCAACTTCGGGAACCGGAAAATGAAAGTCGCCACCCGCCGCGAGACCAGTTCTGAGGAAGAGCGGAAACGGGCCAAAAACTAAATGCCATTCAATAGAAAGGTTTTGCCTTTGTTTTCTAAAAAGCCTCTCTAAATGCTTGGAGGGGCTTTTTGTATGAAGCGGCGGTAGTTGCCTTTGGTTTGCCTTACATTGAAAAGCAATTGCGTAGATTTGTAGTTGTTTTTAGCGGAAGGATTGTCCTTTAAACTGTTGGGAAAAGGTGCCAAATCCGCTAAAAGGCCAAAGTGTAATTTTTGATTTTCATAAAGAAAAGTATGACAAACAAGTGGTTATTCTCCTTGTTGCTGTTGGTCTCGCAGATCTCCTTTGCGCAGGTAAGGGTGGTGACGGAGCTGACGGATAACTGGAGGTTTAAGAAAGGGAAGCATGACCAAGCCTTCCAGGTCGGGTTCAACGACAAGGGCTGGCAGAAGGTAACGGTTCCGCATGATTGGGCCATCTACGGTCCTTTTGACAAGGAGATCGACAAACAGGTGGTCGCCATTGAGCAGAACGGCGAGAAGGTCCCCACGGAGAAAACCGGCCGCACCGGGGCGTTGCCCTACATAGGGGAGGCCTGGTACCGCAACGAGTTTACGCTGCCCAATTACAAAAAGGGGCAGAAAGTACTCCTCGTCTTTGAGGGCGCCATGAGCGAGCCCAAGGTGTTTTTGAACGGGCAGAAAGTTGGGGAGTGGGCCTACGGATACAGCTATTTCTACTTTGATGTCACAAACCAAATCCAGGAAGGGAAAAAGAACACCCTGGCGGTGCAACTGAGCAACCGGGGAGAATCCTCGCGTTGGTACCCGGGCGCCGGTTTGTACCGCAAGGTGCAGCTTATAGTGAAGAACCCCGAGAGCATTGACCAGTGGGGCACTTTTGTGACTACCCCGTTCATCTCCGCGAACCTGGCCAAGGTGAACATCAAAACCAAGGTATCGGGCAGCAACGTGCGCATGGTTACCCAGGTCCTGGACGCCAAAGGCAACACCGTCGCTACCGACAGCACGGGCAAACTCTTCGGGAACCAGTTTGAGCAGAACCTGGCCGTGGCCAACCCGCAGCTGTGGAGCCCCGAGACACCTTACCTCTACACGGCCGTCACCAGACTGTACGCGGGCAACGTGTTGCGCGACGAGGTGTCTACCCGCTTCGGGATACGGGAGATCAGCTACAAACCAACAGTAGGATTCAGCCTGAACGGCAAGGTGCGCAAGTTTAAGGGCGTCTGCCTGCACCATGACCTGGGTCCGTTAGGCGCCGCCGTGAACAAGGCCGCCCTGCGCCGGCAGCTGCAGATCCTGAAAGACATGGGCTGTGACGCCATCCGGAGTTCGCACAACATGCCCTCCATGGAACAGCTGGAGCTGGCCGATGAGATGGGCTTCATGTTCCTGGCCGAGAGTTTTGATGAGTGGGCCAAACCCAAGGTCAAGAACGGCTACAACCGCTTTTTTGAGGAGTACGCCGAGAAAGACATCGTGAACCTGGTGCAGGCCACCCGCAACCATCCGTCCATCGTGATGTGGAGCTCGGGCAACGAGGTCCCCGACCAGTGGGGCGCCGAGGGCGTGAAACGCGCCAAGTGGCTGCAGGAGATCTTCCACCGAGAAGATCCTACCCGCCCGGTAACCGTGGGCATGGACCAGGTGAAAGCCACCATGGCCTCGGGTTTTGGGGCACTTTTGGACATTCCGGGTCTGAACTACCGCGTGCACCTGTACGAGGAGGCGTTCAAAGCCTTCCCGCAAGGCTTTATTCTGGGTTCTGAGACCGCTTCTACCGTGAGTTCGCGCGGCATCTACAAGTTCCCGGTGGAGAAAGCCGTAGAGAAGCAGTACCCCGATTTTCAAAGCTCCTCCTATGATCTGGAGTACTGCTCCTGGTCTAACCTGCCCGATGATGATTTCGTGCTGCAGGACGACAAACCCTGGGTTATCGGCGAGTTCGTCTGGACCGGCTTTGACTACCTGGGCGAGCCCACCCCGTATGACGATAAGTGGCCTTCACGCAGCTCTTACTTCGGGATCAATGATCTGGCCGGGTTGCCCAAAGATAGATTCTACCTATACCGCAGCCGCTGGAACAAGGAGGCCGAGACTCTGCACATTTTGCCGCACTGGAACTGGGAGGGAAGAGAAGGCCAGACCACCCCGGTGTTCGTGTACACGAACTACGACAGCGCCGAGCTGTTCGTGAACGGCAAGACCATGGGCGTGCAGAAAAAGCACGCCGCCACCCCGCAGAACCGCTACCGCCTCATGTGGATGGACGTGAAGTACGAGCCCGGCACCGTGAAAGTGGTTGCCTTCGGGAAGGACGGCAAGCCGGTGGCCGAAAGAGAAGTGAAGACCGCCGGGAAACCGCACCGGATTGTGCTGCAGCCAGATAGAACCCAAATTTCTGCCGATGGAAAAGATATCTCCTTCGTGACGGTTTCGGTGGTGGACAAGGACGGAAACCTTTGCCCCAAGGCCACAAATCAACTTAACTTTAGCGTAAAGGGCACAGGCACTTACCGCGCTGCCGCCAACGGCGACCCCACCTCGCTGGAGCAGTTCCACTTGCCTACTATGAAGCTGTTCAGCGGCAAATTGGTAGTACTGGTGCAGTCTACCGAGGAAGCTGGAAACATGGAACTTGAGGTGAAAGGCAAAGGCCTGCAGACCGGAAAGGTAAGCCTGACCTCTACCCGTTAGTTTAGAGCAGTTTTTCTAGAAACGCTTCAAAAACCACAACAGCAGTATCTTGTCTTGCAAAAGATGGGGTACTGCTTTTTTTGTTTCCTAGGGGGGTTACTTGGTAAGTGACTACCTGAGGAAAGATGCTTCGCCCTAGATACCGGCTCCTTTGGGATATGTGCCTTGCTGGACAGACTGCGGGGCTTGGCTCTTGTATGGCTCAGCACCACCGTTGAAGTAAAAGACATGTCGGTGCTGCGAAAGTCTTGGGAACAGACCTACCTCAAGGAAGATGCTTACCTCAGCTGCTCAATCACTTATCTGAAGAAACTGTAGCTGCTAAACTATTCCCTGAGGATTATTCGAACTTATCACTCTCTGCTGGTGTGTTTTCTTCTTGCCCACCGGGATTATGGTATAGGAGAAATAGACGCATTTACCACAGAGCAGATAACCTAATAACACCGCCAGATGGTACTAGCCAGGCGTACTCTTTTACCTTTGTGAATCAGAGCATCCACGCCGTTACGTTCTACTAGCAACGGGTTTTAGGCCACCAAGGGCTGGAGTTAAACGAGATTGGGTGCCCGGAAAAGCCAAACAGGCTACCCATGGTGCTGAGCAAGGGGGAAGTAGCTCGGATTCTTTCCGCCACTCGTTCGCAGCGCACTTCCTGGAGCATGAAAACGGATCTGCGCTACATTCAGGCGCTGCTAGGCCACCAAAGCAGCAAAACTACTGAAATTTACACGCACATTACCAGCCATGGCTTGGAGGGGAAGGATCAAGAGCCAGCTTGACAATCTATAAGTAATGGGTATATTGGATGACAAACATATAAGGAAGGGAATCTATTAAAAGGGTTTTATCAAAAAGCCTTGCAAAAAAAGGTTGCTGTTACTCCAGCCAAGGTGCCAATAACCGGAACTGCTCCTTATATACTGTAGTTGGGCAAAATTGAAAAATTAAACATGTTTAAAAATAGACTTTTCATCCCTGTTTTATTGATAGTCCTTTTTGGAACCTTCTATTTTCTGGATAACAGATTGAATAAGGATTACTATGACTATAAAACAGTAAAGGTAAATGACAACGAATTTTTAATCTTAAAAAGGAATTCAGAAATATCAATCCTTAAGTTGAAGAACCAATCGATTGAGACAGCCACGGCGAATTACGACTGGTTTATTGGTAAGGAAGCAAATATTGACTTAAATAATAGTAATACCTATAAAACTGGAAGTGGAATCACAGGAGATGGAATAAATAAAAACAAATTGACTCCTATAAAATTTTCAGATTACTTATTCTATTGGTCACCAAATACAAATGGGAAGGGGTTTATCTATCTTAATCATTATCCTGAAGTAAATGAAAACAATGGTCTATTTTATTGGATTGTGGTACCAGAAGAATTGATGACTAATTCTAAAATCCGAAATTTAGAACCCAAAATGAAACCATTAGGAGTAAAAAAGGAGAATCTAATTAGCTGGGCTGTTAGCAAAATATAAAACAACTTTGCCCAACGGTCTCGTATAAAAATCATGCTACGGCCGACGGCCTTGCACGTTTTTTATACGAGACCGTTGGGCTTAATTTGAAGAATTCTGCAAAGCGAAAAGCCTAGAATTTTATTAGCATCAAACTAATTATCACAAAAATTAAATGAAAAGGCTTTTTCTCATCTTAATAGTAACTTTCTATTTTGTTGTGCAAGCTAATTTAACGGCTTATGCTCAAAACTTACAATCAGTAAAGCAGACTCTTACTGATTGGAATGAAGCGATAATGTATAAGGATATTGAGAAGGCTATTAGTGTTTTTGACGATAATGCGAATGTAATTGTGATTGGTTCAGGAAAAGAAGAGGTTCACAAGGGAAATGCAGAAATAAGAAAGTTTTTGGAGCGCTTCTTTACCAATCCGTTTAGCGCTTCATGGGATATGAGCAATGTGAGTATTGACAGTAATAAAAAAACTGCATGGGCATTTGTGAATGGAGAAGCTACTATAAAGGGGGATGATGGCTCAATAATTAAAATGCCATATCGAATAACTGTAGTAATGGTTTGGAAAGGGGCCACCTGGAAGTGGAGACTCTTTAATGGATCAGTTCCCGAGAAGGATTAGGATCGCCACCTTTTAGGTGATTGCCCTTAAGACAGGAAATATAAAATATAATTGTCAATTATTGTAAACAACAAACTAAGCCCAACAACGTGTAAACGCCAGCATCGGCCGACGGCCTCCGCCGCCGTTTACACAAGTACGTTGGGCGCCATATTTAGACAGTAAACCACACATGGACGAGCTAACATCTATTAGAGAAATTTTAGCAAGGCTTGAAAAATTGCTTTATGGATTTAACTATGAATGTTATTTCCAATTTGAGCTTCTGGTTGAAACAACAGACCTGACAACTGCTCGGCACAAACTCAATTCTACTTATGATTTAACTTGGCAAAAAGACCAAGGTATTACACCTATCTCGCACAACGAGTTCAAAGAAGACATCAATGATAAACTCAATTATCGTGGCCATGAGGGTGCTGGAGTTAGCCTATCTGAAGAACAAGAAAAGCTCTTTCAGCAAGAGGTAAGTAATTTATGGACTTTAATTGAGCGGAAATTTAACCCTAATAAGACAGATATATTTATTCACCCAGAAATTTATACTTGGATTTTCTGGGGGTTCTGTTTTTTGATTGTTTCAAACGAAGAAGACAGAGTTTACTTATTTGAAGGTTTGTCAAGTGATTAACTAAAAGATAATCTGACCGCCTAAAATGGCCTTTATGCAAGGGTGGCTGACGTGCATGTTACCAGCTTCAGAAATTTAAATCAGCTTTTTATCTCCTTCCAGAACTGATGGAACAGGAAATACCACCACTTCATAAATACCCGTTTCGTTTGGGGTAAGCTATAAATAAAATTATGAGTCAAGGCTTTTTATTAAAATCAGAAAATAAGCCTACTCTGTTTTCTTGGGATTTAGAAACCGAAACCAAGAATGTAGAGCGTTGGGTATTGGATAATAAAAATTACTCAAAAAGAGATATAGAGAAGGAGCTTTCAATCTTGAAGAATCTTGCTTTTGACTTTTTGCAGGTAATTCAGGAAAAACATGTTTCACCAGAGCAACTTGACAGGTTAGAACAAGCCATTTCAAGCGGGGCAGCAGGTGTTTGGGAAAACGCGGCATTGAAACTGGAGCGACTTTCTTACCACTTCATAACTGCAAAAGAAAGGATAGAAAAACTAATTTACAGTACTGATGTAAAGATTGTGGACAGAGCCTTGACAATGCTAAATGAATCATTTTCAGAAAGGGAGCAATACGATATTATTTCATGCGCATTATCTCATAATTCCAAAAAAATAAGAGCCAGGGCTTTAGGAACAGTTTACAAGCTAAAAAAGAAAGTATTCCTCAACATCCTGGAAAGAAGAAGAGGAATAGAAACAGAATCAGAAATTAAGGAAACAATAGATTTTACATTAGACTTTTTGAAAAATTAAAAAAAGCCTATCCCTAACGGCCTCGTATAAACGTCACCTCGGCCGACGGCCTCAGCAGTCTTTTACACTAATCGTTAAGTGTGATTATATAAAAATGAATAAAGAACAGAGACGGAAACTTAGTCAAGAATATAAAAGGAAAGACTTGGAAAAGTTTCTTGAATCCGACAATTCTGTTTTGGTGAAGTATGCTAAAGTCAAATTGGGCTTAAACTCAAAACCATTAACAAGCACGGATACTTTAAACATTCCTGATGAGCAGTTGATTGAAGCATTGAATTATAAAATTGAGGAAGCGGCAGAAAAGACTTATAGAGGAAACCCTAAACTGCACAGAAGCAGCGAGAATGTTTTAAAGAATTTTCCAGGCTCTTACCAACTCGTTCACTATACCCGACAATTTGAAATGCTTACGGACTTAGGAGATGGTGTTAAGTTTTTTGAAAATACCCCAAAGGAAGAAATAGAGATTATCGCTGAAAGTTACGTTTTGATTGGGTTTGAGAGCTTCAGCAACCTGATTAGGGAAGTTGCTAAAAATAACCAAAACTTAGAATTGGTTGAGAAAGAGTATGCAGTTCTTAAAACAGCTATAGATAAATCAAGAATTGAGTTTATAAGAAAAAACGCATCCCAGTTTGAAATAAAATAAAACCCTTAACAAGGTGTAAACGGCATCTCAGGCGACGGCCTTGCTTGTAGTCTATACTGGACCGTTGATAAAAATAAAGAATATGAAAAACCAACATTTACTTCTAATCCTACTGATTCCCTTTCTAACCAGTCAAAATTCTTGCACTCAGCCTGAAAAACAGGAACGATCAATACTTGCAGAGCCCTCTCCTTCAGCGCCCCTTACTACTTCATACAAAGGAGGGGAGATAGAATACTTAGATGGGGGGAGTGTCCGCATAGCCGGCAAGCTACCCTTGGTTTCAACAGTCCAAAGGATGAATAGTCTACTAGGTAAACCAGATAGTGTCGTAGCTATCGATTTGGATGGTTGCACCTCTGGGTTCAGGAGCGAAGAATCTAAGATGGTTTATTACAGCGGGTATGTGTTTGAGCAGTTTCGGGACACTTTATATTTTATGGATGCCACCTTCACTAAGAGCAATGGTAATTTTTTACAGTTCAATGACCTGAGGCTGGATTCCTCCACCACATTGGAGGAAATCCAAAGGCGCTTTCCCGCTTCAGCCAAAGAATTAAACCCAGTAACAATGACCGAGTTCGGTGAGGTACTACAACTTTCCCTAGCTCCCTACAAAGAACCTACCGATAATAGATGGGTTCTAATTTTGAAGAATGGGAACTTGGTTTTAGTGGAGAATTGGTTCGGTTGTTAAAATTTCATTTGTCAACCACACCTATAGGCCACCTGAGTCGCTCATAGCTTAATCCGTTGTATCAAAGTAGAATCAAATGTCAAAAAAGCATTACATAGCTTTGGTTTACCCAATTGGAGAAGAGGTGAAAACACGTATTGATTTTGACTCCGAGGATGCGGAAACAACAGTCTATGAACTTCTCAAACTTGAGGGATATGAAATCTATCAATTCATCCTCCCCGACTACCAGTATCTTATGCCTATAAGTGATCTTGGGGATAAAGGTATTAGGTTGAAAAAGAAAGAAAGACTTGGTTCGGCTTAAGCAAGAAAGTAGAGCAAGAACTTCTTATCTTCCCTAAGAAGGGTTTCTTCTATCCTTACCAGTACGGCAGCTATCTCTATCTCTATAGCAGGGAAGACATAAAGGCAACTGAGTTCATGAAATGGATGGAAGAGCAGTTTCCCCAAAGATGGGCTGACTTTGATGATGCTCTGGCAGGTGTGAACAGCAACGCCATCCACCTCATCAACGATACCGCTTACATTCTTATAACCAACCACGATTACCAGCAAGAGTTCGGCTTGATTGCAAGCCAGGAAAGTTGCGCTGCTTTAACAGCCAAACTGAGGGAAGCAGGCTTTGAGAATTTTGAAGCTGAAGAGTACGTGCAGAACAAAAATTAACATGTTACAATAACAACTATGCGGCAACTCTGTCGCCGCATAGTTGAGTACGCTGCTATTAGAACAAAGGAAAGGTTACCTTAGAATTCTAACTGGAGGCCTTTCCTTTATTAAAAGATTATCTTCTAAGAACTAATCAACCAAAGCATTTAAGGTAGCGCTGGAGAGCGCATGGCAACGGTTGCTTGCTACGTGCCTGGAGAATTACCTACCTATAACAACCAACTTGTCCTGAGCCGCAATTCGCCCTTTTACAACCTTACACCTTACCTTCGCTCTCCATTAATCCTTGGACCAAGCTAGAGAAGCGGTCTTTCTGTTCCTGGTTCTTAGTTTGCTTAGCGAAGGGCAGGCCAGGATAGCGCCAGCATACTGCCCACCGCAGGCAGGTAGTTCGAAGCAGAACAAATTACCCTATGCTTTTAAACAGAGACAATACACCAAAAGCTGTACTAAAATCTATCCTTCAGTTCCGCAATTGAGGATACAAGTAGGGGTTTGACAGAAATTAAGTGATTACTTGAGCTATTTGGTTAATTTTTGATATCTTAATGCCAACGTTGGCATTTGTATGCATGTATAGTGGCAAAAGGTAGTTTAACCTTAAGGACAAAAGAAATAGAAAGAAGTAAACAGAAGCGGCTATGAAATTTAAATTGAGCTTTTCCTTGCTGGTGGTCCTGTTTGTGATGCACACGACAGCCTTCGCCCAGGATCCTAATTTTTACATCTTCCTGTGCTTCGGGCAATCCAACATGGAGGGGCATACCAAGTTTGAGCCGCAGGACACCACCGCCAATAAGCGGTTCATGGTCATGGAAGCGGTAGATTGTCCTAAACTGGGGAGGAAGAAAGGGGAATGGTACCCCGCTACGCCTCCTTTAACCCGATGCAATACCGGTCTTACCCCCGCTGATTATTTCGGCCGGACCCTGGTAGCCACGCTCCCAGACAATATCAAAGTAGGCGTCATCAATGTAGCGGTGGGAGGCTGCAAAATTGAGTTGTTTGAAAAAGGCAGTTACCAATCTTATGTGGCCACCGCCCCCTCCTGGATGACGGCGGCCTTGGAGCCGTATAATAAAAACCCTTACGGCCGCCTGGTGGAGATGGCAAAACTGACCCAAAAAGACGGGGTCATCAAAGGCATTCTGATGCACCAGGGAGAGTCGAACACCGGTGATACCACTTGGCCCACCAAAGTGAAAGGAGTATACGAGAACCTGTTGAAAGACTTGAATCTCAAACCTAAAGCAGTGCCCTTGCTGGCCGGGGAAATGGTAAGTAAGGAGGAGGGAGGTAAATGCGCCAGCATGAATGCTATCATCGCCCATCTGCCCCAGGTGATATCTAACGCGCATGTCATTTCCTCTGAAGGCTGCCCGGCTCTGGAGGACCAACTGCATTTCACCGCCGAAGGATACCGAAAACTAGGAAGACGTTACGGCGCCAAGATGCTGTCTTTGTTGGGGTACAAAAATATCCGGACTGAGTAAAGAAGACCTCAGAAAGGAAAAACGCTGAGGCTCAAAAATGGTAGTTGTTAAGTCAACACCAAGGGAGCATTCCAACTCTTAAGAAAGGTAAAGATAGGAGAAGGCCTTCTTCATGGGCCCACCAATTGCTTCGCTGCTCATCAAGGAAAAGTTTTGCAATACACCATTGCCTAATGATAATACAGGGAATAGGGAAACTCTGAACTCCTGTAAACATGACAAATCATTTAACGATCATTTATAATCATCTCACCATGATGCACCATCAGATAAAATTGACCCGAAGATTCCTACTGGCCTTCTTCTTAGTCTCTTCTGCCACCGCCATGGCGCAGGACGGCACCATCTATCCGCTCAAAGCCCCTGCCGAGCCGAAAGCTATTTCGCTGGGCACAGGTGGTGTCAAAAACCAGAAAGCGCCCGAAACTTGGTTCCGCCAGTGGGGTGACCCTATGGCGCGGAACATCTCTACTGCCACCCTCACGCCCTTTCTGCCTGCCCCCGGCAAGGCGACTGGTGCGGCCGTGATCGTGGCTCCTGGCGGCGGTTTCAGATGGCTTTCCATGGACAACGAGGGCTGGGAAGTGGCCAAGGCACTGGCCGATAAGGGCATCGCGGCTTTTGTCCTGAAGTACCGCCTCAATCCTACTCCGGAATCGCTCGAAGACTTCAAGGCATCCATGAACCAGCCCCGCCCGGCTCCAGCCGCGTCTGCCAGCACATCGGCAAGCGCAACCCCGCCCAGCCCACCACAAATGGACCTGTCTAACCAGCTACAAGATGCCGAGACGGCTTACGCCATGATCCTCAAGCGGTCCAAAGAATGGGGGGTAGATACCAGCCGCATAGGCATGATCGGCTTCTCGGCCGGCGCCATGCTCACCATGCACTCCACCCTCCACTCCAAGACTATGAAGCTGGCCTTCATCGGCCCGATCTATGGCGGAATGGGGCCGGTGGAGGTTCCCAAGAACGCTCCGCCCATGTTCAACGTGATCGCCACCGATGATTTTCTTTTCCGCGGCCAGTTCGGGGTGGTGGACTCCTGGTACAAAGCGCGCATCCCCGTGGAGTTCCACCTTTACCAGAACGGTGGCCATGGGTTCGGCTTGGGCAACCCAGACCGAACCAGTAATCGCTGGTTTGATGCCTTCCTCCATTGGCTGGATGTCAATAAATTTCTCAAGCCCCAGGCTAAGAAGTAAAAAGAAGGTCCGCTAAGTGATTGTTTTTCACAACAAAGGCGTACGCACTCGGCGACTACCGGATAAGTCGGCAAATGCGAGAAAGATGCCTGTGGGTTAAAGCCATTTATCTGGCACCTCCTGAATTGGAATCGTTTTAGGCATGAAAATCAAAAAGTAGTGCCAAAATCCTTTTCCTGCTCTTCTGATTCAGGAGAAAAGCCAGGAATCTAGATTGAACATTAACAGCTAAAATTATAAGATGAAGAGAATTGAATTTGGATTTGCTCCTCAGGGAAAAAGGCGGGTAGCGATGCTATGTGTTTTAGTGGCCTTATTTTCATTTATGGCCCTACCTGGAAATAGCCAGAATATAAAAAAGAAGGCTAAAAACGCCCCGGTGTTTTCCAACTCTGTCTATGAAGGCAACGACAAAGTTTACAGTGACAATCCCCTGAAACCAGGTGAGTTTTACAACCCTATCCTACAGGGCGCCTATCCAGACCCAGCCATCACGCGCAAGGGCAACGACTACTACCTGGTAGCTTCCACTTTCGCTATTTTCCCCGGGGTACCAGTGTTCCATTCAAAGGACCTGGTGAACTGGACGCAGATCGGGCACGCGTTGGACCGGGTGTCGCAGCTGGACGTGCATGATACGGGAATCAGCGCCGGTGTGTATGCCCCGGACATTGAGTACAACCCCAACAATGACACCTTTTACATGATCGTGACGGCATTTGCCGGGGGCGCAGGGAACATTGTGGTGAAATCGAAGGACCCGGCCAAAGGATGGAGTGAGCCGTTCAAGCTGAATTTCCAGGGGATAGATCCCTCCCTTTTCTTTGATGACAACGGGAAAGCCTATGTGGTCCACAACGATGCCCCGGATAAAGGGACAGAACTGTATGAAGGGCACCGCGTGATCAAGGTGTGGGACTATGACCTTGAAAAAGACCAGGTCATTGCCGGAACCGACAAGATTATTGTAAACGGCGGCGTTGACCTCTCCAAAAAACCGATCTGGATTGAAGCTCCCCATATCTACAAAAGGAACGGAAAGTATTACCTGATGTGCGCCGAAGGCGGTACCGGCGGAAACCACAGCGAAGTGGTGTTTATAAGCGACAGCCCTAAAGGTCCTTTTACCCCTGCCCCCAACAACCCAATCCTGTCCCAAAGACACCTTAGCCAGAACAGGCCCAACAAAGTAGATTGGGCCGGCCACGCCGATTTAGTAGAAGGCCCCGATGGCAAGCACTACGGCGTGTTTCTGGGTATCCGCCCGAACGAGAAGAACCGCGTTAACATCGGGCGAGAGACCTTCATTTTGCCTGTTGATTGGTCGGGCCAGTTCCCGGTTTTTGTCAATGGACTTGTACCTATGGAACCGAAGCTGAAAACGCCTGCCGGTGTGGAAAACAAAACCGGGAAAGAAGGCTTCTTCCCCAATGGCAACTTCACCTTCACGGACAACCTTACTTACAAGAACCTGGACTACCGGTGGGTGGGTTTAAGAGGCCCCCGCGAGGCGTTTATTTCCCAGACAAAGAAAGGGCTGCAGATCAATCCGTTTCCAGTGAACATCAAAGAGGTGAAGCCCACCTCCACGCTCTTCCTCCGGCAGCAGCACAATAGTTTCACCTATACCACCACCCTGGATTACAAGCCTGCCTCAGAAAAGGATCTGGCGGGGATTACGTTGCTGCAAAGCGAGGCCTTCAACTACGTGTTCGGCTTGACCAGAAAAGGCAAAGACGCTTACCTGGTTCTGGAAAGAACCGAGAAAGGAGCCTCTAAAGTAATAGCCAGCCAAAAAGTTGATATCCAAAAGCCAATACAGTTGCGGGTAAAGGCAGAAGGAGATGCCTACCAATTCAGCTACTCAACGGATGGGAAAAGCTTTATGGATCTGGGCAGCCCGGTCTCGGGAGATATTCTTTCCACCAACGTGGCGGGAGGTTTTACGGGCACATTGATAGGCTTGTACGCTACGTCAGCCAATGATGTACAGCCGCAGTAAGAAGTTCAGATAGCACAGATTCACACCAGTAGCTGACCGGTGGTTTAGACTACATTTTTGATTTTTGGCTTTAAAACGCTAAGGCGTTTGGTTTGCCTTGCCACCTTTGAAACCGGGCCATTATTGAAGACCTATTATAATTAAATCAACATGAAAAGACGGATACTTTTACTAGCAGCCATGCTATTCCTGGGGGCATACCAGTATGCCTCGGGCCAGGATCTGAAGCTCAATGACCGTGAGTATTTTGAGCAGCAAGGCGTGAATGTGCTGGTGTACAACAACCTGTTTACCGGAGGCTTCAACGATGAGAAGAACGCCGGGATAGAATTGATTCACCACGGCGTGAGAACGGCGCAGGGCGGGGCAGTGCGGCTCTCCAACACGCCGGAGCAATGGGACCTTGTTCCTGATATTCTCAATCGCAAAGTAGACCGCGCCGCTAAAACGGTAGAGGCTACGCTACAGTACAAAGAGTACAACTTTGATTCAAGGGTAGTGGTGACGGCCAAGGGCAAAGGCGTGGAGATCGCCGTTTACCTGGACAAACCCGTTCCCAAGGAATTGGAAGGAAGCGCCGGCTTTAACCTGGAGTTTCTGCCCTCGCAATACTGGGCGAAGAACTATCTAGTGGATGGTCGCCCCAACCTCTTTCCGCGGTATGTGGTAGGCAACACCGTTGCCAGGCCCAACACCCAGAAACCGAAGCAATACAAAGGCTACGTCACTTCCGATGATCGGGGAACCGGCAAATTCATAGATCCGCTTCCGCTGGAAACAGGCCGCACCTTTCTGTTTGCGCCTGATTCCCCGGAGCGGATGGTAAGAATTACCTCGCCAGATGCCGACCTGATGCTGTTTGATGGCCGTATGCTGGCCCAGAACGGCTGGTTTGTGGTGCGTAGTTTGCTTCCAGCCGGTAAAACAGGCAAGGTATTGACCTGGACTGTGGAGCCAAATGCCATTAAAGGCTGGGTGAGAGATCCTAATATTGGGTTCTCTCAGGTAGGCTACCTCCCTGCGCAACCCAAAGTTTCTATTATTGAACTAGACAAGAAAGACAAACCCGTTAAAAGCGCGGCCATCTTCAAAGTAGGCGATGACGGCAAAGCGACCAAAGTATTTACCGGCAAAATCAATACCTGGGGTGACTACTTCAAGTACCACTACGTGAAGTTCGATTTCTCTCCCGTGAAGACGCCCGGTATCTACTACATCCAGTACGGAGACACCAAGACCAACAATTTCCTGATTGGCGAGCAGGTGTACAGCAAGATTACCGATGCCACCAGCGACATCTGGATTCCCATCCACATGAACCACATGTTCGTGAACGAGGCATACCGAGTGTGGCACGGCGAGCCTTTCAAGGAAGGATACCGCCAGGCCCCGCCCAACACCGATCACTTTGACCTTCACGCCCAAGGACCAACTACCGATACCAAGTACAAAGCCCTGGACCTGATCCCCGGCCTGAACGTAGGCGGTTTCTTCGATGCCGGGGACTTTGACATTGAGACCGGCTCGAACATCAGCGTGGTGCAGAATTTTGTCAAAACTTGGGAGAGTTTCAAACCCCAGCGCGACCAGACGTTTATTGACCAGAAGCAGCGTTATGTAGATCTTCACCGCCCCGATGGGATTCCGGACGTGTTGCAGTTTATTGAGCATGGCACCCTGAACCTGGTAGCCCAGGCAGAGATCATCGGTCACATGGCCCAGACCCTCTCCAACGCTGTGCTGGATAACTACCACCACCTGGGTGACGCCGCCTCCTTAACAGACGGCCTTCCTTACAACCCCAAGCTTGGCCCGTACGAAGTAGCCAAGGATGGCCGCTCCAGCGGCGTAAAAGATGATCTTTGGGCCTTCACCAGCCGCGAGCCTGAACTGGACCTCAGAGCAGCCACTATGTTTGCGGCCGCCAGTCGGGCCTTGAAGGGGTACAACGACGACCTCTCGGCGAGAGCGTTGACACAGTCAAAAAGACTCTTGAAAGAAGCTACCGCCTTACTGGCGAACCAGAAGCAGGATACAAGTGGCCGGGGCAATGCTGCCAACATGGCCACCAACCTGCAACTGTACATCGCCACTAACGAAAAGCAATACCTGGATAGATTCCAGGAGCTTCTATGGCCTTCTTTGGAGCGTAACGTGAGCGGCAACCTGTTGACCGCTCTGGATGCTATCCCGCACCTGGAGGCCTCCTACAAAGAAAAGCTCCGCCCCTATGTGGTGAAGTACAAAGAATACATTGGTGGCCTTGAAAAAGATAATCCTTACGGCGTGCCCATTGGCCTTACCAACTGGGCCGGCAGCGGAGACGTGATGAGCTTTGGGACCACCGTTTGCTTTGCCAGCAAATACTTCCCCGAGATCATTGAGGGTCAGCATGCTTTCAAAGCCACCAACTACCTGTTTGGCGCGCATCCGTACCACAACTATTCTTTAGTAGCTACCGTGGGTGCTACCCGTCCTAAAGCAGTCTTCTACGGGAACAACCGGGCTGATTTCTCCTTTATTCCGGGCAACGTGGCCCCGGGTATCCTGTTCAGAAAACCCGACCACTTTGAGAACTACGACGACTGGCCTTTCCTGTGGGGCCAAAACGAAGGCACCATTGGTGGTAATACCGCTTACCTGATCTTTGGGTCGGCGTTTAAGAACTTAGTGAAGTAATCTGGTTTCCCGATTCAGGTTAGCGCAAGAAATAAGAGCATTGGGTAGCTGCTTATTTCTTGCGCTATTTTTTTAAAGTGGGCATAAAACGGAATTGGATTTATGGGCAGTGCCAGCAAGAAGATAGAACACCTCCCTTAAACTGAAAACACTAACTTTGGCTAAAATGCAGTGGGGTAGGTGACGTGCCTGAAGTTTCATCAACAGGTGTAGACTGCTGCCACGGGTAAGTTGTTTGTCAGGAGACCGCTGGCAAACTGCAATCATTCCTACCTCTGTTGGTTAAGTCTACAGTTGGCAATACTATTAAAGCATTCAGAACCATTGAGAAAATCTCTAAAGTATTTGATCTTACTTATTGTATCAATATGTTATGGTTGTGCATACGAATCTAAAAATAGAGAAAAACTCACTTCTTCTTTCGAGGACAATTTCGGATTTAAGCCACCTGAAAAGGTCAAGGAAATAAAACTCAAAAATTTAGCCATTTATGACACAGAAGCTAAATGGATGGCATTCACATATGACTCACAAGTTTTTGAAAAAATTATTGCTCACGACCAGCCTTTGAAAATAGCTGAAAATAATAGTTCTGAATTCGAAAGCATTGTTGAAGAATTAAAAGGAAGTGTAAATAATCCTAAATGGATGAAGATTCCGAATGAAAAAGTGGCTCGGATTTATTACAAAAATGATTTTTTGGACCATACATTTAGTGAATATTACTTGTGGACTGATTGCGAAACTGGATTGACATATTTATACGTGAGCTTTTTTAACTAAAAATACCATTGCCAATCACATGTATACGCCTGCATTGGCCTAAGGCCTTAGCCATTCGTCGCTTACACAAGAACTGTAAATGAAATTCTTAATAGTTAGCCTATGTCAATATCAAGTGAATCCGAGTTCATCGGGATGCAGAAAATAAGCGAGGTGGTGGCGTTAACCCTTAAGGAGATGCGGAACTATGCCCAGCCCGGGATGACCACCAAAGAGGTGGATAATTTTGGAGGAGCGTTGCTGAAGCAATTCGGGGCTAAATCAGCGCCTGCTTTGTCCTATGGCTTTCCTGGGTGGACCTGCATCAGTCTGAATAATGAAATCGCCCATGGGATTCCCTCAGGTCAAAAGGTGCTCCAAGAGGGTGATTTGATCAATATTGACGTGTCTGCGGAGCTTGATGGTTTCTGGGCAGATAATGGAGGCTCTTTCGTGTTAGGGCAGGACATCCATAACCATTTGCCCTTGGTAAACGCTTCCAAGAGGATCCTAAGAAAGGCCATTGATCACATAAAAGGGGGAGTGCGCATTGCTGAAATAGGCCGCTTGATTGAAAATGAAGCAAGTAAATCTGGGTATAAGGTGATCAAAAACCTGACGGGCCATGGCATTGGCCGGAAACTGCACGAAGAACCCAGCGAAATCGCCAACTACTATGACAGGCTGAACCTGAAGAGATTCAAAAAGAATTCGGTAGTGGCCATTGAAACCTTTATCTCCACCAACTCCACCATTGCCAATACTATGAAAGACGGCTGGACATTGGTTGGGAACAGGGGCGGGTTTGTTACCCAACATGAACATACCATTGTGATCACCGATGGCAAACCGATCATTCTCACCGAGATGAATGAGGTTTGGGAGTAAGGATAGTATTGGTGCTGGCAAGGGAGAGTTAAGGAAGTAGAAAGCATCAACGCCAGCAAAGCAGGAAGGGGCCATCAATATGTAAGTGATGGCCCCTTCCTGCTTTTGGGTTTTAGGCTTATTTTAGGGTAACATCCAGGTAAACAGAATGCCGGCCGTAAGAGTCATAGAAGGGTTTGTACACCACATCGTCAATCGTGAATTGTAACTGCTGGGGATCACCTTTGATGGACTTGCCCAGGTCTTCCGCATCCAGGGTTACCTTACGCCATTCTTTTCTTGCCTCCGGTTCCTGGGCTGCGAGCAAAATAGGGCCGTAAAACAGACTGGCGATGTTGGGCTGGTCCATCACTGGGTCCAAGTGAAACTGGAAAGGCATTTTCAATTCTATGACATCCCCATTTTTCCAGCTGCGGTTCAAGGTGAGGTAACTGCCCGGTTTGGCATCAAGCTTTTGTTCTTTGCCATTGATCTTCACAAAGAAGCCTTTGGTGGCCCAGCCCGGCACCCGCACATTGACATCAAATTTTCCGCTGCCTTTAATCGTCAATCGCGTTTGGTCTTCCTTCGGGAAATTGGTGGTTTGCTCCACGGTTACCTTGTGTTCCGTCCAATCCAGGGTGGAGGGAATGAAGAGGTTTACATAGAGCGCCTTGTTGTCCTTGCTCTTGAAGTAGATGGAGTTCTGGAGTTTGGTACTGCTTTCAATGGCCGTACCGTTGCAACACGTAAAACCTGCCATGTTGGAGTTGCTGAACTGTTTTGTAGATCCGGGTCTGAGCGGAACGTGGTAGGTATTGGCAGGGCTATCCTCCGCTACCGAGGCTAGGATGTGGTTGTACAGCGAGCGCTCATAATAGTCCATCAACTCACCCCGCTGGTCATAGCGAAACAGGTCACTGGTTAATTTCAGCATGTTGTAAGTGGCGCAGGTCTCGTTCTGCCCGCCGGCCGCGAAGCCGTTTTCATACAGGGTTCCCGGTTGGGCCACGAAACATTCCGCATTGTTGGGGTTTCGCGCGCCTGCCACGCCGCCAATGCTGTACATGTAATCATTGACCATTTTGTACCAGAAATTATCGGCTATGTGGTAGTACTCCGGGTTTTTGGTGGCCTGGTACGTTTCTATACTTCCCACCACTTGCGGGATGTGCTGGTTGGCATGTAATCCCCGGAAGAGGTCCACGTTTTTGGCCAAACCATGGACGTGGGATTTGTCGCCGTAGAACACCCTGATGTTGTCAAACAATTGCGCTGTTTTAAGGTGATTCGGTTTGCCGGTGATTCGGTACAGCCGGGCCATGGCCTCATTCATGCCGCCAAACTCCCCGGCAATGTAGGTGTTCCACATCTTGATGAGGGTATCGGTGGGCAGCTTGTTCAAGCGGGCGTACACCCAGTCTCCCATGCCAGACGCGGTGGCCAGGGCTTTCTTGTTGCCGCTCACTTCGTATACATCCATGAGGCCCGCCAGGATCTTATGTAAAGTGTAATATGGGGCCCAGACCTGGTTTTTCTGCCCTCCGTACTTGGCTCCGTTTTCCAGCATGATAAACTGGTCCGGAGGGTAAGCGCTGATGTAGCCCACGCCCCAATTCCAGTAATCGGTCCGGATGCCTTCATCGCTCAGGTCTGAGTCGTATGCTGATTTACCGGGACCATGCGGCACCTTGGTAGGGTCTGTCACTTGCTTTCCGCCGGCTTCTTTCGCCTTCCCAGACAGAAGGGATAACTCATGGAGGGTGTTCACCATATCCCCCATCTTTTTAGAAAAGTTGGCTTGAAGCGCCTTGTCATAGCCGGTGCCGGCATAGGCTTGGGCAATGGCCGTGAGGTAGTGGCCGGTGGCATGGCCTCTTAGTTTGGTGTCCTGGCTGTCCCATACCCCCAAAGGCTTTGCGCCTGCGGGTTGTTTCTGCCCGAAAGCATGGCGGAACATGTAGAGAAACGAATTAGGGTCAGTTTTCGCGAGGGTGGTTATAAACTTGTCTCTGTTCTCAATGAACTGAGTTTCCTGGCCCTGCGCATCTTTTTTCAAGGTCACCTTGCCCAAGTTAAAGGCCATCAGTTTTAACTCTGGCTTAGCAGTTTTCTGAGCCGCCTTCACGGTGACCAATGCCTTTGGCTGGAAAGGTGTGCCTGCCACCCGCCCGGTCACGGTATAGCGGCCGGGCTTCAGAACAGCGCTGTTGTCTGTATCTGCTGGCCAGATTACTCGTACCTTGGGGCCTTTGCCTTTCAGTTCATTTTTGTAGGTGCCCGGTACGTGGCTGGGTAAGCGGGGCAGATTTCCTACTTCCGTCTCCACTTCCACATCAGAGACCTGAACTAAATAGGCGTTGTATAGCTGCGGCTGGGTTGAGGAAAAACGAGGCAGGTCATCCTCGGCCTGCTTGCCGGTGGTGTTTACCATCCCGTCATTGACGCCTCTGCCTTTCTGGGCATTGGTGTAGATGCCGGAGACTTGTCTGCCCGTCAGGGGCACGCGGTAAATCCGGAAATCATGAACTAACGCGTTCAGATTGGGGTCCCCCGGCAACAGCGATTTTCCAATATAAAGCAGGTTGCCGCCGGTTTGCTGACCGAACACCTCGGTTAACTCCCGCGGTATATCTTTGGCTTCGCCCACCCGTTTGCCGTCTACATAGGTGAGCAAGGCCTTTGAAGGAACATCTACCACAATGGCCAGGTGCACCCACTTGTTTCCTTCTATGGCCGGCGAAACGGCTCCTTTTTTAGTTCCTTTTTCACCCGTGATCAAGGCCTGGAAACCTTCCTGCGCTTTTGTGCCCACAGGAGCCGCAAAGAAATGCCGGTTGGCATCTTTCCCGAAATCAAAAAAGCGTTGCCCCGGCTGCGTTGAGCGCAAGTAGACCCACCCTGAGATACTCAGCGCTTCTAAATCTGTCAGGGCTTCTACCGGAAGGGTCACAAAGGCATTGTCATTGCCGGAAAGTGACAACACCTTGCCAAACTTGGGGTCGTTGACAAAGGTTACCTGGGAACTCTGAGCTTTGCCATGCAGGGTATTCCGGGACCAGTCTTTCAGGTCTCCGTTGAACACATAGCGCGCGATCATTCCCGTTTCGCCAATCCCGTCCAGTATCTGGTCTCCATTCTGTGCCTGCGCGGTGTTCAGGCGCTGGGTCAAGACAAAGCCTATCAGGAGGACGTGTAAGAGTACTTTGTGCATTTTCATATTTTAAGTCTATTTTTTTAAAAACCAGATTCCAGGATAGGAGCTGATGAAGGTGAAGTGCGATGAACAGAATTTTCTTCATAGCACGCTCTGTTCACCTGAAGCGGTATTGCTCTACCCGGTTTGCATCAACTCTGTCTTTATCCTTTAGGAAATTGATAACAGTGTGATAACGTCCTGTTAACCAATTCTTTTATAGAAATGAGGTATCGTTTATTTACTTCTTTAAAACTATTAAGAGTCGGTGGGTTTCTATAAGCTTATTTTAGCCGATAATCATATGATATTAACAAGTGCCTTTTTGTGCGGAAGGATTGGTACTGGAGGAGGAGGGTTGGCTTTGGGGTAGGGAAGTGATTTCAAATGCCTGGGATTTGGAGGCACTTGGAAAACCTTAAGCCAGAACTAACGAGTGCCTTCGATCTACTTAGGTAAATTATTATCATCACTGAACCAGAGATTGGCTTTGTTCAATGATTACTGCTTCAATTTGTTTGGAGGACAATTCCTTCTAGTAGCGTTTTCTTCTGGATGGTAAATAATAACAGAATGGAATGTTGATTCGATAAAAGGCCGATAGGGAAACTCGCCTTCGCTAGCCTTGAGGCAAATGGGCCTGAATCCATTCCAACCCCTCCAAGTAGAGGTGAATTCCCAATCGTACCCGTTTGTCGAAATCTTCGTTTTGGGTAGAACCCTTTTGGCTAAACTGGCCGATGAGTTGGAGGTTGTCTTCCAGTTTCAGGTCTGTCACGTGCTCATCCGCCTCCGTTCTGAAAGGGGTGAATTTCTCCTGGGTTGCCTCAAGGGTGTGCGATAGAAAAGAGCCGTCCGGTTGCAGTACAGCACAGGTGATTCCGCTGGCTTTGGCCAGGGAGGGAGCCAGGGTACCTTCCAATCCTCGCTTCAGCACAATGACTCCTTTAAAGCCCGCCATGCCCGCCAGTTTGATCATTTTCTCTATGTAGGTGATATGGAAAACAGAGGTAACCAGAATCTGGGCCTTACAGGGATTCAATACTTTCTCCAGGGTAGCCAGGAACGGACGTTTAAAAATTAATTTCCTCCTTTCAACCCACGCATCCAAGGCCGGTGAAAGAAGCTGCTGATTCAAGGCCCACCCATAGACTGGGGCAGTTGTCTCCAGATCAAGGGTACTTTTCAAAAAACGGCCCGAAAGCGCCTGGTAAATATCCAGTGTATTCAGGGAAACTTTAGGCCCGGACGATCTTCCCATCGAGACAATGGCCATCAACCCAGCCTTCTGGAAAGCTTCGGCCAGGAGAGGCGTGATCATATAGGAATGCTCTACCCCGTCAAAAGGCTCCGCTAACTGGACAAGTACTTCTGTTTCAGGCCTGATTTCCTGAAAACCTGCCGAAAAGGTGGCATTTGCTGCTTCTATCAAGCCATGGTACTCCTCTTCTGTTTCATACCTGATGCGGAGCATGCTCGCGGCCATTCCCCTGAATGTTTCTCCCGGGGCATCAGAATAGAGAAAGGTCCCCAATTGCTTTGCTTCGTCTTTGGTGAGGTGCGCCTTGTCCAGTAGTTTGATGCCTATCTCCTGAAGGGAGGCTGGGGCATCGGGGCAAAGCACGTGATAAAGGTCTTTTACTCCGGTAATAGGTCGGTTATCTAAGGCAAAAAGCAGTTTTTGTTCCTCCTCGGTTACTCCTTTCGCCAGCAAAGAACCAAAGAAAGCTCCTTTTTGAATAGGGATAAGTTCACCGTAAGTGAGATAGTGGGTAATCTCTTCTATCTGAGCGCTGGACAAGGGCTTGCTGCCATGTTTTCCTATTCCTATCACCTTGATGCCTTGCACCAAGGGGTTGTCTAATGAAGCTGAATAAGAAGTATCCATGGGGAAGTGATTTACTGTTTACTGGTAATACCTTTAGAAAAACGTTGAGCTGGCGCTTGCACCACCAGAAAAGCCAGTTCTCCAGCTTTCTTCGGCTCAAAGGCTTTGTGTTTCAAGGCTGTTTTGCCAAAAGTAAGCGGAAAAGAACCTTTAACACCTAATGATCATAGATCGGATACAAAAAGAAGTTTCCTCACAAGTATGGATATGTTAAGCAACTAATCCCAAAATGGAAAATATATAAATTGATAGCACTACTAAGTGGCGCAAGGCAACATACCTGTGTCTGTATATATTTAGGGTTATCTGCTGATGAGAAGCACCCGTTGCCAATAGATAATTTCCAATTTTAAAATTTTTATAGAAGACATAGCTAATTAAACTAATTCTTATAATAAGTTGTATATTAGAGTACTACAATCCAAATTATCCTTTCTCAGTATCATATTAACACCTTAACTAAATAAAAAATTTTATGCGATTAAGATCCCTTACAATGGCATTGCTTTGCGGCGGGGCTACATTCCTAACCGTTTCTTGCGAGAACGAAATTGAAGAGATGGACATGAAAACCGTCTCGGCACGTAATGCCGTGGGTTTGGCTATCGGCCAGGATAATCTTGTCCTTAATCTGCCCCCGGATTACGGGCAGATGAGTGAAAACCTCAGGAATGCCATCGTAGGCGAAGCGGTGGCCCCAAGCGAATGCTACAATACGCAATTCGTGGCTGTCCAGCGCAAGTACGCCGTGCCCCTTGTGGCCGACCCGGTGGCTATTCAGAATTACAGCCTGTATACACAGATCAACCAGATCTACTCCTACTTTTTTGACAGGGGAGAGCAGTACTTCGGTGCAGGAGGTGAGTACACGCAGTTGATGACCAAGCGTACGCGCGAACTGGAGAAGTTCTGGAACATGCCCGGCGAGATTATCGTGAATGGCCAGCACGTCGCCACGCTGGAAAACCGAGAGGCCCTCGCAGATGTCATTGAGGCATTTGCCGAAGGCGTGACCTCACGCGAGCAGGCGTATGCCATCGCCGATGTGTTACTGGCGGAAAATGCCAAGTCTCCGCTTCTGCCTGAGTCCCCATACTTTTCGCTCGATGGCTTTGCCACGCCTTACGATAACCTGATTGTGATAGGTGATGGCCTGGTGCAGATGGTATCCGAGTCCGGCGTGGATGCCGACATCGTCTGGACGGGAGTTCTTGCCCACGAGTGGGCGCACCAAATCCAATTCAAGAACATGGGTACCTGGTATCCCAATGGAGCCGCCGCCGATCCGGCAGAAGACACCCGCTATACCGAGCTGGAGGCCGACTTCCTGGCTGCGTACTACATGACGCACAAACGTGGCGCTACTTATAACAGCAAGCGAGTGGCTCAGTTCTTTGAACTATTCTTCCAGGTTGGTGACTGTGGCTTCTCTAGCCCGACCCACCACGGCACACCTCTGCAGCGCATGGCCGCTGCACAATTGGGGTTCAACCTAGCCGACAATGCCCAAAAGCAAGGCCACATCATGAGCATCGAAGAGGCGCATAGGTACTTTGTGGCTAACGTGGGTAAGATCGTAACTCCGGCCACCGTGTACGTACGGTAGCCCAAGCTAAACAATAGAAAAGGCTGGCCCACAAGGTCAGCCTTTTTTGTGTCCAGAAAATGGCATTGTCGTTACCAGTGTTGAGGTTCTATTAAACAAACCATGGTGGAGCAACTTCGCAGCGGGGGGGTAGACTGCAGATATTTTGACCTTGATGATTCACAAACGTTTGCGCTTGACCTTGCCGACGTTGATGGTACCTTTCCGCCAACTGGTTACAAGGTTGGCATGCTCACGTAGAGCAGGCGGTAGCCATATCGTGCATGTGGGCGTATTCGCCGAGAGGATAACATGGATGCTCACTTTACATGGCACCAGATGATCGAGTGGGATTCTATAGACACACCTCCACCCGGATATTTTTATGGAAACCTTCACAGATCCTTACCTGCCAAATAACCTTACTTATGGCTGCGGATAGTTGGCACGCAAGCGCAAACATCTAATTGGTTAAGCAGGTGCTGGATGGAAGAATGTCGTATATTTCGATGATCCAGAAAAATATAATTTACATCCTCGGCAGGCCTGCAAAGCAATCGGAGGGTTCTTGCTTGAGAACATAGACGCGCTAAAAGCCTTGGATAGCCAAAGAGAGTAGGTATCCTTTTAGCTCACAAGCTTTTCATTATTTCTTTAATTTCTGTTGTCACTGAATCTAGTTGAGGGGTAGGATGCTTGATCACCAACTGAACCCGCTTATGCTAAGAGCCCTATAGTTGGTTCCTGTTTAGTTTTGCTATATTGAGGAATACTATTGTAATATGTAATTAATCTCCCTTTTATTAGTCCAAATACAAAAACTAATTCTCTTGAATTTTATGACTTCAGAAATTTCGCGCAGGGAGTTTATTGTAAAAGCAGGAGTGGCAGCGCTAGCACTTCCGGCTTTGTCCTTTATAGGCAGTGTCGGAGCCGTTTCGGTGCCGGGTATGAAATTAGGGTACGCCTCTATTACCTGGGGCGGAAATGATGAACAGGCCATCAAAGATATTTCCTCTCTAGGCTTTAAAGGCATACAGTTACGCGCGAATACCTTTAAGGAATACGGGACAAGACCTGATGCTCTGCTGGATATTCTCAAAACTCATAAACTGGACCTGTGCATGTTCTCCAGCGGGAATGCCAACATCAACACCGGCAACGACAAAGCGGTAATCGACCAGCATCTGGAGAACGCTGCCTTCATCAAGAAACTAGGTGGCCAGTTGATGCAGGTGACCAATTCCTCACGTCCGAAAGAAGGTGCCCCTAACACGGCCGACCTGAAAAGCTATGGCCGCCTGCTAAATGATATTGGCAAGCGCACGCTCGACCTTGGGGTACAGACGGTCTACCATAACCACATGCACCAGCTAGGGGAAACACCCGAGGAAATAGCAGTCATCATGGAGAACTGCGATGAAAAATATGTAAACCTGCTGCTGGATATCGCCCATTACCAACAGGGGGGAGGAAATCCGGAAGCGGCCATTAGACAATACAAAAGCAGGATAAAGGCATTGCACCTGAAAGACGTGCGGCAGACCCCAGAAGCGGGCCCTAAGGCGTACAAATTTGTGGAGCTTGGGCAAGGTGAGGTAAACCTGGCCACTGTGCTAGTGGCTCTTCAAGAAATCCAATTCAAAGGCTGGGGAATAATCGAGTTAGATGCGGTGCCTGACAAAGACAAGACGCCGCTAGAGTGTGCTAAAATCAGCCATACGTACCTGAAGTCTAAAGGAGTAAAAATTTAATGATTTCTGTAAAACAGGCCATAAATGAGAAACCTAAGAAACAACATAATAATGGGCGCTATGGCAATTGGAACGGTAGTAGCCTGCAATAGCCAACAACAGATGACAGCAAGTGCTACGTCTACTGCTGAAGGAATTACATCACCTGAAAGCCATAATACCTTGACTGCAGTAGAGAAAAAGGCAGGCTGGAAGTTGCTCTTTGATGGCAAAACCACCACCGGCTGGCGGGGTGCCTACAAAGATGCGTTCCCGGAGCAAGGCTGGAAGATAGAAAACGGCGAACTGGTCGTGCTCAAATCGGGTGGCGGTGAATCCAGAAACGGGGGCGATATTATCACAGAGCAGCAGTACGACAACTTTGAGCTGACCCTGGAAGCAAAACTAACCCCGGGCGCCAACAGCGGTGTCAAGTATTTTGTAACGGAGCGTCTGCCTAAAAGCCCGGGCTCTGCCATTGGCCTGGAGTTCCAGATTCTGGACGACGATCTGCACCCCGATGCTAAGATGGGAAAAGACGGCAACCGCACCATCGGCTCGCTCTATGACCTGATTACTGCCCGAAATAAAAAAGTAATGTCCATTGGCGAGTGGAACAAAGTGCGCATTGTTTCCAACAACAAGCACGTGGAGCACTGGCTGAATGGGGTAAAGGTGGTGGAGTATGAGCGGGGTAGCCAGAAGTTCAGAGATTTGGTAGCGGCCAGCAAATACCAGAAGTTTGAAGGATTTGGGGAGGCGCCGCAAGGCCACATTCTGCTACAGGACCACGGCGATGAGGTGCGTTACCGCAACATCAAACTCCTGAATCTGAATACGAAATAAAACATAACATTACAGAACTTCAGAATAGGGCTTGCCATTACCGGAAGCCCACCCCATCTGCCACATGAAACTACTTCTCAAGTTCTTATTAATTGGCTTATTCATGACCCAACTACATTCTGCGCAGGCACAGACCACTGCTGCTACAGAGAAATCCGCCATCAGATTCAACCATCTTGCTTTGCACGTGTATGACCTGAAAAAGAGCTCTGCTTTTTACGAGCAGGTCATGCAGTTCAAAAAGATACCGGAGCCTTTCAAAGACGGCCTGCATGATTGGTTCAGCATAGGTGATCCTTACCAGCTGCACCTGATACAAGGCGCACCCAAAGAGATCTACCAGGATATCACCCGTCATTTTTGTTTCAGCGTGCCATCTCTTGATGCTTTTATGGAGCGCATCCGCAAACACAACATCAGGTACTACAACTCAAAGGGGGAGCCCGACAAGATAAATGTGCGGGCCGATGGCGTGCAGCAGATTTACATCCAGGACCCGGACGGTTACTGGCTGGAAATAAACAACGAGTATTAATCAGCAATAGCATTAGATAAAAGTGCTCTTTTTATTCTGAAGAACGTGTAAAATCAAAATCTAAAACAGCAATACCTATGGACTACAAAGACCACAACCCCCGCCGGGACTTTATCAAAAAAGCTGCGCTCGGAACAATAGGCTTCTCTTTAATGGGCATCGGCATCAGTGCAAAAAGTTACGGCCGAATTTTAGGTGCCAATGACCGCGTACAGGTAGGTATTGTAGGGTTTTCGAACAGGTTTAAGCACTCGTTGTATCCGGCGTTCATGAACCATTCCAAAGAGCTGAACTTTGAGTTTGTAGGTGTTTCAGACATCTGGAACCGCCGCCGCGATGAGGCCGAAGCCTTCATCAGAGAGAAGTCGGGTGGTAAGATCAAGAAGTACCGCAACAACGATGAGCTGTATGCCTCCAAAAACCTGGACGCGGTCATCATCAGTACCGCCGATTTTCAGCATGCCCTGATGGGGGTGGAGGCGGTGCGGAACGGGAAGGATGCCTACATAGAGAAGCCGCTGGCAGAAACCATGGAAGATGCCCGTGCGGTATTGAAGGCAGTAGAGGAAAGTGGTAAGATAGTACAAATAGGATCTCAGCGACGCAGCGCGCCCAACTACATTTCTGCCAACGAGTACATCAAGTCTGGCAAGTTTGGTGACATTACAATGGTGGAAATGAGCTGGAACGTGAACCAGCCGGGCCGCTGGCGCTTGCCTAAACTGGTAAACGAAATCCGGCAGGAAGACACCGATTGGGAGCGTTTCCTGATGAACCGCCCCAAAGTGGCCTGGGACCCGCGCAAGTACCTGGAGTACCGTTTGTTCTGGCCTTACTCTTCCGGTATACCCGGCCAGTGGATGTCGCACCAGATTGATACCGTGCATTGGTTCACCGACCTGGAGCACCCGCGCAGTGTGGTAGCCAACGGCGGTACCTACCTGTGGCAGGACGGTCGCGAAAACCCAGATACTTTAACGGCAGTTTTCGATTATGGGCCGCTAAACGACCCAAAGAAAGGCTTCCAGGTTGTGTACACTTCAAGGTTCACCAACAGTGCCGGCGGCGTGAAAGAGCTGTACTACTCAAACGGCGGTATGTTGAACCTGGACACCAACCAGGTGACTTCAGAAGGCGGTCTGTCGCAGAGCATGGCCAATGAAATGGGCCTGAAAGCTAACCTGCTGGCAGATTATACCCTGCCTACCCGTGCTGAAAAAGTATCTACCGATGCCAACACCGGGGGTGACCCCATGACCTCGCTGCACATGCGTAACTGGATGGAATGTGTGCGCAGTCGCAAAACGCCCAATGCCTCGGTACGGGCTGGCTATAACCATTCCCTTGCTACCATCATGACCCGCGTAGCCCTGCAGACTGGCAAACGCGTCACCTTTGATGATGCCAAGCAGGAGGTAATTGTTAGCTAATCCAATCTTAGAAGAGGCTTCAAATTACCGGCTCCTGAGACAAGGGCCGGAATAGATTTTCCAAAGCTGAAGGCACATGAAAACAAAACCAATAAAGCTTTTTGTAGCACCACTGCTGGCCATGGCGTTGCTGATGGGCAATAACCTACAGGTTGCCGCACAGGGCAAGGCAAAGCGCTTTGTACTTACAGAAAACAAGCAGGAGAAGCGGGTAGACGTAACCGTGGAGGGCAAGCCATTCACTTCGTATGTCTATCCGGATGTACTGAAAAAGCCGGTGTTGTATCCTATTCGCACCGCTAGGGGAAACTTTATTACGCGTGCTTGGCCCATGGACCCAAGACCGGGCGAAAGGGTGGACCACCCGCACCACGTGGGCTTATGGTTTAACTTTGGCGATGTTAACGGACACGACTTCTGGAACAACTCCAATGATACCGGCAGCCACAAAGGCCCTTTTGGCACCATTCGCCATACCAGAGTAAATAAAATGACCAACGGAGATGCAAAGGCAGAACTAGAGGTAAGCTCAGAATGGCAGAAGCCTGACGGTACGGCCTTAATCAAAGAAGATACTAAGTACGTCTTTAGTGGCGAGGGTGATAGCCGCATCATTGACCGAATCACCACCCTGACCGCGCTGAAGGAAGATGTTTTGTTCAAGGATAACAAAGAAGGAGTTATTGCCATTCGTCTGGCCCGTGAACTGGAGCATCCTTCTACCAAACCAGAGGTGTTTACTGATGCCAGCGGAAAGGCCACGCCGGTACCAGTAATGAACAATGAAGGCGTCACCGGCCAATATCGCAGCAGCGAAGGCAAAGAAGGCGACGCTGTATGGGGTACCCGCGGAAAATGGGTGAATCTGACTGGTGTTGTGGGCAATGAGCCGGTATCTGTGGTGTTGATGGATAACCCGCAGAACATAGGCTTCCCTACCTACTGGCACGCCCGTGGGTATGGCTTGTTTGCCGCGAATCCTTTTAGCCAAAAAGTAATGAGCGATGGCAAGGAAGAGCTTAACTACAAGCTTCCTGCTGGTAAGTCAGTTACTTTCCGGCACCGGGTGGTCATCCAATCGGGCAGCAGCCTTACAGAGGCGCAGGTAAATGCCCAGTACCAAAAGTTCACCGGTAAAAAGTAAAATCAAGTACCAGTATCGTGTTTCAAACCAGATGGTGCGGTTCCTGCTATGGGTAAGATAGCAGGTGCCGCACCATCAGCATTAGAATTGTAGCAGTACCGCATGAAAAGCTTTATTCATAGTGCCTTGTTGGCCGTCACCTGTGCAGGCATGTTGCAGGGATGTCAGCCGAACAGTAATACCCAGGTTGTGCAGGAGGAAGGAAAGCCGCTTGAAACAGACTCGGTTAAAATAAGGGAGATGTACGCTTCCTCGCCCGTGTTGTCGCCGGAAGCATCGCTCAAAAAGATGCAGGTAGAGGAAGGATTTACGGTGGAACTGGTGGCAGCGGAGCCCCTGATTAATTCGCCCGTAGCCATGACCTTTGATGAAAAAGGCCGCATCTGGGTAGCAGAGATGCAGAACTATATGCCCGATACGGCCGGCACCGGCGAAGGAATGCCCACAGGCAAGATTGTCATTCTGGAAGACAAGAACGGGGATGGTACATTTGACGACCGAAAAGTATTCCTGGACTCGCTTGTGTTGCCACGGGCGCTCTGCCTGGTAGAAGATGGCTTGCTGGTGGCCATGCCGCCCAACCTGTGGTACTATGAAATAAAGCAGGACAAACCAGGCAAAAGGACCCTGGTAGATAATAGCTATACCCAGGGCGGCAATGTGGAGCATGAGCCAAACGGCCTGCTGCGCGCCATGGATAACTGGATTTACAGCGCTAAATTCACCAAGCGCTACCGTAAAAAAGGAGACAAGTGGCTTATTGAAAAAACGCATTTCAGGGGACAGTGGGGCATTGCCCAGGACAATCATGGCAGGCTTTATTACAACAACAACTCCCAAAACCTGTTAGGCGATTATTTCGCCTCGGGCATGGGCGCCGCTAACGCGAACCAACAGACTGTGGCAGGCTTTGATGTGGACCTGGTAGGCAATAACAGGGTTTATCCGGCCAGGGCTACCACCGGGGTAAACCGTGGGTACCAGGAAGGCGTTTTAGACAAAGACTTGCGCCTGGTAAACTTCACAGCGGCCTGCGGACCGGTTATCTACCGAGGTGGGTTGTTTGGAGAAAAGTACTCCCAAAATGCTTTTGTAGCTGAACCGGCGGCCAACCTGATCAAGCGCAACATTCTAACCGAAAAAGGCTACCAAATGCAGGGCGCGCAGGCGTATGCAGGGCGGGAGTTCCTGGCAAGCACCGATGAGCGTTTCCGGCCCGTCAACCTGTACGATGGTCCCGATGGTGGATTGTATGTGCTGGATATGTACCGAGGCGTGATACAGCATAAATTCTACTTAACCGATTACCTGGCGAAAGAGATAGCCCAACGGCAACTGGAGCAGCCCATCACCTTTGGGCGCATTTACAGGATAGTTCCAGCAAAAAGAGCAGCTAAACCGGTGGTGGTGCCTCATGAGCCAATCCAACTGGTAAAGCTGCTGCAGCATACAAACGGATGGGTGCGAGACAAAGCACAGCAGCAGCTGGTAGATAAAAAGAATCCGCAGGCTATCCCGGCCCTGCGCCAGCTCCTGAAAGAGACAAAGCAAACTATAGCGGCCGCTCATGCGCTGTGGGCCCTGGAAGGAATGGATGCCTTGCGGCCCGAAGACGTTTTGCCCCTGCTAAAACAGCCACAATGGTCCATCCGGATGCAGGCCCTGAGTGTAGTACCCTCCGTAATGACGGCAAAGAATTACGCCCCTTTTGCGCAGGTGCTTAAGCAGCTGGTCGCAAAACGTGATTCGCTGGCGGCTCCGTATGTGGCATTTCTTGCACCTTCTATTCGTCAGTTCGATAAATCTGCTGCCGACAGACTAGTGCAGGCAGTTGTAACCCAGTTTCCTAAAAACAAATATGTGGCGGATGCCGCCATCAGCAGCATGCAAGGCAGGGAAGAGGTATTCTATCGAAAAGCCATGGCTGCCAAGGATACAAGTTCTGTGCTACACGTGCGGCTGGGAGAAGTGCTGGAGGATATGCGGAAAGCAAAACACGGCAAGAATCCTGAACTGCTGGCGAAAGAATTCCCGGTGGGCGCCAAACTGTACCAATCCACCTGCCAGTCCTGCCACGGGGCAGATGGGAATGGCGTGAAGCGCTTGGCGCCGCCGCTGAATAACTCAAACTGGGTAACCGGCAGCAAAAGCAGGTTATTATCCATTGTCCTGTATGGCATGACCGGCCCCGTCAAAGTGAATGGACTATTGTACCAAACCCCCGACATTATGGGCGAGATGCCAGGCATTGGCCACAACAAGGCTCTGTCTGATAAAGATATTTCCGAACTGCTGAGCTTTATCCGGAAGTCTTGGAACAACAATGCCGGTAAAGTAGAGGCAGCAGATGTGAAGCAAGCCCGCAAAGTATACGAGGGCAGGCAGAAAGCATTCACCATGGGAGAGTTGAATACACTGTAAATGGGGCTTCAAATAACGCTCTCGAGGGGATTGCCCTTCTTGCACTTTCTGCACTATTGAGGTTATCCAAAGGACCGAGTCTGGCCAAAACAGATCCACTTGGTCAGACCCAAGGCGTTCCAACCAGGTTAACTTAAGCCACCCTTCAATTACAGGCTGCCAGCCCCTGCCTCCTAATGACCTTTGCATAAGGCAATGGGAATGAGGCTTATATCCCCGCCACCCGGTCAAGATAGCGGCAGGACCTTCGAGGCATCCCACTACCCAGCCAAGGACCGAATCGTAGGGAATCGGACCCCTTGATATTGTCTGAAAAAAGGCTATATTAGAACCGGCCTGGTGATCCAGGACCGCCCCAAGCCAACCCGCCACCAATGGATCCCCGTATCTGGCCTTCCATCCTAAGTGATTGAAAGGGCAGAATCTTCAGTCCCCAAAACCATGGCCCATTGAAACGCACCCTAGCCAGGTGCATTGAAGTTAAACCCTGCGGGCAAACCCACATGCTATGAGAAGGAGAAAATTCTTAAAGGGCAGCGCTGCCATGATCGGCGGGTTCCCTTTCCTGCATCTCGATGGTTTGAAACTCTTAGGTGGGGGGTTCCCTATGGAGGAGGAGGTCTTTACCTTTGAGGTCGGCCAAATCCGCTGTACCGTCTTCCGCGATTTGATGTTCAAGTACCAGGCTAAGGATTATTTCATCAATGCCAGCCCCGAGGAGCTGGAGCCCTCATTACGCAGATACCACGTTACCCCTGATAATATTCCGTCCCCCTTTATCGCCGTCTTGCTTCAACTGGGTGATAAAAAAATCCTCATTGACACGGGTATGGGTTTCTCAGAGAAACCCTTGGTGTTCAGGGGCAACCCGTACGTGATCAAAGGCAGGCTGCATCATTTGCTGCACCAGGAGAAAATAAAAGGGGAGGACATCACGGATGTCATCATCACCCATTTCCATCCTGACCATATCGGGGGCCTGTTCACCGAGCAGGGTAAGCTGAATTTCCCGAACGCCAGGTTTCACACCCACGAGGACGAGTGGGCTTATTGGCACTCATCCCTGTCAGGCAACCAGCCGGCCTTGTTCAGGTACTTCATCGAAAAGAACATCACGCCCTTGAAAAACCTCAACCTGAATCTGCTAAGGGGTGACTTTGCCGATGTGCTGCCCGGCATAACGGCAGTCAAAGCTGAGGGGCATACCCCCGGACAGATAGCCATAAACATCCACTCAGGAAAGAACCACCTGCTCTACATTTCCGACGCCTTCCTTCACCCCCTCCACATGGAGAGGCTGGACTGGCAGACGAATTATGATTTAGACCATCAGAAAGCCCGGCAATCACGGGTCAAGCTTCTTGAGTTAGCGCATAGAGACGATATGCTGATAAATGCCTTCCATTTCAGCTTCCCTGGCTTGGGGCGTATCGATAAATCCGGCTCAGGTTGGGTTTGGGGATACACGGGGAAGTAAAGAATGCCTCTACCCATGATTACTGCCTCCTGTGGGCAGCCCACCCGGCACCTAGCATGGAGCCGGTGGCAGATGCCCGGCGGATTGCACTTCCTGCACCATGGGGAATAGTGCCGATAGTTCCAGTAGTGCGGTACCTAAAGCAGGGCGATTCTGCCCTGGCTTTCTCTTGCCCAATCTAGACGGATTTATGGGCCGGCTCCCCGGTTTCAACCTTGTCAGTCCCCTTAAGGGGCCTTACCCGCCGGCACTAGAAGAAACCAAGACAAGCCAAAATAGACCCACCCGGTCAGACCAAAAGCGTTTCCATCGGGAAAACACACCCCCGCCATACCAGGCATTCCTTTCAAGGATGCCATTTAATCTATAGGATCCGCCCATTGTCAAATGAGAAGGGTTTGGACCGTACGCATACACAGCTCCTCCTGTCTTAAAGCCAGCCGGCACGGCTTCGCCCTGTGCCAAGAAGCGGGTCGGCAGGCAGGGAAATTGGGTACTGGGTTAAAAAAAACCGCCTTGCTTCTCATTGCAAACCAAAGGATTACAGCCAAATTCCTGGGCTACACTGTGGATTTTCCTCCCGAATTGAAAAAAAAAATCGCTGGTTCCCCTAAGGAATCCCAATTTCTGCCGACTAACCGGGAAACACCGAGCATCTTGAAAGAGCAGTTCCTTTTACTCATAGAAAACCACCAGGGCCTTATCCATAAGGTCTGCAATATGTACTGCAGTTCCAGGGAAGACAGGGAGGACCTCTTCCAGGAAATAGTGCTGCAACTTTGGCGCTCCTACCCGACCTTCCGGGGCGGCTCCAAGGTCACGACCTGGATGTACCGGGTCGCTCTCAACAACGCCATCACCAGGGTAAGGAAGGAGTCCAAGTCGGAGAGGTTCGCTGAGCTGGGCCCCGAGGCATTCCAGGTGCCAAGCGTGGAGGGCGACATGGGAGAGGAGATGGCGGCAATGTACGGGGCAATAAAGAAACTATCGCAGGTGGACCAGGCCATTATCCTCCTCTACCTGGAGGACTGCAGTTACCGGGAAATGGCCGAAGTGCTGGGTATCTCGGAGTCGAACGTGGGAGTCAAACTCAACAGGATCAAGGGGCAACTGAGGACACTTATAAGCAAAGAATAGTATGGATCTGGACGAATTCAAAAAGCGCTGGGGCGCCACCCAGAAAGAGGGGCCTGATCAGCAGGGGCATACCCGGGAGGCGATTGACAGGATCATCAAGGGCAACACCTACTCCCTGGGGGAGCTGCGGGAGAAGAGCGCCTTCTGGAACAGGATCGGTGGGTGGAACTCCGCCCTAATGGTGCTGCTGGCGGTCGGTTTTCTGGTTTGGCAATACCACAGGGGCATGGCGGGGGCCGCTCTGGCCGGAAAGCTCCCCTTGGTCGCCGTCCTTATAGGTTTCGCCCTGTTCTCCAGTTGGACTTACCGGCGGCAGGAGGAGATCTTCACGGAGAACACCGACGCCAGCTCAACCGAGGCGCTCCGCAGGACCCTGTCGGAGTTCAGGAGATACTACCGGTTCACCAACACTGTCTTCCTAATTATTTCCCCAGTGGCCTTTTACGCAATGTTCGCGGTTTTCCTTGACCGTCTTGTTCTGTCCCTGGGCGCCGTGGTTCTGGCTTCTGCGGCCCTGACCGGCTTCTCTTTCTTGCTCAGGTACTGGTACTACCGGGCCATCTACTTCAGGAGGATAAAGGCTATGGAGGCCAACCTACGCGAACTGGAGGATATCCCCGGGGCAATGGAGACACTAGGCAGCCATACTCCGGCAAAGTAAAGCCCAGCTATCAATACAGTTTTTCCACTCTCTTAACTTCTAAACCCTTAAACTTTTCAAAATGAAACAAATCCTATTTACCCTGGCCCTGGCGTTGGTTTACCTGGTAGCCCCTGCACAAAGCTTCGAAGGGAAAGTAGTGTATAACAACACCTACAAGAGCAAAACCCCTGGCCTCTCAGACGGGCAGCTGAGTTCGATGATGGGGAACCTACAGAGCTGGTACATAAAAGGCGGGGATTACAGGTCAGAGACCAACGGGGAGCAGATGGTCTGGCAGCTGTACCGCAGCGGCGAGAACAAAGTCTACAGCAAGTTAGCCGGATCGGCTGCCCTGCTCTGGAATGACGGCGCCTCAAACCCCGACAGCGTGCTGAGCACGACGCTCCGGAGGGATGCCACCGAGATCCTGGGTTACAAATGTGACGAGCTGACCCTGGTTTGCAGGAGCGGGGTGCAGAAATACTACTTCAGCTCTAAGCTTCAGGTGGACCCGAACCTTTACAAAGGTCACAGGTTCGGCAACTGGTACGCCTTCCTCTCCAAAGCCCACGCGGTCCCCTTGATGATGGTCATAGAAACCCCTCAGTTCACCATGGAGAGCGTGGCGTCCGGAGTGCATCCCATGAGCCTGGACAATGCATTCTTCGCCCTCCCCGCGGATGCGAAGACCATGAAGAGCCCTTACTGAGAGCGCTCTCCGGGTTACCCCGGGCGGCCACTCAATGCCAGAGCCCCGGATCGTAGTAGCTGTGTGTCCACCCTGCCACTACGATCCGGGCCGGTGACGAACTAACACTGAAACATGTAAAAGCCAACTGCCCCTAGCCTACTTCCTGAGACATCTGCACTAAAAGGGGCCTAAGGGAAGGGGCTCCTTTGTTTTAGGGGGACTAGACTACCTGCCAAAAACCCTTTGAGGGGCTGCACTTCTTGCACTATCGAAAGTTTATAGAAATCGACCTTTCCGCTGTCCCTCTCTCTTGCCCAAATTATCCCCGTGTATACGGGAAAAGAGGTTACCGCCCCCTTGACCTAGTGAGATAGGATAGGATCTCGCTTGCGACTCGCCAACGAATCATGGGTTGGATAAAGGGGAACCTTCGATAGCAGACAAAGAGAAATAGGCGCTTATTCTCAAGGATTAAAAAGGCATATGAATAGGATGTCGGCAAGGACATGAAGGGAAGCGACCGCCAATAAACTATCCATCAACTTTTCGTCGGCTAGGTTTCTAAATTGAAAAACAGAGCAAATCCACTTTGCCACTGCCAAACTTCCGCTGCTATTGACTACATTCCCAAGGCAAGCGCAGAAATACCAACCTGATAACTTAGGTAGAGAGCATGTCTGAGAAAACCGGAATGACAAAGAGCCAGATAATGGTAGGCCTATATGCCGCCTTGGTGGTTTTCCTCACCTACATCATGATCTTCGGCTTCAGAAAATCCTTTACGGTGGCTACCTTTGAAGGTCTGGAAATAGGAGGGTACAGCTACAAGACGGTGCTGGTGATCAGCCAGATGTTGGGTTACCTGCTGGCCAAATTTTACGGCATAAAGTATATCTCAGAGCTTAAGCGAACCGGAAGGGGTACCGTTATTCTCCTCTTGACGGGTATATCCTGGATAAGCTGGCTGTTCTTCGCAGTGGTGCCCCTGCCCTACAACATCGTCTTCCTTTTCATAAACGGCTTTCCCCTGGGCATGCTCTGGGGGGTTGTTTTCTCTTACGTGGAGGGCAGGAGGAGCACCGATTTTATCGGGGCCACCCTGGCGGTGAGTTTCATCTTCGCCTCCGGTTTCGTCAAATCCGTGGGGGCATGGCTGATGGTGCAGTTTGGGGTGTCGGAATTCTGGATGCCCTTTTACACCGGCCTGGTCTTTGTACCGCCGCTGGTGCTTTTCGTGTACCTGATGGAGAGGATCCCGCCACCCGATGGGGAAGACGTCCAGCTCAGGGCAGAGCGTACGGCCATGACCCAAGGAGACAGGAAAAGGTTTGTCAAGGAGTTTTTCCCCGGTATCGCCATTTGCGTCCTGATCTACTCTTTTGCGACGATCTTCCGGGACATCAGGGACAACTTTGGGGCCGAGATGTGGAAAGAATTGGGGTATTTCAACCAACCCGCAATATTCACCAAAACGGAAACCCCCATCACCCTAATCATCTTGGTGCTGATCGGGTCCATGGTGCTCATCAAGGACAACCACAAAGCCCTGCAGACGGCACATGTATTCATCCTGTCGGGGTTTGCCCTCGCCGGAGGCGGCACCTTGCTCTTCACGGCTGAATCTATCGGGTCCGCCTGGTGGATGATGCTTGTCGGGCTTGGCCTCTACATGGTCTACATCCCTTTCAACGCCGTTTTCTTCGACCGGCTGATTTCCACCTTCCGGTATACCGGGAACGTTGGCTTCCTGATTTATCTGGCAGATTCGTTTGGGTACGTGGGCAGCGTGGGGGTATTGTTCAGCAAGGAGGTTCTGAAGGTCCAGTTGGACTGGGTGACCTTCTTCTCAAACAGCGTGATGGGCCTTTCTGCAATAGGTGTCTTGCTGACTGCTTTTTCCATGGTGTATTTCGCGAGGAAGTATCAGACCTTCAGGTCAAGGGAGATAAGGCCTGCCTCTAAAGCTACCCGCTAAATAAAGTATATGGCCGACCTGGCTGCCACCCATGCCTTTCTCCTGCATCAGTTTGGCTACTGAATCCTAGTCCGCCTTCCCTAATGTCCGATCCCAGGAAAATTTTGCCTTCCCTGATTATCCAGGTTTCTATTAATTTCATTTAACTATGATATGAATGAAATGCCGCATAACAGTATAAAGCAAACCCGAAACGTGCTTTACATTGTTTAATGAAGCCTTTCATTTAATCAAATTTCATTTTACTGGATCTCTATGGGTAAGATGAAATATATTGAAGGAGGAGTTTGATATTGATGAAGAAATTGGAGAACCTTTAGTTGCTGTGATAGCTGGTATTGTAGCGTCTGGCATACTAGACTTTTAGTTTATAAAATCCTAAAATCTTCAAAACAGGCACCCACGCAATTTTCAAAATCATCCTGCAGGAAGTGTGTTTACCATGCTTAAAGGACTAACTTTAGTTTTGTGCCTAGGAGGGCAGATTAAATGGTGGCCGCTGCTCGGTGTAAATGGCCCCAAAGGAAGTAAAGGTGTTATTTGTTTCTTGTACACTTATTGATAAGCCCCTCCTTTCTTTACTCCTGAGATAAGGCAAGACAAAGTAGGATGGTATCTATTACTGCGCGTAAAAAGAGCCCCGCGTAATTTATTACGCATCAACTTTGGGAGCAATAAACAGGTTAGGGTGATAGGGGGAAAAGAAGAAGTTGTACGTATATGCGTACGCATTAGAAAATAAGAAGCCAGTAAGTGCTTGTCTTACTGGCTTCTTATAATTATACTCTGTAGACCGTAGGAGTGAATTATCGAACCTTATCCACAATGATTTATCAGTTCTGAGTGATTATCTAAATATGGAGAGATAAGGGTTGAATTCGGATGGAAGTCTGCTGAACATAAGACTGGTTATGTGCTCTGCATGTGATTCGCATTATACAGATGGAGGCGATTTTTCCGGAAGCATTTCAGAAGCATCATCATAAGCACCAATCCTATAGAACTCAAAAGTAGCAACGAGGAGCAACAGTGTTTGGGCAGCCTTGTTGTTCCTCGTTGCGGGGGCTATAGCTCTAGTTTTCTGCCCTCGAAGTGCTACCTGCAGCCTGAAAACCGCTTGTCAGTGTCCGGTATCCGATAGGAAAGCCCAACCGTAGAATCGGCTTCCGTACCGAAGTTGCCGCAGGTACTGCAACAAAGCGTAACAAGTAAATCAACCCTAATCAACGCTGATTAACGGGGAACTGACTCAGATCAACAAAGATTGCAACGCAGTGCAAAAAGGATTACAACACAGAGTAACACCTTATGGATCGAGCTTTTGAGTAGCTTGGGCACCGTGGTCAGCCGATAAGCAAATTGTTGTTAGAAAGGCTTAATAGACTCGTATAAGCTGCGCCAAGCCTTCGACCGAAAATCGTGTTTACACAAGTCCGTAAGGTGACGTTTCTTTATTTTACCATTTGACCTTTGATTTGAGTAACTGCTCTCACTATAGTCTCCTTGTCGAATCCAACAAATTTAAATTGTTCTAAACGGCTGGTTCTATAATCATCATTTTCGATGAATCGTGTCGAAACAACAAAACGAACATTTCCTATCTTCTTTTCTTCAAATTCAGTTTTGTCGGTGTCTAATAAAACACTTTCTATAATTTTGAAGGCTTCTTTTAAAAATCCGGTCGGTAAATATTGGGTGCCTCCCGTTTGTATTTCAATTTGTCCATTTTCATGTTTCATCAGAACTAGTTGAATTTGGTCTATTCTTCTACCTACTAAAGCATTTTTACTATCAAATTCTATGTCGCTTATTTCTAAGTTATATGATTTACAATTAGGACATGATTTTTTATTCTTTTTTAAATAATCCTTTATTATTGTTTGAAATTGATATTCAGATTTCATTAACCGGTTTTCATAAAAATCACTATATGAGTCTGCGATTAAAATTTTGTGCCTCATTCCATCTGTCTTCAGACAAGTTTTGCAAGCAAATTCATAATTTAAAAGTTTCTTATTATTGTCTGATTTAAAAAAGTCGAAAAGTCCCATTATACGTTTTTTTAAGAGTAGAATTCAATAAGAGAATGTGAATGTAATATTATCCAAAACACCATTTACAAAAAATAATGAAGATATAACAGTTTTTAAGGTCTCAGCGTTGTTGTTATGTTCGGTGACAGGGGATAGGAACGCTGTCCTAGCGGTCGTCATTAACAAGTGGTCAGACAGTTGAGAAGCTTATGGAGATGTTGCTTTCCGTGGTAGACAGGGGTAATTCGGCGGTAAAGCTGTCCCAAACCTCCTAAAACACCTTCTGCCGTCTATTAGCCGCCATCTGCCTCCCGGTGCCGCCGCCATCAGCCGCCGCCTTTAGCCTCGATTTGCCGCCTAGCCGCCGCCAGTTTAGCCGCCTAGCCACCGCCACTTGCCTCCCAGCCGCCGCCTGGTAGCCGCCAGCCGCCGTCTAGGTGTCCCTGTAAGTGGGCGCTGCACTCCCCTGGGTATGGGCCAGGCAACGGCACCAGGTGCGCCGGTCGGATCGGCAGCCAACGATGCGGACAGCAAAGTAGCTGCATAATAAAACGGCCAATTCTTGATATGAGAATCTTTATTAACTCATTTGAAACCAATATATCTACTTTAGACAACTCATAAATTGTTAGTTGTTCTAGTTTTATGGAATAGGTAGGTGAGACAAACAAGGAGAAGTTCCTTACCTGAATGGCAGGAGATAACGGTATGAAGCTACTTGGGTGGGGGGATTGCCGCCCAAGCATTGGTCAAAATACGAAAGAACCCCAAAATCTTATGCGCTGGCCTTAGAGTATGTACTATAAGCACCTCCTGGATAATTAGTGTAAATGTGCTGATACACATTGATCGTTTTCTCACCTACTTCTGCATCTGTGTAAGCCTTCTGAGGGAGCCACTGCAGCGCATCAAAAATTAAGGTTTTTACCTGAGCGGTAATTTGCCGGCTTTCCCTCCAGAGTTCAATGCGTAACTTCTCAGCCTTTAACTTAGTCAGAATCTCCTCGGCTACTTTCTTTACTTCCTTCACTTCTGGCTCTTCCAGCTCTTTTCCTGAACGCAAAAGGTCAAAGATGGCCAAAGTTTCCTGGTTCAGGTTTTCTCGAAATGCTCTTGCCTCTTCTTTGCTAAGTTTTTGAATGAAATCGCTGAGGTTATTGAAAGCACTTATAGTATCTTCTATGTTCTTCCCTTTATTATACTCAGCAATAATTTCCTGGTAACGCTCATAGAACTCTAATCTAAGCGGGTTTTCTTTTAGCATCTGTTCCAGCTTTTGCTCTACGGCTCGCTGCAGGTCAAAAACCACCGTGTTTTTGCGGGGTGTCTTTTTAAAGGCTTCCCGAAGCTTATCAAAATCTAGGTTACTTAAATCAACATACGCATCTTGCTCAGCAACTTGGGAAGGGTGCACTAGCACACTGGTATTTACTACCTGTTGTAAATCTCTGATGATGCTAGTGACGTCTGCGGCTTTGGTCTGTTGGTTAAGCTGTTGGTAGATGGCTTCTATGGCATTGAACTGCCGGATGAAAGGCTTTACCTGGTCTTCTGGGTAAAGAGCGTGGTACTTCTTGAAAACATCCCTGGCGATTATCTCAAATTTGGTGCGGGTGGTTTCATTGAGGCATACACAATCAACCGCTTTCTTGATGTTGGCAATCTTTTCCATGGGCTTGGCATCTGCGTTGCTGAGGTTACCCAAACTGAAACCTAACTCACTTAGATAGCCTTTTACCTGCCTGATTGCTTCCTTCAGTTCATCTGCCAGTTGTTCCAGCAGTTCAACTGGCTTTTTATTATCTTCTTTTCCGCCGCCAGTATGCGGCCCACGGCCTTTGTCGCTTTCTCCATAAATGGAGTAGGCCTTTTCTAATTGCTTATAGACATTGCCATAGTCTACAATGAGCCCATTTTCTTTTTCATCATCATATACCCGGTTAGCCCGAGCAATGGTTTGCATGAGGGTATGGCCTTTGATAGGCTTGTCCAGGTAAACAGTAGAGATGGCGGGGGCATCAAACCCAGTGATCCACATGGCACAAACAATGGCCAGCCGGAACGGGTTTTCTTCATCTTTAAATTCCTTCTCCAGATCGCGTTTCACCATTTTTTCACGATGAGGCGCAATCTCAAGCTGCATTTTTTTGAACTTGTCTACCTCATTCTGCTCAGAGCTGACAATGACGCAGACTTCTGTCTCTTCTACTTTTTTAAGTTTACGCAGCAGCGCCTGCTCTTCCTGTTGATCTGTAGCACTAGCAATTTGATTTTTAAGATCTACAATATAGAGCGACCAATGCTTCATGATCAAGTCATACATGCGTACGGCTGTGGGTTTGTCCAAAGCAACCAGCATGGCTTTGCCTTGGTAGCCCCGCTCATTAAAGTGCCATACAAGGTCTTTGGCAATAGAGTCTAGCCTAGCCTCAGCGGTCAGTATCACATAGTCTTTCTGGAAGAGATAGGCCAGTTTTCGTTTCTGGTCTTCATCCAGGTTTTCGTCCTCCAAAATGTCGGCCATTTGGTCGTCTAGCTGCGGATTCTGAATACCTAGTTTTTCGCCCCGGTTCAGATAGCGCAAAGGCAGGGTAGCTCCGTCCTGAATGGCACGTTTAAAATCATAGACAGAAACGTACTCCCCAAAGATGTTTTTGGTCAGCTCTTCTTCTTCTTTAATGATGGGTGTACCGGTAAAACCCAGGTAAGAGGCATTAGGAATACCGTTAAAGCGCATGTTTCGGGCAAAGGTACCTGCTTGAGTGCGGTGTGCTTCATCAGAAATGACGATGATGTTTTTGCGGTCTGTTATCTTGGGGTATTCGCTTTCCGTCTTGGGGTCAATGGAGAACTTATGAATTAGCGAGAACACGTAGCGGTGATTTTGCTTAAGCAATTCACGCAGGTGATCGCGGCTTTTAGCCACCACGTTCTTATCAGAAACGGCCCCGACTCCTGTAAAGGTATCATAGAGCTGCCGTTCCAATTCACTGCGGTCTACCACAATCAGGAAGGTATAGGAGCCGCCGAACTTACGGTGAATCTTCTGACAAATAAACACCATAGAATAGGACTTGCCACTGCCTTGCGTATGCCAGAAAACACCCAGTTTGCCCCGCAGTTCTTCTATGCTCTCAGCCTGGTCAATCACCTTGTTTACCCCAATGTACTGGTGGTTTTTGGCCATAAGCTTCACCAGTTCACCGCCACTATCATCAAAGAGGAGGAAGTTCTCAAAGATATCCATGAACCTGTCAGGTGCGCAGGTGCCGCGCAGCATGGTATCCAAGCTTACCATACCTTCTTCTTCCTCGGTAATCCGTTTCCAGTCCAGGAAGTATTTATAGGGGCTAGTAAGGGTACCTACCTTGGCGTCTGTGCCGTTGCTTAGGATAATGAAAGCATTGCAATGAAACAGGTGCGGAATGGAATCTTTGTAATCTGTAAGATTTGCAGTGAAGGCGTTTCTGAGGTCTGTATGGTGCGCCTTCAGTTCAAAGAAAAGCAGGGGAATGCCGTTTACAAACCCTAATACATCCGGCCGACGGTTGTATAAATCACCAACTACTTCCAGCTGCCTTACTGCCAGAAAATGGTTGTTTTCATACTGCTCGAAATCAAATACCCGCAGTCTTTTCTTTACCAGTTCTCCTTTATTATTGGTAAAGCTTACGGGTACTCCGTCTTTTAGAAGCTCGTATTTATCTTTATTTAACCTGGCCAAGGTTTTATCTGCACTTTTCTGCTCAATCTGCTCCATAGCCTGCCCATAAGCAGCAGCGGGCAGGTCTGGATTCAATAGTTGAAGGCTTGCAAGCAGGTAGCGCCTTAAAATAACCTCAGATTTGTTTTCACGGCCCAGCAACCCGTCTGGTCCAAAAGATTCTTTTTTCCATGCGGTTTTTACTTCCCAGCCCAGTTCTTCCAGAACATCTTGGGTAGCAGCTTCTATCAAACCATCTTCGGAGTATTCGTAGCTCATGTTGGGCTTAGTTTTGGCTGAAGTAATCCTTAAAGTAATTTATCATGTCTTCTCTATGAGATTGGCACAAATCCCAGCTCCATCGCTCATTTTCAAAAATAAGAGCTGACTTCAAGGAGTCAAGTCGGTGGTTTTCGGCTTTAGCGATAAATTCACTTCTTTTAACTGTATAAATCTTATTACTGTATTCAGAATTCATACCGGACGTAAGCAAAACCAAATTACCAAAGTCGTCTAATTTACTATGCTTTGCATCTGGGCTGTCACTAAGCTCCCATACTAAATTTAGATCTAACTCATTCCGGTTTTGTGGTGAGATATGCTCTACTGAGTTTTTAGAGGTTATCCGGAAATCTTCCCAATCTTCTTTTTGGGATTTAGTCAGTTGCTTTTTATCAAAAATAGTATCGCGGAAATACCATAGAATAAAATCCAGCTTGTAAAATACATAGCTAGGGTAATCTGTGCCTTTTTGTGCTTCAAGGCCTAAATACTGTACATCTGCCTTTTTAATTTCGCTGCCAGGTTTTAACAGATTCCAGCTTCTCACTCTTAAAGTCTCATTATTACCGGCACAAAACATGGCATTATCCACGTTTCTTAAGTACCTGTATAATTCCTCAGTGGAGTCGCAGGAACGCATTTTATTTAATAATGGGGTGAGCCAATAGCGGCTAATAGTTTCCTGCGAGTGGTAAAGCATACTTTGCAGCATCATAAATCCGCTATTCTTTTCCGGTTCTCGACGTTGCAACGCCTCTTTGTTGCGGTATAATTTCTCTATGGTAAGTCTTTCATCTCTACCTTGACCAACCCACTTTACAACATGTTTGTCAAATCTCAGGCGAACTTCCCAAAGCAGCTCAATAAATGCTTTTACATCTGTCTCATTCCAATAATTTGTAAAATACTTTTCAAAGATTACAAGCAGCTTCTTCTCATCGATCTCTGCAATTTGCTCTTGTTCAAGATCAGTGTTTTTTTCGAATTGGAATATTCTTAATACATGGAGCAAAAGCATTGGGAAAGAAAGAATACTCCTGTTTTCAGGAGCATCATATACTACATCGTATCCGCTGTTGTCTTCTTTTGTGCCTGAAACAAGGTCTTCGGGGGTTTCCAGAATATCAATTAAATGTTTTGGTGTATTTATAGCTAGATTATTGAGCCTACCAATGATATCCTTAGGTAGACTAACTTCCTCCTCCTCTTCGTTTTCTCTCGTTGAAGTTGTTAGGTCCCGCCATTTTAATTTCGCAATCTCTTTTATGTTTTTCTCCAGGTAATTATCCATTATGGCGCAGGCATCCCAAACCTGTGCATATTTAGTCCGCTCTTCCGAGGATTCTATGTATTTAAGTAACCTGGGCTTAAGAATCTCGTGGTGCTGCAACTGAACGCCTCTGTTATTAGAAACTTCAAAAAGTTTATTCTCATCTGTGTTATGGGGCATAATGGTTACCATTATCCGGAGATTATGCATTAGAAAATCAGAAAAGCTACTTTTCTCTGTTTCTGTAAATGCTTTATCTTTTATAAACCGGTTAATAGTTTCAAGAGCAGACGAAATAGGTTTTAATTCAGCCTTTGCATCTGAGCTGATAGCAGTGATATTTGTGCGGTTTTCAGGATTATTAAAAAATTCGTTAGCAAAATCACGGATACTAAAATTTAAACGTGCTTTAGACTTGCTTTCTTCCCCATAAAAGTTAAAGGCTGTAAGTGAGTGTTTTAACACCGAACCTATCAGCCATAACGTTGTAAACCGTTGCTGCCCATCTATCAAATCAAATTCAACTTGCTTTTTCTTGGGAGTGGTCACAGCTTCTTGATTAGTACGTGCAAGAATTACCCCGCCCAAGTAATAGTGTGGCAACTCGTTTCGAAACGCTTTTTCAAGGTCTTCAAGCAAAGTTTTTATCTGGTCGTCTTTCCAAACGTATAGCCGCTGATAGATAGGAATATTAAACCGCTTATCATCTTTAACAATTTCTGCCAATGTGCTGAAGTGCGAAACAACCGGGTATCCTTTATGCAGATTTAAACTTAGCATTTATCCAATCTTTTTTATTTGTTAATGCGGCTGCTTCTGGCTGTTGATAGTAAGCCACCAGGCTGCTTTTATATTTACCCTGCACCCCATTGCCTTTTACCTCTTTATTGTAGTGGGTATTATCTGTTATGCTTTTTATAAATTCAATTACCTCTTCAGGCAGATAAGCTAGTTCAATTATGTCCAGCAAGTTTTGGCTTTGGTCACGAACAATCCGGATAGGGGTTTGTGCTACAATGCTGCTTTGATTAATCCTGTAAGAACCCAGCAGGTAATCTAGCCACAAACAAAAGCGGTAAAGCTGGTCTTGTCCAAACTTGTCATAATAAAGCAAAGTACATAATTCAAAAAAGTCAGTCAGGTAAGAGCTAAAGCCTGATGCTTTATAAACTTTTGTATAAAAATCATTTACAAGCCAAATTTCAGAATTCTCTTCATGTTGCTTCCTGAAAATAAGACGGTACAGATCGTTATACTTCTGGGTATAAAGGAAAAAACCCATACCTTTTTCTAAAGGTTGACGCAGCGCAAAAGGATAATCTACTGGCTGTGTTTGCAACGCAATGGAAGCCATTCTTACACTTACACCTGAGGTAGCAGAAAACTCCAAGGTATCAGCCAAGCGGTTTTTTGAACTTGGAAACAACGAAATACCACCATCTTTGCGTTTGATCTTAGTATTTTTCTGAAACTCCTTTAAAATTAACTCTTTGTTTTCAAACCCAATCTTTTGTCCTTTCCAACTTCTGCCGCGCCAGATGTACAACCGAAAAAGCCTATCTAGGGCTTGATTCTGGTTTGAGAAGTCCCAATTTCGCGCAGCAATGCGTTGTTTTTCAGTTTCTTCCTGTTCTCCTTTAAGTGCTTTTAGGTGGTAAGATTTTAAAAAATCAACTGCACTTAAGGTTACACCCCTATTATTCTGTGACTCAAAAAAGGTAAAAGCATCATCTTCAGAAGAAGTAATTATAAGGGTAGCAATTAGGTCATCCAGTAACGCTTTTAGTTTTTCTTCAGGAAAGAAGCTTTCAATTTTTCCTATTATAAATCTGTGATTTTTATGAATATTTTCCTGCGACTTTGGTGAATCAAAGTTTAACTCTAAACGATTTTTCAAGGTAGCTATCTGACTACTTTCTTTGTTTATAGCATAATCCAGAATTAGAAGAGTGGTGAGCCGTTGCTGTCCATCAATTATTTCAAGAGCAGTTTCGGTTTTCTGGTGTAATAAAATAGTACCAAAGAAATAATATTCCCCGGCTTTCCTATCGTTGTAAAATTCCTCCAGATCTTTAAACAGGGCTTTTACTTTCTCTTCATCCCAAACGTAAGGACGCTGATAATCTGGAATGCGTAAAATAAATGGTTCTGGTAATGCTAGTAAATCGCTTAAGCTGCATACCCCAATTTCTAATTGGCCGCGGTTATTATGCCCCCTATTTTGCTGCCTGACTTTAGGTATGTCAGCTAAAACTTCCATATATGATTGTTGATTAAGCTAATTCTTCCTCCTCAGCTAATGCAAATTGTTCTTGTCTTGCTCTCTCTATCGAAAGCGTTCCGTTCATTAGGCGTGGTAATAAAATATCACGAGATTCTTTAAGAAGTCGGATTTGTCTTTGAAGATTAAGAATCACTTCAAAATTGCTCTTAACTAGATTATGAAACCTGATTAAAACTTCATCAGTGGGATGAACGGCAATCATTTTTTCAAATTTGCCTTTATTCACATTAGTCATTGTAGCTCCATTACTCCCTAATCCTTCTAAAATGGGCTTTAGCTTTCCGGCTAGACAATAGAAATAATATTGATAGTATTCTTTATAAAAAATGATAGAATTTATTTGCTGGTTTGTTTGGCAAGCTTCTGAAGCCAATGCATATACTCCAGCGCTACCAATACAGCTAACCATCAAACTATTCTTAGGTATAAATTTTTTCTTCTGTGTATCGGCTCCAATTCTAGACAGGGTTTGATTTGTTTCCAAAACATAAGGGAACCCTGCCATGTCTGGAGTCTTTACAAACGGCACTTCACCATGAAAAAAGTCATTATTTGAAGTTGAAGGTGTTTTGCCGGTTTTTATTTCACCAAAGAACCCGAATTCTTTTCCTATCCAACCCTCGGGCAAACCAGTTTCAGCATTTACTTCTAGCTGTTTGCCGTTAATCCTGAATTTCACGAACCATTCCATATAGGTGCGCTGCGCCAGCTCTTCCAACAGCTTTATGCGCTTGAGATTGTTCTCTATTAAATTATCATAACTTGATAAAATAAAACCAATCCTTTTTTGAATAGATAAATCTACTGGAACAATAACTTCAATTGCGCAGAAATTGGATTTACTTACATGGTGTCTTCCTGAGGCAGTACCAGGGTTAGCGCTACTTACTTTAGGTAAATTATATTTTAATAAATAGTAGATGAAATCTTTATCATACAAGGTTTCATCAGGAATAACCACATTTACAGATTGATTTGTAAAGCATGGCCTATCTGCTTGAAACATTTTTTCACCAACTGTTCCAATGGTAACAACACCAGTTGCTCCTTTTGGAATGTATGAGTTCTTGTACTTCTTAAATGCTTTATCTGAATATGTATCTTCCCAAGTAGAGACATATCTTCTGTCAATATCCATATCTGTGGGTTTTATAAATGGATATGGACCACCGTATAGTTCTTTATCAGTGGTTAATGGTGTGTTGCCAGTGATAACCTGACCTAAAGAGCCAATATTTATTACTTTCCAACCTTTCATACCAATTCCTTCAAATTATTTGAAATTGTATTAGATAATACTTTAGCCTCGGCATTCAAGCTGTCTAGCTCTTCTTGAATTTCCAGTAAGCGGCTTTGGTAGTCAAAAGCATCATCAAGTTGTATGGTTACGCCTACGTACCGGCCAGGAGTAAGACTATAGTCATTCTCCTCCACATCCTTTAAGCTTACAATTTTGCAAAGACCGTCTATATCACGATATTGCCCATCTGGGAAGAGGTCAGTGAACCAGGAATTGTCAGCACTTACTTCAGGTTGCTCTCCGCGGTAAAGCTTCATGATAGCCGTAAGCCCTTCCAGTTGTTCCGCGCTAAAATCATTGATAGTGGTAGTCACTTTCCTGAACACATTGCGGGCGTCCAGCATCAGAATCTTGTCTTTGTTTTCAGCACGTTTGCCTTTGTCATAGAACCACACATGACATGGCAGGGAGCGGGTATAAAAAAAGTTGTTCCCTACACCTACAATACAGTCTACCGCACCGGTTTTGATCAGTTCCTGTCGTATTAGTTTCTCGCTGTGTCCAGCATCGGTGGCAGAACTGGCCATGACAAAACCGGCCCGGCCATTTTCATTCAGGTAGCTGTAGAAATACTGTATCCACATGTAGTTGGCATTGTCAGTTTTAGGCACACCGAAAGGTAGCCGTTTGTCAGTCTTCACAAACTCTCTGCCTTTGTCTACCTTGCTCACATTAAATGGCGGGTTAGCCATCACAAAGTCGCATTTGCCTACCAAATGGTGCGGGTCTGAATAGAAGCTGTTGCTTTCTATGATCTTGCCCTCAATGCCATGTATGGCCAAGTTTATTTTAGCCAGTTTGGTGTTGTTGGTTTTTTGCTCAGTGCCATAGCACTTAATGGCTTCGTTTACTTCTTTGTTGGTGTGGCCTTTTACAAAATACCCCGTTTGCACAAACATACCGCCAGAGCCACAAGCAGGGTCATGGATAATGCCGTGATCAGGCTCAATAAAATTCACAATTAGTTGTACAAGGCTAGGTGGGGTAAAGAATTCACCGCCTTCCTGCGCACCGGCTCCTTGCATAGAAAACTTCATCAGGAAGTACTCATAAATTCTTCCAAACACATCTCCAGTGGCTTTCTTTACCGCATCTTTGTTAAACACCCGTACTAGGTCCCGTAACAGGTCGCTTTCAAATTCTTGGTAATTCTTAGGCAGGTTGCCTTCCAAGTCAGGGTATTCGGCTTCAATCAGCTTCATGGCATTATTGATGGCCTCGGCAATGTCTTTGCCTTCTGGCAGATTGGCCAGGTACTCATACTTGGCTTCCTCAGGCAGCATGATTGCCCCCGCAGATAGGTAATCTTCTTTGGTAGCCGCCCGTTTGCCTCGTGGTCCGGCGGGTATGCTGGCTTCTACCACAGGCGTGGCTTCTTCATACTTGTTTTGGGCGAATCGCAAAAGCACCAAACCTAATACCGGGTCTTTGTATTCGGCGGCAGTTAATTTACTATTAGCACGGAGCGCGTCAGCGGCATCCCACAATTCTTTCTCCAATTGACGGATTTGGTCTTGGGTCATTTTAGGAAAATCGATACGTTTTGAAATGGGGTTGTTATTGGAACAGGTACTTAAATATGGTTAAATTAATATTATTAACCAGTTTCCCAGATTTGATTTTTTAGAACTTGCTAAATGCTAATTACTTACTTTTGGGTAATGTGTATATCAATGGCTTGATGTAATATGCGGTAATGCTTGCGGGCTTGTTTTTGGATGGCTGGTTCCTGCATCAATTCACCTGCTCTTTTAAGGTAAGTAAAATAGTTCCCCCGGCTTTTCTTTGGAGACTTTGGGGAGAACTTAACAAATCTATACCTTCCAATATTGTCTTTTTCTAATTTTTGGTAAGATTTACTGGTAACCTTTCTTTTATTGCCATGAAAGCTATAAAGCTTGAATATCCTTTTCTTAAATAGTTCTGCAGCAGCAAATGGGCTTTTTTGTTGCGATTTACGAATGTGGCGGCCAGACCTTTTCACAGCCTCAATCATTCTTCTGTAGAATTTAGCAAGATTTGCTGACTTAACCAGTGTTCTGTGTCCATAGAATTCAAACCCTAAGTAATTTAAGGGCAAACCTGGGTATTCTTCACCTTCAATAATTTTAATACTGGTTACTAGGGAATTATTATCTTTATCAGAGCCACATTTAAAGATAAATTTTTCTGTTTTGTCTTTAGATAGTTCTACTTTGAACCTTTCGAGCATCTCATTTATATATCCTTCTACTCTTTCACAATCCCTCTGTTTGCAAATAATTAGAATATCATCTGAGTACCTTCTATAAAAGCAGCCGCTTTCACTACCTAAATTTTGATAAACTAATTTATCGAATTCTAATAGATATAAATTAGCTAAAACTGCGCTGATAGGCAAGCCTTGTGGAATTCCTCTAAGCTGTTTCTGTACATTCCGGAAAGGGTTTTTATAAACAAGTAATTCTTTGCTTTCTATTTTTTCACGTAACTCTTTTGGCGATTCAAAAAATGCCTGAACTCCTTTGCTCCGTAGCTCAGCTAATTTTTTTTCATCAAAACCTGATTTTCTGCTTTTTTTACAGGGGTAGGCTCGCAGGTCATCAAGTAACACATAAGAAAAATTTGTGGCTGCTTTAAAAACGTTGTAATGATCAGGAGGTAGAGTATTCTTTCCTAATAAGTTATACCAAGCTCTTTTAAGGACCTTATGATCTAGACTGCTGAAGAAGCTTTTCAAATCAAAGGTTAGCACTTGACAATCACCCGTGAAAGCAGTGGCTTTTATCTGCTCAAAGGCTTCATGGGCAAAATGTATTGTACTCTTATTGTATCCCTCCTGATTATGCTCTATTTTTCTATAAGCGGTTATGCATGCTGATAGCCCAGTGGTCTTTGCCAATTCCTGTTCATATTTTTCCTGCAGTATTGATGCGTAGTATCCAAAAATCAAAGCATCTATATGGGTTGCATAATGGAGCGGACGCTTTTTAGCAGTCTGTACAAATTTGTCCTGGTCAGTATCTTTATAGCAATGCTTTCTTGCTGCCTGTCCATTTACCTTGACCTTTTTAAATTTCCGTTCTTTGATTATACAATGTATAAGTGGGAAAAAGGCATGCTTAGAGATGAACCTTGGATTAGTAATTTTTGATTTAATCAGAGCTCCTTCCTCAGATACATTTATTTTTTGTGTCAGGTGTAAATACCCTCTACTTTTTAACCATGTGTCTTTTTTTTCTTGTTGCATCTGATAAAGTTAACCCAAAGGCAAGTGGCGCGGAAAATTTGTATTACAAACATACCCCTAAATAAATAGGGCAAGATCGTTACCCAAGTTCTTGAGTCTCCGCTAATGTGAATTGTATAAAGAAAGTGTTAAACAAACTATATAGAAGAAAGACTATGACAATAATAACCATCCTCCTCAAGCTTGTATCAAGCTTCTTATGTTTCGCTCCTATCATGGGCGCAGAAGAATCCGTATCTTTGGTACCTGTTATTCAGGCAACCATCGAGTTTGTATCCAGCACCGTGAGTTTATTTGAAGCAAACGGAACTAATCCATAGCCTGTTTTCCGTCTGTTGAAAACAGTGGTTCAAGAGGTTGATAACACTTCTCCTCTCAAATCTTTGATCCATCAAACCAAATGTTTATAAATTTTAACCATCGCCCTTGGGTTAACATTACAAATATATTATTATTTGTTAATATTGCTATTGAAGATACGTAATAGTCAAATTGATAAGGTCATGAACAAATTCCCTTTTAGCCTTGGAGACATTGTTGCCATCAAAACTCATCCCTTTATTGAAGGAATGGAGAATGTTTTGATTGGTGGAGATTCTGGACTTCTTTCCCCGCTAATGGTAATAGTAGAAGTTGTGAAGGAAAATGAAGGTATCCGGGATCAAAAAACTGGTCATCAAGTAAGAAGTGAATATAAGTGCCTATGTAAATGGTTTTCACATAAAACTTATTCATTCGAGGAGAAATGGCTTAATGATGAGCAGTTAAAATTAGTCCAAAGGGCTAAGGACATTGTTGATGTAGAAGAGTTATACTATGGTAAGGAGATTACATTTTCAACCCATGCGCTAGAATCTAATAAAAAGAAGATTTCTACCCAATTTGAAGATATTTATTTTAGTGATAACTCGACTAAACATGCCTTGAAAAATAACGTTACGATAAATCCATTGCTTAGCTACCAGCCTCCAGTTATGCAGGTCTGCTGTGTAAAACAGAATGAAATTAAGGAGCCGTTGTTTGATAGGAAAAAGGGACATGAAATAAGGAAAGTTTCTAAGATAGTAGTTAAATGTTTATGGTTTAATGCTTTATTGAATAAATTCTCTGAGGAATTCTTACCAGTAGAATCAATAACAATAATTAATTATACTGCAACTTTAGCAATCAAATTAAAACAAATAAAGGAAGCTATTGAAGAGAATAAATTCCTAAGGTTTAGCCGAAAAGGGAAAAAATCTACAATTGTAAAACCAAAATCATTTATTTATGATGGCGGTTACTATAAGTTGCGGGGATTTGATTATTTTCTTAATAGGTTTGGTACTTTTGAAGTAAATGATCTCCTGAATTTAGAGACATTACATTCTCCATTTGTTGAAAAAGCTCCGAATTTCAATTTGTTATCTTTGGAGACTGATTTAACTGAAGATTTATTTAATAATAAAATTTTTGATTCTATTTTAGATATCATTAATAAAGCGAAAAGCTTAGATCAATATGTAAGGATACATTACAAGAATAGACAAGATAAGTTCTCTACCAGAACTTTAAAAGCTAATAACCTTTATACTAGTTCAAATAGAAAGTTAATTTTTATTGACGCTTTCTGTCAATCCAAAGAAGAAGAAAGAACTTTTAGGGTAGATCGCATTCAGCAAGCAGAAATTTTAAATCTTAAGATATCTGAAGTGGGTACACCTGATGATTTGCAAACAGGCAGTTCCTCACAACCAGTACCTTCTCCGTTATAATAAATGGATAATTGTAAGTAATGGTGGCTTTCAAACAAGCTTATGCGAGGGCATAACTTTTAGACTTTAAGATATATAATTATCAATTATTGCAGATTTGTCACTTTGCCAAAATAATCTTGGCAAAACAATCCGATATTCTTTCCTCTCATCCTCACAGTACCAAACTACTATATGGGCTATTACAGCCTTGTGCAATTTATAACCTTGTTGCCGTAGCTTTTCTATCCGCTCTTTAAACTTAACTGAATAAGCTACTACCTGTTCACCTGTATATAATACTTCCGCTAAAGACATCAACCCAACGCTGTAGTCAAGAGGTATGCGCAATTCATTACCGGATCTCAAAGGTTTTATAGCTGAGATACTAGTTGGCCTTTTAAAGAAGCTCAGCCATACATCCTTCATCCCTAATTCTAATTGCAAGTCAGAAGGGGATGGGTAAATGGTATGATCTGCTACTTTGCTCAGTTCTGGAACAAATATATTGTCAAAATATGGCTGATCAGTGTGAATGTAAAGGTTCTTTTTTGCTCGGGTAATGGCTACATAAATGACTCGTTTGCAGGCTTCGTCATGTAGCGGGAAATTGCGGAGCATTATAAATACATGATCAAACTCTTTCCCTTTAGCCTTATGCATGGTAGAAACAAGCACTGTATTTTGCTCCGGGAAAACGAAGTCCTCGGTTCTCGCTTCTTGCAAGAATACTAGCCAATCAGACCAAAAGGTTCTTCCTCCAAAGTTTCGTTCAAATTCTGTGATAACATCAATGGCTAACGTTAAATTAACTGAATTTGCAAATTCTTTAGCAATCCTGTTTTTGCTTTTATACCAGTCTTCTTTTGCTATATACCCTAAATCTGAACTTATTTTGTCATGAATATACCAGCTAAAACATTTTATTTCCAGTAACTGCCGAAGCGAAAACCCATCCTGAGCCATGATAAGGCGGCTTGGGACATCATTTTGGAGTAGCAGGTTTTGCACCAGTAAAGCTTCTTCATTTGTATGTGTCAGCACGGCTGTAGTCCCTGAAAGTCTTTGCTTCATGACATCCTGCACCAAGGGATGTATCAAGTCTGAAGCAGGTAGATAGCGGATTAGGCAAATAGAGCCATAAGTTTGGTTTTGTGCCACCAAGGGCAAACCGGCTTTTAACCTGTCGGATTTGAATAGCCGAAGAAATTGGTTAGAGAATTCTACCAAATTATAGCAAGCCCGATAGTTGATGCTGAAAAGATACTTTGTTGCTTTCTGGTCTCTCTCAAAGTCCCGCATAAAGGCTATGGAAGATCCCCTGAACTCATAGATGTTTTGATCATCATCCCCAACCACGATTACTCTCACTTCATCCGCTAACTCAATTATCTTGTTCAGGAAATCGTACTCTTGCTGGCTTATATCTTGGTACTCATCAACTACAATGACGCTTTTACATTTTAGTCTATCACTTGGTATATCATCATTAGCCAAGCTTTCAGTAGCCTGCTTTATAACATTGTCAGATTTCTTTAAATCACCTACACGGCCTAAAAGCTGAAAAGCAAAACCGTGGTAAGTATATATATCAATGTGATAGGCAGATTTACCAATCAATTTATGCAGCCTTTCTTTGAACTCTGTAGCGGCGGGCCGTGAGAAGGTTAACATTAGAAATTGCTCAGGCTTAATATCTTCCATCATCAACAAGGCTGCGACCTTGTGCACAAGTACACGAGTCTTACCACTCCCAGGACCAGCACCAACTAGAATGTTAAGGCTTTTATTATCCTTAATTACCTGTGTCTGGTCTGATGAAAGGGCTCCAAAAATTTCACGGTACTTCTTTTCTGTAATGGGTTGTTTAAGCTTCCCTTTCTCATGCCGGAAATGACGTTGAACAAAGGCTTCGTACCCTAAGTTGAAGTAATCATTAACAAAACCCAAAGCTTCAATGTGGTTGCGGAGTTGCTTTTTTGCATATTCTCCAATGATATGTATCTGCTCTACCTTTTTCTCATAGTGTCGCTCTAGCTTTTTGTAGTCTTCGTTAGTGTATTGCTTTCGGGTATCCTCTATTAGCCTTTCTATGGACATAGGGTTGTAAAGCACAAACAAACCACCTTCTAGTTTTATAGAACCTATAGTATGTAAGTAAAGAAGGTCTGCCTCATACTCTGTAAGTGAAGCTTTAGCCAAGGTTATATTTTTAACCTCTACCTGCTTTTTCATTTCCACCATTGAAAACTCAAGAGCAGCATCTTCCTGCTTTTTTCTATTGGCAATCTCAAGAACATTCTGTTCACATAACCATTTTACTACATCCGTCGCCCGGGTGAGACGGTCATCGATTGCCTTTTTTATTTCTTGTTTATCTTTGCGAAAGCCAATACGGTAGAGTAGGGTATGGGCATCAATACGTTCTTTTTTAATGTAATGCTTATGTTCCCAAAATTGCAACAGGTTTCTTATTGCCTCAATGGAGCTTCCATTACATCTTTTTTCAATGAGTTTTTCGTTTAGATCCCGCAGATGAGTCTGTAAGACAGTCGGAGCTTCTTCTGAGGGTGCTAATATATCCAGTAGGGCCTTTTCAATTATAGCATAACGTTGGAAGCAGCGTTCAGAATTCTTTTCGCTTCTTGTCGGATTTATTAAAGCTGTTAAGTCTTTGGTATCTCCAAGTAGGCCAAGCTCTTTGAAGTGCAGAAGAATATTTACAACATTTTCTTTTTCAATACCTAAATGATCAGAAAGGGTATCTACCAGTGTGTCTTCACGTGAAATCAGGTACTGGAATATGCGGATAGCCTGTTGAAGCTGATCGCCCGGAAATTTATCTGGGTTAGCATTGATAACCTTGTTAGCGGCCTCTACATTACGTACCAGTATACTTTGGGCAAAAATCCTTGGGGAGTTCATTTCCCTTTTAAGGTAACCCACATCTTCTAGAGCGGCTATGGCTGCCTTAACCTGAGTTTCCAGGTTCATAATGTCTGTATCCCAGCCAGCTTGCTTGGCCAGCTCTAATGCAGACTTTGTGAATTTAAGCCGCTTAAAGTCTTTAACAGCTTTCCAAATTTGGCCAACTTCTTTTTTTGATAGCTTCGTCTGGTTTAGAAGAGCAAAATGGTCATTCAGGTCGTTTTCATCAAAGAGTAAATGACAGTTAGCTTCCATGGAGGGGTTTCTTCCTGCGCGCCCTGCCTCTTGTATATAATTTTCAAGAGAGTCAGAAATATCATAGTGTACTACAAGCTTTACATTTTCCTTATCCACACCCATTCCGAACGCTGAGGTCGCCACAATCACATTGGTTTCGCCTGCCATGAAGCTGTCCTGAATTCTAATCTTCAAGTCAGACTCCATTCTGCCATGGAATGCAGCGGCTTTAATGTTTGCCTTTTTTAACTCTTCAGCAACATATTCGGCAGTCTTGGTTCTGCTCACATATACAATTGCCGGTTCAATGGTATGCTCTAGCAAGTCTTTCAGTTGCTGCAATTTTGCTTCCTTCCCCTCTGTCTTTGAAGCATTGTAGGTAAGGTTAGTGCGGGAAGCAGTTGTTTGATATAAGTTTAGATCTAAGTCGGCCTCTTCTTTGAAATAAGTGATTATATCTTGTACTACCTCTGGCTTTGCAGTTGCGGTGAAGCAGGAAACGGGAATAGGTTGTTGCAGGTTTTTAGCCAAGGTAAGCTCTTTCAAGAAGCGACCTACATAAAGATAATCCACTCTGAAATCTTGCCCCCATGAGGAAAAGCAGTGCGCTTCGTCAATCACAAAGCGCTCAATTTGCCTACCCTGCAAAAGCTTATAAATAGTGTTTGAACGAAGAGATTCAGGAGAAATATATAAGAGGTTAGCCCCTCCATCCTGAACCCTTTGAATGGCATCGGCCCGCTCCAATGGGGAAAGTAGCCCATTGATTGCAATGGCGGTAGTTATATCAAAACGGTTCCGGAGCACATCTACCTGGTCTTTCATAAGAGCCTGTAGTGGAGAAATAACCACTGTTAGAGCACGGTTTGCCTCACCTTTCATTAGCGCTGGCAATTGGAACGTAAGAGATTTGCCACCGCCAGTAGGGAAAATGGCCAGCAAAGATTCTCCCTTTAAACCTGCTTCCACTACCTGTTGCTGCAATGGGGTTTGTTCGGTAGGAGTAAACTTTCGGAAACCTTCATACCCAAAGTATTTTCTAAGCCCTGCCACAGGTGATAGAAAGCTTTCGCAGTAGTTGCAGGCAAATTGGTGGCAAGATGTACCCCTTAGCAGTTGCAACACGTTCACAATCTCCGGGAAACGGTGCAATAACCACGGAGGTATGATGGAACCTTGATCTGGGGCATTAAGAAGTACTAGGGCGTATGCAAGTGGTACACGCTGCTCATGAATTAGGGGGTACAAGCTTACAGTAGAACAGATTCTATTATAAAAGAATGACTTAATATTGTCCTCTAAAGAATCTATTACCACCTCAGGCATACTTTCCTCCAACAAATTAAAGAATGCACTAAAGGCCTTTTCTCTGCAAAGAAGATTATATAGAATCTTTTTGAGTGTTGGAGGTAGGCTGTAATAGGCGAGGATACAGTCCTCTAAAAGGTCAGCTGCTATTTTTGAATCCTCTACAGGATTGTTAAAATAATCACTTACTAATCGATAATCTTTAATTAATCGGTGATAAGGCCGATCAGGAAAGAAGAGTGGCGAAAGGTAAAGAGTGTCAATAACGGGTTTCTCAAGAAGACTTATGGACGCTCCTGCTGATGTCAAATAAGGGAGATCATGGGCCAAAATATTATGGCCACAAAGAAATTGTGAGTCCTCTTGAAATTTTTCAAAATCGTTTATGGAGGTTCCATGCCATGAATTTCCTTTAAGCCAAACACCAATGCTCTGAATTCTTTGTTTAGGCGAAGTACTAACTTCTAAGTCAAAAAAGGCAATATGCTCCATTTAATTAAGGCATCGAAACTTTATTTTGCTAATTTATTAAATAAAGGTTTTGGATTCTAATATATCTATTGATTATGATTCACTTTAAGGTTCTATGACAATTAGGGTCATAAGCCAGAATGGTAGCAAGTTTGTTAGACCCTTTATTTTTCCCTTAGCTAGGACTTTCTTAAAATTATCATCAAAGTAAGTTAGCCAAAAGCACACCATCCATATTGTGTTAGTGTATAATCGGCTATTATTGTAAATTTTTTATCAGCTAAATCTATTGTTATTTTGCGTCTAACAAAGATCATGCTTTCTGTTTTATGTGAAGATTTTAAAGGGTGAATAATATTAATTATCTGTTCAGATATATCTGAGATATGAGCATGATTATATTCAAAATGAGTAATTTTGAAAATTTTATTATTATAATTAAAATAAGTATTCCTGCTTGGGGCTGTGCATTTTTTATTTTCTGCAGGATATATTAGTTTTTTTTAATATATTGTAAATCGTAACATGCTGGGCTGTTACTTTATGGACTGTAAATTTATAAGTTTAGCTATCTATAAGGCAGATACGTTTTCAGCTTTATAGATTTATTGTTTACTAGATCACAGTCTGTATGTAATATTTTGTACTAGGCAAATATGTCATTAAAATAAATAGTAGGCGTCTTTTTTTTGTTATCATAATTATGGAATTTTGATAACAGGCTCGAAGACATTTTCAACAACCCTGACCCGAAGAATGCCAAGAAGCTAGAAAAGATTCTGATCAAGCGGCTTAAAAAGCAAGAAGGCAACCCCAATTTTAAGAAGATCAGTGAAACGCTGGAAGATCTTCGGGATAGAGCTGAAAAAGGGTTGATCACCTCTATAGAATTTGTGAAAGAACTCTGCAAACTCGTCAAGGAAACCCTGCAGGCCGTGAAAGAAGTAGCAGAGGAAATACAGGATAAAACTCCTAAAGCAGCCCTAACCGAATTGTTTCTGGAACTAAAGACGGAACAAACTCCGGCAGTGGTTGAACGCATTGTGACCGATATAGACGCTATTGTACGGGTAGTAAGCTTTCCTGGCTGGCAAAAGAGTGTTGCCGGTGAAAGGGAGGTGCAAAAATCTCTCCGGCAAGCTTTATTAAAATACCAGCTTCATAAAGACCAGGTACTGTTCGATAAGGGGTATAGTTATATCAAAGAGTATTATTAGGAATGAAGAGTTAACAAAGCTTGTAAGGGAAAGCAGGGAAGCACTTTGCATATTCTAATTCCAAAACTTAGGTTGCAGTGGCATAGAAACTGACGCTAAAGTTTAGTGCAATTTTTATAAAGCAAAGCTGATTTCTGGGCATTCAGTCTTATTATTAATCGTTGCGCCGAAACCATGACTAAAGTAATAGATAAAAATGAAGTCCGCCTTCCCTTTTTTGGAGATCGGTTATCGTTCGTCCGGGGTCTTGATCCATTAGGACTGCAGAATCCATCTGCACAAGCCTACTCTTACTTGTTGCCTGGATTGAACAACGTTACAGGTAGGCTGCGGAGTTACAGCTTCTATTGCTGGTTACTAACCGAGTATGCACGTCAGATTCAAACAACGGATCCTAAAGAACAAAAACGGTTTGTTCGCCGAGCAGAATACATTTTGGCATTGATTGCAGCTCATGCAGATACCAACGGAGTGGCAGGTAGTCTTTATGCATTAAGACAGTTGAATCAGGGTGAGACAAGTTTTAATATAGGTTCTGCTACCTACAACCCTGATGGCTCTACAACAAATACCTACTGGCAATACAGTTTCGGCGTGTTTGGTCAGTATTATCTGGGTTCAATCAGGCAGATCGGATTGATTGAAGAACCTCTGGATGCTAGTGGTAATTTGCTAGGCATCTATAGGCGCACGTCCAGCAATAAAGAGCTATTGATAAGTGGCGAGGCCCTTGCGGCCGCCTTTGATGAAAATGTTAGTCCAGAAAACAAAGGGCTGTTTTTGAGCTGTTTAAGAAAGGGTACTATTGATTTAAAGCAGGTTGAAAAGCTAACACCAGATTTCAATCTTGCCCATATAAGGACCGGCACAGAAGAACACAACCTGTTATTACAGCTCATGCTAGATTTAGATGAGCCAGCCAATGCTGTGATAAGCCAAAAGAGTATGCGCAAAGCAACTCTTCTGCATGTACTTCGCTATGCCGATACCCACAAAAGCGGAGTAGAGCAGCGAAAATTTACTTTTTATGCATACCAAGCTAAAGGTGAAGTCAACCACCATTCAGATGATTGTTTATTCGGTTGGTATTATTACCAGCTTAACGAGTATTGGCAAGTTGCCTGTACTGCTATTTTAAACGGATTATTAGATTATCTACAGGAAAGAGAAGGTCCTGGGTGGATGCTGGTACAGGAACTGCTGCAGGAGAGCACAAAAGAAATAACTGAGTTGCTAATACAAGGTGAAGTCATTGATTCCGGAGATGTGACTATTGCTGAAGCCTTGACTGCAAACCTGGATCCGGAGCAAGTGCTATACCAAGACCTAATGAGAGCAGAAGGAGTAGTTAGAATGGCAATGAGTTTTGCCCTTATCTGGCAGCTTTACCAGCAGAACAAGCAGTATCTGGATCGTCTTGAAGAATATACTTCTTCTATCGGTATTGACAGTAAGCATGATGTTGTTTCCTTCTGCCGCAAATTTGACCGATATGTTACCTTACCTGTACATAAATTCTTAGAAGAGTTCCTGCTAAGTAATATCATTTACAGACATCAATATGTAGCTTATCATAAAATAGGGGGAGGGTCACAATCAACCCAGAAGTTTATCATTGAAGATAATCACATCCGGCATATCGGCAATTTTGACCCAGGATTTACAGGCCCCCGAATCCGCAATCTTATAAACTTTCTACAAGACTTAGGCTTACTTGATGCCGAAGGTAGGCTCACCGATGCTGGCCAATTACAATTAGCTCAAAACTGAAATGGCACTACAAAGGCAGAATATATTAGATTTAATAGGCAAGAACAGGCATAAGTATTCATCCTGCATCATTACCTGCTTTAGTTTCGATTTTACCTTTTTCGAAGAACGTGTGATGACTGCCCTTCGGTTGGCAAATGTCAGGAACGTAAATGTGTTGGTGGATGGTAAATTCCTCGAGCAGTCACTTGAAATGGTTACTGGAAACGAGTTTAAAAACCACAAAACCTACAGCCTTACTCCGGTTTATGAGACTGGAGTTTTTCACCCCAAGATTATGCTACTGACAGGGCCAACCCAAGGACTGTTAGTAATTGGGTCTGGTAATCTTACCTCCTCTGGTTTAAGTACCAATGACGAAATTTGGGCAGCTTTTCACCTTAATTCCCTTGACTGCAATAATGCTCCAGTTTTTGCGGCAGCCTGGCAATATCTGCAAGGCTACTTTCCACAAGTTAAAGGATTTAACCAGCAAAAGCTGGACTGGATAACACAATACTCCCCTTGGGTAAGGGAACTTGCCTTGATTGCTCCCGGCAAAACATTTATTCCTCTGGATGATGAACTGGAAGTGAAATTTGTAGCAAATACAGCTAGTGTCTCCATTTACCAGCAGTTGATAGAGTCTCTGCCAAAGAGTAAAGTAAAGAAGCTAAGTATTGTGTCTCCTTATTTTGATGAGAAAGGAACAATCCTGGAGCAGCTGACTGCCGACTTCGAAATCGAGGAGATTGCATGCCTAACTGACCAGCAATTCGGAATATTGCCTACCAAGCTAAACGAAATACTTTACAACCAAGTCGCTTTTTACGACTGGAAGGATTGCCTGAAGGATTTTGATACCAGGTATAACCGGTTACACGCCAAGCTTTTTCATTTTGAGTATACAGATGGTTGGGAGTATTTACTGATAGGTAGTCCAAATGCCACCATTCAGGCATTAGGCTCAGTAGCAGATTTTGCCGTAAATGGCGAGGCAGGTTTACTGTTGAAGCGCAAAAACAAGAATGGCTATATCAGAGAGCTTGGTATAAACACTAAAAATGGCCCCACCTTAAACGTTAAGGCAGCAGCCAAGGGAAAAACGCACCGGGGGGACAGTACTCCAAGCATCAACTACGAGAACAAGATTTTGTATGCTGAAAGAAATGGGAGCCGGTTAACTGTGCATTTAAAAAAAACGTCAAAGGCAGTTTATGAAATACAGGTATTGAATAGTAGTAACGAAGAGGTGGAAATCCATTCTTTACCAGCAGTATCAGAAGAAGCTGTGATTATCCTGCAGCAACCAGATAAGGCCTTCCGGTTATTCCTTGTTTCTGATGGGGTACGGGTGTCTAATTATTCTTTAATCCATAACATATCTTACCTGGTAAAAAGTACTCCGGACCCAAGTCATGATAAACTAACCCAAATAATAGAAGGCTTTCTTGCAGACCCTGAAAATGGAATTTACTCTGACCTACTGAAGTACATCGATTATAGTGTGGATGAAGAGGAATTTGGCTTACCAGCTCAGCCACTTAGGGGTGCTTCTGGATTATCAGTTTCAACCAATACTACCATAGATCATATCGGTCTAACAGAAGAGGAGCTTTACAAATTAAGATCAGCACAAGCAAGAGACTTGTTGTTGCTCAATACTTCCAATGTTCAGATTGCCGATATCCTGAATATTATTTCAAAAGGAATGGTCGTGCAAAGTAGTGAGGTACAGGAAAACGCTGAACAAGCTTTATCTCAAGATGATATAGAATTTCAGATGGGCTCAGAGCAGGAGGTAGATCAATCGGTTATCAAAAGAGCGAGAGGAGAGGCAGAGCAAAGAGCCATTTTCAAACACCTAGATAAGATTGATAAATTCTTCAGCAATCAGCATAAAAAGTTCTTCGAAACCCGAATGCTGCAGGATGTTCCTAAGCGGCCCATTACTTTAAAAGAACTTTCCAATGTTTCGGTGATGACTGACTTGCTATATATGTTTTATGGCAAGAGTTACAATGTGTCAACCATTGAAGTAGGCCTATATTCCACTAATAAGACAAAACCTATCATTCAGGAATTAGAGAAGGAGTTCGGAATGGTGAAGACTAGTAAGATAAACAGAGACAATTTTAGCATTGTATATTTTGAAATGTTTCCTGAATACTATCTTGAATTTAAGAAGAGGGTTGCAGCTAGTGGAGCTAATCTACTGGTAAATCAAGAAGAATTTTCGCCAATCACACGTTCCTATCCGTACTTTTTTCAGGAAGACTTAAAATCAATTCTTATTGAAACTTTTGGTTGTTTTCTGCTCTGCGCTAATTCTAAGGCGGGATTTCATCAGTACACAAATGAAAGTCAGAATGAAAAAGTAATTTTTTACCGTGATTCTATCTTCAGGAAATGTACGTTCCTAATCCTTAATATTCGTTGGAGGGAAGATGAATTAGTATACCGGGACATACTACTTCTTGACCTTTTACAACTAGTTTGCCCTGATAAGTTAAGTACTAAATATACTAAGGAGCTGAAATTGGCAATTGAAGACTTATATAAAAGTAACCAACTTAAGTCAGAGCACTTTTCTGATAACCTCAAGTATTACTTCTCTAGTTTGATCCCAACTGTACAATCCTGGCAAAGAATATTCGAAACTGATAGTAGTAGTTTATCAACTAATCGCTCTTCTTTAGGGTCAGGTACCATTATCTATCATCGTGAACTAGGTTTCGCTACTTTGAAACAATCGGGCAATAATTTTATAACATTAGTAAAACCATGTTTACCATGGGACGATTATAAGGGAGAAAACACTATGAAAATAGTTTATCCATTGACTAACATAATACTATTTAAAAATTAATCTTTGGGAACGAAATTAATTTTGTCAATCTCTGAATTTATTTCCTGTCCCAAAAGCTAATTTTACAGCTGTCCCATACTTGTCCCAGTGTTAATTGGGATAATTTAAAATACGTCCCAGCTTCTGTCCTAAGCTACCGTTGAGCAGGTTCTGAACATTGGATCTAAAAAGCTACTCATAAATCATGTGGTACTGCGAGCAGATGAGAAGCTCCTCAACAAGGAAGGTGACCGTATTGTACAGTAATTCCTAAGAGAGTATCTACTGTTTATCCAGACTTTATGGAAAAACTGCCTACTTTATAAGCTGAATTTGATAATTGGGATGAACAGCACTGATTTAAAAACAGCAGGGACTCCCATTATAGTTGCCCCTGCTGTTGCCCATTTATCCTGCCAACACTGCAATCAATGGTACCTGTTACAACGACTCTAAATCTGGAAAGGTAGGTAAGTCAACTAGGATGGGAGTAAAGACATCAAGCCGCTCTATCTTCTTCATAAACTGCTCCAGCACGACTCCCGCCTTTACCACTAGCCCACGTTCAGTTTGCTCTAACTCCGGCTGCTGACCCAGGAAAAAGAAGAGTTTATCTAAAACATAGGCCATATAGAGCTCCTGATAATTAACTCGGCATGTTGAACAAGTGTCCCTGGCGCTTAAAATGAAATCACCTACCCGCTGTTGCCTGCTTTTGATATGCGAGTGCGCCAGCTCTTCGTTCCCCATGTTATTAGTAAGCGCTGAGCGTGTATTATACAAGAAATCCTGATAGATACAAGCGAGGTTGAACTTGAACCGCCCCAGGAAAAGCGCTTCAATAGCCCGGTTTTCTTGCTCTTTTATCTGCATTTCCTGGGCAGCTACTCCGTTTTCACTCTCTTTTTCTGTCCCAAGTGCGTCCCAGCCTTTCTCTGGGACGGCTGCTGAAGTAGTCCCAGCCAGCGTCCCATGGCTTACCAGAACAGTCGTGGGACGCGTCCCAGTTGCTGTCCCAGGACCTGAATCCTGTATTTCCTTTACCATTCTGCCTACCCTGGACTTGCTGATTCCTGTTTCTTTGGCAATTTCTCTGATGGAATAGCCTTGCCCGTGCAGGTGCTGCACCTGTGCGTGTGAATCTTCTTTTTTCATCTTTGTTATTAATTCTTAGTTGGTTTAAAATTTATTTTGCCACACCCGCTCCCGCAGCGATTTCATCAGCATGCAGCGCTTTGGTTTTATCAGCCACGATCCCGAAGTACTTGGCTGTTTTTCCGTTTTCCTTGACGACGACCATGTCCGTATCAAAAAGGAGACGGAAGAGCTGCATGGCTTTTTCTTTGGTGAGCTTGATGGCTATGTCTCGGTCACTGTTCATCACCGCGGTAACAGTGTCAGCGGTTACCCGATTACCTATTTTACTATTAATAGAAGTTGATTCGGTAACCTTTCCTTCTATTGCCTGCTTGTGCCGAAGAATCCGGTCCACGTCCCTTTTATCGGCAGGCCCTAGGCGTTCGTAGTGCTTTATCCTATCACAGGTATCCAGCCGGTTGAGCAGGTCCCCGAATTTCCTGGCTCCCCTGTGCTCGCGCATCTGGGACACTATCCCTGCTTTGCCAATGTCCCTTTCCTGCAGCTTGAGGTAGTTTTTGAATACTGGCAGGGCTGCCTGGCCTGTGAAAAGGTCCTGGTGTGCTTCCTGCAGCTGACCGGCCTCCTCGCTCATCCGCACATCGTATCCTAGCCGGACAATCTGTCTGCGAAGCTCCAGGTCACGGGTGGCATGGTGAAGGGCCGTATAGGTAGCCGTGGTGCAGCATGTTTCCAGAAGTGCCAGAGCCTGCTCCTCCACACATTTTCTGGCGGCTTTGGCTGCCTTGTCGAGCGCTTGGGTTTCCGGTGTCTTTTCTACCTTCACCTGCCGGGGATCCTGCATCACAATATGGCCTTCCGCCTCCATTTGAGAGTAAAAATCGGCTGTTGCCGTGCTCCGAATGATTGCTTGCCCAACTTCATAGTGAATGAGCAGCTTGTTTACCTCATAGCACTCCGTCTCCTTGTTATAGCTGCAGTACTTGGCTGTCTCCCTTAGATAATAGGAGCCCTTTGGCAGATATGGGCTTAGGTCCTGAAACTGGGTGTTGAGCAGGTTCAGGGTTTGGCATTCCTGTTGCGCAAACTTCTTGATAGCCTGGTAGGCCGCTTCGCTGTCATACTCTTTCCCCTTCCGCTCTTGCTTGTACAGGGTTACCGGCAGCAAAGGCATCTTACGGGGGCGGGCCATGAACTGCAAGGCATTGGAAACGCTCAGATGCTCGTTTTGATGCTCTGCCATAATCACCCGCAACCGCTGGTTATACAAGTCCACGCCACAGTCTATGAGGGAAGTCGTAAAGAGGAGGCGTATGTTTTCCGGAATGTGTTTGGAATCTGTGATGGCCTGATACGCACCTCCGGCCACTCCCTTGGATTGTGAACTTAGCACCGCTACCTGCCCCGTTGGCAGCCCTTGAAAGCTGCTTACAATCTGGTCGATGAGCTTTAGGTCGTTGAGCCGGACAAGGTACTGGTAGTTGGCAAAGTCAAGGGTAGGAAGCAGCTTGGCCAGTTCATGCTGCACCTTGCCTTTGCAGGAGATGGGGGTGAGCTGTATCTTGTGTGACTGCCCGGCCTTTACTTCCACGTATTTGAACCCGTATTCCTGCAGGAAGCCCGGAGGCGTCGCCGAGATGCACAGCACGTTCTTAGCCGCTAATAGCTGCCTGAAGAGGTATTCATACTTGGGGCGCTTGTCGGGCATGCCGTAGCCGGAGAGCAGCTCATGCACTTCATCGCAGATAATCAAATCATCGTCTACCACAGGGGGCAGCTTGGCAAAGCTATCGTACGTACAGACCGTTATTTTGCTGTATAGGGAAATCTGCACATCTTCGTTTGTGACCCCCTGTTTGATGATGGCAATCTCCCCGTACCTGCTCTTGGCGATGGCATCCACAATGACAGTGAGCGGCTCTAAGATGATGATACGCCCACGGACACTGCGAGCCAGCTCTTCCAGGGCAAAAGTGGTTTTGCCTGTTCCGGTTCTAGCTTTGAGCAATACCTTGCCGTGGTGCTGTATGTAATCCACCAAGGGAGCAGCCTGCTCACCGAGGAACCGATTCACAAACAGCTTGTAATCGGGCCCTCCGTGTCCCTTCCTCAACTGAAAACGCCAGTCGGTAATGTCAGGGCGCAACCCGTCCCGCAGCGCATCTGCCAAATCATAGCCATCTTCCCGGTCCGGGGACAAGTCCACCGGGATAAAATCCAGTCCGTGTTTTTCAAGCATCCGGCAGGTGCCCAACGAGCGGCCAGCTTGGTCGGCATCAATCAGCACATAACCGGATTTTACTTGCAGGGCCCTTGCCTTTTCCTTGCTTAGGGAAGCAGCACCGCCTGTAGAGACAAAATCAAACTGGGGATAAAAGAAACTGCCTAGCACAGCTGTCTTTTCGGACTCCACCAACACGACAGGAACCCCCTCCCGCAGTAGGTGGATGCCATAGAGGCACTGCCCGTACCTCTTACCAGCAGGATTCTTCAGGTAGAAGGGCTTTGTGACCTTGTTTCCGCCAATGGAAAAGATGAAATGTTTCTGGTTGAAGTAGGAGCCGTCCCAATTCTGATGGCCAAAGACGGTGTACACTGTCCCAACCCTGGTGGAGGTGCCGACGTGCCATCGCTTTAGGTGCTCGTCTGTTACGCCCAGAGACCGCGCATAGCCGTGAAAAGTCGAGTGGAGCCGCTGGGACACATTGTCCCACTGCCGGTGATCCACATATACTTGCTCAGGCTCGTTTACTGGTTCCTTAGGAACAGCAGGGCGTGGCATCGGCTTCCGGAGCGGTGCCCGGTGCCCGGAGGAGGAATATCCTAGCTTATCCGATAGCAGGACTAGCGCCTCTTTAAAATCGCAGCGGTGGTAAAACTGAAGTACCTGGAGGACGTTGCGGGTGGCATCGTCCCCAAACTCTTTCCCCGTGAAGTCTTTTACCAGGAACAGGCCCTTGTGCAGGTAAATGTTTACCCGCCTTGAATTGTCCGTTTCAAAGACCTTGCCCAGCCTCCTGTAGTTAGGAAAGTACCCGCGCAGCACCTGCAGGGTTTCGGAGTCGGCCAGCAGCTCGTCGGCCCTGGGTAGTTGCGGCCCGTTTCCGGAGATGAGCCTAGGGCGGCTTCCCGTTTGGTCAATCACGTCCGGTGTGGTGGGACGCGTCCCATGCAAGGCCATTCCCATGGCCCGTGCATCATTTCTAAAGGTCACTTATTCATTTCAGTGGGGGAACCTCGGGCCTAAGTGTCTCCTAGAGTACCGGGTTCGAATCTAACGTGGGTTTAAAATTTATTTTACATGCAAGTATACAGGTTAATTCTGGTTTCTTACATTTGCGTAAACAATATATTACATGGAAGATAAATCTGTTACGATAGATATCCCTATTAATGTCGAAACACCCTTTGATTTCTATATGGAGATGGTGCAGGTCCTTGGGCATAAGCAGTTCTCCCTGAAGGACGCCGGGATCACTTCCCGGGTGCATAACAACTGGCGCAGCCTGGGAATCATCCCCGATGCGGAGGAGGACGGGAAGAGGACCTACTTCGACTTCATCCAGTACCTCTGGATCCAGATCGTGAAGGACCTCCGCAGGTTCGGGCTCCCCCTTGAGACCATCGCCGTTGTCAAGGATTACCTATTCGATGAAGACTACAGGGCCGGCATAGAGTGGAGCAAAGAAGATAAGGCGGCCCTGAGGAAAACAGTGGAAGATGGAGCTAAACGCTCACTGACGGAAGAGGAGTTTGGGATTATAGAGGGAAGCCTGAATTCAAGGAGCACTATCCTGCCGTATCTTTTCTATCCGATTGTGTTGGGGCACTTCCAGCACCGTTCCAACTCCAACATCTATATCTTCGCGAGTGGCAAGGTGGCTGTCTGGAGTGAGTTCCTGCTGAGCTTTGACTCAGGGGAAAAGCCTGACCTCAGCACCCCCCACATCAACATCCCGCTCGGGCACTACTTCGCCCAGTTCCTCAGCGACGAGACCAAGGCGGAGTTCCTGCCCAAGGTGCCGATCCTGACAAGGGAGGAGCAGGAGGTGCTTAGGGCCATGCGTAACGATGAGGTAAAAGAGCTCATTGTTAAGTTTTCCAAAACAGGCAATAAGCGCAGGGCTGATTTGATCACCAAAGTAGACAAGCAGCTCTCGGACAAGCAGAAAAAAGAAATCGCCCGGATCCTGGGCACCCGCGACTACAGCACCATCACCATGAAAACGCAAAACGGAACACAGCTCTCCTTCGAGGAGGCCCAGCGAACCAGGCTTTAGCCCTCCTTCGGGTGTGTTCCCCCGCTTCTGCCAGCAATGGCTCTATTGAAAGTCACTGAAGAACTCAGGACAAACATCCAAGTTGCATTTTAACTGAAGAACTCAGACAAGTGCGGAAACTGGGACAATCTCCGTGAATGTAAATCAAACAACCTTAAAAGAAAATGTAAAGCGAAAGCAGCAACAACAACAACAACAACAACAACAACAACAACAAGCATTACAAAAGCACCAAGAACCGGCAGAAAAGCAGTTACAGGCACTGCAGGAAAACGGCCCCTATAGGCAAGTAGAAGAAGATGGGCAGCTCAGGTCCTACCATGTGGAGAGACTATTGAACACGCCTGGATACGGACACCTGGCAGAGGAAACAGCCTCCGATATGGTGGAGCAGATGCTCCGCTTGTCCTGCCTGCTCTACGGGCTGGTAATGGAAGAGCCGAAACAGCAGCAATCTGTAGAGGCTTCCGTTCAGGAAATAGAATCGGTAGCAATGGTCAAGCAAAAAAGGAATAACCGTGGCGGCAACAGATAAGACGATGAAAAAACAAGCAGCAACAAAAATCAACGGCGCAAAAGCAACAGAAGGTAGCGCTACTACGACTAACCTTAACAATGCCCTGAGCATCTTTGCCCGGCCTGGGCAGGTAGGGAAGAAAAGCAAAGCCGCTGCCAGGGGGAAAGTCGCCGTTATCTACACCCGCGTCTCCACTAAAGAGCAGGCCGAGACAAACCAAAGCCTGGAAACGCAGCTGGAGCGTTGCCGTGCCTATGCCGAGCGCCACGGTTATGAGGTGGTAGAGACCTTTGGCGGCACTTATGAGAGCGCCAAGAACGATGAGCGGAAGCATTTCCAGCTCATGCTGGAATTTGCGAAGAAGAGCCGCCAGCAGGTGGGCTACATTATCGTCTATAGCCATGACCGCTTTTCCCGCTCAGGCTCCAATGCCATCTACATCACGGACCAGCTTTCCCAGATGGGCATCTCGGTGGTGGCCGTCACCCAGCCGGTGGATACCATGACCTCCGCAGGGAAGCTGCAGCAGGGTATCCAATTCCTTTTCTCCCAGTTCGACAACGATCAGCGCAGGGAGAAGTGCATGGCGGGCATGGAGGCCAAGGTGCGCAAAGGCTATGTGGTGGGTAAGGCACCCATGGGCTATGACCAGCTGAAGGTGAACGGGGAGCAGGTGATAAAGCCCAACAAGACGGGCAAGCTGATCCGGCAGGCTTTCCTGCTGAAAGCGGAACAGGGGCTGAGCAACACCGACATCATCAGAAGGCTCAAAAGCCAGGGCCTCCCGCTCTACGACCAGACGCTGACCAAGATATTCCGCAACCCCTTCTACTGCGGGCTCATTACACATGGACTGCTACAGGAGGGGGAAGTTATAGAGGGAAGGCACGAGCCGCTGGTGTCAAGGGATGTTTTCCTGCGGGTGAACGGGCTCCAGTCTCAGAATGCCCAGGGTTATACCCAGGTGAAGGAGGACGAAAACCTGCCGTTGCGCCACCACATCAAGTGCGGCTCGTGCAGTAAGCCGCTTACTGGTTACGAGATGAAGAAGAAGGGTATTCACTACTACAAGTGCAACACCAAAGGCTGCTGCCTCAACCGCAATGCAGGCAAGATGCACGAACTGTACCAAGGGCTGCTGAAGGAGTTCCAAATCGACCCGATCCTGCTGCCGCAGGTGCAGGAGATGATGGGACAGGTGTTTACAAAGCTAAGCCAGGAGCACGGGCAGGAAGAGAAGCGACTGAAGCTGCAGTTAGCGGAACTGAAAAAGAAACTGAATACGCTGGAGCGGCGCTATGCCTACGGGGAAATTGAGCGGGAGATATTCCAGAAGTTCAGCGGTGAGCTGAAAACAGAGGGGCGGGAAATCGGGGTGAACCTGGAGAAATTGTCTGGACCTTTATCGAACCACCAGATGCTGGTGGAAAACGGGCTGAAATTGGCGCTAAGTCTCTCATCCTCTTGGACTAAGGGAGATGCTTTACAGCGTAGAAGGCTACAGGCGTTGGTGTTCCCGGAAGGGGTGCAATATGACCGGGAAAAAGAGGGGTATCGAACCACCAGGGTAAACTCGATTTTCGGCCTTGCAAGCGAGATTTCGCAGAAGATGGGGGAAAAAGAAAGAGGGAAAAGCAGTAGTGAAACTGACTTTTCCCTCTTGGTAGTCCGTAGGGGAATCGAACCCCTGTTACCAGAATGAAAATCTGGTGTCCTAACCCCTAGACGAACGGACCATCTTTCGGTTTTGATGGTGCAAATATAGAAGGCCGTTTTTTATCTGCCAAACATCTCTCAGAAAAAAAGTTTAGTTTTTCTATCTAGAACCGCTCTCCTTCTACTAAGTGTCTGATTTTGAAGAAAGATCAGTGGAAATAAATTTTTGAACTTTTATCACGCCTCCAGGCTGTTTTCAATAAATCAGTCCTAAAACACCGATCACTGGTACATGCATGGTTTTTCTTCTGGTAAGAAACACCAACTTGGCTTCATAGTCCAAGGAATGTATCCACTCAAAATTACCTATGTTCAGCAATTTCTGTTCTTAGGCATTTATTAGAAAACAGGCTCAAAACAGAATGAGCAGTCTATGGTCCACTAAACTTCTCTTTCCCTGGGTGGTTTTAGGGCAGCTAGATAAACCTAATCAAAGCTGGCTTTGCCGCCGTGCTTTTCATAGTTGTACAGCTGGCGGGCCAGTTCAAAAGTGGTGGGGTGGTCAAGTCCCGTCTTCTGGCGGGCTTTCTTCTCGGTTTCCCCTTCCTGGAGATAGGCCACGTATTCTTGGTAACTGCCTTTGAGGTGCTGGAGCAAGCCGTTGAGCGATTCTGAGGTGCTTTTGAGTTGTTCTGCATCAAAGGTGTCTTTTTCCAGGATCTCTTCTACCAGGTAAAACTCCTCCTGAATCATCTGGTGGGTTCCGTCTTCACCCAACACCAGGGGCTTGTATACCCTGAAGTAATGTTGCTCTGCCAGGAAAGTGCTGCCGGTGCAGTCCTTCAGATTGATGACGATAGGAGAATCCGGGAGGTTCAGGTCAGGCGTTTTGTGAAAAAAGGCCAGGATCTGCTGCCCCTGTTCCTGGTATTGGGAAAGCAGGCTGCAAAGTTCTCCCAGGTCAAAACCCAGGGAAACATCCTTAGAGGAATCTCCCTTGTTGAGCTTTCCGGTTACCGTGATGGCCGTGTCTACGTCATAGACAATCTCCTCCATTTCAAAAATATCGGTGAGCAGGATTGATTCAGGACGGTACGTAGCCGGGTCAACCCCGATGAGGGAGATAATCTTGTCCTCTGGAAGGGTAGTAGGTTGGGAAAGTTGCTGCGCCTCCTTGGCAAGGCTGGACACAAAAATGCTGTGCTCCGCGCTTTCGCCCAGGGCCTTCAATTGTTGCAGATACGTGTCAAGGAACTGCAGGTGCGGTTTCAAGGCCTTGTAGATCTTTGTTCTCCTGAAGGTCTTACGATGGTAATAAAGCAGGGTGGCCACCTCTCCGTAGCAGTCCAACTCCTTCACCGATTCCATCTCCTGTAACACGGCCTCAGGCGAGGCTTTGTCTTTTAGCAGCATTTCCTCAAACAGGAAAATAGGATAATCATGGGTGGGCTGGCCAATCTCCGGCAGCACATTGAAGGCGCTCATCTTCTCTGATTTAGCCTCCTGCAGTACCTCCAAGTTGGTTTTTACGGGTGCCATGAGGTGCTCAGTGGCCGCAGTTTCCAATTTTTCCTGGGTTCCCTGAATCACTTCTTCGCTCAAAGGAGCTTTTTCTGTAAACTGCCACAAAATCTGCAGGTGCGTGTGGGAAGGCGGCAAGCCATAAGCCGCCATAATCTCCTCCTCCAGGTGGATTACTTCCTCAAACAATTCAGTATTCTCCTCAGGGCCGCCTTTCTCTTTTAATTCCTGATAATGGTGGTAATATGTCGTTAGTTTTTCCGTCACCTGCATAAATCAGTTGTTTTCTTTCAGAAGTTAAAAGATGGCATTGGGTGTTTAAGGGCTTCTTTTTAAAAGCAGAGCCAAAACTGCCGCAATTATGGGTATGTATCTGGCATAATTACACCAGTGTTATCAATAATACGGCGATCCTCCATTAGGGGTGTTGTATTATTAGGATAATTTGTAGCTGTCTGCACCATTACGGAACCCAAATCATAAAGGTCCTGCTGTAAGTGCCTCTTAGAATTAACTGTAAAGGCAGATAAGGTATTGTCCTTTAAGAAAGCCGTTAGGATAATTTAAATTCTTGTAGATACGCAGGCGCTACATAGTCTGTGAGCCACACGTTGTTTTCTGATAGGTAAAAGGAGATTACTTTGAGGTGCATCTGCCCGCTGAGCACTGTGAAAACGTATGGTTTGCCGTGCCGACTCCCTACCTGCAGAGCAGTCGAAAGATCGGAGGAAAGGTGTACATGCAGGCGGGACTGTTTCTTGACACCATCTTTGAGGATGTGTGCTGCGTTGTTAACAGACGTTCCGTGGTACAGAAACTCTGGTGGTGTTGCCGGTGGCAGGCCAACATCTACCAACACAGAATGCCCTTGGTTGGCTCTGATCTTTGTCTGGTCAGGGTTAAAGGAAAACCGTTGCTTGTTATTGGTTTCCACCACCCGCTTCAGCTGCACCAAGTCTACGGTCATTCTTTTCTGCTGTAGTTTAGCCAGCAGTTCCTCTACCTGGGCCCATCCGTTTTGGTCCAGGGTGATCCCAATCTTTTCGGGCTGGTGCCGAAGCACCAGGCTCAGGAGTTTGCTTATGTCCTTGTCATTCATGAATCAATAATACGCAAAAAGAAAGCCCCAGCGTTGGGCTAGGGCTTTCCTGTCATAAGGTAAGAAGGTTATTTTACTTCTTTCAGCAGCTCTTGTACGGCTACTTCCAATTGCTGGTCTTTGCCTTTGCTTACCTGCTCAAACTCGTTCATCACTTTCACGTCTGGCTCGGTTTGCAGGTTCTCCAGATAGCGGCCTTGCACGTCTTTTACGCCTAGTGGCGGAACGCCCCAGCGCACGCTGTTGTCCTGCAGAGATTCCCAGCCCGCGAAAGTACAGGTACCTGGTACTGGCATGCCTACCAGTTTACCCAGTTTCAGATCCTGGTAGCTGAACGCGAAGCAATGGCCGTCTGAGTAGTTGGCTTCGTTGGCCAGCGCAATGCTGGGTTTGTTCCACCGGAAGGATGGTTCAATTCCGGTAGAGCGGTTGTCAGTGGTGTAGTTCAGGAACATCTTACCGCTTAGGAACATAGCCAGATCGGCTACCAGGTCACCTCCGCCATTGTTGCGAGTGTCCACTACCATGCCTTTGCGGTTAGCGTATTTCCCCATCACTTCTTCGTACACGGTGCGGTAGCTTGGGTCGTTCATGCCCGGGATGTGCACGTAGCCCAATTGTCCATTGCTCAGGCGATCTACTTCCTCGGCGTTGCGGCGTACCCAACGCTTGTACAGCAGGCTGCTTTCCTCACTTTGTGAAATTGGCTTAACGGTAATGTCGCGGCGCTTCTTGCTGACAGGGTCATAGATGGTAACCAGGGTGTTTTTGCCGGCTTTGCGGTTCAGGAACTGGGCGTAGTCTTTGTCTGAGGACAAGGTTTCCCCATCGATTTTCTCGATCACCATACCAGGCTTCACATCGAAACCGGCTCTTTGCAACGGACCTTCCAAAATGACCTCGTCTATTTTGAGGCCGTTTTCGGTAAAAGTTGGGTCATAGAAAACTCCCAAAGATGCAGTAGCATCGGCGTTCACAGGCACGTTGGAGAAGCTGGAGCCGGAGTGTGACACGTTCAACTCACCCAGCAATTCGCTCAGCATCTCAGAGAATTCGTAGTTGTTGCTGATGTGCGGCAGGTATTTCTCGTAGTCGCCTTTCAGGGCATTCCAGTTGGCGCCGTGGAATCCGGCGGTGTAGAAGGTCTTCTGCGTGCGGCGCCACACATGCTCAAACATGAAGGCCCGCTCCGCAGCCACGTTCAGGTTCATGTCGCCGCTGATAGCCACGTTCTCCTGCTTGTTCGCGGTAGGGTCCAGTTTGATCACGCGGCCATCGGCTAGAAGGAACAGGTTTTTGAAATCTTTGTCCCAATCCATGCTGGCGCGGTTGGCGTTCAGGGTCACGGCCATTTTGGTTTCCTTTGTGCGCAGGTTGGTGCTCCAGAGGTTATAGCCTCTCTCAAAGCGGGCCAGGTAGTACAGCGTTTCGCCGTCTTTAGACACCAAGGCATCGCCTAGTTGCGACGAATGCAGCGTCAAGCGGGATTTGCGGGTTTTCAGGCCTTCCCAGTCAATGGTCAGTTCTTCGTCCTTTTTCTTCTTTTTGTCTTTTTCCTTTTCCTTGGCCGCTTTTTCATCGGCTTCTTTCACCAAGGCGTAGTCTTCTTTGCTTAACCGGAATTTGTCATACGCCGCCTGGGTCATGAACATCGCGAAGATGTCTGACTGAGCCCCGCCGCTGTTGGCTTGGGCGCGCATACCCTCGCGGGTGCTGTTCCAGATGAGCATGTTGCCGCCGGCCATCCACTGTGGAGAATCATCCTGGTAGCCGCTCTCGGTCAGGTTGATCTTTTTGCTTTTGCCATCGGCGGAGATCAGGCCTACTTCGCCGTTGGCGAAACCCGGCTCCGAAAAGTCAAAGGCAATCCACTTGCTGTCGGGGCTCCAGGTGAAGTACTGGTCGTTGTCACGCATGGAGAAAAGCTCGTTAGTGGTGAGCAGCGTGCGGACCTTTTTATCGGCGATGTTGTACACCTTCAGGGTCATGCGGTCTTCCACAAACGCGATCTCTTTGCCGTCCGGCGAGAATTGGGGCTCGTAGTTTTCCTTGTCGTTGTTGATGACCGGGGTCTCGTTGAGCAGGGTAGAGGCGTAGAAATAAGGCTCCTCTTTGCGGGTGATCTGCGTCTGGAAGATTTTCCAGCCTTTGCCGCGCTCGGTAGCGTAGATCAGGGTTTTGCCGTCTGGCGAGAAACTCACGTTACGCTCCTGCTCAGGGGTGTTGGTGATGCGCTTGGTGGCGGTTCCTTCCACCGCCGAGACGAATACCTCGCCGCGGTAGATGAAGGCCACTTCCTTGCCGTTTGGCGACACCGCCAAATCTTGCACGCCGTTGCCGGATACCGGGACAATGCGCTCGTTGTTGGCTTTCACATCGGTGGCGATGACCACGTTCACTTTTTGCGGGGCGCCGTTGCCCTGCAGGGTGTACAGATCCCCGTCAAACCCGAAGCACAGCACCCCGTTGGTGGAGGCAGTGAGGAAACGTACCGGGTGCTTGGTGTAGTTAGTTACCTTGGTGGAGGTTCCGGGCTTGTCCATGGCCATGCGGTGCACGTTGAAGGTGCCGCTTTCCTCGCTCAGGTAATAGATGGTTTTGTCGTTGTCGGTGAACACCGGGGTGCGGTCTTCGCCAGCATAGGTGGTGAGTTTGGTGTGCTTGCCGGTTTTGGTGTCAAAGCTCCACAGGTCGCGGGCCACGGAAGAGACGTGGTGCTTGCGCCACTGGTTCTCGCCGCCTTTTTTATCCTGGTAAAGCATGATCTGGCCGTTCTGGCTCAGCTTCACTTCCTCGGCAGGCGTGGTCAACACCTGCTGTACGCGACCGCCGCCAACGGCTACTTTGTAGAGCTCTGGCGAGGCAAACGTAGGAAACTGCCGGTTGGCTGCCTGGTCCATGCGGGTTGAACCGAAGTAAACCGTCTTGCCGTCTGGGCTGAACTCATAGGGATACTCATTGGCCGAGTGGAAGGTCATGCGTTTGGCCTCGCCCCCAGTAGCCGGCATCTGGAACAAGTCAAAGTTTCCGTAGCGGTCAGAGGCAAACACAATGGTTTTGCCGTCTTTGCTCCAAATTGGCATGAAATCGTGCGCCTCATGCAGGGTGAGGGGCAGGGCTGTGCCGCCGCTGGCCGGAACCCGGTACAGGTCACCTTTGTAGGTGAAGACAATGGTTTGGCCATCTGGTGAGATGGATGAATAACGCAGCCAGGAGGGTGCGTTTTGGGCTTGTGCCACACTTATTGTGCTGGCTACCAAAGCCCCGGTGTACAATAGTCTTTTAAGCATAGATGAGTAGAAATGCGCAGTAAGTTACGGAGAGCTTGCTTGATATGAAAGAGACAAAGAGCCTGCTGCCATAACCTTTTTGGGGGTTGATCGGCAAAATTGCATGCCTATGGTTTAGACATTTTAACCCGATTGACAATTCCATAAAATGCCCTGTTCTAAGCTTGGGTTCTTTATCAGTTAGAAGCCTCGTTCTGGTTTAAAATAGGAAAACCTGAATATTATTTGATAGGCCTTAGGTTACAGCTTTCACCTTCGCGGGACATCAAAGGGAATCCACTTTCTACACTATTAGCTAATTGTAATATTTGAGAGGCCTTTCTTTTGCTATTGTTTGGAATTAATCTAAATAGGTGGTTAGTTTGCCATCGTTTGGAAAAGAGGCCCGCGCATACTTGCCAGCCTTTCAGCGAGGTATCGGTTTTAAGCCCACTTTCTTATAAACTGCCCTAAACAGAAATCAAGTAAAATCATAAAGTAAAAGCATCCATGAAAAAAGGGTTCACCTGGCGCAAATTGTTCAATGACATCCACCTTTGGTTAGGGCTAGCCAGCGGGCTGGTGCTGTTTCTGGTGTGTCTCACCGGTACCATCTTCACGTTCCACAGCGAGATTGAGGAAGCGCTGGAGCCGGCCAAATTCAGCGTGCAGGTACCAGCCAATGCGGTGGCCCTTTCTCCGGATGAACTGGTAGCGAAACTGCAGCAGACCCAGAAGGGCAAAGTAACCGCCATTCAGATCCCACAGGACCCTGCTAAGCCGTACCGGTTCACCCTAAAAAAAGAAGAAGGTGGCAAAGGCGGCAAACCGGAAGGGGAGAAAGCCAAAGCCGAAGGTGCTAAATCTGCAATGGCAGCCGGTCCTGGTGCTGGTGGCGAAGGCAAAAAAGGCGGCAAAGGTGGTCCTGGCGGACCAGGCGGTGGTCGTGGCAAAACGTACCTGGTGAATCAATACACCGGCGAAGTGAAAGGCACCACCGATGGCCCGGCCCACGAGTTCTTTGAAACGGTAGAAGCCATTCACCGGTCCTTGCTGGTGAAAGGTGAACCCGGCGCGCTCAACCCCGGTAAAATCATTGTGGGAGCCTCTACCATTATCTTCGTGTTCATCATCCTGACGGGGCTGGTGATCTGGTTCCCTAAGAAACTGAAGAACTGGAAACAGGGCCTCAAAGTAAAGACCAGCGGCAACTGGAAACGCATCAACCATGACCTGCACAACTCGTTGGGGTTCTACTCTTCCTTTTTCCTCCTGATCATGGCCCTCACCGGCCTGTGCTGGTCCTTTGACTGGTACCGCGAAGGCGCCAGCGCTGTCCTGGGTGACCAGATCTTCAAGCAGCGCACCGAGAAACCGCTGACCTCTGATCTGGCCGGTTTAACAACCCAAAAGCCAGCCATTGCAGATCTGATCAAGATCTCCAACGGCATCTTGCCTTACGAAGGGAATTATCGCATCAGTTTACCTTCAGATTCTACCGGCGCCGTAGTGTTGAACAAATCAAAAAGCGGCTTCTTTACGCTCTCGGCTTCTGATAAAGTGCAGCTGGACCAGTACACCGGCAAGACTTTGAAAGTGGAGAAGTTTGAAGACAAGAAGTTCAACGAGAAGATAGCGGCCAGCGTGAGAGGTCTGCACCTGGGTGAAATCTTCGGGACGTTCTCTAAGATTCTCTACTTTATTGTTTGCCTCATTGCTACCAGTTTGCCAATCACCGGTACGCTCATCTGGTGGAACAAACTAAAGAAAAAATCAAAAGGCAACCAGGTGGTGGCCAGACCTGTGGTTACCAGAGCGTAGGGCTGCTGGCTTGTTTTAGAGCTGATTTTCCTAAAAGAGCTCCAGAACAGATTCAGTAAGTTTGGGTCTTGTGCCTCTTAAATTAAGTTTAGAATTAGCGTCAAATGCAAACGGGCTTGAACATAATGTTCAAGCCCGTTTTGTTTTGGTTGATAGCAGGTTGATCTTAAAAGGACTGGGCTTTCTAAGCAACCTTATTCACCTTTCATTTTCATCCTAACCTACTCTCCATTACTATCCTGACAACCCCCTATTACCATCCTGACCCACCCTCCACTGTCATCCTGAAAGGATCTTGTGGGCGAACCAGAAAAGCCGAGGTTCCACTGCCACTATCGTTCGCTACCAAGGTCTTTCTAAGATGATAAATGGAAGGAGTGCTTGGGTGAAATTGTTGTTCATAGAAAAAACGCTGGTGGGTTTAGGGCCTCTTTTCTATAAAAGAGGCCCTAAACCCACCAGCGCTAAACCAGGTCAACCCCGAAACGCCTTACGACGGATTAGTGGTCTTCAGGAATTGCGGAGCTGTCCGGTGCTTGGTGAGTTGCTCGTAGGCATAGGCAATCCCGAACAGTTTAGGCTCGGAGTAGGCACCCGCGAAGAAAGAAATTCCCACCGGTAGACCCTGCACCTGACCCAAAGGAACCGTCACGTGCGGGTACCCCGAGATTGCCGCTGGGGTAGACATGCCGTAGCCGGTGAAAGAGTCGCCGTTTACCAGGTCAATGCACCAGCTTGGGCCATAGGTTGGTCCGGCAATGGCATCTAGTTTATTGTCTTTTAGCAGCTTGTCAATGGCTGCGCGGGAGCCGGAAACCTGTTTCTTCACGGCGTCTTTGTACTCTTTCGTGTTTAAGTCGCCTAGTTTGTCAGACATCTCCAGGATCTCCTGCTTAAAGAAAGGCATAGAAGTTTTCTCGTTCCGCTTGTTGTATTCAATCACGTCTTTGAGGGTCTTCACCTGGGCATTGGCGGTGGCCAGGTACTTGTTCACGCCGTCCTTGAACTCGTACTGCAGAATCTTGAAGCTATCCCTGGAGGCCTCCCGAATGCTCTTCATGGCTTCCACTTCCACAATGGTGGCGCCTTTGCTTTTGAGTTGGTCTAGGGCTTGGCGCAGCAACGCATCAATAGCCACATGGCCTTCCAGAAAGGATTTCTCCACGCCGATGCGCTTGCCCTGCAGGGCGTTCGCGTCCAGGAACTGGGTGTAATCTGCATGCGCTTTGCCAGTGCTTTCCTTGGTCACGGCATCGTTGGGGTCCACTCCGGCCAGCACGCCCATGAGAATAGCGGCATCGGTCACGGTCCGGGCGATCGGTCCGGCGGTGTCCTGGGTGTGCGAGATGGGGATAATGCCGGACCGGCTCACCAGACCCACGGTGGGCTTAAACCCTACCACACCGCTCACGGCTGCCGGGCAGACAATAGAGCCGTTGGTCTCGGTGCCTACGGTTACGGCGCACAGGTTAGCGGACACGGCCACCCCTGATCCGGAACTGGAACCGCAAGGCGTGCGGTCCAAGACATACGCGTTTTTGGTTTGGCCGCCGCGTCCGCTCCAGCCGCTGGAAGAGTTCGTAGACCGGAAATTGGCCCACTCGCTCAGGTTGGTTTTGCCGATGATCACTGCACCCGCCGCCCGCAGTTGGCTCACGATGAAAGCGTCTTTGCTGGCTTTGTTATCGCCAAGGGCCAAGGCGCCGGCCGAGGTTGACATTTTATCATGGGTATCCACGTTGTCTTTCACCATCACCGGGATGCCGTGCAGCGGTCCGCGTACTTTGCCCGCTTTGCGCTCCTGGTCCATGGCCTCGGCAATTTGGAGGGCGTCTGGGTTCACTTCAATGACCGAGTTAATTTTTGGCCCGCTCTTGTCCACGGCCTGAATGCGGTCCAGGTACAGCTGGGTGATGGCTTTGGAAGTCAGCTCACCCGACTGCATTTTGCGCTGCAGCTCCTGGATGGTTACTTCGTTCAGCTGAAAATCGGTTGGATTCGTATTGGCGGCGGCTTCGCCTTTGGTTTCTTTGGTCGGGGTTTCGGAGCCGGTGGTGGCGGTAGCGGTGGCCGTTGGGGTAGCGGCGCAGGCGCCCAGCCCGAAAGCCGATAAAGTGATCCCGGCCAAAGAACCGGTTCTTAAGAAATTTCGTCTGTTCATTCGTTTGGATTTTGTAGAAAGATACTTCATCCGGGGGTAAAATGAAAAGCTTCTTTCGGGCCTTTTTCCGGAAATCGGCCGCTAAACGGGCATTGATTTGAAGCAGAGGAAGGTATTATTCCCGCAGAACAGATAGATTTACCCTGGCAACTCTCTTCGGCAAATGAAACCTGTTCTGCTATTGCTTCTCATGATGGTCATCACCCGTTCAACCCAGGCCCAGGAACGGAAACGGGTCCGGGAATACGGGATCAAGATTGGCGTGCTGCCCACCGGAAAGGAGAACGCCATCACCGATGTGGCCGGCGTGCAGGTGGGACAGGTGACCCTGAACAAAGGCAACGACATCCGGACGGGTGTTACCGTCATTCTGCCGCACGCCGGCAATCTGTTTCAGGAGAAAGTGCCGGCGGCGGTTTTCGTGGGCAACGGGTTCGGGAAGCTGGCGGGCACCACGCAGGTGATGGAACTGGGCAACCTGGAATCTCCTATTATCCTGACCAATACTTTAAGCGTGGCCACTGCCATAAACGGCGTTATTTCGCACACCCTGCAGCAATCCGGCAACGACAAGGTGCAATCGGTGAACGCGGTGGTGGGCGAGACGAACGACGGTGGCCTGAATGACATCCGGGGAAGACACGTTACGGAGAAGCACGTGCTGGAAGCTATCCAGAAAGCCAGAGGCGGCGCGGTGGAGGAAGGAAACGTGGGCGCGGGCACCGGCACCATCTGCTTCGGATTCAAAGGCGGCATCGGGACCTCTTCCCGCAAGCTGCCTGCCAGTCTGGGCGGTTACACGGTGGGCGTACTGGTGCAAACCAATTTCGGGGGCGTGCTGCAGGTGGCCGGGGCCCCGGTAGGAGAGGAGCTGGAGAAGTTCTCGTTCCGGCAGCAAATCCTGGAAAAAGCCGACGGTTCCTGCATGATCATCGTGGCCACCGATGCGCCCGTGGATGCCCGTAACCTGGAGCGGATGGCCAAACGCGCCATGCTGGGCCTGGGCAAAACCGGCGGCATCGCCTCCAACGGCAGCGGCGATTACGTGATTGCCTTCTCGGCTAACCCCAACCTGCGCATTCCGCACGAGGCGAAAGAGAAAACCCAGACCACTGCCCTGCTGCGCAACGATGAAATGTCGCCGCTGTTCATGGCTACCATTGAAGCCTCCGAGGAAGCCATCCTGAACTCCCTGTTCAAAGCCGAGACTACCATTGGCAAAGATAAAACCAAAGTAGAGGCCCTGCCGCTAGACAAAATCCTTGACATCCTAAAGAAACACCATGTCATCAGACCATAGATTGTACACCTACCTCAACGAGGAATTTCAGCCGCTAGAGAGCACGTACCTGCACGTAAGCGACCTGGCCATCCAGCGCGGCTACGGCATTTTCGATTTCTTCAAGACCCAGCACGGGCACCCGCTTTTCCTGGATGATTATCTGGACCGATTCTACAACTCTGCCCAGCTCATGATGCTGGAAGTGCCGCTATCTGCCGAGGAACTGAAAGTCGCCATCACCCGCTTGATCCAGATGAACGGTTTGGCAGACTCGGGCGTGAAAATGATTCTGACCGGCGGATACTCAGAGAACGGCTACAACCCAGGTCCGTCCAATCTTCTTATGGTAGAGCAACCGCTCACGTTGCCCTCACCTGAGCAACTTGCCGCCGGCATCAAAATCATTACCCATGAATACGTGCGAGAACTAGCCGAGGCCAAGACCATCAACTACACCATGGGCATCCGGCTCATCCAGAAAGTAAAACAGCAGGGTGCCGATGACGTGCTTTACCACCAGAACGGCGTGGTATCTGAATTCCCGCGCAGCAACTTCTTCCTAGTAAAGGCAGACAATACCCTTGTAACCCCGGCCAAGGATGTGCTTAAGGGCATTACCCGCAAAAACGTGCTGGAAATAGCCGCCCGAAAATACAACGTAGAGGAAGGCACCGTAACCCTGCAAGACCTCGCCCAAGCCAAGGAGGCGTTCATGACCAGCACCACCAAACGCATTCTACCCATTGTAGCCGTAGAAGGCAAATTGGTGGGGAATGGAAAGCCCGGTGAAGTGTCTTTGGACTTGTTGCAGGAACTTGTTCAATTAGAAGAAGCGCAGGCAGGAGTCTTGTAGCTTGCTGGTATTAGGGAGTCAAAAGCCTTCTTAAAAGTGAGGACTCTGCAATACCGCCAATTGCGTCCAATAAATGCAGACTCTCCCCTTGAGGGGAGCGAAGAGGGGAGAGTCTGCTGGTTTGTAGAATGCTGATTTTCATTTCAATCAGTTTAGAAGTGAAAAGCTGGATTGCATAGATGGAATGCGTGCTCTCCTGTGTAAACACCCCTCTTTATCTCCCCTCAAGGGGAGAGTTTGCTTTAAAGAAGCGTAATCGAAAATTTTAAAGCCAGTTCTTCAGGTGCTGGAAACAAGTAAAAAACCTCCCTGTTTAGGGGCTGTTTTTATGAAAACAGCCCCTAAACAGGGAGGTTTTGTTTGGGCCAAATACAACCCCTAACCTTAAAAAATTACTACTTCTTTGCCACCGACTGCACAATGGCTTGGAAAGCAGGCTTAGGCTGGTAGTTGCGGTCGAAGATGAGGGGGTAACTGGTGCGGCCTTTGATGGGCCAGTCGTTGAGCCAGGAATCCGCGTCGGTTACGCCCCAGAAAGTTACGCGGGTGATTTTGTCTCTGTGCTTGTGGAACAGCGCGAAGAGCTCGGCGTAGCGTTTGGCCAGTTTCTGTTGTACCTCCTCAGGCAGGCCCGTGGTGTACACGTTGTATTTCTGGTCGAAGACAAAGGTGGCGTCAATGTCCGCGCCCTGGCGGTTGCTGGGGTTAGGAAGCACGTCAATGTCCAGCTCGGTGAACATCACTTTGCCTACTTTGGAGAACTTGAGGATGCTTTCCTCAATCTGCTGGATGGAGGGGTGCTCCAGGCCGTAGTGCCCCTGCATGCCAATGCCGGTTACCTTCAAGCCTTTCGCCTGCAGGCTTTTCACCAGTTTCACGGCGCCATCGGCTTTGGCAGACTTCCAGAGGTTGTAGTCATTGTAGTACAGCTCGGCTTTGGGATCGGCTTTCTGGACGGTGGCAAAAGCGTTGGACAGGAAATCCTCCCCGGCGATCTTGTACCACTTGCTTTGCCGCATGGTGCCGTCATCGTTAAGGGCCTCGTTTACCACATCCCAGCCGTTGATCTGGCCTTTGTACCGACCAGCTACGGTGGTGATATGCTCGGCTTGGCGCTTCAAAAGCTGTTCTTTGGAAGCAGGCTTGCCGGGCTCCGCTTCAAAAACCCAATCGGGGGTTTGCTGGTGCCAGGTCAGGGTGTGGCCCACAATGAACAGTTTGTGCTTTTTGCCCAGCGCCACGTAATCATCGGCGGGCTTGAAGTTATACTTGTCTGGTTGCGGATGCACGTTCCCCCACTTGAGTAAGTTTTCCGGGGTGATGGTGCTGAAGTGCTTTGAGATGATCGCCTCGGCTTTGGGGTCTTTGCCGCTGGCCTGCTGGTAGTTCAGGGCCGCGCCCACGTAGAAATCATCCTTGAACACCTGTTTCAGCGAGGGCTCTTCTTGGTTTACCGTGGTGGCCACGCAACCCAGGACCGCAAAGGCAACCCCGGCCGCGAGTATGAATCTGTTTTTTCTCATGGGCTTCGTATTCAATCTACTGTTAGATTTTGTAATAATAAATGCCAACGTTGGCATAATCAAATAAAGTTCTAAGAATCTTCAAAAGGAAGGTAATTTTCACCCGTTTCAGACCTGAATTTGTAAAAACAGGCCTGAAACGGGTGAGCTGATTAACCTGATGAAAATAAGGGATTTAGAACCCGATGGAGTTGCCTCCGTCCACCGGTAACACCGTACCCGTCACGTATTTGGCGCCTTCAGAGGAGAGGAAGTACACGGCGTCGGCGACATCGGCGGGCGTGCCCAGTTTACCCATGGGCGTGCGGCCCATGACCTTGTTCTTGCGCTCTGGGTCGTTGTTCAGGGCAGTGGCCGACATGGCGGTGGCGATGAAACCAGGCGCCACGCAGTTCACCCGAATGCCGTTGGGCGACAATTCGGTAGCCATGGCCCGCGTCATGCCCTCAATCGCCGATTTGGAGGCGGTGTAGGCAATCACTTTGGGCAGGCCGTACTGCGAGGCCATGGAGCTGATGTTCACAATGGCGCCGGCACCCAGCGGCAGCATGGTTTTCACCACCTCGCGGCTCAGCGCGAAAACGGCGGTCACATTCGTGAGCAGGATGCGCTGGAATTCCTCATCGGTCACTTCCTCAAAGTTCTTCTTCAGGTTGATGCCCGCATTGTTCACCAAAATATCGATTCTGCCATGCTCTCGGCTGATCTGCTCCACCAGGGCAGGGATGCCCGAAAGGTCGCTCAGGTCATGTGAAATGGTCACGCACAGTTCCCCGAAGGCCTCTCTGGCGCTGGCGAGTTTCTGCTCATCGCGGCCAATGACAATGGTTTTGATGTTCTCCTGGATGAATTTCTCTACAATGGCCAGGCCTATGCCTGAACCGCCGCCCGTCACAATGGCTGTTTTGGTTGCTTGTGTGGTGTCTTGGGTCATGTTTTCTCTTGTTAATGCTGTATCAGATACCCGGGGCGAATTTGGGCTCTATTTTCATATACTCCTCTAAAGTACCCTGGGGTTTTTCCAACTCCTGCGGAATTGGCCGCTTGGAGAACGTCTGGAAGTACAGAAGGCAGGCATCGCGCCACCAGCGGGCGTCTTTCTCCTGGATGTCCAGGTACTGCTTCACCTGCTCGTACCTTTCCTTGTCTACCTGGCCGGCCAGCGAGTTCCAGGTTTTCTGCATGGCTCTTACCGAGTCTACACCGCCGGAGTAGCGGTAGCACAGCTCATCCCACAGCGTGCGGCCCGATTTGGTTTTCGCGTCCCAGGCCACGTGGTGGAACCACAGCAGCACTTCCTCGGGGCAAGTAGCGGGGTTGCCCCACATGGCCTGCACCTCGGGTGCGTATTGTGACAGTGCGTTGCTGCCGGTTTTGGTGCGGTCAAACCCGATGCCTTTCTCGTCGGCGCGGTGGTAGTACACCGATGTCCAGTCGGCGCGGGGTTTGTCTTTGATCCAGGGACCAGGTCCGTAGTGGTGGCTCCAGCCCATGAGGTGGTGCAGGCCCATGGGGGTCATGTAATTCACCACCGCCTCGCGCGAGCCCATCATCATCTGCTTTATAGGAGCCACTTGGGAAGGAGCGTTGGAGAAGGTCATCTTGATCCATTCCTCGGCGATGCCCTCTGAGGTCAATTCATGGTCCCAGGCCAGGCGGCCGAAGGCGTACCAGTTGGCTTGCCCAAACGGATGGCTTGTCCAATTCCTGTCGTTCCCGATGTTGGAGACGCCGGCCATGCCGGAGATGGGGTGGTTGTCCAAAGAGCCGTCCACTATTTTGCCCGCGGTGGAGCCTTTGCCTTTGGCGTAGGTATCAGCGGCCAGGGTTTCCTTGAACATAGGCGCCAAATACGCCAGGTGCGTGCCCTGGCCCAGGTATTCCTGCGTGATCTGGAACTCCATCATGAGCGGGGTTTTGGGCATGGCCCCAAACAGCGGGTGGAACGGCTCGCGCGGCTGGAAATCAATGGCGCCGTTCTTCACCTGCACCAGCACGTTACCCTGGAAAGTGCCGTCCAGCGGCTTGAACTCGGTGTAGGCTTGTTTGTGGCGGTCATCGGGCACGTTGTTGTCATACACGAAGGCGCGCCACATCACAATGCCGCCTTTTGGCGCCAGCACCTCGGCCAGCATGTTGGCACCGTCGGCGTGGGAGCGTTTGTAGTTCTGTGGACCCGGTTGTCCCTCTGAATTGGCCTTCACCGTGAATCCCCCGAAATCTGGGATGTAGGTATAAATCTCGTCCACCTTGCTTTTCCACCAGGCTCTCACCGCAGGGTCCAGCGGATCGGCGGTCTTGAGTTTCCCGATTTCAATGGGCGAGCTGAAGCGGGCGGTCAGGTAGACTTTGATGCCGTACGGCCGGAACGCATCTGCCAAAGCTTTCACTTTCGCCAGGTACTCCGGCGTGAGCACCAGCGAGTTGGCGTTCACGTTGGTGAGCACGGTGCCGTTGATCCCGATGGAGGCGTTGGCGCGGGCGTAGTCAAGGTAGCGCTGGTCAATGTAGTCAGGGAGTTTGTGCCAGTCCCAGATGGAAAATCCGGCGTAGCCGCGCTCTACGGTGCGGTCCAGGTTATCCCAGTGATTCAGTATCCGCAGTTTGGTTTTGGGGCTGCTAGTTACGTTGAGCGCCTCCAGGCTTTGCTGGGTTTGCAGCAAACGCAGAAGATGGAAAGTGCCGTACAGAACCCCTTTCTCCGAATTGGCCGCAATAACGGTATAGGCGTTTCCTTTGTGTTTTTGCGAAAGCAGCAGAAAACCCTCCTGCCCGATGTCCTTTAATCTTTGGTCCAGCCCCAGGTCTTTGATAAGCGGCGAGGTGGTTGGCGTACCGACCACCAACCCTCCTTTTTTGGAAGCTTGGTCAGACACCGTCACCTTAGAACCCAGAAGCCCACTTAGACCCATTTCCAATTCGTCTTTCACTACCGTCAGGGTAGGTGAGGTGCCCTGTACCACCACTTCGCCCAAGCTTTTGCGGTATTGCTTCAGGAGGTCCTTGTTCTGCAGCAGGTCATAGCGTTGCCACAGGCGGTAACCATCCTCGGCGTGGGAGGGCAGTTGGCTAAGAAAAAGGACCACCAGCAGGGCGAAACGGAAAAGGTTCTTGCTTAGGTTCATAGGCAAAGGGGAGGTTTGTCAGGTTGGCGTTGGGGTTGTTTCAGGGCTGTTTTAAGTAAATCGGGCTTAAAACAGCATGTTGTATTATTTAGAAAAAGAGTCAGTCGCCATTTCCTTAGGTACTTTGGGTCAGGAGAGATGGCGCCGAGTTCTTTTACATGATAATGGCTTTTTTCTTATTGCTGGCTTTGCTTTTCAGGGAAGACTCCCGGATGATGAGTTCAGACCGAAGATGGATGGTGTTGCCGGGAATCCGCTCGCCGGTGCCGTTCATCTGTACCAGCAGCACCTTCAACGCCACTTCGCCCATTTCCTGGCCGGGGTAATTGACGGTGGTCAGGTTGGGCTCAATCACCCGCGAGATAGCGTCATTGTTGAACCCAATCACTGCCATGTCTTTGGGGATGGAGATACCGGCTTTCTTCAAGGCTTTGATGCAACTGACCGCACAAAGATCATTAGAAACGAAGATGCCATCGGGGAGCGGGTTCATCCGGAGGATCTGCTGAGCCGCTTCTATCCCCGCTTCTTCCGTCATTTGGCTGATGAGCACATTGGTTTCTACAAAAGGCAGATCATGGTCCACCAGCGCGTATTTGTAGCCTTTGAGGCGGTCTGTGTACACGTTCCTTTTGAGGTTACCCGTGATGTGCACAATGTTGGTGCAACCCTGCTCAATCAGGTGCGAGGTGGCTTTGTAGGCCGCCTGCAGGTTGTCTATCACAATGCTGGTGCAGTCTTTATGGTCGGCCACGCGGTCATAGAAGATCACCGGAATGCCTTTGGCGATAAAGCTTTCAAAGTGGTCCAGGTTCTCGGTCTCAAAAGACAGCGACACCAGCAGGCCGTCTACCCGGCTGTTGAACATGGTATTGGCATTGGCCTTCTCTTTATGGGCCGTCTCCAACGACTGGCTGATGATGAGGTTATAGCCTTCCTCGTTGGCCACTTTCTCCATCCCCGCAATCACCGATGAATGGAAAGGACTGTCTAGCCGGGGTACGATCAGGCCGATGGTGTTGGTGCGCTGTTTCCGGAGGTTACTGGCGAACATGTTTGAACGATAGCCCATCTGGGAGGCTGCCTCAGATATGCGCTGCTTGGTCTTATGATTGACCGCCGGATGGTCGTTCAAAGCCCTGCTTACCGTGGTGGGAGAAAGGTCTAATTCTCGCGCTATATCATAAATGGTGATTTCCTTCTCCATGTGCGTCTAGTCGTTCGATAACAAATATATGAAATCGGTTTCAATTTTTTAATGGTTCTAGTTTTTAATATATGCTTTTAATGCCAAACCCTTGCAGTTGTTTTATGCCTGTTTAAACAAAAATGACCAGAAAACTTCAATTATAAGGGTGAAAGGTGCAATTATGAGGCATGGTGTGATAGGAAAAGTGATTTTGGACAATGTGACACAAGGAGCTTAAATGCAAGAAAGAAACTAACAGGTCTTTTATTTCCATTTTTTGAAAAAGGTAATCAAAATCCAATCAGATATTTTGAAAAAAATTATGAAATCGGTTGCAATGTTTGAAAATAATATTCAAGTTTGTGAAGAGCATAGGAGAGGATGGGAGTTTTAACTCCCATAATGCAAGGACGAAGAGCATGTATTGATGTCTTTTCCCAAACAAAAATTGCCGATAATCCAGATGGATGTGCTCAGGAATGGAGAGAGAAGGCGAACCCTGGGTTGCTCCTGGGAAGCCTTAAAGCATAGTGAATACCCCAATTCTTACTTGAACATATACTTTCCCTTAACCGCACATTCAACTTAAAAATCTTATGTATGAAAGGTAATCTTACCCAAAACCCCAGATCTCCTATTTCGCGCTATCGCAAATTGGAAATCCTTAAACTGGCTTTCCTGCTGGTGGTTACCCTCTTTGCTAGCCTGCCAACCTACGCCCAAGGGGGCTTGACGGTGAAAGGCCGGGTTACTGACAATGCCGGAGGCGGGCTACCTGGTGTTACGGTCCTGTTGAAGGGAACCACCACCGCTGCCCCTACTGATGTGGAAGGGAACTACTCCCTCACCGTGCCCAATGGCAACGGCACCCTGGTGTACTCTTTTATAGGGTACCTTGCCCAGGAGGTAGCCATTAACAACAGAACCACGATCAACGTGACCCTGGCAACCGACCAGCAGACCATTGACGAAGTAGTGGTAGTGGGCTACGGTACCCAGAGCGCCGAGGCCGTGACCGGCTCAGTGGCTTCCATTAAGGGAGACGCTTTGCGCGAAGTGCCAGCGGCAAACATCTCGCAGGCGCTGCAAGGACGATTACCGGGTGTGGAGTTTTCCCAATCCTCTTCTCAGCCAGGTGCCTCCATGCAAATCAGGGTTCGGGGCGCTCGCTCCCTCAATGCCAGCAACGATCCCTTGGTGGTGCTGGATGGTATTCCATTTGCAGGCTCTATCGGGGACATAAACCCCAATGATATTACCAGTGTTGACATCTTGAAAGATGCCTCGGCGACTGCTATTTACGGTTCACGGGGTGCGAATGGGGTGATTCTGGTAACCACCAACCGGGGAAGGCAAGGACAAGAAGCGAAACTAAGCTACAACAGCTTTGTTGGCGTGAAAGATGTTTTCGCAAAATACCCTATGATGAGCGGTCCTGAGTTTGTGGCCCTGCGCAAGGCGGCCCGTACGTACAACAATTCCGTGGACGAGGCTGATGATGTGAACACCGACTGGCAAGACCTGCTGTACAAAAAAGGCATGGTAAACAGCCACGACTTAGGCGTATCTGGGGGAACTGAAAAAGGGAGTTACAACTTCAATGCAGGGTATTACAATGAAAAAGGGGTAATTCCAACGCAACAATACACCCGTTACTCCGTGCGTGGTTCCCTGGACCAAGGTGTAGGTAAATACCTCCGTTTAGGGTTCACTACCTACAATAACTACAATGTGACGGCCGGCAACAACGTGGGTCTTTACGGGATTCTGAGCATGTCACCCATTGCCAATCCCTATAACGCAGACGGCACCTGGAAAAGAACGGTGAAGATGCCCTTAGATGAACAGTGGGTTTATTCAAGAGACATTGTAGAGGATTTGAGCGACAGATGGTTAAGTGAAACCAGAGCGTTTGGTACGTACAACACCATTTACGGGGAAATTCAGATCCCAGGGGTGGAAGGTTTGAAGTACCGTGCCAACCTTGGCGTAAATTATCGCCAGAGCAATGGTGGGGCCTATACTGCCCAGGGAATCGGCAGTGCCACTGCCACTACTCCTTCTACGGCATCGGTTAGTAACTCCCATACTACTGACTGGACCATTGAAAACCTTGTGACCTATGATCGCACCATCGCTGAGAAGCACATGATTAACGTGGTGGGGTTATACTCTGCGTCAGATAGCAAATTCAACAGATCTCGCGTGGCGGCAAGGGACATTCCTTCAGATGCCTTCCAATTCTATAACTTAGGGTTGGCTGCCGGGGAAATCACCGTGGCCCCTGGTGACCAACAATACTCAAAAAGTGGTTTGATGTCCTGGATGGGTCGCGTGATGTACTCCTATGATGATCGGTATATGGTAACCGCTACTGTACGTTCTGACGGTTCTTCCAGATTGGCTCCCGGTCGCAAATGGCATACCTATCCGGCCGTTTCGGTTGGTTGGAATATTGCCAGAGAATCGTTCATGGAGAATGTGAAGCTGGTGAACATGCTGAAACTTAGAGCGGGTTACGGGAAAACCTCTAACCAATCCATTGAGCCCTACGCCACCCTTGGTCGCCTGAGCAGCAGACCGTATAACTTTGGTCCTGATACGTACCAAACCGGGTTGTATGTGACAGAAGTGCCTAACGCTAACTTGGGCTGGGAGTTCTCTGAAACCTTTAACTACGGGGTAGATTTCGCTCTCTTGAACAATCGGCTTTCCGGTACGGTAGAGTACTATGCCACCAGAACCAACGATATCTTATTGAGAGTAGGCCTGCCTGCCTCCACAGGGGTTGGGAGCTACGTAGCAAACGTGGGCGAAACCCAAAACAAAGGGGTGGAGCTTTCCCTTAACGGTGTGATCCTGGACAACTTGAACGGCTGGACCTGGGAAGCTGGGGTCAACCTGTATGCCAACCGTAACGAACTGGTAGCACTGGCCGGTGGGCAGCAGCGCGATGAAGGGAACTGGTGGTTTGTAGGGCATCCCATTAATGTGATCTATGACTACGAGAAGGTAGGCCTATGGCAAGCCGAGGATCCCTACAGAAGTATTCTGGAACCGGGCACCGATGAACAGATTGTAGGTTCCATCAAAGTGAAATACACCGGCGGGTACAATCCTGATGGAACGCCAGTAAGAAGAATAGGACCTGATGATCGTCAGATCATGAATGTGAACCCTGATTTCCAGGGAGGTTTCAACACCCGCGTGTCGTATAAAGGATTTGACTTAAGCGCAGTGGGAGCCTTCCAAAGCGGTGGCCTGTTAAATAGCACGCTGTATGGCTCATCGGGGTACCTCAACATGATGAGCGGCCGCCGCGGGAACGTGAAGGTGGACTACTGGACGCCAGAGAATACAGATGCCAAGTATCCCAACCCTGCCGGTAAAAGAAGCGGAGACAATCCAAACTATGGCAGTACCCTGGGTTACTTTGATGCCTCTTATTTAAAAATACGCACTATTTCCTTGGGGTATAACTTTGATAACAACACCTGGCTGAAGACCGCTGGTTTTGGCAGGTTGCGGGTGTACGCCACGGCTCAGAATCCATTTGTGTTCTTCTCGCCTTACAACAAGGAATCCGGCATGGACCCTGAAACAAACTCTTTCGGTAACGAAAACGCGGCAGTACCCTTGTCTGACAACCTGAGACGTCTGTTGACCTTAGGTACGAACGCTCCTGCCACCCGCGGTTACTTGATTGGTTTAAATGTTACCTTCTAAAAAGAATTCAATGAAAAGATATATCAACCTAAAAGCATTTGTTGGGGCAGCCGTTATCTCCATGTTTACAGTGGGGTGCTCTGATATCCTGGAAGAAGAGCCACGTAGCGCTTACACCCCCGATTTCTTTCAAACAGAAAGAGGTGTTCAAGGAGGCTTGACCTCTATGTACGCGCACCTACGCTACATCTACGGGCAAGCCTACTATTACAATGCCACTCTAACCGGGACGGATGAAGTGACCTATGCCAGGGATGCGGATGAAAACTTCAGGGTGATGGACCTTTCCAACCAAGGGGTTCTTACCTCCAGCAACAGCCGGGCCGATGTGCTCTGGGGAGCTGCCTTCCCGAACATCAACACTGCCAGCGGGATCATTGAAAATGCCGCCGCCGTTGGAACAATTTCCCCCGCTCTAATTGCCGAGGCCAGGTTCTTCCGGGCCTTTGATTACTTTAAGCTGGTGCAAACTTTTGGGGGAGTGCCTCTGGATTTAGGATCAGGAGAACTGAAGTTCAACACCAATCCTATAAGAACCTCCAAGCGCAACACGGTGCCGGAGGTGTATACCAAAGCTATCTTTCCTGATCTTTTGCAGGCCATTACTGACTTGCCAGAAAGAGGCCGGGTAACCGGTGGAGCTACAAAAACCTTGGCCCGTCTTTATTTGGCAAAAGCATACCTTACGTATGGTTGGTGGCTCCAAAACCCGAATAATATTCCAACCTATCCAGAGACGTCCCGCACAGATCCAGATGGCAAGGATGCACAGTGGTATTTCCAGCAGGCATATGATATAGCAGCCACTGCTATTGACAACCCAGGGCCATTTGCCTTACAACCTACCTTCTATGATGTGAACGTGGGGTCTAATGACCGAAACAGTGAGATTCTGTTATACGCCGACCATACAGAGAAAAGCGAGTTTTACAACGGGGGTAGCCTTACCTTCGGAAGTGGCGGGGCACCGGATAACTTCGCCGGTTGGATGATGACCTGGAACTACCCCAACATCACCAGCTTCACTAATGCTAATGGAACGGGGTCTATCAACTCTGTTCAGCGCGAAGCATCACAGGACAAAGGACGTCCCTGGACCCGTATGGCTCCTACCATAGATGTAATCCAGAATACCTTTGCTGACAAAACTCTGGATTCTCGTTACGACGGAACCTTCACCACCGTTTACCGGGCTAATTGGCCCAAAGCGGGAGGAGCTACCGTTCCTCAGGTGGTGTACAACGCCAACCTTCTGCCCATTCGGCCAGGCGAGCCAGTCCTGAGTTTCTTGAATGAAGATCCCGCTACTCCCATTGCTTATCCTACAGGTACCGGTAGAAGTAATATTGGAGCAGGTGAACTGCCCGGAAGAGCAGATTACGTCATAGCGCCCAGCGGCATAAGCCGGATCGTATATCCAAAACTTTGGAAGCTAGGCACCTACCGGACAGACAATGGCGCGGGATTAGGACAACCTAACGCGGGCAGCACCCGTCCGTTCAACATCGCGAAATTCTCTGAACTGTACTTTGTCGCCGCTGAGGCTGCGGTGAAAGGTGCTACTACACAACCAGGGAAAAGTGCCTATGATTTGATAAATGTTATTCGTGCCCGCGCTGGTAAGTGGCGTTTTGACAATAACGGGAATACCGCTAAAGTAGAGGATAATAGCGCAGCTATGGTTGCAGGCACCCCAACTACCATTGACATCAACTACATACTGGGAGAGCGTTCACGTGAGTTTTATGGCGAAGGATATCGTTGGTTTGACCTGGTGCGCACCCAGAAATGGAATGAACTCGCTTCTACGTACAGAATTGGGGGCAGTAACTACGGGGAACATACGCCAATGACCGTAACGCGTACCATTCAACCATTCCACTATCTGCGGCCAATTCCTCAGAGCCAGTTAGATGCGATGCAAATGTCGTCCGAAGAAAGAGCGAACTATCAAAACCCAGGGTATAATTAATCTTGTGTTCTCCCATAAAAAAGATTGGCTGCCCAGATGGAGCAGCCAATCTTTTTATTGCTTTTTCCACTCCTCGTTTTAAGGTCGTTTTCTGAAAAGTAGGGCAAATTCAGTCGTAGAAAGTGAAAGTTATAATGGGCTAGACTCTTAATTTTTCTACTACCTTTTCTCCGCTGAATTTCTAATTACAAGTGAAATCTATAAGGGAATAGAAGAACAAAATACGCATCTTTAGTCTCCTGAATTTTAAGTTCCCCTGAGTTATTGTCCAGCTCTGCTTCTGAAAAACCATTACCTAAGAATGATAAAACGACTCTTCCAAATTGGTTTTCTTGCCCTGCTTTGCCTTCTTACAGCCTTGCCTTCAAAAGGCCAGAAGGCTACTAACCCCATTGTGTTCGCTGATGTGCCAGACATTGCGGTGATAAGAGTAGGAGATACCTATTACATGAGCAGCACGACCATGCACATGAGCCCGGGTTTGCCCATCATGAAATCAAAAGACCTGGTGAACTGGCAACTGGTTAGCTACGCCTATGACACGCTGGCCAGTGTGGACGAACTAACTCTCACCAACGGGAAAAGCACCTATGGAAGAGGCTCCTGGGCCAGCAGCCTGCGCTTCCACAACGGCACGTACTACGTCACCACCTTCGCCCAGACAACCGGCAAGACCTATCTCTACACCACCAAGAATATAGAGAAAGGACCCTGGAAAGTGACTTCCTTTAAACCGTCTTACCATGACCATTCCCTGTTCTTTGAGGAGGACGGGCGTGCCTACCTGGTGTATGGCGCCGGGAAGTTGAGGTTGGTAGAACTCAAAGCTGACCTTTCCGGTCCGAAGGAAGAAACCAATCGGGTGTTGATTGAAAACGCGAGTGCCCCGGCCGGAGCCAACGTCGGCCTCCCCTCAGAAGGATCGCAGCTGTTCAAAGTGAACGGAAAATACTACCTGTTCAACATCGCCTGGCCCAAAGGCGGCATGCGCACGGTGGTGGTGCACCGCGCCGATAAAATTACCGGACCTTACGAAGGGAAGGTGGTGCTGCAGGACAAAGGGGTAGCGCAGGGCGGACTGATTGATACGCCAACCGGAGAATGGTTCTCTTACCTGTTTCGGGATTATGGCGCCGTGGGCCGGATTCCGTACCTGGTGCCGGTGAAGTGGGAGAACGGCTGGCCCGTCCTGGGCACCGATGGCAAAGTACCGGAGGCACTAAACCTACCCGCCAGCAAAGGCCTGATTCCCGGTATTGTGGCCTCAGATGACTTCAGCCGAAGCAAAAACGAGCCAGCTTTGCCCTTGGTCTGGCAATGGAACCACAACCCAGACAATTCCCTTTGGTCCGTTTCTGCCCGGAAAGGATTTTTGAGGCTTAAAACGGGCGCGGTGACCCATGACTTCCTGCAGGCCCGGAATACGTTAACCCAACGCACCATCGGGCCGGAAAGCACCGGCGCCACCGCCCTGGATTTCTCCAACATGCAGGAAGGGGATTTCGCCGGCCTTGCGCTTCTGCAGCAGAAATACGGGCTAATTGGGGTTAAGATGGAGAAAGGGACCAGGTATCTGGTGATGGTGAATGCCCAGACGGGTAGTTCAGTAGAGGAGGCCAGGGTACCCCTGAAAGGGAAAAGGGTGTACCTGAAAGCGGAATGTGACTTCAACGAACGCAGGGATGTTGCCACCTTCTATTATAGCCTGGATGGGAAGATTTGGAAACAGTTCGGCACGGAACTGAAGATGGCCTACACCATCCCGCACTTCATGGGCTACCGTTTCGGGTTGTTCAACTATGCCACTAAAAACCCAGGCGGCTACGTAGATTTTGATTATTTCCATATCGCTCCCCAGATAAGCAAAGCGAGTAAAATACCGTCCGCAAAGGAAAACCAATAGGCTATTTTAGACCAGTTTTTATAAAAACACCCATGAAACGGAAAAGTCTTCTTCTTAAAAAGGCATTCTTAGTTCTTACCTGTTGCCTCGGGCTTATGAACCAGGCCAGCTTTGCGCAGGACACCCAGAAGTTCAACAACCCTATCCTGGCCGGTTTTTACCCAGACCCAGCCATCTGTCGGGTAGGCGAGGACTACTACCTCATTCTCTCCACGTTTGCCTACTTCCCCGGGGTGCCCATCTTCCACAGCAAGGACCTAGTGAACTGGAACCAGATCGGCAACATCCTGGACCGGCCTGAGCAGCTGAACCTGACCAAGCACCGGGTAACCAGGGGCATCTTCGCGCCAACGCTTTCTTACCATGATGGCATCTACTACATGGTCACTACCTTGATTGACCGCGGCGGGAATTTTGTGGTGACCGCCAAAAATCCGGCGGGACCGTGGTCCAACCCAACCTGGCTGACGGATGTCCATGGCATTGACCCTTCGTTGTTTTTTGACGATGACGGCAAAGCCTACATCATCTACAACAGCGATGCACCAGACAACAAGCCGCAGTACGATGGGCACCGCACCATCAAGATGCAGGAGTTTGATTATAAGAACCTGAAAACCACCAGCGCACCCATTATCTTGGTGAACGGCGGGGTGGACTTCTCCAAAAAACCGGTCTGGATTGAAGGTCCGCACCTCTACAAGAAAGACGGTTTTTATTATCTCATGGCGGCCGAGGGCGGTACCAGCGTGAACCACTCTGAGGTAATCCTCCGGAGCAAAAAGGTAAACGGAGACTACGTGCCCAACCCCAATAACCCTATCCTGACGCAGCGCCACCTGCCGGCCAACCGGAAGAATCCTGTCTCGGCCACTGGCCACGCCGATTTGGTACAGACGCAGAACGGCGAGTGGTGGGCCGTTTTCCTGGCTACCCGCCCCTATGACACCGAAGACCACTACAACATAGGCCGCGAAACCTTCGTGGCACCCGTGACTTGGAAAGACGGCTGGCCCATCATCAACGCCGGCCAAGAGGAAGTGCAGTACTCTTATCCTCGGCCTAAACTGCCTTTAGGAAAGAAGCCATCGCTGCCGGTGAACGGCAACTTCACCTACAGAGAAGATTTCAAGGAAAGTAAACTGCCGCTGTATTGGTTGATGCTCCGGGCGCCAGGACCTCAGCCCTGGTATAGCCTGAGCAAGCCAGCCGGAAGCCTGACGCTGGAGGTGAGACCCCAGACGGTTTCGGGGGATGAAAACCCTTCGTTCCTGGCCAGAAGACAGCAGCATCTCTACGGCAACGCCAGCACCAAAATGGATTTCAATCCGGCTTCTGCAGACGAGTTCGCGGGGGTGGTGGCTTTGCAGAGCGAGACGCATTACTACGCCTTGGGCAAAACCATCACCAACGGCAAAGAAGTAGTGCAGCTGCGCAAGTCGCAGGATACGTCCAAACCAGGAACTCCGGGAACAACCGTACTGGCCGAGGCTCCTCTGCCAGGTAGTGCCCTGAAAAAGCCGCTTTACCTGAAGGTGGATTTCAAAGCCGGCAAGTACGCTTTCTACTATGGCACGAAAGAAGGGGAGTGGAAGCTCCTGCAAGACAACGTGGACGGCACCTTCCTCAGCACCCGCACGGCAGGTGGTTTTGTGGGCGTGACCCTGGGCATGTACGCCACCTCCCAGGGAAAACCCTCCACCGGAAAAGCCACCTTTGACTGGTTCCACTACGAAGGCAAAGACCCGATCTACGAAACCTCCGCCTCGGTGAAAGCCAAATAGGGACAGTTGGGTGTTTATGGGCCCTTTTCCTGAAAACACCCGCCAACAAATCATCGCCAAATCACCCCATGCTTACCGCAGAAAGGTAAGAACAAGTCATACTTAACGATTCACTTTATGTCATTACTTCAAAGCTGGAGATGGTACGGACCCAACGATCCGGTGACCCTGCAGGATGTGAAACAAGCCGGCGCTACCGGCGTGGTAAGTGCCTTACACCATGTGCCGCACGGCGCGGTGTGGCCCCTGGAGGAAATTCAGGAACGCAAGCGCATGATTGAGGAAAGCGGCCTTACCTGGGCCGTGGTGGAAAGCGTGCCCGTGCATGAGTCCATCAAAACCCGCACCGGCGATTATGAGCAATATCTGGAAAACTACCGCCAATCGCTCCGCAACCTGGCCACCGCCGGTCTCAAAATCATCTGCTACAACTTCATGCCGGTGCTGGACTGGACCAGAACCAACCTGGGGCTGGAACTCTGGAACGGCGCCAAAGCCCTTTACTTTGACTGGACCGACCTGGCCGTTTTTGACCTGTTTATCTTGAAACGCGAAGGCGCCGAGCAGGACTATGCTGAAAAAGTGGTGCAGCAGGCCAAGGAACGGCACGCGGCTTACACCCCGGAGAAACTGGCGGAACTGAGCGAGATCATCCGGATGGGCGTGCCCATGGAAGGCTACATTTCCTTGGAGCATCTCACCGAGAGCATCGGGATTTACAAGAAAATCGGCCATGCCGGACTGCGCGAGAACCTGGCGTATTTCCTGGAATCGATTATGGACGTTTGTGAGGAAAACGGCCTCAAAATGACCATCCACCCCGATGATCCGCCGTACCCGATTCTGGGTCTGCCCCGCATCGCGTCCAACCAAGAAGACCTGGAGTTTATCCTGAAGCGGGTAGACCGCGCACCCAACGGCATCTGTTTCTGCACCGGCTCTCTGGGCGCGGGCGGCCACAACAACCCGGTAGAGATCCTGAAATCCGTAGGGGACCGGGTGTACTTTGCGCACCTGCGCAACGTGCTGAAAGATGAAAATGGCAACTTCTACGAGTCTGACCACCTGGCCGGCGACGTGGACATGTACGGCGTCATGAAAGAGCTGGTGGCCATCAACCGCACCCGGCAGGAGCCTATCCCTTTCCGCCCCGACCACGGGCACCAGATGCTGGATGATCTGCACAAAGTCACCAACCCGGGGTATTCGGCCATCGGGCGGTTGCGTGGGCTGGCTGAGCTGCGCGGCCTTGAGATGGGCATTGAAAGAAGCATTTACGGGGCCACCTAATCCAACTTACCATGCAGGAGCGCATCCTTTCCACTTTACCCAATTCTTCTCGCGGTTTTTTACCTCCTGCCGGAGCCTTCCTGCAGGAGGATTTCCTTTTGCAGACCCGGTCGGCGCAGGAGTTGTACCACGGGTACGCCAAAGATCTGCCCATCATAGATTACCATTGCCATCTGTCGCCGGAAGCTATTGCCCTGAACCAGAATTATCCCAATCTCACCAGCATCTGGCTGGCCGGGGACCATTACAAGTGGCGGGCCCTGCGCACCTTAGGCGTGGAGGAGAAATACATCACCGGCGATGCCCCAGATGAGGAGAAGTTCCAGAAATGGGCGGCCGCCGTGCCGTACACCCTGCGCAATCCGCTTTTCCACTGGACCCACATGGAGCTGAAGAACCCGTTCGGGGTGAATCAACTGCTTTCAGAACGGAATGCGGGCGAGGTGTACAGGCACTGCAATGCGTTGCTTCAGAAACCGGAGTTTACGCCGCAGGGCCTGCTCACGCATTTCAACGTGGAGATGGTGGGCACCACCGATGACCCCACCGATGACCTGTCGTTTCACCGCCAATTAGCAGAAAACGGCTTCAAAACGAAAGTGCTGCCTTCTTTCCGGCCAGACAAGGTATTCCATCTCTCAGGCGGGGATTCTTTCAGGGAATACCTCATGCTTCTGGCCGGCGTTTCTGGCTTGGAGATCTTCAACCTGGATAGCCTGCTAGAGGTGCTGGAAAACCGGCTCAACTACTTCCATGCCCACGGCTGCCGCCTCTCGGACCATGGGCTCACGAGTCTGCCTATTGGGCAAGTGCCGGCCCACGAGTTGAACAAAGTGTTCACCGATGTGCTGCAGGGCAATGACCAAGAGGCCGCCCAGTACCAAGATGCCTTTGCCCGGTTTCTGCTGGTGGAGCTGGGCCGCATGTACTACCAGAAAGGGTGGGTGCAGCAATTCCACGTGGGGGCCATCCGGAACAACAACAGCCGCATGCTGCAGGTCAACGGCCCTGATACTGGGTATGATTCCATCGGGGACTATGGGCAGATTCTGAGCATGGCGGCCTTCTTCAACCAACTGGAGCAGGAGAACTGCCTCACCAAAACCATCCTCTACAACCTCAACCCCGCCGACAACGCGGCCTTCGCCACCATGATCGGGAATTTCCAGGGCGGCGGCATCAAAGGCAAGATGCAGTTCGGCTCAGCGTGGTGGTTCCTGGACAATCTGGACGGCATGAAAGAACAGATGAACGCGCTCTCCAACATGGGTCTTATCAGCTGTTTCGTGGGCATGCTCACCGATTCGCGCAGCTTCCTTTCGTACTCCCGCCACGAGTATTTCCGGCGCCTGCTCTGCAACCTGCTGGGCGAAGAGATGGAACGCGGGCTACTGCCCAATGACCTCCCCTGGATAGGGAAGATCGTGCAGGACATCTGCTACTACAACGCCAAAGACTATTTTCCCCTAAATTGATTTCCGCATGAATGCAGCCTCTTTCCTGAAAAACAAGCCTAAAACAGCGTCTACCCTGACATCGCGATGGCAACCTCTGGTCCTTTGCCTGGTCTTCCTGCTTTGGGCTCCCGCCGCTTTTGCCCTGGACGATGTGCGCTACATCACAAACCAGAAGAAAAACGATGCCTTTCCGCTTTTCACCGAAGGTAAATCTGCCCCATTTTTCGTGAGCGACAAGGATTTCACCGGCGTGATCAGAGCGTTGAAAGACCTACAGGCCGATGTGAAAAACGTCACCAAAGCAGAGCCGGCTCTGACCGTGGGGCAGAAGGCGCCCAAAGCCAAGACGCTGGTGCTGGTAGGTACGCTGGGCAAAAGCCCGCTCATTGACCAACTGGTGAAAAGCAAAAAGCTGGACGTGAAAGACCTGGCCGGCAAGTGGGAGACCTTTGTGGTGCAGACCGTAAAGAAACCCATGAAAGGCGTGGACGAGGCCCTGGTGATTGTGGGCAGCGACAAACGCGGCACCATTTACGGCATCTATGACGTGTCTCAGCAGATTGGCGTGTCGCCGTGGTATTGGTGGGCCGATGTGCCCGTAAAGCAGCAGGAGAACCTGTATGTGCTGGAAGGGCGCCATACCAAAGGAACCCCAGCCGTAAAGTACCGCGGCATCTTCATCAATGACGAGGCCCCGGCGCTTTCTAATTGGGCCAAGGAGCAGTTCGGCGGGTTCAATCACAAGTTCTACGAGAAGGTCTTTGAGCTGATTTTGCGCATGAAAGGCAATTACCTCTGGCCCGCCATGTGGGGCAGCGCCTTTAGCGACGATGACAAAATTAACCCGCAGACCGCTGATCTGTACGGAGTGGTGATGGGCACCTCGCACCATGAGCCGCTCGCCCGTGCCCATGACGAGTGGCGCCGGAACGGTGGCGGTCCCTGGAACTACAATACCAACCCCGAGAAGCTGCGCGAGTTCTGGACCGGCGGCATCAAGCGCATGAACGGCTTTGAGAACATCGTGACCGTGGGGATGCGCGGCGACGGCGACGAGCCCATGAGCGAGGAAAGCAACATCGGGCTGCTGGAGCGCATCGTGGCCGACCAACGGAAGATAATCTCTGAAGTCACTGGCAAAGATGCCTCCCAAACGCCGCAGCTGTGGGCCCTGTACAAAGAGGTGCAGGACTACTATGACAAAGGCATGCGCGTCCCTGATGACGTAACTCTGTTGCTGGCCGATGACAACTGGGGGAACATCCGCAAATTGCCAAAACCAGGCGAGAAACAGCACTCCGGTGGGTACGGCATCTACTACCACTTTGACTACGTGGGCGGCCCGCGAAATTACAAATGGTTGAACACCAACCCGATTCCGCGCATTTGGGAGCAGATGCACCTGGCTTACGAGCACAAAGCCGACCGCATCTGGATTGTGAACGTGGGCGACATCAAGCCCATGGAGTTCCCCACGGAGTTTTTCCTGGACTACGCCTGGAACCCGGAGAAGTGGCCCGCCGAGCGCCTGGAAGAATACACCCGTCTGTGGGCAGAGCGCCAATTTGGTGCGGAGCATGCCTCGGCCATCGCGGATATCCTGGCCAAGTACCCCAAGTACAACAGCCGCCGCAAACCGGAACTCCTGGCCCCAGACACCTACAGCCTTACCAACTACCTGGAGGCCGAAACCGTGGTAGAAGAGTACAACCGCCTGGCCCAGGAAGCAAACCGTATTTACCAGGCCTTGCCGGCCCAGTACAAAGATGCTTACTATCAGTTGGTGCTGTACCCGGTACAAGCCTGCGCCAATCTGAACGAGTTGCACGTGACCACCGGTCGGAACCGCCTTTATGCCCAGCAGGGGAGAGCCGCCACCAATGATTTGGCTGCCAAGGTGAAAAGGCTTTTTGACCGCGATGCCGCGTTGACCCAAACCTACCACAAAGAGATTGCCAACGGAAAGTGGAACCACATGATGTCGCAGACGCACATCAGCTACACGTACTGGCAACAACCCGAGAAGGACGTCCTACCCGAGTTGAAGCAAATCAACTTGCCTGCCGCCGCTGAGATGGGCGTGGCGGTGGAAGGATCTGACCAATGGTGGCCTCAGGCGAAAGAAGTGGCCGCGCTGCCAGCTTTCTCCCCTTACCAAAAGCAAGGCCATTACCTGGAGGTGTTCAACCGCGGGTTGCAGCCGTTTGATTTCACCATCAAGTCCAGCGCTCCATGGCTCAAAGTTTCACAGGAGCGAGGCACGGTAGCCAAAGAGCAACGCATCTGGGTAAGTGTGGATTGGGCCAATGTGCCTGCGGGGCCGCAACGGGCTACCTTGACCATTTCGGGTCCGAAAGGGAAAACCGTAACGGTCCATGCCCTAGTGGAACCGACCATATCTGCTGCTACGCAACAGGAAGGATTTGTGGAGGCCAACGGCTATGTCTCTATGGAGGCGGCGCATTACACCCGCGCCGTGGAAGGCAACAGCATTCAATGGAAACTCATCCCTGATCTGGGCCGCACCGCCTCCGCCATGACCACCCTGCCAGTTACGGCCCCTAGCCAGACACCCGGCGGAAACAGTCCGCACCTGGAGTACAAGGTGTACCTGCAGAAAGAAGGTCCTGTGAACGTGCAGGTGTTTCTGTCGCCCACGCTCAACTTCCACAATACCCAAGGGCTGCGCTACGCGATTTCCTTCGATGACGAAGCCCCGCAAATCATCAACATCCACACCGACAAATCTGAGCGGGAGTGGAACAAGAACGTGGCCAATAACATCAACCTGACGGTATCTAAACATCAGCTGAAAAAGCCGGGCGAGCACGTACTCAAGTTCTGGATCGTGGACGCTGGTGTGGTCCTGCAGAAACTGGTAATAGACACCGGCGGCTTAAAGCCCAGCTACCTGGGTCCGCCAGAAAGCGCTAACCTGTCTGCGACACAAGTGAAATAACTGTTTAGGGCATGTTTTGCAGAAAACAGACCCTAAACTAAACTAGTGGTAACGTAATGTTTGTACCAGAGCATAGGAAATTCTAAAGTCTAATGTTCCTTTCAGAGATTAGCCGATTAGAAGTAGATGTACTCAGCTTATTTAATATGTTAACTTTAGTGGCTGTAAGAAGTTGAACAGTAGCCAAAGCTTCCACAGCTCGAAATTTGATTTTTGATGGAAAGATACCCGTATGGTCTTGCCTTCGTCACCAAAAACGCCGTACTATAGTTAATTAGATTCCTGATTAGTTGGAGGATTGAAGGTAAATAGGTATAATTGTCATTAATACATTTATAAGTAACCTTTCGGGAATCAATTTATATTAAACGAACAAACCGGTTGTTTTCAGCCCTTTTTTCAAAACGAAACCTAAAACCATTTGCTATGAAGTTTTTCATTGACACGGCTAATTTGGCCCACATCAAAGAAGCCCATGACCTGGGTATTCTGGACGGAGTAACCACTAATCCTTCCTTAATGGCCAAAGAAGGCATCAAGGGAACCCAAGCCACGTTGGACCATTACAAGGCGATCTGCGAGATAGTAGACGGTGATATCAGTGCTGAGGTGCTTTCCACTGACTTTGACTCCATGGTAGAGGAGGGCGAAACGCTGGCGGCGCTGCACCCCAACATTGTGGTGAAAGTACCTATGATCAAAGACGGTCTGAAAGCCATCAAATACTTCTCTGACAAAGGCATTAAGACCAACTGTACGTTGGTGTTCTCGGCCGGACAAGCAATCTTAGCTGCCAAAGCGGGGGCTACATACGTGTCTCCATTCTTGGGCCGTGTGGATGACATTGGCTGGGATGGTGTTCAGTTGATTGAGCAAATCGCTAATATCTACGCCATTCAGGGGTATGAAACCCAAATCCTGGCGGCTTCTATCCGCAGCTCCCTCCACATTGTGAAGTGTGCCGAGGCCGGCGCGCACGTGTGCACCTGTCCGCTGGAGCCAATCTTGGGCCTATTGACCCATCCGCTTACCGCCAGCGGCTTGGCCAAGTTCGTGGCAGATGCCGAGAAGATGAAGGAGATTATGCAGGAACAAGAATAGTTCTTTTCACAGGAATAAGCTTATCAGTACAGCAGAAGACCTTGTACAGATGAGTAGGAAATCGGGCTCCGAAAGAGCCCGATTTTTTTGCGCCTAATTCAGCCGTTTAAACATTTATTTTTAAAAATCAGCTTTAAAATACCTGATTTGCCTTAAAGTCAACTTTAAGAAAATAATTGCCGCAGGTGAACGAATGCGAAGCTTAAGAAACTACCTTTAACAGAAAAAGGCTGCCTCCAATAGAGACAGCCTTTTTGGTATGCATTACATGAAAAAACAATTGGAGTGTTGACAAGACAACTCTAATTGGAAAATATGATACTGACCACCCAAGCAGCAGGTTTATCCTTCCTTTTGATTTTCATCAGGAGATAGCACTGGTTACTTTGCCACATAGGCGGTAAGAAGTAATTTTTTACAGACTAGATGAATCTGTTGATCAGGTTCTCCAGGTACTCCTGACGGCCGCTCTGCAGGGTTGGCTCACCTTGCTCAATGGCGTAGGCGCGCAGATCCTCTAGCTTCAGTTTGCCTTGCTCAAACTCTTGGCCTTTGCCGCTGTCAAAAGAGGCGTAACGCTCCTGGCGGATTTTGCTGTAGTCAGAGTTTTGAAGGATGTTGTCAGCGGTGATCAGGGCACGGGCAAAGGTATCGGCACCACCGATGTGGGCGTAGAACAGGTCAGCCGGATCAGTGGAGTTTCTTCTGATTTTAGCATCGAAGTTCACACCGCCGCCTTGCAGGCCACCGGCCTCCAGGAAGATCAGCATGGCCTCGGTCAACTCGTTCAGGTTGTTCGGGAACTGGTCAGTGTCCCAGCCGTTTTGGTAGTCACCGCGGTTGGCATCTACAGAGCCCAATACACCGGCATCGGCGGCAACCTGCAACTCGTGCTGGAAGGTGTGGCCCGCCAAGGTCGCATGGTTCACCTCGATGTTGATTTTGAAATCACCCAACAGGTCATGCTGACGCAGGAACCCGATCACGGTAGCGCAGTCGTAGTCGTACTGGTGCTTGGTGGGCTCCATTGGCTTCGGCTCAATGAAGAACGTTCCTTTGAAGCCTTGGGCACGGGCGTAGTCTTTGGCAGAGTGCAGGAAGCGGGCCAGGTGCTCCTGCTCGCGCTTCATGTTGGTGTTGAGCAAGGTCATGTACCCCTCACGGCCTCCCCAGAATACGTAGTTTTCACCACCCAAGGCGATAGTAGCATCCAACGCACCTTTCACCTGCGCAGCCGCGTGAGCCAGCACATGGAAGTCTGGGTTGGTGGAGGCACCGTTCATGTAGCGCTCGTGCGAGAACACGTTAGCAGTTCCCCACAGCAGTTTCACGCCTGATTCGGCTTGCTTCTGCTTCGCGTATTCCACCATGGTCTGCAGACGACGCTCGTTCTCCACCACGTCATTGCCAAAGTCTACCACGTCTACATCATGAAAGCAGTAGTAAGGCATGCCCAATTTAGTGATGAACTCAAACGCGGCATCCATTTTGGCTTTGGCGCGCTCAATTACATCTGAACTCTGGTCCCAGGCGAAGTTCAACGTTGGCCCTCCGAATGGATCAGAGCCGTTGGCGTTGAAGGAGTGCCAATAGGCCACCGAAAACTTAAGATGCTCTTTCAGGGTTTTGCCCGCCACTACCCGGTTCTCGTCATACCAGCGGTACGCCAACGGGTTGTCAGACTCCGGACCTTCAAACTTTATCTGTCCTATTCCTTTAAAGTATTCTGTGTCTACTAAGGTGTGATTTGCCATGGTTGTGAATGTATAAGGGTAAATAAATTAGTCTCTTAATTGTTTCAGTAATAAAGCTTTCCAGTCTTGGTACGAGGTTTCGTAGGCATCGGTCTGGGTTGGCTCAATAACTTTCAGGCGCTCAAAGCGGCTGAAGGCTTCCTGCGCCGAGGAGAACACCTGGGCCCCGATACCGGCACCCAAGGCCGCGCCCACGCTGCCGTCGTTCTGGTAGAGTTCCACCGGCACGTGCGTGGCATTCACGAAAGCCTCGGCAAAGAGCGGGCTCAGGAACATGTTCGCATTACCTGCCCTGATGACCTGCGGATTCATGCCGTTCTCGCGCATGATGTCCAGCCCGAAGCGGAAGGTGAAAGCGATGCCTTCCTGCACCGCCCGGAACACGTGACCTTTGGAATGGAGATTGAAATCAAGCCCGTGGAACTGCGCCCCAATGATGCGGTTGTTGAACACGCGCTCGGCCCCGTTCCCGAAAGGGAAGATACGCAGCCCGTTGCTCCCTACGGGCGCTTTCTGGGCCTCGTCGTTCATCTGGGGGTAGGAGAGGCCCTGGCCCATGTTTTCCTTTACCCAGCTGTTCATGATGCCCGTGCCGTTGATGTTCATGAGCACGCCCACGCGCTTAGACTCCGGGGTATAGTTCACGTGCGCGAAGGTGTTCACGCGGGACTGCGGGTCATACACCAACTGATCGCTCACGCCGTAGATCACACCCGAGGTTCCGGCCGTGGCCGCTACCTCGCCGGGGTTGAGCACGTTAAGGGAAAGCGCGTTGTTGGGCTGGTCGCCTGATTTATAGGCCACCGGTATGCCGGCTTTCAGAGACAGGGAAGAAGCGATCTCGGGCTTCACCTCGCCATGGGACGAAAACAAGGGCTTCACGGGTGGGATGATGTCTGGGCTGAACCCAAAGAAATTCATGACATCGGCAGACACCTCGTCTTTCTGGAAATCCCAGAAAATGCCCTCAGACAAGGCAGAAACGCTGGTGGTGATCTCGCCGGTCAGTTTCATGGCGATGTAGTCGCCGGGCAGCATGATCTTGTGGATTCTGCTGAACGTTTCGGGCTCGTTTTCCTTTACCCAGGCCAATTTGGCGGCGGTGAAGTTTCCCGGGGAATTCAGCAGGCGCGAAAGGCTCTGTTCCTGACCGATGTGCTCCAGGGCCTTCTGTCCGTAAGGGACCGCGCGGCTGTCGCACCAGATGATGGACTGGCGCAAAACCTCCTGGTTCTCATCCACAATCACCAACCCGTGCATCTGGTAAGCAATCCCAATCGCCCCAATGTCCTCAGGATTGTAGGCGCCCGAGGCGTTGGCTTTCTGGATGGCGGTTTGGGTATGCTCCCACCACATCTCGGGGGCCTGCTCAGCCCAACCCGGTTGCAAAGAGTTGATTTTGGACTCGGTTTCTGGAAACTGCGCCGAAACCAGACATTTCTGGGTGGCCGCATCTACCACCGATACTTTGATGGAGGAGGTACCTACGTCTATTCCTAATAGGAGCATAAAGGGCTTTGTTACAATGACATCAATTCAGGACGAGGGCTAGGAAAAACAGTTTCAGATTTTCTGCAGCGTTTCCCAAATGCCAACGTTGGCATAATTTTAACGGAAAATTCTGAGAATAGGAAATATAAGACGCAGAAACCCTCATTTTTAGTGAAAAAAACATTGATCCGGCCATAAGGGGAAAGTAATCCCTAGTTGAGTAAACGGCTTATTATGAGGAGTTTAAATATTAGCCAGTTTCCTAAATGGCAAAGTAGCGCCGGAATACCTGCATGTTTTAGGCGTGTTTAAGCAAAAACGTGCATAAATTGAAAAGAAATTGGGATAGCTTTAAGGACTTTTCCGGCAGGTAAGTATTTTTGGGCACACACAGCAGAGACATTGAAGAAAACAACCATACATGACATTGCGCGGGAGCTGGATGTGACCTTCTCCACGGTGGCGCGGGCCCTCAATGACCATCCGGCCATCAGTGCCGCCACCAAAGCGGCGGTGCTTGAAACGGCCAAACGCCTGAACTACCAGCAGAACAAACTGGCTTCCTCCCTGCGTTCCGGGCGCACCAACGTCATCGGGATCATTGTGCCCAGCCTGGACACCAGTTTCTTCAGTTCGGTGGTGCACGGCATTGAGAAGGTCATGAATGAGAACGGCTACAGCATGCTGCTGTACCAAACCGGCGAGTCACTGAAGCAGGAGCAGAAGGGGATTGAGACTTTTCTGCAGTCCCGGGTTGACGGAATCATCTCCTCGGTCTCCGGGGAAGTGGAAGGCCGCGAGTTCTACGAGCAGATCAGCAAGCGCCAGGTGCCGCTGTTGTTTTTTGACCGTGCCATCAACGAACTGCCCGTGCCTTCGGTGACCATCAATGACTACCAAGCCGGTTTTGTGGCTACGGAGCATCTTATCAAAGAAGGGTACAAGCACATTGCGCATTTCACCTCAGACCAGAACCTGACCATTTTCAAGGAGCGTTTCCGGGGGTATCGCGATGCCCTGCAGCAGTATGGCTTGCCAATGAACGAGGATATGATTTGCAAGGGCCGGTTGTCTTTGGAATTTGGGAAAGACTCGGTTACGCGCCTTTTAGAGCAGGAGAAAAACTTTGACGCCGTTTTTGCCGCTGAAGACTATACGGCCATGGGCGCCTTGCAGGTTCTGCTGGAAAGAGGCATTAAAGTACCCCAGCAAATGGGTGTCATGGGCTTTGCGAACGAGGCGTTCGGGGCGTTCGTGACTCCTTCGCTATCCACTGTGGACCAGCAGACCATAAGAATGGGAGAGGAGACTGCGCACCTGTTTCTGAAACTCATTGCGAACAAGGATTTCTACGGCACCACCCCAGAGCGCATCGTGCTGGACCCAATTCTGATTCCTCGGCATTCTTCGCAAACAGTGGAACCCAGATAAATTACCGGTCTCTGTTTTCGGGCTGATTTAGCTAAAAGAGGCTGGAAACAGCTTCTAAGAATAGCTGCTACCTGACAGCTTTGCTTTATTGGTGGTTCCTGATTCTAGGAGTGCTAGTTTATTCCCGTAAGTTTTGTTGTAAGCATCTATTTGTTCAGCGATAGTGGAAGAAGGAAGTTTACGGTAGTAGACTTGTTTATTCTTGGCTTAAAATTTATGTTAAGTACAGGCTTTTTCTTATAAGAATATAGAATCAGTTTGCGCAGTGGAAGGTGGAGATTACGCAAAACATACCGTAATTTTGTAGCTCTATGGGATTGTACATAACGTCGTTGGCATCGGGGAGTAACGGGAACTGCTATTACATTGGGAATGAGCAGGAGGCAGTGTTGGTAGATGCAGGTATTTCGTGCCGCGAAACCGAAGGGCGTATGAAGCGTTTGGGGCTGTCCATGGAGAAAATAAAAGCCATTTTTATTTCGCACGAGCACTCTGACCACATCAAGGGTCTGCCGGTGTTGGCGAAAAAATACCAGATTCCGGTCTACATCACACCGGCCACTTTGCAAAACCTACGCTTCGGGCTGGATTACCGCTTGGTGAATTCTTTTCAGGCCTACGAGGGGGTGCAGATAGGAGACCTTACCGTCACCGGATTCCCCAAGTTCCACGATGCCGCTGATCCGCATAGTTTCATCATCTCCGGCAACGGCATCAACGTGGGCGTGTTCACCGATATCGGGACGCCCTGTGATCATGTCATCAGACAATTTCAGCTGTGCCACGCGGCTTTCCTGGAAAGCAATTATGACGAGCAGATGCTGGAGCGCGGCCGGTACCCGTATCACCTCAAGGCCAGGATCAGGGGCAACCACGGGCACCTTTCCAATCGACAGGCGCTGAATTTGTTCACGGGCTACAAACCCGAGTACATGAGTCACGTGCTGCTGGGTCACCTTTCCAAAGACAACAACTGCCCCAAGCTGGTAAAGGAACTCTTCACCACTCACGCCGAGGGCACGCACGTGGTGGTGGCCTCCCGCTATGAAGAAACGCCCGTTTTTTTCATTGACGGCGCTCCGGTGGTGTACAACCCAGCGCCAGTCATCAAGACCAAGTCAGTTATAAAGGAAGTTCAGCAGCTGTCCCTTGAATTGTTTTAGGCCAAACCACAATGTTCATTTTAAGGCAGATTTTAGGAAGATAGCCTTAAAATTCTTCTTTCTGCAGGTTTTATAAGGTCACCATCTGAAAGGACTACAAGTGAATTTCTTGGTCCTTGGTCTCAGTTGAGAGCTATCGCCGTTGGCAAGTTTCGCTGTTTATTAAAACTAATAAAGCCTTAGGTTTCCCTGTTTCAGGCTCAAAATTCATCTGAGTTTTTGCTCCATATGTAGTTTATGCGCAGTTAAAATCTGGCTTCAATTCAGTTTTTCTGCGCCGGAAAGCGCTTGCCTCTAAGGTGGGCTATTTCACTTCTTACGCATTTTTGCCAACCCTAGAAATACTTCCTACGTTTTGATATCCATGTACCACATATTATAATCAAAATACTACTATGGACGCATCAAACTTAAAAGAAAAAGCAGACAACTTTAACCCAGACCATAAAGAAGGACCAGTAGCTCGTGCAATTGAAGAGTATACTGCCAAGTTGCCTTCAGATCTGTTCTTATGGGCTGCCCTTGGGTCAATGGCCGTATCGGCTACCTTGAAAGTGATGAAAAAAGATGACGAAGCGCTGTTCGTAGGGCAGTGGCCTGCGCCATTCCTGCTGTTGGGTCTTTACAACAAACTAGTGAAAGTAAAAGGCTCTGACGGCGAGAAAGACGGTCCTAACCGCCCGGCTGGTGCTAACGCCGAGATCAGAAACGCCGGACACTAATCCTTCGGTTTAGCTGTAAAAGACAAAGGGGAAGCTTCGGCCTCCCCTTTGTCTTTTAAGCTTGTTTTAAGAAAAACAGGCCTGAAACGATTGGTATTGCTTAACCTAAGGCTGCGGCCTTTTTTTCGTGCCTCTGGTGGGTACCGCTGAGAGGGGATCATCGGGCCAGAAGTGTTTGGGGTAGCGGCCCCGCAGGTCTTTCCTGACATCAAAGTAGCCGGTGGTCCAGAAACTTCTCAGATCCCGGGTTACCTGCACCGGGCGCGAGGCCGGCGAAAGCAGGTGCATGAGCACGGGTACCTTGCCACCGCCAATCCGCGGAGTGTCCAGCATCCCGAAAACCTCCTGCAGCCGGACGGCCAGTATGGGAGTGCTGGCATCAGCATAGTTCAGCCCGATGCGCGAGCCGCTGGGAACCTCCAGGTGCGAGGGCGCCAAGCGGTCCATCTCCTGGCGCTGCTCCCAGGAAAGGTCCGCGAGCAGAATCTCCTTGAAATCCAGTTTGGCCACTTGCTCCAGGGTGCGTAAACCCAACAGGTGCGGCAAAAGCCATTCCTCCATCGTCGCTTCCAAAGCTTCTTCTGAGACGTCGGGCCACTGGTCCGGCGAGAGCTGGTGCAGAAACGCCAGCCGTTCGCGGGTTTTCTGCGCTTCCTCAGACCACGGCATCCGTTCAAGGCCTTTTTCTTTCAGGGCCTGCAGCAGCGCCTCCGCCACCAGTTCCTGGTTGGGGTTTGGCAAAGCTGACTCTTCCAGGGTCAAGGCGCCCATGCGCGTGATCTGTCGGGCGATGACTTTCTCCGTGGCCGCATCCCAGCGTACTTCCTCTATGCGCTCCAACTGGCCCGAAAAATGAGTGAGCAGCTCTTCCTTAGTAACAGGCGCCGCCGATAAAACCCGCGGCCGGGTGCCTAGCTCTAGATGCGCGATGGCGTAGAACTCGGCCTCCCCAAACAATTCTGTCTGCAAAGTGGCGCGCTGCCCCGAGATGAGGCGCACGCGTCCCGAGGTTTCCCGCTGGGCCAAACGATCTGGGTACGCTAAAGCAGTTAGAAGCCCGATGGCACCGTAGTTAGGGGAGGTTCTTTTGGTTTTTATGCGCTGCCGGAGGTTCTGGGCCTGTTCCCGTATTTTGCGGACGGTGTTGCCATCCACGGTATAACCCGGCGTGGGCGGTGATTGGCCGTCCAGCAACTCCAATCGAAGCGTAAGGTCCGGCAGCGGATCAGCGAAGGAAATCTGCATTGGTTTAAGGATATCGCGGTCCGAGAGCAGGGCGGCTACATCGCAGGCGGTGGCGCCTAACCCCAAGGCATGGCCGCGCACCACCAGATGGCCTAACCTAGGAGAAAGCCCCAAGGCTGCCAGGGCCTTCCCGTGGGCCGTGGCTTTGCCAGCTTTATCCAAGGCTTCCAGGCGAACCAGCAGGTCGCGGGCGAGGGAAAGCGCGGCGGCGGGCGGGGTGTCCAGCCACTTCAGGTCGGTGGCTTCCTGGGCGCCCCAGATGGACAATTCCAAGGCCAGGCCTGTTAAGTCTGCTTCGCAGATCTCCGGGGTTTGCCGGTCGGCGAGTTGGAGTTGATCGGCGGAGGACCACATGCGGTAGCAAACGCCCGGACCCAGACGACCGGCCCGGCCACGGCGCTGATCAGCGGCGGCCCTGGAGACCGGAATGGTAGCCAGCGTGGTCAATCCGATGCGCGGCACGAACTTGGGAACGCGCGCGAATCCGCCGTCAATCACCACTTTCACGCCTTCAATGGTCAAACTGGTCTCGGCAATACTGGTGGCCAGCACGATCTTTCTCCTCCCGGTTGGGGCCGGCCGGATGGCGGCCAATTGCTGGGTGAGGTTCAAATCGCCGTGCAGCAAGTGCAGGTCAATGGTGGAGGCCAGTTTCCCTTCCAGTGCCTGAGCCACGCGCCGCATCTCACCCATACCCGGCAAGAAAACCAGTACGTCACCCTCCGGTTCCTGATCCAGGGCTTTTCTGATGGATTTTGGTAAAAGGTTCGCTAAACGCTCGGCTGGTCTCTGACCAGCCGAGGCCATTTCCGCGGGGGAGAGGTAATGCGTCTCCACCGGGAACTGGCAGCCTTCGCTTTTAATCACGGGCGCTTCCAGCCAATTAGCGACGGAGGCAGCATCAAGGGTGGCACTCATGACCAGAATCCGCAGGTCAGGCCGGAGCACGGCCTGGGCATCCAGGGCCAAGGCCAAACCCACATCGGCCTGGAGGCTCCGCTCATGGAATTCATCGAAGATAATGGCCGCTACACCCTCCAGGGCCGGATCGCTCTGAAGCAGGCGCGTGAGAATGCCTTCGGTAACTACCTCAATGCGGGTGTGCTGCGACACAATATGCTCCATCCGGACCCAATACCCTACGGTCTGGCCCACTTCCTCGCCCAGCAAATCAGACATGCGTTGGGCGGCGGCCCGGGCGGCTAGCCTACGCGGCTCCAGCATGATGATTTTGCCGCCGGCGCGCCAGTCCGCCTCCAAAAGAGCCAAAGGAACCAGCGTGGTTTTACCGGCGCCGGGCGGGGCCTCCAGCACAGCGCGGGAGTTGGTTTGTAAGGCGGTGAGCAGCCGCGGCAAGGCTTCTTTGACCGGTAGATCTGGTAAAAAGGAAAGGGAAGTAGTAGCTGACATGTCACCTCAAATTTCGGGAATCCTGTTTTAAACTCGCTTCCGGAGAAAAGATATTTTTAGCCTGGTTTTATAGAAACGGCCCTAAAACAGCAAAGCCTGCTCCCCAAGAGGAACAGGCTTTGCTGTCTTTCTTCAACTAAAAGCTATTCTGCTTTCTCGTTGATATAGCTTTTGGCCAGGTCGTTGAGCAACGTATCTGTTTTTTGCTCTTCAGCCAAGGTTTGTCTCAGCAAATCAGCGGCTTCTTTGTGGCCCAGGCGCTCTGCAAAGTGAGCGGCGGTACCGTAACCGGCAATCTCATAGTGCTCCATGCGTTGGATGGAAGCGATAAGCCCAGCATCTTTCACCTCTGGGGTAGCGTCTTCCTCAATGGTTTCCTCGCCTTCCTCAACCAGGCCTTCCATGGCTTTGCACTTCATGCGACCGGGGGTAGTGCCCACCAGTTCGCAGACTTTTTCTAAGCGGTCTTTCTGCGCTTTGGTTTCTTCCAGGTGGGTGGTGATCGCCTGCTTCAGTTTTTCGTCGTCAGTGGCTTTGATCATTTTGGTTAACGCAGCAACGCCTTGTTTTTCAGCGCTATATAGGTCCTTGAGTTGGTGCTCAAATAAATCTTCTAGTGTTTTTAACTTAGCCATAGTGTTATAAGTTCGGTTAGTTGGTAATTATACCGTCTATACGAGGGGGTAGGGTTTGGGTTAAAAAAGAATGGGGATTTCACCCGTTCTACAATACTATTTCTATGGCCTTGCAGCTTCCTTTTTGTGGTTCTTCCTGCGGAGCCCATTCCTAAGGTGCTGATTTTTCAAGGGGTTAGAGGTCCTGTACTTTTTGTTTTGGCAGGAGCAGGAAGAAAATAGGGGCCAGAAGTAAAATTGTTAAAAGGATAATGGTGCCGAAAGCCACTGCATCTCCTTTCTGCTGTCTGCTCCAAGGCAGCAGGAGCCAATTCAAGTGCAGAATGATCAACCCGATCATACCACCGCAAGCAAAAAGGACTTTCTCATGCCTGGAAAGGGCATCTTCTGGTTTGTTTACCGTCATGAAAAGCAGTAAAACCAGAAGCACCCCCAGCAGGGCCACAATCAAAAGGCAGTAAAGAATAATTAGCTTTTCCATGTTGTAAAGGAGAGCCTTTTCTATTACTTTAAGGTAAAACCTAGATTACCAATATGTTATGGAAGGTGGCTGTAAGGGCAGGTAAGGCCTAGGGCTGTTTTGTGGTTGTTTTTCTGAAATAGGCTATAAAACGTGTAAGGGTAGAAGCGTTTCCTTTCTGGCTTTAGGGAAAAACTAACTTCCTGTTTTTTTGGAACGTATCTTGTACTTTTTAGGTAATAAAGGCCGTAAATGAAGAATAACTTTTGCTGGTGGTAAACTAAAAACGGCTTTGGCAGGGTTATGGTAGCAAAGGAAACCAGCAGGAAAAGAGAATGATCATGACAGACAACATCTGGAAATATTTGGGCGGTTTGGGACTGATGGCCCTTACCCTCAACCTCTGCAGTCAGCAGTCTTTCACGGCAGATTCTCCGACCGGTGGAAACGATGAGGTGCGTTTTACCCGAGGTGAAGTCGTCAAAGCCCCTAGTCTGCCTGCCTCGCTTTCCTTTGCCGGAGAGCCCGTTCCGCTGGAGGTACCAGATGTGGCCGAGCGCCTGGACCGGGAACTGCTGGTGAACTCCTACCTGCAAGCTACCACGCTGATAGGTTTGAAGCGGATGCAGCGCTACCGGCCCGAGATTGAACGCATGCTCCGCGAGAATGATATCCCAGAGGATTTCGTGTATCTTTCCCTAGCCGAGAGTCTGTTCAGCCAGGTGACCTCCCCCGCCGGGGCCTCTGGGTTCTGGCAGCTCATGCCCGATACTGCCCGTGGGTATGGTCTTCTGGTGAACGCTGAGGTGGATGAGCGTTTTCATATAAAGAAATCTACCTTGGCGGCTTGCCGGTACTTGAAGTCAGCCATGAAAAAGTTTGGTTCCTGGACCAATGCCGCCGCTGCCTATAACCGTGGGGTAGGCGGTATTGACCGGGCCTTGGAACAACAGAAAGTAGACTCTTATTATGACCTATACCTGAACGATGAAACGTCTAGGTACATGTTCCGGATCCTGGCTTTGAAAGAGGTACTGGGCAACCCGGCGAAATATGGCTTTGACCTGCCCAAAGAGCAAGGCTACGAACCGTTACCTACCCGCTCCCTGACGGTTACTTCCTCCATCCCGGACCTGGCCCAATTTGCCTTGGATCAGGGTACCAACTATAAAACCTTGCGCCTCTACAACCCCTGGATCAAGAGCTTTAAGCTGACTGTGGCCCCCGGAAAAGAGTTTGTGCTGGAACTACCCAAATAATTGGCAAGCTTGACTTCTTCTTTCAGAAGGAGCAGGGTTCTTTACCAAAATCTTTATTTTGCATAAGAGCTAAGCAGACACGGTCTGAGGGTCTTGTACTTCCCTTGCGTGAGAGACAACCATGGCGTATCTTAGAGGCGCCTTCCTGGGAGTGATTGGTTTAGGAAGTCCATTATAAAATGACTTTATGGTTGAAAGTAGGTTTGGTGGCGTGGCCGAGGAGAAGCTGTTAGAGGCCATCAGGAAGGGGAAACAGGAGGCCTTTGGGTTGCTGTATGATACTTACGCTCCGGTCCTGATGGGCATGATCTCCCGGATGGTGTCCCAAACGGAACTAGCCGAAGAGGTGCTGAAAGAAACCTTCCTTACCATCTGGTCTCGTATCCATATCTTTGATCCTTCCCAAAGCAGGTTTCTCACCTGGAGCCTGGCCTTAGCCCGCGGGATAGCCTTGGAAGCCCAGAAAAACGGGAAATACCTTCAACTCAACCAAAGCGGCAAAACCGAAACCAGTCCTCTGACAGAAGTAAAAAAAGAAGACTTCTTAAAAGATGCCCGAACGAATGAAGCGTTTTGCCAACTGGAGCCCCAGGAACGCGCCATCTTAGATTTAATTTACCTCAAAGGGTACAGTTGCTCCCAAGCCTCCCAAGCCTTGGGTATTTCTGAGGAGCAACTTAAAAGCCGTCTAAAAACGGCCTTCAAACACATAGCAGCAGAGAAAACAGCATGAACCCCATTAACGACTACATAGAATCCGGGATTTTAGAGCTGTTTGTCATGGGCGTTACTTCGCCTGAGGAAACCGAGGAGGTGGAACAAATGGCCGCTGCTCACCCTGAGATCAGACAAGAGATAGAGCAAATCCGGCAGAGCATTGAGACATATGCCGTAGCGCATTCAGTAGAACCTCAACCCACGGTGAAACCGCTCGTGCTGGCTACCATCGATTATATGGTTCGGCTACAGAACGGCGAGCCGGTTTCTTCCCCGCCCAACCTTTCCCCCGAGTCCAAAGTGGAGGACTATGCCGCCTGGCTCAACCGGGAAGACATGAAGAGGCCTTCTCCCTCAGAGGACATCTATGTGAAAATCATCGGCTATAACCCTAGTACTACCACCGCCATTGTGTGGCTGGAAAACGTAGCCGATGAGGAAATTCACCACGATGAATATGAACGCTTCCTGATCGTGGAAGGTACCTGCACCATCACGGTAGAAGACCAGGATAACTACCTAACTCCCGGAAGTTATTTCCAGATTCCATTGCATAAGAAACATAAGGTCAAAGTAACCTCCCAAATCCCCTGTAAGGTAATTCTGCAGCGCTTGGCGGCTTAGGCCATTTATAGAATGAAGAATAACGGGTTAATGAATTGAATGTTAATACCTTTCAGGGCTTTGACAATTTGTGGTTAGTTTAAAGTTAACATCCTCATCTCACATCTACCCATTAAGCAAAACCTGTTTATAAGCGTCAGGCTCCGTAGTACTTCTACGAAGGCTTTTTCTGTTTTAGAGATTTACCTCATAGATAAATACTTAATAGTAAGTATTGAAGGTGAGGTGTAGTTTTAATAGTTTGGTGAAAGATAAAATATAACATTATTGTTTCCAGTTACTAACTTTTAAACAGAAACACCTTTTCTGAATTAACTCTTTATTGATCATCACGGGCAAAGGCCAGACAAGTCTAAAGAACAGTTGGCTGTTAACCTATCTGAATTGCTCTCTTCTCCTCGGTTCAGAAGCTTCGAAAAGAAGCTCTGCATGCTCAATGTTTAAAGAATAGCGATTTAATAAAATATTATACCTAATATTTTATGATTGTAGCTGACATGCTGAGCAATATACTCAGTTGGACCAATCATCACATCCAATACTTAACTAGAAAAGTAGAAGTACTGAGTTCTTATAATGTATTGTTGCAATCTCTAGTTGAAGCCGAACAAAAACAGCATGATGCAGAACTGAAAGCAGTAGAACTAGAAAAGGAATTGCAGGAGCAACGTGAAAAGCTAGGGCGTGACCTACATGATGGATTTGGTTCTCAACTTACTCACCTAATATCCCGCCTAGAGCTACTGGCTTACCATAAATTGCCTGATCCTAATCAACTTCTCCGCTTAAGTGAGTTCACTCGCGAGATGAACCACACTCTTAGAGAAACTATTTGGCTTCTTGATCAAGAACAAATTACGATTGAAGCTTTAGGAGGACGTATGCATGGGCTATTGTTAAAGATTTGGGAAGATCGCGAAGTGCCTGACCTGAATTGGAATTTGCTTACTACAAAGGAAAAAATAAATGTGGAGCCTTTAATTGCAATGCATTTATTACGAATTGCTCAGGAAGGCACCATTAATTCACTTAAGTATGCCCGAGCCACACAGGTAAATGTGACGTTAGAAATTAACCAAACGGGTATATTATTGACCATTTCAGATAATGGTATAGGTTTAAATTCAAGATCTTCAACCAAAGGCTATGGGCTTAGCAACATACATAAGCGTGCTAAAGAAGTACAAGGCACTTTTTATCTAGATTCTTCTACTTCAGGTACCTGCATCAAGGTTAAGCTTCCGTTAAGTGCTTAAAATACGTCAATTGACGTATTTACATCCTGCTTTTCACATTGTACCTTTCATATATAAACTAACCCTATTAATATTTTGGATGCAAAAGATAACCGTCGGCATAGTGGAAGACAATGCTCAATTAGGGCAGGATATTCGAGATAAGTTAGCTTTAACAGAAGAAATAGAAGTGACTTTTGAGGTGCGAAATGGTAAAGAATTACTTCAAACTTTAGGTAAGAGTGATGTGCCACAAGTTTTACTAATGGATGTACAAATGCCAGAAATGAACGGTATAGAAGCAACTTGGCAGGTTAAAAAGGAATACAAAGATTTGAAAATTGTGATGCTGACGGTAATGGATGATGAGCAAAAGCTATTTGAAGCTTTAAAAGCAGGTGCTTCGGGCTATTTACTAAAAGATGCAAAGCCTCACCAACTTCTGAATGCGATTATTGATGTGATAGAAGGTGGTTTGCCGCTTTCTCCTACGCTCGCTAGTAGAGTATTAAGTTACATGAAAGGGGAAAAAGAAATTCCCAAACAAGCAGTCAAAACGTTTAATGTTTTAAGTAAACGAGAGAATGAAGTTTTAGAGTGCTTAAAGCGTGGACTAACTGTCAAACAAATTTCAGATAATTTGTTTATTGCTAATAAAACAGTACGGAAACACTTGGAACATATTTATGAAAAATTACACGTGCATTCGGTTAACGAAGCAATAATAAAAGGTTTGGGTTTGTGAATTTTTTTCTTCTTTATATTTTCTTTGATAAACTTTATAACCTTATATCACATAAATATTCATTTAAAATATATTAATAAAATCAATGGGTATATTAAGAATTTTAGATTTAGTTATAGGTATAATATTCATCTACTTCATTTTAAGTATTGTGGCTTCAGCAACATTAGAAATAGTAGCTAACTTCTTAATGTTTCGTGCTAATGATTTGAGAGATTGGGTATATAGTACTTTTAATCAGCCTTATAATTACAAGAAGCCAAACTTTATAAAAAGATTAGGAATAAGTATAGTAAAAAAAATAAATAATTTTTTAGGTAAAAAGGATGTAGTTGAGCCTAAATGTTTAGGTGAGGAAATTTGGCATCACTTCGCGATTGATGGCCTTTCTAAAGCAGGAAAGAAAGTTTCTTATATACCAAGTTCAGAATTCGTTAGAGCTTTATTCGATATTGTAGTAACCGTAAAGCTTAAAGATATAAACGGAAATTATTTATATAGAAATGATTTGATTGACAACTTAGGAAATCCAATTCTTGCTGAAGATAATAACGGAAAAACTTTGGTTGATGAAAATGGTAAACCATTGACCAAATTACAACAAGTCATTAAGGTTAGAGACATAACTCCTAAAATCTATTCTACTGATGAGCTGAGTGAAGCAGTAATTAAAACTGCTTTTCTTTCTAATGATCAAGCTTCCATAATATTACAATATATAAAGGATGGATACAATTTTTATGAAGTAAGAAGAGGCTTTGAAGCCTGGTTTGATCATGCAATGGAAAGGTTATCCGGTGACTATAAGCGGTTTTCACAAAGGTTTCTCTTCTTTAATGGTCTGTTCATTGCATTCCTTTTCAATGTTGATACTATTGCCTTATCTAACTATTTGTATTCAAATCCAGATAAGAGTTTGGTGTTTGCAAATGCCATCTCAAATTCATTTAATGATCCTAACTTTCATATGGCTTTGCAAAATTTGCAAAATTCAAGAGAAAGAGGTACAACTATAAACCCTGCTAATATAGATACTTTAGTAGAAAAGGTATCCCATTTTAGAGAATTAAGTAAATCCATCCAAGATCCGGATTTCCCACTTGGGTGGAAAAAAGAAGAAATTCAAACCTCTCAAACCAATGGTTCTGCTGGAATAATAAATCCTTTCAATAAGATAGATAACCCTCTAAACAGCATCTTAGGGATATTAATTACGGGTTTTGCCCTTTCTTTAGGTGCTACATTTTGGTTTGATTTATTGAATAAGCTAGTAAACCTTAGATCAGCTGGTAAGAAACCTAATGAAACTTATGATGATGCAGATGCAATAGGGTGATATATACATCTATTTGATATTTTAACAATATAATATGCCAAAAATAAAAATTGAAAGAAAGCTAAGGATAAGGAGGGATGCCAGTACTATAAACAAGCATATTGGCATTCTAAAAGTTGGCTCTGTTTTGGATGTTGAAGGTCCTCTTAAAGGATTACCAGTACCTGGATCGGATAATAGTTGGTGGTACAAAGATAGCACAGGCTACTATTGGAGTGGAGGAGTAAAAGAAGTTTCATTAAAGGATCTCAATACAAGAAATTCTAAGTCTTTAAACAAAAAGTCATTAATTGATGATTCTAAAGTAGGTTGGGGAATAGAATTATTAAATATTCCTAAACTATGGAATTTGATTGGTAGTAAAGGCAAAGGAATTAATATTGCCATACTAGATACAGGTGTAGATTACAATCATCCTGATCTACCAAATTATATTAGTTTAAGCAATCCAAATTTTGTTTGTAAAAATTTTTTAAATAATACAACAAATGTTCAGGATTCTGATGGACATGGAACACATTGCGCTGGTATTGTATGTGGTCAAGGAAAGCAAATTTTGGGGGTAGCTCCAGATAGTAATTTGATTGTAGGAAAAATAATGGAAAGAAGTTCTGGCAAAGGGGCTAAACTTGATTATTTGATTGAAGGTATTGATTGGGCTTATAAGAATGGAGCAGATATTATTTCTTTAAGTTTATCCACTTCTATTAATAGTGATAGGTTAAAAGATGTCGTTAAGATGACAGCTGAAAAAGGTGTAAATATAATATGTGCTATTGGAAATGATGGGGAATTAGTTAATGCTGTATATCCCGCAATTTATAAGGAAAGTGTTGCAGTTGGTTCTATAAACGAGCATAAAATTAGAGATGAATTATCAAATTTAAGTAAAGAATTAGATCTACTTGCGCCAGGTGTTGATGTTTATTCAACGGGAATAAACGGAACTTATTTCACAACAAGTGGTACAAGTATGTCAGCTGCATTTGTAAGTGGTGTATTTGGTTTGTTAAGAGTTAAAAACAAAACAGTTAAAGGTTTAGAATTAAATAAATTGGTAATTAGATCATCATCTGACTATGGTGAAATCATTGGGTTTGATAATGAATCAGGCTTTGGTATAATCAATCCTTTAAATGCATTGTATAATTTACAAAATATATGAAGATAATTCTATTGACATTTTTGGTAAGTTCAGTAATGGCTTGCCAATTATCATTGGGGCAAGTAGCTTATTATGATGCTTTAGAACTAAATAAATATTTAGACAAAAAAGGCCAGTTTATAACAGATGACTCCACGAAATCGGGAGGTGAAATCTTAAAAGTTGGAGCTTTATATGGAATTTTAAAGGTTTACTTACCAGATAGTCTGAAAAGTAGGGTTCCTCTCAGCAATCAAACAATACATAAGTTTTATTTTGAGAATAATCCTTTCATTAAAAATCTTCTTTTTAATCCAGAATTAATTGCATTATCATCTGTGCGTACAATTGAAAAAGCTAAAAATGGTTTAGAAAATATTGGAAACTTAGATGTGACAAATTTAGCAGTAGCAATAGCAGATTTTATGATTCAAAGATCTAAAGAAGAGCTAACAGTAACTTTTTTTGATAGATTCAAGGAAGATGTTAATAAATATCCAGAATTAAGAACTCTTTTTCCAACTACTTCAAGCTTTTTAGATTCTTTTGCCTCTCATGAATATGGGGTAATGTTAAAAGTTTTAAGGCAATCATTCAATAATGACTTTTCTAACTTAGGTACTCGCCTTCGCAGCTTAAGGAATCTTTCAACAGCTGATTGCTCTTTGATTGCAACAAGTAAACATAAAAGCAATTGTGAGACGAGGATACAAGCCTATCAAAATGCATTCAATAATGAGAAAAGTATATACTTCTTTGCAGCAACAATCGCAGTAGATAGTCTAAATTTGGGAAGTAACATAGGGAATATTATTGCAGCAATCGCTAACGATCAACAAGTAAATAAATTCCTAGATTCTAACATCGCTAATGCAGCCAAATTGTCAAACCTGTTTTCAGAAAGTTTGCGAACCACAGAAAAAGGTAAAGTTTATATTGATAAAGCGCAGTTAAATTTGTTGATTAATAACCCTGTGGCGCTTAATATTTATTTAGGTTTATTATACCAGAATAGTAAAAATAGACAAATTAAGTTTAATACAAAAAGTACAGGTGTTGTAGATTTTGCAAGTAAGTTAAAGCCACTTGCAAATAATACAAGCTATTTAGTTGATTTTATTTCTAGTGCTGAAACAATAAATCAAAATGTTTTAGAGATACAAATTAAAAAACAAGATAAAGGTGAATTTACAATAAATGATTATATGCAATACGCCAACTCAGCAGTTGCTCTTATTGAAAAATCATTAAATATTGGAACTGTATTTGGGATGGAAACCCCTGAAGAATTTGCTAAGTACATAAATGTTTCACGTTCAGGAATAAACCTTTATTATAATTTAAAGAGTAAAGATTATAGCTCAGGTGTATTTAATACAATAGTTGTACTGGAACAGACCTTTGGAAATGATTTCAAGTATAAAGATCGAGTTTTAAAATATGGTTCTTTTATGGCAGCAGTGTCTGAGGCAGAAAACTCGGATGAAATCAAAGATGCCATTGAAACCGTCGCTTTACCAGCAGGAAGTTCCAGGATAAAAAGAGAGACAGAATTTAATGTAAGTCTTAATGGTTATATAGGTGGTTTTTATGGCAGAGAGATTTTATATCCTTTAGCAATTAATAAATCAGCTACTTCTTTGGGAGTGTTTGCTCCTGTTGGAGTTGGTGCAAATTGGGGTATAAAACCTTCTAAGCCTAATCATGGTGGAAAATCAGTTTCTGCATTTCTTTCTTTGATAGATGTAGGAGCAATAGCAGCTCTTCGCTTAGAGGATGATGATCCAAATGACTCCAACGATCAAAATAATCAAGGTGCAACTTTCCCTCAAGTTAAATTAAAAAATATAATTGCTCCTGGTTTATTTGGAATTTTTGGGTTTGGAAAATCACCTTTCTCTTTAGGTGCAGGAGCTCAAATAGGACCAACTTTACGAGAGGTAACAACTACAGCTGTTCAAGGGATTGAAGATAACTTTTATTTAAGATATAGTTTGTTCTTTACTGTAGACATTCCTTTTTTTAATCTTTATACAAAACCAAGGGTAAACTAATTGAAATTAAAATAAACTATTTGGAATTACATAATTGTTTCTGTAAATGGTTGATAATAGTTACTGATAATTTATTATGAAAACAGAGATAGATGATCAGGCTGAGTATAAACAAAATGGTTTTTTAAATGATTTCGTCTCCAGATTTTGGGAGGCTCGTAAATTAACCCAAAAGAGTCTTTTAAATAGAAGTGAAATTGCTTATTCAAAATTGGCAGAAGAAGCCAGGATTAAAGGATTCAATACTGAAGCATATATAGCTGATGCTGCTGTTTTAGAATTAAAAGGTAAGTATGATGAAGCTATTCGGTGTTTAAACCAGGTTATTGATGATTCAGGTTGTAAAATAAAAGGTGTTGCATATTTTTTATTAGGTTCTGTTTATAAAGAACGTTATCAAAATGAATTTAAGAATGCTATTGAGTCTTATGAGAATGCTATCAAAGATAAACAGTTTGACAAACCAGCTTGGGCAAATAATAATTTAGGTAATATTTATTTTCGTCTTGCTTGTTTAGAAGTAAAACCAGATGGACAATTTCGTGCAGATGAGCATTTTAAGAAAGCTTCAGAATATTATGAAAAAAGTTTGGAGTATAAAGATGAGCAAAGTGATACACAGTATATCACCCATTATAATCAAGGAAGATTGTTTTTGGAATTGAAAGATTATACGAAAGCGATACAAAAGTTTGACGATTCATTAAGTAGTGCTGGGGATAATTATGATATGCAGGGGTCTTGTTACAGAGAGATGGGAACTGCGCATATTATTGTTGCAATGGATGAAAATGGTAAAACCTTTCATGATGCGATTAGTTGTTGGGAAAATGCTCGTGATATATTTGATGAAGCTGATGTTAATGCAGGCGAAGATGTTAATAATACAGGAAAATCAGCTGTTGTACTCGCAAAGATAAGGGTTGCAAGACAATTTAGAGATAAGCTAAAAACACTTCAGCCTGGTTCAGATGACGAAGTGCTTTTGCGTTGGTGGCCTCAAGAAGAATCTGGAGCAGATGGGTATTCCACCCCGGAAGAACGCATATTTTCTATGATTGAGGCTACTGGTCGTGATCGTTATCAGCTTTATAATTCTAGACCAAGTTCACGCTTTTCTGCTCAAATAAAAGGACAAGTTGAAATACCATCAAAGAATGTTTTAGCTATAATGCGTGGTTGGGGTTCAGCATCTCCGTTAATTGAAGATGCTTATAGCGCTTGTGTAGGCGGAGGATATTTCCTTAAATGGCGTGATAAAGGTCTTGTGATTGACCCAGGAATTGATTTTATGCGAAATTTTAGGTCCAATGGTTTTCATATGCGGGAAGTTGATGGTATTGTAGTTAGTCATGACCATACAGACCATAATGCAGATCTTAGATCGATTGATGATGTGTTTTACGAAATGTATAGGCGATCTGATGAAGATGAACCTGGCAAAGGAGAAAGAAATTGGCATTATTACCTGATATGCGATCGACGGACTAAAACAAAAGACTTTTTACGAGAGCAAGCCAAGCATCGTTCTATAATACCAATGGTAAGTAAGTCATCTAAAGAAGAAAAAAAAGAAGTTCCTATAAATTTAAGAGATAAAGGTTTACCTTTTATAGTCCATTATATTAGGGCAGAACATGGTAAAATTGATGCTTTTTGTTTAAGAGTTGACTGTTTAAATTCTGATGGAACTACACCTATAAAAATAGGTTTTACTTGTGATACACAATATGATGTAAGTTTAGATAGTTTTTTGAAAGAATGTGATATATTAGTTGCTCATATAAGCCAACCTAGTTTAGCTGAGTTACTCGATAGTGATATACTTAAGAAAAAACATCTAGGTTATCGGGGTGTAGCTAAATTAATTAAAAAGGTTAAACCTAAATTAGCTATTTTAGGCGAGTTTTGGGCTGGTTTTGCTGATATGAGAATAGATATTACAAAAGGGCTTAAACGAATTTGTAATACCGAGCCACCTGTTCCGATAATACCCAGTAGTGTTGGACTGTTCATAAGTCCAACAAAAGATTTTCCTGAGATTGAATGTACAAATTGTCACAAGTGGAGGCCTGCTTCTAGCATTTATGTTGGGGCATCTACTCATGAATTTGGATCTTTGTCGTATTTGTGTCCTCTTTGCAGGATATAGTTTGTAGGTCAACCCTGAAAATATGATTATCAGAAACCTGAGTGCTTAATCTTTTTATAAGTTTTATGAGTGATTATAGAATCTACTATTATGAATATGTATACTAATGTTAAACTAACTTTTTTTGGTTCTTTCTCAGAAGGCTTTAATTCTGCTAATTGAGGAAACCAATTTGGGAATTCGTTAAAAATGTAAAGGAGAAGTAGAATAATGCATGCAATAAATATAGATACTACTTGTGTTCCTATAAAAATTGCCATACCATGTTCAAGCTTTGTTCTTTTTGATTCATCATTTATGTTATATTTATAGATTCCAGGCTCTTTTGCTATATGATTTTCCCAATTCATTAATCCCCATAATTTTGTTGCGGTTTTTTCTCTTTCTCTAAGGTAAGTTCCAATTTGACAAATTCTTGTGTTGTTAAAAGCCCAACTATAAGAAATAAAATAAGATAGTAATGGGTAAACTAAAATTAAGAAGATAGTATCGTATAATACATTTACGTGTGAAAGATCGCTGCTTTTAGGGATTGCATATGCAAGGATTGCTGCCCAAGCAGTTAGAGTTATTTGTGTGATAGTTGTTTGTTGACCTATTCTTTGTAAGATTTCTTGTCGTAAACTATTATATTCAGCTAAGAATAATGTTTTATCAAATTTGACTTTACCTCTAGGCCCAAACTTGATATTTGTTAATTCGTTTTCTCCATTTGAATGAGTTAAGGAATTATTTATAGGTTCCATAGCTTTTTAATTTAATAAACTTAAAATCTTTTAATTCCAAATATGTTAAGATTAAATTAGACTTTTTCTAAAACGTTATGTTGTCGAAAATTTTTTAGAATTTAGGAGAAATCTTGAACAAGGGCAATACTTATATATGAGTAATATTTGTTTGTTTTTAGGTGATAAGTTCTATTATTGTCTCTATTAGCATTATCTAACCAAAATTTTGTTTAATAAAAATAATCAGTGATTCAAGAAACTCATCGAAATTGGGCCGGAAACTTAACTTATAACACCAGCCAGGTGCACTACCCAACATCGGTGGAAGAGGTGCAGACCATTGTCAAGAATTGCCAGAAGATAAGAGCCTTAGGTTCCAGGCACTCCTTCAACCAGATAGCAGATAGCGGGGAGAATCTGATTTCCCTGGCGCTAATGGCCTCGGTAGTTTCTCTGGACAGAGTTGCCAATACCGTTACTGTAGAAGGGGGCAAGCGCTACGGGGAACTGGCTCCCTTCTTACAAGAGAATGGTTACGCCTTACCTAACTTGGCTTCCTTACCGCATATAACGGTGGTGGGTGCTTGCACAACTGCCACGCATGGCTCTGGAATCCAAAATGGCAACTTGTCCACAGCGGTGTCAGCAGTTGAGTTTGTGAATGCCGAAGGCGAGGTGGTCACCTTGTCTAGGGAGAAGGACGGCGAGATCTTTAATGGCGCTGTTGTGGGTTTGGGAGGTTTGGGTGTGATCACCAAGATTACGCTGGACCTGCAGCCTGCTTTTGACATGCAGCAGGTGGTCTACCGCAACCTACCTATGGCGGCGTTGAAAGACCATTTCCTTAAAATCCAAGCCAAAGGCTACAGTGTGAGTCTGTTCACCGATTGGCGAAACCAAAACATCAACGAAGTCTGGATCAAGAGCAGGGTAGAGGAGGGTGGTCCCACTATTGAACCGAAGCTTATCGGGGCAACGCTGGCTACGGAGAACCTGCATCCCATTGAAAGCGAATCGGCGGTGAACACCACGGAGCAGATGGGCGTGCCGGGCCCTTGGTATGACCGCTTGCCGCACTTCAAGATGGGCTTCAAGCCCAGTGCCGGGAAAGAACTGCAGAGCGAGTACTTCGTGCCGGTGGAACACGCTTATGACGCTATGATGGCGCTGGAGAAAATCCAAGACAAAATCTCACCGCACCTGTTTATCTCCGAGATCAGAACCATCAAAGCTGACGAACTCTGGATGAGCCCCCAGTACAAGAAAACCTCCGTGGCCTTTCATACCACCTGGAAGCAGGATATGGAGGTGGTGATGGAGTTGCTGCCCTTGATGGAGGCCCAGTTAGCCCCGTTCCATCCTATTCCGCACTGGGGTAAGTTGTTTACCATGGCACCGGAAGTGGTGCAGTCCAGGTATGAACGGCTCGATGATTTTAGACAACTGCTGCACCAATATGATCCCAAAGGAAAGTTCAGGAACGAGTTCTTGGAGAAATACCTCTATTCTAGTGGAACCTGAGGTTATTCTTTAACACAGTTTAACGGCTCTTTTCCTAAAATAAGCACTTAAACGAAAATCAAGGGCATAAAAAAAGCCTCTCCCAACCGGAGAGGCTTTTTTGTACTCTATCTTTATAGCTAAAGACTAGGCGCGTTTTACGTTGATGGCGTTTAGTCCTTTTCTTCCTTCTTGAAGATCATAGACTACCTCGTCGTTTTCTCTGATTTCATCTACCAAGCCAGAAACGTGTACGAAGTACTCCTGATTTGAATTGTTGTCTTTGATAAAACCGAACCCTTTAGAGTCGTTGAAGAATTTTACTGTTCCTTGATTCATAATGTTGTTAAATATACATCTACTACTCTCAAAGGTAGACAATAGTTCAAGGTATCCTAGAAAAAGGTAAATTTTATTTTAATTACGTTCAATTCTGCTCCTTTGGGTTGTAGGTTACTACCGTCTGTTTTCGTACCTTTACAGCCGGAAAGCAATCATTATCTCCTCTCTTACGCCGCCGCATCTTAGGCTGGTTCTAAGTTTCACTGATAATCCTTGAAGCCTGCCCAACAGGTTTTCCTAACCCTAAGCTCTCATCTGGTCCTTTCCCTGCGGGGAGGTTTCCTTATTTCTGGTTTGCGCTGGCAACTGCTTTTTGGTGATAGCTTAAAGGCAGAGGAAATAAGGGCCAAGAGCAAGACTGGGTAGGCAACTGTACTTTCTGGAAAGAGTATAAATACTTAAGGTGCTTTGGTCTTTGCAAGAGGAGCAGGGAAAGAGGCCTTAGGTAATATGTTAAATTTAACCGTTGACTATGGCAAGATCACAGAACAGTTTCATGAAGAAACAATTAGAGCAGAAAAAACTGAAAAAGAAAAAAGACAAGGAAGAACGCAAGCAGGAACGCCACGAGAACTCGACGGGCGGTAAGTTAGAGGATATGCTCATGTACGTAGATGAGAACGGCAACTTCTCCTCCACGCCTCCAGAAAAGAAGAAAGAGTAACCTTCCCAGGGGTATTCCAGATTTCTTCCTAAAACCCTCGTTTCCCAAACGAGGGCATAAATCTCCTAATAGTCCATTCTCTTTTTATGCTTCTTTGCCCCAAGGTTGGCTTAACCAATAACTTGGCCCCAAAAGCATAGAATCAGGAATCACCTCTTTTTGCCCTTACTTGTAAATAAAGTGGCTAAGATCAGGCTTAGTTTAAGGCATTATTTTGCAAAAACGGGTTTAAACCAGAGTCCTGGGGCGTTTGCTTTCAAGGCAGAATTTTCAAGTGAAAAATTACCTGGGCAGAGAGAAGCAGGAAGAAGATGTTTGAGTATATTCAAGCAACGCTTCACGCAACCCGAAAGAGATGGAAACAATAGATAAACTGGCCTGGATTGAAATCAAGGATGGCCTCATCCTGAGCACCCGAACCAAAGGTCGGACCAAATTCTATTTTCCGGGCGGTAAGCGGGAGGCCGATGAAAACGACTTCTCCGCCCTGTCCCGGGAAATTAAGGAAGAACTGACCGTGGACCTGATTGAGAAAACGGTCAACTATTTCGGGACGTTCCAGGCCCAGGCCGACCTTCATCCGGAAGGCGTTCAGGTGAAAATGACCTGCTATACAGGTTCCTACACCGGCACCATCCAGCCCGCCGCCGAAATTGAGGAAGTGGTCTGGCTGGGCTACGCCGACCGGGAGAAAGTATCACCGGTAGACCAAATCATTTTTGACTGGCTCAAAGAGGAGAGACTTCTCAAGTAGCCTTTTTTCATACCTTATTGTCAAATGTCTTTCCCGTTTTCCGCCTCCTTTGTAAAAAGGAGCCTGGAAATCGGAGAACTTATAAGCATCCAATTTCCCCATCCGCATACCGGCTACGCCGCTATTTCCCACTAGAATAGTAGGAGTGGCCAAGTCCCGAAAAGACGCTTTCTTAGTGGTTTTTTCTTGGTTAAAGAAGGCCATCTCTATCATGCTGCCATGTCCTTTTTGATTAGGACACCTTTTTATTTCCAGGGATTGAGGATATACCATTTCGAAATTTTAGAGCCTCGGTTACGCTGCTCCGTCATTTTGCTAGTCTATGCGCAGCCGTGTCTGCTGTGCTGGGGTGTTTACTTACTCACCAACGGAATTTGCAAAAAGTCCTTTCTCAGAAGAAAATAGTTGCGGCAAAAATAGGAGTGTTTTCCCCCTGGTTTACCAGAAACAGCTCTGAAACGGAGAGTAGAATCAGAACTGTTAAATGGAAAAGATCTCTATGAGGGAAGAAGCCGCTTGAACCCATCCGCCTGCTATTCTCCTGTCATTTCAATATGAAATACTTAAGAGGAAGGCTTTACATGGCCTTTTCAATCTTCACCTTCTTGCCTTTTAGCTTTTCCTGTTGGAGGAGCTGCACTGCTTTGTCCAGTTTCTTTTTGGCTATGGCCACGTAAGCGGCGTTATCCTGGAGCTCAATCCGGCCCAGGTCGGCTTTGTCCAGCCCGCCTTTCTGCAACATCCAGCCTACTATGTCCACTTTGTTCACCTTGTCTTTCTTGCCGGCGCTGATGTAGATGGTCTCCCAGGGAGAGGCCGGGGGTAGGGCTTGCCTGGCCGGCAGGTTCTCCACCGGCGGAATTTGGGTGAGGTAAGACGGTTTCTCCTCGGGTTGCAGGAGCAGGTAACTGGTGCCTTTGGCGTTCATGCGCGCGGTGCGGCCGTTGCGGTGGGTGAAATTGTCCTGGTCGGGAACCTGGAAGTGCACCACAAACTCCACCTCAGGAATGTCCAGGCCGCGGGCGGCCAAATCGGTGCTCACCAGGGTGCGGTAGGTACCGTTCCGGAATTTCATAAGGGTGCGTTCGCGGTCGGGTTGTTCCAAGCCACCGTGGAAGATGCCGTGGGGCAAGCCTTTGCCGCGCAGGAAATCGCTCACTGCCTCCACCGTTTCGCGCTGGTTGCAGAACACAATGCTGGAGGAGGTGCCGATAGTGCAGAGCACGTCAAGTAAGGCCTGTAGTTTGTTTCCTTTCTGCACTTCCACGGTTTTCACCTGCAGGTCTGGGGCGTTGCTAGACTCCTGCAGGAAATTGACCGTCACCGGGTTTCTGAGGCCGGTAAAGGAAGGAACCTTGATCATGGCCGTAGCCGACACCAGAAGCCGTTTGTCTACCTGCTTCAACTGCCCGATGATGTAGGCCATGTCCTCCTGAAACCCGTACTCCAATGATTTGTCAAACTCATCCAGCACCAGCGTCTGGATGTGGGCCGTGGAGAAGTTCTCTTCCCGCAGGTGGTAGGCAATCCGGCCGGGTGTGCCGATCAAGAGGGCCGGCGGGTAAGCCAGGCTGCGCTTCTCGGGGTTGGTGGCGTGGCCGCCGTAGAGGCTGTCTACCTTCAGGCCAGTACCCATACTTCTGAAAACCCCCTCAATCTGCATGGCCAATTCCCGGGAGGGTGCCAAAACGAGGGCCTGCACCTCTTGCACCTCGGGCTTCAGCCGGGGCAGCACAGACAGCAGATACCCCAAGGTTTTCCCTGATCCGGTAGGCGAAAGCAGGATAACGTCGCTTTTTTGCGCGGCCGCCAGGGTCTCCTCTTGCATTTGGTTCAGCTGGGGAATCTTCAGGGTATCCAGAATTTTTTGAAGCATGGTGAATGGGTTTATTCCGTAAAGGTAGCTAATAAAATCTCAGGCCTGGGTGCGCCGGGTGTGTACTCACCTCAGCAAAACTTAGACACGAGAACCTGTAAGTAACGGAGAAAGAGTTTATGGGCTGGTTTCCTGAAAAAAGGTTCAAAACGGGTTAAAGCCAAATCCACAAAAACTGAGGGCTGTTGGTAATATTTGAGGTTGCCCATCGACTTATAGGGCATAAAGTTAAGGTAAGCAGGAGAGCGGGTAAATTGAAAGCGCTTGGGCAAATAAGCTTCGGCATTTTAATACGGGCCTGCGTACAGAATGGGGCAGTTGCTGCGTTTTTGGTTTAAACAGAAAGTTATGGCAATATTTTTCGCATTTATTCTGGCCGCTATTTTAGGATATATTTACGGCCATCGCATCAGGCCCAACAGACGGCTGCAGAAAATCATGCGCGAGCTGAAGGAGAAATGCAGCGCAGTGCTGGAGGACGAGAAGAAGGGTGTGTACAAAACCATTGTGACGGAGAACCAGAACTCCTCTGAGCTGGTGGTGGAAGTGAAGGAGCTGGCGGTGACGGAGACAGGGCAAGTGAAGGTGCAGTACCTGAACGCTTTTTACAAGAACCCGTCTTTCAGGACCCGCAAAGGCACCGAGCTTCTGCAGGAGGTACACGGCCTCTTAGGCGAATACTTGCCCAAGCAGGAGATTGAATGGTATGAGGTAAACGGCCGTCATGCCGCCATTAAAGAGTTTGTCAACGAGTTAGATACAATCCAAAACCCCCACACCGCTAGAAAATAGAAACCATGGAAAATAAGGAAATCACCCTAGCTGAGAACAAAGAACTGGTCCAGCAGAAAGCGCTTGAAATCTCCAAGACCATAGATCCTACCAAACCAGAAAGCCTCAGTTCCTTTGGCGTGGAAACGCAGCGCAAGCTGGGTTACTATTCCAACGAGCTCCTGACCAAGGTGAAGGCCAAAGACTCCGGTGAGGCCGGTGAGGCCATCAATGAACTGTTGGCCCAGATCAACATGATCAAGGTGGACGAGACCGAGAAACCCGGCTTCTTCTCCCGCCTGCCGTTTGTGGGCAAAATCAAAGACAAGACCCAGAAGCTGGCCAGCCAGTACAACTCGGTGTCTGAGAACGTAGATGATGTGGTGGTGAAGCTGGAAAAAACCCGGCAAAGCGTCTTAAAAGATTCTACTGGGCTGGAGGTCATGTTCAAGCAGGTGGTGGAGTACATCCATGAAGTGCGTTCATTGATTGCTGCCGGAAGACTGAAGATTGAGGAGATTGAGAACCAACTCATTCCGCAGCTCCAGTCTGAGGTGGAAAGCAGCGGCCAGGATGAATTGGTGGTGCAGCGCTTGGCAGACATGGTGGCGTTTAAAGACCGTTTAGAGAAAAAGGTGCATGATTTCACCTTATCACATACCATTGCCACGCAGTCTATGCCGCAGATCCGGATGATCCAGACCACCAATGACGTGCTGGCTCAGAAAATCCAGAACTCCATTGTGACCGTGATTCCGGTGTGGCGTCAGCAGGTAGCCATCGCGTTGGGTCTGGAGAAACAACGCAAAGCCCTGGAAATCCAGAAGAAGGTAACGGATACCACCAACGAGATGCTGTTGAAGAACTCGCAGTTGCTTAAAACCAATGTGGTGACCGCCGCCACGGAGAACGAGCGAGGCATTGTGGACGTGGATACCCTCAAGAAGGTGAACAAAGACATGGTGGAAACCCTGGACGCCGTGATCAAGATCTCAGAGGAAGGCAGCCGCAAACGCGCTGAGGCCGTAAAAGAGCTCGCCCTGGTGCAGGAAGAGCTCAACAACAAGATCCTGGGCACGCTGGGTAAATCCAAAAAAATTGAAATTGAGTAATGGCTAGTGATTCTTCCCCCAACGAGTCCCTGGAAAGCGTCCTGACGCAGGAGCAGGACGCCCTCCTGGACTTGTACCTGAACAACCTGGACAATTTCTTCGAGAATCAGAAAAACGCCGAGAAAATACAGGTTGAGATTGAAACCCTGCACCTTAAAAAGATATTGACTGAATGATGGATTTCGTGCGAGCCCTTTTCGGGATGAAGGAAGAAGGCCGGAGGGCGGTGGCGGGCGCTGCGGCAGATTTTGCGATGGAGGAGATTGTGTATATCAAAGAGTCTAACCGGCGGCTTTCCATGTTGCAGGAGCTCAGCTCCCGCTACAAAGCCACACCGCAAGCCTCTAAAATGAAGGCCGTGTACGACAAGACCCGCAACATCCACACGTACCTGGTGGCCCGCAAAAAAGTCCACGACCTGGAGGTCTTCCACCTCAAGAACACTGACCATTTCATCAATACCTTCACCGCCATCCTGGACGTGCACCAGAAGCACGACCAGCTTACGCAGGCGGCCTCAGCGTCTACCGGAAAGGTGGAGTCCATGGTGCAGAACAGCCGGGCTGAGCGGCTGAAGCGGCTGGAGAAAACGGCCAACCTGCCAGACCAGGTGAAACCCATTACCAACCCGGTACAGTTTTACCATGCCGGAGAGGCCAAAGCCGCCGTGCCCCGCCTGTACCTGCCGGATATCTCCATCAACACCGTAGAGAAGGTCACCTACTACACCGATGGTAAAGCTGAGGAACTTGTGCCCCGGCAAGTAGGTTTCACCTCCTCCAAAGACCAGAAGGAAGCATTCCAGAACCATCTTGCCGTGCGATTAGGTCTGAAGGATGTTTCCTACGTAGGCAACGCGCTGGTCACTATCCCCAACAACAATGGCATCACGCCCACCGGCATCGTGCCCGTTATCCATTGGGAAGGCTTTCTGTACGCCCTTAACCTGAATGATTACCGCCTTTTCCCGGTCCGGATATTTCGGAACGGAGGTAAATAGAAATCCACTCTCCACAGTGCTGGGGATTGGATTTTTTATGGTAGGTTCTTTCCAACATTCAAAGGCGCGGGAGTAATCCTTTTTCTTGCCCATCTAAAGGTTTGAAGGTCAACATTGGAGAAGTGATTTTCCGCTGCTAACTTGCATCTGATTGCTTCTAGTTTCCTTATTTAGTTTGGTAGGAAAGGGTAGAAGCGGGCGACAGCGCAGATGAATTTTAAGAAGTACCTCAGAGAAAAGCTCTTCCTTTCTCAGACTGATCAATCAATCCTTCAGACCGAAGTAAAGGAAACCAACCTGCAGCGTATTTCCTTTACCTCCCTACTGGTCTTACCGGTTTCGGCCGCCCACGTGCTGTTGTTTTACCTCCAGCTCCATACCGGCAACCCCACCGAGTTTCTCTGGAAAAAAGGGATTATCTACGCCCATGCCTCCTTCTTTGTCCTCAATGCCCTGATTGCTCTGGTCACCAACTGGGTAAAAAAGCGTCCGGCTTCCAAAGGCAGAATACCTACCATTCTGTCTACCCTGATGTTCCTGATTGTTCCCGTTTTCGGGGCGATTTTGGCCATCATTGACCAATTGGTGAACGCCTCTATCAATGCTTTTCTGGTAGGCTGTATTGCACCGGCCCTGATACTGCAGGTAAGGCCTTGGAGAACGCTGCAACTGTTCCTGGTTTCTTATGTCGTGTTTTACATAGGGTTAGCCTTCACTCAAGCAGATGCCTCTTTGCTGCTGACCATGCGGGTGAACGGAATCTCAGCAGCCACTATTGGGTGGGGGCTTTCCTGGGTTCTGTGGCGCAGCAATATGACCAACTACCGGCAAGATCGGCAGATTGTGGCCCAGAAAGCCGAATTGGAACGGAAAAACAAAAGCTTGCGGCAAACGTCGCAGTGCCTAGCCGAAGCCAATTCAGCCAAGGATAAACTCTTTGCCATTGTCTCCCATGACCTCCGGGGCCCGCTTCAATCCAACTTGCAGCTTTCTGGCATGCTGGCGGAAAACAGCCCTCATGTCACACCAGACAAGCGCGAGCATTTAGCACAGCTGCTGTATAAAAGCCTGCAGAACACCACCAAACTAATGGAGAATTTGCTTTTGTGGGCCAGAAGCCAGACAAACCAGATTCCTTTCAAACCCGAGGCGGCGGAAGTATACCACGTGCTGGAAGAAAGCATTGGTTACCTCCAGTTTATGGCCCAGAACAAGCACATATCCATTGAGAACCAGGTGCAACCGCAGGTAGTTGCCTTCGCGGACAAAGAGATGCTGGCGACTATTTTCCGGAACCTGATTTCCAACGCCATCAAGTTCACCAAGCAGGAGGGAACGATAACCATCTCCACCGAGGTCTTACCGCCCCAAACCGGACAAGCCCCTTTCCTCAACATCAAGGTACAGGACAACGGGGTAGGTATTTCAGAAAAAGCGGTGGCGTACTTGTTTGATATAGGCAAGAAGACCTCCTCTTTAGGAACGGAAAAGGAAACCGGTTCTGGCTTAGGGTTGGTGCTGTGCAAAGAGTTTGTGGAAAAGAATGGCGGCAAAATGAGCGTCCAAACCGAACGAGGCAAAGGCACTACCTTCTCCTTCCTCTTACCGCTTCATCCGGCAGAACCATTGGCCAACCTGTCTTTGGGAGAAACTTCCTTAGGGGTTTCCCACCTCTAAATACTTACAAAAGGTTAGCCCCTGTTTTGGCCCCATTTATTAGAAAATGGGGCCAAAACAGGGGCTAATTTTTATAGATGAATCTTACTTTTTCAGGAAGACCTTGAAGGTGGTGCCTTGGCCCACGGTGCTTTCCACTTCTATTTTTCCTCCGGCGTTGTTCAGAATCTTCTTCACCATATACAAGCCAACGCCTGATCCTTCTACGTGGTCATGGAAGCGCTGGAACATGGTGAAAAGGTTTTCCTGCTGCTCCGGTGACAAGCCCAGGCCGTTGTCCTGGACGGTAAGCACAATGAAGTCCTCTTGCTGGGAACAGTGCAATTTAATTTTGGGCAGTCGGTCTGGAGAGCGGTATTTGATGGCGTTAGAGACCAGGTTGTAGACGATGCTGCGCAGGTTCTTCTCAGAAAAGGAAATGTGCGGGCACTGGCTTACGTCAATATCCAGGTGGGCATCGCTGGCTTTTACCATCGGTTCCAGGTCAAGCGCCACGTCCTTCACCAGGCTGGCCAGGTTAACGGTGGTCACATCGGTGCTGTGGTCGTTCTGCAGCTTGGTAATCTCCGTGAGGTTGTCAATGGTTTTCTTGAACCGCTCCACAGCGCCCTGCATCATGGTCATGATCTGCTCCACATCTACCATCTCTGTTTCCTTGTCCAAGAGTTCTAGCTGCAACTCTCTCAACAGGGCCTCAATGTTATGGATGGGGGCTTTCAGGTCATGCGACGCGGTGTAAATGAAATTGTCCAGGTCATCGATTACCCTGAGCAGGTGCGCGTTGGTGTCTTTCAGCTTTTGCTGGGTGTCTTTCAGGTCAGACAAGTCAATGAAGGAACCCAGCACGCGGTGCGGCACCCCGTATTCATTGTGCAGGATATAGGCCCGGTTGTACACCGCGGCGTAGGATCCGTCTGGACGGACAAACTTGAACTCCTCTACCCACTGGTCCTGGCCGGTATTAACGGCTTGGTTTATTCCCTTAATCACCCGGTCTTTGTCTTCGGGGTGGATTTTGTCAAACCAGGCGTTAATCCCGTTGCCCATCTCTTCCTGCTCGTACCCTAGAATGGGTTTAAGGGTATCGCTCCACCAGAGTTCATTGCTGATAAGGTTCCAGTCCCAGATCACGTCATTGGTGGCCATGGAAACCAACCGGAAACGCTCCTGGCTATCGGAGAGCTCCTGGGTTCTTTCGGCTACACGCATCTCCAGTTGCCCGTTCAGTTTGATCAGGTCTTCCTCGGCTATTTTCAGGTCTTCGTAGGCCAGCAGGATCTTCTCCTCGGCAAAGCGCTTCTCGGTGATATCGGCCATGGTGAGGGTAAGGCCATCACCCATTTTGGCGGCGGCAATCTCGTACCAGCCCCTATGGCCGTTCAGCTCCAGGTTCTGTTCTATGTGCAGGGCCTGGCCAGATTCCACCAGTTGCTCCAGTTTCTTGAGCAAACCGGTCTTTTTCAGGAAAGCCATCTCGGGCATAATGCTCTGGTGCAGCAGTTCGGCCTGGGGTTTTCCAATGAGCTGCTCGGCCTTTTTGTTCAGGAGCGTCCACTTGAAATCATAGATTCCCTGGTCTTGGTTGCGCACCGCCTTAAAGGCCATGATGCTGTTGAGTGAACTGTTGAGCACGCCCTGCACCACGTTGCTGAGGGTTTTCAAAGTGGTCACATCCACGAAGCTGAGCACCACGCCGTCTTTGTTCCCGTCATGCTTCAGGTAGGGGATGATGCGCATGAGAAAGAACCGGCCGTCAGTGGTCTCTACTTCCTGTTCCACCTCGGCAGAGGTGTTGTTCACCTTCTGGATGTCTTCAAGCCAGCGGGAATACCTGAGGTTGTGCGACAGGTGGTGAATAGGCCGGCCTAGATCTATGTCAATGATGTTGATCAGTTCCTTTACCGTGGGCGTGAACTTCCGGATGACCAAGTGGTGGTCCAGGAAAAGTTGCCCGATGTTGGAGCTCCGGATATAGTTGTCCAGGTCCTCGTTGAGTTCCTGCAGTTCCTTTATCTTGAGCTGATGCTCTGAGTTTACCGTGTGCAACTCCTCATTCAAAGATTGCATCTCCTCATTGGAGCTCTGCAGTTCCTCGTTAGAGGACATGAGCTCCTCGTTGGTGGACTGCAGTTCCTCGTTGGAGGTGCTCAGGTCCTGTACGGTCAGGTGCAGGCTTTCGCGGGCTTCCTTTAATTCCGACTCTAAAATGGAAAGCTGGTTGAAATACTCGGTATCGGCCTCAGACACCAGGGAAGGCTCCAAATTTTTAAGCGTGGGGTTGGCCCTGTTGATCTCCTGCAGCAACACCAGCAGCACCTTGGGCATGTCCTGCTCCACTGAGATAGGCTTCACTGTGAGGTTGAGCAACTGGTTTTTGGAGTCCAGCGGCACCATTACCTGGCGGGTTATGGTCTTTTGGTTTTTCAGCACCTTCCGGATGTCCACGCTCAACGTCACGGCCAGTTCTTTTGGCACCATTTTGAGTAAATTGAGCTGTAAACGCTTTTCGGGGAGCTTCAGGAAACGGTTGAAATCCCCGATGCCGTGCAGGAGCTGGTAATTGTCATCAATGTATAAGCCGGCCAGTTTCAGGTCCTCGGCCACGGCATCCATGAACACGTCATTGTAGCGCAAGGCTTGGGCGTTGCGGTAGGTGGGCAGGCTGTCTTCAGAGGAGGAGCGGGTGTGGTGAGATACCCCAAACGTCTGCTGCGTGCCCTTGCTTTCCTTCACCTTCTGAAAGATCTTCCATTTGCGGTTCTTCTCCGCGAAATACGTTTTCAGGTCACCTATATGCTCGCTGGGCCCCAGGAATAGGTATCCGTGCTGTTTAAGGGCATACGGGAACACAGACATCACCTTCTTCTGCAGGTCAGGGTTCAGGTAGATGAGCATGTTCCGGCAGGTGATGAGGTCTATCCGGCTGAAGGGCGGGTCTTTCTGCAGGTCGTGCTGGGCGAAAACCACCAACTTTCTGATGTCTTCCTTAATGGTGTAGCGGTTGTTCTTGTGATGGAAAAACCGCTGCAGCCGCTTCTCACTCACGTCTTTGTTGATGGAGTTGGGGTACACGCCCTTGGAGGCCTGCCTGATGGCCCGCTGGTCCACGTCGGTGGCAAAAAGTTTGACTTGCGTTTCACGGCCAATTCTCTCAAAACACTCCTGAAACAGGATGGCAATGGAAAATACCTCTTCGCCGGTACTGCAGGCCGTGACCCATACCTTGATAGTTTCCCCCTCGGGGGTGCTGGCAATGATCTGCGGAATGATCTCCTCCTCCAGTGCCTCAAAGGCCTCCGGGTCACGGAAAAAACGGGTCACCCCGATGAGGAACTCCTGGCAAAGCTGTTTTATCTCCGCGGGGGTTTCATGTATATAGTTCAGGTAGTCTGGCAGGGTCTGCACCTTGAGTAAATCCATCCGCTTTTTGATGCGGCGGTAAATGGTACCTTGTTTGTAGCTTTTGAAATTGGTTTGGGTATGCGTGCAGATCAAATCCAGGATCTCCTGCAGCACCTCATCGTCTTCCTCCAGGACGTTGTTTTTGTCAATAAGGGTCTTCACCAGCGGAATCTGGCGGGTGTATTCCAGAATCTCCTGGGGCATGCGGTCTGGCGTGAATACAAAATCCACTGATCCGGTTTCTATGGCGCTGCGGGGCATGCCGTCAAACTTAGCCGATTCTGGGTCCTGCACCATTACCATGCCTCCGGCCGATTTGATCATTTTCACGCCTTTGGTGCCGTCTGTCCCGGTGCCGGAGAGCACCAGGCCAATGGCGTACCGGCCCCGGTCTTTGGCCAGGGATTCAAAGAAGACGTCAATGGCAAAATTGGGCTCCCGGTTCCTGATCTGGTCTACCAGGTGCAGGCGGCCTTTTCTCAGGGTCAGTTGCTTTCCGCTGGGCAGCACGTAAATGCAGTTGGGGCGGGTGATCATGTCATCCTCTGCCTCCTGCACGCGCATTTGGGTGTGCTTTGACAGCAGCTCCGCCATCAGGCTCTTGTGGTCCGGCGACAAGTGCTGAATGATGACAAACGAGAAGCTTGAGTTATTGGGAAAATGGTCAAACAGCTTATGAATAGCCTCTAATCCACCCGCAGAAGCGCCAATACCTATGAGGTAATGGTCTGTCTTGGGGAGTATATCGGGCTGCTTTAAACTTACCATGGGCAATCAATTAGGTTATCTGTCTTAAGAAATTTACCGGGGTGGGAGGGACCTCAGTATCTTTCCTTGATGATTTTCTCTAAGACAGCACTTCTCAGGTTCTCGGCCGCCTCAATCTCTTCCTCCAGCCACGGCAGGGCGGTCTGTTTCACCGTTTCCTGGTAGATGGCAAAGGAATTGCGCGGGTGATAGGTTTTACCATCCGTCTCCATCTGGATGGCCTGGTTGGGGTTTCCGCCCCAACTGATGGTCTGCAGCACCTCTGGCCGGAACCCCAGAATGTATTCGCCCTGGTCTGCGTTAATGGGCAGCGCAATAAGCCCACTGGCCACGTCTTTGTAGTCGCGGGCCCGCACGTACTGGCTGGGCAGGGTGTCGGTGGCAAACAGTTTATCGGTCTGGCTCCGGCGGAGCCAGTAAATGAGTTCTTTCATTTCCTGGCCAGTAGGTACAGTCCCACTCGTCCAAACGCCGCCCTCAAACAACACTGCCGCACCGGAGAGGTTTAGCAGGTTCCGGATGCCGATGTTGTCTGCCAGCAGGCCGTCGGTGAAGCTGTCCTGGGTGTATAACTGCTCCAGTAGCTGGGCGTGCATACCCCGCAGTTGGGCCCTTAACCCAATGGCCTGTTCCCGCTCCTTGGCCGCCAGCTGCGCCGAGACAATGCCTGTTAAAAGCTCCAGCGCCGACCGTAACTCATAGCTGGGGTTTTTGGCAGTTTTGTGGTGACAGGAGATAAGTCCCCAGAGTTTATTGTCAATGATGAGCGGCAAAGACATGGAGGCGGTGATCTGCAGATTGGCCAGGTACTCTAAATGCACGGTGGCCACACTCCTCAAGTTACAATCAGACAGATCAGTGAACCGCTGGGAGATGGGGTTGATAAGCGGCGTTAAGCGCACGGGCGTATAAGACCTGGTAGGAATGAGCCGGTAAGGATTCCTGAAATACAGATCCCTGGACTGCTTGGGAACATCAGAGGCCGGAAACCGCAAGTCCAGGTAATCATCCATGTCTTCTTCTTTCGCCTGCCCAATCACAATTCCGTTCCACTGCGGATCGAACTGGTAGGCCAGCACGCGGTCAAAGCCGGTGAGCGATTTGATGGCTTCTACCGTCAACTGGGCAATCTCACCTACAGTACCGGCCTGTTTGAGGCGGGAGGTGAAGTACTTTGTCTGCTGGTACATCTCCAGGAAAGAATCCTTGGAGGAGGAATCCTGGTTGTCTTCCAGTTCTATCAAAGCGTACCCTTCTTTGGGATGGACCTGCGCCGTGCAGGTAGTTTCTTTTCCAGGCGCCTTAAACGTTACGCTGAAAGGGACTTTCACCAGATCGCTGGGACCCTGCACCTTCTCCTGAATATCAGCGAACTGAGAGGCCGGTAAGAACTGGGACAGGGGTTGGTTCAGAAGGTCTGATGGGGAAACCCCTAGAAGCTGCTCCACGTTTTCGCTCACCTGCACCAGTTTCAGGTCAGTAATGTCAAGGGTTAAAAGCACCCCATGGGGTTGAATCAAATTTACCAGGTGCAGGGGAATGCTTCCGCAAAACTCTGAGTCATAGTTCTTTTCTATAGCAATCTGAAGGGGGGCTTGCTTTTTCTCCATGGGGGTTATGTCTGTCAAGGCAAAGGGTACGCTAAAGCAGGAAAACTGAGAACTGTTGGCCTATTCTTTCAATTAGGCGGAAGCTACAGAAATACAGCTATAAGTTGACTCTCTGGATAAGGCAAATGTATCTAATTCCAAAAATAAAACGGGCTATCTTACTTTAAATTTTCACTAACAAAACATATTCCCATCAATACTGTTTAGCGCCTGTTTTTACAAATTCCATATCAAAATAGAAGTTGAGGTACAATACCATTACGGTGCTATTAATCATATAAGATAATACTGAAGAGTTACCCTGCAGAATTTTAGGACTATCTGAATCAACTTTGTGTAAACTCCCTGGCTTCCTCCATAATCATTTAATAATTTATCCTCCATCCTATAAAAGGAAGAGAGCCAGAAAAAAAATTGGAAAAATTTTGATTTTGTATTTCAGATGTTTTTGATACGTTTTAAACAAGATATGCTAAAATCAGAAGTATCTATAATTATATAAATCAAATTTTATTAATAGTTTTATTAAGTAGAAGAGGCTGTGTTGTAAAAGATTAGGTGAACTTCTGGTGACTGTTTCTGGTTGGCTGTTCAATAATATAAATAATTGAACAATTTATAAGATACATCTTATTTAAAAGCCACATGGATACTTTATCTATTAGCAGAAAAGACAACCACAATTTCAAGGTTTGGATGTTACTGTGGGCATTTTCCATCTTTGGATATCTTCCGGCCTTTGCCCAAAGCACTGTTACTTATACAGCCGGTGACTACCGGACAACCACAGCCGGAAGTCTGGGCCAAACAGCAGGGACCAGTTTACTGGAGCAGCTAACAGCCCAAGGCGTTTGGGTTCCTGCCACTTACCCATTGCCTACTACGGCCACCTTATATATAGAACATCCTACGCAACTATCAGGAACGCTCCAGGTAACTAACCTAACCCTTAATGCACAGAAAACCCTCACTATTCCGGCAGGTGCAAAATTAATAGCCACTACCAAATTGGCGCTTGCACCATCTGCAGAACTTTTGCAGGAAGGCGAAATAGAGAACCGTGGATTGCTTCAGTTGCAGAGCAACTCCAGACTTATTATAAAATCATTAACCTATAGAGCTTCTTCCCTTATTTGGTCTGGGACAGAGGAAATGGATGCTACGTCTGAGGTGAGAATTGAAGCGGCCGCGGCCAACGCATTGCTCTTTAGTGGCAGCCATCTTTCAGCACAGGCCCACGGATTTTGGTTCGGCCGTTTAACGTTAGCGCCAACACAGGCAGGTTCTCAGTGGCAATTAACCGATGCAAACGCTCCTTTGGCTGCCCAGGCCTTCCATGCTACGATTCCGGCAACTTCTTCCCTTGTCCTTTTAGGGGCTTCCAACTTGTCCTTGCAGTTTGGGCAAGATGTATCGCTGACCGGCGGGGCTTACTATCTGCAAAACCAAAGTAGCGGCACAGGTATTGTGAATGTTGCCGGGCACCTGGCTTTGCAAGGCGCCACCCTTGCTTTGAACCAAACCTCCAATGCAACGGTGACTTCTATCCTGGACCTGAAGGGAAACCTTCTGGTAGATGCAGCCTCGGTGATCAACAACAGCAGCACTGTGAGCACCTCGTCCAGCGGGATCAGGTTCTCTGGGACTAACTGGCAGACCCTGCAAGCTACCGGCCCCATCAACCACGTTTCTTTGGTTGCTAAAGCCGGCGCCATGGTACGGCTGGGGCAGCACCTGCGGCTAAACCCTTCTAACTCCGTTTACGCCGGAACTTTCACGGTGGAAAATGGGGCTGCCTTGGATTTCGGGGTGGATGCGAACAACACTGGGTACCAGGTTCAGGGGCAGGGTTACTTCAATTTAAACCAGGGCGGCACCTTATATATTACCAGCGCGCAAGGAATCAATACCACCGGCGCCACCGGCAACGTGGTAGTAACCGAAAGCCGGCGAACCTTCCACAATTTGGCCACTTTCATCTATAACGCGAAAATCCCACAGCAAACGGGAAATGCTTTTATCGCCACCGCCAGCGGCAAGATTGTTGTCATGGATAACCCCACTTCCGTTACCATTACCAAAAACATAGGCATCTCCAGCAGCAAAACCCAATACCCAACGGGGGGTAGGTTAGAAATAAAACAAGGGACCTTGATTTCCACCGCCTCCACTGATATTACTGGTACGGGTGCGTTGGTGATGAGCGGGGGAACCTACCAAATAGGAACCTTGAATGTGAGTATGGTACCGCAGCTTTCCGGTACGTATACCTTGACCAATGGAACCATTGAACTGACGGGCGCCGGGGCGCAAACCCTTAGAGGCGATACCTATAACAACGTGACGGTAGGCGGAAGCAATGATGCCAAAACCATTTCCTCTACTACCACCATCAACCAGAACTTAACCATCCTGCCCAACGCTGTTTTTGATATCAGCAACAAAACCCTGAAAGGGGAGGGTGGCCTTACCATGACCGGAGGTCTGTTCCGGACAAGTAAAACCAGCAATACCTTGCCTGAACTCACCGGAAAGAACATGCCCTACAACATAACGGGCGGTACCATTGAGTTTTACGGCTCCATCAACGGGCAGAGCCAATCTATACGGGGCACTTACGGGAACTCCCAGAAGGTTACCTATAACAATTTGCTGCTGACGGCTACGGAAACCAACACCATGAATGACCTAGGCAACCATCTGTTAACCGCCAATTTTGATGTGACGGGTACGCTTACCGTAAAAGCACCGGCTGCCTTGCAAATGGCGACAAACCGTGCGGTGGGCGGAACCGGGAACTTCATAGTGGAAGACGGCGCTACCTTGCTCTATGGTTCTCCCCAAGGGATTAAGATGACTGGGACCGGCACCTCAGACGGCAATGTGAGGGTTAGCGGGACCAGAAGTTTCTCCCCAAATGCAAATTACGGCTTCATCGGGAATTCAGAAATGGTCTCCGGCGATGCTTTGCCTTCCACGGTCCAAAATCTTTTGGTAGCGAAAACCAACGGCAGTGGCGTGACCTTGTCCAAAAACGTGACCGTGTCAGGGGTGTTTACGATGAGAAGCAGCCTCTTCAAAACTGAGGGGTATGAATTGTCCTTGCTTAGCCAGGCAGAGTCAGCCTTGCAGTTTGCCGATTCCACTTTCTACATCCAGGGTACCCTGCGGAGAGCAGTGGGAAGCAGCGGCATTTATTCTTTCCCCATCGGGAACGCAGCGGGAAAACGGAACCTTGATCTGGTGTCTATTGGTTTAGCTGGGAATGGTTTCCAGAGCATCGCCGTAGAATTTAAACCAATCATAAACCATCAAGACACAGATATGTTCCTGACCGAGGGATCTTACAGCTACACGCATATTGCGCCGGAAGGCGTGTGGTATGTGGAGCCGAATGCGAAACCCATTACTGGAAGCTTTACCGCCACTGCTTCTTTGCAGGGCTTCAACAACCTTTCAGACAACAAATTCGCGCTTTTGGCCAGACAAGCTAACTCCACCAGCGGCAAAGACTGGTCCACGGGAGGAGGAACTTTGGATGCGCCCAACAAAGAAGGCCGAACGGTAGCGGGCGGGTACGCCAAACGAAACTTCATGACGCAGTTCGGGCAACTGGCTATCGCTACCATGGAATCTGTGTTGCCGGTTTCCTGGCTGTACGTGAAAGCCGAACGTAAAAACCAGGAGGTACAGCTCCAATGGGCTACGGCTACTGAGATCAACAATGACCACTTCGAGGTGGAGTTCTCCCAGGACGGCAAGACGTTTACCCAAGCCGGAATCGTAAAAGGTGCCGGAAACAGCAGCGTGCAGAAAGATTACAGCTTTGACCACCAGTCCTCGGCCAAAGGCACCGCTTATTACCGCGTGAAACAGGTAGACCTAGACGGGAAATTTGAATACAGCAAGGTGGTAGCTGTGCAAGGCGGTGGTGCTGCCTTGGCCCAAATCACGCTGTATCCAAACCCGAGCCATGATTTTCTGCACTTAGGCAACGTGACGTTAGATCCTACTGCTTTGGTGGAGATCCTGGATGCCCAGGGAAGACAAGTAAACAAGATCAAACCTGTGATGGAAGGTGCCACGCCCAAGATTCCGGTTCAGCAATTACCCTCGGGCAACTACATCCTTCGGGTGAAGAACGCCAGCCAACTCATCCAACAGCGGTTTGTAAAGTTTTAAGCTGTTTAGGGCCTGTTTTTATAAAACAGATTAAAAAAGAGAGGTCAGGTTCTGTGTGAACCTGACCTCTCTTTTTATTTAGCAACATTTCAACTTAGCACATCAGCACATTGAAAAATTAGCACATTAATACGCCCGTCCTTCTTTGTTTTCCATGAAGTTCACGAAGGCGCGGTTCACCACTTTCATACCGCCCGGGGTAGGGAAGTTGCCGGTAAAGTACCAGTCCCCTAGGTGGTTAGGGATGGCTTCGTGCAGGTTCTCCACGGTTTGGAAAATCACCTGTACCTCGGCTTTGACGCTGGGCGCTTTTACAATCTGGGCCACTTTGCAACTGATCTCTTCAGGAGAGAACTGGTTATACAGTTCCTGTACGAAGTTCTTTTCCCGGGCCTGTCCATTGGACAAAGCGGTTTGGCAATTCTGGTACACCTCTTTGGCTAGGCCTTCACTGTTTCTGTCTTTGAGCAAGCCCATCATGGCCCTGAACGCCACGAACTCTTTCATCTTAGACATGTCAATGCCATAGCAGTCTGGGTAGCGGATCTGAGGTGCACAAGACACAATGATGATCTTTTTAGGTCCCAAGCGGTCCAGCATTTTGATGATGCTTTTCTCCAGAGTAGTGCCGCGCACAATAGAGTCGTCAATTACCACCACGGTGTCAACGCCTTTTTTCACCACTTCATAGGTCGTGTCATAGACGTGGGCCACCAGATCGTCGCGGGAGTCGTTGTCGGTGATGAAGGTGCGGAGCTTGGCGTCTTTGATGACCAGTTTTTCCACCCTCGGGCGGAAAGAGAGGATGTTCTCCAGTTTGTCCACATCGCCATCTGCTTCTACAATAGCTTTGCGGCGGTAGGAGCGGAGGTAGTCTTCCACGCCTTCCATCATGCCCAGGAAAGAGGACTCGGCGGTGTTGGGGATGTAGGAGAAAACGGTGTTCTCCAGGTCATGGTTGATGGCTTTGAGTACCTGCGGACTCAGCAGTTTGCCCAGCATTTTGCGCTCCTGGTAAATCTCTGGATCGTTTCCGCGGGAGAAGTAGATGCGCTCAAAGCTGCAGGATTTTTTCTCCAGGGCCGGCAACACTTCTTTCTCAGAGGCTTCGCCGTTTTTGGTCACGATGAGCGCATGCCCCGGAGTGATCTCCTTGATCTGGCTGTAGTCCACCCCGAAAGCGGTTTTGATGGCCGGCTTCTCAGAGGCCACCACCACTACTTCATCGTCCATGTAATAATAGGCCGGGCGAATGCCGGAAGGGTCACGAACCACAAAGGAGGCACCGTAACCGGTGAGGCCTGCCATGGCATAACCGCCGTCAAAGTCCTTGCAGGCCCGGCGCAGAACGCGCTGTAGGTCCAGGTTCTCTTCAATGAGGGCGGTGATTTCCTCGTTGTTGTGGTCTGGCTTGAAGTAGTCAAAAAGGCGCTGGTTTTCCTCGTCCAGGAAGTGGCCGATTTTTTCCAGCACGGTCACAGTGTCAATCTTCTGGCGCGGGTGCTGACCCAGGTCGGTGAGCACGTTGAAAAGCTCGTCCACGTTGGTCATGTTGAAGTTACCGGCCACGGCCAGGCTTCGGTTGCGCCAGTTGTTTTCCCGCACCATGGGGTGGCAGTTGTCTACGCTGTTGAGCCCGTGGGTGCCATAACGCAAATGGCCCAGATACACATCGCCCATGAAGGGGAGATTCTCTCTGAGCCACTGGACATTCTTCGCTTCCTCGGGGTACTTGCGTTTCAGCTTGCCGTATTTCTCGCTTATTTTCCCAAAAATAGCATCAATCGCTTTGGTCTTGACCGAGCGGTACCGGGCAATGTACTCGGTGCCGGGCGTGGTGTTGATCTTGATGCTGGCAAAGCCGGCGCCGTCTTGCCCACGGTTGTGCTGTTTCTCCATGAGCAGGTACATCTTCTGGATGCCGTACATGGGGGTGCCGTATTTCTCTGTGTAATATTCTAAGGGTTTGCGGAGGCGGACCAAGGCAATCCCGCACTCATGTTTTATCGCATCACTCATGGTAATTGGTTTTAAGCCGGAGGCGCGTGTTCAATGGCATCCGGTGGCCCAAGCGGCTTGGCTAAGGAGTTCGGCCGAAAAGGCATGCAAAGGTAAGAGTAAAAACACGTATCGCACTAGCTAAAATCTATTTTCTATAGCCCTTCTTTTCGGTACTAACGAAGAAAATACAACGCATGTGCCTTGAACCCTTAAAGCTCCCAAGAATGTCATAGTAGGGCTGTTTAAAGTGATATACTAATTGATACTTAGTGGTTTACGAAAACCGATTTAGGCCTGCTTTTCAAAAATAGAAGCGAAAACAAGCGGTGTCATTAGGTCACGCGGGCGCTTGTTGCCTACCTTTGCGGCCATGAACAAACAAGTACAGGTCCACGGGGCCTTGTTTCTGGTGGCGCTTATCTACGGGGCCAATTACAGCATCGCCAAAGAGATCATGCCAGCTTACGTGGGGCCCTTCGGGCTGATTGTGATACGGGTGGTCAGTGCGGTGCTGGTGTTTGGGAGCCTCTCGCGGTGGGTGGTGAAAGAGAAAATCCAAAGCAAAAACGACTGGGTCCGGATTATCCTCTGCGGCTTATTCGGGATCACCCTGAACCAACTCTCGTTCTTCAGCGGCCTTAACCTGACCTCGCCCATCAACGCCTCGCTTATCCAGACGGTGTCGCCGGTGGTGGTGGTTTTGCTGTCTTCGTATCTCTTGAAAGAGCGGATTCAGGTTTACAGAATGGTGGGCATTCTGCTGGCGGGCTTGGGCGCCATGATGCTCATCTCGGGCAAGGCGGGCAACGCGCAGGGAAACATCCTGGGCGATATCCTTATGCTGGTAAACGCGGCCTGTTTTGGGGCTTTTTTGGTGCTGGTGAAACCGCTTATGCAGCGCTATAATCCAATCACGGTGGTGAGCAGGGTGTTTCTGGCGGGCTCGTTGGGGGTGATTCCCTTCGGCCTGGGGCAGGTGATGAAGCCGCACTACGCCACATTCCCGGCTTCTATCTGGGGCGCCATCGCGTTTGTAATCATCGGGATGACTATTCTGGCGTATCTGCTGAACGTCTGGGCCATGAAATACGCCAGCCCGGCGCTGGTGGGCGTGTACATTTACCTGCAGCCCGTCTTCGCTATTCTCATTGCGGTGAGTTTGGGTAAAGACCTGTTTACGTGGCAGAAAGCGCTGTACGCGGCCATAATTTTTGGGGGCGTATACCTGGTGAGCAAGCCTAAGAAGCAGCCGGCGCAGGTATAGTCCGCAAAAAATACCGTATAAATGGCACCTTGTCTTTGGCAAAGGCGTTGAAGGGTTTACAAAAAAATGCAAAATGACTGACCAGACCCACTACGAAGATGACGCGCTGCACCATCTCTTTTTATTGGTAGAGGCCCAGGATGCCACCTGTATGCTCAACCTGGCGGGGCACCCGCTCCGCATCAGGGAGGTTGTTTTCCAGATGGTTGATAACGGATGCCGGGTAAGCAAAGTAGAAGCGGATTTCTACAATATGTTTCTCTATGACAAGGAGGTAACCGAGATTTACGATTACCTTACCACCATTATCAAAGTGAAGTTTGTGACAGTATAATCCTTAGTTGCCGTTTTGCGTCTGTTTTCAAAAAAGGGCGCAAAAACGGAAGTCTTCTCAGAACCAATCCCTCCAAACCCCCACGCCTTCAAGACAGGGGTAAAACAAAGTTTCGGCAAAAACGGTAAGGAAACAGATGATCCCCATCATCTGCCAACTAAGCCACTTTGCATGAACCAGACCTTCAGAATAGAACACGACTTCCTGGGCGAGAAAGAGATTCCCAACACGGCCTACTATGGCGTGCAGACGCTCAGGGCATTGGAGAACTTCAATATCACGGGTATCACCAATGCTTCTGAGCCGCTTTTCATTGTAGCCTTTGCCTACGTGAAAAAAGCCGCCGCCATGGCTAACCGCGACTTGGGTGTGCTGGACAAGAAAAAGGCCGAAGCCATCATTTTTGCCTGCGACGAGCTCATTGCCGGCAAATACCGCGACCAGTTTGTCACAGACCTGATCCAGGGTGGGGCGGGCACCTCGGTGAACATGAACGCAAACGAAGTCATCGCCAACATTGGCCTGGAGTACCTGGGTTACCAGAAAGGCCAGTACGAGTTCCTGCACCCCAACAACCACGTCAACTGCTCCCAATCCACGAACGATACCTATCCGACGGCCATCATGATGGCGCTGCACCTCAAGGTGGATGTGTACCTGAAGGCGCTGGCAGATTTGAAGGAGTCTTTTCTTAAGAAATCCAAGGAATTTAAGAACGTGCTGAAGATGGGCCGCACCCAGTTGCAGGATGCCGTACCGATGACCTTGGGCCAGGAATTTCACGGTTTTGCCACCACCATCAATGATGACATCAAGCACCTGCGCGAGGCCCAGCGGAAACTCACCGAGTGCAACATGGGCGCTACCGCCATTGGCACCAGCATCAACGCCCCGCAAGGCTATCCACAGCTGTGTACCAAGTACCTGGCCCAGATCACCAAACTGCCCATCACCCTGGCCCCGGACCTGATTGAGGCTACCTCTGACATGGGTTCTTATGTGCTGGTATCGGGTATGCTCAAGCGCAGTGCCATCAAAATCTCCAAGATCTGCAATGACCTGCGTCTCTTGTCTTCCGGTCCGCGGGCCGGTCTGAATGAGATTCGGCTGCCGCCTATGCAACCGGGTTCTTCCATTATGCCGGGTAAAGTAAACCCCGTAATTCCGGAGGTGGTGAACCAGACCGCCTTCTATGTCATCGGGGCCGATGTCACCATCACCATGGCAGCCGAGGCGGGGCAGTTACAGCTCAATGTCATGGAGCCGGTCATCGCCTTCAGTCTGTTCACTTCCATGAACTACATGATCAACGCCATTGCCACCTTGCGCACCAAATGCGTGGACGGCATCACCGCCAACGTGGAGGTTTGCCGCGAGGAAGTCATGCGCAGCATTGGCATTGTCACCGCCTTGAACCCGATCCTTGGTTACGAGACCTCGGCCGCCATTGCCAAAGAGGCCCTAGCCACGGGTAAAGCCATTCACCAGATTGTGGTACTGGAGCGCAAACTCATAGACCAGGCTAAATGGGACGAGATCTACTCTTTTGAGAACATGATTCACCCGGTTTACATCAACGGTTAGTTTTGCCGTGATCCAGAAAGGTTTTTCTTTGGAAAGGGAAAAGGAGCGCTGCTGTTTTAAGTCTGTTTAAGAGAAAATAGGCCTAGAACAGCATTTGCTAGATACAAGCACTTGGCAGTATAAGCCGGTTAAAATATCGTTATGAATAGAAGAATATTTCAGGTCATTGATGGCGTGCAGAAGCAGGTGGGAGAAGGGTTTTCGGTCACCAGCCCCATGCCCGGTTTCCGCATCAGGCAGCTCAGCCCTTTTCTGCTCATTGACCATACCGGCCCCATGCCCGTGCAGCCCACTGATAAACCATTGGGGGCCGACCCACATCCGCACCGCGGCTTTGAAACCGTCACCATCGTGTACCAAGGTTACCTGGCCCACCGCGACACCGCCGGCTACAGCGGAAAAATTGGTCCGGGTGATGTGCAGTGGATGACTGCCGGCGCCGGCTTGCTCCACGAGGAGCGGCACGAGAAAGAGTTTGCCCGCCAAGGCGGTGTGCTGGAGTTGATTCAGCTGTGGGTGAACGTGCCTAAGAAAGATAAAATGGCGCCGCCGCGCTACCAGGAACTGAGAAGCGGCAGCATTCCGGTTATCTCCACGGCAGAAGGAAAAGGAACCATCCGGGTGGTATCTGGAAACTACGGCGGAGTACCAGGCCCTGCCGAGACCTTTTCACCCATCACCATCCTAGACATCTTTCAACCCAAAGGCGCAAAACTCCAGCTAAACTTACCAGCGGCTTACAACGTGGGCATTTACGTGGTGAAAGGCAGCCTGCTGCTGCACGGGAACCGACCCGCCCAGACAAAGCAAATGGTGGTATTTGGCTGGGATGCCGACGGCATAGAACTCACTATTGAAGAAGACTCTACCTTCCTGGTGCTGGCCGGAGAGCCCATAGAAGAACCGCTCGCCACCTACGGTCCCTTCGTGATGAACACCAACCAGGAACTGGTGCAAGCTATCACCGATTACGAGAACGGTCAGATGGGTAGCTTCGCAGATTGAGCTTATGAATCTTGCTGCCTTGTTTTTCAATTAAATTCTAAGACTTAGCGATTTATGGCTGTTTTCTTAAAAACCCATCAAAACGTAAAAAGGCAAAGGATTGTAGGACTGGTGGTAAGTTTTCCCAAAAATGCATTTGGGTGTAAATTCAGCTTCTTTCATAGCCAAAGATTTTGCGGAACTTGTTCTTGATAAATGAAACTTTCTCCCGTCAACTACCCTTAAGAAGGGGAACCCTAGCCTTAAATAATCATAATGTTTGAACATTCTCTTTTTCATAAACTCCCTCCTAAAAACCAGGCAGAATTATTGGAGAAGAAAGGAATAGTGCTTACCAAGCGCCATCTTAATGGATGGGCTATCACTTTATTTTCTTTAGAAAACCAATTTCTGGAAGTTTGGTCAAAGAAGGACCTGGAGATAATTGGCTCCTTCCATTCTGCGGTAAGCTATATGGACATTATTGAACCCTACATGCACGTGCTGGATGTGCCGAAAGAGTCTTAACCCTTTTGACTATAAAATATTTAAATCAGCCGCTGGGGAAATCATTCTTCAGCGGCTGATTTTTTTGTAGGATAGGGCTTGGGCAAACAGTCTAACTTATATCGCCAAACGGTAAACCTCTTATCTCCTTGGTTTGAATAGAGGTAAGTGTCTATTTAAGCCAAAGTCTTCATAAAGCAAAAAGCCCCTTGCAATTTACTGCAAGGGGCTTTCTTGTTAAAGTAAGGGAAGGTTATTGGCGGACTACACGCAATGTCTTCACCTCATTTCCTTTGGTCAACCGGATGATGTATACCCCAACATTCGCGGATCTGGCATCCCACTTGGCAGTAATGGTTTCAGCAGTTTTAGCTTTGCCTTTCTGCAGTTGTTTTACTAAAGCACCTTTCATGTCATAGATGTCCAGGCTGTACGCTTCATCCTGTGCCACATTGAACTCAACCGAAGCCTCATATGTGAGTGGGTTAGGGTAGGAAGTAAACTTCACCTCTTGGCTCACTGGCAACTCAGCCACAGCAATAGCGCTGGATGTTTTAGTACCGGTTTTAGCAGCCTCATGGATTACGATGGATCCTCCGCCTAGAGTCGTATTTGTAACCGTACTTATATCTGCATTGTCTAGAGCGCCAATCATGTTGTCATAAACTGTAGCTCCTGCTGCATCGGTAATTTTCATGCGAATTCTATCAGAGCCACCAGCGCTAGAGGCTTGGCCATCAATAGCATTCAAGGTGAACTTATAAGTTCCTGTACCATTTATGGTTCCAACACCTCTATAACTTGCCTTGGCGCCGCCAATAACGAGGGTTGCTGTTTCATAAGAAGTACTATTGAATTTCAAGTTACCTGTTTGGAAATTGAACTCTGTTTCACCGTCTAATGCAGTAGAACCCTTTTTGTATCTTGAAACAAATCCAAAGTTGGCTTTACCAGTAGCTGTTTGATCTTTTACATAAGCACCCGCTGGAGAGTTTATCCAACCTCCGCCGGTTACAAAGCCACCGTTGGGATCATAGACAGGGAGGTATGCTATGGATGCTCTGCAGCCGCCCTCAGTAGATGCTTCTACCTGGTAGACATTAACGACCCCTAAATTTGTAATAGGAAGTGTTGCCAAACCTTCAGTATTTGTTAAAACCCTTCCTTTTTCAGTACCATCAAGCTTGAAAATTATTAAGACACCTGCAACTTTAGGAGAAACAGTGGCAGAAAGTGTTGCTGCTGAGCCAAAAGGAACCGGACTACCACTTGCGGAGGCGTCAATTGAAACACCATTAACTGTTAATACGCCTTTTGTGAAAGTAATTACATAATTGTTCGAGGTTAACCCCTTAGGAGTAATATCAAATTGAGTGACTCCATTTAGATTTCCATTTGCAGTTAATGAATAGGATAATATGCCTCCTAATACACTTGAAGTTTCATTATGAACAAAACCATCATAGCTAACTGAAAAAGATGGATCGGATTGTCCGCAATACTTGCTTGTATTTTGTGCAGTTACCACAAGGGCCTTTTTGGTGATGGTAAGGGCAGCTGGGGTATTGGAAATATCGTAGTTGCCCAACGCAGCGGCAGGGGAGAGCGTAGCGGAGATGGCATATGGACCACCGGCAACAGTTTCGCCCGCAACGCGGCTGTAGGCAGCTTGCACGTTGTCAGAGGCAAGGAATCCGGTCAGCGTGCCTGTAAACTCAGGGTCTGCAGCGCCATACTCCTTCGTTTTCCCGGTTGTTACCACCACAGAAGCTGACTTCTTGCCGATAGTGAAATTGGCCGTGTTGTAGGTGATGTCGTAGTTGCCCAGGACACCAACTGGCGCAAGAGAAGCAGAGATTTGGTATGGACCTCCCACTACTGTCTCGCCGACGGCGCGGCTGTAGGTAGCTGTCACGTTGTCACTAGTCAAGAAGCCTGCTAAATTACCTGTTAAGGTTGGTTCAGAACTACCGTAGGTCTTGCCGTTAGCAATTGGAGTAACTGAAGCGGCCTTCTTCGTGATGGTTAAGGTAGCAGAAGTATTAATGATCTCGTAGTTGTTCAAAACAGCCACAGGAGACAATGTTGCAGTGATGGCATATGGACCATCGGCTACAGTTTCACCTGCCTCACGGTTGTAAGAAGCCTCTACATTATCATTCTCTAAGAAACCAGTCAGCGTACCTGTGAAAACAGGATCAGTAGCACCATACACCTTTGTCTTAGCTGCAACTACTACAGAAGCCGCTTTCTTTCCGATGGTGAATTCTTTCACATCGCTTGAGCCTAAGTAATTTAGGTTTTCAGCGTAGGTAGATGTTGCGGAGTATGTGCCAGCGCTAATCGGTGCGGTAGTGGAAGAAGGATAAACAGTTGGTGCTACACCAGCATAATATACTGTAACTGCCTGATCCAAACTACCAGCACCTGTTACTTTAGCGGAGGCACTATGAGCTGAACCATTATAAGTTGCATCGGTAGAAGATACAACTGTGGAGGTAAGAGCTTTGGCAATTACCAAGGTGCCTTCTGCGGAGCCGCTATAGTTATCATTGATCAGCGTAGCTAAGACCTCATAAGAACCTGCATTAATAGGGGCGGCTACGGGTGTTCCATTCTTTCTATAGCTTACTGTAACGCCAGTTACGTCAGCAGGATTAATGCTGTAGCCTACCGACTTCGCCAAACCATTGAAGGTTTGCGACAGATCAGCCGCAGTTAACGTGATAGTAGCAGTTGCCTTTTCGACGATAATTTCTACTGACTTGCTGCCCGCTTTGTAGTTATCAGCTTCGGCAGCATTCACAGTTAATGTGCGAGTGCCAGCACCTAATACCGTGCCTGCTTCGGGCGAGTAAGTCAAAATAGCGCCACCCAAGGCAGTAGCATTGAGTTGCGTTCCCGATAAAGCTGTGCCGTAAACAATGTTGGCTGGATTAGACCAGGTAATTACCTGCTCCGCTTTGTTCACGGTCAGGCTTACAGTCTCAGTAGCCTCATTGTAGTTAGTAGTCTCAGCGGCAGTTACCGATAAAGTATGCGTACCAGCATTAAGCACCGTATTGGAAGCAGGAGCGTAGGTCAATGCGCCAGCAGCCGAGCCGCCCGCGAGACCCGTCACAGTAGCATTCAGTTGAGTAGCCGACAAAGCTGTGCCGTAAGTTATGGCAGCCGGAGCGGTCCAATTAATTTTCTGATCAGCTTTAGCAATCTCTAAATTCCCTGTAACATTTTCGGCGGTGTAGTTCGGGTTGTTTAATGAAGCAATTACTGTGTAAGTACCAGCATCAGTTTTACCGTTGTTGCTAATGGTTATTCCAGATAAGTTAGCAGGCGAAGAGATGGCCGTAGCCAATTTAGCGGTGCCATCGTAAGTGTGAGTTAAATTGTCTAAGGATAAAGTAGCAGTTGCTTTGTTAATAGTTACAGTAGCGGTTTTACTGCTGCCAGTGTGGTTGGCATCACCTGTGTAAGTAGCTATAACATTATACGTGCCCGCATTAGTTGGAGCGTTGGTACTGGCTGGGTAAACAGTTGGGGCTACTCCGCTATAGCTGTATGTGAAATTAGCAGAAGTGTTCAAGCCACCAGCACCATAAGCAGAAGCTGTAGCAGCATGAGCATTGCCGTCAAAAGTAACTGTAACATCACTCATGTTTACAGTAGAGGAAGCTGGGCTGATGCTCAAATTACCACTTACATCAGTGGCTTCGTAGTTAGGGTTGTTTAATGAAGCAGTTGCTGAATAAGAACCAGCATCAGTCCCAGAGCCACTTACAATTACTCCAGATAACCCTTCAGGGCTTACAGTAGCGGTAGCAGACTTTACAGTGCCATCGTAAGTGTGTGTTAGGTTACTTAATGATAAGAAAGCGTTGGCTTTGCTAATGGTGAAGTTTTTGCTGTCAGTGGAGCCGAGATAGTCCGCAGATTCGGCGTAGGTAGCTGTTGCTTTGTAAGTACCGGCATTAGTTGGTGCAGTCGTTGAAGTGGCGTAAACCGTCGGAGCTATACCTTCATAGTAAACAGTGACCGCTTGGTCTAATTCTGCCGCACCAGTTACCTTAGCTGAGCCGCCATGTGAGGAACCATTGTAGGTAGCATCGTTCACGGTCACTACCGTTGAAGTGGCAGCTTGGCCAATTTTCAAAGTACCGCTTACACTTCCTTTGTAGTTGGCTTCGTTTACGGTTGCTGTTACTGTATAACTACCTGCATTCTTCGGAGTTGCTGAGCCAAAGTCATAGTTCAAAGTTAAGCCAGCAGGTGCAGTAGTGGCTACTACTGTTTTCACCTTATTGTCATAGGTTTGCTCTAAAGTTCCTGCTGTCCAAACGGGCGTCACAATTGCCTTTTCGACGATAATTTCTACTGACTTGCTGCTCGCTTTGTAGTTATCAGCTTCGGCAGCATTCACAGTTAATGTGCGAGTGCCAGCACCTAATACCGTGCCTGCTTCGGGCGAGTAAGTCAAAGTAGCGCCACCCAAGGCAGTAGCATTGAGTTGCGTTCCCGATAGAGCTGTGCCGTAAACAATGTTGGCTGGATTAGACCAGGTAATTACCTGCTCCGCTTTATTCACAGTCAGGCTTACAGTTTTAGTTGTAGTATTGTAGTTATTAGTAGCGGCGGCTGTAACCGACAGCAAATGGTTGCCAGCACCCAACACTACTTCCAGTGCTGGATTGTAGGTCAATTGGCCATCTCCGGTTGTTACCGAGGCATTCAATTGGGTGGCAGACAAGGCAGTGCCGTAGTTAATAGACTCAGGTGTGGTCCAAGTGATGGCCTGCTCAGCTTTGGCAACGTTGATATTTACCGTTTTGGTGATTGTTGCATATGTATTATCATTAGGAATGAAAGTAACAGATAGTTTTTGACCATCACCAGCATTTAATTTAGTTCCGGTTGCAGGTGTGTAGGTAAAAGTGCCTATTACATCTGCTGTAGCATTAAGTTGGGTTGCGCTCAATAATGTACCATAAACAATATTGGAAGGATTGGTCCAAGTAAGAGTTGGTAACTTCTTATATGTTGCAACGACTGTAGTTTTATCTTTCCCTGACCTGAAACCAGTCGATGGATTTGATGATATATATATATAATTTTTATTGTCAGAACCATTTATAATTTCTGGATATGTAAAATTTACATCTGAATTATCAACTGCACCAAATGATGAGCTACTTGTTTGTGATTTAAAAGTAGGTACGCTTTCTGTTTTTGCCTGTGATCCTGGACCTGTGTACGTGATTGTTATACCGCTAACATCAGTATTGTTGGGCAAACCTGTAACTGAGAAATCAACTCTACCATCAGTAAATACTGTAGTCGCCGAAGTGCCACTTTGGCTTCCTTTAGCAGTTACAGTAAATTTAACTCCTAAGTGCCTTTCCTCAACTTGGTAATCTATTTTCCAGTTACCATTAGCGTCTACGACAACATCATACACGTGATAATCAGGAAAATCTGGCTCCTCTTTAAACTCTACATGGACCTGTTGATCCAACGTCCAACCAGATCCAGTAATATGAGCGATTTCACCTGGCGCATAGTCCAGTTTATCAGAAGTTACTGTAGGAGCGGGCAAGCCTGCATCTACATAGGCATCACCTAACGCAAAGGCGCCTACCGTGCCTAAGATTAAAAGGCAAAGCAGGATACCGTAGCGCCTAGCGTTTGCCTTTACCATTGCAAGTAAGTTTACATTCATATGATTTTTGTTTAGATGAGAAGGGTTGATATGATTTAGTATTCGGTATGGATCAAATTTAAACATGCTAATAAAATTTTGACCTTTTATTCGGTAAGTGATAGGTTTTGAGAGTTGAGTTATAGAAGATGCAAGTTGAAGTTTAATCTTGTTTAGCGATGTTTTTCAAAGTGGTAATTTATTAAACTGCTTATTAATAGTATTTTATGGGCATGGTAAGCCCTGAGCAATGGGTGCTTGAAGCAAAATAGGGGTATGAGGTAAGGTACTTAAATGGGGGAGGTGTAAAGAGGGGGAGTGCTTAATCTGAATCAAGAAACAGAAGGTCTCCTAATCTGAAAGCGGTGTAAATAAATATAAAAGTTAAATAAAAAACTAGTATTATTATATATTATATGATTTCTGTATGCGAATTCACCTGATTGTTATCATATAGTGCCAAAAGGATAAAGATTATGGATATTATTAGTTATAATATAAAATTATATAGCAAATATAATTTATTTCTTTGCCGAAGCAAATAATGAACAGGTAAATCACAAGACAAGAGTCGGGAGGACATATTTTTGAGATACGTGTTTCCCGGCTCTTTTCTTAAATGTGGCCTCATTCCATAGTTGAGTAAGGCTAATCTTGTTCAACTATCCTTAAAGGAAAGTAGCTGAATCTTAAATAGTAGAAGTGATTACCTATTGGATGGGTGCCACAGGGCAGCCACTAAGCCGCAGGGAGGCCAGAGAAGATTGGAAGTTTTCGGCTTGTATGTGGCCAATAGTTTTTTGGCAGAAAGGGCAGGCTTGTATTTGACCATCGGTGTCTACATACACGTGGCGGTCTGCGGCTGCGGCACATCCGGCCCGGCGGCGCTGTAAATCATAATAGACTACCATGGGCAAATGGTGGTAGGCCGGGTTATAATTGAGGTTGGTGTAAAAGTCTTCCAGCATTTTACGCTGGTGCGGGGCCAGCCCAACTTCCTGACCCGTATAGTGTCCTACCGCTCTTGGTTCCAGTACCTGAATGAAAGCGGCTCCCAGGCGGGTTGCCAGGTGGGCATAAGCCATGAGGTTTTCCTCGGTGACGAAGGCTCGCGTAGCGCACAAGGATACTGCCACTACCAACCCTACGCTGGCCGCATTTTCCGCAGCCTTTTCCACCCAAGCGTAAGCCTCTCCGAAGCCTCTGAATTGGTTATGCAAGGGTGGGTGAATGTGATCTAGGCTAATGGTTACGCCCGTGAGCCCGGCTTCTTTTAAAGCTTGGGCATTCTCTAACGTGAACAAGTGCCCCGAGGTAAGAACCCAAAAATCGGTGATGGGTTTAGCAGATTTTAGCACGGAGAGCAGTGCGGGCATCCTGAGCATCGGCTCGCCGCCCGAGAATTGCAGCTGAGCCACACCTTGTTCCTGAAACTGCCGCACCATGTTTTGCAGGTTGTCAACCGTAAGTTTTTCCTTTCCGTTGAGGGCGTCCCATTCAAAACAGTGCTCGCAACGCATGGCGCATTTTTTGGTCACCGCCATGATGACGTTCTTGAACGCAAAAGGCTTGTCTTGGAAGGGCATGATCCGGTTTAGCTCGGCCAGGTGGTAGTCATCATAGGCTTGGGAGGGCCAGCCCGGCGTGTTGTATTCATAATAATAGCGCCCATCTATCTTAGCTACCTTTGTGATGGGGGAGTCGCCCAGAAACTTTCTCCTAATGGTAATTAAGGTTCGGAGGGCTTTGATGGCTTTCAAGGGATGCGGTACCTGGTTTAAGATGAGTTTGAGTAAATGCCACCTGATACGCCGCAGGGCCCAAAAGCTCTGCCAGCGGGTTAACAACACGGGCTTGGCCTTCCAGCCAGGGGTTGAAATCGGCCCGGAACTAACTAGAGGCTTCTCTGTCTCTTGCGGCAGTATTTCCAGGGAGAGCGGTTTATTGGACGCGCGCATGGGCCGAAGCTAAGTGGTGGAAGTTGTTTTCCTGGGCAAGTTGCGCATACTGTTGGCGGGAGAACTGCATGAAATGGCCCGGTTTTTCAAAGTCTCGGAGGGAAATCAGGTTAGGGATGCCAGTGTACTCCCTGAGGTGCTCATAATAGCCGCGCGTATGCAGGAAAATGGTTTGGGTTTGCGCCTCGGCTTTCTTGGGCAGCGAGAAAGTGAGTTCCACCGCATCGCCCACCGAGAATTGTTTTAGGTAGCTGTCGTCTGATGCGGCTAAAAGGTGCCCTATGTTCTGGCCCGACTTCTCAATTGCGGTAGCAGCCGGTACTTTCTGCAAAGACAGATCTTGGTTAGGGCTGAAATCCATGCCGGCTTGGTCTACCTCCCAGAACATGAACCCGCAAGACAGTCGCACCTGCACGGAGGGTCCTGTCACCTGAGTCAAGTCTATGGGTACTACTAAATCACGGCTAGCCAGCGGTCCCACGGATTGTATTCGTTCCACTTCTTGCCAGCCTCTAGCCGTCTTTACTTCCACCAAAAGGGGAATTCCCTGTTCTCGCTGCCATTTATACAAATCAGTGGCGGGAACGTCTTTCTGCTTTTCGGCCCAATGGTTGTAGATCCCTTTGAATTGCTTCGTGAACTCACCATACAGGTAATCTAACCAAAGGGAGTTCTGCGCGTGCAAAACCAATTTACCTTGAGTGCTGCCCGTTGGTTTGGGGAACTGCAGGGCTACGGAACTGGTATTTGCCCCCGCGCAATTGAAGGAAAAGGCCGCGGAGTCTTGGGCTTGTAAAACCTGGGTATAGTCTTTCCCGGCGGAGGTGGTGGCTTTTTGGGGTGCGATCACGTTCTGCAAGGTGTGAGGTTGGCCTTTCTGGTCCAGCAGCACCTTGGTGCCGGTTTTATGGTCTACTACTAGCAGCTCGGCTAAGTTGGTGTACTGGCGCTCTTTCAGTTCATTCGTGATTTTTACTTGTACCTGTCCTCCTGCTGCTTCCCACCCATTCAAAGGCATGTAATCGTCGCGTTCTAAGGGAGAGAAGATGGCGCCGCCGTAAGCCTCGCCTACAAAGTGGTAACCGCTGCTGTTCTTCACGTACACGAAAGGGCAGGAGCTCTTGGTAAGGGCCACAATGACGGTGATGAGGGCCAAGGTGCCGGCCAGAATGCCAATGGTGCCTAGTACATGCGAGGCCACGGTGGCACCCGTGTCTTTATCCGCAATGTCAATCCGTCTTAGCGCTGAAAACGGAATATCAGCCTGGTTGTCTTGTTGGGCGAACTCATACACATATAAGTGAACCACGTTGAGGGCAACGGCTTGTTCTGGCCTTTTGTAGCGGTTCGCGGAGCCTGGTTTGGGGTCAATATACTGGAGCAGGTCTTCAGGGACGGTACTTAGCGTTCCGGTCATGGAGGTTTCCTTTACCGCTAAATTCTTTATTTCCCAAGCATTCTTGTCTTGGTGCAGGATAAAACGCTTGTAGTTGGGCAGGCTGGCCACTTTATTTGGGGACAGGTCTTTTTCTTCCTTCAGGCGGTAGTAATTACAACTGAGCGCCAGAGGCAAAAAAGAAGACAGCAGGAGCCAGGATAGACATCTCTGGATGAGCCTGTTTCTGAAAACCTTTGGGAGAACGGACAGGGTTGCTTTTGAGTCATTCATAGGATTTTAGGCTAAAAACGGAACCCCAGGTTTAAGTTGGCAGGAACAAAGAATCTGTTGTCGAAAAAAGGATATTGCTCTTCAGAAGTATCTGGGAAATGGAAAATCCGGAAACCAATTCCGGTATCGGCGGAGACCAGGAAGAACCTGGAGAATTGGTAATAAGCCCCGATTTTAAAGTTCAGGGTAGTCATGGCACCCTGTTCATACGGTGACTCAGAGCCATTGTAATAATTGAAGTTATAGAGATCGAAAGACCTGTAATGGATGGCAGGGGTTACATAGTACCTGAATCTTCCCTGCCGTTCTGGATAAATATTAACCTCCAGCCCCAAGCCATAGTTGACCTGTTCCCGGAAGGCATAGGTATAGTAATCCGACTCTTTAGATAAGCCGATCATAACAGGGAATTTCAGCCCTATTTTCCCCGAGGCAATTATCCGCTCGTAGGCAACGGCGAGGTTCGCGTATAACAGATCCAGGAGGTAAAAGTACAGGAGGTTGCGTCCGTACTCGGTTTCATAGTTGAAGGACTTTTTCTCATCCTCTTCAGTAACCGGTGCAGCAGAGGGCATCATGGTTTTCACTGTACCATCGGCCATCTGAATGGATTTCACATCTTGTGGGCTGATATGGTACACCAAAGAGTCTACCGAGTCAAAAAGCCGGAAGCGGATAATATCAGGCTTCACCTCTACGACCTTAGTTTTCAGGATCACCCCATCGGTACGGGTAATCAGGTCCTGCCCCCAGGCTAGCGTGACAGAGCTTAGAAGGCATACTGCTAGAAGCGTACCTTTTACCATACTCCAGGTCTTTAATAAGCTATAGGGGGATAGGGTAGTGAATGTAAGAAAATTAACTTTAAATAGGAAATTTGTAATTCTAGTTCAAGGGGCTTTTTGGAAAAGGAGGCATAAAACAGAATTTTAACTCAAGAATTGGAACAATTAATCCCTCACGGGGAATGACTAGGCTAAGTAAAAACCCCAAGAATTTTGATAAGGTCACACTTAATTAGATGATGGACAATGTAGACCCCTATTCTACAATAATCGCTCATGCCCAAAGGCTAATGCTTTGATAAACCTTTTACTAAAAAAGGAGTATGTGAGAAAAACTATATATTTTGATGAAAATATAAAACAGTTCTACAGGCTAATAATCAATCTCAAGCCTCCTGTGTATTTGATGATCTTGTTAATTGAAACCATAAAGATGAAAGGCAGAAAATCAACAACCGTTGAACTCGTAAAAGAACTTAAAGCCTGTAACGTCAAGGGCTGCTTTGATAAACTAATTTCCAACGCCGAGGCAGGGCGCTACCACGATGCCTTCCATCCGGACGGCAAACTGCAGTTTCTGCGCGACACCGAACAATTCCCCGATCTGGTGGACCTAAGATTGGAGATAAGGAATGGCGTTTACGATGAACTTCCCCAGGAAAACCACGTGGTTGTCAAGCAAAATACCCCAATCATTTTTAGAGCAGCTTTGCCTCTTTAATATAGGTTTGTTCCCATACGGGATCACTTCTAACGCCCAATGCATTTTACCGCCATTTTCCTGAAAACTGCCTTAAAACGACCTACTTGTTTTCTGAGCACTGCTGAATACTCTTCCACGTAGTTCATGAAGAATTAGCGCTGGATTTTTCTAAAGAGGCATTCAGCTATACTAACGCGGCCTTTGCGGTGTTTTACCCATTATTCGTTTCGTACCTTCCCATTTATTAGCATATTGCCGACCGGCCATCAACAACTGGTTTTGTAAGAAAAGATACGTGGCGAGGCGCTTCGGAACAGATCTAGGCGGTTAGCGGTAAAAGGCAACATGAATTCACAAGAACACAAAAAGCATAGCGTACTAGCGCGGCCTTCCTACGGGAATTTCGGACGGCAGGAGTGGGCTTTTCTGGGCACCTCCTGCGGGACAATCAAGACCCTGGCCGATAGCATCATCGCGGCCTTGTCTCCAATATATGCCTGTGGTTACGTAGATGCCCAGCACCTCAAAGACCAGGAAGAGGCTATTCTTCCCGCCCGGTTAGAGGCTGGTGCCTTAGTAGAGTACACTGACCAGATTACGTACGGCCAGTTCAGTTATAAGCAGTCCCCTAATTCCTTCCGGTTCCGGGAGATGTTCTCAGAGGTGGATATGGTGTTGGTGAACGGCAACCACCAGCAGGCGAAGGCACAGGTGATCATCCTGGACGAAAACAAAAGGGCCTCCTTGCAGAAAAGGGTGGCGCAACTCAACAATGTGCAGTTGATCCTTCTCACCCATTCTGTCACCGAGGTGTTTGACTTTGTGCAACAAGCCGTTCCAGGCTGGCAAGAGCTTCCTACCCTAAAGATTACCGATACCACCGAAATCGTCTCGTTTTTCAAAAAACAGCTGCAAAACGCAACCCCTGTCTTGAACGGCCTGGTACTGGCGGGCGGAAAAAGCGTGCGCATGGGGCAGGACAAAGGAGCCATGGCATGGCACGGGAAAGAGCAGCGGTACTTTGTGGCAGACATGCTGCAGGGCTTCTGTCAGAACGTGTTTATCTCCTGCCGGCCAGAACAATCTGCTTCCCTCAGCAACACCTACCGCTACCTGCCAGATAGTTTCACTGATTTAGGGCCGTACGGTGCAATCCTGTCCGCCTTCAGGGAACAGCCCGATGCCGCCTGGTTGGTCATAGCCTGTGATCTTCCGCTGCTGGATGCCAAAACCCTGCAGCACCTTATAGAAAACAGAGCAGTCTCTGCCACGGCCACCACTTTTGAAAGTCCGCACGATGGCTTCCCAGAACCCCTCATCACCATCTGGGAACCGAAGAGCTACCCTGTCCTGCTTTCCTTTTTGGCCCAAGGATACACTTGCCCCAGAAAGGTTTTGAGGAACAGCCCCATTAACCTTATAAAGCCTATAAACCCAGAAGCACTTCTGAATGTGAACACTCCCCAGGAAGCAGAAGAAGTCAAGCAAAAGCTAGGCTGAGTTGCATGTTGAAATAGGGGGAGTCCTAAAACCGAGGAGGACTTTCGGCTTAACTGCCATTTTCAGATTTTAGTGACAAAGCCATGGAAGTGGTATTATCATACGCACGCATCCTTTGCAGTCACACCCGTTTAGAACCATGGAGAAAATAGAACCTGTCATCACCCTTTTGCCTGAGAAGAAATTGATGGGCAGGAAGTTGACCATGTCATTGGCAAGTGATAAAACAGGTGAGCTCTGGAGAAGCTTTTTGCTAAGGCGCCGAGAAATCCGGAACAACATAGGCGCTGAACTTTATTCCATGCAGGTATATGGTTCCATGTATTTCGAGAACTTCAGTTTATTGAATGAATTTGAAAAATGGGCCACCGTTGAAGTCTCAGATTTTAATACAGTGCCAAGTGGAATGCAAACCTATACCTTGCTCAAAGGCCTGTATGCCGTCTTCCATTACAAAGGGCTGAGCACCGATACTTCCATCTTCCAGTACATTTTCACTTCTTGGCTACCTACCTCCGGTTACTCTTTAGACAACAGGCCACATTTTGAAATTCTGGGCGAAAAATACAGGAACAACCATCCAGATTCTGAGGAAGAGATATGGATACCTGTCAAACCAAAGGAATCAAGAGAATAGCTAGTGGAGGAACCCAAACTGGCTAAGTGCTCACATCCAAAAGGAAGAAAACTTGCCTTCCTACCTTAGCCCAAGTTAAGCCTCTTGCACTTTCCGCATCAGTAGCGCTTTTTATAAGTATTTCCCAGTAGCCCACACCTGCCTAGTATTATCTTCAACACGGTTGAAAACGGTAGGCCCGTCTCTATCGGCATTTAAGCCAAATAGCTATGCTTGCGCATTAATTGATTTTTAGCAATGTATAAGTGAGCAAAGGGATAAGAAATTTAGCTTGTACTATGTTGGTATATTGCAATGGGTCCTCGTAAAAAGTTCTCCCTAGGAAGTTGATATCTCGATAGAATTGTTAGATTTGACTTAGTAACAAAAATAAAATTCTATATATGAGAAAAACTTTTACTCGACTGCAAGTAATTGCACTATCAATGGTATTTATTGGAATGGCTCCCGTCGCTTTGGCCCAAGGTCCACGCATTGAAGAAGCTGAAATGGTGGTCAATGGAATCAGCCGAAAAGGTCAACGTGCCACCCTCCAGTTAGACCGTGAAGTGGTAGAGCGTGCCTGGAAAATTTATTTAAAAGACCAATCCGGTACTCGGGTCAGCGGCGTACCAGTCTGGCCCTTCTCCAAAGCAAAAGCGCCTAAAGGAATCTACACCATTGAGAAAGGGAAGATAGATACTATCAGCAGCAGCCCGGTGAACATCGTCTCTAAAGTGGAAGGCGGACAGGATAGCACCACGGTTTGGTGGTCACTAGAGGTTGGTGGCAAGAACCTGAACCAGGGAGACACCCCTAAGGAATGGGAACGCACCGCCGGCTTACTGCAGCAATTTGCCCGCAACCTTTACCTGGAGGATGTTCAGTCAGAGGTGGACTACGCAGAGGATGTAGTGGTTTACTCTAAAGCAGAAGCAGAGCGGATGGCCCGATCGGCGAGTAAAATCCAGGCTAAAATAGACAAAAAACAAGAGGAGAAGCGCACCATGGAAGCGGCCCTGGCTTCTAAAACGAAGGAATTGGAGCGTTTAAACCAAGATATGCAGGAAAACCTGAATCGGCAGGAAATTGCTTTGGCGGCCAAAGAGCGGGAACTGGATGAGATGAACAAGAAGCTGCAGAGATGGCTGATCAGGCAAGAAGTGGCCCAACAGGAAATGGAAATCATGCGCCAGACGGTGGAAGTGGTGAAAGCGAAGATCAGCAGAATGATCTAATCTGAGACCAGGTTTATTAAACAGATCGGCCCTGCGGTAAGTTACCGCAGGGCCGAACTGTTTTAGGGCTATTTTCGCCTAAACAAGGCAAAATCACTAGCACTTGAAAGAGGCAAACAGGTGTCTTTTTCTCTCAACATAGAGTAAAGAGCCTTCTTTGTAATAAGTAAATACAAGTAGTCCTGGAAGATTATCACCTTTATGTCATAGTAGGACTGCTTAAATGAGCTGCGAAAAGCATCAATGGTGTTGTTTCAGAGACTAAAGCATTGACAACTTCTTCACTACCTTTCCGCGTTCTGTTTGTACAATCACCAAGAAGAGCCCGGCGTTTTCTCCAGACAGGTTTATCTCCATCTGCTCAGGTTGTCCTTCTACATGATTCTGGCTGTACAGGAGTTTCCCGGCAATGTCAAACACTTGTACAGCCTGCACACTGAAATCGGCGGTGGTAAAGTCAACAGTGAATTTGCCTGAGCTGGGGTTAGGGTACACTTTGATGGCCTGGTCAGGGGTGAGTTCTTCCACTTTGAAGTCCTGCTCAGCTTTTCCACCCAGGCCTGCAATGGATAACTTGCCTGAAGTAGCTCCCCGCGGTACTTTAACTTTCATGTAGGTAGCTGATGCCTCCAGCACAAGGGCCTTTGCCTCGCCAAAGGTTATCGTGTCCTGTTCTCCCAAAACATTGAAGTGCTCGCCCTTCAACTCCACCACCGTTCCTACACTACCAGCGGCAGGAAGGACTTGAGCAAGCACCGGGGCAGGAATAACCTCAAAGGGTCTGGAAGTTGTGCCGCCTGGATTGGTCACGTGTACGCTGCCCGTTCTGGCTCCGGAAGGTACCCGAACTACCAAACTGGTTTCAGTTGCCTGCAACACCTGCGCTGCTTTGTCCTCAAATAAAACCTGGTTGCGCTGCGCCGATGGGGCAAAGTTTTCTCCCTGCAAGGTAAGATCCCCGCCCACCCGCTGCCTTTCCTTGTCAAAGCCTGATAGCACCGGGGCAAACCAAACTTTGTAGAGGGTGGCACTGGTTACATCTCCGCCTTTGCTTAAGATGGTGAATCTATTAGAGGTGGATCCGGCAGGCACCTTTACCGTGATGGAGTTTTGCCCAAATCGGATGATCTCGCAATTGACCGAACCCAGTTGAACTGCTTCAATCAAATCAGGGCTTAAATAGTCGCCTTGCAGGGTTACTTCTGATCCTATGATCCCTTCTACAGGGGACACGGAGGTAAGGGTAGGCGGCTGAAAGATGGTGAAATCACCAGAGCTATTGGTGGAACCGTCTGGGGTAATTAGTTTCACCTTTCCTGAATAGGCATTAGACGGTACCCGTACCTTCAACTCAGTCGCGGTGGCGCTTTCCACCTGGGTAGCCACTCCGTTGAAGGTAACTTTATTGTCAGTGATAACTTCTGAGAAATCTTTCCCTGAAATGGTGACCACAGTACCGGCACGGCCTGCAGTAGGGGAAAGAGTGGTGATGGTGGGAGAGACCACTACGTCCTCTAAAGAGAGCTGCCTATCTGGGTTCACCACCGGCGGCATGTCATAAATGCGGTTCTGGGTGGTGTTGGTCCGCACGGGCTCGTTGTAGTCGAAGAAAATATCGGCCAGGTTCTCTATGAGGTGTTTCTCCGCCAAACCAGCCTTGGGTTTGACACTGAACTGAATGGCCCCGTTACTACCTGCCTGATTTCTGGCGCTGTCTGGCAGCATGATGTTGTCAAATGTAAAGGTAACCACTGGCCGTTCTTGCCCGCTAATATTTATGCGGTATGGATGCGTCACCGCGCCAACTTTGAAGGTGCTCATGTCCAAATCCGCGGAAAGGGTATCCACCACTACCACACGGTACGCGTAGTCGGTACCCGTGTTCTGGAACCTAACGGTGTAGCGTAGTGGCGTATTCGTAGGGGTGTAGTGCTCAGCCGTAAGCCCAACAGGCACCACCTGTTTGTCATTAGGGTCAAAAGAGTCGATGATAGGCAGACACTCCTCTGTGATTTCCGGCTCAGCGTCATCGGGTGGGAGCGCCATCATAGGCAAGGCAGGGATGCCGTTGTTTCTGGCCCGAATTTCCAGGTTTGCACTGGCTAGCGTTTTGATGGGGTGCCCCTGGGGCTGGTCGGCCTCTACCCGTATTACCCTGCCATCTGTGGGGAAGCGCAGGACCAGGCTGTCACCAGCAGAAAGTTTGTATTTGCTGGAAAGGGAAAGCTCCAAGTCTTGGAAAACCCGGAGAGAGAGGCTGTCTGTCATGTTACCCTGTCCTTGATTCAGAACCACGAATCGGGTTCTGCCTTCTCCCAAGTCACTTCCACTGATGGCAATGTCCGCTTGGCTGTAATTAGCCTCAAAAGTGTAAGAGTTGGAAGGGGTGATCCAGGCTTTGGTACAAACAGTGAGGCCCCGAATAGAAGGATCAGCGCAGGAAACGGAGTCTGTGATGGTGATGGTGCCGCGTTGATTAGGTTGCAGGTCTCCCACCTGGAACACAAGGTTTCCCTCGTCATCCTTGGTATACGGAACGCTGGCGGAAATAAAAGAGACGAACTCCGGTAACTGAACGGTCACTTGGCCATTTGGTGCAGCCGTAAAGCCGGAATTCGAGTAAGAGACTGTAGTAGTGTTGCGGAAGCATCGGCGACGGCGGTCTGAGGAGACACTGACGTTGAGATACGGGTTAAGGGTGACTTTCGCCCCGAAGTTATTACCTGAAGAATAATGGCCGTGTTTTTCAAAATGGATTCCATTCGCCGCCTCTCCTGATACACAGGTGGTGGTTAACATTTTACCGTTCGTGTTTTCGAATTCCGGCTTCACGGTATAAGTGCCCTCCCCAACCAGCAGGCGGTAATTTCCAGACGCATCGGTTACCCCATAGTACGGCCCTGGTTCTGCTTTCACAATGATATCGGCCAGGGCAGATTCATGGGCGTCTACAACACAGTTAAAGTTATTATCTTGGAATATGTTTCCTTCAATCATGTTGTATTCCCGAGCAGAAGTTGCAGCATAGAATGTTACTAAATCATACTGCGGATCTGCCATTGCTAAGAGGCTGCCACTTCTATTCATGGCCACACTAGGGGTGTAAATAGGCAATGCAAAATTTAACTTACCCGTAAGGTCATAATATTTTACAAATGGACCCCTGGTACCTTGGTGGGTGTCACCTAAGGTAGCTACTAAAATATTGCCGAATGCATCTGAAGAGATGCTGGCACGAATCTGATAGTAGTCTGGTTCTTCTATGTCAAAAGAGCCGTATTGTTGGATAATCTTACCAGAAGGAGAAAATTTTTGAATCCGTTTACCGTGTAGATCCAATACAAAAACATTCCCGGCGGCGTCAACAGTAACATCTAATGGCATGTATAATTCTCCTAGACCCTTTCCCTTAGGTCCTATCCTTGCTATGGTCTTCCCCTGAGGATCCAGTTTTAACAAGGAGTGATTATCTCCATTATCATAACTGGTTACATACATATTGCCTTCGTGGTCAACGGCTAAACCTGCTGTAGCATATTTCCTTTGGCTTCCATAATATAGTCCCGGCTTAGGAGCTGTAAACGTTGCTAATTGTTGCCCATTTGAATTAAATTTTTTGATAATTGAGGTTGAGCTTCCATAATATTCTAGAATATAGATAAAGCCCTTGTCATCTATCGTGAAAGTTAGAGGGTTGGTGAGGTAGGCAATGTTAAGCTTGAAGCTTTTATCCTCTTCTCCTTTCAAATTGAATTTAACTAACTGGCCTTTGATATGATCCAGAATAAAGAAATTGCCTGATTTATCAAAGTCTACTTCGTGAGGACGTCGCTCGTTTCCTATCTGTTCAACAACCTTCTGCTCCTGGTCATATTTTAATATATAATCTCCATCTGTCCTGGCCATGGAAACATACATATAGTTCTGATCATCAAAAAGAAGATGATTTCCGCTGCTGGAACTTATTGAAAGTCTTTTCTTGAATGCACCAGTTGGTGAAAAAACATTGATAGGTGATTGATAATTGTAGATGTAAAGGTCACCGTTTTTATCTACATCTATATTTAAAGTATAGGGTTTGTTTAATCCTTTTTCCTTTAGTAAATCCTCGGAAAACTGCTGTATAATTTTTCCTTTCCGATCAAAGTAGGAAATATACGGGGTAGGGTCCCACGTTGACTTTTTAACTTCAGCTAGGTAAATATTATTCTGCCTGTCAAAAGCAAGTTTGGTGTTATTGGAGTCAAAATTTCCGTAAGGGTCTGTTAGAGTAATTGTCTCAATAAGGTTGCCTTCTGAAGTATATACAAATAATTTTCTGGTAGGTACATCAAAAAGGTTGATGTTATTATTATGATCTATATGTATAGACAAGTACTCCCCTAAAGTTATGCCTTCTACCTCAGGAAATACCTTAATAAGTTTTCCATTCTTATCGTGCTTTTCAATGCGCTTCTTCTTTGGGTTAAGAATGTAGATGAACTGTGCCTGATCAACTACCAGATCTAAATACACACCTTCGGTATTGCCGTATGCATATTCATATTCCTTTAAATCTACCCTGAAGTCAAGTAACGTTTTTCCATTCTTCACTTTCACCACCCTAGACATTTCTGTGAGGTACAGATTTCCTTCTTGGTCTATAGCCGAGGTATAGATAGTCATGGCTGGGACACTTCCCACAGTAAACTTTTTCTGATAAGGATTGACTTGGGCAAAGGAAGAAGAAAGGGAGAGGAGGGTAAATAAGCAGAGTAAAAGTATTCTCATGTATTTGGTCGTATCTAATTTGGAATCAATATGTCTTTTTAAAATTTTGAATGTAAATATATAGAAATGCTAAATCTTAATTTATAAATATTTGTTGATCAATCAGCTGAATATTTCCACTTGTTCTATCAAGGATAATGCCTTCTTTTGGCTCTCTATTGCTTGAGGTGTTCATTGCTTTTGTGCGTAGGCTTTCTTGAAAAGTGCCCAACTTAAATCAAAAGGGCAAAGCGACGGGCGCATACTATGACCATTGTATTACCCAATAAACTTGGCCAATTGTAAAAAGGCCATGCTGGCTATCTCTATGTGCCTCAAGTAGAAAGGCACTCTTATCGGGTTTTTTTACCCTCTTTTCTTCAAAACGGGTCATAATCTAATTCCTACTATCTACCTTATCTAGAGGTCAGAGCCTAAAAAAAAAAAGAGTCAAGGATAAAGCCTTGACTCTTTTTGATGTTAAAATAATTTCAATTGGTCTTATAGAAGGTGAATCCGCTTAATCACTTTCCCCTTTGAGGTTTGCACGACCAAAACATAGATACCCGCTGGCGAGGAAGGAAGATTGATCTCTGCTTTGGCCAATTGTCCGCTGGGCAGGGGGGCAGTATAAAGCAACTTGCCGGCTACATCGAAGACCTGCACGGAAAGGACGTCAAAGTCTGCTTTGATGAAATCTACAGTGAACCGGTCTGGCGTGGGATTGGGGTAAACCTGAATGGCTTGGTCTGGGCTCAGCTCCTCTACTTGGAAGTCCGCCTCCGCGGTTCCTCCCGCACCTGCGACGGCAACCTTGCCGGTGACGGCTCCTCTGGGTACCTGCACTTTTAAAAGGGAGGGAGAGGTACTGATGATAAGGGCTTCTACACCGGCAAAATACACAGTGTCCCTTTTGTTCAATGTCATAAAGTCCTGGCCATACAGCTCAACTACTGTTCCCACGCTGGCGGAGGTTGGATTGACCTTGGTGATTACGGGAGCCGGAATGATGTCTATTCTGTGTGTTGCAGTTCCGCCGGGAGTATTGACAGTTACCTGCCCAGAAACGGCACCTATGGGAATACGGACCGTGAGTTGATATTCAGCGGACTGTAGTACCTGCGCAGACTTGTCTCCGAAAAGGACTTTATTGCGTTGCGCCTCTTCGGCAAAGTTCCTTCCGGTAAGCGTAAGGTTGCCGCCAACCCGTTCTCTTGCCTTATCCACCTCTGAGATTACCGGTGGGTACCAAACGTGGTAAGCGGAAGTACTCTGGGTTTGGCCTCCTTTCGATTGTATACTGAACCGCCCCGATACTGCATCGGCAGGCACCAATACTTTAATGGATTTAAGACCGTAGCCAATGATGGAGCAAGGGATGGTACCCAAGAAAACCTTTTCAACCAAATCCTCGGAAAGATGGCTGCCTTCCAGGGTTACCTCGGCCCCAACGCGACCTTCCGCAGGGCTAAACCCGGAGATAACCGGCGGTTGGTACACCTGGAAAGAAGAACTGCTGGTGCTGTACCCATGTTCGGTTTCCACTTTGATAAGCCCGGTGGTAGCACCGTTAGGGACCTTCACCGTAAGGGAGGTGGGCTGGGCAGACACCACTTCGGCTAATTGGTTGTTGAACAGTACTTTGTTGAGATGGGCGCTACCTGAAAACTTTGTACCCGTAATCACCACCTGGGTGCCCTGTTTTCCCCCGGCGGGAGAGAAACTGGCGATAACCGGATGATGCCAAATCTTGAAACTTTCGGTAGTTTCTACTTGCCCGCCCAGCGTTTTAAGCATGATTTTACCAGAATAGACAGTTTCTGGGACTCCTACTTTTAACTGGGTTTCTGTGGCTTCCAGAACCTGCGCTTGTACCCCGTTAATGGTGAGGGTGTCTTGTGAGGCAACGGAAGAGAAGTGCTTCCCGGTAATGGTGATCACTTCGCCGGGAACTGCCTCCATGGGCGTAACCGCCGTGAAAACCGGGGGTTGGAAGATTACATAGTCATTGCTGCTGGTGACTGCCCCGTCGGGGGTAACTACTTTTATTTTGCCTGTAAGGGTGTTGGTTGGTACGACCACTTTTAACCTTGTTTCACTGGCTTCTATCACCTGGGCCTGCACTGCATTAAACAGAACCTGGTTCTTTGACCCGATTAGCCCAAAGTTCTTACCCGTAATGATGACTAGTTGGCCAGCGCGGCTTTGGCTAGGCGTAAAACCTGTGATGGAAGGGGAGGCCACCACGTCATCTGCAGAAAGCTGTTGGTCTGACTTTACAACCTGAGGCAAGTCATGCAGGCGGTTGATGGTGGTATTGGTTCTTACCGGCTCGTTGTAGTCAAAGAAGATATCCGCGAAGTTCTCTATCAGGTGCTTGTCAGGAAGGTTGGCCTTAGGTTTTATGCTGAACTGAATGGAACCGTTACTTTTGGCCTGGTCTACTGAGCTGTCTGGCAGCATGATGTTGTTAAACGTAAACGTAAGCACTGGTCGCTCTTTGCCTGTAACACTAAGTTTATAGGGGTGAGAGACGGTCCCCATCTGCAACGTAGCCAGGTCTACATCTGCTGACAGCGTATCTACTACCACCACTCTATAAGCTACATCCGTACCAGTGTTCTGAAACCGCACCGTGTACCTTAGCGGGGTGTTGAAAGGGGTGTAGTGCTCGGCCGTGAGGCCTACTGGTTCCACTTGCTTATCATTGGGGTCAAAGGAGTCTACAATGGGCAGGCACTGCTCTGTAATCTCCGGCTCAGGATCATCAATGGGAAAGGCCATCATGGGTATGGCGGGAAGCCCATTGTTGCGTTTCTTTATTTCCACGTTTGCACTGGCAGTAGCTTTGATAGGATTCCCTACCGGCTGGTCTGCCTCTACCCGTATGACCCTCCCCGAGGTAGGAAACCGCAAAACCAAACTGTCGCCGGAGGCTAATTTATATCGGCTGTTCAACGATAATTCTGTGTCTTGCAGAACCCGGTAGGAGAGGCTATCGGTCATGTTGCCGCTGCCTTGGTTTTGGATCACGAAACGAACTTGGGTATTCTCCGCAGATGCTCCACTGACCGCTATCTCAGCTTTGTTCCAGGAAGCCGGTTCAGGTTTGGCATTGGCCGGCGTGATCCAAGCCTTGGTACAGACCGTCAAACCACGGATACTTGGATCATCGCAAGAAACCGAATCAATAATGGATATGGTGCCCTGCTGGCCAGGTTTAAGGTCGCCCACCTCAAACACGTAGTTTCCTTTATGGTCCTGATAATGGGGTAAGGAAGCAGAGATGAAAATGACTTCTGGTGGTAATTGTAGCTTTACCTGTGCGTTCTGGGCAGGGGCAAATCCAGAGTTAGAATAGGCAACTGTGGTCACATTCTGAAAGCACCGACGGCGAAGACTTGAGCTTACGTTGACGTTGAGGAAAGGCGTTAGTTTGATATTCAACCCTATATTTGGACCAGCAACTTGGGTAAGAAAACTTTTAACTGGCACTTTGTTTGAAGGAAGACAAGCTAATGTAATGTCTCTTCCTGCTTCCTCACTTGGTAAAATAGGGGTAACTATGTAGGTGCCGGTATCAACGGGAATAGTATAAAGCCCCATTTCATTTGAAATTCCAAAGTAAGGTCCTGGCTCAGCTTTAACCACTATCCCAGAAACTGGAACGTCATTGACATCCGGCAAACAATTGGAGCTGGTTTCTTTAAAGATTTTGCCAGTTATAACTGAAACTTTTTCTGGAGCACCGGAAATATGTTCGTTCACATAAGACAGGTTCAAGACCAAAAGTTTGTTGCTATTTCTGTTAAAGGATAAAAATCCAGATGATCCGTTAATTTGGTTTATTTGGGTTCCGGACGGGTTATAAACACGAATAATATTTCCTACTCCGTTCCAGAGGTAAAGATTTCCTTGGGCATCGGTTTGCATAGATGACGCTTGCGGTTTCCATCCTGCAAACATAAACCCAGCCGGTTTCGGTGTTTGAAAAACGTGTAATAACTCTCCTTTATGGTTGAACTTGGAAATTCTATACCCATCTATATCTAGTACAAACATGTTACCATCTAGGTCCATAGCTAGATTGGTAGGCATATACAGTAAATGGTTGTTGGTGCTAAGCCAAAGCGTGGAAACTACAAACCCCAATTGATTGTATTTTTTTAAAGTCCCTCTATAGCAATCTAAAAGAAAGAAGTTGCCATAGGAATCAATATGGAAGTCCCCCTTTCTATAAGCATCGTAGTTGGCGGGATCAAGTGCTACTTCAACGGCAGTTTTGATGAATTTTCCCTCATTTGAAAACTTCTGAATTCTTGCTAGTCCTGTATTAACAGAATTGATTTCCAAACAGTAGATATTCCCTGCTCTGTCTGATTTTATTGTGACAGGAGTCCACTGAGGACCGCCTTCTCTGCCGGTATAATCAAATTCCTTTACAAAAACGCCAAAGGAATTATATAGCTGAATAGAATAGGTGGGATTTTCTTGTAATAGGAAGTATTGACCTTGGTCATCTTGGGTAATACCTATGTAGCCTGCTTGATTGCCTATTTTCCTCTTGAACTCGCCGTCTTTACCAAAAATTTGTATGTCCCCAGTACCATTCGAACTTCTGTTTGTCACGTAAACCTCTCCATCTTCAGCTACCGTAGTTTCAATAAGTCCATCAGTAAAAATCTTGGTACCATTTACTGATGATGCAAAACTTTTAAGAAACTTACCCGAGGATGAGTATTTATCTATCCTGCCTGGACTGGTATAGAATACATAGATGTTCTCTTCCTGATCTAACCCTAATGAGTTTGATATATGATAAGTTGGAGTGTCTTCAAACTGCAATTGCATGCTATCAATCAACTGCAGGTCTTGAGTTAATTTATACAGCTTGCCGTAAATTCCTAATACATACAGCGTACCACTGGGCGCCGCTTCAATAGCCACGGCTTTCTTGTGGGTTGTATCTCCCGGAAATACAAAACTTTTCAGAAACTCGCCTTTACTGTTTAGCTTTTGAATTCGGTTGTTTTGAGTGTCAGCTACATAAATATTACCCTCTTTGTCCAGGGCTAAGTCATTCGGATTTCTAAAATGCCTAGGTCCACTCCCTTCAGAACCCACCTTCATGACTACTTCACCTGCGGCAGTGACCTTTTGCAAAGAAGAGTGGTACACATCTACTAAATAGAAGTTGCCTTCTTTATCAAGTTCAAATGATTGGAAAGTGCCTGGATCATTGTCTCTTACCAGATTCAATTTTTTAAGGAGATTCCCATTTTGGTCAAAGGTCTTTAGAATGTTATGTTCCAATACCACCATATTTCCCTCCTGATCAAATTCTAATTTGAAAGGAGTAGAAAGCGAGAGTCCAAATGTTCTGGAGAGGTTTAATTCAGGGGTTTGTGCCCGCAATGAGAAATGTAGCAGTAATAAAATAATGCCCAAGAATACCTTAGGTACACCTATTTTCATAAGCAACAGGATTTAGAAAAATATAATATTGGATATATTGGAAATAAAGGTAAACCAAAGAATTTACTTATTCTTTAAAATCAACTCCTAGCGAAGGGATAAGGAGGGATGTGAAATCATAAGTATTTAACAAGAACTTAAGCGCTTTGATGTGGATAGTTGGCAAATATAAAAGTGGTGAAAAGGGTCATCTAATTGGTAAGTTGCTTAAAACTTGGAACCAGGACGGTCCTGTTTACCTAAGCATGAGGTGGACACCGTTTGCAAGCAATAAGGTTGATGTTAAACTGCCTTGGCTTAATAATCTAACTGTTGCGATTTAATAAGGAACAAATAAAATAGAGAGTAAGCCAATGATAACTAACATTCTCATTTCCCTTTTAAGGCAATTTAACCTATCAATTACTTAAAGAGGCATTATAGGTCAGGTAACTTTTTTCTAGCTGAACCTATGAAGCACTATTAGCTATATAAATCTTCTCGAATGCCACTTAAGGCACGTCATGAGTTAAACACATCATCAACTCACCAAAATTTGGCTTAGATGCTTTTTGATTTTTAAGGGCCGATTCCCAAAAAATGCAGGCTTTAACCTACAAGTAAGCCCATGTAGTTCATTGGAATAAGTATTGCTACTGGAAAGCACTCTAACATAACGCTGCCTAATTAAAAAAGTAGTTGTTTTATATAAGATAGTAATACTATTAAATTAAAAAGTATTTATATATTTATGAAAAGTATAGCATTGATTAGCCATGAGCGCCACCATACGAATAGAATTGAATGAGAAACTTTTCCTGCGAGATCCGGAACAGACCGAATTAGGCAGGACCATTGTGAAGGAAAGTATCCGGCTTATTGATGAGCTGGGTTTTGAGCATTTCACCTTCAAAAAGCTGGCGCAGCACATGGCGTCAACTGAGGCCTCGGTGTACCGGTATTTTGAAAACAAGCACAAGCTGTTGCTGTACCTGATTTCCTGGTATTGGAATTGGCTGGATTACCGAATAAGCTACCATACCCACCATGTGGCAAATCCTTCTGAAAAACTGAGGACGTTCATTCGCATCCTAGCCGGAAGCCATGGAAGTGAGCCGCTGGTGGCCAATGTGGATGTGAATGCCCTGGCCCGGATTGTGGTACAGGAAGCTTCTAAGGCTTATCTGACAAAAGAAGTAGACACAGACAACAAAGCCGGACTGTTCAAGGATTACAAAAGCCTATGCCACAAGGTTGCTTTGATCGTGTTGGAGATAAACCCGGCATATCCTTTCCCGCATGCGCTGGTGAGTACGCTGTTTGAAACTGCCCGCAAGCACCTGTTTTTTGCCCAGCACCTGCCCTCCCTGACAGAGGTGAAACTGGAAAGCACCGGCAAAACGAACCTCGCCGATTTCCTGAGCCATCTGGCGTTTAGCTCGCTCTCAAATCCGGTTTCTTCTGCAGATTCAAGCCTTTAATACACATGGCACAACAAGTAACTGGAAAGCCCAGCCCCTTTAAGCGGTTTGTGGAACTTCTGTCTTCTGAACGGAAGGTGATTGGCTACATTTACCTCTACGCTGTTTTTTCAGGCATTGTGAACCTGTCGTTGCCTTTGGGGATTCAGAGCCTCATTGGGTTTGTTTCGGGTGGGCAGTTAGTGACCTCTGTCTCCGTGCTCATTTTCTTTATAGTGGTAGGGGTAGTGGTAGTGGGAGGGTTGCAGGTGATGCAGCTTTCGCTGGTAGAGCACATTCAGCAGCGCATTTTCGCGACCAAGGCTTTTCAGTTTACCACGCACCTTACCAAGATCAAAAGTAACGAGTTGGCGGCCCAGAACCTGCCCGAGTTGATGAACCGGTTCTTTGACGTGGTCTCCCTGCAGAAAGGGTTGGCCAAAATGCTCACCGATTTCTCGGCAGCGGCTATCCAGATCTTGTTCGGCCTCATCTTGCTTTCTTTTTACCATTCCTACTTTATTTTCTTTGGCCTGGTGCTCATTACCCTTTTGGTACTGGTGCTTCGGCTAACCAGCCCCAAAGGCATGCGCACCAGCCTAGAGGAATCTAAATACAAGTACCGGCTGGTGCATTGGCTGGAGGAGATGGCCCGCAACATTATGGTGTTCAAATCGGCCTCACATGAGAAGCTATCGTTGGAAAAAACAGACTACTATACCAGTGGGTACCTGAAAGCTCGCCAGGCGCACTTTAAAGTATTGATTACCCAGTACATTGGATTTGTGGGCTTTAAAACTGTGATCACGGCCGGACTGTTACTCATGGGTAGTTTGCTGCTCGTGAACCAGGAAATTAACCTGGGGCAGTTTGTCGCCTCGGAGATCATCATCATCTTAATTATCAGTGCCGTGGAAAAGCTGCTGGTGAAGCTGGATGTGGTGTATGATGTGTTGACCAGCCTGGAAAAACTGGGTGGCGTCACCGATCTGCCCATGGAAGAGAGCAAAGGATTATCCAGAGAACTTCCGGCTCCACATCAGGGAATCTCTGTTCAGATCAAAGACGTGGCCTTCCGCTATGCCGGGGCAAAGAAATGGGCCTTGCAGGGGGTGAACCTGACGGTAGCGCCCGGAGATAAGATCTGCCTGGCAGGCTCTGAAGAAGCCGGTAGGTCTACCTTGCTCCAGATCCTAGCCGGTATCCACACCGAGTATGAGGGCACGGTGGTATTCAACGGCTTGTCATTGCGCGAGTATGACCCCGAAGTGCTGCACGAGCAAATTGGATTTTACCTTTTGCCCGGCCGCTTGTTTGAAGGTACTATTCTGGAAAACATAACCATGGGGCAGCCTAACGTGAACCTGGACGATGTCCTGTGGGCGCTGCAGACGGTGGAACTCACTGATTATATTCAATCTCAGCCCGAAGGGCTCTATACCCTTATCCATAGCTACTCGCCGGGAGTGCCGGAGGGCATTCTCCAGCGGTTGGCCCTGGCCCGCAGCATTGCCCGCAAACCCAAATTGCTGCTGTTGGATAACTTTCTACCGACGGTAAAAAAGTCGCTTCGGGAGCGCATTGCCCAGCGGCTGGTTACTTCTGAAATATCCTGGACGGTGATCCTCCTCTCCAATGACCCGTCCATTATGCGCCTCTGCCACCGCGTTGCTCTGCTGCAAGGCGGCCGGGTGATGAAAGATTTGGTAAGTGAAAAAGCTACAGTTGAGGAGCTAAACAGCATTGTTTAATGGCAAAGCAGACTTCTAACCATCCCCTCCCGCAATCTTGGGAGCAGTTCAACTCCTTTCAGTTGGTGACCAAACCCCGCCTGGCCAAAGTCATGGCGTACTGGTGCGTGGCTTTGTTTGGCTTGTTGTTTATCGCTTCGCTGTTCCCTTGGACACAAAATATCCGTTCCGCTGGGTCCGTCACCACGCTGCAGCCGCAAGACCGACCCCAGATGGTACACAGCACCATTGCCGGCCGCATAGAGAAATGGCAGGTGCAGGAAGGCCAGAAAGTAAAGAAAGGCGATACTCTCATTGTGCTTTCTGAAGTGAAGGAGAAATACTTTGACCCCCAGTTGCTCAGCCGGATGAAGGAACAACTGCAGGCAAAAGGAGGGAGCTTGTCCGCCACTCAGGCCAAGGCAGATGCCCTTAAGAACCAGATCATCGCCTTGCAGGAAGGCTTGCAGTTCAGCTTACAGAAAGCCCGCAACAAAACTCGCCAAGCTTATCTAAAGGTGCAGAGCGACAGTGCAGACCTGGTAGCCATCATTGCGGAATACGAAGTGACGAAGGCGCAGTACGCCCGGCAGGAAAAATTGTATGAGCAAGGATTGAAATCTTTGACTGAGCTGGAAAGCCGCCGATTGAAGTTCCAGGAAGTGCAGGCCAAGCAGCAGAGCACGCTGAATAAGCTTAACATCAGCCGCAACGAACAGCAAAACGCCCGCATTGAGCTTTCGTCGCTGGAAGCGGAGTACCAAGACAAAATCTCCAAAGCCCGTTCAGACCTGAATGCTACTCTGGCTTATATCAATGATACCAAGGGGGAGATCTCCAAGATGCAGAATGAATACTCCAACACCCAAATTAGAAATTCCTTTTACCAGGTGACCGCACCACAGGACGGGTACGTGGTGAGGGCACTGAAAGCGGGTATTGGTGAAACTATCAAAGAGGGAGAGGCGGTCTGCAGCATCATGCCGGCCAACCCGGAGTTGGCGGTGCAATTGTATGTAGCGCTCATGGATGTGCCGCTGCTGGAGGTGGGGCGCCAGGTGCGCCTGCAGTTTGAAGGATGGCCGGCCTTGGTGTTCTCGGGGTGGCCTAACGTGGGGTTCGGTACGTTTGGCGGAAAAGTGGCCGTGATTGACAACATAGATAGTCAGGGCAAATACCGCATCCTGGTGGTTCCAGATCCAAACAGTGCTCCCTGGCCCGAAGCTATTCGAGTTGGCTCCGGGGCTTATGGTTGGGCCATGCTCAATGATGTACCCATTTATTATGAGTTCTGGCGGCAGTTGAATGCCTTTCCGCCCAACTATGTGGGAACGATGCAAGAAGAGCAGAAAGAAGGTAAGAAAGAAAAGGCAGAGACAGAAGGAGGCGACAAATGAAAGCAAGGCACACTCTCTTCGGGTGGATGGCAAGCGTTTGGCTGTTGCTTACCAGTGGGGCTTCCTTAGCGGGCGACACTACCGCTGTGTTCACCATCCAGGATCTGATGGGACAGATGGTGGTGCACCACCCGGTGGCCCGTCAGGCGCAGCAGCTCTCAGAGCAGGCGCTGCAAGAGATACGCATGGCCCGCGGGGCGTTTGATCCGGTGTTGGCTTCTAAATACTACAACAAAGAACTTGGTGGCAAGAATTACTTCACGCTTTGGGACAATGTGCTGAAGGTGCCGCTCTGGGTAGGCGAACTCAAAGCCGGGTACGAGCGAAACAGTGGGGTAAACGTGAACGGAGAAAACATTACTCCGCCTCAAGGTTTGAACTACGTGGGCATCTCGGTTCCGCTCGGGCAAGGCCTCCTGATAGATGAGCGTCGGGCTACGCTGTTGCAGGCTAAACAGGCGCAGGAACTAGCCGAGGCCGATCGGGTCAAGAACATCAATAAATTGTTGTTTGAGGCAGCCAAGGCTTATTGGGACTGGGCATACGCCTACCAGCGCTGGCAGTTGCTGGCTCAAGGCTACCAATTGGCCCAGGTGCGGCTGCAGGCGGTGAAAGAGCGCGTAAAGCAAGGCGATTTAGCGGCCATCGATTCAGTAGAAGCAAAAATAGAAGTGCAGAACCGATTGGCCTTACTTGGGCAAGCCCGGGTGGAAAGCCAGAATGCGGCCCTCATGGTTACTAATTTTCTATGGGGCGAAAACAACACTCCTCTGGAAATTCCTTCTGGCGTAGTTCCTTCGCTGAAAGGCACCGCTATTGAACCTATTTCTCCCGGCGAGTTAACGGACATGCTGACGAATGCCCAGGAACGCCATCCGGAGGTAACCAAATTACTGGTGAAACTGCGGCAGTTGGAGGTAGAACGGCGTTTCTCTCAGAATAAGTTACTGCCAAAGCTAAATTTGGAGTACAACCTCATAGGGTCGGGAGGAAGCTTAGGCTCCCAATGGCTGGAAGGAAGTTATGCCTCCAACAACTTCAAGCTGGGTGCTAGTTTTAGCGTTCCTATTTTATTGCGCCAGGAGCGCGGAAAGCTACAGGTCACCCGGCTTAAGATCAACGCCGCTCACCTGCAACTGAAGCAAACCTCACGCGAAAACCAGAATCAGGTGCAGGCCGCCTACAATGAACGGCAATTGCTGGAAGAGCAGATTGTATTGCAGGAGCAGATTATTGCCAACAATACCCTCCTGCGCAATGGAGAGCAGCAGCGGTTTGAGAACGGCGAAAGCTCCCTGTTCCTGATCAACACCCGCGAAATGAACCTGCTTACCCAACAGATTAAATTGCTGGAGCTTAAAAGCAAGTACGGCAAAGCCAAATACTACCTGCAATGGGCTGCCGGGAATCTGGCCGATGGCACCTCAGGTACTGCTCCCTTATCTTCACGTCTCTGAGGTTGGAGCATAACTAGAGTTTTATTGAAAAGAATTTAATCGATTTGGAGGTGAAGAGAAGGAGGTTGATACTAAGGCAATGACAAGCAATGTGGCTTGCATCTGCGCACATAGTTTTCTACTTTAAGGTACTGGTTTGTCAATGACTTATTTGCCAAATGAGCATGTTAAAGCTCCTTGAAAGGAATTTTAGATGGTGCTGGGATAGGGGATGTCGCTTTTGTACAAGTCAGTAGATAACAGCACGTGTACTTTTACTTGTCATTTAGATAGAATTGCCGGTAATCCTATGAAAGCAGAACTCTACAAACCAAGCCCCGCCCTAAGCAAGTACATTGACAATTACATGCTGGTGGATATTGACTGGAGGAACACTGAGTCCGTTTCTACCGTGTGGCGGTTGATTCCGTATGGCAAGGTGTCTATGCTGTTTTTATACGGCGAACCCCATGAATACAGCCTGAACGGTTCTGCAGACGCCATGCAGCGCACCCGGCAGGCTTTCCTGGTGGGGCAACTCACACAACCCATCTGGCTGAAGTTCACCGGCCACACCCGCCTGATCAAAATCCAGTTTAAGTCTTCCGGTGCCCAGAAGTTTTTGCCCATCAACATGGAGGAATTCAAGAACGTCCCCAGCTTGGATCTGGAGGCGGTGTGGGGCGGTTCCATCCACTTCTTATTAGAACAGATGGAGGAGGCCAGCTCGGACGCTGAGCGCATCAGCCGGTTGAACAGCTTCCTGGAAAAACGGTTGCTGCCCCAGCAAGACCTGGTGGATTACGTGGACTACACCATCCAGCAGATGAAATTGACCAACGGCAACGTGCCCATCAAAGGACTGGAGCAGAAACTGGGAATCAGCACCCGCCAATTGGAAAGAGTGTTCCGATACAAGATCGGGCTGTCACCCAAGGAAATGGCGAAACTGATTCGGTTGAACAATGCTTTCTCCTGCCTGGAAGCCGAACCCGCTATTTCCATGACTTCCTTGTCTGTGGATGCAGGCTACTATGACCAATCCCATTTCTCCCGCGACTTCAAGAGCATAGCGGGGGTAAGTCCCACCAAGCTGTTAGCCGAAAGCTCCAAAGAACTTTTCGTGACGCACGGGCAGTGCTTTATGAAACAGGTGGGCAGTGAGACCACTGTTTAACTCTGCTTATTCACTTGCAGAATATTCCTTTAGTAACCACAGAGGTGAAAAGGGGTATTCTGTTTTTATTTATAAAGGGGCATTTGTAATTAAGTAGTGATGAGGGGCGGAGGTCGTTTTTGTACAAGTTTAAGGTTGAGCGGTGTCCCATCTTTGTAATGTTAATCATAACCAATAAAGACATGGAAACATTACAAAATTTAAAAGCAGTAACCACCACCCAGGCCTACAGAAGTTACCAAGGCGGATTCTTCAAAGTGCTTCTTTCGCCGGAGCAAACCGGAGAAAGCATGGCCCTGGTAGACATGACTCTGCCCAGAGGTGCTGAACCACCCGTACACGTGCATAGCCGGGAAGACGAAACGTTTTACCTGCTTTCTGGCGAAATGACCTTTAAAATAGGAGACCAAACCATCAAGGCAGTAGCCGGCGATGCTGTCTTCGCCCCACGTCAGATTCCGCATCTGTTCAGCATTGAGTCTGAAAGCGCGCGCTTCCTGTCCTTGATCACGCCGGGACAGTTCCTGAACTACTTTCTGGAATTCAGTTTTCCGGCCGCCGAAGAGTTGACGGTTGTACCGCCGCAAGGGCCGCCACCCGCCGAAGTGATCATGCACATGACCTCGCAGTTGATAGGAAAGTATGGGGTGCTGTTTGTGTAAGCGCACCTTTCTCACCAGAAAATAGAAGTATTCGCATGAAGCAAGCCGTCCTTTTCAAATCCCCTCAGGTAACCGTGCACGAAATTGCTGGGCTGGGGGACGGGACTGCTTCACCGGCAAAGGCAGTACTCACTACTTCCAAGGTGACCATTCCGTTGGATGCCGCTGCTACCGAGGTGCTGGTGGGCTACCTAAAAATCATGAGGTCCTACTACACCGCTGCGCATCGGTCAAAGCACCTATTGAGTAGCCAATTGGACCAAGTTTCTCTCCATCTGGAAACAAGCCTGCAAAACAGAGGAAATAGCCTGGCAGAATACCAGGATGTCACGTACCTCATCCAGCAAATGGGCTGTCTCCATGACTGGGCCACCCTGCCTGCCGAGTACCAGAATGCTTAACCAAGTGCCTCCACAAGGAGAACGTCTTCGGGGGTAATCCCTCTTAACAAAAACTATCCCTTTTGTTACAAACCAGCTGCAACTTCTCCTCAGGAAGTGACCGGCTATTTCTTGCCTGAAAATCTAAAATCAACCCAAAAACAATACATCTATAAACGCCATGAAAAAAGCACTCTTATCCCTCCTTGTATTTTCTTTCGCCTTGAACCTGACCAGCTGCGAAGAAACGGAAGAGATCACCAAAACGGCTTACGCTGTAGAAGAAGAAAATTCTACCGTTAAATGGAAAGGCTACAGCCCCAGCCTGTACCACGACGGCTCCTTTAAGGTGACCAGCCCGGGCGTGGAGGTGGTAGACGGCAAAGTGAAATCCGGTACGTTCACCATTCCTATTGCCTCCATCCAAAACTTTGATTTAGAAGACCACGTGAAGCCCGCCTTGCTGGAGCATCTCAAAAGCCCTGATTTCTTCAACATGGTGCTGCACCCAAATGCTTCCTTTAAGATCACCAATGTTCAATCGTTGGCTTCTTCCAACGGTGGGGGAATAGCAAACGCCAACTATACCGTCACCGGAGATTTTACCCTATTAGGCCAGACACATGCCATTACCTTTCCGGCTAGGATCATGATGGAAGGTAGCAAAATCGAGATGAAAGCAGATTTCCAACTAGACAGAACCAAATGGGGGATGATGTATGCCGCAGACCCTGCACTTGGCGAACATCACATCCTCCCCAAAGTGGATATTTCCTTAGACATCAAAGGGCATAAGCAGTAATTTGAAAGTAAATTCTTCAACCATCTTCCAGTATGAGGGAGGCGTTGAAGAAGTAGTGTCAAATCAGAAGCACATCCAGAAGGAAGCCGCTCTTTATACAAGGAGTGGTTTTCTTCTGGATGTGCTTTTAGGTTTATTTTAGGAAATGCGTTTTAAGGAGTCCGTCTGATTTAAGCAAGGTTTTACCAAAACATCCCCAAACCAGGAGGGCTCTTTTTAACAATATTAATTAATTGTAGATTGCTCATCTGATTTTCCACCCCAATCTAAGAATGAGTAGAAGAAACATGTTCCGCGGGAAAGTAAAGTTTATTGTTGCCTTTTTGTGCCTGTTTCAGGCCGAGGCCTTCAGCCAGGTAAGACTGCCTAAACTGGTAAGCGACGGAATGGTGCTGCAGCGCGATGCCAAAACCAACATCTGGGGCTGGGCCGCGCCCGGCGAAAAAGTGACCGTTACCTTCCGGGGAAAATACTACAAAGCCACCACCAACCCCAGCGGGAAATGGGAAGTAGCCCTATCACCCATGAAGGCGGGTGGTCCTTACACCATGGACATCAAAGGCAGCAACCAGATTACCGTGAAAGACATTTTACTAGGCGATGTGTATTTCTGCTCCGGTCAGTCGAACATGGTACACCAAATGTCGCTGCATAATATCACTTATGCCAACGATATCATAACGGCTAATTACCCCCAAATCCGGCATTTTTGGATTCCCACCATGGCCAATATGGAAGGTCCTGCCCAGGATCTGCCAGCGGCTGCGGCTTGGAAATGGGCGAACCCTCAGGACGTGAATAACTTCTCCGCCGTGGCCTATTTCTTCGCTAGAAAACTGTACGACCGGTACAAAATTCCCATCGGGCTGATCAACGCCAGCGTAGGCGGCACGCCCATTGAAGCCTGGACCAGCGAAGATGGCCTGAAAGAATTCCCGACTGTCCTGTCCACCATAGAGAAAAACAAGGACACTAGCTACGTGAACCCTATTCAGCGCAGGGCGGCCGCCGTGGCAGCAGCTAACCGCCAAAAGCCTGAGCTGGACAAGGGCCTAACGGGAGCAGTGAAATGGTTTGACCCAGCGTATGTGCCCAAAGGGTGGCGCAACATCAACATCCCCGGCTATTGGGAAGACCAGGGTATCAGGGACCTGAACGGAGCCGTGTGGTACCGCCGCGAGATTGAGGTTCCGGCTTCCATGGTGGGCGTACCCGCTAAGGTGTTCCTGGGTCGCATCGTGGACGCTGATTTCCTGTACATTAACGGAAAACAAGTCGGAAACACAGGGTACCAGTATCCGCAGAGAAGGTACAGCGTTCCGGCTGGTACCTTGAAAGCGGGAAAAAACCTCTTTGTGGTACGCGTGCTGAACCAAGGCGGTAAGGGCGGCTTTGTGCCAGATAAACCCTACTACCTGGAGGCCAACGGCCAAACCGTTGACCTGAAAGGCACCTGGCAATACAAAGTGGGCGATGTGTACCGTCCAGCTATTGGTCCAATTGAAGGCGGCATCAGCGCTCCGAACCAACCCACGGCTTTGTACAACGCCATGGTGGCCCCGGCCATTGACTACACGCTTAAAGGTATCTTGTGGTATCAAGGCGAAAGCAATTCCGGTAATCCTACGGAGTACAAAAAGCTGTTACCGGCGTTGATTGCAGACTGGCGCGCCAAGTGGGGACAAGGCAACCTGCCATTTCTATTCGTGCAGCTTCCCAACTTCATGGAGGCAAATTACCTGCCTTCTGAAAGCAACTGGGCCCTTATGCGGGAAGCTGCCCTGCAAACCCTTTCGGTACCTAACACGGCCATGGCCGTTACCATTGAATTAGGCGAGTGGAACGACATCCACCCGGACAACAAGAAAGACGTGGGCGAACGGTTGGCCTTGGCCGCCATGAAGCTGATCTACGGCGATAAAAAGATCGTGTCTTCCGGTCCGCTGTACCAGTCTTCCAAGGTCGAGGGGAATAAGATCTTCCTGAATTTCACCAATGTGGGAAGCGGCTTGATTTCCATTGACGAAGAGGAACTCAGCCAGTTTGCCATTGCCGGAGCCGATAAAAAGTTTATATGGGCCAACGCAAAAATTGAGGGCGACAAAGTGGTGGTGTGGAGCGATGAAGTGCCAGAACCGAAATTCGTTCGCTACGCCTGGGCCGATAACCCCGACAGCGCCAACCTCTATAACAAAGAGAAGTTACCCGCTTCCCCTTTCCGCACCGATAAGTAAGAAGTAGGTCTTGTAGGGGAACATCAGAGTCCCTTCGGTAGACACCGAAGGGCTTTTTTTGTAGATGGGCAATCAGATGCATTTGATTCCTTGTTCACCTGTTACTAGGCAATAGCGCATTTTGTGGTTTCCCTTCAAAAGAGGGGGGTGAACCTGATAGGGGTTTTGCGCTTTTAAGTGGTCATTTGAATGCCCTAGCAAAGACTAGAATCATATACGTGGGGTGTCTAATTCCTTACTTATGGTTCTGAACGGCAGCTTCAAATCAATCTGCCTCATTCAGGCAACCTGTTTTCACAAGCCCGCATCTAAAAAGTGAAAGGCCAGCGACAACCGCTACCGCTTACGAACCTAAACCCCTAACCCCTTTATGCAACCACAGAGATTTACCTCTAACGTTTTGTGGCTTTTTTTTTGCTTTTTAGTTCTAACCATGGGGCTGCACAGCCAGCCTGCGTGGGCGCAAACCGATAGCGTGGATGTATTCCTGAAGAAGATCATGCAGGAGCGCGCTATCCCTGGCATGCAAGTAGCGGTTGTGCGCCATGGTCAGATTATCAAACTGGGGGCTTATGGGGTGGCCAGTCTGGAATATGAAGTGCCGGTGACCAACCAGACGGTTTTTTCGCTTAACTCCATCACCAAATCCTTTACAGGTGTAGCGTTGATGCAACTGGTAGAGAAAGGAAAGCTGGATGTAAATGCACCTATCTCCACGTACTTGCCCGACCTGCCCGAAACCTGGAGGCAACTCACCGTAAAACAACTGGCTTCCCATACCTCGGGCCTGCCCAATGTTATTGACCCTGAAACTGGCGAATGGACTTTCCATAACTTGGATGACGCCGGTTGGGCGAAAACCCTGACCATGCCCCATGAGTTTGCCGCCGGCCAAAAGTTTAGTTACAACCAAACGGGCTACGTGCTGCTGGGGCTCCTCATAAACGAGTTGACTGGTAAACCCTTCTCTGAGTATATAGCAGAGCGTCAATTGAAAGTTGTTGGCATGGGCAAAACCGGCTTCGGAGATTTCAAAGATGTTGTTCCCAATCTGGCTAAACCCTATGCCGTCCGGAACCGGAAGCACCAGAACGTGGCAGAAAGGTTTCCGGTAGGCGGCAGAACCGCCGCCGGCATGTATAGCACCGCCCAAGAGGTAGCCCAATGGACCATCGCTTTGCAAACTGGAAAACTCTTGAAAAACGCCAGCAGTCTTAACACGCTTTGGACTCCGATTTCTTTAAACAACCATAAAATAGGAGGGTTCTCCAAGTTGCTGAATGGGTACGCGTTGGGCTGGCCGGTCATGAGCAGACCCGAGCATCCTGCGGTAGGCGGCATAGGCGGGGGTAGGTCTGCGGTTTTCATTTACCCCAAGGATAGCCTCACCATTGTTGTGCTGACCAACCGCCTTGGGTGCGCGCCTGAGAGTTTTATAGATGAACTGGCCGGTTTCTATGTTCCGGCCATGAAACCCTCTACCGGATTTGGGCTGCCACCGGAGGTGTTGGTGTTGCACAAAGCATTGTACAAAAAAGGCTTTCAACATGCCCAGGAGATTGTGCGGGAATTAAAGCGGAAGGACAAGAACTACCAGGTGTCTGAGGATGATCTAAACGCGTGGGGCTACCTGCTCTGGAAACAGGGTCAACTGCAAAACGCCCTTGCCGTGTTCAAGCTCAACATTGCCCTGTACCCCAACAGCGGCAACACCTATGACAGCTACGCCGAAGCCCTCCTGGAAAGCGGCCAAAAAGACCTAGCCATTCAGAACTACAAGCGTGCCTTGGCTTTAAATCCGAAGAACGTTGGTGCGATGAGACAACTGCAAGTCTTGGAAGGCAAGTAGGATCTTCCTGCGAAACGAACTACCTGTGTTTGAAAGGAGTTTTTTTGTAAGTTGATGGCACCGGTAGCGTAAGCAAAGGTTTTAGATATCGAAGAGAAAACGCATTACTCGTTTACATATAGCAAAGCGGTTTAGGACCTGTTTTTGAAAAACAGGTCCTAAACCGCTTTATCTTTTAATACTACTAGATCCACTCAGTAAATTTTGGAAGGTGTTAAGGGTGGGATAGAGCAAACCAAAACCGTCACTTCTAAGCCAGCTTTCTGAGTTTTCCTGCTGCCCAGAATGGCTTTGGCGGGAGGGGTGACCATCAACTGATGAAGGCCATTGTCCAGCAGTTTTTTGTTTGTGGGCTTTCTGATGTCCAGTTTGCGGCAGGTGAACTTTAGACAAAATTAATTCTGTCTCCCTATGCCTTTTAAAGGTGTTGTGGAAGGAGCTTCTTATTAGCCGAAACTATCGGTCAGAATTGGATTAATGAAATGTAAGGGCTTTCCTATAAGGTGCCTTATTCCTTCTGAAAACCTAATATTAACCTGAATAGGTTTGTAATTGTTAGTATTTAGGGATTTAGTTTTGTATATTCCTTCTACTTGGTCCAAAACTTACATTTCATGAAAACCTTAACCGCTGTCACCGATCCCTGCGGGGTAGGAAAGCCTGTCTCTGCGATTGACTATTTTTTCGTGAAATATCTGAACGATGAACGGGACCTGCCCTTTGTTTACCTGACCATCAAAATAAGCCTGATCCTAATTCCATTTAGTGTTCTTTTATATATGCCTTTCATCACAGGCTGGGTGTGGTGGGTTTTGGCCCTTTTGTATTTGATCATCAATAATGCAATATTTAAAGGAACGTTTGGTTTGATGTTTCACTGTATCAACCACCGTCCTTTGTTCAAAAATGCCTATAAATATTGGAACAATTATTTGCCTTGGGTATTAGGACCTTTTTTCGGGCAAAGTCCTGAGACCTATTTCAGCCACCACATAGGCATGCACCATGTGGAGGGCAACATGCCGGAAGACGAAAGCAGCACCATGACCTATCAGCGCGATAGTGTCAGGTCTTTCCTGAAATACAACGGCTTGTTCATGATTGCGGGAGTGGCAGACCTTTTCAACTATTTGCTCAGGAAAAAAAGACGCAAGCTTGCTAGAAGGACCGTGGTAGGGGAAGTCTTCTATATTTCTTTATGCGTTGGCCTAAGCTTTATCAGCTTTCCGGCCACTTTGTTTGTATTCATTATTCCCCTCTTTATTTTCAGGTTCATTGCCATGTTAGGGAATTGGACCCAACACTCGTTCGTGGATGCCAGCGATCCGGCAAACCCTTACAAAAACAGCATCACCTGTATAAACGTGAAGTACAACCATAAATGCTGGAATGACGGCTATCATATCAGCCATCATGAGCGCCCCGCCATGCACTGGTCTGAGTATCCCAACTTCTTTCTTAAAAACCAAGCAAAGTACCGGCAGAACCAAGCCATTGTTTTCGATGGATTGGATTACGCCAGAGTTTTCTTTTACCTGATGTCTAAACGGTATGATGTGCTGGCCCGTCACTTGTTAAACATAGATAATGCTTTTGCCAGTGAACAGGAAGCCGTCACTCTCTTAAAAGAACGCACAAAACCCATTCTGATCTAATGGAATAGTATGGTCACAGTAGATCATGAATGGCGAGAGAATCTTTGGTAAGCGTTATTGTTTGATTGAAGCCGAAATGCTTGGGCGGTTCAGAAACTAATCGGGCAAGAACAATAATTTTTGGAGAGCATCCCTAAAAACCTCCTGCACAAAATCATGAAACTGCCGCTAGCGTGGTAAAACTGAAGCTTTATTATATGGACATGCGATGCTGTTCAAGCTGGAAGCTCAAACCGAGTTGGTAGCAACATAAAGTTGATTATGGAGACCATAAACAAACCTTCCCCTCCAGCGTTGAGAACGTCTACCTACAAAGCTTGGGTTACAAAGGTTTGTTTTCATGTTTCAGGTTTAGCCAAATTTAACAAGGGCTTTCCTGTACTAAACGAGCCCATTTAAGACATCCCATCCCTCAAGTACAAGCCTTCTTCTGAACACAACCTCCGCTTAATAATGGTTGGCCTGAATGCGATGAAAGGTTTTCATAATCAAGTCTAAAGCCTGCAACAAACTGCTCTCAGTTCAAAGGCCGATTACAGCTTGCCCGACTCTTGTAACCTGCAGAGCCATGGTTTTCTTCCAAAAGGGAGGTGCAAGTTCAGCAGGTTCCTACATGACATGACAATTGCCTCTATACACTCAAACAGAGCAACTGCGGGAACTTCACGCATCCTAGGAGGGGTGCTCACCGTTAAACTGCTCAGGTAGGGGCTTCCCGGCGGCCAAGTTGGGAACATCCGAATACGTTACCCTTCACTTCATTCAAATTAGATAATCATGAAATGGCAAGGCAGAAGAAAAAGCAGCAATATAGAAGACCGTAGGGGAGAAGGTGGAAGCGGGTTCGGAGGCGGAGGCGGCAGGGGCATAAGCCCCATGCTGCTCTTGCCTTTGTTCCGGCTCCTTTTCTCTAAGGCGGGGCTGGTTGTGGTCGCCATAATCGCTGTGGTGCTATTTTTGACAGGAACCAACCCGTTAACACTCCTGCAGCAGTTCGTGGGTGGGGAGCCGCAGTATGCCCAGTCAAGCCCCTCCCAGCGGAGCCCGGAGGAGCAGGCCCTTGCCGACCAGACGGCCACTGTACTGGCAGATTCCGAGGACGTTTGGAACAAGCTGATACAAGGGTACCGGGAACCCACCCTGGTGCTGTTCACCGAGCAGGTGACCTCGGCCTGCGGACTCGCCTCGGCCGCCTCTGGGCCTTTTTACTGCCCCGGGGACGAGAAGCTGTACATAGACCTGGGCTTTTTCGGCGAGATGGAGAACAGGCTAGGCGCCGAGGGGGACTTCGCACAGGCCTACGTGGTGGGTCATGAGGTGGGGCACCACGTGCAGAAACTCCTTGGCACCATGGAGCAGGTGAACGCGATGCGGGGTCGATTGTCGGAGACGGAGTTCAACCGGTTAATGGTACGGGTAGAACTGCAGGCTGATTTCTATGCCGGCCTGTGGGCACACCATACCCAGAGGGCGACCGGGTTCCTGGAGCCGGGAGACCTGGAGGAGGCCTTGAACGCGGCAAGCGCCATCGGTGATGACCACTTACAGAGGCAGTCCACCGGCAGGGTAGTGCCGGACTCCTTTACCCACGGCACCTCCGCCCAGAGGGTAAGATGGTTCAGGAAAGGATTCGAAACTGGTGATATGTCTCAAGGCGACACCTTCAACGCTGCCGAGTTGTAGGGCTACACCAGTAAGGAGAATATTAGGCTTGGTCCTTGGGCAAAAAACGAATGATTAGGGAGGCAGCTAGAAGAATTTGTACGTAAATGCGTACGCACCGAAAACAAAAAATATAGTAAGTTCTTGTCTTAGTGGCTTTTGCTTTTACGCTGTAGACCGTAGGATAGAATTATCGAACCTTTTCCACCATGATTTAATGCATTTAAAGCGGTATCTGGATACGTAGATCAAAATTTCTAAATGGTAATCAGAATAAGTTAAGAAGAGATCAACTTATTTTGCATTTGCCTTCAGAGTACTATTAAAAATATCGCTATACATTCTTCCGATAGGGATGTAATTATCCTGTATAACAACATAACTACTGTTGAAGGCTTCTACTTTATCTAAAGAGATGATGAATGATCTGTGTACCCGGGAAAACAAAGTATCAGGTAATTTCTCTTCCATTTCTGAAATGGCCTGGTATGTGCGATAAACCTCACATTTAGTATGTATCAATAAGCAGTTTCGTTGGGCTTCAAGGTAAAGGATATCATCCAAATAGATCTTTACCATTTTACGGTCACACTTAACAAAAATAAATGGCCTTTCAGCCGGTTTATTTTGCGTTGGAAAAATTATGGGATTATTGGATTGGTAAAGAGTAAGAAAGCGGTTTACAGCTCTGGAAAACCTTTCAAATGAGATAGGTTTCAGAAGGTAATCTACTGCATTTAACTCAAATCCTTGAACAGCATATTCGGTATATGCTGTTGTAAAGATTATGCCTGTGGAGTTCTTTATTGTTTCGGCGACCTTATTACCCGGCATGCCAGGTAAATTAATGTCTAAAAAGACTAAGTCAACTTTCCCCGAATTCAAAACTTCAAGTGCTTTTGTACTGCTGCTGAAAGTCCCTATCAATTTAAGAAAATGAAACCGGGCAATATGCATTTGCAGTACGGTAGCTGCCGGTAATTCATCCTCAATGATAATGCAGTTGATGTCGTCATGCGGCTGCATATAGTTTTATTTTTAGGGATATAAAATAACTGTCTTCCTGTTCAGAGACATTCAAGGAATGATTTTCAGGGTAAAGTAGAGTGAGTCGCTTTTTAACGTTCACGATCCCAAATCCGCTTTGCCCTTCCAGAGCTTCATCAACAGATTTCTTTCTTGGGATACTGTTTTCTACTTTCAATGTAAGGCAATTTTCTTTTATGGAAATATAGATGGTGATCCAGCCATTCTCCCTTTCATCGTTCATGCAATGCTTAAAACTGTTTTCTATGAAGGGCAGCATCAGGAAAGGTTCTATCATCTTGTTTGTAACTTCACCCGTAACTGAAAAGCTCAGGTCAATCCGGTTATTGAAGCGCATTTGCTGCAGCGCAATGTAATTGCTGAGATACCGAATTTCTTTTTCAAGCGAAATGGTTTTGTCGTTTGCCTCATACACAGAAAAGCGCAGCAGCGAAGAAATCTGAAGCAACATATCTGCTGCATCATCTGATTTGGCCAGTATTCTGGAATAGAGGCTGTTCAGTACATTGAACATGAAATGAGGGTGAAACTGGTTTCGCAAAGAATTTAACTCAGCTTGCATTTTTTCTGCCTGAATGGCCTGAGCTCTGTTCTTCTCTTTTGCCCAATAGTAAAAAAGCTTAATGGAAAAAGGTACGGTAACCACAAACTGCAGTTTAATAACACTGTACAAGTACGGGGCTGTGCTCAATAAGGGCTCTTTTACCCAATTAGTCAGGAAGTAACTTAGGATGATGTGGTTATCTATCAATCTTTGTAGGAAAGCGAAGATTACCAGGAGACATGTATAAATGATGAGAAAGCTTATTATCCTGTTCTGGAAGAACATGGTATCCATCAGCCCCTCCACTACAAGCAGAACAAAAATTATTTTTGGAAGAAGACTGAATAATTCATTATAGAAAGCAGTCGAAATATCCCTGGAAGCAAAACCCTGCAAAAGACTGAACAGCACCACGTAGCCTGCCCAATATATTACATACATAGTGCGTTTGCCTGCCCTGGTGGGTGTAAAAACCTCTGTCTTTAGCTGGGTCATAAGTAGGGTGGGTGAGTCCAGTGAAGTGCATGCAAAGTAAGGACTTTACTCTTTATCTATTTATCCAAGCAAAGAATACCTTCCTATAAGGTCCAATAAACCCTCTCCCCAGTTGTTTGTATCGGTAAACCTGATTTATGTATTGGATGATTTTTACTTTTTAAGATCAAAATTATATTGATCCCAATTTAAAAAGTTAAAGACAACGCAATATGACACAAGGTAAACTAGTGGTGCTTTTTCTGATTGTTTTTGGGATTACCTCCGTAAGCGCAAAGGCCGCTACGGACGTTTACCCTACCAATTGGTGGACAGGTATGAAGATGAACCAGATACAGTTGCTGATCCGCAGTACAGATGAGAACCTGGCCAGTAAAAAAGTAAGCATTTCTTACCCAGGGATTACCATCCTTAAAACCCACCACTTTGAAAATGCCAGGTACGTGGCTGTAGATATTTCCATTGCATCCACTTCCAAACCAGGCGTTGTAACGATAGCGTTAACAGGAAAGTGGAATACCCAAAAGATAAAGTGGCGATTGGACCAAAAGCGGGAGGGCAATGGCACTGTTTATGCGCAGGGTGTTACTTCTTCCGATTTTATCGACCTACTGATAGCGGACAGGTTCAGCAACGGTGATACTTCCAACGACCGCGTTGCAGGTATGCGCGATCAGAGTTTAAACAGAAAGGAATTATACCACCGGCACGGCGGCGATTTCCAGGGTATAATCAATCATATTGATTATTTCAAAGGCCTTGGTGTTTCTGCTCTGTGGTTGCTTCCAGTCCTTGAAAACGACCGCCCAGACAGAACTGAACATGGGTATGCTATCACCAACCATTATAAGATAGACCCGCGCCTGGGTGGGGCAGCTAAGTATAAGGAGCTGAGTGATGCCCTGCACAAAAATGGCATGAAGCTGATCATGGACGCGGTATATAACCATACTGGTTTAGAGCATTTTTTAGAAATGGACCCACCCGCCAAAGACTGGATGCACCGCTGGCCTTCTTTTACGCAGACTACTTACAGAGAACAGACGTTGTTTGACCCGTATGCCGCTCCATCTGATAAAAAGAGAATGAGTGATGGCTGGTTTGATAATGGCATGCCTGACATCAATCAGAACAATCCGTTCATGGCCAATTTTATGATACAGAACATGATTTGGTACATACAGGAGTTCGGCATTGACGGCATTCGCATTGATACCTATACTTACAGTGATCTTGAGTTTGCTAACCGATGCAACAAAGCTATTCTGGATGAATACCCTAACATCACCATGTTTGGCGAAACCCGGGTGTTCGGCACTGCCAACCAGGCTTACTTTAATGCGAATAACCTGAATTTACCGTATAAAAGTAACCTGCAGGCTTCCGTAGATTTCCAGTGCCTTTACCATGGTATTATACCTGCGCTAACAGAACCTATCAACTGGACAAACGGAGTAAACAAGCTTTATAATACTGCCAGCAATGATTTCCTTAATAAGAACCCCATGCAAAATGTATTGCTGCTGGATAACCATGATGAACCACGGTTTTTCTCTGTAGTAGGAGAAGATGTGGAGAAGCAAAAGATGGGGTACCAATGGCTGCTGACCTATCGAGGTATTCCGCAGTTATACTATGGGTCAGAAGTTTTACTAAAAGGCTTTACCAGCCCGTATGATGGGTTAGTGAGATCAGATTTTCCGGGGGGATGGAATGGCGACACTAAAAATGCCTTTACTGGCAAAGGGCTCACGCAGGATGAACGCACAGTTCAGGATTTGGTCAGGAAGTTGGGCAATTTCAGGAAAAACTCCTCTGCTATTAAATCGGGCAAGATGATGCATTATGTTCCGGTTGACGGAGTGTATGTCTACTTTAGGTATGATGATGATCAGACTATCATGTGCGTGATGAATACAGATAGCAAAGGCCATGAGCTGGATTTCAGCAAGTATGTTGAAAGAACAGGCAGTTTCACTGAGGCAGTTAACATTATCAATAATGATAAAATAAAAACCTCAGAGAGAACTTCCATCCCAGCAATGCAGATGTGGGTGCTAGAATTAAAAAAATAGGCACAAAGCGTCCGCACTCTATCCATTAGCAGGTCAGATGAATTAGCAACAAAACTACATCGCTTCACTAACTTCTTTGCGTGGTATAGCCGCCCTATGGGTCATGCTGTTTCATCTGGATGTGATTTTCTTTTCCAAGGGTTTTAGTCCTTTGGTGCCGCACGAGCTTACCGGCCTTATTACGAAAGGGTATTTGTGGGTTGAATTACCGGTAACCTAATAAAGGTGAATTGCAAAAAGGAAAAATTTGACTACAAAAAAAGCCGCTCCATTTGCATGAAGCGGCTTTTTGTAGTCCGTAGGGGAATCGAACCCCTGTTACCAGAATGAAAATCTGGTGTCCTAACCCCTAGACGAACGGACCATCTTTCGGTTTTGATGGTGCAAATATAGAAGGCCGATTTTTATCTGACAAGCATCTTTGTTAAAATAAATGCGTTTAAACGGTAATTGACTCAAAATGAGGCGGTAAATTTTTAGTTTGTTTTGCCTGTCTTAACATGTAACTTGCCGCCGTTAAACCAGAATAAAACCTTAAGTAAAATGTCTAAGAAAATAAGAGTAGCCATCAATGGCTTTGGCCGTATCGGCCGTCTTACCTTTAGGACTCTGATAGAGCACGAAAATGTAGAAGTGGTAGGTATTAACGACCTGACGGACAATGCCACCCTTGCTCATTTATTAAAATATGACTCTGTACACGGCCGTTTCAACGGAACCGTTTCTGCAGATGAAAGCAGCATTACCGTTAACGGAAACCGCATTGAGGTTTTCGCCGAGCGTGAGCCAAAGAACCTGCCTTGGGGCAAATTGGAGGTTGACGTTGTATTAGAGTCTACCGGACGTTTTGTGGACGAGAAAGGTGCTGGCGGGCACTTAGAGGCAGGCGCCAAGAAAGTGGTGATCTCTGCTCCGGCCAAAGGCAACATCCCAACGGTAGTGTTAGGGGTGAACGAAGAAATTCTAACCGGCGAAGAAACCATCGTTTCTAACGCTTCTTGTACTACCAACTGCTTGGCTCCAATGGCCAAGGTGTTGGATGAGGCTTTCGGGATTGAGAAAGGCTATATCACCACCATTCACGCGTACACCGCAGACCAAAACCTGCAGGATGCGCCGCACGCAGATTTGCGTAGAGCCCGTGCTGCTGCCTATTCTATCATCCCAACTTCTACCGGCGCTGCCAAAGCAGTAGGATTGGTATTGCCGCACCTGAACGGTAAACTAGACGGCGTGGCCATGCGCGTTCCTATTCCGGATGGTTCTTTGACTGACTTAACCGTGATCCTGAAAAGAGAAGTTACCAAGGCAGAGATCAATGCAGCCATGCAGAAAGCCGCTCAAAACGAGATGAAAGGTATCCTGGAATACACCGAGGATCCAATCGTTTCTATTGACATTGTGGGCAACCCGCATTCTTGCATCTTTGATGCCCAGCAGACGGCTGCCAATGGCACTTTGGTGAAAGTAGTAGGCTGGTATGACAACGAGTTCGGTTACTCTAACCGTGCTGCTGACCTGATTTCCCGCATCGGTTAATTTCTTAGCCGTTCAACTTATATAGAAGTGGTGCTGCCTTCCGGCGGCACCACTTTTTTTGTGTATTTTTACCAAATCGGCTTTAAAACAGAAAAGAGATTCAGACCTGGTTGCCCGCTTTCCTATTATAATGATAGAAGTCCGTCGCCAGTCTTGCGTTCTATAGAAATCCCTGCTTGCCATGGAAAAACCAACCGCCCCGGAGAAGGCTTTTTTTATCCTGAACCCTAAATCTGGGGTGCGGAACAACATATCGGTGCCCGATCTTATTGCGCAGCACCTGGATACTTCCCGCTGGACCCCGGAGCTAGTGTTCACCCAGTACGCCGGCCATGCCCCGGACCTGGCTCGGCAAGCCGCCGAAGATGGCGCGCGTCTGGTAGTGGCGGTGGGCGGAGACGGTACCGTGAATGAGGTAGCCCGGGGCTTGAAAGGCACTTCCGCAGCATTGGGCATTCTGCCCAAAGGGTCAGGGAATGGACTGGCCAGGCATTTGGGCATTCCTTTGGCATTGCCTCAGGCTTTGGCTTTGCTCAACCGGCCCACCTTTCACCGGATTGATTCCTGCGCTATCAACGGGCACCCGTTTTTCTGCACGGCCGGCATCGGGTTTGACGGACTGGTGAGTTCGGTGTTTGCCAAGAGCACCAAGCGGGGATTGAGCAGCTACGTGCAGTTGGTGGTTCGTGAGTTTCGGTCGTTCAAAGCTCAGGAAGCCACGGTGAGCATCAATGGGCGGTCGCTTTCGTCAGAGTTCTTCGTGGTGGCATTTGCCAATGCCTCGCAATACGGGAACAACGCCTACATCGCGCCCATGGCCAATATCCAGGATGGGCTCATGGATGTCTGTCTCATCCGGCATGTAGGGGTGGCCGAGGCCATTCAACTGGGGTATGGTCTTATGACCAAGCAAATTGCGCATTCCAGCCTGGCGGAGTTCCACACGTGCGCCACCGTTCGCGTACAAAGCGAAGAGCCGCAGTATTTCCACGCCGATGGCGAGTTCATTGGACAGGCGACGGAATTTGAAGTGCAGTTGTTTCCGGAGTCGTTAGAAGTGATTGCCTCCTTGGGGGCCAAAGCATAAGAATATGAGCAAAAACAAAAAGAACCGCGAGGGCGTGGTCTTCTCCACCAACCCCGATTTTGAATACGAATACCAGCAGGACCAGGAAATCCAGACGCTGCCTCCGCAGCAGCAGAACCTGCGGGTGCAATTGGACAAGAAAAGCCGCGGCGGCAAGCAGGTCACCCTCATCACCGGCTTCGTGGGTCAGGACAGTGATTTACAGACGCTGGGGAAAACCCTGAAGACCAAGTGCGGAGTGGGCGGGGCCGCCAAAGACGGAGAAATCACCATCCAGGGCGATTTTCGTGACAAAGTGCTGCAACTCTTGTTGGATCTGGGCTACAAAGCCAAGAAATCCGGCGGTTAAGGGGGGCACGGGCGTAACTTAAATGCTGCCTGTTTTAGGCCTGATTTCTCAGAATCTGGCTTAAAACCGCTTTAGATACTGCAGCGCCTTTTCTACATCCTCGGGCGTATCAATTCCAATGGTTTCCAGCTCAGTCACGGCCGTGATAATCCTGAAGCCGTGCTCCAGCCAACGCAGTTGTTCTAGCGACTCGGCTTTCTCTAGGATGGAGGGCTGCAACTGGGTTAGTTGGGCCAGCACCTCGCTGCGGTACCCGTAAATCCCGATGTGTTTGTAATAGGCATGCTTCGTAAGCCAATCTTGTTGCTCGGCACCGCGCAAATAGGGGATAGGGTGCCGGCTGAAATACAGGGCCTGTTGCTGCGCCCCGATGACTACTTTGGGGCTGTTGGGATTGAACAACTCCTCTTCTGACTGCACCGGCTTTATAAGCGTGGCAATCTGGTCCTGTGGTTGCGCAAAGCAACCTAGCACTTTGTCAATCTGCTCGGGTTGAATAAAGGGCTCATCACCTTGGATGTTGACTACTACCTCAAACTCTTCGCCCAGTTGGGTATAAGCTTCGTAGCAACGGTCGGTGCCGCTTTGGTGGTGCGCCGCGGTCATGACCACCTTCCCCCCGAAATCCACCACGTGCTGCCTGATGCGCTCGTCATCAGTGGCCACTACCACTTCCTGTAGGTTAGCGCTTTTAGCCTGTTCGTACACCCGCTGGATCATGGATTTACCGTCTAGCATCACCAAAGGCTTTCCGGGATAACGGGTCGAGGCAAATCGGGCGGGAATGATTCCAACAGCTTTCATAGGGGCAGGTCTTTTTTGGGTGGCAGGTTCTTAAACTAACGAAACAAGCTTTTGTTTGCCCAAAGATATCAATATTTCAGTAGGGCCAACTAGAAGGCGGCTTTAGGTTAGTGGCTCCATTAGATATCTCTACTTTATATAGGTAAGCAGGACTTGGTTGCCGTTTTTGGGTCGATTTTACGAAAACAGTTTTAAAACAAAGAGGAGTTCTGCTCCTCCTTAAGTTCAAATTCGGATCCCCTAATTTGTGCATTCCCAAGTAAATTGAAGTATAAAAGGATTATTGACTAATATGATTATTTGTTGATAAAATTTTATAAATTAGATAAGTATCAACATAAATCTAGCAAAATGCAACCAATGGACATGCAGCCACTCGGCAAGTTAATGATGGTCCTGGGGGTAATCATTGTGGTCATAGGAGCCATCATTTGGCTGGCAGGACCGCGCATGGGATGGTTTGGGCGCCTACCCGGCGATGTGCACATAGATCGGCGCAACTTCAAAATCTTCGCGCCTTTCACTACCATGCTGCTGTTGAGCATTCTGTTCAGTTTGGTGTTTTGGGCTATCCGCCGTTTCTTTGGGTAGTTTATCCAAAATGCATTTTTCTGCCAAGGCTAATTTTGGTAGGCCGTAGAGCGCCTGCCAGGTCTTGTGGAGATTACCTACGTTTATGTTCTTTCTGCTCTCTAAGCTCCTGCAATTTCTTGTTTCCCCTTTGCTATGGATGGTTGCCCTCTTCGTTTTAGGGTTACTTTTCAGAAATCAGGCTAAAAAACGATTGGCTTTCCGGACGGGGCTGGTATTGCTGCTGTTCTTCACCAATCCGTTTCTGAGCAACGAGGCCTGGCTGGCCTGGGAACCGGAGTCGGTGCTCATGAAAGACGTGCCGGTGTATGACGCGGGCATTGTGCTTACGGGCGTGACCGAGGTGAACAAATCACCCCATGACCGGGTGCATTACCAGGAGGGCGCCGAGCGGATTTTGGACGCCATCCAGCTCTATAAGATGGGTAAACTGAAGAAGATCCTCATTTCGGGCGGCTCTGGGGCCATCAAAGACGTGGAACGGACCGAAGCCAGTAATCTGCAACAGACTGCCCTATATGCCGGCGTGCCTGCCGGCGATATCCTGGTGGAAGAACGCAGCCGCAACACCCATGAGAACGCCCGGTTCACCAAAGAGCTGTTACAAAACCAACCCCAGCTGAAGAAGTTTTTGCTTATCACCTCGGCGTTTCACATGCGGCGGGCGAAAGGCTGTTTTGAAAAAGTGGGCCTGAAAACCGACACGTTCCCCGTCGATTTCCAGACCCACGACCGTAGTTTTCATCTAGATGACCTGCTTGTTCCTGATCCCGAGGCGCTGCAGCAATGGTCTAAGCTGATCCATGAGTGGGTGGGCTATGTCACCTACAAACTGCTGGACTATTCCTGAGGGTCGCTGACCCAGATGGTTTTCTGGTTCACAAACTCCCGGATGCCCAAATAAGATAATTCCCGGCCGTAGCCGGATTTCTTCACCCCGCCAAACGGCAGTGCCGGGTCTGAGGCCACAATGGCGTTCACGAACACCGCACCGGCCTCTACTTTGCGGGCCAGTTCCTGCCCGCGCTTGATGTCGCTCGTCCAGACGGAGCCGCCCAGCCCAAAGGGAGAATCGTTGGCGATCCGGATGGCGTCTTCCGCGTCCTCGGCCACAAACACCAAGGCCACCGGTCCAAAAAACTCCTCCTCGTACGCCGGGTTGCCCGGTTTAATATCCGTGAGGATGGCAGGGTGGAAGAGGGCTTTGTCCGGATCTGGCTGACCACCTTCCAGGTACAGTTTTGCTCCTGCGGCTACTGAGCGTTCTACCTGATCGGTGAGTTCCTGGGCTAGGTCCACACGGGCCAAGGGTCCGTAGTCAATGTCTTCGTCATTCAAAGGGTCTCCGGTGCGCTTTTTCTGCATGTTTTTGGCAAAAGCGGCCAAAAACTCTTCGGCAATGGGTTTCTCCAGAATGAAGCGTTTGGCGGCAATGCAGCTCTGACCGGTGTTGATGAGGCGGGCATTGGCCGCTTTCTTGGCCACTGCCTCCACATCGGCATCGGCTAAGACCACAAAGGCATCGGATCCGCCCAGTTCCAATACCGTCTTCTTGATCTCGTTTCCCGCCAGGGAAGCCACCTTGGCGCCCGCGCCTTCGCTTCCGGTGAGGGTCACGGCCTTCACGCGCTCGTCTTTGATGAGATGCTCCACTTCCTTGGAGCCAATGAGCAAGGATTGGAAACATCCCTCGGGGAAGCCCACTTTGTCAAACACCTCCTGAATGGCCAGCGCGCACTGCGGTACGTTGGAGGCGTGTTTCAGCAACCCCACGTTGCCCGCCATGAGCGCGGGCGCCGCAAACCGGAACACCTGCCAGAAAGGGAAATTCCAGGGCATCACGGCCAGGATAGCGCCTAGCGGCTCAAAGGAAATGAAGCTGCGCACTGCGCTGGTCCTAATCTCCTCGTCCTGCAGGAAAGCTTCGGCGTGCTGGGCGTAATAGTGGCAGACCATTGCGCATTTGTTTACCTCACCGCGGGCCTGGGCCAGAGGCTTGCCCATTTCCAGGGAAATGATTTTGGCGTAATAGTCTGTGTTGCCGGCCAACTCATCTCCGGCACGCTGCATGAGGGTAGACCGCTGCAGGAAGGACGTGGTGCGCCAGGCCTGGAAGGCATTCTGGGCTCGCTGCAGCGTTTCTTCTATCTCCTGCGCCGTGGCAGGCTCAAAAGTTTTCTCTACCTGGTTCGTATATGGGTTAATGGATTGGATAGGCATGGGGTTTTACTATATTTGGATGGGACTTTAACCGGGGGGCTGAATAACTAACTGGGGCAATGTCCGTAATAATACGGGCCATGTTCTTGCTTTTGTTTGGATGCTCCAAAACATATTCTACATAACTGGGTTAAAAGAGTTACGTAAAGCAGTGAACTTTCACTCCCCCTGCATAGTCTCCACCGCCTTTTGGCTTAATGATTTTTATTGTTGGACACAACTTTACATATTACCTCTGAAGAGGACCTGGTTGCGCAATTGCGGGCGCAAGACCAACGGGCCGTTACTCTTCTCTACCGTAACTACTCGGCGGCACTGTACGGGGTTATTCTCCGGATAGTAAAGCAGGAAGAGGTAGCGGAGGACGTCTTGCAGGAAAGCTTTGTGAAGATCTGGACCGCATTCCCAACCTATGACGAGCAGAAAGGACGGCTCTTTACCTGGATGCTCAACATTTCCCGTAATTTAGCCATTGACAAAATCCGCTCAAAGCAATATCGCGTAGGTTCAAAAACGCAGCCCATGGAAAACACCGTGACGTCGCACATGGTGAGCAGCGAGGGCATTAAGCCAGACCACATTGGGATACAGGAGATGACCCAGCAGCTGAACCCAGACCAGAAGGTGATCATAGATCTGATGTACTTCAATGGGTTCACGCAAAGTGAGGTGGCCGAAGAGCTTAATATTCCGCTGGGGACGGTAAAAACCAGGGCCCGGATGGCCATCAAGTTTTTGAGCAAATTAATCAAATAGAGTTGAATACACAGGAGTATATAGATTCAGGAGTACTGGAGCTGTACGCAGCCGGTGGTCTTACGCCCTCAGAAAGCGGAGAGGTGGAGGAAATTGCCGCCCGGTATCCAGAGGTCCACGCGGCGCTGGAAGAGTGCCTGCGCACCATGGAAGCCTATGCGCTCACCCATGCCAAAGCGCCTCGCCCTGAACTAGAAGACCAGATTCTGCGGCAGTTGCAGGCCCAAACCGCTCCCATTCACCCCAACGGGGCGCCGGTGGGCAAAGTGGTGCCGATGCATAAAGAATCCAGCACCCATTACCCAGAAAAAGAAACCAGCCGTTGGTGGCAGATAGCCGCCGTGATTTTATTATTGATTAGTGCCGGGGCCAACGTGTACCTATACAGCAACCTGAGGGAAACCCGCAGTGAATTGATCAGTGCCCGGCAAACCTCCCGCCAATACGCCCTGCAGGTAAGCCAACTTGAAACCCGCAGCCTACAGTCTGAAAGCCTTTTGGGCATGCTGCGCAATCCGCAGACCTTAGCGGTTCAATTGAACGGCGTAACCCAGCACCCAGAGGCCAAGGCCACCGTTTTCTGGAACCGCGAAACCAAGGAAGTCTACTTTGACCCTGCCAAACTTCCCGCTGCGCCCACCGGAAAGCAATACCAACTTTGGGCCCTGGCCCAAGGCAAACCCATTGATGCCGGCGTAGTCAAAGCCACCGACAGCACCCTGCTCAAGATGAAGTCCATTGAAGAAGCCCAAGCCTTTGCGGTAACTTTGGAACCTGAGGGCGGCAGCGTCAACCCAACCCTGGAGGAAATGTATGTTATGGGCAACAGCGCCGGTCGGTAGCTATTTATAGGAGTAGTTGGCTTTGCTGCTTTTAAGCCGATTTCTCCAAAACGAGCGAAAATCTACAAACATCAGAATCTATTTTGAAGGCCTCTCCTGAGGCCTTCTTTTTTTATAAGTGATTTATAAGATCATCAGGGATAAATTTCAGGCTTGGGGTTTCAGATTACACTTACCACTAGCAATTCACTTATATAATTAAGATTCAAAATAATCACTTCATGCTATAGCTAACGCCGATGAGTTAAGGGATGGAACACAGGCTGGATACTTTGCCTGAGTTGTTTGAATTTAGCTTCTGTTTCTAAAAAGGGGTCATAAAACAGCTATCCGCAAATATTCTGATCTTGGTGGTTTGCGGCAGAAGGCTGCAGAACTTACTTTGCGGAGGACTTGTTCTCACCCACGGCAAAATGCCTAACTCACGAGACCTCATGAAAAAGCACTTAGAACCTTCTACTTTAGATTTCATCCGCGATCTGCGCCTGAATAACCAACGCGAATGGTTTGAGCAAAACCGTAGCCGCTACGAGGCCGCCCGCCAGGACTTCATTACTTTCCTGAAAACCTTGCTGCAGGGAGCCGCCCAGTTTGAGCCCGCCCTGGAAGGGCAGGAGCCAAAAGACCTTATGTTCCGGATTTACCGCGACGTGCGCTTTTCCAACGATAAGCGTCCCTACAAAGACCATATCTGCGCCTACATGGCCGAAGGCGGCCGCAAAACCATCAACCCAGGCTTTTACCTGCACATCAGCCCCAATGACGGCTCTTTCCTGGCAGGTGGCGTCTGGATGCCCCCGACTCCGGAACTGAAGGCCATTCGGCAGGAAATAGACTATAACTACGAGGAGCTGAAAGCCCTGCTCAACGACCCGGCATTCAAAAAGTACTATGCGGGTTTAGCCGGCGAGAAACTGAAAACCACCCCCAAAGGCTATGACAGCGACAATCCTGCCATTGACCTGCTGCGGCACAAAAGCTGGAACACCACCTACATGCTCACCGATGAAGTAGTCACCAGCGAGCGCCTGTATGATGAGGTGCTGGCAGCCATGAAAGCAGTAAAACCGCTCAACGATTTCTTCCACCGGCCGATGAAGGAGCTGAAAGAATACAAAGCTGAGGAAGTTTAAACCAGTTTAGGAGCCGTTTTTGCCAAATGGTTTCTAAACCGTTAGAAGGCTATATTCTTTTCCTAGCTTTAAATGATTGAATAAGAAGAAGCCCCATAGATACAGAGGAGGTGAATTGTGGAAGGATTTGTCTTTGGCTTGTTGAATATGTTAATTAAAGAGCGCATTTTATCCACTTACCTGATGACCTTTAAACAAAGCCTCCTTACCATTTGCCTTGCTATGTTCGCCTTAGGTGCCGGTGCGCAGGGTATCCCAGATACCGATATCTATCTGGTCTCCCTTAAGAAGAGCAAAGAGACGGTGCAGGTAGGTACACCAGCCAACATTACCCAAAGGTCTGGCTATGACAACCAGCCAAGCTTTACCCCAGACGGCAAGTACGTTCTGTTCACCTCGCAACGCGATGGTCAGCAAACCAATATTTACCAATACTCTTTGGCGGGGAAGAAGACCGTTCAGCTCACCAATACCCCGGAGGCGGAGTATTCCCCCTTGGTTACGCCAGACGGCAAAAGCTTTTCGGTGGTGCGCGGAAAGGAGCAGCACCTATGGCGTTTTCCGCTTACCCCCGGAACCGGTGAACCGACTTTGCTGATGGCCATGCCGCAGCTCATTGGCTACCATGTCTGGTACAACCAGGATTCGCTTTTTGTGGCCGCTTTCCCCGATAATCCGCCCATGGGCATGTACCTGGCCGTACCCAGCTCGAAACAAACCATGAAACTAGAGGAATCCATCGGACGGAGCCTGCACAAGGTGCCTGGCAAACAGGCGGTAAGTTACCTGGTTCCTGTCTCAGATTCCGTGGCCGAGATCAAGCAGTTGCAGGTGAAAACCGGCGAACGCGAGAGTCTCATCCAGGCGCTGCCCGGCTCCCAAGATTATGCCTGGCTCCCGGATGGTGGTTTGCTCATGGCCCAGGGTGCTAAACTCTACCTGTACCGACCCGGCGCAGAGCGTCGCTGGAAAGAGGTGGCCGATTTCACCCGACAGGGCGTGAAGAACATCACCCGACTGGCGGTGAGTCCTAAGGGAAACTTTCTGTCCTTTGTAGCCAACCCCTAAATACCGCATTAAATGAAGAATCCGTTTCAAGCCTCTTTTATAAGAATGGGCCTGAAACGGATTTTCGTTTAAAAGAAAACCTAAGTTAAGGCTGACGGAAGATCTGGCCGCCTTTCATGACCAGGTGGACTTTCCGGAGGGCAGACACGTCCTGCGTGGGATCACCACTTACAGAAATAAGGTCGGCAAGCAGGCCGGCTTTTACCATGCCCAGTTTTTGGTCCAGGTGAAAGCGTTTGGCGTTGCCCGAGGTAGCGGCGCGGAGCACGTCCAAGGTGGGCATGCCGTAATCCACCATCAGTTCCAACTCGCGGGCATTGTCACCGTGGGTGAAAACCCCCACATCGCCTCCTACCACCATGGGCACTTTGGCGGCTAAAGCGGCTTTGAAGTTGGCGCGTTTCTGCGCAATGCGGGCCGGCTCAGGGTCTTGGCCTTTGCGCCAGCCGCCGTATTGCAGAATGGCGTCGCCAGCGGCCAGGGTAGGGCAGAGGGCTACATCTTTTTTGGCCATCAGCTTGAAGACCTCGGCGGTGGCGTTGTCGCCGTGTTCAATGGTCTCTACCCCTGCTTCAATGGCCCGGCGCATCCCTTCCGGGGTGCTGGCGTGGGCCACTACCGGCCGGCCGGCGCTGGCGGCTACCTCCACAATCAGTTTCAGCTCGGCTAAGGTGAAGGTGGGCAGGGCCTCGCCATTGGCGCCCCAACGGTAATCGGCGTACACTTTCACAAGGTCAGCGCCTTTGCCCATCTGGTCGCGCACCACGCGGGTGATGTTGTCAATACCATCGGCAGCCTCGGCGCCCTGCGGCACCTCAAACGCCGGATCGAATCCTTTAGGCCCGTAGCTGCCGGTGGCAATCATGGCTTTGCCAGCCACCAGCATTCTTGGCCCGGGGATGATGCCTTGGTCAATGGCCTGTTTTAGACCTACATCGGCGTACTCTGCCCCTTCAGAACCTAAGTCCCTAACGGTGGTGAAACCCGCCAAAAGCGTATTGCGGGCGTGTACGGTAGCCCGTGCCACCCGCAGGGCATCGGCTTCCTTCAGGACCTGATCGTTCCAAGAGGTCTCGTTATAGGGGTGTAGCAGCAGATGAGAATGGCCTTCAATCAAGCCTGGCAGCAGGGTTTGCCCCGGAAGGTCAATGGTGCGGGCGTTCAGCGGGGTGTTAACCGAAGAGGCTGGTCCGGCGGCTAGGATGCGCTCGCCCTGCACCACCACTACCCAGTTCTTCTGAATATCGCGTCCATCGAAAACCTGGCTAGGCTTCAGCACAAACACCGAGTCTGTTTTAGGGTTGTTTTGGGCAAAAACGTTTGAAAACGCCAGGACCAGTACCACAAGGGCCAGAATCTGACAAATTCGATTTATGGGTGATGTTAGAGCTTGCTTATTGCACATACCATTCTCCTTTCGCGATGAGTTGTACCTGACCGCCAACGTTTAGTTCGTATTGGTTTTCACCCTGTACCTGGCCTTGCAGTTTGATGGTGGCGTTGCGGCCAATTTCGTACCCTTGCTCTACCAGAAGGTCCAGGCTTTCTTTCCCGAAATAGGGGTGTTTGAGCAGGTAGGCCAGCAGGCACCCGTTGGCGCTGCCGGTAGCGGCATCTTCAATAACCTGTCCATTCTCCAGCGCCAGCATGCGGGCGTTCAGTTGGCGGTCCGGAGAATAGGTCTCGGGGCAAAAGAAGTACAAGGCTACGGAAAGACCATCTGCACGCTGCGTTTTGTAGAGTCCGTGCTCCTGAAGGAAGGATTGAAGCTTATCGGGTTGCAACTGAAGCCGCTGCATATCGGATAGTCTCTGGAGCGGGATGATGAGGAACGGCAAGCCGGTGGAGACCTCCTGCACCGGAAAATGAGGATGTACTACCTCTATTGGAAGTTCCAGCAGGTCCGCGATGCTTTCCTTCGGTATCGGATTACTGAAGGTGGGGTTGATTTGCCGCATCATCAGGAAGTCTGGCTTATTTTCCTGATAGGAGAGGGACACGGGAATCTGGCCTACTTTCACGTTCAAACGAAGGTCCGGAACCGCTTTTTGCAAAATGAACTGTTGAATGACATAGGCCGTGCCCAAGGTTGGGTGCCCTGCGAAAGGCACTTCATATTCCACCGTGAAGATCCTGGTGTCAAACTCATCGGCTATAGGCTCATCAGATAAAATGAAGGAAGATTCCGCGAAACCAATCTCCTGGGCTATCGCCTGCATTTGGGCCGTGGTTAAGTTGCCAGCCTGAAGAAACACCGCCAACTGGTTTCCCTTGTAAGGTGCACTGGCGAAAACATCTACTATGTAGAAAGGTAACGTTTGCATGGCCGGAAGTTAACTAGTATCTGGCGAAAGATTGACTTGACCAGTATCTGAACTACCAGGCAAGAGCGTTTTTTAGAAGTCTTTTTTAAAAGGAGGGGTAAAACAAAACCGGCGGCTGCTGTCCTTTCTAGAACAAGAGCCGCCGGTTGTCTAGGTTGCTGTAAGTTAGTCTACGGAGATATCACTGTATTTAGCCAGCACAAACATGAACACGCCGTAGCCAATTAACCCCAAGGCCACAATGCCTAATAATACATTTCCGAAGGGGGAATCTTGTAAAAAAGAGAAGGCGCTTTGGGTACCACCTGCCTCCTGTGGATTCTGCAACCAGGCCGCTCTTATAAATAGAAAACCAATAATACCAAACACAATTCCCCGTGCGGTAAACCCGGCTTGACCTGCTTTTTTCAATACATCAAACCTGTCTCTAGGCAAACCTTTAACATCCTTCATAAAGGACGCCGTAGTTCCTTTTATTAGTTGACGTATTCCATTGCCAATGGTAATTAGGCCAATCAATAACACCAACCATTTTCCGAAAGGCTGGTCCAAGAGACTTGACACTAAGTCCTTTTCTTTTGATCCTCCACTACCAGATCCACCGCCACTGCCTGATACCAATTTAAAGGCAGCAAATGCTAATGAGCCATAAATAAGCCCGCTAAAAGCGTAGGCCAATCTCTTGCCAATTCCTTTCGCGTCTGAACCTTTGTGCTCAGTGTCTTTGATAGCTTGTAAAAATCTCCAGAGACTATAGCCCACTAACCCAACTGCCAATACAGACAGTAAAAAACCTCCGGCCGGAAAGTCTTTTACCTGAGACAAAGCATCTGAACTAGAAGCCTTTTTACCTCCAATTCCGAAAGCAGCCATGGCTGTTAATGCTCCTACCAAAATGTAAATGAACCCTTTTGCAATATAGCCTGCCTTCGCAAAAGACTCAATCCAATGTTTTCTCTGCTGATTCATGTGTAAAGCTATTGGTTTCATATATTCTTATTCTACTTAAGCTTTGAACTACAAATTTATTCTCTAAAGATGAAAATTTAATAATGAACTAGTTTCCTGAAATCGTTTGATGTGCTATCGTTGCTAGCGATGTTTATCACTTTGAAGCTGTTGATGTGCTTACGAAAAGGCCTTTGGTTTGTTGAGCTGAATAAGTTTAGTTGGGTTTAGCAAAAGGGTAATTGTTTATATTACAAAAAATTTCCTAATCCAAAATTTTTAAGAATTTTGCCAAACGGGGAAATTGTCAAAAAAATTAGCAAAGCAGCTTGAAAGTGAGGTTGTGAGCCTAAACTAAATTAAAAAGTCGGAAGCTAAAGGTTAAAACGATGCTTAAAGCAGGGTGTGAAATGCCGTGATATAAACAACTGAGGATAAGACCAAGAACATTGTTGTGTTGTAGAATCTGTTAAAGTAGGCTAGAATCTGATAAGAGGCTCCCTTGAAAATGCTGAGGAATAGGTTCTATGCCCTAGGTTATGCTTCTACAACTCCCCAGGTTTCTGGTTGTAAGGCCATCACTGAATAATATATTGTTTATACGTGAAATAACTTTGTAAGTTTATTTGTGGCCATTTTCAGTATAAGATCTTAATGTATTTACCTTTTATGTTTAATGTATATCACCCTATAGCAATAACTTCTTGTAGAGGATAATTCAGACCAATTGAGTAGGAGTATTAATTAATATGGTTTAGGGTTTTAAATTTTGTGGAATAATTTTTGAGTTTAATAAATGTGTTCGTGGTGATTATATTGCCTATTGTGTTATAATTATTAAGAATTTGATAAGTATAAATAATGCATGTTTTTGAAATATTAAGCTTTAAAATTTTATATAATAATTATCGCATATACCGTATTTTATTACTTAGGCATTTGTACTTTGAAGAAGCTTGACATATTTTGTATTTAGAATGTTTTGGCTATGTTAATATGGAGTTACCAGTTTTTTATTTTAAAAAGTTATACAGAATAGAATTAGTAAATCCAAGTAATTTAAATAAAAAAGTGTTTGACATTATATTTAAAATTAAATATTTTTTATGTATTGATTTTTTTATTGTAACTATAGTTGTTTATTTGATATAAACTCATGCATGTTTTAATTAGTTAATAAGGTTGTATTATCAAATAATAAATTCAAGTAAGTTTGTCTTATGAAGTCTGTGTTAAATTGCAAGTGTCTGTGATGTTTAACTAAAGACTTTGTTTCTTCATCATATGCTTTAAGATTATTCTGTTTTTTTTATTTTTAAGACATTCTTTGGGTTGATATTATAAATGTTCAAGCTTTATTATTACAAAGAGGTTAAGGTATGGCTTTTTTTAATTTGTTTACCTTGTTAAAGTAAAGAGAGGCTTAATGGTGTATTATTCTATATATGGGGATTAACAAAAGTTTTTGTTTAATTTACTGTGAAATTAACCATGATATGTAAAATATAATTCAGGAGCCGACTTAGTAAGAATTCTTTCATATAGCTTGGACAAATGAGTCCTCCTGCAATGTACTTGGAACAGGAAAGTTTTCATCTACCATATTGCTAAATTACGCTACAGAGTACGAGAGCCTTGGGCAAGAGCTTTCAAAAGATTTTTAAAACCACTTGCAGGTAAAAAAATGATGCAATACATTTGTACCACCAAATAAGGAAAAGACCTTGTTTGTGCTTTGCGCACGTGGTGAAACTGGTAGACACGCCATCTTGAGGGGGTGGTGCCCTACGGGTGTGGGAGTTCGAATCTCCCCGCGCGCACTGTAAAACAGAAAAGCCCAATGGTTCTCCATTGGGCTTTTCTGTTTTTAGCTTGGTTTTTATAAATCGGCCTTCAAGCGGAGGCAACGGTTTATGCGTGGTTTTGCCGGAAAGGGTTCCCAGGCTTTATTAAAAGCACTTTCTCGCGTTCTACCACCACCGAGCCCGGCGTGGCGCCTTTGGGCTTCCTAACGTACTTCTTTGGGGTGTATAGGACAGGGCAGAGGCTGTCGTTCTTCCGTTTGGAGTAGAAGGCTGCCAATTGGGCTGCGGCTTCCAGTACAGGGGCTGGAAACGGTTTTCCGGGTTGGTTTTTGATGACTACGTGGGAACCAGGTACATCCTTAGCATGGAGCCAGAGATCATCTTTGTGCGTGTGCTTCAGGGTGAGCTTGTCGTTGGCTTTGGCATTTCTACCTACGAGAATCTTGAAACCCATGGTCTCAAAAACATAGTAAGGCAGATCTACCTGATTTGCGACCTGAGCAGGAGTGTGCTGTTTCAGAAAATGACGCAGTTGCTGGGCTGTCTCCAAGCTTTCCAGTTCCTGTAGTTGGCTGGTGAGGCGTTCCACTTCCTCTTCTTTACGGGAGGCTCGTTCATCCAGTAGCTGCAGTTCAATTTTCTGGTTTTTGGCTTTCCGGTATAGGCGCTCAGCGGTTTTCTGGGGCGTTTCGGTGGCGTGTAGCTTTATGAGGCGGGTAGCATCCTGGTAGAAGTCATAAAGCTCTATCTCCTTGCTGCCGGCCGGAATGTTGGTGAGGTTGGCCATGATAACATCAGCCGTTTGGGCATAAGGAGTACCATGGTGCCACTGTTCCAGTTGTTCCTGTATCTGATACCATATTTTCTGCGCGCCTTCCAGGCGGCGGCTAATTAGCTTGTGCGTAGCCGCGTAATTCTTCTGAAAGTACTCCTGAGACCGGTATTGGGGAACAAACGCATTCAGCGCCGAGATAGGGTCAGCGAAGGTCTCCAAGATCTCACCCAAAGGAAGCAGTGAGAGGCGTAACTGTTTTTGGTGGGAAATTAGGTGATAGGAGGGATTCTCCAGCATCGCCATCATTTCCTGCACCATTTCCCATTGTGCTTCGGCATCTAGCCCAGAATAGCCTTTTTCCTGCAGATAAAGCCAAGGAACATCACCTAGGGTGGGCAGCATCTTTCTTAGGTTCTGGGGCGCCTGTAAAAATGCTTCTTTCTCCAGGTGCCAGTTCTGGTCCATTTGCCGGTAGTCCAGTTCCAAGTCTTTGGTGAGTTTCCGGTGGAAGAGCTCCACGGCCACGTCATTTTCAAACAGCACTACATTGGACCGGTTCCCGAATAATTTGAACAGCAGTACCAATTGGTTCGTGAACCGGATGTAAAAGCTCCTCTCTTGCTGGTGGACACGGACTTCCAGAACCTCTTGCCCGAGTAAAATCGGGAAAAGGTCCACTGAGTTCTGCCGGGCCCGGTGAAAGGTGCTAGGGAACTGGAGGCTGGAGAAGGTGGAAGTCTGGATGGCTTTGATGTAAAATTCCCGCTCTCCTTGGAAGAAAGCCAGCATCAGCTCGTCTTTCTCTTGGCTGAAAGTTGCCTGTAAGGTATAGCCACGCAGTTCTGAGTCCAGTTTCTGGGCTAGTTTTCGTAAAAAGAAGTAATTCTGGTGCACGTTTATAAGGTAAGGGCCAGCCCATCATAGGCCAGCTTCACAAAAGAAGGCAATTCTTTTTCCACCACCCGGTGAAGGCCCAGCAAATGGCTGATGTGGGTGAGGTAAGCCTGTTCAGGCGCCAACTCCTCCAAGACCGAGATCGCTTCGGAAAGGGAGTAATGGGAGATGTGCGGCTCTTTGCGAAGGGCGTTCAGCACCACTATCTTGGAACCCCTGATCTTCTCCTTCTCTGCCGCCGAGATGTGATTGGCATCTGTGATGTAGGTGAAATCCCCAATCCTGAACCCGAAGACCGGCAGCTTGTGGTGCAGTACGTTAATGGGCGTGATGGTGATGCCGTGCACTTTAAAAGGTTCGTTCTGGATAGGGTGCAACTCCACGCGGGGTACTCCGGGGTAGGTGTGATTCGTGAAGATGTAGCTGAATTCCTGCTGCAGTTGGTTTAACACCCGCTGGTCGGCGTACAGGGGCATGTCAATGTGCTGCATGAAGTTGAAGGCCCGTATGTCATCCAGACCGGCAGTATGGTCTTTGTGCTCATGCGTGAAAAGCACGGCATCTACCCGCTTTATGCGTTCCCTGAGCATCTGCTGCCGGAAATCGGGTCCGGTATCCACAATCAGGGCTTTTCCGTCTACCTCCACCAGGATAGAGACCCGCAGGCGCTTGTCCCTATAGTCTAAGGAACGGCAAACCTCACATTCGCAGCCAATGACGGGTACGCCCTGTGAGGTGCCAGATCCTAAGAAAGTTACTTTCACGCAGAGGTTATGGTTTGGTGTTTGATGGCCAGGTACAGTTCCTGGCTTTCAGGACGCAGGCTCTCCGGGCTTAGGTCCACCGCCCGGAGAATCTCTACAAGACAATTGATTTTCCCCTCTAAAGGGAAATATTTATTCACTACCGCTACTTTGGTGTCTTTCAAAATACAGAAACCAGATTTGAAAGTACCCTTTTCATAACGCAGCATGTACTCAGACTCGGCAAAAATATCTTCTAACCGGTTTAAAAAGGACCGGGTATACTTCAGCTGCATATGGTTTAATAAAATGTAAAGACGTCTTAGTGCACGTACTCCTTTACGGTCTGCACCAGCATGTCAAAGTCCAAAGGCTTTGGCAAGTATGCATTGATACCTGCTTCTTTGAATTGTTCTAATGTGTAGTTGTTCGCGTTTCCGGTCACGGCAATGATCGGAATTTTAGCGATCTGCGGATCCTGGTTCGCCCGGATCTCTCTGGTGCATTCCATCCCGTTTTTCACCGGAATGTTCAAATCCATGAGAATGGCGTCAATTTTCTGGTCCTGTACCTTCTTGAGAACTTCCCCGCCGTTTTTAGCCGACACTACCGTGTAGTTCTGCAACTCCAGTATTTTCTTCGTAAGATTCAGAATAACAGAGCTATCCTCTGCAATCAATATGGTTTTAGAATCGGCCATGGTTAGTTCGATAAGAGTTTATTTCGATAGTTTGCTCTAAAATTAGTAAAACTTGATTCTAAATCAGAAAAGGTAGTCCTAACAAATGTGAATTTACCCTTTTTAATGTCATGTTCCAGTTCTTGTGCCAAACTTGAAACAGAATCCAGACCTAAAGTGGAGGCAGTTCCCTTGATTTGATGCAGTGTACTTAAAATACCTTCATAATGTTGTGCAGCCACTTCTTTTTTGGCTTCCTCTAACAATTCAGAAGTTTCCTCCTCAAATTCAACATACAGCTGCAGTGCAAAATCGTCGCCTCCAATGCTTCTGAGTTGCTCCACCACATTCATGTCCAGTGCCAGCTCGGCTCCCGTTTCAGGCTGCGGTGCCTCTGCCGCTTTTCCAGCAGGTTCGGTGCTCTTCGGACCACTGTTGCCGAACCACTTTACAATGCGGTCATGCAGGTCAGAGATCTTCACCGGTTTAGAGATATAATCATCAAGCCCCTCGTTGATGAACTTCTCCGCGTCGTCTTTCATAGAATACGCGGTCATGGCGATAATAGGCGGACAGTTGGTGCCCATTAGCTTCTTGAGTTCATGCGTAGCGGTGACCCCATCCATTTCCGGCATCTGGATGTCCATGAAAATTAGATCGTACCGTTTCTGGGTGGCTTTTTCAATAGCCTCATACCCATTAGAGGCCACATCGGCGTGGCAACCCATGCGCTCCAAGAGCTTAAGGGCTACTTTCTGGTTTATCTGGTTATCGTCTACCAACAGGATAACCGGCTCTGGTTCAAACTTCCCGATTTCCTCCAGCTCTTTGGAGGACTGCAGCTGCTCATGGATTTGTTTCACGTTCTCCGCTTCCTGGCACAGGATGGTGAACCAGAAGGTACTTCCCTTGCCGGCTTCTGACTCCACGCCGATCTCTCCGCCCAATAACTCGCTCAACTGCTTGGAGATGGCCAAGCCTAAGCCGGTACCGCCAAACGTTTTGGAAGAGGAGTTGTCTAATTGGGTGAAATTGGTGAACAGCAGTCGGATATCTTCCTCGCAGATGCCTATCCCTGAGTCTTTCACCTGGAACATAAGCAAGTGGTCCTCGCCTTCACCGCCCACTCTGCTTACCTCCACCCGCACACTGCCTTCATTGGTGAACTTGATGGCATTGGATGTCAGGTTAGAGAGAATCTGCAGCAACCGGGTTTCGTCTGTGACGATGTACCGCGGCGTGTCTTCTGAGATATCATACGTGAACGAAAGATCCTTCTGGATGGCCCGGTTGGCAAACAGAGAATGGATCTTATCCAGCGAGTAAGACAAGTCAATGCCCGTCTTGTTCAACTGCAGTTTTCCGGCCTGTATTTTGGAAAGGTCCAGAATATCATTCAAGATGTCTAGCAGCGCGTTTGAGGAGGTCCGGAGCGTTTCTATGTAGTCCATCTGCTCCTCATTGGAAGCTGTGTGGTGCAGCACGTCAATCATCCCGATGATGCCGTTCATTGGGGTCCGCAGCTCATGGCTCATGTTAGCCAGGAACTGGTTTTTCACCTGAAGCGAGTTCTCCGCCAGTTCTTTCGCCCTGATGAGCTCCCGCTGGGTGTCTTTCAGTTCGGTAATGTCACGGGCGACTCCTTCAATGGCCACAGGCTCCTGGTGTTCATTGAGAACCAGGCGGGAGTTGATCAAAACCTCAATCTGCTGGTTCTGCTGGGTAAGGAAAGAGGTCTCAAAGTTCCGGACGCTTTTCTGGTCAAAAAGCATGCGCAGCAGTTCATCGCGGTCACTTGGGTGAGCGTAAAGTTCTTCGGCATTCAAGGTCATCGCCTCGGATGGGGCAAAGCCCAACACTTCCTGCACCGATGGACTGATCAACTGGAAGGAGCCTTCCATATCTGTTTTGTAGTACAGGTCCTGGAAAGACTCAAAGATTTGCCGGAATTTCTCCTCGTTTACCGCTACCGCAAGCTGAGAAATCTTCTTCTCCGTGATATCTAAGGCAATCGCCGATACGTCTTCAAAGCTGCCGTCTTCCAAGTAAATAGGGTTCAGCAGTACTTCTCGCCAAGCACTGGTTCCGTTAGGATGGTGCAACTCAAGCTCAAATTGCTGGGGCTGACCGGCAAAAGCTGATTCGTACTTCTCCTTGATTAATTGGAAATTCTCCTGGGTCACATAGGCGCCTACCATCTGGTTCAGCTTCAAGCCCAAAGAAGGCATAATGCTGGTCCACGACTGGATTTCACTCTGGAAGTTCTGGTTAAAGGAAGTAAGCTGGAACTGCCGGTTAATGGACCACATCAAGTGGTTGCCGCTTTCAAAAATGGCTTTTAACCGGGCGTTTTGAATGGTAATCTGCTCTTCGTTCCGTTTCCGTTCAATCGCCAGCGCCACCTGGTTAGAGATAAAGTGTAGGATCTCAATATCCGTTTGTACGTAAGCCTCCGGGTTTTTGTAGTCGCGGACGGCAATCACCCCAATGATGCGCTCGCCAATGGAAAGCGGGGAGGAGAGCATCACTTCGGGCACCACGCCGTTCACTTCAATCTGGCCTTTCTCCACCAATTCCATAAAATCGGCTTTGGAGGCGTACAGCGGTTTGCCGGTCTTGATGATGTACTCGGTCATTCCCAGCGAGAAGGGTCTTGGAGCCGCCGGCACGTTGGAAATCTGGTCTACATAGTACACGAAGTTGATAAGGTCTTTCTCCTCGTCAAACAGGGCGATGTAGAAGTTATGCGTCTCAATAATCTTGCTCAGCTCACGGTGGATGGCGCTGTACAAAGAGGGTAAGTCCTTGGAACTGATGGCCAAGTTCGCGATGCTGTAGTATACCTTCTGCAGACGTTCGGCCTTGATCCGGTCCGTGATATCGTGGAGGATAGCGCGGGTGGCAATGGGCTTGCCGTCCTGCCAGCTGCAGTTGATACTGCCAATCAAGTGAATCGGCTTGCCGCTCTTGGTCAAGAATACGGTTTCTATTTTGTTGACATCATCGCCTTTGTACAGGTTGCGGAGTTGGTAAATGAGCTTGGCCTTGTAGTACGGGTGGACAATGTCATTGAGCGTAAGGTTCTCAATATCAAAATCGTTGTAGCCGAGCTTTTCTTTCCAGGCCCGATTCACGAAGATGAATTTGTTGTCGGTAGAGATGTTTTGGATCAAGTCATGCGCATTGTCGAACAAGTCCTGGAGGCGGATTTTGTTGTCCTTGAGGGCTTCCATGGCAATCCGTTTGTCGGTCATGTCCTTGCCCACGGCCGTGATGCCCACCACGTTGCCTTCCACGTCCATCTCAAACATGATGTTCCAGCGCAAGATCTTCACCGACTGCGATTTTGTGATGAGGTCCCACTCATAGTAACTGCGCAACGACTGGTTTTGCAGTGCCTTCCTGATTTCCTGGATGCGGGTGGCCCTTTCTTTTTCCGGCACGAAGATGTCATAGTAGTTCTGGCCTACCACTTCCTCGCGTTTGTAGCCGGTATACTGCAGGAAATAGTCATTCACATACACCACGCGTAGGTCCAGGTCCATGCTCACATAAGCCAGGTTCACCTGGCTCAGGAATGACCGGAACTGGTGCATGGACTCGCGCAGCACCTCCTGCCGTCGGATGAGCGCCTGGGCCTCTTTGCGGGAGGTGATGTCGCGGAGAATGCACTGCACAAAGTTGACGCCTTCTAGAATAATGGCGCTAAAACTGATTTCCCCGTCCACAATGCTCCCGTCTGACTTTTCAATGCGCCATTCCAGGTTGCGGGGCTGACCATCCTCCAGGGTGTTTTCAATCAACTGCAGGGACTTCTCCACGGATGAGGAATTGTCGGCCTGGAGGGCGGGCGAGAAATCAGCGATCCGTTTGCCAATGATGTCCTGTTTGTCGCAGTCCAGCAACACCGTGGCCTGGAAGTTACAATCGGCAATAAGGGTATGGTTGAGCAGGAAGATGGAATCGTTGCTGGACTCAAACAGGGTTTTGTACTTGCCTTCTGAGTAATGCAGCTCCTGACGAAGCTCAAACCGGGAGAGGTACGAACTCACCTCAAAGCCAATGTGGTTAATAAACTCGGTGAGGCTGCTGGTCATGTTCATGGCGTCATCTACCAGCAGGATAATGGTGGCCAGGTATTGCTTATCGGTGCTGATGGGCATGGCCAAAATTTCCCGCTTATTGAACAGGTGCTGGAAATTCCGGGAGATGCTGAGCAGAGACCGGTTTTTATGCTTGTTTTCTAACTGGGCTAGGAACTCGGGGTTCAAGGCCAGCACGCTTTTCTCTTTCAGCAGGTAGGACTGATCTCCTTTGTTGCAAACCAACTGCACAATACGCGTGGCCGGTTGGTAGACAAAAACGCCGCCGCCGCAGATGCTGGGCACCTGGAGAAGCTCACCCAACACCACAGATAGAATGTCCTCGGCGGTTTTCAGGTTGCTGAGCTGCGGCAGGAGCTTGGCCATGAATTCCTGCTGCTCCTGGCGCTGCCGCCCACCCTCGGTTTGTTGGCGGTTGTCTTCCATGGGTTTGGCGGTGCCCAGGATTACCTCCTGCCCAAAGTATTTTCCGCATCTGAAGGAAAGCCAAAGCGGGTAATGGGTACCGTCACTGTTTTTAAACCACCAGTCAAAGCGCTGGGTTTTCCCCTCGCAGGCCTGCAAAATCCGGGTTTTAAAAGCGATCCTTTCCGATGGATTTAAGTCAAACGCCTCAAAAACGCTTTTGCCAATCAGGTCCTGCTTCTCCACCTGGGTAATGGCAACCGTCTGCTTGTTGATGTCAATGAACATGCCCTTTTTGTCCAGGATGAACATGGGCTCGTTGCTTTCCTCAAAAATGGTGCGGTAGCTAGACTCCGTCGCGAACATGTCGCCGGCGGGCATTACCTCGGCAGAGGCCGCCCGTACCGCGATGTACAGCAACTCAAAACCTTCCTGCATCACCAGGCTGGACTTGAAATACAGCAGGTTGGTGTCCAGGAACTTGTCTTTGGGCGGGAAAAAGCCGCTGATGTTCTTGCGGGTCCGGAGGAGGCGCACGTTTCGGTCAAACTCAAACTGCTGCTTCTCATCCAGCAGCTCCTTTACATTCATGTCGGCGGGAATGTCCTTACCTTCAAAAAAGATATCTTTGGCCTGTTGGTTCGTGCTCAGGAGCGTGCCATCTGGCGTACACACAAACATGTATTTCCGGCTGCCACTCACATGCTCCGCAAAATCAATCAAACGCGCGGCAGCTGCTTCCTGTGCTGTCCTATCTACCATGGTGTTGCTGTTTGTCATCTCCGTGAATCTGCTTTGGCTTTTGGAGGCCTTTTCCTACAAGTGGCACTAAACTGGAAAAAACCTATTTTAGCAAAAATAACCTAAAAATTGGTTTTTTACACCTTAGCGCCGCGCAACCTTGCTTATACCTGCCAATGGCTAAATCTATAGTTTTTACGGTCACCACCGATATTAGCCATGACCAACGCATGCTCCGGACTGCCAACTCTTTAGCATCGGCGGGATACGCGGTAACTTTGGTGGGTAGATTGCTGCCCGGTTCCATAGAATTGCCTTCGCTTCCTTTCCGAAGCCACCGCATCAAGTGCCGGTTCCGCAAGGGACCCTTGTTTTACCTGGAGTACAATCTTCGGCTGGTGACCTGGTTTTTTTCGCACCGATATGATATTTACGGAGCCGTAGATGCCGATACCGCGTTGGCTGGGCTTGTAACTGTTGCCTGGCGCCGGAAACCCCTGGTCTATGATGCCCATGAATTGTTCCCTGAGATGCCCGAAGTGGTGAACCGACCTTTGGTGAAGAGTTTATGGGCGCTTTTGGAGAAAATAGTCTTTAAACGGGCTACACTGGCTTATACCGTCAGTGGCTCCCTGGTGACCTACTTCCAGCAGAAATACCGCGGCCCAGTGCACTTGGTCCGGAACATGCCGGTGCGGCAGCTTTCCGCCTCCTTGCCGGCCTCACCGCCTTACTTTATCTACCAGGGTGCCCTGAATGTGGGCCGGGGATTGGAGAATACCATTAGAGCCATGCAGGGGGTGCCCGCCCAACTGGTTATCTGCGGCACGGGACCGCTCATGCCCCAACTGGTAGAACTGACACGTGAACTGGAGCTTCAAAACAAAGTGATCTTCAAAGGCAACGTTCCACCCACCGACCTGTCCAGAATTACCGCAGCCGCTTGGGCCGGAATCATGCTGTTGGATAACCAGGGGCTCAGTTATTACTATTCGCTGGCTAATAAATTCTTTGACTACGTGCAGGCTGGCATTCCGCAGGTGTGCGTGCCCTTCCCGGAGTATGTGGAACTGAACGCCCACCATGAAGTGGCGCTTTTGGTGAATAACCATGTGGAGGAAGTCCGGGTGGCCCTGTTAACTTTGTTGCAAGAGGAGGAGGTTTACCAAAAGTTACAGCGAAACTGCCTGCAAGCGCGGGAGGAGTGGACCTGGGAAACTGAGGAAAAGCACCTGCTCAGCCTTTACGCCGGATTGTGATGGAACAACATAGATTCTTACTAGTAGTGGTCGGGCCTACGGCCGTCGGTAAAACTGATTTCTGTGTGCAGTTGGCCCGCCACTTCCAAACCCAAATCCTGTCTATGGATTCTCGGCAGTTCTTCAAAGAATTAAGCATAGGCACGGCGAAACCCAGCCCAGAGGAGCAGGGTGGGGTAGTCCATCATTTCATCGACTCCCATTCTATTGTGGAGGAGTACAACGCGGGTGCCTTTGAAGAAGATGCGCTATATTTACTACAGAACCTATTCAAGGAACACCAGGTAGTCATCGCCACCGGCGGATCTGGGCTCTATGTGCGGGCGCTTTGCGAAGGGTTGGATGAAATGCCTGAGATTAAACTTGGCATAAGAGAGGAACTGACAAAAAGACTAGAGGAGGAGGGACTTCCCTCGCTGGTAGAACAACTGCGCGAATTAGACCCGACGTATGCGGCACAGGTAGACGTGCAGAACCCGCAGCGGGTGGTAAGAGCCCTGGAGGTTTGCCTGAGCAGCGGCCAGCCGTATTCCTCATTCCGGACCAAAAGCAAAGAACGCAGGCGCAATTTCCAGATCATCAAAATCGGGTTGAACCGCGACCGCCAGGAGCTCTATGACCGCATTGACCAACGCATGGACCTGATGCTGGAGCAGGGACTTTTAGACGAGGTGAAAAGCATGGTTCCGTATCGCCAGCACCAAGCCTTGCAGACCGTGGGCTATACCGAGTTGTTCTGTTTTCTAGACGGCGATTATCCCTATGAGGAAGCGGTAAGGCTGCTTAAGCGCAACAGCCGCCGCTACGCCAAACGCCAATTAACCTGGTTTACCCGCGACCCTGAAATCCAGTGGTTCCATCCAGATCAGTTCACCGAGGTGTTGGCGTACGTCCAAGATGAAATGGCCAAAGCACAAAAAGGCTAAGGTTGCTATCCATTCATCGATTCACTAAAAACTAACCCATTGTGCTTTGGGGCTGTTTTCCGGAAAACGGCCCCAAAGCACAATGGGTTAGTTTCTTCAGCTACAAGCCGCTATTACTTTCTTTTAGGATAAAAAGGAGGCAAGGGGTTGAGCTTGGTGTTTTGTCTTTGGTGCCAATAAGGATAGATTGGAGGGACCTCACTAGCGGCATCCAGTTTCTTCACCTGTTCCACCGTCAGGTTCCAACCCACAGCCCCGAGGTTCTGCTTGAGCTGTTCCTCGTTGCGGGCGCCAATGATGATGCTGGAGACGGTAGGGCGCTGCAGTAGCCAGTTCAGTGCCACCTGGGCTACCGTTTTCTCTGTCTCCGCCGCTATTTCATCTAGCGCGTCAATAATGTTGTAGAAAACCTCTTCGTTCACCACGGCTTCAGGGACGGGGCTGCCTCCCTGTGCAACGCGGCTGTCCTGGGGCATGGGCTGGCCCCGGCGGTACTTGCCGCCCAATCGGCCGGCGGCTAGGGGCGACCAGATGATGCCGCCCACGTTCTGGTCAAGCCCCAGCGGCATGAGTTCCCATTCGTATTCCCGATTGGTGAGCGAGTAATATACCTGGTGCGCCACGTAACGGTTCCATCCATATTTGTCAGAAACTCCCAGTGATTTCATCAGGTGCCAACCCGAGAAGTTGGAGGCCGCGATGTAGCGCACCTTACCGCTTTGCACCAGGTCATCCAGGGTGCGCAGGGTTTCCTCTACAGGAGTGTTACCGTCAAAGCCGTGCATGTGGTACAGGTCAATGTAATCGGTATTGAGGCGTTTGAGGCTGCCTTCTACTTGTTTCAGGAGGTGAAACCGGGAGGAACCTTGGTTGTTGGGCCCTTCCCCAAAGGGGAACGTACCCTTGGTGGAGAGGATCACCTCAGAGCGGCCGAGGCCTTTCAAGGCTTGCCCCAGAATCTCCTCAGACATGCCCTGGGAGTAGATGTCGGCGGTGTCAAAGAAGTTCACGCCGGCATCCATACAGAGGTTAACCATGCGGGTGGCCTCCTCTACCTGGGTGCTGCCCCAAGCCTTGAAGAATTCGCCGCCTCCGCCAAAAGTGGCGGTTCCAAAACTGAGCACCGGCACCTTTAGCCCAGATGCGCCAAGTTGTCTAAATTCCATTGCTGTTCTTTTAAGATGTTGGGTTAGAAAACGGCATTCCCCTCCATTGGTTTTGTTCAGCAAAGCAAAAGGCTGCCTTAAACTCAGGCTTCAAAGGGCCATAAAAGAGAATGCGTTTCCAACCCGATTTTTTAAATCAGGCTGAAAACGCATCAGTAATGTTGCAGCGGTTAAAAGGCGCTTTACACGCTCAGTACTTCCACTAGCTTCAGGAAACTCTCGCTGATGGGCTTTTTCTTGGTGATGGTGTCATGGAACGGGGTGTACACCAGTTCGCCGTTCATTACGCCCACCATTTCATTAGAGCGGCCGGCAATCAGGCCTTCCACGGCGGCCATGCCCATTTGGCTGCTCAAAAGACGGTCGGCGGCGGTGGGGGTACCCCCGCGTTGTACGTGCCCGATGATGGTTACCTTGGCATCCATCTGCGGTAGCGCCTCTTTCACCTTGGCAGCGATCTCGGTGGCACCACCTTCTTCGTCGCCTTCGGCCACGATGATGATGAAGGAGGTTTTGGAACGACGCCAGCCTTGCTGCAGAGTCTCAATCACTTCAGACATAGAGGTAATCGTCTCCGGGATCATCACCATCTCGGCCCCACCACCGATGGCGCAGGGCAGGGCAATGTACCCCGAGTCGCGGCCCATCACTTCCACAAAGAAAACGCGCTCATGGCTGTCGGCGGTGTCTCTGATCTTGTCAATGGCGTCAAGGGCGGTGTTCACGGCGGTGTCATAACCAATGGTGTAGTCGGTGCCGTAAAGGTCGTTGTCAATGGTGCCGGGGCAACCGATGATAGGAATGCCGTACTCTTGGTGGAAAATCTGAGCGCCGGTGAAGGTTCCGTTCCCGCCAATGGCCACAATGCCCTCAATCCCGAACTTTGAAATCTGGTCAAAGGCTCTTTTTCTGCCTTCGGGAGTTTGGAACTCCAGACAGCGGGCCGATTTAAGGATGGTCCCGCCTTTTTGAATGATATTGCTCACGGAATGGGAGAACAACCGGTAAATCTCCCCTTGGATCATGCCATTGTAGCCTCTGCCTATTCCGTATACTTCTAATTTATGGTAAACTGCTGTCCGCACAACGGCACGGATACAAGCATTCATGCCCGGAGCATCTCCCCCGGACGTAAAAACAGCTATTTTCTTCATCTTAACTTCTAAAACGAATCGCAAAGTAAGGCATTACCTCACAAAACTCAAGCTTTTTTGGTTACTCATCTGCCAAATACCCCCCAATCTTCGCTCTGCAGCCCCGCTTATAATGCAGGACTTTTTACCAGTTCTACGATTAAAAAGGCGATAAAGAAAAATATAAATACTTTTAAGGAAATGGGGCAGCGATTTTTTTCAAAAGTCCGTAAATTATATCGTGAAATTGGACGGGTGCAAAAATTTGCGCAAAGGCCGTGCAACCACTAGAAAAAATTTTCTTCCACCAATCATGTAACTCTATGTTTTCAATTTTTGAGAGTGAAGAAACAAAACGGCTCAAGAGCCATATTGTTAATTTAGGGGCGTTGGCTAAAATTGATGGGCACATAGATTCTGCCGAGATGGAACATATCATTGCCATTGGCGCACGGAAGGGAATGCGGGCGCAGGATGTGCGGGCCCTGCTGGCCAACTGCGGAAGCGTGAAACTCACCATGCCCAACAATGACATAGACCGGTTTGACCAAGTCTATGACCTGGTGGAGATGATGCTGGCCGATGGTATTGTGGATGACAGCGAGATGGAGTTCTGCATTGACATTGCCACCAAAATGGGCTTTAGAAAAGCAGTAGTGGGTGTGTTGGTGAAGAAAATCACCACGGGGGTGAAAGACGGCCTCACCCGGGAAGAGATAAAAGACGAAGCCATCCATTTCCTGGAGCTCCAGTAACCAGGCGCTTAGTCACCTGTTTCAAATTTCCTGAATTTCCCTTTCTCCCAAACGTAGGTGGCGGTGTAGTTCTCGGCCCCCACGGAAATGCCATCCTGTGCAATAGTAAAGTGCTGTTTGGTGGCATAGTCATAATACCGATCGGTTTTCTTGGCTAGCCTCAGGTAATGGATACTCCTTTTCTGGTTATCCATATCATACAGTTTGTCCCGTTCCAGAAGGAATTCCTGAAAATCGCCCTCAGAACGCATCACAAAGGCATACACAAACGCTGAGTCCCGCTCCATGAGCTGGATGGCGTAATCTTGCTTTTTATCCCCGTTAAAATCTGCCTGCACGTAGTAAGGCCCTTGTTCTTCCTCCGGAATCCGCTGCAAATCTGTGGGGGTAAGGGTAGGGAACTGCCAGAGGCCGTGGGTCCGGTCCAGGTGCACCTCCAGTTCGGCCGGAAGCTGTTGCCGTACGTCCAGGGGAACCGTGCTGGTGGCGGTACCGTCAAGCGAGGCATCGGTCACCGAGTCTGCTACTTCCTCTAGGACGGTATCAGCGGCAGCAATGGGTTCCTCGGCCAGCGTTTCTCGGGCTTTCTCAGGAGAACAGCCTAAAAGCAGAAGGGAGACAAACAGGGCAGCGCGGTTCATAGATCGTACACAAAAGTTAGCCTTCTCTGTACGCGTGAATCTGTAAACAGGCTACCGGATGGCAGCTGTTTTAAAGCCGATTCTTCAAAAACAGGGCTAAAACAGATTATAGCGGCCAGAACATAGGCACCATTACCAGGATGATAATCACCAGCAAAAGCGTAAGCCCTGACCCGATCTTGAGGAAGTCTTTGAACGTGTACTTGCCCGGGCCATACACCAGAATACAGGAAGGCTCAAACGGCGTCACCAAAGAAACCGAGGCAGACAGCATAATGGCCACGGCAAAGGTACGTGGGCTCACCCCCAGCTGAATGGCTGTTTGCAAGGCCACTGGCAGTACCACCAAAGCGGCTGCCGCGTTGGACATGGGCTGGGTAAGGAAAACGGTGAGCAGGACAAATCCGGCCATTATGACGATGGTACCAAAGGGTTGCAGAAGGTTCACAATGGCGTTGGCCAGGAACTTATCGGCGCCGGTGTTCTCCATGGCCATCCCGAAGGCGGTCATTCCGCCAATTAAGATGAGCAAGCGCCAGTCAATCACCTGATAGGCTCTATCAGTGGAGATGCATTTGAACAGCACGCTGAGCACGGCCGCGCCCAAAAAACAGATTGACAAAGGCAGCAGGTTCAGGCTACCCACTAAAATGGCCACGATAAAGAAAGACAGCGTTAAAATACCTTTGCGCCGTTTAAACAGAATAGGTTTGAACTCTCCCAAGACCGTCAAGTGCTGGGTTGTTTTCAGGTGTTCCACTCGTTCCCCCGATCCCTGCACCAGAAGTAAGTCACCCAGCTGAAGCTGCACATCGCCAATCTTAGTCCTGATGGTTTCGCCCTGTCGGGAGACCGCCAGCACCACCAACCCGAAACGCCGTAGAAATTCCACCTGCTTGATGGTGTTTTTGAGCAAATCAGACTGGCCCGTAATCAGAATCTCCGCTAGCCGGATGTCGCCGCCCACCAGATCGTCCTCCACAATCACATCGGCCAGAATCTGGATGCCTTTGGTTTCCTTCACCTTGATGAGGTCGTCCATCTCGCCCTCCACCAGCAGCACATCATTGCTCCTGATGCGGGTGCGGTAATCGGGCAGGAAGTTTTCTTTGCTCCGGATGATGTTGAGGATGCGGAAACCCATTTTAGAGAGATCGGAGGTAAACGCCACCTGACCAATCAAAGGCGAATCTTCCTGCACCAGGATCTCGGTGAGGTAGGTTTTGATGTTATAGCGGGTAGTAAGGCCCACCGAAGCGGTCTGGGGCAGCATGCGCTTCCCGATGGTCATCATGTAGGCGATCCCCACCATGAAAATCACTATGCCAATGCCCGAAAACTCAAAGAACCCGAACGGCTCATAGCCCGCTTTGCTCATGTATCCGCTCACGGCCACGTTGGTGGAAGTGCCAATCAAGGTACAGGTACCGCCCAAAATAGAGGCATACGCCAGCGGCATGAGGAATTTTGAACTACTGGCGCGCATTTTCTTGGCCACACCCACAATAGGCGTCACAAAAAGGGCCGTCACGGTGGTGTTGTTCATGAACGCTGACACCAAGCCCGGGAAAAACATGATGGAGAAAAGCAGGGTATTGGGCCGGTGCCCCGCGTGCCGCATAAGCCAGTTCACCAGGAAATCCAGAATACCGGTGTCTTCCAGCGCCGTCCCAATCACGAAGATAGACGCCAGAATGATGATGAAATCACTGCTGAAGCCGGCAAAGGCCTCGGCGGGCGTGATGATCTGGGTGCCGGTTAGAATGATGAGGAGAATGAGCGTGACGATGTCTACTGAAAGCTTCTCTGAGGCGAACAGGGCAACAGCAGCCAAAAGTAAGAACAGAACTAAGGCTATCTCCATGTGGCAGGCACCAAGTTAAAAAGGTTGGTAGTTGTATCTACGGATAGGTATGTCAAGGCAGCAGAATAAGCAGAAACTAATTCGTGTCTTGTACTGGCACAGGGTCTAAAAGGTTCAGGAATATACTTGGGCTGATTTGTGCTTATTTACGGGAAAACGGCTCAAAAACGAACTTCCTCGGCAATAGCCGCCAGGATGATGTCACAGGCTTCGTCAATCTCAGGAAAGGTAATGGTAAGGGGAGGGGCAATGCGCATGGATTTGTCGCAGAACAGGAACCAGTCCGTGAGGGCGCCTTTTAGGATGGCATTGTCAATGATAGGTTTCAGGATGTCAAAAGAGTCAAACTCCACCGCCATCATGAGACCCAGGTTCCTGATCTCTTTAATGGCCGGGTGCACCAACCGCTCTTTGAACCGGGCAGCTTTGGCGTTCACCTGCAGCAGCAATTCTTCTTCTTGAATCACCTGCAGCGTGGCCAGCGAAGCTGCGCAGGAAACCGGGTGACCGCCAAACGTAGTAATGTGGCCCAGCATGGGATCATTCTTGAGCGAATGCATGATTTCCTGGCGGGAGATAAATGCGCCGATGGGCATGCCGCCGCCCATGCCTTTGGCACAAGTGAGAATATCCGGTACCACACCAAACTGCTCAAATGCCCAGAACGTGCCGGTACGCCCAAAGCCGCTCTGAATCTCGTCCAGGATCAGGAGCGCGCCTACTTCTTTGCAGCGAGCCTGGAGCGCCTGAAGATAGTCCACAGAAGGAACCCTGACCCCCGCCTCGCCCTGCACCGTCTCCAGAATCACCGCCGCCGTACGCGAGGTGATCTGCGCCAAATCCTCCACTTGGTTATGCCGGATGTGCCGCACATCAGGCAACAGCGGCCGAAAGGCCCGTTTGAAGCTTTCCGATCCGTTCAAGGACAAAGAGCCCTGGGTGGAACCATGATAGGCATTCTCAAATGCCACCAGCTCGGTGCGGCCGGTGAAGCGCTTGGCCAGTTTACAGGCCCCTTCCACCGCCTCGCTGCCCGAGGAAACGAAATAGACATTGTCCAGCCCAGCCGGAAGGGTTTGCGCCAGCGCATGTGCCAGTTGGGCCGGCGGTGCCTGCACAATCTCGCCGTACACCATCAGGTGCAGGTATTTTTCCAGTTGCCCCTGGATGGCCTGCAACACCCTAGGGTGCCGATGCCCTACGTTGCTTACCCCAATCCCCGAGATCAGGTCCAGGTACCGTTCGCCGTTTGGCCCATACATGTATACCCCCTCGGCCCGCTCGACTTCTAAAAGCAAGGGAAAATCAGTGGTCTGGGCTTGGTGTTGCAGGAAGAGCTGGCGAGGTGAAAGCATAGTGGTCAAGGTTAATCTGGGGCAAAGATACAAAGAAGCGGGTAAGGGCTTTCAATGGGTATGGCTTGTATCAATTAGGAGGGAAGTAGCGGAACTGTTTCTAGCCTGTTTTGCCGAAATCTAGGTGGAAACGTAACCCACCCCAACCCCTCCCAGGAGGGGAATCCCAGAATGCGTGAGGAGGCGGATAAATGGCAGTTCTGGTTGTGGGTGATAACACCATCAAAGGTTGGCACGACGAACGGGGTTGATAGGAGGAAGGTAATATGATGTAGGGGCACCTCTTGTGGGTGCCCTTACAGGTAGCTACTGGTTATTGCGGAGACCCCGTTGGAGACAAGGCATGCCTTGTCTCTACATTACCAGATAATCCTAGCAGATACCAAGCGCATCTGTTTCCTGCGGCAGGGCAGGGCGAAGGCCTACAGTGAGGCCGAGGCACGGCCCGCCGCACGGAAGGACAGTTCAGGTGGTAGTGGCCTGCGTAGACTATATAATAGATAGCTTTAGCCAGGTGGTACCTTTACTGAAGCCTCACTGTCCGAGCGTCAGCGAGTTTGAGGCTTCTTGATTCTTTTGGTTACTTTTCTCATCAAGGAGAAAAGTGACGAACGCCCGCAGACCCGGCTGCAGCCAAAGAGTTAGAAGAAAGGGAATAGGAAGTAACTACCTCTAAAGCGGTTCTGAGGCTCGCGCCTCACTGCAGTTGCAAACTGCAGACCATTGTAGGTCCAAGTTGAAAACTTGAACCAGGAGAAGAGGGGAATTATTTTTAATAATAGGCTAAAACAAAAAGGGAGACTTTCGCCTCCCTATTCACACTAAAACCAAATCTTTATTTCTTAGCCGTCTGCAAACGCTCCAGCAACAGCTTGGTGAACTCGCGCTCTGCACGGTAAAACAAAGCCAGTTGGCGAGGACTGATGATGCGCAGGTATTTGTCCATGTATTCTTTTTCCAGGTCCAGTTCTCTTTGGCGGATGTTCAAACGGGCCTCTAATCCAGCCTGAATCTGCTCGTCGGTGAGGGCGTTCAGGTTCTGTTCTTTGTAGGGGCGGCTTTTCTGGCGCAGATCGTTCCGTTTCCGGTCATGTTCCTGGTAAACGGGCCAGAAACGCTGGGCCTGGTCGCCGGAGAGGTTTATCTTGTCGGTGATGAAGGCAATCTTGGCCGTCTCTATTTTCTCTATGCGGGCTTTGCGTTCCTCGGGTGTTTCTTTGTTCTGGCCATGGGCTACGGCAACCGAGCCGGTGAACAGGAAAAACAGAAACAGCAACTTGGTCAATTTCATTCTTTTAGGATTAACGGTAATCATACTCTTCTTCCAACAACTCCTGGGTATGGGTTTCATTCAGATCATTGCGGCGGACATCCAGGAACTCCAGCGACTGGTTCGGCTTCACGGCCGGTACCTCGGCTAAGTCGGCGGTTTCCAGTTCTTCGTGGTTCACCAGGTACTGGAAGATATCTTTCTGCGATATCTGGGCCATTACCGCGTCTGTAGACGGGTTGGCGTCAAAGTACTGGGTGGCCAGAAAAGACACGGCAAACACCACACCCAAAGAGGCGCCGGCTACAGCCGTCCTGAACTGCCAGAACCATGCCACTGGTGACGCTGCACGAGCTGGCGCGGCGTAGGCCGTCCGCTGCATGATGCGCGTGGGCAGAGCATCAAAATAATGCTCGGGTACTTGAAAGCCCGGGTCCTTGGGTAAATCTGCCATATCTAGCTCCTTTTTCCTATCCATCTGTTTCTTAGATGTGTTTTGTCTGAAGAGGTTTAATCTTTTTTCAAATATTCCTCAATTTTTTTTACCGCAATGTGGTAAGAAGCCTTGAGCGCGCCCACCGAGGTGCCCAGAATCTCAGAGATCTCCTCGTACTTGAGATCGTCAAAGTATTTCATGTTGAAGACCAGCCGTTGCTTGTCAGGCAGACGCAGAAGTGCCTTTTGGAGTTTCAGCTGCACCTCGTCGCCGGAGAGCGTGTCTGTAGAATCCAGCTTCTGCGTGAGCTCGGCGGCCACGTCATGGATGGGCAGGAAAAAGCGTTTCTTTTTAGCGCTCAGGAAGTTGAGACACTCATTGGTGGCAATGCGGTAGATCCAGGTGTAGAGCTGAGAATCTTTCCGGAAATTCTCCAGATTGGTCCAGACCTTCACAAACACCTCCTGGGTCAGGTCATCGGCATCGTCATGGTCGATGACCATTTTGCGGACGTGCCAATACACCTTCTGCTGGTACTTGCGCACAAGCTGGTTAAAGGCCAGGTTCCGGGAATCTGGGTGCTGGAATTTCTCTAAAATCTCTTTGTCTTCCAAGGGAAGGGCGTGGTTCAGGTACGTGATGTTTGTGTTTGGCTCAGAGTAGAGGTGTAATCAAATTCAGGTTTGGTTTATGGTGAAATAACGCTTCTGTTTAGGGGCCGATTTCTGGAAAACGGCCCCTAAACAGAAGCGGGATCATTATTTAAGTTATTATTAGCTAGTCACCTCTTGAGATTATTTCTTGCGGGAGATAACGCGCTGAACCGCAGAAACAATGCTCTGCTCATTAAGGCCGTACTTCTCCATCAGCTGCTCCGGCGTGCCGCTTTCCCCGAAGGTATCCATCACCGCCACAAACTCCTGCGGCGACGGTAACTGCTGGGCCAGAACGCGGGCCACCGATTCACCCAATCCGCCGTTGTAGTTGTGCTCCTCTGCGGTCACCACGCAACCGGTCTTGCGTACCGAGGCCAAAATAGCTTCCGTATCCAGTGGCTTGATGGTGTGGATGTTGATGATCTCGGCATCGATGCCTTGCTCGGCCAGCAGTTTGCCCGCCAGGATGGCTTTCCAAACCAAATGACCGGTAGCCAGAATGGTCACGTCTTTGCCTTCGTTCAGCATCAACGCTTTCCCAATCTCGAATTTCTGGTCAGCGGGGGTGAAGTTAGGTACCACCGGTCTTCCGAAGCGCAGGTACACTGGGCCTTCATAATCGGCAATGGCGATGGTGGCGGCTTTGGTCTGGTTGAAGTCACACGGGTTGATCACCGTCATGTGCGGCAGCATCTTCATCATGCCCAAATCCTCCAGAATCTGGTGCGTGGCGCCGTCCTCGCCTAGGGTCAAACCCGCGTGCGACGCGCAGATCTTCACGTTCTTACCCGAATAGGCCACGCTCTGGCGAATTTGGTCATACACCCGGCCGGTAGAGAAGTTGGCGAACGTACCAGTGAATGGGATCTTACCGCCAATGGTCATCCCCGCGGCCAGCCCAATCATGTTGGCCTCGGCAATCCCCACCTGGAAAAAACGCTCCGGAAACTCCTTGATGAAGTCGCCCATTTTAAGGGAGCCAACCAGGTCGGCGCACAGGGCCACCACGTTAGGATTGGTACGGCCTAGTTCCAGCAGGCCAGCCCCGAAACCGGAGCGGGTATCTTTAGATTCTGAATATGGGAAGTCCTTCATCTTAGTTGAAAAGTTTTATCGTCGTCGTTAAATTCGATTTTATGGTAAAATTCTTTACGTCGGTGAATTGGCTGCCTTTTGCAGATTTTAGCCTATAAACCACGCGGTAACGGCCGGGCTGCAAGGGTAGGCTTATCTTACTGCTGCCCTCGGGCAGGTTCCAGAGCCAGTCCTGGGTGCCGTCATTGTTCACCAGGTACAGACTACCGTAGCCTTTCAGGTCCTGTGTGATGTTGAGCGCGCCCGGCGGCGCAAAGGTGATTTCCGTGGCCTGACTCTGTTTGATGGTTACCGTCTTGCGGATGCGCGGCAAAGTAAGCAATTCCACTTCGTAGGTTCCAGTAAGGTATTTCTGCTGGCTGGGGAAGCGCTGGGTCTCCAGAATGTACGGACTGCCTTTCTCGCGTACCAGCGCCGTCACGGAGCCGTAGGAGGTGGGCGCATCCTGCCGCAGATACAAGTAGCCCTGTGGCGCTTTCACTTTGAACACGTTGTGTTGCCCCGGCTTAATGTTCAGGTTTTTCAGTTCCACCGCGGGCAGCGTGTTTACCACCAGGTCATAAGAAAGCAGCGCGTCAATTTCCAGCATATCGGGCTTGCCCGCCAGATCCAGAAAATGCACAAAGTTGTACTCCGGCTGGCCGGTCACGTTGTTCAGGAACGTGAGGTTCACATTGGTTTCTACCGGCCGGCCGGCGTCATCCGTTAGCTCTACTGACACCGTAGTCTTCTTCAAAGCGATACTGATGACGTTGTCCAGCACCTTCTGGAAGGTTTTGATGTCTGAGGCGTTGTAGTACTGGCCCATGCACCCAAACTGCTGCGCGTACCCCGGGTCATCGCCCAAGCCAATAATGAACGGTTTAAGGAAAACCCGCTTTTTCTGGAGCGCCAGCGAGGTAGCGCAGGGATCTCCGCCGCAGCTTTCCAGACCATCGGTAATGATCACGATCACATTACGCGAATTGGCATCCGCCGGAAAATCATTCGCGGATTGCTCCAGGGAGTAGGTGATGGGTGTGTTGCCTTTGGGCGTGATCTGCTGCAGCCGCTTTTTAATGGCGGCGGCATTATGGGCGGCAAACGGAACCTCCAGCTTGGTGTCTTTGCAGTTCTTGAGGTTGACCGGCGTCTGGTGCCCGTACACCCGCAGCGCGATCTCCAGGTTGGCATAAGAGTCCAGGGAATCGGCCATGCGGGCCAGCATGCGCTGGGCTACTTTCCAGCGGTCGCTGGTTTCCCATTTGGCCTGCATGGAGCCTGAGGCATCCAAGAGAAACAACAGTCGCGTCTTCTTGGGCGCCGGTGCCTTGTTTTGCGCAGCCGCAGGCAGAACCGTCATGCCTCCTATAAGAAAGCAGATGAGCCACAGATAAACGGAGCGCAGGAACGTCATACCTAAGAAGGGAAGATGGGCAGACGCCAGAGCGCCTGCCCGCCAGAGAAATGATTAATAGTCGTTGAGGGTTTCTTTCAGTTGTACCAACGCCTGCTCCAACTGGGCATCGTTAGGCGCTACGCCATGCCATTTGTGTGAGCCCATCATGAAGTCTACCCCGAAGCCCATTTGGGTGTTCATGAGAATACAGATAGGTTGACCCTGGCCAGACAAGGCTTTGGCTTCATCCAGCACCGGAATCAGGCTGGCAAAGTTGTTCCCGTTGTCGCAGTTCAGTACTTTCCAGCCGAAGGCCTCAAACTTGGCGCGCAGGTTACCCAAACTCATTACCGCGTCTACCGGACCGTCAATCTGTTGGCCGTTGTAGTCCACGGTCCAGATGAGGTTATCTACTTTGTGGTGGGCGGCGTACATGGCAGCTTCCCAAACCTGGCCTTCCTCCAACTCACCGTCGCCGGTAAGCACATACACCAGTTTGTCATCGCCGTTCAGTTTCTTGATCTGCGCCGCTCCAGTAGCCACCGATGGACCCTGGCCCAGAGAACCAGACGCGATCCGGATGCCGGGCAGCCCTTCCTCCGTGGCCGGGTGGCCCTGCAAACGGGAATTCAGTTTCCGGAAGGTAGCCAACTCTTTTGGATCAAAGTAGCCGGCACGGGCCAGCGTGCTGTACCAAACCGGGGAGATGTGCCCATTAGACAAGAAGAACAGATCCTCGCCGATGCCGTTCATGTCAAACTCGGGCTTGTGGGTCATCTGCCGGAAGTACAGCGATACCAGGAATTCGGTGCAGCCCAGCGAGCCGCCCGGGTGGCCCGAGTTCACGGCATGCACCATGCGCACGATATCGCGGCGTACCTGGTAGGCCACGTTCAGCAGTTGATCCGCGTCGTAGTTGAATGGGTTCATATGAAAAGGTGGAGGTTTTAAAGGTTGAAAATAGGAAGGCTGGCCTTCAATAAATCCGTTTAGCGCCAGAATTTAGGAAAATTGGCCTAAAACAAAAAAGAGCTGCCTACCCCAAGGATGGGAGCGGCGGCTCTTCAAACGTTATTTCAGCAACTGCGCGGTGTGGTTCTTGGTGTCTACCTTGGTGATGATGTCCTCAATCTTGCCTTCCTCGTCAATCACGAAGGTGTAGCGCATAGTGCCCATGTATTTGCGGCCGTACATGCTTTTCTCCTGCCAAACGCCGTATTTCTCCACGATCTCGTGCTCGGTATCGGCCAGTAGGGGGAAGGGCAGCTCAAACTTTTGGATGAACTTCTGGTGTGACTTCTCATCGTCCACGCTCACGCCAAGCACCACGTAGCCTTGGGCCAGCAGCGCGTCATAGTTGTCGCGGAGGTTACAGGCCTGGGCCGTGCAGCCCGGCGTGTCGTCTTTGGGGTAGAAGTAAAGCACCACCTTTTTGCCTCTGAATTGGCTCATTTTCACCGGCGCACCATTTTGGTCTTTCACCTCAAAGTCTGGGGCCGCGTCACCTATCTGTAGCATTCTTTTTTGATTGTTAGTTGTTGGTTGTTGATTGTTAATTGTTGAAGCTGTCAATGGTAACTGTTTTAAGGCTTATTTTCTAAAAACAGGCCTAACGCAGATAGCTAAATTCAGAAGGATCATTGGCTTCTGATTACCAAAAGAAACAATCAGCAATTAACAATCAACAATATTAAATTTTAGTAGTGTACACGGCTTCGTTGCCCATGGCATCTTTCACGCGCAGCACTACGTCACCGGCCAAAGGTACAGTTTTATCCAGTCTCTCTGAGGTGAGGGTGGAGTTTTTGTGTTCCCATTTGAGCAGGAGCCATTGGCCGTTCACCTCGCAGCTCCAATTGGCAATTCCCGACAAGTTGTCCCAGATCCTGAAGCTGAGCTGGTTCGGAGATTTGCTGACCAGTTTCACGGTAGGCGCCACGGTATCGCTCAGGACTTTGAATTTGCCCAGGTCTTTGGCGCTGAAGGTGATAGCGTCTCCGTTCCAGGTGCCGCCCAGGAACCCGGCGCCCTTGCCCCAGCCCAGCGCGTACACCGCCGCTTTGGTTTTGTCCAGCGGCAGTTTGGCGGGCCTGATGGTGACTTTGGCCGGTTGGAACAACGTCGTCAAGGGGTTGTTGATGCTGAAGACATCCTGCGCATCGTGCGAAGTCTGCAGAATCAACGTGTCATACAGCGAGTTCTTTCCGAAGGTGATGTCCATGAACCGGTTGGAGTACAGGTACTCGGTGCCCGGCGGAATGAGGTGGCTGAAGGGGAACCGCACTCGGGTGCCGCCCACCTCGGCTGAATCAGGCAGGCCTCCTATCATGTTATACAGGTACACCGATCCCGCTTTGGTGGTGTAAGACGGAATCACCGCATATTTATAGTTGCCGATGTACAAGTCCAGGTTACGGGGAGCTTTGGCGGTATCTGCCACCGTGATTTTCAGGAAACTCTCCACTATTTCATGCCCGATTTTGGGTTTGGCTACCTGCGGCGTTCCCATGGATTTATAGGCACTGCTTTCGCCTTTGAGGTAGAAACGCAGTTGGGTGGTGTTCTTATAAGAGTCGTACAGATCGGCGGTTACCTCGTATACCTTGCCTTCCTCAATCCGGAACCGGCCCCGGTTATGGTCAATCTCATAGATGGGCAGGTTATTGCCGTCGGCCATGTACAGCCGCTGGAAAGCCCGGTTGTTGATCTTGAGCACCGGAAAGTTGATGTGCGCCGATACCTGCCGCTGCTTATCAAACGGCACGCCGTCAATGGTGTGGCGGTAAACCGGTTCTCCATTGATCTTCAGTTCCATAGACTGCACGCCGTTGGTGTTGGCCGCGCCGTTGTACTGGTCAATCGCCTGGATTTCCAGCCCCAGCAACCCCGAGGCGGAAAGCGTATCTGCGATGGTATAGCTATTGCCTTGTTTCACCGGCGTGAACTCTTGCCGCTTGAATTCGCCTTTCACGCGGGCGTCAATGCTCTGCGGCGTCAGGGCGAAGTTGTAGACGGTGGGTGGTATCTGGTCCACAATCTCGGGAAAGCCGTAGCGCAGCGGGTTGAGCAGGTTGTTTTTGGCATCCCGTACCTCAAAGTGCAGGTGCGGCCCGCCGGAGCCGCCCGTGTTGCCGGAGAAGGCGATAACGTCACCTTTCTTTACGGGGAACTGGGCCTCGTTGAAAGACGCCTCCACGTCAAAAGACTTTTTCTGGTACTGCAACCCCAGCATGTAGTCAGCCAAGGCCGGTACCAAATGGTTCAGGTGGCCGTAGGTAGTGATCAAACCGTTGGTGTGGGTCACGAACACCAGGTTGCCGTAGCCGTAGCTGGAGAGCTTCACATAAGAGATGTAGCCATCGCCGGCGGAGTAGACCGGCAAACCTATCTTGCCCTCGGTCTTGATGTCAATGCCGCCGTGGAAGTGGTTGGGCCTGATCTCACCCATGCTGCCCGAGAGGAAGTTCTGGGTGCCGGGTTTGATGGGGAACGCAAAGGGGTTGGCGGAAAAAGATGCCTGGGGGGTAGGCTGGGCCTGCGCCAGGGCAGCCCCGCTACTTCCCAGCAGAATGGCAATGAAAAAGGAACGTACGCTACTTAACTTCAAAATTCAAAAGGTTTTTGTCTTCTATAAACGCCTCCAGCCGGTCTCCTATTTTAACGGGGCCTACGCCCGCCGGCGTGCCAGTGAAAATAAGGTCGCCTTTCTTGAGGGTGATGAACCGGGACATATACGCCAGAATAGCGCCAAAGTCATGGATCATCATGCCTGAATTTCCCTGCTGTTTCAGCTCGCCGTTCTGTTTCAGGCTGAAGTTGATGTTGTCAAACGCCGGAAATTCCTCCACCGGCAAGAATTCTGAGATGGGGGCGGAGCCGTTAAAGCCTTTGGCCAGGGTCCAGGGCAGGCCTTTCGTTTTGGCTTTGGTTTGCAAATCACGGGCGGTAAAATCAATGCCAATGCCGATGCCGTCAAAATACTTCGCCGCGAACTTGGGCTGGATGTTCTTGCCTTCCTTGCTGATGCGCAGCACCAACTCTACTTCGTAATGGATATCCGTGCTGTAGTCTGGAAAGTAGAAAGGTTCGTTGTTGCGCAGAACGGCAGTATCGGGCTTGAAGAAAATCACGGGCTCATCCGGAACCTCGTTTTTCAGCTCAGCAATATGTTCTGAGTAGTTACGGCCTATGGCAAGTATTTTCATGGCTGGTCTTTTGTTTTCAAAGATAGGACTTTCTCGTGGTCGCCTCAAGTCTGGCAAAAAGACTTGGCTAAAAATAAAATTGGCATGGAATTGTATAGAGGATTGAAATAGATTTGCGCCGTGATTCTGAAGAGGCCAACACTTTGTCTTCCATTCTCCGTATAGGTCAACGTTCCTAGACAGAGGCAGTGCCACGGCAGGATCTTTTTGTATTACCTTAACCTATCTATGAAAATGAGCATGTTCAAAAATGCACTCTTCACCTTGGCGGTTCTGCTATTGGCGGGGTGTACCACCGTTCCTATCACAGGTCGCCGGCAGTTATCGCTGGTGGGTGACCAGGAGGTGATCCAGATGTCTTTCCAGGCCTACAATGACCTGATGAAGCAAAGCAAACTTTCTTCCAACGCTACTCAGACCGCCATGGTGAAACGGGTAGGCCAACGCATCCAAGGCGCCGTAGAGAGCTTCATGCGCCAACAAGGTGCCTCGGCTCAGTTGGAAGGGTATCAGTGGGAGTTTAACCTCATCCAAGACGATAAGCAACAGAACGCGTTTGCCATGGCCGGCGGAAAAACCGCGGTGTACACCGGCTTGCTGCCCATCACGCAAAATGAGACCGGTTTAGCCGTGGTCATGGGCCACGAGATTGCGCACGCCATTGCCAAGCACTCTAATGAGCGCATCAGCCAGCAATTGGCCGCCGAGTTTGGGGGAGCTACCCTGGGTTCTTTGGGCGGAGGTGCCTCTTCGCAGGTGTTGAATACCGCCTACGGGATTGGAGCCGGGGTAGGTTTGATGAAGTTCGGGCGGACCCAGGAGTCTGAAGCCGACCGCCTGGGGCTGATCTTCATGTCTATGGCCGGGTATAACCCAGAAGCCGCCATTCCTTTCTGGGAGCGGATGGCTGCCTCCAGCAACGGACAGTCACCACCTGAGTTTCTGAGTACGCACCCTTCCAACGAAACCCGTATCGCGGATATCAGGAAGAACATGCCGGAAGCGAAAAAATACTACAAAGCCCGCTAAGCCATGAAAGCCAGCACCAAATGGTTTGTCTTCAGCGCTGTTCTGATAGCGCTCTTGCTGAAGTCTGACAAAGCAAGGTAGCCTCCCGCAACTCGTAGAAGATTAATGGATCATTTGACCAGAACGGCCTTCCTCAACAAGGGGAAGGCCGTTCTGTTTTTAAGCTGATTTGATAAGAAAAGGCAATAAATAAAATGCGTATGTAGTATGAACATTCGTAGAGACCAGGCACCGCCTTGTTTCCGCATTATCTGATCAATGTAGAGACAAGACGTGGTAATTGCTATTGCCTCTAAGGTTGTTTGCGATAAAACAATGTATCCTTTAGGCCATGAGGGAAGATGTGTACTACGTTGCAGTGAAACGTCGCTACAGAAAACCAGACAATGTAGCCTTGTTACACGATAACGAGGTACTTCTGCAATAAAAATTGGCCCTGCCACACCTTCAAGAAAACAGAAAAGCCTCTTCCTTTTGAAAGAGGCCTTTCTGTTTAGGGGCTGTTTTTAAGAAAACAGCCAAGATTCATAATTTTAAACGGGGTACTTACTCCTAACTACAGTTTCAAAGCTGTTTGCTTCAAGGCGCCCCTAAGTTTGATGCGGGTTAAGACTTTCTTGGTGTACAGCGGAAAATTTCCCTTCATCATCCAGTCATAATAGCTGGGCTCTTTCTTGAATACTTCCTCTACGGCTACATTCTTGTGTTTCCCGAAGTTGAAGACTTCCACTCCATGGTTGTTGAAAACAATACAGCCAGAGAGGTCAGCGGTTTTCTGGAAGGTGAACTTATGCAGCGCCTGCATGTCATTCTGGATCGGGAAAATGGCTTGGTCCTCGGCACCGGGGAGGGGCACCTCCGCGTACATCTCAACCTGTGATTTCAAGATTTCGTAAGTGGCAATGGTGTCGGCCTCGGCGGAGTGGGCGTTCTCCAGGGGCTTGTTGCAGTAGAACTTGTAGGCCGCCGAAAGCGTGCGCTGCTCCATCTGGTGGAAAATGCGGCACACGTCCACGATGGAACGGTTCTCAATGTCAAAGTCAATGTCCACACGCAAGAACTCCTCGGCCAGCAAAGGAATGTCAAACTTGATGAGGTTAAATCCGCCCAAATCACAGCCTTTCAGGAAATCATCCAGCGACCTCGCCAGCTTCGCGAAAGTAGGGCAGTCGGCCACGTCATCGTCGTAGATCTTGTGGATCATGCTGGACTCAATGGGAATAGGAATGGTGGGGTTGACGCGCGTGGTCTTGAGGATTTCCTCGCCGTTGGGCATCACCTTAAGCATGCTTATTTCCACGATGCGGTCGCGGCAGATGTCCACTCCCGTGGTTTCCAGGTCAAAGAAGACAATGGGTTTGCGCAGATGTAATTTCATAAACCAGGAATTAAGAAGCGGTGATGGTATCTGCCAACTGCTGAAGGTCCAGGTTCCCGAAGTTACCAGACGTCATCATGAGCAGGTTTTTGTCTTTCCAGTTGTTGTTGAGCAGGTACTCCTGCAGGGCCTGGTTATCGGTGTACACTTCAATCCCCTCGTCGCCAAAGGCGGCTTTCAGATCTTGTGGGTCCAGCGGAGGCATGCGTTTGTGCTCCAGGGTCTTCGGGTTGAAGTACACAATCTTCACATCCGGCGACAGGAACGTGCCTTTGTATTGCGGCAGGAAGTCTTTGTTCAAACTGCTGAAGGTGTGCAGTTCCAGGCAGGCAATGAGTTTTCTATCCGGGAACTGTTTCTTCAGAGCCTCAGAAGTTGCTTTCAGTTTAGACGGGGCGTGCGCGAAATCTTTGTACACCAGCGTGTGCTCGTTCTCGCCAATTTTCTCTAGACGGCGGGCAGCGCCTTTGAAAGTAGCCAGCGCTTCATAGAACGCTTGGCCTTTGATCCCGATTTGCTTGCAGACTTCCTTGGCGGCGCTAATGTTCCGCAGGTTGTGCTCCCCGAAAAGCTGGATTTCTACATCGTCCTTCTTAGTTTTAAGCACGGTTTTGCCGCTCTTCTTGATTTTGTGCTCGTGGATGGTGTATCCGATATAGTTCACATCAGAATCATTCGGCACGCACACTTCCTGCACCTGCTCATCATCCTGGTTGTAAATAAGGGTGCCGGCCTTAGGCGTCATGTCCACGAAAATGCGGAACTGTTCGCGGTAGTTTTCCTCGGTGGGGAACACGTTGATGTGGTCCCAAGAGATGCCGCTGATCACGCCAATGTGGTGGTGGTACTTATGGATCTTGGGAACACGCTGGATAGGTGAGGAGAGGTACTCGTCGCCTTCAATCACGATGATGGGCGCATCCTCGGTGAGTTTCACCATCAGGTCGAAGCCTTCCAGTTGGGCACCTACCGCGTAATCAAACTTGCGGTTGTGGTACTTGAGCACGTGCAGGATGATAGACGTAATAGACGTCTTGCCGTGACTACCCGCAATCACAATGCGCTGCTTGTTTTTGGACTGCTCGTAGATGAACTCGGGGAAGGAGAAAATAGGAATGTTGTGTTCCTGCGCGTAGAGCAGCTCAGGGTTATCCGGGCGAGCGTGCATGCCCACAATCACGGCATCGGGGGTAGAATGAAGCTTTTCGGGGAACCAGCCTTCGGCTTCGGGGAGCAACCCTTCGGCGGCCAAGCGGCCTTTTGCCGGTTCAAAAATCTCATCGTCTGAGCCTGTAACTTTCAGGCCTTTCCGGTGCAATGCCAGGGCAAGGTTGTGCATAATGCTTCCTCCAATGGCAATCATGTGAATGTGTTGATACGCCTCTGTACTCATGTAGTCTCAATCAAAGAGAGCAAATGTAGTGATTTTAGAATACGCCCTTCTACGAGACCCGCAACGGATTTGTGGATATCTCCCCTAAAATTTGTGGATTACTCTCCAAGGTTCACCAAACAAGAGTCTAAAGTTTGGCTAAAATGCATCAGATTTTTAGGCGTTTTAAGCCAATTTTTAAGAAAAGAGACCCCAAACCCCGGGCTGATTTCAAGATGTTTGAACAAGCAAATCACTCCTCAGGAATTCTGTTACATCCTAAGCAGCAATCATTATCTTGCTTTTGCACCCATCCAGGCGGAAAATCCGGAAATTATTTAGCCACGGCTCAGGAGTAGATTCAATTTGAGAATCAAGGGAATAGACAGGTGGTTGAAAAATAAGTGGCTGGAGTGTGGATATGTAGGTCTTTTTTGTGGATTACCTGAGGCCCGAACTTAGTTACATTTGCTTTTATGGAGGAGATGAAATTAAAAGCGACGCGGGGTAAGGCTGCCTGGAATCCCAAGCAGACCGTAACACCCGGAATGGGAAAGCTTCCGCCGCAGGCGTTGGAGTTGGAAGAGGCGGTGTTGGGTGCGCTCATGTTGGAGAAAGACGCCCTCACGGCCGTAATTGACTTATTAAAACCCCAAAGTTTCTACAAAGACGCGCACCAGCGCATATTCAAGGCGATTCTGGCCCTTTTTGACAAATCAGAGCCAATCGATATTTTAACGGTAACCCAGGAACTGCGCGAGCAGGGCGAACTGGAGTTTGTGGGCGGGGCCTTTTATGTGACCCAGCTCACCACCCGTATCAACTCGGCGGCGAACATTGAGTTTCACGCCCGTATCATCACCGAGGCCGCCATCAAGCGCGATCTCATCAGTATCTCTTCTGAGGTGCTGGGCCGTGCTTACGAAGATACCACCGACGTATTTGACCTGCTGGACAGCACTGAGGCCAAGTTGTTTGAGGTGTCTGAAAGCAACATCCGGAAGAACTTCGATGACATGCAGTCCTTGATGCACAAGGCCATCAAGGAACTGGAAGCGAAGAAAAGTCAGAAAGAAGGGTTGACGGGGGTACCAAGCGGCTTTACCGCCCTGGACCGCGTGACTTCTGGCTGGCAGCCCTCTGACTTAGTGATTCTGGCCGCCCGTCCGGCGATGGGAAAGACAGCCTTCGTGGTTTCGGCCATGCGAAACGCCGCCGTGGACTTCAACAAAGGAGTAGCGATCTTCTCTCTGGAGATGTCGTCCATTCAGTTGGTGAACCGTCTTATCTCCGCTGAGGCGGAGCTGGAAGGGGAGAAGATAAAGAAAGGAAACCTCGCGGATTACGAGTGGGCGCAGTTGAACCACAAGATTTCCCGCCTGAGCCAAGCCCCTATTTTTATCGATGATACCCCGGGTCTTTCCATCCGGGAGCTCCGCACTAAATGTCGTCGTTTGAAGGCGCAGCATGACATCCAGATGGTCATCATTGACTACCTGCAGCTCATGAGCGGAAACACCGAGGGCAAAGGCGGCGGTAACCGTGAACAGGAAATCGCGTCTATCTCCCGGGCCTTGAAACAGCTGGCCAAAGAATTGAACGTACCGGTGATTGCGCTTTCGCAGTTGAGCCGGGCCGTGGAAACCCGTGGAGGAGACAAAAAACCAATGCTTTCCGACTTACGTGAATCTGGATCCATTGAGCAGGATGCCGACATGGTAGTGTTCCTGTACCGTCCGGAGTACTATGGTATCACCGAGGATGAGATGGGTAACCCAACCTTGGGCGTGGGGGAAGTGATCATTGCCAAGCACCGGAACGGTGAAGTGGGCAGTGTGCACCTCAAGTTTATTGGTAAGTATACTAAGTTCGGGAACCTTGAAGATGGCTTCGGCGGCGGCATGGACGGCGGCGGCGGCGGGTTTCCGACCTCTGACTTTGATGGACCACCCTCAGCGGGAGGACCAAATACCATTAGATTAGGCAGTAAGATGAACGACGGTGGCGGGTTCCCAGCCTCCTCGTTTGACGATGCTCCTCCGTTTTAATAAACAAACACTTAAAATATTAAAAGGCCGCTTCTGCAAAGGAACGGCCTTTTTGTTTTAACATCAATTAGTAAAAATAGCCCTAAACTGATTTTCGATAGTATATTAGAAGTCTTTAATATTCCGTTGAGGGAAAGGCAGTCACTTTTTCTAAGCATTCCTGCTCCTTCTACTTTTAAGATTTTATACCATATTAAACCTTCATGAAAAGAATCGCTTATTCCATTCTATTAGCATCATTGTCATGGTCTTGCACCAAAGAAGTTCAGAAGTCGGAAGAGGTTTTACCCGCGGAGAAAGTTTACCTGGGGAGCACTGAGGGTAAAATCCAGAAGTACCGCGAAGACTCCCAAAAATACTGGGATAAGGGTGATTCTGAGAATGCCCAGAAATACCGCGATTCTATCAAAGCCGTCGTTGTCAATACCTATCTCAAAGAATATACCTTCACGTCCCTGAGCGGATCTGTTTTTGAAACGGCCAGGCAACCCAAACCGATGCTCCTGCAGATCACCGCTTCCTGGTGTGTGCCTTGTCGGGCAGAGATTCCTGCTTTAAACCAGATTGTAGAGAAGTTCCAGGACCAGATTGACTTTGTTCTTCTGTTCCAAGACCAAGCCGATGGGCTTACAAGTCTAGCCAAAGAATACAACTCCGCCATTACGTTGGTACCTTCCCATAAGGAAGTTTCAGACCCCAATACCATTGACATTGCCGGGTTCAGGCACACCATGGGTTTTCCAAGCAACTACCTCGTTACCGCTGAAAACAAGGTGGTCAACTTTACCCAAGGAGCGCAGGCCCCTAGGAATTATACCGGCGAGGATGGAAAAGAAGTCATCATCACCGTGGAAGAGGCAAACCGCCAGAACTTTGAGCGGTTAGAAGCGGAAATCAAAGACTTGCTTCAGAAATCAGCCGTGCACAATTTCTAAGGCAGTCCTTTTAAGGCTAGGCAGATGGAGGATAGCTGATGTTGCCTCCAAGTGGCCACTATAAAAAATATGGCTTAAAACGAATGCATAGGGGGAGTACTACTTCAACATATCTTGTCGTTTAAAGACCACTACATGAAAAAGGCACTTCTGAACTGGAGCATTGCTTTAGGAGCTACCTTGGTTACCGGGGGAACGTGTTATTTCCTTGCCAATAGCTTTGGGGCTGATAGTTTTGTGTTCAGTTGGGTGCTCAATTTTATGCTAATGGCATGGTACACGCTGGTAGTTAACCTGTTTGCCCCAAAATTGGATTTCAATTACTTTAAAGCCAAGAAATTTGAGCGAGGCGGAAAAATCTACGAATATTTGGGAATACGTTTCTACCGAGGTTTACTGGAAAGGATTGGCTGGGAAAAACTAAACAACAAAGCCTATCCCATAAGGAAGGATTTGGCGGTCCTGAAAGCGCGTGAACGGAATACCCGCATTTCTGAACTGGGCCATTTAGTTATTGCTGTTATCGTTTTCTGTACTATGCTTTTGGTTTGCGATTCTTTACTAGAAGCAAAATGGCTATTGGTGCTGAATGTCTTGTTAAACATTTATCCCATCTGGTTGCAGCGGTATACCCGTCCTAGGTACACCAGAATATTAGCGATTGTTATGAGATCTAAAGTCCGTTAGCCGAAGCAAGAAAGGTCTTTTGAATTAAAAACTTCATAGTATTCAAACTTACAGTTTTAAGCCTGTTTTCTTGAAATCCGCTTTAAAACGAAATCTGACCTAGATAAATAGATCGCGGTACCCGTTTTTCTTTTCTCCGTTGAGTTGGCGGTTGAGTTGGTAAGCGGCGCTGATGAGGGCCAGGTGAGTGAAGGCTTGGGGGAAATTACCCAGCTGCTCGCCTTGTTTGCCTATCTGCTCAGAGTAGAGGCCCAGGTGGTTGGCATAGCCCAGCATGGTCTCAAACTGAAGGCGGGCTTTGTGGTGCTGACCGGCCTTGGAAAGATTCTCGGCGTACCAAAAAGAGCACATACTGAAGGTGCCTTCATCACCAGATAATCCATCCTGGGCGCCGTCGGTGAGGTTGTAGCGGTACACCAGGGACCCGGCCATAAGTTCTTCCTCAATGGCTTTGAGGGTAGACAGCCATTTGGGATCTACGGGGCTGATCATGCGCACCAGAGGCATCAGGAGCACGGCGGCATCCAGGGTGGTGGCGCCCCTGTACTGCACAAAAGCCTGCTTTTCCTCGCTCCAGTGTTTCTCATAGACTTCTTCGTACACCGTGTCGCGTTCCTTGATCCACTTCTCCAGAGGGGCAGGGAAGGACCGGCTCTGCGCAATTCGTATGCCACGGTCCAGGGCTACCCAGGCCATGATCTTAGAATAGGTGAAATCCTGCTTTTCGCTGCGCACTTCCCAGATGCCGTGGTCGGGCCGGCGCCAGTTGTCGGCCACGAAATCAACCAGGGAGCAAAGGGCTTTCCAGAAAGAGTAGGTGATGGGGCCACCATACTTGTTGTAGAGGTAGATGGTGTCAATGAGCTCGCCATAGATGTCCAACTGGAACTGCTGGGAGGCTTTGTTCCCGATGCGCACTGGTCCCGACTGGAAATAACCCTCCAAATGATCCAGCGTGGATTCGTGCACATCTGTGGAGCCGTCCACGGCGTACATCAGTTGCAGGTCAGAGGGTTGGGGCATGTCTTTGCAGCGGTCCATGACCCAGAGGCAGAATTTCCGGGCTTCGTCCATGTAACCCAGGCGCAGAAACGCGTAAATGGTGAAGGCGGCGTCCCTGATCCAGGTGAAGCGGTAATCCCAGTTGCGCACGCCGCCAATGGCCTCGGGCAGGCTGAAGGTAGCGGCCGCCACGGTGGAGCCGTAGGTGCAGGAGGTGAGCAGTTTGAGCGTGATAGCCGACCGCATGACCATCTCCTGCCAATAGCCCTGGTAAGTAGACTTCGCCACCCAATTATGCCAGAACCGGAAAGTTTGCTTCAGGGTATCGTCAAAGTACGTCATCAGGTCCTGCGGGAGCCCTTTTTCCTGGGCGGTTGGCCCTTCCAACACAAAACAGATGGTCTCGTTTTTAGCCAGGGTCCAGGTGCCTTTAAGATCGCCTTTGACTACCGTGCAAGGTTTGCTGGCCGAAAACCTGATTTGGGTCTTGTCTTTGCCTTCGCTTTGGATGAGGAAGGTTTGGTTTCCCTGCCGGTTGACCACGTGCGGAGCCCGGGCATAGTCAAATTCCGGTTTAAAATCCATCCGGAAGGTCATCTCTCCTTTCACCACTTTCACCATGCGCACAATGACCCCGCTGTTTTCCTGGTCTTTGATCGGCATGAAATCAAGCAGCTCGGCCATCCCGTTCTGGGTAAAGAACCGGGTCTGCAGAATGGCGGTGTCTGGGATGTACTGCTGCCTGCTTCTAAACTCCTTGGCGTCAGGCTGGATAGCCCAAAACCCGCCTTTCTTGTGGTCCAGCAAGCGGGCGAAAAGGGTAGGGGCATCGAACCGGGGGAAAGGGAGGTAATCCAGGGAGCCGTATTTGGAGACCAGCGCCACGGTGTGGAGATTCCCAATCAGGCCGTATTTCTCAAGGGGTAAGTAGTGTTGCATGTCCTGAAGCAGTATTTACACTGTAACGGCTCAGGAAAAGGAGTGTTCATCTTTCTGTAAAGGCACAAGCCTAGGTGGGTCCTGTTTCAGGCCCGTTTTTGGGAATTCCGCCGGAAAACGGCAAGCCGCCTTAGCCTCGGCTTTGGATTTTCGTATAGCAAGAGCCCACGGGTTTTCGTTTTTGAATCTGTTGTGGTATGTTCGTGGTAGCGAGGGCTTAGTTTGATCAGATGAACACGTTTCAGTTAAAAAGAGGAAGTTTACGAATAGAGGGGGACCGCATCTTCATCAATGGTGAGCAAGCCAAGTATGTGAAAGTATTGCACCTGGTAGCCTCCCTGTGCTGGACGGTGTTTTTCTCTCTGCAGGCCCAGAAGCACTATAAAACCTACCTGCTCACCCACCAACTCTACCAGTTGCTTTTTGCCGGCATCACGGCTGGCATAGTGGTGTTCTGGCTTTACGTGGGCTACACCCGCGGCATCAAAGACTCTGGGCGGGATGAGATTGACCTCAAGCAGATTGTGAAGGCCCAGAAAAAGCTGCGCGGCTCTGATGAAGTGCCCATGATCACCCTTTTTTTAAACGATAACCGCCGAAAGACTCTGGAGTTCAACAACCTGGATGACCTCCATTTTGCCGATTCCTTGGCCGGGCGCGGCGTACTCATTGTGGAATAGCAAAATAAGCCCAACCTTACACCGTTTAACAGGTAATAGTCCGTTTTGGGTTTGTTTCTCCAAAACAGGCGTAAAACGGATTTTGATCTTTCTACAAGCCACAAAAAGGAGCGGCGCCTTTTGCACAAGCGCTTTTGGAATGGACGGCAAATCACCCTTGTTTCCTTAGTAGCCAGGCAGGAAAAGACGTTTATTATGAGAAACAGCTACAGAACACCACCCCTTGTCTATATAGAACCCCGCTTTAGGTTTAAGCTCCTGATGCTCCTGTGGATTATAGGCGTTGGCCTTCAAAGCCAAGGAAAGGCTTGGGCCCAGGAGAAAGACAACCTGGACACCGATAAGCAGTTGTACTTCTTCCGGATTTGGGGGCACCTCAAGTACTACCATCCGACCTCGGCCATGGGGCAGCTAAATGCCGATTCTTTGTTTCTGGCCAACCTGCCCAAGGTAGACTCGGCTAAAACAGAAAAGCAGGTGAACGCCGTATTCAAACAACTCCTGAAGGAAGTGGGTGTGCCGGCCGGCGACAAATCAAGTCCGCAGAAAGACAATCCCAAAGGCGCTTTCCTGCTCAAGAACCTGGACGATACCTGGCGCACCAAATCAAAATTCCTTTCCTCTGATAACCGCAAAATGCTCAACCAGATCTTTGAGCGGCGCTATACCGGGGAGAAACACTACTACACCTACATCCGCAACAACCCATACGGCGGCACCATGCCCCACGAGCCGGAATATGCCTTAGAGCCCAAGGAGAACCTGCCGTATCCGCTCCGCATGCTGGCTCTGGCCAAATTCAAGGCCTTTGTAGACTACCTGTTCCCTTACAAGCACCTCATGGACGAGAGTTGGGATGCTGTCATAGGCCAGTACCTTCCGCAGTTTGCCCAATGTGATTCCCGTGAGGAGTACGAGCGGCTGTTGTTAGGCGTGAACGCGCGCCTGGATGATACCCAGGCCTATTCATTCTTCAGGCAATTGAACCACCGCGAGAAACTCTTCAAGAACCACTACTACCCACCCTTTGACTACCAGGTGGCCGAGAAGAAGATTGTGGTCACCGCCATCATTGACGAGGCCCTCTGCAAACGCTCCAACATCCGCCGCGGCGATGTGATAGAAGGTCTGGACAGTGTTTCGGTGGCCGAGTGGGTGGGGGCGTTGGATGCGCTGCTGTCGGTGTCCAATGAATCCAGTCTGTGGGCGCGGGTAGGCGAGTGGGGCGATAACCTGCTGTTCCGCTCAGAGGATGCTACCATGAAAGTACAGCTCACCCGTGGCGAGGAACAGCTTACCACCACGCTTCGGCTGATGGATCCCTCGGTCGCTGCCAAAGCCAAACTCATTGACGCGTACTTTAAAAAGACGCAGGCAGTGCCGGCCAAGAAAAGCAAAGGCCTGGCGTACGCGGCCAAAGGCATTGTGCACTTCAAAATAGACGATACTTTCCGGCTTATCAAAGACGAGACTTCTGAGGAGGATTACCGCCTGATGGACTCCCTGTTCACCCGCGCCATGAAGGCCAAAGGCATCATTTTTGACATGCGCGGCGAGCCAGATAACAGCGATTTCGTTTTCCATTACGCCTACAAGAAATTCGGGAAGAAGAACCACTACTTCGCCCGTTATTTTCAGTTGAACCCTTACCAGGTAGGTTCTTACCGTCTGCTCACCCAGCCCGAAGTCTATTATCCTACGGACATCACGCCTAATGAGGAAGAGTATAACGGCAAAGTGGTGATTCTGGTGAACGGTACCACCCAAAGCATTAGTGAGTGGCACACCATGAGCCTGCAACGCCTGTTCCCCAACAGCATTACCTTGGGCGAGCAAACCGCCGGCGCCGACGGCGATGTGAAGCGGATCATGTTGCCCGGCAAGTACCTGGTGGCGCTCTCTGGCAACGGCATCTATTACCCCAACAACAACGTTACCCAACGCCTGGGGGTGCGCCTGGATGAGCAGGTGCGTCCTACCCTTATGGGCGTGCTCGGCAAAAAAGACGAGTTGCTGGCGAAAGCCATTGAACTCATTGGCGAAGAAGAGAAATCCGCCGATCAGGAAAAGCCAACGGAAGCGAAAAAGCCAGAAATAAAGAAGGCTGAATCCAAGAAAACCGAAACCAAGAAAATAGAGGCGAAGAAAGCAGAGCCCAAGAAAAGCAAGGCTTCCTTGTAAGGCCTTGATCTGCCTCTAACACTCCCCGTTGGAAAGCTTATATAACAAATTATAGAATTAAATATTGAAGGGAATTTAAGCACTTGGTGCGAATGACTTTAATTGGAACCTGAAGTAAATGCTGCAGATTAAGACTGTAGGTTTAAAAAAGCAGCAAGTCACTAAAATCCCATTCCCTTTTACTTCCCATAGGTTTGACGGTATCCTGTGTCCGCTTGAAAATCTTTTTGCATTGGCTATATTGGCAAGTAAATATAAGGGACGGCCCTTCGGTAAAGGAGTTCTGTAAATGGGTGTTTGGAAGGGAAAGCGACTATACCCAATGTTTTAATAACCGGAACTGCTCCTTATACACAATAGTTGTGTAGCATTTAATAAAATCTAGAAATGTTAATTGTACCAGAGGAAGAAGTTTATATTGATAAAGAAGATCAAGACGGTTATAAATCAATAGGAATAGTAACTGAAAAGCTTGATATCTGTATTCAAAAATATAAACAGGAAAACTTTAATGGAATATTTGGTCATCCTAATTTTGGGTTCAAGAATGAGGACTTTGGTTTTATAAAGGACTTTAAGGAGGCGAAACGCATTTGGTTTTGGGATATTAATGTTTCTGATGTTTCAGGATTATACACTCTAGAAAATCCAGAATATTTCGGCGTGATGGGAAAAAGGCCAATGCTAGATTTTTTCCATTTTGCTAGTTTAAAAACTTTAGTACTTGAATGGAATTCAAAAGACAGGAACTTACAAACCTGTAAAAATCTAGAATTATTCAATCTGTGGAACCATAAGCCAAAAGAAAAGTCATTTATAAATTTTAATTTTCCAAACGCGGCTAAAGAGGTTGGACTCTATTGGACTAATATTGAAGATTTAACCACGATGAATGGTTTAAGAGGTTTAAATAAAATTTCAATTGAAAGGTCAAGAAATCTAAAAAGTTTAAGAGGACTGGAAAAATACTCCAATTCTTTAGAAAGCATTTTTATTGATACCTGCGGAAAATTAACAGATTATACTTTTGTCCTAGAGTTTCCGAATCTTAAAAGTGCTACAATCAATAGAGTAAAATTAAAATAAACGCTACACAACACCAGCTAAAAAGCATTAAAACGCTTTTTAGCCGCGGACCGTTAGCACAAATAAAAATGAATAAAGAAGAACAGAATTGGCGAGCAGTATTTGTAATAATACCAATAATTCTAGGATACAATCTTGCCAATGTAATAGCACCAGAGGATAACAAGGAATTTCTTTATGCTGCCCTTTTTGGTGGTGCTGGAGCGTTGATTGGGGCAGGTGTTTACTACCTCATTAAAGAGAAAAGCAAAAAACTAAAGATTGCTTCAGCAGTTGGTCTTTTCACTATTGGAGTACTAGCCCTTTATCTGGCAGTATAAGAAACGGCAGACGTGCAAATTTTGAAAAGGTTATAACACAGTTCTATAATTAATAAAACAATAAATCATGTCAAGAGCTTTCATTGCTTTATTTATTCTTTTACAAGTCTTAACAAGCTGTACTCAAAAAGTAGCCCAACAAAGTAGTGAAACATTAAATTCTAATCTTTCCCAGTCCGATTTAAAAACATTCATTCTTAAGGAGACTGAAGCAGGAGGCAAACTCGACTACTTCACATCAATCAAGGGACACGAATACGACGGAATACAGGTAAAACCAGGGATCTACGATACCAAAATAGGATTGGCGATTTATAAATGGGGCAAAGCAAACTATGATGCTGGCGTAAAATCTCTAGAAGAAGTATATGCTATCTTTTCTGAATATAAGAAGCGACCAGTAAATGAAATAGAAAAAACCTATTTAAAAATGGGGTTCGGTAGAGAATTAGAAAAATAACTTCTGGCAACAACGTGTAAACGCCCGGTTCGGCCAACAGCCTTGCCGTCCTTTAGTTCAGTTAAAGGTCGATGGTACCTGTATCTAAAAAGTGCATTAGCCATCCAGCGTCTAATGCAAGTGCCCACCTTCTATAAAAGTACCTTTCCAGTAGATAACCTTAAATGAATTTTTATATACGAATTGTTTCAATTGCTTTACTTCTTTCAGGGTGTGTTTATGAAAGGGATTACTCAGAAGTGCTTGATATCAGCCAATTGAAGAATACTTCTTTTGTTCCAACTCTAGAACAAGCCATTGACAAAGGTAAAAATCAAATATACTGCTCTACTTTACTTTTTGCCTGGAACGAAATAAGGGAGGAATCGAGCAGTAATATAGAAATTAGAAAAGCAACTGAACAGTTAATTTTTATCAATGAATCAACCTTATTCAGAAACTCCCTTTCTGAAAATGAGATTAATAACCAAGTCGCCATTGAAGATGATTTGATAAGTGCTAAATCTGAGTTCTCTAAGTCATTACCATTTATCTTTCATTTTGAAAGGAATAACAAGAATCTGAGGTTTGGTGCTAACCTTGTAGAGTCCTTCGGATTCAATGGAAGTAGCCCTGAACTTGCTTCCCAGGTTGAAGTCTTGTTTTACTGCAGTGAAAAGGAATTTGCCATTAGATTGAAACCTAAGGCAGAAGATCAAGAAGTACTTCTTTATTTACCTTCAAAAACATCTGGTTCCTTTGAGAAGTTGTTGCGTAAATTAAATCAAAGCATTAAAACATTCTCTAAATCACGATCGGCAGAGAAGGATTATTGGAGATATTACTTTTCTGAGCAAGACACATTGAGTATCCCAATCTTAAATTTTAATTTAGAGAAGAATTATAATACATTGGTAGGTAGTAAGGTGGCGATAAATGGTAAAGAGTTTACTGTCCAAGAAGTAAATCAGCAAATTGCCTTAGTTCTTGATCATAAAGGAGCAGAAGTGCAAAGTGAGGCAGAAATCGGACTTGTAACTGGAGAGATAGCAGACTTGCCAAAATCTAAAAGGATCATTTTTGACAAACCCTTTTTAGTGGTGTTTAAAAAGAAATCCTCTGTAAACCCTTACCTAGTAGCCTGGATAACAAATGCAGAACTAATGAATAAAAAATAAAAGTACCTGTACCATACGAACCTATGGCGCAGTGAAACGCTCATATCCTAAATCATTACCAGTAAGCATTACTATAAAAAGAAATAAATATGAAATTAGGCGCCTTTTCTATTAGTCTCAATGTCAAAAGCCTGGAGACCTCAAAGCAATTTTATGAAAAATTAGGGTTCACCGTTTTTGCGGGCAGTCTTACTCATAATTACCTTATTATGAAGAATGACAAATCCCTTATTGGTCTCTTCCAAGGTATGTTTGAAGGCAATATTTTAACGTTCAATCCAGGTTGGGATGAAAATGCCACTAATACAGAAAGTTTCGACGATGTTAGAGAAATTCAGCGCCACTTAAAAAATGGAGGAATTCAACTACTGGGCGAGGCAGATGAAGAGACTTCCGGACCCGCAAGTTTTATGGTAACTGATCCAGATGGAAACACCATTTTATTTGACCAACATCGGTAAGAAGCCTTCAAAAAACAAATTTTGAAAGTAATACAGTTTAACCGGCAGTCAACCAATGTTAAAAGACTAAACGTAAGTCATATTTCAGCCCCGAATACGGTTTTGTTAAACTAGATTACAATAATATAGATCAAAGTAGAATATTATTATAGTTGATACAGGTGAGAAACGCCCAATCAGGAACAATGCTTCCCTTTAAAGAACTACAAATTCAATACTACCAAAACCTTCATCAATTTTAAAAGCCAGGCTCTACTCTAATGCCAGTGCTTATGAAAAACGTTGCAGGCATACGAAGGGACAATTCTGCTTTACTAAACCAAACCGGAAATGGAGATTATTACGCACGATGTAAAAAATATAAAAATTGCCGAAGTTATTACAGATGAGGTTGTTTTGAAAACCACTGAAGATGGGCTGGATCTACTTGGAAATTTAGCTTATCAGGAATTTGATAAGATCATCATTCACGAAAAGAATATTACGCCTGCGTTTTTTGACTTAAAAAGCAGAATAGCAGGTGAAATCCTACAAAAGTTTACACAGTACCAAATGCCTTTAGCCATAGTTGGAGATTTCTCTAAGTTTAAAGGTAAAAGCTTGAAAGATTTTATTCTTGAAAGCAATAAGGGCAAGCAAGTCAATTTTGTTTCTTCAACTGCTGAAGCCTTAAACTCTCTTTCCAAATAGATAAGGAATAATTAGTAGTGGAAAAAGGATGAGGGCACTTTTGAAAAATCCGGGCTTAAAATGCTTTGTGTTCAAAGTGAGGCTTAGGAAAGTTAATGTAATTATTTCAGAATAAGAAAACTTCACCCGCTAACATCAACTATCTCAATTATAGCTTAGTTGTTAAAAATGAAAGCAAATACCTATACACCAATTAATGTATAGGTATCTGCTTTTAAGTCTTGCGCTCATCATAGGCGAGCACTATTCACTTATATTGTTCTTCAAATATTAGCAAGCCTTTGAATACCTCTGATTGTAGCCTGAAGGTTACTGCTTGCGCTAGTGGAACCAATGTGATCATTATTGGTCCCATGTTTAAAGCCAAAGGAGGTAATTACTATTCTACTGGTAAGGCTGGTTCTTTTTCTCCAAATAGGTAGTGGTTAAACCATTGCCAGTTGTGCCAGGTAGCCGCTAAACGCTCTTTTGGTTTATTGATGCCGTGCCCGAAGCCTTTGTAGACAATCAGTCTGGAAGGAATACCCCGGTCCTGTAAACCACGGTAGAGCTCATAAGCGTTTGGAATGGGCACCCTTTTGTCAAATTCGCCGTGCTGGATCAAGGTAGGGGTGCTGGCTTTGTTAATGTTGGTCATGGGAGAAGTCTTGAGGTAAATATCCATATCGCTCCAGGGGGTGGCTTGCAGGTATTGGCGGGTAAACGGCGTGATGTCGGTGTTGACGTAATAGGTGATCCAGTTGGAGATACCGGCGCCTACCGAGATGGCTTTGAACCGGTTGGTGTTGGTGGTGAGAAACGCTGAGATATAACCACCCTGGCTCCAGCCCATGGAACCCATGCGCGTAGTGTCAATCATTCCTTTCTTATCCAGGTAGTCTACGCCGCTCATCACATCCCACATATCGCCCACGCCCAGGTTGCGTACGTTAAGCGACCGAAACTTCTCGCCATAGCCAGCGCTGCCCCGGTAATTCACCCGCAACACCAGGGCGCCTTTCTCCACCCATTGCAGCATGGGGTACACGTAAGAAGGGGTAGGATCTGGCAGGTCAATGCCCGTTGGGCCCCCATGAATGACAATGAGCAAGGGGTATTTCTTGTTGGCGTCATAGTTGCGCGGTTTCAGCAGCACGCCGTCAATAGAAGCGCCATCGGTACTTTGCCAGGTAATGACCTCGTTCAGGGGCGTGTTCCAGCCCTTGATCTGCCCGGTGTTGTTCGTGAGTTTTTTCAGGGGCTTGTTCAACTTGCCGGTGTAGATTTCCCCCAGGTCGGCGTGGTTCCTGCCGCTTACCGCCACCAGATCGGTGTTTTTGCTGAAGGCCACATAGTTGACCAGATCCAGCGCCAGCGGTAAGGCTTTGCTTTTACCGGTTTTAGGGTTTACCTCAAATACCTTCTGCCTTGTTTTTTCCAAAGCATTGACGTAAATGCCGTTCTTATTCCACTCCATCACAGATTTGTTTTCATCAATGGCTTGCGCTACCTCCTGGCTTTTGCCGGTTGGGGTGTCATAGATGAACAGGCGGTTGTTCTTGAAGAAATAAGTGGTGGAATCATCCAGGGAACTGCTGTACACAAAAGCCTTTCCGTCTGGGCTCCACTTACTGAAAAAATCTCCGGTAGGGTTGGAGATTAGGGTTTTGACTTCTTTGGTGTCTGCGTTGACGAGAGCAATGTCTGACCGCAGGCTACTGGTGATTAGCGGATTGGGTTGCTTGTTGAAAGCGATGGTTCTGCCGTCTGGGTTCCAGGCAAAGCTGGTGACGTGGAAATCACCGGAGGTAATCTTGCGGGCTACGGGCAGTTTATAGCAATCTTGTGAAGGAACAACCGATGTGGTGCTTGCCTGGAGCGAGTCTTTCTTAACAGGGTAGCAGGGCACTTGCCCGGCCAGGGCCACGGAGTCATAGTGGAAGTTGAGTAACCAGAGATGGCTTTGCTTAAATTCTTCGCCTTCAATGGCGAAGGCTCCGTAGCGCTCCTTCGTAGTTTTCTCCTTTTTGCTTTCTACCTCGGCTTTGGTATAGGCTAGCCGGTTACCAGTAGGGCTCCATTCATAACTTCCCACGCCATCCTCGTCTTTGGTGACCTGCAGCGCCTCCCCACCGGTGACCGGAATGATGTACAGCTGATTTTTCTCACCCCGGTCGGTTAGAAAGCTCACGAACTTGCTGTCTGGGGTAATGCGTGCCGAGGTGCTGCTGCCTTTGGCGGTGCGGGTAAGGGGCAGGGGAGCGGCGCCGTCCCTTGACAGCCAAAGCTCCGTATCATAGGTATTATTCGTCCAATCGGTGCTGGTGACACTGTACACCACGGTTTTCCCATCAGGCGAAATAAGGGGAGCACCTACTTGCTTCAGGCTGATGACTTTTTCAAAGGAGATGGAAGCGCCCTGCTGGGCCCAAACGCTTCCTGTACAACCCAGGAAAAGGAGAAAAAGTAACCCTATTTTCATAACTATAGTCATTGATTGTATACACCTTCCGGAATAACTCTAAATAGTTAGAGCTGAATAAATTAAACACTTTTATTGCATATAGGCCAGTGACTGAAAATATTAATATATCTGGTACTTTACCAGCCTCGTACTAAAACTCTAAAGATATAGGCTTACTTGCAGCCATACAGTGGAACGTGGGCGCCGGTAGCCAGAAAGAGTACTTAGGAAATACGGAATGCTCCTCACCAGCGAGGAGTAAATAAAATCAGGTTTCAGACTGTTCCGGCACACGTTAATTTTTACCACTTAACGGCTCATCTTCATAGGAACTATGGCAAAACTCAGGGCACTTCTTTCGTTGAGCATCTTGGCGCTTGATATTGATCCATTCACCGCTGTGGGGCAGCAGAGGCCTTATTTAGGGGCACCACTTGAGCTTCCAACCCGCGTGGAAGGCGAGAACTTCGACCGCGGCGGCATGAATGTCGCCTACTACGATACAACCCCAAAAAACCGCGACCAAGCTTATCGCACGGGCGAGGACGTGGACATAGCCCGAAACGTCCACACCACGGGCCATCACATCAGTGCCATCCGGAAAGGCGAGTGGCTGGAATACACGGTCAATGTCGCGGCGGCCGGTGAGTATGATTTCACGGCATCCGTAGCAACCACCGGTTCCGGCAAGAGCTTCCAGATGCTCATTGACGGTGTCAACCGGATGGGGAATATCAAGGTTCCCAACCGGGGAAGCTACCAAAGCTACTCTCTCACCGCCGTCAAGCGCGTGAAACTTAGCGCAGGTCGGCATCTGCTGCGGTTCCAGACGAAGTCTCAATATTTTGATGTAGATTACTTCGAATTCAAAAAAGTAAGCAAAGATCCTCCTCCTCCTGCTCAGACGCCATCTACGAGCAAAGTGAACCTGATCCTGGACTTGGATATCTTCAACGACTCAGACGATGCGGGGGCTCTGGCCGTTTTGCACAGCCTGATTCGGTCCGGCGAGGTCAATGTGCTGGCCATGATGGTTACGGTGTCTTACCCGTACAGCGCCCCGGCCACTGATGCAATCAATACGTATTTCGGACTCCCGAATATCCCCATCGGGATTCTGAGGGATAATACCCTTCTCCCCACCGGCGGCTGGTACAGTCAAATTTCCGCCAATTACCCCCAAGATCTCGTCAACGCGCCCAATGCCACGACCCTCTATGAGCAAATCTTATCCCGACAGCCGGATAATAGTGTCGTGATCGCAACCATCGGTCCGCTCCGCAACCTTGATAACCTGATGGCTTCCTCCGAAGGCATGGATCTGATCCGACGGAAAGTGAAGAGGCTGGTCGCCGCAGGGGGGTGGATAGACGAAGACGGCTCTTCCGGAACTTCCTTTAACTACAAACTGGCGGCCTCCAGCACCCAACGGGTCATCAACCATTGGCCGGGGGAGGCTTGGTTTGTGCCCAACCAAGTGGGGGATAAGATCAAGACAGGAAATCGCCTCCTGGCCACCAAATCCAACGCCAATCCTGTGCGCAAGGCCTATGAAATTGCTAAGAACCGTTACCATGGCCCCGATTTCCGGCCGAGCTGGGACCAAATGGGCGTGCTGATTGCCGTGCGGGGCCTATGGGGCGGGAGGTTTACGTCCGAGACCAACGGACAGCTGAGATCCGACCCGGGCGGGAACGTCTCCTGGAAATATCCTTCCTTCCACCACCCAGACAAAAACCACCACTGGATCAAGCTCAACACTAGCCCGTCAAAGATGAGCGTCATCGTTGAGAATATGATGATGCTTGATCCGTGAGGTGGAGAACTAGGATTTTGAAAGTGAAACTAGGCTGCTTCAGGCTGATGACATTCTATCGGGAGAGCAAGGAGCCTGTTAAACCCAAATGCTTCCTGTACAACCCAGGATAAGTAGGAAACCCGAACCGATTCTCCTAAAACCAGCCATTAGATATAGACACCTTCCAGATTGGCTCTAAATACCAGATTGGCTCTAAATAGTTATAGCTGAATTAATTAAATACTTTACTTGCATACAGACTAGTATCTGGTAAATTTAATATATCTGGGTAGGCGTAGTCATCTGGCTTCCACCATGGCCTCTTATCCGTTCACTTAAAACTATAGAAACATGGGTCTTTTTTCAGCAATACTAGGGAATGCCGGAGCGGTAAGCCAGGAGACATTGATCAAGGATTATGGCAAACTGCTGGCCGAGGGTGAGATGATTGAGCTGGGATTTAAGCTCATCAGGGATACCTTCATCTTTACGTCTAAAAGATTGATCCTCATAGAAGTGCAGGGCCTGACCGGGAATAAGGTGGAATACCTTTCCATCTCCTACAAAAGCATCTCCAGGTTCAGCGTGGAAACAGCCGGTACCTTTGAACTGGACGCCGAGCTCAAGATCTGGGTTTCCAGTGAAGTAGAGCCCAGCATCCGGAAGAAATTCAACAAGGCCGTAGATGTCTACGAGGTGCAAAAAGTGCTGGCCATGCATGTGTTGAGATAACCCATCCACTTGAAAGTCCAAGTTCTATATAAAATTAAATAAAGGAAGAAATACTGTTATGAACACCAAGTTAGCCTTCACTACAATGATTTTTTTGGGTTTAGGGCTGGGTAGTTGCCAGAAAGACGCGCCCGAGCCAGAACCTAAACCTACGCCTGTCACTTCCTTTAGTATGCAATTGAACAGCCAACGGTGGCAACCCAGCCAGGTAGGGGAGGATAAATGCATGCAAAAATTCCATGGCGCCTGGTCTAGGATCACTACGAACGAAGGAAGCAGGCCTATTTTCACTATTGAGGCCAAAAATGATATAGCAGGAGAGAGCAGGCGTGAGGAATACTTACGAATTCAGATTAGCAATCTCAAGACAATAGGGGTTTACGCGATCACAGACGCTTATACAAAAGATTTCTTCTCGCACGCAAGCTTCAGGGTGAACAGACCCGGGGAGACGGTCAAGCATTATACGAACAAAACCGATAAACCTGCCTTCTGGGTAGAGGTGAAAGAGTTTATTGATTTACCAGAGTTCTCTCATAAAGGAATTAGGGGTACTTTCTATGGTACGCTGTACAATGAGGTTAATCCGAAGGACTCTATTACCATTCACCAAGGGGAGTTTTTATTCAAAAAGGTGAATTGGTATAACTATGACCAATGCTTCTAATAACTTTTGTCTAATAACTCTTGAAGGAAGCATTTTCATTTTTTTACCTTCTTCCTATAAAACTCCAATCTTCCAGTGAGGCGGCGGTTATTGTTTTTAGGTGGTTTCCTGTAAAACACCGCCAAAACAGGATGCCGGAATTCTCCCTACTTTTGCCTTGTTACCTAATCAGCAACGAGACCTGGCCAAAGTCAGTATGAGTAGCAGAAGTAAACAGCAAAAGCACCATGGAAAACGAAGAGAAAAAATATAACCAGCTTACCCCCGAAGAAGAATACGTGATCCTGCACAAAGGCACGGAGCGCCCTTTCACCGGCAAACTGTACACCGTCAAAGAACCCGGTACCTATGTTTGCCGCCGCTGCAACGCGCCGCTGTACCGCTCTGAAGACAAATTTGAGTCGCACTGCGGATGGCCCAGTTTTGACGATGAAATTCCGGGTGCCGTGACCCGCGTGCTGGATGCCGATGGTCGGCGCACTGAGATTGTCTGCTCCAACTGCGGAGGTCACTTGGGCCACGTGTTTCTAGGAGAACGCTTTACCGCCAAGAATACCCGCCACTGCGTCAATTCCATCTCAATGGCGTTTGTGCCCGCCCAGGAAAAATAATCCAAGGCTACGCGGGTGGAGGCCATTCTGTTTATAGGCATGCAGGCATCGGGGAAGTCTACTTTTTACAAGAAGCACTTCTTCAATTCGCACGTGCGCATCAGTATGGATCTGCTCAAGACGCGTAACCGGGAACGCCAGTTTTTGCAGGTTTGCCTGAAAACGACCGCTAAACTGGTCATAGATAATACCAACCCCCGCAAAGAAGACCGCCAGCAGTATATTCCGCTGCTGAAGGAACGGCGCTACCAGGTGATTGGGTATTACTTCCAAACGTCCCTACCTGAGGCCCTGGCCCGCAACAGTGCTCGTGAGGGGAAAGATAAAGTCAAAGACGTTGCTTTGTATGACGTACGCAAAAAGCTGGAGCCGCCCGCTTTCTCTGAAGGCTTCGACCGGCTTTTTAGCGTGCGCATTCAAGGCGATGGGTTTGAGATAACCGAATGGAGAAAAGAAGAAGGGCATGTTCCAGAACCGCCAGATAGACTGGGTTAAAAACGAGCAGAACCAGGAGGCGGGCGTCTACGTCTGCAGCCGCTGCGGCAATCCCCTGTTTTCCTCGGACCAGAAGTTTGATTCCAAAACTGGCTTCCCCAGCTTCTGGGCACACCTGGAGGAGAACGTCCAGCAACAGCTCCTGAAAACCTACGGCCGCGACCGCACCCAACTCCTCTGCCTACAGTGCGGCCTTCACCTAGGGCACCTGTTCCAGGACAAAAGAACACCATCTCACATCCGCTACTGCATCAACGCAGATTCAATTCACCTGCAAAAGGAAGATTTAAAATAGTTTGAGAAAAAGTCTGACGACTGAAGGAAGTTCCGCTGATGAGCCTCCGGCACTTGTTTACAGTTATTCAGTTTCTTTCTTAGTTTTCTAGCGTTTGGCTAGTTACTGACACATCTTCCTTTTACAGTCATTCCTATTACTAAAAAGCATTTTACTCCCTTTTGTCATCCTGAAAGGATCTCGTGGGCGAACGGTTATGGCCTATCTTCAACGCAATTCTAGTTAACCCACAAGATCTTTCCAGAGGATAAGAGAAGGAGGTCCTTATTAAAGCGTAAAAATACCTGGACAAATAAAAGCAGAAGTGGATTAGAATGCGTGCGGACTCGAGCTGCAAATTCGCGCCAGCGGTAAGTTCATTTAAACTATTTCCTGTGTATTTCTGAGCTGTTTTTTAGAAATAAGCCATAAAGGCGCTCTTGCCTATTATCTATAGGCAAAAGGAAAGCCCGGGGTACCTTGCGTCATATAGAGAGCTAGCAGGGTATTCTGCACGGGGACAGATAGTCCCAAGCTTGCAATCTCCTCCATCAGGGTCTCCTGTTCTCCGTACCCGCCTACGTACCCATTCACCCGGGCAACGGCGGTGGAGTTGTTGAAGGCTTCATAAGCAGGGTAGATTTTCTGCAGTTCCCGCAACACCTCGGTATGCCGGCGTAGTTTCCATTTCTGGTGCCGCTCCTCGGCTAGGTGAAAGTTTTCGTAGGGAATCAGCTCCGTGAGCACTTTCGCTTGGAACTGCTCTTCTGCTGCTTTGATAGCGTCCTGCGCTCCTTGTTCCTGCTCAGGGGAATGGTAGAAGATAGCCGAGGTGTACTGCCTTTTGCGGGGTTCTTGGGTAGGGGTGTGCTTGGCAAAGAACTTCTCCAGCAATTGCGCAAAGGTGACTTGCTCAGGGTCAAACTCAATCTGTACGGTCTCAATGTGATCGGCGAGGGTGCGGTAGGTAGGGGCAGGGGTAGTGCCTCCGGCAAAACCAACCCTGGTTCTGATCACGCCTTTCATAGCCCCAAACAAAGCCTCTGGGCTCCAGAAGCACCCCATAGCCAGCGTGGCAGTTTGAATGTCCGTGTAACTTAACTGGTCCAGGTGGGGGATTTTACTTTCTTCAAACGGGTTCATGGTGTCTTGTACGGAAAAATCAAGAGGATGTGAACGAGACACCTAGTACACCTCCCATACACTCCTAGTACACCTGGGTTGGTGACAATTTGCCCTGAAATGGAGGAAAAAGGTTTGTCCTGAGTCCGAAATTTGATCTGGCAAACAGCGATCTCTTTCCCGAAAAACCTTCTTTCCATCGTTTTAAGGCTGTTTTTATAAAAACATGCTATAAGTAGGAACACTCCTCTGAAATTTTTTTGACCACTGCGTTGCTTTTCTCAAAACTGTTTCTACATTTGTAGTGTACTAAGTAACTAATACAGTAAGCAACTAGGCTATGATACACATTGACAATTTAAGTTTTGGGTACCGCAGGGGGACGTTGCTGTTCCAGAACCTGCATTTGTCACTCTCCCGGGGCCATATCTACGGATTGCTCGGGAAAAACGGGGCTGGCAAGTCCACGTTGCTGAAGAATATGACCGGGCTGGCGTTCCCCACGGCTGGCACCTGCACCATAGACGGCGCCGATGCCTCCAAGCGCTCACCGGAGGTGCTTTCCAACCTGTTCTTCCTTCCGGAGGAAATCTTTGTGCCTTCCACCACCACCGCAAAATTTGTTTCCAACACGGCTATCTTTTACCCCAAGTTCAACGAGGAGGAGTTTTACCAATACCTCACCGAGTTTGAGGTGCCCCGTGAGGCCGTGATGGACAAGCTGTCGTTCGGGCAACAGAAAAAGGTCATGATTGCCTTTGGGCTGGCCACCAACACCGACCTGCTGGTTATGGATGAGCCTACCAACGGGCTGGACATTCCCTCTAAGGTGCAGTTCCGCAAGATCATTGCCTCCGCGCTGAACGAAGACCGCTGCGTCATCATTTCCACCCACCAGGTGCGTGATCTGGATAGCCTTATTGACTCTCTGGTGGTGGTGCACAACCGCGAGATTGTGGTGAACCAGGAAATGGACAGTATTGCCGAGAAACTGGTATTTGCCACCCTTCCTACCACCGATGGCTATGATGTGCTGTATGCCGAAGACTCCTTCCAAGGGCAGAATGTGATCATGCCCAACCATGAGGGCGTGTTCAGCCGGGTAGACATGGAGCTTTTCTTCAATGCCATTATCTCAGATAACCAACCCTTGCTTCAACTTCTACAAAAAGACAAGTATGAAAACGCAATTTAGCTTTACCCGCTTCTGGTGGTTGTTCAGGAAACACACCGCAGAGAATATAAAATATTACCTTTTGTGCGCCGCGGTTCTGATAGGCCTTCTGGTTTTGTTCATGGGTTTTTTGATTATGGTGGAAACCTCGCCCATGACTACAGATAAACAGGGCGTGATTTACGTCTTCATGCTGCTAGCCGCAGGGCCCATCTTCACCAGTACCATCTTTGCCCACTTAGGAGACAAGAGAAAAGCCATTGCCTCGCTCACGTTGCCGGCGTCCCATTTTGAGAAGTACCTGGTGGGCTGGATTTATTCTTACGTCATCTTTCAGGTGGTATACATTGCCTGCTTTTTCCTGGTGGCTTCCATCTTACTCCCCCTGGATGATTGGCGAGGGCAGGAGTATGAGATCATGAGCCTGTATTCCAATGAAGATGGGCAGATAACGGGCTTGAATCTGTTCTTTTTCCTGCATTCGGTGACGTTCCTGGGCTCCATCTTCTTTGAGAAGTGGCAATTCATCAAAACCGCCTTCATCATTATCATCATAGGCCTAGTGGTGACGCTGGTTAATAAAACCATCCTGCAATCTTTGCTGGGGCATACCTTGGACGACGCTTTCCCGTTTTCCAATCTGTATTTCTCAGAGGCGGGAGAATATTTTCAGCTCCGGTTCCCCGAGAAACAGGAGTATATATTGGGGTTGGTTCTTCTGGGAACATCCCTGCTCTTATGGACTAGCGCCTACTTTAGGTTGAGAGAGAAAGAAGTGTAGGCTAACGATAGAACTATGGAATTTAGAAACAATGAAGCCATCTACCTCCAGATTGCCTCGCACGTGAGTGAGAACATTCTACTGGGCAAATGGCTCCCCGAAGATAAAATACCGTCTGTGCGTGAACTGGCGGTACAGCTACAGGTAAACCCCAACACCGTCATGCGCACCTTTGAATACCTGCAGAACCAGGAAGTGATCTACAACAAGCGGGGCATTGGCTTTTTTGTGACCCCAGAAGGAGTAGAGAAGGTAAAGCACCACCGCAAAGAGCGTTTCCTGCAACAAGACCTGCCCGAATTCTTCCGGAATGTGTTCCTCCTGGATATTTCCCTGGACGAGCTGCAGAAAAGGTATGAACAATTCAAAACAGAGCATTTCACCTTAAAATAGAACAAGATGAAAAAGAGTACAATTCTCATATTCTCCGCATTGGTCTTTTTCCTCTGCTCCCTTACGGCCTTTAACTTTGCCATGAAAGCAGAATATGACAAAGGCCTGTTCAGAGACCCCTTGGTTGATTTCATTTCCACAGACATCACTGGGTTTGATGCCATACAGGTAAACGGAGGCAGTAAACTCAGCGTGAAGATTGTGCAGGGCGCTTCCCAGGTGCGGGTGCATGAACGCGCCCAGGATTTCGTGCGGTTCAAAAAACAAGGCAATAAACTCATCGTGGATGTGGACCAGATAAAAGGCCGGGATTTTCGCTACAACGGAAGTTACAGCGTGTACATTTCCTGCCCCAAGCTGACGTCACTCACCACCTCGGCCCGCTACAAAATGGGCGGAGAACCGCAAACCGATCTGTTCTTGCAGGAGATTTACCACAACATTACGCTCAACAACTTCACCCAGGATAGCTTAACCATTCAGCAAGACCATGCCACTGCGGTGGAGTTGAACAACCTGAAACTAGGCAAACTGAAAGCTGTGGTGGGCCTTTCGGAAGGAAGCGGCTCCAGGCTGACCATCCTCGGAAAGAACCAAATACAAGCTGCTGATCTGTCCATTCAGCACAAAGGTGGCCTCAATCTGTTTGACGTAGCCATTCCTTCGCTTACCTATCAATTCTCAGACAGCGCCAGGGCTGTCTTCAGCGGAGCCGCCTTGCCTGCGCTCAGTAAAAAATAGTATTCACCCGGGAAAGGAGGCGCTTTTTGGTTTGGGTGCTTCCTTCCTCTGGTGGACCAATGACTTTCTTATTTTCAGCCTGAATTTCTAAAAACAACCATAAAACCGCTCTACGCTTAATAGAGAATTTCATCGTTTTAGAGCTGTATTCCTAAAAACAGCCCCAAAGAAAGATCCTCAATCCCTGCTTTTTCTCTGTGAAAAAAGTGGCCTGGCAGCGCTTTGTTGGTACAATTCTTTTCTACGCTTTTCCATCACCCCATAGGTGTTCCTGGCCTGCGCTTGACTGATTGAAACTTCAAAACCCTCTTTCTGGAGGTTAGTAACCATTCATCCCATTTTTCCTGTCTTTCATCACATTTAGTTTCCAGAACGCCTAGGGCGTGCTAACCTTGTGCCATAACAAAGCACCTACTGTACTGATTTCCGGCTGCCATCTTATAGAATTCCAATACAAGGCATACAAGGATTTTACAGGGCTTTTCTGAAAAGTGATATCTAACTAACCCTTATTACTAGAAACATGAAAAACGTTATACTCCTGGCAATTGCCGGCAGCCTGGCCGCGCAGTTCACTTTCGCCCAGGCTCCGCAGAGCAAGCCTGCTTCCGCTCCTCCCCAAACGGCTTCCGCACCATCTTTCCCTAAAGGAAACAGCAAAATAGCGGGCGTGGTGATTGATGACGTAGCCAAGAAACCAGTGGAGTTTGCCACCATCAGCCTGATTGAGAAAGCCTCCGGAAAAACCGTGGACGGCACCGTGACTGATGAGAAAGGCCGTTTTACGCTGGCGCGGGTAGCGGCCGGGCATTACAAAATATCGGTCAGCTTTCTGGGGTACGAGACCCGGGAGATGGACAACATCACGCTGGGCAGCAAAGAGGAAATCAATATTGGGGCCGTGGCGCTCAAAGGCAATTCCAAGATGCTGGACGAGGTAGCCGTGGAAGGCGATAAACTGCTGGTGGAGGACAAAGTGGACCGCATGGTGTACAACGCCGAGAAGGACATTACAAACGCAGGAGGCACCGCCGGGGATGTCCTGAAGAAAGTACCCGGCGTAACGGTGGACCTGGAAGGCAATGTGGCGTTGCGCGGCAGCTCTAACCTGCGGGTGTTGATCAACAACAAGCCCTCGGCGGTGATGGCCACCAGTATTGCCGATGCCCTGCAGCAGATTCCCGCTGACCAGATCAAAAGCGTGGAAGTCATCACCAACCCTTCTGCCAAGTACGATGCCGAGGGCACGGCCGGTATCATCAACATCATCACCAAGAAAAACAACCTGCAGGGGGTAACCGGGCAGGTGAATGCCACCTACGGCAACCGGAACACCGGCGTGAACGGCAATGTGAACTACCGCAAAGGCAAATTCGGGCTGACCACCTCATTGGGGCAGAGCTGGCGCAACAACCCTGCCGAGAGCCTCCGCGACACGTACTACAATGGCATCCCGGGCATTGACCGGCTGCACCAAACCATGACCGGCAGACGCGAAGGGATATTCAAGATGCTGCAGGTAGGGCTTGATTACGACCTGAACCCTAAAACCAGCTTATCGGCCGGCTTCAGGATGCAGAGCGGGGTATTCGCGTATAAGACCTCGCAGGTTTCCACCCAGTATTTGGGCGGGGAGGTAAAAGGCGGTAACACCCGGATCAACAACAATGAATTTGACAACCTCAACTATGACCTCAACCTGGATTTTACCCGCCGTTTTGAAAAACCAGGCCGAGAACTCAGCATCCTGGGATTGTTGAGCCGCAACAACCGCCAAAACAACAATTTCGCCGATGTCCTGAACCTTGACCAGCAACTGGCTTTACGGGAGCAGAACCTCAATGACGCGTACAATGAGGAAAAAACCTTTCAGGTAGATTATACACATCCGTTCAAGAACAAGCACCTGCTGGAACTGGGTACCAAAGCCATCCTTCGTTACGCCGAGAGTGATTACCAGCTTTTGGTCGCCAATCCGGCCACGGGACCTTTCGTGCTGGACCCTAGCCGCACCAACATTTTTGAGTACCAGCAGAACGTGGGCGCCGCATATGCCTCCTATGAGTTCAGCCTGGATAAAAAGTATAACTTTAAGCTGGGCTCACGGTACGAATACACCCACATTGACGGCGATTTCACCTCTACGGAGACCTCAGTAGGGCAGAAGTACGGCAATTTCGTGCCCAGTGTGGCCATTTCCAGATCCCTCAAAAACAACCAGACGGTGAAGTTCAACTACACCAAACGCATCCAACGGCCACAACTGGGTTTGCTGAATCCCTTTGAGAACCGCGTTGATACGTTCAACATCCAGGTAGGAAACCCCAACCTGCGGGCCGAGATCACCAACGCCTATGAACTAGGGTACAGCACCTTTTTCAAAAGCGGCACCTCGGTGAATGCCTCTTTCTTCTGGCGGCAAACGAACAACTCCATTGAGGCCTACACCTTGCCCACCGAGGGAGGCGTGAATTATACCCGGTTCGGGAACATTGGGCGGAACGCCAGTTATGGGGTAAGCCTTTTCGGGAGCACCAAGTTTTTGCAGAAAGGAAACGTGAGCACCAACATCAACCTCTTCTACAGTGACCTGGAAAGCCAAACCTCGCTGCTGAATGCCTCCAACTCCAGCATGATGTACAATGCCAACATTAACGCCTCGTACAGCTTTGAAAAAGGGTTCAGTGCCCAGGTGTTCAGCCAATTCAACTCGCGCAGGGTAACGCTGCAGGGGAAGGCATCAGCGCTCGCCATGTACACCATCGCAGTGAAGAAAGACATCCTCAAGAAGAACGGCAGCATTAGCGTGGGCATTGACAACCCTTTCTCCGAGACCCTGAAACAGCGAAATTCCTTCAAAACCCAAAACGCGGAGCAGGTAAGCACTATGTACCTGTACAACCGGCAGGTAAAGATCAACGCCAGCTACAAGTTTGGCAAGCTCAACACCAAAGCCCAGGCGCCTCGCCGCAAAAAGAAGATCAACAACGATGACGCCAAATCTGACGGTGATTCTAACGGGTAAGTTCTGTTTCTGCTCAACCTTTTGTAGGCCATGATCCTCCTCTTTGCGCTCCTCGGAATCTTGCTGAGTTGCCTGTAAGCAGCAGAGATAAGCTTGCTTAGCGCCCATAACCCCAAACCGGTTTCCCCTAAAAAAGGGAAGCGGGTTTGGGGTTCTTTTTTGGAAAATGCGCCAAAAACTAACCTGTTTGTGAGTAAGCGTATAGATTGCAAAGTATTGGCCTTATCTCTGGAGCGGTGAAATCCGTTAAGAGGTATTTGACTTGAAAGTGCTGCCTGCATGAGTGCTACCTATCTGCCGCTTACCATTACCCACATCAAGGAAGAAGTACCCGACGTAAAGACCTTCGTATTCGGGGGCGAGGATGCCCAGGCGATCTCTTACCTGCCGGGCCAGTACCTAACGCTGGTGGCGCAAAACAAACAGGAGGAGATCAGGAGGTCTTATTCCATCACCTCCGCGCCGGCTTTAGGCGAGCCGCTGGCCATCGGGGTGAAAAGGATAGAGAACGGATTCCTTTCGCGCCAACTAATTGACCAAGCCAGGGTAGGAGACACCCTGCAGACCATCGGAGCCGCCGGGTTTTTCACGTTGCCCGAGGAGATGACGGCTTACCCGCAGGTGTTTTTTTGGGCGGCCGGAAGCGGAATCACTCCCATTAACGCTTTGATCAAAACCCTGCTTTATGCCCACCCAGGTGTTTCTGTGGTGTTGGTGTACAGCAACCATTCGCCCCAGACCACCATCTTCTTACTGGAACTGCAACTGCTGGCCCAGCAACACCCAGCACGCTTCCAGGTGAAATTTCTGTTCAGCATTTCGCCCCGGTTGAGTGAGGCCCGGCTGCACAAAGACCTTCTGAAAGAGCTGGTGCGGCATTACAGCAAAGTGTCTGCAGAGAATTTATTATGTTATGTATGCGGCCCGGAAAATTACCGGCGTTTGTGCCTGTACGGGTTAAGGGAGATGGGCATACCCGCGGCCAATATCCGGCAGGAGACCTTCAGCACGGTAAAGGTGATCACCAAAGAAACCCCTCCAGACACAGACCCGCATACCGTCACCATCCAGTACCAACACCAGGTGTACCAACTTTCAACCCAGTACCCCGATACCATTCTGCAGGCCGCCAAAAAAGCAGGGCTTTCCCTGCCGTACAGCTGCGAGGCGGGGCGCTGCGGAAACTGCGCCGCCACCTGCCTGCAAGGCCAGGTCTGGATGTCTTACAATGAGGTGCTCACGGACAGGGAAGTCGCCCAGGGCCTGGTGTTGACCTGCGTAGGGTACCCCGTAGGAGGGGATGCGGTGTTGAAGATTGGTTGAGAGGTTGATTTGGGGCTGTTTTTTGGAAATCGGCCTGAAAACGGAAGGGTAAAAAAAATACTCCAACAAGTATATCCTAGTTGGAGTAAAAACGCTCACCTGGTTACGGCACGCTGGGGATTTTCAGTACCCACGTTGAGAAGCCAGTCAAGGGCGGGGGGCACATCCTCAAACATTTTGATTTGGAACTTGTCGCCGATGTGCTGGTGCAGGTGGTGAAAAGACATCTGTCCGTAGATTCCGGGGGCCAGCACCTGGCTCAGATATTCCAACCCAAGCTCCATGACTTTGGGCGTCCAGTATTTCACAATCCAGTCATTGGCCACGTCCCAGGGCCCGATCAATTCTTTGTGGTTGTTCAGCAACCGGGAGCAAGGTTGCTCCTGCAGTAACTTGATATAATAGCTGCCTCCCTCCATCACGGTTTCCAGGGTCTGGATTCCAATCCACTGGGCGTGGATATAGAGGTTGTCTGGCATCCGCTCCGCAATAAGGAAAACATCCCCGTTGGGTTTCTTCAGTTCTACTTTTGTCATCTGGTTTGTCTGTTGCAACGGATAGTCAAGGTCCGTTCTTCCCATCCAGGCTTCTCAGCCAAAATTCGTCGTGGAAATCTAAGTTTTATTACGCAGAACAAAAAAAGGTGGCCTATGTTTTACCACTGACCACCCCTTATGAATAGAAAACAGGCCAATTACCGCATGGTTTGCGGCTGCGGCTTGTTCTTGACGTATTTCTCCAGCCACTGGTCCATTTCCCAGAGCATGTGCATGATAGACTCCTTGGCGCCGTAGCCGTGGCTCTCGGCGGGCAGGAACACCAGGCGGGTGGTGGCACCGTGGCCTTTCAGGGCATTGTAGAAACGCTCACTCTGGATAGGGAAAGTGCCGGAGTTGTTATCGGCCTCGCCGTGAATCATGAGCAAAGGCGTCTTGATTTTATCGGCGTAGTTGAACGGCGACATCTTGGCGTACACCTCGGGGGCTTGCCAGAACGTGCGTTCCTCAGCCTGGAACCCGAACGGGGTAAGGGTGCGGTTATAGGCCCCGCTGCGCGCAATACCCGCCGCGAACAGGTTGGAGTGCGCCAACAGGTTCGCCGTCATGAAAGCCCCGTAGGAGTGGCCGCCCACCGCCACGCGGGTAGGGTCTGCGATGCCCATTTTAGTCACCTCATCAATAGCTGCTTTGGCGCTGGCCAACAACTGCTCTACATAAGTGTCATTAGGTTCAGCGTCTCCTTCGCCCACAATCGGGAAATCAGTGCGGTCCAGCACGGCGTAGCCTCTGGTCACCCAAAACAAGGGAGAACCGTAGTTGATGCGCGTGAACTCATAAGGCGAGCTTTTCATCTGGCCGGCACTGGCGGCGTCTTTAAACTCCCGCGGATACGCCCACATCAGCATCGGCAGGCGGCCCTGTTCTTTCTTGTAGCCTTTAGGCGTGTAGAGCGTGGCGGTCAGCGTGACGCCGTCGTTGCGTTTGTAGGTCAAGAGCTGCTTGTCCACCCCAATCAACTCCGGCGACGGATGCGGGAACTTGGTCACCGCGGTGAGTTTCTTAGACCCGATCTGGCGCAGAAAGTAGTTAGGCGGATCGTTCTCAGACTCGCGGCGCGTGATGAAGATGCCTTTCTCTGGGTTCAGGACATCTACCGGCAGCTCGTAAAAAGGTGCCTCCGAGCGCCACAGGATATCGGCTTTCTTGGTGGTCAGGTTGAACTTGCTCAGATAAGGACGGTTCCCCTGCGGCGAGCCACCCTCGCTGATCATGTACAGATTCTGCCCAGATTTATCCGTCATGAGCACGTTGCGGCCGAACTGGTTTTTGGTCATTACCGGCGAGCCTGGGTCTGAGTACAGGTCTTCGTAGGAACGCTCCACCAGCAGCACCGGCTCGGCGCCCGGCTGGCTTGGGTTCACGCGCAAGCGGCGCTCCTGGCGGGTTTTCCACCAGCGCTCAGTAACCAAAGCTAAGTCCTCGTCTCCCCAGGTAATGCCGCTGAAGCGGAGTTTGGTACCCACCAGCGCCACCGGTTTTTGAGTGAACGGCGCCGCTTGGGTATAGACGATGTCCCGCACTGGCACTTCTTTCTTGTCATCACCGCCATCTTGGGCTTCTACCCAAAAGAGCGTGGCAGGCTGGTCAGCGCGCCAGTTAACGCTTCTGGGGCCGGCCGCCACTGCGTTGAAGCCCACCGGAATGTTCTCGCCCAGCGGAATGTCAGCGATCTGCTTCACCACTTTTCCCTGGCGGTCCCACACTTGCACAGAATACGGGAACAGACTGGAAGGCACGAGGTAGGAGTAAGGCAGATGCGTGGCGGAGACCAGCACGAACTGACCATCTGGAGAGACGCTGAAGGACCGGATAATGCCTTGCTCGCCCAGGTTCGTCTGCTTGCCGTCCAGGGTAACCTGCACGAGTTGGCCTGTTAAATAGTAGTCAAAGAGAGCCTCGTCTTGGCGGTTCTTAAGCAGATCCTGGTAGGTGCGGGAAGGGGCGGTGCGGCCCAGGTTCTCCTGGATAATAGGACCTATCGGCGTGGTGTTAGACTTAGGTGCCTCGCCGCGTGACGGATTCACCAGTTTCACCAGCAGGTTCTTACTGTCGGGTGTCCAGCTGAAGGCATTGCCCCAGGCATCGTTCACGGTGGCGGTGGTGAGTTTACGGGCAGTTTTGTCAGCGGCGTTTACCACCCAGAGTTCAATGCCGTTAGCTACGGTGTTCAGGAAGGCCACTTGCTTTTCATCCGGCGACCAGGTGACATCGGTGATCTTGGCTTTGCTGGGCAGGCCCTGGATGGTGAACTCCTTTCCGCCGGAGACTTTTTTGAATTTGAGGGTATGGAAAGAAGTACCACGGCTGGCCCCGTTCACCGCCGGATTTATGCGGAGGCCCCCGATACGGGCCTCGGGCGCGGCCACCTCCTCAATGGAAGGGTAGCCGGCGCGCTCCATGAGCAGCATCCACTCGCCTTTAGAATCGAAAAGGACGGAGGGCGTGGCTGGGGCTTCAATCAGTTTGGCAATAGACTCAGCGGGGCGCTGGTAAGGCACATTGAGGTCTTTGGCGCCCTGGGCCATGACGGCCGGTCCGGCCAGCGACAAGGCCAGCAGCAGCACCGATAGCCGGGAACGTCGGGAGATGATTTTATTCATGTTTGTGAAGTTGGTGGAAGGATGTATGAACCAAGATATACAAAACTTCTGACATATGTTTAGAGGCGGATTCTGAGAAAACAGCCCCTAAACCCGCCTGCTTAAATCACCAAAGAAGTGAGAGGCCAGCCTATCTACTGGCGCTCTGCCAAAGCTTGCTTGTAGAATAAAGCTTCGCGTTTCTTTACCGGCGTGCTGAGGTACCGGTCCAAAAACTGATTCTGCTTCTGCACCATAGCCGCGGCTTTTTCCAAGGAAACCTTCATGTTCTGCAAAGAAAGGAACAAGTTGGTGTTGTCGGCGGGGTTCACCTGCTGGAGCAGCCGCCTGGTCTCACTGAACTTACCGGCGCAGCTACTGGCCATCTGCCGCAACTCCTGGTCTGACCTGGCTGGCAGAAACCGGTTGTTTCGGTACCTGATGAACTGGTTCAAGGCGTTGATGCCCTCGTTGAAGGTCTTCACGGCCATATTGTACGCGTCTACCGTTTCGTTTTCCCGGATGACGGAGAGGTTCTTCTTCAGGTGGTTCAGTTGGTCCAACACCACCGCCGGAATCACCGGGTTGGCAGACATCCGCCGGATGGCGCCCGTCAATTGCGCCTTCTCTGGAGCGGACCTGTAAGTAGCCAGCGTATCCAGGAACTTGAATGCCGGTTTGGGTTTGGGCAAAGCACCTCTGGAGGAAATGAATTCACTGTAGGTTAGCGGCTGCGTCTGTAATTGCCACATCGGGTCAAACGGCATGTGCGTTTGGATCATCTTGGCCGGCGACACCATAAAGTACTTGGTATTAGCCCGGGAGATGAACACGCCTTTTTCCACCACGCCCGCGCCCCAGGTGGGATCAAACAGGTACCATTGGCCTTGCAGTTGGGCGGCGCACCAGGCGTGCGTCATCGACTGCGACATGCCCCGGGGTATGACAAACCCGGTCACTACGTAGGCTGGAACGCCCATTTTAGCGCAGACCTCCTGGAATACCTCGGCGTAGCCCTGGCAAAGAGCCTTTCTGGTGCTCAGCGTCTGCGCGATTAAGGCTTGTTTTTCGTAAAAGAGGGGTTTTCTGGCCAGGGCCTGCACGTCATAAGCCACGTTAGTCGCAAGCCAATCGTACAAACCTTTTACTTTTTCTTGAGGCGTTTTGTAGTGGCTGTTTAGAAACCGGACAAGCCCATCAGAGGTGCTGGCTTGGGCTGCTGGGATACTAGGGGCGGCGGAGACAGACTCGCCGGCGGGCACAGCGGCTCTCGGGGAGCGAATCACCTGCGCCCTTACCTGCCCACCCATGAAAAAAATGAGAATAAATAAAGCCAGCCTAGCCATCTTGTAGTGGTCTGAGATTAAAGGCGATGTGCCTTTTTGTAACGGTGAAACAGCAACCGCTGGGATAACGTTTCCGGGTTTGTTTTTAAAATTAGCCAGATTTGGATAGTCCCTAAAATAATTGGCTTTATACTTGTATCTAGGTTTTCAAATGTTTGGCCATTGAGAAGAAAATATGAAACGACAGATTGTACAATTCTTTTTTTTAGTGATTTTTCTGGTGAGCGTAGCGTCTTGCTCCAGCTCTAAGAACACCAGCAGTTCAAGGTATCCATCCGGCACCCGTACCTCTAAAAGCCAGAGAACCTCAGACTCATTTCCGGGCGTGATCTTCGGGGAGAGCAGAACCTCTACCAGGGGCCTTCCTCCGGGGCAAGCCAAGAAAGTGAACGGCGACCAGTCTGCGCGGGCTTATGCGCCAGGGCAGCAGAAGAAAGCCGGCAAAGGGCATGGAAACGGAAAAGGCCATGGAAACAAAGGCGGCAAAAAGAAGAAAGGCAAAAAGCACTAAGAGGCTTTTACCCCATTATGAATTTTTTAAATAGGGCTTGCTTAGGGCAGGCCCTCTTTTTTTTATCTGTGGATTGGATTATTTAAGCCCGAAGGAAGCTGGCGGCAAACCACCTGTCTTTGTCCTCGTAAACAGGCGTATACCTTACCTTTAAGACTATGGCTATTTTAGATATTTTCAACGACGACGATAAAGATAAAGACAAGTCACAAACCGCGAACAACGTAAACGATGAGTATCATCAGCGGAACGCACCCGGGAACCACCCAGACCCTACGGCCAAACGCAACATCAACGTGTACGGAGACACCGAGCGCAATGACCAGAAAGACAAACTGGAGAACCTGCACATCGGCGGAAATGAGGTGACCGGGTACGGCGCAAATGACCACGATGACAAAGAGGCCATCTCCCAAGGCCCTGGTTTTGAGTTTGAGGGTAGCTATGATGCCATGGACGGCAGTGCCAACGGCCTAAGGATGCACGACCAGCCTTTGGACAGCAAGGACACCGAATCTGACGAAACCGATTACAACCGCGTGTAAGCCTTTACATGCAAAAAGCAAAAGCTGGTTTTCCATTTCTAGGGAAACCAGCTTTTGCTTTTTAGGGTTTTTTTTAAAAAAAGGCCATAAACGATCTTCATGCCTCTGACAGGTTAGAAGATATATGTTCAGGTTTTAGCTTTTGTTTTCTGGGTACCAGTTGCGCAAACGCACCTCTACGTTTTTCTTGCCGGCCTCTACATTGTTTTTGAAGGCATTCACATCACTGAGCCCACCCTGGCCTCGGTAGTGGTAAGGATACACCACCTTGGGCTTGAACTCCAACACCGCCGAGGCCGCCTGGTTCACGTCCATGGTGTAGGGTAGGTTCATGCACACAAACGCCACGTCAATGTTCTTCAGGGCCCGCATCTCGGGAATGTCCTCGGTATCACCGGAAAGATAAACGTTTTTGTTTCCGATGCGCAGTACGTACCCGTTGCCCCGGCCTTTAGTGTGCATGGCATCAGCGGCCTCGGGGAGGTTGTACATGGGCACGGCCGTGATGTCAATGCCTATTTCGCTGGTTTTGGCACCATTGGTCAGCACCTTGGCCTTGGCTTTCATGGCCTCGGGTAGTTTGTCTACCACTGCCTGCGGGGCCACAATAATGGCTTTTGAAGTTGGCAGCGCCTCCAGGGTTTTCAGGTCCAGGTGGTCGGGGTGGATATCGGTGATGAGGATAAGGTCTGGGGCGGTGAGGCCGGTGAACAGTTGGGCGCCGCCGTAAGGGTCTACCCAGATAGTTTTATTGTTCCACTGCAACACCACGGTGCCATGCGTCACCGGCTGCACAACCAAATCACCTTTCTCGGTTTTGATGCGGTCTGGTTGGGCTAATCCCTGCGCCCAGGATTGCCACGTGCAGAGGCAGAAAAGTAAAAGCAGAAGTTTTTTCATCTTGTGTTTTTTAGGTTGTTGAGTTAGAGGAAAGACAAATTACCGGCAGTAATGTTTCAAGTACAAGTAGGGGAAAGTTCATAAGTTATCAAACGAAGAAACCTGTTTAGAGGGCGTTTCACAGAAATCACCCCCTAAACAGGTTTCAGGCTTCAAGCTAAACCATCAGCAGCTTATTCGCTTTTCTTTTTCTTCAGGAGCCGCTTACTGGGCTTCGCGTCAAAGTCGCTGCCTTTGGTACTAAGGATTCCGGGCGGTACCGTCAGTTCTCCCGTGTGGAAGTCAATCAGCCCGTTTTTCTCTTCTTCAATGTTGGTGGCCTGCGTGTACACATCCCCCGCGATGCGGCGTTTGCGCAGTTCCCGCTTGAAATCCAGGATTCTTTGGGTACGCTCTTCAGAGCCTTCGGGCCCGCCGTAGTCTGAGAACCCAAAGCCGCCCCACTCACTCACAATCAGCGGCGTCTGGCCGCGGTAGAAGTACTGGTCGCCAATCACCAGCGGCAGTACCGCCACACCCTCCATCTCACCGGCGGTAAGCTTATCCAGCAGCTTTTTCCATTTGCCCAGTTTGGGTGTGTACAAGTGGGCGGTCAGCAGATCGGTCTTCAGCTTGCCTTCATAAGAGATGTGCTGCCAGCCGTCATTGTCCACTACCAGGAACTGCGGGTACCTGATCTTCATGAAATGGTAGGTGTCCATGATGTACTGGCGGGTCTCCGGGTTCGTGGCGATGTCCTGGGCGCCCCAGTCCTCGTTGTACAAACTCCAGATGATTACCGAAGGGTTGGTTTCAATGAGGGCCAGCATCCGGAGGAGTTCTATCTTATGGTTTGCGCGGCTTCGCCGGGTAGAGGAGTGCGGACTGGGCACTTCCACCCACAGCAGCATCCCCATCTCATCGGCCAGGTTGTAGATGCGCGGGTCAATACCGGCAATGTGCACCCGCACCAGGTTACAGCCCAGCTCTTTCATGGCGTACATGTGCCGCTTCATTTCCTCATAGGTGGCGGTACCCGGTTGGTATAGGATGCCGTCAATGTAGATCTCCTGGTTGTTGAGGTAAAGGTGGCGGCCCCGAGCCTCAATCTTGCGCAGCCCAAAGTGACCGGCAATCTCAGAGGCGTAGCCGCTGGAGTCAATTAATTGCGCCTCAAATTTATACAGGTGCGGATCCTCGGGGCTCCAAAGCTCGGCGTCCGGCACTTCAATAACCACGTACTGCGACCTCTGGCCGGCCTCTAACCTAAGTTCATAGTCAGAAGTGGCGATGGGGGTGGCGTCATCGGGGGCATTCCGCTCGAAGATGTTTAGCCTGAGCGTGTACTGTCCGGGGTCCTGGATGCGGGTAGTGAAGTTGAAACGCACCAGTGAATCTTCAATTAATCCTTGTACCCCAACCCTGGACCGCAGCCGGTTCCGCTCCACAGTCTCCAGCCAAACGCTTCTGACGGCACCGGTATAGGTCTGGTACCAAATCCCGCCCCGCTTGTACACGTGCGATTCCTGCTTGCCGCGGGGAACCTCGGCGTCCATGCTGTGCGAGATACGCACTGTGAGGAAGTTCACCGGCAGCAAATGGTCTTCGTTTATCTCAAAGGAAAAGGAGTTGTACTCGCCGTAGTGCACATCGCCGCCTTCCACATCGGTGAGGAGACGGCCGTTGAGCCAAACCCTGGTTTCGTAGCCACAGGCCCCAAAGGTAATTTGGTAAATCCTTTTCCCGCCGCTTTCCAGTTTCTCGGGGCGGGTGAACTCGCGCTCGTACCAGGCAATGAGTTTGTCTTGCCAGGCCGGCGTACTTTCCAGTTCCCCTTTTGTTTTGGCCATGTGGTCTTCCACCGATCCGGGCCAGTTGGCGGTATGCTCGTATTTGTGCCCAAGGTACCAGCCCTCCCTAATGCCGCGGTCTTCCTGGTCCAGGGAGAATTTCCATTCGCCGTCCAGCAAAGAATAGGTATTAGGCCGAAGGACTACCCGCGGGATGGGGTTCTCTGTGCTCCGGGAGGCAACGCCTTCCTCCTCTATTTCAGCCTCAATGGACTCCTCAATTTTTTTAGAAACAACGGATTCTTCAAAGCTCTCGGTAACGTTGAGGTTGGGGTGTTTAGAAGTCATAATGCTCATTGATTTGTAGACGTGTCTGGTTTACTTCTTGCTTAAACGAAGTTTTTTTCTGGTAAGGTTGTCTCTGAGTGAAATGAGTGAAGAAAAATGCTATTTTTATAATGCCTCCGGTTTAAGCCCTTTTTTGAAAAAATAGTTCAAAATAGCTTTTAATCAGAGATTTACGATTTGTCTCCAACGCCTTTTTTAGTGGATCTGTTTAGACCATCGGCAAACGTTTTGTTTTATATCCACCAGGAATCGTCAGCCGTTTTTCAAAAAATAGGAGGGGAGGAGTATGGTCTTTAGAAGTTGATGCTTGTTAGAATTCTGAACCTGGAAACGGTATAAACAATGAGTTCTGTTGTTAAAAGAAACATCTAAATAGCATCTAATATTTATGGTCACAGTCCGAGAGGCGTTTTTGCCCTTATTTCTTGAAATCGGTTGCAAAGAGGCTGGAGATTTGCCTATATTCACCTGAACAATCCAAACTTAAAACCATAAGATGACAAAGTTTAGAACCGCAAAGTACCTTCCTTTGGTATTTGTTGCCGCTTCTGCCTTCTCCAGCGCCTGCCAGAAGCAGAGCGGAGCAGAATCCCAATCTGCCGATGTACAAAGTGGTGCTACTGCAACTGCAGACACGGCTTCTTCCAAGTACCTGTCCAAGCCGCTCATCCCGGGCATGTATACCGCAGACCCATCGGCACACGTGTTCAACGGTAAAATCTACATTTACCCCTCGCACGATATTGAAGCCGGTACCCCAGAGAATGACAACGGTGATCACTTTGACATGCGGGATTACCACATCTTCTCTATGGATGACATCAACGGCAAAGTGACCGACCACGGTGTTGCCTTGGACATCAAAGACATTCCGTGGGCCAAGCGCCAGCTGTGGGCGCCTGATGCGGCTTTCAAAAACGGCAAGTATTTTCTGTATTTCCCGGTGAAAGACAAGCAGGACGTGTTCAGAATTGGAGTGGCCACCTCTACTTCGCCTACTGGTCCTTTCAAAGCAGAGCCTAAGCCTATTGAGGGAAGCTTCAGCATTGACCCAGCCGTTTTCACCGATACTGATGGTTCTTCTTACATGTATTTCGGCGGCATCTGGGGCGGACAGCTGCAGCGTTGGGCTTCCGGCAAATACGACTCTACCGTGGCGCCTGAGCCAGCCTCTGGCAATGCCCTGGCCCCTAAAATGGCCAAGATGCGCGCCGATATGTTAGGCTTCGAAGGCCCCGTGAAGGATGTGCAGCTTCTGGACGAGAACGGCAAGCCTTTCCCCGCCACCGAGCACAACAAGCGTTTCTTTGAGGCTGCCTGGGTACACAAGTACAACGGCAAGTATTACTTCTCTTACTCTACCGGCGACACTCACAACATTGCCTATGCCGTGGGCGATTCCCCAACCGGGCCCTTCACCTACAAAGGTGTGCTCCTGAACCCGGTTGAAGGCTGGACAAATCACCATTCTGTGGTTGAGTTCAAAGGCAAGTGGTACCTGTTCTACCATGACACCGAAACGTCTGGTAAAACGCACCTGCGCAACGTAAAAGTAACCGAACTGACTCATCAGCCAGATGGCACCATCAAAACCATCACCGCTGTAAAATCATAATTAAGGTTTTTCTAAAGCATAAAGGCCCCGCTTCTCTTTTGAGAGGCGGGGCCTTTTCAATAGGGGTAAGGTAGAGGCAATTCCTTGTGTTTGCCCTTTTTGCCTCGTTTTTAAAGAATCGCTTAGAATATGGTAGTGGGATTATGGCCTGGTTTCATGAAAACAGCCGCAAAACAGTTTAGGGCAACCACAAGGGATTGCCCCTACATTATCAGCAGAAGTAAGGGAATAGGCTGTGTTTGGCTTCTACAAGTTTTGTGAGCTTAGATTTGAAGGTTTGCCTTCCGGGGTTTCAGGTGCGTTTTTAGAAATATAGCCTAAAAACAGCAGCGGCTCAATTCTTCAGAATTGAGCCGCTGCTGTTTAAGAGTAAGAAGAAGGCATTAATGCATCCATCTAGGGCAGATTACCTTTCCTTTGTTGAAGAGTTTTAAGCCAAGGACAACCTCATGGGTGCCGGAATTGGCGATGTTCAGCTCAGAGGTGTTGTAGTCATAAGAGTAACTCAGGTCCATGATGGTGCTGATGTTCACCCCGGTCATTACAGCAAAAGCATCCTGGTTCCGGAAGGAAACACCCGCCCAAACCCGGTCTGCATAAAGGGCCCTAAGGTTGAAATCCAGGGTAGAGGGGCTGGGATTGGTAAACTTGGCCAGGATGGAGGGAATGAGGACAACATCCCGACCCACGTTGAATTTATAACCGGCGGTACCAATGAAATGCTTTTGCAGCACATTGTTAGATTGCTCGTCTTCCTGCTCTGGATTCAAATCGCGGTTGCTTTTCAGGAGCTGTGCGCCAGACAATCCCACAAAGAACTGGTTGGAGTAGATCCAGGTTCCCACGCCCAGGTCAAAGTAGTTGCGGTTCACGTAGTCGCTCCCGATGGCCGGATCTGGGTTGGAGAACGTGGCTTTGCTAGGATTGAAGCTGTTGCGCAGAATACCGGCACTGGCACCCATAGACACCGTAATGGTTTTGGTAATGGGCAAGTGGTACGCGTAGGTGAGGTTCGCGTTGGTGCGGCTCAGCGGACCCGTTTCATCCCTGATCACCTGCACGCCTACGCCGTGGTGCGGATACTGCCGCACAAACCGGTTCTGGTTCACGGTACGGGTGCTGGTGATTCCCTTGCCCACGTTGCGCACGCTGGAGACCTGCTTGTTCAAAGGGGTATGCGCACTGATGTGGTAGGTCTTGGGCGCGCCCTCAAGCCCTACCCACTGCTGACGCGTCCCAATCTTCACCTCGGTGTAATCTTCTATGCCGGTTATGGCCGGATTAAGTAAGTAACTATTGATCATGTATTGGCTAAACTGCGGCCGCTGTTGTCCCCAGGCCGGGGCAGTCAGGAGCAGTAGAACCAAAAAAGCGCCTATATATCTCTTCATCTGATTTTATTTGATAATGGTAACGCTGCCCGTGAACGGCTTTTCATCTTTTTTCAACCGGATAATGTAGTAGTAAGTGGCCAAAGGCAACGGACTTCCATTATGGGTTCCATCCCAAGGCTGGCTGTACCCGTTGGACTTGAACACCTGGGCGCCGTATCGGTTGAAGATTTCCACGGTGGCCTCTGGGAAGTTCTCAATGTTCTGGATCTCCCAGGTTTCATTGATGCCATCGCGGTTAGGGCTGAACGTGTTCACAATCACAATGCGCGGCAGAACGGTTACGGTGACGTCATCTACCGCCTCGCAACCTGCTCCACTGGAAACCGTCACCGTGTAAGTGGTGGTCACGGACGGGGAGGCAAATGGGTTGGCCACATTCGGGTTATCAAGGCCGGTGGTAGGTGTCCATTTGTAGGTGTTTCCGCCGGTTGCCTTCAACTGCACAATCTGTCCCTGGATGATGGTGGTGTCTCTACCAGCGTTAGCCGAGATAGGAGCAACCGTTACCCTAACAGCCGTACGGCGAGGGCTCACACACTCATTGGCACTGATCGCTTCCACGTAGAAAGTGGCATCGTTAGTTAAAGGAGGCGTGGAGAAAGGCGAGCCAGAACCAATTGGACTTCCACCAGTAGCCTCAGTGTACCAGGCGTAGGTGAAGTTACCGGTAGCCGGAAGCACTTCCAGCACCGCAGAACTTCCCTGGCAGGTACTCACATCAGCTGACTTTACAATAGGCGCTTGGGGTAATTCCTCAATGTCAATCTTGATGGCTTCGGCCGAAGGCACAAACCCACAGTTTGAATTTTTGTACCGGGCCACTCTTCTGAACCAGGTTGGCTGTGACACGAAAGCAGGGGTAAAAGATGCCCCGTTTTTGTTGTCAGAACCTTGGGCCGCGGCGGCATCCACGAAGCCAGCGGTGGCGCTGGTGGTGCTACTTTGCCAAACGTACTCAATATCACCGGAGAGCAGGTTACCGGTGAAGGTGGGTGCGTCTCCTCTACAAACTACTGTTCTGTCTACCTCAATGATATTCTCGCTTGGATCAATCACCGGTAGCACCTCAATGGTGATCACGTTGCTGAGGTTAGGCGTGTCGCACCCCTCAAACGTAACCGTACGGCGGTATTCTGTGGTCTGCGATAGTTCCGCTGGGGAGTAGCTCTGCTGGTCGTTTCTACCTGCGGCAGGAGCGAAGGCGGTTTCTCCCTCCGCCCGGCTTTCCCAAAGGTAGATGGGGCGGTTCGTACCCACCCGGGCATCGTTACCGGTAAGTGCGGCGGGTTTGGTATCCGCGCAAATGGTCTGCGCAGTGCCAATGGTGTTCTGGATGTCTTGCTGAATGATGTTAATGGTAAACTCAGCGCGCTCCAGGCTCTCGCAACCATTCTCCACGGCGGTAATATAGAATACCGTTCTGCTGGTGACAGGGCCTACAAAATAGGAAGGTACCGGTCCGCCGGTGTTCAGCGGGGTCGTGCTAGTTGGAGAAGAATAGAAGTTATAGGATTTGGTTGGGTCATTAGGGCTGGGTGCTATTTCATACGTGCCACCGGCGCAGGTAGAGGTTTGGGTTTCCTGCAAGAATGGCTTGGCTGGCAGCGGCGTGAAATCTATGTTGATGAGCGTTGGTCCCTGTAAAACGTCAGAGAATTCGCACTCATTCGCATAAACTAAGGAAACCACATAAGATCCCCTTTTCGGAAAAGTAAACCTTGGGTTTTCAGCCTTGGGGTCACTGATGGTAGCTCCTGTCCCAGAAACTATAGTCCATTGAATAGATCCTGCTCTAAGCGTGCCTAAGTTGTAATCCAGTTTTCCGTCCTGACTTCCTATTAATTGGCTTCCATTGATGGTCAACGGCGGAGCATTAGGAGAAAGGTCCTCGCATTCGCTAATGGCCTGGGCGTTAGCCTGCGGATACACGATGACTACATTCTCTTCGTGTACATACCGCCCATCAGACTCTGCGTCTGGATTATCAGGATCTACCGGATCTTCTGGGCCATCAGGGTTATTGGCGTCAAAGCAAGCGCCTTTGATACGCAGCCTTATGGTGTAACTTCCCTTCAGGTTGAACTGTATGATGGGGTTTTCCGAAGTGGAATCAGTTCCCTCGATGAATTTTGCCACAGTGGTGGGAACCTGCTCGTCGCTGCTGTCGGTGATCTCCCAGGCATAAGTCAGGCCCGTGGCCGGGGTAGACTCGTTCTTCAAGGTAACCTTCACGGGGATACCGCAGGTGTCGGCACTCTGGGGCGTCATGCGCTCCCGTTTATCCACAGTGAACTTCGCTTCCTCCTTGTTCACCGTCATGGCCACGGCATCAGAGGTGTCTGCGGCGCAGGATGGGCCTCTCACAATAACCGTATAGCTACCGGATTCTTCTAAAGGATAAGTGCTTTGGTTTGCGTTAGGAATATTGACCCCGTCTTTTTGCCATTGGTACAGAAAATTCTGGCCAGACGGAGTAGCCGTCAATGCGGTGCCAGAGCAGACTGTGGTTTGAGCAGGAGGGGTGATGGCAGCCCCACAAGGTGATGGCGGGGTGGTTTGCCCATAAAGGAAAGAGGAGCTATAGAGATATATAGCAAATATCAGCAGATAGCTTTTGAATGAATGCATTCGGTTTTCTGGAATAAGTAAACAACATCAAATACAGGTAAACATGTTGAAGAAGGAAATTCCACAGAACTATTCCGTCTGCCAATCCAGAAACAGAGTGCTTTTCTAATTTGATCCAGATGTAGGAGTGTGGTAATAGTTATATCAAATGTTCTCTCTTCTTAAGTATATGAACCTCTTGTTATTAATCGTAAAAAAAGGAGTTTTAGTATACTGTTTCCCTTAACTATTTCCTTAAAACAAAAGGGAAAAAAGCACTTGGTCTTTGGCTTCTCGCATTCTCAGGTTCCTGGCATATCAGCCTACCCAAAATACACAATAAAACCAAATCCACAACCTGGCAAGCCCAAATCCTTGGCCACGTTCGTCTGACCTTCCTTAAAGACCGAACATTACCACGGTTCTATCCTTTACCTCCTAGAGTACTCCTAAGCAGAGTAATAGTTTCCCTTAAAGAAACTAAAACTATAATAAAAAATGGAAAATACTGTACTTCTTAACAAAGAGATAAAATAATACTCTCACTTATGTTCAATCTTTCTAAGGAAGCAGAGATTTCTTAAAGGATGAAGCGGAGTACATAATGTAAAGAAACTAGAAGTAGCTATGGGTTCTTAGTTGGAAGTGCTACGCTGTTTTTTACCAACTAAGAAAGCTGAGTCGATATGATATGATTATGCCTCCGGTTACCTGATGAGTAGATGATGACTTGAGCTTGGAAGAGGAGGAAAGTCGTTTTAGCCCTTGATTAAGCAAAAAAGGCCACAAACAGAGGGCTTCTACTTGTAGGGTAAAGTTACTCAGATGAAACTCTAGTATCATCTGAGTAACTGTAGTGCTACTTTATTGGGTTAGAAACTGTCTGTTGGTAGGCGTAATCTGGATATTGCCTTTCTATCAATTCTTGGGTAGTGGTGTTAAATACCAACAGACCCTCCTCCGTGCCGTTGAGCTGACCTAGGAGGTCGCCTTGGTTATTCCAGATAGATGATTTACCTCCGCAGGTGAAGTTATCGGAAAAACCTACGCAATTGGCTAGGCCTATGGTCATGACATAACTCTTTGACACCTCGGTCAGTCTCTCTAAGGCTTTGTCCATGCCCTTCACGGATTTGGCCACGCTGGCTAGGTAGATTTCTGCTCCGTTTCGGGACGCATCTTGCGCGTGTTGGGGAACAAATACCTCATAGCAAATGGCTAGTGCTACTTTAGGTTTTTGGCTGAGAAAGCTGATGTTGTTATGACCACCTACGAAGAATGGTTCCTCATCTGCGTGCAGGAATTTTTTTGAATAGGTTTGCCTTGGCTGATAAGGCTGAAAGAACACCAAACTGATACAGGTTCCCGCTTCCGATTTGATGGGGACGCCTATGCCTATGGTCACCTGTGCACTGTTGCTGATGTCCTGAAAAGGGTCAAACCTTTTATCCTCTGGGGTGGTGGCTAGTGCTTCGGCCAGTTCTGGTTCATACCCGGTGATGGAAAGCTCCGGGAAAATGATGGTATCCGCACCTAAGGCAAGCGCCTCTGATATAAAAGTTAAGTGGTTTTCTATATTCCCCTGGATGTCTCCCTTAATGGGTTTGGTCTGAACTACACAGATTTTCATTTCTTGGCCTTTTTATAGGAACTGCCCCATAAACGGCAACTGTTTCAGGAGGGAAATTACATAATCTTTTCGCAAAGAATGACCAGAAGCTCCTTTATATAATTGTGGGTTAAGAATGCAGTCTCCTATAGAAGAATCAAAAGTCCATTTTCCTCCATCCTCCTCATTTTGCCAGGTTGACCTTAACAGAAAGGGAAGTGATACGTGATGATGCCATACCTCCTCTTTTGAAAAGGGGAGAAGTGTTCTGATGCAGCGACAAGGATACAGCCTTTTTCTTAGTGCTTGATGATTCTATAAATAGCGGAATACTTAGAACGCACAGGCCTACACCCGCAGAAGCTACATCCTCATGGGTATCCGTCGTATAGGGGTAGTTCCCCAATAATACCTTTGGTTTATCCTCAGCCTCCAACTCATGCAGCAAAAGACTTACGGTGGCTATGGTTATACCTGTGCCAAGCGCAATCCAAGCCCAGTTTTTTTGGCTTTTTGCCTTTTGTATATATTCAGCCTGGGAGAGTTTTAGGCGTTCAGGTTTTCTTTGCCCATACATAGTCTGCGAGAAAAGAAGCATTAAAAGGAATAGAGTTGTTTTCATCTCATTTATAAGAAATGATCCATTTTGATGGACGGGCTTCAATTGGAAACACGGCACTTGTGGGTTGGTGCTTGTGGGTAGGAGAGGAGATGATTTGGGTATGAACCCAATAGAGAATCAGAGGTATATGTATAAGATAATCAATGGCTTAACCAATAGCAAAGGAATAAAGCCTTTTGTGCTAGCTGAGTTATGATTTAAGCCTTTATTCTTTAAAACAGCTTAAAAACAAAAGGGCTTTCCTGCATTAACCAGGAAAGCCCTTTTTACTTAAAACTAGATAGTTTATTTCAGGTTCAGATCGGTGATGATCCGTTGAATTTTGTCATTCAGTTTCTGACCTACCTGGTCAAATTCATCGGCGGAAGCCAGGGGCTCGCGTACGCTGAAGTAGAACTTAATCTTAGGCTCGGTGCCGGAGGGTCTGGCCGATACTTTGGTGCCGTCCTCGGTGAGGAACTGGAGCACGTTGGAGCTTTCCAGGCCTGTGGCGCTTTCCTCGCCGTTGCGCAAGTTTCTCCGGAAACCGGTCTTATAATCGATCAACTCCACTACTTCAGAACCTGCAATGGATTTGGGCGGATTCTCACGCAGTTCCTGCATCATTTCCTGGATTTCCTGAGCACCGCGGTGTCCTTTTTTGGTCAGAGAGATGAGGTCCTCCTTGTAGAAGCCAAACTCCTGGTACATCTGGATCATGAGTTCGTAGAGGCTCTTGCCCTGGTCTTTGGCGGCCGCTGTCATTTCCGCGATCATGGCGCAGGAAGATACCGCGTCTTTGTCGCGCACGAAATCACCCACCAGGAAGCCGTAGCTTTCCTCGCCGCCGCAGATGTACTGAGCCTCGCCTTCTTTCTCGCGCATGATGGTCGCAATGTACTTGAATCCGGTAAGGGTCTCATAGCAATCTACCCCGAAGCCCTCGGCCACGCGGTTGATGAGATCGGTGGTCACGATGGTGTTCACCACGTATTCTTTGCCGGTGAGTTTACCGGCTTTTTTCCAGGCCTGCAGGATGTAGTAAGTAAGGAGAGCCGCAGTCTGGTTTCCGTTAAGGAGGACAAACTGACCGTTCAGGTCGCGGACGGCGATGCCCACGCGGTCAGCATCGGGGTCAGTGGCCAGCACCAGCTCGGCGTTCAGTTCCTGGGCTTTCTGCATGGCCAGGTTCATGGCGTCTTTCTCCTCAGGGTTCGGGTAGACCACCGTTGGGAAGTTGCCGTCAGGAGTAGCCTGCGCTTCCAGAACGTGCACGTTCGTAAAACCGAAACGTTCCAGCGCACGTGGTACCAACGTAATGCCGGTTCCGTGGATAGGGGTGAAGACAATGCTCAGGTCGTGCTGGCGTTTGATCATCTCGGGGTCTACTGAAAGTGTCGCCACTTTGTCCAGGTACGCCTGGTCCAACTCATCCAAAATGAACTCCACGTTCGCCTCGTTGCGCTCAAACTTCACCTGGTCCAGCGAGGTGATTTTGTTTACCTCGGCAATAATGTTCTTATCGTGCGGAGCCGTTACCTGACCGCCGTCGTTCCAGTAGGCTTTGTAGCCGTTGTATTCTTTGGGGTTGTGCGAGGCCGTCAAAACCACGCCGCTCTGGCAACCCAGGTGCCGGATGGCGAAGGACAGTTCCGGCGTAGGGCGCAGTTCACTGAAGAAGTACACCTTGATGCCGTTGGCGCTGAACACATCGGCAACCACGTTGGCGAAGTAGGGGCTGTTGTTGCGGCTGTCGTGCGCAATGGCCACACTGATTTGCTGACCGGGAAAAGACTTCAGCAGGTAATTGCTCAGGCCCTGGGTAGCCATGCCTACTGTGTAGCGGTTCATGCGGTTGCTGCCCACGCCCATGATGCCGCGCAGACCGCCGGTCCCAAACTCCAGGTCCTTGTAGAAAGAATCGGTGAGGGCATCAGAGTCCTGGCTGTCAATAAGGCGTTGCAGTTCGGTCTTGGTGTCTTGGTCATAGGCACCCTCTAGCCAGGTGTTCACCTTGGTCAATACGGCTGGTTCCAGCGATAGATTATTATCCATAGTTTTGTAGAAAAAGGCAAAAGCGTTTAGGGGCTGTTTTGGAGAAAACAGTCTCAGAACGGCTTTCCAGGTTTATAGGTTACCCCGCAGGGCTTGTTCACGTTCAATTGACTCAAACAGCGCTTTGAAATTCCCCTTCCCGAAGGATTTGGCGCCTTTCCGCTGGATGATCTCATAGAAAACCGTAGGCCGGTCTTCCACGGGTTTGGTGAAGATCTGCAGCAGGTAGCCTTCGTTGTCTCGGTCCACCAGGATGTTGAGGTCTTGCAAAGGTTTCAGGTCCTCGTCTATGTGGCCCACGCGGTCCAACAGGTCGGCGTAGTAGGAACTGGGCACGCTCAGGAACTCCACTCCGCGCCGGCGCAACTCGTCCACGGTAGACACAATATCATCGGTGGCAATGGCGATGTGCTGCACGCCCGGGCTGTGATAATAGTCCAGGTACTCTTCAATCTGCGATTTCTTCTTGCCCTCGGCAGGTTCGTTGATCGGGAATTTGACGTAGCCGTTGCCGTTGCTCATCACCTTGCTCATTAAGGCTGAGTACTCCGTGGAGATGTCCTCATCGTCAAAGGTGAGCAGCAGCTGGAAGCCCATCACCTTGGCGTAAAAGTCCACCCAGGTGTTCATCTCGCCCCAACCCACGTTGCCCACGCAATGGTCCACGTGTTTCAACCCCACAGGCGCCACCGGCACCGGGCTTTTACGCGGCTTGTAACCCGGCATAAAGGCGCCGGTGTAGTTCTTGCGCTCTACAAACGTATGGATGGTCTCACCATAGGTATAGATAGACGAAATGCGTACCTCACCATACTCATCAGTAAGGGTCTGCGGCTCTCCCGCCGATCTGGCACCGCGTTTGGTGGTTTCCTCGTAGGCTTGGTAGGCATCGTCTACCCACAGAGCCATCACCTTCACACCATCGCCGTGCAGGCGCACGTGCTCAGAGATAGGCGAGTCTGGCATCAGGGAGGTGGTGAGCACAAACCTGATCTTGCCCTGTTGCAGGACGTAAGAAGCCCGGTCCCGCACACCGGTTTCAGGGCCGGCGTAGGCTACCAACTCAAACCCGAAGGCGCTTTGGTAGAAGTAGGCGCTCTGCTTGGCGTTGCCCACGTAGAATTCGATGTAATCTGTACCGTTGAGGGGAAGAAAATCGGTGGGCTCAGCCATAGGGGAGGTTTTTTGGGGAATAGCTCTGGTTAAAATGTCAATTTGTGTAAAAATAGAATAAATGCGCAGGAAAGAAAATAGGTTTTTCGCGTAGGGTATTTGGGGCGTCTACTTGGAAATAGTCTCAGATGTTATAAAATTTGTAAAAAATAAGAACCCATGAATATCCAGGAACTGAATACCGCGCTGGTCACGATAATCCAGAAAAAGCAGGAACTAAGCAAACTCTCTTACAATGATAATCGCTACGATGACGTGGAAGAGGAGCTGCATGATTTGGAGGATGAGTTCAACGACAACTTCGGCGAGTATCTGGAAGACGTTTTAGGCGATGTGCACATGAAAGTATGCCCAGACACCGATGTCCTGCTCCCTACCGCTTACCTGCCAGAAACCCTGAACGCAGAGGAACTGAACGGCAAGCAGGGCGTGTGGGTGGAGGCCGATGCTTACCCCAACAAAGAAGCCCGCCTGGTGTTGATCCCTAACCCAACCCGGCTCTTCCTAAGCGTGGGCAAAACCGTGCGCGAAGAAGTCTGGAACGCTGACGTTTAGTCTTCGTCTTTGGCCTCGTAGCCAAAATATGCGCCAAGAAATACGGCTCCTGCTAAGCAGGAGCCTTTTCTGTTTTAAGGCAGTTTTTTAGTTAAACGGTTAAAAACATAAAGCTTTAGAGCATGCCTGTTGTAATTAATTTTTATTGTTGCTATCCTTCAGGATGAAAAATGAACTTCGGCTCTTAGCCTTCTTGGTTTGCCTTGCGCTGTGTGCCTGCCAGAAACAAAAGCCGGTTGCGCAAACAATTGCTGCCCCAAAGGCCGATGTCAGGAATGAAGTTGTACCGGTAAATGATACGGTTTATGAGACGCAATACCTTTACTCCCGGGAAGAAGAAAAGGACAGAAATGAACAGAGCGAGTTCAAAGTAGGTAATGATGTTTACAAGGCGTTTACTGAAAGCTATAGCCTCAATGACAGCTCCTTGGTACAAATTCTGCCAGATAGCATAAAAAGCAAGCAGATGAGTGTAAAGAAATTAAAATGCCACAACCACGTCTATAACATTAAGCTAACTAAAAACGGGAAGCTGGTTTACGAGAAACAATTTACCAAACTTGATTTTCTGAAACTAGATGATGACGGATTCTTGAAAGAGAGTGCCCCAAATGCTCCTTCTTTTAGAGGAGTGACGGCAGATGGTAAAGTACTTTTCGATATGTGGTTTTGCCTCCCGGATAGTGACTTTGGCGGTATCTCGTTCTTTTCCACAGACCTGAAAGGAAACCTTCTCCAGTTAGAATCTTACAGCAGCACGGGAGGAAACGGTTGTGACGGAGGAGTAGAGACGAGCCCTGATAGACGTTATTTTCTTTCCTGTCAAAAGTTATACGGTCCAAAAGGGTATGTTTTCTCTTTCGGGAAACCAGACATGGTGAAAGCGACCTTTCTGAGTGATACAACCTTTGTGGCCATCTATGACTTCGTGCACCGCTCTTATAATAAGTTGAAGGGAGAATGGGAAGAGACACATGATGAAAAAGCTAATAACTTAATTGTGTATCATGTGAATGGTAAAAGATTAGCCAGCTACAGGTACCGGGGGTTTACCAATGAGCTAGACTATAACGCTCCACTAGAAATTTTTAAAGACCCAGGAGTTCTTGTCTTAATGGATACCGAAAAAGAAGAAATTCATTCCATCTCCTTGGCACATTCGCAAGTTTCCGCTGTGTATTCCTTGTCATCATTAACCAAACTCACCTCAAGAAGCCAAATGCCTGACTGGCAAGAAGCTTCAATGGAAGCCTTAGGCAAAAAATACTACTTCTACTTTGCCTTAGATACTTTGAAAGCTTACCATATAGCAAAAAGATAGAAGTAAAAACAAGAAAGCCGAAGCAGTGAAGCTTCGGCTTTCTTGTTTTTACGTCGTTTTCTCTGAAAATAGCCTAAAACCCAAGCTTCTCACGTACGCGCTGAAGAACGGGTCCGCCGATGGCGCGGGCTTTGGCAGCACCTTCGGCTAACTTGGCGTCTACTTCAGCCAAGTTGTTCATGTAGTAGTGAAAGCGCTCGCGCGGCTCAGCGTATTTAGTGAGGATGAGGTCATACAGGGCCTGCTTGGCGTGGCCGTAACCGTAACCGCCCGCCAGGTAGTTCTGGCGCATGGTCTCAACCTGTTCAGGCGTGGCCAGCAGCGAGTACAGCTTAAAAGTGTTGTCAGTGGCTGGGTCTTTAGGGTCTTCCAGGCCTTTGCTATCCGTCACGATGCTCATGATGCGTTTGCGCAGGTCCTTGTCCGGCAGGAAAATGTCAATGGTGTTTCCGTAGGATTTGCTCATCTTCTCCCCGTCAATGCCCGGTACCGTCATCACGCTCTCGTCTACCTTCGCCTCCGGCAACACAAAGGTCTCGCCGTAGATGTGGTTGAAAGAACTGGCCACGTCGCGGGTGATTTCCAGGTGCTGTACTTGGTCCTTGCCCACGGGCACGAACTCGGCATCGTAGAGCAGGATGTCGGCGGCCATCAGGATAGGATAGGTGAACAGACCGGCGTTCACATCGGCCAAGCCGCGGCGAGCTGATTTATCTTTGAAGGAGTGCGCGTTGGCCAGCATAGGATACGGCGCGAAGCAGCTCAGGTACCACGTCAATTCCGTCACTTCGGGCACGTCTGACTGGCGGTAGAAAATGTTCCGGTCAGTATCAAACCCGAAAGCCAGCCAGGCAGCCGCCACCGCGTAGGTGTTCATGCGGCGCTCCTGCGCATCCCGGATGGAGGTAAGCGAGTGCAGATCAGCAATAAAATAAAGCGAATCGTTCTCAGATTTCTTGGAAAGCTCTATTGCGGGAAGGATGGCGCCCAGCAGGTTGCCCAGGTGCGGACGGCCACTGCTTTGGATGCCGGTGAGAATTCGTGCCATGTTGTTTTGATAATTTGTACAAAGAAAGCGATTGCCGGGCAAACGGGAAAGCCTTTCTGTTTTAGACCCATTTTTGCAGAAATACCGAAAAAAGGTCTTAGTCCAGGTACCGGTTGATGACTTGGCTCACTTCCTCGGCCCTGTTCATGACTATGAGGTGCTCGCCGCCTTTCACCAGATGCAGGTCCGGATATTGGGGCACAGGCAGTACTTTGTCTGCGTCGCCGTGAATCACAATCACTCCTTCTGTAGGTGCCTGGTGCCGCCAATGCAAAATCTGGTGCAGCGACCAGCGCAGGAAAGACACACCGGTATCCCGAATGATGTCACGCAGAATGCGTTTCTCTTCCCTTGTATGAGCCCCGAACAACCAATTCGCCGGATAGGTCCAGCCTTTGAACATACCCAACGGCAACCACTGGTGCATCTGCAAAGTACCCGCTATTTTATAGTGCATGGGTAATTCCTGTGTATTCGCCAGGCTGGACAGCAGAATCAACCGCCTCACCGGAATCTGCTTCGCGATTTCCTGGATGACCATACCACCGAAACTCAGGCCCAACAAAATGGGCGGCTCCTGGTTTGGCTCTATCTGCCGGATCAGTTTCGTGGCGTAAGAAGCCATGGTATCCTGAGGCTCTGGGGTAATCCAATGAATGATTATAGGATTAGGATGGCGCAACTGTAGGAACTGGAACAAGCGTTCATCGGCGCAGAGGCCGCTCAGCAGGTAAAGGGGAGATTGGCTCATGAAATACGGGTACGAAAGAAAGTACTAGTCTTTCGCGATGAAGGTTTCCATAGGTACATGGTGCTCCTCGGCCAGGTAGCGGTCTATAAACGTATGCGCCACGTACAGCACAGGGGTGAGCACCACCGCTACGGTAAATTTATAGAGATAATTGATGACGGACACCGAAAGGACCGTTTTCAAATCCCAATCCCCGAACAGGTAAAAGGCGATAAACAGTACCACCACCGTGTCGACTAACTGCGAGACCAGCGTAGAGCCCGTAGCTCTGAGCCAGATCTTCCGGCTGCCGGTCAAATGCTTGAGCCAATGGAAAACATGCGCATCCAACAATTGCCCCAGCAGGAAAGCCACCAAAGAACCTACAATAATCCCCAATCCCTGCCGGAATACTTTGCTGAACGCGTAGTCCATGTCAAAAGCAGTTCCGTTTGGTCCCTGGCTGTTGATCTCCTGCCAGAACTGGGCCGGCGGCAAGGCGGTAGCAATGACAATCACCAGGAACGCGTACGCGATAAGCGCTGCCGTCAAAAAGCTGATACGCTTCACCCCGTCTTTCCCGAAATACTCATTAATAATATCAGTAGTAATAAAGACCACCGGCCAAATGATAACGCCCGCTGTAAGGTTAAAATCCAACTTGGTGCCCAACACCGGAATCTGCGCCCCACCTAACCCAAACACGCCCTCGCCCGAGAAGATCTTCACCCCAATCAATTCTGCCAGCAATGCATTGGTAAGGAAAATACCACACAGCACCATATAGAGCTGCCGTTTCTTGAAGCCCATATTGCCATTGGAAGAAGAAATTTGCTGCATTTTGTGCGGATAGAAAGTAAGGGAATAGGTGATTTGGACTGTAAAGATGGAAGAAAGCGGCTAATAAGCAATAACCAAAAGTGCCGGTGTTTTTAGGGTAATTTTGAAAAAACGGCTTCTAAACGGATTTTCAGAAGTCGGTAGGAGAGACAGTATTATCATGGAACTTCTGACTGGGGCTAATTTGCAAAAGTGGAAGCGTTTTGGCTAGCAGGTGTAAACGCCATAAATTATGATTTAGGCTCACTGCCTTACATTTTCGCTTGGGCAATCCTGCGGAGGAGAATCTGGGTTTTGGTGAATGGCATTGAAAAGCACTAAACAGATAAAAGTAGGTCTTGAGGCTATCGTTTCACGGCAGTTGCAAACTGCCGGTCATAATGGGTCCAAGTCACAGACTTGAACCATGGTAAGTAGAGAGTAAACGCCACTACCAGCAGGTGTAAACACCCCTCTTCATAGCTACGCTCGCTGCCCCAAACTCTCGTTTAGGCAATCTTCAAGGGGAGAGTTTCCGCTTAGTAGGCGTATATCCGTTTCCAGCCTTTCGGTTGAGCGCCTTGTCAGGTTCCGGTGCCGAAGGCATTGCGACTGCAGGGAGCAAAGGAAGCTGGCGCAGCGCGAGGCCGGAAGGCGGGGCCTCGCGGCCGTGAGCGCTCGGAGCCTAACAATAAAACGATAAAGTAATTGCACCAACGCAAACAGCAGAGCTACGCCAGCACAAACAGACTATGAGGCAAAAGAAAAAGTTATAAGTTGAGCAGAGAAGCCGCCCTTCACGTACCAAGCAAGTTGCATGAACTAATCACCAGTTTTAAGGCTAAAATTAGAAAAACACCTTCAAAACAAAAAGAAAGGTTTACTACTCCAACACACTGATTGTCTTCCCCTCCGTGGCCAAAGCCGTGTTAGGAAAGATAGACTGTGCTTCTGCCAATAAAGGAGTCAAGTCTTTGTAGCGGGCGGAAAAGTGGCCAATGAGCAGCCTTCTTACCTGTGCTTTCTCGGCGAGGGTAGCGGCTTGGGCGGCCGTGCTGTGGAAGGTGTGGGTGGCACGGTGCTCCATGTCGCTCAGGAACGTGGATTCATGGTAGAGCAGGTCCACGCCTTTCACGTAAGGCAGAATGTCTTCTTTGTACTTTGTGTCTGAGCAGTAGGCGTAGCTGCGGCTGCGTTTGGGTTCGGTGGTGACGTCCTGGTTGCGGACCAGGATCTCGCCTTGCTCGTTGCGGATGTCCTCGCCCCATTTAAGCCGTACCAATTGGGGAGGCGTCAGGAACTCGGGGAGTTTGCCTTTGAGGAGGTGGCGGGGTTTGGGCTTTTCTCTGAAGAGGAATCCACAGCAGGGCACCCGGTGCTGCATGGGCAGCGAGTGGACAGTCATGTACTTGTCCTCAAAGATTTTCTTGCAGACGGTGGTATCCACTTCCACAAAATTTAGGTGGTAGGGGAGTTGGGTGCCACCGTATTTGAATTGGAGGGTGATGATCTCGGCCAAACCTTTGGGGCCGAAGAGGTTGAGGTGGCCGGTGCGCTGCTGCAGGTGCATGGTAGAAAGCAGGCCTGCCAGGCCAAAGTAATGGTCACCGTGCAAGTGACTTATAAAGATGTTACAAATGCGCTGATGCTTTACTTTGTATCGCATCAGCTGCATTTGTGTACCTTCGCCGCAATCAATCAGGTTTATCTGATTGCCAACTGTGAGAAGTTGGGCCGTATGATTTCTTTCAAAAGACGGGGTGGCAGAGGAGCTCCCAAGTATTTTCAGCTCAAAGTCCAAACTGCAGCCCGCTTATAACTATTCTTCTTTTTTGGTGAGATCGCTCTCAATCTCGTGCAGGAAAACGCGGTCAATGCCTTCTTCCACTGTAGGCAGAATGTTCAAAACAGACTCCAGCTTAGAGATAGTGATCAATTTGGTAACGTGCTCTTGCAAGCCGGTTAAGATAAGAACCCCTCCGGAAGAGTTGCAAAGACGGTTCGCAATCAGGATAGAAGACAATCCGGAAGAATCAGTATATTTTACGTTGGTAAGATCCAGGATCAGGTTGGTAATACCTTCTGCATTCAACTTCACAAACTCAGACTTCAAATCGGGCGCGATCGTGGTGTCTAGCTTTTTTTCATCTATGGTGATGATGGTGTAATTCTCTTTTTTATCAATTGTGTACTTCATAAGTAACAGCAAAAAGGTTTAGAGTGCGAATCTACCAATTTTTGGTGGAATATCTTTAACAATGTAATCTAAAAAATGTTGGCCGCAATACTTTCCTGTAGCGTATGTGGCTGACTGGCATAGTCCTGGGGAACAAACTTTTTGCCTAGCAACTGCTCGTACAATTCAATGTAACGCTGTGAAATCTCGGATACCTTGGCATCGGTCATCTCGGGGACTTGCTGCCCTTCCTTGCCCTGGAAGCCATTCTCAATGAGCCATTGACGTACGAATTCCTTTGAAAGTTGTCGCTGTGGTTCACCGTTGGCCTGCCGCTCCTGATAACCTTCTGAGTAAAAGAACCTTGAAGAATCAGGGGTGTGGATTTCATCTATTACATAAATGATGCCATCTGCTTTCCCGAACTCATACTTTGTGTCCACCAAGATAAGACCCCGCTCTGCTGCCAGTTCTGAGCCCCTTTTGAAAAGCGCCCGGGTATATTCCTCTAATTGGACATAATCTTGTTCGGCCACTATTCCTTGGCGCAGGATTTCCTCCCGGGAGATGTCTTCGTCGTGACCTTCAGAGGCCTTGGTGGTAGGCGTGATGATGGGCTCCGGGAAAGGGTCATTCTCGCGCAGACCTTCCGGCAGGGTAACTCCGCAAAGGGTGCGTTTGCCGGAGCTGTACTCGCGCCAGGCGTGGCCCGCCAAGTACCCTCTGATCACCATCTCCACTTTGAACGTTTCGCACTGCCGGCCAATGGTCACGTTAGGGGCCGGTTGGCTCAATACCCAATTAGGAACTACGTTGGCGGTAGCTTCCAAAAAGGAGGCCGCAATCTGGTTCAGCACCTGTCCTTTGAAGGGTATAGCGCGAGGAAGCACCACGTCAAACGCCGAGATGCGGTCCGTGGCCACTAAGGCAAGTTTGTCTTGGAAGTAATAGACGTCGCGGACCTTGCCCCGGTAAAAGCCGGTCTGCTCTGGAAAATGGAAATTGGTTTCTTTTAACGCTTGCATAGCAGATAACTAAGGGAGGCAAAGTTAGGAAAGGATACAGAAGGGGCAAGAATATTTCTATTTTATGACTTCGTATCTCCTAGTCCCCATTTACTAACATTTGTTGGTTTTTTAAAATAATTCGCAAATTATTTCCAAAATTATTTGAGGTTTAGTTTTTCGTTGATAGATTTGCAGCATCAAGTCAATTATTCCGGTAGTTGATTTATAAAGAAGAGCGGAGAGACAGGCTCAATGAAGCTCTAGCAACCTACCAACCGTGTAAGGTGCTAAGTCCTGATCCCAATGGACATATTGCCACTTGGGGAATATAAATTGATACGAAGATGGAAAAACAATTCAACGCCACTTCTGACAATGCAGCGCCGCGCCTGACCATGGCGGCAACAGGTATCACCCATTCTATTATCCCTTCCATTACGCGAATGTGCACAATTTCCATGATGGATATTTGTTGCTGTTGTCGCTAAACTCCTCTAGTTAATTAATTTTTTCTCAGGGGCCTGATGCACAACAGCTTCAGGAGGAAACCTGTCACCTGTTTGTTTTTCTGGCCCTTGAATTTGTTCAATTCTTCAATTGTAACCGGCTAAAATCATGTCTAATTCATATCGTTTTGAAACCCTTCAGCTGCACGCTGGCCAAGAAATAGATCCTACCACCCGTTCACGGGCGGTACCCATTTACCAAACTACCTCTTACGTTTTTGAGAACGCTGAGCACGGCGCCAACCTTTTCGCCCTAAAGCAGTTCGGGAATATCTATACCCGTATCATGAACCCCACCACCGATGTGTTTGAAAAGCGCATCGCGGCGTTGGAGGGAGGCGTGGCTGCAGTGGCGGTTGGTTCTGGCCAAGCGGCGCAGTTCATCGCCTTGAACAACATCCTGCAGGCAGGAGACAATTTCGTGGCTTCCAGCAACCTGTATGGAGGCTCTTATAACCAATTCAAAGTAGCCTTCAAGCGCTTGGGCATTGAAGTGCGGTTCGCCAAAGATGATGAGCCCGCTACTTACGCCTCTCTCATTGATGGGAACACCAAGGCGCTCTACCTGGAGACCATTGGGAACCCACGCTTCAATATTCCTGATTTTGAGTCCATCGCGGCCGTGGCGGCAGGACATCACCTTCCGCTGGTAGTGGATAATACCTTTGGGGCAGGTGGTTACCTGTTTCGTCCGCTGGAGCATGGGGCTAATGTGGTGGTGGCCTCCGCTACCAAATGGATTGGCGGGCACGGCACCAGCGTGGGCGGCGTAATTGTAGACGGCGGCAATTTCAACTGGGGCAACGGCAAGTTTCCGCAGTTCAGCGAACCGTCTGAAGGTTACCACGGCCTTAACTTCTGGGAAGTGTTTGGCGCCAACGGCCCGTTCGGCAACATTGCCTTTGCAATCAGGGCCAGGGTAGAAGGTCTAAGGGATTTCGGTCCGGCCTTGAGTCCTTTTAATTCTTTCCAGTTGATCCAGGGTCTGGAGACGCTTTCCCTGCGGGTTGACCGCACGGTGCAGAATGCCCAGGCTTTGGCCGAGTGGCTGGAAAAGCACCCGTTGGTGGAGAGTGTGAATTATCCGGGTCTTCCTTCCAGTCCTTATCATGAACTCGCCCACAAATACCTGAAACGTGGTTTCGGGGGCGTGCTCAGCTTTAATCTGAAGGGCGGCAAAGAAGAAGCAGAAGTGTTTGTGAACAGCCTGGAACTGGTAAGCCACCTGGCAAATGTGGGCGATGCCAAAACCCTCATCATCCACCCGGCCTCTACCACCCACCAGCAGCTAAATGAGGAAGAGCAATTATCAGCCGGGGTGACCCCCACGCTCTTGCGGGTATCGGCAGGAATTGAGCATCTAGAGGATATCAAAGCAGATTTTGAACAGGCGTTTGCCAAAGTGAAAGTAAGAGAACCTAAGTTGGAGGCAGAGTTACCTGCGTAAGGATCATGTTAAAAGGACGCGTTTTTAATTACACAGAAGAATTCACGTTGGAGTCCGGGCGATCTTTGCCCGGTTTCCAGCTCTTTTATACCACCTGGGGCACCCTCAACGAGGACCGCAGCAACGTAGTGTGGGTTTGCCACGCCTTTACCGGCAACGCTTTCGTGAAAGACTGGTGGGGAGACCTGTTTGGCGAAGGAAAGACCTTTGATCCGGCCAAGCATTTTATTGTCTGCGCCAACTCACTGGGAAGCTGCTATGGTTCAACGGGCCCCTTGAGCCTGAACCCAGATACCGGCAAACCCTACTACCACGCCTTCCCGGTATTAACCAACCTGGATGTGGTGCGGGCTTTTGATGCTTTGCGTGAACATTTGGAAATTGAGCAGATAAACGTCTTGATTGGCGGCTCTATTGGCGGCCAGCAGGCGTTGGAGTGGGCGATTGAGCACCCAGAGAAAATCAAACGTCTGGTGCAGGTGGCGGGTAACGCACGGCAATCGCCTTGGGCTGTTGCCCTGAACGAGAGCCAACGCATGGCCATTGAGCAGGACGTAACTTGGCAGTTGGCCACCGATGACGCCGGCCTAGAAGGAATGAAAACAGCCCGTTCCGTAGCCTTGTTGTCTTACCGCACCTATAACTCTTATAACCAGGCGCAGCGCGAAGGCTCCTCAGACCTGAAGAGAATCTACCGGGCAGCCAGTTACCAGCGGTACCAGGGCGAGAAGTTGGCCAAGCGCTTCAATGCTTTCTCATATTGGCAGCTTACCAAAATGATGGACAGCCACAACGTGGGTCGTAACCGTGGCAACGTGGAGGCAGCTTTGCGCCAGGTAAAAGCAGAGACCCTGATCATTGGCGTGGACACCGATCAATTGTTCCCTTTAGGAGAGCAGAAATACGTGACCCGGTATATTTCCAACGCTACTTTCCAAGTCATTCACTCAGAAGCCGGGCATGACGGGTTCCTGCTGGAGACAGACCAGCTAAGCCGTCACTTAGATACTTTTTTACAGAAAAAACAACAGAGAAAAACATGGATTCCCACCGTCTTCTAAAAATCGGCTTGTTTGGGTTTGGCTGCGTAGGTCAGGGCCTGTACGACATACTTTCCCGCGAAGAGGCGCTTCCGTTCAAAGTGGAACGCATCTGCGTGAAAGACCCTACTAAACTTCGGCCTTTGCCCACTGAGAGTTTCACCTACGACTGGCACCAAGTGCTGCAGGATGATTCTCTGGACATCTTGGTGGAAGCGATTAGCGATGCCAACGAGGCTTACACCATTGTGGCAGAGGCGTTGCGGCGCGGCAAGAAAGTGGTGACCGCTAACAAGAAACTGGTGGCCTACCATTTACCCGAGTTGCTGGCTTTGCAGCAGGAGTTTGGTGGTGTGCTGTTGTACGAGGCAGCCGTGGCTGGGGGAATCCCGATTATCAGAACCGTGGAGGAATATTTTTCCAATGAACCGCTGGAGCGCGTGCATGGCATCTTGAACGGTTCCTCCAACTACATTCTCAGCCAGATCTTCAAGTTGCAGAAAGGCTATGCTGAGGCCCTCAAAGAAGCCCAGGACAAAGGCTTTGCGGAGCTGGACCCCTGGCTGGACGTGGCCGGGGCCGATGCCCGGCATAAGCTTTGCATCTTAGCGGCGCATGCGTTTGGCAGAACCATTGCCCCCGAGGAACTGGCTTTCTTTGGCATAGATTACCTGAGCGACGCAGACGTGGAGTATGCCAAGCAAAGCGATTCTGTCATCAAAATGGTAGCCTCGGCGCACTTAACTGCAGACGGGGAGTTGGTGCCGGTGGTGCTACCCAGTTTGGTAGACGCCTCAGACGATTTGTTTGTGGTGGAGCAGGAATTCAACGGTGTAGTGGTGCAGGGGACTTACTCTGGTCCGCAGTTGTTCAAAGGCAGAGGTGCCGGCGGCCACCCCACCGGAGCCGCGGTGCTGTCAGACATTGTATCCATCAGCAACGGATATTCTTATGGGTATAAGAAGCTCAACAAAACTACCAATGCTCCGGCCCTAGCCCTCGATTTTGAACTGGAAGTCTACCTGCGCAGCAGCGAGCCAGAACTGGTTGCCGCCCTTGGGCTCACCAATCTGCAGAACGTGCAGCGGGACAATGACACCTTTAGTGTGCTTGGAACAGTGACGCTAGGCAACCTGATCAAAAACCAAGACCACATCAGAAAAGCAGGCGCTTACATCATGGCCCTATCTTCTGATTTCGTGGGGGCACCCGCCAGAAAAGTGAAAGTACAGGAGCAGGTATCCTGATATTCTAGATTTAATTTGAAAAACTTTACAGCATTAAATGCGGATGGTCCGCTTTCAAAGAGTAGCTTGTTTATTTAGTTCGTTCAATTACGCAGACACCTGGCTATAAGCTGGGTGTTTACGTTTTGGGCCTTTTTTATGAAAATGGTGGCTAAAAGAGAAAGATATAAAGCGATCAGGATCGATTCATTTCAGTGATACCAAGCCGATTTATTTTTGGTCAGTTTTTAACAAAACAACCGCTAAACGCAATTCCTATTCTTCTTTACTTACGTAGCTTGATAGCTTCTTGAAAAGAGTGCCTTAATGCCTTAATAAAGAATCCCTGTTTTAGAGCTGTTTTCTTAAAATCAGCTCTAAAACAGGGATTCAAAATGAAAGCTAAGACAGCTTTAGAAACTAAGAAAGGTAAATGGCTTTCACCCGGTCCCGGAGGTTGTACTCAGAGACCATTACCTCGCCATAGGCACCGGCTGTCCTGATGGCTACCAGATCGCCGCGTTTGGTCTCTGGCAATTCAATAGCCTTGGAAAAGCAGTCCGTTGATTCACAGATAGGGCCAACCACGTCATAGGTTTTGGCGGGAAGATCAGAGGAAAGGTTCTCAATCTTGTGGTACGCCTGGTAGAGCGCCGGGCGCATCAATTCGGTCATCCCAGCGTCCAGAATCACGAAATTCGTCTTTTGGCCGTGCTTCATGTACAAGACCTTAGAGATAAGGTTTCCGCTGGGGGCTACCAGGGCTCGGCCTAACTCAAAGTGCACCACTTGTCCCGGACGTTTGTCCAGCAGCCGCTCAAAGATCCCGAAGTAGGAAGCGAAGTCCGCGATGGGGTTTTCTTCCGGGGTGATGTAATCCACGCCCAGGCCGCCGCCCACATTCAGGTGCGGGAAAGTGAGGCCGCGCTCCTCAAACCAATTCTGCAGCTCGTTTACCCGGACGCAAAGGTTCTCGAAAGCCCGCAGATCGGTGATCTGAGACCCAATATGGAAGTGCAGCCCGATGAGTTTCAGGTTAGGCCAAGCTGCAAATTGGGGCAGCAGTTCCTCCAGTTCCCACACGTTGATCCCGAACTTGTTTTCCTCCAGCCCGGTGGTGATGTGCTTATGGGTGTAAGCGTCTACGTTTGGGTTGATACGCAAAGCTACCTGCGCTACTTTTCCTTTAGCGGCTGCCAGTTCCTGGATTACCTCCAGTTCCTGCACGGATTCTGAGTTGAAGCAGAAGATATTGGAATCTAAGGCAAAGTTAATCTCAGCATCGGACTTGCCTACGCCCGCAAACACAATCTGCTCCGGCGCGAAACCTGCCTCCAGCGCCCGACGCACCTCGTTGCCACTCACGCAATCCGCCCCGAAACCTCTTTCCAGGATCTCGGCCAAGATAGGGGAGTTGGCGTTCGCTTTAAGGGCGTAATGCACGTGATACCCGTATTTCCCAGCTTCGGCCTTGGCTGTATCCAGCGTTTGGCGTAACAGGGAAAGGTCGTAGGCATAAAAAGGGGTAGGTTGCTGAGAGAACGCCTTCAGTTGTTCTTTAAGCATTGGTCTCCTCCCTTTCCTGGAACACCCCTTCATTGATAGACACCAAGGCGTCTTCTTTATGGATGGTATTCACTAAAAAACTGATGTTGTTTTTGCTTCCGCCGTAAGAGATCATGCGTAATGGAATGTGCCCCAGCGACTGCACCACTTTCAAAGCGGCGCCTGGTTTGTCTTCCATGAAGTCGCCGACTACGCACACAATGGTCAACTCGGTGTCAATCTCTACCGTGCCGAATCGCTGCAGGGCCTCTGTGATCTCCGGTAGATACGTGATGTTGTCAATGGTAAGGGAAACGGCTACCTCAGACGTGGTGATCATGTCAATAGGCGTCTTAAAACGCTCAAACACCTCAAACACGCTGCGTAAGAAACCATAGGCCAACAACATCCGGCTGGATTTTATTTTGATCGCGATAATCCCGTCTTTGGCAGCCACTGCTTTGATCTTGTTGCCTGCTTTCTTGGACGATATAGTGGTTCCCTGAGCCTCTGGTTGCATGGTGTTCAGCAACCGCACCGGAATGTTGTGCTGCTGCGCCGGCAGGATGCTGGACGGATGCAGGATTTTCGCCCCGAAGTACGCCAACTCCGCCGCCTCGTCAAAAGACAACTCTGCAATAGGATAGGTGTTCTTCACTATGCGCGGGTCATTGTTGTGCATCCCGTCAATGTCGGTCCAGATTTGGATCTCAGACGCCTTAACGGCCGCCCCAACAATAGAAGCGGTGTAGTCACTACCCCCGCGTTTAAGGTTATCGATCTCGTTTTTGGCGTTGCGACAGATGTATCCCTGCGTGATGAACAACTGGTTGTCTGGATATTGATCCAGCAAGTTTCTCAGGTTCTCACGGATGAAAGCCTGGTCTGGCTCCTCGTCTGGGGTGATCTTCATGAAGTCCAAAGCGGGCAGCAACACCGATGGAGTGCCTTTCTCATCCTGGAAAATCTTGAAGAGCTGCGTAGACAGCAATTCGCCCTGCGCTAAAATGATTTTCTCAGAAGCAGGGGAGAAAGGTTGGTTAAAGCAGTCCCGGATATCTGAGAATACAACTTCAATTACCTGTTTACCCTTTTCCTTTGATGCTTCCTGTTTATATAAATCAGCAATCACCTGTTTATAGTGTTGCTCTAATTGTGCTGTGAGAGATTCTGCCTGGGCTACGTCGCCCTGGGCCAGTTGCTGTCCAATCTGCACCAGGTGGTTCGTGGTTCCTGACATCGCAGAAAGCACCACAATCACCGGTTCCTGAGTTGGAAGCAGTTGTGAGACGGCACCCATCCGCTCCGCAGAGCCTACGGAGGTACCCCCAAATTTCATGATTTTCATAGATATTAAATAAAACCTGCGAATTTACTAAAACATCAGGGGAATACTAAAAGAAAACCCCACCTACCGCTACTTTTTATTAGCGGTAGGTGGGGTTTAATAAGAGAGTTAAAAAGGATTAGTTTTCCTTTACTACCCTGATGAACTCAGAAAGCGAAGTGCCTGTCACTCTTAGGATGTAGACACCATTTGCAATTCTTGACAAGTCTCTGGTAAGTTTCACCTTACCTGAGGTAACATTAGCAGATTCCTTGTAAATCAGCTTCTGGTTTAGGTCATAGAGTTCTACCTGTACTGTTCTGTCTTCTACACTGTTAATGGAGATAGAAACTTCTCTCGTGAAAGGGTTAGGAGAAACGGCCACTTGAGCTGTTGCCTTGTTACCTGCAGCATTCACTGATACAACCTTGCTGTACTCAAAGGCTCCGTTTACATCAACTTGTTTCAAGCGGTAGTACACTGTGCCAGCAGGGGCAGAACCATCGGTGAAGCTATAATTCTTCGCCACGCTGCTGGTTCCGTTTCCATTTACCTGACCAATGCTCAAGAAGGTGTTGCCGTTTATGCTACGCTCCACCTGGAAATAAGCATTGTCTTTCTCAGAGGCGGTGGTCCAGTTAAGCTTGATGCCATTGTTAGTGGCCGAAGCTGTAAAGGATGTTAAAGTAACCGGAAGCGGAGTGCCTATGATCACGGTTGGAGAAAGGGTAGAAGTACCGCCGTTGGCATCAGTTGTTCGGATAGTAGGCATGTAAAGATCTGATTCCAGCAGACTGCGGTTGCTGACATACATTCTTAACTGACCATTCACAATCCGGTACGATACCCCTGGTATTGAATAATTGTTATCAATAGAAAAAGCTGTTATAAAAGCATCACTATCACCAAATGTGAAAAGCACATCTTCATTCTGGTACTCAGAAACTGCCTTAGGCTGCATAGAAGAAACAACTTCTGCCTCACAATCCAGGGTGATGGTTACCTCAGCTGACTGTGAACCACAAGAAGCGGAAGTTACTGTCCATTTGAAAACGTAAGCTCCCGAACTTAAACCAGAAACAGTTGTAGTTGGGTTGGTGGATTCAGCAAAAACAGGATTTCCTGAATCAGTAGGCTTCGAAATTACAGTCCAGACACCACTAGTGCCAGTTGGAGCCGCAGATGCTTCTAGAGCTACTGTTTTGCTTCCTTGGGCACTTGTTGAACAAACTGATTTATTTTCTCCAGCATATGCCGTGAATGCTGGTGTAGAGGAGATAGTAACTTCATTAGATAGCGGACTCTCACAAGTGTTAGAAGTTGCGCGCACATTGTAGGTACCGGCCGCAGAGGCCGTGAAGGAAACCGCCCCATTTGCAACAACAGGTGAGCCACTTGGGCTGCCATTCAGGAACAGTTGATAACTGTATCCATTTACTGGGGAACTAACTGTAATGGTAACCGATGTACTACCACAAATGCTAGCGTTGCTAGCGGTAATTGCCGGTGCAGTTGGAGCTGGGTTCACGGTTACAGTAACTTCATTTGAAGTGGCAGAAGGGCAAGAACCACTGGAGGCCACCACGGTGAATTTAGTTGTAGCACTTACAGATGCTGTGAAAGAAACCGTGTTACTTCCATTGTAGGTGATAGAGCTACCTTCTGCTACTCCGTTACGAGAAAGCCTGTAGGAAACACCATTCACCAAATTACCAGTAGCAGTAATGATAGCATTGCCGCTGCCACAGACAGCTGCCACGTTAGAACTGACCGTAGCCGAAACCGGTGTAGGTGAAACAGTGACGGTGACCTGATTAGAAGTAACTGAAGGGCAAGAGGCATTAGAGGCTACCACTGTGAAATTAGTAGAAACAGCACTTACTGTGGCAGTAAAGGAAATAGCGTTGCTGCCATTATAAGTGATGGCGCTTCCTTCAGCTACACCGTTTCTGTACAACTGGTAGGCAATTCCATTTACAAGTCCTGAAGAGGCAGAGATAATTACGTTGCCGCTGCCGCAGACTGCTGAGGTGTTAATAGAGATAGTAAAGGCTACAGGAGCAGGGTTTACAGTTACATCTACATAACCTTCCATAGTGACATTGCCGCAATTCCCAGCGCTAATGGCCTGAACTGTCAATGTAGTAGGAGAAGTTAAAGCTCCAGAAGTAAGGGTAATGGGACCACCTGTACTAGTTACCGCATTACCGCTTGAAGTAGCACCATTGTAGATTTGATAGACTATGCCGTTCTGTGAAGAAGGCAAAGTGATAGACACTGTTCCTCCTGAGCAAACCACCTGCTGGCTAGAAGTAAAGCTAAACACGGTAGGAGTAGGGGTTACGGTAACGGCATGTGTAGAACCAATGGGCAAAGAAGAACAGCCAGAACGGATGGCAGTTACTCTAAGAGATGCATTAGACGTCAAGGCATCTGTGGCAAGAGTAATGGCACCTCCGGTACCTGCTACCCCAAATCCAGTTGCCGTGGTACCGTTGAAAATTTGGTACGTTACTCCAACTTCTGAGCTAGCTAGGCTTATGCTGGCGGTTGAACCGCTACAAATACTAGATGCAGTAACTAGGGTGCTGGTTTGGGTTGACGGAGCTGAAACAGTTACAGTAACTGGGCTTCCTACTGTGAAAGCTGTACAGTTAGCAGGGCTGCTTGGCGTAGCCTGAACAGTAAACGTGGTAGTTGCAGTAATAGCAGCTGAGGTAAGGGTAATATCTCCCCCGGTTCCTTCTACAGCTGCCCCAGTGGCCATTCCGTTGATGTACAGTTGGTAGAACACCTCCGTTTCAGAGGCGCTTACTCTAATTTGGGCAGTACCCCCGCTACAGATGGTTGGGGTGATGGTTGCCACTGTGAGGTTGCTGGATGGCACAGAGACAAATACACGGTTACTCATATCTACAGAACAGGGGTTTCCTGTTCTGGTGGCAACAACCTTCAGGTTAGAATTGCCCGTCAGCAAGCCAGTAGTTATGTTGATAGCACTTCCGGTTCCAGTAACAGCAGAGCCCGTATTTGCATAGGCACCAGTGGCGGGATTGTAAATCTGAACCTGATAGCTAACTCCAGTTTCAGAGCCTGCCAAGGTTAAAGTGGCTGCAGTGTTAAAGCAGATGGCCTGTGTAGTAGGAGTAACTGCGAAGGAAGTAGGAATAGGATTTACTGTTACCACAGAGTTCCCTGTCATGGTCACTCTCCCGCCACAAGTGTTAGTTGCCACAATAGTGTAAGTACCTCCTGTGGTAATGGCACCTGTTGAAAGCGTCAACGCACCGCCGGTTCCTTCCACAATGTTTCCTACTGGAGAAGCACCCAAATAAATTTGGTACGAAACACCTACCTGTGATCCTGAAAGGGCAATGGAAGCTGCCTGACCACTACAGATCGTCTGGGTAGGAGGAGTAACGTTGAAGGTAGTTGGAGTGGTAGAAGTAACATTCACCGTAAACTGCTGCGTCAGGGCAAACGGAGTACATCCCCCTGAGGTAGCTAATACCCTAAAAGTGTAAACCCCAGCCGTGGACAGAGCGGCAGATGTCAGGGTGATGTTTCCTCCATTGCCAGTTACCGGGTTACCTGTATTTGTGAAGGTTGACCCTGAACCGGTTTGTAGTTGGTATAACACATTACTTTCTGAACTTTGAATTACTACAGATGCAGTAGCAGTATTACTTGCACATATTGACTGAACAGATGGAGTAATGGTTAAAGCATTGGAAGGCACAGTCACGGTGAAGGTGTTTGCCATGTCTGTAGAACATCCATTCTTAGTGGCTACCACTTTGAATGTGCCGCTAGCTGTAATGGTGCCAGTAGTTAACGTAATGGCACTGCCTGTACCTGCCACAGCGTTCCCCGTGTTAACATAAGTTCCGGTAGAAGGGTTGAGCACCTGAATTTGGTAAGAGGCACCTGTTTCAGAATTTGCTACTGTTACAGTTGTTGAGGCACCATTACAAACGGTTGTAGAAGCTGGGGTAACAGCATACGCCGTAGGAGCCGGTGCAATAGTAATGGAAGTTGACCCTTTCAAAGTAGTCTGGCAATCTGGGGAACCTACCTGGAAAGCTCTAACCGTTAAAACAGCCGCAGTTGTTAGGTTACCGGAAGACAAGATAATGGTGCCTCCGTTCCCCACCATGGCAGGTCCACTGGCGGTTGATCCATTATAAATCTGGTAAATAACCCCATTCTCGGTATTGGCTACCGTGATAGTGGCTGTACTGTTGTTACAAACCGTTTGCGCTGATGGGGTGAATGTTGGGGTAGTAGAAGGTGAAACGCAGGAAACGGTAACAGCAGCTGTTTGCTGACTCTCACAACTACTAACACCAACTGGAACAGTTGTTGGCGCTATGGAAGCAGTAACAGAAGTTCCTGTAGACAGATTTGCTTGGTTGGTGGAATTAATGGCAATTGACCAAGTTACAGGAGTTGAGGTAGAAGCCCCAGAAATGGTTGCCGTTCCGGCTATACGTTGACCTTCAATGTAAACGTATACAGTACCATTTGTGGTGGTGGAACCGGTAATAACGGTTGCCCTTTCTTTAATCGGAGAGGCTAATGCTAAACCAAAGCTGGCGGCAGTTGCAGGATTAGCCACGGTGATAGTTGAAGAAGCTGGACTCACGGTTTTACCTCCCGGTGCAGTTGCTACAGCGTACAAGACGTCTCCTCCTCTAAGAGTAATGCCGCTTAATACCTGTGCAGACCACACACCTCCAGAAACTGTAGCAGTTTCAGTGATGCGGGTATCCGATGCAGTGTTTGGGATTGCACCGCTTCTCCGGTAAACAATGACCGTTGTTCCTGCAGCTTCAGAAGACGTGCCTGTAATGGTTGTTACAGTTGGGCATGGGGCTGTGGTGGTGAAAACAGGTGCCGCGGTTACACAGCTTGTTCCAATCACCAAAGTATTAGAGGGTCCCGATAAGCCTGTAGTATTAGCTTTTGTGCGGACACTAACTGTATCATTCGCACTTAATTGATAGAGAGAAAGGTTAATGGACCAAGTCCCTGTAGCCGTAGCTGTTGTAGTAGGAGCCAAATCTCCATTTGAGGTAGTAATAGGTTGTCTATTAACAAACAAATAAACAGGGCCGTTAGCAACTGCACCAGTTCCCTGCAATGGAGTAGTAGTGCCGGTACAGTAAAAAGTGTTGCTTATGGTAGGGGTGGCTGTTGTTACAGCTCCTGGAGTGGTAGTCTCATTACCACCATTAAGATACCAAGCTGCTGATCTAGGGGATTCACAACCATTGGAAGTAACAGTAGCAGTTAAAGTACCATAATTGTTAGTGCTAGTATTGCCACCACAATTATAACTGAAGGTGAAGTTACCTGTAGTACAGGCCACTGGAGTATATTTATAAGTATAAGTAGTAACACTCACCCCATTAACTGTAGAAACAGTAGAGGTTGGAGCTTGGTAAGTACCGGGGTAATAAACCCCATCTCTATATACCTTTATAGGAGAAGGACTACCAGCCGAATAGGTAAGGTAAGCCGGGAGTTGTACGGTTGAGGTTATATTTACACTTTGTTGGTTGCTGTTAAAAGACGCAATTTTTGGAGCTGGAGTAATACATCTTGAAACAGCCTGCGCTCCAACTGTAACAGTATTAGAAGACACCGAGGTACTAGCCGCGCAATTCCCACTGGCCGCTCTGGTCACTCTTACTGTTAAGATATCACCAGCTACAAGCGTGGTACCGCTCGGTAACGGGAAAGAAAAAGCTCCATTGGTTACGGTTACAGGTGAAGCCGCTACTACCTGGGTTCCATTCCGGAAGAGGGTGATGGTCCCGCCATTTTCTGAAGAGGTTCCAGTAATGGTGGTAGTACCTACCCTTACAGCAAGGTTTGTGGTGATGACAGGTGCCGCCGGAGCCGCAGTTTGGCAAAACTCGCCAGCCTGAATTTGTTGTAGGGAGGTAGATGGGAATGCTGGAATCAGATCACGCCAAATCCGGAATTTATCATTGGCATAGGTTCTGTCATCAACTCCTCCAACATCAGAAATAGTACCTTCCAGCCCTGTTTGAGCGCTGGTAACGGTTGATCCAGTAACCCGGAGGGGGGTAGAAGAACTAATGCCAACGCCTCCATCACCACTAAAAGCCGAGAGTGGCACATAAAAATCAAAGAAATAATCAGCATTTCCGCCTGCAGTAGAAGCGGCAATGGCTTTCTGGAAGTATTGGCTATAACCATTGTTCGCGCTACCACGCCAGATGACGTTGCTGGTGAAAGGATCTGTGTCGTCTCCGCTCCCCCGGTGGCGGTAGATGACAACGTCAAAGTTGAGGGCCAATACTACCTCAAACTCAAAGCCAAGGTTTTTCACCTTAGAAGGCGTGGTGTAATCCACCAAGGTACCGTTGGCAAGCCGTTGTTTATTGAAGACCCCATCAGAGTCAATCAAGAAGCTATATCCTTTAGAGGCCGAAGAGTTACCACCCAATCTAACCCTGAACATCACTTGTGTGCCATTAAAGGCCATGTACAATGGGTTGGGTGCTAAGTCTGTGTGACCGCCGGCTGATCCGGTTACCAAGTCATTCAAGGGCTCAGAGCCTAATTGGGGCAATTCCCGGTAGGCAATCTCATTGTATTGGAATGTTCTGTCATTCGTCCCTACATACCCTGTGTTGGTCTTGGAAACATAGTTATCAAGATTAGGGTCCAAAACATTCCTGCCGGTTCCGGTAGCTGGTTGGAATATCAAACCAGGAGTTTGGGCCTGAGTAATGTTTTGATAATACAAAAGACAGAAAAGGATGGCAATGAAAATTTTGCAATTCTTGCTTTTAGGAAGTAAAAGTTTTTCCGTCATAGCTTATTTTTAGGTGAATGATGAACAGTTGTGGGGTACGTCAATATTATCTTTCGCAGGTTTGGAAAAACATAAATTCGGTGAATTGTGTCTTCCGACCGACCAATGATAAAAAATACGGCTAAAAAAAAGGATAGTTTATAAAAGCTGCTTGGTAATTAGAATGAAACACAGTAACAGGTGGACAAGGGAATTTGTTTTGTCCTAAGGATGGGAAAAAATAGAGGATAGAATGGGGAGATATAAAATACAATATTCAAAATTTTGAAAGGATGTTCCAGAACGGAGAAATACAGAAATGCGGTTTTTACTAGCGGGTTGATTGTTAATACCCAATGGAGTTCTCTTTGGCCAACAAAGTTAATATAAGGCTTGCGGCATTACCCCCGAAACCTGCTGCATTTACCATCAAATGAGTAGGCTGAATAGTATCAGGAGCGATGGTGCCTTGTAGTCTTGAAGCATTGAAGTGGGAGAATAGCAACCCCATACCCATTTCAGCAGACAATGCCCCGGAGGCACCTAGGGTATGGCCAATCTGGATTTTGTTCGAGAAAAAATTTACAGCATCTTCGCCAAAAATACTGAGAATAGCATTCATCTCTGCAGCATCGCCGGCCTTGGTACCGGGAGCATGCAGGACTATGGCGTCTATGTCGGCATGGGAAAGGTTAGCTTGTTGTAAGGCGTCGCGCATGGCTGCCTGAAAGTGAAGTCCTTCTTTGGATATACCCGTTTTAGAGGGGCTGCGTTCGTATCCCATTCCCACGGCTGCCACCACTACTGCTTTCTCCCGCCTGAGGCCTTCAAACTCTTGCTGGGTCATTCTTTCCAATGCAAAAACGGCAGCTCCTTCACCTAAAACAAAGGTGTTGTGCTCCTTATTCAAAGGACGGCAAGGATTTTCATCAGCTCTAAACTTGGAGTAGATGCCGATGGATTTCATTTGCGCGATGGTGAAAGGTGTGAGGGGAGCCTCGGTGCCGCCTACCAGAAAGCGTTTCGCCATACCGGACTTTAACCAGGCTACCCCATTGGCGAAAGCCTGCAGAGCGGTACTGCAGGTAACGGAATGGCTAATGAGCGGCCCCTGCGCCTGCAGGTCATTGGCTACCCAACTGGCCACGTTCCCCAGGGTTGTACTGGGGGAGACTGCAGGCGATAAACGTTTTTCGGGCGTTTTTAGAAAATCAGCGTGGAAATGCTCAAATAAGCCGGTGGCTCCTCTAGAGGATCCTATGTTGATGCCTACCGGTAGTTCCTCATCCGTGGTCCAACCAGCCTGGGCTACTGCTTGGCGTGCTGCTAAAATGGCCAGTTGCACCGAGCGATCCAGCGAAGCATATATGGGGTTCTCCCGAACTAAATCTTGCAGCAGGTTTTCAGCCGCAAGAGAAATTAGAGCCACAGGAGTGTCAATCCCCAAGTGGGATAGGTTTGTAAATGCGGTTTTCCCGCTGGTGTAGGAGGCATATACTTCTTCCGGGGTGCCTCCCAGCCCCGATATGGATCCCATTCCCCGGACCACAATCCATTCCTGATCCCCTCTGCTCTTCATCTGTTTTCTGGGTAATTTTCTATAAACAAGCCTAAAACGCCTGCACTACTAAATTTCGCATCTGCTCCATGACCCCATACACTTTCTCAAGTTGGGCATTGGTGATGCAATAAGGCGGAAGAACGTACACAATGTTGCCCAAGGGCCGCAGCAGTACACCGTTTTCTAGGGCCAAATTGTATAGCTGGTCCCGGAGAGAATGGAAATAGGAGGTCTGCCCCACTTCAAACTCAATGGCCAGAATGGTGCCGGTTTGGCGGCAAACCTTTATTCCCGGCTTTCCTTCCAAGGTCCGGGCGAAGGCAGCATGAGAAACACTGATTCTATCCAGGTTCTCCAGAAATGATTGTTTCTCTACTAAATCCAAGCTGGCCAAAGAAGCGGCGCAGGCCACCGGGTTTGCAGTATAGGAGTGCCCATGGAAGAAGGTCTTGGTCTTGTCTTCGCTCAGGAAAGAATCATAGATGGCCTGCGAGCTAGTGGTTACGCCCAGAGCCATGGTGCCGCCGGTAAGCCCTTTGGAAAAGCACATCAGGTCAGGTTCCTGGCTCAGGTAATCGCAGGCGAAACGCTTCCCAGTTCTCCCAAAGCCAGTCATGACTTCATCAGCGATGACGAGTATTCCTTTGGCCCGGCACAGTTCTAACAAATGGTCTAATACTTCTGGAGAGTACATGACCATACCGGCGGTACCTAATACCAGAGGCTCAAAGATAAAAGCAGCAATATCTTCCCGGTCCAGCAGTTTTTCCAATTGCGCGGTGGTAAGTTCTTCCTCACCGGGTACTGGCACAGGCAGAAACTCCACTTCAAAAAGATACTGCTGAAAAGGCCGGGTAAAAACCGACCGCTCGCTCACCGACATGGCCCCGAAGGTATCGCCGTGGTAGCTGCCTTCAAACGCGATGATTTTCGTCTTGTCCTTGCCTTGGTTAAACCAGAACTGCAACGCCATCTTGAGCGCCACCTCCACGGCCGTGGACCCGTTGTCTGAGTAAAAGACCCTGGCCTGGTTCTGAGGCAAGAGCTTGAGCACCCTTTCTGCGAGTTCTACCGCGGGTGCGTGGGTGAACCCCGCGAAGATCACGTGCTCCAGGGTACGCAATTGCTGGCTTACGCGCTCCGCGATGTGCGGGTGCGCGTGCCCATGGATGTTCACCCACCAAGAAGACACGGCGTCAATGAACTCGCGGCCATCCTCGGTGAAAAGGACGGCGCCTTCTCCGCGCGTAATCCCAATGGGAGGGGGAGCCGTTTGCATCTGGGTGTACGGGTGCCAGTTCACCAACTGGTCCCGCTCCGAAAGGCTATTGTGCATGGTTGGTTAAATAATCTTGTAAGGTCTTCGCGTACCCTAATACTGTGTTTTTATCAAAGCTTTCTTCTTGCAGAATGCGCGGAAACGCCTTTAGCTGGTAGTAGTTCAAGATGAATTCTTCTGACGAAGGGTTGGGCACCCCGTTGAAGACAATGCCAGCTACGCCAATGTTTCTGCTCTTGAGCACCTCCACCGCCATTAAGGTATGGTTAATACTGCCCAAGTAATTTTTGGAAACCAATACTACTTCCAATTGTAGCTTTTGAATCAAATCTAAAACTAAGTCCCGCTCGTTCAACGGCACCATCAAACCTCCGGCTCCTTCCACCACCAGGTTGTTCCGGGTGGCTGGTAGTTGGATCTGCTCCAGGGTTAGCCGAATGTTCTCCGCTGCGGCTGCGGTGTGCGGGGAGGCCGGCCTCTGCAGGCGGTAAGCCTCGGGATGAAAGACAGTACGGGTGTTGGAGATCAGGCGCCGCACGGTGTGGGTGTCTGAGTCTTCCAGGTTTCCGGCCTGTACGGGTTTCCAGTAATCAGCTTGGAGCGCTTCGGTGAAGATGGCGGCGGCAATGGTTTTACCCACATCGGTGCCTATGCCGGTAATGAAATATCTTTTGGGGTGTGCTGATGAAGCAAGTTGCATAATTCTTGTACTTGGGCTTTGGTATTGTAGGCGTGCAGCACCAGCCTGAGGCGCTCTTTGCCCGCCGGAACGGTGGGGCTGAACACGGGCCGCACGTCAAATCCCGCTGCCTGAATATGGTTGGCCAATCTCCGCAGCGCCACCGGATCCGGCAATTGCCAAGCCTGGATGGGGCTGCCGTTTTGGCCCTCTTTTCCGGAAAACGAAGCCAAAGCGCGTCCGTCTTCCAGGAGTGAATGATAGTATCTCGCGAGTTCCTGTACCCGGGCTCTTTCCTGGGTTAGGGAGGGAAGTAACCGGTAGGCTTGCCTGATGGCGGCTAAAGAGGCCAACGGTAGGGCAGTGGTGTAGATAAAAGGCCGACTGAAATTGAGCAGAAATTGCTGCAGTTCCCCTGGGCCTACCACCGCTGCACCGTGGGCCCCAATCGCCTTCCCGAAGGTCATGATGCGGGCAAACACCTCCTGCTCCAGCTGTAAGGCAGAAACCAGGCCTTCGCCCTTTTGGCCGTACAGTCCATTGGAATGTGCCTCGTCCACTACCAGGTACAAGCCCTGTTCCTGGCAAAGGGAAGCTAGTTCCTGCAGCGGGGCGAAGTCCCCATCCATGGAATAAAGTGACTCTACGGCTACGTACACATCACCCTGGGCGCGCTTTAGCTTCTGCCGGAGGTCGTCTACATCGTTATGCCGAAAGGGGAAACTCTGCGCGAAACTGAGCCGGATGCCTTCTTTCATGGAGGCGTGGCTGGCCTCATCGTAGAAGATGGTGTCTCCGCGCTGGGGCACTGCCGAGAAGAATCCGCAATTGGCCACGTATCCGGAGTTGAACAGCAGGGCTGCCTCCGCATTATGGAATAGCGCTAATTCTTCCTCCAGTTCCTGGGCGTAGCGGGTATTCCCGCTTAGTAGCCGTGAGCCAGTGGCGCCGTGGGCCAGTTGACTCTCTACTTCTTCGGTTATATTTAGGGCCAGAACCTCTGATGCTGCCAATCCCAGGTAATCGTTGGAACTGAAATCCACCAATCCTTTAGGGGGAACAGAAAGACTCCGCAGGGTTCCTTTCTGCACTCTGGTTTCCAGCTGGCGCAGCAGACGTTCCGGCACCTTCATGGCAAAAAGTTATTCAGCGGCTACTGCTTCTGCAGGAGCGTCAACGGTTCCGCCGCAGGCCGTCTCGGCTTTGAAAGATTTACGAGGGTTCAGACCCAGCAACTCAAACATAGCCTTGTCATCGGCGAAGCCCGGGTTAGGCGTGGTCAACAGTTTGTCACCGGAAAAGATGGAGTTGGCGCCTGCCAAAAAGCAAAGGGCCTGCTCACTCACCGGCATTTCCTGGCGACCAGCCGACAAACGCACCATGGTTTTCGGCATTAGGATACGGGCGGTGGCAATCATGCGCACCATTTCCCAAACGCTCACGCGCGGTTGCTCGGCCAACGGCGTGCCTTCTACGGGTACCAGCGCATTCACCGGCACACTTTCTGGGTGTTGCGGCAAGTTGCTGAGCACGTGCAGCATGGCAATACGGTCATCGTCGGTCTCGCCTAGACCAATGATCCCGCCGCTGCACACCGAGATACCGGCTTTGCGCACGTTTTCAATAGTACCCAAACGATCACCATAGGTACGAGTGGTAATGATATTGCTGTAATTCTCTTCTGAGGTGTCCAGGTTGTGGTTGTAGGCGTAGAGACCGGCTTGTTTCAGACGCTCGGCCTGGTACTCGTTCACCATCCCCAGGGTACAGCAAACCTCCAGACCCATCTCGTTCACACCTTCCACCATCTCCAACACACGGTCAAAGTCGCGGTTGTCCCGCACTTCGCGCCAAGCGGCACCCATGCAGAAGCGGGTGGAACCACCTTCTTTGGCTTTGCGGGCCGCGTCCAACACCACCTCGTTGCTGAGGAGCTTGTGCGCCTGCACACCTGTATGGTAACGGGCCGCCTGCGGACAATAAGCGCAGTCCTCCGGGCAACCGCCAGTTTTCACACTCAGCAGCGTGCACACCTGCACTTCGCCGGTAGCCTGGAATTGTTTGTGAACCTGTGAGGCCTCCACGATGAGTTCCAGCACGGGTTTATAGTAGATGGCGCGTATTTCATCCATGGTCCAATCCGTACGGAGAGGGGCGGTGTTCAGGGCGTCCGTCATAGTCTAAAAAGTCTAGTTTAGGCGGCTAAAGTACGGCGGAAAAAGCAATAGGAGAAATTTTTAAGCCTCAATGCTAACCCTTGTTAGGCTATTTTTTGGTTGTTTTCTGAAAATCAGGCAGAAAGCAGTTGTAGCGGCGTTACACTTTAACGCCGTGCGGCTATGGAACAGAACCGTACCGATTGGAGAAATCGGTTTTAAAAAGAATCTTCTGGAGGTTAATGTTGCAAAGCCGATTCTACCTATGGGCACCTTTGCTGCTGCGTGGAACCACGGCGTTACAGGGTAACGCCGCTACATTCGTTTCAAGTCTGATTTTCAGAAATCGGGCTTAAAACAACAATCCGCAATCAGCAATCAACAATTACATTACTTCTTGTCTGCGATTACCTGGCCGTTGCGGTACTCTACTTTTTTGGTGGGCTTGCCGGTCTCGTCAAAGTAGGTCCAGGTGCCGGTTTCGCGGTTGTTGCGGAAGGTGCCGGCCATTTCGGTTTTACCGTTCTCGTAAAGTTGTTTGAAGGTGCCGTAGCGCAGGCCGTCTTTGTACAGCGTCTCTGACTTTACCTTGCCCGAGGGGAAGTAGGTGATGAGCGTGCTCACGATTTTGCCGTTCAAATAAGTAGCCTTTGATTCCACCTGACCATTGTCATGGTAGGTGAGGCGCTCGCCGGTGATGCGGCCGTTTTTGTAGGGCTCTGAGGTTTTTAGTTTTTTGTTCTCGTGGAATTCCTCCCAGGTGCCCACGCGTTTGTTGTCTTTGAACTCCTCCTGTGCGGCGATGGCGCCGGAAGGGTAGAAGCGGGTGATCTTGCGGTCTTTCTCGGCGTTTCCGTAGCGGATTTCCTGTTGCAGTTTTCCGTTCTCGTCAAATGATTGTGCCAATCCTACCCGCAGGCCTCTACTGTAAGTGACGGTTGCCTTCCGGTTACCGTTTTCATAGTAGGCCACTGAGGGTCCCTCGGGTTTGCCCGCCACCACACTGCCCTCGGTCATGAGTTTGCCCGAGCGATAGTAGGTTTTGAACTTGGCAGGTTTGGTAGGTCCCGCGCTGATGGTCTCGGTTTCTAGTTGGCCGTTGTCATAATAGGTGCGGTAGCCGCCCTCTATCATTCCGTTACGGTAATTGGCCTCCGATTCTTTTTCCCCGTTGGGGTGGAACGTGCGCGAAATCCCGCTCTGCGCCTTGCGGGTGTAGGTGATCTCTGACCGCAGCTTGCCATTGGGAAAATACTCTTTCACGGTGCCCTCGGGGAAACCCTCCACAAAATTGGCTTCCTGCTTTAGTTGGCCGTTCTCGTGGTAGCTCTTGAAAGGTCCGCTCTGCAGATCGTTCAGGTATTGGCCTTCCTGTAATTTATTGCCGTTGGCGTAAACCGCCGAGAATGGCCCGTTCTTTTTACCGTCTTTGTATGGAACCGTCAGTTTGGGCTTGCCATTGGCGAAGAACTCGGTGTAGAGACTGTCGCGCTTGCCTTCCACCACTTTCACCATGGCCTCCAATTCTCCGGTAGGGTAGTATTTGCGGTAATAGCCGTGCATCACCGAATCTGCCGAGCCCTTGATGAAGTACACCTCTTTGATTGCCGATTGCAGCGAATCATAGTAGGTAACCACGCGAGTCTGGGCCTGGGACTCCCATTGGAACCCGAGCGTGAGCAGCAGAAACGCAGATAAAAACAGAATCCTTTTCATGGATACAAAACAATAAAAAAAGCCTTACTTATAACGTAAGGCTTTTTTGAATTAGTATAGTTCAACTAGGCTTACACCCGCTCCAGCACGATGGCCGAGGCGCCACCTCCGCCGTTGCAGATACCGGTCACCCCAATTTTGCCGTTGTTTTTTTGCAGTACGTTGATGAGGGTAGTCACGATTCTGGCTCCTGAGGCTCCCAATGGGTGACCTAAAGAAACAGCACCACCGTACACGTTCACGTTGCCGCCTTCCAGACCCAACTTCTGGTTGTTAGCCAGCGATACCACCGAGAACGCCTCGTTGATCTCGTAGAAATCCACTTCAGAAGGCTCCACCCCGGATACTTTCAAAGCTTTAGGAATAGCCAGGGCCGGAGTAGTCGTGAACCATTTAGGCTCCTGTTCGGCATCGGCGAAGCCGCGGATTTTGGCGATTGGTTTCACGCCCAGTTCCTCGGCCTTCTCTTTGCTCATCAGCAGCAACGCCGCGGCGCCATCATTGAGGGTTGAGGCGTTAGCGGCAGTAACGGTACCCTCTTTATCAAATACAGGGCGCAGGCCTGGGATCTTGTCAAAGTTCACCTTGCTGTATTCTTCATCCTCGGTGATGAAGATTGAGTCTTTCCCGCGCTGCGGGATCTCAATAGGCACAATCTCGTCTTTAAGGAAACCGGCTTTGGCCGCGGCCGCGGATTTGCGGTAAGAGTTGATGGCGTATTCGTCCTGCATCTCGCGGGTGATGCCCAACTCACGGGCGGTGTTTTCGGCGGCGCTGCCCATGTGGTAGTCGTTGTAGACATCCCAGAGGCCGTCTTTCACCAAGCCGTCAATCATCTGACCGTGACCCATCTTGGCCCCGAAACGGGCTTTGTCTAGGTAATACGGCACGTTGGACATGCTCTCCATACCGCCTGCCACGATGATGTCTTTGTGGCCCAGCATGATGGCTTGCGAGGCGAACATAATGGCCTTGGAACCCGAGGCGCACACTTTATTGATGGTGGTACATTCCACTTCGTATCCTAAACCGGCGCCAATGGCTGCCTGCCGGGCGGGTGCCTGTCCCACGTTCGCCGACAACACATTGCCCATGATCACTTCCTGTACCAGGCTTTTGTCTACCCCGGCTTTCTCCAACGCGCCTTTGATGGCGATGGCACCCAACTGAGGAGCCGTCAGGCTGGCCAAAGCTCCGCCAAAACTCCCGATTGGCGTACGAACCGCCGAGATAACATATACTTCTTTCACTTGCATAGCAGTAGTTTTTCTGGATTATCGGTTTGAAATTAGGAGTTCTCTCAATAAAAACCAAACGCTTGTTAGGTTGAAAGGGTTCTCACTTGTAAAACAAAAGTCTGCAGCAAGAAGGTAGAAGACCAATGTTGAAGGTTGTTGAGCAGAACAATAAAAATCAGCAAATCCATTTTAGGTCTGTTTTCAGAAATTCAGGACTAAACTGAAAGTTTATTTCATCAATAATCAGCCTAAATTAAATCTTGGGTATCAATAGTCTTTCTTGCTGTAGTTGTCACCATAATGGTAAGTATTGCTTCATTCCCCAGACCGTTGGTTCTTTTGACTAGTCTCTTTTAGCTTATATAAGCTGCAACTGCTTTAAGCCTTTTTTCCTGAAAACGGCCAATAATCAGCTTCGTATTTACCAATCTGGGGTGTTTTTGTCAGTTGTTTTGGTTTTTCTGCGAGGCAGTTGCTGCAGGTATTGGGCTTCTTCCTGACGCATAGCATCCAGTAACTGGCGGGCTTTTTCGGGGGAGAGCTGCAGTTTCTTTAGGCGTTCAAAGCGGGTTTGCAGCAAGGCATCTTCTTCGCGGGCGGCTTGGCTGCTTCTTCTGTTGCCGCCAGTGGCATTGCTATCCGGTCGTCCCTGGTTGCTGTAGCCTTTGTTCAATCCCTCATTCCTTCCGAAGTTTTCTTGCTTGTTCTCGGTTCCTGTGCCGTTCTGCGGAGTTGAAGCGCCTCCATTGGCGGTATTTCCTGGGCCTGTGCTTTGGTAACTGTTGGGGGCACCTGCTGCTGAACTGCCGTTTGCATTTGGTTGCCTAGAACCGCCCGGCCCATTCTGGTTCGTTCTCTTTTGGGGTGGTTTGGGTCCCTGGCGTTTTTCGGGGTGCAGCAACAAGTATTTCTGGAGCAGTTCAAAATTATAGCGGGCGGTGGCGTTCGTCTCCCTAGCTTTTAGGGCTTGTTTGCAGAAATCAATGGCTTTGGGGTAGTTTCCTTCCTCGGCTTCAATGACGGCTAACTGGGTAGCCACCGTGGAGAGCAGTTCTTTGTCCTGCGTTTTCAGCAGGGATCGGTAAAGCGGGGAGGCCTGGCTATACTCGTGCAGGTGAAAATAGGAGTGGGCCAGGTTCAGGGTGACAGTGGCGGGGGCTTGGCCGTCTTCGGCGTCGCGCACTTTTTCATACAACGCCGCAGCCTGCAGGTACTCCTTTTGTTTGTAGGCAGCCTCGGCTTGCTGACTGAACAGGTTCCGCTGCGCAATGCGTTGGAAACCATCAAACGGCAGGGAGACAAGTAAAATGATAAACCACCAGTAATTCATATCTTAAGCACCTGTATTGTCCATAAAACATCCAGCGCAATGAGCAGCAGGGCGGCCAGCAGGGGGTAAAGGTATTTATTTGCCGCTACCTCCACCACTTTGGCCTGGCGCAGCTCACTTTTAACGGTATTCACTGCGCTCAGCAAACGCGACATCTCACTTATGTTCTGATTTATCTCAAAGTAGTTGCCTTTGGTACGTTGGGCCACCTCTTTTAAAACATTGGCTTCTAGTTTGGTGAGCACAGTTTGGCCATTGCCGTCTTTCTTAAAGGTACGTCCCTCGGGAATCTTACCGCCGGCGTAAGTTCCGATGCCCACGCAGTACACCCGCACGCCTTGGTACACCAAAGTCGCCAAAGCGTCCTGCATATTTTCCCCGAATGTCTCGCCATCAGAGAAAATCACCAGTATTTTGGAGCGTTCCACCTCTCGGCTTGTTTCGGTTTCCCTGAACTTCTGGCTAGCCAACTGCAAAACCGGACCCAATTGGGCAGCCTCTGCGGGAGCCAAGGAAGTGCGCATGGATTGCACGAAGAGGTCCAACGCGCCGTGGTCGTAGGTAAGCGGACTGAGCACGAAAGCCTCGGAGGAAAAGCCGATGAGCCCAATGCGGTCGGCGTTGGAGTTTTGGATAAACTCTTGCAGTTCCAGCTTTACCTTCTCCAGCCGCGAAGGAGGCACGTCCTGGGCTTTCATGGACTGGGACAGGTCCACCGCCAGGTACACATCTTTGCCGTTGGTCCTTATTTCTTTGGTCATGGCCCCGAAAGATGGTCCTAGTAAGGCCACCACCAACAGCCCCATGTAACTACTCCTGATAATGGCTTTGACGTAGATGGCGTTCGCCTTTTGAGAAAACTGCCGGGCCAGCCGCTTTATCCTGAACAGGTAACCGCCATAGAGCACCCCAAAAAGGAGGAAGAAGAAAAACTCCATGGAAGTAAAAGGCAAATACCAAGTCATAGAAAAAGGCCAGTGCTTTATAGTGCGGCGGCAAGTTATAAAGAAAGAAACAAACGCCCGTTGCCCTTCTTTAGGCTACAAGACCGCTAGGGCAGGTGGTAAACACAGATGAAACGTCTGCCGCGAAAATAAATTTCAAAATTTCTCCTGGGCTAAGCCATTGTCATAGAAGCGGATGGTGGCCGAGGGAGCGGCAAAGGGGAAATTTTTTTAGGCGGGGCTTTGGTAATCTCATTTTAGTTCGGCTATATTTGCACACTCTTTAACAGAAAGGGATGCCCGGAGAGATGGGTGAGTGGCTGAAACCAGCAGTTTGCTAAACTGCCGTACCTCTAAAGGGTACCGGGGGTTCGAATCCCCCTCTCTCCGCGAAGTTTTTTTTGAAATTAAATTTTGAAAAGAAAACTTCATTTAATATCTTTGCACCGCAATTACGGAGAACAGAAGGTTTGAGAAGTTGGTCACTTTGTAATTGCAGGACTCGGGGTGTAGCGTAGCCCGGTATCGCGCCACATTTGGGATGTGGAGGTCGTAGGTTCGAATCCTGCCACCCCGACGAAAAAGGATGAGTAATGTTGGATGACTACAAAGACATTCTCCATTACTCATTTTTGTTTCGATGGTCTCGTAGCTCAGCTGGATAGAGCAACTGCCTTCTAAGCAGTAGGTCTTTGGTTCGAATCCAAACGGGATCACTTAGAAATCAGCCACTTATAAGGTAAAACTTGTAAGTGGCTTTTTTGTTTGTACACATTTAGCATCAATTTGCCCTATCACTTTCCCTCTAAGCTCACATTTAAGCTTTTCATAAATTTCCAAACAAAGAACCTCTCCTTGACATAAGGTCTCATTATGTGCCGCAGGCCACAAACAAAAAGGCCCCTCAATCAGAAGGGCCTTGATGGGGGAGGTTAGAGAGGTTTTAACCTGCTATGCAAGGGCTCTCACTCCGGCCTCCGCCACCGCATGGTCATTCTCCACCGTGCTTCCCGACACCCCAATGGCCCCGATGACCTCACCGTTGCCCCCCATGATCGGGAGCCCGCCCGGGAAGGTAATGAGCCCGCCGTTAGAATGCTCTATGTTGTAGAGAGGGCCGCCTGGTTGGGAGGCCTGTCCCAGGTTGCCGGTGGGCATGTCGAAGAAGCGCACCGTCCTTGCCTTACGGATCGCGATGTCAATAGAGCCCAGCCAGGCCCCGTCCATACGGGCGAAGGACGTCAGGTTGGCCCCGGCATCCACCACGGCGATGTTCATTTTCAGGTTCAGCTCCCTGGCCTTCTCCAGGGCTGCTCTGACTGCTTGGTCGGCCTTTTCCAGTGTTATTCCCATTTTGCTTGCGTATGTTCGGTTAGATGAATGATATGGTGCTTGATCCAGTATCTGATACTCTAGGCAACGGGAAAGGTTGGTGCAACCAGTACTTTGGGTGCAGATGGAATCCAATCGTTATAAGGGCACACCCGAAAGCACCTTCTTAGCGGACGTTACTTAGCTTTACATGACTATCGATTATATACCAAGAAGTAAGGCCCTGCTTATTACTAAGGTTGGATGAATAACGTTCCAGCAAAAAATGCATTAACCTATTTCTTGCGTAGAAAGGCTGATAAGCCAATTTATTTTATGCAGGAGTGACGGTTGGGCTGAACGGTTTTAATGCTTTTTAGCCCTTACTTGGCAGATAGGGTTTTAATTTTTCTTCATATTTTAAAAGTTCAAGATATGGATCTCCCTTCAATCCTAAAGCATGGGCAAAAGCCGGTTCCGTTTTAAATCCTTGCTCCTTAAGTTCCCTAATGGTTTGCCTGAACTGATTCCCCTTGGAAAGTAGAAAATAGTACTCTACTACCATGTGCCTGTAAGCATACTGCTCTTTCGAAGGTTTATTCTGCCCGAATATTTCAATTTCAAAGCCTTCAACCATAAAATTGGCAATTACGGTACGTTGATCCTGAACCATTGTATCAACTATCTGAAAGCCTTTACAACCGGAGAAATATTTTAACAGAATAAGCTTGAATTGATTGATATGTTCCCAGTAACAGACAATGTCCAGATCACTATTTGCTATATCAATGTCTATCGGAACTGTCCCTACCAATAGGGGGGAATAAGGTTGCAGACATTCCATTATTGAATATTGAGTAAGCACAGTATATGCGTCCTGTTGCTTTGGAGTACCTTTCTTCAGATATTCAATGATAGTGAAATCCATTCTTTTAGTAAACCTTTCTGCAAACGTATTTTTGTAAAAGACGGCAAGGCCTTCGGCCGAAGATGGCGTTTACACATTGTTAGCTTTAGTTCAATATCAATCTCTGCTAAAAGCCAATGCGAAATATTCATCTGGAAGCATTTTGAGTTCTTTAATCAATTTCACCTTTTTATTTTCAGTATTGCACTCAAGCTGGTCTTCAGCGACTGTTAGGCAGCTTTCCTGTCCGTTTATGTGGAGGTAGAGAAGGTGATAAGGCATAGGTGCTACAAATCCACCACAATCCTTGAGTACGACAACTGATTGTAATGTACTGATATTCAGCAACCTAAATTGTTTCCTGCTTCCCGAGATTTGTATTTCGCCAGTCTTCTTTTTTATACCATGCTCTTGCATCTTTTCCACTATCAGGATTTGGTAAACCGCATTTCCTGAATTCCAGAGAATTTTGCTGTACCCGATTCTACTGTAATGGTTGTATATGATTATAGAATCAATTCCTGAATTTCTAAGACTATCAGTAATCTGTTTAGACGTTTTCAATAAATTGGTGACGTGTTGGCTACCACAAATGGCGATACTTCCCTGTCCGTGAGATTTTATCCCGATTAGGAGTAAGCAAGATATAACAAGTATGAATTTCATTATATGAATTAAAGCCAACTAATAGATTAGCAGAACAACTCCGGTTATTGAACCTATGTGCGGAGTTAACATCCGTTTATCCATCTACCGTTGGTCGAATAAACGGAACTAGACTGCCGAATATAACATATATGGCTTAATAGACGCATTAGCAGGTTAAGTTTTCGCTTCAAAATAAAACGTGCTTAATATTTCTTGTTTGCAGCTAGTCTGCGAAGGTTCTGGCGCTTAGTTTTCCTTCAATTCAAGCAAATGGTAGGATCGTAGTAAGAAAATCGCACATACGGGTGTAAAAAAATAGATCGCTCACCTCGTACGGTGTGCGATCTATTTTTTACACCCCGATCACCCCTTGTTTGATAGAATCCTTTATAGATTTAGCTACACCCTTGCATAAAAGGCAATAAAATTTACATTTGTAGATATGTCTGAACATATAGGCAGAACCATTGAAGAGGCCATGGCTTTTTGGTTGTTCACCGCCTTTTGCCTGTGTGCGTTTTGGATGGTTTTGAGAGTGGTTTAGAAGGCCAAAGGTAAATTTTTGCAAGAGATACAGGATATGTGGGTTGCACATTAGGTATATCCTTGGGACTATAGCCAGACGCTTTGTTGTTTACAAGCGCCTATCCCGTATTTCCAGCAACAAGCCTGGGAATAAACAGGGGTAAACCCTTCATATTTAAATGCAGAGGATCTGCTTGCCAGAGGCTTAGGCAAAGGTCGGCTTGTCAGAAGAGAAGAAGTTGCTCAAGCCTGAATCCAGCCAGTTCAGTTGCTTTTTTTAAAATATAAGCAAAATACCAATCTGACGATCACATGAAAATACGAAACCTCCCTCTACCATCCTCTCTGCTTATCCTGTTCCTTGTTTTAGGCTCCTGCGCCGTTACCAAGAACGGGGAAGATGTACTCCGTTACGTGGATCCCAACATAGGTACGGCCCATAGCCGGTGGTTCTTCTACACCCCGGCCGCGGTGCCCTATGGCATGGCCAAGTTGGCTCCCTCCACCAACGGGCATTACGGAAATAAGGACGGGTGGGAGGCCGTAGGCTACGATACCCGCCACAACTCCATAGAAGGGTTTGTGCATTTCCATGAATGGCAGGTGGGCGGGGTAAGCTTTATGCCTACGGCCGGAGAGCTCCAAGTAAAACCCGGCGAACTGGAAAACAGCAGAAGCGGCTATCGGTCAGATTTTGACCGGAGAAACGAAGTGGCGCAGCCAGGCTATTACAAGGTTCTACTGGATGAGTTCAAGATCACCGCCGAGCTGACTGCCACCAAGCACGTAGGGTTTCACCGGTATACTTTTCCCCAAAACCAGCAATCAAGGATTATCCTGGACATAGGGAACGTGCAGGGCGAGAGCGGTTGGGTGACGGATGCTTCCATTGAAATGGTCGATGATACGCATTTCGAGGGTTTTGTCCATACCTACCCGAAATATGTAAAGAAATACGACCCAAAAGGGAAGGTTTCCATGTATTTTTATGGAGAGATAAGCAATAAGCCTTTGCGCGTGGGCTCATTTACGGAAAAAGGAGTAGAGGCTTCTTCCTCCGTAGCCACGGGCAAAGGAGCCGGGCTCTTCCTGGAATACAATACCCAAAACCAGGAGGCTATTGAAATCAAAGTAGGGCAATCGTACACGTCCACCCAGAATGCCAAATTGAACCTGTCCGCCGAAGCCGAGAAGCTGTCGTTTGACAAAGCAAAGGAACAGGCCCAAAGCGCTTGGCGGGAAGAGCTAAACAAGCTGCGGGTAGAAGGCCCTGATGAAAAGAACAAGGTTAAATTCTATACCGGTTTATTCCATGCTTTACTGGGTCGGGGCGTGGCCAGCGACGTGAATGGCTCCTTCCCCCGGCATGACGGCACGATCGGGCAGCTACCCCGCGACGCGAAAGGAAACTTTAGCTATAATTTCATGAACACGGACGCCATCTGGGGAGGTTATTGGAACCTGACGCAATTGTGGACCTTGGCCTATCCGCAGCATTACAATGACTTCGTACACACCCAGCTACAGGTCTATAAAGAAAGAGGATGGTTCGGTGACGGGATCGCCAACAGTAATTTTGTTTCAGGAGTAGGTACAAACATGGTAGGGTTGGCCATTGCGGCAGCTTACAATGCTGGAATCAGAGATTATGATACGGAGCTGGCCTATAAAGCAGTGTATGAAAATGAAATGGGCTGGAAAAACAGGGCAGAGGGTTCCGGTAAAATGGATGTGAAAGCCTTTGTGGAGCGTGGGTACAGTCCTTTTATAGGAGGTGGCAATGAATTCATTACTGATTCCACGGGGTCCACGTTTTCGGCGTCCCATACCATGGAGTACGCCTTCAGTGCCTACGCTGCCGCCCAAATGGCAAAATCCATGGGCAAAACAGAAGACTACCAGAAGTTAATAAAGTATTCAGACGGTTGGAAGCACCTGTTTAACCCACAGTCTAAATTGATACACCCTAAAGACCTCCGGGGCAATTTCATAACCTCGTTTGACCCAAATCAGGCTTGGAGAGGATTCCAGGAAGGGAATGCCATCCAATATACCTTTTTTGTCCCCCAGAACCCGGAAGCCTTGATCTCTGCAGTCGGCAAAGAGGAATTTAACACTAGGTTGGATGATATCTTTACCAAATCCCAGAAAAACGCTTTCGGGGGTGGTAAGACCATTGATGCCTTCGCGGGCATCAACTCCCTCTACAACCACGGGAATCAGCCTAACCTGCACATAAGCTGGCTCTTTAACTTTTCTGGCAAGCCATGGCTAACCCAAAAATGGACAAGGGCTATCTGCAATGAATTCTACGGTACAGAGGGCGTGCATGGCTACGGCTACGGGCAGGACGAAGACCAGGGCCAATTGGGGTCCTGGTATGTCATGGCAGCACTTGGCCTGTTTGACGTGAAAGGCTTCACTGATGCCAGACCTATCATCCAGATCGGGAGCCCTTTGTTTGACAAGGCCACGATAACCTTAGGGAACCAAAAGAAGCTTGTCATTGAGACCAAGAACAACCTGGCAGATAACGTGTATATACAGTCTGCCTCTTTCAATGGGAAGCCTTTGACCAATAACTGGTTGTATCTGGATGAATTAAAGAGAGGCGGTAAGCTAGAATTTGTCATGGGGAACCAGCCGAATGAAGCCTGGTGCGCTACGGTTCCCCCTTCGGCAGCACAATAGCGGCATCAGCGCCAGGCAATGGATCCTGAACGCTTAGCGCATTCCCCTAGATGGCCTACGATCGGTTTTTAGGGAACATTCCATGTACAGGGTGAATTTTTAAATACACAAAGAACCTTTATTACTTAGACTGGGAAAGACAATTCCTTGGTGGGATGTATAACCACCAAGGAAAACCCTGGGTAGTGCAGGGACTTTGGTGGCATTACCTTTACTCCGGTAATGTGGCTTTCCATCCAAACAGAGCGTTAGAGCCCCTGAAAGCCGCCGCCGAGATTCTCCTTTACATTAAGATATAGCAGTGCTAATGCGTGTAGAAGGTATGTTCTTTCTACTGGAATGGTTTCCCATTTAAGCGCGAACTTTGGAATTTTGAAGAGTATAAAACCCCTAAATCGTTATCCTATGCCTAGGCTGTGTTTCACCCTTGATCTGAAAGATGACGTCACCCTGATCGCTGAGTACGAGGCCTACCATGAAAAAGTGTGGCCAGAAGTAAAGGAAAGCATTACCCAAGCAGGTATTGAGCAGATGGAGATTTACCGGTGGGGCAACCGCTTATTCATGATCATGGAAGTAAGTAAGGATTTTAGTCCGGAGCGAAAGAGGGAAGCAGATGCGGCAAATCCCAAAGTGCAAGCGTGGGAGGAACTGATGTGGAAATACCAGCAGGCTTTGCCCGGCGCAAAGGAAGGGGAGAAGTGGCAGTCAATGAAAAAGATCTTCACCCTGTGAAACCAACTAAAGGAGAATGCCAACCTTCTACGCTTGGTCTTTTCAAATTGACGGAGGAATAGGTACCTTTGTTTCTTTCTCGCCTGACCTAAGATTCACGTAAAATGCGCCTATACAGCAGCCACCTGCTCACCTTAGACTATGACCCAAGCACGGATATTCTTTTCACAGAATGGCCCAGTGCTCACCCCTATAATCTAAACGAAGTAGACAAGGCCCTGCAAATTCTGGTGGAAACCATCCGGAATTACGATGTGAAAAGACTCCTTATTGACGCGAGCCAGACAAAGGTTGATCCCGATTTGGACGAGGAGCGCTATAAAGAAATCATCCTGAGGTTCGCCTACGACCTGATGAAGACACGCCTGCAGAAGTCCGCAAGGGTTTTAACCGCGGACAAAGCCCGTGAAGCAAGGTCCCAAGAGATTGCCCAAGAAGTCTCGCAGAAAACCCATTTATCCGTGCAGAGCCAGTCCTTCGCTACCAGGTCAGAAGCCCAGGCTTGGCTGCTGGAATAAGGTTTCTTTCCTCTGGGCCAGCTTGCAAGGTTATCAAAAAAAGAGGAATGTTCATCCAAACCTCTATTAACCTGATTATCCTTGTTCTCTTTTAGAGTCAGAATTAATGTCTCTTGATATTGTATTATCCCTTCTCCGGATTGATGGAAATAAACGACAAAGCAGACCAATAGAATAGGGGAAGTAAGTAGTAGTAATTTGGTATTTGCTTAATTGACTTGCTGTGAGTCGTTATTTAGAATTGTTTGTTTACCTCTGGTCCGGGTAACAAGTTGAGAAAAAAGGAGATTTTGTTGCCCCTGGCATAAAGAGATAAAGAGCCGAGGTCTCCGACTTTCGGCTCTTTGTATTTAGGTAGATAGTTGGCCCTACTGAAAATTTCCCCGTCTACCAGATACCTTAGCCGCTGTGCCTCTGCTCCTGAAGCTCTTGATGTAAATTTTCTAAACAATTCCTTTAGCCGCGCCGGCTGTCCTCGCTATCCCATTTGAAGATTCTTTAAAAAAGCGTAATTTAGGAGTTGGGAAATTGAGTTTTCCTCAGGAGGATGGATGGTTTTATTGAGTTTTCAAAAAAACACCGCAAAAACAGGCAGGCAAACACCGGTAGATGAGAAAGTTGATTTTTGAAATGAGGATGGCGTTACTCTTTCTGCTCCTGGTGTCCTTTTTGGCTTCTTGCAGAGAGGCCCAGGAAACGAAAGAGTTTACCATAGGTTTTTCCCAATGCACAGAGGGAGATGCCTGGCGGAAAGCTATGCACAAAGAAATGGCCCGTGAAGCATCTTTCCACCCAGAACTCAGCCTGCAAATCAAAGACGCCAAGAATAGCAACGCTACCCAAATAAAGCAGATCAGGGAGTTTATAAACCAAAAGGTTGATTTGCTGATTGTGTCGCCTAATGAATCTGAACCTATCTCAGGGGTAGTGGAAGAAGCCTTTGAGAAAGGAATCCCAGTCATACTGGTAGACCGCAAAATCAACTCCTCTTCTTACAGTGCCTACGTGGGTGCCGATAATTTCCAGATTGGTAAGTTGGCCGGAGATTATGTGGTGAATCTACTGAAAGGCAAAGGCAAGGTGATTGAAGTGTGGGGTTTGGAAGGATCCTCGCCGGCCATTGAGCGTCACAAGGGATTTCTGGAAGCCGTCCATAAGTTTCCGCAGGTCCAGGTAGTGGCACAGGTGAAAGGCGAGTGGGAAAAGGAAATCGCGAAAGACCGTTTCCCGGCTGTTTTTAAAGAGCACCAAGACGCGGATCTGGTGTTTGCGCACAATGACGTCATGGCGCTTGGCTCTTTTGAGAGCTTGAACGGCTTTGAGGCCCAGAGCAAGTTGAAGTTCATCGGGTTCGATGCGTTGGGTGGTCCTAACGGGGGTCTGCAGTTGGTAGAAGACGGTATACTGGATGCCACTTTCCTGTACCCTACGGGCGGGGAGGAGATCATCCAACTGGCCTACAACATTCTGCATAACCGCCCCTTTAAAAAGGAGAACATCCTCAACACCACCGTTATTGACGAGCGCAACGTCCATATTCTTAAACAGCAGACCAATAAGATTATCAGTCAGGAAGAGAATATTAACCGGCAGCAAAACAAGATCAACGAGCAGATCAAGATCTACAACAACCAGCGGACCCTGCTGTACATCCTGGTGTTTAGCTTGACGGTGATTATTGTGCTGGGGGCTTATGCGCTGTACTCGCTGAAAGTTCGGCACGAAACCAACCGGGCCTTGATTGCCAAAAACCGTGAAATTTTGCAGCAGCGGAATGAGATAGCCGAGATGGCCAAAAAGGCCGAGAAAGCCAATGAGGCAAAACTCAAGTTCTTCACTAACGTGTCACATGAATTCCGGACGCCGCTTACCTTGATTCTGGGTCCGGTAGAGGACGCGCTGCAAAGCAATATTTCCCTCGGGTTAAAGAAAGACATGCTGCTGGTGCGGCAGAATGCCCTGCGCTTGCTCAAACTAGTAAACCAGCTCATGGATTTCAGGAAGGTGGAGCGTAAGAAAATGCGCCTGCAGGCCACCGAGAACGAGTTAGTGAAGTTTGTGGAGGACGTAGTGCAGTCTTTCGAGCGGTTGGCCAAGAAGCGGCACATCCAATTAAAAGTCATTTCTCGGCTGAAGGAAATCAACGTGTACTTTGACAAAGATAAGGTAGACAAGATCCTGTTCAATCTGCTGTCCAACTCCTTCAAGTTCACCAAAGAGAATGGCCGCGTCACGCTGCTGATTGAATTGTCTGATGACCGAAACCATGTGCTGGTCACCGTAGAGGATAACGGCAAAGGCATGACCCCCGTTCAGGTAGCCAATGCCTTTGACCGGTTTTACACCGCCGAGGACAATGCCAGCCTGGGGACCGGTTTGGGCTTGGCGCTTTCCAAGGAATTCATCAAACTGCATCACGGCGAGATTTCGGTGGTGAGCAAAGAGCGCGAAGGCACCCGTTTCACTTTTAGCCTTCCTTTGGGAAAAGAGCACCTAAAAGAAGAGGAAATCGTTCAGGAAACCACCAAAGCTGGGCAGAATGCGCCATTGATGGCCGGTGTCCTGGATGCGGACTTGGAGTTGCATACGGGCAGTCTGGCACAGGAAGATTCACCTACTGTAAAGGAGCACACCATTCTAGTGATTGAGGATAACAAAGAACTCCGGGAGTTCCTGGTTTCCAGGCTTACCGCCGATTTCAACGTGGTAGACGCGCCGCAGGGGAGCTTTGGTTTGCAGCAGGCCTTTGACATCATCCCAGACCTGATTATCTGCGATGTGAACCTGCCGCAGAAAAACGGTTTGGAAATTACTTCTGCCCTGAAGAACGATGTCCGGACATCCCATATCCCGGTGATTCTGCTGACCGCCAAAGATAGTTTGGAGCATAAGATTGATGGTATCCAGGCCGGGGCCGATTTGTATGTGACCAAACCGTTCAGTTTCCTTTACCTGCTGGAGCGGGTAAAAGGCCTTATCAGAAACCGGGACCTGCTCAAAGTCTATTATAATAGCGCCATCTCGGTAGACACTAAAACGCAGACGGCCCAACCAAAGCAATTGGATAAGAAGTTCATCAACGAGGTGGCCGCGCTGGTGGATAAAAACCTGCAGAACCCAGACCTGAGTGCGAATGACATCGCCGCTGGGTTGGGCATGTCCAGGGTGCATGTGTACAGGAAAATGAAGGCCTTGCTGGGTTACTCTTTGAACGACTACATCGTGAATACCCGGCTCAAGAAAGCCCGCCATCTGCTCTTGAACAGCCAGATGAATATCTCAGAGATCGCGTACGAAGTGGGCTTCTCTTCGCCGGCCTACTTCTCTACCGCCTTCAAGAATCACTTCAACATGAGTCCCTCAGAATTCAAGGCCTCCAGACCAGGTAAAGAAAAGACTCAGGTTTAGGAGTTCTGTTTTAAAGGACCTCACTTCCATTAGGCACATCCCGTTTAGGAGCCGTTTTTATGAAATCGGCCCCTAAACGGGATGTGCTTTTCGCCTTAGAAGCATTCCTCTAATCACTTTACTTACAACCATCGGATAAATGGAATCTCGCTATTTTACTTTCCTAAGGCTTTCTGCTTGTTAGAGATGATATAGGATTACAGGCTTCTGTGCGTCAAGATATTTCAAGGCAAATCCAAAATGCAAAGAACCATAAAGTTACAGGAGGCTTTGGTACTCAAGAGGAGGATTTTAGCAAAGTCTTAAAATGCCTTACAGTTGGGTTCTCCTTTCTGCATGATTTTCAAAAAACGGGCTATAAATAGATAAACCTCATTTTGGATCTGGGCAGTAACCTTGGAATATGTATCATTTTTGGAACACTGGTTACAAATACGAAAGAGGGTATAAAATTGTAATAGGTTAATTAACTGATAATCAGTTAATTGTAAATAAAAACCTTTAAGTATCAAAATGAATGCTTTTTGAGATTCTAATGAAATAGGAGAGTACTTCAGGCGTCTACCTTTGAGAAAAACATTTAAGTTCATGGTAGGCAAAAAAGTATTCTTCTGGTCCATTGTGGTTGCATTGGGCGGATTCCTGTTCGGGTTTGATACCGCGGTTATTTCGGGGGCTGAAAAGGCAATTCAGCAGTTGTGGAACCTGAATGTGTTTGAGCACGGCCTAACGGTGGCCATTGCTTTAGTAGGAACGGTGCTGGGTTCTTTAACCGGCGGTATTCCCTCAGACAAGTTCGGGCGCAAGAACACCTTATTTGGGATTGCAGTCCTTTATCTATTAGCCTCGGTGGGCACGGCACTGGCCCCTGACTGGTATACCTTTCTCATCTTCCGCTTCTTAGGCGGAATTGGGGTAGGGGTCTCATCGGTAACAGCTCCACTTTATATCTCAGAAATTGCTCCTGCCAAATCAAGGGGCAAACTGGTGGCCTTGTTCCAGTTTAATATCGTGTTCGGGATTCTGATGGCCTATGTGTCCAACTATGCCTTTGCTGGGCTAGGGGAGCACGACTGGCGCTGGATGCTGGGTATCCAGGCGGTTCCTTCCATTATCTTCCTAGTAACGGTGCTCATGGTGCCTGAAAGCCCAAGATGGTTGTTGCTCAAGCGCGCTGATAAAGTGGAGGAAGCCAAAAGAACCCTGCAGATTGCCAATCCCGGGGCCAACGTGAACCAGATCGTGGCCGACATCCTCATCTCGGCGCAGGAGCGCGACGACCATGGCAACAAGCCGGCTTTGTTCTCTAAAAAATATTCCCTACCCATTACCCTAGCGGTGCTGTTCGCCTTCTTCAACCAGGTATCGGGCATCAACGCCATCATTTATTACGCGCCGCGCATTTTTGAAATGGTAGGTTTGGGGCAGGAATCGGCGTTGCTTTCCTCGGCGGGCATTGGGTTGGTGAACTTCCTTTTCACGCTTTTGGCCATGAACGTGATTGACCGGTTCGGTCGGCGCTCGCTCATGCTCATTGGGTCTGTGGGGCTAATCCTTACTTTGGCTTTGGTAGCGAAGGCTTTCTACCTGGAGGAATTCAACGGCATAGCAGTTCCCATCTACCTGTTTGTATACATTGCCTTCTTCGCCTTCTCCCAAGGAGCGGTGATCTGGGTGTTCATCTCTGAGATTTTCCCTAACCAGGTGCGCGCCTCGGGTCAGGCCTTGGGCAGCTTCACTCACTGGATCATGGCTGCCATTATCGCCTTCAGTTTCCCTTATATCTCAGAGACCCTGGGCGGCGGCAATACCTTCCTCATCTTCACCGGCATGATGGTGCTGCAACTCCTGTTTGTATGGCGCCTGATGCCGGAGACCAAAGGTACCTCCCTGGAGAAAATTGAAAAAAGCGTTGTATTCCATTAATCCTTAGCCTGTATGAACCAGAAGATAGTTTGTTTCGGAGAAACCTTATGGGATATCCTGCCCAGCGGAAGAATGCCAGGCGGCGCCCCCATGAACGTGGCCATCCACTTGCACCACAACGGTTTTGATCCGGTGGTGGTGAGCCGGGTAGGCAGCGATGACCTGGGAAAAGAACTCGTGGCTTTTCTGCAGGAGCAGAAGATTAACACAGATTACCTGCAGACCGGGCAGACCCACCTCACCGGCATTGTAAAAGCCAATATCTCAGACCGCAACGAGGTCACTTACAAAATTGTGGAACCCGTGGCCTGGGACTACATCCAATTAGAGGAGCGCACCGCGCAATTGGTTTCTGAGAGCGACCTTTTCATTTATGGAAGCCTGGTAGCCCGCGGCGCCACCTCCCAGGATGCCTTGCTGCAATACCTGTCCTTGGCCCAGAAGAAAGTTTTTGACGTGAACCTTCGGCCGCCGCATTACACTACTGAGCGGGTATTGGCTCTGTTAGGCCTAGCCGATATCGTGAAAATGAACCACCAGGAACTGGCCGAGATCTGCACCTGGCTGGGAACCGAGGGCGACATGGTGCAGCAGATGCAGTTCATCAAAGAGCATTTCGGGCTGGAGCTAGTCATTGTGACCCGCGGCGATGAAGGAGCCGCGGCTTTCTCCCAAGATGGGTTCTTTGAGCATGAAGGCTTCCAGGTAGAGGTAGAAGACACCATTGGCAGCGGCGATGCATTCTTGGCCACGTTTCTAACCAACCATCTCCAAGGCAAGCCCATGAACCAAATCCTGGAGAGAGCCTGCCTTATTGGGGCGTATGTAGCCACCCAACGGGGAGCCACGCCCACCTATGACCCTGCCAGCATCACCCCAGATTCTCTGAAGAAAGACACGCAACCTTATAAGCTTCACATCTAAAAACCTTACCTATATGAAAAGATTCCTACACCTAGTCCTCATTTTGTTCTGCATGGCTCAGGCCGTGAAAGGACAAGATGTAGGGGAGATAACCGGGCAGGTTGTTTCAGCTGATAAGAATGAGCCATTGATAGGAGTATCTGTGGTAGTAAAAGGAACCACCACGGGTGCGGCGACAGATGCCGACGGCAGATTCACGGTAAGAGCAGCCAGCAACTCCATATTAGTGGTGACCTACATCGGTTTCCTCTCGCAGGAAGTACCCGTGAACGGCAGAAGTAATGTACAGATCAGCTTGCAGACTGACGCCAAAGCCCTGGAAGAAGTAGTAGTGACCGGTTATACCAGTGAGAAAAAAGCTGACATCACCGGCGCAGTATCTGTGGTGAAGATGAAAGATATCACCAGCATTCCAACTGGTAACGTAATGTCTTCTCTGCAAGGTCGCCTACCTGGCGTAACCGTAGTGAACGACGGAACACCAGGCGGGGTAGGAACAGGGGTTTCTATCAGAGGTATTACCACCATCAATAACAGTACTCCTTTGTATGTAGTGGATGGCGTGCAAACGAGGGCCAATGTGGCCACGCTGTTGAACGCGAATGATGTGGAGTCCATTCAGGTATTGAAAGATGCCGCTTCGGCTTCCATTTACGGTACCCAGGCGGCTAACGGGGTAATCATCATCACCACCAAGAAAGCCAAGCAAGGCGAAATCAAGGTCGATTTTGACGCGCAGCTAAGCGCTCAGTACTTCCACACCGGCATAAAAATGCTCAATGCCCAGCAATGGGGAGATGTTTACTGGAAAGCATACCAGAATGACGGAGTCCAGCCCCGCCATGATCAATATGGTAGCGGACCTACCCCGGTGATCCCTGAGTTCATTGATCTGAACAAAACCATCAGAGCTGGCAATACCAACTGGGCAGATGAGGTGTATAAAACCGCGCTTCTCCAGAACTACAACGTGTCAGTTTCCAAAGGATCAGAAAACGGATCTGCCTCGCTCTCCTTCAATTACTTTGACCAGGATGGTTTGATCAAGTACACCAATTTCAACCGGTACAATGTGCGCTTGAACTCAGACTATGGCTTTTTCAAAAACAGGCTTAGAATAGGAGAGAATGTAAATGTGAGCAGATGGACTGAGAAGTTCAAGCCCGGCGGAGTTGAAGAATTAGTGATAGCCCAACACCCCTTAATTCCGGTGTATGATATCAATGGGGGCTATGCCGGACCCACGCAGGGTCTTGGTGACAAGCCCAATCCCATCCGGTTGTTGAATCAGCAAAGAGAGAACCGATCCAACCAATGGCGGATCTTCGGTAACCTGTTCGCTGAATTGGAGCCGATAAAAAACCTTCGGTTGAGAACAAACTTGGGTCTGAATTACAACAATAGCTTCGCCTCTAATTTTGAGCCCAGATGGAGAGAAGGGGACCGCACCGTTGACCTAAATATACTGAATGTCACCAACGGCAATAACCTGGAATACATTTTCACCAACACGGCTAACTACACAGCTCAATTAGGCGAACATTCCTTTTCTGCCTTGGCGGGCATGGAGGCCAAAGAATATACCAGCGAAGAGCTTTTCGGCCGCCGGGTTAATTTCCTGATTGAAGACATAGATTATCGGTACCTGAACGGGGGAAGTGGCGCGCAACTGAATGGGAACTCAGCTTCCCGCACTGCCATGGTTTCCTACTTCGGGAAAGTGAACTATGCCTTCATGGATCGTTATCTGCTATCCGGAACCGTGCGGCAGGATGCTTCCTCTAGGTTCGGGAAGAACAATAATGAGGCCGTGTTCCCGGCTGTCTCCGCTGGTTGGAGAATCAGTGAGGAAAGTTTCCTGAAAGATGTTTCTATCCTAACAGACCTTAAACTGAGAGCAAGCTGGGGTAAGACCGGGAATGACCTGATGGATAATGAGGCTACGTATACCAAGTACGGCATTAACCTTAACACCGCCGGCTATGACTTGGGCGGCGTGAACCAGGGGGTGATCCCAACCGGCATTGTGAAAATCAGGTCCGGAAACCAGAATATCAAATGGGAGGTAACCACCCAAACCAATTTTGGGGTTGACCTAGCCATGCTGAACAACCGGTTGAATGTGACCCTAGACTACTTCAATAAGGACACCGAAGACATGTTGATTGATCGGCCTTATATAGCCATCATTGGCGAAGGTGGGTACATGGCCTACAATGGTGCCTCCATGAATAACAAAGGGTTTGAAAGCATCATTAACTGGCGCAGCAGCATTGGTAGCGATTTCAACTATGACATTACCCTCACCGGTTCTGTCTACAAAAACAGGATCACCTCTTTGCCAGAAGACATCTTGTATACCTGGGGTGGCGGTAACGGGCTTGATCAAAGCATTGTAGGCCAACCAATAGGATCCTGGATGGGATATAAAACCAATGGCCTATACCGCACCGAGGCAGACTTGAACGATGAAATAGACCAGCCAGGCAAGGGCTTGGGCCGGATCCGCTATGTAGACATCAACGGAGACAAGGTGATTGACAACAAGGATAGAACCTGGTTGGGTACTGACCTTCCTAAGTTCACCGGCGGCTTGAATCTGGGCATGAACTACAAATCTTTTGATGCCTCCATCTTCTTTACCGGCATGGTAAGAGATGCCTGGAACAACGCCAGGTTCTACACAGATTTCTTCCAGCTTTGGACCGGAAACCATGGCACCAGATTGCTTGATGCCTGGAACCCAGAAGAGAACTTTGACTCAGACATTCCAGCCTTGACTGCGGTGAACCTGAATGATGAAGGGCGTGGGTCAGAATACTTCATTGAAAACGGCTCCTACCTTAAATTGAAGAACCTGGTGGTAGGATATACTTTACCTGCCACAATTTCAGGGAAAATTCGGGTGAAAACGCTAAGAGCTTATCTACAGGCCCAAGACTTGTTCACCCTGACGAAATACACCGGCGCAGATCCTGAGACCCTGGGGTATCCTTACCCAATTCCGCGCACGGTCACTTTTGGGGTAAATGTTGGTTTCTAAGCATTTCAAACAATCCAAAGACTACTATCATGAAATATAACTGCATAATCATAGCATTACTTCTTGTCTTCACTTCCTGCTCAGATGATTTCCTGGAGTCAAAGCCCAAGGGAACGCTAAGTGAGGACATCCTGAAGTCACCCAATGGGGTAGAAGCGCTTTGTACGGCTGCCTACTCGGCTTTGGCCGGCCCAGAAGGGTCAGATGCTGCTTTCTTATCGCCTACCTCTAACTGGATTTATGGCGAGGTACGGGCCGAGACCGCATATAAAGGGGGAGGCGGGATTGGGGATATAGGGGAATACCATGCCTTTGAGACTTTTACCGGTGTTTTCGCCAACAACGGGTTATTAGACCGGAAATGGTACCACCTATACATCAGCGTGCAACGCGCCAACAGCGCCATCAGGGTGCTGAATGCCATGACTGATGAGCAGTTTCCTTTGAGAAATGTAAGGCTGGGCGAGATGAGATTTCTCCGGGCCCATTATTACTTTGAGCTGAGCCGCCTGTTCAACAAGATCCCTTACTTTGATGAAAATGTTCCCACTGAAGAACACATCAACATCAAGAATGATGAGTTCACCCGCGACCAGATCTTGGAAAAGATTGCAAGTGAATTTGCCGCGGCCGCAGCGGTCTTGCCACTTACCCAAACTGAAAAAGGAAGAGCCAATAAGTATGCTGCCCTGGCTTACCAGGCCAAAGCAACCTTATACCGCGCCTATAAGCAGGACGAAAACCACAACGTCATCAGTGTAGACCAAGGTTTGATGAGCCAGGTGGTGAGTCTTTGCGACCAGGTTGCCCAAGGCGGATATGATTTATTGCCCGATTTTCAGCAGTTATCTATGGTGGAGCACGAAAACGGAATCGAGTCAATTTTCTCTATTCAGTACTCCATCGGCGACGGAACCACCAACGGACGCATTAACTGGAGCAACCTGTTGAATGCCCCTAAAGGTCCTGCCTATAACGGGGATGGTTTTTACCAACCTAGCCAAAATCTGGTGAACTCTTATAAGACAGATGCTAATGGTTTGCCACAACTGCAAACCTACAACAACACCGATCTGGTGACGGTACAGGATGCCTTCCAGACTTCAGTTGATCCCCGCCTGGACTTTACCGTGGGCCGCTTGGGAATCCGCTGGAAAAACTTTACCGGTGGCCCATACAATGAATCCTGGGTGCGTGAACCAGCAACTTATGGCTACTACAGCACCAAGAAGTTCCTAGTGTCGCCGGAGTCGCCTTACATGGTGAAAGGCTGGCCTTGGGGAGGATCGGCGCTTAACCATCAGATCATCCGCTACGCCGATGTTTTGCTTTGGAAAGCCGAGGCGCTGATTGAACTAGGACGGGAAATGGAAGCAGTGCCTTTGATTAACCGAGTGCGGGAAAGAGCCAAGAACAGCAAGTATGTTCTCGCCTGGAATAATGCTGGCCCAACAGATTACGCTGCCAACTACAAAATTGAGCCTTATCAGCCCGGCACCAACGTGAACTGGACACAGGATTTCGCCCGCCAAGCCCTCCGGTTTGAGCGCAAGTTGGAGCTGGCCATGGAAGGGGAGCGCTTCTTTGACCTGGTACGGTGGGGAATCGCGGAGCAGGTGCTGAACACTGAATACTTTGCGCAGGAAAAAGATGTGAGAACTTACCTGCAAAACGCCCGCTTTGTGAAAGGCCGTGATGAGTACTTCCCAATCCCGCAGGCCCAGATCAACTTCTCTGCCGGCCTCTACACCCAGAATCCCGGGTATTAATCAGCCATCTTTGAAATCGGGCAGAAGACGTTTTCTGCCCGATTTATCAAAAAGACCCTTACATCAGCTTGATATCCTTTTCACAGGAAATACTGCAAAAATGGGAGTTTAGCTTTTGAGGGGTAACCAAAGCAGCCGTCTCTTTAGGGGCTTGGTTCCTCTCAGGGGCAAAGCACTTACTGATTTGCGTTTTGAGAATTTTTATTCAGAAATGCTTTAAAACCAAGATATAAATGGGCAATCTCAAAGGATTAGTTGCTACGTGCCTTTTAGGGATCAGTGCCACTGTTGGCTTCGGGCAGAAAGCGGCTCCTGAGGTGTATAAGGAGCCTTACCGGCCCCAGTACCATTTCAGCCCGGCCAAAGGATGGATTGGCGACCCCTGCGGTTTTATGTACTACCAAAACAAATACCACATGTTTTGGTGGGGCAAGGTCACCTCAGAAGATCTGGTGCACTACAAAGAGGAATCGCCCAAAGTAATGAAAGGCGACAGCGGAGGGATTGCCTACTTCACCGGCTCGGCCTTGGTAGACAAAGATAACACCGCCGGCTTCGGACCTAACACCCAGATAGCGGTCTACACCCTCTTCAATGAAAAGACGAAGAACCAATCACAGGGTATTTCCTTCAGCAAGGACGGCAAAACCTTCCAATACTATGAGGGGAACCCGGTGCTGGATATCGGCAGTACCGAGTTCCGCGACCCCACGGTGTTCTGGCATGCGCCTACCTCCAAGTGGGTGATGGTGGTGGCGAAAGCCCTGGAAAAGAAAATAAAGTTTTACTCCTCTCCTGACTTGAAGAAGTGGACCTGGCTTAGTGATTTCGGGCCGAAAGGAGCCCAGGAAAAAGCTTGGGAATGCCCGGATATTTTCCAGCTTTCGGTAGACGGAAATCCGGATAAAAAGAAATGGGTGATGGTGGTGTCCATTGACTGGGCCAGAGAGCAATACTTCATGGGCGATTTTGACGGGACCAACTTCACCCTGGACAAAGACCATCCGGAACATCCGCTTTATGTAGACCAGGGACTTGATTTTTACGCCTCCCGCACCTTCATGGATTTTGACAATACCCTCAAGACCACAACTTCTTTGGGGTGGGTAGCCACCTGGGATTACGCGCCCTTGGCTCCCACCAGTTGGGGGAAAGGCTTTTGGTCCATCCCCCGAGACCTGGAATTGAAAACTTTCCCGGAAGGAGTGCGCCTGGTGCAGAAGCCCATCAAAAACTTGGAGACGCTCAGAGAATCGCAGGTTTCTTTCAAGCAGAAACTGAGCAAAGGAACCGAAGCCCTGAAGAAATTTGCCCCCACGGAGAATGTGTATGAACTGGACGCTACCTTCTCCACGGAGGTAGAGAATACGGTTGGGTTCAACCTTTGCGTGGGCAGCGGCAGGAAAGTGGCCGTGAGGTATGACACCAGAACGCAGCTTTTGACCATTGACCGCACCAACTGTTCTGATGTTCCCATTGAGAAATTTGCCCGGACCACTTCCGCCAAAGTAACGCCAGTCAAGGGCAAAGTCAGGATGCATTTTTACGTGGATAAATCCAGTATTGAGCTTTTTACCAACGAAGGGAAAGAAGTCTTCACCCTGCTTACTTACCCCGCAGACACGCAGACCGGAATAGAAACTTTTGCAGAAAAGGACGGAACCAAACTTGAGTTGACGGCTTACAAACTAAAATCCATTTGGAACAACAGCAAGCTATGAGGCCATGCTCTCCTGCTAAATAGCGAACTCAAAATTCCAGAATCAAAGCCTAAAATGCATCGGTAGTTCGTTTCTACCCTCTTTCAACAAAAACAGCCTAAAAACATGAGTAATAGAAGCATTACATCCTTGACCTTACGAGTGCTGCCGCTGGTTTCCGTTTTAGGCCTCTTTTCGGCAAATTTGGTTCAAAACAGCGAGAAGGACCTCACCGCTTTTTGGGCCTTTGATGAAGGAAAAGGCAAAGTAACCCAGGACGCCAAGGCACCACAGAAAGATAGCATCCATTACATTTTCAACCAGGCCAAATTCAAGCCCAGCAGTGATCCTTTGTGGCGGAAAAGCGGGATAGCAGGAGGGGCGCTCTTATTTGATGGGTACTCTACCTGGATAGAAAGACCGGAAACCTCCTTCAAAACTCCCACCAATGCCATTACGGTTAGTGTGTGGGTGGCCCCGCGCTTCTTTGAACATGGTCAGGAGGAAAAACTATCGGCCATCGTAAACCAGCAAAACAAAGAGAAGAAGGAAGGTTTTGCCTTGGGCATGTACCGCCACGGACGCATTTCCTTTCAGGTAGGCACGGGCCAGGATTGGTTGGAAGTGTGGGAGGAGAAAAACCTGCTGCCCAGAAATACTTGGTCTCATGTGGTAGGTACCTATGACGCCAAAACCGGCCTTGCCGCTTTATACCTGAACGGGAAGAAAGTAGCCGAAAAAAGCTTGGCGAAGGACGCTGGGGAGAAGTTGATTAAACCTTCTTCCGAGAAGCTGCTAATTGGCAAACACAACCAGAATGTGAAACTCGCCCGGTACTTTGACCTGAATATGTTCAATGGGCTCATGGATGAGCTAAAGATTTATGGCAGAGCTTTGTCTCCGGCAGATGTCCAGAAATCTTACCTAGCGTACCTAAAGCCGCATGGCATGAAAGTTCCTATGATAAAGCCTCAGGATATCAACCTGAATTCCGAGGAACTTGCCGGGGATAGGCACCGGCCGCAGTTTCATGCCATGCCGCCGGCCCATTGGATGAATGAGCCCCATGCCCCTTTTTATTATAAAGGCAATTACCATCTGTTTTATCAACAAAATCCTTTGGGTCCTTACTGGGGGCAAATTCACTGGGGGCATTGGGTAAGCCCGGACCTGGTGCACTGGAAAGCCTTGCCTCCCGCCTTGTACGCCGAGAACGACACCTTGTCGCCGGACGGTATTTGGTCCGGGAGCGCCAGCTATGACGAGAAGGGGGACCCGGTTTTGTTCTTCACGGCCGCCAATGACAAAGCCTCGCCCAACCAGCGGGTAGCCATGGCCAAGCCCAAAGATATCAAAGACCCTTTGCTGGTGGAATGGCAGAAATACCCCAAACCCCTGATCACCCAGAAGAAAGGCATAGGCCTATTCGGGGAATTCAGAGATCCGTTTGTATGGCGTGATGAAACTGATAAAAAATGGTATTTGCTCAATGGCTCCGGCTTGCCCGGCAACGGAGGCACTGCTTTGCTATACAGTTCCAAAGACCAGGTAAACTGGGAATACCACGGACCTTTCTACAGCTTTAACTATCAGCAGAATCCACACCTGGGACCCATCTGGGAGTTGCCCGTTTTCCTGCCCATCGGGAAGTATCCGAACGGAGAGAAGAAGTACATCTTCCTGGTGAGCCCCGTTGGCAAGGGAGCCGATGTAGAGGTGTATTACTGGCTGGGCCGATTTGATAAAGCCCAGTTCAGATTTGTGCCGGACCAGGAGGCGCCGCAGCTAGTAGATTTAGGAGATTTCCATTTCACCGGCCCCAGCGGCATGGTTGACCCTAAAACCGGACGGGCGATAGTCTTCACCATCGCCCAGGGCAACCGGAATTCGCAGGACGAACATGCCGCCGGTTGGGCACATAACGCGGGCTTACCCGCCCATTTGTCTTTGCATGATAATGGAAGGTTAAGAGTAGAACCCATTGAGGAGTTAAAGTCCCTACGGAAGAAAGAACTCGTAAACTTCACCGGCAAAAAATTATCTGAGGCGAATCAGTTGCTCGCTAATGTGAAAGGCCCCATGATGGAAATTGAGGTGGAGATCAATCCGCTGCAGGCCCAGAAATTCGGGATGAAAGTAGGCTGCTCTCCTAACGGGGAAGAAGAGACCCTGATCTACTATGATAAAACAACGGGTAAACTCATGGCTGATCGGACCAAAACCAGCAAGACCAGAAAACAGGGATTGGAAGGCGGAAAGCTGGACATCGGGAAGGAGAATCTGAAGCTCCGCATCTACCTGGATCATTCCATGGTGGAAACCTACGCTAACTCCTACAACAGCCTCACCACCCGCATGTATCCTTCCCTGGAGGATGCTTTAGGCCTGAAAGTGTGGGCCGACCAAGATGTGATGATTGAGAAAATGCGGGTGTGGGAGTTGATGCCCATGACCGAGAACCCGGAACCTGACAAAGCTAAAGGCTTCTGATTTTTGCCTGCAACTTGCCATCTGAATCCATAGAACTAACGCACATGAAAACCAGTGTCTGGATAAGGTTCATTCTTGCTACATTCTTGCTGCAATGGCTGGCCTTATCGGCTTTTTCGCAGGGAGCCCTGAGTTATGTAGATCTGGTGAACCGCCTGCATGATTTGGAGTATCTGGCAACTCCTCCCCATAAAGACGAGAAATCGGGTAGTTTTTCCAGTTATGACCGAAGATCAAGGTATGATGCTGTCACCAACACCTATGAAGCCTGGGGGGCTAACGGCGATGGCTCAGGGTATATCAGAAAAGAAGGCAAGGACATAGTGGTGTTTGAGCAGGAAGGACCTGGGGTAATCTGGCGTTTTTGGAGCGCTTTGGCAAAAGAAGGCCATATCAAAATCTATATTGATAACCAGCCCGTACCCGTGGTGGACAAACCCTTCCGTGATCTTTTTGAAACTGTAGGGAATGAGGTTCCGCCTATGAACTACCCCAACCTTGTTATGACCTTGTCCAGGGGTAGAAATCATTACTTGCCTATTTCTTACAGTAAGCACTGCAAAATAGTGCTGTCAGAAAATTGGGGTGCCTATTATCATATAACTTATACATCTTTGCCTAAATCCACTACGATTCCCTCTTTTACAGGTACTTACACCAAGCAGGAGAACTTCGCCTTAGCACAGACAGACAGAACCTTAGGGTCGCGGGGGTATGAACGAAAACATTATGACAAGGAAGTAGTAGAGACCCGCCAGGTAAAGGCCACTCCCAACGCTGAAGTGCTCTTGAGGGAGGTGCAGGGAAATAAAGCGATATCCTATTTTAAGGTCAATTTTGATAATTTCCTCACAAAACAGGAAAAACAAAGTTTAATCAAAAACCTGTGGCTTAGCATCACCTGGGACAATGACAAGACGCCCTCCGTGTTAACTCCCTTAGGAGTTTTCTTTGGCACAGCACCAGAAGTATATTCTTATCGGTCCCTTCCGGTGGGCGTCATCAATACTTCTTTCTATTCCAACTGGTGGATGCCTTTTTCAAAATCCGCCAAGATCAAATTGATTAACAAAGGTAGTGTGCCTTATGATATAGGCTTCACCTTAGTCACGGTACCACTATCAGAATCCGCGGATAGCTTGATGCGCTTCCACGCAATCTGGCACCAGGGCCTGAACAGACAGGAACAGATCAGCACAATAAAACCGCAGGACGTTTTACTGGCAGATTTTGAAAAAGGCAACTATTCTGGCTGGGAAGTGTCTGGAAACGCCTTCGGGAAGAATCCTGTCAAAGGCACGCTGCCTAACCAAAGCCCGGTAAGTGATTTCAAAGGCTCTTACCTGGTGAACTCCTACCTGAATGGGGACTCTTCTATCGGCACCCTGACCTCCAGGAAATTCTCCATTAACAAACGATACATTAATTTCCTGATCGGCGGAGGCAGCCATTTGAATAAGACGGGCCTGCAATTGCTAGTGGATGGGAAGGTGGTACGCACCGCTACCGGAATGGAGTCAGAGCAGCTCTTTCCTGTCTCTTGGGATGTAGCGGAGTTCAAAGGGAAACAAGCCGTGCTTAAAATCATGGATCTTGAAACAGGAGGGTACGGGCATATCCTAGTAGATCAAATTACCTTAAGTGACCAGAACATCGCCCGCACCGATGGCCGCGCATTGGATTGGACTTTTCTGGATGTAAAAGGAAAAGGTCGGTTCTGCGGATTGACCTTGCATGTAGAGAACACTTGGGAAGAACCCAGGCAGGAAAGCGAAACCTGGTGGTACGGAAAATGGGATAAGAAAACCATTGACTGGTGGTGGGGCGAAGGGGATGAGAAATTTTTTGTGGACGGGGAAAAGTTTCCTTCCACCTACGGGACCGGGAGCGAGGATTACATTGGATATGCCTGGTCTGCAGAACCGCCGTTCCCCGTATTTGACAGCCCTTTTGCCAGCCAACCATTTACCGCCCTTACCGGAAACGGCCACACCATTGTGAACCGGTTCCACATAGCCGATAACGTTCCTTTCCAGAACTCCTTTGAAGGAAATCTGGAGAAGTATAAACTGAATAACTGGGGCAAAAACAATCGCTGCCTATTTGATGCGGTGGTGTACTGGTACCAGATGCCCTGAGAAAAAAGATGTATGACAAGTTCACAGCATCGGTTTTAAAGGCCGGTTTTGCCAAAACAGATCAAAAACACGCAATCAACAATAAACTAAACAAACCAAATGATATGAATCGCAAGCCCGCCTTTTACCTTTTAAGTGCGCTCCTCCTGGCCGGAGGAGCGAGTTGTAACCTCGGCAAGGAAGCAGAAACCAGAACAACCCAGGCGCAAGTTAATAAGGTGACGACCGAACAGCACCGGCCGCAGTTTCATTTCACGCCTCCTTCCAAATGGATGAACGATCCCAACGGCATGGTGTACCACAAAGGCGAATACCACCTGTTCTACCAGCACCACCCCGGCAGCACTACCTGGGGACCTATGCATTGGGGCCACGCCGTGAGCAAGGACATGGTAAATTGGGAGCACCTGCCCATCGCGCTCTACCCCGATGAACTGGGCACCATTTTTTCGGGCAGCGCCGTGGTGGACGTGAACAATACTTCTGGTTTAGGCACTAAGGAGAACCCGGCTATGGTGGCCATTTACACGTACCACAGCGAGAAACTGGAGAAGGCTGGCAGAAATGATTTCCAAACCCAAGGCATGGCTTACAGCCTGGACAACGGCCGCACTTGGAAGAAATACGAGCAGAACCCCGTGGTCAAGAACCCCGGCATCCGCGATTTTCGGGACCCGAAAGTCTCTTGGAACGAGAAAGCTGGCCAGTGGGTCATGACCCTGGCGGTTTTGGACCACATTGAATTTTACGGCTCTAAAAACCTGAAGGATTGGACCAAATTGAGCGAGTTCGGGAAGACGGCGGCGGCGCACGGCGGGGTGTGGGAGTGCCCGGATTTGTTTCCGCTTACGGTGAACGGTCAGCTGAAATATGTGTTGCTCGTGAGCCTGAACCCGGGCGGACCCAACAAAGGCTCGGCTACCCAATACTTCATCGGGGACTTTGACGGCAAGACCTTCAAAAGCGACAATCCGCTGGAAACCACATTCTGGCTGGATTACGGTACTGATAACTACGCCGGGGTTACCTGGGACAACGTACCTAAATCTGATGGCCGACGCCTGTTCCTGGGTTGGATGAGCAACTGGCTGTACGCGAACGAGGTGCCCACCGCTTCCTGGCGCAGCGCCACCACGGTACCCCGTGAACTCACCCTTCGGCAGACGAGCGAAGGCGTGAGATTGTTCAGTGCCCCGGTGAAAGAACTGCAGAAACTACGCGCCGGCACTACGTTTGTCAAAGCACAGGAAGTGAGCGGCACCCTGGACCTAAGCAATCGCTATAACCTGAATTCTCCTTTGCTGGAACTTGACCTGAATTTGGATGTAGCCCAAGCGCAGAACGTGGTCCTCCGGTTCTCCAACAACAAAGGCGAACACCTGGAGGTAGGCTACAACCCGGCGCAAAAAGAACTGTTCATTGATCGCACAAAGGCGGGCAAAACCGATTTCAAAGACACGTTCCCGGGCCGGCACACCGCGCCTTTGACGCTGGAGAACGGCAAATTGCGACTGCACCTGCTGCTGGATGTGGCTTCCATAGAGGTGTTCGCGAACGAGGGGAAAACCGTCATGACCGATATCTTCTTCCCCAACGAGGACTTCACCAAAGTGGAACTGGTGTCTACCGGAACCACCCGGTTACTAGATAGCAAGGTCTACAAACTCAAGCCCGCGAGCGGGAGCGAAACAGCCTCCACCAAGGTTTCTGACATCCGCTAAGCACCTACTTGGTAAATAATAGCCCCATCCAAAGCGCAAACTTTGGGTGGGGCTTTTTTTATTATACAAGACCAAATACGCAAGCTAAGCCTTTTGAATGGAAGAGCCGTAGCAGTAGAAACAAGTTAAGGCGCAGGGTGCCTGAAGTGGTTTAAGGCTGTTTTTGCAAAAAGGCCGCAGAAACAAACTGCCTTTGCGTTTCCCTTGAATTGAAGGCAGACCTTGTAAAAGATAACGCTCCCTTGCGTAAGTTTGCCTAAGGAGCCGTAAAGCGCTCTTATCCCTTTTACCGCCGATGTATGAAAAACAGATATAAAACGCTGACCCTGGCAACGCTCCTGTCCTGCAGCCTGCTTGGGCCCGCTTCGGTTACCGCCCAGACCAAAACTGATAAAGGAACCGACCTGGTGTATGTAGACAAGCAGGGAATTCTCCGCTGGAAAAAGAACAACCAGGAGGCCACCTTTTTCGGGGTGAATTACACGGTGCCGTTCGCGTACGGGTACCGCTCCGTGAAGGCCAGAAACGTTTCTCCCGAGCAAGCCATTGACCAGGATGTGTATCACCTGGCCCGCTTGGGTCTAGACGCCTTCAGGGTACACGTGTGGGATACCGAGATTACCGATACCTTGGGCAACCTGCAGAACAATGAGCACCTGCGTCTCTTTGATTACCTGGTGTTTAAGCTGAAAGAGCGCAACATCAGAATCATGCTCACGCCCATCGCTTTTTGGGGCAACGGCTACCCCGAGAAAGATGAGAACACGCCCGGCTTCTCCCGCCTGTACGGCAAGCAGAAAGCCCTGGTGAACGAGCATGCCTTCAAGGCGCAGGAGAACTACCTGAAACAGTTCCTGAACCACGTGAACCCCTACACCAAGCAGACGTACGGCGCAGACCCCAACATCATCGGGGCCGAGGTGAACAATGAGCCGCACCACTCCAGCCCCAAAGCCCGAACCACCGAGTACGTGAACCGCATGACGGCCGCTATCCGGGCCACGGGCTGGAACAAGCCGGTGTTTTACAACATCAGCGAATCGCCCACTTATGCAGACGCAGTGGCCAAGGCCCAGGTGGACGGCTTCAGCTTTCAGTGGTACCCCACCGGCTTGGTGGCTAACCGCACCTTGCAGGGCAATTACCTGCCCAACGTAGACCGCTACCACATCCCGTTTGACACCATCCCCGAGTTCAAGAACAAGGCCCTGATGGTTTATGAGTTCGATGCCGGCGACGTGTTGGGCTCTTACATGTACCCGGCCATGGCGCGGAGTTTCCGGGGTGCCGGGTTCCAGTGGGCGACCCAGTTCGCCTATGATCCGTTGGCCACCGCCTACGGCAATACCGAGTACCAGACGCATTACCTGAACCTGGCCTACACGCCTTCTAAAGCCATCAGTTTGATGATTGCGTCCAAGGTGTTTCACCAGGTGCCCTTGCGCAAGAACTACGGCTCTTACCCCGCCGACAGCGTTTTTGATGCCTTTCGGGTGAGTTACAAAGAGTCCTTGAGCGAGATGAATACCCCGCAGGCGTTCCTGTATTCCAACACCACGCGCACCAAACCCGTGAATGCCGCCAAACTGACGCAGGTGGCCGGCGTAGGAAGCTCACCGGTGGTGCAGTACAGCGGCTCCGGCGCGTATTTCCTGGACAAACTGGAAAAGGGCGTTTGGCGCCTGGAGGTAATGCCCGATGCCCTCCACATCCGCGACCCCTTCGCAAAAGCCTCGCCTAACAAAGAGGTGACGCGCATCCAGTGGCAAAACCAGTCTATGCAAATTACACTGCCGGAACTGGGCGAGACTTTCACCATTACCGCCGTGAACGAAGGAAACTCGTACAGCGCCACGGCCAAAGATGCTAGTTTTCAGGTGCAGCCCGGCGCCTATTTATTGACCAAAAAAGCAAAAAGCGGCGTAAAACGGGAAGCTGCCTTTGGGAACCTGTTGGTGAAGGAATTTGTGGCGCCGCAGCCGTTTGACACCAAGCTTTTTGTTAGCCATCAGCCTTTGAAGGAGGTATCGGCGGGCAGATCTTTCCCCATCACTGCGCAGGTGGTGGGCATATCACCCAACGCCAAAGTACAGGTGCAGCTCAACAACCAGGCCGCCGGATACAAAACCGTCCCGATGGAGAAATCAGGCGCGAACCAGTATAAGGCCGAGGTACCGGTAGAGTTGCTTTCTCCGGGTTTGGTCAATTACCGCATCATGGTACAAGACGGAAATCAGCACGTGACCTACCCGGGCGAATATGAGGGGGATCCCTGGGCCTGGGACTATTACCAGAACGAGGCTTACCAGACCTTTGTAGCCGCCGAGAACGGGGCGCTGTCGCTGTTCAACGCCACCACCGACCGGTCCATCTTCGTTTTCCCCAACCTCTGGAAAGCCGATGAGCGCCAACTGATCGCCGCCTCTGAGCCTGGGCAACTGATCCTGAAATTGTCTGCCAAGGACCTTCCGACAGAGAAGACCTTTGGCTTCCAGCAATTCATCGGGGACAAACTGAAGGGGAGGGAAACCGAGCTGGCAGACTTTAAGAAACTGGTCATCAGGATCAGAAGTGGCAACGCAACGCCGGCGCCCGTGAAAGTGAGCTTGATCACCGCCAATGCTTCGGCGTTTGCAACTACGGTCAACGTGGGCAATACTTTCAAGGACATCGAGATTCCGCTGAACGCATTGAAACCGGCTGCCATGATTCTGCTGCCGCGGCCTTACCCGGGTTTCCAGCCGTTCTCGTTCCAATCGGCCAAACCAGAGGCTTTCAGCCTTCAGCAGGCGGAGAAACTGGAGATTTCTCTGAGCCAGGACGCGAAAGCCGCAGCCGGTCAGGTCAGCAGTTTTGAGGTAGAGGCAGTGTGGTTGGAGAAGAAGTAGGCTCCGGAATTTAATTCAAACCAGATTATAGGCGCGCTTCTGATTTCGGCTTACTTTTACCAAAGTAGCTTGAAATCAGAAGCGCTTTTCTGTGCGCCTGATCAGGCTTAACCCTCACTTTGAAAGCGAACGAACCATGCACCATCGGCTTCCCTTGATTACCGCGGTGGCCTGCTTCCTGGGACTTCTGAGTCCGCAGGATACCCAGGCCCAAACTACCCCCACCTTCACCCGGCAAGACACCTTGCGCGGCTCCATCACCCCGGAGCGGGCCTGGTGGGATTTGGTTCATTATGACCTGCGCATGAACGTGAATCCGCAGGACAGCACCCTAAAAGGCGTGAACCTGGTGCGCTACAAAGTGCTGAAGGCGCAGCAAACCATGCAGATAGATTTGCAGCCGCCCATGCGCATTGAACAGGTGGTGCAGAACGGCCAGAAATTAGCGGTGAAACAAGAGGGCAACGCTTGGTTTATCCAGTTGGCGGCGAAGCAGGTGCCCGGTACTATGCAGACCGTGGAGGTTTCTTACAGCGGCAAACCCCAGGTGAGCACCAACCCGCCGTGGAGTGGGGGCGTGACCTGGAAGAAAGACGCGGCCGGCAAACCGTTCATCGCTACTTCCTGCCAGGGCGATGGCGCCAGCCTGTGGTGGCCCTGCAAAGACCACATGTACGATGAACCAGACAGCATGATGATCAGGGTAGCGGTGCCGCAGAACCTGATGGATGTCTCCAACGGGCGCCTCCGGAAGGTGGACCAGAACCAGGACGGGACCAAGACTTTCCATTGGGCCGTGACCAACCCCATCAACAACTACGGCGTGAATGTGAACATCGCCGACTATGTGCACTTCTCAGAAACCTACGCCGGCGAGAAAGGCCAACTGGACTGCACCTACTATGTCTTGCGCGAAAACCTGGACAAAGCCAAAGCGCAGTTCAAGCAAGTGCCCCAAATGCTGAAAGCCTTTGAGCATTGGTTCGGGCCGTACCCGTTCTATGAAGATGGCTTTAAACTAGTGGAAGTGCCGTATCTGGGCATGGAGCACCAAAGCTCGGTGACTTACGGGAACAAGTACCAGAACGGCTACCTGGGCCGCGACCTGAGCGGCACCGGCTGGGGCTTGAAGTTCGATTTCATCATTGTGCACGAAAGCGGCCATGAGTGGTTCGCGAACAACATCACCTACAAAGACATCGCGGATATGTGGATCCACGAGAGCTTCACCAATTACTCCGAGAACCTTTTTGTGGAGTACTTCCACGGCAAGAAAGCGGGGAGTGAATACGTGATCGGTACCCGGAAGGGAATCAGGAATGACCGGCCCATCATCGGGAAATATGATGTGAATTTCGGCGGCTCCGGGGATATGTACCCCAAGGGTGGCAACATGCTGCACACCCTGCGGCAGGTGGTGAACGATGACGCTAAATGGCGGAACATCCTGCGCGGCCTCAATAAGGAATTCTACCACCAAACTGTGACCACCCAGCAGATAGAAAATTACCTGAGCAAGCAAACCGGCAAAGACCTGAAAGCCTTTTTCAACCAGTACCTGCGTGATGTGCGCATCCCTGAACTGGAGTACCGGATGGAAGGGAGCACCCTGGCTTACCGCTGGAACAATGCCGTGCCGGGTTTCAACCTGCCCCTGAAAGTGACGGTAGCCGGAAAAGAAACCTGGCTGCAGCCCGTGGCTTCTACCTGGAAAAAAACGAAGCTCGCTGCCGGTGCCTCAGACATTACCGTGGACCCTAATTTCTACGTGACCCAGAAAAAGGCACAGTAAACGCTCTCCGCTCGCTAGAGAGGAAGCTCACCTAAGAACCTATTCCCAAAGCCCCGCCTTAAGGCCGTTTTCATAAAATCGGCCTTAAGGCGGGGCTTCCTTTGTAAACAAGAGAAAGAAGCTGGGCAGGAAGTCAAAAGATTGAACATGAGGCTTTGTAACCCGTACCTCTATGCAGCCTCATCACTCTATGAGCTTTTAACCTGATTTCTAATGGACATGCATTATATCCGCCGCGGCGAGGGAAAACCTTTGTTACTCATCCATGGCGTAGGCGGCAGTTCCCGCTCCTGGGATCTGATGATAGACGGCCTGGCCGATGCTGGTCGGGAGGTGATTGCGGTGGATTTGCCGGGCCATGGCGCCACGCCGCCCTTGCCGGGCGAAGTGTCCATCAGCACCTTAGCCGATGCGGTTACGTCGTTTTTGGAAAGCCAAAACTTGCTGGGGATTGATGCCGTGGGTAGTTCTATGGGTGCCCGCCTGGTGCTGGAACTGGCCCGACGCGGCGGAGTGCTGGGAGCGGTGGTGTCGCTGAACCCTGGCGGATTCTGGAGAGGCTGGGAAAAGCCGGTCTTCTATTACTCGGTGGCTTCCTCAAAGCGGTTGCTGCAACTCTTGCAACCGGTGTTACCCGCTTTGGCGGGAAGTTCTGTGGGGAGAACGCTGCTGCTGTCCCAGTTTTCGGCCCATCCCTGGAATTTGCCCTCAAAACTGGTGCTGGAAGAACTGCGTACGATGGCCACTTCGCCCTCTTTTGACGAGTTGCTGTACAACCTGGCCTACGGCGAAGCCCAAAAGGGAGCGCCGCGCGGCACCATTTCATCCCCGCTAGTGATTGGGTGGGGACGCCAGGACCGGGTGTGCTTTCCACAGCAGGCTTCCCGGGCGCTGGCCCTTTTCCCTGATGCCAGCCTTCATTGGTTTTCTAGATGCGGGCATTTCCCCCAGTGGGATTCACCGGAAGAAGCCGTTCAACTGGTCCTCACCGTCACCAGCGGCATCAACTATGAACCATTGCTCTCCGCGGAGATGAATACACCAATCACAACCACATCTACAAATTGGGCGGCTATTCTGGGCATTGGCTTGGCGGCAGCGGTAGGTACCTATTTGCTGGCTCGTCCTAAAATGAATTAAGGCTTCTGAATAGATTTCCAATAAAAAAGTCCTCTGAAAAGGCAGGGTAGTTCCCAGCATCTTCAGAGGACTTTTGCTTTCTGCCTCACCCAAACCCGGTTACAGGCTTGGATGATACCTCACTATTACTCAACTCCGCCTTTACGAGTGGGTTTGGTTTGGGGAGGCCAGATGCCGGGCTGACCGGTTCTCTGGTTTGCTGGCAATATACTTCTCTCGCGGGAGGTGGTGGTGGGATCTTCGCTGGCCATGTAGGCTAAAATAGCGGTAAGAATGGCGTTGCTACGCACATCGTCAAACACGATCTTGTCATAGGTGTCGCGGTTGGTGTGCCAGGTGTAGGTGCCGTACGACCAGCTCAGAGAACTCAGGGAGAAGGCAGGGGCACCGGCGGCCACAAACGAGGAGTGGTCAGAGCCGCCTCCGGCTGGGGAGCCCGGGAAGTTTGTTTGAATGTGCGTCCGGATGTTTTCGGGCACAGGCGCAAGCCAGCGGTTGAGGTACTCATACGAGTGCAGGAACCCTGAGCCCGCTAAGTTAGCCACACGGCCGGTGCCGTTGTCCTGGTTGAATACCGCCTGTATTTTGCTTATAATTTCGGGATGGTCTTCCACAAAGGCGCGGGAGCCGTTCAGGCCTTGTTCTTCACTTCCCCAATGACCCACCAAAATGGTTCTTTTAGGGTTGGGGTAGATCTTCTTGAGGATGCGCATGGCCTCCATCATCACCAGGGTGCCGGTACCGTTATCCGTGGCGCCGGTGCCGCCGTCCCAGGAGTCAAAGTGCGCCGAGAGGATCACGTACTCATCTGGTTTTTGGGTGCCTTTCATCTCCGCGATGGTGTTGAACGTAGGCACCATGCCGCGCTCTTTTGACTCGGCCTGCACCTGTATTTTAGGCTTCTGCCCAGAGGCGGTCAGGCGGTACAGCATTCCATAGTCTTCCAGCGCGATGTCTACCGTAGGGATTTTCTTCGTATAGGCACTGAAGATCTTGTTCACGCCAAATCCGCTGGACCAGTTAGACATCACCACACCTGCGGCGCCGGCTTTTTCCAAAGCAACGGGCAAAGTGCGGGTGGTATAGCCCATCTTGGTCATCTTCGAGCGCCAAGCTTCGGTCTGGGCGGTGCGCTCGGCTTTCATTTTCTCAAAGCTTTCCTTTGTGGCGAATTCCTGCCAGTTGTAGTCGGGGCGGCCGGTGGGTTGCGGCATGGAGATGAGCACGAATTTGCCTTTCACGTTGGGCAGCCATTTCTGGAAAGCCACAGAATCAGTCACGGTCTCGGGGAGGGTGATGGTCTCGGCGGTTACGCCTTTGCCTTTGGTGGTGGGGCTCCAGGCCAGTTGCATGCCTTCCAGCGACTTCACCCGCGGGTACACCATGTCAAGGTGGGAAACGCCTCTTTGCCAGCCGCGCCACTCGCCCCATTTCTCGTTTCGTGCCTCAATGCCCCAGCCTTTGTACTTGGCCACGGCCCAGTCGTTGGCCTGCTGCATCTGCGGCGTGCCTACCAGGCGCGGACCTATCTGGTCCATCAACTCGTGGGCCAGGGTTTCCAGTTGGGAGTTTTGGGTGGCTTCTTTTACAATGCTTTCTACCACCGGGTTCTGGGTCTGGGCAAAGCCAACCTGGGCCGTAAAGAGGAAAGATAGGAAAAGAAGCTTGGGCGTACTTCGTTTGTAGCCCGAGCGGGGAGGGGTAAGGAGTTGTATCATGCCCCTAATTTAACCACGCAGAGAACAACTGAAAGGGATGAAAATAAAATAACCCGTCGGTTTTCTGTTTAGGGGCTGTTTTCAGTAAATCAGCCCCTAAACAGAGAGGCTTATTCCAGTACGAAATCCTCAGACTGAGGAAGGCTCATGAACTTTTGGGCCAGGTCCTCGGGCAGGGCAGCCAGTTTGCGTTTGGCCAGATCCATCCAGGCACCTTCCACGTTGATGATGGCCGCCTTCACACCATCGCCGCGGTACAATTCATGGCGGATGCTCCAGCGAGACCCATCGGCGCGGGACTTGGTCAGAACCGTTTCAATCTTGATGTGGTCATTCATGCCTACCTCGCGCAGGTACTGCAACTCCTCCCGGAATAAGATGGGACCCAGTTTCAGGTGCTGGAAAACCTTGAAATCCAATCCCAGGCTGTCTAACATAGAGATGCGGGCCTGGGCGGCGAAATCGGCGTAGGCCGAGTGGCGAAGGTGCATGTTGGCGTCTACCTGCGCCCAGATCACGTGCCCTTCATATACAATGCTCATAGTTTTTATTTTTGGTGGTGTGCGATAATCGGATAATTACGCTATGGCCTTTTCATCGGCTGGAATTGACGTATAGGGCAAATTAAATTTTTTGTTTTATCCCGATGGGAAAAGATACTTGATTAAGGAAATATCCAGCCTTGTTTGAAGAAGGAAGCGCCCATTCATCCTGCCGGATGACGACGTTACAGGGTAACGTCGCTACATATCTGGTCCTGTAGCGACGTTACCCTGTAACGTCGTACGCATTCCTGAAGCAAGCCCTAAACAAGTTCAATGAAAAGGATTAGGCAGTCCATAGGCCGGTCATAAAATCGTTCCCAAACTTTATTTCTCAAAATGCGGCAGGCTATTCTGGTGCTGGGATATGAAATCTGCAAATAATCTCTAGCTTTGAATATCATGCAATTTACATCTGGTCTGACACTGAAGGGGTTATCATGGGGAAGGGAAAAAAGCTGCCAGAGAGATGTAGCAGAATGTAAATAATTTCATTTTTATATATCCCTTTGACCCTAATTTGAGTAAAATAGCTCTAAAATGACCCTTCCATGCAACAATCGTCTTCTGCATCTCCGCATCTTCTGGAAATAGCCTGGGAAGCGTGTAACCAAGTAGGTGGTATCTACACGGTGATCCGCTCCAAAGTACCCGCCATGATTGAGTATTGGGGTGATCAGTATTGCCTTATTGGTCCCTTTTTTCCGCAACAGGCCGCCCACGAGTTTGAACCCTCTGATGATTACTCAGATGTGTACGGGCAGGCGGTGCTGGAACTGCGGGCACAAGGCGTGGAATGTTACTATGGCAATTGGCTGGTAACCGGCCGACCAAGGATTGTCCTGATTAATCCGTTCAGCGCCTTTGGGCAATTGGGGGAGATCAAACACCTGCTGTGGGAAGACCATAAAATACCCACCTCCAACGAGGATCTCCTGAACCAGGTACTGGCTTTCGGGCAATTGGTGAAGCGCTTTATCTCTTTGCTGTCTGGCAAGACCCAGGTGGTAGCTCACTTCCACGAGTGGATGGTAGGCTCGGCCATTCCGGATCTGCGCCGCGAGCAGGTTCCGGTGAAGATTGTGTTCACCACGCACGCCACGCTGCTGGGCCGCTACCTGGCCATGAACGACCCTAACTTCTATGACCAGCTCACCTCCGTTGATTGGCAGCATGAGGCAAGGCATTTCAACATAGAACCGGCGGTTTCCATAGAAAGGGCCGCAGCCCACGGGGCGCACGTGTTCACTACGGTAAGCGAGGTGACGGTGCGGGAGTGTATCTACCTCCTGGACCGGATTCCGGATACCGTGTTGCCCAACGGTTTGAACATCAGGCGTTTTACGGCCATGCACGAGTTCCAGAACCTGCATTTGACCTATAAGAAACGCATTCACCGGTTTGTGATGGGGCACTTCTTCCAGAGTTTCCCCTTTGACTTGGATAAGACCATCTACCTGTTTACCTCTGGCCGGTTTGAATATAGAAACAAAGGCTTTGACCTCACCCTGGAGGCTTTGGCGCGGCTGAACTACCGCATGAAACAGGCCAAAAGTGACATGACCGTGGTGATGTTCTTTGTGACTAAGCAGCCGTTCTACTCCATCAATCCGGGCGTGCTTCATTCCAAGGCCTTGATGGAAGAGATCCAGGAAACCTGCGAGGCCATCAAAGACCAGATTGGGGAGCGCCTCTTCTACGATGCCGCCGCCAGCTCAGACCATAAATTGCCGGAGCTCAACAACTACGTAGACGATTACTGGAAACTGCGTTACCGCCGTACCATCCAGTCCTGGAAAACGCACCAGTTGCCGCCGGTGGTTACCCATAACCTGGTCAATGACCAGTCTGACGAGATCCTGCATTTCCTGCGCAGCTCCAACCTGGTGAACAACGCCGATGACCGCGTGAAAATAGTGTACCACCCAGATTTCATTTCGCCTACGAACCCGCTGTTCGGGATGGAGTACGGGCAGTTTGTGCGCGGCTGTCACCTGGGTATCTTCCCCAGCTACTACGAGCCGTGGGGTTATACCCCGCTGGAGTGCGTAGCCAGCGGAATTCCGGCTGTGACAAGTGACTTGTCAGGCTTCGGGGATTACGTGAAGAAGAACGTGAAAAAGCACACCGACAAGGGTATTTACGTGGTAGACCGGCATGAGCGCAGCTTTGATGATTCTGCCGAGCAACTCACCCGTGACCTTTTCGATTTTGTGGAGATGAGCCGCCGAGAGCGTATCACCCAACGGAACAAAGTGGAAGGCTTGTCTGAGATGTTTGACTGGAAGAAACTGCTGGTGCATTATGAGCGCGCCTACCAACTTGCCCTGAGCACAAGCCAGGAATAGGTTTAGGTTCTTGCTGTATCACAGCATAAATTGCAAAAAAAGGAAGAGTCTGTTTTGAGGGTGTTTACTTAAAAACGCCCTCAAAACAGTCTCTTCCTTTTTGATTAGCTTTTATTGTTTTGTATTTGTAAAAGCCTAGTGAACATCAGAATAAGTATCAAAACTTACCCAAAAGCTGACTCAACTTATTAGTAGAGCAGATTAATTTACACCCTTATTTCTTTCCCGTTGCTGTGCCTTGCAGTTGCAATGTTTTGAAGTCTGATGGTACTTTCAACGACAGCAGGTTAGTGTCTGCGGTTACTTCCCACTCAATTTCCTGTCCGTCCACCAAAACGCTGGAAGTTGGAGCCGGTAACCCGTGGATGATGACGTTATAGTTTTGGTACCCATCTGTCCCTGCGCCAGTCCGTTCTTGGGCTACCGTGAAGACGCCATTTTCGGCGCTAGTTTGGAAGGTTTTGTTCAGGAAATTTCCTTCGGCGTAGCCGTACCCTTCGCCACCGTCTTCGTAGAGCTCACTCACGCAGGTTTGTTGGCTGTAGTACACATGCAAGGTCACTTCCGGAACTGCCAATTCGCCCACGTATTGCTGTACGGGATAGAGTGGAAGCACCGCCCCGGCTTTCACAAACATGGGTACTTTGGTTAAAGGCGCATCAACCCAGATCTCTCTTTTGCCAAGGGCCAATTCATCGGTCCAGAAGTTGTACCAGTGGCCTTGTGGCAGGTACATGATCCTGCCTTCTACGCCCGGTTGGGTGATGGGGCATACTACCAGATTATCGCCTAAGGAGAACTCGGCCATGCGGTGGTAGCACTCAGGGTCGTTTTGATCCAACAGGGCCAAGGGGCGCAGCATCGGGGTTCCGCGCGAGGTGTACTGCCAGAAGGTGGTATAGAGATAGGGGAGGAGTTGGTAGCGCAATTCAATGAACTTACGCGCCAGGGAGGTGTACGGCTCGCCAAACGACCAAGGCTCCTGATCGCCGTGGTCACCGGAGGAGTGGGTGCGGCAGAACGGATGGAAAATGCCCAGCTGAAGCCATCGGATGTAGAGTTCCCCGTCTGGCGTCTCAATAAACCCTCCGATATCGGAACCCACGAAGGACATACCTGAGATACTCAGGCGCTGGCATTGAATGTTGGCGAGCCACAGGTGATCCCAGGAGGCGATGTTGTCGCCGGTCCAGGCGGAGGCGTAGCGCTGCACCCCGGCGTAGCCCGAGCGGGTGATGGTGAAAGGCCGGTCTGGGTAAGAAAACTGTTTCACCCCGTGGTAGGTGGCGCGGGCCATCTGCATGCCGTAGATGTTGTGCGCTTTGCGATGACTGCCGGGTTCCCCGTCAAAGTCATGGCGCACGTCATTGGGGAAGGTGCCGATCTCAAAAACGGCCGGTTCGTTCATGTCATTCCAAACGCCTTTTACGCCCGTTTCTGCAATAAGGCCCTTAAACAGCCCGGCCCACCAGGTGCGCACCTCCTCGCGGGTAAAATCCGGGAAGTGGCATAGCCCAGGCCAGACGGTTCCTTTGTACAACGGGCCATCGGCGCGGCGGCAGAAATAGTCGTTCTCCACGCCTTCCTGGTACACGGGGTACTCATGGTCTACCTTAATGCCGGGGTCAATGATCACCACCATCTTGAAACCGTCTTCCTTCAGTTCCTGCACCAGGCGCTTGGGGTCAGGGAAGTGGGTAGGGCTCCAAGTGAAGCACCGGAAACCGTCCATGTAGTCAATGTCCAGGTACAGGGCATCGCAGGGAATCTTTCGGTCCCGGAAACCTTTGGCCAGGTTCTTCACCACCGATTCTGGGTAGTAGCTCCATTTGCACTGGTGGTACCCAAGGGCCCAAAGCGGCGGCAACTCGGGTGGACCGGTAAGCGTGGTGTACTTCTCCACTACCTGGGTAAGGGAAGGACCATAGATGAAGTAATATTCCATGGTTCCGCCCTGGGCCCAGAAACTGCTTACCGTCGAGCGCTCTTTCCCAAAGTCAAACGAGGTCCGGAAGGTGTTGTCAAAGAAGATGCCATAGGCCTGCTTGCGGTGCAAACCCATGAAAAAGTTGATGTTCTTGTAGAGCGGATCGGTGCCTTTCTTGTACCCGTACGTGTCTGACCCCCAGTTCTGGAAGCGCTTGTCGCGCAGGTTCATGTTATCGGGTTTGTCGCCCAGGCCATAGAAGAACTCGTTGGGCTGAATGACCTTGCTCATCTTTACAATGTCGCCGCCGTACTTTTTGTGTTCTTCCCAGTGGAAGCCTTTCTCGTCCTCGTTCAGCACGGTACCCGACTTGTCCAGGATACGGGTGGTAAGGCCCTGGTTGGAGACGGTGCAGATGAGGTCTTTGGTTGTGATCCGGAAATGGTCTGGCAGGGCCTTCACCTTCAGCTTTACCCCCGCGGGTTGGCGGTCTGGGTTGAGCGCATAGGAAAAATCACGGGAGAACTTCCCATCTGTTGTATATTTGAACCGTAGGATGTGGTTTGAGATGGCCTCCACCTTAAGTCCCACGCGATTGTCGCACATGAAAACCGCCGAGTTTTCAGTCGTTTCAACGTGCCGGATGGTCCCCGCGAAGTATTCTTCGCGCTTGGCCCCCAGATCGTTGACCATGTAATTTGTGTCTTGAATTGTACTATCCATGATGTGGATCAATGGCAAAAGAGTAAGTAAAAAAGGGTAATCCGTATAAATTCCGAAATCGGACCGCATAATTACGGAATGTTTCAGATTAATCGCGTTTTTTGAACAAACAGGGGCAAATAATTGTGGCCTTGTCTTGGTCTTGATGGTTGGTTGCTTATCTTTACAAGACACCTCCCCCCTGATTCTTAAATGAATTGAATAAAAATAATAATGAGAAAACTGCGTGTATTAATGTTAGGTTGGGAAGACCAGCCAATATTGAATGGAGGAGTGGGCAAAGCCTGTTTTCATTTGGCAGAGGCGTTAGCAAAACAAGTTGAGCTTACCATGATTGTTCCCCAGGCAGACCATTCGGCCCTGGACCATCATGCTGAGGTGGTTGGGCTTGATGAACTGAACCTGGCCGAAGTAAAGCAAGCCCCGGTAGCGAAGACTTTTGAAAGATTTGCTACTACTCACCGGGTTCCTGCCGCGCTTTTCCCTTATGAAGAGCCCGCCGGGCAAATAGAGCCCTCCATGGATGATGAAGACGCGGTAATCAACGCTTCCTCCGCTGATGTGGCGGCTCCTACTGTCGCAGAAGAGCCAGCCAAACCTGCTGTGGTTAATTTCCCCAATGGAAAACCCCAGATAAACGTTACCCAGGGTGCCCGCGGTACCCTAAACTTTGAGGTGATCCAGTTTGCGCGCTATGCCGCCAGATTGGCGTCCCATAAAGAGTTTGACGTAGTGTACGCCCATGATTGGATGACGTTCCTGGCCGGCATGGAGATCAAGATTCAGCGGAAAGTGCCTTTGATTGTGCATGTGCACAGCCTCTCTTTTGACCGTCAGGTGGGTGAGCCCCTTGGCTGGATCTATGAGCTGGAAACCAAAGCCATGAACGAGGCCGACATGATCTTGACGGTAAGCGAAAGAACCGCCAGAATGATCACCAAACGCTACGGTATCTCTGCCAAGAAAGTGCAGGTAGTGTACAACGGTGCCGATGTGGTGATTCCCGAGCCGGTGACGCCACTGGAGCGCAAGCAGGTGACGTTCCTGGGACGTCTGGTGGCACAAAAAGGCCCTCTTCAATTCCTGAAAGTAGCCAAACAGGTATTGAAGCAAGATCCCGAGGTAACGTTTGTGGTAGCTGGCCACGGTCCGCAACTGGAGGAAGCCAAGCAGATGGTGCGCCGGTTGGGCATTGAGGATTCTGTCACCTTCACCGGCTTCCTGGCTCCGGCCAAAGCCTCGGAACTGCTGAAGAATTCCACCGTGTTCCTGTTGCCTGCGTTGTCAGAGCCCTTCGGGTTGGCCGCTATTGAAGCAACCCTGGCCGGATTGCCGGTAGTAATCACGCACCAGACCGGTGCCGCCGAAGTGCTGCCGCAAGCCAGTGTAGCCGACTGCAACGATACCGCCGGCTTAGCCGAACTCGTCCTGAATCTGCTGCAGGATACAGAGCTGCGCAAAAAGCAGGTAGAAGCAAACCAAAAGGCTGTAAAACAACTTACCTGGGGTGTTACCGCCGATCAGGTAATGGAGAACCTGCACAGCGTTCTGGAACTTCAAGACGAAAGAAGAAGCATCGTTTAGGCGACGTTTTCTTCAAAACACACCTAAAACTGAAGATTTGAGAAGGACTCTTCTATAAAAGCAAAAAGGAAGGCCGGTACGATATGTCGTACCGGCCTTTCTTTTTTTAACGACGTTTACAGCCAAATTTTGGCTTTGGTTTTACATCTGCTTTTAGGCAAAAGAAAAAGCCCGGTGTAGTTTCAAGCCTGTTTTTATAAAATCAGCTTTAAACAACATCGGGCTTTTGTATTTCAAAAGGCTTTCTAAAGGGTGGTATTTTTTGGATAACGCTTTCTGCCTGCTTTCGCAAAAACAAGATTAAAACAATTCACCACACCTCAACTAGATTTACATGCCAGCTTCTATAATTTAATCTTCTCTTCTCATCACCAACGCAGTTCTGTTGGGGAGATAGATGCTCAGTCTTGGTCCGTATTTAGTTGGTTGAGTAAAATACCTAATGGTGGTGTCTACCCGGTCATGGCCGCCGGTTTCCGGGGTGTCGGAAGACAAGACTAGGCTGTAGCTGCCGCCTTCCGTTACCGGGAATCGGTAGTCTGGGATTGAGTTTTGGGTGTGGAAGTTGAACAGGAAAATCAAATCCCCCCGCTGAAAGATAATCACGTTGTTGTGGTTGTCTTGGTGCAGTTTCACAGGGGCGCCGTGCTCCATGAGCCTGTATTGTTGAGCCAGCGCCAGCATGTCTTTCTCAAACTGCCACATATGACGGTACCGAAGCTCAGTATTGTCAACCAAAGACCATTGCCGGCGGGCGTACTGGTAACTCCAGTTGTTGCCCAGCCTCGGGAAGTCCACCCATTCCGGGTGCCCAAACTCGTTGCCCATAAAGGTCAGGAACGCCTCGCCGCCCAAGGCCATGGTCAATAACCTGATCATTTTGTGCAAGGCTACGCCTCGGTCAATGACTGGGTTCTTGTCTATGGTACGCATGCTGAAATACATGTCTTTGTCCATAAGCCAGAAGGCCAGGGTCTTGTCACCCACCAAAGACTGGTCATGAGATTCTGCATAGGCTACCGTCTTCTCGCCCACGCGGCGGTTAGTGAGCTCGTGCCAGATCTCGTCCAGGTTCCATTCCTCGTCGCGTTTGTGCTTGAGGGTTTTGATCCAGTAATCCGGAATGCCCATGCCCAGGCGATAATCAAACCCGATTCCTCCGTCTTCCAAGGGACGGCAAAGGCCTGGCATTCCGCTCATGTCTTCGGCAATCAGGATCGCGCCCGGCACAAAGGTATGGGTCAGCTCGGAGGCTAGTTGCAGGTACAGGATGGCGTCTTCGTCTACGCTGCGGTCAAAATAGCGATCATAATGCCCAAAGGCCACGCCCTCCCCGTGGTGGTGGTAGAGCATAGAAGTGACGCCATCGTACCGGAAACCATCTATGTGGAATTCCTCCAGCCAATACCGCACGTTGGACAGGAGGAAACGACGCACCTCGGGCACGCCGTAGTTGAACAGTTTGGAATCCCAGCCCGGATGGTGACCGCGTGGACCGTGGTGAAAGTACTGCCCGCCGGAGCCGTCAAAATCGGCGAGGCCTTCAGCGATGTTCTTCACGGCGTGCGCGTGAATCAAATCCATCACCACGGCGATGCCCAAACGGTGCGCCTCGTTCACCAGATATTTCAGGTCCTCGGGTGTCCCGAACCGGGAAGTAGGGGCGAAGAAGTTTGACACGTGGTAGCCAAAGGAGCCGTAGTACGGGTGCTCCGCGAGAGCCATCAACTGCAGACAATTATAGCCGGTTTCCTTTACGCGGGGCAGGATGAGGTCCGCGAACTCACGATAGGTGCCTACGCCGTGCTTTTCCTGCGCCATGCCCACGTGGCACTCGTAAATGAGGGGCTGCGTGAGGTTGGTCACGTCAAAATCACCATCGGTCCAGGTGAAGGTTTCCTCGGGTGCCCAGTACTGGCCTGAGAAATCGTAGGTCTGCGGGTCCTGCACCGCCCTGAAAGTAAAGGGAGAAATTCGGTCCCGGGCCTGTCCGGTGGCACCCACCACATGTACTTTGAAGCGGTGGCCGTGCTGGACCTGTACTTTATCAGCCGGCAGGAAAACCTCCCAGATGCCATTTTCCAGTCGCTGCAGCGGATGCGCCGCACGGTCCCAAAAATTGAAGTCGCCAATAATAGAAAGGGCCTGTGCGGCCGGGGCCCACTCACGGTAGCGCCAGCCGTTGTTCTCCGGTTCATAGTGCAACCCCATCTGGTGGTGCCAGGTGCTGTACTCAATGAGAGACCCGTAGTATTTGTCTATGTTTTGCCGGTTAGTTTCATAACGGGCCATCCGCTGTTGGAGCTGCGGGGCGTAAGGTGTTAGCCAGCTATCTGATTGTACGAGAGGGAGTGTTGGGGTGACCTTAGGCATAGGAGCGGTTTTGGGAATGGGTTAAGTTACAATTCCTTAGGGTAAGGTGCAACTGTGGTGGTTGGTTAGTTCAGGTTGATGGAAAGTTGTTAAAAAATAAATAAGGTTCCGGTTAAAAATTGATAAATTCGCAAGGAAATCGATTTCGTAAGGCTGTGGCTTTACCTCACAAATTTTAAACTGCCTATCGCATGAAGACTACGTTTCGTTTGCTTGGCTTGTTGCTGGCGTTGCTGCTGGTACAAGTAGCCCAAGCGCAGGTGGTGACCGTGGCACCCGCCTTTCCGGTACACAATGAACCAGTCACCATCACCTTTGATGCTACAAAAGGTACCGGCGGGCTGGCCAATGTCACTGAGCCCATTTACGCCCATACGGGGGTGCTCACCAACCTGAGTACCTCTGACTCTGACTGGAAGTACGTGAAAGCGCCTTGGACCACCAATACCCCGGCCGCGCTCATGACGTCCATAGGGAACAACAAGTACCAGATCACCATCACCCCCAGAACCTACTACAACGTACCGGCCACCGAGGAGATCAAAGCCCTGGTGTTTGTCTTCCGGAACGGGAACGGCACCAAAGAAGGCAAAGACACTGGTGGCAAAGACATCAAAGTAGCCATCTACCAGGCTGGGTCCATCAACGTTTCGTTTACCCAACCCGCGGTAGGCCTGAACGGCTTGTTCGTGAATCAGAATGACTACATACAGGTTACCGGAGGCGCCTCTTCGGCGGCCAAGCTCTCGCTGTTTGTGAACGGGGTGAAAGTGAAAGAGGAAGCCTCGGCCACCACACTTTCCACGCAATTGACTGCGGCCACTCCCGGCGCAAACAAAGTGAAATTGGTGGCGGAGAGTGGTACCACCATGGCCGCTGATTCCTTTACTTTTGTGGTGCGCCAGGCCGCCCAGGCCCAGGCCTTACCCCCTAACGCCAAAGACGGGGTTACTTACCTAAGCTCTACCAGCGTGCTGTTGAACCTGTACGCACCTAATAAGCAGACCGTGTATGTAGTGGGTGATTTCAACAACTGGACAGTGGGTGCCACCCCCATGAAGCGCACGCCAGACGGAACCCGTTATTGGGTGCAGATTGACAACCTGGTGGCGGGCCGTGAGTACGCCTACCAGTACCTTATTGACGAAAGCATCAGGGTAGGGGACCCTTACACCCAGAAAACCCTAGACCCTAACGAGGACCGGTTTATCCCCGCAGAGACCTATCCCAACCTGAAGGCTTACCCTACCGGTAAAGCCACCGGTATGGTATCGGTTTTCCAGACAAACCAGACGGCGTATGCCTGGAAAGTAACCAACTTTGCCAAGCCCAAGAAAACGGACCTGGTGGTGTACGAGCTGCTGGTGCGGGACTTTATCCAAAAGCACGACTACAAAACCCTAGCTGATACCCTGAACTACCTGAAAAGGCTGGGCGTGAACGCCATTGAGTTGATGCCTATCCACGAGTATGAAGGCAACCTGAGCTGGGGCTATAACTCGGTGTACTACTTCGCGCCGGACAAGTATTACGGCCCTAAGGAGATGCTTAAGCGCTTCATTGACGAGGCCCACGCCCGCGGGATGGCCGTGATCCTGGACATCGCCCTGAACCACTCTTTCGGGCAGTCGCCTATGGTGCAGATGTACTACAACAGCGCCACCGGCAAGACCACGCCTGACAATCCCTGGTTTAACCCAGATCCGAAACACGAATTCAACGTGGGCCATGATTTCAACCACGAGAGTGAGGCCACGAAGTATTTTGTGGACCGGGTGACCGAGTTCTGGCTTCAGGAATACAAGGTAGACGGTTACCGGTTTGATTTATCCAAGGGTTTCACCCAGAAAAACACCTTGGGCAGCGTAAGCAACTGGGGACAGTTTGACCAAACCCGCATTGACCTGCTCAAACGCATGGCCAACCACATCTGGAGCGTAGACAACAGCACCTATGTGATTTTGGAGCATTTTGCCGATAATAGCGAAGAAACGATCCTGGCCAACGCCGGCATGATGCTGTGGGGTAACCTGCACGGGAACTACAAGCAGGCGATCTTGGGCTACACAGATAATTCAAACTTCAACTGGATCTCCTACAAGCAGCGCGGCTGGACCAGCCCTCACGTGGTGGGATACATGGAGAGCCACGATGAGGAGCGCCAGATGGTGGAAGCCCTGGCATTCGGCAATAGTTCCGGCTCCTACAGCGTGAAGAACCTGACCACCGCCTTGCAGCGGATGCAGTTGGCCGCGGCCTTCTTCTTCACCATTCCCGGACCTAAAATGATCTGGCAGTTCGGGGAGCTGGGCTACGATATTTCTATTAACCAGAACGGCCGAACCGGCGATAAACCCATCCTGTGGAATTACTACCAGGAGGCGGAGCGCAAAAAACTCTACAACGTGTACGCGGCCCTGATCAAGCTTAAGATCAGTGAACCGGCCTTTGAGTCTGGAAACTACACCCTGAACCTGGAAGGGGCCATGAAGACCATCCATATCCAGGACCAGGACATGAACGTGGCGGTGTTGGGTAACTTCGGGGTGACCTCCGGCACCATTGATCCTAGGTTCCAGAACACCGGTACCTGGTACGATTTTGTGACCGGCGAGGCTTTGACGGTTACCAACGTAAACCAGGCCCTCACGCTGCAACCCGGCGAGTACCGCGTCTACACCACCAAGCGGATTACCAGTTCCAGCATTCTCCTGGCATCCAAAGAAGACAAAGACTTTCTGGCCAAGCAGGTGGTGGCATACCCTAACCCCAACAGAACCGGTGAATTGAATGTACGGTACCACTTGGTTTCTGCTGCCGAGGTGTCTTTGCAGGTGTATGACCAAATGGGCCGTCTGATTTCCAGCCGATCCCTAGGCAAGCAAGCCGCAGGAAACCAGGCCATCAGCCAGAAACTGACCACCAGCACCGGAAACAAACTGGCCCCAGGTATCTACCACTTCAAACTCCTGACGGGTACTTCAGCGAAGACCATCCAGGTAGTGGTGCAGTAACCGATCATCCCTTGGGTTAAGTTATTATCCTAAAGCCATTAAGCCTCGGGGTGTTTCAAGGCTGTTTTACCCAAAACAGCCTTGAAACACCCCGAGGCTTTTACTTGAGAATCCAAAAGAAAAGGGCTGGCTCTGCTTTGTACAGCAGGGACAGCCCTTTTATGATTGTAAAATTTTTGAATCGAATATAAGGCTGATCTTATAGAAGCAGCATAGCCGGTTTGAGGCTTTCGCCTCACGGAAGCTGTAAACTTCCGACCATTTGAGGCCCAAGTTGAAAACTTGTACCAGGTTTGAATGTAGCTGAATCAGCCTTTGAATATAGATAGGTAAGCAACGCTTACTTTAGCACGTATTGAATGCCGCCCAGGAGATGCCGGAGGAAAAGCGGTTCCTGGTAGCTCTCATCGGTGTGGCCGCCGGCGGTGTAGAAAACCTTGCCGCCGTCAAAAGTGTGGTACCAGGCAATGGGATGGTTCGCTCCGTTTTTGCCTCCCTTGTAGGTGGTCTCGTCTAAGGTGGCCAGTACCTTGACATTTGGGTTGATGTTCTTGAAGTTGTACCACTCATCTCTTCTTTCCCATTTGTCTGGCAGAAAAGAGGTAGAGAGATGCGATTTATCCAGAACGTTGATCGTGGCTTTCTGGATCTCTGGGTGGCTGTCAAAATACGCACCTACCAACTGGTTGTACCAGGGCCACTGGTACTCGGTATCCGTCGCGGCGTGAACCCCAACAAAACCGCCGCCGGCTTTAATGAACTGTTCAAAGGCGGTTTGCTGGGCATCGTTCATCACATCCTGGGTGGTGCTCAGGAAAACCACTGCTTTGTACTTCTTCAGTGAATCTGCCGTGAAAATAGCGGCGTTCTTGGTGGTGTCTACCCCGAACCCGTTCTCCCGGCCCAGCTTCTGGATGGCGGCTAAACCCGCTGGGATGGACGTGTGGTAAAAGCCCGCTGTCTTATAGAAAACCAACACCGACGGGAGAGTAGGGCTACCGTTATGGCCGTTTTCAGATGAACAGTTGGTGAATAAAAAAGTGGACAAGAGGAGCAGCAGGTAAAGTTGTTTCATAGAGGGTTGGTTGTGTGTTCTTGGGTAGGAATGAACTACCTGATTTAGTTTTCTGATGAGCTATAATGCTACGGTTTTTAGGCCTTATTTACAAAAACAGGCCTAAAAACCGTAGCTAAAGGATTAAGGTGAAAAAGGATGAATTTACACCAAGCAGGACGCGCAAGAAGACCCAACCATAAGGATGATAATACTTAGGCTAGAAAGTGTTCTTGCTGAAAAAATGGAGTGAGCGGGTTTAATCCAAAGGCTGCATGATTAGGTGCAGGGACTGGTCTAATTCCGGAGAATTGGGCAAAGGTAGTTTGAAAACTTCCTCTATGACCGTTTTCACCTGGGCCGGATTGGCGAGCACCTGCTTCTCTGTGATTCCGTTCCGGTGATGGATGCTGAGTTCAGAATTCCGTAGCGCGTAACGGGAATCGGGAGTGGTTCTGGCAAACATCAGTCCATTCACAAACGGGGACCTGGGGTGGGTGGAAGTAAACCAATTGCTCACCTCATAATCGGGCGCAAACTGTTCCTGCAGACTGAAACGGTACATGGGTTTCCAGGTACCCTGCACCTTGGCCTGCAACACAAATTCATTTTCCTGAGGCACCAACTTGAAGGTCTCATGTGGGGTTTGCTGGTCTCCGGTCTCCAGGAGCCTTAACGGCGAAGTCAGGGTCAGTCCCCCGAAACCAACATCTGCGATGTAGTCTGCATCTTCCAGGTGCACCAGGAGCAGCATATGGGCGCGGGCGGTGGTAACGCCTACGGGTACGTTCCAGAGCACCCTGGCCGCCAGGCCTTTCACCTGAAAACCCAGCGCGCGCATGGCCTCGGCAAAGAGTTGGTTCTGCTCAAAGCAATAGCCTCCCCGGCCTTCCTCTACTATTTTGCGCTGCAGAGACTCAATATCCAGCGCTACAGGTTGCTTCAGGAAAGGGTTAAGGTTCTCAAAAGGTATAGAGATGGCGTGCTGAAAATGCAGTTGCTGCAACGTCTCTAAAGTCGGGGCGAGGGGTCCTGAATAGTTTATCCTGGCCAGGTAACGTTCCAGGTCCAGTCCGTCTTTCTTTATCTTGAAGAATGTCTTTTCCGGCGATACAAGTGCATTTGCTTTCATCTTCTTAGGTAATAAAGGGTTATAGGATAGGTTGGTAGGGCATGGGGCATAAGCCGCATACAAGTGATAGTTTTCAATCTAGGGAAGGTAGGGGATGATCTTTTTCTCCTTGGAGTGGCCAAGTAAATCAGGCCTGAGCGCGATAAATAATCTATAATGGAATAAGGGTATTTGACTATATGGATGTCTAAGATATAAATTAAATTGGAATAATTTTAATAAAACCTAAAAAATTATAAATCAGCGTTACACCTTTATCTGAATTGATTCCCTTTTACTTTCCAACTAAACCTGAATGGAAGGAGATGGCTTTAAAATCCTTCTATTAAGAGATAGTAGACCTGCTTATCCAAGATGAAAATCAAATGGCACAAAAGCAGGACAGTAACCAAAGGGCGTTTATAGAACTACCTTGGGAGGATTGGATCAGGCTACAATTAGAAGCCAAACCAGAAAAGTTGAATAAACCAAGGAAAGCGTTTTGTCCTATTCAGGTAAGTAGGAAAACCCCGTGGGGCAGTACTTATATCATCTTTTGCAAAGTGCACGTTCTTTAAGCGTCTTTTCTTAAAAAGGGCCGTAAAACAGGTGCGGCCATTTTTAAAAGCCGTTTGGCCAAGACGCAAAATAGTAGCACACAAACCGTTCTAACTCTTACCAATTATGAAAAAAGTATTTCTTTTCGTTGCCTTTCTTTCCTTCACCAGTTTGGCGGCACAGGCCCAGGGCTTTACACTAGGCCTGAAAGCGGGCATCAGTTCGTCAAATGTGGACCTTAAAAACCCAAGTGCCAATTTCACCCAGTTCAAGGAAGAAGGCAGCATCACCGGTTTCCATGCGGGCTTGTTCACCCGGTTCAATGTAGCGGGTTTCCTGCTGCAGCCCGAGGCAGTTTTGTCTTCCTCCGGCGGAAAATTCCAGGTGCCCAACCAAGATGGAACCGGTACCTCGGTGCAGGAAATAGGCTTCACCAACATAGACGTTCCCATTCTGGTAGGCTATAAACTGCTGTTTTTGCGGGCGTATGCGGGTCCGGTGGCCTCTGTGCTCATTAACAGTAAATCTGACGTACGGGACTACAAAGAATCTTTTGAGTCTGCCGATTGGGGCTACCAGATAGGAGCCGGCGTAGACATTTCTCGCCTCACCGCCGATGTGCGCTACGAGCGCCTGAAACGGGCTTACACAGACCCAAACAACGGCAACGTAGACTTCCGGAACCGCCAGGTGATATTGAGCCTCGGATACAAACTCATCGGTAAATAACCTTTGTGCTGATTTTACCCTAATGCAAAGTTCCTCCGTTTAGGACCCGTTTTTGGAAAACGGCCTCTAAACGGAGGAACTTTGTTTTTAACGTCAAGTCTGTGCTTTACTTTAAGCCTGCCATAGGCGCAATCGAGTGACTTTGATGTGAGGCAAACCCATCAACCAAATCGCTACTCCAGAACACAGCATTTTACGCCGTTTTTGGCCACCAGCTGCAGTACTTGGGAAGTGTTGAAAATAGGGCCTTCCACCCGCAGGATTCTGTCACAGTCCTCCAGGTCAAAGTTGATGCGGCAGCCGGGCAGGTGCCGCTCCAGAACCGCCACCAATCTGTTGGCCTTGGCAACCTCCTGCACATTGGTGGCAAACACCTCTACCATTCTGTTTTCCTGCTGAGTCATCATTTGGATGGGCTTTGATATTTGAAAGTATAAATAGTGATGGACAATGACAGGTTAGCTCTGCAGGAAACCTAATTGGTTAAGAACGCAGATTTGCCAGGTAAAGAGCCAGGTTGTCCATAGTACCCCCGAAGCCCTGCTTAATGGCTTCAAGGCTGGCTTCAAACGTCTGCACCTCTTCTGGGGTGGCATTCTGGGGCTTAGCCTGCAAGGTGAGAATGGTCTGGCCATTCTCCTCAGAAAAGGTCAAGATGTTGCGCAATTCCAGCGGCCAGGTTTGACTAAACGGAGCCCTGATGGTGTTCCCTTCCTCATCTGAAAAAGAGTTGACATACACCATGCGCTCCGGCGCCGATAACTCTTCGTAAACGAATTTACCCCACATTTTAGGACCATCGCCGGCTTGCATGCTGTAAAGGAACATTCCGCCGGGTTCAAGACTGAGTTCGGCCACTTCCAAATTCATACCTTTTGGTCCCCACCATTGGGTAAGGTGCTCTTGCTGCGTCCAGACTTGGTACACCAGTTCTTTAGGCGCCTCCAAGGTTTTGGTGATGACGAGGGTGGATTTTGCTGTCTGATCTGAGGTAGCTTCTGAGCTTGGGTTTTGCATGGTAAGGTCTGTAGGTTGCTGCGTTTCCATAGGTTAAACTGACTGAGGTAATTGGGCTATAAGGTAGTGGTTTCTGCTTCCTTCTTGAGGACTTGTTCCTGTTCCTCTTTTTTAAGGTCATGGTTCACCATCCACTTGATGTTGAATTGGTCGGTCAACATCCCGAAGTAAGCGCCCCAAAATGCCTTCTCAAAAGGTACCTCCACTTTCCCACCTTGGGCGAGAGCGTTGAATAGGGTGGTCGCTTCTTCCACGCTGGAAGTATCAAGGGAAAGGTGGAAGTTGTTGCCCATGGTCACAGAATGGCCCATTGACTCCAAGGCATCGGTGCCCATGAGAAGGGTTCCCTCGCCAATGGACAAGGCGATGTGCATGATCTTGTTTAGTTCATGAGCCGGGACTCTGCCCGCATCCGGTATGTCTCCAAATCGTTGCAGGGCTAGGAACTCGCCCCCGAAAACAGATTTGTAAAAGTTGAAGGCTTCTTCGGTGTTGCCGTTGAAGTTGAGGTAAGGGTGTAAAGTGACCATGTTGCTATTAGTTTGAGGTGAGTTGATCTTTTTCGAGTATTCCTTTGAGGCTGGTAAGGCTCGTTTCCAGGTCTTTGCCCAGCAAGGGGTCCATGACTACATGCATCAGGTTAAAAGGGTAGGCGTGGCCGCCCACCATGGCCCAGGTTACTTTGGTCTGATTCTGGGAGATCGCGGTGGTGGTGAAAGGCGTGCGGGCAATGTCCTCCATTGGTTTCTGGAACCTGATCTCAATGTCCACGCTTTCTCCGGGCACCAGGCCTTTAATTTCCTGTTCGCCTTTGCCTGCCTTCTCGTTTCCTTCCCAGGCATAGATAAACCCCACTGCTCCGTCTGTACCTCGGTAGCTTTTCTTCATCTGCGGGTCTTGCATGGCCCATTTGTTAAAGTGATCCTGGTTTTTGAGGTGACTTAAATAGCTGAAAACATGGTCTTTAGGCTGATTTATGACAATCTCGCGTTCAACGCGGTATTCGCGGGAAACGAACAGGGCGCACACCAGCAAAGCAGCAATAAATAGGGCTATACCTAGCAAAAGTTTCTTCAGGATATTCATAGGAAAGCGCTAAGGGTTAGTTAACCTGATTTTCTGATAGTTCCTTGATCTTGAGCAGCGCCACGTCCCAGGCCGCCGACATCATATCAAAATACTCTGGGGTCATGTCGCCCTCAATGGCGATTTGGGTGCCGCCGGCTTTCTCCAGTAATTTATAGGTCTCCAGGCCGCCCTGCACCGCTTTAGCATCCTCGCTTTGGGTATCTTCCTTCCCGTTCACCAAAAGGCCTTCGTACCTCACCGAGAGCACCTCATGGGGCGTATGCTGTACCACTTTCCCAATCATTCCGTTCTCAGAAGGGTCTTTGAACAGGACTTTGCTGCCCAGTTGCCAATCTGTCTCGGCGTAGGCTCCTTCACTGAAAGCCGCGTACCATTGCCTGATGTACTGGTCCTGCACCAATACATTCCATACTTTCTCTTTAGGGGCTTTGATGTCAATCTCTTTTTTGATGGTGGTCTTTTCCATGGCTTTTATCTGGTTAGGTATATAATCTATATAAGAGGAAGGAATCCTGATTTAGGTCTGCTTTCTAAAAAACTGATCTAAAGCGAGTTGCTAATATCATTTGTGTTAGCCAATTCCTTTAGCACAAACATACACACTACTGCTCTTTTTGCAGGTGGGCGAATGCGACATAAAGGGGGGTTGATTACGACAATAAAGCTTCTTACTTTAAGGCTATGAAGCACATCTCTATTCTTATTCCCGAAGGTGATATTAGCTTTAGCAATATCGAGGCGACCTATAAGATGTTCACCAAGGTCAATGAGGCTTTGGAGCGGACTGGCCAGGCTCCAATGTTCAGGGTGCAGCTGGTAGGGCTCACCCAGGATACCAGGGTCACGAACGGGTTATTCAGCATAAAACCAGAGTTGGTGGTGGAGGATACCGTGAAGACAGACCTGATCATCATCCCGGCGGTGCACGGCGACATGAAGGAAGTCATTGAGGAGAACAAGGACTTTGTACCCTGGATCATTAAACAGCACAAGAACGGCGCCGAGGTGGTGTCTCTCTGCATCGGGGCTTTCCTGCTGGCCTCTACCGGGCTATTGAAAGGGCGCAGTTGCACCACGCATTGGCTGGCCGTGGAGGAGTTCAAGCAGATGTTCCCGGATGTGAACCTGCTGCCCTACAAGATCATCACCGACGAAGGCGGCATTTACACCAGCGGCGGAGCCTATTCTTCGCTTAACCTCATTCTGTACCTGGTAGAGAAATTCGCGGGGCGCAACATGGCCGTACGCTCCTCCAAGATCTTTGAGATCGACATTGACCGCAACAGCCAATCTCCGTTCATCATCTTCCACGGGCAGAAAGAACACCACGACGAGCAAATCAGGAAAGTGCAGGAGTTTATTGAGCATAATTTCCAAAACAAGATCACTGTGGAGGAACTGGCTGAGATGTGTTTCCTGGGCCGCCGGAACTTTGAGCGCCGCTTCAAAAAAGCCACTTCCAACACGGTGGTGGAGTACATCCAGCGGGTGAAAGTAGAGGCCGCCAAGATGTGCCTAGAGACATCCCGTGAGAACGTGAACGAGGTCATGTACTCGGTGGGTTACTCCGATACCAAAGCCTTCAGAACCACCTTCAAAAAGATTACGGGCATCTCACCGCTGGAATACCGCAACAAGTACAACAAAGAAGCCGTGGAACTGGCCTGATCCATTTCCTGGAAGCTAAAGATCTAAACATGGGGTGAAATTCTACAATTACAACAAAAGCCTGATGGGTAAATAAACCGGAGGTTTGCTTCCGTTTTACCGCCCATCAGGCTTTCGCATTTGTTATAAGAAATAGTTTACTTGATCACGTCAGTCTGAGGTTTATCTAATTGAAAACCATGCTAAAATCAAGCAGGAGGTAAACCTTCTTTGTAGTACATATTGGCTCCCTTGGAGATTTTCGGCCCAGGAATAGCGCACCGTCTTCAAGGCAGGTACTTCGTCGCTCCATACGGTGACCTCATTGACTATAACCTGTGGAATGTAGGGCCGGATTTTGGGCCGGATTTCTAGAAAGTAGGCTCCAAATAGAAGCCTTTCTACCTAGGTAATCTGAAACTTACACCCGCGCTGAGGTAATAATTAGGGGCTTCTTCGTTCAGGGCCAGACCTGCGGAAACATCAAACTGAACATTATAGCGGGGAGAAAAAGTGACACCAGCATCGGTTGAGTGGCTCCATTTGCCTTTCTCTGGCTTCTCCCCAAAAAGTTCTGCGTACGTGCCCCACTTGTCTCCCAGGCCTGCCGCCAGAGAAAGGGTGTAAATTCCGGCCCCATGTGGCGTATCGCCGTCCCATTCATACCCTACATTGTAGCCCAAGGAAAAGGTGTTGGAAAGGGTATGCGCAAAAGACAGCCGGAAGTCTGGGGCCACGTAGGTGGGTTTAAACTCTGAGGATCCTGAAGGAAGGGTAAGGTGCCCAATGAAAGCGATCTCGGGAAGCAATCCTTTTTCCTCCGTGACAAAGATTTTGGTGCCAATGGAAAAAGCGTCCAAACCCCTGGCATCGCCGGCATCCGTCTCGTCTGGTCCGGTGCTCCGATGGTAACCGGCAATCAGCCTCAGTTCCAGTCGGTGCAGAATCCCGTACCGGAGAAGGGCAGTGGGGTACAGGTAATCCACGGATGTTTTTCCATTTTTGCGGTCTTTCTGGCGAAGTACCCCTAACTCAACCTGCAAGGTACCCAGAGGAACCACGTTGGAGGCCTCGGTTTGATCAGGCCGGTCTGTGCTAATGGGTCCCCCGTTAGAAAGGCTGTCCGGCGCCACTTGCGCAAAGCCATAGGTTGGAAGCAACACCAAAAGGCAACTGTAAAGGAGTTTCATAGAACCAAGATTTTTTCTCCCTAACTTACAGATAAACCTAATTAAATGTTTAGGTATGTCTAAAAATAAATGGAATAGGTGTTTTCCATCTTGGAGAACAAAACAAATCTAGGGTGCAAAAAATATAAAAGGCGCTTCCCCAGAGGTAGTCCCTACCAGGTTAAAGGAAGCCTGTCAAGCTTTGGGGTGAAAGCGCCTTTTCTGCCGATTTTTAAATCAATTTGGGTAAATTGCGGCTAAAACGTAAAAATAGTATGCATGCAAACTATTTTTTAATCATCTTCGTAATCTAAACCCATCATCTTGTTGTAGGCCTGCTGCAACTCTGAGAAGGCGTGGAGTTGGCCCGACTGCCGGCTCACCTGCATGCCTTTCTGGTACGCCTGTTTGGCAAGCTCCGGCTCCTCTAGCTGCAGATAGAGACTGGCCGCGTGATAGTAGGTACCTACGTACTCTGGATGTTCGGCCAGCAGTTTTTCGTAGAAGAAGCGCGCCTTCGTGGGGTCTGTAGGGCGGTATTCCGTCGCGATGGCGTACATGGTGAACGGATCGTTCGGATCTTCTTCGTAGAAGGCCAGGAGTTGCGTCAATCTGCTGTTGGTCGTTTCCATTTGATGAATTATTCTTTTAAATTGCCCACAAAATTAACTTAATTAAGCTAACCCTAAGTTAAATGAAGATCTTAGTTTGCATTAGCAACGTGCCTGATACCACCACCAAAATAACCTTTTCGCCTGACGGCAAAGCGTTTAACACGGCTGGTGTTCAGTTTGTCATAAACCCTTACGATGAATATGCCCTTACCCGCGCCATTGAGCTGAAAGAAGCCCAGGGCGGAACCGTGACGGTACTGAACGTAGGGGAAGCCGATACGGAGCCAAATATCCGGAAAGCTTTGGCCATTGGGGCCGATGACGCCATCAGAGTTAATTTGAAACCCACCGATGCTTTCCTGGTGGCCCAGCAGATTGCCCACTACGCCAAAGAAGGCGGATATGACCTTATCTTGATGGGCCGCGAGTCTATTGACTACAACGGTTTCCAGGTGCACGGCATGGTGGGCGAGCTGTTAGGCATCCCTACCATCGCGCCGGCCATTAAATTGGACGTGAACGGCTCTACCGCTACCTTGGAGCGTGAGATTGAAGGCGGTAAAGAGGTGATTGAAGCCGTGCTGCCTTTAGTGGTGACTGCCCAGCAGCCTATGACGGAGCCCCGCATCCCTAACATGCGCGGCATCATGACGGCCCGCACCAAGCCTTTGAAAGTAGTGGAGCCGGTAGGCCAGGATGCTAAAACCAGCGTCCAGAACTATGAGTTGCCGCCTGCCAAGTCTGGGGTGAAGATGATTTCTGCAGACAGTGCCGGTGACCTCATTAAATTATTGCGTAACGAAGCTAAAGTTCTATAAGCATGTCAGTATTAGTAGTGATTGAATGCGCGAACGGCGAAGTGAAGAAGTCTTCCCTGGAAGCAGCTTCGTACGGGAGCAAAGTAGCCTCCGCTTTGGGTACCTCGGCCACCGCCGTTGCCATTGGCGATGTGCAGGCAGATGCCCTTACCCGCCTGGGTGAGCAGGGAATCTCCAAAGTATTATTAGACAATGACACCCGCCTGCATGATTTTGTAGCGGCTGCCTATGTGAAAGTAATTGCCAAAGCCGCAGAAAGCGAAAACTCCACCGTGATTGTGCTGTCCAACTCCAACATCGGGGCTGCGATTGGGTCGCGCCTGGCGGTGAAACTGGGTGCCTCTTTGGCCACCAACGTGGTGTCTTTACCGCAGATCAACGGTTCTTCGTTCACGGTGCGCCGCGGCGTGTTCTCCGGAAAGGCATTCTCAGACGTGGAATTGATCTCAGATAAAAAAATTATCGCCGTTAAGAAAAATGCGCTGGACATTGAAACGGCATCAGGTGGCACCGCTACGGTAGAGAATTTCTCGGCTGACCTGGCCGATTCTGATTTCGCGACGGCTCCAAAAGAAACCATCCGCCAGTCAGGCGACATTCTTCTGACCGAGGCTGAGGTAGTGGTTTCGGGTGGAAGAGGCTTAAAAGGCCCTGAAAACTGGCATTTGGTAGAAGATCTGGCCAAAGCGCTGGGTGCCGCCACGGCCTGTTCCAAGCCCGTGGCCGATGTGGGTTGGAGACCTCACCATGAGCACGTGGGCCAGACCGGTATCACCGTAAGCCCTAACCTGTACATAGCAGTGGGCATCTCTGGTGCCATCCAACACCTGGCAGGGGTTAACTCTTCTAAAGTAATTGTCGTTATCAATAAAGACCCGGAGGCACCTTTCTTTAAAGCCGCAGATTACGGTATTGTGGGAGACGCTACTGAGGTTGTACCTAAATTGATAGAAGCCGCCAAAGCTTTAGACAAATAGAAGAGAAACTGTGAAGAAAATTGAGCTAGAGATTCTTGGTTTGTCCTCAAGCCAGTCGCAATCTGGATCTTTTGCCCTGGTTCTGGGCGAAAAGGAGGGAAGTCGCCGTTTGCCTATCATCATAGGCATGTTTGAGGCGCAGTCCATCGCCATCCAGATTGAAAAGATTAATCCTACCCGCCCGCTTACGCATGACTTGTTCAAGTCTTTTGCCCAGCAGATGGAAGTGAGCGTGCAGGAGATTATGATTTCGGATTTAAAGGAAGGGGTGTTCTTTTCCAAGATCGTGTGCACAGACGGCGAGAAGGAGTTTGAGCTGGACGCCCGCCCGTCAGACGCCATCGCCATTGGGCTGCGATTTGGGGTTCCTATCTACACCGTGGAATCTGTCCTTTCCGAGGCCGGTATCATTCTAAGTGATATGGAGGAAGACGAGGACGAAGAGGAAACCGATGAGATTCCAACTTCCGCTTCTACCACCGTATCCACGTCTGGTAGCGGGAAAAGTAACCTCAAGGAAGTATCGGTAGAAGAGCTGAACACCATGCTCAACGAGGCCCTTGAAAAAGAGGACTACGAACGCGCCGCTAAAATCCGCGATGAATTGAACAAAAGGAATTAAGCTTGTACCGCATAAAAAGAGAGCGTCTTAGGTTTTACCTAAGACGCTCTCTTTTTATAAATATATTATCCGGTTTATCGGCCTAAAAATTAACTCAGTAGTATCCAGGTGGGCTTCTATTCTATCTCTGGTTCAAGTTTTCAACTTGGACCTAATAATGACCTGAAGTTTGCAACTTCAGTGAAGCGCTAGCCTCAAAAAAGGCCTTGAAGTTTTTTTAAATGGGCCTAATGATTTTATCATGATTTTCTAAAATCAGACAAGAATCGAACTTGTCTGATTCAACTGTTTTTCTGGTAAAACATAGGAATTTCCAGATAGAGGAAAGCTAATCTGAATTTTCGTTTTAGGCCCGATTTGTTGTAAACAAGCCTGAAACAGATTACACTTGAATAGGAAAATTCTAGCGTTTCTCCTCGCGGCTTTGCTCGTCTTCCAGGCGTTCTTCGGCCTCAATTTGGTCCACTTTCTTGGCATCGCGCATCAGGCGGTTAGAGAAGATGAAGTCATTGAGCTCCTTCACGTTGGTGTCCATGATGGTGCTGCTGTGGCCTTCCCACAGTTTATGGCCTTTGTACAGGAACATTACATTGTCGCCGTATTCCAGAACGGAGTTCATGTCATGGGTTACCACAATGGTGGTGATGTTGTACTCCTGGGTGATCTCCTTGATCAACTCATCAATGGTGATGGCGGTGAGGGGGTCCAAGCCTGAGTTAGGTTCATCACAGAAAAGGTAGGTGCAGTTAGGCGCAATGGCCCGGGCAATGCCCACGCGTTTCTTCATCCCACCGCTCAACTCAGAGGGCATCTTGTTGCCGGCCTTTTCCAGACCCACCCGCTTCAGGCAGAACTGCACCCGGTCCAGACGGTCGCTTTTGCTCATGTCTGAGAGCATCCGCAGCGGGAACTCCACGTTCTCATTCACGGTCATGGAGTCAAACAAGGCGCTGCCTTGAAAAAGCATCCCAATCTTGCGCCTAATCTCCTGTTTTATATCCAGTTTGTTGTTCGCGAAGATGCGTCCGTCATAGGTGATGCTGCCCAGGTCTGGTTTCACCAGTCCAACAATGCATTTCAGGAGCACACTTTTCCCGGTACCGCTGGCGCCCAGCAGCATGTTCATTTTGCCAGACTCAAAGTTTCCGCTGATGCCGTTGAGCACCTTAACGCCGTTGAAGGTTTTATGGATGTTGTGGATTTCTATCATGTTGGTTCAACCTGAGGGGGTTGCCTTAAGTCAAAGTGTGCTTAGAGTAATAACTGCGCACAAACAAAATCGGCGATCAGAATGGCAATGACACTGTTGGTCACGGCTTTGGTACTGGCTCTTCCTACCTCCAAGGCGCCGCCTTCAGTAAAATATCCTTGGTAAGACGAGATGGCCGCCACCAGAAAGGCAAACACCACTGATTTGATCAACGCGAAGGTGATGTTGTACGCAATGAAATCTGACCGTAAACCAGTGATGTACTCCTGCCCAGACAAAGCGCCTGATAAACTTCCGGCCAGATACCCACCGAAAATGGAAAGGAACATGGCCGTGATCACCAACATAGGAAACACCAAAAACGCAGCCATAATCTTGGGCAACACCAGGTAAGAGGCGGAGTTGATGCCCATAACCTCCAAAGCGTCTACCTGTTCGGTGATGCGCATGGTGCCTAGACCGCCGGCAATACTGGAGCCTACTTTCCCGGCTAACACAATGGAGGTGATGGTAGGCGCCAGCTCCAGGATGGTCATCTCCCGTACCATGAACCCAATGGTGGACCTAGGGATCAAGGCATTGGTCAGGTTGTAGGAAATCTGCACGCAGGTCACCGCCCCAATAAAGGTAGAAACCACCGCCACAATGAAAACGGAGTCAATGCCAATCAAGATGGCTTCATCTATGGTTCTGTTGAACAGAATCCGGGGAGACTCACCTCTTTTGACAAGGCTGGATAAGAAGAGTAAAAATGCACCAAACGTTTTCATGCAGTTAGTTCAAAGAGGTCCATGCGGCACAACCGCATTAGGTGGTGTTTAGGCCAATCTTGGTTTCAAATGCCTATATTACGTTGAAAAAAGAAAAAACATCGTTCCCATGAAAAAATATATAGTGGTTACGGGCGGTACCAAGGGCATTGGGCGAGCCATTGTAGACCGTTTCGCGGCCGAAGGCTTCCATATCATCACCTGCTCGCGGCACCAGAGTGACTTGGAAAAACTCAAGTTGGAGATGGAGGAAAAGTACACCTTCTCCAAGGTATTCTTTGTGGCCGCCGATGTAAGCCAGCCAGGGGAGGTGCAGCGTTTCCTGGATTACATTCAGTCGCTGAAGGTGAAGGTAGATGTGCTGGTGAACAACGCCGGCTTCTTCATCCCGGGCAAGATCCATGAGGAGAGCGATACCGTGCTGCGTGAGATGATCAACACCAACCTGTACAGCGCTTATGACCTTACCAAAGGCTTGGTGACAGACATGATCCGGCGCCGCGATGGCCATATTTTCACCCTTTGCTCCACGGCCAGCATCATGGCTTACCCTAACGGCGGATCTTACTGCATCGCCAAACACGCCTTATATGGCATGACCAGGGTTTTGCGCGAAGAACTGAAGGAGCACAACATCAGGGTGACGGCGGTACTGCCGGGTGCCACCTACACCGCCAGTTGGGAAGGCGTGGATTTGCCAAAAGACCGGTTCATGAAACCAGAAGATGTGGCCAATGCCATCTGGAACGCCCACTATATCTCCAAACAGACCGTTATAGAGGAACTGCTGCTGCGGCCTCAGTTAGGCGATATCTAAGCCGTTACCTAAAAGAACATCATGGAAGAAAATGAATATCAGCCGGATTGGGAGGTCTATTTATGTCAGATTGAATCCAGGCCCGCCTTCATCGGGCTGGACCTGAACCTGAGCTCGGTGGCACCATTAGAAGAGCAGGATAAAGTCGTTGAAGTCACGGTGCCATTGCTTTCTGTGCGGGAAGATGGTTTTCCGGAAGACACGGAGTGGGAGGCCTTGGGTGAAATAGAGGACCTTTTAGCCGATATTTTTGAAACTGGCCTGGAAGCAGTTTTCGTGGGCAAAACCCTCAACGGAGGTTTCCGGAAATTCTACTTTTATGCCCGGGAGGTGCTGATGGTGGAGCATTACCTTACTGAGGTGGCGGAGAAATTCCCGCAGTACAGTTTTGAAGCCGAGACGTGGGAAGACCCAGAGTGGGAAACCTACCTGGAGTTCCTCTTCCCAGAGCCCGGGGATTTCCAGAAAATCCAGAACCTGAAAGTGCTCCGCAACCTGGAAGAAAATGGAGACAATCCGGAAGTAATCCGCCAAGTGGTACATTATCTTTATTTTCCAAACGAAGCCTCTCGTGAGAAGTACTGGCAGGAGATTGCTGCTAAAGGCTACGCAAAAGAAGAAGAACGTTTTGAGCCTGATTTAGCAGAAACGCCCTATAAACTGCGGATTTCTTTGGCTTCTAAAACCCAGGAAGAACCCATACATGACATGGTGCTGTATCTTTGGAGCCTGGCCCAGGAGTACGGAGCGGAGTATGACGGCTGGGAAACCTCCATTGAAAGAGGTGACACGACCACCTAAATCTAAGTACCCCTTTTTTGACCTTGAAATCAGAAAAGAGGGCAAAAGCAGAAGCATGCGACGGAGTGATCTATTATTTCACAATTTGGGCGAGGCCTTTATAGTTGGATCGCTTAAATTGAACAATTAGAAATAGGTAATTCTCTTTTGATTAAATTTGAGCAAATTCTAAGATATGGAACTAGAAGGAAAAGTAGTTGTGATCACCGGTGCCAGCAGTGGGATTGGTCTGGCTGCCGCCAAACTTTTGTTAGAGCAAGGAGCCACGGTGGTAAGCTGGAGCCGCTCGCGCCCTAAGATTTCGCACCCAGATTTCTATTTCTTTGAGTGCGATGTGCGCTTTGAGCACTCGGTCTTGACAGCCTACGAGCAGACCGTGGAGCGCCTTCGGCAGAATATCTCCGTGCTCATCAACAACGCCGGGCTGGGCATTCAGGGCGCCATTGACACCATGAGCCCCCGTGACTGGCAGACCATGATGGACACCAACGTGAACGGAATTTTCTACTGCACGCGCCTGGTACTTCCCCAGATGAAGAAACAGTTAGAAGGCCATATCATCAACATTTCCTCTATTGCCGGCTTAACGGGCATTGAGAACATGAGCGGCTACTGCGCCACCAAATTCGCGGTACGCGGCATCTCGCAGTCCCTTTTCAAGGAAGTGCGGCCGCACGGCATCAAGGTTACCTGTATCTACCCAGGCTCTACCGCCACCAGTTTCTTCGATGGGTTTGAGGGAACCGGCACCGCCCCTGAGAACATGATGCAGCCCGAAGACATTGCCTCTACCATTCTGCACGTGTTGCAGTCGCCGCCCAACTACCACCACGTGGATATTGAGGTGCGACCGCTCATGCCCAAGGGCCGTCCAGAGAAAAAGAAAGCCTAACCCGTACGCATGGGAATTGAAATAAAAGACCTGACCAAACTGTATGGGCCGCAGGCGGCCGTAGACCACGTCTCGTTTACGGTAAGCACGGGCGAGATTGTGGGGTTTTTGGGACCAAATGGCGCAGGCAAATCCACTACCATGAAAATAGCCACCTGTTACTTGCCGCCCAGCAGCGGCACAGTACTGGTGAACGGCCACGATGTGTTGGAAGAACCCAAAGAGGTGCGCCGCCAAGTTGGCTATCTGCCCGAGCATAACCCGCTGTACCTGGACATGTACGTGCGCGAGTACCTGCACTTTGTGGGTAAACTGCACGGCCTTAACGGCAGCTTGGTGAAAACCCGCACCGAGGAGATGATCAACCTTTGCGGCCTCACACGGGAACGGCACAAAAAGATAGGGGCCTTGTCTAAAGGATATCGGCAGCGGGTAGGGTTGGCGCAGGCGCTCATCCATGATCCGCAGGTGCTCATCTTGGATGAACCCACCACCGGTCTGGACCCGAACCAGATTGTGGAGATCAGGCAACTCATCAAGGAGGTAGGCCAGGCCAAAACGGTGCTATTCTCCACCCACATCATGCAGGAAGTGAGCGCGCTCTGTGACCGGGTCCTCATCATCAACCAAGGCAAATTGGTAGCCGACAGCCCGGTTGCTGACCTCCGGAACATGGGCCGCAAGGAAACCAGGATTCTGGCCGAGTTTGAAGCCGAGGTAGATGCCGCGCCGCTTTTGTCTTTGCCAGGAGTAGCGCGCGTGGAGCCCGCCGGACCTTTGAAATACCGCGTCATCGCTGATTCCAATACTGATCTTCGCTCTGCCATTTTCCGGCTGGCAGGGGAGAGAGGCTGGCCCTTGGTAGGACTACAGCAGGAAGAAAACTCCCTGGAGAAACTGTTCCAGGACCTGACCAAAAACGGTAAGTAGGCCTAACTGTTTTAGGCTCGTTTTCGAAAATAAGGATCAAAAACACTACGATTGGATTGCCTAAGAAATCCTTCTACAAAATAGAAACCCACTGCCGCCGTTTTGGGTTTGATTTCCTGAAAACAAGTAAAAAGTAAACTGTAACGGGGGATCCAAAATCCCTAATATTAACAAGGTTCTGATGCCGGTGTCTAGCTCCCGGCATCTTACAAGATATGTTCGCAATTCTTTCTAAAGAGTTTAACTCCTACCTTAATTCGCTCATTGGCTACATTGTCATCGGGGTGTTTCTGGTGGCCACCGGCCTGTTTATGTGGGTCTTTCCAGACAGCAGCGTGCTGGACTACGGCTACGCCGATCTGCAGAGCGTGTTCATGCTGGCCCCTTGGTTGTTTTTGTTCCTGATTCCGGCCATTACCATGCGGGCCTTCGCCGAGGAGCGGAAGGGCGGCACCATGGAACTGCTGCTCACCAAACCGCTTTCAGATACCCAACTGCTGCTGGGCAAGTACTTTGCCTGTCTGTTGCTGGCCTTGTTCGCGCTGCTGCCTTCTTTGCTGTACTACGTGAGCGTGTACCAACTGGGAGACCCAGTGGGAAATATCGATTCTGCGGCCGTGGCCGGTTCTTACCTGGGGTTGGTGTTTCTGGCAGCGGTGTTCGTGGCCATGGGAATATTCGCCTCGTCACTCACCGAGAACCAGATTGTTGCTTTTATTCTGGCGGTTTTCCTGTGTTATTTGGTGTACACCGGCTTTGACCTGCTGGCCTCCATTGACGCCTGGGGCACGGCTTCTTATTACATTGCGCAACTGGGTATTTCTTATCACTACAGCTCCATCAGCAAAGGTCTTATTGACTCGCGTGATGTATTGTATTTTCTAAGCGTGATCACCATCATGCTGTTGGGTACTAAATTGGTTTTGGAGAGCAGAAAATGGTAGAGCAAACGAACCCTGTCGCGCCAAAACAAGCTGTGGAAAGCCGCCGCCGCCATGATTGGACCTTCTTTTTGGTAGCCGTGGGCCTGCTGTTGGTTCTCAACTTTGTGGCCAGCAAATATTTCTTCCGGCTAGACCTCACCGAAGACAAACGCTATTCCATCTCAGACCAGACCAAGAACCTGCTGGGCAACCTGAAGGAACCCGTACAGGTGACGGTGTACCTGGAAGGCGAGTTTCCGGCCGGTTTTCGGAGGCTACAGAACAGCACCCGTGAGATGCTGGAAGAATTCCGCCTGTACTCAGACGGCAACGTGCAGTACCAGTTTGTGGACCCCAGCGCCAACACCAATGAGCAAGCCCGCAACCAGTTCTACATGCAATTGGCACAAAAAGGCTTACAGCCTACCAACCTGTTCGCCCAGGAAGGCGACAAGAAAGTAGAGAAGATTGTTTTTCCGGGGGCGTTGGTCTCGGCGGGTAAAAACGAAACAGCCGCGGTTCTCCTGAGAGGTAGCCAGGCAGCCCCACCCGAGGAACGTTTGAATCAATCCATTGAAGGACTGGAATACGAAATGGCTTCGGCCATCAGGAAAGTGGCGTCCGTCAGCGCTGGCAGGGTAGGCGTACTGCAAGGCCACGGGGAACTTTGGTTACCGCAGGCCGCCGACTTTTTGGGCACGCTTTCTGAATATTACACCGTAAACAGGGTAGACCTCTCGCAGGTACCGGATCTGAACAACTTCAATTTGGTGGTGCTCATGAAACCCACCAAGCCGTTCTCTGAACTGGACAAGTACAAGATGGACCAGTTTCTGATGAGAGGCGGAAAAATGCTGTTCATGCTGGACGGCGTGCGTGCCTCGCTGGACAGCATCAAAGAGAATGGCTTCCTGGCTTTCCCTTATGACTTGAACCTGCAGGATATGCTGTTCCGGTACGGCGTGCGGGTGAACCCGGATTTGGTGCAGGACCTGAACGCCAGCTTTATTCCTATGGTGACGGGCTACATGGGCAACCAGCCGCAGACGCAACTGGTGCCGTGGCGCTATTATCCCCTCATCAGCAATTTCAGCGAGTTGCCACTTACCCGTAACCTGGATGCGGTGCAGACCCGTTTCGTGAGTTCCCTGGATACCGTGAAAGCCGTGGGCATCAAAAAATCACCCTTGCTTTGGACCTCCCAATATTCCCGCAAGCGCGATTCACCGGTTTCTATTTCCCTGAACGATCCGCGGGTAGACCGTGATCCTAAATTGTTCAGCCAAAACGCCATTCCGGTAGGGTACTTATTAGAAGGAAAATTCCAGTCGGTCTTCAAGAACCGTCCGGTGCCGGCGGGTACCAACATTCCGTTCCAGGCCCAAGGCAAAGCTTCCCAGTTGGTGGTGTTCTCAGACGGGGACCTGGCCGCGAACGAAGTAGATCCGCGTAACGGCCGACCGCTGGAACTGGGCTATGACCGCTTCACGCGATCCCGCTTCGCGAACAAAGAACTCCTGAAAAACGTGGCTGATTACCTGCTGGATGAGAAAGGCCTCATTGAATTGCGTGGGAAAGAAATTAAACTGAGACCCCTGGACAAAGCCAAATTGCGCGACGAGAGAACCAAGTGGCAGGCCATCAATTTAGGCATTCCTTTGGCTTTGCTGCTTTTGTTTGGCGTAGCGAAGTTCTGGCTCCGGAAACGCAAGTATGCCCGCTAAGGTAGAAATCAAAGAAATACCCGCTGCTCAAACCTGGCACATCCGGCACGAGGTCATGTGGCCCGACAAGCCTTTGGCGTTCGTGCAATTGCCGGAAGATGAAACAGGCACCCACTTCGGACTTTATGTGGACCAGGAATTGATGTCAGTGATTTCTTTGTTTATAGAACATCAGCAGGCCCAATTCAGGAAGTTTGCCACCCTGACAGCATTTCAGAAACAGGGCTTCGGCCGGATGCTTTTGGAGCATGTTTTTGCCTTCGCCTCCGGTATGCAAATTACCACGGTCTGGTGCCACGCTCGTGCTTCTGCTGCAGGGTTTTACCTAAAGGCAGGAATGCGACCAGTAGTAGAGCCTTTCCTTAAGAACGGAATTGATTACGTGCGGATGGAAAAGGCCATGTGTAACTCTTAAGGGTTGCTAGTTGGTTTCCATTCTAGTAGCAACAGATTCCGCCTACAACACTATAGGTAAAAACCACTAGTAGGCTTCTAAAAAAGAACTCCCCGTTTCGGGCTGGTTTTTCTGAAAACCGGCCCGAAACGGGGAGTTTATATAATGGGTATTTTTTAACTTAGATCTAAGCCATTAAGGATTAGGTACTCTCACAGATGATTCTCGGACCACCAATAACGGCTCTAAGATAATCTTCTTAGGTTCTTCTAATACATCGGTACCGTTTGAACCGGCTGTCTTTTTGGCCATGGCTTCCAGAAACAAGGTAAAAGCTTCTTCTCCCATGCGGGCGGGCTGCTGATCAATGGTGGAAAGGCTGGGCGTAACGTAAGGGCTGAAAGACTCATTCCCAAAACCAATCATCCCTACTTGTTCCGGCATTTTCACCCCGGCCTGTTTCAGGTACTGCAATGCACCCAAAGCAGTAAAATCCACTGCCGCAAATATGGCATCCATTCCTTTGTTCCGGTTAATGAGACGCTCGGCACTGGCCCTGCCAGACTCAATAGAGTTGCGGCCATATTGGATCAGGTCATCGTCCACCGGAAGGTTGTAGGTTTTCAAGGCATCTACATATCCAATCAAGCGGTCATTGAAAATCTTTATATGCTGCGGTCCCGAAATATGGGCAATGCGGGTGTAACCCTGCTGGATAAGGTGCTCGGTAGCCATAAAGGCGCCTTTGTAGTCATCCACCACCACAGACGGGGAGTTCAGTTCCTCTTTTACCCGGTCAAAAAGCACCAGCGGTACTTTCCGCTTCTTCACATCATAGAAATGGTCCAGGTTTGGAGAGTCTTTGGCAATTGAGACAATAATGCCGTCTACACTGGTTTGCAGCAGGGTTTCAATCCCCTCCACCTCGTACTCGCCAGTTTCGTTAGATTGGAAAAGAAGAATGTTGTACCCATTGCTGCGGGCCAGCTTCTCTATCCCATGGACCACTCCCCCAAAAAAACCGATGTCTGAGCTAGGGATTACGATACCTATAATATTGGTGCGCCCCGACCGCAGAGAAGAAGCCAAACGGTTTTGCCGATAATTGAGGTTTTGGGCTGCCGCCCTGATCAGTTCCTTCGTGGCCGCACTAATAGAAGGGTGGTCATTCAATGCTTTTGAAACCGTTGAAGCGCTTGTATTTAGCTCTTTGGCAATGTCGTGTATGGTGGTTCTACTCATGGAGGTCTATCGATTTCGTAATTAGGGGAAGGACGCTTACATTGATATACCTAAACTTCAGAAGTGCATCTACTGCAAAGCTAATTAAACATCTGTTAAAATGACGCTTTAAAAAATCTATATTTTGAATAAACCTTCATTATTTGTTCGTAATTTTGGCAAAACGTTAAAAAAAATATTCCGTTTGAAGACCAAATAGTTTGAAATGCTGTAAAAAGTTGGTAAATCGGTAAGGAAATCGATTTCCCAATTTGGAAAAACATTTCAAGTCTTTGATTGTCAGTATAGTAAGTTTTTGCTGATTTTTTAAATAGTTGTCCAAACTACTTCATTTACCTAAATCCTTCATCTATGACTAATTTATTACCTGAAAAAAAGTTGGCCCCACAAGGCTGGCTTAGTTTATGGCAACTGAGGAAGGGTTCTTCCTTGTTGTTGCTGTTGTTAGCCTTTTTGTCTTTGGGCATAGGGCAGGCAGCGGCGCAGCAAAGAACCATTTCTGGTACAGTTACCGGTGACGGTACTTCTCCGTTGATTGGTGTGTCGGTTGTGCTGAAAGGTACCACTACTGCCACGGCTACTGATGTGAATGGAGCTTATTCAATTCCGGTAACCGAGAGCGCAGGTACTTTGGTGTTCTCTTATATTGGGTACATAACCCAGGAGGTACCTGTTGGCGCGCAGTCTACCTTAAATGTAAACCTGCTCACCGATGCTAAAGCCTTAGAAGAGGTAGTGGTAGTAGGTTACGGTACGCAGAACAAAAGAGACTTAACCGGGTCTGTTGCCTCTATTGATGAAAAAGACTTTAACGCAGGGCCGGTAACAAGCCCGCTGCAGCAGATTGCTGGTAGAGCCGCTGGGGTGAACATAAACCAGGTGGGTAGCGAACCGGGCCAGAATCCTAACATCCGGATCAGAGGGATCACTTCTTTGATTGGTGGTAATGACCCGTTGGTGGTTGTGGATGGTATCCAAGGTGACCTTGGGTTATTGAACCAAATCCCACCAAGTGAGATCAGCTCTATTGAAATCTTGAAAGATGCTTCTGCCACCGCCATCTACGGTTCAAGAGGTGCAGCCGGGGTTGTTTTGGTTACTACTAAAAAGGGTAGAGCCGGAGAAACCTCTGTTGAGTACAGTGGTGTAGGTTCTATGGATGTTATCGCCAAGAAATATGATATGCTGAATGCCTCTGAATACAGAGCAGCAGCTGAAGCAAGAGGAATTGAATTCAACGATTATGGTGGAAACACTAACTGGTTTGATGAAATTACCCGCCGCGGATATACCCAAACACATAATGTAGCTGTAGCTGGTGGTAGTGAAAACTTTACTTACAGAACTTCCTTAACTGGAATTTTGCAGCAAGGGATCATTAAGAATTCAAGCTATGATAATTACATCGGCCGTTTCCAAGGAACTCAGAAAGCATTAAAAGACAAACTTAGCTTGGATTTTAACCTTAACACATCTGTCAGAAGAAACGAGTATAATAATGGAAGCAGAGTAGGGGAGGCCACTAATCGCCGACCTACTGACCCCATCTATACAGATGAGCCTTTGTACAAAGACACCGGACCTTACTTTATTGACCCTAATAGTTTTGGTTACTTGAACCCTGTTGCTCGTACTTTGGAAATTACAGATGGCGATGTAACCAATAACCTGTTTGGAAGCTTGAGAGCTGAATACAGAATCATTGGAGGTTTGAGTGGTGGTGTATTTGGCTCTTGGAGAAGAACTTCTAGAGAAGGACAAGGCTATATTTCTGCCAGAACTACTGTGGAAGGTGCTCGTAACTTAGGTGAAGTTCCTGCCAACTTAACTGGTGAAGAGAGAGACAATTTCCTTAACAACCTACCAGATGGTATAGCTACTAGATTAACTAATAATTCAGACGAAAAGCTGTTTAATGCTTTTGTGAATTATAAATCAGATTTCGGCGATAATCACCTAGACTTCATTGGGGTTTATGAGTATCAGAAGCAGATCTATGATGGATACAGCGCCTCTGCCAGAGGTTTCTTGGTTGACTCTGATGACAACTTAAGTGCTTTGGCTTCGGCAGATCCTAACCTTTTCCAGCAAGGGAACATCAGTTCTTACAAAAACGACAGAATCCTTGCTTCTTTCCTGGGTAGAGCTAACTACTCTTTCAAAGACAGATACATTCTAAGCGGTAGCTTCAGGAGAGATGGTTCTTCTGTGTTTGGTGCAAACAACAAGTGGGCTAACTTCTTCGCCTTTTCTGGTGCCTGGAGAATCTCTGATGAGGCTTTCATGCGTGACCTTTCTGTTATCAATGACCTGAAACTGAGAGTAGGTTATGGCGAAACCGGTAACCAACAAGGTCTGGGACCATTGAACTCTGTACGTTTGGCCAACAACGCCGGTACAGCCTTCTTCGGGGGTACACTTATTCCTAACTTCTCTATCACGCAGAACGAGAACGCCGACTTGAGATGGGAAGTGAAAAAGATGTACAATGCCGGTCTTGATTTCGGTTTCTTTGGTGGCAGCAGACTTTCAGGTTCATTGGATTTCTATTATGGCAAAACCAGCGACCTGTTGTTTGACTACGCTGTTCCACAACCTCCATATCCTTTTGGATCTATCAAGGCTAACATTGGTGAGATCTTAAACAAAGGCGCTGAACTTGGTTTGTCTTATGCCTTAATTGACAAAGAAGATTTTGCTCTGAACCTGGCTGGTAACCTTACCACCAACAGAACTGAAGTAAAAGAACTGAGCGGATCATTGAACGGCATTCCGTTGACTACTAATTATGTGGTATGGGGATCAGGAGGTACCACAGGTGTGGGTTCAACCAACAACGCTATCTCTCACCTGATCATTGGCCAGCAATTGGGTACTTTCTACCTGTTCAAGCATGCCGGTATTGATGAAAATGGAAATCAAATCATTGATGACCTCAATGGCGATGGTTTGATCTCAGACGGAAACAGAGAAAACCCAGACCGTTACATAGCTGGTCAGGCTTTGCCAAAATTCACTTGGGCCTTCACGCCATCTGCCAGATACAAGAACTTTGACATGAACCTGGTGTTCAGAGGTGCCCACGGCCACAAGATTTTCAACGCCAGAAAAGCTACTTTGAGCACCTTGAGCCAATTGGGTCAGGTAAACGTGCTGAGAAGCTCTCTTGATCTTGGTTTGCAGAACCTGACGTATGCTACTGACCTTTGGTTAGAGGATGGAGATTTTGCTCGTCTTGAAAACCTTACTGTTGGCTACAATTTCAACAAAGCCAAGATGGGAGCCATCAAGAACCTGAGACTTTCTTTCACGGCCAATAACCTGTTTGTGATCACTGACTACACTGGTATTGACCCAGAGGTAAGCTCTACCGGAGGCAGCGGTTTTGGTATTGATTATGGTATCTATCCACGTACCCGCAATTTTGCTGTGGGAATCAATGCAACTTTCTAGAAACCTATGAATTCAACCGTCTTAACTTTTGTTAAGACATTATTGAGATAGAAACTCTAAGTATTCCTTATGAAAAAAATAATTTATTCACTTTTGATTACCGCCTCAGTGACCTACGTGGGTTGTACTGATTTAGAGGAAGGCACGTACGGTACTCAGGTGGCTGATGAATTCTACGCTACTGATGCGGGAATCAATGCTGCCCTGGCTAGTATCTATAATGAGGTAAGGGGAGACTGGAACGGTAAAGGGATTGCCGGCGCTGACAGAGGTTGGTATGACCTGAACGAGACTTCTACCGATGAAATGATTGTTCCTACCCGTGAAGACGGAGGCTGGAATGACAACGGTATCTGGCGTGCCATGTATCAGCACACCTGGACCGGATCTCAGGAGTTCATTGGCAATACTTGGAACTGGTTGTACAGAAGCGTATTCAAAGCTAACCTTGCAATTGAGTTATTAGAGAATGCCAATGCGGACCAGTCAAGAATTGCTGAGGCAAGGGTATTGAGAGCCTATTTCTACTATATGCTCATGGACGGATGGGGAAATATCCCTTTCTATACCCAAAACAACGTGACAGTAGACCAGATTCCTCAAACACCTCGTGCTGAAGTTTTCAACTTCATTGTAAAGGAGATTCAGGATAACGTTGAATTTCTGCCTACAACTAAAGGAGGTCAATTTTATGGCCGTTTCAACAAATGGGCTGCTTACGCATTATTGGCCAAAATTTATTTGAATGCTGAAGTTTACACTGGTACTCCACGTTGGACAGAAGCTATTGCTGCCTCAGACAAAATTATCAATGAAGGTGGGTTTACCTTAACTCCTAACTTGTATAACAATGCTGGTGCAAGTGCCGTGTTCGGTGACAGGTTGGATGACCAGGAAGTGATTTTGGCGGTATATGTAGACGCCCTGAGCGCTCCTCGTAACATCATTGGTATCCGCACCTTGCAGGGACCACATGGCAATGCCTTGTTTGGTTTCAGTACCTGGAATGGGGCAACTGTTCACCAGGACTTCTTAAACAAATACAGTACAGATGACTTGCGTAGAAAGCAATGGTTGGTAGGTCCGCAGCCCGGTGGTGTAACGTACACTTCCACGCTTTCTTCTATCAACAGTGCTGGTCAATCTGAAGGCGCCAGAAACGCTAAGTTCTTGCCGGTTCCTCCCTTTGAGCCAGGAAACAGCTCTTCAAATGACTTCCCGGTTTTCCGCTATGCTGATGTTCTGTTAACCAAAGCAGAAGCCTTGTTGAGAAGCGGTGGTTCTGAGGCTACGGCCAGAGAATTAGTGGATCAGGTAAGAAACCGGGCTGGTCTTCCAGACTTTGCAGGTACTTTAACCTTGAATGAAGTGTATGACGAGAGAGGTAGAGAGTTAGCATGGGAAGGTCACCGTCGTCAGGACATGATCCGTTTCGGGACTTTCACTGCGCCACGTGCCTTCAAGGCGGCAAGCGCCGACACTTACAAGCTATTCCCGATTCCGGCTGAAGCAATCACCAACAACCGTACTTTGGTTCAAAATCCTGGTTATTAATTATTAAGATGAGCTTTATGAAAAACTTTAAATTCATTTTTACAAGTCTCAGCTTTATTCTGAGTTTGTTTGTCTTAGGATGTAGCGAGGATGAGGTGGAGCCTTCCTTCACGGAACTCCGTAACCAAGCCTATGACCTGGTAGTGGTTTCAGATGCTAATGCCCATGTACCGGTATCTTTCACCGCTGCTGGTACAGACCTGGAGAGAGTGATTGTAGAAATCACCCAGAAGGGTTCGGCAACAGTAGTAGCCACCAATAGCCTCAACAAAATCACTGCTGAGAACCTGAACAGAGTAAACATGACGGTGCCTTTTCCAGGCAACAATGTTGCTCCTTCAGGAATGTACACCGTGAATTACAGAATGATTGCTAAAAACGGTGAGCAAAGCATGGGCACGTATGACATTAACGTGATCAACAATGTTGCTCCAGTTTTGTGTAATTACACCAGTAGCCTACCTAATGGTAAAACAGTTTGGATCAGGTTATATGTGCCAGAAGGCGAAACTCTGCCAGCAAATGACAACACCATCTACCTTACCGGTAGCTTTGGAGCCAGAGAAGGCGGCGCTGACTGGGATGGCGGTGGAGGACCACATAGATTTACCCGTTTGTCTGCTACTTGCTATGAAATAGCCATGCATTTGGTAAGTGGTGATAAATTTAAAATCACTCGTGGTAACTGGGACAAGCAAATGACCAATGCGACAGGTGCTGAGTACTCAGATTTCACTTACAATGGTGAATCTACCTTCTCTGCCACTGCGTTCAACTGGAAAGATTTGCCAGTGGTAACACCTACTTCAACGGCAGGTGAAATTCTGAACATACCGGCAGAAGCGGTGAAGGCTGGAATGCTTACCGTGGTAGCAAACCTGGATAACTCCATTGACGCCACCAGCGGAAACTATTACGTAGTTGAGAAAGGGGCTACCAATGTAGCTAATGGGTACAAAATGGTAGCCTTTGACAAAAAGCTAGCTGCGGCTGTTCCAAAGAAATCTGGTGTTGAATACGTAGTGGTGAAAGATGATGCTTCTGCTACTGGTAAAAACAGATATGGCTTTGTACAGTCTGCGGTTTGGGATGGCCAAACCAACCCTGCCAGAGTAACCATTGGAACCTTTGGACCAGCCGGATTTACCTTGGGGAACAAAATCGTGATTGTAGGTGGTGCCACTCCAGGTGACTGGGGAGTATCTGCAGGTCAGGATTTCACCAAAACCGGTGAAGGCAAATATTCCATCACCATTCCTCTGAAAGCAGATAGCGAATACTTGTTACTTCCAGAGTATAATCAGTGGGGAGATAAGTGGGCTTTCGGATCAGGAACTTCTGCCAAAGGTACATTTGATGTACAAGGCAACGGAGGTAACCTTTCAACCAAAGGATTGACTGCCGGAACCTACAAAATTGATGTTGATTTTACTACTGGTAACGGTACTTACACCCTTACTAAACAATAAGATAACTTATTGGTAAGCAGTCTTAAAGAGGTTATCTCAAATTCAAAAATGAGATAACCTCTTTTCTGTTTTACCATCAGCTACTTTCAGATTTATAGTTCGGGGCAAAGCAAACTGTTTTTAAGCCCTTTATCAGGAACCATGCCCAAAACAACTTGCCCCTCGCCCAAGGTAAAAATCTGGTAAATACCTTTTAAAACGAAACTGTACCAGATGACTCAAAATCTGGTTTAGCATGTATCTAAGTTTTTCTCTCTCTTTTCCCCCTTTTACCAAATGAAGTCTTTTTTTACTTTCCTTTTCGTCTTAGTAGCGCCGCTCTGCGGGCTGATGGCCCAGCAGGTGCAGCTTACGCTCAGGGTGGACATGAGCCAGCAAACCGTTTCTGCCGGTGGCGTGCACGTGGCAGGTAATTTCCAGGCCCTGGCAGGTTCAGGGGCTGACTGGAACCCGGCATCGTTGGCCCTTACGGATCCTGATAAAGACGGGATCTACGAGGTGCAGGTATCGCTTCCTACTGGCGGTTTGTTCCAATATAAGTTCATCAACGGTAATAGTTGGACCGGAGCCGAGATCGTGCCTGCCGAATGTGGGTTGAATGACGGCGCCGGAAACTACAACCGCACCATTGATGCCACCGCCAGTGTCTCCAGAACACCTGCCTATCTGTTTGGAACCTGCGAAACAAAAGAAGCGACCGTCCCATCCACTGATTACAGCACGTTTTGGTGGAATGATGCCGTTTTCTACGAGATCTTCGTGCGCAGTTTCTATGACAGCAACGGCGACGGAAAAGGCGACTTTAAGGGGCTAATCCAGAAGCTAGATTACCTAAATGACGGAGACCCCAACACCACCACAGATTTAGGCATCACCGGCATCTGGCTCATGCCCATGATGGAGTCTCCCAGCTACCACGGCTACGATGTAACGGATTACTACGCCACAGAATCTGACTACGGCACCATGGCCGATTTCGAGGCTTTCCTGGCTGCCGCCCATGCCCGGGGCATCAAAGTCATCATTGATTTTGTGATGAACCATACCTCAGAGCAGCATCCTTGGTTTACGCAGTCTAGCAGTAATACCACTAATGCGTACAGGAACTGGTATATCTGGTCAGATTCTAATCCTAGTTATTTAGGGCCCTGGGGGCAGGGCGTTTGGCATCAGAAAAACGGGAAGTATTATTACGGCATTTTCTACAGCGGCATGCCGGACCTGAACTGGAGCAACGCTCAACTGAAAAGCACCATGTGGGACATCACCCGCTTCTGGCTGAACAAAGGCGTGGATGGTTACCGCCTGGATGCCGTGAAGTACCTAGACGAAAATGGGCAGATGATGGAAAACACCCCAGAAACGTTCAACCTTCTACATGAATTCAACCAAGTCTACAAGGCCGCCAAACCAGACGCGTTTACGGTAGGGGAGGCCTGGTCCAATTCAGCGGCGGTGGTACCCTATGTGCAGAACAACCGCCTGGATGCGGCCTTTGAGTTTGACCTGGCGGGAGCTATCCTGTCTTCGGTGAGAGACAACAATCCGGCAGGGCTCCGCAGCCAGCTGAACCTGGTCAACCGGGTGTACCCAAAACTGCAGTACGCCACTTTCCTCACCAACCATGACCAGAACAGAATCATGGGAGAACTGGGCAGCAACGTGGCCCACATGAAGCAGGCGGCTTCCTTATACTTAACCATGCCCGGGGTTCCTTTCCTGTACTATGGAGAAGAAGTGGGCATGTTGGGCTCGGGTGTGGATGAAGACAAGCGCAAGCCCATGCAGTGGACGCCAGGTGCGAACGCGGGCTTCTCAACCGGATCTCCGTGGCGCAGCATCAACTCTAATTACGCGCAGTTCAACGTGCAAACCCAATCCTCCGATGTCAATTCTCTGTTAAGCCATTACCGCAAACTGATCCAAATTAGGAATGCGCAACCGGCCCTTAGAAAAGGCTATCACCAGGATATGACTTCTACCCAAGCATCGGTGCTGAGCTACGCCAGGGTGTTCGGGCAAGAAGCCGTTGTGGTGGTTTCCAACTTCGGAAGTGAAGCAGTGGCAAGCCCTACGCTGTCTTTGGCGGTATCGTCTCTGGCAGCCGGAAACTACCAGGTGCAGGAGTTATACGGGAACCGTGCCATGGGTACTGTAACAGTGAACCAGCAAGGGGCCATCAGCAACTGGACCTTAACTGGCAATTCTTTAGCGGCGGACCAAACCTGGGTTCTGCGCCTGACCTCGGCTACGGCCACGGGTATTGCCAAGGAGAAAGAGTTGAAGAACGTAAACCTGTTCCCCAATCCCACTACGGCTAAAGCCACCTTGTCTTTGCCCAATGAAGGAAAGCAACGGGCTCAAATATCGGTCTACGATGCAGCGGGTAAACTTCTTTCTACGGAGAACATCACGGGCACCAGCCACACTTTTGAGACCCAAACCTGGCCAAACGGCACCTACTTCATCAAGGTAAGCTCCAACGGCAAGGTATCTATGAAGCGTTTGGTAGTGACGCACTAAGCGTCAGGCTGTATCAGCCTTGCACCAACACCAAAAGAAAATGAATCACGGTCAGTGATTAAGAAAAGATTACTGTCAACTTGTTAACCCAATACCCCTAATGAAAAAAACATCCCTGACAAACCTGCTCCTCTCCGGTTCCCTGTTTTTCTCGGCCATGCTGCCTGCTCAGGAAGTTATGGCGCAGCAAACCAAAGCAAGCCAATGGCCCCGGGGCGTCACCTATGAGATCTTCGTGCAATCCTTCGCTGATTCCAACGGCGATGGCAAAGGCGATATCAAGGGCATGACGTCTAAGCTGGATTACCTGAAGGACCTGGGCGTGGAAGCTGTGTGGCTCATGCCCATCAACCCCTCGCCGTCTTACCATAAATACGATGTGACCGATTACTACGGCATCCATCCCGATTATGGCACCATGGCCGATTTCAAGGAGTTCATAAACCAGGCGCACAAGCGGAACATCAAAGTGGTGATGGACATGGTCTTGAATCACTCCTCTAACAAGCACCCCTGGTTTCTAGACGCGGCCAAAAACGAGAACAGCCCTTACCGCGATTACTTTGTCTGGACCCACAAGAACGATCCGCAAACCCAGAAAGAGGGGAAAACCACCGGAGCCGATTCTTACAATACCCAACACTGGCATAACGTAAACGGAAGCGATTACCTGTATTACGGCTACTTTTATTCAGGCATGCCCGATCTGAACTTCGATAGCCCCAAGCTGCGCGAAGAGGTGTTCAAGATTGGAAGGTTCTGGTTCACCGAGGTAGGCGTTGATGGCTTCCGCCTGGATGCTGCCCGCCACATTTTCCCCGATGAGCGTCCGCAGGACAACCACAACTGGTGGGTATATTTCCGGAACGAGATGAAGAAGGCGAACAAAGATGTGTACCTGGTAGGAGAGGTGTGGGCTCCGTCAGACATCGTGGCCCCTTACCTGAAAGGTTTGCCGGCCTTGTTCAACTTTGAGATGAGCTGGGACATTGCCAAAGCGCTAACCCAGGGACGAGGTGATTCACTGGCCATCAAGCACGCCCAGATCACCAACTTCTACAAGTCCGTTAACCCAGATTTCGTGGACGCCACTATCCTGAGCAACCACGACCAAAACCGGATCATGAGCACCCTGAACAACGACATGAACAAAGCCAAGATGGCCGCTTCGTTGTTATTGACGTTGCCGGGATCTCCTTACCTGTATTACGGCGAGGAAATCGGCATGAAAGGCAAGAAACCAGACGAGCAAATCAGGGAGCCTTTTCTGTGGGACGCCAAAGCCAAAGACAAGAGCCGTACTACCTGGATGAAGCCGGTGAATACCACCGATGAAACCGTACAATCTGTGGCTGCTCAGAAGAAGGACAAAAACTCTATCTACAACCACTACAAATCCCTGATCAGCTTGCGGAACAACAGCAAAGCCCTGACCTACGGAGATGTGCAAGCCATCCAACTTGGCCAACCCGGCATAAGCGCTTTCACCAGAAACCAGGAAAACGAATCTCTGCTGGTGGTGCACAACGTGACCAACGGTGAACTTACCGTTGATTTACCTGAGAATCTGCAAAACTACAGCAAGGTGTACTTCAAAACCAATGGTGCCAAGCAGCAGAAAAACACACTGGTGGTTCCCGCTTTCAGTAGTGTGATTCTGAAGAAATAACCGGTACAGGAATAAAGAAAACTGCCTCTGTTTCAGGGGCAGTTTTCTTAAAACAACCCTAAAACAGAAGCGCCCGGGGCATTGCCTCGGGCGCTTCTGTTTTAGGGTTAGTAGGTAAAATTAAGCCACTTTCTCATCATCTACGTCCCGCACTAAAAGCGTGAGGAAACCCGCTAGGATCATGGAGCAGCCGCCCACCACCAGCACGTAGATAGATTCTCCGTGGAAGATGTTCTTGTTGATGAAGTCCAGCATAGTACCCGCCACAATCTGCGGAATCACGATGAAGAAGTTGAATACGCCCATGTAATATCCCATTCGATTGGCCGGCAGGGAGCCCGCCAGGATGGAGTAAGGCATGGACAAGATACTGGCCCAGGCAATTCCAACGCCCACCATAGACAGAGCCAGGAAATTAGGGTCTTTAATGAAGTAAATGGAGATCAACCCTAATCCACCCAAGCACAGGCAGATCAAGTGGGTGACTCTTCTGTTGGTTCTTTTGGCCAGGACCGGAAGCAAAAGGGCAAATACCGCCGATACCCCGTTGTAAATCCCGAAGCAGAGACCTACCCAGTCAGCGCCTTCGTTGTACAGTTTGGAGGTGGCATCGGTGGCTCCGTAGATGTGCCGGGTTACGGCCGGGGTGGTGAAAATCCACATGGCGAACAAGCCAAACCAGGTGAAGAACTGCACCAGCGCCAACTGCGACATGGTTTTAGGCATTTTGAAAATCCCAAGGAACGTTTCCTTGAAGCCTTGCCCGAAGGTCATCTCCCGCTTCTCGCGCTCAAACTCCTCCATGTTTTCGGGCGGGTATTCCTTTGTTTTTACCACGGTCCATAGAACCGCCAGGAAGAACACCACGCCTCCGCAGTAGAAAGCCCACTTCACAGAGGGCGGAATCTCACCGGCAGGCGCCGTATTGGAGATGCCTACCCAGTTGTTGAAGATCCAAGGCAGGAGAGAAGCCACTACCGCACCCACCCCAATAAAGAAAGTCTGGGCAGCAAAACCCGCCGTGCGTTGGTCGCTGGGCAATAAGTCACCCACCAAAGCCCTGAACGGCTCCATGGAGATGTTGATGGAGGAATCCAGAATCCAGAGCATACCCACTGCCATCCAGAGAACCGAGGCATTGGGCATGATCAACAAAGAAAGCGAGGCCAGCAGAGCCCCAATCATGAAGAAAGGCTTGCGTCTACCAAAAACCGGGCTCCAGGTGCGGTCACTCAGGTACCCGATGACGGGCTGCACAAGCAAACCAGTTACGGGTGCCGCGAGCCAGTAAAGAGCAATCTCAGTACCGCCCAGCGTTTCAAAAATCCGGCTCACGTTGGCGTTCTGCAACGCGAACCCAAACTGGATTCCCAAAAAGCCGAAACTCATGTTCCAGATTTGCCAGAAATTCAGGCGGGGTTTGGCTTGCGCCTGTACTACTTGTGCCATGGGCAAAGGGTTAGATGTGAAAGTTTGTTTGTCTGTTTGGTCAATTCTGTTTCTGCCTCTGTTTTGAAAAACCAAGCCGAAAAGGAAAGAATTAAGCGTTAAACCAATGGATTGTTAAAACCTACAGGCCTGAATATACTGCATTTATTTCTTCTGCAACAGAAACATGTGGGCACTCATCGGCGCCAAAGTGATGCTGGTTTTCACCGAGGGTTGGAAGAACAGCGGAGGCATGTCGGTGAGCAGATCCTGCAGGATAAATGCGCCTTTGTCATCCAGATTCATGGCCGCCAATGCTGGTGGCGTTAGCGTTAAACCATAGTTAGTGCTTTGGCGGTTGAAGTTCACCAAAACCAAAATACGTTCCTGGGCAGTATGGCGCATATAGGCATACACCCCGGCCGGGGCAGCATTGGGTTCAGCCGTCAAGGCGTAGAATTTACCCTGGCGGATGGCTTCGCGGCTGGTGCTAATGTTAAGCAGTTTGGTGTAGAATGCCCGCAGGTCTTTTTGGTCTTGGGTGAGCTTTCCTCCGTCAAACTTGCCATTGTTCATCCAGGCCTGATGGGTTGGTACGCCCCAATAGTCAAAGATGGTGGTGCGGCCGTCTTCGCCCTGGAAACCCTCTTGGCCTTTCCCCGGCTCGCCTACTTCCTGCCCAAAATACACCATGACTGGACCAGAACCTAGGGTGGCGCTGAGGGTCATCCCGGGGATTCCGGCCAGGGGAGTGCCCGCGAACTCAGAAGAGGCGAGGCGCTGCTCGTCATGGTTTTCCAGGAACCGGAGCATGTGGTTAGAGATGCCTTGGCTTTCCTCGCGCCACACGTTGGTGATCTCCGCGGTGTTGCCCTGGCCTTTGTTTTCCATGAGGCGGCGGACGGCGTCATACAGACCCACTTTGTCATACAGGTAATCAAAATGCCCGGTCTGGATGTAGTTGCGGTATTCTTTAGGGTTGTAGATCTCGGCAATAAAGGTGATGCCGGGGTGCTTCTCCTTTACCTGCGGAATAGCCCAGGCCCAGAACTCCACAGGCACCATCTCGGCCATGTCGCAGCGGAAACCGTCCACGCCTTTGCCCGCCCAGAACAGCAGGATGTCCCGCATCTTAAGCCAGGTGTCTGGGGTGGGTGAGAAGTGCGTGGTACGGTTGTTCTGGATGTCTACCCCGTAGTTCAGTTTCACGGTCTCAAACCAATCGTTCTCGCTGGGCGCGGCGTTGAACACATCGTTGCCGGTAACCTTGGCTGGGTTCTCTTTGAAGGTGCCGTCTTCCTGCGGACCGCGGAACGTGCCGCTCAACGGGTTATAGGTTTTGGGTACCTGCAGCGCCTGGCCGGGTATGTAGTAGAAGTTGTTGCTGGCCTTGAACGTGACAGAGTTATCATCCTGTGCCCCAAAGTCTTGTACGCCGGATGGTTTGGCGTCTGAGGTGTAGAAACGGGCCACGTGGTTCGGGACGAAATCGATGAGCACCTTGAGGCCGTTGCCGTGGGTGCGAGCCACCAGCGCCTCAAATTCTTTCATCCGCTTGCGCACGTCCACCGCCAGATCGGGGTTCACGTCATAATAGTCCTTGATGGCGTAGGGCGAGCCCGCGCGACCTTTCACCACATCGGCGTCGTCTAAAGCCACTCCAAATTTGGTGTAATCCGTGAGGACGGCGTGCTCAAGGACCCCGGTGTACCACACGTGCGTGGCGCCTAGTTTCTTAATCTCCTGCAGGGCCTTGTCTGTGATGTCGTTGAACTTGCCCACGCCATTCTCCGGCAGGGTGCCGTAGGTTTTATTCGTGGTTTTCTTGTTCCCGAACAGGCGCGTCATCATCTGGTAAATCACCAGTTTGTTGTCCTTTACCTCCTCGTCGGTCGTATTAGGATCAGCCTTGGGAGCAGGGGTAGTGGTCACGGGTGCCGATGTTTTTGCGAGAGTTCCGGTAGGATTATGGACGGTGGAAGTACACGCGCTTGCCAGTGCCGCCAGCAGAAGAAAAGAAAACAGAGGCCGTTTATTAGGTTCTTGTATCACGGAATTAGGGTCGTGGATTAAGACTCATTTCTTGTAAATCGCGGGAATTCCTGTTTTAAGACTGTTCCCGCTAAAACAGGCCCAAAAGGGAAAGCCGCTCCAGCATGAACCGGAGCGGCTTTCTGGTTATACCAATTGGTGCGCGATCTCGGCTTTCGCGTTAGCGCCAATGGTCTGCGGTTGCTCAAACACGTTCAGGGTGATGGCCTCCGGCGAGGCGTTCTCGATGGAGACGTGCTCTTTGGTCACCTTTATGTTGAGCAAGTGCCCACGGAACCGGATCTTGAATGAATAAGAAGTCCAACCGGCAGGGATGAACGGATTGAAATGCAGTTGGTTATCGCGCACGCGCATGCCCCCGAAACCCTGCACTACAGACATCCAGGTACCGGCCATGGAAGTGATGTGGCAACCGTCCTCGGTGTCGTTGTTGTAGTCGTCCAAGTCAAGGCGGGCGGTGCGGAGATAGAACTCGTAAGCACGTTCCTCGTCGCCTAACTTGGCAGCCAGAATGGAGTGCACGCAAGGCGAAAGCGAGGATTCATGCACCGTGCGCGGCTCGTAGAAATCATAATTCCGGCGGATGGTCTCCAGGTCATAGCGGTCCTCAAAGAGATAGATGCCTTGCAGCACATCGGCCTGTTTGATGAACACCGAGCGCAGGATTCGGTCCCAGGACCATTTCTGGTTCAGCGGACGATCAGCGGGATCAAGGTCTTTCACCAGAGTCTGTTCTTTGTCTAAGAACCCATCCTGCTGCAGGAACACGCCCAGGTCTTTGTCCTCGGCGTAGTACATGTGGTCAATGACATGCTGCCACTTCTCGGTTTCCTGCGCCACCTCCAGGTTCATTTTATGCACCAATTCCTGAAAGCGAGCAGAATTTGCGTTCTGCACGTGCTGCAGGGCTTTAAGCGTGTACTCCAACGTCCAAGTGGCGATGGTGCTGGTGTACCAGTTATTGTTGACGTTGTTCTCGTACTCGTTGGGGCCGGTCACGCCCAGCATCACGTACTGGTTTTTCGCTGATGACCAGTTCACGCGCTGCGCCCAAAACCGGGAGATGCCCACCAGCACTTCCAGGCCGTACTCGGCCAGGTAGCTGTCATCGCCGGTGTAGCGGATGTAGTCATGGATGGCATGCGCGATGGCGCCGTTGCGGTGGATTTCCTCAAAGGTGATTTCCCACTCGTTGTGGCACTCCTCGCCGTTCATGGTCACCATCGGGTACAAGGCCGCGCCGCCGGTGAAACCCAATTTCTCCGCGTTCTCAATGGCTTTCTCCAGGTGCTTGTAGCGGTACACGAGCAGGTTGCGGGCAATCTGCGGATCGGCGGTGGCCAGGTAGAAGGGCAGGCAGTAGGCCTCAGTGTCCCAGTAGGTGGTTCCGCCGTATTTCTCGCCGGTAAAGCCCTTAGGCCCGATGTTCAGGCGCTCGTCCTCGCCGGTGTAGGTTTGGTTCAGTTGGAAGATGTTGAACCGGATGCCTTGCTGGGCAGACGCATCGCCCTCAATCTTGATGTCGCTTTCTTCCCATTTGGCGGCCCAGGCAGCCGCCTGTTCCTGCAGCATCTGCTCAAATCCTTTAGTTACAGCGCCCGCCAATACCTGTTTGGTGTTTTCCAGCAAGTCCTCCTTCGGGTGGTTCTCAGAAGAAAGGTTGGCGGCAAACTTATACAACACCGTCTCCTGGTTTTCAGAAACCGGCAGCTCAAAGGTGGAAGCCACGTATTTGGTGCGCTCCACCGGAGTAGCCTCAACGTTCACTTCCTGGCCATTCTGCGCCACAAAGAATTTCTGGCCGGTGCACACGTGGAAGAACGTTTTCTTGGTCTCCGCGATCACGTAGCCTTCGGTGGGTTGCGCCTCCTGCAGAATCTCGTTCCAAAATTTCTCGTCGTAGTTGGAGTCGGCGTTCTTGATGTCGGCGTCTACGTAGGGGGTGAGGGTGAGCGTACCGCTGAAGTTCAAAGGCGTGATGCTGTAGCGGATAGCGCCCACCTCATCGTCTACGATGCTGGTGAAACGTTTTGCCTCTACACGCACTTGCTTGCCGCTGGCCAACTGAGCCGTAAAGGTACGCTCCAGCCAGCCTTCGCGCATGTTCAGCTCGCGGCGGAAGTCCAGCACCTGGCAGTTGTTCAGGTCCAACGTCTCACCGTCTACCTGCACATCAATCCCGATCCAGTTGGCGGCGTTCAGCACCTTGGCGAAGTACTCTGGGTACCCGTTTTTCCACCAGCCCACGCGGGTTTTGTCGGGGTAGTATACGCCGGCCACGTAATTTCCCTGCAGCGTTTCGCCGGTGAAGGCCTCCTCAAAGTTGGCGCGCTGGCCCATGCGGCCGTTGCCCAAGCTGAATACGCTTTCAGAAATCTGGTTATAGTGGGGATGGAACCCCTCTTCAATGATGGACCACTCGTCAACGGTAAGATATTGTTTCATAATAGTTCGTATCAAGTATCAAGACTCACGTATCAGGACTAATTTTTTCTATTTTATGTATTTCTGTTTTGGAGCTAATTTCAGGAAATCAGCCCCAAATCACTTTTGATTCTCAGGTACTTCTATGTCCCCCATTAAAAGGGACAATCTGCTGGCTGGTTTGGTAGCTGATGTTTTCTGTTTTAGGCTTGTTAACTGAGAAACTGGCCTAAACCGCGGGGTTTCTGCTCCAGTTCGTGCAGCCGCGCTACCGACATCTCGGTTAAGTCTTTTACCACGATATCTGCTTGGGTGAGGACTTCGGGCTGCCCGACGCCCACGCACAGCATATGTCCGTTTTTGGCTGCTTCTACGCCCGCTACGGCGTCTTCAAACACCACGCATTCCTGCGGAAGAACTTCCAGGGCCTGGGCACCTTTCAAAAATACCTCGGGGTCTGGTTTGCCATGGATCACGTGCCTTCCGTCAATGATGGCATCAAAGTAGGGGAGCAGATTGGTGCGCTCCAGAATGAGTTGCGCGTTTTTGCTCGCTGAGCCCAGGGCGATTTTGATGCCTTCGGCTTTGAGGGCCTGCAGGAAATCCACCACGCCGGGCAGGATCTCGTCTGGGGTCATTTTGGCTACATCCTGCAGGTACTCGGTGTTTTTCTGCTCGCACAGGGCCAGCATTCTTTCCTGGTCCATGGTTTGGCCACCAATCTCCAGAATGATCTCCAGGGAACGCACCCGGCTTACGCCTTTGAGGCGCTCGTTGTCGTGCTCGGTGAAATCAATGCCTAGGGTTTGGGCCAGTTGGCGCCAGGCTTTGAAATGGTACACAGCGGTGTCTACCAGTACTCCGTCTAAATCAAAAAGGCAGGCTTTGATGGTGTTCATAGGTGTATGTCTGTTTTCCCCTTGGTTTTGGGAAATGAGGTTAAAAATGGGATTGCTATTGTAGTTCTAGTACGAGCGCCGTCTTTGCCGGTACCTTGATGGTCGCCAGGTTATTGAGGGAGGCATCGGTTAAAATATTCTTGCCTTTGGTGAAGCCGTTGAGGCGCTCAGCAAACCGCTCGGTTTTCATATCTGCTTCTTTGTCAGTAGTGTTGGTCGCGACCATCACCGTTTTGCTTCCATCATAGCGGAAGTATACGTACAGGCCTTCCTGAGGCACAAACTGCATGAGCTTGCCCGAGTGCAGGGCGGGGGTGTTCTTGCGGTACGTGGCCAGTTTCTTCACAAAGTTGAAGGCTTCGTTCTCGCGGGCGTTACGGCCAGCGGCGGTGAATTTGTTCTCCTTGTCGCCGGCAAATCCGCCGGGAAAATCGCGGCGCACCTCGGCGTCTGATGGGTCTTTGAAGTTCTTCATCAGGATTTCGGTGCCGTAATAGAGCGACGGGATACCGCGCGTGGTAAGCAGCCAGGTCAAGCCCATCTTGTACTTGTCAAAATCCTCGCCGATAACCGAGAAATACCGGTTCATGTCATGGTTGTCCAGGAAAGTGACCAGCTTCATGGGATCTTGGTAAACGGCATCCTGCGCCAGGGTCTGGTGCACTTTGCTGACGCCCTCGTCCCAGCCGAATTTCTGATTCAGGGCGTCGTTCATGGCGTTGAACAACACAAAGTCCAGGGTGCCGGGCTGGTTGCTCTTGAAGGGGAAGTTGATGGTATTGCGGGTAAAGCGCGACTGCGCGATGACGTTGTTCACCCAGGCTTCCCCGAAGATGTGGATGTTGGGGTACTCGTTTAGCAGCGCCTGGTTGCAGTCATTCATGAACTGGTCGTCATTGTACATGTAGGTGTCAATGCGCCAAGCGTCAATCCCGAAGTTCTCCACCGTCCAGATGGCATTTTGGATAAGGTATTTGGCTACCAAGGGGTTGTTCTGGTTCAGGTCGGGCATGAACGGGGTGAACCAGCCGTTCATCATTACGGTCCAGTCGGCTTTTGAACCGTTAGGGTCAATCAGGGGCTGGAACTTGTGCGAGGTGTTGGTGTATGCGGGAAACTGGTGCACCCAGTCTTTGGAGGGTTGGTCTTTGATAAACCAGTGGTTGATGCCCACGTGGTTGTAGACCGCATCTTGCACCACTTTAAGGCCTTTGGCGTGGGCCGCTTGCACAAACTTCCGGTACACCTCGTTGCCGCCCAGGCGCTTGTCTACCGCGTAATGATCGGTGAAGGCGTAACCGTGGTAGGCGCTGCGCATCTGGCCGCCTTCATCGGTGAGGGGTTGGTTGTTCTCAATGACCGGGTTCAGCCACAACGCCGTCACGCCTAAGTCCTGGAAGTAGTCTAAGTGGTTCTGGATTCCCTGGATATCGCCGCCGTGGCGCAGGAACGGGTTGTTGCGATCCGCCTTAGGGTCGGCCATGTCCTTGAATTGGTCGTTTTTGGGATCACCATTGGAGAAGCGGTCGGGCAGCACTAGGTAAATAAAATCGGCGGAAGTCACGCCCTGCGCTTTGGGTTCCTGGGTGCGGGCCTTCAGTTCATATTTGCGGGAGAGTTTTTGTTTGCCGTTCTGCCCCTTGATGGTAAAAGAACCCGGCTTAGCGGATGCTGCGATGGTAAGGTCCAGGAAAGCGTAGTTGGGGCTCTCCACCTTGTGTGTTTTCACCAATTCTACGCCAGGGTAATCGATTGAATAGCTATAGGTACCCGCTTGCGGACCGTACACGAGCAACTGTAGGTTCTGGTTTTTCATGCCCACCCACCAGTTGGTTGGGTCTACCCGGGTGATAGCGGCTTTCGGCTGAGCCTGGGCAGAGAAGGAAAGAAGTAAAACGCTTAGCAACGCAAGCCCTTTGGCAAATGCAAGGGAGAGGGAGGAGTGCTTCATTTTGTTCTTTATCAGGTGTATAGAGGCGCAGGTGAAATCGCCTTTGGCAATCCGACTACTTGGTTTCCTTTAGAAGGCAAGCCTAGGTTTTGCCTTTCGGCTTCTTCCTGTTTTAAGTGCCTTTTCAGAAAAACAAGTCTGAAATACGCCTCCGGCACTTAATCTTTCTGCGATTTTTCCAATCGAGCACAATACTAATCCTGTTCAAACACTTCTAGTCCAGCAAGAAAACCATTGCCTTGACGGTAAGTTCTTCCTGTTTTGGGCCAGAGCATGGTAGCTTTATAGGATAGTATTGTTAATATTGTAAAATCAGAGAGGTAAATCTACGCTTTTTTAATTAAGAAATCGATTTCCTAGATTTAAAAATGCCAATTATGAAAAAATCTACAGGCCTGAAACTTGGTCTGCTGCTGCCCCTCACGGCCTTGGTCTTTCGCGCTGAGGCTCAGGTGACTATTGAGATCAGGAAGGTGCCGGAAAAGACGCCCGCCACTGATACACTTTTCCTGGCCGGCAACCCAAACAACTGGAATCCGCGGAATCCGGCGTTTGCCTTCAAGAAAGCTGCCAACAACCGATTCTACCTCACCTTGCCCCAAGGCGAGGGCGAATTGGAATACAAGATCACACGTGGCAGTTGGGAAAAAGGAGAGACGCTGGCCAATGGGGCGGGCCGAGGCAATCGGGCCTACAAAGCCAAAGCTGGAAAGGATACGATACGCCTGGAAGTAGAGAACTGGCAGGACAATTTCGCCTCACCCGCCAAGGTGCACACCGCCGCCTCTAACGTGCAGGTTTTGAGCAATGAGTTCTGGATGCCGCAACTAAAAAAGTCTCGGCGCGTGTGGCTGTACCTGCCGCCTAATTACGCGACCTCGGGGAAGAAGTACCCCGTGCTTTACATGCATGACGGGCAGAACGTGTTTGACGCTTTCTACTCCTACAGCGGTGAGTGGGGCGTAGATGAATCCTTGAACGAGCTGTTCAAAACCCAGGGCAAAGAAGTAATTGTGGTAGCAGTGGATAACGGCGGCGAGGAGCGGATGAACGAGTACACGCCATGGCGCAACGCCAGGTACGGCGGCGGCAAAGGTGATGCTTACGTTGATTTCCTAGCCCAGACCTTGAAGCCTTACATAGACGCGCACTATCGCACCAAATCCGAAAAGGAGCATACCGGCGTGGCGGGCAGTTCTATGGGTGGGTTGATCTCGCTGTACGCAGCCCTCAAACATCCGGAAGTTTTTGGCAGGGCGGGCGTGTTTTCCCCGGCCTTCTGGGTTTCCCCTGAGTTTTATGAATATGCCGCCAAAACCAAAGTTGCCAAGGACCTGAAGGTGTACCTAGTGGCCGGCGCCAAAGAAAGCAAGGAGATGGTGCCTGACATGGCTCGTATGCGTGATCTTCTGGTGAAACAAGGGATGAAACCTTCGGCCTTTGTCTATGAAGTGCATGCAGACGGGGAGCACAAGGAGTCTTATTGGCAACGGGAGTTCCCTAAGGTCTTCTCCTGGCTGTTTGCGAAGTAAAAAGTAGGTAAATACGAAATACCCTCCTGTTTCTGGGCTCTTTCACTAAAACGAGCCTATAAACAGGAGGGTATTTTCATGAGATTTACTGCTGTTCGCCTCCGGTGGTGGTAGCAGAGGAGTCTGGCAAGTTCAATGAATCCAAGCCGCCGTCAACGCCTTCTACCATGTCCTCAGTGTTGGTAGTGCCGGTTTTCTCGGCCGGGGCTTTCTCGCTACAGGCCGTTAAGAGGCCGCCTGCCAGCGTAAGCGCCAGCAGGTTTGTGAAGATGGTCTTTTTCATAGGTGTATGTTTTAGGAACGTTTTTTCTAAATATTAGAAGTTTTAAATCTTTGTACGAATAATTAGGGTTTGGGTAGGAGCAGCGCATCGCCGAGGTTCATACGGAATTAAGGCCACTTTTCTCAGGTGTCTTAACGCTTTCATTCAGAGGTTTGTAGTTCTCATCGCTTTTCAAATCACGCATACTTACACCTTGATTACGAAGCTGAAGGTGGGCTAGAACCTTTAGGTAGATTCGGAGTTTATCTTACTATGGCAAAGCGACCCGGTATTTTCCCCACGTTCTTTATCTCTGGCTTTGAATGCTCCACTTTCCTGTGGAAGGACAAGAAACGCCGGAATCTCATCGCAGAAACGCAGCACGACAAGTTCGCTGATAAAGATTATGAGCTGCTGCGCCGTCTGGGGATTGCGGTATCACGCGAGGGTATTCCCTGGCCCATGGTGGACAAAGAAGGGGCATATGATTTCTCGCCCATTGACCCCATGATTGCGGCCATGCAGCAGCACAAGATCCTACCCATATGGGACCTCTGCCATTACGGCTACCCCGTTGACCTGGATCCTTTCACCGAGGCCTTCACCCAACGCTTTGCCGCTTATTGCCGGGCTGTCGCCGAATATGTGGTAGACAAACTGCCCGCCCCGTACTTCTTTACGCCCATCAACGAGATTACCTTCTTTTCTTTCTGCGCCGGGGAGTGGGGATGGGTAGCGCCTTATAAGAACACGAAGGAAGACCGCTTCAAACTGAGAGTGGCTCTCTGCAAAGCCGCCATTGCCGGCGTAAAGGTCATCAGGGAAGTGATCCCTGAGGCCCGGATGATTCATATTGATCCTTTGGTACAGGTGGTAGCGCCCAAAGACCGACCCGATCTGGTGGAGGCCGCCCGCCACGAAACTTATGTAGACACTTTCCTGGCCTGGGACATCATCTCCGGCAAAGAGCAGCCCGAACTTGGGGGTTCCCCCGAGATCCTGGACATAGTAGGCGCAAACAATTACTCCTTCGGGCAGATGGAGTACCGCGAGCAGGGACCGCACGCCGCCCTTCCCCCAGAGGATGACCGCATCAAACCGCTTTGCGAACTTATGCACTTGGTGTATGACCGCTACAAACGCCCTATGATCATCGGGGAAACCAGTGGCTTGAAAGACGGGCGGGAAGACTGGCTCCGCGATGTCATGGATGAGTCTTTAGCTGCCGTGGAAGCTGGCATAGACCTGCACGGCGTCTGCCTGTTCCCCGCCGTGGACATGCCTGACTGGCACACCGGCGAATGGCTGCACAACGGCATCTGCGACCTTGAGTTACACAACGATGAATTGAGGCGAGTAGAATGCGAGCCGTACATTCAGGAACTGCGCCGCTGGCAGAAAGAACTCAACCGCGTCACCCAACTGGACGAAGACCCCTTCAACGATCCCGTAGAACTGCAGGATGTCATAGACGCTGCCAAACGCCTGAAAAAGAAACCAGACAAGAACTGGCATTGAGCAGGAGAAACAAAACGTATCTCCTAAAGGTCTGGCGCTTCCTGGTAAGTCGATGTTCCTTTTAGCGCTGTTTCCCTGAAATCAAGCCAAAACTGGGAGGCATCAAAGATTCAGTTTTCGTTTGGGAGCTTCCTGGCTCTCCTTGCATTGGTTTTCAACAGAAAAGGCTGCCCTATACATGAGCAGCCTTTTCTGTTGGGCATTAAAGCTAACAGGTTACCGGCTCACCATCATGTGTTTAGAGGCGGCGATTTTTCCGTTGACAGTTAAGGTATAGATATAATGCCCGGTAGGTAAGTTACTGGTATTCATCTGTATTTTGCCTTCGGCTGGAGCTGGTATGGTTTTAAGCAGTTTCCCGGAATTTGCCTCGTAAACGTGAATCTGGGCCAGCGATCCCTCCGGGATTCGGTATCGGAAGGTAGTGGTTTGGTCCACGGGGTTGGGGTGGTTCTGCTCCAAAATGATGCCTGAACTTGTAGGGTCTAGAGGACTTTTTCCGCCAGTCCCCGAAGCGGATTCTAGTTGGGCTATCCTTTCTGAAAGGGTAGAAATAGTTTCCTGCTGTTCCTGAATGGCTTTTATGAGCAAAGGAATCAGCTCAGTGTAATTCACCGCTTTTATGGAGATGGTTTCCTTTTTGCCTTCCTGTTGGCTGATCTTAAGGACATTATCCTGCATGGATGGGGCTTCGGCTGGGGAGGGTAGTACTGGTACCTCCTCTGGCGGTAAAACTTTATGAGACGATTCCCGAACCAAATCTGGCAATACCTCTTCCACTTCCTGAGCTAGTAAACCGTAGTGGTTTCCTTTTGGAAGGTTTAGCTTTGCATACATGGCATCATCCCTGAATTCATACTTTTTAGGCTTCAGTTGGTTTATTAGAGTAAGGGCGTTTTCCACCTCCTGAACATTTTTTTTTATTTTTTGATCGCTGCTCTGGAAGGAACCGAAACTATAGATTTGCCCTTCAAAAACTGCCGCAAAAGTGCCGTTGGTAGTGGAGGCAAACAAGCCGGTGCCGTCTAATGAAGTGAAATAACCGCCATAACCTTCGAAACTCCTTCCATAAATCCCTGCCCCGGAGGAGCTTGAGCCGAAGACACCACTCCCGAATCTGGTAATGCCATACACACCATAGACAGTACCTGAACCATAGATGCCGGTGTGTTCGGATGTTGCATATACACCATAAGCGTTACCTGCTGCACTGACTCCCGTATGCCCTGCATAGGTACGTATTCCGGTGCCATTTTTCCCTGCTATGCTGAAAACGCCAGTTCCATAATCAATTATTGACTCGGCCTGGATAGCGTAGGCAGAACCTTTGGCAAGAATTCCATTCGTGTTAGATGACCCTATGACCTGCAATCTGTAGAAAGGCGTGAGTTCTGTGGTTCCGAAGGCTACGTTTCCGTTTACCAAAAGCCCATTATGGGGAGGCGTTTGGTTTAAGCCTATACTTACGCCTCCATTTTTGTGTATCAGAAACTTGGTAGAGCTATTGACTAATATCCGAAGCGGGTCTACGCTGGCAGGGCTGTTGACGTAAAATTTGGCATTCGGGGTAGCGGAGCCAATGCTGACTAACCCGGTGGCATTGATGCGCATTCGCTCTAGGTTGTTGGTGAAGAATCTAAGGTGCACCCCATTGGTGGTCCCTAATTTAGAGCTGCTGTTGGCATTGCTGTTCCCAGACAAGTTCCAAAAGGAAGTTGCCTCCTGGGCATGGCTTTCCCCCATCATGAAGGAAAGTAGAAGACAGGATAGTAGAATTCTCTTCATAGGTGAATGATAGAAAACCGAAAGTAAAAAGTGCCAGAGTAGGGGTAGGAAAGATGGTCCCGTGTTAATAACAGGAAACGGAGGGCCGGTATGAATATACTTTAGGTCTGATTTAACCAAAAAGGCACTTCAATGAAGCAATAAGTAAGATAAGGAGAGGACTTTGCTATAACCTGAAAGCCAAGATAGCAGCTAATGGAAGGAGTGTCAATACTGTAATGTAGGTATTTAAAAAGAGCCAGGTTTTGTTATAAAAGAGGTCTTTCATATTTCCCTGAATGCAATCCTCCGCTTTTTTGATTATTTATTCAAAAGATTAAAAAATTGGTGCCCACCTTCATTTTCCAAAAAACAAAAAGCCCGAAGGTGTTTCCCTCGGGCTTTTTGTTTTTGGAAAATAAAGTAGAGTTAGGCCACAGGCACGCGCTCCAGTTCTTTCCAGGCAAGGGCTGCTGCGCCCATTACCGCGGTATTGCTTAAGCCTAAGCCAGAAGGTAAAATTTTCACCTTGCCTTTGAAGATGCTCAGGAGGTTTTTCTCCATGTGGTACCGAACCGGGTCAAACAGGAACTCCTCGGCGCGGGTCAATCCACCGAAAAGGAAGATCGCCTCTGGGCTCAGGTGCGCCACGGTGTCGGCTAGTTTCATGCCCAGCACTTTACCGGTGTACTCAAAACAGTCAATCGCGATTTTGTCGCCGCGTTTGGCCGCCTGGGTGATCATCTCGGCGTTAAGGTCGTTGAAGCTTACGCCGCGCAGTTCGCTGTAATCAGTATAGTCAGCTAAGAATTTGTACACGGTGCGCTTAATACCGGTGGCAGAAACGTAGGTTTCCAAGCAGCCGCGACGTCCGCAACCGCACACGCGGCCGCTGCCTTTCACGTTCACCAGGGTGTGGCCCAACTCGCCGGCGTTACCGTCGTGGCCGTACACCAACTCGCCGTTCACCACAATACCGCTTCCCAAACCAGTACCCAGAGTCACTACCACAAAGTTCTTCATGTCTTTGGCACCGCCGTAGATCATCTCGCCAATGGCAGCCGCGTTGGCGTCATTGGTCAGGTAGATTGGAAGTTTGAAGTAAGAGTTGAGCAACTCTACCAACGGAACAGAACCGTGCCATTTAAGGTTGGGAGCGTTCTCGATGGTTCCTGTATAGAAGTTGCCATTAGGGGCGCCTACACCTACACCAATGACGTGGGCTTCGTCCTCAATTTTCTTGAATTTGGCTTGCACCTCGCTGTAGAGAATGCGCAGGAAATCATGTACGGTCTCTCCCTCAGTGGTAGGGAGCTCGCCTTGGGTTAAAATGATGCCATCGCGGTCAATGAACCCGAATTTGGTGTTCGTACCACCGATGTCAATGCCTAAAATTACGTCCTTCATGAGAGTTAGTAGAGATTGGTGCGGGTAAAGGGCACGAGGTACAAAAGGGTATTCGTGCGGTTAGTTTTCTAATGAGGTGGAAACTTAAGAATAAACCTTCATTTTGCCAAATATTCACCTGGACCAGCCAATTTTAGGTGGCCCGCACCAAGCTGCATCCTTTATTTTCGGAATAGGTCGCCAGAATACGCTGCTATCCTACTAAAATGCGTTTTGCGGCTTTCCTATTTTCTTGATCTTACTAGTGGGTTATGGTTCTGAAAGCCTTTTATCAATAGGTGTTGTTTTAGGTCAGTTTTCCTGAAAACAAGACTTAAGAGGAGAGGTGGTTTTTATGGTTTGTTATCGAAGAATCGGCAGTAATGCACTGGATCGACCACTTCTTCATAGCCTCCAGTCTCTTATTACCTGTACTATCATCGGGGGCTTTATCTAGTATTCATCTACGTGAGAAAGGCTATTTTCGCCGAAGCAAATAGAGGAGAAGTGCGCTGGTTTTCTAAGGTATTCTGTTTTAAGGCCGTTTTCTTAAAAGTGGCTCTTTTCGGGAAATCAGTTAAAAGGAAATCAGAATGAAAATACCAGCTCATCAATTATGGTTCACCAGGAGTGTCTTGCTGGCAAGAAAAGACATCGGCAAAATAGAAGCTGGGTTTTTGAGTTTTCTATTAAAAAAAGGGCCTGAAAATACAATTATGGAAAGGCACTTGCCTTATCAGCAATGCTCAGGGTGAGTCACATAACTTGGGTGAATAAATAATTAAACTACCTCTATATTTAAGGAGCAGAAGCTGGCAAAACCCGATTAAATTTGGTATTTTTGCATGTTAATAATCCACCGAAAACTCAATGAGTGACATCGAACAAAACAACATGACCGCCTATTCCGCAGACAGTATCCAGGTGCTTGAAGGCTTGGAGGCGGTGCGTAAACGGCCCGCCATGTACATCGGCGATATCGGCATCAAAGGTCTCCACCACCTGGTGTGGGAAGTGGTAGACAACTCCATAGATGAAGCCCTGGCCGGGCACTGTGACGAGATCAGCGTCACCATCCACACAGACAACTCTATTTCTGTTTCAGACAATGGCCGGGGTATTCCGGTTGACTTCCACCAGAAAGAAGGCCGCTCGGCCCTAGAGGTGGTAATGACCGTGCTGCACGCCGGCGGAAAGTTTGACAAAGATTCTTACAAAGTATCCGGTGGTCTGCACGGGGTAGGGGTTTCCTGCGTGAACGCCCTCTCCACAGACCTGCACGTGACGGTTCACCGCAACGGCAAGCTCTATGAGCAGCACTACAACATTGGGGTGCCGGCGTACCCGGTGCGCGAGATTGGCACCACTGACAAAAGAGGAACCACCGTTCACTTCCAGCCAGACGCCAGCATCTTCACCGTTACCGAATACAAATACGAAACGGTAGCCAGCCGCCTCCGCGAACTGGCTTTCTTGAACAAAGGGATCAGAATCAATTTGACTGACCTTAGAGAAGAAGTGACGCCGGGTGAATTCCTGGCGGAGTCTTTCTATTCTCAAGGCGGTCTGCGCGAGTTTGTGGCCTATATTGAGGAAACCAGGGTAAACCTGATTCCCGAGCCTATCTACGTAGAAAGTGAGAAAGGCGGTATTCCGGTGGAGATTGCGTTGAACTACAACACCTCTTATACTGAGAACATCTTCTCCTACGTGAACAACATCAACACCCACGAAGGTGGTACCCACGTAGCTGGTTTCCGCAGGGCGCTTACCCGTACCTTGAAAGCGTACGCAGAGCGTTCCGGCATGCTGGAGAAAGCCAAAGTGGAGATTCAAGGCGATGACTTCAGAGAAGGACTGACCGCAGTGATTTCTGTGAAAGTGCAGGAGCCGCAGTTTGAGGGCCAGACCAAAACCAAGCTGGGGAACTCAGACGTAATGGGCGCCGTGGATACGGTAGTAGGAGAGATTTTGAACCGTTTTCTGGAAGAGAACCCCAAAGAAGCGCGTATCATTATCCAGAAAGTGATTCTGGCGGCGCAGGCACGTCTGGCGGCCCGTAAGGCCCGCGAGATGGTGCAGCGGAAGAACGTGATGGGCGGCTCAGGCTTACCCGGTAAACTGGCCGACTGCTCTGACTCTGATCCTGAGAACTGCGAACTGTACCTGGTGGAGGGTGACTCTGCTGGTGGTTCTGCCAAGCAGGGCCGTGACCGTAAGTTCCAGGCCATCCTGCCGCTGCGCGGTAAGATCCTGAACGTGGAGAAAGCCCAGGAGCACCGCATCTACGAGAATGAAGAGATCAAGAACATGATCACCGCCCTGGGCGTGAGCTTCGGGACTCCGGAAGATGACAAGGCTCTGAACATGACCAAACTGCGTTACCACAAAGTCATCATCATGACGGATGCGGACGTGGACGGTTCCCACATCAGAACCCTGATCCTGACGTTCTTCTTCCGTTACATGCGTGACCTCATTGACAACGGCTACGTGTACATTGCGTTGCCACCGCTGTACCTGGTGAAGAAAGGCAAGGAAGAGCGTTACTGCTGGACCGAGCAAGACCGTATGGAGGCCATTGCTGAGCTGGGCAAAGGGAAAGACGAGAGTGTGGGCGTGCAGCGCTACAAAGGTTTGGGTGAGATGAACCCAGAGCAGCTGTGGGAAACCACCATGCGCCCAGATACCCGCAGCTTAAAGCAAGTGTCGGTGGAATCGGCCGCTGAAGCAGATCACCTGTTCTCCATGCTGATGGGCGACGAGGTGGCGCCACGCCGCGATTTTATTGAACGCAACGCCAAATACGCCAAAGTAGACGTTTAAGGCCTGGTTTTTGATATTGCAAAGGAAAGCCTGCTTTATGCAGGCTTTTCTGTTGCGGTTGGGCAGAGAAAGCCGTTAATTAGCAAGCACAGAGATTCACGTAGCTACACGCAAGTACGTATAAAGAAGCACAGAAAAGTAGAAGTTGACCACCTGGTATGAATTCAATCAAGGCATCGGAGCAAATCCGGAGAAGTAACTACATCAGCCGCGACCTTAGTTGGTTGCGTTTCAACTACAGGGTGTTGGATCTGGCAAGGAATGCCAACACCTCCCTGTTTGATAGAATGAAGTTTCTGGCCATCACCTCTTCCAACTTGGACGAGTTCTTCATGATTAGGGTGGGCAGCTTGTACAACTACATTGACTTCGGGAAAGAGCGCGTGGATTACTCTGGCCTGCGGGAGCTGCCCTTCCGGAAAAAGCTGCTGGACCTTGCCCACCGTTTTGTAGGGGACCAGTGCCAGACCTACGAGGAGATAAAGCATGACTTTGACAGGCACGGGTTCAACATCTGCAATGTGGAGGACCTCACCGAATCTGAGCAGACCAAAGCGGCTTCCTACTTCAAGAACACCATCTACCCGCTGCTCACGCCCATGGTGTATGACAGCTACCACGGGTTCCCGCTCATGATGAACCAATTGCTCATCTTTGCGGTGGTCACCCGTACCTCTGAGGAAGAAAAGCAGCAGAGCCGCACCACCTTTGTGCAGATCCCCGGGAATTTGACCCGTTTTTTTGAAATCTCGCGCAAAAACAAAATCATTTTCGTGCCCATTGAGGAGATCATCCGCTGGAACATGGACAAGCTCTTCAGGAACGTGGAGATAGAGTCGGTGAACCTGTTCCGGATCACGCGGAACGGTGATTTCACCTTGGAGGAAAGCGATGACATGGACCAGGATTTTGTGCAGGAGGTGAAGCAGAAGCTTAAAAACCGGAAGAAAGGCCGTGTGGTTCGCATGGAGGTGGAGCGCACTCCGTCTCCGTACGTGATGAAGATGCTGAAGGAAAGATGGTCCATAGACAACGGGAACATCTTCTCCATTGACCGCCTCATTGACCTCAAAGCCCTGTGGCAGATTATCCGGCATCCGCATTTTGCGAACAAGATCCAGCGTCCGCCTGCGCCGGTCCCCGCGCCCAGCTTGCCGCCTGGGGCCATGGACAACATTTTTGAGTACCTCAAGCACCATGATGTGCTGCTGCACCACCCGTACAACAGCATTGAACCCGTAGTGACCCTGCTGGAGAAGGCTGCCGAGGACCCATACGTGCTGGGAATCAAGCAGACCATCTACCGGTTAGCCGATAACTCGCGCGTGACTGCCGCCCTGCTCAAAGCCGCCGAGAACGGGAAACACGTCTCGGCGCTCCTGGAGGTAAAGGCCCGTTTTGACGAAGAGCGCAATCTGCGGGAAGGGGAGAAACTGGAGAAAGCCGGTTGCTTTGTGATCTACGGCATCAGCAAGTACAAGACGCACACCAAAATGCTTATGATCATCCGGAAGGAGGGCGAGAAGGTGACGCGTTACGTGCACATCGGCAGCGGGAACTACAACGAATCCACGAGCCGGACCTACACCGATATCAGTCTATTGACCACCGATGACGTGTACGGCCACGACGTGTCTGAATTCTTCAACGTAATCACCGGTCACTCTTACCCAGAGAACTACGAGTACCTGATCACGGCGCCCAAAGATATGCGCCAGCAGCTGATAGAATTGATCAGGCAAGAGGCCCGCAACGCCGAGCTTGGGTTATCGGCGGGAATCGTGGTCAAGATCAACTCGCTGGAGGACAAAGAGGTGATAGATGAGTTTTATGCCGCTTCGCAGGCCGGGGTACAGATCAGGCTCATCGTGCGCGGGATCTGCTGTCTGCGGCCAGGCCGCGAAGGCTTGAGCGAGAACATCCAGGTGAGTTCCATTGTGGGCGAGTACCTAGAGCACGCGCGTCTGTTCTACTTCCACAACAACGGCAATCCGCAGGTATTGGGCGGCAGCGCCGATATTATGGTGCGCAGTTTTGAGCGCCGCATTGAGGCCCTGTTCTACATTGTGCACGAAGACCTGAAACGCCAGGCCACGAACATCCTGCGCTACAACCTCATGGACAACCAGAACTCTTACATCATGCGCGAAGACGGTTCCTACATCAAGCGCCAACCCGCCGAGGATGAACCTGCCTTCAACATGCACCGCGCCTTCTTCCACCTCTCCACTGATGTGGAAGTGGAAACCTGCTTGTTTTAAATTTTTAGTATCTATAAAACAGAAGGGGCTGCCATTATGAAATGGCAGCCCCTTCTGTTTTATAGAAATGTTGATTTTGGTTCAAGGTTGCAGATTTAACTTTTGTAGAAGCCTTGCAATGTGCAACCCACCCCAACCCCTCCCAGGAGGGGAGTATCAGATAATGTAAGACTCAGACTAGAACCACTAAAAAGCCCGAACTCAGCCTTATGATGTTTCAAAAAAGCGTTTAGGAATTCCCCTCCTCGGAGGGGTAGGGGTGGGTTCCAATTATCAAAACAACAACATCACCTAATTTATAACCCGTTTCAAGCCTGTTTTCTAAAAATCAAGCTTAAAATGGTGTTGCGTGGCACCTTGGTGGCGTTCGTACAAAGACTGAAGCATGCCATCCTTCAGGCCTACTTGCGGGACCAGCATGGTGTCTAGGTTCGCCCAGTTCATGGCAGACAGGTAGATCTCGGCGGCTGGCACAATCACATCGGCGCGGTCTGCGTTGAGCAGGAGCACCTTAACGCGCTCTTCCATGGAGTAGCTGGAAATCTCCTGCACAATGGCCTCAATTTGGTCACGGTAAATGGGTTTGCCCGCCAGTTTGGCCATGTCATAGATCTTGTTGATGTTACCTCCTGTGCCAATGGCCAGGTGAACGTGGTGCATGCGCGCCTTCTCCGTCACCCAAGCTTGCATAGTCTGCCACATCTCCATGGATTCCTCGCCCTGCATGTGCCGGATAGAGCCTTGTTCAAAGGATTGGGAAGCCACCTTCATGCGGTTCACGTAGATGTTGAACTCTGTGGAGCCGCCGCCCACGTCAATGTGTAGGTAGTTGCGGTCGTCCAGTTGCTGTCTGATCACCATGTTGATGAGGTCGGCCTCGGTGGTGCCGTCTATGACCTGGATGTGCAGGCCTAGCTTGTCATGGATCTCATCAATGATTTCCTGGGCGTTGGCGGCAGAGCGCATGGCCGAGGTGGCACAAACCATGAAATCCTGCACCTCGTGCACCTGCATGATCAGGTAGAGGCCGTGCAGGAGCTTGATGAACTTCTCCGCTTTGGGTCTGGTGATGATGCCCTTGGCAAAAACGTCCTCGCCCAGCCGCATGGGGTACCGGATGTATTCCACCCGCTTGAAGAGGGTGTGGTCTTCAAACCGGAAGACGTTGGATATTTGGCATCTGACCGCGTTAGACCCTATATCTATGGCGGCCAGTTTTAGAAATGGTTCGGTGGCTTCTGACATATGATTGTAAACATAGGCCCAAAAGCCAAATTTTGTTACAATCTACTCAGGGTTTTTAGCATATTTATTTAAAAACAGGTAAAAACCATCCGCAGAAATCAGGGGTGAGACCAAGTGAAAAGCGGGGCAAAGGGGGCGGTGCCTGGGAGCAAAATTATGCTTCTGATGCATGTAGTTTAGAAAAAATGTGATACCTTAGCATAAGAACGGTCTCCAGACAGGAAGGCCGTTCTTCTTTTTTAACCATTGTACTAACCCATTAAAAATATGGCAACAGTATCTTACTACACCCCAGAAGGATTGCAGAAGCTCAAGGAAGAGTTACATGAACTGAAGACAAAAGGCCGGGCCGATGTGGCGCGCCAGTTGGCGGAAGCCCGTGACAAAGGGGACCTGAGTGAGAACGCTGAATATGACGCGGCCAAGGATGCGCAAGGGCACCTGGAGCTGAAGATATCCAAACTGGAGGAAGTATTGGGCAACGCCCGTCTCATTGACGAGTCTAACCTGGATCTTACCAAGGCGCTGATCCTTTCCAAAGTGAAGCTCAAGAACCTGAACAACAACATGGAGATGCTCTACACCCTGGTAGCCGAAGAAGAGGCCAATTTAGCAGCGGGCAAAATCTCCGTGAAATCACCCATCGGGAAAGGACTGCTGGGGAAATCGGTAGGGGAGATCGCCGAGATCACGGTGCCGGCCGGCAAGCTCCGTTTCGAGATTCTTGAGATTTCCCGTTAACCAAAACAGCTATGGAAACCATTTTCTCTAAGATCATCCGGGGCGAAATTCCTGCCTACAAGGTGCTAGAAGACGATCGTTTTCTGGCGTTTCTAGATGTTTTCCCGCTGGTGAAAGGCCACACGCTGGTCATCCCCAAAGAACCCGTGGACTACATCTTTGACATGGACCCCAATACCCTGGCCGACCTGCATAAGTTTGCCCAAAAGGTAGCCATCGGCTTAAAGAAAGCTGTTCCGTGCACCAAGGTAGGAGTGGCCGTAATAGGGTTGGAGGTTCCGCACGCCCATGTGCACCTGGTACCCATGAACCAAATCTCAGACATGAACTTCAGCAACCCCAAGCAGAAATTTGAGGCCGAGGAGATGGAGGAGATTGCCGGTAAAATCAGGCAGGCCCTAAAAACGGAGGCTGGAAGCTGATTGTAGACTCCCGCGAAGGTTTCAGCCGTTTAGAGGCTCTTTTCAAGGAAAGGGCCTCTAAACGGCTGATTCAATTATAAGGAATAGAAAACCTTACGATTACTTAGACATCCGATCTGGGTTTTCGGTGAGGAAGGCTTTCCAGGATTTTCCGCCGGCTTTTTGGTTTGCTCCTTGTGAGTAGTGGTGGCAGAGGGCCACGGCCAGGGCATCGGTGGCATCCAGGAATTTAGGGGCTTCCTTTATCTTGAGGATCTGCAGCAGCATGGCGGCCACCTGCTCTTTAGAGGCGTTCCCGTTGCCGGTCACAGATTGTTTTATTTTCTTTGGGGCGTATTCCACGTAGGGGATGTCGCGGGAGAGGGCGGCGGCGATGGCCACTCCCTGGGCGCGGCCCAACTTTAGCATGGACTGCACGTTAGTCCCGAAGAACGGCGCCTCAATGGCCATTTCGTCAGGGAGGTATTCGGTGATCAGCCGCAGGGTGCTGTCGTAAATCTTTTTCAGTTTCACGGCATGGTTAGCATAGCTTTTAAGCTGAAGCACGCCGTACTGGAGCACCGTTACCTTGGAGCCGTTCACTTCAATGAGGCCGTAGCCCATCACGTTGGTGCCCGGGTCTACGCCTAAGATTAATTTATTATTGGGAAGTACTGCGGTAGAATGAATCATGAAGTGCAAAATTACAAACAATCCGGCAAAGTGCTGGTATCGCGGCGTCTTTTGGTGGGGCTGGGCAAGCTGGTTGTTTTTGGGTTAACGCTTTACTACCTACGACAAGCCATTCTGGAAGCCAGTTCCCACAGTGTCCTCTCTTTCCAAACGCTTCGGCAGATCTGGGACACCAAGAGCACGGCCTTGTTCATCGCCGCCGTGTTGCTGCCAGTGAACTGGGGCGTGGAAGCCTCTAAATGGCAGTTTCTTTCCCGAAAATTCGAAAAGATTTCCTTTTTGGAAGCATACCGGGCCGTTCTAGTAGGGCTAACTTTGGGCTTTGTTACCCCCAACCGCATGGGAGACTACGCCGGCCGCATCCTGACCATGCACCGGAAAGACCGCGCCGATGCCATTGGGGCCATTCTATTGGGCCGCTTGTGCCAACTCTTCGCTACGGTGCTCATGGGTTCCGGGGCTATCGCTTTTTTCGTGTTCAAGTATTATGTGCCGTTGGCCTCGCCGGTGGGTGTTTCTGTGTTGTTGGCGCTGTTGCTGGTAAACAGTTGGGCGCTGGCTTTGCTGTTCAGTTTCCAGTGGGCCATCGGGTTGCTGGAGCGGGTAAGTTTTCTGCGGCGCTGGGTGCATTATTTCTCTGTCATCGGCACATACTCTTCCGCGGAACTGACCAAAACTTTGCTGATCTCGGGAGCGCGGTATCTGGTGTTCATGGGGCAGTTCATTGCATTGCTCTGGGCGTTTGGGGTGCATCTTTCGGTGGAAGAATACGTGTGGGGCGTTTCGGGCACGTTTTTGATGAAATCGGTGGTGCCGTCCATCAATGCGCTCGCGGATATTGGGATGCGGGAGCTGTCGGCGATGCACTTTTTTGGGCTGATGGGGCAGGATCCGTTGTTGGTGCTGGGCGCCAGCCTTTCTCTGTGGACCATGAACATCGCCCTTCCCAGCGTGGTGGGGCTCATCTTCGTGCTTCCGCTTAAACTCTCCAATTCCCGTTGATGCTGCTGGCATTTCTGTTGGTGGGCGCATACGCCGTGGTGATTCTCCGCTGCTGGTACGCCTGGAAGCAACTCCCGGAACCCCGTCTCTCCACCGACACTCCCCCGGCGTTTTTCTCCGTCATCATCCCCGTCCGGAACGAAGCCCAGAACATCATCTCGCTGCTGCAAGATCTGGAGCGGCAGCAATACCCTGCTTCCCATTACGAAGTCATTGTGGTGGACGACCTTTCAGAAGACGCCACTTCGGAGTTAGTGAGCCAATTCCAAGCGCAAACTAGGATGCCGCTGACCTTGTTGTTTTTAGCCGATTTTTCAGGAAAGAGGCAGAAAAAGGCCGCTGTCGAAACCGGGATTCAACACGCCAAAGGCGAGTGGATTGCCTGCACCGACGGCGATTGCCGGCTCTCGCCGCAGTGGCTGCAGACGTTTAACCAAATCAAGCAGGACCAAAGCCCTAAGATGATCAGTGGTCCCGTGGCGTATGCGCCCACGCAGACGTTGTGGCAGCAATTGCAGGCCTTGGAGTTCTCGGCGTTGATAGGAGTGGGGGCAGCCTCCATTGCGGTACAGAAACCCACCATGTGCAACGGCGCGAACCTGGCCTATGAAAAGGCGGCTTTCTATGAAGTGAATGGTTTTAAAGGGAATGAACAGGTGCCCTCCGGCGATGATGAGTTCTTGCTCCATAAAATACACCAGAAGTACCCGGGGCAGATCGCCTTCGCGAAGTCCTCTCAAGCTGTGGTGCAGACCCCCGCGGCGGCGACCATTACCCAGTTTTTGCACCAGCGGGTAAGGTGGGCCAGCAAGTGGAAACACTATGAATCTTTGTCTTCGCAGGCCTTGGCTTTGGTGGTGCTGGGAGCGAATGTAGCGGTGCTTGTAGTTTTACTTGGGGCGGTGTTTAATTACTGCTCATGGGGGTTGTTGGGCATCGTACTAACCACAAAAATCGTCCCAGATGCCTTACTTTTGCAACAGGTGCTAGGCTTATTTGGTAAAAAGCGATTACTTTCGCTGCTGTGGTTTCTCCAATTGGTGTACGTCCCTTATATTTTGATTACAGCTTTTCTGGGGCTGCGGGGAAAGTACCAATGGAAAGGCCGTGAACTGAGAACCGCATGACAGACCAGGAATTCAACATCATTGATGAGCTTTACTTTGTGACTTCTTTTGAGGCCTTGCTGCAGGAACTGAGAATGCCTGACCCAGAGTTGCGAGAGGCGCTGCGGGGGCTTATCAGTATGAACTATATCAAGTGCCTTTTCCCCGACCAGGATACCGAGGTTCCCTTTGACCCTGAACACTTTGCGCGCGAAGGGCACCACTACTTTTTCCTGGCTACCAAAGAGGGGCTGCTTACCCATAACTCCAGGTAAAAACAAATTCTGGTTTTGGCCTGTTTAGCTTAAACTGTGCCTAAAACCAAAGGCGCACCATACAACAGAGCCGCTGGCGTGTGTGGGGTGCGAGAAATCAGCGGCGAATAAAAATGAATCTACAGTCTTTGCGTTTAGTACTTGAGGCCGGTTGTTTCACCTGCGGCCAGGGTCCTGAAAGTAGAGGGACCGATAATGTCTAGAACAGATGTCTGAATTGAATTTTCCTACAGTTGAGCAGGAATTGAACCTGAAGAAGTTGGAACTGGCTGCCCTGTTGGAAATCACCAAGGCCATTAACAACAACCTTCCCGAGGAGGCGCTGTACAAAATCTACCATTTCACGTTACTCGCGCAGCTGAACATCCGGCGCTTGTCCCTTTTCCTGCTGGATGAGGAGTGGGAATGCAAAGTGAGTTTCGGTACGCAGCATAACTTCCGGGAAATGGAGTTGCCCCAGGAAATCACCGAGCTGCGGGAAATCACCTCTTTGGCCAAACTGGATATTGACCGCCGCTGGCACGACTTTGAAACCGTGATTCCCATTATGCACAACAACCGCATTCTGGCGTTTGTCATGATCGGGAACGTGAATGCTTACTATACCACGCTGGGGGCGTTGAGCTTTGTGCAGACCCTCAGCAACATCATTCTGGTGGCCATGGAGAACCGGCGCCTGGAGCGGCACCGCCTGACCCAGGAAGCCATGCGCAAGGAGATAGAGATTGCCCGCGAGGTGCAGAACATGCTCTTTCCAAAATCTTTGCCCAACAACCAGGATGTGGCCATCCACGCCACCTACATCCCGCATTCATCTATTGGGGGCGACTACTATGATTTCGTGCCGATTGACAAAAACCAGTTCCTTTTCTGCGTGGCCGATGTGTCGGGGAAAGGGGTACCGGCCTCGTTGCTGATGTCCAATTTTCAGGCGGGGCTGCGCACCATTCTGCGGCAGACCACCAACCTGAGTACCATTGTGAGCGAGCTGAACGACCTCATCTACCGCAACGCAATCGCCGAGAAGTTTATTACCTGTTTCCTGGCCATATATAACCGCACCACCCGAGAGCTTAGCTACGTGAATGCCGGCCACAACGCCTCCATTCTGCTCTACGAAGACAACACCTACCGTTTGCTGGAGGAAGGCTGCACCATGCTGGGCATTTTTGACGAGTTGCCGTTCTTGCCGGTGACCACCGTGCACGTGCCACACAATTCCCTGGTGCTTTGCTACACCGATGGCCTCACCGAGGTGTTCAACCAGGAGGAAGACGAGTTCGGGATTGAGAACACCATCAAAGTGCTGCAGAACTGCCGCTACGTGAGCTCCAAGAACATCCACCGGCAATTGCTGCAGGAAGTGAACACCTACAACAGCGGCACCTCTTTCAACGATGACATTACGCTGCTTTCCTGCCGGTTCAAGTAGCCTTTGTTGAGGGTTTTGATAACTTTATTGTTATTGGAAAGTCAAGGTGGGAAACCACAAACATGTTGTCGTTTTTGGATCTGTTTTCAGAAATCGGCCTTAAAGCAGATGTTTGCCTTTGGGCAACAGATGCAGTGATTTGGCTTTCCGAATTATTTTCAATTTTTAAATACTTAAGCTTTCGGGTACCGCTTACCTTTCAGGAATAAAACAGAAAATCTAAAGTTACCACGTGCTGCGCTTCTACAGAACTCCACCCGTATTGCCCTGGCTGTTCCCGAAGGTTTGGTGGAGGCGCCCCGTTACAGACAAAACCATTTTCCTCACCTTTGATGACGGCCCCATCCCGGTGGTAACACCCTTCGTGCTGGAGCAACTGGCTGCTTTCAACGCGAAGGCTACTTTCTTCTGCGTAGGCGAAAACCTGGAGCGCCACCCAGATGTAGCCGAGCAAGTTCTGGCCGAGGGACATGTACTTGCGAACCATACCCAGCAGCACGTAAAAGCCTGGCAATACATGCCGGCAGAGTACCTGCACCAGGTATCGCAGTGTCAGGCTGTTTTGGAGAAAATAGGCGCTAAACACACAAGTAAAAAACTGTTTCGGCCACCGCACGGCCAACTGACGTGGCGACATCTGCGTATGCTTGCACCAGAGTACCAGGTGGTCATGTGGAGCACGCTCACCTATGATTTTGATGCTTCGCTGGCGCCGGAGAAGTGCCTGGACAAAGCCATCTCCATCACCGGTCCGGGATCTGTGGTGGTGCTGCATGACAGCCTCAAGGCGGAGCGAAATCTGCGGTATGTTTTGCCCCGGTTCTTGCGCCACTTCTCTGAGCTGGGCTATTCTTTCAAAACCTTGTAACTGATGGTTTTTACCTTTGGGTTTCTGGCCGTCTACTTCCTCCTCTTTCTGGGGCTGCTTTGGCTATGGTGGCATAGGAAACCCAAGGCAGCGCCTCCGCTCAGCCATTTTCCTAAAGTAAGCATTCTTATTGCCGCCCGTAACGAGGAAGAACACATCATCGCGTGCCTGGAAGCCATTGATCGGCTCCGGTACCCCAAAGATAAACTGGAGGTGCTGGTGGGGGATGACCGCTCCACCGATAAAACCCGCCAATTGGTGCTGGGCTATCAACAGAGCCATCCGTACGTATCCTGCCACGGCATCATCCATGACCTGCAGGGCACCAAAGGCAAAGCCAACGTACTGGCGCAACTGGCGCATTTGGCTACCTCTGACCTCTACTTCATCACCGATGCCGACATTGAAGTACCCCCGCGCTGGGTGGAGAGCATGCTGCGGCATCTTACGTCCGAGACAGGCATTGTCACGGGCATTACCACCACCAAAAGCAAAGGTCTTTTCAACCGGTTACAGGCACTGGACTGGCTTTTTAATCTGGGGCTGATGCAGGTGGTAGCCGACAGGAACTTGCCGGTCTCCACCATGGGTAACAACATGCTGGTGACCCGTGAGGCGTATGAAGCAGTAGGAGGGTTTGAGTCCATTCCTTTTTCTATTACCGAGGATGTGCAGCTTTTCAAGCAGGTGCTGGCCAAAGGCTATAAAACCGCCAACGTCTATGAACCGGAGGTTTTGGCCATTTCGCAGCCTGCTCCCAATGTTCTTTCGCTGCTGCAGCAACGTCGCCGCTGGATGCGCGGATCGGTGCACCTGCCCTGGTACATGCTGCTGTTGTTTGTGATCCATTCTTCTTTTTACCCCGTGTGGCTGCCCTTGTTCACCCATACTTCTCTTGGGGTTTGGTTTTTAGTCTTCTTAGGGAAAGTAGTGTTGCAAAGTTTATTTGTGGATAGGTGCGTGACCTACATCGGCCGGAACATTAAATGGACGTATCTGCTCGTCCTGGAGATTTACCTGCTCCTTTCCACAGTGGTGTTGCTGGTGCTGTTCTTTCTGCCGTTCAAGATCAGGTGGAAGGGGCGGTTATATTAGACGTTAAGGCGCTTAGAATTGTGTAACTTTGCCGTTTTAGACCTGATTTGCTGAAAACAGGACTAAACCAGACCTCGAAGAATTCTTTTTCATGACCTACATAGATTCCCACGCGCACGTATTCTCTCCCGAGTTCGCCCAAGACCGGGAAGAAATGCTGCAGCGCGCCCAGGAGGCCCATATAGCGGAGGTGTACATGCCTAACATTGACCTCGGCTCCATAGAAACCATGCTCCAGATAGAGCAGCAGCACCCCTGGTGTCATTCCCTGATGGGCTTGCACCCGTGCCACGTTTTCCAGGATTACAGAGAAGTGCTTCAGCAGATGGAAAAGTGGTTTAAGAAACGATCTTTTAAAGGGGTAGGGGAGGCAGGCCTTGACTATTACTGGGACAAAACCTTTGTGCAAGAGCAGAAAGAAGCCTTGCGTATTCAGTGCGGTTGGGCCAAAAAGTATCAGATTCCCATTGTACTGCATACCCGCGATGCTTTCCAGGATACGCTGGAGATTATCCAGGAACAGCAAGACGGCACTTTGAGAGGAATTTTTCATTGTTTCTCCGGAACCGTGGATGAGGCGCAAGCAGCAGTAGACCAGAATTTTATGTTGGGCATAGGCGGTGTAAGTACTTTTAAGAACGGCGGCCTTGAACCGGTTTTGAAGGCAATTGATCTAAAACACTTAGTATTGGAAACAGACAGTCCGTATCTTGCGCCCGTACCCAAACGTGGCAAAAGAAACGAGCCCTCCTATCTTCCTTTTGTGGCGCATCGGGTTTCTGAAATCAAATCCATGACCCTAGATGAGGTAGCCGCGGGCACCACGGCCAACGCGCAACGCCTCTTTGCCAAATAGTATGAAGTTTTTAAAGGTAAATATCAATACGGCGGCTCCCCGTGATCCAGAGGCTTCCATTTTGCTTATTTACACCGGCGGTACCATAGGAATGGTCTCTGACAAAGATGACCAGCATTTAGTCCCTTTCGATTTCAGTGAAGTCATTCACCGGGTGCCTGAGATGCGCCAGTTCAAGGTAATGCTCACGGTCCTCAGCCTTGATCCGCCAATTGATTCTTCCAACATTGAGGTGGAGCATTGGGTAAAGCTGGCGCAGATCATCCAAGTGAATTACCAGGACTATGACGGGTTTGTGATTCTGCACGGGACTGATACCATGGCTTATAGCGCCTCGGCGTTGAGCTTTTTGCTGGAGAACCTAAGTAAACCGGTCATCTTTACTGGGGCCCAGGTACCCATTGGGCGGATGCGCACCGATGCCCGGCGTAACCTCATCACTGCCCTGGAAATTGCCTCAGCGCACCGCTCAGGTAAACCAGTGGTGCCAGAAGTGTCTATCTTTTTCAATACCCTTTTGTTGCGCGGAAACCGGTCTACCAAAGTGGAAAGCCGGCACTTCAACGCCTTTCACTCCGGTAAATACCCGCAGTTGGCCAAAGCCGGCATTGACATTGAATTCAACAAATCGGTTATTCTGCCGGCTCCGGTGGAACCGCTCAGGGTTTACCAGGAACTGGAAAGCAGGGTGGCGGTATTGAAGCTGTTCCCGGGCATCAACAAAGCACTGGTTGAGGCTATTCTAAAGGCTGAAGGATTACAGGGACTGGTATTAGAAACTTTCGGGGCTGGAAATGCGCCCACGTATCCCTGGTTCCTGAAACTTCTGCGCGAGGCCGTGGATCGGGGCATCACTATTTTGAATGTGTCGCAGTGCGAGGAAGGGGAGGTGCACCAAGGGCAATACGAAACAAGTTTCTACCTGAAGGAAATGGGCGTCATTGGTGGTTCAGATATCAGTACCGAGGCCGCCGTGACAAAACTCATGTTTGTGTTGGCCCAGGATCTTACCCAGCAGGAGAAAGCCTGCCTACTGGCCCAAGACCTACGCGGCGAAATGACCCGCCGCATATAATGTAAAAATTGAATGCTTAAGGTTTGCAAATACCGTTGCTTCTGCCTTTCTTTGCATTCCGAAAAATACGGACCACGGAGAGGTGTCAGAGTGGTCGAACGAGCACGCCTGGAAAGTGTGTATACTGGTAACGGTATCGAGGGTTCGAATCCCTCCCTCTCCGCCACTACATTGATTAGAACCCTGTAAGTCTAAATCTTACAGGGTTTTTTGTTTTACTTCGGACACATATCGGACACTTTTCATGGGTGTTAGGTTCTTGTATCTACTTAGTAGAATTTAACAACTCATGGCTGGCCAGTCCTAGATCTACCTAAAAAGTAGTAGCTCGTGGTGGAAGACTTTAGTGTTCGGCTTCCTGTTTACCGCAGTTATATTTTGAAAAGCCTTCAATACCTCTTCTTGCAAGCATTTTAAATTAAGACGCATGCATTTCCAACTTCTGCTTACCTACTGAATACCATTTCTTAGAAAGTCCTCTCTGAGGGTGTGTAAGTTTTTGCGCACCTTCCCTTTTTACGCAGCATAGGGCAATGCCCCGGTGGCTTGTATTTGATAGGAGGGGGTATAGGTTCCCAATTGAATTGCCTAGGGTTTGACCGGGTGGGCCAAGTTTTGGCAGGCCTGTTTCCCTGGTTGGCCAAGTTATCCTAGCAATGGCAAGAAGTGCGATCTGCCTTGGAACCAATACTGACCAAACATTCTACAAAGTTGCATGAGCAGTTCGTATCCTAGATACGCGTTGGCCCCGACTTTACCCGATCACACGGTGGTGCTCCTGATGGATAGGACAGCAATAAAGCAAAGGAGTTAGTTAATTCACATAACGGCCGTGGCTCTTGGGTTGAATTAAATTGCAACGGCTTTGCTATAAGGTGGCGAAGCTAACTTATAGGTTTTGTTGTAGGGTGTTGTTCTTGATTTTGTCTTCCAAAAGCAACTTCATTGACCAAAAGTAATCTGATTCGAAGGCGATGGCTCTGATCTCGTCTATTTCAAACTCATGGTCGTATTCCTCTTCCACAGAGCCATCTGCACAAACCATATCGATTTTCAGTCGGTTGCCTGTAACCTGTGATATCTTGCCATAGAAAACCTCAGTCTCGCTGCTGTCCTGAAACTCAAAAAGACCATACCTCTTCTCCGTCCAATTCAACAGGTGAATAGTTGAGCCAAACATGTTAATGTCGTAGCCGAGGCATAATCCACCTGGCAATTCTTCTTTTACACCTTTCAGGTTCAACACCTTCTCTATTGCTGCAGCTCTTGAGGGACGGGATCTTCTTTCTACAAAAGCTTTCCTGTAGAGTTTGAATCCATCCACTTGGTAATCCACAGGAATATACTTCACTAGAACCCATTCATCATTCTCTAATATGACGAGACCTGTTTCTGGTTCTTCCCACGAAGCAATTTGAAATGACTCTACTTTCATAATCTCTATACCCTACAACGGCTAGTGCATGAGACGTGCGAGGCCGTCGGCCGAGGCATGGCTTATGCACCTTGTTACCTGCTGTTTTTCTTTTTTACTCTAGTTCACTATTTCTATTATCTATTACTTTTTTTAATTTAAATATTATGTCATCAATAGAAATTCTAATTTGTTTTCCTGAATCTTTCTTTTCGTTTACAGTTCTTGAATTAGTGAATCTGTTAAGTAGAATGTTTAATTCATCATATACTGCTTGAGTTTCGATTTCTGTTGTTTCCTGCAACAAAGTTCTATTTTCATTAAAACTGAAAATATAATTTTGAAGCAATTCTCCATCTTTCTCGAATTCGACACCCTTTAAACTTCCATTAGACTGAGCTATTGAGTATTTACCAAAAACCTGTTGTAAACGCTTAGAATCATGGAAAATTTGGGCTAAGCTTGTTGTCTTTTGCTTTTTTAATACAGAGTTCTTTGCATTTTCTGCAATAGTTGCTGATGACTTCGCTTTCTTTTCTGCTTTGATAGAAAGGTATGCACTGAAGACTGATACAACAGTTCCAATCAATCCAATTATTGTTGAACTATCCATTAATAAACGTGTATGTCTATTAATTCTGATACCTGCTCTTCAGTTAATTTGTAACTGTAATCAATTTTGAACTGCTTCCATTTCAAGAGCATTTTCCTATACTTAGGTATCATTTCCGAATGACTATTGTAGTAGCCATTGGTAGTTTCTTTAATTTCACCAAATCTATCTAAATCCTCTATAAAATACTTGGTATAAGCCATATACATAGTTTCATGATTCCCATCGAATCCAGGGAATTTAACTTTGCTTAGGGTAAGCTTCGTAGGCTTTTCAATTTGAAGAAACGAATAATGAAATGAAGCATACATGTCAAGAACATCTAAAACAAAGGTGCATTCTTCACTAGACAGCCCATCAGAAAGATGTTCTGTAATCCAAGTGTAGTGCAATTCATACCCATCTTCAATTGCCTTTCTATGATTTGCGTAATAATCCTTTTCTTCTGGATATAACTTTTCAAGTATTTTTAATTGGTAGGAAAGTTGTAGTCTCTCTTTGATGTCAAGTTGCATAATCAGTTTCTTAATTTTATAAATTGCAGGTAACGGACTAGTGTAAACGGCGGCGAAGGCCGTCGGCCTATGCTGGCGTTTACACGTTGTTCTCATTAGTTTTTCTTTTTTGCTTAACAATTATGTTGCAAATTCTTTCTGAATCTGGGTTCTCTGGTTTATAATAAAGGTTGTCGAAACTTATAGCTGATTTATTTTTTTGAAGTTCAGTCTTTACATAAGCTGTCAACTGTTCTTCACTATCAGGTGCTAAACCAATGTAGTCGAAATAAACAATGTTCTTTTCTTGAAACTCACAAATCACCGCAAATACTTTTTGGTGTCCAGACCCTAAGTTCTTGACTTTCCAATATGGGTTTAGTTCAAAAAATGAGAGCTTCTCTATAATTGAAACTGTGTCCAGCCCGTATTTGTCTCTCAGATGATTCCTTAACGTTTTTGGTTGAATATAATCGGAGAAGCTTCTTTTCACTCTTAATGGTGCCATTTTAGCTTTCTCGCCACTCCGTTGATTGGACTGTATCGCTTCTATTATTTTACTTGGCACCCAATATCCATCAGTATCTGTCTTTGATTGTGGGACAAACTCAATCCAGAACCTAATCATTTCTCCTTTACTTAAAGCAAATGCAGGAATCTCAAAATTCTTTAGAATGAATCCCTGATTTTGGATAAGCTTCATATTATAAATTAATGAGAACGGCCTCGTGTAAACGACGCCGAAGGCCGTCGGCCGAGGTGAGGTTTACACATTGTTGTGGCAAGTTTTTATTTGCAAAGTCAACCGATTTTATTTTACTAAGATATGAGTAAAAAAATATTGAGGCTTTGTTAGCACACTAAGTTAGTAGAAGTCTTATTTAATGTTTTTAAATTTAAATACAGTCAGAGCATTATTCATGAATTGCTCTGACTCAATTGCCTACCTTTCAAGTTCTGGGAGTTTATTTTTACTAACTTCTAAAAAGTCTTCTTTTATCTTATCCCAAACGTACTTGTCCTGCTCTATATCATATACAGATAAGACTTGAATTTTAGAGTCGAGCAACGTTTTGAAAGGCAAATTCTCGTATTCTTTTTCTATACTAAGCCCCTCTGGGCATTTAAAATAAAAAATCTGGTCAAAATCATCATATAGAAGTGTATTGCCCTCTTCAATAACTTGGCGAAAAGTTTTTGAAATTGTAATCCCATTATATTCACCAGCATAAGTTGATACTAAGTCTATAATCCCTGAATCATTTACTCTTATTTTTAAATTTTCTAGTTCATATTTGTTAGAATCCAACTTTTTAAGACTAGAGTAGAGGGGGCTATCAGTCAGTCTATCTCCTAATTTAAATTCACCTATTCTCTTTCCAGGAACTATTTCCATATTTTTAAAATTTGCCACAACGGATAGTATAAAAAACGTGCTCGGCCGTCGGCCGAAGCATGGAATTTATACAGTGTTAGTGGCTGTTATTTTTTAAAGTTATATCAATGTTTTTTACACTGCCATCACCTTTGTGAGTAAGCAGGATTGAATCTGTCTCAAATTTTAAAAGCCCGAAAGTTTCTTTAGTTTTTCCGTCTATTAAAGTTATAGTACTGTCGCTGTTGATCCAGTTTCCAACCAGCACCTTTGAGTTATTATGGTTGATGAAAAACCTTCCATTCTTCTCTAATTCTAAATTTATTTTAGTTGTCCCTTCTGAGTCTAAACCAAGAAGGTTATTAAGAATCGGGTTAATGTCATTATCTTTTTTGTTTCCATCAAAATTACAGTTGGAGGTGAAATCAGCTTTCCATCCGTCCACTGTCCACATTTCTGTATTATGTGATAAATCTTCAGTAATCTCCTTGCAGCTAATTAGAAAGAAAGTGAAGCAAATTCCCATTAACGCTATTTTCATATTCAATTGCTGATGTTCTACTTTGTTTTGCTCTTATTGCCACTAACGGCTTGTATAAACGACGCCGAAGGCCGTCGGCCGAGGTGACATTTATACCTTGTTACGCGACGTTTTTCTTGCTATTTTTCTGATTCTTTAATTATTTTTTCAAGGAACGTTTCAACCCTTGGCATTTCCAATCCGTCCGTCATGTCAAGGATTACCACTTCCTTGATTTCAATTTCTTCAGAATAGGCGGCAAATAAGGCAAACCATATTTCTTCCTCAATATCAATATCCCAAGTAGTGATTATCGAGTGCTTTGGCAAGTATGGCTTTTCTATTTCACTCTCTCTAAAAGTTATTTCCTCGTCAATTAAATCATGCACAAGTTCTGCTTGTTTTCCCATTGTGCAAACATATCCGACATCATTATTTATAATTTTATTAATGACTTCGTCGATGTATCTTCTAGGTTTGTCATTTACCACCATTGCGCACAGCCATTCCTTGTTTGGAAGTTGGTCCAACCAGTTTTTTTCTGTGCTGTATCCGACAATTTTAACTTTTCGGTTGTTTATGAGCTCTACCAAGTTCAATCTTTAAATGACGCGTAACGGTTAGTATAAAAGACGGCGAGGCCGTCGGCCGAAGCTGACTTTTATACAGTGTTACCTGTTTGTTATTTTTTTAAAACACGGAATCTTCTAAGTTCATATTCATTTTTACTTTACCCTCTCTGATAGAATAGTAAACAAATTCATCTGTTGTTTTAGACTTGTAACCAAAACTATCTTCGTCTATCCACTTGCAATTGGCTGCTATCTTGTAAGAACTGTCCCACCAGTACCAATTCTTTTTATTGAATAGTACTGATTCACTTGTGCCCCCTTCTGTTGTAATTCGTACTTTCAAGGAAGCTTTGTCTTCTGTCTTTGCCAATACTGCCACTCCACTGCTTTTCCTGTTTGTAGATTTCTTTTCCTTTTGAGGCTTCTCAAACACAAAGTCGGAGTTGAGAATAGAGCTGTAGGCTGATTCAAAAACTGATTTATCCCAACTTAATGTGCCTGCAGCCTCCATAACAGTGTTATGAATCAAATCAAGGAGGTAACGATATTGCTCTTTTTTAGTGAGTCGAAGGTACTGTTCTTCATTCATTGTGGTAGAGAGCGTGCAGATAGCTCCAAAGTACCAAGGCTCCTGTAAAAACATTGCTTCTTTAATATGAATGCAAATCCTGCCTGTTTTAGGTGGTTTGTATCCTGCTAAAGAGTTGTGATAGTAGTCCGAGATAAAATTCACCGCTTTTCTGAATTCCCAATCAAAAGGAGTGTCCTTGATTTTGGTCCCGTCGTAGTAAACTGTAATGTCGGTTAAAGGCCACATTGTTTCATAATTATAATGACAGGTAACGGCCGCGTGCATGCCGAGCCTGAAGCGATCGCGAAGGTTGGGTATGCATTGTGTTGAGTGTTGATGTTTTTTTATTCTTCTACTACTTTGAAATAGTTTGTTCCTTCAACCCGTTCAAGTTCTGTTCCTTCTTCCATTTCTAAGTATGGAATAATAGAAGGGTCATAATTTGCAATTGTATTAACGTCATAGATTGCTAAGTTATTTGCATCGTCCACATACTCCTGTGTTTCTGTGCCAGAATAGAACCTCCATCCGCAATCATGCTCAAAATCTGGTTCTTCTCGATACATAAAGACTACTGGCAAGCCTTCTACTGTAATTTTATCAGAAGCAATACATCCACCCATAGGGGTTATCAGCTGCTTTATCTGACCACCTTCCAGTTTAAATTTCTTTTCTTTCATGATTTTATTTACACTCAACGGATTGGGCTAAAAAGCGCTTTAGTGCTTTTTAGGTGTGGTTAGCGGCAGTATTTCTTTATATATTTTTTGTTGAAATGGACTGGGAATGATATTGTTCCGTTTATGGCAATTCCATCATAGGTCGCAGGTTCTAATTTAGGAAAAGTGCTTATAATCCTTAATAATTCCACTTCTGCCTCAAGATTAGCCATAAATTCTATTTTATTCTTATAAATTTCTCCGGCTTCATTTACAAACAAAGTAACATAAGGGATGGGGTAGTCCTTTATATTAAATTTTTTTATAAGCTTCTCATCCATTTCACAATAGATTAATTTAATCAAACCCGCATATCCTTTAGAATAAGTAACATCTCGGTCACCTTTACCCAATTTATCTAAATTTTTAGCTTCTAATTTTGTCCTTTCAAAAATATCTTCTCCGAATTTGATTTTGATAATAGGTATAACATAGCTACTGTAACAATCATAAAATTCGCTTGTTTTACCATCTACAACTAGGCAATGAATATTATATTTCTTCAATAATATTCTGGAAAAGGTCTTTGACTTACCTTGCCCATCATTTCTCAAAACAAGTTTGTATTTATTGTTACTAATGTCTCGTTGTGCAGCCTTTTGAGCTGTTTTGCAAGGATTTATTCCAATTACAGTTGAGTCTTCGGCATAATCGTAAACTTCTATATTAACGATAGAAGTAGATATTGTATCCTGTGCTTGGAGGTTCCAACTTATTAAAATCAAAAATACAAATTTGAATACCTTCATTTATTAATAATTGCCGCTAACGGCCTCGTGTAAAAGGTCGGCTGGGAGACTGAAACGCAGTTTCACGTCGGACGGCTGACCGCTTACAGGTAGAGATGGAACGTCGGCCGCGAGGAAACCCAGCTGCCTTTTACACATTGTTACCCGCTGTTGTTCTTTTACTTCTGCTTCTCCAGCAGATTCCTCTTTTCCTAGTTTTGCTCTGATTTCGGAAAAAGAGGTCAGAAACGCAACTCTTTCTTTTTTGTCAATTCCCGATTCTGTCGGTCAGATTCGGTGTTTTCCGTTTTTGGCCTTTTTTCAGGAAATCAGCCCGAAAACGCCCGCAGGTTCGTCCGTCCGTTTGCTCGCATTGATGATAAAATCTTCCCGCACATTTTGCGTCCGTCGGTTTGGCGTTGCTGAGACTAATCTAATTCTTTTTCTTATTTCTGAAGTCGGCAAGGTTTTCCTGCGCGATTCCAGAATTTAAATTTATCAATTGCGGGTAACGGCCTCGTGCATGAGGCGTGCTAGGCCGTCGGCCGTAGCATGACTTATGCACAATGTTGGGTGGTGTAATTTTATTTTAGTGTTAAGCTATTCAGTATTTCCTTTAATTCACTTCTACTAATCTTTACTGTGCCGCTTGTAAATAGAGCTAACTGTTTCCAGCAATGGTATTCATTGTCTTCTATACAGCTGTTTCTGTTTATCATGTATACCCCTGCGTCGTGCTTATCCAGTTCATTAGGAATGAAAACCCTCTTGAAAGTCGAATCTGTGGTTGATACGGTAAAATCATGCTGTAAAAGCTCTTTGGGTAGTCGAAACTCATATTCCAAAGTAGAATCTTTTATGGCAAAATATCGCCTGTAGAGGTCGCGGTCTATATTCAAAGAACAGGAATCACTATTGATGCATTCTCTGGCCTTATAAGTTGCTAAATAAGTGGAGTCATCCTTTTTTACTACAGATTCAAGAGTTGGACTTGGTTTTAATATGGAGAACAAGGGGCCAAATGATTCATCCATATGCCACTCTTCCAATTGAATGTACTCTTCAGGTGATAGAGTTAGCTTCGGGGAGTAAGCGCCATATTCAAAGGTAAATTCAAACCCATCACCAATTATTTTTGCTCTATAGGAATCAACGCTTTCCTGCGGTTGTACTTTGCTTCCCTTAGGTACAGTAATGGTGAACTCACCTAAATCCATAGTCTGCCAAACACCAGGCTTAGGGGATATGCAGGAAGAAAGACCTAAGAGAAGTATGGCACCTATTATTTTCATTTGTTTTTTATACCACCCAACGTCTAGTGCATGAGACGTGCTAGGCCGTCGGCCGTAGCATGGCTTATGCACCTTGTTGTGCGACGTTCATTTTTCAAACGTTATTTTTAATGTAGCATCTCTGCCAGAACTAAAGTCTATCATTAAATCATTAGAAGTGGTTCTTTGGTATAATTCGATTTCAGGTGCGATATTTTCTGTCCCTGCCCAACAAGCAACGAACTCAACCTTTTCACCACGCTCACATAAGTCTTTTATCAATGAGTAGAGTTTTTGCGTGTCTTCCGCAAAGGCATTGTCATGGCTGATTGTTTCTTCAATTTCTTCAATGTTGTCTTCATGTTGGAAGTAATCCCTGTACTCTTCTGGCACATGCTTACTTCTTTTCATAGCATTCCTTATCCCAAAGCTAATTTCTTCTGGAATAGCGTCTATGCCGAATCCACAACCGCATCCTTCTCTTCTGTGCCAACAAAATAGATATTCTCTGTAGTAAAAGTCGTAGGTGAAAATTCAGTTTTATCTGCCTTTTCTAGGAAGAACTCTGGGTTTCCTTGGTCAAACATTATTTCTGACAAAGCTACATCAGTCCCTATATAGCACATTACGCACATAGAATTCTTTTATTTTGAATGACGCACAACGGGCCGCGGCTAAATGCTGGGCGAGGCGTCGGCCGAGACTGGCATTTAGCTGATGTTGTGCGCCGGTGACCTTACACGCATTGCCACTTTCCCGTTTTTCCCTCTTTTCGGGAAAACAGAGCAAAAACAGTTTGTCTACGATTCCAGCTTTTATTTTTTCCCTTTATCCGCTTTTGGGCTAATTTCCGGAAAACAAGCCGGAAACGCAATTCTGTCTTTTCGGTCAACTTTCGCGCATTGCTGATAAACTCTACTGCTCAAACGCAACGAAAACTTAACTTCTGCCGAGCCTTTAAATTCGTCCGGAGGTCATCTTCTGGGGTAGGGATTTGGTGCTTCTTCTTTGGTTGCGGATGAAAACTCTCTCACTGGCGCACAACTACTGTGTATAAGGAGCAGTTCCGGTTATTGGTACTTTGGTTGGAGTCACGGATACTACTTCCCGCCGCCCCATTCTACCATATTTCGGCCCTAAACATTTTCGCAAAATACAACTTTCCACAATATACCTGCTAGTGAATATAGCCATTACTCACAGATTGTCCAGCGGGCTGGTTATACCCTGTAGGCCGTGGCTGGTGATGTGGGTGTAGATCTCGGTGGTCTTGCTGGACCTGTGCCCCAGCAGCGCCTGTATGTAGCGCAGGTCAGTCCCCTGCTCCAGCAGGTGGGTGGCAAAGGAGTGGCGGAGGGAGTGGGGCGTGGCCTTCCTCTCTACCCCGGATTTGGACAGGCAGGCGTTGAACACGTGGCGGATGCTGTCAGCGGTGTACTGGCCGCCCTGCGGTCCCTCGAAGAGCCATACCTTAGGCCGGTGCTCCCGGTAATAGGCCCTCAGGCTCTCCAGCAGCTTCTTGGAGAGCAGGGTGGTGCGGTCCTTCTGGCCCTTGCCGCCCCTAATCAGCAGCAGGTTTCGCTCCTTCTGCACGTCCGTTATCCTCAGGTTAATAACCTCGCCAATCCGGAGCCCTCCGGCGTAAAGCAACTGCAGCAGGCAACGGTGCTTCAGGTTCTGGGTGGCCGAGAGAATTTTGGCCACTTCTTCCTTGCTGAGGACCGTAGGCAGCCGCTCCGCTTTCCCCGGCCGCTCCACCTGGCTCAGGTCCAGCCCGTGGCGGCCCAGCACCCGCTGGAAGTAGAACTTGACGGCGTTGATGCTCTGGTTGACAAAGGAGAAGGAGTATGCCTGGCTCTGCACCATCTGCCGGTGGTAGCGGTTTACCTCCTCTGACGCGAAGGCGTTGATCTCCTCCAGCCCTTGTTCCCGATGGGTGTTCAGGAAACGCACCAGCAGGGAGTGGTAGGTGCGGATGGTGCTCAGGGAGTAGTTCAGCAGTTGCAGCTTCTCCAGGTAAGCCAGTGGGCAGGTGAGATAGCCGACGTCCTTGCGGTAGGTCTGTTCCCACAGCCGGCGCATCACGGCCATGTCCTTCACCTTCACCGTCCCGGCCAACCAGACGCACGCTGTGCTTTCCAGGCAGTCCAGGAGTCGGTGCATCTCCCCCGAGCCGGTTCCCAGAGCAAAGCACCGCTCCTCCGGGAGCCACACACAGGAATCACCAGCCTTCAGCTTCCGGTAAATACCGGCATCATAGGCAAAACTCACCTGCAGTACCTCTTTCCCTTGGTGCAGCAGTGGCTGCAGGCGCACTACCGGCAGGTCTGGCAGCTTTCCAAGCGGCTCCGCGTGCCTGCTTTCCCCTTTCACCGTCGCACCCAAGTCCGGGCGCAGCCGCCTGGGCCGGTTCAGGTAGCGCGTGTCCACCAGGGCGATCCCTTGGAAGGCCTGGTGCAGCCGCTCGACGGTCTGCGGGGTCCTTTGTGCTACGTAGCACTTGTAGGTCTTGCTGTATTTGGCCGCGCCGCACTCCTTCAGCCTTCTTGAGATGCGCGGGTTCGGCTTGTGCCAGATGCGGATGAAGGGCTTACCCGCATGCTCCAGGGGGTTGAGGTACAGGACAGGGGCGGAGGTAGTTTGCTGGTACATAGTTCTTTGGCTTTAAAGTACCAATGTAGCACCCAGCGCAGACTTAGCCGTAAACTACCCGTATATGTCCGTATGTATCCGGATAATCCGGGTATAAGCGCATATATTCGGATAATAGCGCATATGGTTGAAAAAGGGAAATTATGCGGCCACTGCGGGGAGCCCCTCGCGGGCCGGGCGGACAAGCGGTTCTGCTCCGACCAGTGCCGGGCAAGGTCTGGGAACAAACGGAAGTTGGAGGACCGGGGCGAGCGACTGATTCGGGAGGTGAACAATGCCCTGCGCCGGAACCGGCTCATACTGCAGCGGTTCAGCCCCGAGGGAAAGACCACCCTCCGGCGGGAGGCGCTACTGCAGGCGGGGTTCGACTTTCGGTATTTCACCCACCTCTACCGCACTCAGAAGGGCAGCACCTACCACTTCTGCTACGACTACGGCTACCTGCTGCTCCCCGAGGAGAAGATGCTCATCGTCAACCACCAGGCCTATATGGACAGGTAAGAAGCCCATAATCATCCATATGGTTAACTGAGAATTATTCGCATATCTTATAATGCCTCTTATGTTAATTGAAGGGTCAGAATGACCCAGAAATTGGAAGGAGGGGTATAAGTAATTGTAGCTTGTATTTTGAGGGCGGGGGGAGTGTTCCCCTGATAGAAAAGCCCTAGCTAAGAACTAGTGGGTCGGTTTTTGGATTGGCACCTTTTTGAATGAGTTCAATAGCGCAGAAAGTGCCACCTCCTCTTGAAAGTGTTGTTTGCCGGTTCATCACCCGATAAAGATGAGTAGCAGCCTTCTTTGTTAAGCGCATACGTAATGATTGAGCCATTTGTATGATTTCCTTCGCAGCTACTATTTGCTATACTTGAGGCGAATGTAGGCTACAATACCTGGTCAAATAAACTGCAAACGGGATAGCTGAAGTAGGGTTGTTTTGAAATAAAAATGCTTACGCATAAGTCTACCAAAGCTCATATCTTGAACTCAAAAACCTCGTAAAAATAGTCTGCTTGCTTTTATGACACAATCAATTCAGCATCCACCATTCTGTTGTCTTGGTTTCTCCCGGGATTACTTTCTGACCCATCACGGGGGTTAATAGTTCTATTTTGCTCTGCGCGGCCAGATCAGCCACCATCTTGATAGATTCATTCCATGAGTGTAACGCCAAATCAAAGGTAGAGAAATGGATTGGGAACAGGATTCTGGCATTTACATCCTGGCAAGCTTTGATAACCTGCTCCGGGAAAAGATGGGTGTTTGGCCATCCATTATTCCACGCATCTATCTCCATAAAAGCTATGTCAAAGGGACCGTATTTGCTGCCTATCTCCTTTAAATGCTCTCCGTAGCCCGTATCGCCGCTCCAGTACACGTTCTTCTCTTTCCCCTTTATCACATAGGAAGCCCAAAGCGTCTTGTTTCGGTCATTGTAACTTCTCCCTGAGTAATGCACCGTAGGGCAGGCTGTTATACTCAGTAGTCCATGAGTTACCGACTGGTACCAACCCAGTTCGGTGATTTTGTTTTTCGGGACTCCCCAGCCCTGTAACCTGGTTCCCACAGCTAGCGGTGCGATGAACTGAATGTCCTTATCGGCCAGAAACTTTATGGTTTCTGCTTCTAAGTGATCATAGTGATCATGGGTGATGATGACCACATCAATGTCCGGGAGTTCCTCCCTAAGCATAGGGGACACACTCATCCTTTTGGCAATCATAGGTAAAGGACCCGCATTCCCAAACACCGGATCGATCAGAACACGGTGGCCGTCAAGCTCAATGATAGCTGTGGAATGCCCTAACCAATAGGCCGCAAAAGAAGAAGGCACTTCCGGGAAATCCTTTTTCGAAAGCATGCGTTTGGGCAACTCAGACTTTGGGGCATTGGGAGAGGTTTTGAAAAATCTCGCAAAACCAGAGTTTCCTCCAGTTACCTTTTCAGCGTAATAGACTATCTCTTTGGGGCTAACGAATTCATCTTTCCCAGGTGAATAATATGGGATTTTGGAATATTCACCTTTGCGCTCCTCCTGGGAGTCTACCTTGCCCAATTGATTATTGACATAGCAACCAGTTACGCCTATAGCAAGGAGCAGTGCTATGGCTATAAAACTTAAAATATATTTCCTTTTCATTCTGAGGTTCTTGTACTTTCTGTGCTACTAAAAGAAGTGGGCGCCCAAAAGGTTTGAACGGCATTCTACAAAGTAGGATGGCAATGAATTTCAAACTTAAAAATTCATATGGTATTTCAGCCATATCAAACCATTTTGTAACAGCTTTACATCCGTTACTTGCAGATAAGTTGAGGGACTTCTTTGCAGCTATCCTCCTGCCTTACAAGGAATCGGCGTTGTCCATGGTTAAGGGAAAGTAACCTCTTTGTTTCTAAAGCTCTTTTTCAATACATGAGCCCCAGATTTTTTGTAAAACCTCGATTTGCCACTCTTAGGGATATCAGTAGAGCATTAGACCCTAACTTACTTATCTATAATAAGATGAGTAAGACTCACTTTATAATAGATAAGGGTTAACAGGTAAACTCAGAAGACCATGCTGGTTTTCTGGTTAGTTTTAAAAAACATAGGGAAAACGCTGCGACAATTTTTGTTTGTTCAAACTATCTACAAGCCGCATTGGAAGTATCACTCATCACGACGCCTACAGGATTGGCGGAATCCAGGGTGGAAGGCGGGGTAGTGCTGTCAATCTGGGGAGAACTAGAACGTTCCCCACTTTTCCCGCAGGCCGTGAAAACCCCAACCAGGGTGAGAACCGTCAAAATCTTCTCATAGAGTATGTTTTTCCTTTTGAATTTGTCTTAACCAAAAAGGTTGCCGTGTTTCACCAAATGGGTTGCCCACACCTTATCCATGTATTTGTGCTTAGCACTGTTCACTGGTTTAATCCTTTGAATACCAAATGATCAGGCCGGGATGATTTTAAAGACGGAATGGGAACGATATAGTAATCGTTCCCATTCCGCAGAATACTGGGGTTTATGTAATCCACCTAGAATACAGGATTTAGAAAACCTCTACTGTTTCCTCCTTGGTTTTCCCTTGGCTCTCCGCTTTTAGGTATAGGCGACCAAAGAGAAAAGTATTATCAAGAAGGTAGGTTTCATATTATCATAAAGGAGCAGAGACCCGGTCTTACAAAACTGATTATGGTAATTTCCTGAGGGAGAAAAGACAAACATCATTTTCTCTCAGCGGAACTTCTTTTTTGAATTGCCCCGAGGCCCCAATCTTGATTAACTCTGAGGAGAGAGGGCTTCCATCGGTTTGCTTTTTCAGGAAAGCCACCTGTTCTCTGGTTAACTGACTCGGTTTGTTCAACTGGTAATAGGCTGTGTAGGGATCATTTTGCTTGTAGCCTATTTTATAGGTTTCAAGGTAGTAATCCCCCGCAGGTATGCCGGAGAGTTCAACCGTGACTTTTCCTTTGCTTTTGGAAGGCAGGTCCTTCACATAGTAATCCTGGTTGTTGACTTTGGCAGGAAGGGTATAGGAAAAGTCCCACAGCAAGACCTGCATATCGCCGTTGCTGCTCTTGCACACCCAGGACAAGCTATCACTATTCTGTAACTCCGTCTCGCCCAGTTTGTTCATGAAAGAGAAGGCATGGTAGGCGGGCTTTTTGATGCCCTGCGTGTTCATCAAGCCGAACCCTCCGTGGAAGGGGGTGACCCTTGGCGCGGCTTCTTCGAAAATATCCGTGAAAACCCAGTAAGACATGGAGTTGGCGGTTTTCCCTACCTGCTTCATTTTCTCTAGTATGTAGGGAGCCTGGTGGTAGCTGTCATGGATCGGGTCTGAGGGTGTGTAGGAGGAACTCCATTCGGTGTAGTGGAGCTCTAGGTTAGGCATGGTGGAATTGGAGATCTCTTTCCGCGAATTAATCACATCTCTGCTCACGCTCAGCCTGTCTTTGCTTAGAACAGTGCCGGCGCTTCCGAACTCATCAAGGAAGCCCTGGTCAACCCCGTAGGAATGGGTGCTTATGAAATCAAGCGGCACGCCGTTCTTCTGGCAGTATTCTATCATCTCGGGTTCCCATGCGGCTCCTGCAGTGCCGGGACCGCCCACCTTGTATTGGGCATTCACGCTCTTGATAGCGGTGGCGGCATGTTTATAAAGTTTGAAATAGTCGGCTTGCGAACCGGCCCAGAAACCATCCAGGTTAGGTTCGTTCCAAACTTCAAAGTACCAGGTTTTCACTTCCTCCGCCCCGTACCTCTCCGTGAAATGAAGGGTCAGGTCTTTAATGAGGCCTTCCCATTTGCTGTAATCCTTAGGTGGGGTCACGTTCCCCCTCCACCAGAAAATGGTCTTATCCCCGCTGGCCAAGGCAGAAGGCATGAAACCCAGCTCCACGAACGGCTTCATGCCTGTCTCAATAATATTATCGTACAAGGCATCAATGTACTGGTAGTTGTAGACAGGGTTGCCGTTCCGATCTTCCCTGTAAACCGCCATGTCATCGGTCAGCAGCCCGTGCATTCGGATGTACTTGAAACCACATTCCTCCTTAGTCACCCGCAGCTGCTGTTGCCAGTCTGCCCTTAAGCCTTCGTTTGCCCGACCGGCACCGATGCATTCCTTGAACATCTGGCTGAGCGGGCCTTTTTCCTTCCGGAAGTCTGCCGATATGACTCTGTTTCGTCCTTTTCTTCCATTCTGGGCAAAGGCAGTTGTGTTAGAGGCTAATACTGCAAGCAAGCAGCAAATCACTAATTTAAACCTCATGCGGTAGTTCTGTTTTCCAGGTGAGGACTGTAAAATTTTCTTCATTAAATATTTATTTAGTTTTTGGGATTGTCTTGGTTAAACAGGTTGCCGGGTGTTCTGGAGGAAGGAGTGGTCATACTCCCACTTGCCTGTCGGCTTGTACAGCGCATCCGCAACCGCCGCAAAAATAGCGGGGAACAACGGTTCGCCCAAGCGGTCATATTTGCCTCATTTTTCACAAAATGGATCTCAATCGCTTCGGGCCTCGCTGTGCCGGATCAGGGGTAGGTGTCGAAGTTGAATTTCTGGGGCGCACCGTCCCGGAGGGTCATCCCGCCGTGAAGGGCATTGCCGATTCGGTCGATGATTCCTCCTTGCCCTTTATTCCAGTTCAAACGTGATGGTTACATCCCTTGATCCCAACGCAGCCGCAAGCCCTGCCGGATCATTGACGCGGCCCAGCCTAGTATAGCTGTAGGAAGTGGGGAAAGTTTTGTAGAAAAGCACCAAGGTCCTGGAGCCGTATAGCATCAGGTCGCCTGTTTGGATAGTGCCAGGATTGGCCGCGTTGGTCGGCAGACCGTCAGAGAAATCATAATACTTCTCGTTGCTGTTCAGGTCGCGCATGTTGATGGTCAGCGGCAGCAAGGCCTTGAAAGCGGTTGCCGAAGCATTATCATACAGTGTGGCCGTGAAGGTACTGGTACCGAATCTTATCTTCATCTTACTGCCTGTTGGATTAAGGGTGTCGTTTCCGTTGGTGTTTCCCGCTTCAGGAATGCTGGTCTCTGAAGGATCTTCATTGCAGGAGGCAAAACCTGCAGAAAGGAACAGAAGGGAGAAAATGATAATCAGTGATAACTTCATCGCATTTATGGATTAAAAGCCTTTGAATTAATTAATGCTGCATTGTCAACGCTGGTAACTGTGGCATATAGCTGATCATTCATCTACCCGCCTGTGAAGGAACCCTCTTCAGAATCTTGCATGGATTTGGTGTATTCTTTTACAGAAAGGGGGAGACCATCTGACCGGCTAATACTCCACCCGCGACTGTTGCAGTGCGTCATATCGATCACCAACAACACCAATTTTCTCAATTTTGCCTTCAATCTCCTTTATCTCGGCTGCGGTTAAAACGAAGTCAGCAGCTCGTAAATCTTCCTCCAAATGCGAGAGCTTGGTGGTGCCAGGCAAGGGAACGATAAAAGGGTATTTTGAAAGCATCCAGCTAAGGCATATCTGGGAGGAAGTCATACCTCTTGTCTTTCCGAATTCATTCAATGCCTCGACAATCCGGATGTTAGATCGTAATGCCTCCGGTTGGAATCGCGGCCATGCACCCCGGATGTCATTCGTTTTCAAATCAGAGTATTCGGTTAGGTTGCCACCCAGCAAACCGCGGCATAGCGGACTATAGGCGACAAACCCTATCTCCAATTCCTGCAACGTGGAAAAGATGAAATTTTCGGGCAGCCTGGTCATAAAAGAATACTCGCTTTGCACAGCCGTAACAGGGCAGACGATATGGGCCTTTCTGATGGTTTCCGCTTTTGCTTCACTGAGACCAAAGTGCAGCACCTTTCCGGCTTTGATAAGGTCCTTTACGGCACCTGCGACCTCTTCAATGGGCACGTTAGGATCAACCCTGTGCTGGTAAAAAAGGTCAATACGGTCGGTTTTGAGGCGCTTGAGTGATTGGTCCACCACCTTACAGATGTGCTCTGGTCTACTGTTCAAGCCACTTTTACCCTCAATATCAAAACCAAATTTAGTGGAGATGGCAACTTTGTTGCGGATGGGTGCAAGTGCTTCTCCTACTAATTCTTCGTTAACATAGGGCCCATAGACTTCGGCGGTATCGAAAAAGTTGCAGCCACGTTCCGCAGCATCCCTGATCAGTTTGACCATGCTCTTATGGTCGGGATGGGTTCCGCGACCTGTGTGCATCCCCATGCAGCCCAACTGAATGGCCGACACTTCTAACGGATTCTTCTTTGAGCCTAAGGTCCGTTTTCTGTTCAGGATGGTACCAAAGCCTTTTTTCTTCTCCATTTCCCGTGAGGAAGCGGCAAAACTAGTGACGGGTCCCGCGGCTAGCGCGCCTATCCCCAACAAGGTTGCGGCCTTCAGGAAGTCCCTCCGTATGGCCGCATCCGGGTTTTTATTACCAGACTGATCACCTTTATTCTTTTCCATCGCTTTTATCTTTTGTGATACACGTAAGCTTAGCCGATCACCCTCTACTCGGCACGACTGGTTGATTTTTTTTAAGGAGTTTATTTAGAACTGCCGTATTCTTCATCAGAGACAGGATGCAACCACTGCACGATGCCTTTCTCCGTGTTCGGGATGATGTACATCTGCTGCATGCCCTTTTCTGGGCTGGCCCCATGCCAATGGGTCACGTTGGGTGGGCATTTCACTACATCGCCTTTTTTGAGGGTTTGCCGAGGCTGGCCTTTTATCTGGTGGAATCCCTCCCCATCTGTTATGATCAGGATCTGACCGGCCGGATGGGTGTGCCAATTGCTTCTGGCACCTGGTTCAAAATAAACGTTGCCTACTAACGTGTTGTAGGTGCTGTCACTGGCTACTAGGCTGGTGGCATATGCTTTGCCGGTGAAGTTTTCCGCCGGTCCTGCCTCGCCTTTAGGGAAGATGGCTTGGGTTTCGCCGTTTCCTGTATTTTCTGGAGCCTGCTCTTTGCAGCCAATCGTGAAAAGTGCTGCCAAAGCAAAGGCGACTAAAGGAACTGCTGTCCTAATTCTGAATCGGTTCATATCTTGAGAGTTAGAATTCCATTGGCCAGCTATGGCGTTGGCTGGGCTGAATATTTCGGTTACTTCTATTTAATGCAGATCAATGCAAACCTAGCTTTGATACAGGCCTTCTAACGGGCTTACAGTTCCTGGGCAGTTGGCCGGAAAAGGATCTCGTTGATGTCAACATCTGCGGGTTGGCTGATGGCAAATGCAACCAGGCGGGCAAACGCATCGGGGGTAACTCCTACCTGTCCTACGTAGCTTTGGTTTGCCTCTTTGATATCATTTTCGCTGATGTGCTCCAGAAGCTCCGTCTTCACGGCGCCTGGTGAGACGATGGTAGTGCGGATGTTGTAAGGCTTCACTTCCTGCCGCAGTCCCTCAGATAAGGCCCGCACGCCAAACTTAGTAGCTGAGTAAACCGCGGATCCAGGGAACAGCACATGGCCGGCCACCGAAGATACGTTGATGATATGACCGGACTTCTGCTCCTTCATATGGGGAAGTGCGGCTGCGATGCCGTAGAGTACCCCTTTCAGGTTGACATCTATCATTTGGTCCCATTCATCTACATTCAGGCGCTCCAACGGTGAGAGCGGCATGATGCCTGCATTATTGAGCATCACGTCTACTCGGCCAAACTGCTCCACGGCAGCGTCTACCAATTTTTGTACCTGCTTACGCTTGGTGACGTCGGTGGTAACGGCAATGGCCTTGCCGCCATTCCCGTTGATTTCCTCCGCCAAGGCTTCTATCCGCTCACCACGCCGGGCCCCGAGTGCCACGGCTGCACCCATTGCGGCAAGGTGACGGGCTGTTTCCTGGCCCAGGCCACTGCTTGCCCCTGTGATGACGATTACTTTTCCTTCGATGTTATTCATGTTTTTAGATTCGGTTTGTGGTACAGGTTATGTGGTTAGATCAAATGCGACCAACTTCATTTTGGGTTCATTTTGGTTAATTTGGCTGCAAAACGCTTCCCGGTTGAAAGCTTTTCCTGAAGAAAGATTCAAGCTTGTCAAAGGGGATTTTATCCAGCCTGTCGTACAGGTCAACGTGGTCTGCCTTTGGTACAATCACCAACTCCTTCGGTCCCGAAGCCATTTTATAGATATCCTCAGAATAGTAACGGGAGTGGGCATTCTCCCCCGCAATCAGCAGGATGGGACGGGGGGAGATCATCTCGATGTTCGCGGCCATCGGGAAGCTGAAGAAGGACATGGGGGTGGTAGCGGTCCAGGCAGTGGTGGAGTTGATGGACCTGGGGTGGAAGCCGCGTTTTGTGCGGTAATAATCGAAAAAGGAGGCTAAAACAGGATCTGGATTTTTAGGCAGTGTTTCCGGAAGTACCCGGGTACCTTTTACGATGTTGCCGTTTTCGTCAAAAGGAACTTCGTGTAAGCCTAAGGCATTTTTCCCGCTTTCTGCATCGTCCCAACGCTGCTGGCTCAGGTACTCAATCACTTTTTTGCGCTGTTCCGGTGTATAGCTGTCTTTGTGGCTGCGGCTCATGCTGCAGGACATGTCATACATCGAGGCCGTGGCAACGGCTTTGATCCGGCTGTCGCTGGTGGCGGCAGTAAGGGCCATTCCGCTCAAACCACAGATGCCCACTGCACCAATGCTGTTGCGGTCTACCGAAGGTAACAAGCCGATATAGTCTACGGCTGCGCTGAAGTCTTCGGTGAAAATATCAGGCGAAGCCACGTTCCGCACCTCTCCGCCGCTCTCGCCGGTAAAAGAAGGGTCGAACGCCAAGGTCACGAATCCTCTGGCCGCCAACTCGTTTGCGTACAGCCCGGAAGATTGCTCTTTCACTGCCCCGAATGGACCACTCAAAATCAAGGCGGGCAGTTTTTGATTGGTAACACCTTTAGGCGTGTACAAATCACCCGTAATGGTAATCCCATAACGGTTCTTGAAGGTTACTTCTTTTCGGGTAACCTTATCGCTTAATTGAAAGGTATAGTGGTCTTTTTCTGTTGTCACTTTCATGGCTTTTGCCTGGCCTGATTTCACTGTCTGGTTTGTCTGTGCCGTTACTTGTCCTAACACTAGAAGGCAGGTAATAGCTAAAAGGGATATGTTTTTCATCTTTTTACACATTTAAGTTTGGTTTCATCTGGGGGAGAAACTTGTTATCCATCAATGGTTTTGATGACTTTGGCGGGAACGCCGCCTACAATGGTATTGGCCGGGACGTCTTTGGAAACGACGGCGCCGGCAGCCACAATGGCGTTTTCCCCAATGGTCACGCCAGGCAAGATGGTGGCCGCCGCGCCAATCCAGGCATTCCGTTTGATGAGGATCGGCTTGCAGATAAGGGCTCTGCGGTCAGCGGGATTTACGGGGTGGTTTTCGGTGATGAGGTTCACTTTGGGGCCTAGCAACACATGATCTTCCAGAGTGATTCCGCCCATGTCCAGGAAGGAGCAGGCATGGTTAATGAAGACGTTTTTGCCTATGCGCGTGAACCGCCCGAAATTGGTGTGGAAAGGCGCGAAGACAGTAGTACTCTCGTCCAGTGGGGTACCTATGATCTCGCTTAGCCGCTCCCGTATCTGGTCCACATCGGTATAGGCGTTGAGACCGGCAGATAGGCCTATTGTTCGGGTGACTATTTCCTGTATTTTATAATAATGCGGGTCATCCAGGCGGATCGGCTCCCCGGCTTTCATTCTGTCAAAGATGTCTCTGTCACTTTGAACCAGGACAACTTGTTCTTCCAACTTTTCCATTCCCTTTGCCTTTTATTTACCATGCAAAGGTACTCCGGCCCATACCCTAAGGGGTAAAGGAAATCAAACCGATACTTATGAAATTCAAACCTCCTGCGTGCGTAGGGCCTTGGGGTTGGTGCCGGTCATGCGCTTGAAGTAGTTGTTGAAATAGGAGGGGTACTCGAAGCCCAGGGCGTAGGCGATGTCGGCGATGTTCCAGTCGGTGTGCTGCAGCAGGGCCTTGGCCTCGCTGATGATGCGCTCCGCAATGTGGGCAGTGGTGGGCTTGCCGGTTACTTCCTTCACGGCGCGGTTCAGGTAGTTGGCGTGCACATTCAGGTTGGTGGCGTAGTCCTGCGCCGTTTTCAGCTGCAGAGGACGGTCGGCGGTCTCAATGGGAAACTGGCGCTCCAGAAGCTCCAGGAACACAGAGGTGAGGCGGGACAAGGCATTTTTGGGTTGGTCCACGTCCTCGGAGGGTTGTAGCTTGAGGGCCTCATGGATGATGAGGTGGATGTAGTTGCGGATCAGGTCGTCCTTATGGGCGTACTCCGTCCGTTGCTCCTCTATCATCCTTTGGAAGAGGGAGTTGAGGAACAGCCGCTGCTCCTCGGTGATCTTTAGCACCGGGGTACCGCCGATCTTGAACAGAGGGGATTGCTGCAGACTCTCCGAGCGGTCTGCCTGCTTCAGGAAGTCCTCCGAGAAAAGGATGGTATACCCTACGTAGCTGGTGGAGATGGTCTCCCAGGAGTAGGGGATGTGTGGGTTTCCGAAAAACAGCACCGTGCCTTCCTGCTCAAAGCTCCTGTCGGCGTAGTGGATGGCGCTCTTGCCAGTGGTCAGGCAGATCTTGTAGAAGTCTTTTCTGCTATAGGTGCGAATAGCATTGCCGTCGCTTTCTATCTGGAACACATTGAACCCCTTTAGCTTTAGATCCTTGTTAAAATCGGAGATAGAACGCTCTTTTGTGTTTGGCATAACGGAAATTAAAAAATCAATTCAATATGACAAATCTGCGCAACAGAAGTGATTGTCCTCCACATTTTTAAAGCTGCCTCTTACTCCCTTGTCCAGATTGGGATACTTTTCTGGTCCTACAGTTGGAGAGCAAGTTCTGGGACAAAGCAGCAGGCCTTCCCACGGAGCGCGCTCCTATATGGTTATGGGGAGAATTTAGGGTTTCTATTTTACTCCTTTTGCCAGTATGATGCAGCACAAAGGTAACCCTTCCCTAAGTTGCGCGAAAATAAAAATCAAACCGTTACTTAAGAATCTCAAACTACTTGCGGTTTTCTTAGAAATCAGAAGTTTGCAACCTATAGTTGAAGTGATAAAATAGATTTCCGATTGAGCAGTTCAGGAATCCTTAGAGTTCTATGCTTTTTTTACCATTTACGGTGCAGGCCCAATTGTCATTTCTAATAATAAACTACCATAATTAGTGGCTTATGGGTTCTCTTCTAGTAATTTCTTAGTAGCAATCTGAGGGGAGTAGAGACTATTTACTTAGGGCTGATTCTCTGGGCGGAGGACTCTTTACTGCCCACCGCGGGCACTATTTTCCCAACTTTTCCTAACCCATATTTGGGCATGTTGCTGTAAATGCACTCATACTCCCCAGTTCTTACCTTAAACGTCTCGTGCCAGATTCCCACCTCACCGCTCTTTCTGACCTTTTGGTTGAAGTCTTTCCAAGCGGGGTAGTGAGCCCCATCTCGGTCTTTTGCGTAAGCCTCCAACTGCTCAAACGATCTCCAGTATTGCGCAATAACAGGAGGGAGGCCGCCGTACATCTGGAAACCCAGGAACCCGCTCTCGGGCTTGCCGGAAAGCTCCCGCAGCATTCTGGGCATGGCTTGGGCGACCGGAACCCATTTATGGAACTTCCAAAAGCTATTGATGCGCATCCCAATGAGGAAAACCACGAAATCTCCCTCCACATCCACGGTCATTCTTTGGTTGATTGTCTTTGCCATATGTAATTAGTTATTAATGGAAGTTGTGAGGTTTAATGGAAACGCCTGGTGTGTAGTAATGGACAGGGATTTACTCTCTGCAGCGGCCATGCAGCTTGCTAGGTCCTTTTTTATCGTTCCTTGACCTTGAGTCCGAGTAGCTTGCCGAAGCTAAAAGATAAAATCTGATAAACCAATTAGGTAAGGGTAATGGCTTGATAAGGCAAAGCAACCCCCTTGGTTTTATTTTACAAATCATCCGTTTCCATCAATACGTGTTCCATGCTCCTTATTAATCCCTTGGATAAGTCGGTAGGATTGTTTTAGCTCTATGTTTAAGGCTGTCTATTGGAGATTAGCCCCATCGTGGCTTCCTGCTTTAATTTGGTAAGTTCTAGAAGAATTTAAGTGCTGAGAAGTATACAACGCATTACTATAGTGGCCTTTAAGGCCAAATTGGAAGGCAGCCAAACCAAACCAGAAGGTAAAAACTAATCCTGGTTGCGTGTGGATATGGCTAAACTTTGTAGTTTTATGTAAGTAACCGATCCGATTCAGTTTGAACCGAAGTCGTTTTGTAATGTCGCCGTTGAATAAATCTCTCAGGAAAAAGCCGCTTTTAACCGTTTACCTGTTCCTTTTAGGCGGCGGCTTGCTTTTGCCTGATTTCCTCTCTTCGTATAAAGAATCATCGGCAGCCCAATCTAAATCCTCGTCTCGCCTAGTTCCTGCATCCAAATTAGAGATTGATTCTGCCATGGCCTTAAGGGGCAAGTCGCAGTTTGAACAGAGTTTACCAATGCACCTTCCTTTGCCGGAGGAAGACGACTGGGTGAGGAGGAGGTTACTGAAAGACCATGGCGCTATTTTCGTGGCCCAGGGCAGTGTTGTTCATCCGCCTAAGATCATTTTTGACGATGCGGTAGATTGCGCCAATTGGCAGGCACAAATTAAGACTCGCCGCGAAAAAATAGGAGGGACCTCGGTAGAACTTCAGACTGAGGCAATGGAGGCATTGCTCGCTGCCCGTACAGAAGCCGCTAAGAAGAATCTCCGGATCACTCCGCGAGGCACCAGGGCTGCCCGTCGGACTTACCGGGACACGGAAAAAATATGGAGCAGCCGCATTCTCCCTGGACTGGACTACTGGCAACGCCGCAAAAAGTTGAGTGCCCGCGAGGCAGCCCGTATCCGCGCGATGGTTCCTCCCCAGCAAGTAGAAGAGATTTTAAAACTAGAAGCTCGCGGACTGTATTTCAGCCGGAATTTTTCCAAGCCCGTGCTGTACTCAGGATCGGCTCCCGGAGCTTCGCAGCATATTTCCATGCTGGCCCTTGATGTCAATGAAAACGAGAAAGCGGAGGTGCGCGCTATTCTGGCCCGGCACGGTTGGTTCCAGACGGTTATCTCAGATCTGCCGCATTTTACTTATTTGGGCACAACCCAAGAAAAGCTGCCAGCGCTTGGGTTGAAGAAGACAGTAAAGAATAATCGGGTTTACTGGACGCCAGAATAGAGGCCGCTTCTACCATTAGGAAGGATTTTCTGTTTTAGGTAAGCTTTCGAAAAAACGCCTCCAAAACAGAGAATACAATTAAATAAATCCAATATAGAAGATGAGTTGTGTTTTTGGAGGATTCTTGATTAAAGGTATTTTTCCGTTACTTTGCAACAGGAGCTATCAGTATAAATACTGAACAAAGGCTTCTAGTTTCATAAGAAACAGTACTCAGTAATACCTTATCTGAATGAAGAAACTCAAAAACGTGCTTTTGGTGGATGACGATGAGATTACCCTTTTTCTTAAATCTATGTTGTTAGCCTCTGAAGGATCCGCTGAGGAGATACTAATGGCCAGTAACGGCCAGGAAGCACAGAGAATCTTAGAGGAGAGATGCTCTACGGCCAAGGTATGCAGTTGCGATTTAGATGTGATCCTGCTTGATATTAACATGCCCGTCATGACTGGATTCGAATTCTTGGAAGAGTACGGCCAAATGGATTTGGCTTGCGACCCAAAGTTGGTAATTCTCTCCAGTTCAAACCATCCGCTTGACCAAGCCCAAGCGGGAAAGTTCGCCTTAGCCGGAATGCTTACTAAACCACTCAATGTACAGGACCTAACTGACCTTCTGCTCCAGAACTCAGAACCGGAAAATGAACTGCTTAAGCAAAAACCATCAAGTGATAGAAATCCTCATTAGGTAAGGCTCCTATTTGTTTCTAATAAAGAGTGTTGGAATACTAGGCATATGGAAAGGAGCCTTCCGGAAATTAGATCCAGGGTCTTTTTTGAAAGTTATATTTGAATTCCTTAACTTCTTAGGTGCCGAAAAGATAGTAAGCTCCGTTTTGTGATACAGGGTAGAGTTTAAGGTCAAGACATTTAGTCTCTCTGCTTTTACTTCAAAAACTACTTCAAGCGCAATTAATGAGTATAAAGCAGGAGAAATTGAAATGGCAAAGATTTTCATCACCGGCTCAGCCGACGGGCTGGGGCAGCTAGCCGCGAAGGCATTGCTCCAGCAGGGGCACCAGGTTGTGTTGCACGCGCGCAATGCAGAGCGCGGTCGAAAGGCTTTGAAGGCTAACCCGGAAGCAGAGACGGTGCTCATCGGGGATCTGTCTAATATGCAGGACACCATCCAACTTGCCTCACAGGTGAATGCGTCAGGGCCCTTTGATGTGGTCATCCATAATGCCGGCGTTTACCAGGGCAGCGCCAAAGATATCTTCGCGGTGAATACCCTGGCGCCTTATATCCTGACCTGCCTGGTGCAGAAACCCAAGCGGCTGATCTACCTGAGTTCGGGCATGCACCTGCAGGGACGTGCGAACCTTGATAAATTCCATCCGGATAATAGCTCCATTTCCTATTCTGACTCAAAACTGCATGTGCTCATGCTCTGCAAGGCGGTAGCACAAAAGTGGCCTGATGTGTACGCCAATGCCCTGGACCCGGGCTGGGTTCCCACCAAAATGGGAGGACGCGGCGCCCCGGACAATCTGGAGAAAGGATTTGCCACCCAGGTCTGGCTCTCCACAAGCAATGATCCGCAGGCAAAGGTAAGCGGCCGATACTTTTTCCATCAAAAGGAAAGACCTTACAACCTGGCCGCTGATGACGTTCACCTGCAGGAGAGATTTCTGGATTTGTGCCAAGAGATCACAGGTGTTTCCTTTCCTGCTTAAGGAAGAAGCGCAAACAATACGGTAATCAAAAAGGGACTTGAAAATGGAAATAGTAAAAATAGGCTCTCAGCCATCCGGCAAAGGTCCGGAGGATTGGTTTACTGGAGCGGTGCGCATTGATCCGCTGTTTGCCGCGAATGAAGCCAGACGGGGAGCAGGGGCCAGCGTTACCTTTGAACCAGGGGCCAGAACTGCCTGGCACACCCATCCTTTGGGCCAGACGTTGATTGTAACTGCCGGCTGCGGTTGGGTACAAAAAGAAGGCGGACCCGTGGAAGAGGTTCACCCGGGTGATGTGGTCTGGTTTGAACTAAACGAAAAGCATTGGCACGGGGCCACGCCCTACCGGAATGACGCACATTGCCATTCAAGAGACCCTAAATGGCAAAGTGGTGGACTGGATGGAGAAAGTCACCGATGAGCAGTATCGTAAATAACCTAAGTGTCTCTGTAGCCTTCTTGACCTAGGTTCTTGAGAAATACAGCCACAAACATCCATAAGGAAAGCGCATGGTAAAATACCTGGTTCTGTTTTAGGCTTGTTTTCTTCAGAAGAAGCCTAAAACAGAACCAGGTATTTTTTTCTACATCAGCTTGCTACAGGTAGGCTGGCCAGGGTGGAAGTTAAAGGCGGACTGTTTTTGCCTTTAGCGGCAACTGGCGGAGGTAGTACCTGGTTCAGATCATTGCGCTTGGCCATGTCAATGGGATAATTCTTTCTAACCCTTTTGTACGCGTAGAAAGAGTTCATGAAGAAGGATAGCAGAAAGGCGCCTAATCGTAAGGTGAACAATCCGCCTAAAATCCTCCTGAAGGAGTAAAGGGGAGAGAAAGACTTCTTCCACAAGGTCCGGTGGGCCTGGAGCAGTTGGGTCTCGGTGATCTTCTTTGGCTTAAAAGCTACGTTGTAGCCATTGTAGAAATTCCAATTTCTTTGGTTTAAGATCCGGCCCTCCTGGTTTAGTTTGGTATAAATGGGCGTTCCCCTGAAAGGCGTCATGATGCTGAGAAAAGGAACATCAATGCCAATTTCCATCAGCTGGTCTGCCATGTTCACAATGCTCTGTTCATCATCGTGGTCAAAACCGGCAATGAAGCCCGCCATCACGGCAATCCCCCGCTTTCTGATCTCCTGTACCGCCTCTTTGTAGTGGGCAATCTTGTTCTGCTTTTTATTCGCATCTACCAGAGAATCTACCCCGAAGGATTCAATCCCCAGAAACACGCCTATACAACCAGAGGCTTTCATGAGATCCAACAGTTCAGGGTCTTTCGCGATGTCCATGCTGGCTTGGGTAAGCCACCACTTTTTAAGGGGAATCATCTGCTGGAGAAGCTGCCGGATGTAAGGCCGCCGAATGGTAAGGTTATCGTCCCAGAACCAAACCACTTTCCTTTGCCACCAATGCTTGAAATGGTCATAGGAGGCATCTCTGATGACATCCTCTACCGGTCGTAACCTGAACCCCGGATTCAAAGAGGGAACGGTGCAAAAGGAACAGGAGAAAGGACAACCCCTGGTGGCTTGGATTACCTTTTTAATGAAGAACCTATTGGGCAACAACTCATACCTGGGGGTGGGTAAGCTTACCATGTCGCTGGGCGTGCCTCTGTACACCGTCTGCAACTGACCAAGCGCCACATCCTGTAAAAGGGTGGGCCATACGTTTTCAGCTTCCCCGATGACAATGGCGTCAAAATAGGTCAAGGCTTCTTCCTGGCAGTAGGTGACATGAGGCCCTCCGGCCACCACCAGCTTTCCTCTCTTCCTGAACTCCACGGCTAGTTTGTAGGCCGATACGGCAAAACCGTTGAAAAACGAGATGGCAATCAGATCAGCATCGGTGTTGAACTCTATTTTGTCTATTTGTTGATGAAACACCCGTACTTCATGCGGAGGAGGGGTGATGGCGGCTAAATGGATGCCCGTAATGGGCGGAACAAAATCCCGTTCATGCCCAAACTCATACCTCTGGACATAAGCAATGATGAGGTCTATTTTCATGTTGTATCTTTTGGATGTACTGCGCTTTTAGAGACTTGCAAGCCTGCAAATAGTTGATTCAATCAGGCATAAGAATAAGGCACCTGATGTCAGCTTGGTTTTGAAGCCATTTTGAAAAAAATATATAGGAATCAGGAGGCGGGCATCTGTTTTAGGCCTGATTTCAGGGAATCTGGTCTAAAACAGATGCTCTTGGTGCGCCTTGGTTTTCAACTGGCTATCGGCTGCTGGCTTGGTCGCCAGACCTGGTGAACCTCATGTTGCGGACCACCGGATTGCTATAGTCCAGAGCCACGACTTTGCCGGCTTTGTCCCGCACAAAGCGCAGCGTGATACCACCTAACTGGAAGGTATCTTTGCTGACAGGCTTGAATTCAAAACCAGGAGCGGGGGCATCGTTGGCGCGGCCCATCAGGTTGTTGTTCACGGTGTCCATGTCAAAGAAGGCCCCTATCTCATCGTTCTGGTACCGACCGGAATAAGCCTGGAGATCAGCGGAGGTGGGGGTAAAGGGCTGGGCGCGACGGTACTTGGAGGTTTTGCCTTCCATAGATTTCAGCTCAAATTGATCTGGTGAAAGAAAGTGCAACTCAAATTCGTCCTGTGACATGAATTGCACGAAGGCACCAAACCGGCGGTATCGGTCTTTGCCAACAGGCACCAGGCCAGGGCCATTCGCTATCCTGAATCTGTCACGGTCTACCGCCAGGCGCAGCGGCTCACCGGTTTTCTCGTTGAAGAACAGACCCGTTTTCCCTTTGACTTCTTCCAAGGCCTCAGCGGTTAGAGCGGGCGGAGTGCTGGCTATTGCTGGCTGGGAGTCTGCATAGGTGACAAACTGATCCACAATGCGCTCCGCTAAACCTGTGGCAGGCTTGGCATCTGAATTACACAGCACAGCCACCGATACACCCTGCTCAGGAAAACGTCCCAGCCAGGTATGGTAACCGGCCGCTCCGCCTGAGTGCCACACCTCTTTCACCCCGCGGTACGTCTCCAGGAAAAGACCACGAGCATAGCCCAACTTTCTGCCGTTGTTCAGTTTGGCCGGTTCTTGCAGCTTTTCCGTTACAAAAGCACCCAAGCGGTTCGTTGATAAGGCATTGTTCCAGAGAAGGAGATCGGTGGCCGTGCTGAGGATGGCCCCGCCGCCCCGGTCATTTCCCAGGTACATGTCCAGTTTCCAGCCGTCTTTTGTCTTCTCGTAACCCAAGGCACGGTTCTTCACGGCGGCCGTCATATCGGTCACATAGGTGGTGGACTTCATTCCCAGGGGCTCAAACAGGCGCTTGCGGGCGAAGTCGGCAAAGGGCATGCCGGTAGTGCGGGATACGATCTCAACCAGCAACACATAGCCGCTGTTAGAGTAAGACCATTCCTCCCCGGGTTTGAAATTGAGACCTCGCTGACGCAGGATAAGGGTGATGGCTTCTGGTTTGCCATTGGCCAGCGGCAACAATCCCGTCCAATCCCGGATGCCGCTGGTATGGGTAAGCAGATGGTCCAGCGTTATTTTCTGCCCGTAATCAGGCAGCTCAGGAAGGTACTTATGGATGTCTTCGGTAAAAGACAATTTCTTCTCCTCTACCAACAGCAAGGTGGCCGCGGCTATGAACTGCTTCCTCACGGACCCAATATCGAATACCGAGTTAAGATCCAGGGGAACTTCCCGCTCTAAATCGGCAGAGCCATAGGCGCGGTTTACCACCACTTTACCGTTCTGAGAGACCGCGCACACGCAACCAGGCGTCTCCTTTGAAGCCCAACTGAATACCTTGTCCACTTCGGCTGTTTTATCCTGCGCAACGGCAGAGTATCCTGTAAAAAAGAGAGCGAATGCTGGCAGGATAAAAGGACTAAATAGGCCTTTTATCAAGGATTTTGTGTGTTCAATTTTTGCTTTTTGTTTCCCTTTTAACAAAGTTTTTGTTTCTGGTTTCATAAGCTTAAAATCTAAGTTAAGGTTGAATGAATTAGTAGTTGTTAAATCTTGAAAGTGCTTTGTGTTTCAAAGTGTATTTTGAAAAAAAAAGGCAAAAGTACTCCTGTTCAGGAGCTTGTAGAAGCACCTGATATAACATTAGTAATTATGGCAAACTGTATTCTTGACTGTGGGTTTTTAAGAATTTAAATGGCTCTATTTGCCAGATGCATTATTGTAGGTTTCTAGGCACTTGTTAAGCGGTTGTCCTTCTTTGTGGATGCAATCGCAGAAAGTGTAGCAAGCGGCAGGGTTATCACTTTCATCACATTGGGTTCTACATTCCTTGAGCGTATTGCGAGGTACTAATTCGTTGCCAAAGACCGCAAATAAAATTACCGCAGTGAAGGCCAAAGCTACCCCCGAAAAGAACTTAAAAGGGAACTGTGGATGAAGCTCGCGCCACTTGGCTCTAAGGCTCTGGCGGGCAGGCCGGTTGAACGGCAGAATAGATTTCCAGGCGGGATAGTACCAGCAAATGAGGTACAGGTTGGCCAGTACCATGAGAGGCGAAGTAATGCGTGATCCCTCAAAACGAACAGCCAGGGACAGAATGCATATGTTTAAAATAATGGGAAAGTAGATAAAGGCTCCCAAAATCACCGTACGCGGAATGAGCAATAATACTCCAGCCACTACCTGCATCACGCCAATCATGGTGTAGTAATATCCGGTATGGTGCAGAGCCTCCAGATAATTTCCCATCGGGTGGTTCACCGATAGGACTGTGAACCGCTCCCCCATAATTTTCATGATACCAGGAGGAATGAATCCTACTGCCAGAATGATTCGGCAAAAAATGGAGAATAACCAAAGCCACCTGTTTTCTGTGGTTTGTCTATGGAAGTCGTCTAATTTTGAAGATAAGCTCATTTTTTTTCGTATTGTTGCCGGTCTACTATCCTTGATAATTTGGTGGAAGCGCTTACAGCTTATCAATCATATCGCCTAAATCACTTACCCCTAAGGTGAACATCATTAAGAAAATGAAAAGAATTACTTTAACTACTATTGGGATAGTGAAATTGAATTTTTGCTTCAGGTAAGCATTAGTAGGAGGCAAGTAAATGAATGAAAATAGGAAGTAGCCTATTGCCGGAACTGGGTGCACGAACACCAAATTTAATATTCCTATGACTACTAAAAGCAAGCTAACTGCCCACCCAGTTATTTCTAAATAATTTGTTTTTGCAACCATGTTTATCAACCGTTTTTAGCCTGTAAATACATAATCAATACAAATTCAGAATGGCTGTTCTAGTCTTATTTATTTAAACCCGAATAGCACAGGGAATAAGAAAACCACGATTGCCGTCCAGATAAAATAAACCGGCAGGTACAAGACAATGGCTCTGCCAACCTGGGGAATGTCTGCCTTTTTGGTGATGGTTTTAAAAAGCATCACCGTCACTAGAAGCAGGTGTACCAGCATGAGAACATTGGCGCCTAGCACCGCCACTCGGTTTGGGGTAATGCCCCACTCTGAGATCCGGAAGGAAATTGCAGAAAGCGCAATACCATTGACCACCACCGTCACAACGGACAGTAATAGAAGCACCCAGGTGCCCCAAGCTGATTTTTCCTGGGCTGAGGTCTCTGCCACGGAGAAAAAGATCAAGGCCATGACCCCCACCAGGAGCACGTTGAACAACATGAGGAATTCTCTGTCATTGTAAGGGTCTTTGCCTGAGTAGATGATGGCACCCAGATAAATGATGAGCATCACCAGAACCAATGGGCTGAAGATCTTGGCAATCACCGGGGATACTTTGTTCACCAATTGTGGATTGGTTTGGGTAAGATAAGTGGCCAGGATAGGCACTGCCGCCGCCCCGAATACTACCACGTACTGGGTGTAAAACTGCTCTATTTTCAACCCGATCAGCTCGAATAAGCCCAGCGTGATGCCGGTCATCATTACCCCCGCAATCACGAGCATCGCGGACATGACCGCCAGGTCACCGTTGAACCGAAGAAAGTCGAGCCTTTTCCGGTAATCTTTTAGGTCTTGGCCGGTAAAGGATACTCCAAGCATCACCCACAAGAGCAGGGGCAAATGGATGCAAGCCAGAATAAGGGTGTCGCTGGTGGGGCTGTTTGGCAGAGAATTGATGTACAACAAACAAACGACCATCACGCCAAAGACAAAGGCGATTTTGCTTCCGGCTAGTTTATTCCTCCAGGCAAAGTAGGCTGCCAGAAATGGAAACACCAGAAACCCGATGTTGCGGGGGTAAAAGAACTCTTCATTGAGGCCGAAGATGCTGGGTGTTTTGGCAAGGATGCCGGCCAGAAGGGAGGCGAGCACCACAAACAGAAACTCCTTTCTGGATCCCCAGGAAATGGCATCCGATTCATAGTGCAACCGTTCCTGCCAGAACTCGGCCAGAACATTGCCGCTGAGTTGGGGGTAGAGCCCGCTGAACTCCTGCTTGAACCCGGCTTTGTTAGTCCGGTACAGCTTCTCCAGGTGCCTTGGGTCATTTAGGTGGGTAAGAATTTCCTCTTTCATGGGTGTAGGCTTTTATTCTGTTTGAATCCTTTATTATCTAAATATAAATTGCTGTTTGTCCACTGTAGGTCTTATCGCCTTTTCTGCCTGTTTTCCTAATAACAGGGCTAAAACAAAGAGCTTAGTACATGGGCACGTACTTGCGCTCCGCAACATGATTGACCTTGTAGCCAGAAATCAGCGGATATTAGTCCCACATGGTTCCGTCCAGGCCAACCACGACGCCCATCCATACGCCAATCAGGTAGACTACTATGCTCAAGAGTATGGTCAAGGCTTTGTTGAAGCCTCGGGCGCTTTGGTAAGCCATGAAAGCGTAGAAGGCGCCACCTATGGCCCCTGCCAACGGAGTAATGAGGAGCGGCCTGATTCTCCAGTACTCTCCCCAGGCGGGATCTGTGTAATCCACCCCGAAAACAAAAAAGGAGATAACCAGGAAGGCAATGGCCGCCCCAATGAGGACAGGCTTTATGAAGGATACTTGAGGATTTGGCTGGGTTACATTGTTCTGAGTTGTCATAAAAAAGTGAATAAGGTTGAAAGTAGTTTTGATGATTATTAAAGTACTTTGGATTGCAAAGTAAGTGGGCAAAAAAAATTTAACTTCCTTGTCGGTTGCTCAAAATAAGCTTCTCCAATGCGTCCAGGTGGCTTTTAAAGGCTTGTCTTCCTGCATCAGTGGCATGGTAAGTGGTTTGCGGCTTGCGGCCCACAAACTGCTTTTCAACCCGAAGGTACTCGGCCTCTTCCAAGGCTCGCAAGTGGCTGGCCAGGTTACCGTCTGTTAGTTGGAGGGTGTCCTTCAAAGTGCTGAAATCCACTTTGTCCTCCACCATCAGCACTGACATAATGCCCAGCCGCGCCTTGCTTTCAAAGGCTTTGTTTATGTTTTCTAAATAGTTTTTCACTGGTCTGCTAGCGTTCGTACTTAAAATACACCAGCGCGCCATACACAATGTGCAGCATGCCAAATCCTATGGTCCAGGAAAGCAGGCCATAACTCACAAAAAAGCTGGCTAACAAGCCAAGCACAATCTCAAAGATACCCAGGTACCGGATGTCACTGATAGTATACTTGCTTCCGTTCAACAGAGCCAGTCCGTAGAACACCAACATGGAAGGAGCTACCAGGTACAAGAGGTTGTGGTAAATAAGGATGGCGCAAAAGGTCCCCCCGGCGGCTAAAGGAATGGCCAGGTTCACCGCCAACCTTTTTGATTGGCTGTCCCAGATACGGTGGTTCTTTTTTCGCGCGTTCCTGACGGTAAAATAAGCAGCAGCACAGATTCCAAGCAGAAGTACGGTGGCCGCTACTCCTAACAAGAAAAAGATATCCTGGGTTGTAAGGTTGCTGCCTAAGTCATTATAGTAATTGATGTTGTTTTCGCTGAAATACCATTTCACCACAGCCGCACCCACCAGAGCCAAAAGGCCCGGGAAAACACCAGACAATCCGCTCAGCGAGATAAAGCGGGAAGAACGATCCATGATGTTCCGGATCTCGTGCAGGGTTTCTAGTTGCTCTTGCTGCTGGTTCATGTTAAAGTACTTTGCGATTCAAAGTTAATTGAAAATTCTTTCTACGCAATAGTTTGTTCAAAGATTGTTTTCGGGTGATGGACTGCAAAGCCTCCTTTATGGAGGGAGGGTAGTTTTACGGGAGATGTTTTCCGGAGGGTATAATTTAAAATTACCTCAGCTAGTTTACCTAGGATTACCTCACCTACTTAATTGAGGCTTATGCTATCAAATACTTTAAATATTAAATTCCGGAAGGCTGATACGCCTGGATATAGCCTGATTTAGTAAAATCAAGCTAAAAACGAACGTGTTGATAGAAATTCCCTACAGATAGAGATGGACAGGAAGTAGTTACTTGATTGAATTTGGTTTAAGATGGTTTTTGAAAATTTGCAGGTAGAACGCTAATGCTTTATTTACCGCTGCAGAAAGTAACTGATTACTGTGATGGCGTACTCACCTCGGTTTCCAGTGAAGTCTCGGTCATCAAAGCCTACTAACCCGTCATTCCTCAGGTACGTGTACACATTAAAAGGTTCTAACAAGTAGTGCAACTCCACCATCTCCACAATCCGCTTGAAAAGTTGATCGCTCTCATTTACTTTTTCAGGTCTGCCCATACAATAGCTACTCTATACTGATCCTATTTATATGGGATTGAAGCCGGAAAGTTGATGGTGTAAATACCCAATTGTTCTAGGTAAATACCTATTTTTTGGTTTACCAAGTAGAAATCCGGAGGAAATTGAGCTTTCCCACCGTTCATTAACTTTTGGATAAGCTAAATGGTTAAAGGTCAGCCCTGCGTAGAAACTTTCCCTTACTACAGAATTGGACCTTTATTGTTTCGGCTTGTTAGAATTACCGCACCACTACAGACATAAGGATTCTTAATGACTTATTTTTTTGTGATGCTCCTTTCAGATAAAGGATAAGGTATATTTATTTACCAAGAAGAGTGAAAAAAGGAATCGTCTCTAAGTTGGCAGGGAAATCAATGGTTCTATTACCTTTCCATGTTTTGCCCTTTTGATCTCTCCATTGGCCTTTGGGTAAGACTACTTTACGGGAGGTAACACCTTTTTCCAGGATAGGGGCAACCAATACATTATTCCCTAACATGAACTGATCTTTAATTTTTGTATAGCCCTGGTGTGGGAATTCATACTCCATCATGCGTACTATTGGTTCTCCGGTTTGGGCAGCCGCTTTTACCAAATCCATGATAATGGGCACAAATTTTTGACGCAAAGCCACCGCTTCTTTCACGGCTTTTGCGTGCCTGGCATCCAAGATGCGGAAAGGGTTCACGGAAAACTGCATCATCGGCATAAAAGCGTGACACTGCGCCGACCTGACGATTAACTCCTGGTCAATTTGCTTTAAATCCAAAAACGAGCCGAATTCACCACCGCCAATCATGTCGGGGCAGGAAAAGGGATAACCCATCAAGCCTTGGAGCGTGATCTGCGGAATCAATTTGCGTAAATCATCCCAGTTGTGGGCTTTATCGGCTAAGCGTTGTGCCAGCGGTTCTCCTCCAACTTTCCAGGCGGCTCTAAACTCATTCAAAGGATAATTCACTCCTAGTTTATTGAACAACATGCTTTGGTCATGCGAAGAGATATTCCCGTAAGATTTAGCGTCATTATAGAAACGGATATCACCTGCATCGAATTTAAAGCCATCAACGCCGTACCTGGTTTGCAGGTAATCCAATATTGCTTGAAACCATTTAGACCCGTTCGGGTGGCTTAAGTCAATAACCGCACTCATGCCATTCCACCACTCTACCATCATGGGTTTAGAACCTTGGCCATTCAACAACAATCCGCCTTCCTGGGCCAATTGCCTGTATTCCCGGGAGTCTGCACTCACAAACGGACAAACCCACAGCATCACTTTAAATCCTTGGTTGTGCAAGGTATCCATCATGGCTTTAGGGTCTGGGAACTTGTTGGCATCAAATTCCCAAACACCGTAGTCATGCTGCCAGGTATCATCTATCATAATCACTCCTGGAGGCATGCCGTTTTTCAGCATTGATTGTGCGTAGTGCAGCACATCCTTTTGGTTTTGATTATAGGTTAATTCAATCCAGGTGTTGTACTGAGGTTTTTGGAATAATTCTGGATGAGGGAACTGTCCTTTGAAGGAAAATTGCTTGGAGGCTACTTCCCGATAAGCTTCTTTAAGGGTTTTGCCAGCGGTCTGCACCTTTACATTGCCTTTTCCATTGATTTCTATATTACTGGCATTTACAGAAAAATCCACAGGATTCTCTGTGAAAACATAGCGGCCCTTGTTTGATATGAAAAGCGGTTGGAGTTGATTATAGGTATTGGCTTTGGTCATGTCAAAGCTAAAATCCTTGAGTAAAGGCATCAGATGTCCTTGGTCAATAATACCTACAAACCATGCTTCATCTTTCTGGAATGTAATTTCGGTTTTGTCTTGTGAGTACCCAGATAATGTGATCACCAATCCTATAATTAGACAGAATATTCTCATGACATGAAGCCTTATAGACGAATGAATGTTGAAGAACGAAGGTTTGGATAAGTTATTCATCAACTTTGATGCTGATCTTGGAAGTATATCTCTTCTTCTTAAGCAAGGTTACTGGGCAGGTGCGGTACAGCATAGCAAAAGAAGTGCACTATACCTCACCATCATTGATATTGACAATATACAATATTTATAATTTTATTCAACCTGCTAGTTTATTTGAAAAACTAATGGGGAAGTGCAGTAGTTTGGATGATTGGTTTGCCTTTCTTTCCTGATATTATTTTCAGTATATGCTGCTATTGTAAACATTAAGTACTTAAAGAAGGCACCAAATATATCCTTGAACTAACTCTTTGCAGAGAAGGCCATGTATTTAAGAAAAGGGAATGGTACAATCTTGAAGGAATGAGCATAATCCTTTATTGATTAAGACCAGGGCACTATTGAGGACGTTTCCTGTAATCCTGACTTACAACAAAAACAGAACTAGCGCTGAGATAAGGCATTTTGTTCGTCCGGAAATTGGGTGGGTTCAGCGGCCAATTGTGTATGCCTACCGTTTTTAACCATATACGTTCTTAGCATTTCTTAATATGGATTAGATTCGAATAATTCAATTAAGGGTAAATCCATGCAGCACAGCCCGTTTACATACCAGCGAGTAATCATCTTGAAACTACAGGCGGGTTTCAGCAAGGAAGAGTTCGGGCGCGGCGATTCCATTGAAGACGTTGTGCAGTTGGCCCTCTGTTTTAGGTTTTTGCTGACCCAATTAGAAGGATCGGATTTTGACCAGGTGCTTCTCAAGGAAGCTTCCTGGCAAGTGGACTTGTTGCAGCACGAGGCTTACGCCATAACTTCTTCTCCCAAGAAGGATATGTTTATGTATCTCAAAGCATTCCATAACACCCATGAGGTGTTTCTTCGGCTACACTCTCAATGGAACATAATGCATGGTTCTTACTTAATTTGAGATTTGACGTTTCTATCTAACAACCGAGGCCTAGGCCCGGATTTTTGTTTTAGGTGCTATTTTCTTAAACTAGGGCAAAAAGCCACTATTTGCTAAGTACTTAGCTCCTCTCACCCAACATGTTGCCTTAGCTTTTTTCTAACCTGAATTCAATGGACAATGAAGACTAAATTGCCTTTCCAGGAAATCCCACCACCTACTTTTGACAACGACTTTGTTTCTATTTACCTATTTGGGGGCCATTCATTGCTGGTGCTGGAGTGGAAACGCCAGATTACCTTAGAGGAGCGGAGGGTGGGTTTTGGCCAAGGGCTTAAAATAACCAATCAACACCAGATCAGGTATTGGATCATTGATGATCTACAGATATTGATCATTAGTCCGGAAGAAAAGAATTGGGTACTCACCGATTGGATTGCTGAAGCATCTAAATCCTCAATCCTTAAATTGGGCGTCGTTTGTGCAGATTACTATCCCGTTCTGGTGGCCAATACTGAGTTTACCCACCAAGGAAAAGAGCAATATGAGACGGAAGGCGTTATCCAGCATGAGGTCTTCACTGATTACCCAAGCGCCCTCAGTTGGCTTTACCCAGATGGTTTCAAGTAAGGTTGTTTAAATTAAGGCAAGTTCTAGAGGTAGATAGGTTCTTTCTTATCTTATTTCAAAACCTTTCTGAAAGAGATTCAAGAGCCTACTAGGTTAGGCCTAATCTAAATGAAGATTTTGGATTTTGTCTTACCGTAAATCCTCAAGCACACTGAAAGGCAGTAGATTTTTTGAAGGTGGTTCTTGATAGAAAGGATGGCTAAAACCTTTTTTTGCCTTATCTTCTTAAATTAGGCTTAAAACAACCTAGGGGATATTCTTGAAGGAGGATGATTGTTTTTTTCTAGGCTAAGCAACTCTAACTGATAACTAGGGGCAAAAAAATGCCTGCCGGTGACAAGTCGGCAGGCAAACAGACAAACAACAAAAAAACTGAAACAAGAAACTAACTTCCGCATGGGGGGCTACGGAAGACAACTCAAAAACTTAATACCGAATTCCAGGGTGACCGGTTAGGGAATCAAATTCAAAGGTTCCTAAGAAGAATCCGTCCAAAACAAAGCCCTCAGACAAAGTGGTGGTAGAGAATTCCATTAGATTTTTAGCAGAGATAGAAGTGGAGACTTGGTTCTTGCCAAAAACAGACTGGGCAGTTTGTCCGCCGGGCTTTTTAGAAGCCTGTATGCTTACTTGTAAGCCTACCTGATTTTTAGAACTGTTCTTTAAACTTAACCCTAAGATGTCCATCTCCTTTTGCTCTTTTAATATGATACAATAATAGGGGGCTCCTTGCTCTGGAAATAGGAAACTATCTGTTACCAAATAACTATGAATATTTTGATATTTAGTTTAACTTGTTAGCTTAATGAAAGGCATAGCGGCACATTTGAGCTTTTAAAGGCTTATTAGTGATAAAATAAGAAAAGGAGAAAAGGCTATTTTATAACGGATTCTTGTCTGCGGTGGGCAGATATTCTGTTACCTAAAACCTGAAGGCTAAAGATGCTGGCGAGGAGAAAGGTAGCTGGAAAAGCCAAAAGCCACCACGCTTCAATGGAATACCGGGCATTGGCTAGCATTTTACCCCAGGAAGGAACATCAGGTGGTATTCCAATTCCTAAATAGGCCAAGGTTGATCCTACACCTAATAAACCCGAAGCAGCAAAGCAGAAGTTAGTTAGAATAGGTCCTTTTAGAGAAGGAGCAATAAAATGGGTGAAAACTCTATGAAAAGGGATGCCTAATGCCTGGGCGGATTCATAGTAAAAATCTTTTTTCAACTGCAGAACGCTGGCTCTGGCAATGCGGGCTGGTAGAACCCAATAGGTCGCACAGATCCAACCCATCAGGGTACCGAGCGAAAAATGGGTGAAGGCCGTTAGAAGCAACAACAAAAGCAACTTCGGCAATGCCGACCAAACATTGATTATCTTCTGTAGCCATTCATCAAAAGCTAAAGTGATGGATTTTCCTTTACCACGGTTTCCCGAGGATCCTTCTTTGAACAGCAGAAAATAGAGCAACGGAAGGGTGCTCCCGTAATAGGCCCAGTGGATTAGCGAGGATTCTGCAAAAACGGGCCAGAAATGAATGATGGGGTACATTGTGGCATAAACCAACAAAAGAATTACCAAGGAGAAAAACCTGTACATTGGAATTTTCCATCCAGAATTTCCTACCAGGGCGGCAATTGTTCCAAGTGCAACCCCTATCAAAGAAGCAGCAACTAAAGGAGGAATGGCTAAAAGCCAGGCCGTGCGGCAGCTTAGGAATAAGTAAGATAGAACATCCCTTCCTAGTTGATCGGTACCCAAGAAATGTTCAAAAGAAGTAAAGGGAGCAAGGTAGGCTTGTTCCGGTTGGGCTATCACCTGCGCACCCTGCATCACTAAAATCTGCGAAATGAAGGCTGCTCCCGTGAAGAGCAAAAGACAGGCAATGGAGGCCTTTTCGGCTAGAGACAAAGGGCTAAGTATGTTGGATTTGCGCATACTGCCCTTAATTGTTTCTCATTCTAGGGTCCGCCCAACGGTATACCATCTCCGTAAGCCCTACCACCACCAACCGGAAGGTTAGAAGCATAAGGGTTAATCCTACAAGCACCGGATAATCGGCGTTCAGGATGGATTTGGTTAACAGGCTACCAATACCCGGCAAAGAAAACGTTATTTCCACCACCAATATACCGGCCATCAAGCCAATTACCACTTCGCTCACCAAGGTGATGGTGGGGAGCAGGGCATTAGGTACTAGATGTTTTAGAAGCGTTTTTTGAAAAGTAAGTCCTTTAGCAAGCGCGGTGCGCTGGTACAAGGCAGATGTTTGGGAGGCCAGGCTTCGGTGGAACTGCAAAGTAAGGTGCGGGATTATCAGGAGTGACACGCATAGGCTACCCAACAAAATAGAAGGGGAGGCCACATACCTCCAAAAACTGTCATCATTATCTGCTTCAAAAGAAGGAAATACAGAGCCACCTATAAGTAAAAACACGCCCAATAAGGAAAGCGCAATTAGAAAGGCCGGGATACTGTCCAAGACAAACATAAATTGCCTTAGCAGAAAAGTGAAAGGGCTGAGGGGATTTTGCGTAAAGTATAGGCCGGCAAAGAAAGAAACCAGAAGCGCAGCTAATAGCCCCAGCAACCCTAATGCTATGGAGATTGCGGCCCCGTCCTTTATTTTGGTTGAAACGAGTTCATAGTCTTGGGAAGAAGAACCAAGATTGCCTTGCAGGAGCTGAGTTATCCAATGATGGTATACGTTGTCTCTGCCTTGCCATTCCAATACCGGAAAGTAATAATAGATGGGTGCCGGTTGATCTACTAAGTTCTGCCAAGCGGTGAGAAGCTGGTTTGAGCTTGGCTTCTGAGACACCCGCAATGCCTCAGCTATTTCGTTTTCCTGGATTTTTCTTTCTGCGTAGACGTCAAGATAAGCCCAGGAAAGTAATTCAGGAAGCAGAAGCCTATTGCTTTGTTCAGGTGCCTGCCTGAACCATTGTTGCCATAGGTCATAAAACCTGGTAGTTTCTTCCTTGCCGTGCCTTAAAACAGCTTCGGATACCCAGGGCTGGTCTATGGGGGATGGCTTCAGTTGGTCCGCCACTTTCTGGCCTTTAAGGAGGACTTTGAAGTAAAAGAGAGGCTTGTCAAGTCCGGTTCTTTTTTGAAAGTCTGCTTTCAGGCGATTGCGGGAAGCAGCATCAGCAGCCCCATAGGTGGCAGCATCGGATTCGTTCATTCCTTTGGGCGTCTGACCTGCCGGCAGCAAACGAGCCATCATGAACACAAAGGAAGCAGTAAGCCATAGCGAAAAGGCAAATTTCAGTACCTGAAAAGCGACCGTTCGCAATGCCATTGCCTATTTTTTGAGGGTAGCTTTGGTCAGATCATACCCGGGTTTTAAGCCAGAAATGATTACTGCATCCAGTTTCTTTGAGACCGCCATTTTATTCTGCTGAAAGTAAAGCGGTATAAGATTGCTTTCTTCCTGCATTGCCTTTTGCAACGATTTAAGTAAAAGCGCCTTTTCTGCCGTGTGTTCTTCCACAGCAATCTTTTCAAGAAGCTGATCGGTTTCTGGGTTGCCAAAACCAGTTACATTAGGGCCGCCCTCTTTGCCGTTGGAGGTATGGAGCAAAGGAATTAGATTATAGGAAAAGGGGGTACTTACCAAAGTCCTGAAATAAAGATCGAACTTTCTGCTCTCCAGTCTTTCGCTAATTTGGCTGCTTTCCAAGGCTTGGAGCGTAACCGGGATACCCAAGGATTTGGCGTTCTGCTTAAAAAGCAAACTCATGTTTTCAAAATCAGAGTTTCCGGCCCGGTACAATAGTTCCAGGGTCAGAGTTTGTGGCCTTCCATTTACATTTTTCTGCCACCCCGTGGAGGTTTGCTGCCACCCGGCTTCCCGTAACAGAGTTTTGGCTTTCTCAGGGTCAAACTTGATCTGCGGCAGCTCAGCATTATAAAAGTTTTTTTCCTGGGGGTGCACCAATCCAACCGTCGGCGTAGCCAGGCCTCCTTGCAGAGAGGAAATAATCTGGGGGATGTTCACTAAATGGGCAAGGGCTTGTCTGGTTAATCTGTTTTCCAGTTTCGGGTTTTGGCCGTTCAATCCCATGAAAACAAAATCAAAAGAAGTGGGGGAGTAGAAGTTATAGAGTTGCTGGTACTTCTTGTCCTGCTTCATTTCTTGAAAAGTAACCAGGGGAATATTGTCCATGACATCTAGCTGCTGGGTTTTCAAAGCCAGTAAGGCAGCAGCATTGTCTGGCAGAACCTGAAATAGGATACGTGACGGATTCGCCCTCAGAACGGTTTCCGGAGCCTCCACTTTGTTTCCCCACCAGGCTTTCTTTTTTTCCAACACCAATGATTGACCCGCACTCCATTTCTTTAGCACATAAGGACCGCTCCCTTTTACCAAGGCTGTATCCCTGGCAAAGCCAGGCTGGTTTATAGAGGAAGCAAATGCTTTGAAAGTGGACGTAGAGGACAAGGAATCAAATTTTTGCCTGATCAACTGGAAAGGAACGGAAGCCAGAATTCCTTTTGGGTCAAACTGGTGTGCCGGAAGCACAAAAAAGTCTCCCGTCATCAATTTCATTTCTGGGGTATAGCCTGTGCAGACAAGCGTGAACGTTTTGGGGCTGTTTTTAGAAAACTGAATGTCTTTGATGAAATCATATTGATCTCGCCACCGCTCATTATCCAGTAAGGGGCTGTGCAGCATCTTAAGGGAAAATGCCACGTCCTGCGCCGTCACCGGAGTCCCATTGTCCCACTGCGCCTCCGGCCGAATGGCAAAGGTGAAGTAGGAAACAGAGTCCTCTCGTTTGATGGTAGGCAATTCTGCGGCCAAAAGGGGTTGAATTGAATTGTTGCTTAAGTCAACCGTTAAGAGGCTTTGGTAAATATAATTTAGGATCTGAAGCGCAGGAGCATTTCCGTAGCTTAGCGGATGCAATGATTCAGGGTCTTGGGCAAACCTTACTTTTATGGCCGGTTCTTTGGAAGGAGAAGAGCAAGATAAAAGCCATAAAAAAAGTAAGCTAAGGCTCTTTGCGCAGTAGTTTTTCATAGAGAGCAAGAAGTACAGGCATACGCCGCGCTCAATATTACAAAACTTGCCCCAAATAGCCTTAGCCCAATGATAGAACTCATGCAGATAGACGTTAATCTATCTTTTATAGCTGAAAAGAAGTACTTAGTCTCTGGTGTCCCAAGTTCCGGATCCACCAAAACCAGTTTCCCCTGAACTTGTCCCAGTACCACCTGTGGTGGTTGTTGTCTGAGTGGAATAAGTAGAGGTTGTACCAGATGTTGTGGAATTGGTTTTGGTGTTGTTTTTTTCTTTGTTTTCTGCGGTGTTTCCTGTTAAAACCGAGAGTTGTAAGAGCAGAGCGATAAGTAATTCTACCATGACGTTTATAGGATTAAAGTATAAAACAAATTTACGCTGTTGGTACTCTGGAAATAAAGGAAACAAGTGTCCTCTGTTTAACTATGAAAAAACATATAAAAAATATAACTAAACGTGAAAACCCTTTTTAATATAAATGTTTTTAACTTATTTGATCCTAAAAGATAGGTAAGTTTCTTAACTAAATATATTTTACAATTTATAGATTGATTGCAATTATTCAAAAATTAGGGGCCTAATTTACATATGATGCACTTGAATTAAGTAGATGGAGGAACTGAAAAAAATCATACGCATAATAGAAAAGAGAGGTGGTATTTCTCCACAAATTTTTACCAACAACTCTAAAGAGAAACGACTTTATCTGGAAGTTGTGAAAGGCAACATTTCGGATGAAGAATCAGCAAAAGCTATACTTTACGGAGACAGTGATGAGAGAGATGGCTTAAAAATGATTAAATCAAGATTGAGGAAAAAGTTAATGAATCAGCTTTTCCTTTTGGATGATAGGAGAGATGGGTTGCCAGCCTCCCACTCTGTTGAGCAGAATTGTTTAGCCAAGTTTTACCAAGCCAGGGTATTAATAGATGCCGGGGGCAATGATATTGCGCTGCCTCTTTTAAAGCAGGTTTTGACCAAAACCGTAGAATACGATTTCAATTATATTTCCTCTCTTTGCTTAAGACTTGTGCTGCAATCTTGTATAAACCTAAAAGAAAAAGCATTCTTCTATAAAGCCCTACATCAATTAAATGAATTAAACCCAAAGCTAACGGCAGACCAGGAATCTGAACTACTTTTTATGCAGGCTAGTATTGAGTTAAGTGGCTCTGTAGTGGCTAGAAAGAATTACCTGAAACAGATTGACAAAGTCTTAAGTAAGATGTTAGCCCTATGGCAGCAAGCTCATACATTTGAAACTTTCCATAACTATTACAGATTATCTATTTGGTCACATGAATTAACGGGAGATTTTGACCAAATAGTTCTGGTGACGAACATGTCAGAAAAGGTGCTGCAGGAACACAAGTTCGTCGCTAATAGAATTGATATAAGGTTTAATAAATTCATTCAGGTTTACGCGCACTTAAGAGCTAAAAAATTGGAAGAAGGCCTGGTTCTGGCCAATACGTACCTGCCTTTGTTCTCCACATCTAGCAATAACTGGTTTGCTTACATGGAGAACTATACCTTGTTAGCCATCCATGCGAAGAAATACGAGGTAGCGCATATGTTGCTCCATCAGGTACAGGAAAACCCTTTTATAAAGAAAATCAACAAGTTGGCGCAGGAAAGGTGGACCTTGCTAGAGGCGTATTTACAGTTTATTGCTCCTCAAAAAGAAAGCCCTTTGAAATGGAAAAGCTTGGTGCAAAATTCACCTTCTTACAGCAAAGACAAGGAGGGGTTCAACGTCGCTATTCTTATTCTCCAAGTGATGTATTACCTGGAAATTGTGGATTACGAAGCATTGGAATATAGGGTGGATTCCTTGAAAAAGTATGCGCAACATCATTTTAAAGATAGTTTTAGTGAGCGTAGCCGCATATTTTTTAAACTCTTAACAGTGTTAGTCCGATCTAATTTTGAGTACAGTACAACCCATAAAAAGGGCCATTATTTATACCATAAATTGCAGAAAACCCCCACGCCAGGTGATGCTTATGCTGAAATAGAGATTATTCCCTATGAGCATTTGTGGGAATTTATTTTGGAAAGGATAAAGAAAACAGCCTTATATGCTAAATAAGTACTTTCCCTATTTTTAGAATTGAACCCTATAACCCAAGTAAGGATAAACGCCTAACTGGTAATAGGTTTTAGCTTCATTCTGTTCTAGGTCCCAACCGTAATACAACTCGTTTTTACGGTTGGTGAGGTTGTCTGCTGCCACAAAAAACCAGTGGGTAGTTTTGGGGGTGTTTAGCTGGTAAGACAACCGTAGATCAGTTCTGAAATATCTCCTTAATCTTGGATGATAAGCGTGGGCTACATCGTAGTAGATTTTATCTGTTTCCTCGTTTTTGGTTCTTATTTCATCAATGGGGATATACCTTCTTCCACCGGAATAATTTACCCTTAAGTCTACGGATAAATGGTGTCGGTTAGAATTGTCTAAGTTGAATTCTTTGCCTATCAAAAAATTAGAAATATATCCTATGCTAAATGCCGTAGGTCTTTTTTGGCCATCACCTCCGGTAAAGGAAGATTTTAGAAAGGATACATTGCCCAAAGCATAGTACCCATTTTTGAGGAATCGCTCTGCTGTAAGTTCCAGACCGTAATTTTTACCTGTTCCTTTGCTCACCACACTGTCTACAGTCACAAAGCTGTAATCGGTACCTAGGTTAAGCATGGAGAAAGCTTCTTCTCCCTCTCTTTTGCTAACTGGTACTTTATAATGGTATTGGTAGTAGGCCTCAGCTTTTAGGCGCCAGCTGGAGTTAATGTTATAATTATAGCCAAGCACCGCCTGGCGGCTTCTGGTGAAGTCCAGTTGGTTGTAGGGCTGGTTGAATTCTGGTTTCTCCTGGGAGAAGAAACGGTACTCATAATACACCAATGGTTGGGTTTGGCTGTGCAACCCAGCCGAGAGGTACAGCTTTTGAGCATCAGAGATAAAATAGTCTAAGGAGAGCCTGGGTTCTACGGCTAGCCTGTCACCTATTGAAAACCTTTGGCTGTAGAGGCCTGCCTGAAAATCCAGCCGGGGAGTAAGGGAGATTTTTGAAAGAAGATAAGCTTGTAAAAGAGAGGCAGCACCCTGGGCATCCAAGGGAATCTCATACACGTCCCTATGGTCTTGGTACATGATTTCTTGGTTGTTGTAGTACATCTTCTGCCAGGTTAATCCACTTTTGACCAGAATCCGGTGGTTGGGCTTATGGGTGACATTGAACCGGGTAATGAGTTGCTTTTCAAAATTGCGCAGGTAATAAAACAACCGAGAGGTATGGTTCCGGTAATTAGCGATGCTAGTGGCTTCCACCTGGCTACCTGAGGCGGATATGATCAACTCCGTTACGGTTTTGGGGATGTTAGAATAAGTATGGTGCACCCCGAAGGCATACATCTGGTTATAGAGGGTGGGCTCCAGGCGGTATCTGACCTTTCCCCAAGTGGTGGTGTCCTGGTCTATGTCATAGATGGTGACACTGCTACTGCCTGCTATTCCCCAAGCCGTAAATTTACCCGCCTTGGGGGTGGGCAACACCAATTTAAAGGCACCATCCTGGTAACGGGGGAGACCTTCATAGCCAATACTAACGCCAATTCTTTCCAAAGGACGGAAGGTGAACAGGCGCATACTTCCCAAAAAGGAGCCTCCCCATTTCTTCACCAACGGACCCTCGGTGACTACTTCCATTCCGTTCAAACCCAATTGCAGGGTGTTCTCAACCTTTTTGTTGTTTCCTTCCCTCAGCCGTACATCCATCACAGCCCCAATCCGGTTTCCGTACTCGGCTGGGAAGGCACCGGTAAGGAAGTCAGAGTTGGCCAGCAGGTTGTTGTTGAGCATACTGAAGGCGCCTCCGGTGTTTGGGGTAAAAGTAAAGTGATTGGGGTTGGGAATTTCCACGCCTTCAAGGCGCCAGAGAACACCCAAGGGAGAGTTGCCTCTTACTATCAAATCATTGCGTTGGTCAGAAGCACTGGAAACACCGGCGTAGTTGGCGGCCATGCGGCTAGGGTCCTGCCGTGAACCGGCAAACCGGTTGATCTCCTCGGTTCTAAGGGTATGCACGCTAGAGGAGATAAGCAGGTTCTGGGGTAGGGTTTTGTCTCGTTCTGCCACTACCACAACCTCAGCCTGCTGAATAAAGCTCTCCTCCAATTGCACGGATACTATGGTTTCCTTACCAGACACTACCATGATGTTAGAGATCTCGCCTTCTTTGTAACCTAAATAGGTCACCTTGAGGTAGTGTCTGCCAATGGGTATTTTCTCCAACACAAATGAGCCGTCCGCATTCGTGCTCACCGCCCGGGTAGGTTCCATTGATAAAAGTATAACAGTAGCTCCTATTAAAGGGGTTTTTAGCTTGGCGTCAACCACGCTTCCCCTTAAGGTCTGGGTATAGGCTGATAAAGGAACAGTAGAGACGGTAGTGGCACTCTTGGGCTTTAATACAATCTGTTCACCTATCACCTGAAAAGAAAGGTCAGCGCACCGGCACAAAGCCTGCAAGGCTTTTTCCAGGGGAAGGGCATTAGCAGTGCAGGAAATCGGTGTTTTTAGGGGGAGCTGGCTGTCGCTGTAGGAGAAGTTCAAAGAATAGCGCCTTTGCAGGTCCTGGAGCACTTGTTCCAGCGGTTTCCCTTGGTAATGATAGGTAACCGAGACCTCATCCGGCAAATCCTGCGCTTCTGATCTCGGAGAGGAAAGGATCAGGAAAATAGCGCACAGAAATATGGGTAGATGTCTAAGCAAAGCCTGGATTTTGAAAATTGTGGATGGTCAGCTAGGGAATTTTACTTGCCTGCTAATTTCCGCATTTCATGAATATTTACAAAATCCTATAATTAAAATATAGTAAAGAAATTCCTGTCCAACCTCCTTGTTCTTAGTTTATTAGCCGTTTTCGGAAAAAGAAGTAGAAAGTACCCTTGGTCTTAAAAACAGTTTGTGGCTTTGTTTTTAGAAATCAACTTAAAACCTAGAATGGATGCGGAAAGACCTCAAAGGATATAATTTCGGCTTTAGCTAGAGGGTAGGTTAAGTATGCAATAAAAACGGCTGCCTTAGATTGGGCAGCCGTTTTTTTAGTTGTCGTTGAATACCTTTCCGCTTCCGGAGGTGAAGGTAGATACCAGGTAGGGGTACCCCCGATAGTAAATGTTTCCGCTTCCGGTAACCGTAGCATCCAGGATCTTGTCTACCCAGATTTTCTGAAATCCTGAGCCGGTGGACTTGGTTTTTGCCGTGTCTGCATGTAGAAAATACCCTTGGATGTTTCCAGAGCCGGTAAGGGTAGTCTCCAGATGGTTGGCAAAGCCCTCTAGTTCTACATTGCCAGACCCTGTATTCTGGACATGGATTCTGTCTGTGCTTCCGATATACCTGATGGAGCCTGAACCTGTTAAACTGATATTCAAAGACCCTGAGGAAGGGACCGATTGCAGGCGCATAGAGCCAGAGCTCTTTAACTCGGCAGCCTTCAAATCGGGTAAGGAGATGTATATGTTCGTGTCTTCGTCTGCGTACTCCAGGCAGGATTCTGATCTAATAACCAAAGCGTTCCCTTCCACCTCGGTAAGAATCTCTGGTAGCAGGTTAGCAAAGCTTTGCACACTAACCGAAAACTTGGAGCCGGCGGAAACATGAACGTTCCCCCCAATACGCATGTCTATCGTCTTGAAAGAAGCTACCTCCCTTTGCTCTGTTTTAGTCTCACCGCTACCTTTCTTGCATGGGCCTGTGCCCAAAATATCACAAGAGGTAAAAAGGAAGACATAAAGGCAAAGCAAAAGGAAGTAGCATCCTTTTGAATAATAAATGGAGTTCACAATTCTGGCAGGTGAAAGTTCTTACTTGCAACCTGCGCCATCCAGGGTATAGGAGCCCGTGGCAGTTTGGTTTACCTTAAGGTCTGAGGAAGCCTTCAGAACGGATAAGATCTCTTGCAGTTCAGGGTTCTCAAACGTACCGGTAAAAGTACATGCCTGCAGGCTCTGGTTAGGAACTTCCACTGAAACTTTGAAGTATTCCTCCAGTTGATCTGCTACGGCTTGGATAGACGTGTTTTTGAACACCAGGCTCCGCCAAGTGGTAGCAGCAGACTTCTGGGTTTCTTGTCGGTTAAGCTGTCCGTTGGCGGCAAGGTGCCCCGTAAAGCCAGGGGTGAGCAGTACCTGCTTTTTGTCTTTCAAAGAAGATAGGGCCACTTTCCCGGTATACACTGCTACAGAAACATCAGCCTCGTTTTTAAGGGCCCGCACATTGAAAGACGTTCCCAGTACCTTGGTCTGGGCATCTCCGCTTTTCACTACGAATGGCTGGTTAGGGTTTTTACGCACCTCAAAGAACCCTTCCCCCACGAGCTCAACCCTGCGCTCAGCCCCCTTGAAGGCGGTATGGTAGCGCAGGACCGAGTTTTCGTTCAGCGTGACTTGGCTGCTGTCCGGCAAATAGATCAGCTGTCTCTGGCCCGCTGCGGTGGCTACTTGGGTCCAGGCAACCGGATTGGTGTTAAACTGCAAATACCCTATCCAAGCCAAACCAGCGGCTAGTACGAAGGCGGCGGCATACTTGTACAGGGTGTTCCAAGGGAAAAGCTGTCTTTCAACGGTTTCCTGGGACGCCTCATATGCTTGCGGCTCCGCAGGAATCAGTGGGATTACTTTAGTTTCAGTAGGGAGCTCCAACTTGGCGCTGAGCTTGGTCCAGGCTAGTTCCGCATCTGGGTTGAAGGTTTGGTTTTGTTCGGTACCTACTTCGTCCCAGACTTCCAGGGCTTCGGTCCATTGTTGCAGGTGGGCGTCATCTTCGTTCAACCAGGCAGAAAACGCTAGTTGTTCTTGATCCGTCAGTTCCCCCCGCAAAGCTTTAGCCATCAAGACCCATTCAGGGTTCTCGATGTGGTCAGGTTTTGTTTGTGTCATGGTAGTGTTAGTGTCGTGGTGTATATATGACAGATAAAAGTCCCCGGACCCCTATGCCCACGTCAATATTTTCTAAACTAATGTGATGGTTTTGTTTGCCTAGGCTAAGGCAGCAATAAATGAAGAGGTTAAGAACATTAATAGCAGATGTTCCCGCAGAATGCGTAAGGCTTTACCCATTTGGTTTTCCACCGTTTTTGGGGAAAGCTCCAGCGTTTCGGCAATTTCTTTGTAGGTAAGTTCCTCAAAACGGCTCATCTCAAAAATGAGGCGGCACTGGGGCGGCAACTCATTGAGCGCCTGCTGAATACGCCCTTCCATCTCGGTTCCTGCCAGAAGCTCCATGGTGGTGTTGGCAGAAAGGGTAGATTCAAAAGGAGTGGTGTCCTCAGAAAGGACCAGGCGTTTCTGCTTCTCAATGTAGTTCAAGGCCTGGTTGGTGACAGACCGGACAAGGTAGGCTTTGTAAGAGGTATTGATTTCCAGCACCTCCCGGTTTTGCCAAATCTTGCAGAAGACTTCTTGCACTAAGTCCTCGGCGGCCTCGGTGTCTTTGGTGAAACGCACAGCCGTTCTACAAAGCAGGGTATAGTACTGCTTGAACAACGTCTCCATGAAAAGCGTCTCATTGGTTTTGAGCAGGGTGTGCAACTCCTGGTCTTGGGTAAGTAGAGGTGTACCCATATGCATAAAGTTAAGTGTACTGCAAAGATATAAGAACCTGCGAGTCATCCTATATTTTCGCCTTAAAATCAAAGAACCATACCTGTTTATTAGAGTATTTTCCTTAACTAGAACCCCAAACTGAGCTTTACCCCGGCAGGCCTGCCCCTATGATGCAAACCATTAAGAAAAATGACCCTAAAGTATTGAGAGCCTGGTGCTTTTATGATTGGGCCAATTCCGTTTACTCGCTTGTTATTACCACCGCCATTTTCCCGATTTACTATGTGGCCATTACCAAAGGTGACAGGGGAGACCTGGTCAGTTTTTTTGGGTTGGAGATCTCTGCCTCGGTGCTGTACAGTTACGCCTTGACCGGTGCCTTCCTTACCATAGCCTTTTTGAGTCCGTTGCTCACGGCCATCGCAGATTACGGGGGCAACAAGAAGAACTTCATGCGTTTTTTCTGCTACATGGGTTCCACGGCTTGTATGGGCCTATTCTTTTTCACCCAAGAGACGTTTTCTGTCTCGTTGCTGCTGTTCATGGTGGCGGCCATCGGGTTTAGCGGCAGTATCGTTTTTTATAATTCCTACCTGCCAGAGATAGCCACCGAGGATAACTTTGACAAGCTGAGCGCCCGTGGTTTCTCGCTGGGGTACATTGGCAGTATGATCCTATTGATCCTCTCTTTGGGCCTGGTGCTTTTCCCGGATCTGGTGGGGATTGAGGACGATGGTCTCCCGGCCAGGATTTCCTTTTTGATGACGGGTTTGTGGTGGTTCGGGTTTGCCCAATTTTCCTTCGCCTACCTGCCCAACAACCGCAGCCCGAAGGAGAAAGAAGGCGGTTACCTGCTCAATGGCTTCCGGGAACTGGGCAAAGTTTTGGGCATGCTCAAAGAACTGCCGTTGCTCAAGCGTTTCCTCCTGGCTTTTTTCTTCTACAACATGGGCGTACAGACCGTGATGTATGTGGCCTCTTTGTTTGGGTCTAAAGAACTGAACCTGCCAGATACCGCTTTGATCACGGTGTTGCTCATCATCCAGGCCGTTGCCATTGCCGGGGCTTACTTCTTTGCCTGGCTATCCGGGAAAGTGGGTAACACCATGGCCCTCATGTATGCCGTAGTGGTTTGGGTGGGAATTACCATCGGGGCGTATTTCGTGACGACCGGCAACCAATATTACGTGCTGGCCTTTGTGGTGGGCGCCGTAATGGGCGGGGTGCAGTCGCTTTCCCGGTCTACGTACAGCAAGCTGCTCCCCGAGACGAACGACCACGCCTCTTTCTTCAGCTTCTATGATATCTGCGATAAAGTAGGTTTGGCGCTGGGAACGCTTTCCTTCGGGATTACCGAGCAGATCTTCGGGTCTATGCGCAACAGTATCCTGACCTTACTTGTGTTTTTCGTGATAGGTTTAATTGTACTGTTTTCCATCAGAACCCGCAAACTGGCTCCCGTGACTGCCACCGTGGCTTAAAAGTAGATACTATATGAAAAGAGAAAGGGCACCCAACTAAATGGATGCCCTTTCTCTTTTAGGCTTGTTTTCAGGAAAACACCTTGAAAACACTATTTCTGGCCGTACACCTTTTCGCCGTTAAGATAAGTGCTGATCACTTTCACTCCTCTGATGGCTTCTGGTTTGATGGTCATGATGTCTTGGTCCAGGATCACAAAATCGGCTACTTTGCCGGGCTCTATACTGCCCTTCTGTTTTTCCTCAAAATTGGCGTAGGCGGCCCAGATGGTGGTGCCCCGCAATGCTTCTTCGCGGGTCAAGGCATTCTCCATTTGGAAACCTCCTTCAGGGAAATTCTCAGCGTCTTGTCGCGCAATAGCCGAGTGGAAGCCGAACAAAGGGTTGATGTGCTCTACCGGGAAATCTGAACCCAACGGCAGGATGTTGTTCTGCTGCAGCAAAGCCTTAAAAGCGTAGGCGTGTTTTACCCGGTCCAAGCCCAGGCGCTCGCTGGCCCAGTACATGTCTGAGGTAGCGTGGGTGGGTTGCACCGAGGGCAGAATGCTGTACTTACCAAACAACGGCACATCGGCAGGGTTTACTACCTGCGCGTGTTCAATCCGCCAGCGGCGGTCGTTTTTGCCTTTCAGGTTATCGCCGTAAATCTGCAGGATCACCCGGTTGGCAGAATCCCCGATGGCGTGGGTGTTCATCTGGAAGTTGTGCTGGTAAATCTCTGCCGCCAAATCTTTGTAGGCTTGTACCGTCTCCAACAAGAAACCCGTTTCATTTGGTCTATCAGAGTACGGGTGGATCAGACAAGCGCCTCTTGATCCTAAAGCGCCATCGCCGTACACTTTGAAGGACCGCACATTCAATCGGTCAGTTGAATAGGGGCCGTTTTTGAAAAAATGGGCCTTATTCTCCGGGGTTGGGCTGAGCATGGCATACACGCGTACGCGCAGCTCGTCTTTCTTCTGCAGGGAGTCCAGAAGATCCACCGCATCTTTGGGCAAGCCTGCATCTACCACGGTGGTAATACCCACCTCAAATAGATTCTGCTCCGCCTCCTTCAATACCTCGGTCAGTTCTTTTACCGAAGGCATCGGCATTTTCTCAGAAGCCAAATCGCCGGCATTATCTACCAAGATGCCAGTCAGTTTGCCGTTCTTCACTTCCACGCGGCCGCCGTTCACCTGGGTCTGAGCATTTATTCCCGCCAAGTCAAGGGCCTTCTGGTTCGCCAGGAAAGCATGGCCATCCACGCGCTGTATCAATACCGGCAGATCCGGGAAGAGCTGGTCTAGGGTGTCTTTGGTAGGGAACTGCTTTACTTTCCAGTCGTTCTGGTCCCAACCTCGGCCAGTCAGCCAGGCGGCATCCGGATGTTCCTGGCGCTGTTTCTGGAGGCGCTGGATTACCTCGGCAAAAGAGGTGGTGCCCACCAGGTCTGCCTCACGCTGGTTCATGGCGTAGCGGTAGAAGTGGGCATGGCCGTCAATGAGGCCAGGGTACACCGGTTTGCCTTGAGCGTCTACCTCTTGGGCAGCTTTGTACTTCTGGCGCAAGCCATCGGAGGTGCCCACCTCCAGGATTTTTCCGTCTTTCACGGCAAAGGCCTGTGCTTTGTCAAAACCGGCATTCACCGTGTACACATTGGCGTTATACACGAGCAGATCGGCTTTCTCACCGCGGCTACAGGAAGATAGGAGGGACAGGCCGAAAATGGCAGACAGCCCCAGGGTACTCCACTTTCTATTCATAGCGCAGGTGCTTCACAGATTCGCCGGAGTCACGCAGCTCCAGCAATGAGTCAATTCCTATTTGAAGGTGTTTGGTCACGAAATCAGCGGTGATTCTCAGATCGCTCTCGGCGGTTTTCACGCCGTCTGGGGTCATGGGATTATCAGACACCAACAACAGGGCGCCGTGCGGAATATCGTTCATGAAGCCCACCACAAAGATGGTAGCGGTTTCCATGTCTACGCCTAAAGCCCTGATGGAAAGCAGGTACTCCTTAAATTCCTCGTCATGCTCCCACACGCGGCGGTTGGTGGTGTAGACGGTGCCGGTCCAGTAGTCCATCTCGTGCTTCTTGATCATGGACGACACGGCCCGCTGTAGACGGAATGAAGGCAAAGCCGGGATTTCCGGTGGAAGGTAGTCATCTGAGGTTCCCTCGCCGCGGATGGCCGCGATAGGCAAGATTAGGTCGCCCAATCGGGATTTCTTAAGCCCACCGCATTTGCCCAGGAACAAAGCCGCCTTCGGCTTCACTGCCGACAGCAGGTCCATTACCGTGGCTGCCATGGCGCTGCCCATCCCGAAGTTGATGATGGTGATGTTCTGGGCGGTAGCCGTCTGCATGGGTTTGTCTGAGCCTTTGATCTCCACCCCGAACTGATCGGCGAACATGACCACGTAGTTGAGGAAGTTGGTTAAAAGGATGTATTCCCCAAACTCATTTAGCGGCCGCCCGGTGTAGCGGGGCAACCAGTTTTCTACAATCTCCTTTTTGGTCTTCATAGTTTATTTTGGTTCAATTTTGAGAAAATCGGTCTGAAAACGGCAGCTCTGCTTCAAGGTTTGTACTTTTGAGGCATGGAACAGCTTTCATTGCCGGCGTATTCCTACAAACTTAAGGATTCTGAAGGGAAAAAATTTATTCTGGACCAGGTAAGGCGCAAATATGTGGTGTTAACCCCAGAGGAATGGGTACGGCAGCACATCATCCATTTGTTGCACACCCACCTGAATTACCCTCTGTCTCTAATGAGCGTGGAGCGCGGCACTAAATACAATACCCTGCAAAAACGCACCGATCTTCGGGTCTACTCCACAGAAGGTTCACCGCTCTTGTTAGTGGAATGCAAAGCCGTGCACGTGCCCATCACCGAGGCCACCGTCAGGCAAGTAGCCGTTTATAACCAAACCATAGGCGCACCTTTCCTCATGGTGAGCAACGGGCGGGACCATTACTGCTGGCACGTGCATAATGAAACAAAGCAGATTACGCCTATTCCGGTTTTGCCTTCTTTCCAGGAAATCGGCCTATAAACAAGTACGTGTGTTTTGTTGACTTAAAATGCTAGCTAACAGCTGGATGTAATATTTATATTTTAGGCTTGCTTTCGATAAAACGGACCTAAAACCATGGCAAACAAAAAGGCCGTCCCTTCTAAGGAGAGACGGCCTTTTTGTTTAGGTTAGCTAGATTACGCTAATACTTCAGCTACATCGGTCAACGGCAGACCGAAGGCTTCGGCCACACCTGGGTACACCACTTTACCGTCCACCACGTTCAAGCCGAGTCTCAGCTCGTCGCGCTCCTGGCAAGCTTGTTTCCAGCCTTTGTTGGCCAGTAACAAAGCGTAAGGCAGGGTAGCGTTGGTGAGGGCAAGGGTAGAAGTGTAAGGAACCGCACCTGGCATGTTGGCCACGCAGTAATGCACCACGTCGTCAATGATGAAGGTTGGGTTCTCGTGGGTGGTAGGCTTGCAGGTCTCAATGCAACCTCCCTGGTCTACGGCCACGTCCACCAATACGGTACCCGGACGCATGTCTTTCAACATCTCGCGGGTGATGAGGTGAGGAGCTTTCGCGCCTGGGATCAACACCGCCCCAATAATCAAGTCAGCGGTTTTGATGGCTTCCTTGATGTTGTAGTGGTTAGACATCACCGTGGTCACGTTGGCTGGCATGATGTCATCCAACTCGCGCAGACGCTTCAGGCTAATGTCCATGATGGTCACGTTGGCTCCGAAACCGGCAGAGATCTTGGCCGCTTGCGTTCCTACGATTCCACCTCCCAGAACCAACACGTTGGCTGGCTTCACCCCGGGTACGCCGCCCAACAGAATGCCGCGGCCTTTCAAAGGTTTCTCCAGGTATTTCGCACCTTCCTGTGGCGCCATGCGGCCGGCTACTTCGCTCATAGGCACAAGCAAAGGAAGAGAACGGTCCTTCAACTCCACGGTTTCATACGCCAGGCAGGTTGCCTTGCGCTGGATCATGGCGTGGGTGAGGGGCTCGTAAGAAGCAAAGTGGAAGTAAGTGAACAATAACTGGCCTTCCTTGATAAGGTTATATTCCTGATCAATCGGCTCTTTCACTTTCACAATCATCTCGGCAATGCCGTACACTTCCTCAATGGTAGGAAGGATGGTTGCGCCAGCCAGGGCATATTCCTCATCTGAGAAACCACTGCCTTCACCGGCAGTAGCCTGTACATACACGGTGTGTCCGTTTTTTATAAATTCCGCCACGCCACCGGGGGTGAGGGCCACGCGGTTTTCGTTGTTTTTTATCTCCTTCGGAAGACCAATAATCATTCTGCGATTTTTTATAAGGTGGTGAAAAAGTGCACAAATATACACCAAGCACCTATGAGATTTGCAACCCCAGACCTATTTTAATTAACGTTTGTTTGGTTGAAGATAGTTTAAAGCTTCATTTTATAAAAAAGGCCCAAAAGGGAAGTATGGGCATAAAAAAAGGCAGCAACACCGTTACTGCCATTAGTACAAAATAAAACTATGAAAAAACTATTTAAAAGGCACTGACGCCTTGTTAACCTTAACTGAACTTTGTTTTGCCAGGCTGTCTACTACTTTGGCCTTTAAAGTAAGTGTGGTGGAAGAGACTGTGATGTCATTTGAAACCAGCGTTACTGCCTCAATTCTGTCCTGTAACACCTGAGGGCTGTAGGTAAGTTCCAACTTTGCAGATTGTCCTGCTTTTACTACCGATGGGCTCATCTTGAAGGCCACACAGTTGCAGGCAGTCTGGATTCCGGTCACATTCAGGTCTGTTTTGCCGGTGTTTTTGAGGGTAAACTTAGCGGTGGCTTTCTGGCCTTTCTCCAATTTTCCGAAGTCAAAGGTGGTGCTGGCCACATCTATCTTCGGGGATTTGGCAACTTCCTCCGCAGAGTGGGCAGAAGGAGCAGGGGCCGCATCTTTAGGAACTACAGTTCCTTTGATGAACAGAGACTGGGTCTCAGGTTTACCGTTAGAAGTGATGGTCAACGTTTTGCTGAAAGCTCCTGGGCGGCCAGCGCTGTTATAACCCGCTTTCACTACGCCGGTCTTGCCTGGTAAAATTGCCTCTTTAGGCCATTCTGGCGTGGTGCAGCCGCAGGAAGCCTGCACGTGCGAAATTACTACCGGCTGGTTTCCAGTGTTCTTGAATTTAAACTCGTAAACAGCTTGTACGCCTTCGCTCACATTGCCAAATTCATGGGTGTCTTTTTCGAAGGTCAGAATCCCCTGGGCCGAAACCATTCCTTGGGTAAGTACCATCAGGGCTAAAGTGAGCAATAGATAGATTTTTTTCATAATTCTTTAAGATAAGATTCAGTTTTATGGCCCGTTAAGTGAGCAAACAAAAATAATAAAAATTAGTTCGGTTAGCTACTAAAAATCAATTCTAAGACCAGAATCAAAGCCATGGCATTTGAAAATGGGGTAAAACTTACGTAGTTTTGACTTTAAAAATCCTTATAGGACCTTATAAGATAACGCATGCAAACCGTTGAACGGATTACTCAGCTTTCCCTTACAAAAGAAGAGATGTTGCAAGACTATCGCATTGCCTGCGAGAGTCGGCAGGCCAGTTTAACTGGCCGGAAAGAAGTGTTCATGGGTAAAGCCAAATTCGGGATTTTCGGCGACGGAAAGGAAGTGGCGCAGTTGGCCATGGCCCGTTTTTTCCGCCCCGGCGATTTCCGCTCAGGGTACTATAGGGACCAGACGTTTATGTTCGCCATTGGCGAACTGACCGTGCAGCAGTTCTTCGCGCAACTGTATGCCCACACCGATGTGGAGCAGGAGCCTTCCACCGCCGGACGCAGCATGACCGGGCACTTCGGGACGCGCCTCCTGGACGACGAAGGCAAATGGAAACCGCAGACCACAGCCAAAAACTCCTCCGCTGATATTTCCCCTACAGGAGCGCAGATGCCTCGCCTTTTAGGATTGGCCTACGCCTCCAAGTTATATAGACAAAACCCAGAGCTGCACCAATTCACTGATTTCTCCCACAACGGAGATGAAATCGCCTTCGGTACTATTGGCAACGCCTCTACTTCAGAGGGGGTTTTCTTCGAGACCATCAACGCCGCCGGCGTGTTGCAGGTACCCATGCTGGTATCGGTGTGGGATGACGGTTATGGCATCTCGGTGCCGGCCCATTACCAAACAACTAAAAGCAGCATCTCTGAGATTTTGGCCGGTTTCCAACGTGAAGCTCCCGGAGAGCAGGGATATGAGATCTTCAAAGTGAAAGGCTGGGATTACGCCGCCCTGTGCGAAGTGTACCAGCAAGCCACCCAAGTCTGCCGTGAGCAGCACGTGCCCGTGCTCATTCACGTGGAGGAGGTAACCCAACCACAGGGCCACTCTACCTCAGGTTCGCACGAGCGCTACAAATCCAAAGACCGCTTGGCTTGGGAAGAAGAGTATGACTGCATCAAGCAGATGCGCAATTGGCTTATCACCAGTGGCTACGCCGACCACGCAGAGTTGAACCAGATTGAGGCCGAAGCCAAAGAAGCCGTACGTGTGGCCAGGGCAGCCGCCTGGAACTCTTTCAACGCTGGCATTCAGGAAGACCACAACCAGTGCCTGCACCTGCTGGAGCAGCTTTCCAACAGTATTTCAGAAAACGCCTCAGAAATAGCTTCCCTCCGGGAGGAACTAGCCAAAACTATCAACCCGCTGCGGTCAGATGCTTTGAAGGCAGCCCGGAAAGCTCTGCGCTTTGTGCGCAAGGAAAGAGGCGTAGCCAAGCGTGATCTAGTCAAATGGTTGGAGACTGTACAGGGTGAGAACGCGGAACGCTACAATTCATACCTCTACAGCCAGTCTGACGAGTCTGCCTTGCTGGTGGAAGAGATCAAACCTGAATACACAGAAAGCAGCCCCATGGTAGACGGCCGCGAGGTGCTGCAAGCTTGCTTTGACGCCGCACTGGCCCGTGAGCCCCGCTTGTTCGCCATCGGGGAAGACGTAGGGAAGATTGGAGACGTAAACCAGGCCTTCGCTGGCTTGCAGGACAAGTATGGTGAACTGCGGGTAACTGATACCGGTATCCGGGAGTGCACCATTGCCGGACAAGGCATAGGCGCTGCCTTGAGAGGCCTTCGCCCTATCACTGAGATTCAGTACCTGGATTATCTTTTGTACGCCATCCAAATACTGAGCGATGACGTAGCCAGTCTGCAGTACCGGACCAAAGGCGGCCAGAAAGCCCCTATGATCGTGCGTACCCGCGGGCACCGTCTGGAAGGCGTTTGGCACTCAGGTTCGCCTATGGGCATGATCCTGAACAGCTTGCGCGGCATGCACGTGCTGGTGCCCCGTAATATGACCCAGGCCGCCGGTTTCTACAACCTGTTGCTCAAGTCTGACGAACCAGCTTTGGTAGTGGAATGCCTGAACGGATACCGCTTGAAAGAACGCATTCCAGCGAACATTGGGGAGTTTACCGTGCCATTGGGCATGCCGGAAGTCCTGAGATCAGGTACCGATATCACCATTGTGACCTACGGTTCTATGTGCCGGGTTGTCATGGAAGCCGCCGAGCAACTGCAAACTGTAGGCATCTCCGCTGAGGTGATTGACGTGCAAACTTTGCTGCCTTTTGACCTGGAGCACCTGATTACAGATTCCATCCGGAAAACTAACCGCGTGCTCATCACCGACGAAGACGTATCTGGCGGAGCCACTGGGTATATGTTGCAGAAAGTAATTGATGAGCAGGAAGCATGGCGCTGGTTAGACTCTAAACCGGCTACGCTGTCGGCGCAGGATCACCGGCCTTCGTACTCTACAGATGGAGACTATTTCTCCAAGCCAAGCGCCGAGGATGTATTTGAAAGAGTGTACGCCATCATGAACGAGGCAGATCCGGAGAGTTTCCCATCCTTGTTTTAAGTCCAAGGTTCCTCTAAAAGCCAGCGGCCTGCTTCACAGAAGCAGGCCGCTGGCTTTTAGAGGAAAATGAAATGTTTTTTACTGAGGCTTTGAAAACAGAATCACGTCTGAAGTAGTCACCGTTTGGCTTTCATGAAGGGTTCGGTCCATCACCTTCACGTCAAACCTGATGGTATCTCCGGCTTGAAGCGGGCTAAATGTACTTTGGAAAATATTGATGCTGTAGCGGATGTCGCCTTCCAAAGGTTCATCACGGCCTTCAGTGGAAACTCTGGGGAAACGGCCATTGTAGTTAATAGGGTTGCCATTCACCAAAACCCGCTCATAATTGCCGTTCACCTTTTTGTAGATGTTGCAGATCATGTTGTAGAAGTATTCGCCCCCGGGATTAAAGGGAGGCTGGATGTCTTCTGGGTACAAGGTCTCGGATAATCCTAAATTCCCATCACCATCCTGGAACCGGACCACAATGATCAGGGAATCATAGGTGGTGTTGGTAGCGTTGCGCATGGTGCGCTGCTCAATTCCTCTGAAGGTAAGGTTAGGGGTAAGCTCAAAATCTGGCTTCTCGTAGCAGGAGGTTAACCCCAGAGAACCAAGTACAAAGGCCAAGCCTAAGAAGAGTCTATGTCTTTTCATAGTAAAATTATGAGCACCTAAGGTACAAATCCTAACGCGCACTTGCTTACTTTGTTGTATAAATTAGCATCCTCACCCATGGGTTTTCCCGAAGAGTACAAAAAGGAGATCATCCAGAAAGGCCCTCTGAATTTTGAGGCCGCAGCCTTGGCCTTGTTCCAATACCAGGCCGAGCATAACTCCGTGTACCGGCAGTACATCCAGAACTTGAAGAAAGACCCAGGCCAGGTAAGAGAACTGAGCCAGATTCCCTTTCTGCCCATCGAGTTCTTCAAGACCCACACCGTTCAGTCGCACTTGTTTAGGCCAGAGGCTATTTTCAAAAGCAGCGGTACCACCTTACAGCAGCGGAGCCAGCACCTGGTTTCTGATACTGGGTTTTACCAGCAGCATGCCCAACACCTATTTGAGGAAACCTACGGTCCCTTGGCCGGAAGTGTGGTGCTCGCCCTGCTACCTTCTTACCTGGAGCAGGGGGATTCCTCTTTGGTAATGATGGTAGACTATTTCATCAAAGCAACCGGACAGGCTGAACCGGGCTTCTACCTCCGGAACCACCAGGAACTGCGCGAAGCCGTGCAAAAAGCCAAAGCTGAGGGAAAGAAAGTGTACCTTTTCGGGGTGACCTATGCGCTGCTGGATGTAGCCGAGGAGCCAGGTGCCGGTGAATTGAGCGGCATCACCATCTTCGAAACCGGGGGCATGAAAGGCCGCCGGCGCGAAATGGTGCGAGAAGAGTTGCACGCCGTTCTTACCCAAGCCTTCAGGGTAGAGGCCATCCACTCTGAATACGGCATGACGGAATTGCTGTCTCAGGCCTATTCCACCGGAGGCGGTATTTTCCAGCCCTCGCGCACCTTACGGGTACTGGTGCGTGATGTGAACGATCCGCTCACCGTTCTACCAGGTAGTGGCTCTGGTGGCGTGAACGTAATAGACCTGGCCAACGTAGATTCCTGCGCCTTCATTGAAACCAAGGATTTGGGCAAACTTTACCAAGACGGCTCTTTTGAGATTCTGGGCCGCTTTGACAACTCAGATGTAAGAGGTTGTAACCTGCTTGTAAGTTAAGGCTTTAGCCCTGTTTTTGTAAAAACAGCTTTAAAACAGAAGCGCCTTTCAGCCATGGGCTGAAAGGCGCTTCTGTTTTATGAATGGACAGGTTTTTACTTCGCGTAAGCGCGGGCGTCTTCCTCCGTTATGGTTTCATCGCTCATGATCACCAAGCGTTCTACCACGTTGCGGAGCTCGCGCACGTTCCCGCGCCAATCCAAACCTTGCAGGTAGGTGAGGGCCTCAGGGGTGATTTTCTTGGGTTTGTTGCCGTAGTCGCGGGCCACGTCCTGCAGGAATTTCTCCACCAAGTCCGGAATATCTTCGCGGCGCTCGTTTAGCGGTGGTACGTGAATCAGGATTACGCTCAGGCGGTGGTACAAATCCTCCCGGAAGTTCTTGGCTTCAATCTCCTCCAACAGGTTTTTGTTTGTCGCCGCCACCACCCGTACATCCACGGTAATGTCTTTGTCGCCCCCCACACGGGTGATCTTGTGTTCCTGCAAAGCACGCAACACCTTGGCTTGCGCCGAAAGGCTCATGTCCCCGATCTCGTCCAGGAACAGCGTGCCGCCATTGGCTTGCTCAAACTTCCCGATGCGTTGCTTCACCGCCGAGGTAAAGGAGCCTTTCTCATGCCCGAACAACTCACTTTCAATCAACTCACTGGGAATGGCGGCGCAGTTCACCTCTACCAACGGGCCAGAGGCACGGTTGCTTTGCTCATGCAGGGATCGGGCCACCAGTTCCTTGCCGGCTCCGTTCGGGCCTGTGATGAGCACGCGGGCATCAGTAGGCGCTACCTTGGCCACCGCCGATTTAACCTTGCCCAAGGCAGGTGAGGCGCCCACCATTTCATAGGTTTTGGAGATTTTCTTCTTGAGGGTTTTGGTCTCGGTCACCAGTGTGGCTTTGTCCAGCGCGTTGCGCACCGACACCAGCAGGCGGTTCAAATCAGGGGGTTTCACCAGGAAATCATAGGCCCCTTTCTTAGTGGCCTCCACGGCAGTGTCAATGGTACCGTGCGCCGAAATCATGATAAAGGGCGTGTCCGGCACCAGGATCTGGGCCCGCTCTAAAACTTCCATCCCGTCCAGCTTGGGCATTTTGATGTCGCAGAGCACCACATCGTATTTGCTTTTCTGCAGCATCTCTAGTCCGCGCTCGCCGTCTTCGGCTTCGTCTACGGTATAGCTTTCGTACTCCAGAATCTCCTTTAAGGTGTAGCGGATGCTACGTTCATCATCTATGATCAGAATTTTGGGCATGGGTTATCTTATTTACTGTGCCAACGGCTAAAGCCTAAGGATTATTTCCGAGGCTTACGCGGGAAAAGACTTCTGGGATATTTTAAGGCTCCTTTTCACAAAAGGCCGTTAAAACAGAAGTTGAAACAAAGCTAAAAGTATAAAACTTTGGCCATTTGCCAAGAAAGGGCTTCAGGTACGCCGGGCTAAGTCCAACAATCTGGTTATTCTGGGCAGAGAGGCCGTCATACTGCCATATTCGGTGGTCAACGGATTGCCGCCCATGGTAACGTCCTCTCTTTTGAACGTCATCTTGCTTTCCCTGAACTCGCGGGCCGAGGCGTGGAATTCCGTGGCACCGGTTTTCTCCAGGAGCGCCGTGAGGTTGTCCTCGTTAATGCCGCCGCCGGGCATAATGGCGAGGTTTTCCTCGGCTCTTTGGCATAGCGCCGAAATCAAATCCGCACCTTCTGGGGCTGTGGGCTGTTGCCCTGAGGTGAGCAGCCGGTCTACCTGCAGGTACAGCAAATCGTCCAAGGCCTTAAAAGGATCTGGCGTGAGGTCAAAGGCCCGGTGGAAAGTGACGCTCATGGGGCGGGCCAGGTTGATCAGTTCCTGCGTGCGGGGCACGTCAATATTGCCGTTGGGGAGGAGTACCCCCAGAACCACGCCATCGGCGCCCAGTTGCTTGGCCATCAGGATGTCGTGCCGCATGACCTCAAACTCCAGGCCTGAGTAAAGGAAATCGCCCCGGCGCGGCCGGATGAGGACGTGCAAGCCAATGAACAGGTGCTGCCGGCAAAGTTGAATAAGGCCTGCGCTGGGCGTAGTGCCGCCCTCCACCAAATTGTCGCAGAGTTCAACCCGCTGCGCCCCGGCTACCTGCGCCGAGATAGCAGACTGGACGGAGTCTACGCATACCTCCATCAATATGGACCTATCCATTGAGGTTACAGTTTGAATTTAGCATCCAACAGTTTGTTTGTGGTGGTGTCGCGCACGGCATAATTGAACCCGCGTTGGATACAGTAGCCGCCGTATTCGCCCTGCTTGTTGATGGCAATAAAGCCTACCTGCAGGTCTTTTACATTTTTCTGTTTTTGTATAATCCGTTCAACCGCCAAACGGCAGGCTTTCTCCGGCGCGTGGCCCTGGCGCATCAGTTCCACTACCAAATGGCTGCCCACCATCCTGATCACGGCTTCGCCAAGACCCGTGGCGGTAGCGGCGCCAATCTCGTTGTCTACGAACAAACCGGCTCCAATGATTGGAGAATCTCCTACGCGGCCTTTCATTTTGAAAGAAGCACCGCTGGTTGTACAGGCCCCAGCCAAATCTCCATGGGCATCCAGGGCCAGTAGCCCGATGGTGTCATGGTTTTCTATGTTGATGACCGGTTTGTACTTAGACTCTTTAAGCCAGTTTTTCCAGTCTTTCTCAGATTCTGGGGTGAGCAGGTTCTCTTTCTTGAAACCCTGGGATAAGGCAAACTGCAGCGCTCCGTCGCCTACCAACATCACGTGCGGCGTGTTTTCCATCACCTTGCGGGCCACCGAGATAGGGTGCTTGATGTGCTGCAAATAAGCCACCGATCCGCAGTTGCTGTCTTTGTCCATGATGCAGGCGTCCAACGTCACGTTTCCTTCCCGGTCTGGGTAACCGCCGTAGCCCACCGTCCGCACATTGGGGTCAGCTTCGGGTACCCGCACGCCTGCTTCCACAGCATCCAAGGCAGTTCCTTTCTGGGAAAGGATTTTCCAGGCCGCCTCGTTGGCAGGCATCCCGTGGTCCCAGGTGGAGATCACCAGCGGTTTGTTTGTTTTGCCCTGCTTTATGGAACCGGAAAAAGCCTTGTGAATGGGATAGAATCCGCTTACCAAGGCGGTACCCATGGCGGAAAGCTTTAAGAAGTGACGTCTGCTGCTCATGAAGTAGTTTTTATGGACAAGGAATGAAGAATTGCAAAATTAAGCAAAATTGGAGTTTCGGGCGGTTTTTCTGAAAAGAGCCGCTGAATGGTCTCATTACAGGATTTGGCCCTTTACGAGGCGTAAAAAGAAGGAAGCACTCTTATATTTTTATAATGTCAATTCTCCTTCTAGGATGATTTGGGCTTGGCTGCGTACCTCCAAGGTGTTGGTGTCTTTGATGTTCAGATGCAGGTAGCCGCCTCTGGCCGAAAGTTGGAATGCCCGCAGCTCTGTTTTTTGCAGCCTGTCTGCCCAGTACTTGGCCAATGCACTGTGCGCCGAACCCGTCACCGGGTCTTCGTTGATGCCTACCCAAGGCCAGAAGCACCGGGAGTAGAAATCATACTCCGGGTCGGTTGATTTGGTCGTTACCGCTAATCCATTGGCGATGTCCACCACCCGCAGCAGTTGCCCGAAATCAGGCCGAAGTTGGAGGAGGGTTTCCTTATCGGGTACCTCCAGGATAAGCATCTGGATGGGCTCTGAGAAGTAAAGCGGACAAGAAGACGGCAAACTCATGGCTTCATAAAACCCCAACAGGCCAGGTTGTGGCGCATACCCGTACAAGGGGAAATGCATGAGAATGGCCTCAGGCTCTTTCAGGGCCTCTAAAACTAAGTTCTGCCCGGTGGTAAACGTCACCTGATCCAACCTAAGTCTTTCTAAAACCAGCTTTGCCGAGGCCAGCGTGGCATGGCCGCAGAACGCGATTTCCACCGTAGGCGTGAAGTACCGGATGTCAAAAAAAGAGGGCTCACCGGAACGCTGCACCAGGAAAGCCGTCTCTGAAAGGTTCATCTCCGCCGCAATGGCTTGCATGCTCTTTTCCTTCAACGGCTCGGTTAAAAGGCAAACCGCGGCCGGATTTCCTTTAAACGCCTGGTCTGTGAAAGCGTCTATGATGTAGGTCTTTATTTTCATGGTCCTTCTTCTTGGGTTTGAATCTAATAAAGACTTACAGGTATAAGAAAAAACCTTGGAGAAAAGTTGAAATAAGGTGCGCTCTCATCGTCATCATCAGGATTGAACAGTCCAACCAGGTAAAGACAACTAGCTCTTTTATTTTTTACGAGTGATGAGAATCATGTGCGTAGAGGCGGTGCTATCGGGTTTAGGATAGTTTTTCCGGATTAGATGCACCAGTTCAAACCCGTTCGCTTGCAGGACCGCTGTGAGGAAATCCGCTGGGTGGTAATAGACAAACATCCGGCCCTGCCCGCTGGAAGAGGTTTCAAAGCCAGATTGGTCATAGCTGCCTTCAATGGCACTGAGGTAAAAAATGCCCTCGGTTTCCAAGCGAAGGGCACAGTCGCTGATCAGTTTAGCCACGTCTTCCCTTGACAAATAGGGCAGGCAAAAGCCACAGATGATGCCTTGGTAAGTCTGGGTCAGGGCGGAGATTTCCCGGGCATCCAGGACGCTGAAAGTAGCCGAAGGATTGTTCTTTCTGGCCAGTTGAACCATGTTGGGCGCTATGTCTGTGCCTTCCACCTGAAAATCTGGCCGTTGGGATAGAATGTACCTGGTGATGTTTCCCGGGCCGCACCCAATTTCCAGAATCCGGGCCTTCGGGCTTTCTACCAATCCGCAGAAAAGGTCATAGGTGTCATTGTACAGGTCCAGGTCCATGAATTTGTCCTGGTAAGCCGCGGCCAGTTTGTTCCAGGTGGCAAAGTTGAGCTGATAGTTGTCCATGGTTTTAACCCGGTGTATGTCAAGCCTGATTCTAAGTCATTTTAGCAAAAACGTGCCCAAAACCTTACCCCTTCAGCCTTGCCTTACTTCACAAACAATCTCTCGTCAAAGGGGAAAGGCTCAGAATTGAGCAGCTTCACCTGGGAGAACGCTGGGTGGCCCGGGTTGAACAGGTAATTGTGGTCGCCGTGGACTACCGCCGAAGGAACTTTGAGGCCCACGTAACGGGATTCCCGCACAAAAGCATCCCCGATGAGCTGGGTCGCATTAGGGTGGGGAAAGGATTTCCAATCGGGGGGAAGCTCTTGGGCAGGTACCTCGCTGAGAGGTAGGTCATCCGGCACTTCCAAAGTGATAAGCCAGTAATCTGCGGGAACAATGCCCAGAGGCGTATGGACGGCGATCTCGGTGGTGCAGAGGGCGCGTGACTCGCAGGTATAGAGCAGGGCAGTACCTTTGCTGTTCCAGCGCCCGCCGGCCAACTCGGCTCCGCGGCCCGAGAGATCGTTTTTGTAAAGACCTTTGCTAAGCCGAAAGACAATCATGCCAGCACGCCGTGTTCAATGCGCGTGAGCTCGTCTTTGAGCAAACTAATCCCGAAGGTGGTATCCAGCAGGCTTTTGGGCGTAATGCCGCCCAGGGCCACGTTCTTGGCCTCTAACCAGGCATTGAAACTGTCACTGTTGCCAAATACCTCAATGCCGCGTTTGTACAGTAAGGTCACCTCTAGGATTTTCTCTGAGTGAATTGGATCGAAGGTTTTCTTCTCTTTTTTGTACCGCTGGATGGTGCGCTCAGACAAATGCAGAAACACCGACCACTCACTCAGGTTGAACGGACTCTGGCTCGCGATTTTCACAAACAGCGGGTACTTGATGCCCTGGCGCACCGCCTGCACCAATAGCAGGATGTCGCGGTCATCTACCAGGGTGTTGCTTAGGTTCGTTTCCAGGTTCAGTGCAGCTGCCATAGTCATGCTCATTTAAAGTAAAGGTAACAATTGTCATTTAATTAACGACATGTGTCGGGAAATAGTTTGAAGCACATTCAATATGAGGAGCAATAAGAGCGGGGGACGGAAGCCAGCCTAGTTTGATGATGACTACATGGTGGAATAAACCAAAGCGTTTTGAACTGGTTTTGCAAAAAAGGCCGAAGAAACAGAATCAGTGCGACTTTCTTTTGAGATTCCCCGCTTAGGCGCATTCCTTTAGTTGCAGCTTCCGTTTAAAGTGCCTATTCTTATCCCTTCCTTTTAGCCGCGCTTCCATGATCCGCAAGAAACCGCTCTACAAAAGCCTCTATTTTCAGGTTATCACCGCTATTGCCATCGGCATTGCCTTAGGTCATTTCATGCCGGACTTGGCCGTGCAGTTGAAGCCGCTGGGCGATGCCTTTATCAAACTGGTGAAGATGATGATTGGGCCGGTGGTGTTCTGTACCATCGTTACGGGGATTGCCGGCATGCAGGACATGAAGCAGGTAGGCCGGGTAGGCGTGAAGGCGCTGCTGTACTTTGAGGTGCTCACCACGGTGGCGCTGCTCCTGGGTTTGTTGGTGGTAAACCTGCTGCAGCCGGGCACCGGAATGCACGTAGACGCCGCTACTTTGGACACCGAAGCGCTGTCGGCGATGACAAGTGCCGGAGAGAAGGCGGAGAACACCGGAGCCGTGGGCTTCTTGCTGCACCTCATCCCCAACAACATCATTGATGCGTTGGCCAAAGGCGATCTGTTGCAAATATTGTTTTTCTCGGTGCTGTTCGGGTTTGGCTTGTCTAAGGTGGGGGAGCGCGGACGACCGGTGTACAACGGCATTCAGTCGCTGTCCAACGCGCTGTTCGCCGTCATCCACATGATCATGAAAGTGGCACCGCTGGGCGCCTTGGGGGCTATGGCGTATACCATCGGCAAATACGGTTTGGCTTCTCTGGACGCTTTGGGGCAGTTGATGGGCTCTTTTTACCTCACCTGCGTGCTGTTTGTGGTGGTGGTGCTGGGCCTCGTTTTGAAACTGATTGGGTTCAGTATTTTCAGGCTGCTCCGTTTTATAAGAGAAGAATTGCTGATTGTATTGGGAACGTCCTCCTCAGAGGCAGCGCTGCCCAGCCTCATTGAGAAACTGGAGCGCTTGGGCTGCGCCAAACCGGTGGTTGGGCTGGTGGTGCCTACCGGCTACTCCTTTAACCTGGACGGGACTTCCATTTACCTCACCATGGCCGCCGTTTTTGTGGCGCAGGCCACCGATACGCCCATGGGGTTCAGTGAGCAGTTGACTTTGCTGCTGGTGCTGTTGCTTACTTCCAAAGGTGCGGCCGGGGTAACGGGGAGTGGGTTCATTACGCTGGCGGCCACGCTGCCGGCGGTAGGGCACGTGCCGGTGGCCGGTTTGGCGCTCATCTTAGGCATAGACCGGTTCATGAGTGAGGCGCGGGCGCTCACCAACCTCATCGGCAATGCCGTGGCTACCATCTTCGTGGCGAAGTGGGAGAAAGAGATGGACCTGGAGCAGGCCAAAAAGCTGATCGGGTAATTGGGTTTCGGGGCTGTTTTAGGGAAAACAGCCCCGAAATACTATACCTCCTCTGGGTGGTAGATGATCTTGTCGCGGTGCTTCATGCCCCAGTCGCGGAGCTCGTTGATGACCGGGGTAAGGCTGTGTCCGTATTCGGTGATAGAGTATTCCACAGTAACTGGCGAGGTGTCATGCACGGTGCGTTTCACCAATTTATTCATTTCCAGCTCTTTTAGTTCTTTGGAGAGCATCTTGGCGGTTATGCCCTGCACATCGCGGTGCAGTTCTTTGAAGCGTCTCTTATGGACGCAAAGGGCCACAATGATCGGAATCTTCCATTTTCCGCTGAGGATATCCAAGGCATCCCGAATGGGCAGGATGTGGGTGATGCACAGATTGCGATCTTGTTTAAGAACGGGTTCTTTGATAAGTGCTTCCATATGAGTATGATTTAACGGGGGATACTAGTATACAAACGTAAACCAGTATCTATTTGAAACCAAATGTACGTAAATTTGTTTATACAACTATAGTAGAGACAATTATTTTACCTTACTACATAAAAGATGAACTTACTTCAGGACCTCAACTGGCGCTACGCCACCAAACGCATGACGGGTGAGAAAATCCCGCAGGAAAAACTGGACAACATTTTAGAGGCCATCAGGCTTTCTGCTTCTTCCATGGGCTTTCAGCCCTACAACGTGGTGGTGATTGAAGACCCCGAGGTATTGAAGAAGATCCACGCCGAGGCCGCCAAACAGCCGCAGGTGATTGAAGGCTCGCACTTACTGGTGTTTGCCGTCTGGGATAACCTCACGGAGGAGCAGGTGACCGAATACATGGAAAGAATCGCTGCCGAAAGAGGGGTAAGCGTGGAGTCGTTGGCCGGTTTCGCCCAAAGCCTTACCGGAGTGATCAACAGCAGAACCGCGGAGGAGAACTTCCAGTGGGCCGCCAGACAAGCGTACATCGCCTTGGGAACTGGCCTGGTCGCCGCCTCCCATGAGAAAGTAGATTCCACCCCGATGGAAGGATTCAACCCCGCTGCCTTGGACGAATTGCTGGGCTTGCGCGAGAAAGGCCTGCGTAGTGTAGCCCTTCTTGCGTTAGGCTACCGCGATGCCGAGAAAGACTTTCTGGCCTCGGCCAAAAAAGTGCGCCGTCCCGCAAAGGAGTTTTTCGTGAAAGTAGCGTAACCAAACTCCTTTAAAAGAGAATAGCCCTATAGAACCCGCTGAGTTGCCAATTTTTTGGTCTCAGCGGGTTTTCAACTTCATCCGTTTTTAGCTTTCTTTTACCAAAACCATGGAAAAACGCACCTTAGGAAAATCTGGGCTGGAAGTGGCCCCGCTGGCCTTCGGCGGAAACGTCTTCGGCTGGACCATTGACGAGAAAACCTCTTTTCAACTGCTGGATGCCTTCACCGATGCTGGCTTCAACCTCATTGACACCGCCGATGGCTACTCGGTTTGGGTGCCCGGCAACACCGGTGGCGAGTCAGAGACCATCATCGGCAACTGGCTCAAGTCCCGCGGCAACCGCGACAAAGTGGTCATCGCCACCAAAGTAGGCTGGGAAATTGCCCCTGACAAAAAAGGCCTGACAAGAGACTACATTTTTGAAAGGGTAGAGGAGTCCCTGCGGCGCCTCCAAACCGATTACATTGACCTGTACCAATCGCACGTGGATGATGCCAGCACCCCGTTCGAGGAAACGCTGGAAGCCTATGACCGGCTCATTAAAGCCGGGAAAGTGCGGGCCATAGGAGCCTCCAACATCAAAGCCGATCGCCTGAAAGCCGCCCTGGAAACTAGCAAGCAGCACAACCTGCCTATCTACCAAAGCCTGCAACCAGAGTACAACCTCTACAGCCGCCAGGAGTTTGAAGCCGACCTGGAGCCGTTGTGCCTGCAAGAAGGTATTGGCGTGATCAGTTATTATGCCCTGGCCAGCGGTTTCCTCACCGGCAAATACCGCTCAGAGGACGACCTGAACAAAAGCCCCCGCGGCGGCGGCGTGAAACGCTTCCTCAACGAACGCGGCTTCAGTATCCTTTCCGCTTTGGATGAGATAGCTGCCCGGCACAATGCCAACCCAGCGCAGGTTTCATTGGCTTGGCTCATGGCCCGCCCCAGCATCACCGCACCCATCGCCAGCGCCACCAGCCTGGAGCAATTGCATGATTTAACCAAAGCGGCTCAAATTACTTTAAGCCAAGAAGATATCAGTTTGCTAGATAAGGCGAGCGCCTATTAACCATAGGCCAGATACAAGTCCAGCGTTCTTAAAAGCACCACCTGCTTTAAGGCTGTTTCAATAAAAATAGCCTTAAAGCAGGTGGTGCTTTTTTGTGAAAGTCCTTGATTTCTGTGAATAGAGAAATGGATTTTAACTACCTGAAAATACCTAAAAAGAGGGGATTTCTTTAATGATTCGGAAAGTAGTAGCCTTGTGGCCCTAGTCATTGATGGTGATGGCCTCGGGGTAGCAAGATGATCAGTTTTATGAGGCTATTGCCTCACGGCAGTTGCAAACTGCCGATCATTTTGGGTCCAAGTCACAGACTTGAACCATATTATTAGGAAAGGAGCTGATTGACACGGGAAAAGGCACCTGCGGCAGGCCGGGGCGAAGGCCTACAGTGAGGCCGAGACACGGCCTGCCGCACGGAAGAACTATTCAGGTGGCAGTGGCCTGCGTGTGCTATGAAACAGAGGACGGCAGCGGGGTGGTACCTTAACTGAAGCCTCACTGTCCGAGCGTCAGCGAGTTTGAGGCTTCTTGATTCTTTTGGTTACTTTTCTCATCAAGGAGAAAAGTGACAAACGAGGGCAGACCCCGGCTGCAACTAAAAGGTTGTAAGAACAGATATAGAAAGTAATAACCTATAAAGTGCATTTGAGGCTAACGCCTCACTGCAGTTGCAAACTGCAGCCCATGGTAGGTCCAAGTCACAGACTTGAACCAGAGGAAGAGAGATGAATTTTTAATAACAGCCCTAAAACAACCCTTTACTTAATCCAGAAAAATCTGCCTCGGAATAAACAAATCATCCAAATTCACCAACGCATGCAAAATAGGATGCAGTTCCTCCCGCTGAAGTTGGAACATCTCCCGGATGGTCAGAAATTTCACCTCCTCCAGTAATTGGGCATGCGGCTCATGCTCCGGATCAAAACCCAAAGCCAAGGTGCCACTTACCAATTTTACCTCAAAGAAGAGCTCAATGGCATGCAGCGGCGGACGAAGAAACTCATTCAAATAAAGGAACCGGCCAACCTCTACTTCCAAACCAGTCTCTTCCAGGAACTCCCGCCGGAGGCAGTCTTTCACTTTTTCCCCGAAGTCAAGTCCGCCGCCGGGGGGCATCCAGTAGTCTCCCACGCCAAAGACGGCCTTGTGCCGGGCAAGCAACAATCTATTATCCTGGACCAAAAGGCCGCAAACTCTGATTCTGGCTTTAGACGAGTAGGTTTCCGCAAGCGGATGAATGTTCTCCATAGGTTGTAGGGCAGGGCAGCAGGCAGTACTTTTGCCAGATGTTAAAGACGTTCAATCCTGATTTCACAAATACGGTAAAAGAAAAACTTCAGCGGCAATTTTACATGCATTTGCTGGGTTTTGAAATTAAAACCATAGAAATAGGCCTAATTGAAGGCACTTTGCCCTTGGAAGAAAAGCACAAACAGCACAAAGGGTTCGCTCACGGGGGCGTCATCGCCACCATAGCAGATGTGGTGATGGGTTTTGCCGCCGTAACGTTGGTGCCGGCGCAGCAGCACGTGGTCACTTCTAACTTGAATATTTCTTATCTGAACCCTGGCGTGGGAACCGCGCTTTTTGCCCGGGGATGGGTCTTAAAACAGGGGAGAAGGTTGAACTTTTGTGAGGCAGAAATCTTTAGTATAGATGGCAGCGGCCAGAAAAACCTGGTCGCGAAAGCCTCGGCTACAATGGCTATCTTAGCGCCTCCAGCCGCTACATCCCAGAACTAAACATGACCCCTGCAGAAGCGCTCCGCAAGAACTTTCCGTTTGAACCCACCCAGGACCAGGCACACCTGTTCCAGAAGCTAGACAATTTCATCATGCGCCGCACCGGGCTCAAAGAAGTGTTCCTGCTCAAAGGTTTCGCGGGTACGGGTAAAACCACGGTGGTGAGCGCGTTGGTGAAAATCCTCAACAGTTTTGGGTACAAGTATGTCTTGCTGGCGCCTACGGGCCGGGCGGCGAAGGTGATGTCCACGTACTCCGCCAAGCCGGCTTCTACCATCCACAAGAAAATCTACCGCCAGACAGCCAACCCGTACTCAGAAGGCATGTCTTTTTCGCGGCAGCCCAACAAGAGCGAGCAGGTCCTCTACATCGTGGATGAGGCCTCTATGATCTCTGACGACAAAGCCTTCGGGGACAATGGGCTGTTGCAGGACCTGATGGGCTACGTGTTTGAGAAACCCAGCAACAAGCTGCTGCTCATCGGCGACACGGCCCAGTTGCCACCCGTAAACCAAAGCTTAAGTCCATCGCTGGATGCGGCGTACCTGCAGAGCAATTTCAAATGCCACGTACACGAGATGGAAATGCGCCAAGTCATGCGACAGGCCGAGGAATCCGGGATTCTGATGAACGCCACGCGTCTACGAAATGAATTGATTAAGGAGCAACCCGAACTGGCCTTCAGAACGAAAGGTTTCCGGGATATCTTCTCTATGCGCGGAGACAAGCTGGAAGACGGCCTGCGGTACGCTTACGACAAGTTCGGGATTGACAACACCACGGTCATTTGCCGCTCAAACAAAACCGCCAACCTGTACAACCAGCACATCCGGCGGCAGATCTTCTTTGCCGAGGACGAGATTGGCGTGGGCGATTACCTCATGATCGTGCGCAACAACTACACGTGGCTGCCCAAAGACTCCAGCATCGGGTTTATGGCCAACGGTGACTTCGTGGAGATCACCAAGATCATCCGCTACGAGGAAATGTACGGCATGCGCTTCGCCGATGTCCGCATCCGGTTTGTGGATTACCCCAACGAAGAGGAACTGGACACCAAGATTATGCTGGACACGCTCTACTCAGAGGCCCCGGCACTGCCCGCCGACAAGAACAAGGAGCTCTACCAGCAAGTGTTGGAAGATTACCAGCACATCGCCAGCAAACGTGCCCGCGCCCAGGAAATGCGTCAGGACAAGTACCTGAACGCCCTGCAGGTGAAGTTTGCCTACGCGCTTACCTGCCACAAAGCGCAGGGCGGACAGTGGCAGGCGGTGTTTGTGGACCATGGTTTCCTGAAGGAGGATCTGGTGACACAGGAGTTCGCGCGCTGGCTGTACACGGCCGCTACCCGGGCCTCGGAGCAGTTGTTTCTGGTGAACTTCAACGAGAAACTGCTGGAGAATGCACCCGAACGAGTGGAAGATTGATTACTTTAGCCCTATAAACCTGCTTTTACCTAACAGCACCCGATATGAAAAAACTAGTGATTGGCGCTTTGTTCCTGCTTTTTGGAAGCGGTGCCGCTATGGCACAGGCTACCCAGGCCACCCAAACCCAGGTTGTTCCCGTTACCCCCATCGCTGCGCCAGCCCCAACTCCGGTAGGCCCGTCCATCCTTTTTGAGGAGCAGAAGTTTGACTTCGGGGAGATTAAAGCCGGCGACGTGGTAGAGCACACCTTTAAGTTCACGAACAACGGCACCTTGCCTCTGGTCATTTCCAATGTGCGCACCACTTGCGGCTGCACCGCCACTGATTACCCCAAAGCCCCGGTAATGCCCGGCGAGACTGCTTCCATCACCGCTAAGTTCAACAGCGCCGGCAAACGCGGTCAGCAGAACAAAGTCATCACAGTGGAATCAAACGCCATACAGGGCAATGCCCAAGTCATGATTGTGACCACCATCGCTGCGGCTACTGCCAACTAGGTTTTTTAGCTGATTTTATAAAAAGGCACAAAAAACGCCTCTCTTGCCATGCAGGAGAGGCGTTTTTTATATAGAAGAGACAAGTTCTTACACGTTCTTTACCAACGCCCAAACCAGGTTCAGCCAACCGGCGATAAGAAATAATCCCCCAATAGGAGTGATGGCACCCATCCACCTGATACCGGTCAGGCACAGGATGTACAGAGATCCAGAGAAAATTAGTATACCGATGAGGAAGCAAATACCCGAGACGCGCATGCCGGTAGCCGCCGGGAACTGCGTCATGAGCACGCCCACCAATAAAAGGCCTAAGGCATGGTACATCTGGTACTTCACAGCTGTTTCAAAGGTTTCGGTGCGGCCTGTCTCGGTAAGCAACTTGGCCAGTCCGTGCGCCCCGAAGGCCCCAATCATCACGCCCAGTCCGCTCAGGAGGGCACCCAGGATTAATATCGTTTTAATGGTCATTTTCAGAAATCAGGTTAAAAATTACTTGGCAAGAGAATAGTCGCGGTTCCCGAAGATGGCGCTGCCTACTCTGATCATGGTACTGCCTTCGGCAATGGCCAGTTGGTAATCTGAGCTCATGCCCATGGAAATCTCTTTGAAATGCGGCGCGCCAGGGAAGAACTCCTCTCTTAACGCCTCAAAGTAGGTGCGGAGGCGGTAAAACTCCCTTTGCAAATGCTGCTCATCGTTGGTGTTGGTGGCCACGCCCATGACGCCGCAAATGCGCACGTTTTTAAGCTGGCTGTACTCTGGGGACCTTAGCATCTTCCTGGCTTCCTCCAGATCCAACCCGAATTTGGTTTCTTCCTCAGCAATGTAGAACTGCAAAAGGCAGTCAATGACGCGGCTGTGTTTTTGGCCTTGTTTGTCAATTTCCTGCAGTAAACGCAAGCTGTCTACCGACTGGATGAGGGACACAAACGGCGCGATGTACTTTACCTTATTTGTTTGCAAGTGCCCAATCATGTGCCACTCCACATCCGCCGGGAGCTGCGGTTGTTTCTGCATCATTTCCTGGGCTTTATTTTCCCCGAAGGCCCGCTGCCCGCCATCGTAGGCCTCCCTGATCAACTCCACCGGGTGGGTTTTAGAAACGGCAATCAGGCGGCAGTTGGTCCCGCTTAACCTACTCTGGAAATCATGGATGTTTTCTTCAATTGTCCTCATCAATCTTCTAACGCATTGGTGAAAAAGGTGTTCTTGAGCAGGAGCCACAGCAACAGCAGCACAATGGCCCAGCGCAGGTAAATCTGGTAATAGTCGCGGGTGTCGCGGTAGCGGGTTTCTTTGATCTCTGTTTTCTCCAGCCGGTTGATCCGCTGGAATATCTCGGTGAGGGCGCCCGCATCCTGCGCCCGGAAGAACTGCCCCTCGGCCAAAGAAGCCAACTGCCGAAGCGTTTTCTCCTCCAGACCGGTTTGGATGGTCACCATCTTGCCGGTGGAATCGGCCTCCATTTGCACGGTGCCTTCTTTGCCTATGCCCACCGTATAAAGTTTCAACTGGAAAGCATGTGCCAATTGGGCGGCCAGTTCGGGATCCAAGCTGCCCGCGGTGTTCTCCCCGTCACTGATCAGAATGCAGACCTTAGATTTGGCTTTTGATTCCCGCAGACGGTTAATGGCTACGGCCAAGGCACTCCCGATGGCGGTGCCGTCCTCTGAGACCATGCCCAGTTTGATGCTTCGGATGCTTTCCCGCACCAATTCATAGTCGGTGGTGAGCGGGGCGAGGGAAAAAGCGCGGCCCGCAAACACCACTAGCCCGATTCTGTCCTGCACCCGGCCGTTCACAAACTGCAGCGCCACTTCTTTGGCTGCTTCCAGCCGGTTGGGAAGAAAATCGGTTAGTTCCATAGAGCCGGAAACGTCCATGACCAGCACAATATCAATGCCCTCAGAGGAGAGCTCCACGGTTTCATCGGTTTTCTGGGGGCGGGCCAGCGCCACCAATACCAGCATCAGGAACAAGCCGAACACCACATCGGGGAGGTAGCGCAGGAGGCTGGTCCAGTGCCAGGTAACGTTACCCTCAAAAAGGGCCACGTCCATTTTGCGGCGGAACCGCACGGTGAAAAGCCACCGAAGCAGGAACAACAGTGGCACCAACAGAAGCGCATACAGGTACCCCTGATTGGCCCAGTCAAAGGATTGCCAGGTGCGCCAAGAGAACCAGTTCAGGTTCAGCCAGGAGAAATCAGCGGGAGCTTGCCACATTGCGCAGGGAGTCTCTGATTAAAACATATCGGTAAGCGGCAAACTCGGCGAGCTGACTCAAAGAATCGGCTACCTCGGTTTCATCATCGGAGATGATGTTTCCGTAGATGGCCCGGTCGCAGACCTTGAGCGCGTTGCTCACGCGTTCGTCTTCTTCATAGTAAGACGCGATTTCTTTGGTGGTAAAGGAGTTGATCTCAGTGTCTTCCAGCTTGGTTAAATAATTCTTCCACAAAGTGATAGCTCTTTCCAGTTGATCCAGGGTTTTACCTCGCTGGAACCGCTCCCGGGAAGTCTGGAACCGGGAAAGAAACTGGTGCTGGTCTTTCTGAAGCACGTACAGTTTGTAGCGGTTGTTGATGCTTTTGCCAAACAAAACCCATACGCCGCCAATGAGAATAGCGCCCGCTACCGAGCCCATGATCCAGTACACATAGTTGAACTGCTCGGGCACAGGTTGTAATTCCGTGGCAGATTTCAGGGGCAAAGGGTCAGAAACGGTGGTGACGTGCTGCTTGAGGAAAACCGAGTCTGCCGCCGTGACAATCTGCAGGGTGTCTCCGCTGTGGAACAACTGGGCGGTGACCTGCAGCGTCTGCACTGGTTTCAAGCTAAAGGTGCGCAGAACGTAGATAGTGCTGTCTGTGCTGGTGCCCTTGACGGTATAGGTAGGGTAGAATTCCTTCCGGACCAACTCAAAAGGCGCAAAGGAAAAGGAAGTATCCGGGAAAACGACCTCGGCCTGAGGCGCGTGCCGCGAGCGCAGCACATACTTCACCGATTGGCCTATCTCCACAGTGTCGCGCAGGAAAAAGCCTTCTACCTTTATGGTTGGTAGCTGGGCCCAGGAGAAGAATGGAAACAGGCAGAGCAGAAGCCAGCCCGTCTTTTTAAGTATTGGAGACAATGTCTGTATTTATGGGTTTTTAGCTAGATATTCAGCTTTTCGCCCGTTGGCAATGTTGAATGTTGATCATCGGCCTATAAAGCGTGCCTGTTTGAAGGCTATTTTTCTGAAAACTGCCCCTAAACAAAGGCCCAATATCTTTTAGGCACTCCGCTTCATGGTTTTGTTTCGGGCCCTAAACAGGTGCAGCAATTGGGGCACGTAGTCCTGGTCCACAAAAATGGGCAGGAAATCTGCCTGGTACTGGCGGCATAGTTTACTAAGTCGTTCCTGGTTTTGGGCGTAGGGGAGCAGATACCGTTCCCTGAAATCCTTGGAAGAGGTATTCACCCAGATGGTTTTGCCCGTTTCTTTGTCCTGCAGCGGAATAATGCCCAGTTTCGGGAAATCAATCTCGCGCTTGTCCATGAGCTGCAGCACAATGAGATCGTGTTTCTTGGCCAGCATGATGAGCTCACGCTCGTAGTTCAGGTCAATGAAATCTGAGATCAGGATGATGATGCTCTTGCGCTTCACCACATTCAGGCAAAGTTTGATTCCCGCCCCAATGTTGGTTTTGAGCGATTGTGGCTGCAGCAGGGCCAGGGTTTTTATGAGGCTGTAGGCGTGTTCATTGCCTTTGCCCGGTTTCAGGTAGCGCTCTTTGCCATCGCTGAAGCAGATCATGCCCAATTGGCTGCCTTGTTTCAGCGCTGACAAAGCCAGAATACCGCTGATTTCCTTCCCTATGTCCATTTTCTGCAGCCCAGGTGCGCCCAACGCGTGGGAGCCGCTCACGTCCAGCAGCAGGAACACGTTCTGCTCTTTCTCCTCGCGGTAGGTCTTCACGAAGGTGCCGTGGCCTTTGGCCGATACGTTCCAGTCAATGGAGCGCACGTCATCGCCGTACTGGTAGGCGCGCACATCATCAAACTCAAGGCCGGAACTCTTGAAGACCGATTTGAAATCGCCCTGCATCTGGGCGTCAATTGCCTTTCTGATCTGTATCTCGTACTTTCGTAGCTTCCTGACCAAGTCTCTCATAGCCTCTGAAGATTTGTGCCGCCTTAAAATTACCCAAACTTACGAACAACCGCGTGAAAAAACGTTTGTGTCTCCTTTTGCTTCCGCTTGCGCTACTGTCCTGTACCCCAGAGCCAGAAAAACCAGCCGATTTGATTTCTGAGCAGAAGATGACCCGCATCATGATTGACGTTCACCTCACCGAGGCAGCTATTGGCCGCACCATCACGCACTATGACTCTTCAAGGGTAGCATACCGTGAGGCCCACAAGCTTATCTTAAAGCGCCATGCCGTTTCAGACAGCGCCTTCAAGCACAGCTATGACTTCTATCTTTCCAACCCGGCGCAGATGGACAAGATCTACGAGGTGGTCTTGGACAGCCTTAGCCTGAGAGAGGCCAAACTAACCAGAGCGGCGGTAACCGAGCCGCCACAACCAGCCACCCCTCCGGCGCCGGCACCAGATACCTCAAAGGTCAATACCCTGCGTAAGTTCAAGCGAATACCCCTGGCAGACTCTTTGAAAGCGCGCCAGCAGCGAACCAAAAATATGATCAAATAAGCCTTTTGCCGTTAGGCACCTGGGTCTGTGGCTGGGCCAGAACTATATTTCCTTCCTCATCCTCAAAACCGGTGACCAGCACCTCAGAAAGCCAGGGACCAATCTGTTTGGTTGGGAAGTTGGTGACGCAGATCACCTGTTTCCCCACTACCTCTTCTAACGTATAGCGTGTGGTAATTTGTGCGCTGGATTTCTTTATTCCCAACTCGCCCAGGTCCACCCAAAGTTTGTAGGCCGGTTTACGGGCCTGGGGGAAAGCCTCGGCTTGTACAATGGTGCCCACCCGCAGGTCTACCGCCATGAATTGCTCCCAAGTGATGTGGTTTTCCATGATTTTTTGGCGGCTAAGTTACGGGCTGGGTCAGTCATGGACAAATACGGGATCTGCTCCGTAGAAACCTCTCCGGCAGGGCCTCGTATCCAAAGAGGCGGTGCCTCTGTGGCGGCTGCTTCTATCTAGACCTCACCAAACTATGAAAAACAACACAGGTACAACTTTATCGGTTTGGCAGCCCGGCGTGGAGATGCCGGTTACCCAATCCCTGACCACCAACGTCACCACCGATGTCTGTGTGGTAGGCGCGGGTATCTCTGGGCTGACCACGGCATATTTGCTCGCCAAAGAAGGCAAGAAAGTAGTGGTGATTGACGCCGGAGAAATCTGCGGGGGCGAAACCAGCCGTACTACTGCCCACCTTTCATGGGCGCTGGATGACCGATATTGTACCCTCATCAAGGTTTTTGGCAAGGCGCAGGCCCTGCTCGCCTACGAAAGCCACCGCGATGCTATCCATAAGATCGAAGAAATCATCAAAGACGAAAAGATCCAGTGCGATTTTGAGTACCTGCCGGGCTACCTTTTCTTGGGCGCCACCGATACTGAAGACCAACTGGACCATGAACTGGCGGCCTGCCATGAACTGGGCATCATGGATGTGGTGAAGCTGAAACAGTGCCCCCTGCCCAGCGTGAGCGAAGGTCCTTGCCTCATGTTCCCGCGGCAGGCGCAGTTCCACCCGGTGAAATACCTGTCGGTCTTGGCCCGCTACATTCTGGACCACGGCGGGGAGATCTACACCAACAGCCACGTAAAGGAATTTGATACGGGTCGGGTGCACCGCGCCATCACCGATGCCGGGTTCTCTGTCACCGCCAACCACCTGGTGGTTTGTACTAACACGCCGGTGAACGACCAAGTGACCATGCACACCAAGCAGGCACCTTACCGGACCTATGTGATCGGGGTACGGGTGCCTACCGGCAGCGTACCCAAAGCGCTTTATTGGGACGACTCTGATCCTTACCATTATGTGCGGTTAGGCTCTGTGGCCGGCGAGGAGAACCTAGATTCTGAAATCTTGATTGTAGGGGGCGAGGACCACAAAACCGGGCAAAGCAACGGTGACGAAGCCGAACGCTTCGACTGCCTGGAGGAGTGGACCCACAAAAAGTACCCCATGGTGCAGGATGTGGTGTTCCGCTGGTCAGGTCAGGTGATGGAACCCGTGGATTTCATGGGCTTCATCGGGCGCAACCCCGGTGACAGCAAGCAGGTTTACATCGCCACCGGCGACTCTGGGCACGGCATGACCCACGGCACAATTGCCGGCATCCTGATTACTGATTTGATTTTAGATCGCGTGAATCCTTGGGAGAAACTCTACGACCCAAGCCGCGTCACTTTCTCCACCGATTCTGCGAAGGAGTTCCTAAAGGAAAACCTCAACGTGGCCAGTCAGTACCTGGATTGGGTGAAACCCGGCAATAAGGAGGAGGAAACCATTGCGCCAGGCACCGGGGTTGTGGTACAGAAAGGAGTAGGTAAAGTAGCCGTCTACGCAGATGCCCAAGGAAACCGCCACGAATGTTCAGCGGTATGCACCCACCTGGGCTGTATCGTGCACTGGAACAACCTGGAGAACTCCTGGGATTGCCCTTGCCACGGCTCTCGCTTTGACCCCTACGGAAAAGTAGTGGCTGGCCCGGCACCAAGAGATCTGGAGAAATTATAGTTGTTTGTTGTCAGAGGTTAGTTGCCGGTTTTGAAAATTCGGTAGACTTACTTCCTGATAACCGATAAAAGAAGAGGAGCTTGGCAGTTTCATTGCCAAGCTCCTCTTCTTTTATCGGTAACGGTTTTACGCTTATTCTCAGAAAATGCACTACAAACCGATAGTTGACAACTACTTGTAAGCCTCCAGTTGCTTCAGTCTTAATTCCACAGAGGCAATCCATTCCAGTTGTTGGTTTTTGTCCAGGCCGTGTCGGCTTTCCCGGTCATATAAATCTTGCTCTTGGTGCCATTTTTCAAAGGCCTCGCTGGCGTATCTGTTCAAGTCTGCGGCGCCGCGGTTGCAGGCGTTGGGCAGTTCTTTAAGTCGCTTGCGCAGTTGGCGGGCGTGGAGCTCGGTTAAATCAAAGTGCAGTTGCTCATGGGCCAGCAGCATCGCCGAGTTTTTGTTGCGGGTCCAGGATTCTTTGGGGTTGAAAACAGCGTCCACTTTGAATTTAAGCTGGTTGTTTTCGCATTTCACCTTCATCTCCATGTTGGTGGAGGTGAGGGCGTGGTGTTGGTTTGTAGGCGCGGGACTGCCGGCGAAATCATCCCAGGTGAGGCGCTTCTGCACCGTCCAGGGGATGTCTGCGGTTGGGGCAATCGGTTCAGGGTTAGTATCAGGAAAAGCGGCCAAAAACAGCGTGCTGATCCAGAGCGGTAGAAAGTAAAATGACATAGCTGCTGCGGTAACACACTCCCAACCAAAAGGAGTTTCCTCCTATCACAACTAAGTTATAAATAAAATTATTGCGGACTCAATTTCCTGAACCGGAAAAATAGTAAAACCGCCGCAATGGTAAGGCCGGTTAACAGCCCCAGCCAGATGCCCACTGCTGCCAGGTTCAGCCAGAATCCTAAGGCATAACCAATAGGCAAAGCAATTAACCAGTAGGAAACCAGAGAGATCATACTAGGCACTTTCACGTCTTCCAGGCCGCGCAAGGCTCCAAGTCCCACCACTTGTACACCGTCAGACAACTGGAAAACAGCCGCAATGATGAGCAGTTTAGAGGCCAGCGCGTGTACCGCCATATCCTTCACGTATAAATGCGGAATCAGGTCCTTGCTCAGGATGATCAAAGTGGCGCTGCCTGCCATAAACAAAGCTCCCAGGATAAGGCTGCTATGACCTGCCACGTGGGCGGCGTGCAAATCGCCGGAGCCTCGTAGTTTCCCCACCCTGATGGTAGCCGCCGCCGAAATGCCACTTGCCATCATATAGGTCACCGAGGCCACGTTAAGGGCGATCTGATGCGCCGCCAGATCGCGGGCGCCTACCCAGCCAATCATCACCGCCGAAAAGCTAAAAGCCCCCATCTCAAAGATCATCTGCAAGGAAATAGGCAAGCCAATCTTGAACATGCGCGACATGTGCGTCCAGGAAATATGTTGCCGGCGCAGGTATTTGCGGTACCGTCCAAAACGGGGAGAGTAGTAAATGAAAGCCGCCATCATGAGGGCCATGAGCACCCGCGAGATGAACGTGGCCCAGGCTGCTCCGTTCAAACCCAAGGCTGGTAACCCTAGCTTCCCGTAGATGAGCACGTAGTTCAAAATCACGTTCACCACATTGGCAAAGATGGAGATGTACATAGACTGCCTGGTGAGCGATAGCCCCTCGGCAAACTGCTTGAAGGCCTGGAACACCATCAGCGGCACCATGGAAAGGAACAGGATGTTCACGTACGGGATGGCCAAGCGCACTACCTCTTCCGGTTGGTTCAAATAGGCAATAAAAGGAGAGAGGCCCCAGAACGCCAAAAACAGCAGTACGCCCATGCCGGTATTCAGCACCAAGCCATTCAAGAGAATCAAGGCGATACGGGTATGGTTTTTCCGGCCATCGGCACGGGCCACCAAAGGCGTGATGCTGTATGAGATACCCAACCCAAACACCAGCGTGATGGTGAAGATACTGTTCCCCAGCGAGGCCGCCGCCAACTGCGCCGTCCCAATCCGGCCCGCCATTATACTGTCAGCTACGGACACCAGGATGTGCCCCAATTGACTCAGGACCACTGGGTAGGCCAGCCAGAAGGTACTCTTATAATGTTCGCGGTAGTGGGGAGAGAAAATCACGGGCAAATTTGTAAAACAGGCCGCAAAGCTACGGCTATTTTCCCTATCCCTAAGGACAAATGTCCAAGACAGCGAGAAGAGCAGATCATCTAAGCTGATTACCTGAAAAAGCTTAGGAGGGAATCCTTTATGTTGTTAACCGTTTTAAGCCTTCTTTTTCAGAAAAGCCTCTAAAATGATCTCCTTAAACTAGGACGCCTTCAAAACTGAAAGGTTAACCAACTTATTTTCAATATGACCTAATTGATTTATTGGTTGGGTTTAATGAGCTAAAAGATAGGTTGTTAAGAATAAACACGGATATGCGCCTTAGCTGATCTAAAAACCACCAGATAGAAGTAATAGGGAATGGAATCAGGAGGCGAAAGCTTTCAGGCGCAATAGGGCGCTTTCCAGAACCTCCTCGGGTAAGGCGAAAGACATTCTTACTGCGGTAGGCATGCCCATCTTGGTGCCGCATAAGACCTCCAGGCCTACCTGGTCTTTGAGGGCAGCAGCCCATTCCTCCACCAATTGAAATGGTGAGGCTGGATCTTTAGGTTGAAGGCAGTCGTCTACCTGAAGGGTGAAGTAGTAGCCCGCATCTGGCACAGTGAATTTTAGCTTTGGCATTTGCTCCAGTTCCTGAATAACAAGTTGCCGCCTCGTGTCCAAATCTGTTCTGAAATGCTGCCAGATCTGGTGCCGGTGTTGGGTGGCCGCGGCGGCGCCCGCCTGTAGAAAAGGAGACACCCCTGAGATAAGTTTTAGCTGCAGTTCAGTGGCTTTGTGCAGGATGTCAAAGGGCGCTATAAGGTAACCAATCCGCCAACCAGACATGGCGAAGGACTTGGAGAATCCATTGACCACGGCTACTCTATCTCGCAGGTGCTCAAAGTGTAAAAAGCTGTTTACTCTGCCTTGGTAAGCAAGACCATCATATATTTCGTCTGAGAGCAAGTGCAGGTTCGGGAACTCCTCCAGCAGATGGGCCACCTGCTGCAACTCAGCCAGCGAATATACTTTCCCAGTAGGGTTGCCCGGATTCGTGAGGATGAGCAGTTTGGTGTCTGGGGTGATTTTCTGGCGCAGGTCCTCCAGGTTGATCGCGTAGCCTTCCTCTGGGTTGGCCGGCACCGTTACCAGTTTCCCACCGCTCTGCCTGATCAACTCCGGGAAAGCAAACCAGTAAGGGGCGAGGGCCACCACCTCGTCGCCGGGATGTAGCAGGCTTTGCAGATACAGGTGAATGGCGTGCTTGGCACCGTGCGTGATCAGAATCTGCTCGGCTGGTACTGGTGCGTTCTCATCTTCCAGGTACCGTTGGGCCAATGCGTACCGCAGTTCCGGAAGGCCTTCGTTGGGGCCATAGTACGTGTTGTGCCGGCCCACCGCCTCTTGCATGGCCATAACGGCCACAGCGGGCGTGTGGAAATGACTGACACCTAAATGCAGCGGAATGACATCCATTTTGAATATTGATTGATAATTGTTAGTTGTTGATTGCTAATTGATTGGACTTGCGATAAAGTTAGGTGTCTTAACTAAATGGTCAATTTCACATGCAAAACAGATTGAAATAATTCTCTATCCTGCATTGGTTCTATTTTAAGAAAAACAGGCCTAATACAGGATAGACAAATTATGCAAAGCCGAACAATTAACAATCAACAATCAGCAATTAAACCGGTCTCAGGAGGACATCGGCGAAGCCGTGGCTAGGGTCTGTGAACACGTCTTGCACCCTGAAGCCGCAAGCCCCGGCCATTTCCTCCACCTGCCGCAAAGAGAATTTGTAGGAGTTCTCCGTATGGATCGCTTCCCAGGCTTCAAAGGAGAAAGTCTGCCCGATGGCCTCAATATGCACCTTCTGGTTTATTTTGCTTATAAGGAAGCTGCGCATGGTGCCTTCCAACGGGTCATACTCCGCGAAATGCTGAAACTGATCCAGGTCAAAGTCTGCCTGCAGCTCTTTGTTGATGCGGTGAAGGAGGTTGAGGTTGAAGGCCGAAGTCACGCCGGCGGCATCGGCGTAGGCGCGCCGCATCTTCTCGGGGTCTTTGCGCAGGTCCAGGCCCAGCAGAAAGGCATCCTCAGGATTCAGGCTTTGGCGCAGGGTACACAGGAAGTTGCGGGCCTCCTCCAGGTCAAAGTTCCCGATGTTGGAGCCCAGGAACAACACCACTTTGCGTTGGCGCTGGTTTTGGTTCAGCCATTCCAAGCCTTGGAAATACTCGGCGGCCAGCGCTTGCACGGGCAGCTTGGGCAAGCGGTGGTGCAGGTCCTCCAGCAACAGGTTAAGCTGGTCATCGGAGATGTCCAGGGGCACGTAGGAGAAATCGGCTTTGGAGGCTACCAGTTCAGCCAGGAGCAGTTTGGTTTTGTAGGCATCGCCGGCACCAAGATCCACCAGTTGGAAAGGCGTGTGGGTGTCCATGGCGAACAGGATCTCCTTCCGTTGCTTCTCTAGGATCTGGTGCTCCAGCTTGGTGAGGTAGTACTCGGGCAACTGCATGATCTGCTGGAAAAGCTGGCTTCCTTTGGCGTCATAAAAGAATCTAGAAGAGAGCTTTTTGGGGCTTTGGCTCAAGCCTTGCATTACATCCTGCGCCAAGCCGTTGTCATCAGAAACGCGGGTGGGCAACAGGTCAATCAGGCGGGTATGGGTAGAGGTGAGGGTCATAGGAGTGAATATAGATTATCTTTTGGCCAGCCTGATGCCGGTGAATTGCCAGCGTTTGTCAGCGTGGAAGAAATTGCGGTACGTAGGTCTGATGTGGCTTTGGGGTGTAGCGCAGGAGCCACCGCGCAGCACCATCTGGTTCACCATGAACTTGCCGTTGTACTCGCCAATGGCGCCCGGCGCGGTCACAAACCCCGGATACGGAAAATAGCCGCTGTAGGTCCATTCCCAGGTATTGCCCAGGAGCTGCGCCGCTGTTTCAGCATCCTCAGGCAAGTTCGCCGGAACCGGATGGTACATGCCGCTTTCCATGAAGTTGCCCTCGTTCAAAGGGTTTGCATGAAGTTGGGCCAGGGCTTCCCACTCAAACTCGGTGAGCAACCGGTGCCCGCTCCAGTTCGCGTAAGCCAGGGCCTCGAAAAAGCTGATGTGCGTAACAGGTGCCTCCAGATCAACCTTCTCCAGGCCGTGCAAAGTAAAATGGTACCACCCGTCCTCCTGGTTCAGCCAGTACAGAGGCGCTTGCCAGCCTTGCTGCTGGCTTATTTGCCAACCCTCGTCCAGCCAAAGGGTGAAATCGGCGTAGCCGCCGGCTTCTATAAACTTCAGGTACTCGGCATTGGTCACCAGGGTACGGCGGGCCTGGAACTCGGCCAGGTAGACTTGGTGCGGTTGCAGCTCATTGTCAAAACAGAAACCCTCGCCCTGGAAGCCGATGTGGTAAAGGCCTGCCGGTACCGTGCTCCACTCGTTTTGGGGCTGTTTTTGTAAAATGGAGCCGGAAACAGTGGTTGGTTTAAGCTGATAAGAAGGAAGCAACGGATTGCAGCTCATGATGTATTTGATATCGGTGAGGAGCAGTTCCTGGTGCTGCTGCTCATGCTGCAGGCCCAGTTCCATCACAGGGGCAAGCTGCGTGTTTTGCAGATACTTCTCGTCCGTTAGTACCTTTTCCATCTCGGCATCCACGTGACGGCGGTACGCGTAAATGTCCTCCAGCGGCGGCCGAGATAAGGTGCCCCGGTCTGAGCGGGCGATGCGGCTGCCCATGCTGTTGTAGTACGAGTTGAAAAAGAAGGCGTACTGCGGATGGAAGGCCTTATAAGCCGGCAGGTTGGGGAGCAGGATAAAGGTCTCGAAGAACCAGGTGGTGTGCCCCAGGTGCCATTTAGGCGGACTCACATCGGCCATGGGTTGCATCACGGAATCTTCGGGGGTGAGGGGAGCGCAGATTTTTTCGGTCTGCTGCCGGATAGCCTGGTAACGGGCCAGCAAATCAGTGACACCGTTCTGTGTGGAGGAAGCCATGAGGAATTTCGTATTTACACCTACTAAACTAATAATAAGATGAAAGGTTGTACCTTCACCTGTGAGATAAAAAGTCTATGCCTTTTGTTTTAACTCCGTTTTCTAGGGAACTGTCCTTTAAATTTGATGCCCGCACCTCGCGGGGCGCCATGAAAACCCACCTGGCGCACTACATTAGAGTGCACCACACCAACGCGCCCGAGGTGCAGGGCTGGGGCGAATGCTCGCCTTTGCCAGGTCTCAGCCCCGACTACTCGCCCACTTTCCATAAGTTGCTGGAACGCATCTGCCAGAAGTACAACGACCTGCGCCTGGAGGTACCGGAAACGGAGGAGTCTCTTGCTTTCTGGCAAACCCTCAGCGCCTGGCCCTCCATCTGCTTCGGCGCCGAAACGGCCTGGGTGGACTACCTGCGGGGCGCCAAACGGATGCTGTATAACACCCCGTTCTCCCGGTCTGAGAAAGGCATCAGAATCAACGGGCTTATCTGGATGGGAGACCTCGCGTTTATGCGGGAGCAGATCGAAAACAAGATGGCCCAAGGCTTCACATGCCTCAAGCTGAAAATCGGGGGGCTTGATTTTGCCAAGGAACTCAAGATTCTGAAGGAGATCAGAACCATGGCGAGCCCGCAGGAGTTGGAGCTGCGCCTGGATGCCAACGGAGCTTTCTCACCCGCCAACGCCGAGGAAAAACTACGGGATTTGGCTGCCTTCCATATCCACTCACTGGAGCAGCCCATCAAAGCGGGGCAACTGGAGGAAATGAAGCTGCTTTGCGAGGTGTCGCCCATTCCCATTGCCTTGGACGAGGAACTGATTGGCATTACCGGCGAGGAAAACAAATGGAACCTGCTCAACCTGATCCGGCCGCAGTACATCATCATTAAGCCTACCTTAATTGGCGGATTGGTGAGCAGCCGCGAGTGGATACAGGTAGCTACCTCCCTGGGTATTGACTGGTGGCTAACTTCTGCGCTGGAGTCCAACATCGGGCTGAATGCTATCGCCCAATTCGCCTCTGACTTGAACAATCCTTTGCCGCAGGGCTTGGGAACTGGCCAACTGTACCACAACAACTTTGCCTCACCGCTGGAAATAAGGGGAGAAGAGCTCTGGTATAACCCGCAGAAAGCCTGGGAATTTCCAAGTTGAGTGAGTGAGTGAGTGAGTGAGTGAGTGAGTGAGTGAGTGTTTTTTTTAGCCGATTTTTTTCAAAAAAGGGCAAAACGCCGCCTATTCTCCTAGCAGTTTCTTGACCAATTTAGGCACGCCTACGGTGGCTTTCTCCTGAATGATGGTGAAATTCCTTCGGTGCGAGATAGGCGGAGTGTTGGGGTCGATGAGGTAAATGGGGGTGTCATGCGGCGCGTAGGAGATAAGCCCAGCGGCAGGATACACTTGCAGCGAGGTGCCTATGATGAGCAGGTAATCCGCGTGCATGGTTTCTTCAGCGGCCTTTTCAATGAGGGGCACCGGCTCACCAAACCAGACAATGTTGGGCCGCAGTTGAGAGCCTCTCTCGCAGAGATCACCCAGGTTCAGTTCCCAGCCAGTCATGGGGTAGATGAGGTTCTCATCTTTGGTGCTGCGGCTTTCAAAAAGTTTCCCGTGCAAGTGCAGGATATTGGAAGACCCGGCACGTTCGTGCAGGTCATCCACGTTCTGGGTAATAATTTGCACGTCGTATTTCTGCTCCAGGTCTACCAGGGCTTTGTGGGCAGCGTTGGGTTCCACGCCTAAAGCGCTTTTCCGACGCTGGTTGTAGAAGTCCAACACCAGTTTGGGGTTCTTTTGCCAACCTTCCGGCGAAGCCACTTCCATGACGTCGTGCCCTTCCCACAAACCGTTTGCGTCCCGGAAGGTAGCCAAACCGCTCTCCGCGCTGATGCCAGCCCCAGTCAATACCACAATTTTCTGTTTCATATTTTTGCCCAACGTAGAAGGTGCAACCAGCCTAAAGTACGCAAATCTTTAGAAAAGGAGAGCCCCGTTTTGGGTCTGTTTTCATCAAAACAAACCCAAAACGGGGCTCAATCACTTACGAATACTGGCTTATCGCCGATATTTCTTCCTTTACTCAGCCTTCTTTTTAGGGGCGGCTTTCTTAGTTGTGGTTCCTTTGGTGCCGGTGGCTTTCTTAGCGGCAGGCTTTTTGGCGGCAGTCTTCTTGGCAGCAGGGGCATCGGTGGCTGGGGCCGCTTTCTTCTTGAAGCCTCCGCGGGCTGGTTTGTCCGGGGTGGCCTCAGCAAGGTCCAGGCACTGCTGCAAAGTTAGTTCGGCGGGTTCCTGTCCTTTGGGGATCTTTACGTTCTTCTTGCCCACGCAGATGTAAGGTCCGAAACGTCCGTTCAATACCGTTACCTCTGGGTTCTCCGGGAACGTCTTGATCATCTTCTCGGCATCGGCTTTGCGCTTGGCTTCAATCAGGGCGATGGCCTCAGGCTCATTGACCAGCAAAGGATCCAGGTCTTTGGGCAGCGAGTAGTACTTGCTGTTGTGCTGGATGTAAGGGCCGAACCGTCCGATGGCGGCTTTCATATCCTTGCCCTCGAACTCACCCACCACCCGCGGCAGTTTGAATAATTCCAAGGCTTGCTCCAGTGTGATAGACTCCAGGAACTGACCTTTTCTCAGGCTCGCATACACAGGTTTGGCATCAGTGCCTTCCACTTCCTCACCCAACTGCACGTAGGGTCCGAAGCGGCCCAATTTGGCGATCAACTTCATGCCAGAGATTGGGTCAACCCCCAGTTCACGTGCCCCGCTCACGGTAGACCGCTCCACGTTGGCGCTGGTCTCAATGGTTTGATGGAAACTTGAGTAGAAAGTACCCAGCATCTTGTCCCACTGCTTTTTACCAGCGGCTATCTCATCAAATTCTTCCTCTACTTTGGCGGTGAAGGAATAGTCAATCACACTTTCAAAATGAGACACCAGGAAATCGGTCACCACCATGGCAATATCGGTGGGGAACAGCTTGGCTTTTTCGGCGCCGGCCATCTCGGTTTTCTTCTGGGCAGAGATCTGGTCTTTCTCCAGGGTAAGCACATTGTAGGCTCTTTCTTTTCCTTCGCGATTGTCTTTTTCCACGTACCCACGCTTTTGGATGGTGGAGATGGTAGGTGCGTAAGTTGACGGTCGCCCGATGCCCATTTCTTCCAGTTTCTTCACCAAACTCGCCTCGGTATAGCGGGGAGCAGGGCGGCTGAACCGCTCGGTGGCCTGCATGCGCTGCAGGTTCAGAGCCTGTCCTTCGGTCAACGGCGGCAACATGCCTTTCACATCATCGTCGGCCAATTCCTCATCGTCGGTAGACTCGGTGTACACCTTCAGGAACCCTTCAAAACGGATTACCTCACCTGTGGCGACCAAGCGCTCAGGCTGTCCGCTTATAGAGATGGTGGCAGTGGTTTTCTCAATCTCGGCATCGGCCATCTGCGAGGCGATGGCGCGTTTCCGAATCAGATCGTACAAGCGCTGCTCGTTGCGGTCAGAACTCACCTGCAGGGCGGCAAAGTCCGTGGGACGGATGGATTCGTGGGCCTCCTGCGCTGATTTGGATTTGGTTTTGTACTGACGCGTTTTCACGTAGTTTTCACCAAAAGAGCGCGAAATCTCCGCCGCCGCCGCGTTGATGGCCTCCTGCGATAAATTCACCGAGTCGGTACGCATGTAGGAGATCTTACCAGCCTCGTACAGGCGTTGGGCCACGGTCATGGTTTGGGCTACTGAAAAAGACAGTTTGCGGCTGGCTTCCTGCTGCAGGGTGGAGGTGGTAAAGGGTGGCGCGGGGCTACGCTTGGTTGGCTTTTTCTCAAGGCTTTCTATGCCGTATGCCGCACCAATGCAGCGCTGTAGGAAATCCTCGGCCTCGGCCTGTGTTTTGAACCGGGTGTTCAGTTCCGCCTCCATACGTTTGCCGCCGGCATCAAACTGGGCCACCACCTTGTAGGCAGAAACCGCCTTGTGACGTTCTATTTCCCTTTCACGCTCTACTACCACGCGTACGGCCACAGACTGCACGCGCCCAGCGGAAAGACCAGTTTTAATTTTTTTCCAGAGCACCGGGCTCAACTCAAAACCCACCAGACGGTCCAGCACGCGGCGGGCCTGCTGCGCGTTCACCAGGTTTGTATCTATAGAGCGCGGGTTTTCTATGGCATTGAGAATGGCGTTCTTGGTAATCTCCCGGAACACGATGCGGCGGGTCTTGGCCTCGCTCAGGTTCAGGGCCTCAGACAAGTGCCAGGAAATAGCCTCTCCCTCACGGTCCTCGTCGGATGCCAACCAAACCGTTTCGGCCTCCTTCGCTAGTTTCTTCAGCTGCGAAATCACCTCCCGCTTATCAGCGTTGACCACGTAGGTGGGCTTGAAGCCGTTCTGGATGTCAATGGCGTTATTGTCTTTGGGGAGATCGCGCACGTGCCCAAAGCTGGATTTCACAATGAAATCCTTCCCCAGGTACCCTTCAATGGTCTTGGCCTTGGCCGGCGACTCCACAATTACTAAGTTTTTTATCATATGGGAATAGAGCAGGGCAGTGCCCAAAATTTTTTCAAAGATGTAGTAATTTTTTGAGACAATCCAACCACTATCTTTATGCCGATTGTTCCCATGAGGTAAAAGAATATACCTTAGGGGGGTAAAAAAGTTTTTAAGTATACTTATCGCATGAAGAATCTCCTATTAATGCGGCATGCCACCGCGGCAGACAAAGCCGTTGAGCAATCAGACTTTGACCGTGAAATCACCCTGTATGGGCAGCGGCAGGCCGGGGAGGCTGGCCTCTGGCTCAAGAAGCAGAACCTGGTACCTGAGCTAATCCTGTGCAGTACCTCCCTCAGGACCCAGATGACGCTGGAGCACCTGCTGGAAGGGCTGGGCCAGAAGGTGCCCGTGCAAATGGAGCGCGTGATCTACTACGGCTCTGAGCATGACCTATTGGACCTAGCGCACGGCGTGGACGATGAGGTGGATACGCTGCTCTTGTTGGGGCATAACCCCACCGTCGCCTTTTTCGCGTCTACCCTGGCCCATGAGGAAGTATCATTCAGTCCGGCTTCCATTGCGCATCTGCATTTCAACGGCTATTCCTGGGAAAACTTGCGGGCGGGCACCTGCAAGCTGCAGACCCTGTACCGCGAATAATCTTTTGTTTTGGGCCTGATTTCCTGAAAAGAAGCCCTAAACAGCTTAATAGGCCTATAATTATTTGTAGTTTAGCGGCTCGCACCACACCAAGAAATATTTTTTCTTTTTTCTGTAACCTATGGCAGCAACTATCGTATCGGTCATCAACCAAAAAGGGGGGACGGGTAAAACCACCACTACTATCAACCTGGGAAGCGCCCTGCAAAAACTGGGTAAACGCGTGTTGTTAATCGATCTTGATCCCCAAGCGAATCTCTCTTATTCATTAGGGATTACCGAGCCGTCCTGCACCCTCGCGGATGTTTTCACCGGCAAGGATAAAATGGCAGACTGTATTCAGGAAAGGAATGGTCTTTTTGTGGCCCCGGGCTCCAATGAACTGGTGGACGTGGAGATCTCCCTGGTGAACCATGAGGAAAGGGAACGTTTTTTGCAGCATTTGTTAAAAGAGGTGAAAGGGTATGATTACATCCTTATTGACTGTCCGCCCTCTTTGTCGCTGCTTACGGTGAACGCCCTGGCTGCCTCCCGAGAAGTGTTGATCCCCCTGCAGATGGAGGTGCTTACGCTACAAGGGTTGGGGCAGATCCTGAACACGGTGCAGCAGATTAAAAAGACCCTGAACCCTAAACTTAAAGTAAAGGGCATTGTAGTGGTCATGTATGACAAACGCCGCAAGCTGAGCACCGAGATTGAGGATTACCTGAAAGAGAACGTGGACGAGTACATCTTCCAGCAACGCATCAGGCTGAACGTAAAACTGGCCGAGGCTCCCTCGTTCGGGCAGAGTGTGATTGATTACGATGCTTCTTCCTACGGAGCGAAAGATTATTTGGGATTGGCCAAGGAATTTGTCACTATTCCATAGGCAAGGCATTTTTAGAAGTCTTGTATTTTTTGTAAATTGCGAGGATGTCTGAGGTAGTGGGCATCAGAAAAAAATAGATCGGCAAGCTTTTTTGCCAAAGAAGATAAAAACGCTCTTCAATTCAATTATAAGATGGCTTTAGGTAAAAACTTGAAACTCAACAAGGATAAACTGATTGGGAAGACGGAGGCCGAGACAACCGCTGACACGCCTGTGGATGCTGTTGCCAGTGAGCCGGAGGTAACCCCGGTGCCAGAGCGGCCTGAGGAAACGCCAACGCAGGAACCAAACGCCACGGTGGCAGACTTTCCTTTGGCCGTGGAAAATGGCAAGTCCACAGGTACTAAAGCCCGTGCAGGAGGAAAAACATTGGAGAAAACTGACAGAACAGAAATGAATCTGGCGGATGTGGGGGCGACAGACCAAGCCCGGAAAAGCAATTCGCCGCGGCAAGCCACCCAAACCCAGGATTCAGACTATATTAATGAGCAGCTGAACCGCGTGCTCTACGCCCTTGACGCCTTCAAAAAAGGAGACGTTTCAGTGCGCCTTACCAAACAAAACAACGATATCTTTTCAGAGATAGCCGAAGCCTACAACTCCATGGTGGAGATGATTGGGGGCGTAGGAGGCGAGGTGTCGCGCATCTCCAAAGTAGCCGGGGTAGAGGGTAACCTAAAAGCCCGTGCCTCTGCTGAGAGCGCCTCTGGTTTCTGGAAAGACATGATCAACAACATTAACGGCCTGGTAGACTCCATCGCCGTTCCGGTATTGGAAGTAGGCAAGGTACTGAAGAACATCTCCCGTGGTAACCTGGATGAGACGTTCCAAATTCCCGTTTCCGGGGACTTCAAGGTCATGGCTGAAACCATCAACCGTACCATTGACAACTTGAACCTGTTTGCTGGTGAGGTAACCCGGGTGGCCCTTGAGGTAGGTACCGAAGGGAAACTGGGTGGCCAGGCCTCTGTGCCTAACGTGGCTGGTATCTGGAAAGAACTCACCGATAATGTAAACGCGATGGCTTCCAACCTGACCCTTCAGGTACGAGACATCGCGAAGGTAACCACGGCGGTGGCCCAGGGGAACCTGGACCAGAAAGTAACCGTGGACCTGAAAGGGGAAATGCTCCAGCTCAAAGAGAACATCAACCAAATGGTGGACTCTTTGAACATCTTTGGGGATGAGGTAACGCGCGTGGCCCGTGAAGTGGGTACCGAGGGTAAACTGGGTGGACAGGCGAAAGTGCCAAATGTTGGCGGGGTTTGGAAAGACCTCACTGACAACGTGAACACCATGGCCTCCAACCTTACTTCTCAGCTCCGTGACATCGCCAACGTGGCAACCGCGGTAGCAAAAGGTGACCTGACCCAAAAGATCACGGTAAACGTGAAAGGTGAGTTGGCCGAACTGAAGGACAACCTAAACCAGATGGTGGACTCCCTCAACATCTTCGCGGACGAAGTAACGCGGGTGGCGAGAGAAGTAGGAACCGAAGGTATTCTGGGTGGCCAGGCCAACGTGCCGAAAGTAGCGGGCGTTTGGAAAGAACTGACCGACAACGTGAACTCAATGGCCTCTAACCTTACCCTTCAGGTACGGGATATCGCGAACGTAGCTACTGCGGTGGCCCGTGGCGAGCTGAGCCAGAAGATTACGGTTAATGTAAACGGAGAGCTCCTTCAACTGAAAGACTCTTTAAACCAGATGGTGGACTCCTTGAACATCTTCGCGGGTGAGGTAACCCGTGTGGCGTTGGAGGTAGGTACCGAAGGTAAATTAGGTGGTCAAGCGACCGTGCCGAACGTAGGCGGGGTTTGGAAAGACCTGACTGATAATGTGAATTTCATGGCGTCTAACCTGACGCTACAAGTACGCGATATTGCCAACGTAGCCACTGCGGTAGCTAAAGGCGATTTGACCCAGAAAATCACCGTTGATGTGAAAGGCGAGCTCCTCCAACTGAAGGACAACCTGAACCAGATGGTAGACTCCCTCAATATCTTCGCGGGTGAGGTAACTCGGGTAGCAAGAGAGGTAGGAACTGAAGGTAAGTTGGGTGGCCAGGCGACCGTGCCTAATGTGGGTGGCGTTTGGAAAGACCTTACTGACAACGTGAACTACATGGCGAGCAATCTTACTTCTCAGGTACGGGACATCGCCAACGTGGCGACGGCCGTTGCGAGAGGAGATTTGAGCCAGAAGATTACCGTTGGGGTGAAAGGCGAGTTGGCCGAACTGAAGGACAACCTCAACCAGATGGTGGACTCCTTGAACATCTTCGCCGGTGAAGTAACCCGGGTGGCTTTGGAGGTAGGAACCGAAGGAAAATTGGGTGGACAAGCCTCAGTGCCAAACGTGGCCGGTACTTGGAAAGCCCTGACCGACAACGTGAACTCCATGGCCTCCAATCTGACCTTACAAGTACGTGATATTGCCAACGTGGCGACCGCGGTAGCAAGGGGAGATTTGAGCCAGAAGATCACGGTGAACGTGAAAGGCGAGCTCCTTCAGCTGAAGGACAACCTGAACCAGATGGTGGATTCGCTCAACATCTTTGCCGGGGAGGTAACCCGCGTGGCAAGAGAGGTGGGAACCGAAGGTAAGTTGGGAGGCCAGGCTGCGGTGCCAAACGTAGCAGGTACCTGGAAAGCCCTAACAGATAATGTAAATTCCATGGCGTCTAACTTGACGCTGCAAGTACGGGACATTGCCAATGTGGCGACTGCGGTAGCGCGTGGCGACTTGAGCCAGAAGATCACCGTGGATGTAAAAGGCGAACTCCTCCAACTGAAGGACAACCTGAACCAGATGGTGGACTCCCTCAACATCTTCGCCGGTGAGGTAACCAGGGTGGCCCGTGAAGTGGGTACCGAAGGTATTTTGGGTGGTCAAGCCAATGTGCCTAATGTAGGCGGGGTTTGGAAAGACCTGACTGACAACGTGAATTACATGGCCTTCAACCTGACTTCTCAGGTACGAGATATCGCTAGTGTGGCCACGGCTGTTGCAAGAGGTGACTTGAGCCAGAAAATCACGGTAGATGTGAAAGGTGAACTTCTTGAGCTGAAGAACAACCTGAACCAGATGGTGGACTCCCTGAACATCTTTGCTGACGAAGTAACCCGTGTGGCAAGAGAGGTAGGAACCGAAGGTAAACTGGGCGGTCAGGCCAACGTGCCGAAAGTACGTGGTACCTGGAAGGAGTTGACCGACAACGTGAACTCCATGGCCTCTAACCTGACGCTGCAAGTGCGGGACATTGCCAACGTAGCAACGGCCGTGGCGAAAGGAGACTTGACCCAAAAGATCACGGTAGATGTAAAAGGTGAGTTGTTGGAGCTGAAGAACATCCTCAACCAAATGGTGGACTCCTTGAATATCTTCGCGGGTGAGGTAACTAGGGTAGCCTTGGAAGTAGGTACGGAAGGTAAACTGGGTGGACAGGCAGCTGTGCCGAACGTAGCTGGTACCTGGAAGATGCTAACCGACAATGTGAACTCCATGGCGTCTAACCTTACCTCTCAGGTACGGGATATTGCCAACGTAGCGACCGCAGTGGCGAAGGGTGACCTGAGCCAGAAAATGACAGTGAATGTGAAGGGTGAAATCCTTCAACTGAAAGATATCTTGAACCAGATGGTGGACTCCCTCAACATCTTCGCGGGTGAAGTAACCCGTGTGGCGTTGGAGGTGGGTACCGAAGGTAGATTGGGCGGACAAGCCAAAGTGCCAAACGTGGCCGGGGTTTGGAAAGATCTCACAGATAATGTGAACACCATGGCCTCTAACCTGACCCTGCAAGTACGTGACATTGCAAATGTGGCGACTGCAGTGGCGAAAGGAGACTTGACCCAGAAGATCACGGTGAATGTGCGTGGTGAGTTAGCCGAACTGAAGGACAACCTGAACCAGATGGTGGACTCCCTCAACATCTTCGCCGGTGAGGTAACCCGGGTGGCGTTGGAAGTGGGTACTGAGGGTCGTCTTGGTGGCCAGGCTTCCGTGCCAAATGTTGCCGGTGTTTGGAAAGACCTCACCGATAATGTAAACGTAATGGCTTCTAACCTTACTACGCAGGTGCGGGGTATCGTGAAAGTAGTAACGGCGGTGTCTAAAGGTGACTTAACCCAGAAACTGACCTTACAAGCCAAAGGCGAATTAGCTGACCTGGCAGATACTATCAACAGCATGGTGGAAGACCTAAACCGCCTAGCGGGTGAGGTTAGCCGGGTGGCCAGAGTAGCCGGGGTAGAAGGTAAACTGACCGAGCGCGCCACTGTGCATGGTGTATCTGGTAGCTGGAAAGAACTGGTAGATACCTTGAATGACCTGTTAGAGTCCATCGTAACGCCGGTTCTGGAAGTATCCAGAGTAGTACGTTCTATCTCTGAGGGTGATTTAACACAAAAAGTAGAGATCCATACTGCCGGCGATATTCTGGCCATGTCTAACGCTTTGAACCTAGCGGTAGACAACCTGAATGCCTTGTTAGGTGAAATCAATGATTCCTCGCTCATCGTAGGATCGTCTTCTGAAGAGATGGCGGCCAAAGGATTGGAAATGAACCGGGTAACGGTAGACGTAGCTTTGGCCATGCAACAAATGGCAGAGGGCGCGCAAAACCAAGCCTTGAAAACAGACCAAGCCTTCAAACTGATTGAGGAAATCATGAAGGCCACGAAAGAGACTGCGAACAAAGCCGATGTGGTGAACCGTTCAGCGGTGATGGGTGAGGAGACTTCCCAATTAGGTCTGAAAACAGTGGCCGAGGTGGTGCGGAACATGGAAGAGATTTCTTCTTCCGCGGCCCTTACTGCCAAAACCATTGAAGTACTAAGCACCCGTAGCCAAGAAATCTCCAAATCACTGGGCGTAATCACAGACATAGCGGCTCAAACAAACTTGCTGGCCCTGAATGCAGCCATTGAGGCAGCCAGAGCAGGTGAAGCAGGACGTGGTTTCGCGGTAGTAGCTGAGGAAATTCGGAAATTGGCCGAAGGCTCACGCAAATCAGCAAGTGAGATCAGCACGCTGGTAGACGACGTGAAGAAAGATACTTCCTCTGCCGCCGCCGCGATCGCGACCATGGAAGGCCGCGTACTCAAAGGAAAGAATGCGACGTTTGAAGCATCCGGCGCCTTTAAGAACATCGCAACTTCCAGCGGTGAGACCCTCCGTAGTGCCCAGGACATCCTGGTGTCTACCGAGGTGCAGAAAACATCCATTGGAGACGTAGTGAAATACGTGGAAGAAGTGGTAGCCATTGCGGAGCAGACAGCCTCGGGTACCCAACAGGTAGCTGGAACTGCCAAGCAGTTGTCAGCCTCCATGCAAGAGTTGACTTCTTCCAGCCAGCGTCTGAATGACATTGCCGATGACCTGCAGATCAGTATTTCTGCCTTCAAGCTTGTGAATGGCAACCTTGTTTTCCCTAACCGGAATGCGCGCAAATTATCGGCGGTACCTGCTGCCCGTAAGCGCTCTTTCTCCGGAGATGACGCGAACGATGTTGATTTCGACAAAAAGTTAGGTGGTAAGAAGTCTCTTAAAAGCAGAGGTCAGGAATAATGGAATCTCAGAACATCAGAGATAAAAAGGAGAAAGTAGCAGAGGAGCGGGTGCACCTGATTGTTTTCAAATTAGGTGCAGAGGAATACGGCGTCCGGATTGACCAGGTAAAGGAAGTAACCATTACCCCGGAAATCACCCGAATGCCCAAGACCCCATCCTTTATAAAAGGAGTTTCAAACATCAGAGGTGATATTATCGCCATCATGAACCTGGAAGAGCGCTTCAGAATTGAGCGCCCTTCCGGTGAAACCCCTTCGCATTCCTATACCCTGGTGATGGAGGCCAAAGACTATACCATGGGCTTTATTGTGTATGAGGTACCGCAGTCTTTGACGTTGCCGGTTTCCAGCATAGACAAAGCGCCTTCCTTTATTCAGGACATCAACATCAATGAAAACTTTATTGAGGGGATAGGTAAGTATGAAGACCGGCTCATCATTGTGCTGGACATCTTCAAAATCCTGACCTCAGATGAAGTGCTGCAATTGAAATCATAGTGCTCACTTTTTGACCTAATTACTTATGGAAATCACGGATAAAAAAAGAATATTAATTGTAGATGATTCCTTCTACATGCGCACTATGTTGAAAAACATGCTGCTGGATGCAGGTTATGACGTGGTAGGCGAAGCCCCAGACGGGAAAACTGCTCTGCAATTGGCCAAGGAGAAAATTCCGGATCTGGTGACTCTTGATGTGATTCTGCCAGACAACACTGGCTTGGATGTATTAAAAGGCATCAAGCAGGATAATCCAGATATGAAAGTGGTCATTGTAAGTGCCGTAGGCCAAGAGGTGATCATGAATGAGGCAGCCGAATACGGAGCGCTGCATTACATCATCAAGCCATTCTCTGAAGACAAAGTCTTGGAAGCGTTGAACAATGCTTTCAAAGAAGACTAAATCATAAACTAACCTACCGCCACGACACTTCCCGTGCAGCAAACGCAACCTCCTAAAATACGAGTTCTAATTGGGGATTCATCCGTCCGCTCAAGATTGGTGCTTTCCGGCATGATTGATGCCGAGCCCCGGTTGGAGGTGGTAGATACTGCCCGTTCGCAGGAGGAGTTGCTGCACAAAGCCTTTACGTATAAACCTGACCTCATTGTAGCCCATTATGGGTTAACCATGAGCGGAAGAGTGCCTTTCTTCAAACCTGTTTATGGGGAGAAGTTCTCGCTGCTTCTCATGGTTTCCCAGCAACTAGCCGAGCAGACCTATACCTTGTCTACTAGTCTTGACATCAACGGAAAACAGGTGAAGGCCTCAGAGGCAAATCAGTTAGCAAGGAGGGAGGCAGCCAAGGAAGGGCTAATGGCCAAACTTCGTGAGCTGTTGGGAGAGAACTTCATCAGTTCTACCACGGCAGCACCTTCTAAATGGAAAGAGGCCGTGGAGGTGAAGCAAATGAATAACCGGGTATTGGTGAAGATGCCTCAACCCGCCGAACCGCCACTCTCCATGGTGGTGATTGGCGCCTCTACCGGTGGATCTGCAGCCATTGAGTACCTGATCAAAGACCTGGACATACAGCAGCCCGCCGTGGTCTTGGTGGCCGTGCACATGCCGGAAAAATTCACCAGGCGCTTGGCCCGTAGGTTGCAGAGATTCACCCATTGGCGGGTAGAGGAAGGCTATGAAGGCATGCAGCTTTCGGCAGGCACGGTGGTGATTGCCCCGGGCGGCCAAAACATGCGGGTAAAAAGCAAGTCTTTAGTTCCCAACCAGTATTTTCTTGCGTTAGAGCCTTCTGCCGCCATGGACTCACCATCCGTGGACATATTAATGTATTCTGCTGCGCAGAGTGCCCAGGCACAGGTGTTGGGAATCATCATGACCGGAATGGGGCAGGACGGTACTCTGGGCGCCAGAGAGATCAAAAACATGGGCGGTATGGTGATTGCCCAAAACGAAGAAACCTCCACCATTTTCGGGATGGCCAAATCGGCGATTGAAAGTGGGGTGGTCAGTGGAGTTTTCCCCTTAGGGCAGATAAATTCCATCATCAGCCGGTTTGTCGCGAACCGTAGTATGAGCCACGTGCTCCAACAGAAATTGGTAGGATGAAGTCGAGAGATCAGGAATATAAAGAGATATTTATAGCCGAGGCTCTCGAGTATTATGATGCGCTTAACCGGCACATCAGTGATCTGGAGAAAAGCCCCGAAGACGAACAATTACTGGCAGAGGTATTCAGGTTACTGCATAACCTCAAGGCCAACGCCAAAGCCATCGGCTACGAAACCATTGCAGACATCTCCCATAAAATGGAGACCGCTTTTGGGCTCATTCGTAACAAAGAGCTGAGTTTCAGTGACGAGGTGGTGACCGTTCTTTTTGATGGGATTGACCTGTTGGGGGAGATGATCACCAATATTGATGGTACCAAGGAAGTGGAGCCAAGCCCTGCTTTGCTCCGGAACCTGGACATCATCATTAATTCGCAGGGAGAGAATACGTCTGAGCTGTCAAAGGTTCAGAAATACTATACCTCTAAAAACCTTTCGCTCTCAGACTTGATCTATATTCAGATCAAGAAGCTGGATCACCTGTTGAACCTGGTGGGTGAGTTGATCATTGACCGGGACCGGATCTTTTCCATTAGCAAGGAACTGGACCACGATGACCTCAAAAGCGTAAGCGCGCACCTGTACCGCATTACCGAGGAACTGCAGTACAGTGTCATGGATGCCCGCCTGGTAAACGTGGGCTCTTTGTTCAACAAGTTTCCGCGCATTGTGCGCGACATTGCCGTAGCCGAGAAGAAAGAGATCAACCTGGAGATTTCAGGGTCTGACATTCAGATAGACCGGAACATCCTGCAGATCATCACCGATTCGCTTTTGCACTTGATGCGGAACGCCATATCGCACGGGATAGAAAAGGCCGAGATTAGGAAAAAGAGCAAGAAAACGCCTCAGGGCAACGTTACGCTCTCAGCGCAGAATGACCGTGATACAGTTATTTTGAAACTGACCGATGACGGAAAAGGCATTGACCAGCAGGAGGTTAGGCGCGCCATTGTGCAGCGGGGCTTCCTGTCTGCAGATGCCGCCGAGGACCTGCGGGATACCGAAGTACTCTCGTACCTTTTTGAGCCGGGTTTCTCCCTGGCGAAGGAAGTGACAGAAGTTTCTGGCCGGGGGGTAGGGTTGGACGTGGTGAAAAACGCCATCGACTCCATTGGCGGCAGAATCAAGGTGGACTCCAAGAAAGGGGAAGGAACTACCTTCACCCTGTTTTTGCCAACGTCCATTGCGGTGAAAGGCGCGTTGCTGTGCCAGGTAGAGGAGAATTTCTACGCCATCCCGCTGATGCACACAGACTCTGTGGTGGCCTTGCCTACGAGCGAGCTGCATGAAGTGGGAGAGTTATTGGTGGCAGACATCAACGGGGAGACCATTACCATCGTCTCGCTGCGGGAACTGTTCAACACCGACATCAACGCGTACAGCGTAAAGAAAAATGATTTGGATGGTGATTCGCAGAACATCATCATTGTGACGTACAACAACCGTAAGCTGGGCCTGATCGTGGACAAGCTGCTGCGGCAGCAGGATATTGTGATCAAGGCTTTAAGTAAACCGGTGAATACGATTGAGATTTACGCGGGGGTAACCCTTCTGGGATCGGGCAAGGTGTGCCTGGTACTGGATGTGGCCGCCATTACCCGCTACTTTATTGCCAGGAGGTAACAGCCAAGGGGTAACAACATTTTATAGCCTGATTCATGGAGCTTCAAGTAAATGAACTAGAGCGGGATATTATCAAAGAAATCCTGAACATAGGACTAGCCAGGGCGGCGGATTCTTTTGCGGTGATCGCGAAAGACCGGGTTTTGCTCAAAGTGCCAGACCTGCAGTTGATGGAGGCAGAAGAGCTTCTGAAGATTGTACGGGCCTATGAGAACTCGCATACCATCATTCAGTCAGATATCAAAGGGGAGCTCAACGGCTCTACCCTCATGCTGTTCTCTGAGCTGCACGTGGAGCAACTCTCCCGGGTGTGCCTGGGCGTGACCGTAAAAGGAAACGAGCCGCTCACCGAGATGCAGGAATCTTTGCTCCTGGAGGTGAGTAACATCATTACCGGGGCGTTGGTAACCCAGCTGGCCAACATCCTCAAGTCCAACATTTACGGCTCGCCGCCCGTGGCCCCTAAGCATGACATTGCGGAGTCTCTGAAAGGCATCTTCACCGATCATCCTTTGTTCCAGCCGCTGGTGTTCACCGTGATCACCCAGTTCACAAACAATACCCAGATGGTGGAACTGCCGTTGCTCCTGTTCTTTGATACCAACACCTTTATCAAGATCCTGGAGATCATCCGGTCCTATAACTTCCTCACGAAGTAGCCCATCTCTTCTTTTTCTCCGAAGCGAATGAGCCGCCCCGTGCGGCTCATTCGCTTATACAAAGGGCTTTAAACCTGTTTTGAGGCTGTTTTTAAGAAAAACGCTCCAAAACGGATACGCCAAGGACCTTTTCAATCCAGTATCTTTTTTGTTGTTTTGCGCGTCTGAACGAATAACAGACTTAGATAATTGCTTATGGATGCTTTAGGAAGACATATTCTGGTGGAGTTTTACAACTGCTCACCGGAGTTGATGAATGATGTGGTGCACATTGAAAACAGCATGGTGGCGGCCGCCGAAACCGCCGGGGCCACGGTCATCAACAGCACGTTCCACCACTTTTCTCCCTATGGCGTCTCCGGGGTGGTAGTAATCCAGGAAAGTCACCTGGCCATCCATACCTGGCCCGAATACGGCTACGCCGCCGTGGACCTTTTCACCTGCGGCGATTCCGTGGATCCCTGGGTTTCCTATAATTACTTGATTGAAGCCTTTGAAGCCAGCCACGGCTCCTCCATGGAATGCCTCCGAGGTCAGCAAAGCCTGCTCAAACGCACCGACTTCAACGTGGAGGCCCGCGACTCCGGCCAGCCGGTGGCTTCCATTCCGCGCATCACCCGCGATGTCTGGTTCACCGAGCGTGACGAGAACATTGCCTTGTCTTTAAAGCATTCCGGCACCCAACTCTATAAGAAACAGTCGCCTTACCAGAAAGTGGAGGTGTTTGAGACATTGGCTTACGGCAACATGCTTACCTTGGATGGTATGGTTATGTGTACCCAGAAAGATGAGTACGTGTACCACGAGATGATCACCCACGTGCCGGTACTGAGCCACGGCAACGTGAAACGTGCCCTAGTGATTGGCGGCGGCGACGGTGGGACCGTCCGCGAGCTCCTGCGCCATGACAGCATTGAAGAGGTGGTATTGGTGGAGATTGACGAACTGGTGATTGAGGCCTGCAAACTGCACTTACCTGAAACGGCCAGCGCTTTTGGACACCCACGTTTAAAACTGCTGGTGGAAGACGGCATCAAATACATCCAGGACTGCGCCGATGCTGCCTTTGACCTCATCATTGTAGACTCCGCAGACCCGGTGGGTCCGGGGGAGGGGCTTTTCACCGCCGAGTTTTACGGCCAGGTATACCGTTGCCTGACCTCGGAGGGCGTGATGATCACCCAAAGCGAGTCTCCTCGGTTCAATACGGAAGTATTTGTGGAGATCTATGATACCTACAAAGGCATCTTCGGGCAAGACAATGTGCACTGCTACCTGGCGGCCATTCCTACGTACCCAACTGGTACCTGGAGTTTCTCCTTCAGTTCCAAGGGCAGCGTGCATCCCAAGCGATTCAACCCGGAAGTTGCGGCATCGTTTTCCAGAGAACAGGGGCTGCGCTATTACAATGAAGACATCCATGTGGCGGCTTTCGCCTTGCCTAATTTCGTAAAAGATTTACTATCCTCTAAAGCCTAGTACTATGAGCATGAACATGCCCACCATGTGTGATTCCAAACACAAGAAGATTTCCACTTTTGACCAGAATGGCGTAGGGGAAGTTGGCAGCGGCCTTTTCGGGCTTCCTTTTACCGAAGAAGAGTCTGAGGTAGTGATTTTCCCCATTCCGTGGGAAGTGACGGTTTCTTACAATGCCGGCACCGCCGAAGGTCCGGCCGCCGTACGCGATGCCTCTCCGCAATTGGACCTGTTTGACCACGAGTTACCCAACGCCTGGCACCTGGGCATCCATATGCCGGCCGTGCCCGAGGACTGGGCGCAGGAAAGCCAGCGCCTTCGGGAGAAGACCGAAGCCTACATTGAGTTCCTGGAAAACGGCAGCAAAGGCGATGCCTCGGTGCATGAAGCCACTATTGCAGAGGTGAACCGCCGCGGCGAGGACCTGTTGCAGTGGTCTAAAAAAGAAACCCTGGCCCTACTGGAAAAAGGCAAACTGGTAGGCGTTTTGGGCGGCGATCATAGTACGCCGTTGGGTTTTATGCACGCTTTAGCCGAAAAGCACGAAGAGTACGGCATCCTGCAGGTAGATGCCCACGCGGATCTGCGCGATGCCTACGAGGGATTCACCTACTCGCACGCCTCCATCATGTTTAATGCCCTGAAACTTCCCCAGGTGAAAAAACTGGTGCAGGTGGGTATCAGGGACCTTTGCCAAGCAGAGGCAGAACTGGTGGACCAGTCCAACGGACGCATCACCACGTTCTATGACAGCAAGATCAAGAACAAGATGTACGAGGGCAACTCTTGGCGCAAGCAGTGCAAGAAGATCATCGCGCAGCTGCCGCAGAAAGTGTACATCAGCTTTGACATTGACGGACTGGACCCTAAGCTGTGCCCCGGCACCGGCACCCCGGTACCCGGCGGGTTTGAGTTTGAAGAAGCGGTCTACCTGATCAAGGCCCTGGTGAAATCCGGGAGGGAGATCATCGGGTTTGATCTTTGCGAAGTGGCTCCTGGTGAAAGCGAGTGGAACGGGAACGTTGGGGCCCGCCTGCTCTACAAACTCTGCAACTGGATGGCCGTATCTCAGAAAAGATTAGAAGCTTCTTTATAACGAACCACCTAAAACTATGGGATTTATCCTCAAGATTATCATCACTGGCATTGTGGCCTTGGTGCTGGCCCAGTTTTTCCCGGGCGTGACCATTGACGGTATCACCAGTGCCATTCTGCTGGCCCTGGTGCTGGCTATTCTGAACGCGGTAGTACGCCCGATCCTGGTATTCCTCACCATACCCATCACCTTCATGACGCTGGGGCTGTTCCTGCTGGTGATCAACGCCATCATCCTTTACCTGGCAGATTACCTGCTCACCGGGTTTGATATCAACGGCATCATTACGGCTATTCTATTTAGTTTGGTCTTGTCCATCATCACCGCCATCATAGACGCCATCTTGTAGGCAGCATCCTTTTTGCTAATCATTTTAGATAGCCCGGGAGTTTTCCGGGCTATTTCTATTTATTGACCTGGCGGCCGAAGGAAAAGAGGGGTTTTTGCCTTATTTTTGTCAAAACAGTTAGAAAATGGGAGTAAGGGAAGCACGGGAGGTTCTGAAGCAGTATTTTGGCTACGATCAGTTCAGACCGGGACAAGAGGATATCATCACCAACGTACTGGAGAAGCGGGACACGGTAGTACTCATGCCAACGGGCGGGGGGAAATCGGTGTGCTACCAGGTACCGGGGCTGGTCATGCCTGGTCTCTCCGTGGTAGTGTCTCCACTTATCGCCTTAATGAAAGACCAGGTAGAGGCGCTGCTAGGCAATGGCGTGAATGCCGGTTACCTGAACAGCTCTCAATCCGCCAAAGAACAGCAGCTTATTGAACAGCAGTGCTTCGATGGTCGCATGCAAATGCTTTATGTCTCCCCGGAGAAACTCCTTTCCGCAGGTTTCTTTTCTTTTCTGAAGCGGCTACAGATCAACCTGTTTGCTATTGACGAGGCGCACTGTATCTCGGCGTGGGGCCATGATTTCCGGCCGGAGTACCTGCAGCTGAAGAACCTGAAACTGCAGTTCCCCGAGGTGCCCATCATCGCCCTCACCGCCACGGCAGACCGCTTGACGCAGCGCGACATCCTTACGCAGCTGTATTTGCAGGACCCAAAGGTTTTCATTTCGTCCTTTGACCGGCCCAACATCTACCTGCAGGTGCAGCCGGGCCAGAAACGCATGGAAGGTATCCTTGATTTTCTGGAGGAGCGGCCTTTCCAACCGGGTATTATTTATTGCCTCAGCCGGAAAGCCACTGAGTCTCTGGCTGCCAAACTGAAGGAGAAAGGCTACAACGCCGACTACTACCACGCCGGTCTCTCGGCTAGGGACCGCGAAAATGTGCAGGAGAAATTCCTGCAGGACAACATTCAGATCATGTGCGCCACCATCGCCTTCGGGATGGGTATTGACAAGTCCAATGTGCGTTGGGTCATTCATTACAACCTGCCCAAGAACCTGGAAAGCTACTACCAGGAGATAGGCCGCGGTGGCCGTGACGGTGCCCCCGCCGAAGCCTTGTTGTTTTACAGCTTGGCCGATGTTATGACGCTGCGAGATATTGTCACGAATGGTGAGAGCAGCAAAGAGCAGGCTTTGTCGTTGGCCAAGCTGGACCGCATGCAGCAGTTCGCGGAAAGCACCAGTTGCCGGCGTAAAACCCTGATGCACTACTTCGGGGAGGAGTATTCCAAAGACTGCGGCAACTGCGATATCTGTGATAACCCGCCTACTTCTTTCAACGGCACCGAACTGGCCCAAAAGATTCTATCGGCGGTAGCCAGAACCAAAGAGACCGTGGCCTCGGCGCAAGTGGTGGATATTCTGCGCGGCTCCCGCAACCAGCTTACCTTGACCAGGGGCTATGACCAACTGAAAACCTTCGGGGCAGGGCGCGATGTGCCCTCGCAGGACTGGCAGCGCTACATCCACCAATTGATTAACCAAGGAATTCTGGAAGTGGCGTACGATGAGCATGGCGCTTTGAAGCTGACCAATGCGAGCCAGGATGTTCTTTTTAAGGGCAAAAAAGTGGAACTGGTGAAATTCCAGGCACCGCTGCCCAAAGAAGAGAAAGAGAAGCGGCAGAAGAAATCAAGAAGTGGGGTGGAGACGGCTTTGTTTGAGCACCTGCGGCAACTCCGGAAACAGTTGGCTAGCGAGCGCAACATTCCGCCGTACGTGGTCTTCACAGATAATACTTTGCAGGAGATTGTGGAGCAACGGCCCACCAACCGTCCGGCTTTCCTGGCTATTTCCGGGGTGGCCCAAGCCAAGTACGAGCAGTACGGGGAGATTTTCATCAATGCCATCCTGAGTTTCCTAGCCCAACAAGCCGAGCAGCAACATGCCCGCATGAAAGGAACCACGCACCTGGTCACCTATGAACTCTTACGCCAGGGGAAAACCCCGGAACAGATTTCAGAGCAGCGGCAAGTGCAGATCAACACGGTGTATTCGCACTTAGCCACGCTGTACCAACAGGGCTATGACGTGGATTTAAAGCCTTATTTATCTGACTGGGAATACAGCCGGGTAAAGGAAGCCATTCTGCAGACGAAACAAACGGCAGCCCTGAAGCCCATCTTTGAGTACCTGGAAGGCGAAATAGATTACCTGAAAATACGATTAGGAATAGGCCGGTTCAACAAAGAAAACAGCTGATGTAAGTCCGGCTTCTTGTTTGCTTATTGAAAGGAAATTCAATCCTGTATTCGGTAGGTTTTTCCAAAACTGGGCTATAAATAGCATTAGCAAATTACTATTAGAATAAAAGAAGAAAGGCCCGGCTTATAGCCGGGCCTTTCTTCTTTTGAGTACAGAGGTACTTACTATGAAAAAATTATTTTAAAGCAATTGGATCTGGCGTGGTATCTGGGTCGCTGGTCACCAGACCTTGCGTGTTCACCTTTCCACCAGTCAGGGCCAGGATACCGGCTACGTGCGGGGCGGCGTAAGAAGTACCGTTACCAGTGGCGTACCCACTGCCTTTCCAAGTGGTACGGATGTTAGTACCCGGGGCGGCGTATTTCACGGAAGCTCCGAAGTTGGAGGTTGGGTTAAACTTGCCGTACGAGTCCATGTTGGAAACCACAAACACGTTTGGCGCAATTACGCGGGCCGGAGAATCTGCCTTGCAGTCAATGTAGCTGTTACCAGAAGCAACCGCGATGAAGATGCCGCGGGCAGCGGTTTTTCTCACCAAGTCATCCAGCATGGTAGAAGCAGCTACGCGTAGGCTCATGTTCACCACATCGCCGGGCTTGCCGTACTGATACACGTGGTTCAAAGCCGAGTAGATGCGGGTAAGGGTACCGTAACCGGTGTTGTCAAACACGCGAAGGGCCACGATGGTCGCGTTAGCGGCTACACCCACCACGCCTTCGTTGTTGTTTTTGGCACCAATGATGCCGGCTACTCCGGTACCATGGCCATACCCGTCTTCAAAGGAAGCATCGCCGGAAATGAACGACTTGCTGCGGGTTTTGTCTACGTTCAGGTCTGGGTGGCTGGACTGCACGCCAGAGTCAATCACCCACACGGTTTTGCCGGTACCATCGCCATACCCCACGCGCGAAACGCCCCAAGGAATAGTTTGGGTAGAAGTGGTGGTGGAAGTGGTGGTGGTTGTAGAAGTGGCGGCAGTGGATTTGCCCAGCATGATGGCTTGCTCAGGCTCAATATACGCTACGTTTTGGTCCTCTTTGAGGAGGTTTATCTCTTCTTTGGAAAAAGACCCCGAAAAACCGTTCACCGCACCCTGGAAAATCTCGCGGGCCCGGCTGGCTTCAAATCCATTCCGGCCTAAAACCTTTTCGCGAAGTTGCGTAGGAGATTGGGCAGAGCCGTTCTTCAGGATCACAATGAATTTTCCGGCTACGGCTTTGGAGGTTGCCGTAGGCTCAACGGGCGCTTGCGCCGTTTCTTCCATCAATTCATCTTGCTGGCAACCAGACATTGAAAACACGGAGGCCAGTGCAAAAAAGGACACTGCTTTCTTAAACGTAGTTGAATTCATACACTTTTGGTTAGTAAAAATTACGCATAGAGATGAGCTAAGTAAAACACCTTCAATGTTGTGAATACTGATGCATTTTTTCAAATGTAGTAAATAATCCAATTAGCATCCAAAAGTGTGAATAAATAAAACCTTGATATTAAATACTTTATATATATTAATATATGACTTTGTAGAGGTATAATCTACTCTTTAGTCAGCTGTAAATTAAGTATTTGTGCTTTTTTAGCTTGATTTTACCAAAAGAATAGCTTATTAAAAAAAACAGATGCCAAAAATTTTAGTTGTTTGCTAAAGAATTAGTACTTTTACTTCATTAAACATTCAACGGACCTTCCTATGCTTAGCACGAACCTAAAATATCTTAGAAAGCAGCTTAACCTTACCCAAGTACAATTGGCGGAGAAGCTGGAGATTAAACGGTCCTTGATTGGTGCCTACGAAGAAGGGCGGGCCGAGCCTAAATTGGCCACCTTAGTGAAAATGGCGCAGGTCTTCCACTTGTCAGTAGATGAGTTGATCAATCCAGATCTGCCCAATGTCGCTAAAAACGGTTCTTCTAAGCGCAATGCCAATGTAAAGGTGCTTTCCATCACGGTGGATGCCCAGGACCGCGAGAATATTGAACTGGTGCCTTACAAAGCCAGTGCTGGTTACCTCAATGGCTACTCAGACCCGGAGTTCATGGAGGAACTTCCAAAATTCCGCTTGCCTATGATCCAGAGCCCCGGCACGTACCGGGCGTTTGAGATAAAAGGAGACTCCATGTTGCCTATTCCTTCCGGAACGGTGATTGTGGGGCGTTACGTAGAGAATTGGCAGGAGATAAAAGACGGTACCCCTTGTATCGTGGTGAGTCTGCAGGAAGGTATTGTGTTCAAGCGCATTTACCACCAGCAGAAGCAGACGGCGCTTCGCCTGCACTCAGACAACCCAAGCTACGAACCATATGACGTAGCGTTGGATGATATAGTAGAGCTGTGGGAAGCAAAGGCTTATATCAGCACCACTTTCCCCATGGCTGAGATCTCCCTGGACAAGTTGACCTCACTGGTGCTTGACCTGCAACAGGAGGTAAAGAAGCTGAAGACCACCAAGTAAATACCAAGGCTTTTTTGTAGGAGTCCGTTTAGGAGTTGTTTTTCAGAAAACAGCTCCTAAACGGACTCCTTTTTTATTTAGAAAACCCATAATAAACCTCAGGGGCTTGGGTACGTATTTACCAAAGAACATCAAGCCCCTTTTCCCATGATCAAAGTGATTCCTGCCGCAGATAGACACCACGCCTCCCACGGATGGCTGGATTCTTACTTTCTGTTTTCCTTTTCAGACTACTATGACCTGAACAACGTGCAGTGGGGACCGCTGCGGGTCTTCAACGACGATTACATCAAAGGAAACAGCGGGTTCCCAGAGCATCCGCATTCCGAGATGGAGATTGTGACCATTGTGCTGGAAGGGGAGGTAACCCATAAAGACAGCCTGGGCAACAATACGGTGATCAAGGCAGGAGAGGTGCAGCGCATGACCACGGGTACCGGGGTGCGGCATTCAGAGCACAACAGTTCAGACAAGGACCTCCACCTGTATCAACTCTGGTTTTTCCCCAACAAGAAAGGACTTGCCCCCAGCTATGAGCAAAAGTCCATTGATTTCACCGATGAGAAAAACGAGTTGGTTCCATTGGTGACCGGCCAGAAGGTGCTGGAAGACGTGGTGTACATCAACTCTAATTCCACAATCTACTACGCCAACCTTAAAGACGGCAAAGAGATTGACTTCAAAACCTTCCCCATCCGGAAGGGCCTTATCTATGTCACCACCGGGGAGTTGTTCGTGAACGGGATCCAGGTCCAGAAAAACGACCAGGTAAGGTCCTCTGATGTGGATGCCCTCAGAATCAAAGCTGCTGCCGATAGTACTTTCATCCTCATTGACTTGCCGGGCGTAGAGGCAAACTACTAGTGAGATATAATGATATATGATGACAAAGGCGCTTCCGTAAAGGGGCGCCTTTTGTTGTTTGTATACCCTTCCGGTAGATTCATCCGGGAATTACTTCGGTCCTAAATACCAAAGTTCATTCTTTGATTTCGGCCTGATTTAAGAAAAACACCTGAGAAACAGGTAAAAGAGTTCCCATAGAGGGGTAGGGCTGCGGGTTTAATCTAAATATCCGTATTTAACGTAAGAAGGTCTGCTGGCGCCTGTGTTCAGGTACCTGATTGTAGCCTCCTTCCTATGCAAGAAAACCGATACTGTTTCTTTCTTTCTTTTCTGTTTTTGCTGCTGTTCGCTAATCCAAAAGAGGGAAAAGCCTATGGCGTGTTGACGCACCAAGCCATCATTGATGTGGCCTGGGAACCCTCCTTATTGCCTATATTGAAGAAAAAGTATCCGGGTGCCACAGAAGAGCAACTGCGTACAGCACATGCCCACGCTTACGGCGGGGCCATTATCCAAGACATGGGGTATTATCCTTTCGGGAACACCTTTTTCACGGATCTAACCCATTATGTTCGCAGCGGAGATTTCATTGTTGCCCTGCTGGAGGAGGCGCATACTTTAGATGAATATGCTTTTGCGTTGGGTGCCCTGGCGCATTACTACGCCGATAATTATGGCCACCCCATCGGTACCAACCGGTCCGTGCCGCTGGTGTACCCCGAGATGAAGGCGCAATACGGCAATTCTGTCACGTATGAGGAGAACCCTGTGGCACACATTAAAATGGAGTTTGGCTTCGATGTGCTGCAGGTGGCCAGAGGCAATTACGCGCCAGAGGCCTACCATGATTTCATAGGGTTTGAAGTAAGCCAGGAGTCATTGGAACGGGCGTTCAAGAAAACTTATGGGTTGGAATTTAGCAGCCTTTTTGTCAGCCTGAAACTCACCATTGGTTCTTTCAGAAGATCGGTGAACACCTTGATCCCCAGCCTTACCAAAGCCGCCTGGAACCTGAAGGAATCAGATATTAAATCGGGTAAACCTAGCATGACGCGCCGGCAGTATCTGTACCGCATCCGGAAAACGGATTACCATAAGCAATGGGGCCGCGAGTACCAGCAACCTAATCTGTTCCAAAAGTTTTTAAGCTGGCTTTTGCGGGTACTGCCCAAAATTGGCCCTAACCGCACCTTTGCCTTCAAGCCTCCCACCCCAGAGGCCGAACAGTTTTTTATGGAGAGTTTCAATGCTACTTCTAAAAACTACGGCCTGGGTTTGCAGAACTTACCTGTAACCGCTTCATCGTTACAAAACACCGCCTTAGACACCGGAGATCGCAGTGCTTTGGGTAAATATGGGAAAGCCGACAAAACCTATGCTGAGTGGCTCAAGAAATTAGACAAGGAAGGCTTTGCCTCTCTTAAGCCCGAGCTGAAACAAAACCTCTTGACTTTTTATTCAAAAAGCGGCAATCGTCGAACTACAGACAAAAAGGAAATAGAGGAATGGGAGCAAACCCAAGAGTTATTGGCAAAACTGAAAGGCCAACAGGTGAATTAAATTCCAAACAATACCAGATAAAAGAGCCAATTACTTTAAATAATTGGCTCTTTTATATTTAAGTAAATACAATGTTAAAAAAGGATTAAACTGTCTAATTTAAAGAGTAAATTAAACTGTATTTGAGTTTTTTACGAAATTTTTAATTTAATGTTAGAAGTTTTAAATGATTAAAATGGTATGTTTATAATTCCCTTATTTATTGAAATTCAATATATGAATATGAAGTTGGAAGACATAATATATAGCCCTATAAGGGTTTGTACCCAGTAAGGCATGGGTATTTATAAGTGTAGGTTACCTGAGTGTTTTTACTTTTTAAGCGATAAACAACATTAATTAAAAGTTATTACGGATAAAAAACCGTATTTAATAAGTGATCCATAGATGCTCAATTAAAATTACAAGATCGTATAAGTTAACTTATTAGCTTTCTTAAAAAATTTTAATTGGGTAGAATTATGAAGAAGAAATGGATTTCATTCCTGATGGCTCCTGTGTTTGTAGCCGGAGTGTCCTTGGCATCCTCCTGTGATGATGACGATGACACTAACAATTCAGGAGGCACAACAGGTACTACAACCGGAACAACCTCAGGATCCACGACGGGTACCACCACCGGCACTACGACGGGCACCACAACGGGTACCACCACAGGAACCACAACTGGCACAACTACTGGTTCTACTGGAACAACAAGCACCACAGGAACCACAGGGACAACCACAGGCACCACAAGCGGTACTACTACTGGTACCACAGGTACAACTGGAACTACCACCGGTACAACTGGTACAACTACCGGTACAACTGGTACAACTGGAACTACCGCTGGTACAACTGGTACCACTACCGGTACCACCTGATCTGTAAATGCAATGCTTAACCTTGTATAACAGAAGAGGCAGCTACGAGAGTAGCTGCCTCTTCTGTTATACAAAGGATTGGTTGGGTTATTTTAATTTTTGCGCACTACCTAATTAAATCTCCTCCATATTTTCTTCTTCTATAGGCTTACCGTTAAGCAGACCTTGAGTCTCAAACAATCCATTGTTCACATTTGGGGCATTTTGGAGCCATTGGGTTTCCATGGTTTTGCTTGTGCGGGCGCCCAGCTTTTTCAGTAATTCCACTTTCTTCAGCAGGTTTCCGTTTCCTTCAGACAGCTTGTTCATAGCAGAGTGGTACTTTTGCTGGCTACGGTCCAGGTTCACGCCTATATCTTTGAGGTCTTCCAGGAAATTGGCGAATTTGTCGTAAAGCTTACCGCTTTCCTCTGCTATGCGTAGTACGTTGCGCTTTTGGTTTTCCTGTTTCCAAACGCTGGCTACGGTGCGCAGAGTGGCCAAAAGGGTAGAGGTAGTCACAAACACGATATTACGGTCTAGGGCCTCCAGGAAAAGGTCGCGGTCCTGCTGGATAGCTAGGTTGAAAGCCGGCTCAATGGGAATGTACATCAGCACGAAATCAGGCGATTGGATGCCGTGCAGGTGCTGGTAGTTTTTGCGGCCTAAATCGGTGAAGTGGGTGCGGAGCGCCTGGATGTGGCTCTTCAGGTGCAGTTGCTGCTGGATTTCGTCCTCGCAGTTACAGTATGCGTCATAAGCCACTAAACTCACCTTGGAGTCAATAATGAGGTGTTTGTTGTCGGGCAGGTCAATGATGACATCGGGGCGGAAGATCTTGGCTTCATCGTGCTGCAGCACCTGCTCGCGGCGGTAATGCACGTCACGCTCCAGACCCGATTTTTCCAGCAGGTTCTCCAGGAGGTATTCGCCCCAATTACCTTGGGCTTTCTTTTCGCCCCGCAGGGCTTTGGTGAGGTTGATGGTGTCCTGGCTCATCTGCTGGTTCAGGCTGGCCATGTAGGTGATCTGCTCTTTGAGCGAGGTGCTGTCCTTCAGGGTTTTCTCGTACGTCTCCTCCACTTTGTGCTCAAATTCTTTGATACGCTCTTTCAATGGAGACAAGACCTGCTCCAGGTTCTCGGCGGAGGCTTTCCTGAAATGCTCGGCGTTGGTCACCAGCACCTGGTTTGATACCTGGGTGAACTGCTGTATGAAGGTGTCGCGCAGGTGCGCCAGTTCGGCGCGCTCGTCAGAAAGTTTCTGTTTAAGATGATAGATGTCGTTCTCGGCCCGGGTAACCTCGGCGTGCAATTCCATGACTTTGCTATTCTCGCGGCGCAGCTGTTCCTGTAGTTTCTGCATCTCGGCCTGGGCCGCCTCTTGTTGTTTAAGGGCGAAGGCGCGGTCGGCTTCCTGGTTTTGCAGGCTTGTTTTCAGGGCAGAGAGTTTGCCCTGAACCAGAAAGTAGGTGAGGATGCCGCCAACGACAAAGGCGAGCAGGGCGAGGGTTATATCCATAGGAGTGAAGGGTACGTCAGGAGAATCAACACCTAAAGATAAGACAATAGTGCCCAAGCCTAAAATTTTTCGCAATTAGTAATAGGGTTAGCAAGCGTTTAAACTGTCTTTATAATAACAGCAGAAGATTTTATCTGTTTAAGCTGTAATAGAGTGTTTACTTCCGGGTGTTTCCGGTATTAACGAATGTACCGGTTCCTCTTTCTGCGACTAGAAGGTTTTGTGCGTATGACACGTCAAAGTTGCTTCCTCACAGGGAGAGGGAACAGGTTTCTTGAAGGAAAGCGGAATAATTTCTGCGGGAAGGGATTTTAGCACAACTTTTGCCGTTACTACCGTAAGGCAGAACACTTAACGCTAAAGTCGTAAATTATTGAATGAACGTGTTACTATTTAAAAGGGGAGGAGTAAAGCATTTTATCCGGCGCAAGCTGTGGGAACCCGTGCTCAATCTGGTGAAGCAAGGCATCACCCCACACCAGCTCGCGCTAACCCTTACCCTGGGTGCGGGGTTTGGCATGGTTCCTTTTCTTGGACTTACCACCGTTCTGTGTACGTTCTGGGCCGTCCGGCTTCGGCTGAACGTGGCTTTTACTATTCTCATTGGCTACCTCATGCAGCCCGTGCAGCTGGCGTTGTATGTGCCGTTTGTAGATCTGGGCCAGTCTATTTTCCCCATGACGCCTATCCCGTTTTCTCTGGAGAAACTCATCGCTATGTTCAAAGCTGATTGGGTAACTGCTTTGCAACAGCTTTGGCTGGCGAACCTGGTGGGTATTGTGGCCTGGCTGTTGTGCTTTATTCCCTTCGGGCTGGCCATGTATTTCTCTAGCCGCACGGTTTTGCACCGCGTGCTGCCAGTACGGCAGGTGGCGTAGCGTTAAGCGCCTGTTTTCTGTAAATAGGGCTTAAAAACCCTTTCCTCTTACTTAGAATCACCCGGCTTTCTTCAGGAAGGTTTGTGGTTTATACCCTATTTCGTTTCCGAGAGGTCTGAACAGGAACACCCCGGTTTTACGTGCGTACGCTTTACCTAGGCAAAATCTCCATCCGGCAGGAAATCTCTGGCTGGGGGTATCGTACCATCAAAACGCAAGGTCATGAGCGCTGTTCTGCACGAAAAAGTACTTGACAACTCCCTTAATCTTTTGCTGGAAGGCTTTCCGTTCATCCATAACCGGGTAAAGCGCTTCCACTCTAACATCTTCAAAACCAGGATCATGTTCCAGAACGTGATCTGCCTTCACGGCGAGGAAGCCGCCAAGGTGTTCTATGACCCAGATAAGTTCATGCGGTTCCAGGCCATTCCTAACCGAATCCAGCGGACGCTGATGGGCAAAGACGCCATCCAAACCATGGACGGCGAAGGGCACCTGCACCGCAAAGCCATGTTCATGTCTTTGATGACGCCAGACAGCCTGTATAAACTGAACCGACTTTTAACCCAACAGTGGCAGGCGGCCATTCACCGGTGGGAGCACCAGGAAGAGGTGGTGTTGTTTGAGGAAACCCAGGACCTGCTTTGTCGCGTGGCCTGCGCCTGGACCGGCGTGCCGCTGATCAACGAAGACGTGCGCAATCGGGCCAGCGATTTTGCGGCCATGGTAGATGCTTTCGGGGCGGTTGGCCCGAGGCACATGCGGGGCAGAATAGCCCGGAAAAGGGCTGAGGCCTGGATTGAAGACATTATCCAAAGAATAAGGGATGGCAAACTGAAGGTGCCGGAGAACTCACCTGCCCATGTCATTGCCTTTCACCGAGACATTGAAGACCAACTGCTGGACCCGCACATGGCGGCGGTGGAGTTGATCAACTTGTTGCGGCCCATTGTGGCCATTGCCTGGTACATTACCTTCGGTGCAGTGGCGCTGCACGAACACCCGGTAGCTCGCCGTAAAATTGCTGCTGGCGAAGAAGGGTACGTGGAGATGTTTGTGCAGGAGGTGCGCCGGTATTATCCTTTCGGGCCATCTTTAGGAAATCGGGTCAAAAACGATTTCACCTGGGGAGGTCACAAATTTAAGAAAGGCACCCTGGTGTTCCTGGATGTGTACGGCACCCTGCATGATGAGCAGATTTGGGAGAATCCGGATGAGTTCTACCCGTACCGGTTCCGATATTGGGACGGAAGCGCCTTTAACTTCATCCCGCAGGGCGGAGGCGACCACTTCACGGGCCACCGCTGCGCCGGCGAATGGGTGACCATTGAGGCCATGAAAGTGTCCATGGTTTTCCTCTCCAGGTACATGGAGTACGAGGTGCCGCCCCAGGACCTGAATTTCAGCCTGGAGCGCATGCCCACTTACCCGAACAGCAAGTTCATCATGCGCAACGTACGCGCCGTAGAACACGCCGAAGAGGGAGATGTGAACCAGCTTTCCAAATGCCCTTTCCACCACGGGTAAATTGCTCTTATAATTTCAACGGAAGAGCTCCTGTCACACCATGGCAGGAGCTCTTCGTTTTTAGGGTCATTTTTGCAAATCTGGCTCTAAACGGCCAGTACTGAAACCTGAGCTAGTGACTTCCCTGATTTCTCTAATAGTTGATTTCTGAAGGATTGATTGTCACTTCCGGATTGAGGCAGATCGCTAAAGGTGCCTTCTTTTCTATTGGAGTAGGTTACTGCACCTCCATTTTCATTTTTAGTATTTCCGACCATTATCTGATTTAGGCCTGTTTTCCAGAAGGAAGGTTAAAACTAAATTTTGGTTGGGCATAGGGTAAAGGCAGGCGTGCTTTGTCTTATTCTTACAAACCTGAGAAGTGAATCATTGCTTCTACTTATATTTTAAAATACAAGACCTAAATAGCTAAGGTAAAGAAGTTTAAAGATAGAGGTAATCTACCGAACTAAAACTTTTTTCAGGCTGAAATTTTTGGAATCAGACTACCTGCGGGTAGGGAGGAGTAGCGGAAAAGAACATACGTCTTACCATTAACAGTAACCAAATGCAATTGCAGAAAACCATTTTGTCAAAGCCGGTTCCTATGATCGGGATGCTGGGAGGATCGCTTCTGGCCATTCACTATGTTCTACACCTGGCGTACGGGTTTCAAACCGGCAAGATCCTCTGGGACGATATGAGCAGCCCATTGGGTGTCATTGACGGTTCCCTGTTCACGGCTGCCTTTGCCACCATTGATCTGACCTTGATTGCCCTGGCTATGGCCTATTACCGACAGCTAAATGGCCTCAAGTATGGCGTACTGTTCTTCGGGATTGTGGCGTTTCTGGCGGCTATAACCGGTTTTGTGGCAGTTACTTTCTGGCACATGATTCCCTACGTAATGCCCATCGCCTGCCTTGCCATGTTCATTAGCGCCATCCTACTGAGTATTGCTTGCCTGAAGCCGCGCCTGCTACCCACCTGGGTTCGGTTCGGACTCATGGCATTTGGGTTGTGCACGGCGCCTCTAGGTTTTGCGCTGCCTAAGGTGTTGGCCACGTTGCCCATGTACGCCACCTTTGAAATGCACTTCTTGCCCTCTGGCTTGCTTTGGGTAGCCATGGGCATTGCCATGTCCTTGCAGCGCCGGAAACAACTCCAGGCCATTAAAGAGTACTATGCACCTGCGTACCAGGAGCCAGCCACCAGAGTTTCCCAATCTTAACTAGCCTCGGGCACAAATGCTTTTATAAGCGCAGTATTGGCAGGTTTCCAGGTCATTCGTCTTCCGGATTGGTTCTTCTGGGTTGAGCATGTGCTGCACCAGGTCCTTTAACAGGCGCTCAGAGGTTTCCATGAAGTCGGCGGGCTCGCCTAAGGCATCCACAAACGGAAGCTCTGAGGTGAGGACCCCGGCCCCTAGGTTCCGGAACGAGATAATGCCGGCCTCAAAATCATAGCTGGCTTTGGGCAGGTTCAGGACTTTGCTCTCCAGCAAGCTGCCTTTCTGGATCTCTTTGGCTAGGATGTAGCGATAGAGCCACAGCTGCCGCACTTTGTCCAGGTGCCGGTCATGCAGGAGAGTGTTTTCCAGGTCCTCGGGGTTCACCTTGAGGTTGCGGGCTTCCACTTTGCCGGTTTTATAGTCAATCACGCGCAGGGTGTGGCCACTGAGGTCAATGCGGTCCGCTTTCCCGGCGATGCGCACGGGCACTTTCTCGCCCGAGGGCAGTTTTACGTCCAACTCGGTAAGGAGGGTTTCTTCCAGTTGCAGGATGTAGAGCGGCAGTTCCTCTGAGTCTCGCAGGCCTTCCAAGTAGCGGGTCAACAACTGCACAGCCACTTGGTACAGAATCAGGTTCATGCCTTGTTCGGGCAGATTGCCTAAAGTACCGCGCTTGAACTCCAACTGTACTTTCTTGGGCAGGCCCGCCAACATCTGGTTTACGTCGGCTACCTCAATGGGTCTTGCTTCCTCGGCGAAAGGCCGGAAATAATCCTCCAGCACCTGGTGCACAATCGTCCCGAAGGTATCGGCGCCTACCAGTTCATCTATCTCGTCTACCTCCTCCAGCTTGGCAATTCGGCTGAAATAATACTGCAGGGAGCAGTTCACGTACTGGTTCAGGTGAGAGGGGTAAAGGCCGCGCTTGAGCTGCTCTTTCAATTTGTCCAGCACCGCTCCGTCTTTCTGGATGATGATGTCCGGCTCGTATTCTTTCGTATCCAGCTGTTCCACCACAGCCGTCATTTCCCGGAAGGTAATGTTGAGGTTTCGGGGCGCCAGATCATGCTGCAGTTGTAAGATGAAGCGGCTTCTTTCCCCGGATCCATAGGTGTCTGAGGGCAGCACGTACAGCAAGTTCACGCGCTTGGCCCGCTGCAATAAACGGTAGAAGTAGTAGGAGGTAATACTCTCTTGTTCAGCGTAAGTAGGTAACCCGAAGGTGCGCAGCACGTCATACGGAAAAAGCGAGTGTTGCTTCTTGGGCTGGGGCAGTACGTTCTCATTCACGCTCAGGATGATGAGGTTCTCAAAGTCCAGGGCGCGGGTCTCCAGCATCCCCATGACCTGCGTGGGCGAAATCGGTTCACCGCTGAACGGAAGCTTGGTGTTGCCGATCTGCTCATACAGAAACTTCTTGAAACTGCGCACCGAGATCTTGTGCTCGCGGCAGTCAAACAAAGTGTCCAGCCGCTTGACGATGGTGTAGAGAATGAAAAGGTACTCGGTCTCAATAGGATTTTCAGATTCCACGCGATAAATGCGACCCAGCGCATCCACCAGTTGGTACAATGTGTCAATAAGATCAGTGCAGTCGTTCCAGGTCCGGAAGAGCGTGATGAACATGGGGTGCTCGCGGCCCAGCCGGATGATTTCTTCGGCGGTAAGCAGCACGCTGTTGCGGGCCACCATCTCGTCCAGCACGTGCTGGAAAAGGTCCAAGTCCACCTCGCGCTCCGCGATGCTGTTCAGGTACTGCTCATAGCGCCGCAGGAAGGGGTGCTGCAAGAGTTTGGTGACGGCCAGGTGATGGTAACGGTTGATTTTATACCCCGTATCGGTGGGCTGTACCACGCCCGTGAGGTGCACCTCAAAAAGCAGGTCAATAAGGTTGAACAGCGGCGTGCCCTTGAAAGACAGACCCATGGTCACGTTGTAGTCGGTGACTTCGTCTGAGATGGAGTGCAGCACCGGCAGGAGCAGGGTCTCATCGGGCATCACAATCGCGATCTCGGCGGTGGGGTCCTGCTGCCGGATCTCCCGGAGCAGCTGCCCGGCAATCTTGCCCTGCATGCTGGCGTTGGCCACCCCAATGGCGTTGATCTCCTTCGTGTCGGTCAGTAAAAGGTTCTGCTGCCAGTTCCACTCGGGCAGGGGCCATTTGGCTTTGTAGCGCTTCAGGAAATGACCGGCCCGTTTGTCAGACTCCGCGGCCATGTAGTAGTCATCAGAGTCAAAGAAAACTTCGGCTTTGCCGGCTTCCAAGAGCGTCTGGATGATCTTCTGCTCGGCTTTGGAGAGCGCGTTCAAGCCCACGAAGATGTACCGGAAACAGCCTTTCTCGCTTCTAGCAATGTCTTTGATGCGGTCAGCTACCATTCTGAAAGCCATGCCGGTATAGGCCTGCTTTTCTTTTTTTAGTTTCTCCTGCAAAGCGTGGTACGTACGTTCCAGGTTGCTCCACAATTGGAAGTACTGCTTCACGTTGGCCGTGGGCACGCTGCTGCCCGGCTTGGCGGGGTCCCAGCGCTCTAGCGCCTTGGCCTCGCTCACGTACTCAAACACTTCGTGGGCGTTCACCAGCTCCATGTCCATGCGCGAGAAATCCTCCAGCAGCGTGGCACTCCAACCCACAAACTGGTCAAAATCCAGGTGCGGGTCAAACCGCAGCATGAGGTCATACAGATCCAGTTGCAGGTGCAGCGGCTCCAAAACCTCCACGTTGGCCATGTTGCAGACAAACTCCTCCATAGAATAAATCTGCGGCGACCAGATGCCGGTAGGAGCGGCTTGGGCCAGGGCGTTCTTGAAGTAGAGCGTGGCACGGCGGGTGGGAAGCACAATGCACAAATCGCTCAGTTGATCGGTGTAGGTCTGGTAAATATGTTCAGCGGTTTGCCGCAGGAAAGATTGCATGGAGCAGGGCAGTATCAGGTCTGGATAAAGGAGCAAGTTACGACGTTTTCAGGCCGATTTTCTCAAAACAGACCAGAAACATAGTTTCAAAAAACCTGGCCAGCCAAATACCCTTCGCTGCCGGTAGATGGAAATGAAACGCACTCGTAAAAGGCAAGGGAACAAGGATGCAAAGACTATGAACCGATACGCCATTTCAGATATTCACGGATGCTCGAAGACCTTCCGGTACATGGTGGAGCAGGAACTGAAATTGAAGACCTATGACAAACTCTACCTCCTGGGCGACTACATTGACCGTGGCCCAGATTCCAAAGGCGTCATTGATTTCATTCTGGAGCTGCGGGAAGCTAACTTCCAGGTCATAACCCTCTGCGGAAACCACGAAGACTTGATGCTGGACGCCCGGAAAGATCCGGAGTACCCTGAAATGTGGTTGCTCAACGGGGGAATAGAGACGTTGAAGAGCTTTGAGACCCTGTCGCTGGAAGATATCCCAGACAAGTACTGGCAGTTCTTGGACCAACTACAGATGTACGTGGAGCTGGACGATTACCTGCTGGTACACGCCGGATTTGACTTCTCCCATGATTATCCGTTCGATGACACCTACGCCATGCTCTGGATCCGGGACTTTGAGCCAGATCTCAAGATGATGGGCGGCAGACGCATTGTGCACGGACATACCCCTACTTATTTAACCGAGATTGCCGCGTCTGTGAAGAAACCGGTTTCTGACGTCATCAATATTGACGGTGGCTGCGTTTTCACCTCCCGGCTAGGGTACCTCACGGCCCTCAACCTAGATACCCTGGAACTGCATTCCTTGAAAAACCGGGAAGACGCGGATACTTATGCCTAGGAGGGTTCCTCCGTTTAGTGGCCGTTTTTACAAAATCATGCCTGAAACGGTTCTTAAACCCATCCAAAGCTTTTCCACCCTTAGTAGCAAAGCATTACCCTGAATGAATCCGTAGAATGGACATTTACCTTAAACCTCCTGGTTATGAGCCGCTATGCCATTTCAGACATTCACGGATGCCTTAAAACCTTCCAGTATCTGGTGGAAGAGGTCATCAATCTAAAGTACCGTGATCAACTGTACCTTTTAGGCGATTACATAGACCGGGGTCCCGATTCCAAAGGCGTGCTGGACTACATCATGAAACTTCAACAAGACAGTTACCGCGTGCACGCGCTCTGCGGAAACCACGAGGACATGGCCATGAAAGCCCGCGATACTTCCATTTACCACACCTCCTGGATGTTCAACGGCGGCAAAGAAGCCCTGAAGAGTTTCCGGGCCCAAAAAATTGAGGACATCCGGCCTATGTACTGGGAGTTCATGGCCCAACTGGAACTCTACATTGAACTAGACGATTACCTGCTGGTACACGCCGGCTACAACTTCTCGGTCCCAGACCCCGCCTCTGACCGGCACACCTTACTCTGGTCCCGAAATTTTGAGGTGGACAAACGCAAACTGGGTAACCGAAAAATCGTCCACGGCCACACGCCCATCCCCCTAGACCAAATGAAAGCCTCCCTGGCAAAACCCGTCCCAGACGTGATCAACATTGACGGCGGTTGTGTCTTCAAGAGCAGAACAGGAATGGGCTACCTTACCGCCTTGAACCTGGATACCCTGGAACTGCTCACCGTCGCAAATAGGGAGGATTGAAGGCATTGTCCGCAGCCGCGGTAGTTGCTTGTGAACCCTGAGAGAAAAGGTGGTGCCTGGTCTGTACTTATTCTGCATACATTGAAATGTGTGGATTTGCAGGTGTAAACATTCACACTTTGTTCCCTATAAAGTGGGAATCTTGGGTAAGGTGGAAGGGCAGGGGCAGGTGGCAGATATGAATTGGCCTTTGAACGAATCTAAACGCGACTTTGAGGCTCTTGCCTCACGGCAGTTGCAAACTGCCGATCCTTGTGGGTCCAAGTCACAGACTTGAACCATGATATTGTTGACCCACCCCTGCCCCTCCGAGGAGGGGAATAAAAACCTGCCAAAGCTTCCCTCCTTGACAAAGGTGAGGCGGGGGCATTTGCTGTTTCATAAAGCAAAGGGTTTCGCTAAATGCACCAATTCCAGCCTTTCGGTTGAGCGCCTTGTCAGGTTCCGGTGCCGATAGGCATTGCGACTGAAGGGAGCAAAGGAAGCTGGCGCAGCGCGATGCCGGAAGGCGGGGCCTCGCGGCCGTGAGCGCTCGGAGCCCAGCTATGCAACAACAAAGTTATTGAACCCACGCAAACAGCAGCGCCACGCCAGCACAAGCGGACTAAGAGTGCACAAGGAAACTGATTATAAACAGCATCGCCACGCCAGCACAAACAGCTTTTGCAAACAAAAGAGAATAAGCAAAGAGCCGCGATACTTCACCTGGAAAGCATTTGAAACCCATAAACAAAAAAGCCTCAGAACATCTTCTGAGGCTTTCCAAATCTAAACTTATCGTTGTACCGGATGCGGCTCCTGCAACTGGAGAACCCGACCAGTATGCGCCCTTAATTCTTCGCACAGTTGCGGGTTGTCGTCCAGGGAGATTCCGAAGGAGGGAATCATTTCCTTGATCTTGTTCTGCCACTCAGGGGTGTTGGCTTTTTGTGGGAAGCACTTGTGGATGAGGTTCACCATAATAGAGACAGCCGTAGAGGCACCGGGCGAGGCACCTAGCAGCGCCGCAATAGAGCCATCGGCAGCACTCACCACCTCGGTTCCGAACTCCAGCACCCCGCCTTTTACCGGGTCTTTCTTAATCACCTGCACCCGTTGGCCGGCTACCTCCAGTTCCCAGTCTTCGGCCCGGGCGGTGGGCACGTATTCACGCAAGGCTTCCAAACGGTCTTCCGGCGACTGTCTAACCTGGTTGATAAGGTATTTGGTCAGCGGAATGTTGGTGTAGCCCGCGGCCAGCATAGGACGCAGGTTGTTCATCTTAATGGAGAATGGCAAATCAAAGAAAGAGCCTTTCTTCAGAAATTTGGTGGTGAACCCGGCGTAGGGACCGAAAAGCAGGGCTTTCTCGCCGTTGATGACGCGGGTATCCAGGTGCGGTACCGACATGGGGGGTGAACCCACAGCGGCTTTTCCGTAGACTTTGGCTTGGTGCTGGGCAATGATGTCTGGGTTCGTGCATTTAAGCCACTGACCGCTTACAGGGAAACCGCCGAAGCCTTTTCCCTCGGGGATGCCAGAGGCCAACAGCAGGGGCAATGATCCGCCACCGGCGCCGATGAAGACGAACTTGGTGCGGGCGCGGCGTTTCTGGCCGGTGTTTAGGTCTTTGATCCGGACGCGCCATTTTCCGTCTTCTTTGTGCCGGAAAGAGCGCACCTCATGGTTGCGGTAGAGTTCCACGCCGCCCATTTCCTTCAGGTGTTTGAAGAGCTGGCGGGTAAGGCAGCCGAAATTCACATCGGTGCCTACTTCCATGCGGGTGGCGGCCACTTTTTCATTCTTATTGCGGCCGTTCATGATGAGCGGCATCCAATCTCTCAGTTGCCCGAAATCCTCGGAGTACTGCATGCCTTGGAAGAGTGGCGACTTGGTCATGGCGTCATAACGCTTGCGCAGGAAGTTCACGTTTTTATCGCCCCAGACAAAGCTCATGTGCGGCACGCTGCGGATAAACATCTTGGGATCGGAGAGAATGCCGCGCTCTACCAGGTACGCCCAGAACTGGCGCGACTGCTCAAACCACTCGGCAATGACATCGGCTTTGGAGATGTCGATGGAGCCGTCGGGTTTCTCGGGGGTGTAGTTGAGTTCGCAGAAAGCGGAGTGGCCGGTGCCGGCGTTGTTCCAGGCATCGGAACTCTCGGAGGCTACTTCGTCTAGCCGCTCATATATTTCTATGGTCAAATCCGGTTGCAGTTGCTTCAGCATCACGCCCAGGGTGGCGCTCATAATGCCCGCGCCAATCAACACTACATCTGGTTCGGTTACTATTTTGTCCATGGTATTAGGTTAATTACTTCCTAGAGTACGAAGAAACCAACAGAAAGTGTTTTGCCCAAATAAGGAAGTTGTGAATTGAATATCAAAGAGGTGAGGGGTTTTACGCCTCGTGATCAGGGGCTCCTTTAATTCTTGTCTATCACCATGATAGCGCTTGTGGGCTATTGCAGGCCGGTATACTGGGGGAAAGCAGGTTCCCGCCGGGCTTTGCAGGGTAAGATTGTCTCTGATATGGGAGAGCCCAAAAGCCTGCTGAGGTGCTGCTGTGTGAGTCTTTTTCCCTCGATTAGGGTAGTGGTTTTCTAATATAGGTTTGGCTTAATATTTGCGGCGCAAGAATTGGCCGTTTTCCTGTTTCTGACCTGTTTTAGAGAAAAGAGGCTTAGAAGGGAAGAAGCTCTAAGGAGAGCTGTCCAGCGGTTATACTACTTTATATCACCTGTTCTTTCACCTAAACCTAAACAAAATGAAAAAGCTATTGATGCCGCTGCTGTTTATTTTGTGCCTCACCAGTATCTCTTTCGCCCAGGAGCAACCCGCCAAGAGAACCGAGGAGTATTGCGATGCCTTTATGTGGGAAAAGACCTTCGGGAAGCAGGTCTATCTTTCAGTAGATTTTGGCCAATCCAAAAAGAAAACCGATGAAAAGTTGCTGGACGCTGCCGGTAACCCTTTGGTTTTTAATTCACCGATTGATGCCTTGAATTATCTGAACCGGCAGGGCTGGGAACTGGTGAACGTCTACGTTCTTCGGGAAGACAGAACAGATTACCGCCATTATCTGATGAAGCGGAAAGTGAGCGCGCAGTAGGTCTTTAAATAGCTACGGTGTAGCTGCTACAAACCCTGCATTGTTGGTAGGCTCTAATGCCGCGAGCACCTTTGCTACCCCATCCTCTTCCTGCTCAGTGATAAGGATGGTTCTGAAGCCGTAACGCTGTCCTTCCAGTTCTACGCCTTTAGAATCATCTACATGCACCTCAATCTTGAAGGCAGGTGGGTACTTGGAGGACCTTTTACCTTCTGTTAATAAGGTACGGTCATGGCGCCGTTGGTTGATGATGCCGTCTAGCCAAACGCCGTGCAAGAGAAACAGCCACCTGATGTGTCCAGCCGATCTAAAGGAGGTGGTATAAACCATGACTTGGTGCTTTTCGGCTTTCAATTTCTTCATCAACTGCACAGTGCCCAGCCTGATTTTCTCCAACCCTAATAGTTTCTGAAACCAAGTCTGTTTCTCTGAAGGAAAGCGCTTGGTGCCAGGGATCAGGGTGTCATCCAGGTCAAAGGAAATGGTCATGTTGAGAAAGGGTGCTTTTGGCTTGTTTTAGAGAAAAGAGGCAGAAAATATGACTCGCTTTAACAAAGGTTTACTTTTCTGATTTACAAGGTTTATTGGGTAAATAAGGCGAATGGTTTGTAATAAATTCCTGGTAATCTTCGTCTTCTTTTCCGGAAAGCAGATCTTTTATGCCTGATGTTACCAGTTCTTCATATGGTGAATTTGCTGGCTTTAAAAGGTCAGCTACATGTTGCAGTTCTTGCTGTAATATCTGATTGTGGCGGTTTTCGTAAACATTGCTGCAGAAATAGAAGCTTGGATTTGCTGTCAATGCCAAGGTAAAGAGGTCAACCTTACCTTCTGAGTATAAACCATGTACTGTATGGATAACCTCTGCATATTGCTCAATGCAAATAGGGTATAACACCCTGACCAAGTCTACATTAAACCCCTCATCCTTTTCAATCTCTTGAGATTTCAAAATCATTAGTAACGAGTGGGCATGCTGTTCTGGGTTAGCTATCAAGGCAGGAGCTTCTTTCTGAAAAATTGCCCTCCAACTAGTGAACTCGTAGTCAGGATCAGTTTTCCTGTTCTTCATGTACATTCTTCTTGCCATTGCCTTCTTTTCTGCCTTCAATACCAACGCTAGCGTTTCTTGGTAACCAACTTGGTTAATTGGCACCGTTGAAGTGTTTTTTGGCTGACCAAATAGGAGGTTTTGGCTCATCACTAAGAGCAGGCAAATGGAGAGAAATAGAACTTTCATCACTATAATTTCTCAGCAAATTCGAATGGTTGGGTAATGTTCTTTTTGAGTCTTTGCTGATTGTTTAACAGAATTAAGTTTCCAGCCTCTTTTGTAAAAACAAGCCAAAATCTAACCCAATTCGCACCTAATCTTTACCCAGCCACCTCACCCACATACTCCCATTCCTCCACGCGTTCCTCTTCAAAGTAGTATACCACGCACGTGATTTTGGTGAACACCAACTCGCGGAAGAGGGCGGCGTAGGAGTTCAGGCTGTCTCGGTATTCTTCTTTGGCAGGCGGAAGTTTGTAGTCAATGAGCGTGACGTCGCCGGCTTCCCCGAACACGATGCGGTCTGGTTTGTAGCGGTTGGTGCGCACGTCTAGGACCTCGCGCTCATTCTCCACGGTCATAGTACGGCTGAAATAGCGCTTCATCTGCGGATGGTTGAGTACGTGCTGCACCATCTGGTTGAGGGTGGGCAGTTCGCGCTGCGAGATAATGCCCTGGTGCACCAGTTGGCGCAGGGCTTTGGGCGCTTCCTCGGCGTAGGTGATGCGGGCCAGGGCGTAATGGAGTTTTCGGTTCCAGCGGCGGTGTTCCTGCTGGGTCTCAAAATCGAAGACGTTGTTGGCGTGCTGTTTCAGTTTCAGGTTCTTGGCCCAGTCCGCCGAGGTGAATTTGTCCAGCACGTAGACGTCCTCGGTGAGGGGTTTGTGGCTCACGGCTTGTTGCGCGCCTTTGGCCAGTTGGTAGCAGTATTTCCCGTCTTGCCACAGCTGTTTCTGCTCCAGGTAGCGGTACAGCCAATAGCTCACGTTCTTCTGGTAGTTAGCTTTTTTGAAATCTTGCGCCTTGCCAATGAGGTACAGCCGGTCCACGGGACGGGTGAGGGCCACGTAAAGCATGTTCAGGTTCTCAATAAAAGTTTTCTCCAGCTTTTGGGCATACTGTTCCTTCAAAGCGGTCTGCTCCAGCTTTTTGTTCAAGGTGACCACGGCGGTGCGCAGTTTGCTGTCTCCAGCCACGGAGTCGGGCAGCGTGCCCCAGAGCAGGGAGGAGGTTTGCGGCTCCAGGCTCCAGTCACAGAACGGCACTATCACCACCGGGTAGTCCAGGCCTTTACTTTTGTGGATGCTGGTAATGGTGATGGCGTCGCGGTCTTTGGGCGTGTTGATGCTCAGATGCTCTTTGTGCAGGTCCCAGTACTGCAGGAAATTGTTGAGGTTGTTGCTGTACTTGAGCGTGTACTCCAGCACCAGGTCCAGGAACCGGAACAGGTACTCGCACTCGTTGTTCTTACCCAGTAGGTCAAAAACCCTGATGAGTTTCTCGGTGAGTTCATAGATAGACAGGTTGCCCGCATCCTTATAATCTATGTCAAAGCTCTGGCCCTGCAGAAACCGGAAGAACGGTTCAATGCTGGGGTCAGTGGCCAGCTCCGCGATCTTGCCGGTGGTCACGTTGTCGGGCATCTGCTGGTGCACCACTTTGTAGACCAGGTACAGCGCCTGCGAGCGGGCCAGGCTGTCCTGCGGCTGGTTCAAGAGTTTGAAGAACGAGATGATCAGGTTGATGACCTCGGCAAACTGCAGCGAGAGCGAGTCCTGCGAGATGATGTCGAATTTCTTCTGCTTCAGGAAATTAGCCACCAGCTTGCTGTTGCGGTTCGTGCGGCTCAGAATGGCGATGTCGCGGGGCGCGTAGCCATCGGCTTGGGCCTGCTGCACCATTTGCAATACCAACTGCAGCGTGCTTTCCTGGTAAGAGAGCAGGTCATCAGAAGTGTAGCCCTCGTAGATTTCCTCGGTGCGGATGCAGGAATCCAGGTCGTACTGCCGAGGACTGTCCTCGTCATGGGTGAACAGTACCTGCAGATGCGCTTCCCCGGTAATTTTGCCCTCCGGTGCTTCCTGCTGGAATTTATCGTCATAGATGGCCTGCAAGAGCGGGAACTGCGGATTGGCCTGGCTGATGTACCCGAACAGCTCGTTGTTGAAGGTGATGATCTCGGGGGCGCTGCGGTAATTGGTGTTCAGGTGCTCCGGCGATAACGTCCAGCGCAGGGTGTCATAGCGCGGGGCCACGTTCTCCTCAAAGCGCGAGTTGGCGTACAGGTGATGCGTCTGGTTGCGGTGCAGGTGCAGAATCTGCTCCATCTCGCCGCCGCGCCAGCCGTAGATGGCCTGCTTGGCATCGCCCACCACCATGTTGAAGTGGTCGCCGGCCAGGGCGTTCTCCACCAGCGGCAACAGGTTGTTCCACTGCAGCACCGAGGTGTCCTGGAACTCGTCAATGAGGATGTGCTGGTACCGCTCGCCCAGGCGCTCATAGATGAACGGAATAGGCTCCTGCAACACAATCTCGGTGATGCGCTTGTTGAACTCCGAGATGTGCACCAGGTTTTTGTCCAGCTTGATCTCCTGGATGCAGCGCTCCAGCTCACTCAGCACACTCAGCTTATACAGGTGTGGCAGCATGGCCGAGATAATGATGTAGTTCTGCGACTCGCGCTCCTTCAGTTCCTCAATTTGCCGGTACAATTCGGCTAGCCGATGCTTGATCTGCTCAATGCTGGCTTTGGCGCCTGCGCTGGCCTTACCGCTGGGCCACTTGTCGTCTGAGACGGTTTTGGCGGCGTTGCTGTTGGCGGTGGTGATGTCAAAGTCGCGGGTCCATTTCCGGAAGTAGGAGTAGATGCCGCGGTCACCGTAGGACAGGTCAGCGGGAGAGAGGCCACTGGTGTCAATGAGCTGCATGGCCTCCTCGGCGCAGGCTTTGATCTGCTTCTCAATGTCTTGTTTCTGGGTGTAGAGTGAGGTGCGTATCTTCTTGAAGTCCTGCAAAGTAAGTGTGCCGATGTCAAGCAGGTGTTCATAGGTCTGCTCGTTCAGCAGGTGGCGGGCAAAATCAGCGAGTTCCTCGGGCAGGTTGTTCCAGCTGCGGCCTTCCTCGGCTTTCTCCAGGGCGTACTGCTGCAGCGTCTCGGCCAAGAGCCGGTTCTCCTCGCGTAGGTTCACCTTGTTCAGCAGCAGACTCACGGCCGTGCTCAGCAGCGTCTGCGCGTCCATGTCCACCTCAAAATTGTGGGGCAACTTCAGCTCGGTGGTAAAGGCACTCACCACCCGGTTTACGAAGGAGTCAATGGTGCTCACCGCGAACTCAGAGTAATGGAACAGCAGGTGGTCAAACACCTGCGCCGCCCGTCCGCGCAACGTTTCCTCCGTCAAGTTGGGTTGGCCGTACTCGTGCTGTATCTCGTTTAATATGTTCAATAGCAGCAAGTCGCTTTTGGCTTTCTCCTTCTCCGGCAACTGCGGATCATTGAAGCCGCGCATGGCGCCCAGAATCCGGGTCTTCATCTCCTGCGCCGCGTCATTGGTGAAGGTGATGGCCAAGATGTTCTTATAATAGGAGACGTCCTCGCTCTGCAGGGCCAGTTTCAGGTATTCCTTCGTGAGGTGGTACGTCTTGCCGGAGCCGGCCGAGGAGGAGTATATTTTAAAGGATGCAGGCATGGGTAAAGTCAGGTGGAGGCCTTTGGAAGCCCTCCGCGTTTATGGGGTGTTTTGACGAAATTAGGCAAAAAATAGGAGAGGTGAGGGGAAAGATGAAGGGTTTGTCTTTTCTGTTTTTGTTTGGTTGCTTGTGTTTGCGTAGTCCGCTTGCGCGGGCAGACGTTTGTTGTGTACTATCAGTTTTCTTATGCAATTGTAGTCCGCTTTTGCTGGCGAGGGGCCGCTGTTTGCGTGGGTGCATGAGCTTTATTGTTTCATAGCTGGGCTCCGTGCGCTCACGGCCGCGAGGCCCCGCCTTCCGGCATCGCGCTGCTGTTTTAGCCTTGGCCGGTTGGCCTGCCGCTCTCGCGGCACCAGGTCTAAAACAAAGGCGCTCAACCGAAAGGCTGGAATTGGTGCATTTAGTTAAAGCCTTTGCAGCTCGCAACAGCGAATCACCCCTGTTTCTCCTTAGTCAAGGAGGCAGCTATTGAGAAGCCTTCATTCCCCTCCTCGGAGGGGTAGGTTAATTTTCCCTGGTTCAAGTCTGTGACTTGGACCTAAAATGATCTGAAGTTTGCAACTTCAGTGAGGCGAGAGCCTCAAAACTGCATTCTGGGTGCATGCCTGTAGCTCTATGGCTTCCATCAGTCGCTTTCATCTTTTCTAAGATTCTCCCCTTGAGGGAAGCAAAGGCGGATGTTTACACCTGCTGGTCCACACATTTACACATTTCCAGAATGTAGAGGCTAGGCATCGCCTTATCTCAAACATGTCCCCAGCAGCAAACAGCAGTACTTTTTGCTACCTACTTTAGTAAATTCCTGTCCTTCTTCTCTCTAACCAACATGGTTGCCGTTGTTGGTATTGTCATCAACAGCTTGCTTATCCTCTCTGAAAACCCTCCTGACTCACTCATAAGCCCCAAAAACAGTTGGTTTTAACTCCTTTCATAACAAGTTTTATGCTAACTATGTTAGTAAAAATGTGAATAAATAATTCTCATATATTTAGCTTATCTATATGTCAATCCCGTAATTGCTAAAATATTTAGTATTTGTAAGCCTTGTGGTTTTAGCTTTTCCGGAAAAGTATGTTGTTAACAGAGAACCGTACCGTTGCCCATTTAGACCTGGATACCTTTTTTGTGTCGGTGGAGCGCCTGCGCAATACCCAGCTCCAGCATAAACCGATCATCATTGGCGGCCTCTCCGACAGGGGGGTGGTGGCCAGTTGCAGTTATGAAACGCGCTTCTTCGGGGTGCACGCGGGCATGCCCATGAGAATGGCGCGGCAGCTCTGCAGTGAGGCCATCGTGCTGCGCGGCGACATGGAAGCCTACAGCCAGCATTCCCATAAAGTAACCCAGATCATCGCCGAGAAGGCACCGGTTTATGAGAAGGCCTCTATTGACGAGCATTACCTGGATGTGACCGGTATGGACAAATTCGTGGGGACCTGGAAATGGACGAACGAGCTCCGTAGCACCATTATGAAAGAAACGGGCCTGCCTATTTCCTTCGGGTTGTCGGTGAACAAGACGGTTTCCAAGATCGCGACGGGACAGGCCAAGCCTAATGGGGCGCTGCAGGTCTGTCAGGAGGAGGTGAAGCCGTTTCTGGCGCCGCTGTCCATCCGGAAAATCCCGGGCGTGGGGCAGAAGAACTATCAGCTGTTGCGCAACATGGGCATCCCTACCATTGAGGTGCTCACCATGGTGCCGGTGGAGATGATCCAGAAGGTGCTGGGCAAGGAGGGGGTGCACATCTGGGAGAAAGCCAATGGCATTGACCGCGCGCCGGTAGTACCGTACTCTGAGCAGAAGTCCATCAGCACGGAGAAGACCTTCGCCACCGATACCACCGATATTTCTTTCCTGAACAACCTGCTGGTGTCCATGACCGAGGGGCTGGCCTTTGACCTCCGGCAGCAGGGAAAACTTTCCGGCTGCATCACCGTCAAGATCCGGTACGCCAATTTTGACACGCACACCCAGCAGATCTCCATTCCCTATACCGCCTCAGACCACCTCCTCATTAAGAAGGCGAAAGAGCTGTTCCAGAAGCTCTACAACCGCCGCCTGCTCATCCGGCTGTTGGGCGTGCGCCTGAGTCACCTGGTGCAGGGCTTCCAGCAGATAGACCTTTTTGAGGATACCGCCGAGTTGGCCAGCCTCTACCAGGCCATGGACAAGATCAGGCACCGCTACGGCGACAGCGCGGTGAAGCGGGCGGTAGGGCTGTAGGGGTAATGTGCTGGGTTTAATGTGCTAATGAGGTAATGTGCTGATGTGCTAATTGGGGAAGGTTTACTTGGGAGGATAGTCTGCTTTGTAGATGATCCGACTGATGGTTGGCAGGAGCAGTTTCATGGTCATTCTGATAAAACAGCCGCTAAATGTAAGAAGTGTTGATTTATGTATTGGATCATAGTTGGCTTAAGACGATGTAGTTAAGAGTGTATAGATATAAAGAAAATTATATGGTTCAAGTCTGTGACTTGGACCTATTATGACCGGCAGTTTGCAACTGCCGTGAGGCGAGAGCCCAGGAGTAGTTCATCCTTTTTATGGAGTAACCCTGGCTAGTACAACGCTAGCGCGAGCTTCCAGCTCGTGCCTTCACATAGTTGATTTGGCCAAGGTTCAGGTATGCGTGCGGACACGAGCTGCAAACTCGCGCCAGCGGGAACTTAATAGTCTTGACTCAGTGCAGTTACCAACTTCCATGCGTGATAAGTCCCAGACCTAGCCTTGAACCATGTTTCTCTTTGAACCATGTTCTTCAGGGAATGCATCAGGCGCTGCTTTAAGGGAAGGAACCATGTAGGCGGAAGAGGCTGCTGTTTAGCGGCTGTTTTCGCGAAAGTGGGCCAGAAACGCATCGGTAGATTTTAAAGGTCTCAAGTTTAGGATGTGTCTTTAATTTAGATAAATATGTTAAGTAATCGTGCGGGGTGCTACGTGATGAGTGATACCAGAACATGTTAGCCTTTGTCCATTCTTATTATAGTCTGCGGTACGGGACGCTGTCGGTGGAGGAGTTGGCGGCGGAGGCGAAGGCGCGGGGGTATGCGGCGCTGGCGTTGACCGATATCAATTCCACCTCAGGAGTGTTTCCCTTTATCAAGGCTTGCCAGGCGCAGGGCCTCCAGCCGCTTGTGGGCATTGAGTTCCGGCGGGAGCACCAATGGCTGTACACGGGCGTCGCCAGAAACCAGGCGGGCTTTCAGGAGCTGAATGCTTTCCTGAGCCACTACCTCTTGCAGCACCAGCCGCTGCCTGAGGTGCCGCCGACTTTCTCACACGCCTTCATCATTTATCCGTTCGCGCGGGCCAGCGCGATGGGAGGGCAGCTGTCGCTCCGCGAGAATGAGTACGTGGGGGTGGCGCCCGGTGAGGTGAACCAGTTGCTTTTCTCTGAGTTGCGGCGGCAGGGCGCTCCGCTCGTCATGTATCCGCTGTTCACCTGCAAAGACGCGGAAGGCGTGGCCCTGCATCGGCACCTACGGGCCATCGACCATAACATCCTGCTGAGTCAGCTGGAGGGGCAGCACGGTGTGGCCGGGGAGGAGGCCTGCTTTAAGCCCTGCCCCGATATCCTGAAAGGGTACGCGCAGTTTCCGGAGTTGGTGCAGAATGCCGAGAAGCTGGCGCGGGAGGCGACGTTTACATTCGATTTTCAGAAAAGGAGAAACAAACTGACCTTCACGGGCACCGACGAGGATGACAGGCTGCTGTTGGAAAAACTGGCCTGGGACGGCCTCCGGAAGCGCTATGGCGCGCAGCACAAAGTAGCCAAACAACGGGTCGCGCATGAGCTGGCCATCATCCACAAACTGGGTTTCAGCTCCTATTTCCTCATCACCTGGGACGTGATCCGGTACTCCATGAGCCGGGGTTTTTACCACGTGGGGCGGGGGAGCGGGGCCAACAGTGTGGTGGCTTATTGCTTGCATATCACGGATGTTGACCCAATTGAGCTGGACCTTTACTTTGAACGCTTCCTCAACCCCAAGCGCACTTCGCCCCCGGATTTTGACATTGATTACAGCTGGGATGAACGCGACGAGGTACTGGACTACATCTTCAAGCGGTACGGCAAACAGCACACCGCCTTACTGGGTGCCATGGTCACGTTTCAGCAGAGCTCCATCTTGCGGGAACTGGGTAAGGTCTACGGATTACCTAAAACTGAGCTGGATGCGCTGGTGGCCCAGCCGCTGGCTTCTGACAACGCCAACCACATCACCAAGGAGATTTTCCGGTACGGGCAGATGCTCACTGATTTTCCCAACGTGCGCTCCATCCATGCCGGGGGCGTGCTCATCTCTGAGGAACCTATTTACAGCTACACGGCCCTGGATTTGCCGCCCAAAGGCCTGCCCACGGTGCAGTGGGACATGTATGTGGCGGAGAGCATCGGGTTTGAGAAGCTGGACATCCTGAGCCAGCGGGGCATCGGGCACATCAAGGAGTGCGTGCAGCTGGTGCAGCAGAACCGGGGCATTAAGGTAGACGCGCACGACGTGGCCCGGTTCAAGCAGGACGAGAAAGTGAAGGAACAGCTCAAGTCTGGTGACACCATCGGGTGCTTTTACATTGAGAGTCCGGCCATGCGGGGGCTTTTGACCAAGCTGCGCTGCGACAATTACCTATCACTGGTGGCAGCCAGTTCCATCATCCGGCCGGGCGTGGCCAAGAGCGGAATGATGAAGGCCTACATCCACCGGTTCCACCACCCAGACCAGATCCAGCACATCCACCCGGTGATGGGCGAGCAGCTGGGCGAGACCTACGGCGTGATGGTCTACCAGGAAGACGTGCTTAAGGTCTGCCATCACTTCGCGGGGTTGGACCTGGCAGATGCCGATGTGCTGCGCCGGGCCATGAGCGGCAAGTACCGGTCCCGCGCCGAGTTCCAGAAACTGGTGGACAAGTTCTTTGCCAACTGCCGGGAGCGGGGCTACTCTGAGGCCATCACCAAGGAGGTCTGGCGGCAGATTGAGTCCTTCGCGGGGTATTCGTTCTCCAAGGCACACTCGGCCTCCTTTGCCGTGGAGAGTTACCAAAGCCTGTTCCTGAAAACTTATTATCCGCTGGAGTTCATGGTGGCTGTGATCAACAACTTCGGGGGCTTTTACAAGACGTGGGTGTACGTGCAGCAGGCGCAGAAAGCGGGCGGGACCATTCATCTGCCCTGCGTGAACCATAGCCGGTACTATACCTCCATCGCGGGCACCGATATTTACCTGGGGCTGGTGCACGTGCAGAACCTGGAGCAGAAAGCGGCCTTTAAGATGGTAAGTGAGCGGGAGGAGAACGGACCTTACGCCTCGTTGGAGGAGTTCATCCGGCGCAGCCAGATCACGCTGGAGCAGCTGCTGATTCTGGTGCGGGTGCAGGCGCTGCGCTTCACGGGTCAGGACAAGAAGACGCTGCTCTGGGAGGCGCACCTGCACCTGGGCCACAAGGTGTCTGCGCCGGGCCAATCACTGCTGTTCCAGACATCGGTTAAGACGTTCACGCTGCCCACGCTCACCCATACGTTGGTGGAAGACGCCTACGACGAGATGGAACTGCTGGGCTTTCCGGTGACCTGCTCGTACTTTGAGCTGCTGCAGACCTCGGCGCGGGGCGATGTGCCCGCCAAAGACCTGTCTGCGTTCTTGGGGCAGAAGGTGCGCATGATCGGCGTACTGGTGACCACCAAATACGTGCGCACCGTACGCGGCGAGGTCATGCAGTTCGGTACGTTCCTGGACAGCGCCGGCGATTTCTTCGATACCGTGCATTTCCCGCCCTCGCTCAAAAGCTGGCCCTTCAAAGGCAACGGCGTGTACCTGCTCTATGGCAAAGTAGTGGAGGAGTTCGGGTTTCCCAGCATGGAAGTGGAGAAAATGGCGAAGCTACCATTCCAGAAAGATCCCCGGTACTAAGAGTCGGTACCATGTTTAGGGCCGATTTGCAGAAAACAGGCCCTAAACGCCGGCTTCGATTTTAGGGATAAGCTCCTGCCTAAGGTGGTGGGTAGATGCCCTTGGTTGGTCTTCTGAGCCACTAGCCTAAGGGTTCTTTGCTTCTAAACCGTAAACCATTGTTCGTCTGTCGCTTTCCCTTCGAAAAAATAATAGCGTTTTGAGTCCGAAATTTTCAAACGTCTCTTAAACGAAAATATGCGGCTTAAGATTTTTAAGGCAGTGATCTGCTTTCAGGTGCTTTCTATTAAAATACCCTGAAAACAGGCGAACTGAGCGAGGGTTAGGTTTGTCTTTGCAGAATCCTATACCGCCATTTACGAGCAGTTTGCACAAGTTTAAGATGAATTAACGGAAGGAAGAATTAAAAATGGGTTGCTCAATACAGGAAACTCTTGGTTAACGACTGGGCGCCTTGAATATAATTAAGTAAAGTTGATTGTAAGAGGTGTAAACAGCTTTTAGATGAGTTCGACAGAGGTAAGAAACTAAAGATATGATTGTTATATATTAAGATTTGGGTATTTGATAGAAGATTATCGGTTTTGAAGAGTTGTATTTAAGCAATCCATTAGTCTATCTTTACTTTCACTTGTAGATGATTATTCCTATCCAATCCTCATCCAATAAACAAATATGAAGAGAAATTCTTTTACCCTTGGAAGGTTCGCTTTCGCGGCAAGCCTGTGTTCAGTAACCATGTTCACCGCTTGCGACACGGAGCAACTCATTGAAAACCAGGAAGTAGCTGCGTCTAGCCAATCAGATGCCAGAATAGCCGGGGAGCAGCGCGTAGTACCCAACGAGGTGTTGGTGAAGTTCAAAGCAGGCGCTTCACAGGAGGCCAGAGCGGCCGTCTTCGCCCGTATTGGAGGCAAGGTGAAAGAGAAAATCCTGACCAAGACCATGGAACGCCTCGGCGACAAAGAAGGACTGGTACTGGTACATACGCCGCTGGCCGCCTTAGAGGCCTTGAGCAAAGTAAAAGGCGCGGACATGATTGAATACGCCGAGCCCAACTACCTCTACACCCACCAGGCGACCACGGCAGACCCATATTTCACCCAAAACAACCTTTGGGGATTGTACGGTGACGCCACCAACCCAAAGAACGTCTACGGCAGCCAGGCAGCTGAAGCCTGGGCCAAAGGGCATATCGGATCTGCCTCGGTCGTGGTGGGCATCATTGACGAGGGCGTGCAGACAAACCACCCTGACTTGCAGGGCCAGGTATGGGTGAACCCTTATGACAAAGCAGACGGCATTGACAACGACGGCAACGGCTACATTGACGATGTGAACGGCTGGGACTTCGCGGGCAACAACAAAACCGTCTATGACGGCGGCTCCGGGGGCAGCGTAGATGACCACGGCACGCACGTGGCCGGTACCATTGGGGCTAAAAATAACGGCGCCGGGGTAGTGGGCGTGAACTGGAACGTGAAGATGATCTCCTGCAAGTTCCTGGGCCAGACCGGCGGAACATCGGTAGCCGCTATCAAAGCCCTGGATTACCTCACCGACCTGAAGAACCGTCACGGCATCAACATTGTGGCCAGCAACAATTCTTGGGGCGGCGGTGGCTACTCCCAAGCCCTGTACGATGCCATCAATCGGGCCAATGCCAAAAGCATCCTTTTTGTGGCGGCAGCCGGCAACGGCGGATCAGACGGAGTAGGCGATAACAACGATGTTGTAGCCAATTATCCCTCCAACTACAACCTGCCGAACGTCATCGCGGTGGCGGCTATCACTTCTTCGGGAGCGCGGGCTCCTTTCTCCAATTACGGAGCCACTACGGTAGACATTGGGGCGCCGGGTGCCGCCATTTTCTCCACCACGGCCTACAATACGTACTCAGGCTACAGCGGCACGTCGATGGCTACGCCGCACGTGACCGGAGCTGCGGCATTGTACGCGGCTTCTCACCCAGGCTCTACTGCTACGGCTATCAAGAATGCCATCCTGGGCAGCGCTACCCCAACGGCATCGCTGGCGGGGAAATGCGTGACCGGCGGTCGCCTGAACATGAGTAATTTCTAAATCTAACCTGTTTCTGTAAAAACAGGCCCTAAACGCAAAAGGCCGTCCTGATACTTTTCAGGACGGCCTTTTGCGTTTAGGGCGATAGAGCAGGTGCTTCGTTTATAGCACTGGTGATGGTAAAAATTACTTAAAGCATAGAAGCCTAAATAGCGTCATGGAAGCGAGTTATAGAGGTAGACCTTAAAGCAACCTTGTGTCCACTAGTTAAAACTGCCTCACCGCTGCAGCATGATTTTTCGGGTAGTGGACTGGCCGTTGGGTTGGATCACTTTCAAGAAATACGCCCCGGCCGGGAAGGCGATGGTAGAAAGCTTTAGCCGCTGGGTGAAAGCCGCCCGTTGGACCACTGTACCCACGCTGTTGCTGAGCTCCGCGGTGAGTTTGCCGGGCAAGGTGGTTTCCAGGAGCAGATACCCGGCGGCCGGATTGGGGTACACTTTCAGGTCTGCGTTTTTGATGCCGGGGGAGATGCCCGTCACGGCTCCGGTGAAAACCGAGGTCTCATACACTTTGGCGGTATCCTGGTTGGAGATGTAGAGGTTATCGAACCAGAGCTTGGCCTGGCCTAAGGCGCCGTGCTCGGCGGTAATTTCCAAGCGGTCCACGCTAGTCCAGTCAAACTTGCCTTCGGGGTTAAACCAGGCACCGTCCCAGGAGCCTTTCTCGGTGAAGGAACTCAGGGGGATGCGAACGTGGTGCCAACGGCCATCGAACGGAACCTGATCGGGCGTGATGGTGACGCCTGATCGCCAGGGATGGTCCTCAGGGCCTGCTTTGGTGTCCAGGAAGCGCAGGTCAAAGCTCAGGGCGGGGGCAGTGCCCCGGAACAGGAAATCCACAGCGTACCCTTCCTGTTTCAGTTTGGAGAGGTCCTTATCGGGTTTGAAGTCAAACCCGATGCTGCTGTACTGCTCGGCCCCGGTCCAGGCCAGGCTGTAGCGGCCGTTGTTGGGTTTCTGGTCGGCGTAAAAATCCAGGGGACCGGTGCCGTAGCTGGCGTTCACAATCCGGGGCCCTATATAATCAGAATACACCGCGAACCCGGCGGCCTCGGGTTGTTTGACGTAAGGCGTCTGCGCCGGCACGGTAAACCCAAGGGCATGTAGCAGCGGAACGTTCAGATCATGCTCGAAAAGATCATTCCCGCCCGGGTTGAACAGCCCGAAACCGTAGTGGTAGTCCCAACTGGTCCAGGCAATGCCTTTTTCCTCCAGGTAGCGGCGCACCTCGTTGTACCAGAACGCGCGGTCGGCAGGACGGCTGTAATCCATGAGCACCCCGAACTCGCCGCAGTACACCGGCACCTGGCGGCTCTGCTTGAACTGCGCGGCAATGTCAATGAGCTGTTTTACTTTAGCCACGGTGCCATCCTGCGCATAGTTGTTGTACGCGCTTTCCATCCAGGAGCCCCGCAGGCTATAGGGCAGGGGAGGCATGTCTTGGGCGCGGTACGGAAACGGCATATTGGCCAGGGGCAAGAGGGAAGGTGCCACCCAGGTGGCACCCTGGTGGGTGAACAGGAACGGATCGTAGAAGTGGAAGGTGTAAATGAGTTTGTTGTCTGGGTACACCGGCATCTGAGCCAGGTTCTGGTAGTTGTTGAAATTGGTGGCGCCCACAATAATGGTATGACGGGTATCCTGCCGGCGGATGGCCTGGATAATGCGGCCCTGAATGGCGTTCCATTGCGCGTCTGAAATGCCGTGAGGCTCGTTCAGGATCTCGTAATAAATGCGTTCTGACCGGTCTTTATAATGCTGCGCCATTTGGGGCCAGACTTTCTCTAGAATTGTTTCTACCTGGGGCTGGGTATCGGCGATGGGGTCAAAGGAGTGGTTGTCCAGGATAAGGTGCAGGTTCAGTTCCTCGGCCCAGGTCACCGCCTCATCCAGGAAGGAGAAGAAAAGCGGATTAATGGTGTAGGCTGGGGCGCCGTTGGTCATGGCGTGCAGGTTAATGGGCAACCGGATGACATCACAACCCAGGCTCTTAATCTGCGCAAAGTCCTGCCGGGTATAGCGGGAAAACTGCACCTCCCGGGCACTATTGGCCTGGAACCAACCCGTTAGGTTCACCCCTTTCTTAAAAGGCGCCTCTTGGGCCAGAAGGGGTGAGGCTGCCATACAAAACAACAGAAGAAGCATTGCCAGATGCCAAACGGATTGCTGGCCAGGTTTCCGGTTTTTCGGAGTTCGTGTCATCTCTTTCGGTATAGGTGTTTTCTCTAGTATTAATTTCTCTATAAAAGGTGCAGGCGTGACCTGATAAAGATAAAGGTATTTAATAAGCAATTTACTTCAGCGTGTTGAATTCTGACGGAGCTGCTTTAAGATGCTGAAGCAAAAGAAGGTAAGGGTTGCTGTTTCTGCTTTTGGTTCAACCAAACCTTTTGCTTTCAGCCTAGCCATGAGGTTCATTCCAGAACCATATATGTGATCTTACTTCTTGCATTTACTGTTTTAGGGCCATTAATGTGAAAAGTGCCTTAATTCAGAAAGTGACTTGTCCTAGAGAAAGGAGGAGCAAGGTACTGGGTCATCCTTTGGAGAGTAAGAAAATTTTTGGGTGTAATCAGGAATATAGAAAATGTATATAGTTACGGATGACTAGAAATCTGCCCAAACGATGAAAATGATCTTCAATAAAAATAAGAAACCAAGCGAGTTTTAATTGCAAAGTGCAAATTTGGTATAAAATAATTTATGTTAAGTGAAAGCAGGATTTTTCCTCTGTATTGTCTTTTTTATTTAGTCAATTAGACCATGATTTTTAGCCACCCAAACCTAAACTAACAAACATGAAGAAAAAGTACCTTGCCTTTGGAAAATCTGCCGTTGCGGCAGCCATGTTGTCGGCGACGTTGTTGACGGCCTGTAACACAGACCAGTTAACGGAAGATCAGGAACTGTCGGCTACTGCCCAAGCCGATGCGGGAATTGCCGGAGGACAGCAGATTGTCCCCAATGAGGTGCTTGTAAAATTCAGAGCCGGAGCCGCCTCTGAGGCCCGGGCCGCTGTGCTGGAGCGCATCAGCGGTAAGGTAAAAGAGAAGATCCTGACCAAAACCATGGCTCGGTTCGGGGACAAAGAAGGCGTAGTGCTGGTGCATACCCCCATGGCCGCACTGGAGGCCTTGAGCAAAATCAAAGGAGAGGGCGCAGTGGAATTCGCGGAGCCTAACTTCCTCTACACCCATCAGGCGGCTTCTTCAGACCCGTACTACACCAACGGCTCCTTATGGGGCATGTACGGCGATGCCACCGCCCCGGCTAACCAGTATGGCAGCCAGGCCGGTGAAGCCTGGGCCGTCGGTCACACCGGTTCTGCCTCGGTCGTAGTGGGCATCATTGACGAAGGCGTACAGACGGACCATCCAGACCTGCAGGGTCAAATCTGGACCAACCCCTTTGATCCGGTGAACGGCGTAGACGATGACGGCAACGGCTACATTGACGATGTGAACGGCTGGGACTTTGACGCCAATGACAACTCTGTCTATGACGGCGGTACCCGTGGTGCCTATGACGACCACGCCACGCACGTGGCCGGTACCATCGGCGCTAAAAACGACGGGAAAGGCGTAGTAGGTGTGAACTGGAACGTGACCATGATCTCGTTGAAGTTCCTGGGCCGCAGAGGCGGTACCACCGCGAACGCCATCAAAGCCGTTGACTACTTAACTGACCTGAAAACCCGCCACAACATGAACATTGTGGCCAGCAATAATTCCTGGGGCGGCGGTGGATTCTCCCAAGCCCTAAGCGATGCGGTAGTACGCGCAGCCCAAGCCCAGATTCTGTTCGTGGCCGCCGCCGGTAACGGAGGTTCTGATGGCGTAGGTGATAACAACGATGCCGTAGGAAGCTACCCCTCTAACTACAACACCGCATCTGCGGCAGGGTATGACAATGTAATCGCGGTAGCGGCCATTACCTCCACGGGCGGAAGATCTTCTTTCTCCAATTATGGCGCCACTACGGTAGACATCGGGGCCCCAGGTTCCGGCATCTATTCTTCCACTGCTTATAACACCTATTCATCCTATAACGGTACGTCTATGGCTACGCCACACGTCACCGGAGGAGTGGCCCTGTACGCGGCTTCGCACCCAGGTTCCACTGCCCAAACCATCAAAGATGCCATCCTGAGCAGCGCGGTTCCCACCTCGTCTCTAGCTGGCAAATGCACTACCGGCGGTCGCCTTAATGTGAGCGGATTTTAGAGAGTCGTTTGTTTAAATGGAGGGCCGTCCTGCTGAAAAGCAGGACGGCTTTTTTATGTTTTAGCTTTTTTGTTCCTTGGTCTGCTAAGGAGTTTTTGACATCTCCTTCTAATCTCTCTCCCTGGTTCAAGTTTTCAACTTGGACCTACGATGGTCTGCAGTTTGAAACTGCAGTGAGGCGCTAGCTTCAAAAACACCTTCTGAGCAGTTACTTTCTACTCCCTTCCTTACTAAGCTTCTAGTTGCAGCCGGGGTCTGCGGGCGTTTGTCACTTTTCTCCTTGATGAGAAAAGTAACCAAAAGAATCAAGAAGCCTCAAACTCGCTGACGCTCGGACAGTGAGGCTTCAGTTAAGGTACCACCTGGCCAAAGCTATCTGTTCTATAGCTGACGCAGGTCACTGCCATTCGAACAGTTCTTCCGTGCGACAGGCCGAGCCTCGGCCTCACTGTAGGCCTTCGCCCCAGCCCGCCGCAGGAAACTGCTGGTCTTGGAATTCGTCTGAATTATGCCACCTGATTGAGTGATTCAATCTGGAAATATTTGATCATGTAGAGACAAGGCATGCCTTGTCTCTACATGATCCTCCGCAATGAACGGCAGCTACTGCCAGGGGCACCCACAAGAGGTGCCCCTACATTATCCTAATCGTTCTCTCGGCAACCTAAGCCGCCGTTGTTGGTGTTATCGCCAACAATCCAAACTACGACTCAACTACCTTCATATGCATTGCTTGATTCCCCTCCTAGGAGGGGTAGGGGTGGGTTCCTCCTTTAAGTCTGTTTTCTCAAACAGAAGCCAAAAATCAACAAAATCAAATTCCGGCAAAAGGCTAGCACATGAGCCTGTATTGATGGAGACAAGTTCCTAAAATTACCCTAAATACCCAGTCAGGTAGTGATTGTCCTTACACCTTTAAGGAATCGAAATATTGAAAACTTTTTGTACCAGTGTGAGCCATTCTAATGCTACTTCTGGAGTACCAGAGGGAAATGCCAAGGTATGGGAGGGACGCGTTTACTTCGCCTTCTCGTACAGCAAGAAATGCTGAATGGGCAAAAAGTCCTCCCGCCGGGAGAGAGTGAACCCGTTGGCGGATAGTTCTTTGTAGGCCTGGGCCACGCTCATCTTGTGCAAGGCTTTAATGGGCACCGACGGGTCCTCAGCGCGGTACTCCAGCAGGAGGAGCTTGCCGGTAGGTTTCAGGGATCGGTGCAGGGCCTGAAGCATCTCGCGAGGGTATTCCAGTTCATGGTACACATCCACCATTATGGCCAGGTCCACCGAAGCCTCAGGTAGGTTAGGAGATTGTGCGCTGCCTTTGACCACCGTCACATTGTTTAGGACCAATTCCTTTTTGCGGGCCTCCAATCCTGTCACGAATGCCTCCTGCACTTCTACGGCGTACACGGTTCCCTGCGGAACCTTCGGCGCGATCCGGAACGTGTAGTAGCCCGTGCCGGCGCCTACATCGGCGACCACGCTGTTAGGTTGGAGTTGTAATTTGGAGATGGCGAGCGCCACGTTTTCTTCTTCCTGCCGGGTATCGCGCTCCAGCCATTCCCCACCGCTCGCCGACATAACGTGAGCGATCTCGCGGCCCAGGTACACCTTGCCGGTTCCATCGGGGTGCGGGGTTTTGGACGCGTACACAGCGGCACTTTTCGCCTGGCTTTTCACCGGTTGGGCATCGCAGGCGGTGAAAAGCAGGGGCAACACCGCCCAAAGCAGGGAAGTGGCTGAAAGAAGCGGACGTAGAGCTAACTTTTTCACGGGCAGGAATGGTATGTTTTTTTATATACCCTGTAAACGGAGGTTTGTTCTAAGAATCCAGGCAATTTCAGGAGGGCTCATATCTTTGCCTTCCCCGGCTTATCCATCTTCCTGGGCATGTAAGTGTAGCAGGTACCTGGGTGGAGTGTTTCCTTTGTTTCGCCCGGCCGGGGAGCCTGCAAATTAAATCACCTCAGGTCAATAGTTTAGGTCGTTTCCTGTACCTTTGTGGTCTCTTGACAATAGCAATTGTGCCCAATCCATCGGTTCTTTACGCATGAAATCCCTTACCTCTTCTCTACAGTATTTCGTGGTGCAGAAAGGGAGGCTATCTAACAAAGAAGCCATCCAGGCCATCATCTCCGGTAGGGTGCTGGTGAATGGGGCGAAAGGCCAGTTCCAGCAGGCGCTATCCCCCGAAGACGAGGTGCAGTTTGACGGGCAGGTGCTCAAAGAACCCCAAACCTTTACGTACCTGGCCTACTACAAACCCCGCGGTGTGGAATCTACGCTCAACCCCGCCATTGAAAACAACCTGGCGCAGGCCCTGAACCTGAACGTGCGGGTGTTCCCGGTGGGCCGGCTGGACAAAGAATCTGAAGGACTCATGCTGCTCACGGATGACGGGGCCCTCTACAACCGCATCAGCCACTCTGAAAGCCACCAAGAAAAGGAATACATAGTAACGGTAGACAAGCCCTTAACTCCCGAAGCGCTGGAACAACTGGCCTCCGGGGTGGTGGTTATGGGCCAGAAGACACGTCCTGCCCAGGTACAGCCGCTAGGAGAAAAGACGTTTTCCATTGTGCTCACGCAGGGCCTTAACCGGCAGATTCGGCGCATGTGCTATAAGCTGGGATATGCCGTGGAGAGGTTGGCGCGGGTGCGGATGGTAAATGTGGTAGTAGGAGAGTTGCAGCCGGGGGAGTGGAGGGAATTGAACCTTAAGCAAGTAGCTGAATGTGATTATAGATATAAGCAAAGTTTTACCAAAAGCTTAAAATTACCTCTATTGTCTCCAGCTATCTCGTACAAATAGCCACATAGGATATTTAGTGAAATTAAAGAGCAAAAACCAGCAGTCTAAATCTCGATGTTCCAAAAAGAACAAAGAAATTTAGATCAAGCTTATTCATTCATACAGAAATGTTTCAGGGTCTGTGGGAAAAGATTCCGGTTGATGAACCAAATTCATTTGATTCCTATACTTCTGTAATTTATCGTACTGTTCAGGGCTTTGAAGTAGAAGTTTCTTTCTCTTGTTTCGATAAGTTACTAAAACCATGTCATCTTTCTTAAGTGATTGCACCATCATGTACAAACCAAAGAAATATGGTAGAAGAGGCACCAAGAACAGGGTTGAGATTCTGGTTGTGTCTACAAATAAAAGTATGACTAATGTATAGAGAAGGGCAAATAGCTGCAAACTAACTCCAACTACTAAAATAATTACCCAGTTGTTTAGCACTCTAGTACGTTTTACTTGAAGACTTGTGATTTGGTTAAATGGGATAGTCTCGTAGTTGAACCTATTCCTTAGCAGATGTAGACCTTTTGGTGACACACGAAAGTCTCCAGATAATTCTTCATTTTTGCCCATAAAAAACAGGTATAAATTTGTTTCTAATGCATCTTGATTCTACCATTTTACTTTTAAGGTACGTTTATTAGTGGAGTCCCAATACACAAACCAATTGGATCTTAAAACATTAGCTATGAGGATTTGGAATATACATTTCATCATTCTAAACCTATGATGATGCAGAATGTAATATCCCAAGCATACAGAAACAAGTTTCTGTATGCTTGGATCTAGATTAAGTTACGAATAAAAATTTTTCTACTTTAGAATTGTTCATGTTTTGCACAGGTAAATCAAAATCATACTTTACTTAAACTTTTCAGCATAAAAAAGCCTCTCCATTTGGAGAGGCTTTTCATTACACTAGGTTTATGACAAATGACTATGCCAATTGTACATTGGTGGCGTTAAGTCCTTTTTTACCTTCTTTAAGCTCGTAGGTTACTTCGTCGTTCTCTCTGATCTCGTCAATCAGTCCGGATACGTGGACGAAGTACTCTTGAGATGTTTGTGCGTCTTTAATGAAACCGAAGCCTTTTTCGGTGTTAAAGAATTTTACTGTTCCTTGATTCATATAGTTGTTCATTGTACTCTAAAGACACCCCCCCAAGGGTATTCGTTCATTCCTGGTAGAAGATAACGGGAATACTTTCCAGAACTTGGTTTAACGCCTGTCAAGGCCCTTTTCTGGCATCATTCCAATCCTGCCTTTCAGGGTCTGTACTTGCAAGATCTTTCTAATCATCAAAAACGGGTAGGGGAAGCCAGTCTGCCGAGGCGGTTCTTACCTAGGCAGATCTCCTTTCAAAAGCATTACGCTGGGGTGTGCTGTTTAGGGCCTGGTTTCTGAAAACAGGATCTAAACGGACGCGGGTTTCCACAGAGCTTTCTTACTCCTGCCAAGGTGCAAAGGACAGGTTGTGAGGGACCGCCTCACACCAGGGGCTTGCCCTGCTGGATCTCCTTGGGTGTACTTGCAAAAGCCCCTTCCGCAGAAGAGGCCCTTGGGATACCTGTATAGTAGTTTTAGGGAATACCTACGCCAGTTTGACGTTGGTGGCGTTAAAGCCTTTGCGGCCTTCCTGAAGCTCATAGACCACTTCATCATCCTCGCTGATTTGGTCAATGAGGCCAGACACGTGCACGAAGTATTCCTTGTTAGATTGGGTGTCTGTAATAAAGCCGAAGCCCTTATCTGAATTGTAGAATTTTACCGTTCCGTGGTTCATATGGTTGTTGTAAATACCTAGTCGACAATCCTATACGTGGATTAACTACTTAGGTAAACAAGGAAAACCAGAAACTTTTACAAACCCCGTTGAGAGGCGCTCAAGGCCTAAAAAGCCCGAAAATAATTAAAATCCTGGCCCTGGTTCAGGTGAAAATCAATGTCTTAGAGCCAGGATTCTGAGCTGCATTACTTCTTACCTAGAGGCATGGGCTTAGGCGAGGTGCTGGGGCCTTCTACCACCAGTCTGCCGTCCTTTTGGATCTTCATGGGGTCAATGAACACCACCCGTTCATCGCCGGTGGCTTTGGTACGGCCATGGTACACGCAGAACATCTGCTTACCGTCTGGCGAAAACGCTACGCTGTTATGGCCCGTGCCGGTCACCAGTCCGCCTTTGGGTGTGTTCTTCTGCAATACCGGGTTGTTCTCGGCCTTCTTAAAAGGTCCCAGCGGACTTTTAGACGTGGCGTAGCCCACTGCGTAATGCTCGCCCCCAAAGTGATTGGCGGAGTACATCATGTAATAAGTATCGCCCTGCTTGAACGTGTAGGAGCCCTCGGTCCAGCGGCGGTTCACTTCTTTGGCCGTCACCGAGCGGCTTTCCCACTCAGACTGCGGATCGTTCATTTTCACCGGCGGCCTCAGCAGCAGCTCCGGCTCGCCAATCACACCACTGAAATCGGGTTTCAGCTCCACCCCGTAGATCCAACTTTCCTCAATCTCGGGGAATAGGCCCGTTTTCTTCGCCCAGGTAGCCACCTCACTCTCCACGGGGTGTTTGTAGCAGCAGCGCGAGTAATACAGATACATTTTCCCGCTGGGATCTATGTACAGGTTGGCATCAATGATGGGGTAGCCCGGATCAAAGATAGGTTTGTCGCTGAGGTGCTTGAAGGGACCGGTGGGTTTATCGGCCACGGCTACGCCGATCCGGAAGTTCTCTTCTTCATTCGTGGGGTTGTGGCGCCAGTCGGCAGAGTAGAAAAGGTAGTACTTGTCTTTGACGCGGTACACCTCAGGCGCCCAGAAGTTCTTCTCGTCCCAGGAGCCCGGGATGTTGCCCCTAAACACCTGCCCCTCGGGTTTCCAGTTCACCAGGTCCTTGGAAGAATATGTCCCGAAACCATCTTTGGCCCCGCCGCCCGTACCGTACATGTAATACGTCTGGGTAGGCGCATCATACAGCACATACGGGTCGCCAATGGCCACTGGCATGGGGTTCTTGTACATGCCCGGCTTCACCGCTGCTGGGGCAGTGGCCTGGGCCTGGCCTTGCGCAGAAAGATCTAAATGAGCTACCAGCAAACCGAAGGATATAGCTAAAACACTTTTTGTCCAGTACATACGCAATGAGGTTGGTTCTTGTAAGATTAAAGCTACTAAAAAGAAAGCAGCCCGGAAAGAAGCCAGCCTTACAAACCATTTTAAGCCCCATTTTAGAAAACCTCATACAAAGTAGCAGGTTGAAAGAAACAGGTGTTCTCTTAATGTCACAAATTTTGAGAGGAGATCAGGTTTGTCTTGCCTTTTTAATAATTTGCTTGGTGTCTTTCCTCCTGATAGGTAATTATCATACGCTGGCGCGAGCGTCCCGCTCGTGTCCGCACGCATTCCAGATTGTCATCTTGCTGGTGGCGTTATTTGCCTAAAGATTGATCTGCAGGTGTAGGCACGAGCGGGACGCTCGCGCCAGCGAATTTTACATGGGTAATCCCTTTTGAGTTTCCTTGCACCTTATCCAGCACTTTGGTTAATGAGCAAGGAAACTAGAAGAGGCACCAGCTATCAGCAGCCCGGAGGATTGAAAAGACTTAGCAGATTGAATTAACTATGAGTAAAAAGCGATGGTTAAAAGATGCTTTTCAACTTAGACAACTTCAGAATCTTATCTTTCACCATGAAGTGGGCCTTGGTGAGTTGGCGGCCTGTTTCGTCATAGATCTCTACGCGGTGGTCGCCGGCCACAAAGGTGGTGTCCCGGTCGCTGCCCCATCCCGAAAGGTACAAGTATTCATCATCGGGGCTGTAGCTAAGGGTGGCAGCAAAGGAGTAGCCGGTAGGAGAGGACTTCGGGTTGAAATACAGTTGCCCGTTGGGTTTCACGTATTTTACCAGCACGTTCAGCTTGCCAGGTTTGTCGGCGAGCACGGCAATCTTCATCCGGCTGAAGATGTACTTGATGTCCGCCCGTTCAAAGGAATCGCGGTAGACTTTGGGTGTCGCCGAGTTGAAGAAGTCCATGCGCTCTACCAAAAACGGCTGCAGGTGGGCCAAGTGCGTGTACCGGCTTTTGACGGCCAACAGTTCTTTTTGCAGCTCAGTTACCCTTTGTACCTGGGTGGCTTTCTCCTTCTCTAGGTCTTGAATTTTGCTTTGGGCAGTGCGCTTCTGCGCGGTTTCCTGTTCCAGTTCTTTGGTTTTGCGCTGCAGGTCCTGCTGGCTTGTGGCTGTGGTTTTCTTTTGGTCTTCTAATTCTTTTTGCAGCGCCTGCTTCTGCGCATTGGCGGTTTGCAGCGCTTGAGTTCTGGCCTGCAACTCAGTTTGGTCTTTTGCAGCTTGTCCCTCCAGTTTCTGGATGGTGGCGTGCAATTTGGTTTCCTCTTGGGCCAAGGCTTTTAGTTTTGCCTGCAGTTCCTGTAGCTTTTGAGAAAGGTGCGTGTGTTCTTCGGCTTTAGCCTTAAGCAGTGCTCCTAGACGGAGGGCCTCCTGCTCCAACTCCTGAATTTTAATTTGATGGGCCTGTTTAGCCTTTAGCTCTCCTTCCAGCTCCTGGGTTTTGCGGTGTAATTGCTCTTGTTGCTGGGCAACTTGCTCTGAAAGGTTTTGAAGCTTGGCTTGTAACTCCTGCTTCAGGGCTTTTTCCTGCTGCAGGTTTTTGGTTTTGTCCTGGAGAACCTGTTTCAACTGCTCGGCGGCCAGTTCCAAATCATGTACCTGGTTCTGCAAGGCTTGTTTTTGGGTGGTGATTTCCAAAATTTGGTTCTGCTGGTACCGGGCCTTCTCGTTCTTTTCGCCTTTTGCCGCTGGCACGGCGGTGGGTTCCGGTTTTCTGTCTTCCAGTTCCTGCAGATGCAGTTGCAGGGTTTTACGGTGCTGTAGGACCAGTTCTAACTCGCGGCTTTTGCCTTGCAGTTCAGCCTGTACCTGCTGGGTCTGTTTTTCCAGTTCCTGCATCCGGGCTTTCTGCTTGGCCGCTTCCTGGGTGAGGGCCGTAAATTGCTTTTCCCGGGCTTGCGCCTGGGCGGCTTCCAATACCAGTTCCTGTAGTCGCTTCTCCAGTTTTATTTTCACCTGGTTCTCACGAGCCAGCTCCTGTGCGTTGGTGGCAATCTGCTTCTGAGCATTCTGCAGCTCATGCTCCAGGGCCTGTAAACTGCGCTGGAGCTCCAGTTCGCGGCTACGGTCAGGGGCTTTCTCCACTACGGTAGCCGGACGCTTGCTCAGGGAGGCGGTTTGCTGCTCCAGTTCCTTTACTTTGCTTTGCAGATTACTGCGCTCGTTCTTCACCTCAAACAAGGCTTTCACAAAATGCTCTAACTCCTGGTGCAGTGATTTCTTCTCGGCCTGCAGGGTGGCCATCTGTTCGTTTTGGTCCCGTAATTTCAATTCAAGCCTTGAAACCTGGTACTCCAGGTTTACCAGGTTGCTGGGAATGGGAGGCGCATTGTTGGTGATGGCCGGTCTGAAGCGTCGGGTGTCATAGTTCCGCTTTTTCTCCTGGTCAGACAAGGTTTCATATGCCTCTTTTACCTCCTTGAAATATTCCTCGAAAAAGGTTTCTCCCTGGTTCAGATCGGGGTGGATTTTCTTGGATAGTTTGCGGTATGCATCCTTGATCTCCAGGGGAGACGCCGATTCCTTTATCCCAAGCAGTTGGTAGTAGTTCTTCTGCATATAAAATTTTTATCTGTTCTATTCTTTATTGCTTACCTTCTGCTCTCTTACCTTTTAGCCCTCAAGTGCGCAAAAGCCTTCTTTTCTGAAATATGGATTTACTTGCCTTCTAATATAGCTATATTTATACTTAATCAAAAAATATTTTTAATAAGTATTGAATTGTTACTTTTTCTTCTTCATAGGTTTTCCTTCAATTGTATTCCTTCCACCTGATTGACTTTTCTGTAAATGGGAGTTACATGCACCTATCTGTTTTCACTCTGATTTCTTATAAGCGACCTGAAAACAGCCTAACCTCGATTGTAAAAGGTAAGTTTCTCCATACAAAATCTCTGCGCCTTATCATTAGAGGAGAATGGAATATGGGAATAGTGTACTTTCCGGTTGGCTGGTTAAGTCGCATAAAGGAATGCAGCCAAATCCAGTAAGGCATCCGGATGATTGCTTATCTAAACTTTTCCCCCGTTTTATTGGTAGATTGGAGGGCATTGACGTGAGGCGTACCTTTCATTACATCACCATGGAAACCAAGAATACCTCTCCAGGCTTATACCAAACGCTGTTAGAACAAACCGGTCAGGCCTTTTTCGCCTATGAGGTAGACAAAGAATCTTTCGTGTATCAAAGTCCCGAGTTCCAGGCTTCTTTTAAGGTTCCGGCGGACAATACAAGTCCTCAGGCCATGCTTAACTTGGTGCATATAGAAGACCAGCAATTTGTGCAGGACTGGTTTGCTCAATTGCAGGTACAGGGAAAATCCTCAACCATTGAGTTCAGGGTGTTGTTTCAAGGTGAACAGGAACAATGGGTTTGCCTGACTGCCTCGCTGGTAGAGGAGGCCTCTGGTACATTGTTGCTTGGCCACATGGAGGATATTACCGCTGCCAGAAGGTACAATGATCATCTTAAGCGGTATTCCAACAAGAAGAACAGCGTGCTCAACATTCTGGCGCATGACCTAGCCGGACCTTTGGGCATGATTCAGAATCTTTCCGGCCTGTTGGCAGACCAATTGAAGACAAATCAGGACGAGGATACCCAGCACATGCTGCACCTGATTGAACGCATCAGCAAACAGGGTTCTGATATGCTTCGGGAGTTCATGAACCAGGAGTTTTTGGAATCATCGCACACGCAGGTGGTAACCCGCCGGGTGAACCTGGTGGAGAAGATGCGGGAGGCGATGATTGAGTATGAAATTATAGGGAGCGAGCTGTTGCCCGTGACCGTGAGTTTTATCGCTAGCGCCGACGAGATTTTTGTGGAGATTGACGATCTCAAGTTTATGCAGGTCATCACGAACCTTATTTCCAACGCCCTAAAATTCACCCCTGATGGCGGTTCCATCACGGTGACCGTGGACGAGGAATCCGAGGAAGTGTTGGTGAAGGTAGCGGATACTGGAATTGGTATCCCCGAGAAGTTGCAGGACAGCCTTTTTGAAAAATTTACCCCAGCCAGAAGACCCGGCCTGAAGGGAGAACATTCCGTGGGACTGGGCATGTCCATCGTGAAGACCATTGTGGAATGGCACCGCGGGGTTATCACCTTTGAAAGTACCGAAGGCAAAGGCACCACTTTTTATATTCGGCTACCGAAAAAGCACCTAGGCAAGCCTACCCAGCCAAGAGCTTAGTTTTCTAGTAAATGTATTTAGGTTAATTTATCGAAGCTATGCCCGGTCGTAGCGGCGCGCGCGGGCTACTCCGGTTTTGGTGAGGTACAGTAAGGGAGGATCAGACAAGGAACTGATGGCGACCAGGCCTTCCTCCGAAAGTTCTCTGCTAAGAGCCAAAACACAATTCAGGGGTAATTGGGTATCATCTGCGATCACTCCTGATTGGGTAGGGTGATCATGAGGCTCCGGGAGCTTCCCCACTTTGGCCAGTATAGCCCGGAGAATTGAATCTTTTTTCTCCATACAACCACTCAATTATTAAAGCTTCACCGGTAAATTATTAGCCACTTGACAACCGCTTACGCATTGTCTTTCCTTCTGGAAAGGCGTTGCCTTTTAGAAGTTGCATTAAGCATAACAACTCCTTATGCCCGCGTTTACTGCACTTGCTTTAAGGCTATTTTCAAGAAAACAGGCAGAATTCAAAGAGGCAAAAGCAATGCAGAAAAATTATTGCTTATTCAGCCGCGGGTTCATCATACTCCAGCTGTTCTACAAGGGCTTTTACCTGAGGAGCAGGTGTGCCTTGGGTAGCTAAAATGAAGTAAGAATTTCTAGTATCTTCCTCAATAGAAAACGCCACCAGATTGCTTTCCTTTCCCTCCAAATCCTCTTCGGGGAAGTAATAGGTTATGTTTATCCCGAACAAACTAAACCCCTTTGAGGTGAGTTTTGGGGCATAATGGTCCAGAATAACTTCTAGTACTTCCTTGGAAACCTGTTCCTTAGCATATCTTTCCATGCTCATTGTACTACAAAATGCGTGCTACAATTTATTTACCAGCAATATTGTATTTTGTTTAGACAAAAACAATACTGTTTGAACCTGGTGTAAGAGATTTATGTTGGTCACTTTCATTCTTTTTTTCAGATATAAAAGGTGTAACCTCAAGAGAAAAAGAATGAAGCCGCAGAGACAAAATCCATCGGCTTATTTCCAGGTAAAACTTTCTAGCAATTATTGCCCCAATTTTTTCAACTGCTGATTTTAGATGCTTTTAAGTGTGGAAAAGGATAGCTTTTACAAATATTATGAAGGTTGACTTGAGTGTTTTGTTTTCTATTCACGCTAACTAACCTAACCTAAGCACAAGGGCCGCGTTGTGGTAGTATAAAAATTTCATTCACTTCATTCTATCCAATTTATTTATGCTCTTACGCCAGGTTTACCGCATGCCCAACGCTGGGTCTATCCATGATCTTTCTTTGCAGACAGAGCAATTGGGCCGCCCCAAAGCCCACGAAGTGTGCATTCAGGTAAAAGCCATCGGACTCAACTTCGCCGATATCTTTGCCATGCAGGGCCTGTACAGCGCTACTCCGGAAGGCTCCTTCATACCTGGTCTTGAGTTCTCGGGGGTGGTGGTAGCGGTTGGGTCAGCCGTGGAGGAATGGCAGGTAGGGGACCGGGTGATGGGCGCTACAAAGTTTGGGGGGTATGTCTCGCATCTCAACATCCACCACCGGTATGTCATTGCCTTGCCCCCGAGCTGGAGCTTTGAGGAAGGGGCTGGGTTCCTGGTACAAGGACTCACCGCCTACTATGCGCTTACCCAATTAGGCAATCTCCAGCCGGGAATGACGGTGCTCATCCACAGTGCGGCAGGTGGCGTAGGGATTCTGGCCAACCGCATCTGTAAAAAGTTGGGGGCTTATACCATTGGCAGTGTGGGGAAGAAAAATAAGATTGACTTTCTGCAGGAGGAAGAAGCCTACGATGCCGTAATCCTTCGGGGTAAGGATTTCAAAAGAAAGCTGGAAGAAGCTCTTGGCGGACGCCCCTTGCAGTTGATCATGGAATGCATTGGCGGTAAGATTCTGCGGCAGGGTTGGGAAACAATGGCTCCCATGGGCCGGATGGTGGTGTACGGCAATGCCAGCTTCTCCAGCCACGGCGCTAAACCCAACTACCCCAAACTCATCTGGAAGTACCTCCAACGCCCCCAGATTGATCCCTTGAAACTTCCAACCTTGAACAAATCACTGATGGGCTTTAACCTCATCTATCTTTACGAGCAGACGGATATGATGCTCCAATTACTCCAAGATTTGCAAAAACTAGCTCTAAAACCCCAGCACATTGGCCACACATTTGAATTCAACCAAATGCACCAAGCCATCAAGCTCTTCCAAATCGGGCAAACCATAGGTAAAGTGGTAGTCAGGGTTTAGGGCTTTAACAGTACCACAGAGGCTTAAGGGCCTGGTCTTATGGAAAAATGGAACCCTACGCGTTCCTAGCCGACTCAGATAAGGGCAGTTCCTGCTGCTGCTGTACTATCTCTAGCCAGGAGAACTCCTGGCAAAGTCGGCGCATGTTCTCTGGCAGGGAGGCTTTTATTTCCACTAATTCTTTGGTGAATGGATGCTCAAAAGTTAGGGAGGCGGCATGTAGCAACAAGGCAGGACTTTGCAATTGCTCCAGAAACATGCGGTTATGGCGCCAGTCACCGTGCTTCTTATCGCCGATGATGTAGTGCCGGAGGTGGGCAAAGTGTTTTCTGATCTGGTGCATGCGCCCGGTTTCCGGCTTGATCTTAACCAAACTATACCTGGCAGTTTGGTAAGGGCCTACGGGAATGGGCAGCTCCACGGTAGCCAGCCTGGTGTAGTGGGTGATGGCGTCCTGGGCTTCTTTGTGCTGGTGGTCTTTGTCGGGGCGGATGGGGCTGTCAATGGTACCCGCCTCCGGGGCGTACCCGCGCACAATGGCGAAATACGTTTTATCGGGCTGGCGCTCGGCAAAGGCCTTCACCAAAGGGGCCGTTGCTTCCGGGGATTTGGCGAAAAGCAGCACGCCGGAGGTTCCCCGGTCCAGGCGATGCACGGCGTGTAAGCGGCACCCCAGTTGGTCGCGCAGCAACTGCAGGGCGAACTCCTTTTTCTCCTCGGCAATGCGGGTGCGGTGCACCAGTAAGCCATTGGGCTTGTTGATGGCCACATAGTGCGCATCCTCAAATATGATCTCCAGCACCTTTTTCTTTCTTATTGAAGCCGCAAATTACGGAGATTATTCCACTCTCGGCAGAAGATCAAACCAGCAATGGCTTTGTAATTTCTGTTTAGGTAATCTTCAGCGCATAGATAAAAAGTTGGCTAGGCCCAAGAGAAGGACATCTCCAAAGCCTAGCCAGCTTCTGGCAAGAATTAACAATTGGGTCAATTAGGATCGTTTTTACAAAGTTAGCCAGAAAACAAAAGCTTAAACCTGAGAAGGCTGTAACTTCTTCACATGTGTGGAGATAAATTCCTGCAAAGCTTTTTCAAACAGCTGAATTTCCTCTAAGGTATTGTAAGGCGCCAACCCAATCCGGACCCAGCCGCCCATAGGGTTTACTTTCAGCTTATCGGCGAGGGTGGAGGCGTAGAAGTGACCATCAGCGATGCACATGTTGTAGTTCTGGGCAAACCAGGTGGTGACTTCGCGCGCTGGCACGTTCTCCACGGTAAAGGCAAAGGTAGGAGTTTTAGGGGTGCCTTCCGGAGCCCGGTAAAGGCGTACTTCCGGTACATTCATCAGGAAGGTTTCTACCCTGTGGGCCAGCTCATCTTCATGGGCGGCAATGCGCTGCATACCGGAGGTGAGTTGTTCTCTTCTGGTGGAGCCTTCCCCCAGGTTTTGGATGAACTGGATCGCACCCAGCAACCCGGCAATGCCTTCGTGGTTCTGGGTACCCGTTTCCAACTTATCGGGAATTTCCTGGGGAGCCGGAGCCAGCTTGTACACGGGCAGTTTCTCAAACAAGGACTCCGCGATTACCGCAATGCCCAGGTGAGGACCGAAGAATTTGTATGCCGAGCACAGCAGCACATCGCAACCCAGTTTTTTAAAGTCCATGGCCAGGTGCGGAACGGCGTGCACCGCATCAATGATGACCAACGCATTCACCTCTTTGGCCCGGGCGATAATGGCATTTACATCGGTCACGGTGCCGGTAACGTTGGAGGACAGTCCCACGGCTACCACTTTGGTCTTCTCCGTAATGATCTTGTGCAGGTTCCCCAGTTCCAGGGTGTAGGTATTGGGGTTGGCGGGTATAAACGTAACGGTCGCACCTCTATCTTTTGCCAGCGTCACCCAAGGATCTACGTTGGCGCGGTGATCCAGCTCGGTGACTACCACTTCGTCAGAACTGGAGAGGAACGGACCCAGGCTTCGGGCGATGGAAAACGCGAGCGAGGTCATGTTCTGCCCAAATGCGACTTCTGTAGGGGAACAGTTCAGTAGATCAGCGATGGCGTTCCTGCCTTCCAACAGGAGATTGTCGGTCCGGATACTGGTAAGGAACGCGCCGTGGAGGTTGGCCATGCCTTGGGTGATATAATCCACCATGCCATCTACCGCCTGCTGGGCCATCTGGGTGCCGCCCGGCCCATCGAAAAAAATAAAGGGCTTTTTATTTTCTACTGGCCTCAAGGCCGGAAATGCTTCGCGTAACTTCTGTACTGAAAACTCACTCATTAGCTGTTTGTTTTTGGTGTAGATTTTACGTTAGGGCTGTTTTCTTAGAAATGGCCTTAAAACAAATTGCGTAAGTTATGACATTTTCAGCTAATAGATGCAGGGATGTTTTCTTGCCTTTGAAGCATCAGAATAGAATGAGAAATCAACTTTCCTAAAAAGTTAAAGCTCTAAAATCCGTTAGGTAGCTATAACCGTTCCCTGAAAGCTCTTTAGGGCAAAACTATATAGCCAATAAGGTCAAATTAGGGTGGGACGGAGGGCAAGAGCACCGTTATTGCGCTTCCTTGGCACTGAGAAACAACCGCTAAGATTTGACCTTAGAAGTAGGCCAGTTCCTCTGTGGTTTGGTAGGGCGCCTTCTTGTTCAGGTTCAGTCGCAAGACGGTCTCCAATTCGTCTGAAGGGTGTACACTGACACTCGTCAACACAATGGTGGATTTTTGGCCGAGGCTGGTAAAGATATAGTTGCTCTTGAGGAGGTAACCATCTTTGTCCCTGAAGTAGAAACAGGTTTTGTCGCAGCCTAGATAGTTGATATTGATGAGGTATTGCCCGAAGTGGGAATGATCATCTATAAAAGAGGTGGCACAGATGTACTCCCAGGGCGCGAACGCCTCACCTGTGACCAGTTTCAACAGGTTCTGGTTTTTCATCATGTGCTGCAGGTTTACCAGCTTTAAATTTTGAGTTAATCTAAGGAATTGTCCTAAGGGTATAGAATTCTGCATAGTACTGATTTGGTAATTGGTGATGAAATAAAAGATGCATTAATGTTTAGTTGAATGTAGGTAAAGTATGCGTTATTAAATTTTATAAGTGATTAAGGAATAGTTAATTATTAAAGAGATAGTAAAGTGTGTTTTCAAATAGAAGGAGGATTAGTTTTTGGCCACTTTCATCAAAAACACTTGTAAAATGTAATGAGTAAAAAGCGCCGAAGCTGTGACGATGGTGACCCAGGAACTATCCTGAATCTAGAATTTTTGACCTTTAAGGCAGATTGATCTGGAAGCAGGTGCCTTGCCCCACCTGACTATCTACCTCAATGCGGCCCCCTAACGAATCAAGGTGCGTTTTGATGAGGAACAAGCCCATGCCGCGTCCTTCAGTATGCGTGTGGAAGCGCTTGTAAAGTTTGAAGACATTGTTGCGGTTCTTTTCCATGTCAAACCCCGAGCCGTTGTCTGAGAAGGAAATGGCCGCCTCGGTTTTGGACTTACGGTAACAATGGATGTTTACCTCCAATTTGCGCTCCTCGGCTCTGTATTTCACAGAGTTAGATAGGAGGTTTAGGATGATGCTGTAAAAATAAGCCTTATTGGCCTGGACCGTCAATCCGTCGGTGATATCCAGGTTGATGGTGGCGCCGGCGCTTCTTAACTGGTCCTCCAAAGAAGACATGGCCTGCAATATCACCTCTTTGACATTTACCTGCTCACGCTCCACATTACCCCTCCGGTCTCTGATGGTCAGGATCGTATTCATATCCCGCAGGACATTGTCCATCCGGTACAGGCTCAGCCGCAGGTAAGACAAAGACCGGTCAAAGGAAGCTGAGTTCCGGTCAGTGGTGGCCAACAGATTTGCCAGTCCCATGGCGTTCGCCACCGGGGTGCGCAGGTTATGGGACACGATGTAGGTGAACTGTTGGAGATCGGCGTTTTTCCTTATCAGGTCCTTGGTCAGTTGAGAAAGCTGCAGCTTGGTCTCTTTGCAACCCGTTTCCTCCTGGGTATCGGAAAGCTGCGGGACTATCTGCTGTTTTAGAACCTCTTTCATGAAAACTGGCTTAAAACGCTGCTCTGTTTTCTGAGATTTTTGCTCTTTGAATTTAAAGTCTGTGATGTCCCGGCCCACGCAGAACAGGGTACCCTCTTCCTCAGACCAGGCCACGGACCAAAGAACCCACACCTCCTGGCCATCCTTATGGATCATTCGGTTCTCGAATTTCTGCCTTGTCCCGGAAGAGGCAGCCCAAAAGGCTTGCTGGGTTTGGGTCTTATCATCTGGGTGAACCAGATCAGTATAATGCATGCCCTCCATCTCCCATGAGCGATACCCCAGCATGTCTACACAAGCCTCGCTGGCATATTGGTAGAACCTGTTGTTATCTAACGTGCAGAAAAGATCCAGCGACAGTTCTGTCATCTTCTCCCAGTTGATTCTGTTGCTTATGGTTAAGATTTGGGATTCTATCATTGTTACTTATTGATATAAAATTGAATCTGGTATGATTTTCTTTAATGAAAGTAAGGAAAAAATTATACAATGCAATAGGGTATATGATATTTATTATGAAAAAATAGACATAATAGTGATACTAAAGACGCAAATTGAACAGGATACCATCGTTAATATGATCCTTTTGATACGTATGAAGCGTTTTAGGGCAGTTTGTTGAAGAGTAGTAAGAGCAGGGATGTCTGTAAAATATTTTGGAATAGGATGGGTTATATGGAGGAGTTGAGTAAAGACAAGACTCAAAACCTTGGTTTAATTTTGACACTAAGGAAGAGTCTGATCAATAATTGGCCCTGATAAATAATAATAGGCCCTTCTTCAATATATAGAATGCTCTATTTAGAAGTGACGGAGCTCAAAAATTATTAAGAGTGAATATTAACAGTTATAGATTGCCCTAATACTCAAAATCCCTCCATGAACAAACATGGAGGGATTTTGAATATTGCAAATAAAATTAAAAGCTGCTTTAAGGTAGTAGCGTTAGTTAACTCACAGTTTAATGGAGTTGATCCTGATAATTCTTTTACCTGTTACTTATCAGCGCATGGACATGGTTCTGCTTAAAATACCCTTGTTTGGTTGTCTCCTTGCTGATCTCCTTGTTCATCGTCTTCATCAGATGAATCAGCGAACAGGTTGTCAGTCTTAACATCTTGTCGTTCTTTTTCCAAGGACCGGTAATACGAGGAAGCATTACTCATCCTTCTGTACATTTTTTGTGTGCCGTCAGAGGAAGCCTGAAAATTGAGAGAATTTCCTCTGGCAATACCTAACCTCTCAGAAACTGTAAAGGCGTCTTGATTGGCAGCTAAAAAGAGGAATTCCCATTTGTACACGTTCCGCTGATGGGTGATCATCTCATTAATTTGTTCCGGGGTATAGTGGTTACTGGCATTTTCGTGTCCATCGGTCAAAATTACAAATAGCACCTTATTAGGCCTTTCGGATTCTGGGAGAGCCGCTAACCGGACACCTATTTCTCTAATAGTTAATCCCACAGCATCTAAAAGCGCGGTACTTCCTCTAGGGACAAAGGTGGAATGGTTGAAGGGAGGAATGTCGTGTAAGGGTTTTGCTTTATGCACCAACTCAAACTCGTTGTCAAACAACACTACGCTCATCACCGCCTCGCCGGGTGTATCTTGTTGCGTTTTTAGAAAGGTATTAAATCCTCCGATTGCGTCATCTAGTATACTGGTCATGGACCCCGACCGGTCCAAGACACAAACTATCTCTGTAGAGTCTTTCATAATCATGTATATTTTAAGTAGTTAACGAAGTAAGTAGAAGCTTTGTAAACTAACGTATGATGCAGAGAGGAGTTAAATTAGTTGGAAGAGAGTGGTTTTTGTATTGCCTTAGATACTTTTCATTTAATGGTTCATACTTCTACTCTCATAAGAATATGGCTAGGAAAAATCCTTACTACAGGAGATTGGGGTGCTATAATTCATTAAATTTTAGAGCGAATAATTTGAAATATTCAACTATGTCTGCTCAAGAAAAGCAACAATGACACCCTTTATTCATCAGTTTAGAGGACCTTATAAGAACCCTGACATTGTAGTTAAGTAGCTTGGAAGTATTCTAGCTAAAAGAAAAACAATGAGCGGGCTATAAAACAAGTAACCTGGAGAGAATGAAAAATGAGTTGCTTTCTTATGGTGAGTTGGCCGTTAACTATTGTAAAGACTGCTTGTGGTTAAAGGGTTAGGAAGGAAGAAGGTGACAAGTTGAAGCATCTAAATAAGGATCTTCAAGTGCAGTGAATCAAATTATTATACATAAGTGTACAAAGCGTGATACTTGAAGTTTGTTCATCCTAAGGGTATATCACATAGGAAAGCAGTAGTATTTTGGAGACAATTATATGTATTGGTATTAACTTAAATAGGCAGGATATGAGTACTAGATCAGCAGACCAACAAAAGAAACAGCGTCAAAAAGAATTCAAGGAAAGGAAAGAAAATGAAGAGCGCCTAAAAGCTGAAGCTAAAAACGCCAAAAAAGGTAAGCCTGGCAATGATGAGGAAGAGGACAAGCCAAGCTGAATAGTAGGAAATGGTGGGAGTTGCTTTAATGATAAACCTTTCCCAATAAGACAGCAGTGGTTAGGCCTTGTGTTATTTAGCCGCATTTACCCGAAAAGGTAAATGCAGCTAAAGCCTACTTCCCGATGCAGAATTTAGTAAAAATATTGTCCAAAAGGTCATCAGTGGTTATCTCACCGGTGATCTGGCCAAGGTAATAAAGGCAGCGCCTGATGTCCGCAGCGAGCCAGTCTCCGGTGAGGCCGCTGTCCAAGCCTTGCAGGACTTCTATCAAGGTATCTGAGGTTTGCTGCAGACTTTGGTAGTGGCGGAGGTTGGTCACAATGGTGCGATCTCCAGTGATGGCTTCGTTTGCGTTTACTTGCTCCAGGAGTTCTTTTTTGAGGTCCTCCAGACCCTCTTTCTTGCCTGCCGATAAGTACACCAGATTTTCAAAAGAGCCAAAGCTTCCCAACTGCTCAGGAGTAGCTAAATCCTTTTTATTTCCCAGCAGAAGGTAAGGAACCGCTGGTAAGTTAAGCGCATCTAATTCTTCCTGCAGCTGAGCAGGAGTAGTGGAGGTTACATCAAATAAGTAGAGAACCAGAGCAGCCTTCTGTAATTGCTCTTTGGTGCGGGCAACCCCAATGGCTTCCACAGTATCCAAGGTTTCGCGCAGACCAGCGGTATCAATGAACCGGAAGCGAATGCCACCAATCATGGCCTCATCTTCAATGACGTCGCGGGTGGTGCCGGGAATCTCAGATACGATGGCTTTTTCCTCGTTCAGAAGCGCGTTGAGCAGCGTGGATTTACCAGCATTTGGTTTGCCGGCGATGACCGTGGGAACTCCGTTCTTGAGCACGTTCCCCATTTCAAAAGACTGCAGCAGATCCGTAATCAGGCGCTGTAGGGAAGAGATTAGGCGCCGGAGGGCACTGCGGTCGGCGAACTCCACGTCCTCTTCACTGAAATCCAGTTCCAGCTCAATCATGGAAGCAAAATGAATGAGTTGCGCCCGTAGGGCCTTAATCTCCTGCGAGAAGCCTCCGCGCATTTGCTTCATGGCTACCTGGTGCGTCAGCGCCGAATCAGAGGCGATGAGATCGGCCACGGCCTCGGCCTGGGCCAGGTCGAACTGCCCGTTCAGGAAAGCACGCTTGGTGAACTCGCCGGCCTCGGCCAGACGAGCGCCCTGGCGCAGAAATAGCTTCAGAAGCTGCTCGGTGATGTACGGCGATCCATGGCAGGAGACTTCCACCACGTCTTCTTTGGTGTAGGAATTCGGGCCTTTGAACAGAGTTACCACCACCTCATCCAGAATCTTCTCGGCATCTCTGATGGTCCCAAAATGTAGCGTATGCGAGGCTTGCTTTTGCAGGTTCTTTCCTTTGAAAACGCTCTGCACAATGGAAATCGCCTCGGGGCCGGAGAGCCGTATCACGGCAATGGCGCCGTGCCCCGCAGCGGTGGACAGGGCCACAATGGTATCTTTGGAAAGGATGGAAGGTATCAAAGCAATGTACTCCTTAGGGTTTGCCGTTTAGCGGCTATTTTTCCGAAAGATACGCTAAAGCGCGCAGAAAATCTTTGGCCGGTATAAAACCGGGAACCCGCTCCATCACCTGTTGCTTCTCGTTCAGGAAAACCGTGGAAGGATAACTCATCTGTCCTTGCAGAAGGGACAATGCCAGTTCATGTGCTCGGTACTTCTCCAAGTATTTGTAGGTTCTGCCCTGCAAAGTAATGGCTTGGCGCTGCTCGGCGTTGAGTTTCACTACATAGTAATCCTGGTTCAGTTTCTTCACCACCTCAGGGTTCTGGTACACCTGCTTGTCCATTTTCTTGCACCAGCCGCACCAATCGGTGTATACATCCACCAAAATCTTCTTGGGCTTGGTTTTGCTTTTCACGAGGGCCTGCTCCAACGTGAGCCACTCCAGCTTTTCTGAGGGAGCAGCTACGATAAATTCAGCCGGTTTAAGGGAGGAAGTAGGAGAGAAGAAGGAGGCGAACGCGGTTATGATAATAAAAAGGAAGTGCATGTAACTTAAATTTCGCTTCTGCTTAAGGGTCAGTTGGTTTGAAGTCGCTTCTAATACGAAAAGAACCGTTATCTATTGTGGTATCCGGAGGAAAGTAGAAAAGCGCTTCTCTTCTCGAGTGCCCTTTAGACTTTCAAAAAGGGAGTCGCTGTTTAAAGCTTATTATAGAAAAATGAGCCCGAAACCCTTTAAATCCTAAAGCCAAATTCACCAATATCTAACCGGATTGACATTTAGAGATTTTTAAACGGCGTTAGCCTTCATAACTGCTATCGGCTGCCGGCGCTTGGCCAATAGACCGTGGCTGGGAGAGAAGACAAAGGCGAGCAGAAACTGTAGTCCAATGATGACAGAGATAGCCCCTGCCACAGAGCCGTTCAACCACAAGGCCAGGTAAAAACCAGCCGCCGAAGCGATGGTTCCGGCCAAGGCTGAGAGGACCAACATCTTCTTCAGGTCATCGGTGAGCAAATAAGCGGTAGCCGGTGGACCTACCATGAGCGCCACCACCAGAATAGCCCCCACAGATTCAAAGGCCGCTACTGTGGTCAGGGAAACCGCGCCCATAAGGAGGTAGTACCAAAGCGTGGTGGAGAGCCCGATGGCCGTAGCGAAAGCCGGATCAAAGGAGGTGAGGTATAACTGTTTGTAGAAAACGGTGATAAACAACAGCAGCAGCACCAAAACTCCGCCTATAATCCAGACGGTTCGCGGACCCATGTTCAAACCGCTTTCGGTGAGCCAGATGTCTAAAGGAACATAGGCAATCTCGCCGTAAAGCACACAATCCTGGTCCAGGTCCACTTTGCCGGCGTACACCGAGATGAGGATAATACCCAGTGCAAACAACGTAGTGAAGGTGACTCCAATGGAGGCATCGGCTTGGACGCGGGCTTTTTTGTGGAAGAACTCAATCAGGAAGGTGCAGGCAACACCCAGCAGGGCCGCCCCAATCAACATGGTCCAGACCTCGCGAGAGCCACTGAACAGAAAAGCCAGCACAATGCCCGGCAGCACCGCGTGCGAAATAGCATCGCCCACCATAGCCATGCGGCGCAAAATCAGAAAGCAACCCAGCAAACTGCAGCAAATGGCTACCAGCGCCCCGGTTAAAATAATCCAGAAAGCATCTATGTTCATGACTGTTGCGGAATAGTGGTATGGTGCGGATCTGAGGTAGGGTAGTCCAGCAGCTCTTCTAACCGTTTCTCCAGCTCCGGGGTAAGCACGTGTTCAATGGACTCCGCATCCTCGTGGACGTGGTCTGAGGCTACTTGCAGGTACTCTGTGAGGTACAACTCCCATAGGCGGTGTAGCCGGACAATGCGTTGAGCTTCTTTTTTGCCGGGTGACGTAAGTGCCCAGCCGTCATGGCTTTCCTGCACCAGACCTTGGCGGCGAAGCACCTTCAGCCCATTCTTCATCCGGAGCAAGGGTTGGCGGCGGCGTTCCAAAATCTGCTGTTTGGAGTAACTGTGTTCGTATTCGCCTTTGGCCTCGCCCAAATGGAACAGCGTTTTAAGGATGTTCTCGCGGGTCATCTGCCGGCGCAAGCGGCGCTGCATCAGGTAACGGGCCAAAAGTCCCTTTTTCGGGGCCAGGATAAACGAGAAGATTGCCAGTAAGGACAACAGCATCACAATCCAGGGGCCGGTAGGCATGGCAGGAGCCGTAAAGGAGACATAGGCCCCAGCCGCGCCGCAGAAGGCACTCATTGCGGCGGCAATCACCACCATCGCCCCAAGCCGGTCTGTCCAGAAGCGTGCAGCAGCAGCAGGTGTGATGAGCATAGCCGACATCAGCACCACGCCCACTGATTGGATTCCTACCACCACCGCCAAAACCGTGAGGGTCGTAAGCAAGAGCTCCAAGCCGCGCACGGGCAACCCGATGGTGCGGGCATAAGCCAGGTCAAAACTGATTAACTTGAATTCTTTGTACAGCAGCAGCACGCTCAACAGCAGCAGCACCGCCACTGCCCCGAAGGTGATGAGGTCCTGGCCCACCAAAGCCGCCGCGCTCCCGAAAAGAAATTTATCCAGCCCACTTTGGTTTTCATTGTTGGAGTGCTGAATGGAGGTGAGCAGCAGAATGCCAATCCCGAAGAAAACGGACAAGACTAAGCCAATGGCGGTGTCTTCTTTTATGCGGCTATTTGCGGTGACCAGGTCAATGATGATAAGAGACAGCCACCCGGTCAGGAAGGAGCCTAACAGCAGGATCAAGGGGTTTTTCTCACCGGTCAGGATAAAGGCCAGGCAAACGCCCGGCAAAACGGCGTGCGCCACGGCGTCACCTACCAGCGCCCTTTTCCGAAGCACGGTAAAGCAGCCTACCACCGCTGAACTGGCCGCCAGCAGAACAGAGCCGATAGTCACAAACCGCACGTTGGCGTCTGACATGCTCAGGAAATCCCACAGGGTATTCATTTGCGGGTTGGTTTGGTTTCTCTGATGGGGAATTGTTTCTTCTGCAGCAACTCGCTTACGCGGCTAAGCTCGGTTAATCGGCCGCCGTACGTTTTCTCCAGAAGGGGAGGCGTAAGCGTCTCCTCGGTAGGGCCCGAGGCTACCAGGCGCATGTTGAGCAGAATGATCCAGTCAAAGTAGTCCTGCGCCGATTGCAGGTCATGGTGCACCACCACCACCGTTTTGCCGTTGTCGCGCATCAGGCGCAGCAGTTCAATGATGGCGGTTTCGGTGGCGATGTCTACCCCCGCGAACGGCTCGTCCATAAGGTACAAATCCGCGTCCTGGGCCAAGGCGCGGGAAAGGAAAACCCGTTGTTGCTGTCCGCCGGAAAGTTGGGAGATCTGCCGGTTGGCGAAATCCTGCATGCCTACTTTCTCCAGCGCTTCCATGGCCAGTTTCTTCTCTCGGGACCCAGGCCTTCTGAAAAGCCCCAGTTGCCCGTAGGTCCCCATCATGGCCACATCCAGTGCCGAAGCCGGGAAATCCCAATCCACCGACTCGCGCTGCGGCACGTAGCTCACCCGCTTGCGGACCTCTTCCAAGGGCTTGCCAAACAGCTCCACAAAGCCGCTGTTCAATGGAAGCAAGCCCATGATGGCCTTGATGAGCGTGGACTTACCAGCCCCGTTCGGGCCAATGATGCCCACCAGCGCCTGTTGCGGTAAGGTCAGGTCTACGTCCCACAGCACGGGTTTCCGCTGATAGCTCACCGTTAAATCATGCACTTCTAAAACCGGATTCGTGACGTGTTGTATCATGGGTTACTCCTGAAATACGCTTCTACCTTCTAAAACTTTGTTCTGGTGTTTCTAAGCTGATTTTATGAAAACAGGCCTAAAATAGGATTGCTAACCCTTATTCAAATGACCAGCTTAAAAGTTTAATGTCCTTTACCGCTGCTTTATATTGATGCTACAAACTAGTAAGTTCTTCAAACATCACTTTTCTAAACAGACTATAACCAATAAGTAAAACAGCAACTTATGGTATTTTACTTCAATGCCTTTACAATCTTGGACACGTTGGCTTTCACCATCCCCTCGTAAGTGCCGGCCGGGCCGTTGGGCTCACCCAAGGCATCGGAGTACAGGGTTCCGCCCAGTTGTATCTCATGCCCTTTCTGACGGCAGCCTTCCATCACGGCTTCTATGGCTTTCTGCGAGACAGAACTCTCCACAAAAACCGCTTTCACTTTCTGGTCTACAATGAAATTGACCAACGAGGAGACATCCTGCAAGCCAAACTCTGAAACTGTGGAGATCCCCTGCAAACCCTGCACCTTGATGTTGTAGGCTCTTCCAAAATACCCGAAGGCATCGTGGGCGGTAATGAGGATCCGTTGCCGTTCTGGGATGGAGGCAATCTGCGCCTTTGTCCAGAGATGGAGGCTGTCTAACCTAGCGCGGTACTGCTTGGTGTTGGCTTGATACTGAGCGGCGTTCCGTGGGTCCTGCTGCTGGAGTTTCTGGGAAACGTGTTCCACTAACTGGCCCCAGAGGGCCACGTCAAACCAGATGTGCGGGTCATGGCTGTCCTGGAACTGGGGCGATTTCCGGAGGCGCTCCTCGGGGAGACCTTCGGCGGCCGCCCAAACCACCTTTTGGCGGGCCAGTTTGTCCAGCACTTCGCCCATCTTTCCTTCCAGGTGCAGGCCGTTGTAAATGATGACGTCTGCCTCGCGTAAGGTCTGCAGATCGCCTAGGGCCGCTTTGTACAAGTGCGGATCAACGCCTGCGCCCATTAAAGACGTCACCACGGCCCGGTCGCCTACCAGGTTGGCCACCGCATTGCGGAGAATGCTGGTGGTGGTGACAATGTAGAGTTTGCCCTGCTGGTGCGCCTGAGCCCCGGGAGTATCCTCGGGGGCACAGGCCGCACAAAGCAGCATTAAGAAAAGCGCACAACGAAACCAACGTTTAAGGCCTGTTTTCATAAAATCAGCGCGTAAACGCACCTCACGGATTGATGACGAAAATCTTCTCCAGCACATCTGAAGAAAGAATCACTGACTTACTTTTATTGATACTGATCTCTAACGAGTTATCGTAGGGTATTTTGTCCACTACTTGCAGCTGCGTTCCAATCTGAATGCCCACCCGGTTGAGGTACTGCAGGAAAGCGGGCTGCGAGTCTTTCACCCGGCACACCACGCCTTTTTGCTCTATGGCCAAAGAAGCCAGCACCCGCTGCTCTTCCTCGCGCAGTTCCCCCGCCTCCGTAGGGATAGGGTCGCCGTGCGGATCAATGCGCGGATGACCCAGGAACTCATCCAAACGCTGAATAAGCAGCTCAGATTTCACGTGTTCCATCTGCTCGGCCACCTCATGTACTTCGTCCCAGGTGAAGTGGAGTTTCTGCACCAGGAACACCTCCCAGAGGCGGTGTTTCCGGATGATCTTTAACGCCACCCTTTGTCCTTCGGCTGTGAGCTGCACCCCGTGGTATTTCACGTAGTGCACCAGGTCTTTAGCGCTGAGCTTCCGCAGCATGTCACTCACTGAGGCGGGTTTGGTCTGCAGCGTCTCAGAAAGGCCGGTGGTGCTTACCGCGTTGGTGCCGCCTCCAGAGAGTTTGTAGATGGCTTTGATGTAGTTTTCTTCCGCGGTACTGTGCATGACGGTCTACCAGCGAATCAGGGCAGAAGCCCAGGTGAAACCACTGCCAAACGCCGCCAGGCAGATCAAATCTCCCTCTTTTACCCTTCCTTCTTCAAAAGCCTCGGAAAACGCAATGGGCACGGAAGCCGCAGTGGTGTTGCCGTACTTCTGGATGTTACTGAAAATCTTATTGTCTGGCAGTTTCATTTTTTGCTGGATGAACTGCGTGATGCGCAGGTTAGCCTGGTGAGGCACCACCAGATCCAAATCATCGGCAGTGACACCGTTGTGGGTAAGGGCTTCGTTGATCACCTCGGGGAAGCGGGTAACGGCGTGTTTGAAGACGGTGCTTCCGTTCATCACTGGCCAGATGTCGCCGCTATCAATGGTCTGGTAAGTGAGGCGCTCCGCATCGTTGCTTGATGGTCCTTTGGTCATCAGTTCCTCCGCAAATTCGCCCTGAGCGTGTAAATGGGTAGATAAGATGCCCCGATCTAAGCTATCTGAGGGTGTCAAAACAGCAGCTCCGGCTCCATCGCCGAAAATCACTGAAACGGACCGGCCTTTGTCTGAGAAGTCAAGCCCCGAAGAGTGGATCTCTGAACCCACTACCAGCACGTTGTCATACATGCCGGTTTTGATGAACTGATCCGCTAAAGACAAGGCATAGATAAAACCGGAGCATTGGTTCCGGACATCGTAGCAAGGAATATCTGAAATGCCTAACTCGCGCTGCAACAGCACTCCGGAGCCAGGGAAAAAATAATCGGGGCTCAAGGTCGCGAACACAATCATGTCCAAGTCTTTGGCCTCTAAGCCGGCTTTCTCCAAGGCTTTGCGAGCCGCGTTGGCAGCCATGTTGGCGGTGGTGTCTTTGCCAGGTTCAAAATAACGTCGTTCATGGATACCGGTCCGCTCCACAATCCAGGCGTCTGAGGTATCCATCAGTTTCTCCAGATCAGCGTTCTTCACTACCTTTTCGGGTACATAGTGGCCAAGGCCAGCAATGCGGGAGTTTCTTAGTTCTTTCGTCATAGTTGGTCAAATATACGTATATGGAAATTAAAGTTTAGGTTTGCCTAAATAAATTTTTAAACCTGTTTTAAAGGCTTAACAGCTTGATCACCACCCCCTGTAGGGTAGATTCTTCTTCCATCCAGAATACCTGTTCAGGAATTCCATTTTGGTAGTACGGTTTTTCCAATAGTGCCTCTATCTTCTTGGGAGTGATGGCGCGCGCGAAGGGCAACACCACCCCGGCCTCATGGTCCTGAAGGATTTTTTGCCACAGCGGGTTTGATTCCATGATGACTACCAAGCCATTGCCTATGTACTCAAATAGCTTGGTAGGTACGCAGGTAAAGGTGCTGGGGTGCGGCCGGTAGGGCAACAATCCTATGTGGTGCAGTTTTTCCTGGGCTAAAATTTCATTGTGCGGCACCAAGGTATTACCTCCCAGGAGGGTCACAAAGCAAAGTGGCGCCACCCGGGCTTTTACTTCTTCCAGGAAAGCCGCATCAGCGGCGTAACCTATGATGGTGAGTTCTGCGGAGGGCACCCACTGCCGGAGATTTTGGGTGAAGGTGATGGCTTCCATGACCCCATATAGCCGGGAGATGGTGCCAGAGTACAAGAGGCGCAAGGGTTTCTCCTCCTGCAGGATCACAGGAAGTGACCTGGGTACGGAAGTTTCCTGGGTAGGAGGAAGGTACTTATTTTGCAGAACGGTGTACCGGTGGCCTATAAACGGCAACTCCAGCCTGTAGGCTTCCTCGGCTAAAAAGAAGTGACTGATAGAAGGTGCTATGGCGTGCTCTAGGCTTCTAACGGCATGGCCCAAGATTTTACCTAAAACTCCCGGATACACCTTTTGGGTGAGAAGATTAAGAAAGTAATTCTCCTGCACATCATACACCAGTTGGCAGGAATGCAGGCGACAGTATAACCACCCTAGGGGCAGAAGTTCGTGGGTGCCCACGACTAATAGTGCGGGTTTTACCTTTTTTAATAATCTCCAGTACTTCAGTTGAGCCCCCAGACGACCAAATGAAATCCGTTTAAAATCAAATACCGGATGGAAGGTGATTTTATCAGATTGAGCGTAAGAGGGTAAGGGAGCATTGTAACCGGCTACGTGCACTTCCACTTGAGGGAGTTTGGCAAGGCTTTGGCCGATTTTCTCGTATAAACGAGTGTCAGAGACTGGCTTTAAGAGGGAGGCCAGTAGAATTCGTTTTCGGATCATCGCCACAATTTAATAATTTTGATCTCTTATTCTTTCACAAAGACAAAATGAACGATTTACGAGAAGCAATAGAAACTGCCTGGAATGACCGGTCGTTGTTGGGGCAAAAAGCTACCCAAGAGGCCATCAGATGCGTGATCCATCAACTGGACCGCGGCGAGCTGCGGGTGGCCGAGCCAACCGACACTGAGAAATGGCAGGTGAATGAGTGGGTGAAAAAAGCCGTGCTCATGTACTTCCCCATCCAGCAGATGGAAACCATTGAGGCCGGTCCTTTCGAGTTCCATGACAAAATTCCGTTGAAAAGCGGCTTTGCCCAATTAGGCATCCGGGTGGTTCCTCATGCTTTGGCCCGTTATGGTGCCTATATTTCCAAAGGCGTAATCCTGATGCCTTCATATACCAACATTGGGGCGTACGTAGACGAGGGAACCATGGTAGATACCTGGGCTACCGTAGGGTCTTGCGCGCAGGTTGGCAAGCACGTACACCTGAGCGGCGGTGTTGGCCTTGGCGGGGTGTTGGAGCCGGTACAGGCTGCCCCCGTGATTATTGAGGATGGGGCCTTCATCGGGTCACGCAGTATCCTGGTGGAAGGTTGCCACATTGGCAAGGAAGCCGTAATTGGTGCTAACGTGTGCATCACTGGTTCATCTAAAATCATTGACGTGACCGGCGCAGAGCCGAAAGAGTACAAAGGCTACGTGCCACCTCGCTCTGTGGTGATTCCGGGTTCTTACACGAAAGAATTTCCGGCCGGGTCTTTTCAGGTGCCTTGCGCCCTGATCATTGGGCAGCGTAAAGAAAGCACTGACCTGAAAACTTCACTGAATGATGCGCTCCGCGAGAACGCAGTGGCTGTTTAAGGCTTGTTTTTACAAAATGATCATAAAACAGAAGAGGCCGGCAATTTGCCGGCCTCTTCTGTTTTATATGGATTGTGATTGCCTTGGCTTCTGCTTTATAAGGAATTTAAATAAGGAATTTAAATCTGAAGCCGTTTAGAGGCAATTTCTTTCAAAACAACCCAAAAGCAGCATCAATTGATTTTGTAAATATTATCGCTTCTTGAAAGTATCGGCCACAACCAGGTCCTTCGTGCCATGAGTGTAGCTGTAGAAACCTTGTCCGCTTTTCACGCCTTTGTGCCCGGCCTGAACCATGTTCACCAATAATGGACAAGGTGCGTATTTGGGGTTCCCGAAGCCGTCATGCAGCACCCGTAGAATGGAAAGGCATACATCTAACCCAATAAAGTCGGCGAGTTGCAGGGGACCCATGGGGTGCGCCATGCCCAGTTTCATGATGGTGTCAATTTCTTCCACGCCGGCTACTCCCTCAAACAAAGAATAGATCGCTTCATTGATCATGGGCATTAAAATGCGATTGGCCACAAAGCCTGGGTAGTCGTTCGCCTCCGCCGGGATTTTACCTAATAGCTTGGAGAGATCCAGGATCTGGTTTGTGACCCCATCGCTGGTGGAATAGCCTCTGATCACTTCCACCAATTTCATCACCGGCACCGGGTTCATGAAGTGCATGCCAATCACCTTGTCAGGGCGCTGCGTCACGGAGGCTATTTTGGTGATGGAGATAGAAGAGGTATTGCTGGCCAGGATGCAGGAAGGCTTGGTGAAGGCCTCCAACTGCCGGAAAAGGTCCAGTTTGATGTCTACGTTCTCCGTAGCGGCCTCTATCACCAGGTCGGCGTCTTTCACACCTTCTTCCAGGCTGGTGAAGGTGGCAATGCGCTGTAAGGTCTCCGCCTTCTGCTCCTCAGTCGCGGTGCCTTTGGCCACCATGCGGTCCAGGTTTTTAGAAATGGTCCCCAAGGCTTTGGCCAAAGAATCAGGGGAAATATCAATAAGAGAAACCGAGAAATTATTCTGTGCGAAAACGTGGGCGATGCCGTTGCCCATGGTACCAGACCCAATGACGGCTATGTTCATAGAATGAGCGTTAGTTAGTGAATTATGGGTGCAAAGCTATGATAATTCTCTGCCGGCGCAAGAAATGGCTTAATTATGGCCTAAACACATTTTAACGAACTTGTGCATAAGTAATTATATCTTTTTAAAAGACTATATAAATCTTTTCAAATATTCTTGCGTACAAGCAGAAAAATCGATATCGGGACGATATTTGAAAAACGTTCTAAAACAATTAAACAAAACCAAACACAACTAAAACTATGGGAAATCTATTGTATATCATCGCAGTAGTGCTGGTAATTATCTGGCTGATCGGATTCTTAGGATTCGGAGATCAAGTAGGCGGTATCATCCACATCTTATTGGTGATCGCCGTTATCGCTGTGATTCTGCGACTAATACGCCGAGCATAAACAACACCTTTTCACCGGCACTTACAGAAATTTTGATCAGCTTAAGTTAACATTATGGGAAACTTGCTCTATATCATTGCTTTGGTGCTGGTAATCTTATGGCTCATCGGGTTCTTAGGATTTGGTGACCAGGTTGGCGGAATCATCCACGTGTTGTTGGTGATTGCCATCGTGGCTGTCTTGCTAAGATTGATACGCGGGTAGGGCCCTGGCATTACCGAAAACAGAAAGGGCGATCCATTTGGATCGCCCTTTCTGTTTTATGGTTGATTTAGAAAACCGGCTCTAAAACGAGAACCTTACACCAGGGTGCTTACGCCGTACATCTGGGCGCGCAGGGCTTTGATGTCATCGTTGGTGAGGTACTCATCATAGCTCATCCGTTTGTCAATGATGCCTTTGGGCGTCAACTCAATGATGCGGTTGGCAATGGTGTCCACGAACTGTAAGTCATGGGAGCTGAATAGGAGCGACCCTTGGAATTCTTTCAGGCCGTTGTTCAATGCCGTGATGGATTCCAGGTCCAAGTGGTTGGTGGGCTCATCCAATACCAGCATGTTCCCGCTCTGCAGCATCATTCTGGACAGCATGCAACGTACTTTCTCTCCTCCAGACAATACACTCGCTTTCTTCAGTGACTCTTCGCCGGAGAACAGCATTCGGCCCAGGAAGCCCCGGATAAAGCTCTCGTCTTTCTCCGCGGAGAACTGGCGCAGCCAGTCCACCAGGTTCAGGTCCACATTGAAGAACTCTGAGTTGTCTTTAGGGAAGTAAGCCGCGCTTATGGTGGTTCCCCATTTGTATTCGCCTTTGTCCGGAGTGGCTTCGCCCATCACAATCTTGAAGAAGGTGGTAGCGGCCAAATCGTTCCGAGAGATGATGGCGATCTTGTCTTTCTTGTCTACCGTGAAGGTCACATCCTTGAACAACAGTTCCCCATCATTGCTTTTGGTGAGGTTGTCAAGCTGCAGCAATTGGTTACCCGCCTCGCGCTCTTGCTTGAACTGGATGTAAGGATACTTCCGGCTAGACGGTTTAATGTCTTCCAGCGTCAGTTTCTCCAACAGTTTGGCGCGGGAAGTAGCCTGCTTTGATTTGGAGGCGTTTGCGCTAAAACGGGCAATAAACGCCTGCAATTCTTTCCGCTTGTCCTCGGTCTTGCGATTGGCATCGGTACGCTGCTTGGAAGCCAATTGGCTGGACTCATACCAGAAAGAGTAGTTACCGGCGTACAGCTGAATTTTGCCATAGTCGATATCGGCGATGTGCGTACACACGGCATCCAGGAAGTGGCGGTCGTGGGACACCACAATTACGGTGTTCTGGAAATTGTCAAGGAAATTTTCAAGCCACATGATGGACTCGGCGTCCAAGTGGTTGGTAGGCTCATCCAGCAGAAGAATGTCTGGGTTCCCAAACAGTGCCTGCGCCAATAACACCCTGATCTTCTCGTTACCGCCCAAGTCTTTCATGAGCGTGTAGTGCAAGTCGGGCTGAATGCCCAAGCCGCTGAGCAACTCGCCGGCTTCGTACTCGGCGTTCCAGCCTTCCATATCCGCAAACTCGGCTTCCAGTTCAGAGGCGCGCATACCGTCTTCCTCAGAGAAATCCTCTTTGGCGTAGATGGCATCTTTCTCGTTCATGATATCCCACAGGCGTTTGTGGCCCATGATCACCGTCTGGAGCACCGGATACTCATCGTACTCGTAATGGTTCTGCTTCAGGATAGCCAGACGCATTTTGGCCGGAATATCTACCGTGCCGGTGTTGGGGTCTATCTCCCCGGATAATATTTTAAGGAAAGTTGACTTACCGGCTCCGTTGGCACCAATGAGGCCGTAACAGTTGCCGGGAGAGAACTTAATAGTGACGTCTTCAAAAAGGGTGCGTTTGCCGTAGCCAAGACTAACGTTGCTGGTGCTGATCATGCTGCTCTTTAATATATATAGCGTTTCTGGGGCGAAGTTACCAAAAGAACTGAAAAGCTCCTTATTAGTAGTGTGAATCCGGTTTTTTGGTCCATTCGCTTATCTACAGACAATCAAAGCCTTAATTCAGTTCAGCCAAAACAAGAATGCCGTTCTGGGGTTATAGAAAGGGTAGCACTTATAAAAAATGGAGGTTTTGGACAACACCTCCAAGACGAAATAAGTATATAATAAACCATATCTACATTTTAGAGCACTGGGTGAGAGCCTGTTCTCTGTTAAACTGAACTTAAACAAAATAAAACTACAATGGAACAACGTCGGACATCGGTACAGAAGACAGGTACCTACTTTGGAGTAATGACGGGAATTGCGGCAATTATCTATATGATCTTGCTAAGGCTGGTAGGCCTTTTAGAGAATGTATCCTTGCATTTCTTAACGGGCATAATCCTGGTTATTGGAATTTGCCTGGCCATCAGAAGCTTCAAAATAGCAAAAGAGGGCAAGATTGGGTATTTAGAAGGCATAGGAGTGGGCTTTTTTGTAGGCCTGGTTTCCTCGGTGCTGTTCACCATATTCCAGGTCTTAACTGACAAGGTCTTTAACTTAGCAGTGTCTTATCCTTACGCGGCAGATGAGTCTTACGGCAATGAGCAGGCCATCTGGCTCATGGCCATCGTGTGGATTTTGCTTGGCGTGGTGATTGGTGCTTTTGTAGGGTATATAGCCATGCAGTTCTTTAAACGCCCAGACCATAAACTTACCTCTTAAGTGAAACGCACGATTTAGGATAAACCCTGACCCTGAAATGGTCAGGGTTTTTTGTTTATACAAAGGTGGTATAGAGGAGAAACAATACTTTTTTAAGAACACGCGTGAGTTTTGATTAAAGCCTTGTAAAAGGGTAATATGGGTTAAACCCAATTAGAATTGTTGTTAGGATATGGGTAAATGAGCCAAATAAAGCATATTCTCCATTTTGATGCTTTAAATATCAAAAAATAGCTATATATTAAATTTTAGGCTAATGTATTAAAGACAGGTGTTCAATTTGGTTTTATTACTTAAATGCAATAACAAAATATTAAAATTCCCATAACTAAGGTTTCTGTGGCGCGTTAAAGGACATATATAACAACACAAAGAGATCTTGATAAAAATTCTACCTAAAGCGTCAAAAAACACCATGAAAAAGTTAATCCTATCCGCAGTATTATTTGGAGCTGTCTTCACCGCACAGGCCCAAACCAATTTAACAGGAACAGCCGCCACTTCACGTGCGGTACTCTCTATGAGTGCTCAGGAAATGAGCCGCCAGATGTACAATGAACTGGAGTTGAACGAAGGTCAGTACATCAAACTGAAAGCGCTGAACCAAGCAAGATTTGACAAGTTCAGTGAAATTGAGAAAATGTACGGCAGTGACGCCCAGATGCGTGATGCCAAAATCAAAGAAGTAAATGAGCAACTAGATCAGGAATTTGCGCAGGTTTTAACTCCTAAGCAATTCACTTCTTACCTTGAAATGGATGGCCGCGCGATGGCAGCCCCTGCTTCAACTGAGATGGGCGCTACCAGCACCAATGTTTCTGCCGGCTCTACTGCTACCACACCAACCACCGGAACCGTTGGAACATCTACCAACACTACCCAGGGTGGAACTACCGCCACCGAAGTGAAGGTAAAAGATGACAAAGTGAAAATGGAAAGCGGCTCAGACAAAGTGAAGCTGGAAGACAACAAAATGAAAGCTGAAACTGCCAACGGTGAAATGAAAGTAAAAGGTGATACCGAAAAGCTGAAAACTGATAAAGTAAAATATAAGTCAAGTCCGTCTGAAACCAAGATCATTACTCCTGAGGGAAAATCCAAAGTGGAGGATGACAAGATAAAAATCAAGACTGAGACTACTAAAAAGAAAGTGAAAAACTAAAAGTTGACGCTTGCTTGGAAAGCCGTTCTCCCGCTGAGGAGAATGGCTTTCTTTTTTTATAGGTATCTGTTTACTCTGTGAAAAGGTTGACCTCCCGCACGGTTCCTAAGGCATCCATACGAATCGCTAAGGCCTCTTTCTTCGTTTCCTTTTCTGCGATTGGCGTGCATTTAGGTCCAGGGGAGATATAGTAAATATAGATCTTCTGGCTTCTTTCCATCAGTTCCTCAGAATCTGGCTTCCCAAACAGTTTTCTGATGCTGGTCTCTTTTAACCCGACGAGTTTAAGCCTGATGTCTTCTACCTGTCCCTTCATCTTCTCGCGTTCTCCTTTGCAGCCGTTCAAATCAGCTTTCCAGGCAACTGAATCCATTTTCAGGTTGTCTGTCGGGGAGGAACAGGAAAAGAAGGTTAGGGCAAAAAAATAACAAAGTAGGGGAGTGATCGTTTTTTTTGAGGAAAAAGTATTTATCTTCATAAGGTGTTGAATTTGTGTGGGAAGCATCAGAAATATAGCTTTAAACAGAATTGTTTATGCCTCATTTTCGCCAATTTGGAACAAAAGTAGGAAGGAATGGGGTTAATAAATCGGAACACGTAAAGAAATAAGAATGAACAAAGTAATCCCGGTTTTCGCTTTCGTCTCGCTATTGTCTTTCGTTTCTCCTGTTAATAGTTCTGCCACTTCTACTGTGGTGGTTGCTGCTCCTTCTTCCAAATCAGTGGAAGTTTCTAGTACAGTGGCTTTTGACGACTTTCTGGAGAATCTCTATGACGAAGCAGACCTCAAAAAGGCAGGATTGAACATAGAAGTATTCAAAAAGGCCGCCACCGGTTTTTATAACCTCAAAAAGAATAACAAGCTAAGCCGCACCAAGGATGTGCTGACGGTGGTGGACTTCAACAAGCCTAGCACTGCCAAGCGACTGTGGGTGGTGGACCTGAATAAAAAGAAAGTGCTTTACCATAGCCTGGTAGCGCACGGCATGGGATCTGGCAACGATAAAGCAGTGAAGTTCTCCAACACCGTGAACTCGCATATGAGCAGCCTTGGCTTTTACGTAACCGAGAACACCTACATTGGAAAGCATGGCCTGTCGCTTAAACTGAATGGCCTGGATCAGGGGTTCAACACCAAAGCCAAAGAGAGAGCTGTGGTGATCCATGGGGCTGACTATGTGAGCGAGGCTTTTGTACGGCAACACGGTCGTTTGGGCCGGAGCCACGGATGCCCTGCTTTGCCAAAGGAAATCACTCCTGAGGTGATCCAGGTGATCAAAGGCGGCACCCTGCTCTACATTGATGGACCTTCTTCCAACTACACCTCGGCCTACTTGGATACTGACTCTGCCATCAAGCACTTTGAGAATGAGATCCTTGCTAAACAGGCTAAATTGTTGAGCAGATAATCATAATAATATATTACCTAAAAGCAGCAGAAGCCGACCTGAATGGGTCGGCTTCTGCTGCTTTTAGGCGTTCTGATTTATATCAGGCCGTATCTTTGGTGCCTTTGATGAGGCTTATTCCGGTAAAGAAAAAGATAAGTCCTACCACAAAAGGTACCAGGGAGGATATCTGATTCATAGAATCACCATGGGCCAAAAAGGCATATGCCCCATAAATGACGCCCACAATCCCTAGGATTGTAAGAATAGCGCCGAATGTTCTTTTTAGATTCATTGTAGTTTGTTCTTAGTGTATTTATACGCCTGCTGGGGCTACAGGGATTCTTACGTATGTACAATCAAAAATGATATAGTATTCTACCTATATCAAGAAGAAACAGGTGCAGGCTTGTCCGTAGTTGGCGCAACCAAGTAGCAGTTAAGCCGTTCTTTTAACCATATCCGCGTTTTAGCGGTTTTTTTACAAAAACAGGCGGAAAGTTTAACAGGCTAAGAAAACTACAAATATGAGAGGTTCCATTCGGTTTATGATCGGGTTGCTTATTCCGGCGTTTTCATCTTTGACATATTGGTGTAACCAGCTGTACAAGCTGGCCACCTGCAAGCCACAGCACCTTAAATTACAAGGAGGCGGATCTGTGAATCTTAATTTTGCCAGAACCATCCCATTCCGGAGAATAGGTACGCCCGCATTGAAGAAGCCATAAGGGACTTTCTTCAATGGCCAACCTAGAGTTTTGGTTCAATAAATATTAATCAGTTTACAGCACTCTTTTATAAGATTAGCCCCTAAACGACGGGGGTAACCATAAAGTTAAAACCGGTATGACAAAGATACTTTTCGTAATCAACCCAATCTCAGGGGACATTGATAAAGAGGATTTAATGGAGGACCTGAAGGCCTTCGGCCGGCAGCACGATCTTACCGTAGATATTTTCAAAACCACAGGCGAGGAGGACGAGAAAAAGCTTAAAGAAATGCTCGCTTCCTATAAGCCTGAAATTGCCTGCGCAGTAGGAGGGGACGGAACCGTGAGCCTTACTGCAAAATCCATCATCAATTCAGAAGTGGCTTTGGCTATTATTCCCATGGGCTCAGGTAACGGATTGTCCAAGGACTTGGGCATTCCCCAGAACATAGACGAGGCACTCCAACTCTTGGTTGACCACCAGAAGATGGCCATAGATACCCTGGATGTGAACGGGCACCTGTCCATCCACATCTGTGACATGGGCTTCAATGCGTTGGTGGTGAAAAGATTTTGCGGCGGCGAAACCCGCGGACCTGGTGCCTACGCCTGGATTGCCATGCAGGAGTTTATGGCCTATGAACCCAAAAAGTACACCATTAAGACAGACGGAAAAACCATTTTTGACGGGGAGGCTTTCATGATCACCGTTACCAACGCCCGGGCCTTCGGTAGCAATGCCGCCATCAATCCCACGGGTGTGATCAACGACGGGGAATTCGAAATCTGTATTCTGGAGCCTTTCCCTAAATCGTCCAGCCTGGGAATCCTCTACCGCCTGTACACCGATACCATTGATGATTCTGTTTACACTCACCGGTTCAGCTGTAGCTCGGCCAGTATCATCAACCACGCAGAAGAGGTGTCGCAGATTGACGGTGAACCCGAGGATTTAGGGAAGACTATTTCGTTCCGGGCGCAGCCTCAGAATCTGCATGTGCTGTTGCCGCCTCAGGCAGTTTAGGGGCCGTTTCTGCCTGAAAGATGCATTTCTGGAAAACCAACTGCGGCTCTTCCCCGGCATTTAGGGCTGGTTCTATCACGCGGAGCCAAACCGTGCCGTCAGTGTATTGGTCCAGCACCATAAAGCCTTTGCTCTCGTGGGCGAAAGAAGCTTTACCGCCTTTCGCCACGAAGTTGGTCTTACTGCCAGATCCGCTCACGGCATAATGGTTTCCTTTCACCTGGAAGTACTGCAGGTTGTGGTCATGGCCCGCCACGTAGAAAATGGAGTTGTGCTGATGCAGAACCCGCAGGATTCTGCGCCTGAATTTCCGGAAAGGTGGGTAAGACATGTCTTCATGCATGCCCATGTACTTGCGGTAAATCCGGAAGATGGAGCCGGCCAGGGGTAGCGGAATAAGGGCGCGTTTGTTGATGAAGGTGAGCGGAAAGAGATGCTGCTTCACCGTGAATTTACCGCCGTGCAAAGCGTTGCTATAAAGCGGGTGGTGCGCAGCCAACACAATGAATTTACCCTGATGTTCCTTTAGCAAAGCATCCAAAGCTGGATAGAAGTCCCTGGAGATTTTATAAGGCTGTCCTGGGCTTTTCTCCAACGGGCGATGCCCCAATTGCACCCACCACTGCGTGTTGATGATCAAAATAAGAAGCTGGTTATTGATCTCCCAGGTAACCGGGCCCAAAGTACCGCCCTGGGGAAGGTAAGCAGTCTCATCCTGCAACCGCTCCGTGATGTATTTCTCCTGGCGCAGCACATACGAATAGCCATCCGGCCGGCCTTTGTGCCAGTCATGGTTGCCGCTGAGGTAAATCACCTTGCCCTCATACTCCTTGAACAAGTCTAACTGATGGTCTAACCTCTGAACCGCTTGGGCGCGTTTGAAGCTGTCCTCGGGCGGCAAGCCGATGGGGTAAATGTTGTCACCCAAAAAAACTATAGTACTATCTTTGCCTGCCTCCCTGACCCAGTGATCTACGGCTTTCAGAAGAGGATCATCCTGGAGGGAACCATTGGCGCCTACGTCTCCCACCAAAGCGATGGAATGGGTTCTTTGGTCTACCGGCGGCGGCGAGGTGGTGCGCCAGCCAATCTCAGACAAGGCGTAGAAGGGTTTTTTCCTATACTTCCGCTCCTGCAGGTAAGCCCAGGTAAACCAAACGGTCAGGGCCAGGAGAACGGAAAGGGCAACCAGATAGAGCATTGTGTAAGGGATATGCCTGAATAGCACTATCTCTTACTCTTATTTTAGGCTAAAAGTTGGGCGGAATGAGGTGTTTGAAGTGCCCGTTGAGTTTTACCCGCTCTTTCAGGCGCTCGGTCTCCAGTACTACAGGCAAAATGCGGGTGAGGTGGTCCAGGATAATCTCCAGCCGTTCGCTTTCCTTGGTGCATTGCAAAAGCTCGTATTCCTGCTCGGTGGTAAAACCTAGGTGGTGCGCCACGTCATACGACTGGAAATTGTCTTTCAAATTGAGCATGAGCGATTGGATGCCCAGCGCACTGTAGAGTTGCTTCAGGAGCTCCACGATCTGAATTCGTTGGAAAGGTTGCTCGTCCTGGATGAGAGGCACGTCTTCAATCTCGCCGCCAGAGTACAGCCTGCCTGGCACTTGCCGCTGAAACTCCTTTATTTTGAACACGCCCAAGCCTTTGGTTTTGATGTCCATCTCGCCGCTCAGGTACTTTTTCTCCAGGCTCAGGATCTTGATCTCGGTGCCGTATTCTCCCAGCCCTTTCTCCAGGTACACGGGTATCCCGAAGGTAGTATCTTTGGCCTGGCACTCAATGATCAGCTGCCGGTATCTTGGTTCAAAGATATGGAGGTTCAGTTTTTCCCCGGGGAAGACGACAATATTTAAAGGAAAGAGCGGAAGAAATCTACCCATGGACAAAAGCGCGTGATGTAACGTAAACGCTTCTAATTTAAGAAGGCTTTCTACATGCTGCCACTATTTCTCTATTTTTGTGGAAGTAGATTTTTTAAGCAGGCAGCTTAGGTTGAGTTATGGCTAAAAAGCAGATATCCGTTCCATTTACCTGGGCAGACGCCCGATGGCTTTTCCTGAAGCTCTGTATCACCCTTTTCCTGGTTTCGGTGCTGTGGGTGCTCACCTATCGGTGGATTGATCCGCCGGCTACGCTGCACATGCTTTTGAAACGCTCCGAGCCTAGTCCTAAAACCCAGAAGATAGACCAAATTCAGCACCAGTTTGTGGATTTGGAAGACATGTCCGTGAACTTGCCTTTGGCTGTCATCGCCGCCGAGGACCAGTTGTTCATCACCCACAACGGGTTCGATTTTAAAGCCATCAAGCAAGCGTTTCAGAGGAACATGTCCAGCAAGAAAACAATTGGCGGCAGCACCATCAGCCAGCAGGTAGCCAAAAACGTGTTTCTGTGGCACGGGCGCAGCTATCTCCGGAAAGGGGTGGAAATGTACTTCACCTTCATGATTGAGCTCTTGTGGGGCAAAGAACGCATTATGGAAGTGTACCTGAACATTGCCGAGATGGGTGACCATGTATTTGGCGTGCAGGCCGCGAGTAAAAAGTATTTCAAGTGCGCGCCCAAAGACGTGACCCGGCAACAAGCAGCCCTGCTGGCGGCCATTCTTCCAAACCCCATCCGGTACTCCGCTGCCCGGCCTTCTGGATACACCCTCCGGCGCCGCCGGAACATCGTCCGGAACATGAGTCGCCTGGGCGGAAGCAACTACATCAAACTCTGGCTAAAATAAAGCATGATTAAAAATTCTACTCTCTTTAACACAGCGGGGCTGTGGCTTCTGCTTTTAGTACTAGGCACAAGCTGTACTGTTTCCCAGAAATCAGCCGACCAAGACAGAGAAGCCATTGAGGGCGTGATGCGCCAACAGAGCGAGGCCTGGAACAAAGGCGATCTGGTAGGCTACATGCAAACCTACTGGCACTCAGATTCGCTGGTCTTCATCGGGAAGAACGGACCTACGTATGGTTGGGAGAAGACGCTGCAGAACTACCAGAAAGGCTATCCTAGCCAAGAGGCCATGGGGAAACTTACCTTCACCCTACTCAAAAAAGACAGATTAAGTCGAGACGCTTACTTTGTGGTTGGCAAATGGCACCTAGCTAGAACCGTGGGTGTTCTGCAAGGCCATTTCTCGCTCGTTTTCCGAAAAATAGCTGGTAAATGGAAGATTGTGGCAGACCATTCTAGCTAAGTCTAAGATCGATTTTCAGACAAGAATCCCCAAAAGCCTAAAAAGCGGCAGCTCCGTTTTAAGTCCAGTTTAGATAAATCGGGTTTAAAACGGAACTGCCGCTTTCAGTTTGAATTCTTTACTCAGAACTCAGGACTCAGGACTCAGAACTAAGCTTTTTCGTGTCTTTACTGATGGGCGCTGGAGCTTGTTGAGTAGGCGTACCGGCCGTATCGCTTTTATCAATCTCTTTCTGCTCTTCCACTTTCTTGATTTCTTCATAGAAGATAAGCCCTGAATCAGCCGCGTGTTTAGCGGCGGCGGCGGTGTCTTTCACCAGCAGCATCTCCACAGTACCTTTTAACTCCTCTGAAATGGTGTTTACTATTTTAGCCCGATCTTCCAGTTCCACATCCCTAATATAAACGCAGATGATGCGGCCGGGAAACTGCTTGATCACCTCGTGGTAAATAGGGGCGTCCTGCTGGCCGCTGTCCCCGATGAGTACGAAGTTCAGGTGCGGATAGGTGAGCAGGATGTTCTGGATTTCTTTGAACTTATGGCTCATGTGATCCGCTCCGAAGAACTTGTTCTGCATCAACCCAAAATCACGGAGCAGGAGGGGGCCGGCCGGAATGTCGTTGATGTCCAGAAAGTCATGGAGCAGGTCATACATGTTCCAGGGGCTGCTGCTCACGTAAAAGAACGGGTTGTTGCGCTTGCCGTTTCGGCCTAGTTGCAGGGAACGGTAGAAGGCAGAAACCCCCGCGAACGGCAGCCTGGTACGCGCATTGTTCATGAACGTGTGCTGCGACATTTTGATAATATCGGTGGCCGAGGAAAGCACAATGGTATCGTCAATGTCTGAGATGATGCCGTACTCGGCATCCGGGGGCGGAACCAGCACGTGGGCTTCTGATTTGATGCCCGGCTCAAAAGAAGAGATATCCGCCTTGATCAGTTCTACTTCCATCTCGTGCCAGATATCGTCTAGCTGCAGCGGGGTCTTGGGTTCCAGGTTGATGGTGAAATACCCTTCTTTATCGGTCAACACGGTGTGTTCCTGATCCTGGAAAGTAATGCGCAGTTGGGCATTACGGACTTCATCTGTCTCAAACCGGCGGTACATGTTCACCAGGTTCTTCAAGAGCGTGTCATTATCTGCGGCGGAGGTGATGCCTTGGTTTGAGATGACGCGGCCTTTGAGGTACAGACGGTTCACGGTGCCGTAACTGCGGTAAGAAACTATCTGCAAAGGCTTGTAGAGGCCAAACCGGTTCCTGATCCGCTGCATGAAAAAGTCAAACTGGTCATCAGCGTTCTCTATGACTTTGCCCATGGTTTGTTTGAAATCCTTTGCCATTCAATAGGGGTTTTTGCGTTGTTTTTTCGTTTTTACGCAGAAACTGGCCTTAGGTATATATACGGTTACAGTCCCAGGTTGCGCTTGAACTCTTGGTACCCTGTGTTGGAGGCTGTGGAGGTTTTGCAGCCCTGTTCCTGCGCCCTGGTCTGGATCTCCCTGATACGGTTAGCCGGAGCAGGGTGGGTGCTGATGAACTCCGGCGGAACGCCCTTGCTTTCAAGCGACTGCATTTTCTGGAAGAACCCCGCTGCCCCGTCGCACGCGTAAAAATCAGTGGCACCCAGGTAGCGCACCGAGTACTCGTCTGCCTCACGCTCATAGTCGCGGCTGAATTTGAGACCTACCAATTGGCCGCCTACTTGGGTAAAAATCCGCTCTAGGTTGCCGCTCTCATTTCCCAGGATAAGCTTGGTGAGCACGGAGATGCCGTATTGCTTCTGCAGTTGCTTGATGGAGTGCCGCTGGTCTGCGTGGGCAATCTCGTGGCCCAGCACGCCCGCTAATTGGTCTTCGTTGTCCAGGTACTTGATAAGCCCGGTGAAAACGTAGATGTGGCCGCCCGGCGTGGCGAAGGCATTCTGCACCTCAGGGTCATTGATGATTTTCACGTCCCAGGGAAATTCTTCCCGGTAGCTTACCTCACCAGACTCCAAGAGTCGCTCTACAATGGCATCTAGGTGCGCGTAAGCCGCCCGGGTTCTGGTATTAGAGGAGTTACGGTTCAATAACTGGCCTTTGCTGCCATAGGCCGAGTCTACCTGCTGGGAAACCTGCAAACCTAACTGCAGATCATTGTCAATGGGAAAGAACACCGCATCGCCGTTTTTATCGCCGCCGCAACTGGTGAACAGCACGGAAGACAGAAGAAAGAAAGCCATTACCAGCCCTGTGTAGGCAGAAGGAGACGCAGTGTGAAATCTTGGTTTCATGGAGTTGTTTATGTATGATTTTCCGTTTTACGAGAACTTTTGCAAAATGACAACCTCCGCTTTCTAGGTAAGGAAAGAACCCAACTTTGCGGCCGCTATGGAGGCGATTTATTTTGAGGCTGTTCTGGTGAAATAAGGCTCAAAACAGCGGTTATAACCTTTATGCCTGTATTGGGTTAAAGGAGATAAACCTTGCTTTTACCTTAGACATGGAAAAACAGTTAACTCCCCAGGCCATCTACGCCGATGCCGTTGTATCTGCTGAACAAGCCGGCCTTCGCTATTTCCCAGACACCAAAGCCGGGATTACCCGCGAGATCAAGGGAAAAGAGGTGACCTATTTCACTGCCAAAGGCGAGCTGATCACCGATGAGAAAATCCTTGGCCGCATCCAGAAACTGGTGATTCCGCCGGCCTGGACCCAGGTGTGGATTTCTCCGCAGCCCAACGGCCACATTCAGGCCACCGGCCGCGATGAAAAAGGCCGGAAGCAGTACGTGTACCATCCGCAGTGGCAGCAGGCCCGCAGCCTGAACAAATTCGGGCGGATGATTGCCTTCGGGAACGCGTTGCCCCTCATCCGGAAACAGGTAGAAAAAGACCTCAAACTCAAGAAGCTGGAGAAGCGCAAGATTCTGGCCATTGTGGTGGAACTGCTGGACAATTCCTTTATCCGGATCGGGAACCGCACGTATGCCAAAGAGAACAAATCGTACGGGCTAACCACCCTGCGGGACCGGCACGTGAAAGTAGAGGGCGACCATCTGCGCCTGGAGTTTGTGGGCAAAAAAGGCGTGAAGCACGAGATCAGCATCAAAGACCGGCGCCTGGCCCGGCTGGTGAAACAATGCCAGGACATCCCGGGGTATGACCTTTTCCAGTACTACGATGAAGAGGGCAACCGGCAACCGGTAGAGTCAGGGGACGTGAACGAGTACCTGCGCAGCCTTAGTGCCGAGGAGTTTACCGCCAAGGATTTCAGGACCTGGGGCGGCACGGTGCTCATGGTGGAATGCCTGGAACACCTGCTGGACGAGAACCCCGAAATCACCAAAGAGAAATCAGTCAAAGAGGCGGCCAAAATGGTGGCAGTAGAATTGGGTAACACTCCCACGGTTTGCAGCAAGTACTACATTCACCCCGAGGTGGTAAACCTATTCAAGCAAGACAAACTGATTGACTACCTCAGAAAGCATGACGCCAAGAAGCGGAAAGAGAACCCGTACCTATCCAGAACCGAAGAGTTTGTGATTAAAATGTTGAAAGCGATAAAGTTAGAGGCAAAATAAGTTTTTATGAATATATTTCCGGTGGAAAAGCGCCGAAGCCATGTACATAGAAACAGAAAGACTTCTCATTCAGCCGCTGACCCTTGCGCAGTTGAAGCTGTATGCCGCCAATAATGGGTCCCTGGAGAAACTACTAGGCCTCAGGTACACACCCAAAGAGATTGAACCTGATCTCGCCGATGCCTTGGACACCTATTTCCTACGCCTGTTGCCGCTTCACCAGGACAAGTACTACTTCTATACCTTGTGGGCCATTGTGCTGAAGAAGGAGCAAACCATGGCCGGCGACCTGTGCTTCAAAGGAGAGCCTGATGAAACCGGCGAAGTAGAGATTGGCTATGGCACCTACCCAGAATACCAACAGCAGGGAATCATGCGTGAAGCCATTGACGGACTACTCAACTGGTGCGCCCAACGTCCAGACATTTCCTCCATCATTGCCGAAACCGAAACCGGGAACACCGCCTCAGAGAAGATTTTGGAGCGCAATGGCTTTCACAAAGACTGCCAAAGCAGAGACAACACCTGGTGGAAACGCGAAGTGAAAGAATTGGTGGATTTGAAAATTTGAAGGTGTGCAGATTTGGAGATGAGAAGATGTGGAGATTTGAAGGTAAGGATATTCAGAGAATTGTGAATAAATATCAATAACAACATTCACATCGAAAGCCGATACCCACAATCTGTAAATTGCCACATCCTCACATTTTCCAATCTACACATCTCCTCATCTTCAAATCTACAACCCTTCCCGGTCGAAGGCAGTAATGCTGACGTCACGTGTCTTCTTTACTTTCGTTTCTTTTCCCTTCTCTACCTCAATGCCTTGTTTGGTGTCGTAGACGCGCGTCTTGCGACCCCAGCCCCGCACAAAGGAATCGTCTTTCACGTCATCTTCGCCCATACCGCCGTAGATGTTCACTTTAATGCCGCTTTTTCCCTTACCCGTGAGGATAAACTCATCTTCGTCGGCTAAGCCGTGGAGGGAAATGGATTTTGTGTCCGTTTTTTTGAAAATGCGGTCAAACACCAACAGGTTTCTTTCCTTTTCATCACCGGCAATTTGGGAGATAAGGACCCTTGTATCGCCGTTGTCTAGCCGCTGCACAATGAACTTCTCTTTTTTGTCGGTGCCCGGCACCAGTACGTGCTTGGAAAGGTGACGGTACATATCACGGGCGATGGCCGGCAACTGTTCCCGTCTGGAGACAAGTTTGCGCTTGATCTCTTCGCCGGTAAGTTGGTAGGCTTGGGTAGGCATGAGCTCTACCGATGCATTGATGACACTGTCGGTCAATTGGTTCTGCAACTGCAACGCCAATTGTTCCCATTGCTCAAGCGTTACCTCGTTAAGGCAGCGCTCATCTATAAAACGGGCATTCTGCAGGTATCCTTTGGTGAAAGCCACCTTGGGGTGGAAAGTCTTCATCTTTTTAAGCGGTGCCCAAGGGCGGCTGAACAGCCAAGGCACCAGCCCATCATCAAACTTAAAGAAGGCTTGGTCACGGTCTTTGGGCACCGGGGAGTAGGTGGTCACGTTGCTGGTGTCATATACGGCCCATTGCCACTGGCCTTCGTGGCGGTCCCAATCGCCAATGAAAACATCAAACAGCCGCGCTTTGGCAAAGGACAACTGGTCTGGTTGGTGCGAGTGCTGGGAAAATCTTTTCTCCAAAAATTCTTTGGAGTCTACCAGGTTTTTGGCCTTGCCCAAGTAACCGGTGATGGCTGCCTTTCCCTCGTACTTTTCCTCCAACAGGAACACGCGGTCCTGGAACTCCGCTGAGCTTTTACCTAAGCCTTTCTCGTCTTTGGGAATGTACACGTAGCGGGGATGGCTGTGCGGGACTTGGGCGCCACCCGCCAGGCCAGATACTACCAAAGCGCCATACGGGTGGGCTGCCGAGGTTTGGTCTCTGAGCAGGTTGGTGACGAAGGTTTTTTGAAGGCCTTTTGGCAAGATATCTTTCGGGTCTTTGTCCACGGAGCGGAGGGCGTACTGTTTTCCCGCCTCATTCTCTAGGGTAAGGCTCGTAGTCTGAAAACCACCTCCCAATTTCTCAGGACTCAACCCACCGTGCATTTTAGAAATATCGAAAACAGGCAGGGTTACCGGTTGGGCCCACACCTTGCGGTAATGTTTGCCCCACAAGAACGTATGCAGAAAACCACGCTGGTAATGTTTGCCCGCCACCACCGTTGCCGAGTCCCATTTCGCATTCCGTTCCTGCTCCACAGGGCCCACCAAGGCTGATTCCTGGAAATAATTTTTCCGGGCGCAGCCGTAACTCATCAAAATCACGGAGAAAGAAAGGGTCAGTAGTTTCCGCATAGCCTAATATTAATTCTTTGCCATACAGAAACTGTACCATAAAGGTTTTCTTTCTCACCTTTCTTTGAATAGAGGCTCATTTTACATTTTGAGCCCTCATCCAGCAGGGCAGTTGTAAAACATAGAACCTTTGTTTTAGGTATAAATACGCACCTATGGTACAGAATTTAACTAAACAAAAGGGAATCAGTTATTTAAGATGCTGCTGCCTTTGGCTTCTCACGTTTTTGTTTTTCCCAACCGCCCAGGCAGCACCAACTTCTGCGGATTCCACCGTGATGGTGGCGGCTGGCAAGCATTACCTCAGAAGTGGGTTCCATAGGTTTTGGTGGGGCAAGCATTACCGCAAAGTGTGGGCTGAGCCAGTAGCCGCTCCCTACTTCTGGATAAGCCAGTTTCAGGGTGGGGTAATGCCTTTGAAGGAAGGAGGGAGTTTCCAGACGAAGAACCTGCGCCTCGTGGATTCCGCCGGCCGTGAATACGTGCTGCGCTCGGTAGACAAAGACCCATCAAAGGCCTTGCCCAAAAACCTGCAGAAGACGTTTATAGCCAAGCTCATGCGCGATCAGACCAGCGTGATCCATCCTTATGGAGCCTTCATTGTGCCGGCGCTGGCCCAAGCCGCTGGCGTGTATCATACTAATCCAAGGTTGGTGTACATCGCGGATGACCCTGCCTTAGGTGAATTCAGGAAAGATTTTGCCCACATGCTGGCCTTGTTAGAAGAGCGACCGGATGGCAATTGGGAGAACCAGCAGAGTTTCGGGAAACCGCAGAACATCTTAAGCTCCAGAAACGCTTTTCAGGAACTGATCAAAAGTTCGGACTACCAGGTGGACCGCCAACGGTATCTTCTGTCCAGGTTGTTTGATATGTGGCTCAGCGATTGGAGCCGGCGCGAGGACCAGTGGCGCTGGTCAGTATTCAAGAAAGGCGAAGTAACAGAACTGGCTCCTATTCCGCGTGACCGGGACCATGCTTTCTTTAAATTCAATGACGGGGCTTTAACAAAGTTGGTAAGCGTTATTAAGCCCAATTACCAAAGTTTCGATAAAACCATAAAGGAGCGGAATGTGAAAGGGCTCATCAGAAGCTCCTCGCAGATGGATGGTTTCTTCCTGGGCTATTTAACCCAAGACGATTTCCAAAAAGCGGCCCTGAAGCTGCAGGAAAACCTGACGGATCAAGTGATTGAAAAGGCGCTGCAAGGTTGGTCTCCGCAAATCAGGGAATTGTCTTCCCAGGAGTTTGGCGCCAAATTGAAATCGCGGCGGGATGACCTGCCTAAAGCCGCTGCTACCTTTTACCGAATCTTGAACCAAGAAGTGTTGCTGCCCGGCACCGATGCTCCAGATTCGTTCCAGTTGAATTTCAGGGAAGACGGCAGTTTGCTGGTGCAGCACTTTGCCGTGCATAAAAACAAAAAGCGAACCCTTATCCATGAAAAGGTTTTCCTGCCATCAGAGACTAAGAAGCTTTCCATCTTTGGCCTTGGAGACGAAGATACGTTTGTGCTGCAGGGCAAAGGGAATAACAAGATAATGGTGCAGCTGTACGGCGGGGAAGGAACCGATGGGCTCTCTGCCAACCCTTCTTTTCAGCTCAGCGGCCAGAAGATCCTCTTGTTTGATGAGGAAGACGGCAACGATTACCCGAAGACCAAAGGCGTGGAGCGCGAGGAGTACACCCCAGCCGCGCAGGAGTTCAACGGAACCGGATGGCTACTGAGGCACCGTCTGCATTAAGGTTCGTTTAGGAACTGTTTTCAAGAAAACAGGCTTAAATCGCGGCGTTAACATCTTCTGAAAACACCAGAACTTTGTCCTGATGTTTCGTGCGCATGTAGCCTCTGATGATCTGCTGCGTGTCTTTGTTGTCATTGTAGTACTTGATCACGCCTTTGAAATCCTCCAGAGAACTGGCGCTGAACGACTCATCAAAATACCCGAAGCCCAGGTAACGGCCATTGTCTACCACCACCACTGACTTCTCCTCGGGGCTGCGGCCCTTCCCGATGATGACGAATGTATCGTAGTCGTACTTGAACGCGTCAATAGACTCAATCACGCGCTGGTTGTAGTCCTCCGGCGATTCTTTGCCCACGCAGGCGCCTTTGCATTGGTGTACCTGGTAATCAAAGCAAGGACCATTGGATTTGTACAGGTCGCACAGTTTCTGGCAGAGGTTGTACTTGGCCACGCGGTTGTAAAGAAAGTTCTTCGCCTGGAACTGATTGGACATGGTGAGCAGCGGCGGAACCTCGGTCTTGGCCTTCTGGAAGGTGAGCCGCAGGTAGCCTTCCTGATCGTAGTAAGAATAAATGCCCGAGTGGTACACGCTTCGGCGCTGGGCGCGGTTGTAGAAAGGCTTCCGCTTCTTGATCTCATCAGACTCAAAAAGCAAAGCCACTAACTCACTGCCCGTGCGCTCATAGGTAATGCTGGCGATGCGGTTCTTGAACTCTATGGACTTCCGGCTCTTGAAATCAATGTTGAAGTGCTGGATGATGCGCTTCCGAATGCTCTTGCTTTTGCCCACGTAAATGATCTCGCCATTCTCGTCATGGAAGTAATAGACGCCAGCCTCCAGGGGCAAAGCATCTACCATGTCCCTGGAAATGGCCGGTGGCAGGAGCGAGGTTTTGATCTCCTTTGAGATGGAAGAGGTCTCCAGCAGTTTATCGTCTTGGGAGTCATTCACCTTTTTCTCATCGATTTTCAGCAAACGGTCAAAAAGGATGGCCGTGGCCTCGGCATCTCCTATGGCGCGGTGCCGCATCTGCAGCGGAATGTCAATGCTCTTGCAGAGTTTGCCCAAGCTGTAAGACGGAAGCCCCGGCATAAGTTTGCGGCTCAGTCGAACGGTGCACAGGGTCTTGCGCTGGAAAGTAAAGCCAAGGTCGGCAAACTCTTTCTTCACGAAGGAATAATCAAACCGCACGTTGTGGGCCACAAACACGTTGCCCTCGGTGATCTGCACAATCTGCTTGGCCACCTCATGGAATTTAGGCGCGTCTTTCACCATCTCATCGGTGATGCCGGTAAGCTGCGAGATGAAGAAGGGAATAGGCCGGCCCGGGTTGATGAGGCTATGAAACTGGTCTACTACCTGGTTCCCGTCATGGATGAAAATCGCAATCTCGGTAATCCGATCTTCTGAGGGCTGACCACCGGTAGTCTCGATATCTATAATGGCGTACACGCGCGGAGATTAAAGTAAAAGATAGTGCTAGGTACTAACTATATTAGTAGAACCAAGAAAATGCCAAGAACGTTTCATCTGATTTTTGGCACCGTTTTATAAAAACGACGCAAAAAAGGGCAGCTTTATGGAGCTGCCCTTTTTTGCGATCTAAGCTTATGGCTTAATAAGCTTGTTTCAAAGTAGTGATGGTTTGTTTAGCGGCCTCAATTTCCTGCTTTTGACGCTGAATCAACGTTAACACGTTCACCGGCAAATCTTTGTCATTCAAGGCATTGTCATAGGCTTTTAGCGCCGCGGCATCACCGTTTTCGCATTCGCTCAAAATGGCTTTGCTGTCATTGGCGCCGATCGCAGACTTCAGGTTGATCCAGCCGCGGTGTACCGCTCCGGCAGCCTGTAACGCTGCGCCCTCCAGGGTTGTTTTCTCGGTGGTGCTGCCACCCAGGCTTTGGGCTGTACTTTCCAGCTCGCTCACAAACGTGGCGCGCTGATGAGCCAACCGATGGAACTCCGATTTCATTTGTGGGTTGTCTACGGCATCGGCGGCGGTTTCGTAGCCTTTTCTGCCATCGCGGGCAGTTTCCACTAAATCATTCAAAGTGCTGATAACTTTGCTATTTACATTATCCATAGTTTTATGTGTTAAATGGTACAGGTAGTAAGATTAACCCAGAACTGAAGTAAATGTTTGACATTCAACAAGTCTGGCTTGTGGTTTATACTTAACCCAGTACGCATAAGTTTCAGCGTTTATAGCCTGGTTTTCTGTAAACAGCTCCTAAACAGGGCCCTTCACCTGGTTCCGTCGGCTTTTGAGGCGCTTCAGAAGTCGGTTCTCGGCAGGTCCCTGGTTGATGTCGTTCAGCAGGAAGCCAAACGGTTGCAGGGGCTCATAGGCGTCAAAAATCACCTTCAGGATGGCGATGATGGGAATAGACAAAATCATGCCCGGCGCTCCCCAGATCTCGCCGCCCAATATCAACGCCACAATAGCGGCAAACGGGTTGATGCTTACCTTAGAACCTACCACAAATGGCGTAATGAAATTGCCCTCCAGGAACTGGACAAAAGCAAATATCCCGATCACGATGAGCATTTGCCCGGCCGAGCCAGTGTTCACAAACACAAAAAGCGCTGGAAACAAAGCCCCGATCAAGATGCCTATATAGGGAATGACAGTAAGGATGGCCGCCATCACCCCGAAGAAAATAGCGAATTCCACGCCCATGATGAGCAACCCAACGGAGTTGAGCACCGATACCACACAGATCACAATTAACAAACCCGAAAGATAACCCTGCACCACCCGCTGAATATTGTCTACCGTCTCCATCAGCGGCTCGCGCCGATCTCTGGTGATGAACTGAAACATGAACTGCCGCAGGTGATCTCGGTAGTACAGCATACAGAACACATAGATGGGAATCAACGACAGCACAGTAAGCGCCCCGGTAGTGAGGGAAATGGTGCTGCCCAGAAAAGCGGTGCCCGTCTGGGTCACGTTGCCCAAGGCTTTCTGCAGGAACTCACTTTTGTTTGTGGGCTTAATCCCGAACCGCTCATACAAAAAGGACTGGAACTTAGCGATTAGACCGCTCAACTTGCTGTTGATCTCAGTGAGCTCAGAGGAGAAGTTGGCTACCTGCGAGGAGAGAAACCAAATCAACATGCCCAAAATCAGGATAACCACCACCAGGGAAATGACGATGGAAATAGCCCTGGGAAGTCGTCTTTCCAGACCCCGGGCCATAGGCAGCAGCAGCAGGGCGAAAAGAGCCGCAAAGCAAATGGGGATGAGCACCGGTGAGAAGGTCTGCAAGAAATGCAGAAGCAGGAACAGCCCTAGCAGGATCACGGTGTACTTAAAATAGGAGGGTAGTTTTATTTCCATGGTTTTATTTCTGAGGAGTGAAAGGTTAAACAAATATTATTTGATAAAGCTAAAAATATTAGTATTTCAAATAATTGTCTATCAGTTTATTGGGTATTTGGCTAAAAATATAAGCAAAATCCAGGGTCTTAAATGAACTGCGAAGCACTATATTTGGTTACAGATAAATAGAAAACTTGATTTTTGGTAAAGTTTAACAGCCTTAAAACAGACCTTGATTTTAGACCGGTTTCTGCATTAAAATTGCTGTTTCGGGCTTTTGATGTCAAAGTACACGCAAATTTTCTTTTATTTTACCTTATTCTACTAAACCCTTAAGTTCCCCATGGCTGAACTGACTGATGTTACCTACAACGAGGATAGTATACGTTCGCTTGACTGGCGTGAACACATCCGGCTGCGCCCGGGTATGTACATTGGCAAGTTAGGTGATGGTTCCTCTCCCGATGATGGGATTTACATTCTTGTGAAAGAGGTGATTGACAACTCCATTGATGAGCACATGATGGGGCATGGTCGCACGATTGAAGTAAAGATTTCTGACCACAAAGTAGTGGTCCGCGACTACGGACGTGGTATTCCGCTGGGCAAGGTGATTGACTGCGTGAGCAAGATCAACACCGGTGGTAAGTATGACAGCCGCGCCTTCCAGAAATCGGTAGGTCTGAACGGGGTAGGTACCAAGGCGGTGAATGCTTTGTCCTCCAGCTTCAGAATCCAATCGGTGCGCGACGGCAAAACCAAGGTAGCTGAGTTTGAGCGCGGCGAATTGGTGAACGATGAACCGCTGCAGGATTCCAACCAGCGCAATGGTACCACTACCGTCTTTGTGCCAGATGACACTATTTTCAAAAATTACCACTTCATTCCGGAGTTCTTGGAAAACCAGATCTGGAACTACGTGTACCTCAACGCCGGCCTTACTATACATTTCAACGGACAGAAGTATTTGTCTGAGAATGGCCTCAAAGACCTGTTGAGCCGCAAGATTGCCGAGGAAAGCATGCGTTACCCGATCATCCACCTGAAAGGGGATGATATTGAGCTGGCATTGACCCACGGCAATGATTACGGTGAAGAATATTATTCCTTCGTGAATGGTCAGTACACTACCCAAGGCGGTACGCACTTAGCGGCCTTCCGCGAAGCCGTGGTAAAAACCGTGCGCGAGTTCTATAAGAAAGACTACGATGCCACTGATATCAGGGGTTCTATTGTAGGTGCCGTGGCCATTCGCGTTCAGGAGCCGGTTTTCGAAAGTCAGACCAAAACCAAGTTGGGCTCCATCAACGTGGCGCACGAAGGGCCAACCGTACGGAATTTCGTGAACGATTTCGTGAAGGAGCACCTTGACAATTACCTGCACAAGAACCCTTCTGTAGCGGATGCCCTGCGCAAACGCATTGAGCAGAGCGAGCGCGAGCGCAAGGACATGGCGGGTATCAAAAAGCTGGCTAACCAACGTGCGAAGAAAGCGAATCTGCACAACAAGAAACTGCGTGACTGCCGCTTCCACTTCGGTGAAAGCAAAGAACTGGAGAAAGAGGCGTTGACCACCTTGTTTATCACGGAGGGGGACTCTGCTTCGGGTTCTATTACTAAGTCTAGAAACGTGGAGTTGGAGGCGGTATTCTCCTTAAGAGGTAAGCCTTTGAACTGCTTCGGGTTGAAGAAGAAGGTAGTGTACGAGAACGAGGAGTTCAACCTATTGCAGCACGCCTTGAACATTGAGGAAGGCTTGGAAGGTCTGCGCTACAACCGCGTGGTGGTCGCAACCGATGCTGATGTAGATGGCATGCACATTCGCTTGCTACTCATGACGTTTTTCCTGCAGTTTTTCCCAGATCTGGTCAAAAACGGCCACCTGTACATTCTGGAAACACCGCTGTTCCGGGTACGGAATAAGAAGGAGACCATCTATTGCTACAATGAGCAGGAGAAGCAGAACGCCATGCGCAAGTTGGGCAAGAACCATGAGATCACCCGTTTCAAAGGATTGGGCGAGATCTCGCCGGAAGAGTTCGGGAAGTTCATCGGAGACAACATCCGTCTGGAGCCGGTGATCATGGGTAAGACCGAGCAAAACATCCAGAAGGTCTTGTCTTACTTCATGGGCAAGAACACGCCGGAGCGGCAACAGTTTATCATTGAGAATCTCAAGATTGAGAAAGATATAGTAGAGGAGGTATATGCTTAACGAAGAATTGGAAAACGAGAACAACCTGGAACTAGACGCGCAACTGGAAGGAGAGGAGACTATCCATGAGATAAGCTCTGTATCCGGACTGTACGAGAATTGGTTTCTGGACTACGCCTCCTATGTAATTCTGGAGCGGGCTGTTCCTGCTTTGGAAGACGGTTTCAAACCGGTGCAGCGCCGCATCATGCACGCCATGAAAGAAATGGACGATGGCCGTTTCAACAAAGTGGCGAACGTGATTGGCCAGACCATGCAGTACCACCCGCACGGGGATGCTTCCATTGGCGATGCCATCGTAAACCTGGGCCAGAAAGACCTGCTCATTGAAACCCAGGGGAACTGGGGCGATGTGCGCACTGGCGACAGTGCGGCGGCCCCTCGATACATTGAGGCACGCCTCACCAAGTTTGCCCTGGATGTAGTCTTCAATGGCCAAACAACGGAGTGGCAACTAAGCTACGACGGACGTAAAAACGAGCCGGTGACGTTGCCGGTGAAATTTCCGCTGTTGCTTGCGCAAGGCGTGGAAGGGATTGCCGTAGGCTTGTCTACCAAAATCATGCCCCACAACTTCCGGGAATTGATCAAAGGCTCTATTGACGTGCTCAAAGGCCGTAAAACCACCTTGTTGCCAGACTTCCCCACGGGTGGTTTGGCTGACTTCACCAACTACAACGGTGGGGGCAGAGGCGGTAAAATCCGTTTACGGGCTACTATTGAAAAAATAGACAAATCGCTGCTCATCATCCGGGATGTGCCTTACGGTACCACCACTACGGCGTTGATGGACTCTATTGTAAAGGCCAGCGAGAACAATAAGATCAAGATCAAGAAGGTGGTGGACAACACCGCTGCCGAGGTGGAGATTCAGGTGCACATTCCGCCTGGGATTTCGCCTGACTTGACCATTGATGCCTTGTATGCCTTCACCGACTGTGAAGTCTCCATCTCGCCTAACACCTGCGTCATCATTGAAGATAAGCCTCGGTTCCTGAACGTGGATGAACTATTACGTTTATCTACAACCAAAACGGTTCGGTTACTGGAGCGTGAGCTCGAGATCCGGATGGGGGAGTTGGAAGACAAGTGGCACAACTCTTCCTTGGAGAAAATCTTCATCGAGAACCGCATCTACCGCGACATTGAGGAGTGTGAGACTTGGGAAGCCGTTCTGGAAGCCATTGACAAAGGCCTAGAGCCGCACAAACCTTTGCTGCGCCGCGAGGTGACACAGGATGATATTGTCCGCCTGACAGAGATCAAGATCAAGCGTATCTCTAAGTTTGACTCCTTTAAAGCCGATGAGTTCATCAAAAAGCTGGAGGATGAAATGGCCGAGGTAGCCGATAATCTAGCGAATCTGGTGCGTTACGCCATCAGCTATTTTGAGGGTCTTTTGGCAAAATACGGCAAAGGCAAGGAGCGCAAAACACAGATCAGAACCTTTGACGTGGTGTCCGCCCAGAAAGTAGCAGTAGCCAACCAGAAGCTCTACGTGAACCGCAAAGATGGTTTCGTGGGCTATGGCTTGAAGAAAGACGAGTTTGTCTGCGACTGCTCTGACATGGACGATATTATTGCCATCCGGAAAGATGGTAAATTCATGGTGTCTAAGATCAGCGACAAAATCTTCATGGGCAAAGACATCATTCACGTGGGTGTGTACAACAAGAATGATGAGCACATGGTCTACAACATGATCTACGTGGATGGGAAAACCGGCATTTCGTTCGCCAAACGCTTTGCGGTAACCTCTATCACCCGTGACAAAGAGTATGACCTGACCAAAGGCGAGAAGAACTCCAAGGTAGTTTATCTGACGGCTAATCCTAACTCAGAATCTGAATTGGTGAGCATCACCTTGCAACCGGCTAGCACGGCGCGTGTGAAGCAGTTTGACTTTGATTTTGCAGAATTGCTTATAAAAGGCAAAGGCTCGCAGGGGAACATCGTGACCAAGCACCCGATCAAGAAAGTAGTGCAGAAAGCCTTGGGTGAGTCTACCCGTGGCGGACGCGAAATCTACTATGATGAGGTGATTGGCCGTTTGAACACTGAGAACCGTGGTCGCTACTTAGGATCATTCAACACGGATGATTCTATCCTGGTGATCTTCAAAGATGGGTCCTATGAACTGACTTCTTTTGAGTTGTCCAACCACTACGACGTGCCTAACATTGAAGTGATCCATAAGTTCTCTCCAGAGTTGGTGGTGTCTGCCGTGTACACCGAAGGCGAGACCAAGGTCACGTACGTGAAGCGCTTCGTGGTGGAGACCAGCACAATGGGTAAACGGTTTGCCTTCATCCCAGAAACCAAAGGGTCTAAACTCCTGGCGGCGTCTGTGCACCCTGAGCCTAAAGCAGAGATTAAGTTCCAGCGGGATAAGAAGTCTGATAAAGAGACAGAAAGCTTGCTCCTGAGTGACTTCATTGATGTGAAAGGATGGCGTGCCATGGGTAATAAACTTAATTACTTCAAGATTTTTGGTGTAAGTATCCAAAAAGAGGAAGAGACAGAGGTAGTGAAGCCAAAAACTGGTACTAAAATTATAAAAGCAATAAAGGTTGAACCCAGGATAATACAAGAACAACCCGCTTCTTTCTTTACAGGAGACCATGTTGTCCTTGAAATTGATAACTTAGAACCTGTATTGAATTTGGACGTAGATAACGAACAAACCGGGGATCTACTGAAACCAGTAAAGCCACCTAAAAAACAGTTGAATCTCTTTTAGGACTTTTTAAAAGTTATTTGTAGATTACCCTTACGTTGGACTAATAAGTAATTCTGGGGGAAAGGTATGCAAAGGACTTTTAGACTCGTTATAATCTTGATCACACTCATAAGTTTTCCGAACCTGGCTGCTATAGCGGGCGGCTTAGGTTCGGAAAAACTACTGTGGGAAGCAAATCAGTTATTCAGGGAGTTCAAAGACGTTGAAGCACTTGAAAAATATGAATTATTGCTTTCCTCCAATCCTGATATGCCAGAGGCCTTGACCAAGGCCAGCATTGTCTGCGGCCGTATTGGCAGCAGATTCCCCGATGACACTCATAAAGGGCTCTATTTCCAGAAAGCTTTTTCCTTCGCGCAGAAAGCCTTAGAGGTGGACAGTCTCTCCGCCGAACCAAACTATGTAATGGCGCTTTCCCTAAGCAATCTCTGCCAAACGGTTTCCATGAAAGACCGAATGGTGCAGTTGACCCAAATTAAAACATACATTGACAAAGCTTTAATTAAGGACCCCAAACTTGCGGGTGCCTGGCACTTAAAAGGCCGTTGGGCATTTAAAGTTGCCAACCTGTCCTTTGCCGAAAGATCAGCAAACCGGTTGCTCACCCAATTGCCACTGCCAACCGCTTCTAATGAGGTCGCCATCCAGGCTTTCAACAAAGCCATCGAATTGGAACCTTCCAACCTTCTGTATTACTATGACCTTGCCCGCGTGCAGCGGGAGGCAGAACTCAACAACGAAAGCGTGTCCACTTTGCAACGCGCGCTTGATCAAAAACTGGTTACGACCGAAGACCTTGAACTCAATAGAAAATGTAAAATCCTGCTGCAGGAAATCTTGAAAGTTAGATCTTAAAAGATCAACTTTCTTACCTAGCCCTACATGCCAGCGGCGCCCTTGATCAGGGGCGCCGCTGGCATGTAGGGCTTTTTTGTTTTAGGCTTGTTTTACAAAAAACGGGTGAAAAGCAGACCAAGGATAGGGGTTTTTGAATATTGATTGTCTTCTCTAGGTAAGCTTCCAGTAAAGAGCCTTTTAGGCCACCTTGATCATTCCAGTGTTCCTCCGGTGACAGCATAATTAAAATAGGCCTAATTAAATATAAGCTTGCCAAATTTTTTATATTAGAGAATCAAATTTCTTAAAGTGAGAAACTTACTAATCTGTATACTGCTTCTGGTTGGCTTAAGGGCCGCGCATGCCCAAACCGCACCCTTGGTAGGTAAAGTCATAGATGCAGAAAGCAAGAAACCCCTGGATTACGTAACCGTCCACCTGAAATCAGCCAAAGTGCCCGCTTTCACCGATGAGGCGGGACAGTACATCATCCGGAAATACACCACTACAGACACGGTTACTTTTACCTTGCTTGGATATTTGCCGGTGGTAAAATCAGCGGTTGAGCTGTTGAACAACGGCAACATCGGCCTGGTTCGGCAGAGTATTGCCATTCAGGAGATAGTAATTAGGCCCAGGGAGAACCCGGCTTATAAGATTGTGCGCGCCGCAGCCAAAAACAAGCACCTTTACTTGCCTGAAAACCAAGAGGCCATTCAGTTTGGCACCTACACCCTTATGAAAGGCAGCATTTTGGAGCGCGAGGCCACCGATAAAAAGAAAGGTTTCTCCAAAAGGTACGCGCCTTACTTAGACAGCCTGACCTTGAGTGACGCGCCCTCCCGCACGGCCTCCTTGCCCATCTTCCAGTCAGAGACGGTGAAAGAAACCTTCTTCAGCCGCAACCCTAAAAAGTCGAAAGAGATTCTGAAGGCTAGCAAAGTGGCAGGGGTGGGCATTGAAAAGGAAAGCCAGATTGCACAGTTGCTGAATGCCCAAGCCGAGCACTTCTCGCTTAACCAAAACTGGATGCGCATGTTTGACAAGGACTTTGTGAGTCCGATCGCTAACCAGTGGGCCGCTTACTATGATTATGACCTGGAAGACAGTGTGGAGACATCGAGTGGCAAAGTGTACCGCATCAAAATCCTTCCTAAGCGCTCGCAGGACCTCACCTTTGAAGGTACCATGTGGATTGCTGACGGCTCCTATTCTCTGCGCCGGATTGAACTGCGCCTGAACAAAGATGTGGCCCTGAACTTTGTCAAAAACCTGCAGATTGTCCAGGCTTGGAATGAGGAAGACCCGTCTTTGTTGCCTTTATCCAGCAAACGCAAGTTTCAGATCACCGGTTTGCCTGGTTCCGATGTCCGCTTGTTTGTGGAGACAATTACCACGTATACCGATCTGGTGTTGGGGCAGCCCAAACCCGAGGAGTTCTTCGACATGACCCACCAAATCAGTGATTCAGCCCTCAAATACAAGGAAGGATACTGGCAGACTATGCGTCCGCAGGCTTTCTCACCAGAAGAGCAGAAAAGGTTAGAATCCATTGCCCAGATAAACAAACTGCCCGAAATCCAGAGTGCCGTAAAGATTATCAGGGTGGCGGTAGAAGGGCACATGCCATTAAATGACAAATTTGAATGGGGACCGGTTTTTGGGACCTACGTGTACAATAAAGTCGAGGGCCACCGGGTGCAGTTTGGTGGCCGGACAACCCAAGAGTTCCACCCTAATTGGATCTTGAACGGATATCTGGGTTACGGTACCAAAGATGAATCCTTTAAAAGCCTCTTTAACATCCGGTACATCGCAAACCGGCAGAGGTGGACCGAATGGGGCGTAAGTTACCTCAACGATGTGGGACCGGCCTCCATGGATTTGAACAACAGTCAACTCAATAGCCTCTTCTTTTCGGCGTTCAGGTGGGGGAAGATGAATTTCCCTTACCAGCAGGAACGGATGCAGATGTGGGCCGAGCGTGAATGGCTGCCCGGGTTCCGGCAGCGCGTGACCTTCCGGCATACCAACTACCGGCCAGCCTTTGACACTGAGCCTTTAAGCGGGAAAAACGATGTCTCCAAGTACGATGGCTTCAGCACCACCGATGTGACCTTGAGCCTCCGTTACGCCTCAGCCAAGAAGGTTCTGATCAGGCACTATGAGAAAATTCCCATCGCCAATTCCACAGCGCCTATCGTTGGGCTGGATATATCGGCGGGCTTAAGCGGACTGATGAACTCTGACCTGACGTACCAGGAAGTTTCTTTATCGGTGGAGCAGCGCGTACGGGCTGGTATTTTTGGGTATGGCCGGTATTACTTTAAGGCAGGCAAGACCTTTACCAAAGTACCGTTACCCTTGCTGCAAGTACCTATCGGGAACGAGACGCCCTTCTTCATTCTTCATGGCTACAACTTAATGCCGTTCTTCTCCTTCGCCACGGATGAATATGTCTCCCTGCGCTATGACCACCATTTTGAGGGGGCTTTCTCTATCACCAATCGGTTGCCGCTGCTGAAGAAAACCAAACTACTGCTGGTAGCCGGTGGAGCGGTGTTGTACGGACGGTTAACGGATAAGAACAAGCCCACCTATGAGGTAGGGGCTACAGAAAAGGTGAATTTCCGGAGCCTGGAAAAAGATCCCTACGCCGAGGTGAACGTGGGTTTCAAGAACATCTTCCAATTGCTGCGGGTAGATCTGGTGCATCGGTTAACTTACAAAGAACTTGATTCGCCTTTGTGGGGTGTGCGCTTGTCGGTCTCTGTGAACCCTTAGCGTTTTGGGCCTGTTTAGATAAAATTGGTGCTAAAACGCAACAGAACTAAACTGGAAATGGTACCTTCGCTGCAACATCTATTCATGTACCTGTTATCTCATATGCGTTTTTCTTTATGGCTTTTGTGGTTAGGCTTTGGTTTTCTAGCAGCCTGCTCCCAGAAAACATCAGAAGAAAGAATGTTCAATCCTCAGCGGGTAGATAGCAGCGTACAAACCCAGATAAACGAACTGACCAGGGCCTTGGATCAGCGGAATCCGCAGCCTGAGTGGTATGTAAAACGGGCCAAGCTGTATTTGGCCGCAGACAAAGTGCCACCAGCCTTCAAAGATTTAACCTTGGCTACCACCATGGATCCTTCACTGGGTGAGGCTTATTTCTGGAAAGCCAAGATCCTTACCGGCCAGAGAGAATACCAGGAGGCCATGAAGATGATGATGCAAGCCAAAGCCTTTAACTTCTATTCACCCGAATCTGAAGCTATCCTGGCGGAAACATACGTGGGGTTGAAGTTGTATGACAGGGCATTAAGCCACAGCAGTAAAGCCATAAGATTAAGTCCGGGCGAGGCAAAGTATTACGTGTTATTGGCCAAAGCCCAGGCTGGAACCGGTGACACCACACGTGCGCTTTATAACCTGAACCGCGCGTTGGTACGAGATTCAGTCTCCCTGCCGGCGTACCGCGAGCTGAGCGCCATCTACACTGCGCGCGGTTTGTATGAGAATGCCATTCCATTGGTACAGGTAGGGATAAAGAAACAACCCAAAGATGGTTTTTGGTGGCAACAGTTAGGACAGTATTACCTTAACTACAATAGAACAGACACGGCATTGGCCTGCTTTAGCAGAGCCATCAACTTTCAGCCTAACAGGGCAGAAGGGTATGCGGGTTTAGGGGAGGCATGGTACAAGAAGAGACAGTACAGCACGGCGCTTCCGCAACTGCTGAAAGCGCAGGAACTGGGGCTAAAACTCACCGAGCACAACCGGTGGATCTTGGCTACTTGTCTGGAGTGGACAGGACAGAAAGCTGCCGCCAGACCCCATTATGCATTTTTAGTCAGAAAATATCCGCAGAACCGGCGCTATAGTGTAGCTTTGCAGCGCACCAATAGGCCTGTGCCGCAACGTCCAATGATGGATACTTTGCGCGCCGTATCTGTTTTTTAGCTATTTTGCCGGAAACTAGGCTAAACCGAAGAAGTTTATATCTTTATATATGATCAACATTACCTTACCAGACGGTTCGGTCCGTGAATACCAGGCAGGAGTAACCGGTATTGAGATTGCCGCCTCCATCAGTGAAGGATTAGCCCGCAACGTATTGGCCGTGAAAGTGAACGGCCAGGTGTGGGATTTAACGCGTCCTATCTCTGAGGATGGTCATATTCAGCTGTTGACCTGGAACGATGACGAAGGCAAGGCTACTTACTGGCACTCCTCAGCCCACTTGATGGCCGAGGCGCTGGAGGCTTTATATCCGGGAGTGAAGTTGGGGATAGGTCCGGCCATTGAAAACGGCTTTTACTATGACATTGACTTAGGCGATGACAGGAACCTTTCTCAAGAGGATTTTCCGGCCATTGAGCAAAAGATGTTGGAACTGGCCCGTCAAAAAAGCGAGTACGTGCGCCAACCCATCAGCAAAGCCGATGCCATCGCGTATTTCACCGAGAAGAACGATCCTTACAAGCTAGACTTGCTGGAGAGACTGGAAGACGGTTCTATTACTTTCTACACCCAAGGAAACTTCACTGACCTTTGCCGCGGGCCGCACATCCCCAACACAGGGTTCATCAAAGCCGCTAAGCTTATGAACGTGGCCGGTGCTTACTGGCGCGGTGATGAGAAGAGCAAGCAGTTGACCCGCGTGTACGCGATCACCTTTCCTAAACAGAAGGAATTGACGGAGTACTTGGAGCGCCTAGAGGAAGCTAAACGCCGTGACCACCGTAAGTTGGGCAAGGAAATGGAGCTGTTCGCTTTCTCTGAGAAAGTAGGCATGGGTTTACCGCTTTGGTTGCCTAAAGGCACCATGCTGCGCGAGCGTCTGGAGCAATTCATGCGCAAAGCCCAGATGAAAGCGGGCTACCAACCCGTAGTTACTCCGCACATTGGAGCGAAGGATTTGTACGTGACCTCTGGCCACTACGAGAAATATGGTGCGGATTCTTTCCAGCCCATCAGGACCCCGAACGAAGGGGAGGAGTTCTTCTTGAAACCTATGAACTGCCCGCACCACTGCGAGATATATAAGACCCGTCCAAGGTCTTACAAAGAACTTCCGGTGCGCCTGGCTGAGTTTGGGACAGTGTACCGCTACGAGCAAAGCGGTGAGTTGCACGGCTTAACCCGCGTGCGGGGCTTTACCCAAGACGATGCTCACATTTTTTGCCGTCCAGACCAGGTGAAGGAAGAGTTCACTAAAGTAATTGACCTGGTATTGTACGTGTTCAAGGCCTTAGGCTTTGAAAACTACACCGCCCAAATCTCTTTGCGTGACCCAGAAAATAAGGCCAAGTACATTGGTTCTGATGACCTTTGGGAGAAAGCCGAAAGCGCCATTATTGAAGCCGCTACGGAGAAAGGCTTGCCTACTGTAACTGAGTTGGGCGAAGCTGCGTTCTACGGACCTAAGCTGGACTTCATGGTGCGGGATGCCTTGGGCCGTAAGTGGCAGCTGGGAACCATCCAGGTAGACTACAACCTACCGGAGCGTTTTGAGCTGGAATACATCGGTGCCGATAACGAAAAACACCGTCCGGTAATGATTCACCGGGCACCATTTGGTTCTTTGGAACGCTTTGTGGCCGTGTTAATTGAACACTGCGGCGGTAATTTCCCGCTGTGGCTCAGCCCAGACCAGGTGGCAATTCTGCCTATTTCTGAAAAATACCACGAATACGCCCAAAAGGTAAATGCGCAACTTGCCGAGCAGGACATCAGAGGGTACATTGACACCCGTGATGAGAAAATCGGGCGCAAAATACGTGATGCCGAAGTGAGCAAAGTGCCTTACATGATTATTGTAGGCGAGAAGGAGCAGGAAAACGAGATCGTCTCGGTACGTAAACATGGCCTCGGGGACATGGGAACTTTACGCGTAGACGCTTTCGTTGACAACTTCCGAGCTGTGCTGGCAGAGATGCTTAATTAAAAATATTAGGTAATTACTTTTAATTTACAGGGAAAAAGGCGATATTCGCACCCTGATTGTACAACCTTAAACTTTAGGAGGTAAAACTATTTCTACGAATAACAAACGCTACGTGCCACGTGGCAAGGTCGAAGAACCTTATCGTATCAATCAGCGCATCACCGGCGTCCGTGACGTGCGGGTAGTGGGGGAGAACGTGGAGCCAGGTGTATACAGCATAGACCAAGCCCGCCGTCTTGCCACGGAACAGAATCTAGACTTGGTGGAGATTTCTCCAAAAGCAGATCCACCCGTTTGCCGTATTATTGATTATTCAAAATTCAAATACGAGCAAAAGAAGAAGCAGCGGGAAATGAAGGCGAAAACCACGAAGGTGGTGATGAAGGAAATCAGGTTTGGTCCTAACACCGATGACCACGATTTCGAATTCAAGCTGAAGCACGCCCGTCAATTCTTAGGTGAAGGTGCAAAAGTAAAGGCATATGTGCACTTTGTAGGCCGTACAATTGTCTTTAAAGAACGCGGTGAGCTACTTTTGCTTAAATTTGCCCAGGCGCTGGAAGATGTAGCGAAAGTAGAACAGCTGCCTAAACTGGAAGGGAAGCGGATGTTTCTGTTCCTGGGACCAAAGGTGAAGAAATAACAGTACACTTTTTATATACACCCAAATGCCAAAGATGAAAAGCAAATCAGGGGCTAAGAAGCGATTCACCCTGACAGGTACTGGCAAAGTAAAGCGTAAACACGCTTTTAAAAGCCACATCCTGACCAAAAAGACCACCAAGCAGAAGAGAAATCTGACCCACACAGGTTTAGTGAGCGAAGCTGACCAAGCCAACGTGTTAAGAATGCTTGCGTCTTAATCACATTCAATTTTCCAATTGTTTCATCGGGAACTGGTAACTAAGAATTAAACCGAGATCACCAGCCCCAAAAAAAAGTAGAAATGCCTAGATCGGTCAATACCGTGGCGGCTCGCCACAAGAGAAAGAGAATCATGAAAATGGCCAAAGGTTACTTTGGTCGTAGAAAGAACGTTTGGACAGTAGCCAAAAACGCGGTTGAAAAAGGTTTGCTTTATGCATACCGCGATAGAAAAGCGAAGAAAAGAGACTTCCGTGCTCTTTGGATTCAGCGTATCAATGCTGCAGCCCGTATCAACGGTCTGTCTTATTCCCAGTTAATGGGCGGTTTGAAAAAAGCCAACATCAACCTGAACCGTAAAGTTTTGGCTGACTTAGCTTTAAACCATCCAGAAGCTTTCACCGGAATTGTTGAGAAAGTGAGATAAGCTTTCCTGCTCATAACCTTTGAAAAGCCCAGCCAACGCTGGGCTTTTTTTTGTGCCTTTCTCTTCCTGGTTCTTCAAGCAGAAAGATTTGATACGGATACACAGGTCTTGAAGGGCAACGTTAACATGCGGTTCTCCTCAGGCCTGCCCAAAAATTGCGCCCAAATAACGCAAGCTATATTCTATGACTTACCACTAGAGTAAGTTACAAGTATTCATGCTAGCCTTAAATTCCACCTTATACTAAGGTGAATTCCTTAGCAAGGGGGAGAGGCATGTCTTACAACCAACTTCCACCACCAACAATTATCCAATTACAAAAGGTAGAAGGTAACTCTAGAGAAGAATATTTTAAAGAGGTACCAGATAAAACTAAGGCCCTTATGCTTTCAAACGCACTAGCCTTTTCACCTAGTTGGAAAGTAGATGTTAGAAACTGCAAAAGATAAAGAAAAGGGGGAAGAATCTTGAAAAGGTGGAGGTATAACGTATTTATACTCAGATAGTTAACATATTATTTTTGCTTTCTTTTTTGGCCTCTTACCGGAAAAGTTCTAATTATAGATTTAGAGTATAAAAAATGATTTAACTATAATACGTCAACAATCCTGAAAATATTCAAAATCCGGTTAAATCAGCCAAAATCAATCAAATTTTAAAGCTAAATGGCTCATTCAAAAGTGAATGCAATAATTTTGTTTAAAATGTACAAAATCAAAATTTAAACTGTTTAAACACACTTAAATTATTTTATTTCTTAGTTATTATATAACAAAATAAAGGTGTATTAAATGTATATACGTGTTTTTTAGATGTATAGAATCCTTTAGATATTAAGAATGTGTTATACGAGGTTTGTTTTCCTAAAGTTTTAAATTAGTTTTGAAATATAGCAGCTGCTTATCCCCGCCCCTTAATACCTAACCCTTTATTAACTTTATCTTAGAAAAATGAAATTAGGTTTTTACCGCTTCCTGCTCTTATTATGTCTATGCATCAGTTCTTACTCCGTATTTTCCCAGCAACCCACCGCTAATGAAAGTGTGAGACCCTACAATGCCCCATTTGGATTTGGTGCTAATATGGGTGCCTTTGGAAATGGCTGGAATGACAGAACGCTCGCCACAATAGTGAGCAAAGCAGGGGGAAATTCAATTAGGCCAACGTTACCGGAAAGTTTTGTGGAGCGCTGGGGTTATGCCATTCGGTTGAATGAATTCAAGTATTACGCTATTGATTTAGGAATGAAAGATGTGACCGTTTTCTTAGAAGGTCCTTCTGAAGCCCACCGTGACCTCACCACTTATCCGGGTTGCACCTATTCCTCAAAATCCTTTAAGAACCTTTATGAGCCCATCTGGCTATCTAATGGTACTGTAAACCCCAATAACTACTACGCCAATTACGTGTACAAACTGGTACAGACTTACGGCCCTTACGTAAAGAACTGGGAAGTGGTGAATGAGCCGGATTTAGGGTCTGCCACTCGTTCAAATTGGCTTACCCGTGCACCGTTACCGGCCGAGATGTCAAACTTCAGAGCCCCTTTCTTCAGCTACCTCCGCATGCTGCGCATTACCTGGGAAGTGGTTAAGAAGTATAACCCCGATGACTTTGTGACTCCTGGTGGTATTGGCTACCCTGAGTTCCTGGATGCCATGATGCGCTACACTGACAACCCTAATGGTGGAGCGGTGTCAAGTCAATACCCTCACAAAGGCGGAGCTTATTTTGACATGGTGAGTTACCACGTGTACCCCGCTTACAACCTTCGTAAATGGGATAGCAATGTTGGAGGCTTTGTATACCTGCACAACTCAGACTACGCGGCCGCTCAGGTTATAACCCATAAAAACTGGTTAGAGGCTGTTTTGCTTAAATACGGCTATAATGGCGCCACTTATCCTAAAAAGCATTTCATCGTTACGGAAACCAACATGAACCGCCGGACCATTGACTGGCGCTATGGCTCAGATGAGCTCCAGCGGAATTTTGGGATCAAAGCAATGGTGCTTGCCCAGAAGAACGGAATTAGACAGATCCAGGTTTACGGAGTAGGGGAAGCCATGAATGCCCCTGCCGCCGGAACGACCATCACCAGTGATTATAAATTAATGGGCCTGTATGAAAACCTCACCAGGGACACGTATGGTAATGAGAAACTGACCCCAGTAGGCAAAGGCTTTAAGACTACTTCTTTGCTCATTAAGGATTATACCTATGACGCTGGCCGAACCGCGGCCCTGAACTTGCCTGCCTCAGTAGAAGGCGGTGCTTTTGTAAAGAACGGAGAGTACGTGTATGTCCTGTGGGCTAAAAACCCCAATGATAAAACGGAGACTTACTCGCAGCCTTATTCTTTCCCTGCCGGGTTGAACATTGCCAAAGTAGACCGTTTTGAATGGGATTTCTACGCCACGGCCAAAAACACACAGCAGCTTTCCACCAACATCACCCTGAATTCCACCCCTTCCTTCTTCAAGCCGGTTGCAGGTACGTCCACCGGATTGCAAGGACAAACTATCACCTTCCCAACCATTGGATCGAAAGAAAACGGTACAGCACCGTTCGCCCTGCAAGCCACCTCTACCTCTGGTTTAACGGTAAGTTTCAAAGTAGTCTCTGGTCCAGCTACCTTAAGCGGGAATACCTTAACCCTTACAGGTGCCGGTACCGTAACGGTGCAGGCACTCCAAAGTGGAAATACTTCTTACAGTGCAGCCTTACCCGTTAATCAGAGCTTTACTGTTACTTCGGCCACTACTACTCCGGTTAACACCATCAATATTCCAACAACCCGGATTGAGGCAGAAAAATACACCAGCATGAGCGGTGTTTTTGTAGAGAGTTGCAAAGACGCCGGTGGTGGGTATGATGTGGGCCGCATTGATGCCGGAGACTGGATGAAGTACAGTGTTACGGTAAGTACTGCCGGTACCTACAACATGAGTTTCAGAACAGCAGGAACGGGTGTGGGGCAATTTGAGATTAGAAACAGCAGCGGTGCCATTTTGAAGACCGTTGACGTGGCCGCCACCGGAGGCTGGCAGACCTGGAGAACGACCTCTACGCAGGTTGCCTTGAGTGCCGGTACTCAAACCATCCAAATCTACGTGAAGAAAGCCGGCTGGAATTTCAACTGGATTGAACTGGGTGGTTCTGGTTCTACAACTCAGGCAGCTACCATCTCAGAAGGAGGTCTTGCCTCTTTAAATGAGAACGCCCTGACCCAGACCTGGTCTGTGTTCCCTAACCCATCCATTGACAGAGTTCAGGTCAGGGTTGGCCAGCAGGTGACAGGCGCTGTGCAGATTGATCTGGTTGACACTGCTGGAAGAACTATCAAGCATTTCACTGTCACTAAAGGAGCTGAGGAGATTACCCAAACAGTAACTTTAGAGAACCTTAACAGCGGACTGTACTTTATCCGCCTAAGAGGAAATGGCTTAAACGAGGTTAAAAAAGTAATCAAACAGTAGTTACCATTTTAATAGAAACATTTTTTGTCTTCTTTTATTAAATCCTGCCTAAAACAGAAGGGTAGTAAATAAAAAGGCCGGAGCTTTTGCCCCGGCCTTTTTATTTACTTGCTGGAGGTTCTATTTAGAATCCTCTTCTGTGCATAATTCTAATCACTTTATTGAAGCTTCCACTTCACTTCTTCATCTAATATATTGAGCCAAATGGATGGATTCTTTAGATCCTTGTGCCCAAGAAGAAGTGCTTACCCTATAAACCCAAATGTTTATAGCCTGCTTTTAAAAAAAATTGCCCAAAACTAATTATGGAATAGTTCTATTAAGGAATGGATACTTGCTAAATGTAGTTTACTTTAACTTAGCTTAGTATCTTAATCAAGGCTAATTAGTAACCTTATCTTAAAGATTGTTAACAAGGTAATTAACCAATGATTGAACCTTGTTTTTCCAAAATTCAGAAGAGCAACTTTAGAAAATAAGGAAAAAAAAGATGCCGCCTTTAACAACCAATTATAAGGATCTTTAAAAGGGAACACCCGTTCGCTTCTATATTATACATGACGCTTAAATATTAACCTCTGTGAAGGAAAATAATAACTGTTACGTTTATCAACTTTTTAGAAAAATCAAACTCAAAACAGTTAATCTAAAATAGAATCCACCTTCTGCAAACCTTTTCAAAAATTTAGTGGAGTATTTTTTTTGTAATGAAATAAAGGAAAACTAACCCTTTATAATATAAGGAGTCACGAAGGCACATTTTAGGTCTTAATTAAAGTGCTATTGCCCTTTAAACGCAATGCTGATTTCATTCTAATCGGTAATCGTTTCTTGGATAGCGCAAGATGGCTAACGCTAATTTTTCCTGAATATATAAAATGGAATTTAGCGAATCTTGTAAGCTTTTGTTTTTAAATCCTGAAGAAGGCAATCGTCAGGAAAGGAGAAGGTCTGAAAAGCAAAAAGCCTTCAAACGTTCTGTTTAAAGGCTTTTTGCTAAACTGGGTTTTGAACATGTAGCGGGGAGCAGAATCGAACTGCCGACCTCAGGGTTATGAATCCTGCGCTCTAACCATCTGAGCTACCCCGCCGAATTGTGGTGCAAATGTAGGAGAAAGATTTATAACTGCACAAGTTTTTTTCTATAAAAAATTTTCTTTTAATTGAAGAAGCATATCCGCCCCACCTTTACTACACCCTAACACACTTTTAACTTTATTGTCCTATGAGTAAGATAAAGTTCATTAGAGAGTACTCTCTGAATGCATCGCCTAAGATGCTGTATCCTTACCTGAGCACGGCGTCTGGTTTGTCTCAGTGGCTGTGTGACGCTGCCAAACAGATTGGGGACCGCAAGTACAACCTGGTGTGGGATAACCAGGACCACATTGCGGAAATGACGAGCCACCGGATGAACAAGTCAGTGCGGTTTACCTTCCCGGGCACGAACAAAGGGCCTTCCCATGACTACAGCTATATTGATTTCTCCATAGAGTCTGGGGAACTGACCCAGGAACAATTTTTGCGCGTGGTAGATTATACAGACGTGGGAGACGTTGAGCAATTAACCGAGCTCTGGGACAATCAGGTATTGACTCTGCGGGAGTTGATAGGAGGATAGCAGCCCTTTCCGCCGCTTTTTGTAAATTGGGCCACTTTTCCTGAAAGTGGGTCCAAAACCCACGGCCGGTGCTGAAGGAAGCGGTAACACTACATGAAAAAATTAGATAAGCTTATTCTTAAGTCCTTTATAGGGCCTTTTGTTCTCACCTTTGCCGTAGTAGAGTTTATTCTGCTCTTGCAGGTTATCCTCAAATACCTGGATGACCTCATAGGGAAAGATTTAGGGGTAGCCGTGATTTCAGAGCTGTTGTTTTACTTCAGCCTTAACCTGGCGCCTATGGCCTTCCCCTTGGCCATTCTGCTTTCTTCGCTTATGACATTCGGGAATTTGGGCGAGCACCATGAACTCACGGCCATCAAGACCTCAGGTATTTCGCTGGTCCGGGCGCTTAGGCCGGTTTTCCTTTTCGCGGTGCTGCTCACCATTGCCGCCTTTTTCTTCCATAACACCATCGTTCCGAAAGCCAACCTCAAGGCGTATAGCTTGATGTGGGACATACGCCAGAAAAAACCATCCCTTGACCTCAAAGAAGGTTCCTTCTACAACGGTCTGCCTAACCGCAGTATCAGGGTGGGGAAGAAGTTTGAAGATGGCCAGACCCTCAAAGACATCATGATCTATGACCATTCCAACGGACAGGGGAATGCCGTGGTCATGCTGGCCGACTCTGGCAAGATGTACACCCAGTTCAATGACCAGTACCTGGTGCTGGAGATGTTCCATGGCAAGACCTTTGCCGAGGAGCGCCCCAGCAGTTCTACCGGGTTCAGCCAAAGCACGGGTTACCTGCGGCAGGCCTTCACCAAGAACAAGATTGTGGTGAACCTGGCCTCCTTCCAGATGATCAGAAGCAATTCGCAGTGGTTCGCGGACAACAAGATGATGAAGAACATCAACCAGCTTACCCGCGTTACAGACTCTCTGCAGAAGCAGATCAATAAGGAAACCACCTTGCTGGAGCCCAACGTCAGACCTTTTTACTCGCACTTCAGTACCCTTAAAGCCAAAGACACACTTAACATCAAGGTAGCCGCTAAACGGCTCTCGCCAAAGGTTACCTTACAGGATGTGCAGACCGCGGCCAACTCAGCGAGGAATGTGAAAAGCTTCACCAGTTCCTACGCCTCCAGGTTGACCACCATCCAGCGAGAGCGCAACAACTACGAGATTGAGATCTACCGCAAGTTCACACAGGCCTTCGCCTGTTTCATCATGTTCCTGATTGGGGCACCGCTGGGGGCCATCATCCGGAAAGGGGGGCTAGGAATGCCCGTGATCATCTCCATCGCCTTTTTCATTGTGTATTACGTACTTAGCATATTGGGGGAGAAGTGGGGACGCGAAGGCGTGTGGCCGGTTGTAGCAGGCATGTGGGCCGCCAACAGTATCCTGTTGCCCATCGGTCTCTTTTTCCTCTACCAGGCCCGCAATGACTCTAACCTGTTGGAATTTGATTTCTGGCGCAAGTTAACCGCCAGATTCAGGCCCAATAGGGCGCAGTAAAAGAAATAACCGCTCTTTATTACAATGAAATATTTGAATATAAGGGTTTGTTTACTAACTTTGCGCCTTATAATCTGAACTGCGATAAAAAGAAAAGTACAGTTACACGCAATGAAATTAACTACCGAAGCGAAAAAAGAAATCTTCCAAACCAGCGGTTTTTCAAAGTCAGCCACCGACACCGGTTCTGCTGAATCACAAATCGCCCTGTTTACTGCCCGGATTAACCACCTGACAGAACACCTAAAATCCAACAAAAAAGACTTCTCCACTCGTTTGGGTCTTTTGAAATTGGTTGGTAAGAGAAGAAGATTACTGAATTACCTTACTAAAACCGACATTACGCGTTACCGCGCTATTATCGCTGAACTAGGCATTCGTAAATAATCCACATAGAAAGATTAGGGAATTCATTAATAAGGATTCCCTAATCTTTTTTATTGCCTCCGCTTTCCCTTCTTGCACTTAGCGCCCTGGGCTCTCTGCCTTTGGGTGCATTTTACTTTGATTGCATTTATATCAAGACCGATGTCATATAACGCTATAAATAAAACCATCCGCATGGCCAATGGCCGTGACATAACTATTGAGACTGGTAAGCTTGCCAAACAGGCCGACGGTTCTGTTGTGGTAAGATGCGGAAACGCGATGCTGCTGGCGACAGTGGTGTCTAACGTGGGTGCCCGTGAAGGAGTAGACTTCCTTCCCCTTTCTGTGGACTACCAGGAGAAATTCGCTTCTTCCGGTAAAATCCCCGGCGGTTTCCTGAAAAGAGAAGCCCGTCTTTCTGACTATGAAGTATTGATCAGCCGTCTGGTAGACCGTATTCTGCGGCCTATGTTCCCAGACGATTACCATTCCGAAACCCAGGTGATCATCAACCTGATCTCTGCCGATGCAGAAGTACTGCCTGATGCCCTGGCTGCTTTGGCCGCTTCTGCCGCTATCTCGGTTTCTGATATCCCTTTCAACGGACCTATCTCTGAGGTGCGGGTGGCCCGCATTGACGGTCAGTTCCAGATCAACCCCTTGCTTTCTGACCTGAAGCGTGCCGACATCGACCTGATTGTAGGTGGTTCTGCAGACAGCGTTGCCATGGTGGAAGGTGAGATGAGCGAGGTGTCTGAAGAAGACATGCTGGAAGCCATCAGAGTTGCCCATGAAGCCATCAGGGTTCAGGTACAGGCGCAGGTGGAGTTGGCGCAAGAGGTGGGTAACACCACCAAGCGCGAGTACAGCCACGAGACCCACGACGAAGAACTGAAGCAATTGATCTTCAAGGCTGCTTACGACCAAGCTTATGCAGTTGCTGCCGCTGGTAATAACGTGAAAGCCCAGCGTAAAGAAGCTTTCAAAGCCATCAAAGAAGAGTTTGTGGCTTCTCTGCCAGAAGACCATACTTATGATTCAGGCTTAATCAGCAAATACTTCCATGATGCTGAGAAAGAAGCGGTACGTGACGCCGTATTGAAGGAGCGTCGTCGTCTGGATGGCCGTTCTTTGGACGAAATTCGTCCTATCTGGTCTGAGGTGAATTACCTGCCATCTGCGCACGGTTCTGCCGTGTTCACCCGCGGGGAGACCCAGTCTTTGACCACCGTTACCTTAGGTACCAAATTAGATGAGCAGATGATTGATGGGGCCATGTTCTCTGGCTACAACAAATTCATGTTGCACTATAACTTCCCGCCGTTCTCTACCGGTGAGGCCAAACCAATGCGTGGTACTGGCCGTCGCGAGGTAGGTCACGGTAACCTGGCCATGCGTTCTTTGAAGAAAGTATTGCCAGCTGAAGACGAGAACCCGTACACCATCCGTATCGTGTCTGATATCCTGGAATCTAACGGTTCTTCTTCTATGGCTACCGTTTGCGCCGGTACGTTGGCGTTGATGGATGCAGGTATCCAAATTTCGGCCCCGGTTTCTGGTATTGCCATGGGCTTGATCATGGACGAGGAGTCTGGCAACTTTGCCGTTCTTTCTGATATCTTGGGTGACGAAGATCACCTGGGTGACATGGACTTCAAAGTAACCGGTACTGCCAAAGGAATCACCGCTTGCCAGATGGACATCAAAGTGAAAGGTCTTTCCTTTGAAATCTTGGGTCAGGCGTTAGCCCAAGCCAGAAACGGCCGTCTGCACATCTTGGGCGAGATGAACAAAACCATCGCGCAGCCTAACGCCGACTTCAAACCGCATACGCCGCGTTCTACCAATATTATTATTGACAAAGAATTCATCGGTGCTATCATCGGGCCAGGTGGTAAGGTGATCCAGCAGATCCAGCGGGATTCTGGTGCGGTTATTCAGATTGAGGAGAAAAACGACAAAGGCTACGTGAACGTGTTCGCCACGAACCAGGATGCCATGCAGTTGGCGGTCTCTAAAATCAAAGCCATTGTAGCCGTTCCGGAAGTGGGCGATACCTACACCGGTAAAGTGAAATCTATCCAGCCGTACGGCGCATTTGTGGAATTCATGCCAGGCAAAGACGGTCTGCTGCACATCTCTGAGGTGAAGTGGGAGCGTCTGGAAAGCATGGAAGGCGTGTTGGAATTAGGTGAGGAAATCCAGGTGAAACTGGTGGACATTGATCCTAAGACCGGCAAATTCAAACTTTCTCGCAAAGCTTTGCTGCCAAAGCCTGAGCGCCAGGAGTCAGCTCCCAAAAAAGACTAAGCACTAGCATCTTACAACCTGGTTCTGCACGTTCAAAAATTGGACATGAAGGGCCGGGTTTTAGGGCTCATTTATTTAAATCGGCTTTAAAATAGGAATGTTAGCAGGTGTTTTGGATTTAAGAGAACTTTTGGAGCGGGGGAGAGTGTTATCCCAGCAGCCAACCAATACAGAGATTTACACAGATAGAAATACACTCCAATGAGACAGCTGAAAATAAGCAAGCAGATTACCAACCGCGAAAGCCAATCCCTAGACAAATACCTGCAGGAGATTGGAAAGGTGGACTTGCTCACCCCAGACGAGGAGGTAACGCTTGCCCAGCGCATCAGAGAAGGCGACCAGTTCGCCCTCGAAAAATTAACCAAAGCCAACCTACGCTTCGTGGTGTCGGTGGCAAAGCAATACCAGAACCAGGGGCTTTCCCTGGGTGACTTGATCAACGAAGGGAACCTAGGCTTGATCAAAGCTGCAAAGCGTTTTGACGAAACCCGTGGTTTCAAATTCATCTCCTACGCCGTTTGGTGGATCCGTCAGTCTATTCTGCAGGCTTTGGCCGAGCAGTCAAGAATTGTGCGTCTTCCTTTGAACCGTGTTGGTTCTTTGAACAAAATCTCCAAATCTTTCTCAGAACTGGAGCAGAAGTTTGAGCGTGAGCCGTCTCCGGAAGAAATTGCCGAAGTACTGGAACTGACGACCGCTGAGGTAGTGGATACCCTAAAGATCTCCGGCCGCCACGTATCCGTAGATGCACCTTTCGTGCAAGGTGAGGAAAACCGTTTATTGGACGTTTTGGAAAACGAAGACGAAGAGTCACCGGATACCGGCCTGATGAACGACTCCCTGCGGAAAGAAGTGCAGCGCGCTCTTTCTACCCTGACCAAACGGGAGGCCGATGTGATCACGCTTTACTTCGGGTTGAACGGAGAGCACTCTCTTACCCTGGAGGAAATCGGGGAGAAATTCAACCTGACCCGTGAGCGCGTGCGCCAGATTAAGGAGAAAGCCATCCGCCGTTTACGCCATACTTCCCGCAGCAAGGCCCTGAAGCCTTACCTGGGATAGTTTTTACAGAAACATTTCCAAAGCCTTGGTTCTCACCGGACCAAGGCTTTTTGCTTTTAAAAATTCCAGGGCTCCAGCATTGCTGTTTCAAGCATGTTTTACAAAAAGCACTCCTAAAACGAGCGAGTTAAACCTTGAAGTGGGAGTATGGTCTAAAGAATGTTTTAAGCGGTGAGAATTGTTCTTGCATACAATTTGTTCTATTCTAAAGACCCTAAGGGTTGATGCAAGGTGGTTTATGCTTGATAATAAACTATTTAGGCCTGATTAATATTATTAGGACCCTAGAGGGAACCAGCTCATCTGCCGGTGTCTTTAAAATAATTCGTAATATTGCACTCCCAAATTATTACCCGATATGGAAAACGAAAAGGAGCGCGTAAAGTGTTTGATCATAGGTTCTGGCCCTGCCGGATATACCGCCGCCATTTACGCCTCACGAGCCGGTCTTAAGCCGGTTATGTACCAGGGCTTACAACCTGGAGGTCAGTTGACCATTACCAACGACGTAGAAAATTACCCAGGTTACCCAGAAGGCATCAACGGCCCGCAGATGATGGAAGATTTCCGTAAGCAGGCTGCCCGTTTTGGGGCCGATATCCGCTATGGCATTGCTACTTCCGTAGATTTCTCCGGTAAGCCGCACAAAGTAACCATTGATGACCAGAAAGAGATAGAAACTGATACCGTGATCATCGCTACCGGCGCCTCAGCCAAATGGTTGGGTCTGGAGTCTGAATCCAGATTGAATGGCAGCGGCGTTTCTGCTTGTGCGGTTTGCGACGGATTCTTTTACCGTGGCCAGGAAGTAGCCATTGTAGGAGCTGGAGATACCGCTTGCGAGGAGGCCCATTACCTTTCTAACCTCTGCTCCAAGGTGTACATGATTGTGCGCCGCGATGAGATGAAGGCCTCTACCATCATGCAGAACCGCGTGAAACACACACCTAATATTGAGATCATCTGGAACAGCGTCACCGAGGAGATACTTGGCGAGCACGCGGTAGAAGGCGCCCGTCTAAAGAATACGGTGACCGGAGAAACAACCGACCTGAAAGTGAGCGGTTTCTTTGTGGCCATCGGGCATGATCCTAACTCTAAGATCTTCCAACCTTTTCTGGAGCATGATGAGAGTGGCTATCTGAAGACCATCCCAGGAACCTCCAAGACCAATGTTGACGGGGTGTTTGCCTGCGGCGATGTGCAGGATAACGTGTACCGCCAAGCGGTAACCGCCGCTGGTACCGGATGTATGGCTGCGCTGGATGCCGAGCGATATCTGGCCTCGCTGGAGGAGTACTAAATAGAGGAGAACAAGCCACTATGCGTTGCAAAAGCAATAAAATAGGGGCTTGTTCAGTTTTAAAGCCGAACCTGGGAAAATTCAGGTTCGGTGATTAATTCGATTGAATGTTTCTAAGAAAGCTACTTTTACTTCTGTTGCTGGCAGGCTTTGTCCTTACGGGGCATGTGGCCGAGGCGCAGAGGAAAAGAACCAATAAAGACCTATTCAGAAGGAAGTCTCCCAGGATAAAACCGGTGAAGCCCGAAAGCCAGGTGGAGGTGAAGCAGGAGACGTCGCAGGACAAGGACAAACCTAACCGGTCTGAATTCAACCCGGTCAAAAAGCTCTCCATTGTAAGCGAGGATACCAGTTCTCTGAACCTAGGGGAGCAAAGTATTGTGGAGATTTCTGAGCAGATCCAGATGGATGATAGTGCCTGGGTGAAGATTGCCGCCTACTATGCCATTTGGGATACCCACAACCTGAATCCTTACCGCAAAGACGGGAGGCAGATCCAGGATACCATTGCGCTTACGCTGTATGACAAGAAGCACCCGTACAAGATGCCGCTGGTGAAGACCCCAGTGACATCTGATTTCGGCTTCAGAGGTTACCGGTGGCATTATGGGACAGACTTGGACTTGGACACGGGTGACTCAGTGAAGACGGCCTTTGACGGAGTAATCCGGATCTCTAAATGGGATGGCGGCGGCTATGGAAATTACCTGGTGGTCCGGCACGTGAACGGTCTGGAGACGGTATATGGTCACTTGAGCAAGCCCCTTGCCAAAGTGGGGCAGTACGTGAAAGCAGGAGAGTTGATAGGCTGGGGCGGAAGCACCGGACGCAGTTCAGGACCGCACCTTCACTATGAAGTGCGCTATGAAGGAAACCCCATTGACCCAGAGGAGATTTATGACTTCCCGGAGTACTTGTTGAAAGGCGAGAACTTCAAGGTTACCTCGGCGCTCTTCAACTATTACAACCGGGCAAAAAAGAAATCATCTTCGGGAGCCAGCCGGGCCAGAAAAGTAGTGTACCATAAGGTGAGAAGCGGCGAGGTGCTGGGGACCATTGCTCGGAAGTACGGCGTTTCTGTTTCGCAGATTACGCGTCTCAACCACATCTCCGCCAGAACAACCCTGCGGCCCGGCCGAAATCTCCGCATCAAATAACACAGAACATGAAGCTTGACTTACTGGCCTTTGCCTCTCACCCAGATGACGCCGAACTCGGCTGTGTTGGAACCCTGCTGGCCCACAAAGCCCAAGGCAAGAAAGTAGGCGTGGTGGACCTTACCCGTGGAGAACTGGGCACCAGAGGAACCCCCGAAAGCCGGGCACAGGAAGCCGCTGACTCCGCCAGGATTTTGGATTTGGATGCCCGTGAGAACCTGGGTCTGGCCGATGGTTTTTTTAAGAACGATGAGGAACACCAGCGGAAAGTAATTCAAGCCGTCAGGAAATATCAGCCAGAGATCGTGCTCATGAACGCCATTCATGACCGCCACCCAGACCACGGCCGGGGAAGCCAGTTGGTGTCTGAGGCATGTTTCTACTCTGGTCTACGGCAGATTAAAACCCAGGATGAAAATGGCCAGGACCAGCAGCCTTGGCGGCCTAAGGTGGTCTACCATTACATCCAGGACCGGTTCATCTCTCCAGATCTGGTGGTAGATATTACGCCGTATTGGGAGAAGAAAGTAGAGGCCATCCGAGCTTTCAAGACGCAGTTCTTTACACAGGATAGCCCTAACAGTGACGAGCCTGCCACCTATATCTCCTCCCCAGAGTTCCTGCGGTTCATTGAGGCCCGCGCGATGGAGTTAGGACATGCTATCGGCACTACCTACGGCGAGGGCTTTACCCGGGAGCGATTTATAGGGGTAAAGAACCTTTTTGATCTGATATAACCTTCATAATTCGACTTCTAACTAAGAACTCGGTTGTAACACGAAATCCGTTTTGAGCTCAGTTTGAAAAAACAGGCTCAAAACGGATTTCGTGTTTTTACAAGTGCATAAAGGAAATCCCCTGTTTAAAGGCCTATTTTTTAAAAAGGCCTTTAAACAGGGGATTTTAAAATCCTTGCAATTAGCTATTTCAACCGGTTCTTTCTCCATTCTGACATGGTACCAAAAGGGGCGTTTGTAGTTGCAGCGGAGGTGGAAGCTTTTTTGGTTTGGCCGGAGAACAGCGCTGCCAGTACGGCTGCTATTTCGGCTTCTTCCTGAGAAGGTGCTGGTTTCAGCACTGATGGATCCTGGAAGTAGCGCTCAATGAACTTGGTATCGAAGTTACCGGACCGAAAAGCCTCATGTTCCATCACAAATCGCCCGAAGGGCAGGGTGGTTTCAATGCCGGTGATCTGGTACTCGTCAATGGCCCTGATCATCTTCTCAATGGCTTCTTGCCGGTCTTTCCCAAAGGTGACCAGTTTGGCGATCATCGGGTCATAGTAAATAGGAATCTCCATGCCTTCCTCAAAACCATCATCTACCCGTACCCCTAAGCCTTGGGGGCGTTTGTAGGTGGTGAGGGTTCCAATATCCGGTAGGAAGTTGTTAGCGGGGTCCTCGGCGTAAACGCGTAGTTCCAGGGCGTGGCCTGTAATAGTAAGGTCTTCCTGAGAGAATGGGAGAGGCGTGCCTTGCGCAATTCTGATTTGCTCTTTCACCAGGTCTAAACCGGTGATCTGTTCTGTTACTGGGTGCTCCACCTGCAGACGGGTGTTCATTTCCAGGAAGAAGAAGTTCATGTTCTCGTCTAGCAGAAATTCCACGGTACCAGCGCCCACGTAATCACAGGCTTTGGCCACATCTACCGCGCAACGGCCCATAGCGGCGCGCAGCTCAGGCGTGAGTACCGCAGACGGCGCCTCCTCAATGACTTTCTGATGGCGGCGCTGAATGGAACATTCCCGCTCAAACAAGTGCACAATGTTGCCGTGCGTGTCCCCCAAAACCTGGATCTCAATGTGGCGCGGTGACCCGATGTACTTCTCAATGAATACAGCCCCGTTCCCGAAAGCAGAGGTGGCTTCACTTACCGCCAGTTGCATTTGCTGTTCAAAGTCAGAGACCTGCTCTACTACGCGCATCCCTTTCCCGCCGCCGCCGGCACTGGCTTTGATCAGGATAGGGAACCCGATGTTGGTGGCGATTACCTTGGCCTCCTCAATATCAGTGATGGCGTACTCGGTGCCGGGCACCATAGGGATGTTGTACTTTGCCACAGCGGCTTTGGCGGCCAGCTTGCTCCCCATGAGTTCAATGGCCTCGGGGGAGGGCCCGATGAAGGTGATACCGGCCTCTTGCACCTGCTGCGCAAACGTGGCATTTTCAGAAAGGAAGCCGTAACCCGGGTGAATCGCATCCACCCCCAAACGCTTACATACGTCCAAGATCACATCGGCGCGCAGATAAGAAGCGCTGGAGGCGGGCGGACCCACGCAAACGGCCTCATCGGCGAAGCGCACGTGCAGGGCCTGGCGGTCGGCCTCGGAATAAATGGCCACGGTCTTAATGCCCATCTCGCGGGCAGAGCGCATCACTCTAAGGGCTATTTCTCCGCGGTTGGCCACCAGCAGCTTTTCAATTTTCTTCATGTAGGCAAGTTCGGTTCGGTTCGTTCTTCAAAGAAAGTTGATTCCGGGCAAAGTTAAAAGGCGTTTTTGCACCCGCATTCTGGCACTGACTTTGTAATTGATTACATTCAATGTAAATTTGCCTACCTTTTAGGTTTATACTTATTGATTTTAGAAGGAAGTTTCACGGCCTTCACATCATTAACCGCCATAACATTATCTAAAGTGGATCTATTTGAAAAGTTATTAGCCAACCGCGGACCGCTTGGCAGCCATTCTCACTATGCGCACGGATATTTTACGTTCCCTAAACTGGAGGGCGAAATTGCCCCGCGCATGACCTTTAGGGGAAAACAGGTGCTTACCTGGAGCTTGAACAACTATCTGGGCCTGGCTAACCACCCGGAAGTGCGCAAAGCCGATGCCGATGCCGCCGCTGAGTTTGGAATGGCTTTACCAATGGGTGCCCGCATCATGTCTGGTAACTCCAATAACCACGAGCGCCTGGAAAGCGAACTGGCCGAGTTTGTGCAGAAGGAAGATGCTTTCCTGCTGAACTTCGGGTACCAGGGGGTAGTGTCCATTATTGATGCTTTGGTGGACCGCCACGATGTGATTGTATACGATGCAGAGTCACACGCCTGTATCATTGACGGGGTGCGTCTGCACCAGGGCAAGCGTTTTGTGTACCAGCACAACAACATTGAGAGCTTGGAGAAGCAACTGCAGCGTGCCACTCGCCTTACAAATGAAACCGGCGGCGGTATCCTGGTGATCACCGAAGGGGTGTTTGGCATGAGCGGTAACCTGGGCAAACTGCAGGAGATTGTGGCCCTCAAAGAGAAATACAGCTTCCGGTTGTTTATTGACGATGCCCACGGTTTTGGAACGATGGGTAAAACCGGTGCCGGTACCGGCGAGTTCTTAGGCGTGCAGGATGGCATTGACGTGTACTTCTCTACGTTTGCCAAATCCATGGCCAGCATTGGCGCGTTTGTGGCCAGCAATGAGCAGGTAATTGAATATCTCCGCTATAACATGCGCTCTCAGACGTACGCCAAATCCCTGCCGATGACCCTGGTAGTGGGTGCCCTGAAGCGCCTGGAGCTGCTTCGTACAAAACCAGAACTGAAAGACAGCCTTTGGACGGTGGTAAACGCCCTGCAGTCTGGCTTACGGGAAAAAGGCTTCAATATCGGGACCACGGAGTCACCAGTAACCCCTGTATTGCTCAACGGACAAATTCCTGACGCTACTGCCCTTACCCTTGACTTACGGGAGAATTACAATATTTTCTGTTCTATTGTGGTATATCCGGTAGTGCCTAAGGACGTAATCATGCTGCGTCTTATCCCTACGGCCGCCCACACCCTGGAAGATGTGGCAGAAACCATTTCTGCTTTCGAAGCCATTTCGGCAAAGCTGGACAAAGGACTTTACACAAAAACGTCTGTTCCCGCCTAGAAAACGGCTTTTTAAGAAATTAATACAAATGCTTATTTTTTTGCACCTTATTTTAAAATTCCTATATTAGAGCCATTAAACAACATGTTAAACCATTTAAACAAGCTCTAATGAACAATTTTTCCAAACTTAAGGATCTGGTTCTTTCCCTGGAAGGCGATTTTGAGAAATTCTATGACAAAAAGAACTCAGCCGCCGGTACCCGTGTAAGAAAAGGTATGCAAGATCTTAAAAACATGGCTCAAGACATCCGTAAGGAAGTTCAGGACATGAAAAACAGCGAAGGCGCTGAAAAATAATAAGTCGCTCTTTTATAAGATATTATAAAAAAAGGTGGGTCCAAAAGCCCACCTTTTTTTATGCTTTCTGCTAAAGAAGAAATCTCCTATTTCAAGCCTGTTTTCAGGAAAACGAGCTTGAAATAGGAGATAAGTAATAAGGTGGCCTTTAAGCCTGAATCACATGGATTACATCGCTTTTACCAGGTAGTAATTCTTCTTTCCCTTCTGCACCACCAGGTATTTGCCTTGTAGTAGGTCTTGGCTCAAAGCTTCGTCTGGCTTGCCTACTTTCTGCCGGTTAATGCTTACGCCACCGTTCTGGATCATTTTTTTTGCCTCCCCTTTTGATTCGAAAATCTGGTTCTGGGTTAACTCAGAGAGAAAGTCCACCGAAAGGGTTTCAGCGGTCAACGCGTCTTTGGCAACCTCAATCTGGGGCACGCCTTCAAACACCGCCAACAGGGTAGATTCCGGTAAGCCGCGGAGTGTCTCCAGGTCACCTTTCCCGAACAGGATTTGGGAAGCCTCCACAGCGCTTTCGTACTCAGCGGCAGAGTGCACGGTAGTGGTTACTTCTTTGGCCAGGGCTTTCTGCAGCACGCGCAGGTGCGGTGCCTGTTGGTGCTCGGCTACCAGGGCAGCAATCTCTTCCTGCGTCAATAAGGTAAAGCGCTTCACCAGTTTCTCAGCTTCTTCATCGGCTACGTTGAGCCAGAACTGGTAGAACTTATAAGGCGAGGTCATGTTGGGGTCCAGCCACACGTTGCCGCTCTCAGACTTCCCGAACTTGCTGCCATCGGCTTTGGTCACCAGTGGAGTGGTGAGGGCAAAGGCTTTGCCGCCTTCCATGCGCCGGATGAGCTCCGTGCCCGAGGTGATGTTCCCCCACTGGTCAGAGCCGCCCATCTGCAGGCGCACGTTCTTATGCTTGTAGAGGTGGTAGTAGTCGTAGCCCTGCAGCAATTGGTAAGAGAACTCGGTGAAGGAGAGACCCTCAGCGCCGTTTTCGCCCTCCTGGGCTGTGATGCGCTTCTGCACCGATTCCTTCTTCATCATGTAGTTCACCGTAAGGTGCTTGCCCACGTTGCGCAGGAAATCCAGGAACGAGAACTCCTTAAACCAGTCATAGTTGTTCACGATCTCGGCGGCGTTGGCCACGCCTTCAAACTGCAGGAACTTCTCCAATTGTTTCCTGATGCCTTCCTGGTTCGCGCGCAGCACATCCTCAGAGAGCAGGTTACGTTCGGCGTTCTTCCCTGAGGGATCTCCTATCATACCGGTGGCGCCGCCCACCAGGGCTATTGGTTTGTGGCCTGCCCGCTGCAGATGTACCAACAGCATAATGGTGGCCAAGTTGCCTATGTGGAGCGAGGAGGCGGTAGGGTCAAAACCTATGTAGCCGGTGGTCATGCCTGCGTTCAGTTGTTCTTCTGTTCCGGGCATGGTGTCCTGCAACATGCCGCGCCAACGCAGTTCTTCAATTAAATTCATGTGCTTCTAGTTTGCTTGCGCCAAAGATAAGAATCTTTTAAAAGGATAGCAGGGGAGAATAAGCTTGGGAGTTACCTAACCGTACTTCCTGTTTCAAGGCTTCTTTCCTGAAAGAAGGCCCTAAACACATTCGGCTCTTTTTATGCGCCCTCATAGTGGATTCGTTTCGGGACAATGGTAACTTTGGGGATCCGTTAGTTTCCACCATCCCAGAGACCATCCAGCCCATGGCCCTTACCGCAGACGATATCCTGAAGCAACTGAAGAACCGTGAGTTCGCCCCCGTGTATTTCTTGCAGGGCGATGAACCCTTCTACATTGACCTTATCTCTGACTACATTGAGCAGCACGCCCTCAATGACATGGAGAAAGGCTTCAACCAGGTGGTGATGTACGGCAAGGATACCGATGTTCCTACCGTGCTGCTGCAGGCCAAACGTTTTCCCATGATGTCTGACCGGCAGGTGGTGATTGTGAAAGAGGCGCAGAACCTGCCCAACCTGGAGGCTGACCCCGAGAAAGACCCGGCGGCCAAACAGCTGGATGCTTACCTGAACAATCCCTTGCCTTCCACTATCCTGGTGTTCTGCCACAAGCATAAAACTGTGGACGGCCGCAAACGGCTGGGGAAACTGCTAAGCAAGCAGGCCGTGTTCCTTACCACCAAAAAGCTCTACGACAACCAGGTGCCCGGCTGGATAAACCAGTTTATCAAAACCAAAAACCTGCTAGCGACCCCCCAGGCAGTCATGATGCTGGGCGAGTTCATCGGGTCTGACCTTTCCCGTTTAGCGAACGAAATTGAGAAATTGTCCATCAACCTCAAGCCAGGGCAGACGATTGACGAACGGCTGGTGCAGGAGAACATCGGGATCAGCAAGGAATATAACATTTTTGAACTGCAGAATGCGCTGGTGCGCCAGGATGTGCTCAAGGCCAATCGTATTCTCAATTACTTTGAATCAAACCCCAAGGACAATCCGCTCATCCCAAACCTAGTATTGCTGTTTTCCTTTTTCTCCAAGCTGATGACGCTGCACCTGCTGCCCCAGATCACGGAGCAAACGGTAGCTAAAGAACTGGGTAACCGCGGATTCCTCGCCAAAGAGTACCTGCAGGCTCTCCGGGTGTACCCGTACCGGCGCGTGTTGCAGGTCATCCAGTTCATCCACGTGGCCGATTTGCAGAGCAAGGGCATTGAGGGCGGCGCTATATCAGACGCGGCCATTCTCAAGGAACTGGTGTTTAAAATGCTGCATCCGGTGCCGGTTTACAGCTAAAAACCGTTTAGAGGCTATTTTCTAAAAACCGATTCTAAAACAGGAATTTTTGTAGGCAGCCTTTATGCTAAAATCCCTATATTAACGTTCCCAGAAAGAGCCGTTTGCGAAAATAAGCTGGTTTCTTTCTTTCTATTTTTCCTAATTTTGAAGGACAGGCCCGCCGGAGCAGAGCACCTTCTGTTTTCCACCAGGCATCGGCCTAAAGCCTAATTGACTATGAAACTACCTCACAAGTTAGCCCTGGCTACCGCCTTGCTGGGAGGAGCTCAGGTTGCCCACGCGCAGCAACCCCTGACCTTCCGCTCAGAAGAGCGCTTTTACCAGGAAGGGTTAGAGTTGTTTGACCGCGAGAAGTTCGGGGCAGCCCAGCAGGCCTTCGCCCAGTACATCAAGCTCATCAATGACCCGCTGAGAACCGCCGATGCCCAGTACTACTACGCCGTGAGCGGCCTGCACCTATTCCACCCCGATGCGGAGCAGTTGGTGTTGCAGTTTGCCTCCCGGTACCCGGCGCACCCCAAGGCGGCCACGGCTTTCTTTGAATTAGGCACCACCTTCTTTGACAACAAGAACTACGACAAAGCCATTGAGTACCTAGAGAAGGCCCCGGCCGACCGGCTGGACGATGCCCAACTGAAAGAATCTGACTTCAAGCTGGGGTACGCCTATTACTCCAAGAAGAACTACGCCAAGGCCAAAGAGCTGTTTGACCGCAACAAGAAAGGCACCCACCAATACACCTCTGCCTCCAGCTACTACGCCGGTTACCTGGCGTACCGCGAGGGCGACTACATCGGGGCAAAGCTGGACCTGCAGGTAGCGGAGAAAGACGAGACCTACCGCCCGGTAGTGCCTTACATGCTCACCGAGGTGCTCTACAAAGAGAAGAACTTCCAGGAGGTGATCAGCTACGGAGAGAAATCTTTGCAGATGACGCCGCCGGTGCAGAACCCCAAAGAGATTGAGGTGCTCATCGGGGACGCGTACTTTCAGCGCAATGATTTCAAGAACGCGGCCAAGTACTTCAAGAGCTACGCCCAAGGCAAGAAATCCTTGGACAAGACGGTGCAATACAAAATGGGTATCACCGACTACAAGAACAACGATTTCAAGAGCGCCATCCAGAACCTGAAGGCCGTGGCCTTCCAGTCAGACTCTCTGGGACAGAATGCCTCATATCACCTGGGCCTCAGTTACCTCAAAGACAACAACAAGCAATTTGCCTTGGGTGCCTTTGACCAGGCCCGCAAACTCAACATTGACAAGAATGTGAAGGAGGGGGCTACTGTGAAATACGCGCAGCTCAACTATGAACTGGGCAACAACTCTGAGGTGATTAACTCGCTGGCTTCCTTCACAAAAGATTACCCAGACTCAAGGTTCAGTGGCGAGGTAGACGATATCCTCAGCGAGGCGTACCTGAACTCTAGCAACTACCTGGAAGCCATCCAGCACATTGAGAAACTGCCTAAGCGCAGCCACCGCATTAATGAGACCTATCAGCGGGTCACCTACTACCAGGCGGTAAAACTCTACAATGACCAGTTGTTTCAGCAGGCTGTTTCCATGTTGGACAAATCCCTTGGTTTTCCTTACAACAAAGAGATAGAGGCCGGCAGTAACTTCCTGAAAGGCGAGGCTTACTCCATTGGGCAGCGCTGGCCCCAGGCTATCAACAGCTACGGAGCCGTGTTCCAGACTGTGAACTCTGGCCGCACCGAGTTTTACGTGAAGTCCCGCTACGGTATTGGATACGCTTATTACAACGAGAAGCAGTACGACAAAGCCCTGGTGCACTTTAAGGCGTACTTGAACGATAACACTATCAAAGCCGGTAACCCTAACTACGCAGATGCCATGATCCGCCTGGCGGATTGCTACTACGTGACAAAGGACTACAGCCAAGCTTTGAGCTACTATGACCAGGCCATGGCCGCCCGCACCCCGGACGCAGACTACGTGCACTTCCAGAAGGCGGTGGTGTATAACCTGACAGGCCGGAGAGACCAGGCCATCCAGAGCCTGCAGGCATTGCTCAAATCCTATCCTAAGTCCCGCTACGCGGATGATGCCGTGTACCAGCAAGGGATCATTGATTTTGAGAGCTCCAACTACGCCCCAGCCATTGCTTCCTTCACCACCTTGGTAGACAGCTATTCTTCCAGCACCTTGGTGCCGAACGCCTTGCAGAAGCGCGGGGTCGCTTACCTGAACCTTAAACGCCAGAACGAAGCCATTGCCGATTTCAAGCGGGTGATTGACCAATACCCTACCCATGAGGTAGCCAACAACGCCTTGTACAGTCTGCAGGAAGCGCTAGGTGCCACAAATGAAACAGAGCAACTGGATACCTACCTGGCCAAGTTCAAATCGGCAAACCCGGAGAGTGATGCTTTGGAAAGCGTTGAGTTTGAAGCTGCTAAATCACTTTACTTTAATGAGAAGTACAAGCAGGCTATTCCTAAGTTCGAAGGGTTCTTGAAGGGTTACCCAGCCAGTGCCTCGGTACCCAATGCCCGGTATTTCCTGGGAGATTCTTACCTGCGGAGCGGTGACAAGGAAAATGCCCTGCGCAGCCTTAAGGAGGTGGCCATTGAAGGAAAATCTGAGTACCTGAGCAAAGCCGTACAGCGCGTGGCAGATATGGAGTTTGAGAACGGCAACTATACCGAGGCCGCCAATTTCTACTCTCGTCTGCGTGACCTTGCTGCCAACAAGAAGGAGCAAGCCAATGCTTTGTTGGGCCTCATGAAGAGCTTCTACTTCACCAGTGACTACAACAACACCATCCTTATTGCCGATGACCTGATTGCCCGGGGTAACGCCACTCTAAACGCTTACAACTCGGCTTTGCTGTATAGAGGTAAAGCGAGCTATGCCTTAGGCCGCCTGGAGCAGGCTGAAAAAGAATTCGCTACTGCGGCTACTTCCGCCACCGACGTTAATGGTGCCGAGGCGCATTACTTGCTCAGCGAGATCTATTTTAAGCAGAATAAATTAAAAGAAGCCTTAGACCACGGGTTTGAATTCAGCAAAACCTTCGGGGACTATGAGCTTTGGTTGGGTAAAACCTTCCTGCTTATTGCCGATGTGTATGTGGCACAAAATGAGGCCTTCCAGGCTAAAGCAACTTTGAATTCCATTATTGAGAACTCTCCGCTGGAGGAAATCAAAACGGAAGCAAAGGCGAAGCTGGCTGCCTTAGAAAACAGTGTTACCCCGTCCACCAGCACCCCTAAAGAATAAGACCATGAGATATACAATGAAATGGGCGGGTGTCTCTGCTCTCTTTTTAATAGGCTTGATACCGGCCGCTCAGGCACAGCAAACGGGTTGGGGCGAAGGAAACAAACTGGAAAGCACCGAGATTGTGGTGGAGAAGAACCGTACCCTGGAGCTCCCCGAGGCCAACCGTAACTTCCAGAAGTTCCTTATTCAACCGCCGTCTCTGGGAGAACGCAAAGTAACCTATCGCTTCAATGAGTACCGTTTACCTGAGCATTACATCAACCTGCCCATGAAGGTGCTGGCCATTGAGCAGGAGCAACTCTCTAAGCAGTTCGGAAACTATGTGAAAGGCGGTATTGGCAACTACGGTACGTTCTATGGTCAAGGCTACTTCCATAATACCCGCAATGACAAATCATCCTTCGGGGCGCAGGTAGGGCATCTTTCCTCTGCCCATGGGCCCATTGAGAAATCCGGCTCTGCCAGCAGTTATGTGCAAGGTAACGGAGAACTTTACTATGGCCCAGTAGCCGTAGGCGGACGGGTGCGTTACGAGCGTGACCAGAATAATTTCTATGGCACCAGCAATGTGGCAGAAGTAGATAAGAATGCTATCAAACAGGTATATAACCGCTTTCTGGTAGAGGGGCACTTGAACAACCTAACGGATGTGAAGAACATCTTCCATTATGATGGAAAGGTTGGCCTTACCTATACCGGAGATGATTACAACGCCAAGGAGACGCACCTCTTCGGGAGGGTGGAAACGGCCTATGACCTCAGTGCTGAGTCTAAGATCAAGGTAGATCTGGACCTGGCCTACACCAGCCTGAAAGGCAATGATACCTATGGCCGCGGATTCTTCAAGGTTCGTCCGGCATACGCCCTGAAGATGGACCGCCTGGGCCTGATGCTGGGTGCTACCATTGCTTATACCGGTGACACTGTCAACGATGCTCGTAAATTCAACCTCTATCCGGCCCTGGAAGCCAATTACCAGGTAATCCAGGACAAGCTGACTCTATTTGTTGGGGCAGGCGGAGATTTGCAGCGGAATACGCTGTACTCTTTAAGCAAAGAAAATCCTTGGCTGAACCAGAACCTGAGCATCGCCGATGTAAACAAAGGATTAGAGGTGTACGCTGGGGTGAACGGCAGCATCAGCAAATCGGTGCAGTTTACGGGGCGGGTGGCTCTCCAGAACTACCGCAACTTGTACTTCTACAACAACTCAGTAACCGACTCGTCCAAGTTTGACTTGCTGTATGACGATGGAGTAACCAAGGTTTTCCAGTTTTTCGGGCAATTGACCTTTAACCAGTCAGAGGATTTGAGGCTGGGCGCGAAGGTGGAAAGCAATAACTACACAACCACCTCATTGCGAGAGCCTTTTCATCGGCCAGACATGATCGCGACCGCCTTTGCCTCATATAATCTTTCTGACAAGATTCTCTTGAACAGTGAACTTTACTATATTAGCAGTTCGTTCGGGGAAATAACCCGTACGGATGGTACCAAGGTGCTGCAAGAGACAGACAACATAGTGGACTTGAACCTGAAGGGTGATTATCGCTTCACTCCCCGGTTCTCCGCTTTCCTTATGGGAAATAACCTGCTGGGCAGCAAGTACCAACGTTTCGTGAATTACCCAACCCAAGGGATATCCTTTATTGGTGGGGTTACCTATTCATTCTAAATAAGTATGGTTCAAAGCCACATAAAATCGCTGCTGTACGCCTATGACTGCGTCATCATTCCCAACTTCGGGGGGTTGATCACGCATTATACGCCGGCCAAAATCCATCCGGTGAAGCATATGTTCTCACCACCCTCCAAAAGAGTTGCCTTCAATGAGCAGCTGAAGGTGAACGATGGACTTTTGATCTCCACCCTGGCCCAGAAACAAAAGTGGCCTATGCCGCAGGCCCAACTGGCAGTAGCAGAGTTTGTGGTAGAATTGAAAGAGCAACTGAGAACCCAGCATCGCTTTGAACTGGAAGACGTTGGCGTGTTCCGGTACAACGCAGAGCATAAGCTGGTGTTTGAAAACCTGGAGAGCGACAACTTTCTGGAGCAGGCCTTCGGGTTACCGGAATTGGTGGCTAAACCCATCTCTGGCAAAGAGACGCTTATTCTAAGAGGCAAATACCAGGACCAAACCGCCCCAGCCGAAGAAGGCAAAAAGGCAGGAAGCAAATTCCGGAAACTGTACCGCATCGGCGCTAGCCTGGTGGTGGGCTGCGTTTCGGTGGCTACCATTTACCTGTTGTCTGTTCAGGGCGATGTGGCTTTAAGCTCTTTGAATCCGGTGACCCTTTTAACAGGTTCAGAAAACCCTGCCTCTGTACAGCAGGAACAGCCCCAAACCCCTGATGTTGATGCTTTTGAGCAAGCACAGTTAACGGAGCAATATAAGTCTGCTTTGCCGGTTGATCCTACCCTTGAGGCGGAACTGGCCACCGAAGACTCCGTTTTGGCCTCTTTTCCTAAAACCAGCCCCGAAACGGTTACAGAGGAACCTAAGGCAGTGGAAGCCCCGGCTACAGTAAAGGAGGAAGTGGCCGTTGCCGCTACCCCTAAGGTAGCTGAGCCAGTTCCGGTGAAGGAGGAAAAAGTAGCGGTTGCTAAACCAGCAGTCAAAAAAGCCGAAAAAGCAGAAGTTGCTGAGCCGGCTACAATTAAACGCAAGACAGGCCGTTTTTACATCATCATGGGCGTGTTCTCCTCTTCCAACGGGTACGCGGCCATGCACCAGAAGCGCTTTGCTAAGAAAGGTTTGGAGGCCAAAATCATTACCTCCATCTATGATACCAAACACCAACGGGTTTCTGTAGCGGATTACGCCACTGAGGCCGAGGCATTCGCCGCATTACCGGCGTTGCGCTCTAAAATCAGCAATGAACTTTGGGTATATAACTATTAACATGAATTTCTTTCTTCTCCAGATTACCACCACTGCTGCTGACACAGCGGTGAATGTTGCCTCTAATGCCGCAGCTACCGCAGAAGCTGCTCCCTCTATCTCCCTTTTAGACATGGTATGGCGCGGAGGATGGGTAATGATTCCTATTTTCATCCTGGCTTTCGCAGCGGTGTTTATCATGATTGAACGTTACCTGGCTATCAAAAGAGCTAGCCGGGAGCCAGCCAGTTTCATGGACAACGTGAAGAACCTGGTGCTTAGAGGTGATCTGCAAGGCGCTAAATTGCTGTGCACCCAAACGTCCACTCCGCTGAGCCGCATGATTGAAAAAGGGATTCGTCGTATTGGATCTCCTTTGAAAGACATTGAAACCTCCATTGAGGCGGTGGGCAGACTGGAAGTTTCCCGTTTGGAGAAGAACATCAGTATTCTGGGAATTATCGCGGGTATTGCGCCCATGCTTGGTTTCGTGGGTACTATCTCCGGGGTAATCAAGATCTTCTATCAGATTTCCGTTTCAAATGACTTCGGGATCAACCAGATCTCTGGTGGTTTGTATGAAAAACTGGTGACTTCGGCGGCCGGTCTTATCGTGGGAATTATCGCGCACATTGGCTACCATTACCTAAGCCTGATGGTAGAAAGAGTGGTTTTCAAGATTGAGAACAACGCATTAGAGTTTACAGACTTATTACAGGAGAACTAAGCTTATGAAGCTTCGCCAAAAAAGACATTCTACCTCACACGTAGAAACAGGGGCCATGAACGACATCATGTTCTTCCTGTTGCTGTTCTTCCTGATCGCCTCTACCATGGCAAACCCAAATGCCGTGAAATTGCTTTTACCCAGTGCCAAATCCTCTAAAGAGGTAGCACAGGACCCCATCAATATCTCCGTGACTTCGGCCGGTGAGTATTTTATCAACAAGCGCCCGGTGGCACCCGAGAACCTGGAGATGGAACTTGCCAAGGAACTGACTGGCACAAATATTGAAAAGGCCACAGTGGTGCTGCGGGTAGATGCCTCTTTGAATGTTCAGAAACTTGTAGACATTTTAGAGGTTGGCTCTAAGTTGAAGGTGAAAATGATCATGGCCACCCAAAGCCCAAGTGCCGCTTCATAATTTTTTATGCAGACTACCGTAGTTAAGAAAGATCAGCTAAAAGCCCTGGTAGGCACCATTCTTTTTTATGTGGTGCTTTTCTTGGTTTTCTACTTTGTGATTTTCAAATCACCAGATCCGCCTTTGGCTGGCGGCGAGGGGATTGTGCTTAATTATGGCCTGGACGCTGAAGGCTTCGGGGATCTGCAAACCACGGCTACGGCTAATGCCTCAGACAACCCGGAAGACAGCAAGCCTGCCCGCCAACTGGATCAGCCAACGCCAATAGCCCCAAGTCCACAGCCGCAGGCACCCGCTACCGAAACCCAGCAGGAGAAAGTAGTGACCACTGATGACGAAGGTCCGGTATCCATTCCGCCTAAAGAAGAAGCAAAACCAGTCACCACGCCCCGCGAAACCCCGAAGACCGAAGTAGCCAAGCCTACCCCGGTGGTGGAGAAGCCCAGAGCCCTTTACCCAGGAAAGTCTACGACGGCCGGTGCTAACGGAACCAACGGTACCAGCAACAAACCCACCGGCAATAATAATGGGGACCGTCCCGGGAAAGTAGGCGACCAAGGTGACCCCAACGGTTCGCTTGATTCGCGGGCTCTCTACGGAACCCCCGGCAAAGGGAACGGCGGAGGAGGTGGCGGACCAGGCCTGAACATGCCCGGTTGGCGGTATGATGTAGCCCCCAAGCCAGATCCCTTTGACGATGAAACTGGAGTTGTCAAATTCCAGATCAAGATTGACGGGAATGGCGAATTAGTGAGTGTGAGAGTGCTGGAAAGCAACGTAAGCCCTAAAGTGGTGAACTGGTATAAAGAGCAAGTACAGAGAACCTCCTTCAGCCGGACCGCCGGCGGAAACTCAAACGGTGCCACCGGAACCATTACCTTTATCATAAGATCCAACTAAAGACGACCTTCGTGACCTACGAACAAGCCTTAGATTACCTATACCAGCAGTTGCCGATGTTTCACCGCATCGGCAACGCTGCTTTTAAGAAGAGCCTGGACAACATCATTGCGCTCACCAATGCACTAGACCAACCCCAGCACAAGTTCAAAACCGTGCACGTAGGTGGCACCAACGGCAAAGGCAGTTCCTCTTCCATGCTGGCGGCTGTGCTGCAAGCAGCCGGGTACAAAACAGGTCTGTATACCTCGCCCCACCTGAAGGAATTCACAGAGCGCATCAGGGTGAACGGAGAGATGATCTCCCGCGAGAAAGTAGCGGCTTTCACCCAACAGCACCAAGCGTTGTTTGAAGAAGTGAAACCTTCCTTTTTTGAAATGACGGTAGCCCTTGCTTTCGACTATTTTGTGGAGGAACAAGTAGACATCGCCATCATTGAGGTTGGCTTGGGCGGACGGCTGGACTCCACCAACATCATCACACCGTTGGTTTCCCTTATCACCAACATCGGGCTAGACCATCAACTGCTGTTGGGGAATACGGTTCAGGAGATCGCGCGCGAGAAAGCGGGCATCATCAAACCCGGAGTGCCAGCGGTCATCAACACTACCCAACCTTCAGTTTCCAGCATCTTTGAGGAAAAGAGCCTAGAAACCCAAAGCCCGCTCACTTTCGCAGATCAAGCGTACCGGGTAGAACTAAAGGAAACCAAAGGACTGTCCTCTTTTTATGCTGTCTACAAGGGAGATTCACTGTTCTTAGATGAACTAGAGCTTTCACTCTTGGGGAGCTATCAGCGCTTTAACTTACCCGGAGTTCTGGCCACGGTAGAGAACCTAAACAATCAAGGCTTCACCATCTCTGAAGAGCACCTGCGCGAAGGTTTGCGGAATGTTCAGGCACTTACTGGCCTGAAAGGCCGCTGGCAGGTTCTGGGACAGCAGCCTTTGACCATCTGTGATACAGGCCATAACATAGATGGCCTTCGTGCGGTGGTTACCCAACTGTTGGCCTTAAAGCCTAAACAGGTACACTTTGTGTTTGGGGCAGTGAATGACAAGGACATTGCCAGTGTGTTGCGGCTGCTACCCGTAAGTTACCGCTACTATTTCTGCGAAGCCCAAATCCCCAGAGCTTTGCCGGTGCAGAAGCTCTGGGAAGAAGCACAGTTTGCGGGCCTGAAGGGTGCTGCCTACCCAACCGTGGAAGACGCCATCTTGGCCGCCAAAGCCTTTGCCCAGGAAGATGAGGTAATTTTCATTGGCGGTAGTACCTTTGTGGTGGCAGAAATACCCGAACTATAAGTAATGGGCAGAGGAAAACTAGAGAAATTTGCAGTAAATGCTACCCGAACAAACGTGGTAGAACCAGGCAAAGAGAATTTTGAGAAACTGAAAGGCCACTGGAACCGTGACTTTTTCCTGAAAGAGCAACCGCTGGTGCTGGAGGTAGGATGCGGCAAAGGCGAGTACACGGTGGGCATGGCTCAGCTATTTCCCCACAAAAACTTCGTTGGAATTGATATCAAGGGCAACCGTATCTGGAAGGGGAGCTCCCTGGCCGAGGAAGCCGGATTGTACAACGTTGGTTTCCTGCGCATTTTCCTGGAGAACCTGGACCAGCACTTCGGGGAGCATGAGGTAGACGAGATCTGGATCACCTTCCCAGACCCGCAACCCCGTAAACGCGACATCAAACGCCGGCTTACTTCCCCGCGCTTCCTGGAGATGTACGAGCGTATGTTGAAACCCGGCGGCAAGCTCCACCTGAAAACCGACAGTGAGTTGCTCTTTGACTATTCACTAGAAGTGCTACAGGAACGACCAGCCTCCAATCTTCTTTATACCAAGGACCTCTACGAGTCTGACCTGCAGGAGCACACCATGGGAATCTACACCACCTTCGAGAAGAAGTACCTGGATCTGGGTGTCCCTATCAAATACCTGCAGTACCAGCTTTAATGTGCTAATGTTCTAATGTGCTGATGTGCTAAAGGGTTAATTTGAAGATTTGGAAATGTGCAGATGTGTAAATTTCTGAATGAGGTGATTCACCAGTTAGGTTTTTGATTCAGCCTTAGCATTGTAGGCAAGATATGCTGATTTTAAATAAAGAACCCTTTTGGGCCTGTTTTCATGAAAACTGGTCCTAAAGGGTTCTTTATTTTTTAGCCTTTTTCTTGTTGGATTTAAGGGTGTGCTCTACAACATTTTCAAATCTTCACATCCTCAAATCTTCAAATCTGCCATATTACCACATCAGCACATTGCCTCATTGGCACATTAATCAATCTTCTAGCTGCTCAAAAATCTCTTCCAGCTCATCAAAGTTCTTGAAGCCTGGGCGAATTTCCGTGCCGCCTTTTAGGGCGATGCCGGCCGGATGGATTTTTTCCAATGCCTCACGGGTGTTTTCCTTGGTCAGGCCGAAGCCCAGGAGGATGGGGTACTTTTTGGAAATATCGCGCAGGAAACGGAGGTTGGTATCATCAATGAAAGAGAAGTCCTCCGAGTCAATCAGGAAATATTCAACGTGTTGCTGGTAGGTTTCCAGTGTGCTGATGAGGTTTTCCTCCACGGTGTCTTTGTCAATGAGCACCCGCAGGATGATGGGCAAAGGCAAGTCGTCCAGTTCCTCTATAAAGTAAAGGCTGTTGAGTTGCAGCATGTCTACTTTATATTCCAGCAGCAGTTCCTCTAATTCCTGAGCGGGCAGATCGGTCACTTCGCCCACAAGTTTCACACCCGATACCCAACCAGAGATCTCTTTAAAGGCCTCTGGGGTCAAGTGCTGCGGTTGGCCGGGTTGCAGGGAAAAACCCAGCATTTCTACGCCCATTCCGGCGCAGTAACGGGCATCACTTAGGTTGGTAATCTGGTTGACAAGAACAATTGTATTAAGTGCCATGCTTGTTTTTTGCTTGTTTTCTGGGAAACGGCCCAATAGCGGGTGAATCCGGGGCCAAAAGTAAGCTGTTTAGGTTTTGTAGCCTACACCGGGTCCATCATTTTTGCGCAATTCTGGCCCTCGCCTTGGCTTATGCATCGTTAAACTTATTTTTTGTCCTCAGGGTTTTAGAAGGGGCTACAAGTAAGTGCTTGATCCTCAACGGGCGTAAAAGCGCCTTAAATTCACTATATTTGTAGCATTGTTTTTCGGCGGGACTGTGAATCCCGTTTTATTTCAGAAAAAATGAGTTCAAAAGGAAGAGTATTGGTCGCTATGAGTGGCGGCATTGATTCCTCTGTGGCAGCGGTGCTGTTGCACGAGCAGGGATACGAAGTAGTGGGCATGACCATGAAAACCTGGGACTACTCCAGTTCCGGGGGAAGCAAAAAGGAGACCGGCTGCTGCAGCCTTGATTCCATAAATGATGCCCGTGACATTGCGGTGCAGCTGGGTTTTCCGCATTATATAATTGACATCCGCGAAGAGTTCGGGGACTATGTGATCAACCATTTCACCGACGAGTACATTGCCGGCCGTACGCCAAACCCTTGCGTGCTGTGCAACACCCACATTAAATGGGATGCCTTGCTGCGCCGCGCCGATAAACTGGGTTGTGATTTCATCGCCACCGGGCACTATGCCAATATCCGGGAGGAGAACGGCCGGTATGTCATCTCCAAAGGGAAAGACCACAACAAAGACCAGTCTTACGCGCTGTGGGGAATCTCACAGGAAAGCCTGAGCCGCACCATTTTCCCGTTGGGGCAGCTGCATAAAACCGAGATCCGGCAGATGGCCATGGACCGCGGCTTTGATGCCCTGGTGAAAAAGGCCGAGTCTTACGAAATCTGCTTTATTCCGGATAATGACTACCGCGGTTTCCTGAAAAGGAGAGTACCCACCTTACAGGCGGAAGTGGCCGGCGGTGAGTTTGTGCTGGAAGACGGAACCGTGGTAGGCAAACACGAAGGTTATCCATTCTATACCATCGGGCAGCGGAAAGGTCTGGGCGTGGCGTTGGGTTACCCTGCGTTTGTAACCCGCATTGAGAAAGAAACGAATAGGGTAGTGCTGGGCAACTATGAGCAACTTGCCAAGAACGGCATGAACGTGGGCAAACTGAGCATGGGTAAGTACGAAAACGTGCATGGGCTACCTACTGAAACCATCACCAAAGTGCGTTACAATGACCCCGGTACCGCCGCTACCATTGAACAGGTTGGCGACAAGATGCTGGTGAAGTTCCATGCGGGCGTGAATGCCATTGCACCGGGCCAAGCAGCCGTTTTCTACGAAGGAGACGATGTGATTGGCGGCGGTTGGATTGAAACCAGCTTTATAGTAGACTAAGAAGTCAAACAGAATATATGAAACGAATCTTGCTCTTTGTGGTCCTGCTGACCAGCCTGCTTTCTTCCTGCGGAGACAATGAAATTACCCGAGATCTGGATAGGATGGGGTACCAGTATTATCCCTTGGAGGTGGGAAGGTTCTGGGTTTTCAATGTCACAGAGAACGAGTATTCCAGAAACCAGATCACCAAAACCACTACTTTCCAGACGCGTGAACTGATCAAAGACATCACCACCGACCAGACCGGGCGTGAGTGGTTCAGGGTAGAGGTGAGCCGCCGGAATTCTCCGGATGGTTCCTGGACAGTGAACGGTGTGAAGCTTATCTCCTTGTCTTCCTCAGACCTGCGCATTCTGGAAAACAACCAAACCACTGTGCACATGGTGTTCCCGGTGAAAGAAGGCTATTCTTTTGTTTCCAATGCCTTCAAAAATGAAGACCATGAGGACCCAGTTTACTTTACCTATACCAATTTAGGCAAGGCTTTTTTAGAAAACAGTCAAACGTATGAGAACACCTTAACCCTGGTGCAGGCTGAAAGCAAGACCTTTATTGAGCTGGAGAAAAGAAACGAGGTGTTGGCGCTAGGAGTTGGGCCGGTTAGCCGTACCAACAAGGACTACACCTATTGTGAAGATTCCTCGGGAGCCACTTGCCCCTATGGAGAGGACTACATCATAACCGGTTCAGACCGAGTGGAGACCTTGGAAAGCTCTGGTAAAGTGGACTAAAATCTATAAATCAAAAACAAAAAGCCTCGTTGTGGTTTCCACTTCGAGGCTTTTTGTTTTAAGCAAGACCTATTGGTTTAAAGCTTCTTTTCGTTAAAAGGGCTTAAAACGAAAAACATATAACCAGTTAAACCTGTCTACTACTTCTGATTGCTTTTTGTGGTTAGAAAGCGTTGCTTTGCATAACAAGAAAAACCCTCCTGATGCCTCATTTAATTGCTCCTTCCGTTTTGGCCGCCAATTTTGGTCAGTTAGACCGTGACGTTGAAATGCTCAACCAAAGCTCAGCTGATTGGATCCATGTGGATGTGATGGACGGCCGCTTCGTTCCTAATATTTCTTTCGGGTTTCCGGTGTTGCAGGCCATTCAGAAAGTGGCTCAAAAGCCCTTGGATGTTCACCTCATGATTGAGCACCCGGAACTGTACATTGAGCAATTCAGGGAAGGCGGTGCCGAGATCATCTCCGTGCACTATGAGGCCTGTCCGCATCTTCACCGGACCTTGCAGCAAATAAAAGCGTGCGGCGCCAAGGCGGGCGTGGCCTTGAACCCGCATACGCCGGTATCTCTGCTTTCAGAGGTGATCCAGGACATAGACGTGGTGATCTTGATGTCCGTGAACCCTGGTTTTGGCGGGCAGAAGTTTATTTCTAATACTTACCAAAAGATCAGAGAGCTGAAAGCACTGATCAATGCCAAAGGATCTTCCTGCCTCATTGAAATTGACGGAGGGGTAAATGAAGAAAATGCACCTTTGCTACTTTCTGCGGGGGCAGATGTGCTGGTAGCCGGGTCTTTTGTGTTCAACTCCCAGAATCCTACCCAAACCATCCAGGACCTGAAACAGATTACCTTCTAAGATATCATGCGCATGCGGACTGGTTGGTGTTGGGTAATCTTATTTCTACTGGGTTTGCCGGTCATGGCCCAGCAAGCGTTTTTGCAGGGGATTGTGCAGGATACGGTGCAAAAGCCGCTCATTGGTGCCACCGTCTCCTTGGAGGGTAAGAGTATTTCCACCTCCTCAGATGCCCGCGGCAGATTTAGTCTAAAGCTTGAGCCAAATACCCGGTATTGGCTTGTGGTGAGTTACATAGGTTACAAGACCAACCGGCAGGAAATTCAGGTACTGCCCCAAGAAAGAAGGTTTGTCACCGTAGAATTGCAGGAAGAAAACAGCCAGCTCACCGAGGTAAGGATTAAGGGCCGCCATGCGGAAGATACCCGAGACCAGGTGAGCATTACCCGGCTTGACCCGCGCCTCACGCAGACCCTTCCGTCACCCTTCCAGGAATTCAATAAAATTCTGCTCACGCTGCCCGGCGTCACCAGCAACAATGAACTGTCTTCCAGTTACTCGGTGCGGGGCGGTAATTTTGACGAGAACCTGGTATATGTGAACGGCATTGAAGTTTACCGACCCTTTCTCAACATCAGCGGACAGCAGGAAGGTCTCAGCTTCGTGAACCCCGATCTAGTGGAAGATGTCACGTTTTCCTCCGGAGGATGGCAGCCCAAATATGGTGACAAACTCTCTTCGGTGCTGGATATCCAATATAGAACCCCAACAAAATTCGCTGCCTCGGTTTCTGGTAGCCTCACGGGAGGATCTGTGCATGCAGAAGGAACTTCTCGTAAAGGCAGGCTCGGTTACCTGATAGGCGCACGCTATAAAACCGCGGCCTACGTGTTGAACAGCTTGGAAGTGCAAGGGGATTACCGTCCAAAATTCGCTGATGTGCAGACGTATCTCACTTATGACTTGTCTTCCAAAGAGCACCGGAACGCAGGACTCGAGGCTAAAACCCAGCTCAGCTTTTTAGGTAACGTCGCCAACAACAACTACCAGGTACGGCCCGAAACCCGGGAAACCTCCTTCGGGAACCAGTTCCAAATGCTGCGCCTGCTGGTGGGGTATGATGGCCAGGAGCAGATGCGTTACACCACTTACCAAGGCGGGCTAAGGTTGAAGCATGATTTCTCCTCAGACCTCCGGACCGAAATTATTTACTCGGGGTTGTATAGTCAGGAAAGGGAGTTCCGAGACTTGGAAGCAGGTTACCGCTTCTGCGACGCCATGCCCACGCCCGGAGTTTCGCCGTTCAACCGTTGTGCCGGAGAACGGGGAGTGGGCACCCGCTACGAGTATTCCCGTAACCGCCTGCGGGCTGCCTTACAGACATTGGAGTTCAGAACCACTTGGTTTCCTTCCAATAAAAACCAGTTTAGCGCCGGCATTAAAGGCAGCCGGGAGAACATCAGGGATGTATTGAATGAGTACTCTTTCCAGGATTCCTCTGATTATGTCTTTAACCTGGCCACTTTGCAGAGCGAGCAGGATCTTGCCTCCTGGCGCTATCAGGGGTTTGCCCAACACCAATGGAACATAGACAGCCTGAAGACCTTGACCTATGGACTTCGGTTTCATTATTGGTCAGTGAACAAGCAGTTTTCCGTGAGCCCCAGGATTCAGTACGCCATGCAGCTTCCAAGCCTGCCCGATTGGTCCTTTAAACTTGCTACGGGGCTTTATGTACAGGCTCCGCTTTACAGAGAGTTGCGAAATACCCAGGGTGAGTTGATCACTGGCCTGAATAACCAACAGGCATGGCACTTCATTTCGGGCACCGAGTACCGTTTTAAAAAGTGGGGACGGCCTTTTAAGCTCACCGCCGAGGCTTACTATAAATACCTGCCCTCGGTGATTCCGTATGAACAGGACAACATGCGCATCAGGTATTTGCCTCAGGTAAACGCCACCGCCTATGCCATGGGCGTTGATGTACGGGTGAACGGGGAATTTATCAAAGGAGAGGAATCCTGGTTTAGCTTGGGTTTGCTAAGAACGCGCGAGAATCTGATAGGAGACTCCACCATCACCACTGACCCACAAACCGGAAAGATCATCAAAAAGGAGCCCCGTGGCTATATTAGAAGACCCACGGACCAGCTGCTGAACTTTGGGGTTTTCTTTCAGGACCACCTGCCCAATAACCCTACCTTGCGCATGTACCTGAACATGGTATTCAGTACAGGGTTGCCATTCAGCCCACCAGGCAATATGAACCTGCGGAGCGGTTTCCCGGGACCCTCGTACAAACGGGTGGATATCGGCTTTTCCAAACTCATCACCATCAGAGGCACCGAAGGCTCAGGCAACTTCGGGCTCAAAAGCCTATGGCTAAGTCTGGAAGTGCTTAACCTCATTGCCGCTAACAACGTGATCTCCTACAACTATGTGCGTGATTTCAATGGCATTACTTATGCCGTTCCCAACTACCTGACTGGCCGGTTGTTCAACCTGCGTTTTATAGCCAAATTATAGAAAACGAGCAGAAAACAGGAGCCTAACACAGTACAGAAAACCATCAAAAACAGCGAGGCCGCCCTTACCTTAGGGGCGGCCTCGCTGTTTTTGGGTAAGAAAACTAAAAGGAAGCGTAAATCAATTGACCGCGAAACGCTTTTCCTTCCAGAGAACGGCGGCGTCTTCTATTTCGTCGGCGTAGGCCTCATAAGACTCTTTGGACTGTTTACCCAATTTCTGCGCCTTCTTGTTCAGTTCCAGAGCCTCTGCGTATTCATGCTTTTGGGCCAGCAGTTTGGCCTTTAGCCAGGTGTTGAAGAAGTTCTCCTCAATCTTGAGCGATTTATTTATCCATTCCAAGGCTAGCTCATGGTCTGAGTTCTGCTGAATAAGGTACCCCACGGCTTGGGCCAAGATAGCCCAATCTGAAGCTTTAGCAGAAGAAAGGGAATCTCTGATGAGCTTCAAGGTTTGGTTATGCGCGTCTACCTTTATGGGAATCACCAGTTGTTTGTTCGCCCAGTTCAACGTTAAACGGCCACTGTTAGGCGTAATGTCCTGAACAGAGTATTGGAGAGTCTCATGGAAAACAGACCATTGCGGATTAAAGGGAATCCGGACCAAATCCTGGCTGGCATCATAGCCATCGGTGCCCCACAGGCCTTTCTGCTTGCTCAAGACCAAAGACCAATTGCTGGAATCAGTGGGCAACACAAACAGAGTGTATGTACCGGCCGGAATATTATCCTGAGCAATCTTTACCTCGGTACTGAACTTGATGGTGGTGGCTTCATTGGCACCGGCGCGCCAAACTTTACCGTAGGGAACCAGTTTGCCCCAGATGTCGCGGTTCTTTACACCAGGTGCGCCATAGTTGATGGTGATATCGGTTACTCCAATGGTGTAGGTCAGGTTGGCTCTTGGGCTTGCCTGGGGTAATTTGAGCATGGTCTGAGCAAAGGCAGAGACAGTTAAGAGTAGGAGGGAAACCGCTATCAGGTATTTACGCATGGTTTATAGTTAGATGAACACTTAAAAAGCAGGGTTAATGGCACCAAAAGGTGGATAAACCTACCAAATAAGCAATAAATTTATCTTTTTCTATGTTTAATTTGTAAAATACAAATATCAAAAATTTGTCTGAACAAAACAAGTCAAAAAAGATGCCGTATCTGCTTGATTATAGGAAGAACGTACTACCTTTGAACTACATTATGAGCAGCACCTACAAAAATATCTCCCTTTCTATTGCCGCAACCGCGGTACACGGGGTGCATTGCCATCTTTTCCATCATTCCTCTTAGGAGGAATCAAATCATTATATCGTCCATTCCGGGGCAGGGCCCCATTTAAGCCGTCGCTTTTCTAAGAGAACAGCGAATCAGCTACTATCTTTGTTTTCCATTATACGCTATCCATAGCACCAACATACTCTATGATTCGGTTAGCCATCCAGAAATCCGGACGTCTTTCAGAGGACTCTTTGAAGCTTATCCGTGAATGCGGCATTTCCTTTATCAGTACTTCCTCCAAACTCAAGACCGAAGCCACCAACTTCCCGCTTGAAATTCTGTTCCTCCGCGACGATGACATTCCCGGCTACGTAGCCGACGGCGTGGCCGATATTGGCATTGTGGGCCAGAATGTGTTGGTGGAAGAAGGCTTGCAGCAGCTATCTGTCAAAAACCTGGGCTTCAGCAAGTGCCGTTTGTCTTTGGCAGTTTCCAAAGGAGACACCTATACCGATGTTACTTCTCTACAAGGCAAGAACATTGCTACTTCTTATCCCAACCTGTTGCAGGAATTTCTTACCTCTAAAGGCGTACAAGCCGATATCCATACCATTAGTGGCTCGGTGGAGATTGCCCCTAGCATTGGCCTGGCGGATGCGGTGTGTGACATTGTAAGTTCAGGCTCTACTTTGATCAGCAACGGTCTGCGGGAGGTGGAAACAGTTTTCAAATCGGAGGCAGTTCTGATAGCAAACCAAAACCTGGATGTGGAAAAGAACCGCCTGTTACAGCAGTTGTTGTTCAGGATGGAAGCAGTGCAGAAAGCGCAGAAGTCTAAGTACGTGGTGTTGAACGCACCCAACTCAGCCATTCCGCAGATCAAACCATTGTTGCCAGGTATCAAATCTCCAACTATCATTCCATTAGCCGAAGAAGGTTGGAGCTCACTGCACTCGGTGGTGAACGAAGACGATTTCTGGGACATTATCCAAAAGCTGAAAGAAGCCGGTGCCGAGGGTATTTTGGTGGTTCCAATCGAAAAGATGATTGGGTAAGTATGAAAACCTATCTATATCCTAAACTAGCCGAATGGGCAGCCTTAACGCAGCGACCAGTACAAAAGCTGGATCAGTTGCGGACAGGCGTGCAGCAGACTTTTGATCTGGTTCAGCAAAACGGAGATGCGGCTCTTGTTGAGTTAGCGGCTAAGTTTGATAAGGCAACGCTGCAAAGTGTATGGGTAACAGAGGAAGAAGTTGCCGCAGCTATCCCGCAAGTATCTGAAGAGTTAAAGGAGGCTATTGAGTTAGCATACAATAATATAAAGCGTTTTCATGAAGCGCAGCGTGAACCGGTACAACAGGTTGAAACCATGGCGGGTGTTACCTGCTGGCGGAAATCAGTAGGTATTCAGAAAGTAGGTTTGTACATACCGGGTGGTTCTGCACCTTTATTCTCTACGCTGCTCATGCTGGGTATTCCTGCCCAGATTGCCGGTTGCCGAGAGATCATACTTTCTACTCCGCCTAGCGCACACGGCTCTATTAACGCCACCATTCTCTACACCGCCAACAGACTCGGCATTAAACGCATATTGAAAGCGGGCGGAGCACAGGCAATTGCCGCTATGGCGTTTGGCACCGAGACTGTTCCGGCGGTAGATAAGATTTTCGGACCGGGTAACCAGTATGTAACCGCAGCTAAGCAAATGGTCACTCAAATGGGAGTAGCTATTGACATGCCAGCTGGTCCATCTGAAGTATTGGTCATTGCTGATGATACTGCGGATGCAAACTTCGTAGCTGCCGACTTACTTTCTCAAGCAGAACACGGCCCAGACTCACAAGTTGTTTTTGTCACCAATTCAGAAAATCAGCTCAAAAACGTACAGGCGGCCGTTGCAGACCAGGTAGCTAAACTTCCTCGTCAAACAGTAGCTGAACAAGCGCTGAATAACAGTATTGGGATAGTAGTGAATACGTTGGATGAGGCATTAGCTTTCTCTAACCTATATGCCCCGGAGCACTTGATTCTCTCTGTAGAAGCCCCAGAAGTACTGGCTGAAGGAGTTACGCAAGCTGGTTCCGTCTTCATGGGCCACTTTAGCCCAGAATCCGTAGGGGATTATGCTTCAGGAACTAACCACACGTTACCTACCAATGGCTATGCCCGCAACTATAGCGGTGTTTCCCTAGATAGCTTCGTGAAGAAGATTACGTTCCAGCAACTCACCCGTGAAGGTTTAGAGCGCATAGGACCTGCCGTAGAAACCATGGCTGAGGCCGAGGGGTTGCATGCCCATAAAAACGCAGTGACCATAAGATTGAATAAAATTTGAAAATGTGAAGATGTGAAAATTTGTAAATGGATTTTTACATCATAAAAAATGCTTTCAATTATTTGATTAATGAAGTAATGATTGGAGTAGGAGGAAACAGATAAATCATCGTCAAATCTCCTCATCTTCAAATCTCCAAATTTGATAAACATGTTTTCAATAGATAATTTCATTCGTCCGCACCTGAAGTCACTGAAACCGTATTCCTCGGCGCGTGACGAGTTTGAAGGCGAAGCCAGCGTCTATCTGGACGCAAACGAAAATAACCTGGGCAGTCTGGCAGGGGGCGTTGATTACAACCGCTACCCAGACCCTTACCAGAAAACCATCAAAGAAAAGCTGTCAAAGCTGAAAGGGGTTAGACCTGAGCAAATCTTCATTGGCAATGGTTCGGACGAAGCCATTGACCTGTTGGTGCGTCTGGTATGTGAGCCAGGCCGTGATGAGGTGTTGTTATTGCCACCTACCTACGGCATGTATGAGGTAAGTGCCAACATCCACAACATAGGCATCCAGCGGGTACCGTTAGATGAGCATTTTCAGCCTGTTTATGAAAAAATAGCCGAAAAGCATAACGAGCATACCAAGATCCTTTTCCTGTGCTCACCTAATAACCCCACCGGTAATATCCTGGAGCCAGCCACGGTAGAGAAGCTTATCCGCTCTTTCAATGGTTTGGTAGTAGTAGATGAAGCATACATTGACTTCACTGATTCACCTAGCTGGATTACCCGTTTAGACGAGTTCCCGAACCTGATGGTGATGCAGACGCTATCTAAAGCCTGGGGAATGGCCGGCCTTCGTTTAGGGATGGCTTTCGCTTCGCCGGAAATCATTGGCTACCTGAACAAGATTAAGCCGCCATATAACATCAACGTAGTCACGCAGGAGCTTGTAAGTGCTGCTTTAGATAAAACCGCGCAACTGGAGGATTTGCTTCATGTTATCATCCAGGAACGTACTCGTTTGGTAGAAGCTTTTGCAGCACTTTCGTTGATTGAAAAGGTGTACCCGTCAGATGCCAATTTTGTGCTGGTACAGGTGCAGAACGCCAATGAACTGTATGCCTACTTGCTAGATCGTGGCATAGTAGTTCGTAACCGTTCTACCCAACCGGGTTGCGCCAATTGCCTGCGCATCACCATTGGCACCCCTGCCGAAAACGATAATCTTTTAGAATCACTAAACGCCTATTCCGCCCAATAAGCCACTCTGTAAACCATGAAAAAAGTTTTATTCATAGACCGCGACGGTACCATTCTCCTGGAACCACCTACCGATTATCAGGTAGACTCTTTTGAGAAGTTCTCTTTCTACCCGAAGGTCATCCGTAACCTCTACAAGATATTTACAGAGCTGGACTACGAGTTTGTGATGGTGACCAACCAGGACGGCTTAGGCACAGATTCTTACCCTGAAGACACGTTCTGGCCCTACCAGAACAAGATGCTGGAGATTCTGGAAGGCGAGGGCATTCAATTCGCACACATCCACATTGACCACAGCTTTGAGCACGAGAACAGCCCTAACCGCAAGCCTCGCTTAGGTATGATGGGCAAGTACCTGACTGGGGAATATGACTTAGCAAATTCTTACGTGATTGGTGACCGCCTTACCGATGTGCAGATGGCTAAGAACCTAGGTTCTAAAAGCATCTTGCTACAGGAAGTAGCCAATGAAGATGCTTCCTTCATCAGTACTGATTGGGATGCCATTTACAACTTCCTGCGTTTACCTACTCGTAAAGCCACCATTCAGCGGAACACCAATGAAACGCAAATTAGTGTTGAAATCAACCTGGACGGCGAAGGTAAGTCAGACATGCAAACGGGGGTTGGCTTCTTTGACCACATGCTGGATCAATTGGCTCGTCATTCAGGGGTAGACATGCGCATTCACGTGAAAGGTGACCTGCACATTGACGAGCACCATACCATTGAAGATACTGCATTGGCTTTAGGTGAAGCCTTCGCGCAAGCCATTGGCGAAAAACGCGGCATTAACCGTTACGGCTTCCTTTTGCCCATGGATGATGCCTTGGTACACGCTGCCATTGACTTCTCAGGTCGCCCTTGGTTGGTGTGGGATGCTAAGTTTAACCGTGAGAAAGTAGGAGACATGCCCACTGAAATGTTCATGCACTTCTTTAAATCCTTCTCAGACACTTCTAAGTCTAATCTAAACATCAAGGCTGAAGGCGAGAACGAACACCACAAAATTGAGGCTATCTATAAAGCCGTTGCCAAAGCTATTAAGATGGCGTTAGTGCGTGACGTGAACAAGATGGAAATCCCTAGCACTAAAGGCGTTCTATAATGAAAATCGTCATAGTAGATTATAAAGCGGGTAACGTGCAGAGCGTGCTTTTCGCCTTGGAGCGATTGGGCGCACAAGCAACCGTTACCTCAAATGCCGAAGAGATTCAGTCAGCTGATAAGGTGATTTTCCCGGGTGTTGGCGAGGCTTCCTCGGCTATGCGGGCGCTGAAAGTTAATAACTTAGATCTGCTGTTGCCAACGCTTACGCAGCCCTTTTTAGGCGTTTGCCTGGGTATGCAGTTGTTGTGCCAGCACTCTGAAGAAGGTGATACCGAGATGCTCGGAATCATTCCGGTGCCGGTGAAAAAATTTGAAGCAGCTGTGAAAGTGCCGCACATGGGTTGGAATAATCTGCATCACCTCAAAAGTGATTTATTCACTGGTATTAAGGAAGATGAGTACGCTTACTTCGTGCATAGCTTCTATGCGCCGGTAACAGAGCACACCATTGCGCAGAGCTCTTACCCAGAGCCATTCAGTGCCGCCCTGCAGTACAAAAACTTCTACGCGGTTCAGTTTCATACCGAGAAAAGCGGCCCTGCGGGAGCGCACATTCTCCAGAACTTCTTAAATCTCTAAGCCATGGACATTATTCCGGCTATTGACCTTATTGGCGGCCAGTGCGTTCGCCTCACCGAAGGTGATTTTTCCCAGCAGACTACGTACCACACAGACCCGGTAGAAGTAGCGAAACAGTTTGAAGGCCTCGGTTTACGTCGGTTGCACCTGGTAGACTTAGATGGTGCCCGTGCCAAACAACCCGTGAACCTTCCGGTGTTGGAGCGTATCGCCAGCCAAACCAAACTGCACATTGATTACGGCGGAGGCCTGCAAAGCTCAGAAGCTGTTCGTCAGGCTTTTGATGCAGGTGCAAAGCAAATCACCGCCGGCAGCATTGCCGTACGGGAGCCGCAAACCGTTGAAGCCTGGCTGCAGGAGTACGGTGCCGACCGCATCATTGTAGGCGCTGACTTCAAAGACAACCGCATCGCCATCAATGCTTGGGCAGAACAAAGTGAATTAACGCTGGAATCGTTTTTAGCCTCTTTTGCTGAAAAAGGCGGAAAAACGTTCATCTGTACCGATGTGAGCAAAGACGGCAAACTGCAAGGTTCTTCTATTGAGGTTTACCAGCGTTTACTGGAGCAGTTTCCCACCTTGCAGTTCATCGCCAGCGGCGGCGTAACTACCATTGAAGAAGTACGCCAGCTCCGCGAAGCAGGCTTACACGGCGCTATCATCGGCAAAGCCATCTATGAAGGCACCATTTCTCTGGAGGAACTGGCGAAAGAGGTTATCTAGAAGACTGATTGCTGTCTCGAGCGTCCCGCTCGTGTCCACTCGCATTTCTGATTAGTGCTTTGCTAAGGTGCAAAAGAGAATCAGGTTTGCGTTCGTACACGAGCGGGACGCTCGAGACAGCGGAAAAAATGATTTAATTAAGAAGATGTTCAGACTTGACTCTGAAGTTCAGCATCTAACATCTAAATACTAGCATCTAAAAATGCTCACAAAACGAATAATCCCTTGCCTGGATATTAAGAATGGCCGCACCGTGAAGGGTGTGCGGTTTGAAGATATCAGAGATGCCGGTGACCCGGTGGAACTAGCGGCTTTGTACGCGAAACAGGGTGCCGATGAACTGGTGTTTCTGGACATCACCGCCACCAATGAAAAGCGGAAGACCCTGGTGGAACTGGTGCGCGAAGTGGCCCGCTACATTGATATTCCGTTCACCGTGGGTGGGGGCATCAGCGCTGTGGAAGACGTGGAAGTGCTACTACAGAACGGTGCCGACAAAGTTTCGGTAAACTCCTCGGCTATTCACCGTCCGGAACTGATTACTGAGCTGGCGAGCCGTTTCGGGAGCCAGTGCGTGACGGTAGCCATTGACACCAAAAGCACTCCGGAAGGCTGGAAAGTCTTCAGCAAAGCAGGGACGGTAGATACCGGACTTTGGGCGCTGGAATGGGCCAAAGAAGTGGTAGAGCGTGGCGCCGGTGAAATCCTGCTCACCTCCATGAGCAACGACGGTACTAAGAATGGTTTCGCGCTTGATATCACGGGTGAGATTTCTAACAATGTCATTGTTCCGGTCATCGCCTCAGGCGGCGCAGGAAATGAGCAGCACTTCTTAGATGTATTCGAAGCCGGGGCCGATGCCGCGTTGGCTGCCAGTATCTTTCACTTCCAGGAAGTACCGTTACCCGGCTTGAAGAAGTTCTTGGCGGAGAATAAGATTGATATAAGATGCTAGAGCCAAACCTCACAGGTATTCAAAACCTGTGAGGTTTTCCTTTACTGACACAAGCTGTTTTTGACTCCTTTCTTTAAACCCATGTCAAAACAGAAAAATTTCAAAAGCAGACATAGGTTAAAAACATGACCATAGATTTTAACAAAGGAGAGGGGCTGGTGCCCGCCATCATCCAGAATTCCACTACCGGTAAAGTATTGATGCTGGGCTACATGAATGAAGAGGCTTTTCAGCAAACTCAGGCAACAGGATTGGTGACCTTCTTCTCCCGTTCCAAGAACCGCCTCTGGACCAAAGGTGAAACGTCGGGTAATACCTTGAAGGTGGTAAAGATAGAACTGGACTGTGACCAGGACACACTTTTGATTTTAGTGGACCCAACCGGACCAGCCTGTCACCGCAACACCGAAACCTGCTTTGATGTGGAAGGTGACAACAATTCATATCACCTGAGAAGCTTCCAAAACTTCACACCAACGGAGCAAGCATTACAGTTCATCGCAAATCTGGAGCAAACCATCAAGGACCGTAGAAAGAACCCTATTGAAGGTTCTTACACCAATCACCTGTTCAACAAAGGCCTGAACAAAATGGCCCAGAAAGTAGGGGAAGAAGCCGTGGAGGTGGTCATTGATGCAGTAGCCGGGAACACAGAACCTATGAAAGGCGAAGCAGCTGATTTAATCTTCCACTTACTGGTGCTTTTGGAAGCAAGTGGGCTTTCATTGGCGGAAGTGGTGCAGGTGCTGGAAAGCCGCCATAAGCCTAGGGAGTAGGGTTATTTTTAATTAAAATGAAATGACTTTCAACGCTACCATTCTCATCGTCCCGGGATTAGGTGATTCAGGTGAGCAGCACTGGCAATCGCTATGGGAAAAGCAGTTTGCCTTCTCCAGAGTGCAGCAGCAGGATTGGGAAACACCGGATTGTGCTGATTGGGTAGAGACCTTGGAGGCCGCCGTTAACCAGCATGATCCTGAAAACCTCATTCTGGTGGCGCATAGCTTGGCCTGTATCACCATTGCGTTTTGGGCCGATAAATACCAAAAGAGGATCAAAGGAGCCCTTTTGGTTGCACCTAGTGACACAGAAGCTGCTTCGTTTCCGGAGGGAACCACTGGGTTCACGCCCCTTCCGTTGCAAAAACTGCCATTTCCCTCTGTGGTGGTGGCCAGCGACAACGATCCTTATATGAAACTAGGTCGGGCGGAATACCTGGCCAAGCAGTGGGGCAGTAGCTTCCTGAGCATTGGAGCCGCAGGCCACATCAACGTAGCCGCGGGTTTTGGGGAGTGGCCACAAGGCTTGGCGCTTCTTCAGCAACTTGACTCAAGTGTAGAATTCAAAAACTTAATTCTTTAGGATAATAGCTATTACTCAAATTACCAGATAGATCATGACACCGTTTGATGTTCTTCTTCAGCAAATCGCCTTCATCCACGAGATTGACAAGCTGAAATATATTACCCGCAAAACCCGTCTTTTCAACAGCAACCGCCACGAGAATGATGCGGAGCACAGCTGGCACCTAGCCATGATGGCAATGGTGTTGGCCGAGCATTCCAACGAACCGGTGGATGTGCTCAAAGTGGTGAAGATGCTGCTCATTCATGATCTGGTAGAGATTGACGCCGGCGATACTTTCCTGTTTGACACCGTCTTAAACCACTCCAACACCGAAGCGGAACGGAAAGCGGCCCTGCGCATCTTTGGTTTATTGCCCCAAAAACAAGCCGAGGAGTTTCTGCACATCTGGGATGAATTTGAGGCGGGTGAAACGGCCGAGGCAAAGTTTGCCCGCACCATGGACCGCTTAGAACCGCTTCTGCAGAATGTTTCCAACGAAGGCGGTACCTGGATGGAGTACAACGTACCTTTTAATAGAGTGTTGGAGAAAACAGTTGGAATCCAAAACGGCTCCCAAACCATCTGGGAATTTGCCAAAGCTCTTTTGGACAGCTCCGTCGAAAAGGGCATCCTCAAGAAAGGGGAGGCCGACGTTTAAAGCCTCAAATCTAAAGATCGGGAGTAAAGCTGGGGATTGATGATTATCTTGTCAGGATATGAAGGTCATGTTGTCTTTTCTAAGCCTTTGCCTTTTTGTGGGGCAAACCTCCTGCCGCTCCTTACCCCAGGATTTGGTCCTTGCAAAGTTTTCAGTGAATGGCAAATCCCAAAACAGGTTCATTGTCAATAGGGTACCCCACTACGGTGATGGAAATCCGGACGGTTGTAATATAGAACGCCAGATTTCCTTTTCTTTGAAAAGTTTAATGGAAGAGACTATGGAAGGAGAAATAAAGGATTCCAAAACTTTAGAAGCCTTATCAAAAGCCTCGGTTCAAATTAGGTTTGTTGACCAGGCTCAATCCTTAATGATAAACGCGGATTCTCTAGGGAAGGTCCAGATCCAGCGTTCCTCTTCCATTAGCCATATCGAGGTAAATTATATAGGATACAGGACCCTTTCTGTAGACCTAAAAGGAAAGAAAGGCTTACTCTAGCTGATCTTTGAGACTGTTATTGTAGCACTGGTTGCTCCAGAAAAGCCTGAATGGCTTTCGTGACTTCCTCAGGGGCTTCCTCCTGAAGAAAATGCCCGGTTTCTAATTCCATTACTGTAAGTCCCGGCAGTGTTTCTTGCCAGTTTTCCAGAAAGGAGGCTGGAATCAATTTGTCTTTGGTGCCCCACAGCACTAGGACCGGTTTCCCTTCCAGAACATGCCGTTTGTTATACAATCTGGTAAAGTAGGGTGTCTCGCCGGCTAAGGCTTTGGCAAAGTACCAGGTGCTTACACGGTCTTTCCTTTCCCTGAAGGGACTCAGGTACTGGTGATGCACCTCCCGGGTAAGTTTCTCTTTTTGGTAAAAGGCTTGCTGCAGCAAGAATTTAACGGAGAAGTTCAGGTTCACGTACAGGAACTTCCCGACTCGACTGCTGAACAATTTGCTTGCCTGCATCATGGGTTTAACCTCCGTAAGTGGCCACATCCAGGAGTTGAGCACCACCACCTTCGCCACTTTCTCGGGCTGCTGTACGGCCCAGCCCAGCCCAATGGGCCCACCGAAATCATGCACCACCAGCGTTACGTTCTCCAATCGTAGATGGTCTACCAGCCTTGCAAGGTTGTCTCGGTGATCCTCTAATGAATAAGAGAAGTTCTGCGGTTTCTCAGAAAGCCCGAAGCCCAAGTGATCTACCGCAATGCACCTATAATTTCTTGAGAGCGCCGTTATCTGGTTGCGCCAAAGGAAGGACCAAGTAGGCGTGCCGTGCACAAATAGAATAGGAGCGCCTTGGCCTTCATCCACATACTGGAGCTGTCCTCCGGGTACTGCCAAATAGTGCTGTTTAAAAGGATAGGCATTTCTGTCAAGCCAAGATTGATCTTGCATACCGGTAAAGATTAAGTGGCTAAATGATGCTTCAGTTGGACAAGGTACCTCTCCATTACCTCCTGTAAGGGATATTCCGGCAGGATGAGGTAATGCTGGGCGATTCCGTCAATGGTGGCAAACATGAGGACCGCATCGGCGGAAGGGTTAGTGGATCCGGCTTGGGCCAGGTTCTTGGAGAGCAATTGTAGCACCAACTGGTTTTCAGCTTGTACTTCCTGCTCCAAGGCCTTCAAAACTTCAGACTGCATCTTGAGGCTATGGTAGAGGCGCCAGAAGTTTTTGTTCTGCTCCAGCAGCCGGAAGGTAGTCTGGATATGGTGTTCCAGGTACTGAAAAGGGGTAAGCCCCTCAGGTTTCTCAAAAGATTGCAGAATGTCCTGCCTGCCCCTTACCAAAATCTCTTTGAGCAGGTCCTCTTTGCTTTGGTAATAGTTATAGAGTAACCCCAGGGAAATGCCTGCCTTCGTCGCGATCTGCCGGATGGAAGTGCGGTCAAATCCTTGCTCAGCAAACAGCTCCAGCGCGGTGTCTATGATTTTCTGGGTGCTGGTTTCCCGCTGGGCTACCCTTTTAGGCATAGCGGCTACATATTTATTGATTGAACGTCTGTTCAATTTAACTAATTGGAAAATGCTTTCAAAACAAAAACTCCTGTTTAAGGCTCCTTTTCAGAAAAGAAGCCTTAAACAGGAGTTCAGAAAAAAGAAGGTCAAAAACTAAAGCTTGTTCAGGCGGCCGTAGAACTTAGATTGGTAAGAACCGCCAATGGGAATGTATTTGTCCTGCATGAAAACAGAATCGTCTTCAATGAGCTCAATCTTCTTCAGGTTGATGATGAAGGACCGGTGGATGCGCAGGAACATATCCTGGGGCAGTTTTTGGTCAATTGCGCTCATGGTGGTATAGACAATGTGCTTTTTATTGTCTGTGTTGATGACCACATAATCACCACGGGCCTCTATAAAGGACACATTGTTCAGGTTCAGCTTCACGATCTTGTTGTCTACCTTCACAAAAAGCTCCTCTGAGTGTCCGTTGGTAGCCGGGGCAGCGTTGGTTCTGGAGGTGTCCAGCTTTTTAGAGGCATTAAGCACCGCCTGGGTAAAACGGGTAAAATCCACCGGTTTCAGAAGATAATCGGCTACCTGCAACTCAAAGGCCTGTAGGGCGAAGTCCTTGTGTGAGGTGATGAGGATGGTCTGCGGCTTATGGGGCAAGGTCTTGAGCAATTCCATGCCGGTCATCTCGGGCATCTCAACATCCAGGAAAAGCAGGTCAATGCCATCGTTCTTCAGTAACCAAGCCAAACCCTCTACGCTGGAACTAAAGGTTTGCACCAGTTCCAGGCTTGGCGTGGCTTTAATATGACGCTCCAGAATCATCCGGCTTAGTTCATCATCATCAATAATAATTGAGCGGAGGGGAGTATCCTTTTTCAAATGTTTGTCCGTTGATTTGTAATGGGTGAATCTTTCTTAACCCAAAGATATTAATCTAATTATAATTTCCGAGGGAACAAACCCTAAATTGTATGGGTGGCAATACGGAGCGTCATCTAAAAAAAGTGATGAATCAGAACCAGGGCCGCATCTAGCATCCGCACGGCAGGAAAGTTTGGACCATCAAAGCAAAGGTTAGGTAACTCAGCCGTAAAAACACGTATAAGGGGCACAAATAGACCTAAAGAAAAGTGCTTCCAGTTACCCTACTTAATTCCTTACGGATTCTCACTCAACCGGATGATTCCACCTGCGGACCTACCAGCCTGCACGCGGTCTACCAGTACTTCCAGGATTCGCTTCCTTTGGAGCAGGTGATCTCAGAGGTGTCTTTCCTGGAGGAAGGTGGTACCCTGGCGGTTTTGCTGGGTTGCCATGCGTTGCGCAGGGGCTACAAGGCCCGCATTTACACCTACAACCTGCATGTGTTTGACCCTACCTGGTTCAAGATGGGCAAAGAGCAATTAATTGCCAATCTGCGGGAGCAACTCATCTATAAATCAGATGCCAAGCTGCACGTCGCCACCCACGCCTACATTGAGTTCCTGGAGCTGGGCGGCGAGATCCTGCACAAAGACCTTACCCTTAGTTTATTAGACCATTACTTCTCCCGGGGAATTCCGCTATTGACCGGACTCAGCGCCACGTACCTCTACAACTGCGCCCGGGAAAGAACCAATGAACGCGGCGAGGCCATCTATGACGATGTACGGGGCGAACCGCTGGGGCATTTTGTGGTCTTGGCTGGCTTTGACAACGAACAGGAAAAAGAACACGTGATTGTGGCCGACCCTTACCAGGAGAACCCGCTTTTTGGCAATAATTACTATAACGTACCCATTTCGCGCCTCATTAACGCCATTATGTTGGGCATAGTCACCTATGATGCCAACCTGCTGGCCATTGAACCGCAACCTAAAACGAAACTTACTCCAGAACAGACCAACCTTCATGCGCAAACTAGTAGTGGTCAATAATCCCAAAGACTGGGACCTTGACATAGAGGATGTAGAGGTGGTAGATGCGCAGCGTTATCTCACCGATCCGGCTTACACAGAAATAAAAAGCGCCCGCATCTTCAACCTTTGCCGGTCTTACAAATACCAGAGCAGCGGTTATTATGTCTCACTTTTAGCCGAAGCCCGGGGTCACAGGGCCATCCCCAACGTGACCACCATTCAGGATCTGAAATCGCAGACCATTGTAAGGGCCATCACCGATGAGATCAATGAGACCATCCAGAAAAGTTTGTCCAAGCTCAAGTCCAAGAATTTTACGCTTAGTATTTACTTCGGGCAGAACGTGGCCAAGCAGTATGAAAAATTGAGCAAGCAACTGCACGACCTCTTTCAGGCACCGCTCCTCAGGGCGCAATTTGTGTTCAACAAAGAATGGACGCTGGAGAGCATAAATCCAATTCCGGTAAACGAAGTGCCCGAGCACCATTTGCGGGACCTGTACAATTTCGCGAAAGCCTACTTTGCCCGTAACCGGTTCTCCAATATCCGGACGAACAAGAAGATCTATGACCTGGCCATTCTGGTGAACCACGCGGACAGTGACCCGCCGTCAAACGACAAAGCGATCCAGAATTTCATTGATGCCGCCGAAAGCCTGGGCTTCTACACCGAGCTGATCACCAAAGAAGACTACCGCCGGCTGTCAGAGTTTGATGCCCTGTTCATCAGGGAAACCACCTCCGTAAACCACCATACCTACCGTTTTGCCAGAAGAGCCCACGCCGATGGATTGGTAGTGATTGATGATCCGGTGTCTATCCTGCGGTGCACGAACAAGGTGTACCTGGCCGAGCTGCTTTCCAAAGCCAAGGTGAACATCCCCAAAAGCATGATCATCCACCGCGATAATTGCTGCAAGGTGGTGGAAGAATTAGGGCTTCCATGCGTACTCAAAAAACCAGATTCTTCTTTCTCCCAAGGCGTGGTGAAAGTGAAAACCGAGGAAGAATTGGCTGATCAGCTGAAGGAGATGCTGTCTGAGTCTGACCTGATCATAGGGCAGGAGTTCACGCCCACGGAGTTTGACTGGCGCATTGGCGTGCTGGACAAACAGCCGCTCTATGCCTGCAAGTATTTTATGGCCAAAGACCACTGGCAGATTTATAATTGGGAGGGAAAAAAGAAGGACGTGACCGGCAACTTTGAGACCGTACCCTTTGAAGATGTGCCGTTCTTTGTGCTCCATACCGCATTGAAGGCCGCCAACCTTATTGGCGACGGTTTGTACGGCGTAGACGTAAAGGAAATTGACGGCAAGGCCTACGTGATTGAAGTCAATGACAACCCCAACATTGACCAAGGCGTGGAAGACCGCATTTTAAAAAAAGATCTGTACCTGACCATCCTTAAATCCATTAAACGGCGGATAGACAGCCAAAAAAATCTGAATGGCAATGAGCAGCGCCTCTCCTAAACTAGGTTTGTTCCAGGGCTACGGCGTAGAAATGGAATACATGATTGTAGACCGAGATACGCTCCAGGTGAAGCCCATCTCAGACGAAGTCCTCAAGGCTGAGGTCGGTGAACTAACCTCTGATGTGGAGCGCGGGTCCATGGCGTGGTCTAATGAATTGGTGCTGCACGTACTGGAATTGAAAACCAACGGACCGGCGCCTGAACTGCCTTCTTTAGCCGGTAAATTCCACGGAGAGGTGCAGCGGGTGAATGCATTGCTGGCACCTTTCAACGCCATGCTGTTACCCACAGGCGCACACCCGTTCATGGACCCGTACCAGGAGACCAAGCTATGGCCGCACGAGGCGAGTGAAATCTACGAGGCCTATAACCGGATCTTCAACTGCCAGGGCCACGGCTGGTCTAACCTGCAGAGCACACACCTGAACCTTCCTTTCAAAGATGATGAGGAGTTCGGGCGATTGCATGCAGCCATCAGGTTGATTTTACCGCTTATTCCGGCTATTAGCGCTGCCTCTCCTGTGTTGGACGGGCAGGTAAGTGGTTTACTGGACACGCGTCTGGAGGTGTACCGGAAAAACCAGGCGAAGATTCCGCTCATTGCCGGCGAGGTAGTGCCGGAGGCGGTTTTTTCGGAGGCCGAGTATGAAGCCCGGATTTTCCAGCCCATGTTCCAGGCCATTGCACCGTATGACCCGGAAGGGGATCTGCAGGACGAATTCCTGAACTCCAGGGGAGCCATTGCCCGGTTCAGCCGGGGGGCCATTGAGATCAGGATCATCGATAACCAGGAATGTCCGCTGGCGGATATTGCTGTTGTGACGTTGGTCTCTGAAGTACTTAAGAAACTGACTTCAGAGGAGTGGAGCAGCTACCAAGATCAGCAAAAAGCTGAGACGTCTTTCCTTTCCTCGGTTTTCCTATCTTCTTTAAAAAAAGGCTCCAAAACGGAAGTCCAGCATTCTGATTATCTCCGGCTCCTGGGTATGGCCGGAGAGCATGCCACCCTCCAGGAAATATGGGAACATCTATGGCAAGAAGTGCAGGGTGAAGCCGTCTTTACCGCGGAGTTAAGCCAAAGTATAAGGCTAATCCTTCAGGAAGGATGCCTTTCCCAGCGAATTTTGAAGATTCTGGGCTCTTCGCCTTCCATTGATTCCATCAAAGACGTATATAGAGAATTGGCTAACTGTTTAGCTCTTAATCAACTATATGCACCTTGAAAAACGAACGGTTGAAGGTTATCGTCACCTGTGAACACGGCGGCAATGTAATACCGCGTGAATTTGCAGCGTCCTTTGAAGGGGCAAAGCCGGTGCTGGCTACGCACCGGGGGTATGATATTGGCGCGCTGGAGATGTTCCAGAAGTTCTCCAAAATTGCCGATTTCTCCTTGCACAGTACCACCAGTAGGTTGGTGGTGGAGTTGAACCGGTCTTTGCACCATCCTAAGTTGTTCTCTGAGTTCATGCTGCCTTTGTCTACTGCTGAGGCAGAAAAAGTAGTGGCCGACTATTACCAGCCCTACCGGCAGCGGGTAGAAGACCAAATAGCCACTTGGGTGCGCGAGGGGTTCTCGGTGGTGCATGTATCTGTGCACAGCTTTACGCCAGAACTAAACGGAAAGGACAGGAAAGCAGATGTGGGACTGCTCTATGACCCCAAGCGCGAGAAAGAACAGTTGTTTGCCGCCCGTTGGCGCCAGCAGATGCAGATGGTGAATCCGGAGGTCAAGATCAGGTATAATTATCCCTACAAGGGCACCGCCGATGGCTTTATCACCTATCTGCGCAAAGACTATACAGATGACCAATATGCCGGCCTGGAGTTAGAAGTAAACCAGCGTTTTCCTGTGGCCCATAAGGACGAATGGAAGGTGCTACAGAACCAATTAGTGCAGACTTTCAGCATAGCCCTATAAACCCTTTCCAGATTTTACAGTATAGAAGCTAGGTCAGAAATAAAAATCTTGGCTAGCATGTACAATACTGTTCTACCTAAACTATGAAAAAAGTATGGATTTTTTAATTAACCTTCTCGTGAGCGCCGGGGTTCTGATGCTGTTGGCGTACCTAATGCCACAAGTGACCATCAAGAGTTTCTGGACCGCGCTTTGGGTAGCCTTTTTAGTGGGTATTCTTAACGCCACACTTGGTTTGCTGCTCAGGTTCCCGCTGAACCTGGTGACGTTGTTCTTCCTGCAGTTTGTGGTGAAACTGATTGTCACTGCCATCATCATCAAACTAGTGGACAAATTGGTGAGGAACTTTGAAGTGCGCGGCTTTTGGCCAGCCCTGGTGATTGCCATTGCCATGGCCGTAGCCAGTACCTTACTGGAGCGCAACGATGAAGAATACGATAGCGCTGAATACCAGCAAACTGCCTTGGGTCAAACCTACATGCCAACTATGATAAGCTAAGGTTTTCATTACCGCTTAAGAAAAGCGCCAGCCTCTTAAAAAGAAGCTGGCGCTTTTCTTTTATGTTATGATAAAGAATTAGGGCAGGTAGTGAGTTAGAGTTTTCTATTTATCAACTGTTTTATAAAAATCAGCCCAGAAACAAACCCTCAATTCTATTATATCTTCAATGATGAATGCGTATCAATAACCTTGAGTTAGGTTCACTTGGTTTAGTACTTTGTCTCCGGCTAAAAAGAGGTGAAGGTTAGAGATAAACCTGTCAATTTTGCCTTCCACCTCCCGCACCTGGCCGCCGCCGGTGTGCTGAGTCAACAAAACGTTTTCCATTTGCCACAGCGGGGAGTCCTGAGGTAAAGGTTCTTCCTCGGTGACGTCCAGCACGGCCCCAGCCAAATGCTCGGATTCTAATGCTTCAATTAAGGCTTGTTCATCTGTGGTGTTGCCGCGGCCCACGTTGGCGTAAAGGCTGCCTATTTTCATGGACTGGATGAATTCTTTGGAGACGTATTTGTCCAGGTTGCCCGGAAGGGTATTGATGATGATGTCTGTGTGAGGCAAGTGCTGGAAAAGCTCTTCCAAAGAATGGATTTGGGCAACGGGGTTCTGGCGGGCCGTCATCTTCACCTTCGTACCGAAACCTTCCAGGATTCTTTTCACCGCCTGACCTATGGTTCCGGCCCCCAGCACGATGGCTGTTTTCTGCCCCAATAAGTCTAGTTTCAGCCGCATCTTCTTACCCTGCCAGTTCTGTTCCTCTTGCAGCTGCACCAGATCTATGATTCCCCGGTAAAAGGACAGAATACCGGCTACCATGGTCTCTGCGCAAGCTTCGGCAAAAAAGTCGCCCATGTTGCACACCACGGCGTTGGTTTGCACCTGTTTGTACTGGTCAAATCCCGCTGATTCTAATTGCCAGAATTGAAGGCCAGGAGGGACTTGGGCAAGCCAGGAGGAGGGAGGGTTCCCGAAAAGTAGATCCGCCGAGCGGAAAGCCTTTTCACCCTCTGGGCTAGAGTAACCATTATAGAAGAAAGGAGTGATGTTAGTCGGAAGAAGATGCTCTAAATAGTTCTGCTGCTGCAAATCAAGTTCAGCGAAGATAAACAGGTTCATGCAAGAAGAGGGTAAGGCAGTAAGCCGGTTGGGAGGCCTTTTACAAAAAGTATATGGGTAAGACGCAGATAACAGGCTCTATGTTATAAGGAAGTACCAGAAAGGGGAGGTCCTCTGCCGTTTCAGCATTGGCTTTAGAAAAACAGGGCAAAAACGAGGTTATTCCTCATCCTCAAAATACAGTTTGTAGTACTTACGGCCGTCTTCGTCCACGCCTTTCTCAATCATGTCTTTGTTCCCGTGAATGTACACGTGGAAGTTCTTGTCCAGTTTGAGCACGCTCTTGAAAACCCGGGCTTGTTTCTTCACCGCCTGGGGCGAGATGTCAAAGCTGTCTTCCAGTTCAATGTCATAGTTTTGGCGGTACTCAGTGTCATAATTGTTGAAGGACTCAATGAGGTCCGGTTGGCCAAATACCTCTGTCACAAATTCTTCCTTGTCAAAGGTCTCGTGTTTGTTGAAGTACTCCACAGAACGATTCAGGAGCACGATTTGGTCGGTTTTCTCCACCTCAAATTCCTCGGTCATACGCTCAGAGATGAACTCCTTGGTGAGGTTGAGCAGGTGGTTCGTTTGGTGGAACTCGTTATTGATTTGGGTGAGGCCCAGAAAATTCTCGCTCCAGTATTTGGCTTCCTCGCCGCGGTTCTGGTTGTCCATGATGGCTACCAAGAAACCTTCCTCGGGTTTGGTGTTGAAGATGATGCAGCCTTTGTCAAACTTGTTGGAGTCAATGCCCTCCAGGTAAGCCATGGTAAAATCCCGGTTTTTTCTGCTCACGTCAAAATAGCCGCTTTTGACCTCGGTTTTGAAGATGCCTACGGCTTCCACCACGCGTTCTTCAATCTCGCAGTTGATGAAATGGGCCACGTACAACTCGCCGGGCTTTATTTTTGGATGCGTGGTGCTTTCAAATAAATGACGCGCAATGTTGCGGGTGTTCTCATGGAAAGCCTCTTTGTCCGCGAAGATGTTCTCGGCGTAGCTGTACACCTCATTGAACTGCAGTGAGGACGGGTGTGAGAATTTGAACCGCTCGTGCGCTTGCATAAACTTGCCCAGAAAGAACTTCTCCAACTTTTGGGTGAGGCCATCGCCAAAATCGAACTCATTCTCAGACAAGGTTACTTTTTGTTCCAGTCCTTTATTGCCCACGTGGTGGATGGAAAGGCGGGTAAGCGAGGCGGTATCGAATTTCATGAAAGAGGTTGCGCTTGGGAGTTGTGATTCAAACGAAGCCACAAAAGTAAGGATTCTCCGGCATCCGGTAAGGCTAACAGTAAAATACTCCGGTTTTTTCCAGTGGCTGTTTCGAGGGCTATTTAAGAAAACAGGCTCTAAACGGAAGCTAGGTTTCTTCTGGTAAAAAGAAGCGTATTTAGACTTCCTGAGGCTATATGGCCATCTGTAATAGGGTGCTTCTTGTGGTTCAACCGGAAACGCCTATCTTGCCAGCCTTCAAAATTGAAACCTCTTACCATTGAAATCTGCCCTAGTTACCTCAGGATACCTATTCCTAGTCTTATTGTCGTTGGTGCTGATCTATTTCCTGGTGGCGGTGGTGCTGTCCCGGATGAGCGTAGAACCAGAGCCCGAAAACAGAAAGGAGATTTCCATTTACATTCTGACCAATGGGGTACATACCGACTTAGTGGTGCCGGTGAAGAACGATGTCTATGATTGGCACGATTATGTTAAGTACGAACATACCGTAGGTAAAGACACCACTGCAAATTTCATCGCCTTCGGGTGGGGAGACAAAGGCTTTTACCTGGAAACGCCCACTTGGGCTGACCTGAAGGCGAGTGTGGCCTTTAAAGCCATGACCGGGTTAGGTGCCTCGGCGATTCATGCCACTTTTTATAAAACCATGCCCCAAAACGAGGCTTGCCGCTGTATAGACATTAGCCGGGAGCAATACGGCAGGTTGGTGACATACATCCAGAGCCAGTTTGACCTGGATGAGCATGGAAAAACAATCCATATAAAAACGAAAGCCAACTACGGCCAAGATGATGCTTTCTACGAAGCAAAGGGGAGCTATAATTTATTCTACACCTGTAACACTTGGGCGAACGAAGGACTGAAAGCCTGTGGTCAGAAAGCCGCCGTTTGGACACCGTTCTACAAAGGAATATTTTATCACTACTAAGGATATGTTTTCAAATAAAGATTGATGTATTAATTGATTGATGATCGTATTGTTTGACAAAAGATGCTGCTTTAGGAGTTCTTGACACTTTCTACCCTCTACTTAACATATAATAAGCTATAAGGCTTAGTAATAAGCCTTATATAAAATTGGCTTATAATTTATATTATGTTAAGTAATATTTGTAATAGTTCCTTTTCAGCTCGAGAATACAAATTATTCCCGTAGAACTCTCCCTTCATTAAGTGTCTCCAAATTAACCTGTTACCTAATTGGCTGAACTCATTTTAAAATAAAAAGAGAACCATTCTAAATTCTTTTTATTAGGAACTTACAGCCATAAAAAAAGCACGTAGGCTACGTGCTTTTTAGGTCTTTAAAACAATAAAATTTATTTCCGTTTTTTCTCCATAGCCAATATCTGCGGCTTTGGATTGGTAAGTTCGCTGAATAATACGTAACCTACTTTGTCTCCAACGGTTACCACTGCCCAACTGCTGTTTAATTTTCTATGGTATTCTATTTTATCAGTGGTTTGAAGGTTCATCAATACCTCTGAGGATGTTCCGGCTTGGCGATACATTTTAACATCATTGGCAGTAGCTTGGGCTGGAATTGTATTTGTGGTTGCACCAGTTTTAGATTTGGTACTCTGCGCTAGGCTAAGGGTTGATACTGATAAAAAAGCCGCTACTAAGATTAATTTTTTCATGACTTAAAAACTCTAAAAGAATCATTCTGCTTTTTCTTTACGGTAAAACGTCTTTGCTGTAATCTTCAATAATGAATGTATTTGCGTTACTAGAACTCTATTGTTCCTGGGTAAATGAACCTGTTTGTGTGAAGATAGTGGCTCGTTGTTTAGCCTCCATCAAACAATTCAAATTACATAACGCAGATCATCAGTAATATAAAAAAAATAAACAAAGCAACTCCTAGAGGTCGGGCTAGGCACCGGATGCCAGATGCTTTTATTAGATGATGGGAAATGAACTGCGGTAAATTAGTACCGCTAGAAAGTAGGTCTACGAATGTTTCTCAAACCAGCAATCCTGGAAAGAAAAAGAGGAACTTAGGATTTTGGCAACGGTCCTAATTATACACTTAGTTCTATATAGTATTCTAAAACAATCTTCTGGTTTAATAATCAGTTTCGGTCTGAACACGTTCTTAATTCTATCCGAATTTAAATGGCCATCATAGCATTTTTCTGCCTTTTTATTTACCTTAGTAAAGATATATGGGTAAGCAGTGGTTATCAATAGCCATTTGTAGCCATTTTCATTTGATAACTAACAATTGTATGGAACCAGACTATCCCAAGTGCATATGAAGAGTTTCTGAATAAGCCTCAGGAAATTGGAAATGGTAGACTTTCTGTACCTGAAACTTTATGGCAGAATTTTGGCATCAGTAGCATAGCTCTTCATGCCCAGTCTCCTATTTGCTATATTGTAGATTACTTTCAAAATAAATACCTTTATTTAGATCCTTCCTGTGAAGCGCTCCTGGGTTATCAGGTTAAAACATTCCTGGAAAAAGGTCCCTCCTACTTTGCCCGCCTATGTCATGAAAGTGATGTAAAAACCTATCATGAACAAATCCAGCCCAAGATTATGGGGTTTTTAAAGGGACATTCCTTAGCCGCTTTTCAGGAGTATGCCTTTACGTTCAATTACAGGGTAATTACCAAAGACAAAAAGGTTATTTCTGTTCTTCAGCGCTCCACTTTTTTCCAAGACTCATCACCTAACTCAGTATTAGCCTCCATAGGATTTTTGATGGACATTAGTAATTTAAAAGAAGATACTAAAATCATCTTTACAATAGAAAAGATTGACAAATCATACGAATCCCACTCCCTACCTCCTATCTACAAAAGCACCTTTTATCCAGACAAAACCTATGATGTCCTAAGTCGGCGCGAGGCCGAGGTCTTACAGTGCATTCATGAAGGTTTAAGCAGTAAGCAAATAGCGGATAAACTATTTGTCAGTTTAAATACGGTTAACAATCACCGAAAGAACATGTTGTTAAAAACGAAAACAAGTAATACTGCCGAACTATTAAATTATTCCATAAAGCACGGGGTTATTTAACCGAGTTTCCAGAATCTCCTAAAGATATTAGTATAAGTCAATTTAGGATAATTAAAGCAGCACCCTCCTTTTAGATATTTCACTTCTAAAAACGTAAAGAATCAAATTTATAGGTACACTTAAAGAGCTTTTGTGAAGCAGTTACATCGGTTTATTTTGCTCTAAATAAGGCCGACTTACAAAAGTAATACAAGGTAGAATAAGGATGGAATTTCTGTTTTAATGATTTAATAAAGATATTTCTTAAGCAGCTAAGACAATGAAAATACTTTTATTATATATCATATTATGCATGACGTTTTTGCACTCTTTTGCCCAAAGTACACCTAAAACAGATAGCTTGCAATTGCTTGGTGCGCCCATTATCAAAGTCACCCTTTTGGGTACGGGCACCCCGCTCCCACTTTTGGAGCGGTTTGGTCCAAGTATCCTGGTGCAGGCAGGAGGCGCTTCGTTTGTATTCGATACCGGCAGAGGCTGCTTACAGCGGATGAAGCAGTTGAACTTCCCTTATGATTCCCTTACAGCTGTGTTTTTCACCCATCTCCATTCAGACCACTTGGTGGGGCTTCCAGATCTTTGGCTCACGGGCTGGCTTACAACCAGGTGCGAAGCTCCTTTACGGGTGTTTGGTCCAAAAGGCACGAAAAACATGACTGATCATCTGCAGGCAGCTTATGTCTTTGACATTAAAATGAGAGTGCAAGATGACCATGCACCCAAGACAGGAGGCAAACTGGAGACGAAGGAGATTCAGGAAGGAGTTGTGTTTGAGCAAAATGGGGTGAAAGTCACTGGCTTTTTAGTGGACCACTACCCTATTGTCCCTGCCTTCGGGTATAAAATTGAGTATAGGGGCCATTCGGTGGTGGTTTCCGGCGACACGCGCTATTCAGATAACCTGATCAAATATGCCAAAGGAACAGACCTCCTGATTCATGAAGTGGCGGTTGCCCCTGATACTATGAGTAGCAAAGACAGCAAGTACCATATTCTCGCGCATCATATTACCCCCGAGCAGGCCAGTAAAGTCTTTAATGCGGTAAAACCTAAGCTGGCGGTGTATTCCCACATTGTGCGGCTTTATGACCGAACCAATGAGGAATTGCTTCAACGCACCAAAAATGCATATACAGGTCCCCTGGTATTAGGCGAAGACCTGATGAGTTTTTCGGTGAATGAAACCGTAGCAGTAAAAGCCTGGGTTAAGAAATAGAAGTTTGACCAAACAAAACCATTAGAGGGTGCTTCGCTTTTTCTAAAAGCCTTGCTGCTATTCCTATTTAGAAATGGTAGTTCACAACCTTCCCTGTTGTTTTGCTGTAGGCAAGAAGAAAATCAAATTGTTTAACCATGGCTACACAGAAATCCTTTGATGAACTCCTCAATACGAAACAGAAGAAGCTCGCATTTTTCCAGAACCTGGTCTTAGTGGCTGTCGCCGATAACTATTTAGACCAACAAGAAAGCGATTTCCTGGTAAGCATAGGGAAAAGGCTGGACTTGACAGAAGAAGATACCACCCCTATTGCCGATAACCTGCCCCTGCTTTCCTTTATCATCCCTGAGGAAGGGTTGCAGAAAACCATGGAGTTGCAAAGCCTGGTCATGATGGTACTGCAGGATGGAGTGATAGACAAGGCAGAATACAACTTGTGTCTGGAATATGCCCGCCGGATTGGGTACAGTAAAGACACCCTAGACGAGTTCATCCAAACCCTGCAGAACTCTTAAACTACTTAGTTCTTTTGTTTTTGCCCTGATTTAGAAAATCTAAGGTAAAACAGTCTGACCATCAATAGCAAAACGCCTCTTAAACTATTTAAGAGGCGTTTTGCTTATTTAACATAAAAATTTAATGGCAGAACAACTCTCCCACTTCTTTGTTGATTTACTGACCAGCAGTTGGCAATGATTCAAAGAGTTTCTCCACTCCTTCTGCTATTCTCTCCTGCACTTTACTGTTGTTAGACGGCACCACAGATTCTGCCTGGTTACTCCAAACCAATGAATTCTGGTCCCGATCTACCAGGTGCACAGAGATGGTCCCTTGTTTGTAACGGCCTACCTCTACTTCTTTGCTGCGCCAGGTATACCTTCTCTGCCCCATGTAGTAAGGAGCATCCGTCCGGAAATCTGTTTGCCGCGTCTGCTTTTTCTCCTGCACTACCACGCCTAGATTCACCAGAAGATCTGGATTTGCATTGGACATGGTAAGACCTCTCTTTTGCAGTTGGTTAGATACTTCCCTTTGCAGAGAGGCAATGTGTTCTGCTGGAATCTCCACCCTGGAAGAATCTGCATTCACCTCCATAAACCCAAAGGTTTTGTAATTGGTCAACCTGAAATCAGGAGAGGCTTCTGTACTGGTGACTCTTACCGGGCTACAGCTTACTGTCAGCAGTAAAAGGTATAAGGCTAAAGAATGGATTATTATTTTGTTCATGTCTCTAATCTAGTGGTACAAATAAGATGTACTTGATTAGAAAACTTAGGTTGTACCTCAGCAGAAGCAAACTTTTACCGCGTAGCTTTGGCACTCAGCATCTCAGCTTCCAGACCTTTCACCATTAATCGGGCCGCCGATGGGTTCGTGGCCAAGGGTACGTTGTGGAGGTCGCAGAGGCGCATGAGCATCTGAACGTCTGGTTCATGCGGGTGTTTCCCAAGCGGATCCCGGAAGAACAGGACAGCCAGGATCTTGCCTTCGGCTACCAGGCTGGCAATCTGTGCATCGCCTCCTTTGGGGCCAGATAAAAGCTTTTTCACCTTAAGACCGGTTTGCTCTACGTACTGCCCCGTGGTGCCGGTGGCTACCAATTGCGTGTTCTGGAACAATGTGGCGTGGTCTTTTACAAAAGCGACCATCTCGGCTTTTTTGCCATCGTGGGCAATGATGGCGATTCGTTTTTCTGTGGGCATATCTAAATAGTTTAACCTAAACTAGTGGATTTTACTTCACCAAGGTTACCTCAATTTCTATTTCTTTCCTGTTTTTACAAAACGGGCATAAAAAAAGGGGCTACCAGAGCCCCTTTCTTTTAGATGTATTTCTTACAAAGTCTGCAGCAAAGCATCCATGCGCTTAGCGTCAGCTGGTTTGTCTAAGGCAGTGTACACCTTCAACAGCGACTGCACAGTAGTACGGTCTTTTGGCTGGGCTTTCAAAGCATTCTCAAAGTAAGGCATAGATTGCGCGAAAAACTTCTTGGCTTCGGCCTGAACGGCTTTACCGCTTTTCTGGTACTCGGCCAGGCTCATTTTGTTGGCTTTGTTGTTCAGGTTCGCTCCTTTGTTGAAGTAGTAAACCCCCAGGTTATACTGGGCATCAAAGTTGGCTGGGTCAATTTCAGCGGCTTTTTTGTAAGAAGCCAAGGCCTCATCGGCTTTGTTCATTTTCTCCAAGATGTTACCCCGCACCGTGTACAGGTTGGCATTGTTTGGATCTGCAGCGATGGCAGCATTCAGTTTGTCCATGCTTTCTTTCTCACGACCGGTTTTCAGGTACAGGTCAAGTTCCTGCAGCATAAAGTTCTTGTCGTTCGGGTATTTCGCACGGGCTTTCTCCAACACAGCCAACGTCTCCTTCTCGTTTTTCTCCACGTTGTTGGCGATGTACAGCAACTGACCGAACACGGCTGGAGAAGCAAGGTTTTTGTCTACCAATTGGGTGTACAGTTGTTTCGCGGAAGCGTAGTCTTCTGCACCGGCAGCGGCATAAGCGGCATAGATGTAGGCAGTGGTATCTTCTGGTCTATAAGTGATAGCCTGCATATAAGCTTTCTGGGCTTCAGCGAACTTCTTGTTGTTGTAGTTTTCTACCCCGGCGTTCAAGGCGAAAGCATACATATTGTTTACCAATACCTCTTTGCGCTTATTAGCCTCCTCAGTGAATTCCTTCTTTTTGGTTTCAAGGGCAGGAACTTTAGAGAAAGCCTCATACGCTTGCTTAGAAGCCTCCGCCGGATCCATCAGTTTGCCATAGATAGGGTGGTTGGCCATGTCTGAGTAGATCACACCTTTGTAATACCAGGCTTTGGCGTTATTAGCGGTTTTCTCGTGCACAACGGCTTTGTCAATCTCTTCCTTCGCCTTATCTAAGGTACCTTTCTGTTGGTACATGATGGCACTTGTCACGGCAGAAGTCTGCGCAATTGCCACTTGCATGGACACCAACGCGGCTGCTGTTAAAAGAAACTTTTTCATTGCTTTCGTTAGATTAGATTTATAGGTTGTTTGTGTTTTCGCTCTAAAAACTAGAAGTTTTGAAATTTAGTTCTCACTAAGGGTATCTGGGTCCAGAAGATCATTGGAGGTATCTGGGTCAATGATGTCATCTTCCAGCAACTCCTCGTCTTCCTCTTCCGCCGGATCAATCATATCCTCAGGGTTCAAGGCCTCATCAATCGGTAATTCGGCAACCGGCAAGTCAGCTTCGCTCACCACGACTTCTGCTTTGTCTTCTACCTCAATTTTTGCTACAGATGAAATCTCGTCTCCTTCGTTCAGCCTGATCAGTCGCACCCCTTGCGATACCCGTCCAATGATTCTCAAATCTGCCACGCGTAACCTGATGGTAATGCCTGACCGGTTGATAATCATGATGTCATCTGAGTCAATCACGCCCATTATGGCCACTAGGTGACCCGTTTTATCGGTTACGTTCAGGGTTTTCACGCCTTTACCGCCCCGGTTGGTGATACGGTACTCCTCCAGAGAAGATCGCTTACCGAAACCTTTCTCAGAAACTACCAGCAGGTTGGTGTCTGGGTTATGTACACAAACCATACCAACAACTTTGTCGTCTTCTCCGGCCAGCGTTATACCTCTAACCCCAGCGGCGGTACGGCCCATGGTACGTACTTTCTCCTCGTTGAACCTCACGGCCCTACCAGAACGAAGCGCAATGATCACGTCATTAGATCCGTTGGTGAGCTGCACGTCCAGCAAGCGGTCACCTTCGTTAATGGTGATGGCCTGAATACCGGCTTGTCTTGGTCTTGAGTACGCCTCCAGCGGGGTTTTCTTGATTGTTCCCTGCTCGGTACAGAACACCAGGTAGTTGTTCAGAACATAATCTGGGTTCTTGAGGCCACTCACGTTGATGACCGCCCGGACCTTGTCTTCTTTCTCAATATTGATAAGGTTCTGGATGGCACGTCCTTTGGTGGTTTTTCCGCCTTCCGGCACCTCGTACACTTTCAACCAGAATACCTTGCCTGATTCTGTAAAGATAAGGAGGTAGTTGTGGGTACTGGCGATGAACAAGTGCTCAGTGAAGTCATCCTGTTTAGACGTGGCGGCACCTCTTGAACCAACCCCGCCCCTGCTTTGGCTGCGGTACTCGGTCAACGGTGTTCTCTTCACGTATCCTTCGTGGGAAATGGTGATCACCATGTTCTCATCCGGGATCATGTCTTCCAGGGAGATATCGCTGGATACCATCTCAATGGCCGTACGGCGCTCATCACCGTAACGGTCCCGGATATCTGTCAATTCCTGTTTGATGATGCTCATTCTCAAGCCTTCATCAGCCAAGACCTGGGTCAGGTAATCAATCAGTTCTTTGATTTCCTGGTACTCCTTCATGATCTTGTCACGCTCCAGGCCGGTAAGGCGCTGCAGACGCATCTCCAGAATGGCTCTGGCCTGGATGTCAGATAACTGAAATCTCTCGATCAAACCGGTTCTGGCAATCTCAGGGTCGCGGGAAGCTCTGATAAGGTTGATGACCTCGTCCAAGTTATCCAAGGCAATGAGTAAACCTTCCAGGATGTGGGCACGCTTGCGGGCTTCTTCCAGTTCAAACTCAGTTCTCCGGATCACCACTTCATGACGATGGTCTACGAAGTGTTTGATCAGGTCCTTCAGGTTCAGGGTCATCGGGCGACCACCTACCAGGGCCACGTTGTTCACCCCGAAAGAAGATTGCAGCTGGGTATACTTGAACAGGTTGTTCAGCACCACATTGGGCACCGCGTCTCTTTTCAAGTCATACACAATGCGGAGACCTTCGCGGTCAGACTCATCGCGTAAGTCAGAGATGCCTTCAATTTTCTTCTCGTTGATGAGGGCAGCGGTTTTCTCAATCATTGCCGCCTTGTTCACCATGTAAGGGATCTCCGTCACGATGATCTGGTCCTTGCCTGTTTTGGAGGTCTCAATCACAGCTTTAGCCCGCACGATTACGCGGCCACGGCCGGTCTCAAAGGCATTCTTCACCCCGTCATACCCGAAGATGATCCCTCCGGTTGGGAAGTCTGGCGCGGTGATGTACTTCATGAGGTCAGCCACGCTGATCTCAGGGTCTTCAATAAAGGCAATGGTGCCATCCACTACCTCGGTGAGGTTGTGAGGCGCCATGTTGGTGGCCATCCCTACCGCAATACCCGAGGTGCCGTTTACCAGCAAGTTTGGAAATTTCGCCGGGAAAACGCTGGGCTCCTTAAGGGAATCGTCAAAGTTAGGAACGAAGTCAACGGTGTTTTTCTCCAGGTCGGCCAGCAGTTCATCAGCGATGCGCTTCAGGCGGGCCTCGGTGTAACGCATGGCTGCCGGTGAGTCACCGTCAATGGACCCGAAGTTACCCTGGCCGTCTACCAAAGGATAGCGCAAAGACCACGGCTGCGCCATCCGCACCATGGTGTCATACACCGAGGAGTCACCGTGCGGATGGTATTTACCTAATACCTCCCCCACAATCCTGGCCGACTTCTTATATGCTTTGTTATAGGAAACTCCCAATTCAGACATCCCATACAACACGCGGCGGTGAACTGGTTTCAAGCCATCTCGCACATCCGGAAGGGCCCGGGATATGATAACGGACATTGAATAATCAATGTACGCCCCGCGCATTTCGTCTTCAATGTTTATGGGAATTATCCGCTCGTTTTCTGCCATTTTACTTCAATAGAGCTTAAAATTTGTACTATTTGTAAGCCTGCAATTTACGAAAAAAGATAGTGATTTGCTAATTTTTGCCCTTCTTCCGGCCACTCTTTCCGTCCAGTTCTTTCTGCATTTCTTTGGAGGGCTTTTGTAGCTTCTCGCCTATTCTTGGATTTTGTTTTTTATACCAGGGCATGCCTCTGTATTCTCCCTCGCCGTGCCGGTGCACCATGCGCGTTTGGCAGGATGTAATAGGACATGCAGGTCTGCAGGAAGAAGCCAAAGCGCTGCTGAAAATAAGCAGGAGGAATAAAGCACTTTTTCTCATAAGTGGGATCATAGGAAAAAATAGAAAGAAGTTCTGCCACAAAATAAGCTAATTCTACAGCGCGGCTCCCAAGTTTTTGGTTATTCCTAGAAAAATCATACATTGGTATATAGATAAAAACAGCTCTATCCCTTGACCCTCATGAAAATTAACGCCAAAAGTATCTTTCTATTCACCTTAGGATTAACGTATTCCGCTTTGGGGTTTTCCCAAACGAATGCCCCCCAAGGCCTTGATGCCCAAATGAACCTGAATAGGCTGGCCTCGGGAGCCACCTCCAACGTGCGGGTATTTGACAACCGGTATGAAGGCGTAAAAGGCAGCCCCTATTTTCTGGAGTCTTGGGCGCCGGGAGAGATTGAAATAAAAGCGAACAATACCGGTAAAACGGAGGTGATCAAAGACCTTAAATTGAAATACGATGTCTTCTCTAATTTATTAGTAGCGGTCATTCCTCAGTCCAAAGACACTTTGCAAATAGGTACGCAGCCGGTGATTTCTTTCCGTTTGGATGTTCCTACCGGAGACAACAAACTGGAATTCAGAAGAATCAAAGAAGCCCGCGAATTGGACCCTGCTTTGTCTGATGCCTTCTTCGCGGTGCTGTATGACAGCCAAAACGGGAAAGCGACGGTGTTGAAAAGAATTGCCAAAAAGAAAATAGAGGCTAACTTCAAGGGTCCTTACAGTGCCGGGCAAAACTATGATGAGATCGTGGATGAGACCAGCTATTACGTAGTGGCCAACGGCAAAATGAAGAAGGTAAAGCTGAACAGAAAGTCCCTTTTAGAGGCGTTTCCGGAAAAAGCGGATCAAATTAAATCTTTCATTTCAAGCCAGAAATTGGCCATGTCTTCAGAGGCAGATTTAATCAAAGCGGTTACTTATTACCAGTCTTTGTAAGCACCAATTGCTATATAAAACAGAAAGGGCGGCCAAGTTGGTCGCCCTTTCTGTTTTTAAGGAGTTTTCTTTACATCGGGCTCAAAACGCCGACTGACTACGCCGCCTTTTCGGCTGTCTACTTCCACCAAAAGGTTGGGCTTATTGGCATTGACAATCCAGCGGACTTTGATATAGCCCATGCCAGGGATGTTCGGGATCTCTAGGCGGGCCGGGTTCAGTTTCTGCTCTTTGCCCAGGTTCAAGTCTGCGTTCTCCAGGACCATGCCGGCTACCACAGTGGAGTCCCGCAAGGAGATATAATCCGGCCGCTCTATGTGGTATTTCAGGTCCTGGCTGGAGTGCGTGGGAATGATGCGGGTGTTGGCTACCGTGGCGGTAACCTCCGTCAGGCCGTGGGGCAGTTTGCGGGTCTGTACCTCCTGGATCACCAACTGAGGCAATTGAAACGCTTGATAGACGGTGAAAGCCATGTTGCGGTGCGCGTCTTCCTCCAACAAAAAGCCCGGGTGTGCCCGTGGGTAGTTCTTCTTGAAGCCGCCAATTTCCACTTGCCCGTAGGTGGGATGGTCAAACGGCGTCCACTCCACAAAGGCTTCGTTGAACAAAAGCATCTGGTTGAAGTCGTATTGTTCTGCCTCGCGTTCTACTGAGCTGGTGCCCTTGCGGTCAAACTGCAGGTACGGTGACATCAACTCGTTGGAGAACGTGAAAATGCCGCGCGCGCCATGGAACCAGTCCAACTCTCCCCCAAAGGCGGAGTACAGGTCTTTGTACACCACCATGTAGGTGTACCCGGGAATAATCTGCTCGGCGTATTTCCCCAGCAGGTCATAGACCTGGTTGTCATCGCGGTTATAGGTGTTCAAGTCTTCCTCAGCCCCGGGGCCACGCAAAATCATGCCGCCGTTATTGTGGTAACTCTGGGCCCCTGCAATGTTGGGGTGGCGCAACACAAAATCCTTTACCGCCCGGTTCTCAGGAATGGAAAAAGGGTATTTGTAGGCGCCCCGCTGGATGTAATCTGGTTGCCAGTTCCAGGCCCAGTCGCGGTTAGGGTCATAGTAGCCAGGCGGGTCCTCGTTCACTTTTCCGTCACCGTCATTGTCCAGGCCTTCGTAGCCCAGCAATTCATACTGGCCAGGTTGGTCTGGCTTGGTCGGTATCAACCGTAACGGGTTCTGCGGATCCTGAATGTACCGGCCGTTAGGTGATTTGCGGCGCATGAAGGTGATGTGCCCGTCCTTGTTCAAATCATCGGGTCGGTCTTCGTCCACCAGGCCATCACCGTCATCGTCCAGGGGAATCATGCCAGACCTTGGCGAGTGGGGCGAGTTGGCCTGGTGCATGTAGTGGTTCCGCGCATCCGGGTTGATGGTAGGCAGGATGTAGAACGTCTTCTGCTGCAGCAGTTCTTTAATGAACTTATTGTCCTGGAAGTTCTCTACCAGGTACCAGGCAGTGTACAGCGCGAACTCAGAGCCCTGGATTTCATTGGAGTGGATGTTCCCGTCAATGTACATGGCCGGTTTCCGGTCGGGGTCTCCGGTGCTGAAGTCGGAAATGGTGAGGGCCCAAAGGCGGCGGCCTTCGTAGGAATCGCCAATGGTTTCCATTTTCACTAAGTCCGGATGGGCCTTGGCCAATTTGGCGCAGATCTCGGTGAGGCCGTCATAGTCATAGTAACGGTTCCAGCTAACGGGCACTTTGGGGTCCTGGGGTGTACCCGCTGCCCTGAAAACCTGCTCTGCCGTTTGGGCCTTCGTTTCAGAAATCTGCCCTGAAAACAAGCAGGCTGACAGAAGCGCGATGGTTAATATTCTTTTCTTCATGGCAGGAAACTAGCGGAGGAAGACTTCTTTGGTTTGTTTGCCGGCGGTGGGGCTGCTGGCGATGATGGAGACGTAGCCTTTGCCGTTCACCAACCAGGAGACCTGAAACTTCTCGCCGCCGGCCAGCGCGTTGCTCAGCTGGATTTGATTGCCGGAGACTACTTCCTGTTTATCGCTCAGCTTCAGGGTCACCTTCACTTTCTGCACCCACCTGGTCCGGTCTCCTATCTCTGAATGCGTGGGCAAGGAGCCTTGGTTGTATACGTCAGCGGTGATACGAGTGAGCCCGCCTGCCACTTTCTCTGAACTGATGTTCACGATCTGCAGCGAGGGCATCCATTTGGCGTAGGCCGAGAAAAACTGGAAGTGTTTGGTAGCCAAAGGACCTAAGGTGCGCACTGGGGGCGTCTGTTTCACGTAAGGCGCTAATCCGCCAATCTCCACCTCCTGGTCAGGAAAGTCTGGGTGCTTGATGGGTTTCCAGTTCACAAAAACACCTGCCATGTCGTTGGCCTCGGCCCAGCGCAGGAAATTGACGTCATCATGCTCGGAAGGCGTCAGCGGTTTCTTGCCGCCCGTGGTATCCTGGGAGGCTTCCAGGGCAGGAGTCCACCAGCCGGGTGTGCTGTAGCTGAATCTTCCGTAATGAAAATAAGCCCACTGCAGCACATCGCCGGGTGAAGGCGCCACTTTAGGGCCGTTCTTGAGCCGGGTGGTTCTGTTGTAGAGCTTGGAAATCTGGCTGTTCACGGCGGCGTCTTTCTCCAGCAGACCGCTCACGATCCGTTTGGAGGCAGCCGCCTTGTCAAACCGCAAGGGTTCGGTGAGGGTGTTGGCCGGCCCGAAGACAAACACCGCGTACACGTTTCTGGCCTCGTACATGAAATCTGCGAAGGCTTTGGTTTCCCGCTCAGACATGGGGTGCTCGCCGGCGCCTTGCTGAAAATAAGGGTAGTCAAATGTAAAATTCCGGTTGAACATCACGCCGCCCTCGGGGTCCTCGTTCCACTTGCCGTCTTTGTCGTTGTCTATGCCCTCGGTGTACAGCAGGTAGCCGCCTTTCTCACCTTTAGAGACATCGGCTTTCACCATCACCCGCGGGTCTTCGTCTGCGGGGCGATACGGGCCGGTGGGGTTCTTGACGCGCATCATGGTAATAAGGCCGTCTTTGTTCAGGTCTTCGTAAGCGTCCTCAAACATGCGTCCGTCCCGGTCATCGTCAATGGGTTGGGCGTTGCCCGACCGTTCCCAGCGCAGCTTCTCGTGGTATTGCTCAGAGGCATCTGGATTGAGGTTGGGGAAGATGTAGAAGGTTTTGCTCAGCAGCAGATCACGGATGGAATCCTGCAGTACGGCGCCTTGTAGCATCTGCTCGGCCATCTGCACCGCCAACTCGGTGGTGGCCAATTGGGTGCCTTCCACGCCAGCCGCCACTACAATGGCGGGTTTGTTCGCGGCATTGTCCCGGCCCATGGTCAGAAGCCAGATCTCTTTTCCGGTGGCGGTTTTGCCCACGGTGGTAAGCGAGACCAGTTTACTGTAGCGGGTACTCAGTTTCTGCAGCCGGGCGGTGAGCTGTTCATAGCTCTGGTAATCGCGTTGCGCCACGGCCAGCGTACTGATGCCGGAGAACGCGATGCCCAAAAAGGCTGCCTTAAGATGCTTGTTCATGAAAGATACTTGATGCTTAATCTAATCGGCTTTAGCTGTGAGTTGAAAAGCGGCGGGCGGAGTTTCTTCTCCGTGCCATTCCTGGAGAAACTGTTCTACAAATTGCTCCATGTACGCGTGCCGCTGCTGGGCCAGCTGGCGCCCGGCGGCCGTGGAGAAACGATCTTTCAACAGGAAAAGCTTCTCGTAAAAATGGTTGAGCGTGGCTCCCTGGTTTTTCTTGTATTCCTCAAAAGAGGCGTGTAAACGCGGCTCCTCCCCCGGATGGTACATTTCTCGGCCTTTGTGCCCGCCGTAGGCGAAAGCCCGCCCAATCCCGATGGCCCCAATGGCATCCAGGCGGTCAGCGTCCTGCACCACTTTGCCCTCCAGGGTGGAAGGCGTGGTGTCTACGCCAGCGCCTTTGAACGTCACTTCCCGGATGATCTGGCAAACTTTCTCCATCAGTTCTTCCGGGGCGTCGTGCTCCTGCAGCCATTTCTTTGCGGCCCGCGGACCGGCTTCCTCGTCTCCTGCGTTGAATTTCCAATCGGCGATGTCATGCAGCAGCGCGCCCAACTGTACCACGGTAAGGTCGGCGTTCTCCAGTCTGGCGATGGATAAGGCATTCTGCCATACCCGTTTAATGTGCCACCAGTCATGGCCGGAGCCCTCGCCGGCGAATAGTTTCTCTACGTGTTGGGCGGTGATTGCCACCAGTTCTTCAGCCTTCATCGGGGAAAATTAGTCAAAAAAAAGCAGAGCATCGTTCCAGCCGGACTTTGTCACCTTACAATCCTGTTTTAGGTCTGTTTACGAATAAATAAGGTCAAAAAGCAGGCAGGTTTTGAACGATATAACTAAACCTTTAAGCTATTTTCTTGCTGACTGACCTCCATTAAAACATACCTGTTTAGAGCCTGTTTAGAGTAATATGGGCTAAAACCTGAAGGACATTTCAACTTATATAAAAGGCTGAAACTGGATTATTGCCCCTTTATGGCAGTTCACTGGGCTTAAATCTTCCATAAAAGCTTGGGCCAAAAGGGAATTGCTCCAAATTACTCCTGAGTTTACCATCACCTAGAGGAAAAATGTTGCTTTACAGGCGATTAAATGAATAATTCTGCCTGAATTCTATATATAAATTGTGGTAAACACGTATAGAAGCCGAGACAATAAACAAGAACGCCTTTGAAAACAAACATACTATTGCTGGCGCTGTTCGCCCTGCCACTGGCCTCCCTAGCCCAGGTTTCCTCGGAAGCTACTACTGACTCCCTTTCGCGGGACTCAGTGGCCCAAACCGCTGTTACCCAGGATACTGTGGCTCCTGCCTATCGTAAACTAAATGTATACCCTGTCGCCTATTACACTCCCGAGACTCAGTTTGGCTTTGGGGTGAAACTGGTTCACGTCCGGAAATCGAAAGGAGGATTGCCTAACGACCGGCCTGACCTTTACTCGCCCACCTTCGTGTATACCACCAGAAAGCAAATTTTAACGGCGCTCTCCGCGGATGTTTGGCGGCAGCACAATGGCCAGCACCTGTACGGACAGGCTGAATACAACAACTACCCTTACTTCTTTTTCGGAATCGGGAACCAGAGCCCTGAGGAAGCGGAGGAACCTTATACCAGCCGCACCATTAACTTCTTCGGACAGTTTGACCAGAAGATCTTTGCTAAAGTATTCCTGGGCGCCCGGTACGAGTTCAAGCACGAGACCTTACCTGACATCCAGGAAGGCGGCCAACTGGCACAGAAAAACATCATCGGAAGCGAAGGCGTGGTGTCTTCAGGAATTGGCCCGGTGCTCATGATTGACAGCCGCGACAACAACTACACTCCTAAAACCGGACATTACCACCAATTTTCGGCGTTGTTCTTTGGCAAGTATCTGGGCGGTGAAAACAACTTTACCCGCTACAAACTTGACCTGAGAAAGTATATGTCAGGCTTGGGACCAGGCGTGTTGGCCGTACAGGGAATCTTCACGTTTACGGTAGGCGATGCACCTTTCCAGCACTTGGCCACCCTAGGCGGCGTGAACGTGATGCGGGGATTTTTGGAAGGCCGGTTCCGGGATGAAGATGCCATTGTGGGCCAGGTAGATTACCGCTTCCCAATCAAGGGGCGCATTGGTGCAGCCGTATTCGGCGGAGCCGGGCAGGTCTCCAAAAGAATTCCAGATTTTGCCGCAGATCAGTTTCACTTTGCAGGTGGCGGCGGTCTCCGGTACAGGCTCAACGATGAAGGAATGGTAGTCCGTGGTGATGTGGCGTTCTCAAAAGAAGGCATGTACATCTACTTTTCTTTCGCAGAGGCGTTTTAAGGCAGTTAAGCGATAAGAAGCCCAAAAAATAGAAGCCGCTGCAAGGATATCTGCAGCGGCTTCTTGTTTTTAGGCGCGATCCTCCTCAATAAAACCGATGATCGTCTATATTGCTATGCGCTCTATTTAATTTGTTTTGTCTCCAGTGTACCAACCTTCGGTAAGATTTGGATCACAAAACGGCGGTCGCGCACGTCGCCGGTGCGGCCGGCACCTTCAAAGCCGCTGCCGGAGGCAATGAGCTCGATCCGTTCTTTGGGGAATTTGATGCCGGCGTTGCGCCAGAACTGCAGCAGCGCCAGCGCCCGTTTATAGCTCAGTTCCAAAGCGTATTCGCGTTGGGTGATGTTGCGGGCGTCACCTCGGGGGAAACTGGCGGCCCGGCCGTCAATCACAATCAGGTATTTTACATCGGCACCTTTCACGGAGTTCACCACCCTGCTCAATTCCTGCCCTGCCCGGCGCAAAGGAACCAGGGATCGCTGTGGAATGGTGGCGCTGCTTTGCTCAAACAGCACATCCACCAGCAACTCGTGGCGCTTGTATCTTTCGTTGTACTGGAAGTAGCGGCTGTCCAACCGGGAGAGCGCGGCTTTGATTTCGTCTAATTTGCGCTTCTCCTGCACTTCTACCTGCAGACGGGCGATGTTGCGGAGGTTCTCAGATGATTTGTCTGTGAACATCTTAAAACTCAGCACGAACAGCACCAGCATAATGAGGAAAAGCGCCGTCATGAGGTCTACATAACTGGGCCAGAAGAAGTCTTGGTTTTCTTTGTTCATGGTCTGTTACCCCTTTCTGCCGTTGCTCTGCCCCGTCCCGAAGATTTTACCCAAGGCGGCTTTGAACGCCCCGGGTTCCATGCTTTTCTCCACGTTCGCGTTCAAGACGGCTAGCTGTTGCAGAAGCTGCTGCTGGATCTCAGTATCGGTGTCTATTTTGCGGAGCAGGCGCTCGTTGGTTTGTTTGATCTCCTGGGCCAGGTCCTGCTGTTGCTTGTTGAGGTGGTCCTGCTGCGGATTCAGGTTCTCAAAAGGGCGCATGTAATCCAGGATGCGCTGGTACAGGTTGTCCTCGTTCAGCCTCCTGAAGTGCTCCTGCCATTTCTCATAGGCATTCTGGGCATCGCGCTCCTGGTGCTGCAAACGGGCTTGCATTAGGTCGGTGAGTTTTAGGGCCGCTTTGTCAAAATACTGCTCGGTGCGGTTGGCTATGGAATCCAGTTCCTCCTCATGACGGTTGAAGAAACTAATCTGCCGCTGGATGGATTCATCGTGTTGCTTCAAATACCCCGGCACCTGGTCAAAACCTTCCTGCAGTTTGGTCAGGCGGTTCAATACTTGGGTGATGTTATGGGTGAGTTCCCCGCCTTTCCGCACAGATTCATTCAAAGCCTCCTGGTACTGCAGGAAATTCATGAACAGGCGCTCGCTTTCTTTGATCTTGTCAAACACCTGCAGGTTGGCGTTGGCCATCTGGGTGAACCCAATCTGGTCCAACTTCTGGATGAATTCTTTCTGGGTGCTGATGTTGTCGGTGAGCGTCTCCACGATCGGGCGGAAGCCCAATATCTTGTCCAGGAAATCCTTGTTAAACGAGTCCAGCACCGACTTCAAGTTGCCCAGACTAGCCGACATGTCTGAGTTAAGCTTGGGCAACAAATGCGTCTGCAGGAACGTGTAGTAGTCGTTCTTGCGGTGATCACGGGTGCTGCGGGCGTTCTTCAGGGCGTGGTTCCCCATCATGGTGAATAGCAAGCCGCAGAGACTACCGGCCATGGCAATGAGCACGCCAAACAGGAACGAGGGAATATTCTGGTCGGTGATGAAGGAAGAACCTTCTTCTGAGGAACCCGTCATACCGGTCCACACCAGGCTGGAAAGCCCCAGGATCACCCCCGAGAAGGTACCCAGCAAGCCCACGTACAAAGGCGTGGCGATGGTAGACTGCACTTCCTGGTCCAGCGCATCTGAGTGGCGTTCAGCTACGTCTTTGAGGATGTTGAAATCGGCGGCCGCGCCTTTGTTCAGCCGGAGGTACTCATTGGTGCTTTTATTAATTTCCTGGAACGTAGCCGAGGGATTTCTTGCCTCAATGAGATCAGCATACGCACCATTGTCCATCGGCTCTGCCGTTGCTACCGGGGCAGGCGCCGTGTCTTTGGCCAGGTAGATGTTGCCGTCCCGGTGCAATTGGCGGAACTTCTCAATGTTGATGGTATAGAAAGGGATCTCGCCGTTCTGCGCCTCAATGTGGAGTTCTTCGGCATCTACCGCGATGACCCTTTTCACCACCGGGTTGGTAGGCGAAAATTCCCTGAAGTACTCTCCGTAGAGCAATTGGTCCCATTGTTTCTCTAAAGACGGGGCCGCCGCCGCAACTGGTTCTTTGGCCGTAAGCGAGCGGCGGGTCACAGATAGGTCTTCCTTCGCCGGGAAAAGCCCTTCTATGCTCTCCACCTTCTGGCGGTTAGCCAGATACACGCGCCATTGGTACCCTATGATGAGGATCACCAGCAGCGCCTCGAAAATAAATATTCCTTCCATGTAGGTTTATTGTCAATAATAGGCAGCCAGATTCAGGTTGGCTATAGGTTAGGTGTTCTGTGATAGACGGATTTATGAGGAGAATCTCAAGCCTTCCTTCAGGTTAAAGATAGGTATTCTGGGGCTCTTTGGCAGTGGCTTAAAGCAAGGAGAACCGTTTTAGAGCTGTTTATAGCAAAACAGGCCCAAAACGGTTCTTTACTCTGAAGGTAGTTTCTAAATAAAACTACCGGAAATCTATCCTTGCCTTGTCCTGGATTTTCCACCCGCTGCTAGTTCTCACCAGCAAGCCATCCCCCTGCTGAATAATTTGGCTAACCATGCGATTAGAGGGCTTTTCAAAAGAGAAGGCGTTCTCCAGCCGGTCCATGCCCTGGGAAATCACGAAGGCCTGGTTGCCGCCCAGGTTAAATCGGTAATTGGTGGTGGGAACTCCTTCCACAGGCGAGTCAATCTCCAGGTAAGAATCAGAGTCGGGGCGCTGCTGCAGCTGGTGCGTTTTGATGGTTCCGTCCTCTGGGATAATCGCGTAGCGGGTACGGCTCACCGGCTCTGGAGCAGGCGCCGGAGTTGGGGCCGATTGCTGGGTTAACTCGTTCAGAAGGTCGTCGCCCACAATTCCCTGACCTAACGTAGCTGCGGCCACTGGCTGATTGGCGGGGTTCAATTCCTCTCCTGGCATAACAGGCTCACGTCTTCTGTTTTCGTTTCTTCTTTGCTGTTGCTGGGGTTGCCGAGGCTCACGGGCAGGTTGGGCGCTCCCGGCCACGGGCTGTTGCTGCGGCTGCTGGGGTTGTCGCTGGCGCTGCTCCTGCGGCTGCCTAGGTTCCCTTGGTTCCTGGGGCTGGCGCGGCTCTCTAGGTTCACGCGGCGGTCTTTGCTGCTGGGGCTGTCCCTCCTGCTTTGGCCTGGGCTCTTGGGGCTGACGTCCCTGTTGCTGAGGCTGGCCTTGTTTCTCGCGTGGTTCCTGTTGGCCCCGGCCGGGCTGCTGGTTCTGGTTTCTTTGTTTTTGCTCCTGGGGCTGCTGGGCCTTGGGCTGCTGTGGCTGTAACTGCGGATTCTGTTGGTTTCCGCGGCCTTGCTGGCGGCCGTTTTCCTGGGGCTGGTTCTTGCCACTTCTTCTCAATTGGTTTTCCAGGGACTTTAGACCGGCTTCCAACTCACGGTTTTTCCTTTCCAGCGCCTTCGTTCTTGAAACGATCCCGCCCATTTTTAAAAAGGTGAAAACTGCGACAATGAGTGCCACAACCCCTAAGATGATAGGTACATATGCCATACCGTAGATGTTTTTGAATATGAATGAGGTAATAAAAAAGCCTCAGATGCTTCGCGTGAAAGCACCTGAGGCATCAAAGTTAAACAAATGCGCCTACCTGTTGCTGATATAATTCCTTAGACAACAAATACAACGATTGTTTCAGGGGCATGAAGAACATGGTCTCCGGAATCAACTCCCGGTCAGAGAGGCCTCTGAGGGTTTCTTCCAGCACCATGGTGTAGCTGTCCTGGATGTTGGAACGCATGAAGTTCAGGATCCAATTTGGATCCACTTCCACGCCCATGGAACGCATGAGGGGTGCAATGTCCGCGTCATCCAGTAGCATTTCCAGGCAGGCCATCACATTGTCCAGCACTTCCTGCCGGATGTTGGAAGAAATCTGGCTTTTGTTCACGGCTCTCAAGGCGTCTTCCCCGGTAGCGGCACCGGTAGGGCGCATGATCGGAATATCGGTCAGGTCAGACAGGTTGTTGCCTTCCAGGGCCATGGCGCCGCCGTTGGCGGTAACCTGTTTAGGGTTGTCTACCAGCACCAGTCTGAAGTTGCCCGGTGCCTCCTGGCCCGTTACTTTCCGGAAGATGGTTTTGGCGTAGCGCTCCACGTTGGATAGGTTGTTGCCGGCTGCCAGCAGTTTGATATACAAGCTACCCTGGCCGCTGAAACAAATGTAACGCGGTACCTGGGTGCCTAGCTGCTGGGTGAGCTGCGCCAGGTGGTACATCAAGGCCCCAAAGTGCAGGTAGAACATCAGGCGCAATTGGCGGGCCTGCAGCAGCTGCGAGCTGTAGTGCAGTTCCTTGTCGTAGCTGAAAAGCAAGCTGGTGATATCGGCAGAGCTGAAATCTAGGTTGTCCAGGGCTGTCTCCAGGAACTTCTTGTACTCCTTGCCTTCCTCGGTGAGCGGAATCTGCAACACGTGGGCTACTCCGTATTGCAGCAACCCATTATCCTTGCTCGTTTTCACAGAGGCAAAGCCATCGCCCCACAGGTCATTCCCCGCAAAACGGAACGAGGCACTGTGCGAGGGTTTGCGGTTCGTGAACAGAAGCACATCGGTGGTACCGCCGCCTATGTCTACGTTAATCAGGTTCTCGTCCTGGCTAGGCACCACCACCCCGGTTCTGGACAGGTAGTAGTACGGCGCCACCGACTCGGTGATGCAGGCCGTATTGCGGCCGTTTTTGAAAATGTTGTGGTAAACCCCGTCCCATACGTTCTGGAACATGTTGCGGGAGTAGTCATCAAAGCTCAATGGCGCAAACCACACCACTTTGGTATTGGCCACGTTGCCGTGGTTCAAAACCACCTTGTTCTTGATAAGCAGCATGATCTCGGTGAAAAAAGCCTCAATCCGGCGCTTACCGGTGTTGGACAAGGTCTCGCTCCACTTCAGGTCGGTGTGGTAGTTCTGCTTGTACTGGTCCTGATGCGTGCCCTCAGTATTGATGGAGAACCCGATGTTGATGTTCCCGAACAAGCTTGGGATCTGGTTCTCAAAGTCGATGGACTCGCAGGTGGCGGTTCTGGTTGGGAACGTGTACAAAGACCCGCCGGAGTTGATGATCAACGGCAGGAACTCGCGCTTCAACAACGTTTCCACCGCGAACATACGCCCGAAGCCCCGCTTATGGAACCGCTGGTAATCTGACAGGGAAGTATCATCAGAGGGCTTGTTCAGCATCACCAACTGCTGGTCACCGGCCGTGATGGAGAACTCCTTGGGTGGTTGGTTCGCTCCTGAGGTGTAGGCGATGTGCGTGTTGGAGGTCCCGAAGTCAATGGCGAAGGTAAAGGTCTGAATGCCTTGCTGCACTTCCTGGAACTTGGGAACGATCAACGCGCGGCCGGTGAAGTCCACGCCCGCATGCACCAGCTCGGCTACATCAAAGTGCGTCCCCCTGATCTCGTAGTAGGTACTGCCCGCGCTGCTGTTGCTTTTCTTTGTTCTGCGCTGCGAAGTTGCGGAGATAAGTCCTCCGGAGGCTTCCAGTTGCCGCCCGCCGGCGTAGAAGGTGAGCGAGTGGTTCCGGTTTACCAGAAGTGGATCAATGTCCTCGTCCACCAGCATCACCTTGTAGAAATCATTGTAGGTAGGCGCATCGGTGAACTTGTAGAACGGAAACACGCCAATGCCCACCCGTGATTTAAGAATGTGCCCTTTCTCCGGGATGATCTCACCGTGGGCGTCCTTGGAGTTCATCGGGTTGTCATAGTAGCTGCGCTCATAGACCACGTTGCCTTTCTCGGTAGGGATTGACAAAGTGACGCGCACGTGGTTCACATCCACGTAAAACGTGAGGTGTGTAGCCAAGTCCTGAGGCGTGAAATACTGGAAGTACAGGCTGGTTACCGGTAACAAGTAATTGAAAACCTTCTCGGTGACGCCCGGTTGGTACAACACGGTGCCGCTGTAGAACCGGTCGGTGTTCACCTCGTAAGGCACCTGCACAATGGTTTCCTGCAACAGGTCATTAACGGTGAGGTACGGATAATTGAACCCTACCCCGGGAAGAGAACGAGCCTCAATCTCTTTGCTGTCAGAGTACCCCACGTTGGTGTTGGCAGGCCAGGCCAGGTTGTTCACGTACTTCACATGCGGTGCCAAACGCAGGTCTGGCTTGAGCACGATAGGTCGGTCGCCGGAGAACATGGAGTTGGTAGGCCGCAAAAAAAGGTCGCTGCTGGTAACCGCGGTCTGGTCTTTCTTCACCAGGAAGTTCAGGTGCCCCACGTGCACCGGGTTCTGCTGCAGGTCTACTAGCGGCAGGTATTCCGCGGAAATGCCGGTCTGCCAGCTTACTCCGGACATGCTGATGCTTTTGAGCAGGTGTTCATCCAGGGAATTGTACACGGCCGGGAAGGCACGGATGTATTCTGGATTGGAGACAAACAGCTTGTGCACGTACTCTTTGAAGTCGCGCTCGCGGTCATTCAGAGAGATGTAGTTGTGGTCAAAATACACACCCACGTTCTGCGCCCGGTTTATGGACAGCGGCTGCACGTTGGGCGAAACAAACAGGAAAGTAAGCGGCGAGGTACCGCCCAGCAACTGCAGGCTGCGGTCACCGCGGGGCGAGGTGGACTCCAGGTAGAAAAGGAACAGGTCGTCTACTCCATGGAAGCGGCTGTCGTTCATGAACAGCTCCAGGGTTTTGCCCAGCAGGTGCGTGTTCTGGTTCGCCTGCATGGCCGCGAGCTGCTGGTGCTTGTTCCAGCGCCGGATCACAATTTTGTTTCCGCCCTGCGCGTAGCTCTGGTGGTTGTAGAGCAACTCCCACAAATCCCAGAAATGGGTCACAAACTTGTGGTAAATGCTGTTGTGGGTGCTGGTGACCCCTTGCTTCACAAAGTCGAACGCTGTCTCAAACAGGTGCATGCGGGCAAACGGCGTAGGAATGGAGGCGTTTATCTTCTGGGCCCGTCCGCCGGCCCCATCCACCATGTCCTTGATCTCGGTGCTGGTGATCTGGGCGGTTTTGGCCCACCCTTCTACGTTAGAGCCGGTTTTATGAAGACGAAGTACTTTCGGCATAAATCTGTCTGTTTTAATGTGTTTTTGAAAAAAGAGGCGCTAAACGACTTCTGTCTGTTCCTGACTCCCTCTCTTTTGTGGGCCTGCCTTTAAAAGCAAACCACCGCTGATGTTCTGTTTTGGCCTTGTTTTCAGGAAATCAATTTAAAAACAAGGGTCATTCCTCAGGAATATTTCAGCTTTTCTTCTACCAATCTGTTGGTGGCAATTTCAAAAGCCTTGATGGTGGCTTTAAAGGCTTCGCGGTCTGAGATGGATTCTGAGGCGCGATTCAGCTCTTTCACAAACGACCCTTGGTGAATGCCTTTGTTCAGGAAACCGGTTTCCACCTGTTTGTCTGAAACCATGCGGTTGAAGTCTGGTTCGTTGAGGTTGAACGCGGAGAAGGTTCTCTCCAGGCGGCCCAGCTCTCTCAACCACGACTCATAGCCGTACTCGGGGCTGGTGAGAAACTTGTTCAGTTCTTTGAACACTGGCTCATTGCGCATGGCGCCTGACAAATCCACGCCTTTGGCGTAGGCCGCCTGGGCATCCTCGGGCACGTGGGTGTTGTAATAGCGCGAGAAGTAATGGAATTTGATGAGCTGTTTGGCCAACCTATCCCGCGTTTCCTGATCGAAATTGGAAAACTGCACATTATCCACGTCCTCGCGCAGCCCAAACTCATGGTAATGCGAAGCGCCCGTGAGGTCGTTGTCGGTGTAGTCCATGAAGTCAATGATGGACAAGGCGCTGAGCATCTCTACTAAGTGAGCATCGTTTTTCTGGCTCGCGCGGCCCGGGTTGTTCTCCAGAGGCTTGTCCGGCGTGTCGCCGATGTAGTACGTGGCGTTTACCCCGGTGAGGTGGTTCTGGTAATACGAGAGCGCGTCTTTGGCTTTGGTAGTAAAGGTGTTGGAGTCAATGAAATCAGCCTCCACGCCGGGCGCGGGCTGCTCCAGGGAGAAATAGGGCAACACCACCATGGCGCCGGTCAGCGCCGAGTTCAGGCTGGAGGCATTAGGAAGCTTGGAATGCACATCCTTGAAGTTCTTCAGCAAAAGCGGGAAACCTGCCGCGCCGGTACCCCCGAAGATGGAGCTCACAAAGAAGATCCGGTCGCCGGCCTGGAAATTGGAAGCGAAAAAACGCATCTCCGGGGAATCAATGATCTCGTTGAGGACCACGCTGCCTACGTTGGGGCTGCCTCGGAACCCCACATCCAGGCTGTTGTTCAGGTTCTCGGGGGTGAAGAGCAAATCCACCAGTGCCTGGGAGTCTATGTCCAGTTGGTTGTAGCCCACGTGGTCTTTGAAGGGCTTGTTGATGCCCCCGAAGTCATACACGAAAGAGTCTCTGATTTTGGAGGAACCGTCGCCGGCGATGCTGGAGAGCGTGCTAATGTTGGTATGGAAGAAGCCTTCGTCGCGCTTGCCTAACTGGTCGTGGAGGTGCTTGTAGGTTTTAAGCAGTTCCACCGTGCGGTTCATGTCCCCGTTTTGGGTATCGGGGTCAATGATGATGGGTACTATCTTGTCACAGTTCTTGATTTTGACACCGGCGGCCATGAGCATGACCAGAGAACGGATGACCCTGGAGCCCGTGCCCCCAATTCCGAATACAAAAAGTTTTGCCATAGTTTATCTAGTGTGGGGCCATTTCATAGGAGTAGTCCAAGCCTGGACAGATCCTTTTTTGAGCAGCAATGAGAAAATGAAAAACAGAATAAGGCTGAGAATGGCATTCACCAGCGCAAAGGTGTAGGTGTAAGAATGGGTCTCAATGCCGTTGCCGTTCACCTGGGCAATGGGCACAATGAAGGCAATCACCGCGTTGATCACGAGCATGATGGTCCAGTGCACGGGCTTGTAGAACCCGGTGCTCATAACGCGGTTGAACACATAGTAATACAGGATGACCAGCGCCAGCGAGATCAATATCAGTTGCAATCCCGTGTTGGGGAACACCACCTCGCGGTAATCATTGGTGTAGTTGGCGGGCATGGGGCGGCCCAGGAATAATTCATACAGCCCGGAGAAGAAATTTTGGATCATCCTTACTTGGTTTCTTTGTTAAACTTCATGGTTACACTAAACACGTTTTCACTTTTATCTCGGTAAAGCGCCTGCACGCCTTCCATTATTGAATTCAACTGGTACGTCTTTCTGGGAGCCCCGGCCGGATTGTTGTCGTTGGCGGTGGACCACTGCCCTATCCAGGCGGGCGCCACCTGCGGCAAAGCTAGCGAGATAGAACCCGTGTTCGCGGTCAGTTGCGGCACCTTCACCCGCACATAATGGGTGTACTGGGCTAAATCCGGGGTGGCCTTCACGTCTTCCGAGGCTACAATTACTGTACCAATAGAGGCCTTTCCGCCGGTCACCGCCAGCCGCAAATGCTGCTTTAGGTAAGCTACGTCTTGCAAGGAAGCCGGGAAATTACTGAGGTTCAAACCAATGGTGAACTCCACCGGCTCGTCTTTTTCCGGCATTAAATTTAAGCTGGTGCATACCTCCGCGGTCCGGCTGGTACAATACACAACGCCCAGGGGTTTGAATGTATTGGATTTAAGCATAGCCGAAAATGGAACGCGTTGGTAGTCAAACCCAAAATATGCCTGCTGGGCCGGAAGATTACGGAGCACCTTGTTCGTGACGGTCTGTACCTCCTGCTGTTTGCCAATAACCCAGATGTAGAACGGAACCTCCTCCCCGTTGAGCGTGCGTTTTACGGCCGGTTTTTTCACCGCCGGGTAAAAACTCCCGAAGAACGGCGACGCATCTGCCAGCACCGCCACCACCAGGTTTTCATGCTCGGCCTTTTTGAGGCTGCTTCTAATGTCTGAGTCCAGGGAAAGGAACTGCCCCGGGTTGTTGGGGTCCGGGCCATGGATGAAGTCAGAGATCACCACACTCACGGCGCCGCGCTCCACTGAGTTGTTCAAAGCCGCTTGCAACATGTCTGGCAAGGGCGTACCGAGTACATTGGCTTTGATGCCGCTAGTGATGGTGTTTTTGAGGGTGCCATATGATACGCTGTCAAGCACCGGTTGGCCCTGGGCGTTCTGACCGGCCAGGTAGTAGCGCTTGTCTTCCACGTAAATGCCGTCCTGCACCTCAGAGATGAGTTTGTTGAGGCGTTTCTGGAAAACAGTGGGTTCTTTTTCGGCGGCTGGCGGGGGCATAAAGCCTTTCATACCGTTGGAGACTTCCAGGTACAGATCCACGTCTACTTTGGCTCTGGCGGCAGGCGGCGTTTCATTGACCGGTTCATCTGCAGGCTTCTGAGAAGGGGTTTGCGCCTGCGCCGATAGTTTTTCTGAGGGGGTTCCCTCCTGATTGGATTCCTTCTTATAGCAACCGGAAAACACCAGCGCCATGCAAAGCAGTAGCATTTCACCTTTACGAATACACCTTGTTTTGAACATGCCCTTGGGATGAGTATTATTGCGCACTTACTGTGAATATAGCAAAAAGGTTATTTTTCAAATAAAGCAAAATTCTGGATTGTTTTAACTATCCATCTCGATTGACTAGTAAACTCCTCCTTCCTATTAGCCTTTGGAATCGCTTCTAGAACGATGTAAAATTCCGGCTCGTACCCTGATCGTCATGTCGTTAATAAAGATTCAGGTGACCAGTTTACCTAAAGTTAGTTCTTTCAGCAAGAGTATTCTGTCTGCTTTCACCTCAATTTGGGTTTTTTGTAACAGAAACAACTTCTCTCTAGATGGGTATATATACAGACCTACCAGAAACCAACACGTATGATCAGAGCTTATAAACTGTACACTGGGGCAGATGGGCACTCCCATTTTACGCAAGGAACCATCAAAGAGAAACTATCTACGCAGGCGCTTTCCATCCATTTTAAGGAAACCCCGCCCCATTCAGAATATGACTGGCACCCCGCCCCCAATACCCAGTACGTCATGAGTCTGACCGGAACCCTGGAATTCACCACAAGCCTGGGCGAGACCTTCATCCTTAAACCCGGAGATGTGCTGCTGGCCACCGATACTACTGGCCATGGGCACAAATGGAAAATGCTTGGTGAGGATCCCTGGAAAAGAGTCTACGTGGTCTTTACCCAAGACATGGACGTCAACTTCATCCCAGATTAGCTTCACAGGGAAAAAGAACTGATTACCTTATTTATCGCCTCTTTTCCTCTTCTCATCCTTATACGTTTTGCGCTCGATTTGTTGAAAACAGCCTAAGAACAGGGAAGGAATTTTAATCCTTTAATTCAGAAATGCTTTCCATTTCACCTTCCATTCAGCTGTTGGTGAATTCTTCATTAAAAGGTAAATATGGGTTAGGATGATACCCATTAGGCACCGCTACGGTACCATAAACTCCTCTAAAAGGCAGATGATTGTATCTTCTGAGAGTTAGGCTCGTAAGAAATTACCTATAACCATTTGCAATAATCCAATCCCCTAAAAACAATAGCTATGAATTACTCTTTGAAACCGCTCAATGAGCAGGTAATTGTGATTACCGGTGCCTCTAGCGGCATTGGCTTAGCCACTGCCCAGGCAGCGGCCAAAAAAGGCGCCAAAGTAGTGTTGGCGGCCCGGAACCGCGAGGCATTAGCTCAGATAGAACAAGAAATAAGAAATGAAGGCGGCGAGGCCATCCACGTAGCGGCCGATGTTGGACGCTGGGAACAGGTGCAGTGGATAGCAGATGCCGCCCTGCGCCATTTCGGACGCATTGATACTTGGGTGAACGATGCCGGGGTTTCCATTTACGGCCGCCTGAGCCAGGTGAGCGATGAAGACAACAAACGTCTCTTTGATACCAACTTCTGGGGCGTGGTGTACGGCTCTTTGGCCGCTGCTTACCACATGCGTGGCAAAGGCGGAGCCATTATCAACGTAGGCAGCGAGTTGTCAGACGTGGCCATCCAGGTGCAGGGAATGTATTCGGCTAGCAAGCACGCCGTCAAAGGATTCACCGATGCGCTTCGCATTGAGTTGCTGGAGGACCAAGAGCCTATCTCCGTGACCCTCATCAAACCTGCCGGAATTGACACACCTTATCCTGAGCACGCCAAAAACTACACCGGCCAGGTGCAAACCCTTCCGGCCCCGGTTTACATGCCCGAGGAAGTAGCCAACGCCATTCTGCATGCGGCAGAGAACCCGCACCGTGATATTATGGTGGGCGGCGGAGCCAAGGTCATGAGCACCCTTAACAAAAGAATTCCGGGAGTTATGGATTGGGTCAGCGCTAAAATGATGACCAAAGGCCAGCTGAAGGAAGAGGCAGATACCACCCGCAAAGACTCGCTCCACAGACCCGGAAGCGATGGCAGAGTGCACGGCAACCACGATGGGTATGTGATGAAAACCAGCCTATACACCCGCGCGGTCATGCACCCCAAGGTAACTAGTGCGTTGGCCTTGGCTGCCGGAGCCGCCGTATATGCCCTGATTAACAATTCCAAAAGAAAAGGTCAGACCCGGTCAAATGGAACGCACCTCTCCACCGATGAGTACCAAGCCACCAGCTCTTATTCGGTGAATACCACCTACCCAGATAATACCAGCTTCGCGGAGGATGACCGGTTCCCGGACGTAAACAACGCCCCAGATACCTCCATCTATCCTGAGGGTGGCAGAATCTGATAAATGACCTTCTTTTAAGTCTCTAGAATGTAGAATTTAAAAAAAGCATAGTAAAAAAGGTGATCTAGAATACCGCAAGGGTTCTGGATCACCTTTTCTATTTAACCATATAATTCTAGCGGATAATTACTTGTGTGCGGATTTGTGCCTGTTTTCTTAAAAAGAGCCCCAAAACAACTTTAACCAAGGAGAAACCTACATCCCGAATGGGAACGTCTCTGGCATTTGGTGGCCCTTTGCTTCCTGGTGCAGCGGGTGAAGGGCTTTGGTTTTGTCAAGGTACAGGAAGGCATCGTACCGGGCTGACAATTTGGTGGGAACGTAGTTGCCCCGGTCCCGCTCAGGGTGATAAACTACCCCAATGGCCCGGTGCCCCATCCAGGCCCGGAAGTATTCTTTAAGCGCGGGTTGCTGGTCAAAAATCAGGAGCTTATTTTCCGGAGAAGCTTCATGCAGGATCTTCTCTACGCTTTTGTCCATGGCCGGAGGCACCGGCATTTCTCGCATTGGACTGTCCCACCCTCGGCCTGCTATCACGGTACCTTCGTAAGACCCGAAACCGACCAGCACCACTTCCTCTGGTTTGTGCTGCTCACGCACCAACTGCCCCACGTTGATTTCCCCGTCATCCACCATATCGGTGGCTCTTGCATCCCCGATGTGGGTGTTGTGCTCCCAGACAATAACCTTGGCCTCAGGACCATGGTAGTTCATGAGGGTGTTCAGCGCTTCCACCATGTGCCGGTCCCGCACGTTCCAGGAATTCCCCCCAAATGCCGACATCGCCCGGTAGTATTCCTCACCGTTGGCAGCTACTAAAGCGTTGATCTCCGCGTTGAGACCAGCCTCCGGGGCATGATTGTACTGGCTGGCTTTCTGCCGTACTTCTAGTAATAACTGCAGCACTGCCTCGCGGCAACTAGGTTTCATGGAGCCAAGAGCGGTGGCGTAAGACTCCTCCTCCCCGTATGGTTCAAAGCAGTCAATCGCCCGCCGGGCGTAAGCCGCCGCCTGTGGGTCTTCCTTTTCCAGGTACTCCACTATGATCTTCATGGAATCCCACATGCTGTAAACATCCAAGCCGTAGAAACCTATCTTTTGCTCCGGAGCAAGGTTATCATTGTATTTCCGTAGCCAGTGGGCCAGAGCAGCAATTTCCCAATTAGCCCACATCCAGGTAGGCCAGCGGTTGAATTGGCGCAGCACCTCTTCAATGTTCTCTGGAGTGTCTTGATAGCCTTTCACCCATTGGTTTATATCAAAGCAGTCGGGCCAATCTCCCTCCACCGCGATAAAGGAAAAGCCTTTCTCCTGGATAAGCCGCCGGGTAATCTCCGCGCGCCAAGTGTAATATTCATGGGTCCCATGCGTGGCCTCCCCCAATAACACATACCGGGCATCTCCAATCCTTTCCATCAAGGGGTCAAGATCCTGGGCAGTCTGTAGAGGAAGGCAATATTTCGCCAATCCTGTCTTATCTTTTGCAGTGGTTTCCGCCATAGCAAGATTCTTCTGTTAACCCTTTTTTCAACGGACCAAGAACTTGCAGGTTTTCTCCCTAACAAAGCTGAACCAAAATCAGGTATTAAAACCTGAGTTGCCAAAAAGTACTGATTCCATGGCATATCAAGACTTGAAAACTACTATGTAACTACGATTTAGGCTTGTTTAAGTAAGATCAAGCCTAAAATGGAAATACAACCGAACATCAGGGTTGATTTGATTTACAGATGCGGTACTACAAAACACAATCGATTTGATATACCTGCAGCCCTATTTTTAGAGATAATGTTTTAAGAGGCTTTTCTGAGAAATGGGTCGGAAATGAGGCAGCAAAAGTCCCACAGAAGGATGAGCCTATTAGGTGTTCCTGGAAAGACTGGGAGAAAACCAGAAGGAGAACCCCACTGCTTTAAAATGAGGCCCAAACAAAAATCGCTTGCATCGTTGAAAATGCAAGCGCTTTGAAAAGAGCCCCCAGCCGGAATCGAACCAGCGACCTACTGATTACAAGTCAGTTGCTCTACCAGCTGAGCTATGGAGGCTTTTGCTTTGGTGGCCCTAAGGCTTCTGAAAGCGGCAATAAAAAGGTTTTCAAAAAACAGCACTTACAGGTTAGTCCTATAAGTGCTGTTTGGGAGCCCCCAGCCGGGATCGAACCAGCGACCTACTGATTACAAGTCAGTTGCTCTACCAGCTGAGCTATGGAGGCTTTTGCTTCTAAAACCCTGGTGGTTTCTGAAAGCGATACAAAAGTAGAGGTCTTTTTGATATTTGCAAAAAGACCTCTCAACTTATTTGCCGCCTTTACAGAAAGGCGCTGAAAGTCAACACGAAAAAATTATGACCTGAGGGCTTTCAGCTGTCTTTTCAGGTGTTGGATGCGGTTTTGGGCATCGTCAATCTTGGATTGGTATTCCTGCCGCAGCTTCTCAGCGTTCTTGGAACGGGCAAAGAACTCAATGTTATTTTTCAGGTTGGAGATTTCGTTTTCCAACGAGGTGATATCCCGGCGCAGGTGCTGCTCTTTCTGGTACAGCTTCTGGTCTCCATCTGGGCTGGCCTTCAGGTGACTCAACTGCAACTGGAACAGGGTTTGCTCTTTCTGCTGCGGATTCATCTCCGGCACTTTTTCCAAGTACTTGGCCAATAGCTGTTGGAACCTATCCTCTACCTTGGGGTTTCTTTTGCCTTCGGTGGAGAACGTCTGCCAATCCTGGTAAATCTGGTTGAACTCCTCCATGGAACCCACCAAGGTTGGGTCTGCCACCTTGGTCGCCAGTTGCTCGCAGTAGTTTTGCTTCTGCGCCGAAAGCTGGCTTAAATGGGTTTCTTTGTTCTGCACTTCCTGGTGCAATCTGTCAAAGAAGGCGTTACAAGCCGTTCTGAAACGGTTCCAGATTTTATCAGAGTATTTGTCTGGTACGCGGCCAATAGTCTTCCATTTCTTCTGCAATTGAATGAGCTTTTCCTTTGTGGGGTCCCACTCTTCGCTGCCTTGCAGGCTTTCGGCCTCCTCGCAAAGGCCTACCTTCTGGCGGTAGTTCTGCATTTTCTCCTCGTCCAGGGCTTTGAAGAAGGTATTCTTGTGGTGGAAGAAGGCTTTGTAGCTGCTCCAGAAAGCCTTGTTGACTTCCTCGGCGTTTTCCTTAGGCACCAGGCCGGCGGCATCCCAGGCTTCCTTCAACTGCTGAATTTGGTCGGTTTTGTCGCGCCAGTCATTGATGCGGTCAGAAGTGAAATGCTGGAACTGCTCAATCTGGGCCAGTAGGGCTCTCTTTTTCTCCAGGTTGGCCAGTTCTTCGGTTTTTCGGGACTCAAAGAATGATTTCTTTCTTTCGTGGACCTGCTCAGAAGCCTGGATGAAACGGTTCCAAACTTGGTCGCGCATCTCGTTAGGCACCGGGCCAATATGTTTCCACTCATCGTGCAGATGGCGCAACTCTTGCAGCGCTTTGTTGATGTTCTCTTCGTTGGCCAGTCCTTCGGCACGCTCGCACAACTGGTTCTTGGCATCCAGGTTGCGTTTGCGGTCCAGCTCCTTCAGCTCAAAGAAGATGCTACGGTTGTTGTAGTACATGTCCAGCAAGGCGTGGTAGGAATTCCACAACTGCTGGGCCTCGGCGGTGGGTACTTGGCCAATGGCTTTCCACTCGTTCTGCAGATCTTTGATGGCGTTGCCGCTGGTCTGAGTCTCAGAGGTCTCAATGAATACCCGCAGGCGCTCCAAAAGGTCGCGCTTCTTCTGTAGGTTCTGGACTTTCTGTTCCTCTTCCTGGCGCTGCTCTCTGAACCGGGCCTCTCTGAAACGCTGCATGGCCTGCTCCACATCTTTGTGGGCGCGGGGGGCATTGTACTCGAAATCGTCTGGGGAACCCCCTTCGGCTATGAAACGGTTGAGGGCTGCCTGGCGCTCCTCCTGGAACTGCGGTTCATAGATTCTGTACAGGGTATTGAGGGCGCGGCCAGATTTCTTGGCATTTCCCTCCTGGGCCAGGGACAGGATCTTGGTCCTTACCTCATCAATAGACAAATGGGTATAATCTTCATCAAGGTGCAGGTCCTCTTCCTCATGAGTAGTCTCCTCATGGGCAACTGGCGCTACTGGAGCAACAGATGTTAAGGCCTCTGTGCTGGTAGAAGATGTTTCCATTGTCGGCTCTGCCGGAGAGGAAGGCTCTTCGTTTACGGCCTCTGGGGTCTCTCCCTGTGTAGAGGGCTCTGCTTCTGGAGAGGCCGCAGCCATCTCAGGAGTAGGCAGGTCGGTCTGCACGGCTACTGGAGTTTCCGTTTCGGAGGGAGAACCGTCCGTGAATGGCTCCGTGGCTAAAACGGAAGATTGCGTAAGCTCTGGCTCCACCTGGGGGGCGGCTACTTCCTCCATAGGGGCGGCATCAGTAACAGGGGGTTGCTCAACCGTTTCAACAGAAACAGCAGGGGCCTCATTACGGGCATTTATCTCAGCTAAACGCTCTTCAAGAATTCTACGTTGATCCAGCGCTTGGCCCTGGCTAGATTGTTCTTCGGTAGACTGCTCTTCCGTTTTTCCGTTTGGCTGATTTTCCGGATTTAGGTTCATCATACACGTGGGGCTTTGCGCCTTTGGATTAGTTTAAACTTGGGTCCGCGGGATAGTTGGCGTACATTTTGTACTTGCCTCCCATTTCCTTTAAAATATCGCGCCACAAGGTATCTATATTCAAAGTAAGCAATTTATTCGCAGCATTGTTATTAACAAACCAAACATTTTTATCAATTTCTTCATCCAACTGCCCCGGACTCCACCCGGAATAACCCACAAAAAACCTGATTTCGTCCTGTAGAACAATTCCCTCGTTCAGCCAACGGGTAAGTTCTTCAAAGTCTCCACCCCAGTAAAGGCCGGAGGCAATCGGTTGCGCATCGGGTAAATTAGGGAGGCGGTGGATGTAGTGCAAGGTGTTGGGCTGCATGGGTCCGCCCACTGCCAACGCCATGTCAAAGACCTCTGCGTTGATGTCTATCACATCGGACAGGTGCAGCGCCGAAACCCGGTTCAGTACCAGTCCCACCGTTCCGTCTTTGTCATGCTGGCAGATGACCACCACACTCCGCTCAAAGTTAGGGTCACCCAAAAATGGTTCTGAGATCAGGATGCTTCCCTTCTGGATTTCTTTCGCCATCTTTCTAGTCATCTTTTTCCGTGGATTTCGCTTTCTATACTTACTGAATTGGTAGTTGTTTGGTTTGCGGCTGATTTTATACCCGAATCCGGAAAACGCTTAAAAAACGCTCCTCGTATGAGGTTAAGGGCAAATGAAGCGGGTTTTTGCCTTAAAACCATCACAATTAAACAGAAACCCCTACTTTTGGAACCATCTAACATTTCAGTGTAAATACCATGGCTACGCCCTTGTCTCTTGCCGATATCAGGATCAATTATTCACTGAAGGAACTTACCCTGGAGGCGGTGTCCCAGGACCCGCTGCAACAGTTTGAGACCTGGATGCAGGAGGCTCTGGAAGCCAAAGCCGACGAGCCCACCGCCATGACCCTGAGCACCGCCGATGCCCATGGCCGGCCAACTGCCCGGGTGGTTCTCCTGAAGGCCTTGCAAAAAGAGGGGTTTGTCTTCTACACCAATTACGAGAGCCGCAAGGGACAGCAACTGCTGGAGAACCCCTTTGCCGCCCTTACCTTTTTCTGGCCGGCGCTGGAGCGGCAGGTGCGCGTGGAAGGCAAGGTGGAGCGCGTCGCCCCGGAGATGTCAGACACCTATTTCCATAGCCGGCCCCGCGGGAGCCAGATTGGTGCCTGGTCCTCTCCGCAGAGCACGGCCATTACGGACCGCAGCATCCTGGAAAGTCTGGAGAAAGAGTACTCGGCTCGCTTCCAGAACCTGGAGGTGATTCCTCGGCCTGAGCATTGGGGCGGTTACCTGGTGAAGCCGGAGCGGATTGAATTCTGGCAGGGGCGCCAGAACCGGCTCCATGACCGGCTGCTGTACGAGGTGGACGGCCATGCGCACTGGCACATCCAACGCCTGGCACCCTGATCGTTTACGGCCCCTTTTTCCCAAAACAGCTTAAAACCAGTCAATGGCTGAAATACTCCCCATCAAAGGCTTCAGGTACAACCCCAAGCTACCGTTTTCCATAGACGCGCTCACCTCTCCCCTGTTTGACGTGGTTTCTGTGAAGCAACGCCAGGCACTTTACCGGAATCCCTACAACAGCATCCATTTATCGGTGCCGCCCGGCCCAGACCCCGCCGACAGCGCCCGCCGAACTGCCGAGCATTGGAAACGTGCTGGCATTCTGCTGCAGGACCAGTTGCCGGGGATTTACGTTTACTACCAGTATTTCACCTTGCCGGGCTCCAGCCGCGAGTACTGCCGCAAAGGATTCATGTGCCACATTAAGGCCTACCAGTGGGAAGAACAGGTAATCCTTCGGCACGAGAACACCATCCCCGCCGCCGTGAATGATCGTATTGAACTCCTCGCGGAGACCCGCATGCACACCAGCGCCACCCACGGCCTTTTCCTGGATCATGGTTTCACCCTGGAGCAGTACATGGATGAGAGCATCACCTCGCCCCTGTATGAGTCTGAGGATTACCAGGGCGTGCGCGACGTGCTCTCTGTCATCCACGACGCGGAGGTCATCCAGAAGTTTGTGGACCTTTTGCGTGACCAGCAGATAATCCTGGCCGACGGGCACCACCGCTACGAAGGCTCTTTGCAGTACCGCAAAAAGATGCTGCAACAGTTCCCTGGCGCTTCCGGCGAGGAGCCGTTCAACTACCATCTCATGTACTTGACCAACGCCGCCTCAGATGACCTGCGCATTCTGCCAACCCACCGGTTATTAGAGCGGTTGCCCATCCCACCGGAAGTATTTCTTGAAAGGATGCAAGAGTTTTTTGTGGTCACCCCAATTGAGGAGGCGTATGAACTGAACGAGGTGATCGTAGGGAAGAAATGGGCATTTGGGGTTTACTTTGAAGGAGAAGCATACAAAGTGCGGCTCCGGCCTGAGGTACATGCCCAACTGGCCTGGGACATCCCGCAGGAAGTGAAAGACCTGGACCTTACCGTCATGCACTATTTCATCCTGGAACGCGTACTAGGAATCTCTCCGGAGGAGCAGCGCCAATACCCTGGTCTTTCCTATGTTCGGTCCTTTGCCGAGTGCCTTACCAAGGTGGACAGCGGGAAAGCCGCGGTTGCCCTCATCACCAACGAGGTGAAGATGGAAGAGGTACAGCGGGTTTGCCATTCGGGGGCCGTGATGCCGCAGAAATCAACGTTTTTCTACCCCAAGACCATTTGTGGGTTTTTATTCAGCTCAATAGACGAACATGAATTTTAATAAAAAATACTTCCTGGCCTCTAACTCGCCGCGGCGGAAAGAACTGCTCACCAACCTGAAACTTCCCTTTGAGTCACGCGTGAAGGAGATAGACGAGACCTACCCACCCGAGCTGGCCCGCGCTGAGGTGGCAGAATACCTGGCGGCCCACAAAGCCAGCGCCTACCGCGAGGAACTGCAACCCGAGGAGGTTATCATCACCGCCGATACCATCGTGTGCCTGGACGAGACCATCCTGAACAAACCGTATGACCACGCCCAGGCTACCCGCATGCTCACCATGCTCTCCGGCCGCAGCCATGAAGTCTACACCGGGGTTTGCCTTCTCAGCTTGGAGAAAAGCGTGGTCTTCCATGATGTGACCACCGTCCACTTCAGAGAACTCACCCGCGACGAGATCGACTTCTACATCAATAACTACAAACCCTTTGACAAAGCGGGAAGCTACGGTGCCCAGGACTGGTTGGGCCTCGTCGGCATAGAACGCATTGAAGGTTCCTATTTCAACGTGATGGGTTTGCCGGTGCACCGGTTGTACGAGGAACTGCTGGTGTTCTAGGGCTCTTTTACTTAAAACACCTCCTAAACAGAAAACCCGCTCCATTTGGTAGAGCGGGTTTTCTGTTTAGGAGGTGTTTTCCCAAAATCCGGCCGAAAACGGATATGACTTACTTAAACTTATCCTTTAAGATCTCAATCTCAACACCTGGAGAAATACGCTCATACAGGATGTTGTAAACGGCCGTTGTAATAGGCATATCTACTTTTAGGCGCTTGTTCAACTCATGAATGCTTTGGACTGCGTAGTACCCCTCGGCCACCATGTTCATCTCAAACTGAGCTGATTTCACGGTATAGCCGCGGCCAATCATATTCCCGAAGGTACGGTTACGGCTGAACTGCGAGTAGGCGGTCACCAGTAAATCACCTAGATAGGCGCTGCCTTTCAGGTCGCGGTGCAAGGGCATAAGGGCGTCCAGAAAACGCTCAATCTCTTCCATGGAGTTAGAGACCATTACCGCCTGAAAATTATCGCCATAGTTCAGGCCGTGGGCAATGCCGCAGGCCAGGGCAATGATGTTCTTCATGACCGCGCAGTACTCCACCCCGTCTATGTCGTCCAGCGGATTGGCCTTGACGTAACGGTTCCGAAGCAAAGCGCAGAACTGCTCGGCGCGGGCCAGGTCCACAGACCCAATGGTCAGGTAAGACTGCTTTTCCAAAGCAACTTCCTCGGCGTGGCAAGGCCCGGCAATGACGCATTGGCGCTCGGCTGGTACGCCGTAATGTTGCTCCAGGAAATCGGTGATCAGCAGGTTTTCCTTCGGAATCATCCCCTTCACCGCCGATACTACCGTTTTGTCGTGCAAAGCATCTGCCGCCAAGGGCGACAACGCTTCTTTCACAAACGCCGCAGGAACGGCCAGAATCACCCAATCTGCCTGGGCTACCGTCTCCCGGATATCACTGGAAGGATGAACGTAGGCCAGGTCAAATCTTACTCCGCTTAGGTACCGGGGATTGTGGGCATACTGTTGGAGATGATGCACATCGTCCTGGTTCCTGAGCCACCAGCTTACATCTGTTTTGTTTTCTGATAAAATCTTCACCAGGGCGGTTGCCCAACTTCCACCGCCTAAAACGGCAATTCTTTCTCTATCCTGCAAAGCTTAGTTATCTTCTTCTTCTGATTGATCTTCTTTCAATTCTTTGCTCAGTGACTTTTCATCCTTCACAGTTACCAGGTCACCTTCTTTGAGTTGCTTGGAAACCGCTCTGAAAGGACCTGACACCACCTCCTGCCCGGTCTTTAAACCAGAAAGAATCTCTATGTTATCAAAGTCGCTGATGCCGGTGGTCACCTTTACCATCTTCACTTTTCCGCCCTCGTGTACAAACACCACTTCATCCGGACGCTCCTCAGCCCGCACGGGTTTGTCATCGTTTTGCGCAAAATTGTTCTCCATGCCTTCCGATTTACCTTTGGGTTTGTCTTTGGCACGGGTGGTCACGGAAGCTAACGGAACAGAAAGAACATTGTTTTTACGGTCGGTGATGATGTCTACCGAAGCGGTCATACCCGGTCTGAAAGGGGTACGCCCATTCTTCTGGATCAGGTCTTGGTACGATTCGTTCAACAACCTGATTCTCACCTCAAACTCTGTCACGGCCTCCAGGGAAGCTGCGTCTTTGGCGGTGTTGGCGATGGAGGTCACCACGCCTCTGAACTTGCGGTTGGTATTGGTATAGGAATCCACCTCCACAATGACCGAGTCCTTCAGGCGCACGCGCACAATATCGTTTTCGTTCACATTCACCCTAATCTCCATGTTGTTGAGGTTAGCGATGCGCATGATCTCGGTACCAGCCATCTGGGAAGTACCCACCACGCGTTCGCCCCGTTCCACATTCAGCTTGGAAACGGTGCCGCTCACGGGCGCATAAATGGTGGTTTTGTCCAGGTTCCGGCGAGACTCGTCCAAAGAGGCGCTGGCGCTGCGTACCGTGGATTCAGCGGCCCGCACGCTTTGCCGAGCAGCATCCACTTCGGCGCGGTTGGCTTCAAACTGGGCACGCGAAGCGTCAATATCAGACTGGGAGATGACCTTCTGCTCAAACAGCTTCTGGTTACGCTCAAACGTCTGCCGGATGTTCTTGCTGTTGGCTACCGCCTGGTTTAAGCGGGCCCTAGCTTGGGCCAGGTTGGCGCGTTGCGTGTTCACAGAGGCAGACTGCATCTCTACCATGGCCTGGTAGTTGTCTGGGCGGATGCGGAGCAGCAGTTGGCCTGCTACCACAGAATCGCCTTCTTTCACGTACAATTCGGTAATCTCCCCGGAAACGTCTGGGCTGATCTTTACCTCAATTTCGGGCTGCACCTTACCTGAGGCGCTTACCTTCTCAATAATACTGGCGGCTTTGGCTTTGGCCACCGCAACTTCTATTCCTTCTTGCTTTCCTATCCACCCCTGCTTTTTGGCTACCAGCAACCCTGCCAGAAGTAAAACCAGTAAGCCACCCAGAATGTAAATCAGTTTGTTCGATTTGCGTTTTGCCATGAGTTAATTAGAGAGTGATCGTTTTTCCCTGGTAGAATTCAAGGAACTTGAGTCTGAAGATGTAATCGTATTTCGCCTGGATAATGTCTGATTGGGCTTTAACTAAGTTGTTGCGGGCCACATTGAAATCCACGTTGTTGATGAGGCCGTTGTTAAGGCGAATCTCTGAATTTTTATAAGCTTGCTCAAAGGCTTCCAGCTGCTTTTTTGCAGCCACAAATCTTTTTTGGGCGTTTACTGCATCTGTATAGGATTGGGCAATGGTTTGCCGCAATTCATTTCTTGCTATATCAGAATTGATCTGGGCATTTCTCAGGCCTAACCTGGACAATTGCACATTATTTCGTACTCTAAAGCCGTTGAAGATGGGAATATTCAAATTAACACCTATGTATTGGCCAATGTTATCCTGTAGTTGGTTGAAGTAAGGATAGTCTCTCGGGGTTTGTTCAACAGATGGGGTATAGATATAAATAGGTTGGTTCATCCCCTCATCTTGGTACCCCACTAAAGTTCTCTGACTAATTACATTCCCGAAATTGAACAAAGAAGAACCGCTAGAGTAACGGGTACTAACACTACCTACTAAGCTTATGGAAGGGTGATATCCTCCTCTGGCAATGGCAATGTTTTTTTCAGCACTCCTAATCCTTAGCCCTGCCCTTACTATCTCAGGCATTCTACTACTAGCCGAAGCAAATACTTCCTCTGCGTTGAAACCAATAATGGTTTGGTCTGGATCTGGAATCTGCGGAACCTCAATGGAGAAATTGGCCGGATTTGCATCCGGGAGGTTCAACATCTGGATCATCTGTAATTCAAACAGCTCAATATTATTTTGTGCCGTGATGATATTAAGCTCATCACTTGCTATTTGAGCATTGAGTTCTAAAACATTGCTTTCAGGAATACTTCCCGCCTTGAATAACTTTTGGGTCCGTTCTAACTGGCTTTTGGTAAGATTTAAGCGCTCTTGGTTGGTTTTGAGAATCTCTTGGTTGAGCAGCACATTCATGTAGACCGTTACCACATTGAGGGTGACATCATTCTGGACTTTCTGCTGGTCTAATTGAATGGCCTCGTACTCCAGTTTATTCCGTTTAACAGTATTCTGTGCCTGCAAACCGCTGTAGAGGTTAACCGAGCCATTAATGCCTACGTTACCGGCCCACACCTGCTGGTTTTGGATCTGGTTTCTTACAGGGTCCAGAAAGAAACCATTGTTAAAACTATGAGAACCACTTCCGTTCACCGAAGGCAGCTGATCAGCTCTTGATTGTTTTAAATCAATGGCTGCCTGTTCTACTGAAAGGCCAGCTTGCCTTAACTGTAGATTGTTTTTAACGGCATGATCAACGCATTGCTGCAGTGACCACACGGTTTCTGTTGCTGTGGTGGTCTGGGCCACGGAGAAGGTATGGCAGCCCATGACCAAGCCCAGCGAAGCGAGAAATTTGGAAGAAAAACGTCGCATTATAAGTCAATGTTAGGGATATAGATCACGTTCTTGACCCAACTTAATTGCCGGAGGTACTCCAGCGAGATGGGGCGCAGCCCCGAGTCCATTTCAATGAACTGGCGGGCGACATCATTGCGGCCTTTGCGGGACACGTTCATGGTGGCAATGTTACAGTCATCATGGGCAATAATGCTGCTGATGAAAGCGATGCTGCCGGTCACGTCATCGGCGTCAATGATCAGCGTATGCAGATTCGCCGAGAAGTTGGAGGGGAAGCCGTCTACTTCCACAATACTGATCACGCCGCCGCCCCTGCTCTGCCCTACCACTTCGCAGGTTCTGCCATCAGCAGCCGTTAGGTTAAGCTTGATGGTGTTGGGGTGCATGGTAGAGGCATTGCCAACTGATTTAAAAGTGTACTTCAGGCCGTTAGCTTCTGCGTGGGTAAAAGACTCCTTGATGCGGGTATCATCGGTTCTATAATCCAGGAGGCCGGCCAGAATGGCGCGGTCGCTGCCGTGCCCCTCATAGGTGCGGGCAAAGGAATTATAAAAGGTGATGGTAGCCTCTGTGGGTGCAGCCCCCAGAATCCTTATGGCGGCCCGCGCAATGCGTACTACACCAGCGGTGTGGGAACTGGAGGGTCCTATCATTACCGGCCCAATCATATCAAAAATGCTGCTTTTCTCTGCCATTGTCTTTGTGCTTTCTTCCGGCATCAAAGGTAAAGATATTGTTCACCCTTAGGCAGCCGCTGCCAAAAAAACAGGAAGGGTACCCTTCTCCTGGGAAGATGCATGAATTGGTTTGACGGTCGTCCCGGCATCCAGGATAATCCGTATAGAAAAGGTTCAAACCAATTTCTTTTACTTTCTTTGTCGCAAGTAAAGAAAGATAATTACAACATTCAGAAAATAATATATGCCAGACCGCACCTTCTCCCCCCAGGTACTGGAACTGCTGGAACGCCTCCAACAGAAATATAGCCCCATGGGCCAGGATCTGGCTTCTTACCTGGAAGGTCTCCTGTACTCTGATTTCCTAAACTACTGGGACTACATTCACCTGGACACCCTTTTAAGCCTGCAGACGCCCCGCACCAAGATCCCAGACGAGGAGATTTTCATCATGTACCACCAGGTGACGGAGCTTTACTTTAAGCTTTGCCTGCATGAGTACCGGCAGATTGGCGAAGACCCTGCCCCCTCGGCCCAGATGCTCATCAAACGCGTAGGTCGCATTAACCGCTACTTTGAGAACCTCATTGACTCCTTTGATGTGATGGTGGACGGCATGGACCCCAAACAATTCCTGAAGTTCCGGATGGCCTTGATGCCGGCCAGCGGGTTCCAAAGCGTGCAGTACCGTAAAATAGAAATTTGTTCCACCGACCTACGCAACCTGACTGACAAAGCCAAGCGAGAAGCTTTAGGCCAGCAGAGCACCCACGAGGAAATGTTCGGTTGCATTTACTGGAAGGAAGGCGCCACCGAGGCCGCCACGGGTGCCAAGACTTTGACCCTTCTGCAGTTTGAGGAGAAATACTCCACCGAACTCATGCAGCATGCCAAGGAATACCGGCACAAGAACATCTGGTCTGTTTTCAAGCTACTTTCCGAAGAAGAGCAGCAAAACCAAAAACTCCTCAATCACCTCAAAGAACTGGACAGCAACGTCAATGTGAACTGGCCTCTCATGCACTACAAATCGGCGGTGCGGTACCTGCAGCGCGACCCCGACGTGATTGCCGCTACCGGGGGCACCAACTGGCAAAAGTACCTGCCGCCCAAATTCCAGAAACGCATCTTCTACCCCGAGATCTGGACCCAGGAAGAGAAAGACAACTGGGGCAAAGGCTGGGTAAACGACATCATCGGCGAAGTGAACTAACTACTTGTCCATACATAATGGGAGCTTCGGCTCCCTTTTCTTTTGCCTTATAAACACCCGCTGCTCACTCTGGTTTTGATCGTGATTTTTGAAAAACAGGTCCTAAATGCAAGTGCTAATGATACACCTTTGGCACCTATGAATAGTATCAATGAAGCTTTAGGCTAAGGCTAATATCTGCCTATGCTTAAATAATTTATAAAAACCATTTTATGGATTGGTTTTTAGATTTTAATTAATTTCTTTATGACCTGAGCCTTGTCTATTTTGATGCTGATATAGTAATGTCCCTGCTGAAGGGAATGAATTTTCAGGTTAATATCGCCCTTGTCATCAGCGGTGTAAGTTTTCTCGTCCATGACAATGTAGCCGATGGCATTTTTGATGAGGATGGTGGCGGAGGTGTTCTTGGTAAAGCCTTTGATGTTTACCTCATCCGTAGAATTTGGATTGGGATACAGCTTCAACAACCTGCTCACCACTAGCTCCGGAGTTCCGGCAGCACCTTGATACTGCAAAGGTTCTTCAACTGCCCTCCGTGTATAGCTATTCTTTGCCACAAGGCTCTGGGTAAACAGCAACATAATTGCTATCATGATAAAAGTAGCCGCCATTCCGTTTTTGATAGAGGTCAATTTCATAGTTCGATTTCTTAAATTGTTATAGGGGAATTCTGGATTAGTTTATCTCTAACAAGCTCTTGTAATAGGTTCTAATCTCTTTATAGGGCTCCTTGATTTCACATATCTTCTTGTTCCTTAATTAAATGTACTTAGTATATATAGTAACCGGAACCAATATGTGACCAGGCCTATGATAATGTGTATGAACCTGGATATTCCCGTACTGAGACTATTAAAATTGATTGGTCCTTCCGCCTTATATAGAAGATGCCCCTTGCCTAAGCACCCCAAATCTGGCGAAAGTAATCTTGTGAATGGATAGAAAAATTTATTTGACATGCACTCTTTTTACAGCCAGTTTTGGCAAAACAGACCTAAAACAAAAAAGGCTGCCCTTTGCAGAGCAGCCTTTTCATGATTAAACCAAATCCTTATGGGTTTTGAGGCCCGAAGTTAGGGTTGTTGATGATTTCCAGTTGCGGGAACATGTAGATGAACAAGTCGCTGTTGGCTGGGGTAGTGCCCAACACCGCAGTGTGGTTACCTTCCCGTACCAAAGGCTTCTGCAGACGTTTGATGTCCATTAGTCCGAAACCTTCACCGTACAGCTCTTTTCTTCTTTCTACCCAGATTTCATCCACCAGTTCAGCGCCGGTAGTGGTAGGCTTTACAACAGCGGCAGGGTTAGTGAAACGCTGCTGACGTAATTGAAAAACTAATTGCTGCGCATCGACGTCTTGGCCCAAATGGGCTTTCGCTTCCGCTTCAATCAGGTACATCTCAGCGGAACGCATCAGTACGAAGTCACCACTCAGGTCGGGTAGGTCCTTAAACTTGGTTACTGTGTAACGGTTAGAGTTGGTCACACCAGCTGCTTCCTGGAACTCTCTCCGGACATCGGCTGGGTCAAACAACGCCACAAACAAGTCGTTAGCCCGAATGTTGTTGTAGCCTCTGCGCACGTAGGTTCTGTTCCCCTTTTCATCTAAGGTGTAACGACCGTCCATGGTAGAGAAGAAGGAAGCAAACGCTACCTGCTGATCGGCAGATTGGGCTAAGCCCCAGATCCATTCGCCATTGGCATAGTTGTTAAATCCTTCTTTCCATTGATTCGCAGACATAAGTGGATACCCCTCACGAGCTTTGACTGCAAAGTCAGCGGCTTGTTGCCATTGGCCCATCTCCAGGTACACACGAGCCAACAAGCCTTGGGCTACGTTTTTGTTCACGCGGCTTTTAGCAACCCTAGAAACAGGAAGATCCCGCTCAGCAATGGAAAGGTCTTCCAGAACTTGGGTGTACACCTCTTGCAAGGTTGCTCTTGGTTTGCCTTCGGTATCAATGGTGGTTTGCTCCAACACCAAAGGAACTGCCAACGCATTTGGGTCCTTCAGGTAAGTATGCTGATACGTTCTTGCCAGGTTGAAGTACCCGAAAGCTCGCAGAGCTCTAGCCTCAGCCTCAAAGGCGATGCGCTGTTCCTCGGTGATGTTCGGAACCTTAGCCGCATTGGCAATGATGTTGTTGGCGTTGGTGATCATGTTGTAGTTAGTGGCCCACAACATATAGGTACCTCGGTATGTTGGCAATTTATTGTCCAACTCATATTGGAACACAAACCAACTGGTGTTGGCCATCAGGTCCTGGCCCATCACATCCCAAGTTTCATTGAAGTGAGGAATGCCATAGCTGTCATGGTTGGCTGTGGAACCAGAGTTCACGGGAGCATCCCGCATTAACCGGTAGATCCCGGTCAATGCAGCCTCAACGGCAGCAGGAGAACTGAAAGCCTGCTCATAAGACGCCGCGTTTGAAGGAACCGTCTCCAGAAAGTCATCCTGGCATGCTCCCAAGCCTAAGGAAGCTCCCAGAAGGACGGTATATATTTTTACTTTATTGAGTTTCATCTAATGATATTATGTTCAAAGATTAGAAAGAAGCCCGTACTCCAACAGAGTAGGTTTTCATGGTTGGGAAGCTGTTAGAGGTGATTCCGTCAAGTGATTGCTCAGGATCCATTCCCTCCAGGCCTTTAGACCAAGTCCAAAGGTTATCGCCTTGTACAAACACTCTCAGACCTTTCATTCTCAAGCGCTCTTGCACGTTAGCTGGCAAGGTGTAACCCAAGGTTACGTTGCGCATGCGTACATAAGAAGCATCGGTGAGGAAGCGGGAAGACCGAGCGTTTGCGTTCAAAGACTGACCGGTACCTAAACGAGGAACATTTCCGTTTCCTGGGTTCTCCTCAGATTGCCATCTGTCCAAAATATCGGTGCTCCAGTTGTAACCGGCAGAAGAACCGCCGCCCATCAGGCCGCTATAGTCAGTGTTCAGGATTTTACCGCCAAAGCTATAAGAGAATAATAGCCCCAAGTCAAAGCCTTTGTAGCGAAGGTTGTTTGACAGACCTCCGGTTACCTTTGGCAAAGCATTCCCTACATAGTAGCGGGTTGCCAGGGCGTAGTTAGTGGTAGTTTGTCTTTCCACTACTCCTTCAGCGTTGGTAACATCGCGGTACCACATGCTCAACCCAGTTTTTGGATCAACCCCTGCGAAATCTTCAATAAAGAAGTCATAGATAGACTGACCAACTTTGTACTGCTTGGTTCCTGCCAAGATAGTAGGCTGGGGAAGCTCTGTGAACTCGTTGGTGTTATGAGCTGCATTCAGGTTCATATCCCAACCGAATTTATCAGTGTCCACGATGTGGGCAGTGATGTTGGCCTCGAACCCTCTGTTGCGCATAGCACCCAGGTTAGCCGATACTCCCACAAAACCGGTAGACGGTGCCATTGGCTTGTTCAAAAGTAAGTCTTTAGAGGCTCTGTCATAGAAATCTAAAGACACATCAAATCTTTTGAACACGGTAGCGTCCAAACCAACGTTGAAGATGGCTTGCTTTTCCCAGGTCAGGTACGGGTTCTCCAGAGTAATAACAACCATACCAGGCTCAGATAAGTCTGGATATACCGTGTTATAAAGACCTCTGTAAGCATAGTAAGAACCAAGGTTCTCGTTACCGGATGTTCCATAAGAAGCTCTCAGTTTGGCGTTGTTCACCCATCCCAGTTCCTTCATAAAGTTTTCCTCAGACAATCTCCAAGAGGCACCCACAGAGTAGAAGTTACCCCAGCGTTGATCTTCTTTGAAACGGGAAGAACCATCACGGCGGAACGAGGCAGACAGGTAATACTTATCAGCCAACCCGTAGTTCACCTGGCCCAGAAAGCTTTGCAATGCACGTCTGTCTCTTTGTGAGTTGGAGCTCACAATGGTAGCGGCGTTGTCAAGCTCAGTCATGCCTTCAATTGGAATGAAACCGGTCTTCTGGGTAGACACAGAGTTGGAAGAAAGGTTGTATACCTCAAAACCACCCAAAGCGTCAATGGTATGCTGGCCAAAAGTTTTGTTCCAGCTCAAGATGTGGTTGAAAGTGTACTCCGTAAAAGACGATCTGCTTTGGGTTCCACGTCCACCGATTGAACCGGAGGCATCACCATACTCAGGGTTGTAGAAGGTCACGCCACGGTAGTTGTCCCCGTTCAGGGCCAAAGAGGTTCTGTATTTGAAATCCTTCAAGAAAGAAATTTCAGCAAAACCGTTCCAGCCCCAGGTAAGGTTACTTCCTGTGATTTCATCCAAGGCAGTGGTACCTACCGGGTTACTGTTACCGCCATACGGACGAGCCGTGTTGAAGTCAAACTCCTGGGGTCCTGTGAAAGGAGAACCATCGGCGTTCTTTCTCCGGTAGATTGGGTAAATGCTGGAGATGTTTCTTCCCCATGAAACCACGTTACGGAACGAGGTACCGCTGGAGGTAGGTGCATTCTGGTCTGTGTAAGAAAGGTTGGCGCTCAAACCAACTTTAATGTTGTCACGCACTTGTGAGCTAAGGCGCAGACGGGTAGAATAACGCTTAAAGCCTGAGGTGATGAAAGCACCCTGCTGGTCCAGGTAGTTCCCAGAGAAATAGTAGTTGCTCTTGTCATTACCGCCCTGTACGCTCAGGTCATATTCCTGACGAACTGCTTTTCTGTACAACGCATCTCTCCAGTCTTCATCCCACGCCGGGGTTAAACCTGGTTTGATTTTGCCGTCCAGTCCAACTGGTTCTACTTCAGTGGTTCCGTTAGCGTTGTTGAAAGGGTTGTATTGCTGTCCGTTGCCGGCACCTGCTAATCTGGATACTACCAACTTAGAGGCATACTCCTCTGGTGAGGCGTATTTGCCTTCCCAAAGGGTTTTGTTGGCTCTGGCATCATTGCGCAAGGCTTCCCAAGTCAGTTCATACATTTGGGAGGCGTTCACCGTTTTGTAGTCCGCTACGGCAAAGTCAGAGACCCCAACGGTAGCCCCAAAGCTAATGGTGGGTTCTTTAGGCGCAGTTCCGCCTTTGGTAGTAATCACAATCACCCCATTGGCTGCCCGAGATCCGTAAAGGGAAGCCGCGGTAGCGTCTTTCAGTACGGTCATGGACTCAATGTCATGCGGGTTTATGGCGTTGATGTCACCGGAATAAGGTGCACCATCCACAACGTACAGCGGAGAACTGCTGGCATTCACAGAACCTACTCCCCTGATTCGAACAGCACTGGTAGTACCCGGCTGTCCGCTGGAAGAGGTTACCTGAACCCCTGGCGACAAGCCAGAAAGTGCTTTGGTTACGTCGTTAGCCTGCATCTTTTCAATGGCCTCAGCCTTTACAGAAGTCACAGAACCGGTGTAGGACTTCTCCTCTGCCGTACCGTAAGCTACTACCAAAACTTCGCCCAGTTGGGTGTTATCCTCCACTAAAGCCACGTTCACAGTGCTTTGGCCCGCAATAGCCACTTCTTTATTGGTGTACCCAATAAAAGTAAACACCAATGTGCCATCTCCTGAGGGAACGTAGATCTCATAATCACCGGTTACTCCGGTAGGGGCAGCAGTTGTGCTGCCTTTAAGTTGAACAGTAACCCCTGGCATTCCTTCGCCAGTCTTTGCATCGGTTACTTTTCCTTTAATAGTCCGACTTTGCGCCCACGCATGGCTAACCAGCGACAGCAACAAAACGAAGCTGAAAAATATAACTTTCTTCATTTAGGATTTTAATTGTAATGGGCTTTAAACTTTGCTTAATTCCCCAGAGCGGTAAGGCTCAATACAGAAAGTACAAGTTGTCTAGTCTCCTGCCCTTAAAAGTTTAGCTCCTATCTTTCAACGCTTTCTTAGGAACTCTGAGTGTTTGTCTGTGCCAGAATAGATGTAAACTGGTTTAAGCGATTTTTATGATGGGTGTTGCAGCAGCTGCTTGTTCGTATTCTTTCTTTTCCTTCCCTCCTTTCCTTCTAGTTATCTTTCAAAATCAGATTTCTCTGATTCACAAAAATAACGGGCTAAAAAGGTATTTTAGTTTATGTACTTTTCTTTTTTATAAATATCTTTAAAAAGTTAAACAGTTCTTCAAAACATTATATTCAAAAATCAATTTAAGGTTTTGCTTTCATCTGAAAAACAAGCTTTTATGGTGAGATTGATTTTATTGCTGTTAAATCAAAGAAGGTCAATGGAGATGATCAATCTTTGTTTTTGTACTGGTTCAGCTAAAACAGCTTAAAAACGAATTTATCTGCCCTGTTTTTGGTTAGGTTAGAGTAGTATCTTTGCGGCATTTCCGCTAGGAAAACTATCTTAAAAATTTAAGGTTAACTACCTTACATCTGCTTTATGAAAAAAGAACTTGACTTGGTCTTGGCGCCTGAGATAGCCTATGACCCTGCCCTTCTGGAGCGCGAGCTTTTGCAGCAAGCCGGAATCACCCGCTCTAAGGACGCGGCTTTCATCCATAAAATAAAACGTTCCATTGATGCCCGTGGCCGCAAGGTACAAGTAAAGGTGCGTGCCGATGTATACACCCAGGCTCCGGACCTTTCTACCCTGCTGCCCACTTATCACTATCCAGAACTGAAACCAGACGCCAAGCGGGTCCTTATTGTGGGCGCTGGACCGGCCGGGCTATTCGCGGCCTTGCGGTGTATTGAACTAGGCTTAAAACCGGTGGTGGTGGAACGCGGCAAAGATGTGCGCAACCGTCGTCGCGATTTGGCGGCTATCAACAAGGAGCATATTGTGAATCCCGATTCCAACTACTGTTTTGGGGAAGGCGGGGCAGGAACCTACTCAGACGGGAAACTCTACACCCGTTCCAAAAAACGCGGAGATGTGCAGCGTATTCTGCAGATCATGGTGCAGCACGGCGCCACTACTGATATTTTATTCGATGCCCACCCCCACATCGGGACAAACAAACTGCCGGTTCTGATTGCCGAGATGCGGGAAACGGTGTTGGCGGCGGGCGGCGAAATTCACTTCAACACGCGGGTGACGGATTTCATCTTGGAGAGAAACCAGATGAAAGGCGTGATTACCGCCGATGGCACTTCTCTGGAGGGCGAAGCCGTGATCCTGGCCACTGGTCACTCGGCCCGGGATATTTATGAGTTGCTGCACGCCAAGAATATACTTATTGAGGCCAAACCTTTTGCCATGGGTGTGCGGGTGGAGCACCAACAAAGCCTTATTGACGGAATCCAGTACCACTGTGACGGCGACCGGGGCATGCACTTGCCGGCGGCTTCTTACGCGTTGGTACAACAGGTGGCTTACAAAGGCCAAGAGCGCGGCGTGTTCTCGTTCTGCATGTGCCCAGGTGGCTTTATAGTACCGGCGGCCACTGCGCCCGGTGAGGTAGTGGTGAATGGCATGTCGCCTAGCCGTCGGGATTCCAAGTACGCCAACTCCGGCATTGTGGTAGCGGTAAACCTGGAGGACATGGACCTGAAACAACACGGCGCTTTGGCCGGATTGCGTATGCAACAGGCTCTGGAGCAGAAAGCGTGGGCAGCCGCGGGTGGTACCCAGGTGGCCCCTGCCCAGCGCCTCCATGATTTCGTGAAGGGGAAGGTTTCCTCTTCGCTGCTGGATACTTCCTATCAGCCGGGCTTGGCCTCCGTGGACATGCTGGAAGTATTGCCGCCTATGATCGGGCAACGGTTACGCGGTGGTTTCCAGGAATTCGGCTATAAAATGCGGGGCTATCTTACCAACGATGCCCAGATTGTAGGAGTGGAAAGCAGAACCTCTTCACCGGTACGCATACCTCGGGACAAAGAAACGCTGCAGCATCCGCAGATTCAGAACCTGTTCCCTTGCGCCGAAGGTGCCGGGTACGCCGGAGGTATCGTATCGGCGGCTATGGATGGGGAACGTTGCGCGGAGCAGGTAGCTGTTTTGATCCGCGGTTAACCCGCTTCGTTTTTGTGAGTATAACTACTATGGCGTTTCGCGCCTGATTTTTTAATCTAAAGGGAGAAGTGATGAAAAAGACCGTGGTAATAGGCGCCTCTGATAACCCAGGACGCTACAGTTATAAAGCTGTCCATCAGCTGAAAAGATCAGGACATGAGGTGGTGCCGGTGGGCATTAAGCGCGGAGAGGTGGCAGGTTTACCTATTGAGACAGAGAAACCCTCCATTGACGAGGTGGATACGATTACCCTGTACGTGGGTCCGCAGAACCAACCCAGCTGGTATGACTATATTCTTTCACTGAAGCCTAAGCGCATCATCTTCAATCCGGGTACCGAGAACTACGAACTGGAGAAGAAAGCGAAGGAGCAGAACATCAAAACCCTGCACGCCTGCACCCTAGTCATGCTTTCCGTAGGGAATTACTAGGCTTTAGGAGCCGAATTGTATAAAAGGGTTTAGGGGCTGTTTTCAAGGAAAACCCCTAAACCCTTTTTTTATTTCCGAAGGTATAAGAAAGCTGCTAAGGTGTAAGCTTTCACCCAAAGCTGCTTTGTTTTATGCCGATTTCTGAAGAACAAGTCAGAAACAAAATTACTTTTTCTTCTCTTCTTTGGTTTTCAGGCCTGCCGCTTTCAGGTCTTTGTAGCCACCAATGTTATAGACGTTGGTGAATCCTGCCTCCTGCATCAGTTTCAGGGCCTGTCCGCTGCGGTTTCCGCTGGCGCAGTAGAGATAGTAGGTTTTGTCTTTGTCCCATCCGGCAAATTCCTGGGCGAACTTTCCGCCCCTGAAATCTGAGTTGCGGGCTTTCTTCAGGTGCCCGGCCTCGAACTCCTCGGGGGTACGCACATCCACCAGAACGCCTTTCTCCTTTTTGCTAACCTCTTTATATTCTGTGGCCGCAAGTACGGCTTTCGGCTTTTCCTGGGCCCACAAGGGCTGAGCGCAAAACAGCGCTAAAACGAACATGATTATTTTCATTCTATAAAGATGCAGGGATTGCCCTGTTAAACCAAACCACCCCAATCTTCAAGTCTCAGAAGTTTAAAATGGGGATTTTGTTTTGACCCTGCTTTTCTAAAATCAGACTTAAAACAAAGTTTATAAACTTATTTCAGTGGAACGACAAGTTTGTTCTAATTCACTTTTAGTTGTATAACAGAGCTTTATCTTATTAAAGTATACTTTTATCCTATTTACATGCAGAGAATCTTATATTTACTTGAAAATTTTTCCGGACCTCAGGCAACCGATTTCTGAGGGGGTGCATCTATCATACAAACAGGCAGAAATTATAGCTTAAAATCTCTACAACCCGTGAATGAGTCAGAACTGGTACTAGCACTGCAACAAGGCGATGCCAAAGCCCAGCGAATCTTGTACGATCGCTACGCCGGCCCCATGATGGGCGTGTGCCTGCGGTACCTCAAGAATGAGATGGATGCCGAGGAGGTCCTGATCAACGGGTTCATGAAGGTGTACCAACATGTGGGCCGGTTTGAGCAGAAAGGAAGCTTTGAAGGATGGGTTCGCCGTATCATGGTGAACGAGGCGCTGCAGCACTTGCGCAAGCAGGAACCCATGCACCTGGCCATTGAAAAGGAACACAACTACCTGGCTTCAGAAGACGCCTCGGCAGACAGTGAAATGACCGCCGAGGAAATGATGGAGTTATTGCTGGAACTTCCGGCCGGCTACCGGGCAGTCTTCAACTTATATGCCATTGAAGGTTACTCGCACAAAGAGATTGCGGAAATGCTCAACATCAGTGAAGGCACTTCCAAGTCACAGTTAAGTAAAGCGCGGGCTATGCTGCAACGCATGCTGGCCCAGCAAGGAGTAGTGATCGCCCTCTAAACAGACAAAGACATGAGCGCAGAAGATTTAGATAAATTATTCAAAGACAAACTGCAGAACAGACCTGTTGCCCCCGGCAACGATGTTTGGGAGCGCATGCAAGCCCGCATGCAGCAGAATGCCCAGCAGGAAACCCCCAACCCGTTCCTGGTGCCAGCTGCAGTTGAGGAGAAGGAAGAACGCGGTACCGTACGGATGTGGTATTACTCTGCCGCTGCCGCGGTGACCATGCTGCTGAGCGTGGGGCTCTGGGTAAACCGTGACAACATAGATCCGCTGCAACCAACGGGCACGGTTGCCACGGTGCAGGAGCACCAGCAAACGCCTTCAGAAAGAGTATCTCCTGCTCAAGAGACGGAGTCAGATAAGGTAAACGCCAACGGGCAACCAGAGCAGAAATCAGTAGCTGACCAGGATAACACTACCCTCTACCCTGCTGCTGCACCCAAAGCTACGGAACGTAACCAAGTCTTGGCTTCTGTGAACACGAAAGCTGCGCCAACCACCTCTAAAAGAATAGAGGCTGCCGCAGAGAGAACCAGAAAAGAAGGTGTAAAAGAAGAAACCACCAGAGCTTTCCAGCAAGCCCAGGAACCGGTGATGATGGCCGCTGCCATCCCAGTGAAAGCACAAGAAGCCGCCAAATCCAACGCTGAGGTAGGTGGTTTAGAAATAATTGTAAAATTAGACAACGCCCAGGCAACCACCTCCCTCGCCCAGGCATCTACTAAAGAAACGGACACACCGCACACTGAGGACCAACCTGGATCTGGACGCGTTCTGAAAGGCATCCTGAAACAAGTGAAGAACCTCAAAGACGGTGAGAAAGTGAATCTTTCAGAAATAGGTATCACCAAACACACCTATGCTTTGGAAACCCGCATAGGAAACAAAAAAATTACAAAGACTATAGAACTCTAAAATCCCATTTCAATGAAACGTTTGTATGCCCTGCTTTCGGCCATCATGATGGCTGCAGCTATCGCCTTGCCTTCTCACGCCAGTTCAAAAGCCTTTAAACCAGCTGCGATCCAAGATACGCTCATTCTGAAGCTCAAAAATGAGGCCCGCTTGCTGGTGGTGGTGAAAGATGTGAAGGATTTGAAAAATCTAAAAAGCCAGAGCATTGACTCCATTCTGCTGCTGGTAGAGAAATACGCTGACCAGATTGAGGCCGCCGGTAAAAAAGGCGAAGAAGTGACCGTTACCATTGACAAGTCCACAGCCAATACCTCTGAGGACGTGAACATCACCATCACCCAGAACGGCCCGGATGGTACCGAGGTCACCATCAAAGAAAAGAACCGCATCCGGATCACCGACAAAGTGGGCATTGACATTGATCACGATGAGGATTCCAACTCTACCAAGGTGAAGCTGAACGTGGGCGACGCAGACTCTGTTGAAGTTGCCGAAAGAAACGAGGAGCGGTACAAGAACCGTCACCCCAGAAAATCCCTCGATTTCCAGATAGACGCGGGTATTTCCACCTGGTTGAACAAAAAAGAGATGCCCGGAAGCGCTGTTTCAGACATCAACTTCAGAACCGCCGCTTCCCGCTACATCAGCCTGAACACCAAATGGTACAACCGCATTGGCGGAGAAGAAAGCCCCGTGCGCCTGATCACTGGTTTCACCGTGGACTTCCACAACTACATGTTTGATGACAACATCATGATCCAGAACACCGGCGAGAAAACAGAGTTTGTGATTCCCACCGGCCTGGACCTGGAGAAAAGCAAACTTGCCACCACTTCCCTCACCGTGCCGTTGGAACTGGGCTTCGATTTCAAGAACAGAAAAGGCAAAACAGCTTTCAAATTAGGCGGCGGCGGCTTTGTAGGGTACATGCTCAGCAGCCACTCCAAAGTGAAATACTCCCAAGACGGAGACAACGTGAAGAACAAAGCGAAAGACGATTTCTACCTGAATGATTTCCAGTACGGCCTCTCCGGATTCATCGGGATTAGAAGCCTGGAGTTCTTCGCCAAGTATAACCTCAACGACCTGTTCCAAGAAAACAAAGGACCTCAGGCCAACGCCTTCGCTGCCGGAATAAGAATCGTAAAATTCTAAACTGAAGCTGGTATGTAGATAAAACAAAAGAGGAGCTATTACGCTCCTCTTTTGTTTTATGGCTGGTGATTGTTTTGAGGTTGTTTTCACAAAAACACCTTGTAAACAGTTTATCGGTTTTAAGTAATCCTTAATGTTTGGCCAAAGGCCTATTGAATGTTCCGGAAGAAGTTATCCAGGAGAATGGCGGTGGCGGTGCCTACGTTCAAAGACTCCGCGCCACCGCGGCCGGGGATGTGCAACGGTTGAGAAACCAGGTTCATGATCTCGGGCCGGATGCCGTGCGACTCGTTGCCCATCACCAGCACGCCTTGGGGCTGCAGATCCTGTCGGTGTACGTTCTCTCCTTCCAACGCCGCTCCATAGACAGGTACGTTTTGGGGCCGTTTTTCCAGAAACGAGGCTAAATCAACGTAGTGTGGGGTGATGCGCGTGAAGGAGCCCATGGTGGCGGCAATGACTTTCTGGTTGTAGAAATCGGCGGAAGATTCTGAGAGCACAATGGAGGTGAGCCCGTACCAGTCGGCAATCCGGATGATGGTGCCCAGGTTCCCAGGGTCCCGCACTTCGTCCAACGCCAAAATAAATGGGTGTTGGCTCCAGGCGAACTCCGGCACCGGGCGCATCTTGGCAATGGCCAGCGCGGCGTTGTTGGTTTCCATGGATCCGGCCTTGCCCAGTTCTTCCTCGCCTACCGTGATCACCTCAAAACCTTTCCGGAGGAGATGGGTATGTTTGAGTAAAAATTTTTCGGTGGCCAGAACCGTTTCCAGTTCAAAGTCTGATTGCAGCAATTCTGCCACACTCTTTTCACCTTCCACCGTGAAAGCTTGGTGAAGCAACCGATATTTCTTTATTTGCAGTGACCTAATGTACTTCAAAAGCCCCTTTGAGATCATAATCCTTCTTCGTTTGAAGCTACGATGTTACGTATTCGGCGCGGTATTCACAATGCTGGGCTTTTTTATGGGCTGCACGCCTACCCACCACTTAGCCGAAAACGAGCGGCTGCTCTGGAAGATAAAACTGGAAGGGGTTGAACAAGCCGACAAAGGCGCCATTACCCCGCTTTACCAGCAGAAACCCAACCGTCGGGTGCTGGGCTCCCCTATTTACCTCAATCTCTATTACTTAGGCAAGAACTTCTACAACCCCGAGCGCATTCAGGCCAATATTGTAGAGGAAACCGAGGACTATGCCCGCCGCATTAAAAGGGCCGGCAGCGACTCGGTGAAGGTGGACAAACTCATCGAGAAAAAGGAAAATAAACTTAACCGGCTCCAGAACAAAAAGGAGAACGGCAACTGGCTCATGCGCACTGTGGGCGAGCCGCCGGCCATCTTTGACTCGCTTAAACTGGTGCAAACGCAGGAGCAGGTAGGGATTTACCTCAGCTCTAAAGGCTTTTTCAGAAACAAGGTCACGGCCACCATTGAGGTTAAAAACAAGAAGGTGTACGCCACGCTGCTGGTCCATGAAGACAAGCCGTACGTGGTTTCGCAGCACACCTATCAGGTACCTGATACGGCCATCCTAAGGATCCTGAACGCGAACCAGAAGGAAAGCCTGATCAAGGTAAAGCAGAACTTTGATGAGGCGCTGCTCACCCAGGAACGCACCCGCATTGAACAGCTCCTCAAAAACAACGGCTTTTTTGATTTCCGGCAGCAGTTCATCACCGTGGAGGCAGACACCAGCTACGAGGAATACACCGTCAGGCTGAGCACGATCATCGCGAACCCCACCGACACCACGGTGCACAAGATCTACACGATCCAGGATGTCTTCTTCACCACCGATGCCGGGCTCAACCGTTTTGGCCGCTCCCGCGATACCGTGGAGCTGAACAACATCCATTTCCTGGCCTATGACCAGCGCATCAAACCGCGCATCCTCCAACGGAAAGTCATCATCCGGAAAGGCCAGACGTACTCGGCTAACCGCACGCTCAACAACCAGCGCATCATCAGTAACCTGGATGTGTTCAAGTACACCACCATCAGCTACACCAAGTCTGATTCGCTCTCCGGTGAGCCGAACCGGGGCTTCCTCAATACCCAGATCAACACCTCGCTGCTGCCGCGCTTCCAGGAAACCACCGAGATTGGCGGTACTTTCACCGAACAGGTACCGGGGCCTTATGCCAGTATGCGTTTCCGGATCAGGAATATCTTTGGCGGGGCCGAGATCTTTGACATCGGGGTAAGGGCCGGGATTGAAGGGCAACTGCAGCGTAACGTGAACACGGTAGGCCGCAGAACGGAAATTGGCGCCGACATGGGCGTGACTTTCCCGCAGATTCTGGTGCCGTTCCGGACGAATGATTTGCTTGTGCGCTTTAACCCGCGTACGCGTTTCAGTACCGGTTACACCTATGTTGACCGGAATGAATACACCAGAACCAACCTGGATTTCTCCTTTGACTACATTTGGCAACGCCTGAACATCCACCAGTTCAGTTTCTCTCCGCTGGACATTAACGTGATCAGCACACCGCGCATTGACCCTACCTTCAATGAATACCTGCTTACCTTAGAGCAGTCTGGTAACCCTTTGAACGAAAGTTTCAAGAACGCCTTTGTCTCGTCCATCAACTTCACCAGCCTTTACAACACCGCCAACTACAACCAATCCAACGACGCCAAACTGTTCCGGATTTTTGCCGAGACGGGCGGTCTGCTCTGGAATTACGTGGCCGAGCAGTTCAAGGACTTCAACACCTACCGGTTTGCCAAACTGAACCTGGATTACCGCCGGTACCATTCCTTAGGCAACAACATGACGTTTGTGTACCGTGCCAACGGCGGGGTGGCCAAACCACTGGGAACCTCAAGGGCCCTTCCTTATGACAAATACTTTTTTGCCGGTGGGTCTTCCAGTGTTAGAGCATGGTTACCGCGCCGCTTGGGACCGGGTTCCAGCGCACTCATCAACAAAACCACCGGCGAGACCGATTACTTATTTGAGCAGACCGGCGAGATCTTGCTGGAGTTGAATTCAGAATACCGGTTCAGGATGTTTCGGTTTGGCAGTACCAACGTGAACGGGGCTTTGTTCCTGGATGCGGGTAACATCTGGCTTTTCAAGGAACGAAACACCAACCCCAACCCCGAGTTGTACGAAGCCCAGCCGGGCGCTCAGTTTCAGTTTAACCGCTTCTACAAAGAGTTGGCGGTGGGTACGGGTTTCGGGGTACGGTTTGATTTCACGTTCGCCATCCTGCGCTTTGATATCGCCACAAAGGTCTATGATCCTGCACAGCCGCAGGGCAGTCGGTTCGTCATCAATGAATTCCGGTCTAATAGGATCTTCGGGAACAACACCCAAACCACTTTCAACCTTGGCATTGGCTATCCATTTTAAACCGTTGGTTTAAACTCTTAAGTTGAGATGCTAGCGGGGGGCTGGATGATAAATATAGAATAAGCCTGCAAAAGAAGAGCTCCTGTTTTAGCATTGTTTTCTGAGAAACAGCACTAAAACAGGAGCTCTTCTACTTTTATATATTACTTGAGCTAAGCTTTTAATCGAAATTAGTAGCCGAGTAGTTCTTCCAGAGCTGCAAACACCTTCTCAGCATTGGGGAGCATCATTTTTTCCAACTCCACATTAAGGGGCACGGCAGGTAAGTTCTCGGCGCCCAAGGTGAAGACTGGTGCATCCAAATACTTGAAGCAGGTCTTGCTGATGCGGCCGGCCAATGACTCCGCGAAGGAATTCTGGAGGGGTTCTTCGGTTAAGACCAAGACTTTGCCGTGGCGTTTCACCGATGCTTCCACTGATTCATAGTCCAGCGGATTCAAGGTGCGTAGGTCCACGATCTCAACTGAACCAGGTAACCGCTTGCTGGCGGCTTTGGCCCAGTATACGCCCATGCCGTAGGTGATTACGGTAAGGCTGTTGCCTTGGTTTAGTTGTTCCTCAGAGGCTTGCTGCACCACGTTGGCTTTCCCCAATGGCAGGATGTAGTCTTCTGCGGGCTCAATAGTTTTGGCGTCCTCGGTGCCGGGTACTTTGGACCAGTACAGGCCTTTGTGTTCCAGCATGACTACTGGGTTGGGGTCCAGGAAAGCCGCTTTCATGAGACCTTTCATATCAGCGGCGTTGCTGGGGTACACCACTTTAATGCCCCGGATATTCAGCAAGGTAGACTCAATGCTGCCGGAGTGGTAAGGACCTCCCCCGCCGTACGCTCCAATAGGTACTCTGATGAGCGACTGCACCGGGAATTTGCCCATGCTCAGGTAACAGCTTTTGGAAAGTTCCTCCACCAACTGGTTGATACCCGGCCAGATGTAATCCGCGAACTGGATCTCCACAATGGGTTTTGCACCTACGGATGACATTCCGGCCGTTGATCCAACAATGTAGGCTTCCTGGATGGGCGTATTGAACACCCGGGCATCGCCGTACTTTTTGGCCAGCAAGGCCGCCTCCCGGAAAACCCCTCCCAGTTCACCACCTACGTCCTGGCCGTAGAAGAGCGCGGTGGGGTACTGTTTCAGTAGATCATCCACGGCATGGAGGGCTGCGTCTACCATGGTGGTTTTCTCAGCATTCTGGGGAGCACGCTCGCCACTTTCCCGGGTGATGGGGGTTGGCGCAAATTCATGCTGGTGAAAGGTGGCCGGATCTGGGTCTGGTGCTGCCAAAGCCTTTACGTACTGAGCCTGCACTTCCTCTTTCACTTCCTGGGCAATGGAGATGAGTTCATCAGCGGTGAGGCCCTGTTCCAGCAGGTAAGTGCCCAATTTGGGCAAAGGGTCCAATAAACCATGCTCTGCTAGGTTATCGCCGCGGTACCATTCTCTTCTTACTCCGGAGGTATGATGGCCCAGCAAAGGGCACTTGGCATGCACCAGCACCGGCCGACGTTCCTGCCGGGCAATCCGGAAGGCCTCGGCCATGCCGGTATAGGAATCTATGAAATCAGCGCCGTCGACCCGCATTCTTTCCAGGCCTTTGAAGCCGGCTGCGTACTCATAGGCATCCATGGCGCGCATTTCGGAACCCGTGGCTGAAATACCCCAGTCGTTGTCCTGCACCAGGTAAATGATGGGCAATTTCTTAAGCACCGCCATCTGGAAGGCCTCCGCAACCTCGCCCTCGGTTACGGAGCCATCGCCCAGGGAACAGACCACTACGCGCCCCTCCGCCGCATCCACCAGGTTCTGCGACTCCAGATACGCCAGCGCGTGGGCCATACCCGTGGCCGGAATGGCCTGCATGCCTGTGGCCGAACTTTGGTGCGGGATCACGGGAAAGCCTGGCCTGCGCAGGGACGGGTGCCCGTAGTACGTGCGGCCGCCGCTGAAAGGATCGTCGCGCTTGGCCATGAGCTGGAGCATGAGCTCGTAGGGTGTCAGGCCCAGGCCCAATAAAACGGATTCATCGCGGTAGTAAACCGATAAATAATCTTTCTCGGTCAGGTGAAAAGCCGTGGCCAGTTGGATGGCTTCGTGGCCGCGAGAGGTACTGTGGACGTATTTGCTGCAAATGGCTTTGTTTTCTTCGTAGGTGTCGGCCATGGCTTTGGCGGTGAGCATCAGCCGATAGGCTTTTAAGAGAAGCTCAACCTGCACCGGGGCGGGAGCTTCAACAGACGTCTGGTTCATAAGCTAACATTTGTTCGGTTTCCTAAAGTACGGCTAATCCAGAAGAAAGCAAAATGGAGAAATGCAGGACCTCTCCCATTTATCGCCTATTTTTGCCAAATCGCCTGTAAAACGGAAAAGCAACCATAATGAGAGATACGATACAAAAATGGTTTAAGTCATTCCAGGAGCGCCTCTGCGCCGATCTGGAGAACTGTGACGGAGTAGCCCGCTTCCGGGAAGACCACTGGGACAGACCCGGCGGCGGCGGCGGGGCGGCCCGCGTAATTCAGGACGGAGCCGTTTTTGAAAAAGGAGGCGTAAATTTCTCAGCGGTGGAAGGCGTACTGCCCGAAAAAGCCGCTGCGGCACTGCACCTGCCAGACCCGCATTTCTTCGCTACTGGAGTCTCGGTGGTGATTCATCCGGCCAATCCGCATGTGCCCATCACGCACATGAACGTGCGTTATTTCGAGGCGGGCAACGGCGAGGCTTGGTTCGGCGGCGGCATTGACCTCACGCCCATCTACGTGAACAAAGACCAGGTACGGTTCTTCCACCAGCAGCTGAAGAACACTTGCGACCGCTTTCACCCGGAATATTACGCACAGTTCAAGCGCTGGGCCGATGACTACTTCTACATTCCGCACCGTGATGAAACCCGGGGCGTGGGAGGCATCTTCTTTGACCGATTGACGCCCACCGAGGAGATTTCCCTGGAAGAGCGGTTCGCTTTTGTGCAGGCGGTTGCCGATACCTTTTCTCCTACGTATACCACCATTGTAAACCAGAACAAGGACCTGGAGTTCAGCGGGCACGAAAAGGAATGGCAACTGATCCGGCGCGGCCGATATGTAGAATTCAATTTGGTGAACGACCGCGGCACCAAGTTTGGGTTAGAGACCAATGGCCGCACCGAGTCTATCCTCATGAGCCTTCCGCCTCTGGCCTCCTGGCACTACAGCCATGCGCCTGCCCCAGATTCTCCCGAAGGGGAAGCCTTGGCCTGTTTCAGAAAAGGAATTGACTGGGTTAGTCCCGCATAAAGATGGATGAACTGATAGCCTTTGACCACAACCTATTCCTGGAGTTGAACAGCCACCACTCCCCTTTCTGGGATGCGGCGATGATCCTGATCTCCAATAAATATGTGTGGTTTCCTTTCTATGGTGTGCTGGTAGGGCTGTTTATCTATTTCTACAAGCGCAAAGGCTGGCTCATGGTACTCTCCCTAGGCACCAGCGTAGGCCTGGCAGATTTTATCTCCTCCGGCATCTTGAAGCCCACCGTAGCCCGTTTGCGGCCCTGTCATGATTTGACGCTAGGCCAGGTGGTCAATGCGGTGGATGGCTGCGGCGGTCAGTATGGGTTTGTGTCTTCGCACGCGGCCAATGCCTTTGCCGTGGCTATTTTCGTGATCATGCTCTTGCCTAAAAAGCAGTGGGGTTTTAAGCTCCTGCTGTTGGTTTGGGCCATGGCCATCTCATATAGCCGTGTTTACCTGGGCGTGCATTACCCCGGAGACATCACCGGCGGTGCCCTCATAGGGATTGCCACCGCCTGGTTGAGCATGTATTTTTACAAACAAGCCTCAGAACGCTTTTCCTTCTGGCAAAGCTAAGTTTCCCAAACCATCACTCTTAAAACCTAATTGGTCCTGTTTTTGGGAAAACAGGACCAATTAGGTTTTTACTTTTGCAGCAAACGAGCCACATACTTCCCGATGATGTCAAACTCCAAGTTGACCTGGTCGCCGGGCTTGACGGCATGCAGGTTGGTGAACTCGTAAGTATACGGGATAATGGCCACCGAGAAGAAATCCGCCCCAGATTCTACCACCGTCAGGCTGATGCCATTCACGCAGATGGACCCTTTCTCCACGGTCACGTTACCGGCGGCTTGCGGCTGATACCGGAACCGGAAAAGCCAACTGCCCTGCTGGTCTTTCACCTCCTCACAGATGCCCACCTGGTCCACGTGCCCCTGCACAATGTGTCCATCATAGCGGCTGTTGGCTAAAAGACAGCGTTCCAGGTTCACCGTGTCGCCTGCTTTCAGTTGACCCAAGTTGGTTCTGGACAAGGTCTCGGCAATGGCCGTTACGGTATAGGTATCCTCCTCAAGCGCTACCACGGTGAGGCAAACCCCGTTATGCGCCACGCTTTGGTCTATCTTCAACTCAGACGTAAGCGGACACCGTAAGGTGAAATGCCGGTTCGCCTGTTCATCTCTAATGGCTACCACCTCGGCCTGCGCTTCTATAATTCCAGTGAACATTTTTTTAATGTGCTAATTGGTTAATATGCTATTTTCTAATGTGTAATTTGTCAATGTGCTAGTTTTCTTACGCTAAAAAAATAGCTCATCAGCACATTAAACAATTAGCACATTATTTCCCTCTGCCCTGTATAATGATCTTAATTGTATAAAGCATGACCCTGAAATCCATGACCAGGGACATATTTTCTATGTAGAGGATGTCGTATTTAAGACGTCTTACCATTTCCTGTACGTTTTGCGCATATCCGAATTTTACCTGGCCCAGGGACGTGATACCGGGTCTAACGCGGTGCAGGTGTTTGTAGTGGGGCGCTTGCTGTGTGATGAGGTCAATGAAATGTTGACGCTCAGGGCGTGGACCCACCAGGCTCATCTCTCCTATTAACACGTTATAGAACTGGGGTAGTTCATCCAATCTTACCTTACGCATGAAGCGGCCCAGTTTAGTTACCCGGGGGTCGTCATCAGAGGAAAGGGCCGGACCCATTTTCTCGGCATCTAGGTACATGCTTCGGAATTTGAGGATGTTGAAGGGCCGTCCGTGCAAGCCAATGCGCTCCTGCCGAAAAAAAACTGGCCCAGATGAGGAGGCCTTCACCAGGATGGCCAGCAATGCATAGACCGGTGACAGCAGGATTAACACCAAGATGGCCGCGGCCAGGTCAATAACTCTTTTGAGGAGTTGCTGCCATACTGGCATCAGGTCGCGTTTTACCTCAATCAAAGGAGTTCCGAAGAGGTGGGCAACTTTCACCGAGCCGAGCAATATCTGGTACACATCCGGGAGGATACTGATCCTGACGTCCTCGCCTTCCAGGGAGCTGAGGATTTGCTCAATCAGGCGGTGCTCAGAGGGTTCTATGGCGATGATGACTTCCTGCACATCAAACTCTTTGATCACATCCGGCAACCGGTGGAAAGAACCCAAGGAGGGAATCTCCTCCTGGAAAGCGTGCGGCTGCGAGGGCTGGCTCTGCACAAACCCCACCATCCTGAAGCCCAGGTGCCGGTTGTTGCTTTCCAGTTCATCGTAGACCTCGCGCGCGTTGCTGCTGGAGCCTACTACCACCGTGTGGAAATACACTTTACCGTGGTACACCAGCCTCTTGAGGTGGCTTAAAACGGCAAGCTTAAAGAACAGCGAGAAGCTGAAATGTAGGAGAAAATAACTTACAATAGGTTTAGAATAGACCTGGAACCGGTTCAAGCCAGGGTCCTCAAACAGGAAGGCCAGGTAAATGGCAATGGCGCCACCCAGTGACATACCAGCCAGCACCGTCATTTCCTTGAACCTAGATATCCGGAAAATATCGCGGTACCGGCCAAGCAGCCCGTACAGTATTACCCAGAAAGAAGCGATGATGAAGGACCTGGTTAAGAAACTTAGGGTAAGAGTTTCAGAGAAATCTACAAATACATTGTTGTTTGATACATAGAAGACAGACCAAGCCAGGAAAGCTGCCAGGAAGTCGGCTAAAATCAGTTTATATAGATGTTGGTTTCGGTTTAGAGGCATGAATCACATCAAAAACAACGCGGCACAGGATAGCTCCATTCTATCGCAAAGCTACACGCAAATTCTAAAATCGGGTCTAAAAATTAAATTTCATGGCAATGAGCCCCTATTTGCTAATTTCGCGACGGACGCGCTACAGATTTGACCTGTAAACGTATAGTAAGTTTATACCTGATCCTCTTATGCTCATAGACAGTTACCGACACAAAGGCATGCGCAAAAGCTTGGTGCGCGTTGTTCAGGAAAAAGGAATCAAAGACCCACAGGTGTTACAGGCGCTGGAACAGGTGCCCCGCCACTTCTTCTTTGAGAAGGCCTTTCTGGAGCAGGCGTATCAAGACAAAGCCTTTCCCATTGGCGAGGGGCAGACCATTTCGCAGCCTTACACGGTAGCTTACCAGACAGAATTACTGGACATTCACCCACACGACAAGGTACTGGAAATTGGCACGGGGTCTGGTTACCAATGCAGCGTTCTCCTGCAGCTTACCCCCAACGTATTTACCATTGAGTACAACGAGGTGCTGTTCCATAAAGCCAACCGCCAGTTCCATTTGATGGGACTCTCTCCTTTCACGTTCCTGGGCGATGGTTCTGAGGGACTTCCGCAGCACGCTCCTTTTGACAAAATCTTGGTAACGGCGGGGGCTCCCATCATTCCTAAAACGTTACTCCGGCAATTGACCCTAGGCGGTAAATTGGTCATCCCCGTGGGCGATACCGGGCACCAGAAAATGCTGCGCATCACCCGGCTGGGTGAAGAGGAATTCACCCGGGAGGAATTCGGAAATTTCAAGTTTGTGCCACTTTTAGGAAAACAAGGCTGGAAATAGACCTTGTGGTAGGCATCTTCTTCAATTGCCTGAAACCTTAACCAGTTAATTTATCAGACTTCCACCGGATAAAAATGTGGTAGGCTTTACCCATTCTGCCGTATCTTTACCGTTCAATTACACTCCTTTTTATGCGTAAGCAAAAATCTGTTAAGGATTCTTATGTGCGGATGACCGAACTGGTCCTGCCCAATGATACCAACACGCTCAACAACCTCATGGGAGGCCGCATGATGCACTGGATGGACATTGTTTCTGCCATTGCCGCCCAAAAACACTCCAACCGCATTGTAGTAACCGCCTCGGTAGACAACGTTTCCTTTAGAGAAAGCATCAAGCTGGGCAACGTCATCACCCTGGAGGCACAGGTGACCCGGGCCTTCAGCACTTCCATGGAAGTCCATATCACCGTGTGGGCCGAGGACATCCCGTCAGGCACCAAAGTGAAGTCCAACGAAGCGTATTTCACCTTTGTGGCCCTGGACGAAAACGGCAACTCGGTTCCCGTACCGGAAGCAATCCCGGAATCCGCCGAGGAACAGGAGAAATTTGCCGGAGCCCTGCGTAGACGCCAGCTCCGTCTTATTCTGGCGGGCCGCATGAAACCCAACGATGCCAATGAACTGAAGGCCATCTTTGAACTGGAAGATTAATCCCTAAGACTGATAACGAAACCGATGTCTTCTTCACCCGCAGACTTTTTATTCTTACAGCAGTTGTATGGCCAGGACACCCTGTACGTGATCCCTGAACCTACCAGCGAAGAAGCCATAACCATTCCGGTAAACACTGAGGCAGTTCACGCGCCAGTTCCTGAACCTGAACCAACCCCGCAGCAGGTGGAAACGCCGGCCATGGCTCCTGTAATTGCTGAGACTAGAGAGGAACCGGTTGCTGCACCCGCTGTACCGGCAGAAGAAATTAAGTGGCTGGGCGAGGCCGTACACGGAACATATTTATTGTTTGAAGTACCAGACGGCGTGTTCGGTCAACTACCGCACCATGCGTTCCTGCAGAAGGTGATGGCGGCGGTAGGTCTAAATACGGGTCAGATCAAATTCGGGAATATGTCTCCGGCGCTGGTGCATGACGTGAAAAAGATAGCCGCAGAAAACAAAGCCCGGCACATCATCCTGTTCGGGCAGGGCTTGCCGGTGGCCAACCTCTCCCGGATGGAGTTCTACCGTATGTACCGGTTTGAGGAGTCGCGCTTCGTTTTGGTGGATTCGTTAGAAGACATTGAGAAAAGCGTTGAGCTCAAGAAAAAACTATGGGATGTGCTGCAGAAGATCTTTTTACAGCAGAATTAAAAAAATGCCCCTAAAACAGAAAGCGGCTGCCATTCTCCAATGGCAGCCGCTTTCTGTTTATGATGATTGGTTTGCTTATTGCAGCAAAGAAGCCAGTTTCTCCTCAAGGGCCGGGCCCCGCAGGTTTTTGGCGATAATCTTTCCTTCTTTGTCCAGCAATACCGTTTGCGGAATTGCCGTGATGCCGTACAGGGCGGCAGCAGAGCTTTCCCAACCTTTCAGGTCAGAAACGTGCGGCCAGGTTAGTTTATCATTCTCAATCGCTTTTAACCATTTAGCGCGGTCCTGGTCAAGGCTCACCCCGAAGATCTCAAAGCCTTTGTCTTTGTACTTGTTGTACATGCGGACCACGTTAGGGTTTTCCTGGCGGCAAGGCCCGCACCAGCTGGCCCAGAAATCGATCAACACATATTTCCCTTTCAAAGAAGATAAGGCAACCTCAGGACCGTTTGGCGTAGGAAGTTTAATGTCTGGGGCTACACTGCCCATGGCCGTAGAACGCATCTTGGTTAAGCGCTCCTCCAAAGACTTAGTGTACTTTGAATTAGGCAGGGACCCTTTGAAAGCGGTAGCCATGCTGTCCACGAACGTATAGTGCTCATCTAGGTTCAGGATGTTGCCCGCGGTGTACACCGAAACCACCGAGGTAGGGTTCGCTTTCACGAAGGACTTCAACTTGCTTTGGTTTTCCTGCTGCAAGGCCATGAACTGCTCCTGAATCCTTTTCACCTCGGCCTGGTTGCCCGAGTTGGCGGCTTCCTGGAACTGCTGGTTTAGGGTAGTGGCGCTTTGCTGCATGCCCTGCATAATGCCGTTCAGTTCTTTGATCAGCTCAGAGTCTTTTGACCCGGTCACCGTGTAGGACTGGGCTACTTTGCCAGAGTCAGCGGTCACTTGGATGCTCTTGTTGTCTACCACCAGCATGATGCCTTCCTGGTTCTCAAACCCAAGTTTGTAGATTGCCGGCTCTTTCACGGTGCCCTCTAAAAGGAAGGTTCCGTCTTTGTTGATGCTGGCGGTGTCAAAGGGAACAAAGGCCTGTTCGCCCAGTTCATCCAGGAACACTTTACCAGTGGTCATGTTGTTGATCTTGCCAGAGATGCGGTAGCTTTTATCTGTATCTACCGTAGCAACTCCTTTCTTTTGGCAGGCGCCTATCACCAGTAGGGAGGCAGCGGCCAATATGATTTGTTTCTTCATCTTTTTATGGAAATGAGCTTATCTATCCAGGCTCTCTTTCAACAGTTTATTGGCCACTTTGGGATCTGCCTTACCTTTGGTTTGTTTCATGAGATCACCCATGAACATGCCCAGCAAAGAGGCTTTCCCGGCTTTGTACTCGGCCACCTTCTGCGGATTGGCCGCCAGTACCTGATCAATGATTCCCTGTAAAGCCCCTTCGTCAGATTCCTGCACCAGGTTCTGCTCCGTGGCTACCTGCTGCGCCGTTTTACCCGGATTCTCTAGCAAATACGGGAAGATCTGCTTGGCGGCTACGCTGTGGCTTACTTTGTTGCTGTCTACCAGTTCAATAAGGCCGGCTATCTGCTCCGGCTTCAACGGGAAGGCCGACATGTCCAGTGCCAGTTCATTCAGGTAAGATTTCACCGGTCCGCTCACCCAGTTAGCCGCACCTTTGTAGTTTTTGGTGTGCTGGCAAAGCGCATGATAAAACAAGGCAACCTCTTTGTCATCGGTCAACACACCGGCGTCATAGTCAGAAAGGCCGTACTCTTGCGTGAAGCGGTTATAGAGTTCCTGCGGCAACGCGGGCATGCTTTCCTTTACCGTATGCAGCCACTCTTCTGAGATGATGACCGGCGGAAGGTCCGGCTCTGGGAAGTACCGGTAGTCGTTCATGGTTTCCTTGGAGCGCATGCCGGTGGTAGTGCCAGTGTTGGCATCAAAATTCCGGGTCTCAGAATCGATGGTACCGCCGTTCTCCAGAATCTCAATCTGCCGGTCAATCTCGTGTTCAATGGCACGCTGCACGTTCCGGAAGGAGTTCATGTTCTTCACCTCCACCTTAGTGCCCCACTTGCTGGCGCCTTTTTTCATCACTGAGATGTTGGCATCGCAGCGCAAAGAACCTTCTTCCATGTTGCCGTCGCAAATCTCCAGGTACTGCACCAATTTCTTGATATGGGTCAGGTACGCGTAGGCTTCCTCTGAGTCCCGGATGTCTGGCTCAGACACGATCTCGATCAGCGGCGTGCCGGCGCGGTTCAGGTCCACCAGGGTTTCGGTCTCCCCGGCCAAGTGCATGGATTTCCCGGCGTCCTCTTCCATGTGGATGCGGGTAATGCCAATGCGTTTCTCCTGGCCATCCTTGGTTTTGACGTCCAGGTGCCCTTTGGTGCAGATAGGCGTTTTGTCCTGCGTGATCTGGTAGCCTTTGGGAAGATCTGGATAGAAATAGTTCTTCCGGGCGTAATAGTTGTTCCGGGTGATTTCGCAGTTGGTGGCCAAGCCCATTTTCATGGCCATCTCTACCACTTTCTTGTTCACCCGCGGCAATGTACCTGGGTGCCCCAAGGTGATCACACTCAGGTTGGTGTTCGGCAGCATGCCGTACTCCGTGGAATCTGAGGAATACGCCTTGCTCTCGGTTAGCAACTGCGCGTGCACCTCCAGACCGATGATGGCTTGGTATTGGGAACGGATCTCTTCGTTCATGTTTCTCTTTTAGCACGTCTTGCGCGGGGCGCAACACGATTTCTGTTTTGGGTCTATTTTCTAAAAAATAGCCGGTAAACGGCTATCTTAATTAATTCGGTGGGGCTTTCATAGCCTCACCGGATTGTCTCTATTTAAGGGTTCTTTTGCTGTAAACAGGTCAGAAACTCCAGATGTTTAAGACAGAAGCGATTCGGCTTTGGCCAGGGCTGCTGAGAGACCGGCTACTTCCTTGCCGCCAGCAGTAGCGTAGAATGGCTGTCCGCCGCCGCCGCCTTTGATTTCTTTGGCTAGTTCCTTCACCATCTGCACGGCGTTCAGACCTTTGCCTGCTACCACTTCGTCAGATAACATAACGGCCAGTTGCGGTTTTCCGTCTACATCGGCGGCTAGCACTAGCACCAGGTTGTCTACCACGCTGCGTAGGTCAAACGCCAGTTTTTTCAGGTAATCAGCGGAGCTCACGTCTACGCGGGCGGCCAGGAAGTTGATTCCGTTCAGGTTGCGCACCTCAGAGGCGAGTTTCTCTTTCTGGGCGGTCACCTGCTTCAGTTCAAAAGCTTCCAATTGTTTGCGGAGAGCGCTGTTCTCGTCCTGCAGTTTCTCAATGGCCTTGCCGAACTCTTTCTGCACGCCCAGTAACTGCTTCACTTCCTCAAACTGGGTGATTTGCTCGTCTACGTACTGCTCGGCTACATCGGCGGTAACAGCTTCAATGCGGCGCACGCCGGCGGCAACCGAGCTTTCGCTCACGATTTTAAAGAACCCGATGTTACCGGTATTGGCTACGTGCGTTCCGCCGCAAAGCTCAATGGAAAACGTCGGATTGAACGTGATCATCCGCACGAACTCGCCGTATTTCTCCCCGAACAAAGCGGTGGCCCCGAAAGCCTTAGCCTCTTCAATAGGCACGTTGCGGCGCTCGTCTTTCTCGATGGATTCGCGGATGCGCTCGTTTACAATCTGCTCCACTTCGCGCAACTGCTCCTCGGTTACTTTGGTGAAGTGCGAGAAGTCAAAGCGAAGAAGTTTATCGCTCACCAAAGAGCCTTTCTGGTTTACGTGGTCGCCCAACACCTGCTTCAAGGCGGCGTGCAGCAAGTGCGTGGCCGAGTGGTTCTTCTTGATCAATTCACGGCGCTTGGCGTCTACGCTGGCCATCACCGGAGCATCCAAGTCTTTGGGGAGCTCCGCCGTGATATGAATGATCAGGTCGTTCTCTTTGGTGGTGTTCAGGACTTTCACCTTGCCGGAAGCTGCTTCCAGTACGCCGGTATCGCCTACCTGTCCGCCGCTCTCGGCGTAGAAAGGCGTGCGGTCCAGCACCACATGGAATTCCTTCTTGTTTTTGGCCGTCACCTGGCGGTAGCGCACAATGCGGGCTTCCACCGATTCAGCGTCATAGGCTACCCACTCGGTTTCCACGTCTGGTTGCAGCACGATCCAGTCGCCCTGCTCAGTTTGGGCCGCATTGCGGGAACGGTTTTTCTGCTGCTCCATCTCGACGGTGAAGCCGGCTTCGTCAATAGTGAGACAGTTTTCTTTCGCAATCAGGGCCGTCAGGTCCAGCGGGAACCCGAAGGTATCGTATAGTTCAAAGGCGGTTTTCCCGTCAATGGTATTGCCGTTGCTTTTGAAAGTCTCCTGCAAAGAATCCAAGCGCTTCAGGCCGTTCTCCAGTGTGCGCAGGAAAGCGTTCTCTTCTTCCTCAATCACGCGCTGCACAAATGCCTGTTGGGCCTTCAGTTCAGGAAACACAGACGCCAATTGATCTGCCAACACTGGTACGATGGTGTTTAGGAACGGCTTCTTGAAGTTCAGATACGTGAAGGAGTAACGTACCGCGCGGCGCAGAATCCGGCGGATCACGTAACCGGCCTTGTTGTTACTCGGCAACTGACCATCGGCGATGGTGAAGGAGATGGCCCGGATGTGGTCCGCAATCACGCGGATGGCGATATCGGTTTTCTCGTTCTCGCCGTAAGTTACGCCGGCTTCTTTGGCAATGAACTGGATGATGGGCTGGAAAACGTCCGTATCATAGTTGGACTGTTTGCCCTGAATGGCCATGCACAAACGCTCGAAGCCCATGCCCGTATCTACGTGTTGTGCAGGGAGTTTCACCAAAGAGCCATCGGCTAAGCGGTTGAACTCCATGAACACGTTGTTCCAGATTTCCACCACCTGCGGATGGTCGTTGTTCACCAGGTCTTTCCCGGAAATCTTGGCTACTTCCTCCTCAGAGCGCAGGTCCACGTGGATTTCAGAGCAAGGACCGCACGGACCGGTATCGCCCATTTCCCAGAAGTTGTCTTTCTTGTTGCCCATCAAGATGCGGTCCTCCGAGATCATGGTCTTCCAGATATCATAGGCCTCCTGGTCCATGGGCAGGTTCTCTGAACCGTCACCCTGGAAAACAGAAACGTACAATCTGTCTTTAGGCAGTTGGTATACTTCCGTCAGCAATTCCCAGGACCATTTCAGCGCGTCTTGCTTAAAGTAATCGCCAAAGGACCAGTTGCCCAGCATCTCAAACATGGTGTGGTGGTAGGTATCATAGCCTACTTCCTCCAGGTCATTGTGCTTGCCAGACACGCGAAGGCACTTCTGGGTATCGGCCACGCGCGGCGAGGGCGCAGGTTTGTTGCCCAGGAAATAATCCTTGAACGGCGCCATGCCCGAATTGATGAACATAAGCGTAGGATCGTCTTTTACCACAATAGGGGCAGACGGAACAATCTGGTGGCCTTTGGAGGCGAAGAAATCCAGGAACTTCTGACGAATCTCAGCGGAGGTCATGTATCTAAATAATTGCTTTCTTAAACTAGGCGCAAGGGCTTGTAAATGCGAAAGAAAAAGCCAATTTTTGCCGTTCCAGCGCGCACTACGCCGCCTGCAAAAGTAAGCTTTTTTAGCAAACTGCGGTGGTAACCGGCGCGTTTTAGCGCTGTTTTTCAGAAAACAAGCTTAAAAGAAGGTAGTTCTGAGTTCTGAGTCTTTAGTCCGGAGTCGGCTTGGGATGAGAATGGCTCAGAACTCAGAACTCAAGACTCAGAACTAACAAAAAAGTGCCTTACAAAGAACGAGACATAGAGAAGCAGTATTACAGCATTGGGGAAGTGGCGGCCATGTTTGAGGTGGCTCCCTCTTTGATCCGGTTTTGGGAGACCGAGTTTGACATCCTCAAGCCGAAGAAAAACAAGAAGGGAAACCGTCTTTTTTCGCCAAAAGACATTGAGAACCTGCGCTTTGTGTACCACCTGGTAAAGGAACGCGGCTACACCATCCAAGGCGCCCGCGAAATGCTCAAAACCCGCGGCGTACAGGCCAAAGAAAAGTTTGAGATGATTCAATCCCTGGAAAAGGTGAAAGAATTCTTGATCAGCATAAAATCACAGTTACCATAAATTAGTCTTGAGTTCTGAGTTTTGAGTCCTGAGTTTAAAAACCAGACTCAGAACTCAGAACTCAAGACTCAGAACTGACGCCCCGTGTCCCGAGACCTTTTTTACCAGGTGGCCCTTCCTTTGATCCCCGGCGTGGCTGGGGTAATGTCACGTGCTTTATTGGGGTACTGCGGATCGGCGGAAGCGGTGTTCTCCGCCTCCAAAGAAAGGCTGACCAAGGTTCCGGGTGTGGGTTCTTTGCTAGCCGATAAAATCCTGGCTCACCGTACTTCAGCGTTGCGCGAGGCGGAAACCATTCTCAAGCGGGTAGAAAAAGAAGACGTCAAACTCCTGTTCTACACCTCGCCTGATTACCCGCAGCGGCTCAAAAATGTTCCAGATGCGCCGCTCCTGCTCTACTACAAAGGCAACGCCGATCTGAATGCCGCCAAGGTGATCAGCATTGTGGGTACCCGCAAAAGCACAGAGTACGGCCGAGCCGTGACCGAGCAACTGGTGCAGGCCTTGGTGAAACATGAGGTGCTGGTAGTAAGCGGGCTGGCTTACGGCATTGATATCGCGGCGCACAGGGCAGCCTTGAAAGCGGGATTGCCTACGATAGGTGTCATGGGCACCGGCATTGACCTGATCTACCCCAGTGTTCATAAATCAGAGGCCCAGAAGATGCTTTCTCAGGGCGGGCTTTTAACGGAGTTCACCTTCGGAACGGCGCCGGACGCCCCTCGTTTCCCAGCCCGGAACCGCATCATCGCGGGTTTGGCAGATTGCACCATCGTGGTAGAGTCTACCTCCAAGGGCGGTTCCCTTATCTCCGCGGACATTGCGCATGGCTATGACCGCGAAGTAATGGCTGTTCCCGGGCCAATCACCTCACCTACTTCGCAGGGGTGCAACCACCTCATCAAATCCCTGAAAGCGGTGCCGTATACCCAACCCAAAGACCTAGAAGAACTCCTGAACTGGGACAAAGCCTTGGCCTCTCCCAAGGTAAATTCTGCGCCGCAGGAAGATTACCATGGGTTTTCTGACGAAGAACGCAAGGTTTTGAGAACATTGAAGGAAGCCGGTCCCTTGCATATCGACGTACTCAGCAGGCATACGCAGCTTTCCATGAACCAGCTTTCCACGGTATTGCTCACGCTGGAGTTCAGTAGCCGCATCAAGAGCTTACCGGGTAAGCAGTTCGCTTTGGTTTAATCGGTTCTTCACTCCTGCCCAATCTTTCACCAACCACTCCAGACAACGGTGTATCTACTTTATAACGGCCAAACCATTTTAGAAGAAGAATTGCTCTTGCCTATCTCTAACCGGGCCTTCCAGTACAACGATGGTTTTTTTGAGACGATTATCCTAAAAGAAGGCAAAATCAGGTTCTGGCCCCAGCACTTGGAACGAATCAGAGAGGCTGCCGATGCATTGGGGATTGAAATGCCCGCAGAACTGTTTTCTGATCAATTTTCAAAAACGTTGCTCCAACTTGCAGAACAGAATAAGTACGGGTCTTTGGCAAGAGTGAAACTGAAAGTTTGGCGGGCGGGTGCCGGGCTCTACACGCCCCAAACAGACAAGGCCGAATGGCTTGTCACTGTGCAGGAAGCCCAAAAGCCTCTAACAAACCCCATTCAAGTGGGAATTTGTCAAACGAGTAGAACCATCCCCTCGCCTTTCTCCTCCTTTAAAGGAGTCAACTCACCAGTGTACGTGTTGGCCAGCCGCGAGAAAGCATCCCGCGGGTTAGACGACCTTATCTTATTAGATCCGGCTGGTAACTTAGCCGAACTCACCTTCTCCAACCTTTTCTGGATCAAGGACCAGATGCTTTTCACGCCAGCCTTGGCAACTGGATGCTTAAACGGGATTCTCCGTCGGAAGCTCCTGCAATTGGTGAGCCAAAACAATTGGGATGTACAAGAAGGCTTGTTCAAGCCTGATGCATTGAAAGAGGCGCAGGTAGTTTTTGGCGGAAACGTGACGGGCCTCAGGATGATTGAGACATTGGACGGAGAAATAATCGGCACCCAGCCACTGGTGCTGGAAAGTATCATGAACGAGCTAGGCTTTTAACAGAGGCAAATCTCATTTTAGCCTGATTTTGCCTAAAGATGCGGAAAACAGAACGGGCCTGTTCTAGTTTTTAGCCACGCTTTTGGGTTCGTTCGCTTCCCAAACCCTGATAAAGTTGCCCCCCAGGATTTTCCCGATGTCCTGCTTGCTGTAGCCGCGTTCCAGCAGCCCTTTGGTGATCAAGGGATAAGTACTGACATCATGCAAGCCGATGGGCGCTGATGAGATACCGTCATAGTCTGAGCCCAGGCCTACGTGGTCAATTCCCGCTAGTTTCACGATGTGGTCTATGTGGTCCAGCAGCGCACCGATGGGTGGTTCAATGGTACTGGACTCCTCGGGGTAGCGCTGGAAAATGGTTTTACGAAGGTCCATATCCTTGACGCCTGAATCGTGGAGCTGCTTAATCTCGGGTTCGTGTTTTGCAATAAAAGCCTTGATGCGGGTGGTGTAGGCACTGTCCAGGAACTCTGAGAAGAAGTTCACATGGATGACGCCCCCGTTTTTGCCGATGGCTTTGATCTGGTCGTCTGTAAGGTTGCGGGGATGCGGACAAAGAGCAGCGGCACAACTGTGGGACACCAGCACTGGTTTGGTGGAGGTGGCCAAGGCATCGTAAAAGGATACCTCGCCCACGTGCGAAAGGTCCACCAGCATGCCCAGATCGTTCATGCGCTTGACCACCTGCTTCCCGAAGTCGTTCAGGCCTTTTTTCCCGTTGAAGCCGGATCCTTTGGTTTCATCGGCGGCCGAGGACGCCCAGGAGGTGCTGTTGTTCCAGGTAAGGGTAAGATACCGCACGCCCCGGCGGTAGAGAAGGTCCAGGTTCTCCAGTTTATCTTCCATCATGTGGCCGCCTTCTACCCCGGTCAGGGCCGCAATCTTTTTGGCTTTCACTGCCTCGCGCATCTGAGCCGGCGAAGTCACCAAGGCTAGCTTATCGGGATTGCGGTGAACAATGGCTTCCAGGGTGTCTATCTGCTGGTTAGCAAACTTGAAAGCGCGGCCGGGACCATATGTCTCGTCACAAAAAACGGCAAACACCTGCACATCCATCCCTCCTTTCTTCATCCTAGCTAAATCTGTGTGGGCCTTTCCGGTCAAATCCTGCTCCATGGACTGCCCTTCCATGACCACCTGAGACAAGACATCGTTGTGGGTATCCACTAAGATGGCTTTCTGGTGGATGGCCTGGTAAGAACTGCTACAAGACGCCAGAAAACTCAAAGACAATACAGCAAGAGGAAGAAGAGAAGGTTTCATGGAGGTGACGAGGACAGACCATTGGTTTAGGCATCTATTTTACACAAAAACAACGGAACCCCCAAGGTGGAAGTCCTGAGTTCTGAGCCTGTAGTTCTGAGTTGAATTTTAAAAAGCAGACTCTAAACCCCATATCCTGTTCAATAGCCTAAAATCGAAAAACTAAACTCAGGACTCTAGACTCAGAACTCAGAACTACCTTTTAGTACCTTCCTTCAATGTTCTCTATGTATTTCTGGCCGGAGCCGGTATTGAGGAGCAGTACCTTTTCTTCGGGTTTGAGCCAGCCTTGTTTCAGGAGTTTGCGGGCGGCCATCCAGACGGCGGCGCCTTCGGGGGCCACAAACAAGCCTTCCTTCCGGGCGATCTCCCGTACCCCTTCCACCATCTCTTCCTCGGTGATGGAGATAGCCGTGCCGCTAGATTGCGCCAGCACCTGCAACATGAGCGGCTCGCCCAAGGGACGCGGCACGGCCAGGCCGTTGGCAAGAGTAGGCTGGCCATTATAGTTCTGACAATGTTCCTGCAGCCCTAAAAAGGTGTCTACAATCGGGCGGCAGTTCTCTGCCTGTACCGCTACCATGCGGGGCAATTGCACATCTTCCTTAAGCCAACCTATGGCAATCATCTCCTGGAAGGCCTTCCAAATCCCGATGAGGCCTGTACCGCCACCGGCAGGATAGAGAATCACATCCGGGAGGGTCCAGTTCAACTGCTCGGCAATCTCGTAGCCCATGGTTTTCTTGCCTTCTATCCGGTAGGGTTCTTTGAGCGTGGAGACATCCAGCAGTTGGATGTCCTGGTTCAGGCGCCGCACCTCGGCTGCGCAGTCGTTGATGAGGCCATCTATCAAATGGATCTGGGCACCGTACCAGTAACACTCTTCTTTGAAGGCTTTGGGCGTATGCCGGGGCATGACCACCACGGCAGGCAGATGGGCTTTGGCGCAGTAAGCGGCCATGGCAACCCCAGCATTTCCGGCGGTGGGAATAATGCAGCCCTCAGTGCCTAATTCCAAAGCTTTGGAGATGGCCATACTCAGCCCCCGTGCCTTAAACGATCCGGTAGGGTTTTTTCCTTCGTCTTTCAGCAGCAAATCACGGAAGCCATAGGCACTGCCCAGGTTTTTGAAATCCAGAATGGGCGTGAATCCTTCCCCTAAAGAGACTTTGTATTTGTTGTCCAATACGGGGAGAACCTCCTGGTAGCGCCACATGGTGCCTTCTCTATTTTGGAGGGCTTTTTTAGAAAACGTGCCTGAAAGGTCATACTGCGCCAGCAGCGGTAGGGCACAACAGGAAGAGACACGCTGTTGCTCTTCATGGTCATGGGACTGACCACACTTGGAACAGGTAAGCGCGGTGATGGTGCTGAGACTGGTTTCTACTTGCGTGGCCATAGGTATAAATTTGCTACGGCAAGTAGTACAACTACTATGAGGAGAACAAATAGCTATTTGCTATAGACTATTCCGTTTTGGAATACTGGCGTTTCATGAACTGTATGAAGTTCTTATAAGGGGCATTGTTCTCGGTGCCTTTGCGCTGAATGAAATTAAAGGTCCTGTGCACCTGCAGGTCTTTGATCTTCACCTGCACCAACTCGCCAGACTCAAGTTCCTTCACCACAGCTTGCCGGGGCAGAAAAGCCAAGCAGGTATCTACCCGCACGAAGTTCTTCAGGGCCTCGGTGCCGCCTAAGCGTACGCGCACTGGTAACTGGGCCAGCTTGACGCCTTTCTGCACCAGCGCCTCCTCCAATACCGCCAAGGTGCCGGAACCAGACTCGCGCAGCGCCAATGGGATTTGGTATAAGTCCTTCAACTCCAGGTCATGCTTGATGAGCGGATTACGGGGCGAGCACACAGCGATGACTTCATCGGTAAGGAAAGGCGTATAAGTAACCTGGCTTACTTTGTTGATGCCTTCAATTATGCCCAGGTCTATGTCATGGTCCAGCAAGGCTTTCAAAATGTTCTCGCTGTTCCGGTTTCGGAGGCTCAGTTCTACCTTCGGATATTGGGTCAGGTAAGCCGAGAGCACCGGCGGCAGGATGTACAGGGAAATAGTGGTGCTGGCGCCCAACACCAGCGAAATCTGCGGCTGAAATTCCTGGCTGAGAAGCGGAAGCTCCTGGTGCAAATCGTTCTGGATCTGTTGCACCGCCTCTAATTTCTGGAACAAGAGCTGTCCTGCCGGGGTAAGGCTGATGGTGTTGCCGTGCCGTTCAAACAACCCGGTTTTATAGTAATCTTCCAGGGCCTTAATCTGCTTACTTATGGCCGATTGGCTGATGTACAGAATCTGGCTCGCCTTGGTGAAACTGAGTTGGCGGGCCACTTCAAAAAAAACAACGTGTTTGTGCGAGATCACGGCAAGGGTTCATGAGGAAATGTGAATTTGATCTACAAATGATCAAGGGTGAGACGGGTGCGTTCGTTGTCCTGGCGGTTGCCGGTGTTCACGGTAGAAGCGGGTTCAAACAACAGCACACTTACTTCTTTATCGGCTACGGGCCTATGCTCTACCCCGCGGGGCACGATCAGGAATTCGCCTTCGCGCAGCTCCACGGTTTTATCCCTGAACTCCATCCTGAACTGGCCCTGCACTACCAGAAACAGCTCATCTTCCTCCTCGTGGTGGTGCCACACAAAAGGACCGCTGAATTTGGCAAGTTTTACGTGCTGGCCGTTGAGCTCGCCTACAATTCTGGGGTTCCAGTGGTCAGAGAAAAGCGCCAGCTTCTCCGCAAGGTTTACTTTGTCCATGGGTTTAGGTGTTTGGCTTGTTGGGTGAAGATAGCACATTGGCGGTGATATTCTTTTCTAAAGCTTCGCCAAGGCACCCTGGTCTGCCTTCAAACAAAAAAGCTTCTCCTAAAAAGAGAAGCTTTTTCAGATTGTGTGCCTATCTGGCCTAAAGCCAGACAAAGAAGAAAGGAAGCTACAACTTAAGCCGTAGTTCCATTGAATGCTTCGCCTTTGTTGATTTTACGCTGTTTTTTCAATCTATCGGCCAGCACGTAAACGTCGCCATATTCTTCAGAGAATTTCTCTGCGTCGTATAAAACTGTGTCAATTTTGGAATGGTGCTCTTTCGTGTCAGCGGCCATGAGTTTATCCCAAAAGATGGTAATAATTGATAAGAAACAACCTATGGCCAAGTACGCCAGTACGCGCATGGCCGCAATATCAGAGTCGTTGGAGGAGAAAGCTATCACAAAGGTTCCGGCAAAGAATCCTATGGCAATCAGGGTAGATAATTGGTCTTTTTTCATGATTTCTATATTTAAAAGCCCTACTGAATTCCAAGGAAAAGTCACATCAATTGTGATATGCTTAGGTTTTTATACGTTCTGGTTTTTAGATAGTTACATTTAGTTCTTCTATTTTTACAATTATGGTGAAAAATCTTTCATTTTCACCCCCTAAAAAATCATTTTGTCAATTCTTTGTTTTAAGGCCATTTTCCAGAAATAACACGCAAAACAAAGCAGAGGGAAGGTTTACTTGTCATGTAAACTAAAAGGTAATCTTCAAAAGGAATCTTGTTTTTCTTAGGTTGAACAGGGTGCTTAAAATAAATCAGCGTTGAAGGCAGTGGAATTTTGCCATATTCGTAGTTTCTTACATTGAAGAATCAACTTTACGATTATGAACATCAGCCAACGCTACCAGCTCTCCCTTGCCCTGCTCACCGACATGTACCAACTAACCATGGCCCAGGGATACTGGAAAAAAGAGATGCAAGAGCAGGAAGCCGTTTTTCATCTGTATTTCCGCTCTAACCCCTTCAAAGGAGGCTACACCGTGTGCGCCGGCCTGGAAGATGCCCTAGACCTGCTGCGTAATTTCAAGTTCACCGAAGAAGATCTGGCCTACCTCAAAGGCCTGAAAGGAAGCCAGAACCAGCAGTTGTTTGAGGACGGTTTTCTGGATCACCTGCGCCACCTGGAGTTCACCTGCGATGTAGACGCCATCCCCGAGGGCACGGTGGTGTTCCCCAATGAGCCGCTGTTGCGCATCAAAGGCCCTATTCTGCAGTGCCAGTTGCTGGAAACCCCTTTGTTGACGATCCTGAACTTCCAAACCTTGATTGCCACTAAGGCCGCCCGCGTAGTGGATGCCGCCCAGGGCGACAATGTCTTGGAGTTTGGCATGCGGCGCGCCCAAGGTCCGGACGGCGCCATCTCGGCCGCCCGGGCTGCGTTCATAGGCGGAGTTGGGGCCACCTCCAACATGATGGCGGGGCAGTTGTTCAACATTCCGGTGAAGGGCACCCACGCGCATAGCTGGGTGATGTCCTTTGACGAGGAGCAGGACGCTTTCTCATCCTACGCCGATGTGTTCCCCCATGACTCTGTGTTCCTGGTAGACACCTACAAAACCCTGGATGGCATCAAAAAGGCGATTGAAGTGGCCCGGCAAATGCGGGCGAACGGAAGTGAACTGAGGGGAATCAGGCTGGATTCCGGGGATTTGGCTTACCTGAGCATTGAAGGCCGCAGGATGCTGGACGAGGCAAGTTTCCCTAAAGTATCCATTCTGGCCAGCAATGATCTGGATGAGCACCTGATCCAAAGTTTGAAACTACAGGGCGCGCGCATTGATACCTGGGGTATTGGTACCAAACTGGTAACGGCTTATGACCAACCAGCCTTGGGTGGGGTTTATAAACTAGCCGCTTTCCGGCAAGCCGATGGTGAGTGGGACTATAAACTCAAACTCTCTGAGCAATTGATCAAAATCTCCACACCGGGCATACTGCAGGTACGCCGGTTCTACCAAGGCAATACCATTGTAGGTGACATGATTTACTCTGAGCCCTTGGAGGTCAACACCTCCGGAACCATGGTGCACCCCAATGACCCCACGCAGCGCAAGAGTTTCTCTAAAGAGTGCCACTATGAAGACTTGTTGGTGCCAGTTTTTAGATCCGGGAAACAGGTCTATGACTCCCCTGCTTTGGGGGCCATCCAGCAACGGACCAAGCAGCAACTAAGCCTATTGCATGAGACCTACCGCCGTTTCCTTAATCCGCACATCTATAAAGTAGGCTTGGAAGAACGCCTGCATGACCAAAAAATGAACCTGATCATTCAGCTCAGAAAAAAGGAGCAGAACCAGGAAGCGTAAACCAGCTTTTCTGTTTTACCCCTTTTTTTCAGAAAGTAGGGGTAAAACAGAAAGCCATTAATTTAGTCCAAAATGTCAATGCTCTGCAAAAAGCGTCCGCCTTTCGCCTGCATATCAGCTTTGGCCTTGGCAAACCCATCGGCGTTGATGGCCCGGGTGGCGTCTTCTATAAAATAGGTGGTAAACCCTTCCTTGATTGCGTCCAGAGCCGTGAAATACACGCAATAATCCGCGGCTAAACCCACCAGGTACACCTCTGTGACTTGTTTGCCCTTGAGGTAGTCTGCCAAGGCTGTGGACTTCAGGTGGCCGTTGTCAAAGAATCCGCTGTAGGAATCAATCTCCGGATCGGTGCCTTTACGGAAAATAGCTTCTACCCTGTTCATCTCTAGTGCTGGAGAAAATTCCGCTCCGGGTGTGCCCTGCACGCAGTGATCGGGCCAGAGAACTTGCTCCAGGCCCTGCAGCTGGGTAGTCTCAAAAACCTGCTTCACGGCATGCTGCGAGGCGAAGCTTTTATGGTCAGCAGGGTGCCAGTCCTGCGTGGCCACCACCAAATCAAAGTGCGGCTGCAAAGCATTGACAATGGGCAGGATGGCATCGCCTTCTGGAACAGCAAGCGCGCCGCCCGGAATAAAGTCATTTTGGATATCAATCAGCAGAAGTGCTTTCATGTGCGTGGGTCTTCGTGCAAAAATAGTCTTTTACGCCAAATCTGGTAAAAGCTTAATTAAAGAAGGGGTTTTGGTAAGTCCAAGGGTCATCTCCGTACCTGTCCCTCTCCTTTTATGATCCATTTATAGCTGGTCAACTCCTCCAATCCCATAGGACCGCGGGCATGCAGTTTCTGGGTACTAATGCCAATTTCCGCCCCCAAGCCAAACTGGGCTCCGTCGGTGAAGGCCGTGGAGGTATTGGCATACACCGCGGCTGCATCTACCGTGGTCAGGAACGTATCTATGGTTTTGGGGTCTTCCGCCAGAATGGCCTCGCTGTGTTTGGAGCTGTACCGGGCAATGTGCTCCAGCGCCTCTGACAAATCCGGGACTGTTTTCACGGCTAGTTTCAAGGAAAGAAATTCCATTCCAAAGTGTTCTTCCTCGGCCAATTGCAGCAATTCAGTTGGGTATTCTTGTTTCAGCGCCGCGAAAGCTAGTTCATCGGCGTAGATCATCACCTTTTCTGAGGCCAAGGGAGACACCAATAAAGCCAAATCTGCCAAGCGGCCTTGGTGTACCAAAAGACAGTCCAGGGCATTGCAGACGCTTACCCGGCGGGTTTTGGCGTTGTGAATGATGCTGCGGCTTTTCTCCAGATCCCCAGAGGCATCGAAATAGGTGTGTACAATGCCGGCGCCGGTTTCAATCACGGGTACTTTAGCGTTCTGCCGCACGTAATCAATCAGCGCTTGGCTGCCTCTGGGAATAAGCACCTCTACGTACCCGATGGCTTCTAACAGAGCCTTGGTAGCGTCTCTACCCGGCGGCAACAGCGTAGCGATGCTTGGGTCAAGCCCATGTTTGTCAAGTACTTGGTGGATGACCGAAATAATGGATTGGTTAGAGAATTCTGCATCACTGCCTCCTTTTAGCAGGCAAGCGTTTCCCGTTTTAAAACAGAGCGCAAAGACATCAAACGTCACGTTGGGCCGGGCTTCATAGATTACCCCCACCACACCCAAGGGCACCCGGACTTTGCTCATTTTTAACCCGTTAGGAAGTTCCTTTTGCAGCAGGACTTCGCCTAAAGGCGAGTGGAGGCTGGCCACGTTCTCAAGGTCTTTAGCGATGTCTTGCAGGCGGGCTGGGGTAAGTTCCAGTCGGTCATATTTGGGGTCATCAGGAGACATGCGGGCCAGGTCTTTTTGGTTCTCGGCCAGAATAAAATCAGTCTGCGCCAAAGCGGCTGCAGCCACCTCCCGCAAGATGGTATTTACCTGGTCTGGTTTCAACATTCCCAAAGACCTGCTGGCCTGTTGGGTTTGCCTGAATATTTCTTCGTACTCCATGCTCCTGTTTACAAGGGTGATTCTTTATTTAACCTCTAATCTTAAAGGAATTTAGACCTGTTTTCTTAATTTCTGGCTTAAAATAAAAAGCGGGTTTACACCAGCTCCGGATTGAGGAAGAGGTAATCATAGTGCACCAGCGGTTTTTGCTTTTGCAGCCCCAGTTTCTCCAGTGCCTTCTCTGAGCCATACTCGGCAATCCCGAAGCCAACCTGCCGGTGCTGTTCATCCACCAGTTTCACAATGTCCCCTTTCTGGAAGTCGCCCTGGATCTGCACCACGCCAACCAGCAGCAGACTAATGGCAGCCTGAGAGCTGCATAGGGCGGCTTTGGCGCCTTCGTTGATTTGCACCACCCCCTTGGCGAAGGTCCCGGAATGAGCGATCCATTTCTTTCGCCCGGAGGCAGATTTATCGGGCAGGAAGCGGGTGTTCTCCAGTTCTCCCTTCAGCAGCCGGGGCAGTACGTTTTCCGTTTTGCCGTTGGCAATGTGCACCGGAATACCCAGTTGGGCCACTTTGCGAGCCATATGGCATTTGGTGATCATGCCGCCCCGGCCAAACTGAGATCGCTGTGTGGTCACGAAGGAGGAAAAACCTGTGGTGGAAGCATCAATGTCCTTGATCACCGTGCTGGCTGGGTCTTTGGGATCACCGTTATAGATGCCGTTCACGTTGCTCAAAATTAAAAGGGCGTCGGCGTTGAGCATGGACGCGATCAGGCCGGCCAGTTCGTCGTTATCAGTGAACATAAGCTCAGTGACAGAGATCACATCGTTCTCATTCACAATGGGAATGACGTTATTCTGCAGCAGCACCTGAAAACAGTTCTTCATGTTCAGGTAATGGCCCCGGTCCCGAAAATCTTCTTTGGTAACCAGGACCTGCGCGCAGACTAGCCCGTGCTGGCTGAAAAGCTGCGAATAAGTATTGATGAGTTTCACCTGTCCCACAGAAGCCAGCAACTGACGCGCACTCACGGCATCCGTTTTCTCGGGAATGGAAAGGAGACTTCGGCCGGAGGCCACTGCCCCCGAGGAGACCACAATGACTTCCTTCCCCTCCTTTTTCAAAGTCGAGATCTGCTCTACCAGGTGCTGCATGCGGGCTTCATCTGGCATCCCATCTTCCTGAGTGAGTACGTTTGAGCCAATCTTGACAATGATCCTCTTATAAATAAATGACATAAGTGACTTCCACTTTGAGAATAGGAAATTTTAAGAATCAGAGCAGATTACTCTATTCTTTTTAAAGAATATGAACAGGTAGAAAGAAATTTAAAGAGAATATAGGCATTTCTTTCAGAGAAGCATAATATTAGATTTCTACAGTAATATAAATTATAGTTTCCAAATGCAATTCTAGCATATAAATCAAAAAAGCCCTTGAATATCTCAAGGGCTTTTTCGCACTATACTAAATCAAGTATATTTTACTTGGTACTGGAGGTTTTAATAGGATGTCCTTCATGGTCCAGTTCTACCACTTCATAGCCCAAGGTAACAAGTTTAGGCAGAACAGTCTTTTTGTCGCCCACTACCAGAATGTGCATTTTATCAGCGGGTAGGTTCTTAGCGGCAAGTGCGTTTACCTCTGTTTTAGAAATACAATCTAAAATAGCCGATTGCTTTTTCATGAAATCCTTTTGTAAATCAAATTCTACTATCTGGTCCAGGAAGTCTGCTTTCTGCCACGGGGTTTCGTAATTGCGGGCGTCTGATTGGCCAATAGAGTTCTTCAAAAATTGAAGTTCTTTTTCATCTAAGCCACTTTTTTGAAAGGCCTTGATCTCTTTCATGAACTCAGCCACCGACTCAGCCGTCACATCGGCCCGCACACCGGCATAGGCCGTAAAGTTTCCCCCATTTTTGTTTCCGCTGAACCCCGAAAAAGCACCGTAGGTATAACCTTTGTCTTCGCGCAGGTTCAGGTTCAAGCGGCTGTTGAACCCACCACCCAACACAAAGTTCATCAGGTTAGACTTGAAGTACTCCCCCGTAGCATCATAAGGCAGAGCCAGGTACCCAATCCTTATCTCTGATTGAGCAGCTTCCTTTTTGTCTACTAAGTAAATCCGGGTTTGATTATTAGTTGGGGCAGCAGTTAAGGTTGGAATAGAGACCTTCTTTTTCTCCCACCTATTCAAAAAGGAAAGTTTCTGTAGTATTTCCTTTTCGCTAAGGTCACTTACAATCACCATCCGTGCCACGGAAGGAGAAAAATTGGTCTTGTAGAATTGCTTTACATCGTCTAAAGTAAGACTGCTCACACTCTCCGTTGTGCCGGAGGTTGGAATCGCTTGGTAATGATCAGGGCCATAGAGAAGGGTTTGATACACATTGTGGGCTATGGAGGTAGGCTGCGTGGCTTGGTTGGCGATGCCTTCCAGTTGCTGCTTCTTCAACCGGTCAAAATCTTCCTGGCCAAATTTGGGGTGCAATAGGCGTTCCTCCACTAATTGCAGGGTTTTGTCCAGGTGTTTGGTAAGTGAGTTTACATAGATGGTCACCTCATGGGAACCGCTGTTGATGGACACACTGCTGCCCATTTGGCTGAGCTGCCGGGCAATCTCCTCGGAGGTGAACTTCTCGGTGTCTTCGTTCATCATGGAGGCGGTGAGGGCACTGATGCCAGCTTTCCCCGGAGTAGCCGCCGATAACTGATGGCCGCCTTCCACCGTGATTTTGATCGTCACTGTAGGGATTTCATCAGACTTGGTGCCTATGATTTTTAGCCCGTTTTTCAATTTGGCCGTGTAAAACTCCGGAACTACGGCGGTCTTGGCGGCGCCCACTACGGGTCGCTTGCTCCGGTCAAAAGAATCAACCGCTTTGGTGTATTTTAATTGGCTGAAATCCTGCGGAGGGCTCGTGGGCAGTTTGGTGTTCAGAAGGAAATTATCTGCCCTTGCAATAAGCTTTTCTTCTCCTTTGGGCACCACGCTCAGAATCACGCTGGGCTTGCTTTTTAAATATTGATTGTACACCCTCACTACGTCTTCTTTGGTGACTGCCTGAATGTTTCGCAGCGTTTCCTGCAGGTAGTTGGGAGTATTCTGAAATGTCTCAAAGAGCGCCAACTGGAAAACCTTGCCATTTACGCTGGCCAGACGGTTGATCAGGCTAGCCTCCGCCGATGCCTTGTACCGGATCAGATCATCGTCTGTAATCCCTCTTTCTTCAAAAGAAGCGATGTATTTTCGTAAAAGCGCTTCTGTTTGGGAAAGCGGAGTATTGGGAAGGGCCGTAATGGATATTTGGAACTCTCCGGCAAGTTCACCGCCTGAATTATACGCGTTAGCTGATATTGCTTTCTGGTCTTTTACGAACGTTTTATGGAAAATAGAGCTATTCCCCTGGCCCAGCACCTGCGCTAACACAGAGAGTGCGTTCTCATCTTTGTGCCCACCTGGCACCGTAGGAAAAGACATGCGCAGCATCGGGAACCCCACATTGTCCTGGTAAGAGACGTACCGGTCTTTGTTTAAGGAAGGAAGGATGGGTGGCACATCTTCTACGGCAGGACCCGAAGGAATGGACCCAAAGTATTTTTCCACCAATTTGATTACCTCGGCAGTCGTCACGTCCCCACCCACCGATAAAGTGGCGTTGTTAGGACCGTACCAGCGCAAGAAGAAGTTCTTGAGGTCCTGGACGTTCACGCGGTTGAGGTCCTCCACGTAGCCAATCACTGGCCAGGAATACGGATGCCCGGGTGGGTACATGGTCTGGTCTATGATCTCAGAGGCGCGCCCGTACGGTTGGTTGTCTACCCGCTGCCCCCTTTCATTTTTCACGGTTTCGCGTTGCACCTCAAATTTCTGTTGGGTAACGGCGTCAAGTAAGAAGCCCATGCGGTCCGCCTCCAGCCAGAGAGCCGTCTCCAGATGGTTGCTGGGCATGGTTTCATAGTAATTGGTAATGTCACGGTAAGTTCCTCCGTTCATGGTGCCGCCCGCCTCAGACACAATCTTGACGTGCTCCTCATCCGCCAAATGGTCGGTGCCCTGGAACATCATGTGCTCAAAGAAATGGGCGAAGCCAGATTTCCCTACCTCCTCGCGGGCTGAGCCCACGTGGTACGTCACATCTACATGTACCACCGGGTCAGAATGGTCCTCGTGCACAATCAAGGTAAGGCCGTTGGCCAGTTTATACTTCTCGAAAGGAATAGTAAACTCATTCCCTTTTTTGGAGACCTTCTCAATGAGCTTCGTTTGGGCCCCAGCGGTAACCAAAGTCCCGACCACGAGCAGAACGCTTATTCCAATTCTGTGTAACATAAGGTTGATATCTAGATTTTAACTTCAATGAAATGCCAGGCCATCTCCTACTTTTAGGTAAGAATGGCTAAAACAGGCTGAAAACAGTGCTTTGTTGCTTGGCTGCTTAGATGTGTTTTCTTAGTAACCTGGGTTGGGAGCAAGACCGGCATCTATGCTGCTTCTAGGGAAAGGCAACACATACTTCTCGGTGCCGCCCGAGGCTGAACTTTCCAGCAGGGTGGATTTCTTAGCCGAAATCATGAAAGTAGGATCAACGGTTTCGTACCGGATCAAGTCAAACCAATCTTCCCCATTTTCAGTGGCTAACTCCATCACCTTCTCTACCCTGATGGCTTCCAGTATCTCTGCCTTGGTGGTAGTGGCTGGGTAAGGATCTGCGCCTGCCCGGACTCTCACTTGGTTCAAGGCTTCCAAGGCATTATTGATTGATCCGCTTCTGGCTTCTGCCTCGGCGTAGATCAGGTAAACTTCAGCCATGCGCATGTGGAAGTACGTGCTCTTGGTGGGGCCACCCGGAAAGGGAAATTTTCCATTCATGGGGAAGCACACATTTGGGGCAAAGCAGTGCACACTATCCGTCAATGTTATTCTTCCTTTGTCCAGTTTCACGGAGGTGCCGCCAATCATCACGCTTTGTTCTTTAAGGCTTTTCACATAAGGCGATATGGCGTATTGGGCAAAGAAAAAGTACAGGTTGTCCATGCCCACGGAAGAAGTTTCGTTCGTGGCCACGGAGAAAAGCGCTTCTTTGGAGTTGAAGGAGGCCGGAATAGGCGCAAACACTTCATTGAAGGTAGGCACCAGTTCATACGCATCTGCCCTATCGTCTATGATCTGCTTGGCTGTGGCGGCGGCACCGGCAAAGTCTTGGTGGAACAATTGCACTTTCGCCTTCAAAGCTTTGGCAGCCACGCTGCTGGCAAAATAATGCTGTCTGAAGGCCGGAGCCTCGGCAATGGCTTCCTCCAGGTCTTTCAGAATATAGGTGTACACGTCTTCTACCCGGTCGCGGGGGAAAATCTCGGCGGAACGGGAAGGTTCCTTTTTCAGGGTGATGCCCAAGGGCGAGTTCTTGTCCCAGAACTGCCCGAAACAGCGTAACAGATAGAAATGGCCCAAGGCTCTGTTGTATTTGGCTTCCCCAATGATCTCCGTTCTGCGGTTGCCGGCAAAACCCGTGTTAGGCAAAGCACTCACCCGGTCAATCACCCAATTGGCCCGGTTGATCATGTTATACAGACCCGAATGGATGTTGGAGGAGAAGTTGTCATTGGCTTTGATGTCATTCCGCTGGTAATCCGTAACCGGATTGGTGGGCGTTGCCACCGACGACACGCCTAATTGGGAGGTGATGGTGGCCATATACGGCATGAAATCTCCTTGGTAATAGCTGTTGTATACCCCGTTCAGGGCCAACTCCGCCGAGGGGGCATCGGTGATTACGGTACCTGAATCCAGAACGTAAAGAGGGTCAATGTCTTCTACATCCTGCATGAGGCCACAAGCTCCCAGGAACGTAGCCCCTAAAAGGAAAATATAGGTATAGGTTTTCATGGTCTGAGGTTTAAAAGCCGATGTTGATTCCGAAGGAGATGACGCGCGAGAAAGGATAGCCTTCCAGGTCCCGGCCATTGTCAATGGTGGAGTTGCCCACCGGACGCTCTGAGGTAACCGCTTCCGCATCTAAGCCCGGATAGTTGGTGATGCTGAAAATATTGGAGGCCGCCACAAAAACCTGTGCCCGGGTGATGTACGCCTTGCTGAACATTTTCTCAGGGAAGGTATAAGCCAACTGCACGTTCTTCAGCTTCAGATAATCGGCTTTCAGCACATTGGCGGTGGAGGTGCGGCGGTTGTCATTGGGGTCGTCCAGAATGACTCTTGGGAATTCAGCGTCTGGGTTTTCAGGGGTCCAGGCGTCATAAACCTGGTCTCTCAATACATTGCTGGAACCAGAATGGAAGGTTTCGCCTGTAAGCCATTCCTTAGAGTTACCCGCGGCGTACGTGAAGAGGAACGAGAAGTCAAAACCTTTGTAATTGATGTTATTGTACCAGCCACCGTAGTAATCAGGTTGGATGTACCCAATGATGGTGCGGTCATCGCTGGTGATGCGGCCGTCGGGCACGCCGTTGGGGCCACTTATGTCTTTGTATTTATAGTCGCCGGGCGAGGTTTTCTCTACTTGGTAAAAAGCGCCTCCGCCAGCCTGCGCCTGGGTGTTGAGGGCAGTAATCTCATCAGCCGTCTGAAAGATGCCTTCTACCACGTAGCCCATGATGAAACCAAGGGGCTCCCCTTCCCGGATGTTGCCGTTTCCACCGCCGGAAAAAATATACCCCCCGTTCAGGCTGGTGACTTCATTTTTGATGCGGGAATAGTTGAACGTGGAAGACCACCTAACCTTGGGCGTTCTGATGATGTCGCCTCCAATCTGGACTTCGTAGCCCAGGTTCTGGAGATCGGCGCGGTTCTGGATTTGCTGCCCAAAACCCAATTGCCCGGGTATAGGCGCATACGTCAACAAGCCATTGGTCTTTTTGGAGAAGAACCCTATTTCCCCGAAAATCCGGTCCTGGAACAAACCAAACTCCAACGCTACGTCTACCTGCTTGGTAGTCTCCCATTGTATGTTGCGGTTGGGCACGCCCAGAGGCGCTAACCCATTTTCCCCGTTGTACCGGAAACCGGCCCCGAAAAAGGTCTCGTAAAGAAATCCGGCGAAATTGGCGTTTCCTGTTTTACCCACGCTGGCCCGTAGCTTCAGGTTGTTCACTACCGGGAAGTCAGCCATGAACGGTTCGTTGTGTACTTTCCAGCCCACGGCAACTGACGGGAAGAACCCCCATTTGTTTCCGGGCCCAAATTTGGAAGAACCGTCATATCTAGCTGTGAGCGTTAAAAGATAGCGGTCCCGTAAACCATAGTCCACCCGCCCGAAATAGGAGTTCAGCCCCCCTTCTACTTTGGTGTTGGATACGGGCATGGCTTTGTTCGCCGATCCTGGGTTCGTCAACACTTCATCATCGGGGAAATCCAGGTACTCCCGGCCGGTCACCTCGTCAATACTGTTAAACCAGGAGGCTCCCACCACCGCATTTACCGAATGGATTTCCTTGAAGGTTCTCAGGTAATTCAAGGTGTTGTCAAAGGTGAGGCTGGTAGAAGTAAAGTCATTCTGGAAGAGTTGTGCCTGCCCCAAAGGCATTCTCAGCCGCTTGGGCATGAAGTTGTTTTGGGCACTGGCCAACTCCCCCACGTTCACGGAGGTCCTGAACTTTAGGCCCTCCACGAGCTTCACTTCCATGAACCCGTTGGCCAGTATGTTGCGGGCTATGCCTTCGTTTTTTCGGGTGTTCTGCATCACCGGGTTGATGAGGTTCAGCCCCGGGGTGTTGCCAGTATAGTAGTCCCCGTTTTCATTGTAAATGGGGAAATCAGGCCTAAAACTGATGACATTGGAGATTCTGTCAATCCCGGCATTGAAGGTCTTGGAATGGGAGTAATTGGCCGTAGCCCCAAAGGACAGCCGTTCATTTACCTTGTTGTCTACCGTTAACCGGATGCTGTATCTTTTCAGCCCCGATTTCTTTACCAAACCATCCTGGTCCGCAGACGAGACCGATAAGGCATAGGCGGCATTGTCAGAGCCGCCCCTGATGGAAATGTTGGCTTCCTTGATGCTGGCATTCTCCTCCAAAAGTTCGTCCATCCAATTGGTATTTCCAGGACCGGGCTTTTGAGGGCCATTAAGTTGGGTCAGGTAGCTTGCGAACTCGGTCGCGTTCAGCATGTCATAGGTGTTGGCTACCCTCTGAAAGGAATGCGTGTAGTTGAAGTTGAGCGTTGGTTTCTGCCCGAACTTCCCTCTTTTGGTAGTGACAATGATGACGCCGTTCGCTGCCCTGGCCCCGTAGATACCTGCCGCCGATGCATCTTTGAGGATGTCTATACTGGCAATATCGTTGGGGTTTAAAGCCAGCAAGGGGTTCTCGCGCGGGGTGAAAGAAGCCGCAGAGTTCTCACCGAACTGCTGCACCTTGAGGATGGGCACTCCGTCAATCACGTACAAGGGTTCATTGTCCCCCGTCAACGTTTGGGCTCCTCTGATGTTGATGGTAGCCCCAGAACCCGGGGCACCGGAATTCTGCATGACCATTACGCCCGTTGCCCGTCCTGTCAATAGTTGGTCAAAACTTTGTATTCCTGAGATTTGTAGATCCTCGGCCTTAATGGTTGCGATGGAACCTGTTAAATCCTTCTTCTCCACCGTGCTATACCCTAGGACCACCACTTCATTGAGGTTGGTCTGATCGGGGGTTAGCTGCACGTCTAAGGTGGTTCTCCCGTTCAGGGCAACTTCAGTTTTCTGAAAGCCCAAATAAGAAAAGGTCAACGTAGCCCCTTCTGGAACGCTGAGCCGGAAGGATCCATCGCCTTCGGTCATGGTGCCTCTGGTGGTACCGTTGATGCTGATGCTCACTCCAGGCAAAGGCCCGCCTTTCGCATCTAACACACGACCTGTAACGGGAATGTCTTTTTGCTGCCCAACAGAGGTTGCCACCTCACCCTTGGGGGAGGTTTTGGCAGCAGGCACCTCGGTTGGAACAGCTTCTGCATCACCAGACTTAAAGCTGGTTTTATTTTTTTTTGGGGAAATGGCATAAAATCCCTCTCTTACTTTTCTATAGGTAAGCCCGGTTTTAGAAAGTACCTCGTCCAAGGCTTCTTCTACCGTTTTGTGGTTGGCTGAGGGAAGTGTTGTTTTCCCTGCCACTAATTTGCTCTGGTAGAAAAAAGATACCCGGTAGGTTTTTTCCAGCTGTTTTAAGCTCGTTTCTAGTTTTTGGGGCTGAGAACCCCGATCTCCTTTAGAAGGACCCCACCGGACGGCAGGTCTGGAGGAAAATTGGGGCGCCTCCTGCGCGAACGCCAGAGGGTTGGTACTTGCCCAGACAAAAAGCAGCGGTAAAAAGTAGATTTTCTGCATAGCTTAAAACTCAAAGGGTTGAGAAAGTATAGGCAATAGAAATCCAGGTGCGCTTTTGGCGCACTAATCAAAAGGGGATTTTTTTATTATTTTTTAGAAAAAAGTAAGCGTTTGTTCTCCTGCTTGATGTCCACTCCCAACGTTTCACCTAAAGCCGCTAGCAACACCTGCACATTGTCATTCGGCACCAACCCGGTCACCAACGTGGTTAAGATTTCTTCATCCTGCACTACTACCTCGTACCCGTAGGTTTCCTGAAGCATCGCCACAATGTCACTAACAGGTGTGTTCTCAAATACCATCTGGGGTGCCTGCCAGGAGGTGTATTTCTCAGGTTTAACCGCCTGTTTGCTAATCTTTCGGGTGGCCGTGTTTACCTCAATTAAGTCCCCAGGTTTTAATAACAGGCTTTGAAGCTTGTTTTCTGACGTGCTTTCCACCTGCAATCGGATGCTTCCTTCCCGCAACACCACTTGGGTGCCGCTTTGCCGTTTCTTCACGTTGAACTCAGTGCCCAGCACTTCCACCGTTACCCCATCAGAGGTATGAACCAGAAACTTCTGATGGCTTTTCGTGTGCTGCACAGAGAAGAAGGCCTCCCCGGTCAACCAAACTTCCCTTTCTGTATCTGAGGACCATTCCTTCGCGGAGCGCATGGAGGATTTTCCGTTCAGCACTACTTTGGAGCCATCCGGGAGCATGATGATGTGGCGCTCGCCGTAGGCAGTTTCATATACTTTGTCTTTTTTGATAGAGTACTGGTATATTCCTAAAACACTAGCTGTAAGAAGTAAGAAAACAGCCGCCACTTTTAGCCATAGTGATTTAGGAGAAGGATTAGTCACAGGTTTGAAAGGCAAACTTTTCATTCCTTCATCGGAAACCTTTTGATGGATTCCAGCCAGCAGTTTGTTTTCGAGGCTTACCTGCTCCTCTTCTGAGTAGCTATCCAGAATGTCTCCATTCATATCGAAAGATGCGTACCAACGCTCCACTTCTAACTTTTCCTCAGGGGTGCAGTTATTGGCCAGGTACTTGTCTATTAAATGGGGAGAGATTCTATTGCTCATTCTGGCTTCCCAGCTTTTGTATAAATGACTGGTATACTTCTATGACACCTGCGCGCATCCCAAACCGCCACCTGGTCTAAAAAATAATTTTTTTAATTCAGACGGCCCTTTCAACGAAGTAGTAGTTAAAAATACTTTTGATGACAAAAGCCTAACTTAGAACTTGCTTGCAGTACAGATTTCTAGGAAGGGAAAGGAAGATAAATACCTGTTTAAGGGCTAATTTTCAGGAAAGTGGCTAAAAGGCGCTCCTGGACATTTACCATTAAATGCCACAGAGTTTCACCCTATAGTCTGGAAAAAAAGAACCAAGGCGAAATAGTCTTGTAGGTGCAGCCGCAAATAGGAGATGGCTTTTTTTAGTTGTTTCTCTACCGTGGAGACTGGCCTTTGAAGGTGCTGCGCCACTTCCGATACGGATAGGTGTTGCTCTCGGTTCAAAAGATAAACCTCTCTGTTCCGATCCGGCATTTGCTCTACATGGAATTGAAGGGCGTGCGCCAGTTCATTGTATTCAACGGACAGCTCCACATGGTGATAGGCTTCTTCTTTGGTAGAAGCAGCTTGGTGAACATGCTTTTGTTCAGTGGCTTTTTGACGAAGGCAATTAAGAACCTTGTTTCTAACCGCTGAATGCAAATAACCTATTAGAGATTGGTTAATTTCCAACTGATGCCGTGAACCGTACAAATAGACAAATAGGTCCTGCACTAGTTCTTCACAGGCTTCTTTGTCCTGCAGGCGTTTGTACGCGGCGTTGTACAGTTGTTTCCAGTGCTTGCGGTAAAGGGTGTTAAACGCTTCTATGTCATCCTGCCGGACCAACTCCCAAAGCTGCTCATCTGGCAAAGAAGACATATAAAGCACACGTGCTGACATGGTTACCGTAGAAATTTATAATCTAATATGATCTTTTATCTTATGTAAATCAAATAATTATTAAAATTTAAAAAAGGGCTTATTAATTTTTCATCTCTACTAGTATTGTTTTGTTAAAATTGTAAATGATTGTTTTACATGTTCAGCATATGAGGATTTCAGCTGTTGAATAAATAGAAATCATCCACCTGCAAAGTTGCTGATTCACAAGCTAGTTAGGTAGGGTGTAGTGGTTTAAGGGTAATCATCGCTTCACGTAAGTTGGCTTGTACCTCATAAAAAAACCTCCTCGTTTAAGGCTGCTTTTATAGAAGTAGCCTTAAACGAGGAGGTTAATTATCCCTTATTTACTTAATCCTTACTTCAACTTAAAATCCTGAATGAAATTTCTGGTGAAGTCAGATAATACAAGGGTGCCGCTAATGCCTGCCCTGTCCACTAAAAGTTTATTCCAGTGCTCTGTTCCTTGCCAGAATACTTGTTTAAGAGCAGCTAAAGCATCTGGGCTGTAAGTAGCAAGTTTAGCCGCAAAAGCCTGAACTGCCGCATCCATTGCCTCCGTAGTTTCGAACACTTGGGCGTATAATCCTTTCTCTTGGGCCCAAGCCGCGGACCTGAACTCAGTGGCATCCAGCGCCAGTTGCGAAAACGCAGACAGACCTATTTTCCGCTCTACGGCCGGACCTACTACAAAGGGCCCGATGCCCAAAGCAATTTCACTTAGCTTCACCGAGGCTTGCTGCGTGGCAAAACAGTAATCGGTGGCGGCGGCTACCCCCACGCCGCCCCCAATGGCTTTGCCCTGTACCCGTCCAATGATGATTTTACCACAGGTCCGGCACGCGTTGATAACCTTGGCAAACCCCGAGAAGAATTCCATGCCCTGTACTTTGTTTTGGATGGAAATCAACTCATCAAAGCTGGCGCCGGCGCAGAAAGTCCGTTCCCCCTCGCTCCTGAGCACGATCACTTTTACCCGCTCCTCTTTTCCAGCCTGCAGGATGGTCTGTGCCAGCTCGTTCAACAGCGCCCCAGGCAAAGAATTGTGCGAAGGGTGGAAAAAGGAGATGACGGCAATGCCAGCCTCGTCAAGGGTGATGTCAACTTTACCTGTAAGGGTCATATGATTTGTTTCTGTTTGTTGGTTGTTTTTGTAAATAGAGCCTTGAAGCTTTAAATCAAGTTTTAAAAGAGATAATTGGCCTGTTTGCTGAATTCTTTTGGGTAGGAAATACAACAGTGAGCTTATGCTCCACTTGTGAAAAGAACTCACGCAAGTTGCAAACTTGCGTCAATGAGGCTCCAAGTTGAAAATTTGAAGCAGGGTTGGTAGCCATTGTTTTGAGGCTGATTTCTAAAAATCAGCCCCAAAACAACGGGCCTAAAAGATTATAATTTGGTCACACTCAAAAGTCCTCATCTGAAAATCAAGACACCTTCAAATTTCCAAATCCTCAAATCTCCAAATCTCCAAATCTACTACTCCTGATTCATCTTTCTAACCATGGTCATGATGGTAGCGATGGCCACGGTTTCGCCAATTTCATCGGTGACATCCACGAGCCATTTCACGATGCCTTTGGCTACATCTTCCTCGCTGCGTTTTTCCTGGGCCACTTTTTCTTTCACGGTCAGTTTCACCCCGATGGTCATGCCTGGGTAAACAGGTTTGGTGAAGCGGCAGCTTTCTAGGCCGTAGTTCAGCAGTACAGGGCCTTTTTTGGGGTCCACGAACATACCGGCTGCTTTGGAGAGGATGTAGTAGCCGTGAGCCACACGGCCAGTGAACAGGGTGCCTTCCAAAGAAGTGGCGTCCACGTGGGCGTAGAAATGGTCACCAGAAACGTTGGCGAAGTTGGTGATATCGGATTCGGTGACGGTGTGGCGGTGGGTGACCCAAGTCTCGGAGATCTCCAATTCCTCAAAATGCTTCCGAAACGGGTGCACGTCTTTCTCTATCTGCTTCGCGCCTTGTTGGTACACGCCGGTAATAGCAGTGATCATGGAGGGTGAACCTTGGATGGCCGTGCGTTGCATGAAGTGCTTCACGCCGCGTACGCCGCCCATCTCCTCGCCTCCGCCGGCGCGGCCCGGACCACCGTGCGTGAGCATAGGCATGGGTGAGCCGTGGCCGGTGCTTTCCTTCGCGCAGGCATTGTCCAGGACCAGAATACGTCCGTGGTGGGTAGCAGCGCCTATGGCAAACTGTTGGGCGATTTCTGGATCTGCGGTGGCAATGGAAGACACCAGCGAGCCTTTACCCATTTTAGTCAGTTCAATGGCCTCGTTCAGGTGTTTGTAGGGCATGATGGTGGCAACCGGCCCGAATGCCTCCACCTCATGGGTATCGGTGTACCGGAAAGGCTCCGGATTCAGCATCACGATGGGTGAGATAAAGGCACCTTTCTCCTGGTCTGCTCCTACCAAATTTACTTTGTCCAAGTCGCCGTACACAATGGGTGTCTGCTTGGCCAGTTCTTTCACCTGCTCGCGCAATTTCTTCAATTGTTCTCTGCCCACCAGCGCCCCCATACGCACACCCTCCGCCTGCGGATCCCCGATGGCAGTTTTGGAAAGCTCTTTGCCCAGGGCAATCTGCACGTCTTCTACTAACTTCTCAGGCACAATGGCGCGGCGGATGGCGGTACATTTTTGCCCAGCCTTGGCCGTAATCTCCTTCCGGATTTCCTTGATAAATAAATCAAACTCAAATGTGCCAGGTACCGCGTCTTCCCCCAGCACAGAGCTGTTCAAGGAGTCTGCTTCCATGGTAAACGGAACGGCTTCCTGGATAAGTCGCGGGTGCGCCTTCAGCAAACGCCCGGTATGTGCCGATCCCGTGAAGGTCACCACATCCTGGTAGGTTACATGGTCCAGAATGCCTTCGCCGGTGCCGGTCACCAGTTGCAGTGCTCCTTCGGGTAATATGTTGGAGGCGATGATTTCCCGCACCACGGCCTCGGTGAGGAAAGCGGTGATGGGCGCCGGTTTCACAATGGCCGGCATGCCTGCCAGCAGGTTCACGGCTATTTTCTCCAGCATGCCCCAAACCGGAAAATTGTACGCGTTGATGTGCACGGCCACGCCTTCTTTCGGCACCAGGATGTGGTGCCCCATGAACGTGCCACCCTTTGACAGCCCCACCGGTTCATCCTCCACAAAGTAAGGTTTGTCGGGGAATTGCTTACGCAGGGAAGCATAGGCAAACAGGTTCCCGATGCCGCCTTCAATGTCCACCCAGCTATCGGCGCGGGTGGCCCCGGTGCGGTAGCTCAGCTTATAGAAATCTTCTTTTCTGGCTTGCAGGTGCAGCGCCAGGGCCTTAAGCATGCGGCCTCGTTCCTGGAACGTCATTTTCCGGAGGGCTTTGTTTCCCTTGGCTCGGGCAAACTCCATCATGGCGTTGAAATCCAGCCCGCCGCTGTACGCGAGACAGATCAGATCACCCGTGACGGCATCCACAATCTCGCTTTCCTTTCCGGATCCGGGCGTCCACTGGCCCATGGCGTAATTCTGCAATACTGCGGTCATATTTTTGGTTGTTAGTTTCTGATGGTTAATTTTTTGATCTGCAAATGGTGAACTATAGAAAGGCGTTTAAAGCCGATCTTTGGGAAAACGGGCCTAAAACAGATGCTTAACCGCTTTTCCGTTCGGTCCAGGTTTGGTAGCCAGTTTCCTGCACCTTTCGGTCAGTGGGCACTTCGCGGAGGGGTTCGCAGGGCTTCAGGGTGGCGTGGCAATCGGCGGGAAGCTGCATGTAGATTTGGGTGCCTTCGGTTTTCCAGTGGATCATCTCATCGCTCACCTCTTTCACAATCTTATGCGGATTGCCCACCACCACACTGCGCGGGGGGATCTTTTCATCGGCCCGCACGAAACAAAGGGCACCTACAATGCTCTCGTCGCCAATCTCTACCCGGTCCATGACCACTGCGTTCATGCCCACCATCACATTGCGCCCAATAGTAGCCCCGTGGATGATAGCGCCGTGGCCAATGTGGGCCATTTCCTTCAACAGCACCGTAGTGCCCGGAAACATATGAATGGTACAGTTCTCCTGCACGTTGCAGTTGTCTTCAATGATGATCTGACCCCAGTCACCCCTGATAGCGGCTCCCGGTCCCACGTACACGTTTCTCCCGATGACCACATTTCCCGTCACCGTGGCCTGCGGATGCACAAAGGCGCTTTCATGCACCACCGGGATATAGCCGTTGAACTCGTAAATCATACGCGTTCAATGATGGCGGCGTACCCCTGGCCCACGCCCACGCACATGGTCACCAGCGCATACCGCTTGTTTTGTCTTTGCAGTTCCAGAGCAGCCGAGTTCAGGATTCTGGCCCCACTCATGCCCAAGGGGTGTCCTAAGGCAATTGCCCCACCGTTAGGGTTGATGCGCGGATCACGGTCATCGATGCCCAAGGCCCGGGTACAAGTCAGCACCTGGGAGGCAAAAGCTTCATTAATCTCAATTAGGTCCATGTCATCCAGGGTGAGGCCGGCTCTCTGAAGGGCCATATGAGTCGCGGGCACCGGCCCCATGCCCATGTACCGGGGCTCTACCCCAGCGGCGCCCATGGATACGTAGCGCGCCTTGGGCGTGAGGTTGTACTTCTTCAGCCCATCCTCTGAGGCAAACAGGAGCGCAGCCGCCCCATCGTTCAACCCCGAGGCATTTCCTGCCGTTACGGTTCCTTCTTTATGGAAGGCGGGCCTAAGCTTGGCCAATACTTCTGAAGTGGTGGTGGGCTTGATAAACTCGTCCTGGACAAACATTTTAGGCTCACCTTTCTTCTGCGGAATCTGCACTGGCACAATCTCCTGGGCTAGAATTCCAGCTTCCTGGGCTTTGGTGGCTTTTTGCTGAGACCATAGCGCAAACGCATCCTGGTCTTCACGGGTGATACCCTCCCGGCGCGCCAGGTTCTCGGCGGTCTCGCCCATACCATCAGTACCGAACACCTCGTGGATTTTAGGGTTTACAAACCGCCATCCGAAGCTGGAGTCAAACATTTGGGCATCACGACCAAAAGGGGTACTTGTCTTAGAGATAACCCAAGGTCCGCGTGTCATGTTCTCCAACCCTCCGGCGACAAATAGGTCACCGTCGCCGGCCTGAATGGCGCGCGCGGCAGCTACCGAGGCAGAAAGCCCAGAGGCACACAGCCGGTTCACAGTTTCGCCGGGTACAGAGAAGGGCAAGCCTGCTAATAGTAAAGACATGCGGGCAACGTTCCGGTTATCCTCCCCGGCCTGGTTGGCGCAGCCCATGATCACATCGGCTATGGCGGCTAGATCTACACTGGGGTTCCGTTTCAACAACTCCTCTATCACAAGGGCGCCCAAATCATCAGGCCGCACCGTGGCCAATGCCCCTCCAAAATTCCCGATGGGCGTGCGCACGCCGTCAACTAAGTATGCTTGCTTCATGGTGGTTCTGTTGTATGTTAAAACTGAACCTTCAGAGTGGTCAGGTTCAAAGTTTCTTTTTGTTGGAGCTACTGTAGGGGCAATCCCTTGTGGTTGCCCCTACAGTAGTTACGAATAATAATGGCTTCTTCGACCTACCTGGTCATGCCCAACCTCCTTCAAAGGAGGACGGAATGCGTGTTGATCTTTGCCTCTGATTACTGTTACCCTACTACTCGTTTAAAGCCTTCTTTTATAACAACGTGTCTCCTCAGCCTAAGAACGTGCTGTTCTCGCGGACTACTTTTCTCAGGAGCGGGCTGGCGCGGTAGCGGTCTTCGTGGTATTCTTTGTAGAGGGCGTCCAGGTTGGCTAGAATGTGTTCCGGACCTAGTTCATCGGCCCATGCCAGCAAACCTTTGGGGTAGTTCACTCCTTTGGTCATGGCTAGTTCCAGGTCTTCTTTGGTAGCCACATGCATGGCAAGGGCATCCACGGCCTCGTTGATGAGCATGGCCAGGATACGGGTAAGGATTTGCTCGCCCAACTTTTCGTCTTTTGTTGGTTCCGGGAGTACGGCTCCTTCCTGGTAGTTGTAGAACCCTCTCCCCGATTTCCGGCCGAAATAGCCGGCCTCAAACAGGCGCTTTTGGGTAAAGGAGGGCTTATAGCGCGGATCATAGAAAAACGAGGCAAAAACGGATTCCGTGACGCGGTAATTGACATCGTGCCCAATGAAGTCCATGAGGGTGAACGGTCCCATCTTGAAACCGCCCAGCGCGGTCATGGCCCAGTCAATGGTAGCGATGTCGGCGCTGCCTTCCTCGTAGATGCGAATGGCCTCGCCGTAGAAGGGACGCGCCACCCGGTTCACGATGAAGCCGGGGGTGTCTTTAGCTATGACGGGCACTTTGCCCCAGGACTGTACCAGGTACTTTATCTCCTCTGCCAAGCCGTTGCGGGTCTGCACGGCGGGGATGATCTCCACCAAAGGCATCAACGGGGCTGGGTTGAAAAAGTGAATCCCGATCACGCGTTCTGGTTTTTCGCAGGCGGCGGCAATGGAGGCAATAGACAAAGAGGAAGTATTGGTAGCCAGGACACACTCATCGGTGACCATCAATTCCAACTCCTTGAACAGCTGTTGCTTCACCTGCAGATCCTCTACCACCGCTTCCAGTACCAAGTCGCAGTTCCCGAACTCCTGGTTGTTCTCAGTAAAGTTGAGCCGGTCCATAATCTCGGCCGCCTCATTTTCTGACAACCTGCCTTTTGAGGACATTTTCCGCAACGTGTCTTTGATAGATTGTGCCGCCCGCTGCAGTGCCTGGGCGTTTTTGTCCAGCAGGTGGACCTTGTGGCCTGCCGTGGCGATAACCTGCGCAATGCCAGAGCCCATGGCTCCGCTCCCGATGATGCCTACAATCATTGCCCTTTAAAGTTAGGTTGACGTTTCTGGATAAAGGCTTCTACCCCTTCCTTGAAATCTTCAGTCTGCCCAGCCTTTTGCTGGTAAACGGCTTCCTGCTCCAGCTGTTCTGAGAGGGAATTCTGGAACGTGCCGTTGAGCAATTGTTTGGTATAGGCTAAGCCTTTGGTGGGCATGGAGGCTAGTTTCTGGGCCAGCGCCAAGGCTTCTGCTGCAAATGAATCCTCCGGAAAGGTTTTGTAGATCATGCCCATTTGCATGGCTTCAGTAGCGGATACTTTGTCGCCGGTCATCATCAAAGCCGAGGCGCGCTGCAGCCCGATGAGGCGAGGCAGGAAATAGGTACCGGCGCTGTCTGGGATCAACCCTATTTTGCTGAACGCCTGAATAAAGGAAGCCGATTCTTTGGCCACTACAAGATCGCAGGCCAGGGCCAGGTTCGCGCCCGCTCCGGCGGCTACTCCGTTCACCGCGGCTATGACGGGTTTCTCCAGTTCACGCAGAAGGAGGATGATAGGGTTGTAATGCTGCACCACAATCTCAGAGACCTCCATGCTATTAGGGCCGGTGGCCTCCGCCAAATCCTGGCCGGCGCAGAAGGCTTTCCCTTCACCGGTCAGCAGCACCGCGCGCACTGCTTCGTCCTGAGCGCAGTGCCGCAGGTGATCCTGCAGAGCCAAAGCCATTTCACGGTTAAAGCTGTTGAAGACGTTGGGCCGGTTGAGCGTGAGCGTGGCTACGCCGTTTTCCAGAGAGTATTTGATGTAGTCGCTGTGGGTCATAGTTTTATTTGAGGCACTTGAAATAGTCAAAAGGCTCCAGGCAGTCGTTGCATTGGTAATGGGCCTTGCAGGAAGTGGAACCGAACTGGCTGACAAGTTTGGTGTTTTCTGATTTGCAGAGCGGGCACCGCACCGCCGTATCCCTCCCGAAGAGGGCGTGGATGTCGCCGGCGGGTTCTACCGGGGGTGCAATGCCGTAGGCCTCCAGTTTGTCTTTCCCCTCGGGGGTCAGCCAGTCGGTGGTCCAGGCTGGACTGAGCTGCAGATCCACAGCCACGTCTTTGAACCCTTCGGCCAAAAGCTTTATCCTGATATCGGCGGCGATGGTGTTCATGGCCGGGCACCCCGAATAGGTGGGCGTGATGGTCACCTGTACCTTCCCACCTTCCTGCACCTGCACTTTTTTGAGCACGCCAAGGTCCAGGATGCTCAGCACCGGAATCTCCGGGTCAGAAACTTCCTCTAAAAGCTTCCAGATGTGGTCTTCAGTGGTTAGGTTTTGGGTTACCAGTGCCATTTTAATTTTATAGATTCTGAAGGTAAGGCGCTTGTCTCCTGTTTTTGGCCTACTTAGTCAAAAGCAGCCTCTAAACAGGAATTGTTTTTTACCACTCCAACCCCGGATAAGCCCGCTGCAGGTATTGCAACTCGGTTAAGAGATAGCCCAAGTGCTCTGAGTGCCGGCCAGTTTTGCCGCCTTTCTGCATGAACACGTTTTGGGGCACCTCCAAAGTGGCCTCGGCGAACACCTTACCCACGTGCGCCTCCCATTGGCTCAGTAAACCGCTGTAATCCGGAATGAAGCCAGCCTGGGCCAGTGCTTTCTCAGTATCGGTCATGGTGTAGAGCTCGCCGGAGAACATCCAGAGGTTGTCCAGGGCTTTCTGGATGCGGCGGCGGCTTTCCTCAGTGCCGTCACCCAGCCGAATGATCCATTCTGCGCTCCACTTCACGTGGTAGCTGGCTTCTTTAAACGACTTTGCCGCGATGCCCGCCAGACCTTTGTCGGGGCTGTTTTGGAGCTCTTTCAGCAAAAAGAAGTGAAAACCGTCAAAGAGAAACTGCCGCATGACCGTGTCCCCGAAATCACCGTTAGGTTGTTCCACCAGCAGCGGGTTCTTGTACTCCACGGCATCCCGCAGGGACGCCAGGTCATCCTCGGTGCGCCCCTGGCCTTCCAACTCAGCGGCGTATTGGTAAAGGCTGCGGGACTCTCCAATCAAATCCAGCGCGATGTTAGCCATAGCCAGGTCCTGCTCCAGGATGGGACCGTGCCCGCACCACTCAGAAAGCCGGTGTCCTAGGATAAGGCTGGTATCGGCGAGTTGCAGGGTGTAGTCATACACGAGCGCCCGGATCTCAGGCGAATAACCTTGCAGATCAACCGTAGGTTTATGGTGTAGGTCCATGGCGCTTACATGTTTTTGATTTCGGCGGGAACCTCGTAGAAGGTAGGGTGCCGGTACACTTTGTCGTTGGCGGGGTCGAAGAAGGCTCCAGCCTCGTCTGGGTTGGAGGCGTGCACGTGCTTTGACTCCACTACCCAAATGCTCACCCCTTCCATGCGGCGGGTGTAGACGTCGCGGGCGTTCTGGATGGCCATCTCGGCATCGGCGGCGTGCAGGCTGCCTACGTGTTTATGGTCAAGGCCCTGTTTGCTTCTGATGAAGACTTCCCACAGGGGCCATTCTTTCTGCTGACTCATATCAATTGAGTGAATGTGTGGTTGAGTGAAGGAGTGATTGTAACACCCACTAATTTTATTTTGCCTGATTAGCGGCTTCCCGAGCGGCACGTTTCTGGGCGTGGGCCAAGGCGGCTTCGCGCACCCAGGCGCCTTCTTCGTAGGCTTTCACGCGGGTGTTGATGCGGTCTTTGTTGCAGGGCCCGTTGCCTTTCACCACGTTCCAGAACTCTTCCCAGTCCACGTCCCCGAAATCATAGCCGTTTTTTGCCTCGTTCCACTTCAGGTCTTTGTCGGGCACGGTGAGGCCCAGAAACTCGGCTTGCGGCACCATCATATCCACGAACCGCTGGCGCAGCTCATCGTTGGTGAACCGCTTGATTTTCCACCGCATGGACTGCTCGGTATTGGGCGACTCAGCATCCTTCGGACCGAACATCATGAGCGTTGGCCACCACCACCGGTTGAAGGCCTCCTGGGCCATTTTCTTCTGGGCGGGTGCCCCGTTGCACAAGGACATCATGATCTCAAACCCCTGGCGCTGGTGGAAGCTTTCCTCTTTGCACACCCGCACCATGGCCCGGGCGTAAGGTCCGTAGGAAGTCCTGATCAAAGGCACCTGGTTCATGATGGCCGCGCCATCCACGAGCCAGCCAATTGCCCCGATATCGGCCCAGGAAAGAGTTGGATAGTTGAAGATGCTGGAGTATTTGGCTTTGCCTGAGTGCAGGTCGGCGATCATCTGGTCACGGGAAGTGCCCAGCGTCTCAGCGGCGCTGTAGAGGTACAAGCCGTGGCCGGCCTCATCCTGCACCTTGGAGAGCAGAATGGCCTTCCGCTTGAGCGAGGGGGCGCGGGTGATCCAGTTGCCCTCGGGCAGCATGCCTACAATCTCGGAGTGGGCGTGCTGCGAAATCTGGCGCACCAGCGTTTTACGGTACTGCTCTGGCATCCAGTCTTTTGGCTCAATGCGGATCTCTTTCGCGATCTTCTCCTCAAACGCTTCTTCCAGTGATTTTTCTATGATCGTTTCCATACCCTTTTAACTGTTGTACTGATACTTACGTTTCTTTTGCGCCCTGCGGCGACCCCTTTGTTTTTAGCCTGTTTTCAAGAAAATGCGGCCTAAACATTTTGTAGGGGCCATCCCTTGTGGTTGCCCTAATTGCACCAAACAGCAAAGGGCAACCACAAGGGATGGCCCCTCCATTTTATTGATCAAAATCTACTACCACGCGCTCGGATAAAGGACGGGCCTGGCAGGTGAGGATGTAGCCAGCGGCTACTTCCTCGGGTTCCAGGGAATAGTTCACGTCCATCTCCACCTCTCCTTCCAGCACCTTGGCGCGGCAGGTGCTGCACACGCCGCCTTTGCAGGAGTACGGAACATCGGCACCGGTTTCGGCGGCGGCGTCCAGGATGGTATTGCCGTAGTATGACATCTCCAGGTTGAGGTAGTTCCCATCCAGACGCACCTGCACCCGGCTTTTCTTGTCTTCGTGGGCTTGGGCGTTTTCGGCCCGTTTTTGGGATTTCTGCCCCGATTCAGCGGCGGTAAAAAGTTCGAAGTGGATGCGCTCGCGGGCTACGCCAGCTTCTTCCAACGCTTCCTTCGCCCCGAAGATCATTTCCTCGGGTCCGCAGATAAAGCACTCGTCTATTTCCTCGGCCTTGATGATTTTCTGCAGGAACAACTCGGTTTTCCCCTTGTCAATACGCCCGAACAGAAGATCAGTGTCTCCGTGCTCACGGCTGAGGATGTGGTACACGCTGAGACGTTCCAGAAACTTGTTCTTAAGGCCTTCAATCTCTTCCTTGAACATGATGGAGTTGCGCCCGCGGTTACCGTACAGGAGCAACACCTGGCTTTTAGGCTCGGCGAGCAGGACCGTCTTGATGATGGAAAGGATGGGCGTGATGCCGCTGCCGGCCGCCACCATAAGGTAGCTTTTCTGCTGTTCTGGATGTACTTGGGTGTAGAATTTGCCCATGGGCGGCATCACCTCCAGTTCCTCGCCGGGTTGCAACGCCTCATTGGCAAAGGAAGAAAAACGGCCCTCCGGCACTTTCTTGATGGCTACCTTCCAGATGTTCTCAAGCGGGCTGGAGCAGATGGAATAGGATCTTCTCAGCTCCTCGCCGTTGTGGTGCCTCCTGAACGTGAGGTACTGCCCTTGGGTATAGCGGAAGGTGTCTTTGAGTTCTTCGGGCACATCCAGGGTCACGGTCACGCTGTCGTGCGTTTCACGGTCTACTTTCTTTATTCTGACTTTATGAAATCTGCTCATGCTTCCTTTTTGCCCAAACCGTTAAATAAGATCGTGAGGATGGTGTCTTCCAGTTCTTCCAAGGAGATGCCCCGGTTGGGCCGCCACCAAAGCTCTACCCAACGCACCGCCGATAAAAGCGTGAAAAGCGCCACCGATTGATTCACCTCTTCCAACTCCCCCGCCTGAATGCCCTGCTCAATCACCTTTGACAAGCCTTTCTCATATTGGCTTCTCAGGTCTTTGAACTCTGCCAAAGACTCCGTAGCCAGGTACTTCCAGTCGTTGTTCGCCACGGAGACCTCGGCGCCTTTGGTGGCCATTAGGTGAATGTGCAACCGCACCAAGGCCTTTAGTTTGTCTATAAAAGGGGTGTTGGCTTTTTCAATCTCGGCTAGTTGCGTGATGTAGATGGAGGCGATGTCAAAACAGATGGTCTTCAGGATCTCGTCTTTGGAGCTGATGTAATGGTACATGGTGGCGGCATCCATCCCTACCCGTTCTGCCAGGTCCCGCATGGAAGTCCCCCCGAAGCCTTTCTGCTTAAACAGCCGGGCTGCTTCTTCCATGATGCTCTCCCGCCGGATTTCCTTCTTTTTCTTTGTCATTTGACCTGATTGTCGATCAAAGTTTCATAAGCATCTCCCATCTCACCTACACTAGGCAAGCTATTTCCATTGCTGCTCTGGGAACAAGTATACCAAGATAAACGCAATTATTCAAATGTTCGTTTGAATTTTAAACAAAATAATCTTTCCTATTAAATAGATACGAAAAAGCCCATCAAACTCTGGTCTATCAGAGCCTGACGGGCTTTCAGCATCTTATTGAAGCCTTCCTACTTGCCTAAAGAGTAAGAAGGTTTACTAGTTAGTCATTCTTCACCAGGAACTCGTAGCGCTTGTTTTCTTTCTCGTCCAGTACGCACACGAAATCACCGGTTTTTAAGGGTTGCTCCAGCACCAGTTTGCCAGAGGTTTTATAACCTGAAACTCCTGCCACAATGGTTGGGGAAACTACGCCGTCAATTTTTGTTCTCATCTTTTCTTTACCGGCCGCATCCAACACTAAAATAGTGAACAGTTTAGGATCCACTGATGCAGGTGTGTAGCGGGAGATGTCTACCTGCAAAAAGCCCCCAACCGGAACTTTGGCCAGTTCTTCTTTCTTTACTGCCTCATTCCATTTCTTGGTACGGGCATCTTTCTGGATTCTGGCCTGCAACTCTTTCGGTGTTTCATACACTACTGCCGTGGTTTTGTTGGAGGTTACATCCAGAATGTTCACGTCTTTGGTAGGTACTGGCTGAGGGTGCTTTTTAACTTCTTGGGCTGCTACAAACAGGGGCAACATGAGCATAACAGAGAGTAATACTTTTTTCATAAAGGGTTAGGTAAGGTTGAAGGATCAAAATTATCAGCAACAATTCACTTTTACAAGAAAAATGCAATTTAAGAATAGTAGCAGAGTTAAGGTAAGACCAAGTTATCTAGGACACCAAATGTAAGCCCAAACAGGTTTGAACTTGATTTTGAAGGCTTACACTTGTCCCAAAGCGTAAGTTTTTCTGTATTATTCACCACCTTAAAATGATGCTTTGTGGTAATCATTTCCTGAAGGTAAATCCTTTTTTTGATTTTCCCACATTAGGTATTTGTAGGTAGTAAAATTACTTCCAATTATATAGACTATTTAAGCTTTTTACCTTATATAAGCTATTGCAATTTTTTAACTATTTGAAGGACAAGCAGGTTTAACAATGACAAGCTTGTTTTAGCTGCGTTTTATGAAAATGCATCATAAACTGAGCACCTTCCCTACCTCTAACCTTATTCTAAGATTACAGGATTACTGTTTTTGTGCGTGCCGGAAAGATGAAACCTCTGCTCCATTTCGGCATCAAAGAGGTATAAACTATAGGAAAAGCCTTCGTTCTAAAGTTTAAAAAATAGCACCGAAACCTTTTGCATAGTAAATACTCTAGATTAGTTATGTTAAACAAAGGAAAAATACAGGTTAAAAGCAGCCTTATTGTTTCCCAAACCTTTCATTCCTCTACTTGGTAGATAGGGATAATTACAGAACCGTTCCTTAGAATTCCCCCCTTTCGCTTACCTGCTTGTTGTCTTTGGCCATTTTGACTAAAGCGCAATTCCATTACTTATAAAACTGCGAGTAAGAATTCCTGCAGTTTTATGCCAAACCCAATCCTTTTCCTAACCTAACAAACATCTATGTTCAACCTCTATTCTCTAAAAATGAAGAAAGTACTAAGTGCCCTGGCACTCGCTTTCTTTGTAGGTGCCCAGGCAAATGGGCAGGCCATTGTTGACAAACAACTGGTCCAGGTTCTTCAATCTTCTACTACTCCCGTTCAAGTGGTAGTTACCTTCAATGGGTACGGTGCTCCCAGCAGCACGCATCTGCAGCTTTTGAAAAGCTTGGATCTTACTAAAGGCCTTACCTTCAAAAACCTTCCTATTGCAGGTCTATTAGCTACCCAGGCGCAAGTAGATGCCTTGTCCAAGAGCCCTTATGTGCGTTCTATTTACCTGAACAAGAAACTGTCTTACTTTAACAATGACGACACCAATTTAACCGGGGTGCAGCGCCTAAGGAAAGACCCCACCTTCATCTCCCGTAACAAGGGTGTTCCGATCTCTGGAAAGGGCGTAACCGTGATGATTAACGACAGTGGGGTTGACGGCACCCATGAGGATGTAAAATTGGGAACCCACCTGGTGCAGAACGTGCTGGGCTCTACTAACCTATCGTCTTTGTCTACCCTCCTGCCGGTGACTTACCTGGAGAATGTGCCTAACACAGACACCAACTCCGGCCACGGTACCCATTGTGCCGGATCGGTGGGAGGTAACGGTGCCAGATCAAATGGCCTTTACGCCGGAGCGGCTCCAGGCGCTACTCTGGTTGGCTACGGCTCAGGCGGGGCACTTTTCATTCTTGACGCCATCGGGGGGTATGACTACGCCTTGACACACCAATTTCAGTACGGCATCAGGGTCATCAGCAACTCCTGGGGCACCAGCGGCGATTTTGACCCACTGGATCCCGTAAACGTGGCTTCCAAGAAAGCCTATGATTTAGGCATCGTTTCAGTTTTTGCGGCTGGAAACGATGGCCCAAGCTCTGACACCCACAATCCCTACGCCATTGCTCCCTGGGTAATCTCGGTAGGTGCTGGTGATAAATACGGTAAACTGGCCGACTTCTCATCCCGCGGGGTGAAAGGCGAAAGCGGCACCTTCACGTATGATGACCAAACCTGGAAGTATGAAAACCGTCCTACCCTTGTAGGCCCAGGCGTGGACGTGGTTTCTACAAGAGCACTTGCTCCTGTGTCTTCGCTCTCGGCGCAGATGGATGCTGAATTGCTTGAACCGGCGCATATCCCTTTCTATACCCACATGAGCGGAACTTCCATGGCTACCCCGCACGTAGCAGGCGTGGTGGCTTTGTTATTGGAGGCGAACCCTTCCCTCACTCCTAGCCAGGTAAAAGAAATCCTGCAGAAGACTGCGACCAACATGCCCGGACATGAGTCCTGGGAAGTGGGCGCTGGTTATGTGAATGCCTATGCGGCCGTGGACCACATTTACAGAAACACCGCCTTCGGTGCTTTCTTGAATTATGCCCGCACTTTCAGAAGTTCCGTGAACACTGCTTCTGAGTCTCAGGCCTTCACCATCAACTTCAACCCGGTGGTAGCGGCTGGAAACCAAATCACGTTCAACGTGGCTTCGGGTACCAACAGCATTGAGGCAAAATTCAATGCCACTGGTCTTCTGGGCCAAACCGGTAATCCGGTAAACCTGATCCTGCTTTCCCCAAGTGGGGCAGAGTACCGTTCCGGCATTCCGCTTACTTTTGCCTTGTACTCTGACAGAGGCATGGCCGTAGCTAATCCTGAGCCAGGCACCTGGACGCTGAAGGCGGAAGGCTTGAATGGATTGGCTTTGCCCGAGACCATCAACGGAACCCTGAACACCTCTAAGATCACTGGTACCACCGGATTGGCTGACATCGCCGGTCACCCGGCGGAAGCTTCCATCAAAATGGCCGTTTCGGCACGCTTAATGGATGGTCTCTCAACCGGATTCAAGCCAAACGAAACCCTGAAACGCATTGATTTAGCAGATTACCTTGTGATGGGCCAAGGTGTTCGTCAGTTCATGCCTACCAGCGGTGCCCTTTCTTTCTCTGACCTCAGCGGTACCCAAGTTTTATTGGGAGAATCAGTAACCTCCAAAGGCGCAGCCTTGAGAGACAGAGCCCACCGCTTCAACGGCGTGATGCTTCCTTCCGCTACCGGTAAGTTCAACCCTACCGGAACGGTGCAACGGGCGCAACTGGCTTACAGCTTGGTTCAGTCTCTGGGCTTGCAAGAATCTGCTTTGCAGCGAAACGGTAAACCGGTGACCGTGAAAAATAACGGACAGTCTTACCCTATTGAAGACGCCGCTTCTATTCCGGCGGGTTTGGAAGGCTACGTGAGTGTTGCCCTTGATCTTAATTTGATCAACGCCTTCTACTCTGTGACCCAAGGTCCTTTTGATTTGTTCCCGAAGATGCATGCCACCTTCAAACCTTTGCAGGAAGTAACCAGAGCAGAGTTTGCCGTGATTGTTACCCGCACCCATGAAAGCTGGAACGCTCTGACGCAGCCTACTGCTACCGCCAGTTCAGCCGCTCTTGGTTTACCGGCCCAGGCCCAAGCCAAGAACTTCTCCTATCCTAACCCTTTCACCGGAAGCACTACCATCACTTACTCCCTGGAGGAAGCTGGCTTTGTCACCGTGGAGGTGTACACCCTGAAGGGCAGCAAAGTGCGCACCCTGGTGGCCGAGGAAAAAGGAGCCGGTACGTACTCAGTGCCTTTCCAAGCCAATAACTTGCCCGCCGGTACTTACCTGTACAAGGTTTCAACCAAAGGCAAAGAGATCAGCAACAGAATGGTTCTGACCAAATAAAGATTCTTCATTTTGGTTTTGAAAAGGAGGCTCTTACATAAGGGCCTCTTTTTTCATTTTAGGAGAGGGTGAATGTACCTAAGGGTAAATACGTCCGTATAAATCGAAAAAATTAATTTTTTTCTTTAACTAAGATACTATTGAACGATTTTTTTACTTACTTGGTACTACCTGTATAATCAAAAAACAATATGAACAACGGTAAAGTAAAATTCTTTAACACCGAAAAAGGCTTCGGATTTATTAAAGACAGCAATTCAAACCAAGAGTATTTCGTACACGTTTCTGGTCTGGTAGATGAAATCAGAGAAAATGACGAAGTTACTTTTGAACTCAAAGAAGGCAAAAAAGGGCTAAACGCGGTAAACGTTAGACTCGCTTAGTCTTTAGTCATAAAGACATTGGTAAAAAGCCTTGCCTTTTGGTAAGGCTTTTTTTATGCTTGCCCCTTTCGTTTTAAGGACCTTTTTAGTAAAAAAAGGTAAAAACAGGATCATCCTCTTTTATAAAAGCCTGACTCTTGTAGGACCATGCTTGCATGTTCTCCTCTATAAAGAGAAAGGTCCATTCTCCTAAAATTTTAAGCCTTCCCTTTCGGCAGAACGCTTGCTTTGCCCGTACTTTGTTTAGCCTTTTCCAAATGGAAGGCCTTTCACCTACATATAAAACAAAGCAGTGCAACATACCAGAGACAAAGAAGCCATCCTTCACCTGTACAACAAGATCCTTCCCCAAGTAGCCGAGCGCATTTTCCAGAACCTGACAGAGGTCACACCACTCTTTGACGACTTTAACCTAGAGCGAGTGGTAGACACCTGGACCAAAGACAAATCAGGATTCTCAGAAAAGGAAATCAGTATTGAGAATGGGAATGTGCAACAGGTTGGCCTCAGGTTAAGGCTCAATGGATTTCAGCCCGCCGGCGCCCAAACCTTTGACATGAGCAAAGAGTTGATGTTCAAGCTGGAATATTCCTCTTATGAGGTAGGGCCAGACAAAAATACAAAATGGGCAGAGAAAGCCTATCTGGAACCGTGGTCCAAACAGGAAACCGAGGAAATCGCCAATCGCTGGACAGAGGATCTGATTGAGGAAATTACCCAAAAGGTGCAAAACTTAGGATAACCTTCCAAAAGGCTCTATCTTCTATAAACAATCATAGAAATAGGTAAACCTTTAGTATTCTTGTCTAAGAACCTTAAATTCAAACACATATCTAGTATTTACTGTTTAGTTATTCACTTATAGCTGGTTTGAGAGATTTAAAATGGGTTTAGTTGTATCTAAGCCCTTCCTCTAGTCATCTTCGTTTTAAAAAATAATTTGGTTTTCAGGTAAAATAAATTGCCTCTTTGTGCAAGTGTATTAAAGTTAATTTAGTATTTTTCCATCGTTACCATATGTATAAACCGATTGACTAGGGTTTATTATCTATCTGATGGATCATATTTTTGGCAGCCCTTTAAAGTCTCACCAGTACTCTGTTCCCTCTGAGCAGATGTCAGTGGCGAACCTTGTCTTAGCCATGCGCCTGAAACGAATGGGGCATTCCTCTGATTACATCACCGACTTTGTGACCGGCTCCTGGAGCCCGATGCCTTTCTCCCCAGACATGCAGGCCCCTTGCCCCGAACTGACTCTGCCCGGCCGAAAGAAAGAGTAATCACTCCTAATTTTTACCAGTTTACTTCCGGGAATTTACCCATCAGGGAATTACCACTATTCTCTGTCCAAACCCATTTTGCTGATTGGGTTAGCTTTCCCTTTTTGGTTCATTTCTAAAAACCAGATCGAAAGCTATTCTCATTGATTTCAATGCTAATTCTTACTTGCTTTTCCGCTTTCATCACCTCACTATAAGAGATTAAAAGGCAGGCTCTTCCTCTTTTCTTTGTCGACTGTAGCACCCAAAAAGAAAACAACTTTTGTAGTAGACCTTTCTCATTTCTTCAGTAGATTTACTAAAAGCCACCTGCCTATGCTTCCACCTGATGACGATGAAGGCTTCGCTGTGCCTGAGCAACTTCCGCTGTACCTGAAAGGAAGGGAGATTTTCAGCCTTACCAAAAAAATTGCGGGTCTCATAGACGAGGAAGACGAGATTCTATCTTCCTTGAAAGAATACATGCTGCTGGATGCCTCCTTCCTGACGGTGAAAGTGGCCGGGGCCGAGGCCGCGGATCTCTATGACCTGCGCATGGAAAACGCCACCCTCATCAGGAAAGCTGCCAACGACCTTCTCTCCCACTGCAATAGCCTGGAAATGTTCGGGTTTAAAGACGTGCAGTACTTTCACCTGCTGCGTGAGGCTGTGGAGGAATACCGGTACCTTTTCGTGGATTGGGTGCAGGGCTTTGACCCGTGGAATTACGTCACAGATAAATGGGGATTGTTCAACCCTCCCGGGGTGCAAGCGCAGGACGCCGAGGATGATTCTTTATAAAGGATCTGAACACCAGATTAAATTTTCTCCCCTTGAAAATTCGCTGCAACCTTTAGGTCTATCAGAGGCTCTTCTTATTAGAAATCTTCCGTGACTTTCAGTAAGTTGGATGTTCCCTTAACCCCTTCATGTATGCAGCAAAAACTACTACTCACCAGGCAATGGACATTTCTTTTATTGGTGTTCCTCTCCAGTGTATTGCTGGGGGCCTGCACCGATGAATGTACGTCCACCATTACGTACACCGCGTATGAACCCGTGTACATGACCAAAACTGAACTACGGAGCTCTGTGCAGGTTGAACCCGCCCGTACCCTTCAGAAGCCCGGCAAAATTTACGCGTATGGTGATTACCTTTTCATCAACGAACAACTGGCCGGCATCCACATCATAGACAACAGCAACCCGGCGGCGCCCCAGCGCATCAGTTTTCTAGCCATCCCCGGCAACGTGGATATGGCGGTGAAAGGGAATACGCTGTACGCTGATAACTACATAGATTTAGTGGTGTTGGACATCACCAACCCAAAAGCAGTCACGCTTAAAAAGCGGGTCGAGGATGTTTTCTCCATCAACAACAGCTCTACGGCGGTTCAGGCGGAAACCTTCATTGCCACCTACAAAGAGAAAAAAGTAACTGAGCCACTCACGGGGTCAGACTGCGATTCTAATTTCCCGAGGGTGATGCTTTCGGATGGAATCGCGAACGGGTCTTTCCAATCCAATATGGCGATGCCTAGATCTGCCATCCCGAGCGGAAAAGGAGGCTCTATGGCCCGTTTCACCATCACCGGCGATCACCTCTACACCGTAGGAATGAGTTCGTTACAGCTTTTCGATATTGCCGAAGAGGCAAATCCCCGAAAGGGTGCATTGATTCAGTTAGGCTGGGGTATTGAGACTATTTTCCCTTACCAGGATAAACTCTTCATTGGGTCTACCACCGGCATGCACATCTATGACAACAGCAATCCGGCGAGCCCCGCCTGGATGTCCACGTATGCCCACGTTAGAAGCTGTGATCCGGTGGTGGTAGACGGGAACCTGGCCTGGGTTACGCTGCGATCGGGGAATGCCTGCGCCGGGTTTACGAACCAATTGGAAGTGATTGACATCAGCAATCCCAGAAGCCCGCAACTTTTGAAAACCTACCCTATGCAACATCCCCACGGCTTAGGCATTGACGGCTCCACCCTATTCCTTTGCGAGGGGGCGTTCGGGCTAAAGGTGTTTGACATCAAGAACCCCTTGCAGGTAGCAGATAAACAACTGATGCACCTCAAAGACCAGCATTCCTATGATGTCATTCCGCTAGGTACTATTCTATTGATGATTGGGGAGGACGGTTTATACCAGTATGATTACTCTAACCCGTCTGCCCTCAAATTAATCAGCAAAATCTCCGTTTCTCCCGCCAAATCATAGATGAAGACTCCTTTTACCATGCTCCTCTCCTTGTTGCTGATGGTTTCGCTTACTTCTTCGGCTCAAAATAATCAGGTAGCAAACAGTACCTTCAACGGAACAACCGCTTCCTCCTATGTGGGGATGGTGGAAGTTGGATACCTGTACCAAGACAATAAAAACAACGCACCCAACACCGCTGATTCATCGCCTACGCTAATCCTTTTCAATGGGTATCAATTTCATCGTCTGTTCAGTTTGGGGGCAACCGTTGGGTTGGACTTTTACAACCAGGTGCTGGTATCACCGGTTGCCCTGGGCATTAGAGGAACCCTGCTCACCACCCGCGTTAGTCCCACCTTCGGGGTAGACGCCGGGTATGGTACCACCTTTTTAAGCGATGAATCAGATAATATCAAAAACAAAGGTGGCTGGATGGTCAACCCCACCTTGGGCATGCGGGTACTGGCGGGGAACAACACTGCTTTCCTGTTCAACCTCGGGTATAAAATCCAAAGGGCCACCACCACAGAACCCGTACCTTGGGGTAACAACATGTTCATCACGGAAAAACATTCCTTTAAAAGGCTTTCTGCCCGTCTGGGATTCATGTTTTAAAAGATCAGTTTTAGCCAATCAATACCACTAATGCAGGCTAGGGTTTAGGACTTGTTTTTTGAAAACAGGCCGAAACCCTAGCCTGCTTCTTGTATCTCTTGCCTTCTTAATTCTGATGAATCACATATCAGGTTTCTTGATTTGGTAGGTTCCGAGCCTTTACTTTCACCTGGTTTAAGCCTTATTTTGCTAAAACGAAGTAAAAACTCAGGCTAAACCTATAATAGGAACAGCCGTCCTGCGTAAGTAAGATTTTGTCAGTTTTTAAGAAAGAAACTTGCAAGCAGGAAAAGAGTAGAAGCGATAACTTCGTTTTGCCATTGGCTATCAAGAACACCGTGGCGGCTTTTAAAAAACGTGAATGAAAGAAATACAGGACATAGTTCAGGCGTTTACCCGGCATACCGCAGAAGGAAAACAGACGGCGCTGGCCACAGTAGTGCACGTGGAAGGTAGCTCTTACAGAAGACCGGGTGCCCGGATGCTGGTTTCTGATGATGGACAATTAACCGGTGCCATCAGCGGCGGCTGCCTGGAAGGCGATGCCCTCCGCAAAGCTCGTTTAGCCATGAGTGAGGGAAGACCCGCCTTGGTAAAATATGATACCATGGACGACGATGACGCAAAACTGGGCGTAGGGTTAGGCTGCAACGGTATCATCCATATTCTTATTGAACCCATAGACCTCACCTCGTCGCAGCATCCGTTAAGTCTATTGCAGAAAGTGATAGGGCAGCGGCAGGTAGCAGTGGTGGTCACCTTGTTTTCATTGCAGGACCGCAAAGGTCCCCAGCCTGGCACCTGCTATGTAACCCAATTTGATGAGGAGGTAATTACCCCAGCATTATCAGAGGCCCTCCTCTCCGAAGTGCAGGCGGATGTTCGGGCCACCCGGTCAAGTCTTGTTTCCAGCACGAAATCCTATAAACATGGCCAAAACACGTTTACCGCTTTTCTGGAGGTCCTTCAGCCCGCTCCTGCTTTGGTTATTTGCGGGGCCGGAAATGACGTGATGCCCTTGGTGAACATGGCAAGCCTTTTAGGTTGGCCTACCACGGTGGTAGATGGTCGGGCCAATTACGCTACCCAGGACCGCTTCCCGCATGCCCGGCAGGTGCTGGTGGCAAAACCAGAGCAGGTATTGCCAAACCTCACCGTTGACCATACCACCATATTCCTGCTCTTCACACACAACTACAATTATGACTTGGCGATGCTGCGGTTACTGTTGCCTCTGCCCCTGCCGTATATTGGTGTTTTAGGGCCAAAAAAGAAAATGGCCCGCATGTTAGACGAGCTACAGGAAGAAGGCTTGCACCTGGAGGAAGCACAAGTGAACAAAGTATTTGGCCCAGTAGGACTAGACCTTGGTGCAGAAACATCAGAGGAAATCGCGCTTTCGGTTTTAGCAGAGATCAAAGCCGTTTTAGCGCGCAGAAATGCCAGGTTCCTGCGTGACAAACAAGAAAGCATTCATGCTACGGCGGGTGCATCCATACCTGAACCGACTATTTCTTAACCTTGATGACAGGAATAATTGTACTCGCTGCCGGTTCTTCCAGTAGGTTAGGGCAGCCCAAGCAACAACTCCTATACAAAGGGCAAACCTTGTTGCAACATTCCCTTCAGGCGGCCCTGGCATCTGGCGGATCACCGGTAATGGTGGTGTTAGGAGCCAACGCTGAAGCAATCCTTTCCAAAATAGAAGAAACAGAAACAATAGTACTTCATAACCCTCATTGGGAGGAAGGAATGGCCTCTTCCATTCGGGTGGGCATATCTAAGCTATTGGAAGTTGCTCCTGAATCTACGTCGGCCTTGTTCCTGCTCTGTGACCAGCCCTTTGTTTCTGCGGATTTGCTTAACCAGATGATCCAGCAGAAAGAGGAAACCCAGAAGGGGATTGTGGCTTGCGCTTATCAAAACACCTTGGGAGCGCCCGTTCTTTTTGATCAGCATTTCTTTCCCCGGCTCCAGCAACTGAAAGGCCAAGAAGGTGCAAAAAAGCTACTCGGCCAGTTTCCTGCTGAAGTTTCCCCTGTACCGTTCCCCGCGGGAGCTGTTGACATTGACACCTTAGCTGATTATGCCTCCCTGAAAGCTGGCGAGGTACAATAATCTTTCTCCTTCCTTTGCTTTCCTGAGGTTCTTAAGGTAGAACCTTTTAGGTCACGAGCTTCCAGGATCGGCCGTTTTGAACCTGTTTTTTCAAAATCTACACGAAAACAGCCGTTTTTAAATTGGGCTCTTTTCTCCTTTCTGCCCCTATTTCCCTTAACTGAACTCCATTTTAACCGTTAGAAAGACAATTGAAAATGGTTCGTCTTTTCTGTTCGGTTTCATGGGCCTACCAAACGCCTTCAAGAAATTAGAAAAAGCGTAACTGGCGTCTGTTAAAAGAAAGTTTCACCAGTTCATTCACCGCCCCCATGAACACACAAAATTCACTCGGGGCAGAAACGGCTGTACGGCCGCTGCTGCCAGAGACCAGAACCGTTACCCTCCGGGTGAACGGCACCACCCACCAACTCCAATTAGCTCCGTGGACCTCGGTACTGGATGCCTTGCGGGAGCACCTCCAGTTAACAGGCACCAAAAAAGGCTGCGACCATGGTCAATGTGGAGCCTGCACGGTGCTGCTCAATGGAAAGCGCATCAATTCCTGCCTTACCCTGGCAGTGATGCAGGAAAACAAAGAAATCACCACGGTAGAAGGCTTGGCACAGAATGGAGAATTACACCCGGTACAACAAGCTTTTATTGACCACGATGCGTTCCAGTGCGGTTACTGCACCCCAGGACAAATCTGCTCGGTCATTGGCCTGGTAAACGAAGGGAAAGCAAAGACGCTGGACGACATCAAGGACCTCATGAGCGGAAATGTGTGCCGGTGCGGAGCCTATGTGAACATTGTAAAAGTGGCGCAGGAGGCCCTGGAAAAAAACACCGGATTATGAGACCATTCACCTTTACCCAATCCCAAGATGTAGACACCGCCGTACAGGAAGTCTCCAAGGAGGGCGCCAAATTCATTGCCGGCGGCACCAATCTGCTGGATTTGATGAAAATAGACGTCATGAGCCCCTCTCATCTGGTGGACATCACGCAAATAGCCTTAGACACCATAGAGGAAACCGAAGCAGGAGGAATCAGGTTAGGAGCCTTGGCCAAAAACGCCGACACTGCTTACCATGAACTGGTGGAAACCCGTTACCCGTTGCTTTCCCACGCTATTCTTGCCGGAGCTACCGCTCAGTTGCGCAACATGGCCACAGACGGCGGCAACCTGCTGCAACGCACCCGCTGCTACTATTTCTATGATACCCACACGCCTTGCAACAAACGGGAACCAGGCTCAGGCTGCTCAGCCATACAGGGCTACAACCGTGATTTAGCCATTCTGGGCACCAGCGAACATTGCATTGCCACCCATCCTTCTGATATGTGTGTAGCCTTGGCGGCGTTGGAGGCTACTGTTCAGGTAACCGGGAAAAACGGGGCTCGGTCTATCCCCTTTGCTAACTTCCACCGCCTGCCCGGTGACACCCCGCACCTTGATTCCAACCTGCAACCTGATGAAATCATTACGGCCATTGAGTTGCCCGCCAACGGATTTGCCACACACTACACCTACTTGAAACTCCGGGACCGGGCATCGTACGCCTTTGCCTTGGTGTCAGTAGCCGCTGCGCTGGAATTGGAAGGTAATACAGTGAAAGAGGCGCGCATAGCGTTAGGCGGTGTGGCCCATAAGCCGTGGCGCGTACCCCAGGCGGAAGCATTGCTGCACGGACAACAGGCTACGAGGGAAAATTTTCAAAAGGTGGCCGAAGCCTATCTGGAAGGCGCCAAAGGATTTGGCCACAACGATTTTAAAATAGAATTAGCCAAAAGGGCCATTGTGCGGGCGTTAGAACAAGCTACCAAAAAGGAGGCAACAGCATGAAAGAGAACTATACGGGTACTCCCACCAACCGCGTAGACGGAAAAGCCAAAGTCACGGGAGAAGCAAAATACGCAGCTGAATTCGAAGCCCCTGGTTTGTTGCACGGCGTGGTAGTCAACAGCGCCATCGCCAAGGGAAAGATAAAGCGCATTGATACTTCTGCCGCACTGCAATTAGACGGAGTGCACCAGGTGTTCACCCATGAGAATCGGCCTGGATACTCCTGGTTTGACAAACACCATCAGGATGAGGATGCCCCACCCGGCTCCCCTTTCCGGCCCCTTGGCAGTGATGAGATAAAATTCAGCATGCAGCCCATTGCGTTGGTGGTGGCAGATACTTTTGAGTTGGCCCGGTATGCGGCGCTGCTGGTGCAGGTGGAGTATGAAACAGAGCCGCACGAGACAAACCTGGAGGCAAACCTGGACCAGGCCTACAAACCCAAGAAGTATAAATCCCCTCCTCCCTCAAGTCCCCGCGGTGACGCAGCCCAGGCATTTGAACGTTCAGCGGTGAAACTGGAGGAAGCGTACGCCCATCCGGCCCACCACCACAACCCCATGGAAATGCACGCTTCCATTGCCATCTGGCACGAAGGAGGCAAGCTCACCGTCTATGATAAAATACAGGGGGTTCAGAACAGCCAGAAATACATCTCCACCGCTTTTGGCATCCCCCAGGAAGACGTACAGGTAATTTCCCCGTATGTGGGTGGCGCCTTCGGCTCAGGGCTTCGGCCGCAGTACCAGTTGTTCTTGTCGGTTTTGGCAGCGCGGGAACTGAAGAGAGCGGTCAAAGTGGTGCTCACCCGCCAGCAGATGTTCTCCTTCGGGCACCGGCCCCACACCATCCAAAAGCTAGCCATCGGCGCTTCGGAAGAGGGCAAGCTGCAGGCCATCACCCACCATGCCTTCGCCGAAACCTCTCGGTTTGAGGACTACAACGAGGATGTGGTTATCTGGCCCGGCGTGCTGTACGACTGCCACAACGTGGAGGTAAGCCACCAACTGGTAGGCTTGGATGTGTACACCCCGCTGGACATGCGCGCCCCCGGGGGCACCACCGGGACTTTCGCCCTGGAATGCGCCATAGATGAAATGGCCTACAAGCTGAACATGGACCCGCTGGAATTCAGGTTGAAAAACTACTCAGAAAAGGACCTGAACGAAGACAAACCCCACTCCAGCAAGGAACTGAAAGAATGTTACCGCCAGGGTGCCGAGAAATTCGGCTGGGCCAACCGCATGATGGAGCCCCGCTCCATGAAAGAAGGGCACCAACTGATTGGTTGGGGAGTAGCGCACGGAGCCTGGGAAGCCCAACAGCAAGAAGCTTCGGCCAAAGCAGTGTTAAGCCCCGAAGGTAAGTTGAAGGTCTCCAGCGCCACCGCCGATATAGGGACCGGTACCTACACGGTGATGACCCAGATTGCCGCCGAAACCATGGGGCTTCCTTTGGAGGACGTGACGTTTGAACTCGGGGATTCTACCATGCCTAAATCCCCGCTGGAAGGCGGCTCCTGGACGGTGTCCTCCGTAGGCTCGGCTGTGAAGCTGGTGTGCGAGAAACTTCAGGAAGAGCTCTTGAAAATGGCTCAAAATATGAAAAACAGCCCATTTTCAGAAGCCAAACCAGAAGAGGTGTCTTTTGCCAACGGCCAGATGTTTCTAACCCACGCGCCGGCCACCTCCCTCCCCCTCACAGCCATCCTGGAACAACATGAAGGAGAACCAATAGAGGCCGAAGCTTCGCAAAAACCAGATAAGGAGCAGAAGAATTACTCCAGTTACTCCCACTCGGCTACGTTTGTGGAGGTACAGGTGGACGAAGAGTTAGGAACAGTGAAGGTAACCCGCATTGTCACCGCCGTGGCGGCCGGCCGCATCATCAATCCTAAAACCGGAAGAAGCCAGATATTGGGCGGGTCTGTTTGGGGCATCGGGGTGGCTTTGGAGGAGCATACCGTCTTGGATCATCAGTTAGGCAGGTTCATGACCCATGACCTTGACAAATACCACTTACCTGTCAATGCCGATGTCCATGAAACAGACGTTATCTTTGTGGAGGAAAAAGATGACATCGTGAACCCGCTGGGGGCGAAAGGCCTTGGCGAGGTAGGTATCGTGAGTGTGGCTCCGGCCATTTGCAACGCGGTTTTCCATGCCACCGGCAAAAGAATCCGGGAGCTACCAATTACCTTGGATAAGTTACTGTAAACGTTTTGCGCCTGTTTTTGACAAAATAGCCCTAAACAGGCGCAAACGTTTGTCCGCTTTTGGTTGTAGCCAAATTGTGGTGTACATTTAAAATTGGCGCCTCTACAGAAAGTAAGTGGTTGCCCTTGATGAAAGATTAAACTGATGGAAATACTCCTGTTTGGGATCACCCGGGAAATTGTAGGAGAATCCACCTTAACGGTAGAACCTGAGGAAACGCTACAGACTGTAGGCCAATTGAAAGCATGGCTGGGGCAGCGGTATCCTGCCCTGCAAAAACTGAGTTCGCTGGCCGTGGCCGTTGACAGTGAATACGCCGATGACGCGCAGCCTCTTTCGCCGGGGCAGGAAGTGGCGCTTATTCCCCCGGTGAGCGGCGGGTAAAAGATAAAGCATGTTAGTTAAACTAGTTACCGAGGTTGACCTAAACGAAGCCTTCCACTACTTACAGGATCCGGGCGCGGGCGGCATTGACCTATTTGTGGGTACCGTCCGGAACCACGCGCACGGCAAAGAGGTTGTAAAACTGGTATTCGAGGCCTATGCGCCTATGGCTTTGAAGGAAATGCAGAAGCTGGCCGTGGCCGCCCAGCAGCAGTGGCCCATTGAGAAATTAGTCATCTTACACGCAGTGGGCGAGAAACTGGTAGGTGAGCCGGTCGTCATCATCGGGGTGGCCTCCGCGCACCGCGAGGTGGCCTTCACCGCTTGCCGGTTCCTCATTGACGAACTGAAAAAGACCGTTCCCATCTGGAAGAAAGAGTATTACCAAGACAACAGTGTGTGGGTCAACGCCCACCCCTAAGCCATGAGCAAGCCCCCATTGATTGATAAATACGGAAGGCAGTTGACGTACCTGCGGCTCTCGGTCACCGACCGGTGCAACTTCAGGTGCTATTACTGCATGCCAGAGGAAGGAATGGATTTTGCCGCCCGACAGGAACTGCTGTCCTTTGACGAACTCTACAGCCTCTCGGCGCTTTTTTGCAGCCTGGGGGTAAATAAGATAAGGATCACCGGCGGCGAACCCTTTGTGCGCGCTGGCATTATCCCGTTTTTGCGGCGATTGAGCAAAATTCCTGGGCTGGAAGAGATCACGGTGACCAGCAACGGCTCGCTCACCAGCGCCCAAATCAAAGCCCTGCAGGAAATCGGCATCCGAAAAATCAACATCAGCCTGGACTCTCTGGACCGCGACCGCTTCTTCCAAATCACCCGCCGTGACCGTTTTGAGGATGTGTACGCCAGTATCTTCCAACTCCTGAATTCTGGGTTTGAGGTAAAGCTCAACTGCGTGGTGGCGGAGAACAAGAACATTCAGGACATCCTGCCCTTTGTGGAACTGACGAAGGACTACCCACTGGCGGTGCGTTTCCTGGAGGAGATGCCCTTCAACGGCAGCGACACCTTTCTCCTGCCGCAATGGAGTCACCGCGAGATTTACCAGCATATCCAGAGCCAATATTCTTTGTTGGAGAAACTGCAAAGCGAACCCACCTCCACCTCGGTCAACTACCGGGTTCCGGGCTACAAAGGCACCTTCGGGGTCATTCCCTCCTTCAGCCGGACCTTCTGCGGAACCTGTAACCGAATCAGGTTAGGCGCCACCGGGGAGTTACGCACCTGCCTGTACGGTCCTCCGGCCTTGAACTTGCGCGATCTAGTGCGGCAAGGCGCCAAAATTGAACAGTTGGAAAATGAACTCAGGATTGCCGTGAGCAACAGGGAGAAAGACGGCTTTGCCGCCGAGGCCAGTGTTCCTCAAACCACCCATGCCTCTATGTCGGTGTTGGGAGGTTAATTGTAGGCTGGCTTTGATAGAGGTTGAAATAGCAAAAGCATTTTAGGGCTGTTTTCGATAAAATGGACTTAAAACAAAGGCAAATTTCTAAAAGACCTCCTGAGGCTTTTGGCTGATCAGGGCAAGTTCATTCTTCCTAATTTTGCTTCCTTATTCGAGTACAACCATCTGATTCGTTTCTCAACCACTTTCCTGAAAACAGGCGATAAACGCTTATAACATAAGAAGTAAAATGAGTTCACTTTCACATATAGATGAACATGGCCAGCCCAGCATGGTGGATGTATCCGGCAAGTCGGTGACCACCAGAACTGCCATTGCGGAGGGGTTGGTGCATTTCCCCGAGGCAGTTTTCCACCAGTTGGCAGAGCAAAATTTTCTAACCAAAAAAGGTGCGGTAATCCAGACAGCTATCATTGCCGGAGTCATGGCCGCAAAGAAAACCTCCGACCTCATTCCGCTCTGCCATCCGCTGGCGCTGTCTACCTGCAAAGTGGACATTGAACCTGCTGATGGCTTTGCTCTTAGGGTGACTTGCCTGGTGCGGTGCGAAGGAAAAACCGGCGTGGAAATGGAAGCCTTGACCGGCGTTTCTGCTGCGGCTCTCACCGTATATGACATGTGTAAGGCGCTCACCCACGATCTGGTGATTTCTGATATCCGGCTGGTAAAGAAAACGGGCGGGAAATCAGATATTCATGCCTCCCGGTAATTACCACAAAACTGAACCATGGAAAACCGATACAGCCGGCAACTGCAACTCCCCGGATTTGGCCCCGAAGCACAGCAGAAACTGAACAAATCCAACGTGCTGGTGGTGGGTGCGGGCGGTCTGGGGGTGCCGGTGCTGCAATACTTGGCCGGAATGGGCATCGGGACGCTGGGCCTGGTAGACGGCGACCACATCAGCCTCACCAATCTGCACCGGCAGGTCTTGTACAGCACCTCTGAGGTAGGCCAGTTGAAAGTGGAAGTAGCGGTGCAAAAGCTGGCTCAGCTGAACCCAGAGATACAGCTGATTCCTTTTCCCACGCACCTCACGCCGGAGAATGCGCTGGAGATCATGAAAGAATATGACCTGATTATTGACGCTACCGATAACTTTGAGGCCCGTTACCTCATCAACGATGCCTGCGTGCTGTTGGGAAAACCCTTTGTATATGGAGCACTGCACCAGTTTGAGGGTCAGGTAAGCGTGTTCAACCTGGCGGACGGCCCTACCTATCGTTGCCTCTACCCTACGCCACCCTCAGCCCAGGAAATCCCCGACTGCAATACCGCTGGAGTACTGGGGGTAGTGCCGGGGCTCATAGGATTACAGCAGGCCTTAGAAGCGGTGAAGGTGCTTACCGGCATCGGGAAGTCACTCTCTGGGTACCTGCTCATGCTGGATTTCCTGAACCAAACCCAATACAAGATAAAGCTGAAAGCCAACCCTGAAAACCAGCGAATTACCAGTCTACAGCCTTCCTATACTGTAGCCAGCTGCGCCAGCGTGCCTGAGGTAACCGCTACTGAGCTATACGGGTGGCTGAACAGCGGAAAGAAAATGCTGCTGCTGGATGTGCGTGAACAGGACGAGTACGTGCAGGGGCACCTGCAGAAATCTTTGCTGACACCTTTATCGGTGTTCCGAAACCAGATAGACCAATTGCCGCAGCACCTGCCCATTATTACGATTTGCCAAAAGGGCGGCCGCAGCCGCAAAGCCGCCGAACTGCTCTTGGGGAAAGAACCAAACGCTGACGTCTACAGTTTGGCGGGCGGTATGGAGGCCTGGCAGGCGCAACTAACAAACAAACTAGTGGTGAAATGATAGCCCTTGATTACAACCTGATTTTACTCATCTTCAGTTTCTTTGTCATTGCCACGCTGTATTCATCGGTGGGTTTTGGCGGCGGCTCCAGTTACCTGGCGCTGCTGGCGCTTCTGTTGCCTAATTTCCTGGAGATAAAATCAACAGCCTTGCTCTGCAACCTGGTGGTGGTTACCGGCAGCACGAACCTCTTCATAAAGCAAGGGCTATTTGACTTAAAAAAATTCTTGCCTTTGGCGTTGTGCAGCGTGCCTGCTGCTTTTCTGGGGGCCACCTTCAGCCTTACGCAATCGGTTTTCTTTATCTGCCTGGGCGCGGTGCTGGCTTTCTCCGGGGCATTATTGATTTTGCAGTTCTTCACGCAACCGGTGGCCAAAGGAGTTGAATACGGCCAGCATTCCTGGCTTTTCAACCTGCTGTTAGGCGCCGGTTCAGGTTTCGTATCAGGACTAGTAGGCATTGGCGGCGGTATCCTGCTTTCGCCGGTGCTGCACCTGCTTCGCTGGGCCGATGCCCGGACCATTGCTGCCCTTGCCTCCTTTTTCATCCTGGTGAACTCCGTAGCCGGAGTCCTGGGCCAGGTGGCAAGTGGTAACTTCAGGGTAGATGGCGACTTTCTGTGGCCCCTGCTTTTAGCCGTATTTTTAGGCGGACAACTGGGCACAAGGTTAAGTTTGCAGAAGATCAAGCCCCAGGCGGTGAAGGGACTTACCGGCGCCTTTGTCCTGTTCATCGGGTTAAAGCTGGTTTTCAGTTATATTTAGGGCTTGACGTACCTCCATGATATCTGTAGAAGAAGCCTTACAACTGGTGCTGCAGCACAAAGCCACGCTGATTATTGAAGAAGTAGACTTATGGCAATCTGTGGGCCGGGTTTTAGCCCAGGAGGTAGTTGCCGACCGCGACTTCCCTCCTTTTGACCGCGTCACGATGGACGGAATCGCTATCAATGCCCAAACTTTCGCCGTTGGCACCAAGGCTTTCCCCATAGAGCAGATCCAGGCAGCCGGTGCCCCGCAGACTACCTTACAGAACCCAGATCATTGTATTGAGATCATGACCGGAGCCATGCTCCCGGCCAATACAGATGCGGTGGTACCCTATGAAGACTGCCTTCTGCAGGACCATACAGCCACGGTGCAAGCCCAACAAGTAGTTCAAGGACAGAACATTCACCGCCAGGGTTCTGATAAAAAAGCGGGCGAAGTGCTGCTTTCCGGCGGGGTACAGATTACCCCTGCCATTGTGGGAACGCTTGCCTCGGTGGGATTGGCCAAAGTGAAAGTCTATGCAATGCCCAAGGTAGCCATCTGCTCTACCGGTGATGAGTTAGTGGAGATCCAAGAGACGCCGCTGCCGCACCAGATCAGGCGCTCCAACGCGTATATGCTGGCAGCCGCGTTACAGCAGGAGAACATTCAAGCCTCCCTGCACCATCTGCCCGATGTTCCTGAAACCATGAAGGCTAGCTTAGAGCAGATCATCGCAGAGCACGAGGTATTGCTCTTGTCCGGGGCCGTTTCTAAAGGCAAATTCGATTTTTTGCCGCAGGTTTTAGAGGCTCTGGGGTTTACGGCTGTTTTCCATAGAATAGCCCAAAAACCCGGCAAGCCGATGCTGTTTGGTACGCTGCCCGTCAACAAGGTGGTGTTTGGGCTGCCCGGTAACCCGGTGTCCACGTTTGTGTGTTACCAGCTGTTTTTCAGGCCATGGCTGCGCGCTTCTCTGCACCTTACCCCAGTTACGGCTTTTGCCCAACTAGCCCTTCCTATTTCTTTTAGGCCAGCCCTCACGTACCACTTACCGGTTAAGCTGCGCAACCACGAAGGCCTTTTACAAGCCACCCCCATTTCCAACACCGGTTCCGGGGACCTGACAAGCATTCTGGAAGCCGATGGATTGTTAAGCTTGCCGCCGGAGCCACAGACTTTCCCAGCGGGAAGTGCCGTTCCACTTACGTTATTATAACCTTTTCATCAGGCTGTACAAAGCCACTTCGCTTTCATGTATTTCAAGCCTGATTTTAGGAATAGAGGCTAAAACCGAAAGTGAATTTCTCTTACTTTCAGCCTAAACACGTACAAGGAAGCTGAAACCAAAAATGTAAATCATGGAAAATAAAGCGTGGAACGCCGACCACTATAAGGAGTTGAATGGGTACTTCCGGGAAAAAATCCAGCATCAATTGACAACTGATCCGCATCTGCAGAAACAGGTGGCCGAAGGAAAGAGCCTGCAGTTATCTGAAATTGTGGAGAGTATGACGCTCAACGACCAGGTTCTGTGGAAAGAGTTTCTGCACCTGGATCAAATCAAAATGCACCAAGACTTGCAGAATCACTTCGAGGGAAAAGGCGCTCCCCTGCATGACAAATCTGGGTTCTACCGCCAACCTCACCAAGGAGATAGCGACGAGCAGCCGCTTTGGTAAAGAAAGCTGTTCAGGCACCTGATGATTTACAGGCTTTTCTGCCTGGCTGATGAATGCTACTAAATATTGGGCCTCTACTTCAACGACTCAAAACTGTACTGGGCATCGCTCCAGAACTCATCCAGGGCAATGATGCGAGGTTTGAAAAAGGAGATGAGCGTGGGCCAGTCCTCGCGGTTGAAGACGTTCACGGGTCCAATCTCTTTGTAGATCCTGCTGATGGTCTCGCCGTATTCATTGGTGGTGTGCAGGTCCCACTCCCACTCCTCCCCCAAGGTTTCATGCAGGTAGGATTTCAGCTCCAGAAACTGCTCAAAGAAAAGCTCCTGGATTTCTGGATCTGGGTGCGTCATCTCAATCCCAATGGAAGCCGATTTGTTTTCAGCCCGCATTCTGAAGTACACGTGTTTGAGGCCAGTCTTGTAGTTGGACCAGTTGATTTTCAGCCCCTCTGCCGAGGGATGCGGCGCGATGTACTGGCCAAACGTGGTCCAAAAACTTTGTCTTAGTTGGGAGGCTTGTTCTCTGGTGTACATATCTGGGTATTTCTTCTGTTGTAATGAAGGTGCCAAGCCGAAACAGAATAGGCAACGACACTACAAAGAGAACGTCAAAAATAAAACTCAGGATTAGATATAAGTACCTACATGGATTAAATACAACCGCTACTTTGCTTAGTCCAAAAAGGCTTGATACAAAGGCAGTTCCCCCTCACAAAAGGGTCAGAAATACTTACTTTTAGGTATTTCAAGTGGTTTATGAAAAACGGTACTTTGCTTGCAGATGGGGCTTGTTAATCAAACTTCATCACAGGGTTTTATATTTTGTCTGAGAAGGGGGCATCGGGGGACGCCCCCTTTTTATTTGCCCACACCCCAAGTTTCCTTCTCCCCGCACCTCACCTTCAAGCAAGTTCCGGCAGCAGGAAAGAAGAAAACTTTTTAAGGAATGGGCCTATTGCACCAGACTTACCACTGCTGGTGCACCGTTGGTTTGATGTACCGGTCATAGATGGAGCGCACGCCTTCCATTTGCTCCTGGGATAAAGCCGGCAAAGCAGCCGCCGCGAGGTTGGAGGTCACCTGTTCGGGTCGGGAGGCACCCGGGATCACGGTACTTACTTCTGTGAACATTAACACCCAACGAAGCGCCCATGCCGCCAGGGGCTCCTCTCCCGGAAACAGTTCTTTCAGCTCTTCCACGGCCTCTAGGCCCAAATCGAAATCAACCCCCGAGAAAGTCTCGCCTTTGTCAAACGCCTCGCCGTGGCGGTTGAATGCGCGGTGGTCCTGGGCATTGAACGTGGTTTGGTGCGACATCTTTCCGGTAAGTAATCCGCTGGCCAATGGCACCCGCACGATGAGGCCTATGTTGTTTTCTTTCGCGGCTGGGAACAGTTGCTCGGTGGGTTTCAGGCGGAACATGTTGAAGATAACCTGCACCGTGGTCACGTTGGGGAAACGCATGGCCATCAACGCCTCGTCCACCAACTCCACGCTCACGCCCAGGTTCCTGATTTTACCCTGCTCCTTGAGGCGGTCAAAGGTTTCGAAGATCTCGGGGCGGGTATACACCTGGGTGGGCGGACAATGCAGCTGAATCAAATCCAGGGTGTCTAGTTTCATGTTGCGGAGGCTGCCCTCCACGTAGTTCGTGATGGATTCTGGGGTGTAGCCCTCGCTTACGTGCGGTTGAATCTGGCGGCCGCATTTGGTGGCGATGAAAACTTCCTCAGAGCGGCTTTTTACTACCTTAGCCACGGCCGCCTCACTCAGGCCATCGCTGTACACATCAGCGGTGTCAATGAAATTCACGCCCGCATCAATGGCCGAGTGGATGATGGCTTCGGCGGTTTGCTCGTTAAAGGGCTCTCCCCAACGGCCTCCTACCTGCCAGGTTCCCAAAGACACTTCTGATACGTTGAATCCGGTTTTCCCTAATACTCTATAGTTCATGTGTTCTGTTTTATGGATGCAATAAAGGTATGTACTCCAGACGGACCTGAAAAGATTAGACCCACCTTTGGCTTTAGTAATGTCACAAAACAACCAGATTGTTTTAGGGCTTATTCTACGAAAAGGCCCTAGAAACAGAAACAATAAAGCCAGTCTCGTTTGATCTCTTTTTTTTGTTTGGAATTTGGTTACCGGTGCTGCTGGTATATTTCCGGGGGAACCTGGGTCTGCAGCGACTTTATGGTTTCAGGGGAAAGTTCAGGAACTCCAGCCGAAGCCAAAGCCTGGGTTAGCTGCGGCTCAGTTCTGATGCCTAACACCGCCGAGGTCACCGCCGGATGATTCAGGACATATTTCACCGAGGCCTCCATTGCCTGCTCCGCTCCTACAATGGCCTTCAGAGCCTCGGCAGCCTGCGTCACTTCCACGGTGGTATGGTTTAGGTACGGTTTAGGCGTTTTACCCAACAAAAGCCCTTGTGCCAAGCTGCCTCGGGCCAGAACCCCAATTTCGTGCTGATGCAAAAGGTCCAGCATCTGTTCTTCGGGCCGGCGGTCCAGCAGGCTGTACTGCATCATGACACTCACCAGTTTGGAGCGCTTCACATACTCCCTGATCACATTTGGCCTAATAGACGAGATGCCGTAGTACCTGATCTTGCCTTGTTCTTTCAGGAGTTCAAAGGCTTCGATGGTTTCCTCCATCGGGTCATCAATGGTGCCGCCGTGCAGTTGGTACAAATCAATGTAATCGGTCTGGAGACGCCGCAGGCTTTGTTCTACCGCCTCCAGAATGTACGCCTTGGTAGGGTTCCAATCCCAACCGCTCCCATCGGGACGCCACTGGTTTCCTACCTTGGTGGCAATCAGTACCTGGTCACGCTGTCCTTTGAAGGCCTTGCCGACCATTTCTTCATTGTGGCCTTTTTCATACAAGTCCGCAGTGTCAAAGAAGTTGATTCCATTTTCTCGCGCCAGGTGCAGAAGACGGAGATTCTCTTCTTCAGGTCCAGTCAAAGACATACACCCAAAACTCACTTCGCTTACTTGTAACTCTGAGGTGCCTAGTGCTTTATAGTTCATAGGTTCGTATTCTTCTAATAATGGGGCAAAACCCCTCAACCCAAAGTTAACAGGAATCATGTAGTAGGGCTGATTTCTTAAAAGTAACCCTAAAATGCTGCTACTAGGAAAATACATTAGGAACGAAGGGTCTTCTAAGAAGATGTAGTCATTTAGCTAAATGATCCTAAGTTTACTTTTTGATTGGTTCTTTCAATTCTTTATGATTTATACCTAGTTTGCTAAATGTAAATTTCTCCTCACTTTAAGACTCACTAGTTTTTCAATCCGCTTAATTGTAGGTTTTAAAATCAAAAATGAAAACTTGGATTCAAATAGAAGCTGAACAGAAAGAAATCTGCAAAAAGCTTGACTTGACATGGACACCGGTAGATGAACGCTTGATGATTGCCATCAATAAATCTATCTTTTCTAACGTTCAACCCATAAACGGACTAAGACATCCAAAGCAAGAATCAATCAGTGGATGGTATCTCTGGAGTGGCGGAGAAATACCTCAAGATGATAACAACTTTTTTCAACCCATTCATCCGATACATTTAATAGAAAGAAGGGAAATTATCCTCAAATATTTAGGTTTGCCAGTTGGCTGGAGATTCCAAATTGACGACAGGGGTTATGAGGATGTCTGGTTTGACGAGGAAATTATAATTGAATAAAAGAAACTTTAACTAAATAAAAGCCTTCTGACAGTGTCGTGCAATCCTCAATTTATGGCTCGTCATACCTAAAGCTATTCCGAAAGTGGTAATTAAAGATTTTTATAAAATATTCATCCATCCTATACTGTCTAAAATGAAATTAAAAAGCCTTATACCCTTGGTATTGCTGGCCTGCTTTCAATTTTCCTGTTTACAGGAAGAAGAGGACAAAGATAGGTTTACAGTAGAAGGGTTTATTAAAGATGATGTCAATCATCAGCCTGTCCCCGAGGTTGACATTCTGGTCATGGCCATGACGCCAGGAGGATTATTTGGTGGAAGTCAGGAAAGTGTAGGAACTGGAAAAACAGATGCCAGGGGATATTATAATATAAAGATAAAGGCTAATGAAGGGGCTGAACGATTAGATTTCCACGTCAATGGCGACTATTCATTTCAAGAGTATGCCTATATGACCCGTTCTCTTTACACGAAAGATCTAAATAGAAGCCGAAGTAACCACTATGACCTTCCAATAAGCCCAGCCACTCTTCTTAAGATCAAGTTCAAGAACACCCATCCTTACTCTGACGCTGTCCTATTCTACTTCGGTCACACCTCCACGGGCAATGGGGCACCTCTCCCTAAGGCGGAAACTGTGAATTGCGGTACAGTTCTGATGACCGAGGCTGGCACCTATATTGGCAAAGATGTTTGCGGGGTACACACGAGCTGGACCCTTGCTGATAGAAATACTACCATTTACTGGACTGTACGTAAAAATGGGGTCTATACCCAAAAAAGTGAAAAGGTGTTGGCGCAGCGTGGGAAAGCCTATGAGTTCACTATAGAGTATTGAGGAAAAGCCAATAGGACAAAGTCACCTAATTTGACCACCTCAACCTTGATGAAGCAGTTGAAAAGCCTAATTTGAATTAAAGACTGTATTTAAGATTCTCTTGTTTTAAAAGCTAAGCGCATGTTTTTTAAAAAAAATTTAAGTAGAATTTCAAGGTTCCCCAAAATTCCAACCATATTAAATATAATAAAGAGAAAAAATATCGCTAAAGCCATTTACTTTCACACAATAATTTAAATAATTTTACATTAAAACAAATATTGCTTTTATTCCTTTAGCTTTGTTTAAAAGAAATTAACAAACCTAAAAACTAACTTGACTTTTACATTTTAATATAGCGTTTATCTTAGTAGTTAATTGAATATCTAATTAAATTCTTAATCACTAAATATAAATAATGAAAAAGTTAACTTTTCTCATCTTTAGTATTTTCTACTACTCCATTATCGCGCAAGCCCAGACTACAGATACATTAAAGGCTGCCAACCCCAGATTCTACGTGGGTCTGGGACTAAACGGAAGATATTTTGAAGTAAGTTATAACCATCAGAATTACCTTCTAAAAAATTCAGGATACTTCCATGCCAAGCCTTACCTTCACTTTGGCTATAAATTAAATAAACGGATTAGGTTAGAAGCCGGGGTTGCGTATGTTAATGATAAAGATCATTATTACGTTACCTATGTGGAAGCACCTAAATCGTACATTAATTACCATGATTACAACCAAACAAAAGGCTTTGTAATACCCCTAAAGATAACCCACGATTTTTTTCACGTCTTCAAAGGGAAGGTGGCTGTTTATGGCACCGGCACCATCTTGCCTACCTACTCAAAAACCAGGGTTTGGAAGGTGGAAGAAAAAGCGGATGTATTCAATACCACCTTAGATATACAAGATTCTGCCCTCAGCACTTTCGCGTCTTTGGGAATCGGGGCAAGCGTTAGAATATGGAAAAAGTTTTCTGGGTACCATGAGGTGAACATATGGAACAGAAATCTTACCTCTGGCAGAAACATGGATCCCTTTTCAAATGTAAGAAGCCAAATACCTCTAAGTCATTTAAGCTTTGGCATTGGGCTAAATTACGATTTGAATTTGTAGGGCAATCCTAGCTCACAATATCAGAGACGCAATGGGTAGCTTCTAACCGTAAAAGATTTTACAGTTTTACCTTACTTCATAGTTTTTGGTATGCAAGAAAACTATTACACCCATGCGCTCTGGCATGTGAAAGAAGGAAAGGCAGAAGAATTTCTGGTGGCTTGGAAAAAGTTTGCCCATTCCTTATCTCAAGTGCCCAATTCTCCATCGGTAAGAGGAACCTTGATACAGAGTATCACTGATCCGCTGGTGTTCTATTCCTTTGGCCCTTGGGAGACCTTGGAAGACATCCATACCATGCGAAACAATGAAAAGGTGAAATTAGCCTTTACAGAAATAGTGGAACTTTGTCAAGATACCAAACCCGCTCATTATAAGACAGTGATGCAGTTAACTTTTCCTAGTTCAAGGAAGCAATAACCTCAAACTTCTTTCAGCTGATTTCGCCTTTACATCTCCTACAGAAAATCAAACTTAGATTAACTGATTAGGTCTTTCTAATGAGTGGTTAAAGCCTTTTCCAAGGTTGAATGCCTTCTGTTTTTAATACCCTGTAGAGCAGCAGTACGTACACCAAGTCCAGCACGAAAATGCCGAAGTAGAGCAGCATGAGCAGGTAAGAATTAGGGAAGTACAGGTAAAAAAGCACCGAGGGAAAAATGGTACCCACCATTTTACTCAGGCCAATGTACAGCGACTGTCCTGCTGAGCTGTTCCTTTTCAGCAACATCCGCACGAAAAGCACCGACATCATGAGGTTTTGCGCAAAGGCGGCGTAAATGCCGATATAGTCGTTGAACTCCCGGGCCATCATCGAGATCATCAATCCGCAGTAAACCAAGGTGAAGAGGAAAGTGGCGAAGAAAAGCTTATGGGGTAGATGATCGGGGAACTCGCCGCGGCCAAACCGCAGGTACTGCACCATAATGCCTATGTCAAACAACAACCACAGGTAATCAATGGACAACTGCGGCTGCGGATGTGGGTGAACAAAGGAAAAGATGAACTCCCAAGCCAAATTGGCGCATAAAGCCACCATGGGCATGCCATAAAACCTGTCTTTGAATCCCCTGCGTAGGATTAGAAGGTAAGCGATGGTCCAGAAGAGGCCACTGCCTACCATCAGAAAACTGCTTATCTCAGCATCAAGGTGAACCGGATCTTGCAACATATGCACTGCTAACCACAATTTCCCGTTTTTGGTTAGGGTGATTAGAGAATTTTTCTCCATTGGCCTCTTCTTCCAGTTTTCAGGCTTAAAGTGAACCATGGACCGCTAAAGCAGTAGAACCGTACAACCTAAGGCCATGAAAAACTGATCATCCTTTCTATAAAACCGATGGAGTTGAACCCGCTTATCCTAACGCTCACCCTTGACCCCGAGGCCGCTGAGTTCTTCACCCGCCTACGCAGTCAGCATTTCCCGCCCGAACGGAATTACTTGCAAGCTCACCTTACCCTGTTCCACCACTTGCCTCCCACGGAGAAATCCATCAAAGACGTTTTAGCAAGGGTTTCCGAAGAACAGGCGATAATCAACTTACAGGTGACAGACCTTATGAGCCTGGGAAGAGGGGTTGCCTACAGAATCAATAGTGGGGAATTGCAGACGATGCACAGGTTCTTACAAGAGCAATGGGCTTCGTTTCTTATACCGCAGGACAAACAGAAGCTTCGGCCGCACATCACCATCCAGAACAAAGTAAAACCCGAGGAAGCCAAAGCCTTGGAGCAAAACCTGAGACAGACTTTCCAACCCTTCCAAATAAGGGGAATAGGATTTACCCTTTGGGAATACCAAGGCGGCCCTTGGCAGCTACTTCAGCAATTCCCTTTTAAGCCCGTTTTTGATAAAACAGCTCAAGAATAGAAATAGAGGCACACCCTTTTAACTGGAATAAGGGTTGGTAAAAGTAAAAACGGTTTACCCTTTCCCTCCTGATCACCTTTATGGAGATGCAGGAAGGAAAAAGTAAACCGCCTTTATATGGAGGAAATGTGCCAGGTAGCTTAGTTGAAGTTGGCTAAAGAGACAATGTAATCTTTACTGCCATCCGTTACCCAGGCATCTAGCTGCGCGGGGTCTTTCATCTGCTGGCCCCTTTGCCGCGGAACGGCAATGTATCCGCATTTAATATCCGGCAGCGCCGACATATCACTCCAGAGTTTTTCTATTTGGGCTACCGGGTAAATGTCCTCCTGGCCGTGTCCCCAACGGTATTTCACGTCTTTGATGGTCACGTAGGTGGGCATGCGGTGGGCCACGCTTCGTACGGCTTTGGCCAGCAAGGCCTCCTCCCCTTTCAGATCGGCACGCGTGAGGCCGAACAAAGCCAGCAGCGGATCAATCTGAATCCAGGTGGTCATGGTATTGTAGTAGCTCAGGTTCAGCTCGTCTTCTTCTCGAGGCTGGGCCAATCCTTCTAGCAGCCGCACTTTCCCGTTCACGCGGGCCAATCCGCCACCCCGGTCCTCAATCCGGCGTGGCACCACCTCAAACGTGAGCACGTTCCCAGAATCCAGGTGATGTCCTAAAGCGGCCGGGTTAATATCGGCACCCAGCGTATCAATGTTGTGCAGCATGATGGTCTCCAGTTGCGGATGCTCCTCCAGAATCTGCGCCAACACGCCGTTCCGCAGCATGTTGGATACCTCGTACCAGTGACCCAGCGGCGAGAAGCGCTGCGAGGCGATGTTGTCTACGTAGTCAGAGCCTTCGCCCTTGGACTTCGCCCAGCCAATCATAGCCCGTCGGCCAGATTCCCGCACTTTCTGCTTGTTCTCGTCCAGGGTTTCCTGCGGCATTTCCTCCCACAGGAACCGCAAATCACGCTCCATAGGCACATACCGCTGCCCAATGGACCGACCCGTAGACAGGTACACCGGACCCTCGTACCCGTACTTCTGCGTCAGTTCCAGTTTCTTCCGGATAGGCTCATGGGTCAGGTAACTCGTGGCCACGATGTGCGGCAGCAAAGCCCCGTATTTAGCGGCGACCGCTTTGGTTTTGGCTAGGTGAATCTCCAGGAAACTACGGTGCACACCTTCCACCTCCACAAACGGGTTCAGGGCTTTGATTACCCCAGCTCCTTTGGTCCAACGGCTTCCAACCCCGGCGGCTAAACTCAGCACGGCTACCTTACCGGCTTTAATGGCTGCTTCTCCGGTCTGCGTGGCTTGACCCAGGCTTTCCAGTTTGGCGATGTCTGAGGGCTGCACGTCTTCAATGGTGGTCTCGTTAGGCAGACGGTTGCGTGACAAGCCAATGTAGCCTTTCTGCAACTGCTCCCTTATTTCCTCGTGCTGGATAAAGTCAAAACCGTTCTCCTTTTTGATGCGGTCGGCTTTCTCGTTTTCATTGCTGCGGCTCCCTTGGCTGGAGGGATCAGACACCTTGAACAGGTTGCTCACTATGGTGCGCAGCAGCGGATACGCCACGTTGTTTTGCCCGCACTGGGTGGTGAAGAAGTCTATCTCGGCGCGCCGAACATAGGATATGGACTGCGGATCTTTCTTCACCAGATCAGAGACGTGAATGGCATAATATTGCTCCGGCATCAAAGCATCGGTTCCCTGGTGCAGGTAAGACCACGATCCTTTCTCGTTGATGCGCCAGTTGTAGACCACCGGTTCCATGGCGAACGGCAACGAATCGGAAAGCTCCGCTTTGGTAGCGCGCAGAATCTCCAGCACGTTGCCTTTGTACTCCTCGTACTGCGCCGGGTTCACGAACATCCCCATCCCGCCGCCGGACATGCCGCCCAGCATCAGGAAACCCAGGTAATTCTCCCCGAACTGTTTCTTGGCCCTCCGGATGATTTCCTCTGTGAAATGCGTGGAAGCCCAAGGAATGATGGTTTTGATGGGCTTTTCAAAATTATGGGCCGTATTCGCCGCCAGCTTACGTATGTCTCCTTCTTTGAGGGCTGCCAGAATATTGTCAAACACTTGGTTTGTCTGTTGGCGGGCCTCCCACTCGTTCTCGCCGCGGAGCAGGTATTTCTCAGTCACCATTTCCAAAATAGGACCCACGTTGGAAGCCATGCCGCCGTGCATGAGCACTAGCGAGTTCATGAGTTTATGCGCCATCTCCGGGTGGATGTCTCCGTTCTGCAGCACGCGGTGCCGCGGCAACAAGGTACCCCGGCTAATGCCGGATTCTGGGTCGCCCTCCTGGGCAAATGTCCCCTGAATGGCTTTGATGCCTGGCCATACGCCGCCCGAGTCCTGCCAACCGCCGCCGGAACCACCAATCCACTCACCCAGAATAGCCCTTGAAGCCACCAGGCGTCTTTCGCTTTCCTCCAGGCCGCCCACCAAGTGACGGGTCTGACCGGTGGCCCGCATAAGCAAGCTGATGATGGAACCCAACAGGTTCGTAGACACGGCAAACCTTGACCCTTTGGGAATATCGTTCACCCGGGTCACCAGTTCAATTCCCATGCCGGGCGCCACGATGCGGGCCAGAATCTCTGGTAAAGACTGGTTTGTGCCCTCAAATGACGGTGGAATTAAGCCAGAGGCAATGACCCCGGCCTTCACCAAGCTCAGGTAATCGTTCCCGAAGTTGAAGAGGTCATCCAGTTCGGTGATGTCTTTGGAAGTATTTAGGTCAATACTGGTCAAGCGCAGCACCGGCTCGGGAATCACGCGCACGTAAGACTGCAAAGGCGGTCTTATGTCTTTGTCACGGCCGAACACGCCAAGGTCAATGGAGATGTTGAGCACGCGGGCCCCCTCGGGATAATCCATGCCCAAGAAGAAGATATCGGACCAGCCGCTGTGGGTCAGGTCCATCCGTACGGAGGTCTGTTCCTCCAGCACCGGGTAGAAAAGCGAACTTTCCTGCCGCTGCAGTAATTGCGGGTGGATTCTGATGGGATGCTCCTCCTGGTGCCCTACCCTGAACATCCATTGGTTTCCCTTGCTTGAACGGACGCTCTTGCGCACCTGGTCGGCCAGAATCTGGAACGACAGATGGTGGTAGCTATCGGCTAGGCCGCTGAACAAAGCCGCGTTGGCTCCGTGCGAATCAATTTCCTTGTAGAAGGTAGTGATGGCTTGCTCAAACCGCCGCGACAGAAGGTCTTCAAACCCAGCATACGGGATCTTGCCGGTGGCTGGGGTCTCGGCAGACTCCATGAGGAAAAACCGGAAACCGGCCGCCAGGAAAAGAATGGCGCGTACTTTATCGTATAAACTGGGGGTTGTTTTCCTGAAGTCATCCAGCTCCCGCAAGGCCTGGAAGAGCTCCCTGGCAGAAAGGCCCTGGCTCATCTTAAAAAAAGAGCGGTTCCGTTCCTCGGGGTTCGTGGAGGTAATGGTTTGTATAAATATGTTCATCTGGCTCTCTCTATGCAATCTGGAATGCTTTTGCTGGCTTAGTTGGTTTTCCGCTGATTGGCCTCGGCGAGGAGCTCCACCATGGAGGTTAGCGTCTCATCGTGGGCCTGGCCAGCCAAACCAAGGGCAATCTGGGCCTGCAGCAAACCTTGCTTTTTACTCAGGTCATAGCGGTTGCCTTTCACTTCTAACGCCAGGTATTTCTCAGTTGCCGCCAGTTCCTGCAAAGCAGGCGTGAGCTGCACGTTTTGGGCGCCGTTTTTCAGATTTGCCTCTAAAATACCGAAGACCGAAGGCGTTAACACGTGCATCCCAAAGAAGCAGAGGTAATAACCGGCCCTTAAGCCAGGGGTCTGTAGTTCCAGTTCGGCAGTGCTCAAAGAGGGCTTTTCAATGATCCGGTCTATCAAGTAAACCCCTTTCTGGTTGGGTTGGTGCTTGCCCGTTAAGGTGCCGTACCGGTGGATCTGGTGTTCAATGGTAGGGTTCACCGCCGATACCGCGCACCCTTCCTGCACGGCCAGGTTGATCAGCTGCGTAGTGCAACGTTGGCGTTGCAGGTCAGAAACATACAGGTGGTCTCCCAGTAAAAGCAAAAAGGGCTCTTCCTTCACAAAATCACGGGCGCAGTACACGGCGTGCCCAAAACCCAAAGGTTCTGTCTGTTCCACAAACTGAAGGCGGGTACGCAGGTTGTCTACTTTTTCGGCCTCTTCCTTGGCCCAATCGGTGCTGGAAAAAGATTCTATGAGGTTGTTGCGCAGAGAGGTGAAGGCCTCTTGGTAACGCGGTCCGTCGCCGGGCGCACAGATAACGCAGATTTCCTCAATGCCACTGGCAAACGCCTCCTCGGCGATGATCTGGATGACGGGTTTTGAAAGTCCGTCAATATCCACGACTGGCAACATGGCTTTTTGTACGGTATCAGCTACCGGGTATAGTCTTTCGCCGCGGGCGGCAGCTGTAATGACAGCTTTTCTTACTTTCATATGTAGAAGTGGTATCAGTGATTTGGGGAATCAGCAAAATATTCCAAGTACTAAGTAAGCACATAATGTTGGAATTGCATGAAAAGCGAATAAGGATCAAACGCTATTGTACCTTTTACTTTTGGAAGCTGTTGAAGGAATGGACTTTAGGATTTTCAGCTACTGTTCTGTTTTATCTGTGTTTTTGAGAAAAGCCCTAAGAAATACGAAGATGGAGGCGGTCCAGAAAACCTTGCATTTTGTCAAAGTGAGAGCCTTTCCAATATACCCTATGGCATTTAAGGCATTGGTAGAATTCATGGAAGTATATCCTGGTTTTAGGTGGCAACAGCGGCAGAACAGATTCCTTGGGCACTTCTGCAATTCTGCCATCACACGCCATGCAGCGGGTAAAAGGTTGTATCTGGGACTTCAAGCCATACCGGATGATGACTTCCCTTAACTGCTCTTCCCACTGCTGCGATCGTAGCCAATAGCCCCACACAACCACCTTCTGCTTGAGCAAACCTATGTCTCTGGTGAGGACGATACGCTTCTCCTGGCCGGAAATCTGAGCAATGGTCTGGTCGTCATAATGGTTCTCGTACAAGGTATCAAAACCCAGCAATCGCAGGTAGCGCGCCAACTTTCCCAGGTGAACATCCAGCACAAAGCGGGCCGGCTGTGGGCTCTTGATCTGCAAGGGTGGCAACCCCCCGCTTTCCCCTTCGGGTACCACTGGGAAGACCTCTGCTTTAGCTCCGTCAGGCGTGGAATTCAGCAAACCAGATTCCTGTCCGTTTAGAATTATATTCCCTATTTCGGGATGCGGGATGCCTAAAGCCTCTATCGTGTCCTTGAGAGCCGGTGCTCCCGAGAAAGAATACGGGATCCATTTTTGCCTTTGGTGCCTGGGTAAGAAGTCCTGTAAGCTGCCGTGAAATAGAAAGTGGGCGATGTTCTCCATCTTTAACCCCTACTCTTTCGCATCTTAAAGGTTCCTTGGACTAAGTACTGGATGGGAATGGTAGTGGCCTCTTTTTCCGTACCGTTCAAACAAAACCATCTTTTTTGAGGTTATAGCCTTTATCACTCATACTTCTATCACTAGTTTCAGTCTATTGCAAGTACCTATTGTTCTTTTCTGGTTTCGACGCGATTTGCGGCTATCAGATAATGCCGGCCTTTACCATGCACTCACTTCTGGGTTTCCAGTGCTGCCGGTTTTCATTTTTGACCAGGATATTCTGGATCAGTTTCCGGCTGGTACAGACCGACGGGTAGAATTCATTCACAATACCCTAAAGGCAATGTTTGGTGTATTGCAAGCCTTGGGTTCTTCCCTGGAGGTTAAACATGGCAAACCTCTTGAGATGCTGGGGATGCTTACGGCGCAATACGATGTAAAAGCGGTTTATGCCAACCATGACTACGAACCAGAAGCCATCAGGCGGGATGAGCAGGTGGCCCGCTTTCTTGAAAGTAAAGGAATTGCTTTCCATACCTATAAAGACCAGGTTGTTTTTGAAAAGCATGAAGTGGTGAAGGATGATGGCACGCCCTACCGTGTGTTTGGGGCCTACCGGAAAAGGTGGATGAAAAAGCTATCAGACTTCTACCTTTCCTCCTACCCTACAGAAAAGTACCAGCACAATTTCTTTCAGACATCACCCATTCCCATCATCAGGCTGGAAGAAATTGGTTTTACCCAAAGCGGGGAGCCCACTTTTCCTCCAACGGAACTGCCAAAAACCATCATCAGAACCTACGAACTTACCCGGGATCTACCTTCCTTGGCAGGAACGTCGCGGTTAGGGCTGCACCTGCGGTTTGGGACGGTTAGCGTGCGGGCTTTAACAAGGCAAGCTTTGCAACTGAATGCCGTTTGGCTGGGAGAGCTTATCTGGCGCGAGTTCTTCATGATGATTCTCTTTCACTTTCCGCATGTTTCCGGCAGACCCTATAACCTGGAGTATGAGCACATGGCCTGGCTGAACCAGGAAGACCAGTTTGAGCGCTGGTGCAACGGAACTACCGGCTACCCCATTGTGGATGCCGGTATGCGGGAACTCAACGCCACTGGGTTCATGCACAACCGGGTTCGGATGATTGTGGCCAGTTTCATGGTCAAGCACCTGCTCATTGACTACCGCTGGGGCGAGGCCTATTTCGCCGGAAAACTGCTGGATTATGACATGGCCGCCAACAACGGTAATTGGCAATGGTGTGCCGGCACCGGGTGCGATGCGGCTCCTTACTTCAGGGTCTTCAACCCCGAAACCCAGGCAAAGAAATTTGATAAGCACCAAGAGTACATAAGGAAATGGGTACCGGAGTTGGGCACCCCCGCCTACCCTGCTCCCATGGTGGACCATGCGTTTGCCCGCGACAGGGCCCTCAGGACCTACAAGGCTGCCTTGAACAAAGCAAGAGGCATAAGTAGCGGCTCTGAGTAAGTCAACTTTAATCAGGAACGCCTTTTAGGGCTGGTTTACAGAAAATAGCTTTAAAATGACGGGCAAATAGGCATACGGTTTACTAATTTACTAAAGGTAACAGCTCTCTTACAACTTCTTCGCCAGAAAAAGGTACATCCTTAGACCATAATATATGTACTACTATGGCTGATACACCAAAGACATTTAACCCAACTTATAGCTTAGGGGCTGATATAACCGTCAACCGCATGGGTTTCGGAGCGATGCGCATCACCGGCGAAGGCATCTGGGGACCACCCAAAGATCGGGACGAGGCCATCAGGGTTTTGCAGAGATCGGTAGAGCTGGGCATCAACTTCATTGACACCGCTGATTCCTACGGGCCCTTTATCTCAGAGGAACTCATTGCCGAGGCGTTGTATCCTTACCCCAAGGACTTGGTTATAGGAACCAAAGGCGGCTTGCTGCGCACCGGACCAAACCAGTGGCCCATCAACGCCAAACCAGATCATTTAAAAGAAGCACTGGAAGGAAGTCTGCAGCGCCTGAAACTTGACCGGATTGACCTTTACCAACTGCACCGGATAGACCCTGAGATTCCATTTGAGCGGACACTGGAGTTTCTGCAAGATGCCCAGGAACAAGCCCTGATCAAGCACATTGGGTTGTCTGAAGTGAATGTGGAGCAGATTCAGTTGGCGCAAAAATACGTGGAGGTAGTATCAGTGCAGAACATGTACAGCTTTGACAACCGCAAATGGGAAGCAGAGCTCATGTACTGTGAAGACAATGCCATGGCTTTTATCCCCTGGTATCCGTTGGGCGGCGGGAACATGAAAGCCCAGGAAACCTTAGACCAGGTGAGCCAAAAGTACAACGCCACGCCTCACCAGATTGCCCTAAGCTGGCTTCTCCACCGATCGCCAAACATTCTGCTTATTCCGGGTACCTCCAAAGTAAAACACCTGGAGGAAAACTTCCAGGCTGCCTCCATTTCCTTATCTGAGGAAGACTATGAGGCTTTAAATCAAATTGGCGCTGACACTTTCATCAGTTAGCACCCAATAAGAAAAGCATAAATTTGAAAGAAAAAGGCAAAGGTGAGAGGTTGATTTATATGCCAAAAAGGGCTTATCATTTTTAGGCTGTTTTAAGAAATTCAGGCAAAATATAGCAGGAAATGTCTTTGCTTAATTGATCAGGAAATAAGCGATTTTATAAGCAAAAAGAGAGGAACAGATTAGGCTATTTCTCTCTTTTTGATTTTACTTTTTACAGAACTTATTTAAGAAACTTCCTGCTATTTTATTTCCAATACCCTTTTAAAAAACCAATTGAACCAGATTTAGGGCCTTAGCTTTTCCCCCAGTTTCTCTCCAAAAACCCGGCTCTACCGGATCCCACGAAATATCTGCCGTAATGGCTGGGGTTCTTTTTGTAGTAATCCTGGTGGTATTCCTCGGCCCGGTAAAAGGGAGCGGCAGGCAAAATAGGCGTGACAATGGGGCTCTCAAAGGGACCGCTTTTCTGAATCTCTTTTTTAGAGGCTTCGGCTTGTTCTTTCTGCTGCTCCGAATGATAGAAGATGGCTGTTTTGTAGCTTGAACCCCTGTCCCCGAATTGTCCGCCCGCATCTGTAGGGTCAATGGACTCCCAGAAAATGTTCAGGATCTCTGGGTAGGAAATCACCTCTGGATCAAAGGTGACCTGCACTGCCTCGTAATGGCCCGTGGTCTCAGAACAAACCTGCTCGTACGTGGGATTGGGAACGTGCCCGCCCGTGTAACCTGAGACCACCTCTGTGACGCCCTCGTATTTGTGAAAGGGTTTCACCATGCACCAAAAGCAGCCGCCCGCAAACGTAGCGAGTTCATATTGTTTATCTTTTTGCGTAGTGTCTTCCATATAGGTTTTCTTTATTTAATGCTTTTACCTTCTCTAAACTCTTTCTATGTTCTTTTGTTGCAACCCTCTTCTACTCCTGAAATTTCATGAATCCTCAATAAAGAAAAAAGGCTAAGGTTTGAACAACTAAGTTGAAAGGCAATTTTTATCAAAATTTGTCTACTTAAATAATGTAACGCAAATAGAAATATCGGTTTAAAGGCTATCAAACGCCAAGAGAAGAAAGCCTTTAATTGAACCTCAAAGTTTATACAAGAGACCTTGTAAAGAGTGATTCAACTACAGTTTCTTAAAAACAGTTGTAAAACAGAAATAAATAAAAAAAATAATTAAATAGGTCGACATTTAATTAAGCAGTTTCGAGTTACAGCCTAATTATCTAATTACCGTTAAAGGGAAAACTGCTTTCCTAAAACATTAACCTATGGACTACTTTCTACAGAACACATCTGGCTCTGAGGTGACCAGACCAGCTTTCGGGGAAATTGAGGAAACCATTATCCAAGGGGTACAAGGCATGAAACTGTTTATAGAAACCTTGGGTGCCATTATCATCGGCATTGGAGTGCTCATCGCGCTTTTTTACCTGATAAAGGGCCTGATTCCGCCGCAGGTGGAAAGCTACAATAAAATCAGGTTGGTTCTGGCGCGTTACTTAGCCTTGGCGCTTGAATTCCAGTTGGGTGCCGATATCCTGTCCACGGCCATTGCCCCTTCCTGGGACCAGATCGGGAAGTTGGGGGCTATTGCGGTCATCAGAACTGCCCTCAATTTTTTCCTGGCGCAGGAAATGAAAGAGGAAAGGAGAGCCGAACAGGAACCGCCTCAGGACAGATCCTTGGTGCCAGATCCCAAAGAGAAGAAAAACCCTCCACTGGCATAAAGGAGGAAAATTTTAAGCCTATATACTCTTTAAATTCTGTTGTCCTTCTTGCGACACCAAGGATAAGAAGTAGCTTTTCACCTGATTCTACAAAATCAGCCGCTAAAAGCAAGGCTAATCCTTGGAGGCAGTCACTTTCTCTCTCCGCTGGATGGCGATGTAAATGGCATCCAAAATACGCTGCCGGGTTTTCAGGGAAATCAATTTATTGGAGACCTTGGGGTGCACGCGGTTGGAAAGAAAAACATATACCAGCTCGTTTTTAGGGTCTACCCAGACGCAGGTTCCGGTATATCCGGTGTGCCCGTAGGTCTCGGGTGTAGCCAGTTGTGAAGGGTACATTTTGGTGGAGTCCGGGTCCCAACGGTCAAAGCCCAGGCCTCTTCGGCTCGCCGAGGAGTGTTTGGCGGTGAACAATTGAACGGTCTCGTGTTTGAGGTAGTTTTTGCCCCCGTAAGAACCGCCGTTCAGCATCATCTGGTAAAGGATGGCAATGTCATTGGCAGTAGCGAAAAGGCCGGCGTGTCCAGCTACCCCGCCCATGCGGGCCGCGCCGCCGTCGTGCACGTAGCCGCGCAGCAAGGTCTTCCGGAAAGTGGCGTCAAATTCAGTGGGTACGATGCGGCTCTGCGGGAATCGGTTCAGGGGCAGGTAGCCTGCTGTCTGCATGCCCAGTGGGTCATAGAATTGCTTCGCCACAAAGGTGTCCAAAGAGATACCGGCTTGCCGCTCCACGGCCTCCTTCAGGTAAAACATACTCACATCGGCGTACACGTATTTGCCTTTTACGCCCATTTTGGCGTTGAGCATCCGTGGCCAAAGCACGGTGTCAAAGTAGTTTTTCCTGATATAGGCGCTATCTGAGGCTTTCACCGTGTATTGCTCTGTGGGCACGCGGCTCACATCCTGCGCCTGCAAAGGCAGGTACACCCCGGCCGGCAATCCCGACTGGTGCAACAACAGATCCTTGATGCTAATACCTGCTTTGTTTGTGTTCCTGGCCGAGGGCACGTAAAACCCGAAGCTAGAGTCCAAAGCGATTTTCTGCTGGTCATACAGGTTCATGACGGCCATGGTGGTGGCAGAGATCTTGGTCAGGGAGGCTACGTCAAAGATATCAGAGATTTGGGTGGCCTGGGTATTCTCGTAGGTGTGCGAGCCGTAGGCTTTCTGAAAAATAACCTTCCCGCCTTTGGCTACCAGCACCACTGCCCCCGGCGTGGCCTGCGCCCGGATGGCCTCGGCCATAATAACATCAATAGGTTCCTGCAACTCAGAGATTTTGATGCCAACTTCTTCGGGCACGCTGTACTTGAGCCGGATGGCCTGGGTTTTGAATCCATGCCCCTTCTTGTACTTGCCTGAGAAATCCCGCGGCAAGGTGCTGGAGGCCGGCACTCCGCCAAAAATAAGCTGGGCAACATAGCCTGCCGCCGCCGCGGATTCCTCTTTAGACCAGATGAGCGGCGCAGTAAGTGCATCAGCTGATTCCAGATTCTCTGGGTCCCCGAAAACCGCCACCACCAGTTTTTTCCGGCGCTGTAACTCCAGCAGAAAATTGAGGTTGCGCGGGTCTTCCAGCGCAGAGGCCTTTACCTGCACAATCACCGTCCCGTAGGTGGACAGATCACTTAAGAGCCGACCAAAGGAGGCTTCCTGCACATAAGCCGCCGCCGGAAAAGCAGTCACGGCCGTGTACTTGTTCAAAAGGCTGTCAAACTGCGCGGCATGGGTCACCTGGAGCGAGACACTGGCAATTTTCTGCTCCAGGTTTTTGATGGGCACCAACCCGCTTTGATTGTTAAGAAGGACCGTGTTTTTGGCTGCCTCCTTGTGCTGCTGCAGCCACGTCTGGCTTTTTTTATTTTCGATGCGTTGGGCCTTGGTGCCGCAGGAAAATCCTGTGACCAGGAATAGGGTGAGAAATACCTGAGTGACGAAGCGTTTAGGGAATCTGGACTGCATGCTATGAAAAATGGCCCGCGAGGCTAGAGAGGTTGAACCTTCCATTTCCTGTGGGTGCCTGTAAAACAGAAAGATAGGCAAAGCTACTAAAAAGGCCCGAGGGTTTGACCAGCGGGTGGACTTTACAGGATAACTATCCACCCAAAATTATATTTTGATCTAGGCCCAATAAAATTAAGCCTTGTTGTTTTAAAGCTATTTTTTAGAAAACTGCCCCAAAACCGCCTCCTTTCACTTAAGGGTTTTAGGTGAAGGTTACAATAAGCCCACATCTTCCGTATAGCCTAGAAAACCAACCACAAAACTATGGAACTCTCTCTTTCTTCTACCCATCAGAAAGCCTTTGCGATGGGCGCCGTTGCCGGCATGCGGGCCATGACGGCCCCCGCCATTCTTTCCAATCACTTCATAGATTCCCCCTCCCTTGGCTTGGCAGGGTCTAACTTCAACTACTTACAAAAATCAGGGGTGGCCACGGGCATGAAAATCCTGGCCTTTGCTGAAATGTTTGGCGATAAAATTCCCAAAGTGCCTAACCGGATTGCACCCATTGAGTTGCTGCCGAGGGTTTTCTCCGGGGCTTTAGTGGGCGCAACCATCGCCGAGGCGAACGGTGAAAGCAGAATAACCGGGGGATTGTTGGGAATTGTAGGTGCCGTGGCCTCATCTTACGCCTTCTACTATCTGCGCAAAAAGCTGGGCAAAGCCACCGGACTGCCAGATGCAGCCCTAGCCTTAGCCGAAGATGCTTTGGCGGTAAAGCTGGGCACTACCATCTTAAGATAGCCCTAAACTTCTAGATATCTCCATCTATTTCTGTCCTGTTGAAAGTGCATGAAAGCTCTTTATTCTATGAGGTTCAAGCGCGCTCAGCAGGACAGATATACAAAGATACATTTGCTCCCTGGAAGAAATTGCAACGTGTTTACAGATGAATGTAGAAGCTACTTGGCGTTAGCTGTTCTCGTCTGCCTCCTCTACAAATTTGCCGTGTTTTGGAATAGCGATGGTGTCAAAATCGCGGACAAGCTTGCGTAAACCCATGGTCAGTGCCTTGCCAGACATGTGTTTGCCGTGGCCGGGAACCAACAGGTTGGGCCTGAGCAGTTCCAGTTGCCTGGCAGATTCCCAGGCAGCCTGCCAATCGGTGGTGAAATAACGGGGTGGGCCCTGTACTTCCTCTGTTTGCAGCAGTACCTTATAGAAAGAATCCTGCTTTACAGTAATCACGGCATCGGCGGAGATCAAGGTACGGTCTGCCTCCCTGAAAAGCGCCACCTGGCCGGGGGAATGGCCGGGCGTCAAGATCCACTTCCAACCGGGCAGCTGCGGAACCTCGCCGTCATCAGGCAGCGGCCGTAGAATTGCCTCACTGATGCTGATAGGGTCATTCGGATAAATAGAAGCGATCTTGGCCAATATTCCACCTTCTACCGAGGAGTCAGGCTCAGGATAAGCTTTTCGGCCAGTCAGGTACGGAAACTCATAAGGGTGGGCATACACAAATACCTGCTGCCAATGCTCCAGCAGCCCTTTGAGGCTGCCCACATGGTCAAAATGGCCGTGGGTAAGGATAATGGCCGCCGGTGGGTTCCCCTGCCCGAAAACCGCTTCCGCCACTTCCAGAATCTCCTCTGTGCATTTAGGCATTCCCGCATCTATGAGTACCCAGTGCGAAGGGGTGCCTACCATCACAAAATTCACGATCTGGTTTGTACAATAATACACATCGGGGCAGACCTGCCAGATTTTCCCGGAGGAAACCGATGACATGGGTATGAACTTATAATCCTGGCCAACGCGTACATTCGCATCCATAGGAATCAGGTTTTGGGAAGGGGAATTCGCATGCACCTCAAGAACCAAGTACCTCTGCCTGTAAAATAATAGGAAGTACTTTCAGTGTCTGCCACAGACCAACATGCCTGCGAAAGCCAGAATGGTTTTCGCTTTGTTTTTCAGAAAACAGGGTCAAAACAGGAGAAGATATCCCTTGGTACCACCCTTCATTATGGTTTGGCCCGGAAAGCCATAAGGCTACTTTCCTGAGAACCAGATAGGTTTATTTTAACGAACTTAAGCCAAGGCCGTTCAGAAAGCCACCTTGTTAAAGGCTATATAACTGTAAAATCCGTATTTACCCTGAGGTTCATTTTACCCAAGTCCGGCCTCTTTGGCCAGGACTACTAGATCGGCCACGTTGGAGGTGCCTAACCGGGCCTGGATGTTGCGCCGGTGGGTATTCACGGTGTGCACGCTTAAGAAGAGCTGGTCGGCGATGCTTCTGGAACTTCTCCCCTTGCACACTAGACTAAGGATTTCAATTTCGCGCTTGCTCAGGCTCTTGATAAGGAGTTCGTTTTTGTGCTTCAGGTTTTCCTGCAAGGCGGCTATCAACTGGGTATCGGTGTTCATGCGCGGGCTCATGTCCACATCCACGCAGAGGATTTCACTGATTTGACCGTCTTGCTCATGGGAAAAGGCTTTCGCCCAGCCTATAAACCAATTGTATTCCTCCTTTTCTTTGTGCCTGGCCCTGAAGACACCCCCGAACTCGGCACCCGTGAACTCCTGGTAATGGGCGATGCTGTCTCCGGGAATGTTAAGGTCCTCGGGGTGGACAATCCGCTGCATGTACTCCAACCCGCCCATGCTCTTGATTTCCTCCAGCGTATAACCCAGGGTTTCCTCGTTGGTTTTGTTGCACCAAACTACCCCTTCCTGCAGGTCAGAGATATAGATATTGGCCGGGACCTCATGGATCACCCGTTCCAAAAAGGCAACTTTTTCCTCTAATTCCCGGACCTTCTGCTCCAATGCCTTCATTTTCTCTAATGAGGATTCCTTGATCATGGGGACTGATGTTAGGTTTTACTTTTGGCCTTAGAAGGTACTACAAAGTTTGGGTATATAAGAAAGAACGATGTTTTGTGCTTGAAGAAACAGCTAAAAACTTCCCCTTCCGGTACAACCAAACCCTTGTCTACCAGAAAATCACCACTTTAAAGTTAAAATCAAAATTAGTTTTCTTCTGCAGTAGGAGCAAACGCAGAAAGTACAAAAACCCCTAATTTTTGAAATAAGAAGGGAAAAAGGTGACGAAGGAAGGATGTTTTCGGTCAAAAAAACACAAAGTGACTTCTGAGAGGTTCTTTTTCCACCACAGTGACTCAAAAATCACAACCCCAACGGCTAAAATCTGACATTTAAATCAAAGGGATTCTTTTATACCTACCTCCACCTCTTGTTTAAGCTCGAATTGAGATACTTCCTGAACCTCTCCGGTCCCTAGGGAACCCAAGGTAATGGCCCCAATTCTTACCCTGATGAGGCGCAGCGTAGGAAAGCCCACCGCCGCAGTCATTTTCCTGACTTGCCGGTTTTTGCCTTCCGTAAGCGTGATGGATACCCAACTGGTGGGGCCATGCCGGTCATCGCGTACCCGGCGGGAGCGCTCCGGCACCTCGGGGGCAGGGTTTAGTAGGGAAGCCGAGCATGGCAGGGTAAAATACGGTTGCTTTTCATGCGAGATCTCAATGCCGCCCTGCTGCAAGCGAGTAATCGCTTCTTCCGTGATGAGACCGTCCACCTGGGCGTAGTATTCTTTTTCCACCTTCCGTCCGCGCACGTACTCACTCATTTTGCCGTCGGTGGTGAGCAGCAGGAGGCCTTCGCTGTCCTGGTCCAAACGCCCGATGGCCATGGTGCCCGCCGGAAAATCATACATGTGTCCCAACAGCTTCTTGTTCTTCGGACTCCCGATGAACTGGCTGAGGTACCCGAAAGGCTTGTGCAAAATGAAATGGCGGTGGAGGATTTCTGGCTCGGTCAAGGAAAAGAGAATTTTAGGGCTAATTTCCGGAAAACGGGCCAGAAATGGAAACCAGAAGCAAAGGTACTCTCCGCAACATTAAAAGGAGAGCTTTTTAGGGGTAGGTTCGGAAAAAGAGATAAAAATCAGAAAGCGCGTCTGGTGAGGAATTCGGGTTGAGGTAAGGAAAACGAGAACAAACCAAATCCTGAAGCTGGGTTCAATTTCAGGTTCACAGGCATAGCAGGTTTACCAGAACTTTTCTATCTTTCAATACTTTAGCCTTTGAGAAGATGCAAGCCACGCAAACCGCCACCCGCACTTGCCCCAACTGTTCTGCCCCTTATGAACAAACCCAAAGTTATTGCCCGTCCTGCGGACAAAGCACCCACTTGCACCGGCTTACGGTAGGACATATCCTGCACGAGTTCTTCCACGCGATCTTCCATACAGACACCAGCATCTTGGGGGTCATCAAACATCTGATGGTGAGGCCTGGGCATATTGCCAGAGCCTATGTAGACGGAAAACGGAAGAGCCTCTACAACCCCTTCAACTTTCTGGTGGTGTTGGTGGCCTTGTCCATCCTGATCATCAACCTTTCTGGCGTCGATGTATTCCAGGCCAAAAACGGCAACCCTGTGGCCAACCTCATGACCAAACATTTCAACCTGGTTATTTTCTTTACCGTGCCGCTCACTGCTTTGTACACCTCCCTCCTGTTCAGGAAACAAGGTGTCAACTTTGCCGAGGCTGCCGTGCTTGCCTGCTACACCGCCGGCGAACGCACGGTCTTCTTCCTGCTGCTGGTCATCCCGCTGATGAAGTTCTTCCCTGAACATCACCTAGCCATCATTTGGGCCTATCTAGGATTGTACGCCGTGTATTATGCGGTGGCTTGCCTGCAATTCACGGGGCAGAGATCGGTTCTTGGGTTTTTCAAAGGCCTCTTGCCCACCATCCTGCTCCAGGTTTCTTTGTACCTGCTAATTTTTCTTGGGCATTCACTTATACCACATCCTGAAATAAACCCTTATAAGCCTGTTTTCTGGAAACAAGCCCTAAAAGCCCTCCTTGCTATCCTAGGGAAAGTGTTTGCGCGTTAAGCGGATATTCTTCTACCACCGTGTAAATAGGATGCGGCGAGGCCAGCTGCGATTGCCAAAGGGCAAAGGATGCCACTGGGTACAAAATCTCCTCTGGCGGGGAAACAAGGGGTAGGTCTCTGGGCGCAGCGCCTTCTTTCTTAAAGCGGCAAAGCGTCACGTGCGGAATAAACTTCTCCTGTTTGGGGGGTGCGGGCGCCAGTGCTTGCGTTAAATCTTGGCTAAGGGCTGAAAATGCCTCGTTTTGGCTTAAACGTGCCCAAACCAGGCGTGGGGACCGGAGCTTGGGTCCGGGCTCCAATTGCTCCAGGGAAAGGGTAAAAGGGGCGTGCCGTTGTGCTACCTGCGCCAGCGTTTGCCTGATGTAGGTGTCTTCCGTATAGGGCACGTTCCCGATGAAATACAGCGTTAGGTGCAGATTCTCTTCCGGTACCGCCCTGATGTTGGGGTCATGATAGGCTTCACGTGCTTGAACCAGGTAAGATTGTACCTTGGTCGGCAACTTGGCAGCCACAAATAATCTGATGTTGTCTTTCATGGTCATAGGCGCAAGAACTGAAAACTAGACCCACCCCTTTACGTTTGGCAAGGCAACTCCAGCCAGAAAATATTTTCAAAAAAGAATCTGTTGATAGACAAGTATTTAGCTGCTTTAGCCAGGAGTAACAAGATAATGCTTTAGGAATAAGCCTATTTTCTGCTGCTTGTCAACCTGCTTTATAAATCCTTCTGCAATGTGGTAAATTCTATACCTTAAGCCCTTTTTCTCTTCCTGTTTTGCAGTTCATCCTCTTTCAATCAGCCTAAAGTAGCTCATTATACCAAACTACATCTTGTTTCTGTTCTATCACAAACTTATTCTGTACTTAATCTTGCTTAATATAAATTTTCATCAAGCACTTAGCTTAGGATCAGTGGATTAGGCCTATAATTAAAGTTTCAACTGGAATATTCCTGAAATTAACAATTATTTTAATTATATATTTTAAACTTAAAATCCAATCTTATATAGCTTGACGTAGATTTCGGGGTAAGGCTTACTGAGTAGTAAGTGATCTATATCACCTAACATTTCAAGCTTATGAAAATTTTTACCGGATTAACACCTAAAATATGGGTAACCGGACTGGCCATTGCTGGTCTGTTTACGGTAGGGGTAACCAGTAATTACCTGGAATCCTCCAGCCACCGGGAGGCACCTATCATTGCCAACGACCCTCTCGCCGATAACACCGACGTGTACGCCTTCCGGAGCCCAACCAACCCGGAGAACATGGTCATCATCGCGAACTATATCCCTTTCCAGCTGCCGCATGGTGGCCCCAACTATTATAACTTCGGGGAGGATATTGCCTATGACATTCACATTAAAAACAACGCCAGAACCACCAAAGACGACATCATCTACCGGTTTGAGTTCAAGAAACAGAACCAGGATCCTACCACCTTCTTTAAAATAAGGCTGGGCAAGGAAAACGAGAAAGCCACCTACACGGTGAAGAAAAGTATGGACGGCGGCTCTACCTGGGAAACCGTGCTAGGAATGGGCAAAGTGGCACCGTACAACGTAGGGCCCCGCTCCATTGAAGGCGCCGTGGGCCTCAACTCCAATTATGACGCCCTCATGAAAGCGTCCATCATGAAATTGTCTGATGATTCCAAAGTGTTCTGCGGACCTATTGATGATCCGTTTTTTGTGGATGCGGGCGGCATATTTGATTTAGGCAACATCAGGGCCCAGGCGGCGCCAGATGGGTTGGCCAAACTGAACGTGCACACCATCGCTATGGAAATCCCTTCTTACCGCTTGTCAGATTACAAGAGAAGCGTGAACCGGGCTTTCAACGTTCTGGATTCCAGGTTTGTGATTGGGGTTTGGGCTTCGGCCAGCCGCAAACAGATGACGGTTAGAAACACCAATGGAACCGTGACCAGCTCCGGAGATTACGTACAGGTTTCTCGCTTGGGTATGCCATTGACCAACGAGGTAATCATTCCTATCGGACGTAAAGACGAGTGGAACGCCACGCCATCTACCATGGAGAACGGCAAGTATGATGAGTACTTCGTGAACCCAGAACTGGCCTTGTACATGGATGATTCTCAATTCGGGGGTGCCGTACCGGGCTTTGCTCCGCTCAGAATCCAATCTAAGTCATTAGGTACTTATGACTTCCGGAACGGAAAACCTGGTTTGTACCCACTTGTGGGAAACAGCGCGCTAAACGGAACTGCGTTAGACCCCAAATTATACGGCAATTATCTGCTTCGGCCTAACGCGCCACGCTCCGTGGACTTGCTGCCTATCTTCATGACCGGCGTACCTAACCTGGCCCCATATCAACTGGCAACCGGCAAAAACGGCAACCCACTGGCCAAAGGAAAACCATTCATCAACAACTTCCTGCCTACCTTTGGTGATATGCTGCGGGTGAACATGGCCGTTCCTGCCACCCCGCGTAACTCTCCAGATTTCAGCAGCCTGGGCTTGGTGCAAGCCGCAGTGCTGGGCTTAACGGATGCAAGGTTCAACACCAATACCAAACTTGAGTTCATCCCTAACATGGACGGTTTCCCTAATGGCCGCCGTTTAGAGGATGACGTGACCCGCATTGAATTGCAGGCAGTGGGCGGTATAGTGCTGGCAGCTATTGGTTTGTGGTACGATGATTACATCCCGGGTAGCAGTTCTAGTCCGGTGACCACAGACCTTCTTGACGTGTATACCTTCACCACTGGCGTAGAGCAAAACGACAAACCGTTCCAGGCCATGTTCCCATATGTTGCCAAACCATGGGATGGCTTCTCTGAGGGTCATATCGCTATCAACTGTGACCTGAACGGCAATGCCAGACCTGCTTCCCTGAACATCCAGAATACGAATGGCTTGGGATTGGCTGCGCCAGAAGTACTGCTGCAACGGGTAGAGAGCTATCCTAACCCTGCCCGTGACGTTACCACCTTCCGGTACAAAATAGGCCAACCTAGCGCTGTGAGTCTCCAGATTTACAATGAGGCTGGTGTGCTGGTGTCTGCTCCGTTGAAAAACGTGCAGAAAGCCTCTGGCGTGCATGAAACCGTGGTAGACGTGAAAAACCTGAAAAGCGGTCTGTATTTCGCCCGCATCCAAACCGGCGAAAACACCTTTGAGACCATCAAGTTCATTGTGACAAAGTAACCTGTTGATCTAAGGCCGGTGCTGTAGGGCACCGGCCTTTATTTCTGTTTTCCCATCATTTTACTGAAACCGGCATGAAAAAAATCTACCTTTTTACCGCCATTCTGGCTACCGCATTAGTGGTGACGTTCGGGTTCTTCCAGTATAACAAGTACCAGCAGGAACCGGCAATTCCGCAGTTGAAAGAACGGCACGGGCCTATCTCTACCTCCAGCGAATGGCTCAACACCAAAGCCGCCATTGCCGGACTGCAGCGGAAATTGCGCGAGAAACCCAGGGACTACCGCAGCAAACTGCTCCTGGCGTTGGCCTACATGCAAGAGGCCCGGGTGACCGGTGACCACCCCTACTACTTTCCGGCAGCCTTGGAGTTGGTAGACGATATCCTGGACGCGGAACCCTCCGATGAGGTGTTGGTGTACGAGACCACCGTGGCCAAAGCCTCCATTCAGCTATCGCTCCATCAGTTTGAGAAAGCCCTGGAGACCGGCAAACAGGCAGTGGCCATGAACCCGCGGGGTGCGGCGGTGTACGGGGTGCTCTGTGACGCTAACGTGGAGTTGGGCAACTACGAAGAAGCCATCCGGATGGCCGACCAGATGACGTCCCTCCGCCCTGACCTAAAATCCTATTCCCGCATTTCTTACCTACGCGAAATCCACGGGGATTTGCCGGGCGCTATTGAAGCCATGCAAGCCGCCGTGAAAGCTGGATTCCCGGGCCTGGAGCAAACTGCCTGGAGCCAGGTAACCCTGGGCACCCTGTATGAGAAAACCGGCGACCTTGCCCAAGCCGAGTACTATTACCAACGCGCTTTGGCTGAATACAACCAGTATGCCTTCGCGCTGGGTGGTTTAGGCCGCATTGCGGTGAAAAGAGGCCAAAAACAGGAAGCCATGAAATTATTCACCCAGGCCGCCAACACTCTGCCGGAGTTCTCCTTCCAGGAGGAATTGATACGTCTTTACCAAAAACAGGGCGAAAACGCCAAAGCCAAAGCCACTTTGCGGGAGATGCTGGCGGGCATGGAAGAAGACCAGGAGGCCGGGCATAACATGGACCTGGAACTGGCCAATATTTATATGGAGCTGCAGAAAGATTACTCCAAAGCCCTGAAATATGCACTCAAAGAATACGAAAGAAGACCCAACAACATTGACGTCAATAAAACGCTGGCCAACATCTACTACCACCAACAGAACTACGCCAAAGCTGCCGCGCACATCCAGAAGGCTAACCGTACCCAAAGCCAGAACGCTGACTTACTTTGCCTCCATGGTCTGATTGACTACCGTCTGGGCAAAATGGCCGCCGGGCAAAGCCTCATCAAAAAATCATTCACCATTAATCCGTTCCAGAATACGGCGCTCAGCACCGAAGGGAAAAGCCTGTTGGTTTCTTCATTGTCTAAATTATAAGAACTTCGGGCATGAAAAAACTTTGGTTGCTCCTGCTGCTCTGCTTTCATTTGGTAGAGGTGGCGCATGGCCACGAGGCTTCCATCAAAGGGGTGGTGTACAACAAAGGCACCAATACTCCCCTTGAAGGTGCCGTGGTGTCTATCCCCCTGCTGGAAAAAATCTCCGTGACGGATCGGTTCGGGAAATATGCCTTCCATAACCTGCAGGCCGGCGAGTACGAGTTGCGCATCTCCTACCTGGGCTTTGAGCAGGAAACCAAAACGGTGGCCGTGCACACCAACGCCCCTGCCCTCCTGACTTCCCACCTGGAAACCAGCAACCTGGAGCTGCAGGAAGTATCTGTGGCGGCCAAGCGGGAAAACCCGCTTCACCTGATCAGCGCCGTGGATGCCCAGTTGCGGCCCATCCAAAATGCTCAGGAGATGCTGCGCATGGTACCAGGTTTGGTGATTGCCCAGCACGCGGGCGGCGGCAAAGCCGAACAGATCTTTCTACGCGGTTTTGACATTGACCACGGAACCGACATCAGCTTGACCGCCGACGGAATGCCCGTGAACATGGTCTCGCACGCGCACGGCCAGGGCTACTCAGACTTGCATTTCCTTATCCCGGAAACCATTGAAACCGTTGATTTCGGGAAAGGGCCTTATTATGCTGAGAAAGGCAACTTCGCCACTGCTGGCTACGCCGATTTCAGGACCAAAAGTGTGCTGGACCAAAGCATGCTCAAAGTGGAGGCCGGTCGGTTTGATACCTACCGCGCCGTGGGCATGGTGAACCTGCTGGGTCAGAGAGCCCGGGCCAACCAGCAGAACGCCTACCTGGCCTCAGAGTACTTGTTCAATAACGGCTACTTTGAATCGCCGCAGGGATTGATCCGGTTCAACGTGCTGGGCCGCTACCAGGGCATTTTCAACAACAACACCATCTTTACGGCTTCATTGTCCGCGTTCAAAAGCAACTGGGATGCCTCGGGGCAGATACCAGAGCGAGCTGTGGCCGATGGCCGCATCGGGCGGTTTGGCGCCATTGACGATACGGAGGGCGGCTACACCTCTCGCTACAATGCCAACTTCACGCTGGACAAAACCTTAAGCAACGGTGCCCTTTTGAAGAACCAGGCCTACGCCGTGAAGTACGGGTTTGAGCTGTACTCCAATTTTACCTTTTTCCTCAACGACCCTGAAAACGGCGACCAGATCAGGCAGAAAGAAAACCGGATGATCTACGGGTACCAAAGTAGTTACGAGCAGAACCTATCCTTCCTGGGTTTTCCGCTGCGGCACAAAATGGGCGCGGGTTTCCGGTATGATGATATCAGGGGTTCTGAGTTGTCCCGCACCAAGAACCGGACTACTACCCTCTCCCAGGTTCAGAAAGGCGACATTGACGAGCTGAATGCATTTACCTACCTGAGCGAGACCTGGGAACTGACTTCCCGCTTTACTGTGAACGCAGCCCTCCGCGCCGACCGCATCTTTTTCACTTACAGAAGTGCCTTAGTGGGGGAAGGAACACCAGCCGTGCAGAAAAACGCACAGAACCGCTTCAGTTCTAAGCTGAACCTCACCTATGCCGTGTCACCGGTGATGCAGGTGTACCTCAATTCCGGTATGGGCTACCACTCCAATGACACGCGCGTCTCGGCGGGTTCCAGCGGCAGAGCGGCTTTACCCGCTGCCAGGGGCACCGACTTGGGCTTGACGTTTAAACCGGCTAACCGCTGGTTCCTGAATACCGCCGTATGGTTCCTGGACTTAGACCAGGAGTTGGTGTATGTGGGCGATGAAGGCGTGGTGGAACCCTCGGGTAAATCGCGCCGATATGGGTTGGATGTTTCGGTGCGGGGCCAGTTAACCGATTACCTGTACCTGGATACGGATCTGAACCTAGCCAAACCCCGCGCCCGCGAGGAGGAAAAAGGCAATGATTACATTCCGCTGGCTCCTACCATCACCAGCACCGGCGGCCTGAGTTTTCAAAACAAGAAAGGCTGGAAAGCTAGCATGCGCTACCGCTTTGTAGGTGACCGCGCCGCCAACGAGGACTACAGCCTAACCGCTGATGGTTATTTCCTGCTGGATGCCGTGGCCAGTTACACCTTTAAGAACCTGGAATTCAAGCTCAGCGGCGAAAACCTGTTGAACAGCAACTGGAAAGAGGCGCAGTTTGAAACCGAGTCACGGCTGGCCAATGAAGTAGACCCTGTTTCTGAAATCCACTTTACGCCCGGTACGCCATTCTTCCTCAAACTCGGCGTTTCGTATACCTTCGGCTTATAAGTCAACGGCTTCTCATAAGCTGTTTCGGAGCTGTTTTGCTGAAAACGGCTCCGAAACAGAACCTTTCCGTTTCTACCCAATAGGAAACCTAAGCGCCAACTCTTAGAACAATCTGGTAAGAAGTAGCGGATGAACGGAAACCTGGCTAGCTTTGGACCGTCAATCATAAGGTACCAGACAGAAGCAGGATTGGAAAACATCAGATTTCATAAAACCCAGTGCGGAGTTGAGCTGTTACTTAATGTAGGCGCTGGCCATGAACTGCAGCAGATTAGCCCCAGTTTCAACGTCCATGATTCTGGCGTGTACACCACCGACTCCTTTGAAATCTACTTTTTCAAGAAGGCCAGCGGCTACGTGGTCCTTAACCAGCGCAAGATTCAGGTAAGGGACAATACGGTTCTGTTTATGTCCCCTTTTCAGAAAAGGCAGTGGGAACTGGATAAGGGTCCGTTGGATTACACCTTTCTTATCTTTCAGGAAGACTTTCTGAATGACTTCTTCGCCGACAAATTGTTCACGTACCGTCTGCTCTACTTTTACCAATTGGATTATCCGCTTGACCTGGCGGTGCAAAAGGAGGAGTTGGAGAGCCTCTGCGGAAAACTGACCGAGATCAAATCAGAGCTTGTGCGGCCCAAAGTGGACAGTGAGCACCTTGTACGGTCACTGCTGTACTATATCCTCCTGAAACTGAACCGGCAGTATGCCACCCAGAACAACCTGCCGCTGGAGAAACCCGAGCACAACTACGCCTTCCAGTTCAAGAAACTGATTGAACAGCACGTAAAGGAAAAGCAGCGGATAGATGAATATGTGGCCCTCCTAGGCATCAGCCGGATTACGTTGAACAAAGCGGTGCAAGCACAATTCCATGTCACGGCCACGCATCTACTGAAACAAAGGCTGGTGTTCGAGATCAAAAACTACCTGATCCATGCCGAACTGAAGGTCAATGAAATCGCCCAGGTTCTTCACTTCTCAGAACCCAACCACCTGATGCGGTTCTTCAAGGCGCAGACTGGTCTTACCACCTCCCAGTTCCTGGCAGATTATCAAAATGGTACCATTGCCTAACGCTTTGGTAGGAGTACCTCCTTTTCTTTTCCGGACCTTTGCCCTGCGTTCTTCCTCTCTTACTTATGAATGCCAGAGGGGTGAAACGCAATCAGTCACCAAAAAGAAAAGAAATGAAAAAAGTACTTCTAGCAGTAGCGTTCACCTTAACGGCTACCTTCTCCTTTGCCCAAGGCAAAACAAACACCAAAGCCAGTCTTCAGCTAATTAGAAATGCTACCATAGTTCTGGAGTATGCCGGGCATAAAATCCTGGTAGACCCTATGTTGTCGCCGAAAGGAACCATTGAATCTTGGGGAGGGGTGGAAAGAAACCCTACGGTGGAATTGAAAATGCCCGTGAGCGACATCACCAACAATCTGGATCTAGTTATGGTGACGCATAGCCACGCAGATCACTTTGATGAAGCCGCCAGCAAAGCCCTTCCTAAAACCATTGCCTTGATGTACCAGCCCTCTGACAAGGACTTCTTTGCCAAGGAAGGATTCACCAACGCAACGGCCGTGGAAGACAACCACACCTGGAAGAACCTCAACATCCATCGGGTAGCGGCCCAGCATGGCACCGGCGAAGTTTTGAAGATGATGGGCAAAACCTCTGGGTATGTGCTGCAAGCCAAAAATCTGCCTACCGTCTATGTGGTGGGCGATGCCATCTGGACAGAGGAAATCAAAAAGACTATCAAAACCTATAAGCCTGACTATATCATTGTCAACTCCGGTGGGGCTGTCATGAAGGGATTTGAGCAAACGCCCATCCTCATGGAGGAAGAGCAAACCATGGCCCTGATACGGGAAAGCGGCAAAGCGAAAGTTATTGCCGTCCATATGAATGCCCTGGACCATTGCCGCACCACCAGAGCCTCCCTTCGGAAGAAAGCCGATGAGTTGAAGATCAGCCCTAAAAAACTGCTGATACCGCAGGATGGAGAAACCATTGTTCTGTAAAGCGCAAGATCACTAGCGAGATATTGTTTACAGCGGAGGCTGATGAAGGCACTGGTTTCGGTGGCTTTCATCAGCCTCCTTGCGTTTCCGGCACCTGAGGTTTGTGCGGGGCTTTCTCAACTACTCCCTTCGGCTACCGTAGAAAGAGAACCCTTTTGGGAAAACACTCACTAAACGGATGCACACCATGGAACAGAATGATAAAGAACAGGATCCAAATCCTACCACCGGCAAAAAGAGCGAAGCAGATCCTAATGCCACCTACCATTTAGACAGCGAAGAACTGAGAAACAGCCCTTCGTCTTCTATCTATGATGCAGGCTCCTCGGGGAACACTGGCCACGAAGGTTTCCTTTCCCGCCAGGACGAGGACGACCTGAAAAGCAGATCGAACGAACCGGAGAACAGATAATTAATCTCCGCCGGAAGTGGAGTTTTGGGTAAGTACCTAATGAACCGAGGAAGCAACTAAAAGGCTTTAGGTGAAGTAGGTACTTATTTTTTTGTACTTGCAGACCCAGGCTCCCCCGCTTTCCTCCGAGAAACCATCCCGGGTAATTAGTTCCTCCAGAAAAACTTTACCTTACTCCCGAAAGCCATGCGTTTTCAGCCCTGAAACCAAAAAAACAACCCAAAAACTAAAAAAGCCATCATATGAACATAGGAATCTCTGCCGCAACCGGCCAATTGGGCCGCTTGGTGGTGAGCAAACTCAAAGCCCTGGCAACAGACCATACCCTAGTAGCGCTGGTGCGCAACCCGCAGAAAGCGTCTGACCTGGGCGTGGAAACCCGCGAAGCCGATTACGCCAAACCAGAAACGCTGGAAGCCGCTTTGCCCGGCATTGATACGCTGCTGCTCATCTCTTCCAGCGAAGTAGGCCAACGCGCTACCCAGCACAAAAACGTAATTGCCGCCGCTCAAAAGGCAGGTGTAAAACACATTGTCTACACCAGCCTGCTGCACGCCGATACTTCTTCGCTGAGCTTGGCCGAGGAGCACCTGGCCACTGAGGCAGCCCTGAAGGAGTCCGGCATTCCGTACACGCTCCTGCGCAATGGCTGGTACACCGAGAACTACACTGGTTCCATTGGCGGAGCTTTGGCCGGGGGCGCGTTCATCGGCAGTGCCGGCGAAGGCAGAATCTCAGGCTCCACCCGCGAGGATTACGCCGAAGCCGCGGTAGCCGTTCTAACTTCCCCTGGGCACGAGGGCAAAGTCTATGAACTCGCCGGCGATGAAGCCTTCACCTTACAAGACCTGGCTGCTGAGATCTCCCGCCAGACGGGCAAAGACATTCCCTACAAGAACCTGCCAGAGGGAGATTACGCCGCCGCGCTAGCCAGCTTCGGCGTGCCAGAAGGTTTCGCCCACGCCATTGCCGGTTGGGATGTATCTGCCTCTTCCGGTGCCCTGTATGATGAAAGCCACCAACTCTCTAAATTGATCGGTAGGCCAACCACTCCCCTTGCCAAGGCAGTGTCGCAGGCATTGCCATCGGTGTAACTCTTTTTGGCCTTCTTTTCAAGAAAGAGGTTTAAAACAGAAAAGCCTGGGCCAAAAGTTTGGCGCAGGCTTTTCTGTTTTAAGAAGGTAGGCTAATTACTTAATCGCCACCGGCACTTCCAGGTTCTCCCACATCAGGGAAAAACCTTTGCCCGTGATGGCATACTTCAGGCTTTCATTCATTTGGGCCGATTTTTTTGGCGTCACGTTCACTGCGAGCACATTGTTGGCTGGGTCAAAGTTGGCGCCTTCGCGGTTGGTGCCCCACTGGCCGGTCTGCGAATTGAAGATGATTTGCCACTGACCTTCGGTAGGCACCATAAACACGCTGTACTTGCCGGCTTTCAGGGCTTTGCCTTGTACCATGATGTCTTTGTCTGTGGTGAAGGTAGTGGCCTCATTGGCCCCGGCTCTCCAGGCTTTGCCATACGGCACCAGCTCTCCCCACACTTTCCGTCCTTTCACCGATGGGCTGCTGTAGGCGATAGAAATGTTAGCGGCACCCACTTTGCCAGTAGCCGTTTGCGCCGGGCTGGCTTTCGGTTTAGGAGCGTCCTGGGCAAATACCGAGGTAGTCATGGCTAACAGGAAAAGGACTGTTAGTACTAAGAAGTTGTTCTTTGGCGTATTCATAGTTGCATTTTATTAGTTACACCTCTAAAATTAAAGGATTTTCCTTCTAAACGAAATCTTTAGGGATTATTGCTATCCTTGGGTTCCAGAAGAAAAGCTAGTATGATATAATCTTTTGCCTTAAAAAGAAGATTGGCTACAACAACCATAGATTTGGCTACAGAACCCCAGCGCTTTATAAGGAAATTTGCTTCTGTTAAACCTAAAAGCAAATACCATGAAGATTGTAGTAACAGGCTCGTTGGGGCACATCAGTAAACCACTTTGTGAAGAGTTAGTGCAAAAAGGACACGCCGTAACCGTCATCAGCAGCAACCCCGAGAAGCGAAAAGCCATTGAAGCCTTGGGTGCTGCGGCGGCCATCGGCACTCTGGAAGATATCCCATTTCTGGTTTCTACTTTTAGTGGAGCCGATGCGGTCTATACGATGGTGCCCCCCAACAACTATTTTGATCCCTCCCTGGATTTACTGGCCTATTACCGTAGGTTAGGTAAAAACTATGAACAAGCCATCCGGCAGGCAGGTGTAAAACGAGTGGTAAATCTTAGTAGCATTGGAGCGCATCTGGTGAAGGGCAATGGTATTCTGTTAGGGGCCCATGATGTAGAACAAATCTTAAACAAACTGCCTGAGGAGGTAACCATCACCCACCTACGCCCTACCTCATTCTATTATAACCTTTATGGCTATGTAGACATGATTAAACAGTATGGTTTCATTGCAGCAAATTACGGAGCCGAGGACCTGATTCCGTGGGTCTCTCCTATTGACATTGCGGCGGCTGTGGCCGATGAATTAACCAGTCTGGGTCAGGGCCGAATAATCCGCTATGTTGCCAGTGAAGATCTTACCGGAAGCCAAACAGCCCATATCATAGGGGCTGCTATTGGAAAACCAGAATTGGAATGGAAGGTGGTTTCAGATGAGCAAACTAAAAATGGCTTGGTAGCTGCCGGTATGAACCCGCAAATTGCCGCCGGATTAACTGAAATGTATGCCGGTTTCCACAGCGGGTTACTCGCTGAAGATTATTTCAGAAACCGGCCGGCAGAAATGGGCAAGGTGAAACTAAGCCAGTTTGCTCAAGAGTTTGCCGCCGCTTTTCATTAATTTAACTTGAAAACGCGTTATGACAGGCCAGGGACCAATCAGATTCAAAACCATTGCAGCGTATCATCAATACATGGGGCTGCCGAAGCCGGAGCACCCTTTGGTGAGTGTCATCAACCTTGACGCAGTTCCGTATTCCGCGGACCAGGGTACCAGAAGTTTTGTCCTTGATTTTTATTCCATCGCCCTAAAACGCAACGCAAATGTGCGTTTTAAATACGGGCAGCAGGAGTATGACTTTTCTGAAGGCCTGCTATTTTTCATCTCGCCGGGCCAGGTGTATAGAATTGAGGTAAGCAACGAGGAAGATGTCAAAAGGTCTGGATGGATATTACAACTTCACCCAGACTTCCTTTGGAACACCCCGCTGGCGCAGACCATCAAGCAGTATGAATTCTTTGACTACTCCGTGAATGAAGCCTTGTTTCTGTCTGAGAAAGAAGAAACCATTATGACAAGTCTCCTGAAAAGCATACAGCAGGAATATCAATCAAATCTTGACAAGTACAGCCAACCGGTGATCATCGCCCAAGTAGAATTGTTACTAACGTACGCGGAACGGTTTTACCACCGGCAATTCCTCACCCGAAAGATCACCAACCACCAAATCCTGAACCGGGTGGAAGAAATCCTGAACAGCTATTTCAAGAGCGAAGATTTAGAGAAAACCGGATTGCCTACCGTTCAATACATCGCCGATGCCTTACATCTTTCCCCCACTTACCTAAGCAGTTTGCTGAAAGCCCTAACGGGACAAAGCACCCAGCAACACATTCATGACAAACTGATTGAGAAGGCAAAGGAACGATTGTCTACCACCACCTTATCTATCAGCGAGATTGCCTTTGAGTTGGGGTTTGAGCATTCGCAATCCTTCAGCAAATTATTTAAAACCAAGACAAACCTTTCCCCTCTTGAATTTAGGCAATCCTTTAACTAATGAATTCTTACAATTGAAATGGATGCCTCCTTAATTAAATGAATAGATTATCTCCCTGATTTAAAAAAACAGAAGAAAAGCCATGGAAGTATCTCTCCCATGGCTTTTCTTCTGTTTTCTGCAGTTACTCCTTAATCCCGGTTATACAACTTGGTCCACTCGCGCAGCTGATCCTCGGTTTGCTTGTTGATCTGACCCGGCATTAAGCGCCAGCCCCAGTTGCCTTCGCCTTTACCGGGAGTATTCATGCGGCCCAGTTCATCAATGCCCAGAACGTCTTGCAGTGGCAGGATGGCAGTTTTCGCCACAGAGGCATAGGCCAGACGGGCGAAGACCCACCAAATGTCATCTTCGCTTAGGCTGCGGCCCACGTAGTGCTCGATTTGCTGGTGGAACTCCTTGCCTTCGTTGCGGTACCAGCCCAAGGTGGTGTTGTTATCATGGGTACCAGTGTAGGCGATGAAGTTGCGGGCGTAGTTGTGCGGCATGTACGCGTTCTGCGGCATCTCGTCGCCCCAGGCGAACTGCAGGATCTTCATGCCCGGTAGGTTGAAATCATCGCGCAGTTTCAGCACCAGGTCGTTGATCTCACCCAGGTCCTCGGCAATGAACGGAAGGCTGCCCAGCTCCTTCTCCACGAAGGTGAAGAAATCGGCGCCCGGCCCTAGTTTCCACTCGCCTTTTTTGGCGGTGGTTTCCCCGGCGGGTACTTCCCAGTAATCGGCGAAGGCCCGGAAATGGTCTAAACGCACTATGTCAAATAGCTCCATGTTCTTGCGCAAACGGCCAATCCACCAGCCGTAGTCCTGCTCTTTGAGTACCTCCCACTTGAATACCGGCATGCCCCAAAGCTGACCGTCTTCTGAGAAATCATCGGGTGGCACGCCCGCTACGCCTGTCATCTGCCCCTGCTCGTCCACGGCAAAGATCTCGCGGTTACCCCAAACATCTACAGAGTCATAACTGATGTAGAACGGCATGTCACCGAACATCTGGATGCCGCGGTTGTTGCAGTACGTGCGCAGGCGCTTCCACTGTTTGTTGAAGATGAACTGCACCCATTTGGTTTTGTCTACCAGATCGGCGTTATCCTTGGCCAGTTTCTCCAGCGCCTCCGGGTCACGTTGCTTGTACTCATCGGCCCATTGAAACCAGGCGCTGCCGCCGTTCTGCTCTTTCAATAGCACGTACAGTGCAAAGTCATGGAGCCAACTGGCCTCTGAGCCGCAGTAATCAATGAACTGCTGCTGCAGCGTAGGGAAATCACCAGACTTGAACGTCTGCCAGGCTTTTTCCAGTAACTCATCTTTTACGCGCTGGGCCTGCACATAGTCCACGTTGCCGGTCTGCGGCAGGTGGTGCTGGTTCAGGTCGGCCTCGTTCAGCAAGCCTTCTTTGGCCAGCAGCACCGGACTGATGAGCAACGGATTGCCCGCCCGGCTGGAGATGGAGCTGTACGGTGAGTAACCCTGCCCTGCCTCAATGGGATTGAGCGGCAACAACTGCCAGTACTTCTGGTTGCTGGCCTGCAGGAAATCAGCGAATTTACGCGCCTCTGGTCCCATGTCGCCAATCCCGAAGGCCGATGGCAGTGAGGTGATGTGCAGCAGGATTCCCGCGCCGCGCTCGTTCTGTGCCTGCAGTTTGAGCAAGGCCAGCGGGAAAATTCCGAACAAGTCGGCCACGCTCAGTTCATGCGCGTAATTGCCGGTGCTCCGGATGAACATGTCCTGCCAATCCTTTGGTGCGTCTTCCGGGATGATCACCTTGGTGTCTTTCCAGTCGATGTCCTGCACGGTTTCCACGCCTTGCGCTTTGGCCAGGGCGGCCAGGTGCAGCGGTACGGCTACCACGTACCAGGTACGCAGGTGTTTCCGCACGAAAGCCAGCACATGGTCTTTGTATTCACCTTCCACCGCCAGCGGCAGGTATTCGCCTTTGGCAAAAAGGTCGGCGTTGTTTTTGCGCTCGGTGAACAGGGTGCGGGTGAGCCACAGTTTGATGCGGGCATCATAGCGGTTATCCCAGAGTTGCTCCCACAGCACATCCTGCTTGTTGAGGTCATAGTCATGGAGTTCCTCCAGCCATGCCTGCCGCTGCTCATAGTTCACCGCCCGGCGGTTGTCTGGGTCTACCAAGCTGAAGTCCCACAGCTCGGTGCCTTGGTAAACATCCGGAATGCCCGGTGTGGTGAATTTCAGGAGCGTCTGGCTCAAAGAGTTCACAATCCCGAAATCGGTGGTTTTGGCCCTGAATTCCTCAAAACGGGCCCAAAACGGACGGCTCCTGTCCAGCAGTTTCACCGCGAAGTTCTTCGTGGCGGTTTCGTATTCCTCGTTGGGGGTGGTCCAGTAGGAATTGACTTTGGCTTCCCGCAGGGCTTTCTGCAGGTATTCCTGTACGCGGTTCTCAAAATCATCCTCGTCCTGGCCGGGCATTGGGAACGCGCCCAACAAGGTCTGGTAGATGAGGTATTCGTCGTTGACGCTGGGCGCATCGTTCTGCTTCAGGTCTTGGTTCAGCTCGCGCCATTCCTGCACGGCAGCGGTCCACTCCTCTGGTAATTCGGTAAGCACGTTCAGGCGGGCGCGGACGTCCTCGCCGCGTTTGGTGTCATGCGTGGAGGTTCCGTTGATGGCTAGTGGCCATTTCTGCCGCCGCTCCTGCATGGCCGTATGGAATTCCTCGGCGCTCATCCCGAAGGCTTCGGGTGCATCCCCCACTTCGTTGTGCCCGATAAACCGGTTGTAGGTGTACATGATGGTGTCTTCCACCCCTTTGGCCATGAGCGGACCACTGAACTGCATCAGGCGCTGGTAGAACTTCTGCGAGCGCTCCAGGTACGTATCGTCCTCGCCTTCAGGGGCAGCCCCCAGAATCGCTCTTTCCAGCAACTCTACGGCTCCGGCCATTTCGGGCTTACTTTCGCGAATTCGGTTGAAAATCAGCTGCACGGCTTCGGCCTCAGCGCCGTCCAGCGGCATCTGATTTCCATAATAGCGGTACACCGGGCACTGAATCAGGAACTCCCCGATGGCTGCTTTCATGGTCTGGGGCTCCACGCTGCTCAGCACTTCTTCATCTACCAATCGCTGGTGCAGGAACAGTTGGTAAAGGTTCTCCAGTTCACCGCCCATGTGCTCGTTCAGAATGTAGGCTTTCTTCTCATGGATTTGCTCCTGCACCTCGGCACCCTCGCCTACCAGCTGGTGGTAGAGTTGGTTGAAAGCTTCCTCGCCGGGTTTGTAGGTAAAAAGGTTGTTCACCAACGAAAGGAAATCATAGCCGCTGCTGCCCTGGATGGGCCAGTTCTGCGGAAGTTCCTCACCGGGTTCCAAGATTTTCTCTACTACGATATAGGTTTCATCGCCGGCCAGTTCGCGCAGTTGCTGCAGGTACCCGGTAGGGTCATACAGGCCGTCTACGTGGTCAATGCGGAGGCCCTGGAATACACCTTCGTCCTGAAGTTGCTTGATGTACTGGTGATAGGTAGAAAATACCTCGGGGTCCTGGATGTTGAGGCAGATGAGCCCGTTCACCGTAAAGAACCGCCGGAAGTTGATCTGTGAATCGGTTTCCTGCCAATGGCAGAGTTGGTACACTTGTTCCTGGGCTAATTGCAACAGGCGGTCCTTGTCTTGGTTGAAGGCCTGCAGACTCGCCTCCACCGATGTCTGTACCACGTCGTTTTTCATCAGTGACGTGAGTTGCTGCCGGAACTCATCCCATTTCAAAGAGTAGGTCATAGGCTCCTCGGACTGGTGCGCTTGCTCCAGTTTCTCCAGGAGTTGGTCAATTGCCTGGTTGGGCTCTCCCTCTCCTTTCAATAAGGTCTCATAAGAGCGTGGGCTCAAGGGATAGGCACTGTCATAGTACTTGAACACCAGACGCATCTGCTCCTCGTCAAAGGCCACCTGCAGTTCGCCGTTTTGCACCACTTCTTCCAATTTCGCCCCTAAAAACGGCACCATCACCCGGCCGTTGTACAAGGAGCTGGTCCACCCTATGTCAAAGAATGTATGGTATTGGCTCAAGGTCCCTTTCTCCAGCACATCTATCAACCAGGGGTTGTTAGGATGGTAGGCCATATGGTTCGGCACGATGTCCTGTAGCCAACTGATGCCGTTTTCCTTCAAGTGCCCGCTTACCGTTTTCAACTGCTCCTCGGTCCCTACTTCGGGATTCACGCGGTGCGGATTCACCCCGTCATACCCGTGGGTACTGCCCGGCGTGGCCTCAAAGATGGGCGACGCATAAATGGTGCTCACCCCCAATTTCTGTAGATATGGAATAATGCGCTCAAAGTCCTGAAAGGTAAACTCTTTGTGGAACTGCAAGCGGTACGTCGCGACAGGGTTATGCATAGGTTGATGTTTTGGGGATATGGAAATAGCCAGAGGTGATAATGAATCTTTGTGTGGCTTGTCTTACTAGTAAGGCCATGTAGTGTACGGCGGTTTTGGCCGGTTTTACGGAAAATGACCTTAAAAGAGTTATATCTTTTTCACTCTTTCTTTCTGGTCTGGTTTCACAGGAGGTACTTCCCGATAGAAGTTTGCAGGAATGGTTTCAATAGAATGGTCATGATGGCTGATATTCCTATTACCTATTAGAGAAGGGCAACCACAAGGAATTTCTGCTACGGCTTCTCCGCTGGCGCGAGCTTGCAGCTCGTGTCCGCACGCATTCCATGCCAATTGATTTATCAACAATGTGAAGGCATGAGCTGCAAGCCTGCGCCAGCTTGCAGCAACATGCCGCAAGTTTGAGCGAAGCGGTAACTTGTGGCTGGCCTTGATGCCAGTTTGTAACTGGCGTGATTCATAATCAGGTTATTGGGTTTCGCCAGTTGCAAACTGGCGGTCATAGTTACTCCAAGTTACCGCTTCGCTCAAACTTGAAATAGAATAGGAATGGTTTAGGGGCTTCTTTTTGAAAACAGCCCCTAAACCATTTGGTGCGTTGCCTTATGCTCCGTACACCACCACGCTTTCTGGTTGCAGGGTCACTTCTGTTCCGCCGTTTACGGAAGTATCAGTGGCTTGGGGACCGTTCCATTCTGGGGCTGCGGAATCTAGGATCATGTTCCAGGTCTTGCCACCGGATGGCAGGTTCATGGGTTGCGGGGAGGCGGAGAAGTTCATCAGGCAGACTACTTGCTGATCTCCGTGCCAGCGGCGCAGGGTCAAGGTCTTCCGGGCCTCATCACAGGAAACTTCCACAGATTGGCGGTCCAGGTGCTTCAACGCGGGGAGTTCCCGGCGAAGGCGCAGCAGGGTTTGGTAGTACCGGAACATGACTTGGTGCTGTCCTTCCTGAATCAGGTTCCATTGCAGTTTGGAGTTCTGGAAGGTTTCCTCGGCCATGGGGTCAGGTGCTTCGCCTTGGGCGTGGAAAGCGGCGAATTCCGCTTTGCGGCCTTTGCGCACGGCCTCTGCCAGCTCTGGATCCGTGTGGCTCACGAAGTACTGAAAGCGGTTTGGCTCGGCGTACTCCTCGCCCATCCAGAGCATGGGCAGGAACGGGCTGAAGATGACCGCGGTGGCAGCCAGTTTCTGCATCTCAAAGCTTACCAGTTCGCCCAAGCGTTCTCCCAACATGCGGTTCCCTACCTGGTCGTGGTTTTGGGTGAAGACAATGAACTGCTGTCCGGGATTACTTTCGGCTTTGATCCCGAAGGTTTTGTTGCGGTGCGGGGAGAACTGCCCGTCATAGACGTAGGCGTCTTCATAGGCTTTGGCCAGGTGCGCAATGCCGCTGAAGTCTGAGTAGTAGCCGGTGTTCTCACCGGTCATGGTCACCCGTAACGCATGGTGGAACTCGTCTACCCATTGGGCATCCATTCCGTAGCCTTGCTCTTCCAGCGGATTGATGAAGCGGGTGTCATTCAGGTCCAGTTCCACAATCATGTAGTGCTGGCGACCGGTAGAGGCCGTGAGCTCGTTCACGTGCTGCTTCATCTCCCGCAGGATATGGTTCGGGCTGAAGTCTTTGATAGCATGCACCGCGTCCATGCGAACGGCGTCAATATGGAAGTCCCGGAACCACATCAACAGGTTCTCGGTGAAGTAGCGGCGTACGCCATCGCACCAGGCATCGTCAAAGTTGAGGGCTGGGCCCCAAGGAGTATTGTATTTGTCGGTGAAGTAATGGCCATAGAGACCCAGGTAATTCCCTTCGGGTCCCAGGTGGTTGTACACCACGTCCAGCACCACGGCCAAGCCTTTCTGATGACAGGTATTCACCAGGTGCTGCAAGGCTTTGGGCCCGCCGTAAGAATCTTGTACTGCGTACGGGAAAACGCCGTCATACCCCCAGTTGCGGTTTCCGGGAAACTGCGCCACGGGCATGATCTCAATGGCGTTTACGCCCAATTCCTTGAGGTAGTCCAGTTTTTCCTCCAAGCCGGCAAAAGTACCGTCTTCCGAGAAAGTGCCGGTGTGCAGCTCGTAGAGCACATAGTCCTGCAAAGGCAGGTTGTTCCAGTTGTCGTCCGTCCAGTTGAACTTTTGCAGGTCCAGGGCCTGCGAAGGACCGTGCACACTCTGCGGCTGGGAAATAGACGCAGGATCGGGGAATTCCTGGTCTTCGTCTATCCTATATTTATAAGTGTCACCGGGGGCGAGTTGGTCGGTGGTTTCATGCCAGTAGCCAAACTCCCCTTTTCTCAAGGGAATGATGGTGTTGCCCTCGTTCAGGCACAATTCTACTTGTTCTGCCTTGGGAGCCCAGACCAGCACCTCGGCCAGGCCGTTGCTGGTGAAGGAAACTCCCAAGGATCTTTTGGTCACGTCTATTTTATTCATGGTGGGTATGAAAAATAGGGTTCTTCAAGACTAAAACTGAGCGGCCTTCTACGTAGAATGACTCACCGGCCTTATACGTAACGGGTTCTTCCGGTTCCACCTGGTCGCGGAAAGTATCCAGCACCACGGTCCATTTCTCGCCGTATTTTGCATTTGGGGCATGAAACACAATAGAGTCATGGTAAGCATTGAAGATCACGAAGAACGAATCATCTAGTACCACCTCGCCTTTGGGCCCGCGGGAATGCACCCCCCGGCCGTTGAGGTAAACCGCCAGCGATTTAGCGTGGTCCTGCTCCCAATGCTCATAGGACATTTCCTCACCGGTGGGCAGGAACCAGGCAATGTCCTCTACCCCTTGCCCTTTGATAGCCCGGCCCTGGAACCACCGGCGGCGTCTGAACACCGGGTGGTTTTTCCGGAAGTGAATGAGCTTTTTGGAGAACTCCAGGAGGTGTTGGTCTGCCCCGGCCCAGTTAAGCCAAGAAATCTCATTGTCCTGGCAGTAGGCGTTGTTGTTACCGCCCTGGGTACGCCCTAACTCATCACCGGCCACCAGCATGGGTACGCCCTGTGACAGGAACATAGTGGCCAAGAAATTGCGCTTCTGCCGGTTTCTAAGGTCAATGACCCACTGGTCATCGGTTGGGCCTTCCACGCCGCAGTTCCAGGAACGGTTATGGTCATCGCCGTCTTTGCCGTCCTCGCCGTTAGCGTCATTGTGTTTCTCGTTGTAAGAAACCAGGTCATGCAGGGTGAAGCCGTCATGGGCAGTGATGAAGTTGATACTGGCGGTAGGCCGGCGGTAATCATCATAGTAGAGGTCGGAAGAGCCGGTGAACCGGTTGGCGAACTCAGCCAGCATACTTTCTTCGCCGCGCCAGAAATCACGCATGCAGTCGCGGTATTTTCCGTTCCACTCGGTCCAGCCCGGCGGAAAGTTGCCCACTTGGTAACCGCCCTCGCCCACATCCCAAGGCTCGGCAATCAGCTTCACCTGAGAAATCACAGGGTCCTGGTGGATGATGTCAAAGAAGGAGCTCAGCCGATCTACGGCATGCAGTTCCCGCGCCAAGGCAGAGGCCAGGTCAAACCGGAAACCGTCTACGTGCATGTCCAGAATCCAATAGCGCAGGCTGTCCATGATGAGGCGCAGCACGCTAGGCAAGTTGGCATTCAAGGTGTTCCCGGTGCCGGTATAGTCCATGTAATACCGCGGGTTGTCATCTACCAGGCGGTAATAAGAGGCGTTGTCAATGCCTTTGAAAGAAAGGGTTGGCCCACGCTCGTTGCCTTCGCCGGTATGGTTGTAGACCACGTCCAGAATCACTTCAATGCCGGCTTTGTGCAAGGCTTTGACCATGTTCTTGAACTCAATGACCTGCTCCCCCAGAACGCCGCTGCTGGAGTACCGCACATCGGGCGCGAAGAAACCAATGGTGTTATAGCCCCAGTAGTTCGTGAGCCCTTTGTCTTGCAGGTACCAGTCGGTCACGAAGTGGTGCACGGGCAGCAGTTCAATAGCCGTTACGCCTAAATCCAAAAGGTACTGGATGGTGGCCGGATGCCCGATACCCGCGTAGGTTCCCCTGATTTCTTCCGGGATGTCTGGATGGGTCTGGGTAAAGCCTTTGACGTGCGCCTCGTAGATGATGGACTTGTGGTAAGCTGTTTTAGGCGGGGTATCGTCTTCCCAGTCAAAGAACGGGTCAATCACCACCGATTTTGGAATATAAGGCGCGCTATCCAGATCGCTGTAACTGAGGTCTTCATCCTCGTGCCCGAACTTATAGCCGAACAGGGACTCGTGCCAGTTGATGGTGCCGGAGATGGCTTTGGCGTAAGGGTCAATCAACAACTTGTTGGGGTTGAACCGATGGCCCTCTTCTGGCTCATAGGCCCCGTACACCCGGTACCCATACAATTGGCCGGGCTTTAGTTCTGGCAGGTACATATGCCACACCTCATAAGAACGTTCCTCCATTTTAATCCGGGCAGATTCCTTTTCAGACTCAGGGGAATCAAAGAGGCAAAGTTCTACGCCGATGGCGTTATGGGCATATAAAGCAAAGTTGACGCCCTCTCCGTCATAAGTGGCTCCTAATGGGAAAGGCTTTCCCGGATAGGTAATGATGTTCATAGATGCTGGGTCAGGTAAATGGGATGGCAGAACAATGGATTTGTTTTACTCGCGTACCGTCTACGCATAAACCGGGGCAAGGTCTACACCCAAAGTATGAGAATATAGAATTATGTATAAGTTCGGATATTTATACGGATGCCCTCCTGCCCCATATTTTATTCTCATTTACAGAAACTTATACTTGGTGTAGGTGAGCAAAAAAGAAGCTTAAAAAAAATTAACCAATTCCTTTACAAAAGGCCAAAAAAATAAGCCACCCCGGATACCCGAAGTGGCTTTGAGGCCATTTTAGCCAAAACAAGCCTAAAACAGTTTAGAAGATAAACTTGGTGCTAAGGAAGTTGGACTGCTCCTCGCTCACAATCTGGTTTAACAACTGCTTGTTGTTCTCGTTGAACTTGGTGGCCACCAAAGACCTGATGGAAAACGACCGCAAGGCATCCACCACGGAAAGCGTACCCTCGGCAGAATCTTTGCGCCCCGTGAACGGGAAAGCATCCGGTCCGCGCTGGCACTGGCAGTTGATGTTCACGCGGCTCACCTGATTTACCAACGGATCAATGAGCGAGGCGATCTCTGAGGCATACTGGCTGAAGACACTCACCTGCTGACCGTGGGTAGATTCTATCAGATATTGGATGGGTTCCTCCAAGTCATCAAAAGCCACCACCGGAATAATAGGCCCGAACTGCTCCTCGCGGTAGAGTTTCATCTTCTCGTTGACAGGGTACAAAATGGCCGGGTACACGAAAGACTCAAAAGCGGTGCCTCCGCCCGGGTTCACTACCTTGGCACCGTGGGCCTGGGCGTCTTCAATGCATTCATTGAGGTAGGCTGGTTTGTGCGGCTCAGGCAGAGGGGTCAATGAAACGCCTTTCTCCCAGGGCATGCCGTATTTCAGTTTGCTTACGGCTTGGGTAAGCAGTTCCAGGAAAGCGTCTACTTTGGACCGGTGCACAAACGCAATCTTCAAAGCCGTGCAACGCTGCCCGTTGAAAGACAAAGCGCCCAATACCGTTTCCTCCACCGCCAGTTTCAGGTCTGCGTGTTGGGTGATGATGGCAGCGTTTTTGGCGTCTAATCCTAAAATGGCGCGTAAACGGTTCACCTTTGGGTGAAGCTTCTTCAGTTCATCAGCCACCTTGCTGGCCCCGATGAGTGTAAGCACATTCACTTTCCCGGACTGCATCAAGGCTGGCACAATAGCGTGCCCCCGGCCATAAATGGTGTTCACCACACCCTCAGGGAATGAGTCGCGGAAGGCTTCCAGCAGCGGGTAGAACAAGAGCGTACCGTGCTTGGGTGGTTTGAAGAGGATGGTATTGCCCATGATGAGCGCCGGGATCAACGTGGTGAAGGTCTCGTTCAAGGGGTAGTTGAAGGGTCCCATGCACAAGACTACGCCCAAAGGCGAGCGCCGCACCTGTGCCACAATGCCCTGCTCAATCTCAAAGCGGGAGCTCTGGCGGTCAAGGTTCTTGAGGGCGTCAATGGTGGCGTAGATGTATTCCACGGTGCGGTCAAACTCCTTCACCGAGTCGGCGTAGGATTTGCCTATCTCCCACATAATCAGCTTGACCACAATGTCTTTCTGAGCAATAATTTTCTGGGTAAAACGCTCCACGCACTTGATGCGTCCGTCCACCCCCATGGTGGGCCAGGCGCCACGCCCGTTGTCATAAGCGGCTACGGCTGCGTCCAATGCCTCCAGGGCTTCCTTCTCCGTACACACTGGGTAAGTACCAATGAGTTTCCGGGCGTAAGAGCCGTCTGGTTGGGCCAGCGCCACCGGTGAGTACACCTCATGTGAGGGACCGTTCCAAGCCTTCATGAATCCGTTGGAGAGATACTCTTTCTGGTGTACGTCCTGGGGCAGCGCGAACTCTACCGGCACCTCTGCCTCCGTCACGAAAATGGACCTGAGCAGGTCCGCGGTTACTGGTTGGATTTGATCTTTTACTTCCATTAAGATTGGGTCTGAAGACGCGTTTAACATCAAGCTGATTTGCCAATCTTATGCATTATTGAAATAGGCTCAAAACAATTTTTTAATATTTGCCATATTTTAATTTAAACACACCATTTTTTACATTTTTTCATTTTAAAAGCTTTTAAATAAATTATTTTTAAACCAAAAACCCCTAACAGTTGTTTGTTTGATAATTTTTCAATACCAATCACTCTATCTTAGACGTAACGCAAAGGGGCTGTAGCAGGTAAAAAAACTGTAAAATTTATTGGAGTAAAAGAGAAGCTGTCTCTATATTGACGCCGGTAAATTTCATTCCGTAATTAATAAATAAAGAAGGGCTAATTCCGCTGCAAGGGCACTGTGTACCAGGTCAATTGCACTGTCTGAAGAAAACAGATCAGGTAGTGCAAAAAACAGGGCAATTGGTGTGCAACAGGGGGTTTTTGAAAAGAAGTAGGTTCTGCATAACACTTTTCATTTTATGGCTCTTTTGGCTAACTTCGCCGCGAGGCGCAACAACCTAACTAAACACACCTTTAAAGAAGTAATATGTCTGATTTTGCTGAACTAACGCTTGAGGGCAAATCGTACCAGTTTCCGGTAATAACGGGCTCTGAGAACGAGAAGGCCATTGATATTAATGCTTTACGCGCGCAAACTGGTTACATCACCCTTGACTCTGGTTACAAAAACACCGGTGCCACCGAGAGTGCCATCACGTTTCTAGACGGTGAGGAAGGCGTGCTTCGGTACAGAGGGTACCCTATAGAGCAACTGGCAGAGAAATCCTCTTTCATTGAAGTGGCTTACCTGCTCATCTACGGCAAACTGCCTTCTCAAGCGGAATTTGATACCTTCGCAAATCAGATCAAAGTTCATACGCTGGTGAACGAGGACATGCGAAAGATCCTGGACGGTTTCCCTTCCACGGCGCACCCCATGGGTATCCTGTCTGCCTTGGTAAGCTCCCTTACCGCGTTCTATCCAGAGTCTGTGAAATCAAACCAGACCAAAGAGGAGATTGACCTGACCATTATCCGTTTAATGGCGAAGCTTTCTACCATTGCCGCCTGGTCTTACAAGAACTCTGTGGGTCACCCGGTGAACTACCCTAAGAACAAGCTGGACTACTGCTCTAACTTCCTGCACATGATGTTCGCGTACCCTACCGAGGAGTACGAGATCAACCCTGTGGTAGTGGATGCCCTGAACAAGCTGTTGATCCTGCACGCAGACCACGAGCAGAACTGCTCTACCTCTACCGTGCGCCTGGTGGGTTCTGCCCACGCCAGCCTGTACTCTTCTGTATCGGCCGGTATCAGCGCCCTTTGGGGACCATTGCACGGCGGTGCGAACCAAGCGGTGATTGAAATGCTGGAGGCCATCAAAGCCGATGGCGGGGATTCCAAAAAGTACATTGAGAAAGCCAAAGACAAAAACGATCCGTTCCGTTTGATGGGCTTCGGGCACCGCGTATACAAGAACTTTGATCCACGCGCGACCATCATCAAGAAAACCGCCGATGAGGTATTGACGGCCCTGGGCATCAATGACCCTATCCTAAGCATTGCCATGGAACTGGAGCAAGCCGCTTTGACCGATCCTTATTTTGTGGAGCGCAAGCTGTACCCGAACGTAGACTTCTACTCTGGAATCATCTACCGTGCCATCGGTATCCCTACTGAGATGTTCACCGTGATGTTTGCCTTAGGACGTCTACCCGGCTGGATTGCCCAGTGGAAAGAGATGCGTGAGGCAAAAGAGCCAATCGGTCGTCCACGTCAGGTGTATACCGGTGCCCCAGCCCGCGACTACACGCCGGTGAGCGAGCGCTAGTCTTTATATTAAACTAAAAAGGAGAAGGTCAGGCAAAATGCCTGACCTTCTCCTTTTCTAAGCCTTTCTGGTTTAAGGGTTATTTTCGAAAATCGACTTTAAAACATTAAGCTTAATTAGTACAGGTGGTAGGGACGAGAATATATTAATCCTTATCTCTAATTAAAGTCTACTTTACCCCTTCAGTAACTACCGGTTTGCCAGAGATAGGTTGCTGGGACATGGCTTTGCCCCGTTGGTAAGCAATCCAGCCCCGGAAAGTACCTGTGGAGTCATAGTATTCCCAGTTGCCGTGCCATTTGTACATGAGCAGGTTATTTTCCTCAAAGAGGAAAGCCAGACCTTCGTGCGAGACCTTTCCATTAGGGTGGTAAAAGGTTGTTTTGATGCGTTTGAGTTTGGGCTCGTACTTCTCCAGGCGTTCTAGTTGGCCGTTCTCAGAATAGGTTTTCCAGGTTCCTCGTTCCTGTCCATTCCTGAACCGGCCGGTGTACATGAGTTGATCGGGTTTATGGTCATAATAGGCGCGCCACTTCCCTTGCCGATTTCCTTCTTTATTGACCTGGTTCCATTTCCAGGGCCAGGGAAAGCCATGGCCTACAGCCGGAACCAACATAAACACTATTACCGCAAGTACCCAGATCTCTCTTCTTAGAATTTGCACAGATTGGAATTTATAGCCTTTAAATGATATAATCTCTGAAAGGAATATTTAATTTATTTACGGCCTCGCACACTGCCAAAGACCGGAGTGTTAGTCGTAGGGTTTCCTTTTACGAAGGTTTTCACGCCCAAGGGCCGGCCCTCCAAGTCAAAGTACTCCCAGTCTCCCTCCCAGTAGAATTGAACCCCGCCGTCCTCGGCATCGCGGAGGTAAGCCATCCCGCGGTGTGAGACTTTCCCGTTGGGGTGGTAATATACTGTTTTATAGCTTTTGTCGCGGCGCTTTATCTTCTCGGTGAAGTAAAGGTTACCATCGGCAGTGAAGGTTTTCCAGACGCCTACCTCTTTGCCGTGCCGGTACCTGCCTTTGTAATGCAAAACCTTCTCCTCGTAGTCATGGAAGGCCCGCCAGCGGCCGTTTTTCAGCTGCTTGGCATCATAGCGGTTCCAGCTCCAAGGCCAAGCCTGGGCAGGTGGACAGACGAAGATTAGTCCCTGAAATATGGTTACAATCATCCAGGTTCTGGGGGAAAGCGAAGGGTGGTTTAGCGTCTTTTCCATGGTAAAATGGGGATAGAACAAGCTACAGATGAGAAAACGGAAGCTTAAAATTTAATCTTCAAATTATCTTCTTTAAAACGAAATATTCACCATCTTAGGTATCAAGGACGTGCGTCTTTGCATGGCTATTCTTCCACCTTTAAATCCGTTCGTGTGCAGACAGTTAGTAAACCCCGCAAACGAGCCGCTAAGTCGGCTGGTGAGGCAACGAAACAGAAAAAAGCCTTTGTGTTGGACACATCCGTCATCTTGTACGACCACAGCGCCGTGGAGCATTTCGGGGAACATGACGTGGCCATCCCCATCACGGTGCTGGAGGAACTGGACAACTTCAAAAAAGGAAACGACATCAAGAACTTTGAGGCGCGGGAGTTTATCCGCTACATAGACAACCTTTCCTCGCAGCACATGCTCCAGAGTTGGATTCCGTTGGAAGGCTCTAACAAAGGACGGTTTAAAGTGCTGATGGGCAACGGATCTCCAATTGACGCGGAGAAGATCTTCAACGAAGACAAAGCCGATCACAAGATCCTGAACGCTACCCTGTCCCTACAGCACGAAATGCCCGACCACCGGGTTACCCTGGTGACAAAGGACATCAACCTGCGGCTTAAGGCCCGAGCCCTCAATTTATCCGCGGAGGATTACGAGACCGGCAAGATCCAGAACGTAACCAACCTGTACCGCGGCAACGACTTGGTAGAGGATATTCCGCATACGGTGATCACCAAGCTGTACGAGGAGGGCGAGTGCCCGGTGGAGGAAGCCCTGCCCAATCCGCCCAAAGACAACCACTACTTTATTCTGCGCAGCGCCAAATCTTCTGCCCTGGCGTATTACAACCCCGAGGACCGGATTCTGGAACGCGTAGACAAGCCGCATGCCGTGGGCATCAAACCCCGCAACGCCGAGCAGACCTTTGCCTTGCACGCCATCCTGCACCCTGATATCAAACTGGTTTCGATCCAAGGCGTGGCCGGAACCGGCAAAACTTTGCTGGCCTTGGCCGGTGCGTTGGAACAACGGGAAGTGTACCGGCAGATTTACCTCGCCCGCCCCATCATTCCGCTCAGTAACCGGGACCTGGGTTTCCTGCCCGGCGACGTAAACTCAAAAATTGGGCCTTACATGGAGCCATTATGGGACAACCTCAAGTTCATCCAGAACCAGTTTCCCGAGCACAGCAAGGAAAGCAACCGCATCAAAGAAATGGTAGAGGATGACCGCTTAGTCATTACACCGTTGGCGTATATCAGAGGTCGGAGCTTGTCTAACATCATCTTCATCGTGGACGAGGCCCAGAACCTGACCCCGCACGAAATTAAAACGATTATCTCCCGAGCCGGCGAAAACACCAAGATCATCTTCACCGGTGACATCTACCAAATAGACACACCCTACCTGGACAGCCAAAGCAACGGCCTCTCCTACCTCATTGACAAAGTGAAGAACCATCCGTTGTACGCCCACGTGACCCTGCAACGCGGCGAGCGCTCTGAACTAGCCAACTTGGCCAACCAGCTTCTTTGATTGTTGGTTGTTGATTGTTAGTTGTTTTAGAACAAGCCTGTAAAGTAAGAATCCCTTTTGGAGCCGTTTTATGTAAAACAGCCCCAAAAGGGATTCTTAATTAATATTACGCCGTAAAAAAGAACAATCAGTAATTAACAATCAGCCATCAGCCAAATTACAATTTAACCAGGTACCGTTCTTTGAGGATGTTCAGGTGGTGGCGCTCATGGCCGGCAATGATAAAGGCCAGGGCGGCTGGGGTCACGGGGCTTCCGTTGGCGTTGCCAAGCCTGGTCAAACTTACCTCAGGCAGAGAATCAAATAGAGAGATAGTGGCTTCCCTTACAGTATTGTGCTCGGCCAGGAGACCGTTGATGGTGCGGTCTTTGAAAAATGCATGGGCCACATACGTATTCTCATCGAAGCCCGGCAGCGGATTCTGTTCTCCCCGGGCCACGCACAGCGCCCGGTACGCCATGATGCGTTCGGTATCATTCATGTGGCCCAACAATTCTTTTACTGACCATTTCCCTGGCTCATAGGCGAAGTTTGCCTCTCCCTCACTCACGCGGCCAAACAACTGCACCACTTCCTGCCGTTGCTTCTGCAACAGCTCCAGGATATCGGCCTGGTCAGAGATGTTCTGGATATATCTTTCGAAATACTCGTTGTACTCGCCGGGTATGGGTTTCGGAATCATAGTCTGGGGTGTTTAGAATGGAGAACTAAGTACGCAACACTGTGGCAAATTACCAAGGAAAAAGCCACCGCGCAGCGCTTGCTGCCCACCGACCTTTACTTCTGGTCTTTCTGCGGCAAAGCGAAAAATTCAGATTCCTGCTGCGCCTTTTTGCGCTCTGAACTCAGTTTGTTTTTCCTTTTCAGGATGTCTACCCTTATTCGTTCCTGCTTGTCTAAGTACGCCTTGAGTTCTTGGGTGGAGACAAAGGAAACCTTCTGAACTACCGGGTCCTCGCCTTTTTGGCTAAAGTCTTTTATGTTACACTTCAGGGCTTTCAGCTCCCTGATGATGGCCTCATACTTACTGTTGGAGTTGGTAAGCAGAAAGGAATATTGGTCTTCCTCAATGATGCCGTACCGCACAAAAGCCCCGGCCAAAAAAGAGCATTTTTCCTGGTTTGTGGCAAAAGCCTTGGGTTTGAGAACTCCGGTATAGATTTTCTGCTGCTTTTCATCTACCTGGTCTTTCCACTTGAACGTATAAGCCTCGTTCATCTGCTCTACCAGGCGCTTGGCGTGAATCCTCCTGAAATCCTGGCAATAAAAGCAGTTCGGCTTTTCCCATTTCACGTTAGTGAACTGGATTTTATCATAGGTTCTCTTGTTCTCGGCTTTAATAAGGGAATCCAGGAACGTAACCAGGGTGATCTCGGCGGAATGGAATTTGTCCACTACCGTGCTTTCCTCTGGATCGTCTTTGATCCAGTTCCTTCCGTTTGAATCGTCTACCAGCCCCAACACATACGGGGTCAAGGTCAGTCTTTGGGCATTTACCTGCAGCAGAGAAAGGCTGAAAATAGCCAGGAGTAGGAGTTTTTTCATTTGGTAAGACCAGTCAGGGTCAGTGGAGAGTCAATCGTTTACTTAAAAACAAGCGCTTCTCAAAGAATGTGACAGCAGACATCTGCGATTCACTTTCTTGAAAAAACACCTTTTTTAAGCTTGACTGTTGTTTGTCGCTTAAATATATGAAAATTCTATATATCCAAAGTAGACGCCCTCCGTTTCGTGGCTATTTTCCCAAAACAGGCTCCTAACCGAATGCCTATATCTATCCTGTAAAGGCGAACGTATAAGTGGCAAAACTATGAACCTAAACCACCTAGAAGATGAACTCACTCGCAGACAAAGGCTTGAAGATATTCAATAATCCCTTTTTCAAATTCATAATCTCCAAAGCCTCCGGAATCATGAGAAAACCAGTGAAGATTGGGATGCTGCTGACCACCGCCTATGAAAAACTGACCGATGCTAACAGCTCTGAGAGCGGCGTGGATCAGATCAAAGGCATTGGCCAGCGCCTGGTACGTCTGGTGAAAGCCTACTACAACGGCTCTTACCGCGATGTTAGCTCCAAAACGCTGTTACTGGGAGTAGCCGTGCTCTTGTATCTGGTGACCCCGCTGGATTTGGTGCCGGACTTCATTCCGATCATCGGGTTTGCCGATGACCTCAGCCTGATGGCATGGTTTATTTCTTCTTTCCAGGACGAATTGGAAAAATTCCAGGTGTGGGAAGAAGGCACCGTGGCCGTAGGTCATTCTTAAGGAGTATCAAATAGCACGTAGCACGATTTTTAAACCACTGGCTGCGTTCCGGGACTGTTTTCTTAAAAAATAGGCCCGGAACGCAGCCAGTGGTTTTTTGTGATCAGGATTATTTGCGCCTACTTTCCTATTTTAGTTTCATTTCCCCTGCCCTATCCTCCACAATACAAACATCAGGATACTTGCTACTTCTTCGTACTTTTGGTTTTCTCAATTATAAACTAACGTATGTTTAACCGCAAACAACTTTGTCTTTGGGTATTACTGGCCCTAAGCTCTTTCTCGGCTTACGCCGATGAGGGCATGTGGCTTCCTATGTTGCTCAAACAGCTCAACGAAGCCGATATGCAGAAAAAAGGCATGCGCCTTTCTGCCGAGGACATTTACAGCGTAAACAAATCCAGCCTGAAAGACGCCATTGTGCAGTTCGGGGCTGGCTGTACCGGCGAGATCATCTCTAACCAGGGACTGTTGCTTACCAATCACCACTGCGGCTACGGCCAGATTCAGTCGCACAGTTCCGTGGAGAACGATCTGCTCACCAACGGCTTCTGGGCCATGACCAAAGACCAGGAGAAACCAAACCCGGGCCTTACCGCCACGTTCATCGTGCGCATGGAAGACGTTACCAAACAGATTCTGGACGATGTGCCGGCTGGCTTACCGGAGGCTGAGCGGGAGAAACGGGTGCAGGCGAACATCAAGAAGGTGCAGGCCCAAACCACTGCGGGCACGCACTATGATGCCATTATCCGGCCGTTCTTCTATGGCAACGAGTACTACATGTATGTAACCGAGACCTTCAAAGACATCCGCCTGGTAGGCGCTCCGCCCGAAAGCATCGGCAAGTTCGGGGGCGACACCGACAACTGGATGTGGCCGCGCCACACCGGAGATTTCTCTTTGTTCCGCATCTACGCCGGCCCGGACAACAAACCCGCCGCCTACTCGCCCAACAACAAACCCTACGTGCCCAAGCACCACCTGCCCATCTCACTTGCCGGCATACAGGAAGGCGATTTTACCATGGTTTTCGGATTTCCGGGCAGAACCACCGAGTACCTTCCCTCCCAGGCCGTTCGTGAGATCGCCGAGATCTCAGATCCGGCTAAGGTGAAAATCCGCACGGTGAAACTGGGTATCCTGGACCAGGACATGAAAGCCGATCCCAGAGTGCGCATCCAGTACGCGGCCAAATACGCCAGCGTGAGCAATGCCCACAAGAAATGGATCGGGGAAATGCGCGGCCTCCGCAAGCTGAATGCCATCGCTAAAAAGCAAGAATTGGAAAGGCAGTTCGCCAACTGGGTGGCGCAGGAAACCGGCCGCAAAGCCACGTACAGCCAGGTGATGCCGCAGTTTGAGCAGAACTACGCTACGTTGGCCAAGGGCATCACGCTGGCCCGAGACTATTTCAACGAGGCTGTTTTAGGCGTAGAATTGCTAAACTACGCCCAAAACTATATGAACCTGGCCTCGATGCTGCAGGGAACCCCTGAAAACAAAACCGAGGCCCAGGAGCAAGTAGACAAGCTGAGCAAAGGAACCGCTGGGTTCTTCAAGAACTACAACCTTGCCACGGATAAGAAAGTGTTCAGCGCCCTGCTGCAATTGTACGCCAAAGACCTGGAGGCCCAGTTCCAGCCCGAGGTGCTGCAGATCCTGGCCAAACAGTTCAACGGCAACTGGGCGGCATACGCCGATTACGTGTACGCCAACTCCAACCTGACCTCAGAGGAAAAAGTACAGAGCCTCTTGAAATTACCGCCCACGCAACTCCAGGCCAAACTAGTAGCCGACCCGGCAGTGCAGTTGATCCATGGCTTCGCGACAGTGTACCGGAGCAAGGTGCTGCCTACCTACACCACCCTCAATGACCAGAACACCCTCTTGAACCGCACCTACCTGCAAGGCCTGCGCGAGATGCAGAAAGACCGGAAGTTCTACCCAGACGCCAACCTTACCCTCCGGGTTTCTTACGGACAGGTAGATACCTACAAGCCCGCCGACGGGGTGACCTATGACTACTACACCACGTTAGAAGGCATCATTGAAAAAGAAGACCCCACCATTCCGGACTACAAGGTGCCTGCCAAACTGAAAGAGCTGTACCAGAAAAAGGACTACGGGGCTTACGGCATGAACGGCCAGATGCCGGTGGCTTTCATCGCCTCTAACCATACCACGGGCGGCAACTCAGGCTCACCGGTCATCAACGCCCGCGGCGAACTCATAGGAACCAACTTTGACCGTAACTGGGAAGGCACCATGTCTGACATCATGTATGACCCTGACCGGGTAAGAAACATCAGCATGGACGCGCGCTACTTCCTCTTCATCGTGGACAAATTTGCCGGGGCCGGTCACTTAGTAAAGGAAATGACCCTGGTGAACAACGGTCCGCAGCCTCCTGCCCTTGGCACCAACAAAACAAAGCCTGAAGTGAAAATAAAAAGGGGAAAGAATACATCAAAGATGAAGGTAAAAGCCAACTAACCCCGTTTTAGCCTTGATTTCATAAAAAAAGCCCGGAAATGCTCCGGGCTTTTTTTATGCTTGTAATACTCCTGCTTCTACCGCTTCCTTGAAGTACTTTAACCGGTTTTTAATGTCAGCGTGCAACAACCAGTTGATGAATGGGTTCAGTATAAGACCTGCGAATCTTACCTGGAAGTTATACCTGAAATATACCCGGGTAAGTTCTTCTTTTTCAGGCTTAAAACGCCAGCTACCTGAAAACTTCCGGAACAGCCAAGGACCTTTGGTCATCTCCATGGCCACCTGGGTGGGCGGATGAAAACTGATGTAGCGCACCGTCATCCCTATGCCTTTCCGGCTTTCGCAATAGGCTTCCACTCCTTTGGCTGCCTGGGTAGCGCCGTGTTCCAGTCGGGCTACGCCCAGGTACTTGTCCCACACTAACCGCTGGTCATAGTCCTGCGAAAACCAGAACAATGCCTCCGGCGTGCCTTTCACCAACACAGAGCCTTCCAGGGTGGGCATAAACTATTCTTTGTCTGGCTTTGAACCTGTTTTTTTGCCCCGCACCATCTGCTCAATGGTATCCCACATCTCGTGCGGAACCTGGTCCAGGTAGTTGAACTCGCCGCCGCCGTACAGCCACTCGCCTCCGTCAATGGTGACCACTTCGCCGTTCACGTAAGCGGAGTAATCTGAGATAAGGTAAGCCGCCAGGTTAGCCAGTTCCTGGTGCTCGCCGTAGCGCTTCACCGGGATGCGGTTCAAAGGATCAAGCTTCTTGGCCAATGCCTCGGGGAAAAGGCGGCTCCAGGCGCCTTCCGTTGGGAACGGCCCCGGCGCGATGGCGTTTGAACGAATGCCGTACTTGGCCCACTCTGCGGCCAGGGAACGGGTCATGGCCAGCACGCCCGCCTTGGCCGTAGCCGAAGGCACCACGTACCCAGAACCGGTCCAGGCATAGGTGGTCACGATGTTGAGAATGGTGCCGGGTTGTTGGTTTTCAATCCAATGCTTCCCTAAGGTGAGCGTACAGTTGTAGCTGCCTTTCAGGACGATATCCACGATTACGTCAAAGGCTTTGGGAGACAATCTTTCCGTTGGGCTGATGAAGTTTCCGGCCGCGTTGTTTAATAATCCGTGCACCGCCCCAAACTTGTTCAGGGTGGCTTGCAGCATGGCTTCCACTTCCAGGGGCTTGCGAACGTCGCAGGCAACGGGCAGTACCTGTCCGCCGGTCTGCTCTTCCATTTCCCGGGCCGTTTTCTCCAAAACTTCCATTTTCCGACTGGTGATCACCAGGTTGGCCCCCAGTTGCAGAAAGTAGATTCCCATGGATTTACCAAGGCCGGTTCCGCCGCCGGTAATAATGATTGTTTTGCCTTTAAGCGCCCCATCGCGGAGCATTGGTTCTGAATAGGTTCCCATACGTGAATTTCTAAGTTGGAAAGATAATATTTCTGCCCTGCTTTAGAATTAGTTTGAAAAATAATATATTTATCAAAAGATAAAATTGCACCCAAAATGGGGTAATGCGCTACGCCAGAATACTTAAAACTAAGTATTTCAAAAGAATTGCAGTTTACTTAAACTGACCGGACAAACACTTCTGAGTTTTTGGCCAAGCTGTGAATGTAATGAAAAAATTATACTTCCTTTTTTTGTGGTTCATTCTGGCAGCGTTCCCCCTCCTGGGCCGGTCTCCGGTGGTCCTGATGCAGGAGCTGGAGCGGGCTTCCACGCCCCAGAAAAAAGTAGAGCTCTACAACCGGATCAGTGAGTATTACCGGGAAGTAAACCCCCAGCAAGCCATTTTGTACGGCCAAAAAGCCGCAGACTTGGCCCAGCAAATAGATGAACAGAAACAACTGGGGGCGGCTTACAACAACATCAGTATTGGCTATTATTGGCTCAACAACCTCATCAAGGCCTCTGAATTCACCTACAAAGCCCTTAAAATACGGGAAGACCTGCATGATTCCGTGGGCATGGCCTCCAGTTACAATGCGCTGGGAAACATCCACCGGGGCCAGCAGAACTACGAAGAGTCTTTGGCGTTCTTCCAGAAAGCCTTGAACATAGGGCGGCGCATCCAGCGGCGGCGTACCATCAGCACCTCGCTGAACAACATAGGCGCCACCTATGAGCTCATGGAGCAACCCGCAAAAGCCCTGGACTATTACCTGCAGGTGAAGGAAATAAACAAAGAAGACGGAGACAAATATGACCAGGCGCTCAGCGACCTGAACTTAGGCAACATCTATTTCCTTTTGGGGCAGAATAAGAAAGCCCTTGCCCACTTGTATAACTCCCTGGAGATTAGTGAGCAAACGCGAAATGAGATAAACAAAATCTACATTTACCGGTGTCTGGCCCGCATCTATCTGCAAACCAAGGATTTTGCCAAAGCCGCTAGCCTTGGCCAGAAAAGCCTGGGGATTTCACAACAGGTTCCCTCCCCGGAAGGTGTGCAGGAAGCGTCTTTGCTTTTGAATGAAGTGTACCTGGCTCAGAAGAATTACCCTTTGGCGCACAAGTACCTTGCGCTGCATACGGCCTACAAAGACAGCCTTTATAACCGGCAACAAAACGAAGCCCAGGCAGAAATGCACGCCAAGTACGAGTTGGAGAAAAAGGAGGCCGAAAACCACCGCTTACGCGTAGAGCAGGAACTACAGAAAGAGAAACTGGCCCAGAAAGGATTGATTCAGTACGCCACGGGTATTTTACTTTTGATGGCGCTGGCCTTGGCTTACGTTTTCTTTAAAGGTCGCCGGCGAGCAAAAACGGCCAATGAGCAGTTGTCTGATTTCAATCTTGTCATTTTGGAGAAGAACCAGGACATCCAGCACCAAAAGGAGGAACTGGAGAAACTGAACCATCAAAAAGACATCCTTTTCTCCATCATAGCGCATGATCTAAGAAGCCCGCTCATTTCCTTGCAGTCGCTGTTGCAACTGTTGGCCATGGGGAAACTTCCGCCGGAGAAGCTGGACCGCTTTGTAAAAGAACTGGATACCCAACAGCAAAACACCTTGAGTTTGCTGGACAACTTACTTGTCTGGGCCAAGATCCAGATGAAAGGAGTGAGCCTGGAGCCAGAACCGCTGCAGTTGCATGAGTTGGTAGAACAGAACATCAGGTTACTGTTACCGCAGGCGCAGAAAAAAGGCATCCACCTGATTAACCATGTCTCCCCGGATCTCTGGGCCTTGGTAGATGAAGAGACGCTGAAACTGGTCTTCCGGAACCTTATTTCCAACTCCATCAAATTCTGCCATGAAGGCGCTGAGGTGGAAATCATGGCTGAATCCTTGGACGAGGAGCAATTGGTGGTGACGGTGAAAGACTGCGGCGTGGGCATCAGCCCCCAAAACCAGTTGAAACTCTTCGGGGCAAATAATTTCAAGGAAAAAGGTACGGCCAATGAAAAAGGCAACGGTTTGGGTCTGATGCTTTGCAAAGAGTTTATTGAGAAAAACGGCGGCGAGATCTGGGTGGAAAGCGAAGAAGGCGTGGGTTCCCTTTTCCATTTCACCGTGCCGGCCTATCAGTTGCTTGAACACGAAGAAAGCTTCTCCCCTTCGCCCGAGGAAGAGGAATCACTGGTGTAGCTGCTTCACTTTATCTGTGAAATGGTCACGCAAAAGTTTGTGGGCCGCAATGATTCCGCTCAGGCAAACCCCAGGGATACCCTGCCCTGGATAAACGGTATCTCCGCAGACATAGGCTTTCTCACCATCTAAGCGCGCGTCTTTCATTTGCCAGGGCTTGATGCGCTGGTATTGCGGATAACCTCCTACCTGGCCCCACTCTCTTCCGGTCCAATCAATCCAGGCGCCGGGCGTTGCTGCCTGAACAAACCTTACCTGATCTTCGGTGAAGAAACCCTGGCCTACCAGGAAATGGATAACCCATCTTTCCAATTCCTTTTTCTCATGAACCCAATTTTCCGGGGGATTTGGCACATGCGTACTCACGGAGGCTACGCACATTCCCTTGGGTGCTCTTTGCTCATCTTCGAGGTGGCTGAGGCTTACAAAGATGCTTTTGCTTTGAAGGTAGGGCACCCCGCCGGGCACGTGCAACTGGTGGTGCAACACTTTGGGGGTGGCACTACTCCTGGCAAAGACAATTCCCCAGGTAACCGCTCCGTTGATCTGCTTTGCAGGCAATAGATACTTCTGCAACTTCTTATTTACCTTTTCACTCTGGAAAAGTGCGCTCACGTTGTTCAAGGGCAATCCGCAGACCAGGAACTCCGCATAGACGAGTCCTTTGTCCGTATCAATCCGATACCCCTTTCCTGGTTCAGGGGTGATTTGTTTTACAAAGCGGCGGTACAGCATTTGGCCATGATGCTGCTCCAAGTACTGAACTACGTGCTCACTCACTTGGCGCAACCCGCCGGGCATATAATAGTTGCCGTATTGGGTGTAGCACAGGGCCGTAGCCCCGAAGAGGACATTCACCTCAGGGTGGTGGTTCTGGGCTGTGATCAACAACTGCTGGTCAACAAAATCCACGAAGCGGGCATTCTGCAGCAACCCGTGCTTTTGTAGGAGGTCCTGCATGTTCTGGAAAGCCATGGGTACCAGACTAACCTGTTCCCATCTGACGGACTTTGCCGCCTGCCAAAGGTCTGAAAAAGAGCTGAACGGAAAACTTAACTGCCGCAACGAGGTGCGCCACACCTTCTGGCTGAGGTCATAACAGGTTTCCCAAAAAGGTCGCTGCCCTTCAACCCCGAAAACTCGCTCCGCTTCTCTGATCCATTCCTCCAGATTCTGGAAACGGGTAATCAACGTTCCGTCTGTCAGGCGAACCTGCATGGGTACTTCTAGTGGGATAATGGGCAGGGATAATTGGAGTTGGTCTACCAGGTACCGAACCGGCATGTGCTCATCTAAGCCAACCAGGGTAGTAGCTCCGGTTTCAAACCAATACCCTTTGCGCTTGTAAGAGGAGGCACATCCCCCGGGATAGTTGTTTTGTTCCAGAACCGTCACCTGCAGTCCAGCTTTCGCCAGCAGCGCCGCCGCCGTGAGTCCCCCAAAACCAGAGCCGATGACCGCCACCTGTACCTGTTGTGCATCCATGTACAGCATGAACCAAATCCCTAGCGTTTTGTTGCGCTACTGATCATTTAGGGCGTTCTTTGCGACATGCAAAAGACTAGAATCAGTGTGATGGGCTGTGGTTGGCTGGGCTTCCCTTTGGCTCAGGAATTAGTAAAAAAGGGCTATGAAGTGAAAGGCTCTACCACCACTCCGGCCAAAGTGGACGTATTACAGACCGCCGGGATAGAACCGTTTTTGCTCTCTTTTCCGGAAAACAGCTCTGAAACGGACCTGCAGGATTTCTTAGCCACCGATGTTCTGGTCTTCAACCTGCCGCCTTCCAGATCAGCCACAGACCAAAATTCTTATGAGCAGCTTCTGCAAACCGTTTTGGCAGCAGCCCCGGCTGCTTTAAAAGTTATTTTTGTCTCCTCCACCTCTGTCTATCCAGACCTGAACCGCGAGGTAAAGGAAGAAGATGCCGTGGCTTCCCCTAGCGCGGCTTCCCTTATGCTACGGTGCGAATATCTGGTGCAGCAAGCCACCGCCCAGTCAACGGTCGTTCGGTTTGGGGGTTTGATGGGCGGAACCAGGCACCCGGGCAGGTTTCTGGCCGGTAAAACCGAGGTTCCGCAGCCAAACGGTCCGGTAAACATGATTCACTTAGCCGATTGCGTGGGCCTGCTTCTGGAAATCCTCCAACAGGAAAAATGGGGGTTCACCTTTAACGCCTGTGCGCCGGAACATCCAACCCGGCAGGAATTCTACACGCTTGCCGCCAAGGGATTGGGCCTTACGCCTCCTGCTTTTGCCTTAGCTGAAGAAGAAAAGTACAAGATCATCAACAGTGATTTCATTCAGCAGGAATTGGATTATACTTTCTTGTTTCCAGATCCTTTGCAATGCCTTTTTGCACCTAACTTTTAGTATTCCATTTGCCTGTTCTAAACTAATGCGTGCTGTTTTTTGTCTAATTTTGTAGAAGAAAGCGAAAAACAAATGCAAGAGACAGTTGTCATTATTGGAGGAGGCGCGGCAGGTTTCTTCGGGGCCATTACCTGTGCCGAAACCAACCCCTGCCTACAGGTAATTCTATTGGAGAAGACAACTAAACTGCTTTCCAAAGTGCGGGTATCTGGCGGTGGCCGCTGCAACGTGACCCATGCCTGTTTCCAAACTTCCGCCTTTTCCCAGCACTACCCACGGGGCCAGAAAGCCCTGAAAAAGCTACTTCCTTCCTTCGGCGCCGAGGACACCGTGGCTTGGTTTGAGAACCGTGGGGTAAAACTCAAAACCGAGGCTGACGGGCGTATGTTTCCGCAGTCCAATTCCTCAGAAACCATTGTAGACTGCTTAATGCAATCTGCCAAAAAAGCGGGAGTAGAAATTAAGACTGGACTTGGCGTGAATGAGATCCAGGTACAAGGGGAAGCCAACCCCCAAGAGCGGTTTGTCTTGCATTTGAGTAACGGGGAAAGAATCACTGCCTCTAAGCTATTGGTAGCGACCGGGGGCAATCCTAAACCCGAAAATTACCAATGGCTCATTAAACTTGGTCATACCATTGAGTCTCCGGTTCCGTCATTGTTCACCCTTAACGTTCCCTCTTCTCCTTTCAAAGACTTACAGGGTGTGTCAGTCCCAAAAGCTAAGGTGAAACTTACAGGTCAGAAACTGGAAACGGATGGACCTTTGCTTATTACCCATTGGGGTTTAAGCGGACCTGCTGTATTGCGGTTCTCCGCATGGGGCGCCAAGGTCATGCATGGTCTGGCTTACACCGGCACCGCCTTAGTCAACTGGGTGCCCGATTTTTCAGAGGACCAGGTACGTCAGCAGATCCTTCAGCAACGGCAGTCCTCACCCAGAAAGACCGTGTTCACCAATGCACTTTTTGGTCTACCAAGTAGGCTTTGGCAACGGTTATGCGAATTGGCCGAGGTGCCTGACACAGTAAAATGGTCTGAACTGGCCGGGAAAGCCCAAAACAAGCTAATAGAGCTTTTGCTGAGGACTCCTTTTGAAGTGAAGGGCAAGACTACCTTCAAAGAAGAATTTGTTACCTGCGGCGGTATTAAGTTGGAGGAACTGCACCTTGACCGAATGGAAAGCCGCTTGGTACCTGGGCTTTTCTTTGCCGGAGAAGTGGTGGACATTGATGGGATTACTGGCGGGTTCAACTTTCAAGCGGCGTGGACAGGAGGGTTTCTTGCAGGGAAGGCTATGGCGCAAACAGCTTAACTCTGCTTTTCATAAAATAAGGTTCAAAGGCATTTCCTTATTTCACTTTATAGGCAATTATCTGCCAACCTAGTCCGCTTTTGCTGGCGTAACGCCGCATTTTGCGTGGATTCACCCACTATACTGTTGCATAGCTAGGCTCCGAGCGCTCACGGCCGCGGGGCCCCTCCTTCCGGCCTCGCGCTGCGCCAGCTTCCTTTGCTCCCTTCGTTCACAATGCCTTCGGCACCGGAACCTGACAAGGCGCTTAACCGAAAGGCTGGAAACGGAAATGCGTGACAATTCCACAACAATGGCATCACCATCCTTTCACATGGTTCAAGTCTGTGACTTGGACCTACCATGACCGGCAGTTTGCAACTGCCGTGTGGCGAGAGCCTCAGAAGGAACAATTGGGCCCATGTTTACAAAAACAGGTCTAAAACGTTGAAGTATGGGCAAAAAAAAATCGCGGTCTCTTCTGGACCGCGATTTTTTTAAAACAGATACTAAACCCTTTATTAACTTTTAAGCTCTGTCCCTCAATTAAACGGGAGGTTTGTAGCTTGGGTTACAGGATCTGGAAAATATTTCTAGAAATCTCTTCTTTTTCTTTCCCGGAACCCACCGCCGCTGTTTCCACGGTCACGGTCTCCTCCGCCGAAGCTTCTGCCACCGCGGTCACCGCCACCGTAGCTTCTTCCGCCACGATCACCACCACGGTCTCTGTCGCCACCGCCGTAAGAACGGCCGCCTCTGTCTCCTCCACGGTCTCCGCCGTAGCCGCCTCTGCTGCCACCACGGTCACCGCCTCTGTCGCGGTCGCCGCCACGGTTGTTGAAAGGTCCATCGTAGAATTTCTTTCTAGGACGGTCTTCCAGTTCTTGCAGCTCACGGCCACCTTCGGCGGGATCCATGTTTTTCTTCTCGGCCTTCTGGAACTTCACGGTCATGCCGTTGATCTCAGATACCGCTAAGCGTTCCAGGATCTCAGAGGTGTACTCGGTTGGTACCTCAATAAAGCTGAAGCGGTCATATAGGTCAATATCGCCTACTTTACCGCCCGGGATGCTGGTGCTGTTGGTAAGGATATCTACCAGGTCTTTCGGGTGCAGACGGTCTTTCTTGCCCAGGGTCACGAACAAACGATCGAAACCTGGTTTAGGACCACCCTTACCTTCAGCGGCCTCGGCGCTTTTCTCTTTGTTTTTGGTGTCTTTCATCACCATTTTCAACAAAGCCGCGGCAATGTCAATAGTGGTGAAGTCCTGATCTACCAGACGCTCAATCTTGAGGATGTGCTTAGACAAGCCACCTTTCTGAATGACTTCTTTCACCTGATCCAACACCAGCGTGGTGCGAACTTCGGCTACGTCTTCATAAGTAGGAACGTTCTGACGAACGATCTTGGCTTTGGTAAAACGCTCAATGTCGCGCAGTTTGTACAAGTCACGACCAGCCACAAAAGAGAAGGCTTTCCCTGATTTACCGGCGCGTCCTGTACGCCCGATGCGATGTACGTAGTTCTCTTCGTCCTGCGGAAGGTCATAGTTGATTACGGCTTCCACATCGTCTACGTCAATACCACGGGCGGCAACGTCAGTGGCTACCAGGATTTCCAGGGTACCCGCTTTGAACTTAGTCATCACGTTGTTCCGCTGGTTCTGGTTCAGGTCACCGTGCAGACCATCGGCGAAGTAGCCGCGGGCCTGGAGGTTGCTCACCAGCTCGTCTACCATACGCTTGGTGTTACAGAAGATGATCACCACTTTGAAATTGTACATGTCAATGAGGCGAGTGGTGGTTTCCATCTTGCCGCCGCTGCGTACTTCAAAGTAGACCTGCTCAATGTTGGTCACTGTCAGCTGCTGCTGGGTTACCTTCACCACCTCGGGGTTGGTCTGGTACTTGCGCGTCAGCTCCATGATTGGCTTGCTCATGGTAGCCGAGAAGAAAACCGTCTGGCGGTCTTCCGGCATTTTGGTCAGAACAAACTCAATGTCTTCTCTAAAACCCATGTCCAACATTTCGTCGGCCTCATCTAAGATGATGGTTTTAGTGGTTTCTAGACGAAGGGTTCCTCTTTCAATGTGGTCCATCACGCGACCGGGCGTCCCGATCACGATCTGTACCCCTTGCTTGAGGGCGCGTAACTGGCGCTCATAGGGCTGACCACCATAAATAGGCACTACGCTGATGCCTTTTTTGTATTTGATTAGTTTTTGGATCTCTTCTGATACCTGAATGGCCAACTCACGGGTTGGGCACAGAATCAACGCCTGCACCTCGCGGTTGTTAGGGTCAATTCCTTCAATAGTAGGGATCGCGAAGGCGGCAGTCTTGCCAGTACCGGTTTGGGCTTGTCCGATAACGTCGCGGCCTTCCATTAAAATTGGAATAGCAGCAGTCTGAATAGGAGAAGCCTCTTCGTAGCCTAAGTCCACGATAGCGCGCTGGATTTCTTCCGACAACGGAAGCTCCTGGAATTTAATTCTTTCCATTAATTTTTGATAGTGTGATTAAAAGACAATACACCTGCCCTAGGGTATTCGTCATTTATCAAGATTTCGTTGCGGGATTCCGCACAGAGGATTGCTTGAGAAGTGCCTTTTTGCCAAAAATGAGACCAAACGGAGTCTCGGCGTGTATTGTTGTGCAAAGGTACGCAAAAAAATAGTCGGTTCCTATTATATAAAAGAAACCAGCTAATATAACGCAAATAGTTGAAGGCCTATTTAATTTGAGACCTATTTTGTCGTGGTTTCCTGAAAATAGGCCTTAAAACGCGTTGTCTGCCCTACATTGATTTTGCTTTGCTAGTTAAGGCAAGTGTGAACAACCCTAATCTAAAAACCTCGTCTGCTGCTTCAACATCTAGTATTAGCCATTCTTAAGAGGATACTCATGTTGTAGAAAGATCGATACACACGGCAGTTGCAAACTGCCATCAAGTTGGGTCCAAGTCACAGACTTGAACCATGTGTAAGGTAATGATGCCATTGTTGTGGAATTGTCACGCATTTCCGTTTCCAGCCTTTCGGTTGAGCGCCTTGTCAGGTTCCGGTGCCGCAGGCATTGCGACCGCAGGGAGCAAAGGAAGCTGGCGCAGCGCGAGGCTGGAAGGCGGGGCCTCGCGGCCGTGAGCGCACGGAGCCCAGCTATGGAACAATACAGCTAATGCACACACGCAAACAGCGGCGCCACGCCAGCACAAACAGACTAAAATTTTCCATCAGAAAACAAAAAAATGCCTCACCGTTTTAAAGCCATTTTCTAAAACCAAGGGCTAAAACTTTTAACCTACATCTTATTTTGAATTAAGCGCCGGCGCAACATAATTCCCCAACACACTCTCATACTCATCAATCGCCATGACCCGCATTTTGTGTGAGTCATAGGGCTGCAGCACGTTATACCATTGGCGTTCCTGCAGGCGGTTGTCCATCCAAATGTTCTCGCTTTGGGGCGAGAGAATGACGGGCATGCGGTCATGGTAGGGCATGACGGCGCTGTTGGCTTGGGTAGTGATGATACTGAAGCAGGAAACCAACTCTCCGGTGTCGGGAAGAAGGCTTTCGCGCCAGAGACCAGCTAATCCGAAGGGCTCTTCGTTTTTGAGGGTGAACCGATACTTCTGCTTCTGAGGCTTGGCTTTTTTTGAGCGGCTTTTCTCCTCCTTGCTCCGGATGGGGTTGCCAAAAAGGTCCAGCCCCAAATCAGGTTGCGGAGCAGGCGCGGGTTCTTCTAGGTCTTCCTCCAGTTCTTTCCACTCAAAGAATCCGTCAATGGGGATGATGCAACGGTGATGGGGCAACAAGGCCCGAAAACGAGGAATGCGCAGCAGGTTTTCCTGGCGCACGTTGAAGGGAAACGTGGGTTTTCCATCGGGTTCCTTCTCCGGAGAAGCCCAGGTAGCCATGATCGCTTTCTCGGCATCGGGAATGATGACGGGCAGTTTTTGCGAGGGCCGCGCATCAAAATTAGGCTCAAACACCAAGCCTTCCAGCTTGGAGGAAAACCGGTGCTCCTGGGGTACTTTTTTCTTGCTCACCGAGTAACGGCCACACATAAGCATTGGGTTTAAGGCTCAACAGATAAGGAAATATACGCTTTTGCCACAGCATAGGCAAGGATGCCCCTAAGCGCGAAACTCTTCAGACCAATAAATCAAGGGGAATGCTTTGACGTCTTTTGGTTAAAGCACCGTTTTCAGAAATCAGGCATAAAATGGAGTAAAGTAGGAAACTAAATACAATAATTTTCACGCAGGCCTTCCCCAAAGATTGTGCATCTTCGTGGTTCAGGAATTCCGTTTAACGTGTCTATGAACAGATTTGTCTCCCGAGAAGCCGCTGCCAAGGTACTGCAGAAAATACAGGAGTTGGCCTTGCCCGCCACGTATGACTATGAGAAGCACCGAGTGATTCTTTTGGATGCGCAGGGAAACGAACAGGTACTATTCAGGTTGCCCATTACAGTGCCGCCCTTGAAGGAGGACCTCAAGCCTAAGCTTGACAAACCGGCACAGTACGTGATACTGCTCATCCAAGCGGGAAATTGCGCGATGGGTTACTTCAGAGATGGCGTGAACCTCAATCACAAGGTTTTCCGGTCCTATATGGTCCGCAAGAAGCAGGGCAAAAGCCAGATTAAATACCTGAAAACGAAGGGCAAATCAAGGGCGGGCTCTAGGGTGCGGCTAGGCGAAACGGCGGAGTTCTTTGAGAACATTAACGGGCGCCTGCAGGACTACTTTGAGCACCATGAGATCCACCGCATCGCGCTGAGCTGTTCCAAAACGCTCCTCCCCTTCCTCTACGACGCCAAAGTGCCTACTCCTTTCAATAAACGAGATGAGCGCATCTTCAAAATCCCGAAGCACATTCATACGCCTATTTACGAGGTGATGATGAATGCAAACCTTTTCCTGCTGAAAGGCGAACTGATCTATGAACCCATTCATGAAGATCTAATCAACCAACTTCTCCCAGAGGGCTATGGCGAGGGAGATGCAGAAGAAGACTTACCAGAGGAGGAGTATGGTGATGATGAGTTTGGAATAGATACTGATTTTGAGAACTACGAATAGCCATAAGGCTCTTATTCCTCAGGAAAGTCAAGCCAAGGAAATTATAGCCACTTCTTGCGCTTGAAGTACCACAGGAACGCCAGTGAGGAAATCACCATCATAGTAAGGGCAAACGGGTACCCTCCTACCCAGTTCAGCTCCGGCATCACCTTGAAGTTCATGCCGTAAATGCTGGCAATTAAGGTAGGTGGCATGAACACCACCGTCATTACGGTGAAGATCTTAATGACCTGGTTTTGCTCAATGTTCACCAAACCCAGAAAAGTGTTCTGCAGATATTCAAGACGCTCAAAGCTGAATTGGGTGTGTTGCAAGAGGGAGTTAATGTCTTTGATGATGGTGCGCAGCCGCTCTTTCTCCGGCTCTTCCACGGCGTAGCTGCGCAACAGCGAAGAAACCAGCCGCTGCTTATCCACGATGCTCTCCCTGATGAGGATGGTGTTCTCCTGGAGTTCGGTAATCCTGATCAGGATCTCTTCTTCAATGGACTGCTCTTTCACCAGGCGCTTACTTACCACGTTGGTAGTGCGGGTCAGCAACTCAATAAAGTCGGCGTCATAGTCAATCTGGGTTTCCAGGAGCAAGAGCCAGATCTGGAAGGCTTTGGTGGTGGTGCTCCGGAAGGTTTTCATCTTGCGCACGGTCTCCCCGAAGGATTTCATTTCGGTGCGGCGCAGGGTGAACAGTATCTCGTTCTTGAGGATAAAGGAAACCTGGCGGGTGATGTAGGAACCCTCCTGGTGCATGACAAAGGCACTGTTCGCCTCAAAGATGTTATCATCCTCAAAGTAACGGGAAGAACTCTCAATCTCGGCGGCCTCCTGCTGGGTGAAGAACTCTATCCCGAACTCCTCCTCCACCAGGCGCTGCTCATGGTCGGTGGGCGACTGCAGGTCTACCCAGATTATGCGTCCTTTCTCCGGGTCATGGAAGCTCTCCGGGTTTTTCTCCCAGTGGATCTCCCCTCCTCTTATATAGAAGCCTCTAATCATCTCAGCTCATCTAGATTATCCTTCTGCCCGGCGCAACCAGACCATACTCAATTCACGGTGCAAACTTATAGAATAATGTTGGCATGCCGACTATTACCTTCTTGTGATCTGGCTTCTAAATAGGCCATAATCATTTGCATACTAATTCTTCTACTAAAGCTAAAAGCAAATGCACCTTTCCTGCTTGCCCACTTCCGCCACTTGCCTGTGGCGAAGGTTAGATTCACCTTCGGCAACATCCATGTTTATATATAAGCATGTTTATTATTAGATAGGCTAAAAACTTATTCAGGACACCTTCTCTCCTATTCCAATAGTTTTTCTACTAACGCATTAGGATTTCTCCTAATTAATTAGTAGTATTGGTTAAACATTTACCATTATGCAGAAACTAGGGAAACGGGAAGAGCAGATCATGCAGATCATCTGGCGGTTAGAGAAGGCCTTTATCAAGGATATCATAGACGCGCTGCCAGAACCGAAACCACACTACAACACCGTGGCCACCATGGTGAAGATCCTGGACGAAAAAGGATTCCTGCGGTCAGAGAAAGTGGGCAATACCCTGCAATACACCCCGCAGGTGCCCCTGTCCGAGTACCGCACCCAGGATGTTGCCAGCATCAAGCAGAAGTACTTCGGGAATTCTTTCTCCAAGATGATCACTCATTTCGCGAAGGAAGAGAACCTGTCTGATGCGGAGTTAGACGAGCTCATCCAGATCATTAAATCAAAGAAATCATCCTAACTCCATAAGCCATGATAGAATACCTCCTCAAAGTTTCTTTCGTGATTGGCGTGGTTTTCCTGTTCTACAAGATGGTGCTGCAGCAGGAAAGCTTTTTCTCCACCAATCGGTTGTACCTGCTCTGCGGCATCGCGCTGGCGTTTGCGCTGCCTTTTGTCACGCTACCCAAACTGGTGAACAACCAGGGGTTTATCGCAGAGGCTTTCAAGGTAGCCCAGACCGCCGAGGTTAAAGCCACCACCGTTTTAAGCCCCAAAGCCGGAAAACAAGCCCAAAACATTCCGGCCATTGAGGAAACCGCTTCCTCAGCGCAGGTCTTAGCGCAAGAGGAGGTTCTCAGGCAAAGCCAAACTGCTAGCACCTCAAACGCTACCTCTGCGGAGGCGGAGGCCCCTACCACCTGGGTTTTCTGGCTTGTGTTGCTGTACCTGTTCGGGGTGGCGGTCTGCGGGCTCAACCTGCTTTTCCAGATTGCCGGAACGCTCTGGAAAGCCATCCGCAGCCAGGACAAGATTGAGGACGGCGATTACATGATTGTGAACGTGGAAAGCAAACAGGCGCCCTGCTCCTTTTTCAAGTACATCTTCATCCACCCAGACGACTATGACTTTGACACCTATGAGCAGATTATCGCGCACGAGAAAATACACGTGCGACAGGGCCACACCCTTGACTTGCTCCTTGCAGAAGTGGCTGTTATTCTCTTGTGGTTCAACCCTTTGATGTGGTTTTTCAAAAAAGAGGTCGAAAAGAACCTGGAGTACCAGACAGATGCGCTGCTGCTGGAAAAAGAGCAGGTCAGCAAAACCCAGTACCAGTTCAACCTGCTGCAGATTGCCTGCCCGCACAAGCCGCTTTCCATCACCACCAACTACAACCAGTCACTTCTTAAACAACGCATTTTCATGATGAACGCCAAAAAATCTACCCCGCATGCCTTCTGGAAATACACCTTCCTGGCGCCGCTGTTCTTCGGGACGCTGCTGTTGTTGAATGAGCCCGCCACCAGCAAAACCATTTTGGAAGAGATGTCTGACACCTACTCAGCGGTAGCCAGCAGAATGCCCCAGATTCCTTTGGTAAACCCCGGCCCTCAGCTTCAAGACAACACAGTGGCTGAAGCAAGGCCACTTACCGAAGGTCCGGGATCCATCCCGGGACTTGAAAACCTGCCGCCGAACCCTGCCGCACCCCAGGGAATAAAATCCATTCCTTCACTCGGCACCCCTGGCAGCAACCGACCCGCACCATCCAGATTCCGGAACCGGATGAACATCATCGGCAACGCCAACATGACCGAGGGATTCTGGTATGGCCACGCAAACCAAAACGAATACTGCCTGGACCTGAAAGGCAAAAGCAATAACTCTAATTGGAACATCTCCCGGTGCTATCCTAAAAATGCCTTCACCAAGCAAGCCGACAATGTGTTCCAATTGACCCGCGAGGCCGGCACGCTGAAACTGACCGGTAACCTAACCGAGGAAGTAAGCCAGGGTAAATACGTCTTCAGCCAGGATGATGATTTTAAAAACTACCTGTCTAAGAAGGGCATTGCTAACTCAGAGGAGAACCTCCTTTTCCACCTCTTCCTGGCCGACGTGAACAAGAAGTATGTTGATTTCCTGAAATCTACCTACAACGATGTAGACGGAGACCGTCTGCAAGAACTCGCCATCCACGGCATCACCCTAGATGCTTTCCAGAGCTATTTGACTCTGTTCAAGAACCACAGCGCCCAAAAACCGTCTATGGAAGATGTGATTGGCGCCAGAATCCACGGCATCACACAGGAATACGTGCAACAGTTGCAGAATCTGGGTTTCAAGAACCTTTCTATGGAAAAGATGATGGAAGCCAAGATCCACGGCGTGACCCCGGCCTACGTAGGCGATCTGCGGAAAGCCGGTTACAACGACCTTTCCATTGATAAAATCATCGAGGCCAAAATCCACGGCATCACTCCTACCTACCTGACCGAGGTGAAATCCATGGGCTTCGGGGAGTTTACCCTGGACAAATACATCCAGCTCAAAATCCACGGGGTCAATACCGCCTACGTCAAGGACCTGAAAGCCGCGGGGTTCAACAACCTGAGCCTGGATCAAGTGGTGGATGCCAAGATACACGGGGTAAGCGCCAAAGCTGTGGAAGAACTGAGATCCTACGGCTTCAAAGACCTGTCTCTAGACAAATACATGGAGCTCAAAATACATGGCGTCAACAAAGCCTACCTGGATGACCTAGCCAACGCTGGTTTCAAAAACCTATCCGCAGACAAAGCCGTCGAGGCAAGAATCCACGGCGTCAACAGCAACTTCATCAAAATAGCCCGCCAGGAAGGCTACAACCTCAAAACCCTGGACGAATACATTAACGTGAAAATCATGGGCATGGCCCGAAGATCAAAACGCGACTAAATGCCTTTGAATTTCAATCTTCATTAATCAAGTGTTTAAAGCATGATTTCAGAAATTCATATTTAAAACACTTGATTTAAAATGCCTCACAATGGCTGAACCATTACCTTATATAAGTAAAGTAAGGCCATTAGTACCTTGTGACAATTACAGTAACAAAAGTAAAACCTATTAGAACAAGTAAGTACATACCACCATTCACCCGTCCTGCAGGACGATGCAAGCATTGCAGCAGCTCTAGAGCAAAATGTAACATACAGGGAGTTGGAGGTTGGGCGCATGCGTAACCCAACCTCCGACGAGCGCAGGCAGTGGCTCTTCCAGCTGCAGTGGCGTAAGTTATCTATGCAACAGAGGACGGCAGCCAGGTGTCACAAGAATGAAGAAAAGACTGTCTGAGCGTCAGCGAGTTTCTTTTCTTCTTGATTCTTTTGGTTACTTTTCTCATCAAGGAGAAAAGTGACAAACGCGGGCAGACCGCGACTGCAGCCATAAGACTTGGTAAGTAGGAAATAGAAAGAACTACCTCCAAAGTGATTTTGAGGCTAGCGCCTCACTGCAGTTGCAAACTGCAGACCATGGTAGGTCTAAGTCACAGACTTGAACCAGAGGAAGTGGGAGAAGAAGGATCAGCACCAGAAGTCATCCCCCTACCCCCTTCAAAGGGGGACATGCGTTTTGTAAGCATTTTTGCCAGAAAGTTGAAGAACAAACCGTTACAAAGCCTAAAATTTAGGCTAACAAATAGAACCAATCTTTAATCTAGACAAAGGAACCACAGTACACATTTACCTAAACACAATACACTTTCCTTTTCCACTGCCTTTTCCAAATAACAACCACAAACCGAACCACCTAAGCTATTTGTGAATTAATCCCACAACTCAACAGAATACCTTCTATTTCAACAGGTAAAGCAACAAGCAGCTATAATTCTTAAAAAATTATCAGCACCCGTGCAACCGATAAAAGAAACCGGTGTCTTTAGAATACAAATAGCCAGTCTCATCAAAATCTAAAGAAACTACAACTCTAGCTTATGAAAAAAAGATACCTCTTTTTAATGGGGCTGCTATGCCTATGCCTTTTCTTTTCGGAGGAGGTGAAAGCGCAAACCAACCCAGGCACCCCGCCGGCAGCCCAAAACGTGGGGAAAATCTCCGGTGTAGTGACCGACTCAACAACCGGAAAACCGGTGCAATACACAACAGTGTCCTTGGTTAAAAAAGGCTCCAGCACCTCGGTAGACGGAACCCTTACCGATGCGCAGGGGCAATTCACCTTCAAGGGGGTAGCCGCCGGAGAGTACAGTTTGGCGTTCAGCTTTATCGGGTATGAGGCGGTTTCCAGGCACAACCTTGTGCTTACGAATCAGAAGCCTGAGGTATCGGTGGGCACGATCAGGCTGAAGGTAGCGGCCACTAAGTTGAAGGAGGTGACGGTACAAGGCTTGCGGCCCACCATCACCCAGGAAGCCGACAAAATGGTAGTGAGTGTGCAAGGCACCGCCCTGGCCGCCGGAAGAACCGCTTATGATGTGCTTACCCGGGCTCCGGGCGTTTTCATTGACCAGGAAGGGAATATTCAGTTGAACGGCCGTTCTGGGGTAACGGTGATGCTGGACGGAAAACTCACGTACCTTTCGGCGCGGGATCTGCGGTCTCTCCTGGAGGGCATGCCCGCCGAGAACCTCAAAAACATAGAGGTTATCACCAACCCCTCGGCGAAGTATGACGCGGAAGGTTCCTCGGGTATTCTGAACATCAACCTCAGGAAGAACGAGGTGCAGGGCATGAACGGCAGTGTCTACGGGGGCTCTACGTATAACTTCAAGCAGGTGGGCTTCACGCTGGGCAGTACCTTCAACTACAAAACCGGACCCTGGAACTCGTTCCTGAACCTGGATGTGGCCCGGCGCGTGGGCGGCCGCGAAGCCACCTTCACCCGCGTTTTCTACGGCGAGCAGAACACCACCTATTTTGACCAGGTGGCCACCGGTAACTTTGAAGTACAAGGTCCGCCCGCCGTTCGCCTGGGCACCGATTACAGCCTGAACGACAACCACAGCGTGGGTTTCATGACGTACTTCAACACAAACAAACTGCACGCAGATTTCCTCACCGACACTTACATTGGCGGGGCGCCTAATAGCGCCACCCAGTACATAGACGCCAACAACTACAATTCCAACCGGTTCACCAACTTCACCACTAACCTGCATTACCTGGGCAAGCTGGATACGGCCGGCACCACCCTCTCAGCGAACCTGGACTTTGTCCGGATCACGAACCGCGGAGATGCCAACTTCTACAATTACTACTTTGACCTCACCGGAACCAAGCGCGACAGCATAGACTTCCTCTACACCGATACGCCTAACGGGTACAACATTTACTCCGCCAAAATAGATTACACCCATCCGTTCTCCCGAGGACGTAAAGTGGAGTTCGGTGCCAAAGCCAGCCGAGTGGCCTCAGACAATGACTCGCGCTTCTTTTTCAACAACTCAGAAGCCCTGGTGCTAGACCCCCAGCGTACGAACCATTTCATCTACGACGAGGACATTTATGCGCTTTATGCCAACTGGAGCAGCAAGCTAGGCGAGCGGTATTCCCTCCAGGCGGGTTTAAGGGCTGAGCAGACCGTTTCAAGGGGCGAATCCATCACCTATGACCAGGTGAACAAACGCAGCTACCTGAACTTCTTTCCCAGCTTGTTCCTGCAGCAGAAGGTAACCGAGAACTACCAGATCAACTACAGCTACAGCCGCCGGTTGCAGCGGCCCAATTACGGAAACCTGAACCCCTTCATTGCCTACCGAGATCCGTACACCTATTGGCAGGGCAACCCGGGCTTGCGGCCCCAGTACACCCACGCCATCGGGGTAACCCAGACCTTCAAAAAAGATTACTCGCTGGTGGCCAATTACCAGTTGATCAAAGATGTGATGGCCGAGATTCCTATTCTGGATGTGGAACGGGCACTCACCATTTACACCATCGGGAACGTGGATGATGGCCATAACCTCAGCCTCACCGCTAACGTGCCCGTGAAGATCATGAAGAACTGGGACACCCAGAACACCGCGCTGGTATCGTACAGCAAATACATGACCATGGTGGGCGAACAGAAAGCCACCAATGACCAAGTGTTCTATTCCTTCCAGACAAACCACAACATCCTATTGCCCGGCAAGCTGAAAATGGAGATTAATGCCGGGTACCGCGGTCCGGGGGCCTACGGCCTGTACGAGGTGTATAGCCAGTCTTGGGTGAACGTGGGCTTCAAGAAAAGCTTCCTGGAGGACAAGCTGGACCTGAGCGTCAACGCCAACGACATCTTCAAAGGGCAGCGCATCAAAGTGGGTACTATTGGTAGAAACATCAATGAGTTTGACCAATATTTCCGGGCCCGCAGCATAGGCATCAACCTGCGGTACAATTTCAGCCGGGGTGCCAAGTTTGACCCTAAACGCCAGAACAGCATAGATGAGGTAAACAGAACGTAAGCACCAAATTTAAAAATCACCTATGAAAACGCCTGCTCCTCACTTGAGGAGCAGGCGTTTTCATTCACAGAAAGAATTACTTTAAGAACATACAAAAAATTTATCATCTCTTTATTTATAAGAAGCACAGCATCTTACAAGGACAAAAACAAGAATCTCTTTAAGCCTCAATACCTTTGTCTTTCAATTGCCGTTTTCCCATAGGGCTATTCAACCGCTACGTGAATTGATTTTGGGTAAGCGAAACCCTATTTCCAAGAAACAGTCTTCTAAATCACCGACGGCCAAAAAAGTTTTACTCTTATATTGCAGCATGTTTGCGAACGAACTACGGCTGGGCAACATACTTCTGGAAGCGGGCAAACCAGTTGCCTTAGACGCTCCCAGATTAATTTCTATCCTAAGCGGAGACGGGAAGGAGTACGCGCCTATGCCCCTCACGGAAGAATGGCTGTCTGGTGCCACATACAATCCCCTGGAGCACGAGTTCACCTTCCCGCAACTGAGCCAGTGGGCCCTAGACCCCGAGTATAAAGAGATTGTCTTCAACGGCGGCTACATTGCCACCAGCGCTCCGGTAGAATTCGTACACCAACTCCAAAACTTCTTCTTCGTGATGACCGGCGAGGAACTGCCCCTTCCCCTGGAATCTTTCCAGTAAGCAATTGTGCCGCGGCGGGTATTCCGTTTTGCGTCTATATTTCAAAAAAGGCTTCAAAATAAAAAAGCCTTAGCCTCTCGTCAGGAAGGATTATTCTAATGCCTGGCAGCTTTCTCGGCTTCTTCTACCCCAGCCTCGGTGAGGCGGCAGAGCAAGGTCATGTCTTCTGCGTGGTCTAACTGCACCAGTTTCTTGATCTCCAAATCCCGCATCTCCTGCTCAATCTCGCCCAGCGAAAGTCCGGGCGTTTGTTGAGAAATTGCCGCCGCATCTAAGGGGAATTCGGTTTTACTTTCCTGGTCATTTACCAGGGCATACATCGCTTTTAGTATTCTGCTTTCTTTTGCCATTATTTATCCTTTTAGAACCTTGATTGTATTTAGTTGAGCCGATGGAGCCAAAGTCACCAGCTTTTCTGTTCTGAGATTGTACGGATAAGGTTTAAAGAAGGACTACCCGCCTTGATGGTTAAAGACTAACAAGGGGCAAGCTTATGAAAAAAAGCTCCCGTGCTTTAAGCCTGTTTCTTGTAAAACAGACCCAAAACGCGGGAGCCTTAATTTAGAACCTTTTGTAAGAAAGAATTTGATTCAGAAATCAATCCATCCGGAGGTTTTTGACTGGGTTGAGGGTGGCAGCCCTGAGGGCCTGATAACTCACGGTAAGGAAGGCAACCACGCCGGCTAAAATTACCGCGGCCCCAAACACCCAAAGTGGAATGTCAATGCGGTAAGCGAAGTCCTCCAGCCACTTGCGCATGGCGAACCAGGCCAACGGCATGGCAATCAGGGCGGCAATTAGAACCAGTTTCAGGAATTCCTTAGACAGCAAGGATACGATGGAAGAGGTTTCTGCACCCAGAATCTTCCGGATTCCGATTTCCTTTTTCCGGCGCTCAGCGGCGTAGGCCGCCAACCCGAACAATCCCAGGCAACCCACAAATATTGCCATGCCGGTAAAGATCCAGAGCAGGGTTTTCAGCTTGTCCTCAGATTTGTACATCACCTCAAAGTTGTCATCCATGAACTTGTATTCAATGGGGTACTCCGGAGAGAAACCATCCCAGACGTTCTTCACGTGGGCAATGCCTCCAGCCACGTTGCTGCTTTTCATTTTAACGGCCACCTTCCAGTTGGCACCCGGGAAAATCTGCAGGATGGTAGGGTCCATTTTATCGAACAGGCTCTTGAAGTGGAAATCCTTTACCACGCCCACCACTTCGCCTTTTTTAATGGTGTCTTTTTCGGCCCACATCTTCCATTCCATCTTTTGCCCCAAAGCCTTCTGCGGCGTTCCAAATCCCAGTTCCTTTACGGCCGTCTCGTTGATGACGAAAGCCGCGTCTTTATCGGTGGGAAACTCTTTGGATAAACCGCGGCCTGCTACCAACTTCAGCCCCAACGTATTAATGTAGTCATAGTCTACCATGAGGTGCGTGACCGAGTGGCTCACCCGCTCCCCGTTTTTGGTAATATAGATGCCATCTCCGGCGGTAGCATCTCCCGGAAAACCGTACCCGATGGATACGCTGGCCACGTTGGGGTTTTTCAGTAACTCGGTTTTGAAGGTTTCATAGTTTTTGTACATGTTGTCACCCCGCATCTCAAAGAACATAATTTGGTCTTTGTTGAACCCCAGGTCTTTGTTGTGCAGGAAACTCACCTGCTGGTAAACCACCACGGCGCAAATGATGAGGAACACCGACAAGGAGAACTGCAGCACAATAAGGCTATGTCGCAACCACGGGGTTTTACCAGGACCGTTGGTAATTGCTAACCCGCCTTTAAGTACGCTCACCGGCTTGAAGTTCGCCAGCACTACCGCGGGGTAAAGCCCGGCCAGAATACCCACCACCAGTAACAAGCCTAACAGCAGCAAGAGCAATCCAGGGCTGGAGAAGATATTGAACGCCATTTCCTTTTCGGTAAATGCATTCAATGAAGGCAAGAGCAAGGACGTAAGCGCCGCAGCGAACACCACGCTGATGAACGTAAGCAACAAGGTCTCGCCCAGGAACTGCAACATCAACTGCCCACGGCTAGCCCCGATGGTTTTCCGCACCCCCACTTCCTTGGCCCGCTGCAGGGATTTGGCCGTTGCCAGGTTCACGAAGTTAAAGCAGGCAATGACCAGGATGAAGAGGGCAATCACGCTTAAGGCCTTCACATAGGTAATGTTGCCCCGGATAGATTGGTCATATTTGAAACTGGCGGAGTACAGGTGCACTTCCCGCAGGGGCTGCAGGGCCGGCGTGTACTTGAAAGGCTGGTGGGTTTCTTCGTCAATCTGCTTTCTTGTCTCGGCCTGGAACTTGGAAAGCAGTAAAGCTGGATCTGCACCTTTCTTCAATTTAACATAAGTATAGAACTGTTGCCAACCCCAGCTTTTCATGCGTTCAGGCTCCAGCTGCATTCTGGCGATGTTTACCACAAAGTTGACCGGCAGGTGAAACTTGGGGTTGCTTTCAAATACCCCTTTCACCAGGTAAGATTCTTTGTCAATGGTAATTTTCTTCCCCACCGGGTCAGCCGTCCCGAAAACCCTGTCGGAAAACTTATCTGAGATCACCACCGAGGCAGGGTCATCCAACACTTTCTCCGGCGAGCCATAGATGAATTTGAGCGGAAATACCTGGAAGAACGTAGGGTCAGAGACCAAGCCGCCCTTTTCATACATCTTCTTATCGCCCGCCTCCACCAGGCTCTGCCCCTCCCAAGGTTGCATGATGATGCGTAACATGGTCTCTACCTCCGGAAAATCTTCCTTAAGGGTGGTGCCAAACATTGGGGGCACACAGGCAATCTGGTCCGTGGATTCTTCTGACTGCACGTTGTTATAGACGCGGTACACCCGCTCCCCTTCGGGCAGGAATTTGTCGTACTGCAGCTCGTCGTACACAAACAGCCCCAGCAGCAGGCAGGCGGTCAAACCCAAAGCCAGACCGGCAATATTAATGAAGCTGAAGCCTTTGTGTCGAAGCAGGTTACGGTAGGCTATCTTAAAGTAGTTCTGGAACATATAACTAGGCTTTCAAGGATTCTTTTAAAGTTAATTACAGCGAGGGATTCGTACATGGATTTCTGGAAAGTACCAATGGCTATGCCAGGGTAACCTGGGCCTGATCAGCGGTCACTTCGGTCATGATGGTCTGGCCATCCAGCATCCGGATAATTCGGTGGCTGTAGCGGGCATCGTGCTCCGAGTGGGTCACCATGATGATGGTGGTGCCCTGGCGGTTGAGTTCAGAAAGCAGGTCCATGACCTCGTTGCCGTTGCTGGAATCCAGGTTCCCGGTGGGCTCATCGGCGAGGATGAGCGGCGGCTGGTTCACCACGGCCCGGGCCACGGCTACGCGCTGCTGCTGTCCGCCCGAGAGCTGTTGCGGGTAATGGTTCATGCGGTGCGTGATCTGCACTTTCTCCAGCACCTCCTCTACCCGCCGGCGCCGCTCCGGGTTCTTCACGCCCAGGTAGATCAAAGGCAATTCCACGTTCTCAAACACGGTGAGCTCGTCAATGAGGTTGAAGCTCTGGAACACGAACCCGATGCTACTTTTGCGAAGATCGGCGCGCTGGCGCTCTGAGAAATGGGCTACCTCGGTGCCGTTGAACACCAGGCTGCCCGCATCCGGGTCGTCCAGCAGGCCCAGCAGGTTCAGCAGGGTTGATTTTCCGCAGCCCGAGGGGCCCATGACCGCCACAAACTCTCCGGCTTTTACCTCCAGGTTCACCTTGTTCAGGGCGGTGGTATGGATTTCATCGGTGCGGTACACTTTCTCTAAGTTCTGGGTCTGTATCATAGGTGTAGGTCTGGACTAATATTCCTACCGCAGAATATACAGAACAAATGCCAAAAACGCTTCGCACACATTTTCAACCACTTACAGGTTTTACCAGCAATCCGCGCGTGCAGATTCGCTCCCATAGTGTGCGATTTCGCACGTGGTTTCCCAAGGCTAATGCCTAAAAACATTCACTTTCAGGCAGTTGTAAGAATGGCATAATTATCGTTTTTTCGTCTGGCAGAAGATGAACCGGATCCTTTTAGAAATTCATCCACAATTCGGCTTACTGTTTCAGGCCTGTTTTATTGAAATCAGCCTTAAAACAAACTTCTTCTGGCAAGTGCCTGGGCAGTTTAACCACTGCGAGTTGACGATGACAACCCTACATACCCTTTATACCTTTTACCTATGCAATTGAAGAAGGCCTCTGTTCTGGTGATTGACGATGACCCCGATGTGCTGACCGCGGTACGGCTCCTGCTGCGGCCACAGGTAAAAGAGATTGTGGTAGATAAAAACCCCGAGAACCTGCCCTCGCTTTTGAAGCAGCACAGTTTTGACGTGATTTTGCTGGACATGAACTTCGCCTCTTCCATCAACACGGGCAACGAGGGCATTTTCTGGCTAAAAGAAATAAAACGGCTCAAATCCAGCGCCGCCGTGATCATGATCACCGCCTACGGCGATATTGACCTGGCCATCCGGTCGCTTAAGGAAGGCGCCTATGATTTTGTGGTGAAGCCGTGGCACAACGAGAAACTGCTCAACACGCTGCAGGAAGCCGTAAGCGGACAGGTGAAAGGCGCTTCTTCGGCCGCAGCCCCGGACAAAACACTTGGCTTTGGGATGGAACTGCTGGGCGAGTCGGAGGCCATGCAGGACATCTTCTACAAGATCAAGAAAGTAGCGCCCACCGATGCCAACATCCTCATCCTGGGCGAAAACGGCACGGGCAAGGAACTCATCGCCAAGGCGCTGCACCAACACTCTTTGCGCGCTAACCAGCCATTCATCAAGGTAGACGTGGGTGCGCTGACTGAGTCGTTGTTTGAAAGTGAGTTGTTCGGGCACAAGAAAGGCGCCTTCACCGATGCCCGCGAAGAACGCGCTGGTCGGTTTGAGGCGGCGAACAAAGGCACCATTTTCCTGGACGAAATCGGCAACATCTCTTTGCAGCAGCAAGCCAAACTATTGAGTGTGTTGCAGAACCGCCAGGTGATACGGGTAGGTTCCAACGAGCCGATCAACGTGGACGTGCGGCTCCTTTGCGCCACCAACGTTTCCTTAGCAGACCTGGCCAGTGATGCCCGGTTCCGGAAAGACTTGATTTACCGCATCAATACCGTGGAGATTGTGGTGCCGCCCCTGCGCAAACGCGGCAATGATGTGATTCTGCTGGCCCGCCACTACATCAAAGTCTACGCAGATAAATACCTGAAACCCCAGCTGGACCTTACCAACCGGGCCGTAGAAAAACTGAAAAGCTATCCTTTCCCCGGCAACGTGCGCGAACTGCAGTACGCCATAGAGCGCGCTGTGATCATGGCCGATGACCAGGCGCTGGACGCCAAGGACATCATCTTCTCCCCCATTGAAACGTCTCAGGAAGTGGCGGTTCAACCCACGGCTACCAACCTGGAGGAGCTGGAGAAAGCTACCATCATCAGGGTACTGGAGAAACACAACGGGGTCATGACCAAAGCCGCCAAAGAACTGGGCATCACCCGCACCGCGCTGTACAGAAGACTAGGCAAGTATGAGCTTTAAGAACTTTGAAGCCAAGCTGCTATTGCGGGTTTTCCTGCTGCTATTGACGTTGAGCACGCCTTCCATTGTCATAGTCAAAGGCTGGGCCGAGTTGCTGGTGTTTTTGGTACCGCTGCTGCTGTACCAAGTGTATGAGCTGTACCATTTTCTGAAAAAAGCCCAGGAAGAGCTGAACCTGTTCATTGAGGCCATCCACTACCGCGACTTCAACCGGTACTTCAGTGAAAAACCTACTTCGCCGCAGCTGCTGCACCTGAGAAAAGGCTTCAACCAGATCAACACCACGTTTAAAACCATCAACCAGGAAAAAGAGACCCAGCACCAGCACCTGCAACGCATTCTTGAACTGGTAGACACGGGCATCATGTCGTATAACCTGGACAGCGGCGAGGTGGTGTTGATGAATGAGTCACTGAAAAAGCTCTTGCAGATGCCTTTCTTGAAATCGGTGCACGCGCTGGAGAGACGGGACCCCAGCCTGTACGCCGAGGTGCAGAGCCTGCCGCCGGGCCACCCCAAGATTGCGCTTATCCAGACGCCCAGCCTGGAACGAAGCACCTACAAGTTCATGCTTTCGGCCACGGTATTCCAGAACGAGGGCAAAAGGTACAAACTGGTGGCCTTCCAGAACGTGAACGATGCCCTGGAGGAAACCGAATCGGCGGCCTGGCAGAAGCTTTTGAACGTGATGACCCACGAGATTATGAACTCCATTGCGCCCATCTCTTCCCTCGCTGATACCTTGAAAGACCGGCTGCAAATCACCGTACCCAACGGCGTCTCGGCCACCGATCTGGAGGATTTAGAGGAAGGCATCAGCACGATCAAATACCGGAGCCAGGGCTTGTTGAAGTTCGCGCAGACGTACCGCAACTTAAGCAAGATCACGCACCTGAACAAAGAGCGCCTGTTGGTACAGGACATTTTCCAGAACCTGCGCCGGCTCATGCTGCCTTCCCTAGCCCAGAAGAACATCCAGCTCAACCTGCTCCTACAGGAAGAAAACCTGACTTTGGAAGCCGATCCCAATCTCCTGGACCAGGTTCTGATCAACCTGCTGGTCAACGCCGTGGATGCCGTGAAAGAACAACCCGCCCCGGAAATCACCTTATCGGCCTACGCTTCCTCTGAGGGAAAAGTAGTACTCAAAATCTCCGACAACGGCAGCGGCATGTCCAAGCAAGTGCAGGAGAAAATCTTTATCCCATTCTTCAGCAGCAAGAAAAACGGCAGCGGCATTGGCCTGAGCCTTTGCAAACAGATCATCATGCTGCACAAAGGCACCATCCAAGTGCAGTCTGAAGAAGGCAAAGGCACCTCGTTTTTCCTGTTTTTTAAGTAAAACAGGCTTGAAATAGATGTATAATCAAATTCAGCGAGTACTTACAGTGGAGACTCTCCCCTTGAGGGGAGATTAAGAGGGGTGTTTACACAGGAGAACACGCATAGCTGATAATTTCTCATTACATGGATTGGCTAGCGCAAGGGCAACCACAAGGGATTGCCCCTACAGTTCAAATAAGCGTTATCAGCGGATGTAAACACCCCTCTTCGCTCCCCTCAAGGGGAGAATCTCTCTTTTATGAAACTGATAACTACTCCAACTTCGGTTCTGGTCCTCTGAACGCGTCTTTTTTGGATACTGCTGGCAGTTTTACCGAGCGACCTTCTTTGGCGGAATGGTAGATGGCTTCCATGATGCGGTGGTCTTGCAGGCCTTCTTCGCCTGGGGTGTAGGGCGTAAGGTCTTTTAGCACGCACTCAGAGAAATGGTCCATCTCGGTGGCGAACTGGTTTTTGTGGGCGATGTCTATGTCTTCTTTCCGGACCAGCATTCCGTCGGCGCGGGAGGTTTTCATCTGTTGGCCGGTGTAGGAAAAAGCCGGATCCATGTTGATCCATCCGCGCTCGCAAAGCACCCGGTAACGGCGGCTCTCGTGGGTGTTGTAGTGGGTGGCGCACGAGGCGTAAATGCCGTTTGGGAACTTCATTTGCCAGGACATCAGCTCTTCCACCTCCTTGAACAGCGGGTTGCCGGGCGTGCTGTATTGGTACGCAGAGACCTCGGTGGGTTCTGTGCCCAGCAAAAACCGCAGCGTGTTGAGGCAGTACAAGCCAATATCGGGCAGGGCGCCACCGCCGGCTAAGGCTTTCTTGTGCCGCCAATGCTGTGGGTTGGCCGAGCTTTGGCAGTTGAACGCTTCTATAAATTTCACCTCGCCAAATTTCTTGTCCTGCACCAACTGCCGCACGTGCCGGTTGTACGGCTCGTACTGGATGCGGTAGGCCACCATGAGTTTGCGGTTGGCTTTGCGGCAAGCGTCAATCATGGCCTGGCATTCTGCCGATGAGTTGGCCATGGGCTTTTCACAGAGAATGTGCTTGCCCGCTTTGGCGCCACGGATGGTGTACTCGGCGTGAAGGGCGTTGGGCAGCACAATGTAGATGACCTGTACCTCGGGATTGTCTTTGAGCTGATCGTAGGTCTCGTAGCTGTAACAGTTCTCGGGTTTGATGCCGTACTGCTGGGCTACCTTGCGCATCTTCTCGGGACTGCCGCTCACCAGGGCGACTGGTTTTGACTTCTTGCATTGCCCAAAAGCAGGCAGCAACTCTTCTAGAGTTAAGTGGCCTAATCCTACCAGGGCATAGCCTACCCGCTGGTCCGGGGGCATGGGTGTAGGCGTGGGTCCGGACTGGCGATCAGCGTCTGATTTCCAGGCTTCCAGTTTAATGGGCTCGTCTGGCTTGGAAGGCACCTGCGCCGGGGGTGAGACCGCCGGCAGTTTGGGTACGTTCTGGCCAGTGGGTGCGTTAGTACTTCCTACCTCGGAGGCTTGACCTGTGGTCGTTTTGGTGGTTTGGCAGGAAGCCATAAACCCGCCTACTACGCCGGCGGCCATGCCTTTTCCAGCCATTTGCAGAAAACTTTTCCGGCTTACCGGTTGGGTAAATTCATCGGGTACCAGCGTCAACAGTCTGTCTAGGGGAAACATACTATTTGTTTAAAATGAACAGAAAACGCCTGCCTTCCTGACAGACTTCTTTTTTAAACCCTCCTTTTTCAGAAATGTTTACCCGATTATAATAGAATGCGCATCCGTAACATAGCGGTAATAGGAACGCTCCAAGGGCCAAAGCAATACCACCCTTGCCGTTCCCTTTGATGAGGGATGACAAAAGCAGGAGAAGAAGCAATAGACGATTGCCAAGACCAAGACGACTTTATTAGATATAAAAATACTTTGATCAGCAAACGTCATCATCCCCCTACCCCCTTCAAAGGGGGACGGCTAGAACACGTACTAGTAGTAAGACGTAGCAGAGCAGATCAGAACAGAAATCATCTTGTTCTAGAGAAAAGGTTATGCTGTTTCCAACGTCTTTTAAAAAAAACAGCCTATAATCAGAGGCTTACCCACGCATCCGTTACGTTCACTTGACTGCTGCTGTACTCCTTAGTAATCGCCGCATGGCCAGCAAACCCAACAGTGGGCCGAGGGCCAGGAACAGAAACCAGTAGCGGGGAGACACATCGGCTTGCAGGCTGCGCAGAAACTGGATGCTCATGATGGTGATGGCAAACCCCAGGGAGTTCACGATGGTCAGGGCCGTTCCTTTGGCTTGCGCCGGGGCAGATTGGGCCACCAGCGTGGAGAACTGCGGCGAATCCATGACCACGGCCAGGCCCCACACCAGCAACAAGCCTAGGAACAACGGCAAGGACATCTGAAACAGCCACGGCGATACCAGGCAGCACACCATGGAAACCGCCAAGGCGCCGAAAGCCGTTTTGGCGCTCCCGATGTTCCCGGCCAGAAAACCACCGGCTACGCAGGCCAGGGCGCCCACCGCAATAATGGTAAAGGAAAGCAAAGGATTGTTGAGGGGCGTTTCAGGATGGGCTTCGGCGTACAGGGCCAGGATGAAGGGCACAAACGCCCAGAACGTGTACAGCTCCCACATGTGTCCGAAGTACCCAAAAGCAGCCGCCCGAAACTCTTTTTGCCGGAAGATCTGGAAAAAGGCCTTGAAATCTGGTTGGCTGCTATGGCTTCTGAAAGGACCGTTTGGCACCAGCGCAAACAAACTGAATCCGCCTAGCACGGCTAAGCCTGAGGTGGCCCAAATCACGTAGCGCCAGGGCAATCCCTCTGTCATACTTTTAAGCAGATGCGGAAACGCAGTGCCCAACACCAAGGCTCCTACCAGAAATCCCAAAGCCTTGCCCAATCCTTTCTGGTGGTAATCCGAGGCTATTTTCATGCCCACCGGGTAAATGCCGGCCAGGCAGAAGCCCGTGAGAAACCGGGAAAGAACCAGGGCCGGAAAACCATTGGCTAGCAAAAGACTCAAGTTAAACCCCGCTCCTGCCACAGCGCACACCAGGAACACCCAGGAAGGCGAAAACCGGTCAGAAATGGTAAACACGGCAAAAACCAGCGTACCCAGAATAAAGCCCAACTGCACCGCCGAGGTAAGATGACTGAGCGAACTGGCCTCTAAGTGAAACTGCGGAATAAGGTTTGGCAGCACCGCATTGCCCGCGAACCACAACGAGGTACAGGCAAATTGAGCCAGCACAATGGTGGGAAGGATATGCTTTGGGGTTGAAGGCAGCGTGTTGGTCAACTAAAAACAGGTTATTGAAAGAGACAAGATAAAGGAATACCAAAAGAATGGTTCGGCGGTGTGTAGGCAGCGTTAGTACCCGTAGTACAGCAAACTGATGCTGAACGCTTTATTCTTCTAAAACCCTTCTTAGGTAGTTGATCTGCCCTAAATGGTAAGACAGGTGAGCTAGTAAATGGATTAGAAAATACTGGTTTGTCATGGCATACCCCAGCACCTCCTCTTTGTGGGGTTCTTCTAATTGTTCTTCCCTCAGGTGGTGAAAAGATTGTAGCACAACTTCTTTTGTTTCCTCCATCTGCTTTACCAGTTCTTGTGCAGGCACATCTTTCAAGCTAAACTCGGCCTCTCGGTTTCTTACATACGGGTAATTACCTAAGTTCTTCCCGATATACGTTTTCAGATTCCCGACCAGATGTAAGGATAAGTTCCCGGCTGAATTCTTTACCTCTCCTTTGGTTACCCAAAGATTGCTCTCCACCTGAAATGCTTCTATTTCACTTTTAAATCTGTCAAGGTCTCGGATATACAACTTGATCAATTCAGATTTCATTTTATTGGTTTAAAACTTAGGCAAAAAGAATAAAAAGTATCTGCACTGCTGAGGTCAAATGGCTGAATAAACTTGTTTATAGATGAAACTTAGGAATTAGCTTAAGAAGCTCTGCATTGCCCACAAATTAGAGAGAGGTACAGGCTAATTGGGTTAAGACAATAGTAGGGAGATTAATTTAAACTTTTAATAAATTCTAAAGCATCAATTTGCACATTTTCTTTATCTACAACAATCGATTTTTCGATATTTAATGGCTTAGGAAAACAATCAGCATAAACTTTAGCAGTTAAAATAATATTAGTTTGATTAAATACTGATAAATAAAACCCTTTATATAAATCTATTGACCTTTGAGGCTGCAAAGCACTTACCTCAAAAGAAATATAATATTTATCTTTACCTTCTTCAATTTTAAACATTGTAGAATTAAAATTAGACAAATTTATATCTCCGCCCCCATAAAACCTATTTTTGGTTTTATATGGCACTTTCAATGCAGTTTCAGATAAAATGTAATCAGGACTGAAGGGTATTTCGATTTCAACATAGATATCTCTAATACTTATTTGACTAGTATTCGTTAAATAAAAATTAATTTGTTCAGTCTTTTCATTTAACACAAAGTATTCGATGTACTCTCTATAAAAATCCTTATTAACTGTATCTATAGAATTGTGTGAAATTATAAATGCTGTACCATCTTTAGTTTTTGTTATACTATTGTCTATCTTTTTAATCTCTTTATAATCAGGAACATCATCAATACTCTCTACAATAAAATTTTTTAATTTTAAATTAATTTTATCCTTAAATTTAAAATCATTACTTAAAAATCCTAATTCTAAATTTGGAAGTAAAGAAAAATCTTTACTTGAAATAGATTCATTTATTAATTGCCTAGTTTTAATTTCTAAATGCTTGTAAAGCTTATCCCTAAAATCTAAAATATTTTTGTAATTTTCAACTAAGCCATTATCATATGTTTTTTTCTTAAATTCTTTTAACTTTTTATATTGTTCTAAGTCAACATTATCTAATTCAACTTTGGCTTTAGAAAAATAGAGCATAACAATTTTACCATTGGCACCCACTTTTTCAATTTCCTCTATTGTTCCACTATCAAAATCTTCAGTTGGCGAACCTATTCTTGTCCAAAAAACTCCTATTGCCATATCACAATAGTCAACTACATCCCTATTAATAAATTCTTGAGGTCTTTTACCCATTTCTGGTGAAGCATGCGTTTCCCATCTCAAAGGCAATAGAACAACTTTTTTATCATATGAATGCAAATCATTCCATTCTTGAATAACTCTTGCTATAATTTCTCTTTCTTCTTCAACATCACTTGGAGATGCTATTAGAATTCGGAATACTTTAGCAGTATATGGCATATTTTTTCTAAATTAAATAAGTGAATAAAGTTTACACCGCCACCGGCGCCTTAATCCCCGGCCACGGCTGGTAGTCTTCCAGCGTGAAATCCTCAAAAGAAAACCCGAAAATATCTTTCACTTCGGGGTTAATCTTCATCTTAGGCAGCGGGCGCGGCTCGCGGGAAAGCTGCAGTTCAGTTTGCTCCAGGTGGTTCGTGTAGAGGTGCGTGTCACCGCCGGTCCAGATGAACTCGCCGGGTTCCAGGTCGCACACCTGGGCTACCATCATGGTGAGCAGCGCGTACGAGGCAATGTTGAAGGGTACGCCTAAGAAAACATCGGCGGAGCGTTGGTAGAGTTGGCAGGATAGTTTGCCCTCGGCTACGTAGAACTGGAAAAAGGCATGGCAAGGCGGCAGTTTCATGTTGTTGACCTCGGCCACGTTCCAGGCACTCACAATGAGGCGGCGCGAGTCGGGGTTGTTTTTGATCTGGTTGATCACCTGGGTGATCTGGTCAATGTGGCCACCGTCGGGGGTTGGCCAGGAACGCCACTGCGAGCCATACACCGGTCCCAGGTCCCCGTTTTCATCGGCCCATTCGTTCCAGATGCTTACGCCTCGCTCCTGCAGCCAGCGCACGTTGGTCTCGCCGCGCAGAAACCATAGCAGCTCGTAGATAATAGACTTCAGGTGCACTTTCTTGGTAGTCACCAACGGGAAGCCCTCCTGCAGGTTAAACCGCATCTGATAGCCAAACACACTCAACGTACCCGTGCCGGTACGGTCTTCTTTCTTCACGCCGTTGTCCAGAATGTGGCGCATTAAATCTAAGTAAGCCTGCATATGGTTAATAAGTAAGGTCTGATGGAAAATAGAGGGTTAGAAGCTTGAAGTTAGCAAAAAGTGCCCACTACCAAAGGGAAGCCCCTAAAAGTACCCCCTCCATTTCGCCACGCAATACCCGTAATACCATCTTGAAATAGGTGCCCGTATTAGGGGCGTTTTCCTGAAAACGCCTCTAAAAGAGTTGGTTAAAACCCCGCTCCTATTTTTTCTGCGGTCTATGCGCCTGAAGGAACGGGCCAAGCTTTTTGTTACCTATCTTTAGAGCCCTTAGCCAACCACAAACAAGACCCTATGAAAAAATTGATGCTATCGGCTGTATTGGCCGGAGCGCTGCTTTCCTCCTGCCAGAAAAAGGCAGAGACCACCGCGGCCGCTAACGTGGCCAACAATACGCAGCTTACCACCCTATTTGAGAACTATTGGGAGCAGAACGCCCGGTTCTTTCCGCTGGATGCCACCGCCCAGGGCGATAACCGGTACAACCACCTCCTGCCCAATGACAACACCCAAGCCTTTCGGGACAGCCTTAAAACCTTCTACCAGCAATACCAAGACAAGTTGCACCAGTTTAAGCGCGAGGACCTGAACGCCAACGACCAGATCAGCTACGACATTTTTGAGTACGAGACCAAAACCCGCCTGGAAGGACTCCAACGCAACACCTGGATGATCCCGTTCCAGCAGTTCTGGGGCTTGCCGCTCACCATGGGCCAACTGGGATCGGGCACCGGAAACCAGCCGTTCAAGACCACCAAGGACTACGAGAACTGGCTGGGCCGGGTGCAGGGCTTCACCCTTTGGGCCGATAGCGCTATCAGCAACCTGAGAAGAGGCATGGCGGCCGGGGTGGTGTTGCCTAAACCACTTGTCACCAAAATGATCCCGCAGATGCAGAGCATGGTGGTCTCTGACCCTACCAAAAGCTTGTTCTACGGACCCATCCAGAATTTCCCCGCCGAGGTTCCGGCGGCAGACCGGCAGCGCCTGACCCAGGCCTACAAACAAGCCATCAGCACGCAGTTAGTGCCTACGTATCAAAAACTTGCCACTTTTCTGCAGCAGGAATATCTGACTAAATCCCGCACCAACACCGGCATACAGGACATTCCGGGCGGCAAGGACCTCTATACCTACTATGTGAAGTATTGGACCACTACGGACCAGACCCCGAACGAAATCTACAAAACCGGCCAGCAGGAAGTAAAGCGCATCCACGGCGAAATGGTGAAGGTGAAAGAACAGGTGGGCTTCAAAGGAACCATGGAGGAGTTCTTCACTTTCCTCCGCAACGATCCCAAGTTCACGCCTTACAAAAATCCGGAGGAGGTGTTGAATGCCTTCCGCGCTATCCAGGCCAAGATTACTCCCAACCTCCAGAAGATGTTTGGCCGCACGCCTAAGACTCCGTTTGAGATCCGCCAGACCGAGGCTTTCCGGGCGGCTTCTGCCTCGGCTGAGTACAACCAGGGCTCGCCAGACGGTTCCCGGCCCGGTATTTTCTACGTGCCTATCTTAGACGCCACCAAGTTCAACACCACCTCGGGCATGGAATCACTGTTCCTGCACGAGGCCATTCCGGGCCACCACTACCAGATTTCTTTGCAGCAGGAAAACGAGAATCTGCCTAAGTTCCGTCGCTTCAGCTGGTACGGAGCCTACGGCGAAGGCTGGGCACTCTACACCGAATCACTAGGCAAGGAATTGGGCCTCTACTCAGATCCGTACCAAAACATGGGCGCCCTGGGTGACGAGATGCACCGGGCCATCCGCCTGGTGGTAGACGTTGGCATGCACACCAAAGGCATGACCCGCGAGGAAGCCATCCAGTACATGATGGCCAACGAAGCCATTTCTGAGGAAGGCGCCATTGCGGAGATTGAGCGGTACATGGCTATTCCCGGCCAGGCGTTGTCTTACAAGATTGGCCAATTGAAGATCAGGGAACTGCGGGCCAAATACGAGAAAGAACTAGGCGATCAGTTCAAGCTGGCTTCTTTCCATGATGAACTGCTCAAAGACGGCAACATGCCTTTGAGCGTGTTGGAGAAGAAAATGGACAGCTGGGCCAAAGCGCAGTAGAAGTAAACCCAATTCCTATTCCACAGAAGTTAGAATTCTGACTTTCTCCACCAAAAATTAAAAAGCCTGCAGTCACTTCACTGCAGGCTTTTTATTTAACTAAAGAATGATGCTTTGTGAAGCCCCATCAGCTACTCTAAACTGCTTATTTCGGAATCCTTTATAGGGTATTTTTCCGTAGTAATATTAACACAGGCAGTGAACCCCCTACACTGCCGGAAAACACCTATAGATAAAGGCTTTATCCAAATAAGAACGCCCTGTTTCTACCTTGGCTTCACCTTAAAGCTTGCGCTTGTATAGAACTAAAGATTGAAATATTTTCATATATTAGATACATATTCAAAGGGCTCTACTTACACATCAAAATTCATCTTCCACCTTGGTAGTTATTTATAATAGCAAGTAGAAGAGCCTGAATGAATATCTGGCAGGATTAATGTAAGCCATCTGTCGTTTTTGGCGTATTTTTACAACATCAATCCTTAACCAGAAAGCTGGAGAAAGGATAATCACCTTAAGTGCAAGTATTTATAGTAGCATTTCGAATTTATGAAGATCGTATACCCTGCCCTGATTGCTTTCTGTTTGCTGCAGCCCGCTGTGAACGCCACGGCCCAAACCCTGGCCACGCCTCCTGCCAGCAGCAAGCCTGCTGTCGCCAAAGGACAAGATTCTAACCTGGGAGCGAAAGTCAATGCTATTATAAAGAAGCAGAGTCCCCAAACCACTACCACACCGGTAAAGCCAGGTACGGCGGTTTCTACCTCGGCAGCCACTACCACCCAAACGCCTACGGGCCAAACCAACCCTACTGCTGCGGCAGCGGGTGCGACGGCAGGTGCTGCGGCGGAGAGCCCAAACAAACCCTCTGCCGTTACCCAGCGGCTGAGCAAAGTAGACCGGCTTATCATTGAGCGGGAGCAGTTGGTGCTCAAATATGACTACCTCAAAACCCAGAGCAACAATTTCTGGGGCAAGGCCTCTAAAGAAGACCTGCTGGCTGTGGTAGAAGCCCTCAAAGAAGTTCTGCAGAAAGATGAGCAGATCATTCAGGCGGTAGAGCAGTCTAACCTGGAGACCCGCCGTGCCATGGCCAAACGGGCCGCTGAATTGGAAGCCGAGTCCAAAAAACTCAACAGCCAGGTACGCGGCGACAAACGCGTCATCACCGACAACATCTACGACCTCAAAACCTCCCTGGCCAACGCCCAGAACCTGCTCAGAAACAAAGACCGCAAGGTGAAAGACCTGGAGGAGCAATTGCAGGCGTCTAAAGATGCCCGGTTTGACCATGACGCCATTGCCGCTTTCTTCGCCATGCTGTGCCTGGTGCTGGTGGGCTATATTGTGCGGCTCCGAGGTCAGTTGGCCAGCAACCGCGATGCGAAGCGCGTGAAAGCATGAGTGAACGCCTGGTGCCCGCGGCCAAATACCTAACCTACACCGAGGCCATCGGGCTGTACAATGCCCTTACCCAGGTGGGCGTAGTGGCTATGGTCAAAACCTGCGGGCCGCCCAGCCTACCCTTCGGCGATGGGTTGTACTACCAGCTTCAGCTCCAGAAAAAAGACCTCGCGGCGGCTCAGCCCGTTTTAGAGGAGTTTTCCCAAAAACAAGCTCAAATCAGCGAGGAGGCGCAAACCTGCCCCCATTGCGGCTCCGTATACGTATGGCCTGAGCGCGATCTGGCCTGGTGGAAGAAGTTGGTTTACGCCGGCACCACCGTGTACAAGTGCCAGAACTGCAGCCATTCATTCTTTTCATAAGACATTAGTATTTAAGCGCTAGATGTTAGAAAGACTGATTCTGGAGAGATATCTAAGAATCCAGTATCCAAAATCTACTATCTAGCGTCTTACCACATAAATGGACAAAATTCTGAACGAATTATTAGACGTGCGGGCGCTCCTGAAACTAGAGCAGGACGAGGACCGCAAACAATACCAACTCAAAAACGCCCAGACCAGCATCACCGAGCGCAAGCGCCTGGGCATCTGCTGGTATCCGGTGAACGTGATCAAACAGCAGGTGGGTTTTGGCAACAAGATGGTGGTGGAACTGGAGCGCATCTCGGGCCGCGACCAGCTGCACATGTTCCAGGCCGGTTCCTCGGCGGCTCTTTTCACCAACGGCGAAGGCGGTGCCCTCAACGGCGTGGTGCTGGAAGTGAAGCGCAACAAACTGCGCCTGGCCACTTCCCGCGAAGACCTCCCCGACTGGATTGAAGGCGGCTCGCGCCTAGGCGTGGAATTGACCTTTGACGAGGTGAGTTACCGTGAGATGGAGTTCGCCCTCATGAAGGTGATGGAGGCGGAGAAAACCCGGTTGGCGCAATTGCGTGATATCCTCCTGGGTGCCGAACCCGCCATCTTCCGCCGCGAGCGCGAGGTCACCCCCATTCCGGCCCTCAATGACTCGCAGAACGCCGCCGTCAAGAACATGATGCAGGCCAAGGATGTAGCCATCATCCACGGACCTCCGGGCACTGGCAAAACCACCACCCTGGTACAAGCCATCCTGAAGACTTTGGAAGCGGGTGAGAAGAAACTGTTGGTCACGGCTCCCAGCAACACCGCCGTGGACCTGCTCACCGAGAAACTGGCCGAACAAGGCGTGAATGTCATCCGCATCGGGAACCCGTCCAGGGTGTCTGAGGTCCTGCTGGAACACACCCTGGATTCCCAGATCATGCACCACCGCGAATACAAGCAACTCAAAAAGCTCCGGAAACAGGCGCAGGAATACAAGTCCATGGCGGGCCAGTACAAGCGCAATTTCGGACATGAGGAGCGGCAGCAACGCCAGTTCATGAAAGAGGAAAGCAAGCGCATCCTGTCCCAGGCCGATGACATAGAAGATTACATCACCGAGGATCTGCTGGACCACGTGGAGGTAATCACCTGTACGCTGGTGGGCTCTGCGAACCGGGCCATTCGCCACCTGCAGTACGACACCGTGTTCATTGACGAGGCCGCACAGGCCCTGGAACCCGCCTGCTGGATTCCCATCACCCGGGCAAACCGCGTGGTGCTGGCCGGCGACCACCACCAGTTGCCGCCCACCGTCAAATCCATGGCTGCCGAGCGCGGCGGACTGGCCAGAACCCTGTTTGAGAAGTGCATTGAGCGCCAACCCGAGACCGCCGTCATGCTCACCACCCAGTACCGCATGCACGAGCACATCATGGGCTTCTCCAACGGGCAGTTTTACCGCGGCGAGCTGCAGGCCCACCAAAGCGTGGCCTCTGCCACCCTGCCCGACGTACACCCGGTGTTCCAGCCCGGACTCATTGTGGAGTTCATTGACACGGCCGGCTGCGGCTTCAATGACCAGACCATTGGCGAGGGCAGCAGTACCGCCAACCCCGAGGAAGCCGATGTCCTGATCAAGCACCTGGTGAACCTGCTCATGCCGTATGAACCCGTGGGCAAGGACGAGGAACTCCCCGAGAAACCGTTGCGCATCGGGATTATTTCGCCGTACCGCGCCCAGATCAACTACCTCAATGATCAGGTAGAGCATCAGCCCAAACTGGCGGCCATGCAGGCGCGCCGGCAACTCTCGGTGGGGACGGTAGACTCTTTCCAGGGCCAGGAGCGCGACATTATCTACATCAGCATGGTGCGCAGCAACCCTGAGGGAGAGATAGGTTTCCTGGCGGATATCAGGCGGATGAACGTGGCCATGACCAGGGCCAAAAAGAAGATGGTGATTGTGGGCGACAGCGCCACGCTGGGGCAGCACCCCTTCTACCAGGAATTCCTGACATACGCCGAGAACATTGGGGCTTACCGCAGCGCCTGGGAACTGCTTTCCACCGACCCTGAATAAATCCTTTGGCGCGGCTGCCACGTTAGAGGCAATAAAGGGACTTTTTCAAAAACGAGCCCAAAACCGATGGTCTCCCTTTTTGGCCCCGGCCGAAATGCGTGATACTTTCCGCTGAATTTCTACCTTTACATCTATCAACCATAAACGGTTCACCAAATGAAAATAGAAGAGAACAAAGTGGTGTCGCTCACCTACGAGCTACGTGTTACCGACGAAGAAGGCGAAGACACCCTGGTGGAAACCGCCGACGAAGAAAATCCGATGGTCTTTTTGTTTGGTGTGAGCGGTCTGCCTGAGAAATTTGAGCAGGAACTGGAAGGCAAAGCTGCGGGTGACACATTCAAATTCACCGTGGCCTCTGATGAAGGATACGGCGACCTGGACGAGTCTGCCATTGTACCCGTACCTAAGAACGTGTTTGAGGTAGACGGCAAAATTGACGAGGATATGGTGCAGGTAGGCAACTACATTCCCATGTCTGACAACGAAGGCAACCACATGCAGGGCCGCATTGTAAGCGTGGAGCAAGACCACGTACTCATGGACTTCAACCACCCACTTGCCGGCATGGACATGCACTTTGAAGGCAAAGTGATCAGCGTACGCGAAGCCACCAAAGAAGAAATCTCCCACGGCCACGTGCACGGCGAAGGCGGGCACCACCATTAATATTCAACCAGTAACCACAAGAAACCAAGTTGTTTCTAATCTGGTAATATAAGCAAACAGAACAGCCAACCTTAATGGGTTGGCTGTTCTGTTTTTAAGGCTTTTTCAAGAAACTGGCCTTTAAATAAAAACGGTTCAAAACCCTTTTAGCATCCTCTCTTTAACTCGTCCTCCACAAGTTTATATTGCTTCAGGGTGCCAGCATTGTCAATTGAAAGTTTCAGTGCGCGTTTGTAGTTCTAAAGACTAAGTTTAAGGAAGTTAAAGCCAAAAATGATGTTGGAAGTGATGGAAGTTTTAGACTCCAAAGTTGCAATGGCAAAGCGTCTGTACATCACAGTCTTCCCATAATGCTTCTTTCCTTCTCAAGACCATGTGTTTTGTTTTTGGTCACTAAAAAATTATAAAAACCGATGGATGATATGGAGTACAACTGGTGCTTTGTTTCAGTGGAAAAATTTCAAAAACGTGCCAAAAAGAAACACCCGTAACTTCCTTAGAAAAGCTCCTATTAAGGTCCATGAGTTCCTCTTTTCAATCAGGATAAAAGAATTACTTCTTTCTGAACGTAGTGCTGAAGCTCTGGGAAAAACCGCTCGAACTCCAACTGGTAGAACGAATAATTTAGGAGTAGCTCCTCTCCTGCAGTTTCCATCCCAGAGTCAAACTTTGCCCGTGAACTCAGGCCCTGGAGCGCCCTGGTAATGCCTTCTATTTGAGCATACGAAACTAGCCAGTTGTGGCGCACCATGTACGGCAAAAAATGGTGCACCCTTTCGGGTAGCAGCTCAGGGCGGGCTTGTACCTGGGCATAGGCTAATTGGGCGAAATCTGGTAAGGGCTGCGGGCTGAAGGCCTGGAAATTGGCCGCCAAAAAATGGTCATAGTAGACATCGGCGACTACGGCGGCGTACTTCCTGAATTTAGGCCTTAACCGCTCTTTCGTTTCTGCCACAATGGGGTGCGAATCAGTGAAGGAGTCTATGAGGCGGTGTAGCCTGATGCCCTGCTGCACGCGGTCTGGGTAAAGCAGGGTCTGGGCCCCGCGCACGCTGTCGGCAATGAAGTTTCCCAGGCGCAGGTCCTCATCGTCACCAGATAGAAATAAATGGGCCAGGTAATTCAAGGCATCGGGTTTAAACCAAAGGTACGTATTCTGGTTATGAAAAGACGATTGGCCGCAAAAAGAACCCTAGGCGGATGCCACCCGTATTCCTGTAAAGCATTTATTGACCTCATCTAACTATGGAAAATCAACAAAGCGAAAAACAGGGCGACTTGAAAGCCCTTATAGACAAGATCAAAGACATTGACACGGCTATGTTCAGCACCGTGGAGCCCGATGGCACCATCCGGTCGCGGCCCATGCGCCACATGACGGTGCAGCAAGATGGCACCATCTGGTTTTTCACCGGCTATGAGTCAGGCAAATCACACGAGATAAAGCAGGACAGCCACGTGAACCTGAGCTACGCAAAACCCAATGACACCCTGTATGTGTCCGTATCTGGCCATGCGCAGGTGCTGCGGGACCAGCAGAAGATTGACGAACTCTGGAACCCAGCCCTGAAAGCCTGGTTCCCCGAAGGAAAGGATGATCCAAACATTGGGCTCATCAAAGTGACCATTGACCAGGCCGAGTACTGGGATACGCCCAACAGCGCGGTGGTTCACCTCTTCGGCGTGGTGAAGGCGGCGCTCACCGGCGAGCCGGCCAGGCCAGGCGAAAACAAAAAGATCAATTTGTAGTTCTGTTAAGAAAGGGAGTTTCGGCTCCCTTTTTTCATGCCTGCGCGGGTGTTTGTTTGGCTTCCGATTTTAGGCTACTTTTAAGAAAACAGGCGTAAAACCTTCATTACATATCCTTGCTTGGCACCTCCCGCTCCTTCTGCTCCCGCCCATACCACCCTTTCCCTGTTTGGCGTGAAGCCCGGCCATTGGCGCTGGGGATTGGCCCAGATGGGTACCTCCCTCCCAGCGCTGCAGAAGGTAAAAGGCCTCAGTTTTTATAAGCTGTTGGGCAGCGGCCAGGGCCGAGGCTTCAGCCTTAAGCCCAACTGGTACCGCTACGGCTTTATGGCTACCTGGGAGAGCCCGGCCGCGGCCGAAGACTTTTACCAGGGCCACCCCCTGCTGGAAGAATACCGCCAGCACACCTTTGAGCAGTACACTCTGGCCTTGCGTCCGCTGCAGGCGCACGGCCTGTGGAGCGGCCGCAATCCATTCACCCAGGAGACCCATCCCTCCCCGGTAAACGCGCCCATCGCTGTGCTTACCCGGGCCTCTATCCGCCTGACGAAAGCCATCGATTTTTGGAAAAACGTGCCAAAAGCCAGTGCCAGCCTAGATCATGCGGAGGGACTATTGGGCTCCATCGGGTTGGGTGAGGCTCCCTTTGTCCGGCAGGCTACCTTCAGCCTCTGGCGTGATGAGGCCACCATGAAAGCCTATGCTTACCGGATGGCCGAGCACCGTGAGGTTATCAAACGCACCCGCACCCAGGGCTGGTACTCAGAGGAGCTGTTCGCGCGTTTTACGCCGCTCTCCAGCCAAGGCACCTGGAACGGCGAAGATCCGCTTGCCGGGTTGCTGTAGATTTAATATAAAAAGCCTTGTACAAAAATTTGTACAAGGCTTTTTATATTTAGATTACCTAATTAGTCAATGTTTATGGTGATGTTACTGAGATAGATGGTCCTAAGTAATGTAAATAATTATCCTCAAGCTTTAGTTATCATTCTTAAAAATAAACAAGAACAGGCTAAGAAAACATCTTCTTATATCTCTCCAAGTCTCAATTTAGCAGGTCCCACATCATTACTAGATACTTTTAAGAACTCAGATGAATCACTTAAAACAATAACGTGATTTTTAAATAGGTCTAACCAAATTGAGGGCCTGTAAATATATTTGACATCGTTGTAAGTAAGCCAAATACCGGCCAAGGCAGTTGCATTGGTTCCACCAATAAAGATAGACTCGGAATAGATTATGTCCGAAATACTTCCGGCGCCAAGTTTAAGGTTTACAGAACCATTGACTTCGGGATTATCAATGTAAGTCTCTAAAATCAATTCTTGTTTAGTAGTATTTTTGATTTGGTAGCTTAACGTTCCCGGATAAACATGTACTTCTTTAGAACTACTAATATTCCCAACTGTTAAAGTAACAGAATAGGTACCTGGCATTTTATAACTATGAGTAACATTATAACTTGCCACTAAGGATGTTCCATCTCCAAAATTCCATTTGTAATCTATACCTTTTAACGAATCTTCAGCCATAAACTCAAAATCATTATGCAAATAATCTGTGTCTTTTTGTATAATGAAATTGGCGTTAAGTTGATCAACTTCCTCGAATCGATCTTTACAAAAAGAAAACAATAAAGAAATAAAACAAATCAGCAGTAAATAAATCTTTCTCACCATTAAAATTTAATAATTAATTATAAAAACTTATTTAATAAAAATCAACACAATTATAAGCAATAATTTAAGCTTCTATTTTGGGGTATTTCAATCCAATACTGGAAATATAATGGTCAACCTATATTTTTTACTTCTTAATATCATAAATTCAAGAAGCTACTGTTCAATAGATATTAAAAGCTAAATATAGTTTATTAAAAATATACTTTCAAACCAACTAGTGGAATATTTGAGATTCCAAATGTTTATTAGAGTTGCCTAGAACAAGCTAATCTTCTTTGAGCATCAATAATTAATCTGTAGTAATCTAGAGCCGACTTTAATCAATTAAAATTTTATTACTTATCTATTCTTACGATTTTAATCAAGCAGCCCTGCGGATAAACTAGTAAAAGGCACATCAAGCAAAAACGGCCACAAAACGTATTGATTAGGCTACAAAGAAATTCCTTACTTTTGCCTTTGGCCCTTTCTGGCCTGTTGAACCTGAACCTAATACCTGAAACCATACCCATGTCTGAGTACGATTACCGGAATATTGAGCAGAAGTGGCAGCGCTTCTGGAGCGAGAACAAGACGTTCAAAACCGATATCAACCCAAGCAAACCCAAGTTCTACTCCCTGGACATGTTCCCGTATCCGTCTGGGGCCGGGCTGCACGTAGGGCACCCGCTGGGCTACATCGCCTCTGACATTGTGAGCCGCTACAAGCGCCTCAAGGGCTTTAACGTGTTGCATCCCATGGGCTTTGACTCGTTTGGCTTGCCCGCCGAGCAGTACGCCATCCAGACCGGGCAGCACCCTGCCGTGACCACCAAACAGAACATTGAGCGCTACATTGAGCAGCTGAACAACCTGGGATTCTCTTTTGACTGGGACCGCGAAGTGCGCACCTCAGACCCCGATTACTACAAGTGGACCCAGTGGATCTTCATGCAGCTCTTCAACAGCTGGTACAACTATGCCACGGACAAAGCCGAACCAATTGACACGCTCGTAGCGGAGTTCAAGATGCGCGGCAACACCCACGTGAACGCCGCCTGCGACGAAGACACCCCGCACCTGACCGCCGATGCCTGGTCCCGTTTGTCTGAGAAAGAACAACAGGATTTTCTGCTCAAATACCGCCTGACGTTCCTCTCCGAAGCCGTAGTGAACTGGTGCCCGCAGTTGGGAACCGTTCTGGCCAATGACGAGGTGAAGGACGGCGTTTCTGAGCGCGGTGGTTACCCGGTGGAGCGCAAACTCATGAAGCAATGGATGATGCGCATCACGGCTTACGCCGAGCGCCTGCTTCAAGGCCTAGACACCATTGACTGGCCAGAGCCGGTGAAAGAGATGCAGCGTAACTGGATCGGGAAATCGGTGGGTGCTGAGCTGCACTTTCAGGTAGACGGCCACGAGCACAAGCACATCACCGTGTTCACCACCCGCATAGACACCATCTTCGGGGCGAGCTTTGTGGTGCTGGCGCCTGAGCACGAGTACGTGGAGGACATCACCACCCCTGAGCAGCGCGCCGAAGTAGAAGAATACGTGACCTGGGCCAAGAACCGCTCTGAGCGCGACCGCATGTCTGATGTGAAGCACGTGACGGGAACGTTCACGGGTTCTTACGCCATCAATCCTATCTCTGGGGAGAAAATCCCGGTTTGGATCGCGGATTACGTGCTGGCGGGTTACGGAACCGGTGCCGTGATGGCCGTACCGGGCCACGATACCCGTGACTACGCCTTCGCGAAGAAATTCAACCTGCCTATCCCGGAAGTAGTGGCCGGTGGTGACCTTACCAAAGAAGCGCACGCGGCTAAGGAAGGAAAAATCATCAACTCGGATTTCCTAAACGGATTGGACGTGAAAGACGCCATCAAGGCCGGAATCCAACGCGCTGAGGAACTGGGCGTAGGCAAGGCCCGCATCAACTACCGCATGCGCGATGCCGTGTTCGGCCGTCAGCGGTACTGGGGTGAGCCGGTGCCGGTGTACTACCAAGATGACATTCCAGCCCTGCTGGAAGAAAAGGAACTGCCTTTGGTTTTGCCAGAGGTAGACGCTTACCTGCCCACCGAGACCGGTGAGCCGCCGCTGGGACGGGCGCAAGGTTGGAAATACCGTGGCAAGTATGAGTATGAACTGAGCACCATGCCCGGTTGGGCCGGCTCCAGCTGGTACTGGTACCGCTACATGGACCCTCAGAACGACCAGGAATTCGCCAGCAAGGAAGCCATTGACTACTGGCAGAACGTGGATTTGTACATCGGTGGATCTGAGCACGCCACGGGTCACCTCCTCTACTCCCGCTTCTGGAACAAATTCCTCTTTGACCTCGGGCTTGTGAATCAGGACGAGCCGTTCAAAAAGCTCATCAACCAAGGCATGATCCAGGGCCGGTCTAACTTTGTGTACCGCATCAAAGATTCCAACACGTTTGTTTCCTACGGGTTGAAAGACCAACACGAGACCACTGCCCTGCACGTGGATGTGAACATCGTGGAGAATGATGTGCTTGACCTTGAGAAATTCAAAGCCTGGAGACCTGACTTTGCAGATGCGGAGTTCATTCTGGAGGAGGGCAAATACGTGGTGGGCGTGGAGATTGAGAAGATGTCCAAATCCAAGCACAACGTGGTGAACCCCGATGTCTTGGTAGAGGAATACGGCGCCGATACGTTGCGCATGTACGAAATGTTCCTGGGGCCCTTGGAGCAGTTCAAACCCTGGAATACCAACGGCATGGACGGCGTGTACAAATTCCTGCGCCGCTTCTGGAAACTGTTCTTTGATGAGGAAGGTACTTTTACCGTGACCGACGAGCAACCTACCCCGGCCGAGCTGAAGTCGCTGCACAAGACCATCAAAAAAGTAGAGGAAGACATTGAGCGTTTCTCCTTCGGGACCAGCGTGAGTCAGTTCATGATCTGCGTAAACGAACTCACCTCGGCTAAAACGAAGAAGCGCGCCATCCTAGAACCATTGACGGTTGTATTGGCCCCTTTCGCGCCGCACATCACGGAGGAACTTTGGAGCAGATTGGGCCACCAGGAGAGCATCACCTACGCCGCTTACCCAGCATGGAAAGAGGAATTCCTCACCGAGAGCACCTTTGACTATCCTATCTCCATTAACGGCAAGGTAAAAACCAAACTCACCTTCGACCTTAAAACTCCTAAGGAGGAAGTAGAGAAAGTAGTTCTGGCCTCTGAGCAGGTGCAAAAACTTCTGGAAGGCAAACCGGTGAAGAAAGTGATCGTGGTTCCGGGTAAAATCGTGAACGTGGTGATCTAAGGTTTTTGCCTGATTTTCTAAAATAACCCTAAAAACAGAAAAGGTCAGCTACTATAGCTGGCCTTTTCTGTTCACATGCCCCTTATTTCTTCTGGTTTCCTTTACCGGCCCAAACCTAATGGGGATAACATACCTGATGGGCATTTTCCTTCCGTTGTGCATTCCAGGGGTAAACTCCAGTAATTGAACCACCCGCATCGCTTCTGCATCGGTTTCTTTTGTAAGGCTTTTCAGGAGAATTGGCTCCCTTACCTGACCTGTGGAATCAATAACGAATTGCACCACTACCGTACCTTCCGCACACTCCTTGTATCTTAAATTACGTTGAATAAACGTTAACATGGAAGGCAATCCTCCGTGTTTGTATTCAGGTTGTTGTTCAATTGGAAAAATACAGATCAGTGTATCTGTTACTTCACCTTTTGCCTTCTGAATGGTTGAATAATCAGGTGGCCTATTTTGCCCCAAGCTACACTTGGAGGACAGAAAAAGAGAAAGGATAATTAAGAGTATAGCAGTAGGTTTTAGAATCTTTTTGTAAAATGCAGGTCTAAAACAGGACGCTATCCTGCCCTGCATTCCATACAATATCAACCCTATACAAGATAAAATTTATCATCTATGAACATTTATCATCTATGAACAAACGCTATGATATTCTCCTGGGCTTAGCCTTGTTAGCGGCCGTAGCAACCGGATACTTCTTCAACCAGAACAGGTATTTTCATGTGACCACCGGCGAGGAAGTCAACAAAGCAGTTTTTAATGGCTTTGAGAACAAAGCCAAATGGCAGGTGGAGTGGCACTTCAACTATGAGGCTGGCTTTACTGCCGGAATCGGTACCCTGGGCCTCGGGTTAATCCTGTTTGGCGTGGCTGGAAAAAACCGGAGAAGAGTCTCCAGAGTAAGCTGATTTGTTCCGGTTTCCTTTACAGCCCTAACTCCGCTCTCACCTTCTTCGTCATTCCGGCTACCACCAGATCATACGAGTGGTCAATGAGTTCGGTCATCAAACCCATCGGGAGGAAAGCCTCCGGGAGGACGGTGTTCCAGTGTTTCTTGCTCATGTGGTACCCTTCCTTGATGGCAGGGTACTGCTCTCTTAGTTCCACCGCCCGCTCCGGGTCACATTTCAAAGCAATGCCAGCGACGTAGTCAGACAGGCTGCAAAGGGCAAACATTTTACCAGCCACTTTGAAGACCAGCGTGTCCTGGTCAAACGGAAGGGTTTCTTCTACGTGCGGTTTGCTTAGGCAATACTCTCTTAATTCTTCAATGTTCATAGGGCTTGAAGGTAACTAAAAAAGCCGCCTTCCCAAAGCGGGAAAGCGGCTCCTATTTTAAGCCTTGGCCTAAATAGACTACGCTACCGTTTCTTTCTCGGCAGTAGGCTCCTGCACCAGCGTTGTCTCAGTTGCGTGCTCCGCAGCGGTGAGTTGCTCATAGGTAAGAGGCTTTTCAAAGTCCATAGCGGTTTCCTCTTCAGCGGAGGCAAGCTCTGACGCTGTACCTTTTTTACGGTTGAAGAACCTTTTCAGGCCGCTGAACAACGCCACCAAAGCCAGGGCAATCAGTTTCCAGAACTTCAGGGCAGCTAACAAAATCACTTTGAAGAACTTGGCGAACAAAGCGAAAAACCCAACCTTGGCCAATACCTTACCAGCAATTAGCCCTCCTATTCCGTAGGAAGCCACTTTGTCTAAGGAAGGATTGAAGTCGGCGTACTGGTTTCCATCGTTGAACTCCACGCTGGCCAGCAGGGCCGGAATATCTTTCTTAATACCCGGCAGCATGTTCATATCCCCGATGGCGTTCAGCATCAGGTAGCCTTTCCGGCCCAGAATCCGGATGTTGTAGTTGAGCGTGTTCACGCCTTCTTCCTCGCCAAACTTCAGCTCCTTGGCCCAGTGCAGTTTATGGGAAGCAGCGTCGTAGAAAGGCGCCACGGCCCAACCCACCAGTTCCACCGGCTGATAGCCTTGTTCCACCCGTGCCTCGTTCTCAGACTCCGTATCGGCTTGCATCTCCTCCAGCAGGTCGGTATAGTTGATGTCTTTGGCGTCATCGTCTTTGATGTACCCGTCTTCTGAGTAGGTCACGTCAATGGCCCACGATTCCGCATCGGCGGGCCCGCTGGCTTCCGGGAAAAGCATGCCCAAAGAACCATCTCCGGGAGGGTTGCCCCAAAGATCGGTCAAGACCTGGTTACTTTTTTTCGCGTCAAGGTACTTGTAACCTTTGGGAACCATGATTTTGGCGATGCCGTCTTTAAGCACGATTTCGCCGGTCTTAAAGGAATAGGAGGCGTTGACACTGTCTCGCCACACCTTTAGAGAATCTACCCCGGCAGCATACATCAGCTGAGGCAAGGCGCAAAAAAGAAAGGTAAAGAGTAAAAGTTTTCTCATGTACTAATTGAATAAAGGGTGTAGGTTAGATTTTAGAACTAAATTAAGCTTATTTGTTGAATCTCAGTGGCGTAGAGCTGAAAATAAAAAATCCGGCGCCGGGCCGGATTCCTATAATAATCTTCTTGAGGTCTCTGAAAGACCGCCTCTAACATGAAAATTCCCATTTAAGGGCCGTTTTCTAGAAACTGCCTCCTAAATGGGAATATATCCTTATAGTTGAAACAATTAGCGCATCATCAGTTTAAACACAAGGTAGACTAACCCGCACAGGAACATGATCATAGACACCTTATTAATGGTGTGCATGGTGCGCAGGTTGAAATTGGTTTTGCGGTTTGGGTCCTTCTTGCGGAAGAAGTAAGTTGCCACTTCGGTGAAATCAAATAGGCCTTTCATATAGGTTATTATCTGCTGTTTAGTGTGCTTCTGTATACTATTAGAACAATCTTGGGCCTGGAATGATTTACCTGAATGCAAATATATTTAGGCCTCTACTCCTACCGGCTCATTCCAATTTCCGTCTTCCCTAATGAGCTCAATCAACTCATCCACCGCGCGTTCCTCGGGCACCGATTTCTTGATCACCTGCTGTCCGCGGTACAACGCGATCTTGCCTTTGCCCACGCCCACGTAGCCGTAATCGGCGTCGGCCATCTCGCCGGGACCGTTCACAATGCAACCCATGATGCCAATCTTCACGCCCTTGAGGTGATCGGTGCGCTTCCGGATCATGGCGGTGGTTTCCTGCAAATCAAACAAGGTGCGCCCGCAGCTTGGGCAGCTGATGTACTCGGTCTTGCTCATGCGCGTGCGCGCCGCCTGCAGAATCCCGAAGGAGAGTTTGTTCAGGCTTTCCAGGGTGAAAAGCCAGTCTTCTTTGCTGCGGGTGCTCAGGTCCTGGGTGCTTAGCAGCACGCCGTCCCCGAAACCGTCAATCAGCAGCCCACCCACATCCGTGGCCGCGTAGAGCTGCACCTGTTCATCGGTGAGGTCTTCGTAAGAGCGCTTGATGATGACCGGCACGGGTTGCCCCTGGTTCATGAGCCGGATGAACGCCTTGCGCTGCTCGGGCATGGCATGCTCGTTCTCCGTCTCCAAAACCAAAACCACATCCGGCCGATTATGGAGCGTTTCTATGAAATCATTGGTTAACTGGCCCAGCGATACCTGCACGAAGTTCAGCTGCGGATGAAAGCTGCTGGCCATTTCAAACTGCACAGCAGTGTACAGCGGGTAACGCTCCTCGCGCTGCTCCGCCTCCAGCCATGCGGTGTAATCCACGATCTCTTTGAGGCCGTTGGGCAACATGAACGAGATAGGTGCGCTGCCGGTGTAGACGTAATCCGTGCCTTGGTCAGACATATGGAATTTGTCCAGCGCAGGTGAGTAAATGTGCCCTACCGGACGCAGGTCCTCGTAGGTGATTTCTTCCATGCGACTCAAGTCAGCAATTACCCGGGGTACGTTGTGGCCGCCCAGGTTCAGGACTTCGCGTGTTTCGCGGCGGTGGTACTGGTACGGGTTGTACGGTAAATTGCAGATGGGTTTGATAGGCGTGTGCCCAGCCCGGGTGGTGTAGCGGTCAATGAGCATTTTGGCCACCGGCGCTTCCAGTTCAGGAGCCTCAGTAAGGGAAACCCGCACGGTATCGCCTAAGCCATCTTCCAGCAAAGTACCAATGCCCACCGCTGATTTCACGCGGCCGTCCTCGCCTTCCCCGGCCTCGGTCACGCCTAGGTGCAATGGATAAGGCTGTAGTTTTTCTTCTTCCAGTTTCTGCACCAACAAACGGTAGGCCTGCACCATCACCTGGGTATTGCTCGCTTTCATGGAAAGCACCACGTCATAGTAGTTAAGGTCTTCGCAGATGCGCAGGAACTCCAGCGCGCTTTCCACCATGCCTAGCGGCGTATCGCCGTAGCGGCTCAGGATGCGGTCAGACAAGGAGCCGTGGTTCGTGCCAATGCGCATGGCCGTGCCATACTCCTTACAGATTTTCACCAAAGGCGTGAAGCGTTCCCGGATGCGGTCCAGCTCGGCCTGGTACGTAATGTCTGTGTATTCAATTACCTGAAATTTCTTTTTATCGGCGTAGTTGCCGGGGTTTACGCGCACTTTCTCTACCAACCTCGCGGCCAGTTCGGCGGCGTTGGGCGTAAAGTGGATGTCGGCGATCAAGGGCACGTGGTAGCCGCGCAGGCGCAGCTCCTTTTTGATCTCGCCCAGGTTCTCGGCTTCCTTCACGCTGGGCGCGGTGATGCGCACGTACTCACAGCCGGCCTCCACCATCCGGATGACCTGCTCCACCGAGCCCAATGTATCCATGGTGTCTACGGTAGTCATAGACTGCACCCTGATGGGGTTTTCGCCCCCCATGGCCAAATCGCCAATACGGACTTCACGGCTGAGGCGACGGGTATAATCGGTGAGGCTAGGGCAATAGATTCCGCCCAGAGAAAGGGATTCTGTGTTCATGGGAAATGATGTTTCCATATTTCTTTAACCAACGGCCAAACCAGATTGTTCAGCGTAGCTTTTGTAAAAGTACGAGGTTTTTTTGAGCTGTGCTCTTATGTGTTTGCCTGCCTGTACACCAAAAACTCTTCCAATATTAAATGCTTAAGCTTGACATAGCATTTTATTTTCAGGCTAAAAAACCAAAAACAGGCACATTCTGGAAGTATCCACTTGCTTTAACTACTTATACCTTAGAGGTTAAACTCATTACAGGGCAGATTTTTTGATCTTGGGAGCTGCTTTTTGGGTTCATTGGCCTCATGGCGTTGGGCTTCCATTTGCATGAAACAGAAAACACCTATGTTAAATAGGCGTACAATATTATGGTAAACTAACTGGAACTATGTCTCTACTGTTTTTATCCCAAAGCCAACGCCAGGTAACTGCCTTGCTCCGGAAAGCAGGCATGGACAACATCAACATTCCCAACACCATCCAAACCACCCGCGAAACCGCTGAGAATTGGCTTTACCAGGAAATGGAGCAGGGCAATCTGCCCCTGGTTTTCCAGATGGTGAAAGGCGATTGCCTGGAGAAAGACTCACAGCTTTTGTTTGATGAACTGAAGGATGTGGTGGTGGCCAAGTACATCATGCGCATGGGCATGGCCTATGACGCCGCCTCCAAGACCGCCTCGGTGATTTTGCCCTTTATCCTGAAGGCCATGGTGGAGTTGCTCCAAAAAAACCCTATGTTCAAGAACTGGTGGGACAACCTGGACCTGCGCAAACACCTGCCCAGCAAAGAAGACATCAAGTCAAAATTCAGGACCGTGGGCAAATCTTTTTCCGGCAACCAGTCATCAGAAAACAGCGCCTTCGCTTAAACAAAAGAATTGTTTTAAGGCCGATTTTTCAAAAGAAGGCTTAAAATGGCTTTACTGCTTTTCTTTAACTATAAGCCAACGATCCTTTACTCCTGCTCTGTATCACCATTCCTTAGCAAAGGATCTTCTGTGGAGGCATTGGCCTCGCCTTGTTCTTTGAGGCGGTCAATGCGGTTGGCGATGCGGTGATGGACGCGGTCGTCTTGCAGGTAGGTTTGCTGGTCCAGGTCAAATTCTGCGGGGTTGAACTCCCGGGCCAGTTCATGCAATTGGTAAATATAGGTGTCAATGCGGTTGATGGCCTCCGACACAAATTCACTGGCATGGTCATTTTCCTCAGATAGGCCTTCCTTTACTTCCTCAGCCTGCCGTATCTCTTGCTGAATGACCGCCTCGGGCTGGGTTCCTTTCATGCGTTCATTCTCTAGCCGTTTCTTGAATTCTGGGATGTCAAAGTCCATAAGCGTTGTATTTGATCCTTGTTGGTTTAACCGAGTACGTGTTATCTGCCTCTGAGTTAAGTCTGTAAACTAACCAAATTGCTGGTTTACCCGTAGCTTCAAGAAAACCCCTTATTACCCAAATATGCCCGTTCCCTTTCTTCAGAGAAGCCATGCCTTTGCGGCGCAGCTGCTGCACAAAGCCGGTTTAAAGGCCAGCCAGATTCCGCAGGCCATTCAGGTTACCCGCGAGACCGTGGAGCAGTGGCTGCAGAAAGAACTGGAAAGCGGCAACGCTCAACAGGTGCTGGAGGTTCTCAAAGGCCACGTACAGGAGAAAGGCCCCAAACTCTTGTTTGATAAACTGAAGGATATGCTTTTGGTACGGCTTATGCTGCACCTGGGAATCAGAAGCGCTTTGGCTTCCAATATTGTCACCCTCATTCTGCCGTTCGTGCTCAAGCGGATCTTTGACCTGGCCAGGCAAAACCCCAAGATGCAAGCCTGGTGGCGCGAACAGGAATGGCGCGAGCAGATGCCTACCCTCAGCCAGATCAAATCCAGGATAAAGGAACTGGGGCAAAATTTCTCCCCTAACCGAACGAACCCACCAAGTGATCAACCGCTGTTTATTTGATTAGAGTCACCTGACCGATACATCGATTTAAGGCTGATCTTGAAAAACGAGCCAAATAAAAGGATAGAAACAAAAAGCCCCTGCTCACTGGCAGGGGCTTTTTGTTTCTAAGAATACGTTCTATTAATGACGGAACATCATCTCGCGGTATTTCACCAATGGCCACTGCTCATCGGCTACAATCAGCTCTAGTTTGTCTACGCTGTAACGGATGGTCTCAAAGAAAGAAAGCACTTCATCGGTGTACATGATAGCCCGCTCGCGGGTGTCTTCAATCTTGTTGGCCACTTTGCGTTGCTCAATCATGGCATCCACGTTCGACTTGATGGTGGTCAAGTGACTTGAGATGGTTTTGATGGTTTCCAGCGTGGATTGGGTGTACTCGTTGTCTTCCAATCCAATATCGCGAAGACCTTTGATGTTCTCCACCAGAGTGGTCTGGTAAGCGATGGCGGTAGGAATGATGTGGTTCATGGCCAGATCCCCCATCACACGGGCCTCAATCTGCACCCGCTTGATATAATCCTCAAGCAGAATGTCATGACGGGCATGTAACTCACGGGAACTGAAGATGTTGTGCTTGGTGAAGATCTCCATAGCGGTCTCATCTACCAGTTTGTCCAGAGCCTGCGGTGTCTTGCGGATGTTGCTCAACCCACGACGCTCGGCTTCTTCTTCCCACTCCTTAGAGTACCCGTTTCCTTCAAAACGCACGGCTTTGGAAGAAATCACGTACTCGCGCAGCACATCAATAATGGCTACTTCTTTTTTCTTGCCCTCGGCCATCATGGCATCCACGCTGTTTTTGAAGTCGATCAACTGATCAGCGACAATGGCGTTGAGGGTGGTCATGGCGTTGGAGCTGTTAGCCGAGGAACCTACCGCGCGGAACTCAAACTTGTTACCAGTGAAGGCAAAAGGCGAGGTACGGTTACGGTCGGTGTTGTCCAGCAGGATTTCAGGGATCTTGTCGATGCCCAGTTTCAGGTACACGTTATCGCCTTTGTCCAAAGGCAATTTGGCGGTACGCTCCAGTTCATCCAGAACCTCGGTCAATTTTTTACCCACGAACACAGACATGATGGCCGGTGGAGCTTCGTTAGCACCCAGACGGTGGTCGTTGCTCGCAGACGCGATGCTGGCACGCAGCAGATCGGCGTAGCGGTGCACCGCTTTCACGGTGGTGATGAAGAAGGTAAGGAACTGCAGGTTTTCTTTCGGCCGACGGCCCGGGGCGAACAGGTTCACGCCGGTGTCGGTGCTTAGGGCCCAGTTGTTGTGCTTGCCGCTTCCGTTCACGCCTTTGTATGGCTTCTCGTGCAGCAATACCTTAAAGTGGTGCTTCTCAGCCACACGGTCTAAGATATCCATTAACAATTGGTTATGGTCTACGGCCAGGTTGGCTTCTTCAAAGGTAGGAGCGCACTCAAACTGGTTAGGTGCCACCTCATTGTGACGGGTTCTTAACGGAATGCCCAACTTGTGCGACTCGGCCTCAAAGTCAATCATGAAGGCGTGCACGCGGGAAGGAATGGCTCCGAAGTAGTGGTCTTCCAGCTGCTGGCCTTTGGCCGGCTCATGGCCAAACACGGTTCTGCCGGTCATCACCAGGTCTGGGCGGGCTTCGTACAAGGCGCGGTCTACCAGGAAGTACTCCTGCTCAATACCCAACGTAGTAGTTACCCTGGTGACGTCTTTGTCAAAGTACTGGCAAACATCCAGGGCCGCTTTCTCTACCAGGTTAAGGCTTTTCAGCAAAGGCGCTTTGAAGTCAAGGGCCTCACCGGTATAGGAAACGAAGATAGTAGGGATACAAAGGGTCTTGGCGCCGGCGTTTTCAATGATGAAGGCCGGTGAGGTTGGGTCCCAGGCAGTATAACCGCGGGCCTCAAACGTGTTCCGGATGCCGCCGCTTGGGAAGGAAGAGGCATCTGGCTCTTGTTGTACCAGGGCGCTGCCTTTGAATACCTCAATGGCACGTCCGTCTGAGCTCAGGTCAAAGAAAGAGTCGTGTTTCTCGGCGGTCTCCCCGGTCAACGGCTGGAACCAGTGGGTGTAGTGGGTAGCACCACGGCTCAGGGCCCAGGTTTTCATGGCTCCCGCCACGGCATCGGCTAGGTTACGGTCTACTTTGCTGCCGGTTTTAATGGCAAACTGCAGGCGTTTGAAATAATCTCCTGCCAAAGTAGCGCGCATGGCCTCTAAACCGAATACGTTACTTCCATAATAATCAGAGATTTTGTCAGAAGGTAGCTTCACCTCTACTGGCGTCCGTTGGTTTACCAACTCAAGCGCCTTAAAACGAAGAATGGCCATGAAATTTGTTTGTGATGAAAAGATGCATCAAATGTAGGGTAGAAAATCATACTTTCAAGCATTGCCCCTATTTTTTTAACTACTTTTTTAAAACTTACCTCTACTTTCAAGAGAACAACCCTCTATTTACACACCTATTTTCCCAAACAAGCATTAGAATTACCTCAACACCCCCTCAAAATACATAGTCTTCTAAAAAGACGCTCTTTTTTGCCGATGTCCTTTATGCGGTATATTTGACCCGTGAAAAGAATACTATTCAAAGCCTTCGGGTATTTTTTCTTCTGGACTCTCTTATTTGAGATATGCCGGGCAGTTTTCCTCCTCTATCATTCTGCCAAAACCGATGCCTTAACCTCTGGTGAGATCGGGAAAGTGTTCTGGTACGGTCTCCGGATGGACCTTTCCTTCGCCGCTTACCTGAGTGTGATTCCGTTCCTGCTCTTTTTGAACGAAGTGGCTTTCAGAAAAAGGGTCTTTTTGAAAATTGTCTCTGTTTTCACCTATGTGCTGCTCCCTATTCTGGTGCTGTTGGTGACCATTGACCTGGAGCTGTATTCGGCCTGGGGTTTTAGGCTGGACTCTACCCCTCTGCAGTACCTTAACACGCCCGCCGAGATGCTGGCCTCTACGGCATCGGCCCCGGTCTGGCTCTTGGCGCTCCTTTATTTATTGCTGCTGGTAATTGGCGTGGTAGGCTACCGATTCCTCAGCCGGAATTGGGCTGTTTCTCCAAAAAGAGGCGTAAAACAACTATCCGGTGAACTTCTGCTCAGTCTGTTTCTGCTTGCGTTGTTGGTGCTGCCTATCCGGGGCGGTTGGCAGCAGATTCCCCTGAACCAAAGCGACGTTTACTTTTCTTCCAAACTTTTCGCGAACCATGCGGGCGTGAACGTGCCTTGGAACGTGATGCACTCTTTGCTTAAAAAGAACCACAACACCAAAAACCCTTACCAGTACCTGGACGAGAAACAGGCCCAGGCCATGGTGCAGGAGTTGTACCAGTCCAAAAATGATTCTGTTCCTTCTTTGCTTCGGGTGAAAAAGCCTAACGTGCTGTTCATCATTCTGGAAAGCTACACCGCCAAGTTCATCGGGGCGCTGGGTGGCCCGGTGGAGGTGACGCCTAACTTCAACGCATTGGCCAAAGAAGGCATCCTGTTCCAGAACATCTACGCCGCCGGCGACCGAAGCGAGAAAGGCATGGTGGCGCTCCTAAGCGGCTACCCGGTGCAGACCACCACCTCCATTATCAAAACCCCGAAAAAGACGGAACGCCTGCCCCAATTTGCCTCAGAGCTGAAAAGGCTGGGCTATGGCACCAGCTACTACTACGGCGGGGAATTGGCCTTTGCCAACATCAAGTCTTACCTCATCAACGGGCAGTATGACAAGCTGGTGGAGAAGTCTGATTTCCCGAGCGAGAACTACAACTCCAAGTGGGGTGTGCATGACCATATTCTGTTTGACCGGGTCTTAGCCGAGCACCAAAACCCCAAGCAGCCGTTCTTCACCACCGTCTATACCCTCAGCAGCCACGAGCCCTATGACATTCCCATTCCGGTCAAGTTCCCGGGCACCGATGAGGAAACCAGGTTCAAGAACGCTTTCTACTACACAGACTGGGCTTTGGGCCGTTTCCTCTCTGCCGCAAAGAAAATGCCCTGGTGGCAAAACACGCTGGTGGTGCTGGTAGCCGACCATGGGCACCATTTCCCCGGCCGTGACCAGAACGATGCCCCCAGCAAATTCAGGATTCCCTTGCTCATGACCGGCGGGGCCTTGGCCGTGAAAGATACTGTGGTGACGAACATCGGGTCCCAAACCGATCTGGTGTCTACCCTTCTGCAGCAGATGGGACAACCCACCCACCAGTTTGCTTGGAGCAAAAACCTGCTGGATGCCAAGGCTACCCCGTTTGCTTTTTACGTCTTCAACGATGGCTTTGGGATGGTCTCACCGCTAGGCGCCGTCACCTTTGACAACGTCTCCCAAAAACCAATCCTCCGCGACCCTGGAGTTACAGACAAGCAGGTAGAGCAAGGCAAAGCCTACATGCAAACCAGTTTCGGGGATTTCCTGAAGAAGTAGTGGTTGATGGCTGATTGTTAGTTGCTGATTGTTTTTAGGCTTGTTTTCTGGAAATCAGCTTAAAAACATCTTCAGACTAATCAGTGATTGTTGTAGGGGCACCTCTTGTGGGTGCCCTTTTGCTTGGGCAGTCGTATGATAATCTACCTTGAGAATTACTCGCGTGGCATAACGACGCTTGCTCTTGGTTTTAGACCTGATTTCCAGAAAACAGCCCTAAAACAACCTTCTAACTGACAACTATCAACAGACAACTTATAACTATTTCCCGTTTCTCCGTACCTTTGTGCCTTGATTATGAAAAAGGTAGCATTCTATACATTAGGCTGTAAGCTCAATTTCTCTGAGACTTCTACCCTCTCCCGCATTTTCCAGGAGCGTGGGTTTGAGAAGGTGGAGTTTACAGACACCCCAGATATTTACGTCATCAACACGTGCTCCGTCACCGACAATGCCGACAAGAAATGTCGGAAAGTGGTGAAGGAAGCGCTCAAACACTCGCCTAACGCGTTCATTACCATTGTGGGCTGCTACGCCCAGCTCAAACCAAAAGAGATTTCCGAGATCCCCGGGGTGGATGCCGTTCTGGGCGCCGCCGAGAAATTTCAGTTGGTAGACATCCTGGAGACGTTTGAGAAGAAAGACGCCCCGCAGGTCCACGCCAGCCCGGTATCGGAGGTCAATACCTTCGTGAACGCCTACTCCTTCGGGGACCGCACCCGTACGTTCCTCAAAGTGCAGGACGGCTGCGATTATTCCTGCACGTTCTGCACCATTCCGCAGGCCCGGGGCAAAAGCCGCAGCAACACCATTGAGAAAGTGGTAGCCGAGGCCCGCAGCATCGGGGACTCCGGCGTGAAAGAGATTGTGCTCACTGGCGTGAACACCGGCGACTTCGGGTTGCAAGAAGGCGTGCGCGTGGAGAACTTCTACCAGCTTATCCAGGAACTGGACCAGGTGGAGAACGTAAGCCGCTTCCGGATTTCTTCTATCGAGCCTAATCTTTTGAGTGAGGAGATCATCAATTTTGTGGCAGGCTCTCAGCGCTTTATGCCGCACTTCCACGTACCGCTGCAGTCGGGTAGTAACAAGGTGCTGAAACTCATGCGCCGCCGTTACCTGCGCGAGCTGTATGCCCAGCGGGTAGAATGGATCAAGACCGCCATGCCGCACGCCTGCATCGGCGTAGACGTGATCGTGGGCTTCCCCGGTGAGACCGAAGAAGATTTCCTGGAGACCTACAACTTCCTGAACGGGTTGAACATCAGTTACCTGCACGTGTTCCCGTACTCTGAGCGCGCCAAGACCCTGGCCTTGGATCTGCCGAGCGTAGTGCCGCAGAAAGAGCGGAACCGCCGCGCCGATATGCTGCGCATCCTGTCTGAGAAGAAAAAGCGCGCCTTCTACGAAAGCCAGATCGGGTACGAAGGAAAGGTCTTGTTTGAAGCCGATATCACCGATGGCTTTATGGAAGGTTTCACCGAGAACTACGTGCGCGTAGTAGCCAAATATGATCCAGTGCTGGTAAACGAGCAGAAACATGTTCGGCTCACGAACATCACGGCTGCCGGATTAATGGAGGCTGAGGAAACGTACCATGAACTGCTGGCGCACTAACGCGCTGCACCTACACCATATAATAGAATGAAAATGCCCTGCCGGATTAATCTGGCAGGGCATTTCTGTTTTTGAAGCTGGAAAGATGCTGTTATTGAAATTAAGACACTAAAAACTAAGCCGAAGAAACCTCTAGGTTGGTCTGCTGCCGCGCCATGCGCTGGGCCAAAATACTGGCGGCGATCAACTGCAGCGCGTGGTACAGCATAAGCGGCAAAAGGATAATGCCGACGATATTGGCATCGGGGAAAATGACCTTGGACATAACCGTGCCGTGCACCAACGACTTCTTGGAGCCGCAAAAGATGGATGTGATCCGGTTCTCGCGCGAGAAGCCCAGCAAATTTCCCAGCAGGTGAATCAGCCAGAAAACGAGGAAGAACAACGCCACCATGGCCCCGCCCAGCATCAGCAACTGCTGGGCACTAAAGCCTTTGAACATCTCCCGCGCGAAGGAATCGCAGAAAGAGGAATAGACGATGAGCAGGATAATGGTCTGGTCAAACAGCCGCAGCCGGCCCTTCTGCCGCTCGGCAAACGCCCCAAACCGTTTGTTCAGCAGCACGCCCAGCGTGACCGGCAGCAACACCTGCAGCATGAGTTTGAGAATGATGCTGCCCAAGTCCATCTCGGCGGCCGAGCTGGTGCTCATGAACAGCCCCATCCAGAGCGGCGTCATAAACACCCCGATGAGGCTGGAGATACTGGCGTTGAAGATTGCAGACGGGATATTCCCTCCCGCAATGGACACCATCACCACCGAAGAAGACACCGTAGACGGCAGGGCCGCCACGTAAAACACCCCCAGCCACAAGAGTTGGTTCTCACCTCTGCCCAGCAGCAGGTTTGCCAGAAACACCAGCATGGGAAACAGCAGGAACGTACTCAGCTGCACCACCAGGTGCAGGCGCCAATCGCTGAGGCCGGCTTTGAGTTTGGCGGGGCTGAGACGCAGGCCGTAAAAAAAGAATATGAGCGACACGCCATAGGTGGTGATCTCTTCCAGGGGCAAGGGTCCGTTCTCCTCGCCTACGTGCGGCCACAGGTACGCCAGCAGAATCATAGCCAAGAGCGCCAGCAGGAAATTGTCCAGCCCCAGGCGCTTCATGAATTTACTCGCCCGCTCCCGCACCGGAACCAGGGCTACTCCGTTGTTTTCAGTTTCCAAAGCAACTCCTCCGGCTTTAGTACAGGTGATTTTTTAGAACCCGTTTAAAGCCTTATTTTTAAAATTCAGCCCAAAAATAGAAGTACGAATCCCCGAGCTAAAGTTTTTCTCTATATAATAAAAAGGGTGCCGCTGGAGTTGTCATTATTTTAGCCCCCACACTCCTTGTTCTTGCCCAGGCAAATCCTTCTTTGACCAGGCAACCATTCTGGGAGACAGCGCATCTAACCAAAGAAACCAAGTTGCTTCCTCTTTTTAGGTTTGATGGCCGGGTCAACCAGTATTCCGCTTAGCAAAAGAAGGTGCTTTTGGTCAATGACAGCTGATCAAATTTGGTCATGATTTTAAGAAACCAGCCTAAAAACGAATTAGATGCACTTCTTGTCACTCATAATAAATATTTTAAAATAATTTGAAACAGTACCTTGCTTTACATAGTACCTTATTATATCTTTGTTTCATTCTTAGAGAAAAATACAACTTAATCCTTCAATAGCCATGGAAACTTTAACCATCTTTCAGCTGCTCCTACAGGTATTGTGCTTCCTAGGCTCCTTTACAGCCCTGGTTTTCGCCTATGTGTACCTGTTGTCAGGCCACGGAGCATCTCGCCAGAAGAAAGCGTTTACCTCCCCTGGACCCTTCCACCTGTAGCCCTGAGGCTTTTTTTTTCTACATGTACCTTGTATAACCCAGTACTATAAAGTATCCAACTCCCAAAATTCATACCGATATGAAAAAGTTTTATCACTTCCTCCTCTTGTTGGCCGCCCTGGCTTTCCTTACCCAGGCTGCCTTGGCCCAAACCCCTGGCACTATCACCGGTTTGGTGGTGGATGAAAAAGGCGAACCGCTCCCTTACGGCACCGTGGCCCTCCTCAAAGCCGCAGACGCCTCCCTCCTAACCGGCACCGCCATTGAACTGGACGGTACCTTCAAAATGAAAAGCCCGGCCCCGGGGAAATACCTGCTTCGCATCAGCGCCATGGGTTTCGCCAACAAAGACCTGCCTGTGCTGGAAATAAGCACCGCCGGTTTTTCGCATGATTTCGGGAAAATAGCCCTGAAACAGGATTCCAAGGTGTTGAAGGAAGTGACCGTGAACAACCTGCGTCCCGCGGTAGACGTGCAGGCCGATAAGATGGTGGTGAGTGTGGAGGGAACCGCCATGGCCGCCGGCAACACCGCCTACGAGGTGCTGGCCAAATCGCCGGGCGTGTGGGTAGACCAAGATGGCAACATCCAGCTGAACGGCAAACAGGGCGTGAAAGTGATGATAGACGGAAAACTGACGTACCTGGACGGCAAACAACTGCAAACCATGCTACAGGGCATGCCCGCTGATAACCTGAAGAACCTGGAAATCATCGCCAACCCCTCCTCCAAGTTCGATGCCGAGGGAACCGCCGGCATCATCAACATCAACCTGAAGAAAAATAACTTGGACGGCCTCAATGGCAGCGTGTACGCCGGTTACCAGAACAACACCAAAACTACGGCCAACGGCGGCCTCAACCTGAACCTGAAACAAGGCAAATGGAGCTCCTCAGCCACCGTTGACCTGGCCCAGCGCCCTCGCAAAAGAACCTTCTCTATGAACCGCACCTTTGAGCAGGAAGGCGAGAACTCATATTTGAACCAGTCCGGCAAAGAGGAAGGCACCACCTTCGCTCCTTCCGCACGCCTCACCACCGACTATGACCTGAACAAGAACCACAGCGTAGGCGCTACCCTGGGCTTGTCGCATTCCCGCACCAACTCCGGCGTGAACACCAGGTCTACCCTGTTGGATCCCAGCGAGGATGGCGCCATCTACAACCAGACCACTACCCACAACAGAGGCAAATTCTCCAGCGTGTCGGTGAATGCGCACTACGCAGGCAAACTGGACACCCTGGGCACCACCCTCTCGGCCGATGTGGACGTGGCCCGCATCAAAGACAACAGCCCCAGCGATTTCCTCAACTACAGAACCCACGCTACTACCGGGGCTATGGAGAGCGAGTACTTTGAGACCCTCAACCCTACCTCTTACCAGATCTACTCAGCTAAAATGGACTTTGTGAAGCCTTTCCCTTCCATCAAAGGCAAACTGGAACTGGGCGCCAAGGCCAGCTACGTGGAGTCTGACAACCAGATAGACTTCTTCACCCTGGAAGGCAGCCAGCGCATCCCCGATGCCAAACGCAAAGGTGATCACTTCATCTATGACGAGAACATCTACGCCGCTTACTCCAACTTCAGTGCTACGCTCACCCCAAAAGTGACCCTGCAGGCCGGGCTTCGCGCCGAGTACACCGATTCTGAGGGAAACTCCATCCCAGAGCAGAAAGTAACGCCCCGTTCTTACCTGGATCTGTTCCCTAGCGTGTTTGTGCAGCAGAAAATCTCAGACAACTACACCATCGGGTATAACTACAGCCGCCGCATCTTCCGTCCGCGTTACAGCAACCTGAACCCTTTTCGGTTCTACATTGACGCCAACACCTACGCCCAGGGCAACCCGTACCTGAAACCTGAGTACACCAACTCCTTCCAGGTGACCCAGACCTTCAGACAGAACTACAACCTGATCTTCGGGTACGCCCACACCAAAGACGATATTTCTGAGGTGCCTGCTTTCTACCCCGAGACCAACACCATGGTGTTTCAGCAGCGCAACGTGGAAAGCGAGGCCTGGAACGCCACCCTGGTAGCCCCGGTGACCGTTACCTCCAAGTGGAACATGAACAACAACGTGACCATCGCTTACCAGATCTTCAACACCCTCGTGGACGAGAGAACCATCCGCAACGCCCAGACCATGGTCATGGCCCAAACCAGCCACAACATCCTATTGCCTAAGAACTTCAAAATGGAGGTAAACGGCTCATACCGCGGCAAAGGGGTGTTCAACGTGTACAAAACAGACCCGGCCGGTTGGGTAGACGTAGCGGTGAAACGCTCTTTCCTGAAAGACCAACTGGAAGTGAACCTGGCCGTGACTGATATCTTCCGGACCCAGCGCATGAAAGGAACCTCTGAGGTGAACGGCAACATCAACCACATCAACATGTACCAATTTGGCCAGAGCGTGCGTTTGAACCTGCGCTACCGCTTCAACAAAGGCGAGAAATTTGAGATGAAACGCCGCAATGGCAACCTTGACGAGGTGAACCGGGCCGGCGGAAATTAATCTCTTGCCCTCCACTTTCTCCGGCTTACAATTAATTTTCTTAAATTGAGGCCTAAACCCATGAACATGGTCCGCGGAAAACCATTCGCGGACCATGTTCATCCCTTTTTAAAACAATTAACTACAGACTGTGAGCGTATCTAAAAAGCTTATTTTACTGGCTGTCTTATCAGCTTCCTTTGCCGCCTGCAACACCGACAAGGCTCCTAAACAAACCACTGCTGCCACCACGGAGACCACTCCGGCCGCGGCCACCACCGCCACCGAAGAAGATGAGGACGCCCCTGCCGTGGCAGCGCCTACCGCCGAGATTGTGTTCGTGAACTCAGATACCCTTCTGAACAGATACCAGTACTTCAAAGACGTGAAAGCCCGCTTGGAGGCCAAAGGCAAGAGAATGGAAACTGACCTGAGAGGCAAAGCAACCAGTTTCCAAAAGGAAGTGGAGCAATACCGCCAGACCGGTGCCGGCATGACCCAGGAGCAACGCGCCGCCACCGAGCAGCGCCTGGCCCAGAAAGAGCAGCAATTAGCCGCCCAGCAGCAGAGTTCCGGAAACCAACTGGCCAAAGACGAGAACGATGAGATGAAGAAGATCTACGAGAAAGTAGAGGCGCACCTCAAGAAGATCAGCAAAGACAAAGGCTACAAAATGGTCTTGACGTATACCCGCGGTAACAGCGCCATCCTGTACGGAGACGCAGCCCTTGACATCACCGAGGAAACCGTAAGGGGCCTGAACGAGGAATACAAAGCGAACAAACCCGCTGCGAAGAAGTAATCTGTGAAAATTTCAGATAGAAAAGCCTGGCTTCGGTCAGGCTTTTTTTGTGCCCTTTTCAGAAAACCAGGTCAAAAAAGGCGGCGTTTGATGGCTGCCAATCTTATGCCTGCCTCCCTGGCGTAGTACGGGTGCTTGCTGTTTTCCACCACCTGCGCCCCATAGATGCCCGTGTGCCCCGAGAAAAGGTAAGCCACGGCACAAGCCAGGCCAGCGTACAAGCCAATGCTCCCGCCGAACAACTCCATGGCCATCAGCAGGCAAGCCAATGGTGTATTGGCTGCGCCCGCAAAAACCGCTACAAAACCTAACGCAGCCAGCAACTCCAGTGGCAAAGGAAGCCAGGGAAAAAGCGTGTTCCCCAAGGTGGCCCCAATGAAAAACAAAGGGGTTACCTCGCCACCCTTGAAGCCGCAGCCTAGCGTGAAAGCAGTCAATGCCAGTTTGACCAGAAAATCATGAGAAGGCAACTGGGTTGAAAAGGAAGCCAGGATAGTAGGAATTCCCAACCCGATGTACTTGGTGGTACCCAGAGACCAGATAACCAAAGCCAATACCAACCCACCCACTACTGGCCTGAGCGGCGGATAGGCTACATGTTTCTTGAAAGTGTTTCCCACGGCGTGAGAGGCTACAGAGAAAAGCCGGGCGGCCAGGGCAAAGCAGATGCCTGCCAGCAAGGTAGCCCCCAGGGTCCAAACGGTCATGGACGGTACTTCCACCACGGGGTACAGGGTATGCCCTACACCCCAGGCTGAGGTCACCGCATCAGCGATGATGGCTGCCAGGAAAGAAGGCAAAAGCGCATTATACCTGAGTTGCCCCAGCAGGAAAACCTCCAAAGCGAACACTGCCCCCGCCAGCGGCGTCCCGAAAACAGAGGCAAACCCGGCACTCACGCCGCAGATCAGGAGCATTTTCCGGTCGCGTGGCCGCAGCTTGAAAACAGTCGTAAGCTGATCGGCGAGGGCGCCGCCCATTTGCACGGCTGTGCCCTCGCGGCCCGCTGACCCGCCTACCATATGCGTCAGCACGGTAGCCACCAGCACCAACGGTGCCATGACCAGCGGAATCTTTTTAGACGAAGGCGTTTGGATGGCCTGCAACAGGAGATTATTGCCACCTTCGGCTTCGCGGCCCCACTGGTGATAAACCCAACCCACCAGAAAGCCGCCCGCGGGTAAAAGCCAGATAATCAAGGGATGGGTTTCCCGGTAGCTGGTTGCCAAATCGAGCAAGACCAAAAACAAGGCCGAGGCGCTGCCCGCCATGACGCCTACCAGCAAGGCAAGCCCCAACCAGCGGAACAGGTATTTTGAATTCAGGTAAAAATCAAGCGGAAAAGAACTCCTAAAGAAAGCAGAAAAGGAAAATCCAGGCTTCTTGAAAAAGGACATACAAATCATTTGCTTCTTCCTTCCCAACGTTTTTAGGGAAAGCGGTGAAAAGGAAGAATTAAAAAGCCTTTGGTCACGAGCAGGTGGCCAAGACAGGGATTACTATTCGTACCGTAAAGACTCTATAGGGTCCAGTTTAGAGGCTTTGTAGGCAGGGTAATAGCCGGAGAGCAGCCCCACGGAGATACAGATCAACATACCCACGATCATCCAAAGCCAAGGCACAAAGAACTCGCCTTTGCCTATGAGCATGGCAATGCCGTTGCCCATGAGAATCCCTAGGACAATCCCCACAATCCCGCCCAACACGCAGATAACAATGGCCTCAATAAGGAACTGCAGCCTGATTTGCTTGATGGTAGCCCCCAACGCTTTCCGGATACCGATTTCCCGCGTCCGCTCGGTCACGCTCACCATCATGATGTTCATCAATCCGATAGAGGCACCCAGCAAAGTGATGAAACCCACCAGAAAGCCGCCGGTTTTAAGGTAGCCCGTGATTTTGTTTAACTCCTGCTCCACAGAATCGCTGCGGGTAATCCGGAAAGAATCTTCCTGGCCCAGTTCATCTTGCCGCACTTTCCGCATAATGCCGGTCGCTTCTTCCATGGCAAAGGCCAGGCTGCTCCCGTTCAGGATGGCAGTTTTGATCTCAAAGGTGAGCTGTTCCGGCGTTGGGATTTGGGTGGCGGTTTCCAGGGGAATGATGATCCGGCGGTTGCTTCCGCCCCCACCCAGGCCACCGCCCTGGCTTTTGATCTTCCCAATGACTTTAAACCTACGGCCCATCAGCACCATGCTTTTGCCCTCGGGGCTTTGTTTGGGGAACAGTTTGTTGGCTACTTCCTCGCCAATGATGGCCACCGGCGCACCGCTCTCAATCTCCAGGTTAGAGAAAGGCCGGCCCAGTTCAAGGTCATAGTTTTCGTTGACCAGGTAGTTCTCGTCTCCCCCAATCAGGCTCATGTTGGGGTTGGTTTTGATACTGCCCGCCTTCACCGAGACGTTTCCGCTCACCCAGGTAGACAAACTCACCCGGGCTTTATCGGCCATCAGGTCTTTGTACTGCCGGGCCTGGAACTCGGTGATGTTGGGGTACACCTTGTTCTGGCGGCCGCCGCGCTGTCCGCCCCCGTCCCATTTCTTTTCAATGTCAAAAGAATTGGCCCCCAACGTAGAAAATGTGCTGGAAACGGAATACTTGATGCCTTCAATTGCCGTTAGAATACCTACCAATGACATAATGCCGATGGAGATGATCAGGGCGGTGAGCACCGTCCTTAGCAAATTGCCCTGAATAGAGCGGAAGCCTTCTTTCGTGTTTTCTACAAGATCCATGTTTTCTCTGTAACCAGTACCCAGTCTACTATTTGTCGTACAACTGAGCGCTTTCTTACTGTTATAAAAGTAATGGTTTTCCCGTTTATTGCCCGATTTTCTTAAATTCGTTCCAAACCGATTACTGATGAAGAATTTGTGCCGGAATTTATTTCTTCTGCTCCTGCTGCTGGCCATTGCGCCGGCAAGCTGGGCCTCTTACCTGCTCCTGCCCATGGACCAGTCGCAGAAGAACCACTTAAAAGCCTATGGCGTAGCCTATTGGGCGCTGCAGCGGCAAGTAGAGGTGGAATGGCTCCTGAACTACAAAGGCGGGGCTTTTGCCATGAAGCAGGCCACTCCGCTGGAAAACGAACTGGTGGTGCGAGGCATCGGCTACCAGACCATCTCAGACGCGCAATACAGCCAGATTCTAAACGAGATTGCCGCCCCGGAGTCTAACATGGACGTGATGAAACTGGAGAAGGCGCCCAAGATTGCGGTGTACTCGCCTAAGTCAAAACAGCCCTGGGACGATGCCGTGACGCTGGTGCTCACCTACGCCGAAATCCCCTATGACATTATCTATGACCCAGACATCTTAGAAGACAAGCTTCCCAAATACGATTGGCTGCACCTGCACCACGAAGATTTTACCGGCCAGCACGGCAAGTTCTACACCGCTTTCCGCAATGCACCCTGGTACATTGAGCAGAAACGTGAGTCCGAAGCCACGGCCAAGCGGTTTGGGTTTGCCAAGGTGCCGCAGCTGAAAAGCGCCGTGGCCCAGCGCATCCGGGACTTCTGCGCCGGCGGAGGCTTTATGTTTGCCATGTGCTCCGCCACCGACACCTATGACATCGCCCTGGCCGCCGTAGGCCTGGACATCACCGAGAGCATGTTTGACGGCGATCCCGCCGATCCTACAGCCCAGCAGAAGCTGAACTTCTCTAACACCTTTGCCTTCAAAGACTTTACTCTTATCCGAGACCCTTATCATCCGGAGTTCTCCAACATTGACAACTCCCAACTGGAACGCGGCCTGCGCGAGAACAACGATTTCTTCCAGCTCTTCACCTACTCCGCAAAGTGGGACCCCATTCCTACTATGCTCACCCAAAACCACGTGAAAACCATCAAAGGCTTTATGGGCTTAACTACCGGTTTCAAGAAAAAGCTGATCAAATCTGAGGTGGTGGTCATGGGCGAGACTAAGTCCATTGACGAGGCCCGCTACATCCATGGCACCTTCGGGAAAGGCACTTGGACTTTCTATGGCGGCCATGACCCCGAGGACTACCAGCACTTTGTGGAAGAAGAACCCACCGACCTCGCCCTCTACCCCAACTCCCCTGGTTATCGGCTGATCTTGAATAACATCCTGTTCCCGGCGGCCAAGAAGAAGAAACAGAAGACGTGATATATAACCTTGTAGCGTCGTTACACCGTAACGACGTGGCTTTGTGAAACTATTACCATCATTAAACCAACGGTTTATCTACACAGCAATTTTAACGAAAAAGGAATGTGGAGGGAAGAAACGCTCTAGCTGCGTAGAGCTACGTCGTTACGGTGTAACGACGCTACAAGAAGGTGTTTTAAGCCACATTTCAAAATATTAGCCACAATACACCCGGAGCGTTTTTGATGTAGATTTCACTCCATTACTTTTCGAAATTAATGAATCCTATCGGGCCGGTGTTCCAGGTTGGCGATGATGTCTGCCTCAATTTGCAGGAGCTCCTGCAGGCGGGCATCTACTACATCTTTGGGCATGTATTCTTTGGCCAGCTTCACGAAACTCACGTAATGGCCGGCCTCTGAGACCATGAGTTCATAGTAGAACTTCTGCAGGTCCTCGTCTTTGAGGTTCTTCCAGAGCAGCTTGAATCGCTCGCAGGAACGGGCCTCAATCAGGGCGTTGACCAGAAGGTGGTCCATCAGTTGGCGTTCCCGTCTATCCCCCTTCCGGATGTGTTTGCTCAGCTGCACCACGTATTCATCGGGGCGGTTGCGGCCCAACTCATAGCCGCGTTTTTTCAGTTCCTCCAATACCCGCTCAAAGTGGCTCCACTCCTCGGCTACCAAGGCCGTCATTTCCTCCACTAACTTGGTCTTATCTGGGTACTTCACAATAAGCGAAATGCCCGAGGTGGCGGCTTTCTGTTCACAGTACGCATGGTCCACCAGAATATCCTGGATGTTCATCTCCGCGATGTTCACCCAGCGGGGATCGGTGGGTAGTTGAAGTTTAAGGATTGACTTGGCCACTTTTACAAATTTGAAGATGTGAAGATTAGGAAATTTGGAGATTTGGAATGTGTAGATTTAAGGATGTGAGGTTAAATTTAATGCTTATGATGCAGACAGGTTTAGAAGGTGAAATTGAAAAAAGATGAAGTTACGTTTAGGGGCTAATTTTGAGAAAACTGCTCAAAACGAAAGCTGCTTTTCCGGTCAAATCATTCTCTTCTTTCCTATTTCCTATTCTTTACATCTTCAAATTTCCAAATCTCCAAATTTCCTTTTAATCATAGAAATTCCACTGCAAACCGAAGATGAAGCTGAACGGGTTGGCTGGGTAGTAGGGCGTGGTGAAATAACCCGGTTCCCAGGCGCTGGTCACTGCATTGAGGTTGCTCAGTTTCAGGAACAAGTTCACGGTTTTAATATCCGTGTTCAGGAACAGGTCTAGCGTGGGGTAACGCCTCACCAAGAACCGGTTCTGCAGGTGAAACTGCTGGGTCACGGGCATGTACCCATCGGCGTAGTAGCTGGAGTGCCAATTCATCTCCACACCGGTCTGCACATTGATGGCTCCTTTAAAGAGCGGACCCTGCAGATAGGCTTTGGAGTTGACGTACCATTCCGGCATCCGGATCACATCATTCCCGGTTACTTTGTTGTAGTAGACGGTATTGTCCAGCACGAAGGCCTTTACGTTGAACTTGTAGCGTACACTGGCCTGCACCAGGTTGATTCCGCCGGTTTCCTGCGCCGGGGTGGCCCAAAGGGTTCGGTTATTGTTTACTGAATCCTGGTAGTAGACGTAATTCTGCAGGTTGGTGTACTGCACCTGCGCATGGAGGTAGTGGCTCTTGTAACCCGCCTCTAGTGAAGCGGCCGTTTGGGTGGCCTGGGTATTCTCAAAATCATTGAACCACTCATAATGGTTACTGATGAACACCCGTTGCAGCAGCGTTGGCGAGTAAGAGGTACGAGTCTGGCGCAGGGTCAGGAACTTGTAGCGGGCTTGGGCATTAAGCCGGTAATCGCCGCCTCCAATCTGGAACTCGGCATCGGTGGTGACATAGATGTCGTTTTTAAGCCGGAACTGGGCATCGCCGCCGATGAAGTTATCTGCAATGGTTCTTTTCTCCTGATCCACATAGTACTCCAGGGTATCTTCCTGAGGAGGACGGACCACATTCCTTACACCTTCGGCAGTGACTCTATAAGAGCCATCGCGGCGTTTGGCGTAGGCCCGGTACACAAACAGTTTGCTGCTGCCCATCACCCCAAAGGTGTTTTCCATCTGTTTGAAGTAGGAATCATCATACGTCCGGGTTGTATCACGTAGGGCCTGGGGATAGAATTTCAGAACCTGCTTATTTCCTTCGGTGTCATAAGGCAATTGCTGGTCTGAGTAATCGTTGGTTTGGGTATTCACATCTACCGTGTGGTACAGCTGCAGCCCGGCACCCAGGAGCTTGTACCAATGGGTGGCATGGAAATCGGTGCGTTTTTCATTGGAGGCGGCTTTCTGCAACCAAACCGGCTCATCACTATAGTCGAACAGGCTGTCTACTGTATCAGTCTCTTTGGGTCTGATGCCGCCGCTTTCAATTTGTTCATGGCTGGTTTGGTTGAAGTTGGCCATGAACCGATAGCGCTCATTTTTACTAAAATAGTGCGTAAACGCCTGAATGCCGTAGTGGCTGATCATCCCGTTCCGGTTGCTGAAGGCCCCGATTTGCCGCTCCGCCCCAACGCGTTCGTACCCAATGCCCACGTTCCAATTGGCAGAAACGTTCCGGGTGTGTTTGGCCCGGAAGATGGACTCACCCAGACTCCCCTGCATGTAGTTCAGAAACGTGAACGGCGACTTGGTGTCATAATAAGGCGCAGTGTTGGGGTTTACCACGTAAGTATCAAAAGCGTTCCGGCCCAGACGGTTACCCAATTTGGTAGGCATGCGCCAGAAAAGCGGCTGCGAGGCCGTGCCTACATTGCCCAGGTTCTGCTGCAGCGTGGTGTCATAGTACCAGTGCCGGAAATTCTGCAGGTTGGTTAAGGAGGTGTCTATGCGCGATGCTTTGAGATTACCTTTGAAGATATCAGCCTCATAGATCACATTGGTGGTTGCCGAGCCATAGATGGCTTTGGTGGAGTCATTGAGAATTTGCGCAGAAGCCGGGGAAAAGGCACCCAGCCCAACCAGAAAAGCCGCAGCGAAGAGTTTCTTGTAAGTCACGTCCAAAATTAAGAATTAAAATCTGAACCCGGTGGAAGTACCCATTCGCTCATGGTGGCATCAAACGAGGCTTCCTGCGGGGCAAACGTATTGGTAATAGGCAGGTAGAAAACCGGGAGTTCGCGCCATAGGCTTTCCAATTCAGGTGCCTGCCATTTTACGGCATCTTTCTGCGTCATCAGGATACTTACCTGCGGGTCCTGCAATGTTCGGTAAAAAGCCACCACCTCTTCTACCCGCTCGCGGGTCACGGCCGCATGGTCTGCCCATTCAAAGTGCCGCACCAGTTCAAATCCTGTGCGGGACAGGTGCTGCACCAGCGGATGGGCATTGGCGATGCCGGTGACCAGGATCAACCTTTTCCCTAACGATTTTACAAGTCCAACAGGTACAGCCGCACCGTAGACTATTTGCGAGAAAAAAATAGGAGTTCCGTGGGAAGTATAACGCTGAATCTGTTTTCGGATAAAGGCTTGTTGCTCAAGGGAAACTTCTCCCGGGCATTTGGTCACCACCACGGCCTGGGCCCGGTGGGATCCGGTTCTGGGTTCCCGCAATCTACCCATGGGCAGCAGGTAATCCTGGGTGAACAACCGGTTGAAATCTGTGAGGAGCAGATACTTGGAGGCCTTTACCGCGCGGTGCTGAAAAGCGTCATCCAGTAAAATAACTTCCAGGTCTGGGAAGCGCTTCAACAACTGTTGGATCCCCACTTTCCGTTTCTCGCAGACTGCCACTAAAACGCCTGGTAAACTTTGGGTATACTGAAACGGCTCATCGCCCAGGGTGGTCGCTGAAGAATGGGCATCTGCCAAGACAAACCCTTTGGTGGCGCGTTTATAGCCCCGGCTGAGGATGGCGATCTTACGGGGCTGCAGCAGGCGGGCCAGATATTCTACCTGCGGAGTTTTGCCGGTACCGCCCACACTCAGGTTCCCCACGCAAATGACCGGAATAGGTGCCTCGTAGACAGAGAACACCTCTTTGTCGTATAGCAGGTTCCGCAGCCGCACAATGCCGCTGTACACCATCGCGAACGGAGAAAGCAGGAAAGGTAGCAGGTGCGGTATAGCGGGCATAAGGAACAAAAGTACATGAATTTTGCCTTTCTTTGCCCTTAACGGCCTTAAACCTAAAGAATGACGAAGATTAAAGAAGTGGTGCAGGTGCTGGAGCGGTACGCGCCCCCCGCCTATCAGGAATCTTATGACAACGCCTTGCTGCAGATCGGGGATCCCGAGGCAACCGTGACCGGCGTACTGGTTACGTTGGATTGTACCCTGGAGGTAGTGCAGGAAGCCGTGGACCGCGGCTGCAACCTTATTGTGGCGCACCATCCGGTCATCTTCAAGCCGCTCAAAAGCCTCACCGGCAAAACACCGGTAGAGCGCATCCTGCTCAAAGCACTGCAGCACCAGGTGGCCATTTTCGCCTGCCATACCAACCTGGACCACGTGCACAACGGCGTCAACGCCAAACTCTGCGAAAAGCTGGGCATCCAAAACCCCAAAGTGCTTTCGCCTAAAACCCAGCTCCTGACCAAACTGGAGACCTATGTGCCACTTGAAGACACCGAGAAAGTACTGGAGGCGCTCCACCAGGCGGGCGCCGGACAGATTGGCGAGTACACCGACTGCAGCTTCCGGATAACGGGTACAGGCCGGTTCACGCCTTCGCCCCAGGCCAATCCGCACATCGGCGAACCCTGCAAAACCGAGGAAACCATTGAGAACAAGATTGAGGTGATCTTCCCCACCTTCAAGCAGAACCAGATCATGCGGGCTTTGCGGAAGGCGCACTCCTATGAAGAGGTGGCCCATTACCTGGTGACCCTGCAGAACGAGAACCAGGAAGTAGGCGCCGGCATGGTGGGTGAACTAGAGGAAGCGCTCTCGGCCGAGGAGTTCGTGCGGCACGTGAAAGAGAAGTTACAGATCTCCACTTTTCGGCATACGGCTTGGCCGCAGAAGCCTATCAAGCGGGTGGCTGTTTGTGGTGGGGCCGGCAGTTTTCTCATCCGGCAGGCCAAAGCGGCCTCCGCCGATGTTTTCCTCACCGCCGACCTGAAGTACCATGAGTTCTTTGAGGCCTCCAGCCAAATGGCGTTGGTAGACGTGGGCCACTACGAAAGCGAAGTTTATACGAAGGAGCTTTTTTATGATATACTTACAAAATCTTTTCCTAATTTTGCGGTTGATTTGTCATACACTGACACAAATCCCGTAAGACACAGCTAAATTATACATGGAAAGTACTGTAGCAAGTAAGTTAGATGCACTTCTAAGACTTCAGAGCTTAGATTCTCAATTGGACAAGATTCTACAAATTAGAGGCGACCTTCCGGAAGAGGTTCGTGACCTGGAAGATGAGATTGCCGGCTACCAAGTACGCGTAAGCAAATTTGATGACGAGATCGCTGAGTTGCAACAAGCCATCGCCAACCGCAAACAAGGCATCAAAGACGCTGAGAAACTGATCAAGAAATACGAAGAGCAACAGGAGAATGTGCGTAACAACCGCGAGTTTGACGCCATCACCAAAGAGATTGAACTTCAGAAACTGGAAATCCAGATCAACGAGAAAAAAATTCGTGAGGCTAATTTCCAGATAGAGCAGAAAAACCAGGAAATCCAGGAAACCAAAAACCGCCTGGAAGAGCGCCAGAAAGACCTCAACACCAAGAATGCCGAGTTGCAGGTGATGGTGAACGAGAGCGAGGCAGACGAGCGCAAGCTCAACGAGGAGAAGGAAGAAGCCATGACGCACATTGAAGAGCGCCTTCTTTTCGCCTACAACAGAATCCGCAAGAACGTACGCAATGGCCTGGCTGTGGTAACCGTTAAGCGCGATGCCTGCGGCGGATGCTTCAACACCGTTCCCCCACAGCGTCAGTCTGACATTGCTGCCCACAAAAAAATCACCGTATGTGAGCACTGCGGCCGTATTCTGGCCGATGTGGAGCAGAAAGCTATCGTGTAAACAGACAAATAGGTTTATATAGTGAAAAGGATGGTGTGACTACCATCCTTTTTTTATGCCTGTTCCTTTGTCTCTTTCAGGTGGACGACTTGCGTTTGTCTCTTGTATCCGATTTTAGCTCGTTTTTGAAAAATAGCCTTGAAACGGCAGTAAGGTTATCCTACCGCCAACTCAAACTACAAATCCCCAGGTAGAAACTCCTTATATTTGTCGCCTGATTTCTCTTTCAGTTGCCGCCATGCGCCAATTCACCTTGCCCTTTGCCTCGCTCCCGGTTTCTGTTCTTCTCTGGAAACAGCAGGCCTTGGCATGGGCAACCCAGCAGCACGAGGTAGTGGCCTACTATGAACCCAATAACATTGCCTACCGCCACCGCCCCTTCACCAACATGTTGGGCCTTCGCCGCCGGAGAAGCCCGGAGGACATTACCTCTTGGACTGCGCTGCAGGAAAATTTGCGCCTCAAACGGGAAACGCCCTTATTCGGATTTCTGACCTATGACCTTAAAAATGGCTTGGAGCAACTGCACAGCCAGCACCCAGATTACGTAGGCTTTCCTGAACTGTACTTCTTCCAGCCCGAGACCTGGCTCCTCTGGACTGAGGATACCGTTACCATCCACTCCAGCGTGGAAGATCCGGAGGTGATTGCCAAAGCCATCGAAAGCACCCCGATTTCAGCCTCCTTTTCCCAAAACAGTATCAAAACGCAGCCGCGGGTTTCTAGGGAAGTTTACCTGCAGGACGTGGAAAGTCTTCGGCAGCACATTTTGGAGGGCGATGTGTACGAGGTGAATTATTGCCAGGAGTTCTACGCCGAAGCTGTTTCGCTGGACCCGCTCCCACTCTTCTGGAAACTGAATGCCGCCTCTCCCACCCCATTTGCAGGATTTCTTAAGCTAGAAGGTCATTACTTGGTGTGTGCCAGCCCGGAAAGGTTCTTGAAGAAAGAGGGCAACCTGCTCATTTCTCAGCCAATCAAAGGCACTATTCGGCGCGGCAAAACTCCTGAAGAAGACCAAAGCCAGAGGACTGAACTGGCAACCAGTGAGAAGGAACAGGCCGAGAACATGATGATCGTGGACCTGGTGCGGAATGACTTGAACCGGGTGGCCGAAACCGGTACGGTACAGGTGGAGGAACTGTTTGGTTTGTACGGATTCCAGTACGTATGGCAGATGATCTCCACTGTTACCGGCCAGATTCCGGAAGGTGTGAAGGAAGTAGAAATCCTGAAGGCCACCTTCCCGATGGGCAGTATGACAGGCGCGCCTAAAATTAGGGCACTGGAGTTGATTGAACAATACGAGAAAACCAAACGCGGCCTCTACTCCGGCTCTTTCGGGTACTTCCTGCCCAACGGTGACTTTGACTTCAACGTGGTAATCCGCAGTTTGCAGTACAACGGTCAGACGGGCTATCTCTCTTTTGAGGTAGGCAGTGCCATCACCTATGACTCAGACCCCGAGCAGGAGTACCAGGAATGCCTATTGAAAGCCGCCGCTATTAAGAACGTGCTGGAAAACCTGTAACCACAGCTGGTACTTACGCAGTTTCTTGCCTAGAATTTTCCAGGCTGGCATTTAGCGGCTGTTTTTAAGAAACAAGCCTCTTTTTGCCTTTAAAATATTACCTGCCATTCTGTCACAAACGGGTGAATATGCTTATCTTTGTGTTTTTACTTGCAAGCTATGCACGCACCCATTCTGGACTTAGACTTCATTGATAACCGCACGCCGGAACAAGCTGCCGCGTGTGACACCAAAGTAACGGTTGATTCCAACACCGGACGCCAGCGGAAACTCTACATAGAGAGCTACGGCTGCCAGATGAATTTCTCTGACAGTGAGATCGTTTCCTCTATTTTGTTTGAAGCCGGCTTTGACACAACGTCAGAGGTGACCAACGCTGACCTGGTGTTGCTGAACACCTGCTCCATCAGGGAGAAGGCCGAACAGACCGTGCGGCACCGTCTTACGCAGCTGCAACATTTGAAGAAGAAGAAACCAGGCTTGGTGGTAGGTGTGCTGGGTTGTATGGCCGAGCGCCTGAAAAAGAACCTGCTGGAAGAAGAGAAAATGGTGGACCTGGTGGTAGGCCCTGACGCGTACCGCGACCTTCCCTCTCTTATCAATGAGGTAGACGGCGGCCAGAAAGCGGTGAACGTGCTGCTCTCCCGCGAGGAAACCTACGCCGACATCAACCCGATCCGTTTGAACAGCAACGGTGTGAGCGCCTTCGTGTCTATCATGCGGGGTTGCGACAACATGTGCTCTTTCTGCGTGGTACCGTTCACCCGGGGCCGCGAACGCTCCCGCGATGCCCATTCCATCGTACGCGAGGCCCAAGAACTGGTGAACCAGGGCTACAAAGAAGTGACCCTGTTGGGCCAGAACGTGGACTCCTACAAATGGGCCTCCGAGGATGGTTTAGAGCGCGTGAACTTCGCCCAACTCTTGGAGATGGTAGCGTTGATTAGCCCAGATCTGCGGGTAAGGTTCTCTACCTCCCACCCCAAAGACATTACAGATGACGTGCTGTACACCATGAAGAAGTACGACAACATCTGCAAATACATCCACTTGCCGGCCCAGAGTGGCAACTCGCGCGTGCTGGAGCTCATGAACCGCACCTATGACCGTGCCTGGTACATGGAGCGCATAGACGCCATTCGGCGGATTTTGGGCGTGGAATGCGGAATTTCCACGGATATGATCTCTGGTTTCTGCTCTGAAACCGAAGAAGAGCATCAGGACACCCTGTCGCTTATTGATTACGTGCAGTATGACTACGCCTACATGTTTTTCTACTCCGAGCGCCCCGGCACGTTGGCGGCCCGAAAGCTGAAGGACGATGTTCCTTTAGAGACGAAGAAGCGTCGACTGCAGGAGATAATTGACAAGCAGCGCTTCTACTCGTTGGAGCGGAATAAACTGGATGTAGGCAAGGTGTCAAAAGTGCTGGTTGAAAACTTCTCCAAGCGTTCAGACGACATGCTCAGCGGCCGCAACGACCAGAACAAAGTGGTGATCTTCCCCAAGATGCACTTCCAGAAAGGCGACTACGTGAACGTGCTCATCACTGACTGCTCCGTAGGTACCTTGTTCGGGGAACCCGTTTTATAATGTGCTAATTATTAATTTATTAGTGTGCTATTCTTAAACCTTAATAGCACATCGGCACATTCAACCATTAGCACATTAACGAATGCGTGATATTGAGATACAATCGGTGAAGCAGCGGTTTGGCATCATCGGGAACTCACCTTTGCTAAACTACGCCATCCAGGTGGCGGTGCAGGTGGCTCCTACTGACATGACCGTGCTCATTACCGGTGAAAGCGGCAGCGGGAAAGAATCCTTCTCCAAAATTATTCATCACCTGAGCCCGCGCAAGCACGGCCAGTTCATCGCCATTAACTGCGGCGCCATCCCAGAGGGCACCATCGATTCAGAATTGTTCGGGCACGAGAAAGGCTCCTTCACTGGGGCCGCTGAAGCCCGGAAAGGGTATTTTGAGGTGACCAACGGCGGGACCATCTTTTTGGATGAGATCGGGGAAATGCCCCTGGGAACGCAGGCCCGTTTGCTGCGCGTGCTGGAGAACGGCGAGTTCATCAAGGTAGGTTCTTCCAAAGTGCAGAAGACCGATGTACGCGTGGTGGCGGCTACGAACGTAAACCTGATGCAGGCCGTGGAGCGGGGTCAGTTCCGTGAGGACCTTTATTACCGCCTTAATACCGTGCCTATCACGGTACCACCATTGCGCGAACGCGGCGAGGACACGCACCTCCTGTTCCGTAAATTTGCCAGCGATTTTGCCGAGCGTTACCATGTAAAGCCCATCACCTTGCAACCCGATGCGGTGCAGGAATTGCTGCGTTACCGCTTTCCGGGCAACATCAGGCAGCTGAAGAACATCGTGGAGCAGATTTCGGTGTTGGAGTACGAGCGCGAGATCAATGGCGCTACCCTGCGCAAATACCTCCCGCAGGAACAGCAGAACCAATTGCCCGCCCTCTTCCACCCCAACGCACCGGCAGACGGCGCTGGCGGAATCTCTGAGCGGGACCTGCTTTACAAGGTCTTGTTTGACATGCGCAAAGACATGAACGACCTGAAGCAGGTGGTGTTTGACCTGCTCTCGCACCAGCAAGAGGATGCGGAACTTCTCAAGAACAATCGGCATTTGTTTGAGGAGATGGGGCCGTACGAGCAACCCGTGTACCGCGCCCCAGACCGCCGCGACGGTTACATGCTCTCCGTAGACGAACCAGAGGAATACGAGGACAAAGTAGAAGACATCTCCCATGAGACCGAAGAAGAAAGTCTTTCTTTGGAGCACAAGGAAAAGGAAATGATCTTGAAAGCGTTAAAGAAGCATGGGAACAAACGGAAATACGCCGCCAAAGACCTGGGCATCTCAGAACGCACCTTGTACCGAAAATTAAAACAATACGACCTTGAAGACCTATAACCCTTTGAAGTACCTTCTCCTGCTCTGCCTGCCATTGCTGCTGAGCGGCTGCTATTCTTTTACAGGCACCAACATCTCGCCGGAGGTGAAAAGCATTTCCATCACCAACTTCAACAACGCCTCCGGTCAGGGACCATCTAACCTACAGCAGTTTGTAACCGAGGACTTCAAGGATTACTTCCAGCGGAACACCAACCTGCGGATTTTGCCACAAGCCGGCGACCTGCAGATTGAAGGCCAGATCCTGAGCTATACCTTCAGCCCGGCGGCTATCCAGCGCAGCGATATCCCTACCGGGAGCAACATCGGGTTGGACCAGGCCGGTGCTAACCGTCTGACTATTGTCGTGCAGATCAACTACACCGACACCAAGAACCCCACGAACAACTTTGACCAAAGCTTCTCCGGTTTCGCCGATTTTCCTCCTTCCCTGGATATCAACCAGATAAGCCAGGCGCAGATCAGGCAAATCACAGAACGCATTATCTACAGCGTTTTTACCAAAACGGTAGCAAATTGGTAAGTATCTTTGCAGAACCAAAAAAGGCACTGAAAACATAAATTTCAGTGTCTTTGTCCTGTATTTCCCTAATAACTAGTAATTTGAGCTTGCCGGCTTCTCGGCAGTGCATCCACAAGTTTCATGAACAAAGCGGCGTTTTTAAATATTGTCCGGCAGGTTGCCCCTATCCAGGACCAGGAAGTTGATGACCTGGAGCGCTTGGTGGTGTCTTTCCCGTACTGCCAGACCGCCCATGTTCTGCTGGCCAAGGCGGCCCATGACCGGGGCAGCATGCTCTCAACCCAGAAACTGAGAAGAGCCGCCGCTCATGTTTCTAACCGGCAGTTACTGAAGCAATTGGTATACGCCACCCCTTCGGTAGAGGAAACTCCTACCTATGTAGAAGAGGAACTGGAGACTTCTAACCATTCTGTTTCTGGTCAGATTTTAGAAAATGAGCCACAAAACGAGGTGTTGGCTTATGAGGAAGAACCTGAAGTACTTGCTGCTGAGCCTGAAACCGATGCCGTAGAAACTCCTCTCCTTCTAAATGAGGAGTTGGAGGAGTCAATTGTTGACCTTGCGCCAGTTGCAGAGGAGACCTTTGATGCGCTTGCAGTAGAGGAACCAGCGTTAGACTTCACTGAAGCTGAGCAAGAATCAGTTTATGTTCCTGTACCGGATGAGGCAAATGAACCTAGGCCTGAGCAACCAGAAATTGAGCTAGAGGCACCTGTTATTAAAGAGGAATCAGCGCTCGTAGAAGAAATCACTTCAGAAGACAATGTGTCTGAACCTGAGGCTTCGTTGGTTGAAGAACCAGAAATGGCCTTCGAGTCAGAAGCCATAGCAACTTCTGCAGAGGTGGAAGAAGACATTGAGGTGGACGTAGACGTGGATGTTTCTCTCTCTGAGGAAGAAGACAATTTGGATGAGTTGCTGGAGCTGATTCAGATCAGTAGCCTTGCCTCTTTCAGTGCGCCCATACCCAGCGTAGACCTTTCGCATGAAGAAATTGTCTCAGAGCTAACCTCGACCGGAGACACTTCCTATACTGAAGAAGAGACTGCCTTACTGGCCGCTACCTTGCCTCCGCATGGCGTGGCCCTCACCGGCAAAGAAGAGGATAAAGGCTTAAGCGCTTACCTGGAGATTGCCGAACTGGACTCCTTGTATGATACCTCGGGCTATGAGTTTCCTACCTTGAAACTGCCGGAGGTAATCCAGAACCCTGCCGCCCAGGAGAACCAGGATCCTTACTTGTCCATCTTCACCCAGAACAACTTGGCCTACTGGATGGGCTCCAGCCGTCTGGGAGAGAGTATCCAACTCAAGGATGACCTCACCTCGGTAACGCCCTTCTACTTCCAGCCCGAATTGATTCTGGAGCATGTGAAGGAAAAGAACGCGCCGGCACCGGCACCTGAGGTGAGCCCTACCGCCAAGTTGGACATGCAGCTGGACATCATCAACCAGTTCCTGAAGGCTACGCCCAAGCGGAAAACCCTGGCCAACGCGCAACTCAGCCAGGAGCCGCAGGAAGATTTGTCTGCCAAGAGCTCCAAGATCAAGAAGAACCTGGTGTCTGAAAACCTTGCCCTCATCCTCATTAAACAGGGAAAAGGCAAGAAAGCCATCAAAATTTATGAACAACTTATAGTGAAGTTTCCCGAAAAAAAGAGTTACTTTGCTGAACAAATTGAAAAATTAAGAAACGAATAGTCCAATTATGTACCTTGCTCTGATCAGCGTTATTATTTTCCTGTGCGTGCTGTTGGTTTTGGTGGTATTGTCCCAGAACTCCAAAGGCGGCGGATTATCCAGCCAGTTTGGCGGCGGCGGCACCAGCCAATTAATGGGTGTGAAACGCACCGGTGACCTTCTTGAGAAGCTTACCTGGGGTTTCGCGATCGGGATCATTGTATTGACTTTGGCTTCTCATACTATTGTCAAGGATGGCGCGGGTGCAGATAACCGCACAATCAACGAGCAACGTGCTGGGCAGGCGGCCCCTGCTCCTGCCGCTCCGGCTATCCCGCAGCAAAACGCTACTCCGGGTACAGCCACCCCTGCTCCGGCAGCTGCCCCAACAGGAGACTCGGCAAATCAATAACAAAGCCGATACTGACAACCCTTTATTTGGAGTCCGTACCTTCACTGGTTCGGACTCTTTTTTTTACCTCCGTTTGAAGGCGCTTTTACCAAAAACAGGCTTAAAACATTTTTTCGCCTACCGGCATTCTGACAAAATTGAGGTTTCTGCCAACGCACGTGTCAGGGTAAGTGAAAGCCTGACAGCCTTCCGCCTGCCACAATACGGCAAGTTTGGCAGATATGCGCAATTGGCACAAGAATCGCTAATAGGCTAACCGTCCCGGACAGGCTTGCTGCCGGGCGTAATCGTTAACTTAATCTAATCTTATAACAAACCTATGGCCTTAGATCTAAAACCATTGGCAGACAGAGTAATTGTGTTACCTGCTGCGGCTGAAGAAAAAACCAAGTCTGGTATCATCATCCCGGATACTGCCAAAGAAAAACCACAACGCGGCGAAGTAGTAGCCGTAGGAGAAGGCAAAATCTCCGATCAAGGTGTTTTAGTAAAGTCACAGTTAAAAGTTGGCGACCAGGTATTATACGGCAAATACGCCGGCACCGAAATCTCCCTGGATGGCGCAGATTACCTGATCATGCGTGAATCTGACATCCTGGCGGTTCTTTAATCATTCAATCTAATCATCAACCATAATCTATCATAAGAAGCTATGGCATCTAAAAACATCACTTTCGACGTAGACGCGCGCAATAAGATTAAAAAAGGCGTGGACACTCTGGCGAACGCCGTGAAAGTAACTTTAGGCCCTAAAGGCCGCAACGTAATTATCGATAAGAAATTCGGTGCTCCTAGCATCACCAAAGACGGTGTTACGGTTGCCAAAGAAATTGAACTGAAAGACGCCGTGGAGAACATGGGTGCTCAGTTGGTGAAAGAAGTAGCTTCCAAAACCGCTGATATGGCCGGTGACGGAACTACCACTGCTACTGTATTAGCCCAGGCTATCTACACAGCCGGTTCTAAAAACGTAGCGGCAGGTGCCAACCCAATGGACCTGAAGCGCGGTATTGACAAAGCCGTTCACAAAGTGGTTGAGAACCTGAAAGCTCAGTCCAAGAAAATCGAGAACTCTTCTGAAATCGCTCAGGTAGGTACTATCTCTGCCAACAATGACAGCGAAATCGGGCAGATGATCGCCGATGCCATGGACAAAGTGGGTAAAGACGGCGTAATCACCGTAGAAGAGGCAAAAGGTACTGAGACCGAAGTGAAGACTGTAGAAGGTATGCAGTTTGACCGCGGTTACCTGTCTCCTTACTTCGTGACCAACCCAGAGAAAATGGAAGCCGAGTTTGAGAACGCGTACATTTTGATCTATGACAAGAAAGTTTCTACCATGAAAGAATTGCTTCCGGTATTGGAGCAAGTGGTACAAACTGGAAAAGCGTTGGTAATCATCTCTGAAGATGTAGACGGCGAAGCTTTGGCTACCCTGGTAGTAAACAAACTGCGTGGATCTTTGAAAATCGCGGCGGTCAAAGCCCCAGGTTTTGGTGACCGCAGAAAAGCTATGTTGGAAGACATCGCTATCCTGACAGGTGGTACCGTGATCTCTGAAGAGCGTGGTTACAAACTGGACAACGCTACCCTGGACTACTTAGGTCAGGCGGAGCGCATCATCATTGACAAAGACAACACTACTATCGTGAACGGTCGTGGTGAGAAAGACGGCATCACCGCCCGTGTGAACGAGATCAAGTCTCAGATTGAGAAAACCACTTCTGACTACGACAGAGAAAAACTGCAAGAGCGTTTGGCTAAACTGTCTGGCGGTGTGGCTATTCTTTACATTGGTGCCTCTACTGAGGTGGAAATGAAAGAGAAGAAAGACCGTGTGGACGATGCCTTGCACGCGACAAGAGCTGCCGTGGAAGAAGGTATCGTCGCTGGTGGTGGTGTGGCCCTCATCCGTGCTATTGAAGCCCTGAGCGAAGTGGATACCCGCAACGAAGATGAGAAAACAGGTGTGCAGATTATCCGCACAGCTTTGGAGTCTCCTTTGAGAACGATTGTAGCTAACGCCGGTGGTGAAGGTTCTGTGATTGTAAACGAAGTACGTGCCGGTAAAGCTGATTTCGGTTACAATGCCCGTGACGACAAGTTTGAGAATATGTTCGCGGCTGGTATCATTGACCCAACCAAAGTTACCCGTCTGGCCCTGGAGAACGCTGCTTCTGTAGCCTCTCTGTTGCTGACTACTGAGTGTGTGATTGCTGACGAGCCTGAAGAAGGTGGTGCTGCAGCCGGTGGCGGAATGCCAGGTGGTATGGGCGGCATGGGTGGCATGATGTAATCTGTCCCTCAGCGTACGCTGAACATATAAGAAAGGCCCCGGTTGTTGAACCGGGGCCTTTTCTTTTTACTATCCATTTAGGTCTGATTTTCTAAAAACAAGCCTAAAAGAAAAGACTATTTCACGACTTTGATCTTGATCTTGATTTCATGTGGCGCCGTCTCATCTCCCCCGAAATACGGGTACAGCTGGTAGCCTTTTCCTTCTCCGGTGCAAGCCCGGTCATGCTCTACCGTCTTTTCTCCCACCTTGTAGATGTACTTGGTATCGGTGAGGGTAAGTTCGCAGGTATAAGTTTTCTTCAGGTCAATGGCCGTGATGAAGGTGGAGGTGTTCTTGCTTCCTTTGTAAGAGTAAGCGTGCAGCTCCAGTTTGTTTTTGTACCAGCGCCAGCCAAAGCGCGCACTGTTATCATGGTGGAACGTACCGCAGTCTGACATACCGAATAGTTTGTTTATGTCGGCCTGGTTGTTGGGGTCTTTGGTGCTGTAAATGGCGGTAGAGTCAAAAGCCACCTCAAACCTCATAGTATTGGCGGTGATCAGTTTCAGAGGATTGGTTGTTTCATGTCCGCCCATGTTGATTACGTAGGTGGTACCTTCTTCTACCTCGGGGTTTTGGGGTTTTATAGCATCTTCCACTACTTCACAGGACAAAAGCAGGAAGGGCATTGCCAGCAGCAATGGTACTTTGTTAACAATGGATTTCATGGGTTTAGATAGGTTGTCGCAATTTATGCAAGCGCAACCGCATCTAAAGGCTTATGGTTCGGTTTTCTTTGAACTTAGCTAAGATTCAGGTTTAAGTGAAATGTAAGGAAAGATAGGTTACATGTTTTCCGGCTCGTAGCACATATTGTACAGATCTTCCATGGTGCCGTTGAAAACGTTCAGGTCCAGGTTGCCCTTCACACCTTTTAGCTTGCCCCTCTCCGTATGCTGCCAGAAGACCCACTTGTGGTCGGCCACCTGGTGGCTCTTGTCTGGGTTGTAATGCGCAATCCAGAGAGGGTAATCGTCAAAATGGCCCGCCAGGTGCTTTTCATAAAAAGCGTAATTGGTGTAGATGATAGGCTTGAGATCATACTTCTCCTCTACTACATCCAACCAGAGCTGCACCCCGGCCCGTATCTCCTCGTCTGACTGGTGGTTCGTGACCTCCACATCCAGTACCGGTGGTAAGTCGCCGGCTTCCAGCTTTACTTTTTTCAAAAAGCTTCTGGCCTGCTCCTCGGCATCGCGGGCGGGCAGAAAGAAATGGTAAGCCCCCCTGAGCACATCGTGCTTCTTGGCCTGTCGCCAGTGCCTGGCGAAGTACCGGTCCTGGTGGGTGATTCCTTCGGTGGCCTTGATGAAGGCAAATTTGATCTTCTGGGACTTAACCGCTTTCCAGTCTATCTGCTGCTGGTGATGTGAAATATCCAAGCCTGTCACCTCGTACCCCGCCGGGCTGAAGGTTGACATGGTATTGGTCTGAGTGGCCTCCTCCACCTTGTGGCGCAGGAACGCCAACCGGCCCCCTTCCTTGAAGTATTCAATGCCCAGGCACAGCACCAGAAAGGCCCCTACTCCCAAAGACAGCGGCTTCCACCAGGTACCGGAGGGCGTCTGCTTTTTGCGGGTGTTTGCTTTAGCGGTTCGTTTACGTGGGGCCACAGGCTCTTTCTTCATTTCCCAACTACTAGATCAAGGCACAAGATGTGCTGCTTTCTACTCTCTACAAATTTACCAATTTCTTCTCACCAATATGGCCTCACATAAAAAAGCCTTTGCCGCTTTTGGCGGCAAAGGCTTTCAGATCACAGTGGGTTACTGTTATTGGATACCGTGCATTTTCTTTTTCAGGGTTCCGTTCAGGCCCAGCATAACAAGCCCGGCCAGCATTGGAAGAATGGTGAAAATGAGGAAAAACACGGTGATGGAATAGTTCTCAATGATTGGGTCAATGAAGGAACCGGTCAAACCTGCCAGGTAGTTGGCCACGAAGTTGGCGATAAACCAGATCCCGAACATCAAACCTACCAGTTTGGGAGGTGACAGCTTACTCACGTAAGACAAGCCTACCGGAGAGATGCAGAGTTCACCCATAGTATGGAAAAAATAGGCCAGAATCAGCCAGATCATACTCACTGATGCGGTCTTGGCACCCTGCGGAATAGAAAGGCCACCATAGGCTAGAATCCCGAAACCTAGGCCTAACAGGAACAAGCCAATCGCAAACTTCACCGGACCGGACGGGTTGAAACGGCTTTCCCAGATTTTAGAGAAGATAGGTGCGCAGGAAATGATAAAGAACGAGTTCAGAATCTGGAACCAGGAAGCAGGCACCTCTGTGGCATCTGAGCTGAATTCACGTTGCAGCATCCAGATGATGATACCCCAGATAATCACAAAGCTTAGGCCCAGGAACAGGTTGGAAAAAGGAATGCTCTTATAGGTTTGTTTGAAGAGGTTACCCAGCACTAAGGTTAAGATCAACATAGGCACCACCACCAAAGTGGCGTTGGCCCACTTGAAGATAGTACCACTACTGCCTACCAACACCCGATTGGTGTAATCTGCGGCAAAAATGGTCATAGAACCACCCGCCTGCTCAAACGCCATCCAGAAGAAAATCACAAAGAATGCCAGAACCGAGATCACAATGATTCTGTCTCTTACTACATGTGCCGGCTCTTCAACCGTTTTCACCTCGGTTTCGGCTCCAGTGTTTATCTGGTTTTTAGTGGCCAAGCCAATGTTCCCGAAGAGTTTTTTAGAGAAGGCAAACTGCAGCATGCCAAACAGCATGAAGATACCCGCCAGGCCAAAGCCCCAGCTCCAGCCTACTTTCTCCCCAATGTACCCGCAAAGCAGAATTCCAAGGAAAGCCCCTGAGTTGATGCCCATATAGAAGATAGTGTAGGCAGCATCTTTTTTAGCCGGGTTCTTGGCGTACAGCTGACCCACCATGGAAGAGATATTTGGTTTAAACAACCCGTTCCCCAGAATGATAAGCCCCAGACCTATATAAAAGAACATCTCAGACTCCATGGCCATACTGGCGTGGCCCAAGGTCATGAGCAAAGCCCCAAAGATGATAGATTTGCGGTAACCCAGGAAACGGTCTGCTATGTAACCACCCGCAATTGGGGTAAGGTACACCAGACCGGTATAGATACCATAAAGTTGCAAGGCCTCATCACGCTGCCAGGCCCAGCCCCCATTGGTGAGGGAAGACGTTAAGAAGAGCACGAAAAGCGCCCGCATCCCATAATAACTAAAGCGCTCCCACATCTCGGTGAAGAAGAGCACAAACAACCCGGGAGGATGCCCGCTCTCTAGTTCCACCGGATGCTCTCCGTAGGGAATGTTATGCTTACTGACTTGGTCATTAAGCGGATGAACTCTCTGAGACATAAATAAAGGATTAAAGTATTGTTTGTTTAAGAAGAGGGTTTTACCACAAAAGGTAAATATACCATAATCGCGCCAGAAGGGCAAACCTCCCCCGGGGCCAACCCCCATTTCAATTAATTTTGCAAAAAGGATAACATACGTTAGTTTTTTTATAATTTTGAAAATCAAAATTCTTATCAACTCTTCCGTTTTGAAAATTTAAAAATTAAACCTTCCTTTATGAAAGAAATTGGCAAAAAGTCAGGCACCATGGAATTATCAGGCGTAGGGATTGTGCAAGCGAAAGAGGTCCTTTGGAACCTATCCCCCGCAGAGTTAGTGGAAGAAGCTCTGAAGAACGGGGAAGGCTGCCTCACGGACAATGGGGCGCTGATGTGCGACACCGGCACCTTTACCGGCCGGTCCCCCAAAGACCGCTTTGTGGTAAGGGATGCAGAGACGGAGAATTCTGTATGGTGGGGCGATGTGAACATTGCCTTTGACCCAGCCAAGTTCGATGCCCTGCACCAGAAGATGCTGGCCCACCTGGAAGGCCGCCGTTTGTACGTGCGCGATGCCTATGCGGGCGCTCACCCAGAATACCGGCTCAACCTCAGGATCATCAACACCATGGCCTGGCACAACCTTTTCTGCCACAACATGTTCCTCAGGTTAACAGAAGAAGAACTTGAGCACCATACCCCCGAGTTCACTATCATCAACGCCCCGGATTTCATGGCTGATCCGGCTGTGGACGGTACCCGCCAGAGCAATTTCGCCATCATCAACTTCAGCCGCAAGATGATCCTGCTGGGCGGCACGGGCTACGCCGGTGAGATGAAGAAAGGTATTTTCTCGGTGCTCAATTACCTGCTGCCGCATACCCGCAACACCTTGTCTATGCACTGCTCAGCCAACGTAGGCCAAGACGGCGACACGGCCATCTTCTTCGGGCTGTCCGGCACGGGCAAGACCACCCTTTCTGCCGATCCTAACCGCGGCTTGATTGGGGACGATGAGCACGGCTGGACCGAGGACAGCGTCTTCAACTTTGAGGGCGGATGCTACGCCAAAGTCATTGACCTCACCCGCGAGAAAGAGCCGCAGATCTGGGACGCCATCCGTTTTGGGGCCATTGTGGAAAATACACGCTTTAAACCCGGCACCCGCACCGTAGACTATACAAACAATTCCGTTACCGAGAACACCCGCACCGCCTATCCTATTCACCACATTGACAACGCGGTAGAACCCTCTAGAGCTGATATTCCCAAGAACATCTTCTTCCTCACCGCCGATGCCTTCGGGGTGCTGCCTCCAATCTCGCGTTTGAACAAGTGCCAGGCCATGTACCACTTCATCTCGGGCTATACCGCCAAGGTAGCCGGCACTGAGGTGGGCGTAACAGAGCCGCAGACCACGTTCTCGGCTTGTTTCGGAGCCGCGTTCCTGCCATTGCACCCCACTACCTATGCCGAGATGCTGGGTAAGAAGATGACCGACCACAACGTGAACGTATGGCTGGTGAACACCGGCTGGACCGGCGGGGTGTACGGCGTGGGTTCTAGAATGAAACTGAGTTACACCCGGGCCATGATCACCGCCGCCCTTAATGGCGATCTGCAGTATGTGTCTTTCAAGAAGCATCCGGTGTTTGGCGTGGAGATGCCCACCACCTGCCCTAACGTACCCGCAGACATCTTGGATCCGCGCAATACCTGGTCTGATAAAGACGCCTACGACCATAAAGCCAACGACCTGGCCAAAGCATTTGTCAAGAACTTCAACAAATACGCAGACTACGCCAACCAGGAAATCCTGGCGGGCGCCCCTGAGATTGCCGTTGAAGCCTAAGATCTTAATTATTTCCTTCACCTTATTAAAGCCTTCCATCCTATGGAAGGCTTTTTTTATTTACCGCGTCACCCTGAAAGTTTTTGCCGTATTTTTGAGAAATCGGCTCTTAAACTTTACCCTAATGCACCTCTTCTTCACCCCAGACCTGCAACCCACAAACACGTCTTACACCTTGTCTGGGGAGGAGTCCAAGCATTGCGCGCGGGTGTTGAGATTGGGCCAGGGCGATGCGGTGACACTGGTAGACGGCCGGGGCGGATTATTTGAAGCGGAGATTGCAGAGGCTAACCCTAAGAAGACCAAATTAAGCATTTTACAAGTTCACTCAGAGTACCAGAAGCGGGGCTATAGCATCCATGTGGCGGTGGCGCCCACCAAGAACATGGACCGCATGGAGTGGTTCGTGGAAAAGGCCGTGGAGATGGGCATTGACGAGATCACCTTCCTGCAATGCGCCCGTTCTGAACGCAAAAACCTTAATCTAGAGAGGCTGGAGAAAATTGCCATCAGCGCCATGAAGCAATCGGTGAAAGCGTATCTGCCTACCCTGCACCCGTTGACCCGCTACGCGGATTTCCTGCAGCAGCCCATTGCTGGACAACCGTTCATCGCGCACCTGGTGGAAGGCCAGGAACGACACTCGTTGGCTAAAAGCGTTTCCGGACAGGATACGTACACCATTTTAATAGGCCCGGAAGGGGACTTCAGTCCGGAGGAAGTGGCGCAGGCATTGGAGGCCGGTTATAAACCCGTTACATTGGGCCAAAGTCGGTTACGGACCGAAACCGCGGCCTTGGCCGCCTGCCATACCATTCACGTGCTTCTAGACGTTTAATGTTTTAAGCTTCTTTTCTGAAATACCATGCAAAAACGGCTTCTTCTCTGGTGTTTGCTTTTCCTACTGGCTGCCGGCACATCCTGGGCCCAACGCCCTAGTTTCCGGATTGCCCGCCTCAAGTACGGCGGCGGCGGCGACTGGTACGCCAACAAAACCTCCTTGCCCAACCTGATCTCTTTCTGCAACCGAGAGCTGAAGGCCAACATCGCGCCGCAGGAAGAGACCGTGGAGCCCGGCAGCCCCGAGTTGCTGGACTATCCTTTCGTGCATATGACGGGCCACGGCAACGTGATCTTTACGGAGGCCGAGGTCCAGAACCTGAGGAAGTATCTCACCGGCGGCGGCTTCCTGCACATAGATGACAACTACGGCTTGGACAAGTTCGCGCGCCGCGAAATGAAGAAAGTCTTCCCCGAACTTGATTTTATTGAGTTGCCCTTCAACCACCCTGTTTATCACCAGAAATTCGATTTTCCCAGAGGTCTGCCCAAAATCCATGAGCACGACAACAAACCGCCGCAGGGTTTCGGGATTATCTACCAGGGCAGATTGGTGTGTTACTATTCTTATGAGTGTGATTTAGGAAACGGTTGGGAAGACCAGTCGGTGCACAATGACCCGGCCGAAAAGCACCAGGCTGCCCTGCGCATGGGCGCTAACCTGATCTCGTACGCCTTGACTAATTTTTAGCGTAAACGACTATCAACTAGTTATTTATTAGCTAACAGGTTTTTACAAACTTTAAGTGCGTTTCGCATAATTCAACCGTTTTTAAAATCATAAATAGAAAAGGGCCAGTTGCAAAAAGCAGCTGGCCCTTTTCTATTATAGGTCTTGGCTTGTTCAGGTTAGCCTTGCACGCCTTGTGTTAAGCCTTGTTTCACCCAGGAGGCAACCATTACCGTACGTCTGGCTTGGTGCTCTACAGCGCCGCGGGCGTCTGGAGAGATGCTTCCGTCCTGCCCTACCGTAACACTGGTGCCATAAGGGTTACCGCCCGCCGGGAAAAGCGACTGATCGGTGTAGCCGGGTGCGGCGATGATGGCTCCCCAGTGGTACATGGTCGTGTACAGGGCCAGCGTAGTAGCCTCTTGCCCGCCGTGCGGGTTCTGGGCGGAGGTCATGGCGCTCACCACTTTGTTAGCCAGTTTGCCATGGAACCACAAGCCGCCGGTACTGTCCAGAAATTCTTTCAGCTGCGCCGGCACGTTTCCGTAACGCGTGGGCATACTGAAGATGATGGCATCGGCCCATTCTAGATCATCCAGTGATACCACCGGTACATCTCTAACGGCCTCAGTATGCGCTTTCCAGGCTGGGTTCTTTTCAATGGCCTCGGGCGGAGCCAATTCCTGAATCCGGAGAACCTTCGCCTCGGCGCCGGCGGCTTTGGCACTTTCCGCGGCCCACTGAGCCAGTTGGAAATTTGTACCGGTAGCGCTATAATAGATGACCGCTAATTTTACATTTGCCATAATTATATATAAATGGTTAGAAAATGTGAATGCACTTCCTGAGTCCTGGCTTCTCGCCAGCACATGTCGTTTTCTATACGGGGTTATGTACCTACAGTTATTTTGAATCAGGTTTAAACTGGTCATACTCTTATAGTTGCAACCAAGCAGGTCTTGCAAGCGAGCGGTGACTGAACACTTTCGCCGATCTCAGGGTTATGTCTTCCAACTTAGGTGGACATAGAAGGCAGGAAGATAAGTTGGTACAAGGAGGTTTAAGGACGAGGTTCTGCCGGCCCAATTGATTTCTGATTTGAAGCTAGTTTCCGGAAAATGGCCCTAAAACAAACATCCTCCTCAATCCAGCTCCTGAATTGTTTAACTCAACACTCTTTTTTGTATTTTTGAAGTTGGGGTCGGGTTTTCTGGCCGATGCGTATGGAATTAGCAAGATTAGAGATCAAAGGCTTCAAGAGTTTCGGCGACAAAGTCACCATCAACTTTGACAGCGGCATTACGGGAATCGTAGGGCCCAACGGCTGTGGCAAGTCCAACATCGTGGATGCCATCCGGTGGGTGCTGGGCGAGCAGAAGACCCGGAACCTACGCTCCGACAAAATGGAGAGCGTGATTTTCAACGGGACCAAAAACCGGAAGCCGCAGCAGATGGCCGAGGTGTCGCTCACGTTCAACAACAACAAGGGCATCCTGCCCACCGAGTACTCGCAGGTGACCATCACCCGCCGCTACTACCGGTCCGGAGAGAGCGAATACCTACTCAACAACGTCACCTGTCGCCTTAAAGACATCAACGACCTGTTCCTGGACACTGGGATCGGCTCTGACTCCTACGCCATTATCGAGCTCAAGATGGTGGATGACATCCTCACCGACAAAGACAACTCGCGCCGGAACCTGTTTGAGGAAGCCGCCGGTATCTCTAAGTTCAAGGTGCGGAAAAAACAGACCCTAAAAAAGCTGGAGGAGACCGATGCTGACCTGGAGCGCGTGGAAGACGTGTTGTTTGAGATTGGCAAAAACCTCAAGAGTCTGGAGCGCCAAGCCAAAACAGCCGAGCGTTACCTCAACCTCAAAGACGAATACAAAAAATTGAGCCTGGAGTACGCCCGCCGCAACATAGGCCACCACCAGGAAGCCTTGGAGCGGCTGGAAAACGAACTCCAGAAAGAAACTGACCGCAAAGGCTCCTATTCTGAGGAATTGGCTATTCTGGAAGATACCCTGCAGGAGCAGAAAACCCTACTAGACCGCACCCAGCACGAGCTGCAGAACAAGCAGAAAGAAGTCAACGACCATACCAGCCAACTGCGCCAACTGGAGAACGACATCAAGCTCAAGAGCGAGCGCAACATGTACTTGCAGGAGCGCGTGAAAACCCTCCACACCCAGATCAACCAGGACACCACCAACATCAACCAGACCGAGCAAAGCCTGGGCCAACTGCAGAACGATTTGGAGCAGATCCAGGAAGAACTGCTGATTTCAGAGGAACAGCTGGGCCTGACCAAAAAAGAGCTGGAGCATGTGAACCAGCAGAAAGCCGATCTGAACAAGCAGCTGCAGGAGAAAACCATGGCCCAGCGCCAGGTGCAGAACGAGGCGTTCACGGTAAACAAAAGCATTGAGATTACGCAAGTGCAGATCCAGAGCCACCGTCTGGAGCTGGAGCGCCTGCAGGAAATGGAAGGCCACGAGAACGAAATCGCGCAGCAGCACGAAGCCTCTCTCGCCGACACCAAGATCCTACTGGAAGAGGCCCAGGAAAACCTGGCCGAGCTGCAGGAAGCGGAAAACCAGCTGCGGGCGGAGATGACCCAGACGGAGGAGACGCTGCACGAGCATCGGCAGCACCTCATTGACCTGAACCGCGAGCACGACGCCAAGAAAAACCAGTACAACCTGATGAAGTCGCTGGTGGACAACCTGGAAGGTTTCCCCGAGGCCATCAAATTCCTTTATAAATCTGAGAACTGGGAAAAACCTGCCCCGCTCCTCTCCGACATCATCTCCTGCGACCCCGAGTACAAAAACCTCATTGAGACGTACCTGGAGCCGTACATGAACTTCTTCGTGGTAGACTCGCCGGAGGAAGCCGTGGAAGCCATTGAACTTTTGAAGGAGCAGAACAAGGGCCGCGCCAGCTTCATCATCCTCTCAGAGGTAGAGGAAATGGAGATCCCGGATACTATCAGCACCCCTAAGTACAAAGCTGCCTTAGAAGTGGTGGCCGCCGAGGAGAAGTACCATTCCCTCCTGCGCTTCATGCTGAGCGAAGTCTACCTCACGGATTCCGCTGAAACCGAGCTTTACCTGAACGACGGCCGCACCTACATTCTCACCGATGGCACCGCCATTAAGAAGCCACTGAGCTTAGCAGGCGGATCTGTGGGCTTGTTTGACGGAAACCGGCTGGGCCGCAAGCAGAACCTGGAGCAGTTGGCCGAGGAACTGGAAGAGCTGCAGGAAGAGCAGGAAAAGATCAAGTTGAAGATCACTACGCTGCAGCAGGTGCTCCAAAACCAGAAGGAATCTACCCAACAGGAACAAATCAGGCTGCAAGAGCGCGACATCAACAACCTGCAGCAGGAACTGGTGAGCCATAAGGTACGGTATGAGCAATTCCTGTTGAACCAGCAGAACCAAGCCAGCAAGAAAGACGAGCTCTTCGAGAAAATTCAGGACCTGGGCGACAAGCTCGCCGACCTGATGCCTGATGCCGAGAGCAAGAACCTGGCCTTGAAAAGCTTTGAGCAAGAGCTTTCCGGTTTAAGCCAGGTTTTGGAAAAACAGAACGAAATCATCACCGAGGTGAGCGGAATCTTCAACCAGGAGAACATCAAGTTCCACCAGTTAAAGAACCGCCTGCAAAGCATTCAGCAGGAATTAGCCTACAAGCAGAAGACCGTCATGAACCACCAGGAACGACTGGTGCAACTGCAGGACGAGTTGAACCGCGCCGAAGACGAGACCGTTTCCCTGGACCAGTTTGTGGAAGACCAGAACCACCTTCTGGAGGAAGGTATGGTAGCCCGCAAGGAAATGGCCCGCGAGCTGGAGGAGATTGAGAAAACCTATTTCATACTGCGCGGCGAGATTGACGAGAAAGAGAAGAATATCCGGGAGCTGCAGCGCAAAAAGCAGAACACTGATGAGGTCTTCCAGTCCATGAACCAGGCCATCACCGATACCCGCATCAAACTGGTGGCGGTGATTGAGCGCTTGTCCGCGGAATTCAACATGAATCCCGACGACCTGGCCGAAGCCCCTACCGAGAAACTGGACATCAGCAACGAGGAACTGAGCCAGCAGGTGCATGCGGTGAAACAGAAACTGGAGAACATCGGGCCGGTGAACCCGATGGCCGCCGAGGCTTACCAGGAAATCGACACCCGCAATCAGTTCATCCTTACCCAGAAAAATGACCTGCTGGATGCCAAGACCCAGCTAATGGACACCATCGCGGAGATTGACTCTGTGGCGAAGGAGAAATACCTGGCTGCCTTTGACCAGATCAAGGAGAACTTCATGCGCGTGTTCCGGTCGCTCTTCTCTGATGAAGACACCTGTGACCTGTACATCGCGGACCCCAGCAACCCGCTGGAATCGAAGATCGAGATCATGGCTCGTCCGAAGGGCAAGCGTCCGTTGACCATCAATCAGTTGTCGGGTGGGGAGAAAACGTTGACGGCCATTTCGCTGCTGTTCGCCATCTACCTGCTCAAGCCGGCGCCTTTCTGTATCTTTGATGAGGTAGACGCCCCGCTGGACGATGCCAACATTGACAAGTTCAACAACATCGTGAAGAAGTTCTCCAATGACTCGCAGTTCATTGTGGTGACGCACAACAAACGCACCATGGTCTCCACGGATGTGATCTACGGTATCACCATGCTGGAAGTGGGCGTGTCGCGGGTAATCCCCGTTGATTTACGAGACCTGGCTCCAGAACCTGAGACTGAAGCGGCCTTATCTGCCTAGAATATCAGTATAGATTTAAACGCGTCTGCCGTTTAGGGCCTGGTTTGTGAAAACAGGTTCTAAACGGCAGTCGCGTTTTTAGTGGAATAGAGTTTCAAGATGCATTTTACTTTCTGCCCTCTTGTTCTTCCCTCTTTGTCATCTTAGTTTGGTACCTAGAATAACGTAGAGGAAAACTTATAGCCGTTGTGCGCAAGATTCTTCCAGAATGACATGGACGGGAAAAGGTTAGGTTATCTCCGGCAATCTAAGCGGCGGAGGCAAGCGCAAGGGCAACCACAAGGGATTGCCCCTACAAAAGATAAATCCTTAAAATAAAAAAGTGTTTTCAGACCGATTTATATAAAACAGTCTAAAAACACTTTCCTTATTTCTGTAGCATGTTTACCGAACGCCTTGGCTCGGGAATTTAGGAGTCACGGTGCGGTAGAACGCCAAGATTTTTTGCATGTCGGCGTCAAAGTCTCCGGTGGGGTAAATGGTTGGCCCGATGCCGGCCTCTTTTTTGGCGTAGTCCAGGTAACCAAGCATAATGGGAACACCAGCGCCTACGGCTGTGTGGTAAAAGCCTTTTTTCCAACGAGGTTGATACTTTCTAGTTCCTTCTGGCGTGACCATCATCACCATCTCCTCATGTTCTTTGAAGATGTCAATCATGGCGGCGACCAGGTTGTTGTTCTTTTTCCGGTCTACGGGCACGGCGCCCATGGAGCGCAACAAAGCACCCATCGGGAAAAAGAAGGCTTCCTTTTTAATGGTGAGCTTTACCGGAACATCCATGAGGTAAAAAGCGGCGCGGGCGTAGACAAAATCCCAGTTACTGGTGTGCGGGGCGGCCACCATAATGGCTTGTCTCAACCCGGGAGGCATGGCTCCTTTCAACTTCCAACCTGCAACTCTAAAGATGACCTTTGCTAAAGCCTTTCCAAACATAACTTATAAGTGAGTCCAACAACAATATTACAAAAAAACCAGCCGTTCAGCTGGTTTTCCTTTATATTATGTTTACCGATTACCGGGTCAACTGAAACTTTCGCTCCCTGAACAGGTACACCTGCAGGCCTACGTTCACCGATGGTCCCCATTCCGTCACCTTGCGGTTCGCCTCGGCGGGTCTTTTTTCCTGGTAGTAAGAAAACATGAGGGCCGGCTCCACGGCTACTTTGGGGTTAATGAAAATGATGTACCCCACGCCGCCTCTGTATTCCGCTAAATCTGTTTTGTTCACGTTAGGCCGGTTGTTAATTCCTATGGCGGCGCTGGCCTCTCCAAAAAGTCCGTTGTTCAGGTAATAGCGCACGAACGGACCAGCCAGGATGTTGGTAGACTGGGTAGGCACCTGGCCAGACATCTTCTCTTTGTAATGGTAAACAGATCCTTTAAGTCCCACTGCAAAATCGCTCAGCACAAAGTACCCTACCTTGGCATCCATGTCATACTGCTGCCGGTGCCCCGAGATGGGTTCACTGTTACTGGTAATGTTGATTCGTTTATAGGAACCAGACACACTTCCGCCCAACATGAGGGAGCGCTGGAAAATTTTGGCGGGCACCAAGGTACCCCGGTTTTCCTGGGCCCAGGCCTGCGTAAATACCAGAAGGAGAGCACTTAAGTAGAGGAACTTTCTCATATAGTCAAATAAGGTGGAACCTAATACCCTTAAAACGGGCGAACCTATCCTTTATTTTGACTAATACGGAGGAGCACCTTTAAGAAATTTGATAATTCAAACTATCTTGTAGGATTATAAAAATATATAAATTTTATATTTTTATCCCTAAAACCGCCTCTATTTCAGGTTGTAAGCCCAAGGTATACTCGTAGCCTACGTTGTACAATTCTTTGGCTTTTTTCAGGTCATAAATATGGAACCCACTAAGTTTTGGTGGCTCCAGCAGCAGGTCACAGAGGGCAATACGGCTTTGAATATTGGCATGTAGCGCCAAGTTAAAGATTCGTTCGGTCACCTGTTTAATGCTGTTGATCTCGGCATGGTGTGGTGGAGGGTTCACGTGCACCCCGATGATTTTATCGCATTCGCCAGTAATGCACTCCACTGGTAGGTTATTGACGATGCCCCCGTCTACCAACAGCCTTTTCTCCAATTGCATAGGCCTGAACAGCACCGGCACCGCTGATGTAGCTTTCAAGGCATCTACCAGCGATCCCTGCGTGAAATAGACTGTGCTGCCTTCAACCAAATCCAACGCCGAGATGATGAGTTTGACGGGGAGTTCCTCAAAGGTGCGCCCTCGCAGGTGCTCCTCGAAAATCCGGTGCAGGGCTTGGGTGTGGAGAATACCCCGGTTCAGGGCCGGTCTGATCAACCTGGGCAGCGGCAACCCGCAGACCATTTCCAATACTTCGGTTGGTGCGTAGCCGGCCGCAAAAAAAGCCCCGGCTATGGCCCCGGAGCTAACCCCTGAGATGGCGTGAATGGGAATCTTCATTTCGGCAAATGCCTGCAAAACCCCTAAATGGGCTACTCCCCTGGCGGCCCCACCAGACAAACATAGTCCTAATCTGTGCATTCTTTACAAAGCCGACAAAGGGAAAACCTGGTCTACCCTTACTCCTTTGTCGGTATGCTGTACGGTGCAGCACTCGTTTTGGACATCGTGCTCAAAAAATAAAACCCACTTTTCATCGGCGGCCTGCTTCAGGAATGCTTCCTTTTCCTGCAACGTCAGCAGTGGCCGAGTGTCATACCCCATTACGTAAGGCAACGGCAAGTGCCCCACTGAGGGCAACAAATCGGCGGCAAATACCAGGGTATGGCCTTTGTACTGGAGCTTGGGGAGCATCATTTTGTCGGTGTGGCCATCGGCGTAGAGCACGTCAAAGCCGGGCAAAAACTTTTCCTGGCCCACGGTCAGAAACTCCAGTTGGCCGCTCTGCTCAATGGGCAAGATGTTCTCTTTGATGAAACTTGCCTTTTCCCTGGGGTTGGGCTGGGTGGCCCAGTGCCAATGGTCCTTGTTGCTCCAGTAGCGGGCTGTAGGGAAAACCGTTTCCAGGGTGCTGCCGTCTTTGCCGTAGCGCACAGATCCGCCGCAGTGGTCAAAGTGCAGGTGCGTGAGAAAAACATCGGTGATGTCTGAAAACCCGAAGCCGGCTTCTTTCAGGGACTTCTCTAAGGAGTAATCGCCGTGCAGGTAATAGTGGCTGAAGAACTTGGCGTCTTGCTTGTCCCCGATGCCGTTGTCAATCAATACCAACCGGTCACCGGTCTCCACCAAAAGGCAGCGCATGGCCCAGGAACAGAGGTTGTTTTCGTCTGCCGGGTTCGTGCGCTGCCAGATGGATTTTGGCACCACCCCAAACATGGCGCCGCCGTCTAATTTAAAATTACCGGTATGGATGGGGTAAAGCGTCAATGCCATGCAAGGTGGTTTTATAGCCTGTTTTTAGAAAAGAGCCTGTAAACGGAATTACTCAGATACCACGCCCATCTCCCCGAACTTCTCAATGCGTTGCATGATGCGTTCTTCCGAAGAAAGGGCCTCCAGTTCTTCCAGGGTGGAAAGGATCTTTTTCTGCAGGGTTCTCACCATCTTCTCTGGGTTCACGTGCGCGCCTCCCAGTGGTTCTTTGATGATGCCATCCACCAGCTTATTGCCCAGCATGTCTTTGGCGGTAAGTTTAAGGGCCTCTGCGGCCTGCTCTTTGTAGTTCCAGCTGCGCCATAAAATAGAAGAGCACGACTCCGGCGAGATCACCGAGTACCAGGTGTTCTCCAGCATGTAGACTCTATCCCCAATGCCAATCCCCAGGGCTCCACCCGAGGCGCCTTCCCCAATGATAATGCAGATTACGGGTACTTTGAGCATGAACATCTCTTTCAGGTTACGGGCGATGGCCTCTCCCTGGCCTCTTTCCTCGGCTTCTAGTCCTGGGAATGCGCCGGGCGTGTCAATGAAGGTGATGATGGGCTTGTTGAATTTCTCGGCGAGTTTCATCAGGCGCAGCGCCTTGCGGTACCCCTCGGGGTTGGCCATCCCGAAATTCCGGTACTGACGCTCTTTGGTGTTGCGGCCTTTCTGCTGGCCAATGAACATGACGGTTTTTCCGTTGATCTCGCCAAACCCGCCCACCATGGCTTTGTCATCGCGCACGTTGCGGTCGCCGTGCAGTTCCACGAAGGTGGAAGACAGTCCTTTGATATAATCCAGGGTGTAAGGTCTTTCAATGTGACGGGAAAGCTGCACCCGCTGCCACCGGGTAAGGTTGGCGTAGGTTTCTTTCTTCAGAGACTTTATTTTTTCCTCCAGAGCTACAACTGCCTCGCTTACGTCTACCTGGCTCTCAGAGGCCAGTTTCTTCATTTCGGCTAGTTTCCCTTCCAGAGAAGCAATAGGTTGTTCAAAATCTAACAGCATAGTAATGCCCCTTACGTTTAGCTAAAGTGTGACTACAAAGGTAAACGAAACTTGCAAAGTTTAGTAGCACCAGTTTTTTCAAGTTTAGATGAATTTTTTTCGTTTGAAAATGAACCCGTTACCTCCAAAAGCGGTTTTCTTTTGCTCTTTTTTAGGAAAGGCTGTTGTGTGGTAACATTCTGCCCCCCATATTTGCATCATCAAACGGGGACAATAGGTCTCCAGAAGATGTTGGTCCGGTAGTTCAGTTGGTTAGAATGCCGCCCTGTCACGGCGGAGGTCGCGGGTTCGAGTCCCGTCCGGACCGCAAAAGCCCCTCAAAAACTTGAGGGGCTTTTTTTATGCTTTGGAATGTTTGATTGCTGCTTCCTTTTCCTTTGCAACTCCTTCTACCGCTTCACTTACCTTTTTATCAATTCTATTCTGGCGGCCTTTTTAACGTTGTTCTTCATTAGGTAGTCAAAGTCCTCCTAAGGGTAATAAGTCAGGAAATTGGTTTCCACCAAGACGCCGGCGTTATTAATGAAATGTAGGAGAGCATATAAGCTAAACCTCAATATTTAGGTAATGAAAATGGTAGAAGTACTTTGTTTGTTTTCATCTATATTAAACTTCTACATGGCTTATAGAAACTCAGAAATAAGCATATCTTTGTCATACAGTAAATCAGCACCCTTTCTCCCCCAAGTAACTGCCGATCAACTAGTAGCAAATCTCTTCCTGATTAGAAAAGATATTTGACATATAACCTCAAAACAGAATTGTACAAGGCAATGGAAACACAGGAGAAAAGCTTAGAGGAGTTGCAGGAGATTCTGGCAAAGCTGAATTTATTGAAGGCGGAGGAAGCAGAAACGGCATCGATGCTACTGGCATATCTGCATAATTCCTTGGATGTATTCAAGTACATGTTCCGAAACGGGTATACTGAGGAACAACCCAGCCACGTGATCAATTACTGCATCATGAAACTTGAGTTCGCCAAAAAGCAGATTGAGAACGAAGAGGTGGAAGAAGGGCTTGCCTTCACCAAATCTGTAATCATGTTCTTCATAAAAGAAACTACTTTGGCAGAACTTACCGAAGAGCCAGAAACCTTCTAAGCACCACTATTAGCACCATCACCAACCCTCCTCCTTCTTATTACAACAACTATATTCTAGGCAGTAAAGAGTAGCTTAAATAGGCCAAAGCCATCTTAGAACTATATGGCCGGTAAATCTGCTAGTAACTAGGCAGTTTGTATTCCTAATTTATTGTTGGCTTTATTTCCCATTATATATAGAGAAGGAAGAGTAATCCTTGTTGATGGTTTGGCTTTTTTATTAATATGGAGTGAATTCACCTTTGATTGAGTTAGAACCAGTTACAAAGTAGCAAGGTGAATAAGGCATACTTTTATAAAAGAACGCTTAAAACAGAAACTAAAAGGTGATGGATAAATTTTAACGTTTTAGAAACTTTCGTTTGCATCGTAAAATATAAACCTACATATTTGCAGCATCAAAACGGAGACAGCTGGTCTTCAGAAGATGTTGGTCCGGTAGTTCAGTTGGTTAGAATGCCGCCCTGTCACGGCGGAGGTCGCGGGTTCGAGTCCCGTCCGGACCGCAGTTTACAAGAAAAGCTCCTTTGCTACATGCAGAGGGGCTTTTTTGTTTTAAGGCATTTCCCTCCTATCAATATCCTTTGCCAACGATTAACTTTCCTTAATCACTAAGCCACACTACTTGGAATTTGTCTTCATCCTTTTGAGCCTCTTTTCTAAATAACTGCTCAAAACAGCTATTCATGCTAAAACCTACGATAGGTAATTAATAAGGACAGAGTTTCTGCTTCCTCAATTTCAATAGCTTACTGAAAGACCATTCTAATCACTCAATTTACAACTTGAAGTAAAATAATTAGGAAACCGAACAGAGAAGGTGGGTGAAACCAAAAGTGCAAGCAAATCAGCTTTGACTAACCCACTGTTAATTTAAGACCCTTTCACATAAGTAAACAGGAAACTTCAGGAAAGAAGCACTTTGACCTTCCTAAGTTGTTATAATGATAAAGGGCAATCAAATTAGGTTAACAATCTTTTTCTATTTCGATATAGGAAAATGCCTTCAATTAAAAGGGCCGCCCAAATACTCCCTTGGTTTTTACAATCAAGAAGGTTCGTAACTCTCAAAACTTCCATCTGAGTAGAGCAGCATCACCTTTACTACTTCCCTCTTTGGTGAAAAGAGGATTTCATCCTGTACTTTTTTCATCACATCCGACTTTTGCACTTCATGCTTTATTTGTCCAATTCTCGAGGTTTTCACTTCGTGAGCATCGAGGAAAGGTTGCACTTTTCTTTCCTGGGAAGATCCTGGATCCATTGCTAATCCATTTAGCATCTCTCCTTCCCCAGAGATTAACCAAAGCGCCGATACTTCAGGGAATCGGCTTAGGATTTTCTGGACTACCTCTAGACTGGCTTTGTTCCTGGCAGAAAGTATATGGCTGATGACAGGACGACCCACTTCAATCTCATCGGCAAAAGCAGCGGGGCCTAAAGCACACCAGCTGATAACTTCCTGAATTCTTGTTAACAGATCAGACACTTATTAAGAGTAAAATGGTGAAACAACTGTAACAGCAATCTTTTACATTGATATAGATTTTGGATAACTGTACCTAAAACATTCCCCTATCATACATTTTCGGATTACCTATTTATCGCAATAAGCTACCAGCTAAAAGCTATGTAATTATGCTTAAGCTACAGGCAGTATTTACAAGCACTAATATACAAAAGTAAACTAAATTTCACATTTTACAATTGTATATTAAGTTTACAAAAGTAACTTAAAGGCAAAATTTACAATTGTTGTATCCTAAATATTGACTATTTACATAATGCCCCTATTTAGTTTATCCACCTAGTTCAAATAAGGATTTTATGCAGTATGCACATTGTTGCAGGCTCTATATTCTAGTAAATTATTTATAATCAATTCTGTATAACCAAGGAGATTTCCACTATTTATCTGATCTTCTAACAGGCTTGTAGTTTATCTTTCAACTACATACCATGGCCTGGAGACCTACATCATGTGCTGTTCTTATTCTACTCTACATTTTAGTAGTTGCACAAAACCTGTACTACCAAATTGTAAAGTACCCTAAAAGTAAGAAGCCCCGGGGCTGCTCAAAGTTTGAGCAGCCCCGGGGCTTCTTACTTTTGCTAGGCTTAGTTTAAGCCTTATAGAGATTATCTAAAATAAGCCATTTCTAAATCACGGTCATGGCCGTAGATATCATCACGGAAATTCACGACTCCTTTGTCATCTACCCACGCGGTGAAGTACACAATGTACACCGGCACCTTAGCCGATAAGTTCACGTACTTTTCCTGACCTCCGTGCATGGCGGCATTGATGGTAGAGGGAGTCCATTGTTTCTGATCCTTCAACAGGTACTGAGCCAGCTCAAAAGGCTTTTCAATCCGGATACAGCCATGGCTGAACCCGCGCTCCGTTTGGTTGAACAAATGGTCGGCGGGGGTGTCATGCAGGTACACGTTGTGCTCATTCGGGAAAATGAACTTCACGAAGCCTAAGGGGTTCTTCTTGCCCGGACGTTGACGCACCCGATATTTGAAATCCTTGTCAACAGAATACCAATCTACGGATGACGGGGACACCACTTCTACTTTATTGTTCCCTATATCTTTCACCAACTCCATGTCGTTTTTGGCTAAGTAATTAGGGTTGTTTGCCTGGGCAGGGGCGATCTCCTCTTCCAGGATTTGCGGCGTGATGTTCCAATAAGGATAGAACACAATGTACTCTAACTTATCACTAAAGACAGGGGTGGCGTGCATCTCTTTCCCTACCACTACTTTCATGTTCATGACATCCTTGCCTTTCTCCACCACGTGCAGCATGTATTCCGGAATGTTGATGAACAGGTAACGGTCCTCGAACCGTTTGGGTACCCAACGCCACCGCTCCATGTTCACGATGATCTGGTCAATTCTTTCCTCTATAGGAATGTTCATGACGCGCAGGGTCTCTCCTCCTACCACCGCGTCTGGTTTCAAGCCATGACGAATCTGGAAGTTCTTTACCGCAGTAGCCAGGGCATTGTCATACATTCTGCTTTGGGGAGTATTCTCGGCTGGTTTGCCCAGGATTCTGTGCCGAAGAGTGAGTACCGCGGCAGCGGAATCCCCAGGTTTGATCATTTTAGAAGCCAACTCAATCTTAGGCCAGCCTCCTTGCTGTTTCACCTGACGGTATTGTTTTAAGGCATCGCGCAAACGAATGTAGTCGGGGTGCAAAGCCTCAAACTCGTAGTAAGGGTAGCGGCTTTCGCGCTCCTTTAAAATAGTTTGCAGGGCCTTGTTCAGCTTGATTTTATTTTTCTTCACCTCCCATTCAATGTTATCCATGCTGCGCGGGTCCACCGTGCCGCGGTAGAAGTCGCTGGCATAAGTGAAGTAAGAGGCCGTAAGGGTCACATCCAGTTCCTCTTGGAGTTTATGGCGCACCGAGTCATTCTTCGCCTGCTCCAGGTTCTGGAACATCTGCTTCAAATCTTTTCTGGCGTAATCTTGAGGGTTCAAACCCTCTTCGTGGGCCTTGTTCAGAACCTCCACAAATTTGAAGGCCTGCGGCACTAACTGGCCGTCTTTAAACCAGGCAAAACGGTATTGCCGCTCCCGGTAGAAAAGCTTCATCAGGTCCAGGTGTTTCTTGAATTCAGCATCGCTTCTGGTGAAAGACACCACGTACACGCTATCGGTTTGCTGCGGGAAATCTTTGGCCGCCGCCAAGGCTACCTTCTTCTGCTGTTTATCTCCAGACTTGGCACAGGCGGTCATCACCAGCAGGCCAACAAGGAAAAACAGGAAAAGAGGTAAAACAGGTCTATTTGATTTCATAAGGGTTGTTCCTATCATTGAATTGTAGTACTTATACTTGCCTGGCCCAGAAAAGTTAAGCGCAGGAAACCTAATAAAATTGGATAAAATCAATAAAGATGTACTTACATATAAGTGGCACCAGATAGTCACGTGGTGCATCTCTAAACCGGATTCAAACGCGAAACATGAAACACCAAAGCTCCTTCACATTTCTCTGGTGCTCCTACATAAAACAGGCGCTTACCATTTGAAAAGCTCCGTATGTCTATGATCAACCTTGAACTAAACTTCTAAAAATGGATTTTAGCAATAACCTTACCAATCCCTTCCCTGAAGATCCGCACAGCTTCTCTACCCCCAATGCGGCCCATATGCACCATGTAGATTGGGACCTGCAGGTTGATTTCATGCAGAAGAAGATCACGGGCAGCGGCGTGTACCACATAAGGCATCAACAAGCCCCGGAGGTCATATTTGACGTGCACCACCTTAAGATTACGGGTGTTTGGCTGGAGGATGAACCGCAAGCTGTGGATTTCTCCTTCACCCAGGAAAAACCGTTTTTGGGCCAGGGTTTGAAAATCCCGCTAAAACCAGGCACACAGAAAATCAGGATTGCGTTTGAGACTACCGCCGAGGCAGCGGCCTTGCAGTGGCTGGAGCCTGAACAGACAACCGGTAAAAAGGAGCCTTTTCTTTTCACGCAGTCGCAGGCGATTCTGGCCAGAACCTGGCTCCCCTGCCAGGACAGCCCCAGTGTCAGGTTCACCTATACGGCCCGGGTGCAGGTTCCGCCGCACCTTTTGCCCCTGATGTCCGCCGATAATCCGCAGGAGAAAAACGAGGACGGGGTGTACTTCTTCCGGATGGACCAGCCCATTCCCTCTTACCTTCTATCATTGGCGGTGGGCGACTTGGCCTTCGCGCCTTTGGGCGAGCGTTGCGGGGTGTATGCGGAGCCCGGTAGCCTGAAGGCCGCCGCCTATGAATTCGCCGAAACGGAACAAATGCTGCTGGCCGCCGAGAACCTGTACGGACCTTACCGCTGGGGACGCTATGACCTGCTGGTGCTTCCGCCTAGTTTCCCCTTCGGGGGCATGGAGAACCCTAAACTCACCTTCGCCACGCCTACCATCATTGCCGGAGACCGTTCGCTGACCAGCCTGGTCGCGCATGAACTAGCCCACTCCTGGTCGGGGAACCTGGTGACTAATGCCACTTGGAACGATTTCTGGCTCAACGAGGGCTTCACCGTGTACTTTGAGCGCCGCATCATGGAAGCGCTGTACGGCCCTGAGTACGCCCAAATGCTCCACACCCTAGGCTACCAGGATTTACAGCACACGTTGGAAGAACTGAGCCAAAAACCGCAAGACACCTGTCTGAAACTGAACCTGGAGAACCGTGATCCGGACGAAGGCCTGACGGAGATCGCCTACGAGAAAGGCAACCTGTTCCTGTGCCGGCTCGAGGCGCTGGTAGGCCGCGCCCGCTTTGATGCCTTCGTGAACAAGTATTTCGGCACGTTTCAATTCACGTCTATGGACACAGATCGTTTTGAGCAGTTTTTGGAAAAGGAGCTCCTAAACGGAGACGATGCGGTAAAGCAACAGCTAAACGCCGAAGCCTGGATCCACTCCCCGGGTATTCCCGAAGGCATTGTTCCTTTACAGGCCAGGCTCTTTGAGAAAGTGGCCGCTGAACTACAGCGATGGGAAACCGGGACCCCAGCCAACCAACTCGCAACTGAAAACTGGAGTACCCATGAGTGGCTGTACTTCCTGAGCAACTTACCCAAGACCCTTGCCCATGCCAAAATGCGTGAACTAGACAATGCTTTTGGCTTCACCGCCTCGGGCAACGCCGAGATCCAGGCTGAGTGGCTGAGGCATTCCATAAAGCACGGGTACAAAGAGGCCTATCCGGCGCTGGAGGCTTTTCTGGTGCGGGTAGGTCGCCGTAAATTCTTGATGCCGCTGTACAAGGCCTTGCTGGAGACTGAAAGTGGAACTGACTTGGCCCGGGAGATATACCGGAAGGCTCGCCCCAACTACCATTCCGTATCCACCAGCTCCCTGGATGCGCTGATCCAGGCTACACCATAACCTAAAAAACAGCGCAGCCCGCTGGTTTTGAACCAACGGCCTGCGCTGTTTTGGTGAGGTGTTTTTGGTGTGTGTAAGGGATGATTAGTGGTTTTCGGCTCTCCGGTTCACGGCGGTTTCCGCAATCATGGTCAGCTTCTCATCGGTCATTTTCTCCTCGTTCAGGATTTCCTTCAGGTGGTTCAGGACCTCAGTATGGCCCAGGAATTTGGCGTAGGTGCAGGCGGTTCCGTAACCGGCAATCTCATAGTGCTCCACGCGCTGGGCGCAGGCGATGATTCCGGCATCCATTACTTCCTGATCGGCGTCATGTTTCATGAACTCACGGGCTTCTTTGATGATACCCTCCATGGCCATGCATTTTTCACCACCGCCGCTGATACCCAGAATCTGGAAACAGTTCTCCAACCGGGCTATCTGCTGCTCTGTCTCCCGCATGTGGGTTTCCAGGGCATTGGCCAGCTCGGGGCTAGAAACCATTTCCATCATTTCGGGCATTGCCTTCAACAGTTGCTGCTCAGCATTATAGAGATCCTTCATCTGGTGGATGAACAAGTCATTCAAGGATGTTAATTTCATAGCTCTTCTATTTAGTTAAAAAATCAAGCGTGTCATTTTTATACGGTCTTGGAGAAGGGTAGTTCAGTGGATGGGAGAAGATTCTAGGCTTATTTATGTACCTTGGCTTAGTCTGTCCGTTACCAGCAGTACACCGTATAAGCAGCAATCAAAGCTTTACCAGTAAATAGTAGCATACATGACCAAACTTGAGCTAGCCCCCAAAGGCATTCTCATCGCCGTAGGCGGAAACGAAGACAAAGGCACCTACCCTCGAGATAAAAAGCAGTTTCACCTCAATTTCTTTGAACTGGGCATTCTAAAGCGCATTATTGATGCCATGGGTGGCCACGAGGCGCAGGTAGAGATTATTACCACCGCGTCTATGATCCCCGAGGAGTTGGGCGCCCTTTACCTGCATGCGTTTGAGGTGTTGGGCTGCAAGAAAGTGAGCGTTATGGACATACGGGAGGAAATTGACGCCCAAAAGCCCGAGTACCTGGAGCGGCTGAAAAAAGCCAGCGGCGTCATGTTCACCGGCGGCGACCAGTCCCGCCTGTTCCGGATCTTCTCAGGCACGGCCTTTCACCACATTCTGCTGCACCGCTACCACCACGAGAAAGGCTTTGTCATTGCCGGCACCAGCGCGGGCGCCATGGCCATGTCAGACATCATGATCAAGGGAGGCAGCAGCCAACGCTCCCTTTTAAAAGGCTCGGTGAAACTTGACCGCGGACTGGCCTTTCAGGAAAACGTCATTTTTGACTCCCATTTTGTAAAACGGGGTAGATTCGGGCGGCTGATGGAGGCTGTGGCCACGCACCCGTTCAAGATCGGCATCGGGCTGGGGGAAGATACCGGCGTCATGATCACACAGGGCAATGTCATTGAAACCATCGGCAGTAATCTGGTCATTGTGGTGGATGGGCATCACATCAAGCACAACAACGCCTCTTACGCCGCTCCGGGTACGCCCCTCTCCATTGAGAACTTCCGGATGCACGTACTGGCCTTCGGGAATTACTATGATATCCGGGAGCGCCGCTTCTTTGTGGGGGCGAAGCAACTGGCCAATGAATAGGCGACTACATAGTTTTAAAGCCGATTTTAAAAAATTAGCCTTGAAACAGCGTCAGTCCTGGTAAATGGCCACGACCGGCTCTTGGCCAGCCACCCAACTGCCGCGGTACATGCCTTCTGAGTTGAAGGGCAGCGCCACGTTTCCTTTGGCATCCACAGCGATGAGCCCGCCTTCTCCGCCCATCTTTTTGAGTTTGTCCATCACCACCAATTCAGAGGCTTGGGTCAGCGACAGCCCTTTGTATTCCATGAGGCAGGAAATGTCATAAGCTACCACGCTGCGCATGAAGAACTCGCCGTGGCCGGTACAGGAGACAGCGCAGGTGCGGTTGTTGGCGTAGGTTCCTGCCCCTATAATAGGAGTATCCCCGATGCGGTTGAAGTTCTTATTGGTCATGCCGCCGGTAGAAGTAGCCGCCGCTAGGTTGCCGTGTAGGTCCACCGCCACGGCCCCTACCGTCCCGAATTTTTTCTCTTTCGCCTGGGAATGGTCCAGCATGTACACGTCCGAATCTCGCAGGGCTTGCCACTGGTCATAGCGCTGCTGGGTGAAAAAGTACTCATCCGGTTCAAAGGCGATGCCCCGGTTCCGGGCAAATTCCTCGGCGCCTTGCTGGCACAGCAGCACGTGGTCTGAATGGCGCATGACCTCATTGGCCAGCCTAATGGGGTTGCGTACATTCCTCACCCCGGTGATGGCCCCGGCCCCCAGGGTTTTGCCGTCCATGATGGCGGCGTCCATCTCGTGGGTACCGCGCTTGTTGAACACAGAACCCCTCCCGGCATTGAACAAGGGACAATCCTCCAGCGAGACCACGATGGCTTCCACGGCCGCCAAGGCAGATCCTCCCTTCTGCAGAATGGCATGGCCTATGGCCAAAGCTTCGTGTAAAGCCAGCCGGTACTCCTGGTCCATTTGCTGGGTTAAGGAGGCTCTGGTGATGGTTCCGGCGCCGCCGTGCAGGGCAAGGGCAAATCTTTGCTTGTTCTCCATATTTCTGGTGTCCTTTGGTTCAGGGAGTTATGAATCAGACTTAAAAAACTATCCTTTACAGCCCCAGGCGCGCCCTAAAGAAGGCCCCGGATGGTTGATAAATTTAAGTCCGGCTGGTGGAATCTTAACCCCCTATTCTTTGTATATTTGTATAGTTACTTTACTAATCTATTAAAACTATCACCTATGTCTTTTGATGTACAAGGAAGATTGCACGAAATCTTTGACGAAACCCAAGTGAGCGAAAAATTCCGTAAACGCGAATTCGTTTTGGAGATCCCAGACGGCTCTTATACGCAATATGCCAAGTTTCAGCTTACCCAAGACAAGTGCGGTATTCTTGACAACTACAAAACAGGCGATGAAGTGAAGGTTGCCTTCAACCTGAGCGGGAAACCCTTCACCAAGAACGGTACCACCATGTACTTCACCAACCTGCAGGCCTGGAGAGTAGAGCACGCCGGAAGCGCCGCCCAGCCGCAAGCGTCAGGAGGAAACCCTTACGCCGCTCAGCAGCCGGTTAAATCCAGCTCGTCTTTCATCAGCGATGACATGGACAACGATCTTCCTTTCTAAGTTTGATCCTTCGTTAAAATCTATAGAATGCGGCCTCCCAAAGGGCCGCATTTTTTATGCCCTCAGGATTCCTTTCCCGGAAGACAGCGAAAAGTAGGTTTTTTCCGTAGTGCCCAATATCCAGGTAAACTGGAGCAGCAGCGCACATGGCAACAGACAAAGAAACGAAGGTAATGATAGTCACCGGGGCAAGCTCCGGAATTGGGAAGGCCACCGCAGAAGCATTGGCCAAAGAAGGCGCTCAGGTGGTGATGGTCTGCCGGAACGCTCAAAAAGGGGAACAGGCCATTGCCGACATCAAAAAGAAGGTGCCCGATGCCTCCCTTGACCTCTACCTGGCGGACCTTTCTTCCTTAGAAGAGGTAAGACGCGTAGCCCAGGACCTGAAGGAGAACTACCCGGTCATTGATGTGCTCATCAACAACGCCGGCCTCATTCCCGGTCACCAGGAAACCACGCCAGACGGTTGGGAAATGGCTTGGGCCACAAACCACCTGGCTCCTTTCCTGCTCACCAACCTGCTCATGGACTCTCTTTTGGCTTCTGAGCAGGGCCGCGTGATCAACGTGACCTCAGAGGCGCACCGCTTGGGCCAGATAGATTTTGAACACGCAGGCAAACCCGTGAAGTACAGCGCCATCACCGCCTACGCAGACTCCAAGCTGGCCAACATCCATTTCACTTATGAGCTGGCGCGCCGCACCGAGTTCACCAACCTGACCGTCAACTGCCTGCACCCGGGCGTGGTAGCCACCAATTTCGGGAGCAACAGCAATTTCTTTATCAGGAGCCTCTTTCGGTTTAGCCGGCTTTTCATGAAAACGCCCGAAAAAGGTGCCCAGACCACCGTGTACCTGGCCACTTCTCCGTATCTTAAGTTTATAAGCGGCAAATACTTCAAGAACAGCAAACAGGTGAATTCAGCCGCCGATTCCAACAACGCGCACGTAGCCCGCCGCCTGTGGGACCTTAGTGCCGAACAAACCGGCTTTTAGCCTGTTTTTGATAAATCACCGCTAAACCAACACGTCGGTTACATGCAGGAAATGTATCTGTTGATTCTTCAGGGCGAAGGCGAGAAATTGGAGTTCAAGAAAACCATCACCCACCCGGCCCGTATCGCGCGTACCTTGGTTTCCTTCGCCAATACCCGCGGCGGCCAGATTCTGGTAGGCGTGCAGGACGACGGCACCATCTGCGGCGCCGATCCCGAGGAGGAAAAATACACGCTGGACAAGGCCATCCATTCTTTCTGTGAACCGCCGGTACAGGTGATCTACGAAGAAGTGGATATGGACGAGGGCACCATCCTGAAAGTCATCATCCCGGAGAGCGACACCAAACCGCATTTGGCCAAGGTGAAGGAAGACGACTGGCGCAGCTACATCAGGGTCAAGGACGAGAGCGTGCAAACCAGCAAAATGGTAGAGAAATCGCTCACGCTGGAACCCGCCACCGAGAGCATTGAAGACGTGGTGGACCACCAGCAGCAGCGCATCCTGGAGTTACTCAAAAAGTACCGCAAACTCACCATCAAGGATTTCATGCACATGGCCAACCTTTCCAAACAGCGAGCCCGCCGCCTATTGGTGTACATGGTGCTGCAGGGCCAGATAAGGATGCACGACAAGGAAAAAGAGCCGTTCTACACCTTAAGCTAGACTTTCAATATATTGCCTCAAGGCCACACGAAGGAGAAGAAGCCACTGGTCTCCACCTCCTCTACTTTTTGCGTGAGGTCTGCCAGGTACATGGACTCGTTTACTTTTTCCTGGTGCAGCTCCAGCGCCAACTGGCCGTCTGGGTCAAACCACGCGGAGGCCCAACCTACCACCACTCCTATCCCAAGCGTAAATAAAACCTTCATAGCTGTCTGTTTTTAAGCTGATTTAAGGAAAACAAGGCATAAACTACCGGACCTCGCGGCGACAGGAATCCCACAGTCCCACCAGGAAAACCAACCCGCTGGCGGCCAGGCTGTACCACATCTGCGGCACGAACCACGCGGATCCTTTCGCTTGGAAAGCCGCCGCCGAGAACGTGGGCCAGCTGTACGGATAGTACCCGATGTGCTCCCAACGCGACCCAATCAGGAAAGCGAGCGTGAACAGAATGCCTAAGCCAATGCTCAAAGCGATACTCTTGAACCGGAAACTAAGGCAGAACTGCAGTGTGAAGATGCAAAGGGAGCCCACCAGAATCCGGAAAGCCCCCAGGCTGATGCTCTGCACGTGGTGGAAGTTCTGGAAACCCAACTCCGGCCGAAGCCAGCCCAGCAGGTAACCGCCTCCCAGCATGCCCAGCCAGAAAGTACCATAAGCCAGGATTACCAGCGCCAGCAACAGCAGGTACTTGTTCAGAAACACCGTCCACCGGGGCACGGGCAGCGCGTACAACTGCTTCCACCCCCCAGATTGGTGCTCAGTGCCGTTCACCAGGGCCGTGAGCAAGGCCAGAAACAACGGAACGAGCAGCTGCGCCGTGGCCAGGAAATTGTTCGTTGCCCAAACTAACCAAGGATCAGAATTAGACTTCAGGAACAGGTGTCCCTTGAAGAAAAACACCAGGAACGTCATGCCTACTATTGAGAGCGGCGCCAGCAAAGCCAGCCACAGCGCCCAGGTGTGTTTGATTTTCAAGGCTTCCGCCGACAAGCCTCGGCTTGCAAAAGTGAGTGCGGTGTTCATGGTTAGGCTTGCAGGAATGGTTGAAGATGGAGGCTGGCGGAAGAATCAAAGGCGGGAAGCTCTGTCATGGAAAGGAACACTTCCTCCAGGCTTTGGGCGGAAAACGCCAGGTTATATACCGCCACGCCGCCTTCTACCAGAAACTGGTTCAAGGCCGCAGCCTCTTCTTTTTCCTGCACCGCTACCCGCAGTCTTTGGTTGTCCAGGGTTTCTACGGCGTGGCCTAAGTAAAGCAATATCTCTTTCGCCAGCAGCACGTTACCCACTTCCACCTCAACGGTTCTGGCTTGCTGCGTGGCTTTCTGCAGTTCCTGTATCCTTCCCTGGAACCTGAGTTGCCCCTGGTGGAGAATGCCCACGTGCGTCACCGTTTTCTCCATCTCGCTGAGCAAGTGGCTGGACAAAAAAATGGTTTTACCGTGCTCCTGGTTTAGGTCTTTGAGCAGTTCCCGCATCTCCCTGATGCCGCTGGGGTCCAAGCCGTTTGTGGGCTCGTCCAGAATCAACAACTCGGGGTCAGGAAGCAAGGCCAGTGCAATGCCCAGCCGCTGGCACATTCCTAGCGAGTACTGTTTTACCGGTCGGTGGGCGTCTTGCCGCAGGCGAACAATCTCCAGCACCTCGTCTATGCGGCTTTTCTTCAAACCAAGCATTCTGCGCATGACCTCCAGGTTGTCTCTTCCCGAGAGATGCCTGTACAGGCTGGGCGTTTCTATCAAGGCCCCTACCCGCTGTAATACCTGCACCCGATTGCGCTCCAACTCCATCCCAAATAACCGGATGGTTCCGGCAGTTGGTTTTAACAGTCCTAAAAGCAACCGAATGGTAGTTGTCTTGCCGGCGCCGTTGGGTCCCAGGAAACCGTAGATGCTACCCTCCGGAATGTCAAGGTCCAGGTCTTTGAGTATCTCCAGAGCGCCGTAGCGGCAGTGAAGCTGGTGGGTGGATATGAGCGGTTCTTTCATGGTCTTGCGGGTTGGATAGTCCAAATGAACACCTTCCCTTCGCCTGCTGCAACTAAACTATACCAACGGCCCGTCCACCGGGACCAACCCCGGGATTCTCCCCCTCAACCCTTTCGTCGATACAAAACCAGGCTTGGTCTAGTTCTTGGGAAATGTGCAGGATAAGCTCCGCTGAATGGTTAGTTTTGGGCTCGTTTCTAAGAAAATGATGAAAAAACGGCTTCCGGTTCTATTGCACCTGTTACTTTGGTTTGCCCTGTTGGCATTCGCCCTCTGGGTGCATTTCAGGGTAGACCGATTGGATTTGCCTTTGTCCTGGGTGGCTATGGACGTGGTGCAGACCTTTGCGTTTCACCTGGCGCTCTTTTACTTCAATTGGTTTGTATTGCTCAGGATTTTGGCCAAAGGCAACGTGCTAGGGTATGCTCTAGCGGTGGTTTCTACCATCGCCCTTTTCGCGGCGGTGCGCAGCCCCATTGAGGTGTTCCAGATCACGCAGGAGGCGAGCGTAACCCCCAAAATGGCCGAGCAGATTGCCAAGCACCCCAGCATGCTGGACTTCAAAACTCAAATGATGCAACTGGGCGTCATGGGCCTGATGAACGTCTTTTTAAGCTCGGCTCTTAAAGTAACCGGAGACTATCTGCGCACGGAGCGGCGGCGCAAGGAACTGGAACTGCAGCATACCACCACCGAGCTGGATCTGCTCAAGGCGCAGGTAAACCCCCACTTCCTATTTAACACGCTAAATAACATCTACTCACTCGCTTACCAGAACGCACCCTCAACGCCAGATGCCATTCTCAAGCTCTCTCTCCTACTCCGGTACCAGCTCTATGAAACCAACACGCCCGTGGTACCGCTGGCCCGCGAGTTGGAGCACGTTGAACACCTCCTTGACCTGCACCGCCTCCGGCTCACCCAACCAGAGTTGCTCACGCTGGAGGTTCAGGGAGACATCTCAGGGCTTTTACTGCCGCCCATGCTCCTGATGCCGCTGGTGGAGAACATGTTCAAGCATGGCCTTTCCTCGGCACCCATGCAGGTGCACCTGTCAGCCCAAAACGGAGCGCTGACCTTTACCACCAGAAACCGAATCAAAGCCCTAGCCGGTACCCAGGACAACTACGGCGGCATAGGATTGCAGAACCTAAAGCGCCGACTAGAACTGCTGTACCCCGGAGCCCACACCATTTCTACCTGGCAGGAGGACCAGGATTATATCGCGGAGCTTTCCTTGACCAGACTTTCCTAAACCGCTACCTTCACCAGATGCAACTGACCTGCCTCGCCATTGACGATGAACCGCTCGCGCTGGACATCATGCGCTCCTACATCGGGAAGATTCCTTTTCTACAGTTGGTGCAGACCTGTTCCAGTGCCCTGGAGGCCATGGCGGTTTTGCAGCGGCAACCGGTAGACTTGCTGTTCCTGGACATTGAGATGCCTGAGATCACCGGCGTGCAGTTTGTGCAGTCGCTCTCGCACCGGCCAGCGGTCATCTTCACTACGGCCTATCCGCAGTATGCCCTGGACGGTTTCACCCTGGATGCGGTGGATTACTTGCTCAAGCCCATCCCCTTTGACCGGTTCTTCAAGGCGGTGAACAAAGTCTACGAGCGGGCCCAACTGCAAGCCGCCACTCCCTCACCTTCTTTGCCAGTTCTGCCCCAGACAGACACCGAGGATTTCATCTTTGTGAAGGCAGATTACAAGACCTTGCGGGTAAACCTGAAAGACATTCTTTTCATTGAAGGTTTGAAGGACTACGTGATCATCCACACGGTAAGTCGCAAGATTATCACGCTGTTATCCATGAACAAGATCATGGAGAAAATACCCGAGCAGGACTTCGCGCGCGTGCACCGGTCCTATATCGTGTCGCTGGCGCACATTGAGAGCATTGAGAAAGGCCGGCTCAAGATCAAGGACCAGGAAATCCCTATTGGCGACAGCTACAAAGAGGTTTTCATGCGCTGGGTGGAAAGCAAGAACCTTTAACAGACCGTTTGTTTTAGGTGTGTTTTCCCAAAATCAGTCCTAAAAAGACTTTTCTAACCAAGGGTAAAAGGTGACCATTCTGGCTGGATTTCTGTAGCATCAGCGCTGTTTTCAAGATTTCGATTTAGGGCCTCTTTTCTGAAAACAGGAGCTAAACGGCTCTTCCATAAGTCCTGAACAAACGTTTGTCACTCGTACGGATTACCGATGCAATCCTGTATCTTTGGGCGCTTTTAAAAATCCTTCAAAACAACAGACATGCAAGCATTAAGAGGAACAGGTGTGGCCTTGGTAACTCCCTTCCAAGCCGATCTTTCCGTAGACATTGAAGCCTTCGGGCGCCTGATTGATTTCAACATTGAGAATGGCGTGGATTACCTAGTGGTGAACGGCACCACCGGCGAATCGGTGACCACCTCACCCGAAGAAAAAACCCAGCTACTGGCTTTTGCTAAGGAACGCATTGCCGGCCGCAAACCACTGGTATATGGCCTGGGCAGCAATGACACGCACTATGTGCTGGAGCAACTCAAAAAAATAGATTTCACCGGCGTAGACGCCATTTTGTCGGTTTGCCCTTATTATAACAAACCCTCGCAGGAAGGGGTGTTCCTGCATTACACCGCCATTGCCGATGCCTCTCCCGTGCCGGTGATTTTGTACAACGTGCCCGGCAGAACCGGCATCAACATCTCCGCGGCTACTACCCTGCGCCTGGCCAAGCATCCCAATATCATCGGGACCAAAGACGCCAGCGCCAACATGGAACAGTATATGACCATTCTGGAGGAAAGACCAGAGGGGTTCCTGGTGATCTCCGGCGATGATATGCACACCGTTCCGTTGATCTCCGTGGGCGGGGATGGCATTATCTCCGTGTTGGGCAATGCGTTTCCAGAACGGTTCAGCCGTATGACGCGCCTGGCCCTGGAAGGCAACTTCACCGAGGCCGGGGCGCTACAACGTTCCTTCGGGAAAATCAACCCGCTTATGTACGAAGAGGCGAACCCTGTGGGCATTAAACTGGCCTTGAAGGAAGCCGGTATCTGCGAGCCCTTCGTTCGCCTACCCCTGGCTCCTGCCTCTGCCAGCCTGGTGGAACGCGTGCAGGTTGCGGCGGCTCCTCTATTACGGTAAGCTTAGTTTTAAGCCCATTTTTCAGGAAACAGATGAAAAACCCTCTGCTGCTGGCGCTTATGCTATTTTGGCTAGTGACCAAATCCTATGGTCAAACGGAAGCGCCAGCCGTTGGGGCGCCAATTGACCTGGAAACCCAGAAAGGCACCATCAAAGGCACCTTGCTCCTGCCCGCCACGGCCGGAAAGATGCCGGTGGTGCTGCTTATTTCAGGCTCCGGTCCCACCGACCGCGATGGCAACAATCCCGCCATGAAAAACAACAGCCTGAAAATGGTGGCCGAGGCCTTTTACGCGCAGGGAATCGCCTCGGTACGATTTGACAAACGCGGAATTGCAGCCAGTAAAGAAGCGGCCCTGTCAGAGTTCGATCTCCGGTTCGATCATTACGTGCAGGATGCCGTCGCTTGGATCCAGAAGCTGAAAGGCGACCCGCGGTTCAGCAAAGTAGTGGTGCTGGGCCACAGCGAGGGTTCTCTTATTGGCATGGTCGCTGCCCGCCAAGCGCAAGCCGATGCCTTCATCTCTGTTTCCGGCGCCGGCCAATCCGCCGATAAGGTCCTCCGGCATCAATTGCAGGGTCAGCCACCCATGGTGAAGGAAGCCGCTTTCCCTATCCTGGACCAACTGGCGCAGGGCAAAGCCGTGCCGGAAGTTACCCCCATGCTGGCCTCGCTGTTTCGGCCCAGCGTGCAGCCGTATCTTATCTCATGGTTCAAGTTTGATCCGCAGGTAGAGCTGGCCAAATTAAAGATTCCAGTGTTGGTGGTACAAGGAACGGCAGATCTGCAGGTGAGTGTGCAGGACGCCCATTATCTTATGGGTGCAGCAGGCAAAGGCCAACTCGTTCTCCTTGACAACATGAACCATGTGCTCAAGGAAACCACCTCTGACCGCAACGCCAACCTCAGCACCTACTCCAATCCTTCTTTGCCGCTGGCCGCTGGCCTCACGCCCGCACTGGTGACGTTTGTGAAGGCTGTTAAGTAGAGGAAATCAGGCAGTGAGAAGACTATTCAGAACTTACCACAGGCAATTCACCTTCGAGTTTCACCAACCGAGGAAACTGATTCGAGAGTATATCTTACACCAAAAGCACCGAAACAAAAGCTTACTAGACGCGCTCACCGCCTTTCCGCTCGTCTACAGCCAGGTCACCATTACCGGAGACAACCTATTGGAGATCAGTATTCCTCAAAAAGGGAGGATTGTGATTTCCCTAATCAGCAACCAAGATAAGTTGAGCACTCGAATGGATTGCGAGATCATTCCCTACTTTAACGGGAACATCTATGGGTTTTACTTCTTTAATATCTTTCTCACCCTACTATCAGCCATCGGTCTTCTCCTACAAACCAACTGGTTTATGGTGACTGGGCTTATATGCACTTGGGGTTTACCCTTTATAATCTTCCACTTGACGAGAAAATGGAACATAGACCAACTAAGGGAGGAGTTGGAGGGCTTTGTAAAAGATATTAGCCTGCAGACAAGCAAAAAGAAATCTAGCTACAGGTCCTCCTGAAAAGATCTTGTGGGCTAACGTTTATTGCTTTTCTCCAGGTCTTCTGAATTCAGCGCCACCGTTTTAACAAGTCTGCCCGATTAGGGGCTGTTTAATTGAAAACAGCCCCTAATCGGGCAGACTTGTGTTTGGGGCAACGTTTAGCTAAAGCACACTTAATTCGCCCTCACGATCCTTTCAGGATGACAAAAATCAGGGAACACCTATAAATAGTAGGTAACCAGATTAGGAGGACTATCTACCAGCCGCTGGTCAACACATCAGCGATGTGGAGGACTTTGATGGGCTTGCCTTGTTTGCGGCTGTAGGCGTCCAGGTGCATGAGGCAGCTGGTATCGGTAGAGACAATGTACTCGGCGCCGGTGCTGAGGGCGTTCTCTACCTTCTGTTCTCCCATGGCCACGGAGATGGATTCAAACTTCGTGGCGAAAGTGCCCCCGAAGCCACAGCAGGTCTCGGTGTCTCGCATTTCGGTCAGTTCCAGGCCTTGCACCATGCCCAAAAGTCGGCGCGGACCTTCTTTGATGCTGCACTCGCGCAGGGCGCTGCAGGAATCATGGTAGGTGACTTTGGCATCCAGGCGGGCACCGGGGATTTCCTGCACTTGCAGCACATCGGTGAGGAACTCGGTTAACTCCAAGACTTTGCGCTCCATGGCGCGGTACCGCACGAAGTTGGAAGAGGTCATGAAGATGTTGGAGTAGGCGTTCCGGATCATGCCCACGCAGGAGGCCGAGGGCGCCACAATGTAGTCGCTGTCCTCTGAGGAGAAGTCTTCCAGGAACTTGTCTGCCACCTGGCGGCACTCTTTTTGGTAACCGGCGTTGTAAGCGGGCTGTCCGCAGCAGGTCTGGTTAGTGTTGTAGCGCACGGTGCAACCCAAAGACTCTAACAGTTTCACCATGTTCCAGGCCGTCTGCGGAAACAGCTGGTCTATGAAACAGGGAATAAATATATCAACTACCGGCTGTGCCATCTGGTTTAATGCAAGTGGAATACATGGGATGCCTGGGCCAGGGACCGGCCAAGCGCCGCTTGGTTCAGGTTCAAAGGTACGCCTTTCTCCTGTAAATAAGAGAGCATTTTCTCGGTGGGCATGTTGCCTACCAGATCGTCTTTGGCCATGGGGCAGCCGCCATATCCCAGCAAAGCGCCGTCCATGCGCCGGCAGCCGCTTACGTAGGCAGCCTCCACCTTCTCGCGCCAGGTATTGGGTTTGGTATGCAGGTGCGCCCCGAACTCAATCTGCGGGAAAGCCGGAATCAGCGTAGAAAACAAATCCTGGATTGTGCCCGGATCAGAGACCCCAATCGTATCTGACAGCGAGATGATCCTGATGTCCAGGGCCGCCAGTTTTTGGGTCATCTCCCCCGCTAAGGCAGGCTCCCAGGGTTCCCCATAAGGATTCCCGAAACCCATGGACAGGTACAACACCAGTTCTTTGCCATGTTTTAAGCACAGCTCCTGCATCTGGGCCACTTCGTCCAACGCCTCAGCGATGCTCTTGTTGGTGTTGCGCCGCTGGAACTCCTCGGACAAAGACAAGGGAAACCCGATGTACCGGATTTGGGGCTGCTCCACTGCCTGTTGGGCCCCGCGAAGGTTAGCTACAATGGCCAGAAGTTTGGTTTGCGATACGGAAGTAACAAGTTGGGCCAGCACCTCGGCGGTATCCGCCATCTGCGGAATCGCCTTAGGTGAGACAAAAGACCCGAAATCAAGGGAATCGAACCCAACCTCCAGCAGGGTTTGCAGGTACTTCACTTTTTCCTGGGTAGGCACAAATTGGGACAAGCCTTGCATGGCATCGCGGGGACACTCAATTATTTTCATAGGACAAGTTTAGTCATTGTGGCGCGCTTTGGCGCCAGCTTTCGGCTAGAATATTTGCCCTAGCATACGGATTACCCGGCACAACGCTTATTTTGCAGAGGCGGTGCCGATGACCGTCCGCCTAAAACCTACCTCCAGCACCATGGCCAACGCGCACGCCTCCCTTTTCCGGCAAGATCCTATCCTGTACCAACTGGTATTGCAGGCATCAGAGATTAAAATATCTGATGCTTCGCGGCCCATTTACGAGGCGCTGTTCAGTTCGGTCATCTCGCAGCAACTATCGGTGAAGGCGGCGGCCACCATCAAGGCGCGGTTTCTGGCCTTGTTTCCGGAAAACTATCCAGATCCGGGTTTGGTCCTTTCCCTCTCGGTGGAGCAGATGCGGGCGGTGGGGCTGTCGCGCCAGAAAATAGGCTACCTGCAGAACATCGCGGAACACAAAGCCGCCGGCAAACTGGAAGACGACCAACTGGCGCACCTCCCAGATGAGGAACTCATCACGCAGTTAATAGAGATAAAAGGAATCGGCCGCTGGACGGCAGAGATGATTCTGATGTTCGCGTTGCACCGCCCCGATGTCATGCCAGTGGATGACCTGGGTATTTACAACGCCATGAAACGCCTGTACAGCCTAGAGGACGCCCACAAAAAAGCCCGGGCCAATATGATGAAACTTTCAGAGCCGTGGCGCCCCCATCGGACACTGGCCTGCCGTTACCTGTGGCAGTCCTTGAACAATGTGCCGGAGGTGAGTTCTGAGATTAAAGAATAAAGTCCTGAGTCTTGCGTTCTGAGTCCTGAGTTATTTAGGGGCTGTTTTTAAGAAATCGGCCATAAATCAGGTTTACCGCACTTTCTGGCGTTTGACAAGGTAGGCTTGCAGGACTTTGTCGATGGGCTCCTTGAGGTCCACGGAAACCAGGTCAATGCGGTACTGGCCGCAGCGCAGTTTCAGTTCGTTCTTGAATTGCTGCATGGCCTTCACATAGGCGTCCCTGATTTCGGCAGGCTGCACTTTTATTTTCTCGCCGTTCTCCAAGCCATGGAACATGAAAGGCTTATCGGGGAAATGGAATTCTTCCTCCGTCTCTGCGTGGGTGATGTGGAACAGAAGCACCTCGTGCTGTTGGTGCCGCAGGTGTTGCAGGGCTAGGAATATCTCATCTAACTGCTCGTATTGGCTAAGTAGATCACTGAATAAGATCACCAGCGAGCGCTTGGGCAACTGTTGGGCCACGTGGTGCAGCATGGAAGCCACCCGGGTTTCCTTCTGCGGCGGAGCGGGTTTCTGCAATTGCTGTTGCAGGGCCAGCAAGAGCGTATGCAAATGCGCACCGGTAGATTTGATGGGCGTCTGGAACTCAATACCGTCGGCGAAGGTGGTGAGTCCTACGGCATCGCGCTGCCTCTGCAGCAGGGTGGCCAATGCGGCGGCGCTCAGCACCGCGTAAGAAAGCTTCCCGTAATTATTAATGGGGTAATACATGGACCCAGACACGTCTAAAAGAAGCTGGCAGCGCAGGTTGGTCTCCTCCTCGTAGCGTTTCACGAAGAGCTTTTCGGTACGGGCGAAGACTTTCCAGTCCATGTGCCGGGTACTCTCGCCGGAATTGTAGAGCCGGTGCTCAGAGAACTCCACCGAGAAGCCGTGGTACGGCGATTTATGCAGGCCCGTGATAAACCCTTCCACCAACCGCTTGGCCAGAAACTCCAGGTTCTGGATGTTCCGGACACTGTTTAAATCAACGTCTATTCTACTCATGCGTCTTTGTTTACTTTTTGGCTTGGGCCAAGGTGGTTTTCTTGTTTATTGTATTGAGCTTCACCTTCCCATATATTCCCCTATGATGCCCTGATGTTGGCGGCTTTGCGGGAAACATTCATCACGTCACCAGATTTGCGGCTCATGCGGTCCTTGATCCCTCCCACAACGCGGCAGCCGTTCTCCAGATTATACCCCTGTACGCAGGAAATTAGAGGCAAGGTGCCGTGAGCGGCAGTGAGTTCTGCAGGTGGAAGGTTCTCCGCTGTAGGTGTTGTGCTCGGGATGAGAGGCAGCAAAGAAGGTGGCCTCCCCTACTTTCAGCTTGGTCTCGGCGAAGCTTGTCCAAGGCAGCATGCTGAGAGATAGCCAGAATTGCTTTATTCTCATGTAGTTTTGTTCATTACAAACATTAGTACATTCGAATTTACCTATTAAAATTAATCTTAAAAATTTTTAGATGTGAATCTGTTGCTTTAAATTGGCTACTTCAAATAAATAAGGAACCTTCAAGTTATGGTGGAAGAGAACAACGACAAAGCAGAAATCTACTCGCAGAGAGTAAGGGCAGGAAAGCGCACCTATTTCTTTGATGTGAAATCAACCCGCTCCAATGATTACTATCTCACAATCACTGAGAGCAAAAGAAAATTCAAGGACGACAACTACTCTTACGAGAAGCACAAGATTTTCTTGTACAAAGAAGACTTTGCCAAGTTCATGGAAGCGTTGCAGGATACCGTTAACCATGTAAAAGGTGAGTTATTGTCTGAAGAGGCACTGGCGGAACTTGAGCGTTTAGACCATGCTCAATCTGAAGCTGCGGTGGATGAAGAACTAAAGTGGGAATAGTTTCCCCTTGATTCTCCTCAAGCTCATGCCTCGCGTGAGCTTTTTTTATGCTTTCCTGCGTTCTTAAGCCGTTTTTACCAAAACAGCCTTAAAATCTCCGTCCTGTTACCTAGCCGAAGGTTCCTCCTCCAAACTAAAAGCAGCTAGGTATATAACAGAAGGAGGTTGGTTTGGTATGTCCGAAAAAGACTTCTTTGGTCCTTTGTTTCTTGGTTTCCTAAAGGCCACTTAGCCTGTTACGGGATGAAACAAGACCTGGCACTTCTCACAGAAGTACCCGGACCTCTGCCCCTTCCCTATTTTTTCTTTGCGTAAGGGAAGGTGGTCTCGGGGACATTCTTTCTGTTGGTACACCAGCCAGTGTTCTTTTACGGTGCCTTCTCGTTTGCTGTCCAGGTACCGGAAGCTTTGCGTCACGCATTCCTGGATGATGCTTCTGAGGATGGCTTCTGGGATATGGTCTACCTGACTCTCGGGGTGCAGCCGGGCCCTGAACAGCACTTCGTTCTTGATACCGTTCCCCACCCCCGCCAGGATGTTCTGGTCCAATAGCGCGTCACAGATAAGTTGGGTAGGCTGGCGCATTAATTTCTGTAAGGCTTTCTCCTGGTCAAAAGATTCACTCAGCACGTCCGTACTCCAGTCATACATTCTTTCTAATGGCTCTTGCAAGTACCGGCAATCACAAGCGTAGAAGTTGAGGTCACCGTCTTCAAAGGAAAGCCCTAGCTCCAGCGGCCTGTTGACCTCTCCGTTTATGGCGTACTTTCCGAAAAACATCAGGTGAACGCGCACCACGTTCTCCTGAAAGCAAAACAGGATTTCCTTGCCAAAGGTCTTGATCTGGGTAAGTTCCTGCCCTTTCACAAGATCAAACGGGATGTTCCTGGTTTTACCTTTTACCTCCAGTACAACCTGACCGATGAACTGCTCGGTTTGTTCTTTCACGAAAACCATTTGAGGACCTTCGGGCATAGGCTACTTTAAAAAAAATCCCTGCTGCACTGCCCACCTCGGCAGAACAGCAGGGATTCTGGTGGAATGATCTTACACGTTTAAGTTGCCCATCTGCGGGGCGGCATAGCGCTGTCCGGCGGCTACGCCTTTGGGTGCGATGAACTCAATTTCTTCCAGCTCCTCCAGGGATAACGAAACCTGCAACGCACCCACGTTCTCTTCCAGGTACTTTCTTCTCTTAGTACCGGGAATGGGAACAATGTCCTCGCCCTGTGCTAAAAGCCACGCCAAAGCCAATTGACTAGCCGTACAGCCTTTTTTAATGGCCATCTCCTCTATCTTCTGCACCAGATCCAGGTTCTTCTGGAAGTTCTCTCCCTGGAATCGGGGTGAATGCCTGCGGTAGTCATCTTCCGGAATGTCTTCCAGAGTTTTGAATTGACCTGTCAGGAAACCACGTCCTAACGGACTGTACGGCACAAACCCGATTCCCAGTTCCCGGCAGGCGGGCAGAATCTCATCTTCCACGTCGCGGCTCCAGAGCGAATATTCAGTTTGTAGGGCACTGATGGGGTGCACACTGTTGGCTTTGGCGAGCGTAGCGGCTGAGGCTTCGGACAAACCTAAGTACCGCACCTTGCCTTCTTTCACCAGCTCGGCCATGGCGCCCACGGTTTCTTCAATGGGTGTCTGTTTATCTACCCGGTGCTGGTAATACAGATCAATGTGGTCTACGCCTAACCTTCTCAAACTGGCCTCGCAGGCTTTCCGCACATAGTCCGGGGTCCCGTTGATGCCCATGAAATTGCCTTGCGCATCACGCACGTTCCCGAACTTGGTGGCCAATACCACTTGGTCGCGCCTATCTCTGATGGCTTTACCCACCAGTTCCTCGTTGGCTCCTACCCCATACATATCGGCGGTGTCCAGGAAGTCAATGCCCAGGTCCAGCGCGTGGTGAAGGGTGGCAATGGATTCCTGGTCATCACGGTTGCTGTAGAAGTCAGACATGCCCATGCAGCCCAACCCTAACGCCGACACGGTTAACCCCTGGGTACCTAATTTTCTTTTTTCCATAGGTGTATTCACTTGATTGAACAAACGCAGAGTAATCTTTTCTTTACGAGTCCTTCTTATTTGTGGCTGTTTTTGACAAAACAGGCGCTAAACGCCAGGGGTGATTGGGCCTGCTTTCCCTCATAGGTCCTTATTTCATTTAAGGGTTTTATTTAGGCTATGAGTTACCTAAGTCTTGGCAAAGTATTTCTATATTCAAGAAATCTACTAAACCCCTTTCTATGGTGATAAAGAGACTCTTACAAATGACGGTGTTGGGCAGCGCGTTGTGTGCTTTACCGGCTACAGGCCAGGCACAAGGCACGCGGCTCCTGCGCCAGCCCACCCTTAGCGCGAACCATATCGCCTTTGTCTATGCCAATGACATTTGGGTAGCCGAACGCCAGGGCAACAACATCAATCTGGGCTTCGCCCGAAGGCTTACCTCAGATGAAGGCGCTGAAACGAACCCGCATTTTTCACCGGATGGGAAGTGGCTGGCCTTTACCGGCCAGTATGACGGCAATTCTGATGTGTATTTGGTTCCGGTAGAAGGTGGCCAACCCAAGCGCCTGACCTGGCACCCGGGCAGTGATGAGGTCACCGGCTGGACCCCAGACGGCAATTCGGTGCTGTTTGTCTCGGAGCGAGATGGGTACCCAACAGCTGATTCAAAGTTCTTCACCGTGTCCATAAATCAGGGCATGCCCGAGGCGTTGAAAATACCGCAGGCTTACAACGGAGAGTTGTCAGAAGACGGGCGGTTTGCGGCTTTCCAACCCATAGAGTTCTGGGACCCGGAATGGCGAAATTACCGCGGTGGCCAAGCCCAACCCATCTGGATTGTAGACCTGAAAAACTATGCGTTGCAGCAAACGCCCCAGGCCAATAAAGAGCGGCACACCAGCCCAGTGTGGCTTGACGGCATCGTCTACTTCTTGTCTGAACGGGATTATGCGAACAACATCTGGTCTTATAACCCGCAGACCAAAGAAGTAAAACAGCATACCTTTCATAAGCAGTTTGACACCAAGAACCTGGATGCCGCCGCGGGCATGCTGGTCTACGAACAGGCGGGTTACCTGCATCTGCTCAACCCCAAGACCAACGAGACCAAGCAGCTCACCATTGAAGTCCGCGGCGACTTTGACTGGGCCCGTCCCAGGTGGGCAGATATTTTGCCTACGAAGTTAATCAATGCCTCTTTAAGCCCCGGCGGAAAGCGCGCTTTGTTTGAATCAAGGGGCGAGGTGTTCACTGTTCCCAAAGAAGAAGGCGATTGGCGGAACATCTCCCACTCTCCGGGGGCTGCGGACCGCTATCCTACCTGGTCCCCAGACGGTACCAAGATTGCCTGGTTCTCTGATGCCACCGGCGAATACCAGCTCATGATCGGGGACCAGGAAGGGCTTTCCAAGCCCCGCAGCATCGCCATTCCGAATCCCACGTTCTTCTTCAAGCCGGAGTGGTCGCCTAACAACCAGTATGTAGCCTTCACCGATACCGATTACAACCTGTGGTACGTGGAAGTGGCCTCGGGCAAAGTGAAGAAAGCAGATACCGAAGGCTACGCCCACCCAGACAGAACCTTGAACCCGGTTTGGTCGCCCGACAGCAAGTGGCTGGCCTACACCCGCCTGCTGCAAAATCAGTTCAAGGTGGTGAAGGTGCACAACGTAGAAACAAACCAGAACTACCAACTCACCGATAAGATGGCCGATGCCCTTTCTCCGGTGTGGGACGAGAGCGGCAAGTACCTGTATTTCCTGGCCAGCACCAACTACGGCCTGAACACCGGCTGGCTGGACATGAGCAGCTATGACCGTCCGGTTACCCGCAGCTTGTACATGATCGTGCTCTCTAAAGACACGCCTTCGCCGCTGCTGCCCCGCAGCGATGAAGAGGTAGCCCAGGCAGAGGAAACCCCACCTCAGAAACCTACCACCGGCTTGCAGGATACGCCACCCCAAAACAGAAAAGCAGAACCTAGAACCAGAAGCGGGCAGAAAGGCGAAGCAAAGGTGGTGAAACCTACGGTGCAGGTGAAGATTGACATGGAGGGTCTGAGTCAGCGCATTATCCCCATCCAGGTACCGGAGCGCAATTACACTGCCCTCCTCGCAGGGCCTGAAGGCCAGGTCTTCTACCTGGAAACCGTGCCCAACCAGGAAGGAGAAAACCTGCATAAGTACAGCCTCAAAGAGGTGAAGTCCACTGAGTTCCTGACGAAGATCACAGACGCTTCCATTTCCTTTGATAGGAAGAATCTGCTGTACCGCAGCGGCAGTTTCTGGAGCATTGTGTCTACGGCGGCCGTTCCCAAAGCTGGCGAGGGCAAGTTGAAACTCACCGACCTCAAAGTGAAAGTAGACCCTGCCGCGGAATGGAAACAGATCTTTCGGGAAGGCTGGCGCTACCAGCGCGATTTCCTGTACGTGAACAACGTGCACGGAGCACCCTGGAATAAAATCTATGAATGGTATAGCCCCTGGCTGGAGCACGTACGCCACCGCTCAGAGCTGCATTACTTAATAGATATTTTGGGCGGCGAAGTTTCCGTAGGTCACTCCTACACCTCAGGCGGCGACTTCCCCGAGGTGAAACGCGTACCCGTGGGCTTGTTAGGTGCCGACTATGAAGTAGACAAAGGGTTCTACCGCATCGGCAAGATCTACAATGGCGAAGCCTGGAACCCAGACATGCGGGCTCCGCTTCGGGCACCGGGCCTCAACATTAAGCAAGGCGACTATATTCTGGAAGTGAATGGCGTGCCGGTAAAAGCCCCCGAGAACCTCTACAAATTCTTTGAAGCTACCGCAGACCGCCAAACCGTGCTGCGCATCAACAGCAAACCAACCTTGGAGGGGTCTCGCCTGGTGACCGTGGTGCCTGTTCCCAGCGAAGCCAACCTCCGCCGGATTGCCTGGGTTGAAGGAAACCGCCGCAAAGTAGACGAACTCTCGGGCGGCAAACTGGCCTATGTGTATGTGCCTAATACCGGGCAGGGCGGCTACACTTCCTTTAACCGGTACTACTTCGGGCAGCAGGACAAACAAGGTGCCATCATTGATGAACGCAACAACGGCGGAGGCTCCGCCGCCGACTACATGGTAGACATCATGGGCCGCGAGCTGCACGGCTATTTCAACAGCAAAGTAGGTGACCACCGGCCTTTCACCACGCCTATGTCTGGCATCTGGGGACCAAAGGTGATGATTGTGAATGAAATGGCGGGTTCTGGCGGCGACTTGCTTCCGTTTTTGTTCCGGAAAATGCAAATCGGCCCCATTGTAGGCACCCGCACCTGGGGCGGCTTGGTGGGCACTTGGGACACCCCTCCTTTTATAGACGGCGGCCGCATGGTGGCCCCCCGCGGCGGATTTGTGGATGCTAACGGGAATTGGGCTGTGGAAGGCGAAGGCGTTGCGCCAGACATTGAGGTCCTGAACAAACCCGCCGACGTGATTGCCGGGAAAGACCCGCAGTTGGAGCGCGCCGTGGCCGAAGCCCTGGAACTTCTAAGAACCAAAGAGATAAAACTGAAGCCTGAACCAGCCGCCCCAGTTAGGTGGCGCCGACCAGAAGGCTGGGAAAAAGAAGCCGGTTCACTCTCCAAAGAAGTGGGTTCCTCTACTAAATAAGAATTGGTAACCAAAAAGCGGCTGTTCCTAATCGGGCAGCCGCTTTTGTCTTTTCATTATAAGCCTTTTCAAGCCCTGATTTTAAAAAACACGTCTAAAGCAGACCTCAACAAATGGTACTTAAAACCTGCCTCAGAAGCCTTTTACTATTTAGGCGGTGGACCGCTTAGGAATCTGTATATTTGCACCCGCTTCTAAAAAATAGTCTTAGGATAGGCCAACAGACCAGAAGCAGATACATCAACCTTGATTTTAGACCAACCTTATCAATATGGGACTTCGTTGTGGAATAGTGGGTTTGCCAAACGTAGGTAAATCTACGCTGTTCAATGCCTTGTCAAATGCCAAAGCCGAATCGGCTAACTACCCTTTCTGTACCATTGAACCTAACGTGGGCGTGATCACTGTGCCAGATGAGCGGTTAAAGGTGCTGGAAGAACTGGTGCACCCAGAGCGCGTGCTGCCTACCGTGATGGAGTTCGTAGACATTGCCGGTCTGGTAAAAGGTGCCAGCAAAGGCGAAGGCTTGGGCAACAAGTTCCTGGCCAACATCCGGGAAGTAGATGCCATCATCCACGTGATCCGCTGCTTCGATGATCCTAACATTGTGCACGTGGCCGGTGGCGTTGACCCTGTGTTTGACAAAGACGTGATTGACACCGAGCTTCAGCTGAAAGACCTGGAGTCTATTGACAAGAAGATTGCCAAGGTAGAACGCACCGCCAAGTCTGGTGATGCCAAAGCCAAGAAAGAGTTTGCCAGCCTGCAGCGTTTCAAAGACCATCTGGAAAGTGGCAAGAACGCCCGCTCTTTAGATTACTCTGAAGAAGACCTGGAAGCAATTGAAGATTTGCAATTGCTGACCATTAAGCCGGTAATCTATGTTGCCAACGTAGACGAGGAGTCTATCCAGACCGGGAACAAATTCCTGGATGCCTTGAAGGAGCACGTGAAGGATGAGAACGCCCAGGTGGTGGTCATTTCCGCGGCCATTGAAGAGCAGATTGCAGACTTCACCGAGCCAGAGGAAAAAGAGATGTTCCTGGCTGAGTACGGCTTAACCGAGTCTGGTCTGAACCAATTGATCAGAGCCTCTTACTCCTTGCTGGACCTGATCACCTACTTCACGGCTGGGCCCAAAGAAGTACGCGCCTGGACCATCCGCAAAGGCTGGAAGGCTCCGCAGGCGGCTGGTGTCATCCACACAGACTTTGAGAAAGGCTTTATCCGGGCCGAGGTCATCAAACTGAAGGATTATGTAGAATATAAAACCGAAGGCAAGATCAAAGAGGCCGGTAAAATGGCGCTGGAAGGAAAAGACTACGTGGTGCAAGACGGCGATATCATGCACTTTAGATTCAATGTGTAATTGATTACTAGTACTTTATAGAAAAAGGGGAGCCGATGGCTCCCCTTTTTCATTTTACCGATTTGTATAAACCTACCCTCTTGGAAAGGCTCTCCTCAACGAAAGAAGCCTAATTTTTAGTATTGGAAGTAGAATAAAAATAACTTTTACAAAAATTAATCGTCTCATTATATGGGACTTACTAAATATTAGAATTCCTTTTTATTGATAAAAGGAAACATTTTGCCGTAAAACCTGTAAATATGTGCAGATTACTATATTACAACTCTCTAAAACTATGAAAAAAACCTTACTTAAAGCTTCTGTACTCGGCGCGATGCTGCTGTCTATGGTTGCTCCATCGGAAACAATAGCGCAGTCTGCCGACAGACCTTGGGGCTTATCGCTCTACGGTAGCGCCAACCAGGCCCGGACAAACATGAGAAATGATATCTGGGATATGAGCAATTCTTCATGGGGTGGTGGTTTAGGCATTAACCGGTACTTGTCGCCTTCTTTCGATGTGGCCTTGCAGTTGAACTATTTCAACCTGAAGCAAGATGCCAACAACGTAACCTACAACGTAACTGGTTTCGGGCCGGGCCGTTTTGACGACGAAGTTGGAACCGCTAACCTGGGTCTTAAACTGAAGTTGAACAACGGCAAGATCCTGAGCGAAACTGCTTTCCTGCAGCCTTACCTGATTGCCGGTATTGGTGCCCAGTACGCCAGCGTAGAAGCCTACCTGCCGGTAGCCAGACCAGGCGGAACCAATGAGTTCAAGTACGATGAAGGCATGCTGCGCATGAACTACATGGGTGGTGCCGGTATCGGTTTCAAAATCACCGAGGGTATCAGCATTTTTGCCCAGTCTACCCTCAACTACCCAAGCACTAACCTGCTGGACGGTATCTCTCCTGCTGGGTCAGATGAGCTGAACGACCGTTACCTGCAGCACCAATTCGGTCTTACCTTCGGTTTAGGCAAAGCCACTGATACAGACGGTGACGGTGTTTCTGACCGCCGCGACAAATGCCCAGACACTCCGGCTGGCGTGCAGGTAGACAAAACCGGTTGCCCGCTTGATGGCGATGGTGACGGTGTTCCAGATTACCAAGACAAATGTCCTACTGAAGCCGGTACTGCTGCTTTGGAAGGCTGCCCAGACAAAGACGGCGACGGTGTGCGTGACTCAGAAGATGAGTGCCCAGACCAAGCTGGTCCTGCTGCTACAAGAGGTTGCCCAGATGCAGACGGTGACGGTGTAGCTGACAAAAACGACACTTGCCCTAACACTCCTGCCGGAACTCGCGTTGACGCCAGCGGATGTCCAGTAGTAGTTGACCGTGACAATGATGGTGTAAACGATGATGTTGACCGTTGCCCAGATGTTGCCGGTTCTGCCGCTAACATGGGTTGCCCAGGCTTAGATGTGGAAGACAGCACCTACATGGCCCGCGTTCCTAAGATTGAGTTTGAGTTCAACAGAGCCGTTCTGAAGAGAACTTCTTACCCAACTCTGGACAGAATGTCAACCATGTTGTCTAAATATCCGCACTACAACCTGCGTATCTCTGGCCACGCTGACCACATTGGTTCTAACGAGTACAACCAAGAGCTTTCTGTTCGCAGAGCAGACGCCGCTAAGTCTTACTTGACAAACCAAAAAGGAGTAGCTTCTGACCGTATCATCACCGAAGGATTCGGCGAAGAGCGTCCGGTTGCCCCTAACACCACCAACGCCGGCCGTGCTAGAAACCGCCGCGCTGAGTTCCGCCTCTTCATCCAGTAATGGAAGAGTGGCTTGATTGAAAGCTAGAAAATGCCCAGCCGTTTGGCTGGGCATTTTTATTTTAGGCCTGATTTTTTGAAAACGATGGAAAAAGAACAGAAACCAGAAGTCTGGCTGCGCGGTCCTCTTCCAGATGTACCCGCGCCGCTGCAACCAGTGGCCCATGCCCTGCTCCAGGCCCGGGAAGAAGTGCAGAGATACCTGGCCGGGTTCCCCGATCACCTGCTTTGGGAAATACCCGCAGGGGTGGCTTCGGTGGGCTTTCACCTGCAGCACCTTGCGGGAGTACTGGACCGTCTCTGCACCTATGCCCGCGGAGAGACCTTATCTGAGGCGGCCCTCGCTTACCTGAAATCAGAAGGAACTCCTCCACCAAACGGCACCACTACAGAAGATTTAAGGCTGATTTTCGATAAACAGGTAGAAAACACCTTGCAGCAACTGAAGCAAACAGGTCCTGAGACGCTAACCCAGTTCAGAGGCGTAGGTAGGGCGCAGCTACCGTCTACGGTAGGCGGGCTGCTCTTCCATGCCGCGGAGCACACGCAGCGCCACGTAGGCCAACTGCTGGTCACCACCAGAATCCTGCTGGCCGATGTGCTCCAATGAAAAAAAAGCTATTCATCCCGTTACCTAAGTCTAGAAACAGAAAATGCCTGAACTGAGTCAGGCATTTTCTGTTTACGGGCCGTTTTGCTAAAACAAGGCCAAAACGCAGGTTAGTTGTAGTGAGGCAGGACGTTGTATACCTCGCCGTACTCCAGCATTTGCTGCGTGAAGTTTTCTGGGTAAACCAGCAGCACGTCTACCACCTTTCCGTCTTTCACCACCGGGGTAAGTTTTGGCTGGATGAATCCTTGGTACGGGGCAATATTCAGTTTGCTGTACCGCTGCAGCACCTCTTGGTGCAGGGCTTTGTCTACGTTCACTCCGTAGGTCTCCACCAGGTTCTGGGCAGCTTTATAATCGCCTTCTGAGGTGATGCGCTGGGTCTCGCGCAGCAACTGCCCAAAAAGGTCCCGCAGCTTGGCGTAGTCGTTGATCTTGAAATAGGTTTTGCCCTGGCGGCTCACGCGCTCAATCACCTTGTCTTTCTTGCCTTTCTCGTACGCCCAGGCGGCCACCATTTGGCGGTTGCGCATATGGTCTTCCTCAATCTTCTCACCGGGCGCTAGGCGCGATAACTGCGTCATAAGCCCGTTGCGGATGTAGGCATCATACTCGGCTTTGCCCACCTCCAGAGAAGGCATCACGCCAATCTGCACCAGTTTGGGATCTAGCACATAATACAGGGCCACCAGATCGGCACGGCCTTCTTCCATGGTGCTGGCGTAGTTCTTCAGGGTCTGCTTGGGCGTTCCCACCCCGGGATTGATCTGCCCGGAGGCGTGGCCTATCACCTCGTGCATGTCGGTATGGAGGTCGCCGGCAAGCGAGGCGAACTTCTTGCCGCGATCGATCTCTTCCTGGTTGAAGGCGAACTCGCTCAGGGCGCTGCCGCCCGTGTTGGCCGACTCAGTGTACGCGTGCACGATGTTGCCCAGGTTCACCGACTTGGAGCCGTGCTCTTTCCTGATCCAATTGGCGTTGGGCAGGTTGATCCCGATAGGCGTTGCTGGGGCCGCATCGCCGCTTTCTACCACCGTAGTGATAACTTTGGCCGTGATGCCTACCACGTTCTTTTTCTTGTGCTGCGGCAAGAGCGGCGAGTTGTCTTCAAACCACTGGGCCTGGTCGCCTATGGCTTTGATGCGTTTGGTCGCCTCCACGTCCTTGAAAGACACCACCGATTCAAAGGAGCCCTTAATCCCTAAAGGATCGTCGTAGACCTCAATAAACCCGTTCACCACGTCAATCTGCGAATCCACGTCCTTGACCCAGGCAATGTTGTACTCGTCAAACACCTTCAGGTCGCCGGTGCGGTAGAACTCGGCCAGTTTCTGCAAGGCCAGACGCTGCTGATCGTTCTCAGCTACGGTGACGGCTTTGTCCAGCCAGAACACAATGCGCTCAATGGCCGGCCCGTACATGCCGCCCACTTTCCAAGATTTCTCCACCACCTGGCCGTTCTCTTTCACCACCTTGGAGTTGAGGCCGTGTGAAACTGGGCGCGGATCGTTCTTGTTGTCTTTTTTGGCGTAGAACGCCTCCACTTCTTTCTGGGTGAGGCCCTCGTAGAAATTTACCGCCGAGGTTTTGATCAGGTCCTGCCCGGCGGATTTGTTTACCTGCTTGGCATCCAGGTTTGGGTCGAACAAGATGGGCGTGATCCATTTGATGAAGGTTTCCACGTTCTCGCCGGGCTGCAGGGGCAATTGATTTGCCGGCACCTTCCGGATTGAGGCGGCCAGGAACTCCTGGCTGAACTCAGGCATGATCTTGTTGGCCGAGTAATGGTGGTGGATGCCGTTGGAGAACCACACACGCTTGGTATACTCCATGAACTTCTGCCAATCCACGGACGTGGAGCGGTCGCGCTTGTTCTGCACCAGGGCGTCCAGCGTGCGCCTGATGCGCAGATTGTGCTTGTAGTTCTGGTCATAGATGATGTCGCGGCCAGAGAGGGCGGCTTCATAGAGGTAATACAGCAACTCCTTCTGTTTGGCGGTCAGGTTCTCAAAACCTGGCACGCGATAGCGCAGGATACGCAGATCAGCAAACTGCTCAGAAACGTAATTGAAGGCAGTATCCTCCACTATGACCTGGGGCGGGGAAGTGCGGGAGATGGGACCGATTTCCTGGTTTTTGACGATGCTGGATTCACCGGGCATCATGGCCGGAGAGGAAGCTGCCGTGGTTTTCTTGCCGCAACTACCGGCCAGCAAAGAGGCCAGCAGCAGCGCCGATGCGGCTATGGGGGTTTTCTTCATGTTATTTTCTAAGGTTTGATCCTTTAAAAGTAAGGAATTAGGAACTGGCAGGCAAAAACCGGTCCGGCTGGGCTATTTTCTTGACTCTTTCTAAGTTTTAGATCCACTTTTGAGAAATCCATCTCAAAACGTCAGCCTTAAGTTCCTTTGCGCAGAAAATGCTCCAAAAATCGAGAGAATGAAATACCTTTAAAAGCAAAAGAAACTGGCGGGAGCAATGACGACTGCCACACCCTCTACATGGAGCCTCGGACCACCCTTTCCCTGAACAGCCGTATTCTTCCTTTCTTCTTGATTGTGGCCTTGTTCCTGGTATATGCGTTGCTTCCTACCCAAAACTCCACCTCAGACGCTTATGATTACGCCGCCAGCGTAAAGTGGCAAGTAGATCTTTGGCGCCCCCACCACCTGTTTTACAATATCACCGGCCTGGGATTTCACAACTTCTGCCAGGCCCTGGGATGGAGGGCGCAACCGCTAGAAGTACTCAAATTGATGAACAGCTTGGCAGCCGGAGGATGTCTGCTGGTGCTCTGGCGCATTCTGGCCCAGCTACAGTCAACTGCCAACATACAGACCGGATTGCTGTTGGTGGCAGGTGCCTCTTTTGGTACCATGCGCTACGCCACCGAGAATGAGACCTACCTCCTGCCCATCTTCTTCTCGCTGCTTGGCTCCTATTTTATGCTACGCCAACAAAGGCAAGGCAAATGGATGGATGTTGTTTGGAGTAGTTTCTGGGCGGCTTTTGCCTGCCTGTACCACCAGGTGCATTTCTTCTGGTGGCTGGGTTTAGGCCTAGGTTTTCTGGTTTCGGGTCAAAAACGGGGTAAACTGACTATGGCGTTTCTGCTGCCGGCTGTCCTCGTACCGCTGGCTTATGCCTTGGTAATGCATCTGCAGGAGTATCCCTTTTCCCAATTCCAGCGGTTCGTTTTCCAGGACTTTTATAAAAACAGCGTGGAAACGACCGTATCAGCCCAAAACTTTCTGCTCACCTTCATCTCATTTATAAGAACGTTTTTTGAGGTGCACGGCCGAATGTACTTCTTATTGAAGCAGCATTTAGTTTACATAATTCCTGCAATAGTCACTTTCATCATTGCATTGGCCTTGATCAGTAAGATGTTTCTTTATCGGACTAAGCCAGTTCTATTACAGAAGTTATTTTTCCAGGTTCACCTGATCATCTTAGGCTTGCACATGCTGTTTGCCTGGTATGCGGTGGGCAACGCCGAGTTCATGGTCATAGTACCTTTTCTGGTGGCTATTCTGGCGGGTTGTTTTAGATGGAAGAACCATGCCTCCTTTTGGTTGGTGGGCGCCGCTTTATTCCTTTGGAACATGGCCTATGCTGTGGTACCGAACCACTTGTACACCTACACGAACCAAGCCTGCGTTTACCAGGTGGTGCAGCAAAAACCTGGGGCCTTGCTCCTGCTGCAAGACAAGAATGCGTTTGAAGCTTACCACTTTTACCAATCCGGTAAGTACTATCCCAACGCTTATGAAAGCTGGGCATCAACTGAAGTTTTGACCTCTGCCTTCACCCAGGCCCAGCTAAGGAGACAACTTATTTACACGGATTACTCTCCAGCAGATTCGGTGCTCAACCGCGCCTGGTTCATGCGACACAGGCCACCTTCCTCCTTTTTCCAACAGTTCCGGTTAGAACCTGTTACCTCCTGCCCCACCCTTTTCGGCGACAAAGGTTTAAAGCAGATTTTTGAAAAGCCATAAACGGCACATTAGAAGTTTATTAACATTTAAGATTTTACATCGCCTGAAAACACCAAAAGACTTTTATAGCTGTTGAGTAACAGGAATTTAGGGCTGTAAAAACGCTTTACTTCCTTCAATGGATTTTGTACATTGAAGCAAAAAGCACTATGGCTGCCATCCACCAACTGCTTGACGAGTATGCCGAGAGCCACCGCAACGGCACGAACAAACTCATCCATTGGATCTGCGTCCCGGCCATCATGATCAGCCTGTTGGGTTTGATCTGGGCCATCCCTGTGCCCGATTTCCTGGAGAACCTGCCTTTTCTCTTCAATTGGGGCATATTGTTCGTCCTCCTTTGTATGGTGTACTACTTCCTGCTCTCGCCCAGTTTGGCCTTGGGCATGGTGCTGGTCACCTCGTTCTTCCTCTGGATTGTGTACCAACTGGACCAGGTGCAAAGGCTACCGCTCTGGGCCTTATGCCTTATCATCTTCGCGGTGGCTTGGGTGGGACAGTTCATCGGGCATAAAATTGAAGGGAAAAAGCCCTCTTTCCTGAAAGATGTCCAGTTCCTGCTCATCGGGCCGGTGTGGCTCCTGAGCTTTATTTATCAGAAAATAGGTCTAAAATACTAAACGCCTACCCTCCTCAGGTCCAGCTTTTCCGTGCATTGATTACTTTTCAACTAGCGAGTTAGGTTTTGAGCCTGTTTTAATGAAACCAGCCAAAAAACCAATTTTACCAAAGACAAGGCCACCCTTCGGTTATTAAGGCCGTCTTGGTTCCAGAAGTTTAAAGATGCTTCTTTACCTTTGCGCTGATTCAGACCCCTTGAAAAACCTTGCCACCATACTGCTTCTGTCGGTGATGCTAACCCAGGCATTCAGCAAATTTTTCATTGTCCTGGACTACGAGGCCAACAAAGACTTCATCTCCAAGGTCCTATGCATTAACCGCGAAAAGCCCCAGCTGCACTGTAACGGGAAATGCTACCTCATGAAAAAACTCAAGAAGGCCGAGCAGACGCAAAACCCTGGCAGAGACAAAACCCAGAAGCAAAAGCAGGAAATCACGCTGTATTATCAGCCTTTCATTGCCACCATTCCTTGCCTCATCAAGACACCTACGGGTTCCCTAGCACCCGTTATGGAAGGAAGACCGGTTGGAGTCCATATTTCCGTCTTCCACCCACCCAAGTTGACAGCCTGAAAAATATTACTTCGGTTTTCCTGAGCCGAAGCGGATACCCGTACCCGGATTTTCCCCGGTGTTGCTGCTATCGCTGTTTTTCTTACTGTAAATAACTTTTCATGCAAAAAAGACTTTTTGCCGGCATCTGTACGCTCCTGATGCTGGCACACTATGCCCATGCCCAATTCACGGTAAAGGGCCGGGTGCTGGATGCCTATACCAAAGAGGCCTTGGTGGGCGCCTCCGTCCAACTGGGCCAAAACACCACCGGAACCATCACCGGTTCTGATGGGTCCTTCGCCCTCCAAACCATGCAGAAGCCCACTTCTTTACTAGTTTCTTACCTGGGCTACAACCCAAGACAAGTTCCTTATCAAGAGCAATTTACGCTGGTTTCCTTAACGCCCACCTCTAACCAACTAAACCAGGTCATAGTCTCGGCTAGCCGGCAGGCCCAGAGCAGAACCGAGGCGCCGGTAGCCATCAGTATCCTCTCCAGCCAGGTGTTGCAGGAGACCAAGGCCACCACCCTGGATCAGGTTTTGAACAAGGTGAATGGCGTGTACATGGTGAACCTGGGGAACGAGCAGCATACCATGGCCATTAGGCAGCCCATTGGCTACAGCAGCCTTTTCCTGTACCTGGAAGACGGCATCCCCATTCGCACCGCCGGTGATTTCAACCACAATGCGCTCATTGAGATCAACATGGCGGCCCTGAAGAACATTGAGGTGATCAGAGGACCCGCTTCCTCGCTGTACGGGAGCGAGGCCATTGGTGGGGCCGTCAACTTCATAACCCAAGCCCCGGCTCCGGTGCCTATGGCCAAAGTACAGGTAGAAGGCAGCAACCAGGGCTACAGAAGAACCGATTTCAGCGTGTCCAACACCTTTGGGAAGGTGGGCATCTTTGCCGGGGGCTATTACGCCGCGCAGCGGGACGGCATCATCAGCCACAGCGATTTTGACAAACTGGCGTTCACCCTGCGGGCCGATTACCGCATCAAACCCAGAACCAAGCTCACCACCTCCGCCAGCCTGGTAGACTACAAAACCGACCAGACCGGCGGCCTGGACAGCACCCGATTTTATAAGAAGGAATACAGCAGCCTGCACACCTTCACTTACCGCAAGGTCAACGCCCTGCGCCTCAGAAGCACCCTGGAACACGCTTGGAACGATCAAAACCAAACCCAGGCCACGCTGTTCTTCCGGAACAACGCCATCGGGCAGAACCCGTTTTACGCCATCGGGAACGTACAGGGAAACGCCCGCAAAGCCAAAGGCGAGATCAACGAAGACGCTTTCTCTAGCTACGGCCTCATTGCGCAGCACCGCAAAATCTTTTCGTTTCTGAACGCGAGCCTGATTGCCGGCCTGAGCGCCGATTACAGCCCCGCCACCTACACCGCGCGGTACATTGCCATTGACCGGGACGAAAATGGCCTGTACACAGGCTATACCCCTTCAGATTCGCTCCTCACCCACTACTCCGTGGACTTGCTGAACACAGCCGTTTACGCCCAAGCCGAGCTCTCTCCGCTGGAGCGCCTGAAACTAGTGGCTGCCCTGCGGTACGATCGGCTGGACTATACCTTCGACAACTACCTGCCGTCTTCCTCCTTCACCGGCGCACCCGATGAGGAGAACGGCTACCGGCAATTTTCGCCCAAGCTGGGCCTGACCTATGATTTCGGGAAAAGCAACGGGGTGTACGCCAACTACAGCCTGGGCTTCGCGCCGCCGCAGATCACGGAGCTGTACCGCGGCGTGAAAGTACCCACCCTGCAACCCTCTGATTTCCGGAGCTACGAAGTGGGCGGCTGGTGGAGTTTCCTGCAGCACAAAGCCTATCTGGAGGTGAGCCTGTACCAGATGGACGGCAAAGACGAGATCATCTCGGTGCGGCTGGACGACGGCTCTTACCAAAACCAGAACGCCGGCCGTACCCGCCACCGAGGCCTTGAATACACCCTGAACTACGCTCCCTCCGAGGCGCTTTCCATTAGGGTGAGCGGCACCAATGCCCGGCACTGGTTTCTGGATTACGTAGAGCGCGGCGCAGATTATTCCGGCAACGAAATGGCCACCGCCCCGCAGTTCATCGGCAATGCCGAGGTCACCTACCGTCCGGTTTTCCTGAAAGGGATGCGTTTTGGTGTGGAGTGGCAACGGGTGGGCAAATACTACATGGACCCTCTAAACTCTGAGACCTACGGCGGCTACCATCTTTTCAACGCCCGGGTGGGGTACGCCTTCAAAGGCTTTGAGGCCTGGATCAATGCCATTAATCTAACCGATAAACTCTACGCTACTACGGTAGATAAATACTCCTACGGCAAGAGTTACCGGCAAGGCGTGCCTCGCACCTTCAACGTGGGCGTGGGGTACCAATTTATCGGAAAAGGTGGTTGATAACTTACCACACCCACTTACCTTTTTAGTTGAACAGGATTGTGTTTTGTAGCTGATTTACAAAAAGTAACCTAGAAACAAGATCATTCCATTTTATACATTTTCTCTAACGGATTCTATGCATTTCCCATATCGCCTTTCCATCCTTTTGTTCTACTTCTGTCTCCTATCAATTGTAGGTTGTCAGTCCAAAGCTGGGCAAGATTTACCGCAGGAAAGCAGGATTTCTCAGGCAAACCTGAAAGCCTCTTGCCCTTACCTCACCAAGGACCACCAAGGCAATCCGGTGCTGTGCTGGGTGCAGGCGCAGGACACCACGGGCAATTACCTGCTCATGTACGCCCGTTCTCTGGATGGAGGCAACACCTTTGAAAAACCTGTGGCAGTGCCAACTTCTCAGGGCGTGTACCCGCACGATGAGAACCTGTCCAAGATCCTTTTCAAGAAGAACGGCGACATCCTGGCCATGTTCGCCGTGCAGAATCCCAACCCAGACAACAGCTACGCCGGGCTGGTGAAGTACACCCAATCGTTTGACGCCGGGAAAACCTGGACCCAACCCAGGCAACTGGCGCAAGACGCAGAGAACAGCATAGATGAGCGGTACTTTGACATCACCTTATTGCCCACCGGCGAGATTGCCGCCATTTGGCTCGATTCGCGCAAAAACACGCCCAAAGAAGGTTCCAGTCTCTACTTCTCCAGCACCACCAACCGGGATGGGTTTACCTACGAGAAAGTCATTGACCAACAGCTCTGCCAATGCTGCCGCACCGATCTGTTTGTAGACGGGAAAGGCCAACTACACGCTGCTTATCGGGCTATCCTGAACGACAGTATCCGGGATATGATGCACCTGGTTTCCGCGGACAACGGGCAGACTTTCGCTCCCCGCGAGCGCATCAGCGTAGACAATTGGGCCATTAAAGGATGTCCGCATACCGGGCCTACGCTGGCCTGGAACCAGAGCGGTCTGCACGCCGCCTGGTACACCATGGGCGGAGGCAGTGGCGTGTTTTACAGCCACAAATCAGCAGCAGACGCCTTTGCCCCGAGAGAAGCCGTGAGCCAGCTCCCTTCGGCCAAACATCCGCAGCTCACCTGTTTCGGGGAAAACCAACTAGCCTTGGTGTGGGATGAGCAGATTCCCAGTTCAAAGCAATTCAACAGCCGCATTGGCCTACAGATCAGGAATGCCACCGGAAAACCCGTGCAGCAAACGTACCTTACCGCAGACTCCTCCAGCGCCACCCATCCCGTGGTACTTGGGCTAAGCGCGTCAAAAATCCTTGTAGCATACACCCAAAAGCAGGGCGAGAAAAGCGAGGTATGGTACAAAGTGGTAGAAACAACCCCGAAAAAGGAGCTGTAATCCTCCTTCTTAAGAAATGGACAGGCTAATAATTTTGGGGCTATTTTTAAGAAAATAGGCTCTAAACAGGGAAATGTGGGTATCGTGAAGTTCTAGTTACCTTGGAAAGTCGAAACAGTATATCACATGTCAAAAACGAATCGGGGCTACTTTTTAAAAAGTAGCCCCGATTCGCTTTTGAATAAATTCTTAACCTTCTGCCCTTAGCACCTCCAGCGGCGATTGATTCACCACGGCCCGGCTGTTGAACAGCCCAATGACCACGGTAAGCGAGGAAATGATGATAAACAAGACCAATACCGGCAAAAGCTCAGGGTTGAACGTGGTCTCAAAGGAGTATTTGGCCAGCGCCCAGCTTCCCGCCAGCGACAGCACAATGCCGGTGCCGGCAGCCAAAGCGCCCAAGAAAAAGTATTCCAGGGCCGTGATGGCGAAGATCTGCTTCCGGTTAGCGCCAAGTGTCCTCAGCAGCACGCTTTCCTGCATGCGCTGGTACTTGCTGATGAGCACCGAGGAAATGAGCACCACCAACCCCGTAATGATGCTGAAGGCCGCCATGAACCTGATCACAAACCCTATCTTGTCCAGCAGTTCGTCCATCACGCTCAAGATCAGTTCCAGGTCAATGATGGAGATGTTGGGGAACTGCCGTACCACCGCCTGCTGGAATCTGGCCGAGGTCTGGGGGGTACCCACCCTGGTGAGGAGCACATGGAACTGCGGCGCCGCCTCCAACACCCCTTCCGGAAAGACCACCCTGAAGTTTGTCTGGATGCGGTTCCAGTCTACTTCGCGGAGACTGCCCACCACCGTAGGGATGAGCGCACCCTGCACGTTGAACACGATCTCATCTCCAACCTTTACTTTAATCCACTCGGCATAACGATCATCGAGTGAAACATATATCGTATCATTGGGAGAAGCGACTTTCTTTTGCCAGGCCCCTTCAATGATCTTTTCTGAGTCTGACAATGCGCTCCGGAAAGTAGACCTGATCTCCCGCTGGAACGCCCGCGGTGAAACGCCCAAGGTGCTGTCTTCCTTGACATCCTCGGCGGTACGGCCGTTGATTTCCTCTATGCGCATGGTCACAATGGGCACCTGCTGGATCACGGGAAGGCCCTGCTGTTTGGTGAGTTGAGCCACCGCCTGACGCTGCCCTTCCTGTATATCAAACAACACCATGTTGGGCTGGTTCTCGCTCGCCGACAAGGTCACCTGGTTCAGCAGGATGTTCTGCACAAAGTACAACGTGGAAATAAAAGCCGTGCCCAGCCCGATGGAGATGATGAGGATGAGCGTCTGGTTATTGGGCCGGAACAGGTTCGCCAATCCTTGCCGCCAGATGTAGCCCAGTCTCTCAGGGAAGAACCGCCGCACGGCCCACATCAGGGTCCAGGCGATGCCGGCCAGCACCAGAAACCCTACCAAAACGCCTAAGGTGAAATAAACCGCCTCTTTCCATTTCTCGGTCTGCAGGTAGGTAAACCCGAAGATGAACAACAGGATTAGCGCGTACACGGCCCATTTCAGCGGATCTCTGAACAAACTAGTGCTCTCTAGGGAGATGCGTAAGGTGTTCAGCGGCGAGACATTCCGGATGCTTACCAGCGGCAGAAGCGCGAACAACAGAGAAATGATCAGCCCTAACCCAATCCCCTGAAAGATGGCCAGCCACGAGATGCCCACGGTGATCTCCACGGGCAGCAAATCCTGCAACACCTGCGGCAGCAACTGCTGTACCACCGTGCCCAGCACCGCCCCAATGATAGAACCAAGCAACCCGATGCCCAGAATCTGAATCACGTAAATGAGAAAGGCCTGCGTGGCGCTCACGCCCAGGCAGCGCAGAATGGCAATGGAACGCAGTTTCTCCCGGATGTACACGTGAATGGCACTGGCCACGCCAATGCTGCCCAGCAACAGCGCAATAAAGCCCACCAACGCCAAGAAGCTGGTCAGGTCCTTGAACGAACGGCCCATGTCCTCCCGCTGCGTCTCAATGGTCTCAGTGTTTAGGGCTTCTTTTTCCAAACGAGGCTCTAAACGCTCCACCAGCTTTTTGACATCGGTTTTCTGGTCAAACTTGTAGTAGAAGAGATAATTGATGCGGCTGCCTTTTTGCTCTAAACCGGTTTGGGGCAAAAACCGGAGCGGAATGTACACCGCCGGTGCCACCGTGGCCGAGATACCCGTCTGCCCCGGGGCCTTATTCAAGATACCCACAATCTGGAAAGTAACCTCCCCTACTTTGATAGAATCACCTACCCGGGCATCGAACTGCAGCATGAGCGTCTTGTCTACCAGTGCCTGCTGACCTTCCCTAAACCCCTGTGCTGCCGCTTTGGGTACCGTCTCCAAGGCTCCATAATAAGGAAATTGCCCTTCCAGCGCCCTGATCTGCACCAGCCGGGTACCCTGGCTTTTGGGGAACAGGATCATAGAAGCAAAACTCCGCTCCTTAGATCGTCTATTTCCCAGAGAATCCAACAGGGGCAGCATCTTAGGATCTACCGGTCGGTTACTAGTAATCACCAGATCAGCCCCGATCAATTCCATGGCCTGGCTGTCAATGTCCTGCCGCAGGTTGTACCCGAAAGAGAAGATTGCCACCAGTGCCGCAATGCCCAGGATGATGGAGGAAATAAACAGAAACAACCGCGAGCGGTTCCGGCGGCTGTCTCGCCAGGCCATCTGCACCAACCACGGGAAATTAAGTTTATCCATTCTTTAATGTGCCGATTATAATGTGCTAGTTAAATAATGTGCTGATGTGCTAATTGATGGTGTGCTAATGGTTTGATGTGTTGCTGTGCTAATTGGTTGATGTTTAAGGCTCAGTTTTGAAAAAAGAAGCAGGAAACAGCAAAGGTTGACGCTGCTTTAAGCCTTAGTACTACAGCCCCAATTTTAAAAAGCTTTAGCACATCCGCGCAATAAAAAATTAGCCCATTATATCATCTCCTATGATTTTGCCGCCTTTCATCCTGATGATGCGCTGGGTCTTGGCGGCCAGTTCGGCATCGTGGGTGACCAAAACCAAGGTGGTGCCTGCCTCCCGGTTCAGGTCGAAGATCAGTTTGACTACTTTTTCGCTGGTCTCGGCGTCCAGGTTACCGGTGGGTTCATCGGCGAACAGAATTTTGGGACGGTTGGAAAAGGCCCGTGCCAAGGACACGCGCTGCTGCTCTCCCCCTGATAATTGCGTGGGGTAATGGTGCGACCGGTCGGCGAGGCCAACTTTGTCCAGCAGTTCCAGGGCCTGTTGCCGGATGTGCTTCTCACCCCGCAGTTCCAGGGGCACCATCACGTTCTCCAGCGCCGTAAGCGTAGGCAGCAATTGGAAGTTTTGGAAGATGAAGCCCACGTACTGGTTTCTGACCTGCGCGCGCGCATCTTCGTTCAATGAATCTAGCCTGATGCCGTTCAACTCCACCATGCCGGAACTAGAGCGGTCCAGGCCGGCGCAAAGACCCAGCAGCGTGGTTTTCCCGCTTCCCGAGGGACCGATGATGGCATTGGTGGAGCCCTCCTCCAGAGAGAAGTTGATGTTGTCCAGCACGGTAAGCGTTTGGCCGGTACTTTGGTAGGTTTTGGTAAGATCCTGGATGTTCAGAATTGGTGTCAAGGCGCTTGGTTAGATAAGGAGGATTTGGTTCTGGTGCCGAATAAGCAAACGGTAAATTACAGAACAGGATTTAAATTCCATTGTTTAAACCCCAAACGCCCTAAACAAGGTATAAGTACTTTCTTTGCAGGTGAAAAAGAAAACGACCCCGTATGCATAAACATTCATTCATTTACCTGTTGCTCTTTGTCTGGCTGGTTTCCGGCTGCTCCGGAAACGGCGGAAAGGACGAGGCCACTCCCGGAAAAGACAAAGAAGCAGCTAACAAGGCGCCCCAACCTATGAAAAACATTCTCTTTTTTGGCAACAGCCTCACCGCCGGCTATGGCCTCAATCCCTCAGAGTCATTCCCGGCGCTTATTCAGAAAAAGATAGATTCCCTGGATCTTTCCTATAAGGCCATCAATGCGGGCCTGAGCGGAGAAACCTCCGCCGGAGGCAAAAACCGGATTGACTGGCTTCTGCGCCAACCGGTAGACATCTTTGTCCTGGAACTGGGCGCCAATGACGGACTCCGGGGCATTCCGCCAAGCGAGACGAAGAAAAACCTACAGGCCATTGTAGACAAGGTGAAAGCCAAATACCCCGATGCCAAACTGGTGATGGCGGGCATGGAGGTGCCCCCCAACATGGGCGGCAAATACGCGAGTGAGTTCCGGGTGATTTTCAGGCAGTTGGCCGAGGAGAACAACATGGCCCTAGTGCCTTTCCTGCTGGAGGGCGTTGGAGGGGTCCGCTCCCTTAACCAAGCCGATGGCGTGCACCCTACCGCCGCCGGTCAGAAAATATTGGCTAATAACGTGTGGGAAGTTCTGGAAGGCTTGCTGTAACCCAGCTCTCCTATATAGATAAGCTCTCGTTTCAGGCATGTTTTTCAGAAAACTTCCCTGAAACGAGAGCCTGTCTTTTATATGCCTGTCGTCTTTTAACTTCGGCACAAGGTTCTTTCTGCTGGCTTTTACTCGCGCACCCAAGTTCTACAAACTTTGACCTGCAGGACTGTCCACCACTTAAGTCTTCTTCTACCTGACTTGTTTATAAACATAAAAGCTCCAGAGCATCATGCATACAGAGAGGAAATGCTTTGCCTGAAGTTGAATCCGCCCAGGCCAAGTTTCGCGATGGACATGAATGTAGAGGAAAGGCAAGTGATGCAGGCGCATGTTGCGTATTAGCAGCCTTTGGTACAAGAGGGCACTGCCCTGATCTTGGGGCCAGTGCTGGACCTTGAAGGCGAATACGGTGCCGGAGTAGTGCGGGTAGACAAGGAAGAAGAGGTAATCACTCTCATCCAAAATGACCCGGCCAATGGGCTGAACACTTATGAATATCACCCTGCTGGCGGTAACTAAGTTTTAACTGCTGCTAAGCTAAGAGGATTTTTTACCCACCCCCGCCCCTCCAAGTAGGGGAATAAAAATGCCTGCCAGGTGAATTGCGTTCTTCACGCATAAATCATCTGACAGGCTTGGGTTTTCATGATAAGGAAACTATACAGCACTCAGCGAGTCCACCCTCCTGTTAGGAAACAACAAAAGAATACTGCACAGTTTGTCTAAATCTTTTCAAATCATCACCTTACCCCACCAGCAATTGCCATTGGGCCGGGATCTCTACTACTGGCAAGCCTTCTTTCTCCAATTGCTCCGCTAATTGGGTCAGGTCTGAGAGACTTTCCAGCACGAAGTAAGCCTCTGGAGCCTCACCTGCTTTGTAAGGCTGACCCAGAATTTCCTCCAGCGCAATGGGGTGCCAGGCATTCTCACGCTTCAGGGCTAGCTCAGCTTCTGGAGCATTGGAAATCAAGTTCGCCCCAAACAAGGTGATGTTTCCCTGGGCATCGCGCATGAGGCCGTTGCCCAGCACGTGCTGCACCAAGCGCCACAACAGATCAGTAGCAGCCGGGTCTTTGTGCTGGAGCGACAGTTTTCCCAACTGTTCCATGAAATCGGCTACTTCAGGCTGGAGCAACCACGGCAGTTGGCTGAACACATCCTGGAACAGGTCTTTGTCGCCCTGCAAACGCAGGTCGCTGTCTGGGTGCAGGCGTAGAGACGTCACCGCCGGAAACTTCCGTTTCGCCCACTTGGCCAATACCTGGCGAGGACGCAGCGGCTCTTCTACTGCTACCAATTCCCAGTCCGTGAGGCTCTTCAAATGGAAGTTCACCTTCTGGAAATCGGGAATAAAATAAGCCTTCAGATCAAGGGCGTTGATTCCTTGCCAGAAAGGCAGGGAAACCACGGCAGAAAGTGCTTCTGCCCGCTTCGTGTACAAGATGTTCCAGGTCTGTTGTTGCCTGATGCTGTACTGATGATACTGTTGCTGATACATGGCTTTGGTATGAATAAATAAAAAAAGCCTGGTTCCGTTACCGGAGCCAGGCTTTATATTGGGTTTTTAACTTCTAAACTGGTTAGTTAACTATTGCCCATACTGTCCTGGCTCCGGTTTGCATCGCAAACGGTTTGCAGTTGACAATAATGAGTGACTGGGCAAATGTTTTCATAACTGAAACTAATATAAAGGGCCTGACTCAGAAAACCAAGAACTTCATATATTTTAACGCTTAAATCAAATCTGCCTTGGGCGATAATTCCTTCCTGGTTCACGAGCAATTATACGGCCCTCTTTCTAAAAAGATTCCTCTGTAGCCGTTTCAAGCCGCTTTTTAGTAAAACACCGTAGAAACAACAACCCTTATCAGGAGCATCAAAAAGAATTTCAGCTGGCCTGCTTTTTACAACCTTTTGCTTCTAAGGGTTTTAAGCTTGGTTTCTCAAAAACGGCCTCAAAACACCATCTCCTGAAAAATTTTCTCCCCACCCAAGAAGTTTCACAAAGGCAGGAACAGGGTAGCAACTGACGTCTTCTTACGCCAGCTCTTTCCGTAGCTCGAAGGTTTTCTGCATCTTCCTGATCAGGCGCTCCGACTCCGAGAAGCTCAGGGTCTGGGCTCCGTCTGAGGCGGCTTCCTCGGGTTTCTCGTGCGTCTCGTAGATGATACCATCGGCACCAGCCATGATCGCGGCCAAAGCCATAGGCTCCACGTACTCCCGGATGCCGATGCCGTGAGACGGATCCACAATCACCGGTAAGTGCGTTTTCTCTTTCAGGATGGGAATGGCGTTCAGGTCAAGGGTATTGCGGCTGGCTGTTTCGTAGGTTCTGATGCCGCGCTCGCAGAGCATCAGTTTCTCGTTCCCGCCGGAGAAGATGTATTCCGCGGAGTACAGCAATTCGTCAATGGTGCCGGAGATACCGCGCTTGAGCAAAACCGGTTTGTCTACTTTACCCAGTTCATCTAGCAGGTTGAAGTTCTGGGTGTTGCGGGCGCCTACCTGGAACACATCGGTGTAGGGCTCCATGGGCGCAATCTGCGATACCTGCATCACCTCGGTCACAATCTTGATGCCGTGGGCGCGGCACATGTCATAGAACAGCTTCAGGCCTTCCAGACCCAAGCCGCGGAAAGAGTACGGCGAGGAACGGGGCTTGAACACGCCGCCGCGCATGAACCGCACATTGTTGGCTACCAGGTGCTGAATGGTTTTCTCAATCTGGTCTTCGTTCTCAATAGAGCAAGGACCGGCCATAATGGTCAGGTCTCCCTCCTGCACGGTTAGGCCGTCACCAAAATCAATGACGGTGGGGTTTACCTTCCATTTTCTGGAAACCAGCCGGTAATCATCAGAGACAATGTGAATGTCCTTGATGCCGGGCAGATGCCCGATGGCGCGCACGTCAAAATCGGCTTTGCCGGTGCCCACCAGGTAATGGCCTGCCTGGGTCACCACCTCCGTGGTTTTGTATTTCAACTCCTTGGCCTTGTTTTCAATGGCCGCTTTGTCCTCAGGACGTATATCTTGTTGTAGCTGAATAAGCATGATTTTCTGGATTTGGAGATGGGGTAATTTGGAAATTTGAAGATGTACAAATTTAGAAATGAGGAGATTCATTCTCCATTTTTCAAATCTCCTCATCTTCAAATCTCCAAATTAGCGAAGTGTTTGTAGGAACGATCTTACGTTTTCGCGGACTTCCTGAGGTTTCTGCAGGGCTTTGATGAAGGCACTGCCAATAATGGCACCGTGTGCTGACAAACAGGCCATTTCAAACGAAGGCTTGTCGCTGATCCCGAAACCGATGAGCAAAGGATTCTTCAGGCCTAGGCCTTTCACTTTGGAGAAATATGCCTTCTGGGAATCTGAGGTTTGCACCTGGCTTCCGGTGGTGCTGGCGCTGGACACCATGTAGATAAAGGAGTTGGTGAGCTTGTCTATCTGCCGGATGCGGTCTTCGGAGGTCTGCGGCGTGATCAGGAAGATAAGGCTGAGACCGTGTTTCTCCAGGACGGGCTTGTATTCTTCCTCGTACTCAGCAAAAGGCAGGTCGGGCAAAATCAAGCCGTCTACCCCTACCCTGGCGGCATCTTCGCAGAAACGCTCAAAGCCGTACTGCATCACTGGGTTCAGGTAGCCCATGAGAATGATAGGCACCGTTACCCGCTCCCGCACTCCTTCTAGTTGCTGAAGCAGAGTCTTAATGGACATGCCGTTTTCCAGGGCCACCATGTTACTGGCCTGGATGGTGGGGCCATCGGCGAGGGGATCAGAGAAAGGCATGCCAATCTCCACCAGGTCTGCGCCGGCGGCTTCCAGTTCCTCCAGAATGGTGACGGTGTCTTCCAGTTTCGGGTAACCGGCGGTAAAGTAAATGTTGAGTAGATTTCCGCTTTTCTCCTGAAACAGGCGCGATAGTCTATTTTGGGCCATCTTGTTGTTCAAAATAAGTAAGAATGGTGTTAAGGTCTTTGTCGCCGCGGCCGGAAAGGTTCAGCACCACCACCTCCTCAGGACCGGCTTTAATCTCTTTCAGGGCTGCCAGGGCGTGCGAAGTCTCAATGGCTGGGATAATGCCTTCCAGACGGCTCAACTCACGAAGGGCTTCCATGGCATCGGCATCGGTGATGGCGATGAAGCGGGCCCGGCCGGTCTGGGCCAAGTGCGCATGCAGCGGGCCAACGCCCGGGTAATCAAGCCCCGCCGAGATAGAGTAAGGCTCGGTGATCTGGCCATCCTCGGTTTGCATGAGCAGGGTTTTGCTGCCATGGATGATCCCGGTTTTGCCTAGCACCGAGGTTGCCGCCGAGTGGCCGGAATCCACGCCCAGGCCTGCAGCCTCTACGGCAATCAGGTTTACGCTAGGCTCATCCAGGAAATGGTAGAAAGCGCCGGCCGCGTTAGAGCCGCCGCCCACACAGGCCACCACGTAGTCTGGCAACTCCCGTCCCTCTTTCTCCAGGAGCTGTTTTCTAATCTCTTCTGAAATAACGGACTGAAAACGGGCCACCATATCAGGGTACGGGTGCGGCCCCACCACCGAGCCGATGATGTAGTGCGTGTCCTCGGGGTGGTTGATCCAGTCGCGGATGGCTTCATTGGTTGCGTCTTTCAGGGTTTGGGAACCGGAGGTGGCCGGCACCACGGTGGCGCCCAGCAGACGCATTTTTTCCACGTTGGGACGCTGCCGCTCTATGTCAACGGTACCCATGTACACAATACACTCCAGGCCTGCCAATGCGCAAACAGTAGCCGTCGCCACGCCGTGCTGCCCCGCTCCTGTCTCTGCGATGATGCGCTTTTTGCCCAGCCGTTTGGCCAACAAAATCTGTCCCACGGTGTTGTTGATTTTGTGGGCACCGGTATGGTTCAGATCTTCCCGCTTGAGGTAGATTTTGGTGTTATACAGCGCTGATAGGCGTTTGGCATGGTACAGCGGCGTGGGCCTTCCCACGTAGTCATGGAGCAGTTCCTGCAACTCCTGCTGAAACTCTGGTTCTGCCATGATGGACAGATATTTCTCCCGCAGTTCCTCAACGTTAGGGTACAACATTTCCGGGATGAAAGCCCCTCCAAATTGGCCATAATAGCCGCGTTCGTTTACTCCGTATTCCATTCCTGTAGGGTATAATTCAGGAAGCTCAACACATGATCTTCGCTCCCTTAACTTCTTGTTAATTAATAATTATGCTTTCACTTCTTGAATAAACTGTTTCAACCGGTTGATATCCTTCAAGCCCGGCTGAATCTCGAATTTGCTGTTCAGGTCCAGACCGTGCAGGTTGGACAATTGCAGAGCTTTAATCTCCTCAATGTGCTCCAGGTCAATGCCGCCGCTCAGGAAAAAAGGAACATCCAAATGGTAGTTCTGCAGCAGATCCCAGTTGAACCGCACCCCGTTGCCACCGGGGCTGGCGCCGCTGGCGTCGAAGAGGAAATAGTCGCAGGTACCGGCGTAGGGCTCCAGTTGCCCGAAGTCAAAGTCCGCGCCCACCCTGAAGGCCTTCATCACGATCAATCCGGCAGACTTGAGTTCAGCGCACACCTGCGGTGATTCATGCCCGTGCAGTTGCACCATCTCCAAACCCAGCTCAGTTACTTTCTGCAGAATGGCACTAGGGTCCTCATCTACAAACACGCCCACCTTTTTGGTCTCTTTCGGGAAAACCGACGAGAAAACGGCCCACTGGGTATTGAAGTAACGCGGCGACTTCTCATAGAAGATAAACCCCACGTAATCTGGCTGGAGCACCATGAGTTCCTGGATGTTCTCACTGTACTTCATGCCGCAGACTTTTATCTTCAGGTGGTGCTCTGCCATGTTGGTTCGTTTTGTTTGTCTTTGGGGCTGTGCTTCTGGAAAGGTTCTTAAATCTTTCCACCTCTAAACCGTTTCAGGTTTGTTTTCCAAAAATCAAGGCTAAAACGGTTATCAAACCAAGCCCAGATTTTTCATAACTAATTTACCCGTTGAAGCTTAGCTGGCTTACTACGTGCAGTTTCTTTAACTCCTCCACAAAGGCGGCGCAGGCTTTCTCAGGGCGGCTCTGGCGCATGAAAGTCTCTCCCATCAGAAAGCCCTCGTAGCCGTATTGCCGAAGCTCCATCACACTGCTGGCCTCACTCAAGCCACTCTCTGATACTTTCACAAACTCGTTGGGAATGTGCTGGGCCAGGTCAAAGGAAGTCTGCAGGCTCACGGAGAAATCATGCAGGTTGCGGTTGTTCACGCCCACCAGGTCCACGTGCGGAGTGATGGTGCGCTCCAGTTCCTCGCGGTTATGTACCTCCAGCAACACCTCCAACCCAAGTGAATGGGCGAACTGCGCCAGTTGGCTTACCTCCTCTTTGGTCAGCACCGCCGCGATGAGCAAAATAGCATCGGCCCCGATGGATTTGGCCTCTAAAATCTGGTACTCCTCCACCACGAAATCTTTGCGCAGAATGGGGCAAAAATTGAATTTGCGGGCGGTGGTGAGGTCCTCGTTTTTGCCCCCGAAGAAGTTGGTATCGGTGAGGATGGACAAGGCCGAGGCGCCCGCCTGCATGTACCCGATGGAGGTGCGCTCCACCGGCGCGTAGGCGTTGATAATTCCTTTGGAGGGCGATTTGCGCTTGAACTCGGCAATGATCCCACTCAGGTCCGGGCGCTGCACGTACTTGCGCAGCGACACCGGCTGTGAGCCGAAATAAATGCTGCGTTCCAGCAGCGCCGTAGGCACCAGGCTTTTCCGGTCGGCTACTTCCTGCCGCTTATGGGCGATGATGTTGTCAAGGATGGTCAAAGACATATAAGGTGTTAAGCTAAAAGCGTCTGTAATGTTTTAAGGGCCTGCCCATTGTCCAAGGACTGACGGGCCTTCTGGATGGATTCCTGCAGCGTCAAGCGCACATCAGAGCAGAAAATCCCCAGTCCGGCGTTGGCCACCACGGCGTCTTGCTGGGCCTGAGTGCCGCGGCCTTCCAGCACGTTCATAAAGATCTCCGCGGAGGCCTCAATTGTGCTGCCGCCCGCCAGATCGCTTTCCTGGTAAGTAGGAAGCCCTAAATCGGAAGGCTGAAGGATCTGCTCGCCTTTAGGCGTCACCATCTTGAATGGCCCCGTGAGCGAAACTTCATCATACCCGTCCAAGGCGTGCAGCAACACAAAGCGTTTGCCGGTCTGCTGGTAAAGGTACGTGTAGAGGCGCAACAATTCCAGGCTGAACACCCCTACCATCTGGAAATGCGGCTTGGCCGGATTGATCATGGGCCCCAGCATGTTGAAGAACGTCTTCACGCCTAGTTCTTTTCTAATAGGAGCTACTTCCTTCATGGCTGGATGGAAAAGCGGCGCGTGAAGAAAGCAGATGTTGGCCGCCTCCAGTTTGGTGCGCAGCGCGGTGCTGTCATTGGTGAAGTTGTAGCCCAGGTGCGCCATCACGTTGGAGGAGCCACAGATAGACGAAACCCCGGTATTGCCGTGTTTGGCGACCTTGTATCCCGCCCCGGCCACCACAAAGGAAGCCAAGGTAGAGATGTTGAACGTGTCTTTGCCGTCGCCGCCGGTGCCGCAGAGGTCAATGACCTGATCGGTGCCCAGCTCAGGGAGCAAGCAGAGTTCCAGCATGGCCTCTCTAAATCCCTCCAACTCGTGCACGGTGATGTTGCGCATGAGGTACACGGTCATGAAGGCGGCCATCTGGCTGCTGTTGTACTGGCCCCGCCCAATGTTGAGCAGAACCTGTTTCGCGGTTTCCTTAGAGAGCGCTTTGTGGTCAATCAGTTGCTGCAGTACCTGTTTCATAGGGCAAGGGAGGCAGCAAAGGTCGTCCATTGGTTTACGCGCTTGGTGGGGTTCTGCAACCAGTTCTGCAGCATCTCCCGGCCATAATCCGTCAGGATGGATTCAGGGTGGAACTGCACGCCGCACACATCATACTTGCTGTGGCGCAAGGCCAGCACCTCGCCGGTCTCGTCCACGGCGGTGATTTTCAGTTCTGTGGGCACAGACTCGGGCACCACGGTCCAGGAATGGTAGCGGGCCACGTTGAAGGTAGAAGGCAACTCTTTGAACATGGGCTCATTGTTGTTCACCACCCGCAAGGTGGAAGACACGCCATGAAACACTTCCTTGAGGTTAGACAACTCCGCCCCGAAAGCCTCGGCAATGGCCTGGTGGCCCAGGCACACGCCCATTATGCGTTTGGTGGGTGCGTATTTCTTGAGCAAAGCCGGCATGATGCCCGCCTCGTTCGGCACACCCGGACCCGGCGAGAGCAGGATCACATCGTATTTTTCTACCTCTTCCAGGCTGATCTGGTCGTTGCGGTGCACTTCCAGTTTGTCTCCGTAACCCAACTCGCGCAGCAGCTGCACCAGGTTGTAGGTAAAGGAATCGTAGTTATCTAAGACAAGGATTTTCATGGTACTAAAGGGTATTCGTCTGCTGGTATGATTCTGCTTCTCTGCGTTTTAGGGTCCTTTTATTAAATAGAGCCTTAAATCGCTTCTTCTTTTATTCTATATGCTGGCGGCTTTCTCCAGGGCCTTGCGCAAGGCGGCCAATTTGTGGTGCACCTCATTAAGTTCGCTGCGGGTATCCGACTTGGCCACCACCCCGGCACCCGCCTGGAAATGCAGTTTGTTCTCCACGCTCAGGAAAGACCGGATCATGATAGCATGGTTGAAATCACCCCCAAAACCCAGGTACCCGATGCATCCGCCGTAATAACCCCGGCCGGTGGGCTCAAGTTCATCAATCAAGGTTAAAGCGCGGTGTTTGGGCGCCCCGGACAAGGTCCCGGCCGGGAATGTATCGGCTACCATCTGCACCGAGCCGTGCACCTGCGGCAGGTTGGCGGTCACTTTGGACACCAGGTGAATCACGTGCGAGTAATACTGAACCTCTTTGAAAACCTCCACCTGCACGTTGTCGCCGTGGCGACTGAGGTCGTTGCGGGCCAGATCCACCAGCATCACGTGCTCTGAGTTCTCCTTGGGGTCATCGTAGAGTTTCTGGGCCAGCTCGGCATCGGCGGCATCGTTGCCGGTGCGCTTGAACGTTCCCGCGATGGGGTAAATGGTGGCCACGTCGTTTTTAATGGTGAGCTGCGCCTCGGGCGAAGATCCGAAGATCTTGAAGTTGCCGTAATCAAAGTAGAACAGGTACGGAGAGGGGTTAATGGAGCGCAGGGCGCGGTACACGTTGAACTCATCTCCCTGGAAAGACTGGGAGAACCTTCTGGAAAGCACAATCTGGAACACGTTGCCCAGGTGGCAGTGGCGCTTGCCCTCCTCAATCACGTGCAGAAACTCCTCATCGGTTTGGTTCGTGCTTTCCTCGCCGGAGAGCGAAAAGTGGAACATAGGGAAGTTCTTGTTCCGGATGTGGGTCTCCAACTCGTCCAGTCCGTCGTTTTGAGGCTCGTTTCCGAAAAAGTGCTCAAAAATGTACAGCTCGTTTTTGAAATGGTCAATGGCGATGACAAACCGAAAGGCCTGGTACAGAATCTCGGGCAACTCGGGGTGGGCGGTCTCTTTCTGACGCAGGTTCAGGGTTTCATAGTACTGCACCGCCTCAAATGACATGTACCCGAACAACCCGTTTTGGATAAACCCGAAAGGACTGGCCTCCGTCTTGAACGACTCACAATAGGTCTGCAGCAATCCTACGGCATCGCGCTTGTTGGTAAGTACCTCCTCCTCTACTGTGCCGTCTGGGTACGAGCGGCGGAGCACGCTGTCTTTCAGTTTGAACTCCGCGATGGGCTCGCAGCAGATGTAGGTGAAGCTGTTCTCGTGCCCGTGGTAGTCAGAGCTTTCCAGCAAAAGGCAGTTCCGGTACTTGTCGCGCAGTTGCAGGTAAATGCCCACCGGCGTCACAGTGTCGGCGAGGAGTTGGCGGTATTGCGTTTGTAGGGTGTACGTCTTCATAAAAAGTATAAAAAAAGGCTTGCCGTTTGGGATGAACAGCAAGCCTTTTATAGTATGGGCTAGTTTAGTTTAGGCAATAACCTGCTGTTCACAAATTTCTCGATTGTGCCACCACCAAATCATTTCGCTAAACATCACTTTTTTCATTTCTGCTCTTTCTTATTTTCTGAACGGTTATAAAACACCAAAGGCCCGGGTGAATCCGAGCCTTTCATTAGTTGCATTTCTGCACAGCAAGCGGTTCACCCATCAGTCTTGACGTGTGTGCCACCAGGCTTTGTGAGAGAATTGCGTCTTGTTCATGATGCAAATGTAGGGGCCAGAAAATCATTTGCAAGAAAACAGGTAAAAAAAGATGCAATTTTCATGAGAGCGGCAAAATGAGCGTGGTTTACGTACTTTTAACCCGTGCTAACCAGATTTTCCCACTACCCTTTCTTCTTCCTTGTGCTTCTTGCCTGGCTGAGTTTTTCTCCTTCCGTTGCGGGCGCGCAGTCTACCTACACCTTTGAAACCGGGGAACCGCAGGACACCGTCAACCAGTTCAGCCGCCGCTTGCCCTGGCTCGCCGCCGGCGGCGCCACCCTGTACGTGGGCGGGCTGGCATTGCTCAACCAAGCCTGGTACAGTGAAAAAGAGCGGACCTCCTTCCACTGGTTCAACGATGCCCACGAATGGAAACAGCTAGACAAAGCCGGCCATCTTTGGGGCGCCTTCCATGAAAGCCGCGTGTTGGTGGATTTGCTGCGAAAAGCGGCCGTGCCCGAGAAAAAAGCCATCTGGTACGGCGGCGCCCTGGGCTTCGTGCTGCAGACCCCCATTGAGTACTTTGACGGCCGCTCACCGGAGTACGGCGCCTCCCTATCTGATATCGCGGCCAATGCCGCCGGCTCCCTGCTAGTCATAAGCCAGCAACTGGCCTGGGGCGAGAACCGAATCACACCCAAATATTCTTTTCACCGCACCCGCTACGCCGCTCTGCGCCCCAATGTGCTGGGTAAAGGCCTTTCCGAGGAATTCCTGAAAGACTACAATGGGCATACGTATTGGTTAAGCGTAGACCTTACTAAATTCTTGCCCAAGGAAAGCCGTTTTCCCAAATGGCTCAACCCTGCCGTAGGCCTGGGCGCTGAGGAAATGGTCTATAATGATGCGGAAGCTAACCGCGCCATCGGGTTGGAAGCGTACCGGCAATATTACCTGAGTGTGGACCTTAACTGGAAAGCCATCCCCACCCACAGCAAGTTTTTAAGAAGCGCTTTCTATGTGCTTTCCATCTTCAAGTTCCCGACTCCGGCGCTGGAGTACAACAGAAGAAAAGGCTTTAAAGCGCATGCCCTCTACTTTTAAGGTGTTTTCTAGAAAAGACCTCTAAAACACCTCTCCTATGTCGCTACCGCAAGTTTGAACGCAGTGGTAACTTGTGGTACATATCAAGGCAAGTTTTCAACTTGCGCCAGTTGCAAACTGGCACCAAGGCAACCACAAGTTACGCTTTGTTAAACTTGCGGTAGATTAACTAATTACCTCCGGCACCGGAAAAGACATCAGGAAATCACTTAACCTTACCGTAGCCAAAGGCTTTAACAAGTGAATGGGCGGGAAGAAACGAGCATCGCTGTTGAGTTTGACGGTAGAGGCAAACCGGGCGTACCCGTGGGTTTCTGGTTTGGTAAGCAGTAGCTGGTTTTGGTGTTTCTGCACAATCCGGTTCCAAGGGAAAAGCTTAGTGGTGAACGGAAACTTGGGACCCCAGGGCTTCACCTGCGCTAAAAAGAACGTTTGGCTATCGGCGCTTACCTCCACGGTTCTGGTGCCTTCCTTGAAGTTGAGGAAACTGAAATCTGCCACTTCCTTGGGGATGCCCCAGTTCGCGCGGCCGCTGAGGGCACTGGCCTGGGTAGACACGAAGATTTTGGAGACGGAAAAAGTAAGCTTCCCGCCCAACTTGAAAATGGCCGGCAGATAGAGCAACTCCTGGTAAGGCCCCACGTCCGAAGTCATGTAGTCCATCAGCATTACAGCCCCCAAGCGTCCGTGATAGCCTTCTTTCTGGTAATCGGCTAGGAAACCATGCTGCAGGTTGAAGTCTTTGGGAATGGAATACAGCCAGACCACGCCGTTGCCGGTTAATTCCCAAGGAGCAGGAACAAGGTTGTAAGGTGGCTGCATCATTTAGTTAGAAGTTCTCCATTTTCAACGATTTACCTTCACCACTGTTGCCCAAGTCTTAAAAGCAGTCAATACGACCACTTACCTTTCCATAGAAGTCAAATCAAAAGGCCTGGTGCCGCTTGGTAGAACTCTTCCTGCCATGCCCGGTTCCTTTTGCGTATCTTTGCGAATGGCCCGTGTTTTAGGCCTACTTTCCAGAAAACAGACCATAAACGAACATGAATATAGGAGACCGCGTGCGCCTCATGCACGGCAAAGAACAAGGTGTGATTACCCGCTTCCTGGACAACAACCTAGTGGAGGTGGCCATCGACAATGATTTCACCATTCCCGTGATGCGCCGCGAGGTAGTGGTGATTGCCCCCGAGGAAGACCAGATGTTCCGGAACGCCCCGGCGCCCGAGCCTCCTAAAAAGAAGGAAGCCCCAGTGGTGCCTTTCACCGCGGTGGCGGGTATCTACGTGGCCTTGGTGCACCAAACCCCTGAGCTTTTGGCAGTGCACATCGTGAACAACTCTGAATTTGACCTGCTCTTCACCTACGGCGAGGAAACCGAAAAAGGCTACCGCGCCCAAAACAACGACAAACTCCCGCCCAAGAAAACCAAGCCGGTGGCACACCTGCACCTCAACGATTTTGAGCGCTGGCCCGATCTGGTGGTGCAGTACCTGCAACATAAAACCGGGGCCAACACTTTGCTGGAACCCGTCACCCGCAAGCTCAAGTTCAAGGCCTCTTCTTTCTACAAGAGCAAGAAAACCGCTCCAGTGCTGCAAAAAGAAGGCTATGTGTTCCAACTAGATTCCAAGCCAGCGCTCATCAACCCAGACCAAATCCAGGAGCAGCTGATTGAGTCGGCGGCCGGGCAAGAGAACAACAAGGTAGCAGTGCCCAACCACGAGGTGGACCTGCACATTGAGAAACTGCTGCCCAACCAGGACCCCAAACAGATGAGCAACTCTGAGATCCTGCGCCACCAGATATCCGTTTTCCAGGACAACCTGGACCGGGCCCTTGCCGCCAACATGCACGAGATCATCTTCATCCACGGCACCGGCAATGGCGTGCTCAAAAAGGAAATCCAGAAGGTCCTGAGCCGCAACCCGCACATAAAGTTCTACGAAGACGCCCGCAAGGAGAAGTTCGGGTACGGTGCCACCAGGGTGCAGTTGAAATAAGTTTTTCAATAGCCAGAAAATCCTTCTGACAATACTTGGAGAGCCGGTGTTTTAAGCTTCCTTTTGGAAAAAAGGGCTTGAAACACCGGCTTTTGTTTGGCTAAAATCTAAGATTTGGCCGGATGGTCAATTTCTGAGACGTGCAGGTGACGCAGCAAGGCGAACTTCTTGTATTGGTGCTCCTGCATCCGCTTGAGGATATCGTCCAGCACGGCCACAGATTTGAGGATGAACGGACCTTTGTTGAGCATGACGCAATCGGCGCGCTGGGCCATGGCGGCATCGGTGATCTCGGCGCGGGAGGGCCGACCCTTCTTGGTGAGTTTCTCCAGCACTTGCGTGGCCCAGACCACGGGCAAGTGAGCGGCTTCGGTGATCCAGAGGATTTCTTCCTGCACCTCGGCCAGGCGCTTCCAGCCCATTTCCACCGCCAGGTCGCCCCGGGCAATCATGATGCCCGCCGGATGTTTCTGCATTAAGGTGAGCAGCAGCAGGGGCAGGTTCTTAAAAGCAGCCTTGGTTTCGATCTTGACCATGATCCCGATGTGGGTGGCCTCCAGCCGCTGAAGTTCCTGCTGCAGTTCCTCTACCATGGCAGGTTTGCTCACAAAGGAAAGGTTGACCACATCGGCATGTTTGACCACAAACGCCAGGTCCTCGCGGTCTTTCTCGGTGAGTTTGTGCAGTTGCAAGTCGCTTTCGGGTAGGTTGATGCCTTTGTCGGGCCGAAGTTTGCTGCCTTCTGCATCGGCGGCGGTGATCTCCACCCACAATTCATCGGGGGTGACTTTTCTGATAATGCCCTCAATTTCCCCGTCATCGAACAGAATAGGCTCGCCTTCTTTCACCCGGCTGAACACCTCGGGCAAGGTGCAGGAGATGTGCGCCGGCGCAGTCTGGTGACCGTCTTTGTCATAGCGGGCCGGCTCACCGGGGATGCTCTCGCGGTGCAGCACCAACTCCTGCCCTACTTTCAGGTTCAGCGGGAAAACCACCGGCGGTAAGGTACTCAGCTTTTCGTTGAGCTCCTCCCCGTTTTCCTGCACCAGCTTCAGCTCCGTGCCCTGGCTCAGGTACGCCGACCTCCGAAGATGCACCAGGGCACCGCCGCCTTTTACCTCCACCACGGCCAAGGTGCGTTTCCGCCGGCGGGTGTCTTGAAAGGTGATCTTATCTCCGGCTTTCAGGTGTGCGAACCATTCTTCCGAGACCCGCAGGGTTTTGTCTGCCCCGCCGGGGGCCGGTACTCCCTGGGGCGCCAACCACACCGTTGCAGAAGCGGATATCTGGCCCAGTTCATCTATTTTGGGGTGAATGCCTACTACTTTGGGGCCGGGTTTCAAAGCGCCGGTGCGCAGTTTGGGTCCCATGAGGTCAAAGAGGATGATGCAGCGGCGGCCTACTTCCTGCTCGGCTTTCCTGATTTGCCCTACCATTTTCTCCCAGACGGTGTTGTCATCATGGGCACAATTGATGCGGGCGCAGTTCATGCCGGCCTTGAGCAAGTCACGCACCATCTGGTAATCATCCGCCATGTCGGCGGAGAAGGTGATCATGATGCGGCTTTCCCTGCCGGGCGAGGGTTCTCCCAGTAAGTCAGTGATGTGCGAGGGCAGTTCTGAGGGGATGGAGGAAAAAGGCACCACCTCCGGCGCGGTGTGGGTAAGATGCGCCTCCAGCAAGCGCAATTGGTTCCTGACGGCCAAGAGCGTGGCTTTGACGTGGCTTTCGGCGCGGCCCAGCGAGGACAGTCCCATGCTGGACAACTGCCCCTGCAGTTCCCGTATATCATGTTTGCGCAAAGCCAGGTAGTGCAGGAGGTTCTTGCTGCTTTCTATGTACGCCGGGTGCACTTTCTTTATCATCGGCCCGAACTCCTCCTCCAGCGCTGCCGCCTCCTGCAACAGATCCTCCAGCTTCTGCAGTAAATCTTTGATCTTTTGTTCCGAAACGTTTTCCATGGCAGCTTAGCCTTTATCCTTCCTCCCTTTACGTTTGGCGCAGGAGGTCAAGCAATACCAATGCTGTATTTTTTGTTTGATGCTCCCAGATGAAGGTGGTTTTAGGTCTGTTTTGATAATTTCCGGTTGAAAACGGATGATCCAACCTTGCCTCCAACTAAGCATTAATGGCAGGAATCCAGTTTGGAGCATTTTAAAGCCGATTATTAGAAAACAGCCTTCAAACAGAACCTGAGTTTCCGGGCAAATCTGAGGTAAAACCCTACCTTTGTAAAAAATCGGTGAGCCGGCTTATCGCTGCGCCTTCGGGTGGGGAGGAAAGTCCGGGCAACGCAGAGCATCCTGCTTCCTAACGGGAAGGCACCTGGCGGGGAACGGCCAGGTGACAGCCAGTGCCACAGAAAAGTACCGCCGGCTTGCCGGTAAGGGTGAAAAGGTGCGGTAAGAGCGCACCAGCGGCTAGGCGACTAGTCCGGCTGGGTAAACCTCAGGAGTTGAAAGACCAAATAGGCTGACAGCGCCATGCCTTAGGGCAAGGCTAAGGGCTGCTCGTCCGATGTCAGCGGGTAGGTTGATGGAGCCCCTCCGTGAGGGCGGGCCTAGATAAATGATAAGCCATTTGCCTCTGGGCAGAAGACAAAACCCGGCTTACAGGCTCACTGATTTTTTTATTTTTTCCTTTCTCCTGCCTTCCTTCTTTTGTAGACTATCCTCAATAGGCGCCTTAGTACGCGCAAGGCAGGACAACAACAAGCCAGAAGTTTCGCGTATAAACAATAGTCCGGTAACCTTGATTTTGCCAAAAAAGGCGGTGGTTGTGCCCAAGTCCTCCGGCTGCCGCGTAACTTTATATCACTTCTGGGTATGTTATTAGACAAGAGAATTCCCGTATCCTACATCTACAATAAGATCAAATCTGACTTATTCATCATCATTATCATTGGGGTTTGTGCCCACTTTCTTTCCTCTGCTTTCGTTGACAATATCCCCTCCATGCCCAGCAACATCCCGGCTTTTTTAGGGACTGCCATTACGGTTTTATTGTCCTTCAAAATAAGCCAGTCGTATGATCGATGGTGGGAAGCCCGCAAAGTTTGGGGCGCCATTGTAAATGATTCCAGGAGCTTTGTCATTCAGCTCCAATCATTCCTTCCCAACCCTAATTCGCCGGTGATTACCACGTTAGCTTACCGCCAAATTGCCTGGTGTTATTCCCTGGGTCAGTCGCTCAGGGGCCTTGACCCGCTGGAAGGAACCGGTGCATTCCTGTCTAAAAATGATGTAAGCCATTTAGCCCAGCACAAGAACAAACCCTTGGCTTTAATTCAGCTAAATGCCTTGGATATCAAACAACTATACACCTATAACGAAATTGATACTTTCAAACACACGCAGCTTGATTCTACGTTGGTACGGTTGGTAGATTCCATGGGAAAAGCCGAGAGAATCAACAGCACAGTATTTCCTAAAACCTACCGGTTATTCTTGCATTTAGCTATTTACCTTTTTGTGATCACCCTGTCTATTTCGTTGAAGGAAATAGCGCTGATTTATGAGCTTCCATTGCTGGTAATTCTTTCCTCTATTTTCCTTTTGCTGGAAAAATCTGCGTACCATTTGCAAGACCCTTTCCGCAATAGACCAAGTGACACCTCGGTAACTGCCATTGCCAGAACCATTGAAATTAACATCCGCCAATTGCTGGGCGAAAAAGACATTCCTGATCCTTTATCCCCACAAGGATTTTACCTTTTGTAATTCTGATAAATATCAGCGCTCCGCGTCTTATCAATGCTTGGTCATGAGAATTATAAATGTTTTTGTAGGAGGCCGAGTACATAATGCGAAATTGACTTTAATATTCTCTTTTTAGAAGTAAAACCAAAAAACAGCCTCAAAACCGATTGGCTGTCATAATTTTGCCTTTGGAACGTTGACCTTAAGTAACCAGGCATACCGCGGCATTGCTTTTGCTGAAGACTTGGGAGAGTGAAGCGCTTAATAGATGAAGAATTCAATTATAACCTTGGGGCTTATGTGGGCGCTGCTGAGCGGCACTTCCCTTTGGGCCCAAAGCAAGTGGGAACTGCAGAAAAACGAGGACGGCATTGAGGTGTACACCCGCCAGGGAGCGGATAACAACTTCAAAGAGATAAGAGTAGTGTGTGAGTTGCCGGGCACTGCAAGCCAGTTGGTGGATTTGCTCAAAGACGTGGCGCACCATTCAGATTGGGTGTACCTGAACAAGAAAACCGAGCTGCTGAAACGCAAAAGCGAAAACCGGCTCATTTATTATACCCTAGCCGATATGCCCTGGCCCCTCACCGACCGCGACATGGTGGTAGAGGCCGCCTTCTCCCCCATTAAGAACAACCAGGCGCACGTAGAGGTGAAAAGCATCCAAAATTTCCTGCCGCAAAAGAAAGAATTCATCCGGATTCCTTCTTCCCTTGCTGTGTGGGAGATTACCCCGGCCAGCGGCGGCAACATTAAGGTAGACTATACCTTTAAGGTAAACCCCGGCGGGTCTGTGCCGGCCTGGCTTGTGAATACCACGGTAGCCATCGGGCCGCTTAAAACCTTCCAGAGACTCAGAAAGACCCTTGTCCAGCGGGCCTTGGCGCAGCGTAACTAGGGTGCTGATGAGTTTAAGCCTTTTCGGGTATGTTTTTATAAAACGAGGATTAAATCAAAATAAGGCTAATAAACTACTAACGACTGTTTGCTTATACCGCTAATTTCTCAAACTAACAAGTGTTTTTATGAAAGTTTCTAAACTTTTTTAGCAAAAGATTTGGAAGTGAGTAGAGGAGGGCGTATGTTTGAGCATCCTTAAGACAAGACAATGATTCAGCGCAATTCTTACTTTTACGGTTTTTACTTTTTTGGACCTCAGCCGGGGCTCAACAGGTAAGACTTTGCGTTAAGAAACAATAAGAAAACCTCAGAGCCCCGCCTAAAGCGGGGCTTTTTTCGTTATGAACAGAGCCTTAAATATCGCCATCCAGGGAGGCCCCGCCTCTTTCCACGAAACCGCCGCCAAGCAGCTTTTCCCGGCGGCCCACCTCCAAATGGTTTCCTGCGCCTCCTTCCCGGAGCTGTGCGAAGCCCTGGAGTCGGGTCTGGTGGATTTCGCCGTGATGGCCGTACAGAATTCTTTGGCAGGTCCGCTGTTGCCTAACTACGGCATGATGGACCAACACGGACTTTCTGTGCTGGCGGAACGCTGGCTCTTGTTAGACCAAACCTTGATGGCGTTGCCGGGCCAAAAACTGGAAGACATCAAAGAGATCTGGTCCCACCCCATCGCCCTGCTGCAGTGCTGCGACTACATCAATAAACAGGCCGGCGTGACCACCAAAGAAACCTCTGACACCGCCGATACTGCCCGTATTCTGCAGGAAGGCCAGATTACCGGGGTTGCTGCCATCGCCAGCCGCAAAGCCGCAGAACTTTACGGACTGGAGGTGCTGCACCACAACGTAGCCAATGACGTGGAGAACTACACCCGCTTTGTGGTTCTGTCCCGCGAGAAATCTACGACCGAAGGAAACAAAGCCACGGTTATCCTGTCCGCTGCCGAGGTAAAGGATTCCATGGAAACCATCCTGGAGAGAGTGGAGAACGGCCTGGAATTGACCATGCTGCAGCCGCTTCCTCTGGAGAACCCAGGCCAACCAGAGCATTGGGTGCTGGAACTGGAGGGCGATCTGGCCGGCGAAATCGCTCAGGCTTTGGAAGCGCTTTCTGTAGTGGCTCCTAACCTGAACGTGATCGGCCGGTATCCGAAGGCTGAGGCGCCGCTTCCGCAGGACCGCCTGGCCGGCTGCCTGTCTCCTATTGTGAAGGCTCAAATTGAATTGGTATGATCATCTCCAGCGCCAACCGACTACAACACGTGCAGGAGTATTACTTCTCGCGCAAACTGGCCGAAGTACGAGCCCTCAACGCCCAGGGCCGCAACATCATCAACCTGGGCATCGGCGACCCAGACATGGCTCCCTCAGAGGAAACCATCAATGCCTTGGTAGGCACCAGCCGCAAGCCCGGCGTGCATGGTTATCAACCTTACAACTCCATTGCCCCCCTTCGGCAGGCCATTGCGGGCTGGTACCAACGCACCTATTCCGTAGACCTGGACTCAGAGACAGAAGTGTTGCCGCTCATGGGCTCCAAGGAAGGCATCTTCCACGTGTCCATGGCTTTCCTGAACCCCGGCGACAAAGTGCTGGTACCCAATCCGGGGTATCCCGCCTATGCCGCGGCCGCGAAGCTGGTGGGCGCTGAACCGGTCTTCTATTCTTTAAAGGAAGAGAATGGCTGGCTCCCAGAGGAACAGGAACTGGAGCAGTTGCTGGCCGGAGGAGATGTGAAACTTATGTGGGTGAACTACCCGCACATGCCCACCGGGGCTGAGGCTACCGCGGAGGTCCTGGAGAAATTGGTGCAACTGGCCCTCAAACACAGATTTTTGCTGGCCAACGATAATCCATATAGCCTGGTGCTGCCTAATGAAAAACCGCTGAGCCTGCTGTCTCTGCCCAACGCCAAAGAGTGCTGCCTGGAGTTCAACTCATTGAGCAAATCGCATAACATGGCCGGATGGCGCGTGGGCATGGTGCTGGGCCGCCAGGATTACCTCCAGTGCGTGCTGCGGGTGAAAAGCAACCTGGACTCTGGTATGTTCTTGCCGGTGCAGCACGCCGCCATTCAGGCCTTGTCTAACCCAGATGCCTGGCACGAGGCCCGCAACGCGGTGTATGCCCAACGCCGGCAGAAAGTATATGAACTGTTAGACCTCCTGGGGTGTTCCTACGAGAAAAACGCGGTAGGCATGTTTGTCTGGGCGCGGGTGCCCGATCAGGTGACCGACGTAGAGGCTTATCTAGACGAAATACTGTACGAAGCCGGGGTGTTTCTTACCCCTGGCAAAATATTCGGAACGCAGGGCGAGCGCTATCTCAGAATCTCCCTTTGCCTCCCCGAAACCAAGATTGAAGAAGCAACAAACAGAATCTCAAAACACTTAACCTCGGCCAAAACCGAAATCTCCTTATGAGTACGAAGCACCTAAACCTGTCGCCTAAAACCATCTTCAAACGGGCCGATGGACAACCCTTGATTATTGCCGGTCCTTGCAGCGCCGAGAGCGAAGAGCAGATGTTGGCCACCGCCCGCGGTTTGCAGGCCGTGCCGGAAGTAACCATTTTCCGTGCCGGTATCTGGAAACCACGTACCCGCCCAGGCGCTTTTGAGGGAATTGGCAAAGTAGGTTTGAAATGGCTGAAGACCGTGAAGGAAGAGACCGGCCTTTTGACCGCCTGCGAAGTAGCCACCGCGGAGCACGTGAACGATGCCCTGAAACAAGGCGTGGATGTGCTGTGGGTGGGCGCCCGCACCACGGTAAACCCTTTCTCGGTACAGGAGATTGCCGATGCGCTGGAAGGCGTGGACGTGCCGGTACTGGTTAAAAACCCGGTAAACCCAGACCTGCAGCTTTGGCTGGGAGCGCTGGAGCGCCTGAACCGCGCCGGCATCACCGATCTGGCCGCCATTCACCGGGGCTTCTCGGCCTTCGATAGCCGTCCGTACCGGAACCACCCTAAGTGGAACATGGCCTACGAGTTCAAGAAACTGTTGCCGGAGATTCCGTTGATCTGTGACCCTAGCCACATCGCCGGTAAGCGCTCTTTGCTGCAACAAATCAGCCAGGAAGCCCTGAACCTGCAGGTAGACGGCCTCATGATTGAAACCCACTGCAACCCAGACGTAGCCCTGAGCGACGCCGCCCAGCAGGTAACGCCAGAAGGCCTCAAAGACCTGTTGGCTTCCCTGGTAGTGGAGCGCGTGGTTGCCTCTGTCACCCAGAACGAGGAAGAACTGAGCGAGCTCCGGAACCTCATTGACTACCTGGACAACGAGCTGATCAACGTGTTGGCCCGCCGCTCTGCGGTTGCCAAGCAGATTGGTCTCCTCAAAAAGGAAAACAAGATGAACCTGCTACAAACCGGCCGTTGGGAACAAGTAATGGAGCATCGCCTTAAGGCCGCTGCCCGCGAAGGTTTGGAGGAGGTATTTGTAAAAGCCATCTTCCAAGAAATCCACCAGCATTCCTTGCACGTGCAGGCTGCCACAGAGCCAACCAAAGTAGTTTTGTAAATTCGTTTTTGAGCCGTTTTACCTAAATCGGTCTAAAAACGAATCACGGAAACCCCGGTCTGAAAAGGCAGGGGTTTTCTGTTTTTAGGCGTAAAACATAATCGAGAACGGCCAATTTTGAATGAGCCACTATCCAACAGTTGAGAAATTAATCTTTGGATTATTTACCCGCCCATCCCAATCCGGAAACCTAAACGCCTTGATTTTGAAACAAGAAATACCTTGATGTAGAATTGTTGTAGTAGTCTCCTAAACCCTGATGTAGTATTGTAGTAGGTTAAATAGAGCCTGGAACTACGGAGAAGAGTACATTTGACAGTAAAGCTGTGCTTTCATAGCTAGCATCATTCCCCCAAAAATTTACAAAACCACTGTATGATCAACCATTACTATAAACACCCTTTCAAAAGAAAAACCCTTAAGAAAACCTTCGGGTCCCTGGGGTTGCTTTTAGCCCTTGCCCCTTTGAGCCAAGCCCAAACGGTGGTGTGGGAGGAGAACTTCAACGGACCCAACATCAATACGAACAACTGGACTTTTGAAGTAGGCGACGGCTGTAACCGCAACCTCTGCGGATGGGGTAACGCCGAACTGCAGTATTACACAGACCGCCCCGAAAACGCGCGCATAGAAGACGGGAACCTGATCATCGAAGCCCGCCGCGAGGCTTTCCAAACGCGCCAATTCACCTCGGCTCGCCTGAAGACCGAGGGCAAAGTGCAGTTCAAGTACGGCACTGTGGAAGCCCGGATCAAAGTCCCCGACCTGCAGAACGGTTTATGGCCGGCCCTTTGGACCTTGGGCACCGTAGGCGGCGTGTGGCCCAGAAATGGGGAGATTGATATCCTGGAGATGGGCATCAGAGAAGCGATTCAGGCGGGATTGACCAACAGGCGCGTAGGCGCCGCCGTGCACTGGGAGCACAACAACAACCAGGCAGACTACGGCACCCACTATGACACCCCGGCCAACCTAAACAACGATTACCACACCTACAAAATGGTCTGGACGGCTCAGTCCATCAAAATTTTCGTGGACAACCATGAGTTCTTCACCTTCAACACCGCCGGGGCCGCCGGCAGTGACCTGGAGGAGTTCCATAACCCGCATTTCCTGGTGCTGAACCTGGCTGTGGGCGGCAACTACCCGGGCATCAATAATCCATCGGGCGTTACGGCTCCCCTGCCGGCCAAGATGTATGTAGATTACATCAAGCTGTACCAGAACGACGGGGATGGTCTCTCCACTGGGCAGCCAATCCCGGCCGCGGGCAACTACGGTATCTACACCGAGACTACCCCTACCACCGCCAAGCTCAGCTATACCAATGACGCCCAGCTTTACCTGTGGGAAGGAACGCTCTCCCCTATCACTACTCCCGCCCCCGTTTCCTTTGAAGGAACCGAGGTCATTGCCGTGAAAGAAACCGGCAGCAAAGGCTGGTACGGATTCGGGATCGCGAACGGGGCCAAAAACCTGTCGGCCTTTGCTGCCACCGGCTCCTTGAGATTCCACATGAAAACCACTGCCACCGGAACCATCAAGGTAGGCATCAAAAGCGGCGAGATAGAAAGCTGGGTGAACATCCCGGAGACCGGCGACCAATTCGGGTTGGTGCGGGACGGAAACTGGCACCAGGTGTCCATTCCTTTCTCCCGGTTCATGACCGTAACGGGCTTCAACCTCAACAACGTGACCCAATCGTTCATGGTGGCCTCTGTGACGGCTCCGCCTGCCGGCGCCGAATTATACTTTGACAACATCTACTACAGCCCGGGGCCTTTGGGGGTGAAAGAAGACGCCGAACTGAAAGCCAGCGTGCGCCTCTACCCTAACCCAACCTCCGGAGAGCTTTACTTCTCGGCTCCTAAAAGCCTGGAAGGTAGCACGGTGACGGTCATGGATCTGGCCGGCCGTGAGGTAATGAAGACCAAAGTAAAAGGAAGCAAAGTAAACGTGCAGTCTTTGGCCGCTGGCCTGTACACGCTCACCCTGGAGCAGAACGGCAAAGTGACCTACAAGAGATTTATCAAAAATTAAATGCCCGAGGTATAGAACATTGAATTAATAGAAATAGGATTAGGTAAAAAGGAGGCTCCCCGTGGGAGTCTTCTTTTTTTATGCCCTTTTGGGCCTGTTTTCTAAAATCAAACTATAAACAGGATCGCCTAAAAAGGTTATATCATCACTCCGGAAATAAAGTCATGGAGGAGAAAATCGAAGTTCCGCTCTCGAAACAAAACACCTAACGGCTCGTTCTAAATTACTTTACCATGGTTTTCATCAGGTGTGGTTATAAAAGCGGAGAGATATGAAAAACGGTTGGCAAGAACATCAGCAGGGTAACACGGTCATATCAAACTGGCAGGAGAGCAAGACGCTTGCCTACGATATAGCCCAAATCATGGGTGGACTTTACGGTGAGGGAATCATCGGGTTAAAAGGCGCTTTCAGCCGCGAGTGGGTGCAGCAGTTACACCAGGACGTGCTGGCGCTGTACGAAGATGCCCTGCAAAGGCCCGGCGGCGCGGTGGGCCGGGGGCCCAAACGGCACTACGTGGAAATACACCCCGAAAACATCAGCGGCTTTATTGACCTGGTTACGCACCCTTGGGTAACCACCGTGTGCGAGGCCGTGCTGGGACCAGAATACAAGATCGTGGAGATAGGGTTTGACGTGCCCAACCCGGGGGCGGTAAACCAACCCTGGCACCGCGACTTCCCAGCTCCCGAAGACACCATTGCAGGTCGCCGCCTCAATTCCCTGGCCTTTAACCTCACCACCGTGGATGTGTTTGAAGACATGGGTCCGTTTGAGATAGCGCCCGGCACCCAATGGGATTTACCCGATGGCTTTGAGCATGGCATGTTCCCGCCCAAGTCTCTGTACCCCCGCTACGAGGCCCGGGCCCAACGCAAAATGCCCCAGATGGGCGACATCTCAGCTAGATCGGCATTGACCATCCACCGGGGTACCACCAACCACTCAGACAAGGCCCGTCCGGCTCTGGTGTTAGGGGTAGACGCGCCAGGAGGCATCAACGCTGAGCGCCACGACCTACAGGTTACCAGAGCCTTTTTCGAAAAACTCCCCGAAAGCGTCCGCCAGCACCTCACCTACCGGTTGGTTGATACCTTAGAACCTATTGTGCAGGCCCACACCATTGAAGGGCTTATGATGGGCGAAGCTTAGGCTCAAATGGAAAATGAAATATCCAATGCATAAAGGTCATTGTTCTTTACTGAAGAGCAATGACCTTTTTACTTCCGGGCTAAAATCCTTATATTAAATCATGGTATACCACATCTTAAACGGCGATGCGCTAACTGATCGGTTTAAAGCCACGGGTTTAGGCGGGCAGGTGGTAGTGACGCGGGAATGCCTGGTAGATGGAGACTTGTCAGGTGACACCTTACCGGAGTTTTTCCAGACTCGGGCACGCTATATCAACGCTGCCTTTCAGGCTCCCGAAGAGGAGTACGCGACAGCCGTAGTAGCGGAAATGAACCACCTGCTCACTGCGCCGAATAATTCAGAATTCAACCTGTGGTTTGGCTACGATCTTTTCTGCCGGGCCAACATGTGGTTTATCTTGTCCTTGCTGCAGGATCTGCCTGAGCCGAAAGTGGTCAACCTCGTTTACCCGGCAAATCTGAAAGAGCCAGAGGTTTGGCGCGATTTCGGGGGAGCCACGACAGAGGACCTGCGTTACTGCTACGAGCAAAGAATCACATTAAGCGAGGCAGACCTGACTTTGGGCCGGGACCTTTGGTTGGCTTTCAAGCAGAAGGACTTAGAGCGCCTAAAAAAACTGTCTGAACTCTCTTCTCCTGCTTTTCCCTACCTGCGGGAAGTGTGCCAAGCGCACCTGGACCGATTCCCAACAGACGGAGAAGCACCGAGGCCTGAGCGAGTTATCCGGGAAATCCTCCAAACCTCAGCCCAGGATTTCCCTTCTGTTTTTAGGGCGTTTTCTAAAAAAGAGGGTATTTACGGGTTTGGGGATGCGCAGTTGAAAAGGATTTACGACAAGGTGGTGCAAAGCAACTGAATCAAGTGTTTTTCTAAACAACCAAATCCTCAACTTCTCCATCAGCCTAAACTCTAGTAATTCACTTCTAAGCAGGGCGGATTATTTGCTTTTTTTGAGTAAATAGTGGCAAACTTTTTACTCAAAAAAACTTCGCCTATGAAGAAAGCATTACTCATCTGTTTTATGTTCCTGGTGTATGCTCCGCTATTTGCCCAATCTGCGGCAGACACCATTGAAGTGAAAAAAGGATTCTCCCCAGCGTTTAAGTATAATGGCGAGAACCTCAATTTGAACCAGCTTCTGGAAATCACGAAATCAAACCCCGAGGCTTACAAAGAAATGAAGATCGCCAAGGGCAAAGCCACTATGGCGAATGTTCTGGGGTATGCCGGTGGCTTTTTGTTAGGTTACCCCGTAGGAACGGCCATTGGCGGCGGAAAACCAAACTGGGGCTTAGCCGGAGTGGGTGCCGGTATCATTGCACTGGCCCTTCCTTTCAATGCCTCTTTGACAAAACACGCCCAAAACGCCGCCAGAATCTACAACAACGGACCTACCCAAACCAGCCTGAAACCCGTTGATGTGAAACTTGGCTTTACCGGCAACGGCTTGGGTTTGAACCTCCTATTCTAAGCATAATCGGTTCTTGCCTGTTTCTTAAAAATTGAGCTTAAAACGGCTTTATCTCAAAAGCTCTGGAAGTTGTTTTAAGCCTATTTTATTGAAAACTGCCTCAAAACAGAAGTCTGTAGAAACAGCGTCAGTTTCCATGTAATAGAATCCATCTAAAGGAGGCTTACTTCTAACAACCAAAACAAAACGCCCGGTAGCTATCCTGCCGGGCGTTTTGTTTTTATAATGCTTGATGTAATTCTCACTAGCGCACAATTCTTATGCCGCCCCGGCCGGCCATGGGGTTCAGGTGCTTGTTGAGGCTGTAGGTGAATTGGAGCATAAAGTAGCGGCCCAGGGAATTCAAGGTCTCGGTCTGTACGTAGTTGGGGCCGATGGTTTGGGTTATGCCCAGGTTCTGGTCCAGCAGGTTTACGGCCGTGAGGCGCAGCTCGCCGCTGTTGTTCTTGAGAAACTGCTTTGCGATAGAAGCGTTGAGCAATGGGATGTTCTGCCGGAAACCCAGTTGCGGGTTGTGATACACCAGGTACTCCAAGGTAGAAGTCAGGTAGAATTGGTGCGGCAGGTACACGTTGGTTTCCCCGGAATACGTTTGGTTCACGAAGCGCTGGTTCTGGCTGCCTTCCGCGTTGTAATCCGTGGTTTGCAGGCTCAGCTCGGAGCGCAGGCTCAGGTCAAATTTCTGGTCCAGCCGGTACTCGTAGCGCAGATTGCCTGAGTACGTGCGGTTGTCCACGGTGGTGGCGATTTCGTCAATGAGGTTGATGCCCTGCTGCTCCTGAACGCTCGCGCCCACGTTGAGGCGGCTTTTCAGCTTGCGCAGGGGGTAGCCCAGGCTCAGGTTCAGGTTAGACATCCTGCTGTATTTCACATTCACCGGCTGCGTGGTGCGCACTAGGTTCTGGTCATACCGCACCGAGTTGGTGATGGCATCGGTGGTGTAGTCCAGGAATCCGAAGGCGAAGAAGCTGATCATGGACGTGGGGTTGAACATGCTGAAATTGACCCGCACCTGGTGCTGGTAGGCGGGTCGTAGCCCAGGGTTGCCCACGTACACGTTCAGCAGGTTGCTGCTGTCTGGGAGCGGTTGCAGTTGGCGCACGCTGGGCTCCTGGATGGAGGTCTCGTAGTCTACTTCCACCCGTCGGTTGTTGCTGAACTCATAGTTGAAGCGGGCGGTGGGCAGCACGTTGGTGAAGGTCTTCCGGACGGGCATGTTCTCTTTCTGGCGCACGTAGCCAACCAATTCTGAACGCTGGAACGCCGGCCCGATGGCAAAGCTGAAGGCATCACGGTTGATGCGGAAATTGACGCCCGCCCGGTGGTACCGGAAATCGCTGTTGTAACGGTTGCTCTGGCTTTGGTTTAAGACACGTTCCCCTTCCTGCAAGTCATACACCTGCTGGTCAGATGCATTGTGGTTTTGGTTAAACAGGTAAGTGGCTTCCAGGTAGCGCCGGTTGCCCAGCGGCTCGGTGGCATTCAGGGTGCCGCTGTAATTATAGGAATTCGTCTCATTTACCCTAAACTGGTTTATTTCTTGTCGGGGCTGGCTCGCGTACTCGTTCACCCCGGTGAGGCGGTTCTCGTTGTCGTTGTTGTTCAGGCTGGCTTGGGTGGTAAACGAGAGCGTGCGGCCTTTCTTCGGGAATTTGTGCCGCAGCAGCAAGCTGGCGTCTAGGATCTGGCCCTGGCCGGTGGCGTTGCTTTTACTGTCGCTGCGGTTCTGAAACTGCCCTTCCCCGGTTCTGGTCTCGCTCAGGGAGTTTCCCAACCCCTCCGTCTGGTTCATGACTAGGGAAGTGGTGAACTTGACGGAATTGGCCGAATCTATTTTATGGTCAATGGCCAGGTTCAGGCGATGGTTGGTGTTGGTGTTTTCCTGGCTTCCGCTCTGGGTGTACTCTAGCGGACCGGTGGGGCGCACCTCGTCCCGGTCAATGGTGCTGCGCACGTCGTGGTTCAGGTGGTTAAAAAAGTAGTTGCCGTTTACCTCGGTGTTCTTGCCCACCGATTGTGCGAAGTTGAGGCCGCCGCCGTAGGTACGCATCAAGCCGTTCGTGCGGCCGCCGTTGTTCAGCGGGATTCCGGAGTTACCGCCAATCTCAATCCTGAACCGTCCGCCGGAGGCCATCTGCTGCATACCGCCCGAGAAAGCCAGGTACTCGTCAATTCCGAAGCCTTGGGTGTTTACGTTGTTGCCCATGCCCAGCACCGAGAACTGCTTTCCTTTCTGGAACCGGTTCAGGTTGAACTTGCTCTGGAAACGGCTGTTGGTACCGGCGCCGGCCATGGCATTCCCGAACATGCTGTTCTTGCGATCTTCCTTCAATTCCAGATTGATCGTTTTGGTGCGCTGCCCATCGTCAATGCCAGAGAAATCGGCCTGGTCTGATTTCTTGTCGTAGACCTGTACCTTGTTCACCGCATCGGCGGGCAGGTTCTTGGTGGCGATTTTAGGGTCTTTTCCGAAAAACTCTTTCCCGTCTACCGTCACGCGTTTCACCTTCTCGCCCTGCACCGATACGGAGCCATCGGTCTCCACCTGCACCCCGGGCAACTTCTTCAGCAGTTCCTCCACGGCTGCGTTGGGTTGCGTCTTAAAAGAGCCGGCGTTGAACTCCAGCGTGTCTTTCTTGATGGTCACGGGGTCCTGCTCGCCTTTTACCAGCACCTCGCCCAAGGCATTGGTAGCCGGCTTCATCCGAATAAGGCCCATTTCAACCGGTCCTGGCATTTCAGGCGTCTCAATGGTCTGGTATAAAGACCTGTAACTCACGAAGGAGATTTTGAGCAGGTAGGTGCCTTTGTTTATGTTTTTAAGCTCAAAAGCGCCCTGGGCATCTGAGGAGGTAAAGGAAACCAGCGTGGAATCTTTGGGGTGCAAGAGCAGCACCGTGGTAGAAGGCAAAGGGCTGTCTTTCTCGTCCAAAACTCTCCCTTTGATGGAAAACTTTTGGGCAAGGGCTACCTGGCCTACCAAAAGGAAGGCAAAAAGTAAAAGTTTTTTCATACAGAATAAGACTGGGTTGAGTAAGAAGGTGATTAGTTCCGGATGATCATATTTCCGCCGTTCTGGCGCATGCGTTCCATCTGCTCACTTATCATGGCCTGGAATTGCTTCTCGGTGATCTTCTCTCCTTTGGTCGGTTCCACCAGTTCACCCTTTTTGAGCGGCCGCAGATCTACTTGTAGGGCTTTTACCACGCGCTCGCCGTTGTTCACGTCAATCTCCAGCACGGCACCCGGCAGAGAGGCATAGGAATCAGGCCCCAGGAAAGGCCGCAATTTGTCGGTGTACCAGGCCACCACGGTCTGTTTCCGCTTTTCGTCAACGAAAGTGGCTTGTTTGCAGGGATAGCCGGCCACGGTTTTGGTTTCCTCCCCCATTTTCCAGGGCAGCAGGGTCAGGCTGTCCTGCACCAGGTATTTCTTGCCATTAAAATCGCGGAGCGACACCCTCTTTGACTCGGCTGGTTTCAGGTACAGTTCACCGTTGGCATTCCGCATCCTGAACACCACCCCGCCTGAGCCGGCGGTGGCCTCCTCTTCTTCGTCTACCAGGCGCTTGTACAAAGAAGCCTCTGGGCTGAAGTACAGGGCCTGCTTGCTCACGTTGTACTCGGGGATCATGCTCTTCATGCCTTCCCGGTCTTTGCCTAGGGTACGGTGCATGTTCATTTTCACTTCGTACACAATCACCCCTTCCTGCGCCCAAGCCAGGGAAAAGGTGCAGAAGAACGCTAGTAGGCCGAGGGTGAATATGCAAGTTTTCATAGGTAGGTTGTTTTTTGGTAAAGATAGCGGGGCGCTCTATGCCAAGGTGTTAAGGCCTGCCTAATGAAAAGTTAAAGTATTGTTAAAGTACCCGCCTCCTGATTGTTCCCCTTAAAAGTCCTGCCTAGGCTTGGTGTTTTTAGTCTTCTTTCCGAAAATCGGCCCCGAAACGAAGGCCTGAGATCCGCCAAACCCGGGAAGATAACTTCTCTCCTCACCTGCGTATATACACGTAATTAATACGGACCTATTCTCTTGCTTCCATGAAAATTATACGAATTTCGGCCGCCTGCTTCCTTTTGGGAGGCCTCCTGTTCGCCTGTAACAAACCAGCCAAAGAAGAAACGGCAAATGGCACCAGCCAGGAAACCACTGCCCAGAACTCGGCCGCAACGCCGCTCCCCCAGCCTTACGCCACTGAATCGGTGAAGAACTACAGCAAAGTGATTGGCTGGCCCGCCGATAAAACGCCCATCGCACCCGCGGCTTTTACGGTCACCAAGTTCGCCGATGGCTTGCGCAATCCCCGCTGGATCTACGAGGCGCCTAATGGCGACATCTTTGTCTCTGAGGCCGAAACGGAGAAAAAAGGTGCTGAGAAAATCGCCGCCAAAGTCACCGGCCAGGCCATGTCCCAGAACATGGGGAAAAGCGCGAACCGGATAACCCTTTTCCGGGACACGAACCAGGACGGCGTACCAGAGGCGCGGTACACCTTTCTGCAACGGCAGAACCAGCCCTTCGGGATGCTGGTGCTGGACAACTATTTCTACGTCGCCAACACCGATGCGCTGTGGCGCTTCCCCTACCAACCGGGGCAAACCAAGATCGCCGGCAAAGGCGAGAAGATTCTGGAATTACCGGCCGGCGGCTATAACAACCACTGGACCCGCAACCTGCTGGCCCACCCCAACGGCTCTAAAATCTACGTAGCCGTGGGGTCTGGCAGCAACAACGGCGAGAACGGCATGGAAAACGAGGTACGGCGCGCCAATATCCTGGAGATAAACCCAGACGGTTCTGGGGAGCGGGTGTTCGCCAGCGGCCTCCGCAACCCCGTAGGCATTGACTGGGTGCCCGGCTCCAACACACTTTGGGCCGCCGTGAACGAGCGCGATGAACTAGGCGATGAACTGGTCCCCGATTACCTGACCAGCGTGAAAGAGGGCGGCTTCTACGGCTGGCCTTACGCTTACTTCGGGCCGAACGAAGATCCCCGCATGAAAGGCCAACGGCCGGATCTGGTGAAGAAAACCCTGGTGCCCGAGGTGCCACTGGGCGCGCACACTGCCTCTTTGGGTTTGGCCTTTTACAAGAAATCTGCCTTCCCGGGCAAATACCGGGGCGGGGCGTTTGTGGCGCAGCACGGCTCCTGGAACCGATCAGACTTGGTGGGGTACAAAGTGGTATTCGTACCGTTCCAGAACGGCAAACCCAGTGGTCCGCCCGAGGATTTCCTAACGGGTTTTGTCTCTGATACCGCGAAAAGCGAGGTGCATGGCCGGCCTGTGGGATTAGCGGTACTTCGGGATGGCTCGCTGCTGGTCGCCGATGATTCCAGCAACACGATCTGGCGGGTAGCGGCCAAATAAGCCTCTTAAATATTTTCTGGCAGGATACCGAGCGCGTTTAGGGGCTCTTTCCGTAAAACAATGTTCAAACCTGTTTTACGTTTTCCCTGCATTTAGCACAAGTGTTAAACATGAAATCTCTCAGAATACTTCTTATTGCCTTCTTCCTGCTGGGTACCTTTTACTCACAGGCACAGTTAAAAGCCTTAGACGCAGAGCTAACCAACTATACCTACCCTTTTCCGGTGGCGTTTCACCCGGTGAAAGTGCAGCAGCAATCCTTCAAAATGGCCTTTATGGACGTAAAGCCGCAAAAGCCCAATGGCAAGACGGTGGTGCTGCTGCACGGGAAAAACTTCAACGGCGCCTATTGGGAACAAACCGCCCGTGACCTGTCTAAAAACTGCTACCGGGTGATCATTCCAGACCAGATCGGGTTTGGGAAATCGTCTAAGCCGCAGAACATCCAGTACTCGTTCCAGATGCTGGCCCAGAACACCAAGGGCTTGCTGGACAGCCTGGGGGTAAAGAAAGCCGCGGTGCTGGGCCACTCCATGGGCGGTATGGTGGCTACCCGTTTCGCGCTCATGTTCCCTGATTTCACCGAAAAATTGATCTTGGAAAATCCCATCGGGTTAGAAGATTGGAAGCGCTGGGTGCCTTATCAGAGCGTAGAGAAATGGTATGCCGGGGAGCTGAAACAAACCCAGGAAGGCATCAAGAAATACCAATTGGATAACTACTACGGTGGCCAATGGAAACCCGAGTACGACCAATGGGTGAACCTGCTGGCCGGTTGGACCATCAGCCCAGACTACCCCAAGATTGCCTGGAACGCAGCCCTCACCTATGACATGATCTTCACGCAGCCGGTGGTCTATGAGTTTGACCAGTTAAAGATGCCAACCCTGCTGGTCATCGGGCAGCGCGACCGCACGGCTCTGGGCAAAGCCAACGCGCCGGCTACCGCCCGTGAGAAGTTGGGTAACTATCCTGCGCTGGGAAAAGAAACAGCGAAGAAAATCCAGAATTCAAAGCTGGTAGAGTTGGACAACGTGGGCCACCTGCCGCATATTGAGGCGTATAACCGGTTCATTCAGCCATTGCTGGCCTTTTTGAAAGAGTAACTCCCTACCTAGTTGCCCCACATGAAAAGGAGAATGATTCCGGTACTTATACTCATTCTGTTAGGACTTGCCTTCAGGTTATGGCTGGGCCTGTACCACCACGATGAATTCGCCGAAACGCACTTGTTTTTGAAGCACCGTCCTATTTGGAAGTGGATCTTTTACACACCCTTGGGCCTGAGTGATTTGACCATGAAAGACCTTTCTCCGGAAGAGCAGGAAGAACAACGGCTGTTTGAGGAGTTTTTCAGTAGCAAAGGATTGAGTAAGTAAAAGGAAATCCTAAAAAGAGGCTTCATCTTGAAGAAATGTTAGCAATTTAAGAGCAAACCACCGGCAGATTAGCTACTAAGGCAAAGAACCTCCCCTCACTGTTTAAAGGTTGATTTTGAGAAAACAGCCTTTAAACAGTTTTTTTTTGCCTGTATTAAACCAAGTCCTTTGGTAATGGTCTAAATCCAAACTATGAGGCAATGAGAAAAATACCTTTACTCTTTTTATTTCTTTTAATCTCTTATCTAGGGTACAGCCAGACTACCTCCGTGAGAGGACAGGCCGTGGGCGGCGGCTCTCCGCTCATTGGGGCCACGGTGGCGCTTTTGAATGCGCAGGACTCCTCGGTCTACAAGGGCGCCGCTACCGATGTGGAAGGTCGCTTTGAAATTGCCGGAATCCAGAACGGCCGTTTCGTGCTGAAGATCTCTTACCTGGGCTTCGGGACGTTATACCGCTCTGTGACGGCCACGGGTGCTCCCATCCAACTGGGCACGCTTACCCTTACCTCCGGCGCCACTACGCTGCGCGAGGTAGAGGTAGTAGGTCGGGCCGCTACCGTGATCCAAAAACAAGATACCGCCGAGATGAACTCCGCGGCTTTCAAGGTGAACCGCGATGCTAATGCCGAGAACCTTATCCAGAAAATGCCGGGCATTACCATCCAGAACGGACAGGTGCAGGCCCAGGGAGAGCGGGTGCAGCGCGTGCTGGTAGACGGTAAAGAATTCTTCGGGGAAGACCCCAGCGCGGTGCTGAAAAACCTACCCGCCGAGGTGATCTCCAAAATCCAGGTGTTTGACCGCCAGAGCGATCAGGCGCAGTTTACCGGCTTTAATGACGGAAACGAGCAGAAAACGATCAACATCGTGACCAAGCCTGAGTTCAGGACCGGCCGTTTCGGGCGCATCAGCGCGGGTGCCGGTACCGACGGGCGCTACAGAATCAGCGGGAACATCAACCAGTTTGAAGGCGACCGCCGCATCTCTATTGTGGGGTTGAGCAACAACGTGAACGAGCAGAACTTCTCTTCAGAAGACCTGGTGGGCGTAGCCAGTGCCTCTAGCCGGGGCGGTGGAAACCGCGGTGGAGGTGGTGGTCCCCGTGGCGGTGGTGGCGGACCAGGCAGCGGAGGCTGGGGCGGCGGTAACAATACCGGCGATTTCCTGGTGAACTCCAATAACGGAATTGCCCGCACCAACGCCATCGGGTTAAACTACTTGGACAAATGGGGCAAGAAAGTAGACGTGCAAGGCAGCTACTTCTTCAATCACTCCAACACCGGGGCCAACTACTCCCTCTTCCGCCAGTACGGCATTGACGGTTCAGACGAAAGCACCTACGGCCAGAACGGCAACTCTGACACTAGGAACATGAACCACCGCGCCAACCTGCGGTTGACGTACAACATTGACTCAGCCAACTCCATCATCATCCGTCCGAGACTTAGCTTCCAGAACAACACCGGCACCAGCTTTGACCGGGGCGCTACCCTGGCAGGATCTCCTTTCACCAGCCTGCTGAACAACTTCGGGTCTGACCTGGACGGGATGAACTTCAACAACAACATCCTGTACCGCCACAGCTTCCCTAAAAGAGGCCGTACCATCAGTTTGGACGTGACCACGGGTTACAACCAGAACAAGGGCAATAGCGAGTTGTACTCAGAAACGGTGACCGATGAGGATATCCAGATTCAGGACCAGATCTCGGTGCTGGACAACAAAGGTCTGAACCTGGGCGCCAACCTGAACTACACCGAGCCACTGACCAAAAACACGCAGTTGCAGCTGACCTATACCACCAACTACAGCAACTCAGACGGCGACAAGCGCACCTATGAGCGCGCCGAGAACAGCGAAGTGTATGACAACCTGCTGGCCAGCCAATCCAGCACGGTGGAAAACAGAACCATGACCCAGGAGTTTGGCACCGGTTGGCGCTACAACACCAAAGATTTCCAGGTGATGCTGAACGGCCGCTACCAGTTCCTGAACATGCAAACCGATCAGTTGTACCCTACCCCTATCAACCCGGAGTACAATTACCACAATGTGTTGCCGTTTGCCATGGTGCGTTACAACTTCAACCAGGACCGTAACATCAGGATTTTCTACAACGGCCGCTCCCAGACACCTAACGTAGAGCAGCTGCAGAGCGCCATTGACAAGTCTAATTCCTTGATCTGGAACCAGGGTAACCCAGGCTTGGGCCAGGCTTTTAACCATAACTTCAACATGCGGTACTCGTCTGCCAACCCAGGCCGGTCTTCTTCTTTCTTCTTTGTGCTGGGTGGCTCAAAAGCCCAAAACTACATTGGCAGACAGACCATCACTGCCAGAAGAGGTGAAGTGGTTGTTTCTCCCGGCGATACCCTGAGAGGAAACCAGCAACTGAACAGACCCGTGAACCTGGACGGCCAGTACTCTTTGCGGTCCTTCCTGACGTATGGTCTGCCCCTGCCGTTCATCAAGTCTAACCTGAACCTGAACCTAAACGCCACCTATAACCAAACTCCGGGTTTGATTGATAACGCGGAAAACAACACCACAACGGCCAACGTGGGTGGCGGCGTGGTCATCAGTTCTAACATCAGTGAAAACTTTGACTTCCTGATCTCCACCAACGCTACCTACAACGAGGCCACTTACTCTTTGCGTAAGGAGCAGAACAACAACTACTACAACCAGAGCAGCCAATTCAGACTGAACTGGATTCTGTGGAAAGGCCTGACCCTGACTTCTGAGCTGAACCACCAGTACAACGGCGGTCTTTCTGAAGAGATTGACCCTACTTTCTTGCTCTGGAACGGCAGCATCGGCTATAAATTCCTGAAAGACCGCCAGGCCGAGATCCGGTTGTCAGCGTTTGACATTTTGGGTGAGAACACCAGCATCCAGCGGAACATCGCCAATGCCTACATTGAAGACGTGCAGACCACCGTGTTGCAGCGCTACTTCATGCTGAGCTTCAATTACAACCTGCGCATGTTTGGGGGTAGTGGTGCGCGCCCTAACAAGGACATGAACCGTCCGGGTGGTGGGTACCCAGGTGGCGGAAGAGGATTTTAATTTCGTAGTATATCCCCCAATTTGCAGAAAGCCGTTTTCGGGCTTGTTTTTAGAAGAACAGCCCGAAACGGCTTTTTTGTTTCCAAGCCTTATCTTAGCGCCTTACCCTAACCCCATTGCCATGCCCATCATCCGGCTGCAAACTATTATCAAGGCGCCCATTGACCGCTGCTTTGACCTCTCCCGCAGCATTGACCTGCACACGCTTTCCACGCAGCAAACCAATGAAAGAGCCGTGGCGGGCGTAGTGGCCGGGTTGATTGACCTGCACGAGACCGTCACCTGGGAAGCCACCCACTTTGGCATCCGGCAGAAACTCACGAGCAACATCACGGAACTGGAAAGGCCGCACCGGTTTGTAGATGAAATGGTAAAAGGGGCCTTTAAACGCATCTGGCACGAGCACCGCTTTGAGGCCCTCTCTGCGGATGAAACCCGCATGACAGACACCTTCGACTACACCTCACCCCTGGGCTTTCTGGGGAAATTAGCCGATGTCCTGTTTCTGGAAAAGTACATGACGCGCCTGCTTCTGACGCGCAACCAGGTGATCAAGGAAGTAGCCGAATCAAACCAATGGAAAGCGCTCCTGCAACGGGAAAAGGTTCTCAAGTAGCTCCGCCCAGAAAGGAGGTTGAACAGTTTTAACAGTGATTCTAAAAAATGGGGCTTAAAACAATTTTGGAAAGTTCTTTCCTCCTAAAAAGGGTAAATTCAATATAGCCCTTTCCTAATTTTTGAGTAACATTAGCCCAAAATAACCTACTCCTCACCTGCCCTAGCCATGGACAAACTGACCACCTACAACCAAAGACTTTTAGCCATCATCGGGACCCTGATAGTGGGTGGCTTGCTGATCGTTCTCCTGATTGGGGCATTTGTTTTAGGGTCAGAACTGTTCGGCTCACGCAGGGCTGATGATGACGAAGATAGCTCCAGGGATTCCTTTAGCTTGAGGCCGTCCGGCAACCGAAACGATGGAGACACCAACAGTAAGGGGGCAGGTCCAAAAACAGATATAAAACTCACTTTCGAGTCACCAGAATTAATTGACACTGTAAAACAACTTTATCTGATTCCGGTAACTTTGGCCGACCCTGACCAAGCGCTTGTCACCGACTCTTATGATGTAACCAACGAGCCTGATATAGAGTCTTCTGCCAGAACCGGGGTTTTTGAGCACCAAGGATCTTACCTCAACATCATTGTATACAACCAACTAGCGGGAAATGGCCAAATGGTGTATAAGAAGCCCGTTCACATCAATGGTTTTAGGAATTACCTATTCAAGGGCAAACAGTACCTCCTGATCAAAGCCAGTAATCAAGACACCGACAAGAATGGGCGTTTGAGTTATAGAGACCTGCAAGCCTTCTATGTCTACGATGTGGAAGTCAACCAACTTCAGGAAATCAGCTTTCCAAACATGGGCTTGCAGGAATACACCCTCCTGCACAACTCAGACGAGATTGCCCTTACCTTTGGCGTAGACCAAAACCAAAACGGCAAGTTGTGGGACGAACCTACCGTGCTCAAGAAGTACTCGCTTGCTACCCGCCGCGCCACTGATCTCCTGGACAAAAGGTTAGTCAACCAATTGCAGCAAATTGGCAAATAAACGCTACTGATTGGTATTGTTTCAGGCCTGTTTTGCTCAAATCAATCGTAAAACGGACTGCAAATTTCTCCTTGGAAATAGTACAGCGCCGCATTTCTCTTTTTGAGTTTCCCGCTTGCTGCCTTACATTAGGGATTCTTGTTCCGGGAATGCCTGTACCCTCTTCTTTGCCCTGTTTGGCGTGCAGAAAAGGAACCATCCTAAACAAGTTTGCGCGTTAGCCAATTAACCCGGTAGAAGGAATTTAGGCCATCACCCAGGTTCCTGAACCCGATGAAAGTACATGAGACCAGAGAAATTACTACACCTCGCCCATAAATTAGAAGGAGAACTTCATTACGACAACACCATGCGGACGCTGTACGCCACCGATGCCTCGGCGTACCGCGAGAAACCGTTGGCGGTGGCGTTTCCGGCTTCCATCCAGGATCTGAAAACGCTCATCTTATTTGCGAAGCTGGAGGGCACCTCCCTGATTCCCCGGACGGCGGGTACGTCGCTAGCGGGCCAGGTAGTAGGCAGTGGCATTGTGGTGGATGTGTCCAGAACTTTTACCAAGATTCTGGAGGTAAACCCCCAGGAAGGTTGGGTGTGCGTGGAGCCGGGCGTGATCAGAGACGAGCTGAACATGTTTCTGCAGCCACACGGCTTGTACTTTGGGCCGGAGACGTCCACGGCCAACCGCGCCATGATTGGCGGCATGGTGGGCAACAACTCCTGCGGCTCCAACTCCATTGTGTACGGCAGCGCCCGCGAGCACCTTATATCTGTGAAAGTCCTTCTGAGCGATGGTTCTGAGGCTGAATTCGGGGTTTTGACGCGGGAAGAGTTTGAGGCGAAATGCCGGGGTGAGAATACCTCGGGTGACCTGGAGACGCGCATTTACCAGGCCACTAAAGCCATGCTGAGCCATCCGCAGACGCAGGAGAACATCCGCGCCGAGTTCCCCAAACCCAGCATCCAGCGCCGCAATACCGGCTACGCCATCGACCTGCTCTTGGAAACCGAACCGTTTACCGAGACCGAGGAGCGCTTCAACTTCTGCAAGCTCATAGCGGGTTCTGAGGGTACCCTGGCGTTCCTAACCGAGATCAAGCTGCACGTAAACCAACTTCCGCCCAAGGAGATTGGCTTGCTGTGCGTGCACTGCCAGAGCGTGGATGAATCATTGCGGGCAAACCTGGTGGCCTTGCTGCACAACCCTAGCGCGAGCGAGCTAATGGACCATTACGTGCTGGAGTGCACCAAAACCAACATTGAACAGAGCCAGAACCGCTTCTTCGTGCAGGGCGATCCCGGGGCCATCCTGGTGGTGGAACTCTCTGATTATTCCCTGGCCAACATTGAAGCGCGGGCGCAGGCGCTCGTGCAGGACCTGCAGCAAAACAACCTGGGCTACCACTACCCGCTTGTGACCGGCGCCGATACAAAGAAAGTCTGGAACCTGCGCAAAGCGGGCCTCGGGTTGCTGTCTAACATCCCCGGAGATGCCAAACCGGTGGCTGTGATTGAAGACACGGCCGTGGATGTGAACGATCTGCCCGAGTTCATCCGGGAGTTCAACCTCATTCTGGAGCAGTATGACCTGTATTGCGTGCACTACGCCCATGCCGGTACCGGGGAATTGCACCTGCGCCCCATCATCAACTTGAAGACCGAGGAAGGAAACCAGTTGTTCCGGTCCATCGCCACGGAGATTGCCACGCTGGTGAAGAAATACCGCGGCTCTTTGAGCGGCGAGCACGGCGATGGTCGTTTGCGCGGCGAGTTCATTCCGTTCATGATTGGTGAGGAAAACTACAAGCTGCTGGAAGAAGTGAAGCGCGTGTGGGACCCGGGCAACATCTTCAACCCGGGTAAAATTGTGAACACGCCCTCCATGAACACCTTCCTGCGCTACGAGCCGGGCCAGGAAACACCCGAGTTCGACACCGTCTTCAAGTTCAAAGAAGCGGGCGGCGTGCTGCGGGCCGCTGAGCTTTGCAACGGCTCAGGCGACTGCCGCAAAACGCACCTCACCGGCGGTACCATGTGCCCCAGCTACATGGTGACCCGCCACGAGCGCGACACCACCCGCGGCCGGGCAAACACTGTGCGTGAGTTCCTGACCCGCTCTCCCAAAGCCAACCGCTTTGACCACGAAGAAATCAAAGAGGCCATGGACCTGTGCCTCTCCTGCAAAGGCTGTAAGTCTGAGTGCCCGTCTAACGTAGACGTGGCCAAGCTTAAAGCCGAGTTCCTGCAGCACTACTATGACGCCAACGGCATTCCGTTCCGTACGCGCCTCATCAGCAACTTCAACAACGCGAACAAACTGGCCTCGCTTTTGCCGGGTGCCTACAATCTGCTGTTTAAGAACTCTTTAACCGCAAACGCCTTCAAAAAGGCCGTGGGCTTCGCGCCCAAACGCTCCCTCCCGCTCCTGCACAAAACCACGCTGCGTAGCTGGTTCAAAAAGCACCAGGCCGAGAAAGTAAAGGAATGTGCCGCGCCCAAAAAGAAGGTGTACCTGTTCTGCGACGAGTTCACTAATTACAACGACACGCCCATCGGCATTAAAGCGGTGCTGCTGCTGGAGAAACTGGGCTACGAGGTGGTGCTACCGGAACACGAGGAAAGCGGCCGTACTTACCTGTCTAAGGGATTGGTGCGGGAGGCCAAGAAACTGGCCCAGAAGAATGTGGCTATGCTGCACAAACTGGTCTCTTCTGAGACGCCGCTCATCGGCATTGAACCCAGCTGCATCCTCTCCTTCCGTGATGAGTACCTAGACCTGGTAGACGAAGACCAGCTAGAAGACGCCAAACACATGTCCATCCACTGTCTGCAGTTTGATGAGTTTATTGCCCGCGAGATCCTGAACAAGAACATTGACCGGAACCTCTTCAAAAGCGAGGCCCGCCTGATTAAACTGCACGGCCACTGCCACCAGAAGGCGCTTTCCAGCGTGCTGTACACCCAGCAGATGCTGAGCTTACCGGCCAACTACAAGGTAGAGGTCATTCCCTCGGGTTGCTGCGGCATGGCCGGCTCCTTCGGGTATGAAGCCGAGCATTACGAGGTCTCCATGAAAGTAGGCGAACTGGTGCTCTTCCCTACCGTGCGGGCTGTGGCAAATGACGTGATCATCGCCGCCCCGGGCACCAGCTGCCGCCACCAAATCCACGACGGCACTGGTAGAGACGCCCAGCACCCGATAGAGGTGTTGTATGAGGCGTTGAAGTAGATATTTCCGCTTTCGGGTTGTTGTTTAGGGGCTGTTTATATGAAAACAGCCCCTAAATAAGGAATATAATTCGAGTCATGTATGATGTGATATTATGTGCAGTTCTGGTTGTCAAGCTACCGTTGGGTGAATAAACTGAAGTTTGGCACCATTCAAGGTGTTAATAACCGGAACGACTCCCTATACACAGTAGTTAAAGGCTACTTATAAAATTATGAAAATATATTTGTCTCCAAGTACAGCTGGAAGATATGGTGGTAGCTTAAATAGAAGTTTAAGAAATTTCGATAGATTTATACAAAGCCAACTAGATAATTTAGGTTTTAAATCTTCCTTTGATGAGCTTTGGTTGACCTTATCCTATCCACCAATGTATGTACTTCCAGGGGTTATTGGAATCGAGATAGAGCACAAAAAATATTATATTACATTTCCTTATTCAAGATTAAACAGAAGGTACAAAAAGATTGATATTACTTTAAAAGCACCTGAATTCTCAGAACACTTTGACAAAGCCGAGCAAACAATATACCAGCATCAGTTTGATATAGAAAGCCAATATAAAAACATACAGGAAGCTGAACTAGCGCAAATATTAGTTGACAAGTTTTTAGAGGCCGGTGAAATTATCAATTCTAAGCTAAAAAAGAATGATGTATTTGATTATGATTTATTTAGGAGAATACTGCTTAATATTAAACACAGCATAAATCCTTATTTCCTTGAATCAATCAGTTCTAAACAGTCTATTCAGGAAGAAAATAATAGGGTTAAAAGGGCAATTGAACTTCGGGAGAAAAGGAAAAATTCAAATTTGCCAAAAGATAAGCTACTTAAAGATTTGCGCATTTATTATGTCGACCTACCAAAAAAAGCACTTTACCCATATGATTATCAATACACCGAAATATTTTTAAACCTACTAATTAAGAAAAATTTTAAATGCCCCCAATATAACCACCTGTATGTTCAAGTTGCTAAAACCTTAAATGATGCCTTAATGAATTCGATTAATATTGAAGATTGGTATGTATATGGACTAGCAACAATTGACTTTGACAACTATTTAAAACAAACCGAAAAAGAAAAAGAAAATATAGTTGTCCAAACTATTATTGATGGGTTAAGAGATATTGCAATAATAGATGACCTAGATATTTCAATAATGAATAAAATATTCTCGGAAGTAAGATTAAAAGGGCTCGATACTGAATTAGAATACCGAACACTTGAAAACACCTATTATAAGTTAAAAATTACTTATTATTCTAGAAGTATGGAGGAACAGTGCCCTATTTATTTCAACTTAACCGAAAAGGCAACAAACAAGACGAAACGAGTACAAGTGGGCAAAGCTGATAATTCTCAAATAAATCTTTGGCTACAAAAAATTAATTTAACTAATAAGCTGATAAAGGTTAAATCAAGTGATTCCATTAGAGCTGGAGTTTATTTAGATGATAAGCCCAAGGAAATGGTATTTGAAATTGCTGAGTTATTAAAATAAAAAACAGCCTATAACCATAGCTGAAGCACACTAAAGCGTGCCTTATCCCAACCGTTAGCTACAATTTTAAAAATGAATTATCGCTAACTCACGTATAAGGAAGTTCTGCAATTCGACAAAGCTTAGAGCATGACGGGGAAAACAAAAAGCGGCTTCTGGATTATCGCCACTGCAACTTTAATAATCTTGGCAATTCTTACGACCACGGGTGATATTCTAGAAACTCACCATAGTGACAGTGGATTTGTTGGACTACTGATATTGCCTTCCATACCAGGATTCATAGTATATGTCTTACTCACTGGTGATATACATGGGTGGCAACCGGGACCAATCGGTCAAGCTGGGCGAATCATCGTTACCACAGTAGGAGCATGGATGTTTTGGACACCTTTCATTTATTGGTTTTATAAGAGGAGAATGAGAGATAAGCAGAGTTAAAATAGTAAATACTTTATCAGTAGAAGTATTGTTGTTTTCGGGCTATTTTCTGAAAATTAAGTCAAAAACAGAAAAGAGTTGTATGGTTTTACTCTGCCAGCTGCTTCTTGTTAATAATACCGGTTACTTTTTTAAAAGAAACTGCTGTTAAAGGGCGATATCCATTTGCATCCTGAATTGTATTCTGTCGTTTCTGCCCTGCTCTTTGATCAGGGTTAGATCGCTCTGCACCTTCAGGCTGTGGTCTACAATGTATTTTGATACTCCGGCGGTGTATTGTTTTTGCGCACCTATCCCGGTGACAGCAGTAGGATCGAAGATAGAGTAGCGGCCTGCCAGCTCCCAGTCGGATGGAAGCAGATAGCCAGCTTGTAAGTTAAGGGCTTTACCTGTCACAAATGTTTCGTCTACGGTACCATCGGGTTTGTAACTAATTACAGGAGTTCCATTGGGTACTTTACGGTCTGCGTACTCACCCATGGCCGAGAAACCTTTGTACTTAAACATAGCATCTGCAAACCAGGTACTCAAATTGCGCTGACCACTTAGAAAGCTCCCTAACTGTCCACGTGAACGAGAGGCATTATTGTTAAAATCATAAGACACGGCCAAGGCTAGTTTTGGGGTTTCTTCCCGTTCAATATCGCCTCCCACATAATCTCCGTCCCCTTTGAATTCGCCAAGGGGCAATATTTCTACACGTCCGGTATAGTCATACCCTCCGGCATTATTTACAGTTATATCACGGCCCTCACCCATGGATATGGATGCCATTTCGCGCAACAATACGGTTCCAAGGGCATGTTCATGGCGTAACTGGAAACCGGCATCGCGGTCAAGATTGATTTGCGCATTCAGCAAACTTCTGTCTACAAACTGGAGCTTTTGGGAGGAGATGACACGCTCACGGTTTCCAGGCAACTTTGTCTGACCAACCCATACCCACAGCGTTGGGGTTAGCTGGTACTTCGCTACGGCATCAAGAATAATGTTATCGGCATCATTGGTCTGGCTGATGTCTCCCCCACCACCGGCACCTATATCGCTGTTGCTTAAGCCCAGCTCAATTTTGTATACCAGCCTGGGCGTGAAGGCGAAGCCATCAAACTTAAGACGGGCTCTTCGTATCAGGAAACGATCATCCCAGCCCTTGGTACCTCTGGTATGCACGCCTTGGTAAAGCGTCTGGAACCGTATCCCGAATTTTAAACTGAAGGAAGAATCTTCTGCTACGAACTGAAGTCCTTTCCCAAACTTTGTTTTGTTTAGACTTTGGGCCTGCGCATCATACACAAAGAACAAGGCCATAGAGAGCAGACATACTACTCTGGTGAGCTTTATAGTCACAGTATGAAAAGGTTTAGGTGAGAAATAAGCCTTGTATTCTGGTAAAGCCCTATAGCGCAGGAAAGCTCATCAGGTAGTCAGGCTGAGAAGCTTTTGGTTTTAACTGCTTTCGTTCAACACGTACGGAAGCAAAAACTAGGTTGTTCTATTGAATTGTTCGTGTAACATCTTCGCTACTTTCCCTTCAGGGCTGATGGGTTTTACTTTCTTCATGATCACTTTGCGGTACGTGATAGAGAGCCTTCTTTCCCTATGCTTCACGTTTCCGTCAACCACATCTTTTTTTCTGGAAGGGATGGAGTGATTCCACTTATACCTGGCATCATCCTGCATTACATACACTGAACGTCTGGGAACCTCCACATCTACCACGTCTTTATTTTTGATATGGATGAATTTCATGATGCAACCACTTCCCAGGTTGACCCCACAGATCTGATTTTCGAAGTAGTTTCTGTCCTTATGAGGTCTAAGCCCCTCTCCCGGAAAGTACTCATTGATGATGACCTGGTCTGGTTTGAGAGAAACAATCCCCTGTTCCGTGATTTGTTCTGACACTTTATGAATCAGCGGGGGCATAGGAATTGGAAATTCGACTAGATTATAGGGAGATTCCAATTCATTTCTGTACCCATAATATTGCAACCTCCTGTCGTAATCAACCACCCATATTTGGTTGTCAATTTCCTTTATCAGTTCCTCCTCCATTGATTCACTGATAAAATCATGGTATAGTAGCAATCCTGGTACAGCTGTCTCTACTCTCATATCATTGAAGGTGCTCTTGACTAAAAGGTTATCTGTTAAAGATTTAGGTAACGGTTGCTATTAAGTTAAGTTGAGATTGGTTTACACTAATCTTAAGCAGGAAACAACAGTGGCTCCCTGGTTCGCGGACGTTACGGAATCAGCCGAGTTAATCCCATTTATTCTTCCACATTCCTTACGCGTTCGCTCATCAGCAACCTCCATCATAGCACCTCATAAGCTTTAGTTACACCTATCCTCTGCCTAGTTCTGAAGGCTTTAAGGCATCTAATTATCTTTTCTCAACTGCACTGCTGCCAATGCCACACCTGACAGCAATGTGTTAGCGTTTGTATTAGACACCTGAATGCAAATAGAAAAATGGGCAGGCATCCAATTCTATATAGCTGAAGGAAAGATTGACTTAATCAAAAAGTAAACTGGTATAGGTCACAAAAAGCACACGATCAAAATTCCATCCGGAAAAGAAGGGAGTTATTATCATATTAGATGCACGGAAGGACTTTGATGCTCTTGTCCAGCACATCATGTTTGCTCTTTATCCTGTGTAGCTTCCGTTACCATATGTAACCCTTGCAACTTCTTTCTTGAAAGAAAATGATCATATACCTTCTTCTAGCTATTATCATAGGTTACCTGGTTTTTGTAGCCATCCGGATAGGCCTTCATCAACGTCTTCCGCTTGCGCTAGGCCCTATTTCTCTGGAGTTGATTCCTGATAGAGCAGCAAAAAAGTATCGGGAAAGGCCTATCTTCACGATAGACATACCCTGCCATTGGGAGATTGAAGCCCTCAAAACTCGGTATATAGACCCATTGGCCTGGAGCGCGAAACGTATTCAATCCACTGCAGGGATGCTGGCCTCCCTCCTACAGCACCAATTCAATCTCCAGTATGGCGAGCGCGTCGCCATCTTTAAGCAGAACCATTTTGATATTCATCTTTTTACGATTTCCATTATCCGGGCCGGGGGTATTGCATGTCCGGTAAATGGAAAGCTCTCCATTAATGATTTTGATCCCTATTTGGCTAATTTATCTGCAACTATCCTCATTACTGATAGCGCGGCAATCCTCAAGTTCCTACAAAGCGGCATAGATTTTGGATGCTGCAGGAAGCTAATCATTGCAGAAAAAAGAGCCCTAAAATCAGAGATCGAGGTTACTGCATTAGAGGAGCAAATGGCGCGTAGCTATCCTGATATTCAGATCTACTGGTTAGAGGAGGCGCTTTTGTCTGTTCAAAAAGAAAGTCCGGCTGTTCCCAGGGGAAAGGATGATCCCTTGTACCTGGTTCATTCATCCGGGACAACAGGTTTCCCCAAAGCGGTTATTCTAAAAAATGGACCTCAGGCTCATGCCGTCCGCGGATGGCTTTGTTATGTGCACCTGTCCCGCACCTGGGATAAAGGGTTTGGAGCTTTACCCAATAATCATCAGGCGGTCATACTTTCGTTTAACAGCCTGCTTCTGCTAGGATTCCCTGCCCATTGGAGCAGTAGCTATGACCATCTTGATTTTAATGCAGAGGAAGTAATGCGAGCCTTGGCCGACGGGAAGTTTACAGGGTATTTTGGATTCCCTGTTACCTACACCCAACTTAAAGAAGTCCCAGCAGAAAAGTATGACTTAAGTGCCATGCGGATTTGGGGCTCTACGGCTGATGCTAGCCATGAGGTGATTCAGCGTAAGTTTGTCTCTATCGGGAATGCATTTAAAGCATTTGGTATTCCCTTGAAAGGTTCTATTTTTTTAGATGCACAGGGATCCAGTGAGGTAGGCACCCCCTCTGTCATCAGGTATTTCACCAGGTACACAAATACATTTGACCGCAGAATAGGACGGATTGGCTCCACTCCTTTTGGCCCCAAAATAAGAATTGTGAAGGAAAACGGAGAGAAAGTAAAAAGAGGAGAAGTTGGTAAACTGGAGGTAAAAGGAAAAACTGTGTTTGCGGGTTATTGGAACAATCCTGCATTAACGTATCAGGCTATCCATGGCAATTGGTTTTTTACCGGAGATGTAGTCCGTTTGAACAAAGATGGACATCTTATCCAATTAGACCGGTTAGTAGATGTCATTCATACCAGCGATGGAGAGGTGTACAGTCTGCCTATTGAAGAAAAATTACACAAGCATCCTGCTGTCTTTGATGTTTGTGTATATGCTCACCAGCAACCAGACGGCACCTATCTGCCTTCGGTGGCTGCAGCACTTAAAGTGAAAAATAGTATAAGCAATAGTCTCCTTCTACATGAATTCAATCAGATGCTAGAAGGAAAAGAAAAATTATGTCGCTGTGAAATCATGGAGTGGTCTGAGTTTCCCATTGGCGTGACTGGAAAAACATTAAAAAGAGTATTCCGGAATAGAAGTGAGCAAATGATGAAATGATTTTTAATGAAATTTCATCCGATGGAAGCGACCTATTTACTGCTTTAAAATTAACCTCGCTATTCAAAACCAGGTTCTGACACTTTTGTACATAGTGCAAATAACCGTATGTTCACGTACATCTGCTTGTTACGGTATTTGTCAAACAACACACATTAAATATAGAAAAAGGGGGACTGCTGTCGCATTCACCCCCTGATTTTGTCAAATGAACACCCCTTCGCTTCCTTTATATTGTCCGTAATTTGCCTAGAAAATAATAGTCACATAGGTTATTACGCCTAGGAGCTTGCATCAATCTATAAAAAGCTATCAAGAAGCATGAAGACAATCTTTGACAAACCAACCAGAGATGGACTTATTGACAGAATCAATTTGCTAAATACTTATAGCATGGCTCAATGGGGCAAAATGGGGTTTTTCAAATGGTAAAGCACAATACTTATTGGAACGCTTGGATTTTGGGAGAGGATAAACATACCTATAAGCAAGTTTTTCTGGGTAAAATATTTGGGAAGACGGCATTGAGAAAGATGATAAAGGATGAGAAACCTTTAGATAAGAATATTCCTACTTCCTCCCAATTCAAAGTGAAAGTTAAAATTGGAGACTTGGAAGCAGAGAAATTGAAATGGATTTCATTAACGAAGGCTTATGAAAATTATGATAACCCAGAATTCATACATGATTTTTTTGGAAAAATGACTAAGGAACAGATTGGCATTTTAGTATTTAAGCATTCTGACCATCATCTGAAACAATTTGGTATATAACCAAACTACGGCCAGCTAACATCGGCTTGCTGCAAGTGGGGGTGAGATTCATTGTTTGACTGTTTTTCTTGAAATTGAGCTTTCGGCTTCATTTGAATGATAGTGCTGAAAAGCTCCGCCTGACAGAAAGCCGCAAAATGTTTGTGATTAAAGAAATATATAAGGGTTCAATTTCACAGAAAAGCTAATTATTGAAGATGTTCATCTTTGGATGGACGGAGGAACGGTAACTCTGGTTCTGCAAGACCAAAATTCTCAAACTTGCGAAATTGAGTTTGTGCAGAAAGTAGCTTTAAAAAGATTTGACTACCTTCCCCGGCCAGGAAGCCTTCTGCTAAACAGAAAGGAAGTTGAAATAAGGTCAGACCTTGAAAAAGAAATCTTGATTGCAATTCAACAAGCAGAATGGGGAAATGGAGTAGCTCACAATGAAAGATACTTTCTAAAAAGAGCCATAGAAGAGTGTATCGATTTTACTAAAAAAATACACTACATAAAACTAGCCAAATCACTTAGATAAAATATATTTAAAACCAAGACTAATGAAAGCTTTGGGTTTTGAGTGTGATGAATGAGATAAAATAAAAGAATTTAATAATTATAATAACTATGGCAAATATCAACCCACACATTAATTTCAACGGCAATGCAGAGGAAGCATTTAACTTTTACAGGTCAGTATTTGGCGGAGAGTTCGCGAGAATAATGCGTTTCAAAGACTTAGCTAGTGCTGAATTTCCAGTAGCAGATCATGAAGCGAATAAAATCATGCACATTGCTTTACCAATCGGTAAAAGTGTTTTAATGGCTAATGATGTACCTGAAATACTGGGACGTACAAACGAAAACGAAAATAGAAGCAAAATCTCTATAAGTGCCGAAAGCAAAGAAGAAGCAGACAAACTGTTTCATGGGCTTTCAACAGGCGGCCAAATTGAAATGCCTATTACTGACAGTCCTTGGGGTTCTTATTTTGGTATGTTTAGAGACAAATATGGCATTGAATGGATGGTGGACTTTGACCCAAATGAAATAGGGCCAATGTAATTGAAGTAAAACAAGGAACCGCTAACCGCACCTACCCGCAAGCGGGTTTTCGTACCTCGTTTAGGACAAGTGAGTACAAAATTAGAGGTTCTATGCTTCTTAAGAGGTTCAGTATAATAAATCACTGCCTGGGAGGAGCTGCAAACCGTTAGCTTCAATTATCCCTCCTATCTTAATATGCGTTCAAAAATGAGACCTTGCCTTGTCCCTTTCTATTTGGTGCTTCTTTTTGCTTCCTTCAATTCATTTTCGCAACAGGTCAACTCACGAATGGTGGAAGACGGAGGTACAGGAAAGTACAGGGCCGTCATGATGACAGAAGCCGCACTACCCACGCACACCATCTTTCGGCCAAAGAATATGAGTCTTTTTGGCAAAAAGGACAAGATGCCCATTATTGCTTGGGGGAATGGCGGCTGTTTTAACTCGCCCTGGGAGCATGTGAATTTTTTAAACGAGGTAGCCTCTCACGGCTTTCTTGTCATTGCCATTGGAACAATGCCCAAGGACTCTAGCGATAAAGTAAGAGATCCATCCAAAGCATCTCTTTTGGTAGATGCTGTGGATTGGGCCATTGCGCAGAACAAGGATAAAAAAAGCCCTTATTACAGGAAATTAGACATCACTAAAATTGCCGTCAGCGGGATGTCCTGCGGTGGTTTGCAAACGCTGGAGGTTGCTGGTGATCCTAGAATCAGCACTATTGGCGTATTTAACAGTGGGATTTTTAACCAACCAATAGAGGGAATGCCCGTGCTGCCCAGGATAACAAAAGAGCAACTCAAGAAAATACACACTCCTACTCTGTACCTGTTGGGCGGCCCTTCTGATATTGCCTATAACAATGGCATGGATGATTTTAAGCAGATTAACCATGTGCCTGTTTTGGTAGGCAACCTTAATGTGGGGCATGGCGGTACTTACGCCCAACCACACGGGGGTGATTTTTCCCGAGTAGCAACGGCCTGGTACAAATGGCAGTTGAAAGGAGACCAAGAAGCAGGCAAACTATTTACTGGCAACCCACCGGGGCTTTCACAATTACCAGGATGGACGGTTGAGAAAAAGAACATGCGTTGAGCGGCTAACATCCTGATGCTGCTGTGTGTGCTGGAGATTACGTGCATCCCATAAAACTCGATCTTCTATAGAAACAATGGCTAGCTGGAGCTCTCCCATTAAATCTACTGACACCAAAACCCCACCTTATGGGCATCGCAAATTCTTGAAAGTGCAATATCATAAATCTATAGACGTCAAAATTAACACGCTGTAATTAGATTTATAGCCCAAACACCAGCTGAAAGGAAACTGAAAAGATTGGACGAGCATGAAACCTACCCCCGAACACGATGCCAGGATGGCCAGCATGACCTTCTCCTCGGTCTACCCGCACTATGTCACCAAAGTGGAGCGCAAAGGCCGCACCAAAGAAGAACTGCATCAGGTCATTACCTGGCTCACGGGGTTTGATGACCAAAAGCTGCAGGAACTGGTAAACGAGAAAGTGACGTTCAAGACCTTCTTTCGGGATGCCAACCTGAACCCTAACGCCCACCTGATCGCTGGCACCATCTGCGGCTATAAGATTGAAGAAATTGACAATCCTTTAACCAAGCAAGTCAGGTACCTGGACAAGTTGGTAGACGAACTAGCAAAAGGAAAAAAGCTGGAAAAGATTCTGCGGCAGGGATAATTGCAATAGGTGCTAGGTAAGCGTTTTTCTAGTATTCAATCCTATAAATAAGACAGAAGTCATCCTATAAGTAAATCAACCTTTTACAATTCAATATAAAGCAGCACGGCCCAAGCACAAAAATGCTTGGGCCGTGCTGCGAAAGTGGTTCTTCGTTTCCGGCCTGTTTTCAGCAAAATGGGCCTGAAATGCTGGCGAATATAAAAAACAGTAGTCTCTAATAGTGGAAACCTGTTTTCAAGCTGTCCTCCTGATAAGAAGGCCAAAGTAGAAGCGCATCACGGACTGTCCTCTTTTTAAAAAGGTGCATCAGCTAATCAGGTTGACAAGCCCTTCTGCATAAAGCCTTCCTTTCCCGATATGTACTCTTGCCCAAAGTCAGTCATGAACCAATTGATTTTACCGGTCTAAAAAGAAACCCTTAGTACTTCCTAAAACCTACGGATATGCAAGTAAAAGCACTTTTCTCAAATTGGACCCGGGTAGCAGCCCTATTGCTGATTGGCGGCGCCTTGGCCTGGACCATCAAACTAGGGGTTATTATTTCCACGGATGGTAGAATCATTGACACCGGCGCCGCGGCCTTCCTGATGAAGGTGGGGATTATCCTGCTGGCTATAGGATCGACCGGCGTAGGTTATCGGCTGAGTGTCCACCAGGCAATTTGGGTAAGAGTACTGGCGACACTTCTTTCACCGGTAGTGGTTTTTGGCTTGTTTTTGCTTTTCGCGAAGATAGTGGCGCCTTTCCTGGTTGAACCGCTGATCAAGAATAGCAACCTCTGGTATGCCCAACAAGAGGCTCCCATCGGATTGGCCGTGTTGTTTTTCTCCGTAGTGGGATTCCTGCTCCTAAGAAGTTACAAGTCCGTTGCGCGCTAAACCTAAATAATCCCCACATACCTTATTCATAAGTCCATTCCACAGCCTACCTCCTCTTACATATAATGGCTCGTAAAATTATTAAGTTTACCAGCTTATTCTTGTTGGTCTTGATTGCCGGAGTTTCCGTAGCCACCATGTTACGGCAGCACCTTACCTACGAAGCGCCCTACCCTGCTATCACGGCTTCTAAAGACCTGGTAATGATTGAACGCGGGAAGAACCTGGTGATGGTCACGCATGGATGCGTGCAATGCCATAGCCCCGTGCAGAACGTAGACTCGGTGCTGAAGATGGGCCAGGAGCCGTCGCTAGCTGGGAACAAGAAAGTGGAAACGCCCTTCGGGACGATCTTCACCACCAACCTCACCCCTGACGTGAAAACCGGCATAGGCAGCATGACCGATGCAGAGATTGCCCGCGTGCTGCGGTACGGGGTAAAAAAGAACGGCGAGGCAGTACTGCCGTTTATGCAAGGCCAGAACATGAATGACGAAGAACTTACCGCGGTGATCTCTTACCTGAGATCCGTGAAGCCGATAGAAAACAAAGTGCCAGACCATGAATTCACCTTGCTTGGTAAATTTGCCCGGGCGTTTGTTCTGAAACCCTCTCTCCCGGAGAAGACTAAAACCCTGGCAAAGAATTAACATACCTCTCCCCCCAAAACAGAGAAAGCTTACCCTTAGGCAAGCTTTCTCTGTTTTGGGGCTAAAAAGCAAAAAACCTTACTCAAACACCACTTTCTGCACGCTTCGCTGGCCAGCGTACTCCAAAACCAGCATGTAAGTGCCGGGCGCCATTTTGCCTCTCGGGATAGACAAGGTGTGGTTACCGGCTTTGTATTTCTCTTTCAAAACGCGGGTTTTCTTTTTGCGGTCCATGGTGTAGAGGTCAGCCTTCACCCCAGATTTTTTCTTCAGGTTGATGGTGACATAGACGTTGTTGGAGGTGGAAGAAATAGGCGCACCGGGAGAAGGTACAGTTTCCGGGGTTCCCCCATTGCCAAGCCCTAACTGGTCTACCGTTAAAATCGGTTTCTCCTGCTGGGCCAGCACCGGCACGGTGTTTCCTACCATGGCAACGTTGCTCAACTCACTCTCCTGGTTGGCGGGGCTCAGCTCTGTGACGGTCCAGAAAGCAGTAGGCGCAGGAACCTCGGCCGCGGCAATGGTCACAGACTCAGAGGTGGTGAATGCCCGCACAGAACCGTCTGGAATGAGCGCGCCGGTAGCTGGCATGGAGGCGGTGGTATACACCAGGTAACGTTTAAAGGCGTGCGTATTCAACGGATTTCTGGACCAGCGCACCTCATAGTTACCCGTGGCTTCGTTCAGGGTTACGGTAAGTCCGGAGGGGGCCGCCGGCGCTTTGCCCGACATCCAGGGCATGGCAGGTGGAGCCGCCGGTAACCGGAACGTGGCCGCTTTGAAGGAGGTGGCAATGAGGTTGGAGTTGTTGAGGATATTGGCGGCCCGGAAGATCACACTTCCCAACGCGTTTTTCTCCTGGTTAGAGCGCGAGATCTCAATCTGGTGCGGCACTTCTTCTGGGGTGAAGCCCGTTTGCTGCACAATGTGGCCCGGGTACAGATGCCGCGAGGCATTGGCCGCTTTGTCTGACCACCAGTACAGCAGTTTGCGGTAATCCTGGCGGCCGCCAATGGCCCAGTAGAGCTGGGGCGTGAGGTAGTCTACATAATGGTTGTCCAGCCAATAGACGGCATCGGCGTAGATGGCGTTGTAGGCATCCATGCCGAAGACCCCGGCAGGCTCGTTGTTTTTCCAGATCCCGAAGGGGCTCACGCCAAACCGTACCTGGGGCTTGGTTTCTTTGATCTGGGCATTCACCAGGCGCAGGGTCTCGTTCACGTTGTGGCGGCGCCAGTCTTTGATGTTGGCAAAGCCAGAACCGTACTGCTGGAATGTCTGCGCGTCTTCGTTGGAGATGCCGTTGAAGGTGCCTTCGGGATACGGGTAGAAGTAATCATCAAAATGGACGCCGTCAATAGCGTAGTTCTGCGTCACTTCCTTGATCAGCGAGGCAATGTACTGGCGCACTTCGGGCAAGCCCGGATTCAGGATTTTCTTGCCGTTAGAGAAACTCAGGAGCCACTCAGGCCGGGACTTGGAAACGTGCTGGGCATTGTACACCGCCGGGTTGGGCACGGTGCTCACCCGGTACGGGTTGAACCAGGCGTGCAGTTCCAGGCCGCGGGCGTGGGCCTCTTCAATGGCGAAGGCCAAAGGGTCATAGCCGGGGTCTTTGCCCTGCGTCCCCGTCAGAAACCTGGACCAGGGCTCCTGGCTGGAGCGGTAAAAGGCATCGCACTCGGTTCTTATCTGAAAGAAGACCACGTTAAGGTTGGCTTCCTTTATCTTGTCAAACATATTCCGGAGTGCTGCTTTCTGGCTCTCAGCAGAGGTGCCTCGCACGGGCCAGTCCAGGTTGGCCACGGTGGCCACCCATACCCCCCTGAACTCGCGGTTAGGCAGTTCCTGGGCAGAAACGGTTTGAAAACAGAGAAGAAAGGCAAGTGCAAGGAGACGGCAAAGGTGCTTCAGCATAAGCGGTGAAAAGTGAGGAAACAGGGCTTAGATTCTGGAGATGGTTCTACAAAGGTAAGGATAAGGGAGTTAAATACAGGACCTCTCACTATTTTTAGGGGCACTCACCCCTTTTCAGAAGCTTGCCGTAGAAACCAACATCATGCCTTCCTTAGGAAATAAATGAGGTCCAACGCGCCACGCTGCCGTATTTTCTATGTAGTATTGGTCCTTCATTTTTATTCTTCGCCAGGGTATCAAAAGAATCATGTATGGGAAATGCCGCGCTGAGGAAAAAGATCTACATCATCATCCATGGCACAGACACGCCCGCCGGTAGACGGTTTGACGTAGTCCTGCTCTGGATGATTCTGCTTTCTACCCTCATAGTTTGCCTGGAGAGTGTTCCTTCTTACCGGAAGCTGTTCAATGAGTACTTCAGGATTTTGGAGTTGGTCTTCACCGCGGCTTTTACCCTGGAGTACTTTCTCCGAGTTTACAGCAATCCCAGACCGCTGAAGTACATGTTCAGCTTCTTCGGGATCATTGATTTTCTTTCCGTCATTCCCACGTACCTGGCTTTCTTCATCCCCAGCCTCCGGTACATCATGGCCATCAGGATTCTGCGTTTACTGCGCGTTTTCCGTATTCTAAAGCTCACCAGCTACGTGGAGAACGCTCAGCTCATCAAGAGTGCGCTGTCTGCCAGTCTGCAGAAGATTACGGTTTTCATCCTCACCGTCTGTGCCCTGGTGCTGGTCATCGGGACGGTGATTTACGTGGTGGAAGGGGAAGAAAACGGGTTTACGAGCATTCCGCAGAGCATCTATTGGGCCATTGTGACCATCACTACGGTAGGTTACGGAGACATCACCCCGAAGACGGCCTTCGGGCAGGTGATTTCCTCTTTGGTGATGCTGATGGGCTACGCCATCATTGCCGTCCCCACGGGTATAGTGACCGTGGAGCTTTCCAAGGCGAAAGTTCCCGGTGCTCTTTCCGTGGGCCCTCCCCTCACCTGCGACAACTGCTCCCGGGAAGTAAACAAAACCGACAACTACTGCTCCAACTGCGGGCAGGCCCTGGTGCGCATGAAGTAAGCTTCCCCTTTTAAGGCTGTTTTTAGTAAAAGTGGCTTAAAACAAGCTTATCTTTCGGCACTTTACTTGAAGCTATTACATGAACCTTGAATCATTACGGGCACTTTGCCTTTCCTTGCCGGCGGTGACCGAAGACATCAAATGGGGCCACGACCTTTGTTTTTTGGTGGGTGGCAAGATGTTTTGCGTGGCCAGCATGGAACCGCCTTTCACGTTCTCCATGCAGGTGCTGGACCAGGAATTTGAAGAACTGATCGCCCTTCCCGGCATTATTCCGGCCCCCTACCTGGCCCGCTACAAATGGGTCCTCCTGGAAAATCCCTTCGCCCTGGAGAAAAACCGATTGGAAGCCCAGATCAGGCAATCCTATGAACTCAAGAAAAGCAAGCTTTCCAAGAAGGACCTGAAAACGGCAGGCTTGTTGTAGCCAAATCTTGAACAGTCCAGAGCAATCCTATAGTTTTGGTAGGCCAGCCTTTCAGGTGGCGATGATCCGCTTTCCTATAAGGATTAGCCAAAGCTTGGAAGAATAATTTCTGACTTTTCCGCGTTAAGGGGCTTTGGCCAGGCTGTTTCAGTTTTTGAACTGTTTTAGGTAAATTGGCTTTAAAACACGTTCCATCTGGTTAGCTTTGGACGGGCGTTTTATCGTATAATGCTTATTTTAGAAAGATGTCAAACTGGAAAAAAGGCTTAAAACGGATAGGCATTGCAGGCTTCCTGTTCTTCCTGATCAAGGGCTTGATTTGGCTTTTCGTGCTGTTCGGCGGTTGGAAACTTATCTTTGAGTAGTAGCCTGATGGTGCTCTGTCCTGCCTATTATGGCGAGTACTTCTACTTGGTTTTTAGGTCAACTGTCCGTAGTAATGCCTACGCCAACGTTTTCGCGGCAATTTCTTAAAACAAGGCAAAAACCTGTCTACCAGCTTGTAAACCAACTTTCCTTCATTTTTCTGTTGCGGGCTTATTTTGTTTTCGGAAAATAATCTGCACCTTGACTAAGCGGCGGACCACAAGCGGGCTTCTTCTTCCCACCAGCTGGGCGGGAACACCCCTTCAGGCTACTCCCCCCGATTGCCTGGAATCCTGCCGCTGCCCTTAACCACTTGCCATACCACCCTTTATGTTGCCCCATACGCTTTCTACTGTCATCACCGGCTCCGGAAGATTCCTGCCTGCCAAAGTAGTACCCAATGAAGATTTTCTGGAGAATGTATTCTTTGATGCTTCGGGTAAAAAACTGCCTAATTCCAACGAGGTCATCATCCAGAAATTCACCCAGATCACCGGTATCAAAGAGAGAAGGTACGCCTCTGAGGACATGGTGGCCTCAGACCTGGGTTTCAGGGCGGCGCAGGAAGCCATCGCTGATGCCGGCATAGACCCCGAGACCCTGGACTACATCATTGTGGCGCATAATTTCGGGGATGTGAAGGCCTGCTCGCTTCGGGTAGACATGATGCCGCCCCTGGCTGCGCGCATCAAAAACAAACTCCAGATCGCCAACCCCTACACCGTAGCGTATGACCTGCCTTTCGGTTGCCCGGGTTGGTTGCAGGCCGTAATCCAAGCCCATTATTACCTGCAGTCCGGTGATGCCAAACGCGTGCTGGTCATCGGGACGGAGACATTGTCCCGGGTTTCCGATGCGCATGACCGCGACAGCATGATCTACTCAGACGGGGCCGGTGCCGTGATCATGGAAGCCCAGCCGGGAGAAGCCAAGCACGGGATTCTGCAGCACCTCACCGTGTCAGACACCATCACACAGGCCTTCTGGCTCAACTCCTCGCCGTCTTACAACCCAGACCTTTCCCGCGAGGACCTCTACATCAAGATGGATGGCCGCAAGATCTATGAATACGCCTTAACGCGCGTGCCCCAGCTGATCAAAGACTGCCTTGACAAAGCCAATATCTCGCTGGCTGAGGTGAAGAAAGTGCTCATTCACCAGGCCAACGAGAAGATGGACGAAGCCATGCTGGAAAGGCTCTTCAAACTGTACGGAGAAGAAAACATTCCGGTAGACATCATGCCGATGACCATTGGTACGCTGGGCAACAACTCGGTGGCCACGCTGCCGGTGCTCTATGACTTGGTGGCGCACGGAGAACTGGACGGCCATGTATTCCAAAGCGGCGAAGTGCTGGTGTTCGCCTCCGTAGGGGCTGGCATGAACGCGAACGCAGTGGTGTACAGAATTCCTTAAATGCTTCCTGCGGCGTACATTTGAGGCGGAGTAACCAGAAGTAGAGCACATGAAGATCGGAATCATCGGAGGCGGAATTGCCGGGCTGACGACAGCGATTGCCTTGCAACGGCTTGGCCTTACAACGCACGTGTTTGACGCCGCGCCCCGGTTTGAACCCGTGGGCGCCGGGCTGGCCCTGGCGGCTAATGCCATCAAGGGGTTTCAGCGCATCGGGATTGCCGAGGAAGTCATTGCCGAGGGCAACTGCCTGGACGGATTCCATATCTTTGACGAGCACGGCCGCCTTATCAACCGCACAGATAGCCGCAGAATCAGCGAAAAATACGGCCTGGACAACTTTGTCATTCACAGGGCGTCGCTGCACCGGGTACTGGTAAACCAATTGCCCGGCCATAATCTGCACCCTAACAAACGCGCCCTCAGCACCACTTCTACCCCTACCGGAATCACCGTTCATTTTCAGGATGGGAAACAAGAGACTTTTGACCATTTGCTGGTGTCAGATGGCATCAATTCCGCTATCCGGAAGCAGTTGCTGCCGCAGTCGGTGACCCGGTACGCGGGCTATACCTGTTGGCGCGCCATCATTGGCAATCCAGGGCTGGACAGCATTTACGCTTCTGAGACCTGGGGGAAGGCAGGCCGCGTAGGCTGGACCCCACTCAAGGGAAACAAAATCTACTGGTTTGCCTGCATCAACGCGCGGGAAAACGACCCCAACATGAAAGCCATGCGGGTAGAGGACCTGCAGCGTCATTTCCAGCATTACCACGCTCCCATTCCTGCGTTGTTCCGGCACACCAAATCCGAGGAACTGCTCTGGCACGATCTCCATGACTTGGCGCCTCTACCTCAGTTCGCGTTCCAAAATGTGCTGCTGCTGGGCGATGCCGGGCACGCCACCACCCCCAACATGGGCCAGGGCGCCTGCCAAGCCGTGGAAGACGCCATTGTCTTCGCCGATGAACTGAAGAAAGACTTTGACTTCAATCTGGCAGCCAAGCGTTTTGAGGCCCGCCGCATGCCCCGCACCCATTGGATCACCCGCCAGTCCAGGTTCCTGGGCGAAGTGGCCCAATCTGAGAACCAGTTGTACATAAAGGCCCGCAATTTTGCGCTGCGCCACCTGCCCACCTGGATCAATGACAAGCAACTGGAGAAAATCTACTCGGTGGATTTCTGACCTGCTTTCTTAAACTAAGGCCAAAACCGCAGTCAACGTTTAGAACCTATTTTCACAAAACCAGAAGGAAAACGGAGATGGCCACTTTTTGTAATTAGGGCCTCTGGTATTCCTTTGCGGGGCTCATTTGCCTGGCATCTGGTTCACCAACAAAGGTTTGCGTTTTACCCAACGAGGCTAATCCGCAGCAATCTGCCAACACTGCATGGGGAGTAGGCATAAATTGAGTAATATTGTAGTTCATTTTTCACCTAATACTTACCCTTGACTACGTCCGTGCCGGCTTTCAGACAGACGCAACGCGTCCTTGATGACGCTTTTGACCCTAGCTCCAGTGCCAGCGCCCACCTATACATCAGTTTCGGGGCCCATCGCATCCGATTGGGGGTGCTGGATGCCCAACGCAACAAGTTCGTGGCCTTGGAAGACTATGAGGCTGAAAGTCCTTCCTCGGTAGAGAACGCGATCTCGCAATTGCAACAGCTCCGCACCGTGACTCCCCTGCTGGAGGAAAGAAAATGGCAGCAAGTGCGCATCGGGATCAAGAATCAGCAATTCACGCTTATCCCGGAGGCCCTATTTGACCTGAATGCCCGCGAGGAATATTTGAAGCTGAACGCCGTGGTAGAGCCGGATCTGGAGGTAGTACACCACCATGAGCACCCTCGGTTAGAACTCATCAACGTGTTCACAGTGCCTGCTTCTCTGCAAGCCTGGTCAGGTGCCCAATTCCAGGGAAGCCCCGTGGAGTACGTGCACCAGACCTCGGCGTTGATGGAAGGGATTCTGCACATGGCGGAGCGCAGTTCACGACCCCAGCTATTCATCTACGTAGACAAAAACTACGTGACACTGGTGGTGCTGCAAGGCCTGAAACTGGAGTTCTGCAACTCTTTCTTTTTCACCTCCTCAGAAGACTTCATCTACTACGTGTTGTTTGTGCTGCAGGAAAAGAAAATGAACCCCGACCAGGACCAAGTAACCGTCTGGGGAGAATTGCTCCTGGACTCAAAACTACATGAGGTTCTCCGGACCTACATCCGCCACGTGCAGTTCGGGAAAAAGCCTACGGGCGTGGGGTTCAGTTACCGCTTTGATACTCTGTTCAACCACCGCAACTTTGACCTCTACAGCCTTCACTTTTGTGATTGAGAGAATGAGGGATTGAGTGAATGAAGGAAGGTAGAAGTGAAGGTTTATGGCCTGAAAAAGTAAAATCCACCAATATCTGATGAAAATAAAGAGGCGAGGCCGGTAAATTCAGTTTACCAACTTCGCCTCTTTATTTTTTACTTTATTCTCTCATTCTCTAAATCACTCCTTCATTACAGCGCAAACAGGAAGATGAAGAAGAGCGCGATCCAGATCACATCCAGGAACTGCCAGTAGCTGCGCAGCATCTGTACCTGCATGAGGCGGTAAGGGTCACGGTTGAAGATGAGCGACCGGATGGGGTCGGTAGAGGCTCTATTCACTTTCACGTAGAGGTAAGAGGCAAACGCCAATCCGCCGGCAATGTGCAGTAAGTGCAGGGCAGACAGAAGGTACAGGAAAGTGCCCGCCGGGTGCCCGTCAAAGAAAACCCTGGCCGAGGCCATTTCATACCAGGCCACAATCTGCGCCACGGCAAAGGCCATGCCCAGCACCAGAGACCACATGAGGCCTTTCTTCATTTGCCCCAAGTCATCCTGCAAGTAAAAACTAGGCACCTGCTGCATAAAGAACCCACTTATCAGAATCAGGACAGTACTTACAGAGAAAAGTTTAGGTAAGACAAAGGAAGTAGCAGAGACAGATTCCCCCGTTTTGTAGAGAAACATCACCGTGAGCATGAAAAACAACATCGCCATCCCGGCCATGCTCACATAAAGGAGCATTTTGAGGGGTGGTACCTTCTCTATCTTCTCAAAACTGGACATTTTGCCAGCGCCAATTTTATTTTGATTTTCAGATTTCATGACTTAAAAGTTCATTCGCCCTACATGCTTACGAGACTATTTGAAACACTTGCTTTTCTCTTCTGTATTACCTTGAAAATCAATAGAATGTTTACAGGTTTTCTCATATTTGATGCACTTTTCTGCAAGAACGTTGCATCCACCTATTTTTATATTAAATAATCCATTTTGGGCCTAAATTCAGGGCTGTTTAGGTAGCGGAGATCAGCTTCTTTTAAACCAGGACCCTACTTGCCCAAACACCGCGCTGGCGGTTATTCTGGGCATGTTCCCGGTCCCGAATTCAACGTATGTTTTGTTGTTGACGCGTACATCCACCACTATGCCGGCCCGCAGCATCCAGCCGTTCAGTTCCTTGGCTTTCTCCATCTTGGAAGCGAACCCGCCGCTGCTCTTGCCCGGGCCCGAAGGCGGCAATACATTCTGGAGCACCCGCTCCAAAGCCGGGTGGTCTTTGAAATTCACGATGACGTAATTTTCCTCGGCCACTACCAGCACATGGTCTTCCAGTACGGTGAGCACCAGTTTACCCGATATTTCAAACGGAAATGCATCCATAAGTTATGCCTGCTGAGAGCCAGTGGATTTCGTTTTGAGCGTGAGTTTGCCGTTGAGTTTCCATTGGCCGGGCTGGCCCGCGGGGCCTGGTCCCTGCACCGACATTTCCTGGAAATCCAGGGTGATGTCTGTTTGGTTGGCTTTTAGCTTTTCCAGGAGAAGGGCGGCCAGGTCAGAGAGTTTTTGAACGGGTTGGGTAGCGTTATCCATAGTCTTAAAGTTTGTTTGCAGATGGGGTTACAAAGACAAAAAATACGAAGCTTAAAACGCCTCGTTTCATTCCGTATTATAATTTGAAAAGTCCAATATATCTAAGCAGGGAGCAACTACGTATAAATAGCAGCTATCTACCCTGGTTTGGGGTAAACTCTATGAAAAAAAACTACTTCTATGTGCTAGGCCTGGTATGGCTTCTGGCTTCCGGCGTGGTGCCCCACCAGGTACTTGCCCAAAATTGCCTGCAACCCCTGGGTATGGCCAAAAACACCGAGTTCGTCTTCCAGGTAACTGACAAAGGACACAACAAGGGTACCCTCAACAACAAAGTGGTGCAACAGGTAACTGACCAGAAGGGCGATTACGTGACCACCTTCAAAACCGCCCGCAGAAACAAATCTAACCGGCCCGAGACCGCTGAGGAGTACCGCATCAGATGCGTCAATGATACCGTTTACTTGGATGCCATGCTGCTGCTCAGGGAACAGGTGATGAAAGCCTTTGAAGGAAAGGATTTTGACTTCACCCCCGTTGATATTGCCTATCCGCAGCAGATGAAAGTAGGCCAGAAATTGCCCGATGGAAAACTAGGCGTCAAGGTCCGCTCCTCTTCAGTAAATATAACCCAAATTTCCATGCTTGCAACAGACCGCACCGTGGAAGCCATGGAAAAAGTGACCACCCCAGCCGGCACCTTTGACTGCTATAAAATCACGTACAACTACGTGGTGGATCTAGATGCCATGGGCATGCCCCTGCGCGATGTGTTCAAGGTGGAGGAGTATTTCTCCCTAGAGCACGGCCTCATCAAATGCCAGTACTACAACAAGCGCGGGAAGAAAGGCAAAGGCCTGGAGCTCATCTCTAAGCGGAACGCTGCGCAGGCATTGCAGAAATAAACCTTTCTGTCTTTGTACCTTAGGCGAAGTTGAGTAGATTTACTCATGGTTAAATCCCACATCGCTATGAAAAAGCTCCTTTATCCTTCCGCATTGGTTTTGGCCCTACTTCTTGCAAACTGCGCCAGAAACCCAGAGACCCCTGGATCTGCCGCCAAGGCTGCTACCCAACCGGTGAAAACCTTCGGTACGAAGGTAACGCCTACCAACGCCATTACCGCCGCTCAGTTACCTGTCATGCTGGAGCGCCAGGACTCGGCGAAGGCCACTATCGCCACCAATGTGCTGGAAGTGTGCCAGGCCAAAGGCTGTTGGATGAAAGTAGCCGTGGAGGGGCAAGAACCCATGCGGGTTACCTTCAAGAACTACGCGTTCTTTATGCCCAAAGACATAGTAGGCAAGGAAGTGGTGTTTGAAGGCGTGGCTTTCAGGGATACCGTGAGTGTGGCAGACCAGCGCCACTTCGCGGAGGATGCCGGGCAAAGCAAAGAAGAGATTGCCGCCATCACCAAACCCAAAGCCTCTATCACGTTTGTCGCCTCGGGCGTTCAGGTCAAACAATAACCTTCAGGCAAATAAACTAAAGCCTCCGTTTCAGAGCTGTTTTATGAAAAACGGCTCTGAAACGGAGGCTTTGGTTTAAACGCGTCTTGAACTGGAAGAAAGCCTTGTTAATAGGATTACGTCAATTGCCGAAGAAGCCATTGCTCGGCCTGGGTTTGGTTTTCAAAAGCCCGCACGTTTAGGAGCGGCTCTTTCAATTGTTTCTGGAAGGAGTCAAAGGACCTCTGCCCGAAGATTCCCGGGGACAGGACATGGGCGAAGTAGCGCAGGCCCAAAGCGCTTGCGGCAGGTCCCCACTTGAAAGCCATGTACGGCACGGCCACCTCCCAGGGGCCAATCAGCTCGCGGTTGCTGTTGAGTAATCCGCGGGTAGGTTTTTCGCGCAGCATAGCCAGGATTTGGTTTCCGCCCATCACCACTGTTTCAAGCGTTTGGATCCCAATCCAGTTCACCAGGATGTACCCATCCAGGGGCAGCCATTGCGCCTCAAAATATACATCACCATTCGCTTTCTTGAGCTCCGTTTTATCCATGCACTTAATTTACCGCCTCCTGTCCAGCCTAATTTTGGGCAGAACAGTAAGAAAAACACCTTTTTGCTATCATGCTCAGGGATAGAACCAAGGCTATAAAAATTCTTTTATGGCGGCGATGGTTTCTTCCGGGGCACTCAGGTTAGGGCAATGGCCGGTGGCTTTCAGGAGTTTGAACTTGCTGTTGGCCACGTTCTTGTGCATGTACTCCCCTACGGGCAAAGGGGCGATCACGTCATCAGAACACTGCAGAATCAGGGTTTCTGTTTTAACGTTCTGCAGGTCGGCGCGGTTATCTGAGAGGAAAGTAATACGGGCAAATTCCTTGGCCACCTCAATGTTGCTTTGGCAGAAGCTCTGGGCAAGCTCCTGGCCTAGCTCTGGCCGGTCTTCGTTGCCCATGATCACGGGCGCAATGCTGTGCGACCAGTTCAGGTAATCGCTGTCAAGGGAAGCTAGCAGGCCATCAATACTCTCCTGGGTGAAGCCGCCGGTGTAGTCCTCGTCATTAATGTAGCGGGGCGATGGTCCGATCAACACCAATTTGGAGAACCTGGCGGGGTCAATGATGGAAGCGAGCACCCCAATCATGGCACTCACGGAGTGGCCCACAAAGATGACATCCTCCAACTCCAGTTCTTCGCAAATTTCCAGAATGTCTACCGCGTAGGATTGCAGCGAGGAATAACGCTCCAGAACATACGCTGAGGTATCTGCTTTCCCGAAGCCGACATGGTCAAAAAGGATGATCTTATACTCCTCCTCAAATGCGGGCGTAATGTAGCGCCACATATTCTGGTCACAGCCATAGCCGTGGGCAAACAGCATGGGCTTCTCCCCCCTGCCTTTGACTTGTACGTAATTTCTTTTGATCGCTTTCATGGTTAGGGGGGTAAGAAAGGGCAAGTACAAAAGTCCACCAGTGAAGGAGGGCGGCTTAAATATACGAATCTTCTATATAAGATTCTCTTTTAAGTCCTTTTTATCAAAACAGCCATGGTTCTGATTTTAAATCTGCCAAGTAAAGACTTGATAAAGTAAGGCTCTGATAATTAAGGGATTATTTACTTTAAAGCTTGTGATTAAAATTCTATCATAAAAGCAATATTAGGTCCACGGATGAAAACTGTTTTACCCATGATTCAAAGAAAACAGGACCAAAAAAGCTTTTAAAGGCTACGGTTCTTTACCTCTCGCTCCTGTAAATAAGCGAATGAAGCTCTACTAACCTTCCCCTAAAAGAAACAAAACTACCAGAAATTTTGCCCGTTTAACCTTGGACCAGAAGCACACGTTTTGGCTTTATAGGGCCATGAACCTGGTGCGGAACGGCGTAGCTGCCGGAGTTTGACATTATAAGTACACTGTATGGAATCTTTAAAAGGGAAAACTGCCCTCATCACGGGCGCTGGCAAGGGAATAGGGCGCGCGGTAGCCCTTGCGCTGGCGAAAGAAGGAGTAAACATAGGGTTACTGGCCCGCACGCAGAGCGACTTGGAGAAAGTGGCCGCTGAGATAGAAGCGCTTGGCGTAGAGACCTCCATCGTCACCGCCGATGTCACCCAAATCTACAGCGTGAACCATGCCGTGGAGCAGGTACAGCAGGAACTGGGCTTTATTGACATCCTCATCAACAACGCCGGCGTTGCTTCCTTCGGGAAGTTCCTGGACCTGGAGCCGGATCAATGGGAGCACATCATTAAGGTTAACCTGATGGGGCCTTACTATGTGACCCGTGCCGTGCTACCGGCCATGATCTCCAAGAAGACCGGCGACATTGTGAACATCTCCTCCACTGCCGGGCAACGCGGCTCGGCGGTCACCAGTGCCTACAGCGCCTCCAAATTCGGGTTAATAGGACTGTCTGAGTCGTTGATGCAGGAAGTCCGGAAGCACAACATCCGGGTGACCACCCTCACTCCCAGCACCGTGGCCACCGAGTTGGCCGTTGGCCTCAAACTCACCGACGGCAACCCCGAGAAAGTCATGCAGCCGGAGGATTTTGCGGAGTTTGTGGTGTGCCAGTTGAAACTGAACCGCCGGGTGTTCCTGAAAGATGCGGGCATCTGGTCCACCAATCCGTAGGGAACCAACATCGGCTACAAGCCGATCTAAAAAGAAAAGGGTTTCGGGGCTGTTTTATGGAAAACAGCCCCGAAACCCTTTTTAGCTAGACTTCAGTTTCTGTTTACTTGATCTAAAAGCCTTTCAGGTCTATGTCTCCGGTCTCCTGGGTGGAAATCACGCGCTTGGTTTGCTTCTGGATGATCTTGAAATGGTGCGCATCCTCGGGAGTTACCAGCGTGATCGCCTCTCCCGCCGATTCCGCCCTACCCGTACGACCGATCCGGTGGATGTAGTCTTTGGAGGAGCGCGGCAAGTCATAATTGATCACGTAGGGCAGGTATTGCACATCAATGCCTCTGGAAGCCAGATCAGTTGCCACCAGCACCGCCACTTTCCCTTTCTTGAACAAGGCCAAGGCCTCGGTGCGGGCGCCCTGGCTTTTACCGCTGTGCAGCGCCACCGCCTTGATCCCGTTATTGGCGAGTTTGGTCACCAGGTGATCGGCGCGCTGGGTAGCGGAGACGAACACCAGTACCTGCTGCATGTTGCGGTGCTTAATGAGATAGCGCAGGAACGGACCTTTTTTCTCGGTGGCCACCAGATAGGCCATTTCAGAGATGAGGGAGGGTCCGGAGGTTTCCTCTTCCTTGATTTCCACCAGGATGGGCTCATGCAGCAAAGTCTCCTGGATGGCGTTCACCTTATTATCCAGCGTGGCCGAGAACAGCAGATTCTGACGTCTTTTTGGTAAAAGGGCCAGAATCTGGCGCATCTCCTCCTCAAAGCCCAGGTTCAGCATTTTATCGGCCTCGTCCAAAACCAGCGTTTCCACTTCAGACAGATGCACCGCTTTAGATTCCACCAGATCCAGCAAACGGCCCGGCGTCGCCACCAGGATATCGGTCCCCTGCAACTTCATCATCTGCGGATTGATGGACACGCCCCCAAATACCGCCAGTGTCTTGATCTGAATAGGTATATGCGCGCTGAAGGACAGGAACACCTCCCCTACCTGCAAGGCCAGTTCCCGCGTAGGAACCAGGACCAGCGCCTTCACATAACGGTTCTTGAAAGCCCGGTTCGTCTGCATTTTGTCCAGGAGCGGCAAAGCGTAGGCTGCCGTTTTCCCCGAGCCCGTCTGCGCGATGCCCAACAGGTCCCGCCCATTCAGAATCTCCGGAATGGCGACTTTCTGCACCGGAGTGGGCTGAGGAAACTTCTGGGCGGCCACGGCTTTCACAATGGCGGGCGATAAACCTAACTCTGAAAAGGACATACTTTTGTCTTGAAGGAAATGGAAGCCCCAAAGATAGCCTTTAAAAACGGGTTCTGGATTGCTCAACCATCAGTGGCAGCCACAGCGGTACCACCAGGCGGAAAGCCCTTGATGATTTCCTGCACCAGCACCTCCGGGGAATGCACCACATCCAAAGACAAGGCATTGCGCGGCACTTCCAAAGTGTTCAGTTGGGAGGTCAGCAGCGTACCCGGCATGAAGTGCCCGGCCCGGGCGCTCAGCCGGCTCTGGAGTAAGGCCGGGTCGCCGTGCAGGAAGGTTATTTTAAGCTCATTTTTAAGGTTCTGCTGCAAAACCAGCCGGTACTTCTCTTTGAGCGCCGAGCAGGCCAGTACAATCTCTTGCCCCGCTTTTTCGGCTTCCTGCAGAAGTCCGTTCAGCTTTACAAGCCACTCTGAGCGGTCCTCGTCGGTGAGCGGTATGCCGCTGCGCATTTTCTCAATGCTGGGCGCCAGGTGGTAATCATCGGCGTCAAAGAAATGGAAGCCCAGTTCCTGCGCCAAAAGCTTTCCTACCGTGGTCTTTCCGCTCCCCGATACACCCATTACCATGTATGACATGTTCTGTTCTTATGTAAAATACACTAAAGTACCATAACCAGCATAGATGCCCAAGTGTTGTACTGGTTCCTTGCCCGTCAAAGTACCGAATTAGCCTAAAAAAAGAAAAAAGCACACCATAAGACTTTCTCTTTCAAGGTTGTCAGTTGTTTATTAGCCTGTTCTTCAATAGGTTAAATCATTTATAATATGTAATTTAAAGTATACTTCTACCACGTAAACCCCTCTGATTTTGGAAACAGAAACCTCTACCCTAAATCAATGGAGTGCGTGGAAGAAGCTATTGTTCCGGTTTTTCGCCCTCTACTTTGCTTTATACATTCTAGGTCCCTTGCTTTCGTCGTGGTGGGGTCCTTTGGTTAGTTTCTTGGCGAAGCATGTGTTGCTTATGGAGCAACCGGTAGTGGATACCCCTTCAGGCAGTGGGGATACCCTGTTTTACTACGTCCAGTTATTAGGGATTATTCTGCTGGCTTTGGTTGGGTTTATTGTTTGGACCCTCCTTGACAACAAGCGCAAAAACTACGATAGCCTATTCTATTGGGCAATGGTGCTGGTTAGATACTCCTTGGCCGCTACTTTGATAGGCTATGGCTTCGCCAAAATCTACAAAACACAATTTCTTTTTCCGGCCCCCAGCTATCTTTTTACGCCTTTGTGGCAAAGCTCCCCCATGGGTCTGGTTTGGAAATTCATGGGTTATTCTACGGGCTACAACTATTTCACGGGCTTTGCCGAGGCCCTGGGCGGAGTCTTACTGCTCTTCCGGCGGACAGCCACCTTTGGTGCGCTATTAGGGTTTGGGGTGATGGCAAACATTGTGGCCATCAACTTCTTCTATGATGTGCCTGTGAAAATATTTTCTTCGCACCTGCTGTTCATGGCGTTGTTTGTAGCGGCACCAGATCTAAAACGGCTTTTCACCTTCTTCTTCTTAAACAATCCAGTACCTGCAGCTACCCTGGCAGCGCCAGATTTCCAGAAAAAATGGATGCACCAGACGCACTTTTGGCTGAAGCTGTCACTCTTGTGCTACTTTGGGTATTCCACCATTGTCATGGGCTACCAACAGTATAAATCCTACACTACTTCAATCACGAAGGCACCTTTGCACGGTGCCTTTCAGGTAACAACATTTATCCTTAACGGAGATACCTTACCGCCTCTCACCACCGACACCATCCGCTGGAAACTGTTTCTGGTGAACAACGAAAATTCCATATCCGCCAGAATCATGAACGATTCCGTCCAGCGGTTAAAGGCAACGGTAGATACAACCCAGAAAAGCCTCTCCTGGTATTCGCCCTTGGATAGTACCCAAACCTCCAGCCTCCGGTACTATCAAACAAACAGTAATCTCCTCACGTTACGGGGGCACCTGAACAAAGACTCTGTCAAAATCGACCTCAGGAAAATCGATCTTCGAAAACTGCCGCTGGCCCGAAGAGGCTTCCATTGGGTGAATGAGGTTCCTTACAACCGCTAAAAATCTGGGGACCTTCATTATTGAAAAAGAGACGTTTTTTCAAAAACAGGCTTAAAGCAGAGACTTCCTCCTCTCCTGAATAGACAAGGCAAGCGCCCTTTTTCCTACCTTTGCTCAAAGACCAAAACACGCACCCATGCTTGAGCAGAACCCTGAAGCCCGCATCTTGGAGCTTACCCAACGCCTGAACTACCTCAACTACCAATATTACCAGAACAGCGTCTCAGAAGTGTCTGACTATGAGTTTGACCAGATGCTGAAAGAGCTGCAACACCTGGAAGAACAACACCCCGTTTTGCGCTCAGACAACTCCCCCACCCAGCGGGTGGGCGGCACCATCACCAAGAACTTCCCTACGGTCAAGCACAAATACCCCATGCTTTCTTTGGGCAACACCTACTCTGAGGAGGAGGTACGGGAGTTTGATACCCGCGTGCGCAAAGTGACCGGTGACCACGTGGAGTACGTCTGCGAACTCAAGTTTGACGGCGTGGCCATGAGCCTCACCTACACCAATGGGGCTCTCACCGCCGGTGTCACCCGCGGAGACGGCACCCGCGGCGATGACATCACCCCCAACGTGCGCACCATCCGCACCATTCCCCTGCACTTGCACGGAGAAGACATACCAGCGGAGGTAGAGGTACGCGGGGAGGTGTTCATGCCGTTCACCGTTTTTGAGGAACTGAACAAAGAGCGCGAAGAAATCGGCGAGGCCTTGATGGCCAACCCCCGCAACGCCACCTCGGGTACCCTGAAGTTGCAGGACTCCAAAGAAGTGGCCCGTCGCCGCCTGAGCATGTTCGCCTACAGTTTGCTCAGCACTCCTACCCTGTTTGACAGCCATTCCCAAAGCTTGGAAGCGTTGCAGCGGTGGGGACTGAACGTATCGCCTACTTGGCGCGTGTGCGGCACCATTGAAGAAGTGATGGACTTTATCCACGAATGGGAAACCAAACGCTTTGAGCTGCCCATCGCCACGGATGGCATTGTGGTGAAGGTGAATTCCTACGCGCAGCAAGAGGAACTGGGCTACACGGCCAAGAGCCCGCGCTGGGCCATGGCCTACAAATACAAAGCCATGGAAGCTGTCACCGATCTGCTGGGCATTGAGTACAACGTGGGCCGTACCGGCGCTGTCACCCCCGTGGCGCTTATGAAACCGGTTCTGCTAGCCGGCACCACCGTAAAACGCGCCTCCTTGCACAACGCGAACGAGATCGAGCGTTTAGGCCTGAGAATCGGGGACAAAGTAGTAGTGGAGAAAGGCGGCGAGATCATCCCGAAAGTAACGGCGGTTAAAACCGAATTACGCCCCGAAAACGCCGAAGCGATTGTCTATCCTACCATCTGCCCGGCCTGTACTACCGCCTTGGTCCGTACCGAGGGGGAAGCCAACCATTACTGCCCCAACGAGAAAGGCTGTCCGCCGCAGGTGAAAGGTAAACTGGAGCACTTCATCAGCCGCAAGGCCATGAACATCATGAGTCTGGGCGAAGGCAAGATTGAACTGCTGGTGGAACAAGGCCTAGTCACTAGCCCCGACCACCTGTATGACCTTACTTATGACACCCTGTTCGGGTTGAAGAAGACCTTTGTGAACGAGGAAACCGGTAAAAGCCGCGTGGTCACGTTCCAGAAAACCACCGTGGAGAACATCCTCAAAGCGTTGGAAAACTCCAAAGAAGCACCTTTTGACCGCGTGCTGTTTGCCTTGGGCATCCGGTTTGTAGGCAATACCGTGGCCCAGAAACTGGCCCAGCACTTCCGGAACGTAGACGCCCTGCGCGCCGCCACTGAGGAAGAACTCATTGCGGTGCCCGAAATTGGGGGCCGCATTGCCGCTTCGGTGCGGGAGTATTTCCAGGATGTGGCCAACGTGCATTTGGTGGAGCGCCTGCGCTTTCATGGCCTGCAGTTAGACTTGGGCGAGGTAGCCGTGGTAGAGCCGCAATCAGATAAACTGGCGGGCCTTACTTTCGTGGTGTCGGGGGTGTTCTCCGGCTACTCCCGCGAGGAACTGCAGGATACCATTGTGGCCAACGGCGGGAAGATTGTCTCGTCTATCTCCAAAAAGCTCTCTTACCTGGTAGCCGGCGACAAAATGGGCCCGAGCAAACTAGAGAAAGCCACCACCTTGGGCGTGAAGATTGTGTCTGAAGAGGAATTCAACCAGATGTTGGCTTAAGCTGACAAAGGCAGAAACTACAGATGGTTTGACAACCCGCCGTTGATCTACGGTAGAGGTTAGGAGCCACTGATTTAAGATAAAACCCGTTTAGGGGCTGCTTTCTGCAAAACAGCCCTTAAACGGGTTCTTTGTTTCTGCTTCATCAGGCATTTGGTTTGAATTTCTATAAGCCGTTGAAAGCATTGGAGCCTACTAGGCAATAAAATAGTACAAAAAGTGTAACGCTATGCTATCAGTCTCGTTCGTTTAGGAAACTGCGTAGACAATAACATTATGACTTTCAAACCCCTGCCAATTGAGAAGAATAAGGAAGGACAGGTGCGCACCGTGGGCTTTGAATTGGAGTTCGCGAATGTGGGCATCAATGAATGCCTGGAGATTGTCCAGGTGCTGTACGGAGGCGAGATAGAATGGGAAAACCGCTTTTCGGCGAAGCTGGTGAATACGCGCCTGGGAGATTTCAGCGTGGAGATAGACCTGAAGCTGCTGACGGAGAAACAGTACAAAGCGCTTTTTGAGAAGCTGAACATAAATGTGGAGCACATCAAATTTGGAGAGGAGACTTTGGAAAATCTCATAGATGATACCCTGGAGGCCGTGATCCAGAAAGTGATTCCGTATGAAATTGGCGTGCCGCCTCTCCCCTATGACCAACTGGAGCAATTGGAGGTTTTGCGGCAGAGCCTGTATGAGCACCACGCCAAGGGCACTGAGGCTTTCATCACCAACGCCTTCGGGACGCACATCAACGTGGAAATCCCTGATACCGAACCAACTACCATTCTGCGGTACATACGGGCGTTTCTGCTTTTGTACCCCTGGCTTTTGGAAGCCGGCGAAACCGATTTTGCCCGCAAGAACCTCACCTCGTTCATCAATCCTTTTCCCGCTGAGTACAACCAACTGGTCCTGGATCCGGCGTACACGCCCACCTTGGAGCAACTCATTGACGACTACCACCAGTACAACCCAGACCGGAACCGTCCGTTGGATATGTACCCGCTCTTTGCCCACGTGAGGCCTGACCAAGTAAACCAATTCACCAATTTGGGTAGCGTAAAAGCCAGAAAGACTTTCCATTACCGGCTGCCCAACTCCTGCGTCTCAGACCCAACCTGGACTTTGGCCCAGGAATGGAACAACTGGGTAGTAATAGAAGAACTGGCCAATGACCCAGACCGGATTACCCAGATGAGCAAAGAATACCTCAACCTGAAAGAGAATACACTTATCGGGTTTGAGAAAAAATGGTGCAAACAAACCGAGCAGTGGCTACCGTAAAGCAGACCAACCCTAAGATTCACCGCAACAGGCCTACCATTGGCATCACCGGCCCTGACAAGGGAGGCGAGGTGGCGTGGGTTTTCACGGCCTTCGGGGTATTGCTGGCCGGTGGCCGACCTGTGCACATCACCCCTTCTAACCCCCGCACCGCCGATGGGCTGCAGGGCCTCATTGTGGGCGGCGGCGCCGATGTGAACCCGCAGACCTACCAGCAGGAATCGGTGTTCCAGGAGTACCTCAAACGCACGCTCCAGAACCCTAAGAAAAACTTCTTCCAGCGCATCTGGCGTTTCACCCGCTGGATCTATTACCCCGCCCTGTTTTTCGTGCGCAAACTCTTCAGCCGCAAGCCGCAGTGGTCCCTGGACCATGACCGCGACCATCTGGAGTTTCAGCTCATAGACCAGGCCGTAAAGAAAAATCTGCCGGTGCTGGGTATCTGCCGTGGCTCTCAGCTTTTGAATGTGTATTTCAGGGGAACCCTGCACCAGGACATCAGCAATTTCTACAAGGAAGAGCCTAACCCGTCCAGCGTTTTCCCGGTGAAGAAAGTCAGCTTTAAGCCCGGCAGTAAGTTGGCGCAGATTGTAGGTGTGACTAAGCTCAAAGTGAACGCCCTGCACCACCAGGCGGTGGACACTCCGGGCAAAGGCCTGGAGATAGTGGCCAAAGAATCGAACGGAGTGGTGCAGGCCATTGAACATGTGAGCCGGGATTTTATCATGGGCGTGCAATGGCACCCTGAATACCTTCCCCGCCGGCAGGAACAACGCCGGCTCTTCCAGGCCCTGGTGCAGAAAGCCCGCGAAGTGAACCGGCAGATTGAAGAACCAGACATGGCTGCCGCCCTGGCCCAACCCCGTGATGCCGCCCTGGTTTCCCTGGACCAACAAGTGGCCGAAAGCACCGAAAAAAGCACCCTGTAAGTTTCACCTGCGAAAGCTTTCCTTCTAATGGCAAAGTGATAGCCGCTTTAGCCTTGATTTGGTAAAAACAGCCTAAAAACAAAAAAAGCGGCCGGATATAATCCGGCCGCTTTTCCTTTCTACTAAATCAATTAAACAACTAAACCTTAAGTTTCACTTACTATAACAACCAGCCTTTGAGCAGATTGTTTATAGGTGGCTTAATTTATTTCTTACAAAATACGCATTTCTATGCGGCGGTTAAGCTGGCGGTTCTCTTCTGAGGTGTTAGGGGCGTCTGGTTGGGTTTGACCGTAGCCTTTGGCCTGGAAGATAAAGGCCGGAGCGCCTTTGGAGACCAGGTATTTTACCACCGCTTTGGCCCTGGCCTCGGAGAGTTTCTGGTTGGCGGCGGGCTGGCCCACGTTATCGGTGTGGCCGGCAATCTCCACCTGTATCTTGGGGTTGGCCTTCAGGAACTGGAAGATTTTGTTCAGCTCCGTCTGGGACTCAGGACGAAGTTCGGCCTTACCGGTGTCAAAGAAGATGTTGCTGAGCACGGCTTTCGCGCCTTTGCCCAAGGGTTGCAGGTAGAAATCCAGCGCCAGCGGCGCAGAGGTGGAGGTCGCCGAGATGTGGCGGCTTTCCAGCACGTGGTTGGGCGCCGTCACGTACAAAGCGTACCGCTGCTTCTGGTTCAGGACGATGGTGTACGCCCCCGAACTTCCGTCTGAGTTCACCTGCTGCGAGATCACGCTGGCCGAATCCAGGTCATACACCTGCACCGTGGCTTTGAGCGGTTTTTTGGAAACAGCATCAAAAACGCGGCCCTGGGCAAAGGAAGAAACCGTTTTGCTTTTCCAGACCTCGGGCACCTCAAACTGCAGCAAGGCCACTTCGACTTTGGTCCCGGCCACGGCCTGACCTGAGTAATAGCCGGTTTTGTTGTCAGGGGAAATAAAGATGGAGCTTTCGTCGCGGTGGGTATTCAGCGGGTAGCCCATGTTCTGGGGCGTTCCCCAGCCGTTTTTCTCCCGGTTTACCTTAAACAGATCCAAACCGCCCATGCCCTGCAACCCATCAGTAGCGAAGTACAGCGTGTTGCCGCTCGCGTGCAGGAAAGGTGAGTTCTCGCGGCCAGTGGTGTTTACCTTCGGACCCAAGTTCACGGGCAGGCTCCAGTTGCCGTCCTCCTGCTGTTTGGTCACCCAGATGTCTTCGCCACCCTGCCCGCCCTTGCGATTAGAGGCAAAGTAAATGGTGCGTCCATCCGCTGACAGGCTGGGCTGGGAATCCCAGGAACTGGTGTTCACGGTGCGGCCCATGTTCTTGGGTTTGCTCCACTCATTGCCCTCGCGGTAGCTGATGTATAGGTCGCAGGAGCCGTAAGAATCCTGGCGGTTGCACGAGGTGAAGACTAATACCCGGCCATCGCCGGAAAGCGAAGCGGCCCCCTCGTTCAACTCTGAATTGATGGCTTCTGAAATAGGAACCGCTGCCTGCCACTGCCCGTCCTTGCGCGAGGCCAGGTACAGGTTCTCATCGTCCAGGTCACCGCTGCCGTTCCGGGCAGTGAAAAGGAGGGCCTGTTGGTCGGCGGTGAGCACCGGAGAATACTGTAGGTTGAATTTGTTTACGCCCTCGCCCAGGGGTTGAGGCTTGAAGTCTACCGGTGTTTTGATGGCGTACTGAGCAAACTTGGCATTTTCCAGCTGCTGAGTCGCGCGCTGCATTTGCCGGCTGTTCTTCTTCCCGAACTGGACGTAGTGCTGGTAATACGTGGAGGCGTTTTCATACTGGCCGCGGGTAAACGCCAGATCGGCGTAATTGTAGTAATCCGCGGAGCGGCCGGGTTTCAATTCCATCTGGGCCAATCCCCGCCGGTAATACTGGTAGGCCTCCTCTTCTTTCTGCAGGATGCGGTACAAACCGGCCGCTTCCAGGTACGCCTCGCCGAAGGTAGAATCCCGCTTCACGGCATCATTGAACGCCACCAGGGCCTTCTCAAAATCGCGGGCCTGAATGTATTTCAATCCTTCCTGGTAGGCGTTCTGGGCTTTCTTGTTGGCAGACCCCTCGGCTGGTTTCTGGGCGGTGGCCGGCGCAGTTAGCTGCAAAAAGAAAATGATGAAAAGGCAAAGAAGCGGGAGACGCGGCATGGGTTAGGGGATATTCAGGAATTTATGGGTTTGCAGGGAAATGCGCCATTTGGGGTTGCTTTTCACATACTCCACTATCTGGGGCATCATCACATCGGCTTTGCTCCACTCGGGTTGCAGGTAGAGGCGCGTGTTGGGGCCCACCATGGCGGCATGTTCCTCGGCCCAGGCAAAATCGCTTTTGTTGAACACAATCACCTTCAGCTCTCCGGCATGCGGCTGCACGCTGGGGTGCGGGCCCTTGAATTTCTTAGGCGAAAGGCAGATCCAGTCCCAGGTGCCGCTTAAAGGGTACGCCCCTGAGGTTTCTATGAACGTCTGGATGCCGCGTTTCTGCAGCTCTGAGGTAAGGTAATCCAGGTTGTAGATCAAGGGCTCACCGCCGGTCACCACCACGGCTTTGCCGGGGTACTGCTCGGCCTGTTGTACAATCCAATCGGTATCGGTGAGGGGGTGCAGGTTCGCATCCCATGATTCTTTTACGTCACACCAGTGGCACCCAATGTCGCAGCCGCCCAGCCGGATGAAGTAGGCGGCTTTGCCGGTGTGGTACCCCTCGCCCTGGATGGTGTAAAAGTGTTCCATCAAAGGCAGTTTGGTGCCGTCTTTGGGTACGGTGTGCACTGAGGCAATCTTGATATCTGCTGTCGCTTCCAATTTCTGAGTAATAAGCTAATCTGTTTAGGAGCCGTTTTCTTGAAAACTGCCTTTAAACGGAATTGTTGTAAAAGCCCAACATCTATTCAACGGTATAAGTTGCCGCACAAGCTCTGTTTACTGAGCTGGCTTTTGGTTGGGGCCGCAAAGTTAACTATTCCTTCCCAGAGTTGCAGGTCGGCTTTTTCCCGCTGCTTACACCGGCCAAATAAAGTTTTTTCATCTTTTAAGTTTGTCCTTTGATAATTTTTCAGATATTGCCGGCACCAATGCCTAAAACTCTCAACATAGTATCCCTTTTGCTTTCTCCTTCTGTTCAGGAGACGGGTACTGGTGTGTTGGCGTTTTCCATTACCACCTGCATTATCACGATTACCCCTCCGGGGGTATAGCTGCACATATCGTCCCTTCCAAAGGCCTTGTTCTACCGGGTCTCTTCGGCCAATGGCCGGAAATCACCGTAACAATAATCGTGTTCTAAAAGCCTGACCATATGCTGGTTTTGAAATTTGGAGGTACCTCCGTGGCCAATGCCGGGGCCATCCGGCAGCTGATCTCCATTCTGCAGGAGAAAAACAACCCTAAAATGCTGGTGGTGGTCTCCGCCATGTCCAAAGTCACCGATCTGCTCATCAGCCTGTACCAGAAGGCCGCCGACCATGATGTCACCTACCTGGAGCTTCTTTCCCAGTTGGAGGGCAAGCACATGGAGGCCATTGAGGACCTGGTGCCCATGAGCCAGCAGATTGACATCAAAGGTCGCATCAAGATGATTTTCCGGGAACTGGAAGACGTTTGCCGCGGCATTTACCTCTTGGATGAACTCAGCGACGGCACCAAGGCCCGGGTCATGGCCTACGGCGAGCGGCTGTCCTCGGCCATTGTATCTGTGGCGTTCCAGCACCACGGCCTTCCCAATGCACTGGTAGACAGCCGCGACTTCATCCAGACCGATAGCAACTTCCTCAACGCCAAGGTAAACCTCAAAGCCACCTACGCGCTTATGCGCGAGAACCTACCGCAGGCGAACCTCATTGTGGCCCCCGGTTTCATCGCCCGCTCCGTGGATGGCAAGACCACGGTCCTGGGCCGCGGCGGCTCTGATTACACCGCTTCTCTGTATGCCGCAGCTTTAAATGCTGATCTGCTGGAGATCTGGTCTGACGTGGACGGCATGTACACCACCGATCCACGCAAAGCCGCCGCAGCTTACTCCATTAAGGAACTTAGTTACGAGGAAGCCATGGAGCTGGCGTATTTCGGGGCGAAGGTTTTGTACCCGCCCACCATTGCGCCTTTAGTGGCGGCCAAGATTCCGCTGGTGCTCAAGAACACCTTTAACCCGGCCCATAAAGGAACGCTCATCTCCGCGAACCCCGCCCCTAGCCAGCAAAATGTAAAAGGTATTTCCTGCATTGACCACATTGCGGTGCTTACCATCAGCGGAAGCGGCATGGTGGGCGTGCCCGGCGTGGCCATGCGGATGTTCAAGGCCGTGGCCCTGGAGTGCATCAACGTTTATTTCATTACCCAGTCGTCCTCAGAGCAAAGCATCACCATTGGCTTGGCTGAGGCCGAAGGAGAAAAAGCTGCGCAGGCCATCACCGAGGAGTTTGCCGGTGACATTGAACAGGGACAGCTGAACCCGGTGAGCGTAGAGACGCCCATGAGCATTGTAGCCATTGTAGGAAACGGCATGGTGCAGCAACCTGGCATCGCGGGCAAGGCTTTCTCGTTGTTGGGCGACCACCACATCAATATCAGGGCCATTGCCCAGGGAGCCACCGAGCGGATTATCTCCGTAGTCCTGAACACCAATGACGCTCACCGCGCCGTGAACCTGCTCCACGACCGGTTCTTCGTCACCGTCCCTGAGAAACCAACTGCCACGCTGGCTTAAATGCTTTATCCCACGTTTTCTGAATTCACCTTAAAAACCAAGAACTAAACCGATAACCAGACCTCTACTTTTTGGGTAGTTACCGTCTGACACCCTGTTACAGCGCCTTACCTATGGATAACAACAATTTTGTCAAAGCCTATGCCCCGGCCACCGTGGCCAATGTGTGTTGCGGCTTTGACGTGCTGGGGTTTGCCCTGGACGCTCCCGGAGATGAAGTGTGGGCCCGTAAAACTGAAGCCCCGGGCATCACCATCTCGGCCATCCACGGCATTGCGGGACTTTCCTCCGATGCCAAGGAGAACGTGATTGGTGTGGTAGCCCAGAAAATGCTGGAGGATTTGAACATTACCCATGGGCTGGAGTTGCAATTGCACAAAGGCATGCCCGTGGGTAGTGGTTTGGGCAGCAGTGCCGCCAGCTCAGCCGCGGCCGCCTTCGCTGTGAACGCTTTGTTGGGTTCACCCTTCACTACCCAGGAACTGGTGATGTACGCCATGGAAGGCGAACGCAAAGCCTCTGGTTCTGCCCACGCCGACAATGTGGCCCCTTCCCTGCTGGGCGGTTTTGTGTTGGTGCGGGACTACGAGCCACTGGATGTAGTGCCGTTGGGGGTGCCGCTGGAATTGTACTGCACCATCCTGTACCCACAGATAGAACTCAAGACTTCGCTCTCGCGCAGCATCCTAAAACAGGAAATCCCGCTTAAAAAAGGCATCCGGCAGTGGGGAAATCTGGCGGGTTTAATGGCCGGTTTACTGAAAAAAGACTATAATCTCCTCTCGCGGAGTTTGCATGACGAGATCTTTGAACCAGAGCGCTCAGTGCTTATTCCTTTGTTTAAGCAGGTGAAAGAAGCTGCCCTGGCCGCTGGTGCTTTGGGCGCCGGGATCTCGGGCTCGGGTCCGTCCATTTTTGCTTTGTCGGCAACGCTGGAGCAGGCTCAATCGGTAAAAGAAGCCATGGAAAGTGTTTACGCCGGCAGCGGAATTGAAACCAAAACGTATGTATCACAGGTGCCAGACCAGGGAGTACGCTTGGTGGCCCAGTCAACCTTCCAACCCGCCGTATCGCTATGAACTACTACAGCACCAATGACTACGCCGCCCAAATGAGTTTCAAGGAAGCGGTCATCAAAGGATTGCCGAAGGACAAAGGACTCTTCTTCCCGCATGAGATTCCTACCCTTGGCGAGGACTTTTTTGAGTCGCTCCCCAGCCTATCGCTGCCCGAGATCGCTTTTGAAGTCCTGCAGCCGTATGTCACTCCGGACATAACCCCCGAGGACCTCCGGAAGATCTGCGGCGAGGTATTCACTTTCCAGATTCCGCTGGTGGAAGTGGAAAAAGACGTTTATGCCTTGGAGCTGTTCCACGGACCTACCTGCGCCTTCAAAGACGTGGGCGCCCGATTCATGTCCCGCTGCTTGCAAGCCTTCGCGGAGCCTGACCGTCCGGTCACCGTGTTGGTGGCTACTTCCGGAGACACCGGCAGCGCCGTGGCCAATGGGTTCCTGGGCTTGGAGAACATTGACGTAGTGGTGGTCTATCCGCAGTTTGGCGTGAGTGAGATCCAGGAAATGCAGTTCACCACGCTGGGGCAGAACACCAGCGCCGTAGGCATTGAAGGCACCTTTGACGATTGCCAAACCCTTGTTAAACAGGCTTTTTCAGACGAAGACTTAAACCAGAAAAAGAACCTCTCCTCGGCCAACTCCATCAACGTGGCGCGGTGGCTTCCGCAGATGGTGTACTTCTTCCATGCCTGGGGCCAATGGAAAAAACTGAATCCTGATGCCGCTGAAATCACCATCTCGGTGCCCAGCGGAAACTTCGGGAACCTGGCCGCCGGGTTGCTGGCCCGCCAGATGGGTCTACCCATTACCTACTTTGTAGCCGCCACCAACCGCAACCGCATTGTGCCCAACTACCTGGAGACCGGCGAGTATGCTCCCGCCCCATCCGTGGCTACCATCGCCAATGCCATGGATGTAGGAAACCCAAACAACTTCCCGCGCATCCAGGAGTTATTCCGCCACGAATTAGAGGCAATGCAGCAGGTGGTGAAAGGCTTCTGGGCTGATGACGAGGAAATCAAAGGCACCATTAAACTGGTGCATCAGGAAAACGGCTATTTATTGGACCCACACGGTGCCATTGGGTACCTGAGCTTGCGCCAGTTACTACCCGAACTGAAAACACCAGGTATTTTCCTGGAGACTGCCCATCCTGCCAAGTTCAAAGAAAGCATGGAAAAAGTCTTAGGCCAGGAAATAGAGTTACCAGAGCAACTGAAGGTCTTCCAGGGACGGCAGAAACAAGTCACCGATATGCCCAATGATTTTGCCGGGTTCAAGCTGCTTTTGATGCAGGAGCACAAAGAAGGAACCCTGTAGAAGCCTTTTAATGCTTATTTTTAGAATATAGCCTCTAAACGGAAAAGCCTCACCATTTAAGAATGGTGAGGCTTTTCCGTTTTATTAAGGGCTTATGAGTAGACTTCATTCTTGGCTGCCCGCAAGGTGTTCTTCAGCAGCATGGAGATGGTCAGTGGCCCTACACCGCCGGGAACCGGGGTGATGTAGCTGCATTTAGGGGCTACTTTTTCAAAATCCACGTCGCCGCGCAAGCGCCAGCCCCTCTCGCGGGTGGCATCGGTGACGCGGGTGGTGCCTACGTCAATGACTACGGCACCTTCTTTTACCATGTCCTCGGTGATGAGCCCTGGTTTGCCCACGGCCACGATGAGGATATCGGCCTGTCGGGTGTGGTGCGCCAGATCCACGGTGTTGCGGTGGCAGATGGTGACAGTGGCCTCGCCTGGCAGAGTGCATTTGCTCATGAGGATGCTAATGGGTGTTCCCACGATGTTGCTGCGGCCCACCACCACGCAGTGTTTGCCTTTGGTGTCAATGTTGTAGCGCTCCAACAGTTGCATGATGCCGTAGGGCGTAGCAGGCAGATAAGCCGGAAGGCCCGCCACCATGCGACCTACGTTCACCGGGTGGAACCCGTCCACGTCTTTCTTATAATCCATTACCTCCAGCACTTTGTCTGAGCTGATGTGTTTGGGCAGCGGTAACTGCACAATCAGGCCGTCTATCTCGGCATCCTCGTTTATCTCTTTGATCTTGGCTAGCAGGACTTCTTCGGTGATATCGGTCTCGTAATGGAGCAAGGTAGAGGCAAATCCAACACGCTCGCAGGCCAGAACTTTGTTGTTTACATACGTCATTGAACCACCGTCCTGGCCCACTAAAATAGCGGCTAAGTGTGGCACCTTTCCTCCTTGTTCTTTGATGTGGGCAACTTCTGCGGCAATCTCGCTTTGGATGGCTTCAGAGGTTTTCTTTCCGTCTAAAAGGGTCATGGGTAAGAGAATGAGAGATGATACGAAGCGCAAAAGTACAAGCCAACTTGGAAAGTGCCTCGGGTTTTATGACTTATTTCCTGAGCCTGAGTTATATGTAAGAAAAAAGATATTTCAGTTTGGTCCAGTGCAAGTCCCTCGGCAGTTAAGGCCTTCTATGTCTGCTACTTTGTAGTTCTTTAGGGAAAAACAGCCCTAAAACAGGAACAGCGAAAAGCCTTGAGGAAAAGCATCTGCCAATGTTTTATACTGCGATTAGGTTGATCTGTCTTAGGTTTCCATCACCTAGCGCCGATACAAGAGTAACGGCAAAAGAAAATCCCTTTCGAGGCGGTTTTTGTAAAAACAGCCCCAAAAGGGATTTAGGTTATTGGTGCTCAGAGAGATTAATGCACGTCCACCGGCACGTTGGTGTTCTTCTTGAACTTTTGCAGGTACAAGAGCGGAATGGAGCAGAGCATGATCATGCCTGATACCCAGAACGCGTCGGTGTAGGACAAGAGCGCGGTCTGTTTCATCACCATTCCTTCAATGGCTTTGTAGGCGGCTTTCTGCGCATCCATGAACGTGTAGCCTTTGCTCAGGAAGTTCTGCATGAGGCCTTGTAGCCGTTGCGTGAACACCGGGTTGTACTCGTTGATGTTCACCAGCAGGTTGTTGCGGTGGAAACCGGAGCGTACGTGGATGAGCGTGGTCAAAGCCGCAATCCCGAAGGAGCCGCCCAGTTGCCGCATCATGTTGTTCAACCCGGTCCCCTGCCCTACTTCCGCGCCTTTCAAATCCTGAATCGCCAGCGTGGTCAAGGGCACGAACAGCAAGGCCATCCCGATACCCCTGATCGCCAGCGGCCAGAAGAAGTCTTCGGTGCCCGAGAGCAAGGTGGAGTGGTTCATCATCATCGCGAAGACAAAGAACAGCAGCATGCCTCCGGTAGCCATGAACTGGGCCGGAACGCCGCGCTGCAGCATCTTGCCAATAAAAGGCATCATCATGATGGTGAACAAACCACCCGGCAACAGCAGCTTACCCGATTGCTGCGCCGTGAAGCCCAGCAAGCCTTGCGTGAACACCGGGAACACGAACATGGAGCTGTACAACCCGAAGCCTAGCACAAACGAGGTGAACATGCCCACGGAGAAACTCCGGTGGCGCATGATCTTGAAGTTCACAATGGGGTACTCAAACGTGAGCTCGCGCCAGATGAAGAGCAGCGTCCCGATGAGCGCCGTGGCCGACAGCACAATGATGTAGGTGGCGGCAAACCAATCCTCGGTCTCGCCTTTCTCCAGCACAATCTGCAGACTTCCCACCGCAATGGCCAGGAGCGCAATGCCCCACCAATCCACCGGTTTACCTCCCAGCTCGCGCGGGGTTTTCTTGATGAACAGGTACGTAGCAATAGAGGCCAGAATCCCTACCGGAATGTTCACGTAGAATATCCAGGGCCAGGAGTAGTTATCGGTGATGTACCCCCCGATGGTGGGTCCCAACGTGGGTCCCACCACGGCGCCCAGTCCGAACAAAGCGGTCGCGGTTCCTACCTGTTCCTTAGGCCAAGCCTCCAGCAGGATGGATTGGGAGGTGGACAACAATCCGCCCCCGGCCAACCCTTGAAGGATTCTGAAGATCACCAGTTCTTCCAGGCTGGTCGCGTTTCCGCAAAGGAACGACACCGTGGTAAACACGATGATGGAGAACAGAAAGTAGTTCTTCCGGCCAAAGCGGCTGCCTAACCACCCCGACATAGGCAGGATGATCACGTTGGCTACCGCGTAACCCGTCACAATCATGGCCACGTCTTCCAGCGTCGCGCCCAGGTTACCCTGGATCTGCGGCATGGCCACGTTCACGATGGTGGTGTCAATGAGTTCCAGCAGTGCCGCCGAGATCACCGTAATGGTGATGGCCCATTTTTTTAATCCAGTTTCAGCCATGGCTTATTCTTGCGTCAGGACCGATGTTTTCACGCTCATGCCGGGGCGCAGTTTCTTCATCAGTTCAGGAAAAGCTTTGATTTTGATTTTCACGGGCACGCGCTGAACCACTTTCACGAAGTTACCGGTCGCATTGTCCGGCGGCAGCAGAGAGAACTTGGCGCCGGTGGCGGGTGAGAAGTTGTAGATCTCCCCTTCTACATTGGCCTCGGGGAAAGCGTCTACCTCAATCTTCACCTTCTGTCCCTCGCGGATTTTCTCTAGTTGGGTTTCCTTGAAGTTGGCGGTCACGAAGATGCTGTTGTCGTTCACAATGGAGAACAGGCTCTGGCCGGCTTGCACCAACTGGCCTTTCTGCACATTTTTCTTGGACACAATGCCGCTGGCCGGTGCCGTGATGGTGGTGTAAGACATCTGCAGTTTGGCAAAGTCCACATCGGCCTGGCGCTGGTTTACGCTGGTATTGGTCACGGCCAACTGTGAGCGAGTGGTACCCACCTGCTGCAAAGCGGCTTTGTATTGGTCCTGCGCCGCCTGGTAGTTCGCCTGGGCTACGTCGCGGTCAGCTTTTGCCTGGTCAAACTGCTGCTGCGTGATAGAGCCGTCTTTGATCAGGTTCGCGAAACGGTTGTAGTCCTGGGTCGCTTTCCAGAGGCGTACGCGGGTCGCCTCAATGTTGGCCTTGGCAGTAGTGGCCGAGGCAGCCGTGGCGGTGATCTGGGCCTGGTTGACGCCGGTGCTGGCGCTGGCACCTTGTGATGCGGCCAAGGCCTGCTCTACTTTAATGGCGTAGTCACGGTCGTCCAGTTTCACCAGTACCTGGCCTTGCGTTACGTGGGTGTTTTCCTCAAACATAATGGTATCCACGTAGCCGCTCACGCGCGCCACCACCGGACTAATGTCCGCATCGATCTGGGCGTCATCAGTGTCTTCGTGCTTGCTGAAATACAGGTATTCTTTCACGCCAAAGAATCCGCCAATGATCAGGACCAGGCCTAAAATGATGGGAATTACTTTGTTCGATTTCTTTTTCTCAGTTTCCATTTGGGTTGTATGCGGTAATTAGTGAAGGATATTTCCGGTTGATTTTATTAGTGTATAATAAGCCAGGCCAGCGTCCGCTTTGGCTAGTTCCAGGTTGATGAGCGCCTGGTACAGGCGGGTCTGCGCCTCTATTCTATCTGTAGCCGAAGCCACTTTGTTTGTATAGCGGGAGGCCTCGCTGCGGTCGTTCTCCTCCGCTTGCGCAATGGAGGTCTGCAAGATGTTGATTTTCTCCAGCGCCAGCAGATAACGTTGGTAGCTTTGGTTCACCTCGGTTTTCAATTGGTCCGTGGTCAGCTCGCGGCTAATGTCCAGCTGGGTCTTCTGGATTTTGGCTTCCGCGATCTTGTTTTTATTGGTCCAGAGGCGGTCAAAGTTCCAGGCGGCGGTCAACCCTACAGTCCCGATGGCCAATGAGCCATGCGTAGGCGGAATGATGGACCCGCTGGGATTAATATGGTAAGCATCCGCAGAGGCAACCAACGCCGGAAGCGCATCGGCTTTAATGGACTTGATGTTGTTCTCGGCGGCGCGGCTGTTGAGGTCAATGGCCTGCAGTTCCTCGCGGTTTGCCAAAGCAGAATCCACATAAGCGGCCAGAGACACATTGCGTCCGTCCGGGGCAGCGGCGTTATCTACCACCAAGTCATTGTTCTCCGGCAAGCCCAGTAGCACGTTCAGGTTATAGACCACAATCTTGCGGTTTGTCTCCAGGTCGGCGCCGGTGAGTTCCACGTTGCTACGCTGCAGTTTGAAGCGCAGCACATCGTTTTTGGTCACAATTCCCTGTTCAAAGAAGCGTTGCGCCTGTTTGATCTGCTTGTCTATGGCCTGCAGGTTCTGCGCCACCACTTTCTGGCTCTGCTGCAGCTTGTACAGGTTGAAGTAAGCGTTGGTCACGTGGTAGGCGATCTCGTCTTTGTCTTTTTCAGCATCCAGACGGGCCACCTGCGCCATGAGGTCAGTTGATTCTTTGGCGTACTTCAGTTTGTTACCGGCAAAGATGACCTCCTGCACAGAAATGGTTCCTAAGAGGGCATCGGCGCGCTTGGGCAGGAAAAAAGGCTCCGCGTTCTCAGACATCTGCAGGATGTTAGACGGGATTTCGGCGTGGTTATAGGTATAGCTGGCGCTGGCTTTGGGTTTGGCCTCGTCTTTCACCTGGTTGAATCGGGAGATGGCCTGGTCAATTTTGGTCTGGGACAAACGCAGCACTTTGCTGTTCTGCACCCCCAGTTGCACGGCTTCCTGTAGGTTCAGGTGTTTGGCTTCCTGGGCCGCCACTGGTTGGGCAAACGCCATAATTAGGCTAAGCCCGCCAATCAAAGCGGCCGATCTAACGCCCCGTCCTGGAGCAGGAAGTACGGCAGAAGCATTACTTCTCGGTTTCATGTATTAGTAAGTGTGTTTTTAAGGAATCTTGTAAGTAAGCCAGCAGGCGCGGCTTCATTTCCTCCTGCAGCACGTGGTCGTCCATCAAGTCCATTTTCAGGATTTTGGAGGCCAACCGGCGGGAGTTGATGAGGTAATTCACCGTCCCGAAGATGCCGGCCACGGTCATTTCTATGTCTACCTCCCGGAATTCGCCTTTCCTGATGCCTTCTGCCAGCACCCGGTGCACCAGCATTACATTCTGATAAAGGTTCTCCAGCACGAAGTCGGTCACCTCGGTCCCGCTGCGGATCACGGAGATTTCCCGGAAGATGATCTTGTGGAAGTATTTGCTTGTGGCCACCCGGCTCACGTACAACTGCACGATCTGGTTGATTTTCTCCCAGCACGGCATGTCCTGATGGGCGATCTCCTCAAACTCTTTTCTGGTTGAGGACATCCGGCGCTCTACTACCGCTTTCAGCAATCCGTCCTTAGACCCGAAGTAATAGTTGAGCATGGCCATGTTCATGCCTGCCTCCTGGGCCAGCAGCCGGGTAGAGGCACCGTCGTAGCCCATCTCCCCGAACACGCGTTCCGCCACATTAAGCAGGTGCTCTTTCTTGTCTATTTTCTCTTTCTCTGCCATTTTCTTAAGGTGGCGCAAAGTTAATCAATCGATTGATTAATTAACAAGGTAAGATTATGTTTTGTTTCAGGTACTCTGATAATTGTCTAAGAATGAGGACGGAAATTTTGTGAGTAGCCTGCAAAAAGCAGGCGAGTGGCAGTTTGGAGTAATCTTAACGAAACTTCTTTTAAAAAACCTATTAGGGGACCTGCCCTAAAATCTTAAGCAGGGAGTGTTCTGTTTTAACCCTATTTTGATAAAAACAGGACCTAATCACACCATCCTACAGATTGCTCCACTGGGTACGTTGCCTTCTTCTAGCCAGCTGAGCGATGGAGGAAGCCAGTATTACCCCAAGTAACCCAGCCGCGATGGCCGTCATAATCATGTCATTCATGATCATCTCGCGGTCCCGCAGGGCAAAACGCAGGAAAAAAGTTGGAATAGAAATCAGCGCCACCAGACCCCAATACCGGAAGAAAGCCGCTCCCTCCTCTGCAGGATGAATAGCTGGCATTCGTAGGGCATCTATAATTAGATAAAGGCCCAGGACCAAACTGCTCAGGTATTGGTTGATATGGTACCCAGGCACTTCCCTGCCCAAAATCTCATAGCTGGCGGCTAGCACCGGAATGTGCTGCGCGGTGTAGCCATAGTGGTGGGTAAAGTCATCGCAGAGCAGGTGCAGCACCACGCCCAGAAACGCCGAGGTGATTACCACCACCCAATTCTCTTTGAAGTAAGCCGGCCAGTTAAACCGTTGGAAATGGGAAAACCGTTTCTGCAGGAAAACCGGTAAATGGCCCAAAAACGGATTTCTGACCCAGCAATGGTACAGAAACGCCATGATTACCACCACCGGAATGTCAAACAGGAAAATCCCTCGCAACGTGTGGCTGATGTCCGTTTCGGCCCTCATTCTGAAAAAGAACTCAAAATCTGGGGCCATGCTGCCCAGCACCATGGCGGTAAACGAGACTTTCTGACCAGAGACTGACTTGAACGGCAAAACCACCGCGGGGTGCGAAAAGGTGAACGGCATGGCAAACGGCGTAAAAGAAAAACCCGGTGCGGTGGCACCGGGCTCTGATATCAATCTAGTTTAAGAACTGCAAGGAAGGCTTCCTGCGGAATTTCCACGTTGCCCACTTGGCGCATACGCTTCTTCCCTTTCTTCTGTTTCTCCAAGAGCTTGCGTTTACGCGAGATATCCCCGCCGTAGCACTTAGCCAACACGTTCTTTCTAAGGGCTTTCACCGTTTCACGGGCAATGATCTTCTGCCCAATGGCCGCCTGGATCGCAATTTCAAACATCTGGCGCGGCAACAACTCACGTAGTTTCTCGCAGAGGCGCTTGCCCCAGTCATAGGCTTTGTCGCGGTGCACAATGGCGGAGAGCGCATCCACTTTCTCGCCATTGAGCATGATGTCAAGTTTCACCATGTACGACTCCCGGAACCCGATGAGTTCGTAGTCCAGGGACGCGTAGCCGCGGCTGATGGTTTTCAGTTTATCGAAGAAGTCAAACACGATCTCGGCCAGGGGCATCTCAAAGATCAGCTCCACCCGGTCTGAGGTCAGGAAGTTCTGGGCTTTCAGGATTCCGCGCTTGTCCATACAAAGAGAGATAATCGGGCCGATGAACTCGGCTTTGGAGATGATCTGCGCTTTGATGAACGGCTCCTCAATGTGGTCAATGAAGTTAGGCTCCGGCATTTCAGACGGGGCGCTTACCGCCACTTCGCCGTCTTTGGTGGTGAAGGCCTTGAACTGCACAGACGGCACCGTGGTAATCACGGTCATGTCAAACTCGCGCTCCAGACGCTCCTGCACAATCTCCATGTGGAGCATGCCCAGGAACCCGCACCGGAACCCGAAACCAAGGGCCGCCGAAGTCTCCGGTTCCCATACCAGGGAAGCATCGTTCAACTGCAGTTTCTCCATAGAGGAGCGCAGTTCTTCGTACTCGGTGGTTTCTACCGGGTAGATCCCCGCAAATACCATGGGCTTCACCTCTTCAAAGCCTTGGATCTGGATGGTGTCCGGGTTGGCGGCGTGGGTGATGGTATCCCCTACTTTTACCTCTTTCGCGTTCTTGATTCCTGAGATCAGGTAACCCACGTTTCCGGCGCCCATTACCTGCTTCGGTTCCTGGTTCAGTTTAAGCACGCCAATCTCGTCTGCCTCGTACTGTTTGCCGGTGGCGATGAATTTTACCTTGTCGCCTTTGCGCAACGTACCGTTCATGATCCGGAAGTACACCTCAATACCGCGGTACGAGTTGAACACCGAGTCAAAGATCAAGGCCTGCAACGGCGCCTCAGGATCGCCTTTGGGCGCCGGGATGCGGTCACAGATAGCGGCCAGAATCTCCTCAATCCCGATACCCGCTTTTCCTGAGGCATGGATGATGTCTTCGCGCTCACAGCCAATCAGGTCAATGATCTGGTCGCTCACCTCCTCAGGCATGGCGTGCGGCAGGTCAATCTTGTTCAGCACCGGGATAATCTCTAGGTCGTTGCCTATGGCCAGGTACAGGTTAGAGATGGTCTGCGCCTCAATCCCCTGCGAAGCATCCACAATCAAAAGAGCGCCTTCGCAGGCGGCAATGGAGCGTGACACCTCGTAGCTAAAGTCTACGTGGCCGGGCGTGTCAATCAGGTTGAGAATGTAGTCCTCGCCTTTATAGTTATAGTTCATCTGGATGGCGTGGCTCTTGATGGTGATGCCGCGTTCCCGCTCCAGGTCCATGTTATCCAAAAGTTGGTTCTGCATTTCCCGCTCGGTCACCGAGGAGGTAAACTCCAGCAGACGGTCGGCCAGGGTACTTTTGCCGTGGTCAATATGCGCAATGATGCAAAAATTGCGGATGTTCTTCATAAACGAGATATTACAAGAGAACAAAGATACAAAATAAAGCGCGCTGCCGGAACGGGTTTCTTTAGGTGTACGCTACTTTTTCTAGGGAGGTAAGCGTTTGTGGGCTGTTTTTGGCAAAAGGACCCAGAAACGGAATAGTACCTTTCCTAAGTATCCGAAGGATTGAACCTTGGCAAGGCCTTCTCTTCTAACTTATTTGTCTGTAGTTCTACGTAGTTCTGTCAGTTTATACGGTATCTTTTCATTTCCCCTTCCTTCAGGCTTACCTAATCAATTGCCAAACGTATACACCGCATCAAAAGTGAAATTTATGGCAGAGAACAGAGGTAACGGGGTGTTCAGAGGAACTGAGGGGCACATGGCCGAGGTAGTGGAACGCAATATCAAAGCGTTGTTGAACCGCCGCAAACAAGAGGATCATACCAGAACCGCGTCTGAGCGGATTTCAGACGCGGTGACCAAATTCACGGGCAGTATGCTGTTTGTGGTCATCCACCTTGTGATGTTTGGAACTTGGGTGGTGTGGAACCTGGGGTGGTTGGGTCTGCCGCCGTTTGATGAATCATTTGTGGTGCTGGCTATGTTTGCCTCGGTGGAGGCTATTTTCCTGTCTACCTTCGTGCTCATCAGCCAGAACCGCTCCAACATCCAGGCCGATAAACGCGCCGACCTAGACCTGCAGGTCAGCCTGTTGGCTGAGCACGAAATCACCCGCCTGGTCACCCTGGTCACCGCCATCGCGAAGAAAATGGACATTGACGAGGCCCATGACCCTGAAATAAACGAACTCGCCAAGGATGTCCAGCCCGAGAAAGTGATGGATACCATGGAAAAGCACCAGGAGAGCCTGAAAAAGGAAAAAGCGTAAAACAAATAACTCTATGCGGCCTGCCGTTTTTGGCCTGTTTATCAAAAAGAAGCAGAAAACGGGTTCTATTCCTCGGGCTTCAGGTTGGGGAAAGCCCACTTCAGGCGCACGGCCAGTATCCTAATGAAGATGATGATCCCGATGGCAATCCAGACGGGCACGCCGGGCGGAACCGGGGCCAAGCGCATGAGCAGGTAAGAAGCTCCGCCTGCCAGGCAAGCCGTGGCATATACCTCTCTTCTGAAGATCAGGGGAATCTCGTTACACAGGATATCCCGCACGACGCCCCCAAACACCGCCGTAACCACGCCCATGACCAAGGCAATCAAGGGCGGCACATCCAGCCTGAGCGCTTTCTCCATGCCCAGGATGGTAAACAAAGCAATACCCACGGTGTCAAACAAGAACATGGTTCTTCTGAACCGGCCAATGCTTTTCCTGAAAAACACCGTCACCATCACCGCCACAAAAACCGTGATCAGCAGGCGTTCGTCCTGCACCCAAACTGGGCGCAGGTTCAGTAACAAATCGCGCACCGTTCCTCCCCCCAGAGCCGTTGCAAAGGCAATGACCGTGGCGCCAAAGGGATCCAGCTTCTTATCGGCGGCTGTGAGGGTACCGCTGATGGCAAACACGAAGGTACCTACCACGTCAATAAAGGGAATGAGGGCGGGGGCAGGAAGATCAGGCATAGGCAGAAATTTTTGGTAAACTACGCAAAAGCAAAGGAGTTGGGCACCTATCTCTGAACGAAACCCGTTTAGGAGCTGTTTGAAAGAATTAAGCCCAAAACACCGAAAGGAAAGCCTCCGTACCTGCCTATACCTCTGGTTGCCTTATAGCTAGGTTTAACCTAGGCAAATGGAAGTCTTAAATAGAGCTCAGAAAATTCTGACTTGCCCGAACTGCTCCCAGGATTGCGCCTCCACCATTCACCTAAAATTCGTACTTTCGCACAACGTTCACCAGCTAAGCTAACAAATGTCAGTTACTACTGTACAACCCTACAAACCGGTCAACCATATCCGCATTGTCACCGCCGCCTCTTTGTTTGACGGCCACGATGCGGCTATCAATATCATGCGCCGCATCATCCAGGCGTCTGGCGCCGAGGTCATTCACCTGGGCCACAACCGCTCCGTGCAGGAGATTGTGGACTGCGCTATTCAGGAAGATGCCCAAGCCATTGCCATTACCTCTTACCAAGGCGGTCACCTGGAGTATTTTAAGTACATGTATGACTTGCTCAACGAGCGGGGCTGCGGCCACATTCGCATTTTTGGCGGTGGCGGCGGTGTGATCCTGCCCACTGAGATTGAGGAACTGCACGGCTACGGCATCGCCCGCATCTATTCTCCCGATGACGGACGCGCCATGGGCTTGCAGGGCATGATCAATGACATGCTGCAGAAGTGCGACTTCCCCACCGGTCAGAACCTGAACGGCGAGGTGAAGCACCTGAAAGAAAAAGACATTAAATCCATTGCCCGGCTTATTTCCGCGGCCGAGAACTTCCCTGAGGAGTTTGCTCGCGTGAAAGAGCAGTTGATCTCCGGCATTGACCAGCAAGCTGCCGCAAACCAACCCCAAACCGCTACTCCTGTCTTGGGCATTACCGGTACGGGCGGAGCAGGTAAATCATCGTTAGTGGATGAACTAGTGCGTCGGTTTCTGATGGATTTCCCTACTAAGACCATCGCCATTATCTCGGTGGACCCAAGTAAGCGGAAAACGGGCGGCGCCTTGCTGGGCGACCGCATCCGGATGAACGCCATCAGCAACAGCCGCGTGTACATGCGCTCGCTGGCCACGCGCCAAAGCAACCTGGCCTTGAGCAAATATGTACAAGACGCCGTAGACGTGGTGAAAGCCGCCCAGTTTGACCTGATCATTCTGGAGACCTCGGGCATTGGCCAGTCAGACACCGAGATAATTGAGCATTCAGACGCCAGCCTGTACGTGATGACGCCGGAGTACGGTGCCGCCACCCAGCTGGAGAAAATTGATATGCTGGACTTCGCCGATATCATTGCCTTAAACAAGTTTGACAAGCGCGGTGCCCTAGATGCCCTGCGCGATGTGAAAAAACAATACAAGCGCAACCACCAGTTGTGGGACGTGAGCGATGACCAGATTCCGGTGTTCGGGACTATTGCCTCGCAGTTCAACGACCCCGGCATGAACCGCCTGTACAAAGCCTTGATCGCAAAAATCTCGGAGAAAACCGGCGTCACTTTTGACTCCAGTCTGCAGGCCACCGGCGAGATGTCTGAGAAAGTCTACATCATCCCTCCTGCCCGCACACGCTACCTTTCCGAGATTGCGGAGAACAACCGCAGCTACGACAAGTGGGTGCAAGACCAGGCTGCGGTGGCCCAAAAACTCTACGGTATCCGGCAGTCCATTGAAGCCATCCAAGCCATTGAGGTGGAAGATAAGGACCGACTGATTAAGGGATTAGAGTACGCCTTTGAAGAAACCGCTTTAAGGCTAGACGGCCAGAACAAGAAACTGCTGGAGCAGTGGCCCGAGAAGCGCCAGAGCTACAAAAACGAGTTTTATGAGTTCAAGGTGCGGGACAAGGTACTCAAGGTGAAAACCCATACCACCAGCTTGTCGCAACTTGAGATTCCGAAGGTAGCCACGCCGCGCTACGAGGCCTGGGGAGACTTGCTGAAGTGGAACCTGCAGGAGAATGTACCGGGCGAGTTCCCGTACACCGCGGGCGTGTTCCCCTTCAAACGCGAGGGCGAAGACCCTACCCGCATGTTTGCTGGCGAAGGCGGACCAGAGCGCACGAACCGGCGTTTCCACTACGTAAGTAAAGGATTGCCTGCCAAACGTTTATCTACCGCCTTTGACTCTGTTACTTTATACGGCGAGGACCCGGACCTGCGTCCGGATATCTACGGGAAGATCGGTAACTCAGGGGTAAGCATCTGCTGCCTGGACGATGCCAAGAAGCTGTACTCCGGCTTTAACCTGGCCGATCCAATGACCTCGGTGTCCATGACCATCAATGGTCCGGCCGCCATGCTCACCGGTTTCTTCATGAACGCTGCGATTGACCAGCAGTGCGAACTGTACATCAGGGAGAACGGTCTAGAGGCAGAGGTGAACGACCGTATGGATGCTATTTTCCAGAAATCGGGCCAGAAACGCCCTACTTACCAGGGCGAGTTGCCAGACGGCAACAATGGCTTAGGTCTGATGCTCCTGGGCGTGACCGGAGACCAGGTATTGCCGGCGGATGTCTATGCTCAGATTAAGGAGCGTACGCTGGCCTCAGTACGCGGCACCGTGCAGGCCGATATCCTCAAGGAAGACCAGGCGCAGAACACCTGTATTTTCAGCACCGAGTTTGCCCTGCGGTTGATGGGTGATGTGCAGCAGTACTTCATTGACCACAACGTCCGCAACTTCTACTCGGTGTCCATCTCTGGGTACCACATCGCGGAGGCGGGCGCTAACCCAATCTCGCAGCTGGCCTTTACCCTGGCGAACGGCTTCACTTTTGTGGAGTATTACGTGAGCCGCGGCATGGACATCAACGCCTTTGCGCCTAACCTGAGTTTCTTCTTTTCCAACGGCATTGACCCAGAGTATGCGGTAATTGGCCGCGTAGCCAGAAGAATCTGGGCGAAAGCCATGAAACTGAAGTACGGTGCCAACGCCCGCTCGCAGATGTTGAAGTACCACATCCAGACCTCGGGCCGCTCACTGCACGCGCAGGAAATCGACTTCAACGACATCCGAACAACCCTGCAGGCGCTGTATGCGATCTACGACAACTGTAACTCGCTGCACACCAATGCTTATGACGAGGCTATCACCACACCTACTGAGGCTAGTGTGCGCCGGGCTATGGCTATCCAGCTCATCATCAACCGTGAGTTAGGCTTGGCCAAGAACGAGAACCCGCTGCAAGGCTCCTTCATCATTGAAGAACTGACGGACCTGGTAGAGGAAGCCGTGTTGCTAGAGTTTGACCGGATCACCGAGCGTGGTGGAGTGTTAGGTGCCATGGAGACCATGTACCAGCGTGGAAAGATCCAGGAGGAAAGCCTGTACTACGAGACCCTGAAGCATACCGGTGAGTACCCTATTATTGGCGTAAACACCTTCCTGAGCAGCCAGGGCTCCCCTACCGTGATTCCTTCTGAGGTGATCAGAGCTACGGAGGAAGAAAAGCAGTACCAGATCTCCATGCTGCAGGAACTGCAGGACCGCCATGCGGACAAAGCTCCTACCTGGTTGAAGCAGTTGCAGGAAGTGGCCGTGCAGAACGGCAACATCTTTGAAGCCCTTATGGAAGCCTCTAAGTACTGCTCTTTGGGTCAGATCACCAATGCCTTGTTTGAGGTAGGTGGCCAGTACCGCCGGAACATGTAATTTAAGACTTGAGCCAAGCCTTCGTTTTTGGCCTGTTTTTATGAAAGGAGCCTGCAATTGCAGGCTCCTTTTTTGTTATCTTAGGAATAAATCTTTCGAGATTCTAACCTTTTAAATCCTGAAGGAAAACAGATGCTGTCGAAAAGAAAATACAGGCTATTTTGAAGGTCTTCTACCCATTTCCAGGTCAAATTCTAAGCGCATCCTTTCCATGGATTTGGCAAAACGGCCTAGGCACCTTGACCACAAAAATATTCTTGTGCTTAGGTGTTTAATTTAATACAAGAATAATGTAAATTTTACCTTGAAGTTAACAAGATTGAAGAATTTTACGTTTATACTATAAACGCAACAAGCCATGAAAATTATCACAACCGTTACCTCTATCCTCGTGATCGGTGCCCTCGGCTTCTTGGCAACTACCTGGTTGTCGCCCGGAAATATCCCGCTGGATCTTTCTGATGAAGATTATCACCTGTATTTATAAACAGGGAAACTCAAGGGCCTTTCACTCCACCGAAGCGTGGATTTGCGTTCTTGTACCATCCAAATTCCATAGAAACCGTACCTTTACCTAACAAAAGATAAACTATGGAATTAAACGACCTTTCAAAAAGAATCAGCTACATCATTGGCCGGGACATGGCAGCCAACTTTGCCAAACAGGGCATTGAAGTAGAACCAGAAGCCTTGCTTTTCGGGCTGAAAGAAGCCATCAGCGGAAATCCCTCCAAGCTGGACCAGAACGAGGTGCAACAGGCCATGATGCAACTGCAGGAGCAGATGCAGGAAAAACAACAAGGCATGGCGGGTGCGTCTGGAGAGCAAAACAAAAAAGAAGGGGAAGCTTTCCTGGAAGCTAACAAGGTAAAGGAGGGTGTTCACTCCCTGCCTAGCGGACTGCAGTACCAGGTACTGGAGAGCGGCTCCGGAAAAACCCCTACCAGAAACTCAAACGTTACCACCCACTACCACGGCACTTTAATAGACGGAACCGTATTTGACTCTTCCTACGAGCGCGGTGAGCCGGCTTCGTTCCCAGTTAGCGGCGTAATTGCCGGTTGGACAGAAGCGCTCCAGCTCATGAAAGAAGGTGATAAATGGCGTCTGTTTATCCCAAGCAACCTGGCCTACGGGACCAGAGGCGCGGGCGGAGACATCGGTCCGAACGCCACCTTGATCTTCGACGTGGAACTTATCACCGTCAATAACTAAGCCTTCTTGGCAGAATAAATAAAAAGGAGAATGTGCCCAACGGCCGTTCTCCTTTTTTTTAGAGGAAAGATGGAAAGACTTCAAATTTTTCCTGAATGCTTCTATCCTTGGCTTAAAAATTAAACGAGGTGAAAAAGTTACCTATAACTTAGGACAGGAGCGTTTTAAGCCCGTTTTCTAAGTTCTTGCCCAAAAATAAAAGGCTGGCTCCTAAGGTTGGTCAGGAGGGCATGGTGGACTCGTGCTCTAGCCAATCAATGGCTTCTTCTACCTGGGTAAAGTAATGGATGTGGATGGGTAAATTGATCTTGCAGACCTTGTTTAAGGAATAGTCATGGATCATCTGCTGGTATCGCTCCTCAGACATAACCAAGGCAACTTGCATACCCTGGGGCACAGCAGGATTGGCCTCGCTTTGCAGGATGCTTAACTCCCACTCCTCGGCTTCCATGGAAAGAGCTCCCCTGCTTGAGGTGTTGATAAGGCATTTTTCCAACTTTTCAGCAGAGATCAGTTTGAATAGTTCGTTCATTCCTTGCTGACACACTTCCAAACCAATATCCTTTTTCCACTTCAACATTGCAACATTCAGGGAGGTATCTAACCAGACTTTGAAAGAATCAGTCTCAGCTTGAACCATAGAATCAACTTTAATTGAATTATAATTTTTCAAAGTATTTAATAGTAATATTTAATTATATAATATGCTTATTTTAATCAAGATATGATGTCTATACATTAAATGCAAATTATTTAAAGAATATCACAGTTGGCATTTCTATTATCAATGCACAATCTTAGGCCAGGTGTCTTGAAAGGCAATTTTGGTTGTTCAAATAGGTTAAAATATAAACCTTGAAATTCAGGGGCTAACTGCATTGAAATTACAGTGCACCTGTTAATTTTGCCCGCCTTCTTTGAAGGGATGTTTTCGGTTTCCCGTTAGGAGAAATCAACGAGTTGCCTCTGCAGCAATGAACAAGGCCGAAGAGGAGAATTTTACCAGCATACTATAATGAATACCAACAGTCACTCTCACAGTCACTCCCAGCGAGTATCGGGTGCAGGTTTACTTATCGCCTTAGGTATCATTTACGGTGACATCGGGACTTCTCCGCTGTACGTGATGAAAGCCATCATCGGGTCTACCCCTATCAATGCCACCCTGGTGTACGGCGGCATTTCCTGCGTGGTCTGGACCCTTACCCTGCAAACCACCATCAAGTACGTAGTCCTGACGCTTCAGGCCGATAACAAGGGCGAGGGCGGGATTTTCTCGCTGTACGCGCTGGTAAGGCGCAAAGCGAAATGGCTCACCATACCGGCCATGCTGGGCGGAAGCGCTCTGCTCGCCGATGGGGTCATCACCCCGCCCATCTCCGTTTCCTCGGCGGTGGAGGGTCTGCTGCTCTTGAACCCTGATATCCCTACCGTTCCCATTGTCATTGGCATTCTGGTGCTCCTGTTCCTGTTGCAGAGTTTCGGGACGCAGATTGTGGGCAAAGCCTTTGGGCCGGTGATGTTCGTCTGGTTCAGCATGCTGGCCACGCTGGGCATTTTATCGGTGATGGACCACCCCGAGATCCTGAAGTCGCTCAATCCATACTACGCCTATGACCTGCTGGTGAACTATCCGGGCGGTTTCTGGCTGTTGGGTGCCGTGTTCCTGTGTACTACCGGGGCCGAGGCACTTTACTCAGACCTGGGCCACTGCGGCAAGGGCAACATCAGGATCAGTTGGGTATTTGTGAAGACCTGTCTACTGCTCAACTACTTTGGACAGGGCGCGTGGCTTATGCAGTTCGAGGGGAAAGAATTGGTTTCTTTGGGCACCACCAACCCGTTCTATGGTCTCATGCCTGACTGGTTCCTGCTCATCGGGATTATCATTGCCACCATTGCCGCTGTGATCGCCAGCCAGGCCTTGATCACCGGGTCTTTCACCCTCATAGGCGAAGCTATCAGGTTGAACATGTGGCCCAAGGTGCGCCTCATTTATCCTACCAACGTGAAAGGCCAGTTGTATGTGCCCAGCATTAACCTGCTGCTGCTCTTGGGCTGCGTGGGCGTGGTGCTGTACTTCCGGGAGTCGGCCAACATGGAGGCGGCGTATGGCCTGGCCATTACCGTGACCATGTTGATGACCACCACCCTGCTCAGCTATTACCTGATCACTAAAAAGGTGGCCAAAGTAGCCATTTTCCTTTTTCTGCTGGTGTACCTGGGCATTGAGGGCTCTTTCCTGCTGGCCAACCTCATCAAATTCCCGCACGGTGGCTGGGTCACGCTGCTGATTGGCTCCCTGCTGATCTCGGTGATGTACATCTGGCTCAGAGCTTTCTATATCAAGCGCCGATTAACCGAGAATGTCTCTTTGACCGAGTATGTAGAGGCGCTGCGGGAATTGAGCGAGGATGAATCCATCCCGAAATACGCTACCCACCTGGTGTTCATGACCAGCGCCGACCGTCCGACCGAGATTGAGTCCAAGATCATTTACTCCATCTTCCAGAAACGACCCAAGCGCGCCGATATCTATTGGTTTATCCACGTGAATACCGTGGATGACCCGTATACCATGGAGTACAAGGTAAAGGTGCTGGCCAGCCAGGATGTGGTGCGCATTGACTTTAACCTAGGTTTCAGGGTAGAGCAGCGCATCAACCTTTTCTTCCGGAAAGTGGTGGAAGACCTGGTAAAAAACAAGGAGGTGGATATCACCAGCCGCTACAGCTCTTTGAACAAGCAGAACCTCATCGGGGATTTCCGGTTTGTGGTGCTGGAGAAATTCCTGAGCTATGAGAACGACCTTCCGTTCTGGGAGAATACCATCATGCAGTCGTACTTCAACATAAAACAGTTCACCACCTCAGAGGGCAAATGGTTTGGCTTGGACACCAGCTCGGTTAAAATTGAGAAGGTGCCGCTCATCATTAAACCCGCCCGCGAAGTAGAACTGAAACGCATCAAGTAAAAACCTGATTTCGGGCTCTTTTCCAGAATTCTCTAAAACAGAAAGGCCGCTCTCATGAGCGGCCTTTCTGTTTTAGAGCTGTTTTGGGGAAAGTAACCCTAACACCTATTTAGCGCTGGTCCACTTGAGGTAGCTTTTCTTCTGGGCCTCGGTTGCGGTGGGTGCTAAGTCAGCTCTCAACTTAATGGTCTGGTCTTTAAGCAAGGTCACCGGCAGAATCATCAGCTGACCACTTCTATTAATCACCAGCTCCAACACATCGCCCACGGCGTAGGCCGGAATGGATTTGTTGATATCATCCGCCACGCGGTACCCGTTCAGGCCAATAATCTCATCATTGACGTTAAGGCCCGACTGCCAGGCGCTGCCATTGCGGTTAACGGTGGTCACCACGGGTTTGCCGGTGGTGGTGGAGATGCCCGCGCCCAGCAAAGGATTGTTGGTGCCTTTGTTCACATCCGTAAGGGTAATGCCCACGGCGCTGAAGAAGGTGTTGTAATCCGGGGTTTCCACGCCGTACACGTAGCGGCGGAAGAAATCATTCATGGAGCCGCCCGTGAGCTTCTCTATGCCCTGCTGGAATTCCTGATCGGTGAAGCCGCGCTTCTTTTTCTTGAAGTACTCGTCATACATGGCTTTCATGGCATCATCCAGGCTTTTGGTGCCATTGGTGGCCTTCAGGATCTCCATGTCCAGGAGCATGCCGAGGAGCGCGCCCTTGCTGTAGTATGAGAGGTGCGTGTTGTAAGAGTTCTCATCTGGGCGGTACTGCTTGATCCAGGCGTCAAAGCTGGACTGGGCTGCCGATACTACTTTGTTCCCCGGGGTGTTTTCCACGCTGGTGATGCTGCTCCCGATCTTCTCCAAATGCTCCCGCTCTGAGGTGAAACCGGCCCGGCGCATAAGGATATCGGCGTAGTAAGAGGTAAAGCCCTCAGAGACCCACAGCATACGGGAGTAGTTTTCCTGATTGTAGTCAAATGGACCCAACGCAATGGGCCGCAGGCGCTTCACGTTCCAAAGGTGAAAATATTCGTGGGCCACCAGGTTCAGAAAGCCTTCATAGCCTCTCTCGGTACCGTAGGCGGTGCGGGTGGCGTGCAGGGTAGTGGAGTTCAGGTGCTCCAATCCGCCGCCGCCGCCCTGCAGGTTATGGACGATGAACAGGTAGTAGTTCACCGGCAACTCTCCGAACACCTTGGCCGCTTCCTCGGTCACCTTCTTCATATCGGCGGTGAGGCGCTGGGCGTCATAGTTGGCGTCGCCGTACATGGCTACCTCGTGCTTCACGCCATTGCTTTCAAAGGAGAGGATTTCATGGTTCCCGATCTCAAAAGGAGAATCGGCGAGGACATCATAGTTGGGCGCTTTGTAGGTGAAAGGCTGCCCCGCTACGGCCGGCAAGCCCGTGGACACTTTGCTCCAGCTTTTGAATGGCACCACGGTCACGGTAGAAGGCAGGTCTTTGTGGCCCTCGGGGTACATGAACACGCTGGTGCCGTTCAGGTAGCCGTGGCTCGCGTCAATGAAGCTAGTGCGCACACTCAGTTCAAAGGCATAGACTTTGTATTTCACAGTGACGTCTTTGCCGCCTGAGGCCACGCGCCAAGTATTTTTGTCCAGCTTTTCAGAGGAGACGCGGTTACTGCCTACATACGCCTCAAAAGCCTCCACGTTCTTGGGAAATTCACGAATAAGGTAAGAGCCCGGGGCCCATACCGGCAAGGTAAGGTCCAGGTTTTTGCCTTTGAAGTCCTCCAGCCGCATTTCCACCTCAAAGTAGTGGGTCTGTGGCTCGGGCATGGAAAGGCGGTAAGAGAGTTTAGGCGCCGCGGAGGCCGAGAAAGCCACTGCCAACAGCAGAAACACTCCGGCCGCCCAGGAATGGATTATTTTTTGCATAAGGTTGTTTGGGTAGTAAGTACAAGGACGCATAATACGGCTAAAAAGCGGCTTAAACAAGGAAATGACCGTCCTTGGTAACCACAGCCCGCGGCAAATACGTATGTACAACAAAGGAAAATTATATGAAGAAAATATGGATCCTCTTTGGGGTACTCCTTTCTGTGCTCATTCTGTACAAAGTCTTTTTCGCGTCTGATACTTCTATGGGCGGAGCCGTAAAGCGAACCAGTTCTGACGGAGGTGACCACGCCTTCCACAATGACTCTACGCTGGCGCACCCTGTCCGGAACGAAGCCGCTGCTCCTGGGCTTAAGGTTCTCAAAGGAAACTACGTTTCTAAGTCAGACAGCCTCGTGGCTTTTGCACTACAGCGCTATGGAACGGAGTACACGTATGGCGGAGTCACCGAAGAAGGGTTTGACTGCTCTGGCTTTATCACCTATGTCTATACCCATTTTGGGATGAACATTCCGCATGGCTCCTCGGCGCAGGCTAAGTTAGGCGAAAGCGTACCCGTGCAAGAGGCAAAGAAAGGCGACCTGGTCATCTTCACCGGCACAGACCTTAAGGACCGCACGCCCGGCCACGTGGGCATTGTGATCACAAACCCACCCAAAGCTGTGCAATTTGTGCACTCTTCTTCTAATGGCGGCGTGAAGGTAAGCGAACTGGAAGGAACCCTTTACCAGGACCGCTTCCTGGATATTAGGCGGGTAATTCCTTGATTATGGTGCGGCTGTTTAGGGCTTTAGTTTAGAAAATCGGCCTTTAAACAGTCTAAACCGGGTCTTTGCCTGTGGGCTGGAATCTGCTTTCAGGTTAGGTATTCTCCAACTGAAAACTTCTTTTCTCTCCTTCTCCTTAGCAAGCTGTATTTTTTTGGGGTACAGGTTGAGATTCTTACTTAGCCTCATTCGTTAAATACAAATTACAACTTGCTGACAGTCAACTAAATCAAAACAAAATCAAAAAATAAAGGCAAAAAAATACCCGGCCACTGCAGTAGCCGGGTATGGAATCCTTTGAAATGGTATCAAGCGACACGAAAGAGAACTGCCTCTCAGTCGCATTTGGCTACCTCATGCCGGATTCGCCAGTAGACGAAGTCTAGTTAGCAAGCTTCAACACGGTTAACGGTTGACACATGAGCTAGGCTTAATACATTTTTACTGGGATTAGACACTTTTACCTCCTTTCTTTTAGTCCGACATAAACCCGACCGCTCACACCAAGTAAATTATGGGTTTGCCAGAAGGGCCCGGAGCACTCGCTTCCGTTTTATAAAGTTAAAAGACGGAAGGATAGTTCAAAAGGTTTGATGAAAAAATTTATGTTTTTTATTTACCGGCAGAATCCCTGGATTTGAAGAATACATAGACCCAGGCCAAGGCCAGCATAAACTCCCCCACCGCGTCTAACAGGTAGACATCTCTGATGACTTCATGGGTGGCATACCGCACGTCAACGGCACCCAGGCCCACGGCGCTGAAAAAACCCAACACCCCGGCGCTCCGCTCCTCCTGCCGCTGAAAGGCCGCCGTGAAAAGGGCTGCCCCAATGGCCAGCACCAGAATACCCACTGTTACCACCAGCCACACTTCTTTCTTGGGCCCCGTGACCGCCAAAAAACTGGGCATGTGCACCAAGGGCCAGATTCCGGTAAGAGCATAATAAATGGCTTGTATGATGAGCAGCGGTTTTCGCATGAATTGTCTGTTTTTAGGCTACTTTCAACTAATCTACGGCAAACCGCACCGGTTGATTATTTTTGGATTATAATTTGCTTATATTTAGAAAACCATAAAAAACAAACAACAACACGTATGAGAAAGATCTTTTTGTTTGCCCTTTTCCTTTGCCTTACCTCCACCCTTGGTTGGGCTCAGAAAAAATCTCCAATTGGCGTTTGGACCAACGAAGAGAAAGAAGCCCGCTTTGAGATTTACCAATGCGGCGATAAACTGTGCGGAAAGATCATTTGGCTCAAAGAACCCAATCGGGATGGCAAACCAAAAGTGGATCAGTTCAACCCAGACCCTAAACAGCAGAAGCGCCCGATCATGGGCTTGGTTTTCCTGAAAAACTTTGGCTCTGTAGGCGGTGACAAATGGGACGATGGTACTATCTACGACCCTAAATCTGGCAAGACCTATTCTTCTTACATGAAACTGCTGGGCCAGGACAAACTGGAAGTGAAAGGCTACATTGGCATTTCGCTTATCGGGCGTTCTCAGACCTGGACGCGGGTACAATAATCGGTTTAAGGCCTAAAAGCAAAGCGGGAACCTCTGATGGGGTTCCCGCTTTGCTTTTAGGCCCGTGCTTCAATTGGGGGAAAGAGCACCAACTTAAAATCTTTTCTGGTGATAGAATGAGGTGAAGAGAATACTACAGTAGGTCCAGGATGGTGATCTTTTTGTCTCTGAAGATAAAAGACTCTCCCTTGGTTTTACCGGCCATGGCCTGGAAAACCGGCGAGGCCGCCGAAATAGCGAAGTACTTCTCCCCATCCACGTTGATCTCCCCCAAACTCACCGAGATAAAGTAGTTTTGGGCGTCTGTGCGCACAATGGAGCCTAGAGAAACATCCTCGTTCACTTTGCTGCGCACAATTCGCTTAAGGATACTCAGTTTCCCAATGGCCTCATCCAACTGCTTGGCAAACATATCCCGCTGGATCTGGCAAGCCTCCCTGAAGGACTCAAACTTATCTTCAATAGCCCCCTGGCTTTCATTGGCGCTGGATTGGGCTTCTTCCATGGCTTGCCGGGCGTGGTCTACAAAATCGGTCTGCTGGCGCAGGCACTCGTCTAATAACCTATGTTTTATATCTAGGTCAAGGGCAGTTTCAGTAGTCATAGACATAGTTTTATAAGGTACAATTGTTTAATATATCCAACATGATTTTAGCTGTCTGCAGAAGGTAAAACCTCTGACTAAAGACAGGGCGTTTACAGGCTATTTTGAGGAAAAGAGACGTAAAACAGCAAAGGAGCAATTCAGAAGAACTTGCAAAGCTTTAAACTGATAAACTAAACTTTTGTTGGCAAAAAACAATCAAAAAAGAAGAATAATATTATTACAGTTTTAAAACACGCAGTTGTTTGTACGTGCTGCCGTATATAAGCCGCAGGATATAAGCCCCGGCACCCATATCTGCGATGGAAAAGGAGGAACCCGCAGGCACGAACGTGCGGATGTGCCGGCCAGCCATGTCATAGATGGAGACCTGCGCAGGCACGCCCTGCCCTCCTTTGAGATTCACCACGTCCTGGGTGGGATTGGGGTACACCAGCACCGTCTCCAAGTCAGTGGGAATCACCGAGGCATCTTGTTGTACCGCGCTAACTGATTCCAAAAGCCATTGGTCTGGGTCTACCTCAATACTGAGGACCTCGCCGGGTAACGTGAATTGGTAATCCTGGCTTGGCTGGTTCTGCTGCACTACCACCACCGTATCTTTCACAGATGTACTGATCTTGTATTCCACCTCGGTGGTGAAAAAAGGCGTGACCTGGCTGGAACCTGTCTGTTGGCTCCTGAGGAACAGCTGGTTTCCTTTTTGGGCCCAGGAGATATTGAAGACTGGGAATCCTTCGCCGTACACCCATTGGTCAAAAAAGTACTGCAGCGAACGGTCGCTTACGCGCTCCACCACTTTCTGGAAATCACGGGTAGTGGCCACTTTGTGCCTGAATTCATTTCGGTAAGCCTGCAGTGCCTGGAAAAACAGGGCATCGCTCTGTAGCGTGTGGCGCAGCATGTGCAGTACCATGGCGCCCTTGCGGTAAGAAAGGGCAGCACTGAAGATGCGGTTCACGTTGGTGCTGTCTTTCACAAACACCGATCCCTGCGGTTGGGTCAAGGCACTCTGAACGGAGCGGTTCAGCCAGTTCAACCTTTGCGCTGGTAGAAGCCTTTCAATGGCCAGGAACTCGCCATAGGAGGCAAACCCCTCATTAAGCCAGATGTGGCTCCAATCGGCGCAGGTGACTTCGTCTCCCCACCACTGGTGCGCCAGTTCATGGGCTGTTAGGGAAAACTCGAAGGTAGATTGGGTGGTCATGGTCTGGTGCTCCATACCGCCGCCAATGGGTGCCATGCTGTGCCCGTACTTCTCTTTGTAAAAAGGATATAGCCCGAACAACTCAGAAAACAACTGAAGGAACTCCCCGGTGCGGTCTACCTCGGCTTTGTAGGTGCCCAATGCCCCCGGATACAAGTAGTTCTGCACCAGCATGGGCTGCGCCGCACCCGGCAAAGGCACCTGGTAAGAATATTCCTCGTACTGGCCCACCGCCACTGAGATCAGATAATATGCAATAGGATAGTTCGATTTCCACTCATAGCGGTGTTTCTGGTTGCCCATGGGCGTTACCCGCTGCAGCAGCCCGTTAGAACCTACTTTGTTAGACACATCGGTGGTCACCCACACTTCCACAGAATCGGCTTTGTCTTCCAGTATTTGTTTCACCGGGAACCACTCATGCGCGGCAAACGGCTCACTCAGGCTCCAAGTCACCTGCTGGTTCCAGGGTTGGGCCAACTCGGTATTCAACCCGTTCCCAATGGCGGCTTTGGCCCCCGAAGGTGCCCTGCCGGCATAGAACACCTGCACTTTGAATTTATCCTGCCTTGCTTTAATCGCGGGCAGCACCACCACTACCTCAGACCCGCTCCGGCGTACGGGACAAACTACTCCGTCCAGCAGCACCCGCTGGATGGTGAAATTGGGGTGCAATTCAAAGGCGAACTCGGTTAAACTATTGGCCTGCACGGAGGCATACATCGTTACACTACCGCTTATGTCCAGCGCGTTTCTTTCCAGCCCCAGGTCCAGTTTATACCAGTGCATGTCATACTGGCGCATGAGTTCCCGGTGCTCCTCAGAGGTGATGCCATCGGCGAGTAATATGGGGGTGCCGGTGATGCGGGCAGCGGCGCAGGAGTGCTCTTCCACCCTTTGAGCAAAAAGGCAGGTAAACGCACCTATCAGCCAGAAAAACAGGGCTAATAATAGGCGCTTAGAGGCATGAATGTAGGAATGAGTGGGTAAGGGTGCTATCATACTCCTGCTATACGGTGGTGCGTGTAAAAATAGTATGTAGTAAACGCACAAGAGGCCTGAAAATTACTTCCAGGCCTCCTTACCAAACCTATTGATAAAACTTTTACTGCACCACTACTTTTCCAGATTGGGCGGTCTTCCCCAGCTGTAGCTGCACCACGTAAATGCCTTTGCCGTATTTGGCCAAATTCAGCCGTTTGTAGTATTGCCCCTGCACCGCGCCTAGGTCTTCCTGGTGCACCGTCTTGCCCTGGCTGTCTACCACTCGTACTTGTGCTTTGGTCTTCTTTTGCGAAAAGAAGGTAAGATTCACCTCCCCGTTGGTGGGGTTGGGGAAGAACTGCAGGTCCAGTTTGGCCGGCACTTCGGCCTTTTTCTTCTTGCTCTTCTTGGAAGCTTTCAAAGACTGCTTCTTATCAATCGGGCTACTCGCTTTAGATGGTCTGAGGATGATGATGTTGTTCTGGTCAGAGTTCCTGAGTCTAATGACGTTGTATTCTCCGGTTTCCAAGGCTTCTCCTGCCCTTCCAGGCCTAACTCTTATAACTTTCAGGTTGCCCTCGGCACCTTCCTTCTCAACCCTTATGGTTTCGTTCAAATGAAACGTATCGGCTTGCAGTTGAAGGACGCTGTCTATCCTGATGAACCTATGCGGACCTATGAGGGAATCAATCCTGGTGGTTTCGCGGAAGACCGCCGGATGGCCCATCATCCTTACAGCCTGGATCCTGTCTCCTATCAGACTGTCAATCTCTATGGTGCGGGCCTCAAAGATTCTGCAAGGGTTACCTTTGGTGAAAATGGTATCTGAAATCGCTCTCCTGAACACCACAGCTCTAAGGGAATCCTGACCTCCGGTGGCAAGGTAACGGGTGCTTTCAAATCCTTTAGCGGTAGATAACCTCAGAGGTTTCAGCTCTTTTGCTCCCATGCATTTGAAGGGGACGCCGCTGGCCTCCAATCTTTTCACTGCCTCCTCATACGTCATTCCCTCGGCAATGGTGAGGGTAGTGTCCAGCACAAAGTAGGTGTCCCCTTCCTGCTTCACTATTTTCACCCGGGCCTGTTTGCCTTGGCTAGCCTTGGTTCTCTCGTTGTCTTTCTCCTTCGCCTTCTCCTGGGCCTGGGCTGGTAGAAAGGCGGCTGAGGCAAGCAGCAGCAGGGTGAACATGCTTAGCAATGTGTATTGTTTCTTTCTCATAACAATTGTAATTTAGGTGGAGCTATGGTGTTGATTCATACAATATTACCGGGTATCTTCTTGGAAAGAGGTTAAGACTCCGTTAAAGTCTGTTAAAGAAAAGTTAAAGTACGCTTGGTCGAAACACCTTCATTAGACTCATTAAACCCAGTTTTTGGCCGCTCTAGGAAGTTCTGGTAAAACAATGGCAAAATATTTTCCCCGAGAACGAGAAAACCCCAGCCAATGGCCAGGGTCTTCCTACGAAACAATGGGTTACCCCATCATTCCCTAAAGATACGGATTCTGCTAGAATTTCTGTTGTTTCAAATGTAGAGGTGCTACCTACAGTACATACTATATTTTGGGTAGCTGTGAACCCCATTTTTCTATAATCCACTTCTTACCCAAAGGCACCTCCCAAAATTAATTTCAAATGGAAACTACTATTGATAAAATAATGAATCCAAGTAACTGGGAGGCTTATGCAGCAGTGTATGCTGCAGTCCTTTCCACAATTTTAGCATTAAATAGTACTTTAAAAAAGAGAAAGTATTCCTCAATTAGATTGTTTATTGAGTGCAGAGAAACTAAAGACAAAAAAGAAATAAATATTCTAAGTATCTTAGTTGCTAATGTATGTTTTAGACCTGTTACTATTACAGAAATCAGTTTTGGAATTGGGAATGACTATTACTTTCAAACAATTATATACACTCATAAGTGTGAACCAGCAATAGAATTATAAGAAAGTGAACAGTTTATAACAGACATTTAAAAGCAAAATATTACCAGTAAAGCTGAATTCATTTCAAACGATGAATTAATGTTTAAGAGATTATGGGTAAGTGTAAAATTAAGCTCAGGTAAAAGAATTTTTAAACCTGTCATTTTAGATCCCAGATCATATAATATACCTTCTCCACGTAACAACAAAGATTATTTAATAACTGCTCAATTTTTCAGCAGAGACTTATTGCCTAGGTATGATAAGCTTTGGGAATTAAGAATGAGATATCGTCATAAGTAGAAGTAATCATAGGTTGAAGTCAAAATACCCAGTTCCCTAACCCGCATCATGACTAAACCCTTAACTAATTTTCTTATTAATCAAATCAATGATCTTTAGTTTATTCTTTTAAGAATATTCACATCAAACTACCTAAATTGAATATTTGAGACTTAAAACTTAAAAATATGATTCTTGGATTAGAACACCTTCTACATCATCTCCTTACGGATGGATTAGGATATTTGGAGAAGAAATACATTGAACCACCTATATCAAATATATCAAAACAAGAAACAGGATTTATTAGGGTCTCTCAAGAAGGACGCAATTATATTAGTCAATTAATTGAAACAATAAAGAAAGAAAAAAGAATTCCAGAATAAATTTTCAAAAAAAGACCCAAAAAAAAGTTTATAACTTTCTTAAAGATTGCAATCAACTCAAGTTAATTACAATGAATTATATTTCTAATTAACTAAGAACAAAACATATTGAATTTGGTAATTTATATAAATTACAAAGAAGACAAAAACATAATTCTAACAATCAATAAAACTCATAAAACAACCTATTTAAAATATTATCCATGTATAAACCAAAATAGTTATTTAGAATTATCTTGGAGATAAATCCTGAAATAAGTGAATAGGTTTAGGTTAAAGCATTGTAAAAAGCCTGGGCCTCCTCTGCGACCTTTGCCGCTTTGTCGGTCCCGTTGATGATCTTTCTGGCGCCCAGGTAATCCGTCCCTTGGGCATTGATGAAGTCGCTCAGTTTGGCCCCGGTGAACCAGCCGTCCCGCATGCCGCACACGATGTTGCAGGCGGCAATGGCCGGCTCCATGATGCGGTCAGGGAACTGCACCAGGTCCACCCCGGCATGCACCCCACAGCGGCGGTAATTGACCTTACCCGTGGTCTGGCAAAGGTCCCGGCCGCGGTACTTCCACCCGTCCCCACTTGCCTCATCTCCGTTGCCCATCCGGTTGGCGTAGCAGTTATTGGCAATGGCCTTGGGGTTGTGGGCCAGTTTCTTGACCAGGGCGGTGGGCACCTTCACCTTTGCCTTGGGCACCACGGCGTAACGGCTGGGCCAAGTGTTGGCCAGGCCTTGGGCCGAGTAGTTCAGGTTCTCTAACACCGGCTGCATCCGTCCGCCGGTCTCGTGGAAAACGGTGGCCAGCACGTAGGCGATCTGCATTAAATCGGTGACGTTCCTTTTCCGGCACTCAGCGATGAGGGCGTTGATGGTGTCCACCTGGGGTTGGGCCAGTTTTCCCTAAAACAGGCCCTGTTTGTTCTGGTTGTAGAAGGCTGCGGTTGCCATGTTATTCAGCTTTGATGGGTACAGATTCCTTTTGTTCCTCCAGTTGGATGTTGTCCACGATGTGCGCCCCTACCTCGGAGCGAAGCCGGTTCATGAGCCAGCGCCTAAGGAAGCCGGCCAAGCCCCCGTCCTGCAGCTTCAAGTCCGTCATGTGCTTGAGAATATCCTGCGCACGATGTAGGAATAGCCAACCGAAGAGCAGATGGCTCAAAGGGCTGTAATTTGGGTAGAACTTGATGGCGTGATGGATCATGGAGAGCAGCAGCACATCAGATGCCACCATCCCGAAGGTGCGGCGGAACTTCTTCACGCTGAATGGTTCTCCTTTGATCTTTTTGGAGACCAGGTAGCCGTAGCGGGCGTTCAGCAGTTCCATGCCGATGATAAGCAGCGCGGCCCCCGGCGGCTCCCACACCCACTTGGCCATGAAGACGAACAGGCCGGTAACGGCGGCTCCCACCAAGTTAAGGAGCAAAGACCAGGCAGGCATGGCTTTGATGCCCAGGACCGTGATCAGATAGTCCCGGCCGTTGGTAAAGCCCCATTGCTGGAAGATCTCCGATAAGAAGCCGCCTTTGTTCATTTTTAGTGGAGCGAGGTAAAGTTTAGTTTAAGCGGTGATCCGGTACTTTTTGAAATAAGTTTTGATGATGGTACTTTCCTCCAGAACCTGGGTCTCGGTCTTCCCGGTGTTCTTCACAATGAAAATCTCCCCGTAGCTGCCCAGGTAGGATGCCGTGGAAACGCCTGCCGAAAGGTTGAAGGCGTTGGTGGAGTAGCCCGCCACGTCGGCCACGGTCGTAGTTGTCGCCGCACCGACCGATACTCCGTTAACGAACATCTCGAACTTGCTTGTGCTGCCGGTCTTTGTGTGCCGCAACTCTATCAGGTTGTTTTGCCCAGGCATGTAGGCGTTCACGGCGCTGTTGAAGTTGTTGCTGCCCTACCGGCTGACTACGATTCTGTTCGGGCTGCCGGAGCTGTATGGGAGCTGAACCAAGAAACCGGCCGCCGTTCCAAGCGTCTGCTTGGTGCCCAACAGGTTCCGGGTGGTGGCCCCTATCAGCAGACTGTTGGGATTGAACACGGCGAACAGGGAGTAACTCTCCTCCTAGTGCAGGAAATTCCAGTTTGTCCGCGTGCCGTCCGTGATGTCCGCTGCCTGATCTATGGTCGTTATGTATGGCCTGCCGTTCTGGTAGGTGGTCTCGTACACGTTCCGGTCACTGGCCCCGGTGAGGGTGATACCATTTATCAAAGACCGGATGGACTGAATGCGCAGGCCTTGGAAATACGCGGTGTTCTCACTGGGAACCATCCAGAAGTAGGCCCCCGGTATGTCGGCCAGGTTGATCCCGGTGTACCGGCCCCCCCTTAGTTTGAACCCTTTGATCTTGGTCATTACAGTTTCATGTACTGGTTATAACATCACCCAGGTCAGGGCCGTGGCGGTGGCAGGCACCACGTAGATCTTCACCCCGTCGTTCGCGGCGCTCGCCTCCACCCCAGCCGTGGTGCCGGTCACGCCAGTCTCCTTCACGATGGTGGTCGCCCCACCTGGGAGACGGCCCCGCCCGACTTACGGAAGGTGGATTTCATCTCTATGGAGGCCATGATCAGCCCGTCCGCGTCCACCCCCATGATGTTGGTCACCATCAGCAGGGCATTCCCGTTGAAGGGCATGGTGATGAGGATGTCAGATGAGGTGTTGGGCTGCTGAAGGAACGCCTTAACGGTGGAAGTGGTCACCACCTTACCCTGCCGCACCTTGTAAGATACGCCAATGAGCGCATCGGTGTCGAATTTCTCCACCGCCACGATAACCTCATCGTTGGTCTTGGTGCGGGCCTTCAGGAACATCTTGCCCGTTGTTTTGTCCTTGATCTCCAGGGCGCTTTCCATGTTGGTGTTGAGCAGGATCTCCAGTTTCTGGTTGTCCTGCGCCTCCAGCACGGACTCCGAAGCCACCACCTCGAACTTGCCGGAGAGGCCGGCAGAGCCTACCTTCAACACGCGGGAGGTGGTACCAAACTGAAGCAGGTAAGTACCGGCCACTTTACCATCAGCGCCCCGGTATTGCAGGGCCCCGGTGGCAGTCCCGCCCGCCGTGGCCACGATGGCCGCCCAAACCATCTTCAGGGCCGAGTTCAGCGTGAGGGCGTACCCCTGTTGCCCGGCCACGGGAGTAGGCAGACTGGAGTTGTCCGGAGCCGCCCCCCCCCCCCCCGTCTGCCACGTTCACGAAGCCTACCAACAGGCCCCCTGCAGGGAGTTCCGGGTCTGGGGCAGCTTTGGTTACCTCCACCTCATCTCCTAGCTTCTGCTTGAAAACGGTAGGACTGAGGGTGGTGTCCAGGTAATAGAGGTCTCTTCGGCGTTTGCCAGCGGCAGCGTTGTTAAAGGGGAAAGAGGTCGCGGCCTTGTCTGTGGTGGTCCCGTTGTAGGTCACCTTGGAGGCGGCAAGGTTTACTGTGCCTCCCCCGGTTCCGTTGGTTACTGTCAGGTCTGGTTCCTTTGACCAAGAGTACCCGGCCGGGGCATCTTTTATGTCGGATTTAAAGGCGACAACCCCTAAGTCAGTCTCGTCCACCGTCACCTTCAACCCTTTGTCGCTCCATTCGATCTTTACCACATTTGAGGTGTTCTGCCCGATGCCCGTCCCCATGAAGACGCGCTTGCCTACGGAAGTCACCAGTTCATTGATGGCCTTTTTGATAGTAGTGGCAGTTGTGGTGAGTTTGGCTGTCCCTAAGAAGTTCTTAATATATGACCATATTCCACCGGAGCTAACCAGGTTCACGCTGTTTTCGGTTGGGGCCTCATCTACCAGTAGGATCTCAGCCGTGGCGCTGGTGGCGGTTAGGCCCATGCCGGGAAGGTCAAAGCCGGGAAGGTCAAAGCCGGGAAGGTCAAAGGCCGTGGCAACGTCCAGAAGGTAGAAGGTGCCGGTCTCCAGCTGGGTCACCGCCGGGAAAGCGGAACTCGGTTTGTAGGAAACCCACCCGTTGCGGGTGTTGTTCGTTTTGTAGACGGCCCGTAGGTTGGTTTTCCATGTCTGGTCCGCCAAGACCAGATTGGCTCTTGTGAAACTGCCTATTATTAAGCCGGTAGGTAATTGCGCCATTTTGCTAGGATGTTAAGCTGTCCGTTGACGAATGTTTTGTGGTAAGTCACCCCGTTGTAGGTGATGCCGCATATTTGCCCGATGTAAGGCGTGTTGAAGTCCACCGAGCCGATGGGCGTGCTTCCCGCGAACAGTTCCATGGTGGCGGGGAATGGGTCGCCTGCCGGTTGCGGGCTGTTATACTTCAGCACCACTCCGGCCAAAGCCGTCAGGGTGATCCCGTCCGCGCTCTGACCATGGGTCAGCTGGAGGTTGTAGACCGGCTCCGGCGCGGCGATGGTCACCGGCGCAGGGTTGCTGAGGTAGTTGGAGGCGCTATAGGTACTGCCCGATTTGATGCGCAGGCGCAGTGCATTGGCCGCATAGGTGCCAGGTGCCAGCACCGCAGGCTTTGCCGCAGGCGTGGCGTAGGAGCCGCCGTTGTTGGTGCTCAGTTCGTAGTCGGTTCGGTTGGTGAAACGTGCATCAAAAGGCCAGTCCAGCGTCTTGGCGGCGTCAATGGTCAGGTTGCCCGCCAGTACCGGGGCAGCCTGGCGCACGGTGACGGTGGACTGGGCGGTGTTGCCGTCGCTGTCCTGCACATAGACGGTGGTAGCGCCAGGGGAGTAACCAGTGAAGGTGAAAGGCCCGGACTGTGGCGTTGGGGTCCATGGTTGGGAAGTATCACGTCGGTACCGGTACATGCCAGACCCTCCCGATGGGGTGATGGTCACCTGCCCGTTGTTGCCGCCGTAGGTGGTCGCCTGTACTTGGGATGCACCTACCGTTAATGGGGTGCCAGGCGTCAGACTCTTCACCCATCCCATCAGGTTGGTGAACAGGTCAGCGATCCGGCCGCGGGTGTTGCCGCCTTCCAAGACCTCATTGCGCACCTCGGCAATCTTATCTAAGAGTTGTTGTTCTGTAAGGGCCATGTTATCTTCTTCTTTTGGCGATGAAAACCCCGATGTTTAATTTCCTTGGAGCCTCATGACAGGCATCCACCTTTGGCAGGAAATTATTGGCCCGCATGTATGTCCCTAGTTCTGACTGGTAGAAATGGACCTTGGAGCGGATCTGCCCCAGGATCTCCCCTCTCCTTTTGTCGCTGATCTGCTCATAATCCTGTCCTCTCGGTGAGGTGATACCTGCCTGCGTCACGTCTATGCCATGGATGAAGAACAGGCGCTTGTAGGCGCACATGGCCCAGAAAGGCACCACGGCTGCATAGAAAGCGTGCAGGTCCACTACGAGCACTGGAAGCAGCTCTTCTGTGGGTACTTCTTCGGCGGGTACTTCCTCCAATGGGGTAAGCACCGGTTTAGTGGGCTCCTCTACAGGCGGCTCCACCGGCAAAGGCTATAAATCCAGAAGCAGGTTGTAGTTCTCCCGGTTTATGACTGGCGCCACGTCCATGAGACCGTCGTCCTTGATCTGGAAGTCCACCTTCGCATCAGGGATGTTGACGGTGAAGTCAGCGTAAAGCGCGATATCAGCCTTGGTTATCTGCATTGTTTGAGCTGTTTTCTGGTAAAAGGCCTGCTAAGGCAAGAATCTGGGCCGCACTCATAGCGTCCATTACCTTGCTGCGCACATAAGAAGGAAGTGTGTTCAAGGCCTGAAGGGTTTTGTCGGCTTCCTTGGAGCGGGTGCTATCTAAAGGAGACATTCCCCCGAAGTTGCGCTTCTCCTCATCGGTCATCATGGCCCAGATTTCCGGAGGAATGACCTTTAATGGAGAAAGAGTGCTCACGGTCCACTCACCGTCCGGCAACAGTTTCTTAAAAATACGCTGAATCACGCGCTGCTTGCCGTTGATTTCGTTCTGCACCAGGGAAATGGCATTCAGCATCTCCTGGTTGTTGCCCAGCTGCCCTTCAGTTGAAAAGCCCACTAGCACCGGAGGAAGCCCGAAGTGGCGGCAAACAGCACGTCAAATGGTGCCCCGCTTGCCGTCGATGGAAAGCAGTGCCTTTGTATTGTCAAAAGGAAGAATCTGAGGAGCTGCTTCTTTTACATCTGCAGTTATCACCACAGGGTCACCTTCATTCTCGGGGTCAATCATTTCTGCGACAACTTCAGTGGCATAATCCACCTCTGTCTTCCCGTTCTCATCCTCTTGGGTGGCATTGAGGCCCGGAATGAACATCACGAACGGCGGGCGGAAGTTCTTCTTTAGCGCCTTATGGTCTGACTTGCTGATCTGAGCGTCTGATTTAATGTCCAACCTCCCGGCCTCAGTCCAGAAGTCAGGAACAGGGTACACCGGAGCGTCAGTGGCAGGCCGGTAAACATGGAACAGCTGCCCTTTCTGGCTGCCTTCCACGTTCGGGTCTGCCATAGCAATCACCTCGTCCCAGTTCTCAGGGTCATAGGCAGGGACTATCTCATCCTGGTCTTTCTTGTACTGCTTCTTGCCGTAGGTAGGGTTTACGAGGTACGTGCCGTCATCCATTTTGCGCACCGTCTGAAACGGCACGTGGTAGATCTCGCCCACATTGCCGGCCAGGTCATACTTCACCCGCAGGGCAAAGCCGTCCAAAGCGGCGTAGTCTGAGCTGATCCAGTCCAGGATGGTGTCGGCGATCTCGCCGTTGGGGTTCACCTGGCGCTCTGCCTCATCAACATCGGCGAAACCGTCTGCTTGGATGAAGGAATTCAGCTTCTTCCAGCACCGCTTGGCGTTACCGGAGGCGCGCAGGGCGTCAATGATCTCATGCGGCAGCTTGTCGTTGGCGCCGAACTTAATCACCTTGGCCTCCCCTACCTTTACCGCAGGGGCATTATTTGCCGAAGGCCCAGAGTTTTTTACGTTCTGGGCCTTCGCCTTCTTCATCCTTTTGTTGATGGGAGCAAGCATGAATTATTCTCCGCCGTTTTCTTTGTTACCTAGTTCTTCCAGCTCTGTAATTTTCAACTCCAATTGTGCGATGGTGAGTTTCCCGTCTGGCTTCTCGCCGGACAACTCTTCGTACTGAGCCTGAAGCTTTTGCTTTTCAGTGAGTTTTGGCGCATCATCTTCGTCAGAAGAATGGTTTACCAACTCCACGTTATGCTTGAACTGCTCACTGTTAGCGATTCCGTCCGCCTGCTCATCTGTCATGGAGGCAAGAGTGATTGCCTCTGTTGCGCCATTATCGTGCACAAGGACTACCGTGCCCACGTTATTGGCTTTTGCTGCTTTAGAGATTTGGTATTTGGTGGTTTTATTAGCCATGATTTCCTGCTGTGTAGGGTAAACAATGATTGAATCAGGGTTGAGGGTGTACCGCTGCAGCTCGCTTGCCATGGCATTGAAGTTGCAGCTGGTACAATCCACATTTCTTCCGGTAATTGCGTTGAAGAGGATGTTCAACTCCTGAATGTTGGCCGTTGCCCTGTTCTTAGGGTATGGTATCTGTAGCCACAACCTAGCCCGTTCCAGTAGCTCCTCTTTGCTCATTAGACAGCCGCAGCGGTATGCATTGCCTCAAGTGCTGCCAGGGTAGATATTTCGTCAGCACCCAGCTCCACGTTGAGAGGAAGCTTGGTCTCTGAACCAAAGAAGCCTAAGTTTCAAGGTCTTCTGTCTGTTAAGGCTGTACCTGAAGCATGCTCAAGGCTAGTCATGGAAAGACCATTGCCCAAGACTCCGTTCTCACCGGCTAAACCGAAAGCCTCAAAGGTGCCGTCATTGTTGTGCACGATGGCAAACAAGTCTTCCACCTTGGAAAGCTTCTCAATGGTTTCCTTGTCAAGCTGGCTTTTGGCATAGGCCACGAAGTTGAAGTTGTGCGGGAACAAGGTGATATACTCATTTACCTCAAGACCGGTGCTGGTGCTGTTCTTCAGCTTGCGCCCAATGAGTTTACCAAGCTTAGCACCTGATTTCAAGGTCAAAGTTTTCAGAGCCTTGCTAGTGGCGTCCAGCGTGTAACCGGCTACCTCAGAAAGGCTACCGATGTACGCTTCTTTTTTCACCCCGCCGGGAGCCCGTAGGGCATCGCAAGGGGGATCTAATTTGATCCCTCCTACTGGTACTGCGCAGTTATCTGCCATTTCTTATACCTCCTTTGGATTAGTAACCAACTGTAACCAGGGCACCGTCAAAGTAACCCACGCCCATCTTGTAGCGAATGCGCAGGTAGTTCTTGTCAGTGGTTTTGTCGTACCAGAAGTCCATCACCGCGTCTTCGGTGTCGGTGTCGTTCCAGATCTGCACTGCGTCCTTCAAGAACAACACACCACGGTGAGGCAGTACGCCACCTAAAAGGCTCTTGACTTTCTGGTCCCAGATAGCAACCTTAACCACCGGAATTCCCATGAAGGACACGGTTTTAACACTGTCTTGCATGGTGATCCATGAGCTTTCCAGGGCTTTGTTTTTAGTCAGTGACTGCACAAAGGCCTGACTACCGTCTTCACGTTCCTGACCGATAAACTCGCCGGCTTTGGGAAAGTGATCTTTGATGCGTTTGACAATCCTAAGCAGGCCTTGAAAGACCTGATAGGCTTCATTGAAACCAACCTCATGAACCGGATTAAGGCCTTTGCCATGATCTGGGAAGGCATGCAGAACCGGGACCTGAAGAAGGTGAATAACGGGCTCTTCCAGATGTCCCCGGGGGTGGAGGATGTGATAGGCAAAACTGCCCAGTTAGGCAAGGAGATGGCGGCTGTGGCGAAAGCCGGGGAGAATATTGAGCGCCAGCAACAGCGCCTTGAGAAAGACCGCATCAACAACATTGCCACAAACAAAACGCTGTTAGGCCTCATTGAGGCTCAGAAGAACATCCGGGACAACGAGTTCAACAGCATAGACAAAAGGAAGAAAGCCAAGGAGGAAGCAGCTAAATTGGAACAGCGGCGCCTGAAGACCTTGGAAGACCTTGCCCAACGGCAAGTGGATATCCTGATGCAGGAAGCCAACCTGTGCGGCGGGATTGACAAGCTCCGGAATGATGAGGTGCAGAAGATCAAAGAAGCGGAAAACGAGCAGGCAGATATTCGGGAGGACTCACTTGGCCGGCAGAATGAGACCATCACCAACCGCTACCAGTTGGAGTAGGAGGCTTTGCAGAAGTCTAAGGAGCTGGAGATGCAGCGACTGGAAGCCGCCAAGGCGCGCATTGAAGCTGAGTTGCTATTTGCCAAGGAAGGCACCCGCGAGTATCTGGACATTCAGGAACGTCTTATTAAACAGCAGCTGAGATTGAGAACCGGGGTGACGGGCTGAGCCGTGAGCAACGCAAGCTAAATGAGCTGAAGGCCAATGCGGAGATCCTTAAGCTACGCTCTGAATTTTATGAGAAGTCAGCCTTGCAGGAGTTGAAGTACCTGGGCGAGATGGACGTGTTCCATGAGAATAGCAATCAGGGGGTAAAGGATCAACTTAGGGATATGAACCAAGCCACCTTTGCCGCCATGGAAGAGCGCCGGAAGAAGACGGAGGAAGAGGCTGCCCTTCGTGCCCAGGCTAAGATTGACGCTGCCAAATACACCAAGGAGAAGTTGCTTGAGATTGAGAAGATGAATGTGGCAATCCAGACATCAAATGCTTTATCAAGTCTTATTGAAATTGCTGCAGGTAAGAGTGAGCAGGCGGCAGAGTTTCAGCGGGCCATAGCCATCTTCCAGATTGGGGTGAATTCAGCGCGTGCCATCACCGCGGGTATTGCAGAAGCCGCAGCCGCAGGACCTTTTCCCGCTAACTTGTTGGCCATTACCACCACCGTGGCCACTGTACTGGCAAACATCGCCCAAGCAAAAGCTCTACTGTCAGAGGATTAGGCCCCGAGAGCGCCCAAGTTCAAAGGGGCAAGAGGCGGTGTTTTGCGCGGCCCGTCCCATGCGCAGGGAGGTATCAGAGGAACTGGCCGGTTCAGCAATATTGAGGTGGAAGGGGATGAGGCGGTTTTGACTAAAGGCGTGACCAAGGACCCGGTGCTCTTCTCAATGGCTTCCATCATCAACCAGTTGGGCGGCGGCGTTCCTTTAGGGCCAACCAATTACGGCGCTTTAGGTGGGATCATCTTGCCGGCATCGGATAAGCAAATCACCATGGAACAAGCTTTGAGCCCTGCAATGGTGCCGCAAGTTGTGCCGCAGCAAATTGACTACGGAAGGCTTGCCGCTGCCATGGCTAAAATGCCGCGGCCTGTTGTAGGTATTTCTGATATTTGTGCAGGGTTGAAAAATGAACAGTGGGTTCAGGCCAGAACTTCACAGAGGTAAAAGAAAAGGGGAGATGCTTAGTCTCCCCTTTTCTTTTACCAGTCTTCTTTTTTCGCCGCTGTACTTTGCGCCATTTCTGTTTTAAGACTTTCAATCAGTCTTTTTGCAGTTTTGTTAAATTCAGCTTTGTACTGACCTGGTAGGCTCTTCTCTCTGCCTTTTTTAACAAGAAGGCCTTCTACCACAAACTTTTCTATTGGTGCAGGTGGCGCCGGATTGGGGAAAGTGGAGTTCGGTTATCCCTCATACTTGAAATCAGTCATTTGATACCGGTATCTACCGTCCTTCACTTCAACTTTTACCGTGTACCAAAGTTTCAATTTCACAGGGATGAGAGTGGTAACGATGATATCACTAAACCCTTTGCCCATTAGCACTCCCGTTTCCTTGTCATCAATTTCAAATTCTGATTTTGATGAATTGAAAGTGCTGGCATACCATGAGCGGGCAGGGGTATACAGTTGTATTTGGGTTTAAGATTCCACGGGTACAACTTCTGTGAAGTTAACCTTGCCGGTTTCTTTGTCAATTGGTAAATCTTGCCCCATAGCCAGGAACGGCAGCAACAGCATCAGGAAGGTTAATAGTCTTTTCATTAGGTATTTATTTACGGGTATAGTTTAAGATTAATACAGCTTTGTGATATTCCGCGGTAGTTGGATAGATTGCCTGCAGTGTAAGGTTTTCTTTAGTGATTGATATTACCTCAGATTCACTTCCAAGCGGACCTTCCAAGATCAAAAATACCTTGCCTTGCCTTTCTTCTATTGTGTAAGTGAGTTGGAGGCTTGGTTGGTTGGCAACATAGATATCTAGCTTGGTTTGGGAAAACTCAAACTCTACTCCGTTTGCAACATGAGGCCCGGTTTCAAATAATTGCCCTTTGGAGTCGTAGAACTCCTCTTTACCCTCTGCTAAAATCCAACGACCTATCAAAAGCTTCTTGGTTTCATCGATTTTTGAGATAGCCTCATTCTTGTCTTTGTCTCCGCAGCCGGAGAATACTGCTAAGAATACGAAGAAGATCAGCGGTAATAGTCTTTTCATTGAATTGAATATTGGGATTATTTGAAGTTTCCCAAAGATAGCGTTTGTTTTGATTGGGGACATTGGGGAAAGCAGTTAAACCAAAACATTGCTTTTCAGTGTAAGTGAGTTGAAGCATTGTCTTACTGATGATTTAGAGTAGTTAAAAAAAACAAGGAAAAGCATTATTTATGACACATTAAAAAATGCATTACTATTTTTGTGCTTATAATCTTAAAAAACTTTAATTTTGAAGATTATAATATCTGCTTGTTTCTTTAAATGTATTTTTTCAATAATTATTAATGTTTAAAAATTGGTTGAATACTTTAATGGCTGCGCGTGCGGCTTTGTGTATATCCCATACAAAAAAATATGTTCTCGGTAAAATCTACCTTCTTTTTATTTCTGATTTTATTTTTTCCATTTATTTTAAGAATCAAAACCCAGCATTTGGAGCCTTATCCAGCATTACTATTGCCGTCAGGAGCTACCAAACTGGAGCTAATGTCTGATACGTTAGAGGTTAATAGTACTGAATTATATGGATTGACACCAAACGGTACTTTGAAAGAAGTGAATCCCGTCCGTTTCTTCTTTCCCATTCCAGTACAGTATATGAATCCAATTTTATTAAATGATTTTGGCCGAGTAAACCCGCTTGAAAATGATAAAGGAGGCTTGGTTCAATTGTTGAAAAAATTTAAAGTCTTAAGAGACAAGATTATAGATGCCAATGATGAGGAGGAACTCTCCAAATGGCTTGATTCTAAACTGGTTGAGCAAGGATTCACTCCTGGGTTTTTAAAAGCATTTAAAACTACATCAACATTCTCTGTTAAAGCCAACCGATTGTTAAGTAAGAAACTCTCAAATGAAAAAATTATACTACCTAATAAATAAGCAGAACGAAAGGTTTTGGGAGAGAATTATCAAATCTACGAGTTCCAGTATAAGTTCACTCTGCGCTTTTCGTATAATCGCAGGTTTATTTATTTTATTTTTCAGCATACGCACCTATGGGTGGATTGAGACTATTCCCTCTATTTTGTTTGATCCGCCTTTATTGAGTATCAGCAACCTATTTAGCAGTTTCCCTTCAAATGGCTTACTGCAAACCATTGATTTTATTTTATTGGCAAGCATTATATGTATTACCTTAGGCATTAAAGCGAGGTTGTTTACTATTATCTTCTTAGTTTTAAGTAGCTTAGGCAATAGCTTCGTTTATTCTTTTGGTAAGATTGACCACGATATATTACTATACATTTTTTTGATGTGCATGTCCTTCTCTGGTTGGGGATCTGACTTAGCTTTATACCCAGACAAGCCAGTTAAAGAAGAAACATTTTATAAAAGCCTTTCTTTGTTAAGCGTTTTTATTTGCTTCGGGATGTTTACTGCGGGTTATGAGAAGGCTCTTAATTGGGTTGACTTTGATTTTAGCACAAATGGCTTTGCTTCATGGATCTACCCAGGGTTCTATCAATTAAAAAGAACCTTAGCATTAGCTCCCTATATATTTACAGTTCCTTTTGTTTACTTAGATGTGTTCGATTATGCCGCAATAACTTTTGAACTTTCAGGCTTTTTATTTCTGCTTGCCTCCAGGAAAGCGTGGAATTTATGGCTTTTAATTGCCTGTGTATTTCACTTAGCTAATGCATTGTTTTTAAATATACCATTTACTGTTAACCTTTTGCCATATTTATCTTTCATAAATTATTCTAAACTTTTTAGTTTTATGAAAAATAATTCAAAGAAGCCATGGCTAAAAACTGGCATTGGTTTTCTTCTTGCATCTGGTACATTGATTGTCATTCCATATATAATTTCTAAAGATAGATATATGGGAATTATATATTTTCTTCCAGAAAAAAGTAGTTTGTATATTATCTGCTTAATGTGGGTTACGGCCGCTTTTATTTTTTTCAAGGAATTGTTGGCAATGAATCGGAAGCTGGCTGGTGTTTAAGTGATAAATTATTATATTCAAAAAATAAAAAGCCTCAGGAGATCGGGGCTTTTCTTTTGGCTTAAAATAAAAGGATGGCCCAACCTCGTGGTTTCCTCGGAAATCCTCACCGCCTCGCGCAAGAAGCAGCTTAATTTATGGCAACCCCTTTCTATGCTCTCCGCTAATCAGGGTTATTAATAAGATAAATATATATAGTAAAACAAAGTTCCATTCTGACTCCGCAAAATTGCGGGCTCATCCAAACACCCACTTCACTAGTTTCCACAACCCAAACAGCGCAAAAATCAATAGGCCCATGACAGCTTCGGTTTATTGCTGTCCCAGAACCAATCGTTGCGGTCCCATTCACGGCAATCTTTATTCCTAGGATTCCTCAATAAAGATGTATTTTGACTTTTATAGAAAAAATAATTTAATTAGAAGGAAATTATCTCAAATGGGGGAGGATTGGTAGCGAAAACATGACCAAGTAATTATTCTTTAAAACTGCTAAGGAAATGATCAAGAAGTTAGTCCCCGGCTGGTTGAAAAGTAAAGTATACCGGGCTGTGGTAGCTCAGGTGAAAGAGAATAATAAGGCCATTTCCCAAAGCATCCCCCGAACCAATATCCCTTCACAAAGTATAAAGAACACCAAATTGTTGTCTAACCGGGTAGAACTACTCAGGTTGCTGCCCAAACACGGGGTAGTTGCCGAGCTAGGGGTGGACCAAGGAGGCTTTTCAGAGTTGATCCTCAAGCTATGTGAGCCACAGAAACTGCACTTGGTTGACTTATGGGACAGCGAGAGGTATAACCAGAACAAACGGAAGCATGTTGAGGATAAGTTCAAGACCGAAATCGGTTCTGGCCGGGTTAAGATAAACCTTGGTTTTTCCACTGAGGTGGTGGCTAGATTCGAAAATAGCTATTTTGATTGGGTCTATATTGATACCGACCACTCCTATAAGACAACCATCAAAGAGCTCGAAATATTGAGGCCTAAGATCAAGCCGGGGGGCATCATCGCTGGCCATGACTTTATAATCGGCAACTGGGATGGTATAGTTAGGTACGGTGTGATAGAAGCCGTATATGAGTTCTGCTCAAAGTATAATTGGGAAATCCTTTACTTAACCATGGAGATTGATAACCATCCAAGCTTCGCGATAAGGGAAATATTCCAATAGCAAAGGCCCGATTAAAGCCTTTTTTTTCATAGAACTACCTTCATTTTTTTTCTGCCTCGGTCAAAAGCTGCTTCATCTGGCGGCACGGTTCCCGATGGTTGTTGAACTCGGCAAAGGCCACCATGGCGTTAACGGCTTCCAGTCTCCTGACCGCTGCGTCCCGCTCGGCTTATAGCTGGTCGTAGCTGGGTTTCTCCTCAGTCTTCTTCATGCCGCCTTCTTCTCCTTCCATTTCTGCACGTCCCTTCTGACCACGTGCCGGATGTATTCCGTCTGGTTATAGCCCAAATCCTTGCACATCTCCAGGAACTCATTCTTAACCGGCTCAGGCAAATTAGTAACAGGTATATAAGTCTCCTTTTTAGCCAGTTTTTCTGGCATAAACACCTGTATATGTATTGTATATAGAAATATAACTAAACCATAGCTTTCATACAACTAAAGTGCCAATTTTGTGCTACTTCTTCATGAAGAAAGTACACAAACTTGGCGAAAGATCTACACATCAAAATTGATTCCCATATCGGCCTCCTGGATGAAGGGTAGGGATGGTGGCCGGGTTTTATGGCCTATGAACTGGAGTGGCACCTGATGGATCTGCCGAACCCTGAACGGGTAATAGTGCACATAGGGAGCCCCGGCGGTGACGTTGCCGAGGGAATTAAGATTTTTAACAGACTCCTGGACCTGCGCAAAGCCGGTTCCATCATTGAGGTGATCAACGAAGGGGAGTGCTATAGCATCGCCACTTTCATCGCCATGGCCGCGAGCCCGGGGATGCTGAAAGCCCTCGAGGCTTCTACCTGGTGCGCCCATAAGCCATAAATGCCAGCCACGGGCGGTACAGCCGATGACCTGCGCAAGGACGCCGCCACCCATGATTCTTTTGAAAGCATCCTGGTAGGCGCCTATCTATCCAGAACAGGCAAGCCAAAGGAGGAGATTGAGGGGCAACTTAAAATGGACCAAATCATCTCCTCTTCTGAGGCACTGGCCCAAGGTTGGGTTGATTCCATTATCCTCAACGCAGACTTAGCCTCCGCACCTGCGGCAGGGCAAGGGCAGCCGCCAAGCCACTAGCCTTCTACCGGCCTGAAACCAAGCATAATCAACCTGAAAATACAATGACTGAAGAGCAACAATCCAGCCTTGCTGATAAGATCGTGAACGGCCTTAAAGGCTTGTTTTGGAATGGGGCCAAGAACACCGTGGAAGAAACCACTGTAGTGGCAGCCTCGACCACCCTGGCAGATGAAAGCACCATCTACTATGACGGTGAATTGGCGGTTTGCACCGCGGTCTTCACTTACGAAGTCTTGGAAACCCCGGTAGCCGATGGCACCCACGAGCTGTCTGACGGCCGCACCATAACGGTAGCTGAAGGCGCTGTGACTAAGATCGCCGATGCCTCAGAAGGCGGTGAAGATACCGCTGCTGCCTTGGCTGCCAAAGACCAGGAGATTGCTGACCTGAAAAGCCAGCTGGAGGCGGCCAACGCCACAGCCGCTAAGGTGCCCACCTTGGAGAGCCGGATTGCTGCCCTTGAGAAGAAAGTACCAGGCGGTGGGCAGAAGCAGACCACGCCTCCCCAGAACTTCTCCGGTGACAAGCCGGAACCCGAAAATTTGTCCAAAGAGAAAAACGCCTATAAGCCCTAGCAAATAAGTAACATGGCAACAACTATTGACTTAAACGTTACCTACAACGGTAAAGAGCCTGAATCAATCGGTCAGGCCATCATCAAAGAGGTTCTGAACTCACCGGAACTGACTTCCTTGGGCTTTACCGTTCTGACGGACAAGAAGACCAAGGAGAAGATGTACATGCTCTCAATGGTTGAGGATGTTACCCGCAAGCGTACCGGCTGCGGTACTCCTGACGAGGGCGGCGTGCACATGTGCGAGAAGTTCATGGACCTTACCAATCTGGAGATTTTTCAGCACTATTGCGCCGAAGACTTCGCCGGTACAATCGCTGAGCTTGCCCGTAAAGTTGGCGCCGATGTGAGCGACCTCACCGACACCGACATTGAGGCTATCCTGAAAGCTTTAGGAGGCCCTTTTTGTAAACGTGACAAAGTGACCATTGCCACTTTGGGCGATACCGCCAACGCAAGCGCAAAAATCAACCAATTGGATGGTTTCTGGAAGCAAGTACTTGCCGGAGTTGCATTGCCTGACAGTGACCAGGATAACATCCTTCGCCCGGTGACTGTGCCAGCTGGTGATTTGGCCGTGGATTATGCAATGAATGTGTTCCTGCCCGGCCTTTACTATGGCCAGTCTGATTTCCAGGAGCAGGTTGACGATAATCAGAAGCAGTTCAACTGACGGCTTCCATCTACAACAACTTTAGTTTTGGCGCTCACCCAGTCTATCCCTTCCTGCGTCCTGGTAAGGAATGCAACAAGGCCGGCCAAGGCAGTGATGACAATGCCCAGCACGTTGGCCTTCATCACCAAGTTCAGCGCTTTCCAGCCGGTCACGTTACCTGCCAAGGAAGCCTTGGTGAAGTTCATGGTAGCGGTGAAGGTCTCCTGCGCGCGCCTGTGGCTACTTGGGTCACCGTAGCTAATAAGCCGTTGCCATCCACCTCCTGTAGAATGCTGCCGGCATAGTTCCCCACGTTGCGGCGGTTGTCACCTACGGCGCTTTCATTCTCCTTCAAGGCATCAGACAATTCCCGTATCTGTTTTTGCAGCACGCCGCCGATCTCAGCATTCTCCCGCTCCTCTTTGCTCAGGGCATTGTACTGCTGGGTAAGGCTCAAGAGCTGCGCACGCATCTGGTTATTGGAGCCTACCGCCTCTTTGGTCTGCTTGGTGTGCATGGCCAGTATCTTGGTCTCTGCCCCAAGCTCCGTGGTCAGGGCAGTAGTGGCACGCTTGTTCTCGGCGGTCTGTTTCCCGTACTCCTCGGCTGACAATTCACCAGCTTTGTACTGCTTATCCAATGCCGCCTTGGCTTCTTTGGCCTTAATCAGGTCAGTGGTGAGTTCCGCAATCCTTTTCTCCGATGCGCCGGCGTCTATCTTCAATTCGAAGATGGCTGTTTCTTTCATGTCTGCCATAGCTGTTATTCAAAGAACCCACCCCAAATCAAAAGGGCAAGAGTGATTATAAATGATTATACTGAAGGCCATGCATTGTGCATGCATTCTTTGGGTTTCCCATGTTGCCCAAGGCTAATACCTAAGGAGATAAGCCCAAGGGCCAATAGAATGATTTGTGGCATGTTAGTTCAGTTTTATCAGTTCAGCCTCGCAAGGCACAGCCTCGGAGGTGTAGTCGGTTACTTTATTCAGGTAATAGTAGTCTTTGAACTGCTCAATCCAGATGGGCACGGTGCTGTCCAGTTCTGCAAAGTCTTGGGCAGTCAACAGCACGTTCACGGTAAAGAGCTGCACCCGGGCAAGCACCCGCTGTGTTATCTCGTGGTACTTGGGCAGAAGCACGGCAAAGTGCAGGCCTGTGAAGTCCGCTACCCTGCGCGTTACCTGTTGAGTGATAATGCCTTGTTTGAGTGTAAAAGTCCGTGTGGTATCGGTGAGAAGGGCAATCCTTGGCTCTATGCCATTGATGTAATACTCTTCCTGTTCCTCCTTTACCCAGGTATCTGGTTGGTCAGAAGACACCTGCCGGTAAAATGTGTAGATGGCACTACCACTGGGCACGGTAGGGTCATCGCTGGCATCCTCTACCAGAACGGTTTCCATGTCCCCAATCTCAGGAATCTGCTCCCGAGCCACCATATTGGGCACTGTCATGGTGTAGGGTGTCTCCAGAATGGGGTTGTTTCTGTAAAACTGGCCTATTTTAAGCAGGTCATTGAGCATTTCAGAGGCGGCAAAGGGCAGCTCCATCGCTTTTCGTTCCTGCTCCAGGTGCTCATTGGAGGCAATCTGCACCCCGTCACCTAGTCCGGCGGGCACGGTTTCGTCCTTTGCCCAGGTGTAAAGGTTTTTGATGGCTATTTCAGGTAGCATATAGGCCAGTTTCGGGCGGGTGGAGTAGTCAATCTTCCCGCTCCAATCCTTTGCCTGAGGCATATTCCCAAGCACATCAGCCAACGGCTTCACATGGATGGCGCCTTAGTAAGGCTCATACACCAAAGACCAGCCGAACATCTTTCAAAGGGCTAATACAAAGTCCTTCTGCTTCAGGTCAGGCAGGTTCAAGGCAAGGTCCCACTCGGTGCCGTAGTAGACTTCCTCCTCATAGGACACGGTGAAGTCGAAAGAGGAATAGGCATAGGTGGTATCTGAGGAAGAAGGCAGGTGCGTTTCCACGGTTAGCCCGCTCAGGTCCGTGCCCATCTCAATCGGGATGGTAGCCGTGAAGGAATGGGCGCCCAACGTGTTGAAGGTGGTCTTCTACTGGGAGAAAGGCACCGGCACGCCGTTGCGGAATAAACCAAAGAAGCCGTCCACCGGGCCTTCCATGCTGTTCAGCACCACGTCCATGGTCAGCTTCAGCACACCATGGGTAGGCACGGGCACTTCCTTCTCGGTGTAGGTCTCGCCCTTGCGCACGGTGGAGGTGACCGGGTAGGTAGCGGTATGGGCCTCAATCCAACCTTGGTTGTGCACCGGCTTCTCGTTGCAGAAAGGCAGCACCAGGCGCTCAAGGTCATCATGGGCTTTCATAACCACACCCACACCCGCTTCCAGGAAGATCCGCACCCAGATGGCTATGGCGAAAATAGACGGGTACAGGAAAGACGGGGGCACCTTGGAAAGGTCCAGCGGCTTGCCCCGGTCAATCAGGTCATAGATGTACATCCCATCCAACCCACCGGTGGCAACATGGGCGAAGTTCCACATGTGGTTGTGCTGGCTCAGGTCCAGCTCCTGCAGTGTCTTGTCTCCCAAAAGCTCAAAGAACGGCACCGCGCCGGCGAACACCTGCACCTGGTAAGCGCCTTCCTCAAAGCCCTGCACCTCGGCAATGGAGTTGGGAAACTGCTCAATGCCGTGCTGCCTGATCACCGTGTCCAGTTTCACATAAGGCTTGTCTGAGAGGCTGGTTGGATCTTCAGGGTTCTCCAGCACCCGGGCGTTGTTTTTCGTGTAAGGCAGGCTGAAGGAGTTGGTGTACGGGCTGTCAACGCTTCCCTGTGAGGAAAGCAAGTTCTGCTGGAAGGTACGGGCAATGATGGTATCCGGCCCCAGGTCCATGCGCTGGCCTTCAATGTAAAGCTCTATCATCGTACCAGCGCATTAGGTTTGGGCAGAAGGATTTCCAGCGTCACCAAGCGCTTCTTCTCGCTTTCGTTGATGATGGTGAAGGAACCTGCTACCACTTCCACATCAGTAAAGGAACCGTCCGGATTCCACATCTGCACCTGCGGGCTCTGGTAGAGTTGGCGTTTGGCCTCAACCTGGTCAACGATCAGGCCACCGCACCGCACGGTCCAGAACTCGCGGGCTGTCTTGCCGGTGCTGCGCTCTTTGCGGCCGTCATGGCTTACCACCGTGGCAATGCTCTCAGTATCCAGGCGGGTGCTCTTCTTGCCGCCGAAGTACCAGCCATCAATGCCGCCGAGTTGGTTCTTCCAGTGTAGGAAAACGCCTTTCTCCGGACAGACCGGGTACAGGGCAACGGTTAGGGTTTGTGATACTTTTTCCATTACTTTAATTTCTCCTTCAATTATTTGCAATCACATGGTCTTCCAAGCACTTAGGGAAAGATTGAGGTACGGAAAGACGTACCAATCTTTAGAAGAGTCAGAGAAGGAAGCTATCCGCCTTTTCATTGACTCTGGGATGTCTAAACAGGAGGCCTACCACTCCCTGAGACATATTCTCTCATCCACTAGCTCTAAAACAGAGCGATTCAAACCACTTATTTTGGAAACTATTGAAGGCTTTATGAACCTGAGGTAACAATTACTCTTTTAAAGCTGAAGTCAAACGTGTTGTCAAATATCTTGATACCCTCCGCCACAGGGCATGAGCCGTGGTAGCTGCGGTCAGTATCCACAATGGAGAGCTCCACCTTCCAGGCGCAATCCAGCGGGAAAGCATCCATGCGCAGGCGGGCCATCTTCCCGGCCATGGCATCAGGGATAGGCGTGCTCAGGATCTCCAGCTCAGAACCGCAGGCGTCGATGTAGCGGCGCTCAAAGAACATGGGCTTGCCGGCCATGGAGGCATCAATGAGCATGCTCACCTCAAAGGGCAGACCGCTGAAGCAAACCGGGTTCTTGTAAGGTGTGGTGAAGGCGGGCAGGGTATCGCTTTCCCGTAGCACGTAAGGCTCTAGGCTTCCGGAGTACTTATCCAAGGCACTTTCCACCGCCAAACGGACAGGGCTGGCAAGCGTCACCTCAGCGGATTCAAGGCCGTTGTAGTGCTCCTTGTACTTGAGGTAGAAAGGCTCCACCGCTCCGGCTTGCTCGGCTACCTGTGAGACTGCCGTAGTGATCTCCGTGCCAACTAAAGGGCGCAGGTAGGAAGACACCTCCAGCGTTGCCTTGCCGTTGCGCACGCGGGCCTGCATGGTGCCGATGACGCTATAGTCCAGCCGGTGGATGGTAGCCCTGATGAAGTGGTTCTTCTTGGGTGTGCCGTTCAGAAGCGGGTCTACCGTGATGCTGTACTCAATTGGGTTGGGCAGCACGCCGCCTACAGCATGGTATTGCGCCGGCGGGATAACACAGGAGCCATCATCCACCGTGGCCAGTGGATTGTAGTTGGAGGCCAATGGGTTGGTACAGCCAGACACTACAGGTGCCACGTAGCCGCATTCAGTAGCGTTGGCCTTCACCAGTGCGCCTTGCCTTTCCCCTCCGGTGCCGTTGGCTACAACCTGGTACTGATTTACCCCATAGCATTGATTGCGGATGAAAGTCCCATCAGCCGAATAGGTTGGGCCTGATCCTCCTGAAGTGTAGCCACAGTCAACCGAGTTCTCCTCAGGCAGGTAGCGGAACCGGGTAGAGCTGAACTTCACCACGTCCTTGGTGTAACTACCGGGCGTAGCGTCGCAGATGGAATAGACCACCTGCCCTTCCACCGGGGGTGGCGAGACCACCTGTGAGCTGTAGGGCTCATTCAAGGTAGACACCGTTTTGGTGTCAGGTTCAAAGTACACGGTGACCACATCACTGAGCGGGTCACTTGGGTTCTGCTGGTAGCTGTAGATGAGCTGCTCCATTATTGAATCGCTTCTAAAAGTCTGCTGCTGATGGTGGTCCCTATCTCAAAGAACAGCATCTGTTCCATTTCCTGCACCGTGCCTTCGTTGATCACATCGCTTAGGACACCGCTTTGGGTTTGCGTGCGGTAAAGCAAGGTTCCCTGTTGGTGGATCTTCCTTGAAAGGAAGAAGGCCAAGGTCTCCTGATCCATGGGTGAGCCGTCTGCCAATAACCCCTTGGGTTTGATTCCTTCCTCACGGATGAAAGCTAGGGCATTCCTGCGCACGGCACCCTCACCGTCATTCACCGTGAGGCCGCGGCCGTAATCGTAGGTAAAGACCCACTCCCCGCCGCAGATCACCAGCCCTTACTTGGTCACCTCAAAGCGGATACTGGCGGCCATCTTCTGGCGCTCAGATAACGGGATGTAGTTCTTGGTGTTAGGTCAGGATGTTCTCCTGGATCATGGCCACCCACTTCTGCCCGTACTCCTGCAGCATTATGTGCGTCTGCATTAGCATAGGGCAACCGGGGTGCTGATGGTGAAGGAAACGGTCATGCCGGTAAGCCGTGCCTGGCCATAGCCGTAGATGGGCTTTCTCGTGGCCAGGATGTCATCAAACAGGTCCTCTTCGCTCAGGGCAACCATGAACCTGTCAGATATTGAAACCATCCGGTCAATTATCGCCGCCTGCTGTGAGGCGTTGCTTTCACCGGTGTCCTGGTCCAGAAAGCCGATGGTGATCGGCACGCGGGTATTGCCGCGGCCGAAGTCTACCGAGTCCTGCAAGGGGTCTAGGTGAATCTGCGGCATGGGGCCGTTGTAGCCTTCCTGCGCATGCTGCGGGGTCTGCCCATAATGGAAAAGGCCAGTCCCTCCGTTTTCGGAAAGAATGGCCTCTGCGGTTTGCCGGATAAGGGATACGATGCCTGCGTAGTTCATTTGCCTATGTTGTATAGACAAAAATACGTAGTTCACAAGCCTATATAAAGAATTGAAAAAGAATCAAGTATGCGTTTTTAATGAAGTAATTATTGAGTCATAAAATAAAATTTTTTTACAGTCCACCTTACAAACCGCTCCTACCGAATAGATTACCTTGAAGCAAACCAATAACTTAGCGTTTCAAAATATCCTAAACCCTGATTCACATCATGAAGAAGCTTCTTTCGATCTTCTTGCTTATGTTCCTTCTTTTCTCTTGTTGCAGTAAAGCTGAAGATGAGGAAGATGCAGTAGTTCCTGAGGACCCAAAGACAAAGGCACATACCATGTTGATGGGCAAGTGGATGATGACGAGCTTTAAGCACACAGAGCATGAAGCTAATTCCACAACACCCGATTGGCCTAATTCCTATGGGACTACTAATTTGGGGGCAGATTCTTTTTTTGAGTTTCCAAGGACTCAAGTGACGGAATCCCTTAGAAGCTCGGTGAATACCGATAACTATGCAATGATTGATGCTTCTAGCTTTACCAGATACCCAAATGCAGGTTATAGACCATATACAGTAACAATCCAAGAACTAAAGCCAGATCACCTGATAATATTTTCGAAGACTGATAGGCCATTTGGCGGAACCACAGTAGTGGAGTATGAATTCAAGAGGTAAGTTTTATAAACCTTATTAGTTCGATTTATTTTTCTGTATCCCTTGTAAGTCTTTCTGGCAGTCGTTGGCAATGGCATCGTGCACCAGTTCCATATAGAACACATCGGCGGGCCTTTGCAGGAACTCCGCTTGACTTATTCCCTCTGCCCTGCACCGCTGCACCATCGTACCAAAAAAGCCGAACTGGTTTAGCCTCTCAAATCCTGCCGCAAGCATATCGGGTTATGGTTCCCGGTAAATCATTGGGCCGTAGAAGGCTGCCTTCTCCAAAATCTGGCCCATGAAAAAACCGCTGGTCCTAGCACCTGGGAAACAGGCAAGTCCCGCACCTCCTCCACCACGTTCTCCGGAAAGTCCTGCACGAAGGCAAGCTGCAAATTGTTGCGCTCGGGCATCAGGTAGATGGCGTACAGGTAAGGGATAGCGGCAAGCTCCCCATGCTCTGCCGTGTCCTGGATGGCTTTTTTGGCAAGCTCCATTTGGCCTATTGATTCAGCGCCCAGGTTCTTGGGGTAGTCAAGGCCTTCCTCTTCCAACGGCTCCTCTGCGATGAAGGAGAGCACGGCGGCTATGCACTCCACAGCGTTGCTGCTCAAGGCAAAGTACTGCTCCAGGGTAATGACGCACAGCAAGGCGAACTGCTCAGGCTGGGCTTCTTCTGCATGGCAAGGAACGTCCGCAGGCTCACCTCTCCCCATTGGGTGGGCACCTGCACCGTCAGTGATTCGCCCGAGGCGGCGTGTAGTTCTAGGTTCTTCATCGTTTAGATGCTTTTTTCATTCTGTTCTGGATTGGGGCAGTGGTCGGTTTACCGATTTTGTTCAGGGCCACGGATCGCAGCGGGTCTATCAAGTGGTTAAAGGCATCAATGGGTTCGTTGGTGGGCCTACCGGTGGTTTTATCCACCTCCCATTTGTAGTTATTCAGCTCTTTCCGGAGGTTGACACTGCGGCGGGTCACGTTGATGTGGTAGCGCTTCAAAATGTCTATACCGTTTAGGATACTGTCAGGGCCTTTCATCACGCCTTCGATCCGGAAACCCATGTCTTTAATCTCCCTCATTGACTTAGGCTCTGAAGAGTTGGCAATGATGTCCTTGCGCCGGTCAAAGCCCAGCTCATCCAACTTCTTGCAGATGGCCGGGTTGGTGAGACCATGGTCATACATGAGCTCATCTACCCACAGTTCCCCGTTCTGCATGTAGACATCAGGAACGCCTGTTGGGTCGTTGGTGAAACCGAAGTCCATGCCGGTGCCGATGTGCTTTGCGTCTGTCGGTATTTCATCACAGAGGGACCAGTTGCGCAGCACCAGGCCTTCAATCTTTCCAGTGAGCCCACGGGCATACACCCGCCACAGCTCCTCGTCTTCGTCACGCAAAGCCTCAATGGTGGCCCGCTGCATATCGGAGAGGAAGGGGTTGTGCCGGTGGTCAGAGATGAAGGTCTGCACGAAGGGTTTGCCTATCAGGTGCTCATGGACCCAGAACTCTGCGTTGGGGTTGTAGTCAATGTAGGACTGATACGGGTACGGAGGAACAGCTCCTTCCAGATCAGGTACTCCACCCCGTTGCCTCGTTCACAAACAGGTAGTCCCGCTTCCCTGACTTTGCATCCTGCGGCCCGTCATAACTCTTGTACTCCATAATGGAGCCGTTGTTGAAGGTGAAGATCCGGTCTGACTTGTTGTAGGACTTGATGAGCCGCTGGAGCATTGCCGTGTTGTCGTAGATCTCCACGGCATCACGAAGCGCACCGGCTTTTAGGTTGGTAATGTCCTGCCCTAACACTGTGCAGACCTTGCGCGGCCGCTCGGACAGTTTGGTGAAGAGCACCTGCAGGATGTTGTAGGTCTTCCCCGAGCTGGTGCCGCCCTGACCCACCACCACTTGGGCCGTGGCGTTGTAGTTGGCTTCGTACAGTACGGAGGTCTCAAACATTACAGGCTGACTTCTTTCTCACTGGAGGCGATCTTTGCCTCGGATGGCAGGATTCGAACTTCCGTCTGCATGACAGGCAAGGCAGCGGTTGTCTCGCTTTCCGTCTTCTTAGGCACTACGTAGCTGATGAACTTGGCCAGCGTCTCCAGGTACTCCTTAGGGTCTTCAATCTCCTCCAGCTTCTGCATGGCTTTGGCCATACCGGCCGAAACCAAGTCAGTCACCAACTCCTTTGCGGTACGGGTAACTTTGTTGGGTGAGCCTTTCTCTCTCCACCCGGTCTTGGGCTGTCCCTTCTTCTTACCTGGCATTTCTATTTCAATCTATTTTAAATTAGCGCTTACCTTAACGCACGCCGTCATTGTAACCTTAATGGTTAGAACTGAACCAACGGGTTTAAGCTAAACATTTAAATTATTGTTATTGTTTTACTTTCAGTATACCCATCTAAGATACACAAAAATAATGTATTATGCAAATAAATAAACCGGAATTTGAATCAAAACACGCCCCTTAATTTTATTATTTTGACTTCTTCGTCCTGAAGAAGTACTGGCGGGAGAACTGGGACTACCGGAAAGAGAACTAGCTAAAGGACTACTCACAGTCGGCAGTAGACAATAACAGCCTGAAGAACGACCTGGATGCACTCAGTGCTTTGGGTAAGAAGAACCCTTCCCTCACCTCTGCGGAGCTGGTGAACCTCTACAAGGAAAGCAAGCACGGCACCCGGGATTTAAGGGAACCCTGCTTCCTGGACCTGTTCAAAAGGGAGATAGCGCGTAAGCACGCTTTGGCGCCTCCAGCCTCATCACCTACTCTTCCCTCTACAACACCCTGCACGGCTATTGCTCCGGCAGGCTTCCCATGACGCAGCTCACAGTGGGCTTCCTGAAGGACTACATCCTGCACCTGCAGACCATCGGCAATAAAGGCACGAAGCAGAAAATGCGGCCCTGCTCCAACGTCACCATCAGTACTTACCTCAAGATCATGGGCAGCGTGGCCAAGTCAGCCATGCAGGAAGGGCTCCTGGACTATGCCGCCAATCCCTTTACCAATGCGGAAGAACTGATCAAGGGCAAGAAAGGATTCAGGAAGAAGCAGCCGCTCAGCATGGAAGCCTTGGGCAAGCTGGCCGAAGCTGATTTCTCCGGCATCAAAAAGGGGAAGAACCTGACTTTGTCCCGCGACATCTACCTTGCCCAGTACTACATGCACGGCTCCCGGGGCGGCGATGTGCTGGAGCTCAAGGTTGCGGACGTGCAGGACCGGCTACGCTACACCATGCGCAAGAACCGTAAAGGAAAGTCCATTGTCCTTACCCCTGAGCTGATGGCCATCCTAGATAGGTACATGCCTAGGAAAGGTGAAAGCCGGACCTTTGTTTTTCCGGTCCTGGAAGAAGATTACCTTTCTTTTAATAAATTCACGCAGAAGAGCATTCGGGACAACCGGAAGGCCACCGTCAACCGTAATCTGAAGCGCATTGCAAAGCTTTTAGGCCTGGAGCCCTTCACCATGCACACTGCCCGGCACACCTTCGCCAACGAGGCGCTGAAGCACACGGACCTGCGCACCATTAAGGCAATGCTGAACCATTCCTCGCTGGCCACGACCGAGGTTTATGTGAAGGACCTGCTGGAAGGGGAAGACGATCTGGCCACCGCCGCCATTTACTCAAGGGTGAAGCTCGAGTAAAACCATAGTAAAACAACGAGGGGTATTCTAAGGACAAATCGTGTACGCTTCCTCCTATCAACCCCTCATTTCTACCCCCTTTAACCCATTATTTAGTCCCGCAATATGCTTATCTTGTTAATGAAAAGTTAAAGTAAGGTTTGCCCTCATTTAAGCCTTTATCTTTGTAGGGATGAGAAAGAAAACATTGCTTTGGGTCATTGTGCTGATGACTATCTCGCTCATAGGGCTGATAGGGTTCCAGGTCTACTGGATCCATCATGCAGTACGGATGGAGGAAGAGGTTTTTGACCGGAACGTGCACGATGCCTTGCAACAGGTAGCCCGCCGGTTAGAAACCAAGGAGGCGGTGTTTTACCTCCAGGAAAAAGCTCCCCAGATCAGGGCGGCGGCATTATCCCCCGAAGCACCAGTGGTGATTGATAAGGTCCGCCCGGCAATCACCATTAAACAGAAAAAACAGGCTAAAAACACCCATCCTACTCCTGCCCCCGCGGCTCCAGCCAATGTTACTACCGTGGCTCCGGCCCGGCTCACCTTGTCTCCTGTGAAAGTGATGGTGACCCAGGCAGAAGCCCTGACCATGGCCCGCGCCCAGGAGCCAACCAGGTACCAGGAACTGCACGGCAGAACGTACGTGCGCGAGGCCCAAACTGGAAGCCAGGGGAAAGACAACCAGGACCTCTTTGGGAAAGGCCCCGCCGATTCGGTGATTGTCTGGAAAATCCTGGCCTCACAGAAATCCCAGATAGACTCCCTTTTCCGGAAAAGCAACTCCACCCACTTTATGCGGTCTAAGGTGGACTCTGCCTTTGTCCTGCGCATGAGCTATGACTCCCTCACCCGGGCCAAACAGCAGCAACTGCTACGGCTTCCTTCCAAGAACATCAAGGCCGTGAACGTGCGCGGCAACGTCATAGACGTGGTTACGGATACCCTGCTGGGCAAACAGGTATGGCAGGCCATTGCTTTTTCCCAGGATTCTGTGGTGAATGGCCAGAAGATGGTACGGTACTACCCGTCTATTAGAAGTACGGCTAAGTCAGGGACTATTGTGCTACAGGGCGCCAAGTCCCTTACGCCTTTGTCCCTTCCTTCCGCTGTTCAACCCGCCAAGGCACCCGCCCAAGCCCTTCAGCCGCAGGTAAGCCCCGAAAAAAACAAACACCAGAAAGCCGTAGCCAAAGTACAGTCGCTGAACAAGGTGATGCAGCAGATGGCGGTGGAGTACGTGCGGAAAGAGAAACCATTGGCCGAGCGCCTGCAGGAACTGAAGGTGAATGACCTGCTCACCACGGAACTGGCCAACCATAACATCAACATCCGCTACAACTGCACCCTGCGCACGGCAACCGGGTCTGGGAACCTCAACCTGATTCTGACCTCTTCCCCTAACGTACTCATCCCTTCTAATCTGCGGGAGAACGAATACGCGGTACGCCTTTTCCCCAATGACGTAATGACGGATCCCGGCTTCCTGCTCCTGAACTTCCCGGACCGGAACCTCTATGTGTGGCAAAGCCTGTTGATTCCGTCGGCTATTTCGGTGCTGTTCACGCTCATTATTATCCTGACGTTCTCCTTCACGCTGTACACCATCCTGCGGCAAAAGAAGATTTCCGAGATCAAGAATGACTTCATCAACAACATGACGCACGAGTTTAAAACACCTATTGCCACCATTTCGCTGGCGTTGGATGCACTGGTGAACCCCAAGGTGCGGAAAGACGAGGTGCGGGTAGACTATTACGCGCGCATCATCAAAGACGAGAACCGGCGCATGCACCAGCAGGTGGAGAAAGTGCTGCAAACAGCCCAGATGGAGCGCCGCACCCTGCAACTGGCCTTTGAGGAAGTAGACGTGCACCAACTCATCAAGAAAGCCGCCGAGCCGTTCCAACTGCACATTGAGCAGCGCCAAGGCACCCTGGATTTGAAATTGGACGCCCGCACGCCTTATGTCTGGGCCGATCCGGGCCACCTGGCCAACATGATCGGTAACCTGCTGGACAACGCCAACAAGTATTCGCCCAACGCGCCCAAGATCGTGATCCAGACCACCACCATTTCCAAGGGGCTGCACATCTCCGTGGAAGACCAGGGCTCCGGCATGTCGCGCGAGGCGCAGAAGAAAGTATTTGAGAAGTTCTACCGGGTGCCCACCGGCAACGTGCACAACGTGAAAGGCTTCGGGCTGGGGCTGAGCTATGTCAAAACCATGGCCGAGGCCCACGCGGGCAGTATCCATCTCCGTAGTGAACTAGGCAAAGGCAGCAAATTCACGTTGTGGCTTCCTTTCCAAAAACATGTGGCTTAACGCAAATTCAACCTCCTTAACGTAAGATTTCATGACAACAAACCCTGACACCCGCCTTTTACTGGTAGAAGATGACCCCAACTTTGGGATGGTTCTGAAAGATTACCTTGAGCTGCATGACTATGCCGTTACGCTCTGCACCGATGGCATGCAAGGATTGCACATGTTCCAGAAAGAAACCTTTGACGGCTGCATTCTGGACGTGATGATGCCCCTGAAAGATGGCTTTTCCCTGGCCGCCGATATCAAAAAAGCCGATCCTTTAATGCCCGTTATCTTCCTGACCGCCAAAGCCATGAAGGCCGATATGCTGGAAGGCTTCCGGATTGGCGCCGATGATTACATCACCAAGCCGTTTGACTCTGAGATCCTGCTCTGTAAACTCAAAGCCATTCTGCAGCGCAAAGCCACGCCGGCCCCGGCCGAAAAATTAACCGCTACCGAGTACAACCTAGGCTCTTACCATTTTAACTTCAAAACCCGGCTCATCACCCGCGGTGCGGAAACCCAGAAACTTTCGCCCAAAGAAGCCGAGTTGCTCCTGTTGCTGTGCCAGTACCTGAATGACGTGCTTCCGCGCGAAGTGGCCCTAAGCAAAATCTGGAAAGACGACAATTACTTCACTGCCCGCAGCATGGATGTCTTTGTGACCAAACTCCGAAAATACCTCAAAGGCGACCCATCCGTGGAGATCATCAACGTCCACGGCAACGGTTTCCGGTTGGTAGCGCCCGTCACCGAGGCTCACGTTCTAGCTCCTATTGCCTAGAGCCAGCTATCTTCCTCCAAAACAACAAAGCATGTTCTCTGCCCGATTTTATAAAAAGAGGCATAGAACACGCTTTTGCTTTATACACGGGTTAATTGAGACGAGATCATGCTTCCCTCCCATTCAGCTCAAATTTCAAAAGTAGGGAAGACACCTTTATTCCCCAACCAGAAATCACAACATGGCAAAGAAAGTAGGGGCAATCCCAAGTGGTTGCCCATTTAGGTGCAGAACGTAAAGGGCAACCACTTGGGATTGCCCCTACAAAGAAGGGATCAGCATTTTGAAAATGACACCATCGGTTTTGAGGCTATTTTTCCAAAAAGAGGCCTTAAACAGCCAACGCGGAAACATTTGGGGTAATTGAGGGGTACAGGAACAGAATATTTTCAGCATCTTCACCGCCGAAAATCCTTTAGCCCAACCCCTCATCTGCTATTTTATGAAGCGCATCGCCATCTTCCCTGGTTCTTTTGATCCTTTCACCAACGGACACTATGATGTGGTGCAGCGGGGTTGTGAACTGTTTGACAACATCATCATCGCCATTGGCAACAACAGCAGCAAGAACCGCTATTTTCCGGTACAGGAGATGGTGTCCATCATTGAAGGGGTGTTCAAGGATAATCCGCAGGTGTGGGTGCAGGCCTACAAAGGCCTTACCGCCGATTTCGCGAAGGAAGTGGGGGCCAAATTCCTGCTGCGCGGTTTGCGTAACACCACTGATTTTGAATACGAGAACACCATTGCGCAGGCCAACCGGCACATCAATCAGGAGTTGGAGACGGTGTTTCTAATCACCTCGCCCTCACTGGCGGCCATCAACTCTTCCATTATCAGGGAGATTCACCGTTTCGGAGGCAACGTGCAGGAGTTTATACCGTTCAGCCTTTCTTCATTGCCTTCAAATAGTCCCGCACCACAAATTGAATAGAGGTGTAAGACTCCGGCAACACCTCCAGCACTTCGTCTGGGGTCATGAAGCGCACTTCTTCAATGAACTCCTCGGCCTGCGGCTTCATGTAGGTGTCATCTAGGCACTGCATGGTAAACCAGCTGGTCTTCTTCAGGATTTTGTTTCCCTTGTAAGCGTAGGAATGCCAGGTGTTGGGCAACTCTCCGGTGATGGCCACCTTGATGTTACACTCCTCCTCTACCTCGCGCAGGGCGCCCAGGGTAGTTTCCTCAGACTTCTTGATCTTGCCTTTGGGAAGGTCCCACATGCCCATGCGGTAGATCATCAGGATTTTTCCGTCCTTCACCACCAGGCCACCGGCCGCCTTAATAATCTTGAACTGATCTTTCAGGTGCTCAATGAGTTTCTTCTTCTTGTCGGTGACCAGCGTGAGAGACTCCAGTTTCTTGAGTTTCTTTACTTCCATGAGCCGCACTAGGCGGTCAATGAGCACAGAGTCAACGTCGCGGATGAGCACATCGCCCACCAGGTCCTTGGAGGTAAACTGATCGTCTTTACCGAGCACTAAATCGTATTTGTGCTTAAAGATCTTTTCACTGCTTTTTTTAATAATCAGTGGGATGTCGTTGATAAAGACATTCATGAAGTTGTCGCTTATGTAAGGCGCGTAAGGAGGTACAAAATAAGAAAGAATTTTCATAGGGCACAAGACGTAGGAGGCAGGAAAACATTCCTACTATTTGTGTAATTTCGCCCATGCCACACACAGAAACCGCCGCCCAGATTGCGGCTTACCTCCTTGAAACCCAAGCCGTGCGCCTCCGTCCGGAGCAGCCTTTCAAGTGGAGCTCCGGCTGGAACTCCCCTATTTACTGCGATAACCGCGTTACGCTCTCTTATCCGCATATTCGTTCTTATATTAAAAGTGCCCTGGCCCAGGCTGTCCAAGACCGATTTCCGGGCGTACAAGCCATTGCCGGGGTAGCCACCGCCGGCATTGCCCAAGGTGCGCTGGTAGCAGATATACTGAACTTGCCGTACTTATACGTACGTCCTGAGCCAAAAAGCCATGGAATGGGCAACCAAATTGAAGGAAAATTACAGGAAGGCCAGCGGGTTGTACTCATTGAGGACCTGATTTCTACGGGCGGCTCCTCGCTCAAAGCAGCAAAAGCGGTACAGGCCGCCGGTGGCGAGGTCATTGGCATGGCCGCCATTTTCACCTACGGTTTCGGCCAGGCTGATGAAAACTTCTCCGCCGCAGGCATCCCCACCATTTGCCTCAGCAACTACAACGCCCTCCTGGAAACCGCCGCTACCCAAGGCTACATCTCCCAGGAAGCCATTGCTACACTGGAGCAATGGCGCCAGGCTCCCGAGACGTGGGGAAAGTAGTTTATTGAGAGAATGAATGATTGAAGGATTGAATGAATGTGGGAATTAGTGAGTGGCGAAGGCAATTAAAGTAAAGATAAAATCTCCCAAGCTCTCGGTTGTTCACCATTTTAATCGGATCCAAAACCTGTTTTGGGGCTACTTTTCAGAATTTAGCCACTAAACAGGTTTTGTTCCGTAAAGTCCCCCATGAGCCTTTTACTTCTATATTTTTAGAATATTCTCTCATTCATTCAACCTCTCATTCCTTCAATAAAATGAAAATAGGCCTGCTCTCTGATACGCACAGTTACCTGGATGACCGCATTCTGGCGCTGCTGGAGGGGGTTGAGGAAATCTGGCACGCGGGCGATTTCGGGATTGCGGCAGTTTCTGAGCGGCTGGCCACGGTGGCGCCGGTGCGGGGGGTGTACGGGAACATTGACGGGCCCGATGTACGGGCGCTTCACCCCAAGAACCTTCGTTTTGATTGCAATGGGTTGGATGTGCTCATGACCCACATAGGGGGCTACCCCGGCAAGTATGCGCCCGAGGTGCGTGCGATGATAAAAGAGAATCCTCCTGGCCTGTTTATCTGCGGGCACTCCCACATTTTGAAAGTGATGCACGACCCCAAGCACGGCAACCTGCTGCACCTCAACCCCGGGGCGGCGGGGCGGCACGGTTTTCACACCATGCGGACCATGATGCGGTTTGAGGTGGAAGACGGCAAGGTGCAGAAACTCCAGGCCATTGAGCTTGGCAAAAGGGCATAAAAAAAGTGTAACCAACAGAGGTTACACTTTCAACTATCTTGTAGTAAGAGTAATCGCGTACAGTTTGCCGAAAGGCAGTAGGCGAACGAAAAAACGCAGAATTACTCAGCTGTAGCAACTTCCGCGCTAGCGGCTGGAGCAGAAGTGAAGCGAGCTTTAAGCTCTTCAACATCCACGTTCTTAATTACAGGAGTCATCAACAATTGCTTGATCACACGCACTTTGTTGTTCTGTCTTGCTTTATTCTTACGGTCTTTTCTTTTTAATCTAGTAACTGCCATCGGTCAATATTTAAAATTGAATCGCAAAAGTAAGTTATTACTTTTACATTCTCAATAGTTCAGCCTAAAAAATCACATGAATACTTTGATAGATCTCCGGAGCGACACCGTCACCAAACCCTCCCCTGCCATGCTGGAAGCCATGTTCCAGGCCCCGGTGGGCGATGATGTGTACAGTGAAGACCCCACCGTGAACGAGCTGCAGGAGTACGGCGCAAGCCTGTTTGGCATGGAAGCAGGGCTCTTCTGCCCTTCGGGCACCATGACAAACCAGATTGCCATCAAAATGCACACCCAACCCCTCACCGAGGTGATCTGTGACCGCACCAGCCATATCTATTTGTATGAAGTGGGCGGCATTGCCTTCAACTCCGCTGCTTCGGTTAAATTGATAGAGGGCGTGCGGGGCCGAATGAGCCCAGAACAAATTGAAGCAGCCATTAACCCAGACAATATTCACTATCCGGTCACCAGCCTGGTTTCTCTGGAAAATACCAGCAACAAAGGAGGCGGTTCTTATTATACGGGAGCAGAAATTGCGGCCATCTCAGAAGTGTGCCGCCGTAATAATTTGCCCTTGCACTTAGACGGAGCCCGGGTGTTCAATGCCTTGGTAGCTACCGGAGAGAAGCCGCAGGATTACAGCCGATACTTCAACACCATCTCGGTTTGCCTTTCCAAAGGATTGGGCGCACCGGTAGGCTCTCTGCTGCTGGGACCAAAACGCATGATTGAACAGGCCAAAAGAGTGCGCAAAGCCTTGGGCGGTGGTTGGCGCCAAGCTGGTTTTCTGGCCGCGGCCGGATTGTACGCCCTCCAAAATAACATCCAGCGTTTGCAAATAGACCATGACCGGGCCAAACAGCTAGGGAAAGCGTTAGAGGCTGCGCCTTACGTAACCGAGGTGCTTTCGGTAGAGACTAACATCGTCATCTTCACCCTGGCACCAGAGATTAACCCAGACGGCTTCATTAATTACCTGGAGACACAAAACATCTTAGCCACTACCTTCGGGCCACAGCAAATCAGGTTTGTGACCCACCTGGACCTAACGGATGAGATGATCTCCGCTATTATCCACGCCATTTCAGATTTCAAGGCTTAAAACCAGCCGATTAATGTTATTCCCGTTTAGGGGCTGTTTTGACCAAAACAGCCCCTAAACGGGAATTTTTCTTTTAAGAAGCATGGGCCAGTTCCAGCAGCACGTCATAATACCGGCGGCCCAGCATTTTGGCCTTGAGCCAGGCATAGAAACTCATGGCTTGCAAATCCTCCTGCTCGGCGGGCACAAACGTGAGCATGGATTCCACTTGCTGCAGAAACAGTTTGCGGGTGGCCAGGTCTGGCTGTTCTATTAAGTAGGTAATCAGTTGCAGGAAAGAGCTGGCGTTGCTATAAGCTGGCAAAGCCAAAAGGTCTTTGTAGCTACGCCCGATGCCTTTCGCCCGGTCCAAGGCCAAGTCCAGGTTCCCGAACTCGTATTGGATAATCAACTCGCCCAGGTTCTTCTTTAGCACCCACTCCCGGCCCATGATCCGCTCGCACCACTTGTCTGAGTGGTTGATGTATACCAATAGGTTGTTGGCCTTCTGGAAATTATCCTGCGCGAAATACAGAAAGCTAAGTCCCAGGCGGGCGGTGAGCATGTCACGGTGGGGCAAATTGATGGTTTTAGCCTGCAGCAGTTCCTCTAGCAGTTGAATGGCCTGGGGCAGGTTCCGCTGGAAGGCCCCGTTGGCGCTTTTCAGGAAAAGGTATTTGGGGTAGAATGTGGTGTGATGACTCCTCCCCTGGGTCTGCAGCACCGCCCGCATCTCCTCCAGGTACTCGTTTGACTGGGCAAACTTCCGGTTACGGTAGAGCACGTGCGCGATCATGTACAGCAACCTGATTTTATAGTATTGGTGAGTCTGGGTCATGTTCAGGTGGGGAGCCAGGGCCCGGAAGCGCTCAATAATATAGGGTTCAAAGGTATAATAGTCGCGGCGGGCCAGCACGGCGGTACGGGCGATGGACAGTAGCTTGAAGAGCAACGATGGTCGCTGGCTCACGGCCTCCTGCAAGCCGTACGTCTGCAGCACCGAATGGATGGTGGCCGCAAACTGGAGGTCCCGCCCCTCTCGCCGGGAACTCTCCAGGCGCTTGCTGATGATACTGCTGGCGATATTGGCCCGCTCCACCTCATCGGCGGCGGCCTTGTTTTGGTTCCGTTTTTTAATAATCAGGTCTAAATCATCGGCGAATTCGCTGTCGGCTTTTTCAATCTGGAGGTTGTACACCGCGTTCAGGAGATCGAACTGCTCATGGGCCGTGGCCAGGTTTTCGGCTTTCCGGAGGAGGTTCCAGGCCTGGCGGTCTGCCTGCGCCCCAAACAGGTAGCGGGCCATGGAAAGCGCGCCCATGATGCTGGAGTCGGCGGTGGGGTCTTCCTGCATGCGCTTGAGCACAATGAAATCGGTGAGGTGCTGCATGAGCCGCTTGCGCAGGGCGTAGTACGCCGATGGATTCACCTCTGCCCCATACAGTCTGCCCATGATCTGGGCCGGACTAAGCTTCTGTTTTTGCAGCAGCAACTTGAACAGCTCGTAGTCCTTTCTATCCCTCCTTTTTTTGTGCCGCTGAATAAAAGAGGCAAACTCCTGCACATCCTCCGGGGACAACGTGGAGATGGTGATCTTCAAATCATCCATGGGTTTCCATAATGCAAGGTTTGTAGCAAATCAGCATCCTTTTACAAGTCACAAAACACACATACAAAATATTGAATTACAATTACTTATAAACTACACTATTTAAATCTAAAAGTAAGGATTCTATAAACTTAATATTCTTTCCCTGAAAACACAACCTACCTTCACTGCACCTTCTGGTTGAACCCTTATCTGTTTCATTATGAAAAAAACTTTACTTCTGTTGGTGGTCCTCTTTACCTGGGGTGTGGCCCAGGCGCAGGATTTGATTATCAAGCGCAACGGCGAAGAGATCTCGGCCAAGATCCTGGAGATCACCCCTGAGTTGGTGAAGTACCAACGGGCTGATTACCTAGAAGGACCCCTCATCTCAATCCTGAAGAAGGAGGTGTTCATGATCAAGTATGCCAACGGCAACAAAGAAACCTTCAACGCGCCGGCACCCGCGGTGAGTACCAGTATGGCTCCTTCCAATGCGACTACCTCTGAACCCCAGTTGATGCCTCACGTGAAGCTAAGCGGCCCCAGGCTGGGGTTCACGCTCATCTCCGGCTCCCTCGCCGACAAAGCCAAAGAGGAGTTCAGCGTTAACCCGTTTCTCACGCAATTCGGCTGGCAGTTTGAGACCAGGATCTTTACTACCTCCAAGGGCTTGTCTGGGTTGTTTGAGTTCATCCCGTTGGTGGGTGGCCTGGAGCAGGGGAAGTTTGTGCCCAGTCTGAATGCCATGGTGGGTCTGCGGGGGCCCAAAGGCTTTGAGTTCGGGGTTGGACCCAACCTGACGCCGGCCAGCGCCGGAGTGGCCTTCGCCATAGGCACCAATTTCAAATCCGAGGGAGTGAATTTCCCGGTGAACCTGGCCTTTGTACCCGGCAACGGAGGCGCGCGGTTCAGCCTGCTGTTCGGGTTCAACTCTAGACAATTCTAACCTTCTACCACTAGGAAAGCTATCTTATCCATTGTATTGCAATTCTGTTTGGTTGTCTGCTACCAGGCAAATGCCCAAGACATTATCTTTAAGAACTCGGGCGAGGAGATAAAAGCCAAGGTAATGGAGATCTCACCAGAAAAGGTGCAGTTCACCCAACCAGACAAGTTCGCAGACAGTCTCTTCACCCTTCCCCGGGCAGAGATTTTCATGGTGAAGTACGCCAACGGGAAAAATGAACTTATGCGTCCTCCCGTAGAGGAAAAAGAAACAACTCCTGTCCTTTCATCCCAGGATAGGTACCGGCAGGGCCAGATGGACGCCCGGCAGTATTACAGGGTACCAATGCTGTGTTGGGGTCTATTGGGGCAACGCTGCTGTTGGGCATACCGGGCACGGTGCTCATTGCGGCCATCCCTCCGAAGGTAAATCCCAAGGAAGTACCCAACCCAACTTTGCTAAGCGATCAATACTATTATAATGGCTACCGGCACCAGGCCCATAAACGAAAGGTAGGGAAAGCGGCCATCGGTGGAGGCATTGCTTTGGCAGCGTTCGTGGCTATTCTGGCTTCCACCACCTCCACCCAGTAACAGAACCTGTTTTAGGGCCTTATTCTAAAATCCGATTCAGAAACAGCTTTTCATATTTTAAGCCGCCTTGTGTTTTGCGCCTGCTTTTGCATAAACAGGTCCAAAACACAAGGCGGCTTCGTTCAACAGGTAATTGGAGATACTTCAGACTATTGGTGCCTTCATACTATCTCAGGGGAAAAAAGTCAAATCAAAAAGAATTGAATCGACCCAAATGGTAAAGGATGGAGACGTTAATCTTGTGTTAAAATGGAAAAGGTTGTTTATTCAATATAAGGATTTTGCTATCTTTTATGCTACTTTGCTTTGGCAACCCCCAGCCCTGCGACACTACTAGCCCCAGACTTTCCTAAAGCATATAGCAAGTTCCTTTTTGTATGTCTTCTCCGTTCCGTTCCCTTGTGCTGAAGCTTATGGCGTTGCTCCTGCTGCTGCTGGGCAATGGCGTGCTGGAAGCGAAATCAAAGGAGAAAGAAAAACCCCAGAGGCACCTCACGTTTGCTTTGCCTGGCCTGGGCCGAACACTATCGACGTTCTCCATCCCCTACCTTTTCGCCGGCAACGATTCTGCGTCCTGCGTTATCCCGTTCACGCGGGCCGGGAACCTCATCTTGCTGCAAGCCCGTGCAGACACCACCCAAGGCAACTTTATCCTGGATACGGGCGCCCAGAACCTGGTACTCAACATCACCTACTTCCGGGATTACCCCAAAACCCGGGACAGCGGTGCGCAGCGCACCAGCGTAACCGGCTCCACGGCGGCGGTAATCAAGACGGTAGTGAAGAACTTTAGCCTGGGAACCCTTCGTTACAACCGGCTCAGAGCAGATTTAACCCCTTTGGGGCACTTAGAGAACACCAAAGGGGTTAAGATACTAGGGCTGCTGGGCATGGAGCTGTTCAGGCAGTGTGAGATGATCATAGACTACGAGCGAAGCCTCATTTACCTGCACCAGATAGGCAAAAAAGAAGCCGATACGTACCAAAGCACCTTTTTGCAAGACACGTCCACCTTCCACAGAATCCCTATTGACCTCAAGGACAACCGCATCATTGCCCATACCGAGATGGCTGGCAAGAAAATTGATTTCATCATTGACTGCGGCGCCGAAACCAATATCCTGGACAGCCGTCTGCCCAACAAGGTGTTTGAGAATGTAGTCATCACGGGCAGGGTCATGTTGAGCGGCACCGGCAACCGGAAGATTGAGGCCCTGCGCGGGGATATGAAAAACGTGCGGTTTGGTACCCAGGACATCCCCAACCTGCCCGTGCTCATCACCAGCCTGGAGAATACCTGTTTCTCCTACAACGGCTGTATCAACGGGGTGCTGGGGTTTGACTTCTTGGCAGTGAACAATAACAAAATAGGCTTTAATTTTGTGAGGCGCGAATTATACATATGGAAATAAACATCAACCGGTCCTTTTTGCTGCGGCTTCTCCGCCTCTGCTGGTGCACCCTCTTGTTGGGAGTAGCCCTGCAGTGGCAGACGTATGCTCAGGCTCCGGTCAAGAAGTACACCGTGAAAGACGGCAAGATGTTTATTGAGCTTAGTAAACAGATCTCCACCGCCACCCTGGATTCTTTTCTGGTGCAGTTCAACCTCACCGATGTCGGCCTGCACCAGTACTTCAAGACCCAATCCGCTGATTCGCTTACGCAGCAGGGCTGGCGTTTGGAGCAGAACAACAACCAAATTGTAGTCTTCAGCAAGCCGCTTATGGTGTTCGGAGACATCAAAGACCCGGTAGACCGAATCATCTTCAGCGGGAAAGACGGCGCCGATCTGTCCCTTTTCCCGGTCATCAACCAGCATGTGGTCTTTGGCAGTAACCGGTTCAAAAACAAGAAATTCTTTCCTGAGAAAGACTCGGTGGTCACGTTTTACCTCCGAAATGCCTTACAAGCCAGAAAAGTGTTTCTGGCGGGCAGCTTCAATAGGTGGGTGCCTGACAACCTGCCCATGACCAAAACCGACAGTGGCTGGGTTGCCCGGGTGCCGCTCCAGGCCGGAAAGCACTGGTACAAGTTTGTGGTAGACGGCAACTGGAACATTGACACCGATAACCAACTGCGGGAGAACGATGGCCGCGGAAACGTGAACTCGGTTTACTACAAGACCAATACGGTTTTTCGGCTGCCCGGCTACACCAACGCCAAACGGGTGTACCTGGCGGGTTCCTTCAACAACTGGAAAGAACGCGACCTGCTCATGAACAAAACCGCCCGAGGCTGGGAGTTGCCCCTGTTCCTGACCCAGGGAACCCACATTTACAAGTACATTGTGGATGGCGATTGGCACCACGACCCCACCAACCCTGAAACCGTCCCCAACGAGCACAACAGCGTCAACTCCATTCTGCGGGTAGGAAAACCCCGCTTGTTCAAACTGGAAGGGTACACCTCAGCGAAGCAAGTATTCTTAGCGGGTTCCTTCAACAACTGGCGAGATTTTGAGCTGCCCATGAGGAAAACCGCCACCGGTTGGGAACTGCCCTATTCCATCGGGCCGGGGAACCATGCTTACAAGTTCAAGGTAGATGGCAAGTGGATCCTGGACCCCGCTAATCCTCTGAAAGTGGGCAACCCCGAGGGCTCAGGCAATTCATATCTCATCATCTCGCCAAACCACACCTTCCGACTGAAGAATTTTGCCAAGGCGCGGGAGGTTTTTGTGGCCGGAGATTTTAACAACTGGGATCCCAAGGCGCTGCTCATGAAACGGGAAGGAAATGACTGGGTGTTCAACGTCCATTTACCGGCGGGCAAGAACCGGTACAAATTTATAGTGGACGGGGAATGGATCATTGACCCCAACAACAAACTCTGGGAACAGAACGAGCACCAAACCGGAAACTCCATCATTTGGGTGGAACAATAAATCCTTGTTTCACCCGAAAGTACCCTTGCCACATCCTCCCTGTTTATAGGCCCTTTTTCGCAAAACACCCATGAAACGAAACCTCGCTGCTGTCCTTTCCTGCCTCCTGCTGAGCGCCTGTACCGTTAGCCAACCAACAGGGCCGTATGTAGAACAGCAGGGGATTAACAGCTTCACTGATCCCTTGACACAATCCCTGTTCGCTGACAAGGCTTCCACCATTTCAGAGGAGAACATCCAGCGGATGCTGTTTGCCCCTTACAAGTTACCCTCCCCCATAAGGGTGGCTTTGGTGAACCTGGAAAACGCGTCGGTAAAAAGGTACCAGTGGAATGATGAGGCCTATCAGAAAAGTCAGCAAGCCTACGCAGATTTGCTGGAGGATCAGTTGAAAAAATCGGGCAAGGTGACCAAAGTGACCATCGTTCCTGATCTGCTGTTGCCGCAGCCTACCTCTTTCACGGGCCTGCGCGAAGCCGCCGTGCGGATGCAGGCAGACATGGTGCTCGTATACTCCACCACCCACGATGTGTACGCCCAGTACAAGCTATTTTCCAAGTCAGACATCAAAGCTTTTGCCACCACGCAGGCCCTGCTGTTGGACGTGAGAACCGGCATCGTGCCTTTCTCCGCCATCGTGACCAAAGACACGCTTAGCCAGAAAAAAGACAACGAGCTAGACCAGCAGGAAGCCAGAAGGCGCATCCAGCAGGAGGCGGTTCTGCTGACCTTACAGGAAATGGGCAAGCGGCTGCAGGATTTCCTCAAAGGCAGCTAGATGCATTAAATGCGAGGACTTCCCTAGGGTTCTGTCAAGACTTTGTGGTTTTGAGCCTTGTTTTGGTAAAACAGCCTTAAAACCCCAACCCTTGTCCCAGATGGTGCACTTTCCTGGCAAAGCCAAACATTTTCCCCGCTGTTCAAATAATTTAGAGTAACTTTGCAGTCCATAAGACAAACTCAACTTATGGCTTCTGCTAAATACATTTTCGTTACGGGAGGTGTTACTTCTTCACTAGGAAAAGGCATTATCTCTGCTTCTTTGGCTAAACTTCTGCAAGCGAGAGGCTTCTCTGTAACCATCCAAAAATTCGATCCTTATATCAATATCGATCCGGGCACGCTGAATCCCTATGAACACGGGGAATGCTACGTGACCGAAGACGGCGCCGAGACGGACCTTGACTTGGGCCACTACGAGCGCTTCCTGAATGCCCCTACTTCCCAGGCGAACAACGTGACCACCGGCCGGATCTACCACAACGTGATCACGCAGGAGCGGAAAGGCGAGTACCTGGGCAAAACCGTGCAGGTGGTACCCCACATCACCGATGAGATCAAGCGCCGCATGCTGTCTCTGGGCCAAACCGGAGAATTTGACGTGGTCATCACCGAGATTGGCGGTTGCGTGGGCGATATTGAGTCTTTGCCTTTTATAGAGGCGGTGCGCCAGCTGCGCTGGGATTTGCCCTCCAATGACACCGTAGTCATCCACCTAACCCTGCTCCCCTACCTGAAAGCTGCCGGCGAACTTAAAACCAAACCTACCCAGCACTCGGTGAAAGCCTTGTCTGAGTCGGGCGTACAGCCAGACATCTTGGTTTGCCGTTCAGAACACTCCATCCCTTCAGAGATGCGCCGCAAGATTGCCTTGTTCTGCAACGTGGCGCCAAACGCCGTGATTGAGTCTCTGGACGCCGAGACCATCTATGACGTGCCGCTGCTCATGAAAAAAGAGAAACTGGATGAGCGCGTGATCAAGAAACTGAAACTCACCAGCCGCCAGGACATCAACCTGGACTCCTGGAAAGAGTTTTTGGGCCGCTTGAAGAACCCCACCGAGGAAGTCAGCATTGCGCTGGTAGGAAAATACGTGGAGCTTCCAGATGCCTATAAATCCATCATTGAGTCGTTCATCCACGCAGGAGCGGCCAATGAATGCAAAGTGCACCTGAAATCCATCCAGTCTGAGTTTATCACCGCCGAGAACGTGCACATGCACCTGGAAGGCATGAACGGCGTGTTGGTGGCCCCGGGCTTTGGCGAGCGCGGCTTTGAAGGAAAACTGGAGGCCATCCGGTACGTGCGCGAGAGCAACATTCCTTTCTTCGGGATTTGCCTGGGCATGCAGTGCGCGGCTGTGGAGTTTGCCCGCAACGTGCTGGGCTTGAAAGATGCCGCATCCACGGAGATGAACCCCCATACGCCCCACCCTGTTATTGACATGATGGCGGAGCAGAAGAACGTGACCCAAAAAGGCGGCACCATGCGCTTGGGCTCTTATATCTGTGACTTGAAGAAAGGCTCCAGAGCGCACCAGGCCTACGGTAGAGGCCACATCTCAGAGCGTCACCGCCATCGGTATGAATTCAACAACCAGTACCTGCAAGCCTTTGAAGATGCCGGCATGGTTGCCTCCGGCACCAACCCAGACACGGGCCTGGTGGAGGTGATAGAATTGCAGAACCACCCCTGGTTTGTGGGCGCCCAGTTCCACCCAGAACTGAAAAGCACGGTGCTTGCCCCGCACCCACTGTTCGTGCGCTTCATCAAGGCGGCCATTTCCCAGTCTAAAAACAAAAACAAATAACCCTTCTTATCACTTATGGATAAAAATTCCGCAATAGGCATGGGCCTGATTGCCATTCTCATACTGGTTTACAGTATTTTCTTTATGAAAGGGCCGGAGGAACAACCGGCGCAAAAAGTAACAAAGTCAACCACTGCCGCAGCGGCAACCCCAACCCAGGCTCCCGTTAACGATTCCTTGGCCAACGCCCAACGGGCGGCTCAGTTAGGCGCCTTCGGGGCGGTGGCTACTGGCCAGAACCAGACCATCACGCTGGAGAACAAGGTGCTTCGCGTTTCTTTGGGCAGCCAAGGAGGTAAAGTGGAGGAAGTAGAACTGAAGAACTACAAAACCTGGGACAAAAAGCCGTTGGTGCTGTTTGACACCCAGTCAAGCCAGCAGGAATTCAGCTTCCAGACCAATGACGGAAAAACTATCCGTTTGTCTGACCTGTTTTTCCAGCCATCAGCGGTATCTAATCTGACGGTGAACGAGAAGCCGGCCAAAGCCATCACCTTCACGGCGCAGGTAGCCCCGGGCCAGTCTATTGAGCAGGTGTACACCTTGCAGGAGGACGCGTACGAAGTTGGTTACCAGTTGAACTTCAGAGGCATGGAAGGCCTGGTGGCCCAGCAGCCGATCAATCTTACCTGGACCGACAAACTGAAACGTCTGGAGAAGGACATCAAGCAGAACCGCAGCCACTCCACCATCAACTACTACACCGCCGACGAAAGCTTTGACAACCTGTCTGCCAGCGCTACAGAGACCGAGACGGAAAAATTGGAGGAGCCGGTGAAATGGGTGGCCAACAAGCAGAACTTCTTCACCGCCGCCATCATCGCGCAGAACAACTTCGCCAATGCCGAAGTAACGGTGGAACCGAACGATGCAGACACTACACAAGTAAAGACCCTGCGCTCCAAACTGACCATTCCGGTGGCCGATGCGTTGACCGGTAAAGCCAACTTCACCTACTTCTTCGGCCCGAATGACTATGATGTCCTGAAGAACGTAACCGATGGCTTTGACCGTAACCTGGAACTAGGCTGGGGCATCTTCTCCTACGTGAACAAGTACCTGATCATACCGGCGTTTGACTTCCTGGAGGATTTCGTGCCATCTTACGGCATCATCATCATTTTGCTGGTACTGTACATCAAATTGCTTTTAAGCCCGCTGACGTACAAGTCTTATATCTCCATGGCCAAGATGAAGGTGTTGAAGCCAGAGATTGACGCCATCAAGGAGAAGAACGATGGAGACATGCAGAAGACACAGGCTGAGACCATGTCATTGTACTCCAAGATGGGCGTGAACCCGATGAGCGGCTGTATTCCTATGCTGCTGCAGATGCCTATCCTGTTCGCGATGTTCAACTTCTTCCCGAACTCCATTGAGTTACGCCAGGAGCCGTTCTTGTGGGCCCATGACCTGAGCACCTACGATGTGTTTGCCATGCTACCGTTCACCATCCCGTTCTATGGAAACCACGTGAGTATGTTCACGCTTTTAATGACGGCCTCCACCATCTTGTACACGTGGTCTAACAACCAGGTGAGCACCGTGCAGGGCCCAATGAAGTTCTACTCCTACCTCATGCCGGTGATCTTCATGTTCGTGTTGAACAGCTTCCCGGCCGGTCTGAGCTTCTATTACTTCGTGTCAAACATCGTTACTTTCGGGCAGCAGGCCCTGATCAGACGCTTCGTAGACGATGCCAAGATCCGGAAGAACCTGGAGGAGTACCAGGAGAAAAACAAAGGCAAGGAGCCGAAAGGAGGCTTCCAGAAACGCCTTCAGGACGCCATGAAAGTAGCCGCTGAACAAGAAGCAAAACGCAAAAAAGGCACCAAATAAGCATTACAACATCAATGAGAAAAGGCCCGGTTTTCACCGGGCTTTTTTGTTTTCAAACACAACAACAGCAACTTATATAATACTGTTTTTAAGCTACATATCACAATTCAACAACAAAATACCTTTAATTAAAGTGCTCCCATTTTTTGCCGTTTACATACTTTAGAAATGAAGTTAAATCTTCTACTTGGAGATGCCATTGCCTGCAACACCTCGTTCATCTCAAAGCTTACTAAGGCTTTTGTAAGGAGGAGTACCGCATCTTCAAGCTCCTCTTCTGGTTTGCCCCAGTAAAAGATTCTCCTTCCCTCATGTCATCAATTGCACACCTAAGAAGGGGCAAATAACTGGGCTAAGCGGCATCCCCTATACAAGGTAGATTGCTCTTCTATTTTGAGCTTAGTTTGGCTAAAACAGGCTCAAAATAGCTCAAACAGCATAATTATTAATAGAACCGGATCTAAGCCTCACAAGGGAACACCAACCTCAATAGGCCTTTCCTCCAGTCGTTTTTTGCCACATTAGCATAGCTGGTGCAACAATTCCACCGGCAGCCACTTCTCTCCGGCAGGAGCCATGAACCGCCGTGGAACATGTGGAAGTCCTAAGCAAGCAACCTCAAGAAACAGTCTATGTAGGCTTGTTTGGTTTGCCACCTAAGAAGATATAGATCAGGCAACTAACATGATTTGATTCAACCTGTGTACCAAGCCGGAATTCACCTGAAAATGGGGATAAATAACTGCAAAGTGTTAATAAGTCGGGGTTAGAAGTCTCTCCATTTTACCTTATCTTTGTAAAAGCGTATGCTTGATCTTGTAGTTAATCGTCTACCTTGCCTTTTACACAGATGAAAATCACTTATTACGGACAGTCCTGCTTTCTCTTTGACATGGGTGGTACCAAGGTTCTTTTTGACCCTTTCATCACCCCCAACCCTTTGGCGTCAGAGATTGATATAGATTCCATAGAATGCGATTACATCCTGCTCTCCCACGGGCACACAGACCACGTGGCAGACGCTGAGTACCTGCTCAACAAAACGGGCGCTACCCTGGTAGCCACATTTGAGATTGTGAGCTGGTATCAGAAAAAGGGCATTGAGAACGTTCACCCTATGAACACCGGCGGCAAGGTGCATCTGCCCTTCGGGACGGTGAAGATGGTGAACGCCATCCACTCCAGTTCCTTGCCAGATGGTTCCTACGCCGGGTCGGCGGCAGGCTTTGTGGTGGAAAGCGCAGAGAAGTCCTTCTACTTCGCCGGTGACACAGCCCTGCACATGGATATGAAACTCATCGGGGACCGCTACCATCTGAACTTCGCGCTGATGCCCATTGGTGACAACTTCACCATGGACGTGGAAGATGCGTTGGTGGCCGCCAACTACGTGAATGTGAAAAAAATCATCGGGATGCATTATGACACCTTCCCGTACATAGAAATTGATCATATGGAGGCCCTGGAACTTGCCCGGCGCCAGCAGAAGGAGTTGATTTTGATGGAGATTGGTCAAACTTTAGAACTGTAACCTGAAGAATGGGAAAGATAATTGCCGTTGCCAACCAGAAAGGCGGAGTAGGGAAAACCACTTCGGCCATTAACCTGGCAGCCAGCTTAGCCGCATTAGAGTACAAAACCCTGCTGGTAGATGCTGATCCGCAGGCCAATGCCACCTCTGGCATCGGGTTTGACCCGAAAGACATTGAGAACAGCATCTATGAGTGCATGGTGGACGGCGTGAAAACCGAAGACATCATCCTGACCTCTCCTATTGATTTTCTAGACCTTATCCCTTCCCACATTGACTTGGTAGGTGCTGAGGTAGAGATGATTAACCTCCCTAACCGCGAGGAGAAGATGAAGCAGGTGCTGGTGCCGTTGAAGGAGAAGTATGATTTCATCATCATTGACTGCTCCCCTTCACTGGGTCTTATCACCGTAAACTCTTTAACTGCCGCTGACTCGGTGATCATCCCGGTGCAGTGCGAGTACTTCGCGTTGGAGGGTTTGGGCAAGCTCCTGAATACCATCAAAATCATCCAGTCTAGGCTGAATCCTGATTTGGAGATTGAAGGCCTGCTGCTGACCATGTACGATGTGCGTCTGCGCCTGTCAAACCAGGTGGTGGAGGAAGTGAAAATGCACTTCCAGCAGATGGTGTTTGACACCATCATTCCTAGAAACGTGAAGTTGAGTGAATCTCCTAGCTTTGGAGTACCGGCCATTCTCCACGATGCCGAAAGTAAGGGAGCTATTAGCTACCTGAACCTGGCGCGTGAAATTGTGGAGAAGAACGGTGTGGCAGTTGCCCAATAGTACCTTTAGAATAGAAAAAGTACATGTCTGATAATTCAGCTAAGAAAAAAGCCGGGGGCCTTGGAAGAGGCCTCAATGCCCTTATCACAGGGCAATATGATCGTAAAGCACCAGAACAAACAGAAACCACATCATCCACCCTTAGCGCTGTCAACACCATCGCAGATATTAGCTTAAACCAGATTGAGACCAACCCCTTCCAGCCGCGTACCCACTTTGACCAAGTGGCCCTGGAAGAATTGGCTGAGTCTATCCGCATCCAAGGCATTATCCAGCCCATCACGGTACGTCAGCTTAGCGCCGAGGCGTACCAGCTGATTTCCGGAGAGCGCCGTTACCAAGCCGCCAAGATGGCTGGGCTGGAGACCATCCCGGCGTACATCCGCAAAGCCGATGACCAGCAGATGCTGGAGATGGCCCTCATTGAGAACATCCAGCGAGAAAACCTCAACGCGATTGAGATTGCCTTGAGCTACCAGCGCCTGCTTTCTGAGTGTAGCCTGAAACAAGAGGAACTAGGCGAGCGCGTGGGCAAGAAACGCACCACCGTCACCAATTACCTGCGTCTGCTTAAATTACCGCCAGACATCCAGATTGGGATACGGGACAACCTTATCTCCATGGGCCATGCCCGGGCGGTCATCAACATCGATGATGTGGACAAGCAATTGGAGGTGTACCGAAAGATTGTGAATGAAGAACTGTCGGTGCGGAAAGTGGAGGAACTGGTGCGCAACATTAACCTGGCGAACAAAAAACCAGACCCACAGACCAAACTGGATCTTCATCCGTTAGAAAACGAAGTGAAACGCGTAGAGTCAAGGTTGTCTTCTTACTTTGGCACCCGCATTCACGTGAAAGCCTCTCCAGAGGGCAAAGGGGAAATCAAGATCCCGTTTGTGTCTGTAGATGAGCTGAACCGTATTCTGGAAATCTTAAACTACGCTTAACATGCGGCAGCTCGCGGCCCTGTTCCTTTTTTTGGGTATTTCTTTAGGTAGTAGCCTCACCAGCACCGCGCAGGTCGTGACCACCGGGGCAGACTCCGCTAGGGTGGCTACTCCGGCCGCGGTAGAGGTGTCAGATACCACCCGGAAATGGAAGCCCCTGAGCCAATGGAGCCGCCCTGCCAAAGCAGCCTTCTATTCTGCCGTTCTGCCCGGCCTGGGGCAGGCCTACAACAAAAGCTACTGGAAAATACCTTTGGTGTATGTGGCTGGTGGGGTCCTAGGGTTCTTTATCTATGATAACAACCGCAAGTACCAGGATTTCGCGAAAGCACTGCGCATCAGGTTGGACGGTGACTCCACCACGGTAGATGCTTATGCCACCACAGAGGGTGTGTATTCGGCTGATCTGGCCAACAACCAAGGGACCCTTAACCTGCGTCGCTCCCGTGATTTCTTCCGGAAGTACCGGGACCTTGACATCATCTTAGGAGTGGTGGCCTGGGGCCTGAACATTATGGAAGCGCACGTGGATGCCCACCTCAAAGCCTTTGACGTGAGCGACGAACTTTCCCTGCAACTAAAACCCAATCTTCAGCACATGGGCGGCACCACCTCCTACTCGGCAGGTCTCACCCTCCAACTGAACCTCAAATAAAACTATGCGCATATTACTTATTGGCTACGGCAAAATGGGCCAAACTATTGAGCGCCTGGCTTTGGCCAAAGGACATGAAATAGTGGGGGCCCTGACCGTTCATGACGCCGATAAACTTTCTGGCTATACCGCAGACCAAGTGGACGTGGCCATTGAATTCACCAGCCCAGACGCAGCTTTGGGCAACATCCTCACCTGCTTCGAAAAAAAGATTCCGGTGGTAGTAGGCACTACGGGTTGGTTGCAGCACTTGCCCCAGGTGAAAGAAAAATGCCAGGAACTGCAAGGTAGCCTCTTCTATGCCTCCAACTTCAGCGTGGGCGTGAACCTCTTCTTCCACTTCAATGAGTACGTGGCCCAAAAGATGCAGCAGTACCCAGAGTACCATGTGCAGGTAAAGGAGATTCACCACGTGCACAAACTGGACAAACCCAGCGGTACTGCCCTCTCTATTGCCGATGGTATCCTGAAGCACTTCCCAGAGAAACAAGGTTGGATCAATGACGTGTCCCAGGAATCAACGCTATTAGGTGTGGTTTCTGAGCGTGAGGGCGAAGTTGTGGGAACGCACATTGTGCAATACACCTCAGAAAACGATACCTTTGAGTTACACCACATTGCCCACAGCAGAGAAGGATTTGCCTCCGGCGCTCTTTTGGCCGCTGAGTGGTTACCAAGTCAACAGCCTGGTATTTACGGCATGACTGATCTGCTACAACTCTAACCTTGATTACATGAGTATCCGATTCTGGACCAAGAAAGAAACCAAGCCTAAACAGAAGAAGGGCTTTTTTAGAGAATGGGGAGACGCCATTCTTTTTGCCGTTGTAGCGGCCACCTTAATCCGGTGGGCTACTTTTGAGGCCTATACCATTCCAACACCCTCCATGGAGAAGTCTTTGCTGGTGGGGGATTATCTCTTTGTGAGCAAACTGCACTACGGACCGCGCACGCCTATCACGCCGTTGCAGGTGCCGTTGACGCACCAAACCATTTGGGGCACCAACATTCCCTCCTATTCAGACGCCATTCAACTGAAGTCTTACCGGCTGCCGGGTTTTTCCACCGTGAAGAACAACGATGTGGTGGTGTTCAACTGGCCTGCCGATGTGGCCCATCCCACTGATCTCCGGATGAACTACATCAAACGCTGCATCGGTATTGCCGGCGATAAGATTCAGATGAAGGACATGCAGGTGTACATCAATGACAAGTTGGTGCCTGAGCCGGATAGAGTACAGTATGCCTATGGTTTGCTTACCTCTACCCCCGTCAACGAGAAGTTCTTTAAGGAGAACGACATCACCGATGTGCAGGAAGCCTTTGGCGGTGTGGGCTACGTGGTACACACTACCCCGGCCACAGCGGCTAAGCTTAAAGGTTTTGATTTCATCAAGGAAGTGGTGCTGTACAAAGACAGCATAGGCTCTGTACGGGCAGATGTTTTCCCGTTCAAGCCGTCTATGTACCCCTACAACAAAGACAACTTCGGTCCTTTCATCATCCCTAAAAAAGGCATGACCGTGGACATCAACCCGCAGACCATTCCTTTTTATGAAATGGCGATCCGGAAGTACGAAGGCTTCGGCAAGGATGAAGTGACCGTTTCAGATGACAAAATCCTCATCAAAGGTCAGGAAATTAAGCAATACACCTTCCAGCAGAACTACTACTGGATGATGGGCGACAACCGCCACAACTCAGAAGACTCCCGCTACTGGGGATTCGTACCCGAGGACCACGTAGTAGGAAAGGCAGTGTTGATCTGGATGTCCGCTGATCCTACTGAGACCTTGTTCAACAAAATCCGCTGGAGCCGCATCTTCAAGGGCATTGAATAACAAATTTTACAGGAAAGTTCTTTAGCTGGATCATTCTTAAATCAATAAACCCCTTTCGAATCGTTCACCTTAGGTGGTCATTTCGGGAGGGGTTTTTCCTTTTCTATACTTTCAAAACGCATTGACTGCCTTCCTCCTCTGCTCGGTTAATGAGGAGAATTACTCCGCCCTAAAACTCGTTTAGAGGCCATTTTTAGTAAAATAAGCAGATTACAATAAAAGGTTCAACAGCAAACATGTAGATTGTCCTGGAAAACAGAACCGCATAGAACAGTTTAAATCCCTCTGCTATGACCATAGGCTTACATGAAAAATCCACCCCGAAAGAGATAGAAGAAAGGTTTGACAACGACGTGGACCGCTTCTCTAATTTAGAGACGGGGCAACTCTCCACCATTGACGCTCCGCTTTGTTTAGAGTTGATGACGGCCGCTGCCCAACACGCCACCCCGAAAGCTAAGCACCTCCTGGATATTGGCTGCGGTGCCGGTAACTTCACCTTGAAAATGCTTTCTAGAATCCCTGATTTGAATTGCACATTGTTAGACCTGAGCGGACCTATGCTGGAGAGGGCACAGCAACGGGTGCAGCAGGAAACCACGGGTGAGATAACTCTGCTGCAAGCAGACATCAGAGAAGCAAACCTCCCTGAAAACCACTTTGACATTATCCTGGCGGGGGCAGTATTGCATCACCTTCGGGAGGAGAAGGAATGGGAATTTGTGTTCCGAAAACTCTTTAACCTGCTTAAGCCTGGTGGTTCTCTCTGGATCTCTGACTTGGTTGTGCATGATGATCCGGGGATTCACCAACTCTTCTGGAACCGCTATGCAGAGTATTTAATAAGTGTGGGCGGGGAAATCTACAAAGACCAGGTTCTGGCCTATATAGAAAAGGAAGACTCTCCCCGATCTGTCACTTTCCAATTAGAGCTCTTACGCAAAGTAGGGTTCAAACACACCGAGATCCTGCACAAGAACGCCTGCTTTGCCGCCTTTGGGGCTATCAAGTAATTTAGCGAAAGGTTATATGGGTTAAATTCCATTCAACAACCCTCTTGAAGGTAATCTACCTTATTAAATCTACTTCAAACCGTTTAAGAGCTGTTTTTACCAAACAAGCCCCTAAACGGTTCTTCAAGTTACCAGTCTATCTCAGGTAAACCATGTTCGCGCAGGTAAGCGTTGGCTTTGCTGAAATGGCGTGTCCCGAAGAAACCTTTGTCAGCGGCGAAGGGCGACGGGTGGGCTGCCTTTAGAACCAGATGCTTTTTTTCATCGATGATCAATCCCTTCTTTTGGGCATAGGCACCCCATAAAAGGAACACCACGTGCTCTTTCAGGTCTGAGACCTTCTGGATTACCGCATCGGTGAACTCTTCCCAGCCTTTCTTCTGATGGGAACCTGCCTGGTGCGCGCGCACCGTGAGCGTGGCGTTCAGCAGCAGCACCCCCTGCTCTGCCCAGCGCTCTAGATTTCCTGACCGTGGAATGGGTTTCCCCAAATCGGCCTCTATCTCTTTAAATATGTTCAATAGAGAAGGAGGTGTCCGCATTCCCTCGGCCACTGAGAAAGCCAGTCCGTTGGCCTGCTTCGGGCCATGGTAAGGGTCCTGCCCCAAGATGACCACGCGCACCTGGTCAAAGGGACATTCATCAAAGGCATGGAAAATCTGTTTGCCCGGCGGATATACTTCTGTGGTGCTGTACTCCGTTTTCACAAACCCGATCAGGTTCTGGAAATAGGGTTTCTCAAACTCATCGTGTAGCACCTCTTGCCAGCTACTTTCAATTTTTACCTGCATATGGGAGGTATAGGTTAACGGTTTTTGCGTATTTTTACTTTAGAATCCGGCTGGTCAAACTAAATGGCCAGAAAGCCTGTTCCAATTATACCAAAATAAGGCACGCATGGATACGAAAACAACCCAAGGAGTCACTGTCAACGTCACGACAAATTACCTCCCTGACTATTCCAGTCCGGCTCAGCAGCACTTTGTCTTCGCCTACAGGATCACTATCCAGAACAACAGCGAATTTACGGTAAAGTTATTACGGCGCCACTGGCACATATTTGATTCCAATAACGAGGTACGCGAGGTAGAGGGCGAAGGTGTGGTAGGCCAGCAACCGGTGCTGGAACCCGGCGAGAGCCACCAGTACGTTTCGGGCTGTAATCTTAAAACCAGCATCGGGAAAATGGCGGGCACGTACCTCATGGAACGATTGGTAGACGGCCGTCAGTTCTACGTGACCATTCCGGAGTTCACGCTAATCATTCCTTATAAGTTAAACTAATCCCGCTTCTGGCTTTGCAGCACGCCGCCATGATCTACAGGTACGCCTCCTTCTGGTGGCGTTCAGGGAATGCGCATGGTCTGCACTCCCCTTTCGTTTTCAATCTTTATTGCCACATCATCCACCACAAAGGCCATTTTCCGGCGTACGACGCCGTGGAAAGCCTGCGGGAAGAATTGCAGCAGGACCAGACGGCGCTGCAGGTCACCGACTTTGGGGCTGGCTCACATTCAGGCGCTACCCGCGAGCGCAAGGTTGCGGACATTGCCCGTACGGCGGCCAAACCCGCCCGCTTGGGACAGTTGCTGTTCCGGTTGGCCAACCATTTCAAACCCGGTACCATTCTGGAACTGGGTACCTCTCTTGGTCTGACCACGAGCTATCTGGGCCTGGCCCGCAAAAATGCCGATCTGTACACTTTTGAAGGATGCCCTGCCATTGCCGCGGAGGCTAGGAAGAACTTCAAGAAACTAGGCCTAGAGAAGGTACAATTAGTAGAAGGCAATCTGGATGTGACGCTTTCCCAAACGCTTAACCAACTAGAGAAAGTAGATTTTGTGTTCTTTGACGGGAACCACCGCTATGAGCCTACCCTGCGGTACTTTGAACAGTGCCTTGCCAAAGCCCACGAGGGCACCGTCTTTATCCTAGATGACATTTACTGGTCTGGCGAAATGGCGCAGGCCTGGCAAAAAATTAAGCAGCACCCGCAGGTACTGCTCACCGTTGACCTTTTTTACCTGGGCCTGGTCTTCTTCCGGACAAACCAACCCAAGCAGCATTTCACGCTGAGGTTCTAATTCATCCTTTCCATTAAGCTTTAAAGGCGTTTGGGGCTGATTTTTGTAAATCAACCCCCAAACGCCTTTTCCATTTTCTAGCGGATTGCTTCTCTGATTCTAATCAATTGTCTCATCAGACCTTCCAACTCGGCCAGGGGTAGCATGTTAGCACCGTCTGAGCGGGCCGTCAGGGGCTCTGGGTGCGTTTCAATGAAAAGACCGTCAGCGCCCACAGCGATAGCGGCTTTGGCGATAGTCTCGATCAAGGCGGGACGGCCGCCGGTCACCCCGGAGGATTGGTTAGGTTGCTGCAGGGAATGCGTCACGTCCATCACCACGGGCACCTGGTTTCCGCGCATAATGGTGATATTCCGGAAATCTACCACCAAGTCTGAGTACCCAAAGGAGTTGCCCCTATCCGTAAGGATTACGTTGTTGTTGCCTGATTCTTGGATTTTCTCCACGGCAAACTTCATGGACTCCCCGGAAAGGAACTGGCCTTTTTTGATGTTCACCACTTTGCCGGTCTGGGCAGCAGCGATAAGCAGATCGGTCTGGCGGCAAAGAAACGCCGGAATCTGGAGCACATCCACGTACTCAGCGGCCATAGCGGCCTCGTGGGTTTCGTGGATGTCTGTTACCGTAGGGATGTCAAAGGTCTGCCCTACCTTGGCCAGGATCTTCAGGGCCTTCTCGTCACCGATGCCGGTGAAAGAGTCTTTTCTGGAGCGGTTGGCTTTGCGGTAAGATCCCTTGAAAATTAACGGAATCTGCAGCCGGTCAGAGATCCGGACCAGCTCCTCGGCTATGCCCATGGCCATTTCCTCGCCTTCAATGGCGCAGGGACCCGCCATGAGAAAGAAGTTGCCCGACTCTGTATGCTTTAGTTTGGGAATATGAATCTTCATAGGGTAGAAAGAATAAGTTCTTGAGAGTTAGCTTTTGGTATTCAAACGGCCAGCAAGGCCACAGAGGCTTTGAGGATGTTTTTACAAAATCAGGCTTTAAACATGTTTTACCACTTAGCTGCCTTTTGGGACGCCTTACCGGTGTCTGCCTGATGACCCAAAAGTACAGAATTCTACGCGATAAACTGCGGCCTGGGGCGGCGCTCCAATTCTATATACAATTCCCTTCCCTGCCGGGGCGGAATGGAATTAGTGCAGGGCTCAAAGTGCAGGAACTTAAAATAAGGCTCAAAATACGCCTGGTACTCCATAGCGGTTCCTCCGAAGGGCGGGCCCGGATTCTGGAATTCCTCAGAGAAAAGGACGCCAACCAATTTGCCTTGCGGTTTGAGCACCTCATACATTTGGCGGGCATAGTGGGCGCGCAGCCCTCGGGGCAGGGCGCAAAAGAATGTCTGCTCCAATACCAGATCATACTGGCCCGGCGTTACTTGGAAAAAATCCTCCTGCAGTAAGTGATCTGACGGGAAAGACGGAACCCGCGCTTGGAAGTTGGCCAGCGGTGAGGCCGCAAAATCCAGGAGGAAGACATTGGAAAAACCGTTCTGGTGCAGGTACTCGGCTTCGTAGCCGTTGCCGCCGCCTGGCACCAGGATCTTGATGCGCTTATCCGGCAGTTGGTCAATATAGGACTTTATTGGCGGGGTAATGTCGCCTACATCCCACTGGGTGTTATTCTGCCTATACCTTTGCTCCCAATATGCCTGGTCTAAATTGTCTTTTTCACTCATGCCCGGAAGTAAGTATTTTACCCTCTTATTTGCAAAGGATAGATGAAAACGTATTTTTGTAAGAATAGGTAGTGCCTTAAAAACCCTAAACCACCTTCACCCGCTATGTCGACTGAAACACCCGAAAAGGATAGCAACCGCAAACTGTTAGTAGTAGGCCTCATCATTGTGCTGCTCAGCATTAACGGTATCCTTATTTACATGCAGCAACAGAAAACCCAGGAAAACGAGGAGCAGAAGGAAATCATAAAGGTGAAGAGCACTGAGCTGGAGAACCAAATCAAAGTCTACGAAGACCTGAAAGCCAGCTACGAAAAACAAAGCACCGAACTGAGCGCCATGGGCATCACCAACGACTCCTTGGAATCAAGAATCGCGGCCATCAACGCAGACCTGGCCCAGCTCCGCTCCTTCAGAAACAGCTCCTTCACCGTGGCGGATCAGAGACGTTTCCAGCAGAAGGCCCAGAACCTAGAACTGGCGCTTAAAAAGAAAGACGAGGAAGTAGCCAAACTGCATGACGACAATGAAGAACTGTTCACCGAGGTAAAAGGCCTGAAAACCACCCAGAACAAACTCACCGACTCCATCACGACCCTAGCCACCGATAAAAAAGCCTTGGAGGAGAAAGTCAGCCTGGCCTCTAAGTTGGAAGCCCAGAACATTACCGTCTCTGTCATCAACGCCAAAGGCAAAGAGAAAGAAGACACCGAGGAAGAATACAAAGCCAAGCGTGTTGACAGAATCAAGCTCTCGTTTAGATTAGGTAGAAACGAGGTAGCGCCCAAAGAAAGCAAAGAGATTCTCATGCGCCTGATTGAGCCAGATGGCTCGGCGCTCTATAACTTGGCCACCGGCTCCGGCACCTTTGAGTTTGAAGGCAAAGAGCAGTTCTACACCGCCAAGCGCGATATAGTGTTTGACAATACCCAGCAGCAGGTTTCCTTCATCTACTCCAAGGGCACGCCGTACAAAACCGGCAAGCACCTGATTGAGATCTACGCCGATGGTTTCCTGATTGGTACTACTTCTTTCACCCTGAAATAGGTTTTAAGCCTGTTAAACAAAAAAGAGCCCCGAAACGCACAAACGTTTCGGGGCTCTTTTTTGCGATTTGAATGAATGAGAGATTGAGTGATTGAGAGAATGTTGTGTATCCAATTCTCTCAATCATTCAATCTCTCATTCTCTCACTATTAATCCACCATCACGCGGCGGTCCTGGATGACTTTGAAGTTCTCAATCATCTTGATCGCCTCCGGGATATCCTCTGAGAAGATGGTGATAAAGGAGTTGCGCTCGGCGTGTTCCAGCGCGTAGGCGATGGCAACCATTTCCTGGCTGATTATCTTGTAAGGTTTGTTCGGGTCAATCTGCTCAATGCCCTGGATCACGTAATGGTTGATTTCCTCGGCGGTGCGGCCCCTCAAGTCTTTGTCTGACCGGATGATGATCTCATCGAACATTTGGGCCGCCATTTTTCCTAGTTCCACCATGTCTTCGTTGCGGCGGTCACCCACGCCAGCCACAATCCCCACGCGCTTGCGAGCATCTACGTTTTGCAGAAAATCAGCGACACCTTTCATGCCCGCTGGGTTGTGGGCGTAGTCTACCAGCACCTCAAAGGTCGGGAACTTGAACAGGTTCATTCTACCCGGGGTCTTGCTTGCCGAAGGCAGGAACGTACGCAGCGCCGTCTTGATCTCTGATATTTCGAAGCGGGAGACATACCCGGCCAAGGTGGCCGCCAGTACGTTCTCTATGTTGAACTTGGCGCGGCCCCCGAAAGTAAGCGGGATATCGGCCACGCGGTCTACCCGTATTTTATAGGTGTTTTTGAAAATAGAGATAAAACCGTTCTCAAAGACCGCCGCCAAACCGCCTTCGGCCACATGCTTTAGAATGCGCGGGTTGTTCTCATCCATACTGAAGAAAGCCACCTTGCACTCCAGTTCCTTGGCCATATTGAAGACGTTGTCATCATCGGCGTTGAGAATGGCGTAGCCGGTTTTGCTTACGCTCTTCGGCACCACGGCTTTTACGCGGGCCATATCCTCCAAGGTATTGATATCGCGCAAGCCCATGTGGTCTTCGGCCACGTTGGTCACAATCCCGATGTCGCATTGCTGGAACCCAAGGCCCGAGCGTAGCATCCCGCCCCGGGCGCATTCCAATACTGCGAAGTTCACGGTAGGGTCCCGCAGCACGAACTCGGCGCTTTTTGACCCCGTGGTATCGCCTTTCTCTAAAAGCGTATCCTGGATGTAGATGCCGTCTGTAGTGGTGAACCCTACCTGGTAGCCCACTGATTTCACCATGTGGGCGATGAGGCGGGTAGTGGTGGTTTTACCGTTGGTACCTGTGATGGCGATGATTGGAATACGGGACGGACAGTTATCTGGGAAGAGCATCTCAATCACGGGATCTGCTACGTTACGGGGCAAGCCCTCGGTGGGCGACACGTGCATCCGGAAACCGGGCGCGGCATTCACCTCAATTACGGCTCCGCGGGCTTCGGGTAACGGAATAGCGATGTCTGAGGTCACCACGTCAATCCCGCAGATATCCAAGCCAATGGTGCCGGCAATCCGCTCGGCCATCAGGACGTTGTAAGGGTCAATCAGGTCGGTTACATCAGTGGCGGTACCACCGGTAGAGAGGTTAGCGGTGCTTTTCAGGAAGAGTTGCTCTCCGGCTGGCACTACGGTCTCCAGGGTGTAGCCTTTCTTCTCCAGCATGCTGTAGGTGTCTTTATCCACGTGAATGCGGGTGAGCACTTTCTCGTGCCCTACCCCGCGGCGGGGATCACTGTTGACCTGGTCAATAAGTTGTTGTACGGTAGAGGCACCATCCCCCATCACCATGGCAGGCGTGCGTTTGGCCGCCGCAATGAACTTCTTGTTCACCACCAGTAACCTGAAGTCATAGCCTTCAATAAACTGCTCTACGATCACGGCTTTGTCGGCCTTGCAGTACTGCTGGGCTACCTCAAAACCGGCCACGGCATCATCCCAGTTCCGGATGTTGATACCGGCTCCTTTGCCGTGGTTTCCGTCTAGTGGTTTGGTTACGATGGGGTATCCTAGCCATTGGATTGCCTCTTTCAGCTCCTCAATGGTGTACACGATCTCTCCCTTAGGCACTGGAACGCCCGCCTCGGCTAACATATCCTTTGTGGCGCTTTTATCGCCGGCAATCTCCACGGCAAAAGCGGCGGTACGGCAGGTCATGGTGGCTTGGATGCGTTTCTGGTGTACGCCGTACCCTAACTGAATAAGTGAACTTTTGTTCAACCGGATATAAGGAATACCCCGCGCGACCGCTTCTGAGACGATGGAATAGGTACTGGGCCCGATGTGCTCATCTTCGCGTATTTCGTGGAGTTCCTCTACATCAGGGGAAATATCATAGGGTTCGTCTTTGGCGAGGGCCGTGGTTACCCTAATGGCTGCCTCGGCAGCGTACTCCCCTGCTTTCTCTTCCTGGTAGGAGAAGACTACGTATTCAAAACCGGGCTGCGGCGCAGGATAGGTCCGCCCGAAGCCCGAGTTCATGCCGCCCAGGGTTTGGAGTTCTAGGGCCACGTGTTCCACCACATTGCTCAGCGGTACGCCTTCTTCTCTCACTCTCTTAAGGTAACCTCCTTCCACGCCTTCGGTGCTCCGGTGAACCACCATTCCGGGGAACATGGCTTCCAGCCTATCCGGAAAACCGGGGATGTCAGTGGTAAGTACCCCTGCAAATTCATCCATGTCCAGTTTGAGCACTACAATTTTGGGGTGTTTTACAGACCAGTAGTTTGGTCCTCGCATGATGCGTAGTTCTGCGATTTTCATAGATTGTTTAATCTAATATGAATGCGGGGATGTTGAATAATTAAATAATTTCCAGCGTGTACGTATCTCCTTTTCCAAGGAGATGCACCTTTAGGTCTCTCATGGTGACAGGAACTCCTTCCTCCACCTCATATATATTGGTATGCGTACTGCCGCGGCCATCTACTATTACTACCAGGCCACTTCCTACTACTTCCATTTGGTTTCCTTTTTTAACTAAGATACCGGTGTCTTCCTCCAGCCCAACTCCAATAAAAGTAGGGTTGGTGGCCAGCATCTGTACCATACGTACTATACGGCCCCGGCTGATAAAGTGGGTGTCTATGGCCACATCATTCAAAAGCTCCAGGCCAGCCGTAATGCTCACTGATCCTTTGATGAAACCACCGCCACTCAGGCCCTGGTAGATCATCTGGGTAGACATAGCGGCCGCTCCGGCACTGGTCCCGCCCACCACTAAAGAATCATTGTAGTAGCGCTCTTTAATCACCCGCATAAAATCTGTTCCGCCCAGGATAGAAGTAAGCTTGAGTTGGTCCCCGCCCGTGAACATGATTCCGGCCGCTTTCTGTACCAGCTTTATGTATTCCTCCTTACAGGCATCCTCCCGATTACGGATGTCCAGCACCTCCACCTTTTTTACTTGGAGATCATTGAAAACCTTCACATAAGTGGCTCCCAACTCCCCTGGTAAAGCTGAGGCCGTGGGAATGACCAGCACCAAGGGGTTTGTTCCTTTCAACTCCTTCACAAACCGTGTCAGGATCTCAGTCTTCTCAAAGTTGACGTTTTCTGCGTTCATGGAGTCATCCTTTGGCTCGTCTCCTTTGTTCTCCGCGCCCCCTATGGCAATCAAGGTCCCGTTAGGAACTTTACCTTCAATAGCTTGTCTTAATCTGTCATTACTAGAGGCAGCTTTTTCTGTTTGTTTTTTGCTCATATTTATGCAAATGTCAAATACCAGAACCTTAAGGCATTGTGCTTATCTTCTAATTATCCCTCTTCCTTTTAAAAAGTAATTAGAAGCTTTCTTGCCTAATATAGTCCTGGCGGATGTCTCGACATACGCATAAATAGGCCAAAAGATTGCAGAATTAGAATATATAGGATTTACCGTAAAATAAGCTGCGGGAACTACTTAGATGATGGGTAAGTACAGCCCAAAAATAAAGTTTATCCCAAATTATACGTAAAAGCTTGAAAAAAGTGTAATAAACCCCTCTTGAAAGAACCTACAATTTACAATTTGCTATTTACCTGTACTTTATGCCTTTGCCGACATTAACTGGAAAGCAAACAAAATGCTTCCTCATAATGGCCCTAATTACCTCAGCAACTTAAGGGCTATTGATTATGAAGCACTTACTATAAATATTTAGTTTTAATAGCAGGTAATATGAATTTGATAAGCCAGATAAAACAAAAGAAAGAAAAGCCGAATAGCCAAAAGAAAGGTAGAATTCAGGATGGTCAATTAGAAGATATATTGGCTTGCAATTAAGTTGGAAACAGCAGAACCGCTCTTCCGAAAGGAAAACTTAGAGAACCTGGAATACGATTGATGACAACCGTTTTTGGCCCTAAAACAGAAAAGCCTGCTTAAAATAAGCAGGCTTTTCAAGGAAGAGGTAACGAGCGGATTCGAACCGCTGTACGAGCTTTTGCAGAGCTCTGCCTAGCCACTCGGCCACGTTACCGTGATTGGGAGTGCAAATATAGTCAGGAACTATTACTATCCCAATTTTGAAGCAAATTTTTCAAAAGAAGCATAAAAAAAGAGCCTCTTTGCAGAGGCTCTTTCCTGTAAATAAGGCAGTTACCTACCTAAAAAATTATTCAGCAGCATCAGTTGAATCAGCGTCAGCAGCGTCGGTAGACTTGTTAGCGCGGGCCTGAGCGGCAGCGGCTAATTTCTTCTCACCGGCTTCTTTTTCGCTTTCCATCATCTGGTCTTTCAGCGCAGAAAGGGCATCCAGGTCACCTAAGGTAGAACGAACTTCTTCTTTCTTAGGAGTTGCTGGGGCTGCGGCAGCTTTAGGGGCACCAGCAGCAGGAGCGTCTTTCTTCTCAAACTTCTTACGCTTGGCGTCTTCTGGCTGAGCAGTGTGAACCGCAGTGTGCGACAAGATGATCTTACGATCTTCTTTAGAGAACTCAGTTACTTTGAATTCTACTTGCTCACCAGCTTCAACGGCAGAACCATCTTCTTTCACCAGACCTTTAGGGAAAGAGAATCCTTCAATACCGTAAGGCAGTTCCAGGGTAGCACCACGGTCAGATTTCTCTAACACGGTAGCTCTGTGTACTGAACCTACGTTGAATACGGTAGCGAACGTATCCCATGGGTTCTCTTCCAGTTGTTTGTGACCAAGGGCCAGACGACGGGCAGAAGCATCAAGCTCCAGAACCACTACGTCTAATCTGTCACCAACTTTCACGAACTCAGATGGGTGCTTGATTTTCTTCGTCCAAGACAAGTCAGACACGTGAACCAGACCGTCTACGCCTTCTTCCAGCTCAATGAACAGACCAAAGTTCGTCAGGTTTCTAACCACACCTGTGTGCTTAGTTCCAACGGCATATTTGGTCAATACATCTTCTTTGGTCCAAGGATCTTCAGTTAATTGCTTAATGCCCAGAGACATTTTGCGGTCGTTACGGTCCATGGTTAACACAACGGCCTCAATCTCGTCACCTTGTTTGATGAAGTCTTGTGGGTTGCGCAGGTGCTGAGACCATGACATTTCTGACACGTGGATCAAGCCTTCTACGCCTGGCATCAGTTCTAAGAACGCACCGTAATCGGCTACGTTCACGATCTTGCCGCTCACGCGTGAACCAACTTCCACCTCGGCAGGAAGAGCATCCCAAGGGTGAGCAGTCAATTGCTTCATACCCAAAGAAATACGTTTCTTGTCGTCGTCGAAATCCAACACTACCACGTTTACCTTCTGGTCTAGCTCCAACACCTCTTGCGGGTGGTTGATGCGTCCCCATGAAATATCGGTGATGTGCAATAGACCATCTACACCACCAAGATCGATGAACACACCGAAGTTGGTCATGTTTTTGATCACACCTTCCAGAACCTGACCTTTTTCCAGGTTGTTCAGGATGGCGGCGCGCTGCTGCTCCAGATCTTTCTCGATCAGGACTTTGTGCGATACTACTACGTTATCAAAAGCGGCGTTTATTTTTACCACTTTCACTTCCATCTTACGACCAACATAGATGTCGAAGTCGCGGATAGGTTTCACGTCAATTTGTGAACCTGGTAAAAAGGCTTCTACGCCGTACAGGTCGGTGATCAGACCACCTTTGGTTCTGCGTTTCACTACACCTTCCAGTACAGTGTCGTTCTCCAAAGCGCCGTAGATCATTTCCCACGCTTTCACGATTTTGGCTTTCTTGCGGGACAGGATTAATTGGCCGTTAGGGTCTTCCTGGTCCTCAATGAATACCTCCACCTCATCCCCGATTTTCAGGTCCGGCATGTCGCGGAATTCTGAAACGGGTACCAAACCATCAGACTTGAAGCCGATGTTCAGGATCACATCGCGATCAGTGATACCTACAACGGTACCTTTGATCACTTCCTCTTCCTGAACGGTGTTCAGGGTGTCGGCATACATTTGTTCCATCTCAGCACGCTCTGTAGGAGAGTACGCGCCGCCGAAACCCTGAGACTCAAATTTGCCCCAGTCAAAATCTTCTAAATTTGCCATATTGCTATGCTGGTTCACAAAATATAACGGTCAGGCACAGAACCACTTGCCAAAACGTAGCTTATTTTACATCCCTTTCCCAGACATTGGGCCAGGGGCATTCACCTTGAACGCGCCGCGAAGGTACAAAAACCTGCTCCGCTATCCAAGATTTGCTCCCACACTTCTGTAAATCTCTTTGAATACCAGCTACCTTGACAAAGCGCTATAAACGAAAGCCGTTTCAAGCCTCTTTCTGGAAAAGAAGGCCTAAAACGGCTAAGGGTTAACTTTACAAGAAACCGCGGAAGGGTTTCCGTAGGTATGGTAACCCAAGAAGAGTTTGGTGTACATTGGTTTTAGCCTGTTTTAAAGAAAAGGAGCCTAAAACTTATGCCAGCTATCAGGTAATATGCTTAGTTGGAGTTCATCAGTTTGTCAAGTACATCTTGTTCTCTCTCTGGCGCTAGGGTGATCAAAATGACTCCGTTTTTACCCTGCTCTTTATATCTTTTCTCCGCCTCAGAACCTTTCAAGACATCAATGGATTTGATCCACTCTGGGTTTATGGGAGAGATATCCTCTTTCTTAACCGTCACCTCTCCGTCTTTGGTTTTGATGACGTACAAAGGGTCAGATAAAGCCACGCCTGGTGCCCCATCTAGCCGATAGTTCTTCTCCTCTGCAGCGGTGTATTTAGGATCCTTCAGGGTCTGGAGAAAGGCCTGCTCCTGCTCTGGCATTAACTCAATCAGGACCACGCCGGCTTTGGCCTTTGGCCCAAACTGGTCTACCGCGTCTTTGTCTTTCAGCACCGAGACGGTTTTAATCCAATCTTTGTCCAAGGCCTGGATGGCAGCGGAGTTGAGAGGCACGTTGGCAGAAGCCGTTTTCAGGAAGCATAGCGGCTTGGCTTTAGGCCCTTTCACGTGTGCCACCTTCTCTTTGGCAGGAGCTGTTTGCGCCTCCGCAGTGAATGGCAGCAGGGCTGCGAGAGTCAAACTTAATAGAATAGGTCTATACATAAATTGAAATTAATCAAAATCTAAGCTCTGGCCCGTTCTGCCAAGAAAGGAATCCAGACGTGGTCGGTGTCCTGGATACTTTCTCTTAAGAACGACACCAATGAGGGTTTGTAGGGTTTTCTGGATAGTTTCATGGAAACCTCCTCAGGGGTGCGGTCTCCTTTTTTAGAGTTGCAGCGGGCACAGGCGGTGATCAGGTTGTACCAAGTGCTCTCACCCCCACGCGAACGAGGCACCATGTGGTCCAGCGTGAGGTTTCTGGTGGAGCCGCAGTACTGGCATTGGTTGCGGTCACGGCGCATGATGTTCTGGCGCGTAAGCGAGATGCCTTTGTAGGGCATGCGCACGTAGCGGTGCAGCCGGATCACCAAGGGCCGGGGATAGGATTGGCGCACGGTGCGCAACACATTCAACTGATCTTCCGCAATGAGTTCTGCTTTCTGGAGATAAATCAAGACAAATGCCTTGTGCAGACTGCACGTGGCAATGGCGGAGTAATCTTGATTAAGTAAGAGTACCTTATCATTCATACGAATTCCTGCTCAGTGGATCCTTCCGTAAGTTACGTAAAAATACGTTACAACAGATTTTACTAACTGATTTTCAGGGCCTCGTGTTGCAAATTTTATCTAAGCCTCACTGCCTTCAGGCTGATGTTTCACTTTTCTGAGGCTGAGTCTTTTTAGCCTGGCAATCGTTCGGCTTCCATCCTATTGATAAATGCAGATTTCAAGGCCAAAAAACACTCAGACCTATTTTAAAACGGACTACCGAATCAGAGAAAAAGGAAACAATAATTTAATCTGGGAGGATTCTCTTGATGATGCGCAATTTGTGTGAGTAGCGCTTGCGCTCACGGTTATAGATGCCGTGGTGGTCCAGTTGGTCAATGCGCACCTCGCCCGAGGCGTGGATAATGCGCTGGTCTTCCAGCACAATGCCTACGTGCACAATGCGGCCTTCCTCGTTGTCAAAAAAAGCAACATCGCCGGGGCGCGTCTGGCTCACGAAATGTACCTCCTGGCCATGGATGACCTGCTGGTAAGCATCGCGCTGGAGTTGGTGGCCGCATACGCCGTACACCTGCTGCACAAACCCTGAGCAGTCAATCCCGAAAATGGATTTGCCGCCCCACAGATAGGGCGCGCGCAGAAACTGAAGGGCAATTTTCTGCAGGAAATTCTCGCGGTACGGCAGGTTGGGGTTAGAGGCGCGGCCGTTGTAGAGCATGCGCTCCTCTCCCACCCGTATGCTCATACCGTCAAAGAAAGGCAACACGCTGCCCATGCCAATAGGCGTCACCCCTTCTTCACCGCTCACGGTCTGCACCAGGTCCATAGACCGGGCATGGGGCAGGCTGCGCCACTCCTGAAAATACGGATCAGGAACCGGAAAATGCTGCTTGAAATCTATCCAACCTTCGTAGTCATCGGCGGCGTTCCTGACTTGGATCCACCTCTCCTGGGTCTGCAGCACCTCATAGCACTCGCCAAAAACCAATTGGGTGATTTGTTCGCTTTTATCAGACGGCTCCCGGCGCACCGGCACCAGACTCAATTTGCAAATCCCGAAGTTCAATGTTTTAATGTGCTAATTTGAAAATGTGCTGATGTGCTACTTCAAGAGACCTTGGATGATTCTAAAAAAATGAAGCACCAACCTTGGTTTTGAGGCTGTTTTATAAAAATGAGGCTTGAAACGGTTAGAAGCGCTCGCGGGCCATTTCACGTTTCACGTCTCGCTCCTTGATGTCCTCGCGCTTGTCAAAGAGTTTTTTACCTTTGGCCAGGGCTATCTCCACCTTCGCGAAACCACGTTCTGAGATGAAAAGCCTAGTGGGGATGATGGTCACCCCTTGCTCCTGCGCCCCGTCTTTCAGCTGCTTCAGCTCGCGTTTGTTCAGGAGCAGCTTGCGGTCACGGGTGGGCTCATGGTTGTAGTGGGTACCCTCGGTGTATTTAGAGATGGTGATCTGGTGCAGAAACAGTTCGTTGCCATGGAAGGTGCAGTACCCGTCAGACAGGTTCACTTTCCCTTCCCTGATGGATTTGATCTCGGTGCCACGTAGCATGATGCCGGCGGTGTACTTCACTAGAAACTGGTATTCATAGGATGCCCGCCGGTTTGAGATACTTACCGTCTTCTGCAGCCTGTCTTTCTCTTTTGATTTCGCCATTTAGTTTCTACTGTTCTTCAAAAGTCGGTGGATCTTCTCTTTTTTCAAAATTTTTTGGCCGGTTTGCCCGGTGGCTACCAGCCGCTGACCAGCCTTTACGGTGATGTCGCAGCGTAGTTCGTTCTGCTGCAGGTTCTTGAAAACAGCCTCCACAGTTAAGGTCTCGCCTGCAAAAGCGGGGCTATGGTGGTCAATGTGCACCATGGTGCCGATGCCTTCCTCATCAGGGTCCTTCATCTCCAGCACAAACAAGCGGGAGGCCCATTCCATGGCTTGGGCCAGCGCAAAGGTGGAGCAGACCGGATGTACCAACCCCGCCTCAAACTGGGCAAAGTCTGCCTCAGTGACTACCTTGCGGTACACTTTGGAATCTCCTTCCTGAAAGGGGTTCTGCATAATTGAACAATCTGGGAACGAAGATTAAGATTTTCTACGCATATTCAACCCTATCCGGCTAAATATCCTGGCTCACCATGAAAATGTATTTGCTGACTTTGCCCCTGTTTGTGCTGGGCACCACCCTGTCGCTGGCGCAGGCCAAAACCGATAAACTCCTGGCTCGCTTATTGGAGAAACACCCCGAAAAGTTCAAGACGCTGCTCGCCGATCCGGAGAAATACAGAATCCAGATTCTTTACACCCAAATAGACCGCAACAAAGACAATTCTCCTACTTTCAAGACTTACCGCTACCGGGTGAACGCGCAGGAATACTTCAACCCGGCCAGCACCGTGAAACTGCCCGCCTCCCTCATGGCACTGGAGAAGATCAACTCTTTAAAAGTACCCGGATTGGCTAGGGAAACCACTATGCTCACCGACAGTGCCTACCAAGGCCAAACCACAGTGCGGCAGGACTCTACTTCAGCCACGGGCTTTCCATCCATTGCGCATTACATCAAGAAAATACTAGTCACCTCTGACAATGACGCCTACAACCGACTGTATGAATTCATAGGCCAGGAACCTTTGAATGAAGGGTTAAAAGCCAAAGGATATAAAAGCATCCGGCTGCCCATCAGGCTTTCCAGGTTTCTACCCATTGAACTAGACAAGTACACCAACCCGGTTCGTTTTCTGCAAAACGGGCAGGTGATTTACCAGCAGCGCCTGGTGAAAAGCAACAGAGACTACAAAAACCCCATCCCTATTCTCATGGGCATTGGTAACATCAACAATGAGGACCAGCTGGTGATGGAGCCCCGCGATTTTGCCTTTTCCAACAACTTCGCCCTGGAAGACCAGCACCTGATGCTGCGGGCGCTGCTGTTCCCCGAGTCTGTGCCGGCGCAAAACCGCTTTCACCTCTCCCCCGAGGACTACAAGTTCCTGTACCAGTACATGTCGCAGTTGCCCCGCGAGACCGCTTACCCGCCATACCCCGAGAAAGACTACCCCGATGCCTTTGTGAAGTACCTGCTCCTCGGCGGCCCTACCCGTTCCGAAAGATTACCTGAGCACATCCGGATCTTTAATAAAATAGGCCAATCTTATGGGTTCCTGACGGACAATGCCTACGTGGTGGATTTCAAGAACAAGGTGGAGTTCCTGCTCACCGCCACCGTGCACGTGAACGAGGACGGTATCTACAACGATGGCAAGTATGAGTATGACGAGATAGGGTTCCCTTTCCTCCGCGATCTAGGACAGGTGGTGTATGACCATGAACTGAAACGCAAACGGAAGCACGCGCCAGACCTGAGCCGTTTCAGGCTCGTTTATGACAAACAAGGCCAAAACTAGAGCAAGACGGCCCCCGCCTGATAGTCCAGGCGGGGGCCGTCTTGCCTTCAGGAGGAAAAACCTTAGTGGCTGCCGGCAGAGTTGCCGCTTATATCGCCACCATCCTCGGAGCTGATGTTTCCTCTGCGGCCAGTGCCGCTGGGTGTGGTGCCCGGCGCCTCGCCGGTATGCGGGTTAGTGGCTGGCACATCGCCCCGCAGCGGAGCGCCTTCACCAGGTGCCTTAGTTTTGCCGGAGCTTGGGTTCCCTACTTTATCTTTACGATCATCTCGGTTCTTATTCGTTTCGTTTGCCATCTTCTTTAGGATTAAAGTGATTACTCAATACCTTAATTCATACGAAAAGGCAGCAGAACGGATACTTTTTTATAGGCGGGAAAGCGCACAGGTAAAAATCCAGGGCCAAAAACCTCCCTTTCGTTTTGGGGCTCATTTCTTCAAAAAAGGCCTAAAACAAAGCTCTATCAGATCGTAGGTTCACTATCCAAAGGAACTTTTTACCAGATTTAAAGTTCAGCCATCGTAATTCACTCAAGTTGTAATTTATCCACGAAGCAGAAAACCCATCCTTACGCCTCGCAGGAGGGGAATCTCAAAATGCGTTAATAATATTTGATTGAAGTTTTTACTTTATCTGGTATTCCCCTCCTTGGAGGGGTAGGGGTGGGTTAAGGAGAGCTATTTATTTATCCTTTTGTAAGGTAATTAACCCAATGGCAGGGCTTCGCCGATATCCAGAATCCTGAGTTGCCCCGGGATCTCCCCCGCTGCTTCCAGGCGTTTGAGCCAGCGCACCGGCTCACCCAGGGGTTCATCAGACAAGTCAAACGTCCCGAAGTGCATGGGTACCAGCGTGCCGCCCTTCAGGTCTTTGAACGCCTGCACCGCCTCGGCGGGGTTGGTGTGGCTGGGTTGCATAATGAACGCCGGGTTGTACGCTCCCACGCCCAGAATACAGGTATCTATGTTAGGGAACAACTTCTGGATCTCGCGGTAATGCTGATCGTACCCAGAATCGGCCCCAAAATACAGGGTGTGCGTTGCGGTCTGCAGCATAAAACTGCCCCACAGAATAGTATTATTATCCGTCATCCCGCGTTTGTGCCAGTGGTACGCCGGTAGGTAAAACACCTTAGGACCGTTCTCCTTTACCTGGTATTGCTGGTACCAACCAGCTTCCTGCACCGGGTTAGAAGGCATCCAGTTCTGGATCAGGCCCTTCATCTTCAAAGAGGTGAGTACGGTAAAAGAATGCGTTTTGCTCAGGGTCTTGAGGCTGGCTTTGTCGCAGTGGTCAAAGTGGCCGTGGGACAGCAGCACATAGTCTATGTGCGGCAACTCATGGGGCTGCACCGGAAAAGGCACTTTGCGTTTGAGCATGGATACCCCGTAAAAAAGTGGATCGGTGAGAAACGTGACGCCACCCAACCTGATGAAGAAGGTGGCGTGCCCCAGCCATACCATTCCGTCCTGCTTCCCGTTCAGGAAAGCCTTGGGGTCTCGCACCGTGGGTAGCCAGGTATCGGTTTTCTTCTCTTCCCGCTGCGGATTTTTGGTCAGTTTCCACCGCAGGGCCAGCAGCATAGATTGGTTTCCCTGCTTGAATTCGCCTATGAACCGGCCATCTTGGAGGGGATTGCCTTTCCAATTCTCACGGATAACCCTTAGATCTGGGTTCAACAAAAAGCTATGTGTCATCTTACATTATACTGAACTAAGAACGCCGGCCCTGAATACCTCTCCCCTTGGAAGCCAAATTACCGCAAAAACTTAAATAACCTATCTTTTCACCTGTACCTACACACTTAACGGCAGACCAATAAATCCTTTCTAATGGTTGAATTCTACGGCAGATTCTCTAAATTATAAACGAAATATAATCCCTCACTACAAATTCCAACGCACATGAAAAAACTCTACAGATTGCTTTTGTTCTTTTGTGCTTTTTGCTGCATGGAGGAACTGGCAGCCCAAGAACGGCAGATAACCGGCCGGGTCCTGTCTTCCGGCGACGGCACGCCCGTGATTGGGGCCAGCGTGGTGGTGAAAGGCACAACCAGCGGCACCAACACCGATGCCTCCGGGAATTACACCATTTCTACCACCTCCGCCGCTACTACCCTGGTGGTCTCTTTTATTGGGTTTACCACGCAAGAAGTGCCCATCAATGGCAGATCTTCCATCACGGTTTCCCTGGTGCCCGATGTCCAGCAACTGAATGAAGTGGTGGTGACGGCCTTCGGGCGGGAGCAGGAGAAAAGAACTTTGGGCTACTCGGTGCAGGAAGTGGGCGCGGAGCAGATTGCCCAAACCCGCAACCCTAACGTGGTGAACTCGCTGCAGGGCCGGGTGGCCGGGGTACAGGTGCTGGGTACGGGAGGTACGCCGGGCGCCGGTTCCCGCATTCAGATCAGGGGCATCAACTCTCTTTCGCCGGGCGCCAACAACCAGCCTTTGTTCGTGATTGACGGCATTCCCATCAGCAACGAGACCATCGCCGGAAACCAACTGCCCAGCGCGGGTTCCAACGCCATCAACAGCGCCGAACAGTTTGCTTTCACCAACCGCGCCGCCGACATCAACCCCGATGACGTGGAAAGCATGACCGTGTTGAAAGGCGCCGCCGCCACTGCCTTGTATGGGCTGCGTGCTGCCAACGGTGCCATCATCATCACCACCAAGAAAGGCCGTGCCGGCGCCACCACCGTCAACTTCAGCACCAACTTCGGGGTAGACGAAATCAACAAGACGCCGGAGTACCAGACCAAATACCGCGAGGGACTTGGCGGACGCCTGCGGGTTACCTCTGCCGGGGCGCCTAACCGGTTCCAGACTTTCGGGCCGCTCATCACCGATGAACCGTTCTATGACAACTTCAAGAACTTCTTCCAGACCGGCACCCGCTTTGACAACAACTTAAGCGTATCGGGCGGGAACGAGAAAGCCACTTTCCATACCTCGGCCTCGCATTTCACCCAGGAAGGCATTGTGCCTAACTCAGACTGGAAACGCACCACGGTAAAATTGGGCGGGAACGTCAACTTCTCAGAGAAATTCGCGGTGAACGGTACCGTAAGCTACAGCCAGTCGGGCGGGAACAAGGCGGCCTCTGGTGACAAAGGCATCATGTCGGCGCTCACCTACCATACCACCACCTTTGACGTGAACGACTACATTAACCCAGACGGGACCATGAAGGTGTATGCGCCGGGCGTTATTGACAACCCCCGGTACCTGGCCGAGAACAGCACCCTGAAAGATGACGTGAACAGGGTCATCGGGAACATTGGCTTCAACTATGATTTCCTGCCCTGGCTTCGCTTCAACTACAAATTGGGCGCCGACGTGTACAGCGACAACCGCACGCGACTGGTGCCGGGCCCTATTTTCCAGGGAGCGCCCACGCTGGACATCGCGGCCGGTACCGGAGGGTTCATCATTGAGGAGCGGGTAAATTATCGCGAGATCACCTCCAACGCCTTCCTGACCGCCGAACACTCCTTCTCAGAGAACCTTAACGCCTCGCTTATGCTGGGGAACAGCATTGAGAACCAGGCCTCTGATATCCTCAATACTCGGGGCGAGCGCTTCACGGTGCCTATGTTCTACCACCTTTCCAACACCGCCAACATTTTCACCAGCAACGGTATCAGTGACCGGCGTTTGATTGGCGCCTTCTTTGATGCCAAGGTAGATTACCGCAACATGCTGTTCCTGAACGTGACCGGCCGGAATGACTGGACCTCTACCCTACCTAAACAAAATCGTTCTTTCTTCTACCCATCGGTGAGCACCAGCTTCATCTTCTCTGAGATGCTGGGCTTGTCAGACAACCGCTTCTTTAATTTTGGGAAAGTGAGGGCCTCCTGGGCCGAGGTAGGGAAAGACACTCAGCCTTACCAAGTGGGCACCTACTTTGGGTCCGCACGCGATTTCCCTTTTGGTAACCGGAACGGTTTTGTGGTGAGCACCGCTATTGGCGATCCGCAATTGAAACCAGAAACCACCACGTCTATTGAGTTTGGTTCTGAGCTGCACTTCTTCCAGGGCCGCTTAACGGTAGACGCTACTTACTACCGGTCCAGAAGTAAAGACCAGATCATTCCGGTGCCTACCAGCGTCACAGCCGGTTTGCTCACCTACACCACCAACGCGGGCGAGATCCAGAACACCGGGGTTGAATTGCTGATTTCTGGCACGCCGGTGAAGATCAATGACTTTTCCTGGGATGTGGTCCTGAACTGGTCCACCAACAAAAGCAAGGTGCTCTCCATTACCCCAGCCGTGCCGGAGATTATCTTCCAGGATGACCGCATCATGAACAAGTTGGTGGTGGGCGGTTCGGCCGGCGACCTGTACGGCCGTCCTTTCCTGCGCGATGACCAGGGTCGTCTCATCATCGGGACCAACGGGTTACCTACTTTAAGCCCAGCCACGCCGCTGATCAAAGTGGGCAATGCCTTACCAGACTGGCAAGGCGGTATCACCAACACCATCACCTGGAAAGGGGTTAGCTTAACGGCCCTTATTGACATCCGCCAGGGTGGTGACGTTTATGACGTAAGTATGCGAAATCGCATCAGAAACGGCATTGACGTCAGAACCGAGAACCGCTACCAGCAGATCACCTTCAACGGGGTGAATGCCAACGGCGAGCCGAACACCATTCCGGTAGTGCTGGATGAGACCTTTTACCGCAACGGGAACAGCTTCAATGATGCCGCAGACGTGCTGCTCCAGGATGCCTCCTGGGTGCGCCTCCGCAACGCGCAGCTTTCCTTTACCCTGCCGGCCAGCGTTATTGGTAAATCGCCGTTCAAGAGCATCCGCCTGAATGTGACCGGCAACAACCTTTTCCTGATTACGCCATTTGAAGGCTTTGACCCCGAGACTCCAACCTATGGCTCTGGCAGCAATGCCTTGGGATACACCGGCTACGGCATCCCGGCGGTGAGAAGCTACACTTTTGGCCTGAATGTAACCCTTTAATCCCCTACTGATCATGCTACATATTTCCAGAAAATATATAAGAATCGGGTTGATAGCCTTGCTCCCGCTGGCGGGGTGCGACTCCTTCCTGGACGTGAACGACGATCCGAACCGGGCGAACACCGTGAGCTCAGACGCGCTGCTTTCCCCTATCCAGGTCTCCACCGCCGATGCGCACTACCAGTTGGGCCAGTACACCAGCTTGTTCTCACAGCAGTTGGCCGCTTATACCTCGGGTCCGCAGATCGCCGATCGGCACATTGACGTCCGGGTGAATACCGCCTGGAACACCCTTTACCTCAACAACCTCAACAACCTGCACTTGTTGGTGCAGCAGGCGGCTAATGAGGGCTCTTCTTATTATGTGGGCATTGCAAAGGTGATGCAGGCGCTGAACCTAGGCTTGCTCACCGACACCTGGGGCGACGTGCCTTTCTCCAATGCCTTCCAGGGCCCGGCCGAGCTTACTCCCCAATATGACACTCAGGAGCAACTGTACACCACCATCCAGACCTTGCTAGACGAGGCCATTGTGGAACTACAGAAACCCAACTCCACGTTGAAGCCTGCCGGCGATGACCTGATCTATGCGGGCAGCACCGCCAAGTGGATCAAGGCCGCCAATGCGCTGAAGGCCCGCTACACCATTCACCTGGTGGAAAAGCAAGGCACCTCCGCTGCCAACGCCGCATTGGGTTTCGTGGCCAAAGCTTTCTCTTCCAACGCCGATGACATGCAGGTTATCTTCAACGACCGTAACCTGAACCCCTGGAACCGGAACATTGCCATTGGCACCACCACCGGTAACTTCATTGTGGCCCCGTCGCAGACCTTGGTCAACCTCTTGAACGGAACGGCCATCCCCGGACTGGTAGATCCCCGGTTACCGCTCATGGCAGACAGAGGAACCAGCACGAACCCGTACGCCGGGTACCGGAACGGCGCTGGCACGGGCGGTAACACCAACATCACGGCCAACACCTTTTACGCCAAGCCCGCTTCGCCGCTTTTGATGGTGACCTACAGTGAGATGAAGTTCATTGAGGCGGAGGCCCGATTCATCGCCAACGGCGGCACCAGTGCCTCCACGGGCAGCACCGAGGAAGCCTACCAGGCGTACCTGGCCGGCATCAGGGCGCACATGGACAAACTGGGTGTGGCCGCCGCGGACCGCGATGCCTACCTCAGCAACCCGCGCGTGGCGGTAGGGGCCGCGAACCTCACGTTGTCCCTCATCATGAAAGAGAAACTCATTGCGCTGTACCTCAACCCCGAGGCTTGGGTGGATGTGCGCCGGTATGACTATTCCTCGGCCATTTACCCGGGCATGGCTTTGCCCAGCGACCACAATCCGGCCCTGAATGGCCAGTTCATCCGGCGGGTATTGTACCCAGAGTCTGAGGCTGCCCGCAACGCCGACGAGGTAGGGAAAGCCACCAAAGGCCTGGCCGAAAAAATGTGGTGGGATCAATAACAGAGCATTAAACCGAAAGACATGAAAAAAATTCTCAGCTATATCTTCGTCCTGGCCCTGGGTTGCGCTACGCTAACCTCCTGCTACGACGAGCCCGATTTCATCAAGGACAACACCACACCCACGGGCAAAGGCAGCGTGCCAGTGAGCGGCAATGACCTCATAGACCTGGCCAACGGCCGCATCGCCATCGCCACCGCCGCTACGGCTCCCAACAGCTATGCCAGCGGCGAGTTGATCTCCTATGAGTTGGGCTTCTTCTCAGAGAGTCCGGTGAAAGAGATCAATGTGTACGAGACCATAGGCGCGGGCACCCGCACCAAAGTGCAGACCATCCCCTACAAACCTGCTTTTTCGGCCACAGACCGCCAGGATACGGTGGTAATCAACTACACTGTGCCGCAGGCTCCGAGTAAATCAGTGGTAAAGGTGGAAACGGAGATCCTGAACGAAAACGGACTGAACCTCATCCGGACGTTCTACGTGCAGGTGGGTCTGGCCCAGCCGACGATTGCGGTGAAGAGCGTGCTCAACGTACCTGCTAATGGCGTCACCGCCGAGGGTGACTCGGTGGTCTTCAACATCGCGCTGAACGAAAGCACCACCGAGTTGTACCGGCCGCTGGATTCCCTGAGGATCTACTCCACCGTGGAAGGACAGGCAGAGCAGTTGGTCCGCCGCGAAGCGCTGACGGGTAATACGGTCACCCGGAACTTCGGGGTGAAAATTCCGGCGGGTGCCGCGGGCAAGTCCATCACCTACCGTTTTGTGGTGGTATCCAGAAGACCAAAAATGACCGCTTCGGCCAGTTCTACCCTGCAGGTTACCATGCCAAGCGCCTTGTCTGGTCAGGCCACCGGCATGGTTTCGTTTGACAACGCAGCCCCTGATGCAGCGGCCTACAACCTGGTGACCCGAACCAATGTGGCAGCCACGGTTAGCGATACAGAAAAAGACCTGGTGGTGACCTCGGTATCGGGCAGCGCCTTTGCCCTTGGCAGCAAAAACGAGACGCGCTTCGTGAAATCCACGGCAGCTGTTTACAATGCGGCCAACCACAATTCCATCGCCTACCAGTATCTGCGGGGCAGCGCCTCGGCCAGTGCCACCATTGCCAACGCCAGCGTAGGTGACGTGTACATTGCCAAGCTCAGAGGCCAGAACCAGTTCGCCATCTTCACGGTGACCAGCATCACCAAAGCCCCGGGAACCGGCTCCCCGGCTACCATGAACTTCACGGTGAAGTACCTGTAGTTTTAGCCCTGTTTTACAGAAAAGGCTCCCAAATTGGGAGCCTTTTCTGTTTGCGGGTAATGCTACTTTGTTGGGTCAAAACCATACATCCATGCGTTTAGGTGCCCGCCCGAACTCTCAAGCCCTACGATGTCCATCAGTTCTTCAAAGTAGGAGCACACTCTTTCCCTATCCTCAGTATCTAGGCTTAACGGAGTAAACCTAGACAGCCCAATGCTTATTTTCTCTTGGAACTTCTCCTCTGTAGGTCGGTTGTCCTTTGCTACTTCTGTGAAGTCATCTGCCGCTTGATTGATGAGCTTTGTCAAAGTTGGTTTGAAGGCTGGGTCTGCTAGGCCAGGATAAAACATCCCAACCGTATCTTGATCGAATTTCGATTTTGCCTGGAAGAGTTCCAGGTTACTGATTGCTTTGTCAGGGATAGTCATGTCATTGTCGAGAACTTCTCCGCAGGAGGCTAGGAGAATGATCAATAATAGAGAATAGAAGTTTTTTTTCATTTCTACAGAACTAAATACGGATTCTGTTAATGAAAGAACAAATAGGCCAAGGTGATGGCGGCGATTACCCCGGCCAAGTCGGCGAGCAGGCCGCAGACCAGGGCGTACCGCGTTTTGCGCACCCCTACAGACCCGAAGTACACGGCCAGGATATAGAAGGTAGTCTCGGTAGAACCCTGGATGGTGGCAGCTACGCGGGCCACAAAAGAATCGGCGCCATAGGTCTTCATGGCTTCCACCATCAGGCCGCGGGCCCCGCTGCCGCTCAGAGGCTTCATAAACGCCACGGGGAGGGCCGGTACAAAATCGGTGTTGACATTCAACAGGGCGAAGAACTGCCCAATCCCGTTCACGATGATGTCTAGCGCGCCAGATACCCTGAACACGCCTACCGCCACCAGAATGGCTACCAGGTACGGAATAATGGTGATGGCTACCGAGAAACCTTCCTTCGCGCCTTCAATAAACGCCTCGTACACATTCACCTTCCGGATGAGCGCCAAACTGATAAAGGAGATGATAATGGTGAAAAGGATGACGTTGCTGGCGACCGTGGAGATCACCCCAATCTGCTCCTGAGAAATAGTGGAAAAATAGTAGATGAGGCCCGCGATGAGCAGAATCAAGGTTCCCAGATAACCGATAACAACTTTGTCCAGTAGGTTGATGCGCTGGTAAAGAGCCACGGAAATCAGGCCGGCCAAGGTAGAGAAGAAGGTGGCCAGCAGGATAGGAATGAAGATATCCGAAGGATCGGCGGCGCCCATCTGCGCCCGGAACACCATGATGCTGATGGGAATGATGGTCAACCCCGAGGCATTGAGCACCAGAAACATGATCTGGGCATTGGAGGCAGTCTCCTTATCGGGGTTCAGCTCCTGCATCTCTTTCATGGCTTTGAGGCCCAGCGGCGTGGCGGCATTGTCCAGCCCCAGCATATTGGCCGAGAAGTTCATGAGGATAGAGCCGAATACCGGGTGGTTTCGGGGTATCTCAGGGAAAAGGCGGTTGAAGAACGGCCCCACGGCTTTGGCGAACAAGGCAATGATACCGCCGCGCTCCCCCACTTTCATGAGCCCCAACCAAAGCGTCATCACCCCGGTCAACCCAAGGGAAATCTCGAACCCTGTTTTAGCATTGTCAAAGGTGCTGGCCACCAGCTTCTGGAAAATCTCAACGTCTTGGAAAAAGATAAGCTTGAAGAGCGCAATGCAGAAAGCGATGATGAAAAACGCCGCCCACAGATAATTTAAAACCATGCGTGATTATTGAGAGAAAGATGAATGATTGAATGAGTGATTGAGAGCATGAGTGAATGTTTCTAGTCAGGGTTTCGCCAGCACTTTTCATCGCCCTGAATGGAGACAAAACTGAGCGAAAGATACACAGCCGAAAAATAAAAACCGCAGGCGCGGTAATCCGGACCTGCGGTTTTATGGGGAGGAATCTTTCAATGGTGAATGATCAGCTCGCGAATGGCATTTTAAGGCGAGATCGTTTTGCAGCCGATTTCCAGAAAACGGCCAGAAAACCGATTATACAAAGACGCAGGAATTAGAACTGATTTATAAAAATCCACTCACTCACTCACTCACTCACTCACTCACGTAATCCGTTCCACGCCTAAGCCGGGTTTTCCGTTGGGGCGCATGATGCCGTTCTCCAGGATAAAACCACCTGAGACCACATCGCGAGCCAGGTCCAGGCTGCCGTCCAGGTCAATAAAGCGGGTGTTGGCACAGGAGAAAGCTGCGTGGAGGGCTGCCGAAATGCTCACGATGCTTTCATCATTACAGCCCCACATAAGGTCTATATTGGCCTGCTGCGCAATGGTGGCAATTTGACGGGCCGCATACACGCCGCCGCATTTCATGAGTTTGATGTTATAGATGCCGCAGGCGCGGGGCGGCGTGGCCAGTTGAAACGCATCTTGGGGAGAAAGCAAAGACTCATCGGCGGCCACCAAGTTTTTGACCGCCTCGGGCAGTTCCCGCAGATCATCAATCATGGGGGCGGGCAGCGGCTGCTCTATCAGTTCAATGTCCAGCGGCTGGGCCTGGGTGCAGAAGTTAGCCAGGTCATAGGTGGTCCAGCCTTGGTTAGCGTCTATCCTGAGGATGACGTTGTTGCCGTGGGCTTCGCGCAGTTTCACCAACCGTTCCAGATCCTGTTCCACGCTTTCGCCCACTTTTACTTTTAGGTACGTAAAGCCGCGGCCCACGTACTCCTCGGCCTCGGCTAGGGTTTCCTCCACAGATTTGATCCCGATGGTGATAGAGGTAGGCAAAGAATCCAAGCGCTGGCCTAGGAAAGACACCAGCGGAACGCCCAGGAACTTGGTAAACAGATCATGCAGGGCAATGTCCAGGGCGGCGCGGGCGGCAGGGTTGTGGGGCAAACGCACAGGCAACTCCGCGCAAATGGCTTGGAACTCCCGCAGGTCGCGGCCCAAGAGCCAATTTAGGTTTTCGGGTTGCAGCACGGCCATGGTCTGGGACAACTCCTCCCCTACGACTTCTTTGCTGGGGTTTCCCGCGCCTAATCCGGTAAGGCCGTTTTCCGCCACCAATTCCACCAGCACGTTCTCTACCGCGGAGACGGTTTTGAAGGCAATGGTGTACGGGCGGGTTAACTGGAGGTCGGCTTTCCAGACATTGATTTCCTTGATCTTCATACCGAGGCAGCTTCTTTCTTCAGAACTTCCTTCACCAGGTCTATGATCAGTTCCACACCGTCTTCCAGCGGCAGCACCACCGGCAGGTTCAGCTCTTCCTGGTAGTGCTTCTGGTAGTGGTAGGCCTGCTCCAGCGTAAGACCAGCCGTGTTCAGGGTAAGGGCCAGCACTTGGGCCCCGTACAATTCTATCAACTGGATCTCGGTGGAAATAGGCGGGATCTTGATTCCCCATTCCTCATTATCGTCAAAGTACACGCGGGCGGGTGCATGCTGCAATACCACGTATTTCACCTGCCCGGAGACCAGGTACTCAGACCCGCACGGCCCGCTGGGGTTGCGCAACGCCGCCTGACCTTCTATGAAAAAGACATCGGGTTGGTGTTCCTCGTAGCTGGCCACAATGGCGTGTTCCAGTTCGCCGGAGACAAAGTCGTTGTAGGTAGAGTCCAGGATAAAGCCTGTGCCGCGCCCCTGCATCCAGCCGGTCTGGCCAGTGAAGATCATCTGCGTTTTGAGCCCAGCAGCCTCAGAGGCCTGGGTGAGCAGCCGCGTGGTGGTGCGCTTGCCCATCCGTACATCGGTGCCCAAAACGGCTATTCGGGGCGCTTTGACGTCCTTGATTTTGCCGGTCCAGAAATGCAGCTCGCTTTTGGGTTTGGGTTTGCGCACATCGGTGATCTGCACGCCGTGCTCTTGGGCCAGCGAGGCCAGCTCGGGCATGTCACTGATGTACTCGTGCAAACCGCTCACAATGTTCATCTTCTCCTTGATAGCCTGCGCGATGGTTTTCTTCATGCTGGCCGGTAGTTTTCCGCCCTTCGGGGCGATGCCTACCAAACAGTACTGCGCCGTTTCGGGGCTGTTTTCCAAGAAATCGGTCAAATCTGCGTACACCGGAATGTTCCGTTTCTGGCCGTCTACTATTTCCCCGGCGTCTTGGCCGGCGCAGGCTGCGTCAATGACGCCAATGATGCGGAACCTCTCCGTGCCTCTGATGAGGCCGTGCGCGGTCTTGGCAGGATACTGTCTGAGCAGCCCGTCGGTGAGAATGATGGCATTTCCGTCCATTGCTAGGATGCTTAGGTTTGGGAGAAAATGAACAAGGCAAAAGTTTGTTTAGGGGCAGATTTCTTGAAAATCGCCCCTAAACTGTTGTTTTTACAGCACCAGGCCGTGGAAGAGCGCTGGCATCTCTTTGCTTAAATCATAGATAAAGCCGTTGAGAATGGCGTAGCGCACCTGGCCGTCTGGGGTTCTAAGCGTGAAATTGGCGTTCCGGTCCAAGGCCAGCCCGTGGTTTACTTTTCCGTTCACGGCCACCACGTTCAGGGGCAGATCCACGGGGTTGTAGTCCACGGGCATGCTCTGCAGCTTCACGGTGGTGTAGCCCGAGGCCAGCAACTCGCGGGTCCGTTCCGGGGTAAGTGCCTCCAGGTTGGCCAGTGGGGTTTCATAGACTTTGCCCGGGGTCAAGACCAGGCCCTCGGCGTTGACTTCCTCATAGCCGGAGAACACACTCATATCACCGATCTCCTCCACGGAACTGCGGTGAAAGAAGCCTTGGGGCGTATTGGCGGTGCTTTCGTTCCGGAGAATGCCTATGTCCAGCAGCGTGTCGCGGCCCTGCTCGCGGTAGCGCACCTTGCGCAGCACCACATCAAACAGGTAGCGTTCGTTCTTTGGGATTTTGAAGTAGTCCTTCTTGTCATAGCGCGTATACCCTTGCTCCCCGATGATCTGCAAAGCAGAAAGGATGGCCGCGAAGTTGAGTTGCCGGATGTATTGTTTCTCCGGATCGCCCTGGTACCCCCCGGATTCAATCAAGATCAGGCTGGTGCCCCATTTCTGGATGTTGTCGCCGAAGGCCCTGGGCTCATGCTCGTCTGAGTACTTGGCCACCTGCCCCGGGATAAACTGCTGGATGCTCTCGTTCATGCCCACAATGGTGCGCATGGCCCGCTCCCGGACCTCGTTGATGGTCTGGGCGTGGTTGAAGGCCGGCGCCAGGAAAGAAATAGTGGCGGGTTTGCCGGTGGTGCCCACGGTGTACAGGCGGCTCTGGTCATGGAGGTTGAACCCAAAATCTGGTTTAATGCTGTCGCGCAGGGATTTCAGGAGCTTGGCCTCGGGGCTCTGCAGGCGCAGCGCATCGCGGTTCAGGTCAATTTCCAGGGCATTGCGGCGGGTGAACCGTTCGGCGCCATCTGGGTTGAGCATGGGCACAAAGTACAGCGTGTTGTTTTTCAGGATCTCCTCCCGGATGGGGTTGAGCTCATCAGAAGCCTGCAGAAAGTTGAAGATATCCAGCAGCGCCATGGTGGCCGTGGACTCATCGCCGTGCATCTGCGACCAGAGCATGATCTTGTTTTTGCCGGTGCCGGCCTTCACCAGGTAGATATCGCGCTTCTCCACGGATTTCCCCACCACTTTCACCTCAAACACAGGGTTCTGCTTCAGTTTCTCCAGCAACGGCACAAGTTCCCGGTGCTTGAAGCGACGGCGTGAGATAGTGGATTCTTTATACCGCGCGTGTTGGTCAAAAACCTGCCGCGCCATTTCTGCGGGTTGATTACGGGCCATTTCAGTAGGGTGATTGCTTTTTCCTGCAACCAGGCTGCTTTGGCACTGGGTACCCAAAAGTGTCATGAAAGAGAAAAAATAGATAAGGGGTTTTCGCATGGTACCACAAGCTGTTTAAGTGGTGGCAACTCAGCATGACCCAAAGGATAGAAATTCCTTTAAGTCGCCAAGAAAGTTAAAGGCGTTAATGTAAGTACGATTTCCGGGTTCCGGAAAAGATTTCAGCAGAATTTACCTCGGACAAAACTCTGCCAGGGTTCCTCAGAACTTTCGTACAACGCAAATTCTGCCCTTAAAGGGAGATTAAGAAGGGTGCTACCCCAACAGATAGGTTATATAAGTAAGAATTATAAAGCTTTTTTCATCTAGGGATGAAGAAGATCAGCAAAACGTGACCCGGAGGTGTAAACACCCCTCTGCGCTCCCTTCAAGGGGAGAGTCTCTTTTGAGAAGGCGCAGTTTATGGGATTGAACAGCCTCCCTTTACTCCCGTTTTCCTGAAAATAAGCTTGAAACGGCTTTCTTCTTTACACTTTCAATCTTGGATCTGGGCTGGCGTACTGCGTGGTAAAGTCACCGGCGAGGTACTGGAAGTGGGCGGCCATGGCAATCATGGCGGCGTTATCGGTGCAGTACTCAAAGGCGGGGATATAGACGTTCCAGCCATGTTTTTGGGCATATTCTTTTAAAGTAGCCCGTAAACCCGAGTTGGCCGATACGCCTCCGGCAATGGCGATCTCTTTGATGCCCTGCTCCTTGGCGGCCAGCACCAGTTTCTTCATGAGCGTCTGGATTAACGCCCACTGGATGCTGGCGCAGATGTCGGCCAGGTTGTGCTGCACGAAATCAGGATCAGCGGCGGTGTTCTTCTTCACGAAGTTGAGGATAGATGTCTTAATACCGCTGAAGGAGAAATCGTAGCCGTCCATGTTCACAATGGGGAATTGGAAGCGGTTGGGGTCGCCGGTGGAAGCCAGTTTGTCCAGCATGGGTCCGCCGGGGTATGGCAAGCCCAGCAGCTTGGCAGATTTATCGAAGGCCTCGCCCACGGCGTCATCGGTAGTCTGGCCCAGCACCTCCATGTCCAGGTGGCTGCGCACGAGCACAATCTGGGTATGGCCGCCGCTCACGGTGAGGCACAGAAACGGGAAGTTGGGCTTGGGATCGTCAATGAAATGGGCCAGGATGTGCGCTTGCATGTGGTTCACTTCAATGAGCGGTAAATCAAGGCCTAAGGCGAAGGATTTGGCGAAGGAACAGCCTACCAATAAGGCACCTAAAAGTCCAGGGCCGCGGGTAAAAGCCACCGCATCTAATTCGCTTTTTGCTATATTTGCTTTTTGCAAAGCCTGGGAAACCACGGGGATGATGTTTTGCTGGTGGGCCCTTGAGGCTAACTCTGGCACCACGCCGCCGTATTGCTCATGGATTGCCTGGGTGGCTACAATGTTTGACAACACGTGGCCGTTTTGAATGACAGAAGCCGAGGTTTCATCACAGGACGATTCTATTGCTAAAATTGTAGGGTTCATAATCCGTTGGAGACGCAAGACCAAGAAGAGACGCTAGAAAAAAAGAAAAACTACCCGCAAGTTATAGCAAAAGCTCTGTTAAAAATAATTCTGGGCGTGCTTATCCTGGTGGTAGTAGTGGTGGGCGTCCTCACCCTGGCGCTGCGTTTTCCGTCGGTTCAAACCAAAGTAGCCCAAAAAGCGGCCAAGACCCTCTCCCAGACCATCCACCACCAGGTGACCATTGGCAGCGTGGATATCCGGTTCTTCAAGAGCGTGGTGCTCAACCACGTAAGGGTGCTGGACCGCCAGAAAAAGACGCTCTTCTACGTGGGCGAGGCCGATGCTGACATCAGCTTTTTCCAGCTCTTTAAGGCAGACAAGCTGCGCATCCCGGTGGGGGGCGACAAGGTCCTGACTATTCCGTTTGTCAAGTTCCAGCCCGACCGGCTGCACATCGCCTCGCTTACCCTTACCCAACCCGAGGCCAACCTCATCAAGTACCAGGGCTCTGACACGCTGAACATGAGCACCTTCATCACGTCGCTCTCCAACCTCATCACCAAAGATACCACCAAGGCCAAAACACCCTTCGATTTCAAGATTGACGAGATCGTGCTCAAAGACGGGTTGTTTACCTACCACAATTACAACTCGCCGCGCACCGAATATGGCCTGGATTACCAGCACATGGACCTGGAGCGGATTAACGGCCGTTTTTCTGAAATCAGCCTTAAAGGAGACACCATCCAGACGGTGGTCACCAGCCTCACCACCATGGACCGGACGTCTAAAACCTTCCTGAAGGACCTGGACACCCGCATGACCTTCGCGCCTACTTTCTGGGAGTGGGACAAGCTGAACCTGCGCGTGAACAACAGCCACCTGGCCAAGTACGTGCGCTTTGATTACCGGCAGTTCTGGAATTTCAAGGAGTTCAATGACAGCATGAACGTGACCGCTGACTTTGACAGCACCTACGTCACCTCAGACGACATCGCCCTTTTTGCCCCGGTTTTGAAAGACGTGAACGAAAAGGTGCTGCTCTCTGGCAAGGTCAAAGGCAAGGTGAAGAACTTTGACGCCCGCGACCTTGACGTGCGCTACGGCCAGTACACCCACATCACCGGCGATATCTCCGCCGACGGCCTGCCCAACTTCAAGAACACCTTCGCCGATCTGCACCTGGGGCCCAGCTCCATCAACGCCAAAGACATCAAGCAGTTCCTGCCCCGCAAAGCCTATGAGATGGCGGCCCGGGCGGGCACGGTGCGGCTGGAGGGCGAGTTCACCGGTTTCTACAATGACTTCGTGGCCAACGGGTCTTTTAAAAGCGCGCTGGGGAACGTGGTTTCGGATATCAACTTAAAGTTTGACAAGAATAACATTGACCGGTCGGCGTACCGCGGCTACCTGCGCACCAGCGGGTTTGACGTGGGCGGACTGCTGGGTGACCGCAGCGTGCTCAAGAAAGTGGCGCTGGACGGCAGGTTGCAGGGCAGCGGTTTCAGTTTGGCCACAGCCCGGCTCAACATGGACGCCAAGATCAACGCCATCAACCTCAACAACTACAATTTCCGCAACATTGTGGTGAAGGGTGACCTGAGCCGCCAAACCTTCAACGGCGACCTCAGCATCAACGACCCCAACCTGAAACTGTCGGCCTCGGGCCAGGTGAACCTGCAGAACAACCGCCAGGTATTTGACCTGAAAACCAACATCAAGACCGCTGACCTGCGCGCCCTGGGCTTCACCAAACAAGGCATTGTGGTCTCCACCGTGGCCGATGTGGACTTCACGGGCACCAAACTGGATGAGATTCACGGACTGGCCAACTTCAAGAACACCAAACTGCTGTACAGCGGCAAAGAGGTAGACATTGACTCGCTTTCCATTGAGTCGCACTTCCACAACGGCATCAGGGAGTTGCACGTGGGCTCTGAGGTCTTGGCGCTGCAGTTGGGCGGGAACTTCCTGTACTCCACCTTCTTCCGAGACCTGGAAACGCTCTATGAAGAATACCGCCTCAATTTGGAAAACAACCCCTTACGGATAGACAATTATTACCGCCGCAAATCGCCAATTCCGCCGGCCTATTATGAGGTAGACCTGGATGTGCACCTGCGGCACATCAACCCGGTGTTGCACGCCTTTTTGCCAGACGTTTCCATCTCCAACTTTTCTACCATGAAAGGTACGTTCCGGAACGGGCCCACCACCATGTTGACCCTTGTCAGCCAGCTAGATACCATCTTCTACGGCAAGAACGAGTTTTACGGCAACAACCTGGAAGTCACCTCCTCCAAGCTCTGGAACAGCCCCGATGTGCTGGCCAACACCCTTATCACCTCTGAGCGGCAGAAACTTGGCAGCGCCGGCAACACCGAAAAACTGTACGTGGAAGGCGTGTGGAGCGACCGGCTCATTCGGTTTTCCAGCAACATCGCTCAGACAGGAACCACCAACCGCGCCAACATCAGCGGAAACGTGTCTTTTGAGCAGGACCAGATACAGGTGGTCTTCAACCAATCCAACATCAACGTGCTGGACAAAGTCTGGAACATCTCGCCCAACAACACCATTGTCTTTGACGGCGGAGCCGTGCGGTTTGAGAACGTGACCTTGTCTAACGGACCGCAGAGCGTGAACATATTCGGGGTGCTGTCCCGGAATCCGCAGGATTTGCTCACGGTGAGTCTGGCCAATTTCCGGCTGGAGAACTTGAACCCGCTCCTGCCCGATAAAATCGACGGCCGCCTGAATGCCGAGCTGCAGGTACGTGACCTCTATAATGAAATCCAGCTGTCCTCCAAATTGGCCGTGGACACGTTCATGATTGGGAATCAGCTTATCGGCAACGTGGCCGGCACCACCAACTGGGAGAACCGCCTGCACCGCATGAACGTGGACCTAGGCATCAGCCGTGACGACAAGAAGGTACTCTCGCTCACGGGCCATTATGACCCCAACGGCGGCAAAGAGGAACTGGATTTACTGGCCGTTTTAGACGATGCCCAGATGAAACTGGTGGAGCCCGTGCTCAAAACCATCATGTCTGACCTGGGCGGCACCATGGACGGAAGGGTGCGGATCTCGGGGAAACTCTCAGGTCCCATCCTCAAAGGCTCGGTCATGGTGACCGATGGCTCTTTTGTATTCAATTACCTCAAAACCAAGTACACCTTCTCTGACCGCGTCTACTTTACAGAGAATGACATCTCTTTCCAGAACGTGCGGGTGCGGGACATCTACAACAACGTGGCGGTGCTTAACGGTGGCATTTTCCACGACGGCTTCCAGAACATGGTGCTGGACCTGCGGGCCCGGTTCAACAAGTTCATGGTCCTGAACACCACCCGCGCCGATAACCCGCTGTACTACGGAACGGCCTTCGCTACCGGCGAGGTCACCGCGCTGGGTGCCACCTCTAACCTGCAGGTGAACGTAACCGCCCGCAGCGAGGAGAGAACCAACATCGCAATTCCGCTGGACAACACCACGGCGCTGGAACGGCAGAACTTCATCACGTTCGTGAACAACAACCCCGCCCGGCAAGACACCACCACCGTCAGAGACACTACCCTGGTGAAAAATGGCGTGGACCTGAGCGGCATCCGGCTCAACTTCAACCTGGATGTGAATGAGAACGCGTACATAGAACTCATCTTTGACGAGCGCACCGGCGATATCATCCGGGGGCGGGGGCGCGGCAACATTAGAATGGAAATTGACACCCGTGGTGAGTTTGCCATGTACGGGAACTACGAGATTGTGCAGGGCCGCTACAACTTCACGCTGCTAGGCGTGATCAACAAAGAATTTAACGTACGGCCGGGCGGTACCGTCACCTGGAACGGTGATCCGCTGGAAGGGCTCCTCAACATCACCGCTGAGTACACCCAACGGGTTTCCCTGGCGCCAATTCTCGCGGATTTGAGCGAGCAGCAGCAGCAGAGTGCGGCAGCGCGTTCCCGCTACCCCGTAACCGCCGTAATGGACCTGGACGGCCCGCTCACCACACCGCAGATCAGGCTGAACCTGGAGTTCAACGATACGCCCAGCTTGCTGGAAGACCAGATCACGCGCTATCTGAACAACATCCGGAACGATGAACAGGAACTGAACCGCCAGGTCTTCTCTCTGTTGGCTTTCAAGCGGTTATCCGCTAGGGATGAATTGCAGGTGGGCTTAGGCGTGGGCGATCTGGGCAGCAGCGTGGGTGAGCTTTTCTCTAACCAACTCAGCTACTGGCTCTCGCAGATAGACAGCAACCTGGAGGTGGACATCGGGGTGAGCGGCAACGGGAACCAGGTTCTGGACGATGTGCAGTTGCGTCTGAGCTATACCTTTTTAGAGGGCCGCCTGAAAGTAACCCGCGAGGGCAGCGTGAACAACAACCGTTTGGGCAGCAACCGCTCCACCGCCGCCGGTGACTGGTCAGTAGAGTATTACCTGAGCCAAAGCGGCCAGTTAAGGCTTCGGGCGACCTATGAAACCACCCCGCGGGACTTCGAGGCGAACGCCACCGCCAGCCGCCAGACGGTGAGCGTGCTGCACCAGGCCAACTTTGACCGGTTCGGGGAGCTTTTCCGCCGCCGCAAACTGAGCAAACGGGCGCAGCGGGCCGCCGAGCGGGAACGCATCCTGCAGATCCAGGACGACACGCCTACCAGCATCCAGAACCTGTAAGCGGGTTTAGGGGCTGTTTTCTGTAAAGGAAGCCGAAAAGAGATGGGAAGAATAACCTGGCAAATACCAAGCTGGTTGGTTCTGAAGGGGCTTTTCCGGGCTTTGCCCGAAGCTTGGGCAAGGCTGCTGTTTAGGGGCTCTTTTGCAGAAATCAGGGGAAAAACGTGGGCTGCGCCGTTCTTCTTCTAAATAATTACTATTTTTGCCGGCACACGTTTTTATGGCTGCTAAACCGCTCAAACATACCCGCAAGAAAAAGCTAGGCAATTACCCGCACACCATGGTGATCTTCAGTATCACGTTGGCGCTGTTTGTAATAGGTTCCTTTGGGCTGCTGCTCATCCACGCCGGCAAGCTTTCTAACCTGGTGAAACAGAATATAGAAGTGCAGGTGTACCTGGACCGCGAGATCACTCCCTTGGAGGTAGATAAGCTAAAAAAGACGCTGGGCAGCAAAGAGTACATCGCCTACGAAGGCAACCAGCCGCAGGTGTTGTTCATGTCCAAAGAGCAGGGAGCCAAGGAATTCATTGACGAGAGCGGCGAGGATTTCCTGACCTTCCTGGGCGAGAACCCGCTCCGCGATGCTTTTATCCTGCGCATCAACCCCGAGTTTGCCACCTCTGATAACCTCAAAAAGATAAAGCAGGACCTGCAGAACACGCTGGGCGTGTACGAGGTGGACTACGTGGAAAGCCTTATTGACTCCATCAACCAAAACCTGAGAAAGGTGAGCATTATGCTGCTGGCCTTCGCGGGTATTCTGGTGCTGGTGGTCATCATCCTCATCAACAACACCATTAAACTGGCCCTTTTCTCCCAGCGATTCCTCATCAGGAGCATGCAGTTGGTGGGTGCCACCTCCTTCTTTATCCAGCGGCCATTCCTGAACCGTGCCACTTTCCAGGGGCTGGTGAGCGGGGCATTGGCCTCTATCCTGCTCTACGGCTTGCTCCAGTATGCATACCACGAGATCAGCGAACTTTACCTGCTCCGCGATGAGCGGCAGATGCTGATGCTCATGGCTGCGCTGCTGATCCTGGGCGGGGTGCTGGGCTTTTTCAGTTCTTACCGGGCGGTTAAAAAATACCTTCGGGCTTCTCTAGACGATTTATATTAAAGACAATATCCTTTATGGAAAACAAGACCCCCTTCTCGTTCGGTCGGCGCAATTACCAGATTATGATTGTAGGTTTAGTGGTGATGGCCATCGGGTTTATTCTCATGGCCATGGACTCTGAGCCGTATGGTTACGGTTTCCTGGGGCTTACCCTGGGGCCCATTGTTTTGGTGGCAGGTTTCATCATCCAATTCTTCGCCATTCTGGCAAAACCCCGCAAAAACGTTTAGATGAGTATTTGGCAAGCCATCATCCTGGCCATAGTGGAAGGATTGACGGAGTTTTTACCGGTATCTTCTACCGGGCACATGGTCATCGCCTCCAGCCTGATGGGCATCAGTGCGTTTCAATTTACCAAGATGTTTACCGTGGCCGTTCAATTTGGGGCCATTATCTCAGTGGTGGTGCTATACTGGAGACGGTTCATCAACTCTTTTGATTTTTACAAAAAACTGATGGTAGCCGTAATTCCGGCGCTGGCCATCGGTTTTGTGCTGAAAGACGTCGTGGACGCCATGCTGGAACGCGTGGAGATTGTGGCCATCAGCCTTCTGCTGGGTGGCCTCATCCTGATCTTTGTGGACCGCTGGTTCACAGACGGTTCCCGACCTGTGACTACGCCCAGCTACAAGAATGCCTTGATCATTGGCTTGTTCCAGTGTATTGCCATGATTCCGGGGGTTTCGCGCTCGGCTTCCTCCATCATCGGGGGGCTTACCCAACATATGACCCGCAAAGCGGCGGCGGAGTTCTCATTTTTCATGGCTGTGCCCACTATGTTGGCCGCTGCTACCTACACCGTCATCACCGATCTGCTGCACCTGGAGATCTCTGACGTGCTTAAGTTCAACCTCCCTAAGATTCAGGCGGGCTTTGCCTCCATCACTCCGCAGGAGTGGCAGGTGCTGGCCGTAGGAAACATAGTGGCGTTTCTGGTGGCCATGGCGGCCATCAAGTTCTTTGTGGGCTTTTTGACAAAAAACGGCTTTAAACTGTTTGGCTACTACCGTATTCTGGTAGGCCTGGTAATTCTATTGTTACTTTCCTTGGGGGTTGATATTCAGTTAGTGTAATGCAGGAAACTCCTTATGATTTTGAGGCCGGGGCCATTCTCCTTTTAGACAAGCCCCTTACCTGGACCTCCTTTGACGTGGTCAAGAAAACCAAGTTTGCGCTCCGCATCAAGAAAATCGGCCACGCCGGCACCTTGGATCCTTTGGCTACCGGTCTGCTGATTATGTGCACCGGAAAGTTCACCAAACGCATTGAGGAGATCCAGGCGCAGGAAAAAGAATACACCGGCACGTTTGTTTTGGGCCATACCACGCCCTCCTTTGACTTGGAGACCGAGATAGACAGCACCGCTCCAACGGAGCATCTTACAGAGGATATGCTCCAGGAGGCGGCGGCTTCTTTCCTGGGTGAGATTGACCAGACACCTCCTATTTACTCAGCGGTGAAGGTAAACGGCGAGCGGGCCTACGCCTTGGCCCGCCGTGGCGAGGAGGCCGAAATCAAATCCAAGCGCATCACCATCAAAGAGTTTACGCTTACCGCTTTGGAGGGCAACCAAGTGCACTTTAAGGTAGTATGCTCAAAAGGAACCTATATTCGTAGTTTGGCGAGGGACTTCGGTCTTAAACTGGGCTGCGGGGCTTACCTCTCCAAGTTGGTCCGGACCCGCATTGGGAGCTACCGTTTGGAGGATGCCATGAGCTTAGATCAGTTACAGGAGCTCCGCGAAAAACAACAGGCGCATTATGATCGTCATCCGGGAGCTTAAAGATTTTCCTTCCCTATCCCATGCCGTGGTTACCTCCGGCACGTTTGACGGCGTCCACATAGGTCACCAGAAAATTCTGTCCCGGCTTATGGAGGCCGCCCGCCAATCTGATGGGCAGAGCGTGGTCATTAGCTATTGGCCCCACCCCCGCACCGTTCTGCACCCCGAGGATGATTCTCTGCACCTGCTTTCCACTATTGAGGAACGAATTGAGGCGCTACGAGCTTTCGGGGTGGATTACCTTTTGCTGCTGCCGTTCACCCGGGAGTTCGCGCAGCTTTCCTCAGAAGAATACATTCAGCAAATTTTGATTCAGGCCATAGGCACCAAGAAACTGGTGATTGGCTATGACCACCGCTTCGGGAAGAACCGGGAAGGGGGTTTTGACTACTTGCAGCAGAACGCCCAGCGGTACGGCTTCACCGTGGAGGAGATTCCGCGCCAGGACATTGACGCTGTGGGCGTGAGCTCCAGCAAAATAAGAACCGCACTTGAGCACGGCGATGTTGCTACGGCCGCAAAATACCTGGGTAGGCCTTATTCTCTTACCGGCACCGTGGTCAAAGGCAAACAGCTGGGCCGCACCATCGGGTACCCTACCGCCAACGTAGAGCCCCAGGAGAAACTGAAGTTGGTTCCTGCACAAGGCATCTACGCCGTTACGGTACAAACCCAAAATGGCAATTATAAGGGTATGCTGAGCATCGGCACCAACCCTACTGTGCAGGGCACCCGCCAAACCATTGAGGTGAATATCTTTGATTTTGAGGCCGACCTGTACGGTCAGGAAATCACCCTTTCCTTTGTTTCCTACCTCCGCGCCGAAGAGAAATTCAACGGGCTGGAGGCGCTTACCCAACAACTCCACTTAGACAAAGTAGCAGCCTTACAGGTGTTAGGATAAATCTGGCAAATCCGTAACTTCACCCCGGGCTTTCACGAAAAAGGAAGAGGGGGAAGGAAGCCGGGTTCTGGATTTTCATCTATCACAAGACTGTTCCATGTTCAGAAGCATTCTCGCAGTTTTAGGCGGAACCGCAGTGGGCGTATTCACCATCAGCCTGGTGCAGACCATGAGCCAGCAACTCTACCCTACTCTCGCGCAAATCATCGTTCCGGAAGTAGATATCATGGCGGGGTCCCTCCCCGGCTATCCCACCGAAGGCCTTCTGGTGAACTTGTTGGGCTTTGCCCTGGGCTCTTTTTTTGGCGGCATGGTGGCAGCCCGGGTAACGCACCGGAGACTCATTCTGCATGCCCTGCTGGTGGGCGTTTTTTTATTGGCCATGGGCCTGGCCAATCTCCTGCCCGCTTCTTACCCGCTCTGGTTCAAGATAGTTGCTTTTCTGATTTTCCTGCCCATGGCGTATTTCGGCGGAATGATGTCGGCGCGCCGCATGCCGTGAGCTGGGTTCCTGTTAGGCCTGTTTTTCCAAAAAGAAGCCGTAAACAGGTGACCGCTTACAATAGCACTTTCCATTATTAGAAACCTTTACCACCAACAGATACTGACCTAATCCTATGATAAACAAAGTAGTGCAAGACGCCGCCTCAGCCTGTGCAGACATCCCCGATGGCGCCACCCTCATGCTGGGCGGCTTTGGCCTGTGCGGCATTCCCGAGAACTCCATACAGGAAATCCTGCGCAAAGGCATCAAAGACTTGACCTGTATCTCCAACAACGCCGGGGTAGATGATTTCGGCATCGGGTTGCTTTTGCAGCGCCGCCAGGTGAAAAAGATGATCTCCAGCTACGTAGGCGAAAATGCCGAGTTTGAGCGCCAATTGCTTTCCGGGGAACTGGAGGTGGAACTGATCCCGCAGGGCACGTTGGCCGAGCGCATCAGGGCCGGCGGGGCAGGCATCCCGGCGTTCTTCACCCCAGCCGGCTACGGCACCGAGGTAGGCGAGGGCAAGGAAAGCCGCGAGTTCCACGGCAAAATGTACCTCATGGAAACTTGGCTCAAAGCCGATTTCGCGCTGGTGAAAGCCTGGAAAGGCGACACCGCCGGCAACCTCATCTACAAAGGCACCGCCCGCAATTTCAACCCCATGATGGCCACCGCCGGCAAAATCACCATTGCCGAAGTAGAGGAACTGGTGCCCGTTGGCGAGCTGGACCCCAACATGATCCATACCCCCGGCATCTACGTGCAGCGCATCTTCCAGGGCAAAGACTACGAGAAACGCATTGAGCAAAGGACTACTCGGTAATGTGCTAATTGTTTAATGTGCTGATGTGCTATCCTCTGGTAAATAAACAAATGGATCAATTATGGAAAATGAACCTGTAAAGAAGGGGAATGCCATCGTGGCAAAGTCTTTTGACTTTGCTTTGTCCATTATTCAATACAGCGAAGCCTTGGAGGAACTTCGGAAGTTTGTGGTAGCTAATCAGTTGTTGAAAAGCGGTACTTCTATTGGGGCCAACGTTTGGGAAGCCCAGCACGCGGAGAGCCGCGCTGATTTTGTCCATAAACTCAAGATTGCCGCCAAAGAAGCAAATGAAACGGAGTACTGGCTTTTGCTCTGCAAGCACAGCCAACAGTACCCGACCATTGAAGACAAATTGGAGAAGCTGTTAGAACTTCAGAAACTACTTTCCAGAATCATCTCCTCCTCAAAAAACAAATAGCACATTAACTAAATAGCAGTTTAGCACATTCATCCATTAGCACATCATCAATAGCACATCAGCACATTAACCCATTAGCACATTAATTATGGCTTTAGATAAACACGGCATTGCCAAACGGATTGCAAGGGAATTGCAGGAAGGATATTATGTGAACCTGGGCATCGGGATTCCTACCCTGGTGGCCAACTACATCCCCGAGGGGATGAACGTGGTGCTGCAGAGCGAAAACGGGCTCCTGGGGATGGGTCCCTTCCCTACCGAGGACGAGGTAGACCCTGACATGATCAATGCCGGAAAACAGACGGTGACCACGTTGCCGGGCTCGGCCATCTTCAGTTCCGCCGAGAGCTTCGGGATGATCAGGGGCGAGCACGTGCAGTTGACGGTGTTGGGCGCCATGGAAGTATCAGAGCGCGGCGACATCGCCAACTGGAAAATACCGGGTAAGATGGTCAAAGGCATGGGCGGCGCCATGGACTTGGTGGCCTCGGCCAAAAACATCATCGTGGCCATGCAGCACACCTCCAAAGACGGGCAATCCAAACTATTGAAAGACTGTAGCCTGCCCATCACCGGCTTGCGTTGCGTGAAGAAAATTGTCACGGACCTGGCGGTACTGGAAGTCACTGAGGACGGGTTCAAGCTGCTGGAGCGGGCCCCCGGCGTCACAGTGGAGCAGATCCAAGCGGCCACTGCCGGAAAATTAACCGTACAAGGCGAGATTCCGGAAATTAATGTGTAACTATCTTTGTTACCAATCGGCCAAAAGCCAGGATACCTAAGCGCGTACGCTATTTTTCACCTGATTTCAGGAAAACGCGGCTAAAACGCCGTATACGCTTAGCTTACCCCTGGCATACAGCCGTTGAACCCTTGATAGAACGTTTTTTCTGCGGCGCTTGCCTCCTCTTGAAAACAGGCACACCGGCAGGAAGCGTTTTCTAATGAATTTTTAAAATCATGAGTGAAAACACCGAACATAAGTTAATTCTCCGTCAGCTTACCACTTCTGACTACAAGGAAGTGAAACAAATCATGGAGCTGGTTTATACCAACATAGGCGGCTCCTGGACCCAGAAAGAATTCGCTTCGCTGTTGAAGCGTTTCCCCGAAGGACAGCTCTGTATTGAAGACAAAGGCCGGGTAGTGGCCGCGGCTCTCAGCCTTATTGTGCAGTACTCTGAGTACGGCGACAAGCACACCTATGACCAGATTGTGGGCGGCGGTAAGTTTGATACCCATGACAATGATGGTGATACCCTGTACGGCGTAGACGTTTTTGTGCACCCAGAGTACCGCAATCTTCGTCTGGGCCGTCGGCTCTACGATGCCCGCAAAGAGCTCTGCGAGAACCTGAACCTGCGCGGTATCATCCTGGGCGGACGGATTCCCGGCTACAAGGAGCACTCCGATAAAATGACGCCCGGCAAGTACATTGAGCAGGTGAGAAACAAGGAGATTTATGACCCTATCCTTACTTTCCAGCTCAGCAACGGCTTCCACGTCCGGAAGATCATCCGAGGCTACATGCCGCAGGACAAAGAATCCAAAGCCTATGCTTCTCTGCTGGAGTGGATCAACGTTTACTATGAGGAAAAGGAAACCCTGGTGGGCGGTACCAAACGTGTGGTCCGGATTGGGGTCATCCAATGGCAGATGCGTCAGATGACCTCGCTGGAAGATTTTGAGCAACAGGTGGAGTTCTTCGTGGATACCGTGAGTTCCTACAAAGCGGATTTGGTCATGTTCCCCGAGTTCTTCAATGCGCCGCTTATGGCCTTGTCTGATGAAAAATCACCATCGGCGGCTATCAGGAAACTGGCTGAGTATACTGATGGTATCCGTGAGCGTCTTATTCACCTGGCGCTGTCATACAACATCAACATCATTGCGGGCAGCATGCCAGAGTACATTGACAATAAACTGCACAATGTGAGCTACCTCTGCCGCCGCGACGGAACCTATGACAAGCAGTACAAACTGCACGTAACCCCAGATGAGTCTCAGTACTGGGGGATGCGCGGCGGTAATAAGCTGAGTGTCTTTGATACCGATTTCGGGAAGATTGGCTTGCTGATCTGCTATGACGTGGAATTCCCGGAACTGGCCCGGATGCTGTCTGACCAGGATATGAAAATCCTCTTTGTGCCTTACCAGACCGATACCAAGAACGCGTACCTGCGGGTACGGCACTGCGCCCAGGCCCGTGCCATTGAGAACGAGTGCTACGTAGCCATCACGGGTAGCGTGGGTAACTTGCCGCGTGTGGAGAACATGGACATCCAGTACTCGCAGTCGGCAGTCTTCTCCCCTTCCGATGTGGCTTTCCCGCACGATGCCATCATCGCCGAGGCCACGCCTAACACGGAGATGACCCTCATTGCCGACCTTGACCTGGACCTGCTCAAAGACCTGAACACCACCGGTAGCGTCCGAAACCTGAGAGACCGCCGGAAGGATTTGTACAACCTGAGCTGGTTGCACCAGAAAGAAGATGATTTAACCGAGATTTAAATAAAACAGCCCCTAAACAGCGAAGGCCGGTACATACCGGCCTTTGCTGTTTAGGGGCTGTTTTCTTAGAACTAACCAAAGAACTTAAGTTTCTACAGATTTTGGAATCTCTTTCTTTTCTGCAGGAGTCTATATTCAAGCCAGAGTGCCAGTAAAAACGCGGCCACAAACCCCAGCATGGCGCCCACTACCAAATGCAATTTCTCATTGGGGCCGGTGGGGTGCGTAATGGGCGCAAAACCTACCACCACCTGTACCGTCTCTAGATTTTGTAACTGAGCTTCCAGGTAGGCCTGTTTTTCAAACAACTCGGCACTCTGCCGGTACAGTTCGGTGGGGTCAAGGGGTTCACCGTACACAAAGCCGTTCACGGGACCTCTCAGTTCTACGGCCGTCCGTTTGATGCTGTCAATGGAGGCGATGTCTACCCTGAGTTTTTCTATCATGCTTCTCATCTGCTCCCGCTTCGCTTGGGTACTTCTGGAGAAATAAGGGTTACTATCTAAATACGCTATCAGCGCCTTTTGCACGGGTTGGTAAAATTTGTTGTCATACAATTCCACATCCACCCTGAACGGGGCACCCTGTAGCACACTGTCTACCGGAACCTTCTCCGGGTCTATGTTGAAATACCCGATTCCCTTGATCTGGGAAGCACTGTCCACGCTCATCTTCAGGTCGGCGGCCACTACCTCAAAATTCGCGTCCTGCACCAGTTTCGCCAACCTGTTCACCTGGTCCTGGAAAAACTCGTTCCGGATGGCCGCCGCTGGCAACACCGTCATGGAGGATCTGTAATAGGGTCTTTTGTTTTTGAAATCCATGAAGCCTAACCCACTGCCCAACAAGGTCAGGAGCAGGAATAAGGGCCATCGGCGGAAAACCATGAGAACAGCACTCCTGAGATAGCCAAACACCTTCTTGATCAGGTGTCCTATCTTCTCAAAAACCACCCTCAGATCAATTTCATCGGCTGATCTTTCCTCACGGGATATTCTGTTCATGGTGCTTTTCTTTGTAGGGAAGGCCTCAAAAATAGAAAAAACTTTATAAAATCTTTCAGAAAAGCATTCCCGCATATTTCTCTATCTTTGGCCATTTCCTCTTGCCCATGGACCTTGGTCTTTTTGGGCACAAGCTGTTCAAAATTAGAGCGTTACCCCAGATGATCTCGTCTGTTGCTTGGTACCGCTTCCCAGACCCTCAGCCATTAATGATATTTGATTTAAAAAATAAGCTAAGCTCCCTCCTGTTCTCTGAAAGCTTGCTTGGAAGGTTCAACAAAGGCGCTTTCTGGATTCTGGTAAGCACCGTGGGCCTGCAAGGCTCCAACCTTCTGGTAACGATCTTCCTGGCCCGCTTTTTCGGGCAAACCGGGTACGGGGAAATCAGCCTGACGGTGAGCACCTTTGCTTTGTTGGGCGAGATTGCCGGGCTTGGGTTTGGGCTGACCACCACCAAATACGTAGCAGAACACAAACAGAAAAATGCCTTGAAGGCCAGCCGGATTATTGGGTTGGCACTGGCTTTTTCCTTGGTGTTAGGGTTAGGCGCCACGCTGCTTCTGCTCATTTGGCCCCAGCTGATTACAGTCCCCTTTATCCAGGAACCGCGTTTGAATCCTTTGTTCCGGATCGGGGCGCTCCAGATTTTTTTCAATGCTGTCTCCGGGGTGATTCTGGGGATCCTTTCAGGGTTGGAGGCTTTCCCGGGTATTGGCGTGAGTAACCTACTCCGCGGGATCCTGTACCTGGCTGCGGCCTCCCTAGGGTCTTATCTATTTGGAATCAACGGAGCCGTTCTGGCTACTACCCTTTCCTCTGGACTTGGCGTGTTCATCGCTTTTTTGTTTCTCCGGAAGAACCTGCAGCGGTTTGGGTTAAACATCAGCCTCCAAGGGGCGCTGGAGGAGGTTTCCATTCTGCGGCAATTTGCGGTGCCGGCGCTGCTGAGTAACCTATCGGTGATTGCGGCGGTCTGGGTCACCAATCTTCTGCTGGTGCGGCAGGTGGCAGGATTTTCTGAACTGGGGCAGCTCAATGTGGCCAACCAGTGGAAGAACCTGCTCATGCTCATGCCCAACATCATCGCCCAGGTGCTCCTTCCGCTGCTTTCCGCGGAGTTATCCGGCCCCGAGGATTCTTCTTCGCACAAAACCCTAGGGCTTTTCCAGAGCATTACCGTGCTGGTGATTTTCCCGGTAGGCACCCTGTTTATGTTCTTCCCAGACACGGTGCTGTTTATCTACGGGCAGGAGTTCAGGAACAGCCAGGATGTGCTCATCGGGTCGGTCTGGAGCGTGATTGTGGCTAGCGCCGGCAGCGTTTTGGGGGCGTTTGTGCAATCCACGGGCAAAATGTGGATCGGGTTTACCACCAACCTTACCTATGGCCTGCTGCTTATCCTCGCCACCTATCTATTCGCAGGGGCTTACGGGGCCAATGCCGTTGCCTACGGAAGTGGCGCCGCTTACCTGTTTATCAATTTCCTGAGTCTTTATTTGCTGCGCAAGCATGTGGCAGCCCAACTGGTGAAACAGATCCTGGCGGCCGTGTTACTCAGCGTTTTTCTGGTGGTCGCCTCGCTGGCCGTGGGAAATAGTTACCGTTTCCTTTATGGGATTGCCGCCATCGTGGTAGTGGAATTCATCCTCTTCAAAATGGTGATCAGCCACGAGGTAAGAATGGGCGTTTTAAGGCTGTTTTCTAAATTTCTGCTCAAAAATGGCAAAGCCTGAGAAAGCACCCCTCAAAGTAGGAATGTTCACCTATGCCTTCCACGGCGGCGGCATGGAGATGGCGTTGCTGCGGCTGGGGAAGTACCTGCAGGCCCAGGGCATGGACGTGGAAATTACCGTCTTCTCTGAGAGAGGCGCATGGTTTGACCAAATAGGGGAAGCCGGCCTTAAAAGTGTCTTTCTTTCGCATAGCGGTCTTGAAACCAAACTGCAAAGAACTTTCCATTACCTGAAGGCTTTGACGTATATTTTCCGGAAGAAGTACGATGTCATTCTGCTCAACCATACCCGCTATGGCCAACGGGCGGTGCCGTTTTTAAGGCGTTTTTCGAAGACCAAGACCGTTTCTGTTCTACACAACACCGATTCCTCCATCTTTGAGATTGGGTTGATGCATGCCTCCTCCCTTGATGCCGTGGTCGCGGTTGGTCCATTGGTAGAGGAACTCGCAAAACAATGGGCGCCGCACAGCAGCATTTACCAGATCAGAAACGGCGTGGACCTTCCGCAGACTTTAGGGTTGAAAGAAGAAAGACAAGGCAAACCGTTCACCCTAGTGTTTGTGGGCCGACTGGAGCACGCCCAAAAGGGAGTCTTTTTTCTGCCTGAAATTTTGGAAACCTGCCTAAAACAAGGGTTGAACCTTCGCCTCGTCATCGCGGGCACCGGCCCTGATGAAGATGAACTCAAAAAGCTATTCCAGGAAAAGAACCTTCTGGAGGCGGTCCGGTTTGCGGGTTCTCTTCAGACCATAGAAGTGTACCAACTGCTATTGTCTTCCCACGTTATGCTCATGCCTTCGTTTTTTGAGGGATTCAGCGTAGTCCTCCTGGAGGCCTTGGTGTGCGGCTGTCTTCCTCTGGTGACCAGGCTGGAGAACATAACCACTCCTGTCATAAAAGACGGAGAAACCGGTTTCTTGATTGATGGAAATGATAATATAGATATGTTTGTGGAGAAAATCACCTACCTGTACATTCATCGTGACCTGTTGGAGAAGATGAGCCGCAAGGCCTCGCATACCGCCGCCGCGGATTATTCTGTAGAGGCCATGGGCAAGAAATACAAGGATTTGATCTTACACTTGGTCAACCAGAGGTAGAAAAGTATAGGAACCGCACATCCCCATGAAGAAAATCCTTTTTGTCTTTGGCACGCGCCCCGAGGCCATCAAAATGGCTCCTTTGATCAAAGAATTCAGCCGTTTTCCTGAGCTATTCCAGGCCATTACCTGCATCACTGGCCAGCACCGGCACATGCTGGACCAGGTGCTGGCGTTCTTCTCCATCACCCCAGACTATGACCTCAACCTTATGCAGCCAGATCAGAGTTTATTTGACATCACCTCCAAGGGCCTGAAAGCACTGGAGGCTGTTTTGGAGGATTGCACCCCCTCTTTGGTGTTTGTGCAGGGCGATACCACCACGGCCTTTTTAGGTGCGCTGGGCAGCTATTACAAGAAGATAAAAGTAGCCCATTTAGAAGCCGGCCTGAGAAGCGGCAACCGGCAGTCCCCTTTTCCTGAGGAAGGCAACCGGATCATGATCGGCCATCTCGCGGATTTCCACTTTGCGCCGACTAACACTGCCCAGAAGAACCTGGCTCAGGAAAACATCCGGGACAATGTCTATGTGGTGGGAAATACGGTCATTGACGCGCTGTATTTAGGTTTGAGCATCTTAAAAGAAGAAGAGGCGACTTACCTTCGGTTCTTCCACAAGCTTGATTTCACCAAGAAAATCATCTTAGTCACCGGTCACCGCCGGGAGAGCTTCGGGGCGCCCTTTGAAAACATCTGCCTTGCGATAAAGAAAATTGCCCAGACGTTTGAGGATGTGGAAGTGGTGTACCCGGTGCATTTGAACCCAAACGTGCAAGGGGTCGTGAACCGCATTTTAAGCGATCAGCCCAACATCCATTTGCTGGCTCCCCTGGAGTACCCTCATCTGCTGTGGCTCATGGAAAAAAGCTACCTGGTGCTCACCGACTCGGGAGGAATCCAGGAAGAGGCTCCTTCGCTGGGCAAACCCGTGTTGGTGATGCGGGAGGTTACCGAAAGAACCGAAGGCATTGAGGCGGGTACCGCTGCGCTGGTGGGCACAGACCGGCAAACCATTGTGCAGAAGGTAACTGAGTTGCTTCAAGACCAGCCGGTGTACGAATCCATGGCCAATGCCGTCAATCCTTATGGAGACGGCACCACCTCCCAACAGATTGTCTCGCTTCTGCAGGGAATTCAACTGTAATCCTTATGCCTAAAGAGATTGTTTTCGTGACGCCTTACCCTACAGACCGTACTATTGGGGAAGGAATGATGCAGCGGGTCAAACACATTGATGACTGTTTGATAGGGCATACACGCACGTACCTGAACATCAGGTTGGTAAGGGCATTCAGAAAAACGGAGATCAAAGAGGAGCAGCTCACCATTTTGACGCTAAACCTTTTCACTCACTTCTTCCTGATTCTGCAGAAATTCAGGCAGGCAGACCTGGTGTACATCCACTCCATCTTCAACGCTTTCCCAGCCTTACCTTTCCTTAAGCTCCATCATCGGAAAACGAAGGTGGTGCTTGATGTGCACGGCGTGGTACCAGAAGAGCTTGCGTTTTCAGGCGAGTTAAAGAAAAGCAGGCTATTTTCCTGGGTGGAGCAGGAGGCGGTTCCCTATGTAGACACTTTCATTTACGTGACCCATAAAATGAAAGGGTATTACCTTCAGAAACACCCGGGCATCAGGAATAGAAACCACCTGGTGTACTCCATTAAGCCCAATATGCCGGCTGGGTTAGACCAAGGTTTACTAGACAAAACCAGAGAAGAACTAGACCTTACCGGCTCAGAAGTGGTTTTTATCTACAGCGGCTCGGCCCAGAAATGGCAGAATGTGGACCTCATGTTCCAGTGCATTCAAAGGCTCCAAAACCCCAATTACAGATTCATCATCCTCAGCGGCGAGGTAGAGGCTGTAAAAGCAGTGGCGGAGCAGGTAAGCGTCAATACCAATTCTTTCATTTTCAGAAGCGTGCCTCCTTCTATGTTAGGCTATTATTATGCGTTGGCAGACTACGGGTTCATCCTCAGGGATGACCATATCCTGAACCGGGTGGCCAGCCCCACCAAATTGATGGAATACCTATACTTTGGCCTTACGCCTATTGTCAAGCTGCAGGACATTGGAGACTTTGCCGACCTTGGATATGAGTTTCTGGACTACAGGTCTTTGAACGATAATCTACCTAAGCGGACCAGCCAGAAGAACAAAGAGATTGTTCTCCGTATCCTGCAAGATCCTTTGAAGATTGAGGATGTTCTCTTCCAACCAGAAGCGTTAGCATAATGGCTGTTTTACCTGAAAACCCTATGGCAGAACCGTTGGTCTCCGTTGCCTTGGCTACCTACAACGGGGAAAAGTACATCAGGGAACAGCTTGCCTCTATTTTTGCCCAAACCCACCAGCATCTTGAGGTTATTATATTCGATGACGGATCAACGGACGGTACCCTTGAGATCCTTAAGGAAATGGCATGGAACAGGCATAACCTGATCATCCACGCTAACGCTCCACAAGCTGGAGTAGTCCAGAATTTCTCCCGAGCCATAGCGGCAGCTACCGGAGACTACATTGCCTTATGTGACCAGGATGATGTCTGGTTGCCCGGTAAGATAAAGGAGACTTTAACCTGCTTGCAGGAACTAGAGAAAAGCTCGTCGAAAGGAACACCCGCCTTGGTCTTTACCGATTTGAAAGTGGTGGAGGAAAACCTGAAGGTGATTGATGCTTCCTATTGGCACCACATGGGGCTAAACCCAGAGTACAATTCGTTGAACAGAGCATTGGTGGAAAATGTGGCCACCGGCTGCACCATCCTCCTCAATAAAGCCACCAAAGAACTGGCCTTGCCCATCCCCAAGGAAGCGCTCATGCATGATGTCTGGTTGCTTTTGACGGCCAGCTACTTTGGCCAGGTAAAATATCTTCATGAGCCAACAGTTCTATACCGGCAGCATTCTTATAATGCAGTAGGTGCCCAGCGCAAAGGTTTATTCCGTCATTTAGCCTTTGTTTTAGAAAAAGCCCTGAAAAACAATCTTCAACTTTTAGCAGGAGAGATAAAACAAGCCGAAGCTTTTCACTTACACCATCAAAACAGATTATCCTTGAACCCGGCCCATCAACGGATTTTAGAAGCCTTTATCGCCCTGAAAGAAAAAGGCTTATTAGGTAGAAAGCGGCAATTGATCAACTACCGGTTTTTAAGGTCTTCCTGGAAGAATAACCTGAGTCTGCTTTTAAGAGGATAAGGAAGGAACATGACCGTGCAGGAACATCAACCCAAAGTATACATTGTAGTGCTCAACTACTTGAGCTGGCAAGACACCGTAGAGTGCCTTGCCAGCCTATTGAGGCTAACCTATCAAAACAAGGAGATCATTGTAGTGGACAATGATTCTCCCAACGGGTCATTCCTTCACTTGACCAACTGGGCCCAGGAAAACCTTCCCTTCTACCAGGCTTTATCGGAAAACGAGGTTACTCATGGCAGTTCCCTTCCTGAACAGGGCCCTCAGGTGATGTTTATCAAGGCCGATAAAAACGCAGGTTTCGCGGCGGGCAACAACCTGGGAATAAGGTATGCGCTGAAGAAAAAGGACCATGACTACCTGTGGCTTCTAAACAACGACACCACCGTGGACCCGAACGCACTGGAGGAGTTGGTGAAAAGGGCACATTTTGACCAAAACTCGGCAAAACCCGTGGGCATCTGGGGTTCAAAACTGCTGTACTATCACCAGCCCAAGGTAATACAAGCCGTAGGCGGTAAGCTGGATTTACGTACTTTCACTACCCGCCATCTTGCCGAAGGAGAAACGGATGGGCCACAACATAACGTCCTTGAGCTGCAGCAGGACTATGTGATTGGGGCTTCCCTTTTTGTCAGTAGAAAGTTTCTGGCTGAGGTTGGGCTTTTAAGCGAGGATTACTTTCTTTACTTTGAAGAGCTTGACTGGGCTACCAGGGCAGCAAGGGCTGGGTATGCGTTAGGGTACGTGTGGTCTAGCCGGGTGTACCACAAAGAGGGACAAACCATTGGGTCCAGTTCCTCAGGGAAGCAGAAAAGCGATCTAGCCGATTACCACGGCATCAGAAGCAAAATCATTTTTTTCAGGAAGTTCTACCCCGAAAGGACCCTTAAGCTTTACTTGTTACTCACGGCCTCTGCTTTGCTGCGGGTGTCAAGGCTGCAGTTTCTAAGAGCCGCCACGGTATTCAAGTTGATGGCCCAAACCAAATGAAGCAGGCAACGCAGTATACGGTTTCTATCTCTCATATCTTGCTATTACTTTTAATAGTAACGTTGCTGTTTAGTGGCTTTATCACCAATTTCCTTTCTTTCACGAAGCTGAACCTGGGTACAATCTTAATTGACCTACTCATTTTGCTCCTCCTTGGGCACACGGTTTTTACCCTGGTCGTATTCAGTTTAACAAGCAAAAAGGTCCACACAGATTACGTTATTTTTGCCCTATTCTGGCTCGTTTTACTCTGCCTCACCATTTTCAAGCTTTCTTTCATTGACGATAATGCCATAAGGGAAAGGGTGTTAGGCCTCAGGAATACCATTCTTTACGCCGCCCCAATCATTTACATCCCTTTGTTATTCAAAAAGGAAAAACCCATTGACAGAAGCTTGGCTATCGTGGTGCTGTTGGGAGTTGTTCTTTGCCTGTATGCTATTTTCCAGTTTCAGTTTTCCGCCAACCTACCGCTTTCCTTCCTGGCCCTCAGGGGCGAGGGCACGTTCCAATTCTACAACGAGGACATTGTGAGGCCAACCGCCCTGTTGGGCAATACCATCATTTTCGCCAGTTTCACCATTACCTTGTTTTCAATTCTGGTAGCCAAATTGCTGACCACCGGCAATAAAATCTACCTCCTCTATCTGGCCATCATTGTTACTGCCAACATTTTCACTTTCACCCGGGCTACCTTGGTGGGCCTCCTCTTGTCAAGCGGTACCATTCTGATTCTGCATTACGGAAGGTTCACCATCAACTTCGTGATCAGGATCATCCTCGTGAGCTTTGTCCTGTTCATCACGCTCCTTTCCCTGGCTTATGTTTACAAAGACAGCTTTATCGTGCGGAGGGTAACCGGACAGGAGGCCAGCACCATCGCCTCCACCACCGAGCATTACAATCAGATAGACAATTCCCTGGAGTTCCTCAAAGAGAATTACTTGTTTGGGGCGGGCACCGGCACCCAAGGCCCCAGCAGCGACGCCACCAGGATGATCATCACCGATGGGTACTGGCTGCAGCTTTTCCTGGAGAATGGCGTTTTCCTGGGCCTTATTCACTTCTCTTTGTACCTCCTCTGCTTTTATTATGCGCTGCATACCTTTTACTTTGCAGAAAATCGCCTTCTGAGGCAGCTTTGCCTGGCTTTTCTGGGTTCCAGCATGTATTTCTTTGCGGGCAGTCTCCTCAACTCGGCCCTCATTGGCAAGGTGAATTACATCCTGTACTGGATTCTGTTCGGGTTATTGCTGGCCCAGAGTATTATCTCCAAAAGACGAATGAATGCCCTCCCTAGTCATTGATGCCCGCATGGTCCACTCCTCCGGGATTGGGGTTTACCTAAAGCAATTGATCCCGTTTCTGCTCTCCTCCTTCCAGGTAACGGTGCTGGGTAAGCCGGAAGAACTCAACGGATTGGCCTGGGCACCTTCGGTACAGGTTATCCCAATGGAGGCAGATATCTACTCTATCAAAGAGCAGGTTGAACTGGTTTCTAAGATACCTTCCTGTGACATTTTCTGGTCGCCGCAGTACAACGTCCCGCTTTTGCCCATCAGGGCGAAGAAAAGGCTGGTCACCATCCATGACACGTACCACCTGGCGTACCGACATACCTTGCCCCTGGCGCATAAGCTTTATGCCACGGCGGTCATGAAGGCAGCGGTGCGGCTGGCAGACCAGGTAATCACCGTCTCGCACTTCTCCAAAACCGAGATTGCCAAGTATACAAACTGCCCTTTAGAAAAAATCAGCGTCATCTACAACGGGGTAGACAATGTGCGTTTTAAGGCAGATTTCCCGGAAAAGGCCTCAAAACAGCTTCGGGAAGCCTTGCCGCAGCTCCCCGAAAAGTACTTGTTGTACGTGGGCAATGTGAAACCCCACAAAAACCTTATTACGCTGCTGAAAGCCTATGCTAGCCTGAATCCAGCTCTACAAGCCGAGTACCATTTGGTCATTGTAGGGCAGAAACAAGGGTTTATCACGCCCGACCAGGAGGTATTCCAGTTTCTGGAGCAGCATCCTTCCCTGGCCTTGAAGGTCGATTTTACCGGTTTTGTAGCCGATGCGCTATTGCCATTCCTGTACAAATGCGCATCTTTGTCGGTTTTCCCGTCTGTGTACGAAGGTTTCGGGTTGCCGCCGCTGGAATCCATGGCCTGCGGTTGCCCGGTGGTAGCGTCCTCCTCGGCTAGTATCCCAGAAGTTTGCGGCGGCGCGGCTTTGTACTTCCGGGCCTTGGACGCAGAGGAACTCAGGATTCAGTTGGAGAATGTATTAACTGACGAACGTTTACGGGCCGATTTGGTAAAAAAAGGCTTAAAACAGAGTAAGGAATTTACCTGGGAGAAATCAGCAGCCCAGCACCTGAGCGTTCTGAAGGAGCTGCTGCCGAAAGGGTAAAGAAGTTTTACCGGGAACAAATAGAGGCTATATCGCAGGTACCTGCATCATCATAATTATTCTTTGTGAAAGTAGCGATTGTACATGAGTGGTTCGTGGATTATTCCGGATCGGAAAGGGTGGTGGAACAGCTCCTGCAGATTTTCCCCGATGCCAGCCTGTTCTCGGTCATTGACTTCATGCCTAACCACCTGAGAAAGCACATTTTCAACAAAAAGGCTACCACTACTTTCATCCAGCGGCTTCCCTTCGCTCGCAAGCACTACCGCAATTACCTGTTTTTGATGCCGCTGGCCATTGAACAGTTAGACGTGTCATCATTTGATGTGGTCATCTCCAGCAGCCACGCGGTGGCCAAAGGCGTTTTGACGCATTCGAACCAACTGCACGTTTGCTATTGCCACTCGCCCGCCCGCTACGCCTGGGACCTGTACCACCAATACCTGAAGGAAACCGGCCTGAACACCGGCCTCAAAGGCATGCTGGCCAAACTGATTCTGCACCGGTTCCGGAATTGGGATGTGGCAACGGTGAACCGGGTAGACCATTTCGTGGCCAATTCAAAGTATATCGCTCGTCGCATCAAAAAGAACTACAACCGTGAGGCTACCGTCATCTATCCGCCGGTAGACGTGGAGAATTTCACGCTGTCAGAGAAACGGGAGAACTTCTATTTCACGGCCTCGCGGCTGGTGCCCTACAAACGGATTGACTTGATTGTGGAGGCGTTCAATGAGATGCCAGACAAGCAGTTGGTAGTGATTGGCGAAGGACCTGATTACAATAAAATAAAAGCTACCGCTGCGCCTAATGTGACGTTGCTGGGGTATCAGCCATTTGGGGTGCTGAAAGATCATCTGCAGCGGGCCAAAGCGTTTGTCTTTGCCTCAGAGGAGGATTTTGGCATCACGCCGGTGGAGGCCCAGGCCTGCGGCACACCCGTCATCGCTTTAGGCAAAGGTGGCGCGCTGGAAACCATCACCCCGGAAACCGGTATTTTCTTCCCCACCCAGGACAAGGAAAGCCTGAAAGAAGCCATCAGGCTATTTGAGGGCAGCGGGGCCCGGTATGACAAACAAATCATCAGATCATCTGTTGAGAAGTTCAACCAAACCAGGTTCAGAGACGAAATGCGGCAGTTTGTATATGAGAAATACGATGAGCTTAGGCGATATAACTAAAAGGAAAAGCGCCTTGGGCCAAGAAGTCTTCGCTTTTCTGGTTTATGTATATGCCGTTGCCGTTCCGTTAAGGTCTAACTTCAAAACTGAATTCCTGCTGGTGCTGATCTTGGGCTTCGTCTGGAATGTCTACCGCCAAGGCAATGGATTGAGCTCTATTGTCAAAAACCAAGTTTTCAGGGCGATCATGGGGTATTACGCGCTCTGCATATTGTCGCTGGTGTACACCGCCCAAACCCAAGCCACGCTGAACTTCATTGTGCTGCAGGGCACCCTGCCTTTGCTGCCCATCCTGTTTTACAAGCAACTTACCAGAAGGCAGATTAATACAGCCTTGCTGTTTTTCTCCTTAAGCTGTTTTTGCCTTTCGGTCTACGCTTCCGTTGATATTACACGGCAATACTTTGAGAAATATCCCCAGCATTGGGAACAACTCCAGCTCATTGACTGGACCTTTTTCTCTTACTTCCTGCCCCAGAACATCCGCTTTCACGCACCTTATTACAGTCTCTACATTGGGGCATGCCTTTTGATCCACGGCTACTTTTTATATTCCACTAAGTTAACCAAGAAGAAGGCATCTTTTCTGCTGCATCTTTTCTTCTGCGTATTTTACTTTGGGTTTCAGGCACTGTTAGCCTCCAGAACCGCGCTGGTGGCTACGGTATTGGTGATGGCTTTGGTAGGCGTTTACCTGGCGCTTAGGGCCGGAAAATACGTGGTGCTGGTTGGCGTGATTCTGTTCACGATTGCCTCCAGCGTGCTGGTGTTTCAAAAGGTAACCTATCTCAGGATCAAGTTCAGTGAGAGCGCGGGCGTGACTCAAAGAAAGATGATGTGGACCTCGGCACTGGACGTCATCAAAGCGCATCCGGTTTTGGGCGTTAGCCCCGGCGAGACCGAGAATGCCTTGGTGGATAGCTATAAGGCCAACATGTTCCAGGAGGGAGTAGATTCCAGGTTCGATGCGCACAACCAGTTCCTCATGCACGGAGTTTCCCTGGGAGTTTTAGGTGCGCTGGCTTTTGCGCTGGTACTATACTTTCTCTTCAGGGAAGCCATCCAGAAAAGAGAATTCATCCTGTTCAGTTTCGTAGCCGTTTTCGCCATTTGCTGCCTGACCGAATCCCTCATGCAGCGCCGGGACGGCACGCTGTTGTTTTCCTTTATGGTTGCTCTCCTGGTGTTTGCCCCCAAAGAGCACCTGCACAAAAGCTGAATTCCTTTTCTTCGTTTTAGCATTGTTTTCGGCAAAATGCCTGCAAAACGAAGTTTCCGCTTCTTGAGGTTGAGGCCACACCAAGCCTGAATCATGTATGAATTTGCTATCTTCGCAGCACTAGAAAATTCATACATGAGCCAAGACAAACCTTCTATCCCTAAGGGCACCCGCGATTTTGGGCCTGCCACGGTGGTAAAACGCAACTATATCTTCTCCGTCATCAAGCGTACCTTCGAGAAATTCGGGTTTCTGCCTTTGGAGACGCCCGCTATGGAAAACCTGAGTGTGCTTACCGGCAAGTACGGCGATGAGGGAGACCAGCTTATTTTCAAGATCCTCAACTCCGGCGATTTTCTGAGCAAAGTATCGGCCCAGGACCTGGAGCAAGGCTATAAACCGCTTACCCGCAAAGTCTCGGAGAAGGCGCTGCGCTATGACCTCACTGTGCCGTTCGCCCGGTACGTGGTCATGAACCGCAACGACATCGCTTTCCCGTTCAAACGATACCAGATCCAACCCGTGTGGCGCGCCGACCGTCCGCAGCGGGGCCGCTACCGTGAGTTCTACCAGTGCGATGCCGATGTGGTGGGCACCAACTCGCTCCTCTGCGAAGCCGAGATCATTCTCATGATGGACGAAGTCCTGAGCACCCTGGGCCTGGACGATTTCACCATCAAATTCAACCACCGTGGGCTGTTAGCTGGCATTGCTGAAGCCATCGGGGCACACGGTCGCGAGGCGGACCTGTGCGTCGCCATCGACAAGCTAGACAAGATTGGGCAGGAAGCCGTGAACGAGGAACTGCGCCAGAAAAACTTCTCCCAGGAATCCGTGGAGAAACTTCGCCCTATCCTTAACCTCGCCGGCGACATCGCTGATCTGCTCCCGCAGCTGGACACCTTGCTGCAAGATTCAGAAGAAGGGAAACGGGGCCTGCGGGATATCCGCAGCATGTTGTCGTTTTTAGACAGTTTTACCGTAAACAAGGCTAAAATACAGCTGGATGTGACGCTGGCCCGAGGCCTCTCCTATTACACCGGCTGCATTTTTGAGGTGAAAGTAAACAACGTGCAGATGGGCAGCATCAGCGGCGGCGGCCGTTATGATAACCTCACGGGCATGTTCGGGTTGCCGAACGTGTCGGGCGTGGGCTTCTCCTTCGGGGTGGACCGCATCTTTGACGTGCTGGAGGAACTCAACCTGTTTCCGCAGGAAAGCCAGACCATCACGCAGCTGCTCATCGTGAACTTTGACGAGGACTCCATGTGCTACTCCCTGCCCGTGCTGCAGACACTGCGGGCAGCCGGCATCTCGGCGGAACTGTACCCAGAATCGGCGAAGCTGAAAAAGCAGATGGGCTACGCCGATCAGAAAAAGATTCCCTACGTGCTGCTGGTGGGTTCTGAGGAGATGGAGAGCGGCCTTTTGAACCTGCGCAACATGCGCACAGGTGCTCAGGAAAAACTCCCGCTTCAGGATATTTTAACCACCCTGCAAACCAACTCCGCTCACTAATGGCCGGACAGCATCTCGTTTCTTTGGCCCCGCTCTCGCTCAGAGAGATCAAGGGCATTCTGCAAAGCAGGGCCACGCTGGCTTTGTCTGAGGAAGTGGAGCAGCGCATTGACGCCAGTCATGCCTACCTGCACCAGCACCTGACCTCGGCGCAAAAACCAGTGTACGGCATCAATACGGGCTTTGGTGCGCTCTGCAACACCACTATCTCCCCCGGCAACCTGGAAACGCTCCAGCGGAACCTGGTCATGTCGCACGCCTGCGGCACCGGTGAGGAGATTCCGGCAGAGATAGTGAAACTGATGCTGTTTTTGAAGGTGCAGTCCCTTAGCTACGGCTACAGCGGGGTGCAGCTGAGCACCGTTCGGCGTTTGTTGGCCTTCTTCAACCGCGAGGTCTACCCCATTGTCTACCAACAAGGTTCATTAGGCGCCAGCGGCGATTTGGCTCCCTTGGCGCACCTTTGCCTACCTTTGATGGGCCTGGGCGAGGTCCGGTTCCAGGAGTTCAAGCTCAAGGGCCATGAGATTCTGGACATCTTCAGTTGGGAGCCCATCCGACTGCAGGCGAAGGAAGGATTGGCGCTCCTGAACGGCACCCAGATGATGACCGCCTACGGAACCATCATCTGCCTCAAAGCCCGCCAGCTCTCGGCGGCCGCCGATGTGCTGGCCGCTCTTTCACTGGAGGCGTTTGACGGGTTAGCGGCCCCTTTCCTTCCCCAAATCCACAACGTGAGACCTCACGGCGGACAAAGAAAGACCGCCGCCCGCATCTTGCAGCTTTTGGCCGGCAGCGAACTGCAGCAGAAGGAAAAGGCTCAGGTGCAGGACCCTTACTCTTTCCGGTGCGTACCGCAGGTGCACGGCGCCAGTCTGGATGCCCTGGAATACGCCGAAAAGGTTTTCACCACCGAGGTAAACTCCGTCACCGATAACCCCAATATTTTCCCTGAGGAGGACCTGATTCTCTCGGGCGGAAACTTCCACGGTCAACCTTTGGCCCTGGCGCTGGACTTCCTGAGCATTGCCCTGGCCGAGTGGGGCAGCATCTCGGAGCGGCGCACGTTCCAGTTGATCTCGGGGCAGCGGGGCTTGCCGCAGTTCCTCATCCAGGAGCCAGGCCTCAATTCGGGGTTCATGATTCCGCAATACACCGCCGCCTCTATCGTTAGCCAGAATAAGCAGCTGTGCACCCCGGCCAGCGTGGATTCCATTGTCTCGTCTAACGGGCAGGAAGACCACGTGAGCATGGGCGCCAACGCGGCTACCAAGGCGTACCAGGTGGTGCTGAACGTGGAGCGGATTTTGGCCATCGAGCTGATGGCTGCCGTGCAGGCGCTGGAATTCAGGAGACCGCTGCGTACCTCTCCGGTGTTGGAGAAAGTGGTGGAAGCCTTCAGAATGCAGGTGATGCCGCTGGAGCAGGACCGCGTTTTACAGCCAGATATTGAAAAAAGCATCAAATTTATCCAGGACTTTCCTTTTGAGGAGTTGATGGCGTGAGAAAACGGTTCGTACTTCTGCTGTTTTGGTTGGGGATTTCCCTAAGCGCCTGGGCTCAGCAAGGTCCATGCTTTCTGGCCTATAACCAGCAGAACCAACCCGTGGAAACCTTTTGCGTGGGAGAAACGATCACCTTCAAAGATAACTCGGACCAGACCACCGTCACAGAATACTATGACTTTGACGACCGCGATGGCCTTGATTTCACCGCCAAGCAGACGTCCCACACCTTCACCACCCCCGGCCGGTTTGTGGTCACCCAATTGAAAGGCGTGGGCAACTTCTGCCCGCGTACTTTCGAGGTGAAAGCCGCTGCCCCAGTTATGCCACCGGTATTGCAGAAGCTGACCTTGCAGGGTGGATCGGTGCAGATCCAGCTGCAGACCTCGGGGGTCAATGACCTGGTGGTGGAACGAGCGACCTCCGGTTCCGGGCCATTTACGGCCATAGAAACCCTTTCCAACGTGGCCGCAGGCCAAAGCCAGCATACTGTTTCTGTGAACTCGGGCATTGGCTGTTATCGGGTGCGCGTGACCAATATCTGCTCGGGCCGCCAAGACATTGTGTCTAATACGGTTTGCTCCCAAACGGTGAGCGTTTCGGTGGGAGACCGGCAGAATGTGCTTTCCTGGTCGGCTAATTCCAGCCCGAGCTCAGTGGTCAATTACCAGTTAGTACGGGGCGGGCAGCCTTACCAGAATCTGCCGGGCACCCAGACCTCCTTCACCGATACCCAAGTAGCCTGCGGCCGAAAATACACCTACCAGTTGATCGCGCTTTTGCAGAACGGAGCCCAAAGTGCTTCCCAACCCATAGAGATTGAAACCATTGGCACCACCCCTCCGGCTGTGGCGCTTCTGATTGCCAGTTTTGACCTGCAGAACAGAGTCAATCTGGAGACGGTTGTCCCGGCGGAGGAAACCTTCAAAGAGCAATCGGTTTACCGAAGCCAAGGCACTGGCGGTTTCAGTCTGATTTCGGAAAGACAGCCTAAAAACACCCTGGACGCTTCTCCTGGCAACTTAGCAGCCCCGCTGTGCTACCAGGTGGCTTACCTTGATTCCTGCAATGTATCATCTCGCCAAAGCAACAGCGCCTGCCCGGCTATCCTAAGGGCTACCCTGCAGGCGGAGGGAGGTGTCCAGCTTAATTGGAGTTCCTACGAGGGTTTTCCGTCAGGAATTGGAAGTCAGACGCTACAGTTGCTGGATGATCAGGGGCAGGTGTACTGGAGCATTCCTGTCTCGGGCCAGAGCTACCTGGATGCGCAGCCGCAGGAGAAATTTCAACGGCTTACTTACCGCCTGTTGACCACCGCTCAAAATGCCCCTTACCAGAGCTTTTCCAACACCGCCGTCATAGACCAGGCATTCCAAATCCATTTTCCTACGGCTTTCACGCCCAACAACGATGGCCTGAACGATGTCTTCCGGCCGGTGGGCACGCCGTTCGCCTCCAGGTTCACGCTGCAGGTACTCAACCGCTGGGGCCAGATCATCTTTGAGAGCAAAGACCCCAAAACCGGTTGGAACGGCATGCACGGAGGCAAACCCTCTCCCCCAGAAACCTATATTTATCGGCTGGAAGCCGTGGATGTTAACGGCAAGAAAATTACCCAGAAAGGAACCGTCACCCTGATCAGGTAAGCGTTTCAGGGCTGTTTTTGTAAATCGTGCTGAAAACCATCTGTGCTTTGATAGCACCTTAAGACAAACCTTTTAAATTTATTAGATAAAATATATATTAGATTGATCGTCCCATAGTAATTCAATATTTCTTCTGCCCCCAACCAAGATTCGCCTTGAAAAGTACAGGTAAAGACGCGCCCTTCCTAAGCCAGCCATCCGCCCAAGCATCATCTTCCAGATTAGAATTCCTTGATTTTCTCCGTTGCATAGCGGCCTCGGCGGTAATGCTGCAGCATGCTCTGGAAAGCAAATCACCTGCCTTTGCGGAATTCAGCACCAAGTATTTCCAGTTCGGGGTATTTGGCGTCACCCTCTTTTTCCTGACCAGCGGATTCATCATCCCGGTTTCCATTGAAAGGGCCAACTCCATCAAAGCCTTTTGGATCAGCCGCATCTACCGGTTGTTTCCGCTGTACCTGGTCAGCATTCTGGTGACCCTGCTGCTCATTTCCCTGGGGTGGTTAGAAGGAACGCCACCTACGGCGGCCAGCCTGCTTGCCAATGCGGTGATGCTGGCTAAGTTCTTGGGGCAACCCTTGATCCAGGGACTTTACTGGACTTTGAACTTGGAAATGGTTTTCTACCTCTTAGTGACGGGATTGTTCATGGTGGGTCTGCTTCAAAGAAGTGTTTTGTTGGCGATGGGCGCTTTAGCCGCTGCCCTGCTCCTTGGGGTGGTAGGAACGCAGGTGCTGCACTTTTTTGAAAGTGGCTGGGGCTTGTGTTTTCAATTGGCCACCATGTTTGTGGGCACCGTTTACTTCCGGTAAATGACTGGGCAGGTCTCGTTTAAAACATGGGCCGGCATTTTTGTCATTGCCCTTGGCGTGCTACTTACGATCACGTATTTCAACCTGTATAACCAGGATGTTCCCGAAGCGTTGGGTACCCGAAGTTTCTGGCCCGTTACCAATGCTTTCCTGGCGGCGTATCTCCTATTTACCATCTGCTTTTTGCTGCGAGGCAGGTCCTATTTTTCTTCCTTGCTGTTTCTGGGGCGCATCAGTTATTCGCTTTACTTAGTGCAAGCCACGGTGCTGCCGCTGGTGTTGCCTCACCTGGACCATGTACTGCTTTCCACCGTGGTGGGCCTAGGCACCACCGTGCTGGTCTCCTATTTTACCTTCACTTTTATAGAAAAGCCATTCATCCATATAGGCCGAAAGATCGCCCGCAAGAGCAGTGTCTCTGTCCCGCAGTAGTCCTTCTCTGATGACTGAAGCACAAACCTTATTCTTCCCGAAGACTTGCGGAATGATGGATACAATTCGCTTTAAGAGTCTTTTCCTCAAACCGGGCGCAAAACAGATGGCGGCGGAGATGTTTCCATTCCTCTAAAACCCTTACTTTTGATCCCGGAAACAGCGGCGGCAAGTATCTTCTGCCTTTGTTTACCCGTTATGCTCTATAGAACTTACTAAAAGACAAGATTATGTTTGACATGTTCGGGATGATGAATAAGGTGAAGGAGATGCAGGCCAAAATGAAGGAGGCCCAGGATAATCTCAAGCACATAAAGGTATCGGCGGAGGCGGGCGGAGGCATGGTGAAAGCCACAGCCAGCGGCGACCGCAGGTTGCTGAAGGTGGAGTTTGACGAAACCCTCATGAACCCCAATGATAAGGAAATGCTCGCCGATTTGGTGGTAGCCGCAGTAAACAAAGCCTTGGACGAGGCCGGTGAGCGCGCCAAAGAGGAAATCAAGAAAAACACCGAAGGCATGCTCCCTAACATCCCGGGTTTAGATCTGAGCAACTTTGGATTATAGTACGCCCACCGTGGCGGTGGTCATCCTCAACTGGAATGGCCGCCGTTGGTTAGAACAGTTTTTACCCTCGGTGCTGCAGCACAGTGCCGGGGCCCAGGTAGTGGTGGCCGATAACGGCTCCCAAGATGATTCCCTTCCTTTTCTCCGGCAACACTACCCGCAGGTGCGAACCATCCAGTTACCTGAAAATTACGGCTTCTGCGAAGGCTACAACCAGGCGCTTAGCCAGGTAGAAGCGACCTACTACGTTCTCCTCAATTCAGACGTGGAGGTAACAGCCAATTGGCTCTCCCCCATGGTAAATCTGTTGGAGAAGAACCCGCAGATTGCCGCCTGCCAGCCCAAAATCAAATCCTTCCATCAACGGACCCATTTTGAGCACGCCGGCGCGGCGGGCGGTTTCCTGGATGCTTACGGCTACCCCTTTTGCCGGGGCCGCCTGTTTGACACCCTGGAAGAAGACCGAGGCCAGTATGATGACGTGCGGCCGGTGTTCTGGGCCACCGGCGCCTGCCTGTTCATCAAGTCCAGCGCCTACTGGCAAGCCGGAGGGTTGGAGAAAAGGTTCTTTGCGCACATGGAGGAAATTGACCTTTGCTGGCGCTTGCAGAACCTGGGTTATCAGATCTTTTACCAAGGCCTTAGCACCGTGTACCACGTGGGCGGTGGTACTCTGCCCAAGGCCAATCCTAGAAAGACCTTCCTGAACTTCAGAAACGGCGCGGCGCTGCTCTACAAGAACCTGGCGAAGGAAGAACTGAACAAGATTCTATACACCCGCCTGGTGCTGGACGGCGTGGCTGCAGCTCAATATCTGCTGAAAGGTCAATTAAAGGAAGTACAAGCCATCTATAAAGCCCACCGCAGTTTCTTCGCTGATAGGAAGTTCTGGAAAGAGAAACGCAAAGAGACATCCATCCACAAGCCCACAGCGCAACTTACCGGCTGGAGCCAGCAGAGCGTGGTTTGGCAATATTTTATGAAGGGTAAAAAGGAATTCCGGGCTTTAAACGTCCCAGACAGTGCTACGCTCCCGGCGTAGGTGCTTTTGCACGTTGAGCCAGAAAGCCATGATCAGGTACACCAGGACCGGAGACCCAAACGTTAGGAAAGAGAGATAAATAAAATACAACCGGATGCTGCTGGTAGCGAAGCCTAACTTTTCCCCTACTTTGGTGCAAACTCCAAAGGCTTGGCTTTCCAGAAAAGACTGAATATTTTTCATGGTGTGAAAAGTTAAACTCCTAAGATAATAAATTTACAATTTCTACCGTAACTTTCCCATTGCTAAGGATTCAAATTTGAGTCTAATAACGTTTTTATACGTTTGTTGTTGTTGTTAAGATATGCCTTTCGTGAATCCCCGTATTAATTCCTTTCTCAGTCTCTTTCTTTTCCTGCTTTTATTTTCCGGCTGCACCCTTTCCAGATTCGTCAAAAAAGCTGAAAAAGGCCAGACCATTACCGCCCAGCCTACGGTGCTCATGGTGCGCGGAAACCAGGTTCCGGTAGAGGTGCAGGCCCAACTGCCTAAAAACCTGCTGAGAGATGATTACCGCTACGGCATCAGGGTGTTCTACAAAGCCGAGAAAGGCGTGGAGGAGCACGTGGGCTCTCTAGGCTTCGATTTCGGGAACTACAATTTCGTGGATGGCAAGCCCACCATGGGCAGCTCTTTCGCCTTCCCGTACACGCCTTCCAAGATAAGAGGCCAACTTATGGCCCAAGGGGTAGTCACCGACCCGAAAGGGCGCAAGAGATTCACCAAGTCAAAGGTATTGGCCGAGGGCATCATCACCACACCACAGTTGATCCAAACGGTGCACGCGCCGGGCTACGTACCGGAGAATTTCAAGAACGAGGCGCCGGGTCCGTTGAAGTTCCCCATCTATTTTGACCAAGGCCTGGCCACCCTGCGCCACGGGTACGGCACCAACCTGCAGTTACTGGAGGATTTCATCAAAACAAACCAGAAAACCCAGAAGATAGAGATTCTGGCCATGCACTCGCCCGACCAGATGGAGACCACTACCCGCAACCTGGCTTCCCGGAGAGCGGTGGCCGTGGAGCGGTTCATTAAACAGAAAATAGAGACCGAGGTGTACACCAACACCGTAGCTGACATCAAATTCGACTTGCAGACCCTGCAGAAGAACTGGGCCGCATTTTTGGGCCGCGTGCAGAACTCGGCCATGCCCGAGGAGCAGGTGCAGCAGATCCTGGACATTGTGAACGGACCCGGCTCCTTTGAAGAGAAAGAAGAGCAATTGCAGGCCCTTCCCTCCTATGACTACCTGGAGATGTACGTCTACCCCGTGCTGCGCTACGCCGAGGTGACCATTGACTACCAGCCCAACCTGCGCCGCGACTACGAAATCTACCTCTTGGCCAAGAAGATTGTGGAAAATCGTGCCAACGCCGACGCCCTTTCCGCGGAAGAGATGCAGTACGCGGCCACCTTAACGCCGCTGCTCGCCGAGAAAAAGAAAATCTACGAATCTGCAGTAGAGACCTACATGAACTGGCAGTCTTTGAACAACCTGGGCATGGTGTTCTATGAGCAGGCCCAGAAAGAGGTGCGGCCTAAAGTAAAGCAAAACCTACTGGCCAGTGCCATTCTGAACCTGCGCTACGCCGCCCACCGCAAACCCGACGCCCAGCAGTTCTATAACCTAGCCGTGGCCCACCACCAGCACGGCGATGTGCTGGAGGCGCTGCAAAGCTATGACTACGCCATCCGGTTGGGTGGTCCGCTGCCCGTGCTACAGCAAGTCTTCACCGACAAAGCCGCCCTGGAACTGAGCGTGGGTCAGTACGATGATGCCGTGCGCAGCCTTTCCTACGCCGGCAAAGGCTATGCCGCCCAGTTCAACATGACGCTCCTCTACTTCCTGAAAGAGAACTACGAAGGCGCCGCTGAGTTGGGAGAGAAACTGCTGGCAGAGTATCCGCAGGATGCCAATGCGCATTACCTTATGGCCGTGATCGGGGCCCGCAGCCAGAAAGAAAACTTAATGGCCCAGCACCTGAAGCAGGCCGTGAAAGTTAAGCCTGCCCTTGCGGGCAAGGCCATTGATGACCTGGAGTTTAAGCAGTACCACAAATCGGCGGCTTTCGCCGAGGCCCTGAAGCCTTAACACTCATTTAAGACCTGTTTTTAGAAAATAGGGCCCAAAACGGAAACCTTGTTGTAACTTGCCACCCAAGACAGATGCGTTTTTTTATTTGTGCGGCATGTCTTAATTTTACCCTTTAGATAGACGTAGATAAATCTTACTATGCGAACCATACAATTCAGAGAGGCATTGCGTGAGGCAATGAGCGAAGAAATGCGCCGCGACCCAAAGGTGTTCCTGATGGGCGAGGAAGTTGCCGAGTACAATGGTGCTTACAAAGTGAGCCAGGGCATGCTGGACGAGTTTGGACCTGAGCGCGTGATTGACACCCCTATTGCTGAGCTGGGCTTTGCCGGTATCGGGGTAGGTGCTGCCATGAATGGACTTCGTCCCATTATTGAGTTCATGACCTTCAACTTCTCTCTCGTAGCCATTGACCAGGTGATCAACTCGGCCGCCAAAATCATGTCTATGTCTGGCGGGCAGTACTCGGCCCCTATGGTGTTCAGAGGGCCAACCGGTAACGCCGGTATGCTGTCTTCGCAGCACTCACAGAACTTTGAGAACTGGTACGCCAACACCCCAGGTCTGAAAGTAGTGGTTCCTTCTAACCCTTATGACGCCAAAGGCCTTCTGAAATCAGCCATCCGCGACAATGACCCGGTGATCTTTATGGAGTCTGAGTTGATGTACGGAGACAAAGGCGAAGTTCCAGAGGAAGAATACCTCATTCCCATCGGCGTAGCCGATATCAAGCGCCCGGGCAAAGACGTCACCATCGTATCCTTCGGGAAAATGGTGAAACTGGTGCTGCAGGCTGCCGAAGAATTGGCCAAAGACGGCGTGGACGCCGAGGTGATCGACCTTCGTTCCGTTCGCCCGATTGACTACAAAGCCATCATCGAATCGGTAAAGAAAACGAACCGCCTGGTAGTGGTGGAAGAAGCGTGGCCGCTGGCCTCCATCTCTTCTGAGATCGCTTTCCACGTGCAGCACAACGCGTTTGATTACCTGGATGCCCCGGTGAAACGCGTTACCGCCCGTGACGTTCCGTTGCCTTACGCGCCAACCCTCATTGAGGCCTCGCTGCCTAACGTGAAGCGCGTGATCCAAGCCGTGAAAGACGTAACTTACGCCAAAGCGTAAGCCTTCACACAGTAAACCGCCGGAGCCGACCTTTATAGAAATGGTCGGCTCTTGCTTTTACCGGCGTTTTGTGCCTGATTTGCCTAATTGAGCCTTAAAACAGGATGATCCAGAAAAGATTACCAGCCTTCTTTGCCTCCGCGGTGCTGCTCCTGGGAACAGTGGCGGCCTGTACCGAGACTTCCCAGCTGGAGGAGATAGTGAAGCCCGTGCCTGTGGAAGTGACCTCCGGGTTCCCGCGGGTGCCGGTGAAAGTAGATACGCTCCTCACCCTTCGAGTGCTGTACCGCCCGGAAAACGGCTGCGGCCGCTACTCCAGGGTAGACTCTGTGAAAACAACCCAGCGGACCGATATGCAGATTTTCGCGGCCTACCCTATTGAGGAGCAGAACGCCATCTGCGCCGATGTGTCTAACCTGAATTCCTTTACTTTCCGGTTCAGGACGACCACGCCGGGCGTACACCGCTTCCGTTTCTGGCAAGCCGATAACCAGTACCTCCTGGACTCAGTGGTGGTGAGATAGCAGGTTCAACTAGAAACAATCACAAAAGCCAAGGTCTCCGTTTTAGTCCTGTTTATAGAAAAAAAGCGCTAAAACGGAGACCTTGGCTTTTCCTTTCTCCGAAGATTACGCCAGCGTGAGGCGGGCAATGTAATGGTCGTCTTCTTCCTGCAGGAGCAGTTCGGCGGTGAAGCCGGCTTCTTGGGCATACTCCTGCAACAGGTCAAAGCTGATGAAAAGCCAGGGGAAAGGTTCGGTGCGCTCCTGTCCAAACTCCATCATGTAGGTGAGTTCCCCGTAGTAGGCGCCGTTCAAGTCCAGCAGCACCGATCCGTCTTCCTCCTCATACAGGTACAGGATATCCGAGGATTCCAGCAGGATCTGTCCCCCGGGGGCGAGCCATTTTTTGCAGGTGTCCAGGAAATGCGGCAAGCCTTCCAGGGTTCCGGCCAACCCGATGCCGTTCATGAGCAGCAGCAGCGTGTCATGGGGAGTTGGCGGCAAGGAAAAGAAATCGCCCTGAAGCACGTGCTTTACGCCGCGGGCTTTCTGCACCTCAGTGGCCTTGGGGGAGATTTCCAAGGCCGTTACCTCCAAACCTTTTTCCTGCAGGGCCAACGCATGTGAACCGGCCCCGGCGCCAATGTCCAGCACCCGGCCCCGGCATTCTGAAATGGCAAACTGCTCCCGCTCGGGCATTTCCGCAAACTCTCTAAAAAGATAGGCGGCGGGCAGCTCATCGGCTTCCATCTGGTCTGAGTAAACCGTGATAGTGGCGTTTTTTCTGCCTTCGTAATATGCTTTGATGGCCCCGCCAATGGGGTCTGGTGTCTCTGTCTGCATGCTTCAACGCTAAAAAACCAAAAATACACATTCTCCCCCAGCCCACCTCAGGTTTTGTACCAGAAGCCCTTGTCCCACCCAACCAGGTGGCAATACTGGCACTTCATCGAGGATTATGACATGTTCACCGAAAATAGGCAGTCAAAGGATATAATTTCAAGAATTTGAAACCTATTTCCCTTATTCGGGCCCAGGTGCTGCAAACGAGGAAACCTTCCGGCAGCCCGGGGCAGAACATCTCTGATTTGTACCAGAAAATGTACGCCTAACACTTTTTCTTTAACCTGGAAGAGCTGAAAAGGCCGAATGGAAAAGGGATTTGACAAAGTCACCAACTGTAAAGCATTTATAACTTATTTACCGGGTAGCGCCGTTTCCTCTATCTTTGAGGTTGACTTCAGCCACCTAAGACCTCGCCCCTAAGAGGTATCCCTATGAAATTAATCACAACCATCTATACCGCCATCGGCCTCATATTAGCCATGCTTTGCATTGTCACGATAGGGTACATCCAGCAGACCTGGAAGGTGAAGAACAGTATTGACGACGTTCTTTATACTTCCAGTGTCATCAGGGAAGGTGAGCGCGCCCAGAAACTGATCCTGGACCTGGAAACCGGGCTGCGCGGCTACCTACTGACGGGTCAGCAAGCGTTTCTGGAGCCTTACCGCCGGGGGAAAACCGAGTTTGAAGTAAGCATGACTCACCTGGACTCACTCACCAGGGCGTACCCTGAGCAGAATGCCCTGGTGAAAGGGATAAAAAAGGATGCCGATGCGTGGCTGGGATCTTTTGCCGCCCCACTCCTGGAAAGCAAAGCCCGGGAACGGCTCAGTGCCCAGGACAAGGCCCAGTACGACTCTCTTTTCAACAACACCGTGCAATTGGGAATCGGGAAGAGCCTTATGGACAAAGCCCGGGGCCGCTTTGACAAAATCAAGGAAAAGGAAGAGCGCATCAAAGAAGACCGGGTGAAAGGGTTAAACGCCTCGCTCATCCGGACAAACGAGATTGCCGTGGGCCTTACTGTCTTATCCATTTTGGCTGGTGGGTTTATGGCCTATCTTTTGGGAAAGACCATCAAAAGAAGGTTCAAGCGCATGAATGAGCTGGCCCATAGTATTGCCCAAGGCGATTACAGCGTTTCATTGGTAGACAAGCGCAATGATGAGATCAGCAGTCTTACCCAGTCGTTGAATGTGATGGCCGCCAAACTACAGAACAGTTTCACCCACCTCACCAAGATGAACAAGGAACTGGACCAGTTCGCCTACGTGGTATCCCATGACCTGAAAGCTCCGCTCAGGGCCATCAACAACCTGGCCGAGTGGATTGGGGAAGACCTGCAGACCCAGGACCCGGACATCATCAAGAACCTTTCTATCTTAAGAGGCCGGGTGCACCGGATGGAAAACCTCATCAACGGTATTCTGGCCTACTCCAGGGTAGGGCGGCAGTCTCTGCCCACTTCCCGTTTCTCGGTGCAGGACCTGTTCAAGGAAACGCTGGAGAACCTGGCGCCTGCGGCCAGTTTTGAGGTAAAAATGCGCACGCCGCTGCCCACCATCACCGGGGAGCGAACCTTATTTTACCAGGTGCTTTCCAACCTGCTCAGCAATGCCTTCAAGTACCACCATACCCAGAGCGGCCGCGTGGAGGTCAGCGCCAAAGAGTTACCTGAGTTTTACCAGTTTGAGGTCAAAGACGACGGGCCCGGCATACCCAAAGAATACCAGACCAAGGTTTTTGGCATTTTCCAGACCATGGAGGCGCGTGATGTGAAGGAGAGCACCGGCGTAGGGCTTTCCATTGTGAAGAAGATAGTGGAAGAGAAAGGCGGCCAAATCTGGATTGAATCTGAGAAAGGGCAAGGCACCACCTTTGTGTTTACCTGGCCCAAAGAACACGTGACAAGTAAAATCCCTACCCCCTTTTACCATGATGGAGCAAAAGCATAACTGCCAGCAACAGTTAGAGGACCTGCGGAAAGAGTACGAGGAGTTCGCCTACATCGTGTCCCATGACTTGAAGGCCCCGCTACGGGCGATCAGCAACCTATCGGCGTGGATAAGGGAGGACATGGGCGATAACCTGGAAGCCGATATTCAGAACAACATCCGGCTGCTGCAGCAACGCACCGAGCGCATGGAGCGCATGATCAACGGCCTGCTGGATTTCTCCCGCATCCCCCGGTTTGACCTGGAAATACAGGAAGTAAATGTGCAGGAACTCGTAGAACAACTGGCTTCCCAACTGAAGGAGCAGCACACCGTGGCCTTACATGCCACGGGCCTGCCTACTTTTACCACGTACGGCAGAAAGTTAGAGACCGTCTTCCAGCACCTGCTTCAGAATGCCGTTTCCCACAATGAAAACCCAACCCGCGAAATTTGGGTGGAAGCATCCGAACAGGCAGATACTTACCAGTTCAGGGTAAAGGACAACGGCATCGGGATTTGGGCAGACGCGCAGGAAAGGGTGTTCAGGATGTTCTATACGGTGCAACCCAAAGACCAGCACGAGTCTTTAGGTGTGGGCCTTACCATTACCCGCAAGATCATCCAGTTTGTAGGCGGCTCCCTTGATCTGCAATCAGAGCCCGGCCGGGGCACTGAGGTGACCTTTACCTGGCCAAAAGCAGTATACTAGCATTTTATATAAAACATTACCTTTAGATTCACCCACGGACCTATGCACAAGCCCAGCCACCCACCAGAAACTGGCTTTGACCCAGGCTCCGGTTATACAGACAACATGGAAGACAAAGAAGTAAATATCCTACTGGTAGAAGACGATGAGGTAGACATCATGAATGTGCAGCGGGCTTTCAAAAAGAACAACATCACCAATCCGCTGCACATTGCCCACAACGGCCTAGAGGCCCTGGAGATGCTCAAGGAAGGCGCTATTCCCATGCCCCCCATCATTATCCTGGACATCAACATGCCCAAGATGAACGGTATTGAGTTTCTGCAGGAATTGCGCAAAGACCCCGCCCTGAACCGCATCAGTGTATTTGTGATGACCACCTCCAACGAAGACAGCGACAAGATAAACGCCTACAACCTCAACGTGGCCGGTTATATTCTGAAGCCGCTCTCCTTTGAGAAATTCCTGACCTCGGTGGCTACTTTGAACAGATATTGGAAATTATGTGAGCGGCCCTAAGAAGAGTACAAATTATTTTGTAATTTTAGTTACCCCTCCTGCTTTACCTCTAACTCAAAAGTTTTGAAAACAAACCAAGCCCATATACTCTTAGTAGAGGATGATCCGCAGGATGTTGCCTCTACCAGACGCGCATTCCAGGCGCAAGGCGTGGAAAGCCCCATGCATGTGGCCAGCAACGGGAAGATTGCCTTAGACATGCTGCAAGGCAGGGGCCGGGCCGCGCTCAATCCGGTCCCCCGGATCATCATCCTGGACCTGGACCTCCCCGAGATGGGCGGGCTGGAGTTCCTGAAAGAGCTCCGCAAAGACGAGCAACTCAGGTCCTGCAGCGTGTTTGTGATGACGGGCCAAAGCACTGAGAAGGATGTTCTGGAGGCCTATAACCTGAATGTGGCCGGCTACATAGTCAAACCCATCCAGTATGATTCCTTTTTAGAGGCGATCGCCACCCTGAATTCCTTCTTGAATTTGATTGAACTCCCCAACTAACGACTTTCCACCCCCATGGAGCCCGCAGTAAAACTTTTGATTGTAGACGACGATGAAGTAGACCGGATGATCATAAAAAGGTCTCTCCGGACCGCCAAGGTAGAAGCTTCCATCACCAACGCCGCCCTAGGCATAGAAGCCCTGGAGGCCCTGGAAGAGCAAACCTTTGACTTCATCTTTATTGATTTCATGCTGCCAGACATGAACGGTCTGGAACTTCTGCAGCAGATAAGAGAAAAAGGCATTACCACCCCGGTGCAGATTGTCACCTCGCAGGGCGATGAGCGCATTGCCGTGGAAGCCATCAAAACCGGGGCCTCCGACTACCTGCCCAAGACGCTGCTCACCCCCGAGGGGATTTCCCAGAGCATCAGGAGCGCCATCAGGCTGCACCGGATTGAGCAGGAAAGGCTCCAGACGCAGGAGCAGCTGATTGGCACCCAGAAGCAACTGGAAACGGTGATCAACGGGGCACCCATTATTCTTTGGGCGGCAAACGAGGACGGCATCATCACCATGGCCCGCGGCAAAGGCCTTCACCTCATTGGGAAGGTAGAATCACAGTCTGTAGGCTCCTCTATCTATGAGATTTATGGAGCATACCCCAACTTTCTCACCTGCGTCAGGCGCTCCATCCAGGGAAACCAGGCCAAATGCACCATCAACATCAACGAGGTTTGGTTTGATTGCCTTTTCCTTCCCCTGAAAGACGTCCACGGAAAACCAAGCGGTGTCATAGGCGTGGCCTACGACATCACCGAAAGGATTCAGATTGAGGAGGAACTCAAAAAGGCCAAAGACGAAGCCCTGAGCATGGCCCGGGTGAAAGAGCAGTTCTTGGCCAACATGAGCCACGAGATCAGAACGCCCATGAACGGCATCCTGGGTTTGAGCGAGGTGCTGGCCAAAACCCCTATGGATGAACATCAGCGGGAATACCTGCAGGGCATCCACACCTCCGCCAACAACCTCATGGTGATTATCAATGACCTGCTGGACTTCTCCAAGATAGAGGCCGGCAAAATCACCTTTGAGATCATCCCCTTTGACCTGAAACAACTGATCAAACAACTGCTGGATGTGCTGGAGATCAGGGCCAAAGAACGGAAAAACTCCCTTAAACTGCTCATTGACCAAGACATCCCGGCCATGGTGGAAGGCGATCCGTTCCGGCTGAGCCAAATCTTGAACAACCTTCTGGGCAACGCCATCAAGTTCACCGAAGGTGGCTCTGTACGGCTCAACGTGGAAGTCATTGGCCAGGAAGAAGACGAACTGCAGCTGGAGTTCACCGTGAAAGACACCGGCATTGGCATTCCGGAGGAGAAGCTGCAGACCATCTTTGAGAAATTCACCCAAGGCAGCAATGACACCACCCGCAAGTTTGGCGGCACGGGGCTGGGCCTTTCCATCGCGAAGGAACTGGTAGAAGCACAGGGCGGCCACATCTCCGTGGAAAGTAAAATGAACGTGGGCAGCACTTTCCGTTTTGTGCTTCCTTTCAGAAAAGTAACCGGAAAACCGGACCAGTACGCCAGACCCGCGCAGCTATCCACCTACAGCCCCCAACTGCTTCGGCACGCCCGGGTGCTCCTGGCCGAGGACAACGCCGTAAACCAGATGCTGGTGACCAAGGTGCTGCGGGACCACGAGGTAGAAGTGACGGTGGTGAACAACGGCCGCGAAGCCCTGGACCTGCTCTCCCAGGAAACGTTTGACCTGATCTTAATGGACATGCAGATGCCCGAGCTGGATGGGTACGAGGCCATGCAGTACATAAGAGAGCACCTAAGCGCCTGCCGGGAGATTCCCATCATTGCCTTGACGGCTCATGCCTCTGAAGGTGAGTTCAAGAAGTGCCTGTCCTCTGGCGCCAATTCCTACATCTCCAAGCCTTTCAAAGCTGAGGAGCTGTTGCAGGAGATCTCAAAGTTGCTTCAAGCAGGAAGAAAAGAGGAGGAAACCGATCACTCATCGTCCCCGGCTGAGAAGGTGCGCATTGACCTTTCTTACCTGGAGAACTTCGCGAACGGCAATGTTGAGTTCATGCGCGACATTCTGCAGCTTTTCATTGAGCAGACACCTCATCTAGTGCAGGAATTAACCAGGGCTGTTTCGCTTTCCAAATGGACCGAGACCAGAACCCTCACCCATAAGATCAAGCCGTCCATTGCGTTAGTGGGCATCCAGGAATTGGAGGAACTGAACAACACCATTGAACAATCGGCCTTGAACCGCACCAACACCGAGCAGATTCCGGCGCTGGTGCAGCAGATGGTGCTGTTGGTGAACCGGTCTATCCAGCAATTGAAACAGGAACTGGCGAGTTTACAGGGGAAATTGGTGTAATCTACCTTACCCTGTTTCGGGGCTGTTTTCTCAAAAATAGCCTTGGAATAAATGCCACTTAAAAAGCCCATCGCCATGAACCAGCAGCTTCAATCTTCTTTCCAGCTCCTTGAAAAGCAACGGGAGGAGTTCAGTGCGTGGGTTCAGAAGGCTCCGGCCGTCTTGCAGCACCGTAAACCCAGCGCAGACCAGTGGTCGGCGGCGCAGCTTTTGTTCCATCTGGCCAAAGTGGACCAGCAGGTGGTCAACGGGTTGGAGAAAAGGTTGGGCAGCGGCAAGGCGTTGCGCCCTATGCGGCTGGGCACCAGGGTACGGTCTTTTCTCTTGAACCTGTTCCTGCGGTTGCCCATCAAGTTCAAAGCGCCGCCCGCAGTGAGCGAGGTACCCGAGGAAGTGCAGATTCCGGCCGTGATCAAAGATTGGCAGGACACCCGCGCCCGGCTCCTCGTCCTAGTCTCGGGTTTTCCGGAGAATCAGCTCAACCGCGAAGTGTTTTTCCATCCTAGGTCCGGTATGATCACGCTGCCGCAGACGCTCCGGTTTATGTTGGAACATACTGAGCACCACCGCCGGCAGATGCGGCGGCTTCTTTCTTAACCTTCCTTTCTTATCTTTGCAGCCCTTTTGCCGTAATCTGGCATTGACATTCTCATTTAACCCTTACCCCCATGGCTGATTCCACGTCCAAAGAAAACTTCATGCGCGAAGCCATCCGGCTTTCCATTGACAAAATGAAAGAAGGCAAAGGCGGACCGTTTGGCGCGGTAATAGTGAAAGACGGCGAGATCATCGCCCGCGGCTTCAATAACGTGACCTCCAGCAATGACCCCACGGCACACGCCGAGGTAGACGCCATCCGGAAGGCCTGCCAGGCCTTGGGCACCTTCCAACTCGCCGGCTGCGAACTCTACACCAGCTGCGAACCCTGCCCCATGTGCCTGGGCGCCATTTACTGGGCCCGCCCCGACAAGGTGTACTTCGGGAATACCAAGGCAGACGCCGCCGCCATCGGCTTTGACGATGCCTTCATCTACGAAGAACTGGAACTCCCCCTCCACTCTCGCTCCTTGCATATGGAACAACTTCTCCGCGACGAGGCTTTGGAAGGCTTCAAAGAGTGGGAAAAGCATGAAAGCCGCACGGATTATTGATTGCAAGTTGTTGATTGCTGGTTGTTATCTCCTGACTGTATCCCCGCTAGCAAGTAGCAGAGCCACATTCGCTGATCGTAATCACCAAAAAAGCCAAGGGGCTGGTAAACTCATTTACCAGCCCCTTGGCTTTTTACCCTGTTTTTCGGAAAACGCACCCAAAACGATTTCTGTGCATATCAGCCTTTGGAAAGTTATTGCCGTAGGAAAAAACAACACCAAAGCTGATCCCATGGAAAAGAACCGCTTTACCCCTCTCCTCTTCTTGACTTTTCTGTCGTTGGCTTCCTGCGGCGGGAACAATACCGATTCTAACGTGACGGCGCCCGGGGCGGAGAAGAACCCCAAGTCCAAAGCGCTGGAGATCGGGGCCGATTTGCTGCAACAGAAAACACCACTCTCCAAGGTGAACATGTACCTGGATGGTTTCCATTTCTACAACGGCAACCTGCAGGGCCAGATGGAGGCGCACCACTACGTGACGCAGGTGAACGAAGACTTGCACCAGGCCCTGATGTATGACGGCAACGGCACCGATGCCAAACTGATGGGCGTGGAATACATCATCTCGGAAAGGCTGTTCAAGAAGCTGCCCATGGAGGAACGCAAACTCTGGCACAGCCACTCCTACGAGGTTAAATCCGGGGAACTGATTGCGCCGGGTATCCCCGATGCGGCTGAGCATGAACTCATGGAGAAACTGGTGAGCACCTACGGCAAAATCATCCACACCTGGCACACCGACCGCGACCTGGAACTACCCTTCGGCAGCCCGATGATCATGATGGGCTTCACCAAAGACGGGCAGTTAAAAAAGGAACTGGTGGCGGACCGGGATAATCGCTTCGGGGTTTCGATGATGGAAAAGCGCAAACAACGCGCGGACATCCCCATGCCCGAAGTAGTGGAAGGCGCCAATGCCTGGGAGAAAGGCGAGGTGCGCCAACTGCAGATCACCAATAAGTACGAAGCCCCCGAGCACCAGCATTAGCATTTTAGGGCTGTTTTGGGCAAACTAGACTTAAAACAATGTTACCTGGGCGCATAAATCTGAAACTTGCCGCTGCAATGCAGCAGGCTCATGAGGTACAGCAAACCGCCGTAATACCTATCACCCAAGGTGTGCGGCACCGGCAGGTTCCAGAGCGCCTCTACAAACTCTTTGGCCACCGGGTGCGTTGCTGCCAAACTCGCTACGGCGTTCGTGGAAACTAACCCGGCTGAGGGCCCTGCTCCTACTTTCTTCCCGTCCAGGGTGTAGATATGGCCATAGGATGAAAGCCCCTCAGAGGCGAAGAAAGCTTGTATTCTGTTGCTGCGTTCCACCTCCCTTGAGTCTTTCTGCCACCAGGCCCAGTCCACGCTCCAGTTCATGGCCGTGCGCCAGGAATCATACGCGAAATGGTGCGAGTTGGGATTGAAAGGGATGGTCACCGGCTTCCCGTCAAAGTGGGCATAATCTGGTGCCAGACCAGTCACCGGGTGCGTGGTTTTCTGGAAGAAGGCCCGGCTGGTGTCAGCGGCGGCTTTCCAGAAAGCTCGGTCCTTTTCCGGTCCCCAAAGCGCCCACAGTTCATAGAAAGCGGGTAAGTGGTACGACGGATCAGAGAACTTGCGGCCTTGGTTCGTGGGTACGAAGAGAATCATCTTGTGCTGCTCGTTCACCATAGGACCGGAGGTTTGCGGCCCGAACTTGGTGGTACCGGAAGTCTCGGGATGGTGCCGCATGGTGGTCAGGATCTTATCAGCCCACTCCTTATAGTTGTAAATGCCTTGGCCGTTGCCCCATCGGCCGGAGGCAAAATACAGAGCGGTCACAAAGTACTCTTCCCCATCCGGCGCCGGGCCTTCTGAGTTGCGGGTGCCATCTGGCTTCACTGACCAAGCAAAATATCCTTCTGAGGGGTGCCCGGGCTGGTCTATGTACATGTGCGTTATGGCGTAGTTCCACAGCGCGTCAAACTCGGCTTTTTTGTCCATCTGCACGGCAATCATCATCCCGTAAGACATGCCTTCGCTGCGCACGTCTTTGTTGTAGACGTCATGGATGTAAGCGAGCGGACCTTTTTCGTTCTTCCCGGCTTTAAAGTAAATGGCCTGGGAGGCAGAATCTCCCTGGAACAACTGCTGATAGCCGGCCTGTATCTTCCGGTTGATCTCCGCTTCTGAATGGCCGTTCTCTTTGAATAGATTCCGGTACTGCTTAGTAGCGTAGGCACCCTTCCCGGATTTCTCCATGTTGCCGTTTTGTGTGGCAATTTTAGCCTTTGGCGCGCAGGAAGTAAACATGCCAGCAAAAACGGTAAACACCAAAGCAGCAGTCAAAGCACGAGCTTTCATAGTTAGTCTTGTTTTGAGGAAAAAGGTTGAAGCAGGAATTGAAAGATAGTTCAATTTCTTTATCTAGGTAAAACCCACTAAACTGAATTACGCCTGTTTTCCAAAATTTGCCATGAAAACAGAAAGGCTCGCACCGATGATGGTACGAGCCTTTCTGTTCATTGAAGTTTGATTTGGTAAGTCGCGACTAGCGGCGTCCCATCATGCTGCCCAACTTGGCAAGACCGCCTTTGGTACCGGCCATCTTGTTCATGCTGCGCATCATTTTACGCATGTCGTTGAACTGCTTCATGAGGTTGTTCACCTGCTGGATGGTCGTTCCGGATCCTTTGGCGATACGGTTACGGCGGCTGCCGCTGATCATGTCTGGGTTTTGGCGCTCATCCTTGGTCATGGATTTGATGATGGCCTCAATGGGTTTGAAGGCGCTTTCGTCAATCTCCACGTCTTTCAGCATTTTGCTAACGCCCGGGATCATGCCCACCAGGTCTTTGATATCACCCATCCGTTTAATCTGCTCCAACTGCGACAAGAAGTCATCGAAGTTGAACTGGTTCTTGCGGATGTTCTTGTTGATACGCTTGGCTTCTTCCTCATCAAAGGTCTGCTGCGCGCGCTCTACCAGAGAGATCACGTCACCCATGCCCAGGATACGCTGGGCCATCCGATCTGGATAGAATAGGTCCAGAGCCTCCATCTTCTCACCGGTAGAGATGAACTTGATAGGTTTCTCTACCACAGCTCTGATGGAAAGGGCGGCCCCACCTCTAGAGTCACCGTCCAACTTGGTCAACACCACGCCATCGAAGTTGATGCGCTCGTTGAAGGTTTTGGCGGTGTTCACGGCATCCTGACCGGTCATGGAGTCAACCACAAACAACGTTTCGGTAGGCTTGATTGCCTCCTTGATGTTGTAGATTTCTTGCATCATCGCCTCATCCACGGCCAAACGACCGGCGGTGTCAATGATGACTACTTTCTTGCCGGTTCTCTTGGCGTGCTCCACGGCGTTGCGGGCAATGGAAACCGGGTCTTTAGACTCGCGCTCCGCGAAGAACTCTACGCCAACCTGGTCGGCTAGCACGTTCAGCTGGTCAATCGCGGCCGGACGGTACACGTCGCAGGCAGCCACCATCACGCCTTTTCCTTGTCTTTTCAGGAAATTGGCCAGTTTACCGGTGAACGTGGTCTTACCAGATCCTTGCAGACCAGCGATGAGCACAATGGCCGGCGAGCCGTTAATGTTGATGTCTTTTTTCTCGCCACCCATCAACTCGGTGAGTTCTTCGTGCACAATTTTCACCATCAGCTGGCCCGGTGACACGGCAATCAGTACGTCGCGGCCCATGGCCTCGTCTTTGATCTTGTCGGTCACGGTTTTGGCCACCTTGTAGTTCACGTCGGCATCTACCAGGGCGCGGCGCACCTCTTTGATGGTCTGGGCAACGTTAATCTCGGTGATGCTGCCTTGCCCCTTCAGGGTTTTGAAGGCGCGGTCCAGCTTGGTACTTAAATTCTCAAACATGTGGGATATATGACTGAGTTAGATATTTTTCAAAGATTGACAAAGACAAAAATAAGGAGAATTTGCGGAAGTTCACCATCTTTTACCCGCAGCTGCGTATATTCGGACTTAACTATACAGAGATGAGCGACACCTGTTTTTGCCTTGTTTCACCTAAAACAACCTAAAAACAGTTTACGTTCGCTTCACACATTGTATTACCTGAAGTTTAAAGCCCTTGAAATCACCGGTTCCCACAACTCCCCAGCATGCTTTATTGGTCACCTACTACTGGCCTCCGTCCGGCGGAGCCGGCGTGCAGCGCTGCCTCAAGTTTGTAAAGCACCTGCCCGAGTTTGGAGTTACGCCCACCGTGATCACCGTGGACGAGAAGCAGGCCTCCTACCCAGTATTGGACCAAACCTTACTGGCCGAAGTGCCCGCCGTGATAAAGGTGATCAGGACTTCCACGCGCGAGCCGTTTGAGTTCTACAAAAAAATCACGGGCAAAAAAGACATTCCGTTCGGGGGATTTGCCAACACGGGTGGGGAAAGTTGGAAACAGAAGCTGTTCAAGTTCCTGCGCGGCAACCTGTTCATTCCAGACCCAAGGGTGGGCTGGAATCGCTTTGCCTTCGCAGCGGCGCAGAAAGCCCTGGCGGCCCAACCCGTGAAAGCCATTGTCACCTCCAGTCCGCCGCATTCCACGCAGCTGGTTGGGTTGAAATTGAAAAAGAAATACGGCCTGCGGTGGATTGCCGACATGCGCGACCCTTGGACCGATATTTATTATTACCAAGACCTGAACCACACCGGGCTGGCCCAGAAGCTAGACGCCAAATACGAGCGTGAGGTGCTGGAGCAGGCCGATGCCGTGGTAGTGGTCTCGGAGGACATGAAGCGCCTTTTCCTGAACAAGTCCACCAACATCAACCCCAAGAAAATCCACGTGATCCCCAACGGCTACGATGAGGCCGATTTTGTGCATCCGTCCACGCCCTCCAGTGAGGAATTCATCATCACCTACACCGGCACGCTCACCGAGGCCTACAACGTGATCGGGTTTTTCCAAGCGGTATGCGAAGTTATGACCAAAAACCCGCTCATGCGCTACAAGCTACGGTTCGTGGGCAAGGTGTCGGCGGAGGTGCGGCGGCAGATTGAGGAGGCCGGGCTGCCCCTCATCACTGAGTACATTGACTACGTGCCGCACGATGAGTCCATCAAATACCTAATGGCCAGCACCGTATTGTTCATGGCGATTCCGGATGTGGAGAACAACCGCGGCATTCTCACGGGCAAGCTGTTTGAGTACATGGCCGCCAACAAACCCATCATCTGCATAGGCCCAGTCCACGGCGATGCCGACAAGATCCTGGACGAGTGCGGCGCGGGCCGAGTGTTTCATTACTCCGGTTATGACCTTATGGTGGATTACCTGCTGCAGATGACCAAAAACTGGAAGATCAACCACAACCTGGACCTGCCCATCATCAACTACACCCAGTACTCACGCCGCTCCCTCACCGAGCAACTGGCTAAACTGATTAACGGCTGATTCCCTTTGTTTCAGGGCTGTTTCACCAAAATCAGCCCTGAAACGACGACAACCACCACCAACCCTCTTCTTTCCTGCCCGTGAACAGCATCTTTGACTACGTCTTCTTTCACTTTCAAAGGCTGTACCATTTGCCTTCGCCGCTGGAGGTAAGCTATGGGCTGGATGGCAGAAGCCGGGTGCAGATTACGCCTACCTCCAGCGCTTTCCTGGAGGGGCAACAACCTCATCCGGGAGCACTAGTTTGGAAAGATTGGCGAGGCACCACCATCCCCCTCTTTTTTGACGAGAACATAGATCGACCGTGGTTTACCCAGGACAATCAAGGCCAAGTCATCGTGCATTTCGATGTGGTGGCCTCGGCCTTCTACCTGTTGAGCGGTTGGCAGGAATTTTATAGCACGGAACGTGATGAATTTAACAGGTTTCCGTACCGCGCATCGGTGCAGAACTTGCACGGCTTCATCACTAAACCCATTGTCAATTACTACCTGGAGATTCTCCGGGAAGCGGTTTCCCTGGCATACGGCCAGGAAATTAAGCCCCGGTTATGGAGCGGCAGACCTTTTGCCACCTGCCTCACGCATGACATTGATTACTGCCAGAGCGCCTGGAAAGTAGCCGGGAAACCAGCCTTACAACAAGGCAACCTGCAGTTGTTTTTCCGCTTGGCCCAGCAGAAACTCACCGGCCAGGATGCCTGGTTTAACTTCTCGCAGGTAGCCCAGGAACTGCAGCACCTGAACGCCAAAGGCACCTTCTTCTTCCTGCCGGAAACTGATACTTATGAAGGGCACCCCAACGCTGACTATGACGTTTCTGATCCCAGAATCCAGAAGGAGGTTAAGCGTTTGGCAGCGGCAGGGCACGAGATTGGCGTGCACGGCAGTCATGGTACTGGAAGCAATCCCCGCCAACTGCAGACCGAGCGTGAAAAACTTCCCTTACCCGTTTCCGGCAATCGTTTCCATTACCTTCGCTTTGATCCGGTAAAAACGCCTGCCGTATTGGAAGAACTGGGTTTTGCCTATGACAGCACGCTAGGCTTCCCGGAGCATTACGGGTTCAGGAACAGTTACTGCCACCCCTTCCGGTTATTCAACTTCAAAGACCGCCGGATGTCTCCTGTCTGGGAACTGCCGCTGAACCTGATGGACGTGACCCTCAACCACCCCAAGTACCTGCAATTGCCGCCGCAAGAGGTGTTGCCCGCCATTACGCCCATGTTGGAGGAGATCATCAAGTTTCATGGCACCTTTACCTTGCTCTGGCATAATGAGAACTTCAGCCCTTATGGCTTGAAAGGTGGTTTGCAGATGTTCCGGGAGATTACTGGTTTTTTGCAGGAGCGACAGACTGGCTTCTTCACCGCTGGTGAGGTCATCTTCCAAGTGCGGTAGCTACCCATTTCCTCAATTTTACCCGCCATAGTAAAAGCCACCGCAGAAGCTGCTATTTTTGCCTTTCGGGCCGAGGCTGTTTTCAGCTTGTATTTGGGAAATCGGCCCCAAAACGCCGCACGCACTCCATGGATGTCATCCGAAAGCAGGGTTATCTGAATACCATCATCTCCACTGTGGGCATGGTGGTGGGCTACCTGAATACAGTTTTAGTTCTCCCCTATTTCCTAGGTGATCCGGACAAAGTGGGGCTTACCCGATTTCTGCTGAGCGTATCGCCCATGTTCGCGCAGTTTGCAGCCCTGGGGTTCACCAATACCAGCGCCCGCTTTTTCCCCTACTTCCGCGACCGCGACAAACAGCACAATGGCTTCCTGTTCCTGATGCTGGCTATTCCCATGCTGGGCTTCGCGGTGGTGACGGTGCTGTTTCTGCTCCTGAAACCGGCGGTCTTTGAGCTGTACCGGGTTACCTCGCCGCTGGCGGTGAATTATTATTATTACATTATCCCGCTCAGCTTTTTCACCCTGCTGTTCCTGCTGCTGGATGCTTATCTGCGGTCGCTCTACAAAACCATTGTGCAGACGTTCCTGCAGGATTTTCTGGTCCGGATCTTCACCATGGCCTGCGCGGCGCTCTATTTCTGGGGTTGGATAGACTTTCAGTGGTTTGTGATTCTATTCATCGCGGCCAACTCCAGCACGGCGTTGATCTGCATTGTGTACCTGCTGTGGCTTCGGCAGTTCTTTGTGCGGCCCGGCCGGAACATGTTCCAAATTGTGCCTATCAGGGAAGTGGTACAGTACGGCTTGTATGCGTTTCTGGGCAACATCTCCAGCACCATCATCACCTTCACTGATACGGCCATGATCATGATGTACCGGAGCCTGGCCGATGTCGCGTTCTACACCACCGGGTACTTTATCACCAGCGCTATTCTGGTGCCCTACCGGTCCATGAACAAGATTCTGAGTCCGCAGGTAGCCGATCTGTTCAAGTTGCATGACATGCCAGCCCTGGCGCAGCTCTACAAGAACATGACGCGCGTGAACCTGCTCATTGGCTTGCTGCTGTTTCTAGGCATCTGGTGCAACGTGGACAATATCTTCGCGTTCATGCCCGCCGAGTACAGTGCCGGCCGCTACGTGATATTGTTCATGGGCATCGCCCGGATTTTTGAGCTAGCCACCGGCCTGAACGCCATGATTCTGGTGACCTCGCACAAATACCGCTATGACCTTATTCTGAACGTGCTCATGGTCATTCTGGTCATCTACACTAATTACCTGCTTATCCCAGAATATGGCATCAACGGGGCTGCTTTCGCCTCTATGCTGGTGCTCATCTTTATCAATGTTTTCCGGGTAGCGTTTGTAGGCTACTTTTTCAAAATGCAGCCCTTTGGGTGGGACTCCCTCCTGCTGCTCCTGATTGCCGGAGCAGCTTACCTGGCCTCCTGGTTAGTGCCTCAACTTCCTCACCTGCTTCTGGATATTGCCGTCCGGTCTCTGGTCATCACGGCGGTATACGGGGGATTAGCCATCGGCCTGAAGGTCTCGCCGGAACTGAATAATGGCTTGGTCAAACTAAGGGCAAGATTTTAATTATTGACGCTTAAAACCGTTGCAATTACCCTCTATTAAGGTATATTCAGAAAAAATAATATTTCTCAATTCAACCCAGCTAAATAAGGATTAAACATTCTATCTCTTGTATCCTATAATGAAAAGAATTGCCCTTTTGTGTTTTACCTTCTTCGTACTAATTGCCCCTTCATTTTCCCAGACCTCGGTAGAAAAACTCATTGCGCACTTTCCCTTTGATGGTAATGTGAGAGACGTTAGCGGCAATAATCACCAGGCCACGGTAAGAGGAGCTACTTTAACAACAGACAGGTTCAACACTCCCAACCGCGCTTACTATTTTGATGGCCTTGATGATAATATTGTGTTGGGGAGCAGTTTTGACCTTATACCCAAAACCATCAGTTTCTGGTTTAATGCCCATACCATAGATGCAAACTCCAGGGTGATTTACGCCTCTGATAACCCAGATCTGAACTATGGCATCACGGCGGTCGAAATTAAAACAATTGTGGGTCTTCCTAAATTAGCCACCCATATCACCAGTTCAAGAGACACCGCAACTGTGGTACTTAACACCTGGCATTTCTTCACCATTACCGTGAACGATGACTCTACCCATTTCTACTTGGATGGGGTTAAATTGAAAAGCAGAGAGCGGACCGGTTACCCGAGATCAGACACGGGGGTACCGCAAACCATTGTGGGGTCACATAGACAAGGGAACACCGGCAGCCTTTTCTTCCACGGCAAGATAGATGATGTAAAGATCTATAACCGGGAACTAACAAAGGAAGAAGTGAAAGTCTCTTACCTCGGGCTCTCCATCGATTTAGGCGAGGACTTCTGTATCAGACCGAATCAGATAGGCTTGGTGCCAGCCACGGGTTTTGAAAGTTATTTATGGAGCAATGGCTCAACAGAGCCTACATTAAGGGCTACCCAACCAGGGAATTACAGCCTCATTGCAACAGATAGATTGGGAAACAAATACTACGGTGAAATAAAGATTTCCGCCTGCCCCCAACCTGATTTCACCTACACGTTTGACTGCAAATCCAACACGTTCACCTTCTCCCCCATCCTGAACTTTCCCTATGACCGTTTTCATTGGAAATATGACAAGCAGATTGTACCCAATATTCTATCGCCGGCGCATAAATTCTCCACGGAAGGGGTAAACCAGGTTTCTTTGAACGTGTATCATAAAGGAGAAGAATACACCATTGACAAGTTCATAACCTATACCCAAAGCGTAACCCCTTACCTGGGCAAAGACACTACGCTCTGCATGGGAAATACGCTCACCCTTCAGCCCGAGATTCTGAAAGGCACTGCCCTTAAATGGTCTGATGGCTCTACTGGAACGTCGCTGGTTGTGTCTTTGCCGGGCACCTATTGGGTAGAGGCCACCCGGGGAGATTGTGTCATCAGGGATGAAATTGTAGTCAGCAACACCACCTGCCAGGAGGAATTCATAAGTCAGGTGATGATTCCGAACATCTTCACCCCGAACGGTGATGGGCAGAATGATTTCTTTCAAATACAGAACCTTAACGCTGCTGTCAAAAACAAACTGACAGTTTACAACCGCTGGGGCCAACAAGTATTCCATTCCCCGGATTACAAAAACGAATGGACCGGTTCTAAACAGGAAGGCGTGTTTTACTACGTGTTAACCTTAGGCGCAAAAGGCGACGTTTACAAGGGTTGGGTGGAAGTCATCAGGTAAACTTTGCCATTTACCTGAATGATAAAAAGAGAGCGGCCTGCTTCTGTAAAGATCTCAGGCCGCTCTCTTTTTATTAGGTTACAGATATTAAAATACTAGTCAAAACTTGTGGTTAGTTGCCTCAGCAATCCCAGCAATTCTGTCTCCCGGCGACCTTCCGGATAGTTTTCTTTGATGATATTCCTGGCGTTTAAGGCTCTTTGGCTATTATCAGCGGTAAGTGCCGTTTTCACCAAGGTTTCTAGCAGTTCCACGTTTCTTTGGGCCAGTACATACCCGCTCCCTTGAATGATATCAACCATCCCTCCTACCTGGCTTACCACCGGTACGCAGCCACACAGCATACTTTCACTCAGCGCATTGGGAAAGCCCTCAGACATGGAAAGTTGCATATAGAAGGTATGCCCACTGTAAACAGATTTCAAATCATGCAGAGGCATTTTGGGCAGCAGTTTCACGTTGACAGGTTGGTCCGGAAACCGGAAACCGGCTGGCGCTCCTACGATAGTGAAAATCGCCTCAGGTACCCGGGCTGCTACCTCCAGAATCAAATCCAGTCCTTTGAGCCGTTGGGTGAACCGCATGTCCAGGCCCGCACAAACCGTAAGAAAGGCGTTGGGTTGTCTCGTTAAGGTTAAATCTGGCTGCCAGAAATCGGCATCATAGCCGTTGTAAATTGTAGTATGCGGGGTTCTGAGGTTTGGGCAATGAAAGCGGAAACCCTGATGCGGGTAGTCGTTGGGCTGGTACCTATACTCCTGCCACACCAGTTTCTCATGTACCGGCGCGATGTGCGCAGCCAACTCATATGACCAGCGCGCGAACCGCCCCAACAGCGGATTAGCAAAAACTCCGTACCTAATGCTAGGGAAAGCCACGCAGTCGGTGCCGCCGGCCACTAAGAGGCAGGGTTTTCGGGCTATTTTACCAAAAAGAGCCGGAAAAAAGGAATGATAGCCGGCAAACATGCATACCAATGCCTGGGCGCGCCAGATATGCCGCAACAGAAAAACCACCTGACCTAACCAAACCAGAGGCGTTTGCCATTTCTTCTTCGGCAGAAATCCCTGGTGACGCACCTCGTACTGCTGTTCCATGAACCGCAAGTCTTTCACCACGAAGGATGACTGGGCCGGGTAAAAATAAAGCAGAACGGGTTTACGCGCAGACATAGAAAATCAGGCTAAAAACGCTATAGCCACTTAGAGGACAGGTCCTGCAGTTTGAGGTCTACTTTAGATTTTGGTTGCACAGTTGCAGGTACTAGGCGTTGCTTCAGGATAATCCATTGGTAGTCTTCCACCTGCGAGAACAGCGAATAGCTTTCCAGTTTGTGCAGGTACAGACCCGCGGCGTAGGTGTTACGCAGGAGCTCGTCGGTGTGAATGGGTTGGTCAATGACCTGCAGTAACTGCGGCTGATGCTCGCGCACCCAGGTCAGGTACAGCGGGTGCGGAATGTTGATGGCCACGACGGAGTTCTGGTGCAAATGCAGGGCGATTACTTGAAATAGATTAGGGTGCTGCTCCAGCGGGATATGCTCAATCACATCGGGCAGCACCACAAAGTCAAACTTCTCCGGGCGGTTGAAATCGGTCATGTCTGAGACGGCAAACTCAGCATGGTTGAACTGCTGATTGAAGCGGCGGGCCATGTCAATGCTCTTCGGGCTGATATCTACAGCCAGAACTTTCCCCTGCGGCGTGGCTTTGGCCAGCAGGTGCGTCACGGTGCCGATACCGCAGCCAATCTCCAGCACTTTGGAATCGGACTTCAGGCCGGCGGCTTTCAGGTTCTTGAGGATGGTCCGGTGCCGGATGTGAATGCCTTTCTTGAACTGCTGCTCGGTATAGTCGTCGTAAAAATCAGATACTGACATGGGTATTCTTCTGGGGCCGTGAAGCCGTTACTTTTTCAATTCGTAAATACGCTCAATGATCTCTACCACTTTGAGGCCTTCCAGGGCATTGGTAGTGGCGAAGGTCTTTCCTTTTAACGTGTCAATCACGTTCTCGAAGATGAAGTGGTGGTTGGCGGCGCTGCCTTTGTAGTGGCCGTAGTCATTGGCCGGGCTGCTGGGCGGAAGCTCCGGCATCACGTAATCCTGCACGTGGCAGTACTCCACCTCATTCATGTACTGTCCGCCTACCTTGATGCTGCCCTTCTCCCCAATGATGGTCATGCTGCTTTCTAGGTTGGTGTCCCAGACAGAGGTGGAGTAGTTGAGTGTGCCGGCGCCGCCGTTCATGAAGTCAAAGTGGATGAGGCCGCTGTCTTCAAAGTCCGTAAGGTTCTGGTGGTTGAAATCCATAAAACGCCCGTGGATGTTCTTGATGTCCCCGAAAAGCCAGTACATGATGTCTATGAAGTGGCTGAACTGAGTGAACAATGTGCCGCCGTCCAGGGCCTGGTTGCCTTTCCAGTTGCCGGGTTTGTAGTAGCGGTTGTCACGGTTCCAGTAGCAGTTGATCTGCACCAGGTAAATCTGGCCCAAACGCTGCTCAGAGATCATCTCCTTGAGCCACAACGAAGGCGGACTGTAACGGTTCTGCATCACACAGAACACCAGCTTGGAGGTCTGCAGTGATTTGTAGATGATGCGCTCGCAATCGGCTTTGGTGAGGGCCATGGGTTTCTCGCAGACTACGTGGCTGCCGTTCTCCAGGGCCAGCATGGCCTGCTCGGCGTGAAAACCGTTGGGCGTGCACACGCAGATGACATCGGCCTTGGGGCCCGAGGCCAGGTATTCTTCCATGCTGGTGAAGAAAGGTACACCGAAAGGCTCCACTTCATCCAGGCGGGCCGGATCGGTGTCCACCATGGCCACCAATTCTCCCTCTGGGTGGCGCTGCACCATAGTGGCGTGCCGCTTGCCAATGTGTCCCGCGCCGATGACGGCAAACTTTATCTTTTCTGACATCTGGTGTCTTGTATGCGTTTCTGCTTTATTTTAGGGAAAACAGCCCTAAAACAATGGGATGTGTGATAAATCTGGAATGAAGAATAAAGATTAGTTTTCCTTCTTAAAGCTTAGTTTACCGGTTTAATCTTTGAAAAACCCGATCACTGCCTCTGCAATGTAGTTCTGCTGGTCCTCGGTCAATTCAGTGTGCATGGGAAGGGAAATTACCTTATGGCAGAGGTCCTCAGACACGGGGAAGTCACCGGCTTTGTAGCCCAAGTAGGCATAGGCTTCGTGCAGGTGCAAAGGCACCGGGTAGTAGACCATGCTGGGAATTCCTTTTTCCTGCAGGTGGTTTTTCAAGGCATCGCGCTTCTCAGCGGGCACCTGGAGCGTGTACTGATGGAAGACGTGGCTGCTGTAAGAGGCCAAAGAAGGAATTTTGATACCCTCCACCTCGGCAAAGTAAGCATCGTACACCCCGGCAGCTTTCTGGCGACGGTAAATGAAATCATCCAGTTGGGTGAGTTTTACGTCCAGCAGGGCAGCCTGCAACGTGTCTAACCTGGAGTTGACGCCCACGCGGGAGTAGTGGTATTTCTTCTGTTGCCCGTGGTTGGCAATCTGCCGCAAGGTCTCGGCCAACTCATCGTCCTGCGTGAAGATGGCGCCCCCGTCTCCCATGCAGCCCATATTTTTGGACGGAAAGAAAGAAGTGGTGCCGATGTGCCCGATGGTGCCCGCGAACGAGGTGCCGCCCTCGGCGTCTATGTACTGCGCCCCGATGGCCTGGGCATTGTCTTCAATCACGAACAGTTCCTGCGCGATGGCCAGGTCCATGATCTCCTCCATGGGCGCACATTGGCCAAACAAATGCACCGGCATGATGGCCACGGTCTTCTCCTTAATGGCGGCCCGCACCTTGGCCGGATCAATGCAGAAGGTATCTGGCAGCACATCCACAAACACCGGCTTCAGTCCCAAAAGGGCAATCACCTCGGCGGTAGCCACATAGTTGAAAGCGGGAACAATCACCTCTCCCCCGGCGGGCAAATCCAAGGCCATGAGCGCGATCTGCAGAGCATCGGTGCCGTTGGCGCACGGAATCACGTGGTTGACCTGCAGGTACTGGCTCAGGTTCTGGGAGAAGGATTTCACCTGTGGTCCGTTGATGAAAGCGGTACTGTCTACCACTGCCTGCATGGCAGCATCAATCTGGGGTTTCAGGCGCTGGTACTGACCTTTAAGGTCTACCATCTGGAGCTGGTTCATGTATTCAATAGAAAAGACAAATATAAGTTTTGTAACCGGAACCATACGTACTTATCCGCGATAATCTGGCGCTGAACGGCAAGAAAGGCTTTATACACCTTTAACGGTAAAATACAATATACTAACACAATCATCTACTTACTTATGTTAAACGAAACCTCTGTAAACCTTTCACGTTCAAAGCAAATACAATTACCATGTTCCATAAAACAACCTATAGACTATGAAAATGTACAATCCTGTTAAGAAAAACGCGCTGGTGTTTGCGGCGGCTTTTGGGCTGACGTTCACCCAGTTTGCGTGTAACCGCACGGAAACTACGGATACCGCGACTTCTACAGATACCAGCACCAGTACCGCCGCCGCTACTACGCCAGACCAAGCCTACAACGACTATAAAACCCACGTAACCACCCTGGAGTCTGATGTACAGCGCGGCTGGGACACTACCACCGCCGATGCCGATGCCCGAATGAAACAGTGGCAATCTGACTATGAGGCGAAGCGTACAGCGGTGGCACAGTACGAGAATGATTTTGACGAGAACCGCCGCCAAGAATACACTGAGCTGCAGTCTAGATACAACACCGCCTGGGCTACCCGTGAAGAACAGTACAACACCTGGCGCATGAACCACCAGGGAACCGGTATGGCCTCTGACTCCACCCGAAGCACTTCAAGTCACACAGCTTCTTTGGATGAAGGCAAAATCTCCACCTATACTGCCACGAACATCAGAACGGCCTATGAGGATTTCGTGAAACACGTGGAAGCCCACAAAGCCGGGTTCACTAACGAAGACTGGAGAACCGTGGAGAAATACTGGAACCAGTTGGATGACCGCAAGAACGCCATCCAGAGCCAATTAACTGACAAAGACAAATGGGAGATTGCCAAGGCCAAAACCAAATACGTGGCCATGAAAAACACCAACAAAGCCGGTAACACCGCTTCCAAAGTTGGTTCAGACGTAAAAGAAGTTGGCAAAGACGTGTCTAACAGCAAAGTAGGCGAAGCCACCAAAGATGCCGGTAAAGCGGTGGGTAACACCGCCAAAAAAGCCGGACAGAAAATTGGTGACGCCGTGAAACGCGATAACTAATCTTCTTACCTCCTTCTAAACAAGAAAGCCTCTCCAATCTGGAGGGGCTTTTTTATGCCCTTTGTTTTAACCCCGGATTTAGGAAAACAGGCCAAAAGCAGATTACTTTTTCAGGTACTTATCTAGCAGCAGCAGACGGTACAGGTCAAACATGTGCAGGTTGGGCCTTCGGGAGACCAGGTTCTTTTTCAGGAGAGGGAAAAGCCAATTACTGTTTTCCCGTAAAAGCTGCCCTACTTTCCATTTGGTGAGGGAGGCATGCGCTTTCATAAGCTTGGTCTCCTCTCCCAAGCCGTACTTCTGATATAGTAGCACCAGGTTATGAATGGCCTGTTGCGATTTGAGCAGAAACACCTCAGCAGGCTCCAGGCCCAGGTGCCAGACAGGATTGTCAATATGCTGGACTGGAATGTTGTGTTGCTGCAAACGCCAGGCGAATAGCGTGTCCTCGTGGCCGTAACCGCTGAGTTCGTTTTTGGGAAAACAGGCCAGAAACACCTCTTTAGGCAGGAACAGGTTGCTGGAGAAGACGCGCTGGTAGGGATTCTTCTGTCTCTCCCGGGCGGAGGCCTCCTCGCGGGACTTGCCGTATTTCCAGCGGAGTTCCTGGCCAGCGGGCGGAGATCCTTTGTACGCGACGCCGCCAACCGCTACTCCTTCATCACCAGCGGCAAGGTACCTTTGCAGAAAATCCGGGTAGACGGGCTGTACGTCATTATCCAGGAAAAGCAGGGTGGCGAATCGGGCCTCCTGGGCCAGTTTGTACCTGATCTGGGACCGACCGATGTTTTGGGACATTCCTTGGTAAACCACCCCTAAAACGCCTTTTAGTGATTTGTTCTGGTGCTGGGTTTCTGGATTGGAGCCATCGTCATACACCCTGATTTCAAAGGTGATGGGCAAGGAACTGGCTTCCTGGCGAAGGGTTTCCACCAGCGCCAGTACGTTTTGGTTGTAGACGGGAATGAGTATGGATACCTCAGATACCATCTATGAGGGAGAACTCCTCGCGGGTAGAATCCAACACGTAGCCTCTCTCGCACTTTAAAATGCGGCGCGGATAGCGTTTCAGGATGTGGTGGTTGTGGGTGGCCATGAGCACGGCCGTACCGCTGTTGTTGATCTCCTGGAACAGGTCCATGATGCCGTGGGTCACGTCGGGGTCCAGGTTACCGGTGGGTTCATCGGCAAACAGGATCAAGGGCTCGTTCAGCAAGGCCCGGGCAATGACCACGCGCTGCTGCTCCCCGCCCGAAAGCTGGTGCGGCATTTTATTGGCCGAGGAATCAAGGCCTACGCGCATGAGCACCTCAGAGATGCGGTTCTTGATGCGAGACTTATCACCCCAGCCCGTGGCTTTAAGCACGAACTTGAGGTTATCGGCTACGGAACGGTCAAACAAGAGCTGGAAATCCTGGAAGACAATGCCAATCTTACGGCGCAGGAACGGCACCTGTTTCCAGGTAAGCGTATGGATGTTGTAACCTGCCACTTGGGCGGTGCCTACTTTCAGGGGGAGATCGGCGTAGAGGGTTTTCAGGAGCGAGCTTTTGCCGCTACCGGTACGCCCTACCAGGTACACAAACTCCCCTTTCTCAATGGTAAAGGTCACCTCAGACAAGACGGTGTTCACATCCTGAAAAATAGACACTTTGTGCAGCGCCACCACTGGGTTAGACGAGAAATCCATAGCAGGTAATTGGTAAAGTAAAATGCTGCCCGGGGCAGCGGAACATCATGTGGTAAAGGCTTTGAACCTGTCGGTCAGCTTAGCAGGCGTTTTGTCGCCGTTTTCCTGAAAACAGGCTTAAATCTCCAGCTTCTGCAGTTTGCCAAACTCAAGGCCGGCAATGACGGAGGCCAGTTCCTCTTCTTTGTTGTCCAGGCCGTAGCGGTCCAGGTTCTTTAGCGGCCGGTCGGCCCGGAAATAGGCAATCAGCACGAAATTCTCATCGCGCAGCTGAATGTAATCCGGAATCTTGGCCTTGCCCTTTACTTTGATGATGTACACTCCTATTCAGTTAAGAACCAGGAACCAAGCATCAGGAGTAAAGCCTTGGCAAGCCAAACCTTTCTTCCTGATGCTCAATTCTAAATTGATTACGCGTTCGCTTTCTTGTGGTCAGCGAGGAATTTGGCCAGGCCGCTGTCGGTGAGTGGGTGGTTCAATAGACCGGTGATCACGTTCAACGGGCAAGTCACCACATCGGCCCCGATCTCGGCGCACTGCACCAGGTGCATCACGTGGCGTACCGAAGCAGCCAACACCTCCGTAGGGAAGCCGTAGTTCTGGTAGATCTGCACAATCTGCTCAATCAGGTTCAAGCCATCGTTCCCGATGTCGTCTAAGCGGCCCACAAACGGAGACACGTAGGTAGCGCCGGCTTTGGCGGCCAACAAGGCCTGACCTGCGGTGAAAACGAGCGTGCAGTTGGTTTTGATGCCTTTGTCTGTGAAATATTTGATGGCTTTCACGCCGTCGCGGGTCATGGGAACCTTCACCACAATGTTCGGGTGCAGCTGGGCCAGCTCCTCTCCTTCTTTCACCATGTTGTCAAAATCCGTGGCAATCACCTCGGCGCTGATGTCACCGTCCACAATCTCGCAGATGTCGCGGTAGTGCTTCATGACGTTGTCATACCCCACAATGCCTTCTTTGGCCATGAGCGAGGGGTTGGTGGTGACGCCGTCCAGCACGCCAAGGTCATAGGCTTCGCGGATTTCAGCAAGATTAGCGGTATCAATGAAAAATTTCATAGTAGATAGGTTTTGGGAACACAAATCTACTTCAATCTGCCTTAAAACCGAATGGCCGCCGCAAGTATTTTAAGGCAAAGGGATTGCCCTCAGACGCGGGAGTTATAGTTTGATAAAATGGTTTTGTGGCGCTTGTTTAAAGCCTGTTTTTATGAAATCGGGCTTTAAGTAGAGAAAGCCTGGACAGCGCTTTAAATGAAAGTGGAGCTGAGGGACGAAAGGAAATCCGTTGGGGTATGGGCAAAAAAAAAGCGGCAAATCGAGTATCGCGCCGCTCAACCACCTACCCTTGCTCCCTTCCGGGCCTGGGGGAGTTCAGCAGGAGCTGGCCGTACCGATTTGCCGTTGCAAAGATAGGAACACTTTTGTTCACCGCAAGCGGTTTTCTGCCTATTTTCTAAAATTCAGGCCAAAAACGAAGTTATCGAGGTAAATACAAAGGACATGAAACGTGTTAACTCTTGACTATCAACCTAAAGAATCAAGAACACCCTTCTCAATAATTTTTAATCTTTTTGGCTAATCAATTCTTTGCATGGCGGCTTTATCGGCTTTTGCCCTGACAGCGGCAGCAATAACCATCCGAAACCAACCTAAACGCCAGAGCAGGAAGCAAGCGCCTGGAAAAGAAAAACCGTTTCGGGGCTGTTTTTAAGATAACAGCCCCGAAACGGTTAAGATGGGTTTCCCTTAAGGAATTTAGCTTCTAGTTTCCAGAATGACCTCTGATGTTCTCAAAAGTGATATTCAGGTTCCGGCTGGAGCCACTTTGTCTCAGGGCATTTCCTGCGCGGTTAGGGAAGGTGTATTCCGGCACATAGTACTCCAAGCCAAGCTTCAGGTTGACCACCGATCCGGACAGCACCTTGGTTAAGGCGTTGTACAGCAAAGTGGCCGTTCCGTCCAACACCTTCACGCAGCCGGGAGACATGGCGCCGCTGCCATCGGAGAAGGTCTGGCCGTTGTGCACGCAAACGGTGGTAGCGTCTTTCAAAGAGATGGAAGCCGGCAGGTTCTGGATGGTGCGGTTGCTGAAATGCATGGATACCCAGGATCTGGTGTTCACGGTGGAGGTGTCTCTGAAGTACAGGGTCACGCCGTTGTTCTCCTCAATAAAGTACGCCTCCAGTTTGTCCTGCGCGGCCACTTTATAGGTCTTTCCCCGCAGGTTGTTATAGGCCTCTGGGTACATGTTCTGGTACCCGGCATCTACTTTAATGCTGTCTACCATGGAAAAACTGGTGCGGGTAGGTGTGGCCTCGGGGGAAGGCTCTGTAGTGTCTGAATCTGCCTCACAGGCAAACAGAAGGGAGGCAGTGAGCATCACCCCTAAAGCTGTCCGGAAAGGAAGAAGTAAAGTTCTTAACATAGTATCTTTTACTTTGGTTAGTGTCTGTTCTGGTAAACCGCCGCTTGGTCTTGTGCGCCAGGACGGCGGAAGATTACATTTTTGATTATCAAAATGTGTGCCTTCTTTTTGGTTACATAAAATAAGGACTTTTTTCTGACCAATTTGCTAAAAACTTGCCTCAAACGGACAAAAGTACCGGTCAACTGTATTCATAGACAGGCGCTGCAGTCTTCTCCCCTACTCAGCCGCAATTTCATTTTCATGTTTTGAAACGGGCACGTACCTTTGCACATGCCAGAAAAAATTCTCATCCTCGATTTCGGGTCCCAGTACACACAACTGATTGCCCGTCGCGTCCGCGAGCTCAACGTTTACTGCGAAATCCACCCCTTCAATAAAATCCCGGAAATCACCCCAGACCTGAAGGGCGTGATCTTGTCCGGAAGCCCGTCCTCGGTACGGGAAGAAAACTACCCTAATCCAGACATCACTCCGTTTTTAGGCCAATTGCCAGTCTTAGGCGTGTGCTACGGTGCCCAATTGATGGCGCAGGAAGGCGGCGGTGAGGTTATCGCTTCCACCATCCGGGAATATGGCCGGGCCAAGCTCAGCCACGTTGACCACCACAACCTTTTATTGAAGGAGATCACCATTGATTCCCAGGTGTGGATGTCGCACGGCGATACCATCAAGCAAATCCCAGACAACTTTGAGGTCATCGCCAGCACCGACTCGGTGGAAGTGGCGGCCTACAAAGTAAAAGACCAGGAAACCTACGGCATCCAGTTCCACCCCGAGGTGACGCACTCCACCGAGGGCAAAACCCTGCTCCGCAACTTTGTGGTGCACATCAGCGGCTGTTCCCAAGACTGGACCCCAGACCAATTCATTGAAAGCACCGTGGCCGAGCTGCGCGAGCAGATTGGGGATGACAAAGTGATCCTGGGACTCTCCGGTGGCGTGGATTCATCGGTGGCGGCCATGCTCATTCACCAAGCCATTGGCAAGAACCTGTACTGCATCTTCGTGGACAACGGTTTGCTGCGCAAAAACGAGTTTGAGGATGTGCTGCACTCTTACAAAGACATGGGTCTTAACGTGAAAGGCGTAGATGCCAAAGACCAGTTCTACTCCGCGTTGGCCGGGTTAACTGATCCTGAGGCCAAGCGCAAAGCCATCGGCCGCGTGTTCATTGAGGTGTTTGACCAGGAGTCGCACCAGGTGGAAGACGCCAAGTGGTTGGGCCAGGGCACTATTTACCCAGACGTGATTGAGTCTGTCTCGGTGAAAGGCCCAAGCGCGACCATCAAATCACACCACAACGTGGGCGGCCTCCCCGATTTCATGAAACTGAAGGTAGTAGAGCCGCTCAAGACACTGTTTAAAGACGAAGTTCGTTTGGTAGGCAGAACCTTGGGTATCGCTGATACCATCATCGGGCGCCACCCTTTCCCGGGTCCGGGACTGGCCATCCGTATCCTGGGCGACATCACCCCGGAGAAAGTGGCTATTCTGCAGGAAGTGGACCATATCTTCATTTCGTCGCTGAAGAAAACCGGCCTATATGACCAGGTTTGGCAAGCCGGCGCCATGTTGCTGCCCATCCAGAGCGTGGGCGTGATGGGCGATGAGCGGACGTACGAGCGCGTGGTGGCCCTAAGAGCCGTGACCAGCGTAGACGGTATGACCGCCGACTGGTGCCATTTGCCGTATGAATTTCTGGCCGATGTGTCTAACGAGATCATCAACAAGGTGCGTGGGGTAAACCGCGTGGTCTATGACATCAGCTCCAAGCCACCCGCTACCATTGAGTGGGAATAGGTTTAGCACTTATTTTTAAGAAAACGATGAAGAAACGAATAGTACTTGCCGCGGCTGGAATGGCGCTTTGCTGGAACGTGCAGGCCCAAACCTCCGCCGACCTGAACACCAAGTTGCAGAACGGAAGGTTGTTGCTGGACCAGGAGAAGTATGCCTTGGCCATGGCCGAGTTGCAGCCCATCGCCAGCACGGCCACGGGCAAAAACTACGCCCCAGATGCCGCTTACCTGTACAGTGTGGCCGCAAGCCGGCAAAAGAAATGGGCCGAGGCTGACAAGATGCTTTCCCAGCTTACTTCTGAGCATGCCAACTGGGGCGGCCTCGCCGATGCGCACTACCTGCACGGGCAAGTACTGTTTGAGAAAAAAGAATACCTGCGGGCGTTGAAGGCACTGTCTGCCATTGACCAGAAGTCAATGGAGGACGAGTTGGCAGCCATGAAACGGCATTACATGATGCTGCTCACCGACAAAGCCACGTTCCAGTACCTCATGCGCCAGTTCCCCGAAGACGCCACCCTGGCCCGCGCCTACGCCGACAAATTGGTGGGCGGCTGGTTCACTCAGCAGGACCGGCCGGATCTGGAAGCGCTGGTACGTACCTTCAAGTTGGACCGCAGCTACCTTCAGCGTTCTGAGAACATCAAGAAGAACGAGTACAACGTGGCGGTGCTGCTGCCTTTCAACGTCTCAGACAATACCATCAAAGTAGACAAAAAGAACCTGTACGTCACCGATTTCTACGCCGGCATTCTCTCGGCGCAGGATTCTTTGCAGAGGCAAGGCGTGCGGGTGAATGTCTTCCCGTATGACGTGAGCAATGACACGGCCCAGGTCAGGAAGGTTATGACTCTGCCCGAGCTAGGTACCATGGACTTGGTCATCGGGCCGATTTACAAAGGGAACAGTGCCTACGCCGCCAAGATTGCCCAGCAGCGGAACATCAACATGGTGAACCCCTTCTCAGACGATGCAGACATCGCCAATGGCAACCCATACCTGTTTTTGATGGAAACCTCGGTGGCGACCCAAGGGCAGCGGGCTGCGGCCTACGCGTACCAGACATTCCCCAAGAAAACGGCGGTGCTAGTGTTTGACAGCGAGAAAAACGACACGGTCTTTGCCGGTAACTTCCGGCGCACCTACACGGCCCTGGGCGGAAAAGTGGTGAGCGCGCAGAAAATCAACTCTAAGACCAGCAATAATGTAGCCTCGGTTTTAGGAGCCGTGAACTTGAAAGACCTGGGCGTACTGGTGGTGCAATCCTCCAACCCGGCCGTGGCCATCAGCACCGTTAGTCTGTTGGAGCAGAAAGCGGCCAAGGTGCCGGTGATTGCCCCGCAGTCCTGGCTGGAGAACCCGCAGATCAGTTTTTCGCAGCTTGATTTCCTAGAGATGTATTTCACCGCTCCCAAGTTCATTGACCCAGAAAACCCATCAGTGCAGAATTTCAAGCGCGCGTATACCAGCCGCTATAACCTGCCGCCTTCCGCTTTCACCTACACCGGATTTGAGCTGTTGAATTACTACGGCCGTAGCCTGCAGGAAAACGGGTACTCTGCCCCTCCTAAACTAAGCGGCGTCCAGGCCGGCGCCTTCTACCAGGGCATTGGCTACGATGCCGGATCTGGCAAACAAGCCCAAGATAATCAGTACATTCCTATTGTAAAAGTAGAGAACGGGCGTTTACTGGTAGTGAACCCGGTACTTTGATAATTGAGAGAATGAATGATTGAAAGATGGAGTGAATAGTATATACCCATTCTATCAATCCTCATTCCCTCAATCATTCACTCTCTCCATCTCTCAATCACTCATTTACAACACATGTCACTTATCCATACAACTAGCCAGGAGCTTTTTCAACGTGCGCAGCAATCCATTCCGGGAGGCGTGAACTCACCCGTACGGGCGTTCAGGGCAGTGGGCGGAAAGCCGCTTTTCATGAAATCCGCCAAGGGGGCATACCTCTACGATGAGGACGGAAACCAGTACCTGGACTTGATTAACTCCTGGGGCCCGATGATCCTGGGACACGCCCATGAAGAGATAGAGAAGGCCGTGCGCGATGCTTTGCCGGGTTCCCTTTCCTTTGGGGCGCCAACCCGCCGCGAGGTGGAGATGGCTGAGTTGATCATCAGCATGGTGCCCAGCGTGGAGAAGGTACGCATGGTGAACTCCGGTACCGAGGCCACCATGTCCGCCATAAGGGTGGCGCGGGGCTATACTGGTCGTGACAAGATGATCAAATTTGAAGGCTGCTATCACGGCCACGGCGACTCTTTCCTGATTGCCGCCGGCAGCGGCGCCATTACTCTGGGTGTGCCGGACAGTCCGGGCGTGACTAAGGGCGTAGCAAATGATACGTTGACGGCACCTTACAATGACCTGGAGGCCGTACAGACCTTGATTGACGCCAACCCAGCCCAAATCGCGGCCATCATCCTGGAACCGGTGGTAGGCAACATGGGCCTGGTACCACCCGCCGAAGGTTTCTTACAAGGCCTCCGCGATCTGTGCACCAAAGAAGGCATTGTGCTGATCTTTGACGAGGTGATGACCGGCTTCCGGTTGGCCAAAGGCGGTGCGCAGGAACTGTACGGTGTGACCCCGGATATGACTACCTTGGGTAAAATCATCGGTGGTGGCATGCCCGTAGGTGCTTACGGTGGAAAAGTAGACATCATGAACAGCGTGGCGCCAGCCGGGCCGGTGTACCAGGCGGGAACGTTATCGGGGAACCCGATTGCCATGTCAGCGGGGATGGCGGCTTTGTCTTACCTGAACGAGCACCCTGAGCTTTACGCCCAATTACAGCAAATCACCGATAAACTGGTGAACGGCACCAAACAGAACATGCAGGAACTGGGCTTGAACTACACCATCAACCAGGTGGGTTCCATGTACAGCGTGTTCTTCACGGAAGAGCCGGTTACCGATTTCGCCTCGGCCAAGACCTCAGATTTGGAACTGTTCGGGCGGTACTTCCACCAGATGTTGCAGCGGGGCATTTACCTGGCGCCTTCTCAGTTTGAGACCCTGTTTGTTTCTTCCGCCATCACGGATGACTTAGCGGAGGCTTACCTAGCCGCCAACCGCGAAGCCCTGCAAGCACTTCAGGCATAATTATAGATTCATTTTAACGAAGCAGCGGCTCTTGATTGAATCAAGGGCCGCTGCTTCGTTTATGGGTAGTATGATTCTGCAAGCTTTTATTCCACCTTCTTCGGTTTGAAATAATTCACTTGCACTTCAATTACCACCGAGGCGGAAATGCCGATGAGGAATAGTAATCCAATGTTTTCGCTTAGCACTAAAGACCGCTGGAAAAAATTAGTCATGGCACAGACCAGTAGAAGGGAACCCACTATCCAAATCGTAATAACTATAAGTAAATGCTTTTTGGTGGGATGACTGACAAAGGTTTTCCTAGTCTTTTCCATCAACTAAAGATTAAAGTTGGTTGTAAATTTAAGATAGGAACTTACTGCCAAATGCAAGGGCTGAGTTACTAAAAATATACTATTTGGCTAATCACCTGCTTTAATAGTTCTTCCTTCTGATTTAACATTTTAGCTATGTTTTATAAAAATCAAGTATAAAGGCTGGTTACCTCTTAAGTTTGCTCTTGAAGTAGTTCAGGTATACACCCAGTATGAAAAGCGTTGAAGTGGCTGTCACTGTTAAAAAAGGCAGGTTTCTTCTGGTAAATAAACTTTGCCTGAAGAAGTCCGTCATAGCCAAAAACATTACACTTATGGCAGCAACCCAGAGAATGGTGAGTATCACCACCTGTCTTTTGGTAGGATTTGATAGCCAAGATCTTTTCTGCGCTTGCATTAATCTTTCTTCAAGGGTGATGTGTAGTGGGAATAAAACTCTAGAGACTTCATCTAATCAAGGTAAAATACGAGCATCTCCTTAGGTGGGGTACCCGGTTCACTTATTTATTAGGCTCTGCAGAGTTAATCAATTGTAATTTAGCCGTTAAGGAGGTCTTTTTAGTAATTGCCTCTAAAACGGTTCAATATAATATTCACCCAACCTTGCCCCATGAACTCTTTTTTTGAGCTGAAGAAATACGGCACCAACGTTCAGACCGAGGTCATTGCCGGCATCTCCTCTTTTCTGGCTACCTCCTACATCATTGTGGTGAACCCCAGCATCCTGAGCCAGGCCGGACTGCCCTTTGCGGCCGTGTTGACCGCCACCGTGCTGGTTTGTTCCTTCAGCAGCCTCATGATGGGGCTGTACGCCAAAAACCCTATTCTGGTGGCTCCCGGCATGGGGCTCAACGCATTCTTTACCTTCACGGCCGTGCTGGGCATGAAAGTACCCTGGCCAGTGGCACTGGGGGCAGTTTTCTGGTCTGGGATTGTGTTTCTGCTACTCTCGGCATTCAACGTCAGAACCTACATCATCATGGCCATTCCGCGGCCGCTCCGGTATGCCATTGCGGCGGGCATCGGGTTGTTTATCTCGCTCATCGGGTTCTCCAACGCCAAATTCATCGTCAGCAATCCGGCAACCATCATCGGGATTGGGCCCTTGACGCCGGCGGTGCTTACGTTCCTGGCTGGGTTGCTGGTGACGGCCGTGCTGGTGACCAAACATGTGAAAGGCGGCATCCTTATTGGAATTCTGTTTACCACGCTGGCAGCCTACCCCATTGGCCGTTGGTGGGGCATGGTGCCCGGCGCCGAAGCGAGTACGTTGATCACCTGGCAGGGTATTTTTGCCGCCCCTGATTTCAGCCTGTTTTTGAAATTAGACCTCGTAAACTCCCTGCAATGGGCGGTGGTGCCGGTGATATTTGCGTTTGTCTTCACCGACATGTTTGACAGTCTCTCCACCCTGGTGGGCCTGGCCGAGGCCGCCGATCTGCTGGACGAGCACGGAGAACCCCGCAATGTAAAGCGCTCGCTCATGGTAGACGCCATTGCCACGACACTGGCCGGACTGGTAGGGTCCAGCCCCGGCACGGCCTACATTGAATCGGCGGTGGGGATTGAGGAGGGCGGACGAACCGGGCTCACGGCGGTGGTGGGCGCGCTGCTGTTTCTGCCCTTCCTGTTTCTGGCTCCGCTTTTGTCGGTGGTGCCCGCCATCGCCACTGCGCCGGCGGTGGTGCTGGTGGGCGTGTTCATGGTGCGACCCGTGACGAAGATCAACTGGGACCAATTGGACGAGGCCATCCCGGCGTTCCTAGCCATGGTACTCATCCCCTTCTCCTACTCCATCACCCAAGGCATTATCTGGGGCTTTCTCTCTTGGACGGCCTTGAAACTGATCTCGGGCAAAAAGGAGGATGTCACCCTTCCCTTGCTCATTGTGGATGTATTCTGCATCGTTGCCCTAGTTCTGGAGTAGAGGCTTTAAGGCTCTTTTTCTGAAATCAGGTCTAAAGCAGAATGTGTATAAACAATTGCTTTTTACACATTGAGCGACTTCCCCTACAATGCTGGGTGAGTGGCTTGTCCTAAAACTTGTCACCTGGCAATCTGTTGTCCTTTGGTATAAGGCGAAAGCCACCTAACCTTTAGGCAACATGAAAAACTATTTGATTATTGGCGGCTCCTCAGGGATTGGACACGAACTGGTGCAGCAGCTTGGGAGCGAGGGACATCGCGTTTTTGCCACCTATTTTCAACATCCGGGACAAACCTATAACCCAGACACTACCTTCCATTTTCTGGATGTGCGGGAAGACAACCTGAATGTAAGCTTTTTGCCCGACACCCTGGACGGATTGGTTTACCTGCCGGGAAGCATCAACCTGGTTCCTTTCCACCGCCTCAAACCCGCTGATTTCCTGGCCGACTTTCAACTGCAGGTGAATGGCGCCATTAAGGTGGTACAGGCCATTCTCCCGCGGTTGAAAGCCGCCGGATCAGCCTCCATCGTTTTCTTTTCCACCGTGGCTGTACAAACCGGCTTCAGCTTTCATGCGCAGATAGCCGTTTCCAAGGGAGCCATTGAAGGACTGACCAGGGCGCTGGCAGCCGAGTTGGCCCCTGCCATCCGGGTGAATGCCATCGCGCCCTCTCTCACCGATACGCCGCTGGCAGCAAAATACCTGAACACTCCTGACAAAACGCAGGCCAATGCGCAGCGACATCCCCTGAAAAGGCTCGGTACTGCCCAGGACATCGCCGAGATGGCCGCTTTCTTGTTATCCTCCAGATCATCCTGGATGACGGGCCAGATTCTGCATGTAGACGGCGGCATGTCCAGCATACGGCTGTAAAGTTCACTTCTTTCCTTAGGAAAGCCCGCTGGGTTTTGGGCAGGTTTTAACGAAAAGTGTGCTAAAGAACTTTATATTTGGTTTCTCACTTCTGCTGTAATCTGTCAATGGCCAAAGAACACCTCCACAAATTTAACATCGATATAAAAGTAACTGAGGCGGATATTGATGCTTTGGGCCATGTGAATAATGTGGTGTATCTGCGGTGGGTGCAGGAAGTGTCTGCGGCGCATTGGGCGCATGTAGCTCCTTCGCAAATGCAGGAGCAATACCTGTGGGTGGTGCTTCGGCACGAGATAGACTTTCATAAACCTGCCTTCGCCGAGGACACCATTAAAGGATTTACCTGGGTGGGCGATCACCAGGGCGCCAAGTTTGAGCGTTTCGTGAGTCTGTACCGCGCCGGCACCGATGAATTGCTGGCTGCGGCTAAAACCACCTGGTGCCTGCTGGACGCACGATCCATGCGTCCCAAACGCATTGAGCAGGAGATGCTGGATTTGCTGTGAAAAGATGCGCAGAGATCCGCAGAATGCAGAAACCCACCCTTTTCCTAAAACAAGGCTTAAAATGAGAACCCTACTCCCGGTCTTTTTCCTGCTGCTCTTCACCGCCTCGGCATTTGCCCAAAAGAAAACTCCTGCCCCAAAAGCCACCACCAAACCTTTTGTGCTAGGGGTCATTGATGAGATCACCTCTAAGGAGCTGGGAGAAAAAAGGACGCTGAACATTTACCTTCCGGAAGGGTACAACCCACGCGACACCACCAGATACCCAGTGGTTTATTTGCTGGACGGGTCTGCCGAGGAAGATTTCATTCATGTGGTGGGGCTTTTCCAGTTCAACAATTTCCCGTGGATTGATCGGGTACCCAAATCCATCATCGTCGGGATTGCCAACATGGACCGCAGAAGGGATTTCACTTACCCCACCACCTTGGAGAAAGACCAAAAGAGATATCCTACCAGCGGCCACTCGGCCAACTTCATGGCTTTTATTGAAAAGGAACTACAGCCGTACATTGAGAAGAAATACCGAACCAATGCCGCAAAAACCATCATTGGGCAATCTCTGGCAGGTCTTTTTGTCACGGAGCTCTTGTTGAAGAAGCCCACGCTATTCAGCAAATACATCATCATTAGCCCCAGCATTTGGTGGGACAACGGTACTATCCTCAACCAAACCTCTCCCCTCCTGAGCGCTAGTTTTCCCCAGAAAACAGACATCTACATTGGGGTGGGCAAAGAAGGACTTTCCCCCAGCGATATTCCGCACGTCATGGAAGTAGATGCCAATCTACTGGTAGAGAAATTGCGCACCAAGAATCCCCAGGTAAAAGTGTATTATGACTATTTGCCGGAAGAGGACCATGCCACGGTAACGCACCAAGCCATCTTCAACGCCTTGCGGCTGTTGTACCCAGATAAAAGAAGCGCCAAGTAACCTCATCTTATGGCTGATAAAGCCCCACTTTTTAGAATAAGTTATAGCCCGTCACCTCCTTTAGCACCGGCCTGTTTAGCTTAGCTTTTCTTCTTCGTTTTTTCAAAATCACCATCAAAATGGGAAATCCCAGACTTTCCTTTTGCTCCACCTTTCTGCGGTTCACCTTCCTTATTATTCTGGTGGCTACCCCTTCTCTAGTTTTCGGGCAAGTGCGTTTGCCAAAGGTTTTCAGCGACCACATGGTCTTGCAGCGGGGCCGGGCTATTCCGGTTTGGGGAACCGCTCAGCCGGGGAAGCAGATTTCTGTGGAATTTGGTGGTCAGAAGATCAAGACAACTACCGGTCAGGATGGTAAATGGATGGTGCATCTGCCCCAGATGAAGGCGGGCGGTCCGCACCTGATGCAGGTGTCTGAAGAAGATAAAACCAAACCGGTGATTTTGTTTAAAGACGTGCTGATTGGCGATGTGTGGCTGGCCTCGAGGCAATCCAACATGGAATGGCAGGTACAGCAGGCCATGAATGCCGAAACGGAAATCAAGAACGCCCATTACCCTAACATCCGGTTCTTCAACGTACCCCATGACAAGAAAACCAACGTCCAAACCGATGTGCTGGCCGGCTCGTGGCAACCTATTGACTCCCTTACCGTGAAAACCGCCTCAGCGGTGGCCTACTATTTTGCCCGGGAACTGCAGGCTGACTTGAAGGTGCCCATTGGTATTCTCCAGTCTACCTGGGGAGGTACCCCGGTGGAAGCCTGGATCAGCCGGGAACAGTTACTCTCCTCCCCCATCACGCAGCGCACCGTCTTGCAGAATGACACGGTGACCGAAAAGCACTTCCTCAAAGACAGCCTGGATTTGGTTCGGTTCTGGGACATCGTGTACAACCCCAAAAACAAAACCGATAAAACCATCCCGAACCCCAACTACAACGATGCCAAGTGGCCCGAGTTGGTGATGCCCGCTACCCTCAAAAACCTGAACTTGCCCGGCTACGAAGGCATGATGTGGCTCCGCAAGACCATTCACCTACCCCAAAATCTGTTCGGCAAAGAAGTAACCCTCCACTTCGGCCACCCCGAGATGAACTATTCTCTCTACTTCAACGGGAAAGAAATTGCTAAAAACGTCTGGAACGCCAAACCCACGCACCACTACCGTATTCCGGCCAATTTGGTAAAACAAGGCAAAAACGTGATTGCAGTCAGGATGGCGTTTCTGTGGACAGGCGGAGGCTTCAACCCTCCCGCCGAAGAGATGTACTTGACAGACGGAACCGCCAAACTAAGCCTGGCCGGAGGTTGGAAATACCGGAAAGACCTGGAGCCTACCCTTCCTACCATCAAAAACTATCACCAATTCCCAACTTACCTCTTTAACGCCATGATCAACCCGGTGATCCCTTACGGCATAAACGGGGTGATTTGGTACCAGGGCGAGAACAACGTGTCGGCCCCTGTAGACTACCGCACCTTGTTTCCCATGATGATCAACGATTGGCGGATACGATGGCAGCAGGGGTATTTCCCGTTTCTGTACGTGCAGCTGGCCAACTACATGAAGCGGCAACCGGAACCCTCGCAAAGTGATTGGGCCACCTTGCGCGAAGCCCAAACCCTTGCTTTGGCCCAACCCAACACCGCTATGGCAACCATCATTGACCTGGGCGAGGCAGACAACATCCACCCCAAAAACAAGCAAGAGGTAGGCCGAAGACTTGCCTTGCTAGCCAAAAAACTAGTCTACAAAAAAGCAGTGCAGGCCTCCGGTCCCATGTACCAGAACCACCAAATAGAAGGAAATCAAATCAGAATAAAGTTCTCTGAGACTGGTGCCGGATTGGCCACCCGGGGTAATGGAAAGCCTACAGGCTTTGCCATAGCCGGAAGCAATCAGAAGTTCTATTGGGCTGATGCCGTGATTGAGGGGAACACGGTAAAGGTAAGCTCTGCGCAAGTGAAGAATCCAGTGGCAGTGCGCTATGCCTGGGCCGATAACCCCGAGTGCAACCTAATCAACAAAGATGGTTTGCCGGCAAATCCCTTCCGTACTGATGATTGGAATGCGATTGTAGCAAAATAATTTTGCTGCAACACCCGAAACCAATACTAATTTTTGCTTTATAAACCCGTGGTACTCTAATCCGGTCTAAGAAATGCTAAAGGAGTGTTATGCCCCACACATCATTAATCTCTTTCTTTGGGGTTCAATCTTACTTCTACTATGTCTTTCAAGAAGATTATCCCTACGCTCCTCCTGGTGGGTAGCAGTCTATTAGCGCCGGCGCAGGCGGTGAAGAACCACGGCGCTTTGCGCGTAAAAGGCACGCAACTCCTGGACCAGAAAGGCCAGCCTGTCATGCTCAGGGGCATGAGCTTTGGCTGGCATAACTTCTGGCCCCGCTTCTACACGCCGCAGACTGTGAGTTGGCTGGCTAAGGACTGGAACATTAACGTGATCAGGGCTGCCATGGGCGTAGAGCCGAAGAACGGTTACCTGGAAAAACCCGAGTGGTCCAAAGAGAGAATCAAAGCTGTGGTAGACGGCGCCATTAAGGAGAACATTTACGTCATCATTGACTGGCACAGCCACAACATCAACCTGACTGAGGCCAAGGCTTTCTTCACCGAGATGGCCCAAACCTACGGCAAGAACCCGCACGTCATCTACGAGATCTTCAATGAGCCCGATCATGAAACTTGGCCCGAGGTAAAGGCCTATTCTGAAGAGGTGATTTCCGCTATCAGAGCGGTTGACCCGGACAACCTCATCTTGGTAGGCACGCCGCGTTGGGACCAGGACGTGCATCTGGCCGCCGATGACCCTATCAAGGGCGTGAAGAACCTCATGTACACGCTGCATTTCTATGCCGCCACCCACAAGCAGGAACTCCGGGACCGCGGCGATTACGCCCTCAGCAAGGGACTTCCGCTCTTTATCTCAGAATCGGCGGGCATGGAAGCCACCGGCAACGGACCTTTGAACGAAGAAGAATGGAAGAAATGGCTGGACTGGGCTGAGCAACGCAAGATTAGCTGGGTGACCTGGTCAGTTTCTGACAAAGATGAAACATGCTCTATCCTGCTGCCTTCGGCCTCGGCCACGGGCCAATGGAAAGATACGGATCTAAAACCATCCGGCTTGAAAAGCCGCGCCCTCCTTAAAAGCTATGCGGCCCAACCCGTAAAAAAGAAGAAAACCAAAGCCAAATAACAAGCCTCAACCCACCAATTAGGTACGCTTTGTTTTATGCTGTTTTACTTAAAACGCCCGGTAAACTCTTTTAAGAAAAGGAGCTGCCGGGCGTTTTGGGCTTCTTTTTAGGGAAACACGGCAAAAACAGTTCTCCTCTGCGGCACCCGTGGCATGAACCGGATTTTACGCGTACCTTGCACCTTTAATTAACGCTACCAACCCGCATGATCCTCACCGACCGTCAGATTCTGGAAGAGATAGAAAAAGGCACCATCCTGATTGAGCCTTATGACCGCTCCTGCCTGGGCACGAACTCTTACGATGTGCACTTGGGCAAGTACCTGGCTTTCTACAAAGACGAAGTGCTGGATGCCCGCAAACACAACCAGATTGAGGTATTTGAGATCCCTGAGGAAGGCTACATTCTGGAGCCCGGCAAGCTTTACCTGGGGGTTACCGAAGAATATACCGAGACCCATGCCCACGTGCCTTTCCTGGAGGGGAAATCAAGCGTAGGACGGTTGGGGATTGACATCCACGCCACGGCTGGCAAAGGCGATGTGGGCTTTTGCAACAACTGGACTTTGGAGATCTCCGTGAGCCAGAAAGTGCGGGTGTACCACAACATGCCCATTGGGCAGCTGATCTATTTTGTGGTGAACGGCGGTATTGAGAACTACTACAACCAGAAGACCAACGCCAAGTACAACCAGCGCTCTGTGTACCCGGTAGAGTCTATGATGTGGAAGAACAAGTTTTAGACTTTTCCGCTTTTCAGGGTACCATATCCGGTTTATTGTATAAATCTCACATAAGCCTTGTAGAACGGAAAGAACTTTATTTTCAGCCATTTATAGTAGGCTAAAAAGGAAACAAAGCCGCCTGTAGCACGTTCTTTTTGAAAGAGATTCAACTTTTTCGCCACCGGATTTGTTCTAAAATAGATGGCACAGGAATTGTGTAGTACCTCTCAAACCAGAATGACTATGAAAAGATTTGTGTATACGTTGGCCCTTGTTCTCTCTGTAAGTTTCGCTTCGTTTGCCCAAAACGGGGGAACCGCTGAACAACGTGCCCAAAACCTGTCAGACAAGATGATTCGGGAGCTGCAGTTGAACAACTTCCAGTCCAGAAAGCTGAGAGAACTCAATCTGGCCAATGCCCAGAAAATGATTGCCTTTGAGACCAAATACGCCAACAACCCGGCGGAATTGGAAAGATGTATCAATGGGGTTTGTAAAGAGCGTGACGCCGCCTTGGAAAAGGTATTGAGCACCGCCCAATATTCGCGTTACTACGGTGCACGTAAATCTTTCAACAGCTATGACCGGGCTTATGCCTTGCAGTTGCAGAAAGAGAACGGCAAAGCCGCCAAGACGCTCGTAGCCCAGGACAAAGCAGATGCCAAACGTACCTTCGCGCAACCTGAGCCAGCCGTGATTAGAGAAGCTTCTCCCCGGAACTAGGTACATAATATACAAACAAAAAAGCCGCTCCTAGGAGCGGCTTTTTTGTTTGTATAAATCTCAGATTACTGCGGGTTCTGGGCCGCGTTACGCTTCTGTTGCTCTTCTACGTGCTGCATGAGTTCCTGGCACAGGCTGCGCATCTTCTCGGCCATAAGCTTGTCATTGGTGGCAGTCTCAATGCTTTGTGCCATCGCCCCGATGGTGTCAATATAGAAGTATTTCATTTCATCAACGGGCATGTCCTTCGTCCAAAGGTCAATCTTCATGGTGCCTGAATCATTACGGTCCCATAGGGAAATATTGATGGCTTTAGCGAAGTGGATGTCATTACCGGCATCGGTAGCGGTCCAACTGATGGCCTCTGGAACCCGCTGCTCGTCTAGGGCAATGCTGAAGTGTATCTCTGATTTTTTCATTTGTTTCATGTTCTTTCACGCCACCGGCGCTTCGTTCAAAGCACAAAGGTAAAATGTTTTTCTGAGTTCTAGAGATAGAAGCATCTGCTTTTCCATATCGGCGCAGTTTAGAGCCTTTTTCTTGAAAACTGCTCATAAACAGGAAGGTTTACAAAATGCATAATCTACTTTATAGCTGTGCAGGTTTTCCGTCCCCCTTTGAAGGGGGTAGGGGAATGACCATGGCGTTTGAAGAACCGATGACTTAAATTTTAGAGCAAGGGCAACCACAAGGGATTGCCCCTACATTTCGGAGATACAATGATCAGCAGGAGTAATCATCCCCCTACCCCCTTCAAAGGGGGACGGAATGCGTGTGGTATTCTTGATCATAGAAGTTCCCTCTTTGTTAGGTTCTCTCTCGCCCTTGTGTTTAAGGGTTACTTTTCCTAAATCAGTTCAAAAGAAAAATCCTGCCTGGGTTTAACGCCAAGCAGGACTTCTTTATTCTTAAGTATTCTAACGCTTATACGTAGTTGTTGAGCATTACCGGCATTACCAGCATCAGGATGCTTTCTTCGTCATCGTTGGTGGATGGCATCAGCAAGCCGGCGCGGTTTGGCGTAGAGAGCTCCAGAGTAATCTCGTCTGAGTCAATGTTGCTTAGCATCTCGGTGAGGAACTTGGCGTTGAAGCCGATCTCCATATCCTCGCCATCATATTGGCAAGTGAGGCGCTCGTTAGCCTCGTTGGAGAAATCCAGGTCCTCCGCAGAGATCTGCAGTTCGCTGCCCGTGATGCGCAGGCGCACCTGGTGAGTGGTTTTGTTGGAATAGATAGAGATACGTTTCACGGAGCTCAGGAAATCATAGCGGTCTATCACCAGTTTGTTCGGGTTCTGAGCCGGAATCACATTCTCGTAATCTGGGTAGCGCTCGTCAATGAGGCGGCAGATCATTCTAATATTATCGAAGCTGAAGAACGCGTTGGAGGTATTGAACTCTACTCTCACAGCAGTAGCCTCATTAGGCAACGTTGATTTGAGCAGGTTGAAAGCTTTTTTAGGGATGATGATGGAAGCGGCATTGTCGCTGCTCACATCCTGGCGGCGGTAGCGCAGCAGGCGGTGTCCGTCAGTGGCCACAAAGGTGATGTTGCCGCTGTTCAACTGCACAAAGATACCGGTCATAGCAGGACGCAACTCATCATTGCTCACCGCGAAGATGGTTTTGTTGATGGCCCGACCCAATACATTGGACGGAATCTCAATAGCGTTGCCGCCGCGGACCACCGGTACTTTAGGGAAATCCGTGGCGTTCTCACCAGAGAGTTTATAACGGCCATTAGACGAGCTGATCTCGATGGTGTACGTCTCCTCGTCAATGGTGAAGGTCACCGGCTGGTCCGGAAGGTTTTTCAGGGTATCTATCAGGATACGGGCCGGCGCAGCGATGCGTCCGTTTTCGCGGGCCTCCACGTGTATCTCCGTGATCATGGAGGTTTCCAGGTCACTTGCTGTGATGGTCAAGACGCCGTCGTTGATCTCAAACAAGAAGTTCTCCAAAATCGGCACCACCGGGTTGTTGGCCACTACCCCGTTGATGCTAGTAAGCTGCTTCAGCAGCGCCGTAGAAGATACAATGAATTTCATCCGTTATAGTAGGTTTGGATAAGGAGCTTTATCGGGCAAAGTTAACCAAAAAAGGATTTTTTCCTATCCTGAAGGCCGTTTTTGTTTCCACCACTCACCCGTTTTAAGCATGTTTTGCTAAAAATATGTCCTAAACAGACCAGCGGCTTGACTCAACCCAAAACAGTTGTAAAATCCGGTTAGGTTTATCCACTAACTTGTGTATTCTTTTCTTTTCTAAAACCTGTTTACCTACTTGTTCCATGGGGGCACATTTTCTATTTCAAGCGGATATTTACCTTAGCAAGAAGCTGTCCTTAGAAATGTACCCTCCCCTTTCTTTAGATTTAACTCAAATACATTTCAAACAAAAGGAGGAACCCTGCTAAGCTCTTAATAAGACTTGCCAAAATTCCTCCTTCCAAAAGTTAATGACTGTTACTTATTCTTTTTCTCAGCTTTGGCGGCTTTCCACGAGCCTTTCTTTAGTTTCTTAGCGGTTTGGGCATTCATCATCTCCCCGGAAGCGGTGGGGAAGCTGTACACCAGGTTAGGCTCAGCAACGGTGACAAAGTTCTGCTGGTTGAACTTGGTAAGGATATCTAGGATACCGCAAGAGGAGTTTTTATCGGCGCTAAGGACATGCACCTCCTCTGAGAAAGACATCACAATGCTGGTTCTGGTTTGGGCAATCAGTTGTTCTAACTGCGCCAGTTTTCCGGGTTCTATAGCCACCATGAACTCGTTGGACAAACCGGTTAAGGGTTCTTCCGGATCTGACGAAGTACGGTTAAAGAACGGGGTTACGTAGGTAACAGCGCTTTCCCGAAGCAGTTTAAGGCCCAGTTTTTCGGCATCGCCGCAGCCGGAATTGGCCAACAGGCGCACAATGGTTAAGGTGCCCGAATCCAGGGCAACCTCCCCTTCTATGCTGTGAAACTGCGGATATCTGCTTAATACCTGCTGACGAGCCTCCAAAGACATACCGTCCAAGAACCGAACTAGGATTCTATCACCGTTGGCAGCCCCGAAGTTGACGGTGCCGGAGATTTTATTGAAATAAGAAAAGTTAATACATCCAGCGGTACGGACCTCAGAAACCGAGGTCGCCTGTAAGGTTGGTTCCACCTCTTCTTTTTCACAGGAAAACAAGAAGAAAGAAGCCAGGCAAAGGCACGTCAGAGATAAAAATTGTTTCATAATAGAAGAAGTACTAAAAGTGTGCTGCTCCTATTACGATTTCCCTGAGAAAAGGAAAACGGTTTATAACTTATTTAACTCGATGCAAATATATCCTCTTTAAAACCAGAGATTTAAAATTTATCTACTTAAAAAAATAGCACTAAACTAATTGGCACAAGGCCTAAAAATAGCCAAGTTGGACGTAAAAATTGACATAAACATGAATGTAAATCTCAGTCTTGAGCCACGAAGCAACTTTACTTTATCATCTCTGTCCTCCTTTAATACAGCGCCATTGTTTTGCGTGCTTTTTTAAAAAAAAGGCTGAAAAGGTTAAATCAAAGCCATGCCGTTGCGTCGGTCTATCTTACCCGTGGCCGTTTCAGGCAGGCGGGGCAGATAACCAAAATGCTTAGGAATTTCATACTTAGACAGCGACTCGCTGAGCTTGCCTTTGAGGTTGGCTTCCTCTTCATCCGTGAGTGGGCTGCCTTCCAGGACGGCAATGAGGCGTTCCCCTAACGTTTCATCAGGCAGGGCTGCGGCAAAATAGCGGCGCGAGATACTTAAACCGGCCAAAGCGTCTCCTAACGCGGCTTCCACTTTTTCCAGTTGCACTTTCACGCCTCCCGAATTGATGGTGTTATCGGCACGGCCGAGCCACCTGAAGGAGTTGTTCTCCAGTAATTCCACTAGATCATTCGTGACCAACGTTTCACCGCCCGTTACTTCCGCCGAGATGGTAAGGCAGCCACGCTCATCCTGGCCCAGCGTTATTTCAGACGGGGCAGTATAATAATCTGTTTTCTCCGCCCCATTCAGGCGACGCACGGCAATGTGGGAAATGGTCTCCGTCATGCCGTAGCTTTGATACACAGGTACCTCCAGCGGCTGAACAGCTTCTTCCAAGGATTTACTGATGGCGGCACCTCCCAGCAGAATCGCTTTCATCTTGTTCAGCTTGGCAATTTTATCAGGTGTTCCCTCCAGAATGGTCTGTAACTGCAGCGGCACCATGGCCACGAAGTCAAACTCTGCGTCTGGATCTACACTGGCCAATGGATTACCGATGGGTTCAATAATGGTTATGTGCAGGTTTCCTACCAGACCGCGCACCAGCATCATCATACCGGCAATGTACTCGGTGTTCATGCACACCAACACTCGATCTTCTGGTTGCAGGTTGAAGATGCGCAGGGTACGCTGGGCACTCGCCTCCATCCTATCGCGGGTGAGTTCAATGAATTTTGGCGCGCCGGTACTCCCCGAGGTCTGCACCGGATACTCCTGTACCCCTTGCAGCCAGTTTTTGCAAAACTCCAGCGTCTTGGCCTCATACCCGTCAATGGGAATGCTTTCCCGGAAGGAATAATGCTGGATTTCGTCTAAGAAGAATTTCTTCCCATTTAGGAGCAGGTGGTCGGGCATGGATTGGGTAGCACGTAGTGCGTATCAGGTATCACGATAAAACAAAGTAAGAAATCTTCTTACCGATGCCTTCTCTTACTAGGAAGAGGCCTAAAAAAGTTACGGAGCAGCCCTGAAGTTTACCATCAGAACTGCTCCGCAAATTAACTGTCATACGTCCAATCACCACTACTTACATCTTGATACTTGATACGTCCTACCATCAAGGGAATTTAGGATACTTAGAGAAGTCTGGTTTGCGTTTCTCCAGGAACGCATTCTTGCCCTCTTTGGCCTCGTCTGAGAGGTAGTAAAGCAAGGTGGCGTCTCCGGCCAACTGCTGCACCCCGGCCTGTCCGTCCAACTCGGCGTTGAAAGAGGCTTTGAGCATGCGCAGGGCCAATGGGCTTTTCTCCAGGATTTTTCCGCACCACTCCACAGTGGTTTCCTCCAGTTGATCGAGCGGCACTACTTTGTTCACCAGCCCCATGTCCAACGCCTCTTGCGCGTTGTATTGGTCGCACAGGTACCAGATCTCGCGGGCCTTCTTTTGCCCTACAATGCGGGCCAGGTAAGATGCCCCGAAACCACCGTCAAAGGAGCCTACTTTTGGGCCAGTTTGGCCAAAACGGGCATTATCCGCGGCAATGGAAAGGTCGCATACCACATGCAGCACATGGCCCCCCCCAATGGCCCAACCCGCCACCATGGCAATCACCGGCTTAGGGATGCGGCGGATCTGCATCTGCAGGTCCAGCACGTTCAAGCGGGGCACGGTGTCTTCGCCAATATAGCCGCCGTGGCCGCGCACGCTCTGGTCACCGCCCGAGCAGAAAGCCTTGCCGCCTTCACCGGTGAAAATAATCACCCCAATGTCTGGGTTGTCGCGGCAGATGTTCATGGCATCAATCATCTCAGCTACTGTGCGGGGCGTGAACGCATTGTGCACGTGCGGCCGGTTGATGCTGATTTTAGCGATGCCATTATAGAATTGAAAAAGTATCTCTTGGTATTCTTTAAGCGTAGTCCAGTTGAATTTACTTTGCATGAACCTCGGGTTTGGGTGGAACAATGTGGGCGTAAAGGTACTGTGCCCTTGCAGGAATTTGCAAAGGTTTACGCAGATTTGCGCTCCACCCTACTACCTCAGGTTAAACTCAAAGGTTATTCCGCAAGGCTTTCTTCTCCTCTAGCCTTCTTTCGTTCACCTCAAACCTATGGTCAACAGAATAATAGCCAGATCCAACCACGAAATAAAAGATTAGGGCAATAAGGGTAATAAGGGAAATCCCGAACTGGGCGTTCACCGAGAAGAACCCCTGGTCTGGGTTAAAGAAGAATACCGCCCCAATCAGGATGGGAATCTGGAACCCGATGGCTACCCGGGTAATCAACCCGATGGCAATCAGGAGACCGCCTACCAGATGCGCGAAGGCCACATAATGCGCTAGTCCTAAGGCTACCCAGTGAAATTGGCTGTTCTCTATGATCTGGGCCAGGGAAGAAGTGTCTGCAATAAACGTGAGGCCTTTGTAGAAGATGAAAAGGCCCAGGATGATCCTTCCGTAGTCATAGGCCACGGGCCGGTGCTCATTTTGCCACCGGTCTACTTGTTGTACCCATTGCATCATAATTGTAACGCCACTTTAACAGCGCCTCCAAGTATATTATACGTTGAATATTAATATATTATAATAACCAACTTAACATTTTCCTGAGTCCTGTTTTTCTTACGCGGCATGGGGCTGCCGCCACAATCCTCGGGATTTCTGGGGAGCAACGGTCATGACCTTCTGCCAGACCCATCCGGCTAAACGGGTGCTCTTGGCAGAAGGCCTGGGTGGGATATCTGAAAGGATTAAGTCTCTGTAAAGGTCACCTCTACCACCAGAGGTAGAGTAGCTAAGGTGGAGGTGACCAATTGCCTATCTTGAAGACTTTCTGTATCGGTAGGCTCGGCTGTGGTCAAAAGAATAGTACCCCGCACCACCCACTAAATAAAAGACTAAGAAAAGCAGCGTGTAAATAGTTACCGCAAACGGAGAGTATAAGGAAAAAAAGTCATGCTTAGGCGTAAAAAACAGCAATGCGCTCAGCACAATAGGAAACTGTAACAACAAGGCCAGCCTGGTTTGCCACCCCACCGTAATCATGGCGCCACCCACAATGTGGATGATTACCACAGTGTAAGCCAGGAAAGTAGCCATTTCATACAGCTTACTATCCAGGAGGATCTGCTCCAGGGCAGTCATGTTAAACAGAAAAGAGATGCCTTTGAATACCAGAAAACAGCCCAAGGCTATTCTTCCGTAATCATACAGGACCACATGGTGTTTGTGGTGCCACTTCTCCACGTTCTTTGTAAACTCCACTATTTTACCGCTATTATTCAGCGTCTCCAATAGTAGTTACGACTAATTTTTGGCTTAGTCAACAAAGAAAGTGTTAAATTTCAATCTCCTGAGGCTCAAAGTTGTATGCTGGAATTTACCTGTTTTCGGTAGTCTTCAAAAACTGCAAAATTCTCCGGGCTGCTCGTTTCCACTTCCAATAATTGCGGACCCGCCAAATGGTTTAAAAAATTGGACAGCGCCGCTTCCAGCGAAGCAGCGTCGGTCACCCGCACATAGGTCAGCCCCATGTCTTCGGCAGTTTTCTGGGCCGTCAGGCGCTGGTCGGTTTCAAAGAAGGGTCTCAGTTCTGGTTGGCTGCGCGGCCCCTCTATCATCCTGAAGATGCCACCCCCGTGGTTGTTCAGCACCACAATGCGCAGGTTCTGGGGAAGGTAGTTGTGCCACAAGGCATTGCGGTCATACAGGAAAGCCATGTCGCCGGTGAGCAGGGTCACCAGTTTATCCGTGCTCAACGCGGAACCCACCGCGGTGCTGGTACTGCCGTCAATGCCGCTGGTGCCCCGGTTGGCAAACACCTCCACCCCTTCTTTTTCAGCTACGCCGATGAGGTTGGCGTACCGCACGCTCATGCTATTGGCCAGGTGCAGCAGACTGTTCTGGGGCAAGCTCCTGAGTACCTGGTGGCACACCTGGAATTCCGAAAAAGGGCTGTTTTCCTGAAAACCCTCCAAAACCGATTTACCCTGCATTTCCAGCTCATGCCAGGCATTGGTAAATGCTGGGGAAACCTGTAGGCTAGCTTCTTTTTGATTTACCTGAGCGAAAAAATCCTGGGGAGTAGTCCGGATGATGCGGGTGAGCGACTGGAAAGTGTCCGCGACCATGCCGGCCGGTTGCACATGCCAATGTTGTAGGTGCTGCTGCTTGCGCAGGAACAATTTCAGGTTTTTAGAAATCAGTGATTTATGGAAAGTAATCAATAAATCAGCTTGAAGTGCCTCGGTGGTGTGCAGGTGCTTGGCGCCCAGGAATACATCGTGGAAATTGATGGTCTCCCCGGCCACTTGCTGGTTGCTGATGGTATCGGCGATGAAGACGGCTCCGGTAGCGCGGCAGAACCTCACAATCTCGTCGTGCAAAGCCTCATCCCTCCTGCCCTGACCGGCCACTACCAGTACTCTCCGGTACTGCTTGAGCTCTGTTTTCAGCTGTTCCCATACCTGCGCTGGCAACCCGTACCCTGAAGGTACCTCCTCAATGACCTTCACGTCTCTTGAATAGGCAAACTCCTCATCTGGTTCGGGGTAAAAGGGTTCCCGCAAGGGGATATTCACGTGCACCGGACCCTCCGGAAAAGCTACAGCTTCATTCAAGGCTTCATTGAGCAACCTAGCAGCATACCACTGGGAATCAACATGATTCGTATCCACCGGAAAATCAAAGCTTCGCTTCACGTGACCACCATAGATGTTAGCCTGCCGGATGGTCTGCCCGTCCAGTTGGTCAATCCATTCGGGCGGCCTATCGGCGGTAAGCACCAGCAGCGGGATGTTCTGGTAGAAGGCCTCGGCCACGGCAGGCGCGTAGTTGTAGGCCGCGGTCCCCGAGGTGCAGACCAGCACCACCGGCTTGCCCGTTTGCTGCGCGATGCCCAAGCCAATGAAAGCGGCACTTCGCTCATCGGGCACGGTGCGCACCCGCAGCTGCGGATGCCGGGCAAAGGCCAGCGTCAAGGGCGCGCACCGGGAGCCCGGCGACAACACTATATCTTCCACTCCCTTGCGGGCGCAGATCTCAGCAATATCTATAACGGCTTGTAAAATCATGATTCAGACGCTTGAAAAAGACGGAGCACGGTTTGCATCTTGAGCTCGGTTTCCACCCACTCCTTGGCGGGCACTGAGTCGGCAGTCATGCCGGCGCCGGCGTAGGCCGTGACGGTGTCCTGCCCCAGTTCCACGCACCGCAGGTTCACAAACAGGTTCGTTTCCTGCCCCAGTTGCACCGGGCCCATAAACCCGCTGTAGTAACGACGGTCATGTACTTCCAGTTGACCTATCATCTGCAGCGCCGCAGCCTTGGGCATGCCGCCTACCGCCGAGGTGGGGTGCAGCAACTCCAGCATCTGGGTGCCCAGTTTGGGGAAGCCTACTTCGTCCATGGCCGCGCTGAAATCGGTGCGCAGGTGCAGCAGGTTCCCGGCGATGATGGTGCGGGGTCCCATCTCCACATACTCGCGCAGGCGCAGGTGCCTGAAACAACTCACCACGTAGCGCTGCACCAAAGCCTGCTCCTCAATCTCCTTCTGCCGCCAGATGGCATCGGCGGGTGTCAATTTATCCGTGATAGGCTGGGTGCCGGCTAAGGCCACGGTGCGGAATACTCTATGGCGGTCAATCTGCACCAAGAGCTCGGGCGTAGCCCCCAACCAGGTACCCAGACCCGGAATGGCCACCAAGGACACGAAAGCCGTGGGGTACAGCCTAGTCAGTTGGGCGAAAGCGGTGAGCAAGTCGAAACCGTTGAAAAGCGGCAGCGTTTTGGTGCGGGACAATACCACTTTCTCCAGGCAGCCAGCCTGCATGGCTTTCACCGCCGTGGCCACGGTCTGCTCAAAAGCATCGCGGGCGATGGACTTCACCGGTCCGGCGGGGTGGCTGGGCCAAAGCAATTCCGCATCCTGCTTTTCGTCTGTTTTCTCAAAATAGGCCCAGAAACAGGAAGGCAACTCGGTTTCTCCCTTCTCAGGGGAAGCATCGGCTTTGCCGGAGAAATAAAGGTCAGCGGGCAGAAAGGTGTTGGGCGTAGACGAGGTGGCCTGGAAGGGGCAGAAGGCGAAGCCGCGTTGCGGGCCTTCCATGGGTGGCAGGTTCTGCTGCACCTGGGCAGACACCAGTACCTGCACCTCTTTGGTGCCAGGCAAGCGCCAGAGGGCTACCGGCAAGTTGCTGGCCAAAGCTGCCCTGAAAATTCTAAAAGCAGTTTCCTCAGAAAGAGAATCAGCAGAAGTTAGGGGAATATGGGTGGTGTTGGTTTGGGGCATGAATGAGTTATCTATCCAGAACGGCCATGGTGATGCGGCTGATACAGACCAGGTCACCGGCTTCGGAGGTAATACGTATTTCCCAGACTTGGGTCTTACGGCCAAGGTGCAGGGCGGTGGCTTTGCCGTACACGTAGCCGCTGCGCACGCTCTTGATGTGGTTGGCGTTGATCTCCAGCCCTACGCAGTACTGCTTTTCCAGGTCCAGGAATAGGGTGGCGCCCACGCTGCCCAGGGTTTCGGCCAGCGCTACGGAGGCGCCGCCGTGCAGCAGACCCAAGGGCTGGTGCGTGCGGTGGTCAACGGGCATGCGCCCGATAAGGAAATCATCGCCAAGTTCTGTGTACTCCATGCCCAGGTGCTCGCCCAAGGTGTTTTTATTCCAGGCATTTAGCTGTTCCAGGGTGACATCGGGGCGTCTTTTCATCCGTAGTTCTCGTAATTATGGCCTATCTTAGAGCCTGCAAATTAGCGTAAAATTGAGCCTCAAAAAAATCTTCCTCGTCCGCCACGGCCAAACCGACCTCAACCTCCAGGGGATTGTGCAGGGCAGCGGTGTGGACAGTTCCCTCAACGAGACCGGGTTATGGCAAGCCGACAGGTTCTTCCAGGCCTACCAGGGCGTAGCCTTTGACAAAGTGTATACCTCCGTGCTGCAGCGCAGCGTGCAATCTGTGCAGGGCTTCCTAGATCTGGGCATTCCGCATGAGCGGCACAGCGGACTGAACGAGATCTGCTGGGGGAACCGCGAGGGCACCCGCGTCACGCCTGAGGAAGACGCCTATTACTTTGACATGCTCCGGCGCTGGCAGGAGGGCGAAACCAGCGTGCCCATTGAAGGCGGAGAGAGCCCGCAGGACGTGGCCGACCGGCAAAAACCAGTCATTGACCTCATCCTCTCCCGCCCCGAGGAAAAGACCATTTTGGTGTGCATGCACGGCCGTGCCATGCGGGTGCTGCTGGCCCAGCTGCTGCGCTACCCGTTGAGCCAGATGGATAGGTTTGTGCACCAGAACCTTTGCCTCTACGAGCTTAATTTCACGGGCTCCATGTTCTGGGTAGAGCGCTTTGCCGATGTCTCACATTTAACCTAGAAAAAAGAGCAACATTCCTGTTTTTAGGCCTAATTTTTAAAAACAAGCCAAAAACCGGCTTACATTCTCTTAAAAGCATATTTGTATTACAGCATTTTTGCCTCTATTTTTGAGGCCTTAAAACCGAGCGAAAAACTATGGCCGAAATCATCCGAATGCCCAAGATGAGTGACACTATGACCGATGGGGTCATTGCCTCATGGTTAAAGAAAGTTGGTGACTCTGTGAAATCTGGGGACGTTCTAGCCGAAGTGGAAACCGATAAGGCAACCATGGAATTGGAGTCTTATGAAGATGGGACGTTACTATACATCGGCCCGAAAAATGGTGAATCTGTACCGGTAGATGGCGTGTTGGCCATCATCGGGAAACAAGGTGAAGATATCTCTGGCCTTATGGCCGAAGTGAACGGAGGCGCCCCTGCCGCCAAACAAGAAGAAGCCCCTAAAGCCGAAGCTCCCAAAACAGAGCCTGCCCCAGCGGCGGCCTCTGCTCCTGCCGCCCAACCTGCCGCCGCCGCTAACGTGAACGCCGAAGTGGTACGCATGCCAAAAATGAGCGACACCATGCAGGAAGGCACCATTGTGGCCTGGCACAAGAAAGTGGGCGACAAAGTGAAATCAGGTGACCTGCTGGCCGAGGTAGAGACTGACAAAGCCACCATGGAACTGGAGTCTTACGAAGACGGTACCCTCTTATATATTGGGGTGGAAACTGGTGCCTCTGTACAAGTAGACGGCGTGTTGGCCATCATCGGCGAAGCCGGTGCCGATTACCAAGTTCTGCTGAACGGCGGTGGAAACAAATCTGGCGGTAACGCCAACCCAGCCGAAGGCGCGAACAACGAAGAGGCTACCCGCCGCGAAGAACATAAAACCGAAGAGCAGTCTCAGTCTGGTGACGGCGTGAACGAAACCGTGGGTGCTCCGGTACCAGGTCCGGGAACGGCTGCCCAGCCTGCCTCAGGGAATGAAAACCAAGGCCGTGTGCTTGCTTCCCCGCTGGCCAAGAAAGTTGCCCAGGAAAAAGGCATCAGCCTGGCCCAAGTAAAAGGCTCTGGCGAGAACGGCCGCATTGTACTGCGTGACGTGGAGAACTTCACTCCTTCCGCTGCCCCTGCTGCCCAGCCACAGGCTGCCCCTGCCGCCGCACCAGCCCCTCAGGTAGCCGCTCCGGTTCAATCCGGCGAAGCCTTCACCGAGGTTCCGGTATCGCAGATGCGCAAGGTGATTGCCCGCCGTCTGTCAGAGAGCTTGTTCACCGCGCCGCACTTCTACCTGACCATGGAGATTGACATGGACAAGGCCATGGAAGCCCGCGTGAGCATGAACGAGGTGGCTCCAGTGAAAGTGTCCTTCAACGACATGGTGATCAAAGCCGCTGCTGCTGCCCTGCGCAAGCATCCAGCCGTGAACTCTTCCTGGTTGGGCGACAAGATCCGCTACAACAACGTGGTGAACATTGGCGTGGCCGTAGCCGTGGAAGAAGGCCTGTTGGTACCAGTGGTGCGCAACGCCGACCAGAAATCACTCTCCACCATCTCTGCCGAGGTGAAAGACCTGGGCGGCAAAGCCAAATCCAAGAAACTCCAGCCATCTGACTGGGAAGGTAGCACTTTCACTATCTCAAACCTGGGCATGTTCGGGATTGAGGAATTCACCGCCATCATCAACCCACCAGATGCGTGTATCTTGGCCGTTGGTGGTATCAAGCAGACCCCAGTGGTGAAGAATGGTCAGATCCAGATCGGCAACGTGATGAAAGTGACCTTGTCTTGCGATCACCGCGTGGTAGACGGCGCCGTTGGCTCCGCCTTCCTGCAGACCCTGAAAGGCTTCCTGGAAGATCCGGTTAGAATGCTGGTGTGATTTAGTTTCTAGTGATTAGTTGTTCGTGATTAGAAAACGAACTTGTTATAAGAAAGAGCCGGTGGAGAGATCCATTGGCTCTTTCTGTTTTGCGCCTGATTATAAGAAAAGAGCCTCTAAACGTATTTGGCCTTCCATCTTTTGGTAGGGGCAATCCCTTGTGGTTGCCCTAACGGTTGTAGAAGCAAAGGGCAACCACAAGGGATTGCCCCTACACTCCAAAGGCGGTTAAGGCATGTTTTTACAAAAAGGTTCGCAAAACTCTGTTCTCTTCATAAAGGCAAAAAGCCGCTTCAGGAGGTAACCCGAAGCGGCTTTTTGGTAAGGCAACCTAAAGAAGGTTAGTAATGGTAGCGCACAAAGGCTTCCATGGCTTCGTAGTCTGCCAGGCCGAGTTGGTCGTAGCGGCGGGCGGTCTCGCGGTTGCGCTCCTGGGCACGTACCCAGAACTCGCGCTCATCATCGCCGGGGAACACGGGGCGGTCCTTCTGGCTTTGGTGTTTGAAAATGGCGATTCGCTTGCGCTCCACTTCCTGCGGAGATAAGGGAACGGCCATTTCAATCTCGTGGGTCTCAAATTCGTGCCAGGCGCCGCGGTACATCCACAGCCAGCAATCCTTCACCCACTCCTCGCCTTGCGTCCGCAACCTTCTCAATGCCTCCACAATGATGTTGAAGCAAACGATGTGGGTGCCGTGTGGATCCTCAAAGTCGCCGGCGGCGAAAACCTGGTGCGGCTTCACCTTCTGCAGCAACTCCATGGTAAGTTCAATGTCCTTGTCGGTGACGGGGTTCTTTTTGGTTTTGCCGCTCTCGTAGAAAGGCAGCGCCTGGAAATGGATGTGGTCATCGGGCAGACCGGCGTAGCGGGCACCGGCAATGGCTTCGCTTTTCCGAATAAAGGCCTTCACGTTCTGGATTTCCGGGGTGTCTACCTGGTTGGGGTGCTTTTGCCCGATGAAGGTGCGCATCTGCTCGTACACCGAGGTAAGCGACTCGCCATCGTGCCCAATGCTGCGGCTGAAATCAATGGCGAACTCCATGTAGCGCAGCACGTCATCATCCCATACCGCGGTGTTCCCAGAGGTCTGGTAGGCTACGTGCACATCGTGGCCTTGGTCTACCAATCTTATAAAGGTACCGCCCATGGAGATCACATCGTCATCTGGGTGCGGCGAGAAGATGAGCACGCGTTTCTTTGCTGGCTCCGCCCGCTCTGGTCGTTGCGTGTCGTCGGAGTTGGGTTTGCCACCGGGCCAACCGGTGATGGTGTGCTGCAGCTGGTTAAAAACGTCTATGTTGATGTTGTAGACAGGTCCGCGGTTCACGCCCAGTTGGGCCATGCCGTGTGCGTTGTAGTCTTCCTCGGTCAGTTTCAGAATAGGCTTCTTTACATGCTCCGAGAGCCAAAGCACCGCCTTGCGGGTGAGGGCCGCATCCCAAAGGCAGTCTTTCACAAGCCACGGGGTCCCGTAGCGGGTGAGATCCATGGCGGCGTCCTGGTCCAGCACAAACTCTACGTTATCGGAGAGCTGCAGGTAGGTGGCAGGAACTTCGCCGGAGATCTCCCCTTCCACTGCTTTCCGCACAATGGATGCTTTCTTGCCGTTCCAAGCCATGAGCACAATCTCCCGAGCCTTGAAGATCGTACCAATGCCCATGGTGATGGCTTTGGTGGGCACGTTCTCCTTGCCCCCGAAATCACGGGAGGCATCGCGCCGGGTGAGGTCATCCAGGGTGACCAGCCGGGTACCAGAGTTAGGCGCGGAGCCCGGTTCGTTAAACCCGATGTGGCCCGTCCGCCCGATGCCCAGCACCTGCAGGTCCAGTCCGCCCAAAGCTTCTATTTTTCGCTCGTACTCCAAACAGAAAGCCGGAATCTGGTCCAGCGGCAAGGTACCGTCTGGAATGTTCACGTTCGCCTTGTCAATGTCAATGTGGTTGAACAGGTTCTCGTCCATGAACCGTACGTAGCTCTGCGGCGCCGTGGGCTGCATGGGGTAGTACTCGTCCAGGTTGAAGGTGATCACATCCCGGAAACTCAGGCCTTCCTCGCGGTGCAGGCGGGCCAGCTCGGCATAGACGCCCACCGGGGTGGCACCTGTAGCCAGTCCTAACACCGTTTTTTCGCCTTTGGCCTGCTTTACTTTGATCAAGGCGGCAATGCGGTGGGCTACGGCGCGGGAGGCCTCGTGCTGGTCGTGGTATACCGTTACCGGCACCTTCTCGTACCGGGTCTCCTCCAAAAGGTTAAGCCTGCTCATAGTCGTATTTTGTTTAGTGGATGGTAGCAAAGTGGAGTTCACAAAGGTAGAAGGACCTACAAATTCACAAAATTTAAGAAGGTTAATTTTGTTATTAAATTTTATGTAAAAACCGGCAAATTCTTCGTATTCTCTCCTGCAATGAAGCGTATTTCTCCAACTTCAAGTTGTTTTTAGGGCCTTTTTGAGAAAACAGGCTCTAAAAGGATCTCCAAAATTGGCAATCCTTGCAAAAGGACTGGGCAAAACGGGCTGGTATTGGGTAAGTTCGGGTATTAGGAAACTTTGTCGTACTTTCGCGGCACCAAACAGGAGGCGCAGTCTTCTCACTAAGAAAGCAATAGCATGACTAAAATACGTTCAACCACCGTGCTGGGCATTTACCATAACGGAGAAGTGGCGCTGGGTGCCGATGGCCAGGCCACTATGGATAAATACATTGCCAAGAGCAACGTACGCAAGATCCGGAAACTGCAGGACGGCAAGATCGTGACGGGCTTTGCCGGTTCCACCGCCGATGCCTTCACCCTGCTGGAGCGCTTCGAGGAGAAACTTGGCGCCTACAGCAACAACATGAAACGGGCCGCCATTGAACTGGCCAAAGACTGGCGCAAGGACCAGTACCTGCGCAAGCTGGAGGCCATGATGGTGGTAGCCAACAAAGAGGAACTGCTCATCATCTCGGGCACCGGCGACGTGCTGGAACCAGATTACCAGATCGCCGCCATCGGGTCTGGCAGCACCTACGCGCAGTCAGCGGCCCTGGCCCTGAAGAAGCACGCCCCGCACCTCACCGCCGAGGAAATGGTACGCGAGGCCCTCACCATCGCCGCCGATATCTGTATCTACACAAATCATAATTTCATTATTGAGAAACCGAACTAAGCCGGGAGTATCTCTGTTTGCATTTTGAACCTCAAAAAACGGGAATCTAAACGCCCTCACCAGGTTTAAATTGCTTTATTTCAAGCTTTTAAAAAACGATCAAGAAAAAGAATGAAGGTAACTCAGTTCCTGAAAGACCATTACAAGCACTTCAACGCTGCTGCGTTAATTGATGCCGCCGAAGGCTATAAGACGCACCTGAACAACGGCGGTAAAATGATGATCACCCTGGCCGGTGCCATGAGTACCGCTGAGTTGGGAATCATTTTAGCCGAAATGATCCGTCAGGACAAAGTGCAGGCTATTACCTGTACCGGTGCCAACCTGGAAGAAGACATCTTCAACCTGGTAGCCCATGATTTCTACGAGCGCATTCCTAACTACCGCGATTTGACCCCGCAAGACGAGCAAGACCTGCTGGACCGTCACCTGAACCGCGTTACCGATACCTGTATTCCTGAGGAAGAGGCCATGCGCCGTCTGGAGCACACCGTGTTGAAATACTGGCAGAAAGCCGACCAGGCTGGTGAGGCGTATTTCCCGCACCAGTTCTTCTACCAGATACTGTTGTCTGGTGATTTGGAGCAGTATTACCAAATTGACCCTAAAAACAGCTGGATGCTGGAAGCGGCCAAGAAGAACCTGCCTATCTTCGTACCGGGCTGGGAAGACTCTACCTTGGGTAACATCTACACCGGGCACGTAATCTCCGGCGATATCAAGAATGTGCATACCATGAGAACCGGTATCCAGTACATGATGGAGTTGGCCGAGTGGTACACCCAAACCGCGACTGAGGAGTCTACCATTGGTTTCTTCCAGATTGGCGGGGGTATTGCCGGTGACTTCCCTATCTGCGTGGTGCCTATGCTGCACCAGGATTTACAGCGCACCGGGGTTCCGTTGTGGGGGTATTTCGCCCAGATCTCTGACTCTACCACCAGCTACGGCTCTTACTCCGGCGCGGTGCCAAACGAGAAGATCACCTGGGGTAAACTAGGCATTGAAACGCCTAAATACGTGATTGAGTCTGATGCTACCATTGTGGCACCTTTGGTGTTCGCAATCGTGCTGGACATGTAATACATCCAATAGCTTATTACCAGAAAAGGCGGAAGAATCTTCCGCCTTTTTTTATGCACTCTCGTGTTACTATTTCAATAAATTTTAATAACTTGTATGTAAGACACCATTGACGTACGCTTGAAACTCACTGGTAATCATGCTGATACAACACCTTCACCTTTTTGCCAGGAACTTAGCCAAACAGCGGTTTTTTTACACCCAAACCCTGGGGCTTGCCTTGGTGCAGGCTTCACCTACTTCTTTTACCATCCAAACGCGATCTTCCCACATAACCTTTACCCAAACCACCGAAGCGGAAGCTCTGCATTACCATTTTGCCTTCAACATCCCTGAGAACCAACTAAGCCAGGCCAAAACCTGGCTGCAGGCCCGCACCAGTTTGTTAATGAAAGACGGCGTGGACCAGTTTGTGTTTGCTCCTGGCTGGAACGCGGAAGGAATCTACTTCCAAGATCCAGAGGAGAATGTCTTGGAATTCATCTGCCGCCATAACCTGGCTACTACTTCTGCAGCGCCCTTCGGCCCGGAAAGTATCCTAGGCGTGAGTGAGATAGGCTTGGTAGTACCTGAGGTATCTTCAGCGGTTCATGCGTTGTTCCAGATGACGGGCTTACGGGTTTGGCAGGAAGCAGGTCCAGACTTCAAAGCCGTGGGGGATGAAACGGGCTTGTTTATCGTGGTACAGGAAGGCAGAGTGTGGTTCCCGACCCAAATACTAGCCCAACCTATTAACCTCAGGGTGACCTTTACGCAGCACGGCAAGGAGTATCAGCTACAAGGGGCAGAAGGCAGTATTCAGATCACCGAATTAATTCCGGAAAAGGAGGAAATACTGGCCTGATGCGTGATTAGCCTGTTTTTTCATTTTCCGCTAAAATTTTAAAACCTTCCATGATTGCAAAATCGTAAGTAACGGAGATACAGAATTTTAAACACGAAAGAAAAAATGAGAAAGCACTACCTTCTGTCAAAAATCCTTCTGGTAATTGTAATGGGCGCGTTAAGTAGCTGCCTGGGTTTCGGACACCGCAAATTTGGTTCAGATTACAGTTACGCGGGTGCTTTCCATAAGTACCGGACCTTCAATTTCATCACCCACGCCTCTGAAGAAGACAGCACCACCCTTAAGAACTACGAAGTGCTGAAGAAATACATCAGGGAGCGGCTGGAGATTCAGGGGTACGAGTACAGTGACAAGAAACCGGATTTGCTGGTGAGTTACTACATCTATTACAATGACCTGAACATGAAGGGATACGAGCAGGAGGAGTTTGACATTTGGCTCGTGAACAACGAGGAACCCAACAACAAAGAGCATGAGGCGTACCGGCCCATTAAAATGTACATGAGCCAGGGCACCCTGCTGGTGACCTTGCTGGACCATAAAAAGCAGAACGCCGTGTGGCAGGGCTATACCTCCGGGGTACTCTCAGACCCTTCCACCGAGAACACCGCCTACCTTAACCGGGCCGTGAGGACCATCTTTGACCAGTACCGCGTATTCCGGAAAGGCTACCTCCGAGAGAACTCCTCGGCCAACTAAGGTCCTGCCAGGCTTTAAAAATTCTTATTCACATAAAGTGGGTTTTGCAGTCGATTTTTCTAAATCGGCCGCAAAACCCACTTTTATTTTATAGCTTGTTCCCCAAAAACAGCCCTAAAAAGAAACGTGAACGCATAGGCTTACAACCTCATTTGACAAGCCGCGTTCCTGTTCTTGAAAAAACCGATTCAGAGTTAATGACGCTTCAATCATATCCCCTAGAACCCACGGCACAAGAACGTGCAGCGGTTCAACAGGCCGTGGAAACTTATGTCCAGAATTTCTTAACCCAACTTCCTACCCTGCCCGCCTTTGTGGACACGCCGGAGAAAGGAGCCGGTCTGCTGGAAAGCCCGCTGGAAGAAACACCCATCCAGATAGAAGAGGCTTTGGGCTTGCTGCAGCGGGAGGTAGACGTACCGGGCATCAACTCTGCCTCTGGCGGACACTTGGGCTACATTCCGGGAGGTGGGTTGTATTACTCAGGCTTGGGGGATTACCTGGCCGCCGTCACCAATAAATACGCCGGCATCTTCTTCTCGGCTCCTGGCGCGGTGCGCATGGAGAACATGCTGCTCCGCTGGATGGCTAGCCTGATAGGCTTTCCGGCAGACGCCGCCGGTAACCTCACCTCTGGGGGCAGCATCGCCAGCCTCATTGCCTTGGCCACCGCCCGCGATGCCCAGAAAATCACCAGCCGCATTATCCCCGATGCCGTGGTCTACACCACCGCCCACGCGCACCATTGCCTAGACAAAGCCCTCCGGATTGCCGGACTGGGGGAATGCCCGGTGCGGCACATCCCCATGGATGCTCAGTACCGCATGCAGGCCGAGGCTTTGGAGAGTGCCATCAAAGAAGACAAAGCGGCTGGCTTGAAGCCTTGGCTCCTCATTGTCTCAGCGGGCACCACCGATGTGGGCGCGATTGACCCTTTGAACGAACTAGCCCAAATTACCAGAGAACACGGGCTGTGGTACCACGTGGATGCCGCTTACGGTGGGTTCTTTGCGCTGTCACCTTCCGGCAAACCAAGGTTAGCGGGAATTGAAGCAGCCGACTCTGTGGTGATGGACCCTCATAAAGGTTTGTTTATTCCGTATGGCTTAGGCGCGGTGCTCATCAAAAACAGGCAGCAGACCGCCGAGACGCATCATTACTTAGCCAACTATATGCAAGATGCCCTCTCCGCCACAGAGGAAGCTTCCCCGGCAGACTTGTCACCGGAACTGAGCAAGCATTTCAGGGGGCTTCGGTTGTGGCTTCCATTGAAACTACACGGGGTAGCTGCTTTCCGCGATGCTTTGGAAGAGAAATTGAACTTAGCGCAGTATGCTTATCAGCAATTACAGCAAACGGCTGGCTTTGAAGCACCGGTGGCACCGGAGTTATCCGTGGTGATCTTCCGCTACATTCCAGAGGCTATCACAGACGTGAATGAGTTCAACCAGAAGCTGATCAAAGCGGTGCAGCAAGACGGTCGGGTGTTCCTTTCCTCCACCCTCCTGGATAACAATTTCATGCTTCGACTGGCTATACTTTCCTTTAGAACGCACCAGGAAACCATTGACCTGGCTTTGACCATCCTGCGGGAAAAGGCCGCGGAGTTGGAACAGGAACTAAAAGGTTAGAGAAGCTCTGCCCAATTAAAGTTTTGGCGATGAGGTTTACTGGATTGGATTATTTGGTGGTAGAGAGTTTGGTGACATCCTTCGTCTCCACCTCCACTAAGGGGAAGACACCGTTTTTCAGGAACAGGTCACCGTTTTTGGTAAGCAGCGTAAGGTTGTCCAGCTCTACCTTCCATTGGTAGTTTTTATGGTTCAGATACACCATGGCCTCGGCCACCATCTCAGGCGTGGTATCTCCCAGCGCCAGGGATAAGTGCGGCATCCAGACCTCAGGATGGTAATAGGGGTTGATCTCGTTGCTTAGGAGGCAGACCGCCTTGTAGAGCTGGTTATGGAAATGGTTGACGTTGGCCGTCCGGAGGACCGGGATGTACAGCACCGGTTTGTCGCCGGGGAAAATGCCCAAGCCGGTGGTATTGATCCGGAACCGGCAGCAGATACCCGCCGCGTGCCCCAAGGTCTTTTGCAGGTTGTGCAGACTACCGTCATTCACCGTAAGCCAGGTAATGTGCGGATAAGGGGTTTTCTGCACCTCTTTCAGCCCGAATTCCCGCTCTAAGCCATAAATCAGGTTGTTCATCCGATCTGAATGTTCGGCATCGAGCAAAGAAACAATAGCTACCATATTCTATAAGATTAGCGTTTTGGGCTGATTCTCCAAAATAACGACAGAAACGGTGAAACGTTGATAAAGATTGAGAAATGTTCTTCTAAACCTTGGCATTTCAGAATGAAGGTAATTTAAGGACTTGTTCATGGTGTTAGTTCATTTATAAGCCTAAGCTGATTCCTTACATAATGTTTTGATTTGCGCCCTTCTTTAACAAAACTGCCATAAAACCCCCTGCCCACTTTCCTTTCCTCCCAGCTATTCTCTCCGGATTGCGGCACGATTCCCAATGGTTTTGTGTTAGACAGAAGCCAACTTTACCCTTAAAGCACCTCGGTTGGAAAAGGCGGACGCCGATTATTTTCAAAGTGTTACCTTTGCCCTCCGATACTATTTGATCCATGATTTCCATTAACAACCTCAACTTCCATTTCGGGAGCCGCACGCTGTACGAAGACGCCAACCTGCACATCAAACCCAAAGACAAAATCGGGTTGGTGGGCCTGAACGGGACCGGTAAATCCACGCTGCTGCGCCTGCTGGTTGGCGAATACAAGCCTGATGGTGGCAGCATTCAGATGAGCCGCGACACCACGCTGGGTTTCCTGAACCAGGACCTGCTGTCTTATGACACCCACGAGAGCATCCTGAACGTGGCCATGCAGGCGTTTGAGGAAGCCATGACCCTGCAGCGCCAGATTGACGAGGTGCTGCACGAGATGGAAACGGATTACCAGGACGAGCATATTGACAAACTGGCCCGGCTGCAGGAGCATTTTGAGGCGCTGGACGGCTATAACATGCAAATCAAGGCCGAGGAGATTCTGGAAGGTCTTGGATTTACCACGCAGGAGTTGCAGCAACCCTTAAAGACGTTTTCCGGAGGATGGCGCATGCGCGTAATGCTAGCTAAAATCCTTTTGCAGAAACCCTCCCTCCTATTGCTGGATGAGCCTACCAACCACTTGGACTTACCTTCCATCAAATGGATTGAGAATTATCTCAGCGCCTATGAAGGTGCCTTGGTGATCGTTTCCCACGACCGCGAGTTTCTGGACCGGACGACCAACGTGACCGTAGAGGTTTCCGGTGGTAAACTGAACGTGTACGCCGGCAACTACAGCTTCTACCTGGAGGAAAAAGAACTCCGCAACGAGATCCAGAAAGGCGCCTATGAGAACCAGCAGCAACAGATAAAACAGGCTGAGCAGTTTATCGCCCGTTTTAAGGCAAAAGCCACCAAAGCGAAGCAAGCCCAAAGCCGCATGAAGGCGCTGGACAAAATGGAGCGCATTGAAGACGTGGCCGCCGATGCTCCGGTAGTGAATTTCAAGTTCCAGTTCACCGTGCAGCCCGGCCGCAACATCCTGCGCTTGGAGAACGTGGCCAAAAGCTACGGCGAGAAGCTGATCTTCAAGAACACCCACGTGAACATTGAGCGCGGCGACAAGATCGCGCTGATTGGGGCGAACGGAAAAGGAAAGTCCACGCTCATGCGTATCATCGCCGGAGATGAACCTATCAAAGGCGAGCGCCAGCTGGGCCATAACGTGATCATGGCCTTTTACGCCCAGCACCAGTTGGAAAGCCTGAACGTGGAGAACGAGATCCTGCAGGAGATGGTACAAGCGGGCAGCCGCCGCACCGAGATGGAGTTACGCGGCGTACTGGGTTCCTTCCTTTTCACCGGCGATACCGTGTTCAAGAAGATCAAAGTCCTTTCGGGGGGTGAGAAAAGCCGCGTGGCCCTGGCCAAAACGCTGATCTCCGAGGCCAACTTCCTTCTGCTGGATGAGCCTACGAACCACCTGGACATGCAATCGGTGAACATCCTGATCCAGGCGCTGGAGCAGTACGAGGGTACGTTTGTGGTCATCTCCCACGACCGGTACTTCGTGGAGAACGTGGCCAACAAGATCTGGTACATTGAGGACCATGAACTGAAGGAATACCCCGGCACGTACCACGAGTACGAGTACTGGATGGACCAGCGCGAGAAAACCGGCAAACGCCAGTCGGCGCAACCGGCCGCCGCCGCAAAAGCCCAGCCTAAACCTAAGCCATCGGCTAGTCAGCAGCAGGAGTTGGAGCAGGAACTGAAGAAGATCAACCAGAAACTGAAGCAGATTGAAGGCCTGGTGAACGATCTGGAAGGCAAACTCAAGAACTGCGAAAGCAAACTGGCCCTGCCCAGCACCTACTCAGACCCGAACGCGTTGCACGAAGCCACGCAGCAGTTCAACAAAGTCAAAGCCCAACTGGACAAGGAACAAACCACCTGGGAACAACTCATGGAACAGGTAGACGAGCTGGAAAGCCAACTCAAATAAAGATCCAAGAAAACCCCATCGCCCTAAAAGGCCGGTGGGGTTTTCTTTTAGGCCTGTTTTTATAAAATTGGCTTATAAACAGATTTTGCGGGCAAGGGTTGCAGATGGTTCATCGTTTAGAAGAGAAGTTTGCTTAAACTTGAAACCACGAAAACCTTGGCCCCGCGTTTAGCAGTATCTCACCTGAACCCGGGCGCCATCGCCTCCTTTTGAAACCTATTACATGATACAAAACCCAAACTGGAAACACTGCCTCCTGGCTTTTGCGATAGCAGCTTCTTCTATTACCGGCTGTGTGCCGGTGGAATCTACGGGCACCGGAGGCGCAACTACCTCGGGCACCGGTTCCGTCAGATTTGAAGATGCTGTCTACGCGCAGGATGTCCGGTCTGTGCAGTTCTATTCCAGAAGCCTCAACGTGGGCGATGTGCTGGCGCCGCCGGTGGTGCCCATTGACCAGTCCAGTCCGTTGGTGCTGGAGTTTGACCGCATGACCGCTCCCCGGAGCCGCGCCGTGGTGAAATTCTACCACTGCAACGCCGATTGGCGGCCCTCGCAACTGCAGCCGCTCCAGTATGTGCAGGATTACAATGAGTTCTACATCATGGAGGTGGAGCCCTCGGCGGGGACCAAGGTGCCGTACTGGCATTACCGCTTTCAGCTGCCGCGCGTGAAAATCAGCGGAAACTACCTCATGGAAGTCACCGAGGAAGGCGGCAACCTGCTCTTGAGCCGGCGTTTCTCCATCTTTGAGGAGTTGGTGAACGTAGGCCTGAAACCCGTGGCCACCCCCGGCGCCGGCGACCGCTACGTGCGCCAGCAGCTGGACTTTAACATCTTCTACGCGCAATACCCGCTGGTGAACCCGGCCCAGGAGATCAAAGTGGTCATGCGCCAAAACCACCGTTGGGACAACGCCAAATACTTCTCCCGCCCTACGTTCATTCAAGATTCGCAGCGGCGCCTGGAGTACCAATTGTTTGAACCCGAGCAGGCGTTTCTGGGCTTGAATGAATTCCGGGCGATTGACACGCGCAGTGAGCGTTTCAGCGGTTTTGGGGTGGAGCGCCGCGATGTCTCGGCTAACCCAGACCGCGTGTACGCCATCACCGGCCGCAGCCGCGCCCGTGAAGCCTACAGCACCCAGCCCGACGCCAATGGTAAGTTTATTTTCGGGAGCCGTGAGTACGGCAACGCCCCTCTCAATGCCGATTACCAGCAGGTCACCTTCTCGGTCCAGGCTTTAGAACCAGCCCCCGGCCCCGTGTACATCTTCGGAGGCCTTTCTGACTGGCAACTGCAGGAGCCTTTCAGGATGACCTACGATGCCGAGAAGCAGGCGTACACCGGCACCGTGTTGCTCAAGCAAGGCTACTACAACTACTATTTCGCGATGAAAGGCGCCAACGGCCAACCAGACCCATGGTACTTTGAGGGCAGCCACTTCGCCACCGAGAACGTCTACGATGTCCTGGTCTACTACCGCCCCCCCGGGTCCCGCGCCGACCAGATCATCGGATACTCCACCATCCAGTTCAATCCGCAAAAATAAAAACAGCAGCGCCTATCTTTTTCAAGAAAGGCGCTGCTGTTTTAGGGTAGTTCTAGGGAAAACGGTTCTAAAACAAACCATGTAGCGGCGTTACACCGTAACGCCGTGGTTCTTCTCTGCAGCTTACATACAAACCCTGGAAAAGATTATATGAAAAGAGGCTTGCGGGACTGGAAGCAGTTTGTTTCATGGATACACGGCGTTACAGTGTAACGCCGCTACAATGGGCTGTTTTCATAAAAACAGGCTTAAAATGGTTATCGGCTTTTAGCCGCCAGATAGGTAGCCAGTTTCTGCACCAGGACTTCGTTGATACGCACGTAAGACTCCTGGGTCCAACCGGCGATGTGGGGCGTCAGAATTACCCTTGGATGCTCCATTAAATACGTCAGTCTTTCCTGCTGGTCCGAAGAGAGGGTTTTGAGTTTCTCGTTTTCCAGCACGTCCAAGGCCGCACCCAGCACTTGTCCGGTTTTCATGGCGTCTACCAGGGCCGCATGGTCCAACACCTCGCCGCGGGCGGTATTCAGCACCCACAGCGGATTCCGGAATCTGGCCAGCATTTGGGCATTCACGAAGTGGTGATTCTCTTTGGTGTACGGGATGTGCAGACTCAGCACCTGAGCCTTCTCCTGGATTTCCTCCAAAGAAGCCAGCCGCACGTGCGGGAAAGGGTTCTCTACCGGCTCTTTGTCATAGGCCAGCACCTCGCAGTCGAAGCCCATCAGCCGCTTGGCGAAGGATTTTCCCATGTGGCCGTAGCCAATGAGCCCGACGGTTTTGCCGCCGATTTCCTCGCCCCGGTTGTCTTCCCGCAGCCATTGGCCTTCGCGGATCTGGCGGTCGCCGCGGGTAATTTTCCGGAACAGCGCAAGCAGCAGGCCCAAGGTATGGTCGCCCACGGCATCGCGGTTGCCTTCCGGGGCGTTGATCAGGGTGATGTTGCGGGCTTCCAGCACGCCATCGTCAATGTTGTCTACGCCGGCGCCGGCCCGGGCCAAGATCTCTAGGTTGGGGGCATGTTTTAGAAAATCGGCCGTGATTCGCATTTTACTGCGCACCACCAGCATTTGGTAATCTTTAACCAAGGCGGGGACTTCTTCCTTTTTCACATCCGGCACATAGGTCACCTCCACCCCCAGGTTTTCCAGCATGGGTAGCAGGCTCTCGTGCATCAGGTCAATTACAAGGCAACGGAAAGGAGAAGTAGCGGATGAGTCCATAGCAAAGGTGTTCAGGCCCAAAAGGCCGCAAGCGTTTCGACAGGTTTAAAGATTGAGCAGCAGGTGCGCTACCAAGAAATACACGGCCAAGCCCAGCAGGTCATTGGCGGTGGTAATGAAGGGCCCGGCGGCTACGGCCGGATTCACCCCGTACTTATCCAGAATCATGGGGGTGACCGTGCCCATGAACGAAGCCAGCAGCACCACGCTGAACAGCGCCACGGCCACTACCACCGACAAGGTGACTTGCACGCCTAACAGCAGATTGAACCCCAACACCAGACTTGACATGACCAAGCCGTTGATAATGGCGACCAGCAGCACCTTCACTATCCGGGAGGTGAAATTGTCAAACAGGATAGTTTTGTTGGCGAGCGTCTGGATAATGATGGACGAGGATTGGATGCCCACATTTCCGCCGGTGGCTGTGATAAGTGGCGTGAACATGGCCAGCGCCGGAATAACAGAGATATCACCCTCGAACAACCCTATAAACCGAGCGCCCAGCAAGCCACCCACCATGCCTACCATGAGCCAGGGCAAACGGGCGCGCGACAAACGGAATACGCTGTCGTCTTCCTCAATGTTCTCGGTGATACCGGTCATCAACTGGCGGCTGAGCTCGGCCTGCTCCTGGATCACGTCAATGACGTCATCGATGGTGATACGGCCCAGCAGACGACCCTGTATGTTAACCACCGGGATGGCGTCCAGGTCATATTTCTGCATGACGGCGGCTACTTCCTGCTCATCTTTGTAAGACTCAATGGAAATGACATCGGCATCGTAGATCTGGGAGATGGGCGTGTGATCGTTGGAGAGCAGCAGGGTTTTCATGCCCAGGCGGCCTACCAGTTTGTCGCGGTCATCCACCACGTAGATGGCGTAGACTTTCTCCACTTCCTCGGCTTGGCGGCGGATTTCCTCAATGCACTGCCCCACGCGCCAGTTCAGGTTCACTTTGATCAACTCCTTCGCCATGAGACCACCGGCGCAGTCTTCGTCATAATGGAGGAGCTCGATGATATCGGCAACGTGTTCCTGGTCTTCCAGCAGAGCGATGATCTCTTCTTTGCGCTGCACGGGCTGCTCATTGAGCAAATCCACAGCGTCGTCAGAATCCATCTCTCCGATGTAGCGGGCAATCTCCTCAATGGTGAAGTTCTTAAGGAAATTGGTGCGCACGTCAGAGTCCAGGTCGCTGAGGATCTCGGCACCCACCTCGGCGGGCAACACGTCCATCACGTACTTGCTCTGCTCGGTGTTGAGCTCGTACAAGACGGTGGTGATGTCCACGGCGTACATCTCCTCCATGTTGGAGAGAATGAACTCGGCATCGCGGCGCTCAATGGCGTCCTCTATCTGGTCAATGAACTCGCGGGTGATTTCAGACTGCATGCTGCTGGATCAGAAGGGTCAGGTTGATAAAATCGGTGACGGAAAGCTGCTCGGCGCGTTTGTCAAACAGGGTGTCCTGGGCTACCTCTGCGGGTAAGTTAAACGGCTTCAAACAGTTCCGGAGGGTTTTACGGCGGGTGGCAAAACTTGCTTTCACCACCTTAAAGAATAGTTTCTCGTCGCAGGGCAGTTGGGCCACCTCGTTGCGCGTGAGCCTGATGACCGCGCTTTTCACTTTGGGCGGCGGGTTAAACACGTGCTCGTGCACCGTGAACAGGTACTCAATGGTATAAAACGCCTGCAGCAGCACGCTCATGATGCCGTAGGTCTTGGAACCGTGCGGCGCGGCAATGCGCTCAGCCACCTCTTTCTGGATCATGCCCACCACCTCGGGCACCTGGTCGCGGTGGTCCAGCACCTTGAAGAAAATCTGGCTGGAGATGTTGTACGGGAAATTCCCGATGACGGCAAACGGGCCGGTGAACAGCGTTTTAAGGTCAGTTTTGAGAAAATCGGCGAAAAGCACGCGGCCGTCCAGTTGCGGAAAATGCTCGTTCAGCCACGCGATGGACTCCCGGTCAATGTCCACAATGGTAGTCTTGTATTCGGGGTGATTTACCAAAAACTGGGTCAAAACGCCCATACCAGGGCCCACTTCCAGCACTTCCTGTATCCCGTTGGGCAGGCGCAGCGCCTCCACAATATTTTGGGCGATGTTAAGGTCAGTAAGGAAATGCTGACCCAGGTGTTTCTTGGGCTGGACGGGCTTCACTGGTTTTGGTTTCCGTTTGTTAAGGCTATATTGCAGCTCAAAGATACACATCTTATGCGCACAGAACTGACCTACGCTGCAACATTACCCGCGAATACCAGTACCGCCGTGCTGGTGCCGGGCCGCGAGCATCTCCCCGAGGAACTTTTCTCCGCCGATGAGCTAACGTACATCCACCGCCAACTGGAGCTGAAAAGCACCCTGGTGGGCATCAATAAATTCACGCACCAGCTGTACCTGGTGGTTACGGAGCCCAAACGCAAAGGCACCGAAACCCAGGAAGCCCTCCGCAAAGCCGGAAACGCCCTGCACCAGCGCCTACAGGCCGACAAAGTGGACCACGTGGTGCTACTGGACGGCGCTGACGGTGAGGCCTCCCTGTTTGTGGCCGAGGGCCTGGTGCTGAGCAATTATTCTTTCCAGCGGTACAAAACCCAGAAAGCCACCCCTCCTACGTTGACCACGGTCACTATCACAGGCGTTGGCGTGTCGCAGACCCAGGTAACCGATTTGGCCAACTTACTGGAAGCGGTTTACAAAACCCGCGACCTCATCAACACCCCGCCCAACATGCAGACGCCAACCCTTCTGAGCGAGCAGATTCAGGAGATGCTGGACGGTTCTGGGGTTACCACGGAGGTGCTGGATCTGGTGCAGATTCAATCCCTGAAAATGGGCGGATTATTAAGCGTGAGCCAGGCCTCTGACGAGTCGCCCACCTTCAACATCCTGGAGTGGAAACCCGAGAACGCCACCAACGCGCAACCGGTGATCCTGGTAGGCAAAGGCGTGGTCTACGACACCGGCGGCCTAAGCTTAAAGCCCACGCCCAATTCCATGGACTACATGAAATCCGATATGTCTGGCGCGGCTGCCGTGACCGGGACGCTGTATGCCCTGGCGCATAACAAAGTGCCGCTGCACGTGATCGGGCTCATTCCGGCCACCGATAACCTCATCAGCGGCAAAGGTTTCGCCCCGGGCGATGTGATCACCATGCACAGCGGCCACACTGTGGAAGTCCTGAACACCGATGCCGAAGGCCGCCTCATCTTAGCCGATGCCCTGCACTTCGCCAAGCGTTACAACCCAGCGCTAGTGATTGACATTGCTACGCTCACCGGAGCCGCCGCTAGAGCTGTGGGACGGGAAGGCATTGTGATGATGGGTACCGCCGACGATTTGCTGAAAACAGACCTGAAACTGGCCGGGGAACTGGCGCACGAGCGCTTGGTGGAGTTCCCGCTGTGGGAAGAATACCAGGAGCACCTCAAATCAGACATCGCGGACCTCAAGAACATCGGCGGAGCCGAAGCGGGCGCTATCTCGGCGGGCAAGTTCCTGGAGTATTTCACTAACTATCCGTGGGTGCACCTTGACATCGCGGGTACGGCGTACCTGCTCAGCCCAGACTCTTACCGCGGCAAGCACGCCACCGGCAGCAGCGTTCGGTTGCTGTACCATTTCCTCACCTCACAAGCCACCGCTTAATCAATGGAGCAAAAGACCAAGCCCCGCATAGGGATTACCATAGGAGATATCAGCGGCATTGGGCCGGAAGTTGTACTGAAAACCCTTTCTGATAACCGGGTGCTGCATTACTGCACCCCAATTATATATGGCTCCGCCTCGGCGGTAAACAAATACCGTAAGCTGCTGGGGCTGGAGAACTTCAATTTCCAGACCATTCAGTCTTTTGACCAGCTGCACCCCAAAAAGACCAGCGTACTCAACTGCGTGGAAGAGGAGATTGAGTTTACGCCGGGTACGCCTACTCCTGCCACCGGTGCCTTGGCCCGCGCGGCGTTGCTGCGTGCTGCCCAGGACCTGAAGGACGGCCACATCCAGGCGGTGGTAACGGCTCCTATTGACAAAGACAACACCCAGGGCGAAGGCTTCCAGTTCCCGGGCCACACGGAGTTCTTCACCACCTATTTCAATGCACCAGAGAGCCTGATGTTCCTGGTAGCCGATGGGTTCAGGGTAGCTACCGTGACAGGGCATTTGCCTTTGAAAGAGGTCGCGAACCAGATCACCCCGGAACTGCTGATCCGCAAGCTTACCATCCTGGACAACTCCCTGCGCCGGGACTTCGGTATCCAGAAACCCCGCATCGCAGTGCTGGGCCTGAACCCGCACGCCGGCGAGAACGGCTTGTTGGGCACTGAAGAAACCGAGATCGTAATTCCGGTCATTGAACAGTTGAAGAACAAAGGCAACCTGGTGTTCGGCCCTTTCCCGGCCGATGGGTTCTTCGGGACGCGCAGTTACCAGAAGTTCGATGCCACGCTGGCGCTGTACCATGACCAGGGACTCATTCCGTTTAAAACATTGGCGTTTGAGCGCGGCGTGAACTTCACCGCCGGGCTGCCCATTGTGCGCACCTCCCCTGACCATGGCACCGCCTATGACATCGCCGGCCAGAACCGGGCCGACGAGACCTCGTTCCGCGAGGCCTTGTTTGCTGCCGTGGACATCCTACGAGCCCGTACAGGCGTGTAAGCATATATAATAAGTAACCCAAAAGCGTTTCGGGGCTGTTTTCTGTAAAACTGCTTTGAAACGCTTTCGTGTGAAGGACCAAGGTCTAGAAATCAAGTCGGCTATTTGCGAATAAAAGCCGTATGACTGACGGGAGAACTCCGGAAAAGCCAAGTGCCCCAAGGTATCTTGCTCACAATGAACTACTCCTGTTTAAGTGCTGTTTTCCCCGAGACAAGCCCGAAACGGCTATTTATTAACCAGTGCAAAAAAGGCATTTGTATTTTATAATTCAGATATTCTTGCTAATTTTGCGACTTGCAAAAAAAGAGGCAACGTGAAGGAGATTAAAAAATACGATATCAACCTCGTGAAGCTTGGCAACAAAAGCCATAGCTATGAGTTTGAGTTGGACAACCGCTTCTTTGAGTTGTTTGAGCAGGAGCTGATCCTGGGAGGCAACTTAAAGGCAGAGGTAGTGCTGCATAAGTCGGAGCTTCTTTTGCAGTTCGATTTCCACATCAAGGGAACGGTTCGCCTGACCTGCGACCGGAGCTTGGAGGAATTTGAGCATCCCCTGGAAGTAGAGCAAACCCTGCTCCTACGCTACGGTCCGGAGGATTTGGAACTGGATGTGAACGTGCTGCAGGTTACCCCTGACACCCAGTACATCAACATCGCCCAGCACCTGTATGATTACATTGGCTTGGCGGTACCCATGAAGAAACTGGCCCCCAGGTTTTTAGAAGAAGACCAAGAGAGAGAGGATGACCCAGAGGCAGAAGGCCTGCTGATCTACTCTACCGGCTCTGACGAAGATGATGAGGACGGCAATGACGATGATGACGAGGACGGTCCTGTAGACCCGCGCTTCGCCGCCCTTAAAAAGTTAAAATAAGTTTATAACCAATTTTGTAATAATTACCTGAGATGGCACATCCTAAGCGAAAAATCTCCAAAACCAGAAGAGATAAGAGAAGAACGCACGACAAAATCACTCCAAAAGCGATTTCTATCTGCCCTAACACCGGCGAGGTGCACCAATACCACAGAGCGTACGTGGTAGACGGCGATCTGTACCACAACGGTAAAGTGGCCATCAAAAATTATACCTCTGTTGCCTAGTAAAGCTTGCCTAGACAGGCTTTATTTTAGTTACTTGTAGGATAATTTACGAAACACGCTTTACATGAAAATAGCTCTGGATGCAATGGGAGGCGACTTCGCCCCCGAAGCAGTTGTAGAAGGCGCACTTTTAGCGGCTGAGACTTTGACGGATAAGGTTGAGATTTTCCTCATTGGAGACGAAGATACTATCCATAAACTCCTGCAAAAGCACGGCTACAAAGGTTCCAGAGTAAAGGTTGTTCACGCATCCCAGGTAATTGGGATGGGTGAACACCCTACCAAAGCCCTCACCCAAAAACCAGACTCCAGCATTGCGGTAGGGTACGGCATGCTGGCAACCAAAAAGGTAGACGCTTTCTGCAGCGCCGGCAACACCGGGGCCATGCTGGTAGGCGCGGTCTTCAGCGTGAAGCAGGTAGAGGGCATTCTAAGGCCAGCACTGGCCAGTTTTGTACCAAAGCTCACGGGCGGGTACGGCGTCATGCTGGACGTAGGCGCCATTGCCGACTGCAAACCCGAGATTCTGGAGCAGTTTGGCGAAATTGGTTCTATCTGCGCAAAATACCTCCTGGACATCAAGAAGCCCCGCGTGGGCCTCATGAACCTGGGCGAAGAGGAAGGCAAAGGCACCATGGTGACCCAACCCACGTACAAGCTCCTCAAAGAAAACACCTCCATCAACTTTATCGGGAACATTGAAGGACGCGACCTGTTCAACGACAAGGCCGACGTCATTGTGTGTGACGGGTTCACCGGTAACGTGCTCCTCAAAATGGCAGAGTCTATCTATGACATCCTGCAGGAGAAAAAGATGTCTGATCCATTTTTTGACCGCTTCAACTATGAGGCGGTAGGCGGCAGCCCTATCCTGGGCGTCAATGGCAATGCGGTCATTGGACACGGCGTCTCCAGCCCTACCGCTATCTGCAATATGCTGCACCTGGCCAATAAGATGGCGGAGTCGCATATTTCAGAAAAATTCAAGAAACACTTTAGCGCCTAGGTGCGCCCCTTCACCAGACTTTCCTTCAGAACGATATGAGCAAAATTACCGCCGCGATCACCGGTGTGAGCGGATATGCCCCCGAGTACGTGTTAACCAACCAGGAGTTGGAAACCATGGTAGAGACGAACGACGAATGGATCGTTAGCCGCACGGGAATCAAAGAAAGACGCATCCTGAAGGGCGAAGACCAGGGCACCTCCCAGATCGCCATTCCGGCCGTTCTGGACCTCCTTAAGAAAACCAACACCCAGCCAGAGGAAGTAGACCTGCTCATCTGCGCTACCACTACCCCAGACATGGTGTTCCCGGCCACGGCGAACATCATCTGCGCTGAGGTAGGTGCCGTGAACGCGTTTGGCTACGACCTGCAGGCCGCCTGCTCGGGGTTCCTGTTCGCGCTGGCTACCGGTGCCCAGTTCGTGGAGACCGGCAAATACAAGAAAGTCATCATCGTGGGTGCTGATAAAATGTCGGCCATTGTAGACTACACAGACCGCGCCACCTGCATCATCTTCGGGGACGGAGGCGGCGCTGTGATGCTGGAGCCCAACACCGAGGGACTTGGCGTACAGGACAGCATCCTGAAGTCTGACGGAAGCGGCGCCCAGTTCCTGCACATGAAAGCCGGTGGCTCGCGCCGTCCGGCCACGCAGGAAACGCTGGACAGAAGAGAGCACTACGCGTTCCAGGAAGGCCAGCAGGTATTCAAGTTTGCGGTGAAAGGCATGGCCGACGTGTCTGCCGAGATCATGGAACGGAACAACCTCACCGCCGACGATATTGCCTGGCTTGTACCGCACCAGGCAAACAAACGCATCATTGACGCCACCGCCAACCGCATGGGCGTGGGCCCTGATAAAGTCATGATCAACATCCAGAAATATGGCAATACCACCAGCGGCACCATTCCTTTGTGTCTGTGGGAGTATGAAGACCAACTCAAAAAGGGCGACAACGTGATTCTGGCCGCTTTTGGCGGTGGTTTCACCTGGGGATCCATTTATCTGAAGTGGGCCTATGACCCCAAGTAATCGCCTCGTTTTTAAGGCACTTTTCTAAAATAGATCAAAAAATTCGGCTATCTTTGGCCGAATTTTTTTATGTCCAATCGGGAGAAACCCGCAGGCATCTTAAACCGAAACACACTACAAACTATGGCAACTACCGCTGATTTCCGCAACGGGCTTTGCATTGAATTTAACGGTGACCTCTGGCTCATCTCCGAGTTTCAGCACGTGAAACCCGGCAAAGGTCCAGCCTTCGTCCGTACCAAATTAAAGAACATCAAAACCGGCAAAGTGGTGGACAACACCTTCACCGCCGGTGTGAAAGTAACCACGGCCCGCGTGGAGCAGCGCCCGCACCAGTACATCTTCAAAGATGACTATGGCTACAACTTCATGGACATGAATAGCTTTGAGCAGGTGACTTTGAATGAAAAACTGGTACCTTTCGCTGACTTGATGAAAGAAGGCCAGGAAGTGACCATCCTGTTCCACGCCGAAACCGAAACTCCGCTGACCGCCGAACTTCCTACGTATGTAGAGCTCACTATTACGTATACAGAACCCGGCATCAAAGGAGACACCGCTACCAACGCCTCTAAACCAGCCACTGTAGAAACAGGCGCGACTATCTCGGTTCCCTTGTTTATTGGGCAAGACGAAAAAATCAAGGTAGATACGCGTACCTATACCTACGCCGAACGAGTAAAATAAAACTATGAAAGCAAAGGAAATCCAAGAACTGATTGATTTCATCGCGAAATCGGGCCTGAACAAAGTTGACATTGAGACAGAAGAGTTCAAGATCTCTGTAGAACGCGAGGCGAGCCAGAAAGTGAAGTTTGTGCAAGGTGGTGCTCCGGCCCCTCAGGCGCCTGCTCCGCACCTGCCTGCCCCTGCGCCGCTTCCGGCTGCCGCTCCTGCTGCGCCAGCCGCCCCGGCCCAGCCCGCCGCTGATGACACCAGCAAATACATCACCATCAAAGCGCCCATGATTGGTACCCTGTACCGCTCTGCCAACCCAGAGTCACCGGCGTTTGTGAACGTGGGCGACGAGGTGAAAAAAGGCCAGGTGATCTGCATCATTGAAGCCATGAAACTGTTCAACGAAATTGAATCTGAGGTATCTGGCCGCATTGTAAAAGTACTGGTAGACAACGCCAGCCCGGTGGAGTACGACCAGCCGTTGTTCTTGGTAGATCCTAGCTAATGTGCTAAAACTGTAATGTGCTGATGTGCTAATTTTTGTGCGGAGGGATTGCTTTAAGATCAATCTTATACTTCCTTCCTCCCAATCATTGGTTTATCAGCACATTATTTTTATGAATCATTAGCACATGAGCACATCCAACAATTAGCACATTAAACTACATGTTCAAAAAAATACTGATTGCCAACCGTGGCGAAATTGCGCTGAGGGTTATCCGGACTTGTAAAGAAATGGGAATTAAAACGGTAGCCGTCTATTCTACCGCCGACAAGGAAAGCCTGCACGTGCGCTTCGCGGATGAAGCGGTGTGTATCGGCCCTGCTCCGTCTTCCCAGTCTTATCTCAACATCCCTAACCTGATTGCGGCCGCGGAGATCACCAACGCCGATGCCATTCACCCGGGCTACGGTTTCCTTTCTGAAAATGCCGAGTTTTCCAGAATCTGTGCCGAAAACGGCATCAAGTTCATTGGCGCAACCCCGGAGATGATCAACTCCATGGGAGATAAGTCCTCCGCGAAGGAATACATGAAGAAAGCCGGCGTGCCCACCATCCCAGGTTCTGAGGGTTTGTTGGCTTCTGCCGATCAAGGCAAGAAATTGGCGGCCAAGATCAAATATCCGGTGATTATCAAAGCCACGGCGGGTGGCGGTGGACGCGGCATGCGCATCATCAAATCGGCCGATGAGTTTGACAAAGCTTGGAACGATGCCCGCCAGGAAGCCAAAGCCGCTTTTGGCAACGACGGCATGTACCTGGAGAAATTCGTGGAGGAGCCGCGTCACATTGAGATTCAGATTGTGGGGGACCAGTACGGTGCCGTTTGCCACTTGTCTGAGCGTGATTGCAGCATCCAGCGCCGTCACCAGAAACTGATTGAGGAAACCCCTTCGCCGTTCATCTCAGATGAGTTGCGCGAGCGCATGGGCCAGGCGGCCATCGCCGGCGCCAAAGCCATTAACTACGAAGGCGTGGGTACCATTGAGTTCCTGGTGGACAAGCACAAGGATTTCTACTTCATGGAGATGAACACCCGTATTCAGGTGGAGCACCCCATCACCGAGGAAGTAGTGAATTATGACCTGATCAAAGAACAGATCAAGGTGGCCGCTGGCATTCCCATCTCAGGCAAGAACTACTACCCGCAAATGCACGCCATTGAGTGCCGCATCAACGCCGAGGACCCGAAAGCAGGTTTCCGCCCGAGCCCCGGTAAAATCAACGTGCTGCACATCCCCGGCGGACACGGGGTTCGCGTAGACACGCACGTATATGCGGGTTACACCATCCCGGCCAACTATGACTCTATGATCGCGAAGCTGATTGTGAGTGCGCAGACGCGGGAGGAAGCCATAGTGAAGATGAAGCGCGCTCTGAGTGAGTTTGTGATTGAAGGCGTGAAAACCACCATTCCTTTCCACCTGGCCATGATGGACGACAAAAACTTCAACGAAGGTGATTTTACCACCAGCTACCTGGATACCTACGATTTTGCGAACGTTTAGGAACGTTCGTTTATAAAGCAGAAAAGCAGCCTCATGGGCTGCTTTTCTGCTTTATAAACGGCTTACCGTCAAAAAGAACCGCCTGTTTCTAGCCTATTTTAAGAAAACAAGCTGAAAACGGGCGGTTTTACATATAAGGGAAAGCTTATTTCACCATAGATTCTTTGGCAACCATCTCGTCCAGTTCATTGAACCATTGCTCCCCATATTTCCGGATCAACGGCTCACGCAGGAACTTGTAGACGGGCACGCCTAACTCTAGCCCGAAGGAACAGGCCGGGTTGCAGATTTCCCAGCGGTCATAATTCAAAGCCTCAAAACCATCGTACTTGGTGATTCTGATGGGATATAGGTGGCAGGAGATAGGCTTCTTCCAGGAGATTTTACCGTCCAGGTAGGCCTGTTCAATGGCGCACTTGAGGGTGAGGTTTTCGTCATAGATGGCGTAGGCGCACTCGCGGTCCCCGATGGTGGGCGTGCTGTAGTCGCCTTCAAAGTCCTCCACAAATAGGCCTTGTTCATTAACCGCTTGAATGCCCTCCTGAGACATATAAGGCATTACGTGTTCGTAGGCATCGGCTAGGAGGGGCAGTTCGTCTTTGTCAAGGGGGGCGCCCAGGTCACCTTCCACGCAGCAGGCGCCTTTGCATTTCTCCAGATTACAGACAAAGAACTTGTCTTTGAGGTCATCTGAGAGAACAGTATTTTGTAGTACAATCATGAGCTAATTCTTACAGCAGAAAGACAAAAGTACCGCTATTTAAGTTCGGGGGCAAAAAGGGAATAAGAATATTAAAGCCATTGCCAAGAGCGTTTTCAGCCTCTTTTGTAGCAAATAGGTCAAAACGGAAACCTGGCTCCTCCTTTGGTTCAGCCTTGGCCACAGATTGGTAACATTCAGCCAAATTGAATTACCGCAAACTGTGTTAGCCATGGTAAATACCGTGACACCTTACCCAAGTTCCAGCTATAATACACCCTGCGGTCTTATGACTTTCCTACCAAGTATGGCACTCATTTATCATTTAACTATACTAAGATGATTTTGTGGTTTAAAAATGATAGATTGGGTTTTCATATATAGATTTTGTTCAGATGCCCCCTGCCCTGCTGCCTATACTGAAGGTGAAGCTACTTTTCTTTGCGCTCCTTCTTTTCGCCGTTTCTTTTGATGGATTGGCTCAAACCGTCCAATCTGCCTCCCCTACCCCGCAAAACCAGCCCAGCTACCCCATCAGCCTTTACCGGCAGGCCACCAAAACCGAGTCGCACCTGTTGAACGGACCCGAGTACGTGGACTACCGCAAGGTGAACCGCGTGGGGCATCAGTTCTTTCTGCAAGACCAGAAAGCCCCGGGCAGCGTGCTCTATGATGGTTCCTGGTACCATGACGTGCCCATGTTGTATGATCTGGTTTTAGACCAGGTGGTGATTGTTTCCAACGGCTTCTTGATGCAGAAATTGATCCAGGAGAAAGTAGATGCTTTTGTGTTGGGTAAACACCTGTTTGTAGCCGTGACGGCGCAGGACTCTGCCAGTAATTCCGCCCTACCTGTGGGGTTCTATGATGTACTCCACGACGGCAACACCAAACTGCTAGCCAAAAGAATAAAGCTGAGGACCTTTGCCATTGAGGAAATGAAGGAGGTGGAGCATTATGATGTGGAGGACAAGTTCTTTGTGAAGAAAGGCAATGGCTATCACCAGGTTAGCGGCGGTAAATCGGTGTACAAGGTGTTTGGCGATAAAAAGAAAGAGCTGAAGAAGTACGCCCGTGCCCAGAAGCTGAACTTCCGGAAGGCAAGGGAAGCTTCCCTCCTGGCCCTTGTGCTACAGTATGACGCCCTCCAGAAATAACATGAACCTAAGTTCCTTCACCGCTAAGACCTTTTCCCTCTCCCCTTTTGCTTGTATGAATCACCTTTACCGCATCGCGTTTTTCCTTTTAGTGTTGCTCCTGTCGGGGAAAACGGTTTGCAGCGCCCAGGTTGTCCCGGAGACGTTCCTGACGGTGGACCTCAAGCAAGCCCCTTTCCAGGATTTGATTAAGGCGGTGGAAGCCCAAAGCAAGTACCGTTTCTATTTTGAACCCGAGACGGTGGATAGCTTCCTGGTTTCGGTGCAGGCCACGCAGCAGCCGCTGAGCAGTATTTTGGAGAAAGCAGTAAGCGGCACCAACCTGAAATTCGCCATCACAGAGCAGGGCCATGTGCTCTTGACCCAAGGCAAGGACTTTATGGCCAATCTGCCTGATGGCTTTTTCAGAAGAGATACACCAATAAACAGCAGTGGGCAACGTCTGGCCGCAGCGGGCGCAAACACCAAGCCGTACGTAGCTGGGGAAACATCCCGGAAGAAAGCCGTCTCAGAGGCCAAACTCTATGAAATTGGGGTAAAACGCGAAAACGCCACCGGAAACGCCAACCTGGCCGGTCACCTCCGCGATGCCAACTCCGGGGAGCCAATTATCGGGGCCTCGGTGTACATACAGTCGCCATTACTGGCCACCACCACAGACCAGTATGGATACTTCTCCCTCACCCTGCCCGTAGGCCAACACGAACTGCTCATCAGGGGCATCGGGATCAAGAACTCTAAACGCCGCCTGGCTATCTATTCAGACGGAAAGCTGGACATTGAGGTAGAAGAAGACGTGCGATCCCTGAAAGAGGTGCTGGTAGAGGCCGAGAAAGACCGCAACGTGGCCGGCATGCAGATGGGCATGGAGCGCCTGGACATGCGCGCCATCAAACAGGTGCCGACGGCTTTCGGGGAGACCGATATTCTGCGGGTGGTGCTCACCTTGCCGGGGGTAAAATCGGTGGGAGAAGGCAGCACGGGCATGAACGTGCGCGGCGGCTCCACCGACCAGAACCTCATACTTTTCAACGATGCCACCGTTTACAACCCCTCGCATTTGTTCGGGTTCTTTTCGGCTTTCAACCCCGATATCGTGAAAGCGGTGGAACTACACAAAAGCAACATCCCGGCCCGGTACGGCGGACGCCTTTCCTCGGTGTTGGAGGTGACCACCCGTGACGGGAATAAGAAGAAGCTGGCTGGTTCCGGTGGAATCGGGCTGCTAACCAGCCGCCTGACCTTGGAAGGCCCCATTAGCAAAGACAAAACCTCTTTTTTGGTGGCCGGCCGAAGCACATATTCAGACTGGCTGTTAAAGAAGCTGCCCCAGGAGACGTTCAAGAAAAGCTCAGCCTCGTTCTACGACCTCAATGCCCAGATCAACCACGAGTTCGACAGCAAGAACACGCTGTACCTTTCGGGGTACTTCAGCAAAGACAAGTTCCGGTTGGGCAGCGACTCCCTGTACAACTTCACTAACCGGAATGCGAGCGTAAAATGGAAGCATATCTTCCACAACAAGCTGTACAGTGTGCTTACCGGTGGCTACAGCCACTACGGTTATGGCGTGAATGCCGAAAATAACCCGGTAAACGCCTCGAAAATGGCTTTTGAAATGAACCAGGTGAACCTCCAAGCCGATTTCAACTACTTTTTGAGCAGCAAACACACCGTTGACTTCGGGGCCAGTTCCATCCTGTATAACGTGTCGCCGGGCAGTCTGCAGCCAGTGGGCTCTGAATCCTTGATTACCCCGGATGTGCTGCAACGCGAGAAAGCCCTGGAGAGCGCGGTCTACGTCTCTGACCAGATAGACATTTCGCCGCGGTTCTCGCTGTACCTGGGCCTTCGGTATTCCATGTTCAACGCTTTGGGGCCGCGGGAAACCTACCTTTATGCGCCTAACGTGCCCAAAACGGAAAGCAGCATCCTGGACACGCTTTCCTACGGATCAGGCAAGTCGCTGGCAACTTATCATGGGCCCGAGTACCGGCTGTCGGCTAGGTTTGGACTTACGGACCATTCTTCGGTGAAGATGAGCTTCAACCGGATGCGCCAGTACATCCACATGCTTTCCAATACGGCTACCATGTCCCCTACCGATACCTGGAAACTGAGCGATGCGAACATCCGGCCGCAGGTGGGCGATCAGGTAGCATTGGGCTATTACCAGAACTTCCGGGCCAACACCGTGGAGTTCTCGGTGGAAGGTTACTACAAAAAGATGAAGGACTTCCTGGATTACCGCAACGGGGCCACCATCATCCTCAACCATCATATTGAGACCGATGTGGCCAATGCTGAGGGCAAAGCCTACGGGGTGGAGGTCATGCTGAAGAAACTCACCGGCAAGCTCAACGGCTGGGTGAGCTACACCTACTCCCGCACGCTGGTGCGCCTGAACAACCCAGCGGTGTCTGAGATCATCAACCAGGGCAACTGGTACCCCAGCAACTTTGACAAACCGCACGATGTCACGCTCATCAGCAATTACCGGTTCAGCCAGCGGTTCAGTACCTCGCTGAATTTCACCTACAGCACCGGAAGGCCCATCACCTTGCCCATTGCCAAGTACACCGACGGCAACGTGCAGCGCATCTTCTACTCAGACCGCAACCAGTACCGCGTCCCTGATTATTACCGCGTGGACTTCGCCATGAACATTGAGGGAAACCACAAGGTGAGGAAACTGGCCCACAGTTCCTGGACTTTGGCCGTGTACAACCTGACGGGCCGCAAGAACCCTTACTCGGTGTACTTCCGGTCAGACAACGGAAAAATCAAAGGCTACAAGCTCTCCATCTTCGGGCAGCCCATCCCCACCATTACCTATAACTTCAGATTCTAATGCGTTTTCATATAATCAGCCTCAAAACAGCTTTTTACTGGCTCTGCCTTCTTTTTCTGGCTGCCTGCGAGGAACCCTACAACCCCGAGGTAATTGAAAGCTCCAATAAATTTCTGGTAGTGAGCGGCTTCATCAACAGCAACGGCCCTACCACCATCCTGCTGTCGCGCACCCAGAACCTGTCAGAGTCCAGCGCACCTCAAAAGGAAACAAACGCCACCGTAACGGTGGAGGAAGAAAACGGCGAGAAATTCCCGCTAATGGAAATCGCCGCCGGCACCTATTCCAGCAACGCCTTGGCCCTGAACCCAGCCAAAAAGTACCGCCTGTTCATCAAGGCCTCAGGAAAAGAATACGCCTCTGAGTATGTGACGGTACAACAGACCCCGGCCATTGATGCCGTGACCTGGGAGGCTGCCTCAGACGGCTTGCAGATAAAAGTGAGCACCCATGATGACCGGAACAGCACCCGCTATTACCGCTGGGAGTACGAAGAATCTTGGGAGTATTTGTCTTTCTACCATTCGGTGATTGAGTACGTGAACGGGCAGATCATGGACCGTACCCCAGATAAAATGATTAACCTCTGCTACCGGTTCAATAATTCCACCAGCATCCAGATTGGCAATACTTTGAAGTTGAGCCAAGATGTGGTGAGCAATTTCCCTCTGGTGAAGGTCCCCGCCAACTCAGACAAACTGGACCGCAAATACAGCATCCTGGTAAAGCAGTATGCCCAGACAAAGGAATCATACGAGTACTGGGAAGCCCTCCGGAAGAACACCGAGAGCCTGGGTTCCCTCTTTGATCCGCTCCCCACCCAGCTTACCGGCAACATCCGCTGCCTGACCTCGCCGGAAGAGCCCGTCATTGGGTACGTGAGTGTCTCCTCCGTCACGGAGAAAAGAATCTTTGTCACCGATACTGAGTTGCCGCCCAGCTACCGGGCACCTTCCCCCGCCTGCTCTTTTGACACCGTGTTCCTGGGCGAGGAAGCCGCGTATTTCGGCGGTGGATCCAACATTCCCATAGACCGCATCATAACTAACGACAGGGTATTGATTGGGTACGGGGGAGCTTCTAAACCTTGCGTGGATTGCCGCACTTTGGGCACCACCGCCAAACCCGCTTACTGGGAATAACAAATGGTCAGCATGAATTCACCAATGGAACATACACAATCATTGTCGGCCTGCAGATTTCTGAAAACCCGTTTTGGCGCTCCTTTCAGGAAAACAGGCTATAAACTCGCCTTCGCTTTAAGCCTCCTAGGCTTGGCTGCGGGCCAGAGCATCGCGCAAACCAAATCTTTTCCCAGGTTGGTTTACGAGTTTCAGGAGCACGGCAAAAAAGCCTTCCAGGAAAAGGTCTTCCTGCATTTGGACCGGCCGGCCTACGCCTGCGGCGAGACCATGTGGTTCAAGGTGTACAACGTTGATGGCATGCGTCACCAACCTTTAGATATGAGCAAAGTGGCCTACGTGGAAGTCTTGGATGCCGGCCAAAAGCCGGTACTCCAGGGCAAAATCTCCTTAAAAAAAGGCACCGGTAGTGGATCGTTGGTATTGCCGGTGACGCTGGAGCCGGGTAATTATACCGTGCGGGCCTATACCAACTGGATGAAGAACTTCAGCCCCGCCTATTATTTCCAGCAGCCCGTTACCATCATCAACACCTTCCAGCCACTGGGTTTGAAAAGTGCCGCAGACACCGCTGCCTACGCGATTCAGTTTTTCCCTGAGGGCGGAAATCTGGTGCAGGGTCTGCCCAGCAAAGTGGCCTTCAAAGCTACCAACAGCAAAACCGGCAAAGGCGCTTCCTTCCAGGGCGAGGTGCTGGACAAAGCAGGGAAAGTAGTTGCCAGTTTCCAGCCTGCAAGATCCGGAATCGGCAACTTCAGCTTCACGCCCTCGGGTGCCGGGGAATACACGGCCGTGGTGAGGTTTGCCGGCGGGAAAACCATCCGGCAGAAACTGCCGCAGGTGCAGGCACAGGGATTTTCCCTTAGGGTAGAGGAAAGCAAACCGGGTCAGTTACAGATTACGGCCCAAGGCAACCAACAAGAGCCAGAACAGCTGTATCTCTTGGGCCATACGCGCGGCACGGTAGCGGTAGCTGCCACGGCCACCCTGCAGAACGGCAAGGCTTTGTTTTCGGTGCAGAAAGATTCGATGGCGGCCGGCATCACGCATTTCACGCTTTTTAACGGACAGCACAAACCCGTAGCTGAGCGTCTTTTCTTTACCACTCCCACCCGTGGGCTGGAGATTGAAACCACATTGAGCAAGCCCCAGTTCGGGCCGCGTGAGAAAGTCACCATGGACTTGCTCACGCAAAGCAAGCCAGGTACTCCTACTGCCGCTAACCTTTCCCTGGCCGTTTTCCGCAACGATAACCTCCAAGCCACTGACCCTGCCGATATCAGAGCCTACCTCTACTTGACCTCAGATCTGAAAGGCACGGTGGAGAACCCATCGGCTTACTTCACCCAAACCGGTCCGCAGGCCGAGGAAGCCCTGGACAACCTGATGCTGACGCACGGCTGGAGCCGCTTCACCTGGGAGGAGGTGCTGAATCCGCAAATAACCAATTACGCATTCGTGCCGGAATACGGCGGGCACCTGATCCGGGGAAAAGTCACCCACAGCATCACCGGCGCCTCCGTCAAGGACATCAGGACGTACCTGGCGGCACCGGGCCGAAACGTGCGGTTCTACAGCAGTGTCAGTGCCCCAGACGGCTCCGTGTTGTTTGAGGCCAAGGACTTCTTCGGGCCCAAGGAGGTAGTGGTGCAGACCAATTGGCTTAAAGACAGCACCTACCATTTCCAGCTTTTAAACCCGTTTTCTGAAAAACAGGCTGAAAACAACCTTCATGCCTTGGACCTCAGCGAGAACCTGAAAGAAGCCATTCTGCTGCGCCACCACGATGTACAGGCCCAGAACATCTACTTTGAGCGAAACCTGAACCGGTTCAAAGCCCCCGGCATTGACAGCATTTCCTTCTACGGCAAACCAGACCAGCAATTCCTGCTGGACGACTTCACCCGCTTTAAAGTAATGGAGGAGGTGATGCGGGAGTACGTGCCCGGCGTGATGGTGCGGAAGCGGCGCGATGGGTTCCACTTTCTGGTGATGGACCTGACCAACGACCGGTTTTTCCAGGAAGACCCGCTGGTGCTTCTGGACGGCGTACCGGTTTTTGACATAGACCAGATCATGGCCTTTGATCCGCTCAAGGTCAGGAAACTGGAGGTGATGACGGGCAAATACTACAACGGTTCTCTGGTGTCTAGCGGCGTGGTGAGCTACACCACCTATAAGGGCGACCTGGCCGGTTTTCCGGTAGATACGCGCGCCCTGCTGCAGGAATACGAAGGCCTCCAGCTCCAGCGTGAGTTCTACGCCCCTACTTATGACACCGAGGAGCAGAAACTCAGCCGCCTACCCGACTGGCGCAACCTCCTCTACTGGTCCCCGGACCTGACCACCGAGGCCACCGGCAAAGCCACCGCCCAATTCTACACCGGGGACCAGGCCGGTACTTACACCGTGGTGGTGCAGGGCCTCACCAAAGACGGTTTGCCCGGCAGCAAGATAATTTCCTTTGAGGTGAAGAAACCGCTGTAGAGAATAGGGCCGGTCGTTTAGGGCAAGATATTCAGAAACCAGGCTGAAAACGGAGTCAGGAAATGCGACTTTATTCCGTAATTTTGTGTTCTCCCTGAAGAAAGAATATTTGTGAGCATGGATTACCTGAAACTCCTGAATGAGTCACAGCGTGCAGCTGTTTTAAATACTGAGGGCCCCTGTATGATCATTGCGGGTGCGGGCTCGGGCAAGACCCGGGTGCTAACCTACCGCATCGCGCATTTGCTGGAAAAGGGGATTGATCCGTTCAACATCCTCTCCCTCACCTTTACCAACAAGGCGGCCAAAGAGATGCGCGGCCGGATTGAGAAAGTGGTGGGCCCCGAGGCCAAGAACCTTTGGATGGGAACCTTCCACTCCGTTTTCTCGCGCATCCTGCGGGCAGAGGCCCAGAAGATTGGCTATCCCAGCCACTTCACCATCTATGACTCCGATGACTCCAAAACCCTCATCCGGAACATCGTGAAGGAGATGAACCTGGACGATAAGCTCTACAAGCCCAACATGGTGCTGGGGCGGATCTCGGCGGCCAAAAACAAACTGATCTCCGTGGCCCAGTACCTCAGAGACCCGGCCATCCAAGCTGATGACGAGGCAGCCCTGCGCCCGAAAATAGGCCAGATTTTTAAAATCTACGCTGAACGCTGCTTCAAGGCGGGCGCCATGGATTTTGACGATTTGCTCTTCAACACCAACGTGCTCTTTAGAGACCACGTGGACGTGCTCAACAAGTATCAGCACATCTTCAAATACGTGATGGTGGATGAGTACCAGGATACAAACTATAGCCAGTACCTCATCACCCGCAAACTCTCTGCGAAGGACCGTAACATCTGCGTGGTGGGTGACGATGCCCAAAGTATCTACGCCTTCCGCGGCGCCGATATCCAGAACATCTTAAACTTTGAGCGCGATTACCCAGAGCTGGAGGTGTTTAAGCTGGAGCAGAACTACCGTTCTACCCAGCACATTGTGAAGGCGGCCAACAGCGTGATCAAGAACAACAAGGCCCAGCTGCGCAAAAGCGTGTTCTCTGAGAACGAGGAAGGCCAGCTCATTGACGTGATCAAAGCCAGCTCTGACAACGAGGAAGGAAAACTGGTGGCGCATGCCATCTTTGAGGAGAAGATGAACCACCACCTCTCCTACGAGGATTTTGCCATCTTGTACCGCACCAACGCCCAGTCGCGGGCGATGGAAGAGGCCCTGCGCAAGATGAACATCAAGTACCGAATTGTGGGCGGTCTGTCATTTTACCAGCGCAAGGAAATTAAGGACTTGATCTCGTATTTGCGTCTGGCCATCAACCACAACGATGAGCAAGCCCTGCGTCGCGTGATCAACTATCCAAAGCGCGGGATTGGAGATACGACCATTGAAAAACTCATCGTCACGGCCAACGAGACCAACCACAGCATCTGGGAAGTGGTGAGCCACGCGAACCAGTTGGTAGGCGGACGCGCCGGGGTGGCCATCCAGGAGTTTGCAACCAAGATCAAGAGCTTCGCGGTCATTGCCCAGGAGAAAGACGCCTTTGAGGCCGCTACCTACATTGCCAAGCACTCTGGGCTGGTAGATGACCTGTACGCTGATAAATCTGTGGAAGGACTGGCCCGCTACGAGAACATCCAGGAATTGCTGAATGCGATCAAGGAGTTTGTGGACGATCCGGAGAAAGAAGACAACTCGCTGGCCCTGTTCCTGCAAGACATCGCCCTGCTCACCGATACGGATACGAAGAAAGAGGAAGAAGGTGAGTACGTAACCATGATGACCATCCACTCGGCCAAAGGTCTGGAGTTCCGGAACGTGTTCATCGTGGGTATGGAAGAGAACCTGTTCCCGAGCCAGATGATGCTGCAGTCGCGCGCTGATTTGGAGGAGGAACGCCGCCTGTTCTACGTGGCCATCACCCGCGCCGAGAAAAAGCTGACCCTCTCCTACGCCACCAGCCGCTACCAGTGGGGGAACCTGCGGGCCGCCGAGAAAAGCCGGTTCATTGATGAGATTGACCCTACCTTCCTGAACTTCAAGTTTGGCGATGAGCGCGGGCCGTTTGAGAAAGTATTGCAACGCAAAACCCCGGTGGCGCAGCTCATCTCCCCGGCCAAAAAACCTGCCGCGGCCCCTTCCTACAATCCGCCTGCGGACTTCACCCCAAGCGACACGTCTAACCTAACGGCCGGGATGCGCGTAGAGCACCCTAAGTTTGGGTTTGGCACCGTCACCAAGATGGACACCCAGGGCAATTCTACCAAAGCCATCATTGAGTTTGAAGGCGTGGGCGAGAAAACCCTGCTCCTGAGCTTTGCCAAGCTGCGCATTCACGCGTAACGCGTCGCACGTAGCGGGTATCAGGTAGCAAGAACATCGCTAATACAAATACAGAGAGAACATCCAATCCGTTTTAGGCCTCCATTTCTAAAAAAAGGCCTAAAACGGATGTTCTTTTGTGATGATACTTGGTGCACGATACGTGATACGAACAAAAAATTCCTAATTTTGACTTTGCAACATATTCCATCACATGGTAGCCAGTTCCACATTTAAACAAGAGCTTTTGCTGCGGGAGTACGGCCGCAACGTGCAGAACATTGTTCAGTACATCCTCACGGTAGAAGACCGGGGCAAGCGTACGCAGTTGGCGCAATTGCTCGTGAACCTTATGGGTCGCCTGAACCCCAACGTAAAGGACATTCAGGATGCCCAGCAAACGCTCTGGAACCACTTGTATGTGATGTCTGACGGCAAACTGGAGGTGGACGCGCCTTTTACCCTGAGCGCCATGGAATACCTCAATGACAAGCCGCAGCGGGTAGATTACCCTGTGCAGAACCCCAGGTTCAAGCACTACGGTACCAACCTGGAGCGCCTCATTGACAAAGCCAAGCAGATCAGCGATCCGCAGGAACGGGAGGCCGCCATCATCTCCATCGGGAAACTGATGAAGGTGCTGTACCGCACCTACAACAAAGACAGCGTGACCGATGAGGTGATCCTGGAAAACCTCCGCGACCTGTCTAAAGGCGACCTGGATTTGGATGCTTCGCTCCTGGAAAAAGGAAATCTGTTTGAAAGTACCGTAAAGGCGCCGCAAGGCCCCGGTAACAACTACCAGAACAACAACCAGAAGTACAAGAACAACAACCAGAACAAAAATCAGAATCAGAACAGAAGTAAGAATAAATAAGAACGCATGGCTTCTTTTGAAGTAATAGGCGGCCGTACTCTACACGGCGAGATTATCCCACAGGGAGCAAAGAACGAGGCGCTGCAGATTCTGTGCGCCGTGCTTTTAACCGCTGAGCCGGTTATTATCTCCAATATTCCCAACATCAGGGATGTAAACAAGCTGATTGAGCTTCTAAGTGACATGGGTGTTCAGGTGGAGCAGACCGCGCCAGACACGTATATCTTCACCGCCGCAGACGTTAACCTTGATTACCTTACCTCAGATAAATTCATTGAGCAGGCCCGCGCCATCCGCGGATCAGTGATGATTCTGGGACCGATGTTGGCCCGCTACGGGGTTGCCAAACTGCCGAAACCTGGTGGAGACAAAATTGGGCGCCGCAGACTGGACACGCACTTCCTGGCCTTTGAGAAACTAGGCGCCAAGTTCACCTACGATGCCAACGACAGCTTCTACCACCTGGAAGGCAAAAACCTGAAAGGCACGTACATGCTGCTCGACGAGGCCTCCGTGACCGGAACCGCCAACATTGTGATGGCCGCCGTGCTGGCCGAAGGCATCACCACTATCTACAACGCCGCCTGCGAGCCGTACCTGCAGCAGCTTTGCAAAATGCTCAACCGCATGGGTGCCAAAATCAGCGGCATCGGGTCTAACCTGCTCATCATTGAGGGCGTGGAGAAACTGGGCGGCACCGAGCACCGCATGCTGCCAGACATGATCGAGATCGGATCTTTCATCGGCTTGGCCGGGATGACCGGTTCTGAGATCACCATCAAAGACGCGCAGATCCGTGAGTTGGGCCTAATCCCGGACACGTTCCGCCGCCTGGGCATCAAAATGGAATTCCACGGTGATGACATCTTCATCCCGGCGCAGGACCGCTATGAGATTGACACCTACATTGACGGCAGTATCCTGACCGTTTCTGACCATACTTGGCCAGGTTTCACCCCAGATTTGCTCAGCATCGCGCTGGTGGTGGCAACCCAAGCCAAAGGAACCGTGCTCATTCACCAGAAAATGTTTGAGAGCCGCCTGTTCTTCGTGGACAAACTCATTGACATGGGCGCGCAGATCATCCTCTGCGATCCGCACCGTGCCACCGTGATTGGCCATAACAGAGAGGTATCGCTGCGCGGTATTTCTATGACTTCTCCGGATATCAGAGCTGGGGTAGCCCTGCTCATCGCCGCGCTTTCCGCCGAAGGCCGCAGCGTGATCCACAACATTGAGCAAATTGACCGCGGGTACCAGAACATTGACGGTCGCCTGAACGCCTTGGGTGCCCAGATCAACCGTATCTAGTTCATTCAAGAAGCGGAGCAATCCGTTTTCAGCCCATAAATCAGAAAAGGAGCCTAAAACAGGTTCCTTTTCTGATTTATGGGCTGTTTTATTTAAAATGCATTTTTTTAGGCGTAGAACAGCTTATTGCCCGTTGCTTTTCAAAATTTTTACACAGGAAAATGGGCAGGCAAACGCTTCATCTGGTCTTTATATTGTTCTGTTTTGACGGGTTACCTTTTTGAGGCAGAAAGGATTAAGGTGAAAGATAAACCTATGAAAAAGAACCTCTCCCTTCTCTCCCTCCCCTTCTTGATGAGCCTTTCCGTGCTGTTCAGCGGGTGTGCGGCCAAAGAATCTGCGTCTGTCACAGAAGACGCAGTGCAGCAAGTCTCACCCGAAAGTGCCCCGGCAGCCGACAACGCCACGGCAGACAAATCAAAGCCTAAACAGGATCGCGTGATTCGGCAGGCCGAGGTGAAGTTCCAGGTGCAGGACTTGGCGGCCAGTACGCAGCGGGTTGAAGCTGCCGTGGACGAAATGGACGCTACCCTCGCCAACACCACCCAGCACCAGAGCGATGACGCCAAAACCACCAAGTTCGTCATCCGGGTGAAACCCGAGAACTTCAAACCGCTCCTGCGCCAGCTGCAGAAAGAGAGCGTGATATTGGACGAGCGCACCATCACCACCGAGGACGTAGGCATGGAGTATGTTGATCTAGAGGCTCGGAAGAAAGCAAAATTGGCCGTGGAGCAGCGGTTCATGGGTTTGTTGAAAGAAGCCAAGAACATCAAGCAGATCTTGGAGGTAGAGCGCGAGATACAGGTAGTGCGCGAGGAAATAGAAAGTGCCGAGGCCCGGCTGCGCTTTCTTCAGAACCAGACTTCTTACAGCACCATCAGGTTGGCCATGTACCAGGTGATTCCGGCGCCGGTGGTAGAGGAGCCGTCCTTTGTGACTAGACTGGTAGAGGCTATGAGCACGGGTTGGGAACTGTGGCTCTCCCTGATTGTGGGGTTGTGCTATATCTGGCCGGTTTGGCTGGTAGTGCTGGGCATTTTCATCTTCCTCCGGAAGCGGAATCTAGCCTAACCGTTTCACGCCTATTTTAAGCAAAAGGCTGCCAAAACATAATTTGGCGGCCTTTTGGTTGAGATGTGAGAAAAGATAAAATATTACTTACTGCTGATGCAACTATGCGCCCGGCGAAAGGGTCCTCCTCTTGTAAGCTCACCGTTAAACCCACCCTCCATGAACAAAACGTTACTTAAAACCACTTTCCTGGGCCTGGCAGGTTCCCTGCTGATGCTCACCAGCGCCTGTGAGAGCCAGGACCCTACCCCGGAAGACAATACCCCCAACCTCCGGCCGCTCACGGCTCAGGAAATAAAAACCGTGGCTGGCTCCAACGAGTTTGCCTATAAATCCTTCGCGCAGATAAGCCAGATGGAAGAAGGCAAAAACGTCTTTATCTCGCCGCTGAGTTTGAGCATGGCTCTCACCATGACCTACAATGGGGCCGCCAACGGCACCAAGGAAGCCATGAAACAAACGCTGGGCTTTGGGAATGCCTCTGACGAGGAAATCAACCAATCCTTTAAGAGCCTGTCTGAGTTATTGGTGGGCATAGACAAGAAAGTGGAATTCACCACGGCCAACTCCATCTGGCTCAACAACCAATATGAGTTGCTGGCCCCGTTTGTGACCACAAACCAGAACTACTTCCAGGCCACCGTGAAGCCGTTGGACTTTGCTTCGTCTGCCGCCAAAAACGAGATCAACAACTGGGTGAACGACAAAACTAAGGGCAAGATCAAAACCATTGTGGATCAGGTGACGCCAGACCATGTGCTCTTCCTCATCAACGCCATCTACTTCAAAGGCGCCTGGGCCAACCAGTTTGACAAACAACTGACGGCGTCCAGAACTTTCCGGTTAGAGAACGGGGGTACCATTTCGCACCCCTTCATGACCCTCCTGAAAGGTAAGTACCTCTTGTACCAGGATGCCTCTAAACAGGTTATTGACTTACCCTACGGAAACGGCCAGTACAGCATGACCATGATTGTGCCCTCGGGCCAGCGCACCGTTAAGGACCTGATGCCGGAGTTGTCCCACGCCAATGTCACGCAATGGCTAGACAAAGCCGACTCTTCTTCCCTGCAGCTGCAAATGCCCAAGTTCAAGCTGGAGTTGAAGTACGGCGATAACCTGAAAGAGACCTTGAAGAACCTGGGGATGGCCGTGGCCTTCACCGACCAGGCTGATTTCAGCAACATTAACAAAGGCGGCAATCTCAGTATCTCAGAGGTGAACCACAAGACCTTTGTGGAAGTGAACGAGGAGGGAACCGAAGCCGCGGCGGCGACCTCCGTTGGGATATACGTTACCTCGGTGCCGCTTTCCGTGACGATTGACAAACCCTTTGTTTTCCTCATCCGGGAGAAATCAACCAACGCCATCCTTTTCATCGGTAGACTGATGGAACCGAAGTAAAAGCCTTGCAGAGTTACTATAACCCAAAACAAAACCCCGTTTCAAAGCCGTTTTTCTAAAAATGGCTTTGAAACGGGGTTTATCTTTAGGTGGTTTGCTACAGAAAGCAAGATGCAATCCGCCACTCACTCACTCACTCACTCACTCACTCACTCACTCACTTCTTTCTCTTTCCGGCTGCCCCGGTACAACTCATATTTAAACAGGCGGCATTCAATGGGTCCGTTGTAGAGCGGAATACGGCGGGAAGGTTTTAGCCCGATGTGTTTGGCGGCTTCCAGGTTTCCGGTGAAGATGGCTGCATCCCAATCTTGGAAATTAGCTTTCAGCGTATCACCTATCATTTTGTAGAGGCCGTTGATCTCGCTTTCTTCGCCAATCCGTTCGCCGTAGGGTGGGTTCATGACAATAATCCCTTGGTCAGTGGGTTTTACCGCTTCCTTGAAGTCAAGTTCTTTGATGCGGACGTACTGCTCCAGTTCGGCGTACTCCAGGTTTTGGAAAGCGGCTTCCACAAAGTCAGGGTCCACGTCAGAGCCATAGATATCTACTTCCACCTCCAGGTCTTCTTTGGAGAGGGCATCCTGGTACACGCGTTTGTAGAGATCAGCCTCATAATCTGGCCAGCGCATGAAGCCGTAGTCGCGGCGGTACACGCCCGGCGCGATGTTATGGGCAATCATGGCCGCCTCAGCCAGGAACGTTCCCGAACCGCACATAGGGTCATACAGCGGCGTGCGCTTGTCCCAGCCGCTCAGCAGCAGAATACCGGCGGCCAGTACCTCGTTCAGCGGCGCCACGTTCGTCTGCTGGCGGTAGCCCCTGCGGTGCAAAGAGTCGCCCGAGGAGTCCAAGGCCAGCGACACGATGTTCTCGTGCATGTGAAGGTTGATCCTTACATCGGGGGTGGTCACGTCAATGTTAGGCCGCCGGCCGGTTTTCTCCCGGAACTGGTCCACAATGGCGTCTTTGGTCAGCTGCGATACATATAAGGAGTGCTCAAACGTGGACCGCGACACCACCGCATTGATGGCGAAGGTATCGTTCAAGCTCATGTACTTGTCCCAATCCAGTTCGCGCACCTTCATGTAGAGCTCTTTCTCGTCACGGGCCTTGAACTGGGCAAAAGGCTTCAGAATCCTGATGGCCGTGCGGCAGCAAAGGTTGGCCTGGTAGAGCAGGTACTGGTTTCCGCTGAAGGTAACGGCCCGCACGCCCGGTTTCACGTACTGCGCCCCCAGATCGCGGAGTTCCTGGGCCAGCACTTCTTCCAGACCCGCCAGGGTAGTTGCCGTCATATTGAAATTACCCGATGATTTTGCTTTGGCCATGGTGCGGAGCGTTGAGTGATGCTTCAGTTGAATGAGGGCGCAATTTCGGAAAAAAAGCAGGCACCACCGCAGAATTTGCTTTTATGGCTACTGCAATTTGTTTTTTTATCTTTTGTAATCTGGCCACTGGGCTTGGCAGACGGAAAAAACTTAAACTTTTAGGCTGGGATGGCTTACCGCACAGAGATAATTCTTAATATTGGTAATCAAGGAAAATCCTTCTAAACCTAGCTATGTCAAAAATCATGTCTTCGGCTTCTTCGCCTAGTCAGGTGCAAGCCCCCCAAACAAACTATACCCGGGCCATGGCCATTATCGGGGCGCTGTTCTTTGTTTTCGGGTTTGTGACCTGGCTCAACTCCGTCCTGATTCCCTATTTAAAGATCGCGTGCGAACTCACCAACTTTGCGTCTTACCTAGTGGCTTTCGCGTTTTACATCGCTTATCTGGTGATGGGGGTACCGGCGGCCTGGCTTTTGAAGAGAACCGGCTATAAAAAAGGCATGTCCGTGGGGCTGCTCATCATTGCGGCGGGCGCTTTGCTCTTTATTCCGGCGGCCATGACGCGCACCTACGCGCTCTTTCTGTTGGGTTTGTTTGTCCAGGGAACCGGGTTAACGGTGCTGCAAGCGGCGGTGAACCCTTATATCTCCATCATCGGGCCTCCCGAGAGTGCCGCCAAAAGGATCAGTATCATGGGTATCTGCAACAAAATGGCGGGTTCAGCGGCTCCTTTCATCTTGGGCAGTATTGTGTTGGCCGGCGCCGATGAATTAGTGGCCAGCCTAGCCACCATGAATGCAGCCCAGAAAGCCGCCGAGTTGGATGCCCTTGCCTCCCGTGTGATCACGCCTTACCTGGTGATCATGTCTGTGCTGATTGCCTTATCGGTGTTCACGTACTTCTCGGGCCTGCCTGAGGTAGACACGGACCAGGAAAGCGAAACCGTGGCCGCTGCCAACACCGGAAAATCCACCGTGTTCCAGTTCCCCCATTTAGTCATTGGGGTGATTAGCTTGTTCCTCTACGTGGGCGTAGAAGTGATGGCCGGTGACACCGTGATCAGCTACGCTGCCAGCCAAGGTATTCCGCTGTCCGATGCCTCCCGATACACCACCTATACGTTGTGGGCCATGATTTCTGGTTACGTGATAGGCATCATTGCAATCCCTAAATTCATCAGTCAACACAAGGCGCTTCAGATCTGTGCTGTTTTAGGCGTGATTTTCACGTTAATGGCCATTTTCACCGAGGGAAATATTTCCGTATTCAGCATCTCATTGCTGGGCTTGGCTAACTCCCTGATGTGGCCCGCCATTTTCCCGCTGGCCATCGCCGATCTGGGACGGTTCACTAAAATTGGGTCCTCGCTCCTAATCATGGGGATTGCCGGGGGCGCCTTGCTGCCGCTTCTGTACGGTTTCCTGGTAGATGTCCTGAACCCGCAAAGTGCTTACTGGATGATGATTCCTTGCTACCTGTTCATCTGGTATTTCGCGGCGCTGGGCTATAAAATCAGGACCAGATAGCCAATCGTTGATTTACGGCCGATTTTAGGAAATCAGGCCATAAACAGGAAAGCCACCTCTGACCGGGGTGGCTTTTCTATTGCCATCTTCCGCTGATGGTTTCTGTATTCATTTCCGTACTTTTGCGCGTACATTCCAATGTCAGCCCATGAAAATTGAACGCGACGCCTCGCTGCAGCCTTACAACACTTTCGGAATAGACGCAAAAGCCACCCTGCTGGCCGAGTTCACCTCGGTAGAGGAACTGCGGGAACTCCTCCAAAACCCCGAGGTACAAGCTTTGCCCAAGTTGATTTTGGGCGGCGGAAGCAACGTGCTTTTCACTCAGAATGTAGAAGCAACTGTGCTGTTGAACCGCATTAAGGGCATCACCCAAACCCCGGAACCAGACGAAAAACACGTGTTGGTGACCTCGGGCAGCGGCGAGACCTGGCACGAGCTGGTGCTGTACACGCTGGAAAATGACCTGGGCGGCATTGAGAACCTGTCGCTGATTCCGGGTACGGTGGGTGCCGCTCCGCTGCAGAACATTGGCGCCTATGGCGTGGAGTTGAAAGACACCTTTGTTTCTTTGGAGGCTCTGGAAATGGCCACCGGCAACGTGGTGACGTTCAACAAGGAGCAATGCGGCTTTGGGTACCGCGAGAGTGTGTTCAAGAAAGAAGCGAAAGGCCAGTACATTGTCACTTCGGTTACCCTCCGGCTCACGAAAGAGCATACGTTTAACACTTCCTACGGCGCTATCCAAGACACGCTGGCGCAGCAGCAAGTAAGGGATCTGAGTTTGAGAGCCATCAGTGAGGCCGTGTGCCACATCAGGAGAAGCAAACTCCCGGATCCTACCCAGATTGGGAATGCAGGCTCCTTTTTTAAAAACCCCGAGATTGCCCAGTCCATGTTTGAGATGCTGCGCGCCCAATATCCCGGCATCCCGGGCTACCCGGTAAGCCCCGAGACGGTGAAAGTGCCGGCCGGTTGGTTGATTGAGCAGTGCGGCTGGAAAGGGAAAGTGCTGGGCAACCACGGCGTCCACAAAGACCAGGCCTTGGTACTGGTGAACTACGGTGGCGCCGCCGGCAACGACGTGAAGGCCTTGGCCTACGAGATCATCAACTCCGTGGAGGAGAAGTTCGGCATCACGCTTACCCCGGAGGTGAACATCATTTAAGGTGTTTGCAGTTTTTTAACTCTGCAAGAGTAAACCGTTACAATGTAATGGCGCTACAGTTTACCAGATAATGTAGCGACGTTACACCGTAACGTCGTTCACGGTACATCATACAAAAAAGGGGAGCTAGTAAAAACTGGCTCCCCTTTGCTTTAGATATGTTTCAAGCCTGTTTTCAGAAATTCAGGCCTAAAATAGGTTACTTCAGTACGATGATGGATACCCCATCCCCGCCGCGCTCAATGTGTTCATCGGCGACGCTGGCCACTTCCCGCAGGGTGCGCACGTAATCCCGGATGATCTGCTTGAGGATACCGTTTCCGCGGCCGTGGATGATCTTCACCTCAGGCATGCCCAGCATGATGGCATCGTCCATGAAGTTCATAACCGTGGTCAGGGCTTCCTCCGCGCGTTGGCCGCGTACGTCCAAGTTGTACTGGAAATCAGCCATGCGTTGGGTAACGTCCAGACCTTTGGAAGGTGCGGTGGCCGTGGCCAGTTCCTTCTCTTTCTTGGCCTTCTCGCGTACCACGTTCGGGTCAGGGCGTTCCAGTTTCTCCAGCTTCACAATGGTTTTAAGCCCGCCAAAACTCACTTCCGCCGTTTTGCCTTTGATCGCCAACAGTTCCCCCACCGAGTCCTGCCCGATCAAGGCTACCCGCTCGCCCGGCTGTAATGGGCCGGTTGGTACTGAGCCGTTGCGCTTGAAAACTGGTTTCGGTTCTGGCGTGAGTTTCTCTTTGAACGTCTCCAATTGCTGACGCGCCGCTTTGGTTTGCTCCTTATCGGCTTGGCTGCGCTTGATCTGCTCAATGGTGCTCTCAATCTGCTGGTTCGCGTCTTTCAAGAGCAACTTTGCTTGGCCTTTGGCAGTCCGGATGATGTCCTGCTTACTTTCCTCCAGGTGCTGTTTCAAGGCGGTGTATTCCTCCACCTGTTTCTGCAACTTACGTTCGTGTTTGGCCACGGCGGCATTCTTGCGCTCCAGGTCGGTTTTCTCCTGCTCCAGTTGTTCCAGCAGTTTGTCGTAGCGAATCTTCTCCTTCCCTACCAGCGTACCGGCCTTTTCAATGATGTTCTTCGGCAAGCCGATCTTGCGGGCGATCTCCAGCGCGAAGGAAGAACCCGGCTTTCCTATTTCCAGTTGGTACAGCGGCTGCAGCTCGGCAGGGTTATAGCGCATGGCACCGTTCACAATGCCTTCGTTTTTCTCGGCGAAGTTCTTCAGGTTGGTGTAGTGGGTGGTGATCACGCCAAACACCTTTTGCTGGTGCAACTGCCCCAACACGGCTTCGGCAATGGCCCCACCTAGGACCGGCTCCGTACCGGTACCGAACTCGTCAATGAGCACCAACGATTTCTTATCCGCGAGCAGCACAAACTGCTTCATGTTCTGCAAGTGCGAGCTGTAGGTACTCAGGTCATTCTCAATGGATTGCTCATCGCCCATGTCCAGGAAAACGTCCCCGAACAAACCGGCCTCAGACCCTTCATCCACCGGAATCAACAAACCGCACTGCAGCATGTACTGCAACAGACCAGCCGTTTTCATGGCCACCGATTTACCCCCGGCGTTAGGTCCTGAGATCAGCAGGATGCGCTGCTCCTGGTCCAGATCCAGCGACAAAGGCACGGCTTTCTTGCCTTGTGCCTGCAAGGTCAGGTGCAGAATAGGGTGACGCGCGTTCTTCCACCTCATCACCGGGCGCTTGTGCAGCTCCGGCATGATGGCGCCCAGTTTGTTCGCCACCACAGATTTGGCCCGGATAAAGTCCAGCAAAGCCAGAAATTGGTAAGCTTTGCGCAAACCTGGTAAATGGTGGCGCACCTGGTTGGTGACCGCGGTCAACAAACGGATCAACTCGCGGTGGTAGGCGTTCTCCAGGTCTTTGATGTCGTTGTTGAGCTCGAATACGCTCTCCGGCTCCAGGTACACGGTTTGACCCGTGGCCGATTCATCGTGGATGAGGCCTTTGATGCGGCGCTTGTACTCGGCAATCACCGGGATCACCAAACGACCTCCTCTAATGGTAGGCTCCGCGTCACCGGGTGTCCAACCTTCGTTTTTGGCGTGGCGCAGGATGCTGCTGATAGTTTTTCTAAGCTGCGTCTGCTGGCCAATCAGGTCACGCTTCACGCGCTGCAGTTCCGGCGAGGCATCATCCTTTACATTGCCGTTGTCGTCTACCAGTTTCTCCAAAGCGGCGACCAAAGACCGGTCTACCTCCACCCCTTCGGTCAGGGCTTTCAGAGCAGGGTACTCGCCTTCCTCAGACTCCACAAAGAAGCCCAAAGCCTGGCGGATCGCCCGTAGCGACATCTTCACCTCAAACACCCCACGTACCTCCAGGAAGGCACCTTCCAAAGCGGCGCGGTTCAGGTGCTCCGTGACGTCAAAATAGTAGCTGGATGGAAAATCTTCCCCCGACCGCAGGATGTTGGCAAACTCATGGGTTTGCTGCAGCAGGCGCTGCACCAAGTCAAAGCGGTCCAGGAAGGATACCCGCTCCACGAATCTCCGCCCCAGTGGACTTAAACAGGCCTCAGATACCATTTCTCTGATTTGGCTGAAGCCTATCTTCTGTTCAAAATTTGATGGATATATCAAGTCTTTTCTTTTTCTAGTTTTATTTTCGTTTCAAGCCCAATTCTGCAAAAATAGCTTAAATACGGGATTGGTCAGGATTATAGAACATCGGCTACTCAATGTATGTTCCTTTAAGCCTTAAGAATTCTTCTAAGCTTATTTTGTTTAACATATTTAACAAGCCAAAGACACCAACCTCAAAACTTCTCCTCAATCCCCAGCCCAAATAAAGCGTAGTCGTACTTTACCGGATCAGTGGGGTCGAACTGGCGGAGGTTCTGGGTGAGTTCTTCGGCCATGGCCCAATCTGATTGCACACGTTGGATCAAGCCCAGCCGGCGAGAGACGCGCTGCACATGCATATCGCAGGGACAAACCAAATCCGCGGGCGACATGCGGTTCCAGATCCCGAAGTCCACGCCTTGTTCATCTTGCCGCACCATCCAGCGCAGGTACATATTGATTCGCTTACACGCTGATTTTTTGGCGGGCGTGGAAATGTGTTTTCGGGTGCGGTGCGGGGCCTCAGGCAGGGAGAACACCAAATTGTAGAAGTGCTCCAACCTGCCCTTTTGGAAAGAAATAGGTTCTGTAACGTCGCCCAGAAACGCTTGCTCCAGACTTTCATGCTGTTCATAGAACCACCGGAAAAAATACACCAGGTAGAGCAGATCGGTATCGTTGAAGGTGCGGTGTTTAAACCCCAATAAGTTTTTCAAGTCCTCGTCCTGGTGCTGGGTGATGAACTGGTACGGGGCGTTGTCCATGCGCTGCAGCAGTTCCCGGCATTTGTTGATGATGGTTTTCCGTTGACCCCAGGCCAGAATAGACGCAAAGAACCCCGCAATCTCAATGTCCTGTTTCTGGGTGAACAAATGCGGAATAGAAACCGGGTCGTGCGGGATAAAGTCTAGGGTGTTGTATTTCCGGTAGCGGTCTTCCAGCAGGTTTTCCAGTTGCGCAAATGAATAGGACATGGATTCGATAAAGGATAAGGAATTTAGAAGCAGAACAGAGACAGACAAGGTTTACAGCTTCTGCCAGAGATAAGTTGGTCTTGATTTTCTGGATCAAACTTGTTCTGTTTCCAGTCTATTTTCAATAAATCAGCTTAAAAACAGAAGAGGCAAAAGACGGAGCCCAAGTGGTTTCCGTTTTTTGCCTCTTTTGGTAAAAGGAGGAGAAAAGCGCTTACGGCATGTAGGATACTTCTACCCGGAAGCGTTTGTCAACGGCGCCAATCTGCTGGCAGGCTTTTCTGGAAAGCTTCACCACCACTTTGTCATTGTCGCCGGTGGCGGGCAGTTTTCCTATCACGCGCACGTACACGGTTTGGTCATTCATAGGGTTTTTCACCGCCATAATGGTTCCTACCGGGGCCGACTTGTGCAAAGCCAAAAATTTGTTCGCATCGGTGCGGGTTTCAATCTGCTCGGCCATGCCGCCCTCGTTTACCCGGGTCACGTACTCAGAAGTCTTAGAAGCCGGTTTGTCATCGTCGGCATCAGCTTTATCGGCTTTTTCGGCTTTGGCCGAGGCGGCGTTGTTCGTTCTGGACGAAGTGGCTACCGGGGTTGCTGGGCTGGAAGCCGGCGTGTTGGCGGCTTGCTTAGGCGTGGTCACTACGTCATCAGACTCAGGTACGTACACTTTGGCGTTGGCAGCGGCGCCGGCCGGGGCTTTTTCGCCGGTACCCACAATCAGTTTCTGGCCCACTTTCACGGTGGAGGCGGTGAGCTTGTTCCACTTCTTTATGTCGTCAATGCTAACCTCGTGCTGGTTCGCGATGGAGAACATGGTTTGGCGGGCTTGCACCGTGTGGATCTTGTTTCCTTTGGCGTCTACCTCGTAGGTGCGGTTGGCTGCCGGGCTGGCCACCGTCTCCGCAGGCTTGCTGGTAGTAGTAATGTTCGCGGCCGATGCCGTGCCGCCGCCGTTCGTGGGAATGAGAACCGTCTGGCCCACAATCAGGGCTTTGTTCACGTTTTTGTTCGCGGCCACAATCTTGTCCACGGCTACCGCATACTTGCGGGCCAGGCCGTAGAGGGTTTCGCCGGAGGTTACTTTATGGGTGATGTAGGTTTTTCCGTTCTGGATTTTAACCCCGGTTGAATCACGCGGGAACAACGTCTCAGCGGAGGCGGCGCCGTATGATACCATGAGACAACCCAAAACAAACACAAACTTCTTTAACATGGACTCTACTTCGTTTAATCAATTACAAACATAGGGGGAGTTCAAAACTTACCTATTTTCAGAGGTTTTCTGCCCCAGAGAATACGTTTCTCTACTTCAGAAAGGCGGCTCCTGGTTCTTAAACAGCGCGTTGAAAGGCTGAATGACCTCTCAAGAATCTGCTAAGAGGGTGTAAGTTACCAAAAAAACCGAAAACCTTCTGTCTTCCTTTTCCGTTTAGGGCTCCTCCCAAACTACCTTCTTCCCACTTTATACTGGAAAGACATTCCCTCTAATAACTGATTTTTGCCCTAAAACTGATATACCACCTTGTATTCCTCGTTCAATTTGAGCGCAGCTTCAAATTTGTTGCCAGTCTTAGGCGAGGTGAAACCTTTGATCTTGCCGGTCTTGCCTTTCAGGATCAGCGCCTGGATCTGGCTCTCAGATAACGTCTTGCCGTGCAGCTCAAACGGCACCATAAACTGGCACCCTTCCCTGAACCGGCTACAACCATAAGCGGTCTTTCCTTTGAGCATCTGGCCCTGGCTACACTTGGGGCAAATCATGACCACTGGCTTCTGCTCTTTGACTTGGGCCTTCTCCAGTTGCAGTTCATGCGCGGGCGACAACACAAAAGCGGCGTCATACTTCTCGCCGGAGACCTCGTCTACAAAGCCTTTCACCACCGGGCTTTTGCCCTTTTTCAAGAGCGCCTGCACCTGTTTCTCTCCCAAGGGTTTGCCCTGGAAGGTCATAGGCAGCCTGAACGTGCAACCCTCCCTGAAGCGGGCACAGCCGTAGGCTTGGCTTCCTTTCAAAATGGAACCGGTACTACAAGCCGGGCAAGTGCCTAATCCACCCGCGGGAGTTGGGGCGTTTTTAGCCTCTTTTTTTGGTTTCTCCCCTTTTTTGGCGGGCTCTTTCTCCGTGGCCTTGGCGGCAGTTTCGGTGGGCTGCAGGGTAACGGTCTTGTTGTCCTGCTTTACCTCCTGCACCATCTCCCACACCAGGCCTTTCAGTTCGCGCAGGAAATCATCGGCGGAAAACTCGCCGCCTTCAATCTGCCGAAGCTTTTTCTCCCACTGACCTGTCATCTCCGCGGACTTGAGGGTGGGGTTCTTGATGACCTGGATCAGGTCAATGCCCATCTGGGTGGGTAATATTTTCTTTTTCTCCTTCCGGATATAGTTGCGTTTGAACAGCGTCTCAATGATGGCAGCCCGGGTGGAAGGCCTCCCGATGCCGTTCTCCTTCAGCGCCTCCTTCAGCTCATCGTCTTCCACCTGTTTGCCGGCGGTTTCCATGGAGCGTAGAAGCGTGGCCTCCGTGAAGTCCTTGGGTGGGCTCGTGGATTTCCGCTCCAGCAAAGGTTCATGGGGGCCGCGCTCGCCGGCATCAAAGTGCGGCAGCACCGCCAGATCCTCTTCTTTCTCCTCGCCTTCGGCGGAGGATTTGGCCGCTGGTTTGGGAGCCGACGTATTTTCCTCGGGACCGTAGACCACACGCCAGCCGGGTTCCAGGATCTGCTTTCCTTTGGCCCGAAACGCGTGCTGCGCCGCCTCTCCGTTCACCACCGTGTTGCTCACGATACAGTCTGGGTAAAAAGCTGCGATAAACCGTTTGGCCACCACATCAAACACCTTCGCCTCGGTCCCGAACAGCCCTCTGGCCTCCGATCCCGTTGGGATGATGGCGTGGTGATCCGTGACTTTGTTGTTGTTGAAGACCTTCGCAGATTTCCTGATTTTCTTGCCCAACAGTTCCTGCGTAAGGTGCTGGTACCCGGTGAGGCCGCTCAGGATGCCGGGGATTTTGGAATAGATGTCATCGGGCAGGAAAGTGGTATCCACGCGCGGGTAGCTGACTACCTTTTTTTCGTAGAGGCTCTGCACCGTCTTGAGCGTTTCATCCGCTGACATCCCGAATTTATTGTTGCATTCCACCTGCAGCGAGGTCAAGTCAAAAAGCCGGGGCGCGCTCTCGGTGCCTTTCTTCGTCTCTACGTCCTTGATCTCGAACTCCGCGGGCCTGATCTGCTCCAGAATAGCCTGGGCTTTGGCCTCGTCTTTGAACCGGCCCGAGGTACTGCTGAAGGTGACCTCGCGGTACACGGTCTTCAGTTCCCAGAAAGGCTCAGACTTGAAGTTCTGGATCTCCAGGTGGCGGTGCACGATCATGGCCAGCGTAGGCGTCTGCACGCGGCCCAGGGAAAGCAACTGCCGCCCCTGCGCGTATTTCACGGTGAACAGGCGGGTGGCGTTGATACCCAGTAACCAGTCGCCTATGGCGCGGCTTTTGCCAGCCTGGTACAACTGGTCAAACTCGCGGCCATCGCGGAGTTGCGCGAATCCCTGCCGGATGGCTTCCTCGGTCAAAGAGGAAATCCAGAGGCGTTTGAAGGGTTTCCGGTATTTGGCCTGATGCAGCACCCAGCGCTGGATCACCTCCCCTTCCTGCCCGGCATCCCCGCAGTTGATGACTTCCTCGGCTTTGTCCAGCAAAGTTTGGATAACCTTGAATTGCTGCTCCACGCCCTTGTTGCTGATGAGTTTAATGTCAAAACGGTCTGGTACCAGGGGCAAGTCTGGCAGGTACCAGCGCTTCCAGTTGGGGTTATAATCATCTGGTTCGCAGAGCTGGCAAAAGTGCCCGAAGGTCCACGTGACCTGGTACCCGTTGCCCTCAAAATAGCCGTTCATCTTGGTTTTGGCACCAATCACATGGGCAATTTCACGGGCGACACTGGGTTTTTCGGCGATGCAGAGTTTCAAGGCTATTTATCAGAAATTGGGTCTAAAACAGTCTGCAAAGGTACGCAAATTAGGGGGCTATCCCAATTCTGGGCAAGCAGAACGCATATATCACTTTACCTATGTATTAAGATTTTATCACAACTCCATCGATTTCCTTTAACAATTACTTATCAACCAGTTATCCCCTCTGCCATACCTTACATCCGTTAGGTTTTTACACCTCATTTTGGGATTTATACTAAACAAGGCCAAAATGGACTCGTATACATTAACCGGTGCTCTATGGGGCATCACTTGAATCCATCATTCACCTTAAACTTTAAACAACTATGAGAAATCACGGAATGGGGTACGATGCGTTTAACTCGTATCGCTCTGGAAACGAGAACACTAGTCGTAGTGAGTGGGGCAGCTTAGGCAACCGCACCGAGGGACAAGGAAATAAAGACTATCAATCTTACGGAAGCAATAACCGCGGAAATACCGGAGACAGGGGCGAAAGCAACTTCACCAGCCAAGGGGGTTCCGTTTTCAGCGGTAACCAAGGCGACAGACAAGAAAACCATTACAGCAGCCAAGGCTCTAACTACGGCGGAAACCAATACCGCTCTGGAAACCAAAGCGACCAAAACAGAGGCAGCATGGGTGGCCAGCACGGCAGCTCCAGCGGCTGGAGCGGACACTCCATGCAAGGCGGCAACCAGGGATCATCCATGCAAAACCGCGGCGGGTCTAATTACGGCCAAAGCGGCTCTTCTATGGGCGGCTCCAACTACGGCTATGGTTCGTCTATGGGCAACCAAAGCAGCATGAACCAAGGCGGATACGGATCTTACGGATCTGGCTCAAACCAAGGTTCTTCTAACAACCACCAAGGCTCTTCTAACTACGGGTCACGCGGCGGCTCTAACTACGGCCAAAGCGGCTCTTCCAACACCGGAGGCTCTTCTCAAAACATAGGTACTTACGGCGGCGCGCGTTCTGGCTACGCTGGTTCTTCTTCCGGAAACTCCATGGGAGGTGCCATGGACAGAGGAAACGCCTATGGCAACTACGGTAGCTCCAATGACTTCAGAGGCTCAGGCTCAGGCTACGGTTCATCCAACTACGGGAGCCAAGGCGGACAACAGTCTGGGTCCAGCAACTACGGCGGATCTTTTGGACACAGCGGGTCTTCGTATGGGGGCAATACTGAATCTAATTACGGGCAGTCTTCCAGAGGCGGTTCTGGATATGGAATGAGCAGCGGCTCAGGCATGGGCTCCTCCTCTGGCATGAACAGAGGCTCCGGTTCCAACTCTTGGGACAGAGACAATGACCGTCACTCCAGTGGCACCTCTAACATGTACGGCACCAACAACCAAAGCAACTACCGCAGCGGAAGCAGCAGCGGCAACAGCAGTTGGATGAACGATGACGATAACGACCACGCCCGCTTCAGCCACGGTAACGCCAACGAAAACCGTTATTCAGATGACTACAGCCATCCGTCTAACATGAACCGCGGCAGAGACTATGACCAGAACCGGTATCAGAGCCGCCACAATGACGACAATGATGACAACAACCAGGGCGAAGGCTTCTTTGAAAGAATAGGCCACGGCATTAAAGACGCCTGGAACAGCATTGCCGGCGACGATGATGATAACAACGACAACAACCGCAGAAATTCTGCCGGTGGACCTCCCTACAACTACGGCGCTGGATCTAACAACGCCGGGTGGTAATCCACCTCTTTTATTAAGGGATTGAAAAAAGAAAGCCCCGCCAATATGGCGGGGCTTTCTTGCTCAACACTAAAACAGTTACAGGAACAATTAATTTGGGGATAAGCAGTTAGTCTTTGCATGCCTTAGGTAACCGAATTCGGGTGGCCTAGTGCTCTTTCAGATTCTTAAAACTTTTCAGAATGTCTTACTTCAGCTGATGCAATGGAAACCTGTTTCTTCTGTTTTTAAGGAAGTTTAGAGAATAGAGGCTTAAATCAGGTTTCTCGATTGCCTCTATTCTCTAAAGTTTTGCTGGTCTCCGGAAACGCTGGCTTTCATCAATAATGAAAATGAATCCAGCCGCGCGTACCCGGCGCGCACCTGCTAGTGCATATCTATTGTTTTCACCCCGGGGATATCGCGCAGCGTAAGCCGGATATCTTTCTCGTGGGCTACCGTTCTGAAATTCTGGATGGCTTCCAATACATCATAGTCAATATAAGTAGACTGGGAGCCGTCAATCACCACGTCACTGTTCTCGGGCAAATGATCCAAGGTAAGGGCCACGCTGGCTTTGTTCAGGAAAGACACGTTCTCGCTAAGCTTGATATGGATTTTATCTTGCCCGTTGTGGCTTTCACGCTTGTAGAAGTAAGGTGATTTGTAGTTCGCCTTCAGGATGTAGAATACCCCCACCACTAAACCAATGCTGATTCCTTTCAGAAGGTCGGTAAACAGGATGGCCAGGATGGTGATGATGAACGGCAGGAACTGGTCCATGCCCAATTTCCACTGCGTTTTGTAAAGAACCGGCTTGGTGAGTTTGAAACCTACCATGAGCAGGACGGCGGCCAAAGCGGCCAAAGGAACCAATCCTAACACATCGGTGAGGAACAGAATGCTCAACAACAAGAACACCCCGTGGAAGAAGCTAGAGAGTTTGGATTCACCCCCGGCATTCACGTTAGCAGAGCTACGCACAATTACCGCGGTAAGCGGAATACCACCAATCAGACCACTGATCATGTTACCCACGCCTTGGGCTTTCAGCTCACGGTTGGTTGGGGTGCGGCGTTTGTGCGGATCCAGTTTGTCTACGGCCTCAACACTCAGCAAGCTTTCCAAGCTGGCTACAATGGCCAGGGTAATGGCAATCACCCAGACGTTGGCATTGGTGATGGCTGCCCACTCAGGGAAACGCAACTCGTTCAGAAGTGAAGCCGGACCTGAAATCTCCGGCAGGTTCACCAGGTGAGAATCGGCGATGGCCAGGGCTGGGTAGGAATTCTGGAAAAGCACATGCAACCCGATGGACACGATGACGGCAATAAGGGCACCGGGAACCAACTTGAGAATGGAATTACGCTGGATAAACGGCCGCTCCCACAGGATCAGGATAGCCAAAGAGACAATACCTACAATCAGGGAACCTACCTGCAGTTTGTTACTGAAGGCGTAGCCAATCTCGGAGAACGTGTTGCGTCCATCGGACTGGAAGAAGTCCAGGTCACCCAGGAAATCATTATCAGCGCCCAGGAAATGGGGAATTTGCTTCAGGATCAGGATAAGACCGATGGCGGCCAGCATGCCTTTGATCACCGAGGACGGGAAGTACAACCCAATGATACCGGCTTTCACGAACCCCAGGATCACCTGGAAAACGCCACTCAGCACCACGGCCAAAAGAAAGACCTCAAAGCTTCCCAGGGTTTGGATACCGTTCAGAACGATGACGGTCAAGCCGGCGGCCGGACCACTCACGCTCAACTGTGACCCACTAAGCCACGACACCACCAAACCACCGGTAACGCCAGCAATCAGACCAGCGAAAAGCGGTGCCCCAGAAGCTAGGGAGATGCCCAAACACAAGGGTAGCGCCACTAAAAACACCACCAGTCCCGCGGATAGGTCTTTCCCTACCGTACTAAATAATCCTCGCTCTTTCATAGTTCCTGTTTCTTTGCCAAGTTGCAATTCTGGCAAGCTATTAACCCTTTTAGTGAAATCTATTCCACAAAAGTCACAGATTGAAATTAAGATCGAATTAAAACGAGATTAAAATTTGATTAAAAAGAAAAATTATGAGGAAAACAGCTGAGGCAAAATGCAATTAGAAACAAGCTGTTTTAGAACCGTTTATCTAAAAACAAGCGCTAAATAGATAAATTAGAATGAGTTAAAAATTCTCTAAGGTTCTTATAAGAAACCACCTTAGCATCAAAAAAAACCGTTTAAGGGCCAGATTCAAAAAACTGGCCCTTAAACGGTTTGCTTCTCATAGAAAACGGAAGCGGTAACGAACGTCACCAGACAGAAAGTGACTTCTCAGATCTTGAAGACCTCGTAGAGTTTCGGGAGCGTGATCGTGACCTCGGTGCCTTGGTTCAACTGTGAGTACACCGCTATGGAGCCCTTGTGGAGCTGGATGATCTTCTCCGCCAACGGCAAACCGATGCCATGGCCGGAGATATCGCGCACGTTCTCGGCCCGGAAGAAAGGCACGAACACCTTGCGAACGTCTTCCGGCGCCATACCGATCCCGCGGTCACGCACCCGCAAAACCAGGTTCTTCGGCTTTACCTCTATGGAGGCGGAGATGGTTTTATTCTGGCCCGAGAATTTTCCGGCGTTCTCCAGGACGTTCACGGTGGCAATGAGCAGCAGCGCCTCGTTACCCTTGATGATGAGTTCGTTTTCGTCCTCAGGCATGTCAGTGAATTCCACTTCCACCATCATGGCCGGCTGCCGTTTGCGGGCCTCTCCGCAGGCCTGCCACACCAGTTCATCCAGGCGCAACTCACTCATCTGCACTTTAGACGAATCTGAGCTGGCCTGCACCATTTGCAGCAGCCCGTTAGAAAGTTGGGTCAGGAGTTGGGCATCTTCCAGGATGGACTGCAGCACCCGTTCGTACTCCTCGGGTTGGCGCTTGTTCATGAGGGCCACCTGCAGCTCGCCAATCATGGCGGTGAGCGGCGTGCGCAACTCATGGGAAGCGTTGGACACAAAGGTTTTCTGCACCTCAAAGGCTGTTTCCAACCTATCCAGCAAGTTGTTGAAGGTTTTAGCCAACAGGGCTACCTCGTCTTCCCCATCGCCTTGGCTTAAGCGGCGGTGCAGGTCTGAGGCGTTTATTTTCTCCACCTCCGAAACCACTTTCAAAAAAGGATTAAGGGCGGCCCTGGAGAAAGCCATGCCGCAGAGCACCACAATGATCATGGCCATCACGAAACCCGTGATCAACAAGGTGCGCAGGTGGTACAGCTTGCTCAGGTTGTACAAGTCAATGGAAGAGGCGAATACAAAGTGCACCTGCCCGCGGTGCAGGTAGCGCATGCCCACCATCTGGCGGTCGCCTTTTTCCATGTGCACCTCCCCTTCCTTTTTCAGGAGCTCTAAAAGCCGCGGAGGCACCTCCACGGTCTCCTCCCCTTCGCTGAAAATAAGGTTCTGATTCTGGTCAAAGACTTTCACCACCTCGCGGGGCAGCATCTGGAAGTAGAGCCGCTGGTCCAGGGCGTGCTGCTGTTGGCTTACGGTATCCGCGTCCAGCACGTAATGGGCGGTGGCGTAAGCCCGGTTGAGGATGCGGCCGTAGAAATCGTTCTTGCGGTAAAGGGCGCTGAAATAATACACCGACAAGGAGAAGAAAAGCAGGATCCCGGTGAAGATCACCGTGAACCGCAGCGTAAGAATGGTCTTGATTTTCATTTCTACTCCATCTCCTTCATCACGTACCCCATGCCCACTAAGGTATGAATAAGCTTGGGCGAAAAATCCTTATCAATTTTTTTCCTGAGGAAGTTGATATACACATCTATCACGTTGCTCCCAGTATCAAAGGACGTTTCCCAGACCTGCTCAATAATGTCTACGCGGGAAACGACGCGTTCTTTGTTGCGCAGGAGGTACTGCAACAAGGCAAATTCCCGGGCAGTAAGCGAGATAGGCGTGCCTTTGCGTTGCACGGTCTTTTTCTGCACATCCAGCTCCAGGTCGGCAATTTTCAGCACCTCGGTGCCCACGCTTTCCTGCGACCGGCGCGTCAAGGCCCTGATGCGGGCCAGCAGTTCCTGGAACTCAAAGGGTTTGACCAGGTAATCATCGGCGCCGGAGTCCAGGCCCAGGATCTTGTCATCGGTAGAACCCAGCGCGGTGAGCATGAGGATGGGTACAGTCAGGTTCTGCTGCCGGATGAGCTTACAGACCTCCACCCCGTTCATGCGCGGCAGAATCACGTCCAGAATCACTAACGCGTATTCATTCTCGGTGGCGAGTTTGGCCCCGTAAAAGCCGTCGTAGGCCTGCTCCACCTCGTACATCTGCTCCTCCAATCCCTTCTTGATGAAAGCACTTACTTTGGGTTCGTCTTCAATGAGCAGTATTTTCATGGTTCGGGGTTCAAGATGCTGGACTACAAAAGTAGGGAGAATTTGACACAGACGAAGGTCACTAGTGCCAAATAAGACTTACGGATACTAGAAGCCTGCTTTACAGCTTTTTCATTTGGGGGCTAATTTTGTAAAATCAGACGTAAAATGAGCCTAAGGTATCTTAGGAAGGTATTGATTTCCGAAAGCGCCAGCGTGATTATCCGTTCAGGCTTTCGGCTGTTTGGGTTTGGAGGTCTTCCAAATAAAACCGTCCAGAAGGTAGTGCGTCATCTGGGGCAAGGCCAGCAAAGGCACTAAGATCGACAAGAGTAGTTGATCCTCTATTTGGGGCAGCATCTGGAAAGACGAAAACACCTGCGGGTGCTCACGCCAAACCAAGGCATCCCACAGCCCCTCCTCCAGGTAGGCTAGTACTACCACCAAGCCGATAAAAAAGCCCACCCCTGTCAACCCCATTACTAGCTGATATTTCCAGTTGGTTTGCCGATGGGAACTGGTGCTGTTTTTCTGCTTCTTTCTGGAAATCCAGACCAATGCGAGGTAGGGAATGCCATGGGAGACTACGTTAAAAGTGGTAAAGATCAGGTCGCCGTTGTACTGAACAATGCCTATGTACCAGGCCAGAAACGTACCCATGATGACCAGATTTCGGGGCAGGTTAAACCTTCTGGTTTGCCAGTACACCCATGCTTCCTTCAGCAGGTACACCAAGAACAAACCGATATTCAGAAAGGCCACCCAAGGCGCAGCGGCAGGATAGGCCAGTCGGACAAAATCATCCTCCACAAACCAGTTGAAATGGCGGCTTCCTTCCAGGTGCCAGTACAGCAAAGGAAGCAAGGTAGCCGCATACACGCAGATAGAGTCGAATAGGTATTCCCACTTAGGCCTTTCTTCCTGACGCGAGTACAGCCGCATAAAGCCGTATTGCTGCCGCACAAAGTGGTACACTGCCAGGTAAGCCAATACGCGCCAGAACACGCCCTCACCAAGAGAATACAGTAGAATTCCGCCAGCATAGGCTATAAAGGGAACCCAAAGCAGTAATTGGCGGCGTTGCTGCAGCGTCTCTTTTTCAAAATATGTCCGGAACAAAGTGCTGTACACGTGGCCTACGTCAATGAGGAGAACCAGCAAAACCCAGGCGGGTACCGGCAAACTTTTCACATGTTGCTGGAAAAAGCCCGGAAACAGCATGATGGCCAACAGACAGAGAAAAGGCGGCGACAGGATAAACCAAAAGTCTACCTTAGCCGATTGGAGCCATGGTTGTTTCTGGCTGAGCATGGGCTAGGTTTTCAGAATTTGGTTGGCTGCTTTTATGCCCTGGTAAAAGGCCTCCTCAAAAATGGAGATCCCGCTCAAGTCTGAGTGGGCAAACACAATGTTTCCATTTATTGGGGTAGCGGCCTTTTCCCGGTCCTCTCCCCAGATGAAACCCGGCGTAGGTTTGATCATGCCGTGCCCCCACACCCAGACATCCAGCTGCTCCACTTCTTTTCTGATGGAGGGGTGCGCCTTCTCCAGTTCCTGCAGTACCACCTCAGCCCAATCCTCCTGTTTTCTGGTGAACACCGCTTGGCGGGAAGTCGGAGACGAATCTGCCACCGGGTAGTAAAACGTAATTACCTGCTTCTCAGGGAATCCTTTCACGCTTTGTTGCTGCGCATTAACATACCCCAAGGATCGGCTGCCATAGATGACATTATCCCAGCTAAGCGGGGTTCCTTTGCCCCCAGGCACTTGCTTCAAAGTAAGGTTTGCCACCACCCAAGGAGCATAAGTAAAAGCCTTGCTATTCTGTTTTCCGGCTTCTTTTGGGATTTTAGCCAATAAACGCTCCCTTACAAAGTGGGGCGTTGCCACTACGCACTTTTTCGCCATAAGCCTAGTAGGCTGATCAGTGGCAAGGTCCAGGTAATCTATAAGCACCTGCTTTCCCTGTATTTCCATATTGTACACCAGGGAACCGGTTCTTATGTCTGGGCAGGCCTGCGCTCGTAGTCTTTCCGCGAGCCAATGGTTTCCTTGGGGCCAGGTGAGTACCCGATGCGCGTCTGAATTTGCGGCCTGTGCTTTGCGGGCGGCAAAGTAATGGATCCCGGCCCAGGCCGAGACTTGCTCAATGGTTCCCCCAAAATCATCCAGGCAACAATACTCCACGTACCACCGCAGGTAAGGAGAATCTAACTTTTGTTGGTACAGCCATTCCTGCATGGTGAGCTTATCCAAATCCCGGAAGGTGGCATCTGCCGAAGACTTGTCAAGGGGTATGTCAAATGCGAAGCGACCGTCTTCTCCCTTCGCCTCCTTCATCTCCTCCATCAACGCCTGAAACTTATCTATTTGCTCCAGGTCAGGCTTGGGAACGCTCCAGTTGGGCACTAATCCCTCTTGCCAGTACCCATTGATGAACAGGCGCTCTTCGGGGTCAAAGCAGAGGTGGTATTCATTATAGATGGGCAGACCTGCTGCATCATACCCGGTGATAACCTGTACTTCTTCCAGGAATTTCAGCAGTTCCGTATTGGTGTTATTGGGCAAAGGCAGGTAGTGCGCTCCCCATGGAAAGGCAGAAACTGCGTTTTGTCCAGACTGGCTGTTCCCGCCCGTGCGGTCTTCCAGTTCCAGCAGGCAAACCTTGGCTCCGGAGTTCTGGGTGAGCCACCGAGCAGCCGATAACCCCGAAACACCGCCACCAATCACCACCACCTCTACTTCTTCGGTTTTGGTGGGTACGGTTTTGAGGCCGGTTCTGAGCAAATGCCCTGCTTTGAAAGATGGACCGAACAAACGGCCAGTGATTTGCCTCTTTTCCTCTCCGGCACAACTACCCAAAGAAGCACCGCCCAAGGCCAAGCCTCCCAACGCCAACGCACTCTGTTTTAGGAAACGTCTCCTCTCCTCCCGCTCTGCCATCTAATTGATATAGCTGGCCCACTCGTCCTCAAAATAGCGGACCAGGGCCTGGTTGTTTAACTTGTTGATTTCGGTTTGGCGGGCCGGCATGTCTTTGGGGAACGTGCGCATCTGCTCAAAGGTAGGACCATCAAGATAGCGTAACTGCGCCAAGAATTGGCTGTTTACGTGCATCTTCTTCTCAGGAGAAGCCAACACAAACCCCCAATCACCGAAAGAAGGCACGTGGGCATGGTAAGGCATGGTAGTAAAACCACAACTTGCCAAGGTATTCACCACGCACCAATAGGCATTAGGGGCCACAAACGGAGACGTAGCCTGGATCACCGCCGCTCCACCGGGCGCAATCGTCTCCCGAAGCACTTTGTAAAAGGTATTGGAATAGAGTTTCCCAATGGCGTAGTTGGCCGGGTCTGGGAAGTCAATCACCACGAAATCGAATTGTTCCTGGTTGTTTTTAAGCCACTGAAAGGCATCGGTGTTGATGACCTGTACTTTCCTGGACAATAAAGCCTGTTGGTTCAGATTCCTGAGGACTTCATGGCTGGCAAACAGCTTGGTTACGGCCTGGTCTAAGTCTACCAGCACTATTTTCTGAACCCCAGGGTATCTTAGAATCTCGCGCACCGCCAACCCGTCGCCCCCGCCTAGTACCAGAACTTTCTTAGGGTTCTGGACTGAATTCAAACCGGGGTGCACCAGCGCCTCATGGTACCGGTATTCATCTGAGCTACTGAACTGCAGGTTTCCGTTCAAAAAAAGCCGGAACTCGCGGTCGTTTTTGGTCAGCACAATCTTCTGGTAAGGCGACTGCACCGAGTAAATGATTTTGTCTGCGTACGAAAGGCTCTCAGTGTAGGCCAAGATACGGTCGCTCATCACAAAACCAGCCACCAAGGCCACAATGGCGGCGGCACAGGAGGCGCGCAGAAAATATATCCACCTGATTTCCTTACTGAAGTAAAAACAAAGCCACAACGCCACTCCCGCATTGAGCAGCCCGAAGAAGTACGAGGTGCGCAGCAAGCCTAAATGCGGCACCAGCAGCAAGGGAAAGATCACCGAAGCCAGCAAAGCCCCGATGTAGTCAAAGGTAAAAACCTTGGAAACCAGTTCTTTGAATTCAAAGCGGTCTTCCAGAATGCGCATGATCAGGGGAATCTCCAGCCCCACCAAGATACCGGTCAAGGAAACCAGCATGTACAACACAATCTGGAAAGACGCCACGCGGTCAAACAGCAGGAACAGGATAGTGGAACTGAATCCGCCTACCACGGCTACCAGCACCTCTACCTGGATAAACCAGGCAATCAGGTTCTTGTTGAAGAACCTTGAGAGGTAGCTTCCAATCCCCATGGAGAAAAGGTATACCCCAATAATGGTAGAGAACTGGGTAACGGAATCTCCCAGCAGATAACTGGCTAACGTACCTGCCACCAACTCATACACCAACCCGCATGTTGCCACCACAAACACTGAAAAGAGCAGCAACACCTGTACGTTTACTCGCATGAAAAACTCTGATTACCCGTGTACAGATGCGCCAATGATAATGGCGATGGCGATGATGAAGGCCGCAAAGATGGTGGCCAGGGCCATGTTCTGTTTCTCCAGAATTTCTTTCCAGAGGTTCTCCGGGGTAACTTTCTCCAGGAGCCAGAACGTAAAAAATAGAATGGCTATACCAATAAAGGAGTACAGCAAGGAGGCCGTCACCAGTTTGTAGTTAATGAGTGATTCCATCGTTTTTATTTATGGTAAAAGGTATGTCTTCTGTAGCCGCCGGAAGAACCGCTTGAGCCACCTGCTTCAGATTCTTCTTTGTCATCACCTAAGAAACGGGTACCGGTTAGCCCCGCATAGCTGAAATAACCCAGCACCAGTAGGATGTAGCCTAAAAAAATCTGCTTGATGTATTTATTCATAGGGCTGCTTAATTCGATTCATAAGGGGAATAATCGCTGTTCATCCAACGGCTCTTTTCAAAGGTATAATGCCGCCAGCCTTGCACCAGCGGAACCGCCCCTATTAATAGCAAGGCAATCCAGAAGTTAGACCAGATGGGTACGTCCTGTACCAATTTCAACTGGAACGTTTCTGGCAAAGTGGTCCCATAAGCCATGGTCTCCCGGGAAGGTTGCAGGTACACCTGGTAGGTCCCATGCGGAATAGAGGAAAGAATCTGATCAGTGCCAGGGCTTCCTTCGGTCCAGCGCTCCCCATCTTCAAAGCCTGCGTAAAACTCTACCCCCACTTCTACAAAATATTCTCGGCCTGTCTTCACGTTCAACAGGGAGATGCCGGTGGCAAACCAGGTATTGGTGACCGGAGCCCTAAGAATCACCTGCAAGTTAGTAGCCCCTAAAAAGGAAGACCCGATTTCTAAAGTAGGCCCAGGTACCGGGACCAAAGTTCCTTTGCCCGCCTCCTCCGTCACAGTAAAGGTTTGGTCCAGCAATACCTTGTTCTGGTGGAAAGTAAATAACAGCACCTGAATCAGGAACAAGAGTATGGCCGCTATACCGCCTACCTTGGTGACGTATTGGTAAGAGAAGTTATCTGAGAACGGCTCAACGGCACCCACATCAATCTTGTAGGGCATGGGGCTGGTGATGGAAAACGTTTCCTGTACCGTCTCTGGCTCCATGTGCTCCCCCAGCATCCAGCTTTGGTCTACCTTTGAGAAAGAGTGCGTAAGCATGTAGGGCGGTGCAACATACTCCACAAATTGGCTATTGTCTTCGGTGATTTGCCAGGAGAACTCGCCGCGGGCGTACATCACCTGCGAGCGGTATTTGTTATACAGTTTAAACTCCCTGTCTAGGTAATACAGCGAAGTAGTGTTTTTTGCGGCTCCTTTTGAGAAATCAGAGACAAACCGGAAGAAGGTCCAGTGACCGTCATATTCTGCTAGAAAAGAATACCCGTGCACAGGGTTGAAGAGCACATATTCGCGCCACCGATATTTGAAGTTCTGTTCTTTGTACACCACAAAGCCCACTACTTTGTACAGAATGTCCTTTATTCTTCCCTCACTGCCTATGGGTATTAATGGTTCTTGCTTTTCCCGGCCTACTTTCTTACCAGGTACCAAGCCATTCTCCTGCACATCTGATACACGTGCACAACGGTCACAGGCCACGCTTTTCGCTTGGGCGTACGTGTACAATTGGAGCGGATGCTTGCAGTCAGGACATTTTACCTCCAGCGGCAGGGCCGGAAGTTTCCCTTTTTGGGTTAACTCAAAGCCATTCATGGTGCACCCGCGTATTTTTCAAGGTCAACTCCTGTAACTCCACATACTTGCCCAGGTAAGCATGGGGCACCCCAACTCCGGAAGTATGAATGATGCCCATTTGCCCACTCGTATTGAATAACCCGATGGAAGTGAAGTTCTTCTCCAACAAACCTTGGTCAGGCACCTCTCCTTCCCAGTAAATGGACTTCACTTTATCTATAACTTCTATATCTATAACTTCTATTTCCAGCGAGGATTGTAAAAGGGCAAGGGTACCTCCTACCACTGGCTCAATGACCGGCTCTAACCCCGTGTAACTAGACTCCAAAAAAAGGCTGTAGTTACCAGCCCAATCCCCCAGCCAACCCGTTTTGCCGTTACTATATAAAATGTACCAATGATTGCGGTAGCTTTCTATGAGGAAGTACTGGATGCGCCCAATCACCTCAAACGCTTCATTTTGGTAAGATCCGGTAGCTCCAATCTGCAGAATGCTCAATTCTTCTCTCACCGGTTCTGCTTTCTGGATGCCTGCGCCCTCCACCCGAATTTTCCGGTTAATGGTGAAGCAAGTTGGGCACACTTGCGCCAGGGAATATTCAGTTTTGAAAACCAGGGGAGAACTACAGGAGGGGCATGAAAAGGCAATGCCCACGGGTGTCATCATACAATTGTGAATGGGTCAAACGATAGTGGTAGCTAAAGACCTCGCCTGTTTTAAGCTTGATTTTCTAAAAATAAGACTAAAATATTGAAATCAATACTGCCTGCCACCTGAAAAGAAACGCTATTGCTAAAATTCAAAATCAACCCTTAAATTTTCTGAAGCAGCATTCCTGCCCTTGTCCTTCATGTGAATTACCTTCTAAAAGCCAAACAAAAGGATTTCAGGAGGTATAAACTACTCTGTATTAGCTTATTCAAACAAGGCAACTACTTGAATGAATTGTGAAGCAAGAACTAGTTGGTACTTGTCGAGGAAATATTGCTCAAAGGCAGTTTCATACAATGCGAGGAAAATATTTTTCAGGCAACATATTGCAAATGCAAGGAGTACTACTAACTTTGAAACACAAAGTACTTTACATGGCTACACAACTAGAACACCTAGAAACCCTGAAAGAGATCCGGCGCATCATGGACCGGTCTTCCCGCTTTATTTCCTTAAGTGGTTTGTCTGGCGTATTTGCCGGCATTTTCGCCTTACTAGGTGCCGGAGTAGTGAACTGGTACCTTGACAGTCACCATTTGGTGACCCGCAACATGTATGAAGTCACCCCTAATTGGGACACAGTTGTTTTTCTTTGCTTGGTTGCCGCGGCTGTACTAGTAGCTGCGTTAAGTTCCGGCATCTTCTTTACCGTAAGAAAAGCCCGCCAAGCGAACCAGTTGGTGTGGGATAACCAGATAAAACGACTACTGGTCAACCTGGCCATTCCGCTGGGCGCGGGGGGTATTTTCTGTGGCGTGTTGCTGTACCACCAAGTCATTTACCTCATTGCTCCTAGCATGTTACTCTTCTATGGCCTGGCACTTCTGAACGCAAGCAAGTACACCCTGCGTGACATTTACTATTTGGGCCTCTGCGAGATGGGATTAGGGTTGATGGCTTGCTTCTTCATTGGATATGGCTTGCTTTCCTGGACCATCGGGTTTGGTGTGCTGCATATCCTGTACGGCGCCATCATGTATTTCAAGTATGACCGGAAGGCCTAGGTGGTATGGGGATGACTTATCTGGAGCAGATGAACAAAGCCTTCGAGAGCAAGGCGCGGCTAGGCATCATGTCGGTGCTGATGGTGCGGGAACGGGCAGATTTCAGCACCCTCAAAGAAACCCTGCACCTCACCGATGGCAACCTGGCCAGCCACCTGCGTGCGCTTGAAGTGGCCACGTACCTGAAAGTAGACAAACAGTATTTAGACCGAAAACCCTACACCACTTATGCTGCCACCGAGTACGGTAAAAATGCCTTCCACCAGCACCTGAACGCCTTTGAACAACTCATTTTAAATAACAGACTCAATACTCCATCAAAAAAATTTAACTATGAACTTTGAAACACAAAGTACTTTAAGCAAACCCACCCCAGAAGAGACATCCCCGCAACTGACGAAGAAACCTTTACTTCTTACCGGCTTCATCCTGATTATCATCTCCTACAGCATTTTCCTCCTAAAGGAATGGCGCTTATGGGAGCATGGAGAAAGCTTTGGGGGCATTTTCCTGTTCAATTACCTGATTGCGGCAGGTTACTTCCTCACCTTGGTGTTCCGCAAGTTCTTCCGCTTCAAGGAGCCGTTGCAGATGTTAAATCACCTGATGCTGTTTCTGGTCTTAGGGCTGATCAGTGATTTCGCGCTGAATAAGGAAATGAAGATTTTCCTACCATCCGTAGATTGGTTTACCGGGTGGCTGATCCTTACCTCTCTGGCCATGATGGGCTATTCTTTCAGATCTTTGCTTCCCAGGGCGCTTCAGTTGACGATGGTATTTCTTCTGGGAACCGGGGTGGTTTTGTTCAGCTATTTCTCGCTCTATTTGGCTCCTTACTACTTTGTGGGAGCCATAGGTGCCATTGCCTTGGGCATTGGGTTGCACATCTTTATTCCTTTGTGTTCGGCCATCGCGGTGGTAGTAGCCGTGAAGCGGATGAGCCAGGCAGACACCACGGTGCTGCGGACCTTTGTGTCCGGAATTTCGGTGACGCTGTTGTTTGCCTTGGTTTACCTGAGTCTTTGGCAATCAGGAGTGGAGAAGGTCAACCGGATCCTGAACTCGTACCAGGTACAGGAAAACCAGGACCTGCCTCGGTGGGTGGCGTTGAGCCAGCAGGTGCCCACCACCCCAATCTTCGAACGCATTGTGCAGTCTGACTTGGTGTACCAAACCGCCAGCGAGACGTTCGACGTCTTTGGAATGCCAAATCGGCAGTTTGAGGAACAACAACGGCATGACCCCATGGTGGTAGTGGCCACCCGACTTTTCCGCAAGCCCGATCTTTCTACCCAGGAGCGGGTGAAAATCATGGAGAGCCGGTTCAATGCCCGCCACCTGGCCCAGGAGCGCTTATGGTCTGGCACGCACCTATCCACCAGCAATGTCATCACCCAGGCCCAGATATTCCCGCAGCATCGTTTTAGTTACACCGAGAAGATTTTGACGGTGTATAACAACCACGCCAGCAACTGGGGACAAGAGGAAGCCATTTACACCTTTCAATTACCAGAGGGCAGCGTGGTCACGTCGCTTTCCTTGTGGATCAACGGGCGGGAGGAAAAAGGCTATCTTACCACCCAAAGCAAAGCCGATAGTGCCTACAAAACCGTGGTAGGCGTGGAGGCCCGAGACCCCTCGGTGGTGCATTGGCAGGAAGGCAATACCGTGAGCGTGCGGGTTTTTCCGTGCACCCCACAGGAAAGCCGCCAGTTCAAGATTGGGGTTACCTCTCCCCTCCGCTTAGAAGGCGGAAATTTGGTGTATGAAAACATCTTCTTTGACGGCCCTTCGCCTAAAAACGCCGCAGAAACAGCCATTATTCGGGTGGAAGGTGACACCGTCCCAGCAGACTTGCCCAGTGGTTTTGAGCCGACAACTCTTGGCAGGTTTGAACGCTACGGCGCTTACTCCCCAGATTGGAAGTTTAAAGTGAAAGCCTCCAACGTCAGTCCTGCTGGTTTTGCCTTTGAGGGACAAACCTACCACATGCAGCCGCACAAACCAGAATACGAACCATTCCAGCCCACCCGGGTTTACCTTGACCTGAACAAATCCTGGACCCTGAAGGAATTTACCTCGGTGTGGGCGGCGGTGAAAGGCGCCAAGGTGTACGCCTACGGTTCTTCCATGACGAAACTCACCCCCGAAAACCACCTCACGGTGTTCCAGCTTCTTCAGGAGCAAAACTTCTCGCTGTTTCCGCTGCACCTGGTCAAAGACCCCGAACAAGCCCTCATCATCAGCAAAAGCACCGGCAACTCTCCCAATCTAAAGGATTTGGAAGGCAGCCGTTTCGCAGATGAATTTGCAAAAACAGCCTCAAAACAGAAGTCCATCCGGCTATTCCATTTAACAGGACAACCTTCGCCCTACCTCAGAACTTTGAAGGAACTGAGGTTGATTCAGTTCGCCCAAGGTTCTTCTGCTGAGTTGGCGCAACTTTTAACCGAAAAAAAGTTTGTAAGACCTGACTCTGATCCCAATGCCGTGGTTTTGGACGAAGCTCAAATAAAGATATCCCGCACCCCGTCTACTGCTACTTCCCAACTAAATGGCCCTGATCATTTGATGCGCCTTTTTGCCTATAATCACTTACTGCAACAAATTGGCCCTAAGTATTTCCAGAAGGACTTTCTGGAGACAAACCTGATTGAAGAGGCAGCCCAGGCCAATGTGGTAAGCCCGCTTTCCAGCTTGGTGGTTCTGGAAACCAAAAAAGACTATGAACGCTTCGGGATTGAAGAAAGCAAGAACAGCCTGGGAAATGCCAGTGTGAAATCTTCTGGCGCCGTTCCTGAGCCACACGAATGGGCCCTTATCATCATTGTACTCCTGGTCGTATCTATTTCGGTTCTCAAGCCTCGGCTACTATCATGATGCACCTACCTCTTAATTCCTCCAGGCTTCTCCTCCCGCAACGCTATCTGTTAGCATGGTTGATCGGCATGGGCTATCTGCTCACTGCCGCCTTTTTCCTGCGCCAATACTTGCTCTGGAATCCGCAGTGGCTTTTGGGACTTGCCTTGCTTCCGTTCATCACCTTGCGCACGCCCCAGAAAACCTCGCCTCTTCTTTTATTGGTCACCGGGTGCATCCTGGCATTTTCGGGGTACTACCAGATTACCACGGTATATTTTTTTGGTTTTCTGCTGGTGCTATGGTTTGCCGCGCAAACGCTGCTGGGCCGATCAGGGATTTACCCCCTGCTCATGCTTTCGGTGGCTTCCCCTATTTTCGGGTACGTGGCAGATATCCTGAGCTTTCCCCTTCGGCTGGAGCTTACCAGGGCTGCAGCCTTCCTCATAGGTTTTATGTATGATTCGGCAAAAGCGGCCGGAAACATCATCTTACTGAACGGGCAAGAGTACTCCGTTGATCCGGCGTGTGCAGGCCTTCACTTGCTATCCTTCTCCTTTATGATAGCGGTTTTCCTGCTCGCGCACGTGCACCGCACCCAACAGAAAGCCTGGACCACCTGGATGTTGTTTGGATTACTGCTCCTGGTCCTGGGTCTTAACCTGGTTAGTAACCTCCTTCGGATCTTGGTATTGGTATTGCTGCAAATTGGTCCTTCCAACCCCATGCACGATGTGGTTGGCCTACTTTGCCTGGTGCTGTACACCCTCTTACCTTTTTACTTTCTGGCCAGAAAAGCATCTATGAGACTACCGCGCACGGAACAGCCAGAAACCCCTCAGTGGGTTTTTCCTAAGAAGGTTCTTTGGCTACATGTAGGATTGCTGGTGAGTGTGACCGTGTGTGGGTTTAAAGTGCAGCAAAAAAAGGTATCTTCCCAAATAGTAGCCCAAATACAGGCGCCGGGTTTTCAAAAGGAATTGCTGCAAGATGGAGTGCATAAATTCACCAATGAAAAAGCCCTTATCTACATGAAACCAATCAGGGCCTTTTACTCCACAGAGCATCACCCCATGATTTGCTGGGAAGGAAGCGGCTATTTGTTTCAGAACATCAGTCTTGGTGATATTGGGGGCCACCTGGTTTACACGGGCATTCTCAAGAAAGAGAAAGCGCTTTTACATACTGCCTGGTGGATGGACAATGGGCAGTACCAAACCGTTGAACAAGCAGATTGGCGCTGGCGCATGGCAAAGGGAGAACCGGCGTTCCACCTGGTCAACGTTACGGCCGCCTCTGAGGAAGAACTAGTAAGGCAAGTAACCCAATTGCTGGAAAGCAAAGCCATCACAAACAAAGTAGCGCACAGGTAAGCTGCACCAAGTCTTCATTCCCCAATACTCAGTAAAGTTGAATGCCCTGTTTTGCGGCTGTTTTGGTAAAACAGCCGCAAAACAGGGCATTCAACTTAATGTAGGTTCAGATTACAATTCAGGTACTGCACCGGCCAACTCGGCTTGCCGGTAGTCTTTGGCGCTTTGTTGACCCAGGAAATAGATCAGAATGCCACCTATGGTACAAGAGGTCATGACGGCTACCATGGGCAAGGCCGTGCCGTTGTGGAGTAAACTCACCGCGCCCGAAACCAAAGCCCCGATACCCATCCGGAAGCTTCCTCCCAAAGCGGAGGCGCTACCGGCAAAACGGGAGAAAGGCGCCAGAGACAAAGCCGAGGCATTTGGCGCGGTAAGCCCCTGCCCCAGCAGAAAGAGGAACAGCACGATGATCAGGCCCAGTTGGTCAAACCAGCCGGCATACACCCCCAGCACCATCAGGGTTCCTACCACGGTCTGGTAAAGAAGGCCCATTCTGATGATCTGCTCGCTTTTGAGTTTCCGCAACAGGATGTGGTTGAACTGCGGCGAGCCGATCATGGCCACCGAAAGAATGGCGAATATCCAGCCGTATTCCTGCTCACTCACCTTGTAGATGTTCATGAACACGTCTGGGGAGCCGGAGATGTAGGCAAAGGGGGCTGCGGAGGCAATTCCGCCTACCAGGGTATACACCAGAAATTGCGGGTTGCGCAGCACAGTGAGGAAATTGCCAAGCACCGCCTTCGGTTTAAGCGACATGGAAGCATCAGGCTGTTTTCCTTCGGGCAAGGCAAAGAAAATCCCAGTCAGAATCAACAGGGTAATACCGCCCAAAGCCAGGAACACCGATGGCCAGCCGAACGCCGCCGTCATGTAACCGCCCACCGTGGGCGCAATCATGGGCGACACGGCAATTACCAGAATCAACCAGGAGAAAACCTTTGCGGTCTCCGTGACCGGGAACAGGTCCCTAACCAGGGCCTGCGCCGCCACCATACCCGCACATCCGCCAACTGCCTGCAGAAAGCGCATGCTGATGAGCATATCGGGGGAAGTGGACATGGCACACCCGATGGAGGCCAATATGTACACGCCCAAGCCCACGTACAAGGGGTACTTACGCCCGAAACGATCTAGCAGTGGTCCGTATAACAACTGCCCCGCCGAAATACCAATAAGATAGGCTGTTAGAGAAAGCTGAACGGTAGAAATGGTGGTATGAAGATCCTCGGCAATGGCCGGAAAGCCCGGCAGGTACATGTCAATGGAAAAGGGACTGATGGTGGAGAGGGAGCCCAGAATCAGGATAATAAGGAAATACTGTTTACGCGTCATAACTGTAAGCCAAAGAGGGCAAAGGTACGGCATCTCTAGGTCAATCACCCAGAAAACCCCAACGTACCAGGTACCATCTGTGAAACCAGCTTTTATCTACGGGTATCCTCCGCAACCAGCCTACTGTTTTGAAGGTGTTTTTCAAAAATCAGGCAGAAAAGGAACATTGGTTTTAGCAGTTGTAAAATTCCAGGCATCATCTGTAAATGATGAATTTGCATTTCAAATCATAATGAGGCTCACGGCAGTTGCAAACTGCCAGTCATGGTAGGTCCAAGTCACAGACTTGAACCATGAAAAGTTCACCCACCCCTACCCCTCCGAGGAGGGGAATAAAATCTGTTAACGCTTCTCTCCTTTTGGCTAAGTATGGGAAGTTTCGCTGTGCTTGGATGTATAGGCTATGACTACTTGTATCAAATCCAGCCTTTCGGTTGAGCGCCTTGCCAGGTTCCGGTGCCGCAGGCATTGCGACCGAAAGGGAGCAAAGGAAGCTGGCGCAGCGCGAGGCCGGAAGGCGGGGCCTCGCGGCCGTGAGCGCACGGAGCCCAACAATACAACAATAAAGCTCATGCACCCACGACAACTACGGCGCCACGCCAGCACAAACGGACTACGCATACACAAGCAAACTCAAGCAGCTTCCTGAGAAAAGCCAAGCAGCTAATCATAAGGCTTATAAAAAGAAAAAGGGTGTTCAGAAAGGCATAAACCTTTCCAAACACCTTAAAACTTAAACGCTAAAACTATTTCTTATTTCCCATCCTGGTACAGCAAATGATAATACTCATCCGCCATCCTCTCTGATCCAAAATAGGCCGTGACATCCCGCATACTCTGCTTCATGATGCTCACCCACTTCTTACGATCCACATAATAGGCCGGAATGATCTCGGTCTCCAGGATGTGCATCATGTTGGTGTAATCTACCTGGTCCTGTTCATAATCCGGTAAGGTGGTATCCACGATGGGGAACAGGTAGCTGTTCTCGCCGTGCTTCCCGAACTCCGGAATCCAGCCGTCCTGTACTGAGAAGTTGATGGCGCCGTTCATGGCGGCGGTCATTCCGCTGGTCCCTGAGGCCTCTCTGGGGCGACGTGGGGTGTTCAACCAGATATCGGCGCCCTGTTTCAGTTTGGCAGAAAGGTCTAACTCATAGCCGGTGAGCACGGCCACATTCTTCTTCTGGTGCGATACCTCAATAAGCTTGTTGAAGATGCTGATGGCGCCGTAATCAAAGGGATAAGGCTTTCCGGCCCAGATCACCTGCACGGGCTGCCCTTCGCGGTTGATGAGCTCAAAGAAACGGTGCAGGTCATAGAGCAACAGATCGGCGCGCTTGTAGGCGGCAAACCGGCGGGCCCAGACAATGGTGAGCACATCGTTCTTGAAAATCTTCCCGGTCTGGTCGGCCACTACCTCAAAGAGCGGTTTTTTCATCTCGCACTTCAACTGTACCAACTGCTCATCATCGTTGGCTTCCAGGGCCTGCCGCAAAGAAGGATTCTGCCAATAAGAAACGTTTTGGGCATTGGTGATGGATTTGATCTCGCTCACGCCCTCATTGCCGTACCACATCTCGCGGGAGACATCGCCGTGCAGCTTTGACACGCCGTTGGCGATTTTGGCCAGCCGCAAAGCCGTAAGCGTGTAGTTGAGGCTGGTGCCGTACGTACCGGAGATACGCCGCGCCTCCTCCACGGGCAAGGGACCGAAGAAAGACATCTTGGCCAGCAGGTCCACGTCATGCTCTTCGTTCCCGGCTTTCTCTGGGGTGTGCGTGGTGAAAACCATGCGCTTTTTCACCTCGTGGATGTCGCGGTACTTGTCAAACAGGTGGAAGACCAACGGCAAGGCGTGGGCTTCGTTCATGTGATAGATGGCGGCGCCGCCCAGGGTTTCCACCACTTTGGCTCCTCCAATGCCTAGGATGATGCTCTGTGCGATGCGCGTAGGCAGTTCAGGGTCGTACAGACGGTGGGTGATGGTCCGGCTCAGGAAATCGTTCTCGGGGATGTCGGTGGTAAGGAAGTACATGGGCACCGTCCCGAAGGTCTCGGCGGGCAGTACCAGGGCTTTGACCCAAACCGGATTGTTGTGGATGGTTACCTGCACCATGATGCCGGTGTCTTCCAGGAAGGCGTAATACTTCTTCTGGAACTGAACGCCCATCATCTGGTCATCGGTGCGCACCTGGTCATAGTACCCGTAGCGCCAGAGAATGCCAATCCCGATCATGTTCTGCCGATGTTCGTAGGCGCTGCGCATGTGCGAGCCGGCCAAGTACCCCAATCCGCCCGAATAGATTTTCAGAGCCTGGTGGATGCCAAATTCCATACTGAAGTAAGCCACTCGCTCACTGTACTTCTCATTAATGGTATACGGATGATACCATTTGTTATAGTTTGCCATATGATGTGGGCCGACGTAGGGTAAAACAATTCTGAACGATTGGCTCTCCTGAAGCAATCCCTGTACCAGCCTTTATAACTGAACCAGGTTGCCGCAATGAAAAATGCGTATTAATACTAGCCATAATCTAACACAGAAACAAACACTTGAAAATATCTTTCTAGGCAAAAGCCAGAAATGGCCTTTGGCTTCCTTCCTAGCCCTATAATTTGGCTGCAACCACAGAAATCTTAAAAACGCACCTTTCAGAGCTGGGCTTTAAACATCAAAGCGACTAAACTAACCAGATAAATCTTTATCTATTTACAAATGAGGCTAATACAACATCCTTAAAGGTACTTCCCACTGCTTTTGCCTGAATACCGGGATTGATTTCCAATCTGCTTAGCTCTTAATACAAACGCCTCTGTTTCATAGCCGATTTCACAAAACCGGCCCTGAAACAGAGGCGTTCTATTCATAGGCTTGCAGCCTGATGGTCAAAGAAAATCTACGAACGTGGCATCTAGCAAGCTGATGCCATAAACTTAAAGGCAAAATAGCCTCAGGAGTTGGACTACGACGCAACTATGCTTTTTTGGACTTCCATCTTACCGGCCGAAATCGTCCTGTACACGAACGATATCATCTTCGTTGGAGGGATTGGAGACATCTGTGTGCTGCCAGATCTCGGCCAGAACTCCCCACTCCTCTAAGCCCACCAACCGGTGGCGTTCAGATTGTTTCAGGGTGATAAGGGCACCCGGCTCTAGGCGCTGCAGTTGGCCTTCTTCGTCTGTAGGGCTGGTGACTACCCCCACTTTCCCTTTCACCACTTTCCAGATCTCGGCGCGGCGGTGATGGTACTGCCAGGAAAGGCGCTTCTCTGGGGCCACTACCAAAATCTTCGGGCTCAGTTTCCCTGATATCCGGAGGTCATCCACGGAGATCCCGTCAAAATACGTATCGGCAAAATCCTGGGCCTGGTTTTCATCAATCACGAAGAAGCCGCCCCAGGGCCTGGTTTGGTCCTGACTGGCCACGGTAAATCCCTTGGAAGTCAGTTCTTGTTCTATTTCTTGGAAAAGGGCTTGTTTTTGGTCTTCAGTAGAGGACATAATTTGATCTGGTATAGGTGTACAGCGGCTAATTTAATAGCAGAAGATTAATTAACCACATAAATTTTTCCCACTAACAGGTTTACAACCGGTTCTTCCGCTTTTGGCGGGTTTTCACAAAACTAGGCTCTAAACAATACCTTCAGTGTTCTTGGCAAGTGTTAATTTAGCTAGAAGAAACTGGCAGATTTATTTATAACATCAAACAACATGCCTTATACCGGCATGTTCTAAAAAATTAAATTATATATTCGATAATGCTATTATTGAAATATTTACAAAATATAAAGTGATATACCTCCCTTCGTTTAATTACAGTTTGTGTTTTTCGGGCAGTTACCTAATAGGAAGACATTAACAAAGAACCACAGCAGAGAAATCACCTGTCACTTTCGCAAAAGACCTCATAATTTCTCCGAAAGACCTCAGACAAACCTTCAGGGTAGCTTTCAGTTAACCAAACGGCAGGTACAAGGAATGAATCATTTTTGCCTCTCTTCATAAAAGAAAGAAAATAGTTGGTAGATAAACTGGTAGCTTACAGGTCAAAAACCACCCTTTAGGTGCTACTACATTGTTTGAAAAATGAAATTTATATCACACCCAAAGAAGTTATCTTTGTAAAGGAAAAATAAAATTATTGGAGAGAAAAACCAATGGGCAATTTCTACAACTCACCCTCTGCAGAAACTCCTGAATACTTAGATGCCAGGATAGCCGGGAAACTCCTTTCCTTGCTTCAATCTGAAACCTATGAGCGCGGCGAAGCCATAGAAGAAGTTCTTTTGGTAGCCACCTCCTACCGGAATATCCTGAGCGAGAACGCTAAGCTCATGGAGAATGAGAACCCTGATTGCGTGATCTGGCACCTGGACTGCCTTATTCTGGAAGCCACCAACATGCAGAATGATCCAAAGAATGACCTTTTTCTGTACCTAAGGGCATTTCACTCCTTTAAAGAGGTGATGAAGAATATGTTCCCCTTCCTTAATGTCTCTGCCGCTTAATGAACCAGGTGGACTCCTAAGCACACCTTTCTCCGGAACAGTGGAAAGCGCCTTTCTATCCTTGCTCCCATAAACAAGAATAAACGAGCAACCCTCTCCACGGAAGGTAGAAGAGGGTTGTCTGTTCATGCGATTACCTTGAATAGCTTTAAGACTTCCCGTTAGGCTTCTTTGTTCCGATCATCGGCATCAACAAATTTCTCCATCCGGTCATGCACCACAGGCGTGGCTGAATTGGGCGAGACTTGGCCCGGGTAACTGTCGGGGATCTGATCTCCCAAGATCTTGCCCCAGGGTTTCAGGCCTTCAATGCGGTCGAATACGATTTTCAGCACGGCCACCAAAGGGATGGACAGGAACATCCCCGATACGCCCCACAAGGCTCCTCCCAACAAAACGGCCAAGACAGAAATCAACGCGTTGATCTTCACTTTGGAGGAGACAATGCGAGGCACCAGCACGTTGTTATCTATAAACTGAATAAGTAGGTAGGCCCCGATGATAAACAACTGGGTGGTATAGCCGTCTTGGGTAACGGTGGCCATCAATACCGGCAGCGTTATCGCGACCAAGCCCCCCACATAGGGAATCATGTTCAGGATAGCCCCAATCACGCCCAACAGGATTGCGTACGGTACGCCTAAAATCAGGAGGGCTGTAGAATTCATAACCGCCACAATGGACGCCTCAATGAGCAAACCCACAATGTAACTCTGGATAGCCGCTTTGGTCTCGTGCAGAATCTCTGCAACGGGGTTGGTGTCCTTTGTAGAAAATACCTCAAAAATAAAGTTCAGGATCAGGGGCTTGTACAGCAGAAACAGAAAAATATACACCGGAATCAGGAACAGTAAGCTAAAGACGCCCAGCACACCACTCACCGTTTGGCCCACCAGGGCTTTCCCACCGCTGGCCGTGTCTTTCAGAAACTGGGTTTGTTTCTGAATACTGACCCCAAACTTGGTTTGCAGAAAATTCTGAAGATCGGTCAGTATCTGGGTGAACTTCAGCTTTAGGGCCGGCATCATCTCCCCAAACTGGACTATCTGGGCGGAAAGAAAATACAGGATAGCTCCCAAAATGATTAAAGCGATGAGCAGCGTAAGAATAATGGAGAGCACCGTGGGTACCTTCAGGCGCATTAGGCGGCTGTTCAACGGATTGAGCAGAATGGCAAGCAGCAGCGAAAAGGCAATGGGTACCAGAATATCAGCCAGCGTGTACATCACGTACACCAGCAGAATAATACCCAATAAGGTGAGGGTACTCTTCTTGTAAAACGGTTCTGAAGAAGTCATAGCAAGGTGTACTACAATGATATTAGAATGTTGCCCAGCCTCTTCCGCTTTCTACCTGAGAAGGAAGACTCCTAATCCATTTTAAAACTTCCTCTTCATAACTTGAATGTTAAATTCCAACAGGTTTGGATTTACACTACAAACCCAGGATACCATTCCCAACCAGAAAGCAGGCAACATCAGAAGGCCTGGAACTAAAAGCCGTGCTTTAGGCCTGTTTTCTAAAAAAGGCGCCTTAAACATAAAATAGCCACTCTTTGGCTTAGAAGGAAGGGCTCCCCCATTTCTTTTCGGCACTTCCTCCTTGAGTTCTTAACCTGAATTCAAGCAAACAAGATAACTATTTGAATAAGCAGCGAATGGCCTTTTGGTAGGCAATAGGTTCAGCTTTCCTATAAATGAGGTGATATAAGAATTTCCCTGAGGCAGAACCAATGCCGCCTCAGGGAAAAGAAAAGCTGATCTATTTCAAATTCCTGCACAGCTTGGCAGAACGGCCGGATAACTGGTGTCATATTTATTTTTGTACCAGCAGTTATCAGTTCCAGAGCCATCCCAGAAAAGATCTACGCCAGGGAAGGGAATAGGCAGAGTTGGCGGCGATGCCCCGTTCTTCTTTACCACATTGTTGAGCACCCGCGTGCCGTCTGGGTCTGGGTTAATCAGCAAAAAAGCCTCGGGGGGCAGGCCGGCCAATCCGCCCAGCAAACGGGTACTCACCACAGCTATTCCCAGGAAATTGTTGTTCATGACCAGATTCCGTTCCAGGGTGGTATTATCTGTGCCCACCACCAGAATACCAGAGCCGGTGGGTACGAAATTCTCAAACCCGCCGCCAGGTTCAGAGAAATTCACGTGGTTATTGTCCACTACCCTGTTGTTTTGGAGCAGAATATCTGAAGAAGTGGTCACCCTGAGGCCAGGCAAAAGCACCACCAGCACACCCGCCGAGTTGTTATAGCTTTGGTTATTGCGGGCCACCACCCTGGAGCAATTTTCAATCTCCAACCCAATGACATTCTCAGAGGTTTTATTAAAACGCAACTCCGTGTCTTCAGATTGACCAATGTAAATGCCACTGTCTGTATGACCCCGGGCAATGCAGTGCTCAATAAGCCCATGGTTAGACGCGATAGGAAACAACCCGTACTCGCCGCAGTTGAGGGCCGTGACATGGCTCAAGACGTACCCATCGGCCCGGATGAGGATGACTCCGTTTTCCTCAAAATTCCGGAGCGTGACATTGTACAACTTGAAGCCGTCTCCCGCCGAACCCACCCTAATCCCGTTGTGGGCTTTACCGGGGTTTTCAATAACCACGGCGCCACTGCCAATAAGGGTAATGTTAGGCTTGTTCACCACCACGGTGTCTTTGTACACGCCGGGCAGAATTTTGATCACATCTCCAGCCGATGCCTGGTCCACCGCTGCCTGGATGGAAGTGCCAGGTTTTACCACAATATCAGGTTTCCCTTTAACTTGGGCCATAGCATCTGCCTCAAGGAAAGCAGTGGGTTGGGGTACTGGCTCTTCCTCACAGGAGAATAACAGGAGCGTGACCATGAATAGAGCCCATTTTCCCAGTTTTAAGGTAAAACCATAGCCTGTTGCAGGTTGGTTGGTAAGAGTTGAACGCATAGTTCTTTTGGTTAGGACATAAGTAAACAACACGAGGCCAGCTACTCATCCGGGCGGTTAAACCTAGCCCGGCGCACGAAGGACCTGAAGAAAGGCATTAAGGAAAGCGCAAATCAGGGGACAACAAGAAGATGCAAGTCACAATGGAAGATTGCGCCAGCGTTTTTGGTACAAGGGCATTTGAGCTCCACACCTCCCGCCAAAAGAAAGCTGCCCTCCCTTATTCCAAGCCGAAGCAAACAGCTTGGAATAGGTGGACATCAGCTTTTATTCACTTATTAGAAGCCAATTTGGTTTTGGCCATGGAAGCTTTCACCAAAGCATACTCGGAGCTAGGCTCATTGAGGGAGTTGAGCTTCTTCGCCAGTTGGGCAGCTTTCTCTGTGTTCCCAACCTTGGCTTCGGCCAGGGATTGGTAATACAGCACCCGGGGACTGTTCTGGTCAGCTTGGGCCAAGTGGGTCAGGGCGTCTTTGGGGTTTTCCTGCTGGTATGCGATAATGCCCATGAGTTTATGGTATTCCTGCATTTGCCCTGCATTGGGGGTTGCTTCCACCTTGGCCTTGAACTCACCTGCTTTAGCAGTGGCTTGCGCATAATCCTTGGCTTTGGCTGCCATTAAGGCTTCCACAAACAGCTGCCGTAGCTGGAGATTGGCTTTTTGGTAAGGGATGAGCTCTTCCCTGTTTTGCAATGGAATTAGCTGGGCTAGACTGGCTTTGGCTTTAGGCAGGTCATTCATCTGGGTGTAGATTTGCGCCTGCTGCAAATAGGCCCAAATAAGGTAGTACGTGCTATGGTGTTGCTGCAGGAGTTTTATTCCCCGGTCAGTGGCTAGGATGGCTTCTTTGTAGCGGCCTTCCCACAGGTATGACTCGGCCAGGGCCATGATGTTGTCCGCTTTCTCGGTGTAGAGGGGTGCCTTGCTTTCGGCGTACTGGTAGGCTTTGCGGCTTTCGTCCAACTGTCCCATGAACAAATAGTTGTGCCCTATTTTGGTGAGCGAAACGTTGAACCCGGGGTCCAAGGCGGCGGCTTTCTTGTAGTTCTGGATGGCTTCCTGGTGTTTGCCCCGCTTGGTGAGCAGATCGCCCATGGAGTCATACGGATTGGCCTCTTTGGGGCTAGCCTTGATGTAGTTTCTGAACGCCTCCTCGGCCTTGCCGAAGTCTTCTTTCTGGGTATAAGCGTAGCCTAGCAGGTTGTATGCATCCCCAAAGTGAGAATCCAACGCCACCGCTTTCCCTAAATGCAGAATGGCTTTGTCCGCATCATTGTTGTTCAAGGCAAACTGGCCGTTCAGAAGGTGCACGTACTTGTCATTGGGGAAACGCTCCGCCAGGGTAGTCAAGTGGCGCATGGCTTCCTCCGACCTGTTCTCCACGGAGGCCTGCATCACGGAAATCATCAGCTGTTCCCCTTCAGAGGCGTTGCTTTTCAGGGCGATGGCTTTGTTGTAGTGCTCCAGGAAATTTTCCGGGTCCGGTCCAGAAACCTGGGCCCGCAGCAGGTGTGCCATGGAGAAATCGGGGTCCAGCTGCAGGGCTTTGTCCAGGGCTTGCGCGGCCTTGTTTTGCTGCATGTTGCCCATGTGTGCCCGGGCTTGTTTGTAATACTGCCGGGCCTCCCCGGATTTGGTGGTGATGGGAATGGGCGCTTCCATCTCTTGACGGGCCCAGGAAGGCCGCACGCTGAGCATCAGAAAACCCAACAGCAGGCAAGAAAGGAAACAATGGTAAGGGATTGACTTTCTCATGATTCCAGGAATTGAAAGAGAAAAGACACAGAGGACACGGCAGAGCGTGTAGCTTAGCAGGGCGAAATTTATGGCGAAAGGCGCCATAACTATAGAGCCGGGAGGTAGAAAGGGGGCACACCTACCCCAGAGAGGTGCAATTCTAATTGAATTTACTCTTTTCGGGATAGGTTCCCTACTTAATGCCGCTTTATTTGTGCGCCTTCGCTTAGATTTCAGGCTATTTTTAGGGAATCAGGAAGAAAACAAAAAGACAGCTGAGGTATTCCCCTAGATGTTTTTGCACAAAGCCGTTTCTATCCCAAGGTTCAGTTTTCCCGCGTTTTTAGGAAAACAGCCTCTAAACAGGCATAATTTCCTGCTCCCTCCTAACTTTGGAACCAGTATAAATTTTACTATATGAAGCAGCTTCCTGGTCTGCTAGAAGCTTGTTCTTTCTCTCGTAGCCCCGCCCCTTACTAAACACAAACATGCTCCTTTATTTGCTTTTGCCCTTAAGGGAAGCTCCGCTCTGGTGGTCAAACAGGGCTTGTTTCTCCTCCAGTTCATCCATGACCATGGCCGCTAACCCCACTAGTAGCTGCTCCTCCTCCTTCGTGAATTTACGGGGCTTGCGGTCACCAATAGCCACCACACCAATGTTGTAACCATCCTGGGTCTTCACAGGCGCGCCGGCGTAAAACTGTAACCCGAAGTCGCCGTGGACCAGGTGGTTTTGCGCCAGTTTTTGCTCCAACTTGGCATTTTCAAAAAAGGTGACATCATCCCGAAGAACGGCATGCGAACAAAGCCCAATTTCCCGGGCGATGATGCTACTTTCCCCTTCTATGCCTACGCTGGCTTTCACCAAGATATTTTCTTCCTCCACAAAACTCACGAAAGCGAAAGGCACATTGAAAATCTTGGCTGCCATGCTGGCGACATGCTGAAACGTACCCGATAGCACAAAGTCGTTCAAAGCCGTGTATCCGTACAACTTATTGAGTCGTTCCTGCTCGTTATGAGAACTGGAGAGGTTGTCTGATCTATTTTCCATAAAGAAAACTTAAACTAAAACGCTACTTCTTCTCGCCCCCGCAGGGTACGGGAGGGAAATAGAGGTAACGCCAAAAAGCTGCAGGGGTTTGTGAAGTGACACCTGCTGTCCGCTACGATTTAGCCAGGTACATCAAGAATCTGGTGCCTTTCCCGGGGCTGCTGGTAACTTCAATATGTCCGCCCATGGTGTCTAAATGATTTTTCACCAGGTACAGCCCCAAGCCCCTGCCCTCCTGCGTAGCATGGAACCGTTTGTACATCTTAAACACATGCCCCTTCGCTTTCTCCATATCAAACCCAGTGCCGTTGTCTGAAAACGAAAGCAAGGTTCCCCGCTCTGAGTTGACAAAACACTTGATCCGGATTTTAAGTGGCCGGCTGAGGGAACGGTATTTGATGGCGTTGGATACCAGGTTATAGAAAATACTGTAGAGATAGGCTTTGTTCGCCAACACCAGCTGCCCTTCCTCAATTTCCACGGCAATGGTCGCGTCTAGGTTCTGGAGGGACTCCGTACAGGCGGCGAGCACCTGCTGGATGATGGAAGTAATATCCACGAGTTCCCGCTTCAAGCTATCGGCGCTGTTGCGGATGCTCAGGATGGTGTTCATGTCCTTCAGAACCGTATCTAACCTGAAAGCAACCTGCCGAAGGTAGGCAAGAGAGGTATCAAACGTTTCGGAGTCTTTGCTAACGGTGGTGAGGAGCTCAGTCAGTCCCATCACATTCGCCACGGGCGCCCTGAGGTTATGCGAGACAATGTAGGTAAACTGTTGCAGGTCGCTGTTCTGCCGGTAAAGATCCTTTGTCAATTTGGATAACTCCAACTCAGAGTACTTCAGGGCAGTGATGTCCGTCTGGATGACCACCATTCGGGCAAGTTCCCCGGTGTCCGAGAAAGCCGGATTGATCTCCACGCTCACCCACAGCCCTTCGCCATCCTTTTTGCGGTTCAGTACCTCAAAGGTAGCCGACTCTCCGCGCAACAGCTTTTCCTCAATAGGCGGATAGATAGAAGAATCCATTTTAGGGTGATGCAGCAGTTCTGAGGGCTTACGGCCCACCGCTTCTTCCAAGGTGAATCCGTGCAGCCTGGTAAACCCATCGTTCACCCACTCAATAATGCCGTTTTTGTCTATGATGAGCACCCCATTATTAGACCTGCTGGCCACCAGGGAGAGTTTTTCCAACTGGGTTTTAGCGGTAAGCAGGGAATTGGTGGCAGTCTGAACATTACCTTCCATCTCTCTTTCCATGTGGGTGGCCTCCCGGGCTGAGCAGAACATGAGGTTTTCTTCCGTAGACCATTCAGCCGACCAGACAACCCCTTGCACCTCGCCTTCTTTGCGGATGTATCGGTTACCAAATGCCGTGGCCCTTTGTCCCGCCATTACTTTCTGTGCCGTCTGGAGCGTGGTATACCTATCCTCAGGGAGCACGAAATCCAGATAAGGCCTGCCTTCCAACTCTTCGCCTTCGTATCCTAAGATCCGTTTGCAGGCCCCTACCACTTTCACAAACCTACCTTCTTTGTCTACGCAACAGAGCATGTCCGGCGCATATTTCAATAATCGGTCAGACAAGTTTTGTTCTTGTGGCATTTCGTATAAAATTTTTTATCTAATCTTTTTTAGCCTGAAACTCCCATCGGACCTCCAAAGTCAGGCATAAAAGTTTTTCAGCCTTTAAAAGTAAGAAAAATAAGAAAGCCATTTAGAGGTTTGTACAAGTCGTAGGAAGGTGCCAAAAGCAAGAACAAGCACCGGCTTGCTCTACTCACTCACCGAGAGCCTATTACCTTCTTTAGGAGCATAGAAGCAAAAATTTGATGTAAAGTATCCCTCCTGTTTTGCCTGCTGATTTCGTCTCGTTTTCTGAAAACCCGCCTATAAACAGACGTAATTTCCAGATCAACGCTAACTTTGGGGCAAACTCAGCGGCTTCATGCGCCCTATGGTACTCACCCATGGGCGCTCATGTCACGGACGCCTTACCCAACCTGAGAACCTATGAACCTATTTGACCTGATTGGCAATACACCCTTGGTGGAGCTTCAACATATGTCCCCGTCCAGCAACGTGCGGATTTTCGCGAAGATGGAAGGCCAGAACCCAGCGGGCAGCGTGAAAGACCGACCCGCCTACAACATGATCAAAAGTGCCCTGGACCGGGGCGACATACAACCCGGCGACAAACTGGTGGAAGCCACCAGCGGGAACACCGGCATCGCGCTGGCCATGATCGCGCAGGCGCTGGGCCTCAGGATCTCGCTGATCATGCCCGATAACTCCACTGCTGAGCGGGTAAAAAGCATGGAAGCTTACGGAGCCGAGGTGATTCTGACCCCATCTGCCAAAACCATTGAATACTCCCGCGAGCTGGCCGAGGACATGGCGGCCAACCAAGGATATTACCTCCTGAACCAGTTCTCCAACCCAGACAACTACCTGGCGCACTATAAAACCACCGGACCCGAGATCTGGCGCGATACCCAGGGCCAGATCACCCATTTCGTGTCGGCTATGGGCACCACAGGCACCATCATGGGTGTCTCCAGGTACCTAAAGGAGCAAAACCCTAATATCCAGATTGTGGGCACGCAGCCAGGACCCAATTCCAACATCCCGGGCATCCGGCGATGGTCGCCCGAGTTTCTGCCCCAGATCTATGAACCGGCGCGGGTGGATCGTATCTTGGACATCAGTGAACAGGAGGCTACGCTTATGACCAGAAGGCTGGCCAAAGAAGAAGGGATTTTGGCCGGTATGAGCAGCGGCGGCGCGCTGCAAGCCAGCATCAGGGTAGCCCAGGAACTAGAGGAAGGCGTGATTGTCTTTATTGTCTGCGACCGCGGCGACCGCTACCTCAGCACCGACCTCTTTGAGTAAAGCCTTGCCATCTCTTCCAAGGGAGGGTGTAAGAAAAAGGGGAAAAGGCTACTAAAGACATATGAACAAGCATAAACTTTCATTCCGCAATATTCCGGGTTGGGCTGTTGCCTTGGCAATCTTCGGGATTTTGTACCTGACGGGACTCCACACCGAAACTATCGGTCAAGTGCAGCGGCTCTTGCTGGCCACCGGACTCAAAAAGGCGGATGTTCCCGAGGGCACCACCCCAAACAAAATTGCCGAGACTGACCTCTCCCCGTCCAACCAGATGGCAGGAACCGGATTTCAGTTGACCACCCTGGACGGCAAGGTTGTTTCCTTTGAGAGTTTAAAAGGCAAGGTAGTGTTTCTGAACATCTGGGCCACCTGGTGCCCACCCTGCGTGGCAGAAATGCCCAACATCCAGAGCTTATACGAGAAAGTAGGCTCAGATAAAATTGCCTTTGTGATGCTATCCGTGGACCAGGCAGGATTGCCGAAGGTGCAGAAACACATCCAAAGAAAAGGCTATACTTTCCCGGTGTTCCTTCCGGCCAGTCCCTTACCCCAGGAATTTGACAGCCCCTCCATCCCAGCCACGTTTATCCTTTCACCCGAAGGCAAAATCGTGTCTAAACAAATAGGCATGGCCGAGTATGACACGCAGGAGATGCGGGATTTTTTGGTAAACCTTGCTAAATAAAGGGGGCTGTGCTTCTCTTTATTGGCTAAGAAACGAAGCTCATGTTCTTCAAGAAAGGCATGATGTCCTCGTTGGTGATGAGAAAGACGGTTTCATTTCCCCGGCTGGCCACCTGGGTTTCCAGCGACAAAGCCGAGAATAGCCGAGCGGTATCTTCCTCCTCCTCTACTACCTCTACCCTTCCTAATCCTGAGCCTTGTGTATCCGTTGCTTTCCTTTTCAAAAGCAAGGCCACCACTTCCGCGGAATTAGATAAGCGTTTACTTATGCCCAGGCAATCTTCTAAAAGTCGTTTTTCTTCCTGCAGTAGCGCTTCTCCTTTCCTTTCTTTCAAATCTTTGAAATACTGACATAAGTCGAAGATCAATTTTGCCACTATAAAATCGGACTCCACCTTCCAGAACTCCCGCATGCGGTTAGCCTTTGAACTGGTGCCGTTTCTATACTTCTCATGGTAGAAATCAAGGCCCACACTCCTGTGCACAAAGGCCTGTAAAGAGGGATCTGTGAAGTTCAGGAGGAAACCCTGCTTCATTCTGAGGAGGTTCTCCAGTTTCTGTTTTTCCAAGGAGTTTAAATCTGCCATAGTGTATAGATGTAGGGGAAATCTATTTGATTTAGTACTCTTTGTTTTAGGGTCATTTTTTAAAAAGCAGGCGCAAAAAGGCCCTGCTTTCACCTCCTTACTTTTGTGGCTTGAGCCGGAAAACTGAGATGGAATAAGGTTTCACGCCCACCTCAAAGGTAGGCGCCACCTTTGTAAGTTTGGTGGACTGTGGAACATACTTTTGCGGCGACTCAAACGAGTTCTCCGCCTGGTAACTTTCCGAGGATAGCGTCACCACTTCTCCCTCCGGCGACAAGCCCGCCACACCTTTTAGGTTGAGGCTGGTCTGGTAAGTTTCTGAAGAGCCGTTCACCACTTTCACAATGATATCGCCGGTTTTCTCGTCCACGCCAGAGATGCTGTAGAACATATCCGGTGTATTGTAGCTCATAAGCAACTTATCGTTCAGGTAGCAATTAACTTTGTCAAGACCAACCTCCAGCCGGATGTCGTACCATTTTCCGGTCTCTATTTTCTCGGGCAGTTTGGTGGAAGCCGATAAGTTGGCCACTTCCGTACCTTCGGTGACTTGCTCGAAGACGGCGTACTGGTTCCAGTAAGAACCGATGTGCGCCCGCATCTGCGTTTTGCCGCCATCTTTCACCGCGAACGGAATGATAAATGCGTTGTACCCGCTGAGCTTGCGGCCTTTCAGCTTGAGAGTGTAAGTGTCATAAGACTTGTCTTTGAGCATGGCAAAAAGCTGCGCCCCCTCGGCGGTTTGGCCTAGGGCGCCTTCCTTCACGCCCCAGGTGCCCCGCACCTTCTCCCACTCGCCTTCGGCTTTGTCGAAATTGCTGCTGTAGACCACCTTGCCCTTTTGGATGACCTGAATGTCTTTGTACTCGGTTTGGGTGTCCCAGGTACTCAGTCCGATGCCCCCGGCAAAAGCTGGCTTGGTTATCTTGGCGGGCTGCACCTGAACCGTGGTGGCCAGGTTCTGGTCGGCGCGGTGCTGGTTCAGCATTTGGATGGCGTAGTAGGAGATCCGCGCGAAACTCTGCGAGTTGTTGAAGTTGATCAGGTTCACCGGCCAATCCACGTCGTTGGTATTCACCAGCAGCGGCGCGTAACTGGACATGGTCACCAGGTCGCCGTTGCGTTCCATGGCCAAGATGTACACGGCGTCATTCAGCGCCGCAAGCATGTTCCCGCTGCCCACCCCCGCATTGGTGGCGTATTCGCCCACGTACAGCTCCCAGTCACCCCGTTTGTAGTTATCGAAGTGATCGTAGTTGTTCATGGCCCAGTACGCCGATTTGTAGGCGTGCTCATCGGCGATGTCCAGCTTCTTCATCCCGTCCAGGGTATGGCGATTTACATCGGCGATGCCCATGCTGGCGATCACTTTCAGGTCGGGGTATTTGGCTTTAATGGCATCGTAGAACAGGTTGAACCGGTTGGCGTACCAGGGACCGTGCTGCTCGTTGCCCACCTCCACGTATTTCAGCGGAAAAGGCGCCGGGTGCCCGTTGGCGGCCCGCACTTTCCCCCACTTGGAGGTGGCGGGACCGACTGCGTATTCAAGGGCATCCAGCACATCGGCAATGACCTCGGGCAGTTGGGCATCTGGCAGGAAGGTCCCACTTCTGAACTCACAGGCCACGCCAGCATTGAAGACGTACATCGCATCGGCGCCGGTGTCCTCGCAGAACTGCAGGAACTCATGGTAACCCAAGCCGTCGCTGGACCAATACCCCCACGGACTGAAGGTCCCCGGCCGTTTCTCTACCGGCCCGATGCTCTCTTTCCAGTTTGGCGCGCTCTCCACGGTGATGCCTTCTACGAAACAACCACCCGGCCACCGGATAAAGGAAGGTTTAAGGTCAGCCAGGTACTGTGCCAGATCGGGTCGCAAACCGTTCTCGCGGTTCTTGAAGGTTTCGGCAGGAAAAAGCGAAACGAAGTCCAGAAACACTGTCCCGGTACTCCCGAAGTTGATGACGAATTTGGCTTTAGAATCAGCGGCATTCGCTACCAGATCACAGCTTAACTTTTGCCATTCTCCGGCTTTGAATGAGTTTATAAACACATGGCTGCCCAGGGTATTTCCGTCTTCGCTCTGCAGCGAAACGGTCAGCGGCCCTTTGTATTTCTTCTCCGTTCGGGCGTAGAAACTGAGTTTGTAGGTTTTGCCCTGGTCCACCTTTATGCCCCAGAACCCTTCATTAACCAGACTGGCCTTGCCGGATTTCTCAAGACCAGAAACAGTTACCTTAAGGGAGTTGGGCGTGGCTTCATTCAGCGGTTTTTCCTGTGTTAAGGCAAGCGTCACCTCGGCTACGCCGCTGGTCTGGGTGGACCAGGCCGGCCAATCAGATTTCAAAACCCAGGGCATTTTCCAGTCACTGGCTTGCCCATTGGGCAGGTTGTAGTGCGGACCCGGGTTTGGGACTAGAAACCCGTTAAGCAGGGTGGTGCCTTTGGGGATGCGGACTTCTTCAAACCCTCGGTTCTGGATCAGTTCGCCGTACAAGCCTCCCTCGCCCCCGTGGCTGATTTCCTCAAAGAAGATCCCGTGCAGCGTAGGCGACACCTTCTTTTCCCGCTTCTGGGCATCAATAGAGATGGTGGCCTGCCGCTGCCCGAAACAGACCGTAAACGAAGCGATCCAAAGAAGAAGGGTTCCAACGCTAGCGTTCATACGAAAACTGTCTTTTAGATTTCATGGCGGGAAGTGGTGTGGGATTACGGCTTGTTTTTAGGAAAGGAACCCTAAACCAGACTTGGAAAACTTAAAAGAACTTTGAGTTTCCCAGGCCAGGACAAAGTGAACGAATTACTTCACTGCCCATTCATGGATGCCGGTCGCGGCCTCCTTAGGTAATTGGATCTCCATCCGCAGCGCGGTAGTTTTCACCGGGGCGAACTTGACCATGTTGTACTTGTCCTTGGCTATTTCGTAAGCCGTGGTGTTTTTCACCGGTATCCACTTGTCGCCTTGCTTGTAGAAGATCTGGTAAGAGGCCGGGATGGTGCAACCTCCCCAGGGGCTGTCATCAAACCAGTACACCTGCGACTCAGATACGGTGTGCTCTCCGTCAAAATTCAGCTGTACAAACTCTTTGGTGTTTTTGTTCGGCCACCAATGCAGATACGGGTAGTTGGAGTCTCTTGAATCCTGTGGATCGTACTGGTCTACCAAAGCGGCCAAGGTTCTGGCATTCTTTAGTGAGGCTGAGATCTTGCTGGTGGAGGCGATGGTGGGCGCCGGTTGCGGCTTGGCAGCCGAGGCCTCGTAAGGTACCCACACCGTCATGTCTACTGAACCGCGGTTCGCCCAGGAGAAGTACGGGATGGCTTTCACGGTCTGCTCGGTTTGCAACAGGGCGGTGGTGTTGGCCTGTCGTTTGGTACCTACCCCATTTGTTTTGATCACCGGCACGCCTTTCAGCAGGCTTGCCTCGAAGGTCTCCTCCACGGGGGCGTTTTTGTCCACTAGGATGTTGTGCACCAGGTTGTCTTTGTTATCGGGTCCTTCCAGGCAGTAAACCAAAGGGCCGCGCTGGAAAGAGAACTTCCCGAGGTCGTCTTTTACGTTTTTGTTCGCCAGCACTTTCTCGGTTTCCATGGGAAGGTCCAGCGTGATTTTGTCCCCTTTTTTCCATTTCCGCTTCAAAACGGCATAGCCTTTCTCGGTGCTGTATTGGATGGGTTTACCATTCACCTTTAAGACAATCGGCTTCTTGGTGGCATCGGCGAAGGTGTACAGATCGCCGGGCACCGGCTGTTGCTGCGCCCAACCGGGAATCCTCACCCTAAGGGTAAAATCCTTGTTCTTCTGCGGGTCTACTTCTAGGTTTACGGTGCCGTTGTAGGGGTAATTAGTTGTCTGCTTCACGTTCACGGAGCCGGCGGGCAGGCTGATGTCGCTGGCGCTGGTCATGAACAGGTTCACGTACAGATCATTGTTGTTCTGCGCGTACACGTAGCCCGGCACCGATGGCAGGAAGCGGGTCATGTTGGAGATGCAGCAGGCGCAGCTGAACCACTCGCCCCGCTGGTGCTGCCCCATAGAAGCTAACGGATTGGGGTAGAAGAACCGGTTCCCCGACAAAGAAATCCCCGAGAGAAGCCCGTTGTACAGCGTTCTTTCCAGCACGTCAATGTATTTGGCGTCGCCGTGCAGCAAGAACATGCGGTTGTTCCAGTACACGTTGGCGATGGAGGCGCAGGTCTCAGCGTAAGCCGACATGTTCGGCAGATCATACGCTTTCCCGAAGGCCTCTCCGTTACCCGTCGCCCCGATGCCGCCGGTGATGTACAGTTTTTTGTTTACCACATCGTTCCAGATGGCGTCAATGGCTTTCAGGTAGCTTTTGTCCCCGGTAAGCGCCGCGATATCGGCCATGGCCGTGTACATGTAAGTGGCCCGAACGGCGTGACCTACCGCTTCCTGCTGGTCCACCACCCGAGCGTGCGCCTGGTTGTACTCGGTTCCTTTGGGACCGCGCACGTCCAGGAAGAACTTGGCCAAGTCCAAGTACTCTTTCTTGCCCGTGATCCGGTACAATTTCGCCAACCCGATTTCCACCACCTGGTGGCCCGGATACTTTTCCTCCTTGCCGTACCTGAAGTCCTTCACCAACAGATCGGCATTCTTCAAAGCGATGTTCAGGAGTGTTTTCTTCCCAGTGGCCTGGTAATGCGCAACCGCCGCCTCAAACAAGTGGCCCGAGTTGTACAACTCATGGCTGAGGTCCTCCTCTTTTTCCCAGCGTTTGGAACCAATCCACTCATGCGGCTTGGCGGCCTTCACCGTCCGGAAGGTGAACAAATACCCGTCCGGCTCCTGCGCATCCCCGATGATGGTGATAAGGGAATCCACGTAGGCGTCCAGCTTGGGGTTCTTCTGAACCTGCATGGCGTAGGAAGCGCCCTCAATCACTTTGTAAATATCCGTATCGTCGAAGGTAAACTGGCTGAGCTTGTCGCCTTCCAGTTTGCCCGCTGCTCGCAGGAAATTATCGATGCGGCCCTGCTCCCGGCTTTTCTCCAGCGTGTGCGGAATGGTCACCGTGGCGTTCACCAGCATCTTAGGCGCCCAGAATTCGTCCTGCACGTGCACGTGCGTAAACGGCACCGGCTGAATAGGATAATCATTATGTTGGTGCTGCGCTACCACGGGTTTTGCGAGAAACACAAATCCGGTAAGGGCAACGGCCATGAATCTGTTTATGAACATAGCGTCAAACGTTAAGGCTTTGAAAACTGGGGAAGGATGGAAAACCGAAACAGGTTTACCAGCGAAAAAGCGTGTCTAACAGACACCTTTCATCTAACCAAATTTAGATTTCCCAAACCACTTTCCCTGACCGGATATTAGCCGATGCTTCCACCATATTAACATGGACCTACCATCAAACCCAGCCAACTACCTGCAAGCTGTTTTAAGACTACTTTTCTGGAATCAACTTGAAACCGGGGTTGAGCAGAATGCTGAAAGCCAAAACGGTCACCCACATGGATATGGATGACCGTTTTAAACTCTTTCTGGATGTTCCGTTTCTGGGCTATTTTCTGGAAAACAGGCAAATAACTATTCTTCAATCTGAATACATTCCTAAACGTGAGCAACCTTATTATTTGCGGCAAAGCCTAGTTATTGCCGAAGTGTTACTAACCTACCGAACTTCTGAACTCTTCCATATTCCTCGGAACAGGATTTCCTAGCAGCCTGCTTCCCTCCGGGGTGATTAGAAAATCCTCTTCAATCCTGATGCCGCCGAAGTCTTTGTACTCCGCTACCTTGTCATAGTTGATGAAGTCGGCGTGCAACTTCTCCCCCGCCCACAGGTCAATCAGATCTGGGTTGAAGTAGAGGCCGGGCTCTACCGTCAGAACAAATCCGGGCTCCAGGGCGCGGGCCAGCCGCAGGGACTTCAACCCGAACTGGGTACTCTTTTTCTGGTCTTCGGCGTAGCCCACGTACTCTTCGCCCAGGTCTTCCATGTCATGGGTGTCCAGGCCCAGCATGTGTCCCAATCCGCACTGGAAAAACAACGCATGGGCACCCTGCGCCACCGCCTCCTGCGGGTCGCCTTTCATCAGTCCGAATTGCTTAAGCCCGTCCACAAGCGAGGCACAGGCCTGCAGATGCACGTCTTTGTATAGCACGCCAGGTTTCAGCATCGTAACGGCTTGCTCATAAGCCGTCAGCACCACGTCAAACATTTCCTTTTGCCGAGAGGAAAAACGCTGGTCCACGGGGAACGTACGGGTCATGTCCCCGGAGTAGTGCATGTCCGAGGCCGCTCCGCAATCAACCAGCACTAGTTGGCCGGCCTGCAGTTGGGCGGAACTGTAATGGTTGTGCAGAATCTGACCGTTTACCGTCAAAATGGTAGGGAACGCCAGGTTCCCGCCCGCAGTGATGGCGATGGCCTGCAGCTGTCCTGCCAGCTCTGCCTCGGTCATTCCGGCCCGGGCAAGCAGCGCGGCCGTTTTCAGCATCTCGCCGGTGGTGTTAATGCCTTTCTCGATTTCCACCACTTCTTCCGGGGTCTTGATGGACCGCTGCGCCACGATGGTTTTGATCAACGGCACCGATACCATGGATTTGATAGAGGCCGGTGACGTTTGCAGCCAGGAACTTAGTTTCAGCAGGTTCTCGGGACGGTAAGGCGGCAGGAAGTGGATTTCGCGCTTTTTTGCCAAAGCCTCCCGGAAAAAGGATTCCAGCGAAGACAGCGGATTGGTCGCGAAAACCCCTACTTCGGAGCCCTGCTCCCGGATGGATTTCTGCGGTCCCATCCAGACGATATCGTCCGGCGTCAGTTCATCCCCGAAGAGTACCTCGGCATCGTCTTCTACATCAATCACCGCCACCAATCCGGCCCGGTCAATCCCGAAGAAATACAGGAAGGTGCTGTCCTGCCGGAAGTGGTACCAATTGTCTTTGTAGTTCATGCTGCTCTGCTCGTTGCCCAGCAGCACAATCAACCCACTTCCTACCTGCTTTTTCAGCCGTTCTCTCCGGCTCACATACGTTTCTTTGTTGAACATACTTTTATCTCCTATCAGATGCCCGAACTTCACCAGAAATGCTTACCGCTGATACGATTCGGGCCACCCTGTATCTTTACATTCGTTCTGAATACCGCTGCCGCTGAGCGCCGATGACCCGCAGCTGTTTAAGGCAATTTTACAAAAAACGGCCCTAATACGGCTTACAACACTATCTCCTTTTAACCTGAGCTTGTGGCTGGGCAGCACCTTTGATGGGCTTTATCATGAACTGCATTTCATACGAAGCGTACGGCAACCGGTATTTTTCCAGCGGCCAGGAACGCCAACTATCCACGCCTCCTACGCCCATTTGGGCGGCATCTATGCTGAGCTGCGTTTGGGGTCTGGGCTTCAGTTCGGCGGCGTGGCGTTGCTGTTTCTCTTCGCCATCGTCTAAGTCCTGGTCAAAGTAATGGAGGGCGCTGATGCTGAGCGGGGTTTCTGCTGTTACCTGCAAACCGTTTCCGGTGCCGTTGGTGACTTTGTACCAGCGCACATCGGTCTTGTTGCCGGTTTCCTGGGGGCGAACATACGGAAAATACTGCTCCGCTACGGTTTGCTTATACACGCCTAAATGGGCGCTGAAATTCCGGTCCTGATAGTTCTCATGCGGACCTCGGCCGTAGAATTCAACAGCGTTAAAGCCGGCCGGCAAGATCCACTGCATCCCGAAACGGGGCAGCATCTCTACTTTCTTGGAGGTATCGGCTTGCAGTTGCTGCCGTACCAGCATCTCGCCGGAACTGTTCAGCAGGTACTGCACCGCTAACTGGCCAGACACTTCCGGTAGCGTGTACACGGCCTCCACCGTCACCACCTTGTTCTTTTCTGAAGATGTAAGCTTCTGCAGTTTGGCCTGTTGCGAAACATTTTTCCAAACCTTCAACTTGGTTTGCAGTCCGGCCCCGAAGTCGTTGTCGTTGGGGGCGCGCCAGAAGTTGCTTTTCAGGGCCGCGCCTGCTTCCAGATAATTTACGCCCTCCACCACGTACTGGCTTAACCAACCGGTTTTCTTGTCAAAGCTAATAAATCCAGATCCCAGCGGAATGGTGAGGGTATTAGCTGATTCTTTCACTAGCAAGGCTGCTTGTCCTCTCAAGGCCAGCTGCTGAGGGCTGCTCTTACGCAGGGTCAATTGCTCTTTGGCGATGATATGCCCAGCGGGTACCAATGGTTCTGCCTTCTTGAGCTTGTAGGTTAGGTTCAGGAAGGCTTCGCCGGAGGTGGGTAATTTAACCGGCACTTTCACCTGAGTTGTTTTCTGCGGACCAACCTCCAGCTTGGTGATCTCGCCGGATTTCTTCTTCACACCATCTACCACCAGCTCCCACTCCAGTTTCACGTTCTCCAGCCCGGTAAACAGTTTCTCATTGTACACCGCAATAGTGGTGGGATTCACCAAGGTGGAATGAACATCCTGGTACACTTTCTTCATCTCCCAGGCGTGCGGATACGGCTCCCGGTTGGCGTAAAAGATGCCGTTGCAGTTGAAGTTCTTGTCTGAGGGAACGCCCCGGTCCTTGGGCCCGTAGTCGCCGCCGTAAGTGTAAATGGTATCCCCGGCTGCGTTCACATCCTGGAAGGCCTGGTCCACGAAATCCCAGATAAAGCCTCCCTGAAAGGCGTGTTTGTTTTCCCGGATCAGCTGCCAATAATCTGTGAAATTACCCAGCGAATTGCCCATGGCATGCGCGTATTCGCACATGATGAAGGGCCGCTCAGGCGTGGGATTGGCTTTGGCATAAGCGGCCATTCCTTCGGGTGTGGGGTACATGGGAACGATGATGTCCGAGTTCCACTCCCAGGTAAAGGTCTTGTAATCGGCCACGGCGCGCTCGTACTGGACCGGACGAGAAGCATCGCGGGCTTTCATCCAAAGATAAGACTGGTAGAAGTTGAACCCGTTTCCGGCCTCGTTTCCCATACTCCAGACAATAATAGACGGGTGGTTCTTGTCGCGCTCCATCATGCGTTGCACCCGCATCAGGTGGGCATCTACCCAAGTAGGTTTATTGGCGATGGTCTTGGTGATGTCATAGCCCATGCCGTGCGATTCAATGTTGGCTTCGTCTACCACGTACAGGCCGTAGGCATCACAGAGCTCGTACCAGTACTCATCATTGGGGTAATGGCTGGCGCGCACCGCGTTGATGTTGAACTGCTTCATTAGTTTGATGTCGCGCAGCATGGCTTCTTTGGAGATGGTCTGCCCCGTTTTAGGATCGGTCTCATGACGGTTCACGCCTTTCACCATGACCGGCTTGCCGTTCACCAGCAGCTTTCCGCCTTTGATCTCCACCTCTCTGAAACCCACCCGCTGGGGTATGATCTCGGTCACGTTCCCTTGCCCATCTTTCATCTGGATGACGGCATTGTACAGGTTCGGGGTCTCGGCGGACCAAAGTTTGGGAGCGGTTACGGCTAAGTTGAATACCGCAGAATCTGAGGAAAAGATGATTTGCTGTTGCTTGATGAGCTTCTTCCCGTCCAACAGTTGAAAATCGGCGGAGACGGGCTGGGTTGGTTTCTGATTCAGTTTGAGTTTCACCCGGAGCGAGGCATTCTTATAAGCGTCGTCCAGACTAGGGGTGAGTTCCACATCGTACAGGTGCACCGGGTTGCGGGCCAACAGGTAACAATCGCGGGTGATGCCGCTGATGCGCCACATGTCCTGGTCTTCCAGGTAGGTACCGTCGCACCAGCGCATGAGCTTTAACACAATCAGGTTCTTACCGGGCTTTAGGTAAGACGTGACATCGAATTCTGAGGGTAATTTGCTATCCTCGCCATAGCCCACGTAGGTGCCGTTCACCCATACCGCCAGGTTTGATTTAGCCGCTCCTATGTGTAAAACCACTTGCTTGCCTTTCCAATTCTGGGGAAAGGTGATTTCGCGGCGGTACACGGCCGTGGGGTTTTCCTGCATGGGCACTATGGGCGGCGTGGGTGGCATGAGATAGACAAACTCGAACCCGCCGCTGGAATAAATAGGGAAGCCATAGCCATTCAGCTCCCAATTACCCGGCACCTGGAAGGTTTTCCACTGGCTGTCGTTGAAGTCAACGGCCTCAAAGCGGGCGGGCAGATCTGCCGGATTTTCCACCCACTTGAATCTCCAGTCGCCGTTCAGGTTGAGGTAATTGGCCGATGTTTTCCAATCTGCCTTCTGCAAGGCCGCCTCCGTTTCATACACCTCATACGAGCTGTGCATGGGCATGCGGTTCTCCTCGTTCCGGCGTTCATCCAGCCACATAGGTACCTGGGCCTGAGCCGCTAAACCGGAAACCATGAACACCAAAGGAGCTATTCTTCTGAAAAAGGAAAGAAGCAAAGGAATGTGGAAAAAGTACGTTATCATGTTCTCAGAAGAAAATCCTTGCCTGCGTTTCAGGGCTGTTTTGGTAAAACTGCTCCGAAAACAGGCAAGATGGTAAGCAAATTTAACGGTGGGCTTCCGTTTCAACTTCTGCCCCACACCCCTGTGGTTTTGGGGTTATTTTTCTAAAATCAGCCTTAAAACTGGGAAGGGTTATTCTACCGGTTTAAGGATGGCAGCCCAGCCACCTCCGCCACTCATTTTCACGGGCACGATATCACCAGCTTTCACATTTCTGCTTTCGATTTTGTAGTCCTGCGGATGGCGGTCGGCGTTGATGCCGTCGCGGAGGATTTCCATTCGATAAGTCTTCCCATCCAGAAAAGTTAAAGGAAGGCTCAGGTCCCGGGCATCCCAGTTCGTCATACCCCCGATGTACCAGTTCTTGCCGTGCTGCCGGGCCATGGCCACGTACTTGCCTGATTCTCCAGCCAGGGCCACGGTTTTGTCCCAGGTAGTAGGAATCTGACTGATGAACCTGGTGCACTCCGGGTCTTTCAGGTAGTTCGTGGGACTATCGGCGAGCATCTGCAGCGGGCTTTCGTAGATCACGTACATGGCCACCTGGTGCGCCCGGGTGCCTTGGCTCATAGGTTGGTTGAACACGTCTTTGAAGCCCGCCTTGGTGGAGTTCACCATGGCCCCGGGCGTGAAATCCATTGGTCCGGACACCATGCGGGTAAAAGGCAACGTGACATTGTGCGTGGGGGTGATGATGTCGCTCCACTTGTTGTTCTCCAGCCCTTTCACGCCCTCGTAGCTGAGCACGTTGGGGTATTTCCGGTTCAGTCCGACGGGTTTGTAGGCCCCGTGCAGATCCACCAGCAAGTGGCGCTGGGCGGCGGCTTTGGCTACGCGCTCATAGTAGTTGACCATGTACTGATCGCCGCGGGCCATGAAATCGACCTTCACGCCTTTCACGCCCCATTTCACAAATTGGTCCAGAATCCCGTCGATGTCTTTGTCCAGGGTGTTCCACAGCGCCCACAGAATCACTCCCACGTTCTTGCTGTTGGCGTACTGCATTAAGGCCTCCAGGTCCAGGTCTTTGTTGGGCGCCATCAGGTTGGTGGTGGCCGCTGACCAGCCCTCGTCCAGAATGATGTACTCCAGGCCGTACTGGGCCGCAAAGTCGATGTAGTATTTGTAGGTATTGGTGTTCACGCCGGCCCTGAAATCCACGCCGTACACGTTGTTGAAGTTGTACCAGTCCCAGGCCACTTTGCCGGGCTTGATCCAGGCGATTTGCTGCAGCACGTTGGGCGAGGCCAGTTTGTACACCAGCTCCGTTTCCAGCAGGCCTTTGTCATCAGTGACGATGAGCGTTCGCCACGGAAATGTCCTTTTGCCCGAGGTGCGGGCGATGTACCCGGCTTTGCGGGTGATCTGCTCATTCCGGTCACTGTTGCCTTTCAGCTTTGACTCCAGAATCACCTTGGGGAAGGCTGAGGTTAACTGAGAACTGCCGCTCCCGAAGAGAAACAGGTTGGGGTAATCGTACAGGTCAGTTTCCGTGAGAAGCACTTTGGTGCCTTTGCCCGAGGTGAACAGCAGGGGAAGGTATCCATACTGTTGGTTTCTGATTGATGCTAGCGTAGTATCTTTGAACGTAGCCTCGTAATGCGACTGGAACTCAGGGTCGGTTTCCTGAGGCCAGTATACCTGGTAGTTGCCGCCCATCTGGAAATCGGCGGTTTCTTGCTGCACCTCTATTTCCTTACCTGGAAAATTGGTTTCAAACCGATAGGCGGCTCCTTCATTGTAGGCCCGGAAATGAACCACATACCCGCCCTTACACTGCAGTTTCAGCTCGTTGTACACATCCGGAATGGAACGGTTCTTCACCGGCACCACCGCCGTAATGGTCTCCTTCACTGATCTGCGGACATCCTTCTGCACCACCGGGTTCACGCCCAGCTTCTCCCCCGACACCAACGTCATGCTCAACGGACTAGGCAACAGCACCGCCTCCCCTTTCCGGGCCACCGACCACTTGATGACATCGGTCACCGACACCTTGACCTGGATGTTTTTATCCGGCGAAGTAATTAGATAGTCTTTCGCGAAGGTGATCGTGCTGGTTAACCAGAGGCACAGCTGTAGCACCAGAATTTTCCCGAGGAGATTGCGTTGCATGGAGTTTCGTTTCGTTTGCTCAAGGCTGAGCCCGAGCTGTTTTAGGCCTGATTCCTGAAAAATTGCCTTAAAAGGGTTTCAATAAAACTGGGATGAAAGCCTACCGTCCACCCGGCGGACAATGTTGCTTCAGGTAATTGGTGAACAAAGTAGCCAGGTGTTCCGAGGTCCCCTCTCCTTCCGAGATGCTGTGCGACCGGTTGGGATACGGCATCATCTGGAATTGCTTGTTGTGCTTCACCAGTTCGTTGATGAGTTGCTCAGCGTTGTTGTAGTGCACATTGTCGTCACCAGTGCCGTGGATGTAGAGCAGGTTTCCTTTTAGGTTTTTGGCGTGCGTGATGGGCGAACCGTTCACGAAATCTTCCAGGTTCTCCTGCGGCAGGCCCATGTAGCGCTCCTGGTAAATGTTGTCATAGGTGAGCTGGTTACCCACTGCCGCCACGGAGATCCCGGTCTTGTAGATCTGCGGATACTGAAAGAGCAGGTTAAGGGTAGCCGAGCCGCCGCCGCTCCAGCCCCACACCGCTACCCGAGAGGTGTCAATAAAAGGTTGTTTCAGGATCTCTTGCGCGGCCATTGCCTGGTCTTTGATGTTGAGGCGGCCTACCTGGCGGTAGATGCTCTTGCGCCAGTCCCGGCCCTTCGGTCCCGGGGTGCCGCGGTTGTCTACGGACACGTACACGTAGCCATCAGCGGCCATGCTGCCGTTGTACAGGTTGTTCATGCCGGTGCCGTAGCTGTCCAGCACCGTCTGACCGGCAGGCTCGGTGTATACCTGGAACACCACAGGGTATTTCTTCTTCGGATCAAAGTTGGTGGGCTTCACCATCCAGGCATCCATCTCCACCCCTTCAGAGGTTTTCACTTTGAAGAACTCCACCGGAGAACTCGCTTTGTTTGACTGAGTCAGCGCCTGGTCCACCGCACTGGTGCCACCTAAGGCTTTATGGTAGGGTAGGGAAATAGATTCCGAGGCGGGTCTGGTGTAATGGTTGGAGAAACTGTGGAAGGCGAATTTGGCGTTAGGCGACACGGTGTACTGGTGCGTGCCGGGTTGCGAAGCCGGGGATAGCCGCTCCAGTTTGCCTTTGCCGTTCAGCTTTACGCGGTACAGATATTTCTGCGTGGCATTCTCCGGAGAGGCCATCACGTAAACATAACCGTCCTGCTCATTCACATTCACGATGGACATGACGTCATAAGCGCCTTTGGAGATGAGGGTTTCCTTTTTGCCGTCGCGGCTCACGCGGTACAGGTGGCGCCAGCCGTCTTTCTCGCTCGCCCACAAAAACTCTTTCCCATTGCTGAGCCAGTCCCAACCGCCGTTGTTATAATTGCTGTCCCAGGTAGAGATCACATCAATCCAGGCCTGATCTTTCTCCGAGTGGATGTTGGTGGCTTTGCCCGAAGTAACATTGCACAGGAACAGCTTGCTTTCATTCTGCTTGCGGTTCAGTTGCTGCAGGATGATCTCGTTGGCGTTGGCAGCCCACTCCATGCGGGGCACGTAATTCTGGCGGGGATCACCGGGCACGTCCATCCATTTGGTAGCACCCGCGGCCACGTCAATCACCCCAATCTTGTAAGGCGAAGGTGCTTCTCCGGCAGAGGGATATTCCACCGGCAACACCTTGGAATACACGCCCTCGGTGAGGTTGAACATGAAATAGTCTTTCACGTCAGAGGCGTCTATCTGCCAGAAAGCGATTTTCCTGCTGTCTGGGCTCCAGCGGAATCCGTCGCGGCAGGCGAATTCCTCTTCGTAGACCCAGTCAAAGGTGCCGTTGATGCGTTTGCGGGTACCGTCGGTGGTGAGCTGTTTCACTTGTTGCGAGGCGATGTCCTCCACGTAAATATTGTTCTCGCTCACGTACGCCACCTGCTTACCGTCTGGCGAAAACTTAGCAAACATGAGCGAGGAAACCGGACGACCCACGCCTAACTGCTGCAGTTTTTTCGTTTGCCGGTCATACACCCAGTAGTCGCCGCGGGTGTGATAGCGCCATACTTTCTGGGTGTTGGTAAACAGCAAGACTTTCTGTTCGTCGTCTGAGAAGGCGAAACTGCGCACCTTCAACGGCTCTGCTTTTCCGGTGGGCACCAATTGTCCTTTCTCCACCAGTACCAGTTTGGTTTTACCGGGCAAGGTATACGCGGTGATGTTCCCCTCCTCCGGCACCACATAGGTGTTTCCCGACTTGAGCCAGAACACGCCGCCGCGCTGTTGCGCGAAACCCGGCAGCCCCAATGCCAGCCATAGAAGAAGTAAAAGGAAAAGCGGTTTCCCGGATGTGGTACGTGACCTGTTCATATCTCTTGAGGTTGATTCACCTGCAGTATCGTGTTTTTTGAAGGAGCCTCCAAGTGCCGTTTTGAACAAGCCCTGTTTCAGGCCTACTTTCCTGAAAACTAGCCTAAAACAGAGGTTAAAAAGGAAGGCGTAGGTTGAACTTTCCGGCCCTAATTAATTTATTTTTTAGAAGCGGATTTACCGTTGGCATTGCCGTAAAAGCGCCAGTTGGAGGTAAAATCCTTAGGTAGTGGCTGGTTCAGCAGAATGGCGCGGACCATCTCCACGGGCAGGTTGTTTTCCTGGATGATGGCATCGTGGAACTGCTTGTTCGTCATTTTGCCGGTCTGCACCAGTTCCTTCTGCAAGGCGTAGAATTGCAGGCCACCTATCATGTAGGCCAGCTGGTACAGCGGACTGTACCGGCCCTCAAAGGAGCGGCGCACCTCGCCCTCGGCGTTCGCGCGTTCGTGGCCCACGCGGTCTACCAAGAAATCAATGCATTCTTGCGGGGTCCATTTGCCTAGGTGATAATTCAAGGAGAATATGATGCGGGCGCACCGGTGCATCCGCCAGAAAAGCATGCCTACGCGGTCTTCGGCGGAGCGCGGAAACTTCTGGTCCCAGAGCTGCATCTCCCAATAGAGCGACCAGCCTTCGGTCCAGAAAGGCGTAAAAAAGGTGCGGTAGGCTTTGTAACGGTCGTTCATGAAGCCCTGCAGGTGGTGCCCGGCAATGAGTTCGTGGTGCACAGTGGCACGGGAGAAATGCGGGTTGTTGCCGCGCATGCTCATGAGCTTGTCTTCATGGGCCATGGTGCTGGTGGGGTACGAGATGATGAAGGTCTCGCCGCCCAAGAAAAAGGGGTTTACCAGTTGCCGCTCGGGGCTCATCATCTGCATGCGCCAGGTTTCTTCCGCTACCGGTGGAATGGTGATCAAGTCTTTTTCTTTCAGAAAGTCCACCGATTGGTTGTAGAGATCCAGCATGGCCTCGGGCTGCTTGCCGGCGGGCACGTACAGGTTCTTAACTTTCTCCAGCGCCGCGTGCCAGTCTTTGCCGAAGCCCATTTCCTGCGAGGCCTTCAGCATTTCCTGGTCGCACCAGGCAAATTCCTTGTTGGCAATGTCAATCAGCTCCTCGGGGGTGTAGGGGATCATCTCATACTGCAGCTGCCGGATGAGTTCGTCTTTCCCGATGGGATTGCCCACAATGCCGCTCTTGTCTATCTTCTGGCCTTTCGCCGGCACCTTGCCTTTTTTCTCGGCCAGAGCTGCGTACTGGGTCAGCAGGGTGTCTACTTTTTTGTAGGGTTCTTTGGTCCACCATGAGAAGCTGGGCTCATAGTCATAGTAGAATGTGTAGACACTTTTAAGAGCATCTTTCAAGTCCAGCGTCACGCCTTGTAAACGGTAGGCCAGGTCCCGGTCTAAACGCGGTTCCGCCTCTAAAGCGGTTTTGGAGGCGGTTAAACTTTTCTCAATCAGGTTCAGGTCGGCGGCTATTTTCTGCCCATCCACGTTGAGGCCGCGGCGACGGGGATTTTCTAGGGCATAGATCTTTTCCGCGAAGGGTACCCATTTGCTGATTTGGCTGTACTCCCTGGCGGCTACGTCCAGCAGGCGCAGTTCCTCGGCCAGGTTGCGCTTGGTGAGAAGGTAGTCTACCCTACTGCCGGTGTTCAGTTGGTCGTAGTTGAGGGTGCTGAGTTGCTGCTGGTATTCTTTGTACAGTTTCTGAAAACGGGCCGTAAACTCGGGCGAGTTTTCCATGAAATAGAAGCGCCGCAGACTCCCTTCATCGGCTTTCAGTTTCACCAGCAGGTTGTTCACCTCGCTTGTCTGTTCGTACAGCACATTGGGGCTCTGGGCGAACGTGGCCCCCGAACTCAGGAGCGTAAAAACAACTGGTAAACAAGAAAACGTCAGGAAGCGAGGCCAGCGGCAGATCATAGTTTTGGAATGGCTTAAGGGTCTTGGTGAGCAGGGTAAGCGCACTTCGCGCTCCCCTCTTCCTGGAAGAGAAGAACTTGCAAAGAGGTTAACTGTATCGGTCCGGCGAGAAGGCGTCTATGCCCACCGATGATTTCCGGTTCATGAGTTCCTCGGTGAGCAGCTTACCGGTGGCCGGGGCCAGGCTGAGGCCCATCATGCTGTGGCCGGTGCCAAACAGCACATTGTTCCAGCGGCTGGTGGCACCGATGTACGGCAAACCATCCGGCGAGCACGGACGCAGGCCGCTCCAGATTTGGTCCTTTTCCGGAAAATCGGCCTGAAAACCGCCGTAGTATTTGGAGATAGAATTGTGGATGCCTTTGACCCGGTTCAGGTTGATGCTGGTGTTGTCATTGGTGATTTCCATGGTGCCGCCAAACCGGACCTGGTCTCCGAAAGGAGTTACCGCCACGCGGGCCTCGGTGAGAATGGCCGGACGCTGAATGGCGGGAGCATTCTTGGTTAAAAAGCTGTAACCTTTGCCGCCCAGCATGGGCATGGTGATCTTAAGTTTACGGGCCACCTCACCGGCCCAGTTCCCGGCGGCGATGATGACCTGGTCCGAGGCAAACTCCCCTTTGTCGGTGATGACGGAAGTGACGGATCTACCGGAGGTGGCAAAGTCCAGCACTTCCGCACGACGAACTATTTTGACTCCTTTCTGTTCCAGGTGCCGCACCAGATACGCGTGCAGCTGCGACGGATTTAAATGAGCATCGCCTGGGAAAAAGACCCCGCCGCGCACGTCCATGCCGGCATGCGGTTCCAGTTGCTTTACTTCATCTGGTGACAGAATCTCGGTTTCCAGGCCGTGCTTGCGGGCCAAGTGCGCGAACTCCACTTCCTCGTGGGCTGCCTCTTCGGTTTTGTAGAGCATCAGCAGTCCTTTTTCTTGGAAGCCCACTTCCGGCGAGTTGTGCTTGCCGGCAAAGTCTACGTACAGGTTTTTGCTGTACAGACTCAGGTTCTTGAGGTACGGAATGCTGTATTCCACGTGCTTTTTGGTGGCCGCTTTGTAGAAAAGCAAGCACCACTGGGCCAGGCGCAAATCCAGCTTGGGATGGATGTAAAAGGGACTGGTAGAGGAAAGCATCCACTTCATGCCTTTGGCGATGATGCCCGGCGAGGCCAGCGGCACAATGTGGCTGGGCACGATCATGCCGGCGTTGCCAATGGAGCAACTGTTGGACAGATCCCCTTTGTCTATAATGGTGACCTCAAAGCCTTCATCTGACAAATAATACGCGGTAAAAAGGCCGATGATGCCGCCCCCCACAATGGTAACTCTGCTCATATTAAATCACTTGGAATCCGTGAACATAAGGGTCTTCGTCATCGAAAAAGATGGTGTTGAGCCCCGTAACAATGGCCCAGCCTTCAATGCCGGGCAGAATGGCGGGTTTGCCGGCCACCGTGGTTTCTCCTTCAATGGTGCCGTTGAAGATAGACCCGATGTAACTTTCATGCACAAACACATCGCCGGGTTTCAACTTGCCTTTGGCGTACCATTGGGCCATGCGCGCCGAGGTTCCGGTGCCGCAAGGCGAACGGTCAATGGCTTTGTCGCCGTAGAACACGGCATTGCGGGCGGTGGAGGTTGGTTGCAGTGTATCGCCGGCCCAGAGCACATGGCTCATGCCGTTGATGGTAGGATTCTCAGGGTGCACGAAGGTGTACTTTTCGTTCATGCGCTCCCGGATGACGCGGCTCCAGGAAATGAGCTTATCGGCGGTGAATTCCTGCAAACCAGGGAAGTTTTCCTGCGGATCAATGATGCCGTAGAAGTTTCCGCCGTAGGCCACATCCAAGGTCAGTTCACCCAACTCCGGGCATTCCACTGTCAAGCCTTCGGCGGCCAGATAAGAGGCCACGTTGGTCAGCTTCACTGATTTTACCTTTTTGCCTTCCTGGGTATATTGGATTTTGACCAGGCCGGCGGGTGCCTCCAACCGTAGTTCGCCGGGCGTTTTGGGTGTAATCAGACCTTCTTCAATGGCGATGGTTACGGTACCGATGGTGCCATGGCCGCACATGGGCAGGCACCCGCTGGTCTCGATGTACAAAACGGCTACGTCGTTCTGCGGGTCATGCGGCGGGTACAAAATGCTCCCCGACATCATATCATGGCCACGCGGCTCAAACATGAGGCCTTTCCGGATGTAGTCAAATTCCTGTAAGAAGTGCTGGCGCTTTTCGCTCATGTTAGCACCCTGCAAAACGGGTCCGCCCCCGGCTACCAGGCGCACGGGGTTCCCGCAGGTGTGGGCATCAATACAGAAGAAGGTTTTTCTTGCCATAAAGGGTTAAATGGGGTCTTTGGTGAACTGTCCATCCACGGTACGCCAGATGGAAAGGGGGTTCTGATCTTTTAATTCATCGGGCAGCAGGTCCTGTGGTGCCGATTGGAAAGTGATGGGCCGGGCAAACCGTTTGATGGCGTTGGTGCCCACCGAGGTGCTGCGGCTGTCTGAAGTAGCTGGGAACGGTCCGCCGTGGGTCATGGCGGGGCTTACCTCCACGCCCGTCGGCACGCCGGCGAACAACAGACGGCCGCATTTCTCGCGTACCGTGTCTACCAGGTTTCCGGCTTCAGCTAGTTCATTGGTCGTTCCCCAGATGGTACAGGTGAGCTGCCCTAGCAGCACTTCCGCCGCCTGCTCCAGTTCTGCCATGTCATTATAAGTTACCACCAAGGTGAACGGCCCGAAGACCTCTTCCTGCAGCGCCGTATTTTTAAGCCACTCCTGCACATTGGTTCTGGCTAAGGCGGCATGACCGGTCAATACATCTTCCTCCGCCGTCACCAAGGTTTCCACGCCGCTTTCGGCCAGTAGTCTGGTCAAGCCCTGGTAGTAGTTCTTGGAGATACCCTCATGCAGCATTTTATCGCCGATAGATTCACCTAGTTTTTGGGAAAGCAGGTCTAAAAAGGACTCGGTCGTTTGGGACTGCGGATAAAACACTAACCCCGGACAGGTACAGAACTGACCTACGCCCATCAATACCGAGGCTGCTGCCTGTTCTGCTAAAGTCACGGTTTCTGCTTCTGCTTTCTCGGGCAATATGAAAACAGGGTTAATGCTTCCCATCTCGGCATAGACCGGAATAGGCTGCTCGCGCTGGCAGGCCTGATCAAAGATGGCTTTACCGCCTTTATAAGAACCCGTGAACGCCACCGCCTTGGTTTTAGGATGCTTTACTAGTTCCTGCCCTACTTCAATGCCGCCGCTTACGTGCTGGAAAACCCCAGTTGGCAAACCGCAGGAGCCCAGAGCCTGTTGGATGGCCCCGAATACCAGCTGGGAGGTTTTTGGGTGCCCCGGATGCTCTTTGTACACCACTGGACAACCAGCGGCCAGCGCAGAGGCAGAGTCTCCACCGGCGGTGGAGAAAGCCAAAGGGAAATTACTGGCCCCAAACACCACTACTGGCCCTAAAGGAAACAGCATGCGACGCAGATCTGGTCTGGGCAGGGGTTTTCTATCGGGCAAAGCAGGGTCAATAGTGGCTTCCAGCCAGCCGCCCTGCTCCAGCAATTCGGCAAAAGCCTTAAGCTGGTTCATGGTCCGGCCCCGTTCTCCGGTGAGGCGCGCCAAAGGCAGATTGGATTCCTGGCTGGCTACCTGCAACAGTTCGTCTCCCAAGTTTTCAATCTCGGTGGCAATGGCCCGCAGAAAGGTGGCTTTCACCTGGGCGGGTGTTTTTTTGTAGGTATGGAATGCTACCTCGGCGGTTTGAAGCACCTGGTCTAGCGACATGCTTGGCATTGATTATCCTCCGTTTTAATAAATCTTGTGCCTTTCGGCGTAAGCCATCTTACCAGATGGCCCTATAAAGCCTAAGCCTATGTACTTTCACATAGGCTTAGGCTGCTACAAGGATATAAGTTCTTTTTCTGTTTTGAAGTCAGGCAAAACCGGACGGGTTTCCAGCGCCTCGTTGATGATGGCCAGAACTTGCTCGCGCTCTGCGCCTTCCAACGGCAGCCGGGGCTGACGTACGGCCTCAGTGCCCAGGTTTGTGCAGACTTCGGCCAGTTTGATGTTCTGCACCAGTTTAGGATGCACATCCAGTTCCAGCAGCGGGTAGAACCACCGGTTGATTTTCACGGCTTCCTCTAAGCGGCCGGCTTTTACCAGTTTATAGATAGCCACGGTCTCAGCGGGGAAAGCGCAGACCAAACCGGCTACCCAACCTTCGGCACCCAGTACCAGGCTTTCCAGGGCCAAGGTATCCACACCGGAAAGGATCTTGTATCGATCCCCGAAACGGTTCTTCATTTTGGTGATGTTACCTACCTCGCGGGTAGATTCCTTTATCGCCTGAATGTTGTCCTCAGAGGCCAGGTCTTCAAACATGTTCAACGTCACCTCAATGCGGTAATCAATGGGGTTGTTGTAGATCATGATAGGAAGCGGCGTGGACTGGGCAACGGCCTTGAAATAGGTCACGGTTTCCCGGGCATCGGCTTTGTAGCGCATAGGAGGCAGCAGCATGAGTCCGCTCGCCCCGTTCTTCCGGGCTTCTTCGGCCGCCTGAATCGCCTTGGCAGTAGACTGCTCGGCTACGTTCATCACCACGGGCACCTTGCCGTCTACAAACGCAACGGTTTCTTTCACCAACGTTGCTTTTTCTTCATCTGTTAAGGTGCTGGCCTCCCCTAAGGTCCCCCCTAAAATGATCCCGTTCACCCCGGCATTCAACTGAGCCTCAATGTTGCTCAGAAACGCAGGTATATCAAGTCGGTCATGCTCCGTGAACTTGGTGGTGACAGCAGGGAAAACTCCTTTCCATTGTACATTCATGGCGTGCTATTTTTTATTGTTACTGTATTTGATTTTTATAATTTTTAGACCTGTATAAGAGCTTAACAAAACTACCCTTTAGGGGCTGAAGGCAATTCCTACATTTTACCCATTGGTAATACAGAATTATCAATTAGGGCGCTTGTGCCGATTTATCAATAATGTTAGTTAAATTTAGGTAGGTTCCTACTTCTTACTTTCTTACCCGCACCATGAAACCCTTACATTTCAAAATCCCGAAAACATCAGGCGAATCCGTAAGGGTTCAGTATGATGAGCAGCGTCATTTCTACGAGAACCTTCATTTTCACCCCGAGTTGCAGATCATGGTCATCTGCGAAAGCACCGGCACCCGGTTTATTGGCGACAGCATTGGCAGTTTCGGTTCGGGGGACATTGTGGTGCTGGGTTCTAACCTGCCGCACGTGTTCCGGAACGATAAAAAGTACTATGAACCAGACTCTGAACTGCAAGCCAAGAACATCTCCGTGTTTGTAGACCTTGCGTCTTTTGAAGATAATCTTTTCTCGCTTCCCGAGGCACACGACCTGCAAAGATTTTTACTTAACAGCAAGCGCGGCCTGCTCATCAAAGGCGAAACCCGCAAAAAGGTGATGGCCCTCCTGCAGGACATGCGTACCCTAAAAGGTTTTGAGCGCATCATCCAGGTGCTGATCATCTTCAACCTCCTCTCCCACTCCACTGAACTGGAAATGCTCTCCTCGGTAGGCTTCAACGCGAACCTCAACGAATCTGACAACCGTAAAATCAACGATGTCTTCAATTACATCATGAACAACTTCTCTGAGGACATTAAACTCAGCGATGCCGCCAACGTGGCCAACATGAGCGTGAATGCGTTTTGCCGGTATTTTAAGCAACACACCCAAAAAACGTACTCTCAGTTCCTGAATGAAATCAGGATTGGCCATGCCTGCAAGCTCCTGATTGAGGACAAATGGAACATCCGGGAGACGGCGTTTGAATGCGGCTACGATAACATTTCCTACTTCAACCGCCAGTTCAAAGACATCACCAACTTCACCCCCACTGAGTTTGTCAAGCTCCACAACACCCGATTCACCAAAGACTTTTCGTTGGTGGAAACAGCCCAGGAGTAACGGTTTTCTTCTTGGGTGGATTGAATTTAGCCAGCTCTGTTTTAGGGCTGTTTTTCGGATTTCAGGCTTAAATCAGCTTTTGGCCTTTTCCTGGTTCTTGATCTCCCAAGCGGGCGGATCAATGCCCAGTAGGTGCTTCACGAAAAAGTCGCGGCGTTTGTGCTCGCCGTAGTCTCCGCCGGACGAATGGCCCATGCCAGGCACCATCAGGAAGTCGAAGTTCTTGTTCGCTTTGATAAGCGCGTCTACCAATTGCAGCGTGGAAGCCGGGTCTACGTTGTCATCCATTTCGCCCAGAATTAGCATCAGCTTGCCTTGCAGTTTATGGGCGTTGACCACGTTAGAGGAGGCGGCGTATTCCGGCCCGATGGGAAAGCCCATCCATTGCTCATTCCACCAGATCTTGTCCATTCGGTTGTCATGGCATCCCGCGGAGGAAACCGCCACTTTGTAGAACTCGGGATGGAACAACAGGGCCCCGGCCGAACTCTGCCCACCGGCGGAAGTCCCGAAAATGCCAACCCGCGTCAAGTCCAGAGACGGATATTTCTGGGCGGCGGCCTTCATCCAGGCAATGCGGTCCGGGAAGCCCGCATCCTTGATGTTTTTCCAGGCGACATCCTGAAAGGCTTTGGATCGGTTAGAGGTACCCATGCCGTCTATCTGCACTACCACAAACCCCAACTCGGCCAGTTCCTGCATGTGCCGGGCGCCGGAGTTAAACGTTTTGGGCACAAACGCACTGTGCGGACCGGCGTAGATATATTCAATAACCGGGTAATTTTTAGCAGGATCAAAGTTGGTTGGCCGCACCACAATGCCCCAGATTTCGGTTTGCCCATCGCGGCCTTTCGCGGTAAACACTTCCGGGGCTTTCCAGCCGGCTTTAGGCAATTCAGCCGCATCGGCTTTCTCCAGTTCCATCACTACTTTCCCATCGGTAGCACTTCTGAGCACCGTCACAGGCGGACTATCTACCCGGGAGTAATTGTCCACGAAATACTTGAAATCAGAGGAGAAAGTACCGGTGTGGTGGGCGTCTTCCTTCGTGAGCGCGGTGAGGCCGGAGCCGTCGAAGTTCACCCGGTAGTACTGGACCAGGTACGGGTCCTGTCCTGCTTCGCGCCCGCTGCCTTCAAACAAGATGCTGCGGTCTTTCTCATCCACGTGGATTACCCTCCTCACTACCCAATCGCCTTTGGTAATCTGGTTTTTGACGTTGCCGGTAGCGCCGTCATAGAGGTAAAGGTGGTTCCAGCCATCGCGCTCAGAGGCCCAGATGATCTCTTTCCCATCCCCCACATCCTGCCGGAATCGCTTGCCGCTATAGTCAATAAAGGTCTTGCTTTCTTCTTTGATCAGGTCCCGCACCTTGCCGGTGAGCGCATCTACCTCCAGCACCTTGTAGGCCTGGTGGCCTCGCTGGTTATACTCCACCGTGAATGCCTGCCCGTTTTTCCGCCAGCTGGGGTTAGACAAATCATACTGCATCCCCACCCCAAAGAGCGCCGGGTCCACCGGCACCTGCCGCTTCTCCTCCACCAGGAAAAGCTGGGGCGCCCGTTGCGGCAGCGCGTCGCCGGGTTTGAGGTAATTGCGGGAATGGAGCTTGGGTTGCAGTTGGTCTAAGGGCGAGGACTCAATCAAGTACACCAGATGTTCTTTGTTAGGCCGCACCCGGTTGGTGGCCAATTTCTTTGAGTCCGGGGACCACTCCAGATAGGAGGAATAGTACTCTCCCGCCGAGCCATCGAAACTTAACTGATACTCTTCTTTTTTGTCTTTCACCGAGCGGATGTAGACGTTGTGGTTCTTGATGAACGCCTCCCATTGCTTATCCGGCGAAGGCACGGGCTTGTTGCCTTGGTCGCTCCCCCTATCGCCCCAGTAGCGGTTGGATCGCTCCTCGGCTTTGCCCAGGTTCTGCTGTTTGTAGGAATTCAAAGGGCTGCGCCATTTTGTTCCTTCCGCGGTAAATTCCAGGGCTTTGCCATCCTCCACAAAGGTGATCTCAGTAAAGGGAAGGTTGTACGCCTCTACCGGTTTGCCCAAAGCCGATGATAATTCCTTCGCTAGTTTCTGCTGATCAAAGGCCGGTTTTTTAGAGCGTTTCCGGGCGTTGACCAGCATGAATTCCTTCCCTTTGGGCGTCTGCCGCACATACCAGAAAGACTCTTTCCCTTCCTGCCAATTGAACCGAGTGGGCGCATAATACACCTTCGTATTCATGGCGACCTTCAGCTTCTCTGCGCGTTCGTAATCGGCCTTGGTTCCCTGCGCCCGAAGTTGGGCAGAACTCAGGAGAACAATGGCACAAACCAGCAGCTGCTTCAAGGTGACGTTGTGCCCGCTCGGCTTGGCAAAAGGAAGGTAGGGGAAGTGAAACATTTCAGGCCGGATTTGGTGGAAGTGTACTGCAATATGTCTTTAATACCGGTAATTTCTGTTCAGCATATTAGCATCTCCTGATACAATATTAGCAGGTCTGCTGGAGCTGAAAACTGTAATTCGAAAGCTTATAAACCACTAACCATCAAAATTTTACGATTAAGGAAGCATAGGTTCTGTTCTCGGTCTCTGCGAAGTTGCTATTGCCGTTTAGAGCCTAAATTTGGAATATCGGCTTTAAATCGGCTATAAGCGTATGTAGAAAAAACGTAACTTTTTCCTCCCCCTTCCCAAGCGAAGTTTACCCAGTATCAAGCCGTTTTAAATAAATCCGCTTAAAACAAATTAGAGTGAATATGGCTGCTTAGATACTCTCTTTACCAGCGACTTCCACGTAAAAATTAGGATCAAGGGTAAGCTCCATGCCGGGTTTTACGCCGCTTAGTTCTTTCCAGGTGGTCACCGGTTCCAGCCATTTCTCCTTGCCATTTAGGTACACTTTCACGGGCAGGTTGAACCCGGCGACGGTGTTGCTCCAACGGTATTTGAGGGTGTTGCCGGCGAGTTGGTATTCCAACTTAGGAATCCGGATGTCGCGGAGGTATTGGTTAAAGAATGGCGTAAGGTCACGCCCTACCTGCATGCTTAGGTAGTTTTCAATTTGCTGGGTGGTCACGGTCTGGTGGTAGAATTCCTTGTTGAGCCCCCGCAGGATGTCGCGCCACTTCTTGTCGTTATTGACTACTTGCCGAAGCGTGTGCAGCATGTTGCCGCCTTTTGGGTACATGTCGCCGGAGCCTTTGTGGTTTACGTTGTACTCCCCGATGATGGGCTGCTTGTTCCCGATGCCAGCCCGGGTTCCGATCACGTACTCGCTGCCGGCTTTCTTCCCGTAATGGTACTCCACAAACAGGTTCTCCGAGTAGTTGGTGAAACTCTCGTGGATCCACATATCGGCGATGTCTTTGTAGGTGATGTTGTTGGCGAACCACTCGTGCCCCGATTCATGGATGATGATAAAATCGAACTTCATGCCCCAGCCGGTGGAGCCGCTGGGATCTTTGCCGCGGTAGCCGTTTTTGTACCCGTTGCCATACGTAACGGCGCTCTGGTGCTCCATGCCGGTGTACGGCACCTCAATCAGTTTGAAACCGTCTTCATAGAACGGGTACGGCCCGAACCAATGCTCAAACGCCTTGAGCATGCGGGGGGCGTCTTTGAACTGCACTTTCGCTTTCTCCAGGTTCTCCTTCAACACATAATAGTCCAGATCCAACAGGCCTTTCTCGCCTTTGTATTTCTCCGAGAAATGCACGTAGTCGCCAATACTCAGGTTCACCCCGTAATTGTTGATGGGGTTGGCCACAAACCAGTGAAAGGTTTTGGTGCCGTCATTATTCTGCTGCACACCCCGGAACTTCCCGTTGGAGACATCCATCAAATTCTCGGGCACGGTGACGCTGATCTGCATGCTGTCGGGCTCATCGTACATGTGGTCTTTGCAGGGCCACCACAAACTGGCGCCGTCGCCTTGGTTGGAGTTCGCCACGAAAGGCTGGCCGTTGGCGTCTTTTTTCCAGGTGATGCCGCCGCTCCAGGGTGGGTTCTTGCTCACCACCGGTTTGCCGCCGTAATACACCTCCACGGTGTTCACCGCGCCCTTAGTTTGTTTCTGATCTAGCTGCACAAACCAGGCGTTTCCGTCGCGGGTGAAGGTGAGTTCTTTCCCGTTCTGCAGAACCTTTTCAATCTGCATGGGCGGCTGTAAATCCACCTGCAGGCGCTGGTTGGGCGTAAGGACTTTGTAGGTGATGGCGTTCATGCCTTTGATGGTGCTGTCAGCGGGGTTTACCTTCACATTGAGGTGGTAATACGTCAAATCCCACCAGGCCCGCTCCGGGGTGATACTTCCCCGCAGGGTATCCTGACGGGTAAACGTTTTGGTCTGCGCCTGCGCCACGGTGCCCCACAGCAACAGAAAAATGACCGACAAAAAACAGGTTCTCACGCTAAGTGATGTATAATCCATAGGAAAACTGGTCAGTTGTTTCAGGCCCGATTCTCAGAAAACTGGCCCAAAACAGGTAAAGCAAAATACAGGAGTACACGCTGGCCCAGATTTGGCGAAAAGTATGAATCTGCTCCAGCGTGCAGCTACCTTTTATCACTGGTTATAATTCAGCAGGATGCCGTTGATCTTAGTGGGCAACCAGACCTGCATCGGGCTTTTGCCCCGGTTGGCCCAGGAATAATAAGGAATGGCGGTGATGGTTTTTCGTTGGGTCACGGTAGACAGGCCATCGGCACTCACGGAGATAACCGGTACTTCGGCTTTCAGGGCGACCACGCCGTTTAGGAGCTGTTGGTTGAAAGTAGCCTCAAAACGGGTATCCACCGGCACTACCATGTTCCAGGCTTCCTTGCCGTTGTCCACGCCTTCCACGCAATACACCAGCGGACCGCGCTGCAGGGCGATCCGGTTCTGGTTGTAGGTCAGGCTGTCTTTGGCCACTACCTTTTTCACCTCCATGGGGAAGTCCAGTTCCAGGCGATCACCTTTCTTCCACTTGCGGTCAATGACGGCGTAGCCGCGTTCCATTTTGTAAGGCACCGCTTTCCCATTAAGTTTGAGGGTGAATTTAGAAGGGGTCTTGTCAGAGAAGCGGTACAGGTCACCAGGCACTGGTTCTCCCTGTACCCAACCCGGAATGCGCAGGTGCAGCGTCGCGTTGGTCGCCTTCGCCGGATTCACGGTCAGATCCACTTTGCCCTCCCATGGGTAATTGGTTTTCATCTCCAGCGGAAGGTTCCCGTTGGGAGTATTGAGATTGGTCTGGCTCCCGATGTATAGATTCACCCACACCCCGTTTCCAGACTGCGCATAAACGTAATTGCCCAGCGAGGCGATGAGGCGGGAAATATTAGCCGGACAACAGGCGGTTCCGAACCACTCGCTGCGTTGGTGCTGCCCCCGTGAGGCCAGCGGATTACCATAGAAGAACCGGTCGCCGCTCAGCGACAAACCATCCAAGGCTCCGTTGTAGAGGCTGCGCTCCAGCACGTCTACGTACTTGCTGTCGCCGGTCATGGAGCTCATGCGCTGGTTCCAGAACACCATGCCCACCGAGGCGCAGGTTTCGCAGTACGCGTGCTCATTGGGCAGGTCATAGTCTTTAGAGAAGCCTTCGTTCCGGCCCGAGGAGCCGATGCCGCCGGTGATGTACATGTTGCGGTAGACCACGTCTTCCCACACGTTTTTCATGGCGCCCATGTACGCTTCATCGCCTTTCAGGGCAGCCACATCGGCGGCACCGGTGTACATGTACATGGCCCGCACGGCGTGCCCCGTGATCTCCTTCTGCAGTTTCACCGGCACTACATCCTGGGCATAGGCGGTGTCTTTCCAGTCGGTCCAGGTGTAGCCTTTGGCTAGTTTGTGGCCCCGCTCCTCCAGAAGCCAATCGGCTAAGTCCAGGTACTTTTTGTTATTGGTGGTTTTGTACAGCTTCACCAGGGCCAGCTCCAGTTCCTGGTGCCCAGTCACCCAGTGCTGCTTGCCTGGCCCGAACAGCGAGGCGAAATGATCCGCGAATTTGATGGAGACATCCAGCAGTTTGCGTTTGCCGGTGGCCTCATAGTAAGCCACGGCGGCTTCTATGAGGTGCCCGCCGTTATAGTCTTCGTGCATGCTCATATCGGTCCAGCGCTTCTCCGGGAACTGGAGCGTGTAATAGGTATTCAGGTAGCCATCGGGTTGCTGGGCCTTGGCGATAATGTCAATCCACTGGTCGGCTTTCTTCTCCAGCTCAGGGGAGGGTTTGTTTTTGATGGAATAGGCAATCGCCTCCAGCGCTTTATAGACATCGGAGTCATCGTAAAAAAGGCCTTTGAACTCGCCCTTTTTCAGCCCAGCCATGATCTCGAAGTTCTGGATGCGGGGCGTTTTCACCTCAGTTTGCTCAATACAGACCGGAATCGTGACGGTGGCCACCTGGTCAATGCGGGGCTTCCAGAAGGCATCGTTGATGGTGACTTTGGAGAAGTTCACCGGCGCGATGTTCCTGATGCCGCCCTGCGCGAACGCCCCCGTTTGCACGAGGCAAATGGCCAGTAGACTAAGTAGGTTTTTCTTCATTTTAATGGTCTTTTACAAAAAACAGAGCGTAAACACCTGATGTGAGAAAGGACAAGAGAGCCTTTGCCTGGGCTTTAGTGCAATTCCATTCCGGAACATGCAATTGCACCTGGGACGGCTGGAAAGCGAACAAACCGCTAAGAACCATGGGCAGGATATACCATCTTTTCCGATTGTTCATAAATAGGGGGTTATATTTATGGCATCTGATTTAAACCACCGTGCCCGTCACATCACCTATTTTGGTGCAACTAACTGGTTCCACTGACTCTTTCTGCGCAAGGCAAAGCATTTTCCCGCGGCATCTGGTTTGATTTAGGGCTAGTTTCAAGAAAACAGGCCTAAAGCTCTCCTCTATTGAAATCTTCTTCTAATGCAATAAACATTATTACCTTTAAAAGAGACTTCAACATGTTAGCCAATGGTAATACTATGTTAACAGTCGCTTAACAGACCGGAGGAGAAACAAAAAATCTGCTCACCCTTACCCCTTTTACAAGGAGCATGAATGAGCAGACACTCTAACAAACAAACCAATTACACTCTAATAACTTGGATTTTGCACCAGTTTGGGGTTCTTATTGATCTCATCAGCCGGAATGGGGAACAGTGCTTTGGCATCACTGCTTGGGCTGTGGTTAAACCAGGCTTTTTTCCCGAACACCCCGAAACGGATCAGGTCTTGTCTGCGGTGCGCCTCTGCGGCAAACTCCCACCCTAATTCATCCAGCATTCTCCCGAATTGGATGTCGGCACCGCCGCTACCAGGACCAGCCTGCACGTTCCCGTTCACATCCTGCAACCCGTACTCATAGGTACTCCCTTGCTTCAGGTCATCGCCGGTTACGGTGGCTTTGGCTGGGTTTGTATTTTTGAAAGCCCGCTGACGCACTTGGGTTACCAAGACGGCCGCCTCATCAGCCCGGCCTAACCGCAGCAGGCTTTCGGCTTTCATCATGAGCACATCGGCGTAGCGCAGCATCGGGAAGTCGTTGTCCAATGCCCCGGTAGCTCCTTCCTTGATTTTATACTTCCCAATCCGGTAGCCTTCGTTTGATTCCGTGGCAGCCATACTAGGCAATAGCTTTTTGTAATCAATGACCACTTCACCGGTAGCAGCATTCTTTTGGGGTCCCATAATCCAGGTGTCCTGCAAACGGCTGTCCTGTGCATCATAGGTGTCTATGAACTGCGGAACAGCGGCGTTGCCTCCCCAAGGTCCGGCTTGCATCTTGTATACAAAGCGGCTGGCAGGGTCCAGCGTTTTCATATGGACAATATTGCCCTGACCATAGATTTGGTCATATGGAATGGCAAAAATGATTTCCTGGGAATTCTGATTTGTGTAAGTGAAGACATCTGAATAGTTAGGGTCCAGCGAGTATTTCTGACTGTTGATGATCTCATCAGCCAGCTGGATTGATTTTTCCCATTGGGGAGTGCCGGTGTAAACTTGAGCATTCAGATAAATCTTCGCCAACAAAGCTTTCACGCCCCACTTATTAAACTGGCCGTAGGTGGTTTTAGGGTCATCACTCAGGACATCTACTACTTCCAGAAGTTCTTTCTCCACAAAGTCATACACCTGCTGGCGCGATTTCTGATCTGGTAGCTGGATGTCTTTGTAATCGGTTACAATAGGAACATTACCATGGTTATCTAAAAGGAGATAATAAGCGAATGCCCGGGCGGCCCGCAGTTCTGCTACCAAGGCCTCCTTGCCTGTTTCTATGGCGATTTCACCATCCGCAATCTGGGCAAGCACCCGGTTGGCCGTGTTAATGCTTCTAAAAGCGCTGCCCCAGGTGTTCTGAGGTTGCCACTCCAGTGCTGTCCAAGCGTGGGTGTGCATCCGAAGATAAGTACCCCCATCATACCAGCCATTGGGTCGGGCTGGGGTAGCGATGGCATCTGCACTTTCCTCCTGCAAATCAAAGTACCCTTGCCAGCCCATCATCAAACCCCTAAACGAGGCATACACGGGCGCGATAATGGCAGGAATGTCCTTTTCAGTTGGTTTAAAGCTATCGGCAAGAACCTGCGAATAAACATCTTCATCCAGGTTGGTACAAGAACTGATAGCGCCCACGGCCCCTAAAGTGGTGGCCAGTGTATAGGCAATAAATTTCTTTTTCATGATCGTACTTTTAAAAACCTAGAAGGATACATTAAGGCCAGCCGTGAACGTACGCGTGGTAGGGTATTTGTCCCGCTGGTCGTTGCCCGGATCAAACCCAGAGTAACTCACGCCTTCGGGATCCAATCCTTTGTAGTTAGTGAAGGTTACCAGGTTAAGGCCAGACACAAACACTCTTGCGTTTCTCACAACTTTGATCAGGTCTTTCGGCAAAGTGTAGCCAAAGGTCACGTTGTCAATCTTCACGTAATCTCCTTTTTCAATGTAGTGGCTTACATACACCAAGTCATTATTAAGGCGTTGGCCGTAAACCGGGTCATATGCGGTTTTCAGCATGTTGTAAGCTGGGTTCTTAGGGTTCTCATAAAACATGCGCTGGAAGTTGAGGATGTCATGCCCAAAGGCGCCTCTGATGTTGACCGTCATGTCAAAGCTCTTGAACCGGGCAGAGTTGTTCCAACCCAATACATGTTTTGGAATGGCATTGCCATAGTATTGGCGGTCTTCCTGGGTGGCTTCACTGATAGGAATGGTTTCTCCGGATTTGCTCTCCACCAGCCATCCGCCGTTTGCGTCCACCCCTACTGTTTTCCATACATAGAAGCGACCAATGGGTTCTCCAACCGCTACCCGGTGCGTGAAGTCTTGAATAGGCTCTCCGGTATACCCAGCATCAAAATACTCTGCCGTGGTTTCAAACTGGTCATTGGCTAAGGAAGCCAGCTCCGTTTTATTTGTTGAGTAGGTCAGATTTGAATTCCAGGTGAAGTTCTTGGTTTCCACCGGTACAAAATTCACCAGTGCCTCAAACCCTTGGGTCCGTAGCGTACCCGCATTGATGGTAATGAAGTCAAACAGGTAAGGAGGGGTGGGAACCCTAAAGTCATACAGCAAGTCTTTGATGTCACGACGAAAGAAATCCAAGGAACCACTGATGCGGTTTTTCAGGAAACCGAAGTCAAGCCCCACATTGTACTCCCCTTTTTTCTCCCAGCGCAGGTCTGGGTTAAAGTTACGTACCGGAGAAAAACCCCTTACCCATTGCCCTCCAATGAAGGCCCCTTCATCCCGACTGAAGTTATAGCTGATCTGAGAGATATACGAGGCGTTGGCAATAGTACCCGTAACCCCGTAACCCGCTCTTACTTTCAAGTCAGAAACAAACCCTAAGGAACTCATAAATTCTTCCTGGCTTATTCTCCAGCCCACAGACACTGCCGGGAAAGTACCCCATTTGGAGTTCATCCCAAATTTAGAAGAGCCTTCCCGCCGCACGCTTGCCATGAACAGGTACTTATCATTCCAGGCGTACGTGGCACGGCCGAAGAAACCTATCAGTTTCCAATTGTCTTTTCCGCTACCAATACTTGCATTACCAGCCTGGAGGGCTTGACCTACTCCCAGGTTGTTCCAGCCATAGGCATCTGTAGGGAAATTCCAGCTATCGGCATTGAACCCTTCATTGGTTTCATCTTGCCAGCTATACCCGCCCAAGACACTGAAACTATGCGCCCCTATGGTTTTGGCATAGTTAGAGGTAAGCTCCAGCAAGTTAGTCCTGCTAGCGTTGGTGCTTCTGCCGGCGTTGCTGTTGCGGTTGTCTAGCCAGGTGTCTGAGTGATTGAACGTGGAGGCATATCCAAATAATGAGTTCCACTGAATATGGGATCCCAGCATCTTGAAATGCAGGTCTTTGATTGGAGAATAGTCTAAGCTTCCGCTCATTCTCATTTCCTTAGTAGAATACTCCTGATTGTATTCCTCAATTCTAGATACCGGATTCAGGTAGAAGTACCCGCCCCGCTCCTGCCATTCACCCGTCTCGGTACGCACGCGGTCCGTTGGGTTACGAATGATGGCCTGCCGGTACGCATATCCGTCGCCACCACCTTGCTTAGAAGAACCAACGGTGTTGATCAACTGGATGTTTGCCTTTAGCTTCTCATCAAACATGGCGTGGTTGATATCTGCCCTGGCCACAAAGCGCTCCTGCCCTGTCTTTTTTATTATACCCTCCCAATTTTTGTAGTTGAGCGAGCCTGTAAAATTGGTGGCAGAATTTCCCCCGAAGAAAGTTAAGTTGTGGTTATGGCTGATAGGTGTCTGCATGATCTCATCCAGCCAGTCTGTATTTCCGCCATAATCATCATAGTCAATGCCTTCCTCTGCGATCAACCGGCGGTAATCATCGCCCGTCAACAGTTCAGGTCTCCTGGCAATTTTCTGGATGCTGGTATAGGCATTGTATTCCACGGTGCTACGGTCGCTCTGGTTTTTACGGGTAGTGATCAGGATTACCCCTCCGGTAGCCCGGGTTCCGTAGATAGCAGCCGCTGAGCCGTCTTTCAACACGTCCACGGATTCTATATCCTCTGGCGCAACCGTGTTCAGATTGCCCGGAACGCCATCTATAATCACCAATGGGTTAGAGTTTCCTATAATGGAGCTCATACCCCGCAGGTTGATTTGGGTACTGGCATTAGGGTCTCCGCTGGGGGTGTTTACTCGCAAACCAGCTACTTTCCCCTGTACCAACTGGGCCGCATCACGCACTGCCCCCTGCACAAAGTCTTCTCTGTCTACTCCGGCTACGGCGCTAGTTACATCACCCTTCTTCTGGGTTCCGTAACCAATGACCACTACTTCCTCCAGAACCTGCCGGTCAGCTTTCAGCCGGATATTAATCTGAGACTGGTTGCCCACCAGTACTTCTTGGGGAGTGTACCCGATATAACTGAATACCAAAACAGCATTTGCAGGGGCAGATAGCTGGTATTTACCGTTTACATCGGTCATAACCCCAGCCGTTCCCCCTTTCACAGAAACAGAAACCCCTATCAAGGAAGAACCGTCCTCACCCGAAGTCACCGTTCCTGACACTGGTCGGTCTTGTCTCGTGATTTCAAGGTGGCCTCTTACCCCAGCATAGGCACTTTCCTGCTGTACACAGGGAAGAAGAGCGTACAATACCACGGTACCCGACAAAGCGAGTACTCTATTCGTAAATTTCCATTTCATAAAGTCAATTGTTTAATTACAAATTGAAATAATTCACTTACCCTTCAGACATGAAGGTGCCATCTACCAGAACCAGGAGGCGCTGGGTTGCCATCTGAGAAATTGACAGATAGAAGCTGTAAAACGAGCAGCCGAAGCCAGATGTAGCTATACCCACCAGCAGTGCGGGTATCAACGAGAAAGGAAATGCTGCTGAACACCTCCTACTCTCAGGAAAAGTTTGCAAAAGCCTATTCTTTAAAAAAACTAAAGGGTATAGGCAGGAGCACAAGAAGAAGGGAATACCTGATTACCTCAGCCCTCTTTTGCGGGATACTTATATGGTAAACTCTTTTTAGTTGATTTCTAAAGGGTAGCAAGAAGAAAATCCCCAGGAATTAAGCAGGCAAACAATCACACCTCCAAGAATAATACAAATTACCCTTGAAAACGATGGTTCATATAACAACTCTAGGTTATTTGAACCTTTACAATATGACCTCTTTCTGCTTCCCTGGTTTTTTTCAAATAAATTTCCCCATTACGGTTAAACCTTTGCACCCTATTTCATGTCCAAGTAGAAAATCATCATAGTTCTTCAAATAATAAGACAAGGTTTCTTTTAGCACTTTCTCGTTAGCCAGTACAAGGACTAACGGTAATTGTTTTACCTGATCTGATGTATTGAGTGCGGCACCTTTACAAATCTACTATATACTCTGTTGCAACCCCTCTTCTGGATTATCTAATACAGATACTATATTAACAATAGGTTAACAACTCCTCTTCTTGGAGAACTACAGGTAACTTATACTGAGGCGGGCTTTAAGAGGCAGGAAATACTACTTACCATCATCTAGCAGTGGTACTGCAAATGCACGGGCATACAGAGGCGACCAAGCCGGAGTGGCACGGCATACCCGTTTACTGGCTTTTTTTACAGAAACGTCACCAAACCCTGAGCGCTGACGTCAACCCAAGAGCATGAGACACTGTTCCCTACAACGGCACGCGGTCGGTAAGGGTGTGGAGAAACGCTACAAGGGCTTTCCGCTCCTGCGCATTGAGCTGTAACTTGTCACTGGGCAGGGTTTGGTTTTCAAGCGGGAGGCCCAGCCCAACGCCGCCGCCCTGGTCGTAGAAGTCAATCACCTCTTCCAGGGTCTGGTAGGCCCCGTTGTGCATGTAGGGACCGGTTTTGGCAATGTTCCGGATGGTGGGCGTCTTGAAGGCAAATCTCAGCTCTTCTATTTTATTATGGACGTATCTTCCTTCATCTGGGTCCAGAGTGGGCTTTTTACCTTTAGGCGATTGAAGCACCCCTAAAACCTCACCCTCGGTATTGGCGAAGGCCGGGCCAGCCGTGCCATTGAAGACGGGCATGAAATGGCAGGTGCCGCACTTAGCCTTCCCCATGAACAGGTTGAACCCGGCGATTTCCTGGCTGTTCAGTTGATTTTCCTCGCCTTGCATATACAAATCGAAGCGGGAATTGAAAGGAGACAGTGACCTGACGTAGGCTGCCAAGGCCATCGTCACGTGCCTGGGTAAAATTTCTTTTTCGATGGTGGGAAATGCTTTTCTGAAGGTTTGGACGTAGGCAGGCTTGCCGTTGAGCTTAACGGCAGCTTCTTCCACCGAGGCATGCATCTCGTCTTTGTTGGAGATGACATCCAGCGCCTGGTTTTCCAGCGTGGGCGAACGCATGTCATAGAACTGCGCGTGCTGGTACCCTGCATATAATAGAGTGGGTGCGTTGCGGCCCACGAATTGACCAGTGGCCAAGGCACTGCTTTTAGGAAGACCGTCGGTGAAGGCCAGTTCTGGTTGGTGGCAACTGCTGCAGGTGCGGCTACCCGCAGAGAGGATGGGGTTGTAAAACAGGTCTTTCCCTAAAGCGACTTTCTGGGGAGTGGGCCGGGCTTCCAGATTCCCTACAAAGTAATTCAGGTTTAAGGCGTCTGGTTCAAACAAGGTGGCGGCCTTTGGGTTCACCGCGAGTGCCGCCGGAACAAACGGAATGCCCAGCTCCTGCTGCCAGGCCACCATGCCGCGCGTAATAGGGTTGGCATATTGCCTGATGAACTTCATGCGGTCAAAGGCATCAAAGTCCTGGGGTTGGCCGGTGAAACGGATGGCCTGCTCCAGCAAGGTGTGCAGCGCGGGGTTCTCCCCGAAAAAGGACAGCACTTCCTGGACCGCTGCCAACGCCACGGCGGTCTCTTTTACGCCTGTTTTTACCAAAGGAGTGTCAAACCCGGTAATGCCCAAAATCATGGTTCTGAACACCTCCTGCTTGGCGGCATCCAGAATGTGGCCTTCGGTGAACACGGTCTCGTCCAGGATCACGCGGGTTCTTTTAAGGGTGGAGAGAAAGGCTTTTATTTCCCGTACCAACTCAGGTTTATCTTCTGGCTGCACCGCCGGGTACACGTATTCTTCTATGACCTGCAACCCCGAGGGCGGGAATACCCGTGTCTCTTCTATCTCGATCTCGGGCAGCGGTGCCCCGTTCAGTTCCTTGCTGGCCGTGGGGGCATAATACTCCGTGATTTCTTATACGCTTGCCGGGTTTGCAGAAATGCTTTTTGCGTGGCCGCCTCGTCTCCGGTTTGCGCGCTTTGGAGCAGTTGCCTTTCCGTTATCAGCTGCAGAGTATCAAATTGGGCCTGCAAGTGCTCTTTTGTTCTGGCGGTTATTTCCTGCTTCTTTTTAGGAAAACAGCCGCAAAACAGGAAAGCAATCAATAAGAGAAATGAAGAAATTAGGGTTAGTCTCATGGTGCTTATACAGGTGAAAGACAAAAGCCTTACCGAAACTCGGAAGGCTTTTGCAATTGACAGACGACAAGGGATGGAAGATAAAACGAGTTCTTTTTAGCGGGCTACTCCGGTGAGAATCACGGTCTGGCCGCCCTCTTTGTTGTTGATGACACCACTGCCATCGGCTCCTTTGCCGCCGGGCAGGAAGCTGTCGCTGGTCCAGGTGTGGGGGTGGATGTTCACGACGAAGGTACCGGGCACGCCCACCAGGCTGGAGATGTCATACATGGCTCCGTACTCCCAGGAACTCAGGCGGGTGTCGTTAGTGGGGTTGTACTTTGCATTGAAGGTGGCGTCTGATCTGCGGTGGTCCATCTCCAGCATCGGCTTGATCTGTTTAGAAGCGATACTGTACTGCCAGATGCGGCCGTCATGCTTGTTGTTTTTGTAATAAGAATCACCGTCTTCCTGGATGTAGACGAAGTTTTCTGTGACGCAGATGTTGTCTGGGTTCACGATGCTGTTGCCTGGGTCTTCGGCACCGTCAATCAAAGCCGTAAGCTTGCCGGCCAAAGGGTTGTTGGCGTCCAGCTCCAGTTTGTATACCCGTCCCCACATGGTGAGCCCTGTTACTGGCGTAATTTTGTCTCCCTGGCTCACCCCGGTGGAAGTGAAATAAAGGGTTCTGTTCGCGTTGGCAGTGCCTTTGCCATAGTCCAGGTCTTCTACCCGGGCAAACTGAAGCGCGCCTTGCTCCACGGTCTGCGCAGCCAGCTGGGCTCCGGTACTGGTGGCGACATCTTTGTACTCCACAAACTCCACGTCATAAGCCGTGTTCACCTGCATATCGGTCTCCACGGTGTTTTTGTTTGTCCGGCGCAGCATGTACAGTTTGCCGTTCTGTAAGTCACCGGTGGTGTTGGAAAGGTAAAGGTTCACCTGGCCCAGGCTGTTGGCCGCGTTGCTTTCGTCCTCTCCTATGAAGATGGCCGTTTTCCCGGGATAAGCGGCCTTAGGAAGCGGAACGGCGTTTTCTGCGCTGCATTTGCCCAAAGCTGGCAAAACCCGGTTAGGGTTGCTCTTGTCATTGGTTGACCCGAAAGGGTTGATGGCATGGATCATGGACTCAATGCCGCTCTCGCCCGCGGTCAGGAACGTAGGGCCGAAGCCATGCTCCTCAGGAGTGGCCAGGGTGGCCGAGCACAACCTCCAGCGTCCGCCCGCCCCATCCACAATGTACTCCCCTTTGGTGGGTTTCAGGTTTTTATCCAGGAACACCCGCGAAACGGACTGCAGAATCTCATGGTTCGTGATCATGACGTACCCTTCGCCATCGGGGTTCTTCAGCATGCCGGAGCCATCTGGCTGGGCACCATAGATAAAGGAAGGAGAACCCTCTAGTTTGTCATCGCTGCTGATGAGCGTATTGATTTTGACGCCCTCAAACCCAGACAGCAGTTTCACCAGCGAGGGAGTCACAGACTGATTCTTGATCTCCAATGCCGGCGAAACGGGGGTCGTCTCCTCAGAGGAGTCATCGTCCTGGCAGGCCCCCAAGAAGATTAGAGCGGTTAAGCCTACCGCGAAGGCTGATTTTCTGGTAAAAAAAGGTTTCATGTGTAGGGGTTGAGTTTATACCTCAAAAGTATTCCCCTGGTGTTACCCCTTCGTTAGTTCACCTTTAATCCATTGTTAAATCTGCCTGCTGTCCTTAACGCTTCCGTAACATGAAGGAAATGCAAGAACACAGGTTTCAAATAGCCAGATTGGTATAGCGATGATAGGTTTTCCAGTATCTAGTTCCTTCACATACTTAATAAATCCTTCCCGTTCCTCCTCATCAACTCTTTTTAGAGATGGTACATGAGGTTTAAATGGCTCTCCATCACGTCTGGTGCTAGTAGTCTGCCGTTTGTGTAAAATTCCGGTCGCCTATCTCCTACCGCTATCAGTTTATCTTGGCCGTGATTAAAGAGAGACCCAGCTTTTAAATAAGTACACTTCTCCTTAGCCAACTTCAAACCTATACAAACTACTGATTCTCCAATGCTCTTTTGAAGCTATTTTTTAGAAATGGGCATCAAATCAATTCTGATTTTTATTTCCTATTGAAGGTAATTGGCCCATTCAACTCCTTAGCCGTCACCTGAAAGGCTTCCTTACCACTGAAGTTTCAGCAGCGCAACTCCTTGACGCTCCAGTTTCATATCCACTACCGCCTTTCCGTTGATGACAGAAACTGTGCGGGGCGAGCCCAGCATCTGTAGCTGGCCTGCTTTTTCCAATTCTTTGATTTGTATTGCAGTAGGGTTTTTAGGTGATCCCATCTTTTTCCAAAGCTCATAAGAGTTGCTGTGCTCGCTGTCAATGAGGTACTGCGTCAGTTTTACTTTTTTGGCCGGAACGCCGCTGATGCGCACTGCTATTGCTGCTGCATCGCTTTTGACATCATCATCGTGGTAGTTCCAAAGCATGACCGTGGCTTCCTTAGCATCTTTAGAGGCCAGTGCATTGATGTCGGTGAAGGATTTCCGGAAGCTGGAGTCCACGGCAGTACGCAAACCATAGCCTTGCTCTGAGGTTACCGCCACTCTGTCGCCTTTCATCATCCCAAACATGCGGAACACGTTCAGAACCGGTTTATCTACTCCGTTAGTAGCCAAATCCCTGAAACCATAAAACCAGGGTTGATTCTCAAACTCAAACGACCAGGAAACAGCTCCGGCAAAGTTTACCTGGTGCAGGTCGGCCAGCAGGTATTTACGGGCAAACGAGGCGGCGGTGTAACTGGAGTACATGGTGCCGTTGCGATAGGCATTCTCAGGGTTTGTGGCCATGCCACAGGCGGCACATCCTTCTGGGTCTGACTCTCCTATGATGACTGGCAGATCCTTGAACTGCGGGTACGCCCTCACAAACTTAAAGCCTGCCTCTATATCCCTCAACTGCGCACCCATGTTCATGCGCACATGTCCATCCACTAACCGCGGCGCTCCTTTGGCGTGAAAAAGGATGGCATCTACCGGCGTGCCTTTTTTACCAGTGGCATAGTTGGTACCCTCCAGGCAGTGCTTCGCCCAGGACTTCATCCAGTTTTGCGCGTCTTTTCCGCCCGTTCCTGCAATATTGATGCCGCCTACCTTGGCGGTAGGCAAGGCTCTTTTAATGGCATCGGCGGTATAGTCATACAGCTTGAAGAACTCTTCCATGGAGCCTTTCCAGTAGTGGCCGTTCGGCTCATTCCAGGGCTCCCAATACCAACTCTCCACCTCTTTTTGGCCGTAACGCTCTACCGAATGCCTTACCCATTGAAACACCAACTCGGCCCACTTGTTGTAATCTTTTGGTGGATACGCCCAGCCTGTAATGATGTCGGTGTAGGGGTCGCCGGGCTTCCAGTAATGCCGATACGGTTCTGGATGGGTAGAAAGCGCCTGGGGCATAAACCCAACCTGCGCCAATGGCTTCATACCTCTCTGGACATACGTATCGAAAATGCTGTCAATCAGTCGCCAGTTGTAGATCGGGTTTCCGGAAGCATCTTCGGTATAGGCATTAGTAGACCCCCATTTCAAGGCAGCCTCCCCATCGCCGGTGACCAATAAACTGTGGGTACGGACATACACCGGCACCGGACTCAACTTGGAAATCTCCGTCAGCAGTTTCTTGCCATCTTTCATGTAGGTGTAGTTTGGCTCATCATAGCCAAACCATGCCCAAGCTGGATACATTTTGCCTACGGATTTTGTGAGATCAATCTCCACCGACACTTGTTTCTCCTGGCTACTGGTTCTCGTTTGCGCATTTCCGCTCTGGGCGAAACCTCCAATGGCCATCACCCCAGCAAGGGCCATGAGGACCAATCTAGTAGCACAAGCCGTAACAAATCTCTGCATCATGTCCTTTGTATATGAGTTAAACTTTGATTTATTACTTGAACTGGTCTTTTTCTGCTGCCAGTGGTATCTACTTATCTAGGCTGACCTGAATCCTAAACAATACCTATCTCCTATCCTCTTTAGGTGACCGTGTTCTGAAAACAGGTTGGGCTATCGCCTGAGCGAAATGTTCAGAATAACCGCTTAAGGTATTTTCAATTGACTTTATACTTCCAAATGAACATCAGCCTATCCAAAGCAATATAGTGTTTATTTGACACTTATTAAACATTTCACAAAATTTAGGTAAAAAATCACTTGTTCATTACCAGAATACTATCAACAAACCTGCTATCTAAGATTGAAACACGTTAACTGGATATATAACAGTTGGAAATGCAGCATGAAAAGTTAGCCGTGGAGTTACCTTTCACACCTAGTTGGAGTTAGGCCTTACCACAACAAAATGGAATGCTCCATTAAAAAGCATGCAATGAAACGAAAGTTTAAGTGGGGGTTGATATCGGATGATTTGGTATGCAAGCATGGCAGAGTCGAGGAGAACACTCCTCCAGAGGCTGGCATGGTAGGCCAGAGAAATCCTCATAGCCCAAGGCTGTTCCTTACTTGCCCTAACAAAACCGAATGAAATACCGAGTTCCATCACCAGACCAAAATGTAACGCGGTCTCTATGGTTTGTACGCGGGCGAAATTCATGACATTACTGACTTTTCACCATAGACTCATCCAATCCTCCAGTTGCCGGGAATGGTGGTTCATTGGCCCTGGTGCGTTATTCGGAAGCGCTTGAATAAGTTATTCTACTGGTTGATGGTTCACCTGTCAGCTTTCAGAATACAGCGTTAGGCAATAGCCCCTCAATCCACTGTCAAGGGAGGGCCTACCACTTTCATGTTGTGTTCCGCCATCAACCGCATGCCAATCTCGGGGGTCATTTTTTCCACCTTGCCATAGGCCCTGAAAAACTCCTCCAATTTTGCCGCCGGTTGGGCGATGATTAGGAAGGTAGCGGGTATTTCACTGACGATTGTGAAGCAGTGCGGCACGTTCCGGGGGATGAACACGTTATCACCCACTTTCAGAAAGAAAATCTCCTCTCCCACTTTGAACTTCACTTCCCCTTTTGTCACATAAAATATCTCATCAAAGTCAGGATGGATATGGAGAGGGGGGCCCGTCGCCTTTGGGTTGTTCGAACTGGTCATGACGGCCAAGTCGCCGTCCGTGTCCTTTGACAGGACTTTGAAGTCAATGGGAACTACCCCGTCCAGCTTCACGCTTTCGTGCAGCCGGTTGTCCCCGTCAGCTACCTTGAAGCCTTTCTGTGGCCTTTCGGAGGCAAGAGCTTCTGTTTGTTTTAGACTGAGCATAGGTAAGGACATTAAACTCGTTTTGATAAAAGTCCCTCTTTTCATCTGTCTAGCGATTGAAGGTTAGTGACAATCAATCTTCCGTAAAACTCACAAGAACCGGGGAGACTTTAGTGGTAAGAAATCGGCGACTTTCAAACGTACTTGAAATTAGGGTTAAGCAGTAATCGTTGTTCGGGAGCGCCTGCATCCTCTTGGATCAGTTCATTAGGGGTGCCGTTGGAGAAGGCCTTAAAATCTTTTGCCAGGTGTTGGTAGTCACTGTAGCCACTTTCCCAAGCCACCTCCAGCCATGTCAAATCTGGGTTCCGCTGCTTCATAAGGTAGGCTTGGTGGAAACGGCATATGCGGGCATAAAGCTTAGGCGGAACACCGATCTGCTGTAAAAACCGGCGTTCCAGTTGACTGGCACTCAGGCAGGCTTCTTTTGCCATGGCATCCAACGTGAACGCTTGGGGGTTCTCAAAAAGCAGTTGGCCAATTTTATCCACTGGATGCCTGATGTTTTTCAGTTTCTGGATTCTTCCCCAGAGAAACCCCTCTATTAACGCCAACATCTCCCCATAGGAAGGCGTATTTGCCAGCCGCTCATGGAGCAGCCTTGCTTCTTGCCCAAAGAGTAATTCTGCGTCCACATTCCTTTGCAGGAATTCGGTCATAGGCAAGCCAAGGAACTTAAACAAGGCACCGGGCTGGAAGCGGACACTGATAGCGAGGTAATCCTTTGGGAGGTGCAGGTTTTGGCGGGTGGTAGGTTGACCGAAAATCACCGTTGGCGCCCTCTTTTCCGAGATCCCTGTCTCAGGGGTACTTGATACCACAGTGCCCTTGATATAGAAAATGATTCCCTGTTTGGGACAGGCCGGATAAGGCTTTACGGGAGCCGCTTCCAGGTTCCTGAAGTCGAAGTGAATAAGCAAAAAGTCCCGGATGAACTCCTGGAGATGGGCACTTGGCCTGCAACACCTGTAAATCATACCAGAAAAGTTAAGGTTACGCCCAATGTAGCAGGTGTTTCCTAAGCAGCGTTGTCCAGCGGTACCTTAGCCTCGCCCCTGTTCCAATGGTTGATGAAGATAGATTGTTGGCAGGTTGCAACCGAACCGCTGTTTTGAAACAGGTTGTAAGCGGCCGGTAACGTAATGGCTCCGGTAAAATAGATAATTTTACCGGAGTCTCAGTTTCTCGTTTGTTTACGTTCTAAACGGCAAGTAGTAACCATTGCTTCTTGGTTTTAATCACAAGCCAAGAAAAGATCCCGTGCTGGGTCGCTTGGGGAGTTGTCCTCAGGGTCAAAGCCTTCGGACACTAAATAGAGGTACCAAGCAGTTCAAAGCCCTAGGCGAGCTAGTTAGAGGGAAACGTTTGGGTACTGGTTTTGGGGAATGCTTCGCAAGCTTCTCAGGGCCTGGCATCGGACCTCATCAAAAATATCACTAGTAGCTTTGCCGAAGGATACAATCACTTGCATATATTTAATACTATAGCCAGTCATAGGTTTGTATAATGTCTAATCGCCTCTCATGTTCGAAAACCTAAACCGTCGCCATTTTATCAAATTAGGGATGAGTGCTACTGCCATTGCGCTGGTGGGAGTGCCTTTTCCATTAGCCGCCCGCGATAATCCCAACCCAAACCACTTGCCGCGCTGGCGGGGCTTTAACCTGCTTGAGAAGTTTAACGGTGCCCATAACCAGCCTTACCGGGAAACCGACTTTCAGATGATGGCCGAATGGGGTTTTGATTTTGCCCGCCTACCTATGTCGTACCATTGTTGGTCGAGGCCCGATAATTGGTTGCAGATGGAGGAGAAGGTACTGAAGGAAATTGACCAGGCTGTTGCCTATGGCCGCAAGTACAAGGTACACGTAAACCTGAACCTCCACCGCATTCCAGGCTACTGCGTGAATCCGCCGGAAGAGCCGCTTAACCTTTGGAAAGATGAAAAAGCCCTGGAGGGCGCTGCCTTCCACTGGCAAACGTTTGCCAGGCGCTACAAAGGCATCTCCAATAAAAGGCTGAGCTTTGATCTGATCAACGAGCCCTCCAAGGTAGAGGAACCCGATTACGTGCGCGTGGTGACGCGGCTGGTGGAAGCCATCCGGTCCGAGGATCCGAAACGCCTTATCATTGCCGATGGCATGCAGTACGGCACCAAGCCTGTTTTCGGCATCAAAGACCTGCAGGTGGGCCAGAGCACCCGCGGTTACGGGCCTTTCCAGCTTACGCACTACAAGGCGTCCTGGGCATCCGGCTCCGATACATGGCCCCTGCCTACCTGGCCCTATAAACAAAGCGAAACGGATGTGTGGGACAAAGCGCGCCTGCAACGCGAAATATTTGACCCATGGAAGAAGTTATCAAATGAAAACGTAGGGGTGCATGTGGGTGAATGGGGGGCTTACAAACACACGCCCCACGATGTGTCCCTCGCCTGGATGAAAGACAATCTGGAGATTTGGAAAGAAAACGGGTGGGGGTGGTCGCTGTGGAATCTGCGCGGCGATTTCGGTGTACTGAACAGCGGTCGTACGGATGTTGCCTACGAAGATTATAAGGGGCATCAACTGGATAGAAAGATGTTGACGCTGCTTCAAGCTTACTAAAAATACAGAGCCACGAAATCATTCCCCGAAACGCATCCTGAATAGGTGGCTGTTTATTGCATTTCCTAACCCGAGAGCCACCTGCTCTTTCTACCATAAAGATGAACCGGAAGGATTCGAAAATAACAAGGCAAACCATAAAGCAAATGAGGCTGACCCAAAGGGACAGCCTCATTTGCTTTATGGTTTGTACAGCTCGACAGGATAATTGCCAGGTTAGTTTAGCTGCCCTGGTTTCAGGCCAATGGACCCGACCCAGGTTATCCTGTCTTCCATAACCTCTTCCTTTATAGTTAAAGCCAGACGTATATTAAATCAGGGCCAAGTATGCGCGTTCGGCCTATGCTTCTTGGTTAGCCGATTAGGAGAGCATTGGTGTATTTTCCATCAGTGCTAATTGACAGGCACCTCAGCGACTTCCCGATGCACAAAATTGGAGGTGCGGTGTTTTATCAGCCACTTGCCGTTTTCCTTGACGAAGGAGTCCTTGTAGATGGTGTACAGCGTGGTCTTCACCTCCTTCCCATCCTGCTTCCCGACCAGTATCACCCGACAGTAGCTGGTCGCCTGCGCTTTGTTCCCCTGCAGGTCAATGGTCTGCTGCCCGTTCTGGTGGTACACCGTGTGGAAGTTCGAGAGGAAGCCGGAGAAGGCCTGTTTCAGCTGCTCCCTGCCTTTTAAGGGCGCTGCCGACTGGCCATTGGAGACGGACACCACTACGCCGTCGGCGGTGAAAAGCAGGACCTGCTTGTCTATCTCCTTCGTGTCGGCGAGGTTGGAGAACTCGTCCACTACGTATTTGATGGCCATTCTGTCCTCGATGGCGGCCAAGCGCTGTTCAATGTTTCTGTTGTCCATTTTCTGTGCGAATGTCAGGGTTGAAAATAAAACGAATGTGAATACTCCTATGACTGATTTCATGGCAATGGTGTAAGAAGAGATGAGGTTATCTTTTGGGCAAAGGCGTTTTCCCGGCAGTTCCTTTGGAAGTGGTTCCCAGGCTCGTCCCCGTGTCGTGTGACTCCTTCAGGTTAGCAGGCGCCCTGTCCCCGAACACCCCGATGGAAGCGAACCCGGTCTCTAGTTCGCTCATGTCACTGGTCGTCAGATTCACTTTCACGGCACCCATGTTTTCCTGCAGGTGCGGGATCAGGCGTGTGCCGGGGATAGGGACGATAAACGGCTTCTTCGCCAGAAGCCATGCCAGTGCCACTTGCCCGGAGGTGGCGTCGTGCCGGTTACCCACTTTCTGCAGTACCTCCACCACTGTTCGGTTCTTTCCCAAAGCCTCCGGGGTGAAACGGGGGAAGCCCAGGCTCTTGCGGATATCACCTTCTGCAAACGCATAGTTGGGCGACACCTTGCCCGTCAGGTACCCCATGCCCAGCGGACTCCAGGGAACAAAGCCTATTCCCAGCTCCTCGCAAACAGGAATCACCTCGGCCTCAGGGTCCCTGGTCCAAAAGGAGTACTCGTTCTGGATGGCCGTCACGGGATGCTCCGCATTGGCCCTGCGGATGGTTGCCGCACCAGCCTCGGATAGGCCGTAATGCCGGATTTTCCCTGCCATGATCAATTCTGCCATCGCCCCGGCCACCTCCTCGATGGGTACCTGGGGGTCCACGCGGTGCTGGTAAAGCAGGTCAATGTGATCGGTCTGCAAACGCTTGAGCATGAAGTCAACGGCCTGCTTTATGTGCTGCGGTTTGCTGTTGAGCCCGCCTTTCAACTGAGCAGTTTCAAAGTCAATGTCAAACCCTATTTTGCTGGCGATGACCACGTCCTTGCGGAACGGCTTCAGGGCCTCGCCCGTGATCCTCTCGCTGGTGTGCGGGCCGTAGATCTCGGCGGTATCAAAAAAACGCACGCCCTGCTCATAGGCGCTTCGGATCAATTTGATCGCATCTTCCCTGGAGGGCGGGTTGCCGTAGGCCCACGCGATGTTCATGCAGCCGAACCCGAGCTCGGTGACTTCTAAGGAACCTAGCCTGCGCTTCCCCAACGTGCTGTTTTTCATATCTGTCCCAGTTTTATGGTCGTTTTTAAAAGATGAGGCGAAAACCCCGAAAGTGGCGGCCGTGAGGCCCATTCCCAATCCGGCCGCTGTGGATCTGGCCAGGAAGTTCCGGCGGTTGATTTTGTTTTGCTCGTCCATGGTTATTGCTTTTGGTCCATACAAAATTACTTGCTCCAAAGGCCATACTTGTGACATATTTATCAGTAGTATTGTCACAAAACACCTTGGTTTGTAATTTAAGTAAGCAGGCTCTAACCCAAACAGACTGATATGGATGCCGACAGAGAGATTGTGGTATTGGAGATGGCAGGTAATTGTGAGGTTCCCACAGACCTTCTTGGAAATTACTTCATACATGTGCTTTGCCACGGAGGGACAGCCCACTTTAGGTTAGCAGGCAGACCGTACCAACTAGGCGAGAATGATATTGCCATACTCCTCCCAAGCCTGGAATTTAGCGGGATAGATTGTTCGGAAGACTTTAAAGCAACTTGCCTTTTGGTTTCCTTCGGCCTGATGAGCAGGAACAACCCCGACATCGGCTGGGGCATCAAGGGGTTTCTGTTCTCCCAGGAGAATCCGGTGGTTCACCTCTCCGAAAGAGACAGCGGAAGATGCCTGGACAGCTTCAGGCTGTTGGAGGGAAGACACAGCGACGGGCGGCACCGGTTCCGAAATGAGACAGTGAACCTGCAGCTGCAGATGTTTGTCATGGACATGTGGGACATCTTCTCCAAGGAGATGGAGAAGCGCAGCATCAACAACCAGAAAGGCTCTCTATTCGAGCGGTTCCTGCAGCTGGTCCAAGAACACTGCATGGAAGAACGGGAGGTGGACTATTACGCCTCACAGCTTTGCATCACCCCCAAGTACCTGACGGAGGTCTGCAAGAAGAACAGCGGTAAGACTGCCTTGGAGTGGATCCAGAACTACACCACCCAAAGGCTCATCATTCTTCTGGATAACAATAAACTCAGCTTCACCGAGATTGCTGACACGCTGAACTTCTCGAGCCAGTCGTTCTTCAGCCGGTATGTGCGGAAAGTTCTGGGCGTTTCGCCGAGTGAATACCGCCAACGGATGGCGGATTTGTAATTGTGCATCCCGCCAATGAACAATCTAATCTCCTTATATCTCCTGAAGCATTTATCGGAAATCGGAGTAGCCCAAAAGGATTTATCTATTAACCTTGAGATTATCTAACAAACCTTACTGAATCATTTTTCGAATCTGAAGCTCTTTCAGATCAATTAATGAAAGATATTTCTTTACCAAATCTTTAACTCCAGAGGCTGATCATCTCCTCCTCAGGTAGCGGTCTGGAAAAGAAATCCTCCCAGTTGGTTCCCATTCCATCTACCATATGGGGCAATTCAAAGATTTTTCCTTTCGCGCACCCGAACCGCATGGCCTGTACCATTGCCTCGGCTACGCCCTCCGCGTCAATGGTTACGTCTCCCAATCCCACCTGTTTTGAACCTGCCTGCTTATCTGCTCCTTTGTCTTTGTTAAGGTAAGTCGGCCGTAGGATGGTGAAGGGATGACCACTTCTCTGTAGCATCCGCTCCGTTAACCCTAGCCAATAATCAGCTTCAAGGTAAGAATGGGTACGTTCCATACTTCGGCAGCATCGATAGATGACATGGGTTTTCTGGTCCGCTGGGATACTGTCCAAAGCTTTGTCCAGGCCTCCGAAAACAACCAGTTCATACCCCCTTTCCCCTGCGAAATCACCCGCCCCGTGAGCTGCGAACAAATGCGTTACTCCCTCCACCAAGCTCTTTAGGTCTTTTGAAGAGATAAAGTCCCCCTCCATTATCTCAACTGCATCTCCGAACAGTTTTTTTGCCTTTGCCACGCTTCTGGAGAGGACCCGCACCTCAAGATCTCGCGCCACCAATTTCTGGACCAGGTGCCTGCCGACCTGTCCTGTTGCGCCAAGCACGGCTACAGTATTTCGCATTTAAAGCCCCTTTTTATAAAATCTTTATTAAAACAGTACGCAAGAACATCATACCAAATACCAGGGCTAACCCCTTGATCTTTAGTTTATTTCTTTTGCACAATGCAACTACTTTGACAAAAGAGTCAAGAATTGGGTTTATTGATGCCTAGGTTCTCTCTGCTGTATTTTTCTGGGGTTTCGATAACCTCTGAGATGAAAGTAGCCAGGCTTTTCTGGGAAATGACCGATCCTTTCTCTGGTTCGCCTTTCCGGGTGATCTCGAAATCCACCTCATTGTCATTGGTGAACCAGGTTGGCCGTAGGATGGTGTAATCAAGGTCCGATGCCTCAAGCTCGTCGGCAGCCCGGCGGTAGGGCTTCAGTACGGGTTTCATTGGGGAATCGTATATCCCGATCGAGCTGAGGAAGATAACCTTCTTCACGCCTGCCTCTGTCATCGCTTTCACAATGTTGCTGGCCATTGCCTCCAAGTCTCCGGCCAAGTTCGCATACACGATATCTTGGCCTTTGACTGCCTCTTTCAGCTGGTTGTAATTTAGCACGTCGCCTTCAATGATGCAGCAGCCGGTAATGTCCTTGTTTCTCAACCGGTTTTTGCTTCGCAGGAACAATGTCAGGTTGATGTCTTCCTTTTTGACTAAGATATCGATGACGTGTTTTGCGATGTTACCGCTTGCGCCGAGGATAAGTACGTTTTTCATTTCTATTTTCAAGTTTAATTGATTCGAGCAAGTCTTAAGATGTTGCCACTGGTCCTCTATTCTGCTTCCATCAGGAGGCGGAACCCGATGCTGATGCCCCGATAATCAGAGTCATAGGGTTTGCGGAAGGAACTGCGCCAACTATTGGATGTCTGATGCCAACAACCTCCCAGGTTTTAAACATCCTTCAATACAGTTTCGGGAGCGCGAACGCCCATCAAGTTGATTTTCTCAAACGCAATCCGGAATTCCTTCAACTCATTAGGAGTGAATGCCACCTTGAATGCTCCCAGGTTTTCGTCCAGGTGATGCAACTTGGTTGTCCCGGGAATGGGTACGATAAAGGGCTTCTGCGCCAACAGCCACGCCAGGGAAAGCTGAACAGGGGTGACACCTTTGCGGTCAGACCAATCCCTGACAAGGTTCAGGAGCGCCATGTTGTTTCTGATGGCTTCTGGGGTGAAATAGGGAACAGCGGTAAAACGCGACTCGTCCGAGAACCGGCTGTATTCGTTGAACCTATCGGCCATGAACCCTCTCACCACGGGACACCACGGCACGAACCCGATGCCCAGCTCCTCACACAAAGCCAAGGTCTTGTTTTCATGCACACGCTCCACCAAGGAGTACTCGTTCTGCAGGGCCGTGACCGGATGTATGGCGTGCGCCTTCCGGATATTGTCAAGGGAAGCCTCCGAGAGACCGAAGTGCAGGGCTTTCCCCTCCCTGATGAGGTCCTTCACAGTTCCGGCAACGTCTTCAATAGGCACCTGCGGGTCTACCCGGTGCAGATAGAGCAAATCAATGCGGTCGGTCTGCAGACGACGGAGCATGCCTTCCACCGCCTTGCGGATACTGGCCGGTCTGGAATCCCGCCCGACACTCTTTCCGTTTTCGAATTTGAAGCCGAATTTACTGGCGATCACTACCTTGTTTCTAAGCGGCTTCAAGGCCTCGCCCACGTATTCCTCGCTGGTGTAAGGGCCGTACACTTCGGCCGTGTCAAAAAACGTGACTCCGCGGTCCACCGCTCCCCGTATCACTTTCACCATCTCATTCTTAGGCCGTGGCGGATTGTAGCTGTTGCTGGTCATGCTCATGCAGCCCAACCCAATGGCCGAAACCTCCAGCTTCCCCAGTTTCCTGTTTGGCAAAGCCGAATTCCTATTCTGTAGGTTGGGGCTGTTTTTAGGTATGGCGTTCCCGCTGTTGCTTTGGGCAAAGCCAAGTTGCGCCAGGGCGATGGCCGAGGTGGCCATTGCCCCCGTGGCAATGAATTTTCGGCGGTTAATATTACTGTTTCCCATAGTTCTCTTCTTTACATTTCTTGAGGATGAATTGGCCCGGACCAGTCATTTACCGGTCAATCCGTTTTTGCATGTGGGCCGGGTACCTTTCTCCCTGGATCTCAATCCTGGAGGCAGCCTCTTCGATTTTCTGTACATCGTCGGCGGTTAGGTTGACGGAGGCGGCACCGGTGTTTTCCTGCAGGCGGTGCAATTTGGTGGTGCCTGGGATAGGCGCAATCCAAGGTTTCTGGGCCAGTAGCCAGGCCAACGCTATCTGGGCGGGCGTGGCATTCTTTTCCGCGGCGATGGTCTTCAGTAAATCCACCAGCGCCTGGTTGGCTTTCCGGTTCTCCTCCGAAAAACGGGGAACCACGTTCCTGAAATCCGAGCTGTCAAACTGGGTCTGTTCAGTGATGGCACCGGTCAGGAATCCTTTCCCCAAGGGACTGAACGGCACAAAGCCGATGCCCAGCTCTTCCAGCGTTGGGATGATTTCCCTTTCCGGCTCACGCCAGAACAAGGAATATTCGCTTTGCAGCGCGGCAACCGGTTGCACGGCGTGGGCCTTGCGAATGGATTGCACCCCGGCCTCCGAGAGGCCGAAGTGTTTTACTTTTCCTTCCTGAATTAATTCCTTAACGGTACCGGCCACGTCTTCCATCGGCACGTTGAGGTCTACCCGGTGCTGGTAATACAGGTCTACGTACTCCGTTTTCAGCCTTTTGAGCGAACCCTCCAAAGCTTTGCGGATACTCTCCGGGCGGCTGTCCACAGGGTTGCCAGCATTACCGTCCAGAAAACCGAATTTGGTAGCGATGACTACCTTTTCCCGCAAAGGGGCCAGTGCCTCGCCCAGTAACTCCTCGTTGGTAAAAGGCCCGTACACCTCGGCCGTGTCAAAAAAAGTGAGACCTTGTTCATAGGCGGCATGTATCAGGTTGATGGCCTCCTGCTTGTCTGTCGCAGGGCCATAGCCATAGCTCAGGCCCATGCAACCTAATCCCAGGACAGAGACTTCCAGTCCGCTGTTCCCTAATGTGCGTTTTTGCATCGTTTTTGAATTTTTAGGCTTAAAACAGAATGTTAAAACCAGGTGTGTTACTACCCGGAGGTGGTATGGAGGTTCACCAACTTCCATTTGCCGTTCTTCTTCGTGTACACTTCGGTGTAAACCAAATGGTAGACACTTCTTCCGTTTACCGTAAAGGCGGCCTTGCCCACCAACACGGCGGTGTCGCCGTACACTTTAGCGGAGTGCTCCCTCAGCGCGATTTTGTTGTACACGAAAGCGCCGGTCCTCATCTGCCGAATCCAATCCGCTTTGGTGGTGATGTGCCCGGTGAGATGCACGAAGACCAACTCGTCGTCGAACAGGTCCGCCACCTTGTCTACTTCCCGCTCGGTTTTCCAGCGGAACTTGTCAAGGGACAGGTTCAGTATCTCGGCTTCTGCGGTTGATTGTGCCAATGAACTCATGGTGAAGGAAATTGAATGGAGGAAAAACAAGGTGACAAGGATATCCCTGGCGCCGGACATGAGTGAACTACATGCTGCCTAGCCACTTCACAATGGCCGGGTCACGGTGGTCAAAGAAGACGCTCGCTTTGGTGTCCAGTGCCTTGATAGACTCCATGTCTTCGGCGCTCAATTCAAAATCAAAGACGTTGAAGTTCTCCTCAATCCTTTCCCTGCGCACCGATTTGGGGATCACCACCACGCCTCTCTGGATCAGCCAGCGAAGGATTACCTGGGCAACGCTCTTCTGGTATTTTGCCCCGATGGAAAGCAGCACTTCATTGCTGAACATGTTGTTCCTGCCCTCGGCAAACGGTCCCCAGGACTCTATCTGCACCTTGTTTTCCTGCAGGAATTCTTGAGTCTCGGTCTGCTGGCAGAAAGGGTGCGTCTCTATCTGGTTCACCGCCGGCACCACCTTGTTGTGGAGGATCAGATCCATCACGCGGTCTGGGTAAAAGTTGCTTACCCCAATGGCCCTGATCCTGCCCGCCTGGTACAGCTCCTCCATAGCACGCCAGGCACTGTATACATCACCGTAAGGCTGGTGGATGAGGTACAGATCCAGGTAGTCCAGTTGCAGCTGCCGCAGGGATTTCTCGAAGGCTTTCTTGGCGCTCTCGTATCCGATGTCAGACACCCAGAGTTTGGTGGTGATGAACAGCTCTTCCCGGGCTACGCCGCTCTTCTTGATGGCCCTGCCCACTGCTTCCTCGTTGCCGTAGGCAGCGGCGGTATCAACCAGGCGGTAACCGGCCTGTATCGCTTCCAGTACGCTTCTTTCGCACTCTTCGGCATCCGTGATCTGGTAAACACCAAATCCCAGGATGGGCATCTCTACCCCGTTGTTTAAGGTTACTTTTTGCATAGTTTTCAGAAAATGGAGTTGAAACGCGCATGCCTTTTTTAGTGAAAGGGCAGGCGCTGTATAGGTTATTCGGACATGGAAAGCAGACCTTCGTCCAGCCTCGCTCCCTGTATGTTGATTTTGGACAATTCGGCTTCGATCTCCTGCAGGTCTGCGGGTGTCAGCTCAAGATCGATGGATTTGAGGTTGTCGTCAATGTACTCCACCTTGTCCATCCCGGGGATTGGGACGATGAAGGGCTTCTGGGCCAGCAGCCAGGCAAGGGCGATCTGCACCGGCGTGGCGTTCTTCCGCTGGGCCACGCTGCGTAGCATATCCACCACGGGCATGTTGGCTTTCATGGCCTCCTGCGTGAAGCGCGGGAAATTCGCCCGCAGGTCGGTGTTCGGGTCAAATTTGGTGTTGGGATCAATGGTGCCGGTAAGGAAGCCAGTACCCAATGGTCCCCACGGTACGAACCCTATGCCCAGTTCCTCGCACAACGGCAGTACCTCCGCCTCAGGCTCCCTGGTCCAGATAGAATATTGGTTCTGCACGGCAGCCACCGGGTGGACGGCATGCGCGCGGCGGATGGTATTCGCCCCGGCCTCAGACAGACCGTAGTATCTGATCTTACCTTCAGCGATGAGTTCCTTCAGGGTACCGGCCACGTCCTCAATGGGAACGTTGGGATCCACCCGGTGCTGGTAATAGAGATCAATGTAATCGGTTCTCAGTCTGGTGAGGGACTCCTCCACCACTTTGCGGATGTGGGCCGGCTGGCTGTTGATGCCGGTCTCTGAGATCATCCCGAATTTGGTGGCGATAACCACGTCTTTGCGGAAGGGTGCGAGTGCCTGGCCTACCAGCTCCTCGTTGGTATAGGGACCATAAGCTTCGGCGGTATCGAAGAAAGTAATTCCTCTCTCCACTGCGGTGCGGATTACCTTAATACCGTCATTGATATCAGCCGCTTGTCCTGTCCCAAAGCTCAAGTTCATACAGCCCATGCCCAGAGCAGAAACCTCCAAGCCACCGGTTCCTAATTTGCGTGTTTTCATAACCTCTTTTTACTCGTTGGTAGTTAGCATTTAGTATCGGCGGTGAACGATTACCACTTTCAACATGACAAAGGTCCCACCTATTTTAAGCTCAGGTTGTATACAGATTACTGTATTCCCTACCATTATTACTGATTGGGGGTATAATGCACTGGCAAGGCCCCTTAAAAGGCTAAATTTGAGATGAATATGAAAGTAAGATCATGGAGAACATCTTAAAGTTTGACACCGTCGCCCAATACAACGCCTTCAATGACCACGAGACCCTGCACCCGCTGGTCAGCGTGTTGGACTTCTCAAAAACGCATCCTAGGCAACATTTCCGGGCCAATTTTGGGGTGTATACCATTTTTCTGAAAGAGGTTAAATGCGGGAACCTGCGGTACGGATGCAACTATTACGACTATGAGGAGGGGACCCTTGTATTCGTGGCGCCCGGGCAGGTGATAGGTGTGGAGAACAATGGGGAAGTCTATCAGCCCCAGGGGCAGGTCTTGGTGTTTCACCCGGACTTGATCCGCGGCACTTCGCTGGGACGACATATCGAGGATTACACCTTCTTCTCCTATGAGGTGCATGAGGCGCTTCACCTATCAGAAAGGGAGCATAAGGTGATCCTTGACTGTCTGTCTAAGATAAAGTTGGAACTGGAACTGCCTATTGACAAGCACAGCAGAAAGCTGATCGTGTCTAATATTGAGCTGTTCCTTAATTACTGCGAGCGTTTCTACGATAGGCAGTTCATCACCCGCGAGCAGGTGAACAAGGGTATTTTGCAGAGGTTCGAGGATCTATTGACGGACTATTTCAAGTCTGACAAGCCCCAGGAGATTGGCCTGCCCACGGTGGGGTACTTCGCCGAGCAGCTCCACCTGTCGGCCAATTATTTCGGGGATATGGTGAAGAAAGAGACCGGCAAATCAGCCCAGGAGTACATCCATCTGAAGATCATGGATGTTGCCAAGGAGAAGATATTCGATACCAGCAAGACCGTGAGTGAGATCGCCTACGAACTAGGGTTCAAATACCCGCAGCACTTCAGTAGGGCTTTCAAACAGCATGTTGGATCTACACCAAATGAGTACCGGATGTTGAATTGATGGTGTATCTCCTAGTGAAATAAAGCTAGATTGGCTTTAATGTTTATCAAAGCGGCTAAGTCAAAAACTAAAGCACAAATAGTAAGTTGCTTGTTAGAACTTGGGCTTACAGTTAAAGGGCAGGTTATGTCTCTTCTATTGCAAGGCTTTGATTTTGTTGATGAGGTTTGATTAGGAAGGATTACTGCTTTGTGGGAATTTAATAGTGCAGTAAGTGCAAGAGATGCAGCCCTATCTAAAGTGTTGTTTGCAGGTTCATCTCTCGGTAAACGCTAGCAACTACTCCCTTTGACCAAGTTCAGATCTACCAACTTAAACTATGAAATTTGTGCCACTTTTGTAAGTTGCTTCATTTTTGGCATTTGCTAGATCTGAAGCGAAAGTAAGGAGGAAAAGGCGAAGATAAGCGGAAAGCAGATTATTTGAATTCAGGAAAATTTTAAGGTGAAATCCTGGCTTGTTTATGCTCTATTAAACCCTTTCTTCAGAAATGCCGTGGTCTTCCTTAGAACGTGAGTCAATATCCTCAGTCCTGCTTATGATCTCCCTGATGACCTCATCCAGTTCCTTTGCGGAGACGGCAAGCCTGGGAATTACCTCGGCGTTTACCCGGTCGCCTGGGTTGTCTAAGTTGAACAGGTTTGAAAGTCCGAGGATATTTGCCACTGGCCTTCGCACCACATGCGACTGGAGGAACGCTATCTCAGTCAATCTCTTGTTTTTCTCCTCCAGTACCCTTTCTGATTCTTTCCTTAGCGAGAGTTCTTCCTGGGCTTGGCGCAAAGATTTGCGCAGTTCCTCCACAGACATGTTCTCCAGGTAGCAGAGCAGGAATATGGCGGTGACGCTGTATATCCAAAAGGTCATGGGAGACTGCCCTAGGGCCTCCTTTACTGGCAATACATCATAATAGTCTGCCAGAGCGAGCGCAAGCCCTCCCAAGGAGGCAGCAATGCCGAACAGCCAAATCTCCTTCCTGCCCAGCGTCAGGCCGGCGAACAGCACCACAATCGGCAGGATCTTCGAACCATGGCTTTTGATGCCGCCCCCGGTCCACCCGAACCCGAAAATCATCAGCAGCAGAAAGGAAATATAGAGGTAGGCGCTTAGGGAGACATGCCCTTTCTTGGTGGAGACGATCAAGGGAATGCTTACGGCCCAAAGGAGCAGCAGGATGATCAGGTACCGGGGAACATGCTCCGGCTGCAGGAACATATTCACGATGAAGGACACGTTGATGACGAGGAGGATGCTCCAGATAATCTTTATCAGGATGGAGGATTTCCTGCCCAACTCTGGGTCGGCGTCCTTACTTAGGGAGTTCACATTCAACATGTCCCGTCATGATTTAGTTATGTATTTTCTGACCGCATGTAATAGAAGAACACCCATAGCCGACCAATGTTTCACCCTTTCATCTAGAGTGGCCGCTAATTTAGGATTTAAATAAAGGTTATATGTTATTGAGAGGTAAATACTTTACCGAACTCCGCTTTTGCCGCATGTGCAGGCACGAGCCTGCGCTTAGACTTCGAACAGGTTCTGCTCGGAAGATTTCACTGTTCGGGAAAACACCTTGTAAAACCTATGGGCAATGCTGGTAAATACCTACTTGTCAGGTTAAAACACGGATTGTTGCCTATGCGTGAAACCTGTAGCGCACCCAGGGGTATGATAAGGAACAAGGTCCCGTTTTCATATTTGTTTATTCAATCTCCTTACCCGCCCGCGCTCTGAGGGGAACAGGATTGGCCGCACGCCCCAAAAGGTGTGCGGTTTCCTTTTGCGGCCTGTCCTTGGCGGCTAGGCGGGTGACTCCCCCGGGCCGGGCAGCCGGGGGCCGAACCTAGGATCCAGAGGCTGGCGGCATAGCCACTCCACCCGCAAGACCCCTTCACGGGTCAGCGACACGTAGTCTCGGTGAGCGGAGACCTGGATGAGTCTTCCCTCTTGGAGGGACATCAGGTGAGGATCCAATTCCTCGGCGCCCACGCTGAGGGTAGTTTGCACTTTGCTGGACTGCACCAAGGAACCATGAGGCGCCTCTGGCAGCGGTACCAAGGCATAGATCACACTCAGGATTAAATCCTCCACTCTTCCTCCTTTCGAACTTATACGGCAGGTAAGGTACGTATTTTTACGTAATACTGCTGATAAACAGAATTTTATATAAATCAAGCAGAGGCGCGGCTAACTAAAGCGAAAGAAACTACCTTGATAAACTGTTATATTAACTTGCTGATGTTCACCAAAACTATGATAGTAGAAACAACATCAAAAATTTATGCCATCGCCTTCTGAAACTTAAACAAGCCGCAAGGCTTAGAAGGCAAGGGTATTGACCAAAATACCTTCCGGTGATATGTCCCAGGCTTAGGCAGGAACGTCAGAACAACTAATGCCCCTATTCTAAGTAAAAGATTTCAGACCAACACGAGAATGTATGGAACTACTGAAATTCAAAACCAACATAGGCCAGGAGGAGGAGATAGGCAAGGTCGCTCCTTACCTGGACGGGGTAACGGAGGTAAGCAAATGGAAGGTGGACACCAATACCGGAGAGAATATCCTGAGCGTCTCAGGCGATAACCTTGATCCCCAGAAAGTGAAGAACGCCGTGGCGGAAGCCGGGTTCAGCGCTGAGCTGCTCCGGGTGCTGGGCATTGGGGGGGATGAGTTATAATTTGATCAGTTGAATTTGCCTCTATAAAGAAAACCGTCTGCCCATGGAAGCAAGAAGCACATAGGCAGACGGTTTGTTTTTAAAAGCACTGTTGAGGTACAACTTCCGTGTTTTAGGGTTAATTCCAGAAAATCGGCCCTAAAACGGGAAAGCGGCTTGGTCATCAGCTTTGACTTCCCGCCAGGGGTACCCTGAAGATATGGAAGTCCAGCCCCGAGATGTCACCCACCGCCTCATGGATGCGCGAGGTGGTGAAGTAGAAGTTATCGTGCTGGTCTATGGTGAAGGTGTCGGGCCACTTCACGTCTTTCCCTTCCACAAAAGTTCTCAGCTCGCCGTCCGGAGTCCTTACCATGATGGCGTTCTTCTCCAGGTCGCCCAGGTAGAGGTTCCCATTTTTATCGAAGATCATCCCGTCCGGAGCCGGGGTTTTGCCCAGGTCTTCCACCTGAGCGCCCAAGGCGGCAGCATCCAGGGACTCGTCGTTCAGCGCCCGGGTGGGGACGCGGTAGAGCGTGTAGCCGGTAAGGGCGTGGTAGTAGAGGTACTGCCCGTCGTTGGAGAGCGCGATGCCGTCTGCATGCATACTGGGTTTCTCGCCGTCCTTTACCCAACGCTCGCCCTCCACGGTCAGCCACACGTCCTCTGATTTGGTAGACGGATGATCGTCCAGCAGTCGGCGGGGTACGCCGGTCTCCAGGTCCAGCACAATAATGGCTCCTACCCCTGACTCAGTGATGTAGATCTTTCCAGCCTCCCGGTCAATCCGCAGGTCGTTGAGGTAAGATTTTTCGGGCGCGATGGTTTTGTCAAAGGTCCAGTTGTTTTTGAGCGTGTTAGACTCCAGATCGAACTCGTAGAGCATGGCGTTGCCCACCACCCCCTTCATCATGGGGCTGGCTGGGTCCAGCACGAAGAGGGAGTCCTCGTGCGCCACCACCGACTGCACGCAGATGAAGGTATTAGGCTCCGGCTGCCCGTGCCAGGCGTTCCAGGACTCATCCGGGTAGGGTCGGTACTGCCCGTTGGCCAGTACTTCCACCACGGAGTACGGCAGGTTCTCGTGCCACCGGGGAAAGTTGGCGAACAGCCGACCGGTCTGGCTGATGGTAACGCCGGTTACCTGGGTACCTTTGAAGGTAGCTACGTTCGTGAGGTTAGCAGTGGCCATGGTCATGATTCTTTTCTGATGGAGGTGTGTCCTTCCATGGAGTGCTGGAGGTTCAGCTCACCCGTAGGTTCCTGTTTGAAGGAAGAATCCGCTTCCTCGCCGGCCGGGCCTTTGGCGATGGTAATGCCACCGTCCACCATGTAATGGGCACCTGTTACAAAAGAGGCCTCGTCCGAAGCCAGGAACAGGTACACGTTGGCTACCTCCTCGGGAGTACCGCGGCGGCCGGTCAGGTTGGCTTGCTTGTTCAGCTTCTCCATCTTGGCGTCCATGGGGCCCAGCTCTTTGTGCGTCCAGGCGGTGTCAATGGGCCCCGGTCCTACTACGTTGCAACGCACCCCGTAAGCCGCCTGCTCGGCGGCCAGTCCCTTGGTAAAGGCGATCACGAATCCCTTGGTGCCGCCGTAGGGCGCGTTCTGTGGAATGCCCAGCACCCCGGCCTCGGAGCCAGCGGAGACGATGTTGCCCTTGGTTTTCTGCAGCTGGGGCAGGGCGGCCTTGGACATCAGGAAGGTAGTCTTCACGTTGTTCTTCATCATATAATCGAAGGACTCTTCGGAGTAGTCGGTCAGGTAGTTGGTCTCCACGAACACGCCGGCGTTGTTAATGAGGATGTCCAGTTTCCCGTACTGCTTCACGGCCAGGTCCACGCAGCTCTGGGCCACCGGCCACAGGGAAAGGTCGCCGGTGAAGTGGATGGCCGTGCCGCCTTCCTGCATGATTTCTTTGGCTACTGCCTCTACCGGATCATCGGGTAGCCCGGCCACTACCACACTCGCCCCTTCTTTCGCGAATTTCTTACAGATGGCCTCGCCAATCCCGGCTCCTCCGCCCGTCACTATGGCTACTTTTCCTTCTAATCTGTTTCCCATTACAGTACTTTTTGAGATTTTTAGTGTATGTCTTTCCCTCCTACCAACCCGCTAAGGTTTACGGGAAAACCTTTTAATGTTTTCAGCCTAGTTTTGAGTATTCAGCCCTAAAATGAATCTACATCCTTTTGTTGAGGACCATTGGAGACTGAATGGTTTGCCAATCAATAATAATCTTCTTAGCGGAAACATGGGAAGGCAAAAAGAAACCAGCCCCAAACCATTGGTTCGTTTTAGGGCTGGTTTTAGAAAATGACACGCTTTCATGAATCGTGAAACGGCTATTTATCCTCCCACGATCAAGGCTTCAAAACGACCTTCACGCAGTTGTCTTCCTTCTTCTTGAAGATATCGTAGCCGTGCGGGGCTTGCGCCAGCGGCAGGGTGTGCGTGATGATATCGTCTAGCCGTACTTTGCCGTCCACCACCAGTTGCATGAGGTGGTCAATGTAATGCTGTACCGGGGCCTGGGTCCCCATGAGGGTGACGCCTTTGTCAAACCAGCGGTAGATGGGGAAGTTATCAAACGGGGAGCCGTACACACCCACCACGCTCACCACGCCAGCCCTCCTGACGGCCCGCAGGCAGGTCTCCAGCACCTTGGGCGTACCCTTCTCCAGGTTGATGACCGCTTTGGCTTTCTCCAGGAAGTTACGGTCCGCCTCCATGCCTACGGCATCAATGCACACATCGGCCCCGCGCCCTTCGGTAATGCTCCGGATGTATTCCACCACCTGGTCCTCGCTCTCCCACAGCAGGGTCTCAGAATTAGCCGATTGGCGAGCCATGTCCAGCCGGTATGGCTGAATATCGATGTTGATGACCCTTCCCGCGCCCATGAGCCAAGCCGATTTTGCGGCCATGATGCCTACCGGACCGGCCCCGAAGATAGCCACCGTCTCGCCACCTTTAATGCGGCCCCAATCTGCTGCGGCCCAACCGGTGGGGAAGATATCCGTCAGGAACAGCACTTGTTCATCGGTGAGGCCCTCGGGAACCTTGCGCGGCCCAAAGTCTGAGTAAGGCACCCGCACATACTCCGCCTGCCCGCCGGCGATTCCTCCGTACAGGTCTGTATAGCCGAACAGGGCCGCCCCTTTCTGGTCTGCGAATCCTCCGTCTGGTCCATATTTGCTGTTGGAGTTCTCGCACTGGGTAGGCCAGCTGTTGCTGCAGAAAAAGCAGTGGCCGCAGGCAATGGGAAACGGCACCACCACGCGGTCTCCCTTCTTGAGGTTCGTCACGCCACTGCCTACTTCCTCCACAATCCCCATGAACTCATGGCCCAAAACCATGTCTTCCATCTGGGGAACGAAGCCGTCATAAATGTGGAGGTCAGACCCGCAAATGGCGGTGGAGGTGACCCGGATGATGGAGTCGCGGGGTTCTTCAATGATGGGGTCCGGGACCGAATCAACGCTTACATCACCGATTTTGTGAAACACGAGTGCTTTCATAAAGAATGGGGGTAAAAGGATATACAACTCTTTTTATAAGGATTATAACTTTTACAGGCACCTCCCCTCTTTAGTTGTCTTCACATGCACAAAAAGGCTTCTTAATCTTTAGGCCGATTTGGAGGGGCAAGAATCAAGAAAGATGAAAGTGGCAAGAGTACAACAGAAAGGCATCGCGACTATTAGATTTCCTTATCTGATAGGACATCCTTAGCTTGTGAGTATATTAAGCCACACTCCCGGTTTAGTGGGCTTTTTACAAATATGACCGGAAAACGACAGCCTCCCTCACGGAGAGCAGTATAAGTGCTTTCATATTGGCTCCTTTACGCTCTTTAAGCAGGTTCTCTACAAAATCTGGCAACTCCTACCCCCTTTTGATTGCACAAATCCTCAGCTCCCCACAACAAAAACGGACGAAGCATGGTAGCATAGGTAAAATACTTTCTACGCCATGGGAGCAAGCAGGAAATGATGAAAAGGCACCTCATAGACAGGGGCATCTCTGACCCCAGGGTGCTGCACCATGTTGGAGGTGGACCGTACCCTGTTCGTTCCGGAGGAGATACAAGGGCAGTCCTATAACGACAAAGTCCTGCCTATCTGCATGGGGCAGACCATCAACCAACCCTACATCGTGGCCTACATGGCACAGGCCTTGAAGCTGGCGCTAGAGGACGCGGTACTGGAAGTAGGCGCAGAGGAGGCACTGACCACGTAGGCGTGTTTCCCGTATTCTCCTCACTAGGAGGATTTTTAAAGTTTCAGTTGCAGTACACTGGATTCCTATAAGACAACCCATAAACGTCACAACCAATGGCAAAGGAAAAAAGAGAAACAATCCCTAACTCCCAGGCCACCCGGGTGATTCCCCAGGGCAAGCTGCTCATCATCGGCGGAAAGGAGGACAAAGGAGATACGCCCGAAAGGGAGAAGGAGCATAACGTCAACTTCATCAGCGAGCAGATCCTGAAGCGGTTCGTGGAGGAGCTGAAGGGCGAAAATCCCTTGGTGGTGGTGATCCCGACGGCTTCCCGCATTCCGGAGGAAACCGCCCAAGACTATCTGGATGTATTCCAGAGCCTGGGGGCCAAGAATGTGCAGGTGGCGGATATCCGCAACCGCCAGGATGCCAACAAGCCCGAGTATGTGGAATTGATTAGGAAGGCGGCCGGCATCATGTTCACCGGCGGCGACCAGCTCCGCCTCACGGCCATCTTCGGCGGCTCTGAGATGCTGGTGGCCATGAAGGAGCAGTATGCGTTTACCCAGGTGGTCATTGCCGGGACCAGCGCTGGCGCCACGGCCATGTCTACGCCCATGATCTACGAGGGTGAGTCTGAGGGAGGCTACATCAAGGGCGACGTGCGGGTCACCACTGGCCTTGAGTTCCTCAAGAACGTAGCCATTGACACCCATTTCCTGACAAGGGGCCGCATTGTGCGCCTTACCCAGGCCATCTGCACCAACCCCGAGTGCATCGGGATAGGGCTGGAGGAGGACACGGCCATCTTCGTGACCCAAGGGGGAAACGTGGAGGTGGTGGGCAGCGGGCTGGTGACGGTGGTGGACGGAATGGGCATTACGGAGACCAACATCTACGACATCGGGAACGGACAGCCTTTCACGGCCAAGGGGCTGCGGATGCACATGCTGGGGAATGGAGATGAGTACGTGGTTCCTTCCTACATGAGGTTTCAGCTGCAGTAAGCCTGTGCAGCTTTTAGGCTATTTTATAAAAAGTAGGCTCAAATCAGTGACCCCATTCCCAATGGGTACTCTCTTCAGGGGTGACCCTGAAAGAGTTCAGGAGGGTTTCTTCATTGAAAATGGAAAGGGGCTTCATTCACCGGCAACATATATCCTTATCATCACGTGATTTACGATACATGAACAATGTCTCCATCTACCGCGCCAATGCAGTATTGCTTCTGGGCATACTGACCATCATCGCCTTATACTATGGCAAAGTCTTTTTCATTCCGCTGGCCTTTGCCATCATTTTCGCCATGCTTATGACGCCGGTGAGCCGCTGGCTGGAAAACAAAGGCGTGGGCCGCATACCCGCCACCCTTCTCTGCATCCTTATCATCCTGTTGTTCATTGCCGGCATCTTGTTGATCATCTCGCTACAGGCTGCCAGTTTCTCCAAGGATTTGCCTCAGATACAAAGCAAGCTGCAGCAAACGCTGGGGCAGGTGCAGCAATGGATTCAGCAGCAGTACGGCGTGGCGCCCCAGGAACAGATCACCTTTGTGCAGGAGCAGATCTCCAAGTTTTCCCAGTCGGCGAACAAGTTCCTGACCACGGCGGTGAAAGGCGCCATGGGCCTCATCACCTCCTTTGCCCTTATCATCCTTTATCTTTTCTTCCTGCTATGGAAGCGGGAAAAATACGAGGCTTTTTTCCTAAAGGTCTTCTCCGGGGACGAGAAGCCAGTAACCCGTGAAACCCTTCAACAGATCACCAAGGTGGCGGCCCAGTACCTGGTGGGCAGGCTTATCTCCATGGCGTTTCTGGCAATCTGCTACATGATCGGGTTCTCTATCATCGGGGTGAAAAATGCGTTGCTCATCAGCCTCATCGCGGTGCTGCCCACCATCATTCCGTACGTGGGCTCCATCATCGGCGGTATTTTCCCTGTCCTGATGGCGTTTGTGAGCGGGTCCACCGGCATGGTGATCCCGGTGGTTTGCGTCATCGTGGCGGCCCAAGTCATTGACAACAACCTCATAGAGCCTATCGTGATAGGGTCTAAACTGAACATCAGCCCTATTATGACCATCTTCGCCATCGTGCTGGGTGAGCTGATTTGGGGCATCCCCGGCATGATCCTGTTTGAGCCACTGTTCGCCATTATCCGGATCGTGTGCGACCACGTCCCCAAGCTGCACCCATACGGATTCCTGCTAGAGGATGATGTGGAGGAGCCTAAGTGGATTGAGAAGATAAAGCACGTGTTCTCAAAAGGCTGAGCCAAAGAGCAATGGTTGTTACCTGATTTCTCTTTTTTGAAGTTTTCTCTTTAGGTCAGCCTTCATAGAGTTTTGGCTTGGTAGAGGTGCAAAGCCAATTGCAGGTGGCTAGAAGAACACTAATCTTCTTTGGATGGCTAGCTAAAGTCTGCCTCAAAGATTCCCAAGGTATATTTAACCAGTATGAGCTCTCTTCCTTTTTGCTGATGAATACTAACAAGCATAAACTTGAAGAGCATTAGAATAAATAGACTCCTAACCTGGAATGTTTTGAACTAGGTGTTCAGGGTTTCATTTCAACAGCTCAAATGCTATAGCACTCTGTAACCGGTAGTTTTTTTAAAGCGTCCGTGCCAACGGATAGTTTACTTTGCCGCTTCGATAGCTTTTTGCAAGGCGTCCTTGTTCATTTTGCTGCGACCACTGATCCCAAGTTTCTGGGCCTGTTTCATCAGGTCTGCCTTGGAGGGCGCTTTGTGCTCTTTTTCTGCCTCAGCCTTGGCGCGCTTCACCGCGGGGGTATTAGCCACGTGCTGGTCCCCTTTCTTGGAGCCCTTCACCTTCTTTTGCTCGGCCTCCTTTTTCTCCTGCGGGCTCAGCTTTTCCCATACTTCTTTAGGCAAGTAGCGGCTTGTCTCGCCGTCGTGGCGGGTATCGGCGTGCCCGTCCTTGGTCTGCCAATCTTCATCGGTCCACTTTTCCAACGACTTGGCCGCCTCGTCTTTTTTGCCTTTGTAGCCACCGCCCTGCTTTTCGTACTCCTGCACCAGCAGCTGGCTCTTGCGGGCCGACCATTGTCCTTTTTTGCCTCCTTTGTCAGACTGCATCAGCTCGTCTTTTATTTTCTGCCGCAACTCCGGCTTCGTGTACTGCTCTTCGTCTCTGCTCTTTGTCATACTTATTCCTAACTTAAATTCTTTTGTAAAACGATTATAAGGATGATAAGTTTTTGACAATATGTGACTTAACAGGTGAAACTAAGGAGGCATACACCATTTGGCTTAGTACGCACCTACCTCCTTTCACTTAAACCAAATACTCTACTTAAGTACAAGTAAAGTAAGTGAGCACCACTTACATAAGAAATGAAGAACCAATTAGTTAGCTAACCATTATACTAATTGCAAGTATACAGTTGTAGACTATAAAAAGAATGACATGGCTGCTACAGAATTTGATAAGGAAGAGCAAGAACAGATTTACCAGGACTTCAAAGAAGTTGTGAATATGACTCCCTCTGAACTGGAGAAGTGGTTAAAAACAGAAGAATCTAAAGAAGTAGGGTTTAAGGAAGATGCTGCTGGGGAATCTGTAGGGCACGAATCGGGAGGAAAAATCATTCAGATTCTTCACAAAAAGAAATCAGACTTGACAACCGACGACTATGCACACATGCGCAAAGTGGTAGGCTATGTGCACCGGCATACAGCCCAACGACCGTCCGGTGATATAGAGGATACCCCATGGCGGTACTCCTTGAAGAACTGGGGACACGAGCCAAATAAGAAGGAAAAAACAGAGGGTAGGCGGTGATCTCGCTCAAGTTTAGGGAAGCTGCTTCTGGCGATTCCTCAGAAATACTGCTCCAACTAAAGGACGCCTCGGCAGCATTGGGCCTGATTCCCAGAAAACAGGCCCAAAACGTTACTTGAACAACAGCACGCAGGCCACCGGTACCAGCACCAGCGAAATCAGCGATGATACGGACACCAATAGGGCGGCATTCTCCTCCTCCGTATCTAGAAAAGACGAGAACACTACTAGGTTGGCCGCAATGGGAAACGCCGAGATAAGAAACAGCAGCTTCTGCTCGTCTGGTCTCAGTTGACCCACCAGCCCCATCTTGGCCCAGAGCAGCAAGCCCAGAAACGCCGCTGTGGCCAGGTACCGCACCTCCATAATCTTCCCGAAGGTCTTGTAGGCAATCTCCCTGAAGTTCACCTTAGTGAGCCCAAAACCGATCATGACCATGCCCAGCGCCGAAAGGACCCAACTGGCACCGTCCATCACGGGCGTGAGCGTCTCGGGCATCTGAAAACCCATTGAATTGGCAAAAACGGCCGCGAAACAGGCGTACACCGCCGGGATCTTCACCTCGTTCAAGGCCGCTTTCTTCACGGGCAGGTCTTTGCTGCGCGAGATGAGGTAATATCCAATGGTATCGTCGTAGAAAACGCGCAGTTCCTGTCCTTCCACCCGCGAACCTTCGTTATTGACATCCCCTTCGTAACCGGCTACTTTAGGCTAATTCAGGTGCGAAACGATGGCCAGCACGCCCGGCGCTTTCTCGGCGTCTCCGGTGTCAAGTTCTTTGATGCGCCCCTTGGCAATGGTACTGGTCACCAAAACACCGAAAGCAACCCCTGGCAGATGGTATTCAGCTGCGTATTTGGCGCCTCCGGTTACCTTTAGGTGACTTTCTACCCAGCTGACGGAGTCGCTGATAGTTACCTTTTCTACGCCTTTGTTTTCCTGGTTGTTGGCACCGGGTATTCCCTGATCAAGGCATCTCACACCCGAAGGTTGCCTTCAATAGAATCATCCAACGTAGTGCCAGTGGCAGCCCCGGCCACCATTTTCAACAGGGCTACCGCGTCACCGTGCTTGTTGTCCCAATAATAGCCTTCTATTGTCTCCACCTTGATGGCGGTTATTCTCGGGTCATCCACTCCTCCTGTAAACCATGTCTTGAGGATAGGCTCCCAGAGCTCCTTGATCAACTCCTTATCAGTGAAAACAGTCGCCAACCCGTAGAGGCTCAGGAAATCGGAGTGGGCAGAGCCTTGGAAAAGGAGATGTACGTGCCTGTCCTCCTCCAACTCATGGTTCTTGTGGCTGTCATCTGCGCTCAGAAACCAGAAATTTCCCTGGTCGTCCATTTTCTGCACGGACATCGGGCGGACCGCCATGGGTTCCCCTGTCCTGATGCGGGTGCAGAAAAAGCAGGTGTTGTTCTTGCCGGCGAGCTCCTTAATCTTTTTGCCGGCCTCGGCACCCTGAAGGTCCCGATGGTTCTCCTCCGGCTGTTGGCGATTGATACTGTCCATGATGCGATTTTGAACTTATTGGTTAGTACGATGCGATTCCCTAAACAGGGACTACCTAAGATAACGCACGCTTGATGGAAAGGAATGGGATTCCTTTTCAGATGTCACCCGAAGGTGTATTCCAGAGCCATCCCGGGGCACCTGTTGGGTTAACATCGGGATGGCTGTCTATTAGGGTCTGATCCCCCACAAAATGGCGATCTCTGGAAAGAATACGCAGGTACAACTTACGGCTGCCCGCTTCCGCCGCCCGCGCCGTAAACCTGGCCGGTCGCGTAGCTGGCGTCACTGGCGGCCAACTGCACGTAGATGGAGGCCAGCTCCACTGGCTGCCCAGGCCTGCCCAGCGGGGTATCACCCCCGAACTTCTTCAGTTTCTCCTGGGTAGCCCCACCGCTCACCTGCAGTGGTGTCCAGATAGGACCCGGAGCCACCCCGTTCACCCGGATCCCCTTCGGCCCCAGCTGTTTGGCCAGGGACTTCACGTAGCTCATGTTGGCGGCCTTGGTCTGGGCGTAGTCATGCAGCTCGGCAGACGGGTCGTAGGCCTGCTCAGAGGTAGTGCAGATGATCGCGGCCCCCGCCTTCATGTGCGGCAAAGCGGCCTTGGTGATCCAGAAAGGCGCGTACACGTTGGTCTTCATGGTCCGGTCAAACTGATCAGAGGTTATGTCCAGGATGGAAGGTTGTGTCTGTTGCAGGGCCGCGTTGTTGACCAGGATGTCTAAGCCACCGAGCCCTTTCACGGCTACTTCCACCAGTCGTTTGCAAAAGGCCTCGGTTTGTATGTCCCCCGGGATGGCGATGGCCTTGCGGCCCTCGGCCTTGATCAGGGCGATGACCTCCCGGGCGTCCGGCTCCTCGGCGGGCAGGTAGTTGATGGCCACGTCCGCGCCTTCCCGGGCGTAGGCGATGGCGGCGGCGCGCCCCATGCCGGAGTCCCCGCCGGTGATCAGGGCCTTGCGTCCTTTCAGGCGCCCCGACCCTTTATAGCTCTTCTCGCCGTGATCAGGGCGCGGGTCCATCTGGCTGGCCAATCCCGGCCAGGGCTGTGACTGCCCCTTGAAAGGAGGCTTGGGGTATTTGGTGGTGGGGTCCTCCATTTTGTAGGGAGCCTCTTCTGCCGCCAAGGGAAATGCACTAGCGGAAAGGACCGGCCCGACTGTCGCGAGGGCCAACCCAGCCCCCAGCCCGCCTATCGCCTTGCGACGGCTTTCTATGTTTTTATCTTCCATTGTTGTGAAAATGTATTCTGATAAAGATTCAGTTTTGCATTGGAGGATGGGCGATTCTGCTCATCGTTGCTGTTAGGATCCCCTTGAGAAAAGCCCACCTATCAGGCTGCCACCTCTCAGTGTTCCATCGTACTAATTAAAAAAGTCTATAGCCCGAACGCTTTCTTCAGCTCGTCGGCCGCCATCTTCTGGGCCTCCCTCGCCTCCGGGACCACGGTGGCCATCCCGAAGAACTCGTGCGTCACGCCTTCATACACTTTGGAGGAGACGTTGATGCCGGCTGCCTTTAGTTTGGCGGCGTACTGCTGCCCCTCGCTCAGCAGCGGGTCTATCTCGGCGTTGATCACGGTGGCGGGCGGAAGCCCGTTCACGCTGGCCACGTCCACCAGGGAGATCCAGGGGGAGTTGCCGTCGGCGGGCGTCCGGAGGTAGTGCATGAAGAACCACTCCATCAGAGGCTTACTCAGAGGTTTGGCGTTGGCGTACTGCTGGTAGGAAGGGGTGTTGGTGTCGTTGTTGGCGATGGGGTACACCAGCAGTTGGTGCACAGGCAGCGGCACGCCGTTGTCGCGGGCCATAATGCTTACCGCGGAGGCCAGGTTACCCCCGGCGCTCTCCCCGGCCACGGCGATCTTGGCGGGGTTGATGTTGAGCATGGCCGCATTCTGCCGCACCCACAGGTAAGCGGCGTAGGAGTCCTCGTGGGCGGTGGGGAACTTGAACTCGGGCCCTTTGCGGTACTCAACGGAAACCACCACGGCCCCCACCTGCTCGGCCAGCGCACGGGCTGAGGCGTCATACGTGTCAATGGTAGCGATCACCCAACCCCCGCCGTGGTAATACACGATGCCAGGTAACGCGCCAGTGGCGTTCTTGGGCCGGTAACTGCGCACGTGGATGGTGCCTCCCTGCACCGGCACCTTGTGGCCCATGGTGTCCACCATGGAGGCAGGCATGGGGATGTTGTACTCGTCCATTACGGCCATCACCGCATCGGTGGGCGTGGGGGCCATACGGGCCTGTTGCGGGGAGAGGGTCTGCAGGGGAACGCCGTTTGTGAGCGAGTCAAGCTTCTCAATCACGCGCAGCATCTCGGGCTTTATGGTGGGGCCCCAGTCTGGCTTTGGACCCTTGGGGGTGATGCCTGAAGTCATTGCCTCATCGTCGTCACCGCAGGCAGAGAGCGCCAACCCCATCAGTGCCAATAGGCTAATTTTGCGAAGCGTAGCACTGAGCGAGTTTCTTTTGGGGGAAGTTTCCTTGAGTTGATGGAAATTATTCTCTTTGGTAAATTGAAAATTCATAGGTTTAAAATCCTTGATAAATACAAAATATATGTATTGCGAATTTTACCTACATGCACGTTTTAAGTTTCCTATATTTATGTATTTTTATTTATTTACTATAAATATTACAATGCAAAAAACCTTTAGCAGAAAATATGGTTTAACAGATCCTATTACCTAAGAAAGTAAAAGCAGTGAGACATGCTATATAGTCTTACTACAGAAATGAAGGAAAATTGAATTTCTTCTTTTTCGCTAAGAAGAACGCCATCCTCAACATCCTCTCTCACGACACGGCCGGCCCTTTGCGCATAATTCATAGCCTCTCCCAGATCTTGCGCGACGGCATGGAGGAGGACTCATCGGCATGATTGAGCGGAGCAGCCTTCAGGGCGTGCAGCTAATTCAGGACTTCATCAAGCAAGAGTTTCTGGAATCCTCCGAGGCAAGCCTCATCAGGCGCCGGGTGGGCCTGGCGCAGGCCATACGGGAGTCCATGGAGGAGTACCGTCTGGCCCAGAAGATGACCGCAAGGAGTTCCGTTTCCTCGCTTCCCCGGAGAAGGTCTACCTGGAGGTGTACCATACCAAGTTCATGCAAGCGGTCATCAACCTCCTCCCCAATGCCATTAAATTCACCCCCGACGGAGGCCTAATCACCGTCTCCATTTAGGAGCGTGAAAACTTGGTGCTGTTAACAGTAGCCGGCACGGGCGTAGGAATCCCCGAGAAGTACCACCCTACGCTTTTTGACAAGTTCACCCGCGCCAGAAGGCCCAGTATCAAGGGCGAGCAGTCGGTGGGCCTGGGCATGTCCATCATCAAAACCAATGTGGAGTGGCAAGGGGAAAAAATCACGTTCGAGAGCTCGGAGGGCAAAGGCACCGCCTTCTACATCAAGCTGCCTAAAGGCATTGGCTAATTCTTTCGATCAGATGGATTCCTCTAAAGTAAGTACGCTCAGGTAGCCGGGTGAGAATCGGCTTTCGCGGCTGGACCATCTGTGGTCCCTTCTCCCGATCAGGCTATTCTTTGGAGAAAATACCCACCCAGGACTCCGCCTCCCGGAACCGCCGCACCAATGGTTCGTGACCAACCTACCAACGTTATGTCTAACCTGTTGATGAGGTTGGAGAGGACTTTTGATAAGAGAGTTGGTACCTATGCAACATTCTGTCAAAACCTTCGAGTTGAAAGCCTGACCATGGAAAACAAAAGCTGGGAAATTGCTGTACCTACCTATATCACTAACCATCAACACCATACCTCTATGAAATTCATTACCAAACAGGATGCAACTACCGGCGAGGAGATACAGCTCTCCTACACTGACTTCAGCGCGGGGCGCCCCGTTGTGCTGATCCACGGCTGGCCCCTAAGCAAAGAGATGTGGGAGTACCAGGTAGACGACCTCGTCAGCGCCGGGCTGCGGGTCATCGCCTATGACCGGCGGGGCTTCGGGCACTCCGCCAAACCGTGGCAGGGCTACGACTATGATTCCCTCACCGAGGACCTGAGAGACATCCTGGAGCAGCTGGACCTGCGCGATGCCGTGCTGGTGGGCTTTTCCATGGGCGGCGGCGAGGCCGTGCGGTACCTGAGCCGGTACGGCAGCGAGCGGGTTTCCAAGCTGGTGCTGGTCAGCGCCGTCCCGCCTTTCCTTGCCAAGACCTCTGAAAACTCCGAAGGGGTGGACCAGGGCGTGTTCGAGGAGATCATGGTCAGCCTCAAGGAGGACCGGATCGGGTTCCTGGACGATTTCGGCAAGAAGTTCTTCGGGGTGAGCCTGATGAACCACCCGGTCAGCGCTCCCCTGCTGGACTACTACCGCATGCTGGCCTCCGTCGCCTCTCCCCGGGCCACGCAGCAGTGCGCCTTAGCCTTCGCCCAGACCGACTTCAGGGCTGACGTGCAAGCCATAAGGGTACCGACCCTGATCATCCACGGCGACGCCGACCAGACCGTACCCATCAATGCCAGCAGCGACCGCACCGCCGCCATGATCCCCGGCAGCCAGTACCTGGTGTACGAAGATGCGCCCCACGGCCTGTTCTACACCCACAAAGAGAAGCTGAACCAAGACCTGATCTCCTTTATCACCTCCGCATAGTTCCCCTTAATGCCCACTGCCTCTCCCTCACAGGATGGTAGTGGGCATTTACTTGTAGTGAAACCTGGAATTGGCTAAGTGGGGTGAAACAGGGGGCTTGTCTCTGTGATATACGGGTGTGTTCTCCTGATAGAACCAATTTGGGTCTGACCGGGTAGGTCGAATTTCAGAAGATTCGTTTGTTTTTACGCGAAGGAAGGGCCATCACTTTGAGATAAATGCTCCGTGAAGGAAACCCTGTGATACAATTACTCCGGTAATGCACGGCTGGACACAAAGCCGGGTTGATTGCCGATGAACAAATCAGAGGCCTGCACCTCTTGCACTTTCCGCACTAATCTCCTTTTTACCTTTATAACCGTGTTAGGCGAGATAGCACACAGGGTGATAATCTCCCAAACAGAGCCTCTTTCTTCCCTAAGTTAGGCTATCACTTTCCGGTTCTCCTCCTATCCCTGCGCTGGGTTGTTCTCCAAGCCATGCGCGCGCCTTTCTGTTGCATCCTTGAAAAACCTTTACCGCTACCTTCTTAGGCCGTCAGCCAACGGATAAAATACGGTATTTTCTGTCAGGGTAAAAACACAAGGTAAACTGCTATTAATTAACCAGTTAAAGTGTTAAATTAAAGATTACAGGTTGAACCAGATCCTTACATTTTAACGATAAAACCATGTACCAACATTATACTATTCTTGTCCATAAACCTCCCTCACTCCTCAGATGGAATCCAGGGAAATTTTATTTAAGATGGCCCTACTTATTGGTCTCTCTTGTTTTGCTGGCAATGGTTGCCCCCAACCTGAAGGCAGCAACGTCGGCAAGCCCAAAACCTGGTTTTGGCGATATTTCCGCTTTTCGGCCCCTAAACTCCCCGCCCCTTTTGGATAAGCCCGAATACGAAAAAAAGGCAGCAGACAGCAGTACTATTTCTCCCCGCTATACTCCCATTAATGTATCACGATTGCAGAGCCTCATAGGCAAAAAGATAGTGAGTGTGGCGAAAGGAAGGGACCGTACCTATGAGTTTGACGGGTATACTATAGGCACGCCCTCCACCAGTACCCTTGTCCTTGCTGCAGACGGGACGGTGTATATCTATCATCCCTATTACCCCCAGGAGTATTATGTAGCGGAGGTCCCTGTGCTTACCAACGTGAAGTCCATTGCGGTAGGTTACCACCGGTATTATGCAGTGGAGGCAGACGGGAGCGTGTACGAGTGGGGAGGGATTTATGAAGGAAACAATATACCGGTGCAGATACAAGGCCTGTCCAACATAAAAACTGTAGCCAGTGGGGGCTACCATGCCCTCGCTTTAGATGAAGCAGGAAATGTTTTTGCCTGGGAAGACGGAGGAGCCCAGTTAGATTATTTCTATTCTTCCAATGGAGTTGACCTGCAGTCAATTAGGAAGGTATGGGGCCCGGGAGCCAAAGCCATTGCGGCAGGTGATTGGCACTCTCTCCTGATTGGGGCAGACAACATGGTGTACGAATGGGGGTATCATAGGTCAACAGAAGGTAGGCATCCAGAATATCCCACAAGGCAAACCTTCTGGTATTCCCCGCTTCCCATAAAAAAGGTACAAGGCATTGAGGGGGCAAAGGCTATTGCGGCAGGCCTTTTCACTTCCCAGGCTTATGGAACAGATGGTAAAGTGTACAGTTGGGAGTATGTCCAAAAAGAATTTTCAGGGTTATTTCTTACTCCTTCGTTAGAATTCATTCCATACATCTACTACGAGTACAACTCCTCCTATGCCGCCGTGGAAGTGCCGGATCCCTTTCCGGCTAACTGCGTGAATCCAGTTGTCTCTTTCATCGCCTCTCCAGCCGCCTTGGGTTCCCCCACGATCTTCACGGACCTCTCCACCAATGTGGCCCCCGGTGCGGTCTACGCCTGGGACTTCGACGGGGACGGCACCGCAGACAGCCACACCAAGGGGAACGTCTCCTTCACCTTTCCTTCGCCCGGCACCCACACGGCCAAACTCACCATCTCGAACGGCATCTGCGAGCAGACCCACTCTGCCGCTCTCACGGTGAGCGCGCCGGTAACCTCTGACGCCCGGTGGGACTTCCGGTACGGGGGCACGGGCAACGACCGGCTCCATGCCATGGCCAAGGCCGACGACGGGGGCTTCCTGCTGGGGGGAACCTCCTCCTCCACCGGCAACGGCGACAAGACGGAGGCAAGCCGGGGCGGCAGGGACTTCTGGCTTGTGAAAGTGAGTGCTACTGGCGTGAAGCTCTGGGACAAGAGGTACGGGGGCTTCGCCGACGATGAGCTAAGGACCATCACCCCTACCCCGGACGGGGGCTTTCTGCTGGGCGGCAGCTCCCGGTCGGGCACGGGCGGGGACAAGTCCGAGGTGAGCCGCGGCGGCACCGATTTCTGGGTCGTGAAAATCGCGGGTGACGGCACCAAACTCTGGAACCGGCGCTTCGGCGGGGCGGGTGACGAGGACCTGCGCGCCGTCACCATTGCTTCGGACGGGGGCTTCCTCCTGGGCGGCTCCTCCGCCTCGGGCATAGGCGGCGACCAAAGGCAGGCCAGCCGGGGCCTCACCGACTACTGGGTCGTTAGAATCAGCGCAAACGGGACCAAGCAGTGGGACAAACGCTTCGGGGGCTCCGCGGCAGACGAACTCCACTCCCTGGTGCAGACCCCAGACGGGGGCTTCCTGCTGGGCGGGCAATCCATGTCTGGCATGAGTGGGGACAAGGCGGAGGCGAGCAGGGGGCTCAGTGACTTCTGGGTCGTGAGGATCTCAGGCACCGGCGCCCAGCTCTGGGACCGGCGGTTCGGGGGCGCGGCCGAGGACCGACTGAGAACCGTCACCCTCACCTCAGACGGCGGCTTCCTGCTCGGCGGCAGTTCCCTCTCCGGGGCGGGCGGCGACAAGTCCGAGGTGAGCCGCGGGGGCCAGGATCTCTGGGTCGTTAGAATAAACAGCGCCGGGGCCAAGCTCTGGAACCGCCGCTTCGGTGGTTCATCTGACGAAGAACTGACCTCCGTGCTGGAGACCCCGGAAGGCAACCTGCTGCTGGGCGGCTCCTCCGCCTCGGGCGTGGGCGGCGACCGGAGGCAGGCCAGCCAAGGGTCAACTGACTACTGGGTTGTCCAGGTCTCGGGCACCGGTGACAAGCAGTGGGACAAACGCTTCGGGGGCGCCGCCGCCGACGGGCTGCAGTCCATCGTCATAGCAGGTGACGGCGGCCTTTTGCTCGGGGGGATTTCCTCCTCCGGCACCGGCGGGGACCATACCCAGCCCGGCAGGGGGCTGGCTGACTTCTGGATTGTGAAGGTAGGCGGGCCTATTCCTAGCCAAGCCCCCATTCATATGACCTCCTCGATTCAGGAAAGCCCAGTGGCCCAGGGCCCTGAGAATGGGGTAAGCGCTCTGTTGGCGAATCCCAACCCCTTCGGTGACAAGGTGCACCTGCGGTTCAGCCTCACCAAGGCTGACCGCATCAGCCTGAGGGTGTACGATGAGCGGGGCCGGGAGGTGGCAAGCCTGTACGAGGGGCCAGCGGAGGCCGGTACCCACTCAGTAGAGTGGCTTGCCTTCGGGCAGAAGTCCGGTGTTTACTTTGTCCGGTTGGCCACCTCGGCCGGCAAATCCATCCACAGGAAAGTGGTCCTCATCCGGTAACCAATTTCTTCTGCATGCTCTTGCCGGAGTCTGTGCCTCCCCTTTCCTGTAAAGGGCTTGTAGACGAGGATGGGCTATCGGGCTCTCTCCCTGTGCTTCCCTTATAACCACAGGAGAACCTAGAGTTTGATGCGGCGCGCTCTTCACCCGGCAGGGACCTACTATGGATTAGCCCTGCATTCCTTACACTCGGCACTTCTTGGGAACAAGAGGAAAGACCTTTTTGCCTGGTTTATTAGGGAATTTTACTAGCAGGGTGCCGGAACAGCTTTTCGTATTTGAGGGGCGGGGATATGGGTTAGTTGTAGGAACCTCAATACACGTGCTTGTGTCAGTAAAAGCTATAGCTTATTGTGATGCAGTAAAATGTCGATTATGTATCGCCCTGTCGTACTCAAAAGGGCATCTGTTAGTGTACTACTTTTTTTGACACCGCTGGGGTTGATGAAACCCGAGCAGAGGGCTTACCTGAGAGGAAGTAATGAGATAAGGTTAGCACACGAACCCTTAGGCTTCTAGTTAAACCTGGAGCCAGAATCAATAGTAATAGGAAGTAGGGTTATTTGGTACCTGCCACCGTTTTCGCCTGCTTCGTGTCGGCCCGCTGGTAAGTCACGCCCCACTCGTGCGCCTTGCCGTCCTCTGTGGTCATGGTGGCTTTCAACACGAGTTTGTTTCCTTCTACCTTGGCCGTTATGTCCACCTTGTTCTTCTCATTCATCATATGGGGTGCCACGATGAACTTAGGCTGGAATCTGCCGACGGAGAGGGTGTAGGAGCCCAGAGCCACGGTCCTCGGCTTGCCCCCGTTCCTCTCCACCCACATGAAGTGCGTGGGGGTGATAAGCTGGAATTCTTGGGCAGTCGTGTCAGTCTCAGTTTTCCCCTCGAACTTATGGTAGGAGGAGAGGAGATTCCAGGTCCCTACCAGTGACTTGTCGGTGTTGGGGGTGTCTTTGACTTTTCTGTAGACCTCATGGAGCTCCACCTTTTTGCCGTCGGGCAGGAAAATGTGGCCGTCTTGATAGAGTTTATCACCCTCCACTTTCATCGTGAAGGCGGTAGTGGCGTCTCCAACCAATTTTTCGACGTACTTATTGCCCTCCAAGGTGTAGGTTCCATGATCTCCTTCCATTCGCAAAGTATCCGATATCATTCCCTTTAACACATACATCCAATGGGTGGGGGTGATGACCTTGTACTGTTTGACGGCGCTGACGTCCCGGGTTATCGACGCGCCGGTTTCATCTTTCCCATTCATGGAGACCATCTCCCAGGTACCTACGATGGGAGGCGATGTTTGGGCCTGCAGGTGTGATATGATACCACACAGCAGTGCCATTGCGAAAATCATTGCTTTTTTCATGTTATATTTTTTTAATTAGAAATGAATCCTTGCTCTATTATATAATTAACATAATAAACTAGCGGATAGAAAGAAAAAAGCAATGTATTATGGCTGACTTACAAGAAGTTACCCAAGGGAGAAACATCTGTACAGGTACTTCTATTTTGTCATTCTTTCTTCTGTTCTCTTTATCCCAAAATGGCTGCAGGTTTGTATTATGAAAGCAGATTTTCTGTTGCTCTAGATGTGTGAGGTCAAAAGAGACACAAGGGATTATATGGTCTATGCGCACTCCCTCCTATTTCCCCAAGTGATACCAAGCTTAAATTGATTTTCCAGATGGTGTTTTAAGGCCTTTATCGTGCAGCCCAACAAACCCATTGTTTTTAAGGCTTTCTGGAGCTAGTAGGTTTAAGTGCTTGGCGTACTCAGGACCTAAGTCGACACCTTATTGCGAAACTGAGATCTGTCTTAAACCTTTTCTGGACATTCTCCCTTAATCTTTTCTTGTATTGCTCTGTTTTTTTGAATACAACTATTTACAAATAGGCTGTCTGTAAAGCTAAGTTTAAGAGAAGTAACTAATTCAGATGATAGCCTATAAGCTTTGTTATGAGTAGCTGAAAATGATAAAGAGTGTATCTCAGGAATTGATGGTTACTAAATGACTGGGCAATGTCCTTAACCTGCAATAATTGATGATATTTACCTGTTCTACGACGCTGCCTTTTAAGTAATTATGGGGTCATTTGTTAAGCCCGGTCCTTTGTTTGAAAATTTTTTACAAGCTCAAAAATGCGTTAGGAGAGAAAAAAGGAGGGCAAATGGATACCAAATGTTTGGAAATTGTGTGCAAACAAAAAAGCCACCTACAAGCTTCAACTTGTAAGTGGCTGATTTTCAAGTGGGCCCACTTGGAATCGAACCAAGCACCTACTGATTATGAGTCAGTTGCTCTAACCGAATGAGCTATAGGCCCGGCCAAATCTTTGATTTGGGAGTGCAATTCTACAAATTTGTGTTTTAAATCGCAAAACAAAGCACTCATTAATCGTGGACTTTTCTTCAATTAAAAATATCATCTTCGACCTGGGCGGTGTGATCATCAACATTGACTACGCCAAAGGAACAGACGCCCTGAAAGCTTTCGGTAAGACCGGCGCCAACGTGGATTTCAGCCAAAAAGCCCAATCTGAACTATTTGACCTCTATGAACGCGGCGACATCTCCTCTGAGGAGTTCCGGGAAGGGCTGCGGGCCGAGTATTTCATTGACGCCTCTGATGCGCAGATTGACGAAGCCTGGAACAGCTTGCTCTTGGATATTCCCGCTGAGCGGATTGAACTGCTGCGCGAGCTGAAAAAGCACTACAATTTGTACCTGCTTAGCAACACCAACGCCATCCACATGCTGGCCTTTAACAAGATTGTGGAAGACAACTTCGGGATTCCCAGCCTGGACAGCTTGTTTGACAAAGCCTACTACTCGCACCTAGTGCGGATGCGGAAGCCTGGTGGGGAGGTTTTTGAGCACATTTTAGCGGAAAACGGCCTGAAACGCGAAGAGACCCTCTTCATTGACGACAGCATCCAGCACATTGTGGGAGCCAAGCAAGTGGGCCTGCAAACCCTTCACCTGGCTCCTCCCCTTACCATAAACGAAGCCCTGAAGGAGGCCTTGCCCGCGCATGAAGCGTAACCTGCTCCTGCATGCGCTGCTTTTCCTCCTGACCCTTGCGACTACTACGTTTGCCGGGGCGGAATGGCGTTATGGCAGGTCCTACTTCTACGGGCTGGAGGGATTCATCTGGCCCCCGGCCATCAGTGGAGAGGAGGTAGTGGGCGGCTTGGTGTTTTCCCTGGCGTTCCTGGGCTTTCTCACGGCCCACGAGTTCGGGCACTACCTTACGGCCCGCTTTTACCGGGTGCGGGTGACCCTGCCCTATTACATCCCCGTTTGGCTGGGCGTCACCTTCGGGATCGGGACCATGGGGGCTTTCATCAAAATCAAAGAGCGCATCTTCTCCCGGAAGGAGTTCTTTGACATAGGCATTGCAGGCCCATTGGCGGGGTTTGTGGTGGCACTGGCCTTGCTTGGCTATGGGTTCACTCACCTGCCTTCTTTGGAGTACCTGTACGCCATCCACCCAGATTACCGCGCCTGGGGCCAGAACTACGAGGCTTTTGCTTATCTCCGGCCCGATGACCTAGCCATAGGAAAGAGTGTGCTGTTTTGGCTTTTTGAGGAGTTCGTGGCTGATCCTGCCTTGCTGCCCAGCCGCTACGAGATCATGCACTACCCCATTCTGTTCGCAGGGTTCCTATCCCTGTTTTTCACCGCCCTGAACCTGTTACCCATCGGCCAGCTGGATGGGGGGCACATTCTCTACGGGATGATGGGCTACGAGCGCTTCAATCGGTTGTCGCCTATCCTCTTCACCCTATTCGTGTTTTACGCCGGGCTGGGGCTTTTTTCGTTGCAGATAAACCTGGAGGAGGACTGGTGGAAATGGGGCGGTTACGCGCTGTACCTGATCATTGTGTTTCAGCCCCTCTTTCCTGATTCCCGCCGAGGGTTGCTCGTAGCCGCCGGGGTCCTCAGCGGTCAATTGGCCGTTCAGGCGCTTTGGCCCGAGGTGCAGGGCTACAATGGCTGGCTTGTCTTCGGGTTGGTGCTGTCCAGGGCATTGGGCGTGTTCCATCCACCCAGTCCTAATGAAGAACCGTTGAGTAAGGGAAGGATCATGCTGGGTTGGTTCGCATTGGTCGTGTTTGTCCTCTGCTTCAGCCCGGCCCCATTCATCATTGATTAGGCATTTTGTTTTGGGGCTGTTTTCTGGAAAGCAGCCCTAAAATGGAACCCACCCCTACCCCTCCGAGGAGGGGAATTAATACGCTCCAGATAGTGCTGCTCCCACTTATTGTTTGGCCGTAGTTCTGGCCCTATCCTTTGTAGGGGCAATCCCTTGTGGTTGCCCTTGCGCTTGCCACTGCAGTTTCAACTCCAACAACCATAACTGCGGTAGTAATGTAGATTCCCCTCCTTGGAGGAGTAGGGGTGGGTTTTTCAAGCGTCTAGATTGCTGTTTGAAGCAACTGAAAAGCCCATTTGAGGCTTTGCCTCACGGAAGTTGCAAACTTCCGTGCATGTTGGGTCCAAGTTGAAAACTTGAACCAGGTTTTTAGGTGAGTGAACTAGCGCCAAGCTCATTTGGATATTAATTCTTAACCCAGTAATTCTAGGCCGTAAAAAGAAAACCCGTTTTGGGGCTGTTTTTTGAAAAGCAGTCCCAAAACGGGTTTTCTAGCTTTAAGAGATATTCTATGCTTCGTTATAGGCCAGCATGCCGCCTACCACGTTGCGCACGTTGGTGAAACCTTGCTGCTGCATGAGGGCCTGGGCGGTGGCAGAACGCTTGCCGGAGCGGCAGTGGACCAGTACTTCCTGGTCTTTGTAGTCTTCCAGTTCATGCATGCGTTCTGGCAATGATCCCAGGGGAATCAACTTGGCGCCCGCAATGCTTTGCTCCTCAAACTCCCAAGGCTCGCGCACGTCAATCAGGATGGGCGTTTCGTTGTTGGCCAGGCGTTGTTTCAGCTCGGCGGCGGTGATATCAGAAGTAATCATTTTTGAAGGATTAGTTTAGCGGTTCTAAATTGGTCACCTTTTCGGGCTTTTACAAGATAAATTCCCGTGGCCAGCCCAGCGGGCAATGTCAGACGCTGCCTTGCCTGGCCTTTAGACCAGGTTTTCAGCAACTGACCCGTGAGCGTATAAAGCTCTAGTTGGTCAAAGGCCTGGCTGAGGTAGAACTCTCCCGAGGTGGTAGGATTAGGGTACAGCAGCGATTCGGCCGTGGCGAGATCATCCCCGGCGGAGGTCAAGGTACCGGCCATGACCGGCCTGAGGAGCAGGGCACCGCCCAGGTTCGCCACCGGTCCCCAGGCAGTAGCTCCGTTCATGGCAAACAGCTTTCCGTCAGCGTTCTCGTTCAGGTCAAAGCCGATGTTCACAAAAACCCCGCCCGAGGGTTGTCGGTAGCCCACGTAGAAACGACCCTGCACTTCTATCTGCCGCTCCAAAGTGATATCCAGCCAGTTGTTCAAGTCAGCGGCGGCCGGCAGCACGAAGCGTTGTTCGTACACCGGCTGAGTCCCAGGCAGACCATTATTATCGTTCCAGATGCGCAGGAAAAGCTCCGTGCCCGGGGTGTTGGTACCGGTAAAGTAGATTCTGACAGATTTGAGGCGATCGGTTTTGTTCAGGTCAAACTGGTAGGCCAGCTGCACCGCCGAGCCAGAAGGATAGCTGAAACCGGTCTCCGCGGAACCATCGTCATAGGCATAGTAATCCTGAAGATCGGTCTGGCGCCGAAGGGTGTCGTTGTAGCGGGTGTAGAAGTTAGGTTCTTTGGTGTTCAGGAAAAGCAAGGTCTCCAAAGAATAAGGCTGGCTTTGGCTTCCCAGGAAAGCACTGGAGGGCGCCGCCGTAATGGGGGTTCTGGTACCAGCGTTGACGGGCGCACTGCCGCGCAGGAAAGTATCCACCACCCCGGTGGTCAGGTTCCGTACCGAGGCGCGCCAACTGATGGCCGCGGGCACGTTGCTGAGGTTCCCCATCTCAGACCCCACCTGGGCTCGGGTCTCGGCAGCGGGGTTCTCCAAGAATTGCCAGATGGGCATGGAAGTGTACCGCTGTAGCAACGAAGGCAGCCGCTGGGTGAGGGCTACGTCAAAGGTCTGCAGTTGGCCCATGCGGCGGTTACGGTCCAGATACACATAATCCACGTGCCAAACATCCCTAAGGCCGCTCTGCCGCCCGCTGCTCACCCACCGGAACTGGAAACCATTGTAGAGGTAACGGCTCTCTTTCAGGGTCAGCATGACCGGGGCAAAATCAGTGGAGCGGCCGTTTCCCTTTTGGGTCCAGACGGGGTTCCAGGCGCCGTTGGCGTCTTTGAACTCCAGTTGCAGAAAGAATAGGTTGGAGCTGGAGAAATCAGGAGCATCCAGCAAGCCGCCGGACTGCCAGTAGAAGCTGAGGTAGATGGAGTCCTGGGACTGCAGACCGCCCAGGTTGAAGGGTTTGGAAGTAAGCGTATCCGTGGGACCGATGCTGGTGCTTACGCCGTAGGGCTGCCCGTCGGCCTGTAAACCGTCAAAGGAAGCCGCGAAGATAGAGGGAGGATTGGCTGCGTAGCGGTTGGTCACGGAAACGCCGCCTCTGGAGGTCCAAAGCGCAGGATCAGGAGCGCCTTCGCCCTTGGCGAAATCGTCAAAAAAAGGAAGGGCCAGGGTATCGCCGGAGGCCAGCGGCTGCGGGGTGTTACCGGGTTTCAGGGCCGTTTTCCCGAAATCTGCTCCTAAACGGGGCAGTGAGGTGAGCGGGGTCAGCACCTGTGCGCGGGCTGTCCATCCCCCTAAGATTAAAATCAGAAAGATGGTCAGTCCCTTGCGCATAGAGGAATTTTTATTGGATTGGCGTTACCGGTTGCGGACCGGCCACCCAGATGTCTATGAATTGCCCCGTCCGGATCATCGTTTTCACGCTGTCAGTGGTCGTGGGCCTTTGCTTCAATACGGTTCCGTTGGACTCTCCGTTGGGCCCTTCCATGTAGATAACGGACCCAATCTGTAAACCTTGTCCGGTTACCAGCATGGTGGCCTCGTCTACGGGCATGCCCACCAGCAGCGGCACTTCCAGTTCGGTGTTGCCCAAACCGTTGCCCACTTCCAGGTCAATGCGCGATCCTTTGGCCACCGGCTCACCGGGCTTGATCTCGCGGCCGTTCACAAACTGGCGCAGGATGGAGTTCTCGGCCAGATCCGGCACGTACTTGATGTCGCCCAGATTCAGGTCATAGCTTTTCAGGATCATCTCGGCGTTCTTCACCGATCCCTCAATCAGCTTCGGCATCTTGATGAGTGGCGGGTTTTTCATGTTGATGCTCACGTAGATCTTACGGCCTTCTTTTACCTTCTCCCCTGCCTTCGGCTCCTGGGTGATGACGGTAAACGGCTGCTTGCCCTGCTCATAGGTAGAGTCGCTCACGTAGAAGCGCAGGTCTTTGTCGGCGAGGAAATCTTCCAACTCTTCCACGCTCATGCCCGCCAGGTTGGGTACCGAGATGGTTTCACCGTGGTTGGTGGTGCTGGGCAAGTACACAAAGAAGAACAGGAACAACAGCAGCAACACAATGGCCGCCATGATAAACAGGTGTTTGAACACATCGCCCAGAGACTGGGCCTTGAGAAAACCACTCATGAATTAAGAAATAACTTTTTTGGTGCGCTCCATGCCAAACTGCAGGATGCGGTCAATGAAATCATAAGGCTTGTACCCGTTGATGGCGGTCTGGTGGAAGATACACGTGGCCGGGGTCATGCCGGGCAGCGAGTTCACCTCAATGATGATGGTCTCCACGCTGTCATCGGGGTGCACCCGCACAAAGGCGTCTATCCGGGCGTAGCCTTCAATGCGCAGGATCTCGGCCACGCGCTTCAGGTCCTGCTTCACCTGGTCTGAGATGCGCTGGCGCTCCTGCGGGTTGCGGGCATACCGGGCCGGGGTAATGTTCTGCCCCTCGCCAGCCAGAAACTTCTCTTCCAGACTCAGCACCTCTCCTTCGGCCAACGCTTCAGAAGCCTCAAATATTTCGTACTCGGTGCGGCCGTTAGGGCCGTAGCTGGTGAGCAGACCGCCGGTGATCTCCAGGAAATGCTTCGCGCCCTCGCGGGAGATGAGGTTCTCAATAAGGAAATAGCCTTTCAACGGCACCTCTTCCTTGAAGCTCAGCTTAAGCACGCGTGCCGGAGTTTCCGGGATTTCGATTTGATTTCTGAAAATGAGCTCGGCAAAGGCTTCCAGTTCCTCACGGGACTTGATCTTCTTCACCGCCGAGGAGCAGCCGTCATCGGCGGGCTTGGCGATAAACGGATAGCGGAAGTTTTGCTCAATCTGGGCAAAAAACGCCTCGGGGTTTTCCTGATAATCCTTCTTGAAGGCCAGCATGTGGTCGGCCACCGGCACGCCGTTCTGGCGCAGAATCTTGTTCGTCTCAAACTTGTTGATGGTCACCTGCGACGACTGGATGCCCGATCCGTTGTACGGGATGTGGAATTTCTCCAGCTGGGTCTGCAGTTCGCCGTCTTCGCCGGGTCTGCCGTGCAAGGCAATGAACACCGCGTCTACCAAGCCCTGCAACTGCTCAAATGTCAAGCGCTGCGGTTTCTGCAGCGAGTTGCCGGCGTAAAGGCGCGTGATGCCCGAGGCCGCTTCTTTGATTTGCGCCAGCACCGGGTGCGTAGGCACGCCTGCCTCAGAGGCTTCAATTTTCTCCTTAATGTCGTCGGCGTTGTCCTTCAACATGATGTTGATGGGAATCTGGTACAATTGGTGCGACTCCTCGTTGCCGGTCAGGAAAATAGGAATCGGCTCGTATTTGGTAGACGAAGACAGCTTCTCATAGATGTTACGGCCGCTTTCTACGGAGATGTGGCGCTCAGAAGAGTATCCGCCCATGATCACGCCTACCCGCAGTTTGTCCAGGCGGTGCGCGCGCTCATCGGCCATGGCCGTGTCTAATTTCTTCAGCAAGCCAGTCAAGTACGCCGTGTTCTTCCCGCTTTTCACCCGCTCAGACAAAGAGGTCCGAATGATGTAGGTCAGGAACTGAGAAGGGTTCAACCCGATCTCGGCGGCCTGGTGGAAGAAGAACGATGACGGCAACATACCCGAGGTGGTGTTGGGGTCATTTAGGAAAATCTCGCCAGCCTCGGTGATGAAGCCGTCCAGACGCGCGTACACGTTGAAGCCCAGACTGGTGTACAGGCGTTCGCACTGCTGCCGTATTTCCTGGATCTGCTCGGTGGGCAAATCAATGGGCGTGATCTTGCGGCTGAGGCCCGGCAAATATTTAGAGCGGTAGTCAAAGACCTCGCCGCCTTTTCTGATCTCGGTGGGTGGCAACGCGATGGGGTGACTGGCCTGGTCCTGCACCACAATGCAAGAGAATTCACGACCATTGATGAAGGCTTCAATGAGCACCTGCGTCTCGCTCTCCACATTGGTGAGGGTGAGCGTTTCGGGGCCGTTTTGGGTGAAAGTAACCGAAAGCAGGCTCAACAGTTCCTCGGGGGCATACACCAGTTTTCCGTCCTGGGTCTGCACCGGCAAGCCGATGCCCTCGCGGATATCGGTCAGGGTTTTGATGAAGTGCAGTTGCTGTGCGGCGCTCTTGCCCGTCCACTCCTCCTTGCGGATGGTGAGCGAGAACAGGCTGCGGGCCACTGCTTCTTCAAACAGCTGCAGGTTTTTCTCTTTGATGATGGACACGCCAATGGAAGACCCCTGGTGCGGCGCCTTCAACACCAATGGCAGACCAAGATCAGCCACCAGGCTGTCCAATAAAGCAGCGCGGTCCTGGGTGGAATGCCATTCCTGCAAACTCAGGATGCGGTAGTCTGGCGTAGCGAACCCATGCTGCTGCAACAAAGCCTTTTGCGCGATCTTGTCAATGCCAATGGCCGACGGCAGAATGCCCGAGCCGGAATACGGAATGCCGTACCACTCCAGCAAGCCCTGGATGCTGCCATCCTCGCCGTACGGCCCGTGCAGGGTCAGGAATGCGAAGTCAAAAAGCTCCTTGAACTGGTGCGGGTGAATCCGTTTTCCCACGCGTGACGCGATGTCATTCAGTTCCTCCTCGCTCAGGTTGCCCAAGCTCTCCAGGTACATCTGCAGGCCATGCTCCGTGGAAGGCAACACGTCTACCGGCGGGTAGAAATCGCGGATGGTTCCTTTGTAGATGAAGTGCCAGTCCAGCAGAATGAAGTTCCCCAGGCTGTCGGCGAATACCGGCACGGCCTCAAACAGGGATTTATCTAAGTTATCGAAGACGGTGCGGCCACCGGCGAAAGAGATTTCGCGCTCCCGGGACGGTCCACCAAAGATGATTCCAATTTTCATTAGGGCAAAGATACTGGTTTTTGCTCTTTCGTTCCTAGTGCCAGCGCTTTCCATCTCACGCAAGCCTTCACATACGCAATGGGGCAACTGCTCAGAACAAAGATAGCATTACGCGATGTTCCGTTTTCAGACTGAAATCAGGTAAACAGCCTAATAATGGTGATAAACTCAGATTGCCCTACCGAAGCAAGGTTTATATATACTCCTTTGGCTGTATATAGTATATTCGGCGGTCCAATTCCGTTTACCCGACTAATGGTAGGCATATAAACGGATGTTTGGCTCAGTTCAAGGTGCCAATGACCGGATCTGCTCCCTAAATACGGTAGTTGGCGGTAATTTTAAAAAATATAAAATGGGATATTATATCAGAATATTTGGGAAGAACGACCCTGAAATACATTTGGATAAAATTCTGAAAAGTCTAGCAGATGAAGGCTTAGAAGCTAAACTACTACTTGCAGAGGGTGAAAGCGCTGCAAACTGGACTTTGCTCGACATAAACAATAAAGTAGGTGTGCCTCTGATTCAAGTTGAAAGAAACCCAGTCATTGATGGTGAACTTGGCAAAGAGGAGCTCGAGGAGTTCAGGGAATCTATCAAAGAATACAAACCGACTTCAGCGGTAAAGTGGCTTGACAAATATTTCAGTAAAGTTAAGGTCATTTACACCTTCCAAATCCTGAACGCAGCATTCGAAGATGAAAACTATCCTATTCTTGAATCAATCAAGACAACGATTTGGAGACAGACAGGCGGTATTTTCCAAGCAGACCTAGAGGGTTTCTCCAACGAGGACGGTTATCATATTCTTTGGCAGTTTTCAGACAATGTAACCGGCGACTATTCTATGGCTGTAAGGAACATGCTTGGGCAGTGGGTAAATTTCAGAATGGACTTGGGCGACCAAAACCAGCGGGAGGATTTCTGGAACGGCAAAGTACCTAAGGGAGCTGTGAAAATTTAAAAAGAACTTCCGCCAACATTGTGTAAAATTTATGCGTCGGCCGACGGCTTAGCACACTTTTTACACGAGGCCGATGTGCGACAGTTTAATAATGTAATCTTGAAACAGACACTAATGTTTTTGGCGGCTTTATTTGTTGCGGCTGTATTGTGCACAAATAACATCGACAAGTCTAAAGCAAGAAGCTTTTCAGAAGAGACAAAATTTATGATAAAACTATACAAAAGCATTGACGGACAACTCCACTATTGGGAGACTTGGGATAATGATGTAAAATCAGCAGTTGTACATTGGGGGATAGTAGGACAAAAAGGGCAACAGAAGGAAATCAAATCTGGACTTCTAACCAGCTTTAGAAAATCAGTTCAAAAGGAAATTGACCAAAAGTTAGAAGAAGGATATTCTGAATTTGAAGAAGACCAAATTTCATTCCTAGAGATTGAATATAAGATTGATGGTTTCGGGACAGATGCGGACTTGGATAAAAGGCAACGACTCGAAGAAAGGATGGACGAAACATTAGGCTGGACTGGACTCGGGCACACTGACGGTGGAAGCATTGGAAGTGGCACTATGGAAATTGGCTGTATGGTAGTAGACTTCGATATCGCCAAAAAAGTAATAGAAGAAGACTTGAAAGACACTGAATTCAGTGACTATTCAAGAATATATAAAATGCAATAAAAAAATCGACCGCACAACATTGGTATAAAAAGCAGCCTCGGTCGACGGCCTCGCCACCCCTTAACAAGTCTTTTACCACCATTTAAAAGAATATAATTAAATGAATAAACTCCTTACTCTCATTTTAACCTTTTTAACTGTTTCAGTTTATGGGCAAGTTGACCAATCTATATGGGACAACTTGAAAACCGTTTCGACCGATTATTATGAAATTAAATTTCCATCTAAGTGGAGGCATATTCCAACTGGCGGGCAAGGTCCAGAACAACTCATAGAAGCTAGCGGACAAGCGCTTCCAGCAGTTTTGAATGGCTCACCTGTAATGGTTACAATTTTCTTTGTGAAGCAAGAAGGTAGAGATCTGGATGACTGCAAGGACAAATGCTTAAATGGATACAGAAGCAATCCTGACAGAGAGTTTCCAAAGCAATTCATAGACGGTCAGGAAAAAATCAAACTGGCACAGGGAGAGGAAGCATATTTTCTAAACACTCGGTTTTATAGAAAATCAAAGGGTTTAAATCAAAGTAGATTTGACTTAGTTGTTTATTCAGACAGAGCAAAGGCAGGTTATATTTACACTATTTCAATTCAATACGCTGATCATGATTACAAATTTGAAGACGATAATAATCTTGAAGACTTTGCAAAACGACTATATAGTTATCTAATACTCACTTCCTAATAATTTATTAAAGAAGAACTCGTGGCAACACAGTATATACAAAACCATAGCTTCGCTGAGGGCTCTTGATATATTCAACGTTTGCATTTAGCTTAAATAATAAAATGATACAGGATTCTATAATTGTCAAGCAAAGACACGAGCGATTCATCAAGAAGGTTTGCGAAACAGAAATCGTAATTGGACTTGAAAGCGGGGACGGATTCGCCACGTCAAGCTCAAACAACTACGAAGACGAGGATGAAAATCCCATCCCGATGATTTGTTTCTGGTCAGAAAAGGCATTTGCAAAGGCATGCGCCAAGGACGGATGGATAAATTATACACCGACAGAAATACCTCTCTCAGAGTTTTTGGAGAATTGGTGTGTAGGCATGAACAATGACGGACTTTTGGTAGGGACTAATTTCGACCAGAACATGTTCGGCCATGAGATTGAGCCATTCGACTTAATACTTGAAATAATAGCAGAATTGAAAAGCTATGGCAAGAAACTCGATTTCCAAAAGTTTGAGGGTATAGAAGACTTAGAGACGCAAGTCAAAGAATTGTAAAAAAGCCTTTTGCAAACCTTGTGAAACCGGCATTTTGGCGGACGGCCATCGCCGCAGTTTACACAAGGCCGTAAGCCTTATTTTTGATGAAATTAACAGATATAAATAATTATTTAGAAGAACACTCTAATCGATTCAAATTAGCAAACATAGCTGAAGAAAATTGCAAACGGCTTTTAGAAGAACGAACAAGGGATAGCCAAAGCGAGTGGAATGACTATAGGTTTCCTAATCTAGTTTTTCGACTTATTGAACAAGTTTTAGTCTTTAACCACATTCTTAGGTCGACGCCACAAATAAGAACAAGAATAGGGATTTACATCAAAGATCCAGACAAAATTCATTTCATGGATTTAGAACAAGTAGGTTATTACCAACTCGACTCTATCGAAGATGGAGAAATTATCGATGATTGGTTGGTCTTTGAAAAATAAAAAGAGAAGCTGCAGTTACGCAAAATAAAACTAGGGCTAACAACACTTAAACGCCAGCTATCAGGCGACAGCTATCACCATCGTTTACACAAGTCCGTTAGGCAAAAGTTTATAACGTGGAAATAAGAACCTATAACCAAGAAGACAAAGCATCAGTGGTTCACCTTCTACAGTTGAACACTCCCGAGTTCTTCCATCCTTCGGAGCAAAAGGATTTAGAACATTACCTGGACCATGAGGTGGAGGATTACTTTGTGGTGGAAGAAAATACTGTGATCATTGGGGCAGGTGGAATCAACTATTTCCCCGAGGAAAAAATCGCGCGTATTTCGTGGGACATCATCAAGCCGAACCTACAAGGAAAAGGCATTGGCAAAAAGTTAATGGAACACAGAATCAACCACCTGCGCGAGAAGCAAGAGATTGAGTTGATAGTGGTAAGAACCACCCAGTTGGTTTACAAATTTTATGAAAAAATGGGCTTTTCCCTATCCAAGGTGGAGAAGGATTTCTGGGCACCCAACTTTGACTTGTACCAAATGGAGCAAAGGAATAAAGGGTAAGACCTTGCCCTTCTTATATAACTACCCACCCCCAACCGAAACCCTTTGGGACAATTTACACCAGACCAACAAAGAGCTTTCTTAGACTATTTTCTCTGACTACAAAGAACTACTAAATTCCGCCGTATTATACCTATTTGACTGTCGCACTCATAATGCACTTTCTCAGACGATGCCCCTAATATTAGATGGGGACAGCTCCTATTTTGATGGCGTTTTTCAAAAAACAGCTTACAAATGGCAGTGAATTACTATGAGAAAATAATTGTCTCAACCATGATTTCCTTGGAAGAGGTTATGCAATTATCCGGCGGACCTGAGGAAGATAACTCCGGTGGTAAAAGAAAAGGGAGCCTATTTCACGCGTTTGTGAAATAAGCTCCCTTTTAGAAAAGAGGCCCTAAAACAGCTTTATCTTCCTTAGTGCCGTCTTATGGCGCCCAACCACCGCCCAATGCCCGGTACACGTTCACCATGGCGTTCAGTTGCTGCATTCTGGTTTCCACCAAGTCAAACCTAGACTCCAGCGCATCGCGTTGGGTCAAGAGCACCTCCATGTAATCTGCCCTCGCAGAGGTAAACAGTTGGTTGGAGATGTCAATGGACTGGGTGAGCGCCTCCACCTCCTTTGCCTTTAAATCATAGCTTTTCTCCAGGTTGCTGATCTTGGCCAGTTGGTTCGCCACCTCTACATACGCGTTCAGAATGGTACGCTCGTAGTTGTAAACCGCCTGGATTTGCCGGGCATTGGCGCTGGCGTAGACGGCTTTGATGCCGTTCCTGTTCACCAAGGGGGCCGCAACATCGCCCGCCAGGGACAATAGCATGGACTCTGGTTTCAGCAGAAAACTAGGATTAAAGGCCTGAAACCCTACTCCTGCCGAGATGCCCACCGAGGGATAGAACCTTGCTCTGGCTACCTGCACATCCAGTTTGGCGGCTGCCAAATCAAGTTCGGCTTGCCTGATGTCTGGTCTGTTGGCGAGCAACTGCGCCGGAACCCCGGCACTTACCGCTTTGGGCGTGACACGGGCAAAATCCTGGGTGTTGCGTTGCACCGGTTGCGGGAACCGGCCCACCAAAAAATTGATCCGGTTCTCGGTCTCGGTGATCTTCTGCTGGATCTCGTATTGCAGGCTCTGGGTGTTGAGCACCTGCGCCTGGAATCTGCGAACCGGCAACTCCGTCACGCGGGCGGCTTCCTTTTGCAGGCGCACAATCCGTAGGGCATTGTTTTGGATCTCGATGTTCTGCTTCACAATGGCCAATTGGTTGTCCAGCGCCAGCAGCTCATAATAGGAGTTCGCGATCTCAGAAACCAGGTTCGTCTGCATGAAATTCCGTCCCTCTACCGAGGATAGGTACCGGTTCACAGCCGCCTTTTTCGCGTTGCGCAGCTTGTGCCAGACATCCACCTCCCAAGTTGCAAATGCCCCCACCAGGTAATCCTGCAATGGCTCGGGCATCTCTCTTCCTGGTTCAATGTCGGTGGTGGCTTCCAAGGCACCGATGTTGGTGAACCGGGCCACTTTGTCTACGCCCGCACCAGCCCGTAGCCCTACCGAGGGCAGGTACTCCCCTTTTCTGGCTTTTACCTCGTTTCTGGCAATCTCAATTTCCTGTAAAGTGATGTTCAGCTCCTGGTTGTTATGCAGCGCCGTGTCAATCAAGGAGACCAGATACGGATCGGTGAAGAAGTCCTTCCACCTGGCCTGGGCGGTGTTGGTAGTATCCTGCGAGTTGGTGAAACTCGCAGGCACTGTTCTGTTTTCTGATTTCTGTACCAGCGTAGGTACGCTGCAGGCGGTATAGGTAAGGGCTACCAACGTGATCCCAAACCAATTCCTTATTCTTTTAGTGAGCATTGATTTCGGTTTCTAAAGGTTGCGGAAAACTGTCAATGGCATGCACGTAGTCTTCCGTTAACGTGGATTCTTCTTCGTCTTTGATCAGGTGACGACCGTCGGCCATTTTGGCGAAGATGTAGTACAGGCCAGGCACGATGATGACCCCGAACACGGTCCCGAACAGCATCCCGCCCAAGGCCGAAGCCCCAATGGTCCGGTTCCCGATGGCGCCGGCCCCGGTCGCAATGATCAACGGAATAAGCCCCGCGATAAACGCGAACGAAGTCATCAAAATAGGCCGGAAACGCACCTTGGCTCCTTCAATGGCGGCCTCCAGAATAGAGTACCCTTGCTGTCGCTTGAGCACGGCAAACTCCACAATCAACACTGCGTTTTTACCCAGGAGCCCCACCAGCATGATAAGCCCGATCTGCGCGTAGATGTTGTTCTCCAGCCCCATCATCTGCAGCACCAGAAACGAGCCAAACACCCCTACCGGCAGCGAGAACACCACCGCCAACGGAATGATAAAACTCTCATACTGGGCCGCCAGCACAAAGTAGACGAAGGCCACCACAATCGCGAAGACGTAGATAGACTCGTTCCCCCGGATAGACTCGTCATAGGACAGACCTTCCCAGGCAATGTCATAGCCCTTCGGCAGCGACGTAGCGGCTACTTCCTGGATGGCATGGATAGCATCGGCAGTGGTATAGCCCTTGGCGGGTTGCCCTTGGATGGAGGCCGAGTTGTACATATTGAAGCGGGTGATCTCATTAGGTCCCTGCGACTTTTTCAGCTTCATGAACGCCGAGTACGGCACCATCTCGCCCGCCTCGTTCTTCACATACAGGTTCAGGAGATCAGAGGGCAGCCTTCTGAATTTAGGGTCAGACTGCACGTACACCTTGAAGAACTGGTTGAACTTGGTGAAGCCTTGCTCATAGGTAGAACCAATGAGAATGTTCAGGTTATCCATGGCTTTGCCAATAGACACGCCTTTCTGCATAGCCAGGTGATTGTCTATCTCCAACTCGTACTGCGGATAATTGGCCGCGAAGAAGGTGAACAAGCCCGAGAGCTCCGGCCGTTTGCGCAGGTTGTCCATAAACTCCTGGTTGATCTTGTCAAACTCGTGGTAATCGGTATCGGAGTTCTTGTCCAGCAAACGCATGGAGAAACCGCCGGAAGAACCGAAGCCAGGGATAGCGGGTGGCTCAAAGAACTCAATCACCGCGCCCAGGCCTTTGGATTTCTCCTCCAGTTCTTCCATGATCTCTTTCACCGTGTGCTCCCGGTCTGACCAGTCTTTCAGGTTGATCAAACAGGTACCCGCGTTGGAACCCCGGCCTTCAGTCATGATCTCGTAACCGGCTAGGGAAGACACTGACTCTACCCCATCAATCTCTTCACAGACTTTCTGCAGCTTTTGCGAGACCTGGTTTGTTTTCTCCAGGGTAGAGCCCGGAGGCGTCTGGATGATGGCGTAAATGGTGCTTTGGTCTTCGTTCGGGATGAAGCCCGATGGCACCATCTGGTTCTCGATGAAGATACCAGCGCAGAAGGCCAGCAACACCCCAAACGTCAGCCATCTTCTGCTCACGATGGATTTCAATAAGCCCACGTATTTTCCGGTCAGTTTATCAAAACCACGGTTAAAACTGTCCAGCGCCCGAGTAAAAACGTTGCTCTTCTTAGGGTGCCCGTGGTGGTTCTTCAACAGCATGGCGCACAGCACCGGGGTAAGCGTCAAGGCAATCAGCGCTGAGATCACAATGGAGCTGGCCATGGTGATGGAGAACTGCCGGTAGAACGTACCCACCGGACCGGTCATGAAAGAGATAGGCAGGAACACAGACACCATTACCGCTGTGATGGCGATGATCGCACCGCTGATTTCGCCCAGCACTTTCTTCACTGCGCTAAAGGGCGAGAGATGCGGTTCTTCCTCCATTTTGGCGTGGACGGCTTCCACCACCACAATGGCATCATCCACCACAATCCCGATGGCCAATACCAAGGCGAAGAGCGTCACCAGGTTAATGGAGAGCCCGAAGAACTGGATCACGAAGAACGCCCCGATCAAGGATACTGGCACCGCCAGAATCGGGATGAGGGTGGACCGCCAGTCGCCTAGGAAGATGAACACCACAATGGCTACCAGAATGAAGGCATCGCGGAGGGTATGCACCACCTGTTCAATAGAAGCATCCAGGAATTTGGAAACGTCATAGCTGATTTTGTAATCCATTCCCGGCGGGAAGTACGGGCGCATTTCCTCCAGTTGGGCTTTCACATCGGCAATCACGTCGCTGGCGTTGCTGCCGTAGTTCTGCTTCAGAACAATCGCCGCTGAGGGGTGGCCGTCCAGGTTGGAGTAGATATCGAAGAATTCACTGCCCAGCTCTACTTTGGCAATGTCCTTCAGGAGAATGCTTTCGCCCTGGGAGTTGGCCCGGATGATGACATTGTCATACTCCTCGGGCTTGTTGTACCGGCCTTTGTAAGTCAGCACATATTCCAGGGATTGCGCGGCAATACCGGAGCTTTGCCCAATCCGGCCCGGCCGGCCGATGATGCTTTGCTCGCCCAAGGCTTTCATCACTTCCTCCACGGAAATGTTGTAGGCCCGCATGCGGTCTGGGTTGAGCCAAACGCGCATGGCGTACCGGCGGCTACCCAGGATCTGGGCCCTGGCTACCCCTTTGATGCGTTGGATCTCAGGGATCATCTTCACGGTGGCGTAATTGAACAGGAACTTCTCGTCCATGCTCTCATTCTTGGAGTAGAGGTTGACGTACATCAACATACTGGGCTGCACCGGGGTAATCACCACGCCTTCGCGCTGCACCAATTCCGGCAAAAGCGGCATCACTTGGTCCACCCGGGTCTTCACCCGCACCACCGCATCGTTGGGGTCGGTGCCCGGTTCAAAGATAATCCGGAGGGTAGCCTCACCGGCGCTGGTGGCATCGGTGGCGATGTAGCGCATGCCTTCTACCCCGTTTATGGCCTGTTCTAAGGAAATCAGGGTATATTTGACCAACACATCGGCGCTGGCGCCGGGGTAAGCGATAAAGATATTGACGGTGGTTGGCGCGATGTCCGGGAACTGGGAAATGGGCAGTTTCCGGATGGCCAAACCACCCACAAAAACGATCATGACCGATATTACGATAGCGAATACGGGTCTGCGTATGAACTTGCTAAACATGTCTTCTGGTTTTTAGGACACCCGCTTACTCAGCATACAAATTCAGCTGAGATAGGACAGTTTTAGGCTCCACGTATTTTGAGTGTATTTTTTCGTTTTCGCGCACTAAACGCAAACCTTCCAAAAGGATCTTGTCATTCTCAGACAAGCCCTTCTGCACCACATAAATGTGCGGCAACTCGGCGGCCAGGGTGATTTCGCGGGAGCGCAGCACATTGCCTTTGTCCAGCACATAGACATACTTCTTGTCCAGGACCTCAAAGGTGGCTTTCTGCGGAATCAGCAGGGCGTTCTTCATGGGCACTTCCATGAGAATGTTGCCGGTCTCGCCGTGGCGCAGCAGGCCTTTGGGGTTGGGGAAGGTGGCCCGGAACGCGATGTTCCCGGTCTCGTTGTTGAAGTCAGCCTCAATGGTTTGCACCACCCCAGCGTAGTCAAACACCTGGCGGTTGGCCATTTCAAGCTTCACCTGGGTTTGGTTCTCGCTGTGCTGGCTCGTTTTGAAGTCCAGGTATTCGGCCTCGGGCACGTTGAAGTACACCCACATCTCGCTGTTGTCTGAAAGGGTGGTGAGCAGATCTCCTTCGTCTACCAGACTACCCAACCGCACCTGGAAATGGTCCATGATGCCATCGAACGGGGCTCTGATCTGGGTGAATCCCAGATGCACCTGGGCCAGGGACACCTCGGCTTTGGCTTTGTTCAGTTTAGCCTTCGCCATGGCCAGTTCACCGGGCGCTACCACGTTGCTGGAGGCCAGTTTTTTGGTGTTCTGGTACTCAATCTCCGCGAAACTGGCCTCAGCCTGGGCTTTTTGCAGCTCTGCCTGGTACATGACCGGCATGATCTGGAACATGAGCTGTCCTTTTTTCACGTGCTGCCCTTCATCCACATAGATTTTCTGCAGGTACCCCTTTTCCAGGGCCCTTATCTCAATGTGGCTGATGGAGTGGATCTGGCTCACGTATTCCTTGGTGATCAAGGTGTCTTTTGCGAGAGGACTGGTGACTAGAAAGCTAGTCGCTTCTTCTTTCTCTACTTTCTCTGACTGGCAGCCCGTTTGCCACAACAAGGCACACAAGCCCACGAGCATGAAAATTCGCTTCATCCTGTTTTGGAATTATTATGAAAGGATTGGTTGATGATTTCTCCTAAGAAGTGTATCTGAGATACACTTGTGCCTGCACGCAGGGCCCTGCGCCGCGGCACTTAACAGAAAAGATTTTTTATGAGATTAGTTAAGGCATGATGCCCAGCTGGGTGTTCGCTCTCCTCCTGCGCAGGCAGAACTGGAGAACACCTAAATTATAAAAAGTGTGTGCTTACACATGTGCCGCCAGGTAGCATCCCGCTAGCTGGTACATGGCAATAAAAAGGGAGTGAGCGGTAACGGGCAGTTACCCCAAAGAAGGATGAATCAAATCCGGAAAACCCGGAACAGGAGATACCACCTGTGATAGGAAAAGAATGCAATCTGCTTACAAGTATGTAAGATTTGTTGCAGGCAATTTAAAAGGAGGGCTAGGGCGCCGGCGTAGATAACCGCAGAAAAGAAGGTCCTGCTATCCAGCTTGTGCTGAGGAGAAACTACCTCATCTTCCTCCACCTCGGTTTCTGAGGGGGAAATCTTGTCATGCCCTGTGGCTACGTCAAGTAAAGTAGCTTTGAGGTGAAAATCATAAGAGCTCTGGATACCAGCAATGCCAGCCTGTTGTACCCCAGTAAAGATTTTTACCGGAGAAAAGAAAGCGCTTTCCTTGTAGGTTTGGGCAGACAGGTAGCCGTATACTCCCAGAAGGAGAATACCCAGACACAGAAGATATTTGAAGAAAGCCTTTAACATCTGCGCGCAAATGTATACCAAGCAATTAAATTAGGCAAGTGCCGTAACTCATAAATTCGGATAACAAATGATACGCACTATGAACATGCTCATGTCAGGTATGAAAGCTTGAAATTCAGCATCTTTAAGGCCCCATTTTGATACCCACTTCATAAACCCAAAAAGCGCTAAGTTAGCCCTTTAATTGCTACGAGGCCGTTGAGACTACTCAGGCACAGCGGCGCACGTACCTTATTCCTTAACCATTCAAAACATGAAAGCAGTAGGATTTAAAACTTCTCTCCCCATTTCAGACCCGAACAGTTTTATAGATGTTGAAATAGACCAACCTACCCCAACAGGCCACAATTTACTCGTGAAAGTGAGGGCTGTCTCCGTGAACCCGGTAGATTATAAAATCAGGCAGAACGCGGCTAAGGATACCGTTTTGGAGCAGCCCAAAGTCATTGGGTGGGATGCAGTGGGCGTGGTGGAAGCCGTGGGCGAGGCGGTTACCCTCTTCCGGGAGGGCGATGAGGTGTATTACGCCGGCGATATCACCAAGCCCGGCAGCAACGCTGAATACCAACTGGTGGATGAGCGGATTGTAGGCAAGAAACCAACCACCTTGACAGACGAGGCCGCCGCTGCCATTCCGCTGACCGCCTTAACCGCCTGGGAAATCTTCTTTGACCGCATGCGGCTTTCCCGCGAACGCGACCAAAACAAAACTCTGCTCATCATTGGCGGCGCGGGCGGTGTAGGTTCCATTGCCATCCAGATGGCGAAGAAACTGCTGGGGCTCACCGTCATCGCGACGGCTTCCAGGCCAGAAACCATGGAGTGGTGCCAAAACCTGGGCGCCGATTACGTGGTGAACCACCGGAACCTGGTAGACGAAGTGAGAAATGCCGGCTTCCAGTACGTGGACTACATCGTGGATTTCGTGGACACGAACCAGTACTGGGATGCCATGGCCGATCTCATTAAACCGCAGGGTCACATTGCCTCCATCACCGGCAGCGCCACCCCTATCCCGCTGAACAAAATTAAAGGCAAGAGTGTGACTTTCTCCTGGGAACTGATGTACACGCGCTCCAACTTCCAAACCGAGGATATGGTAGAACAGCACCACATCCTGAACCAGGTAGCCGACCTGCTGGACCAGGGCGTTCTGCAAGGCACCCTCACCCAGACCCTGCATGGCCTCTCGGCCGAAAACCTCAAAAAGGCCCATGCGCAGCTGGAATCAGGCACCACCATTGGGAAACTGGTCATCAAATACTAGAACTTGGAAGCCCCTGCCTGGGCCGTTTTCCAAGCAGGATGTATTTGCACTTACCTAAACAGCTTGTCTCCGTTTTTGGGCCGGTTCCGTAAAAACAGCTCAAAAACGGACGGGCTTTCCAGATTTTGACCTTGGAATGGGCCGGTACACAAAGAAAAATTTAAATACTATATTTGCCCCGACCTGTTTCGGCGGGAATCCGTAGCTAACATCAAACCTTTAGCAGACTATGATAACCATTGACCAATACAATTTCCAGGGCAAGCGGGCCTTGGTTCGGGTAGACTTCAACGTACCTCTGAACAGCAACTTTGAAATCACCGATGACACCCGCATCAGGGCAGCGGTGCCTACCATCAAGAAAATCCTCAACGATGGCGGCTCGGTGGTGCTGATGTCTCACCTGGGCAGACCCAAAGGCGGACCGGAGGAGAAGTACTCGTTGAAGCACCTGCTCAAACCTTTGGAAGAAATCTTCCAGATGCCCATTCAATTTGCCCAAGATTGTATTGGCAGCGAAGCCGTGGAAATAGCCAGCAACCTGCAGCCCGGCCAGATCCTGCTGGTAGAGAACCTGCGTTTCCACAAAGAGGAAGAGCAAGGTAACCAGATTTTCGCCGAGAAACTGAGCCTGCTGGGCGATGTGTACGTGAACGACGCCTTCGGGACGGCACACCGGGCCCACGCCTCTACCGCTATTGTGGCAGACTACTTCCCGCATGACAAAGTATGTGGTTCTGTGATGCAGGCCGAGTTGGAGAACGCCCAGCGCGTGCTTAGCTACGCCGATCGTCCGTACACCGCCATCATGGGCGGCGCCAAGATCTCGGACAAAATCCAGGTGATTGAGCAGTTGCTGGACCGCGTGGACAACCTCATCATTGGCGGCGGCATGAGCTACACGTTTGCCAAAGCCCAGGGCGGTACCATCGGGAACTCGCTGCTGGAGGAAGACAAACAACAGTTCACCCTGGAGCTCCTGAAGAAAGCCGAAGAAAGAGGCGTGAAGATCTACCTTCCCTCAGACACTGTCATCGCCGATGCTTTTGACAATAACGCCAGCAAGCAGGTGGTAACCAGCGGTACCATTCCCGATGGCTGGATGGGCCTGGACATAGGACCAGAAACCATCGCTTCTTTCTCTGAGGTGGTACGTAACTCCAAAACCATCCTGTGGAACGGTCCGATGGGGGTGTTTGAGTTTGAGAACTTCGCAACCGGCACCAAGGCCATTGCTGAGGCGGTGGTAGAAGCCACCAAGAACGGGGCGTATTCCCTCATCGGAGGCGGAGACTCTGCGGCAGCGGTTACCCAAATGGGCCACAGCCACAATGTTTCTTACGTGTCTACCGGCGGCGGCGCCCTTCTGGAGTACATGGAAGGAAAGCAACTACCTGGCGTTATTGCCCTGCAACTAGAAGAAACTCCATTGACCTAATCAGTTTATGGAAGATAAAACAGAAACGGCGGCAAGAGTTCTTGCCGCCGTTTCTGTTTTAGGTCTGTTTTAAGAAAATTAGCTTTGAACCAGCAGCTACTTACTTAACATATTTTTACAGCCAAAGACACTATCTTTCCTTCCGTTGCAGGTTGCCCTCAGAGGTATAGGCTACTACCCCACTTTCCAGCATCTCCTGGATAAGGCCGCCCAGCAACTCCTGCTCGGAGGAACTGAAGTGCATGGCAATTGATTTGGGGTGCAGCGGCGTTTCTTTCAGGTGACTGAGGACGCGGGCTTCCATGTGGAGTTTGTTCTCGTCCAGTTTCTTCTTCTTTTTCTGCGCGAGGCAATAGTCACAGATGCGGCAAACCGTGGTGGATTCTTCGCCAAAGTAGGCCAGAATCTGGAGGGTACGGCACTGCTTTTTGTTCTCCATGAAGTGGAGGACTGAGGTAGCCTTCTGCAGCGCCCGTTCCCTGAAAAGCAGCAGGCGTTTTTGGTCTATCGGCAGTGAACTGGCATCGAACCGGGGTTGGGTAAACTGTACCTGCGGGCCGTCGTGCTGCGGTTCATAGACCAATACCTTGCGCTGGTGCAGATGCTGCAGTTGCTGCTTTACGGTTTGCTCGGGCACCGCCAAATGTTTGGCCAGGCCTTTCTCCGATATCTTCACAAAGTCGCGGAACATCTCGCCGCCGTAGAGCCGCAGCAATCCCTTTATGATCGGCTCCAGGCTCTCGTTCAGGAGCTGGAACTCATACAACTGCGTGTTGCTGAGCAGAAGACTTACCTTTGACGGACTATAGAACCCTTCGTTCAACTGCAGCAATCCTTCGGTCTCCAGCTGTTTTAAGGCGAAATGCACTTCCACCGGAGCCAATTGGTAGGTGCGGCTGAACTCGGCTAAGTCAAAGTCAAACGACTGGAACGCGCCGCTGCCGGTAGCCAATTGGTAGAAATTGGCCAAGGCCTGGTACACCCGCTTCAACGTCTCTATCGGTGGGTACGCCTCTTCGGTCTTCTTCAGCAGCAAGCCTCCGTCCTCGGGACCTAATAGCACGGTAGCGTAGCTGTACTTACCATCACGGCCGGCGCGGCCCGCTTCCTGGTAATAGGCTTCCAAAGAGTCAGGTAAGTCCAGGTGCACCACCAGGCGGACATCGGGTTTGTCAATCCCCATCCCGAAGGCGTTGGTGGCCACTATCACGCGTACGCGGTCCATGAGCCAATCGGTTTGGGCGCTGGAACGGGTTTGGTGCGGCAGACCGGCGTGGTAAGCGGTGGCTTTGATGCCTTGCCGCTGCAGCCACTGAGCCAGTTCCTCGGTGCGGCGGCGGTTGCGCACGTACACAATGGAGGTACCGTTCATCTTCTGCAGGATCTCGCGCAGACGACCTTCCTTGTCCTCGGTGGGCAGCACGGAATAAGACAGGTTCTTTCGCGCAAAACTCTGCTGGAATACCTGCCCGTTTTTGAATTTGAGTTTCTCCTGGATATCGGTTTTCACGGCCTCGGTGGCAGAGGCGGTCAACGCCAGCACCGGAACCTGGGGCAGCAACTCGCGCAGCTTGGCAATCTCCAGGTAGGGCGGCCGGAAATCATAGCCCCACTGCGAAATACAATGCGCCTCGTCTACGGCCAGCAAGGTCACATTCATCCGCTTCACCCGCTCCAGGAACAGATCGGTCTGCAGGCGCTCCGGCGAAACGTACAGGAACTGTACCCCGCCAAAGACACAGTTGTCCATGATGATGTCGCGCTCCCGCTCCGGTTGGCCCGCGTGCAGCGCCGCCGCCGAGATGCCCCGCTTGCGCAGGTTCTCCACTTGGTCTTTCATCAGGGCCACCAACGGCGAGATCACCACGCAGACGCCCCCCATCACCAGCGCCGGCACCTGGAAACAGATCGATTTCCCGCCCCCGGTGGGCAGAATGGCTAGCGTGTCTTGCCCCGCCAACGTAGAATTGATGATGTCCTCCTGCCCCGGCCTGAACGCCTCGTGCCCCCAATACTGCCGCAGGATGTCTAATGTATTTGCCATAGATCGTCCAAAAATACGAATTTGTCTGAGGATGCAGGTGTTGGCGCGACCGGTTATTGGCAGAGACACTCGCAGGACCTCCGGACACTGCGAGGTCTTTTGAGTAATCGGTAAAGCTGTGGCGAATGACCTTCAACCCACCCCCTACCCCTCCCAAGAGGGGAATCCCGCTTATTAGTTTTGGAGCTATTTTGCGGAAATGAGGCTGGAAACCTTAGTCATTCTCACGATGCGTAACGCTTTCACATTTTTTATCAGACTACGATTGCAGCTATTCCCCTCCTGGGAGGGGTAGGGGTGGGTTTACATTTCCTACACACATTCTCTAAAACAGCCCTAAAACAGAAAACCCGGCCAAGTGGCCGGGTTTCTATACATTCACTCTATTTAAAAACTTAGGCAGCGGCAGATTGGTCGTGCTCGCGGTCCTCAATTACTTTCTTCAGTTTCACAATAGACTGCTTGGCACGCTCCTCATCCAGTTTGTTGATGTTCAGGAGCATCTTGGTTTTCTCCTGACGCGTGATCACCGGATTGTTCAGCAGGCGGATGATTTCTTCCTTCTGCTTGGCGGTGGCGTACTTCACATTGGCTTCTTCGGCTACCGGAGCCGGAGCAGCGGCTACCACCGGAGCAGGCGTTGGCTCTACCGGAACCGCGTCGGCCGGAACGGCTTTCATGGTCTTGGCAGGGGCCGCAGGCTTAGCGGGTTGCTCCACTTTCTGCTCGGTCACGTTGCCTTGGTAGTCCATCTCCTCTGCAGGAGTTGGCTCATACCCGGCGGCTCTGATAATCCAGGCTAAGATGTTACGGTAGGCTTTGCCGATGGCTCTGGTCTGCGCCATAGAGGCGATAGCGTACTCTTGGTAGTACTTGCGGCCCTGCTCTTTGTTAGAGCAGATTGCGAAACCGGCGCCAACGATCTGCTCGGTGCGCAGGTTCAGCAGGTTCACTTTGGCCAGGTACTTGATCTCGGTGCTATCACTCATGTTGGTGAGTTCATCTACCACGGGCAGAATACCCAGACGGGAACCAGCGTACTGCCAGCCTTCCACGTTCACGTACTCTTTGCCTTGTATGTTTTGATACAGCCGATTCTCCTTAATGAACTTCGCCAAATCAACGGCCAAGTGCATGGTCTCATCAGAGCGGGAGATATCAAAACTTTCGATTTTGTTCTTCTTAACCACTTTCTCTTCGTTACTAGCTTGGTTCATTTTCGTCTGCGTTTATTTCTTTTGTTGTTACAGATTGATAACAGAACCTCTTCCCTAAAAGTGCCAAATAGGTGAATTTTAACTCTATTTTATCCTATTGATTATCAATCACTTACAAGTATTTACTAAAATATTTTTAGCATTTATAACCGCTTCATACACAGCACTTTACCTGAAAAGCTAAATACATTAGCAATATCTTACGCCTGGCGAAAGACACACAGCGCTAATTACCTAAATACCAGAACCTTATTATACGTTTTAAAACAGAAAAGAGGGGCCAAAACAGGCAGAAATGCCTGCACCTTAACCGCTGAGCCGGTAAAGGCATGTTTTGAAAAAAAGAGCCCAGAAACGGCGTTATCTACAGCCTGATCTGCCACGCGCCGTCTTCCTCCAGCACGTGCACGCGATACCCGGCAGCCCGCAGTTCCTGGACTTTCCTGGCCACGTATCTTCGGCTGTTGGTCTGGTCTAAGACAAGGGTGCGGACTGAGAAGGCTTTTTGCAACCGGGGCAGGTCGAACCACAGGTTGTGCTGCAGTACCACCGCATCTAGCGTCACCGGCCTTTCCAGGTTTCTGGGCAATTTCCGGAGCCACAGCAGGCGCTTTCCCTGCCAGACTACCACACGGTTTCCCTCCAGCGTTTCATAAAAAGGAAGGGGCTGTTTAAAGGCTGTTTCTGGAAAATCAGTTGCAAAAGGAATGTCCTGGCGCACGCCTTTGGCCCACCAGTAAGGCTGCACCTGGTAGGAAAACAACTGGGGCTGCGCGAAGAAAGCAGAATCTGCCAGGAAAGTCACTTCCCTCCCATGTACGACACTCACCACGCTGCTCCGGCGGGCGCTATGGATGACCAACTCCCGCGTGCGGCGCTGTCGATGCGCCTCGGCCAGTTCCGTACCTGAGACAAAGGCCAGGCACAGCACACACAGCGCTAGCCAGGAAAGTTTCTTATGGACCAGAAACAGCACGGCCGCAAAGATCAGGAGGTACAAGGCCGCTACCTGCCCAGGGGTGACCACAAACCCATCCAGCACCGCTTTCGGCCAATGCTCCAGCCAGAGCAGCACTTCGTTCAAGATCCAAAGCGTTTTTTCCAGCAAAAAGCCAATCCAGCCGTTGACTACGGGTACCCAGAAGAACATCATGAAGGCCACTCCCATGTATAACCCGACGGAGGTGAGCGGCACCGCCACCAGGTTAGCTACCCAGAAGTATACCGGAAATTGGTGGAAATAATAAAGGCTCAGCGGAAAGGTGGCCAACTGGGCTGCCACCGAAATAGCCAGCAACTCCCAGACCAAGCGCACGGCGCGGTTCTCCGGGTTCCAGAACTTTAGGAAAAGCGGCTGCAGCAACACAATACCGGCCACGGCCAAAAAGGATAGTTGGAACCCGACATCGTAAAGGAAATTAGGCTCGTAGATGAGCAGCGCCAGCGCTACTACCGCCAGCGTATTGAGAATGGAAGCCCGCCGCCGCAGCAAAAGCCCCAACTCTACCAAGGAGAACATGCACACCGACCGCAGCACCGAGGCCGACATCCCCGTCACGAAGGCGTAGAACCACACCACGCCCACTACCAAAAGAAAGATGAGCAGCTTACTCGTCTTGCCGCGCCGCAAGGGTTTGAGGAAGAACAGCAGCACTCCGTACAACAAACCCACGTGCAAACCACTTACCGCCAGCACGTGCATGGTACCGGTTCGGGCATAGGCATTGCGCAGCGCGGCATCCAGATCATCCTGCACGCCCAGTACCAGCGCATGGGCAATGGTCACTTCGCGCTTGGTCTCAATGTGCTCCCCGAAGGCGTTTTCGAGCTGTTTTCTGATTTTAAGGCTCAAAGCAACAATGTAGCTGGGCGGTGCATAGCCTATGGACAGCCAGGTACCTGTAGGTAAATACGCCTGCCACTGAATGTGCTTCAAGGCCAGGTACCGGCGATAGTCAAACTGGAAAGGATTGGCGGGAGCAGCGGGCGGAGAGAGCGACCCCTGCACCAGAAGTCTTTGCCCGTATTGCAGGGAATCAGCCTTGGGCGAGTGGGGCAGGAAAACGGCGACCTGACCCTGCGCGGGGTACCATTTGCCTTGCGCGCGCACGGCCTCTACCCTGCCCACTGAACTGACCGAGTTTGGCTTCAGGGCCACAGCTTTCACCAGCGTAATCTGGTAATGCGTGATTTGTTGGGCGGGTACTGGAAGCGTTTCGGGGGTATTTTTGTAAAAAGAGGCCCAAAACGAGAAAGCGGTTACGGCCAACATCCCGGCCAGACCGGCATATCTTCGGTGCCGGGCCAAGGGCTTTTTATAAGCCAGCCAAAGGAGGGCCAAAAACAGGAGCACAAAAAAAGCCGCCAGCTCCCCCGCGAAGGGAAAACCACGGCCGATGGTATGATACAGGAGAATCCCGGGTATGAAACTACCCACCAGCCTGAATGTGCCGGTGAGCGCCCTTTTAGCCATTGCCTACCATTTTGTCTTGCAGCACCACAGAAGCCACCTTGCAATCCTGAAACCCCATTCCTGCGGCTAAGGCCTGTGCCTGAATGTTAGAGACTTTTTGGGCGAAATAAGTCATGGCACTGAATTAAGTTAAAAGAAAACGGCAAAGGCGCATTCCCCCGGAGGAGAAGGCACCTTTGCCGTAATTAGAATTTAGTCGTCGTGACGGCGGAAGTTCTGGCGGCGGCGCGGGGCATCCTGCAGTTCCAGATCACCATTCTTCTCGCGTTCCTCGCGCTCTTTCTGGCGCTTGTCATCGAACTTGGTGTAAGCCTCCACAATGCTTTTCACCAAACGGTGACGCACTACGTCTTCGGCCTGCATCTCCACAAACCCGATGCCTTTGATGTCTTTCAGCACCGTCATGGCCTCAATCAAACCCGAGCGCTGGTTGCGCGGCAAGTCAATTTGGGTACGGTCACCGTTGATCATCACCTTAGAGGTAGGTCCCATCCGGGTCATAAACATCTTGATCTGCATGGGCGTGGTATTCTGGGCCTCGTCCAGCAGCACAAAGGCGTTGTTGAGGGTACGTCCGCGCATGTAGGCCAAAGGAGCGATCTCTATGATTTTGTTTTCATAGTAGTACTTCAGCTTCTCTACCGGGATCATCTCTTCCAGTGCATCATAAATAGGCCGCAGATACGGATCTACTTTGTCCTTCATGTCACCGGGCAAGAACCCAAGGCTCTCTCCTGCTTCCACCACCGGACGGGAGATGATGATCTTCTTCACCTCTTTATTTTTAAGCGCCCGCACGGCCATGGCTACCGAGATAAAGGTTTTACCCGTACCGGCTGGCCCCAAGGCGAACACTAAATCATTTTTGGCAACGGCCTCCACCAGTTTGTGCTGGCTGGGGGTTTTGGCTTTGATCACGCCGCCCTTGCTGCCGTACACAATTACATCCGGCGAAGTGATGACCACGTCATCCTCAAAATCATTATCGGCGGCCAGGAACTTATGCACGCTCTTGTCCGTGATTTTCCCGTATTGGTGGTAATGCTCAATAAGAGAGGAAAGGATTTCGTGAATTTTGGTGATCTCAGGGGTTTGTCCCTGGATCTTGATCTCGTTGCCGCGGGAAATGATTTTGCTGCTTGGGAAAGCGGCGGCCAACTGTTTTATATTCTGGTTTTCCAGTCCCAGGAAGTCTATCAATGATATATTTTCCAGGGTTATAGTTTTTTCTACCAAAGGCTATTTCTGTTTATATAGGTGGTTTTAAAACCAATCTACTGAAAATATAGTAGATTTGTTATAAGACAATTTTAGAAATAGTAAAGTTCTTTTGACCAACCGTTCCCATGGGAATTCTCACGTTAATGTCGGATTTTGGCACCACAGACCATTATGTGGCCGCTGTAAAAGCTAAGATCCTGACTATCAATCAGGCGCAGATAATTGTAGATATCTCACATCACGTAGAACCCTTCAATATTGCCCACGGCTACCATGTGATTCACTCCGTTTTCCAGGATTTTCCGCAGGGAACCGTGCACCTGATTGCCGTGGATACGCACGGCACCCGTAACGGCAGATACCAGGTAGCCCGTCATAAAGGACATTATTTTGTCTGCGCCGATAATGGTCTTTTGTCGCTCCTCACAGACGGCGATCCCGAGCAATTGGTGGACCTACCCTTAGTGTCAGATTCATCTTCCCCCGCCCGCGATATTATGGTGCCGGCCGCCGTGGCTTTGGCCCAGGGTGCCACCATGGCTGAGGTAGGGGAACTCGCCGATGGCATGGTGCAGCTCATTAACCGCCAGCTCCGCTTGAACGACCACTCCATTACTGGGCACGTGGTGCACGTGGATCACTACGGCAACCTCATCACCGACATTACCCGGGAGAGCGTAGACGCCATCGGCCATGGCCGCCCGTTTACCATCCATTTCAACCGCGAGGTCATTGACCGCCTCAGCACCCGGTACAACCAACCCAACGAAGGCGACAGCGTGGCCTTGTTCAACCGGCAGGGATACCTTACCATTGGCATCAACAAAGGCCACGCCTCTGAGTTGCTGGGCATGTACTTTGACTCTCCGGTAGACATTAGGTTTGCGCCAGATCCGGCTTAGTTTTATTAAAATTTAGGCATCAAGAATCAACCATTGGGGAACCGCGCCTTAAGCGCCCTCTGCCCATTTCTTTTAAGGTAGTTGTACCTGAAGCTATCAAAAAACCAATTCTAATTCCATGCTGATACGAGTAGTGCGCATGACCTTTGTGCCCGAGCAGGTGCCTGCGTTTCTTGAAATCTTCAAAGCCTCTCGGGACAAGATCAGCGCTTTCCCGGGGTGCAGAAGCGTGGAATTGTTACAAGATTACCACCTGCCCCACGTATACAGCACCTACAGTCATTGGGACTCTGATGAGGCCCTGAACAACTACCGCACCTCTGCCTTGTTTGGGAGTGTCTGGAAACCCACCAAAGCCTTGTTCGCTGAACCGGCGCAGGCTTTCTCTTTTAAACCCGCCGAGGTGTAACGCAAAAACAGGTATATCTTCTTCCCCGCTTCTTGCGTCTTGTATCTATTGTCTTACTTCTAGCGCCTACCTTATACTTTGAACTACTTCCACTTCTACCAGATACCGGAAAGCTTTCTGCCCGATGAGAAAGCCATCCAAACCAAATACTACGCCCTGAGCCGCGAGTTCCACCCAGACTTCTACACCCTGGAGTCACCCGAAAAGCAGCAGGAGATTCTGGAGAAGTCTACCCTCAACACCAACGCCTACCGCACGCTCTCTAATTTTGACCGCCGCATGCAGTACATTCTGGAGCAGCACGGCCTACTGGAAGAAGGCGGCCAGAACGATCTCCCCCAGGATTTCCTGATGGAAGTGATGGAGTTGAACGAGCAGTTGATGGACCTGGAGATAGACTATGATTCTGTGCAGTTCAAGATTGTTTCTGACCAAACCAACGAGATTGAGGGTTTTCTGAAGGCTGCCATCTGGCCGGTGCTGGAAAACTATGAAAATTTACCCCCTGACGCTCAGGCAGAAGCCTTGCTGCAGGTAAAAAATTACTACCTAAAGCAGCGCTACCTCTTGCGTATAAAGGAATCATTGAATAAGTTTGCATCCTCTTCTGACAGATAAAGCGTTTCACGCCTCGTTTTTCAGAATCTACCGAAAAGGAGCAAATGCCCAGGTGGCGGAATCGGTAGACGCGTTGGTCTCAAACACCAATATCTTCACGGATGTGCCGGTTCGACTCCGGCCCTGGGTACCAGAGAGGACAGATCAGTTATTCTGAGTCTGTCCTCTTTTTTTATGCACCTATACTTAGCTATTGAGAAAATTAAGTAATAACCGAAGTTATTCTCAGGTAAATAATTGCCAGTATTCTTCGTGTTAAAAAATTCACATCTAAAGATTGCTTCATCCTAATGTATATGATCAAAATTTCCTCTTTCAGTTACAAAAACGACAACTTCCCTTCTTTCTAATGCACTTTTATTGAATAATAATAAACTATAATTGTATTGATTATTCTGCTTAATCTTAAAATGAACTTTTCTAAAATGATGCACCCTTCTAAAATGTTATAATCGGGTATTTAAATAACCTTATACATACCAGTAATCCATCAAATTTCAGCAAACAAAGTAAATCTAATTTTCTAGACATTATTAAACCATTTTACCTTCTTTCTCCATTTCCTTTTTAATCTGGGTCACAAAGCTCTCCACCGGGACGGAGGTGGTTTTTTGGGCCAAGGCTTCCAGGCACACCCGTTGCACCACATTGATGATCCCAGAGCCGGTGAGTTCGTATTTCTGGGCGAGGCTTTCCAGCGCCACCTGTTTGCCTACCTTCAGTTGTTTGGGCAGGGCGTTTTGCCAGAGCAACAGGCGCTCTGCGGCGGTGGGTTTGGGGAAATGGATGATGGAATGGAACCGCCGGAGAAAGGCTTCATCAATGTTGCTCTTCATGTTGGAGGCCAGGACCACCACCCCGGGATACCCCTCAATGCGTTGCAATAGGTAGGCTACTTCCTGGTTGGCGTACCGGTCCTGGGCATCGCGCTGGTTGGTGCGTTTGCCAAACAAGGCATCGGCCTCGTCAAAGAACAAGATCCATTTTTTGTGCTGGGCTTTGTCAAAGATGCGGGCCAGGTTTTTTTCGGTTTCCCCAATGTACTTAGACACCAGCTGGGACAAGTCTATCCGGTACACGTCCAGGTGGGTATGCTTCCCCAGCAGGGTGGCGGTGAGCGTTTTGCCGGTGCCGGGTGGTCCGTAGAAGAGGGTGCGGTACCCCGGTTTTATTTTCTTCCGCATGCCCCAGGTGTTCAGGAGGGTGTCATTGTGCTGGAGCCAGGTCAGGATGTCCTCAATTTGGGAACGGGTATGGTGGTTGAGGATAAGGTCGGGCCACTCCTGCTCGGTGGTGAGGAGCTCGGCGGCAAACTCTCCGGAGAACCGGGGCGGCGTGACTTTGCCCAGGGTAAGCTGCTCCACCACTTCCTCGTCCAGCAGGAGCCGGCCGCTCATGGTAGGCTCGCCGGTTTTCACGGTCTCCACCTGCAGGAACCCGTTCTGCTGCAACCGCCCCGAATAGCTCAGCAAATCCTGCACCTTGAGGCGCTGCTCCACGTTCTCGCCGGCCAAGACAAACAGGGCCGTTTCGCCGGTGGGCAGAATGCCGCGGTGGTTGGTGCCTTTCACCCCGCCAAACTCGGGAAAATCGCCCCCGTCTGGCAGGAAGTTCAGGATGATGTTGCTATAGAAGCCGGGGTTCAGGTGGGGCGCCAAAGCCAGCAGCACGATCAGGAGTTCCTCGTCATTTAGGGCTACTTTCTTGAAAACACGTCCGAAACCGTCCTCTTGCAGCAGGGCCCGGAGGTAGGTTCTGTCAAACAGGGGTTCACCTTCGGAGGCGCCGGTAAAGTGGCGCAGCCGGTGGTCGATGACCAGGGAAGTGTACTCCAGGAGCTGTTGGTGAAATCCCACGGGTGGCTGGCGGTTTTAAGGGTACAGGTTTAAGGTTTACGGGCTGATGCGGGTTTCTCATTCCGGGGACTGCTGCATGACGTGGGTTAGTTCATGCACCAGCAGCTGGCGACCGGGGGTGGTGGTGGGCGCGTACTGGCCCTGGTTGAAGTAGATGTCCTGGCCGTGGGTGAAGGCCAGCGCCCCTAATTCCTCAGCCATAGCGACGGCCTCGGCATCTGTGTGGATGCGCACCCCCGAGAAATCAAAGTTCATCTTGGTGTTCAGTTCCTGGAGCAAGGCCGGAGGCAGGGCCTCTCCTCTCCCTTTGGAGTCCTGCAGTTTTTTCTCTACCGAAGGCGGGGCCACGGTAGCGTTTTCGGCCTCTTTTTTCTGAACAGGGCCAAAACCAGTTTTCTCTTTCCGGCGGATGGCTTTCTTCTTAACTTCCTTATCGCAGCCCTCTTTCTGCAGGGTTCCGGCCTTGGGTTTTTTCTGCAGCTTTTGCTCGTCCTCTTTCCCTTTGGCCTGAACGGCGTCTTTGTCTTTTTTCTCGCCTTCGGGCGGCTTCTGGGTTTTCTGCTCCTCTTCCCCGGCTTTCCGCACCGTATCCTTTTTGCGTTGGACGCCAGATTTGGTGAGGAACGGGTGCGCCGTGTCCGATGCTTTTTCCTTGCCCCCGAAGAAGGGCTGCTGGTCTTTGATATGGGGCTTGGCCCGGCGTGAATAAACTCTCATGTCGTTTGAAATAAAGGATGGGGCAAGTGGGTGGTGCAGGGAGGGAGAGTTTCCCGCGGCGGTGGCGCCCTGGAAACCGTAGGGAGAGTTGTAGAGGTAGGAGCTGGCCCCGGGGTAAGCTTCTTCCAGAAAACTTTCCGGGTATTCATACCCCGACTCATGGGCCCCCTCTTCTGAAAGAGCTTCGCCGGGTGCACTGGTTTCCTCCGCCGGAGAAAAGAACGACGGATTTCCCCTTTCTCCTCCTCCAGCCGGCTCCGTTTCAGGCGGGTAAAGGGCCGGAGGTTGGTTTGGGCCCGGTTTTTTGAAAACGGGCATAAAACGGGCCTGGGGCATTTCAGCAGGTTCTTCATCCCGGGGCGCTTCTTTCCGCTGAAGGTTTTTCGCTTTTTTGTTGACCGGAGTAGACGTGGGGGCTACCGGGGGGCCAATAAAGGGAGCATTAGTGGCGGGAGCTGGGTCCATGAGGCTGGCTTGGGCTTTTTTCTCCTGGTCCTGCTTGGTGAGTTCGGCCTTGAAGGCGTCTACGTCTGCTTGGGTGACGTACTGGTGCCACATGGTGAAGACGTTGAGGAAGGACAGCTTGGATTCAAGCGTGCCCTCATACCCCCGGATGATGGTTTTCTGCTTCTCAAATTGCTCATACTCCAGCGTACGCGACTCTTCCTCAATGGTCTTGACCACAAACTGTTGCAGCTCCGGCGACTTGGCGTATTTCTGCTTCATTTTGTTTGTGTATTGGGTAGGGGTCAACTCCTTTTGGGTTTCGGGGTTCCGAAGGTCGCTTTTGATGGTTTCCCGAATCTGGGCCTTTTTCTCCTCCAGTTTTTTCTTGGCGTCGCCGTTAATGGCGCTGTCCAGGATTTCTTTTCCCTGGTCGCCTTTGAAATCCGGTTTCTGCATATTCATTTCTTCTATCTTGGGCAGAACGAGCGAATTGTTTTCATCAAACTTGATAGGGAAGTCAACTTTCAGGCCCAGGTTCCCCATGCCCAACTCCTTTTCCGCCAGTACCCATTGGTGGTAATACAGGTTCACTTTGGCAACCCAAAGGTCCAGATCTACGCTTACGGCACCGGTAAGCCGGAAAATAGCTTTGGGGGTAACCGCCATAAAAGCGCGGACTTCTTTTAATTGCAGCCCCTTGTCCATGCTCCAGTCCGCCTTTATTTCTCCGCCTGCTTCCGCCTTCAAGCCCAAACCTGCCTGCCCCCCCAGTTCCCCGGTGAGTTTGGCGATCGCGACGCGTGCTTCCAAGCCAGCTGTAATAGCCATATACAGTTCAGCGTTGGCCATAGACCCCAAACACCCCTTTATTTCCAATTTTACTTTTTCTAATTCCTTGATGTTGGTTTCCGGGAAACCAACCTTCAATTCTTTTAAAACCAAAGGATCCCAATCAAACTTGAAAAACACGCCGCCAGTGATGAACGCCGAGATGCTTAAACCCGGAATGCCCACCAACGGGATGGTTAATTTTGGGAAGGGGAACAGTTCTTTTGCAGGAGGATGGTACCCTTCGCCAAAAATTTTTTTATTTGACGCGGTGGCTTCGCCCTTCACCATTACCTGTTTATCGGGGGTGAGCCGCACGCACAAATCTCCCTTGATACCTTTTAACACTTCTACCGAAAGCTCACCGTACCCAAACACCGTCACCTTGCCGGTTTTGTCAGGCTCGCCCTTCGGCTCTCCTTTATCGTTGAGCGTTTTGTTCGTAACCCCCACTTGGATAGTCCCGTCAAAGCGGCCTTTCTTGTACTTGACGGTGGCACTAGCGTCAAAGATGCCGTCTTCGTAACAGATTTCAATGGAGGCGGCCAGGTCAGGGACGTTGGGCAGGTCCGGTTCCGCCTGTCCCTTTACGCCCAGTTTCAGGTCTTCGCCTTCTTTGGCCTTCAGGGTAACTACCACCTTTCCGCTTTTAAGCCCGGGAAGGGTAGAAAGGGTCACTTCGGCTAGGAACTTGAAGTCCTCTGGGTTCTTAAACTCAGCGGCCAACGTGACCGTCTTAACCCCAGGTACCGTGAGTTCGGCCCCGCCGGCGGCAGAGAATACCTTGTCTTTGTAGCCTACCGTCAGCTTTCCGCTTTTGAGACCGGTAATGGTATCAGGTTTCAGTTCAAGGTTTCCGCCAATGCTCCACTTGTCCTCGTCATAGGCAATGGAAATATCCGCCTTGCTGAACCACCGGGAGTCAAAGCTGAAGGTGCCTTCAAAGCCCAGGGTCTTGCCCACCTTGGCGAAAATGTCTCCCTGGCCCAGGTTGCCTATGCGGAAGCCCAGCCCCCCAGCCACGGAAAGGCCGTCCTCTGAACTTACCTCTATACTTATTGTGCTGTAGTCTATTTTAAAAGGTGCAGGAATATACTTGGAGATGATATTCAGCGGAACGTCAGCTTTGACGGTGAACACTTCATTTTCAAGCGAAAAGGAAATATCAACCCCTTTCAAAACAGATAGCGTTGGGTCAATCTTCCCTTTTACGCTAACATCCAAGCCATTAAAAAGAATATCATTCTCATTGATCACTATAGGACTGGCCTTTTTCAGGAACAATCCTTTCAGCAGGGGAGCAATTGCTTGTTTCTCTCCACTGTCCTGAATCACATAAACATCTTTTTTCTCTTTATTAATGGGAAGTGTTTTCTTTTTAAGCTTTTTCTCCATCCCAACTGCATTCTTCTTATCTGACAGCTTGTTATGAAAGGTGATGGATTTAACGGTATCAGTGTAATCAACCGTCAGGTAAAAAGCACCTACTTTAAAATCGTTTGCCGTGTACGGAATAATGTAACCAGCCTTTCGGTCACTAGTTTTTAATAGAAAATGATTTTCAGGGATACATGCCTCCTTTATCTCAATTAATTCTTTTGTATAAGGATTGTAATCATCTTTAGGATTCTTTAACTCAGTATAATAGTAGTAGTCTTTAATGTCTAAATCCGCTGATTCGCAATTTAAGCCGTGGACAAAAATTGAGTCAGGATAATTCTTCCGTACCTCCTTCCCAGAATTTGGCAAACCAGTGTTTAAATAGGTAGCATTATAATGTTTAATTAAATCATCAAGATGCGTGTTTATGCTTTTGAAGACTTTCTCACCAACCTTACGATTCTTTTCCCTTTCTAAAAGGATTAGATTCTGAATACAATCAGCATCCCCTCCAAGCACCTGATAATCAATCATATGTTCAATCTGAAATTCCTTTGGGGTACCTTGGTAATCCCAGAAAGGCACCAGAACCTCATTGACAATTTGGGTAAACGTACCTATGATGCCTTTGCCACTTGCTTTACTCTTGCCTTTCTTTCTGGAAAATTTATATAGTTTACTGGTATCTGCTATGTCACTGTCTTTTAACTCCCCTACTTCCTTCAACTTTTCCCTTACCCCTTCCCGCACGTTACTTTTCCAGATGTTTCCCTGGTTTGTCTTTCTCTCCCCTCCTTTGGGCAAATTATAAGGTTTTTTTATTTGGTTTAACCAGGCGGTTTCCTCTTTTATGATGAGGTATTTGTTAAGCTTGAGTTTATTGATGTGGAATTGTAAGGGTCTCGTTTTTTTTAAATAAGACCCATCTTTCGCCTTGTTCTCCTCTATCTCTTTGCCCGGCACTTCCTTGAACTTCTTTTTTTCCGACACAGCGTCTTTGCGCTGCACAATACCTTTCTTCTGCACGTTGCCTCCGCCGGTCTGCTGCACCGTGTGGGTGAGTTCGTGCGCCAGCAGGTGTTTGCCCGCCTGCGTTTCGGGGCTATATTTTCCGGAATTGAAGTAAATGTCCTGACCGTGGGTGAAGGCCTGGGCGCCCAAATCCTGGCTCATCTGCTCGGCCTGGGGACCGGTGTGCGTGCGGACCCCGGAAAAATCAGTCCCGAAGCCTTCTTCCATTTCCTGCCGGGTTTTGGAGGGCAGCGGAGTTCCGGCCCCTTTGGAACCGTTGAGTTGGCCCTCCAGCGCGGGAGAGGCGGGCGCGGTTTCCCCGGTGGAGGTTGCGTTTTCTTTCCGGCTGATTTCGGGGGGACCGTCTTCTGCCAGAGAGGTGCTTTCCTCTTCCGGGTTCTGGTGCCGCGAAACCGGGGAGATGTCCTGGGCCAGGGGTTTGGACTGCAGTTTTTCCTGGTCCTGGCGCTCTGCGGGCGCGGCGGGCGTTTGCTGCAGGACTTTATCAGCCATGGCGTCTGCCTCCTGCTCGTAACGGTCGCCGGGCGGGCCTATCTCAATGCTGCGTTGCACCCCCGAGGACGCAAAGAAGCTGTCTTCCCCCCGCTTGCTGAAGAAAGGCGACTGTTGGCTCCGTTGCAGCACTGCAGCGGAGGAAGATTTCTCAGAACCCGTTTTCACCATGTTTTCAGGAATTTAGGCCCAATCCACCCAAAGGGCTTGGGGCATCCAGGGCAGTTTCACCAACGAGTAACTCCAGGGGAGCGACTCCAGCAGCATGTCATAACTTTTCTGCTCCACCTGCAGCAGCCAGTCGCCGTCTGGTTTGCGGGTAAGGCGACCGTCGCGTTGCAGGAAGCTTTCGCGCAGGCCGGTGGGGCTGGTGTTTTTCAAAACCGCCCAGTACCGAATTACCGCCCGCAACACGTTTTCGGCCTCTTTTTCGCAAACGGAGGTCAATCTGACCTGGGCCGGGACGGGCGTATCCAAGGGCACCCCGCACAGAATCTTGTTAAGCAGCAGCTCCGGTTCCGTGGTGCGGTCTTGTCCCGTCACCAGGTACTGCAGCCAATGCACCGCCGCCGAAGGATCCCGCAGCTGGTGGTCCGCCACCAAACCGCCGGTGCCCAGGTAGGTTTCCAGAAACGGGGCCAACAACACCAAGCCCGCATTCTGCAGGTACAAGCCCTCGGTTTCCTCGGCCGGAGCCTGGTTTTTCTCTGCCGAAACCGGGGCGGAACTGCTTTGCTGATCGGCATTCGGCTTTTTATAATTCTGGGGAAGCGCCAGACCCGCCTGTTCCCAAATGACTCTAACTTCGGGAGGAAGTGTGGCTACTATCTGGGGAAGGCGCCCGGAGGTAGTCACTTCCTCCGGAAGGCTTCGCACCAAAGCACGCAGAAAATCCACCGGAAACTGGTACGCCAACCGGGCCACGGCATCTTTAGTTTGAAAAACTTGCCTCAGGAATTCCTGCAATTGAGGCTTGGTTTTCTTGGCAAGGAAATTTTCCGTTTTAGCCGTAAAATCCTCAAAAGAGCCCCAAAACGCCCACCAAGGCAAATGGCCCTTTTGCAGGAAAAACAAAAACGCCTCCCCTGTTGCTTCTTCGGCCGTTACTTGAGTAAGGCCCCCCGGCAAAGGGTCTTCCTTTCTTTTCCCGGAAGATATGGCGCGGTTGCCGCCCCAATCCCACGGCTGGTCCAGGGCTTCCTCCGGGGCTGAACGGTGAAATGCCTGGTCGAAGGACTGAAGTACCTGGCTCACTAATTCATCTCCCAGGGAGGCCACGTCGGTGACTTGGACGGTCAGCACCACCTGGTCCAGGCGCAGGATTTGGTCTGGTCCGGCGAGGCGGTCAAATTGCGCGCTTAAGGCCGGGTTCAGCCGCTCCTGCACCAGGCGGCTTACCCGCTGCTGAAGGTCCAGGGCGGGTTCCAGGGCGGGCATTTCCACCTCTACTATCTGTTTCCGGATCAGGTGCATGGCGCTGGGTTATCCGTTGAGCAAGGAACTTTCTTTCACGAGGTAGCAATCGCCCCGCACTCCCAGGAACCACACCGGACTTTCATCTGTGTGGGTGGAGAACTGGCCCTCTTTGTCCTGGGAGAAGAACGGCGACCCGCTCCCGAACAGCCACAGCACCTGCTCCAGCTCCTGGTTCGCCTCTACCCTGAAGCCTACCCCGTTTTCCTGCCGTTCCAGCGTTACCTGTATTTGGTCCTGCGGAATTTCCTCGGCACAGCGCTTTTTGCGGATATTCCGGCATTTGTCCATCTCCTCGCAGCCAAACTTCTTACCCTTGGCGGTAGTATTCCGTCTGCGGTCATGGATTTGCCACTCCTGCTCAGTGTAGCGGTTCTCGATGGAGAAGGCATCGCCGCCTACGCTGAAGGTAATTGCGGTTCTGAGTTCAAAGGTGTGGCAGACGTAGTGTTCCACGCCCAGGAGACGTTCCTCTGGCTTGTAGCGCAGGATAAAGGTTTCCGCGTTGCCTATCTTCCCGGCCATGTGCTCGTTCAGCACCTCCACTAGTTTTTGGATCCTTTGGTGGAATTCGTCTTGGGGCACCTCGTTTAAAATCTCCCGTAGGATACTCGCAAACTCCACCTCATGGGTGTTGTTGCTTTCGGTGTCATGCACCTTCAGGAGGGCTTCGGCTTCCAGGATGGCCAGGCGTAACCCACTGGCCGGCATAGGGAACCACAGCGGGTACCAGCACAGCTCGGCTTTGCCGTCGCAGGGCAGGTCACAGGGTTCTTCTACGGGCGCGCACTGGTGGGCATTCACCTGTACCTGCAGCGTTTGGCCGCTGGCGTCTGTTACCGTGAGGTCTTTGCCCTGCCCGCTGGGGATGGTCTCCTGGTGATCGGTGCCGGACAGGGGAACGTTGTTGACGGCGTACGGGGTCTGCCCGCCGGTAATGGAGAGCGTCACGGAGAACTGCTGGCCTGATTCGTCGCATTCCGGATCAGTCATGGCTACCCGAAGCCTTTCCACCTCTGGCTCACAGGTGTGTTCTGGTATCTCCACGATTTTCTCCTGGCCGGCCTCGTCGCGCACCGTGACGGTTTTGCCTTCGCCGCTGGGAACCTGCACGGGGTACGGATGGGGATTCGCGGGCTTGTCGTTGACGGTGTAGGGCGCGGTGCCCCCGCTGATCTGCAGGGTCACGGTGAAGAACCTGCCGGTACGGTCGCACTCCGGTTCAGACACTTCCACGGCCAAATCGGTCGGTTCTTCCTGCGGGGGCAGCTCCAGGTTAAACTGGACCGGCGGGCAGTCTGAGCAGCAGAGGTACGGCAGGTAGAAATCTACGAACACGTGGCCTTCCGGAACTTCCGCCCTCTCCCCTTCCTCGGGTTCCTGCCCCAAAATTACCAACAGCGGCGTGTCTACTTCTTTCACTTCTATTTCCTGGCTGGGGAACCCCGTGAAACTGACCAGTACGGTGGTGGGCAGGAACGGCAGGTACAGCAGAAAGCGGCCTTCGGCGTTGGTGGTGGCGCCGCTGGCGGTGCTTTTCACCAGCACCATTGCTCCTGACAACGGATTCCGGTTGGCGTCTACCACCTGGCCTTTTACGATAAACCGCCCCTGTTTGGGTTTGGGCGCTTCCTCCCCGTCTTCGCCGGCGTACACCAGCAGCAGGGTTCCGCCCACGGGCACGCCGGCCTTATGGGTGATACCCGGGTGTTTTTGGACATAATTCCCGAACAATAGCTGTTTCTGAATTTGCTCCAGCCGTTTGCGGTAGGTGTCCAGCAAGGCAGAAAAGGCTTCCTTTTTGCAGGCGCTCACCAGGGCATCCAGGTGGTCAATGATGTCTTCCAGTTCCCAGGGATTTTTTTTAAGGCGGTCTGGAGAAGAACTAAGCATTTCCTTCAGTTGGCGAATCAGGGAATTGGCATAGGCCTGCAGGGTCTGGTTCTGTTTCTGGAATTCCTCCAACTTGAACTGCGTGAGGGTGGGGGCCTGCTCCAGCAATTGCCCCATCTCCACCAGGTACTGGATCAAAAGCAACACGGCCTGTACCTCGGACTCCTGCCCCAGGGCCAGCACCCGCGCGTAAGTGGCAGTAGGGTTGTTCTCCAGAAAGGCGTGCTCATACAAGGCCCCCAGGGAATTCTCGTCATACAGCAAGCCCTCCCGGCTGCCAAAATACGAGAGCCGGGACCGGAGCAAAGTGGTCATAAGGGCGGCGGAACGGGTGCCCGTAGCATCGGTCACAGTGGAAAGGACTTTCTTGCCGGGCCGGAGTTTGTAGAAATAGGCGATCTCCCGTTGCAGCAAACAGCGTAAATCTTCCCTCAAGGTCAGGTAAATGGCTTCCAGGTCCTGAAAGGAGCAGGCATGGGTGCGCCAATCCAGCACGTTCTGGTGATTTCGGCCGGTTTTCAGGACCACCACGTCAAACGGGAGCCGGTACTGGCGGCGAAGCTGGAGCACCCGGGTCAGGGCTTGCCGCCAGGGCAGGCCCACGTGCCCCTCTACCCGCAGGAAATTATAGGGCTCCAGGTCATATTCCAAGGGGTTCAGCACATACTGCTCCACCGGCGAGGGATAGCTGGCGGCGTGATAGGTGAGGTTGTTTTTGGCCTTATTCTGGCGGGTTTTCTGGGGGCTCCACACCTGGTACAAGGGCGGGCTGCCCTCCCCCATCTTGTAATAATACGGGATGGCTTTCTGGGAGAGATCAGTCTTGCCCAGGTAACTGGGCGTGATGCGGATGCCGGTTCCCCTTATGGCGAGGGCAGGCACCGGAATGCTGAAATTCTCCACCATCCTGATCAGCCGCTGGAACAGTTGCCGCAGCTCTGTGCCCAGGTGCTGCTGTTGCCCGAACACCGGCGAGGGAATGAAATAATGGCGGTACTGGCTGTAGGTCTGGGTGGTGTCTTCGGTGGCCAACCCCAGGAACAGATGGCGGGGAAACAGGTCCTGGTCTGGGCAGCAGAGGCTGGTAACCTCCAGGCCCCGCGCCCTTATCTCGTTGTACGCCTCCAGCAGGTCAGCCAGGAAATCAAAGTAATAGGAATACAGCAGCGGGTTGGTGAGCGAGAGCTTGTCTCCCGCGTAGGTGAAGGAATTCCCGAACTGCTGCAAGACCGTGTCGGCCACCCCGCCCAACAGCGGCTGGTACAATGAAAAAGCCTTGAGCAGCAGCTCTTTCACCTTCTCAACGGTAGTTTTGGTTAAAATAGCCCGGAAACCCTCCAGCACCTCATGGGTGGTGAAGATAGCCGGGTTCTGAACGGGCACATCAAAGCGCTTCAGCTTGAATTCAGGCAGCAGGGCTTGGGCCTGGTGCAGGTTCTGCAACTGCTCCAGGCTGGGCCCGTGGGCCTGCTCGGTCTGTTTGAGCAGGTCAGCGTTGGATTTCTCCAGCAGCAGGTAGCGGTACGTGACCTCAATCACGGAGCCGCGGTCATCGCAGGAATAGGGCGAGCAGTTCTTGAGGTTTTCCTCCTGCAGTTCCACCAGCACCAGCACCACCTTGTCGCGCAGGAAGGTGGCCGACAGATTGTGGCTTCCGCCGGAAGGCAACAGTTCCCAGAGCGGAAACTGCTGGCGGGGCACGGCACTGGTGTAGAACGGCGGATAATCCAGCTGCTCGGGTAGTTCATAGGGTTGGTAGCGCTTCAAAACAGCCTCGGGCAACGACACCAGGTACCCCGCCGAGGTCACGCCGCAGCCCTGCGTGACGGTGATCTGGTGCAGGGCAGTATCTGGTTTCACCTCCAGCCCGCACAAAACGCCTATCCCGATCAGGTTGGTGCGGGTGAGCCGGTTCTGCTCATCCAGGTAGTGGAACAGGTCGTTCAGGTGGTCTTTTTTCAGCACCTGGTTGGCGACAAACTGCGGATAGGTGAGTTGGGTGGGTTCCATGGCAATGGGAATTTAAATGTCTTCAGCGGCTGCGGGTGTTTCTCCTGTCTTCTAGTGAGTTATATTCTTCTTCCTGGGCGATGGCCAAGTACTTCCTCCTGGTATCACTTTGTCTTTTCACTGCGCCTAACCGAAATCTTCCGCCAGGCTTCCTCTCCGTTTCGTGCCCTTTTCCGGAAAACAGCCCCGAAACGAACGCGCCTCCCAGGGCCTTCGCTCCTCCCTTTTCAGGTGCTTCCTTTCGGAAAACCGACACCTCCTTTCTTTCCTGTTTTAAAGCCGATTTTTCGAAAACAGCCGTAAAACAGGGCCTTGCCTCTTCTCTCCTTTCACTATATCGGGCGGTTTATTTTTTGCCTTATCGAGGGCGAGGCGCGGTTTGGTTTTCATTTCCGGCTTATCCCAGGAAAGTGGCGTCCAACCGAACGGGGTTGTCATCGTTCCCGTCTTCACAGTCGTGGAGGGTGGCGGGCGGGTACATGCTTTTGAGCTGGCCCAGCGTGCGCACCAGCCGGGCATGAGTCTGCAAAAGGGGCAGTTTGTAGCGGTAGTATTCCACCAGCAGGTTCTTCAGTTTGGTGAAAAAAGTGCTTGGCAAGGCGGGGCAGGTTTGGGGACTCTCAGTGGGCGACAGCACGAACAGGTCGGTGAGTTGTTTCCGCCAATCGGCGGCTTTGAGCACGATTTCCTGGTTTTCCGCCACGTCCAGCCAATTGCGCAGGGCATCAGCGTAGGCGGCGGCCAAGGCCGAGGCGCAGGCGCACAGGGTTTCGGGTTTCTGTTTCTCGCCTGTTTCCAGAAAATGGGCCGCTAAAAGGGCCTCCACCTGTTTCTCCAGGGCGGGTTCATACGGATCCAACGCCAGGAGTTCCGTTCCCCAGGCAGCCCAACTTTTCCGGAACAGGTTGAACTGGAAGCAGTTTTCCTTGCCCAGAAAATAAGTAGTGAGCGTGGTTTTCAAGGCTTTGGCAACCGTATTTTTCAGGGCCGTTTCCAGTTCTGCGGCAGGGCCGTGGCTGGGCAGCAGTTCGTCAAACAGGCGCTCCAACACCTCGGTGGTCAGGGGCTGGAAGTTGCCGGACACGAATTCCTGCCGGAAGGCCTCGTTGTACGCCTCCAGCCACTCTTCGGCGTAGCGGCACAGGGCGCTCTCCAGTTCCTCCAGGCGGCTGGGGTCTTTCAGGTGGCCTTCCAACACCCGCCTCAAGAGGCAGAGGATGGCGGCATCGCCTTCGCCCCGGCAGACTTCGTTGCCCACCCAGCAGATCTTAGCCAGGAGGTGAGCGGGGGTTTCCAACCGAACCTGGCGCTCCGCGAACCGCCTGAACTCCAGGTGCCGGAACAGCGGCAGCCAGCCCGGCAGCACCAGCGTGAGTTGGAACGAATACGGGTCTTCCTCGCCGCAGAACGTGCAGTCGGGGTCCAGGCAGACGGGCAAGAGCACCTGCCCCAAGACCCGTGGCCGCAGCAGCAGATGCTCCACCACAAACAAGACGGTGTCTTCCGGCAACCCCAACAGAAGGATTAGGCGTTCCTGCAAACCCGAGGTGTTTTCCGGATCCGCCAGGCCCGGAGGGTTGTGGTAGTCTACGGCCTGGCCCCGCTGGGCGCTGATCTGGGGAATTTTCTGGAGGAACCGCGCTTTGTCTCCTAACAGTTTCTCCTGCACCTGCTTTTCCCAGGCCAGGGGGCCGCCTCCGCTCCCACTGCCGGGGTCATAGGTGTAAAGCAACAAGGCATAATCTGTGAACTGCTCCCCGAACCGGGCCAACTGGTGGCTTAGGAACCGGTTCCGGCGGCGGAGGCCTTCCTCTTCGGTCTCAGCCAGTTCGTTTAGCTTGTCGGGGGTGAGGCCGGTGTACAAGCCCTCGGTTCCTTCTATGTTCTGGATGAGGGTATTGCCTATAAATCGGGTAAAGTAGCTGCGTTTCTGGGTGGGATCCAGGCTGAAGAGTCGGTGGCTGTTGGCGAGCTGGGCCAGGTAGTTCACCAGCAGCTGCTCAAAAAACAACAGGTAGGCTTTGAGCTGCCTGGCCTGGGCTTTCCGCAAAAGGGAAACTTGTTCCGGCAGGCCCTCAAACCCAATGCCGTAGGTCAGGGGAAACGAGTACTGCACGGGGAAGTACTCCTCCAATTCATGGTAGGTACCGGTGGGCACGGGCAGGTCCAGGGCACCGTGCCCGCCTTTCTCCGTTTCTGCGGTGCTGCGCAATTGCTGCAACACGGCCCACACCTCTGGCCAGTTGGCAGGCAAAAAGGGCAACTCGTTTTTAAAGAACAGGAACTTGGACTGCTCCAAATACAGCCGCGGCTGGTGCCGGAACGACAAGGCCAAACGCCAGGGCTCACTGGGCAGCACGGCGCGGCCCTGCGCATCATAACGAGTCAACACCAAATTGCGGATGGCCACCACGCCCTCCACCTCCACCAACCGGTTGATGATGTCTGAGGTGTACAGGTTTTTCCGGAGCTGCGCGGCTTCCACCTCATCGGTTTTCAGGAAACCGTGCCGCAACCCGGGGCCGTTGAAAATCTCCTCCACGGGCAAGCCCTCCTCCAGCAGTTCCTGGAGGCCATAGAACCGAAGGGCCGGGTTAAAGTACTGCTCTACCTCAAAGTAAATGGAGGCCAGCACTTTCTCCACATCCGCTTCAGGCGTGAGCTCCACATCGGCGCAGACGGCAATGTCTTCCACGGCCACCGGGCTCACGCGGCAGTAATCCTCTGAAAGGTTGCGGGTGGCGTGCAGCGCGTTGGTAGCTTCTCTGAGCAGGTTTTGGATGCGGCTTAATTTGCGGTGGTACAGGCGTAGCAGGCTGTTTTCCGTGGTATTTTGGAATTCGGCCACCAAATCGGCTACTGGAAAATCACGGCGGGAGTCGCTCCTATCCGGAAAAACGGTGAAGGGGACGTTTTCCAGCACCAGGGTTTCCTCGGTGCCCGGCACCTCCCTATCGGGCAAAAACCTGATTTCCAGGGAAACCACCAGCGGCAGGCGCAAATCACGGGCGGAGACAGTACCGCCTATCAGATCAGTATCAGGGGCGGTAAGCTTCGCGATTTTGGTGACGGTCACGCCCTTCTCCACCAGGGCGCTTGTTCCGGCCAGGAAGTTCTTGAACCGCGGGTACTCCTCCCGAACCTGCGCCCAGCCCGGGAACCGCACCTCCAGCAGGGTGGTTACCAAGCGGTTGGAGGCTGCCAGGAACAAGGAGAACACGTGCTTCAGCTTGCCGTTGTTGAAATCGCCCAGCTGGGCATCTTCCTCCATTTCCAGCAGCACGTCATACATTCCTTTGGGCACCACGGGTTGGTCGGTGGACCCGTAGGTGAGCGTGCCCGTTTCACAATTGGCGTATACCGGAACTTCGCAAGGGCATTCCTTGCAAAACAGCCAGGCGTTCCGGACCCTTGGCAGATCAATGAGCACCTTCCGGAAATCTGTCAAGGTCCAGGGGCAGTTGGCCAGGATCTTGGCCGCCGTGAAAAAGCCCTGGTCCTGCCCGCCCAACGCCAAGGGAGCGGCCAGCAGGTCCTGGGTATTGAAACTGGTGCGGTAGCCAAGTTCCGTCTCGGCGTAGCACAGCAGTTCCAGGATGGTAATGCCCGGATCATGGAGGTTGTAATCTGTCCAGAACCGGCTGCCCAACCGCTCAATGTACTCCAGCCCCTTCTGCCGCAGGAAGTAATAGTCTTCACTGGGAAGTAGCGTCGGGAATTGCGGTATGGTGATGGGCTCTTGCATCCTTTCTGCGTTCGGTTACCTTAATTTATTTTGACCTATGCGTACCTCAATTATCCCGTGAATTCTGTTCTCAGCAGCCGCATTTTTCCTTCTCCAGTTTTTTCGGCTCTTCCTCCAGCACGGTGACCTCGTGCTCCTCCTCCGGCACCGAAACCAGCACGGAACAGGCCTTGGACGCCGTGACTTCCTCCACTTCCTGCTCCAGCAGGCCCTGCCCCGGCACATGGTACACCTGGAACTTGGTCAGGAAGTCGACGTATGGGCGTTCCTCCACAAAGTCAATCAGGGTGGATTTGTATAATTTACCCCCGAAACGGAGGTCCTGCCCCTGCCCATACGCCCAGGGCGACAGAAAACGGGTGATTTCCTGCCGCAGCAATTGGGTGTAGGCCGAGACATCATACTGCGGAAAAAAGGCCACTTCCAGTTTTACCTTCACCTGCTCAAAGATGGGGTTGCGCACGTGCAGCGTGACAAAACAGGAAAGCCGCTGGCGCAGGAAGTCCTTGATTTCCTCCAGTTCCCCCACGCTGGTGAGCGGCTGCAGCGGGTCCACGGAAGTACGCTGCCGCAGGTCTGGGATGGTTACCAGCGTGACGTGGCCCGGGGCTTTCTCAGAGTAAATGCCAGTGGTGCCGGAGGGTTCATAGCGGGTGTGCGGCAGGCATTTCACTTTATAGATGCTCGGAAACGCCTCCAGCACCAGACGTTCGTAATCCCAGAGGGCAATGGCGCGGTCCTTGTGCCGCAGCCGCTCGCTCACCCGCCGGTAAAAGTGCGGCGGCGTTTCGGCCAGCGCCCCCCCGAAGGAGGCGAAAGGCTGGTCCACTTTCTTTATCCCGGCCACCGGCTCCAGCAGTTTGGTGATGCTGCTGGCGGGTAGGTGCTGGGCCAGAAAATCCGGGGCGTTCTCCTGGTCCTGAAACACCACCAAGGTCGCCTGGGGCAACACTGCTACTGGCCGGCAAATGGCTTCCGAGGCGGTATGGACGGCAGCCCGCAGCCAAATCTGGCCGGCGGGCAACAGGGTATGGTCCTGGTCGGCGGCCTTGGGCAACTGGAACCGGATAATGCCGGATCGGGTCAGCTGCCCCGTAAAATCACTGACCTGCTCTTTTAAAAACGACACCCAGTGGTTTCCCACCAAATAGCTCCAGTGCACGTGGGCATCGGGTTTCTTCACCAGGGGATTGGCGGAGCCCTCCACCAGTTGGAACAGCACTGAAAGGGTCTGCGGCGGCGTGGCCCCTTCCACCCCCAGGTAGAATTCGGCTTCGTGGGCGAGCCAGTCCGGCACGGATCCATCTTCTTCCTTCACCTCCACATAAGGGTCTTCCAGGTTTTTGCGCTGAAATTTGGGAACCAGCCCCAAAACAGCCGACTCCCGCAGGTCCAGCCGTTTCAGGGCCAGGTGCTCTTCTTTCTGCCCGAAGGGGTACTCGTGGAAAAACTGTACCTGCCGTCCGGCAAAGCTGTCTTTCACGGAAAAATCCACCGTGGCCAAGGCCGTATAATCCAGGGAGATCTGCTCTATGACCGGCGTATAGGGTTCCGTGGGCACCGGTGCCATTTCATTCAGGCTATTCTGGAGCTGGGTTATTTTTTCGGCGGCCTCGTCGCTAGAACTGAGGATGGTTAGGAGGTCCTCTTTCTTTGGTTTGGCTTGGCCGCTGGCTTTGTCAATCAGGTAATCGGTGAGTTCTTTCAGGTATTTCCGGTGCCCGAAATCATCGTTCAGTTTGAGGCGCAGAAATCCTTTCACGGTGGCCGCGGTGTAGTCTGGCCGGGCCCCGTACTCCAGGTGCAATTGGTCTTCCGCGGAAAGGGAAACAGCGGGCAAGGCGAACAGGTCTGCGGTAGGCGTTTTAGTTTGCCATTGCCCCTGCTGCAGGCTTTGGATGGTGAGGGATTTGGTGGTGACCGCGCTGGGTTTGTCTTTCCAGGTGACGGTGAGCGCTGAGAGGGTGGCATTCTTCTTCAGGAACACGTCTGGGTGGCCCACAATCAGGGAAGCATCTTTCTGTGGCAAGGGACCGAACGGCATGAACGGCTGCGCGGGGTCCAGCATCCCGAAATCATTGTACAACTGCAGGTTCCGCAGCCCTTTCCCTTCCACCGCCAGTTCCACCTTGGTCAAGGTGGCTTCTTTTACCTGCTCATACAGATACGCACTGCCAGGTTGGGGTTGGATCAGGATCCGGAGCACGGGGTGCGGGGTGGCAAAAGTGGCCTGATGGACGGCGGCGTCAAAGGGTGCAGTAGCTGGTTCATCGGGCTGCAGCCGGGCCTTCAAAACCAACACTTTGTTCCCGCTCTCTTCCTGGAAACTGAAGTACGGGCTCAGGAGGGAAAGCGGGTGCCAGCCTTCGGCGGTAGTCACAAAGGCTTTGATGCCGCCGGAATAATCCCCCAGGGGCAAGGTAGTGGTGGTGAGGTGCAGTTTAAGCGTGACGGTGCGGGTGCCCTCCGTGAGGTACAGCAAGGGGGAAGCCACCGCAAACCCAATTGTAGCGGCGGGCATGGCCAACTGGGTGAGTTTCCCGTGGCGGTAGTGTTTGTTGCCAAAGAAACTCCAGCCCTGCTCCACCGGCGCGGGCTCTTTTCCGGTCCCGTCCAGGGAGTTAGCCGACGGGGAAGCATACAGCCACTGCTTCTGCACCTGGAGGCCCGTCGCTTTCTTGTTCTCGTCTTCCTCCGTGGCCGAGTAAAGTGATTTAAAAGCGGAAAGCCGGGCCTGGTTAGGAACGAAATCCTGGGTTAAAGCGAACAGCACCTCCTGCCCTACACTATCTTTTCCGGCCTGAAACAGGGTGCCCTGCTGCAGGATTTCATGGGTCACGTGCGGGGCCAGTTCCACTACCACGTGCGCTTTGCTGGGCTGCGCCGGTTTCAGGGTGAGCAGGAGGACTTCCTGGTAATAGAAATCCAGGTGGCGGGCAGACAGCGTGTTCAGATGGTCGCGGTTGTAGAGCAGCAGTTGCAGGAACGACAGCAGTAGGGTGAGGTGCGGCGCGTGGTCGGAGCGGGAGGTGAGCGCGTCCTGAAACTGCTGCCGGGCTTCGGTTACCACCCGGGCGAACGCCCGCAGGAACTGGTCCAGGGCGGTGGCAAAAAACGCATGGTTGACGGCGAAGTAAATCTTGCGGCCAATTTCCCCGGGGGCTGTGGGCCCGAAAATCTGGTCGTCCGCCACCGCCGCAGTTGTCCAAACCGCAGAGAAAGATTTAGCCAGGGCTTCTGAGCCCGTAACAACTTTCTCGCCCAAAATAAGGACCGGCGGCACCATGGTTTCGTCCAGCAATCCCTCAGTTTTGGCGGCGGCATGGTAAGCTTTGAGTTTCTGCAGTTCCGGGGCCAGCTTGCTCTGGATGAGGGTCTGGAGCGTGGCTTTCAGGGGAACCGAGAGGGGCAGCCGCTGGGCTAATTTCTCCAGGCCCCAGGCCAGCGAAGCCACCAGCCCAAACACCTGCGCGAAGGCGCTTTTCAATTGTTGTTCGTCTACCGGATGCCTGCCCAGCGCTTGCCTGATGCCCTGATTCAGGAGGGTGGAAAGGTGGCGTCTATACGCATCCACGTCCTGCACCGCCACCAACGCCAATACCGCCGTGGCATCTTTCTCCAGGAACGCGGCCCAGGTTTGGCCCTGGAATTGGTTATTCACCCCGTAAAACCGCAGGTGCCCGCCCAACTGCTGCGCATACACCAACCACTCCGCCACCCCGTGCTCCTCCACCGGCACCCCCGAGGGAGCCAAGGCCGGATTGGAGCGGCCGGGTTGGTCGGTGCCTTCGCGGGGCACCCTGTGCGGAAAGAGGCTGTGGGCGCAGGGAGAACTCATAGGGCGTTGTCGGTTTGGGGCGGGTTGGTGAGAAAGTGCAGCAATTCGGTCCCTTCGGTTTTGTAGAAGGGGAACACAAAGTTGAAGCGCGAGTTGGTGGTGCGCACCCGGTAATCTACCTCAATCAGGAGCAAGCCTTCCAGTTGGCGGTCCGTGTTGAGGAACACCCGTTCCAGGTCAATGCGGGGCTCAAAGTAAAGAATGGCGGTTTCAATCTTGTCGGTGAGTTGGGTTTTGAGCGTGGTGTCCAACGACGCAAACACCATTTCTTCCAGGTTGCACCCAAACCGGGGTTGCATCAGCCGCTCCCCTACCATGGTGGTGAGCAGGATGTGGAGGCTGCTCTGGATATCGGCAATGCCTTCCAACATACCCACCTCGCCGTTGAAATGGTCAAAGGTGGGTGGGAAGCTCCAGCCGCGGCCTAGAAAGTTTTGGGTGGGGGTAAATGCCATGGGTTTTCAGCGGGTTAGGTTCAGGAGAAAGTTCAGATGCATCCGTTTTAGCGTCGTTTTCCAGAAAAGAGGGCGAAAACAGCCGGGGCTCACCCACCAATCAGCACAGATAAAAGCCCCATTGTGATGCTGCCGCCATGGGCAGTGGAGTCGCCCAGGCGGGCGGCGGGCATTCCCCCGATGAACACGGAGCCGGATCCTTTGACGATGGCGTCTGGTGGGCCGGCGCAGGTGGCCAGGTCACCCAGGCGGGCGGCGGGCATGCCCCCGATGAGAACCGTAGGTGCCCCGGCCGGCAAGATGGGCCCGCCCACGTGGGGTTTGGGGCCATCAGACAGAGGGCAGACGTGCAGGTCAGAGACGCGGGCGGCAGGTGGCATTTCTTGGTTGGTTTAGGGTGCGCGTAGTCAAAAGCAGAGCAGTTGTTTCAAGGCCGTTTTGCGGAAAACAGGCTAAAAACCGGGAGGAGCACGGCGGGTGGGCTTTGGAGGAAACCAAGTCAGTTGATCATGACCGTGCCTCCTTTTACAATGGCCATGCCGTTTCCCGCCGAAAGAACGTTGCCGCTGCCCCCTTCTGCCTTGAAACTGGAACTTGCCTTGGCGGCGATGTTGATGCCCTCCAGTTTCACGTTGCCGACAGCCTTGAGGGTGATGTCTTTGATGCTGCTAAGGGCGATGCCGTTTTTGTCCAGGACCACCTTGTTCCCGTGCTGGTCCTGGAGTGTGATGCGTTGGTCCTTTTCGCTCAGGTGCAGCTGGTTCCCTTTCGGGGTTCTGATGGTTAAGGTTTTGTCTTCGTCATGGAACAGGATTTTCATGTTGCTGCGGGAGAAAAAGCCCTTCTCGTGGTTCAGGTTGGAGGCAGCGATTGGCGCCGGTTTGGCGCTGCTGTGGCACATGCCCAGCACCACCGCCTGCAGCGGGTCGCCGTTGAAGAATCCTACCACCACCTCATCCTGGAGGTCGGGCCGGAAGAAGGTGCCTCTCTTTTTGCCGGCGTCCAGGGTGGCCACCCGGGCCCAAACGCCCTCGTTCTTCTCGCTGATGACCGGTAACCGCACCTTGATGCGGTCCTGCCCGGCGGGGTCTTTCTCCAGCTGGGTCACCACGCCTACCTGCAACCCGGTGATCCCCAAAAACGGGGTGGTTTGGCTGCCGGGTTTGGTGGTTTGGGAAAACCACTCCGGGTTGAGGCCCAACTGCACCTCAGATTCCCAGTTGCCGTGGGCGATCTGGTGCCGCACGCCAGATACAAAGGCCGGGCCCTTGAACCGGTCCCCTACCCCTTTCAGTTCCACCAGGCTGCCGGGCAGCAGCAACGCCAGCCCCTGGCACCGGGCCCGGCCCCTGATTTTGGCCAGGCGGTGTTTCAGCAGTTTGGCGTTGGCCAGCTCGCGCAGCACCGGCTCGGGTATCTGTCCGCTCTGTGGTTCGGGCTGCATCTCGGCCTTGAGCACCTTGGCCAGTTGGGTGGCCGCCAAATTCCCGTTGAGGTTGGCTTTGGGTTCCCGGGCCTCGGCCTTCTTCATTTCCTGCGCCGCCAGGTCCCAGGCCTGGGCGGAGAGTTCCGATGGCTGGACTCGGGTGTCTATCTCGGCATCCAGTTCCAGCAGGGTAGCGCCGTATTGCAGGGTGACCAGTGATTTTTGCTCTGTTTTGGGCTTTTCTACGGTAACTTTCCCGTCGTTGACCAGGCAGATCAATCCGTTCTGGTCCAGGCGGGAGAGCATGAAATCCCAGTCGGTGGCGTGGTACTGCACCAGTTGGGGATGCCGGAATTTGGTGTCTTCCACCTTCTGGCTCATCCTGTGCCGTTTGAGCAGCGTCTCGGCCACCATGCTGTCACTCTGGTTTTGGTAGTACTGGCTGCGCGGCGCAATGGTCATCTTCACCGCCTCGTCTTTGCACTCCACGGTAAGGAAAGAGCCGTTCTCGCGCACCTTGATGCTGTGCCGTACCACCAAGCCCTTGAAGAGCGTCTCGTCCTGGCCTCGGTAGCCGGCTTTGATCTCAATCTTCTTACCGGGCACAAACAAGTCCTGGTCGCTGAGGGCGAAGGTCTCCGCGGCGGCCTCGCCGTCCAGCATCACCAGGGTGGCGGTGGGGATGCGGTTCACCTCCCGGGTCACCACCAGGGAAATCACGTGCACGGTGTCTGACACTTGCGTACCGTCAGAGAAAATCTGGAAGGTGCAAACGTCTGGCGAGGCAGAGGTGGGCAAGGTTCTGGTGCTGGTCATTTGGCTAAGGGCGGAAAGAACAGGGTTTGGCCGGGGGTTAGCCGCCGGAAACTGGTGAGTCCGTTTGCTTTGGCTACCTGCAGGTAGCGCCGGGGGTCTTCATAGAGCCTAAAGCACAGCAGCGGCAGATTGTCGCCGGCCAGCACCTGGCGTTCGTGGGTCAGGTCCGGCGACTGGCTTTTTTCCCGGGCCACCCGCAGGTTCTCTTCCACGCTGCCCTTGAACTGGGTTTTAGCCAGGGCCCTGATGGGCGTGCCGTCTGGTTTGAAAAGCTTAAAGGTGATCTGGAGCGAGGTAAGCCGGCACTTGAACAGGCTCACGCCCCACACCAGCTTGAAATGGCGCGGCTGGTGAATGGCCCCGTCATAGTCCACCAGCAGCTGCTTGAAGGTTTTGAGTTCGCCCCAGATGTCGCCGGTGGGGCTGCCTTCAATCAGACCGGTGCTGTCAAAGAGGAATTCAAAGGCGAACTCCTCGGGCTTGGTGTGTTTGTACTTGGGCTGGGCTCCGCTGGTGCCCTGGCCCTGGCCGTCATTATACTCAATCTTGTAGTCCAGCTGGTAGGTCTCTGGGTTGACCAGGGCGTTGTACTCCCCGGCCCAGGAGGCGTCGTTCAGGTCCGCATCGCGGTACGCGATGATCTTGAGTTTCTCCAGTTTGCCGGTGTCTGCCATGGCTGCCAGGGGTTAGCGTTCTTCCCGTTCCCGTAAAATGTGCATCACCTGCTCCACGCACTCCGCAATCAAGGCTTCCCGGTCTTCGCCTCCAATGGCAGAGGTTGATGTGCCGGAGGTTCCCGCGGAACCGGCCCCAGAACTGGCCGGGGCACCTTCGGTCACCACCACTTTGATGTGCAGTTCTCTTATTTCTACCGGCATGGCAAGCTTAGTTTAGCGTGAAATAGTTGTAGCGCAGCTCCAGGGTTTCTATGACCACGGTGTTGCTTTCCGCATTCAGATCCGTCACGGACCACCGCCGGGGCCAGGCGTTCACAATGTTCCAGCTCTTGATGGGCTCGTGCTGCTCGTTGAGCAGGGTCACCAACAGGGTGGCCCCCACAAACACCTGCCGCTGGAAGGCATTCTGGCACCATTCAAAGACCTTGGAATCTTTGGTGAGAAAGCCCCGCTTCAAAACCAGGTCCGGGTATTTGGTCCGGACGGGCAGCACGTGCTCAAACCGGTTCTCGCCGCCTTCCTTGAAGGTCTCGGTGTCAAACTCCACGGACAACCCCGTCACCGACTGGAAGCGGGAATCGTTCTCGGCATTGCTCACGTTGGTAAACTCCACCTTGAAATGGAAACTTACCGGCGGATAGTACCCTTCCATACCCGGTCCTATTTCACCAAACTCAGTCCCTCGTGCGCGATCTCAATGGTCTCAATGGCGACCTCGTTGCCGTCCGCCTTGAGGTCACTGGCCTGCACCTTGGTAGGAAAGGCGTTGAGGGCTTTCCATACGAAGACCGGTTCGTGGGTTTCGTTCAGCAGCTTGATGGTGATGTCGCGGCGCTCGGTTTTCCCCAGCATGCTGGTTTTGTTGAACCAGTCGTAGAAATCGGTCTTGCCCACGAAGGTGCCCCGCTTGAGGGTGATCTTCTCGTTTTTGGGCAAACCCGGCTGGGCGATCTTGCCGTAGGACCGGCTTTGGCCTTCGCGGTACTCAATGATGTCTACCTGGGTACTCAGGCCCGTGACTTCGGTGAAGCCTATTTTGTTCCCGCCCCACTCAACCTCAAAGTGAAACTTGGGCAATGGATATTCGGCCATAATAATTTTGACTAGGTGGATGTGCGCTGGAGTTGGTATTGGTCATTTTGAACGCTGGGGAGAGATGGTTTCAGGCCTGTTTTCTGAAAACAAGGCCTAAAACGCCTTTCACCGCAGGCGGAGGCGGGTCTCAGGATTCCGGCATTTTATGCGAGAAGCGGAGGATGATGAACTCAGCGGGCCGCACCACGGCCAGCCCGACCTCCACAACCATACGCCCTTCCAGAATGTCCAGCGGGGTCATGGTTTTGCCCAGTCCCACGGCCACGTAGAAGGCGTGTTCGGTGATGGCCCCCTGTAATGCACCCTGCCGCCAGAGGGTGGTAAGGAAGTTCTCAATCATGGCCTGCACGTTCACCCAGGTTCCGGCGTCGTTGGGTTCAAAGACAAACTGCTCGGTGGCTTTCTTGCAGGACTCGGTGACCATGTTGAAGAAGCGGCGCACGTTCACGAATCGCCATTCATTGTTGTTGCCGGCCAGCGTGCGGCCGCCCCACACCAGGGTGCCTTTGCCCGTGAATGCCTTGATCACGTTGATGGACTTCCCGAAGTTCACGTCTACGTTCAGCTCCCCGTGCTTCGTCTCTTCCAGCTTCACGGAGGGTGCTATCACGTTGGCCAGGCTTTCATTGGCGGGGGCTTTCCACACGCCCCGGGCGGCATCTACGCGGGCGTACAAACCGGCAATGGCGCCGGAAGGCGGCAGCAGGGCAGATTGCTCTTCTAGGTACGAGATGACGTTGCCCAGTACCGGAATGCGGCGCAGCAGGTCGGTTTCCATGGCGTCTTCGGTGTTCTGGGCGTCACGGACCATGTTGGTGAGGAGCATGTACAGGCCGTTGAAGATAAAGTCGGCCCGCTTCTCAATGATTTCCCGCATGTTTTGCACAGCATTCTCACGGGCGGGGTCTGTGTTCCCGGAAGCATCTGGGGTGAAGGTGAACCCGGCGGGGTCTGCGTCCAGGGCCAAGGCTGTGTTGATGGCGTTTTTCAGGTCCACAAAGTGCCAGACACGGGCATTCAGGTTGTTCAGGCTGGCAATGCCGGGATCGCCTACAATTTTCTTGTCTTTGGAGAGCACCTCCACCCCCATAAGCTGCTGCAGGTATACTGGCAAGGTAGCAGTGGCTGAGAGGACGCGGGTCTCCAGATTAGTTCTCAGGGTGCCCGTCAGGAGGCCGCTTGCGTCGGTTCTGAGGCTTTCGTCAACGAATTTATCCAGGAGCTGGTAAAGGAAATCCCACACGGCGGTGTAGCTGGTTTTGACGGGCGCAATGTCTGCGTAGCTTCCGGCCAGCGTGGCGATGGCGCCGTAGAAGGCCGCTTTCTTCTCCTGGTACATGTCGTCAAGGGAAAGGGTAGTGCCCAGAAAATCAGCCAGGGCTGTGTTGAACCGCTGGGAACTGGAAACCACCTTCTCAAACTCCGCCAGGTTGTCACGGGTGGTATTATCATTGGTGTCCACAAAATCTGCGTCCCAGTCTATGGGCGCCATCAACTTGGTCACCTTTCCCTTGATATCGCGGTAGCGCACCTGCCGGGCCAGGTTCACGCGGATGTAGGGGTAATAAGCGGCCCCGAACTGCAGGTTGCCCATGCCGATGTTGGTGCGGAAGGCGTCTATGTCTGATTGCCGGAACTTCTCCTCCGCGGGAAGCTCTATCCTGACATCGGCAATCAGGAACCGGTCTTTCAGCTTGTAGCATTGTTCTAAGGCCATTACGTGGAGGCCGCCCAGTTTATCTGCCGGCAGCTTGACACCGTCCGGAAAAAGGAGGAGCGTGGGCTCATCTTCCTTCCGCAATTCACCCAAGGCCCGGTCTACCCCGGCCACAAATTCATTGGGCACAAACGCCTCGGGAAATTTGCCCAGGGAGACCAGGTAGCACTTGCCGCCCCCGTTCCGGAAATACATGCGCAGGCTGTCATACAGGTAATAGGCGCTTTCCACCGTGGCGGTTTTCACGGTGTTGTTCACGTTAAGGTCTATGCCCGACACCTTCAGCGGCGGACTGCCCCCGAACATCTCTTCATATTCCACCAAAGAATCCAGCCGCACGGGGGTGAACGCATAATCTTTCCCCGCCGAGGTGGTGCGCTGGGTATAGCCAATGAAGGCCGGCACCGCGGTGTCTACGGCAGCAATGGAGGGCGGGAACTTGGGGACCTCATCAATGTAAACTCCGGGCACCCGCAGGGTAGAAAGGTTCAACATGGCTTGGTTAGGTTAAGGAAACGTTTTGGGTTCATGCGTTAGGTTTGTCACATCTTGTCTAGGTGGATCTTGTACACTTGGGCGTTTTTCAGGTCGCCGCTGCCGGTAAGCAGGCTGTAGTTGCTGAGGCCGCCCTTTCCCGCAATCTCCAGCCTTCCCCACACCTCCCCTGGCGGGGCAGCAGCGGGAATCTGAAGGCTTTGGCGGCTGACATAGGGAAGCTTATTGTCAGTGGGTTTCCACAAGGTGGTATCTGTAAGGGCGGCTCCCTTGCTTTTGACTAGGGCCCGGTAATGCTTGCTGTCTTTCCGAACCAGGTCGCCAGGCAGGTATTCTTCCTCAGGGTGGTACGTGGGCAAGGGCACGCCCAGGTGGGGGTAGGTTCCGCCCAGCATGCGCGCCCACTGGTTTCCCAGCAAATAGAACCCTCTCTCCCCTGCTGCCTGGCGTTTGCTGGCCAAAGCCGCCTGGCTGCCGGGCTGCGGCGTCTGCCACTTCAGCCAGAAACCCAACACCATTTTTTCCAGGTTGGCCAAGGGTTTCTTGGTCCCGGGCAGCACATCAGTGAGTTGGGTAAGCAGCAGGAAACCGGTTTTGGTAGGTTTCAGGAGAACCTGGTACGCCTGCAGGGCTTTATGGGTGGCCGCGTCTGGTTCCACCGCCAGCCACTCCCGCGTGTCATAGGTTTTCAGCTTTTGGGCCTTGCGCGCCGCAGGCAGGTCCTGGGTACCGTCATACACTTTCCCGCCCTCGTCCAGGAAATAGTGGTGGAGGATTTCTACGGCTACCAATTGCAGGTATTTTCGTCTGCTGCTTTCCATTGCCGGGTTCATAAGGGCGGTTTGAAGCCAATTTTCTCTTCGGTCTCCAGAATGACGGCCCCGCCTTGGGTGACGGCTTCCTGTTTCAGTTCCAGCAGGCGCATCAGGTACAGCACGGAGGGGTACTGCTTGCCGCCCAGGGTTCCCCATAGGTGGTTCAGTTCCTCAAAGGTGGGCGAGTATAGGTCCACAATCAGCTTGAACTCCCGCAGGCGGTCATAATCTATGAAATCGCCGTTCACGGCAATGTTGCTGTTGGTGTGGGTGAAGATGTTCCGGCTTTGGAAAAACCGGATGAGCCGCGACAGGTAGGTCAGGGCTTTCTCGTATTTGTTGGTGGTGGCCGAGAAAAGCACGAACAGGTTCACGAACACCGGCGGATTGAAATACTCGGTTTTAAGGGTGGCGCTGTTGGCAAAAGAGTACGGGCCGTTCTTCAGGCTCTTTTCTTCCCGCAGGTTCACCAGGGTGACCACCACCTTGTCGCGCATTTCGGCGTTGTCTGTGCCGGTGGGGGACTCCATGGTGGCAATGTTCCCCAGCACCACGGTGTCTTCCAAGGCGGGCTGAATGCCCTCAAAGAAGGTATTTAGCTCGGAGGTTACTATTTTCAAGGCGTGTGAAATCACAGTCACCCAATTAAAACTTTGTAAAAGTCAGAATTATTTCCTCAGGCAAGTAAATCTCCCGTGTATTAGGAGATTATGCAGATTCTATTTTTAAAACTTAACTCTTTTTGCAACAGATATATTTCCTTATTACATATATTATATAGAAGATGTCACCCAATACAAAAGAGTAATCACCATCCTATCTGAATGTTATTTAATACTTTACAATACATTGAGTTTTATTTTTTAACATGCTTGTTTCCAAAAGCATTTTGGAAACCAGAGGCGGCATTTTCCTATAGTAGGAAAGGTGGGATCTGAAGATTCTATACAGGCCAATAACTATTTTTACTTTTACCCTGTAAAAGCGTTTTTAAATAGAATTAAATCTTGCCCTGTAAATTTTAACACTAAATTAATATATTTTTACACTTAAACAAGCTATGATTCCATTTTTTTCTTAGAAGGATAATCAAGTTTAGTCAACCAATAACTTCTAAGAAAAGGGTCAGGATATAACTAAGTACCTTCTATTTTAAAATCTTCATAGCTTTCAACCAGACCAATCCTTTTTGTAATTCAACTTGCCCAAGTTCAAGTAAGGCTTAAGGATATTCTTGACTCAGGTAAGTCAAAATTATTATGCCATAAACATCCCATTTTTGATAAGTCATAGAGCACCATCAATTTTTTAGCTAGTTAAGTTAAAACAGGTGATAGGAACCAGATTGAAATATTCACCTACAACTTCGCGAATCAAGGTACTTTCTATAGAATTGTAGATAAAAAAAATTCTTTGTTACTTCCTGAATTTAAAAAAATAGAAAAACAAAGTTGATAGCAAATGTCAACTGTTTCACAAAGATCAGAAGGCGTATTTAAATTAGGCATGTAGCATTGTTTAAAAGGATGAAAGAATGTTATTGAGTTATCATCAATGATATAAAACTGTTTTGAAGGCATGCAACAAACAGATGCTCATATTCATTTGATAAATTGTTAATGCTTTCTAGATCCTACATAAAGAATTTCGACATTAAATCTGCTTGAAGTTACTAGTAACATATATATCATCATTTACTTACATTTTTTTAATTCAGGGAACAATATATTCAACTAACGCAAACTAAACTTCCAAAAGAAAATTTTCATCAAGAGAAATTCTTGCCTATAATATTTGAAGCGGTCAAAATTATATAAACCACACCCATGAAAGAGAGCGGCTTGCAAAGATTCCTGAGTGCTCAGGAAAGAGACTATGAGGTGGCGCTAACTGAAATAAGAAGAGGACGAAAACAAAGCCACTGGATGTGGTATATCTTTCCCCAAATAAAGGGGCTGGGCTTTAGCGAGACGTCCAACTTCTACGGCATCAAAGACCTGCAGGAAGCCGAGGCATATGTAAAGCACACTGTTTTAGGCAGCAGGCTCGTGCAGATCTGTGAGGCACTTCTGAAACTGGAAGAGAACAATGCCCATCGCATCTTCGGAAGCCCAGATGACCTGAAACTCAAATCTTCCATGACCTTGTTCGCCGCTTTACCAGACACAAACCCTGTGTTCAGAGAAGTTTTGCAGAAATTCTTCCACGGCAAGCAAGACGATAAAACGTTACAACTCCTTCGCCCTTAACTTTGCTTGGCAGAAAGAAAGGTGAATGTTGTTCTTACTTAATGATGCTTTAAATCACTATAAATGGATTTTTAGCTTAGTTTTAGAAATATAAAGCAAAAACGGAATGTTAGATACCAATAAGCCCTATGTCATTTGTCACATGTTGGGCTCTGTAGATGGCCGGATCAAACAGGATATCTGGGGATTTAAAGACCATCATAAGTACTTTGAAGAAACCGCCGAAAAAATTGAAGCAGATGCCTGGTTAGTGGGCCGGGTAACCATGCAGGAGTTTTCCAGCAAAGAAACCTATTCCCTGGAGGGGGATAATGATTCTATCCCGAAAGAAGACTTTGTGGCGGAGCAGGAGGCGAAAACCTATGCGGTGGTGATTGACCCATCGGGGAAATGCTTCTGGGATACCAACATGGTCTCTACCGAGCACGTGATTGAGGCCCTGACCGAACAAGTGCCTTCCGGCTACTTGGCCCACCTCAGAAGCAAGAACGTGTCGTACATCTTCGGAGGGAAAGAGGAGTTAGACCTTGACCTGGTGCTCAGAAAACTTTACAGCCTGTTTGGCATGAAGACGGTGCGCATTGATGGCGGCGGTCACGTAAACGGTTCTTTTCTGAAAGCCGGCCTGATAGACGAGTTCAGCCTGGTGCTGGCCCCCGTCGCCGATGGTACCATTGGCTCCCCCACCGTGTTTGAGGCTGAGGAAGGGTATGAAAACCGGAAAGCCACGCAGTTCAAGATCAAGTCCGTAGACCGCATCTATGATGATTTCCTGTGGATCAGGTATTTAGTGGTCAAAGAACAAGAAACCGGGAGATAAAGCTTCATAAACCATTGGTTATTGGTGGTGTTCGCAATATTCCACTTGTTCACTGTGCTCGGGAGGGTCCATTGAGCAAAATTGGTATATTAGAATCATCATGAGAACAGTGATTACATTGGGTATGCTTACCCTTTCCTTCCTACCAGTTTTCTTCCTGTATAGGTACATGAAAAACAGAGGTGTTTTATGGTTAGTCCGTATGCTTACCTCTATCTGTGTTTACCTGATAACAGTGGCGATCGAAGGATTGGTCGTGTTGTGGCTTTATGTAATCTCTGGTGGGCATTAAAGCCTCAATTTCTAACCCATGCTAATATTCATCGCCTTGTTCATCTCCCCTATTATCTTGTTCTTCCTCTATCGTAACCTGAAGATAAGCGGGAGCAATGCGCCTGGTGACAGAAATCTTCTTTTGTTGGTTTTAGTCCTTTCCAGTATCGGATTCCTGTGTTGGGGAATCTGGATATTCCAGATGCTTAAGTGACATGATGGTTTCAGATACTTTCCTTCTATTCTTTCTCACCATTACCTCTGTTGTGTTCCTCGTACTCATGAACCGCTGGATGGTTCGTCAGGGATTTCCCAAGCCAGTCAGGTGGAAGGTGACGGTTATCCTGGCAGTTGTAGCAGCGCTGATGTCATTGGGGCTTATGTGGGTGCTACGACTGTATGTTGAGCATCAGGATATGAAAATGGAAAGGGAAATAGATGCCAAGATCGTGACACTGGCCTCCTTCTGTTCAAGGACGTAGGCATTCCTCTTTTGCCAACTGTTAGTACTTCAGCCGCGCGTCGAACCTACCGTCCTGAACCGCGATGCTGTCATCAGGATCCTTGGTGTTGTACAGAACCCCGCTGAAGGTGCCTGATACCACCTTCTCAATGGTGTCGAGCCTCGTCACTTTCAGGGTGCTGGTGTTGGGCACGGAGTTCCTGTACACCTTCTCCGTCTGGGGACCTACGTAGTCCGAGAACACCATCTTTCCCCCTTTCCCCTCTTCCAATGCGTACGTCCCAGTGGCGGTGATCCCCTCAACCACTATGCCGAAAGCCTGGTCTACGCTGTTGAAGGTGCGGGCAGCTGATACTTCCAATTCGTATCCCCTGGAGGGGCTTCTCGGGTAAAAGGCCGTCACAACGTTGTCTTCGCAGTTGGCATAGGTGAAGGTACACCATCTCCCATGACTCGACCATACCTCCACATCCCTCAATAGGAAGCCAAGGGTTCCCTGCCCCGTCTGGGTGGCGGGGGGAAGCGAGGGAGGCGGCAGTTCATCCTTCCGACAGGAGGTGAGCACAGCGGCCAAGGCGAAGAATCTTAGGGTTGAGGTGAGCTTCATAGTGCTTTTTACAAGAACCGCATACAGGCCTGCTAACGCCACCTGCCTACTAAATTTAAATAATTTCACCATTACTTAGACTTGATCAGCCCTTCCCAGGGAAGGTGCTAGGGTCGGCAACCATGGTCACCTCAAGGGTATCTGCGTATGCGCCGAGCTGGTGATAGTCCCACTTACTCCTGTTGTAACTCCCGTCGGGGGATTTTGCCTCCAAGCCGAAAGCGTTCATCTCGTTCGCCACCCCGCGCAGGTAGAATACCGTATCGTTGTGGTTGCCATGCACCCACACCACAGGGGAAGGGGAAAACCCCACGTTTGCCGTGGCCCAGACCTTCAGGGGCGGGTAAGGGTTGTTGATCACCTTGAGTCGGACCCTGAGCACGCTTATCTTGTGCAGGTCAAAATCGTAGGTGCCGTTACTTCCCTTCACCTCGGTTTCCCCTGGGTGATCCTTGGCATAGGCATAGGTCGGTTTATCGGAAAAACTCAGCCACCCGCAGGTCACATACGTCTGGTTGAGGTTTTTCCGCTCAAAGCCCAGTTCGTAGTGGCCGCTGGCATCCGTACGCGTGGAATCAAGGATATTCTGGTACATCCAAGGCATGGACACGCCCCCGTGGTCGAAGACGTAGACGAGCTGGTTGGCTACGGGCTGCTGGCGGTTGCTGTCATAAACCCTTCCCTTTACGGTCACGTGCCCGTAGTCCTCCTCCTCTTCCATGCATCCAGTCAGGAGCTGAGCAGCAAAAAGCAAGAGAAAAGAGAGGTAGGTCTTCATGTACAATGTCATATGATTCTTTGCCTTTAGCCTTCTACTACTTTACGTCAAATCGTCCTTTCCGCACATCCACGGACTCTGCGTTTCTGCCCACCTAAGGCGCCTCGAACCAGAAGGTGCCAGAGACAATCCTGCTCACCGTGTCCAGCTTGGTGACGTGGACCTCCCCTTGGCTGGTGGATGTGGTCAGGTAGTATCGCGGGTTGCCCCTCTCGGTGCCGTCATAGAAAGTGGCGAAGGAGCCTAGGGTATTAGAGCCTTTGAAGGTCCGTTCTTTAAGGGGGTAGCGGCCCGTGGCTGTAAGCCTTTGCACTTGCACCTCCAGCAGGGACTCCTCCGCTCCGATTGGCTGCTCGCCCCTGACGGAGAAGTAATCCTGGTTGTGGTTCACCTCCAGCCCACCACCTCCTTCGATGCACCCCCAGCAGGCACGGCTCCGCCACGGTTCCCCGTTCACCTCGGCGGCCATGGTATCGGCCCCATGCTGAGTGGCCTTGGGTAGTTTCTCTGCATCGCTGAATAGTTCGCAGTCAGTTGCCCAGAACAGCAAAGAAAGGAGCAAAAGGGAGGTTCTTCGCATAAAATGGGCTGTAGTTAAGTGAGGCAATGGCAGACGGTGAAGACTAAGGAACCAAGTATCTACACTTTTTTATATACAACTTAAACGAAAGAAGGTACAAACTTCCTATTCAGCATACAACATTGTCAGATTTCTACTCATATTATACCATTTTATTCTTCTTTAACCTGTTTTGCAACTGAAATCACTCTTCATGGCCAAAAGAAAGGTATGTACTAGAGGAGCCGTTATTGTTGCAAGGAGACACGTCGTTACAGGGTAACGACGTTACATTTTTACCTCGGCTACATTATCCCTCAGGTTCCAGTCAATCAGAAGATGATTTGGGTCTATGCCTGCTTGGGCCGGCTTGTTTGGCACAGTTACCGTAATGGTCTGCTGGTTAGAATGAATTAAGTGCTTCTGCAGGTAAAGAGGTTTGCCTAGCTCCTCCCCCGCTTTCGCTGGAGCGTAAATTCCTACTTCCATCCAATCCTTTAGAGGAACTTCCTTTTCCAACCCGGCTTCGCTGACCGCGGTTTTGCGAGCCTGCACGTTAAGGGTCACCTGCCAGGTGCCCGCTTTGGTCTGCTTCACGGTAGTTTGGTTTGCCTTAAGATCCCAAAAGGTGTTGGCCTTGAAGAGAACGTGGAGCAGGTACTGGAGCGAGTCTGGGGTGGCCGTTTGCAGTTCCTGGTAAAGGTCAAGGGAAGTGGCGAACGGAACCTTGCCTGGAGGGTGCTTTTGGAGCAAGCGACGGAGGGCCCCGTTTACCTGGTCTTTACCGATGTACTGGCTCAGCGCATGCAGCGCCATGGGGCCTTTGCGATAACTTTGGTACCAGTCATCGGCGTGCAGGAGCGGCAAGGCAGCTTTGGTCTGCGGGTTCTCGTACTCCTCCATCAGAAAGTTTAACAACTTCTTCTTGTGCGCTGGTCCGTAGGCTGACTCCAGAACGCCCATGGCAGAGTACCAGGCAAGGCTTTCGGAAATCAGGCCTGCTCCTTCTACATAGGCTTGTTTGAGCTGGTTTCCCCACCATTGGTGCGCTACCTCGTGCGCTACCACGGCCGTTACTAGGTCAAAACCCCGCTCATCCGCCTCCGGATCTAGAAGGAAAAATCCTTCCTCCGCCGTAATGTTGATGGGCGCAGCGTGGTTCCCGAAACTGTACCCAGGATGTGCCACAAAGCGGAGTTGACGGTGCGGGTAGGGCCCAAACTGCTTTGTGTAATAGTCCAGTGAGGCAACTGCGCTCTTGACCATCTGCTTAGAGTTCTTTGTATGCCCCGGCGGGTAGAAAATCTGGATGGAGACCTCCTGCCCCAGGCCATCCGATGAGTTACGCCATTTTCCCTCTTGCAGTGCGTAGTTTGCCGAGTAAAAAGCATATTCATTCCGGATGGGTGCTTCTGTGACGTAATGGAAGTAGCGGCGGTCGTCTTTGGTCCAGGTCCGGCGCAAGGTGCCCGGCGCCACCACCTGTTGGTTGGCTTCGGTACCCACTATGGCTTCAAAACTGATGCGCTCAGGAAAGGTGGCATACCGTCGGGCGGCCACATCGTAGAGCGAGGCAGTGGCGGGGCGGGGTGCCAGGCCATACATTTTCCGGGCGGCAGCCTCATCTAGTTCCCTGTAGGGCTGGTACCCGATGACCGGAAGCCACTCCATATTCCGGAAGTGGGTGCCATTTTCCCGCACCTGCGCATCGGCTCCGTTGTTGGTAAAGCCTTGGGGGTTATAGGTTACCTGAAATCGGAGGCGCAGCGAATCGCCAGGGGGAAGAGGCTTAACCAGGGCGTACAGGCGGAAGCCAAGCTTTTCATCCAGGAGCACCTCCCTGGTGGGCCGGTCAAAGTGAACCGATGTCGTTTCCACGCCTGCCCCGGGCGCCAGATGCACCGAATCAATAGGCTCTTGGCTCTTATTCACCAACAGGTAAGTGCCCGCTATCTCCACCATCCGCTGGGACGGGTACATTTCTACCTGCAGGTTTACACCGGTGAGCAAAGGTTGGGGCACGTTCTGGTATTGTTTATAACGCTGCTCGTAGGCTGCCCGTTGCGCCGCTAAGGCCGAGGAGTTGAGGTAGTCATGCCGCACGTTGGTGTTATAGAAGATATAGCCGCCCAACAGGAGAATCCCTCCCACTGCTAGCGCCGTGGTCAACGCGGTAGTGCGGGTAAACCGGCGACGCGCTAACTGAAGACGCGCCTTTACACTTTGTTCCTGACCACGGACCCAAAGGAGCCTCGCTGCCACACCAAACAGCAGCGCCCACGCCACCCAATAGGCTTTAAACCACAGCCACGGCACCACCGATGGGCCAAAACCACCCATGCTGGTATACGACCATTTAGGACTAGACCCGAACACCAGAAGCTTGTGCTCCAGCCCCAAGCTAGGGGCATACATCAGGAGACCAAAAACAAGAAGCATCACCAAATGACCTATGTATTTCTGATTGATCACCACGTGCACCACCAACGCCAGCAAGGCAAAGAGCAGGCATTCTACCAACTGGAACCCAAAGAGCACTTTCAGGTACAGCCCTACCTCCACCTCGGCTCCGCCGATTCCGATTTGGGCCATAATTCCGGAAAATAGCATAAAAACGAGGCCGGCCACCAGCATGAGACTCAACGATAAATATTTGCTTAGGAATAGAACCCATTCGGGCACAGGTGCCGCATTAGAAAGCTGGTGGAGGCCACTTTCCCGTTCGCGCCAGACCAGTTCGCCAGCGTAGAAAATAACGAGTAGGAAAATGATTATCCAGAACTTTCCGGGCTCGGTGAAGGGAGCAGCCAAGATCGTTAACACCTGGTCGGTCCTGGGTAGCAGGGGAACTCCCTTGGTCTTTAAATTCCCAGGCATCGCGAAGCCTATCACCAACGCAATGAGCCCCAACAGTAGTAGCCCAGACTTGCTTTTTGCCAATGCCCAGAAAGAGTTGAACGTGAGAAGCTTTAACTGGTGCAGGTGGGTTGTGGAGTTGAAGATTCCCCTCCCCTGCGGCAATGATTCGGCTTTTTCCCAGGTCAGCCACGACAGTACAGCCTTTGTGTAAGTGGGCTGAAGTGCCTGCTTCCGTTTCTGGCCTGTTTCGGGTAAAATGAACTGAAAACGGAAATAGGTGAACGCCAGCATGCCCATAGCCAAGCATAACCAAAGGATACGGTTTGCTAAAAATGCTCCCTCCAGTTTCAGAAGGCGCGTATTCGTTTCCAAGGGGCTCCATTCAAGGCTTAAATGGCTCAGCACCGGCGTAAAACCCATGGGGTCCACGAGCGTTCCCCAATCTATAGGGCCCTTTATCACGCCCAACCCCTGCCCCACCCCGTAGGCCGCTACAAAAAGGAGGATACCGCCCAGGTAGCTGGCCATGGCTTTGCGGGTAATCGCCGCCATAGAGAACTGGATAGCCGTGGTAATAAACGCGTTGGGTAACACCAGAAAGAAGTAGGAACTGAGGTAGGCCGATAGCCGGAACGGACCCAAAATCTCGGCCTCTATGCCCGTGAAATAGATGGTCAGGAAGATACTCGCCGGAATAGACAGCAGCACGAGTACGTTGAGCAGAAAGGCTGCCAGGAATCGTCCGCCCAGGTAGTCCCTTTTGCTGGCGGGCGAGGTGTAGGTAAGGGAGAACATGCGTGTCTGCACATCCCTGGCAGCCGCATCGCCCGCTACCGCCCCGCTCATCAACAGCCAGAAAACACAGCATAACACAGTGACGGCTGCAATAACAATGGGCGCATTGAGCAGGACATACCCCTCTCGCGCATCAGAAGCAAAGTTAGCCGTCAGGAAGAGGTACGCCAGCACGAACACCACCGCAAAGTACCCCCATGTAGACACCTGCCGGAGTTGGTAGGTAAACTCCAGGTGAAAAATCTTCCGGAACTTCATGGCTGTACCTCCTCCACTTCTTGAGCCAATGCGTGTTGCCCCTGCACCCCGGTCATGGCGCTGAAGTACACATCTTCCAGGTCTGGCGTTACCGGTTCAAAACCGCTGCCGGGGTCAACCGGACTATACACGTGTACCAGGGTGCGCCCACCAAGGGACTTGGCAGAAATGACCTGGTGCTCCTGCGCTACGGCAGTCAGCTTGTTTTTCTCAATGAGCGTACGCCATACTTTCCCTCTCAGGGCAGCCACCGCTTCCTGCGTTTGCGCCTCTAGTAGAATCTTTCCTTTGTCTATGATGGCCAGGTTGGTGCACAGTGCAGATACATCTTCCACGATGTGCGTGGAGAGAATCACCACGCTGCTCTCGCCCAACTCGCTCAGAAGGTTCAAAAACCGGATGCGCTCGGCGGGGTCCAGTCCAGCTGTGGGTTCGTCCACAATCAAGAGTTTGGGATTGCCCAATAGCGCGACCGCTACCCCGAAACGTTGCCGCATGCCGCCCGAGTAGCCGCCTAGTTTCTGTTTGCGATTTTCCCAGAGGTTGGTTTGTTTCAGGAGGCCCTCGGTCACCTCCTTGCGGGAAGCCCGATTAGTGAAGCCTTTGAGTACCGCAAAGTAATCCAGCAACTCCTCGGCAGTGGCTTTCGGATACACCCCAAAATCCTGCGGCAAATAGCCGAGGCTCTGGCGCACTTCCTCCTTTTGGTTCACCACATCCAACTCTCCTAAAAATATCTGCCCCTGGTCCGGCTCCTGCAGCGTGGCCAAGGTGCGCATGAGCGTAGATTTGCCTGCCCCGTTAGGTCCCAGCAAGCCGTACATGCCGGGCGGAATGGTCAGCGAAATGTTACTCAATGCTTGAACGCCGTTGGCATAGGTTTTAGATACGTTCCTAATCAGCAGGCTCTCGGTCTGGTTTTCCATATTTTTCATGCTTTTGCAGTGGAATATTGCTCTTTCTGTTTTTCGGCTTGATTTTGAGAAAACAGCCTTAAAACAGACGCTCCGTTTTTCTAGAAAATCGGCTGTGATCAATTCACCCTCCATGTCGCCCTGGAAGGAACTTGGTTGCGGACGGTAGTAATGCTACCTAAATGTCATTCTAGTTCGCCCACAAGATCCTTTTAGGATGACAAAAGGGGATGTGTACTTTGTATTACCTTCCATCTTAATTAAGGAAAGAGATGGAATGACAATCCTTTCCCACTCCTTTCTTGGGTAAAAGAACCGTCTTCCTAACAAAGCACAAAAACTGATATGCAGGCGCTAGAAAGCAATCGACGAAGGGCGGCTTTTCACCCGTGAGTGCACTGGCAGGTTGGGGCTTGCTTTTCGTAGATGGAGAAAAGGAACTGGTCGAGTAGAGGTGCAGGGGCTGCGGGGAAAAGGTATCTTTGTTCTATGCAGAGAGTCAAAAAAATCTTCAGGCTGGTACATCTCTTCGTCTGGCTTCTTTTCACCTCTTTGGTGAGCCTGCAATTGCGGACGGATGACCCATCGATTTGGCTTCCCTTGACTACAGGGTTTATCCTGACGTGCTTGTATGTTTTTTACAGCCACTTCTATCTCCTTACCCTGCACTCAGGTCAGAAAAGGAATAGGGAATATTTTCAAAAGCTGGCAGCAATTTTCTTCACCGGCCCTCTCCCATTCGTGATTTTACATCCTAAAACTTCTGGTACATGGGACCTGTTCTTGGGATATTATCCCGTATCGCTGTTGACCATGGTTCCCATCTTTCTCTTTCTCAGTTGGCTGGCCCGGGTCACCGAGACGCTGGTACTGAATACCATCAGAAAAGAGCAGTTGGAGAAACAGGCGGCGGAAACCGAACTGCACTACCTGAAATCACAGATAAACCCCCACTTTTTGTTCAACACCCTCAACAACATCCACACGCTAGTCTACAAACAAGCCCCCACGGCCCCTGAAGCCGTTTTGCGCCTGGCCTCCCTCATGCGTTATATGATTTATGAATCCAACGCGCCCACGGTGCCGCTTACCCGGGAGATCAACTACCTGCAGGATTATATTGGATTGCAGCAGCTTCGGTACAAGAACTCGCCGGTAGTTGATTTGGCCATAGATGGTACGCCAGAAACCTGTGAGATTGCCCCCCTGCTGCTAATTCACCTTCTGGAAAACGCGTACAAACACAGTCCCGCCCGTCTGGAGCCCGGTGCGATAAAGGTGCGGGTGGAAATAAAAGCCGATTCGCTTACCTTTCAGATTCAGAACCCAAATGGTACTCACCAGAAGAAAATGGAGGTGGAGGAACCCGGTGGTATTGGATTGACTAATGTCCAGAAGAGACTGCAATTGCAATACCCTGAGCAGCACCGCTTGGAGATACACAACACCGGGGAAACGTTTGGGGTAAACCTGGAAATTAACGGTACGCACGCGCACGTCCATGAAAGAGAAACTCAGCTGCTACATCATTGATGACGAGCCTTTGGCTCAGGAGATTCTGGAAGAATACGTAGCCAAAGTCCCTTTTCTGGAGCTGAAAGGAACGTTCATGAGCCCTTTGGAAGCGGCGGAAAACCTGAAAAAAGACAAACCCGACCTGCTCTTCCTGGACATCAACATGCCGGACCTAGATGGGCTCAGCTTCATCCCCTTGCTGAACCCCAAGCCCATGATCATCCTGACTACGGCCTACGACCAATATGCGCTCAAAGCCTTTGAGTTGGAGGTGAAGGACTATTTATTAAAGCCTTTCTCTTTTGAACGCTTCTACAAAGGAGTGCTACGGCTGTACCAGGAGCATAACGCTAATCAGGTACCTGCTAAGAAAGAAGTAACCGGCGAGCCTAAAAGCGAACAAGAGTACCTTTTCCTGAAGGTGGGCCACCGCATTCAGAAAGTCGCTACAAAGGACATCCTTTTCATAGAAGGCATGAAGGACTACCTTCGGGTGCACACTGCGCAGGAAAAGATCATGACCTTAACCAGCTTCGCCAGATTGGAAGAACTGCTGCCGCCTCAGAATTTCGCGCGCGTGCACCGGTCGTTTATGGTGGCGATTGACAAGATTGCCCATATTGAAAAAAACAGGATCAGCATTGCGGACCAGATCATCCCCATCAGTGATACCTACGCCGATGCTTTTTATAAAATGCTGAAGGGCATTTAAGGAAAAAATCTTTTCCTTAAATGCCCTTCAGCATTTTTTCTGACTGGCAAACTTGAATCTGGTGAAATTACTTCTTGCTGAAACGGGCTACCCAACCTCCCCCTTTGGCCAAGTTGGCCGAAATGGAGGAGTGCCTGTTAACCTCTAGTTTCTCCATTTTAAAATCCTCGGCATTGCGGTTGGCGTTTACCCCGTCTTTCCACACCGTCATGGTGTAGTCTCCCTCTCCTAAAAACGATACATCCACCTGCAGCTCTCGTTCCGACCAATCGGTCATGCCGCCTACGTACCAGTCCCCGTTTTTGGCTTTTCGGGCGAGTAAGACATAATCCCCTACTTTGGCCTGCAAGGGAATGGTTTGTTCCCATTCAGTAGGGACTTTACTCAGGAACTCCATGGCTTCGGGTTGTCTGTTGTAGTGGGTAGGATTGTCGGCGAGCATCTGAAGCGGGCTCTCGTAAATGACATACATGGCCAATTGGTGTACCCGTGTTCCCATGCTCATAGGTTTTGACCAAACGGGTTTCCACATGTCTTTCTGGGCGTTCAGCATGGCACCAGGGGTGTAATCCATGGGCCCGGCGACCATCCGGATGAAGGGAATGGTCACATTATGCTCGGGGTTAACAATATCGCTCCCCTTGTTTTGCTCCAGGCCAAGCACCCCTTCGTAGGAAAGCACATTGGGGTAGGTGCGGTAAAGTCCTGTGGGCTTGTAGGTGCCATGAAAATCCACCAGCATTTTTCTTTTGGCCGCCGCCTCTGAAACCCTGATGTAATACTTGACCATCTCCTGGTCGTCGCGCTGCATAAAATCAACCTTGATTCCCTTAATTCCCCATTTGGCGAACTGATCCAACGTAGGCTCCAGTTTAGGGCCGTCTAGCGCGAGCCAATTGGCCCAAAGCACCAGGTTCACGTTCTTTTGTTGCGCGTAAGTAACCAGTTCCTCTATGTTGATGCCCGGCATCTGCTTCATCAAGTCCCTTGTGTCGCTCCAGCCCTCATCCAAAATCACGTATTCCAACCCATACTTGGAAGCGAAATCAATGTAGTACTTGTAGGTTTCGGTATTGACGCCGGCTTTGAAATCTACCCCCGTGATGTTGTTGTCGTTCCACCAGTCCCACTGAACTTTGCCGGGCTTTACCCAACTGAAATCCCCTTGGGCAGGGCTGGAGAGTTGGTACACCAATTGGTTTACCAGCAACTCCGCATCATTACGGGCCACCATGATCACGCGCCAGGGAAGCGTTTGCGGAGAGGGAAACTGGGCAATGAATTTTTCCCGCTCTGCCACCCGCACATTCCGGTCTCCTTCCACTTTGGTTTCCTTGGGGTGATACGGAAACACTCCCTTTACTCCGCCTGTCCCATTCCCCCGAAGCCACATGCCCGCATAATTGAGAAGGTCAGCCTCGGTGAGTAATACCTTCTTTCCTTGGACACTGAAAAGGGCCGGCAAGCTCGCCAGACTTTTGCTGCTGATGCTGTCCAGGGACAGTTGATGGTACGCCCGCTCGTTGTGGGAGAAGAATTCATCCTCTAAGGGGTACCAGGCGTTTTCGGCTTGGTTTAAGCGAAACGAGGCAATTTCACCCATCACTTTAGAAGGGCCTTTCTGGTTGATGCTCCAGCGCCAGGCAACGCCATTGTTGTAGGCCCGCCACTCCAGCCTCAGATTGTTTGAAAAAGCCAGGCTCAGTACATTGAAATGATCCTGAATGTCTTTGCCTTTTTGCCACACCACTGGGTGCAGCACCTGGTTCACCGACCGCTTGGAGGTCTTTGTTACTTTGGAATTTTTCCCCAGCCCAAAATCTGTTTCCAGGTGAATGACTGAAGGAATGACCAGGTGTTTACCATCGGCAAGTACTTCATAGGAAACGCTATCTGAGACGATGAGCCTGACCTCCGTTTTTTTGTCTGGGGAGAACAAGCTATACCGCTGGGCCTGCACTGTTACCGCCAAGCACAGAAACAGAATTGTAGAAATACCTTGTTTTACCATCTAGGAATGCGCTGTAGATTATTAGAGGATATCACTTGAGAGTTTTATGCCCGATTTATGGAAAACAACCCTAAAACGCCTTCTCATAATGGGCAGGGTTTTGGCATTTTGAGGCTCAAAATCAATTGCCTGTGACAATGCCTAATTCGCCTCCATTCCGGAATAAGTCATGGGAGACGAAATACCCTTTCTGGGCTTTGTCATTCACCAGGATGGATTTCAAGGCACGGTCTTTCCCCTGTTTCTTGATCTGAACCTGCTTTCCGTTCGGCAGTTTCCAGGTTACTTCATCAAAGATGGGGACCGTGACCAGGTACTCATCATCAGCGGGAGAGAACGGGTACAGGCCCAGGGCATTGAAGACGTACCAGGATGACATCTCGCCGGAGTCGTCCATGCCGCAGAGCGCCAATCCGTCCTCTCCAATGCCGTAGAGGTCGTTCATGATGCGATCAATCATCTGCTGTGATTTTTCGGGTTTATTGATAAAGTAGTAGGAAAACGGCGCCTCGTGGTCGGGTTGGTTTCCGTGGCAGTACTGCCCAATCATGCTCTCTACGTTTCTGGCGATGTGGTTGGGATTCCAGGGCAAGGTGAACAGGGAATCCAGTTTTGCTTCAAAAGGTTTCGGGCCGCCGTACAGGCCAATCAGTCCTTTCATGTCGTGCAAAGCGAAGAAGGAGACTTGCCAGGCATTCGCCTCGCGGTACATGTACTCGTAGTACGGATACTGCGGATTGAAATTTTTGATCCAGTCACCGTTGGCCAATCGGCCCCGCATGAACCTGGTTTTGGTATCGAACATGTTCCGGTAATTCTGGGACCGTTTCATGAGCACCCGGTAATTCACCGTATCGCCCAAGGCCTTGGCCAACTGAGCCAGGGAATAATCATCATAAGCATACTCCAGGGTTTTGGAAACGCCGGCTTTGGCCTTGGTCTCCACGTGGGGGTTCGCCACATCGGGGTCAGAGATAAAGCCTTTCTGGATGTACTCGGTAATGTAAGGCCGCGCGCCGCCCTCCACGTTGGCGTTTCGCAAGAGCAGGTTATAGGTGGCTTTCACATCAAAACCGTCTAACCCTCGGGCGAAAGATCCGGCGATAAAAGGAGCGGCATGGTCGCCGTGGAAAAAGGTGGGAATGAAGCCGGTTTTATCACCCACGTCTTTGAGCGACTTGATCACATCTACCGTGACTTCAGGAGAAACAAGGCCCAGTAAAATGAGGTTATTTCGGTAGGTGTCCCAAAGGGAAGGCTCGGTGTAATAGTTGAAATCGGCTTTCGCTCTGTTTCCTTTTGCGTCTGTATACTCTTTATTGGTATCGCTGCGTAAGGCTGGCCAGAGAAAAGACCGGTACAAGGACGTGTAGAATAATCCCTTTTGTTTGTCTGTGCCTCCTTTTACCTGGATTTTTGAGAGCAGGTTCTCCCAGGTAGCATCGGCCTCATTCCGGATGGTAGCGAACGATTTGTTTCCTATTTCATTTTCCAGATTCTGCTTCGCGTTTTCCACGCTCACAAATGAAAGCCCGATGCGCATGTCAACGGTAGCATTGCCCCCATCCTTCAGGTGCAGAATAGCCAGACCCTTCCTTGTGTCCTCACCTCTTTTATCCAGGCTGCTTAGCTCCGTGCTGAGGGTGGCGTAGAAGTAGATCTTTTCCCCTACATCCTGGTGCCCCTGCACGGCATTAGTTCCTACTTGCTGGATGCTCCACTTTCTGACGCGGTTGTTCGCTTTGGCCAGGTCAAATACAATGCTGCGGTCCTTGCTGGAGGGATACGTGTATTGGTGAAAGCCGCTTCTGAGCGTAGACGTGAGGTCTACTTGGATTTGGTAGTCTTTTAGAAAAACCCCGTAAAAACCCGGAGCGGCCTTTTCCTGGTCATGGGAGTACCTGGAGTAAAACGCATCTTTGCCCTGGGTGCTTCCGGTGACGGGCAGCACGGGGATGTTGCAGAGGTTCCAATGGCCTTTGTTGGTGTGCGTGAAGGCATGAATGAGGGTGTCTTCATACTCATAGCCCGCCCCGGAGCCATACTCGGTGATAGGGCTAAGCTGAACCATGGCATTGGGGAGGGAACTGCCCGGGTACACCAATCCGGCCCAAACGCGCCAGCCCTCAGGAGGGGTATAGCCTATGATTTTCGGGTCCAGCAAAGGGGCTGTACCTATAAAGGTGTTCACGTACTGGGTGTAACCCTTATTGGTTGACTCAGTCTTAACAATTTCTTCAGTAGTTGGCTTTATCGTTTTAGCACAAGAACTTAAAAGAATTGTCGCCAACAAGAACAAAGTAGTTTTGAAGGTATTCATTTAGGGGAAAGGTTAACTGGTGATGGGCTTTCACAAAAAACTGGTTCAGCTAGAAGTAAAGAGCATGGAACACAGCTCAAGGATAAGCCTAATTCAATTGAAGGGATTCAAAGGCGCAGGAGGAAATGCAGCGCAATACACTCTGGTGCAGAAAGGCAAGGAGAAAGGTCTCCCATCAGAAGGAAAAAGGTTTGGAAAGCAGGAAGTTGGGGGCCCCTCCTGCAATCCTCCCCTGGTAAAACCCGGCTTTAGGCCAGGAGCTTGGGCGATTCCTGGTAGGTTTTCCAGAGCAACTCCCCGAACAAGGTGTTGGCCCAGGCAAACCAGGAACGGCTGAACTTTTTGGGATCGTCTTTGTGGAAACTCTCGTGCATAAAACCAGTGCCTCCGTGCGTGTTCTTCAGCATGTTGATACACGTCTTGATTTCCTCCTGGCTGGTGCTGGTGAGGCCTCTCATGATAATCGCCATCGGCCAGATCATGTCTTTGCCCACGTGGGGTCCTCCTACTCCCTCCCCGGCTTTTCCTTTGTAGAAAAACGGGTTGCTGGCAGATAACACGAATTTGCGGGTATTTTGATAAATGGGGTCCGAAACGCTGATTGCTCCTAGGTACGGCAAAGACAAAAGACTGGGCACGTTGGCATCGTCCATCAGGTAGTGGTTGCCAAACCCGTCTACTTCAAACGCATAGAGTTTGCCGTGTTTGGGATGGTCAATGATGGCATGGTCCTTCAAGGCAGCTTCCACTTCTTTTGCCAAAGCAGTCATGTCATTAGCGGTCTTCTGATCCTTGGCGATTTTGTCCATCATTTCGGCGGCCTGCCGCAAACTCACGACGGCAAAAAAGTTGGACGGCACCAAGAAGGAGTAAACCGAGGCGTCATCACTGGGCCTGAAAGAGGAACAGATCAGCCCCACCGGGTTTACCGGATTACCGTACCCAGCCATGGAAAGCGTATCAGTAGCGAACTGGGTGGTGCGCTGGAACTTGTAAGGCCCTAGGTCTTGCTTGCGCTGCTGCTCTTTAAAGGTCTTGAGCGTAGTTTTCACCGCTTGTTGCCACTCCGTACCGAAAGGCTTGGTGTCATTGGTGGTTTTCCAGTAGTGGTAGGCTAACCTGATGGGGTAACAGAGCGAATCTATTTCCCACTTACGCTCATGCACGCCAGGTTGCATGTCGGTGTGGTCGGTCTTCCACTCCCCTACTTTGGTGTCATCGCCGTAGAACGCATTGGCATAGGGGTCTTTCAGAATACAACGGGTTTGGCGGTTGATGACGCCGGCAATCAGTTGCTTTAACTTCTCATCTTTGTTCGCAAACTGCAGATAAGGCCACACTTGCGCCGAGCTGTCACGCAACCACATGGCATCAATATCACCGGTGATGACATAGGTATCCGGTTTGCCACCATCCATTTTGTGCGTTACCGTGGTGTCTAAGGTACTGGGGAAACAGTTCTGAAACAGCCAGCTTAACTCTTTGTCCTTGACGTTCTTCGCAAATTCTGAAATGGCCTGGTCCACGGACTTACTCTGGAAATTCCGCTTTGCCGCAGAAACCCGAACTACCGGGAATTCTGCCGAGGCGAAGAGAAACTGGGGGTTGAAAAGCACGCCGGCTCCCACCAAAGCCGAACTCTGCATAAAGGTTCTTCTATTCATTTGGGTTGTACGCTAATGAAAATTCTGAATGTAAAATCTGGAAAACGGATGCTGTTCCTTTGACTCTTGAGCTGCTCTTGAACTTTGCGTTGCCAACTCAGCCCTTTTTAGTCAAGGAGGTTCAATTCATCCAATCTCGCCATGGCCTCCAGGAGCATGAGCCCAGAAAGCTGGGTAGAGAAATCAGTGGATTCACCAGGCATGTTTTTCCAATCAGGACTAATGGTCAGCGCCGGCCTCCGGATGCCTTTGGCATAAAGCGTTTCGGCATTGTATTTCAGAAAGTTGATATATTTCGCTTTTTCTACCTGCGGCACATTAGGCTGCTCAATCAATCGGGCCAAGTAGCGCACCAAGATTCCTTTGAAAAGACCACCGTCTCCCTGGTTTTCGCTTCTCAACAACCCGCCAGGGGCCAGCTCGGTGCTGTTGATGGTGGAGTTGGCGGTGCGTACGGCATCCGTTAGGTAGGCTTGGTCACCGGTTGCTTTGAACAGCTCCTCGGCAGCGCCTATGAACACGCCCTGGTTGTAGGTAAAGATCCAGTTCTTGTCTACCTGGCCATTCCCGGTTCTGTTGATTCCGTCCCAAACAATTCCGGTAGACGGGTCCACCAAGGTCGACTTCAGCCAAGTGTAAAGGGTTTTGGCTAAATCAAGGTCCTCCTGCTTCTTTTGCAGTTGGTACAGCCTTGAAGCTAAAATGATGGCGGGGGCATTGGCGGGGGTGTTCTTGTAATCCAGTTGGGTTTTCTTCCAGGCAATACCGCCGCCCTGGTTCGCATTCAAGCCGGTTTTGATGTCTTGCCACAGCAAGGTGGTTGCTTCCAGAAAAGCGGGATCTTTGGTGGCATCGTAGGCCCGAAGGCTGGAAAGGGCAAGCCACTCCATGTCATCGTAGAACTCGTTGGGCAGGGCGCCGTTGTTTTTGTCTTTGATGCCGTTCAGCAGGGATTTCATGCGCTGTACATAGACCGCTTCCTCCGTGCGTTGGTAAGCATCTACCAGTGCATCCAGGGCGTGGGCATTCCACCAGTAGTTGAAATTGGTGTTGCCGGTATTGTTCTGAATGAAATACTTCCCATCAGTGGAGAGGAAGGTACTGTAGGTTTTATCCTGCAGCGAATCTGCGGTTGCCGCCCAGTTGTACACCACCACTTCTGAGTCACGGTCATACAGCGGGAAGGGCTCCTCTTCACAGGAACTGAAAACTCCTAACACGGCTATCAAGCCAATGCACAGGAGGCGTTGAAAATGTATTGTTTTCATAAAAAGAGGCTTAAAACGTGAGGAACCTCCCCAACCCTTTTCCTGATCACAGAACCAGAGTTGGGGAAGAACCAAGATTTATTTCACAGTGACAGAATGGGTGTACTGATCTGCCGTCGCACTGAAATCCACTTTGATGTCAGCGGTCTTGCGGTCAGCGTTCTCATTGAATTTGAAGGCGTAATCATACTGGGAACTGTTCACCGGGAACATATACCAGTAAGAAAGGGCGGTATTGCTGTTAGGCCGACTGTTGTCACTGTTCTGGCTGCCATACCACTCCATAGATTCTTCTCCGGCCGCGTTCAATACCGTAAACCTGAATTTGTAGCGCTCATCGCGTCCCCAGCCTTCCTGCTTGAACTCTACCGGAGCGTTCTTGATTTCCCAGGTGCCTTTACCAGCATACGGCAGGTCATACCAGATCTTGTTATCCGCGGAGAACCATAAGCCCAAAGACTTGATTTCAGTGAACTCAGCAGAGGCGTTATTCAGGTTCAACCTGATCCGGTACACTTTGGTATCGCCGGTAACCGTGGTGGTGCCGCCTTCTACCATTCTGCCGTTGTTGATGGAGTACGTGATGGGGGTTCCGGTATTTCCCGAAGCGAAATTGTAGGTACCGGCTTTCAACGAGGTATAAATTTCAAACACCCCAGATTGCGTCTGTTTGAAAGGAAGGGCTTCACTAAGGGTTTCGCCGCCTTCAGAGGCAGAACCCGTGATGTACAAGGCAGAAGGAATCTCCGCGAAACCAGCAGGACGTTCCAGCTCCAGCATATGCGACACGCTGGATTTCTTCACATTTATCCCTTTTGAGGAGAAAACGGTCCATTTGATTTTCCCTTTGCTTTGAGAGGCAATGCCGGCCATCTTCGCGATTTGGTTCAGGCTGGCGTAGCTCATGGTGAGCATATTGCCAATTCCGTTCCCATCAGACTTGATACTGTAGATAGGATCAGAAAAGTCCCCCGACTCTTTGTCGAAAACCACTTCATAGAAGACGATGCCGTTGTCTTCTGCCTTTGCCTGGCCCCATTCAAAAACAGCGCTGCCAGAGGCGGGCTCCAGTTTTATGGAGGTGTTGTTTTCTGGCGTGAACAGATTGGTAACCTCGGTTACCTGGGTATGGTCAAGTTCTTTATCATCTTCACAGCTTGTTAAAAACAACAACGCTGCCGCCCAAGAAAGGAAATGAAGGAAAATTGAATTTTTCATATGTGGATGGATAGAGGGTTAAAAAGGAGAAAAATTTACCAGTTAGGGTTTTGAGTTAAATTGGGGTTAAGCGCCCTTTCATCTCTGGGAATTGGCCACAGGTAGTGCTTGCTTTCATCAAAGCTTCTTTGATTAACCCTGATGTAGCCATTGTCCACCGAAGGAGAGCCAAACTGCGCTCCATGTGCCCAACCATTCAACACTTGGCCCCCGATTCTCCATCTGCGGATATCGAATATGCGGAGTCCTTCAAAAGCCAGCTCTATGCGGCGCTCGTTCCGGATGATGGTTCTCAGTTCATCCTGGGCTACCGCTGGGTAGTTCAAGGCGGCGGGATCGGTGAAGCCAGCGCGGGCCCGGAGGGCTCTGATGGTCTGGTTCCAAACGGTTTCATTCATTTGCCCCAGCTCATTCTTGGCTTCGGCATACATGAGCAACACATCCGCGTACCGGATCATTATGAGGTTCAGCCCAGACAGGAAGTTCACCGACGAGGTAGGATCATAATACTTTCGGAAGTAATATCCGGTAGGAGAACTCACCCCGCCTGGTTTGTACTCATCCACGGCCGAGGCATCTGGATCAGACCCTGGTTTGGTATAGATAGTCTCGGTGGTGCCGTTTGGCCTCTTCCATTCATAGCCGTTGTACACAATGGTAGAAGCGAAGCGCGGGTCACGGTTGTCATACGGATCTGTTTCGTCATACTCTGACCCGGTTTCCTGTATCCTTTTTCCGTTCTGGGTCAGGTAGCTGTCCACCAATTCTTGGGTGGGCGCAAGGGCATTCAAGCGGGCACCAACGGCCAATGGAGCGATGTCAAAGAAATGGTTGTGAGCTCTTACCTCGGGTACAAACTGGATATCTAAGATGACTTCACTGTTGTTCTCGTTCTGGGGCAGGAATACACCCTCGTAAGAAGAGAATAAGCTGTAAGTACCACTGCTGTTGTTGAGCAATGATTCACAGGTGGTGACCACATCCTGCCACCGGCCTTCATACAACAAAGCCCTGGCTTTTAAAGCGATGGCGGCCCCTTTGGTGATCCTGCCCCTGTCTGCCGCGGCATAGGCGGTATTAACGGGTAAGGCCTCTGCAACCTGGGTTAATTCATTCAACACAAATTCCAGCACTTGGGCCCGGGGAGTTCTGGGGATTGTCTTGGCTTCCTCCACGGAGATATCGCGGTCGAAGAAGGGCACGTCTCCATACCAGGTCATCAGTTGGAAGTAATGGAAAGCCCTGATGAAGCGAGCCTCTGCTTTCATTCTTTCTTTCAAGGTGGCATCCATGTTCTCCACCCGGTCTACATTCTCTAAAAAGATATGGCAGGTCTTGATTCCCGAATAATGGAAATTCCATTCTTCCCGTATTCTGCCCAGGGAGGCGTCATAGGTTCCAGCGGCCAAAGAAGCCACTCCGTTTTGGTCTCCTCTCCCGTTGTAGGCATTGTCTGACATGCCTTCATTAAAGAAGAAATAGTCACTGCGGTACATCTGGGAATAGGCAGAGTTCAGGACACTGTTGGCCTTTTCAGTCGTAGTCCAGTAGTTGGCATCCGTGAACCGATCTTCCGGCACCAGATCTAAGTCGTTGCAAGCTGTGAAAGAGATGGTCACAACCCCTAGTAGGCAAAAGATGAATTTGGAAAATTTATGCATGTGGCTGTTTAATTAGAAGGTGACATCTAGACCAAAACCATAGTAGACAGGCGTAGGATAAGCTCTTCCACTGTTTGCCCCAGAATTGCTCAGGTTGTTGTTGAACTCAGTGACTTCCGGATCTATGAATTTCAACTTGGAGAGCGTGTACAGGTTTTGCCCGGAGAAATAGGCCCTCATGGACTTCATACCTATTTTACCGATCAGCGAGGTTGGCAGGGTATAGCCAATCTGCAGGTTCTTCAGTCTCACATAAGAAGCGTCATAGATGTACATATCTGAACCCCTCCGGAAGTTGTTCTCGGTTGATTGGCTGCCGCTGGCCGAAAGCCGCGGGTACCGGGCGTCTGGGTTCTGTGGAGTCCAGAAATCAAGCTGGTGCTGGTACATCACCTGAGAGTAATTAAAGTGGAAAGGCTCCACCAACTCGCCTCTCAGGAAGGTGCTCCGCTGCCCTACTCCCTGGAAGAAAACGTTCAGGTCAAATCCTTTGAACCTCAGGTTATAGGTAGCCCCAAACGTGTAGCGGGGAAAAGGATTACCCAGGACAAACTTGTCGTTTTCATCTATGATGTTATCCCCGTTCACGTCAACATACCGGTTGTCACCCGGAGACACGTTGAGCCCTGGTGGTTTAGGGCCTCTTTCTATTTCATCAAGGTTCTGAAAATAGCCGTCTCTTTTGAGACCAACATACGACCTGAAGGGCAAGCCCTCTCTTAGAATCACCTGCATCTCATCTGCTCCTGTCAAAGCCTCTTTTCCTTCAAAATAGAGCACCTTGTTTTTGGAGTCTCCCAGGTTGAAAGAAAAAGAGTGGTCAAAACTGCCATGGGAAACACGGTAGTTCAGGTTGACCTCCCAACCTTTGTTCTCTACCTTACCGGCGTTATAAGTAGGAAGCGAAGTTCCATATACCCCTGGTACACTAGGCGGGATTAGGATATCACTGGTAACCTTATTGAAGTAGTCCAAAGACAGGGTTAAAGCGTTATTCAGGAAACTAGCATCTACCCCGGCGTTGAAAGTCGCGGCTTTCTCCCACCGTAAGTCTGGGTTGGCAAACGAAAAGCCTGTGCCGCCTACGGGTGAATTGTTAAATCCATAGGCATTTTGGTAGGTAAAGTAGGTAGTCATGAACTGGTAGTCCCCTACGCTCTGGTTCCCCAAAACCCCGTAAGACGCCCGTAGTTTCAGATCACCTAGATTGTCGCGGTAACCCGACAGGAAGCTCTCCTCCGTGATTCGGTAACCTGCGGATACCGAAGGGAAAAAGCCCCATCTGTTAGTTCTGTTGAATTTGGAAGATCCGTCTACCCTGAAGCTGAATTCACCGTAGTATTTGTCTCTGAAAGAGTATGAGGCTCTCCCGAAAAGGGAGTTCAAGCTTGTTTCATTGGCTCTTTGGTTTGAGTTATAGGAATCTGGGCTTACGATGGTTCCAGACACCGGAGTGCCTAATTCAGGATCTGTATAAGTTTTGAATAATCCGCTGCTTCTACTGGTGTACGATTCATTGGAGATACCTACCAGCACATTGGTGGTATGGTCTACTGAGAACGTTTTGTTGAACTCGGCTAAGAGCTGGGTATTGAGGGAAAGGTTCTTACTGTTTTCATCATTCGTATTCCGGTTGGCGCCCGAAGTTCCGTTAGGGAAATAGTCTACCTGCATGGATCTGGCAAAAAGTTGGTTTGAAACCAGGCTCCCGCCAAATACCCCTCTCAGTTTAAAAGACTCCACTATCTCAAACTCCGCATTGATGTTCCCGAAAATATTATCGTTGTTATACTTCCGGTAACCACCTTTCTCCAACACGCCCAAGGGGTTGAATTCAGAAAGAACATCATTGGTCAAGTAGCGGCCTTGTTCATCTTTCAGTTGATAATAAGTAGGCACTCTACCCGCATCCACAATGAGGGTTTGGGTAGAAGAAGAATGGTCTTTGATCTGGCTGCGGGTATAGGCCAAGATGCTGGTCAATTTCAGCTTACCGTAATCACTGGTTAGGTTAAGGCGGTAGTTGTACCTTGAGTGGCCGTAGTTTGGTCCTACCAGGTTACTCCGCTGGTCAGCCATACCCGCAGAGACCAGGAAAGTAGAGGTCTCGCTGCCGCCTGACAAGGTTAGATTATGGTTTTGTTGAACAGCATCCTGTAGGATTGTATTCAGGAACCATTCATTGTCGCCCTGCTCCTGGAATCTTCTGATGTCCTCAGCTCCGTAGATGGGAGGCAAGCCTGCATTCACGGTCGCTTGGCTTCTAAGGATGGCGTTCTCATACCCTTTTACCGGTTTGTATAAAACCTTAGGCTCCTGGATACCAACTAAGGCATTGTAAGTCACCGTTGGGCGGGTATTTTTCTTCCCCTTCTTGGTGGTAATAAGTATGACCCCATTGGCAGCCCTTGAACCATAAATAGCGGCACTCCCTGCATCCTTCAGAACAGAAACGCTTTCAATATCATTCGGATTTAACAGGTTGATATCTCCCCCTACTATTCCGTCAATCACCACCAAAGGACTGTTGTTCCCCAGGGTGCTGATACCCCGGATGTTGATGCTGGCGGACTGGCCGGGTTCATAACTGGTCTGTTGGATGATGAGGTTGGGAGAGGCCCCCTGTAAAGCCTGGGTGGCGGTCATGGCGGGCTTTCCCTCAATCACGGCAGAAGTCACCTGGTCCACGGCTCCCACCACGCTGGTGCGCTGCTGCGTTCCATATCCCACCACCACTACTTCCCCCAGAGCCTGGTCATCTGCCTCCAGGGTGATATTAATAGAGGTTCTATTGCTTATGGGTACTTCCTGCGTTTTGAACCCGATGTAGGAAAAGACGAGTACCCCCGTTTCAAGCCCGGTTGGTAATTTGAGGGAATAGCGTCCCTCCACATCGGTGGTTACCCCAATGCCAGCCACTCCTTTCACCACTACGGTCACCCCGGGCAAGCCAGTGCCTTGCGCGTCTTTCACTTCCCCAGTGATAGTGATGTCCGCCTTAACCTTGGTATTTTCCAGCAGGGTGGTTTTGGGGCGGGCGTTCTGGGGCGTGGCAGGAATGATGATATAGGTATTCTTATCCACCTTCTCCGCACTGAGGTTATGCGGCTTCAAGATCCTTTCCATGTCCTGGGTTAAATTGCCGCTGATGGGTTTCAGGACACTCTCCTCGGCTTTAATTCTGGAAAGCAGCTCACTGTCATAGTTGAGGTTAACCTTATAGTAGTTACCCAACTCTTTTATCACTTTGGAAAGCGATACGGTTTTTTGCTCCATTACCATATAGCGACCAGAAGGAGCCTTTACGGAAGCAGTCATTGCTTGCCCAGACACCTGCATTGCTACACATATAAGGAAAGGAGTGAGCATTTTTTGTTTGCTAAAAGGTTTTACCATACGGACATGAGATTTAGGTATAATGTTTTTAAAAGGTCTATTCTGTTGTTTTGAGCACTGGAGCCGAAGGAGATTTCAACTAATTTCCAGCTGATTGCCTTTTTGGGATATTTTAAGATTAAATAACTTCTCAAGCGTGATGATGAGTACCTCCACTTTGTCATGGGGCACTGAACCTGTATACCGTCTGTTCGCAAGCGCTTCATTGGTAAAGGTTACCTTAAAGCCATATACATCCTCCAGAACCCGCGCTACTTCTGAAAGCGGGGCATCTGCGAACATGAGTTTGTTGTGTTGGAAAGCACTATAGATCTCTGGGTTTTGAACCATCCGCTTCACCAGCTTTGCTTTTCCGCTTGTCTCAGAAGAATAGGCGGTTAACTCACCTGGGCTGAGCGTCTCTTTTGCCAACGTTTCTTTAAAATACCCCAGAAACCCTTCATCGGTCACGGAGAAGTTCACCTTTCCCTCGTTCAGGACCACTTTGGTGTCGTGGGGCCTTTGGGTGGCGGTGAACTCGGTGCCAATCACTTCAATGGCCACATTCTCAGCCAACTTCACCTTGAATTTCTGGTCGTTTTGCTGGTGGGTGACCTTAAAGAAAGCCTCCCCGGTAAGCGTTACTTCTCTGGGGTAGTCTAAATTCCAGGGCTTCTTATAGCTTAAAGAAGAATTCCCGTTCAACGTCACTTCTGAGTTATCCGGCAACAGAACCTTTTTCACCTCGCCATAAGGCGTCGCATACCGGATCGTCTCTCCTTGGGTCTGATGCAGGAAGTAATACAAGGCTACACTGAAAAGGACAAAGGCAGCAAAACTGGCCGCTATCCTATAAATAACTCTCCATCCCGCAGGACGAAGGGGGTGGATGGTTTCAGGTGTTCTGTCAAGGTCTGCATCTGGTTGCGTCTGTATCCGGCTTTGGATCTGGCTCCAAACCTCAGCTTTCTCAGAGGGTGCCCATTGGGTGCCTGTAGTGTGCCCCATGGCCAAGACCAAAGCCTTAGCTTGCCCTACAAGTTTAGACTGATCAGGATGAGCGTTGAGGTAGGTTTGCCAGTAGGCTGCAGCGTTTCCATCTCTGCCTAGAACCCAATCGCAGAAGCTAGGGTCTAATACAAAATCGTGCAGCGTCTGGTAATTTTCCTCCATCTGGTGTGCCTGGGCTATAGTTCTAAATAGTAAAAGGAGATTTGACCTCTAAGTGACCCACCGAATGCGATAATTTTTTACATATTTCTTAAAAATGACTTTGAAACGCATTTTACAATTTGAGAAACTCCTTAAAATCAGCAAATCCATTGAAATAGTGGCAACCACGCACCTATCTCAATGGATCGTAAAATTGAACCGGTACTCAGGAAAGTGGGAGTATGCTTAGACTAGCCTCTAGCTTATAGAAAGAATTTTGCCCCACTCAGCACAATCAAACTAGCGAGTACATCAAATTGCAACTTATAGTTAGGGAATGATAAAACAGAAGCGGTGGCAGTAGACGGAGTGGAACTGTAGAAGCTTTTCTGGAGAATGTCTATGGCTCTATAAATCAGTTTGTAAACGGCCCTAGGCGTGATCTCCAGCAAGGTGGCGATGTCAGTGAATTCCATGTTCTGGTAAAACCGGAGATAAATTGCCTCCCGTTGACGCTCTGAAAGGTTACCCATCGCTTTTGCCAAATGCTGGTGTAAAATGTTTTCATCTTCCACCTGAATCAAGGTATCTTCCGAAGAGTATTCTTTCTCGTTCTTGGTTAGGGTATGCATCTGATCGGTGGACAGGGTACTTCCTTCTTTCACCTTGAGCGCAATCTGCCTTCTTACCGAGCGCAACAGATAATATTTGATGGAGGTAGTTGGCCCCAGCAGATGACGTCGGTTCCAGATGTTCACGAACAGGTCCTGCAAACAGTCTTTTACCAACTCCCCATCGTGGTGCAGCCGACAACCATAGTGAAAAAGGGTATCAGAAAAATGAGCAAATATCTGTGAAAAAGCTTCCTCATCACCTGCCCTCATCCTATCCCATAGGTCAGCCTCCCCTTCCAATAATTGCGCTTTTCCCATTTATTGAACTGTTTTCCTGTAATTATATGAAAACTTTACAAAAAATTAACTTTATAAGCCTTTATATTTTAACAGGAGCTTTCATTTAAATGGGTTAGCTATAACCATGATGGCAGAACCCCTCTTTTTGGCATAAAGTAGAAGAGCGACTCTTTCGTTTTCTGGTACACTTTCTAAGGCACCACCGTGAGGTTAAAGTTTGAGTTTAGGGTAAGAATAATCGCGAGCACCTTTCACTCACTTTTTCAAGATTCAAGGCATAATCAAGTCTGATCCAACTACACTCCGCAAGGCATTATCCCACTTCCATTGTATGATAGTTCTTATGAGAGCATGATAGATACTTTCAATACTTCACAGAGATAAACCTTGGCCGGAGGTGATGCGGGTGCTTATGGATATCGGCGATGAAATCAAAGGAGTTGACGTTGTAGCTGATCAATAGCTCCCCAGGTTTGGATAGGTGCGGATGGGCTTTGGCGTTGTAGGTGTAGAAATCCAGGTCTTCATAGACCTCGGGGGTTTCGAAGATCTTTTTGGCGGGCTGGAAAGGTCCGGCAGGGGTTTGCCCCGTCTGGATAGCGACGGTAGGCGAATTGGTGTCTAACTGGTACGAAGCCAGCACCCGGCCGTCTTCCATGAAACTCACACCCATCTCATTGGACACCCGGCTGGTCAGCGCGGCGGCTTTATGCACATCAGTGCCCCAGGAGCTTCCGTCCCAGTAGCGCCATTGGCTGAAATCCTCGAATGCTTTGTCTTGTACCCGGGCCACCAGAAGTTCTTTCTTATCGCCTCGTACGCCATAGACATAAATGTAGCCATCAGGTTTGGGCGCTTTGGCACCTACGGTATTGGCCAGCACGGCTACCCCAAACACCACTTTCCCTTTGCCGTTGCTGTCCTTGAAAAACAAAGGCGTATCCATTTGCCGGTGGTTGGTGAAGGGCGGCCGACTTCCTTTGGGCACCGCGATCAGGGAAACGCCAACATCTTCAAACGGGTACACGCCCCCGGGTAAACTCTTGATCCGGTAAGCTAAAATGTAAATGGTGCTGTCTTTCTGATGGTTGAAGAACCCGTCTCCTAGCCAATAATAATCCCCCGGCTGGGCCTTGGGGGTGTGGGGCTCAAACATGGAGGCGGCTTTGCCCTTCTCGTCTTTCCGCCAATGAAATTTGATTTTCTTCGGGTCTGGAGTGCTACCCTGCAAGTAGCCCACCGAGTTGTGCACCATCTGCCAATCGGCTTGCAGTGAGTCGCCTTTGATGTCCCCGATGATGGTATCACTGAACCACAGGAACGTTTCAGTGGAAGCAGTGGCTTGGCCTGACTTTTCTACTCCATTGAGAGCTACGCAGTAGATTCCGTCTGCCCCCAACCAGCCCGAGTTGTGCATCAGCATCTGCTCCCACTGCGGAACAGAGGTGGCTTTCACTTGCCGGACATTGCTTACAGCGGATGGAGCATTCTTCTCCGAAGACTCGGCCGCCATACTCTTGTTCTGCTGACAACCGCCAGCCAGCATAGCCATGGCAGTGAACGGAACCAATCTAAAAACCATCCATTTTCTTCTGCGGAGGTGGGCACTACTTTTCATTTGTTTTTGAGATTTTAAGCCGAAAACACAAACCGAGGCCCCACCAAAGGAGGGCTTGAACACAGAAAAATCACGCTACGGATTTACTCCTCCCAAGTATCGGTGCGAAAAGGCATGGCGGGTAAACCTTCTTTGTTCCCGAAGTTGGTCATGGGATAATTAGTAAAAGCATACCTAACGGCCACCGGCTTCTTCACCTTCTCTGAAGACAGCAGTACCTGATCCTTCACGATGGATGCCTCTGCCGGGTAGAAAATTTTGTCCTCGCCAGCGAGGTAGAAGTGCCTGGGCTTTTGCCCGTCTGAAGTGGTGAGGCCTGTACCCAGGCTTTGAGGCAGAAAAGAGACCATCACTTTCTTTCCCCTCACCTTATACTCCCTGAACTTGGGCCCCAAATACACCACCTCTGGTTGGGCATAATTTTTCGCCAATGCAATTTTGGCCAGGCGCAAACCCACGTCTTTTTTGTTGCGCGGATGGATGTCGTTCACCTCCCCGATATTCATGGTGACGGCCATTCCGGTGTTCTTCACCTGCAACATAGCGTCCTGGGCTTCGCGTAGCTTGGCGTAATACGTGGCCGTGGAGTCTTTTTCTTCCCAATTGTAGGGCGTGACCTGCACGTAATAAAAGGGCAAATCACCTTGGTTGAAATCTTTGCGCCAACCCTCCACCATGGCGGTGCACAGGCGCGTGTAGGCGCTTCCGTCTTTCTTGTTGGACTCGCCCTGGTACCACAAAAAACCTCTCACGGAAAGATCTTTTAAGGGATGAATCATGGCGTTGTACAGCAAGGTGGGCCGGGCCAACACCTCAAACAGTTTTTCAAGGGTTTTGATGGAATCAAGGCTTTCCTGCGCCTGCGGGCTGAGGTCATAAGGCGTCAGGTACTTCGCTTTCACCTCAGGGTCACTTTCCAACGCCTCCCTACTGGTCCAGGCCTGGCAAGCAGATCCGCCTACCGAGGACACCACCAACCCAATGGGCACCTGTAGTTTTTGCAGTAACTCGCGCCCGTAAAAATAAGCGACCCCGCTGAAGTCTCCGGCGGTTTGCGGCGAGCAGACCAACCAGGTACCTTTCGCATTTTCCTGGGGTGTTTTCTTGAAATTGTTCTCAATGTTAATCAGCCGGATGGCGGGATACGCGGCCGCTGCTATTTCCTTTTCATAGTCCAGCACGCCCCTGAGCCAAGGCAGCGCCGGTTTCAGTTCCATGTCCATGTTAGACTGGCCGCTGCAGAGCCACACCTCCCCTATCAGGATATTAGATAAGGTGAGGCTTTCCTTTTTACAAGAAACAGTGATGGTGTGGGCCGAAAAGTCACCGGGTTTCACTTCAGGAACGGGCACCTGCCCTTTCCATCTGCCGGAAACGTCTGCCACAACTTGCACCGGCGAAATGTTCCAATCTACCGCAAGCGTGATAGTATCTCCTGCCGAAGCGGTGCCCCACATGGTAAAAGGCTTGCCTTGCTGGACCACCATATTGCTTTGAAGCACCGTAGCCACCGTGAATTTTAACTCCGTTTTAAAAATTGGATGCCCAAATGAACAAACCCGTGACCCCTGGTACCCACACACGCCTGCCCATGAAACGATTGTTCCACTTAAGCAAAGCAGGACCAGAAGTAGAACTTTGACGCTTTTCATGGGTGAGGTTCAGGAATGCTTTAGAAGAATGCTGAACGTTTTGGAGCTATTTTTTACAAATCGGCTTTAAAAAAGAATCAGGAAAAGAAAAGGTGGTTTTACTTAGCTTCTTTGATTTTACTCAGCAAACTACAAAAGCTTCACTTTAATGAACCTTGGGCGATACAGGTTGGGGTGTACCAGAATGTCTTTGAAGAAGTCAAAGGAGTTGACGTTGTAGCTGATGAGCATCTCGCCGGGTTCTGACAAATTGGAATGCACCTTGGCATTATACACGATGAAGTCTTTGTCCATTTTGATGTCTTCTGAGCAGTCCCAGATTTTGATGATCGGGCCGAAGGGACCTTGGGGTTTAAGACTCAGACGGAGGCCTACGTTGTTCCCGATGCCATCGGTTTGGAACACCATGGCATAGCGGCCGTCAGGCAGTGGGGTCACGCTTAACTCGTTGGAGGCTCGGTCGGTGATGTTGGCCAGTTTAGCGAGGTCAGGGTTCCAGGTGGTGCCATCCCAGTAGCGCCACTTGCTGAAGTCTTCAATCTCACCGGGTAATACCCGCGCCACGATCACGTTTTTGGCTTTTCCGCGCACGCCGTACACATACACGTAGCCATCGGGCTGCGGGGCGCCGGCTTCTTTGGTGTTCACGAAAATAGCCCCGCCCAGCGACCCGTAATCGTCTGGGGCACTGCCCGGCAAAAAGAATGGCGTGTCCAGTTGGCGCTGGTTTTTGAAGGGAGGTTTGCTTCCGGCCGGGATCACGATCAAGGCATTGCCCACTTCCTGAAAGCCAAATACCTGCGCCCCGGTATCGCGCACGCGGTACCCGAAGATGTAGGTGTCATTATTTTTGGCGGTATTCACAAAGCCATCGCCTAGCCAATAGTATTCGCCCGGTTTGGCTGCCGGCGTTTGGGGGATGAAGTTGGCCCGGTGCTTTCCGGCTTCGTCTTTGTCCCAGTAGAAGGTGATGTTTTCTGGCGCGGGCTTGTTCCCTTTAATGATGGCCACCGAGTTGTTGATCATCTTGTACCCCGGACTCAGCTTCCCGTCTTTGATATCCCCGATCATGGTATCACTGAAAAGCAGCATGGTCTCGGTGTTTCTTCCGGCCCCGGCCGAGTCTACCCCGTTTTTAGGGATCGCGAAGATTCCATCGGCGCCAAACCAACCGGAGTTCCGCTTGAAAAGCGCTGTCCATTCGGGGGCCTCCGCCACTGTAAACTTCAGGGTGGTGATGTCGGTGTTCACCGGTTTCTTTTGGGGCTTCCCGTCGGTGTCGCCTTTGTCTGAAGAGCAGGTAAGCAGCGATAGACAGACAAAAAAAGCAGTGTTCTTAAAGAAGCTATTTCTAAGAATCATAGGTCGGTTTGGGAAAAGAAAGCAGGACTGTTTGGTAAACCATCAGCAGAAATGTAAAAAGAAGCCCTTTGCCTTTTCGGGCTTGTTTTCAAAAAACAAGCACGAAAAGGCATTTGAGTACTTATTGTTTAGGGCTGGCATCAAAGGTGTACACAAACGTTTCTTTGTCTGTGTAAGGAGGTCCGAATACGGATAAGTCCAGGGTGATTTCCATTACCAGGCGGTCCTTGGTCAGGGATTTCACGGTGTAGGTTTCGGTGGTCACTTTAGAAGGATCAAACACCGAGGCATAGGTCTGGGTGAAGGTTTTCTCGTCATCGCTCAAAGACCAGGTGGTGTAGGTATTGAATCCGTCAAAGACACAAGGCTTGGAGCCGTAGTTCACGGCCATGGTTCCGTTCTCGTTGTACACGAAAGAATCATCGGTCTCACAATCCTCAATGTCTTCTACGTCTGGGTTGGGCGTGGTGTGCATCTTGGACTTCAGGTTCCAGCGGTAGGAATACAGGATCTGCTCGCCCGAGGCCGTGGTGTTCACGGTCAATACCTTCTCCCCTACTTTGCCGTTGTTGTCTTCGGCCCGGAACGTGAACCCCACCAACTTGTCTACTTCACCTGGCGCGTGGGTGTAGGTGAAGTTGTAGGTATAATCGGTCTGGCCGGTAGACGGAAGCTGCACGGTCTGCACCCCGCCAGTTCCGTAGGTATTGTCGTTCTGGAGGTTGACCTGTTTAGTGATTCTGAGCGCCTTCAGACCTCCGGGCACCTTGATGGAGACGGCTACCTCCACGGGTTGCCCGGTTTTACCAGATACCTCTTCTTTTGACAAGGTCAGTACCGGCGCATCGGGCGTGGATTCATCGTCTGAACAGGAAGTCCAGAAGGTCATAGCCACCAAGGCCAGACAGGAAAAAAGGAAGGAAGAAATCTTTTTCATATGCATATGATTTAAGGTTTAAAGGATAGGCGAACGGGTAAGCAGGTACATTCTTGGTATGAGCAACTGGTGTTGTGGGTTCTGTTTAGGGCCTATTTTTCTAAAAACAGGTCAAAAGCAGCGCCACTGGCAGGTCACCGAGCTACCAAAGGGTCAGGTTTGAGTTTTTCCGGCTGGCCCGCGGTCCAGGATTTTTCAATTTCCTCCAGGGTTCTTCCTTTGGTCTCGGGCACCAGGGTCCAGACAAACACAAAGGTCAGGACAGACATGGCCATGAAAATCCAGAAGGTGTAGGCGCTCCCGATAGAATCCAACAGGATGGGGAAAAACTGCGAGACGAAATACACGGCCACCCATAGCGCGCCCAGGCAAATGGACATGGCCCGGCCGCGGGTGCGGTTCGGGAAAATCTCGGCAATGATCACAAAGGCCAAGGGCCCCAGTGACACCGCAAAGAAGGCGATGTACGCCAAAATAAAGACCAGCACGATGTACCCTTTCACCATATCCAGGTAAAAGGCGCCCCCAATGATGAGCAGGCAGACAGCCATGCCTGCCGAGCCCGCCAGCAACAAGCCTTTGCGGCCCCAATTGTCTACATACTTGATGGCGACGATGGTGAACAGCAGGTTCACGGCGCCCACCAGAATGGTCTGGAGCAAAGCAGAATCAGAGCCGTCACCGGTGGATTTAAAAATCTCCGGGGCATAATACATGATGGCGTTGATGCCCGTCACCTGCGAGAGAATGGCCAAAACCACCCCAATGAAAAGGGCTTTCCGGAGACCCGGTTTGAAGAGTTCCCCCACGGTGCCCGATTCCTCGGAGAGGGTGTTCATGATCTGCTTCAGTTCCAATTGGGCTTCTCTTTCGCCGTTAATCTTGGTAAGAATCGCCAGCGGCTCCTCCACATACCCTTTCTTGGCGAGCCACCGGGGGCTTTCGGGCACAAAAAATAACAGCACCATGAAAATGAGCGAAGGAATGATCCCCGACCCAAACATCCAGCGCCAGCCTGTGGTGATGTTCCAGGTCTCGTCATACAAGCCGGCAATGCCCGCGTTCACGAAGTAGATGAGCAGGATGCCGGATACAATTCCCAGTTGATTCAAAGAGACCAACCGTCCCCGGATAGCGGCCGGCGCGATCTCGGTGATGTACATGGGGGCCAAAATGGAGGCAATACCGATGCCCAGCCCTCCGATCAGCCGGAAAATAACAAACCAAGTCAGGTCTGGGGGCATAGCCGTTCCTATGGAGGAAACTGCAAACAAAATGGCCGACAACATGAGCACTTTTTTGCGCCCGATTCTGTCACTGAGCGCCCCGCTAAAGGCCGCCCCGATCATGCAGCCCAGAATGGCGCAGGAGGCAATCCACCCCATCATGGCCGAGGACAGATCATAGTTGAGCTGCAAAAACCCGATGGCCCCGGCAATCACGGCCGTATCATACCCGAAGAGCAACCCACCCACGGCGGCCACCAGGGTGATGCGGTACACAAACCAGTTACTTCCTGCCTTTTCCATACACGGCTTAATTTTGGTTGAAGGAGTATTTTGCGTTAAAATCAGGCGGCGTGCGCACGTAGGCTTTCAGGGTTGCGCACTCCTTACCCATGCCTTCTCCGTGCGGCCGTATGGAGTAAGCCCCCACCGAGGCGGGCACAATAAAGGTCTCGGCGTAATGAATGATAAAAGGTTCAAAGGCTTGGGTGGGGCTTTCCACAATGGCTTCGGTGCCTTCAATTAGGTTCAGAACATTCACGATGCCTTGGGTGTGGTGCGGTACTTCTTTGGTGAACCAGTGCCGGCGGGTTTCAATAAAGGAGCCTTCATGCAGGCCGGTTCTTTCTTCGCGCCAGCCATCGCCTTGGCCCACTGGCTCCACCTTGTTCAGGATGTTTTCCTGCGTCCATTGGGTGGTGCGGTCCCACTGAATCACGTTTTTGCCGTGTTCCAGCGAAATAGGCCGCGGTTTCCCGTCCAGGCCCATCCGCCCCCAATCCCAAAGTTTGAAGGTGAAGATGTAGGGCGTGGCACTTATCTCCAGCACCACGCTGTTGGCGCCCGAGCAATGCACCGTACCAGCCGGAATGAGCACATGGTCGTGCTTTTTGATGGGCCATTTCTCCACGTGGTTCTCGGCCTCAAAGTACTGGCCCTGGGTTTGCGCGGCTTCCAGTTCATGGATCATGCGCTCGGGCACCACGTCTTCTTTCATACCCAGGTACACAAAGGCATCGTCTTTGGCATCCAGCATGTAGTAGCTTTCATCTTGGGTGTAGGGCATCCCGAATTTCTCCTGGATGTACTCGGTGAGCGGGTGCACCTGCAGGCTGAGATTACCCCCTTCCATGGTATCCAGGAAATCGAACCGAATGGGAAACTCATCGCCGAAAGCCTCAAACACCTCTTCGCCCAGCAGTTCTTTAGGGTGCGAAAACACCAGGTCTAGCGAAGGTATTTCCAGCACGTTTTCGCCAAAACGATATAAAAGGCTGTTCTCCTCGGGCACACAGTCAAAGCCCCAGGCGAAGTTCTGTTCTGAGCGGTCCAGGTCACAGACGTCTTTCAGCCACTGGCCTCCCCACGGTCCGGGGTCAAAGAAAGGCACCACCCTGAAAGGCCGGGTGAGGGTGTGTTGCAGGGCATCATGTAAAGCCGCTCCTGTAATTAGTTTGGGAACATCGGGCTGGGTGGTATCCAATACATAATCCCACTTTGCCATCAGGGTCTTTTTATGCCGGTCACACACCCGCCAATCCACAAAGAAGGCTCTTTTGTAGAGGTAAGAGAAGGATTCCGCTTCATTGGCTACCCCCAAATTCCCTACCTTGTTTCTCCTGAACCGCAACTGAATTTCCCAACGGGGCATATCGGCGTAAATCAAAAGATCGGCCTCAGGAGCTATGAGGCTGGCGCCCGTTCCAACTACCAACAACACTCCCTGAAGGGCTTGCTGGATTTCGGTTCTGGCGGTTTCCAATTTCTGGGCATCCTGGAAATCAGTTAAGTGCAAAGGGGCCATGTACCCGAAAACCGGATCATCGGTCACGTATTCTTCCACCAACTCATCAATCTGTCTTTCAGATTTGAAGGCGGTAGAGGCGCGGAGGATAGCAACCGGTTGTAAAGTCTGTGCCAAGCCTAAAATGACCTCTTCGATTTCTACGCCGTGGTAACACTCTACTACTACCACCATTTTTTGCTTGGTTGCATCCGCTGCCCTTTGGCTGATTTCTTGACCAATGTTTTCCCACCCTGCCACACACGCATGGCCTTCCACTCTGATCTCGGGATACTTATCGTAGTTTGATTTTTTCAAAGCCGTTTAATTTTGGTGAAACACTAAATACCCAACCCCCAGAAGGGCGGCACTGTCAAAGGAGGAAGCGGCCCGCACTTCCACTTTCCCCCAGGGAGTCCAGGCCAATTCATTTATTTTAGACTGCAGGTACGGGATGATGTAAGCGCCGCTTCCCATGATGCCGCCGCCCAGCAGCAGTACCTCCGGGTCGTAGGCATGGATCAGGTTGATGGCGCAGGCCGACCATACATCCAGGCACTGGTCGCGCATCTGCAGGGCCAGTTGGTCCTTTTTCTCTGCCAACTGGAACAGTACCGAGAAGTCAATCTTCGGCTCTACCCGTAACAGGCTTTTAGCGTACAATGGCTGGGCTTTCACCTTTTCATCCAGGCTCCAACTGGAGGATTCTGCCTCCACACACCCGATGTTGCCGCAGTTACAGACCCTGCCCCCTAGGTTCACCGTGAAATGACCGCCCAGGCAGCCGGCCTGAAAATGCTTGCCTCTTAAGACTTTTCCTTCAATGACCGCCGAGGTTCCTACGCCGGTGCCCAAGGTCATGAGCACCACGTTGTCCACCCCTTTGCAGTGTCCGTACTGCCACTCGCCCACCAAGGCAGATCTGGCATCGTTTTCTAAAATGATGGGTAGATCCCAGGCTTGCTGCGCCCAGGCCGGGAAGTCAATCTCCGGAGCGTCCCCGTACTTTTTATCAATGGACAACACCTTTCTCTGCACGCTGTCTACTATTCCCGGGATAGAAACTCCCACGCCGCTTACCTGATCCAGGGAAATGTTCTTTTCTTCCAGCAGCTTGTCAATGGAGAGCTTCACAAAGGGCAACCTTCCCCGGAGGCCCTGGTCTGAGTAGGCGTCTATCTGGGTCATGGCTAGGACCTTTCCCTCCTGCACCAGGCCCAACTTTATCTTGGTGCCTCCCAAGTCCATCGCGATGGCAATGCGTTCTGTCATCTTGCGGTGCCCGTTAGTAGTTGTTCTGCGGAAGGTTCGGGTTCAGATCCCGCTCCCGCTGCGGGATTGGGAACAGGTAATGCTTGGCGGCCGGAACCACGCCAGGTTTGGCCAGAGGCACCAGCATTTCCAGAGTTTTGGTGCGGGCCAGGTCAAACCAACGGTGCCCTTCGGCGACAAACTCCATCGCTCTTTCTTTCAGAATGGCTTCCCGCATCTGCTCTTTGGTGAGCCCCACGTAATCAGGGACGGTGGTGCGGTAGATGGTCCCGTCAAAGCGGGCGCGCTTGCGCACCATATTGATGTACTCATGCGCCAGGGCAGCATTCCCTAGTTCATTGTTGGCCTCGGCGTACATCAGGAGCACATCGGCGTAGCGCAGCACCGGAAAGTCATTCTCACTACCGTTTCCCTTAGGCTCCATGGCCCGGTCCCAAAACTTCTGGATGTAGGGCCGGATGGGGGTGACAGCACCGCTTCGGTTCACGTACTCAGTCAGGAAAGTGACTTCTTTTCGGCGGTCGTTGAAGTCAAAGAAATTGAACAGCTGCATGGTGGGCGTTTGCCAACCCTGAGCGTTCTCTACTCCTTCGGCACTGAGTTCAGAGGGCAAGAGCCGCACCTGAAACTGCCCTACTTCCCAAAAACTGATGGCGCCTCCCTGGTCCCCGAACCCCACTGAGAAAATGGCTTCCTTGCCGTTTCTGTTGGCTAATTTGAAAACCTGGTTAAAATCCTCCCAAAGGGCGTACTGGTTGGAATCGATCACTTCTTTGGCTTTCTGGGCAGCCTTGTCCCATTCCTGGCGGGTGAGATAGACTTTGGCGAGCAAGGCCTTGGCCGCTCCCTGCGTGGCTCTGCCCTTCCCACTTCCGGCCGGATAACTCAACGGAAGGTTCTCGGCGGAGGTCAGGTCTGCTATGATGAGGGCGTAGATTTCATCTGGGGTGGCCACGGCCGGGGTCAAAGGCTCCACTTCCTTGGTAAGCAAAGGAATGCTGCCGAACATGCGCACCATATTGAAGTACAGCAACCCTCTCAGGAAACGGGCTTCGTTCAGGAGGCGGTCCTTCAGGTTCTGCTCCATCTGGATGCTGGGGATGCGCTCAATGGCAATGTTGGCGACTGTGATGGATTTGTAATGCATGGCCCAGACCTCCAGCAGGGCGGCATTCTGCGGACCATGCGAAAAAGTGGCGATTTGGTCCAGGTCTGGTGCGAAAGGGTGGTTGTTCAGCAATTCATCCGAGGCCAGCCCCGCCGTTACCCATAAGGTGCTGTGGTACACCCCAGCGGTGGAACCGGTGCTGGTGGAGTTTAGGTAGGCATAGATGGCGTTCACCGCCTGCACCGCATCATCAGCGTTCCGGTAGAAGTTGGTGACCGCCACAAAGTTTTTGGGGTTCTCCTCCAGAAAGTCCTGGCAGGAAGGCAAGGAGAGCAAGACCAGTAAGGCCAGCCCCGCTTTTCTTAGGATTTTAAGATACGTCTTCATCTTTTCTTTCTGGAAATTAAAACCCGATGTTTAGCCCAACTAAGTAGGTTTTCGCCTGCGGATACCCGCCCCGATCCACCCCAATGATGGCCGTGCTCTGCCCGAAGGTATTTGCCTCAGGATCATAGCCCGAGTAGTCTGTTAAGGTCCAAAGGTTGGTGGCGCTGGCGTAGATTCTGAGCGTTTTCACCTTTACTTTCTGCGTCAGGGAACTGGGAATTTGGTAGCCCAGACTCACATTCTTCAGGCGGATGTAAGAAGCGTCTTCCACGATGTTGGAGGAAAACACCCCGTTATCCAGACTTCCGGCCGCCAGGGCGCGCGGGTATTGGGTGCTGGGATTATTGGGCGTCCAGCGGTTCAGTGCGGCTTCGGCCAGGACGTTGTTCTGCCCGGTGAAATTCTGGAGATCAAACAGGTTCAGGTTGGCCATCTTGTTACCTTGTGATCCCTGGAAAAAGAAACTCAGGTCAATGTTCTTGAAGGAAAGGGTGTTGGTGAGGCCCCAGGTGAAATCGGGTTGGGCGCTGCCCAGGATGGTGCGGTCTTTCTCGTCAATGACCTGGTCGTTGTTGATGTCCCGGTACTTGCGGTCTCCGGCTTTGGCTCTAGAAGCAGGGTTGGAGGAGGTGGCTTCCTGCCCTTTCAACACCGGGCTGGTTCTGGCTTCCTCATCCGTTTGGAAGATTCCTTCAAAAATATAGCCGTAAAACGTACCCACCGGCTCCCCTACCCGCAGCAAGGTGCCGCCGCCCATTAGAATATCAGTCTCACTGTTCAGGTTGGTGACCTCGTTCCGGTTCACGGTGAAATTCAGAGAGGTTCTCCAGTCCAGGGCGCCCTTGGTGTTGATGGTCCGGACATCGAACTCAAAACCCCGGTTACGGATGTTGCCCACGTTCAGCACCGTGGAGTTAAAGCCGGTAGTGTACGGGACAGGCGTAGACAAGAGCAAATCAGAGGTTTTCTTCTCGTAGATGTCGGCGGTGACGGATAGCCGGTTGTTCCAGAAAGAAGCATCTAACCCCAGGTCAAACTGGGCAGTGGTCTCCCACTTCAGGTTCTTATTGGCGAACGAGAGCGGCTCGCGACCTGTGTAGACTTCGGTCCCGTTGAAAACTCCCTGCCCGTAAGCCCCTACCAACGACAAAGATTGGTACGGCGGAATGGCCTGGTTCCCGATGATGCCGTAGCTGGTTCTCAGTTTCAGGTCAGAGATAAAGGAGAACTGTTGGATAAAGGCCTCATCTGAAAGGCGCCAGGCCACTGCCCCCGAGGGAAAGAATCCGTACTGCTTTCCGGAAGCGAACTTAGAGGAACCGTCTACCCGGCCGGTGGCGGTAAACAGTAACCGGTCAAAGAGCGTGTAATTGGCCCGTCCCAAATAAGACACCATGCTCCACCTGGACTCCCCGTTGGCGGGTTTCTGGGGCAACAATCCTGCGGAGATATCATGATATCCGGTCCGGTCATCGGGGAAATCGAAGGCATAAACGAGCAGACTTTCGTTGTTGAACTCCTGCAGCGTGTAGCCCAACAGGAAGTCTACCTTGTGGTTTTCGTTGATGGAGGGTCGGTAGGTCAGCGTATTTTCATTCAGCCAGGTAAGCCCCGTCACCGTCCCGATGGAGGCCTCGCCTTTGCTGGCTTCAGTGCGTTTTAAGAAATTCGGGCCAAAAGCGTTCTCCTTGGACGAGAACCCATCAATGCCGAAACTGGTCCTGAACTCCAGGTTCTCCAGAATCTTGTACCGTGCATAAACGTTGCCCAGAATTCTGGATGATACGCCGTAAGAGGTAAACGCATCCACATCAGCCACGGGGTTGCCCAGCGTCTTGCCCAGGTAGCTGCCGCCCCGGTTTTCAAAGGTGTAGCCGCCGGGCTCATTGGGGTTGTATACCGGCAAGATGGGGTTGAACAAAAGAGCGGAGGTGGTGACACCGGGTACAATGGTCTCGGTAGTAGTCAACACGCCGGAGGAGGTGAGGCGGGAGTAACTCACGCTGTTGCCCACGGCCAACTTGGAGCTCAGGTCCCGGTCTAAGTTGGCCCGGAAGGAATAGCGCTTGAAGTCTGAGTTGCGGATGATCCCGTCCTGGGCGAAATACCCCCCGGTGATGGCGTACTTGGTTTTCTCATCGCCGCCGGAGAAGGAAAGTTGGTAGTTGGCAATGGGGGCCGTCCGGAAGATCTCGCCTTGCCAATCGGTGCCGGCACCCAGGCTGGCGGGGTTGTTATAGATGGGCGTTTGGTTGGCGTTGATTTTGGCTTCGTTGACAAAATCAGCGAATTGGGCGGCATTCAGGACCTCCAGTTTGTTCGCCACTTCCTGCACACCGTAATAGGTGTCGAAAGTAACAGTTCCAGTCCCGAATTTGCCACGTTTGGTCGTGATCAGCACCACGCCGTTGGTTCCCCTTGATCCATAAATGGCGGTGGCCGAGGCATCTTTCAACACCTCAATAGACTCAATATCATTTGGGTTAATGGTAGACAAGGCACTGATGCGCGGCCCCAGGTTCACGCCCAACGACATGTCATTGGCATCGCTGCTCACTAACATGCCGTCTATAACATACAGGGGCTCGTTGCCGGCGTTGATGGAACTGGTCCCTCTAATGCGGATAGAGGCCTCTGCCCCTGGCTTCCCTGACGTTTGGGTAACCTGCACGCCGGCAGCCCTTCCCTGCAGGGCTTGTTCAAACGAGGTGGTCGGCGTAGCCAGAAGCTCCTCTGACTTCACGGAGGCCACCGACCCCGTTAAATCGCTTTTGGTGGTGGTGCCGTACCCAATCACCACGACTTGGGTCAGTTCCTGGTAATTCGGGCTTAAAACGACGGAAACCCAACTTTGGTTTTTTACGGGTATTTCCCTGGAAACAAACCCAATGTAGGAGAATACCAACACCGCCTCCTCATCTGGTACCGAGAGGGTGAACGCTCCCTGCGCATCCGTGGAAGTGCCGTTAGTAGTGCCTTTCACCGTCACACTAACGCCTGCCAGAGGCTCATTCCCGTCACGGGAAGTCACTTTGCCCTGGATGGTTCTTTCTGAGGTTGCTTCCAAGGTCATGGAGAAGGACTCTCCCTTCACCTGATGAAAACAGGTGCTGAAAGCGCAGCACGCCAGTAAATTGAAGACGACAAGCCTTGTCTTGAGGTGAATCATATGAAGCCAAAAAGTAAAAGGTGAAGCGGTACTTTACTCCTGTACTATGTTCATATGTCCCTACATACCTTTCATCAGAGGTAAGGCGGGAATCTGAAACCTGGGTTCAAAAGGCACTGAAAAAGGATATGTTAAAAGCGGGTAGTTGCCTAAAGAGCTAAAAGCCCCTGCAACCTACCGCCGCAAAAACGGGGAAAGTACTTCAAAAGAATTCTCAGGAAATGGGCAGTTTACCCTCTCTCGATTTCAATGGTGTAAGTAAACCGATCAGCCCGGTAGTAGCCTAAATTATATTCAATGGGTCTGCCCCCTGGATCACATACCACCCGTTTCCGGAACAGCACCGGGTCACCCACCTCTATCTCTAGTTTTTCAGACAGTTCTTTATCCGCTAGAATGGCGCTGATTCCCTCTTTTGACACCGCTGCCACCGTATGGTAGGTTCTTTCCAGCATGTCATAAAGCGGTTGGGTGAAGTCCTCTTCGCCGGTTAACCCCACCCGCGGATGGAAGTAAGATATAAAAAGGACTACCGGCCCAGAGTCAAGTCCTCGCAGCCTTTCCAGCTTTACCACTTTAGATTTGCGGGTAATATTGAAGAGCCTTCTGATCTCATCATCGGCATCTATCAAACTCACTCCTATTTCATAGTTGCGGAAGGTAACGCCCTTCTCCCCCATTTCGTGGGTAAAACTTGACCACTTGTCAAGCTTGGTGGTGATGTTGTCCTTGGAAACGGTGGTGCCCACCCCTTTTTTCCGGATGAGCAGGCGCTCAAAAACCAGTTTGTTCGTAGCCTGGCGCACCGTATTCCTGGAAATACCTAGTTGCTTGGCCAAAGCTACCTCGTTTGGCAGAAGTTTTCCTTCCTGGTACTCCGGATTCTTGATAAGTTCCCGTAGCAGGTCCTCTACCTGCAGGTGGAGAGGAATAGCACTGCCATGATTTATATTGAATACCTTCATACCAGAGGCGCCTTTATATGTCTATATGTTCATACATATTCAACTACTTAAAGGTATACTAAATTTATATATTTCCTAAATTATTTGACAATAATTTAACTTTTGCAAAAAGACCCTTCCAAACAGCTCATCCTTCTACAAAATCTATAAACCATTCCTTTTACTTTGAAGATTTGGAAAATTTGCAGCAAACCAGGAAGATGGGCTACTTCTATTACTTACCAGCTATAAAACACTGAGCATAAGAAAGCCCTGCAGGCTCATACATCTACATGGCATTCTTATTTATCTCAAAAATTCCGTGAAGGAAGGCACCTTAAACAAGATGCTTTAGCTGATGGCCTAAGAGGTAGTTGAAGTAAGAGCATCAATTTACGATATCATCATTCCTCTATACTCAAAAAGACCTTTCTTTATTAGAAACATATTCAAAACAAGGAACCATTAAAATTCCCTCATTTTTTTTGCTAATAACGCGGTTTTACTACTCTTGTAGTAGTACTGATGTACCCGGAAAACACCGATTGATGAATTATTGATGTATGTGATTTTTAGGAGGCACCCCGCCCCCGCCCCTATATTTAAGCAACATTTTCACAAACACTTATATCTCAATAGTTTATTTCAACACAAAGGATTTTCCGCTTCTCTATAAGAAAGTGCAGACCTGCAGCACTGTTAGGTGAAATCCTGATCTATCTACATCAACTGCCTTAGGCAAGCTTTATACTTCTATTTTTTTAAACATTTAATCCTTAAACCCTTATGAAGATTCTATACTATGCAAGGACTACCCTGTTTAAACAAGGCAAGTCAATCCTACTGTTAGGACTACTTCTGTGCACTACTTCCTTTTTAAGGGCCCAAAGCCTGGTATGGGAAGAGAACTTTGATGGCACCAACATCAACCCAGATAATTGGACCTTTGATTTTGGTGACGGCTGTGAACGTGGGGTTTGTGGCTGGGGAAACCAGGAACTGGAATATTATACCAGCCGTCCGGAAAACGCTAGGCTGGAGAACGGAAATCTCTTGATTGAGGCCCGCCGGGAAAATTTTCAGGGAAAACCTTTTACCTCAGCCCGTTTAAAAACCTATGGGCGGGTACATTTCAAGTACGGCACCCTGGAAGCCAGAATCAAAGTACCCGATCTTAAGAATGGGTTATGGCCGGCGTTTTGGATGTTAGGTACCGCCGGGGTATGGCCTGCCAGCGGCGAGATAGACATCATGGAAATGGGTTCCGCTGGTGCCATCCGGGACGGGGTCATCAACAAACGCGCGGGGGCCGCCGTGCACTGGGAAAGCGGCAATAGCCAAGCCGACTACAACCAGGACTATAACAGCTCCACTGATCTAACCGATGATTACCACGTCTACAAAATGACCTGGGATGCGGAGTCTATCAAGGTGTTTATAGATGGGGTACAATTCTTTAACATCAACATAGCCGGAGCAGCCGGGTCAGATTTGGAAGAATTCCACCAGTCGCAGTACATCATCCTAAACCTGGCAGTGGGCGGCTTGTACACCGGCATTCCTACCCCAGAAGGTGTTACCGCCCCGCTGCCGGGTAAAATGTACGTAGACTATGTAAAGCTGTACCAGAATGCGGGTGATGAGCTGTACCTGGGCAAGGACAATGCTTTTGCCGGTAATTTCGGAATTTATACAGAAAACCCACAAGTCAACAATAAACTTACCTACGGCCAGGATGCCAACCTGTATATCTGGAACAACCTGGCCAACATTACGGGGGCCACTGCCTTTGAAGGCAACGAGGTACTGGCTTTGCGGGCCGCCGCTGGCAGCTGGTTCGGGTTTGGGGTTGATAACAAACCCATTAACCTGCTCAATTTTGCCGATGGTTTCCTGAAATTCAACATGAAAACCTCCTACAATGGCCAATTTAGGGTAGGCGTCAAAAGTGGCCATGGAGAAAGTTGGATAAATTTTGCCCCCGGGGCTTCTCCCTATGGTTTGGTGCGCGACGGCCAATGGCATGAAGTAAGCATCCCCTTAAGCGCTTTCAACAACCCTAACATGGGCATGCATATTGATTTAGGGTCCATTACCCAATCCTTTATGTTTGCCGGCGATGCTCCTGGCGCCACTGCAGATTTTTACATTGATAACATCCATTATAGTGGTGGGGTTGCAGCCAATCCGGCTCCGGAAGTATCCCTTACTTCCCCGGCAAACGAGGCTGTGATTTCTACCTCATCACCCATCACAGTAAGTGCCAACGCCAGCGATGCCAATGGAACCGTCACCAAAGTAGATTTCTTCAGCAACAACGTCTTGCTGGGCTCAGATGACACCAGCCCATATAGCTTCACCTGGAATAATGTGCCGGCAGGGGTGCACACCATCACGGCCAAGGCCAGTGATAACGAGGGCACCGTGACTACCTCTAAACCCATCACCCTGTATATAACCGCTCCCAACCATACCCCTCCGGCCGTTTCCATTATCAGCCCTACAGCTAGTTCCAGTTTTACCACCCCAGCCACGGTCACCATCAATGCCAATGCCACAGATGATGGTTCTGTCTATAAAGTGGATTTCTATAATGGCACTACCTTGCTGGGCACAGATTTCACCAGCCCTTTTAGCTATACCTGGTCTGGTGTGGCTGCCGGAACCTACAGCATCACCGCCAAAGCAACGGATAACGGCAAGTTAACCACTACCTCAGAAGCTGTATCTGTGTTGGTGAAAGACAATACCGTGGTGGCCAATGAGTTTGGAATTTATTCTGAGAAGGCTTCCATTACCCAGAAACTCGTTTTTGGCCAGGACGCCAACCTGTATATTTGGAATGGCCTCTCCGCTATCTCCGGCGCGGCTCCTTTTGAAGGCAATGATGTACTGGCACTGCGGGCCACCCCGGGTAACTGGTTCGGCTTTGGCATTGCCAATGATGTTAAAAACATCAACCACTTTAAGACCGGTTCTTTGAGGTTCCATTTCAAAACTTCTTTTACCGGTCAGTTCAAATTGGGCATCATCTCCAGTGGTGGCGAAAGCTGGATTGAGTTCCCGGCCAATGTCCAGAAATTTGGGTTACTCCGCGATGGCGAATGGCATGAGGTGGTAATACCCATGGTGAACTTCACCAATGTAGACTTAACCAACCTCACCCAGGCCTTCGTGTTTGCGGGGGATGCCCCTGCCACCAATGCTGATTTTCACCTTGACAATATTTATTTCAGCACCCAGGCCCCGGCCAACACCGCTCCCGTGGTCACCATTACCTCTCCTACGGCCTCGGCGGTATTCACGGCACCAGCCACCATCTCCCTCACCACCGATGCCTCTGATCCTGATGGCACCGTTTCCAAAGTGGAATACTTCAACGGCACCACCAAAATTGGGGAAGACCTTACCGCTCCTTTCTCCTTCACCTGGAACAATGTAGCTGCCGGTGCCTACACCCTCTCTGCCAAGGCCACCGACAATGGAGGCTTGGTTTCCACTTCTGCCGAGGTAAAGGTGACGGTGCAAGACGCTGCCAGCCGTGGCCCTAACCTTGCGCTGAACAAACCGGTTACGGTTTCCTCCCTTGAGAACCCAAGCACCCCAGGCACCAATGCCGTGGACGGAAGCCTCACTACCCGGTGGGCCAGTGCGTTCAGTGACCCTCAATGGCTAGCTGTTGATTTAGGCGCTGCCTATAACATCAACGAAGTGAAAATCACCTGGGAGCCCGCCTATGCCAAAGACTATGAAGTGCAGACCTCCCTGGATGGGACCACCTGGACCAACGTTAAAACCATTACGGGCAATTCTGCCCTGGTGAATGATCACACTGGTTTAACCGCAAACGGCAGGTATGTCCGGATCTATGGTACCCAACGGGCTACCGCATACGGATATTCCATCTTCGAGCTGGAAGTGTATGGCGCCGCTCCCGAAGCATATTGTGGTACGGCTGCCAACGGTGATTACAGCTACAAAGCCGCCACCTCAGGTGAAAACGTGAATTTCACCTTCCATCCACTCGGTGCCACCGCCGGCGGGAACTTAGCCATTATTTATATCAAGGAAGGCGCAGCCAATAGCTACCCCGGGTATACCATGGCGAAAAATTCTGCGGGTGATTTCACCTTCTCTAAACCCATCGCGGCTGGAACGCCCCTGAGTCTCTACTTTACCTACCAGGTAGGCGCCAATGGTCCCGAAAGGAATTCCGCGGCTACTCCTCACGATTATACGGTAGGTGCCACCTGTGGCGATGCTCCCGGCACAAGCGCCCCAACCGTTAGCATTACCTCTCCAACGGCCTCCGCTACCTACTCAGCCCCAGCTTCCATTACCATCAACGCCGATGCGGCAGATACCGATGGCTCCGTAGCCCAGGTAGAATTCTACCAGGGAACCAATTTGCTTGGCTCAGATAACACGGCGCCTTATTCGTTCACCTGGACGAACGTGGCCGCAGGCACCTACGCTCTCTCGGCCAAGGCTATTGATAACACGGGTCTAAGCACAAGTACCACGGCAGTACAAGTGGTGGTTAATGCAGCCGGTTCATCCGGCACAAACCTGGCCCTGAACAAACCGGTCACTACTTCCAGCAATGAAGCCCCTGGAACTGCCGGTGGCAACGCCGTGGATGGGAACATGGCCACCCGCTGGTCCAGTGCCTTCAGTGATCCGCAATGGCTTGCTGTAAACCTGGGTAAATCTTACAAGGTGAACCAAGTGAAAATTACCTGGGAACCTGCTTACGCTAAAAATTACCAGGTACAGATTTCAGACGATGGCAGCACCTGGAACACCATCAAAGAGGTGGCAGGGAACTCAACCCTGGTCAACGATCATACTGGTTTGGTTGCAACAGGCCAATACATCCGGATCTATGGCACGGAACGTGCGTTGCCTTACGGGTATTCCATCTTTGAACTGGAGGTATATGGCGAGGAAAATTCTGTTCCGGTAAGCACACCGCCTACGGTGGCCATCACTTCTCCATCTACTACCACCTTTACCGCTCCGGCCAGCATCAGCCTAACTGCTTCTGCTAGTGATGAAAACGGCACCGTAGCCTTGGTGGAATACTTTAGCGGCGACACAAAACTAGGCGAAGCTACCTCTGCTCCGTATTCTGTCAACTGGACGAATGTAATGCCAGGCACGTACGTGGTGACCGCAAAGGCCACGGATAACGAAGGCCTCACGGCCACGTCCCTTCCCATCACCCTCCATGTGAACTACCCTGATGCAGACGGAGATGGCGTTACTTCTGAAACAGACTGCAATGACACCAATGCCGCCGTTTACCCGGGAGCCCCTGAAGTGTGCGATGGCCTGGACAACGACTGCGACGGCCAAACGGACGAAGGCGTAAAAACCGTTTTCTACGCTGATGCTGACAAAGATGGCTTTGGCGATGCCTCTACAACCACCCTGGCGTGCGAGGCTCCAGCCGGTTACGTGTCTAAAGCAGGAGACTGCAACGACCAGGATGCTTCTATCAACCCCGGCGCTACCGACCTTTGCGATGGCATTGACCGCAACTGTGATGGCAAGGTTCGGGCTCCCATCCAAGCTCCAACCATCACGGTTACTCCTTCTTCTACCGTTTACACCGGTGGCCTTGCCAACACGCTTTACTTAGGATATGGTGCTAAAAGCGTGACCTTGACGGCGCAAGCTGCTGGTGCCATCAGCTTTGCTTGGAATGCCGCTCCCGGATTGACCAATGCCACCTCGGCCAGCGCCACTTTCACCCCAACGGCTGCTGGCACTTACACCTTTACCGTGGTATCTTCCAACTCAGACGCGTGTACTTCCAGTGCCTCCCTTACGATCAAAGTGATTGACGCCCGCGGTGGGAAAAAGCAGGACAAGGTGGTCGTGTGCCACAAAGGCATAGCCACGATAGTTGGCTTAAATGAAGTACAACTCCATTTAAGCCATGGAGACAAATTAGGAGCATGTACTATTTCCAGTGTAGCCGCTACCCAGACCACCTCCTTACAACAAGAGGCACCGGTAACCTTAAGAGTTTACCCTAACCCTGCCAAAGGCAAGGCAACTATTGAGTTTACCTCTGTAAAAGCAGGCCAATTTGAGGTAGCGGTCTATGACCTGAAAGGTACCTTGGTAAAAGTAGTGGCCAGAGGAAAAGCAACAGAAAGCCAGTTCTTCACCTATGAAGTAGACGCTACCAAGTTCGCTGAAGGGGTTTATTTAATCCGGCTGGTTTCCGAAAACGAGGTATCAACCCAACGCTTGATGGTGGCCTATTAATCAAAGGCTATCACAAAACACCTGAAAAGCTCTGGCGGATGCCAGAGCTTTTTTCATATATATGTACTTGTTAAGTAGGCCTGTTAGGAAGCCATCTTTACCAAGTGATTTTCAAAAAAGAGCCCTAAACCGAAAAAACAAAAAGCCAGGTCACCCCCGCTTTTTGTTTCTAATAGGACCTTCAACTTGCCAAGAAAAACAAAAGCGCCACCGTTTAGGGCCTGTTTTTGTAAAACAGGCCCTAAACGGTGGCGCTTTATCAATAGGCTTTTACCCCTACTTCTTTTCCAATCAAGCTAAAAGCTTAGGATTCTCCTGGTACGTTTTCCAGAGGAACTCCCCGAAGAGCGTATTGGCCCAGGCAAACCAGGAGCGGGTGAAGTTCTTGGGGTCGTTCTTGTGGAAAGACTCGTGCATGAAACCGGTTCCGCCGTGGGTGCTTTTCAGGGATTCAATGCAGGCTTTCACCTCTTGGGCATTCGTGGAGGTGAGGCCGCGCATGGTGATGGCCATCGGCCAGATCATGTCCTGCCCCACGTGTGGACCACCGATTCCTTCGGCGGCGCTGCCTTTGAAGAAGAACGGGTTGTTCTCAGACAGAATGTATTTGCGCGTGTTTTGGTAAACCGGGTCAGAAACGGGCAGGGCGCCCAGGTACGGCAATGACAAGAGGCTAGGCACGTTGGCATCATCCATGAAATAATAATTCCCGAAACCGTCTACCTCAAAAGCGTAGATTCTGCCGTGCTGCGGATGGTCTACCACGGCGTGGGTCTGCAGCGCTTTCTCCACCTCAGAAGCCATGGCCAACAGGGTATCCGCGGTATTCTTGTCTTTGGCGATGGCGTTCATCATCTCGGCGGCTTGTCTCAGGCTCACCACCGCGAAGAAGTTGGAAGGCACCAGGAAGGAGTACACGGTGGCATCATCGCTGGGCCGGAACGCAGAGCAAATCAGACCAACGGGTTTCACCGGGAAGCCGTAGCCGCCCATTGGCAAAGTATCCGTGGGGGCATGGGTCACGCGCTGGAATTTGTAAGGCCCCAGGTTCTCTTTGCGCTGCTGCTCTTTGAAGGTCTGGTGAATGGTTTTGATGGCCTGCTGCCACTGGGCGTCAAAAGGCTTGGTGTCGCCGGTCTCTTTCCAGTAGTGATAGGCCAACCGGATGGGGTAGCACAAAGAATCAATCTCCCACTTGCGCTCGTGCACGCCGGGTTGCATTTTGGTCAGGTCCGTCTTCCACTCCCCTACTTTGCTCTCATCGCCGAAAAACGCGTTGGCATACGGGTCCTTCAAAACATAAGAAGTCTGCCGATTGATTACTCCGGCCACCAACTGCCGAAGCGGCTCGTCCTTCTTCAGGAACTGGAGGTACGGCCACACCTGGGCCGAGCTGTCGCGCATCCACATGGCGTCAATGTCGCCAGTGATGACGTAGGTATCGGGTTTGCCGTTGTTGTTTCGGTGGGTAACGGTGGTATCTAACGTGCTGGGAAAACAGTTCTCAAACAGCCAACCCAGTTCTTTGTCCTTCACGTTCTTCCGGAACTCCTTGATGGCCGCTTCCACCGATTTACTCTGGAAATTACGCTTGGCCGCCGGTACCCGCACCAACGGAAAATCTGCCGGCGAGGCGAATAAAGACATAGGGGCAATTACGGCGCCGGCGCTTAAAAAGGCTGAGCTTTGAATAAAGGTTCTCCTGTTCATGTAAGTTGTTTTTTGAATATCGAAGTAAAAAGCCTTCTTCCGAGAAGGAAAGGCTTATTTGATTTTCTGCTTGTCCACGCCTTCCTGGGTGATTTTCACCGGCTGGATAAAGCCTTTCTCGTCAAAGGTCATGCGGTCAATGCAGGTCACCCGGTGGTCTCTACCAGTATCGCCCAAGGGTCTTCGGTGGTAGACAATGTACCAGTCATTGGACTTAGGATCATGCATGACGGAGTGGTGCCCGGCGCCGGTGGCCACCTGCGGGTCCTGCGCCAGAATGGTGCTGATGCGCTTGAACGGGCCCATGGGTGAATCAGCGATGGCGTAGGCCACCCGGTAATCGGGGCCGCCCCAGCCGCCCTCAGACCACATGAAGTAATACTTGCCGCCTTTCTCAAACATGAACGGGCCTTCCACATAGCCCTCGGGGGTGATTTCCTTGAAGGTAGTTCCGTCTTCAAAGGGCGTAAAGCTGGTGAAATCATCTTTCAACTTTGCGATGTTGCAGTGCCGCCAGCCGCCGTAGATCATGTAGTACTGGCCATCTTTGTCTTTGAACACGAACTGGTCAATGGGCTGCGCGCCGTTATGGAATTTGTCTATCAGCGGCTTCCCCAAGTAATCTTTGAACGGCCCCTCAGGTTTATTAGCGACCGCCACGCCAATGCCGCCTTTTTCATTGTCGCTCTGGATATCATTAGCCCCGAAGAACAAAAAGTATTGGCCTTTCTTCTCTACTACAGCCGGAGCCCAGATGGCTTTATGCGCCCATTTCACCGCGGTCGTATCCAGGATGCGGGGGTGTTTGGTCCAGTTCACAAGGTCCGGCGAGGAGAAGGCATCAAAGAACACCTGCTTTTCATAAACTGCCGAGAAGGTGGGATATATCCAGTACTTCTTCCCGAAGATGGCGCCCTCCGGATCGGCGTACCAGCCGGAGAAAACCGGATTGCCGGCGGTGGATTTCTCAACCGTTTTTGCCGCTTTCTTAGGAGCCGTTTTGGCTACGTTTTGGGAAAAAGCCGGCAAAACCGCACCAGACAGGAGACTGCAGAGAACTATCGTTTTAAGAGATGTTTGAAGAGACATATAAGCAGTTGAAAGGTAGAAAGGCTGCCTTCAGGAAAACTGAAGGCAGCCCGGATGAGGAAACAAAGGCCCCACAAAATAGGCAAAGAATCGGTCTGTTTTGCAGTATGGCCCGGCAGAATCTATTTGGTAATGGCGCTCTGCAACGGCTGTTTGTCTAGCTTGTCCTCCAGCAGTTTCATGAAATAACCGCCTACCACCGAGCGCGCCTGGAACCCGGTCATGTTGCCGTTCACCGTCTCGTGCCAGTCACTGATGGGCACCCGGGACGAGGTTTCGTTCGCGTATTTCCAGACGGGCATGAGGATGGTTTTAAAGTCTTTGGCATTATCCGCGAGAGTGGCGGTCCAGATAATCCAGTCAGATTTGGTGTAGGTCTTGCGGCTGTCCAGCGGCAGACCGTAAGGCTCCTGTTTGGTCAGATAGTACTTTACCTCTGTTTCGCGCACGCTTTTAGGAAAGATGTTCAAATCCAGGATATCGTCCCAGGCCAGGTTGTACTTCTGGCTCCAGGTGCCCTTGTTCTCGAAAGCCAGGGTATAGTGGTTTCCGTCTTCGGCCAGTTTCATCCACTTCTGCGCCATCTCTTTGGCATCGGTGTTGTACTGTTTGGCCACCTCGGGTTTGCCCAGCATTTGGGCCAGCATGCCGTAAGCACCCAGGGCCTCAATGGCTTTCACCGACAAGTTCGCGTTGCGGGCCAGGTGCCCGGCAAAGTCATCGGTAGACAGCTGGTTCTCGGGGTCAAAGCCGCTTTTCTTCAGGAATTCGGCCCAGGTGGTGAGCGTTTCCCAGTGCTTGCGGGCGTACTCGGCGTTGCCTTCGGCCTTCGCGATGGCCGCCGTTAAGATGAGCATGTTACCGGCTTCCTCCACGGGCATGTCCTCGCCGTAGGTCTGGCCGTTAGCAATGGGGTACGTGCCCAGGTCATGCGCCGGGAAAGGCTTTTTCCACTGGCCGCTCTCGCTGTAGTAGAAGATGCCGTTTAGCATGCCTTTCAGTAAATCTGGGTTGTAAACGAGAAACAGCGGCGCCGAAGGATAGGTCACGTCTACGGTGTTGATGGAGCCGTTGCTGAAGTTCTCCTTGGACAGGAACAGAATCTCGCCCTGCGGACTTTTCACCAGAATGTGGGCCGCGATGGCCTGGCGGTACGCCAACTCACAAAGATCGGCGTACTCTTTCCCACCAGATTTTTGGGCATCCTGGTACAGCTGCTTGTCAAACGCCTCGCACTGCTTGATGGTCTTGACGTAATCAACGGAGGCTTGGCCCAGTTCCTTTTCAATGGTGGCGGCTTCGCTTTCTTTCCACCAAGGGCGCAGGTTCTGTTTGAAGTATTGAACGGCGTAGACCTCATCGTACCCCAGCATAAAGACCTGTTCTCTGGCCTCGGTGCCTACTTTTCCCAACGGCACGATGGTGCTTAGCATCAGGCTTCTGCCCTGCGCAGTGTTCTGCACCGCCGGAGTTGTGGCGGAGAGAAACGGCGCCACCGCTTTACTTACCGAAGTCACGTACTGGTTGGCCTTCGCCGTGGCCGGAACCGCGACGTACAGGTGTCCCCAGTCGATCCGCACATCGTCGCCTTTCTTCTGCAGCAAGGGCTGCGCTGTGGTGCCGGCTTTCAGGATGGAGAGTTTCTCGGCAGTGTACTCCTGGGTGGTTACTTCCTGGTCCTGTGTGTTCACCGCGATGTCTGACGAAGCGCCCAAATACAGCTGCACGTTGTGGGCCACCTTATCGTTTGATTTCACTTTCATGGACACGTAAGACACCGGCCGGGCCAGCACGTCCAGGTTGTTCATGAGCAGCGGCGAGGTGAAGGTGGCGGTCACGTCCACTTTGCCGCAGGTGAATTGGTAGATGGTTTGGGTGGCATTCAGCTGCACGCTTTTCTGCACGGCCGGTAATACCTTGGCGTACTCCTTGGTGGTTTCCTCGCGCACGATGCCTGCATCCAGCCATCTTCCGCCGGCGGTGTTGGCGATGTGGATAGCCAGCACGTTGCCTTCCTTCTTCAGCTTTTTGGCGACCTCGGGCTTAATGGGAATGTACTCGTATTTATGCACCCATCCGGCATGGCGGTAGATTTCCTCGCCGTTCAGGTAGACTTCCACATTGTCGTCGTGGTTCAGTTTCAGGAACAGGTTTCCGGCATCGGCCTCGGAAAAAGAGAAGGTTCTCCGCACCCAGAGGTTGCTGCTCTCCCAAGGGGTTTTGGCCTGGGTTTTATCATCCCCGAAAGGGGCCTCCCCGGTTTTCCAGGAAGACGCGTTGAACTGCTGGGATTGCCAGCCCGCGCCGGGTTCATTTTCTGTATAGGTGAAAGAATACGATTTCTCGTCTGCCGCCGGAAGCACCGGCGCGTACACTTTGGCCTCTTGGCCCAGGAACCGGTACACGGCACCGTCTACCTTCACCATGCCAATGAGGGGCATCTCCTGGCCGGTCCAGTGTTTTGTGGCCGATTTTGACAAATCATCGCCAAACGACCAGATACTGAAATACGGGTTATGCGTGACTAACGGGTAAGCGGGCGCCCGGAGATTCTGTGCGGTGAGCACTACTTGGGGCAACCATACCAGAAACAAAAACAGACTGATTCTTTTCATACAAATGGGGAAGAAAGGTTTGTTAGCTTATAAGGAAGAATTTTAAAATAATAGTGGAGAGGGTATGCTAAAGTTAAGGTTTTCTGCATTTTATCCAAGGAGAGCCGAAGTTGATCCTCACCAATTCACCTCCACCCTGATGCCTTTGCTGTCATTCTCAAACTGCACCAGGTAGGTGTTGGTCTCTTTGTGCCAGGCAGTCTGCACATCGGTGAGTTTTTGGCCACCGGCATCCGTCAGGGTGATGGTCTTGGGCTCCGCAGGCAATACCATCCGCATGGCATTTCTGGTGTTGGAAGGACTCTTGGTCAGGAAAGAATAAGCCGTTTTGCCTTTCTTCTCTTCGTACACCCGGGAGGCCGCACACAAAACCACTGGTTCTTTTTTGCTTTTCAGGCGAGTCAGGTTGTACAAGTAGGCTTGCTGGCCCGGCTTCACTACTTTCTCGGGCAGCACCGGCAATGCAGGGTCAAACAGATCTACCACCGGGCCTTGTATTCTCAAGGGAGCATCGCCTACACTTTCGTCAAGCACCGCCGCAATGTCATAGGGCCCGCGCTGCAGCAGAAAGTGGTTTTTGCTAATGACTTTCCCGGCCTTGGCATCCGTTTCATAGGCGTTTTTCACCAAAGAAATAAAATCCGCATCCTGGCTGGCTTGCAGCACCAATTCTTTGGGATCGCGGCGCAGGAGGTACAACTTGCCCTTGCCTACCGCATAGCTTTGCTTCCCTGAAGCCTCCTTGATGCCCAATTGTTCCAAGAGGTGTTCTGAGGGAGCTTTGTAGGTCTTACCGCCCGTGTTCCACCATTCTTTCACCGTCTGGAATGGGTCTTGGTCCCGGCCCACGTACACCAGCACGCCGCCGTTTTTGACCCATTTTGCCAAAACCTCGTGCGAAACCGGTGACATTGGTTTCATGTTGGCGTAGCTCATGATGAGCACTTTGGTGTTCTTCAGGGTCTGGTCCAGGCCCAGGTTTTCCATGTGCACTGTGCCTACTGGAATGCCCTGTTTCAGGAGGGGCATCACCATGCCGTAGAAGTTGGAAAGCTGCGGATCTTCGTAGCCTTTGTGCGTGGGGAACCGCTGGAACATCATGGAATTGGCCAGCAGGATGTCAATGCCTTTGGTGCCACTCACCTGATTGGAAGATAAGGGCATGTCGTTGAGCGAGTTCACCATGACCTGCATCTGGGTGGCGTAGGTTCTGGGGATGGGCTGCGTTTCATTGCTGTTTTCCATCTTGAACTTACCCAGATAAATGCGCTTGGGCCAGGGCATCACCTCATAGGAAGCCACCATGGGGTACAGCAGTTGCGCGGTGAACGTGGCCTCGTAGTTCCGTTTGTAGTCGTCCCAAGTTTGGCGGCGGTCTTCAATGGGATCGGTAAGGAAGAACATCTTGCGACCGGTGGGCGCGGTCATAGACACCATGGAGCCGTACTCCAAAAAGGCGTTCTCAAACACGCGTTCTTTCAGCACGCCGTTAAAGTGGATGGGCTCCCGGGAGGTGCCCGTCCAGACCTGCGCGATGTAGCCGTCCATTCCCTCCAGGTTCGCCAAACTTGCCTCCGGACTCACGATGGCCCAGGAAGAATAGTTGATGAGCGAATGCGTAGGCACGTAGCATTTGACCGTGACGCCTTTGCTTTGGCTGTACGAGCGCACGTAGGCAAACACCTCTTTCAGGGCGTTGAAATACAACTGATATTTCAGTTTGGAGGAAAGGTAGGTGGCCTCGGGAGATTCATCTTGAGCAATCCAAGGAAAGCCGTACTGTTTTTCCCACTCTTTTTTGAAAGAAGGCCCATAACCCGCGCGGGCCCAAAACTCCGGTTCCTCCAGGTGCACAGCGGTGACTCCGGCGTCAATGGCCCTTTTCACCAGTTCCTTCATGTAAGTGAGGTACGTGGCCGAGGGAACCACGTAGGGCACGTCTTTGCCGTGCCAGATGGTCTCGCCGTTTTTCATGACTTGGCCGTCTTCCCAATGGGTTTTTCCGTCGTACTTGCCGGTGAAGTAGTCCTGGTACTCGCCCCAGGCGATGCCGGTCATGAAATGCACTTTGTAGCCTTTGTCGCGCCAGCTTTTCACGCGGCCCTCAAAGTCGCCGCCTGCATCGTTGATGCCGTAGACGATGGCCACATCGGAACGCACGTCATAGTCCGCCGCCCAGGCATCGGCAATCTGGAAAGCGGTTTTCTCACCATCGGGTTTGGGGGCTTTTAGCTGGGCATGACTCGTCATTCCCAACAGCAGGGCACCACTCAGAAAGAAAGCGACTCTAGATTTCAGGTCCATGGGGGGTTACGGTTGAAAGCGTTTAAATAAACTAAAGCTATTCCTTGGGAGGGCACACCTGCATCATACCCACCACGCTGCTCGCCTCGTAAGACTGGATGGTACCGGTTGGGCAACCCACGCGGTAATCCCTGAAAGTGAGATTCCGTGCTTTATCGCGGTTTTTCCAAGCCAGTGTAATGTTTTCCTGGATCCAGGGCTGATACTGGGGCTGGTTCGCGTCTTTGATGAGCATCATGATGTAGCGCCCGAAGATGGCCTTCAACACGCCCTGCTCGTTCCAGTCGCCCTCAGCAGGAAGAATGCCGTTGGCATCGCTCATTTTCTGCTTCGTGTAATCGGCGGCCAACTTGGCGTCGGTGAGGTAAGACTCAGTGCCGGTGGCTTTGTAGAGCATCACGGCCGCCCCGATGCTGGTTCCCTGGTTGTAGGTGTAATCGCTCCAGCCCACGTTGCCCTGGGCCACGTTGATGTTATCCGCGATTCTGCCGTTGCTGAACAGGTTGGCTCTGGCCCAGGTATAAATGGTCTTCGCTTTATCCAGGTACTGGGCATCCTTGGTGATCTTGTACAGCTCCATGGCCGCTATGACCGTGGGGTAATTGATGCAGGCGTTCTTGCCGTCTTTGGCGAAATTCCAGAACATACCGCCGTCTTTGGGGTCATACGATCTGCCCCAAACGTTCTGGAACCCTTCTTTGGCTTTGTCCAGGTAGACTTGGTCTCCGGTGATCTGGTGCGCCCGGGCCATTGAGATGATCCACCACATCATGTCATCGTAAATGAACCACTCGCGGGTGTTGTTCCAGTTGTAGCCGTCGTACTCCTGAAAGCCGCCTTGGTAGATGTCATTCACCAGCTTCAACTGGTCCGCGTCTTTGGTGCGGTTGTAAGCATCCATGGCAATGTCCCAGTAAATAGCCTGCGTCCAGATGGCGCCTAAGCCCGTCTTCGCCGAGGTGCTGTAATATAGTTTTGCCTCCGGATTGTAAAAATGGGTATTAAACGCAGTATAGGCAGTCGTCACATCGGCGGCGGTGAAGGTGTCCGTCTCCTTGGTTTTATCGGGGATTACCTCCTCTTCTTCCTTCTCGCTACCGCAACCAAGCAGCAGCAGCACCAACACGGACAAAGAGAGACATTTTAGCTTATTCATCTTTTGAGAATTAATCGTCTGAAAACTGGGCAGAATTGGCTGCCTTCCCACCTGCTCCTGGGGTAAACCTAGGACCTACTTCTTGCCTAATTCTATCGCTTGTCCGCCGCCGGCCGCCGATAAAGAGAAAGGTTTGTTCTCTTCTTTGACGCCCCGGTTCAAGGCTGGTTTGTCGCCCATCACAAAACTCAAGGTTCCGCCGGCGGTAATGTCGGCGTGCCGGATATAGTTGTGGTCATAGGGCTTGCCGTTGAGCGAGGCCGACTGGATGTACACGTTCTGCTTGCTGTTATTTTTGGCCTCCACGGTAAACTTCTTGCCGTTCTCCAGCGTGACAGTAGCTTTCTGGAACACCGGGCTCCCGATGACATATTGGTCGGTGCCCGGGCAAACGCTGTAGATGCCCAGGGCGCTTAGCACGTACCAGGAGGACGTCTGGCCCTGGTCTTCATCGCCGGGGTAGCCGTTCTCGGTGGAGTTGTACAGGCGGTCCATGACCATGCGCACTTTCTCCTGCGATTTCCAGGGCTCGCCGCCGTAGTTGTAGAGGTACGGCATGTGCTGGATGGGCTGGTTGCCGTGCGCGTACTGACCCATGTTGGCCATCACCATCTCGGTCATCTCATGAATCATGCGGCCATAAGAACCCACTTTCACGGTGTTAGGCACACTGAACACCGAATCCAATTTGGCCGTGAACCGCTTTTCGCCGCCCATCAGCTTGATCAGCCCTTGTATGTCCTGGAACACCGACCATTGCCAGTGCCAGGCGTTACCCTCGGTGAAAGGACCGCCCCACTCCACCGGATCGAAATTGGGTAGCCACTCGCCGTTTTCTTTTCGGCCGCGCATGAACCCGGTGCTGGGGTCATACACGTTTTTGTAGTTGTACATATTCCGGGCGAAGAGCTGCTCATAGAAGGAGTTGCCCGTGAGTTTGGCCAGTTGGTAGCCGCAGAAATCGTCGTAGGCGTATTCCAAGGTTTTCGCGGTGGCCTCGCCGTGCCGAGGCATGGAAACATAACCCAGCGTGTAGTAGTCTTTCCAACCTTCGCGCCCGTTGGCGGGTCCCCAGGGGCCTTTGTTCGTGGCTTCGTGGTAATAGGCGTCCAAGGCACGCTTGGGATCGAAGGTGCGAATGTTTTTGACCCATGCATCGGTGAGCAGCGAAATGGCGTGGTTCCCGATCATACTGCCCGCCTCACCAGGAAACGACCAGGACGGCAACCAACCGCACTGATCCTTGGCATCCAGCAGGGCCACCATGTAGCGCCCGTGCATGGTGGGGTGCAGGATGGAGTTCAGCGGGAACTGCGCCCGGAACGTGTCCCAGAAACCGGTATCGGTGTACATGTAGCCCTCGTGCACTTTGCCATCATACGGGCTGAAGTAATAAGGCTTGCCGTCTTTGTCATATTCAAAAAACTGGCGTGAAAACAGACTAGCCCGGAAGAAGCAAGAGTAAAACGTGGCTTTCTCTTCCTCGGTGCCTCCCTCCACCATCACGCGGCTCAGGTGCTTGTTCCAGACTGCTTCGGCAGCGGCTTTGGTGTCTTCCAGCTTCTTGTACTTGCCCAGCTCTCTGCTCAGGGTGAGTTCAGCCTGCTCCGGGCTGATGTACGAGGAGGCTACTTTCGCCTGCACTTTTTCGCCGTCTTTGAACTGCACGTAGGCGCCAATGCCCTGCCCTTCGCCAGTCAAGGTGCCCGCGGAGATTTTGCCTTCTTTGTTTTCCCAGGTTCCCTGGTTGATGAACGGTTTATCAAAAACGACCACAAAATAGCTTTTGAAGTTGTCCTTCAGGCCCCGGCCGTTGTGCACGTACCCAATGATTTTCCGCTCCTTGGGGATGATCTTCACCATGCTTGCGCCGGTGTACCCATCCAGCACAATGTAAGAGCCTTCGGTTTTAGGGAACGAGAAACGGGCATGCACCCCGCGCTCCGTCGGCGACATCTCGGTAGTGACGTTGTTGTCCAGCTTTACCTTGTAGTAGTGCGGTTTGGCGACCTCGTTCGAGTGGCTGAATTTGGTAGCTCTTTTGTCTTCGTGCACCTCCAGCTTGCCGATCACCGGCATCAGGGAGAATACCGCGTAGTCATTGGACCACGAGCTGCACTGGTGCGCCTGCTGAAATCCTCTGATGGTGTTTTTAGAGTATTGGTATTTCCAACCGTCGCCGTTCTGCCCGGTTTGGGGCGTCCAGGTGTGCATGGCAAACGGCAGCGCGGTGGTGGGATAGGTATTGCCGCGGGTCAGGTCAAACGACGAGTTTGTTCCCTGCAAAGTGTTCACGTACTGCACCAGGTTGGGAGTACCGGCATAAAGCGATGTGCTGCAAAGGATAAAAAAGGAAAGGACGAGGAATCTTAGTTTCATCTGTGTCTGGGGTAAAACATTTGAAAGCGTAATCAGAAGTGATTTCAGCTTGTTTTCTGCTGTTTTCCAGAAAACAAGCTGAAATCAGCAAACCAAATTTAGAAGGGCTTTATTACCCTTTAAAACGTTTTAGCATGCTGCTATTTGCTCAGACATGAATTACATTAGTCTGCTGCTATATACTCATAGTTGAAGTTGATAATTGGTTACAACGCAGGATTTGAGGCGTATTGCTGCCACAGTTCATCCACCGTTTTGCCCGTCAATTTAACCCATAGCTCAGGGGTGTAGGTCTTCTTCCGCAAAGCGGAATCCAGGTTGTCTACTATTTTGGGGTTCTTGTTCTTCTCCACCCAGGCCAGGAAACGGCCGGTGATGCGGTAGCTGTTGGTATAGTGGTGCTGCGGACTGAAGGGGGTCAAAGACCAGCCGCCGCCGGCATTGTCCACGCCGAATTTGTAGCGCACGTAATCGGTGATGCCTTCGGTGAGCCAGCCCGGACCTGCATCATGGGGATAAGCTTGTACCAGGTGGAATACCTCGTGGGTCACCACGTCAATGTCACCGGGGTGTTGCAGCATCCAGAACGGGCTGTACCGGATGATTCCGTCACTGGCGGCGGCTACTCCCTGGTAGGCCGGGTCAATGATGAAGGTGACTTTCTTGGTGGTGTTGGGGTTGAACCTAGCCGCTTCTTGGGGATACACTTTGAAGAAGGCATCGATCATCCGCTTTTTGATTTGCTCGCCCTCTTGCGCGAAAGCTAGGTCCCGGTTATAGAAAAGGAGGGTGTAAGGGCCTTTGGTGACAGAATCCTTGCTTATGTAGGCCCCTATGTACTTCCAATCATCTATGCCGGCAATGTTCTTTCCCGGTTGCCCAGCCTGCGCGCATGCGGCGGTGAGGGAGCCAGCGAATAGCAAAGAACCAATGAGGAAACGTTTCATATTCTACAGGGGGATAAAGGTAAAAAGAGGTTTATTTTCGAAGGGTATTCACGGCTTCCACTTTCTCCAGCAGACTGGCTTTCCAGGAACTAGCCGCCCCAATCAAGGCCGACTCCTCCCCCAGCTCCGCCACCCGGATGGGGATAGACAAACCCGCGGTCTGCAGGTGCTTCTCCAAGGACTGGGAAAACAGCGGATAAGCTTTAGAGATGTTTCCGCCGATGACCACCATAACCGCCCCTACCTGTTTCACGGCCGTTTTGATGAAATCGGCTAAATTCCGCCCGAACTCATCAAAAACGACCTGCGCGGTTTGGTTCTGCGGGGCCAGATCGGCCAGTTCCTTCACCCCTTTCACCTCTTGGCCGGTGAGCTCCCGGAAACGGTTCACGAACCAGCGGGTAGACAGGTAATCTTCCGCGATGCCTTCTTTGAAGGGCGAGTTCCACAAGTCAGCGTCTTCCACTTTCCCGTGGTGGCACCAGGCCGAGCCCAAGCCGGTGCCTAAGGTTAGACCCAGTACTTGCTCAACGCCCTGGGCGGCGCCGCAGAAAACCTCGCCCAGTAGAAAACATTCGGCATCGTTCAAAAACCGGATGTCGTCTGCCTGCACTAAAAGCTTTTCTGCCAATAATTCCTTTACATTCAGTTTGTAGAGGATGTCGTATTTGTTCTGGTCTTTGATAAGCGAGACGCCGTTTGGGTAATCGAAGGGCCCGGGCATGGCAATGCCTATCTTGCCGGAAGAAGTACTGTCATATTTCTGCGCCTGCTGGATAACCTCGCACCAGTTTTCAATGATCTCGTTCACGGAGCCCTGGGTGTTGATCTCCTTTCTCACGTAGCTCCCCGTCACCAGGGAACTCGTTTCCATATCTACAAGGGCGGCGGAGATATGCGAACCTCCTACATCTATCCCCACTACTGTTGCATGATTCATAGCTTGTGATTTTGAATCCGGTGAAAGCCATGTTCCCTTACAGGGAAGAGCCCTCACGCCTTCTAACTAAAACAAATTTCTGTCCTTTTGATTGGCCCGGCTCCTTGTTGAAAGGAAAGAAGCCGGGTCCTTATTACTTCCCGTTCTGGGTCACGTACTGTGGTTTGGAGAATGAGAAAGGCAAGGCGCTTTCCTCGGTTCCGCGTTTGGTGTTGGGCTTGTCTGCCATGTCAAAGCGCAGTTTGGCGCCTTTCATCAATTCAAAGTGCCCCACCCAGTTCTTCTCGTGTTTTTTGCCGTTGAGTTTCAGGTCCTGCACGTACAGGTTGTCTTTGCTGCTGTTAGGCGCCTCAATCTCCACTTTCTTGCCGTTCTCTAGTTCCAGAGTCATCTTGGGGAAGAGCGGTGCGCCTAACACGTACTGGTCGGTGCCCGGGCAAACCGGATAGAAGCCCATGGCGCTGAACACGTACCAAGCCGAGGTTTGGCCGTTGTCTTCATCACCGCAGTAGCCGTCTGGGGTTGGTTTGTACATGCGGTTCATGGTCTCGCGTGCCCAGTACTGGGTTTTCCAGGGTTCTCCGGCGAAATTGTACAGGTACGTCATGTGCTGGATGGGCTGGTTCCCGTGCGCGTATTGGCCCATGTTGGCGATCTGCATCTCCCGGATCTCGTGGATCACGCCACCGTAGTAAGAGTCATCAAATACCGGAGGCAAAGTGAACACCGAGTCCAGTTTCTTCACGAAGTTCTGTTTGCCGCCCATCAGGTCAATAAGGCCCTGCACATCATGGAACACGCTCCAGGAGTAGTGCCAGCTGTTGCCCTCGGTGAAAGCATCGCCCCATTTGAATGGGTTGAAAGGTGCCTGAAACTTGCCGTCTTTGTTTTTGCCGCGCATCAGGCCGGTGGCCGGATCGTAGAGGTTTCGGTAGTTCTGGCTGCGCTTGGCGTACAAGTCTATCTCGGCCTGCGGTCTTTTCAGGGCCTTGGCCAGTTGATAGATCGCGAAATCATCGTAAGCATACTCCAGGGTGCGGGCGGCGTTCTCGTTGATGTTCACGTCGTAAGGCACGTACCCCAGCTTGTTGTAGTAGTCCACGCCTTTCCGGCCGATGGCCGTGATGGGTCCCTCGTTGTTGGCTCCGTGCACCAAGGCCTCGTAGAGCTTCTCAATGTCATAGCCGCGCATTCCTTTCATGTAAGCATCCGCTACCACAGAGGCCGAGTTGTTCCCGATCATAATGTCAGAATAACCTGGGCTGGACCACTCGGGCAACCAACCGCCTTCTTTGTAATCGTTGATGAGGCCTTCCTGCATCTCTTTGTTGATGGCAGGGTACATGAGGTTCAGGAAAGGATACAGGGCTCGGAACGTGTCCCAGAAACCAGTTCCGGCGAAACGGTAGCCGTCGTGGACCTTGCCGGTGTACGGGCTGTAGTGCACCGCTTTGTTCGCGGCGTTTACCTCATACATTTTGTGGGGGAAGAATAGCGTGCGGTAGAGGCAGGAATAGAAGGTGCGTTGCTGCTCCTCGGTGCCGCCTTCCACCTTGATGCGGCCCAAGGTTTTCTCCCAACGGTCGCGGGCTTTGGCCATGGTCGCGTCAAAATTGTCTTGGGCTAGTTCGCGGCTAAGGTTCAACTCAGCCTGCTCCTGGCTGATGAACGAGGAAGCAACTTTCAAATTCACCTTCTCCCCTTTGGCCGTTTTAAAACCGATCACCGCACCGGAATGGTTCGCGGTAAGTTCAAGAGAATCTCTGCCGGTGAGTTTGTTTCCGCGAAAAGTGCGGGCCAGCACAATAGGCTTGTCTACGTAGATGACGAAGTGGTTCTTGAACTCTTTCAAAGGACCGCGAGCGTATTTGGTGGTGTAGCCTACAATCTTCCTCTCTTTGGGCAACACCTTCACGTAAGAGCCTTTGTCCAGCGCATCAATCACGATGAACGAGCTATCCGACTTAGGATAAGTAAACCGGAACTGGGCAGCGCGCTCAGTGGGGGTAAGCTCGGCGGTCACGTCATGGTCTGCTAAGTACACGCCGTAGTAATAAGGCTTGGCCGTCTCCGATTTGTGAGAGTACCAGCTGGCCCGTCCGTCCTGATCGAACTTCATCTTGCCGGTCACCGGCATGATCACGAACTGGCCGTAATCGTTCATCCAGGGCGAAGGTTGGTGCGTCTGCTTGAAGCCCCTGATCTTGTCGGCGGCGTACGTGTAGGCCCAGCCGTTGCCCATGGTGCCGGTCTGCGGGGTCCAGAGGTTCATGCCCCAGGGCACGGCCACGGCCGGATAGGTGTTCCCGTTAGAGAGATCCGGTTTGGAGTCGGTGCCCATCAAGGGGTTCACCAGATCCACGGGGGATACGTCTGCTTTCTTTGAAACTTGGGCGGAGGAGAAGAACGGTACGCTTGCTAGAATCCAAATGAAGAGTTTTTTCATTAATCAGGGGATTTTGATGTGGCCTAAAGGCTTGATTTATTGGCTTGTAGAAAACTGTCCCTAAAGATAGAAATCCTAATGGTCAGACACCGTGGAAGATTCTGCGTTTAGAGGCTGTTTTCTACAAACCCTTGCTAAAACGTTTTAAAAGCTAATATAGTAGTTTTATTGCACATTCCAGAGAGAAGCTCTCAGTCCTAGTTCAAAACTTCCCTTTACGCCGGTCAGGCTGTTCAACGCCGAGGAACCGGTGGTGTACATTCCGGTAAGCGCCAGTCGTCTTTTCACATCGGCGCCAAACCCAAAGGTCACGTTCTTGGAGCTGTGGTACATGCCAAACACGTTGAACTGGTTGTCTACAAAGGTCAGGTTGGCCCCGGCATCAATGAGGTCGTCAAATCCTTTCACCCCCCGGTACACCACTTTCGGTTCTACCCCCACACTGGAACCCAGCGTAAGCTTGTAGCTGGCGGCGGCGAAGTAAGTGGACCGGTTCACAGTATTGCTCTCGTTGAGGCTCTTGTCCAGAAACGCCCTGATATTGGGAAAAGAGCCCTGAATCGTGAGTTTTGAATCAGTGTAGGCTACTCCAACTTCACCCTCCACATACGGTCCCTGGTCATTGAACCGGGCTACGGTTTGGTCATCCACGTCACCTACCATTTCGTCCATGTCAAGCTGCTCATTCACCACGCCGGCAGACAACCCGAAATGCAACTGGCGGGTGCTCTGGTTCAGCGGCAGGTGGTACGAGTAGGTAGCCATGGCTCTGGCGCGTTTGATCAACCCTTCTCTGGTTTGCCCCAGGTTCACCCCCAAGCCTACTTTGTTGCTTAGCCCGTACTCAGCGGTGATGGCCTCCGTGGAAGGAGCATCTGAGATGCTCCCCCACTGGTTGCGGTAATGGAGGTTTACCTTAAACCCTCCGGTTACCCCAGCCATGGCCGGATTAGCCAGGTACTGATTTTGAAAATAGATCGCTCTCAACGGATTGATCTGGGCGGCACTCTCCTGCACCAGCGCCACGCAGCAGAAGACAAGCAGAAAGAGAGGCAGCCCTTTTTTTAGGTTATATAGCTTTTTCATATGGCTTTCTATTTTTAATCACGGATAATGGTAAGGGCTCCTTTGGCGGGAGGTATTCCTGATCCTAAGTCAATCACATAGTAGTACACGCCTTGGGCTAATGGCGAACCTTGGTACGTCCCGCTCCAATCATTGGCGTAATTCTCTTTCTCGTACACCACTCTGCCGGCGGTGTCAAACACTTTTAGTTTGCTGCCAGGGTAAGTATTGATGTTCCAGATGACCCACACATCGTTTTTGCCATCATTGTTAGGCGTCAGGATGTTGTTGGCCTGCAAGGCTACGCCACCTTCCACCAGCACGGTAAACTCCGTTTCTTTGGTGCATCCTTCGGCGGTGCTGGCGGTCACTTTGTAGACATACCCCTGGGTTGGTTTGATCAACAGCTTATTGCTGTTCTGCCCACTGATGATGCCCGGCCCGTCTGCCCACGTGTAAGTGTAGCCTTCTTCGCCCGTTGCTGTTAACTGAATGGTCTCCCCTCTTGGCACTTTGCCGTTGCGGTCAGCGGCCACGCTCATGTTCAGTTCATAGGAAGTGATTTTGAAAGTGGTAGAGAAGGTATCAGTACCGTTATTCAGGGTACCACCATCGTCTTTCACGGTCACCGTTACGGTTGCTTCACCAGGCTGGCCTTCCACCAGCTTGTAGGTAAGAGTTGCTTTCCCGTTTTCAACCGTACTTACAGATAAGTCACTGAAGAGGGCACTTCTGTTTGAAGAAACCGAAAGGCTAAGTTGTTGTCCTGGCTCAGAAGTTAAACCTTCTAGCGGAATGGTGTAGGCGTCTACCACGTTACAGCTATTCTGGTCAGCTATGGCTGCAATGGTAGGAGCCTGGTTTGAGCCTTGGGTGATGGTTTCTGCTACCGTAGTATAAGGAGCACTTATGCCCGAGGATTGGCTGTAGTCATTGATAGGCCTAACTCTGTAATAGTAGCGGGTAGCTAATCTAAGTCCTTCGTCTGTGAAGGTGGTAACATTGGCAGCAAGGGTTTGTACAGGTAGAAAGGAGGTCCCGTTGGTAGACCGTTCAATCTGAAATCCGGTTTCGTTTTCTGCCCGATCTGTCCAATCTAACTTCACCTGCGTTTCTGAAAGGGTAGTTGCCAATAGATTTTCTGCTGGCAACGGCAACCTTTCATCATATAAAGTGGTGCCGCTTACGGTAGATGAAAAGATAGAATTACCTGACGCACCCATTGCCTTTACCCGATACTGATAAGTAGCCAACACTCCCAGATTTGTATCTGTATAAGAAGTGGCGCCAGCCTCAACCGAATTCAACCTTGAATAGGCTACTCCGTCTGTTGAGCGCCAGATCTCATACCCTGTTTCATTAGTGGCCACATCGTTCCAGTTGAGGGTAAGCGTGCTTTCCGTAGCGTTAGAAATCCTTACATCACCAGGTACGGCAGGGGCGTTCTGCGGAATCCCCCAAATTTGCCATTCAGAGATTTGGACGGCATCACCAGAGCCGTTGTTCGCCGTGATATCTAACTTGTAATATTTGAATGGTTTATCATTAGTAAAGGAGAAAGACATCTCCAAACGACGGCCAGCAAAAACTTGGTTTTTCCGGGTGTCAAGGATGGTCCAATCTGTTCCGTTAGTAGATCCTTGGAACGTCCAATCTTTGGCATCCCTTTCAGGAGCGTCATCACCTGAAACAAGGGTATATTTGGTTACTACATCTGTGGCGGTAGTAGATTCGTATTGCAACCACAGGGTTACCGGTCTTTGTATACCACCAGCCAAAAACTTGGTTTGAAAATTATTATCAACCAGTTTAGAAGAGTTTTCGGCTTGATTTCCTGTATTCTCTTTTGAAACAGTAAGCCGTCCTCCATTATCGGTTAAATCAGCCGTAGCACCACTATAATTCAGGGTTCTGGAGACATTCACCACAGAATAACCTGAAGACTTCCCGGCCCCGATGGTTCTGACCCGGTAATAATACTTGGTGTTTTGCGCTAACCCTTTGTCATAATAAAAGTTTGTGTTAGCGGCTACCGTAGCTACTTTAGTGAAGGTAATGCCATCTAAAGAGCGCTCCACTTCAAACCCGGTTTCGCTTGCACTAAAGTCAGTCCAGGACAGATACACTTCATCACCTGCGTTAGCAAAAGCATTCAACCCAGAGGGTGCAACAAATCCCTCTCCTTCAAAGAGCCGCCACTCTGCCAACTGGAAAGTTCCTCCGTCTTTAATGGCACTTATATTTAGACGATAGTAGGCATAAGCAGTACTATTTGCCATTGAATACACCTTGGTTTGAAAGCGTTCAGTGAACATCTCTCCGGAGCGGGTGTCTAACATCGTCCAGTCAGTTCCGTTTTGTGAGCCCTCCAATTTCCAATCTTTAGGGTCACGGTTGGGGTCATCGTTAGCGGAAACTAGCGTATAGGTACCCACTGCTGCTGGTGCTGTTAGTTGCAGACGCAACCACTGCTCACCTGGCCAGTGCGACAGGAACTTTGAGCCGGGATTGTTGTCAATTACTTTCGGTGATCCCTCTCCGGCGGCCTGCCCTCCATCGTTTTCTCTTAAAACAGTTAAAACATCACCTCTGGCCGTCACATCAGGATTTTTAACCGCCGTAAAAAGCCGCCACTCTGCCAATTGGAAAGTATTGTTCGCTTTAAGGGCACTAATATTTAACCGATAATAACGGTAGGCAGTTGAATTGGTGATGTTGTACGTTTTTGTCATGAACCGCTCTGGGAACATCTCTCCGGTGCGTACGTCAAGCTCTACCCAGGTTGTCCCATTGTTTGATCCTTCCAACTTCCAGTCTTTGGGGTCCCGGTTGGGGTCATCGTCTGCGGAAATAAGCGTGTATGTTCCCACAACTGCGGGCTCTGTGAGCTGGAATTGCAGCCACTGCATGTTATCGAAATGGGACAGAAACTTAGAACCAGAGTTATTGTCAATCACTTTGGGTGAACCCTCCCTAAACGTTGGCCCCTCGTCATTCTCCCGGAATACCGTGAGGACCCCACCTTTTGCTGTGAGATCATCCTGTGCTGCGGCTTCATTGATGACGCTGAAGAAACACAGCGCACTAAGTGCCACCCTCACAAATTGTAACATTTGTTTCATATATGATTTTTTAAGGATATATGTAAAATCTAAGTAGTCTTTTAGAATCCTTTTGAGTAGAGAAGAGCTAGGTTCAGGTAAAAGCAATCCTTCCTGAACCTAGCTAACCAATTACCACCCAGTATTTTGAACCAGTAATTGGTTGATGTTCATCTCACTCTGCGGAATTGGCCACAAGTAATGCCGTTTGGTAAACACCCTGGTCTCAAAAGGCACTTTGTTGTAGAAATTGTTGATGTCCGGCGCAGAGATGTCTAAGGCAAAAGTTGGCCCGTTGAAAGCCGTTTCTGCGATCTTCCATCTGCGGGCGTCAAAGTAGCGCACGTTTTCAAAGGCCAACTCTACTCTGCGTTCTTTCCAGATGGCTTCTCTTACTGCGGCCTGTCCGGTAGGCGCCTCTAGCTCCGCAGAGCCATACTCAGGGATTCCTGCCCGATTTCTGATAAGGTTGACATAAGTAAGAATGTCTGGGTGGCCGGGGCTATACTCATTTAAAGCTTCAGCGTAATTGAGGTAGATCTCAGCCAGGCGCAGCATCACGTAGGATCTGTCACCATTGCGCCAGTCACCCGTGCTCATGTTCTTCCGGACAATGTAACCCGTAGGCGTGTAGTCATTTCCGGCTCCAGAATTCTTTCCGGAGTTGCCGCTGAACCAGGTCCTGGTGACGATATTCCCAGTGTTCCTATTTAGCCAAAGGCTGTTGTCATAGGTTATCCCCACATAAAACCGAGGCTCTCTGTTTACCCACTGGTTAAATACTTGTCTGGCCTCGGTGTCATTTGGTGCTTTAAAGCTGGAAAAACCTGAGGTCATGTACCCTGATTTAGGATCCTCAATGGACCTTCCGTTTGCCGTGAAGTAGGCATCTACAATGTGCTGGGTGGCCCCTAAACCGCCACTTCCCTTCGCTTCGGCCTGTGAACCGGCGTGGAAAGGCGTCATTTCATATTGTCTTGGATTGATGCCCGCGTCTACTCTGGCAAAGATGACTTCCTTGTTCCACTCATCCAGGAACACATCTCGGGTGGATAGGTAGGGGTCAAACTGGCCTTGGGCGTTGTTCTTACGGTACAAATCAAAGGTGCCCGGAACGTATTCATCAATAAATGCTTTGGCAGCATCAGCGGCTAGCTTCCATTTATTAACATCATACTGTTGGTTGATCAGTTGCTGACCATCTTTATTTACCAGGGAAGCATAGTCTGCATTTCCGTTGAACAATGGACTTGCCGAGTACAATAGCACCTGGGATTTGATAGCCTGCACATACGACTTCGTCATGCGGCCATAGTTCTGCTCTGTTGCTACAGTCGGAAGATCTGCCGCTGCTGCGTTGAGTTCTGCCAACACATAAGCTACACACTCATCATAAGTATTTCTGGGCTTCTTCAACTCGTCTGCTGGTGCGTCTACCGGAATGGACTCATTTCCTACCAGAACTATCGGTCCGTACAACCGCATTAGGTGGAAGTAATATAATCCTCTTAGTGCTCTGGCTTCGGCCTTGTACCGCTTTACCAAGGCACCATCCGCGCCACAGTCGGTGCATTGGTCCACGTTTTCAATGAACACGTTTGCTCTTCTAATGCCCCGGTAGAAATTAGACCAAATGGAATTGACAAAGCCTGCGGAAGGGTCCCAAGCGCCAATGTTCACGGAGTTACTTCCCACGAAGCCCCAAACGTATTCTGCCTCGTCAGAAGCCGCGAGCCAAGGTCCTACGTTTCCGTCGCCGCCCAGGCCTCTTTGGCTTGCATCGTCCGGAATCTGGGAGTACACATTGGCTAGATATTGCTCTACCGTATTTCTGTTCTTGAAGGTAGCCTCCAGCGTTAGACGGTCATCTGGTACCTGATCCAGGAAATCATCGTTGCAAGCGAAGTTCAGGCTTGTAAGCAAGCCTACAAGTATGATTGATTTTATCTTCTTCATTTTTCAGGAAATTAGAATTGGAGGTTGAAGCCTAAGGAGTAGACAGAGATGTTAGGATATCTTGCCCCGTTTCTGGTAAGCAACTCAGGATCCCATAGTTTGAAATTGCTGAAGGTGAGCAGATTCACCCCTCTTAAATACACCCGGGCGTTTCCAATCCCAACCTTGCTGGAAATAGCGTTTGGAATGGTGTACCCAATTTCAGCCGTTTTCAGGCGGAGGAAATCTATCTCTTTCAACCACCAGCTACTGTACTGGTTGTTGTTGCTACTTCCATTGGCTCCAGAACCGTAAGACAATCTTGGGTAGAAAGCGTTTGGATTAGGGTTTTCCTCCGTCCAACGGTCTAAAGCAATCTCGTACAGGTTTTCACCACCACCATCGCCGCTAAAGGCTCTGATGCTTCGTCCCTCCAATACAATATCAGCTTCTGCCTGGCCTTGGAAGAAGAAACTAAGGTCTACTCCCTTGTACCCCAGGCTTGTTCCGAAACCGTAGGTGAGTGCGGGCACATCCCCTTGTCCAATTTCAGAGATGTCATTGGCATCAATGCGGCCGTCTCCGTTTAAATCTTTGTATCTGATGTCTCCGGGCTGAATTCTACCAAACTGAACAGGAAACTGGTCGCTGTCATCAGGGGTAATGAACCCATCTTTGTTTACATCATCCTCCATGCTGTAAAGACCTTCTGCGGTGTACCCCCAGTTTGCCAACAAAGGAGTTCCTCTTCTTTCTAACCAAGGATAAAGCTGAGGGGCCTGGTCGTTCTCTATGATTTTATTTCTGTTGTAAGAGAAGGTTCCTCTAAAGCCCATAGAGAAGTCACCTATGTTTTTATCGTACGTGATGGTACCGTCAAACCCTTTGTTTTCAACGATTCCTAAGTTACCGGAAGGGATGGAGGTAAGTCCAACATAAGCGGGCACGTCTCCCCTAGTTACAAAAGCTCCTTCTCTGCGGTCTTTGAAGACGTCAAAGATGATTCCTAAGCTGCTGTTGAACGCGTTGATCTCAATCCCTATGTCTTGCTTACGGGCCTCTACCCAGGTAACGGCCACGCCATACGTTTGCTCCAAGATGCCTCCTACCCCGGCTCTGTTTCTTCCAAAGGTGTACCCTCGTATGTTATCGTCGGTCACATTTCCTAAGAAGGCAAACCTACCCGCCCCGGAATCAGAACCCACTTTTCCGTCGGTGTACCGCAGTTTCAGGAAGTTGATGGTGTTCGCCAGGGGTTCAAAGAACCGCTCGTTGGAAACCACCCATCCTAACCCGAATGCCGGGAAGAACCCGTATCTGTTTGCCGGATCAAAGTTCTCAGAACCATTGTATCCAATATTGACCTCTGCAAAGTACCTGTCATTGTAAGAGTAGGTAGCACGGGCCGCAATCCCTTCTGTTCTGAAAGGGATGGATTCTGTGAAGTTGCCCGCGAAAGCATTAGAGTAATCTGAACGGTTGCCCAGGATCAATCCGCTTACCCGGTGCTTATCAAAAACCCTATCGTAATTGAGGGCACCCTCCATGTAGAATCTTCTGTTTCCGCCATTTTCCCGGCCATAAGACAAGAAGTTCTGCCCAGAGAAAGTAGGAGCAAGGCCTAAATTCAAAGTTCCATCTGGGTTTCTAGGGTTATTTGGGTCTACAATCCAGGTGTCTTCCCGCTTACTTCTTCTGATGTAGTGTTGGTTGAAAGCATCAAAAGCGAACATGGCGGTTGCTGACAAACCTGGCGTAACAGCATCCAGCGTTTGCGTGATTCTTAAGTTAGAGAAGAGTTGGTTTTTGTTTTCGTTTTGATATCCTCTAAGTGCTGCGTCTGCATAAGGATTTCTTGAGCCTCCGTTTGATGTTCTACCCGGCACTAATCCACCTGGATACATCACTGGGTATTCTATAGGACTGATTTCCAGAGCCGAACTGTAGATAGTAGCGGCGTTCTCAGCCGGGTAATTCCCTGTAGCAATATATCCCTGGATACCAAGGTCTACCTTGGTGGACTTTGTCAGGTCCAGCGTTACATTAGAAGTGACATTGTAGCGGGTGAACCGGGTAGTGGCGTTGTATTGCGCAATAGCATCTGTGTTGAACAGACCCGTTTCATCATAATACCCCAAAGACACATAATACCGGGCCTGCGGAGAACCTCCGCTCACATTTAAGTTGGCGTTCCGATTCTTGCCGTATTTTTCAAAAACCTCATCTAACCAGTTCACGTCTGGGTACACAAAGGGATCTTCTCCGCTGGCAGTTTTGTTGATGATTTCCTGGCTGTATTTGGGAGTAGGCAGATTTCCGCCGGGCTCTCTTCTGGTGTAGATGGCCTCGTTGGTGATGTTCATGTAATCTACCCCGCCAATGAGTTTAGGAACCTTGGTGAACTGGGTTAATCCCTGGTTGTAATCAAAGGTTACCCGTGGTTTCCCTTCCTCCCCTCTTTTCGTCATGATCAGGATTACCCCGTTGGCGCCTCTTACCCCATACACCGCCGTCGCGGATGCGTCTTTCAAGATGGTAAAGGACTCCACATCCTGCGGATCTATGTTGTTCATAGACCGTTCTACCCCATCCACTAAAACCAAAGGCGCACTGGAACCACTCAAAGACGCGATACCCCTGATCCAGATATCAGCCCCATCATAACCTGGTTGGCCGGAACGCTGCACACCGGTAACACCCGCTACCCGGCCGGCCAGCATGGTGCTGATGTTGGCAACCGGCTGGTCTAGTTCTTTCACTGAAACCGAGGCTTGCGCGCCCACATTGCTTATTTTACGCTGGGTACCGTAAGCTACTACCACTACCTCATCTACCTTCGTCTGGTCTTCGTCCAGCACGATGTCAATGGATGATTTCCCTCCAATGGCGATTTCCTTAGACAGGTAACCGATATAAGAGACGACCAGGGCGCCGCTTTCAGTGGGCGCATTGATGGCGTAATTTCCGTTAATATCGGTGGTGGCGCCAATGGCCGTGCCTTTTACACTCACCGAAGCCCCAATCAGAGGCGACCCGGTTTTATCCGTCACTTTGCCTTTTACCTGAAAATCAACCCTGGTCCCGGCTTTGGCGAGCCGGCTTGATTTCACCGCGAGTCCAGTAGCCTTTTTAGGCGCTTTCTCTACCACGGCAAGGGAGGGTACCGCGCTACTCACAAAGCAGAACCCGGCCAGAACCACCTTGAGCCATAATGCCCGGTTTTTCTGGGTGTAACTACTGAGTAGGAATTTTAAGGGTAAATCTCGTTTCATATGGTTCTGTTTATGTTGAGTATGGCTTAATTCTCATTTAAGGTGACCTATTACTTTTTTCTATAGCTAAAATCTATTCAATGGGGTCTTTATCATTTCTTTTTACCGGAACACTGCAAAACCAACTTTCACTTACTTATTAACTAAATCGTTTTAGCATATAAAAAGCAAGTACTTCAGCAAACCGCTAATTGTATCATCCAACCAAGTATTACATTTTTGAGGCGCTTAGCAGGTCCATCAACTTTTTAGAAGTCATTATGATTTGTGTTACCGCAAACACCAATCTCACAGCTTATTGAACTCTGCTACTGAATAACCCAGAGCCCAACGGGAATAACCTAGCAATCTAATTCTTACAGGTCTATTGTCGCTTATAAGCCTCTTGCCCCTCCTCTTCCTTTATAACTCCTAACTTTTTAGTAAAACGTTTTAGCAATGAAAGTAAAAGAAAGCTTATGTCTGTTCTTGTTGGTAAAAACTAATAATGGAAAACTGTACTCTGTATGAAAACCGCAGAAAGATGATCTGCGAGCAAGTAAGAAGAAACCCAAAAGGAAGACCCGTGAAAACTCAGTCAGAACCCTTTTCTCTATAAGGTAGAAGAAAGCACGTCTAGTGACAGAACTCGCTTTTACCTGTTTTTGCTAAAGGAAGAGGTTGAATGATTTCGCAACAAAGGCATCATTTACTTTCATCCTGTTAACAATATGATAAAAGAACAAACATATTTTATAAAAAGCAAGAAGGCACCGAAAATATTTTCTTCTCTAAATATAGAATTATCAAACTGTCGCTTTCCCAAATTCACCTTTATAGCTTGCTGAGAATGGTCCTTAACCGCCAATGACCCTATTTTATCAGTGCAGCTACTAATCAGGCTATTATAAAAAACGCATCATCCTGTTACGACTTTGATTAAAGCGCAAAGTTTTAAGCAATTAACTAGGGCAGGAATACCATAGAAGTCTCCTATCTCTAAGGCTCTTGCGCTAAGCTCGCTTCTTTTCTAGTAAGGCTGTTTTTAGCCCTTTTTGTCAAAACCAAGCCTTAAACACCTTACATTGGTACCTAGGCTATAAGGCAATTGCTACACTATCTTTACTTCCAGCCCTGATGCTGATAGTATCCTTTCCTTTTTTGCTTAATTTCACTCTGCAGAAGAAGACATAGATTTACTTCCGGTTCAGGATTAGAATTGGCACCTCCCCTACTGCCTTTTTCAGAACCAATGCGTGGCTGGAGCACTCTACTATGATTGTTCTATCGTCACCTACTGCTTTTTCCGGAGCGTAATACTGCAACGGTAAAAGCAACAGACCCATTTAAAATTGAAGCAGAATGAAAAAGCGGCTTTCCATAAGAGACATTGCCCAACAACTGAATATATCCATCACTACGGTCTCTTTTATCCTCAACGGGAAAGCCAAAGAAAAACGGATTAGTGAACACGTCACCGAGCGGGTTCTGAAACTGGTGGAAGAGTTGGACTACAAGCCCAACCAGATTGCCCGCAGCCTGAGAACCGGCAAATCAAAGATCATCTGCCTGATGGTGGAGAATATCTCCAATGATTTCTTCTCCAGCGTGGCCCGGCACATAGAGGAAAATGCCTTTGAGCAAGGCTACAAAATCATTTACTGCAGCACGGAGAATAAGCCCGAGAAAACCCGCGAGCTGATCAAGATGTTCCGGGAACGGAATATTGACGGGTACATCATTTCTCCTCCCGAGGGAATAAAGGACGACATCCAATCCTTACTGGACGAGAACCTTCCGGTGGTGCTGTTTGACCGACTTATCCCTGAACTGCACACCAACTATGTCATGATTGACAATTTCAAGGCGACTTACAGCGCGGTAAACCATTTGGTGGAGCAGGGCCGTAAAAACATTGCCTTTGTGACCCTGGAATCTAACCAGACCCAGATGAAAGACCGTTTGGCCGGATATACGAGCGCTGTTAGTGAGCACCAACTGAAAACGTGTATCAAGAAGGTAGCCTATGAGGAGGCCGCGGAGAAACACATTGACGTTTTCGCCTCGTTTTTGCAGGAAAACCAGGAAATTGACAGTGTCTTGTTTGCCACCAACTACCTGGCCACCGCAGGCATAGAGGCTTTGAATAAGTTAGGCCTGCAGATTCCAGCAGACGTGGCCATCGTTGCTTTTGATGACCTGGATTTCTTCAGGATCTACCAGCCTTCTATTACCGCCATCGCCCAGCCCATTGAAGAGATGTCCAAGAACCTGATAGACATCATTCTGAAGAAACTGGAGGGAATAAATGATCAGGAAAACAGGGCGGAGGTGATTCTGCCTACCAATTTAATCGTAAGGAGCTCATCCGGGCAAAGCCAGGCAAAATCCTCTTCCTGAAGTATCAATGCCTGAATGTGTGGACGCTAATTAAACCGAGACTACTCCCCTAACCAGGCCCTGAACTCCATGGCTTTTTCGCGGCTGATCATGATTTCCTCTTCCGGGTCTGGGTGGAGGCTGATCTTCAGTTTGGCGTTGAGTTCCTGGCTTACCTTGGCTACTGCCGCGAAGTTGACGATGAATTGCCGGTTAGCCCGGAAAAAGTCTTTGGGGTTGAGCGACCGTTCCAGCTCCTCCAGGGTAAAATCTACCTGGTAGTGCCGGTCATCTTTGGTGCGGAGGAAAGTCACCTTTTCCTTCGTGAAGAAATAAGCCACCTCTTGGCAGATGACGGAGAACATCCGGTGGCCCTGCTTTACCAGAATACGGTCGCGGTAGAGGTCTGCGGCGGGGGTGCGCTGCTCGTTTATTTCCTGCAGCAGGGTTTCAAGGTTTACCAGATGCGGGTCCTGGCCTGCGAACACCTTTTTCATGTTCCTGAACTTGAGCAGGCTTCTTTGGAGCTCTTTTTCCTGAATCGGTTTTAAAAGGTAATCTACGCTGTTGAGCCGGAAAGCTTTGAGGACATGCTCATCATAGGCGGTGGTGAAAATCACGGGGCAAGAGACCTCCAACTGCGCGAAGATCTCAAAGCTTTGCCCATCGGCTAGTTCAATATCCAACAGCAGTAGGTCTGGGGCAGAGTTCGTTTTGAGCCATTCCACAGAAGAAGCCACGCTGTCCAACACGGCCTCTATCTGGCTTGCGGGTTCCAGCGCTTCCACCATCTTACGCAGCCGGCGCGCCGCAATGGCCTCGTCTTCAACGATGAGAATACGCATACTGCCTGGGGCTTATCAACGGAACCTGAATTTTGAAAACGGCATCGGTCTCCTGGATGGCAATCTCTGCCTGGTTGAGCAAGTGGTATTTGGCCGCCACGTTCACCAGCCCCATTTTATTGGAATGCACGGTGGCTTTGCGCTTCTGCAGGTTGTTCTCCACCACCAGGTGGTTGGTATCATCGGCGTAAATGCGGATCTGCAGCGGCGAGGCCTCGGAGAGGATGTTATGCTTCACGGCATTCTCCACCAGAATCTGCAGTGTGAGCGGCGGGATAAGGAAGGCGTTGAGGTCGGGCGACAAGTCAATGGACAGGGAAACGCCTTTCTCAAACCGGGTCTGCAGCAGGTAAAAGTAGGCTTCAATAAACGCCAGTTCCTCTCTCAGGGAGATAAGTTCCTTGTCGTTGCTCTGCAGCAGGTATCGGTAAATGTGTGAGAGTTCATCCACAAACCGGAGGGCGCGCTTGGGATCTTCCTCAATAAGCCCCGAGAGGGAATTAAGGCTGTTGAACAGAAAGTGCGGGCTCACCTGGTTCTTGAGGGACTCCAGCTGGCTTTGCAGGTTCCTTTTCTTCAGTTCCTCGGTAATCCGCAGGGATTGTTTCCACTGGTCCAGGTAGTAGGTAGACTCATAGGCGATGGCGATAAGCTGGCAGAAGAACAGGGTCATCCCGATGCTGTACAGGTAGCTGTATACGTTCAGTTCTGCCGGCTCCCAAAAATCCAACAGCGTCTCCACCCAAACGTGCCAGCAGCCCACCACCACAGAAAGCACCACTAATGCGGCAGCTAACCACAAAAGCCGGGGCTTTAGCTGCTTCAGGCCTTTGAATTTAGAGCGGGTAAACCGGATGGCTAGGCGCGTGCCTTCCCACATGACCCAGGTGAACAGCAACTGCCACAACAGCACCTTGGCCACAGCCTCCTGTCCCTGCGTGATGCGCTGCAGGTAAAAGAACAAAAAGAGAATAAGGTTCTGGATGAGCATGCCTGCTATCCGCAGCCTGGTGTCCTGTAGCTTCTCCATCATCGGTTTGTTTCCGGCGGGTAAGATCTTGTCACTTAATTTAAGCAAAGTTTCACAAAATCAGGCCCTAAACGCGGCGGCAATCTTCAAAGGTCAGGCCAGTTGCATTTTCTGCGCTGTCTCCACCGCCGCAGATGGCTGGGCATAGACGCTTTTCCTGCGGGCGACCACCAACAGCAGCATGAGGGCCAAAGAGGTCATCACCGGCAACAAGCTAAGCGGATTGAAGGGAAACAACGGAAAGCTGATCAACATCTGCAGGCAGCAGGCCACCACCATGTTTTTGAGCCGACGTTCCTTTCCCAAGCAGACCTGCCGTACGCCTCTGAACAAATACCCGTTGAGCAGCGCCAGCAGAACACCAAACTGGATAAGGGTATAGAACCGCATATCATACACAAACGAGCCCGCCCGCATCTTGATCCCGGCCACCACAGACACGGCTACGAGGTGCGCGCAGATATTGAGCAGGGTATACTGGGCCAGAAACACAAATAGAAAAGTAAATACCATTCCCTTTCCTCCGGAGGGTCTTCTGCGGTTGATGAAATAGGTGAAAGCGGCGCTGGACAACACCGTCATCACAAGTAAAAGGCTGTCGATAAGCTGCGTGTCTAACATGGATCTTTTCCTAGTTTAATGGTTCTTTTTAGCGTGTTCCTTTTGTTTTCTTCCGCTCAGGTAAGCTTTGTATATTAAAAGTAAAAGGAAGAAAAGAACCATAAAACCTCCATTTACCCAAGTGTCAGAAATGGCTTCTGAACCGTCAAAGTCTTTCTCTGAAGAGAGGTATCTTTAGATTGGTATGTAGTTTATGGATAGATCTGGTTGGGTGACGTTGCGCGTGACGCCGGAACCCACCCCTACCCCTCCCAGGAGGGGAATTCTTTTTCCTAAATTTTCTGCTCTAGTCTGATATAAGATTAGGTAGATACTAAGCTTCGTTTTTATCCTCTTTTCCTGAAAACTGTAGTAAAACGAAAAGCCCCAGCTAAATGCCAGGGCTTTGTTTTGACTCGTTAATATGTATTCAACTTCGGACTTCCCTTGCAGCATGGCTACCTTACCCAAGTAGTCCCTTGGTTAAGGAACATCTAAAGACCAAAGCAAAGACCGAAACTCACTCACTCACTCACTCACTCACTCACTCACTCACTCACTCACTCACTCACTCACTCACTCACCTTATCCTTGAGCAGGCTTGCGGCGGCTTCGTCTACTAGCCAGAGGGTTTCTCCCTGGGTAGGTTGGATGAGTTGGGCGGGGTACTGCTCTGGGTTCCGCTCGCCTTCCAGGACTTCACGCAGGGCTTTGGCTTTCTTCTCGCCGTAGGTCATGAACACGATCTTTTTGGCTTGGTTGATACAAGGTGCCGTCAACGTGATGCGGTACATAGACTGGGGCTCCAGGTAGTAGGCCTGCACCATCTGCTCTTTTTCCTGGAGCACGGCGGTGCCGGGGAACAGCGAGGCAGTATGGCCATCGTCGCCCATGCCCAGCAGTACCAGATCGAACCGAGGCGCGGCTCCGCCGAAGTGGTTTTGGAGCCGTTTTTCGTAAACCAGGGCAAAATCCTCCGGGGCCTGCTCCCCATACATGGGAAAGATGTGGCTTTTGGAGATAGGCACGTGGTGCAGGAGCGTATCAAAGGCCATTTTGGCGTTGCTGCGGTCATCGGTGAGGTTCACCCACCGCTCATCGCCCCAGAAAACGTAGGTTTTGTCCCAAGGCACCAGCTCGCGGTAAGGCGCCTGGGCCAGTAATTTATACAGTTGTTCCGGCGAGGAGCCGCCCGTGAGGGCCACCGTGAACCGGCCGTTTTCCTGCACAGCCTCCTGCGCACTCTGCACAAAAATCTCCACCGCTTCTTTGCTGAGCGCCGCCGTGGATTTGAATACCTGGATCATGCGATAAGGGTTAGCGGCCTTTTTTCTGGCCGTTGTAGAAATTCGACACTGCCCAGGTATGCCCCTCGCGGGCGATGAGAGCCTCGGCGTTTTCAGGGCCCCACATACCCGCCGAGTAGTTAGGGAATTCCAGGTTGGTCCTTGACTCCCAAGCCTCCAGAATAGGCGTGATCACCTCCCAGGCAGCCTCTACCTGGTCTGAGCGCATGAACAGGGTGGCATCGCTCTGCAGGGCATCCAGCAAGAGCGTCTCATAAGCCTCCGGCGACTGCGTAGAACTGGTGTCATAGTCAAAGACCATCTCGGCGGGGGTCAACTCCATCTCCAGGCCCGAACGCTTGGCCATGAACCGCAGCCGGATGTCCATCTGCGGCTGGATGTTGATGGTAAGCCGGTTGGGCATAAGGTTCTCAGACATGGTGTTGGAGAAAGACGAGTGCGGCACGGGACGGAACTGCACCGTGATGGACGAGGTCTTCTCCTGCATCCGTTTGCCGGTGCGCAGGTAAAACGGCACGCCCTGCCAGCGCCAGTTGTCTAGGTAGAACTTCACGGCGGCGTAGGTCTCGGTGTTGGAGTCTGGGCGTACGCTTTCTTCCTCGCGGTAGCCGGGCACTTTTTTGCCCTGGAGCCAACCGGGTCCGTACTGGCCCCTTACCGCGTACCGGGTCACCTGCTCGTGCGTGAGCGGCCTGATGGCGCGCAGCACATCGGCTTTCCGGTTTCTGATCTCCTCGGCCTCAAAGGAAACAGGCGGTTCCATGGCCACCATGCACAGCAGTTGCAGCAAGTGGTTCTGGATCATGTCGCGCAGGGCGCCGGCGCCTTCGTAGTACCCGCCGCGGTCCTCCACGCCCACTTCCTCGGCCACGCTGATCTGCACGAAATCAATGAAATTACGGTTCCAGAGGGGTTCAAACAGCGCGTTGGCAAACCGGAAAGCCAGGATATTCTGCACCGTCTCTTTGCCCAGGTAATGGTCTATCCGGAAGATCTGGCTTTCCTGGAAATGCTGCGTGAGCAGGTTGTTCAGGCTGCGGGCCGTGGCCAGGTCCTTCCCGAAAGGTTTCTCCACAATGATATGGTCCTTCACCACGTCACTGGCAATCTGGGCATTGTACAGGTTCACGGTGACCGCTTCAATGAACTGCGGCGCCACCGAAAGGTAAAACAGGCGATTGGAGCGCAGGCCCCAGGCTTTGTCCAGGGAATCCAGTTTCTCGGCGAGTACCGTATAGGCGGCGGCGTCGTTGATGTCTGACCGCAGGTAGCTGATTTTCTGGTTGAACTTCTCCCAGGTTTCTTTCTCCGGCTGGCCCGTACGGGAGAACTCGGTCAAGCCCTCAAAAAGGTGCGTGCGGTAATTAGGGTCACTGAACTCTGAGCGGCCCAGGCCGATAATGGCGAACTCCTCCGGCAGCCAGCCTGCCAAAAACAGGTTGTAGAAGGCCGGCAGCAGTTTCCGTTTGGTTAAATCGCCGGTTCCGCCAAAGATGACCACAATGGTAGGCGGGGCGACTGTTTTCACTGATTTCATAGTATGCTGTTGATGTTGGTGTCTGCCTCCATGGCCTTCTGTTTTGAGCCTGAAATGCTAAATAGAAGAGGAAAACAGCTCCCGGAACTCACGAATTTGATTGGATACTGCGGTTAATCCCACTGCGTATGGAACACGCCGGGCTGGTCTATGCGCTCATAGGTATGGGCCCCGAAATAGTCGCGTTGCGCCTGGATGAGGTTGGTGGGCAACGTGGCGCTACGGTAGGCATCAAAATACGCCAGCGAGGTCATGAAGCCGGGCACCGGAATGCCTTTGTCAATGGCGGTTTTCACAATGGTACGCATGTCTTCGTGGCGCTTGAGCAACTCGCCGCCAATGGCAGGGTCTAAAAGAAGGTTAGCCAAGCCTGGATTGGCGGCAAAGGCCCTTCTGATGTCTTCCAAACAAGCCGCCCTGATGATACAGCCCCCGCGCCAGATTTTGGCTACTTCCTCCAATTCCAGATCATAGTTGTAGGTGGCCGAGGCTACGCGCAACTGCACCAGGCCTTGCGCATAGGTGACGAGCATGGCAAAGTAAAAGGCGTTTCTCAGCCGGTTCTCCACTGCGTACCAATCATCTATATTTGCTCCTTGCGTGGAGGGAATCTCCAGGGCTTGGGCCGCCTGTACCCGCTCCTCTTTGTACGCCGACATGTCACGCATGGTCACGGCAATGTCCACGGTAGGCAGCGGCACCTGCAAGTCCATGGCGTTCTGGGAGGTCCATTTGCCGGTTCCTTTCTGGCGGGCGCGGTCAGAGATGAGGCTCACCAAGGGCTGCCCCGTAACGTCATCTTTTTTCTTCAGGATCTGGCCTGTGATCTCCACCAGGAAGGACTGCACCTCACTGCCGTTCCACTCCTCAAACATGCGTTGCGCATCCTCATCAGAATGGCCCAGGCCGCGCTTGAGCAGGTCGTAGGTCTCCGCGAGGAGTTGCATGATGCCGTACTCAATGCCGTTGTGCACCATTTTCACATAGTTCCCCGCCGAGCCGTTGCCCAGGTACGCCACGCAAGGCTCGCCGTCCACCTTGGCAGCTATCGCCTCAAATACCGGCCTCAGCCGCTCGTAGGCCTGGCGGTCGCCGCCCGGCATCATGCTGGGACCGAAACGCGCGCCTTTCTCCCCACCTGATACACCCATCCCGAAGAAATGGATTTTGTGCTTCTCCAACTCCACCACGCGGCGGTCGGTATCGGGGAAGTAGGAGTTTCCGCCGTCAATGACAATGTCGCCTTCATCCAGGTAGGGTAATAAGTTAGCAATAGCCGCATCCACCGCTTTCCCGGCGGGCACCAGCAGCATTACCGCCCTTGGTTTCTGCAAGGCACCCACAAATTCCTCAATGGAGGTAGTGCCTTTCACGTTTTTACCGGCCTCAGCCTCTATCTCCAGCGCCGATGCCTTGGCAGGGTCCAGGTCCAACCCTACCACGGAGAAGCCATGGTCTGCTATATTCAAAAGTAAGTTCCGGCCCATCACGCCTAAGCCCACCATTCCGAAGTCATAATCCATGTTGGTCATGTCTGTTTTCTTTGTTTAAGAAACGAGATACTGTTTTACACGGATAAACTTACTCTTATTTCTCTAAAACTCATGGCAACCGACTTTTTATTCCTGTGCGCAAGGCCTGCGTAAGCGACCAACCAAGAACATCAGATTCTGATAGAACCCTGATTCGGAAAGGTTTAGAGAAGGGTTTTCGGCACCATCCTTTGCTTTATAATTTTAAGCACATTTTCCCTAAAAACACCTTAAAACAAATCCTACTGATAGCTTTATCAAATTTGACTTTGACGCAACAATGGCAGCACTTTCTCATAAAACAGAGGATTCACACTTTAGAGATAAATAGGAAATTTCTCTGGCAGAAAGTCTTACCTTAACAGGATGTATACATCAGGTATGTTCTTTTAAACCGTACAGAAAACAGTTAGTATAATTGTCAGTTCTACAACAATAAAGCAGATTTATATTGCCTTTTATTGGAAACACTCTGAAAAATAAAACTTTAACAACATAGCCACGGTTAGTAATTTCCCATTATATTGGTGTTTAGATGCTTTATTTTCAAAAATTGGCTTGAAATATAATATCTGAATGAATTAATTTAAAAAATCACCTTTACCCCATTATCGTTTTTAAAGACCTTACGTATATGGGCAGAATTATTAAATACAACCTTACCTACAACTAAGTCTCCTCGGTAGATTTAGCTGGCACAACCTTCTGCAGCTCGTGCTTCTCTGCTTTCTCTTGTAGCAGCCGATTTGCATATTCAGCATACAACTGCACCTTATTCGCTTACCCTTTCAGCCTGTAATTATTACTTGATTGCCTGTTAAGGATAACTTCTTACAAGTATCTCAAGCCATTTTCTAAGGTAGGGAATTACGCTTCGCTTTCCTTTTAGATTTTCATTTCCCTTCCTGGTGACAGGAGGTTTGCTATATTTTTTCACCCCTAAAAAATAATGTATGCTGAAAATCTTTACTCTCCGCAGGGCTTGCTCCCTGTTGCTCCTCCTCTTCATCTTAGGCATGCCCCTTGTTTCCCGGGCCCAGCTGGCCAAGGGAAAACCCAAGTTCCTGGGCAATGTCATGGATCGGTTTGTACCCAGCAGCTTTGGCGCTTACTGGAACCAGGTAACCCCGGGCAACTCCGGAAAATGGGGCTCAGTGGAAGGCACCAGAAATGTCATGAACTGGGCCGATCTGGACATGGTCTACAATTACGCCCTTTCAAAGAACATCCCTTTCAAAGCGCATACCCTGGTATGGGGCATGCAGGAACCCGGCTGGGTCAGCGGACTTACCCCGGCGGAGCAGGCAGCTGAACTGGAGGAATGGTTTCAACTCTTCAGCCAGCGCTATCCCACTACCCAAATGATTGATGTGGTCAATGAGCCCCTGCACGTGACGCCTTCGTTTATCAATGCCATCGGTGGCACTGGCGCTACGGGCTGGGATTGGGTTATTTGGTCGTTCCAGAAAGCGCGCCAGTACTTCCCCAACGCCAAGCTAATCCTCAACGATTACAGCATCCTGGGCAACACCACCAATACCACCAACTACATCAAGATCATCAACCTGCTCAAGGCCAGAAACCTGATTGACGGCATCGGGGTGCAGGGCCATGGCTTGGAGTTTGCGCAATCCACCAAAATCACCAGCAGCCTGAACAGCCTGCAACAGACCGGCGTGCCCATCTACGTGACCGAACTGGACCTGGAACACGCTGATGACGCCACGCAACTGGGCATGTACCAACGCGTTTTCCCGCTCTTGTATGAGCATCCGGGGGTAACGGCGGTCACGCTGTGGGGCTACCTAGCCGGGGAGATGTGGAAGCCCAATGCCTATCTGCTTGGCAAAACCTCCACCGTAGGTACCGCAACGCTGTCCACTACTTTCCAGGATTACACATTCAGCGGCTCAGGCAAACTGCAGGTGCACCTCACCAATGATCACCTAGACAATACTCGCGACATGGAGATAGACTACATCACCGTGAACGGAGTCAATTACCAGGCCGAGGACATGGCGGTGAACACCGGCGTCTGGACCGGAAAATGCGGCGGGTCTTACAGTCCATGGCTGCACTGCGACGGCTACATTGAGTTTCCGGCTGGTTCCGGCACCATTACCGTGCGGGCCAGAGGCGCCACCGGCTCAGAGACCATGGAAGTACGCACCATAGATGACACCACCGAGCGGGCTGCTCTGGCCTGGCTGAAAAACACTTATTTTAATGCCAACGATGGCACCACCACTGAGGTGCTTGCCGAGGCAGAGGCTGGTTTGCTGGGCGGCACCAGCTTGGCCAGCACCAGAACCGGATTCAGCGCCACCGGGTACGTGACAGGGTTTGATGCCTCCGGTGATTTCGTGGAAATGAACGTGAACCTGGCTGCGGCCGGCACTTTCCCTTTGGTCATCCGGTATGCGGCTGACGCTTCCATCGCGCGGTCCATCAAAGTCAACGGCACAGTGGTGAAGAAAAATCTGAGTTTCCCTGCCTCTGCCGCCTTTACCACTGTGCAGTTCAGCACCAACTTTCTGGCTGGTAAAAACACCATCCGAATCTATGTGGAGCGGGGTGCCACGGTCGGCGGAGACATTGACTACGTGAAAGTAAGCGGCGCGAAGCCTGCAGCCAGTACCCTGAGGATTGCTGGATTTCAGAACCAGCTGCCAAGCGGAGTAGGCATTTACCCTAACCCTGCCCAGGGCGGCACATTCAAAGTAGATCTGCGGTCACTCGCCTCCACAGAAAACCTGAGCGTGCAGGTAGTGAATGTCCAGGGCCGGGTAGTGTACAGCCAACGGTTACCCCAACAGGAAGAAGCTGAACTACAGACGAACCTTCGGGCAGGGCTTTACCTGGTGCGTCTTACCCAAGGGCAGAAGATTGTTTCCCAGCAGAAACTCATTATCAGGAATTGAAACCTGCATATACCCGGTTAGGGTCTTTTCAGCCTGTTTTTCAGAAAAGGAGGCCAAAACAGCAGCTTCTGAGGTTTACCTGATTTCCTTATACATCCAGATTTTCACTTGTATTTCTCACCCGTAACCCCATTCAACATGCCATCCACAAAGCCACCGTAACTAAGAAGTTTCATTCCCAAATCTAATCCTTCCAACCTTCACCTTTAAAGACAAAGTATATGTATAGAATTCTATCAAAGTTTTTATCAGTTGTTATACTTTCCATCCTGATGGCGCCCTCGGCTTTCGCGGCATTGGTCCTGAACCCCATCTTTGGATCGCACATGGTGCTGCAGCGCGGCACCTCAGTGCCGGTTTTCGGGACCACCAACCCAGGGGCGTCTGTGACGGTACAGTTCCAAGCCCAGAACGTCACTGGCGTGGCAGATGCCAACGGCAAATGGCGGGTGAACCTGGCCAGCATGACGGCCAGCACCGCCCCTAGTTCCTTGGTGGTGACCTCCGGCTCCGAAACGCTTACCTTGACCGGGGTGCAGGTAGGCGAGGTTTGGCTCTGCAGCGGCCAATCTAATATGGGCTTTCCGTTGAGCAACGCCAATGACAGCGCTCCAGCCATTGCCAGTGCCGGGAACCACAACATCCGCCTGTTCCGGATGACGGCTGGAAGCGGTCCTGCCACCACCACCTGGAAAGTTTCCAATTCCAGCACCGTAGGCAACTTCTCGGCCGTAGGCTACTGGATGGGTCTGGAATTGTCCTTGTTCCTGAGAACCGTGCCTATTGGGTTGATCCAAGCTACCCACGACGGCACCGCCATTGAAACCTGGCAGCACACCAGCGGCGGCTCCGGGGTGGATTATGACGCCATGGTGAAATCTATCCAGCCGTACGCGGTGAAAGGCGTGGCCTGGTACCAGGGCGAAAGCAACGGCGGCGACACCGACTATAAAACCAAACTGACCAACATGCTGCGGGAGTGGCGCGCAGACTGGGGACAAACCAGCCTGCCCTTCGGGATAATCCAGTTGGCTTACCGTTCTGGCTGGAACTCGGCTAGAAACGCTCAGTTGGAAGTGGCAGACACCGAGCCAAGCTGTTTTCTGGTGACCATCAGAGACCTTCCGGGCGGCTCCCTGCACCCACCGGTGAAGAAGCCGGTAGGTATCCGGACCGCCATTGGGGCCAGAGGCCTGCTGTACGGCGATAACATTCCTTTCTCTGCGCCGGTGCGCGACATTCCTAACTCTTACGTATCGGGGAACAAAATCATCCTGAACTGGAAGTATCTGGGCAACGGCCTATTCACTAGTGACGGCGCGGCGCCGGGCACGTTCTCGGTAGCCACTGCTACCGGTCAGTTTAAAACCGCTCCTGCCGTTATCGTGGGCAATACCATAGAAATCACCAGCCCGGTGGCCAACGCTACCCGGGTACAGTATTCTTACAGCAGTGTGGGCAACCTGTACAGCCGGGTGAGCATCCCAACGGAGGGCGGCGCCTCTACCGTTGACCGCCTGAAAGTATCTGAATTCCAGATCACCCTCGCCCCAAGGTTGGCCTCTACGGCAACCTCGGCTGTTACCGCTTCTGAGCTGAAGAAGGCCGGCGTATCGGTGTATCCTAACCCCTCTTCCAGAGGTCAGTTCAACATCCATTTGGGTGGCCATACAGGAGATAGCAAACTGTCGGTGCAGATCAGTGATTTGCTGGGCCGCGTGGTGTACAGGAAAATGGAGACCGCCGGTGAATCCCTGCAGGTGAATAGCAACCTGAAGCCCGGAACCTACCTGTTGCAGGTGAGAGACAATTCCCAGGTTCTGGTTAAAAAGCAGCTCGTGATCCAATAAGCTACATCAAAAACCAGAAAGTTGTTGGCTAGCCCCCGTGACTTTCTGGTTTTTTCCTTTACCAACAGCTAGGACTTAGTCCCGAAAATATTTTATGCAAACGTTGGCATTTTACTACCCATTGAACCTTCCTTTTGCTTATCTTCAGCCTAAACTAGCTTTTAATCTCCAACCTTTTCACATGACAAAACCTTTACTTTCCTTATTGTTTATCTTGTTTACCCTCTTGTCCTTCGGGGCGCAGGGACAAACCAATACTCCTCCTTCGTGCGTGATTACGGCGCCTCACAACAATGCCTATTTCCAGGAGGGGAAATCCATGACCATTCTGGTGTACGCGAGTGATATTGGCGGAAGCGCGGCCAACGGAACTGTGAGCAAAGTGGAGTTCTTCAACGGCGACACCAAACTAGGCGAAGCCACCTCGGCTACCAACAGCACCTACTCGTTTGTATGGAGCCCCCTGACAGCCGGGACTTACACGATCACCGCCAAAGCCACCGATAACCTTAACCTGGTGAGCACCTCGGCGGGTGTGAAGGTAATGGTGGGTACCGATGTTGCCCCTAGCTACGGGCTCAGCGCCTGCAAAGGGAAATACCTGGCCAATATCATTGCGGGCAACGTTCCTTCCAACTACATGCAACTCTGGAACGGAATTACCTCTGAGAACAACACCAAGTGGGGCTCCGTGGAAGCCACCCGTGATGTCATGAACTGGAACGGCGCTGATGTAGCGTACAACCAGGCCAAAAACAACCACCTGATGTTCCGCTACCATGTGTTTGCCTGGGGAAGCCAGTTTCCGGCTTGGGCCATTAGCCCTAACACGAACAATCTGTTGCTCTCGCCCGCCGATTTCCAGGCCGAGATGGAAGAATTGATTGCCGCCGCGGCTGCCCGATACGGAGAGGGTATTGACCAGATTGATGTGCTCAATGAAAACCTGAGAACCCACGCCCCGGCCACCCAGGCGTTCAAAACTGGGTTGGGCGGAGCCGGCGCCACCGGCCACGACTGGATTATCTGGATGTTCACCAAAACCCGCCAGTACTTCCCCAACGCCAAACTCATCCTGAACGACTACGGTCTGGAAAACGACCAATCAGCCATTAATGAACAGTTGCTGATCATTAAGCTGCTGCGCGACCGCAACCTCATAGACGGTTTCGGGACGCAGGCCCACGAGTTCAACATCAACACCCTTTCGGCCACGCAAATGAAATCCTCTCTGGACCTGATGGCCAAAGCCGGGGTGCCCATCTACGTCACTGAGCTTGATGTTTCCGGCGATGACAACATCCAAAAGACAAGGTACCAGACCGTGTTCCCCATATACTGGGAGCATCCGGCGGTAGCGGGTATCAGTCTGTGGGGCTATGAATCTGGGAAGACCTGGAAAGCCAACACCAACCTGCTCAACGGAGCGGGCCAAGACCGGCCAGCCATGACCTGGCTAAGACAGTATATAGCCGGCAGACCCGATGTGGGTTATCCTTTCTGTACCCAGGCGCCTTTGGTAACGGGCATTGACGATGAAGTAAACACCCTGAAATCGGCTCCGTACCCTAACCCATTCCAGAAAGTCTTCACCTACCAGATGACCGGACGGTTCAGCTACCAAATCTACAGCAGCACTGGTGCCCTGCTGGAATCTGGCACCGCTACTGAAAAAGTTACCTTGGGCGAGAACCTTCCACAAGGGCTTTACATCCTGAGAGTAAGCCAGCGCGACACAACCAAAGCTTACAGGCTTATTAAAAACTAACTATTAAAAGAGCATCAGGGAGAATCATTTCCCATGGGCTTAATAGATGAGGTAATAAAGAACAGCGCCAGAGAAGAACCCTAACAGGTTCTTCTCTGGCGCTGTTCTTTATTCATACCAATTGGTCTGACGAAAAAGCAGTCTTTGTTTCTAGCCTATTTTCTTAAAATCAAGCCTAAAACAGAACATCGGTAAAAACCGAATCGCACCAAACTTATGGTGGTTTTCAAATTCGTTTTAGAGCTGTTTTCTGAAAAACCGGCTTAAAATAAAACTCGGTTTTCGGATTTAAAGGTCTTCTGAGATTTGTACTGGTTCAGCTTTTAGGGTTGTGATGAGTTGTGGTTGAGTTTCGGAGACAATACGGCCTAAATCAGTGAGGATGCTGCCAATGTCGCGCAGGGTGGCCAACGAACTGATATTATGGAGGCTGTCCAGGCAACGGGCTTGCTCGGCTTGGGCCACTTTGATGGCTTCTTCTAAGGTGCGGATATTCTCCTCTGAGGCATGGATGGTCACGGCAGCGTACGCCGAGATGCATTGGGCGGTGGCTTCCATGGCCAGTTTCAGCTGTTCAATGTACACCTGCTCCTGGGCCAAATGTTGGTCTAACTGAATATCGGCGAGGCTTCTCCTGATGCCCCTGATCTGGATGGTGATGCTTTCCAGTTGGATGATGCTCTCGGTGAGCTGGTTCAGCCGTGCGCGTTTGTGGGTCAGCAACGGGTTGTATTTGAGGCTTTGCTCGGCCAGCGCGTGGGCCTTACGGCAGGCCTCGGCCTCTTTGATGAGGGCATCCACCTCAGAACGACCCGTTTTCCGGCCCGGGCCAATGTTGTCCAGCAAGGCCGCTAAACTGGTCAGCGTCACCGCCGATAGGTTCCCGTAGGTAAGGATGCTGCGCTCCACCTCGGGCACCGCATTCTGGGGCACAATCAAAGCGTTGATCAGGACCGCGATCACAGAGCCTAGAATCGTCTCAATGATCCGCTCCACGGCGTAGCCCTCCCGCATCTGTCCGAAAGCCAGCACTAAAAGGGAACTGATGGCCACCTGTGAGATGATCTGCGGGTTCATGCGCAAGGCTTTGGCAATGGCCATTCCGATGAGGATGATGAAGAAGATGGAAATGGCCCCAATCTCAAACCAGTGCCCCAGCAGCATGCTCACCAACACCCCACCAATGATGCCAATGATGCGCTGCGTGGCCTTGTCCACCGAATCTGCTACGGTCACCTGCACCGTGATAATGGCAGCTACCGCCGCAAAATATGGATACTGAGAATGCAGCAAACTGGCAGCCACAAACCAGGACAAGGCCGCCGCAAAGGCCGTCTTCCCTATCTGTAAAGTCAGGCCTAACTTGCCCAATATGTCCACTACCCTGTTCACTGGTTCTCCTTATAACTACATGATGAAGCACTTCTGCCGCCCTAAGATAGGGAGTTTGGGACGCACGTAAACCAAAGCGGGCAAAGATGTCAGCGTTGGCGTCGGTATCCGAACCCAAACAAAGTATGCAGAGCGATGTTGGGCACCGTGGCAGACCCTCCACCGGCCAGCGGCATCCTGGCCCAGGCTGCCGTGAGTTTGGCCTCTGGCCGGAAAAACCAGTGCTCCGCCACACCCAATCTTGATCCTACAGCAGCCTGCAAGCAAAGACCCGAAATATGGTACCCGCCGCCCAAGAAACTCTTTACCGGATTGATGTCCTTTCCCCGGATGCGTCCCTCGGGGTGGCCAATCACCAGCCCTAGGCCAATCCTGAACAAGGTAGCAGACCCGACGGAGGGAATAACCCGGCTCACCATGGCTAGGTTGTACCCGTGCGACACCTCAAAGCGCTCAATCTCCGAAGGCGGATTCTCCAGGTAAACTTTATGGTGGACCAGCTCAGCACTCCAGTTATTGTACCCCACCCGATAGGCATAATAAGGAGATCCGGTCCAGGGGCGGGTGTGGTAACGGGCTCTAAACCGGATGTCTGCCTCGTTGGGCTGCCTGACGGTGAGCCTGGTAGGCAGGCTCCAGGAAGTCCCCGCGAACACCTCGGCGCTTATACCTTGCGACCTCGCCTCCTGGGTAATGTGGGTCAAAAGCAAAAGAGACAAAACAAAACCCGCAACCTTCCTCATCTGCATCTCAGGTTTATAAAACAAAGGACACCAGAGTAATTAACGGCGCTGCCGCCTTTCCGTTGGACCATCTTCAAGCTGGCCTTTGAAGCGGGAATTTGCCGAACCATCGTTTAGCGCCAGTTTTTACAGAATTCATGGTAATCGAGAATTACCAGTCCTTTCATCCCAGGAAATTCATGGTCAAGAAAGCGACCCTCGTTTGTGGGCTATTATTGGAAATCAGCCATAAAACAGAAGTGAGTGGAAACACCCCACAAAAAAAAGCCCCCGAAGATCGAGGGCCCTTTCCAGTGATTAACCTTTACATCACCATTCTCGCTTTTCCTTTCCCAGGCTGAACACCCGGGAAATGTTGAATCCGAAATAGATATCGCCGGTGTTCCAGCCGCCCACGTTTTTGGGGATGAAGAACTTCTCTACCATGCCCTGCGAATTGGTGAACATCAACTGGAAGACGTGGCCCCCGGTTTCAATGTCGAAGCCCAAAGACAAGCTGTTTTTGAAGGTATCGGCCACGTCACTAGGCAGTAGGTAGAAGTACTCGGCATTGAAGGAGACACGTTTAGTTAGTTTGTATCGGCCTCCCGTCCCCAAGGCGTAGACGTTGGTTTCCCCGCCTCCGGTTTCCACCAGGTTTCTGTGCACCATGGTGGGGGCTAGTTGCAGTGAAAGCCTTTCTGTAAACTTGCGGGCTACCAGCAATTGGTAACTGTAGGTAAGCCGGTGGGCAAACTCGTACTTCGCTTCATTTTCGGGCCAATCCAGGGTTTTAACGGCGGTGCTGGCAAAAGCGGTGATCGTTACCGGAGAACCTCCTGCGGCCTGTTGTACGGCTTTGTATTTCAGGAATCCGTCATAGGTTTTCTCCAGGGAGCTTCTTCCAACCCCCACGGTGAACCTATCGGTGACTCCGTACTCCAGGGCTAACCGGATGGTAGACTGGTCCAAGCCCCAGAAGTTGTAGGCGCCACTGTTGAGCGTACCGAACCTATGCGAGATCAGGAACAGCAAGGTACCCGCGCCGTTGGTTTCCACGGTGTGCCCGTTGATGAGCCGGGTGGCTTTGAAAGTGGCACTTACTTTCTCCTTTTGGGCGCTGTCACCCGCCTCGGCCAGTTTCAGAAGGTCCTCCTGGGCGAATGCCGCGGTGCTTACCCAAACGGAGAGAAAAGCCACCAAAAAGATTGTCTTCATGTCTTTCATAGGCTCTTCTCCACGTAAGGTACATACACCACATTCACGGTTATATCAATGCGCTTGGCAATATGCTCTTTCACCAGAAACGGGATTTCAATGTTGAATTCCTGCGGGGTGACGGAGAACGTAGACTTGCCCACCAGTTGCCGGCCTTTCACCTCTAGGGTGCCATCGGTCCGCACGGGCCTATCCACCCCATGGATGGTCAGGACTCCCTCAATCAAGACTTTGTAGAGGTTATCTTGCGCCAAGTCCACGTTCTGCATGTTCATCACTTTCCCCTTGAAGGAGGCTTTAGGGTACTTGTCTGACTCCACATAGTTCTCATTGAAGTGCTCCTGCATGAGTGATTTCTTGAACTGGAAAGATTTCATAGGCACAGAAAACACCATTTCGCCCGTTTTCACCTCCAGGAAAGAAACCACTTGTTTGGTGCTGGCCTCTATGTCCTCTAGCGGCGCTTTGGAGAAGAAAGAGATAAATCCGGTACGGGTGTAATACTTTGATTGGGCGGTTACCGGAACCAGCCCCAACCAAAGCACTGTGCCCAACACGAGTAAAGACTTTAGCATAGCACAAGGATTGTCAGTTGTTGGGAGCGCCCGCGCTTACCCATTTCTGGATTTTGGCAATGTTGCAGTCTGAGAGTTTGGTCCCATTCTTCGGCATTGCCGGAAACCCGTTGGCGTGCGTGATCACTCCTATTAACTTACCGTTGTCCGCAACCGCTTTCACCCGCGCATAGGTATCCAGAATCATTCCGCCTTCGGCCTGAGAAGCGCTGTGGCAGGCAAGACAGTTGGTGCTGATAATTCCAGACACGGTGGAGGAATAGGTCACGTTGTTGGTGTCACACTGGGCTGGTTGCGGGTTGTTGGGATTATTGGGAGTGATTTCTTCTTCCTTATCGTCTTTACAGGCCGCAAACAGCGTGACAGACAAGGTGAAGGCCAATAAACTGAGGCGAAGATGCTTTTTCATACGGAGGACAGGTTAAGGTTGAGGGAAATGGAAAAATTAAAGGGTTAGTATCTCACAGTGTAGTTAGTGGTAAGTCTTTATTCCTGGACAACCTGCCCTCTAAGTTCACCCTGTGGAAAATCAGCGCTATGGATGTTCACATACCATCTGCCGGCCAGCAAATCGGCTTCCTGGTCAGCGTTCAGGGCTGGGGTTTTTCCATTGATGGGACTGGTCCAGGGGGAAGACCCAATTGGCAAGACCACTCCGCCCGGTACGCCAGGCTCCCCTTTGTGGAAGTGCATGTTCGTTGGGGTAATTCCCATGTGCGTGATGGTGTAGGTCAGAATCTTAGTATCCCGGTCATAGGAACCGGTGAAAGTGCCCATGGCGTCTGAGTTATTGGGCGGAGTTTCTTCTTCGCCGGTGATGTCAGCATCCTGAAACTGGACAATGTTGCTTGGCTGGTCATCATCGTCATCGCTGCTACAGCTACCTACAACAAATGACAGCGACACTAAAAGACCGAAGGCCAACTTTGAAAAGGTGTTCATGGTTTTCATAAGGTTGATGGTTAGGTTAAACATTAGTTTGGAAAAAGTAAGGGCAAAGGCATACCACCCAGCACATTTTGGCGTGTGCTGCCGAGAAGGTCAATCTGTATTATTCTAGGGTTTGAGTTTGATCCTATAGCCAGCCGAAAAGAAAACTCCGGCACTTGTCAATTTCACTTTACCATCTCCTATCCCACCGTAAGGTATTTTCACAAACGGCTCTACCCCGAAAGAGAAAGCCGGTGAAAGGATACGGTTGTATACCAACGAAACGTTCTGAACTTTAAACCAATGCTGGTTTTCATTGCTCACCTCATTGTAGTAAGGATAATAACCACCGGAGGAGTATTCCTCGCTAAGCATGAGGTAACTAGAGAGCCCAGCTTGTATGGCAAAAGCATTCTTCTCGTTACCAAACACCTTGTATTGAAGGTTCAATGGGATGTCAATTACCTTACAGGTAGCGTCTACTGGCTCAGTATAGGTATAACCGTTGGAGAAATAATAATCCTCTGCATTGGCACTATATACTTTGTTTGCCCAAACCACCCCACTCACCAGGCTCAACTTTTCAGTTAACGGAACCCCCAACAGAACACCCGCATTGGCACTTACCGCGTCTGGGTTCTTGAACTTGACCATGGTAAAATCTGGTGCCACCGCCAATCCTATTTGCACATAGCTCATAAAGGCGGAAGTTCTCTTCGGAAGTCCTGCTTCATGGAGCTGGTTTTTAAGATTCTGGGAAGTAAAGGATGAATCCAGAGATAGCAACTCCATGGTTATTTCTGCCGGCTTAATTGCGGGGGCCAAAACTAACGACCTGTAATTAAGTGAATCTAGAGTAGGCTTTTCGTTTGCACTTTCTACTTCCACTGACTTTTCACCTTCAACAGCACTGATAATTTGCTTTTCAACTAAAGCCAAATCAACAAACTTCCTACTAGCTGAAGCAGATATCCGGCTGTCATCTGTAGAGCTTGTTTCCTTAGTCGACCGCTGCTCTTTTTGGTTGTCTCTTTTCCTAAGACCTATAGCAACAGCATTCTTCCACCGTAGATTGCCTTGCTTTTCTTGCTGTCTGGTAATATCTATCTTGGACGGCTCTCTCTTTCCTGTTTCCTTAAAGGCAGTGGTATTATCCCGCCTTGCATCTCGTGTGCTTCCCGTCTCCAAGCCAGGTTTGGTGTTGTTCAAACCTGTAATTTCTTTAGCTTCCCACTGTTTGCCTTCGACCTTTGACTTTCCTTCTTTTAGCTCTGAAATGGAGGTTTCTGCTAGTTCTTGGTTTTGCTTTGTTTTTAAAAAATCAGGCTCATTACTCATGGCTGATCTATCCACCAGTTGGTAAATAGTTACTATGGTGATCAACAAAAAGAGGCTTACAAAGGGGTAATATCTTCTGAACCATCTGTGGCGCACCTGCACCTGCTCCAACTTTTGGTCCATAGCCGCCCAGGCCTCCGGATCAAAAGGAGGATCGAAGTTATCTGCGGATGCCTTGAACAGGCGATCCAGCTCTTCGTCAGACATATTGTTCAAGTTCATCTACTCTACTTTTTTTTAAAATTTCCCTCAAATTAGCCCGGGCTTTGGAGAGGTTAGATTTCGAGGTGCCGGAAGAAATCCCCAGTATCTCCGCAATTTCCTCGTGGTTATAGCCATCTATCACATACAGGTTGAAAACAGCCTTGTAAGCAGGCGACAGTTGTTGAATGAGACTTATGAGGTACTCATAGTTCAAATTCCCTACAATGTCAGCCCGATCGGCAACAGGCGAAGCATCCTCCAGATCAGCCCCATGATAATGCTTCAGGTTATGCCGATAGTTATCCAAAGCCGTATTGATCATGATTCGCCGAACCCACCCTTTAAAGGACTTCTTCTGGTCATACTGCTTCAACTTGGTGAACACCTTCATGAAACCATCATTCAGCACTTCCTTCGCTTCTTCATCATCTTTGGAGTACCGTACACAAATGCTCATAGCATAGCCGTAGAAATGCTGGTACAGCTTTCTTTGTGCTTCCCGATTGTTTTGCAAGCAACCTCTAAGCAACTCCTCTACAACTTTGCTATCCGTATCGATCACTGGTTCCGATTTTGCATACCCATCACGACTGCTTTAAACAAAGCGTTGCCTAGGGGTACAAGAATTTAGCAAAAATTTTCGTGATAAGACTTAAACCTGAGTCAGATTGAAAGATGGGAAGGAAGTTGAGGCTAGTATAAGAACCTGAAAACCTGAAAAACCTATTAAGGTTAATGGCCTCAAAAAAATCACCTGGACAGTGACTTGACAAATAGGCCTTGAAAAGGATGAGAAACTAGAATCGCCTGATAGAAGACTTAATGAATCCCCAAGCATATAAGAAAAGATGCTCCGATACACTATATCAGTACTCTTTAAGGATCAATTTTAGAAAGATGTGCTTAAAACAGAAAACTTGAAGACAGAAAAGTTAACGAGAAAAGATCTTCAAAATCCTAAGAAGAAAATATTACTAGATATAGTGGTATCAAAAGCGTGTAGAATTAGACGTAAAATCCATCACATAATCAAAACGTCTAGAAACCAAGCGGCCTGCCCTCCGGATCCGGGAGGCAGGCCGCTTGGCTATACCATAATATATAGTGTGATAGAGTAAGCTTCCCTCCCCCCCTGCCCGCTTATAAACGAGTCAGCCCCGCTCACTCTGTCGAGGGCGGGGCTGTGGGTTGGGGTTGGCGGCTACCTACTCTCCCGCGTGTGACCGCAGTACCATCGGCTCGGCGGGGCTTAACTTCTCTGTTCGGAATGGGAAGAGGTGGACACCCGCGACATAGCCACCATTATCTTGGGATCC
>NZ_VKKY01000003.1 GCF_008271695.1 Rufibacter hautae
TTATAAGCGGGCAGGGGGGGAGGGAAGCTTACTCTATCACACTATATATTATGGTATAGCCAAGCGGCCTGCCTCCCGGATCCGGAGGGCAGGCCGCTTGGCTATAAGTCATCTTACAATTTACTATTTAGCTAAAAGCATTTAAATAATTCTTACACGTAGCTCATCTTCTAAATGTGCGGTGCCCTGTTTTTGGTCCATTTTAGCCAAATCAAGTCCAAAGCAATTATTCCCCATTATACTTAAGTAATACCTATATTTATAAATCTGGCTAATTTCATAAACTCCAATAAGTTTATCTTTATCAAGGGTAAAAGCAAAGAGGCGCACCAATCAATTGGTGCGCCTCTTTGCTTTTAAGTACCTCTTTATTATTCTGGGCTTCCGCCTGTAACTATCTTTAATAAGGTGTCATCTTGGAGGTGTTTTTTAGCTACTTCTGTTATGTCCTTCGGGGTTAGAATTTGGATGGATTGAAGGAGTTGTGAATAGAAGTCAGGAGTTAGGCCAAGTAAGACGTTTGATCTATACTTATCCATTTTGTCAAATAGGGTGGCATGGTCATTAAGAAATTTCCCGTTGAGATGTTTCTTGGCTGTTAGGAATTCATCTTCGGAGACTTCCTCCTGTTTTAATAGGTTAATTTCTTTTGCTACTTCCTCCAAGGTTTCTTTGATTTTGTCTCCTTTAATGTCGGTTCCTATAAAGAATAAAGAATCGTGTTCTTTGTGGGAAAGAGAGGAATAGATGCCATAAGTAAAGCCCTTATCCTCTCTAATATTCTTCATTAGCCTGGATCCGAAGTAGCCGCCTAGAATGTGGTTGGCCAAGTATAAGGCTGGATAATCAGAGTGGGTAGGCCTAATAGTAGATTTTCCTACTCTAATAGAGGCTTGCATCTGGTTGGCAGTCTTGTTTAACAGTAAACCAGTTTGTGGCGAATTGGTCTTTGATGTTGGGTTGATGTTTTCTGCGTCTGCTATTCCCTTTAAGTTAGAAGAGATGGCTTCAAGACCGGCTTTGTTGATGTCTCCGGTTATAAAAATCTCTGCATTAGAGAAAGCATAAGCAGCGCGATGAAAATCTACTAAGTCTTGGACCGTTAATGCTGTGATCTCTTCTTCTGAGATGGAGGAAACATAAGGATGGTCCTGACCATAGATAGCAACCGTGAACGCCTCCGTTGCCAGGTAACTGTTCTTCTGCTTATCCACTGAAAGTGTCTGAATGATTCTTTGCTTCATGAGCGCGAATTCATTCTCAGGGAAAGACGGCTGCAGGATGATTTCAAAGGTAAGCGGCAGCAGAAAAGGAAGGAATTTGGACAGGCAGTATAAGGTCACGGTAGACCGGTCAAAACCATGGTTAACTTCTAAAGAGGCACCATAGTAATCCGCCATATCGGCGATCTCCTTTGCTGTGTGGTAATGGGTACCTTCCTTCAGCATCTTAGCGGTGAGCGATGCCACCCCAGGCTTGGATTGAAACCACTTACCCGCTTTAAAAACAAATTCAACCCGTACTACAGGTTGAATGTTGTTTTCAAAGATATGAATTCGGGCTCCTGAAGGGGTTGTTTGTACTTCCGGAGCAATGTAAAGATCTGAAGTAAGCTCAGCAATGGCTGGCGCTACTGTACGGTTTATAAGCATATATTATTGTTCAGGCTCGTCTAATCTGAAATGTAACGAGAAACGAAAGGTTTGAGCCAGTGGATTGTTCTGATCATTAGGGATCATATAAGCCCCGTCAAACCCGAATTTCTGGTAACGGATACCCAAGCCCATGGTTAGATACTGCCGGCCACCTTTGAGCTCATTCTCAAAGAAATACCCTGCACGGGCCGCAAACATGTTGTCGTACCAATATTCAAGACCAGAAGAGAGAGTTATTTCCTTCAATTCCTCGCTACCGCCACCGGGGGCATCCGTGAAAGATTTGAAGATACCAGAGAAGACGTTTGTTTGATCATTGGCCGCCGGATTATCAGATTGTGTATATGGCACCAGAAGCTTATTGCCATCTATGGCCAACGTAATTTTGTTGTAAGGGTCAAGCTCCATGGTGAAAGCCGTACCCAGTCTCAGGTTGGTAGGTAAGAAGTCTCTTCTACCTGCTGTGGTGTAAGAAATCTTCGCCCCTATATTGGAGACATTAGCGCCTAAGGCAAGGTTATAGTTTTTCCCACCCAGAGCCAGGTCCTTGGTGTAATACATACCCAAATCTACAGCCACAGAGTTGCCTGGCTGGGATTCCCCAACCACATTTCCGCCGCCACCCACATTCACGTTGCCAGAAAGGTTAGAGTGGATGTACCGGGCACCAACGCCTAAACTCAGGTTCTCACTTAACTTCTGACCATAGGCCAAACTGATGGCATATTCCTTAGGGTTGAAGTTCTGGATGGCATTACCAGAAGCATCGGTGAAGTTCAACTCGCCTAAATCAAAATACAGGAGCGAAGCTGCCAGGGAAGAGTTGGCCGTTACCTTTTTGTGAACCGATAGGTTACTCAAAGACATGTCATTGACAATGTTGGAAAGCCACGGGGTATAAGAAAGCGATACACCTAAATCATCTTCAATGAAGCCCAATTTAGCGGAGTTCCAGTAAATAGAGTTAGCATCCGGTGAAATAGCTACCCCGGCATCACCCATACCAGCCGAACGGGCATCTGGAGTTACAGACAGGAAAGGCACCGCTGTGGTGATGGGTCTATACTCGGTGCTTTGGCCAATAGTGGTTTGGGCCGAGGCAGAAAGCCCAGACAAAGTGACTAGAAATAAACCAAAGATGGTGGATCTGAGTAGGGTGCAGTTCATGCGGTAGAGTTTGTGGTATCTGGTGTGGTATTATTTAAGTAAAACTAGCTTTTCAAAGCGAGATGTACTAGCTCCATCCTGACGAGAACGTACATTTACCTTGTATATGTATACGCCCTTGGCTAAAACATCATTGCTGTCATCGCGGCCATCCCAGGTAAGATCCGAGAAATGGGCATTCCCATCCCCAAAACCATGCAGAGATTTAACCAGTTTTCCTGATACGGTAAAAACCTGAATAAGTATATCCAACTCCTCACCGGGCCGATTATGGTCAAAGTGGAAAGTGGTCTTACTCAGGAAAGGATTAGGGATATTGTACACATGGTCTAAAGCCAGTTTCTCAGAAGAGGCAACAATAAACTCTATTTTGGTAGTGCTGGAGTTATTATGTGTGTCCCAGGCTTTAAGGGAAAGCGTATGTGGCCCAACGGAAACGTCCTTCAAGGAATAACGCACTTTCCCTGACTGGTAAGAATCCACATCGGCGGTATAGAACTCATTTAAGATGATGGGCTCTGAGGATTTCTCATCCACAATGGCGGTAATCTCGTGTCCAATGCCGGCGCCCGCAGTGTTAATCCCGTTTTCATCAAATAAATGGGCCAGCAAAGTGGCATCCTTACCGGTGATACCACCAGAAACAAAAGATTCATCGTTCATGAACAGCTCCAGCTGAGGTGGAGTGTTGTCTGCAGAAACATTCGAATTAGCACCTCCCACGGGCACGATGGTGGCACCTAATCCATCCAGAGAAGAGGAGGAGGCATACAGGTGAATGCTGCCCTCGCCAAATTGGTAATTAATGTCTTTCGGGATGACCAGCGAGACCTCAAAGGTTCCGTTTTTTACCGTGGCCAAACCATCATACAAAACGTTGCTGCGGTTCATTACCTGACGTTTGGCGTTCTGGTCGCCTAACGTGGTAAGCGTGGCCCGTTTGTCATAGACTGTGATATGAACCTGACCCTGGAAGTCAGTGGCTACCTGTTGCTGGCCGTTTCGGATAAAACCCTCCAGCACTACTTTGGACAAAGCTTGAAGCGTGTCTGAGGCAGCCGCGTTGAAGGGTTTGCCATTCAGTTTAGAAAGCACCACCTCTAGTTGCGGGTAAGCCAACCGCATGGCAGGATCTCCTAACAAGGCAAAATTCCGATTGTTTACCCCGAAAAGACTCGCATTCTTGGTCTTGTTGGTAAGCACCCCCAGCGTAGGCAAAGAACCATTGGAAAGCGGCGTAAAAAGGAAATTGAAGAAGTTGGTGTTCAAGGCTCGGTTTCCGTCTGAGTACACCGGCCGTGTAGTAGTCAACAAACCGATGGCACCTCCGTCTGGGTGGAATAGCGCCGTTTCTGCGCCCGAGTTACGTCTGGGGTCATCATAGCGGCCAATCTCGCAGGTAGCAGTCAAGAAGAACGTGAGTTTGTTGGCGTTCTTCCAGGTCTGGATCTCGTTGATAGTTAGGATTTGCTCATCCGCAAGACTTATGGCGTTGCCGTGTCCCGTGTAGTTAGTGACCAAGGCGCCTTTTTCTATGCTTTCGCGCAAGGCTTGGTTAGTCTCCGGGGAGCGCTGTCCGTTAGGCACTGAGATTTGCGGATACAAGTCAAGGTAGATTTTCTGGGGCAGGTAACCGGGATGATTGCGCTCCACGAACTCGGCCAGGTAATCAGCGTCATTCAAGTGCTCGTTGGAGTCCCCGTCATCGGCCAGGAAAATCAGACGCTTCCGCCAGTTGCCTAAAGTTTGGTCGCTTTCGTATCGGATAATCTTGTCAATCATCAGATCGGCTTCAGCAGAGGTTTTCACCGGCAAGCGGCCAATGCCTACATCCAGCAGGTGCGCAAATGAATAATCGATCTCAGACCATTCGCCTTCCTCGTCATCCAGAAACCCGATGTAGTCATCTGAGGAGTAAGAAGTGATGGGGTCCAGTGACTGGCGCGATTCGTAGATGGGAATAAAGTTGGTGTTCTGCTGGATTCTTCTCTTAGGGTCAAAAGAGGCATCGCCTAGCAAGGCCACCTGGAGAAGATCATCTCCCTGCTTGGTACTGCGCTCATACAGCATCTTCAGGAAATCGCGGAGGGCGGTGATGTCCTGTTTGCCTGAGGAGAACTCCTCGTAAATTTTGGGCAGTTCAATTACGTCTACCTGCAGGCCTGATTGGGTGCGCCGGTGGTTCGCCAGCCGTTGCGCCTGAGCTGTGAATCCCGGAGGCGTAATGATAACCAAATCTACCTTACCATCTAAGTTAAGGCTGTGCAGGTTCTGGTTGGCCACTTTCCCCAGGAAGTTCGGAGTTGGGAAGGCAGAACCTTGGAAAGCAACGTACTCGCGGAGTTGCGGGCTGTTGGCTGAGAAACGGGCCGTTCCGTTGCCCATGGAAAGAGCTTGCTTTACCGGTTTCAGCGGATCCGTCACATCCCACACTTGGGCATCGGCAGCGGTCATGCCGCCAACCAGGAAAGTAGTGACGGGGTTCTGTTTACTGGCCAATGACCGGAAATTGGTCTGGTTTCCGTAAAGCTTCAGCTGCCGCAGTGCCGACAAGGTGAAATAGTTGAGGTAACCGGCCGCCGAGGAGCTGCTGCCCGGCTGATAGGTATAAGCCACGTTCAACTCGTTATTATAAGAGAGCGAACTGAGCGGAGGCGAGAAATACAGCACATGGTTCACCCCCTCAGGGTGGTAGTTGAAAGAGCCGCGGCCGAAGATGGCATGGGTGCCCAAACCCGTATTATTCAATCTCACCGAGAAAGAACTGCTTTCCGGGGAGTTAGCCATCACCGCCGAGGTAAGCCAAACGGTACTGTTGGGCACCAGGTCTGAGGCGGAGATGGCGAAGTTCTGCTGGGCAGAGAAGGAGTTGAACTCCTCACCGTACCATTCACGGCCCGAGTTCACCATGTTCCGAAGGTCTACTTCATGGAACCAGTGCTCGTCATAGGAATTGACCTCAGGGAAAGAGCCGGGTACCGATGCCTGCTGACTTATCCGGAGGCCGGCGGAAGAACCAACGGTTAAGTAGTAGTAGGTGGTATCGGTGTACAGGTTAAGGTTGTGTACAAACGGCGTCTGTCCGTTAACCAGGTTCTCTGACCACGTGTGCGGGCCCTGTCCGTAGAAAAGAAGAAAGTCATTGTTATCAAAGGAACCGTCTTGTTCGCCTTCCACATGAATGGCGTTCTCCACCAGGTCATCGGGGCGGGGAGCGGCGTTGGCCTGGGGCAGCATGCCGCCGCCGTTGCCATACAGCCGCAGGTTGCGCGGGTTCAGGTTCTGGAGATTCACGCCCATGGCCTGCAGCGCCGCTCGGTCCAGCTTGTACATGCCGGTGGCGGGCACACCAATCTTAAACCAATCGCCGGAGGCTAAAACAGAGCGCGAGGCATAGGTACGACGGACGGAAGCCTGTCCAGGGACTTTTCTGAGGTTGTTGCCGGAGGAGGTGTAGCGGTAACTGAATTTGAGGAGTTTTTCTACCGCGCCGGTCTGCGGATTCAGCCGGAAGGGCTGGAAGGAAACCACTGAGTGCGGCACCCGGTTGGCCGTGCCCGCACTAATGGATGTCTGGATTTCGGTTTTAAGGCTCTTTTTGGAAAAAGCCCGCGATTCTGCCTCGGTCAAGGGCCCAAACTCCAGAGAAGTGAACTCAAAGGAGGTGACCCGCGCATTGGGGAGAGACAGCAGATAGAAAGGAATCTCCTCGCGGTTGAGGAATGCGGCCTCTTCAAAAACAGGCAGGGCAGCAGAAGCCGTAGTCCCCACGGGCGGAGGACCAGCCGATGCCGTGCGCCAGGAGATGGTGCGCGTGTCCTGGGTTTGGGCCCAGGCAGAAACGGCAGCCATCCAGAAGCCTGCAGCAAAAAGAAGCTTTCTTACAAGATGCATGTACGCGGGTAAAATGATTACTCCGCAACACAGTCCTTCGCGCATAGGTTCAGCTCAGGAAAAGGCAGAGAAGAACCTACTGGGGGGTGCTCTTTAGTTGGCTGTGAGACGGTAAGAGAATGATTCCATAATCATGTTGGCCAGTAATTTCTTACAAGCCTCCTCTACTTTCTGGGCAGCGGCGGTTTCGTTTTCCGCCTCTAACTGTAAACGTATATGTTTGCCAATTCTTACATCAGAAACCTGCTCCAGGCCTAAATGTTCCAAACCCAACATCACGGCTTTTCCCTGGGGGTCTAACAGTTCAGTGTGGGGCATGATATCTATTTCGGCGGTGAATTTCATAAGGAAGAAGATTTATGGAAAAATGATAAGATAATATACATCGCAAGGTTCAGGGGAACCGCGGTAAAGTTAAGGATTGCCAGGAAAAGAATAGAAAGCCCCATGAAAATAAACCTGATTTGGTTTCCTTTCCAGGCCATATTCTTGAATTTAAGCGCAAACAAGGGCAGCTCGGCAATGAGCAGGTAAGAAAACAGCACCGTAATGCCCAGCAGCACAAAGGGGTTCATGATCAGGAACGACAGCCCGAAGTCATCATTGGCCAGGATCAGCGGCAAAGACATGATAAACAACGTGCAGGCCGGGGTAGGCACGCCAATAAAAGAAGAAATCTGGCGGGTATCAATGTTGAACTTGGCCAACCTGATGCAGGAGAAAACGGTGATCAGGAAGCCGGCCAAAGGCAAAAAAGTAGGCAAGTCATACCCGCCTTTTTCAATAGCTATCGCGATCATCTGCACCATGGCCGCACCAGGAACCACGCCAAAGGAAACCATGTCGGCCAGGGAGTCTAACTGCTTGCCAATCTCGGAGTAGGTGTTGAGGACGCGGGCCACCATGCCGTCCATGAAATCAAGGGCGGCGGCCACTACTACCCAGCCTGCGGCCGTGGTCAGTTCCTGCTGAAAAACAGATACCAATGCCAGGCAACCGCAGAAGAGGTTGAGGCAGGTGATAAAATTGGGAATGTGTTTCTTCATGTTTTTGAAAGAGTCTGTTCTGAGCCTTGTTTTCTGGAATTAGCTCAAAAACGGATTGCCGGCTTTTTCCTCTCCAATGGTGGTAGAGGGGCCATGGCCAGGGTATACGGTAACCTCGTCTGGCAGGGAGAATAATTTGGTGCGGATGCTCTGGATAAGCGTGTTGTAATCGCCGCCGGGCAAATCAGTGCGACCGATGCTGCGGTTGAAAAGGACATCGCCCCCAATAAGGTTTTTGCTTTCCGGGTGGTAGAACACCACGTGGCCGGGCGCGTGGCCGGGCGTGAACAAGACCTCCAACTCAGTCTCCCCGAAGCGCACGTTTTCGCCCTCTTTCAGGAATTTCTCGGGTAAAACCTCCTGGTACTGCGGAAAGCCGTACGCCGCTGAATACGTGGGCACCGCCCTTAAAACCGCTAAATCTTCTTCATGGATTTCCAGCGGCACGCCGTAGGTATCGGCTATGAATTTGTTTCCCAGCACGTGGTCAATGTGGCAATGGGTGTTGAGCAAACGCACTACTTTTAATCCTTCGGCTTGGATGAACTGCTGCAATTCCTGCTGTTCCTGTTTGTCGGCGCAGCCGGGGTCAATGATCACGCACTCCTTGGTGTTGTCATAGAGTACGTAGGTGTTTTCCTGGAACGGGTTGAACGTGAAGAATTTTACTTGCAGACCAGTGGCAGCCATGGATTACATCTTAATTGCAGGCTCTAAGTTACAGATTTCAGCGGCACAAGCCGTACCTTGGGGCATGAATTATGATTATCTGGTAATAGGCCACGGTCTGGCCGGCGCGATTTTGACCTGTTTTCTGGAAAAAAGCGGGAAAACGGTTCTGGTGATAGATGCCCCCAAAGAGAACTCCGCCTCCCGCGTGGCGGCGGGTCTGATCAACCCCGTGGCCGGGAAACGCTTCGCCAAAAGCTGGCAGGTGGACGCTTTTCTGCCCGCCGCCGCCGCGTTTTACCAGGAGATGGAAGAACGCTACCAGACAAATCTTTTCTTCCGAAAACCCATCCTGAAACTTTTCTCCAACCCCGAGGAGCAGAACAACTGGATGGGCAAAAGCACCGATGCCGCCTGGGACGGCTACATTGAAACCACGCACCTGCAACTCCCGCCCTCTGATTCCGTTCACCAGGAATTGGGCGGTCTGCTCATCCACCAAGGCGGCTACGTGGCCCTGCGCACCTTCCTGGACGCGCACCAGGCAGACCTGCAGAGCCGGGGTTTGTACCGGGCAGAGACCTTTGATTTTTCCCGGCTGGAACTGTTGCCAGAAGGAGTGCGCTACGCCGATGTGCAGGCCCGGAAGATCATCTTCTGCGAGGGTGCCCAAGGCGCCCAAAACCCGTTTTTCAGCTGGCTGCCGTTTTCCCTGAACAAAGGCGAAATTTTAGACATAAATGTGCCAGATTTTGAAGCATCATATATCTATAATAAAGCCGTTTACGTTGTGCCTTTAGGACAATATCATTACCGGGTAGGAGCCACCTACAATTGGCGCAACCTGGAGGAGCAGCTTACCCCCGAGGCAAGGGAAGAACTTTCCGCCAAGGCCGGTGATATCCTCAAAAAACCATTTGCCGTGGAAAAGCAGTATGTTGGGATCAGGCCGGCGGTACGGGACCGGAAGCCCTTGGTGGGGCAGCACCCAAACCACCCGCAGGTAGGCATTTTCAACGGCATGGGGTCTAAGGGTGTTTTGATGGCGCCTTTGCTGGCTCAGCAGTTTATCTCCGCGCTGGAGCACGAAACGCCCTTGTGGCCAGAGGTGAATATTGCCCGGTATTTATCGTTATATTTAGCATCTACGCCAAACACATGAGTCAAACCTCTACCCGCTTCTTACATGTTTGCCGGTTACTAGTGCTGCTCCTAGGCATGGGAGCCCCCGCGTTCACGTATGGTCAGGCCACCGCCCCAGATGACTTCGGGCAGAACCGCATTCAGTACAAACGTTTCAACTGGCAGTACTACAGCACCCAGAACTTCAACATCTACTTCTCGCAGGACGGCCGCGAACTGGCCCGCCACGCCGCCGAGCACGCCGAGAAAGAGCTGAAAAGGATTACCTCGCTCATTGGGTACTATCCTTACTCCAAGATCACCATCATCATGTACAACTCTGTCTCAGACATGAAGCAGAGCAACATCGGTTTGATTGACGATCCCTACAAAGGCGGCAACGATGCCCTGTTTGTGAAAAGCAAGATTGAGGTGGCCTTTGAAGGCTCCCAGACCGAGCTGAAGCGCCAGATGACCTACCGCATCTCAGAACTGCTGCTCTCAGACATGATGTACGGCGGTAGCCTGAAAGAAGTCATCCAGAGCAATTACCTGTTGCGCCTGCCGGAGTGGTTTGTCTCCGGGGCTGCGTCTTACCTGGCCGAAGGCTGGAGCGTGGAGATGGATGACTACATGCGCGACATGATTCAGAAAACGGGCGGAAAACGGCCAGATCCTTTGTTCGCCAAAAACCAGCGCGTAACCGGCCAGGCCATCTGGAACTACATCACCGAGCGCCACGGCACCGCGGCCATCCAGAACATCCTTAACCTTACCCGCATCACCCGCGACATTGAGGTTGGGGTGGCCAGCAGCCTGAACATGCCTTACAAGCGGTTCACCCGCGACTGGTTCGCTTACTACACCCAAATGAACAGCATGGCAGAGACAGAACTGCCGTCTCCCAGCAAAGAGAACAAGCTCAAGAAATCCAACGCCCGTCAATTCCTGTATTCAGAACCTGCCATCAGCCCTAGTGGGCAGAAACTGGCCTACGTGATCTATGACCGGGGAGCATACAAAGTGTACGTGCGTAGGCTGGGGAGCAAAGGCCACCGCATGGTGTACCGGGGTGGCTACAAAATGCCCAACCAGGCCGTTGACCGTACGGTGCCGTTGTTGTCTTGGCGGTCAGAGTCGCAGTTGGGTATTTCAGATGTGCGCCGTGGCAAATTACAGCTGAAGTTGCAGGATGCCGAGAAGCTCTACATTCCGGGCGTAGCAACGGTAAAAAACCTGCTGGGCAAAAACAACAATGTGCTGCCACTCAATGCCTACAGCCAGGTAGCCGGGGTGGATTTCTCTGAAGACGGACAGTTCATGGTGCTCAGCGCCGTGAAAAACGGGCAGAGTGATCTCTTCCTGTACCGCAACGGCCGCATTGTGCGCCAACTCACCGATGATATCTATGATGACCTGGACCCGACGTTCCTGCCCGGTACCAGCAACCGCATTGTGTTCACCTCTAACCGCTACGCAGACTCGCTGCAGTCCAGCAGAGGCAAGTTCGCGTCAGTGGCCAATAACTATGACATTTACCTCTTCGACCCCAACAACACGCAAAGCCGCTTCTGGCAACTGACCTACACGCCGTCTAACGAAGTGATGCCCATCGGGCTTTCCGAGGAGGAGATCATGTACCTGGGCGAAGAAACCGGTATCCGGTCGCTTTATCGGCACAACATCAAGACCGGGGTGATTGAGCGGGTTTCCAATTTCCGGCAGAACATCAAAACCTATGACTATAATGTGAGGACCGGTAACCTCACGTTTGTGGCCAATGACCGAGCCCGGGAATTCCTGTATCATTATCCTAATTCAGCCCTGACGGCGGTAGCGCAGCAGAGTTTTAAAACCAAGCGCCAGGAAACCCTGGAAGGCCATTTGCAGCGCCGTATTCAGCAGGAAAATGCCCGTGTGGCCGCTGCCTTAGCTGCCAAAGCCGCCGCTGATTCACTCGCGGCACAACGGGCTGCCCAAATCGCGGCTGGGGTGATTGACACCACCGTGGTGGATTCTGCTGCTATCCAGGCCAAGCCTCCGGTAAAATCCAAGCCCAGAACCATCATGGCCATGAATACGCCAGATTCTCTGGTGTTGAATTACCCAAGGCCCTATGACCTGCGCTTCGGGGTGAACAACCTCATTACATCCATCCACGCCGATCCTTTGCTGGGCTTCGGGTTTGTGATGGAGGTGGGCATGGCCGATCTGTTTGAGGACTACCGCATCAGGGGTGGGGTCTTCGCCCTCACAGACCTGCAGACGACCAACTTCTACGCCGAGTATTCCAACCTGAAGAACCGCTATGACTACCGGATCGGTTACCAGAAACAGAGCGTGTACCAAGCCTCCGGGGCCTTTGTCCGCCGCCTGGGCAAACACGAGATCCTTCCGGCCCTGAGTTACCCGTTGACCAACGCCCTCAGCGTGAAAGTGCTGCCGCGCTACTCCAATATCCGGTACACCATCATTGAGAACTTCTCTGAGCCAGACGTAGTGATGGATTTTGTGGGGATAGGCGGGGAACTGGTCTTTGATAATTCCGTGGTGACCGGCATGAATATGCGCGAGGGAACCCGCATGAAAGTGGGCATCACCCGCATGTACGGCATTGGCGAAAGCCAGAACGGCTTCGGGAAGTTCTATGTTGATTTCCGGCACTACCAGAAACTGCACAAGGAGTTTATCTGGGCCAACCGGTTAAGCTACGGTCACTCTTTCGGGCCTGCGCCTAAGAAATACGTGATGGGCGGGGTTGACAACTGGATCAACGCCTCTGAAGACAGCGCCATCGCGAATGTTTTTGACAATACCTTTACGCCGGCCGATTACTTCTACCTTGATTTTGCCATGCCGATGCGTGGGTTCAACTACTATGCCCGCAATGGAACCCGCTACGTACTCTGGAATTCAGAACTGCGGTTGCCCATCTTCCAGTATCTGTTTGAAGGGCCCATCAACTCGGGCTTCTTCCGGAACCTGCAGATGGTTGGTTTCTTTGACGCCGGAACCGCCTATAGCCGCGGCAACCCGTTCAGCGAGGATAACTCAGTGAATACCCAACCAGTGCCAAGGCCGCCGTTTGAAGTGATTGTGCGCAACTTCCGGAATCCGTTTATGTACGGTTACGGTTTCGGGGCGCGTACTACCTTGCTGGGCGTCTACGGCCGGTTTGACATGGCCTGGGGTGAGCGAAACCTGCGCCGCGAAGGGCCTAAGTTCTACTTCTCCATGGGCTATGATTTCTAAAAATCGGCGAAGCCAGCCTTGTTTTTAAGCTGATTTCCTGAAAACACCTATAAAACAGAGCGCCTCCTTTTAGCTAAGGAGGCGCTCTGTTTTTGGGGAAGAAGTGAACTGCCCAAGCTGGTTTACCGCCAGAAACTAGTCAAATGGCAAATAAGTTTAACGGCCATTTTCTGCAAAACAGGGCTAAAACAGCAATGCCTCCCTGCAAGCAGAGAGGCATTGATTTATATGGGTGAGGCAATATCCTTAGGCTTGTACCGCTTGCAGGAGAGATTCAAATAAGAGACGGCCGTCGGTGTTGTTCAGTTCTGGGTCAATGGCGCGCTCTGGGTGTGGCATCATCCCGAACACGTTCTTGTTCTTGTTGCTCACGCCGGCAATGTTGAGCAGACTGCCGTTGCAGTTGCAGTACTCATTCACCTCGCCGTTGGCATCGCAGTAGCGGAACATGATCTGGCCGTTGTCTTCCAACTCCTTCAGGGTATCGGCATCGGCGTGGAACCGGCCTTCGCCGTGGGCAATCGGAATTTTGTAGGCTTTACCTGGTTCTAACAGAGCGGTAGGCAGGGCCTCGTTGTTCTCTGGCGTGATGTACACGTTCTGGCAGATGAACTGCTGGCTGGTATTGCGCAACAGGGCACCGGGCAGCAGACCCGCCTCGGTCAGGATCTGGAAACCATTGCAGATGCCCCACACGTACCCGCCGGAGTTGGCGAACTTCACCACTTCCTGCATGATAGGGGAGAAACGGGCAATAGCGCCGGAACGCAGATAATCACCATAGGAGAAACCTCCTGGCAGCACTATGAAATCACAGTTCTGCAAATCATGGTCTTTGTGCCACAGCCGTACAACTTCCTTTTGGGTAGTGTGTTGCAAGGCATCAATGACATCCTGGTCGCAGTTGGACCCCGGGAAAACGACAACTCCAAATTTCATGGCGTAAAGATAAAGAAAATACGTGAGCTTCATAAGTTTCATAGCCTCAGAAACCGCAGATTGCCAGATAGAGAGAGAATGGTCCTTTTTTCATAAATTTACTTTTCAACATTTACCTACGTATTATGCTTTTATCCATGACCGGGTTTGGGGCTGCCCACCTAGAGACAGAGGGTTCTATGGTCAGCATTGAGCTGAAATCACTTAACTCAAAATCCCTGGACCTGAGTCTGCGCATCCCGCGGAGCCTGTCAGACAAAGAACTGGAAATCAGAAACCTGATTGGCAAGAGCCTGGTGCGCGGCAAAATTAACCTCAGCATTGAGGTGAGCAGAAACAAATCCAACGCTACGCGCAGCAGAATCAACACCGATCTTCTCAAACAATACTACACCGAGATAGAGCAGGCCGCCCAATCTCTGGGCGCGCAGTCGCCAGACTTGTTCCGGTTGGCCCTGCACATGCCCGACGTGTTGCAGACCGAGGCCGCCGATGATTCCAGAACCGATGAGATTGCCTGGGAGCAGGTGCTGCCGCTGTTGCAGGAGGCTATTGACAAGTTCAACACCTTCCGGGCCGATGAAGGCAAGGCGCTCACCGCCGAGATTATCTCTTACATTGACCGTATCAGAATTCTGCTGGCCGAGGTTGACAAGCATGACCCTTCACGAGTAGAGAACATCAGGCAGCGCATCCAGGGGCACCTCACAGAAATTAGTTCGTCAGAGTCTTTCAACCAGAACCGCTTTGAGCAGGAGATGATCTACTACATTGAGAAACTGGACATTGCCGAGGAGAAAGTGCGCCTGGTAAACCACCTGCATTATTTCACTGAAACCGTCTACCTGCCTGAACCAACCGGCAAGAAGCTGGCGTTCATCTCTCAGGAGATAGGCCGGGAAATCAACACCATCGGGTCCAAAGCCAATGACGCTACCATCCAGCACTTGGTGGTGGAGATGAAGGAGGAACTGGAGAAGATCAAAGAGCAGCTGAACAACATCCTGTAAGGGTTCTGTTTTACAGCCGTTTTCCGCAAAACCAACCCTAAACGCAGAATCCCATGCCCCAAAGAGTACTAGCTGTCCTTGTCCTGCTCATTTTGGGCGTAGGCAACGCTATAGGTCAGGTACGCAACTGCGGTACCATGGAGCATGTGAAACTGCTGGAGCGGAACAAACCCAACCTGCGGGCGCAGCTGCAACAACAGGCCAAAGCCGCGGGCACCGGGGTGCGGAACGCTTACGAGAAGAATGTCAGGGGCGGCGTGATTACTATTCCGGTGGTGGTACACGTGGTTTATAATACCGATGCCCAGAACATCTCAGATACCCAGATCAAGACCCAGCTAGCGGTGCTGAACAAAGATTTCCGGCGGCTGAACTCTGATGCAGACAATACGCCCACCGCGTTCAAAGCCGTGGCCGCCGATGCCGAGATTGAGTTCTGCCTGGCCCAGCGTACCCCAGACGGCGAACCCACCACCGGCATTACCCGCACCAAAACTAGCACCACCACTTTCAAGGTAAACGATGCCATGAAGTTCACCGCCTCGGGCGGGAAAGACGCCTGGAACACGAGCCAATACCTAAATATCTGGATTGTGCGGTTTGCCGCTGACCAATCGGTGCTGGGCTACGGCCAGTTCCCTAACTCGGGCTCACCCACCACCGATGGCGTGGTCATTGACTACCGGTACTTCGGGACCACGGGCACCGTGTCAAAGCCTTTCAACCTGGGCCGGACCACAACCCATGAGGTGGGTCACTGGCTTAACCTGTTCCACATCTGGGGCGACGAAGAATGCGGCGATGACCAGATTGCCGACACGCCTACCCAGGAGGAAGAAAACACCGGTTGCCCTACCTATCCGCACGCCTCCTGCAGCAATACCAGCGACATGTTCATGAATTACATGGACTACACCAACGATGCCTGCATGAACCTGTTCACCGCCGGTCAGAAAAGCGTGATGCAGCAGGCGTTGTCTGCCTACCGGCCGGGTATTCTTAGTTCAGCGGGCTGTACCGCGGTGCAGGTACCTGACCTGGACGCAGCCTTGATAGAAGTGACCTCACCGGGGAAAGTGGTGTGCGCTACTTCGTTCTCGCCCACGGTGGTGCTGCGCAACAAAGGCAACCAACCGCTCACCTCGGCCCAGATCCAATACGCCGTAGACAATGGTCCAACGCAAACTTATACCTGGACCGGTTCTTTGACTTCGCTCCAGAACGCCACAGTGAATATTCCGACCATCACGGTAGCCAAAGGAACGCACACCATCACCTACACCATCACGTCCAGAAACAACGCGGCCACCGATGCTGATGCCGCCAACAATACCATCACCGCGTCTTTCCAGACGCTGGGCAATGCCCTGCCGCTGCAGGAAAGTTTTGAGAACACCAACTTTGCCCCCACTGGTTGGGCCATCCACAACCCCAACGCCGACCTTACCTGGGAACGGACTACCAAGGCTGCCAAGACCGGCACCGCCTCGGCGTACATGCACAACATTGAATACACCGCTAATGGCCTGGTAGATGAATTGGTATTACCGCCGCTGGACCTGACTTCGCGCAGCTCTCCTAAAATGACCTTTCAGGTGGCATACTCTCTTTTGTCTGAAACCGGCTTCTCCGATACGCTGGAAGTCTGGGCCTCCACTGACTGCGGAAGCACTTACCAGCGCATCTACCAGAAGTTTGGCCAGGAATTAACCACTGCTGTGCCCTACTTCGTTGAAAAAGAGTTCATCCCCACCGCCTCTCAGTGGCGCTTAGAGACGCTGGACTTGGCCGCTTTTGCCACCTCCAAAACGGTGCTCCTCAAGTTCCGGCACATCACCGATTTTGAGAACAACCTCTACCTGGACGATGTCAAAGTAGATGGGGTGCCTTTAGGTGCCGAAGAAGAGCGGGCCCAGGCCGCGATCCAGGTAGCGCCAAACCCCACCGCCGGAGCCGTGTCCATCACCTCGCCGGAAGCTACCATTTCGCGCATTCAGGTGTGCGATGCGGTCGGGAAAGTGATCAAGGACCTCACCTCGCCCAGGCACGTGCGCAGCCAACCGGTGCAGCTTTCTCTGCAACATCAGGCCAACGGCATCTACTTCCTCAAACTCCACACCGACAAAGGCCTGGTAGTACGTAGGGTGATGCTCCTGCAGTAAACCAGTCAGAAAACATGATACACACAGAGCCCCGGTGGTTTCCTGATTACAGGAAGTTGCCGGGGCTCTGTGTTTATGAAGTTAGGTATTGGCAGAGCAAGGGTTTATGACAGGACTGCGGTCAACGTGAACCCACCCCTACCCCTCCCAGGAGGGGAATTTCTTAACAGTGCCTGTTTTATATTTCGCTCGTTTTGTTTCGATACTCGACTATGGGACGCAGGTTAGATGCATTACCTTTTAGAAATACCAAGAACAAGAATTCCCCTCCTGGGAGGGGTAGGGGTGGGTTCCTGCAGTCAAGTCCAAGTTCCAGATTTAGGCCCATCTCACCAAAAGCTCTCATCTCCACTTATTAACTTAATCAAACCCGTTTCCAAGCCGATTTTTGAAAAAGGGCCCTAAAATAGAGAAGAAGATGCTTACAACGCTTTGATGAAGTCTTCTATCAGCAGCATGACCTCTTTGAATTTAGTGAGCGGCAAGGTTTCAGCTTTATCGTTGGGGTGATGGTACTCGGTGGTGGTGCCGCCTAGCGTGTAGAAGAAGAAGGCCGGTACGCCTTTCTCCGAGAAAAAGTAGTGGTCTGAGTTGGCGGCTTTGCCCCGGCTCTTGATCTGGGACAAGTAGCCGTTCTGCTGGTTAAGTTTCTGCAGGAGCGCAAACTGTTTGGGGAAAACGCTGCCATTGACCACCATCAGGCCCTCCTCGCCGGTGCTCATGAGATCCAGGTTCAGCAGGAATTTGATTTGGCTGAGCGGAAAAAGCGGGTGCTCGGTGTAAAAGCGGGAGCCTACCAATCCAGCCTCTTCGCCGGCAAAGGCCATGAACGCGATGGAATAGTCTGGGGTATTCTGCGGCTGGGCGTAGTAGCGGGCCAGTTCCAGGAGCATGGCGGTGCCGCTGGCGTTGTCATGGGCACCGGGGAAATACAGGTCTCTGCCTTGGTGGCCCAGATGGTCATAATGCGCGGTCACTACCACAAAGGAGTCGGGCTTTATCTTACCCGGCACAAACCCAATTACGTTCTGGCTGCGGTAATTCGGCTCCAGCCGAGCATCTACGGCAAACGTTACTTTCTTACTTTTCTTGGGCCAGGCTTTCTCCAGCACTTCCAGCACCGGGAAGGGCAGTTGCTCGCCGCGTACGGTGCCCATAAGCTTCGGCCCGGGTTGGCGCACGATCACGGCGGCCACACTCTTCAGCTGGGGCTGGAAGGGCTCGGGCAACTCCAATAAGCCTTGCAGATGCCGCTGCTGCACCACCAGTACTTTGTTGCGGAGGTTGTTCGTCAAAAACTGCTGGGCCACGTCTACGTCCTGCAGCACCAAGGTGTCAATGTCGTAGACTCTGCCTTCGCCGGATCCGCTGCCTGTGGCAGCGTGCGCGATAAAGTCCACACCCGGCACCAGGGCTTTGCCATCTACTTCCAGGCGAAGGCGGTTATCCAGAATGTTGACGGGAAGGGTAAACGGTTGTTGGTAACCCGATGCAAAAGGGCGCAGCCCGATGGCGGCAAACTGCTTCTGCAGGTAATCGGCGGCCAGGCTGTCTCCTTTGAAGGCGTATCCGCGGCCGTGCAGGGCCGGGGAGGAGAGATCCTGGATGGTCTGCCGTACCCGCGCCATGTCCTGGGCTTGGGCCTGGATACAAAATAAGAGGAGCGCAAGAGAAAGGAAGAGCCAGCGGTGCCGCAACATAGAATGCATTTTAGGTCTGATTTCCTGAAAATAGCCTATAAACGGCGGGGAACCAAAGCCCAGATGCCCAACCCAAAGAAACAGCCGATGGTATTGCAAAGGGCATCAAAAGGATCGGCTTGGCGACCCAGGCCCATAGAACCTTGCAGAATCTCTACAAAGATGCCGAAGAAAACAACCGAGAAGAAGGCAATGGTGATAAGTCGTCTGCTGAGCAGCACGGAAGGGTCGCGGAGGAACCCGTAAAGAAGGAGCAGCAATTGCACCCCGAAGAGAACAGCGTGCGCCAGGGAATCAACGGAGATAAAGTCCCAGTGGGGATCGGGAGGTAACGCTTGGGAGGGCAGTAAGGTCAGTACAAGAATGACCACTGCCCACCCCAGCGCCAGTGCATAATAGATGGAACGCACTGCCATGATTGTATTAGGCGCCTACCAGCTCGCGGTACGCTCCGGCAGAAAGAAGCTCGGCTACTTCGGCTTGATCGGTCACAGACATCTTGATCATCCAGCCATCGCCATAAGGATCAGAATTCACCAGTTCAGGGCTGCCGTCCAGTTTGTCGTTGATTTCCAAAACGTGGCCAGAAAGCGGGCTAAACAAATCAGAAACGGTTTTAACGGCCTCAACGGTACCAAATACTTCTTCTTTGGCTACGTCTTTGTCTAAGGTGTCAATGTCTACATATACAATGTCACCCAGTTCGCGCTGCGCGAAATCAGTGATGCCTACGTACGCTACGTCGCCTTCAATCCGGATCCACTCGTGGTCTTTGGTGTATTTCAGCTCCTCAGGGAAGTTCATAAGTAATTAAGTTAAGTTTGATTCAAAAATACATTCTTTTTGGCACCTGCCGCAAGCCCATGGCATGTTTAAGGCTCGTTTTCCAAAAACGAGCCTTAAACCATCGCTTAGTCAGATAAACTGAACCGGAGCTGGATGCCGCCCTCGGTAACGGTGTTGCGGAACGCGTTGGCCACTTTGGGTTCATTGATGTTCTGCGTGAAGTAGAACTGCAGGTTCAGGCGCTGGCTTACCACATAGTCAATGGTAGGCCGTATCTGTACCTGCTTGGCCCCGGCGGTGGTCAGGTTGTTCTGGTACTCGGCTCCGTTGGCGTCTACGGCAATGGTGCGCTGAATGGTTTCATTGTCTCTGATGGTGAAGTCCAGGCGCATGGTCAATTCATTCTCCAGGGTGCGCTTGCCGCCAATCTTGAACGGCAACCGGAAGTTAGTAGCGCTATAGCCAAAACCCACCACAATGTCTTTGATGCCGTTCTCCGTCACCTGCGCATTGGTCATGTTCAGGAGCAGGTTCCGTTGGGTCTTGTATTCCACACGGCCGGTCAAGGCGCCTTTGGTCCGGAAGTTGATCCCGATGAGTGGGTTCATGCTCTCGGTGATGGCTACTTGGCTCACAATGTAGTACGGAATCACTTCGCCCTTCTCATTGGCCCTGTCTGGGAAGCCTGTCGGTTTGAAGCTGTAATCCAACGCCGTGCTGAAGTTGGCCACCGTGTACGTAGACTGGTAGGCGTGGTTCAGGGTGAAGGAACTGAAGTACTGCTGGAAGAACGGCAATGTGGACAGACCGTTGTAGACTACGTTCCAGTTAGGCAGCGGAATCGCATCGAACGGACCGGTGGGTTTCGCCTTGAAGCCGTTGATGTCTTTGCCCTGGTACGCGTTCAGGAACGCCGGGATCAACACATCCTGAGAATTAGGCTGATACAAACCTGGCCCAGATTTAGCGGCATTCAATCGGCTGGCCACTTCGGCCCGGTACCGGATAAAGTTCTCAAACGCCGCTGAACTGTTGCCAGATCCTCCCTCAAACATGGTCTGCAGAGAGATGAAAGAAACGCGGTAAGACCCAGTGGTGAACGGTGTCTGGCGCTGCACCACCAAAGCTGAATCTCGGCGGTAGTACACTTCATCAATTTCAGACTTGTTCATCACCCCATCAACAGTGATAAGGAAGTTCTTGAACGGCTCAATGGTGGCGCGGGCGGTCAGGTTCACGGAGTTGAGCGAGCTGAGCGGCGTGTTCAGGTACTGGCTGCTGTCTGTGTACCAGCCCTCGCGGTTGGCCCGCTGGAAGAGATCATCCAGCTCAAACTGCTTGCCCAGCACGAAGTCCAGTCCCGGTGCCCCGAAGCCATCGGCTAACCCGAAGTTCTTGGCCGTTGGCAGGAAGCCTGGCAGTAAGGTACCCTGGGTGCGCGCATAAGTAAAGTTAACCGACCTGGCCGACATCAATGCCCGCAGAATGCCATTCACCACTCGCATGCCTCCTCCCTGTTGGGTCGTGTCTGCCGCAGCGGTCTGTCCATTCACCGTATTCGGTTGCTGGCGAACGCTTGGCTTGGCAGAGGCCTCGTTGGCGGCCTTCAGGAATTTCACTTTGTTGTACAGGCGCACCAGGTCTAGTTTACCGCTTACGCTGGTTTCGGTGCTGTTCTCAATGGTGTTCCCCAGTTGTAAGGTATCATTCCGGCTGAGGGCCGTGGAGGCCGAAGTCCAGGTGAAGCCTGCCTGGTAACGTGCATCCCCCGAGATCCAGTCAGTAAGCGGGAATTTGTCCAGCGGCAAGCGATAGGTCAGGGCCACTACCTGGTTAAAGTTGGTGTTCCGCCCGAAGCGTCTCAGGTTGTGCCAGATTTCCTCGTTCTTCCAGCGCAAGGTATCAATCTCGTCGTTGATGCGTCCGTTTGGCTCGTCTACCACCGCCCGGTTGGTGGCGGTATAGTCTAGGCTGAGGCTCTTGGTGATGTCCCACTTCACGTCATAGATGCGGTTGAAGAAGAACGATTTCTGGAAAGTAGGCAGGAAACCCGCCGTGTCTGGCAAGCTGTACGCTGAGGTACGGCCCTGCATGAACGTTTCATTGTACCGACGGTCTAGGTCACCCCTAATAGAGATTCTGCTAGGCGCCAAAGAGAAATTAAACTCTTTCAACCACCGCAGGTACGGCGACTGGAAGGCCTTGATGTTGGCGAACGGCGTGTAGCTCTTAGGCGTGTTGTTGTAGTTATAGGCAATCCCGCCCGTGTAAGTTTTAGAGTAGTTCCGGTCCGTGGAGATATCCGTGTGCAGGACTTCGGTGTAAGCATAGGAGAACGACAGGTTCTCTATGTCATAGAGGTGTGTTTTGGCCTCTGGGTCGGTCTTCTCTTTCCGGACGTTGAGCAGGTTCACGCTTTTGGTGGTGGTCTGGCTCACGACTTCCTTTCGGTAGTTTTCCCGGTCGTTGCTGTTCTCAAACTTCTCCAGGGAAAGGTCTAGTTCGGTGTCGCGGTCCAGTGGGTCGTAGCGGGGCTCACTGATGGTGGTTCCGTACTGCACAGATAGCGGTACTACCAGGCCAAGGCCCTTTGGCAGAAGTTTCTCGGCGGCTACGTTGGCGGTGATGTCAAACTGGCCCGTGGTCTCGCGTGCTCTCTGGGCCGCCCGTTGCTGGATGCCGCCAAAGCCCACGGTGGTATAGGAACCAGTAGCGGAGATGTTGGCAAAATCAGCCAGCTTCACGTTGGCGCGGGCGGTAGCGGCCCAACCGGCGGTGCGGTCAAAGTCAGACACCCGCAGTTCGTTCACCCAAAGGGTTACTGAGTGGGCTGCTTTGTCTGGCGTGGCCGGATTTTCCAGACCAATCATCAAACTCTGCACATCACTGAAATCGGGGTTACCCACTACTCTGAATACCTTGCCGTCTTCCCTTGTCTCCGCAAAGACCTGGTTCAGCGGGAAGCTGGCTTGGTTTCGTCTTGATTTCAGCTTCACAAACTCGTCAAACGCCACGTCAATGAAGTTCTGCTCGTTCCAGATCTGGTACGGATCACGGCTGCCTTGCGGCGTAATCTTGAGCGGGATGGAGAACTCGTAGTAGTTCTGGGTAAAGTCGGTACCGATTCTGATGAAGGCGTTCACCTCGTTGTCCTGGGTACCGTTTGGGCTCTGGGCATGCACGTACATTTTCAGGCGCTTGTAGATAAGCATGTCCTGGGTCACGTTCTTGTACACCGCTTTGCTGAAAGAATCACGCAGGTTCTCTACGGTCAACTGCAAAGACTGCTCATTCTGGCGGCGGTTGTTGGCCGAGGAGTAGTCGCGCTGGCGCTCTACGCCCGGCGGCACCACGTACGGAATGGTACCGGCATCTACCTCACCGTTTTCCTCAATGCTCACTGAGGACACCTCAAACGCAGAAGCATCAGAGTCACAGTCGCCCACGCAAGGTGCGCCGTTAGACAGAATGGAATTGTAGGTACGCCACTGGTTAGAGACAAATTGCATCTGGGCAAAGCGCAACACTACCGGCTGGGCGAACTGCGTGGTGTACATCCGCATGAACCTGATGGACTTGAAGCCCTGCATGTTGTTCACGTTGCCGGTAGGTTTCCTTACCGGAATCCGGAACTGGTACCAACTGATCCGGTTACCGTTGGAGTCAGTGGAATCTACTTTGTCCACGATGTAGTTGCTGCCCACGGCCAGACGGGTGGGTCTCAGGTCAATGTTGTACTCGTAGTACTGCTCCACGTCACTGATGACGTTGTCTTTGTTCAGGTCTTCTTTGTCTGGGAAAGCATTGGAGGAGAGTTCGCTGTTCACCGGTGAGTTGCCTTCCATGCCGTTCCAGTTCTTGTACCGTCCCAGCACCCCGGTACTGGAGCCGTCATAAGCGCCATCCAGGTGGTGGCGGAAGTTATCTGCCGAGGGGTCATCTATGGTGCTGTAGATGCCTTGGAAGAAGGCGCGTTCGTCAGTGTCATTCAAACCATCCAGACCAATATCTTGGAAAGGGCGGGAGCCGGGCTCATTGTCAAAGGCATCGGTGAGGAACTGGTTACGGGTCACGCGGCCCCAGGCAGTGGGTTCGGTGGCCTGGGGGTTTCCATCCGTAGGCAGACCGTTCTCAAACTGGTAGCGCTGGTCTTTGAGCAGGTCTTCTGAGATGTTACCCAGGTTGAAAACCAGCTTACCGTTCTCATCCAGGCTGTTCTGCGCGTCATCCAAACCGGTGATGATTCTCCGGCCTTTGTCTCCCTTGATGAACGGGTCCAGCATCCAGAACTCCAGGTACTCAATGTTGGCGTTGTCAAAGTTGTTGTCAAAAGAGATCTCGCGGCTGATACCGGCCCAGTTGCTGCGGGCATCATTTTGCAGGAACCGGCCGTCATTGCTCACCAAAGGGTTGTAGTTGTACTGCCCGCGCTCTCTTGGGTAGTAAGCCAGGTCAAAGGTGTACTCAAACGTGTTGTTCGTCTCTGGGTCACGGTTAGGGAAAATCTCTCTCCGCTGCACGCCGCGCACGTAGTGGTTTTCAAGCTCCTCGCGGGTGATGTTGTTCGGCCGCAGGCCATTGGAGGTGTAGTAGATCTGGTCAATGGTATACCAAGCCAGCTTGGCCCGATTGTACGCGTAAGCCAGACCAGAAGTCCCGTTGATTAATGGAGCTGGGGTAGCTGATAAACGCCAGGCATTGGTGTTGAAACCACCCAGGGAGTAAGGCGTCTTGGCGTTCTCAAAGTCATCAATGTAAGAAACCCCGTCTTCGCCTCTGAAAGCTGTTTTCTGGGGTACCAACTGCGCAACTTCGGCACCCAGGGTAACCGATGAAGGCTCTTTTGTCTCCAGGAACGGCAGTTTATCGGTGAGGCGGGTGAGCAGGCGCGATTCACGGCGGTAATTGACGTCAAAGCCGTAAATGGTGTTGTTGCTGGGCTCATCGCCGATGTTCACGCGCTGGATGAAGGGCCTTTCTCCCTGGTGCAGCACGGTGGCGCCTAAGATGAGATCATTGTCTACTTTGTAGTCAAAGCGGGCGCCTAACAACGTTCTGGGCTGCACACTTAGAATGTCAGCTTTCTCATAGGTCACGCGCAGGTTGCTGGCGCTGTTGAGATAGCTCGGATTCAAGATTTTTACGCGGCCCAGGTCATAGAATACCTGGTAATCCTGGCCCTCTACCAGACGCGTACCGCCCGAGTACACCGCCACGGAGCCTTCGGCAATCCGGATGCCGGGCAGGGTGATCTCATCGGTGCTGGAAGCCTGGTAACGGCCCTGGATAAAGAACTTGTTTTTCTGGGCGAACTGCTGCGCATCGGTCTGGATGGAGTCATAGAGTTCCTGGAAAACGTATTTGTTGATGTACTGGTCTTCCTGGCCCGGCGTGAAGCGGGAGCGGAGGTAAGACCCAAACGGCTCTACCTGCGGGAAGAAAATACGGCCAGATTCCGGGTCAATGGTGATGCCGGACAAAAAGTCAAAGTTCCCATCGCGCGGAGGGTCATTGTTCGTGTTCACGTTGTCCAGGTTGAACACCTGAATCAACGGAATGCCTTTCAGGCGCGACTCATCCTGCAAGCTGGTGAGGTCTCCGCCGGTAGCATCGTCTTTATAAGCGATGTTCAATTGGAAGTTGTTCCGCTCAATCTGATTCGCGTTGAGGGCATAGACGTTCTTCATCATCAGGTCCCAGGTAGGCGTGTTCAGCCCCGGGTTGGTGCCGCGCAGCAACTTCAGGAAAATCACCTGGTCCTCTGGTACGTTCTGGTAGTCTTCCTGCAGTTCCCCTACTTTGTAGGTACGGCCGTTCAACGTGTACTCAAACGCCACCCCTAGTACCTGCTCGGGCAGCAGCGCGGCATTCAAGGAGATGTACCCCAACTGCGGGTTGAATTTGTACTCCGTCTGGTCCAGGCGGCGGGCGCGGACGTGCTCAAAATCGGTGGTCTTGCGCAGTCCGAAGCCTTCCAGAAAATTGTCTACCTGGGTATTGTTACGATTAGAGAGACTTCCGTACAGACTGTTCTGGTTATTCCCAGCCCCGGCACCCGCGGGCTGGTTTGTGCTAAAACGGCTCTGAAACGGCTGCGGCTCGCCCAAATCCATCAAAGCCACCACGTTGCGCAGGTTTTGGGTGGCGCGGTTGTCATTAGTGATGTACACTTCCAGACGGCGAACCACAATACCGGAGTTCACCAGCGGCAAGCTGCGCAGGGCCTGGTCATAGCGGTTACGGAAGAATTGGGCCAGGAAGAAGTGGCGGTCGCGGTCATAGTCATCGGCACGCAACTCAAAGCGTCTGTTTTGGGCCCCGTTTTGAATATCTACCGCATCAATACTCCCGCGTTGGTTGGCGGCAATGGCCGTTACCGACAGTTTCCCTAACTGCAGCTGGGCTTTCAGACCGAAAAGGTTCTGCCCACCCGAGATAAGCGAGTTGTTGAGCGGCAGGCTTACGTTTCCGGCCTCAATTTTCTGAATGATCTCCTCTGGGTAGCCGGTGTATTCCAGCTTGAGGTTGTTCTCGAAATCGAAGTTGGCTTTGGTATCCCAGTTGGCGGTGATGCGCATCTTCTCGCCAATGCGGCCGTCAATGTTGAGGGCGATGCTCTGGTCAAACTCAAAGTCGCCTATGCGCTGCTGGCGCAGTGGAATGGCGGGGTTCTCGTTCTTGTTGAAAAGCGCCCCGAATTTAAGCGTGGCCAGACCGTTGGGCCGGATGTCTACGGTGTTGCCGCCAAACAGCCGGTCAAACGTGCGGCCTCCCAGGTTAAGGGTAGGCACCAGCCGACGACTGGGGGCCGCAGGGTTCTGCTCGTCCAGGCTGGCAGATTTGGTGCGCCAGTAATCTTTGATGGCCTTCTGCTGCTGGTAGCGCGAGTATTCCTCAAAGGTCATGGTGCTGGGATTGCGGTAGTCATACCCGCCAATCTGCTCCGTGATCTCGTAGCGTTTGAGGCTGTCATCTGGCTCCACCTGCAACTCTACGTTCTTGGGCAGCGGCAGAATCAGCGGCGACAAAGTGGTTCTGTTGGAGAACGGGTCTCCGCGGCGGTCCTCAAAGATGATTTTGGGGCGCCGGGAGGGAATGTATCCTTGGTTTTTGGTTGTGTCTTGAGGTTCTTCTTCTACATCTGACAGCGCCATGAGCGCTGCACTTACACCTGCCATAGATACTCTGCTTGGCTCGGCTTGGGTAAGCCAAGCCATCAACGACACCAACCCTACCGCGGCTGCAAGAATGTGAGGCTTTCTGTTATAAAACACAAATAATGGGGAAGTTTCTTATGATGACTTCAAAGCGAACTTGATCATTTCTTCCACGGTCAGGTTTGCACCCTCGCGCTTAATGATTGCATCCAGGGTTTTCTCGGCTATGTTCTTCGCGAAGCCTAATGTCACCAATGCTGATAACGCCTCCTCCCGGGAGGTATTGTGCGCTGCGCCAAAAGTGACACTGACGGCATCGGGCCCTAATCCTTTCCTGAATTTATCGCGCAATTCCAGGATAATTCGCTGGGCTGTTTTGGCACCAATTCCTTTCACCTGCTGAATGGTGCGGACGTCTTCCCGCACGATGGCCTGCTGCACTTCCTGCACCGTAAGCGAGGAAAGAATCATCAGGCCGGTGTTGGGGCCTACGCCCGAAATAGAAATCAAATGCAGAAAGGCGCTTTTCTCTGCGGGGGTGGCAAAGCCATACAACGTATGGGCGTCTTCCTTGATGTGCTGGTGTGTGTAGAGCCGGCAGCGTTCCCCTTCGGGCAACTGCCCATAGGTATTGAGGGAAATACGGAGTTCATACCCCACGCCTCCTACATCAATGATGACGAAGGTGGGATCTTTCTGTGCCAGACGGCCATCTAAATATGCGATCATGTGACCAGCGTAGTATGAAGTTAAAGCAGATGATCAATAAAAACAACTTCTGTTTTCGGGCCCTTTTCAATAAAACAGCCTGAAAACAGAAGTCGGATAAATACGGTTGTAAAAAACACTACATAGATGGCGATAACACCCCTACGCAGTGGTACTATTTAGAGTTTTGCCTTGCACGTTTGGGCATCTACCACGGCAATAGCCACCATGTTGATGATCTCCCGCACCGAAGAACCTAACTGCAAGATATGCACTGGTTTGCGCATTCCCATAAGGATTGGCCCGATGGCCTCGGCACCCCCAATTTCCTGCAAAAGTTTGTAGGCAATGTTACCCGCCGCCAGCCCCGGGAAGATGAGCGTGTTGGCGCCTTCGTTGGCCAGCTCGCTGAACGGATAGTGCTCGCGCAGCAGGTCTGGGTTTAGGGCGGTATTGGCCTGCATCTCGCCGTCAATGATCAGGTCTGGGTAGCGCAGTTTGGCTAGGCGGGTAGCCTCGCGGGTTTTGGTAGGCACCTGCCCGGCGCTGGACCCGAAGTTGGAGTACGAAAGCACCGCCATTCTGGGCTCACGGTCAAAGAACCGCACGTAACGCGCCGTCAACCCGATGATGTCCACCAGCTCCTCGGCGCTAGGCTGCAGGTTAACGGTGGTATCGGCGAAGAAGTACGGTTCCTTTTTGTTCTGGATGATGTACATGCCCGCCACCTTGTTCACGCCTTCTTCCACGCCAATCACGTGCAGAGCCGGCTTAATGGTAGAAGAGTACTCGCGGGTAAGACCCGAGATCAGAGCATCGGCCTCGCCGGTCTCCACCATCATACAGCCGAAGTAGTTGCGGTCCCGCACCAGTTTGCGGCAATCGAAAAGCGTCAACCCTTTGCGCTTGCGCTTCTCGTAGAGCAGGTGCGCAAATTGCTCGCATTTGGCGTCTTCTTCGCGTGGGTCAATGATCACGGCGCCGTCCAGTTCCATGTTGAACTCCTCAATCATCTCCTGGATGCGCACGCGCTCGCCTAATAGTACCGGGAAGGCCAGTTTCTGCTCAAGTACCGTCTGGGCCGCTTTCAGGATCTTGTAATTGTCCGCCTCGGCGAAGACCACGGTTTTAGGGTTCTGACGGGCCTGCGTGAGCACGCGGTTCATCAGTTTCTGGTCAATACCAATGCGGGCCTGCAGTTCCTGGTGGTAACGCTCCCAGTTGGTGATCGGCTTCCGCGCCACCCCGGATTCTATGGCGGCTTTGGCCACGGCCGGACTCACAGTGGTGATCAGGCGCGGGTCCAGCGGTTTAGGGATGAGGTACGTGCGACCGAAAGCGATGGTGTTGTCACCGTAGGCCTTATGCACGATGTCCGGAACGCCTTCTTTGGCCAGTTCTGCCAGCGCGTACACGGCAGCCAGTTTCATGGCCTCGTTGATCTCGGTGGCACGCACGTCCAAAGCCCCCCTGAAAATGTAAGGGAAGCCCAATACGTTGTTTACTTGGTTAGGATGGTCTGAGCGGCCGGTGGCCATGATCAAATCATCGCGGGTGGCCATGGCGGTCTCGTAGGCAATCTCCGGGTCTGGGTTGGCCAGCGCGAAGATGATGGGGTCTTTTGCCATCAGTTTCACAAATTCGGGCGCTAAAACGTTGCCGGCGCTCAGGCCCACAAACACATCGGCGCCTTCCATGGCCTCGGCCAGGGTGCTGATGTTGCGGGTGGTCACAAACTGGGCACGGTAGATGTCCAGGTCATTGCGGTGCGGGTTGATGATGCCGTCTTTGTCAAACATGACGATGTTGTCAATGTTCACGCCCAGTTCCAGGTACAGCTTGGCGCAGGCAATGGCAGCAGCGCCGGCGCCGTTGATCACCATTTTGACCTTGTCAATGTCTTTGCCCACAATCTCCAGTCCGTTTAAAAGAGCGGCACTGGAGATGATGGCCGTGCCGTGCTGGTCATCGTGCATGAGCGGAATGTTCATCTGCTCGCGCAGGGCATTCTCAATCTTGAAGCTCTCAGGGGCTTTAATGTCCTCCAGGTTGATGCCGCCGAAAGTTGGCTCCAGCGACTTCACAATCTGGATGAATTTGTCTGGATCGGTTTCGTTTATCTCAATGTCAAAGACGTCTATGCCCGCGAATTTCTTGAAGAGTACGCCTTTTCCTTCCATTACCGGTTTAGAGGCATCCGGGCCGATGTTGCCCAGACCCAGCACGGCGGTTCCGTTGGAGATCACGCCCACCAGGTTTCCCTTGGCGGTGTATTTGTACACATCTTCCTGGTTGGCGGCAATGGCTTTACAAGGCTCCGCTACGCCTGGCGAATACGCCAGGGCCAAGTCCATCTGCGTGCTCACCATTTTGGTAGGCACCACCTCTATCTTGCCGGGCTGCCCCTGACTGTGATAATTCAGCGCGTCTTCCTTGTTGATTTTAATCATGTCCTTCGTAAGTAGTGTTGTATGCTATGGGTACTTGCCGCAAAACCAACGTTTGTTGTGCGGGTAATAAGTTCAAATTGCTATCTTTTTTCTAATTCACCAAAGCGCAGCCGCGTTTCCGTTCCTCCCTTTTAGGGCTGTTTTGGCCAAACAAGCTCAAAAAACAAAAAGCATCCCAAGCCTAAGCCAGAGATGCTAATTATATGATTCTAACGGAATCAGCCTACAATGAGCTTCATGCCGGGTTTTAACTCGTCGCCTTTCAGTTTGTTTGCTTTGCGCAGTTTCTCCACGCTCACGTTGTTGTAACGTCTTGAAATGTTCCAGAGGGTATCACCGGGTTGCACATGGTGCACCGTCTGCGGTTTCTCCACCTCGGCCTTTTTCTTAGCCGATGCCTGTTTGGCAGAAACCATCACAATGGCGGCGTTCTCCTTAGGCACGTCATTGGCGCTTGGCCCGGCGTTCTTACCCGTGGAAACCGGCATTTCCTCGGCCGAGGCCAGGAGTGTTTTCTCCGCCGCCGGAGTCTCCTTCACATCCTGACCGGTTTTGCTTTCGGGTTTGTAGACCACGAGCTTTTGGTTGGCCATGAGGACATTGCCCGAGATCTTGTTCCAGGCTTTGAGTTGCTCTACCGTCACATTCTGGTCTTTCGCTATTTTGGAAAGATTGTCATTGCGGCGCACGGTGTAGAAGGTCTTGGTGGCGCTGTCAGAAGTAACAGGCTCCGCTTTGGCCAGAATGAGGGTTGGTTCCTCCGTCAAGGCTGGTAGTTTGAGCTTGGCCGGGGCTTTGTATGGTGCGCGGTAACGAGCCGAGTCCAGGATAGCCAGCCGGTTCTCCGCCAAGAAAGGACGAACATCGGCCGGGATGCGCAGCGGGAAATTGTACACGTTCTCCGGGATGTGCTTCAGCTTGAGCGCCGGGTTCAGGTCCACAATCTGGTTTTCGGGAAGGTTCAGTTGCTTGGCCAGCAGTTTCAAATCAAGCGGTTGGCTAATCAACAGGGTATCCACGGCGATGGGTGTCTGCAAATTGGCCGGGTGCAGGTTGTGGTCCTCGGCGTGGTTCAAGGCGTATACCAGGGCCGTGAAAGAGGGTACGTAGGCCCGCGTTTCTTTAGGCAAATACGGATAAATGCCCCAAAACGTGTTCTTGCCGCCCGAGCGCGCAATGGCTTTCCTCACGTTCCCCGGACCGCAGTTATACGCCGCCAACGCCATCTCCCAGCTCCCGAACATGCGGTACAGTTGCTTCAGGAATTTGCAGGCGGCCTCGGTGGATTTCTCCGGGTCCATGCGCTCATCCAGGTAATGGTTCTGCACCAACCGGAAGTCGCGGCCGGTGAAGTCCATGAACTGCCACAAACCAACGGCTTTCGCCGAGGAAACCGCTTTCGGCAACAGCGCTGATTCCACCACGGCCAGGTACTTCAACTCATCGGGCATGTTGTGCTTGGCCAGGGCCTTCTCAAACATGGGGAAGTACATAGGCTTCCGCTCCAACACGCGCCGGGTGTATTTCCGGTTCCGGATGGTGAAGTAGTCAATCAACCCTCTTACCTGCTTGTTGAACTCCAGGGGGATTTCCTGTTCCAGACAGCTGAGGCGGTCCTGGATGAGCTCATCGGTTTCCACCGGAATGAACTCTACGGAATCAGTGAGTACCTTGGTAGTGTCTTTTACTTGCACCGCTGGAACGTCCAGTGTCGGCATTTCCTGGGCCTGTAGGGCAGAGCCCAGGCCTAGTGTAAGTACAAGGCCTGTAAGAAGGGTAGTTTTGCGCATTAGGCGGTTAGGTGTGGTTGATGGTTCATCAGTTGTTTAGAGAAGGCCAGTAACTGTTCTTCGCCAAAAGCTTTGGTCATCAGCTGTACCCCAATTGGAAGCCCTGCGGCGTCTTGCCCAATTGGTAACGAAATAGCCGGAATGCCTGCCAGGTTTGCCTGTACCGTGTAGATATCCTCCAGGTACATGGCCAGCGGGTCCTTGGTGTTTTCCCCTATCTTGAAAGCGGTGGTGGGGGTGGTGGGTAAAATCAGAAAATCGTATTGGCTCAGAAGCTCATCGGTTTTCTCTTTGATGAGGCGGCGCACCTGCTGCGCCTTGGTATAGTAAGCGTCGTAATAGTCAGCGGAAAGCACGAAGGTACCCAGGATAATGCGGCGCTGTACTTCCTTTCCGAAGCCTTCGGAACGGGTTTTCTTGTACATAGAGGCCAAGTCCGTCGCGTTCTGGCTCCGGAAACCGTACTTCACCCCATCGTACCGACCCAGGTTGGAACTGGCTTCGGCAGTGGTCAGAATGTAGTAGGTGGGTACAATATAGTCTAAAAAATGGAATTCTACCGGCTCAACCGTATGACCATCAGCCTGTAACTGATCCAGTACACCTTGCACTGCGGTTTTTACCTCAGAATTCAAACCAGGGCTCTCGAAAGAATCCCGGATGAACCCGATGCGGGCGGGACGGTCAAAGGTCAGGTTTTGGCTGTAGGCAGGAACCGGGCGCTGGCTCACGGTGGCATCAAACTCATCGGGGCCAGCCATCACTTCCAGGAGAAGGGCAGCATCATCCACGCTCTGGGTGATTACGCCAATCTGGTCAAAGGAAGAAGCGTAGGCGATAAGGCCGTAGCGCGAGATGCGGGAATAGGTAGGTTTCATGCCCACCACGCCGCAATACGCCGCCGGCTGACGAACAGAGCCACCGGTATCAGATCCAATAGAGGCAAGGCAAAGATCTGCTTGCACGGCCACGGCAGAACCGCCGCTAGAACCACCCGGCACGCGGGAATTGTCCACTTCATTGAGGGCCGGACCAAAAGAGGAGTTTTCGTTGGAACCGCCCATCGCGAACTCGTCGCAATTCTGGCGGCCAATGATGATCGCGTCCTCGGCCAGAAGGCGCTGCACCGCGGTGGCGGTGTAAAGGGATTTGAAACCATTTAAAATCTGGCTGGAGGCCTGGAGCGCGTGACCTTCGTAGGCCAGTACGTCTTTGATGCCAATCACCATTCCGGCCAGTTTGCCGGCGGTGCCGGCTTGTATTTTGGCATCCACTTCTTCGGCTTGCCGAAGGGCTTCCTCTTCAAACACTTCCAAAAACGCGTTCAGATGGCGTTTGGCATTGATGTTCTGTAGGTAACGCTCCACCAGCAGACGGCAGGAGAGCGAGCCTCGGCCTATCTCCTCGCGGATAGCGTCAAGGGATGTATAACGCATGTATTAAACGTTGGGGTTGTTGGGTGTTGGGTTAGGGTTCACGGGCGCATTGTCATAGGGTGCGTTGCCGTTGTTGTAAGGGGCATTGGTGTTATAACCGGGACCTGGGTTGGTGTAACCTGGATTTGGGTTGGTGTAGCCCGGGCCGTTGTTGTAATTGTTTCTGTTCTGGTTATTGGAATACCGGTCATCATTGGTAGACGCATTCTCAATGTCGTTCTTGATTTCCTTAGTGGCATCTTTGAACTCCCGGATTCCTTTTCCTAAGCCGCGGGCCAGGTCTGGAATACGTTTTGCCCCAAACAGCAACAGGACGATCAAAACGAGAACAATCATCTCGCCGGTGCCCAGATTTCCGATAAATAATAAAGAGGATAACAACATAGCTGTACTAATAAGGTGTTAAGGATGTAAAATTAGGGTATAATTTCCAATTACTAAGTAATTCAGGTCAAGTTTAAAACGGAGGGGCCTATAGCGTATTTTAAAAGGCCCTTTATATTTATAATCCATTTTTAGCCTGTTTTCCAGAAAACACCCGCAAAGGAGCCAGAACCTACGTTTTTCCATCTGCTTCCGGATTTTTGCGTAGGTTTACTTCTGCGTTTAAATTTTTCCCTGTGCTCCGGAAGATTCTTTCTTTTCTGACCTCTTTGTCTACGCTGTGGCTTTTGGTAGGGGTGGCGTGCCAATACGTGCCGCCGCATCTTTTCTGGCCGGCTGGTTTCGTGGCCATGTCTTTGCCCGGTGCCTTGGTCCTGAACGGGGTTCTGCTGCTCCTGTGGCTATGGCAACGCCCACTTTGGGCCCTGTGGCCGGCCCTGCTCATCTTTTTGTTCTACGGCCAGCACACCCGTTACTTCACCCTCAACACCCCCGATGCCCAGCCCGAGCCCCAGGAGCAGCGCATCACCGTTCTGAGCTACAACGTGCGCGTGTTCAATTCTTACAAACACCTTCACGCGAACAACCCTCAGCTGCCTGAGCAGGAAATTCAATGGGTGGCAGAACACACCGCTGATATCCTCTGCCTCCAGGAGTATTATAATGAGAAAGGAGACGCCACCTATGACAGCCGCAAGCGGATTGGGAAAGAGCAGAAGCGCGAAAGCTACATAGGCAAAGCCCTCACCAACAAAATCGGCGCCGAGTTCGGGTTGGCCATTTTTTCCAAATTCCCCATTGTTGACAAAGGAAGCGTTTCTTTTGACCGGCCTACCAAGAACCAAGTGATTTACATTGACGTGCAGTTGCCTTCAAAAGACACCCTGCGGGTCTACAACATGCACCTAGAGTCTATGGCCATTGAGGAAAAAGACGTAGAGGCTGCCGTGCAAAGCAAGATTGGTCTCAAGACCAAAGGTCGCAGCATTGCCCGACGTCTCAAAGGCGGCTTCATTGCCCGCAGCCACCAGGTAGAGCGACTCATGAACCACATCCTCTCAAGCCAACACCCGGTGCTCCTCTGCGGTGACCTGAACGATCTGCCCAGTTCCTACACCTACCAGAAACTGCGCAAACACCTGAGCAACGGCTTTGAGGAAGGCGGTAGCGGCTTCGGATTCACCTACAACGGCAAACTCCCCATCCGCATTGACAACCAGTTCTTCAGCAGACCCCTAGAACTCCTCCGCTTCGATGTCCTGGACCAGATCCGCTTCACCGACCATTTCCCTTTGGAGTCTACCTACGTGCTGGCTTCCTCCTCTGAAGCATCTGTAGACTAAGGTTGGTATGTGCCTTTTCGTTTAGAGCCTCTTTTGTGAAAAAGAGGCTCTAAACCGATGATGGTCTCAAACACAATGTTTCCGAATAATCAACTGGGTTGCCGTAATCGGCAGATGTAAACACCCCTCTTCAGAGCTACGCTCGCTGCCTCAAACTCTCGTTTGGGCAATACTCAAGGGGAGAATCTGCTTTCAGTAAGGTCATTGCTCACGGCAGTTGCAAACTGCCGATCATTTTGGGTCCAAGTCATAGACTTGAACCATGTGGAAGGGGGATGATGCAATGCAGCTATTACGCATTGCCTGTTTCCGGTGCCGAAGGCATTGCGACCGAAAGGAGCAAAGGAAGCTGGCGCAGCGCGAGGCCGGAAGGCAGGGCCTCGCGGCCGTGAGCGCACGGAGCCCAGCTATGGAACAACACAGCTTATGCACCCACGAAAATTGCGGTGCTACGGCAGCAAAAGCGGACTACGAGTGCACAAGCATATCTAAAAACAGTCAAAAATCACCGAACCAAAAGCCATTAGACCCGCACAAAACCATCCCCTAAAAGAAACCACCTTCAAACCCATTTCCCCTAAAACAAGCTCTAAACGCAGAGACCCCCTTGCTAAACAGCAAAGAAAAAAGAGACGAATACGCCTGAACACCGTACCGTTACCACAAGTACCAGTAAGTTTTATAATTTTGCCGCATGAACCACCCGTTATCTTTATATAATACCCTCACCCGCACCAAAGAAGCGTTTGTACCCTTGCAAAGCCCGTTCGTGGGTTTATATGTCTGCGGACCTACCGTCTACGGCGATGCGCACCTGGGCCATGCCCGGCCATACATCACTTTTGATGTGATGCGCCGCTACATGCAGTACCTGGGGTATAAGGTGCGCTACGTGCGCAACATCACCGATGTGGGCCACCTGCAGAACGATGCCGATTTTGGCGAGGACAAGATCCAGAAACTGGCGAAAGCCGCGCAGTTGGAGCCAATGGAGGTGGTGCAGCAGTACACCAACAGCTTCCACCGCGACATGGGCAGCCTGAACGTGTTGCCCCCAGACATTGAACCCCGCGCCTCGGGCCACATCATAGAACAGATTGAGATGATCCAGGAGATTCTGGACAACGGCCTGGCGTACGAATCCAACGGATCGGTGTACTTTGATGTGCCGGCGTACAACAAGGAGCATAACTACGGAAAACTCTCCGGCCGCGTGGTGGAAGACCTGCTGGCCAACACCCGCGATAACCTAGAAGGGCAGCAGGAGAAGCGCTCTCCGCTGGATTTCGCGCTGTGGAAAAAAGCATCCCCTAGCCACATCATGCGTTGGACCTCGCCGTGGTCAGAAGGGTTCCCGGGCTGGCACCTGGAGTGCTCGGCCATGAGCCGGAAGTACCTGGGCACGCAGTTTGACATCCACGGCGGCGGACTGGACCTCATGTTCCCGCACCACGAGTGCGAGATCGCGCAGAGCCAGGCCAGCCACAGCCATTCAGACTCGGCCCGCTTCTGGGTGCATAACAACCTCATCACCATCAACGGCAAGAAGATGGGCAAATCGCTGGGCAATTTTATCACCTTGGGTGAGTTATTTACAGGCACGCACGAGGTGTTGCAGCAGGCGTACTCGCCTATGACCATCCGTTTCTTCATTCTGCAGGCGCACTACCGCAGCACCCTTGATTTCAGCAACGAAGGCCTGCAAGCGGCCCGCAAAGGCTACCTCAAAGTGATGAACGGCCTGCGTATCCTGGACCAGTTGCAGTACCCAGCCGGTACCGATGCCGTGGACGCCAAAGACGAGGAGGAAATCAAAAAGCTGACCGAGGAGCTGTTTGCGCCTTTGAACGATGACCTGAACACCGCCAAATCCATTGCGGCCCTGTTCAACCTGCTCAAGAAAGTGAACAGCATGCACACTGGCGGCTTTAAACTGGATACCATCTCTGAGGAAACTTTTGAGGAGATGCGGACCCAATACCGTGCTTTGGTGCTGGATGTGTTGGGACTGAAAGTAGAGCAAACCGCCGATGCGCAGTCTCTGCTGGAAGTGGTGTTGGGCTTTTACAAAGAGGCGAAGGAAACCAAAGACTACGCCAAGGTAGATGCCATTAGGGCGCAACTCAAAGGGCAGGGCATTGTGGTCAAAGACATGAAAACCGGGATTGACTGGGCATATGAAGAATAACATGAAAGTTCTGGCTCTGGGCCTGCTGCTTGCCGCTGGTCTACCGGCCTGTGACAAAAAGGGAAACGCTGAAACAGCTACGGCCGAGGCACCTGCCACGGCGGCAAAGGAGAACGTACCCGCTTTCAACGCCGACTCGGCGTACCAGTTTGTGGCCAAGCAGGTTTCCTTTGGGCCGCGGGTGCCCAACACGCCTGCGCACCGCGCCTGCGGCGATTACCTCATCAATCAACTGAAAGGGTATGGCGCTAACGTATTGGTGCAGCCTTTTACGGGCAAGGCCTATGACGGAACATCGCTGGATTTGCGCAACATCATGGGGCAGTTCAACCCTAAGGCCAGTAACCGCATCTTACTTGCCGCCCACTGGGATACTCGTCACGTCGCCGATAAAGACTCGTTGAACCCCAAGAAACCGATGGACGGCGCCAATGACGGCGCCAGCGGCGTGGGTATTCTCTTGGAGATAGCTCGTCAGTTGCAGGCCAATCCGCTTACCGGCAACGTGGGCGTAGACCTCATGCTGTTTGACGGCGAGGACTACGGACAACCAGACAATACCGGTCCTTACAAAGAGGATACCTGGTGCCTGGGCTCGCAATACTGGGCCAAAAACCTTCTGCCCAAAGGCTATACGGCTAACTACGGCATCCTGCTGGACATGGTAGGGGCGAAGGGCTCCCGTTTCGCGCGGGAAGAAACCAGCCGCGCTTACGCCGGCGATGTGGTGGAGAAAGTATGGCGCACGGCCAACCAGATCGGCTACTCAGATTACTTCCCGTTCCAAGACAGTCCGGGCATTACGGATGACCACACCTACATCATCCAGCACGCCAACATCCGGATGGCCGACATCATCGCCTACGACCCCAGCAGCCCCGATGGGTTCTTCGGGCCGTACCACCACCGCCACACCGACAACATGGACATCATTGACCGCAAAACCCTCAAAGCCGTAGGCCAGACCGTGTTGCACGTAGTCATGACGGAACAATAACAATCACACATCAGCTGTTTTAGAGTCGTTTTCCGGAAAAGACCCGGGAAACGGCTTTTTGTTTTTGAGGATTGCAGATCAGATTGGCTAAGGACACAAACGGATGCTGGGGGCAGGATCTGGGTAGAGCAAACCGCAAAGAAATTCCCATCCTGGGAGGGACAGAGGTGGGTTCTTCGGCCTGTTGTAATTCGCTGTAGAATCAGCCTGTTTTAAGGCCGATTCTTAAAAAGAGGTTTGTGTATAGGCCAGCGTAGCGCCTTCCTGCGTCACCTGCAGCGTAGCTTCGCGGCCCACCACCAGCGCCAGATTGCGGGACACGTGACCCACCGGGAAGTCGAAGCAGATGGGGTACCCATAGCCGGCGCAATGTTCCAGGATAATCTGCGGCATATCTTTCCCGAAGGGCACAGCCGTGTCATTCATGTCTGAGAACTGACCTACTACCAAGCCAGCCAATTGCTTCAAGCGGCCCAGCCGGCGTAGATGCACCAACACCCGGTCTACGTTGTAGTAGTATTCGCCCACATCCTCCAGAAAGAGAATCTTGCCGGTATAGTCCACGTCAGAGGCAGTCCCGATGATGTTGTTCAGCAGAATTAGATTTCCGCCTATCAGTTGACCGGTAGCGGTGCCCAGTCTGTTGTGAGCATTGGCCGGAACGGAGTAGGAAAGCGGCTCCTGGAACAGAAGGCGGCGCAAAGATTCATCGGCTTCTTCGCTGTCAGGTTTACCCATGAGCAATGGCATGGTCCCGTGGATGCTTTCCAGGCCCAGCGTTTGCAAATGGCAGAGCAGCGCCGTCACGTCACTGAAGCCAATAATCCATTTCGGGTTTTGGATTAGTCCGGAGAAATCAAGCTGGTCCAGGATGCGGGTGGTGCCGTAGCCACCCCTCGCCGAGAAGATGGCCTTGATCTCAGGGTTGTCCAGCATCCTCTGGAAATCGGTTCTCCGCAGCTCATCGGGGCCACCTAGGTAACCGTCCTCTGCGCCTACGCTCTGGCCCAAAACGACGCGCAGTCCCCAGGTCTCCAATAGCCTGATGCCGTCTTGGATGTCTTCTAAACTTACTTTTCGGGCTAAACAGACAATGCCAACGGCATCGCCTTTCTGTAGGGCAGGTAGGATCACGGGTAAACGCTGGTTAAAATACAGGCATCCAAAGTAGGCATTTTTCCCCATTCCTGTCCCGTTTACCCAACCCGTTTCTATCCTCATTTAAAGAAAACAGGTTCAAAACCTTCTTTGTCTTTCAAGGAGACTTATCTTTAGAGATTCTGTTATATGAAGAAATCAGATGAAAATCCTATTCAATATTTTACTGGTTATCCTTGCTCTCCTTGCCATATTTACTGTTCTATTTTGTATGATGGCTATAGGCTCTGGACATAAAATCCCGGCATCAACTATCACTGATTATTTTCTGACTTTCGCAATCTTGATGGCCTTGTTAGCGCTTGTGGTGTTCTTTAAAAGAAGATACGCTAAAAAGGTAAATCACTAAAAAGAACTTCATTCTCCATTCTAAATCAATCACCCCGTGGCCCGCATCAAAATAGACCTTTCTACCGGTTTCTCCTTCCAGACCGAGTTACCTATCCGCATCACTGATCTTAACTATGGCAACCACCTGGGCAACGATGCGCTGCTGAGTCTCCTGCATGAGGCGCGGGTACGGTTCCTGAAGGCGCACGGTTATACTGAAATGGATTTTGCCGGAGCCGGACTGATCATGAGTGACGTGGGCATTGTCTACAAAGGCGAGGGCTTCTATGGCGATGTGCTCACCGTGCAGGTGCAGCCCACCGAGTTCAGCAAGTACGGGTTTGACTTGGTTTACCGCGTTTCCAACCAAAACGGCAAGGAAATAGCGCACGCTAAAACCGGTATGCTCTGCTTTGACTACACCGCCCGCAAGCTCCGGACAATTCCGCAGGAAGCCCTTGACCGGCTGGAAACTAAAGCGTGAGATATTTTGTACCTTTGTAGTATGAGTACCACATTGATCCCAGATATAGAGATTCTGAACCGGCAGGACATCCGGAAACTGTCTTTGGACCAGCTAAAGGCCTGGATGACGGAAAACGGTGAAAAACCGTTCCGCGCCAAACAGGTCTACGAGTGGATCTGGAAACTGACGGCTACCTCATTTTCAGAGATGAACAACATCAGTCTGCCGCTGCGTGAGAAGCTGGAGCGTTCCTTTACCATCAACAGCGTAGAGGTGAACACCAGCCAACGCAGCGATGACTATACCATAAAATCAACGTTCCGGCTGTTTGACGGCAACATTGTGGAAGGCGTGCTTATTCCGCACCCTAAGCGCATGACGGCCTGCGTTTCCAGCCAGGTGGGGTGCTCGTTGACGTGTTCTTTCTGCGCCACCGGCAAAATGGACCGCATTAGAAACCTCAACGCCGATGAGATCTATGACCAGGTAGTGCGCATCAAGGAGCAGGCCGAGCAGCACTATGATCGTGCCCTCACCAACATTGTGTACATGGGCATGGGCGAGCCTTTGCTCAATTACGCCAACGTGATGAAGTCTATTGAGCGCATCACCGCACCAGACGGCCTGAACATGGCGGCCCGCCGGATCACGGTAAGTACCGCCGGTATTGCCAAGATGATCAAGAAAATGGCCGATGACGGTATCAAAGCCAACCTGGCCCTGAGCTTGCACGCCGCCAATGACACCAAACGGAACGAGATCATGCCCATCAACGAGACCAACTCGTTGGCGGCCTTGAAGGAGGCGCTGGTGTACTACCATCAGAAAACCGGCCGTAAGGTAACCTATGAGTATATCTTGCTGAGCAACTTCAATGACAACATAGAAGATGCCCAGGAACTGCTGCAGTTCTCCAAAATCATCCCTTGCAAGGTGAACATCATTGAGTACAACCCTATTGAGGGCGGACAGTTCCAGAAGTCAGAGGATGACCGTTTGGAGCCGTTCATGCGCTACCTGGCAGACAGAGGCGTGCAGGTGAACGTGCGCCGCAGCCGGGGCAAGGACATTGACGCTGCCTGCGGGCAGTTGGCCATTAAAGACAAGAAAGTAGCGGAGTAATCTTCCCAGGCACATAAAATAGAAAGGGCACCGGTGAACGGTGCCCTTTCTATTTTATGGCTGTTTTGAAGAAATGAACTGTGAAACGGCTTGTTGTTTTTACACTCTTCCGGGGCCTCTCAGGGCATCCCTGATCTCGGTGAGCAGCACTTCTTCCTTGGTAGGTGCAGGCGGAACATCCGGCGAAGCTGCTTTCCGGCGCTTGAGTCGGTTCATCAGTTTTACCACCATGAAAATGGCCAGGGCAATGATGAGGAAGTCAATGATGCTTTGGATGAAGTTTCCGTAGTTCAGGGTCACGTCGGTGACCTTTCCTTCGGCGTCCAGAACGCCTTGGCGCAAGATCAGTTTAAGGTCTTTGAAATCAACACCACCTATCAGTATTCCCAGAGGCGGCATCAGGATGTCGTCTACCAAGGAGGTGACCACTCTCCCAAATGCGGCGCCAATCACAACCCCAACCGCCAAATCAACTACGTTGCCACGCATGGCAAACTCTTTGAACTCAGATGACATTGACATAGAAACTTAATTTTAGGTTAGAAAAGGAAAAAAGGGGACGCCGTGATTAACGGGTTTTCACCACCAAGGTTCCAGCCAGCTTATCGTGAAGCGCTTGTTTGCGGGAGGTGAAAGCCGCCATGATGTAGCCAATGGCCATGATGGCACCGGACAGGTAAGTCGCCACGCTTCGGCCCAGAGATCTGCTAAATGAGATGCGTTTCCCCTGTTCATCGGTTACTTTCAGGTTCAGTGCCCTTTTGCCCAAAGTAGCCTGCCAGGAAGAACTTTCCAGAATAGACTTGTAGAGGAGGCTCAAAACAAAGGTGATCATAAAAGAAGAACTCATGGCGGCGAAGATAGCAAAGGGGTTGCTTTCCAGTTCATCGGTTACCACTGCAGTGCCGGCTAAGAAAACAGTAGTTATAATCCAATTGGGAATAGCGAGCGCAACAGCATCAATAATCCAGGCCACAAACCTGATCCAGAAGCCGGCGTACACCACCGGCTGCGAGGTTTCGTAGATGTCAGAGAAAAAAGAGTCTTGGGTAGTGGTGTTTTCCATAAGTAAAAGGGAGGCTTAAGGTTAGTTTTTCTAAATATAGGATTAATTCTACATTAGGCAACATCCTGACCCTTATGTTTTTCCCGAGCCAGGTAGCGCTCTTGCCTTGGTAGGCCGTCAGGTTGCTTTAGGCGGGTTTTCATGGAAACAGCCTTGAAACGGTAAAAACAAAAAGTCCCGCTCCTACAGAAGGCAGCGGGACTTTTTAGTTGAACTGGTGAGCGCTTACAGGGTCTCTTTTTTCTCCTTAAGCATAATGGCGTCCACGTTCTTGCTCCGGATGAGTTGGTTCAAAGCCGGCAGATCCGTAGCGAAGACCTGGTTCAGCTTCTTCAGCTGCTCGTCTATCTGGGCGGTCACTTCCTTCTGGAACGCATACATCTGGTCGGTGGGCCGAAAATCACCCACGGAGGCTTGCGAGGCCAGGTTAGCCAGTTTGTTGTTCAACCGGATGGGGAAGTTCAGGGGATCCTGGCCGCTGCGGTTTTTGGTCTGGTACAGCGTTTCCTCCACCTCGGTCATCTTCTGGTTCATCGCCTTGGCGGCATCCAGCACGTCTTTCATGTCTTGGCTGCCGGCAAAGCGGGAAGTCACGCCGTTGATCTGGGTGCGGGCCTCGCGTATTTTACTGATGGCGTCGTTCGTCTCGGTGAGTTTGTCGCGTACCGAGAGCAGGAACGCATGCTGGGCCTGCAGATCGGTGAGCGGGGTCTGGCTGCGCGGGTCCTGCAAGATCACGAACTCGGTTTCCTGCGGCTGGCCGTTCACGGTAAGACGCGCTTTGTAGGTGCCTGGCGTCGCCTTAGGTCCCTGGGTGCCGCCTCCCCACAGAATCATGCCCTCAAACCTGGAGGCCTCGGGGTACACCATGTTCCACACGAAACGATTCAGGCCGGTTTTCGCGTCCAGTTTGTTAGCGGGTTCCTTGGCCTTCGTATCATACTTCCGGATCAGTTTGCCGTCTTTCTCCAAAATCTCCAGCGAAATCTTGGAGGTGGAATCTGGCGCCGTGGGCAGGTAGAAATGCATCATCACACCACCCGGATGGTTCTGGCCCTCAAACTTGGTATTGGCACCGTTGCTGCCCAAGGTCCGGTAGGTAGGCATGGGTTTGTAGAGGTGGAATTTCTCCTGGGCAATTTGTGGCGTGAGTTGGTGCAGCAGCGTGAGGTCGTCAATGATCCAGAAACCGCGGCCCTGGGTAGCGGCAATGAGGTTGTCTTCCTTGATGGTGAGGTCCGTGATGGGCACCAGCGGCAGGTTCAACCGGAAAGGCTTCCAGGAGGCGCCGTCGTTGAAGGAGATGTACATGCCGTATTCGGTACCGGCGTAAAGCAGGCCCGCGCGTTTAGGGTCTACGCGCACCACGCGGGTGAAATGGGTAGCCGGAATGCCAGACGTGATCTTGGTCCAGGTTTTGCCGTAATCCGAGGTCTTGAAGAGCAGCGGCTGGAAATCGCCGGTTTTGTATAAAGTAGCCGCTAAATACATGACGCCTTTCTGTGTAGGGTGTGGCTCCACACTGTTGATCATGCTCCACTCGGGCAGCGCCTTAGGTGTGACGTTTTTCCAGGTTTTGCCGGCATCGCGGGTCACGTGCACCAGGCCGTCATCAGAGCCCGTCCAGATCACGCCTTCCTCCGCCGGTGATTCCATGGCCGCGAAGATGGTGCCGTAGTACTCCACGCTGGTGTTGTCTTTCGTGATGGGTCCGCCGGATGGTCCTAGTTTGGATTTATCATTCCGCGTGAGGTCTGGGCTGATGATTTCCCAGCTCTGGCCTTCATTGGTGGTGACGTGCACGTGGTTAGACGTGGTGTACAGCCGGTTGGCGTTGTGCGGCGAGAAGAAGATAGGGAAGTTCCACTGGAAGCGGTACTTCATGCCCTCGGCACCGTGGCCCATGGGGTTATCGGGCCACACGTTGATGGTGCGCTCAAAGCCGGTCTTGTGGTCCAGTCTTCCGATAAAGCCGCCGTAGTTTCCGCCGTACACCACCTCGGGATCTTTGGGGTTCACGGCAATGTGCGCACTTTCTGAACCGGCGGTTTCTTCCCAATCATGCAGCCCGATGCTGCGGCCTGAAGTACGACTCGCGATTCTTACGGCACTGTTATCCTGCTGGGCGCCGTAAATGCGGTATGGGAAAGCGTTATCGGTGACCACGCGGTAGAACTGGCCGGTGGGTTGGTTGTCTGGCGTGCTCCAGTTCTCCCCGCCGTCAAAGCTTACCTGCGCACCGCCGTCATCGGCCAGAATCATGCGTTTGGGGTCTTCGGGGGCAATCCAGAGATCGTGGTGGTCGCTGTGGGGTGTCCGGATGGATTTGAAGGTTTTGCCGCCGTCTGTGGAGTAGTTGTGGCCCACGTTGAGCACGTAGATGCCGTCTTCGCTCTGCGGATCGGCGGTGAGGCGGGTGTAGTACCAGGCGCGCTGGCGCAGGTTGCGGTCGTCGTTGATCTTGGTCCAGCTTTCGCCGCCGTTCTCAGACCGGAACAGGCCGCCGTCCTCGGCTTCCACCAGGGCCCACACGCGCTGGTTGTTTACCGGCGACACTGCCACGCCTATGATGCCCAGCGTGCCTTTGGGCAAGCCGCCAGCGCGGGAGATCTCTTTCCAGGTGTCGCCGCCGTCGGTGCTTTTCCAGATGCCGGAGCCGGGTCCGCCCGAAGAAAGGCTATAGGGCGTGCGCTGTACCCGCCAGGTGGTAGCGTACAGGTTTCTGGGGTTCACCGGGTCAATGGTCAGGTCCACGGCGCCCACCTCGTTGTTCACGAACAGCACGCGTTCCCAATTCTTGCCGCCATCTTTGGAGCGGTAAACGCCCCGCATGTCATTGGGCGCATAGATGTTGCCCATCGCCGCCGCATACACCAAATCGGGGTTCTTGGGGTGGATGCGCACGCGCGAGATATGCTTAGAGTCCTTCAGCCCGATGTGCTTCCAGGTAAGGCCCGCATCCTCAGACTTCCACATCCCAAAGCCGCTGGACACGTTGCCGCGCACGGTTTTCTCGCCTTCGCCCACGTAGATCACGTTCGGATCTGCCTCGCTCACGGCCACCGCGCCAATAGATCCCCCGAAGTACTTGTCAGAGATATTTTCCCAGCTGGAACCGCCGTCTTTGGTGCGCCACACGCCCCCGCCCGTAGCCCCGAAGTAATAGAGTTTGGGCTTGCCCGGTACACCAGTGACGGTAGCGGAACGCCCGCCCCGGTAAGGCCCAATAGAGCGCCAGGTAAGGCCGCTGTACAGTTTCTCAGGGAAAGGGTCCTGAGCCGATTTCTTGCTTTTGGAAGTGCTGGCTTTGGGTGCTTTCTGGGCCTCTGAGGAGAGCGGCGCCAGAAGGGTGAGGCCACCCAGCAGCAGCGGAAGACACTGCCGGAAAATCCGTGGGGGTAAAGGGTTGTGCATGTTCGTTCGGTTTGCGTGGTATGAATTGGAATAGAACCTGTAAGCTACTGAAAATAGGGAAGGCCCGGAACAGAAGCCATTAGTTTTTAACCCGATTTCCGGAAAACAGGGCAGAAACAGAATCAGAGGGTAACCGTCACTTCCTCTGAGGAAAAGAGAATCCCCGTTTTAAAGTCTCTGATCGGGAAGGTGAATCTAAGGGTGTAGCCGGCCTTGACATTTACGGGTTATGGGAAAGGCACAAGGGAGATGACGGTACTTGATTGGATAGGAGATGTGTGAACCAGATTGCCTTGTGCATCATAGATCATTACCTCAAAGAAACGGCCAATACGGTACCGGTTTGGCAAAGGCTTGCCTGTTCTCTTGTTCAACAAAACAAAGGAGAGTGTTTGGTGTTGGGCTAGATTGTTCTGCAACAGTTTGACTTCCACAGGTGGCGGTTCAATTGCTTGAAACACGCTTGTTTTGGTGGCGATAAACCTTTGCCCGTTTTCCATATACACGTAAGCCGTTGCAATTGCTACCTCGCCCGCTGCATTAGGAGTAACGTAGTAGCTGTACGCTTCCCCTGGATTCACCTGCAGTGAATCAAACCTGCCATTCCAGATCACAACATCTATCAACCGGAGGCCTGCTTTCAGGATTACTCCGTTTTGCTGCTTCGCGAGTAAGTAGCGGAAGGGCTTTCGTAGCGGATAGGCATCATCTTGCCTGAGCGATATAGGCTCTTCCTGCCCCAATGCAAAAATGGAGTGCAGGCAAAAAATGAGAAGGAAAGGAATTGCCTTGCCCATCTGTTTTCAGCCTTTTTTCTCCATATCGCGCAATAAACGCACGGTCATGTAGCCTAGGCCTGCCGCCAGCAAGGCAATTGCCGCCCAGATCAGGATTTTGGAGCCGTTGCTTCTGGTTTTCTTTTTAGCCGCAGCCAATGCTTTTACAGCCTGCACCTGGACGACGGGAAGGTTCCTGGGAATACTGTCTTGGAAGAACTCCAGGTCATACTCTGGGGCGGCCAGTTTCTCGTTCCCGAAGCGGAGGGTGTAGGCTTGGTTGGGTTCCAGCGCAGCCACCAGGTAACGGTTGAGTTGCAGCACCTGCACCGAGTCAAGGGTGAGGGGCGGATTATCGGCGTTCTCAATCTGGATGACCAGTTCCTCTACCTTCTGGCGGGGCAAATCAAGGACGGCGGGCGCATTGGAACTGAGCAGCAGCGGCACGGAAATCTCCTCCATACGGGCTCGGCGTCTTTTCTTTCTTCGGCGCTGATACACTTTTTCCTTCCCTAGGACTACTTTGCCCGGCCGGTGGTACAGTTGCGGCGCCGAGATGTGGAAAGTCACCTGCTCTGGGTACACCGGCTGCCCGAATCTCAGGCGCAGGTAGGTGGTGTGGTTCTGAGCGCTGTCTACGCGGGTGAAGGAGTGCACCGGGATGCGGGTATATTTACCGGCCTCGGAGTAGGTGTCATAGTAGCCGGCCTGCAGAATGTTGAGCGGGGCGCTGGCTGAGTCGTTCAGTTGGAGGCGGAAGTAGCGGTAGTCGGTCAACGGGAAATCCAGGAGCTTCACCTCGGCGGTTTTCTGTGTGTTCCGGATGGCGTACAGCAGGTCCTGTTCCTTGAGCACGTACCAATCTTGCTGGTCATCACTGCCGCTCAGAGAAACCTGTTTCCGGACCTCGGCATTGCCGATGAGCAGGCTGATGTTGTTGATGCTGCGTTTCTCCGGATTGTGCACCAGCAGTTCAGACGTGCCACCGGGTTTGCGGGTGTAGCGCAGAATTTGGTAGGGCTTAAACAGGGTGCGGTACTGCACCGGAACCTCGGAGCGCAGCAGATACGGCACAGCCTGACCTTTGGCATTGAATAATCTTACATCCTCCAGGTTGGGTTGGGCGTGGCCAGTTACTTGCGGAGACAACAGCACCCGGTGGTATCCTCTTTGCGTCACGGGGGCGAGTTGGGCCTGCCAAGCAAAATCCTGCGCCTGCGCGCCAAAGCACAGCAGAACCAATGCGCTTACGATGAAAATCAGGTTACGCTTCATGGGAGGGGACATCTTGGGGCGCGGTATCGCCGGCTAAGATCAGGTTCTTCAGTTTTTGGTACATAAAAGAAATCACCAGCAGGAGTAGGCCTAAGCAGATAAAAGCCGCGATTTTTCCGCCTTCAGACATGTCGCGCACGTCAAACAGGAAGAGTTTCAGCAACGTGAGAAAGAACAGGGTAAGGGAGATTATCCGGAGGGTTTTGACTTTCCGGGACATGCCCACCAGCATGAGTCCGAACGAGATCACACCCCACAGAATGGGGAACCCAATCTTGCGAATGTGGCGCAAAGATTCATAGAGTTCTTCGGAAGTTGGGTGGGAGGTCAGGAGCCAGACGTGCTCCAACTCCGCGCTGAGCAGAAAAACCCCGGCCGCACTGGCTAGCCAAAGACTTCCCTGCCCCAGCCGGCTGGTAAACCCGAACTGTTGCTGCACTTTCCGGAGAACCGCCACCAGGAGCAGCACCAAAGAAAGCAAAGGCAGGTAGTGAAACAGAAAGGCCGTGAACGTTTCACTTTGGTTGAAAAGGTAGCCGTTCCGGATATAAGTGGTAGAAGGCTGCAGGTTGGTCATATAGGCCAGCGAAGCCACCACCGATGCTCCCATCACAAGCCAACCGTACACAGGGTTGGCCAGCCGTTGGCTCCACCACAGCAGCCCCAGCAGGAACAGGTAATGGAAAAAGCCCAAGGCCAGCACCTGCACATCGCCGCTGAAAGTGGAATGCGCCAGTTGGTGCTGCAACTCCAGCAGAAGCACCAGGTATAGGAAAAGCACCAGCACACTACCCACGGTTTTCCGGTAAACGCCCATGAATCTACCCTGGTTTGTATTTAGGTTCTCCCTCCCTAGAAGCCACCAGGTGCCCGCCAATGACGCCACAGATACCGTCCCGGTGATGAACAGTTTGTTGAGGAGCAGAGGCAAACCTTCGCGGGAAATGGAGTAGTCCAGCCAGTCCATGACCAAGCTGCCCAGCATGAGCACCAGCACCAGCACCGAGGCGTATTTCATGAGCTGAATCCCGGACCGTTGCGAGAGCCAGAGCAACAGCACCGCCTCCAGTGCCCAGAACAGCGTGATGTAATTTCCCTCCAACTGAATGGGCGCCGACAAACTCAGGAACGTCAATACCAGCCCGATGAGCAGGTACACCAGGTTGCGGTCCACGCGTTTGCTGCGGTACAATCCGTAGGCGAAGGCGAAGTTAAAGACGCCCAGCAGAATGGTGAACAAGCCCCGATAACTGCCGCCCGCCAGCTGAGACATCACGTACATCCCCACGCCGTAATACAGAAACGTGTTGCTCAACAGCATCATGATCTCGGGCCCGGTGAAGCGGCGGCGCTCCTTTACGTTGTAGATGATGGTCATTAAAAAGAACACCAGGTAAAAGAGCGTCGCGAAGACCAGCGCGCCCACGTAAGGCGGATTGGGCATGCCCTGCACACGGGTGGCAAACCAACTACCGTACAGCACAATGGTGAACCCGTAGGCAATAAGGTTGAGCAGGTTCCACTTTTTAAAGTATGCCAGCACCAGAATGCCCACGTTCAACAATAGGATAAAGACGAAGAGCACCACGTAATTACCCTCGCCGGTACTCACCATGAACGGACTGCCAAACCCACCAATTAAAGCCAGCACGGCCAATTCCATGCGGTCATAGGCGATGGACAGGAAGATGGTAAAACCTGTGATGGCCACCATGAGCACAAAGGCCACCGGCTGGCTGAAAATCTGGTACTCATGGAACGCGATGGCGATGGTAAAGTACAGCACCGCCATACCGCCGCCAATCAGCACCGAGCTGAAAGCCTTGTATTCTTTCCGTAACCGATGCGCCACGCCCAGCAAGGCACCGCCCGCCAGCAACCCAATGGCCACGCGGCCAATCTCGTTTATCCAGTCCTGGTCAATGGCATACTTCACGAAGAACCCAATGCCCAGCACCAGAATGGCAATCCCCAGCTTGTTGATAAGGTTCTCCCCGATGAATTTCTCCCAGTCCAGCTTGCGCGAAAAAATAGACGGTTTGCTTGGGGCAGGTTCCGAATCCTGGAAGACAGTAGCCTCCCGGGTTGTCATGAAAGCTGCCACAGTAACCGATTCTGGTTCCGGAGTAGGAGAGAGCATCCCTGCCGATGAAAGCACCTCTGGCAAAATAGGTTCTACCACCGGAGGCGGCACAGGAGCCGAAAGTGGCCCAGTTGGAGCATGGGTTTCTTCTGAGGCGAAAGCAGTTTGAGTGGAGGCATCCCGGCGGGCTGCCGCTGCCGCCGCATCTATAGGCGGGCGCATGGTGGAGCGGCTGACCTGTTCCCGCAGCCGGGCCAATTCTTCCCGCACTTCCTGCATGTCTTGGTGGTGCTGCAGCAAATGTCTGGAGACCCTGGTCCCGAACCAGAGCGCCAATACCACCAACACCAAAAGCAGAAAGATTTCCATAGAAGCCTGTTATAGTCTAGGCTCTATATTACAATTTAATCCTGAGAAACAAAGAGCAGCGTGGTGAGCGGTGGCTGGTGAAATCGGTCTTAGGGACTTGGTTTAGGCTTAATTTTCTGAAATCACCTTAAAAACGCTCCTCAATCAGTTCTTTGTTAATGGCGGCTCCGGCCATGGTTCCGGCAGCGGTAGCCATGGAAACCGACCGCATCATCATGGTGGCATCGCCGGCCGCGTAAATCCCGGGCACCGTTGTTTTCTGAAGCATGTCTACTTTCAGGTGGCCCGCCTGGGTGAGTTCACATCCCAGTTCCTGCGGCAAAGGGCAGTGCTGCGAAAAAGCGGGTCTGGCGTAGATGGCCTTCAAGGGCAGGGTAGAGCCATCGGTGAAAAGTACGTTTTGCAGATAACCCTGGGCATGGCGCAACTTGGCGATTTCCCGTTCCTCAACAGGAACCTGGTGCTGTTGCAAAACCAGTACCTGTTCGTCTGTAAGCGTGTGGTTCCCGTTCGTAAGCACCGTGATGTTGGATGACCAGTTAGAAATCAGTTTAGCCAGTTCAAAGGCCATGTCGCCGTTGGCCCAAATGCCAAGCTCCTGCTGACGAACCTCGTAGCCATGGCAATAGGGGCAGTGCAGCACCGAGATGCCCCAACACGCCGCGAAGCCTTCCATCTCAGGCATATGGTCTTTCACGCCCGTCGTGAATAAGAGTTTGCTGCCCTTGAAAGTAATTCCTGCCTCAGTGCTTACCTCAAATGCCTGGTTCTGCCCGGCTACCCGCACGGCTTTACCCACTTCTAGAATGACCGTGGGATAAGCCAACACCTGTTCCCTCGCTTTCTGCGCAATAGCGGCCGGAGTCTCACCGTCTTGGGTAAGAAAGTTGTGCGAGTGCGGGGTTTGCTGGTTACAGGGCTGCCCACTGTCTAGCACCAAAACGCTCCGCAGTGACCGCCCCAAGGCCATCGCTGCAGAGAGACCTGCGTAACTTCCCCCGATGATGATGACGTCAAATTCCTTTGTTTCTGCCATGACAATATAAGTTTAAAGGCCACCCTGAAAAGCACGATCCGGATTCGGGACGTGGCTTTTAGGAGATGCCTGGGTGAATTGTGTTTGGCAAATGTAGAAAAGTTTTTTATTATTGCAACATTGTTGCAATAAGAGATGAAAAGACGAAGCACCCCCGCCCAGCAAGCCATTCTAAACATGCTCAAAGCCGCCGACTCGGCGCTGAGCCAGGACATGATTGAGCAGCAGTTAAAAGGAGAAACCGACCGGGTCACCATTTACCGGGTCTTGAACCGTTTTTGCGAAGACGGCCTAGCCCACCGGATTACCTCAGACGAGGGGAAGTTCTACTTCGCGCTCTGCAAGAACTGCCAGCAGCAACACCATACCCATGACCATTTCCACTTCCGGTGCCTGTCTTGCCAGAAAGTAGAGTGTCTGGAGGAAAAAGTGAAAGTGAGTTTGCCCCTGGGCTATTCCGCCGCCAATGTGAATTGCTGGGTTTCTGGCTATTGCGCCAATTGCAGTGCGTGATAAGAAGTAGGGGCAATCCCTTGTGGTTGCCCTTATGCAGTGGAAAATGTAAAAGGGCAACCACAAGGGATTGCCCCTACTGTCCAGAATCGCTGAACTACAAACTCGCGCTGGCGGAAGCCATTGCTGCTTTTAGCTTGTTTTCTGAGAAATGGCTTAAAAACAAACCTAAATCAACTGGAAACAAAAAGGCCTCACCAGTGAAGGAGAGGCCTTTCAGAAGATTTAAAATCTAATTTGCTTAGCCGTTGGCTTGGGCGTAACGGCGGTTTACTTCGTCCCAGTTGATGAGGTTGAAGAATGCCGTGATGTACTCAGGTCTGCGGTTCTGGTATTTGAGGTAGTAGGCGTGCTCCCAAACGTCTAAGCCCAGGATTGGAACGCCACCGCAAGAGTCAACGCCTTCCATAAGTGGATTGTCTTGGTTGGCGGTAGAGCAGATGGCCACAGAGCCACCTTCCACTGCGCAAAGCCAGGCCCAGCCAGATCCAAAACGGGTAGTAGCGGCTTTGGTGAACTCTTCTTTGAACGCATCAAAAGAACCGAAGGCTCTGTCAATGGCTTCGGCTACCGGGCCAGTTGGGTTGCCGCCGCCGTTCGGGGCCAGGATGGTCCAGAACAGGTTGTGGTTGTAGAAACCACCGCCGTTGTTGCGCACCGCCGGCGTCTTGGCTGCATCGCGCAGGATCTCCTCAATAGACTGATTCTCTTTCTCAGTGCCCTGGATCGCGTTGTTCAGGTTGGTAGTGTAGGCCTGGTGGTGCTTGGTATGGTGGATTTCCATGGTCTGGCGGTCGATGTGCGGCTCTAGCGCATCGTACGCATACGGAAGTTGCGGAAGTTCAAATGCCATAGTTTTATGTGGTTTAGGTTAGAAATACAATGGTTCTGCTGTTAATACGGAACGGGCCAAAGATAAACTAAATTCTTTTCGCTCTAAAGAAGTCGGTCATCAATTGGGCGCACTCGTGGGCCATGATGCCCGTCACCAGTTCGGTCTTGGGGTGCAGCAGGTTTACGCCGGTTCTCCGGTAGCCGCGTTTCTCGTCAGAGGTGGCGTACACAATGCGTTTGAGCTGGCTCCAATAGCTGGCGCCGGCGCACATGACGCAGGGTTCCACAGTCACGTAGAGGGTGCAGTCGTGCAGGTATTTGTTGCCCAAATGATTGGCGGCGGCGGTGAAGGCCAGCATCTCGGCGTGGGCGGTGACGTCGTTGAGTTTCTCGGTTTGGTTGTAGGCGCGCGCGATGATCTTGTTCTGGCACACCACCACGGCACCAATGGGAATCTCGCCCTCTTCCAGGGCGTATTGCGCTTGCTTGTAGGCCTCGCGCATGAAATGTTCGTCTGAATGGATGCTTAACACAAGATGAAGTTAATAGAAAACTAGCCTTTTTCTACTTTGGCAAGCTTTCTTTGGTTGTATAGAACGCATTTCGGGCCTGTTTTCTCTAAAACAGGCCCGAAACAGAAGCAGTTTTTCCGGTAAAGGAAATGAAAAGTATTACTTCACAGAGGCGCTGGCCATGACGGCTTGGGCGGTTTGCTGCCATTCTTTCTGCAGTTGCACCGGCGCGTTGAAGCTGAAGATGAGCATTTGGTCTTTCTGGAACGTGTACTGGATGAGCGTGTACTTGCGAACCGGCGCCATGTTGCGGCTCCGGCGCTCATCGCGCATGGTAGAGACAAACTCATACACCAGAAAATCGCGGCCATTGATGGTTTGCTTCTCTTGGCGCAGGAACTGCACCTCGGTGAACATGCGCTGAATGGAGGCCTTATAGAAAGGCAGCAGGATGTTGATGTCCTCGGCGGGGAACGTGCTGGGGCGCTGGTTTACGCTGATGTCCACGTTGCCGTCTGGGCTGGTGTACACCCCCAAAGGTTTGCGGGCCGCCGGGTATTCGCGCGCGATCCCGTCGTCTGGCATCACGTCAAAGTTCTGCGGAATAGACAGGGTCACGTTCTTGGCCACTGTCACTTTTTTGAGTTTGGGGGCAAACGCCAGCAGCAGTAATAAAGGCAAGGCTAGCGTGAGCAGGTATTTTTTATTCATATTCTGGGTAAAGGCATCTATGGTTTGGCTTAACAGCCGAATGCAAATATCAAGCCGTTAAGTTCCGGTGGGGCAAAGGTAGGCAGAAAGTGATTTTGAAGGTGAACCCCAAACGGAAAAAGCCCAACTAAAGTAGTTGGGCATTTATCGGTTGAAGAAAACTTACTTAAAATTAGCAAGTGGGGAAATGGAGGGACATTTCTCCGCTGGCGGGAGTGTCTACTTAACACTCATTCTTATTGGTAGATGAATTTTAAGAAATATTACAAGAATCCCTAATTATTTCTGTTTTTTTTAAAATACATCGATGTAGTATGGTTGATTTTGTAAAATATGTAGAACAATTGTTCGTTTGTCTAAATGGAAATTCAAACCAAAAGGCAAACTTCTTTTTAGTTTGAATCTTAGGTTTAAGTATCTACTTTTGCACCAAATATTTCTATAATATGGAAACAACTGCCCCTGCACAATATTTACCGGCCGATTATCTGCCCATCGTGATTCAATTTGTGGCGGCTTTGGGTTTTGTGGTCTTCTCCATGGTGGTGACGCACCTGATTGGGCCGAAGCGCAAAAGCCAGGTCAAAAACGCCTCCTGGGAGTGTGGTATTGAGTCCAAAGGCGATGCCCGTGCCCCTATTTCTATCAAGTATTTTCTGATTGCCATCCTGTTTGTACTTTTTGACGTGGAAGTAATCTTCCTGTATCCTTGGGCCGTGAACTTCAGAGCTTTGGGTCTGGACGGCTTTGTCTGGATGCTCATGTTCATGGGACTGCTCTTGACCGGTTTCTACTACGTGATCCGGAAAGGCGTTCTCAAGTGGGAATAGCGTCAATAATCGTCGCGTAGGCGGCAAACTTTTACAAGCGAAAAAGTGTTCAGAGAGAGGCCGGTTCTTGGCCTGATTCTCTGAAAACTAAGCGAAAACGACTCATGAGCGATAACAATAGCAATTTAACCATGGTAGACGCCCCAGAAGGGGTAGAAGGAACCGGCTTTTTCGCCACTTCCCTGGAGAAAGTAGTAGGTCTGGCCCGGAAGCACTCTTTGTGGCCGTTGCCGTTTGCTACCTCCTGCTGCGGTATTGAGTACATGGCTACCATGGGCTCGCACTACGATATTTCCCGTTTCGGGTCTGAGCGCCCAAGTTTCTCTCCCCGCCAGGCAGATTTGCTGATGGTGATGGGTACCATTGCTAAGAAAATGGGTCCGGTGGTGAAACAGGTGTACGAGCAGATGGCCGAGCCCCGTTGGGTGATCGCCGTAGGCGCCTGCGCTACCAGCGGTGGTATCTTTGACTCTTACAGCGTGTTGCAAGGCATTGACCGCATTGTACCGGTAGACGTGTACGTGCCTGGTTGCCCGCCACGCCCTGAGCAGATTCTGGATGGCCTCATGCGCATTCAGGATTTAGCTGAGAACGAGTCGCTCCGCCGCCGGAACTCCCCGGAATATCAAGCATTACTGGCTTCTTACAACATTAAATAAGGCATGGCCGAACTAACCAACGAACTGCTGGTACAAACGCTGCAAGAGAAATTTGGCGACCAGTTGTTTGATATGCATGAGCCTTACGGGCTTGTGACCGTGACTACTACTCGGGAAAACATCATCCAAATTCTGCAAACTTTGTATGATGATGCCTTCCTGCAATTCCAGTTCCTGACTACTATGTGCGGTATTCATTACCCAGATAGCAAGGGCCAGGAATTAGGCGTTGTTTACCATCTGCACAGCCTGGTGCACAACGTGCGGCTGCGCATCAAAATCTTCTTCTCTGAGGATGATGCCGTGGTGCCTACCGCTACCAACCTGTACGCCACCGCCAACTGGATGGAGCGCGAAACCTTTGACTTCTACGGCATTCGCTTTGAAGGTCACCCTAACCTTATCCGCATTCTTAATGTGGAGGAGATGGAGGCGTTTCCTATGCGCAAAGAGTTTCCGCTGGAAGACCAGACCCGCGAAGACAAGATCAATACCTTCTTCGGAAGATAAACTTTATAAACACCCACGGCTTTGCTTTACAGGCAAGGCCGCCGGCGTTTCTGCTTACTACTAAGTTCCCACATGGAGTTAGCCAAACAGAATTCACAAATAGTTACCCCAGATTCCTACATGCAGGAACTCACCACCCTGAATTTAGGACCTACGCACCCCGCCACGCACGGTATCTTCCAGAACATCCTGCAAATGGATGGCGAGAAGATTGTGTCCGGCGTGCCAACGATTGGGTACATTCACCGCGCCTTCGAGAAAATCGCGGAGCGCCGTAACTTTTACCAGATCACCCCGCTCACCGACCGCATGAACTACTGCTCCTCGCCCATCAACAACATGGGCTGGTGGATGACGGTGGAGAAACTGTTGGGCGTGACTGTTCCCAAGCGTGCCGAGTACATCCGGGTGATCGTGATGGAGCTGGCCCGTATTGCGGACCACTTGATTTGTAACTCTATTCTGGGGGTGGATACCGGAGCCTTCACCGGTTTCTTGTACGTTTTCCAGGAAAGAGAGAAAATCTACGAAATCTACGAGGAGATCTGCGGTGCCCGCTTAACCACCAACATGGGTAGAGTAGGCGGCATGGAGCGTGATTTGTCTCCGGTAGCCATCCAGAAAATCAGAGACTTCCTGAAGAACTTCCCCAAGGTGATGACGGAGTTTGAGACCATGTTCAACCGCAACCGGATCTTCATTGACCGCGTGGAGAATGTGGGACCAATCACCGCAGAGCGCGCCCTGAACTACGGCTTCACCGGTCCTAACCTGCGTGCCGCCGGTGTGGATTATGACGTGCGCGTGATGAACCCTTATTCTTCTTACCAGGACTTCGATTTCGAGATCCCGGTAGGCACCAAGGGCGACACCTACGACCGCTTCATGGTGAGAAACGAGGAAATCTGGCAGAGTTTACGCATCATCCAACAGGCCATGGACAACCTGCCAGAAGGTCCGTTCCACGCTGATGCACCGGAGTTCTACCTCCCGCCAAAGCAGGAGGTGTACCGCAACATGGAAGCCTTGATCTACCACTTCAAGATTGTGATGGGCGAGATTGACGCGCCGGTTGGCGAAGTATACCACTCCGTGGAAGGCGGGAACGGCGAGCTTGGTTTCTACCTGGTGTCTGACGGAGGCCGCACGCCGTACCGTCTGCACTTCAGAAGACCTTGCTTTATCTATTACCAGGCCTATCCGGAAATGGTGGTGGGCACGCAGTTGTCAGATGCCATCGTGATCCTGTCCAGCATGAACGTGATTGCCGGTGAGCTAGACGCGTAAGCGGTTCCTATTTTAGAAACGATTTTTCCTAAGCCTGCCTAAAACGCAGCTTTTATACATGCCATTGACCAAATGGACCAAACAGTAGAGAAACCACAAGTACAGTTTTCGGAAGGGGCCATGGCCGAAATCCGGCGCTACTTATCTCATTATCCCGCAGACCGTCAGAAGTCCGCTATTTTGCCTATCCTGCACATCGCGCAAGCGGAGTTTGGGGGTTGGGTGAGCCCCGAGGTGATGGACCTGGTAGCCGAAATCCTGAACATACAGCCAATTGAAGTGTACGAGGTTGCCACCTTTTACACCATGTTTAACCTGAAGCCGGTAGGCAAGCACGTGTTGGAAGTTTGCCGCACGGGTCCTTGCATGCTGCGTGGCTCTGACCAACTGATTGAGCACCTGGAAAACCGTCTGGGCTGCAAAGTAGGCGAGACCTCTGCTGACGGTAACTTCACTCTTAAAACGGTAGAATGTTTAGCCTCCTGCGGCACCGGTCCGATGCTGCAAGTGCGTGAGCAATTCTACGAAAACCTGGACCCCGCCAGCGCTGACCAGATGCTGGAAGACCTGAAAGCCTTAACCGTAAGGAAACCATGGGAAGAAAATTATTAACTGAACATATCAACGTTGAAGGCATTCACACCTTTGACGTCTATCGCAAGCACGGCGGGTACGCTTCCGTAGAGAAAGCTTTAAAAACCATGTCCCCCGAGGAAGTGGTGGAAGAAGTGAAAGCATCGGGCTTAAGAGGCCGGGGTGGTGCCGGATTCCCTACCGGGATGAAGTGGAGCTTTTTGGCCAAGCCAGAAGGCAAGCCGCGCTACCTAGTTTGCAACGCCGATGAATCAGAACCGGGTACTTTCAAAGACCGGTATTTGATGGAGAAGCTGCCGCATTTGTTGATTGAGGGGATGATTACCTCTAGCTACGCGCTGGGTGCACGCACTTCTTACATCTACATCCGGGGTGAGTTATTGTATGTGTTGCGCATTCTGGAGAAAGCCATTGCTGAAGCCTATGCGAACGGTTTCCTAGGTGAGAACATCTTAGGAAGTGGTTACTCACTTGATTTGCACGTGCACCCAGGTGGCGGCGCGTACATCTGCGGCGAGGAAACAGCGTTGCTGGAATCTCTGGAAGGCAAGCGCGGTAACCCACGTAACAAGCCTCCGTTTCCGGCGGTTTGGGGCCTTTACGGCTGCCCAACCGTGGTGAACAACGTGGAGTCCATCGCTACTGTTCCGTGGATTATCACCAACACTGCTGCTGAATACGCGAAGTTCGGGATTGGCCGTAGCGCTGGTACCAAACTGATTTCTGCCGGAGGTAACATCAACAAACCAGGCGTGTACGAGATTGAATTGGGTGTTCCTGTAGAGGAATTCATCTACTCAGACGAGTACTGCGGTGGTATTTGGAAAGGCCGTGACATGAAAGCAGTCATTGCCGGAGGTTCTTCCGTTCCGATTCTGCCGAAAGAGTTAATCCTGAAAACCGCAGCCGGCGAAGACCGCTTGATGACATATGAGTCATTGTCTGACGGAGGTTTTGCCACGGGGACCATGTTAGGTTCCGGCGGGTTCTTCGTGATGGATGACCAAACCTGTATCGTGCGCCATACCTGGACCCTCGCCCGTTTCTACCACCACGAGTCTTGCGGACAGTGCAGCCCGTGCCGTGAAGGAACCGGTTGGATGGAGAAAGTATTGCACCGCATTGAGCACGGCCACGGCCACATGCACGACATTGACCTGTTAGTAAGCGTTGCCAAACAGATAGAAGGGAACACCATCTGTCCGTTGGGTGATGCGGCTGCCTGGCCAGTTGCCGCGGCTGTTCGTCACTTCCGTGAGGAATTTGAGTGGCACGTGAAACATCCGCAGGCCGCTACGGCTCCCGGCGCTGTGTTCAACAAAGCTGAATCTGTATTAGCCTAAGCATTTTCGTTTCAGGGCTGTTTTACAGAAAGCAGGCCTGAAACGCAATCCAAAGTAAGCATTCCCGGTCAGTCCCCCTTTGAAGGGGGTAGGGGGATGACAAAGAGGTTAAAAGAACCGAAAGCAAGCGCTAAAGGCAAATGGGAAATGAGGCTCGGGAATGCAGTTATCGGCTTGAGACATAATCCCCCAACCCCCTTCAAAGGGGGACGGAATGCGTCAGTTTTTTTATAGATTAAAATTGCCGTTTAGAGGCTGTTTTCCTGAAAAGAGGCTCTAAACAGAAATACAACTAAATAGCCATTTGCTGGGCGTCAACAATCCTAGACAAGCAGCAATCAACAATAATTTGAAATGGTAAAAATTACTTTTGATGGCATAGAGGTGGAGGTAGAGGAAGGAACTACCATCCTCAACGCAGCCCGTAAAATCGGCGGCGAGGTGGTGCCCCCAGCCATGTGCTACTATACCCCTTTAAAAGGAACCGGTGGAAAATGTCGCGCCTGTATGGTGAGAGTGGCAGCCGGTTCAGCGAAAGACCCGCGCCCGATGCCTAAACTGGTGGCGAGCTGCATTACCCCGGTACAAGACGGCATGGTGGTGGAAAACACAACTAACCCAGATGTATTGGCTGCCCGCAAAGGCGTAGTGGAGATGCTGTTAATCAATCACCCACTGGATTGCCCTATCTGCGACCAGGCCGGAGAGTGTGATTTGCAGAACTTCGCGTACGAGCACGGTACGTCCGGTACCCGTTACGAAGAAGAGCGCCGCACCTTTGATAAAATCGACATCGGGCCGTTGGTGCAGCTGCACATGACGCGTTGCATCTTGTGCTACCGTTGCGTGTACACCGCCGATCAGTTGACCGAGAAGCGTGTGCACGGGGTACTAGGCCGTGGGGATGCTGCGGAGATTGGAACCTACGTTGAAAACATCATCGATAACGAGTTCTCCGGAAACGTGATTGACGTGTGCCCGGTAGGAGCCTTGACCGATAAGACGTTCCGGTTCAAAAACCGTGTGTGGTTCACCAAACCGGTAGATGCGCACCGCGATTGCCCTACTTGCTCTGGTAAAGTAGTGTTGTGGATGCGTGGGAACGATGTGTTGCGCGTGACGGCCCGCAAAGATGAGTACAACGAGGTGCAGGAGTTTATCTGTAACACGTGCCGCTTCGACAAAAAGGACGCAAACAACTGGACCATTGAAGGACCACGCAAGATTGCCCGTACGTCGGTGATTTCGGCGAACCATTATGAGTTGCCGGTGCTCAACGTGAACGTGATTCCAAACTTGCCAGGCTCAACCGAAGAAGACTTACAATCCACTCCTTTTAACCTAGGAAGACAAGTATAATGGAGCTATCCTTATTATTAATCAAAGGGCTCATCATCTTTGCCGTTTTCGGTATTACGTTGTTGATTGCCACTTACTCCACCTACGCTGAGCGGAAAGTGGCAGCCTTTATCCAGGACCGTGTAGGCCCTAACCGTGCCGGTCCGTTTGGTCTGGCGCAACCGTTGGCTGATGCGGTGAAGCTTTTCTTCAAAGAAGAGTTTGTGCCCGCTAACGCAAACAAGTTCCTGTTCGTTGCTGGTCCTTCGCTGGCGATGTTAACGGCGTGTATGTCCAGTGCGGTGATTCCGTTCGGCGGCACGCTACTGATTGGCGGCGAGTACATCCATTTGCAAGCCATTGAGGTGAACATCGGGATTCTGTACATCTTCGGTGTTGTGGCTTTGGGTGTGTACGGTATCATGATTGGAGGCTGGGCTTCCAACAACAAGTTCTCGCTTTTAGGCGCCATTCGGGCGGCTTCGCAGAACATTAGCTACGAACTGGCCATGGGTATGTCCATCATTGCCCTGTTGCTGGTAACGGGTACGCTTTCTATGCGGGACATCGCCGCGCAGCAGGGGCAGGAGATTTTTGGCGTATCTGGTATGAACTGGAACATCATCTATCAGCCGGTAGGCTTCCTGATTTTCATCATCTGTGCCTTCGCAGAGACCAACCGGGTTCCTTTTGACTTACCTGAGTGCGAGACCGAGTTGGTTGGTGGTTACCACACCGAGTATAGCTCCATGGGCATGGGCTTGTACCTGTTCGCAGAGTACGTGAACATCTTCGTGGCATCGGCGGTAATGGCAACTTTGTATTTTGGCGGTTATAACTTCCCGTTCATGCACCAGTTAGGTTTGCCGCACAATGTGGTGACCATCCTGGGAACGGTAGTATTGTTCGCTAAAATCTTCTTCTTCATCTTCTTCTTCATGTGGGTACGCTGGACCTTGCCGCGTTTCCGCTATGACCAGTTGATGAACCTGGGCTGGAAAATCCTGATTCCGTTGTCTATCCTGAACGTGATTATAACCGGCGGAGCCATTCTGTTGAAAGCGGAGTTGTTCTAAGACAGTATGAGTAGGAGAGAAGCAGGTGCAAAACTTTGTTCCTCTGCCCAATCATTTAAAGAGTATAAGAGACATGCAATCACTTAGTAATAGAGCGAAAAAGCTGGAGAAGAAACCCATGAATTTTTCCGAGAGAATGTATCTCCCGGCAATTTTCCAGGGCTTGTCTATCACCATGCGCCACTTCTTCAAGAAGAAAGCTACGATTAAATACCCCGAGGAAACCCGCCCGATGAGTGCGGTGTGGCGTGGTTTGCACGTGTTAAAGCGTGACGAGAAAGGCAGAGAGCGTTGCACGGCCTGTGGTCTGTGCGCCGTGGCGTGTCCGGCCGAGGCCATTACCATGGTAGCCGGTGAGCGCAAGCGGGGCGAGGAGAATCTGTACCGCGAGGAGAAATATGCCATCAGCTACGAGATTAACATGCTGCGTTGCATTTTCTGCGGCCTGTGCGAAGAAGCTTGCCCTAAAGCGGCCATCTTCCTGCAGAACGACAAAGTGGCTCCGGCCCGCTACGAGCGCGATGAGTTCATCTACGGCAAAGACCGTCTGGTAGAGCCCATGCCTATTCAAAACCTATAATCCGCAGCAGCAAGCGCATATCATCCTAAACCACTATGACGGGTAATTTCTTTTACTTTCTCACTTTCTTAACCTTGTTCGCGGCCATTGGGGTAGTTGTCTCCAAAAACCCGGTGTACAGCGTTCTGTTCATGATTCTGACGTTCTTCGCTTTAACCGGACACTACATTCTGTTGAATGCCCAGTTTCTGGCGGCGGTAAACTTCATTGTGTACATGGGCGCTATCATGGTGCTGTTCCTCTTCGTGATTATGTTCCTGAACATGCGCGAAGACACTGAGCAGCACAAACCTGTCCTGAGCAAGATTGCCGCGGCCATTGCCGGTGGTATCTTGTTTGTGGTGATGATTGCCGCTTTGAAAGATGTGAACACCCAGATGACCACTACCGCCGTGTTTGACTCCCAGATTGGCATGGTGGAGAACCTGGGGAAAGTGCTTTTCAGAGACTACCTGTTGCCGTTTGAGTTGGCCTCAGTTCTGTTCCTGGCGGCGATGGCCGGTGCGGTGATGCTGGGCAAGCGCGAGCCGGGCGAGCAAAATAGATTCTAAGTCTCTATTAAGAGGCTGAAAAATGGACAGCTATCCACGTTGTCCTTTTTTATTGCCACGGCTGTAAGCTATTTCAGGGCTGATTTCCTGAAAACCGGCCTAAAATAGGATTGCCCTGCTGGCTAGAAGTTAATCGTTTTGGAAGCATTTTCTCTAAAATAGCCCTAAAACGCTAAAAGAAGAATACAAGCTGCCCGGTAGAGGGGGGCTTTTCATATGGTTTTACCAAAAAATGGGAATAACTTTGGGCACTGTTGTCAAGCGCGTCCAACGCTTATTTCACCAACGTATTTATCATGAATGATATTCCTGAGGTCATAAGGACCATCCCGCTGAACTATTACCTGTATTTCAGCACCGCTCTTTTCTGTATCGGGATTATTGGGGTTCTCACTCGCCGCAACGCCATCATCATCTTTATGTGCATTGAGCTGATGCTCAACTCGGTGAACCTGTTGCTGACGGCCTTCTCGTCTTATCGCTCAGACCCCAACGGGCAGATTTTCGTGTTTTTCATTATGGCGGTGGCTGCCGCCGAGGTGGCCGTAGGTTTGGCCATTATTGTGATGATTTACCGGAACGTGCGCTCCACCGACATCAATATCCTGAACAAGCTGAAATGGTAAAGCGGTTTTCCGCTCTGCTGAATCTCTAAAGAATACCGTTCCATTTACGTTTTAACAAATGCAAGAATTTATTTTGCCGGCAAACAACGCTGAGATGACCTGGGTGTGTTTGCTGATTCCGCTCCTGCCGCTAATCGGGTTTCTGATTAACGGTTTGGGTAACCGGAAATTGCCGAAAGGGCTGGCGGGACTGGTGGGTTGTGCCACCGTTATCGGTTCATTCCTGCTGTCACTGTACCTGTTCTTCGGGTTTGAAGGCTACGGCAACCGCCCGTACACCACCGATATCTTCAACTGGATTCACGTGGGTGCCCTGCGCATTCCGTTCTCATTCCAGATTGACCAATTGTCGCTTATCATGCTGCTGTTGGTGACGGGTGTAGGATCGGTGATTCATATTTACTCGGCGGGTTATATGAGTCATGACGAGAACTTCGGTAAATTCTTTTCTTTCCTGAACCTGTTCGTGTTCTCCATGCTCCTGTTGGTGATGGGGTCTAACTACGTGATGATGTTCGTGGGTTGGGAAGGCGTGGGGCTTTGCTCGTACTTGCTCATCGGGTTCTGGAACAAAGTGACACCATACAACAACGCCGCCAAGAAAGCATTCATCATCAACCGCATTGGGGACTTAGGTTTCCTGTTGGGGATTTTCCTTATTTTCCAGACCTACGGAAGCGTGGTGTATGGCGAAGTATTCAACCAAGCGTCTCAGCTGAGCAAAGTAAACGACGGTGTCGTGATTGCGATTACCTTGCTGCTGTTCATCGGTGCGATGGGTAAATCGGCGCAGTTGCCGCTCTACACCTGGTTACCAGACGCGATGGCCGGCCCAACTCCGGTTTCTGCCCTGATTCACGCCGCTACCATGGTGACCGCTGGTATTTACATGGTCATCCGGTCTAACGTGTTGTACACGCTGGCACCAGACACCCTTGAGATTGTAGCCATTATTGGTTTAGCGACGGCCTTGTTTGCCGCAACCATTGGTCTTTTCCAAAACGACATCAAAAAAGTATTGGCTTACTCTACGGTGAGTCAGTTAGGGTATATGTTCCTGGCGCTGGGTGTGATGGCGTATTCTTCTTCGCTCTTCCACGTATTGACGCACGCGTTCTTCAAAGCCCTTCTGTTCTTGGGAGCCGGTAGCGTGATTCACGCCATGAGCGGCGAGCAGGACTTGCGCAAAATGGGCGGTCTGAAGAAAGCATTACCAGTTACGTTTATCACCTTCTTAATCGGAACGCTGGCTATTTCTGGTATTCCGCCGTTTGCTGGTTTCTTCTCTAAAGACGAACTGCTGGCGCACGTGTTTGTGCATAGCAAAGTAATGTGGGGCTTCGGTCTGTTGACTTCGTTCATGACCGCGTTCTACATGTTCCGGTTGTTGTACCTGGCCTTCTACGGAAACTTCCGGGGCACCGAGGAGCAGCGCCATCACTTGCACGAGTCTCCGGCGGTGATGACCATTCCGTTGATTATCCTGGCCATTCTTTCCACCATTGGTGGGTTCATGGGCTTACCAGCCGTTTTCAGCGAAAACCACATGCTGGCTAACTTCTTGTCGCCAGTGTATGAATTGGCCAGAAGAGCCGTTCCAAGTGCTTTTGAAGCGCAACACTTATCCCATACCACAGAATACATTCTGATGGCGGTATCGGTGGGTGTGGCGGTAGTAGCCATCATCCTGGCGTACCTCATCTACGGCAAGAAAAGAACCGTTCCCGCCGAGGAAGGTGCTGCTTTGTCGCCGCTGCACAAACTGGTGTACAACAAATACTACGTGGATGAACTCTACAACGGCCTGTTTGTGAAACCGGTGATGGGCTTGTCTACGGGGCTGTACCGCTTCGTGGAGAAAGGCATCATTGACCCGATTGTAAACGGATTCGGGAAAGCCACCTTGGGTGGAGGTCGTTCGCTGCGCTTTGTGCAGAGCGGTGCCACCGGGTCTTACCTGCTTCTGATGGTGCTGGGCATCACCTTAATCTTATTGCTGAACTTTATTATCTGATACTGCCAAACATGTTAACCGCTTTAATAATCTTATGGCCCGCGTTGGCCGCACTGCTGGTACTGTTGGTAAAAGGAGACGGCGCCCGGAAAATCGCTTTCGGGGCTGCCTTGGTAGAACTGGTACTGGGCGTATGGGCCTGGATTAACTTCGTCCCGAACGGAAGTACCCAATTCCTGCTCAATGAACCCTGGATTGCCAATGCCGGCATCATGTTCAAAGTAGGCATTGACGGCATCAGTTTACTTATGGTGCTTTTAACCGTGTTCCTGATTCCGTTAATCATTCTGTCTACGGCCAAGCACACCTACGAGAAGCCTTCATCTTTCTACGCGCTCATCCTGTTCATGCAAACGGGTTTATTGGGTGTTTTTACCGCTTTGGATGCGTTTGTGTTCTACTTCTTCTGGGAGGTAGCGCTTATTCCCATCTACTTCATTGCCGGTATGTGGGGCGGTGAGAACCGGGTGCGCGTGACGTTCAAGTTCTTTATCTACACCGTTTTCGGGTCTTTGTTCATGCTGGCTGCGTTTGTGTATCTGTATTTCCAGACGCCGGGCACGCACAGTTCTGAGGAAGTTGCTTTCTACCAGTTGGTGCTGGATGCCGGTACCCAAAGCTGGTTGTTCTGGTTCCTGTTTATTGCCTTTGCCATTAAGATGCCGGTGTTCCCGTTCCATACCTGGCAGCCCGATACTTATACCACGGCTCCGGCCGCCGGTACCATGCTCCTTTCCGGTATCATGCTGAAAATGGGTATCTACGGGGCTTTGCGCTGGTTATTGCCGGTGGTGCCTTTGGGCGTAAGCCAATGGGGAAACGTGGTGCTGGTGCTGGCCATCATCGGGATTATCTACGGCGCCATCATTGCCATCCGTCAGCAGGACATGAAGCGTCTGGTGGCGTTCTCTTCCATTTCGCACGTGGGTTTGATTGCCGCTGGTTTGTTCACTTTGAACCACCACGGTCTACAGGGAGCCATGATTCAGATGCTGAGCCACGGTGTGAACGTGGTAGGGATGTTCTTCATCATTGACATCATCCAGAGCCGTACAGGTACCCGCGAGATTGCGGCCCTAGGTGGTATCACGCAAAATACGCCGTTCTTATCAGTGACGTTCCTGGTGCTTTTATTAGGAACAGTGGCCTTGCCGTTGACCAACGGGTTCGTGGGCGAGTTCCTGTTGTTGATGGGTGTGTACCAATACAATGCCTGGATGGGCGCCGTTGCCGGCTTGACCATCATTCTGGGAGCCGTGTACATGCTGCGGATGTTCCAGCGCGTGATGTTCGGCGAAAAGAACGAAATCACCCAGGGCTTCACTGATTTGACCTTCAACGAGAAAGCCGTATTGGTGCCGTTGGTAGTGATGGTGTTCTGGATTGGCTTACACCCGAACACGTTCCTGACTATTTCTGAGCCTGCCGTTCTGAAACTTCTGGACGTGATTAAACGCTAACCCTGACGCTTTTTTAAAAACCAGGAGAAATTACCTGCTCATGACCTCAATCATTCTACTCTCCATATTCGGTATCCTGAACCTCTTTGTAGGCTTCATGAAATCCAAAAAGGCGCTCATGCCCGTGGTGCTGCTGTTTCTGGCAGTGTCTTTGGGTGCGACCATGTTTGACTGGAACCAGCCGCAAAGCTATTTCAGCAACATGCTTTCCACCGACAACTTCTCCGTGGGCTTCACCGCCGTCATGGTGCTTTCCACATTGTTCATTCTGCCGTTTTCGCGCAGCTACGTAGTTGCCGAGAATTCTAACCTGGCAGAATATTACTCGCTGTTGCTGTTCTCGTTGGTGGGCGGTATCATGATGGTCTCCTATGAAAACCTGCTGATTCTGTTTGTGGGCATCGAGATTATGTCCATCAGCATGTACATCATCGCCGGTTCTGACAAGCGCAACATCCTGTCGAATGAGGCCTCTATGAAGTACTTCCTGATGGGCTCGTTCTTCACCGGTATTATCTTGTTCGGGATTGCTTTGTTGTACGGGGCTACCGGCGCTTTCTACCTAACTGACATTGCCGCTGCTGCCACCAATATAGACCCTGCCACGGCTCCGTTGCTGCTGATGGGCTTATTGCTGGTATTAGTGGGTATCACCTTTAAGATTGGGGCCGCGCCTTTCCACTTCTGGACCCCAGACGTGTACGAAGGGACGCCAACCGTTTTCACCAGCTACATGTCTACCGTGGTAAAGACGGCGGGTATTGCAGCGTTCTACAAACTGATGTCGGCGGCCTTCGGAGGTGTGTACGACCAGTGGTTCCCGACCTTAGTAGCCATCACCGTTCTGACTTTGCTCATTGGTAACATTGGAGCAGTAGCACAAAACAGCATGAAACGTATGCTGGCTTACTCCAGTATCTCCCACGCCGGTTACCTGATGATTGCCTTGACTTCCTTCAACGACCGCTCAGAAAATGCTATTCTGTTCTACTCTCTGGCGTATGCCGTAGCCACCATTGCTGCCTTTGGTGTGTTGAAGTATGTGTCTGATGAGCGTGGCTCAGATGAGTATTCTGCCTTCAATGGCTTGGGCAAGACCAATCCGCTGCTGGCCTTCGTGATGACTGTTGCTATGTTGTCTTTGGCAGGTATTCCGTTAACCGGAGGTTTCTTCGGAAAGGTGTTCCTGTTCTCGGCTGCCCTGGAGCAAGACATGGTCTGGCTAATTATCGTAGCTGTGCTCATGTCAGCCGTGGGTATCTACTATTACTTCCGGGTTATCATCGCCATGTACATGCGTGATGCAGAAGGCGAGCGCATCGCGGTTGATCCGTTGGCTACCTTTACCTTGATTTCTTTGGTGGTGTTGACCGTGCTAATGGGCGTTGTGCCAGGCTTGTTCAATAACTTGCTGTAAGGTTAACCTTACTTTCCATAAAGCAGAAGAGGCACCCAGTGGGTGCCTCTTCTGCTTTATGCGCTTTCGGGGTTGTTTCTGGAAAATAAGCTATAAACGTCATCTCATGTAGAGACAAGGTGAAATTGCTGATTCAATTTCCGTTTCTAACCTGTTTATCTGAAACCAGACCCAAAACACACTTACAAACTCATCAACTCCTTAAAAACCTGTGTCTGCCTGCGTGAAACTTCTACTTCCTCGCCGCCCTTCAACTGAATCTTAATGCTGCCGCTGAACCAGGGATTAATCTGCTCAATGAAATTGACGTTGATAATCTGCTGGCGGTTCGCCCGAAAAAACACTTTAGGGTCTAACCGGCTTTCCAGGTAGTTCAGGGTCTTGAGAATGCAGGGGCGCTCGTTGTCAAAGTACAGGAAAGCGTAGTTGCCGTTTGACTCCATCATGCGTACCTGTTTTAGGGCCACAAACCAGCAGCGTTCACCGTCCTTGACAAACACCCGGTCTTCTTCGCTTAGCAGCGAGGTAGGAGCGGCGGGTTTAATCGTTTCCTGCTTGGATATCGCTTTCTCCACGGCCTGGCGCAGGCGGTTTTCCTCAATGGGTTTCATGAGGTAATCCAGCGCATTCCGCTCGAAGGCTTTGAGGGCGTATTGGTCGTAAGCGGTGGTGAAGATAACCTGTGGCGTGTACTCCAATGCTTCCAGCAGTTCAAAGCCGCTTTTCTGGGGCAAATGAATGTCCAGGAATAGTAAATCGGGCCGAAGGGACTCAATCAATTCAATGCCTTCTTCGGCGTTTTCGGCTTCACCCACTAGCTCCAAGGCAGGAAATTTGGCTAAGAGGTGCTTCAGTTCCAGGCGCGCCAGCCGGGAGTCTTCAACGATGCAGATTTTCATAGTCTTTCCAGGGAAGGGTGAGCGTGGCGGTCACGCTGTTGTCGCTTGTTTGAGTGAGGGCAAAGTTGCCGGGTTGGTCTAAGGAATGCGCCACGCGCTCCAGCAGCCGTTGCAGGCCAATTCCTTTAGAAGCCGAGGACGCGTCTAGAATGCCGGTATTCTCTACCTGTACCCGTAAATGCCCGTTTTGCCGATTCAAGGAAAGCTGAATTCGTCCGCCCTTAGCCTGGGTCCCGATGCCGTGTTTGATGGCGTTCTCCACCAACAATTGAATGCCTAACGGTGGAATAGCCGCGTTCTTGACCGATGCTTCCACTTGCGAGGAGAAATCAAGCTTATCTTCAAAGTGAATCTTCTCCAGTGCCACGTAATGGTCCAGGAAATCCAGCTCCTCGGCCACGCTCACCAGATTATTCCGGTTGTAGCCAATCACGTAGCGCATCATCGCCGAAAGGCGCGTAATCATCTCCCGCGCCTTGGTCTGGTCCACCAGCACCAGTGACCGGATGTTGTTGAGGCTGTTAAACAGGAAGTGCGGGTTCAGTTGTGACCGGATGGCCTGCAGTTCGGCCTCTTTCAACGATAGTTGCAGTTTCCAGGCTTCTACTTCCTTCTCCTTCCAGCGCTGTATGGCCTGGAACGCAAAGTAAATGGTAGACCAGAAACTAAGAATCACCAGACCGTTCGCCGAGTACATGACCAGATACCCAAAGCTGAATTCCTTTAGCGAGAACATGCCAATGCTCAGCATGAAAAGGCAGACCAGCAACTGACAGGTAAGAGACGCCACCGCATTGTAGGCCAACACCAGCAAGACCATTTTGCCCAGAGGAAGCTCCAGCCAGCGATGTTTGCAGTTCAAGTGCCGTTGCAAGTGCGTGGTGCCGAAGAAAATAGCGGTGCCTACAAACTGCACGGCGTACATACCCGCTTGCTTTTTGAAGAACAGGAAGCTCATCAGGAGCCCTATAAACAGGTAGCAGGTCCAACCAATTGCTTGGCAGACCCAATACCATTTTTGCTGACGTGAGGCGGTCATTAACCAGGTGTACTTTAGTTCTTCAGGAAAGCGTCCATCTGCGCGAACATCCAGGTGGGCTCATCATACATGATGAAGTGCTTGGCGGTATCGGCTACTTTCACTTCGGCGCTAGGCAATTTAGCAAATTGTGCCTTATACATTTGGGTGGTAATGTCTTTGGTGACGCCGTAATTTTTGTATCCGGCCCAGGCGCCTAACACCAACACCGGTGTTTTAATAGTGGCAACGTCTTGGCGCAAATCAGAGAGGTACATCTCGTACATAGCCTGACCAGTGGTGTTGTAATCAGATTTTCTGCCCCATTCAATAATCTTCTTAATGTGCGCTGAGTCGGTGGCCATGGAGATGCCGAAGCTGGCTTCCTGCTGTTGTTGCGCAGCGGGGTTTGGCGTCACCATCGCCTTGCGGAACTGGTCGGCCATTGGTTTGATGGTTTCTACCGTGGCGGTAGGATTCTGAACGGCCCCAATAAAAGGTAAGCCGTCTACCACCACCGTCTTCCCGAATAGCTCAGGAGCTTTCACGTTCAAAGCCAATGCCATGTAACCGCCCAGGCTATGCCCCACCAGTACCGGCTTTTTAAGTTTGTTTTCCTGTACATAGGCGATAATCTCGTCGCGCACGCTGTTCAGGAAGTGGTCCGTCTTCACCGCTGGCTGCCCCGCGAAACCAGGTAAGGTCAAGACATAACAAGTGTAGTTTTTCTGGTAATGCGCCACCGTCTCGTCCCACACTTCCCCCGCCGAGTTCAAGCCCGGAATCAAAATCATAGCGGGCCCTTTGCCCGATTTCACTACTTTAAACGATGGCGTTTTAGCCTGTACCTGAATGGCGATGAACAAGAATAAAAGGAGGATAGAAGTGATTTTCGCTTTCATGGCTTTATGAGGTTTAGTTATTTCCGTGATTGATTGAAACAAAAGTGCAGTATGAACGCCGGTGTGCGAAGTGAAATGTGATGAACGGTATAAGGCAGGGGTGAACGGCGGATGAGTTGCTGATTATTTTTAGAACGTTCGTTTTATGCACAATTTACCGAGAACTGGCCAAAAAGAACCGTAGCGTCGTTACCCTGTAACGACGTGTCTCCATGAAACAAAAGCCCATGACCCACATAAGACCTTTGTTCAATGCAACTTGCTGAGAAAAGTTCTTAACGGATTGTGATGTTGTTGCTGCGTAGAATCACGTCGTTACAGGGTAACGACGCTACATTTTGGTTTTTGGCCTTAATTTCCTAAACAGCCCTAAAACGAAGAAACCTGTGAGGTCTTGGAGACCTCACAGGTTTCAAATACTACCAACAAATAACTGAAAACGAGCAACTATCCCTTCAAACGGGTGTCAATCTGCAATTCATCTAACTGCGCTTGCGCGATAGGAGAGGGCGCATCAATCATTACATCACGGCCCGAGTTATTTTTAGGGAACGCGATGAAGTCCCGGATAGAATCCGCGCCACCGAACAGGGAGCACAGACGGTCAAACCCGAAGGCGATACCACCGTGCGGAGGTGCACCGTATTCAAAAGCATCCAACAGGAACCCGAACTGAGCTTGGGCTTCTTCACTGGTGAAGCCAAGTAAGTCAAACATGCGGGACTGCACGGCCCGGTCATGGATACGGATAGAACCGCCACCTACTTCCACACCGTTGATGACCATGTCATAGGCATTGGCGCGAACGGCACCGGGGTTAGTGTCAATCAGGTCCATGTCCTCTGGCTTGGGTGAGGTGAACGGATGGTGCATGGCGTGAAAGCGGTTGCTTTCCTCGTCCCACTCCAGCAGCGGGAAATCCAGCACCCATAGGGTAGAGAACGTGTCTTTGTCGCGCATGCCTAGGCGGGTACCCATCTCCAGACGAAGCTCGTTCAGGGCCTTGCGGGTTTTATCAGCACCTCCGGCTAAGATTAAGAGCAAGTCGCCGGGTTGGGCGTTGAAGGCTTGGGCCCATTGCTGTAAATCCTCTGGCGAGTAGAATTTGTCCACGCTTGATTTCACGCTACCGTCTTCCTGCACGCGGGCGTACACCAGACCAGTAGCGCCTACCTGCGGACGCTTCACAAAATCGGTGAGTTCATCTATCTGTTTGCGGGTGTAGAAAGCACTGCCGCTGGCGTTGATGCCTACCACCAACTCGGCATCGTCAAACACTTTGAAGCCTTTGTTTTTCACCACGTCGTTCAGCTCCACAAACTGCATCCCGAAACGGGTGTCTGGTTTGTCTGAACCGTACAGACGCATGGCATCGGCGTAGGTCATGCGCGGGAAATCGGGCAGTTCTATTCCTTTTACCGTGCGGAACAGGTGCTTCACCAAGCCTTCAAATGTGTTCAGGATGTCTTCCTGGGTCACGAAAGAAAGTTCACAGTCAATCTGGGTGAATTCCGGCTGACGGTCAGCGCGCAGGTCCTCGTCTCTAAAGCATTTCACAATCTGAAAATACTTGTCAAAGCCAGACACCATCAACAGTTGCTTGAATGTCTGCGGGCTCTGCGGCAGGGCATAGAATTCACCGGGGTTCATGCGGCTAGGCACCACAAAGTCGCGGGCACCTTCAGGCGTAGATTTGATTAGCACTGGCGTTTCTACCTCAATAAAGCCTTGGCCATCCAGGTAGGAGCGAACCTGCTGGGCCATGCGGTGACGCAGTTCCAGGCTCTTGCGGACTGGTGAGCGGCGTAAGTCCAGGTAGCGGTATTTCATGCGGAGGTCATCACCGCCGTCGGTCTCGTCCTCAATCAGGAAGGGCGGCAATTTGGCGGGGTTCAGAACCTCCAGCGCGGTTACTTTTATCTCAATGTCGCCGGTGGCGATTTTGTCGTTTTTAGACACGCGCTCAATCACGGTGCCGGTGGCTTTCACCACGAACTCACGACCCAGCGTACGGGCAGTGGTGAGAACCTGCGCATCAGAAACACCTTCCTCCAGGCTCAGCTGCGTGATGCCGTAACGGTCGCGCAGGTCAACCCAAAGCATGCCGCCTTTGTCGCGTGATTTCTGTACCCAACCGGTCAGGGTCACTTCCTGACCAACATTCTCGAGGCGCAATTCGCCGCAGGTGTGTGAACGAAGCATTGTATTGTTCTTTAGAAACTAAGCCCCAAAGGTAACGATTGTTCCGTGATCTGCCCAGACCCGTTTCAGGCCAGTTTTAAAGAAATCAGGCCTGAAACAGTTTCTCTTGCTTATCTCATCTCAACTCCTAGGTCAGGTGTTTTCAGCCTGGTTTTAGTCAAAGGCACCGAAACCAAAAGGAAATGGAGAACTCAGATAGGGTGAAACTTCACTTCTTGAGTGTCCGATGTTGGGCAAAAGTGTCCATTTTCGAATAAAATATTGTTCGGAAGCGAACATCAGATTAAGGGTAAAAGGGCCTTAGCGGCTTATGATGAGGGTTTTTGATTATTGGCACTGCCCTTGATTAAGATGGTGATGGGAAGGCTGCTCTAATGAATGAGCTTCCGCTGTCAACCTCTGAATCGCATTTGCAAAAACGCTACTGAAAACTATGTACACAAAAAGACTATCTCTGCTCTTAACCCTTTGGCTTCTCTGCCTCGCGCCCAAGGTCTGGGCGCAGGAAAACACTTCCTTTGACTTGAAAGGTGTGGTGAAAGGCGCCAAAGGCGAGCCTTTGCTGACCGCTAACCTGCAGTTGGTGAAAGACTCCAGCCAGGTGCTGGTGAAGGTGGAGGTGAGCGGTCAGGACGGTTCTTTCCTGTTCAGCGGCATTCCGGCGGGTAAATACAAACTTATGGTGCTGCATTATGACTACGCCCTGTACACCTCGGGGGCTATTCACCTGCAGAAGAACACTGATCTGGGGGTAATTTCCTTAGCCGAGCGGGCGGTTGCCTTGAAAGAAGTGAAAATTGAGGCGCAGAAACCTTTTGTGGAGCAGCACTTTGACAAAACCGTGCTCAACGTGGAAAACAGCATTTCCTCGGCGGGAAGTAACGTTCTGGAGGTACTGGAAAAAGCGCCCGGCGTACGGGTAGACCAGAACGATAACATCAGCATGCGGGGCCGCTCTGGGGTGATGGTGATGATCAACGGCAAGCGGGTGCCTATGTCCGGAACGGAGCTGGCTACCATGCTACGGGGCCTGAACGCCAACGAGGTGGCCAAAATTGACCTCATCACCAACCCCTCGGCGAAATATGATGCGGCCGGAAACGCCGGGATCATTGACATCAAACTGAAGAAAGATGACCGCGTAGGCACCAACGGCAGCATCACTTCGTCCTTCGGACAGGGGCAGCGCTTCAAGTCTAACCAGGGCCTGCAACTGAACCACCGCACCGGGAAAGTAAACGTGTTTGGCTCTTACAACTACGTGCACCGCAAGGATTTCAGCAAGCTGGATATCTACCGGGAGTTCTTTTCCCTGAACGAAGCCCGTAGTCTGCAGGGGATCAATGACCAAAAGAACCATTTCTCGCACCAGATCAACTCGCACAACGGGCGTCTGGGGTTTGACTGGAATGTGACCCCCAAAACGATTGTGGGTGTGGTAGCCAACGGGGTTTTCGTGGATGTAAACCGAGCCACCGCCAATACCTCCCAGTTCTTTGACCGCAATCGGCAGTATGACAAATACACCACTACCAACGCCATCAGCGGGACCAACCGGAATTCCCAAGCCCTTAACTTTAACCTGAAGCATACCATAGACACCACCGGCAAAGAGATCAGTGCCGATGTGGACTACGCCGCCTTCCAGTCCGGGGATATCCAGGACTTCACCACCCGGTATTTTGACACGGAAAAGCCCATGCCAGACTCTCTCCTGTATGGCGATCTGGACGGAAAACTCACCATCAAATCGGTGAAGGTAGATTACTCCCAATCCCTGAAATCCATGGGTGCGAACCTGGAAGCCGGGCTCAAAAGCAGTCTGGTAGACGCCGACAATGACCTGCGTTTCTATGACCGCACCAGAGGCCGCAATACCCTTGACACGAACCGGAGCAATCACTTCATCTACCGCGAGAACATCAATGCGGCTTACCTGAACCTGAACAAGAAATGGTCTAAAACCAGCCTGCAGTTGGGGTTGCGGGTAGAGAACACCAGTGCCAAAGGCGAGCAAGTGGCGGAGTACGCCGAGGTGGAAGGAGAGCGGTCGTTTGACCGGAACTACACCCAGCTTTTTCCCAGTGCTTTCTTAGGGTACACGCTGAACAAAACGCATGACCTGGGGCTCTCGGTAAGCCGCCGCATTGACCGGCCTACCTATAACCAGCTGAACCCCTTTGTGTACTTCATTGACCCCAGCACCAAATCGGCGGGGAACCCGTTCCTGTTGCCGCAAACCACCTACGCCTTTGAATTCACCCACACCTTGAAAGAGAAATACGTGACCAAGCTCAGCTACAGCCGCACCACCGACAACATCATCTCGGTGCTGTCTCCGGAGCCGCGTCCGGTACCAGACCCAAATCCAAACCAGATTCCGGTGGTCATCCAGCAGGACCGGAACCTGGCGAAGTTCCACTACTACGGGGCCAGTTTCTCGGTGCCGGTTTCCGTGGCGCGTTGGTTCACCAGCACCAACAACATTGAGGCGTACTATGGTCTCTACCAGGGCAACCTGGCCAATACCGCACTCAGAAACGGCAGACCTACTTTCTCCATCAACTCCACCAACTCTTTCCAACTGCCCAAGAACTGGTCAGCGGAGTTGATCGGGGTGTACCGGGGCCGTGAGATCTACGCTTTCTTGGACATCCAGCCCGTGCGGTTCCTGACCCTGGGCGTGCAGAAACAGTTCTTAGACAAAAAGGCCAACGTGAAGCTGAACGTCACCGATGTCTTCTACTCAAACAAAGTAAGAGCCACTACCGCTTTGACCGGATACTATGAGAGGTTCTACCAACGCCGCGATACCCGGGTAGCCACCCTTAGTTTCACCTACAGATTTGGCGGTACCCAGGTGGCCCCAGCCCGCCGCCGCACCGGTGGTGCCGAGGATGAGAAACGCCGCGCCGGATAGTTGCTTTGCCAATCAATACATCTTCAAAACAGCCCTAAAGCACCTGCGTTTTAGGGCTGTTTTTTTGTTTAAAGGCGCTAAACAGAGTAGAGAATGGGAGAAGCCGAGAACGCTGTGAAATAGCTTTAGGAAAGCCTTTAGCAGCAGGATTGCCCTAATTGGATATATCCTTTTTAATATTGAAAGCTACTTAAAACAGCAAACAAAGTTTTAGTATTAAAAAGGAATTTGTTGTAAATTTTAAAGAAGTGCTTTGAGGCTTGAGAAAAGCATCTTAACTAGCTTAAGAATAAGTAAAATAAAGTAGATGAAACGCTGAATTGAACTTATTCAATGCTAAACTCTGATTTGGTTCATCTAAGGCTATATTGTTAAAAATTATTGAAGATGTTTAATTCTGTCTGGAAAACACTGGCGTTGAGAAAATCTAAGAACAGATTAGATGTGGGAGGATTGTCCAAAAAGGATTATTTTGATAGGGTGAATTACGTGCGCACGGTAGCGGGGCTGCGAAACGCCTTGTCTGCGCCTAAACAGGTGCAAACCAACACCAACCGCGAGGTGACTTTCAGAGGTTTGGCTTTTGGGGCCTCATTGCGTGAGGCGAAACGCCTGTTCGGTAAACCAGAATTCCACGTGAACCAGGACCTGGACGTGGTGGGCCACGAGGTGCTGTTCTACTTCTCTTCCATTGGCTCAGCCAAGGTAACCCAGTGTCTTCATTTCCTGCACGGTAAATTCATTTTGTGCCAGAGCATCGTGAAAACCCCTAAGCCAGCCAGGTGCCATGCCATCATTAAAGCCGTGCTGGAGAAGTATAGCGTACTGCCTGAGGCGCAGGAGACGTTTGAATTGGAAAACATGTTCCCGATTTGCGATGCCGCCCAGAACCGCATTGAGATGCACTACGCGTTTGACCTGACGTTCACCTACGCCACCGGAGACCCGCAAGTGTTGCCCATGGTCCGGAAGGTGCAGACTATGGAGAAGAGCCGGGGACTGCTATGGAAAGGCGTTTTCCAAGAACAGGTTCGGTATGTGTAGCAACTGCTAGAAACACATACCGCATCATGGCCGATGCCCTTTCACCTGTAGGTGAAAGGGCATCGGCGTTTTTATTTAGATACGGCTATAAGGTGTGTTTGGTGGTGGGTTGTTTTCAGGGTGGTTTACTAAAATCGGGCTTAAAATGGGTGGCAAAAGAAATAGGGCTTTGCTGATATGTGTCTGTAACTTTTCCTAACTTATCTCTACTAATCACTTAGAAACCAATCGCTCTGTCTTACACCTAAACCCAACCTTTCCATGGAACTCATCATTCAGAACCTTTCCAAAACCTATCCTAACGGCGTGCAGGCGCTGAAGAACGTGAACCTCTCTATTCCCACCGGCATGTTCGGGTTGCTGGGACCTAACGGGGCGGGGAAATCATCGCTCATGCGCACCATCGCCACGCTGCAGGAGGCAGACAGCGGCGGCATCAGGCTGGGCGATTTGGATGTGTTCCGGGAGAAGGACGAGATGCGGAAGGTGCTGGGTTACCTGCCGCAGGAGTTCGGGGTGTACCCGAAGGTGAGCGCCGAGGAGTTGCTGGACCATTTCGCGGTGCTCAAGGGTATCCATAATGGCAAAGAGCGGAAAGAAACGGTGGCTTCGCTGTTACAGCAGACGAACCTTTACGATGTGCGCAAAAAGAACCTGGGCGGCTATTCCGGCGGGATGAAGCAACGGTTCGGGATTGCACAGGCCTTGCTGGGGAACCCGAAGATCATCATCGTGGATGAGCCTACTGCCGGCCTGGATCCCGCCGAACGGAACCGTTTCCATAATCTGTTAAGCGAGATCGGGGAGAACATCATTGTGATTCTCTCCACCCACATTGTGGATGACGTGAGCGATCTGTGCCGGAACATGGCCATCATCAATAAAGGAGAAGTGCTGGCCACCGGCGAGCCGCTGCAGGCAATTGAGCAGATGCAGGGCCAGATCTGGCGGAAATTCATCAAAAAAGAAGAACTGGCGCAGCACCAGACGGAGCATGCCGTGATCTCCTCGCGGCTATTCGCGGGCAAAACCATCATCCACGTGTACGCCGATGCCCGCCCAGGCCAGGAGTTTGAACCCGTGCAGCCAGACCTGGAGGATGTGTACTTCGCGACCATCAGCGGGGTGACTCGGAAGACTTCCACGCCCCAGCAGGAGGTAATCGCCTAAGCCGTTTTGAGGCCCATTTTTCTAAATTAGACTTAAAACGACACGGCTATGTTCCTGAATATTTTCTTGTTTGAGCTGAAGTACCGCCTGAAGCGGCCAGCTACCTATATCTACTTTTTCCTTTTCTTCCTGATGGCGCTGCTGTGCGTATTTGGCGTGAGCGGGGTCTTTGGCGGCACGGTGATCATTGGCGGCGGCAGCAGTGCTTCGCTCAAAGCCAACTCGCCCTACCAGATCAACTGGGTCATTACCATTCTGAGTTGGTTTGGCGTGCTGGTGACCTCGGCCATGATGGGAAACCCTGTTTTTCGGGATTTTGAGCATAAAACGCACTCGCTGTTCTTTACCACGCCTATCTCTAAGTGGAGTTACTTGGGCGGACGTTTCTGGGGATCATTCCTGGTGACGCTGCTGGTGTTCTCGGGGATTGCGTTCGGCTACATCTTCGCCTCGGCGGTGGCGCCGCTGTTCCCGTCGGTAGAGGCGTCCAAGTTCGGACCGTTTAACCTCATGTTCTACGTGCAGCCTTACCTGCTTATCGTGATCCCGAATTTATTGCTCACGGGCGCTATCTTCTTTACGCTGGGCACGCTCACCCGCAACATGCTGGCCGTGTACATTGGCAGTGTGCTGGTGCTGGTGCTGTACGGCGTGGCCAGCGCCCTCACCGCCGACCTGGACAATGACTTGCTCGCGAACTTGGTGGATCCTTTCGGGGCAACGGGGGTGTACCAGACCACCCGCTACTGGACGGCCGCCGAGCAGAATACGCTAGTGCTGCCGCTGAGCCAGCCTGTCCTCTGGAACCGTTTGCTGTGGGGTGGTATTGCCCTTCTGCTGCTAATTTTCTGCTTCTGGCGGTTCAGCTTCTCGTTTTTTGCGTCTGAGGGCAAGGCACGCAAGCTCCGCCGGGAGGAAGCGCCGGGCATCGTCGCCACTTCGCACCGGCTCACCCTTCCCAAGGTTAGCCAGGAGTTTTCGTTTGGGCGCAGTTTCGGACAGTTCTGGAAATTGGCCAAGCTGGAGTTCAAGGGCATCGTGCGAAGCGTGTATTTCATTGCCATTGTGGTGGCGGGTATCGTGTTTCTGCTGTCTACGGCCTCCCAGATCGGGAAACTCTATGACACCAACACGTATCCGGTGACGTCGGAGGTGGTCTCTATTCTGGGCGGCACGTTTGCGCTGTTCATGCTCATCATCATCACGTTTTACTCCGGAGAACTGGTGTGGCGCGAGCGCGATGCCCGCATGAACCAGTTGTATGATGCCTTGCCTATTCCCAACTGGGTGCCGTTCACCTCCAAGCTGGTGGCACTCATGGGCATTCAGGTGGTGTTGATGGCGGTCGTGTTGGTGTGCGGCATTGTCATTCAGGCCGCGAAGGGCTATTTCAACTTTGAGCTGGGTCTGTACGTGAAAAGCCTGTTCGGGCTGCAGTTGGTGGATTACCTCTTGATGTGCGCACTGGCGATGCTGGTGCAGGTGCTGGTGAACAATAAGTACTTGGGTCACTTTATCATGGTGGTGTATTACCTGGCCAACATCTTCAAGGGGCAATTGGGTTTTGAGCACCTGCTGTACTCCTATAGCTCAGATCCGGGCGCGCCGTACTCGGCCATGAACGGCTACGGGCACTTTGTAGGGCCGATAATCCTGTTCAAGGTGTACTGGGGAGCGTTTGCCATTATCCTGGCCTTACTGTCTAACCTGCTGTGGGTGCGCGGTACCGAGGCAAACATTAAAGGCCGGTTCAAGCTGGCGGCGCTGCAACTGAGCAAATCCACTCTGTTGGTCTTGGCCTCGGCGGCGACGGTGTTCATCGTGTGCGGCGGCTTCATCTTCTACAACACCAACATCCTGAACGAGTACCGCGACTCAGACGACAACGAGCGTTTACAGGCCGCTTTTGAGAAAACGTACAAAAAATACCAGCACCTGGCGCAGCCCCGCGTGGTGGATGTGTACCTGGAGACCGACCTGTACCCCAAAGAGCGCGAGTTCCGCTTCAAAGGCCATTACTGGCTCAAAAACAAAACCAGCGTGGCCATTGACTCGGTGCATTTGATGCTGGATGACAACGCCCTGATCAAACAACTGGAGTTCGCCCGTCCGGCCAAAACGGTGTTGTTCGATAAAACCAGTGGCTACCACATCTTCCAACTGGCCCAGCCGCTGGTGCCCGGCGATTCTGTCAAGCTGAACATGGATCTGTTGTACCAGACCAAAGGCTTCAAGCAGCGCAGCTACAACACCGGCATTGTGTACAACGGCACGTTCATCAACAGCCAGTTGCTGCCGCACGTCGGGTACCAGGAAGCTTATGAGCTAGGCGATGACGATACCCGGAAGGAAAACGGCCTGAAGCCGAAGGAGCGCATGGCCAAAGTCAACGACCTGAAAGCCCGCCAGAACACCTACATCAGCAACGACGCCGATTGGATCACCTTTGAAACCGTGGTGAGCACCGTGCCCGATCAAATTGCGCTGGCGCCCGGTTATCTGCAGAAGGAGTGGACCAAAAACGGTCGCCGCTACTTCCACTACAAGATGGATTCGCCCATCCTGAACTTCTACTCCTTCCTGTCCGCCGATTATGAGGTCAAGAAAGATAAGTGGAATGATGTGGCCATTGAGGTCTACTACCAGAAAGGTCACGAGTACAACCTGGACCGCATGATCAAAGGCGTGAAGAAATCGCTGGAATATTATACCGCCAATTTCAGCCCGTACCAGCACCGGCAGGTGCGCATCCTGGAGTTCCCGGGCTACAGCGCGTTTGCGCAGGCGTTCCCCAACACCATTCCGTTCTCAGAGTCCATCGGGTTCATCGCCGATGTGGATGACAAAGACCCTGAGGACATCGATTATCCGTTCTACGTGACGGCCCATGAGGTAGCGCACCAGTGGTGGGCACACCAGGTCATCGGCGGCGATGTGCAGGGATCCACGCTCATGTCCGAAACCATGAGCCAGTACTCGGCCCTGATGGTTATGAAAAAGGAATACGGTGCCGAGCGGATGAAGAAGTTCCTGAAGTACGAGATGAACAACTACCTGCTTGGACGCGCCGGGGAGCGTAAAAAAGAGTTGCCGCTGGCGCTGGTGGAAAACCAGCAGTACATTCATTACCGCAAAGGATCAGTGGTGATGTACGCCTTAGCGGATTACATCGGCGAGGACAAGCTGAACGCGGCATTGAAAGAGTACGTGCAGAAAGTGGCGTTCCAGCAGGCGCCGTACACCAACTCGGTGGAGTTTATGAGCTACATCCGGAAAGCGACGCCGGATTCGCTGCAGTACCTGGTAGAGGATATGTTTGAGAACATCACGCTCTACGAGAACAAAGCCACCGAGGCCTCGGCGGTGAAGCAGAAGGATGGCACGTATAAAGTCTCGCTCACCATTGATGCCAAGAAATTCCGCGCCGATAGCTTAGGCAACGAAAGCCCCGCTCTGCTGAACGATTTTGTGGATGTGGGCGTGATCACCCGTAAAAAGATTGCCGGTACCTGGCAGGATGTGCCGCTGTACCTGCAGAAGCAGCGCATCAAGGCTGGTCAGAACAAGATTGAGGTCACGGTGAAGGAGAAACCACAGCGTGCAGGCGTTGACCCCCTGAACAAGCTCATTGACCGTAACCCCAATGACAACACCAAAGAGGTGACTGTGAAATCGTAGGTCATTAAGTATAGGACGATTGTGAAAGGCCCGGCTAGTTAGCTGGGCCTTTTTGTTTTTAAGGCGCTAATCGGGAAGTGGAGGTTCACGTCAAGTGAGAGCAAATCAGAATTCTATTAGCACAGTAGAATACTTGTTTAGCGCCATGAAATTTTCTGCCTTGAAAGGGGCAGAAGTTAGTGCTGGTTCGGTTCGGATTTAGGGGGTTTTACTTTGTTTTCGGTGGTAGAAGATGGAAGGGAGGTAAATCCGGAAGTTTTTATAAATCTATCTAACTTTTCTAGGGAGTAGGGTCTAGCTCTAAAGACTAACAAACGTTCTGTAAGTTGCTGTTATTTAACATATTGCTATATTTTATTGGTATTGTCTAAAGTAAGATGGAATAGTTTTCTGACCGTCTAAGGGATTACTTAATAGGAAAAACATAAGAATTAAGGCTTTCCTTATAGTCGGCAGAAAATCATATGATTTTACTAAGGATGCTTTAGTCTATTTTACTGCTGGTTTAGCCGAATGTGCTATGATATCGCAAATTTTTTGAAAAAAGGTAGAGGTTAAAAACACCGTTTAAACAGTTTTTAAGCCGTTTTTACGAAAAAGTTCCTTTTTTTATATATTTTTTTATATAAATGTTTGCTTTGCGTATTATCAATCTTCTATATTTGTCTCATTCTACTAAGTAATTGTAGTATTTTAATCTACTAAAACAACTGCAATTCTTACTGTAGAATCAAGGTAAAAATCACGGTTTCAATAAAGGTTTAAAGGGGGAAAGATGCAACGGATTAAGGTTGTGGTGAGCATGATGGTTTTGGTGGTAGCTACCTTACAGGCTTCGGCATTTCATCTTCGGCTTTCTCCCGGGAGTGGTGACAGAATAAAGGAACTATCGCAGCTTATCAAGCAGCAGCCGGGCAATGCCCAGGCGTACGGCGAACGGGCTGCTGCCCGCATGGAGGCGAAGGATGTATACGGTGCCATCAAAGACTACACTTTCGCCCTGACGCTGTCTGAAGGGAATGACCAAGCGTATCTGCTGGGCCGGGGAAACGCTTTTCTGGAGATAGGTGCCTATAAGGAGGCTTTGAAAGATTTTGACGCCATTCTGATGAATGGAAACTCAACGGATGCTCTGTACGGCCGGGCCGTAGGAAAATATTACCTGGATGATTTCTTTGGAGCAATCAGGGATTTGGATGAGGTAGTGGCGGTCTCTCCCCAACACTCCAAAGCGCTGTGCAACCGCGGTATTGTGAAATTGGAGCTCAACCAGTTAGAGGAATCTGTCACAGACCTGACCCTTTTTCTGACGCTTTATCCAGACCACCAGGAGGCCGCGTATGCGCTGCAGGTGGCAACGAATAAACTGCAGCGGCGTATTGCCAAGCGCTGAGTTTAGCCGACTGCCCTAATAGCAACTTTGCTTACTCAAATCCTTGTCTGGCGCTTTTAGGAGCGCAGTTATATATCGTATCGAAATAAAAACAACAATTAAACAAACACACAACAATCATGAAAAACGCCTTACTCACATTCTGCTTTTTATTCGTGTTGGTGATGAACGCTGTGGCCCAGACTGGCCCTGCTAACCCAGCCGTAGAGAAAACCTGCAACTCGGTTACCCGCCTGATGGTGCAATCCATTGGTCTGAACGAGAGCGAATACCTGCAGGTAAAAACCCTGAACCAGCAACGCCTGGTGAAAGCCGCTGAGGTTGCCAAAATGTACAGCAATGACGCGGAGATGCGCGACACCCGCCTGAAAGAGATTGAGACTACCTTTGAAACGGAACTGTTCAAACTGCTCAACAGCCGCCAGGTAGAGGCTTACTCAGAATTCAAAGCCAAGCCAGAAGGAAACTTTCTGTCTATGGTGAAAGAAGTAAGCAAAGCCGGCAAGAACTAAGCCGTCAGCCAGATTCCAAAAGAGAGGCCTGTTCCCTGGAGCAGGCCTCTCTTTTTTTGTAAGAATTGAGTCAATGAATAGAGTTACCCGTTAGGAGAGGGCTTTCCCGGCCAAGGTCTTGCTCAGGACATCCCACACCACCACGCCTACGGTCACGGAGATGTTCAAGGAGTGCTTCGTGCCGAACTGCGGAATCTCCAGCACGCCATCGGCGGCCTTGATGACCTCGTCCTCTACCCCGAAAACCTCGTTTCCGAACACGAATGCATATTTGCCCTCAGAAGCCGGCCTGAAATCGGCCAATGAGGTGCTTCCTTCGGCCTGTTCCACGGCCCACACCTGGTAACCGCTTTTTTTAAGGCCTTCCACCGCCTCCAGCGTATCGGGTACATGTATCCATTCCACCGATTCCGTGGCGCCCAACGCGGTTTTGTGAATCTCTTTATTGGGCGGCGTGCCCGTAATGCCGCAAAGGTAGATCTTCTCCACGGCAAAGGCATCGGCGGTCCGGAAGGCGGAGCCCACATTATGGAGGCTGCGCACGTTGTCAAGAACCAACACCAACGGATTTTTTTGCTTATTTTTGAAGTCCTCCACTGAATCGCGCTGGAGATCTTCCATGCTTAGTTTTCGCATAGTTGAAAAGAGAATGCCATGTCCTGCAAAGGTAACATATTGCGGGAATAGGTGCGTTTTTGCCCTGTTTCAGGAAATTCAGGCCAAAAACCTGAATCCTAGGCGAAAACGTGGAAAAGGGAGCCGCTGTTTTAGAGCCGTTTTTTAGAAACTGGCCAAAAAACAAGGCATCATACAAAGGGAGGATGCGGATACTGATTTCACATTAGCCTATCTGCACAAGACACAATTAGCACATTTTACCGCTTTGGCTAAGACAACCGCAGAGTTCAGCGCCACGCCGCTGATGAAACAATACAACGCCATCAAGGCGAAATACCCGGGCGCGCTGCTGCTCTTCAGGGTAGGGGACTTTTATGAGACCTTCGGCGAAGACGCCATCAAGGCCAGTAAGATCCTGGGGATCATGCTTACCAAGCGAGGTAATGGATCGGCGGCCGAGACGGCGTTGGCCGGATTTCCGCACCACTCGTTGGATACCTACCTGCCTAAGTTGGTGCGGGCCGGGGAGCGCGTGGCCATCTGTGACCAGTTGGAAGACCCCAAAACCGTGAAAGGCATTGTGAAGCGCGGCGTGACCGAGCTGGTGACCCCCGGCGTGTCTTTCAACGATCAGGTGCTGGAACAAAAACGCAACAACTACCTGGCCTCGCTGCATTTCGGGAAAGAGGCAGTGGTGGGCATCGCCCTGCTGGATGCCTCTACCGGCGAGTTCCTGCTGGCCCAAGGCGATGCCGGATACGCCGCCAAGTTGCTCCAGAATTTCAGCCCTGCTGAGGTGCTGTTCTGCAAAGGCAAAAAGGAGACGTTTTTCCAGAACTTCGGGTCTGATCTGTGCCATTACGCGTTGGATGAGTGGGTGTATAGCTATGATTTCGCGCTGGAAGCCCTTACCAAACAGTTCAACACCGCTTCGCTCAAAGGTTTTGGCGTAGAGGCACTCACCGAGGGCATCACGGCCGCCGGCGCCATCCTGCATTACCTCGCCGAAACCCAGCACCATGACCTGCGCCACATCACGGCCCTAGGCCGATTAGAGGAAGACAAATACGTGTGGCTGGACCGCTTCACGGTGCGTAACCTGGAACTGATCTATCCACAGCACCCCGAGGGTGTGCCCCTGATTGACGTGCTGGATCATACCATTACGCCCATGGGCGGACGTCTGCTACGCAAGTGGCTGGTGTTGCCCTTGAAAGACGCTGCCCAGATTCGGCGCCGGTTAGACACGGTAGAAGCGCTGCAAGCCCGCCCCGATCTGCTGCAGGACATCCACCATTACCTGAAGCAGATCAATGACCTGGAGCGTCTCATCTCCAAGGTGGCGGTGCGCCGGGTAAACCCCCGGGAGCTGCTGCAACTGGCCCGCGCCCTGGAAGCTACGTTGCCCATAAAGGAACTGCTGGCCGTGAGCGGCGTACCTGCCTTGCAGAAGTTATCAGACCAACTCTTGCCCTGCGAGTCTATCCGGGATGAGATCCAAAAAACTCTGAAATCTGATGCGCCCATGCTCACGAATCAGGGCAACATGGTGCAGACCGGCATCGACGCAGAATTGGATGAGCTGCGGGCTATTGCTTTTTCGGGCAAAGATTACCTGTTGCAGATTCAGCAGCGCGAGATCCAGAACACAGGTATTTCTTCATTGAAGATCGCCTTTAATAAAGTATTCGGGTATTATCTGGAGGTGACGCACGCGCACAAAGACAAAGTGCCCAGTTCCTGGATGCGGAAACAGACCCTGGTGAACGCCGAGCGCTACATCACTGAGGAACTGAAAACCTACGAGGAGAAAATCCTGCACGCCGAGGACCGTCTGTACGTCATTGAGCAGCGCATCTTCAACGAACTGGTGTTGAGCGCCGCCGAGTTTGTGCCCCAGATCCAGCAGAACGCCAAGGCCCTGGGAATGCTGGATTGCTTGGCCAACTTCGCGCAACTGGCTACCCAGAACAACTACGTGAAGCCCGAGGTCAACGACAGCACCGTGCTCAACATCACGCAAGGCCGTCATCCGGTGATTGAGAAGCAGCTGCCACTGGGAGAACGCTACGTGCCCAATGACATCCGGCTGGACAACGAGGACCAGCAGGTGATTATCATCACGGGGCCTAATATGGCCGGTAAAAGCGCATTGCTCCGGCAAACGGCTTTGATTGTGCTCATGGCGCAGATCGGGTCCTTTGTGCCCGCCGAGGCCGCCCAGATTGGGGTCATTGACAAGATCTTCACCCGCGTGGGCGCCTCCGACAACCTGAGCCGGGGCGAGAGTACGTTCATGGTGGAAATGACCGAGACCGCCAGCATCCTGAACAACCTCTCGGACCGCAGTCTGGTGCTTATGGACGAAATTGGGCGGGGGACCAGCACCTACGACGGTATTTCTATTGCCTGGGCCATTGTAGAGCACCTGCACAACGCGCCCAAAGGTCGGGCCAAGACACTTTTCGCGACCCATTACCATGAACTGAACCAACTTACGGAGGATTTTCCGCGCGTGCGTAATTACAACGTGAGCGTGAAAGAGAGCAACGGCAAGATCCTGTTCATGCGCAAGCTGGTGGAAGGAGGCAGTGCCCATAGTTTCGGGATACAGGTGGCCCAAATGGCTGGCATGCCCAACAGTGTCGTGATCAGGGCCAATGAGATTATGCACCACCTGGAGCAGGAAAAGATCGCGCATCCGCACCAAGATCCGCAGGAAACCCTCAAAAGCCTGCCCAAGCAGCCGTATCAACTCAGCATGTTTGAACTCAACGATCCGCAGTTGGTGCGCATCAAAGAGGTATTCGAGAAGCTGGACATCAACACCATTACCCCGGTAGAAGCGCTCCTGAAGCTTAATGAGCTGAAGATGCTGGTGGATGGTAAGAAGGAGAAGGTATAAGAGGAGTTCTGAGTCTATAATTCTGAGTCCTGAGTAAAGATCCAAGTTGGAAGCCGTTTTAGAGCTGTTTTGTCAAAACAAGCCCTAAAACGGCTTTTGTGCTTCATAGCTTTGTCTTTTTCTGTTTGTGGCTGAGTGACTCTGGTTTGTAGATGTCTGAAGGTTATTTGCGGTGGTTAAATCAAGTTAGAAGCAGGTTAATCTAGTGCTGTGGCCAACGTAGGAGCTAAAGGCAGGCCTTTAGCAAGATCGAAGCAATAATTTTTTGCGTTGAAGCAGTTTTTCACGGGTTCTACTGCTGCTCTCCCGGAAAATGTCGGCCTGTTTCAGACCCGTTTTCCGGAAAACAGCCTCAAAACACCTGTAGGGCAATAAAAAGCGTAAAATTTTTCTCCTTGATTTTCAGTAGGATTACCTATTTGTGAAGATTTTTTTTGGATCAGGACTTGACTTCGTGATTTTTGTGCTTACCTTTGTATCACTAATTCAAACAGCGGATTAGAAAACAAAACGCGAAAGTAGCTCAGTTGGTAGAGCGCGACCTTGCCAAGGTCGAGGTCGCGGGTTCGAACCCCGTCTTTCGCTCAAAGATAAAAGACGTTACCTCGGTAACGTCTTTTCTTTATCTGCCTATTTCATCTCCCTTGGGAGATGAGGTCGCCGGGATGGTGGAACTGGTAGACACGCAAGACTTAAAATCTTGTGACCATTAGGTCGTGCGGGTTCGATTCCCGCTCCTGGTACGAAGAATAAAACAAAGAGGCCCCGTAAGTTTAAACTTACGGGGCCTCTTTGTTTTCCATAGTCAGTGAGCCTTTTAGTTAATGTATGGCTTAGTTGAATCAACTTCTATAATGCAGGTAAGGTGCGGTGTGTAGAAGCCCGATGCATTTTCCATCATTTCAAAATTGTGGCTCAAAAATGGGTGCTATCTCGTTGTCTGGTTCGCTTATGGTGGCTACAGGACGCGGGCGGAACAGGCTCTTGGCGATTAAGATAATGGCAACGCCCCAAAGCAGGATACCGAGGTAAAGCTTCAGCTCTGTCTTGTCTGAGGGTGATAAAAGAACAGAGGAAGTGCTAGGGTAGAAAGCTTCTTTGCCTCGCATGAAGAGTAGTAACAGGATAGAGCCAGTTGCAAGGGCTTTTATATAGAACCGGTTGAGTAAATTGCTGATTTTCTCGTAAAGCCAGGTAAAGTCAGTGAAGGCGAGGTACACCATGCTGTTGGCGATGAAGGGAATGTTGAGCAGGAAAGTATTGGTCACATGGAAGGTGCAGGCAATCAGGAGCCACAGACGCCAGGCTTTCCGGGAATGGAGTAGAAAGAACAGCGGGGATAACTCAAAGACCACGGCTGTGTAGTCAAAGATCTCTAACAGAAGCGGCGGAAAATAGTTGACGTAATTGGCTAGGAAGTAGTGCCGGTCTAGGGTATAGTATCCGTCATTGAACCACCCCAGAAAACCGTTTTGTGAGGGATCAAAGTCTACCCAACTTAGCGCTTTCTCAAAGCCTGCGGAGAACATCGCGAAGCAAAGCAAGATGCTTAACAGGGAAAGGCTTTTGGAGGGAGAGTCAAATCTTGATTTTTTGTCTGGCAGTACTGCCAGGTGCTTTCCCCAGCCAGAGAAAGACATGCAAAGCAGTAGTGAATAAATCAGAATAGAGTGGTCTATTTTTCCGAAGGAGAAGTTGAAGTTTAGCCCAACAAGGCAAGAGAGGAGAAATACCAGCGTAGAGATTCTTGCCTTGACTCCTATGGTGAAGCAAACCAAACTGAGTAAGACAACGCCGTCTAGCAGGTAGAAAAAGGTGGAACCCGGAAATCCGGGAAAGAGATTGGCCAAGCTCAGCAGCGGGGGAGTGAAGAGGGCTTGGGGAACTCCTGCTATCCAGCTGAAACTGGGAACGTAGATGGCTAACATGAAAATTCCTACCACAATCCGGAAAGCGCTCAGGGCTTTTACATTTTCAGGTGATGTTGACAAGCAGACTCTTTCCCAAAAGAGCGTGTTGGCTTTATTGGTCCAGGCGTAAAGTGTTTTCATAAGCTACTCTGCTATTTAGTATTCGGCCGTCTGGGATAGAGATGGTTTCCACGGTCTGGACAACCTTCAGGCTGGGCCCGTGTAAGTTCTGGTGCTCCAGTTTTCTCCGTAACCATACTTTTACCTCATTTTTGTCCTGCTCCGTGACTTTCCTGGCCCATGACATACTTAGGTTTTCAGCCAGTTCTGACTGTATGCCGGGTCTTATGGCACCGGCATTTTCTTTGAGGCCAAACTCCTTGGCTAAGATGGGATTAAGGTATTGGATAGGGATAGGGTACAGCAGGTGCGTGTTATCTACCTTGCTCCAGGTGCCTTGGGCATTGAGCGCATACAAAGAGGTAAACTTTACCTTCGTTCTGCCTGGGGCAACATCCACTTTGCCCGATCCAGACGGGAGCATCACTGCGGGGTAAGGCTCTAAGGCAATCCCGTACTTAGACCTCAAGAAATAAGGTATAAGCAGAAGTGCCAGAAGCGCCAGGGTAAATCTTAAGGAGAACATACCAGAAAATCTTTTTCCTTCTAAAGACTAATACCAGTAGTCAGTAAACCGATGTCAAAATCTACAAGGGCCGGCTGCCATCCTTGCTAAGGAAGAATGACGCTTTTGATGAGCTAATTTGCTCTGCAGAGGCCATGCGCGGTGGTGTTTGTATTTAAAGAATCTCCATTCATGTGCCTTATCCTGTTCAAAGGGTGAGCACGAGAGGCTAATATGGAGAACAGTGCTTTAGATCAGGTTGTAAGTTTCTTGTGCCATAACCTAAGTTCATAGGCATCTCAACTGCTTAAGAGGAGGCGCATAAGGATATGTTTTAGGTGTGCTTAGGATAATATCTACGATGACTTAGGAAGTAAAGTTAAATTTTATAGTTATAAAATGCAATTATATGTTTTATAAATGTCTATTTCATAGATGCTTATGTTAACTGCACGTTAACAAATTCAAAGAAAGAGATTGGATTGGAATATAATTATTTCTTTGTCATGTATTTCTGTGCCTCTTCTATTTTCAGCCTATAGGTAACTATTGATTCTGGTTAAATGAATCAGGCTATTGGATAGTCCTAAAAATTGTCGTTAAAACTTGGGGTAAATGAGTCGGTTAAAAGACTTTATGAGGTGGTTGAGAATGTTTTTGCCCTGTTTTCATGAAAAAGAACTAAAAATCAGGTTGGAGTAGTTGATGCATATTATCCAATCAAGAGAATATTGGTTTACGTTGGAGACTACTTTAGGAAAAAAGGAGGAGTGTCTTTGGCTTGATTACAGCTTAGGGAGCCTTTACTTTTTCTTGTAAAAGTAGAGATTTACCGCAGACGCTAACCCCTTTTCGCTTAAAGTGAAGTAGCCAGTTTCTGCCGCGGAAAACGCAACGGCTTCTCCTTGCGGCTCAATAGTATAAGGCAGAGGGTTGTACTCCTTGAGGAGGTATTCTTCCATGGGTTTAGTGCCCTTTTGTTCATAATGGTAGATGGCAGCGTAGGTTTTCACAATCGCCTCTTTCCCATTAGGAGAGACGGCGGCACTTACCACGTAGGAGTACGGCAGATTGCCCACCAACTTGGCCGTGTTAAGCGCCGTGGAGGAGAAAGGGTAGGTTAGTTTATAGACTCGAGAAAGCGTGTCTGTTTTGGTGATGATCAGGATGTCCCTGGTCTTTGGATCAATAAGAAAAGCCTCCGAGTCATGAGAACCATCGGAATACTTGTACTTGATGACTGAGACGTTTCTGATCGTGTCCGTTGTGGGCGAAGGTTCTTTGAATATGTAGAAGGCATACTCCTTAGCAGTTTTGTTGTTGTCGCCAATGTCTGCCAGGTAAACTTGGTCCCCGAAAAGGGCCATGTCTTCCCAGTCTCTGTTTTTGGCTCCTTTTAGGGGTATTTTCTTCAAAACCGCCCCATTGTGGCTTAGCAAGTACAACTGGGCAGGGTTTCCGCTGTCTTCCTGCACCCACAGATGCCCCGGGGCAGTCTTGCTATCAACAATTCCGGAGGCCTCATTGATGATGGGAACCACTAACGTCTTCGTGGGTTCCTCGGGTTGGGGTATGACAGGCGTTGTAGTGTCCTCTTTACTGCAACCAGAAAGCCCCAGCAAAAGGGAAAAGAAAAAATTAAGACCGAGAGATGTCTTCATAGGAAACCTTTAAAGCATAGTAGTGGAAAGCGTACGCTAAGAGGGGGAGAATTCGCAGGGCACGTGTGTTTGCAGCCCATTAGCAGCCGAGAGCTATGCCATTTGCTAACAAGCAAGGCACCTGATTCTTAAAAGAAGCAATAGAGAGGTAAGTTAGAAGAGAAAAGGCGAAATCCAATATCAGAATGGAATAAGCCTACTAATTACTTTGTTTTGCTCAGAATTTGTAGGGAATGCATAGCGGATAAAACAGGAAGTAACGAATGCCTGAACATAAAGATTAGCTACTCGACGGCAAGGCAAAGAAGCGAATCAGGTGAGTTGCCTGAAAAGTTCTGGTGTTGAGGCAACGAAATTTCGCTTTAGGGCTGTTTTAAGGAAATCGGGGCAAAAAGGCTTTCTGGAAGGTGATTCAAGTCTCCTTCCAGAAAGCCTTTTTACGGATGGGTCTCTTCAAACTCAATGGAAAACTCGGTGCCTTGGTTAAGCTCGCTTTGTACATGAATTCGGCCGCCCAGCGCCTCTACCTGCGTTTTTACCATAAACAAGCCCATTCCTTTGCCGTCGGTATGGAAGTGGAACCGCTTGTAGAGGCCAAAGATCTTGTGCTGGTGGCTTTTCAGGTCAATGCCCAGGCCGTTGTCGCGGAAGGTGATGATGTTCTTGCCGTCTTTCCTGGAGCCCATGATCTCTATGGCCGGTTTTTGGTTAGACTGCCGGTACTTGATGCTGTTGGAAATAAGGTTAGAGAAGATGCTGTGCAGATAGCTTTTAATGGTGTAAATCTTCTCCAGATCAGAGAAATCTGTTTTAATAGAGACTTTTTCCTTGGCCATGACGCTGGAGGTCATAGACCGGATATCTTCTACCAACTGGTTCAGGTCCACTTGCTCTTTCCGCTCGTTCACTTCCTGGCGCACTTGCAGCACGTTGTTCAGGTCAATGATCACCTCGTCCAGTTTGTCTACCGATGTCCGCAGCCCTTCCATGGATTTATGGAAAAGCGGATTCTCCGGAGAAAGAGTTTTGGTGAGGTTTGAAAGTCCGATAATATTGGCTACCGGGGCCCTCAGGTTATGCGACACGATGTAGGCAAACTGCTCCAGGTCTTTGTTCCGCTGCAGCAAATCTGCCGTGATGCGTTCTTTCTCCATCTGGTCCAGTCTTTCCTGGGTCACGTCCTGCACAATACCCACCAGTTTCTCACGCAGGCCCAACTGGTTGGGTTCCTTCTCAAACTCATGGTAGAGGTACCTGGTGTCGCCGTTCCTGCGCACGATGCGGCAATCAAAGTGGCAGGATGTGGCAGTAGAAGAAGCCAGCGTATCTTTCACCATTTCCTTCACCCTGTCTACATCCTCTGGGTGAATAAACTGCATGAAAGATAGAAAGGTAGGCGCGGTTTGGGCCGGCGTGGTGTCCAGAATCCGGTAAATCTCCTCTGACCAGATGGTCTCCCCGGTGGCAAGGTTATATTCCCAACTGCCTAAATGAGAGAGAGCCTGGGCTTCTTTCAGGCGAGATTCGCTTTTCTCCAGTTCCTTGAAAGCCTGGAGCAACGCAGACTCGGCTTCTTTTTCCGCGGTGATGTCCCACCTGATGACCAGGAACTGGTGCGGCGCGCCTGTTTCGTCCTTGATGGGAACAATGGTGTTGGCTGTCCAGTAAGTGGCGCCGCTTTTGGCCATGTTCTTGATTTCGCCCTTCCAGATGTTTCCGCTGTAAAGCGTTTCCCACATCTTTTCGTAAAACTCCTCTGAGTGGTACACGGCATCATTGATGCGGTGGCTCTGGCCCAAGAGCTCCTCTTTGCTGAAGCCAGACAGCGCGCAGAAGTTGTCATTGGCGTAAATAAGATTTTTGTTCCTGTCTGCTATGGCCACAATCGCAGATTGGTCAAGGGCGTACTTGTAGTCAGAGATTTCTTTGATTCTCGCGGCCAGGTTTTTCTCCAGGGAAACATTCAGGCCTTTCAGGAGTTCATCGGCCTCTTTCTTCTCATTGATGTCTACAAACGCCGTCACCAGGCATTCGCGGCCATCCAGGTTCACCAGGTCGGCGTGGGCCGAGATATAGCGGATCTCTCCGCTCTTGGTTCTGGCCTCCAGTTCCAGGGACCGGAACGTGCCTTTATCACGAAGTGTCCTGATGAGCAAGGGCCGGTCTTCAACCCGTTTCCAGATGTTCAGCTCAGCGCTGGTTTTGCCTATGAATTCGTCTTTCTCGTAGCCGAAGAACTCCGCGTAATTATCGTTTACCTCCAAGTAGACCCCCGTCTCCGCCTCAGAGATGCATTTCATGATCGGGCTCTTGAAGAAAATCTGCGAGAAAAGCGCCTCGCTTTCCTTCAGTTTCCTGTCAGCGATCTTACGGTCTGTGATGTCCTCAAAGGCCAGGAGCAGGCACTCCTGGTTGTTCAGCAATACTTTTTCAATGTTGTAGAGAACGTCTCTGATGCGGCCATTGGCTTTCACCTGCATCTCAAAGCCTTTTACTTTCTGGTTTTGGGTTAACTGCTCCACTAAGGCTTGCCTGGCCGAGTTGTCAATGAAGATCCCGGCGCTCTCCGCCGATTTGCCAATAACCTGCTCCCGCGTATGGCTGAAGAAACCTAGGGCATTGTCGTTGGTGTCAAGGATTTTCCCCGTGGCAGCATCTACCAAAGAAAGCATGGTGGGGCTTTTGTAAAAAAGGCTAGAGAAGATCTGCTCCTTCTCCTTGAGTGCCTTGGCAGTGCGGCTGCGGTTAGCCAGGTGCTTGTTGATGAGCCAGTAAGTGGCAATGAAGAAGATGAACATGATCGCCGAGAACGTGGCGAAGGTGGCAAACATGCGTTGCGTTCTCTCCGCGGAATCTGCATCGGCGAAATGGAGCACGCTCCGCTCTTTTTCCTCTACTTTGTGCACCAGCGTTTTTATCTCCGCTAACTGGTTTTTAAGGTGCAGGGAAGACAGATTGGGTTTACTTGGAGCGTTGTTGGCCTGGGAGACCAGGGTGGCTGCCGCTTGCGTGAAGGTTGTCGTGCGTGCCGCTATGCTTTTGATCTGGGCTATTTCCTGGTTGTCTGTGACGCCGGCCTGTTGTAGCGCCTGTAGGTGCCTTGGATAACGCAAAATCCCGGCCTTGTACTGCACCAGAGAGGTCTGCTGCCCAGACGCCAAGAAGGTGGTGGTGCCTTCTTCTATGTCCTGAAGGTTATTGTAGAGGTTCTCAATTGATTTTAGAACCCGCAGGGAGATTTTTTCCTGGCGGTCTATGGCATCATTTTCCTTCAGGTTGAAATAAGCAAGTACGGTGAAGAATAGTAAGCTTAGGAAAGCCACCAGGAAAACACCAAACAGGGTACGTTGAATATGCATGACCAGAAAGCGTAATGAGATTTACTATTGAATATGATAACTGCATCGTTTGTAGGTAGGTCTATAAATCTGGTTTCTGAGGAGGGCGCAGCAAAACCAAATTTGGCAGATAGGGAGGAGTTGGTGTATGATTCTGCGAATTTACGGCTTAGTTTTGGTAAAATAGTACCAGAGTAAACGTAAAATCTACATTTATTGTATAAAATAGTAGCTCAGGTGGAGAAAAGTTGCAACTGTGAACTGCCTGATCCAAATTCCCTGATGCGAGGTAAACTAATCAAAGCTGCCTAATTGTTCCACAGCAAAAGGATTACTTAGGCTAACTAATCGAATTTATTTGTCCTCTGAAATGGATGCAAAATTCTTGTTTTTCTATGCAGTGCTGGCCGCGCGGTACTTGGTGTTGGCGGGCCTGGCTTTTCTGTTGTTCTACATTTTCCTTCCCCGGAAGTTTGCGGGCCGCAAGATACAGGCCTTGTTTCCGCGCCGGAAAGACTACGTACGGGAAGTGGGGTATTCGTTCTTCACTTTCCTGGTGTTTGCGCTGTACGGGGTGCTGCTTTCTTCCCCTTACGTCTTGCCGCACACGCAGATCTACACCGATATCTCTGCCTACGGGTACACTTATTTTGGCTTGAGTGTGCTCTTGGCGCTGGTGATCCATGATGCCTATTTTTATTGGACCCACCGGCTCATGCACCATCCACGCCTGTTCAAGTTGTTCCATTTAACCCACCATAAATCGGTGAACCCCTCGCCGTGGGCGGCGTTTTCGTTTAGTCCGCTGGAAGCGATGGTGGAGGGCGGGATCATCTTTGTGGTGGCCTTCCTGATTCCCATCCATCCGCTAGCCATTGCCCTGTTCCTGCTCCTGATGACCGTGTACAACGTGTATGGCCACCTGGGCTACGAGATTTACCCACAGTGGCTCGTGGACAGTGCCGTGGGCAAATGGCTGAACACCTCCACCAACCACAACATGCACCACAAGTTCTTCAAAGGCAACTACGGACTCTACTTCCGGTTCTGGGACGAGTGGCTGGGAACCACCCACGCAAAATACAAAGAGACCCTGTCCAGGCTGGTGAGCTCAGGCAAGCCGCAATAGTTCCGGCCCTAACGCTGGACGATGGCGTGGTTTTCTGCATCGCCCAAAAGAAAAGCGCCTCGCAAGTCTGGCTTGCGAGGCGCTTTTTCATGCCTTTTTCTAAAATCACCCTAAAAACAGATGCTGCTTTTTAGGGTGGTGGCCAGATTCCTATTTAGCGGGTTTTACCCCTTCAGAGGTCATCACTATCCGTTTGATGGAGCCGTCTTTGTTGTAGTTAAGGTAATCAATGCAGACCGAGCGCCGGAAACTGCCACCTCCCGGTTGGATACCGCCGTTGTGGTAAATGAAGTAAGTTTTGCCTTTGAAATCAATAATGGCCTGGTGGTTGGTGTTGGAGTTGCCGGCCAGTTCATTCAAGATGCCTTTGTATTCCCAGGGGCCTTCAATGCTCTTGCTCATGGCGTAGGCGGTTTTCTCGGGGAACTGGTACGCGTAGGACAGGTAATACCAACCGTTGCGCTTGTGTACCCAGGGAGCCTCAGTGAAGTGGGGGAGCTTGATAGTTTTGATGGGGCCGTCTAGTTCGGTCATGTTTTTCTTCAGCTTGGCATAGTGCAGGGTAGTATTGCCCCAGAAAATGTAAGCCTGCCCGTTGTCATCGATAAACACGGCCGGGTCAATGTCATCCCAGCTGATCTTGGTATCAGTGGTCATGTCATTGGTGATGAGGGCAGAGCCGCGGGCATCCTTGAAAGGCCCGATAGGGCTGTCTGAGACGGCTACGCCGATAGCTTTCCCCGGGATGGTGGCGTGCTCCACGGTGGAGAACCAGTAGAACTTGCCGTCCCGCTCTATCACTTGCGAGGCCCAGGCTTCACCTTTGGCCCAAGTAAAGTCTTTAGCGCGCAACGGTACCTTGTGCTCGGTCCAGGTCACCATGTCAGGGGAGGAGAAAACAAGCCAATCGTTCATGAAATACCCTTCGCGCTGGGCCTCATCAAAGCCCGCGTACAGGTACACCTTGTCTTTGTACACCAAAGCCGCCGGATCTGCGGTGTACTTGTGGGTGAATATAGGGTTGGCAGTGGCCTTCAAGGTGGTATCTGGGTCTGCAAGGGTAGAAGCCGAAGCCGTACTTGCAACGCAGCCCATGAAAGCCGCCACCAGGGCAGTGGCTTTGCCAAGTGTTGTGCGTATGTTTTTCATTCTTGTATAGAATAGGTGAAAAGATAGACAGGTGCCCCGCGCCTTTTAAGCCTGATTTCTCAAAAACAGGTCAAAAGCGGAGACCCTGATCATTCCTTTGGGCTTTGTTTTGTGAAATTAGGCCTAAAACAGAGAGCAGCCTTCTTTAAAAAGACAAATGGAAAATGGCTTGAAATCAGATAAGCGGCAAAGGAAAAGCGTGGCCAGAAAGGAAATTGCTCTGACCACGCTTTCTGTGGATTACTTCATCTCCAGAACCACCACCGAGAACGGCGGAAGCTCTACTTTCAGTGAGTTGCCTTTCAGTTTCGCGCCTTTGAAGGCGGCAGGGGTAATCACATTCGGTTTGTCAAAGGTGTTGTGGTCCTGCAGTGATTTAGAGGTAAGGATACGGCCAGACACGGTTTTGTAGTTGGCTCCCTCAATGTTGATGGAAACCTCCTGCTTGTTCTTGGGGTCAATGTTCACCAAAGAAACGTGGGTGAGGCCGTTCTTGTCACGGGAAGCGGATCCGTTTACGGCGGTCAGTTTCTCGTTGCCCAAGGTGTAGTCTGCGCTTTTAACGGTCAGGGGCAGGTACGTGGCATCCTGGTGCACGTTGTACATCTCCATCACGTGGTAAGTAGGCGTCAGGAGCATCTTTTCTTCCTCGGTGAGGATCACCGCCTGCAGCACGTTGATGGCTTGCGCCAGGTTGGCCATGCGCACGCGGTCTGAGTGGTTGTTGAAGGTGTTTAGGGTGGAACCAGCGATCATGGCGTCGCGCATGGTGTTCTGCTGGTACAGGAAGCCGGGGTTGGTGTTCGGCTCTACTTCATACCAGCCGCCCCACTCGTCCACCACCAAGGCTATTTTCTTCTCTGGGTCATACTTGTCCATGATGGCGCTGTGTTTCTGCACCAGTTCTTCCATGTAGAGCGCGCTCTTCATAGTGGCAAAGTAATGCTGCTCTGTGAAGTTGGTAGATGGGCCTTTCTTGTTCCAGTCAATCACCGCGTAATGGTGCAGGGCCACGCCCTCAATCAGGTTCTTAGGGATTACTTTCATCAGGGTCTCGGTCCAGTTGAAGTCACCGGAATTAGCGCCGGAAGCGATCCGGAACAAACCGCCTGTATTGGTCCAGTCAGACACGAAGGTGGCGTACTTACGGTATTCGTTGGCATAGTACTCAGCAGTCATGTTACCACCGCAGCCCCAAGCCTCGTTGCCAATTCCCCAGTACTTCACGTTCCATGGTTTGTCGCGGCCGTTTTCTCTCCGGAGCTTAGACATAGGGCTTACTCCTGCAAAGTTGGTGTATTGCACCCAGTCTGCCAGTTCCTGCACCTGACCTGTGGCCATGTTCCCGGCCAGGTAAGGCTCGGTGCCCAGCAGTTCGCACATGTTCAGGAAGTCGTGCGTCCCGAAGCTGTTGTTCTCGGTCACGCCGCCCCACCAGGTGTTCACGATGGTAGGACGTTGGTTTTTGGGGCCTATGCCATCTTTCCAGTGATAGGTATCCGCAAAGCAGCCGCCTGGCCAGCGCAGGTTCGGCACTTTCAGTTTCTTAAGGGCGTCTACCACGTCGTTCCGCACACCAGCGGTGTGGGGGATTTTAGTATTGTTTTCCCCCACATAGAATCCGCCGTAGATGCATCGGCCTAGGTGCTCGGCAAAATGGCCGTAGATGTGGCGGCTGATGGTCCTTTCTGGCTTGGCTGGAACGGTTAGGGTAGCCGTGTTTTGTCCGTAGGAGCCTAAGGAGCTCAGCAGGAGAAGAAAACTCAGGATTGCATACTTCATACTTTAGGGCTGTTTTGGTGGGGATTCTCTGTTAAATTTTGAAACTGGCAGATTTTTATTCGTAAAATTTGCAATAAATATAAGTGTATTTATTACATTTATACAACGATTTTTTTAAGTTTGAATCCACAAACTTAAATCATGGCCAGAAATCGTCTCGTTGGACGCCTTCAGTCATAAAGTAAGGCACTGTAGATTAACAGAAAGCCTTCTTAAGTAACCATCAGTGTAGAATGCTCCTGCTATATGGAGACATTATATACTAAGTCCCGCAGAATTCTAACATGAGAGGGGTGTATAGCCTTAGAGCAAGCTTTACTGAATACACGCTGCAAACAGAGAAAGATAGAAAGGAGGGAAGTTCACCTGTGCAGTGGGAAATAAATGACGAAAGTTAGTCCTTAGAGAAGGAGTTTTCACCATGCCTTTCCGGCAGAAAAGTGCTTTAATTGTCAAAATGGCACTTTAAAAAATAATTAATCTCTTTTTGTTGTTAAAAATGTAAACCAAGGCTACTTTTATGGAAATTTAATAAATGTCAAAACAACATTTAACACCTGAAACTTACCTCTGTTAGAGTCCTGCGAGTCTGATTTGTTTCACAATCCTTATCCATTATCATAATCCTATGCAGCAAAGATTACTAAGTAAGAAAGGTTGGATGCTGGTCCTCTTTCTAATATATGGTTCAATAGTGAGTGCAGTGGCGCAAGGCATTGCCGTTAAAGGAAAAGTGACGGATGCCAGTGGGGCAGGGTTGCCGGGTGCTTCCATTGTTCTGAAAGGAACCACCGTAGCCTCGTCGTCAGACGTGGACGGTAACTTTACCTTAACGGTGTCCAGCGCAAGCGGAACCCTAGTAGTTTCTTACATTGGTTATTTGTCTAAAGAAGTAGACTTCAACAACCAGACGTCCATCAATATTGTTCTGGAGACAGATGCCAAAGCCATTGATGAAGTAGTGGTGGTGGGGTACGGTACCCAACGCAGATCTGATATTACCGGATCGGTAGCTGTGGTAGACGTAGCCGATATGAAGAAAGTCTCTACCAACGATGTAGGGTCAATGCTTCAGGGCCGCGTTTCTGGGGTGAGTGTCAACACCGATGGTCAGCCGGGCGCGTTTCCGCAGGTGAGAATCAGAGGGATAGGTACTTTCGGGAACTCAGATCCCTTGTACGTGATTGACGGAGTGCCTATCAGCGGGGTTCCCCGCGACTTCAACCCCAATGACATTGAGTCTATGCAGGTGTTGAAAGATGCTTCAGCAGGGGCTATCTACGGTTCTCGGGCCGCCAATGGGGTGGTAATCATCACCACCAGACAAGGTAGAAAAGAGACGCCTCTGCAAATAGAATACAACGGCTACTACGGCATAGATGAGGTTTGGCAGAAAATGCCGGTCACCAACCGGGCCAACTACCAGACGCTGAACAACGAGTCCCGCCTGAGATCAGGCACTAAGCCGCTTGCTCCGGCCAACGACCCTGAAAATGCCAGATTCGTGAACAACATTGACACCGACTGGCAGGAAGAAGGTTTGAAGTTGGGTAACCGCCAGAATCATAACATCAACCTTTCTGGGGGTGGTACCAGCAGCACCTACAACATCTCCCTTGACTACTTCGGGAACGAGGGTACTTACAAAGGCAATGGTCCTTCTTATGAGCGGTACACGGCCCGTGTGAATTCATCGGTAGAAAAAGGGATCTTCAAATTCGGTCAGTCTCTGTTTTATGCCCGTTCTAACGAAAACGGCCTCGTAACAGGAGACGGTGTGCTGGCCGGTGGCCGACCACCTTTGATCAATGACCTGGTGATTGCCATCCCTACCATGGCCGTGTATGACCCTACCGTGGAAGGAGGCTTTGGCGGAACCCTGCAGGAAAGGGAAGATGCCATCTCTTTGAACGGGATTGGGTACAACAGCCTGATTAACAGCACCACAGACGTAGACCGGATCTTTGCCAGCGGTTATGGTGAGTTGCATTTGTTGAAAAGAGCTAACCATAACCTTAAATACAAACTGAACTTGAGTTATGACGTGGTAACGGCCCGTGACAAGACCTTCATCCCAACTTTCAACCTGGGATATTTCTTCCCTAACGCCATTGCCCGTTTAAATGACAACTCAAGAAGATACGAAAGTTCTCTCATTGAAAACACTCTGAACTACGAGGCTACCTTTGGCAAAAGCTCCCTGGCAGTATTAGTAGGGCAGATGTTCCAGAGAGAAAAAGGTCTTTTCACGCAAGGATACGCTGAAGGGTTTACCAAGCCGTATTTCCCTGTCCTAGCCAATGGTGCCACCAGCACTTCTGCCGGAACCCAAGATGCCCACGTGCTGGCCTCTTATCTGGGAAGGGTGAACTACAGCTTTGATGACAGATATCTTTTAACCGCCACGATAAGAAGAGACGGATCTTCCCGCTTCTCTCCGGTGAACAGGTATGGTTACTTCCCTTCTTTGGCCCTTGGCTGGAAAATCTCCAACGAAGAATTCTTCAACGTGCCAAAATCCATTGTGTCTGACCTGAAATTCAGAGCCAGCTGGGGTAAGCTAGGGAACGAGAACATTGGAAACTACCTCTATGCGCCTGCCATTAACTCCAACGTGGTGTATACTTTCAACAACGGCGAGAGGGTATTGGGTGGCTTGCAGACGAACGTAGTGTCTGAGACCATCAAGTGGGAAGAAAAAACCACTTCCAACGTAGGTTTTGACGCAGTTCTCTTTGATGGCATGATAGACCTGTCTGCTGAATATTATTACAGCAAGAGCGAAGACGTACTGGTGAACATTCCAATCCCGGCTTCGGTAGGTTCTGTGAACTCCAGCCCGGTGGTAAACGGCGGTACCTTAAAAAACACCGGGTTTGAAGTAACGGCCGGTTACAACAAAACCATCGGTGACTTTACGTTCGGGGTTTCAGGGAACTTCACTACCCTTAAAAACGAAGTATTGGATCTGGGAACCAACGTGAAGTCTAGGCTGGGTGTTGGCTCCATCACCGAGCTAGGCGGTGAGGTTGGCCGTCATTACGGTTGGATGGTAGATGGTATCTTCCAGTCACAGGAAGAGATTGATGACCACGCTTTCCAAAAGCCAGGCACCGCTCCAGGTGACCTTATCTTCAGAGACATCAGCGGGCCGGAAGGCACTCCAGACGGTGTAATTGATACGTATGACCGTACTTACCTGGGAAGCGGTATTCCTAAATACACCTACGGGTTGAACTTCAACGCTTCTTACAAGGGCTTTGACTTCACTGTCTTCGCCTCTGGAAAAGGTGGTTACCTTATCAATGGCCGTCTGTACAGAACCCTCATGCACACCGGTGGTGATGACAACTGGCACGAGGATATCCTGGACCGTTGGACTTCTACCAACACAGATACTGACATTCCCCGCCTGATCTGGACCGATCCTAACGAGAACGGTAGAGATTCTAACAGAGAAGGATGGTTGCAGAACGGAACCCACTTGCGCATCAACACGGTTTCATTGGGGTACAACTTCAAAGAAGGTCTCATCAAAGGAATCAACAAGGCGCGGGTGTATGTAACGGCCCAGAACCTGTACACTTTCCAGAAATACAAAGGATACAATCCTGATTTTACCGCTGGCGTGTTTGAGCCTGGTTTTGACAATGGTTCTTTCCCAAGACCTAGAACCGTGATGTTTGGAGTGCAGGTTGGCTTCTAATCTGTTGGTAGAGAATTAGACAAACATAAAAGATGTTTAAAATGAAAAAGATCGCATATTACGTAGTCGCCATGCTGTTTTTGAGTAGCTGCGATGATGAATTAGATATCACCAACCCTAACCAGGAAACCACAGCCACTTACTGGACCACCGAGGCGCAGGCCTTTGCCGGGGTCACCGCTGTTTACAACGCCTTAACCACCGACGGAACCTACCAGAGAACCTTTCCAAGTTTCACTGACAGTCGGGGAGACGATATGTACGGCGACAGCCCCGCGGTGTACCTGGAACTGGGCGGACAGTTTACCCTGCCAACTAACGCCGGGGAAACCCAATGGATCTGGAGAGACCATTACATGGTGATCTTCCGGGCCAACCAGGTAATTCAGAATGTAGGCAACTTGGGCACCGACGTCCTCAGCGAAGAAGCCAAACAACGGATCATTGGCCAGGCCTACTTCCTGCGCGGATTGGCTTACTACAACCTGGCGATTACTTATAAGCAGGTTCCGGTAATCACTACCCCGCCGGCAGACCAGAATGATTACTACCCAGCCACAGCTACGGAAGAAGTGCTGTGGAACCAAGTGTTCTCTGATTTAAGAGATGCTGAACAGAGATTGCCCATCAACTATGACGCAGTAGTAGGTCCGGACCGAGGACAGAAAGGCCGTGCCACCAAAGGCGCCGCTGCCGGTCTGCTGGGCAAAGCCTATCTCTACCGCAAAATGTACACCGAGGCCGAGGCGCAGTTCGCCAAGTTCTTCACTGGTCCATTGCAAGGAGTTTACTCTTTGGTGCCTAACTACAGAGACAACTTCACCTCTACGAACGAGAACAACGCGGAGTCTCTGTTTGAGGTGCAGTTCAGCGCCACTGGAGGCTCGGTAGGAAACTGGACCGGAGAGCCAACCGCTAACTGGAGACAATTCAACGCGTTGCCGGTAGCTTACGGCATGCAAGGAAAAGCCTGGTCAGATTTCCAGCCTACCCAGTGGATTTTCAACGAGTACAGACAGGAAAGAACCGTTGATAACCAGGTAGACCCAAGACTGCCCGCCACTATTCTGTATTACAATCAGGCCGAAGGCAATACCACCGCCTACGGCGTGGCGTGGCCAGATAACATCCGTGAACAAATTTACATCAGAAAATACACCATGGAAGGCCAGGGTGTGCCGTTTGAGACCCCTGAAACTGGTGGGAATAATTACCGGGTTCTGCGTTTCGCTGATATCCTGTTGATGTACGCCGAGACGCTGAACGAACTGAACCGCACGGCTGAGGCTTACCCTTACATCCAGCAGGTGAGATCAAGAGCCAAGCTGCCTGATCTGGCCACTGTGAAGCCTAACCTGAGCAAAGAGCAGATGCGCGACCAGATTGCCCACGAGCGTGCCCTGGAGTTTGCCATTGAAGGGCAAAGGATTCAGGATATCATCCGTTGGGGTTGGTTGTACGATCCGGCCAAACTGGCTATGCTGAAAGAGCACGATGATGACTTCAACACCTGGACCCCGGGCAACGAGTACCTGCCAATTCCGCAGTCTGAGTTAGACAACAACGCCAACCTGCTGCCAAATTCTGCAAATAAATAAATCAACTCCGCTGCCGCAGGGCTTTTGCAAAAGAAGCCTTTGCGGCGGCAGATTGAAGCCTAGTTGAAATAAACTACAATAACACTGGCATTATGATGAATATCTTCAGAAGAGTTTTAACCTATACGCTGCTGTCAGCGACCCTGCTTACCTCCTGCCAGGAGGATGATGAGCCATTGACAGAAGTAGACCCAGAGATTTTCGCGCCCAAGCCGTTCAGCCTTGACGCACTAAGTGACACTTACCCGCAGTTGGCTTCCAATGCCTTTGCCCTGCAGTGGGGACCTTACAACCTCCATGATCCTTCCATTGTGAAGGATGGCGAATGGTACTACTGCTACAGCACAGATGTGGCCTACGGGACAACTGCCCGGGTGGGAATTATGGTGCGCCGGTCAAAAGACCTCGTAGATTGGCAATACGTGGGCTGGGCCTTGAATAGCCTGCCTGCCTTGGGCGTGCAACACATTACCTCCAACGGAGGCACCCCGGTACAGGGACTGTGGGCACCATATATCATGAAAGTGGGCGGTGAGTTCAGGCTATACTATTCCCTGGCGGCTACCCAAGGCCGGGTCAGTGCTATTGGCTTGCTGACTTCCAGCTCTCCTGAGGGCCCCTGGACCGAGAAAGGTTTGGTGGTAACCTCCGTGGAGGGTGGTCCTGGGACCAATGCCATTGACCCATCGGTGGTGGTAACTCCGGCGGGGCAGCACTGGATGGTGTACGGCTCTTCTTGGGATGGCCTGTTTGAACTGCAGCTGAACCCTGCCACTGGTCTTCCCCTGAACTCCGGTGACAAAGGTGTCCGCATAGCGAGAAGAGGAAGCACCAATGGCCAGGTGAATGGTAACCTGGAAGGCGCCGAGATCATCTACAACCCGCAAACCAACATGTACTACCTGTTTGCCTCTTATGACTGGCTTTCTACAAAGTACAACGTAAGAGTGTTCCGCTCTTCCAGCCCCAACGGTCCTTTCCTGGACTGGAACGGCGTGAACGTGGATAACCTCGCAGACAATGGCCCCATGATCTTGTCTCCTTATAAATTCAGCAACCACGGAGGCTGGCAAGGCGTGGCGCACCCATCGGTGTTCCAGAGCAACGGCAAGTTCTTCATGGCGCACCAGGGCAGACCGGGCGTGAACCCCGGCTTTATGGTAATGCACGTACGCGAGATTTTCTGGACGCCGGAAGGCTGGCCCATGGTTTCGCCGGAGCGCTTTGCCAACGTAGAGCAAACCCCGGTGACCACCGAAGAACTGGCAGGTGTATATGACCAGATCGTGCTTACCCAGACCGTAGTACCGGGCTTCGGGAACGAGCAGACAGATCCTAACTTCTCTACCTCCTTTGAAACCAATTTGATGGCGAATGGAACCATCAACGGCGATCCTAACAATACCTGGGTGTATGACGCTCCCTGGCTGACGTTAAGATGGGCCGGCGGAATGTTCCTTGATAAGATGCACGTGTCAAGGGAAAGGGACTGGGAAAACAAGAAACCATCCACCATTGTCATGACCGGCCTCAACGGCGGAGGTCTGGCAATCTGGATGAAAAAGAAATAATAGCTTAGAAGAGGGAATTGCCCGGAGACACAAAGAAGAAACCTTCAGCTTGTGCCTCTGGGCAAACCCCTTTTTAGCCCTTATTTGCAAAAAGAGGGTTAAAACACCTGGTAAGTTTAAGTAGGCCACGCTCCGGTGTGGTGCCTAAGGTTAAAAACGAGTTCCGATGATTTCAAAGGCGTTCAAGGTTTTGGTGCTGGCCCTTGTGCCGGCGGTGGCGTTTGCCCAGTCCGGGAAACTGCAAAGCTTCCCATTGTCTTCTGTGCGCTTGCTGGAAAGTCCTTTCCGGCAAGCGCAACAGACTGACATGGCGTATATGCTGTCCCTGAACCCAGACCGTTTATTGGCTCCTTATCAGAAAGAGGCTGGAATCCAGCCCAAGGCGCAGAACTACGGCAACTGGGAAAACACTGGTCTGGACGGGCACATTGGCGGGCACTACCTCTCGGCGTTAGCGCTCATGTACGCCGCTACTCAAAACCAGGAAGTCTTGCAGCGTCTCCACTACATGGTTGATGCACTGGAGGCCTGTCAACAGAAAAGCGGGGACGGGTACCTGGGCGGCACGCCCGGCGGCAAGCAGATGTGGCAGGACATCAAAGCCGGCAAGATAGACGCCGGCAGTTTCTCTCTGAACCAGAAATGGGTACCGTGGTACAACATCCATAAAACCTACGCCGGCCTGCGCGACGCCTATCAGTTTGCGGGAAACCAGAAGGCGAAGACCATGCTGGTGAAACTCACCGATTGGTGCCTGGACCTGACCGCCAACCTCTCCGATGCCCAAATCCAGGACATGCTACGTAGCGAGCACGGCGGCATGAACGAGGTCTTTGCCGATGTAGCCGAAATCACCGGTGATGCCAAATACCTGACGCTGGCTAAACGGTTCTCCCAGACCTCGGTGCTCACGCCTTTGCTGCAGGGCAAAGATGTCTTGAACGGCATGCACGCCAATACCCAAATCCCGAAGGTGATCGGTTACCAGCGTGTAGCGGAACTGACCCATGACCAGACCTGGACCAACGCAGCGGCTTTCTTCTGGAAAACGGTGGTGAATAACCGCACGGTGTCCATTGGCGGTAACAGCGTGAGCGAGCACTTCCACCCGGCCAATAATTTCACGTCCATGCTGGAAAGCAAGGAAGGGCCCGAAACCTGCAACACCTACAACATGCTCAAACTCACGAAGCAGCTGTATCTGTCCAGCGCCTCGGCAAGTTACCTGGACTACTATGAGCGGGCCATGTACAACCACATCCTCTCGTCGCAGCACCCCGAAAAAGGCGGTTTTGTATATTTCACCTCCATGCGGCCGCGGCACTACCGCGTGTACTCTCAGCCCCAGGAAGATTTCTGGTGCTGCGTAGGCTCAGGCTTGGAAAACCACGGCAAGTACGGCGAACTGGTGTACGCCCATTCAGACAAAGACCTGTATGTGAACTTGTTTCTGCCCTCCAGCCTGGACTGGCAGGAGAAAGGCCTAACGGTAACGCAGAATACCAGATTCCCTTCTGAGGAAGCCTCCGCTTTAAGCCTGAAATTGAAAAAAGCGCAAAAATTCACCCTCTACATCCGGCAGCCAGCGTGGGTGCAGCAAGGCAAGTTTACCGTGCAAGTGAACGGCAAAGAGGTGGAAACCACTGTGGCCAATGGCTACGCGGGCATTGACCGGAAATGGAAATCAGGGGATGTCGTGACTGTGTCGCTGCCCATGACCACCAAAGCCGAGGCCCTGCCCGATGGCTCACCCTGGGTTTCTTTTGTGCGGGGACCGATTGTGCTGGCCGCCGTAACAGACTCCACGGACCTCACCGGCCTCCAGGCCGATGGCAGCCGGATGGGTCATGTCGCCAATGGGTCTTTGTATTCTTTGGAAGAAGCGCCGGTGTTGGTGTCAAACAGCAAAGACGTGGTGAGCGGCCTTCAACCGGTGCCCGGCAAACCTTTCACCTTTACGGCCTCGGGTTTGATCCAGCCACAGAAATACAAGGGAGTAAAGCTCGTGCCTTTTTACCAGATCCACGATGCGCGCTACATGGTTTATTGGCCTGTCACTACGCCTGAAGGACTGGAGGCGAGAAATGCGGCCCTCAAGGAAAAGGAAAGAGCAAAACTGGCCTTAGAAGCCCAGACGGTAGACCAGGTAGCGCCCGGCGAACAGCAACCAGAATCTGACCACGGTTTTGCGGGCGAGAAGACCGAGTCCGGCGTGCACAGAGACCGGCACTGGCGACTAGCCCGCGGCTGGTTCAGCTATACCCTCAAAAACAAAGGGCAAGGCCCGCGTAAACTGCGCCTCACCTATTTCGGCGCCGACCGGGACCGGAACTTCACCATCTCCGTGAACGGCACCGTGCTGCAGACCGTGCGACTGGACGGCAGCCTGGGAGATCAATTCGTGGAGGTAGATTATGAAATCCCGGCCGCGGTGCTGGAGAAAGCCAAAGGCGACACCCTGAAACTTACCTTCACCGCGTTGGAGAACTCCTCCACGGCGGGCATCTATCACGTGCGGCTCCTGAAGTAGAAGAACAATAGGCCGGCGCACCAATCCGGCTTTGAGATAATTATTCGTAGTACCAGATTTTTTGTAGACCCATGACACACAAACCCTTTTCCTTTGCTGCGTTGGTTGCCGGATGCCTCCTGTCCTGGAACGTATCTGGGCAGACAGCCGCCTCGGGCAACACCTTTACGGTAAAAGCCGATAAAATTTACGGCGAGATTGCCCCCACCATGTACGGGGTCTTCTTTGAAGACATCAACCTGGGCGCCGATGGCGGTATTTACGCCGAATTGGTGAAAAACCGCTCTTTTGAGTTTGACACGCCCATGATGGGCTGGGTAGAGCAAAAGCAGAACAATGACCAAGGCAGCCTGCTGGTGATAAACCAATCTAGCGTGGTAAGCAGCCCCAACCGCCGGTACCTGCGCCTCACCTCCAAAGCAGACGCGGGCTATGGTTTGCTCAACGAGGGCTTCCGGGGCATGGGCATCAAGAAAGGAGAGCAGTACAACTTCTCCGTATTGGCCCGTCAGGGAGCAGGCAGTTCCATGCCGCTGGTAGTGGAACTGGTAACTGCCAAAGGCGAGAAACTGGGTTCAGCTACGTTTACCCCGGCTGGTCAGGAATGGAAAAAGTACGAGGTAAGCCTCACCGCCACTGATACTGATCCCAAAGCGCGCCTGCGGGTGTTAGCCCAAGGCAAAGGCGCCGTAGACCTGGACATGGTATCGCTGTTCCCGAAAAACACCTGGAAGCAGCGTCCCAACGGACTACGTGCCGATATGGTACAGTTGCTCGCCGATATGAAGCCGGGTTTCCTGCGTTTTCCGGGCGGCTGTATTGTGGAGGGGCGTACCCTGGATGAGCGTTTCCAGTGGAAGAAAACCATTGGGGCGGTGGAGAACCGGGCTACTTTGGTGAACCGTTGGAACACCGAGTTCAAGCATCGCCATACACCAGATTATTTCCAGACGTTCGGGTTGGGCTTCTTTGAGTACTTCCAATTGGCCGAGGACATTGGGGCTGCGCCGCTTCCTATCTTAAACTGCGGCATGGCCTGCCAGTTCAACACCGGCGAGGTGGTGCCTTTGGATCAGCTGGACCCCTACATCCAGGATGCCTTGGACCTGGTGGAGTTCGCCAACGGTCCGGTTACTTCTGAGTGGGGAAAAATCAGGGCAGAGATGGGCCACCCGGCACCGTTCAACCTCAAATATTTGGGCGTGGGCAACGAGCAGTGGGGCGAGCAGTACGTGGAGCGCTACAAGATCTTTGAGAAAGCGCTGCGCAGCAAATACCCAGACCTGAAACTGATCACCACCACCGGTCCATTCCCCGATGGCCCTGAGTTCGATTACCTGAACAAAACCATGCGCAGCCTCAATGCCGATATTATTGACGAGCACTACTACCGCGCGCCGGAGTGGTTCCAGGAGAACGCCACTCGTTACGATAACTATGACCGCAAAGGACCTAAGATCTTCGCCGGTGAGTATGCCTCCCAGACGGTAGCCATCGCCAGCCCAGACAACAAGAACAACTGGAAAGGCGCGCTTGCCGAGGCCGCTTTCATGACCGGTCTGGAGCGCAACGCCGATGTAGTGGCCATGGCTTCTTACGCACCGCTGTTCGCCCACGAGGAAGGCTGGCAGTGGACCCCAGACATGATCTGGGTAAACAACCTGCAGTCTTTCGGGACACCTAACTACTACGTGCAGAAACTGTTCTCCACGAACGTAGGAACGCACCTGGTGCCCATCCAGCGCAACAACGCCAACGTGACCGGGCAGGACAACCTGTTCGCCTCGGCCAGCATCAACCAGAAAACAAACGAACTGATCCTGAAAGTAGTGAATACCTCAGGCAAGGCGCAGGACGGCGAGTTTGTGCTGGAAGGCGTGAAAAGCGTGCAAGGCAAAGGCACCCTGCAGAAAATGAGAAGCAGCAACCTGGAGCAGATGAACTCCTTCAAAGAGCCGATGGCCCTTACCCCGGTGCAGCAGTCAATCTCGGTGAAAAACAACCGGGTGAAATTGTCCCTGGAGCCTTACTCGGTGAACATCATCAAGGTGAAGGCTTCCTCTCTGGGGTCGGTGGTGGCCAAGTACGCTGCCAACACTGGAAAATAAGAGAGGATAGTAAGGGTTAGATCGTTTCGGGGCTGTTTTTACAGAATCAGTCCCGAAACGATCTAGCTTTTTCCTCCGGGAATTAGCTCTTCCAGGAAGAAAGCGTTGGTTGGTGCGGTAGTTCTTTTCCTGGTTTGCCTTTCTGAAAAATTGCCTGGTCTGGCCATCCCAAGCTGATTCTCGGTCTCAATCAATGTCATACAACTTCTGCGACCCGCGTTTAAAAGCCGTTTTCCTGAAAACAGCCCATAAGCGCAAGCCGCAGAAATTCGCTAACTAACCAACATGCCTTTACAATCAAAACAAAACAACTTGCGGACTGGAATTTACCGGTCCCTCATCCTTCTGGTAGGAGTCTTGAGTTTGGGCGCCTGTGCTCAGAAAACCAACGTCAGCAGTTCTGCTATGGAAAAGGAGTACACCATAGAAAGCCCTGATCAAAGCATTAAGGTGCGGTTCAGCCTCACGCCGGGGCAAAGCGCCACGTACACGGTTTCCCGCGGCGGTGCCACCGTACTGCAGGATTCCCGCCTGGGCGTAGTCATGGAAGATGCGGACCTTTCCCAAGGTTTGACATTGGCGTCTGTCTCCGGCGTGGAGTCTGTGAAAGACAACTACGAGATCCTGACGGCCAAGCGCAAGGAGAACTCCTATCGCGCGAACAAGCGCACCTTCCACCTGAAGAATGCCGAGGGTCGGCAGCTGGACGTTATTTTCCAGGTGTCTAATGACGGGGTGGCTTTCCGGTACTATTTCCCGGGACAGGCATCCGGCAGGAAAACCGTTACTAGGGAAGTGACTTCGTTTAAATTGCCCGAGGGTACCAAAGGTTGGCTGCAGCCCATGTCTGATGCCAAAACCGGATGGGAGAGCACCAACCCTTCGTATGAAGAATATTACCAGAAAGGCATCCCGGTGGGTACGCCTTCGCCCATCAAAGCGGGCTGGGTTTTCCCGGCTTTGTTCCAGACGGCTGGTGACAACTGGGTTTTGCTCTCGGAAACCGCTTCTTACGGAGAGTACTGCGGTTCGCGTCTGGGCCAGAACTCGCCGGGCGGAGAATACAGCCTCGCGTTTCCGGAGGCCGTGGAGAAAATGGCCGGCGGTGGGGTGAACCCAACCTCCGAATTACCCTTTTATTCGCCTTGGCGCCTGGTGGCCGTGGGTTCTCTCAAGACCATCGCGGAGTCAACGCTGGGTATTGACCTGGCCAAGCCTGCCATGAGCATGAACAAGGATTTCATCAAGCCGGGTAAATCGGCGTGGAGCTGGGCCATTCTCAAAGACGATTCCACGGTGTACGATGTGCAGAAGCGTTTCATTGACTACGCTTCTCGCATGAAATGGAGCTACACCCTCATTGACGCCGACTGGGACAAAAAGATCGGGTACGAGAAAGTGAAGGAACTGGCAGACTACGCCAAAACCAAGAACGTTGGGCTGCTGCTGTGGTACAACTCGGCCGGTCCTTGGAATACCGCGCCGTACACGCCCAGAGACAAAATGCTCACGCACGAGAGCCGCACGCAGGAGTTCAAGCGCCTGCAGGACATGGGCATCAAAGGCGTGAAGATCGACTTTTTCGGGGGCGATGGCCAGAGCGTGATGCAGTACTACAATGACATCCTGAAAGACGCCGCCGAGCACCAACTGCTGGTGAACTTCCATGGCTGTACTTTGCCGCGCGGCTGGCAACGGACCTATCCTAATCTCATGACCATGGAGTCTATCAAGGGGTTTGAGTTCATCACCTTTGAGCAGCAGAACGCCGATGAGGAGCCAGCCCACGCCACGGTGATTCCGTTTACCCGCAATGTCTTTGACCCCATGGATTTCACGCCCGTGAACCTGACCACAATCCCCAGAATCACCCGCAGAACCACCCCGGGTTTTGAATTGGCGTTGTCGGTGCTGTTTACTTCGGGCGTGCAACATTACGTGGAGATTCCTTCGGGCATGGCCAAGATGCCGGCGTACGTGCAGGAGTTTTTGCGCGGGGTGCCCAGCGTGTGGGAAGACGCTAAGTTCGTTCACGGCTACCCGGGCAAAGAAGTGGTGATGGCCCGTAAGGCGAACGGCAAATGGTACGTGGCCGGCATCAACGGCGAGAAAACCGCCAAAACCCTGCAGCTGGACCTTTCCTTCCTGGACGGCAAAAAAGGCTCCCTCATCACCGATGGCACCGATGCCGCCGGAATGCAGCAACAGACCATTGACCCGGTCAAAGGCGGCACGACCACGGTGGAGCTGAAACCCAACGGCGGGTTTGTGATGGTGTTCTAAACCCCATTAAGCCAGGTTCTAGGCGTTGGGCAACCCGGCCTGTTTCTGGTTCATTTTGGCCAAAACGGCTACAAAACGAAAGACAACAAAGATTGATATGATGGTAAGAAGCTTCATCTTAGGTATACTCTTGCTCACGGGCATTGGTTCTGCGCAGGCGCAGCAACCGCAGGGGCAACAGGTAGGGGAGGTGCGCCCTACGGATAACATGACCGTGCATGATCCGGTCATGACCAAGCAGGGCGATACGTACTACCTGTTCAGCACGGGGCATGGCATCTCGGTGTGGTCTTCCACGGATATGCAGAACTGGAAAAAGGAAGCCCCCATTTTCGCTACGGCGCCGGAGTGGGCCACCAAGGCGGTGGCTGGTTTCAAAGACAACCACATCTGGGCCCCGGACATCAGCTTTTACAACGGCAAGTATTACCTGTACTACTCTATCTCAGCCTTCGGCAAAAACACCTCGGCCATTGGCTTGGCCACCAACACCACCTTAGACCCGCAGGACAAGAACTTCAAGTGGGTGGACCACGGCAAAATCATTGAGTCAATCCCGGGCCAAACCAACTGGAACGCCATCGACCCCAACATCGTGACCGATAAAAAAGGAACCCCGTGGATGACCTTCGGGTCTTTTTGGGGCGGTCTCAAGCTGGTGAAAATGAACAAAGACCGCCTGAGCGTGGCCGAGGACGTTTCCAAAATACCGACCATTGCCAGTCGCAGAAAAGGGTTGACGCTACAGACGAATCCGGCTCCTTTGCCGGGCAACCCCGCCGAGGCCGGCGGAAATGCCATTGAAGCGCCTTTTGTTTTCAAGAAAAACGGCTATTATTACCTGTTCGCTTCCATTGACTATTGCTGTAAAGGGGCCAAGAGTGACTACAAGATGATTGTGGGCCGGTCCAAGAATGTGCAGGGACCATATCTGGATAAAAACGGCGTAGCCATGGATGCCGGTGGAGGTACTGTCTTGCTGGAAGGAAACGAGAAGTGGAATGGGGTAGGGCACAACTCAGTCTATACCTTTGACAAAACGGATTACATTATCTTCCATGGGTACGACGCCGCCCAAAACGGCCGGCCTAAGCTCAGGGTGGAGAAACTTACCTGGGACAAAGACCAGTGGCCGGTGGTAGCGGTGGCGCAGTTGTAAAACCAAAAGGCGGCAGCAGCAGAAATTGTCTGAAAAGTCTTACATTCAAAAAATAATCTGTATAACCCTATAACTCGTCTATGAAATACGTACTAAGACCTGTTTCCACGTTACTGGTAGGTTCTATGCTCCTGGTGAGCGCCTGTAATCAGAACGCCGGCAAGCAGGAAACAACTGAGACAGAAACCCAAACCACAACCACGGCCAACGAAGTGAAACTACCCGCCCGCGCTAATTTCCAGAAAAACATAGACGGCAAACAGACCGATCTGTTCGTGCTCAAAAACAAGAACAATGTTCAGGCCGCCATCACCAATTACGGTGGCCGTGTGGTGAGTCTGTTGGTGCCGGACAAAACCGGGAAACTGACCGATATTTCCATCGGGTTTGACAATGTGGAAGACTACACCGAGGGCGCTGATACGTTCTTCGGAGCCACCATCGGCCGGTACGGAAACCGCATCGCCAAAGGGAAGTTCAAGTTGGAAGGCAAGGAATATACCCTGGCTACGAACAACGGCGCCAACCACCTGCACGGTGGAAACAAAGGCTTCTCGCGCGTGGTGTGGGATGCCAAACAGGTAGACGACAAAACCCTGGAGCTGACCTACGTGGCCAAAGACATGGAAGAAGGCTACCCCGGTACCCTGACCACCAAGGTGACCTATACCCTCACCGATGAGAATGAATTGACGGTGAATTACCAGGCCACCACGGATAAAACCACCATCGTGAACCTCACCAACCACACCTTCTTCAACCTGAACGGGGAAGGCAGCGGTGACATCCTGGGGCACACCTTGCAAATCAACGCGGATCGTTACAACCCGGTAGATTCCACCCTGATCCCGACGGGCATTGAGCCGGTGAAAGGTACTCCGTTCGATTTTCAGCAGGCAACCGCCATCGGAGCCAGAATCAAAGACCAGAACCAACAGTTACAGTACGGCAACGGTTATGACCACAACTACGTGCTGACTGGCGGGAACGCTGGCAAGGAAATGAAACTGGCGGCCACGGTCACCGGAGATAAGAGCGGCATCACCATGGAAATCCGGACCCAGGAGCCCGGCATCCAGTTTTACAGCGGCAACTTCATGGAAGGAGCCCACGGACTTAAAGTAGGCAAAGATGAGTTCAGAACGGCTTTCTGTTTAGAGACGCAGCACTTCCCTGACTCTCCTAACCAATCGGCTTTCCCGTCTACGGTGTTAAAGCCCGGCCAGACCTACAACACCACCACCGTGCATAAATTCTCAGCGAAGTAGGCATATGCTGCTTCGGATTATAGTATCCTCGGAAACGTTTGACAAGATCGGTTTCCGGGGATTCTTTTTTCCCGCGAGAGGCGTTTAAGGGCTGTTTTGGCTAAATCAGGTTCTAAACATGGAGAAGGCATTGCTTTGCCTTCAAATATTTTCCTGACGCCCTGCGGGCCAATTGCTCTAAAATCAATTTGTATTCCTTTATTTGCTTTGTCTTTAGACAAGTCTAAAATTTTTCTCAGGACCTGTTTAATCCATTTGCTTAAAGGTGGGTCAAAGCAAAAGACAAGAAAGCGCTTGTGCACTCAAACTAATTTTGGTTCTGTCAGGCCATCGTTGGCAGCAGGGCTATTAAATATATCAGCGGAATGATGAAGTATTCGGGCCAGACAAGGATTCTTGTTGCGGTGGATTGTATCATATTTGGTTTTGACGGAGAGAACTTCAAGCTGCTGTTGATTCAGCGGGGTTTTGCGCCCCAGAAGCAGAAGTGGAGCCTCATGGGTGGTTTCGTGCAGCCTCAGGAGAGCCTGGAAGCGGGCGCCCAGCGGGTTCTGAAACAGCTCACCGGCTTGGAGGGCGTGTACCTGGAGCAGATTCCGGCGTTTAGTGAACCTACCCGTGACCCAGTGGAACGCACCATCGCGGTGCCGTACTTCGCTCTCATCGATATCCAGAAATACGAGGCCCAACTGAGCTCTGAGTACCACGCTGAGTGGTTTCTGCTGAGCGAGATGCCCAGCCTGATCTTTGACCACGAGGAGATGGTGGAGATGGCCAAGATGCGCCTGCGCTACAAGGCCGCGCTGCACCCCATCTTGTTTGAGCTGCTGCCTGAGAAATTCACCCTGCCCAAACTCCAGACCCTCTACGAGAAACTCTACGACACCACCTTTGACAAGCGGAACTTCAGCCGCAAGGTTCTTTCTACGGGCCTATTAGTGCGCCAGGAGGAGAAAGATAAAGAGAGTTCCCGCAAAGGTGCCTTCTACTTCAAGCTGGACAAAGAGAAGTACTATGACAACTTTGAGGCTTTCCTCAAGTTCATCCCTAAGCCCGAGAAGTTCCTAGTGTAAACCCCAGCGTGCATTGAGTAGTTGGTCCTAAGTGATTCGGCTACTGCGCTTTTGAGGAGCAATAAAATGAGCTTCCGTTTCAAGGCTGTTTTAACAAAACTAGCCTTGAAACGGAAGCTCATTTTTCTTTCAAGTATGCTGTAGGTTTGGCTGAGCAGACGCTGCTCCAGTGGTGCGAGGAAGGAAGATGATGCTCGAAAATTAAATTAAGTGTCAAAACAACAATTTAAAGAAACTTATTGCTATACTTGTAATAGAATACGCTAAGACGAAGCTTTAATTTTTAAATCCGTAAAAGTTGAAGGCCAAATTTTGGTGATAGTGGGAATAAACGTTAATTTGACAACAATAAGTCGACTATGGCACAAGATGTATATGTGATTGGCGTAGACTATGGCTCTGACTCTGTGCGGTCTGTCCTGGTAAATGCCTTAAACGGTGAGGAAGTAGCTTCTTCTGTTTTCAACTATCCCCGCTGGAACAAAGGCGCTTTCTGCGTGCCAGCGGAAAACCAGTTCCGCCAGCACCCTCTGGATTACGTGGAGGGTTTGGAGAAAACCATCAAAGACTGTCTGGAGAAAGCGGGCGGCGCGGCCATTGCGGGCGCGGTGAAAGGTATCTCCGTAGACACGACCGGTTCTACGCCGGTGGCGGTGAACCAGCAGGGCACACCTTTGGCCTTGTTGCCTGAGTTCGCGGAAAACCCTAATGCCATGTTCGTGCTCTGGAAAGACCACACCGGCGTGCAGGAAGCCGCCGAGATCAACGAGCATGCCACCAAATTCGAGACAAATTACCTGCAGTTTGTGGGCGGGATCTACTCTTCTGAGTGGTTCTGGGCCAAGTTGCTTCACGTGCTGCGCGAAGACGCCCAAGTGCGCGAAGCCACCTACTCCTGGGTAGAGCACTGCGACTGGATTCCGTTCCTGCTCACCGGCGGTAACAACGTAGACCAAATGAAACGCAGCGTCTGCTCGGCAGGCCATAAATCGCTGTGGGCCGCTGAGTTCGGCGGACTGCCTCCCAATGACTTCTTTGCTTCCCTGGACCCAGTGCTGGACGGCTTCACTTCCCGCCTGTTCCAAGATACCTACACCTCAGACCAAGCCGCTGGCCAGTTAAGTGCCGAGTGGGCGGAGCGTCTGGGCTTGTCAACCGATGTAGTGGTGGGCGTAGGTGCTTTTGACTGCCACATGGGCGCCGTGGGTGGTCAGATTGAGCCGTATCATTTGAGCAAAGTTATGGGTACCTCTACCTGCGATATGCTGGTGGCCCCTATTGATGAAATTGGTGACACGCTGGTAAACGGAATCTGCGGCCAGGTGCCTGGTTCCATCATCCCGGGCATGATGGGCCTAGAGGCTGGTCAATCCGCCTTCGGCGATACGTATGCCTGGTTCAAGAGAATCTTGCTGTGGCCGTTGCAGAACCTGCTGGCCAACTCACAAGTCATTGATGCCGCTACCGCCGAGGCGCTGGTAGAGGAGGTGTCCAACAGAATCATCCCGGAACTGAGCATTGCCGCAGACCAAATTCTATTATCAGAAAATAACGAGTTCGCCATTGACTGGTTCAACGGTCGCCGCACGCCAGATGCGAACCAGGTATTGAAAGGCGCCATCTCCGGATTAGGCTTGGGCAGCGATGCCCCGCGCGTGTTCCGGGCCTTGGTAGAAGCCACCTGCTTCGGGGCGAAGAAAATTGTGGACCGTTTCAATGAGCAGGGCGTGCCGGTGAAAGGCCTGATTGGTTTGGGCGGCGTAGCTAGAAAATCACCGTTCATCATGCAGATGATGGCCGATGTCATGAATATGCCCATCAGGATTCATAAATCAGAGCAGACCTGCGCCATTGGAGCCGCTATGTTCGCGGCCACTGCGGCTGGTCTTTACAATAGGGTAGAAGATGCCATGGAAGCCATGGGTCAAGGGTTTGACCTGGAGTATTTCCCTAACCAGGAGCGGGTAGGTCTGTACGCCAAGCGCTACCAGAAATACACCGAGCTGGGCGGTTTCCTGGAAATCCACAGCGCCCCGGCTAAACTTACGGTTTTGTCTGACTTACCTGAAACCGGTAGCCCAGCCCAGGAAGGCCAAACCAGACCCATCACTTCAGCGCAGACGGAGCTGCAAGGCCTTACCAGATAAGCATCCATGAGTTCTTTTCAACACATCAAAGAAGAGGCCTACCAGGCCAATATGCAATTGCCCAAATTAGGGCTGGTATTATTCACCTTCGGGAACGTGAGCGCCGTGGATCGGTCACAAGGCGTTTTCGCCATCAAACCCAGCGGCGTGCCTTACGAGGACCTCTCGCCGGAGAAGATGGTGATCGTGGACTTTGACGGCAACACCGTGGAGGGTTCTCTGCGGCCATCGTCAGATACCAAAACCCATGCGGTGCTGTACAAGCATTGGGAGAACATCGGGGGCATTGTGCACACGCACTCTACCTACGCCACTGCCTGGGCCCAGGCCCAGCGCGATATTCCCATCTACGGTACCACCCACGCCGACCACCTCACCACCGATGTACCCTGCGCCCCGCCCATGGACGATGCCATGATCCAGGGGAACTACGAGTACGAGACCGGTTTCCAGATCATGAATTACCTGCAGGAGAAAGGCATGAGCTACCAGGAAGTGGAAATGGTGCTGGTAGGCAACCACGCGCCGTTCACTTGGGGCAAAGACGCCAAGAAAGCGGTGTACAACAGCGCCGTGGTGGAAGAGATTGCGCGCATGGCGTTCCTTACGGAGCAGATCAGGCCGCAGGTTCCGCGTCTCCAGGATTCGCTTATCAAGAAACACTTTGAAAGAAAGCACGGACCGGATTCTTATTACGGCCAATAGCAGATAACTAGTAGCAAACCGCAAAGGACTTGGCTGGGGCACCAGCCGGTTCGTCTATAACCCTCACACCCATGATTGATTTAAAACAATTTGAAGTTTGGTTCCTCACTGGTAGCCAGCACCTATACGGCGAAGAGACCCTGAACCAAGTGGCCGCCCACTCCCAGGAAATTGTAAAAGGCTTAGACGGTGCCGACCAGATTCCGGTGCGCATTGTGTTCAAGCCTACCGTGAAAACCACCGAAGAGATCTTCAAGGTTTGCCAGGAAGCCAACGTTGCCGAGAACTGTATTGGCGTGATTACCTGGATGCACACGTTCTCGCCCGCTAAAATGTGGATCAGAGGACTGAAGGTATTGCAGAAACCGTTGCTGCACCTGCACACCCAGTTCAACCGCGACATTCCGTGGAACTCCATTGACATGGATTTCATGAACCTGAACCAGAGTGCCCACGGTGACCGTGAGTTCGGGTTTATGGTGTCTCGCATGCGCATTGAGCGCAAGGTGGTGGTAGGCCACTGGCAAGACCCAGAGGTAATCCAGGAGATCAACAACTGGTGCCGCGTGGCCGCCGGTTGGTATGATTGGCAAGGCGCCAAGTTCGTGCGCTTCGGGGACAACATGCGCTACGTAGCCGTAACCGAAGGTGACAAAGTAGAGGCCGAGCTGAAATTCGGTTTCGCGGTGAATACCCACGGCATCGGGGACCTGGTAGCGGTGATCAACGAAGTATCTGAGCAGGCTATTGACGAACTAGTACAGGAGTACGAAACCAAGTACAACGTAGCCGAAGGCCTGCGCGAAGGCGGGGCGCAACGTGCTTCCCTCAGAGAGGCCGCTAAAATTGAGATCGGTTTACGCACGTTTTTAGAAAAAGGAGGCTATAAAGGCTTCTCAGATACATTTGAAGACCTGCACGGCATGGTGCAGCTGCCTGGTATTGCGGTGCAGCGCCTCATGGCAGACGGGTACGGCTTCGCTGGCGAAGGTGACTGGAAAACCGCCGCTTTGGTGCGCGCTATGAAAGTGATGGGCAGCGGTCTGCCGGGCGCCAATGCCTTCATGGAAGACTACACCTACCACTTTGACCCGAACAACGCGTTGGTGTTGGGTTCGCACATGCTGGAGGTAGACGAGGCCCTGGCCATTGACAAACCTTCTTGCGAGATCCATCCGTTGGGCATTGGCGGCAAAGCCGATCCGGTACGTTTGGTATTCAACGCTGGGTCTGGTCCGGCCCTGAACGCCTCGGTGGTGGACATGGGCAATCGCTTCAGACTTATCGTGAACGAAGTGGAAGCCGTGGAGCCGCAGAACGAACTGCCTAACCTGCCTGTAGCCCGCGTGCTATGGAAACCGCTTCCAGACATGAAAACAGGCTGTGCCGCCTGGATTCTAGCCGGTGGCGCCCACCATACCTGCTACAGCCAGAACATTAGCGCAGAGCAACTGCAGGACTTTGCCGAGATGGCCGGCATTGAGTGCGTGGTGATTGGCCGTGACACCAAACTGAGACAGCTGAAAAACGAACTTCGCTGGAGTGAGATGTATTATCAGAAGAATTGCTAAATTTAAGGGCCTCTATGCTATCGTTGGCATAGAGGCTTTTTCTTTACCAAACCACCAAACTTTTCACTTCAGGTTAACCCCTTTCCATGAACAAATTTACCACCATTGACTATACCATCTTTATAGTCTACTTCATCATTGTATCTGGATACGGATACTGGATTTACCGCAAAAAGAAAACCGTAGAGTCAGACAGTAAAGATTACTTCCTCGCCGAAGGGTCCCTTACCTGGTGGGCTATCGGGGCCTCGCTTATCGCCTCCAACATCTCCGCCGAGCAGTTCATAGGCATGAGCGGGAACGGCTTTGTGGTAGGGGTGGCCGTAGCCGCGTATGAGTGGATTGCCGCCGTTGCCTTGATCATTGTGGCCGTTTGGTTTATTCCGGTATACCTGAAGAACAAGATTTTCACCATGCCACAGTTCCTGCAGAACAGGTACAACGAGACCACCGCCTTAATCATGGCTATTTTCTGGCTGTTCCTGTACGTGTTCGTGAACCTGACGTCTATCTTATTTCTGGGAGCCTTGGCCATCAGTAACCTGGCCGGGGGCGAGAACTTCCACCTGATTATGGTGCTGCTGGCGATCTTCGCGGTTATCATTACCCTGGGCGGGATGAAGGTAATCGGGTTTACCGATGTGATTCAGGTAACGGTGTTGATTCTGGGTGGTTTGGCTACGACGTATACTGCTTTAACCTTGGTGAGTAACCACTTTGGTCTGGGCAATGACATGATTGCCGGTTTCAACAAACTGCTGCAAGATTCACCAGACCACTTCCACTTGATCTTTGACAAGCCGGGTCCGGGCGCAACCCAGCAGGAAATAAACAAATACCTCATGGTGCCAGGCATTGCCATGTATTTTGGCGGTATGTGGATTGTGAACCTGAACTACTGGGGCTGTAACCAGTACATTACCCAGCGTGCCTTGGGTGCCGATTTGCACACAGCCCGTACGGGTATCTTGTTTGCGGGTATCCTTAAGTTGATGATGCCTATCATTGTAATGCTGCCGGGTATTGCCGCCTACGTGCTGTACAAGAACGGTGCGTTACAGGAAGAAATGGCTCCGGGCGGACACTTCAACGCGGATAACGCGTACTCCGCAATTCTGGGCTTCTTGCCTACCGGGATGAAAGGTTTGTCTTTGGCGGCTTTGACCGCGGCTATTGTGGCTTCTTTGGCCGGTAAAGCCAACAGTATCTCCACCATCTTCACCCTGGACATCTATCAGAAATACATCAACAAAGGTGCCGATGAGAAGAAGCTTATCTGGGTGGGTAAAATCACCATTGTGGCGGCCATGTTGTTCTCTATCTTCCTTACCTGGGATGACTTATTAGGCATTGGCGGCGAAGGTGGATTTACCTTCATCCAGAAATACACCGGTTTCATTAGCCCGGGTGTGTTTGCCATGTTCTTCCTGGGCATGTTCTGGAAGCGCACCACTGGTACCGCTGCTATTGCAGGTCTTTTCACCGGTTTCATCTTGTCTGTAGTGTTCAACAACTACGCGCCAACCTGGTTTGGGAACGAGACTTTCCTGTACACCGCGTACCCTAACGGCAAAGGCGGCTTTGAGATTCCGTTCCTGATCTGTATGGGATTGGCCTTCATGTTCACCATGATTGTGATGATCCTGTTGAGCTTGGCCGGACCAAAAGTGAACCCCAAAGCGTTTGAGCTGGACACCACCATGTTCAAAGTGTCAAACTCCACTTTGGCCCTGATTGTATTGACGATGTTACTGGTAACAGCCCTGTACGTGCGGTTCTGGTAGTACAAAATAAAACCTCATGAAACATAAAAGCGGGCCTAAAACGTCCGCTTTTATGTTTTTACCGCGCATTGCAGTACCTTTTCAAGGCTGAAGCAGAAGCGTTAAGGCAGGGGTTTTCTGTCCTCTTTTGCTTTGCTCTTGATTCAGAATGCTGTCTGCCTGGAGTTCTGGTAGTTACCCGTTTCTCGTTTCAAGGCCGATTCTCTGAAAACAGCCCTTAAACGCCAGGCGTAACAGACCCGCCTTTACCAAAGTATACGTAACCCAGTGAAAGACCACCTGCTGTTCATAGACATAGAAGCCTCGGGGTTGCCCCTGCAATGGGACGTGCCGTATTCTGAGGATGCCAATTGGCCGCATACCGTGCAGGTGGCTTGGTTTGTCTATACCAAAGCGGGGCAGGAGGTCAAAGCCGCGAACCACTACATCCGCCCCGAGGGGTTTGAGGTGAGTCCCTCTTCCATAGAAGTCCACCGGCTCACCCCCGAGTTTCTGCACGCCAACGGCGAAGGCCGCCGCGAGGTGCTGCTGCACTTGCAGGAAGATCTCCAGCGCTACGAGCCCATGGTCATCGGGCATTTCATGCAGTTCGATTTCCATGTGCTCAGTGCGGATTTCTACCGCGAGGGGCTGCCCAGTCCGTTTGACAACCTGCCGGTTTTCTGCACCATGATCGCTTCCTCAGGGCTCACGCACCTGCCGCGGAAGAAATACCTGCGCCTGGGCGAACTCTACAGCCACCTGTTCCACCAATCTTTGGAGAACCAGCACAATGCCGTGGTAGATGCCCGGGCCGCGGCCCAGAGCTACTTTGAATTGCGCAAGCGCCGGATAATCACAGACGGCTCCATATCCCGGCAGCAGGAAACCAGGTATAACACGCAAAAGCGACCGCAACAAAAGTCTACGCGCCTGCCTTTGCCTGCCTGGCTTTTGCTGGCGCTGGGCGCTTTATTTTTAATCTTCTTACTTATCTTTTGGCTATGAACGACCGTCTGCAATTCTTGAAAAGCGTAAAGCCGTTCCATCTGTTAGGAGATGATGTGCTGTTAGAGGTGATTGACCTGCTGGAGAAAGTTTCTTATTCCAAAGACACGCTCATCTACCACCAGGAAGCCACCAAACTTCGGGGCGTGGACCTCATCGCCGCTGGCGAATATGAGTCGTTTTTCTATGATTCGGCCCAAAACAAACGGGTGCTGGAACGCCATCAGCCCGGCTATTGCTACGGCGGTATTTCCATGCTGCTCAACCGCAAGAAATCACTGCGCACGGTCATCGCCAAGAAAGGGACGGTGGTGTACTTTCTGCACCGCAGGCACTTTAGAGCGCTGGCCAAAGCCAACGAGGGGCTTCTGCACTACTTCTCGCAGGAGTTTGGCATGCGGATGCTCAACGAGGAGTTCGCCCATTTTGTGAAGCGGCCCACCTCGTTTGAGGAAAACTACATCGCCACCGACCAGCTTTATTCGCGCCGCATTGAGAGCGTGGAGTACCGGGATATTGTCACCTGCAGCAGCAGTACGCCCATCTACACGGCGGCCCGCATCATGGCCGAGCATAAGACCAGCTGTCTTTTCGTGAAGAACGAAGTGGGGCAGATTGCCGGCTACATCACCGATATTACCCTGCGTGACAACGTGGTAGCGGCCCAGGAAGACGTGCGCGGGCAGGCGAAGGAAATCATGGATAACCCCATTGTCTCCATCCGGAAGGACGCGTACGTGTATGAGGCCATCCTGCTCATGTTCCGGACCAAGACGCGTTACCTGCTCATCGAGGACGACGGCGAGTATATTGGCATGATCAGCCGGAGCAAGCTGCTCAGCGACCAGGCCCAGTCGCCGTTCGTGTTCATCCAATCGGTGAAACTGGCCCGCTCCGGGAATGAGTTGCGGGACAAATGGCAGCGGGTACCCGAGATTGTGATGCAGTTGCTCTTGCGCGGCGCCAAGTCTGAGATCATCAACCAGGTGATTACCACTGTGGCCGACACCATTGCCCAGAAAGTGATAGAGGAGGTAATTGCCATCTGCGGTCCGGCGCCGGCCAAGTTCGTGTTCATGGTATTGGGCAGCGAGGGCCGCAAAGAACAGACCCTGAAGACCGACCAGGACAACGCCATTGTCTACGAAGACAAAGCCAACGAGCAGCGCGAACTGGTGCGCGCGTATTTCCTCAAGTTCGCCGACATGGTTTCGGAGAAACTGGACTACATTGGGTTCAGTTACTGCACCGGCGGCTACATGGCCAAGAACCCCAAATGGACGCACTCGCTCTCGCACTGGAAACGCAATTACCACGAGTGGATGCAGGAGATTGTGCCCGAGACCGCCATTCAGTTCTCCACCTTCTTTGACTGCCGCTACATCTACGGCGATGGTGCCATCATGAAAGAGCTGGTTTCTTTCCTGGACGAGGAGCTACAGAAACCCATGCCTCGGTTGTTTTACCACATGGCCAACAATGCCCTGCAGTACGAGCCGCCGCTCACATTTTTCAAGAACATCAGAACGTTCACCGTGGGGTCGCAGCAGGTGTTTGACATCAAGAAAGCCATGACACCCATTGTAGACCTAGTGCGAGTGTACGCCCTCAAGAACCGCATCTTCAAAACCAATACCGGCGAGCGGATAGAGGCCTTGCGTGAGGCCGGGGTGTTCTCCGAAACCCAGACCCAGGAGTTGTTGCAGTCTTACTATTACCTCATGGGCCTCAGGCTACGCAAACAGGCCAGCCAGATCATGCATGACAAAAGCGAGCCAGACAATTACCTGGATATCCAAAGCCTCACCAAAATAGAGCAGGTCACCCTCAAGGAAATTTTCAAAACCATCAGCGACTTCCAACTAGGCATCAAAGTGCAGTTCACCAATAACCTGTTCGGGTAAAAAGACATCCCCTGTTTTGGACCTGATTTTATAAAAGCAGGCTTGAAATAGGGGATGGTTGTTTGGCAGTCTTTTCGCTGGCGCGAGCGTCCCGCTCGTGTCCGCACGCATTCCTGATGGAGAACTTCATCCTCTTTTTGTCATCCTGAAAGGATCTTGGGAGCGAACGGTAGTGGCCTTTAGTAACCGATACTACCATTTGCCCACAAGATCTTTCCAAGATGACAGAAAGGAGGAGACGCCGCTTCCAGCCTAATTTGCTAAAACTAGGCCCAAAACTGGTTTTACTTCTGTCCGGTGAAAAGCTGCTGTAGCATGGGATCTGTGTAGTCCTTCACAAACCCGATGACGTTTTTGTACTGGGAGAACTCTTCGTGGCCGTGCATGGTGGTGATGACCAGGCAATCCATGCCGGCGTTCTGGGCGGCCTCCACGCCTTTGGGTGCGTCTTCCAGCACCAGGCAATCTTTGGGGTTTACGCCCAGTTCTTCGGCAGATTTCAGGAAAGTCTCGGGGTGGGGTTTGCTTTTGGATACTTCATCCGCGGAGATCAGGGCCTGGAAATAGTGCCTCAGGTCCAGGTTGTCCACCACAAAATCAATGTTGAACATGATGGCGGCGGTGGCGATGGCCATCTTAATGTCGTTTTCGGCGGCTTTTTGCAGAAAACCGTCTAAACCGTTGATGAGCCGCAGGTGCGAGATGTATTCCTTCTGGTAGATTTTCTCTTTTTCAACGGAGAGCCGGTCGGCTTCTTCCTGGGTGAAGCGGTCTTCCCCGAAGAACCGGGCCAGCACCTCGCTGTTCTTGCCGTACATCTGGGCCTTCACCTCGTCCCAGGAAAGCGACGTCTGCAGCTCTTCCTTCAGAACCTTCTGCCACGCGGTAGTGTGGTAATCCATGTCGTCAATCATGGTGCCGTTCATGTCAAACAGGAAGGCTTTGTATTTGGGGGTATTCATGTACGCGTAAGGTTAAGAGATACGTAAGGGCATACGGGGAAAACAAAAAAACGGGCTCCAGAAGAGCCCGCCTTTCCCTATATCCTATTTATTTTCTTCTGTCGGCAAAGCCGATCTACATCATTTATTTGGCCAGGGCCTTTTTGCGCTCCAGTACTTTCTGCACGGCAGCCACAATGTGGGCATCGTCCAGACCGTATTTCTTCATGAGCTGCTCCGGCGTACCGCTCTCCCCGAAGGAGTCGTTTACGGCCACGTACTCCATAGGCAGCGGCGTGTTCTGCGCCAGCAACTGAGCGATGCTGTCGCCCAGGCCGCCCAGGCGGTTGTGCTCCTCAGCGCTCACCACGCAGCCGGTTTTGGCTACTGATTTCAGCACGGCTTCTGCGTCCAGTGGTTTGATGGTGTGGATGTTGATGATCTCAGCGGAGATGCCCATTTCAGCTAGTTTCTCGCCGGCTTTGATGGCTTCCCACACCAAATGACCCGTCGCGAAGATGCTCACGTCAGTGCCTTCGTTCACCATCCAGGCTTTTCCGATCACGAATTCCTGATCTGCCGGCGTGAACACCGGAATCACTGGGCGTCCGAAGCGCAGGTACACCGGACCTTCGTACTCAGCAATAGCCATGGTGGCGGCTTTGGTCTGGTTGTAGTCGCACGGGTTGATGACGGTCATGCCGGGCAGCATTTTCATCATGCCGATGTCTTCCAGAATCTGGTGTGTGGCCCCGTCCTCACCCAACGTCAGACCCGCGTGCGAAGCGCAGATCTTCACGTTTTTGTCTGAGTAAGCGATGGACTGACGGATCTGGTCATACACGCGGCCGGTGGAGAAGTTAGCGAACGTGCCGGTGAACGGAATCTTGCCGCCAATGGTCATCCCCGCCGCAATGCCCATCATGTTGGCCTCGGCAATGCCCACCTGCACAAAGCGCTCAGGAAATTCCTTGATGAAATCGCCCATCTTCAATGAGCCCACCAGGTCAGCGCACAGCGCCACTACGTCTTTGTTTTTTCTGCCAGCCTCTACCAGCCCCGCCCCGAAACCAGAGCGGGTGTCTTTTGATTCTGTATAAGTATATTTTTTCATTTGAATGATTCTCAACGGTTATGGATTTCTGCCTGCGTTTGAAGCCTGTTTTCTCAAAATCAGCTCCTAAACAAACAAGCGTTCAAATGGATTAAACTAGAAGTGGCAAGCCCGGAGACTTGCGGCCGCTCTCTAGTAATCCTGCATGTTGCTGGTCAACTGACCCAGGGCAAGGGAAAGCTGCTCATCATTGGGTGCCACGCCGTGCCATTTGTGCGAGCCCATCATGAAATCCACGCCGTGGCCCATGTTGGTCTGCATCAAAATCATAATCGGCTTGCCTTTGTAGGCTTTGGCTTTGGCCAATTCCAGGGTCTGGATCACGTTGCCCAGGTCATTGCCATTCATTTCCATGACATCCCAGCCGAAGGCTTCCCATTTGGCGCGCAGATTTCCTAAATCCAGGACTTTATTGGTGGGGCCGTCAATTTGCTGGCCATTCACGTCAATGGTGGAGATGAGGTTATCTACTTTGTTGTGCGGCGCGAACAGGGCCGCTTCCCAGATCTGTCCTTCCTGCAGCTCGCCGTCGCCGTGCAGCGTGAACACCAGGCCGGGATCGTTGTTCAATTTCTTTGTCAAGGCCGCCCCGATGGCTACTGACAAGCCCTGGCCCAAAGAACCAGAGGCGATGCGCACGCCCGGCAGTTCCTCATGGGTGGTAGGGTGCCCCTGCAGACGCGAATCCAGCTTGCGGAAAGTCTTCAGCTCGCTCACGTCAAAGTAACCGGCTCTGGCCAGCACGCTGTACCAAACCGGCGAGATGTGGCCGTTGGAGAGGAAGAACAGGTCTTCGCCTTCGCCGTTCATGTTGAACTCAGGGGAGTGGGTCATGACCTTGAAATAGAGGGCCACCAGGAAATCGGTGCAGCCCAAAGATCCGCCCGGGTGCCCCGATTGACAACCGTGTACCATTCTCACAATATCGCGGCGCACCTGCTTGGCAACCTGCTCCAGCTCCTCTAGCTGTAATGTCTCTTTTTCTTCTGTTTGCATATCAAATAATAGTCTGTTGCACGTAAATGATTGGTTCTTGAATGAGCGTTCAAGAGGCCAACAAGGTCTTGAAGGATAATAAGTGTAAAATTAACATTTAAATTATCGATTAAGATTCTTGTTCGCAAATTAAATATATAGACTTTTATGCAAACGTTGGCATAAAAAAGAGGTTTTGTCTTGGGCTCACGTTGAATTTTGGTGAAAGCGAAGAATAATTGGCGGTTTTGGCAGGAAAGGGTAGTTTCGCAGCATTATGGAGTTTACTACTGTCACCAAGGCCTTTGAAGACCTGTCGCCTAAAGAACTGTACGATTTGCTGCAACTGCGGAGTGCCGTGTTTGTGGTAGAGCAGAACTGCGTTTTCCTGGACCCCGACGGGTTGGATGACCAATGCCACCACCTGCTTTTCTACCGCGGCACCACGCTGGAAGCGTACGCCCGCTTGCTGCCGGCCGGCGTCTCTTACCCAGAGCTTTCTATTGGCCGGATCATCACCAGCGCCTCCGTACGCGGTTCAGGGGTGGGTCAACAGTTGGTGCAGAAAGCCATTGAAGAAACGTACCGGCTCTTCGGCAAGGGACCCATTAAGATTGGGGCGCAGCTGTACGCGAAGAAATTCTATGAGCGATTCGGGTTTGAGCAGTCCAGCGAGGTCTATGACGAAGACGGCATTGACCACATCAAAATGATAAAGCCTGCTGTAACCTAAGCAGTTCAGCGTGTTTCAAGAGAAAGCCGTTTCGGGGCTACTTTCATGAAAGTAGCCCCGAAACGGCTTTCGGTTTTTTAGGTCCGTCAGGTAAACTCTAGTCTGTTTCTGCTTGCCTTTCTTGTTTTGGCCCTGTTTTCCGGAAAATCGTCTTAAAACAGTAGGCGTCGGCTGGTAAAGCTTGCCACCAACGCAAACCGCTAGAGCCATTTGAACGCTTTCCGCATCCAACTGAACTTGTTTTGGTACGGCGGATATCTGAGGGGCAGATCGGGTTTGGAGGGTTTCATAAGAACGCTTTTCTGGTGCGAGAACGCCTCAAAGCTGGCTTTGCCGTGGTAATTGCCTTGACCGCTGGTACCCACCCCGCCGAAGGGCAGGAACGGATTGGCCAGATGCGAGACGGTGTCATTGATGCAAGCCCCACCCGAGGAAGTCTGCGTCAAGACCATCTCCTTGGCTTTCTTGTCCCTGGAAAATAAGTAGAGCGCCAGCGGCTTAGGGCGCGCGTTCACCTCCCGGATGGCTTCGGGCATTGTCTTATAAGTCAACACCGGCAGCAGCGGCCCGAAAATCTCTTCCTGCATGACGGGTTGGTCCCAGGAAACATCAGCGAGCAGGGTAGGAGCGATGTACAGGGAACTAGCATCGGTTTGGCCGCCGGCGTAAACGGGAGAGCTGTCCAGCAGATTTTTCAGCCGCTGAAAATGGCGTTCGTTGATGATGCGGGCGAAGTCTGGGCTTTGGGCTGGGTTGGTGCCGTAAAATTCCTGGATGGTAGAAGTCAGTTCTTTCAGCAGCGGTTCTTTTACTTTCTCATGTACCAAAAGGTAGTCTGGCGCCACGCAGGTTTGGCCCGCGTTGATGAATTTGCCCCAGACAATGCGCTTGGCCGCCACGGCCAGGTCGGCGGTCTCGTCAATAAGGCAGGGGCTCTTTCCGCCCAATTCCAAGGTGACCGGAATCAGCTGTTTGGCGGCAGCCTGCGCCACAACCTTGCCCACCGGTACACTGCCGGTGAAAAAGATCTTGTCAAAAGGCTGTTCCAGCAGCACTTGGCTTACCTCGGGGCCGCCTTGCACTACGGTCAGGTACTCGGGCGGGAAATGGTCTTGGATCAGGCGGGCCGTGAGCTGGCTCGTGGCAGAGGTGAGTTCAGAGGGCTTCAGGATGGCGCAGCAGCCCGCCGCAATGGCGCCCAGCACCGGCGACAGCGTGAGTTGGAACGGATAGTTCCAGGCGCCAATGACCAGCGAAACGCCGTAGGGCTCGGGGTAAATGTAGTCTTTGGACGGAAAATTCAGGAAGCTGGACTTCACCCGATACGGCTCGATCCAGCGGCGCAGGTGCTTGAGCAGGAACTTGATCTCGGCCTCCAGAATGGCGATCTCCGTGGCGAACGTCTCAAAGGGTGGCTTTTTGAAATCGGCGGAAAGCGACGCGATGATGGCTTCTTCTTCTTGCTGAATGACTTTCTGCAGCCGGCGGAGCATCTTCAACCGGAAGGCGATCGGACGGGTTTGCCCGGTGTTGAAAAATTCCTTCTGGCGTTGCACCAGTGTCTCCAGTTCCTGTGGCGAAGTCATAGTCTTAAGTCCTTGAGAATTCTCCTGCATATACTCGCCTCCCTCTAAAATGGCTGAAAGCGGTGCGTGAATTGAAAATAATTTTCCGGTGGCAGCCTTGGGCTGGGCGTAAAGAATGGTATAAATACGTTTTCAGACTATTTTTGCGGAAACGGCTCCAAAGCATAAATTATAAAGAAAGTTTTACCTAATTGGCGGACACTTTTTAAAACGCACTCGTAAAAAGGAGACCAACCTGAAATTAGCAAACAACAATTTTTGACAGCTTTAAAATAGACTAATATGGCACCACGCGGCAGTTACGATGACGAGTATGGCTACGATGACGATGATTTAAACAACAGCCATTTTGATGATGAGTTCTCCTTTGACGACGATGAAGATGACGTTTTAGGGGGCAGGGGCGGCTTTGGCGCAGATGATGATGAGGAGGTGAACCTTCCGTACGAGGGGGAGCTTTTCAACGAGATGCTGAGCAAACTGCACGGGACACTCATCATGTACGGCGAGGACGACCCTAAGCTGATGGACCTCCAGACCGAGTTGCTGCAGGTGGATGCTGACAAACTAGGCACTGCCACGGATGATATGTTCTACCTGGAGGAGGCCAGCAACATTGCCAAGATCCTGAAGAAGCACGTGGGCGAGTCACCCAAGATCAAGCAGATCCACGACAACTTCATGAAAGACATCACCCGCTTCAGCGATGAATCAGCGGAGGGCCACGCAGGCGATTACTACCTGGATGACGAGGAGTAAACCCCATCGCCACACGATTGCTGCCTTATGAAAAGCGGAGGCTCCTATAAGTAGGAGCCTCCGCTTTTGTGTTAGACGAGAAAGGTGCACAGCACTCTGAACATAAGTAAGATGTTTTGCTGAAGCGGTGGATTTTGTTTTGGGCTAGTTTGCAGAAAACGGCCCTAAAAAGGAAAGGCGCCACATGGGCGCCCTTTCTTTAGCTTGCTGAGTTCTTTAGATTATTGTCTCACCACTCTGATGACAGTCTCAACGTCATCCCCGGCAAGTTTCACCAGGTACGTGCCTACGGCTACGTCGGTCAGATCAAGGCGCTGCACTTTGCCGCCTGTGAGGGTCAAGGTTTTCACCAATCGGCCGTCCAGGGCAAATACACCCACTTTCACTTCAGAGGAGGCTGCTTGGGTCAGGTCCAGGTTCACCGCGTCAGGAGTTGGGTTCGGATAGGCCTTCACCATCACCTGAGTGGCGGCTACTGCTTTGGTCTGCACCGCTAGAGTCTTGCTGTACTCGAACTTGCCGTCATAGTCCACCTGCTTGAGGCGGTAGTAGGCGGTGCCGCTGAGTGCCTTGCCGTCCAGGAAGTTGTAGTCCACCCGCACGTTGCTGGTACCGTTCCCCTTCACCTGCCCGATGGCGCTGAAGTTCTTGCCATCAGCGCTGCGCTCCACTTGGAAGAAATCGTTGTCCTTCTCGGTGGCTGTGGTCCAGTTCAGCAGCACGCCCTCTTTCTGGGCCTTGGCCGTGAAGCTAATCAGGGTTACTGGGAGTGGAGTAGGCTCAATGGTTGCTAACGCGGTAGCCACAGAAGTTAAGTTGTAGTTGCCTCGGTCATCGCCTACCAAAGTCGCACCAGTTAAGGTTACAACCTTGTCCACATCTGGTGTTGCATCATTAAAAGTGGCTGTTCCTCCATCTAAAGAAACCAAGTCTCCGGCAATTTTTCTGTCTAATCCTCGGCTATTAGTAGTTACGGTTGCACTGTTTGTACCGTCATATACTTTGTTGTCTGCTCTAAAAGTACCGGTTACAACTCTTCTTGTGATTTCAGCAGACAAGCCAGTCGGTTGAGAGAAGTTGTAATTGCCTGCATCGTTTCCGCCTTTGGTAAATCCTGTCACATTTACGGCTCTCACACCAGCATTCTTGCTAGCGAAGGTTCCAACTGGCGCACCGGTGAACGTAATGTCATCTCCTTGGATTTGGTTGCTTAGTGTAGCGGTTCCAGAGAAACCAAATACATCTGTTGTGCCATCATACTCTTTCGAATTTGCCGTAATTCCGTTGATGGTTAAAGGTCTAGGGGTGATGCTGCCAGTAGTTTGTGCTGCAGTGTTAGATAAAGTATAGTTTGCGGCTTTTGTACCAGTGATAGAAAGACCATTTATTGTAATCTGTTTGCCAGTTCCTACATTTTTGTTGTCGAATTTGGCTGAGGTATGTGCTATGGTTAATACGTCACCGGTTATTCTATTATCCAACAAGGTCACAGAGGCATTGTCATTACCATCGTACACCTTGGTTGAGCCTGATGCTGTAATGGTTAACGGTCTAGGGGTAATTTTTACAACAATTGTAATTGAGGTTGGGAAAAGATCATAGTTGTTTTGATCGCTAGATCCTATTGACAAATTAAGAGTTTGCGTTCCGTCAGTAACTACACTAGTCTGTGAATTAATGTAAAGCGATACGTGATCAGGAGGAATCACTCCTATTAGATTCTCCGCTGTAGATGTGAATAGAGTGGTTCCGTCGTATACTTTCTCTGCAGTAGTAACAACAGGTTCCAATACTTTAGGAGTGATTTTAGCGGAAAGGGTACCTGGTGTGAATGAGGCAAGGGAGTAGTTGTTCGCATTTGCTCCTGCTAAGGTACCGGTATTGTAAGTTACAATAGTTGCTTGAACTGGAGAATTCCTATTTTGCCGATTTACCAATGCTGACGCAAAAGTACCAGTGCCTAACCAAGTAACTGTTTCTCCAGGAAGGATACCAGTCAATGTGCCGCTGATAGTAGCAGCAGTTGTTCCGTCGTATACTTTATCGTTTGCGACAATGTTGTTAAGCGTCAATGCTCTTGCTGTGATGTTTGCCTTGAGTCCTGTGGGTTGAGTCAGGGAATAATTATGGGCTTCTGTACCGCTTAACGTACCGGTAGAGGTCACGGCGATATTAATTCCAACATCTTTAGTAGCAAACGTGCCGGTTCTTGTAAGTGTAACCTTGTTTATGTCTGAAGAGACTACCCCGGTCAATGTGCCTGTGATAGTGGCAACATCAGTTCCATCGTATTCTTTGTTGCTAGCAATGGCATTTGCGATGGTTAGTGCTTTAGCAGTAATGGTGGCGGTCAAACCAGTTGGATTGGTCAGCGTGTAGTTGCCTTTGTCAGTTCCAGCTAGAACACTAGTGGAGGTGACTTCGTGGGTGCCTACGTCACGAGATGCAAAGGTGCCACTTCTAGTTAAGGTAACATTGTCACCAAGGAGAACACCAACTAGAGTGCCGGTAATGGTTGCGTCGCTTGATCCATCATATACTTTATTGTTTGCTCTGGCATCCGCTACCGTCAGTTCTATGGCTGTAATATTTGCCTTCAGTCCTGAGGGTTGGGTAAGGGTGTAGTTGCCTCTGTCATTACCTCCAATGGTGCTGGTGGAGGTAACGGCTATTCCAGTCCCCACATCTGAGGTTGCAAAGGTTCCGCTTAGGTTTAGTGAAACATCTTCTGTTCCTACTACTCCATTCAATGTTCCAGAAATAGAAGCGGTAGTGGTTTTGTCATAGACTTTGTTACCTGCTACAGCATTGGCAATGGTAAGAGCTTTAGCAGTGATCGTGGCGGTGGTGGTAGCTGTGGTATTTACCAAGGTATAGTTACCGGCATCCAGCCCCTCAATGGTGATGCCGGCTACAGTTACAGCTTTTGTGCCGATGTTTTTGTCTGCGAAAGTAGCAGAGGTGAATGCCGTTGTTACAATGTCACTACCTAGCTTATTAGATGACAAAGTAACAGTGGCGGTTGTGTTTCCATCATATTCCTTGTTCTGAGCACTAGCTGTTACAGTTAGTGACCGACCTGTGATACTGGCTAGCGTGGTAGCGGTGCTGTTGACGGTGTAGTTGCCCGCATCAACTCCTGTAAGGCTAAGCCCAGTGGAAGTTACGGTTTTGTCAGTGCCTACGTTTTTGTCACTGAAGGTGCCTGTGCCGCCCGTGTATGTTACCTTGTCCTCACTCAAAACGCCAGCTAAGTTACGCTCAGTAATAGAAGCAGTGGCATTGCCATCATATACCTTATCTGCGGCTTTGATAGAGCCTGTAATCGCTAGAGGTGTGATATTGGCAGTCAGGTTTGATGTAATGGTGTAATTGCCAGCATCTGCTCCGGTAAGGGTATAGCCAGGTGCCACAGGTTTGTTGTTGCCTACTGCTTTCGTAATGAAAGAAGCATTTGCAGTGGAGGCTGGGTCAACGCTTACTTCATCATTGCCAACTATACCCTCTAAGGAAGGTGTGCCTGAGAGAGTAGCAATAGTAGTAGCATCATACACCTTGTCTCCCACTGAAACTCCAGTTAAAGTAAGTGCCTTGGCGGTAATATTGGCGGTAGTGGTGGTAGTGGTATTTGATAATGAGTAATTTGCCGCATCCGTTCCGCCGAAGGTGATGCCATCTACAGTTACCGTTTTCCCTGTGCCTACATTCTTATCAGCAAACACTGCTGATGCAGATGAAAGCGTCAACTGATCACCGCTTAGTTTGTTGGAAGCCAAGGCTACAGTGGCAGAAGTGTTTCCATCGTATTCCTTGCTCTGAGCCGTGGCTGTTACAGTGAGCGCTCGGGCAGTGATGCTGGCAGTAGCAGTGGCAGTAGTATTGACGATGTAGTTGACAGCGTCACCTCCGGTAAGGCTGAGCCCGGTGGCGGTTACCGTCTTGCCCGTACCCACATTTTTGTCGTTGAAGGTGGCTGTACCTCCAACGTATGACACGTCATCTGGGCTGAGAATTCCTGTGAGATTACGGCTGGTAATGGTTGCCGAGGTATTACCATCATACTGTTTGTCTTCGACTGTGATATACCCTTCAATTGGTAAAGCTGAAATGGCGGCGGTAAGGTTGGCCGGTTGGCTTAGGCTATAGTTATTAGCGTCTCCTCCAATGAGCGTATATCCAGTTACAGTAACAGGTTTATTAGGCCCTGCCGTTTTAGAAGCGAAAGTTGCAATTGCAGCAGACCCATTAGCTGTTACTGCATCACCTGTTATTTTTCCATTCAAAATTGGAGTACCGGTTAATATAGTAGTTAATGTGCCATTGTAAGGCCTACTTACTGCAGAAACCCCTGTTATAGTAATTGTTTGGTGAGTAATGTTGGCTGTTGTGGAAGCTGTAGTGGAGGATAAGCTATAGTTGCCACTAGCAGTTCCTGTCAAGCCAAGACCTGTGGCTGTAACTGTCTTTCCAACGCCTACATTTTTGTCATTAAAAGAGGCTGTACCGCCTGTTAGGCTCACGTTTAAAATATCTGCCTGTATTACTCCTGTCAACGATCTTGTTAAGATTGTGGCCGTAAAACCCCCATCATAAACCTTGTTGCTTACTGTTATGGTTGAGCTTATTGGTTTTGGAGTAATACTTGCAGTAGTAGTGGCGGAAGTACTAGAAAGAGTGTATTTCCCTGCTGTAGAACCTGTGAGTGTCAAGCCTGTGGCTGTAACAATTTTGTTAGAACCTGTTGCTGATGTTGCAAATGTTGCCGTTCCCCCGGACAGACTCACGTCATCAGTTCCAATTACACCAGTAAGAGTTCTAGATGCTATTGCAGCATTCACCCCTCCGTCATAAACCTTATCGTTGACTGTAAATGATCCAGTTATGGTCTTTTTGTTGATGCTCAAACTGCCAGTGTTAAATTTTGAGCTGGTATTTGCCGTTGCTGTAACAGTAAAGGTGTGAGGACTTAGAACAAGGTTGGCATTATCAGGTATAGTTAGAGTAAGAGTGGTGCTTTGGATTTTAGCATTACCATTGTTGTCAGGTTGAATCATCAATGGGGAAGGATTGAAAGTAGCACTTACATTAGGCGGTAAATTTGTAACGCTTAACGAGACTGGATAGTTGTTGTTTTTGTTTCCACTCAATGATACTGATACCACATAAGTAACATTACTGGTAGTGCCATAGGTTGCAACGCCAGTTTGAGATCCAACTATGACTTCATTAATAGTTTGTGCTTCAGCATAAAAAGCTACCAAAAACAAGAGAGTGGTTAGCAAAAGGCTTTTGCTAAAGTGTAGAGTTCGTCCCATACCTTTTCCTGATAATATGAATTTGTTAATAAGAATTTGATATAAAGTTATTGAGGTCGCCTCCTTGGGGGATCAGAGGTTGTTTAATATTGAATGATATTGCTAATATTTATGACTTTTAAGTAATTATAAGCAAACATAAAACGTTGTTTTTACTTATCCTAATATTTTTTAAGATAATATATATAAATAAATCAAAATATACTTAACAAAGTGCAATGAATGTGTTTTATTGTAAATAATTGCTTTTTAGATGATTATAGTTAGTATAAAATGCTTAAAATGAGGATGTTGAAGGTGGAGTTAGTCAAGCTTAAGAGAGGTGCTAAGCTGTAATTTCTTCTAAGATGTCTTCAGTAAAATACTTAGTAGGTGGGTGTCTCTTAGAAGGATAGGGGCAACCCCAATCAACTGCGTCTATGTATGTTGAATCTCTGGCGGCTGAAAAAGTAAATCGGAGTAGCTACTAAAACAAGTGCTACCTGGACGCCTTGTAGATTCCCAGGGACCCGGGAAGGATGAGTAAGAGACTGTAAATTGGAAGAATAAGAACTGATAGAAACCTAAGAATGGGAAGCATCCTTCACAGTTCCCTTTTTTGCCTCGTTTTTGGGAAATGGCCTTAAAAGGCAATAGACAATCAGATAGAGAGTCTATCAAATAAAAGAAGCGGCCCCTAAGGAGCCGCTTCTTTAAATCTATGGTTAAAGAAATCTGCTTATTGTTTCACTACTCTAGTGACAGTGTCTATCTCTGCTCCCTTTATTTTGAGGAGGTAAGTGCCCGCTGCAAACTTTGTCAGGTCAAGTGTTTGTACCGAGCCACCTTGCACTTCCTGGGTTTTCAGCAGGCGACTATCTAAGGCATATACACGAATGATTACTGTAGAACTTGACAACGAGGTCAGGTCCAGATGGGCCATATCCGTGGTTGGGTTCGGGTAGGCCTTCACCATCACCTGGGTGGCGGCTACTGCTTTGGTCTGCACCGCTACGGTTTTGCTGTACTCGAACTTGCCGTCATAATCTACCTGCTTGAGGCGGTAGTAGGCGGTGCCATTTAGGAACTTGCCGTCCAGGAAGCTGTAGTCCACGCGCACGTTGCTGTTGCCGTTCCCTTTCACCTGCCCGATGGCGCTGAAGTTTCTGCCATCCATGCTGCGCTCCACCTGGAAGAAGTCATTGTCTTTCTCGGCCGCCGTCGTCCAGTTCAGCAGCACGCCCTCTTTCTGCGCCTTGGCCGTGAAGCTGGTCAAAGTTACAGGCAGTGGCGTTATCACAGAGGCTGAGCGGTAAGAGTATTCCCCGTTGGTGGTTTGCAAGGAAGCAGCGCGTCCGCCGGTCTCTGTGTCAAATAGGTCCACCAAGCCGTCCTGGTCTGTATCATGGTGATACGCGCTACCCTTGGTGAGGTAAGCCGGAGAGCCGTTGGTAGAGGCCATCCATTTTGGAGTGCCTGAAGAATCTTTGTCTGAATTCACGTACCAACCTTTCTGGTTCACTTCTTCAAAGATCCGGGCTCGCTCCAGTAAATCATCCATCGCTACACCGTCATTATTGTCATCAAAGGCCTCTACATAGTCTGGGGTGAAATCACCGTCGCTGTCTCTATCAAGGTAATCGGGCTTGCTGTCTTTGTCAGTGTCTACCGGGGCAATGGCTTTTCCGCCAGTGGTAGCATCATAGCCATCTTTCATGCCGTCAAAATCACTGTCGGTGCCTAGGCCGTTCACAAAAGTAAGCGTCGCCTGAGCTTCGTACACATCCAGAATGCCGTCATCATCAGAATCTATATCCTGGAAGTCGGCGAAGCCGTCTTTGTCAGTATCTGGGTTGGGCAGGATGTTCTTGCCATTGGCGTCTAAGATAGCCAGCGGAATACCCTGTGCATTTACCACACCAGTAAAGGTCCCGGTCAATGAATTGTAGCCAGCTGGTGCTGTGCCGCCGTTTGCCTCAATGGCATTGGTGATACCGTCTCCATCAATGTCAATGTCGAATCCTCTGATTAAACCATCCAGATCCAGGTCAAAGGCATCATTGATATCGTCATGGTTTTTGTCCTGGAAGGCGCCATACACTGGGTGCGCAAAGTCCCTGTCTAGGTAATTGTAGTTTCCGTCGTTATCGGCATCCCCGGTGGGGTTCACCGCGCCTGGTTCCATGATCACCCCATCATTGTTATCGTCCAGGTCGTAGATATCGTCTATCCCGTCTTTATCCCAGTCACCGGAAATCTTGTAGGTAACAGTGTTCAATGAGATATTACCTTGTGCGTCGGAGGTCTCAATGGTGAGGGTATAGGAGCCTGGTACCAGATGAAATCTATAGTCTACTTCCAGGGTTCCGTCATGCTCCAGGCGTGTTCCGGCCGGTAAGGTGCCGTTCACGATCCTGGCGTTTTCAATCAGGCCATCTGGGTCTGTGAGCTCAATGATATGGTCACCGGTTTGAAACAGGAACATGTGCTTGTCTGTGTTAACCACCTTTGCAGTCGCTGGCCGGTCTTCTACGGTAAAGCTTACCACGGTACTGTTGTTGCCGTTAGGAGTTGTGCCACCAATAGGGTCAAATTCATTTTGGGCTGATTTGTAACCCAAACTATTGAGGGTACCCGTGGTAAGAGGCTCCACCAGGAAGGTAAACGTCTTTGTTTCACCAGCTCTCAGTTCTCCCACGGTCCAAACACCTTGGGCGTACATTGTGCCAATGTCTGCTTTCCCGCTGCCTGCTACCGGTCTTAAGCCGGCTCCCCCACTTGCGGAAACCGCTACGCCTGTAGCAGGGTCAGGTCCTGCGTTGGTAGCAGTAATGGTGACTTGGTATTGTCCTCCCACATAGTATGGGCCAGCTGCAATGGAACTTCCCAGAACAACATCGGCAGTCTTTTCAACCGTTATTTGGGCGGTAGCGGTATTGTTAGATGAATTGCTTTCATACTCATTCACTGCTTTCACCGAGGCTGTAGTGGTATAGGTGCTGCCAGAGGTTAGTTTCACGGTTAATTCTAAGGTCTGGGTAGAGCCCGCCAAGAGGTCTGTGCCCAATGTCCAGATACCTGAAGTGGCATCATAAATACCTACAGATGGGGTTGCGCTTACAAAAGTTAGGCCTGAAGGAAGCACATCTTCAATCTTTACGCCGGTAGCGGCATCTGTGCTGTTGTTCTTCACTGCTACCGTAAAGGTGGTGTTTTGCCCATTGTAGTAAGGGCCTGCAGCAGCGGTATTGGTTACCTGTAAGTCAGCTACGGGTACTACGTTGATCAGAGCTACTGCTTTGTTGTTTTCTAGGTTCAGGTCTTTCTGGTCTGCAGAAACAATTTCCCCGCCCAGGTTCAGACGGCCTGTGGTGTTAGGAATGCCTTTCACAACTAGTGTCATAGATTGGCCAGGCTCCAAGGCATCAATGATCCAATCGCCAGTGGCCGGGTTGTAGCCTTTGCCTGGCTCGGCATAGGTGATATTGATGGTGCCTGAACGGGTGTCAAGGCCTTTTAGGTTGGTGATTCTGTCTGGGCCGTTGTTTGTCACTGTTAAGGTGAAGGTAGCCTCCGTCACGCCTTTGTAGTAAACGCCATTCACATCTCCTGTAACAGTTATGCTTACGGAGGCATCGGCTGCCTTTTGTACCGTAAAGGTGCTAGAGGCAGAGTTGTTGTCTGGGTTACCGTCGTATTCGTTCTCGGTCCGTTTGACAGCGGTGAAGGTGTAGGCTTTGCTGGCAGTTGTGGAATTGTCCACGTTGGGCACTACCACCAGGTTCATGCCGGTGAAACTGCCCGCGGCGAGGTTGTCCAAATTCCAGATGCCGGTAGCTGCGTCATAGGTGCCGGCCTTAGGAGCGGCGCTTAATAAGGTGAAACCAGCGGGCACTAATGCGTCGATGGAAACTCCTGTAGCAGCATCAGGACCGGTGTTGTCTACCCGTACGCCTAATGTAAGTTGTTTACCTGTGTAATAGGGCCCTGCAGACATGCCGGTGGTTACTTTGATGTCGGCTGTAATGGTTCCAGTACCCGAGGTGATGGAGTTAGAGGCGCTGTTGTTGCCGTTGGTGTTGTCGTACTCGGTATGGGTTTGAGTAGCGGTGGTCGTGATGATCGCGCTTTGGTTTACCTTGGCTACTAACGTAAGCGTGGCAGAGGCTCCGTTGGCTAAAGTACCCACCGACCAGGTGCCTGCTGAGGCATCATAGGTTCCGGTGCCGCTGGAGTTGGTGGCGCTCACAAACGTCAGGGTAGCGGGAAGCTTGTCTGTCACTACTACATTGGTGGCGGCGCTTGGTCCGTTGTTGCTCACCGTAACGGTGTAGGATACTTCATCGCCGTTGGTGTAGGTTTGCTTGGTGGGCGAGGTAATCACGTTGGTCACCGCCACATCTGCGGTTGCCCTAACAGTGATGGTGCTGCTGGCCGTGTTGTTGCTGCTCTGCCCGTCATATTCTGTGTGCGACTGGGTGGAGGTAACGGTTAAGGCACCTATGGCTGCAGGTTTTGCCGTGAGTGTCAGCGTCTGAGAGCCGTTCGTAACGATGGTTCCCACCGACCAGGTGCCAGAAGCCGCATTAAAAGTGCCGGAACTTGCAGAAGATCCAATGATGGTCAATCCGGCTGGTAATTGGTTCGCTACCGAAACGTTAGTGGCGTTGTTTGGACCTTTGTTCACCGCCTGGATGGTGTACGTAACCGTTTCGCCCTGGGCAGGAGTAAGATTGGATACCACGCTGGTTACCGCAATATCTGCCGCCGGCGCTACCGTGATGGTATTGGAAGAGGTGTTATTGCTGCCGTTGGTGTCAAGTTCGTAACCGGTGCGGCTACCCAGGGTGGCAGTACTAGTATAGGTGCCGATTTTGGTAACCTGCGCCTGAAGCGTGATGGTTTTGGTTTCATTCAAGGCTAAATTCCCCACCGTCCAGATACCGGTAGAGGCATCAAAACCAGCAGATGCTGCGGTATTCAGCGGTACAAAGCCCTCGGGCAGGTTCGTGGAGACCGCTACCCCGGTGGCTGCATTAGGACCCAGGTTCTTGGCGGTCATGGTATAGGTGACAATCTCGCCATTGCTATAGGTTGATTTGTCTGAGGAATTCAGCACTTGGATGTCCGCAGAAGGCTGTACCTGAATAGTGGCCGTGGCGCTGTTGTTAGAAGAGACGTTGTCGGCTTCGGTATGGGTTTGGGAAGCAGTGGTAGAAATGGTGCCTGCCGCCAAGGGTTTAACCGTAATGGTAAGAGTCTTGGAGGCGCCAACCGCCAAAGTTCCTACGTTCCAGGCGCCGGTGCTGCTGTTGTAAGCCGCATCTGACGCGCTGATGAACTGAAGGAGCGAAGCGTCCAGTTTATCTGTCACGATCACGTTGGTAGCTGGCAGCGGACCATTGTTAGTTGCTGTAACGGTGTAGGTGAATTCTTTTCCCACACCAAAGGGTGCAGGAGAAGTCGTGTTGGTAACCGCTACATCTGCGCTGCAGTCATAGGTAAAGGTGGTGGACTGCTGGCTGGAAGACGTGTAGCCGTAAGTCCAGGTGTTCACGGTTTTCAAGTCTCCGGCCGTGGTGGTGGCAGAACCCCAGGTGTGTACGCCGGTGCTGGAAACAGCCCCGAAGAGCTCTGAGCGGGAAGGGAAGGAGGTTGTCGGGAGGTTGCTGTCATCCCAGAAAAGCAGTGAATAATCACCGGCAGTGGTGCCGGGAGCGAGCGGCCGTACATCCATCACCCTGAAGCCATCATTCCATTCCGCGTCCCATACCGGGAAGTTCACCGGCATGCTACCGTTCCTGAAGAAATAGTTAAGGGTGGTGTTTTTGGCCACAGGCTGCCCCTGGCCATTTAAGCCATTCCATTCCACAGACCGAGCTCCCCTGGCGCCGGAAGATTCCAGTAGCACGTCGGTGCCGTTGGTTTGGTAACCGGGGGTGCCGTCCAGGTTGATGAGGACGAGGAAAGTACTGCGCTCTGTGGTGTTGAGGTTGAACAAGGTCTTGCCGCCGCCAGTGGTGGTATTACAGCTAGAGGCCAGGCTCACAGAGAAGGTAGGAGCGGTGGCGCTGGGCCAGATGGTAGGGTCTGGGTCGTTTACAAAGTTGAAGTACTCTGGGTAATCGGTTTGGCTCGTCTGGCTTTTCCGTCTCTCGCTGGCGGAGGCTCCAGCCGTGGTGTTGGACCCGAAGCTGTTGGTTACGAAACGGAAGAAGTTCTGAGGCGCAATGCCAGCCAGTTCAATCTTTTTCACGAAGAATTTTCCGCTTTGGTCTTCGCTCGGGATTAGGGGAAATAAGTTAAAATCCTTAGAGAAAACGTTGGCGGTGCCGCCCGCCGAGAAAGACCACAGTTTGCTACGCATCCGGCCTTGTCTTTCGGTACCGGTAGCGTCTATCACTGTGAAATCCCAAAGGTCATACACCGAAAAACGCCGTCCGTCATCGGTCCAGGAAGTTTCCCCTGCCTGGGTGAATTCTACATAGTAGTCATAATCTTCTGTGGTGCTGTTAGTGATAGACAAAGGCGAGTAACCATTGGTGACAGCCGGTTTTCCCCCAAGGGCGGGTCTGTTAGGGCCATTCTCCGCTTCAGTGGCATTGTCTATGACCCCGCTCTGGTTTGCCACCAAGAGCATATCTCTGGTAGAACTGGTATTTGCCCTTAAAACAGAAGACGAAGAATAACTTGCGTCATCAACGCCAGTGATCGCGTTGGTGCGGCGCAAAGTAATAGTTAAGTCTGTCTGGTTGGCCGAGGTTTGGTCATGTATGGCGCGGTGCACCCCATAATAAAGCGTTTCGCCGGCTTTCACTCTTATGTACAGCCGGTGGTCTTTGGAGTAAGTAGCGCCGTTGCGGCTGAACCCAGCCGGTTTCAGGAAGCTGAGCGAGGTGATGGCCACGCCTGAGGCGCTGGGTAAGTTGGCATCATGCGCTAAGTAGCCGACCTTGTCATTAAGGGGACTGGTAAGGGCGGAAGATGATTTGTTGGGGGTAAGCTGCTTTGATCCTTCGGCAAACAGGGTAAAAGGAAGGATGATAAAAGCAAAAACCAGGAGGCGTAAAGTTTGTGCCATAAAGGGGGACTTAATTTGGATAATCTAAGGGCTTTTTTTGTCTGAAGGACTATTTAAAACTTAATAAAACCAATATTGTCTTAAGGCTATGTTTTTCTCTTTTATAATCACGCTTCAAAATTATGCAATTTTATCCAGCCTGTTTCTGTATTCGATAAAATACCTTTTTTTGTCGATGAACTGACCTGTAACTAGTTATGAATGGCTTAAACGTAGTTTAAAGGCTGTTTTTGGGTAGTTAAATTTGCCTATTTTGTTGGTCTTTGCTGCCAAATAATTTCTAATTTAAGAAATAGTTTGCTTGTAGTATTTTATTATAATTGGAATAATGATAAATAAATAAGGTTGTGCTATAATTTATTTAATTGTATATTTAGTAAAGTAAATTGTTTTAATTAGATATTGTTTTTTATTAAACTAAGGCGTGTTTAAGCAAATAGTTAATAAGAACCTCCAGGCAGATGTGTAGTACTTCAGAAGGGATAGTTGAAATTTTTGTTTCGGGGGCGTTTTTAGAAAACAGGCATTAAACCGTTTATTGTGAGCATGGCGGCTGGAAAAGCTTTAGGCAGCCGTCTACTGGTTATTCCTGGAGTTACTTCTTTTAATCCTGCCGTTTTAAAGCCGTTTTAAGTAAAACCATATGAAAGCCTTCTATACCATCTTCCTGCTGTGTTTGTCTAATCTCTTTATGACCTTTGCCTGGTATGGGCACTTATACTTTAAAAGATTCACGGCGCTGCAGAAACTGGGTTTGGTGAGCGTTATACTCATCAGTTGGGGATTGGCGTTCTTTGAGTACATATTTCAGGTACCGGCCAACAAGCTGGGGTACCGTGAGAACGGCGGGCCTTTCTCCCTCTTTGAGCTCAAGACCCTGCAAGAGGTTATTTCCCTGTCTGTTTTCACGCTGGTGACGGTGTATGTGTTTAAATCAGAGAAGCTGGCGTGGAACCATTTGGTGGGATTTGCCCTGTTGGTACTGGCGGTTTTCTTTGTCTTTAAGAAATGGTAGACCAAGAGTGTCCCACAGAATGGTTACCTTAGCCGATTAGTAATTAAAAGTGTAGATGCAGACCGAAGAACTCTCATATCAGGAAAAGATTCGCGAACACCAGCTGAAGATAAAGCAGGTGTTCAGGGAGATGAGCAAGGTGGTGGTGGGCCAGCAATACATGGTGAACCGACTACTCATTGGCCTGTTCACGAACGGGCACATCTTGCTGGAAGGCGTGCCGGGTCTGGCCAAGACGTTGACTATCAATACGCTGGCCAAGGTGCTGCACCTCAATTTTCAGCGCATTCAGTTTACCCCAGACTTACTGCCCTCAGATTTGGTGGGCACCATGATCTATAACCAAAGCTCTTCGGCGTTTGAGGTAAAGAAAGGACCTATCTTCGCTAACCTGATCCTGGCAGATGAGGTGAACCGCTCGCCTGCCAAGGTGCAGTCAGCGTTGCTGGAGGCCATGCAGGAAAAGCAGGTGACCATCGGCGAGAAGACGTATCGGCTGGATTTGCCCTTCCTGGTGCTGGCCACTCAAAACCCGGTAGAGCAGGAGGGAACCTATCCGCTGCCCGAGGCCCAGGTAGACCGTTTCATGATGAAAGTCTACGTGGACTACCTCTCCAAAGCCGATGAACTGGAGGTGATGCGCCGCATGTCTAATTTGTCCTACAGCAGCACGGTCAACACCATCCTCACAAAGCAGGACATCTTCGACATCCGGAACGAGATCAACCAGGTGCAGATCTCCGAGACCCTGGAGCGCTACATCATCGAGCTGGTCTTCGCCACCCGCCGTCCGGGCGATTATGATCTTACCGATTTTGCCCAGTACCTGCAGTTCGGGGTTTCGCCGCGGGCCAGCATCGCACTGAACTTGGCCGCAAAAGCCGTGGCTTTCTTTGACGAGCGCGACTATGTACTCCCTGAAGACATCAAAGAAATCGCTTCAGACGTGCTGAGTCACCGCGTGATCCTGAATTATGAGGCCGAGGCCGATAATGTGCAGACGAAGGATTTTGTGGAGGCTATTCTGCGCAAGGTGCCCATCAGTTAAGAACTAAGTTATTCATGAATAAAGGAAGGCAGTCTGAGAAGATTGCCTTTTCTGTTTCGGGCCTGTTTTCATGAAACCGGCTATAAAACAGCCCTGAATCTATTTATCGGGGTAAAGAGGGTGTTCAACCTGTGTTTTGCTGATTTTTAGAAATGAGGGGGCCGGCTGGTCGGCAGAATGAGTAGCTTAAACTTTGGTTTTAGGAGGTTGGCCTAATTTGGAAAATCCATCTAGGGATGACTGCTACTTTTGCGTCAGAAAAACGAACAGCAGTCTTTTACCAGTGAAAACCTTAGTCCTCATCTTCGCCCTTATTTTATCATTCTCGGCCATCTCCTCGGCAGATTCCTTTACTAAAAAGAAAAACGGGCTTAAAACAGGAATGCGTGCGCTGCACACCAAGCTCAAATTAAGCGAGACACAGTTTGTAAAACTCAAGAGCCTGGAGAAGGAGAGGCTACGGGAAATGATAGAAGTGCAGCACATCACGTCGGGTACCCGGTTGGAGACGTTGAATGCCGAGATCAATAGCCGCTATGAAGAGGCCGTACTGCAGCACCTTACGCCGGTACAGCAGAAGAGATACCTCGTTTACAAATACAAAGGCGCTGCCAAAAGAAACTAAACCTTTACCTAACCCTTTATTAATTATTGCCCCGCGCTTCATTAACAAACAGAAACAGAACGGGCCTCCAGTGGAGGCCCGTTCTGTTTCTGTTCTTTCTCTCATGAAAGATAAAGCCCGCCATCTCTGGCGGGCCCCCTGCGCCTGGGAGACTAAGCCACGCGCAAAGTGATTGTACCACCTCTATTTCTCACCCATATTGATGGCCAATCTTGTCTTAAAAATCTTGATTAATAATCTGTGTTTTGTGGGTCCCAGTTGGTCCAGCCGGCAGTCCAGTCAGTGGTACCGAAGGCTCCGATGTAGTTCGTGGTCTCAAAGCCGTTGATTCCGGCAAAAGATGCGCCAGTCAGCACCATAGAACCAGTCTGTGGCAGGTAAGGAGCAGTAGTAGCTAAACCAAGTTGGTTCAGGGCTTTGATGCTGTTGCCGTTGGTGGTGGTGTTAAACCAGGTGGTGGCGTTGAATTCTGACGTAGAAGAAGAGGCCTTGTTGATGGCGGTGTTCTCGCCGGCACCCGCTACTACGGTGTTCATGATCTTGAGGCCGCCGTTCTGGGCGTAGCCTTCTACCACAGAGCCATCTAAGGTGATGCCTTTGGCATAGTTGCTGATGATAGAGTTACGGATAGAAAGGCTGGTTCCTTTTTTCAGGTGTGCGCCTTGGCCAAACTGAGCGTTGGCTGCGATGTTGCTGCCTGGGCCTGCAATGGTCACGTTAGAGAAAGTGGCGGTGGTCAATGGAGTTCTGGTTGAACCGTTACCGTCATTGTCAGACTCAAAACCATTAGAAGCACCACCGGTGGCAACGTCCCACATGTTGGGGTCACTGATGCCTAAGGCATACTGCACTCTGCCGCTGTACCCAAAGTCAGTGTCAAACATGTCATCGGTGTTTCTGTAAGCCACCAGGTGTGTAGCATTCACCGTGCCGCCGAACCACTCAAAAGCATCGTCACCGCCAAAAGAAACTTGTACGTGGTCAATCTTGGTGCCTGAACCTACCGAGCCCATGGTGAGGCCGTTCAATTCTCTGTTAGGCTGCAGCGGATAACCGGCGAACTCAATGCGCACGTAACTGAAAACCCCTGAGTTGTCAGCATCTTCAGTGCCACCGTAGTAAGCCACCGGACCGCCTTCTACCACTGGATCCTGCGCTTGGTTGTGCTTGGCTTTCCCCAAGATTACCACTCCGCCCCAGTCACCAGCTCCGCGGCTTCCTTTGGCTTGGTTTGAAGTAAACACAATTGGTTTCTCAACGGTACCCTGGGCCATGATCTTGGCGCCCCGCTGGATCAAGAGCGTTCCTTGGGTGGCTTTCTCGCCTTTGATGATGGTACCTGGTTCTATGGTTAAGGTAGCGTTGTTGTCTACATACACAAAGCCTTTCAAGGTGTAAACGGTATCGGCATCCAGGGTTCTGTTCGCGGAGATGGTGCCTTGCAAGTTTGCGTTGCCTTTCACGGTAGGGGTGGGAGTGTCATCGTCCTCGCTGTCAGAGCAAGAGGTGAAACCCAATGCCAAACCGGCCAAAAGCATTAATGATAATTTACCTAAGTCTTTCATACTTGTTTTCTGAAAAGTGTTTGATTGGAGTTATTGAAAGGTAAGTTGTTGATTAGAAGGTGTACCCTAAGGTCACAGTGCTGTACATGCCTCTGTTGAAGAGATAGATAGGAAGGTCTGCAGAGCCAATCTCGCCATCTTGGTTGGTGTCTTCCTTGAAGCGGAATTTCTGGTTGAACAAGTCGGTCACACCTGCTTTCACCTGCATTCTGTTCTTAAAGTTCTTGGTGAGGGTCACATCCACCACGTGGCGGGGCAGTTCATAGATAGTAGGGTTCAGTTCATCACCTACGCGGTAGATTCTGGTGCCCAGTACATTGTACATGACAGAGTATTGCCAACCGGTTTCTTCGTCTTGGTAGTAAAGGCCCGTGTTCACGATGAAGGGTGACTGTCCCATCATAGGTCTGTCAGTTGCCTCTCCAGAGGCTTGGTCTCCCAGGGTAACCCGGCTGTGGATGAGGGAGGCATTCAGGACCAGCGAGTGGTTCTGGAGGAACTTACTTCCAGCCAGTTCTCTGAACGATTTACGGGCCTCGGCCTCAATGCCTACGCTGTTGGCATATTTCCCATTCACGAAGGTGTAGTTGGTGCCGCTGCCAGCCTCCAGTTTGGTTTCAATGGGGTTGATGAACCGTTTGTAGAAAACTCCCAGTGAGAGCAGTTCTGCGGAGGATGGGTAGAATTCATAGCGCATGTCCACGTTGTGGATGGTGGCGGTCTTCAGTTCATTGTTACCGCGTACCGATGCGTTCTCGTTGAAGTCATAGAAGCTGAAACGGGCTTGCTCTCTGAACTCTGGGCGGTTCACGGTCATGCCGTAGGCTAGGCGCAACAGGGAACGGGTGCTGAAGTTGTAGGCCACGTTCACCGATGGCAGCAGGTAAAGCTTTTTGTCGTCAACCTCGTAAGTGCCAGACTGGTCAGCGGTGGTTACCTGGCGCCAGTTGTACTCGGCACGAACCCCACCGTAGAAGTTAACCTTGTTGAAGAACTGCTTGGAGATGCCAACATAACCAGCGCCCAGCGTGTTGGAAGCATCGTATCTGTCAGCAATGGTGGTTCCTTCGTCAAAGATCAATCCGTTAGGGAAGGAGATGTTGCCCGGGGCGAAGATCTGCTCCAACGGCTGGTTCAGGATAGATTCATCGGTTCTGCCTCCGCCAATGCCGGCGTTCCGCTTATAGTTGAGGGTACGGGCTTTGAAGTCACGGTCTTTCCGCTCGGCGTAGAACCCGATGTTCAGTTTTGGGGCATTCTCCGCATCAGCGGAATCAGCGGCGTTGAAGAGGTGCTGCCACTGGCCTTCGGCGATGTAGGTGGTCTCATTCAGGTCAGAGAAGAAGCGAGCGGCATCGTAAGGCGTAGACAAGGTGGAAACCTGTACCTGGAAGGGACCCTCAGACCCGGCATCGCGTTGGGTGCGTACTCTTCTTAAATCTGGTTCCTGGCGGTTGATGAAGTTGTAGCCCGCGGACCAGGTGAAGGTGTTCTTCTGGTCTGGGGTGGAGTGGGTGCCTTGCAACTGGCCGGTGTAGATGCTGCGGCTCTCGTAGCGCAGGGCGTAGTTCTGCTCTTCTTTCACGGTGCCGCTCTCATAATTGAAACCTTGGCGTACGGTGGTTTGGGAAATCCCGATCTGGTTGAAGAGGTTCCGGAATTCTATCTTGTTGTTCTCATTTAGGCGAAGCGAGAAGTTCTGCAGTAAACCCACCCGCACCGTGTTGCCAGACAGTTGGTCTGTGTAGCTCCAGTTGGTGTCCACGTCGCCGTTGCCCTGTTGCTGCTGGTAATCATTCCGGATGGTGTTTTGGCGCAGACGTGAGTTGCTGTAGGTCACAGCGGTGATGCTGGAAACCCGGTTGCCGGCTACGTCAAACACGCGGTTCAGCCCGAAATTCATGCGCATGTCTGGGGCGGCCGTGGCTTTCTCTGGTCTCCAGGTGTTGGGTAGGTCCATGTTCTGGCCGTACTGGGCACGCTCGGCGTAGCTTAGGCTCTGGAACCTGGCCGTGGAAGGAAAGTTGCCAGGCAATTGGCGGGTGCCGCTGTCAAAACCCAGGAAATCGGTCTTGCTGCCTTTGTAAGTGTAATAACTGTCGCTGAAAGTGGTGCCGGTGCGGTAGCCAGTGCCAATGCTGAACGACGCGCTGTTCTCAGTCACAGCGTTTCTGGTGGTTACTTTGATGGCCCCACCAGCGAAATCTCCGGGTAGTTCGGGGGCCGGTGACTTATAGATCAAGATGCGGTCTATAACGCTGGTGGGCAGGACATCAAAAGAAAAGGCGCGCACGTCTACCTCAGAGCTGGGGGTGAGCACGTTGTTCAGCATCACAGAGTTGTAACGCTCGCTCAAGCCCCGCACAATAATGAAACGGTTATCCTGGATAGTAACACCGGGGATTCTGCGTACGGCCTCAGCGGCATCACGGTCCTGAGCCTTCACAATCTGCTCATTAGACATGCCGCTCACCACAATGTTGCTCTGCTTGATGTCTTTGATGAGGGAGATGTCATTGTTCACCTGGCGCTCGGCTACCACGGTGACTTCGCCCAGGCTGTGGGCATCGTCTTCCAGGGAGGAGTTGAGGGTGGTGGTCTTGCCCGCTTCTATGGTCACGCTCTCCAGCGTCAGCGGTTTATAAGAAACATAGGTAATGGTGACTTTATAGGTGCCCGGGGCCAACGAAAGGGAATAGTTGCCCTCCAGGTCAGTGGCGGCTACGTTGGAAGTAGTAGCCGAAACCGTAGCGCCGATAATGGCTTCGCCGGTTTTCTTGTCTTTTACTTTTCCGGTGAGGGTTCCTGTTTGCGCAAAGCCTGCGAGGGCCGTGCAGATAAAAGAGAGGGTGAGTAAAAACGATCTCATTTGGTTAGTATTAGTCTCACTGCAAAAGTAGAGCGACCACTTTACCCCATGATTATCCCGATATTACCCTATCGTTAAGTTGGAATAGTGAATGTTAAGCCGAGGTTAACGAACCTGCTTTTCTGGTTCCTGAACAGTTCTGCAAGTGCAGATTAGCCGTTTTAGGCCTCTTTTCTGAAAAACAAAGGCGAAACGCAAAAGCCTGCCGCTATAAAAGCGCTGGGTATTGGCGGCGCCCAAAGGTTCTGGACCGGTGCAGATTCCTCGGTTCAGAAAAAGGATCAGGCGAGGCAAAGCGAAGGCAACGGATCGGAGCGTAGGCCTCGTTCTGGGGAAGGAGGTAACCGTTTGCGTTTCAGGTCTGATTTCCTGAAAGTAACTCCAAAACCACCCGCTGCGCACGTGAATAATGACGGAAATCATCCGTCAGCATTCATTTGTGTTGTACCTTTGTGGAAAAGTTAAGAAGAAGTGCTGCTGAAAGAGGTTATTTACCTGATGCAAAAGGATTTTGTGCTGGAATGGCGGCAAAAGTATGCGTTCAACGGCATGCTGCTGTACGTGGGAAGCACGGTTTTCATTTGCTACCTCAGTTTCAGCTTGCGCTTCGGAGGGCTGGAGGTGCCGGTCTGGAATGCCTTGTACTGGATTATTCTGCTGTTCACCGCGGTGAATGCCATTGCCAAGGGTTTTGCCCAGGAAAGCCGCGGACGGCTACTCTATTATTATAGTGTGGTGAGTCCGCAGGGTGTGATTCTGGCGAAGATGATCTACAACGCGGCGCTCATGTTGGTGCTGTCGCTGCTGTGTTTCGGGTTCTACGCCATCGTGATTGGGAATCCGGTGCAGGACGTGGGGATGTTCCTGGTGACGATTGTCTTAGGAGCGATTGGGTTTGCCTCGTCGCTGACCATGATCTCGGGCATCGCGGCCAAGGCGGCGAACACGGGAACGCTGATGGCGGTGCTGAGTTTCCCGGTGATGGTGCCCATGCTGCTCATGCTCATGAAGATGTCCAAAAACGCCATTGACGGGCTGGACCCGTCGGTGAGTCTGGACGAGGCGCTGGTATTGCTGGCGATTAATATGATTGTGGTAACCGTGTCTTACATCCTGTTCCCGTACCTGTGGCGCAGTTAAGGCCCGTAAATAAAAAACAAAGTCAAAAACGAATGAAACTAACCTGGTGGAAATGGCTGACGATCGCCTTGCTGCTGTACACAGTGGTAATGGGTATGCTGAGCGAGGTGCCCCGTCTGGCTATTCTCAATGAAACCATCCGGAACCTGTACTTCCACGTGCCCATGTGGTTCGGGATGATCCTGATTCTGCTGGTATCGGTGGTGTATTCCATTAAGTACCTCAGAAATCCGCTTTCCCGGAATGATATCATTGCTTATGAATCGGCGAAGGTGGGCATCCTGTTCGGGGTGCTGGGCATTGTCACAGGCATGGAGTGGGCACGTTTCACGTGGGGCGAATTCTGGAGCAACGATCCCAAGCAGAACGCCTCGGCCATTGGGCTGCTAATTTACTTCGCCTATCTTATTCTGCGGGGTTCTTTTCAGGATCATCAGCAGCGCGCGCGCATCAGCGCCGTGTACAACATCTTCGCGTTTGCGGCGCTTATTCCGCTTTTGTTCATCCTGCCGCGCCTCACAGATTCTCTGCACCCGGGCAACGGCGGAAACCCTGGTTTCAACTCCTATGACCTGGACAGCCGCTTAAGGGCTGTGTTTTATCCGGCGGTCATTGGCTGGACCCTGCTGGGAGTGTGGGTGGTGCACCTGCGCACCCGTTTAGAAGTTTTAAAGCAACGATTCTATGAAAATGCATAAATGGCTCCTGGTGCTGCTCCTGACGTGGGCGGCTGGTTTCTCAATGCCTGCTATGGCGCAAAACGCAAATGAGGGAGGTTCTACCATAGAGTACACGTCCCAGGACAAAACGGCATCTGACCCCGAGATGGCCGATGTCATGCGCCGTGACGGCAAGATCTACATTGTGGTGGCGGTGCTGGTGAGCGTGTTGCTGGGCATTCTGCTGTACCTCATTGGTTTGGACAAAAAGATCACCAAACTGGAGCGCGAGCTTCGGCAATAAAACCGTTTAGAGGGTGTTTTACCTAAAGCAGGCCCTAAACGCAACGTGTTCGTTCCATGCAGAAAAGCGCTTGAGACGGATTTAATTTTAAATAAGTGTTGTTAAAGAGGCGGGCAGAACTCGCCTATTCTTGAATAACCATGAAAAGAATACACATCATCGGGATTTTAGTGATTGCGGTGGCCATCATGATCATCATGTCAACGGCCTCAGACGCCAGTGTTTACGTGCCGTTCTCCGAGGCGCAGGCCCGTGCCAAGGACGGTGATGACACCAAAGTGCACGTGGTGGGCCGTCTGAAGAAAGACGCCAAAGGCCACATTGTAGGCATGAAGTATGACCCCACGCTGGACCCTAACTACTTCTCCTTCGTGCTGGTGGATACCAATCGTGTGGAGCAGCAGGTAGTGTACTACAGCCCCAAACCCCAGGATTTTGACCGCTCTGAGCAGGTGGTGATTACCGGCAACATGAAAGAGAATGTCTTCGTGGCCGATAAGATTTTGCTCAAATGCCCTTCTAAGTACACCGAAAACGAGGTGAAGGTAGAAACGGCAAGCCTATAAATTAGTTCTGAGTCTTGCGTTCTGAGTCTTAAGTGAAATCATTTGAGGCAAAGCCAATTCTCCTTTAGTCTTTATCATTTATAAGAGTTTTAGAGGTGTTGTTTTGGGCTTTTGACCCAGAACTCAGAACCCAAGACTCATAACTATTTGAAATGGTTAATACTTTAATTGGTGATTTAGGTCACTACAGTGTCATTATCGCGTTTGTGACGGCGCTGGTGTCATCAGTCGCCTTTGCATTTTCTGCTAATGCCAAGGAGCTCTCTTCTGAGCAGCAGGATTGGAAAAAACTGGCCCGAGGTGCCTTCTTTGTGCACGTAGCGGCGGTTTTCGGCATTATCTTCTGTCTCTTCAACATCATCTACGCGCACCGCTACGAGTACCACTACGCCTGGAGCCACTCAAGTAACCACCTGCCGGTGCATTACATGATTTCCTGTTTCTGGGAAGGCCAGGAAGGGTCTTTCCTGCTCTGGATTTTCTGGCACGCGCTGCTGGGTCTGGTGCTGATCAAGTTTGCGGGTAAGAAGTGGGAAAGCCCGGTGATGTCGGTTTTCTCCTTCGTGCAGCTGTTCCTAACCTCCATGATCTTAGGGGTGGTGATCGGTGACCTGAAGATCGGTTCTTCGCCGTTCATCCTGATGCGTGATTTCATGACCGATGCCCCGGTGTTCCAGATGGACCCCAACTTCGTACCGAAGGACGGAACCGGCTTGAACCCGCTCTTGCAGAACTACTGGATGGTGATACACCCGCCGGTGCTGTTCCTGGGCTTCGCCACTACCTTGGTGCCGTTTGCCTTTGCTATTGCCGGCCTCTGGAAAAAAGACTTCTCTGCCTGGACCAAGCCTGCTTTGCCTTGGGGCTTGTTCGCTGCCGTGGTATTGGGTGTGGGAATCATGATGGGTGCCTATTGGGCGTATGAAACCCTGAACTTTGGGGGGTACTGGAACTGGGACCCGGTAGAGAATGCCGTGTACATTCCGTGGCTGGTGCTGGTGGGTGCTATCCATACGTTACTTGCCTTCCGGAAAAGCAAGACCGCTCTGCGCGCTACGTTCATCCTGTTCATCACCTCATTCCTGCTGGTGCTGTACGCTACCTTCTTAACCCGAAGCGGTATTCTGGGTAACGCTTCCGTGCACTCTTTCACCGACCTTGGCCTGTCTGGTCAGTTGTTCACGTACCTGGCAGCATTTGTGGTGTTGGCCATTGGTTTGCTGGTGTATCGGTGGAAACACATTCCGGCTACGGCCAAGGAGATTGCCACTTACTCTGGTGAGTTCTGGGTTTTCATTGGTGCGGCTGTGTTGTGCTTGGGTGCTTTCCAGGTGCTGGTGACCACTTCTATTCCGGTGTATAACGCCTTCATGGGCTTCATTGGCGTGAAAACCAACGTGGCCTTGCCTGCTGACCAAATTGCGCACTACACCAAGTTCCAGATGTGGATGGGGATTGCCATTGCTTTGCTCACCGGTACCGGTCAGTTGTTGTGGTGGCGCAAAAACAGTGAAGGCAACAAGTTCTCTGAGTTGTTCATGGTGCCGCTCATGCTCACGGCTTTGTTTGCCGCCCTTATCCTGCTGGTAAGCAAAATGGGTTATATTGAGCGCATTGATAATCCGGTGTACATTCTGTTACTGTTGGCGTCTCTGTACGCGGTGTTCAGTAACCTGGGCATTGTGTTTAGCCTCATCAGGAAGAAAGCCTCCATTGCCGGAGGCGCCGTGGCCCACATTGGGGTGGCCTTGATGCTGATCGGGATTCTGTTCTCCTCCGGGTATTCTAACATCATCTCCAAGAACATGTCTGGAATGGTGTACGCCCGTGAGTTCGGGGATGACATCAACCGCGACAACGTGCTGCTGTGGCGCAACGCCGGTACTGACATGGGGCCTTACAAGGTGACGTACAAAGGCCAGTACCTGGAAGTGAAAGACCTGCCGGATTACGTGAACAAGCAGCAGCTTTTCCGTTTGGAGGATGAGTTCAGAGCCGTTGCCCGTGGACCGCTGAAAGACGGTGACCAGATTAAGTACAAAGCCGGTGATACCGTAGACATCTACCCAGAGAATACCTACTACGAGGTAGAGTTCAAGAACCGCGAGTCTGGCGAGGTCTTCACCTTGTACCCAAGAGCGCAGGTGAACCCACAAATGGGATTGCTGGCCTCTCCAGATATCAAGATGTTCGGTACCAAAGACCTGTACACGCACGTTTCCACTATTCCAGACCCGAACGAAGAGAAAGAATGGGGCGAGTTGAAGGAGTACCAGGTGAAAATCGGGGATACGCTCTACCTCAATGACTACGTGGCGGTGCTGCACGGTATTGAGCCGGCCAAAGACACCCTGATGCTGAACCTGAAACCAGGCGATGTAGCTGTGCAAGCTGATATGCAGGTTCTAGGCGAGCGCCGCACCTACCACGCACACCCAATCTATGCCATCAGAGACCGCATGGTAGGCCGCGTACCGGAAGAGATTGAAGACCTGGGCCTCCGGATTATGCTCATGAACATTGACCCAGACAAAGGCGAGTTCACCATTGGTATCAACACTACCCAGAAAGACTACATCATCCTGAAAGCGATGGAGAAACCTTTCATCAGCATTCTCTGGATAGGTACCTTGATCATGAGCTTGGGCTTTGTGATGGCCATTGTGCGCCACTACAATGACGGCAAAGGCGGTAATGCCACTTCGCCGAAAGGCCCGGCCGGTAAAGAAGCCGTGAAACGCAAAAAGCAGATGGCCTAAACGCCAGAACTATCTAGAAAGCCGCGGGAGGATTCATTTTCTTCCGCGGCTTTCTTGTTTAAGGGCTGTTTAGAGAAAATCAGCCTGTAAACGCTTCGGCCAAAGAGCAACCGACTTACAGAAAAGGGAAAGCGGAAAGCTGCTAACTTAGCCCTCCACAAATAGGTGAAAGACATGAAGGTAGCAATTATTGGGGCCGGTAACGTAGCCACACACCTGGTGAAGGGCCTCCGGGAAGCGGGCATAGACATCCCTCTGGTTTACAGCCGCACACCGGCCTCGGCGCAGATTTTAGCGGGGCAGGTTCCGGGTGCGCAAGCCACAGACACCACAGACTTCCGGATATTGCCGACAGCCCAAGTGTATCTTTTGGCCATTCCAGACGGAGCGTTGCCGAAGTTGGTGGAGAACGCTGTTTTTCCAGCCGGTGCTGTGGTGGCCCATACGTCGGGGGCGCAGCCGATGGAACTGTTGGCTTCTTTGGCTGTGGTGGAGACCGGTGTCTTCTACCCGGTGCAGACGTTCAGCAAGGAAAAGGAACTGGACTGGAGCAGGATTCCCATCTGTGTGGAAGGTGCTTCTCCAAAGGCCGAAGAAGCCCTCTTGACGCTGGGGAAGGTGCTCAGCGAGCAAGTGGTTTTGATGAATGGCCGGGCAAGAAAGCAGTTGCACGTGGCGGCGGTGTTTGCCTGTAACTTTACCAATCATTTGTGGGGCGTGGCGCAGGAACTGTTGCAGAAAGCAGAGCTTCCGGTGAACCTTCTGGAGCCGCTGGTGCTGGAAACCGTGCAGAAAGCCTTTCAATTTCCGCCGTTCACGGTGCAGACTGGCCCGGCCCGCCGCGGTGACACCAACACCCTGCAAGCGCACTTGCAGCTACTGCAGACCCAGCCTCCCTACCAGCATTTGTACCAGGTGCTGACAGAAAGTATCCAAAGGGTGGCAGAAAATGAGCCGTTTTTTGGAAAACAGGCGTAAAACCCACTGGTGTCTTCTCGGTAACCGCGCCAAGCGGCATTGGTTTTGATTAGGGCGGCTGTATGCCTACCTTTGCACCTTTATTAATCCATAGGAATGAAAGTCGTTAATATTACCTATAAGTTCATGGACGGAAAGCCCGACGAAACCCATTTGGGTGCCGAAGGAGAGTCTGTTCTGGACGTTGCCCTCAACAACGGGATTCAGCTGCAGCACAACTGCGGTGGTGTTTGTGGTTGCAGCACGTGCCATGTTTACGTAGAGACCGGCATGGATGACCTGCCCGAAATCACCGACAAAGAGGAGGATTACATTGACCGCGCGGTGAATCCCCGCATCAACTCGCGGTTGGCCTGCCAGTGCGTGGTACAGGGCGGTCAGGACCTGGTGATCACCATACCCAAGCAAGATTTCCTGGGGCACTAATTAGTTATCAGTGATTTGTCTTTAGTGATTAGGGCAGGTGTAAACCCACCGTAACAAGCCTTATGCAAGGTTTGATGCCCTGCTTCAATCCCCGGCAAATCCCAGAAAACTAGCAACCATCAACTAAACACTATCAACTAGATAAAGATATGAGTAATCTGTATGAGCCACCTATGAAGTGGAGCGACCATGAAGACATTGCCATGGCCCTCTACGAGAAATTTGGCGATGACTTCTCCGAGAACAAGATCTACCGCATCCGGTTCACCGATTTGCTGGATTGGGTTCTGAGTCTTCCTAACTTTGAAGGCACCCGCGAGCAGGCCACCGAAGGCCACCTGGAGCAGATCCAGGCCAAGTGGGTGTACGAGTGGCGCGATAACCAATAGCCTTTCTCCGTTTCGGCCTTGTTTTCGTGGAAACAGGCCCTAAACGTAAATTGCAGTTCCTATCCCTGATGTCCTAACCATGCAAGCACTCCCTGATTTCAAGAGTATCACCACCTTCATTTTTGATGTGGATGGCGTTTTGACAGACGGCACCCTGCTGTGTTTCTCCACCGGAGAGCAGGCGCGGGCGTTCAACATCAAAGACGGGTACGCCATCAGGCACGCCCTGAAGAAAGGCTACCGCGTGGCCATCATCTCGGGCCGAAATGAACCCGGGGTGCGCAAGCGGCTGGAGTCGCTGGATGTGAAGGATATTTACCTGGGCTCAGAGAACAAACTGGACACCTTTCAGAACTACGTCTACTACTATGGCATTGACCCTGAAACCGTGGTGTTTATGGGCGATGACATGCCAGACCTGGAAGTGATGCAGCACTGCGGCATCTCGGCCTGCCCGGCCGATGCCGCCATCGACATCTGTGACATCTCGCAGTACGTGGCTACCGCCGAGGGAGGCAAGGGCGCGGTGCGCGAACTCATAGAGATGGTGATGAAGCTGCAGAAAAAATGGTAGCTATACGTACCTGTTTTTACTTGGTTTTCAAATTTTTATAAATAAAGTTTGGTTTTTGTATAATAATCATATATTTACAGAATCATTCATTATTTCAATTTTTAAATTTTTATGAAAACAGGAACTGTTAAATTTTTCAACGAATCCAAAGGCTACGGTTTCATTACAGAGGAAGCTACTAACGAGGATTTCTTTGTTCACATTACAGGCCTCAACGGTATCCAAATCCAACAGCACGACAAAGTAGAGTTCGACACCAAAGAAGGTAAGAAAGGCATCAACGCGGTTAACGTGAAGAAAATCTAACACTTCTACGCTTCATACTCATTTTGCATTCTCATCAAAAAGCCCCTGGTCCAGGGGCTTTTTTCATAGCTGGATTTTATGCCGTAACTTCCGTTTTCCTATCCAGCACCTGTGAAGCAATTTCTGGCCCTTATTCGGTTTCCTAACCTCCTTATTATGCTGCTGGCGCAGCTGATGGTGCGGAAGTTCCTGGTTTTCCCGGAGCGTTCCTTCCAGGATGCACTTTCCTGGCCTTTCGCCATTCTCATGGTGGCCACCATCTGCATTGCCGCGGCGGGCTACATCATCAATGACTACTATGACATCAAGATAGACCGCATCAACAAGCCAGAGAGGGTAGTGGTAGGCAAGTTCTTCACCCGCCGCCGGGCCATGATGATCCACCTGTATCTATCTGCGGCAGGTGTGCTGCTGGGGCTTCTGTTGGGCTGGCGCATTGGCGGGGTGTTGCTGGGCGTGGCCTTGCTGTTGTGGGGGTACTCGGCGCAGTTCAAGAAGCGGCCTTTTGTGGGGAATTTCACCATCGCGCTGCTCTCGGCGGTGATGGTCCTGGTGGTGCCGCTGCAGGCCGGACAGCCCTCCCTGGCCGCCTGGGCCTATGGCGTGTTTGCCTTTCTCATCTCCCTGGTGCGGGAGATCATCAAAGATATGGAAGACGTGCAAGGTGATGCCTCTTTTCGATGCCGTACCCTGCCCATTGTGCTGGGACTCCCTCAAACCAAGTGGATTTTGTACCTGCTGGTGGGGTTTTTCCTGTTGTATACCGGCTTTATCATGGCGCACCGGTGGCACGAACCGCTTTTTGTGGCCTACCTTTTCTTAGGCGTGATATTGCCTACTTTCTTGCTCCTGAGGCAGATTTTCCACGCTGACCGGAAGAAGGAATACGCCCAGTTGAGCTGGCTCTGCAAAGTGATCATGCTAGCCGGCATCTGTTCCATGATGGTGCTGCGGTAGGTCCGGCGCTATAGTTGAAATTTAAAACTGACCGATGCGTTTTAACTCTGTTTTTGGCAAACCAGGCCTAAAACAACCTTGATTCTGTGTAACTTTGGATATGACGCCTTCAGGTTTATTTAGGTGGGTTACGTTTCTGAGCGCTCTGGTCTGGAGCCTGGCCACAGATGCCCAAACGAGCCAGTTACCGCTGGGCGGTTGGCAGGTACACGTGCCTAACCACCGCGCCAAATCCATCGCCGAGACTCCTTCCTCGGTTTACTGCGCCACCGAAGACGGCTTCTTCCGGTACATCAAAGAAGAGAACACCCTCCAGAGACTCTCCCGTACCGATGGCTTCAGCGATGTGAACCTTGGCGCCCTTAGTTATGACTCGGCCTCGGCTACGCTGGTAGTGGCCTATGAAAACACCAACCTTGACTTGTTGAAGGACGGAAAGGTGCAGAACCTCACGGAGCTGCTGCGCAAGTCCATGACCGGCGCCAAGATCATTCACCACTTGGCTACCCACAACAAGAAGGCTTACGTCTCTACTTCCTTCGGGCTGGTGGTGGTGGACCTGGTAAAGCTGGAGATCAAAGACACCTACAGTAACCTGGGCGCACAAGGGGAGGCGGTGCAGGTCTACGCCTCGGCGGTATGGAAAGACAGCCTCTACATCGCTTCTTCGGGCGGACTCATGGCCGCCAACCTCAACAACGCCAACCTGCTTGATTTCCGGAGTTGGCGCCGCTTCGGCACTGCCGAGGGGATTCCCTTCGGCAGTGCCTCCGATGCTTTCAGAACCATCTCCGCTTTTGAGGGTGGCGTCTACGCGGGGATCAACGGCACGGGGCTGTATAGATTCGACGGAAGTTCCTGGAGCAAGGCGGCTTTCTCCACGGCAGACAATCAATATAAGTCCATAGAAACGAATGGCAGAAGGCTGGAGATAGCAGGAAGCCAAGAAGTTCTGGAAGTCACCGTGGCCGGACAAATGACACGTTTGACCCATCCGCTGTTGGTGGACCTCCGCATGGCTATTCCGGCCAGAGATGGGGGCGTGTGGGCAGCCAGCTATGAGAAAGGACTGGTACGGGCTTCCATCTCCGGCGCCGAGAGCTTCGTGCCCAACGGACCTGCCTTTGTGGATGTGTTTGGCGTGTACGCCGAGCCCGGTTTGTTCACGGTGCTGGGCGGCGGCTACAGCCAAGGCTATCTCCAGCGTTCTTCCGGGGCTGGGTTTTACCAGTTACAGAACGGCCAATGGACGAGTTACAATTTCGCTAGCGGGGGGCAGTTTCCTCAGAACGCCCGAGATTTGGTGATGGCGCGCCGGAACCCGGTGAACGGCAAGCTCTACATTGCTAGTTACGGTGCCGGTTTGCTGGAGTGGGAGGGCCTGGACAACGTGAAACTGTACAATAATACCAACAGCCCGCTGCTGAGCGCCATAGACGCCAATGACCGCAACTACATCAGGGTACCAGGTATTGCCATTGATGCGGCCGGAAGCGTGTGGGTCACCAACCGGAACCAGTTTGCTAACTCGCCGGCGCTTTTTGAGCTGAAACTGGACGGTACCTGGAAATCGCACCCTTTTAACGGCTATGGCTTGGGCAGCGGTCTTGACAAGGTGGTGGTAGATGAAAGCGGCTACAAGTGGGTCACCATCAGTACCAACGGCACCGATGCCGGCATGATTGTTTATGATGACCTTACCGGGCAGTACGCCTACATCGGCGGAGCCGGACAGGGTGGTTTGCCAGGTAAACAGGTTTTCGCGCTGGCGGTAGACCAACAGGGCGAAGTTTGGGCCGGCACGAACAACGGAGTGGCCGTGTTCTCCAGTACGCCCGATATTTTCACCTCGGCTTACAGCGGGGCTTATCTGCCCATTTATGAGCGTCGGCCGCTGTTGCAGGGACAGGTGATCAGGAGCATCGCTGTGGATGGTGGTAACCGCAAGTGGATTGGCACGGATACGGGGCTTTGGCTCTTCAATGAAACCGGGGAGAAGATGATCCATAACTTCACCACCAAGAACAGTCCTTTGCCCTCAGATAAGATCAGAGATATTTCTGTGGACCCATCTACCGGCGAGGTGCTCATCGGTACCGAGGGTGGTATTGCGGTTTTCAGAGGCAGCGCCACCCGAACGGAGGCCGTGAACAAGAACTGCCTGCAGGTCTTTCCTAATCCCGTGAGGACTGGTTTCACGGGTAACATCGGGATCTCTGGGGTGCCCGAGAACGGCTGGGTGAAGATCACCGATGTGGCCGGTTTCCTAGTATTTGAGGGCAAGGCCGCCGGTGGCACCTTTGCCTGGCACGGAAGAGATTACAACGGCCGCAAAGCCAAGCCTGGCGTGTACGTGGTCATGGCCTCGTCCCAAGATGGCTCGCAGACCTGCATGACCAAGATTGCTATTCAATAGAGGCTAGTCCTGTCCTATTTCCGGGGAACTGCCCCCTTGTCTTACCATGACCCACGCGCCTACGTATGGGTAAACAGAAATCAGAATCCATTTATGCTGGTAAAAACCCGGGGCATTGTCCTGAACTTCATCAAATTCAAAGAGTCGTCCATTATTGTACGCATCTACACCGAGGAGCTGGGTCTGCAGAGCTACATTGTGAACAGCGTCCGGAAGAAGGGGAGTGCCTCGCGCATTGCCTTGTTCCAGCCCTTCACGCTCTTGGACATGGTGGTGTACCCGGGCAAAGGAGGCCTCACGCGTATCTCTGAATACAAATGCAGCCACCCGTTCATGACCGTGCCTTATGACATCCGGAAGAGCAGTATTCTGCTGTTCTTGTCTGAGATGGTGTCCAGAACGGTGCGGGAAGAAGAGGAGAACCGGCCGCTGTTTGGGTTTCTGCACAACGCTATTCTGCTCTTCGACCAGATGGAGACTGGCTTTGAGAATTTCCACTTGGCTTTCCTCATCCAACTAGCCAACTACCTGGGCTTCGGGGTGCCTTCTGCTGATGAGGTGATCACGCAGATAGCTTTTGAGATGGGCGGTTCTTCTGGTTTGGGCAACAGCCTCATGCAATTGCAGCAACTGGAGCCTTACCTGACGGAAGTGATCAAAGACGCCGAAGGCGCCAAACTCCCCAACGGGAAAGTGCGCCGCGAACTGCTGCAGCTGTTGGTGCGCTATTTTCAACTGCACGTAGACCAATTGGGTGAGATCAAGTCATTACCGGTGTTGTCTGAAGTACTGAGTGAGTAAACAACTCAGCCGGGTTTAGCGGCTCTTTTCAGAAAACAAGGCAAAAAAGAAGGGCCTCCTGTTCAGGAGGCCCTTCTTTTTTGTGCTGACAACAATTAGAAGTTGATCAAGTGAATCTCAAACATGAGCGGGGTGTTAGGCGGAATGCTGGACTGTCCATAAAGACCGTAAGCCAGACGGGAAGGAATGAGCAATAAGGCTTTCTCGCCTTTTTGCATCATGGCTACGCCCTCGTCCCAGCCGGAAATCACTTTCCTTTGACCCAAAACAAACTTGAAGGTTTGCGCGCGGTCATAAGACGAGTCAAACTTCTGTCCATTCTGAAGAAAACGACCGATGTAGTTTACCTCTACCGTGCTGTTAACGGCAGGTTTGTCTCCGGTGCCCGCTTCCTTTTTCACGTAATACAGCCCCGAGGCCGTCTTGGTGAAATCGGTGATGTTGTTATCCGTGAGATACTTCTGGATCAACGCATCTTCCAGTGCCGCCTGGGCCGCATGGTCAAAGTTTGCATACGGATCATACGGATCCTTGTCATTGCAGCCGTTGAAGACGAAAAGTACCCCAATGGCTAGGAGCCACTGCCAAGCGTTTCTTCTCAGAAATTGTTGCATAAGAGTTTAGATTATAAACCTGCGCCCGGACCGGCAGGACCACCCGGACCAGTTGGGCCAGCAGGGGCTGCCGGAGCATCTTTAATGTCTACCAGTTCCACATCAAAACGCAGGATAGAGTTAGCTGGTAACTCGGCACCGCGTGCCATAGAGCCGTATCCCTGAGGAGAAGGAATCAACAAGGTGCCTTTGCTGCCTTTGTTGAATTGCTTGATGCCTTCTTCCCAGCCTTTGATCACTTGGTTCTGACCCAGCGGGAATTCAATTGGGTTACCGCCGTTAGATTTGTCAGAAGAGTCAAACTCTTTCCCGTTTAGCAGGGTGCCTTTGTATTTTACGGCTACTACCTTACCATCGGTGGCGTTAGGGCCAGCACCTGGTTGGGTAATCACGTAGTACACGCCGGAAGCGGTTTTCTGCACTTGCAGGTTGTTTTTCTTCACGTACTCCTGGATGAGTTTGTCATCAATAGGAGCTTGTTTGGCAGCGCGGGCTTCCATCTCTTTCTGCTGACGCTCCATCATCTTCGGATAGTCGGCCATGGCCTCTTGCTCGGTTTGCAGGTTGATGGCTTTCACGAAGAACGTAAGGAAGCTGCCTTTCTCAATGAAGGGAGGAAGCGGGCTTCTGAAAGTCTTGGCGAACAAAGTATCGGCGTTGATTCTGAACACGGCGCTATCGCCTTTGTCCAGCATCAGGAACGCTTCTTCAATGCTGCCTTTGTTTGGAGACGCTACCATTTTGATCTGGATAGGCATAGCGTTGTCTTTGGTGCTGAACAGCAAAGAATCTTTGGCGTTGCGGTACTCCATCTCAAAGCTCATTACTTTGTCAAGCTTGGCTTTGTAGGCGGCAGAGTCAGTTTTAGAGGCGTCTTTGATCTCATATTCACCTTCTTTGTTCTGGGAATAGAGTTTATATTCCAATCCGGAAGGAGCTTTCACAAACTCATCCTTGCCCAGGTTTTTGCAAGAATAAGAGAAAAGGGTCACTGCCACGGCGGGCAGCAGGTACAATGATTTTTTGAACATCGGTTTTAGGTTATTAAGCGTCTTTTAAGGGTTTAGTTTACCAGTTGTTCCGCATACTGCGGTAATAGACTCACAAATTTTTGCACAGTTTCGTTCAGGGGCAGCGGGGAGATGCCGCCCGCGGCGTTCTTGTGTCCGCCGCCGTTGAAGTGCGCCCGTGCAAACTCATTCACCGAGATGTCGCCCACCGAGCGGAAGGAGATTTTCACGGCCTCTTGGCGTTCAATGAACAGGGCGGCAAAGCGTACGCCTTCAATAGAGAGGGCGAAGTTCACCAATCCCTCGGTGTCACCGGTCTGGGAGTTGTATTGCTTCAATTCCTCGGCGGTCACGGCAATGAAAGCGGTGTTGAATTCGCGTACCACCGTGAGCTTGTCTTTGAGCACGTAGCCCAGGAACCGCAGCCGCGACTCTGAATAGCTGTCATAGATGTTGCGGTGCACCTTGCAGATGTCAATGCCGTTGTGGAGCAGGTCTGCAATGATCATGTGCACGTTGCGGGTGGTGCTGGAGTGCCGGAAAGAGCCCGTGTCGGTCATGATGCCGGCGTAGAGGCACTCGCCAATGGCCACATCCACCAGCGCCTCATCGCCCATCTCCCTGATCACCTCATACACGATCTCCGCGGTAGCGGCGGCGTTGGTGTCAGAGAACATGATGTCAGCAAAGTCTTCGGGCTGAAGGTGGTGGTCAATGAGCACTTTGGTGCCCGTGGCCTGCTGAATGTAGTTGCCCAGCTCGTTGATGCGGCTGAGGGCACTGAAATCCAGACAGAAGATGGCTTCGGCCTCTTTGATGATGGCTTGGGCCTGGGCATCGGTCTTGGGGCTGTACACCAACACGTCTTCGTTGCCGCTCATCCAGTTCAGGAATGAAGGGTAGTCAGACGGAGTGATGACTTGTACCTGGTGCCCTTTTTTCTTAAGGTAGCCAGCCAATCCCAGTGAAGACCCCAAAGCATCCGCATCCGGTTTATGGTGCGTGGTGATCATGATCTTCTTAGGAGACTCTAATAGCTCCTTTAGCGCGTTGATTTGCTGCATTGTATACTCACAGTCCGCTTTGAAAAAATAGCGGATACAAGCTGCAAAATTCTAAAGAATTAAAGTACAAACCAAATAAAATCAATCAACTGCCCAACGGCCCAGTATTTTTGCCGTACAGAATGGGTTTTGGCCCAAACTGTATTAATTTTGCCGGGCAATTTCTATTTAAACCGATAACGAAAGAAGAAAAATGGCTGGAAACGTAACGTTCACCATGATTAAACCAGATGCCGTGAAGGATAACCACATCGGCGGTATCACCAAAATGATGGAAGAGGCTGGCTTTAGAGTAGTGGCCCTGAAAAAGACCCGCCTTACTGAGGAGCGTGCCGGTCAGTTCTACGAAGTGCACAAGGAGCGTCCTTTCTACGGCGACCTGGTGAAATACATGAGCTCTGGACCCATTGTGGCCATGATTCTGGAGAAAGACAACGCCGTGCTTGATTTCCGTACCCTTATTGGTGCTACCAACCCAGCCCAGGCTGAGGAAGGAACCATCCGGAAGATTTACGCCAAGTCTGTGGAGGCTAACGCCGTTCACGGTTCTGACTCTGACGAGAACGCCCAGATTGAAGGTGACTTCTTCTTTGGCGCTGACGAGCGTTTCTAAGCTCTTTTAGAGAAAACATACCCAAAACGCCTGGCTGCAAAGTCAGGCGTTTTTTTTTGTGAGCTTTTGGAGGAGTTTTATCCTGAAACTAGTCAGTTGATAATGATAAAGGTTTAATTTAGAGTATGTTGAACTAAATACCTTAACCATGAAGCTAACCCTACCCTTGCTCTTTTCCACGCTCCTGTTCTTCGTACTTGTGTGTAGTGCTAACATTTTTCTAGTCCCAGAGCTACAAAGTCATGTGATGCCAGTTACGATATTCTATGATACAGATTCAAAAGTCACAACCAAAGAGAAGGCATTTATCATAAGGAAGGCCTCTTTAGATACGGTGAGTAATACTTTAGTAGGTGAAGTGAAAGATGATTACAAGGATGGTAGTCCAGCAATGCGAGTCACTTACAACGCGAATGGAAAGAATGGAGTGTTTCAGCAGTTCTACCCTAAAAAGCAATTAGAAATCCAAGGACAATATGTTGCTAATCAGCCAAACGGGTTATGGAGGTATTATTATCCAGACGGAAAATTAAAGCAGGTCATAGAGTTTCATCCAAACAAGAAGTTTAGTGTGAAACAATATTTTGACGAAAATGGCCAACAATTACTGAAAGATGGAACTGGAGAGTGGAATACTACGATGCTTGCCAAGTGGGGCGTCTATTTCAACACAGTAATTGTCAAAAGCCAATGGAAGAATGGGTTAAAGGATGGTCATTGGGAAGTGTCAAGAGGAAATAACAGAAGGTATTTAGTAGAACATTTTGAAAAAGGTGAGTTCAAGAGAGGTGAATCTTATGATAATCAAGGGGAGAAAATAGTTGGAGAGTATAGCGTTCAGAAAGCAGAATCGTTTCCTTTTTTTGAAATAGGGGAATACCGGGAGAAGATGGATGTAAGCCAAACCTTGGGTACAAAAGCAAGGGCTCTACGGTATATTCTACGTAAAGAGCATTTAGGTACTCCAGATACCTCAACAATTGTCTATACTGAAAAAGATAGTTTAGATAAACGGCCGGAGTTTCCAGGAGGCACCCGTGCAATGTTTAAATATTTAGGTGACAAATTTAGAATTCCTGAAGACGTCAAGAAAGTTGGCGTTGATGGCGAAGTGGTGATTTCGTTTGTGGTCAGGCCAGATGGAACGACGAAAGATATAGAAATTGTGAAGCCCTTGTTTCCAAGTATTGATGAGGAGGGCATGAGAGTTGTTGCCAATATGCCTCTTTGGATACCCGGTATTCTAAATGGTAAACCTGTAAATGTAAGATGTACTGTGCCGTACAGAATTGTAATTCGCTAGTTAATGATTAACGTCAATTTTACTGTCCTTGATTGTTACTTATATTGTATAAAGCCGTTGTAATCAAGTTCTTAATAGAAGAGCTTTGCATAAAAAACGCCTGACTTTACAGCCAGGCGTTTTTTATTGGTATGGTGTTTTAGGCCTTGTTTACTTGAAATGGGCTAAAAGCAGGCCTAGATGCTTAGTGCCTATCCCAAGCCAAGTAGACTAGTATTCTGCCTGACCAGCTTGCCCTCCGGAATTGTCAAACGCCATCATGAGAATGTAGCTTGTCATGGCGCCCACGGCAGTTCCCAGAATCACCACCGAGCCCAGCACCATTAACAGCGGCAACCGGAAACCAAAGTAATCCTGGTTTTGCAGGACCCCGGCGTACCCAGGATTAAGGAAGATCGCATGGAAGAGAATAAAGGCTGCGTAGAGCCCGGCCCCCACTAAGCCCACCAGAAAACCAATGGACAACCCGGGCAGGTAAGGGGGATGTCTATGCAGGGCGTCATAGTTTTTTCTGAAGGTGTTGATGGCCAGCATCACGGCTATTAGAATGAAGATATTGCTGCCAAAACGAATGACTTCGCTGTTTTGTAAGCCAACGAAGTTAATAAACAGGTAATAGATGATCATCGCAACGGCGGAGAAGGTGCCATAATAAATACCGATGCGTTGGGCTGAATTTGTTGCCATTTGATTCCATTCTTAAAGTAGGGATTGCAATTACCAGAGGATTTGAACGGGCGCTTTTTCTGAGGATTGAAAAAGGACGATGGGCATTATTTTATACGGGAAGAGTTGTGTTTCATCAACAGGGCATGTTGGAAAGCCATCTTCTGCGGAGGTATGTTTTTGTAACCACCATCCTTGCCGAATGTTTACTGAAGTTTTTTCCTGCAACACTTCTCAGTTTCAATTCCTAGAGAAACCAACCTGTCTTATCCAAGAAATAGCACTAACTGTTTACAGGCTACTTTCCTGAAAACACCCTTAATTCATACATTCAGCTTATATATACTTAGAATTCTAAAGAAAGTAGACTCCGTTTTTCGTACTTTTTACAGTAGTTTTAAGCCTTGTATTCAAAATATATATCAAAAATTAAATACAATAATCTATCCATCAACTATCCTGCATGGCTCCTATGCGCTACAGTGTTCTCTTGTCTTTTATCCTGTTCGTTATCCAGCTTGAGAAGGCTGCAGCGCAGGTGGTATCCGTCACTATTTTCTACGATCTAAACAGAGTGGTTACTATCAAGCAGAATGCCGCTATCATACGCGTGGCGTCTTTTGATACAGTTTCCCTCAAGTTCAAAGGAAAGGTCACCGACTATTTTGCCAACGGGCAGGCTTTTCAGCAGTTTACCTATGGTGAGGATGGCAAAGAAGGGATTTACCAGTTGCTTCACCCGAACAAGAAGTTAGACCGGGACGGGTTTTTTAAAGCGAACCAACCGGTTGGCAAATGGAAGTTCTACTATCCCGATGGCAAGCCGCTGCAGACCGTGGAGTTTCTGCCCAACCGAGATTATAAAGTGCTGGAGTTCTACAACTTTCTAGGCCAGCAAATGATCAAAGACGGGACCGGTGCTTGGGAAACCACCAGCCGAATCAGGGTAGGGCTTACCTACTTTGACTTGCTGCTGAACGGGCAATGGAAAGACGGGGTGAGGACCGGCCAATGGCAGTTCCTGAAGCCAGACGGAAAGAAAGTTCTGGTAAAAGAGTATGAAAACGGGATTGTCAAGAAGAGGAAGTTGTATAACCCCAGTAACGGTGGAGTAGCGGATGCCAAATTGCTTCAGGAAGATGAACTCTGGCCTTTCCTGATCTCCCTGCAAGACATGGAACAGCTGAGATTTGACCCAGATATATTTGACGGTAAAGAAAGGGCATTGCAGTATATTTTAAGGAAAGAACATCTGTTGCCCTTAGATTCACTTAAGCAAGCAGGCAGCATTAAGATTGAAAAAGGACCTGAGTTTCCAGGCGGGCAAGAAGCTATGTTCAGATTTATGGGTACCAATTTTAGAATATCCCCTATTGATGCAAGAAGCAGAGTGTCTGGTACTGTGGTTGTCTCATTTGTGGTGGAAGTAGATGGATCAGTGTCTGATCCCAAAGTAATCAAATCCCTATCAATTGGGCTTGATGCGGAAGCGGTAAGAGTCATTAGGTTGATGCCCAGGTGGAAACCTGCCATGCTCAACGGTAAACCAGTGCCCTACACCTATACTGTTCCTTACAGCATCAGATTTGGGAACTGATAAACCAATTAAAGTAATTGAAAATAAACCCATATGTTCCTGAAGTCATTTGCCCCCGGTTTTTTGCTGTTGCTCTTACTTCCCATGCTAAGCCTTGGGCAGCAAGTATCCCCGCCGGATTACAGGGAAGAGATCGCCAGACACCGTGCCCATGAAGACAGCATTTTTAAGTTCGATGAACACTCTCCGCTGAAAGCCGAGGCAAAGGCGGATTTCAAGGGCTTAGAGTATTTCCCCGTGAACGAAGCCTACCGCGTTAGGGCAAAGTTTATCAGAAACACACAGGAAACGGTGTTCGTTATGCCTACCACCGGCACCCGCACCCCAGAGTACGTGAAATATGGCGAGTTGCATTTCAGGCTGCAGGGCCAGAACCTCAAACTGAGCGTGTACCAGAACCAGGAACTAAAAAAGCAGCCCAAGTACCTGACCTACCTGTTCATCCCCTTCACCGATGCCACCACGGGCCAGGAAACCTATGCCACCGGCCGCTACCTTGACTTCACCATCCCCATGGGCACCGACAGCGTGGCGCTGGATTTCAACAAAGCCTACAACCCGTACTGCGCCTACGGCGATGGCTATTCCTGTCCCATCCCGCCCAAAGAAAATAAATTGCCCGTGCGCATTGAGGCAGGCGTGAAGAACTATGAGAAAGCTGAGGAGAGAGGTAAAGAAAGTGCGATTCCAGTTGGGCCAGAGTTTCCCGGGGGAATAGCCGGTGTGCTTAAATTTATTTCAAAGAAATATAAGATGCCACGAGACGTGCGGAAAGAAGGAAGTTTCAAAGGAACAATAGAAGTGTCATTTGTAATCTCACCTAGTGGTGAAGTAGGAGATATAAAGATCATAAAATCTCTTTCTCCTAGTTTAGATGCTGAAATGATAAGAGTAGTAAACAAGATGCCTCGTTGGAAACCCGGAACAATAAATGGTGTGCCGACAGCCTATAGATATTCTTTACCCTACTGGATTTTTCATAAATAAGAAAGAAACCGGCCCTAAGTTTTGGAGACAGTAAAAAGGCTAGTAAGAAGAAAAACTGAAAGGCTATTGGACCTTCACGCTAGTCAGGACTCGATTGATAGCGTTATCGGTTTTCAAATCATCCATCCCGAAGATGGACAGGACATAGATCTTTCCTTTTTGATCAGAATAGGCGTAGCCTTTCACCATCATCTTTTCGGTGCCTCTGGTGAAGGTTCCGGTAGCCAGGTAAGTGCTTTTCTGGTTATTCTGCTCCAGGAAATCTATCTGGAAATCCGTGCCTTGCAGTTGCACTACCGCATTCTGAATAGCTCCCTGTAAGCTGCCCTGAACATTGCCCGCGCCATTTTTGATATGCATAAACATGCCGTAGATAATCACCTGATCCGTCTTGCCCATGTAAGACTCCACCCCATGGAAAAGCGCTTTCTGCTCGGCGGGTAGGGCAAAATCCATTTTCTCCAAAGCCGCTGGCGTGGAAACGGAAAGACCTTGGAAAGTACTCAGCACCCATGGTTTTTCCTCCATTATGCGAAAAGGTGCCGGAACGCCGGGGGCAGCAGCCAGGTTAGAAAATGGCAATAAAGCCATCGCAAGGCCTACCGTAAGCTTTGAGAATTTCATTTGGGAATAGTAAGATGGAATATAAATAGGGGAGAGAAAAGCTGTTCTGTAGGTAATTCCACGCCTTTAGAGACTTCCCGTTTTTCGCTCTCTTTCCTCAGAAACAGGCTTTAAACGCAATTGCCCTTCTTCCTCCTCATCCTCGGGATGCTCACCGAAGACGCGCAGCACCCAGCGGGGCAGGAAGAAAGAGCCCAGAATGAGGTACAGGTAATACGTCACCACGCGGTACAGCAGAATGATCACCGTAGTGAAACGGCCCAGGAACTGCCCGAAGAACGTGGGGAAAGCCACCTCGGCGATACCAGCCCCGCCGGGCGTCACCGCCACCAGCAGCACAATCTTGTAGACCATGTTGCGGGAGAAAATGAGCACGTGGTCATGAAAGCTGATGTCTGTGAAGGCGGCGATTAGGCAGTTGATCACAAAATAGCGGGCGGTCCAGACGAAGGCGGTGCTCAGGGCGGCGTTGGCCCAATACCCGAAGGTGCTGCCTTTCAGTTGCTGCGAAGCCCACACCAGCTCGTTTCCGTTCTTGTACGCGGCAGCCCGCCAGCGGCGTGTTAACTTGAAAGAAGTGGCCCGCAAGAAGATTCGTTTTACCGCAGTAGGGTTAATCAGGAGGCCGTAGGCCATCAAGAAAGCGTAGAAAGCAATAAGAATGTAACTAACCGCAAAAGCGATCTCCAGACTCTGCGTCACCGAGAATTCCATGGCAGAAACCTCAGGGAAGATAGCGCCAGCCGTAATCAGGAAAACCAAAGGCACGGCAATGATGAAGTACAGGTTGTCCATCATGGCCGTGACCATCACGTAGGCCAGGGATTTTCCAAGGCTCAGGCCTTCTTTGTTCAAAATAAAGGCCGCCACCGTGGAGCCGCCCACCACCGAGGGCATCACGCAGGAGGCGAACTCCCACAGCATGATCACCTCAACGCTCTTTTTCCAGCTCAGGAACTTCTCCGTCACGTACCTGATGCGGTAAATGTACCCGAAGTCGCGCACCACCAGCACCGCAAAGGTCATGAAGAGCCAGAACGGCTTGGCATTGTAGAGCGGCGAGAAGTCCATCTGGGCGCTGTCTCTATAGAACATGTACCCGATGACGCCCAGCCCAATCACCACTGGAATGAGAATGCGTTGCGGCGTGAAGTACGAGAGCAGTTTCTTACGATTCAGATCCATGGTCAGTGAGGGTCAGGTGCTGGTGTTCAGAATAAGGCACTATACGGAAATTATTAAACCCTTCCGCAATCTCCAAGCCAATTTCGTTGAGCTGGAGCAGATCCAGGATGGCCAGGAAGTTGAAAATCAAACCGATTTTATCTGGGAAAGCCTCTACCAGGTCCATGAACTGCACCGTGCCCTGGGCGCTCACCCGGTGCTTGATGTAGTTGCGCTGCTGCTCAATGGTGTAAGGGTAGGTGTAGACGGTGTGCTTGGGCCGGTTCTGCTCGTCCTCGTACCGCTGCATGGCCTTGTGGAACGACTGCATGAGGTGGTAGAGATTGAGGTCTTTGAGCTCGTACTCCAGCTGGTGCTTGGCGGCAATCTTGCTGTTTTCCTCATCGGTGTTGCCGCGTTCCTCCTGCTGCAGGCGCACGTCTTCCAGCAAACTCAGGTCACCCAAAACTTCTTTGAACCGCTTGTACTCCAGCAGGTGCTGTACCAACTCTTGGCGCGGGTCAATCTCGTTGCCCTGCTCGTCTTTCTCAAAGCGGGGCAGCAGCATCTTGGCCTTGATGCGCATGAGCGTGGCGGCCGTGAGAATAAACTCGCTGGCTACCTCCATGTTCATGGTTTCCAGCTGCCGGATGTAGCCCACAAAATCATTGGTGATCTTGAAGATGGGAATATCATGGATGTCCAACTCATCGCGCTCAATGAAGAAGAGCAACAGGTCAAACGGGCCCTCAAAGAGCGACAGCTTTATTTCGAAACTCACGTGTGGCGATACGGCAATGGTGTACTTGCAAAATTACGTATAAGTATTGCCATGTGCCAGCGTTTACGCCAGAAGAACCTGTTTTTGAGCTGTTTTCTGAAATTTAGGCCCTAAACAAAGCATTGGCAGGTAATTTGCAGGCCTACACAGCGTTTAACAGACTGTTTTCCCAAGCGTAAGCCCCAAAGGAAAGTTCAGGCCTTTAATTGGAGATATGCTGTTTTAAGGCTACTTTTCAGGAATAAGGCTAAAAATGCGCTTGCCTTGACGGGCGCAGGAAAGGTCCTCTGAGAAATAATTCTTAATTTTGCCTTCTACTGGGTGCGGCTACGTATATGTGAAAACTTTCAGAGTCTTACGCTGTTGCATCAATATCCACCCAAGTGCACCCCTATGATAATTGAACCCGGAGAACTGCTGGCCCATATTAACTCGCCTGCAGATTTGCGCCAACTTCCTGAAGATCAGCTGCAACAGGTCTGCCAGGAATTAAGGCAATTCATCATTGACAACGTGTCTATTTACGGAGGGCACTTCGGGGCGAGTCTAGGTGTGGTGGAGATGACGGTAGCCTTGCATTATGTATTCAACACGCCGTATGACCAACTAGTCTGGGACGTAGGGCACCAAGCCTACGGACACAAAATTCTCACCGGCCGCAGAGATAACTTCCACACCAACCGCAAACTCAACGGTATCTCGGGTTTCCCTAAAAGAAAAGAAAGCGAGTACGATGCCTTCGGGGTGGGCCATTCCAGCACGTCTATCTCGGCGGCCTTGGGCATGGCGGTGGCTTCGCAGTACAAAAAGGAATTTGACCGTCACCACATTGCCGTGATTGGCGATGGCTCTATGACCGCGGGCATGGCCTTTGAGGCCCTGAACCACGGCGGCGCCTCAGACGCCGATCTGCTGGTGGTGCTCAACGACAACTGCATGAGCATTGACCCTAACGTGGGCGCGCTCAAAGAATACCTCACCGATATCACCACTTCCCGCACCTACAACAAAGTGCGCGACGAGATCTGGAACATCCTGGGTAAGATTAGCAAGTTCGGGCCCAACGCCCAGCAGATCGTGGCCAAAGTGGAAAGCGGCATCAAAGCCACGCTCCTGAAGCAGAGCAACCTGTTTGAGAGCCTGAACTTCCGCTATTTCGGTCCTATTGATGGCCATGATGTGAACCACATGGCATCGGTGCTGAAAGATCTCAAGAAAATTCCGGGACCTAAAATCCTGCATTGCGTGACGGTGAAAGGGAAGGGCTTTGCCTTAGCCGAGAAAGAACAAACCAAGTGGCACGCTCCCGGTCTGTTTGACAAAGTCACCGGCGAGATCTACAAAGTACACCATACCACGCCGCAGCCGCCCAAATACCAGGATGTTTTCGGGCATACGTTGCTAGAAATGGCCCAAAAGAATGAGAGGATCATGGGCGTGACCCCGGCCATGCCGAGCGGTTCTTCCATGAACATCATGATGGCCGCCATGCCAGACCGCGCACTGGACGTGGGAATCGCTGAGCAGCACGCCGTGACGTTCTCCGCTGGTTTGGCCACGCAAGGCCTGGTGCCGTTCTGTAATATTTACTCCAGCTTCATGCAGCGGGCGTATGACCAAGTGGTGCATGATGTCTGCCTTCAGAACCTGCACGTGGTATTCTGTCTGGACCGCGCCGGTTTCGCCGGGGCCGATGGTCAGACCCACCACGGTTCCTATGACATTGCCTACATGCGCTGCATCCCTAACATGGTGGTGTCATCGCCCATGAACGAGCAGGAACTGCGCAACCTTATGTACACCGCTAGCCAAGACGGCATGGGACCTTTCACCATCCGGTACCCGCGCGGCGAAGGTGTGATGCCCGAGTGGCGCACCCCGTTGGAACTGATTGAAGTGGGCAAAGGCCGCGTCATTCAGGAAGGTGAGGAAGTAGCAATTCTGACTATCGGACACATTGGTAATTACGTGGTGGACGTTTGCAAGAACCTGAGAATGGACGGTCTGCGTCCGGGCCACTACGATATGCGTTTCGCCAAGCCATTGGACGAGAAAATGCTGCACCAGATTTTCCGGAAGTACGACAAAGTAGTGACCGTAGAAGATGGCTGCCTGCAAGGCGGTTTCGGGAGTGCCGTCCTAGAGTTCATGGCCGATCATGGCTACCAAGCCCAGGTAAAACGCCTCGGCATCCCGGATACGATTGTGGAGCACGGCTCACAGATGGAACTGCACCGCCTCTGCGGCTTCGACCCAGACGGCATTGAGCGCACCGTAAGAGAACTGATGGACGTAACCGTTCGGGTGTAATAACTCTTAAGACTATAAGATTAGACCTCACCGGTTTCCGGAACCGGTGAGGTCTTTTTGTTTCCGGGCTGATTTTATGAAAACGGCCTCCAACCGACTTAGTCAACTCGTTCTGACCCGTTAAAAACAAATCCTTACCTTTAAGCCAAAGATCTTTTTGCTCATGGCTGCACCTGCTTTGTCCCCAAAGGAGAAAACCAAAATCTATCTTACTTCCTTCCTGCTGGTGCTGGTAATCTACATGGTGATTGACCTGTATGTGCCCATCAAAAAGATGATAGCTGGGCATGATTTTGCCTTTTCAGAACTAATAGCTCATTTACAGCTGCCCAAGAAAGCGCCTTTTATAGTCCTGATCACCTGGCTTATGTCCATGAGCAGGATTGAGAAAAAGACCAAGGCTCTAGCCGCACATTGAAAGCTTTTACATGGCGAGGAATCCACCGTCAAATCTCTCTTCAACCAATATGTCCTCTTTGGAGAAAACCAAAAGGGAGGTTATTTATCTAGATTTGCTATCTTCCCTGCAGAACGCTCTGTCTATGAAAAATTTGGTCTTTCTCTCTTTTTGTCTTTGCTTATTTTCTTGTGAGCCTAAAGCCGTGCAAGACGCCCCGATAGTGGTTCAGGAGAACACCGCAGAAGCCTCGGTTGCTGAGGTAAGTGCACCAGTGATAGCTACTTCTGCCGTTAAAGACAACAAGAGCGCACCAGAGGCGGAAAGTGAATTTGTAGAAGGAGAAAACGGTGATTATGAAGAATATGCCACCTACTACGTCACCATTGCAGATACCGGAATGTCTTATTACCCGCTTCGGGAAAAGATGATGGCACTGTCCCAAGCCTTGCCATTACCAATTGATACCATGGGGCGGTATTATGACACTAAGAAAAGCCTGATTGTTTTGCCTGAGAATGACGAGGATGATTTGTTTGCCGGGGATTACTTTCCTAGACGAGGTCCGGACGTGCACCTAAGCTTGGAGTACCTGGATTTGTATCAGAAGAAAGCCGGAAAGAAAACCATTGCCTTGGTCTCCGGGATCTATGAGAAGAAAACCAGCGCAGATTCTGCCCTGCAGGTGCTGAAAAGCGCTGCGGGTGGAGCCTTCGTAGTAAAAACAGAGATGTACATTGGCTGTATTCACTAAAAGGATACTTCTTTTGCCATCCTTTCCGTAAAACAGGCCAAAATCCCTCTTGCGCCATGACCAATACCACCCTTGCCTATACTGAAATCGGCTCCGGCCCCGCCATTGTCTTCCTGCACGGCTTCTGCGAAAGCAAAGAACTCTGGACCGATTTCACCAAGCCGCTGCAGCACCAGTTCCGGATTATCACAGTAGACCTGCCTGGCCACGGCGAAAGCCCTGCCACCCAAGATTTCTCCATGGAAAACCAAGCCCAACAAGTGCAGGAAACCTTACAGACGTTGCAGGTAGAGAAATGCCTGCTGGTGGGCCACTCCATGGGCGGTTACGTGGGCATGGCCATGGCTGAGTTATTCCCTGAGTTGCTCTACGGCCTTTGCCTGTTCCACTCCAGTGCCTTGCCTGATTCTGAGGAGAAGAAAGAAACCCGCAACAAAACCGCCGACTTTGTGCAGAAACACGGCATTGACAAGTTCATGGACACGTTTGTAGCTCCTCTGTTCGCCGAAAGCAACCGGGTTTCTTGTACAGACGCCATCGAGAAGATGCAGGCCATCGGCAAAGCCACTCCTCAAGAAACTGTTTTGGGCTGCCTGCAAGCCATGCGCGACCGCCCAGACAGAACGGAGGTGCTGAGAACCACCGCAATTCCGGTGTTCTTCATCGCAGGCAAAGAAGACCCGGCGGTTCCGGTAGAAGCTACTTTGCAGCAGTGCCATTTGCCCGAGAACAGCATGACCTACTTTTTGGGACACGTGGGCCACATGGGCATGTTTGAGAATACCGCCCTCACGCGGCAGGCTTTGCTCAAGTTCGCCGAGACCCTGTACCCCGCTGATGCCCAAAAATACAGAGCGGCTAATTCTTTTTAATTCCAAGAAGAAGCTAACTGCTTTTCAGCGCCGTTTAGAGGTTGTTTTTAAGAAAGCAGCCTCTAAACGGCGCTTCTGTTTCGGTGGCACACAGTTTTCAAGGTAAGGGAGAGACAAAACCAACAGGGCGTTTCCGTAACTCCCGTTTTTACGCTATTTTCAGATTTTAAAACCTACTCCTAACGCGAACAAATCTACTTCCCTTGCCTTTTATGCTACGCAAACCCTTGTACCCACTCATGCTGATGGGGCTTCTGAGCCTTCCAGCGGTGGCCCAGAAAAAAGAAAAGCAACCTGCGGCCACTTCCGCCAAATCCCGGATGGAAGGGTATCAGCAACGGTTGCAACTGCAGAAAAACTCTCTGGTAAGCAACCTGCCGTTCCGTAACGTGGGACCGACTGTGATGAGCGGGCGCGTGGTAGACGTAGACGTAAACCCAGCAGACCCCACCAATTTTTACGTGGCCTACGCCTCCGGCGGATTGTGGCACACCACCAACAACGGTATCTCCTTTGAGCCACTTTTCAGCAACGAAACGGTCATCACCATAGGGGACATCAGCGTTGACTGGAAGACCAATACCATTTACCTGGGAACCGGCGAGGCCAACTCCAGTCGCTCTTCTTACTCAGGCGTGGGTATTTATAAAAGCACCGATGGCGGCAAAACCTGGCAGTACAAAGGCCTGCCGGAGAGTCACCACATTGGGCGTATCATCCAGCACCCTACAGATCCCAACACGGCTTGGGTAGCGGCTTTGGGTCACCTGTATTCGCCTAACACCGAGCGCGGCGTCTATAAAACCACTGATGGCGGCAACACCTGGAAGCACGTCCTGAAAGGCGGCGACGACAACACCGGAGCCGTGGACTTGGTCATTGACCCTTCCAATCCCAATGTCCTATACACCAGCATGTGGCACCGCGAGCGCCGCGCTTGGAACTTTGTGGAAGGCGGCAGCACCTCGGGCGTGTTCAAAAGCACCGATGGCGGAAACGCCTGGCAGCGTATCACGGGCGGCAACAGCGGCTTTCCGGCTACGGAAGGCATCGGGCGGATTGGTTTGAGCATTTTCCCGCAGAACCCCAACATCATCTACGCCAGCGTAGACAACCAAGACCTGCGCCAAGATGTGAAACCGGCCGTGGCTACCGGCAACAAGCTGCGCAAAGAGCAATTCAAAGACTTCACCAAGGAGGATCTCCTAAAGATGGACGATGCTTCCATCAACAGCTTCCTGGAGGAAAACAACTTCCCGCGCCAGTACACGGCCAAAACCGTGAAAGAGATGGTGAGTTCTGATAAAATCAGGCCGGTGGCGCTGTCAGATTTCTTGGTAGATGCCAACTCCATGATGATTGAAACCCCGGTGACGGGTGCGCAGGTGTACCGCTCAGACGATGCCGGCAAGACCTGGAAGAAAACGCACGAGGGCTACATAGATGACCTGTACTACACCTACGGCTATTATTTTGGGGTAATCCGGGTGTCGCCGTTGAACGCGAACCACGTGTACATTCTGGGCGTGCCGTTGCTGAAATCAGAGGATGCGGGCAAAACTTGGAAAGAGATCGGCGGCGATAACGTGCACTCAGACCACCAGGATTTATGGGTAAGCCCTACGCGTCCGGGCCATTTGGTTAACGGCAACGACGGCGGTATCAACATCACCTATGACGATGGAAAAACCTGGTTCAAGGCCAACTCGCCGGCGGTAGGGCAGTTCTACTCTGTGACTGTAGACATGGCCCAGCCTTACAACGTGTACGGCGGCTTGCAGGACAACGGCGTGTGGGGCGGCCCAAGTACGTACGCGGCCAGCTCCGCCTGGACCGACAACGGCCGTTATCCGTACCAGCGCCTCGGCGGCGGTGACGGCATGATGGTGCAGGTAGACTACCGCGACAACAACACCGTGTACACCGGCTCGCAGTACGGCGCGTACTACCGCCTGAACAAAGCCACCGGACAGCGTTTGTCCATCCAACCTAAGCATCAATTGGGTGAGCGTCCATTGCGCTTCAACTGGGAAAGCCCGATTCTTCTCTCACGCCACAACCAGGATGTGCTGTACTTCGGGTCTAATAAATTCCACCGTTCCCTGAACAAAGGCGAAAACATGGAAGCTCTCTCTGGTGATTTGACCAAAGGTGGCCGCAAAGGCGATGTGGGCTACGGCACCCTGACTACTATTGAAGAATCGCCTAAGAAGTTCGGTTTGCTATACACCGGCTCCGACGATGGATTGATTCATGTGAGCCGAGACGGAGGCTACACCTGGACGAAGATCTCTGACAAACTTCCGCAGGACATGTGGATCAGCGGATTGGTGGCTTCGGCGGAAAACGAAGGCACTGTTTATGCCACCCTGAACGGCTACCGTTGGGATGATTTCAACCCTTACCTGTTTGTGTCTCAAGACTACGGAAAGACCTGGAAGCAAATAGGCAAAGATTTGCCAAAAGAGCCGCTAAACGTAGTGCGGGAAGATCCTAAGAATACCAACGTGCTATACGTGGGATCGGATAACGGCTTGTACGTGTCCTTTGACAAAGGCCAAACCTTCCAGGCGATGGGCGGCGATGTGTTGCCAGCAGTGGCGGTACATGATTTGGCCATCCATCCGCGCGAGAATGATTTGATAGTGGGCACGCATGGCCGCTCCATCTACATCGGTAACGTGGCGCATTTGCAGCAACTCACGCCAGCCGTGCAGCAGAAAGGCGTGCATGTGTTCCAGATTACTCCGCCGCAGTACTCAGAGCGTTGGGGCCAGAAGTTCGGGGCCTGGAATGAGCCGATGACGCCTTCTTTGACCATCCCTTACTTCGTGAATGCAGCTGGTACCGCCACCGTGCGCGTGAAAACCGACAAAGGACAGGTGCTGAAAGAACTGAAAGACCAAAGCGAGCGCGGCCTGAACTACGTGGCGTATGACTTAACCTTGGAAACAGCGAACACGGCTGCCTACGAGCAAGCGCTGAACGAAGGCCGCAAAGGTGGTGATCCGGTGAAGGTAACCAAATCTGCCAATGAGCAGCTGTACCTGCGTCCGGGGAAATACGTGGTGGAAGTTGAAGCCAACGGGAACAAGACCTCGCAGGAATTCACGTTGAAAGCGCCTGAGCGCCGGGGAAGAGAATAGGGCTGGACCTGTCTAAAAAGAAGAACTTCCGTTTTTGTCCTGTTTCACAGAAAGCAGGGCAGAAACGGAAGTTCTTCTTTTTAGGCGGATCACGTACGTGCTTTGAGCCACTATGCTGGGAATCAGTTACTGGCGAAAGTGTCAGTGCTGGAGCTTTCAGACCCGAAATGCTCTTTGATCAGGTGGAGGGCATCGGCTTGGGTGAGCGGCTTGGACAAGTGGCCATCCACATCGGGAAACTCTTTGAGGCGGTGCAGGTCATAGAAACTGGCCGAGGAAGACAAGGCGAACAGTTTCTTCGCTTTCCGTTCCGGGGACAGGTGCTGGTATCGCTCCAGGAAGTCAAACCCATCCATCACCGACATTTTTATATCCACCAGAATCAAATCCAGGGGAAAATCAGACTCCAGGTGTTCGGGGCTGCTTAGGTACGTGAGGGCTGCCTGGCCATCGGTAACCACGTCAATGTGCTGCGCGATCTCGGCTTTGTTGAGAACGCGTTTGTTCATATAGTTGGTGATATCGTCGTCGTCAATTAACAAGATCCGGTTGATTCTTTCCATGGGTGGAGCGTTTTGTTTCCGGTAAAGGTACAGTATACGCAAAATAAGGAGCCGGGTAAGAAAGAATATAAACCTAGGCAAACCAGCATCCGCCTATGATGCCTTCCAGTGAATTGAAACCAAGATAGGGAAAGGATTTTGGGTGAAGGAAGAAGGTAGGAGGTATTTGTGATAAGGGTTTGGCAATCAAAGCTTTGTACAGGCGGATTTAACCCCGTTGTTTTTTTCTGAGGAGAAGCTGTTGAAAAAGCCTATCTTCAAGACCATAAAGGCGTAAACCGCAAATTTGATTTATCCACTTAGTCTCACATGAATTTTAACCCGATAAAAAGAGGAAACAGTCTACAACTGCTGTGTGCCTTTGGCATAGGTTTGCTTACCGCTTGTAATACTGGCGGGCAAAAGGAAGCGAACGGAGCCCAAGCCGCTACCCACCAAGACGCGGTCGCTACCCCAGACTCCACCCAAAAAGCGAAAGCCACGGCTACTGCCTTGAAAGACACTACCGCTGTGGGTGATTCTACTGCCGCTCCGGCGGCCCCTGCTTTTGTAGTCAATGACGAAGCGGCCGACAACCCCGGTGCCATTCTGCCTCATAAACGGATTGTGGCTTATTATGGAAATCCGCTCTCTAAACGGATGGGGATCTTGGGCGAGATTCCTCGGGAACAAATGCTGGCCAGACTTGACGGCGAAGTAAAAGCTTGGCAAGCGGCAGACCCCAGTATTCCGGTACAGCCGGCACTTCACCTGGTGTTTGTGACCGCCCAGGGCGCTCCCGGAAAAAGCGGTACCTACCGTATGCGCATGAGCGATCACCTGGCTGATACCGTGATTGCCTGGGCTGCCAAAAGAAACGCCATTGTGTTCCTTGACATCCAGATCGGACGCAGCACCGTGGAGGCTGAATTGCCGCGCCTGGAACAATGGCTCAAATTGCCCCAGGTGCATTTAGGCATTGACCCGGAATTCGCGATGAAGAACGGCGCCATCCCAGGCCGTAAAATAGGTGCCCTGGATGCAAGTGAAATCAACTATGCCACCCAATTCCTGAACGATATCGCTGTGAAGTATAACTTGCCGCCAAAGATTCTGGTGGTGCATCGTTTCACCCAGCGCATGGTGACCAATTACAAGAACATCAAGCTGCGGCCCAACGTGCAGTTTGTCATGCACATGGACGGTTGGGGCGACCGCGTCCTAAAGAAGAGCACTTACCTGGCGTACATCAAGAAGGAGCCCGTTCAGTATACCGGTTTCAAAATCTTCTACTACAACGATACCAAGAAGAAAGGCTCCAAGCTGTATACGCCTAAAGAAGTACTGGCGCTTACTCCTAAACCGATGTATATTCAGTATCAATAATTGGATAACCAGTGTTTTAGACCTGTTTTCAAAGAAACAGAGCCAAAATAAAAAGAGGTGCCATAACGGCACCTCTTTTTATTTTGGTTAAAAGGTGATTTCAGATTAATGAAAGTTTATGAAGTAAGTCACAGCCTTTCATTTTGCTATAATCCACAGATTCTTCTGCTTTGGCTTGCGTCTTTTTAGTTGCAGCAGTTGGTGAAAGATTTATTAAAGCCAATGGCATTTAAGGTACCAAGCCAAACAGAAAAGCCTTCCCATTTGGGAAGGCTTTTCTGTTTGGCTTGGTTTCTGACGGCTTATTGTCTGGTATCCCAGAAAACGCGAACATTCATGTCTGGCTTCTGAACGAAGTTTGTGTTGGAGTTGGTTTCTGCCTCTGGGTAATAGAGAGATCTTGGAATGTAATCTGTGGCGGCAATGGTAGAAGAAACCGGAGTAATGGCTGGATAACCAGTTCTTCTCCAATCGTTCCATGGTTCCAAAGCAACACCATAGTTGGCGATGTACTTCTCCTGGATGATCTGCTGCAATGGATTAACTGCTAACAACGGGTTGGCCAAAATATAGGCATCTTGGGCAGCCGTAGCTACACCAGCAGCTGTCATAGAAGCTCTTATACCTGCCTGGTAGAAAGGAGTGGCTTCGGCTAATCCGCCGCCAAAACGCAGGGCATGCTCAGCTCTGATGAAGTTGTACTCCGCAAACGTCAGCATCCGGATAGGGGCACTGCCAGTATAGGCATTGTTGTACGCGGCATTGGCGTTGATACCACCATCGGCTCTTGGCGTGATGGTGCCTTTCAGAGCGCCTCTAAGGTAGGTGTGCAGGCGCGAATAGTTTGTAGACTCTGGGTCACCGGCAGCGGCTCCTTTGTATTGGCCAGACCCGTACGGGAAGTCAGTGAAGTAAGAAGCTCTGCGTGGGTCCACTTTCTCGTTCATAAAATCCACCAAATATTTGTTCGGGAAAGTGTAGTTTAAACGGCTTACCTCAAATTGATGGATTGGGTTTTGGGAGGCGGTCGCGTCTACAAACGCCATCTCGAAATTATCGGCGTTGGACGTCATGAATGGTCCGCCCGTGGCAATCAGAGCATCCATTTGCGATTTGGCAAATGCCGGATCTTTCTCGCTGTACTTCAGAAATAAACGAAGCTTAAGCGTGTTGCCAAACTTCAGCCATTTCAAACTGTCACCGCGGTAAATGGTTTCATTGGCACCAGGCAGCAAAAGTGACGCTTTAGCCGGGGTTTTGATATCTGCGATTCCCTGGTCTATTAATTTGAAGAGTTCAGGGTAAATGGCAGCATCATCGTCAACCTTTGGCGAGAGGTTCGCAACCCCCTGCAGGGCTTCTGTAAAGGGAACGTCGCCCCATACATCTACGGCCTGAGAGTACGTGTACGCCTTCAGGATTCGGCCAATGCCAGTATAGCGCGGGCTGCCTTCACTGTTATTAATGACATATTCAATGTCTGGCAAAGCCGTCGCATAGAATGCATTGTACAGGTTATTCAGGTCAGAGGGCTGGATCAGGTACCGCTGGTATTCGCGGGTCTGGATGGTAGGACCGGCCTGGCCAGAGAATTGCTGCATAATTAGGGACGTGAAACGGTGCAGGTCACTTCCGTTTCTGAACCCGGTGTTAACCGTGGCGTTGGTCAATACCTGAGCAATGGGAGCCTCAGTTGGGCTGTTCGGGTTTTCGTTTACGTCCAGGAATTCATCACAAGAGCTAAAGGACAGCATAAATGCCGCCAGTACCCCGGCAGATATATATTTTAATTTCTTCATTTCGATTTCGATTAAAGCGTAAGTCTTAAAAATGCTCCGTAAGATCTGGTGTTTGGCAAGCCGTTGAATTCAAAACCTTGCGCATTGCTCACCCCAAGAGTGTTGTTCTCTGGATCCAGGTGCGGGAAGTTAGGAGCCCATAACAGCAGGTTTCTGCCGTTCAAGCCAACTTCTAATCTGCCAAATGGCGTTTTCTGTAAGAGGCCAGTAGGGATAGCGTATGAAAGGGAAGCCTCTCTTAAACGTACCGCAGTGGCATCATACACGTAGCTTTCACCGGCGGTGAACAGAGAAGTGAAATAACGCTCGGTGGTAATAGGGGTGGTGTTCACAGAGCCATCGGCTTTCACGCCTTCATACACGTAAGGAGTGGCAAGTTTTCCATCTGAAGTGAAACGGTCAAACTCGGCGGCCTCTGCCAAAACACCACTTCTTCTTAAGTCACCTAAGTTACGGGAGTAAACATCGCCACCTTTTCTGATATCAATCAAGAAGCTCAGGTTGATGCCTTTATAGTTAAGGTTGTTGGTGATACCACCGGTCCAATCTGGGTTGGTGTCACCAATCTTCTTAGACAAAGGATCAAGCGATGGCTCTCCGTTGGCTCCAATTATCAATTGGCCCTGGTCGTTTCTGCGGAACACAGAACCATACATGACGCCATATGGCTGACCAGCTTCCAGACGCACGTTAGGAGTGGTAAAACCAGCCAGGATAATGTTTGGAACACCCTGTGCCAGTTCAATTACCTCAGATCTGTTTCTGTTGAAATTGAAGCTGAGGTCCCAGGTGAAGTTGCTGGTTTTTAAAGGTGTTACGTTCAACAAGAACTCAATCCCTTTGTTTCTCAAAGAACCAGCGTTTCTGGTTTGTGAAGTGAACCCAGAAGAAGAGGAAACTGGTACAGAGAAAATCAGGTCAGTAGAGTTGGTCACGTAGTAGTTGGCTTCAAACCCTAAGCGGTTTTTGAAGAACTGCATTTCTAGGCCAACTTCCTTAGAAGTGGTGAATTCTGGTCTCAGGTTAGGATCACCAGAGGCGTTGCTGTAGGTTCTGCCGCCCAAACCGTTGTAAGGAAATACAATAGAAGGACCAAACCCATCAGACGCGCCGGCGGCCACAAAGTAGGTGTTGGTAGAATAGGCCGGAGCCTCTTTTCCTACCTTAGCATAGTTGGCTTTTACTTTGGCGAACTCTATTACATTGTTCTTTAACACCGGGAAAGCTTCGGTTAAGACAAAGCTAAGCGCCGCTGATGGATAGAAATAAGAGTTCTCTGCCTCACCAAACGTAGAGGAGAAGTCGTTTCTGCCGGTTACGTTCAACGTCACGAAGTCTCTGTAGCCAAAGGTGACATCGGCGAACACACCTACCAGTCTTCTCTGTGATTTTGAGTTTAAGCCCGTCTGCACAGATGCGTTAGAGATGTTTTTAAGGTTTCTAATGCCCAAAGTTTTACCAATGGTATTCACGTCATTGGTGCTGTTGGAAATGATTTCGTTACCAACGTTGAAAGTCAGGTCAAAATCAGGAGTGATGTCCTTGCGGCCTGATAAGATAAAGTTAGAGTTGATGTTGGTGTTGGTGTAGCTTCTGTCATAGATACCACCGGTACCCCCGGCAGAAGTGTTAGCCGCTCCACGCGCGCCAATCTGGTCATATCCCTGCTCTACCTGAGTGTAGGTATCCACACCCAATCTATAATTCGCGTCTAGCCAAGGAGTAAGTTTGTAGCTTAGATTCACGTTGCCAATTACCCGGTTAATCTCATCATCATAGGTGTTGTTGGCAATAGTCCAGTAAGGGTTGTCCACGGCATCAAAATAGATCTGGTTTCCGGCAGCATCTTCGTACGGCATGCCTGACAAGTTGATGTTACGCGGAATAAACCAACCTCTGAAGAATGGGTTGGATAACTGGTTTCCCTGTTGGGTACGCTTTGATTCTGAGTTGATGTACTGCACACTTACCCCAGAAGTAAGTTTAGGGGTAATATCGGCGGAGCCATTGAAAGTGAAGTTGTGTCTTTGCAGCTTGTTGTTCTCCAATACACCAGATTCTTTGGTGTTACCATAAGACAAGCGGTAACTGGCGCTTTCACCTCCGCCGCTTAGGGCAACGGTGTTCTGGAAGTTGCTTCCCTTCTTGAAGATGTCTTTGATGTTATCTGGGTAAGCCGTCAACGTCTCTTGTTCACCTCTGAAGTTAGTAACGGTTTGGCCGGTAATGCGTGGACCCCAAGAGACGTTACTGGTAGGAATGAAATTGCCACCGGTGCCTTGGGCGTACTCATTTTGCCATTCAGGGAAGCGGTTAACCTCTACCATGTTATAAGAAGAGTTAAACTCTACACTGGTCTTCTGGCCGGCTTTCCCTTTTTTGGTGGTGATGATCACCGCTCCGGAAGCTGCCCGTGACCCATAAAGGGCTGCTGCGGCTGGTCCTTTTAGGATGTTGATAGACTCAATGTCATCTTGGTTCAAGTCAATGGCACGGTTAGAGTTGGCAACCCCATTCTGGAGGGCATTTCCACCACCGCCGTTGTCAATTGGAACACCGTCAATCACAAAGAGTGGCTGGTTGCTGCCCGTAAAGGTGGTGTTCCCCCTGATGAAGATACCCGAAGAGGCACCCACCATCCCGCTGGAACTTGCTACGCTTACCCCAGCCACTTTGCCGGATAGGGCATTTACCACGTTGGTTGGTCTACCAATGGTTAATGCCGCTGCGTCTACCGTTCCTACTGAGTAGCCCAGGTCTTTCTTTTCCCGCTGGATTCCCATGGCCGTTACCACAACCTCGCTCAGTTGCCGTGAGTCCAAAGCCAAGCGAACGTTAATAGAAGATTGAGTGCTTACTGCTACCTCCTGGTTGGCATAGCCAACAAAAGTAAAGACAAGGGTTGCGCCTCCTGAAGGCACGTTGATAGAATAGGCCCCATTCACATCCGTGGGCGTGGCAATAGTGGTTCCTTTGACCTGAACTGTCACACCAGGCATTGTCTCGCCAGTGGCAGCGTCAGTCACCCGCCCTGTCACCGTTCGTTCTTGTGCCCACACCTGCCCGGCAAGCGTCAGCATCAGCACGAAGCTAAATAGTAAAGATTTCATCATGTGGTTGTTAGTTAGTTTGGAATTAGGTTTGATCCTTAAATATAATTGTAAAGAATCACCAACCAAGATGCGGAACTGGCAAGGCGCTATGCTGCTATGTGCTTGAAAAACAATAAAACCGGCTAGTTTGAAAGTTTTATATATTGAAAATAGAATTTTAACAAAACTTATAAGGTGCAGGGTAGTTTGATTGACTAAATGTTAAGAAAATGTTACTAAAATATTTTTCAACATTTTATGTAATTACATCAAAAACCTGAAAGGTATGTTTCTGAAATAGCGATCGTTAGGCAGCTCGCTCTGATTCTAAGTGAAAATGAGGTGTTGAGATGGAAAGAAAAGGAAGAGAGTGATGCAACCTTTCAAGGCATTCAGGTATCTTCCTTGTAAAGCCCTTTCTATGAGAACTCTGTACGCTTTCTGTTTGCTGTGTGTGTTTGCGCTTACTTCCTGCGAGGAGGAGCCGATGTATAAGACCTGTGTGGTGGCAAACCCCACCCAAGAACTAGAATGGCTGCGGGTGAAGGTACAGGAACTGGAGAAGTCTCAGTACTGCCAGTTTGTGCAGAGCGGCCACTGGAAAGGCAGAACCGTTTTTGTGTTAGGCAATTGTGACCCGCTTATCAACTCCATCAGTTCGGTGTATGACTGCGACGGCAACCTGCTATGCTACGGCGGAGATGAAACCTGCCCGGATTTCTCCAAAGAAGTAAAAAACCTGAAGATAGTCTGGAAGAATGGGAAATAAGGCTGACTTCTTATTCTCTCTAAATATAAAAAGAAAGGCCACCTGCAGAGGTGGCCTTTCTTTTTATATTTAGTGCTGTTGGTGCTACACCAGTTTGTTCTCCACCAGGTACTCGGCAATCTGTACGGCATTGGTGGCGGCTCCTTTTCTCAGGTTATCGGCCACAATCCACATATTGATGGTTCTGTCTTGGGTCTCATCGCGGCGGATACGGCCTACCAGTACCTCGTCTTTGCCGTGGGCATCCATCGGCATGGGGTACTTTAGGTTGGCTACGTCATCCACCACCACTACGCCCGGCGTTTCCTGCAGCAATTGGTACACCTCGTCCAGGGTGAAATCATTTTCAAACTCCACGTTCACTGATTCTGAGTGGCCGCCCATTACAGGGATGCGCACGGTGGTAGCCGTTACCCTGATGGAGTCATCGCCCATGATTTTTTTGGTCTCGTTCACCATCTTCATTTCCTCTTTGGTGTACCCATTGGCCTCAAACACGTCAATGTGCGGAATCACGTTCAGGTCGATAGGGTAGGCGTAGGCTTTCTCGCCTTCTTTGCCGGCGCGCTCGTTCATGAGCTGGTCTACCGCTTTCTTGCCGGTTCCGGTCACAGATTGGTAGGTGCTCACCACAATGCGCTTGGCCTTGAGGTTTTTGTGCAAGTGATTCAACGCCACCACCATTTGGATGGTAGAGCAGTTAGGGTTGGCAATAATCTTATCTTCGGGGGTGAGTTCATTGGCGTTGATCTCAGGCACCACCAGTTTCTTGGTAGGGTCCATGCGCCAGGCCGAGGAGTTATCCACCACCGTGGTGCCGGCCGCGGCAAACTTAGGGGCCATCTCCTTGCTCACGCTTCCGCCTGCCGAGAAAATGGCGATCTCAGGTTTCAGCGCAATGGCTTCCTCCATCCCGATCACGGTGTATTCCTTGCCTTTGAAATTCATCTTCTGGCCCACTGATTTCTCAGAGGCTACCAACAACAATTCGTCAACCGGGAAGTTACGCTCCGCCAGGACCTTCAGCATTTCGCCACCCACTAGGCCGGTGGCGCCTACTACAGCTACTTTCATGTAAAGGTTTGTAAAAAAATATTTGAACAATCACCGGAGAAGAACGGGTGGGGTAGCTTTCTCCGGAAACAACGGACTGGGTGTTTTAAGCTTGTTTTCTGAGAATCAGGCAGAAAGCGCACAGGCCAGCTGCAAAGTAAGCCAACTTTTAACGGATAATAAAGTACAGGCTTATTATGAGGCAATTCTTTCTTGCTTTTCTTTTATACTGGGCAGTTTTACCTGCCCTGCACGCGCAAATACAGGAATCTTTCTCAGACGGAGACCACATCCAGAACCCGATTTGGCAGGGAGACACCGGATTTTTCCGGGTGAATGCCGCTGGGCAGTTGCAAAGCCAAGGGCTGGCGGTAACGGGCACCGTGTTGCATTTGGCTACGGGTAACGGATTGGCCGTGGCCACGCAATGGGAGTTCTATGTGCAACTGGGTTTCGCTACCTCCTCAGGTAACCTGGCGGAGGTGTACCTAGTCTCTGACACGCCCGATCTCAAAGGCAACCTGCAAGGGTACTTTGTGCGCCTGGGGGACACCGAGGACGAGGTGAGCCTCTACCGCAAAGACGGCAGCACCGTCACCAAGATCATCAACGGCCCCGATAAGGCTCTTGCCACCTCAGACCATAAAGTGTGGGTGAAAGTCACCCGCACCACCACCCATGACTGGACCCTTGAACTGGACAGAACCGGAACCCGGCAAAGCTACGAGGTGCAAGGCACAGTGCAGGATGCGCGTTACACCACCTCGGCCTACGCTGGAGTGCTTTTCAAGTATTCGCAGGCCAATGCCGAGCGCTTCTATTTCGATGATTTCACCATCAAAGACCTGGGAGGAATCAGCTTGGTCAGCGCCGTGGCCATCGGGCCAAGAGTCCTTGAACTGACTTTTTCCGGGCCCATTTTGGAAAAGGAGGCTATAAACGCGGCTAACTACCGGCTCAACGGAAAGGAGGCGCCCATGAAAGCAGATTGGCAAGCCGCTACGCCCCAATCGGTAAAACTTCAGTTCGATCAGGAGTTTGAGACTGGCACCAACCAGATCGAGGTCCTGAAAATCACCAACACCCAAGGAACTATCACCGAGAAACTGACCGGAGCGTTCTCCTATTCTCCCTCGGCCCAGCCGGGCGATGTCCGGGTCACGGAAATATACGCTGACCTCAACCCTTTGGTAGATTTACCGGCTGCCGAGTTCATTGAGCTTTACAACCGCAGCGACAAGACCTTCAACCTGAAAGGCTGGCGATCTTCAGACGCAACCGCTGCATCGGGCACCTTCCCGGATTATCTTTTGAAACCGGGTGCCTATGTAATTGTGTGCGCTGCTGCAGACACGGCACTTTATCGGCCTATTGGCCCCGTGATAGGATTGGCCACTTTTCCTTCGCTCAACGACAGCGGCGATGACGTGGAGATTTTCAATGCCACGGGTCAATTGATAGACTTTGTGCGGTACAACGCGAGTTGGTACGGAGAGGCAGAAAAGAAAAACGGCGGCTGGAGTCTGGAGCTGAAAGATGTGAACAGCAGTTGTGCCGGGGCCTCGCAGTGGACAGCTTCCGTGGATAGGAGAGGTGGTACGCCCGGTCAGGTGAACTCGGTGCGGGAAGTAGACCAGATGCCTCCAACTTTGCGGCAAACAGTGGCCATAAGCCCGGATAAGATTCTGCTAACCTTCAATGAGCCGCTGGATAGTATGCAGGCTGCGCAGGTAACCCATTTTACGGTTTCTTCTGGTATTTCCGTGCAGCAGGTTCGGGTCCTGGCTCCGGATTACAGAGAGGTGGAATTAGTCCTTTCTGCCTCTTTGCAGGAAAACATGCGTTATACCGTCACGGTGCAGAATTTGACTGATTGCGCCGGGAATAAATTGGCTCCGCAGGGGCAAACGGTGTTGCTTCCGGCCACGCCGCAGAAAGGGGAGGTGGTTATCAATGAGATTCTGTTCAACCCCAGGCCCGGCGGCGTTGACTTTGTGGAGATCGTGAACCGGTCTACCAAGTACCTGAACCTGCAGAACTGGAAACTAGCTAACAGGTCCTCTGATGGTGCCCTCGCAGGTGCTCGCGTCCTCACGCCGCAAAACTTCCTTTTAGCACCGGGCGGGTACCTGGTCCTGACTCCTGATTCTGCCACCCTGTTCCGGGAATACCCGACTGGCCACGCAGACCGGTTCAAGGAGATGGCCGCTATGCCCTCGTATCCCGATGAGGCAGGCAGTGTGGTCTTGCTCTTACCTGATGAGACCATCATGGACGAGGTGCGGTATCAAAGCAGCCAGCATTTCAAACTTATTCGGGACCCAGAAGGGATTTCCCTGGAGCGCATCTCCCTGGCTGGGCCTTCATTGCCGGAGAACTTTCACTCGGCGGCTACCCAAGTGAAAGCCACGCCGGGTTATGAGAATTCCCAATCCCGCGAAAAGATGGGGGCTGCCGGGAAGCTGACCCTGCAGCCCAAAACCATCACGCCAGACGGCGACGGGATAGATGACGCCTTGTTGTTGCAGTTCAAGTTGCCGCAGGCGGGGTTTGTGGCCTCGGTAACCATCTTTGACGCCCACGGCCGCTTCATCCGGAAACTCTCGGCCAATACTTTGCTGGGAGCGGAAAGTGTGCTGCAGTGGGACGGCCTCACCGATGCCGGTTCCAAAGCGGCCATCGGGTATTATGTGGTGCTGGTGGAGCTGTTCAACCTGCAGGGGCAGAAGGAGGTTTTGAAAGAGACAGCCGTGGTGGGCGGGCGTTTTTAGTTTGTTTTCCAGTAAATAGGCCTAAATGCCATTGGGCCAAGAATCTGTTTTTGATTAAGCCGCACATTTTCAGAATATTTGTGGTTTCATTTGCCGCCTGGCGGACTTAATTCTGCAACGTTGGATATTGTTTACCTGTGCCTGTTTGCTTTTCTGGCAGGCTTGATTGATTCTGTAGTGGGTGGTGGGGGGCTTATCCAGTTGCCGGCGCTGTTTGTGTTTCTGCCCCACGTGGCCATCCCCACCGTGTTTGGCACCGGCAAGTTGTCTAGTATTGCGGGTACCTCGGTCTCGATGTGGCGCTACGCCAAGAACGTGGAGATCAACTGGCACGCGCTGCTGCCAGCAGCCATGACTGCTTTTGTGTTCTCGTTTCTGGGTGCCCGCGCCCTCAGCCACTTCAATGCCGATCTGCTGCGCCCCTTGATCTTGGTGCTCCTGATCTCGGTGGCCATCTACACTTTCTTTAAGAAGGACTTCGGCGCGATCCATGCTCCTCGGTTGGCTCCCTCCAAAGAGATGTGGTACGGCATAGGCGTAGGCATGGTGATAGGGTTCTATGACGGGTTCTTCGGGCCGGGTACCGGTTCCTTTCTCATGTTCATCTTCGTGGGCGTTTTTGGCTTCAACTTCTTAACGTCCTCGGCTTCGGCCAAAGTGGTGAACGTGGCCACCAATCTCTCGGCGTTGTTGTATTTTGGGTACAAAGGCTACATCCTGTATCATATAGGTATTCCCATGGCCATTAGTAGTGTAATCGGCTCAATGGTGGGTACCCGCATTGCGCTGGTCAAGGGCTCCGGCTTTGTCAGGAAGCTATTCCTGGTGGTGGTGTCTGGCATCATCCTGAAGTTTGCCTATGACACGTTCAAGTAAATGCGTTTGGAGTTCGTTTTCTTAAAACCGGCTCTAAAACGCTTACTTAAAACTAAGTATTATAAGATTGTCCTATTTGAAAGTTGCTGTTAATTAATGAAGTTCGCAAACTGAAGAGGATAGTACTAACCGTAACTGACGCCATCAAAAAAATAGAGTGAAATGAGAAATAACCTATTCAAACTTTCTTTTTGGGCCATGCCCGTGCTGGGCTTGTTTTTGGCCGCTAGTCCGGCTCAAGCCCAGGATGAAGTAGGTGAATTTATTAGAGCGGGGAAAGAGGATGCAAACAAACTGGTGCGGGCTTACGCCGAGCCTGCTTCCAAAGCGTTCGGCCATGGCCTGAACGGGGGATGGTTCAATTCTGGCAAAGCCATGAAGTTGGGCCGCTTTGATGTGCGCGTGTTCGCCACTGCCGCCTTTTCTCCCGAGGAAGACAGAACGTTTGATATAGCCAAGTTGGGCCTGACCATGGTCAGGGATGCCAACGGGAATAGGTTCGATCCCAATAAACCAGTTATCACTCCTACTATTTTCGGGGAAGATGAGGAAGGTCCTGAGATTTCACTTTATGCCAAAGCGAATGGCGTAGACGAACGAATTGGCTCCATCAACGCGCCACAGGGATCTGGTTACAAATTCTTGCCCGTACCCATGGCGCAGGTGAGTCTGGGCTTGATCCAAGACACGGAGATAGCCGTGAGATACTCACCTAAAGTGAAGTACGATGATTTTGAGGGACAACTCTTGGGGTTTGGGGTAAAACATGGCATTAAACAGTATATCCCGGTCATCAGCATGATCCCTGGGTTTGACATCACCGTTTTCGGGGGATACACTAATCTGAAAAGTTCTTACTCGGGAATAGATGTGCCCCTGTCGGAAGAAGACCGGCCGTATGCCACGGCCCAGCAGCGGGATGCAAATTATTATACCGGCCAAGCCCTCACCCTAAATACCAAAGCCTGGACCGCCAGTTTGGTGGCGTCCAAAACCTTCAGCGTGCTCACCGGATACGCCGGCGTTCGTTACAGCAACGTAGAGACTGATTTGAATGTGGAAGGCAAGTTTCCCGTATTAGGTTACCGCACCAACGCACCTTTTAATAAGTACGTGGAAGACATTACAGATCCAGTACTCCTGAATATGAAAGATAGCCAGTGGGGCCTAACCGGCGGACTTCGCCTGAAACTGCTGGTCTTCTCGCTTTATGGAGAGTACACCCTGGCAAAGTACCCCACCGCTACTGCTGGTATAGGAATTGGGTTTAATTAAGTAGCTAATTTAATACCCTCATTGAAAGGCCTTCGTCAGTTTCTGGCGAGGGCCTTCTTATTTATCAGAGATTCTGGATTTGAGCTCGGATGAGGATTAAACCTTTGTAAAACTGCCTTAAGCAGAAGGTGTCAAACTATGAATTTGTTTTAAGCTCGATTTTAGCAAAAGAGGGCATAATCAGCGGTTTATTAATCGAGCGCAGTAAAAGAGAGCGCAAATACTAGAAAGACAGTTTGTTGTGAATTTTTAAGTGCTAGATATTTTGTCTCATATATTGAGAAAACAAATACCATGTTTGCTTCTCTTTTATATTAAGTTGATAAAATACAATTTAATGTCGTATTAACTATTTTAAAACAAATATAACTAAATATTCTTAATTTAATCTTGTAGCAATAGTAAGTAATGTGTCTTTATATTCTTAATTATCTGGTAGTCAACTTTTAAGTGGGGGATGGGTGATAGTTGTTTATTCATGTAAACCCTATCAAGACTATTCTGAAGCGGTTTTTTTTAGCTATGTAAAAGCTTAATCGTGTGAATTTCAAAAGGCGGGCGGAAGCAAAACTTCTTTATAAGGATAGTATAGCTATTTAATGCTACATAAATTTTAAAAGGTGCAGTTAAACGTTTCTTCGTTGGTAAGGTTTCAAGTTTTAAGGAAAAATCATGCTAAGGGTTTGTTAATATACCTTTTAAACCTAAATTTGATTTCTAACAATAAAATTTTACAAACAAATTAAAATCACATGAAGAAAGCTTTACTACTCAGTTTTGCTTTGATGCTAATGCTTGTAACCCAAGCATGGGCTCAGACCAGGACTGTAACAGGGCGAGTGACTGACGCGAAAACAGGGGAGGGAATGCCTGGAGTGACAGTGCAACTTAAAGGAAGTACAACGGCAGCACCAACGGATGTAAATGGTGCCTATTCAATTGCTTTGCCTAATTCAGGAGGAACACTTGTGTTCTCCTTTATTGGATTTACAAACCAAGAGATTGTTGTTGGCAACCAATCACAAATTGATGTAAGATTGGTTACAGATGCAGAGACCTTGCAAGAGGTTGTTGTTGTTGGTTATGGAACAACTACCCAACAATCATTTACAGGTACGGCAAAGGTAGTAAGTGGTGAGGCTTTAGACAGAAAGAACGTCTCAAACGTGTCCCAAGCACTTGCCGGAGAAGTTGCTGGTGTAAGAGTAATCAATACCAGCGGTCAACCTGGATCAGTTGCCACTATTCGTATCCGTGGTCTAGGTTCTGTAACAGGAAATAGAGATCCTTTATATGTAGTAGACGGTGTGCCATTCAACGGAGGGCTTAATTCAATTAATCCTGCAGACATTGAGTCTACTACCGTATTGAAGGATGCAGCAGCTACGGCTATCTACGGTTCAAGAGGTGCTAACGGGGTAATTGTAATTACTACTAAAACCGGAAGAGGCAAAAAGTCTTATGTTGAAGCCGATGCTAACTTTGGGACGAACTTGTCTTATTTGCCTCGTTACAAAACCATTAAGTCTCCTGAACAATATATTGGTTTGGCCTGGGAATCGGCATTCAATGAGGGTGTAGCAAATGGTGAAGATGGTGTAGAGTGGGCAAATACCTATCTGTTTGATTCCGATTACGGTATCGATCCTGGGTATAACTTGTGGAATGCAGATGCTGCAGACCTTATTGATCCAGCAACTAGAATGGTAAGAGCAGGTGTAACTAGAAAATATGATCCTGAAAATTGGGAAGATTATGGTTTCCAGAGTTCTTCCCGTAAAGAAGTGAATTTGAAGTTTGGTGGCTCAAATGGAGGAACTAATTACTTCTCTTCGTTTGGATACTTAGATGATCAAGGATATTTGATTAACTCTAATTTTGATCGTTTGTCAGCACGATTAAATGTGAGTCAAGAAATAACCAAATGGTTAAATACAACATTAAATCTTAATTACGCTAGAACAGAGACCAACAATAATGGACAGTCGTCTGATTCTGGTAGCATTTTCTGGTTTGTAGATAATATACCTTCTATTTATCCTTTGTTCATGCGCGATGCAGAGGGCAAATTCGTGACGGATCCTATTTTCGGTGGAAACCAGTTTGACTATGGAACTGAAAGCGCACGTGGATTTGGAGGATTAACCAACTCTATTGCTGATGCAACTTATGATGTAAATAGAAGCAATCGTAATGAATTAAACGGTAATGCTAGTATTAACATTACTCTTCTGGAAGGCTTAACTTTAGAAAACAGAATTGGTGCTCAATACTATAATAACAAATTTATAAATAGAGGGAATAAGTATTATGGTGGTTCTGCCTCACAGAATGGAAGCATCTTTCACCAAGGAACTGAATTAACCTCTTTTAACTTGTTGAATCTGGTAAGATATAACAAGGCTTTTGGACAACATGGAGTTGAAGCTATGGTAGCTCATGAAGCTACAGACTGGAGCCAAGCAGTGACTACTGCTTCAGGCTATAGTTTGGTTGATCCAGATGAGTTGACTCTAGGAAACGCTGTAGTTTCTAACCCTAATGGCGGGTATACCAATGAGTATTCATTAGAAAGTTTTTTTGGCCAAGTAAATTACGACTTCAATAAAAAATACTTTTTGTCTGGTACAATCAGAAGAGATGGCTCTTCAAGGTTCCGTAAAGATAAGTGGGGTACTTTCGGATCGGTTGGTGCTGCATGGCTTATCTCAAATGAGGATTTCATGTCTTCTCAATCAATCTTGAGTTCTTTAAAACTTAAGGCTAGCTATGGATTGATTGGTGATCAAGGTGGTGTTGGCTTCTATTCTGGGTATGATTTATTTGATGTAAATAACCTGAATGATGCTCCAGCATTTGCTTTCTCTACAAAAGGTAACCCAGATTTAACTTGGGAGACATCTAAAATGTTCCAAACTGGAGTTGAGTTTGGAATTGGAAACTACTTATCTGGATCATTAGATTACTATAACAAAAATACTGAGGATTTGCTCTTCCAGAGAAGAGTAGGACCTTCTGCCGGTTATGCCATTTTGCAAGTAAATGATGGAAAAGTACGGAATAGAGGCTTTGAGTTTGATCTTACTGGTCATATCTTAAAGAACTCTAACTACTTCTTAGATCTTAGCTTGAATGGAGAAATATTTAGAAATGAAATCACACAAATGCCTTTAGATCCGGTATTAGGCGTGCAAAAACCTATTGATATCCAAGCACCATTTGGTTGGTCTGTAGGACGCTCTGTTTATGATTTCTATATGAGAGAGTGGGCTGGTGTAGATCCTACAGATGGTAGAGGTATGTGGAACAGAGTTTACAATGACGCTAATAATAATAACGTTGTAGATGCTGGCGAAGGTATTACTGATCTTAACAAGTTCCTTTTTGATAATCCTACAGTAAGCGAGGGTAGTTTAAAAACAACTACTACTAAAACGTATTCTCAAGCAACTCAGAAATATGTTGGTAAATCTGCTATTCCTGATGTAAGAGGTGGTATTAATTTGTCCGGTGGATTCAAAGGTATTGAACTAAGTGTTCAAATGCTTTACAGCTTTGGCGGTTATGCATACGATGGGGCATATGCTGGCTTAATGCATAGTGCTGTGGTTGGAAGTAACAACTGGCATGAAGACATCACAAACAGATGGCAGAAAGAAGGCGATATTACGGATGTTCCAAGACTATCTAATGGATTTGATCAGAACGTAAATTCCCAGTCAACTCGTTTTCTTACAAAGGCCAACTATTTATCCTTAAACAATATTCGCTTAGGATATACTATTCCTAAAGCTATGACTAGCAGATTTGGGGTAGGTGGAATTTCAATATGGGTATCTGGTGATAACCTTTGGCTAAATACTGCGCGTGAAGGTTTTAACCCTTCAACTGCTGAAGCAGGAGGGTCGGATACATACAGATATTCTCCTTTATCAACTGTAACAGCTGGCGTAAGAATCAAGATTTAATTATTAGTTATGAAAAAGAATTTTTATATAATAGCTGCTGCATTTTTTACTGTATTTGCTAGTAGCTGTAAGGACGATTTTTTAGAGAAGGAGCCAAACCAGCAGTTTTCTCCTGAACAAATTTCACGCGCATCTGATAAGGACCCCTCTTTGCTTACTGGTAGTATCAACGGCTTGTATGCTACTATGTATACCGCAGGATCAGGTGGTACTACTGGCCATGATGATTTCGGGCAGAAAGGATTTGATATCTTTAGTGATATGCTCGTTTCTGATATGGTTTTAGGTGGTGTGACATATGGTTGGTATTCTCCAATTGTAAGATACCAGGCCACAACAAATAACACTCAGAACAATGCATATCAGCCTTGGCGTTACTACTACCGCATTATTTTAGGTGCTAACACGGTAATGGATGCCTTAGGCGGTCAAGATGCAGAGTTAACTGATCCATCAAGACGTCATACAATGGGGCAAGCGAAGGCAATGCGTGCTTATGCTTACTTTTACTTAGCTCAATTCTATTCCACTGGTTATGGTGATGGCACAGAAAAGATTTTGCCAATCTATACTGATGCTACTATGCCTAATCAGCCTAAAAGCACGGCTGCAGAAGTCTATAAGCTTATCATTGATGACCTAACTGAGGCTGTTGTGTTGTTAGAAGACTTCAATAGATCTTCTAAAGACCAAGTTAACAAGAATGTAGCCAAAGGGCTCTTAGCGTATGCTTATGCAGCTAGAGGAACTCAAGAAGATCTTCAAAAAGTTGTTACGCTTACTGATGAGGTTATATCAACTTCTGGTCATACGATTATGAATGCATCAGCTGCTACTGGTACAGTCAATCCAGCAACTGGGGTGCGTGATCCTGCTGCAGGTTTCAATAACGTATCTAACAATAGTTGGATGTGGGGAGTAGACCTTACTATTGCTAACGGACTTGATCTTATTTCTTGGTGGGGACAGATTGATTTGTTCACTTATAGCTATGCATGGGCTGGTGATAAGAAGAGAATTGATAAAGGCCTTTATGATGCTATTCCAGTAACAGATACCAGGAAAGCACAGTTTACTACGAATGCCACGTATAATTTAATGCCAATCAACAAATTCTATGCTCCTGCTAGAGTAATTGGTGGACAAAGAACGATTGAGACAGATTATGTCTACATGCGTATAGAAGAGATGTATCTGTTAAATGCTGAGGCAAATGCTAGATTAAATCAAGAAGCTCCTGCTAAAGATAAGTTGAAGGCATTGTTAGCTAAAAGAATGGTTACAGCTGCTGATTATGCATATGTTGATCTTCTTACTGGCAAAGCTTTAGAGGATGAAATTTACTTACAGACCCGGATTGAGTTGTGGGGAGAAGGCAAAGCCTATTTAGCCATGAAGCGAAACAAGAGAACTATAACCAGGGGTTCTAATCACGTGTATGATGCTGGTAAGTCTTTTGCTTGGGATTCGGATGAATTAACTTTCCCTATACCACAAGCTGAAGTGATTAATAATCCTGTACTTAACCAATAGATCAATAAGTTGGAATTCTATTCAATAAGAGTTTAACTTACTTTTTATTTCAACAAAAAGGGTCATTCTGTAAAAGAATGGCCCTTTTTGTTAATTCATAATTGGTTTTTATTCTAAATTAGGGAATCTAGTGTAAGACTGCTTGGTACTAAAATTTGTAGAGCAAATGCTAAATTGATTAACATACTTCGCATATAATATTGCAAAGTTGTTAGAATTAGCAATTAGTAATTTATTTGGGTGCAATCTTGCTTATGCTCTTATTTGCGTTCACTTTCTAAAAAGATAAAATCATTACTCCTTAAGTATTTTGTTAAATGATCTAAGCTTTTATCTGCCAGAAATTCAAATATTGCTCAGAGGGTACAATGCTGAAGATTATATATATATATATATATATATATATATATCAAACGGCTTTTCGATCAGTAAGCTTCCTAAATCATATATTACACTTGAAGAGTTTATTTAGTAGATCAACTAGAAACAAAATTTTAAAGTATTACTGTTACTAAACCAACCAAAAAAAATCTATATTCTGTTCAGAACTAATTAATTATATTTTTTGGTGTTTTTTACAATTCAGGTCAAATACAAAATATTATCGTCTCTGGATTTCAGAATGCTCCAAGGTGCTCTATTTTTTTAAGGACACATCCAATTATAATACTCATTTTGCCCCTTATCACCAGTTTAGAATAGAGAGTTGGTGAATAGGATAATACTTATCCTTTAACTTTTGCCAACCATTTAGTTTCTATAATGACCTGCCTTCCGCTGAGACAGAACTGTTCTAAATCGGCAGTATTGTTACAGCAATGAATGGAGAGGCCCCAAGGTGTCGATTAGAGAGGCTTCCAGGAATTCTGAGGTGATTCATTGTTTCAAAGCTAACCCTTACTCCAATCATGATAGTGGAGTCTTCTATAATCGCCTTTCCCAGACATTTAATCTTTTCGCCTTTTTTATGCAAAATGGACCGAAAACAGCCAATCTAAAGGTGAAATTTAAGAAAGGCTTACTCCATGTTTATAGGTCCTGCTATTTTAGTAGGACCTTATCTGTCATTGTAATAAGTGGTGATGCTTTGGTAGTGCTGTGGTTGGAAGTGGCTCAGAAAAGGATGGTTTGAGTGTTTATCCTTAAAGTTGCTTGAGAGTCTTTTTAGGTAATATTTTATATATATGAAATAGGGTATGTCATAAGCCACTTCAAGAGAAATAAGATTTGTTTGTGTGTTTGAAGAATTTTATTATGGCGTGGTTTTTTGAAGTTTTGTTTATGACGCTCCAAGAAAATAAATTGAAAATTATTTATAGCAACTCAGGAAAATAAAAATTGAAATATTTTCAAAGAAAGACTAGCTCTGTTTAATAATATCTTAAATTTTTTTATGTTGATAAACAGATTTTATAAAATCAAAAATAATCATCTTGATACAAGCTTTAAAAGAGATTATTGGGGCAGTTAGTTGAGTGAAAACTAATGAAAAATAGAATGTTAAGAATTTGTTAAAGTACCTTTTAAGCATATATTTGATTATCGAACAAAATTTTATCTCTACAAACAAACCAAAAAACACATGAAGAAAGCTTTACTATTCAGTTTTGCTTTGTTGCTGATGCTTGTGACTCAAGCATGGGCTCAAACCAGGACTGTAAAAGGACGAGTGACTGACGCAAAGACAGGTGAGGGAATGCCTGGCGTGACAGTACAACTCAAAGGATCAACTACCGCTGCCCCAACGGATCTGAACGGGGCTTATGTACTGAATGTGCCTGATGAAGGAGGTACTCTAGTATTTTCTTTCATTGGTTACACAAACCAGGAAAGCGTAATTGGAACCCAAACAACTATCAATGTAAGGTTAGGACTTGACTCGCGGCAACTATCAGAGGTTGTGGTAACTGGTTATGGAGCGGTGCAAGACAAGCGTGAGATCACCGGTGCTATTGCTACGGTAAAAGGTTCTGAGATTGAAAGTTTGCCAACTCAAACTTTTGATAAAGCCTTACAAGGACGTGCAGCAGGTGTACAGGTAGTATCTAGTGGTGGTCAACCAGGGGGTGGTATCACTGTTAATATCAGGGGTACGGCTACTATTAACGGAAGTACTCAGCCATTGTACATCATTGACGGGGTGCAGGTTAGTCCAGGCGGATTGTCTGGTCAGACATCGGCAAACGTACTGTCATCCATAAACCCTTCTGACATTGAATCAATTGAGATCTTGAAAGATGCTGCTGCAGCTTCTATCTACGGGTCACAAGCTGGTAACGGGGTTGTGATAGTTACCACCAAACGTGGTAAATCTGGCGCAACAAGAGTTAAGGTATCTGCTCAGTATGGTGTTTCAGAGGCTTATAACCCTTATGAAATCTTAAATGCAGAAGAGTGGTTCATGCTTAGAGCAGAAGCATTTGGAAACTATGAGCAACGTGTTGGCGGTAACTACGCTGATGGTGTTACCGCAGCCATTGATGAGTACTATGCCGGAACTCTTCCACTTCCAGGTCAATTTCCTTCTTACAACTGGGTTGAAGCTATCCAGCAGAGAGGTAAGCTCCAGGAGTATAACTTATCCTTAAACGGTGGAGATGACAGAACCCGCTTTTTCGTTTCTGGCTCATTCAATAAGACCGAAGGAACTGTTCTAAACTCTTCATTCACCAGAGGAACGGTAAGAGCAAACTTAGACCATAAGTTGAACAACAAGTTTTCTCTTGAGTCTACTATTGGCTTAACTGCTTCACAGGCTGTGGGACCGTCTACAAACGCGGGCTTCTTTACAAACGGTGCTTTCACCGGTGGTTTATTTACCGCTCCTTTGAACCCTATCTATAATGAAGATGGAACATTCAATACCTCATTGGTAGGTACTTCTTTGAACATCGTGCAAAATATTGTTCGTGAAGACCGTCAGGGAGACATCGTGCAGTCTGTAAGTAACATGGCGTTCAACTATGACATCTTACCTGGTCTACGGGCCAGAGTTTTGGGTGGTATAGATTTTTCTGATGTGAAAGACCGTAACTATCGCCCGGGCGATATCCCTGTAGGAGCAAGTGTTGGAGGTTCGGCTTCTGAAATCTTCAGAAGAAACATCAACTGGACAACTCAAGCTACTGTAAACTACAATAAGAAATTTGCTGAAGTCCACAATATTGGCGCTTTGGTAGGTTTTGAATACCGTTCAGTTGATAACACTACTATCTCTGCCGCTGGCCAAGGTTTTGCCAGCCCATTGCTTAAGCTAGTAGGTAGTGCTGCAACTCCAACTACTGCGGCGTCTTCTTTTACCGGCTATAAGCAAGCTGGTTTCTTCGGGAACTTCAAGTACGATTACAAAACCAAATATTTAGGTAGCGTTACCGTGCGTTATGATGGTTCATCTAGATTTGGTGCCAGCAACAAATATGGTCTGTTCTATGGTGTATCTGGAGGATGGAGAGTAACTGGTGAGGAATTCATGCAAGGTGTTACTTTCTTGGATGATCTTAAACTGAGAGCTAGCTATGGTGTAGTAGGGGTGCAGCCACAAGACAACTTTGGAGCACTTGGCCTATTTGGTAACGGTGGACAATACGCAAACAATCCTGGTTTAAGACCTATCCAGTTAGAGAATCCTAACTTGAAATGGGAGGAGTCTGCTCAAATCAACTTGGGCTTAGACTTTGCCATGTTCCGTAACAGATTCACAGGAGCCGTAGATGTGTTCCGTAAAAAGAACACCAACTTGATCTTGTCAAGACAGCTTCCTACTGACTCTGGTTATGGATCTATTCTTGAGAATGCAGGATCTGCCCAATCAGAAGGAGTTGAACTTCAATTGAACACCATCAACGTTGACAAAGGTGGTTTCACTTGGTCAACTGGTTTTAACATCAGTTTCTTAAGAACTGAGTTGCTCGCCTTGAATGAAGGCAGAACTACCTTGAACACCAATCAATATGAAGTTGGTAGAGCACTTAACCTTATCTATACCTACCAGTGGGCTGGCGTAAACCCAGCAGATGGTAGACCAATGTATTATGATAAGAATGGTAACATCACTTATTCACCTAAGACCGATGACAGAAGAGTAGTTGGTGATCAAAACCCAGCTTTCTTTGGTGGTTTCTCTAACAACTTCTCTTACAAAGGCCTTTCCTTGGACGTGCTTTTCCAATATCAGTATGGAAATGAGTCTTATTTGCAAGCTGCACAGGTGTTAGAGTGGGCCGGTTCAGGAACAGATAACCAAGTGAGAAGCCAATTGCAAAGATGGACTACACCAGGTCAGATAACCAGTGTTCCTCGTCCATTTGATGGTGGTGAAGAGCCAGGTGGATATGATTTCACAAACCTTTCTTCAAGATTTGTAGAAGATGCTGCCTACATCCGTTTAAAGCAAATTACTTTAAACTACAAGTTGCCTACAGTTCTTATCCAGAGAGCTAAATTCAGTGGAGCAAGTGTATTTGTTCAAGCACTTAACCTGGCAACTTTCACTAATTACAGAGGTGATGATCCAGAAAACACTGGAAACAACTTGAATGCCTATCCAAATCCAAGAACAATCACAGGCGGTATCACCTTAGAATTTTAATCGCTAATTCATCATGAAGAAGAAAATAATCGCACTTTCTATACTTGCAGGCTTATCTTTTCAAGCGTGTGAGGATATAGTGGAGGTGGAGCCAGAGACCTCTTTGGCCACTTCTACCGCCCTGTCTACTCTGGGAAGCTACAGAGCTGTATTAACCTCTGCCTACGATAGAATCCAGTCCTTTACCTATTGGGGTAGAGACATGGCCTTATTAGGTGATGCACTGTCAGATAACATCTTTACAGAAACATCACAAGCCAGTGGTCGCTACACCGGAGTAAACAGAAACACCAGAAGCTCTCATTTTGGAATCTGGGGAACTGCTTACGGTACCATCAATGATTTGAATACCATCATTGCAAATATTGATAACCTAAGCGTTGGTTCTTCTGAAGAACCCGGTAAGGCTCAAGTAAAAGCACAGGCTTTAGCATTAAGAGCTATGGTGTACTTTGACTTGGCGCGTATCTATGGGTACGAACCAAACAACATTCCAGCGTCTGGTACTGGGGCAGGCTTTGACAAAAGCGTAGTCTTAAGGTTAGTGCCTACCAATACACCCGCAGAGGCAACCATGACTCCGCGGTCTACGGTGACAGAAGTTTATACCCAAATAGAAACCGACCTGAAAGCTGCCATTCCAGTTTTGAATGCCGCTGAAACATCTGGTGCTAGGTATAACATGAACAAAGGAGCTGCCCATGCCTTACTAGGAAAGGTCTATCTGTACTGGGAGAAATATGCAGAAGCAGAGGAGCAGTTGAAACTTGCTTTAGCTAATACCAACGCTACCCTTGCTCCAAATATCGTAGCTGCTTTTAACACCGTTCCTAACCCAGAGTCTTTGTTTGAATTGAATTTCGTTCAGGCGACAGAAGTAGCAGGGGTATTAGGGGTGAATGACAGCCCTTTTACTTACACCCAACCAAACGGAAGAAACACACCTCTTTCTGGAACGGCTAACGTGTCTACTTATGGTGGTCAAACTCCGGCTGCAGAACTACTGGCTCTATTTGGTTTAGATCCTACCCTTTCTAATCAGGCTACTGTTGTTGATGTAAGAAAGAACTGGTTCTTCAGAAGTGCCTCTTCCACATCTGGTAACGTGACCTATACTTGGACAAACAAGTATAGTGCTGCCAATGGATCCTATACAGATAACATAAAGATCATCAGATATGCAGATGTTCTTTTAATGTTAGCAGAAGCTCATGTGATGCAGGGTAAATTGGCAGATGCAGTTGCATTGTTAACAACTTTGAAAACCAGCAGAAACTCAGAAGCCCTTATTCCTGCTACTCAGGGTGATTTGTTTCAGTATATCAAAGACGAGAGAAGAAGAGAGTTGTTCTTTGAGGGGCACAGATGGTTTGACCTGAAGCGTTGGGGTGAAGGTATCAGTAAACCGGCAGCTACTGCGGTAGGCTTGATAGCACCAGAAGATTACAGAATCTTAGCACCAATCCCAACCGGCGAAGTGACTTTGAACCCAAGTCTTCCTCAAAACCCAGGTTATTAATTCAACAGACATTAACAATGAGAAAAATATTTAGATACGCATTCTTACTTATAGCTGGGACTTTTCTTCTGGCCGGTTGCTTGCCAGAAGAGGGTGAAGAGGCTTTGAAGTACCAAGGACCTTCAGTGGTTGAGTTTAAAAACCAGACCCTAGGAAAACTGACTTCTGTTTTACGTGGAGAAGGAGTGTTAACTGTTCCGGCAGCAAACGTTCAGACTGACACTTCCAGATTTATCACTCCTACAGCCTACGCTTTTACTAGTGCGGCTGGAACTAGAACTACTTTCAGTGCCAGAGCAGTTGACAGTGTACTGGTTCAGTTAGTTGGTCCTCAAAGCAGCACCGAAACAGTTCTTAATTTTGAGGTGCTGCCTACCAGTACTGCAGTTCAGGGAACTGACTATACGTTGGACCCTAGCAATGCAAATGGGAGAGTGGTAATTCCTGCGAACAAGTCACAAGGTTATATCTTGATCAGACCAATTGCAGGAGGAAGCGCACCAGGAACTACAAGACGTATCATTCTGCACTTAACTGGTAACGAGGCTTTAAAAGCTTCACCAAATTATGATACATTCTACGTTTCTATTTATCAACCAACCGTAGCGCAACAGCAATAAGGTTCGTGAATAGAATTTAAAAAGAAGGCTACCCAATTGGGTAGCCTTCTTTTTTTACCCTATACCAGAGTGGAGCATAATAGCGGTTATTCTCGCCTTAGTTAGTTTAGATAACCGCGCAATGGTAGTTCGGCATTGGTAAACTATTCTAAACCCTAACGATTGTTCCGTTACTACATCCAAGGCTTTGTAAGCTGACAAAAATTCATAGACCTAGCTGCCCAACTAAGGCCGCTGTTTTTTTGTTACAGGGAAGCCTGATACTCTTCTGAAAACCTAGAAAGTAATAATCTTTGACCTAAATTGTCATTGCAAAATAGAGTACAACCAGAAATAAGCATGATCAGGAATCTGAATAGAATTTTAACGCTGTCTGCCTTTGGGGGAGTCCTTTTCGTTTCGGGGGCGTTTTTTGGGAAACAGGCCCAAATGGAGAAGATTACGGTTCCCATGGTGCAGAGCGCCCAGCAACTGCTCGGCCTCAACTTCAAGCCCGCGCAACTGGATACTGCCCTGGCCGAGTTAACTGATCTCCGGAAAAGCTACGGCCGGTTGAGGGAAGCCAAATTGGACAACAGCGTGCCACCGGCCCTTATGTTCAACCCTTTGCCTGTGGGGTTCAAATTTGAGAAAGAGTCAAAGACTTTTAAGGCCTCGGATGCTGGTAAAGTGAGTTTGCCGGCTAATCAAGAGGAGCTGGCTTTCTATACGGTGCGGGAGTTGGCTGAGCTGGTGCGCACGAAGAAAATTTCCTCAGTGGAACTGACCAGGTTCTTTTTAGCCCGATTAAAGAAATATGACACCAAACTGCACTGCGTCACCTCACTCACCGAGGAACTGGCCTTGCAGCAGGCTCAGCAAGCCGATGCCGAAATTAAGGCCGGCAAGTACAAAGGATTGCTGCACGGCATTCCGTACGGCGTGAAAGATCTGCTGAGCACCAAAGGCTATAAAACCACGTGGGGTTCGGTGCCCTACAAAGACCAAGTCATAGACGAAGACGCTACCGTAGTGCAGAAACTACGCGAAGCCGGGGCTGTGTTGGTGGCCAAGACTACTTTAGGCGAACTGGCCATGGGCGATGTGTGGTACGGCGGCAAGACCAGAACTCCCTGGGACCTTAACCGCGGCTCGAGCGGATCCTCCGCGGGATCGGCGTCTGCGGTAGCGGCGGGTCTGCTTCCGTTCGCCATCGGCACCGAGACGTTGGGTTCTATTGTGTCTCCGTCTACGGCTTGCGGTACCACAGGTCTGAGGCCCACTTACGGACGGGTGAGCCGCCACGGCGCTATGGCGTTGAGCTGGTCCATGGATAAGATCGGGCCTATTGCCAGATCGGTGGAGGATTGCGCCATCGTGTTCAATGCCATCTACGGGCCAGACGGCAAAGACCAATCGGTGTATGAGACGCCGTTCAATTATTCTCCCAGCATCAATGTGAAAAAATTGCGCATCGGCTACCTCAAGAGCGACTTCGACAGAGACTACGGGTTCAAAACCCAGGACCAGGCCACGTTAGAGGCTTTAAGGAAAGCCGGTCACGAACTGATCCCTATGGAACTGCCTAAACTGCCGGTGAATGACTTGGTCATGACCATCTCGGTGGAAGGCGCCGCCGCTTTTGAGCAGATTACCCTTAACGGGAAAGTAGACCAGATGGTGAACCAAGACCGAAACGCCTGGCCCAACACATTTCGGAGTGCTCGGTTTATCCCGGCGGTGGAGTACCTGCAGGCGCAACGGGTACGCTACCAACTAATCCAAGAGATGGACAAGCTCATGCAGAAAGTAGACGTGTACGTGTCTCCGTCCCTCGGCGGAAGCAACCTAGTGGTAACCAACCTCACGGGCCATCCTTGCGTGGTGATCCCTAACGGTTTCACAAACCAAAACCGGCCAACCACCATCACGTTCATCGGGAAACTTTTTGGCGAGGCAGAGCTGCTGGCCTTTGTGAAAGCATATCAGGATAAAACAGATTTCCACAAGAAGCATCCTTCCATCGCTCTTTAAAGAAATCCGGAACCAAGTTTACTAAGATGCCTCCGGCTGTTTTCGCTCTGTTTTGTGAAAAAGGTAGCAGAAACAGCCTGAGGATAGTTTCTGATTTTGGGAGGTTTTATGCCCCCAGTAAAAACTTCAATTGTAATTCATTTTCCAGAAAACAAGCTGAAAATGCACACATTCACCAGATCCCTTGTAGTAGGGACCCTAACTTTATTCTCTTTTCTGCAGAGCCAGGCCCAGACCAGGCCTATGCTCACTGTGGATAAAATCATGCAGGATCCGGCCCAATGGATCGGGACCTCGCCCAGCAATATCTACTGGTCAGACAACGGAAAGCAGGTCTACTTCCAGTGGAACCCCGAGAAAGCCCGGCGCGACTCGCTGTACACGGTGCAGGCGGGCAGCGAGAAAGTGAGCAAAGTGTCGGCGACGGACCGGAAGAAGCTGTTCACTCCGGGAGGCGTCTTTAACCAGAAACGCACGATGCGGTTGTACGAGCGCGGCGGCGACCTCTTCTTGATGAACGTCAAGGACGGTAAGCTGCGGCAACTCACCAAGACTGTGGAGCGCGAATCATCACCGGCGTTTGCCTTTGATGAGCAGGAAATCACCTACGTAAAGGACGGCAATCTCTACGCTTGGAACCTGGCCAGCGGCCAGACCCGGCAACTCACCGACTTCAGGAAAGGCAGAAAGCCCGTGGATCCCGAACTGGTGAAAGACAAGCAGGACCGTTTTCTGCAGGCGCAGCAAGTGGAGTTATTGCAGATCATCCAGAAGCGGGAAGAAGAGCGCCGGCAACAACGCCTCGCGCAGAAGGAAACGGCTAGGAATCGGCCTAAGGAAATCTACATCGAGGATAAATCGGTGGACAATATCATCCTCAGCCCCGATGAGCGGTTCATCTCTTACCGCTTGGTGACCAGACCGGCCAACGGGAAGATTGCGCAGGTGCCCAACTACGTGACATCCTCGGGCTACACCGAGGAGATTCCCACCCGTTCCAAGGTAGGCGATGACCAGGCCACGTATGAACTGGGGCTCTATGACACTCGGCTGGATACGACCTACCTGGTCTCTTTCAAATCCTTGCCCGGCATCCAGGACAAACCCGGGTACCTCAAAGACCAGAAGCAATCCAAAGCTGATTCTGCGCGGGCTGCTGCCGAGGTTAGAAAAGTCATGATGTTCGGGCCATATTATTCCCCGGATGGTAAGAAATCGGTGCTGGTGGCCAGATCCCACGACAACAAAGACCGCTGGATCATGGCCTTCGACCCGACTACTCGCGCACTAAAAGTGCTGGACCGACTGCATGACGAGGCTTGGATCAACGGCTACGGCTCCGGCGAGATTGGCTGGATGCCTGACAGCGAGAACGTGTGGTTTGTGTCTGAAGAAAGCGGTTACGCCCACCTGTACACCGTCAACACCACCACGAATAAGAAAACGGCCTTGACCAGCGGTAAGTTTGAGGTGCTCAACCTGCAGATGTCCCAGGATAAGAAGTATTGGTACCTCACCACAAACCAGGTACACCCGGGAGAGCAGCATTTCTACCGTATGCCTCTGAAAGGTGGCAAGATGGAGCAGATCACTCGCATGACGGGTGGGCACGAGGTGACCATGTCTCCGGACGAGAAGAACCTGGCCATCCGCTATTCCTATTCCAACAAGCCCTGGGAACTGTACCTCATGGAGAACAAGCCCGGCGCCAAGCCGGTGCAGATCACCAAATCAACTACGGCGGAGTTCAACGCCTATCCTTGGCGCGAGCCGGAGGTGATCACCTTCAAAGCTGCGGACGGAGCCGATGTACATGCCCGGGTGTATAAGCCAGAGAACGCGAGGGCAAGTGGTCCGGCAGTGATTTTTGTGCACGGCGCAGGATACCTGCAGAATGCCCACAAGTGGTGGAGCACTTACTTCAGAGAATACATGTTCCACAACCTTTTGGTGGACAAAGGCTATACCGTGCTGGACATTGACTACCGTGGCAGCGCAGGCTACGGCCGTGATTGGCGGACCGGCATCTACCGGCACATGGGCGGGAAAGACCTCAGCGACCACGTCGATGGTGCCAAAATGCTGGTAGAGAAATACAAAGTGGACCCTAAGCGCATTGGGATCTACGGCGGTTCTTACGGTGGTTTCATCACGCTCATGGCCATGTTCACCCAGCCCGATGTTTTTGCCGCTGGCGCCGCCCTGCGGTCCGTGACAGACTGGGCGCACTACAACCACGGCTATACTTCTAACATTCTTAACGAGCCGCAGAATGACAGCCTGGCCTATGTGCGTAGTTCACCCATCTACTTCGCCGAAGGCTTGAAAGGTGCCCTGCTTATGTGTCACGGCATGGTAGACACCAACGTGCATTTTCAGGACATCGTGCGGTTGTCGCAGCGCCTGATTGAACTGAAGAAAGAGAACTGGGAATTAGCCGTCTACCCGATTGAAGACCACGGTTTCGTAGAACCCAGCAGCTGGACGGATGAATACAAACGTATCCTGAAGCTGTTTGAAACCAATTTGAACCCATCGGCCCCTAAATAGTATCTGCTCTTAAAACAGGAAAGCCAGCCTCCTTAGAGACTGGCTTTCCTGTTTTACAGGCGTTTTATAGAAAATAGCCTAAAAACGTTTAGTAAAGGCTACTCCTTGCATGGACTCGCCTAGAAGTCGCTCGGTGGCTGGGACTAATCGCCAACTAGTTTCGCGGCTTCTTTTATGGAGTTCCGGTACCAGAATACCAATGCCCGCCCCAACGGCGTAGCCCACCAAATTGTCGCTTAGGAAATGCTTGCCGGCTTTCAGCCGCAGATAGCCCACCGTAGCCGGATAAGCCGCTGCCACTCCCCATACTACTGGCCTCCATGGAGAATCTGGGTGCAGGTCATGGAAGACCTTGGCAGTGAAAAAAGCCACGCTGGCAGTAGCTGCCGTGTGCCCCGCAAAAAACGAGTTCTCGGCGTACTTGTGCAGACGTTCCTCCAGCGGGGCATCCGTCGCGTAGACGTTGGGCCTCTTCCGGTTGGTGAGTCCGGCCGTCAGCGCGTACACTCCTCCGGCCAATGAAACGGTCTCGGCGTAGAGAAAGAAGATGTCTTTGGCCTGCGGGGCTGCTTCTTTATCTGCCAGGAAAAGCAACGGCACAAAGTAGGAGGTATAGAAGAAGACATCACTGGCGTCTTTGGCTTTCTGGCTGAAATTTCCCGCGGCCCATCGGTCAAACTTGTTCACCTGGCTTTTGTCGATGTTCCTCAGGTCTTCTTGGGTGAGCTGTCTTTTGTTGCTGAGCAGGAGAGAGCCGGTCACCGACATGGTCACGCCGCCGGCGGTGATGAGCCCGTCGCGGAGCAGGTCTGTGTGGTATAGGCGTTCCTGGCTCTGGGCCTGCACCGGGCCTGCAGCAAACTGCAGCAGCGCCACAAGTACCAACAGGTACCGGTATGGAAGAAGCAGCTGGTTCATCAGAATTTATATTGAAGGCTTACTCCGTCCAGGTTCTGCCCAAGTACCGGAATCACGCTGGGTGAGATGGAGAGCCCGCTGTTCTTCTTATGCAGTTGCGGTACCAGAATGCCTACGGCGGCACCCACGCCGTAGCCTACCAGGTTGTCGCTGAGGAAGTGCTTGCCGGCTTCTAGGCGCAGGTAGCCCACTGCGGCAGGCACGATGGCCGCTCCGGCCCACACAAACGGACGAGCCGGTGAGTCTGGGTTATAGTCATGGAATACCTTAGCGGTGAAGAAAGAGATGGTGGAAACCGCCGCCGTATGGCCGGCAAAGAACGAATTCTGGGAGTTGGCTCGGGTTAATTCTCCTATCGGTACATCAACCCTGTTTTTACTATAGGTCAATGGCCGTGCCCTTGGAAAAGCGGCGGAGGCCATGGTGAAAATGGTGCCGGTAACAGCCATGGTTTCAACGTACAATGCCGCCAACTGTCCCGCGTTACCACTTATCTCGGGATCAAAAAGCAATAGGGCTGGGGCCGCCAGAGAACCGTAGAGCATCACGTCACTTACCTTCTTGGCGCTGGCGCTATGATTACCCGCCGCGAAACGGTCAAAGCTGTTAACGTCTGCCTTATTTAAATTTTCAGCTTCTGCCTGGGTGAACGGCTCTTTCTGTTGCATCAGGTACAGGCCTAATCCGCTTAAACCCATACCTGCTACAGTAACGGGGGCATCTACCTTGAAAGAGGTTTTGTAAGGTGATTCTGATTGGGCAAAGGTCTGGGTGAACGTGAAAATGCTTATGATAAGAGTAAACAGGTTCCTTTTCATAGTAGAGGACGATGGAGTGGTTTGGATTATAAGATGTTTCTGAAACGAGAGGAGGTTTAAAAGGTTTCTGTGGCGGAAACCAAGACATCTAAAGTTGGGGAACTCCGTTTTCGGGCTGTTTTCTTTAAACCAGGGCAAAAGCAGAAACTTGAAGAGGAAAAAAGAAAATGGAGGTAGAACGCCGCATTTACGAAGCAAGGTTTTTGCATCTTCGCCAATTAAGCTAAATTTGCCTCTTGCGGACCAAGTACCGGATGTACTTTGATTACATTTGGTACGGGTCTGTCTTATCTTAGAAACTATACCTTATAGAATGCCTTATCTTTTTACATCTGAGTCGGTATCGGAAGGACATCCGGATAAAGTAGCCGATCAAATCTCTGACGCTCTGTTAGACGAGTTCCTGAAACAAGATCCACAGTCCAAAGTAGCCTGCGAAACCTTGGTAACTACCGGTCTGGTGGTGCTTAGCGGCGAGGTGAAATCAGACGCATACGTTGACGTGCAGAAGGTAGCCCGCGAGGTGATCCGTCGCATTGGGTATACCAAGTCAGAGTATAAGTTTGATGCCGAGGCCTGCGGGGTGATCTCTACCATCCATGAGCAATCCGGCGATATCAACCAGGGCGTGGAGCGCGAGAACCCAGAGGATCAGGGCGCTGGTGATCAGGGCATGATGTTCGGGTACGCTACCAGCGAAACCGACAGCTACATGCCGTTGGCCCTTGAGATCTCTCACCTGCTCTTGAAAGAACTGGCTGCTGTGCGGAAGGAAGGCAAAGAAATGACCTACCTGCGCCCCGATGCCAAGTCTCAGGTGACCATCCGTTACTCAGACAACCACGTGCCGGAGAAGATTGACACCGTGGTGATCTCTACCCAGCATGATGAGTTTGAAAGCTCAGATGCCAATGACCGAGCTGCCTCTAAACAGGCCGAGGAGAAGATGGTGGCTAAAATCAAAGAAGATGTGCTGAACATTCTGCTGCCAAGGGTAAAAAGCCATTTGCCACAGCGCACGGCAGACCTGTTCACCGATGACATTACCTACCACATCAATCCAACCGGTAAATTCGTAATCGGTGGTCCGCACGGTGATACCGGCTTAACGGGCCGTAAGATCATTGTAGATACCTACGGAGGCAAAGGCGCTCACGGCGGAGGAGCGTTCTCAGGAAAAGACTCTTCCAAAGTAGACCGTTCCGCGGCCTATGCCGCCCGCCACATTGCTAAGAACCTGGTAGCCGCCGGAGTGGCAGACCAAGTATTGGTGCAGGTTGCCTACGCTATCGGCGTAGCCGAGCCAGTTGGCTTATACGTGACCACTTACGGAACCACCAAAGTGAAAGGCGCCAACGGCGAGGTAATGACCGACGGGGAGATCGCCAACAAGGTGAACGAGTTGTTTGAGATGCGTCCTTATGACATCGTACAGCGTTTCGGGCTGCAGAACCCAATCTTCTCAGAAACTGCTGCTTACGGACACATGGGCCGTGAATCTGGCGTGAAGAGCGTTACCTACCAGGTAAACGGCAAAGCCGAGACGAGAGAGTTCGAGACCTTTACCTGGGAAAAATTAGACTACGTTGATAAAATCAAAGCTGCCTTCAATCTATAAGATTGCGTTTAGCACCTGTTTTAACGAAAAGAGCCCCAAAACGGGGCTCTTTTTATTTATAGGATGTCTCTTCTTAATGAGTGGCCAATTTGTCTTTGTACCTGATGAGCTGCTTTTTGAGATCTTCTACGGCTTTGTCTGTGGCAGTCTCAAAAGTACCCGCTTCCTCTGAGCAGTATAGCGTAGCGCCCGGAACGAAGATTTTCACCTCCACTAATTTATTGTCATGTGACTCTGGCTTCTGCACACGCAGAGCAACTTCGCCACTTACTATTCTGTCAAAAAAGGTATCTAACTTGTCAAGTTTTCTCTGAAGGAAATCTAACAGACTTTGGTCTGCGGTGAAGTGTACAGATCGGATTTGCAGTTTCATAGTTTACTTCTTTAGGGTGTTACGAATCAAGCTTTGGGGTGAGCTTTCTCAAAGACGGCTTTGAGCTTCTCAATTGAATTATGGGTGTAGACCTGCGTGGCCGCCAGGCTGGCGTGTCCCAGCAAGTCTTTGATGGCGCCCAGATCTGCCCCTCGGTTGAGTAGATGGGTAGCAAAAGAGTGACGGAGTACGTGCGGACTGTTTTTAATGGCAGTTGACACAGAACTCATGTACTTTTTCACCACCCGGTATACATACTTGGGGTAGAGAGGTGCCTCTTTATCCGTAACGAAGAGAAAAGGAGAATTGTTTTTGGGAAAAGTAGCCTTCCGTTCCTGCAAATAAACGGTGAGGGCTTGGACCAGAGAAGGGTTCAGGGGCAAGATGCGTTCCTTGTTTCCTTTGCCTAATACCTTCAACGTGCTGGAAGAGAGATTGATATCCTCTAGCTTCAGGTTGGTAAGTTCGGCCAGGCGCATGCCCGTGCCATAGAGCAATTCCAGGATGAGTTTTTCCCGCTGGCCTTTAAAATCAGTTGAGAATTCGCTGTGGTCCAGCAATTGGGTAAAGGCATCCTCGGGAATGAAGGCCGGGAGCTTTTTGGCCAATTTAGGGGCTTTGATGCGAACCGTTGGATTCACCTCAAGTACTCCGCGTTGTACCAGGAACCTGAAAAAGGAGCGCAGAGAGGCAACTTTACGGTGAATGGTGCGGCTGTCCAGTTCCTTCTGGACCAAGGTCACCACCCAGGACCTGATGATAGCGTGGTCTGCCGCCTGAATGTCCTCCAGGTCATATACCTCCTGCAGGTACTCTTTGAACTGCTGAAGATCTGTCTGGTACGAGGTGATGGTATGCGGGCTGAAGCGCTTCTCGTACTGGAGGTACTTAAAAAATAATTCCATAAATCAGTAAGTAGCCGCTGGTAGGCGGTACGCACTAATTTATGGAATTACCACGTAAATTCTAAGGATAAAGCCTAGTAGTTGTCGTTAGCGAACAACTGTTGCTTATAGATAGCTCTTTCTTTCTGCTTTCTTTTAGCAACAGAAGGCTTCTGGAAGAAAGTTCTGGCACGCAGTTGCTTCAGTACGCCAGTTCTTTCAAATTTCTTTTTGAATCTCTTTAAGGCTTTGTCTACAGACTCGTTATCCTTTACGTTGATGATGATCATATAATAGATTGATTTTAAAGTCAATTGTTTTAAGGAGTGCAAAGATATTGACAAATCTATTGACAGTCAATACCTATTCCCTAATTATTTTAATACTGATCTTGAGATAACAAGTTTCTGGATTTCTGAGGTACCCTCCCCAATGGTGCAAAGTTTGGCATCACGGTAGTATTTCTCCGCCGGATAATCCTTTGTATAGCCATACCCACCGAAAATCTGCACTGCTTCATTTGCCACCCTTACGCTTACCTCTGAGGCATAAAGCTTCGCCATAGCAGATTCCTTGTTCACGTTTTCGCCCCGGTTTTTCATATCAGCCGCTCTATAGGTCAGCAGGGACGCTGCCTCTATCTCAGTGGCCATATCGGCTATTTTAAAAGCGATACCTTGGAACTGCGCAATGGGTTTGTTGAATTGCTGGCGTTCTTTTGCATAGGCTAACGCCGCCTCATAAGCTCCTTGGGCAATTCCCAAGCTCAGAGCCGCAATGGAGATGCGGCCGCCGTCCAGTACTTTCATGGACTGGATAAACCCTTCGCCTACTTCGCCCAAGATATTTTCGTGCGGTACGCGGCAGTCTTCAAAGATTAACTCCGTGGTTTCTGAGGCGCGCATGCCCAGTTTATCCTCTTTGCGACCCGCTGAGAAACCTTCGGTTGGTTTTTCTATAACGAAAGCAGTCATCCCATGAGAATCACCCACTTCGCCAGTTCTGGCAATAACTACGGCAATGTTGCTGGATTTACCGTGGGTGATAAAGTTCTTCGCGCCATTTAAAACCCAATGGTCGCCGTCTCTTACCGCAACTGTGCGCATGTTTCCAGCATCTGATCCGGTATTGGGTTCCGTAAGTCCCCACGCGCCAATCCACTCGGCGGTAGCAAGTTTGGGAAGCCATTTCCGTTTCTGCTCCTCATTTCCAAACTGAAGGATGTGCCCAGTGCACAAAGAGTTATGGGCAGCCATGGAAAGACCAATGGACCCGTCAATCTTTGATAATTCTGCAATGGCAGTCACATACTCCAGGTACCCGAAGCCAGATCCGCCGTATTCCTGTGGTACCAACACGCCCATGAGTCCTAATTCGCCCAACTGCTTGAAAACCTGGATTGGGAACTCCTGCGATTCATCCCACTTCATCATGTCAGGTTTGATGGACCTTACGCCAAAATCACGGATCATATCAGAAATCATTTGCTGGTTCTCGTTGTAGATAAGTTGCATTTGGGTATATGTTATCTTTTTAGTCTTGTTTTTATAAAAGTAACATAAAAACTCTATCCTACCTAACGTATGTTAGTGTTTCTGGTTTTTAACTGTGGGAAATGTCAATCCTTAAGATTGAAGGGGTTGTATAAGCAGTTTTCCATCTTAAGTTTAGGGTGCCTGCAATTTTTATATAAACTTTTTTGCTGAAAAAAGGCTGTTTAGTTGATAAAGTGTTTTTGAAGTAGACCTATTCCTTTATCCAGGATTTTGGCGTAGCCATTACTTTTGCCTTACTTTGTAGTTGGATTTGTCTGTGCCTAACTTAAGTAAGGTGCAGATGTTTAATTTAAATTTTAGACCCTTCCTGTATAGGTATGCTTTTTGCTTTCCGCAAACCAATTTTCTATCTCCTTCTTTTGATCGGGATTTCGCAACTCAGTTCCTGTAATGTCTATCGTCAGAACGTAATGTTCAGAACGGAAGGAGACGTGAACGCTGACCTGCTCCGTGCCTCTACAGCTGAAGCTGGAAGAAATTATAAAATCCAGCCCAACGACGTCCTGAATATTCGGATTTATACGAACAAAGGTGAGATTTTGGTAGACCCTAACAACTTCTTGCGGCAGGAATTAACTCAGACGGGAAATAGCGGAGGACGGAGTGTTTCATCCCAACAGAACAATCAAAAAGAGCAACAGGAATACACGGTTTTGCCCAATGGTGAAGTGAAGGTTCCTATGATTGGTTTTGTGCCGGTGCAGGGGCTAACTGTTTCTCAAGCCGATAGCCTATTCCAAAGCAGATTTGAAACTTATTACAGAGACACCTATGTTTATTCACAAGTAATCAGTAGAAGGGTAGTAGTGCTTGGTGCCACAGGGGGAAGAGTGGTTCCCCTTTCAAATGAAAATATCAACGTGGTGGAGGTTTTGGCTCTGGCTGGTGGTATCCCAGAAAACGGAAAAGCTCAAAATATAAGATTGATACGGGATGTTGCTTCAGGGAGACCTATTGTGCATGTCATAGATCTTTCCACTATAGCGGGTTTGCAGCGGGCAAGTCTCAAAGTTCAGCCTAATGATGTCATTTACGTGGAACCAGTGCGACGGGTATTTAATGAATCCTTGCGGGATGTTTTAACAGTGGTGGGGGCTCTTTCAAATGTGCTTACCTCTTATATCGTTATCCGGAATATAATCAATTAAGGTCAAAGTAATTTCATGAGCGTAAAAACAGTCAATGATCTGGATGAACTGGATCATCGTTTGGGAGGTGTGGAAGATGAAGAGGATGACGGAGGGACAAGCATAGATTTTGTTACCCTTCTGCATGTAGTACGGCGCAGCATTCCTTGGGTGTTACTGCTTGTTTTGTTAGGAGGCTCAGCCTCTTATCTTTATTTAAGATATACCAAAAAAGTATATGAGTCTTCCTCCACTATCAAGTTAGATGAGCAGTCTGAGGCGGGTGTGCTTGGACTGGAGAATAATGGTCTTACAGTAGAGTCTGGTGTTGGAAAACTCCAAGGAGAAGTTGACCTGATTAAGTCTAATATTGTATATGAAAGACTGAAGAAAACAATGCCTCTGCAGGTGAGTTACCATGTGGAGGCACGGGTGCTAGATGCTGAATTGTATAAAGACAGTCCGTTTGAAGTAAGTTACGACTCTACAAACTTTGATGTATATGATCAAAAAATATACGTAAAGTTTGAATCCCCTAGCAAATTCGACGTTTATGTAGGTGAAGAAGGAAGCCATACTTCGCATATTGTTGGTGTTCCGTTTAAATTTTCCGGTAGTACCCTTACTGTCAATCCTTCCTCTTCCTTCACTACTTCTAATGTTGGAGAAACCTATTACTTTATAGTTCATAGTAATCAGGCCCTGAAAGGATACATAGACAATAACCTAACCACAGCTATATTAAATCCGGAGTCTAAAACTATTCAGATTTCATTTAAAGACTTTAACCGGTACAAAGCACACGATATCGTTAACAATATTGACGCTGTTTATTTGCAGCACAAGATTGAGCGAAGCAACCAGGCTAGTAGACAAACCCTTAGTTTCTTAAATGATCAGTTGAAGGAAACAGAAGACAGTCTTCGAAAGGCTGAGAACGATATTGAAAGGTTTGTAAGACAGACCAAGTCTTATGATATCAAGTCTAATTTGCAGGAAGCACTTGGCCAAGTTCAAGAACTAGAAAAAGAAAAGCTGGAGCTCCGGTTCCAATTATCGCTTCTGAACACCATTCAGGCAAAGGTTCAGAGGAATGAAGATTTAGGGATGGTAGTTTCCGGTCTCCAAGGACAGGGAAATCAAGATCCTGAACTAGCCGAACAATTAACAGAATTGAGCGATCTGCAGGCTCGCCTAAGAACTGTTAGGTTGACCAGCAGAGGAAATACCACTGCGGATAATGCTTTAGAAGAAAAACTAGCGTTTTCCCAAAATAGGATTGCTGGAATCCTAAATAGTAGCAGAGCGCTGGTCCAAACAAAGATCCAGAACATTGACAGAAACCAGTCAGAGCTTACTGGCAAAATCTTACAGGCACCTTCTCAGGAAACGGAGCGGGCGAGGCTAGAGCGTATATTTGGACTTTATGAAAGCTTCTTTACGCAAATCCTGAATAAAAGAGTGGAGTATGGAATCGCCATGGCAGGCACTACCCCAGATTTCCAGATCTTATCTCCTGCCAACCTTCCTGATGAGTCTAGCCCTATTTCTCCTAACAGGCTTATCATCTATGCTATAGGTATTGCTGGAGGGTTATTCTTAGGTGTGGGTTTGATTGCCACCCGGTATCTGATGCATGATACTGTCACCAATGTTCGTGAATTGGAACGCAATATATCTGTTCCGGTACTTGGGGTTGTGCCCTCTTATGACAAGCAGAAGATGCCATTTTCTAAGCTGGTGGTGAACCATAACCCTAAGTCTGCATTAAGTGAGTCTATTCGTTCTATAAGGACGAACCTAGAGTTTATGAGTGCTTCCAAGAAGAAAAGGATTATTTCTGTTACCTCCACAATTAGTGGAGAGGGAAAAACTTTTGTAGCAGTTAATTTAGGAGGAATAATTTCAATGTCTGGGTTGAAAGTAGTTGTCCTTGACTTAGATATGCGCAAACCTAAGGTGCATATTGCCTTAGATGGAGATAATAGCAAAGGAATGAGCACGATTCTCATAGACAAACATACCGTCTTTGAAAGTGTGCAAAAGACTTCCATAATTGACCTCGATTTTATATCTGCAGGACCTATGCCCCCAAATCCGTCTGAGTTGATTATGAGCAGCCGTTTTGATGCTGTTTTAGAGGAATTGTATCAGCTCTATGATATAATCTTAATTGATAGCCCTCCAGTTGGTTTGGTAACAGACGGAGTGTTAATTATGCGTAAAGCAGATATTCCACTTTACATTATACGGGCTAATTACTCTAAAAAAGCTTTCTTGAAAGGTATTGATAAAGTGGTGCGGACAAACCACCTTTCTAACATGGCGGCCATCTTAAATGATGTGAGCGGGGCCAATATGTACGGTTATGGTTATGGCTATGGGTACGGATATGGTTATGGGTACGGGCAGGGGTACTACGATGAGGAAGTAAAACCTACTTTTGGAAGCAAATTGAAGTCTATTTTCAAATAGATATATGTGGGGTAGTCTTCGTAAACTCTGGGGTAAGAGTGAGACTGCTGCCTCTTCTTTTGCTGATCTATTTGCCGATATGCACTCGCATCTACTCCCGGGGTTAGATGACGGAGCTGCAACCTTGGAAGATTCTATGCAGCTTCTTGAAGGCCTATCCGCGTTGGGCTTCAAGAAGCTTTGCATGACGCCCCATATTATGGGCGATTTTTATAAAAACACCCCAGAATCTATCAAGGCTAAGCTACAGGAACTCCAAGAGGCGGCGAATGCAAGAGGCTTTGGGGTAGCGCTTTCCTGTGCGGCAGAGTATTACCTAGATGAATGGTTTTCCGCCAAGCTGGAAAAAGGAGAGGAACTCCTGACTTTTGGGGGAGACCGTAAGTTTCTGCTGATTGAGACCTCCTATATGAACGAGCCATCGCATCTGCGGCAGGTGATTTTTGCGACTCAGGCTGCGGGTTATGCCCCTGTTTTAGCACACCCAGAAAGATACACCTACTTTTATGGAAGAATGGAGAACCTATTATCTTTAAGGGAGACGGGGGTGCTGTTTCAGATTAACACTAACTCCTTGACTGGTTATTATTCTAAACAGGCCAAAGAGGTAGCCCGCCAGCTCATAAAAAGAAAAGCCGTTGAGTTTTTAGGGACGGATACACACTCGATGAAGCATATAAAGGTCTTGGAACGGGTAGTACATGAACCTTTGTTTCAGGAAGCGATTAAATTACCCCTCCTAAATACCACGCTGTAACTTAATTCCAATCTCCTTTTGAAACATGTCCTGGTTACCGGTGGCAGTGGCCTTTTAGGCCATTTTCTTTTACAGCGTCTGCTGGAGGAAGGCTATGTGGTTACGGCTATTATTAGGAAAACTGAGTCGAAAATAAAGCATCCTAACTTAAAGTGGGTTGCGGGAGATATACTAGACCCTTTATTGCTGCGGTCTTTGGTGCAGGGGGTGGAGGAAGTCTACCATTGCGCAGGCTTTGTCTCCTATGCCCCGCAAGATGCCGGGCTGCTGCAGCAAATAAATGTAGACGGTACGACCAATGTAGTAGATGCCTGTCTGGCAACTCCGGGGGTGAAGCTCTGCCATGTCAGTTCTATTGCGGCCATTAACCGGAAAAAGGGCGAGAAACTCATTCAGGAAGACGTTAAGTGGGATCCGGCAGTAGAGAGGTCGGTGTATGCGTTCTCCAAGCATTATGCGGAGATGGAGGTATGGCGAGGGATCTCCGAAGGTCTGCAGGCGGTGATTGTAAATCCGTCAGTCATCCTAGGGCCTGGTGATTTAGAGCGAAGCAGTACCCAACTTTTCAAATATATTTCCGATGAGCGTGCCTTCTATACCCAAGGGTATGCTAACTTCGTAGATGTGCGGGATGTGGTAGAGTGCATGTGGCGGTTAATGAACGGAAACCACTGGGGCGAACGTTTTATCATTAACGGACACCAGGCCTCCTACCATGATTTCTTCCAGGCCGTGGCATCTTTGATGAATAAAAAGGCTCCTAACGTGAAAGTGCCTTCTTGGGTGGCAGAGATAGTATGGCGTTTAGAGAGTGTTCGGGGAAAATTGACAGGAACCAAACCGCTGATTACCAAGGAAACTGCCCGGATGGCAAAAGAGGAGCACTTTTATTCCAATTCAAAAGTAAAGGCAGCAACTGGGATTACTTTCTGTCCGTTGCAAGATACCCTGCGTTGGAGTTGTGAAGAGCTTGCGAAAGCAGGAACCATCCAGCGCACTTAAATAGGGTAGAGGTGTTGTATTGAGAAGGGCCATGACCATGGCCCATGTTGAGATTTACTTGTAGATGAACGATAATTTTGAAGATTTCTCCAGCGAAGACCTGGACCTTGTAAGAAGGTTCGAAAACATGCTGGAGTCTAATACTACTGTTTTCTTTGATCTCTCAGATTATGAGAGTATCATAGATTATTATGCCAATAGCTTTAACTACAGCCAAGCTTTAAAGGCTTGTGATGTGGGTATCACGCAATATCCTTTTTCCACAGAATTGCTCATAGACAAGGCGCAAGTGCTGGCTATGCTGGGGGCGTTTGACGAGGCATTGAACCTTGTGGAGGAGGTGGCGCAGATGGAGCCTGACAATGAAGATATCCCTTTGACCAAAGGCATTATTTTTAACCAAAAAGGAGATTTCGCGCTGGCGATTGACTGTTTCAAGCAGGCGGTGGACCAATCTGAGGTAAAGGATGACATCTATTTCAATATAGGGCTTTCGTACCAGAGTTGGGGCAAGTTCAAGGCCGCCATGAAGTACTACAAGAAGAGCCTGCTCCTGAACATGGAGAATGAATTGGCGTTGCAGGAACTGCTGTATTGCCTGGAGATTACCGGCGAAGGTGATGATGTCATCAACTTCTTCCAAGGGTTCGTGGATGAGGACCCGTATTCTGCCATGGCTTGGTTTAACTTAGGTTTGGCGCAGAGCAGATTGGGAAACCATGAAAAGGCCGTAGGGGCTTATGAGTACGCGACGCTTATTCAGCCGGATTTGGCTCCTGCGTACGTGAACCTGGCTAATAACTACGTGTACATGGGCGAGTTCACCAAAGCCATTGAGGCTTTCCAGAGCGCTTTAGAGCATACGGAGCCAAACGCCGATATCCTGTGCAACATAGGTGAGTGCTATGAGAAACTTTCGCAGTGGGACCTTTCGCACAAATACTACCAGAAAGCCATTGACCTCTCTCCAGAAATGGACGAGGCTTGGTTTGGGATTGGGGTGATTCTTGACCTGCAGGGCAAATGGATGGAAGCCGTTCATTTCTATAAGAAAGCCATCTCCTTTTACGCCGAGAACTCAGATTATTGGCTGGCTTTGGCCGCGGCCGAGTACCAATTGGGTAACATCATCTCCAGCGTAGAAGCCTACGAGCAGGCCAGCACCCTAGCCCCCGAGAATAAAGATATCTGGCTGAACTGGTCCATCATCCTGTACGAGCAAGGCAACTATGAGGGGGCTATCGACCTCCTCCTGAATGCCTTAGAGTTGCAGCCCGATGAAGCCGAGCTTCAATATCGTCTTTGTGCCTATAGCCTGGCGGCAGGAAAGTATAAACAGGCATATAATTATTTAGAAAATGCCTTAATTTTGGACTTCGATAAGCATAGGCTTCTCTTCGATTTCTTTCCTGAACTGGAGTCCCAGCGGGCCCTTGCCCGCTTGATAGACCAGTATCGCAAATAACGCTTACATGAACTACGAACTTACCCACCTCCCTCAACGCACTTCTAAACCAAGAGACAGCGGTTTTACCATGGCCATGGACAAAGGCCTTAGCTTACGGGAAACCGAGAATTTTGTAGAAGTAGCCAGTGAGTACGTAGACATTGTGAAGTTGGGCTGGGCTACCTCTTTCGTGACGCCTAACCTGGACCAGAAGCTGGATATCTACCGGGCTGCCGGAATTCCCGTGTACTTTGGCGGTACCTTGTTTGAGGCCTTCATCGTGCGGGGGCAGTTTGAGGATTACCGTCGTTTGCTGGATAAATATAAACTTCAATTTGCCGAGATCTCAGACGGTTCCATTGAAATGGACCATGAGCTCAAATGCAAATACATCCGCACATTGGCCGAGCAGACCACGGTTCTTTCAGAGGTTGGATCTAAAGACGACCAGAAGATCATCCCTCCCTATAAATGGATCAGCCTGATGCAGGCCGAACTGGATGCCGGGGCCTGGAAGGTAATTGGTGAAGCCAGGGAAAGCGGTAACGTGGGGCTTTTCCGCTCTACCGGAGAGGTGAGAAGCGGCTTGGTGGAGGAGATCCTTACTAAAATCCCTTTTGAGAAAATCATTTGGGAGGCACCGCAAAAAGCGCAGCAGGTATTCTTTATCAAATTGCTGGGGGCCAACGTGAACCTGGGCAACATTGCGCCAAACGAGATCGTGCCGCTGGAAACCATCCGGTTAGGCCTCAGAGGCGATACTTTCACGCATTTCCTTGACAAAGGAATGTTAGATAAACTTGTCTAAGCACCCTACTACAGCCCTATGGAGTTACTCCGTCAGTTCATTGATTTGTTTCTGCACCTGGACCAGCACCTAAGCCAGATTATCTCTGACTATGGTACCTGGACCTACGCTATCCTTTTCCTGATCATTTTCGTGGAAACCGGGGTGGTGGTTATGCCTTTTCTGCCCGGCGATTCGCTCTTGTTTGCCGCTGGTGCGTTTGCCGCCACCGGTGTTCTGAACATTTGGGTGTTACTGGTTTTGCTTTTTGTGGCTGCTTTTCTAGGAGATACCCTAAACTACCTCATCGGGGATTACTTTGGGCCTAAGGTGTTCAAGCGAGACTACCGGTTCCTGAAGCGGGAGTACCTGCTCAAAACCCAAGCTTTCTATGAGAAACACGGTGGCAAGACCATCATTTTCGCCCGTTTCATTCCCATCATCCGTACGTTTGCCCCCTTTGTGGCTGGCGTAGGGACCATGAAATACAGCAAGTTTCTTTCGTACAACATCATAGGTGGTTTCCTGTGGGTAGTGGGCTTCACGGTGGCTGGCTTCGTATTCGGGAACATTCCGGCGGTGAAGAAGAATTTCTCCTTCGTGATTTTCGGGATTATTCTTATCTCAATCATTCCGCCCATCATTGAAATTGTGAAGCAGAAAATGAGCCCACGGCAGCAGTAGCCCTCACACTAAGCCAACTCGCAGATTACCGGATATGGAAAATGTTTACGGGCTGGTGGGCTACAGGCTTGGCCACTCTTTCTCCCAAAAATACTTCACAGAGAAATTCCTCTCAGAGGGAATCAACGATAGCGTTTACCACCTTTTTGAGTTGGACAGTATCGCTGAGTTTCCCGGGTTGTTGCAGAAGTATCCTAATCTGAAAGGCTTGAACGTGACCATTCCGTACAAAGAAGCGGTCATTCCTTTTCTTGATGGGTTGGACCCAGCCGCGGCTCGCATTGGGGCGGTGAACGTCGTCAATTTTGAGAACGGCCGACTGGTTGGCCACAACTCAGACTATCAGGGCTTCATGCAATCGCTACAGAATTTTCATCCGTGCTTTCCTCTGTCGCAGGCGCTGGTGCTGGGCACCGGGGGAGCAGCCAAGGCAGTGATGGCGGCGTTGGAATATCTAAACATTTCCTACAAAGTAGTTTCCAGAGAGAAAAAACCGGGTCTGCTTACCTACGGGGAGCTCACGCCCGGCGTCATGGCCTCGGTGTCCCTTATCATCAATACCACACCGGTAGGCACTTTCCCCAAAGTAGACGAGGCCCCGACTATTCCCTATGAGCTGCTGTCTTCGCACCATTACCTATATGACCTGGTGTACAACCCCGCTGAGACCCTGTTCATGAAACGCGGCAAGGAGATGGGCGCCAAGACCATCAATGGCTACGAAATGCTCTGTCTCCAGGCCGAAGTTGCGTGGCAGATCTGGCAAAGCTAATCCCATTTGCAACTTCTTTTCTTTAAAACAGCCCTAAAACAGGGAGAGCAACGCTATGCTCGAGGCTGTGATATGCTCCGATTTCTGGGTATCTTACCTGTGGGCAGCGAAATTTGGTTATAGATTTAAAATAATTTTCTTTGACTGCTTAGGCCATGCAACCATTGTGGGCTCGAAGGGCTCTTACCTGTAGAAGATCATTTTAATGACCCTCCGTTGAAGATATTTAAACCCAAAGATCCTTCAGAGGCAGACCTCATCAAGCGGGCGGTAGCCGGCAAACGGGATGCCCAGCATCTGCTGTACCAGCGGTACGCGGGTAAGATGCTGGCCGTGAGTAAGCGGTATGCCCGTACGGATTTTGAGGCCGAGGATATCCTGCAGGATTCATTCATCAAGGTCTTCCGGTATCTGCAGGATTTCAAAGGCGACTGCCCGCTGGAGTTCTGGGTAAAGCGCATCGTGATCAATACCGCCCTGAAACACCAGCGCACGAACCGGCACCTCATGGTCACTGACCAGGAAGAGGAATGGGACGATGTCTCTGAGCACGATAACATAGACAGCCAGTTTGCCTACGAGGAGCTGCTGGAGCTGGTGCGGGGCCTGCCGCCGCGCTACCAAGCGGTTTTCAACCTGTACGCCATTGAAGGCTTCTCGCACAAAGAAATAGGAGAGATGCTGGACATCACCGAGAGCACCTCCAAGTCACAATATTCCCGCGCCCGCGCCAGCTTACGGCAGGCGTTGCTGCGGCTAAAACAGCAATACCATGAAAAAGTCACCGGCTGATAAAGAGAAAGGCCAGTCTGTGGAGGACATCTTCCGGAATGGCTTTTCTGAAGCTGAAAGTGCTCCACCACCTAGAATTTGGGAAAACGTGCACCGAGAAATGGAAAACAAGGAACTGCACCGTTACCGGCAGCAGGCGAAATGGTACCGTTCCATGGCGGCAGCTCTCCTGTTGCTCCTCCTCTCGGCAGGCATCATCGTTTGGCAGCAGCAGGAATCCACTCCTATGGTTGGGCAACAGGAGGGTACCCTTGCTTCCGCGGCGGGGCAAAAGAACCAGAAAGCTCCTGCAGCCTCAGCTCCCCACGGCCCGGCGGCCGATGTAAACCTCCAGGAAAGCTCGGTTTCGGAGATGAAAGACGTTACAGAAGGTACAGAAACAGAAGCTTCAGAAAGCCAAATCACACCTGAGGTGCTAGCCTCCGTTTCAAGGGCATTTTCAGGAAAACAAGCCCAAAACGAAGCTGTCGTGAAGGGCGCTCCCAATACGGGAACCTATCCTCTAAATGAGCCCCGGACGGCGCCAAGCACAGGAAAAGCGCCGCAAAGCACCAAAGAAAATCCTGCTGCTCCTGAGGCGCTGGCAGAAGCCAAACCTGAATCGGAAAGGATTGCCATAATGGATGCCGAAAGACCGGTAACAGACAGAACCATCCTAGCTAAGGGGGCAGAAGACAAGCCTTTTCCTTGGTCCGCGGCAAATAATCTGGCCTTTTCCAGAGGACTGCCCGCCGGCTCAGATTCAGCTAAAGCAGCGCCTGAGAGAAGTATTCTGGTTCAGAAGGAAGCCCCGATAACAACGCTGGCCCAGACCCCTGCGGCTAAAAAAGGCAATGAAGCGGAAGAAAGTGACGTTTACAAGTGGAGTGTGACCATGGCATATAGCCCGCAGTACGCTTACGCACCGGTGAAATTGAGCGATAATTCTGTTATGAACGCCCCTGCCGTAGGCCAGAACTCATCATTATATGCGCAGTACCGCGAAGCGGTGGAAGAGTATAACCACAGCTATACGCCTACCTACTCTTATGCCGCTCTGGTGGGGGCCAGTTATCAGATCAATGACAAATGGCAACTAGAAACTGGGGTTTTGTACACGCAGAATGAGGCAACCACTACCCAGTCTTACCTGGTGTACCAGGGGGGCTTGGCGGTTAGCCCGGCAGGCTTTGACCTAGGGAATTCGGCGGGCAAGAGCACGCCTTTGGTGACCAGTGCTTTCAACAATGATGTGGCGGCAAGGGCGATCACCGTAGACCGCACTGACCGCTACAACACCAGGTACCGGTATCAGCAGGTAGGTCTGCCGGTTAGGTTGGCGTACCGGCTGAACATGAAGAAGTTGTACGCGCTTTTCTCTGGCGGGCTTAACATGAACCTGTTGGTGCAGAACACCATCATGCCAGAGACAAACCAGATAACTGGGGTGAAATATGGGCTTAATGACAAAGATTCTCCCTTCCGGACGGTGCAGTGGGCAACTACCACGTCAATAGGAGTGGGCTACGACGTAACCAAGAAAATGAGTGTACTGTTAGCGCCTGAGTTCACCTACTCTCTCAGCCCCATGCTGCGGGAGTCACAGAAGCAGGCCAATACGTACCAGCTTGGGGTTAGCATTGGCGGCAGATGGCGCCTTGCCAAGTAGTTTTATTTTATTTTTACCAACAGCAGTAGGGGTATGCCTTCCTTTAGTGGTCTCCTCTATCCAGGCATACGCTTACCAAGTTCCTTTACCATTATGAACAAGACTTGCTCTCTCCCCAAAGTAGTAAGAAACTGGGCATTGTTGTTTTCTGTACCCTTGTACATCGGGACCTCCGTTCTGTGGCTCAAAGAAGAAATCAAGGATGTTGTAACCGAAAAAGAACAGAACATTATTGCCGCCATGAAACGTCAGGTACAGAAGGCGGTGGCAGACAAGAAGGTAAAACAAAATACCTTGGTTCTGCCTTGATTAGCAATCAAATATTGAATATTTTATAACCAAAAATAATATCTTTATAATTAAATTTGGTCTTCAGGAAAAATTAAGGTTTTTGAGATAAATGCGTTTAAAAGGAGTAGCTTTTTTAGGGCTTGCTGGTTTGTTAACGTTCGCTAGCTGCGAAGATGAAGAGGTAACCAGCGATTGTTTTGAGGCGGTGGTCTTAGACCAGGGCTGTGGTACGGTATTAGCCATCCTAGATACAGCCGCGGCCCAGATAGTGGATGCCAAGCCTAGTAATGATTCTGTGTATGTGAACACCTTTAACCTGCACCCCATTTACCAGGTACCCGGCAAAAGGCTGTACATCACCATCCAATCAGTCCCGCAGAACGAGGCGCCCAGTTGCCCCGGCTTTATCCCTATCATCTATCCGCACATAAAGGTGCTCACTGTGAGTGAGTCGCCTTGCAACTAACTATAGAAGGTACTTCTTCAATCCTATAAACAGAAACGCCGCTTTGCCTGAAGCGGCGTTTTTTGCGTCTTTTTAGTAAAGCAGCCGCAAAACACTAGTATATTTAGCAAGAAGGTAAACTCTCTTGCGCGGCTTGGTGTTATAATACGTTACCTTTGATCGTATTTACTTCCTCTATGGATTTTCAATTAACATCAGAATTCCAGCCTACCGGCGACCAGCCCAAAGCCATCAAGGAGTTGGTGCGCGGCATCCGCACGGGTGAGCACGCCCAGGTGCTGCTGGGAGCCACCGGTACCGGTAAAACCTTTACAGTCGCCAACGTGATACAAGAGGTGCACAAACCTACGCTGGTGCTTTGCCATAACAAAACCCTGGCCGCGCAGCTGTACGGCGAGTTCAAGCAGTTTTTCCCCAACAACGCGGTAGAGTATTTCATCTCGTACTATGACTACTACCAGCCCGAAGCCTACATCGCTTCGTCTGACGTGTTCATTGAAAAGGACCTGGCCATCAACGAGGAGATCGAAAAACTACGGCTGCACTGTACCTCGGCCTTGCTTTCGGGCCGCCGCGATGTGATTGTGGTAGCCTCCGTGAGTTGCATCTACGGTATAGGCAACCCCGAGGAGTTCGGGAAGAACGTGATTCCGCTGGCGCCGGGCATGAAGGTGAGCCGCAACAACCTGCTGTACCAGTTCGTGTCCATTCTCTACAGCCGCACCGAGGTGGAGTTCACACGTGGAACCTTTCGGGTGAAAGGCGATACCGTGGACATTTTCCCGGCGTACGCCGATTTTGCCTATCGCATCTATTTCTGGGGAGATGAGATTGAGTCCATCCAGCGCATTGATCCGCAGAGTGGAAAGAAGATCGCCGATGAGGAAGGAATTTCCCTGTTTCCGGCTAACCTCTTCGTGACGGGCAAAGACACGCTGAACCAAGCCATCAACGAAATTCAGTTCGATATGGTGGCCCAGCACGAGTACTTCCTGAAAGAAGGCCGCGACAACGAAGCCAAACGCATCAAGGAGCGCACCGAGTTTGACCTGGAGATGATCCGGGAGCTGGGCTACTGCTCCGGTATTGAGAACTACTCCCGCTACTTTGACCGCCGCGAACCCGGTGCCCGCCCGTTCTGTCTGCTGGACTATTTCCCAGATGATTTCCTGATGGTGATTGACGAGAGCCACGCCACGCTGCCGCAGGTACGCGCTATGTGGGGCGGTGACCGCTCCCGCAAGACGGCGCTGGTGGAGTATGGCTTCCGGCTGCCCGCCGCCATGGACAACCGTCCGCTTACCTTCAATGAGTTTGAGAGCGTGATGCACCAGGTCATCTTCGTGAGCGCCACGCCCGGAGACTATGAGATCCAGAAATCCGAAGGCGTGGTGGTGGAGCAGATCATCCGGCCTACGGGCTTGCTAGACCCAGAGATCGAGATCAGGCCCAGCCAGAACCAGATAGATGACCTGCTGGATGAGGTGGACAACCGCATCAAAGCCGGCGACCGTATTCTGGTGACCACGCTGACCAAGCGCATGGCCGAGGAACTCACCAAGTACATGGAGCGCCTCAATATTAAAGTGAAATACATCCACTCTGAGGTGAAAACCCTGGAGCGGGTAGAGATTCTGCGCGAACTTCGTCTGGGCGTGATTGACGTGCTCATTGGGGTGAACCTGCTGCGTGAAGGCCTTGACTTACCAGAGGTGAGTTTGGTCGCCATCCTGGACACCGACAAAGAAGGCTTCCTGCGCGACCAGCGTTCCCTCATCCAGACCATCGGCCGGGCCGCCCGGAACGAGAACGGCAAGGTGCTCATGTACGCCGACCGGATGACCGGTTCCATGCAGCGGGCCATTGACGAGACCAACCGACGTCGCGCCGTGCAGATGGAGTACAACCTGGAGCACGGCATTACGCCGCGCACCGTGCTCAAGTCCAAAGAAGCGATCATGGAGCAGACCTCGGTGGCCGATAGCAACAAGCGCGAACCGAAGGCCTACGCCGGCCCTGATGAAAACCTGATGTCTGTGGCCGCTGATCCGGTGGTGCAGTACATGAAGAAAGACGAGCTGGAGAAAGTCATCAAGAAGACCGAGAAGCAGATGGAAGCCGCCGCCAAAGAGCTGGACTTCCTGCAAGCCGCCAAGTTCCGCGATGAACTAGCCGAGCTGCGCAAACTCCTGAAAAGCAAGCGCGATTAAGCATTAGATATATGTAAAAGGAAGCCTCGCCTGTTTTGAAGCCGTTTTTATAAAATTGGCTTTAAAACAGGCGAGGCTCTTTTTTGGGAATTCAGTACTAGGGCAGTAGAACTACTTTTTGGGTTCTCTGGTACGTGTCGGTTCTCAGGGAAATATAGTAGACGCCGGGAGCCGCCTGAGAAGGTTTCCAGCGCAACGTGTTAACTCCGGCGGAGGCCTGGTGCATTTGGTTGTACACGTTGGCTCCTTTGGCATCTGTCACTTGAAGCTGCACCGTTGAAGACGAAGAAACGGTAAACCGAAGGCTTAACTGTTCTTGAAAGGGATTGGGGTAAGCGTCCAGCGTGAGCTTGGAAGCATCTGAAGGTTTGTCTGTGCCTAACAGGTAGATTTTGGAATAGATATAGTTGTCAAAGGGCTGCAACACGAAGATTCTGTTGCCCTTGCTTTCGGCAAACTGGAAGTGCTGCAGACTGGAGGCGTAGGGCGGAGTCCCGATGTTCTGCATATCGCTCGCCCAGGTCAATCCTTTGTCTCTGGAGACCAGAATGCCGCGGCCTGGCCAGTTGCTGGTCCAGAGCGTGCCGTCTTTGCTTACGTAAAAGCTGTGGGCCACGGGCTGATCCCAATAGTTCCAGGAGGTATTGTTGGTGAGAAACAAGGGCCGCCATGTTTTACCACCGTCCGCAGATTTCAGGGTTCCTCCCACAGCCGCACTGTGGTCACTCCCTGCCACTCCAATATATAGGCTGTCATTTTCATCTACCGCAATAGAATGCAGGTACGCCACATTGAAGGTGGTCACCTCCCTGAACTTAATGTCAATGGGCTGCCAAGTGGTTTGCTGCTTTTGGCGCGTGAATAAACCTATTCTGGTGTCTTGCCGCCCGTTGCCGTCATGGGTGCCCACGTACACCTGGTCGTTCTTCCCGACAGCTAAATTCCAGGCGCTCAAGGTGCCTGTCATGCCTTGGCTATCCTTCGTCCAGGTTTGGCCATTATCCGTGGAGGTGAAAACGCCATCGCCCACGTAGAACTCTTCATTGCTGCCGTCTTCGCCCAGGTCTCCGGTAACCAAATACAGTTTTCCCTGGCTGTCTGACACAATCTTCCGGATGGAGAACGCGCTGCTAACCGAATGTGAACTCCAGGTCTGGCCATGGTCCAGGGAGCGGTAGACGGTTCCTTTTCCGCCGGCCAGCAGGGTTCCGTCTGCCTTCGCCATGATACTGACCACTGCGTGCGGCAACACCTGGTGCCAGGTCAGGCCTTCATCAGACCTGAGGATACCGGCATCGGTTGACCCCACGAAGATCTTGTCGTTCACCGGGCTCACCGCGATGCTGGTGGTGTTGGCAAAAGTGGGGCTAAGGGGTGGGCCAGGAGTCCAGACTGCCTGTCCGGCTGCTTTTGTTAAAAACAGGCCTAAAACGGAGAGAAGCGCCAAAAATGGTTTCATAGAGTAGACAAACTGATAGGGACGGTTATAAGAGTGTTTCCAAGATGAAGGAAGAGGTTGCAGGGTAAGACAATTTTTTGCAGAAGCTGCTGAAATTATCTGGTTGGGCATCAGTTGTTTGGTACAGCATCAGGCAAAAGCACTTACTCTGGGATTAGGGGTAAAGGCCCTTGGAATGGTCTTTGCTTTGTAGAATTACCTGTTTTTAGAACGTGTGGTGGGAACATATCAGGTGCAGTTGGAATCTAAGAGACAGGGATCGCTCCATCTAACCCTTATGTTACCGTGAAAAAACTTTTCCACCTGCTCTGGCTTCTGGCCGCTCCTTATTTAATGGTTTCCTGCACCGATGAAGAGGAACCAACTCCCGCCCCTTTTTCGCAGCTTACCTCTACGGTGGTGTACTCCAAGTATACCAATGACGGGTATTTGCCCAAAGACCATCCGACCACGGAAATGCGCGTGTACACGGGAGATACCATCCGCTACAAATTCAAGTTTGAGACGAACAAGGGGATAAAAGACTTCAAGGTCTATGATAACCTGCGCGGGCGGGAATGGCCCTTGCTGGTAGGCAATAGTGGCGAGCTCACCCAAAAGGATGGGGTATGGGTTAGCGAATACACGCTGGAGTACCTGGTCAACAGTTATGTGGTGCAGGCCAAACCCGGCGAGACCATCACCCTCACGGTGGAAGCCGAGGATAACAGCGGCACCATCTACAAAGACCCTGGCACCGGTAAAGTCCCTGAAATCAAGTTGACCATTGCCGAACCGTATGTGTACCAGGGGGTGAGGCTGTACAATCACTGGGGAAACTCCAGAAATTCACTCATCATCACAGACTTGACCGCCGCAGCTGATATCCCTCGGCAAGGATTACAAAGTGAGAATATTTACACCTTTACTGCCTTGTTAACGAACAAGATGCCGCCTCGGGGTTGGTTTGACAACCGTTTTGAGCATAGTTTTTCCGCAGGTGAGCGGAACGGAGACCAGCAAGCTACCTTCGTGAAAGTGCCAAGCGGGGCCAAGAACTGGAACCAACCGAATCAAATTGCTTTAGGCATGAAACAGCAGTATAGACCTGCCGTGAGCATTGTGGAGAACGTGCAGGAAGGAGACGTTTATGCCTTCAAAGCCCATAACCATTACGGTAATCCTTGGGTTATCTATGGACTCATAGAGGTGAAAAAGATTGTAGACGATGGTGGTGACACCGTCTCTAAAACCGGCCACGATGAGGATTACATGGAGTTTGACATCAAGTATTTCCCGGGGTTCCGATATTAGTTTTAGCTTGATTTCACTAAAACACCCTTAAAACGGAAAAGCCGCTCTACTTAGCAGAGCGGCTTTTCCGTTTATGAAAGAATAGCTTAAATCAGCTTGTCTGGCGTGATAGGCAATTCCCTGATCCGTTTACCGGTGGCGTTGAAGATGGCGTTGGCAATGGCCGGGGCCACCCCAATGATTGCAATCTCCCCAATCCCTTTGGTCCCGTTCGGATTATTGATCAAATCGGGTTTGTTCACGAACAAAGACGAGATGTTGGGGGCATCGGCGTGCACAGGCACGTGGTACTCGGCAAAGTCTTTGGTCACGTACCGCCCGAAGCGGTGGTCAATCACGCCGCCTTCGGTGAGGGCCATACCAATGCCGCCTACCGCGCCGCCAATCATCTGGTTACCGGCCGTTTTGGCGTTGATGATGGTGCCGGCATCGGCGCAGGACACCATGTTGGTCACGCGGGCCTGGCCGGTCAACGGATGTACCTGCACCTCGGCAAAATGCACCGAGTAAGAGTACATGGAGTATTTCTGGCGCAGGCTGTTGTCTGGGGAAGATTCCTCAGATACCTCCAACTCCGGCAAGTTCTGCTGTTTCAGGATGTCCGTGAAGGAAAGCCGCGCCGAAGGAGAAGCCGTGAGGGAGACATACCCGTCTTTGAACGTCAGGTTCTCCACCGTGGCGCCTTTGAAGCTGGTATCGGCATTGCCGGCCACCATGCTGGTCAAGCGCTGCTTCAAGGCCTGGCATACCGCATGCACCGCCGAACCCACCGTGGCTACCGTAGCCGATCCACCCTGGCTGGGCGACGGCGGGTACAGCGAACTACCCAACTCAAACACTATTTTCTCTGGCGGCAAGCCCAGGTTCTGCGCGGCAATTTGCACCATGGCGGTGCCGGTTCCCGGCCCGATGTCGGTGGTGGCGCTTTGCATCACCAGCGTACCGTCTTTGTGCAAGGTGCCTTTTACTTTAGCCCGGCCGCGGTTTGCCCCGAAGGTACCCACGCCCATGCCGTAGCCTACAAGCCATTCGCCGTTCTTCACTTGGCCGGGTTTCAGCTGGCGTTTGCTCCAGCCAATCCGCTCGGCGCCCATTTGCATGGCTTCCTTCAGGTACTTGGTAGACCAAGGCAGGTTCTTCTCCGGGTCTTTGTCGGTGTGGTTGATCAAACGGAATTCCAGCGGATCAATGCCCAGCACGTACGCCATCTCGTCTAACGCACTCTCCAGCGCGAAAGCTCCCGTGGCTTCGCCCGGACCACGCATCCAGATGGGCGTGCTCACGTCCAAAGGAAGAATGCGATAGCGGGTAGTCACATTGGGGCTGGTGTACATCATGCGCGTCTGCTGCAAGGTAGACTCGGTGAATTCCTCGTAAGAAGAAGTCTGCCCAATGGCCTCGTGCGTGATGGCAGTGATTTTACCGTCTTTAGTAGCGCTCATACCTACCTTCTGCCAGGCATGCGGCCGGTAACCCACCATGGTAAACATCTGCTCGCGGGTGAGCATCAGTTTCACGGGGCGGTTTACTTTCTTCGCGGCAATAATGGCGGCGGTCTCGTGCGGCCAGGTGTGCAATCCATTCCCGAACGCCCCGCCCACAAATGTGGCAATCACTTTCACGTTTTCGACCGGGATTCCCCAATCTTTGGCAAAAGCGTTTTGGGTACCAATGACCGCCTGCGTTTTGTCATAGACGGTGAGTCTGTTATCCGCCTCCCAGTGCGCGATGATGGACTGCAACTCCATGGGGTTATGGAACTCCGTAGGAATCACGTACTCGCTCTCAATTTTCAGCGGCTCATTCTTGTACGCGTCTTCTTTGCCCCGTACGTAGTCAGCCAGTCCGTGCTTGGGATTACGCTTAGCAGCAGTAGGCAAGACGGCTTTGGGCACGTTTTGGTTAAAATCAGTGGCGTGCTTGTCTACATTGTATTGCGCTTTCACCAATTTGGCCGCGTACATGGCCCGCTCCAGCGTATCGGCCACTACTACCGCAATGGGTTGGTCGTTGAAATGGATCTGGTTGTCAATGAAGACCTGCAGCGGTTTGCCGGCCGGCTTGGGCTCGGTGGGGTGCGCCTCCTGGGCATAGCCCGGCACTTTGGGGGAGTTCTGGTAATGCAGTACGGCTAGTACACCCGGCGCATTCTCGGCTCTTTTAGTATCAATGCTTTTGATGCTGCCTTTGGCAATGGTGCTGCCTACCAGCACGGCGTGCGCCATGTTGGGCAACTCGTATTCAGCAGAGTATTTGGCGGCACCCGTTACTTTCAGGCGGCCATCTACCCGGTCCATCGGCTTGCCAACGGTATCTTGGAAGAAATAATCTTTCATAAGGTGAGGGATTATACGGCGCCTGCCGCGTTTTTCAGGGCCTGCACAATGGTGTTAGGACCTAGCTTCAACTTGAATTTATTGTGCTCAAACGCTTTCGCGCCGCGCATGGCAATCTCGGCCGCTTGCCGGAACGTGGCTTCGTTGGCGGGTTTCCCGGCCAGAAACTGCTCGGCTTCGTTCAGGCGCCAAGGTTTATGCGCCACGCCGCCCATCGCTAATCTCGCCGATTTGATGTTGCTGCCGTCCATATCCAACGCCGCCGCTACCGATACCAGCGCAAAGGCATAGGAGGTTCGGTCGCGTACTTTGAGGTAGTTCACATGCTTGGTGTAAGGATGCTCCGGTACATCTACAGACGTGATCAGTTCGCCTTTCTGCAGGTTGGTATGGATCTGGGGTGTATCGCCGGGCAGGCGGTGGAACTCGGCAAACGGGATTTTTCGGTCACCTTTCGGTCCGGAAACCAACACCACCGCATCCAGGGCTATTAAGGCCACGTTCATGTCACTGGGGTTCACAGCGATGCATTTATCACTGTGCCCGAAGATGGCGTGCATGCGATTGTAGCCCTCTAGTGCGCCGCAGCCCGAGCCGGGCTCGCGTTTGTTGCAGGGCATGGCCGTGTCATAGAAATAATTGCACCGGGTACGCTGCATAATGTTTCCGCCCACGGTGGCCATGTTCCTGAGCTGCGCCGAGGCACCCGCGTTCAAGGCCTGCGAAAGCAGCGGATGTTTCTCCAGAATCAGTTTGTCTTCGGCTACGGCGCCGTTCAAGGCCAAGGCCCCAATGCGCACGTGCCCGTCTTCTTTCTCAATTTTTCGGAGCGGCAGCTTGTTGATGTCCACCAACTTCTCGGGGTTCACAATGCCGCGTTTCATGAGGTCTACCAGGTTGGTGCCTCCGGCAATGAACATGGCGGTCTCGTCTTTGGCAACTGTGTCAATAGCCGCCTTTTGCTTGCTGGGCTTTACGTACTGAAACTGTATCATACCCGCTGTCCTCCGTTTTTAACTTCTTTGATGGCGTTCACAATATTGGGGTAAGCGCCGCACCGGCAGATGTTCCCGCTCATGTACTCCCTAATCTCATCGTCAGAATCGGCGTGGCCTTCTCTGATGCAGGCTACCGCGCTCATGATCTGGCCCGGGGTGCAGTAGCCGCACTGGAAACCGTCATGCTTGATGAAGGCTTCCTGCATGGGGTGCAGTTTATCGCCATCGGCGAGGCCTTCTATGGTGGTGACTTCTTTGCCGTCTACCATGGGGGCCAGGGTGAGGCAAGACAGCACGCGCTGCCCGTCTACGTGCACGGTGCAGGCGCCGCACTGGCCGTAATCACAGCCTTTTTTGGTGCCGGTCAGGTGCATCTGCTCGCGCAGCAAATCCAGCAGCGTGGTGCGCGGCTCCACGGAAAGTTTGCGTTTTTTGCCGTTGATCTCCAGCGTCACGTTCACCTTTTCAAAAGCGGCGGCCACTTTCTCCTCAAACTTCAGATCGGCGGCTTTGACGGCCACCCCCGGCGTTAACGCGAAGGCAGTAAGGATAGAAGATTGTTTCAGGAAATTGCGGCGGGCTTCATCAGGGCGTTTCCCGTCCTCCCCATTGGGCAGAGGTTGGGTCAAGTCTTTTTCTACGGCCATATAAACAAAAAATAAGTGCGGTTTTTGGAAAGGCATATTACCCAAAAAGGGCGTCAGAATCAATTTAAATAACAAACGGATGGCAAGCCGATGGGTTGGCGGACAGGTGTCATTCTGGGAAATAAAGAAAATTAGCAGATAACTCTCCTGCTTTCAGGCTGATTTTCTGGAAACAGGCGCTAAACGGAAACCTGCTTTCCGCAGGCAGAAAGTCATGGAATTTTCTGCCGAACTCTGGCGTATCTTTGCGGCCAGATTAGATTTAGTTGTATGTCCGTTTCCCCTTCCGCTGTATTCACGTTCAGAACCGCTACCCCAAAAGATGCCCACTTGCTCGCCGATCTGGGCTGGCGCACCTTTGACGAAACCTTTGCCGCCTACAACCGGCCCGAGGATATGGAAGCGTTTCGGCCTACCATGTACACTCCGGAACTCCAGGCCGCAGAACTAACCGATTCAGATTCTGAATTCCTGATTGTGGAAGTGGAAGGAGAAGCCGTGGCCTACGTGAAATGGAACACTTCGCCGGCACCTGAAGAGATCTCAGGCCAAAAGCCTTTCCAGATCAGCCGCCTGTATTTGCTCCAGGCCTGGACTGGCCGGGGTTTAGGCGATATTTTAATGAAAATGAGCTTAGAACGCGCGCAGCAGAACGGGCATGACGTGGTCTGGCTCACCGTGTGGGAAAGCAACGAGCGGGCCATCCGGTTTTACCAGAAATACGGTTTCAGAGAAGCGGGCGAGTTGACCTTTGTCTTAGGCGAAGACGTGCAGCGCGATCTATACATGCAGCGGGAGGTGTGATGCTCAAGACATTCTGTACAAGTTAAAGAATGTTAAACTTTTACCACGGATAGTTATTCTTCTTACCTTAACCCAGGAAAATAACTAGCCCTTATGAAGAAATTCCTCTACTCTTTCTGCTTGTTTCTGCTGTTGGGTGCTGGGCACTCTGCATTGGCCCAAACGTCCACCGAGGCGTTTGCCCAGTACCAGGCCAAAGACTACAAAGCCTCAGGCCAACTCTACGATCAGTTCCTGAAAACCGGCAAAGGCACCAGCACCGACTACTACAACGCGGCCTGTTCCTGGGCCTTGGCCGGCGATAAAAACAAGGCTTTTACCTACCTCAATCAAGCCGTAGCGAAAGGCTGGGAAAACAAAAACCACCTCCAGAAAGACACCGATCTCACCAGCTTGCATGCAGATAAACGCTGGACCAAACTGGTGCAGGACCTGGAGGCTAAGCTTATCAAGTTGGAAGCCAACTACAACAAACCCCTGAAAGCCCAACTGGAGAAAATCTACGAAACCGACCAACATTACCGGGGTATGCTGGATTCTGTGCAGAAGCATCACGGCATGGAATCGGCGCAATGGAAAGACACCTGGGATAAAATAGAGGCTCAGGACAAGGTCAACCAACAACAGCTAATTGAAATCATAGAGAAACATGGCTGGCCGGGCAAAAGCCTGGTAGGGCAACAAGCCAGCCAAGCCGCATTTCTGGTGATTCAGCACTCTGACCGGGAGCTCATGGAGAAGTACTTGCCCTTGTTGCGCGAAGCTGCTGCCAAAGGCGAAGCTTCCAAGAGCAGTCTGGCCCTTATGGAAGACCGCGTGCGCATGAACCGTGGCCTGCCCCAACTCTACGGAAGCCAACTGCAGATGAACCCCGAGACCAAAAAGTACGAGCTCTACAAAGTAGAGGACGAAGCCAACCTAGACAAACGCCGGGCAGACATGGGCTTAGGCCCAATTAGCGAGTATATGAAATTGTTCAACAAGTAAATTCTCTGGCGAACCCATAAAACTGAATCGGGGCTGTTTTGATGATAACAGCCCTGATTCAGTTTAGACAACTAACAACCCGCGTTCCCGCAGGTCCAACCAGGTATCGGTGATTAGGAACTCCTGGAAGGTGAACATCTGGCCCTCGGGGTAATCAGTGGCCATGTCTTTGAGCAGGTATTTGGTGCCGAAGTCCTCTGACAGGCGGGCAAGCCAGGTGTGCAGCCATTGGCCAACCTCCGGCACAGTCCTGATCTCATACTCCTCGGTTTTCTCAATAAAGGTGAGCAGAGCGTTCTGGAACGTACGGCCTTTCTTTGTTTTGGTCACCACTTCTATCTCCGGGGCATTGCCCAGCCACAGCACGCGCAGGTTCTGCTTCTCAGAATCCGGTTTGCCGATGGCCTCCACCGCCTGGGCAATCATGTTCTTGGGATGGGAGGCACGTGGAACCTTGAAGTCGAACCAGAAAGATAGCGGCTCTTCCAGCCCGATGCCGTGCATGTAGTTATACAAGGCTTTCGCCAAACCAGCCCCGAAAAGCTCATGGTCGGCACCCTGCGGGTCTTCGTGCCACAAATCATTATCGGCGAACAAGCCGGGTTCCGGACCCACTTTCACCACGCCGTATTTCTCTGGGTTCTTACCCACGGGGCTGTGCGCGGTCATGGAGAACCGGTGCCAGTACCCGCTCTGAATCACATTCTGTTCAAACAGCTGCCGCACCACTTCCAAAGAGTCAATGGTCTCCTGCGCAGTCTGGGTAGGGAAGCCGTACATCAAGTACGCGTGCACCATAATGCCGGCAGCGGTGAAGTCGCGGGTAACGCGGGCCACTTGGGCAATGCTTACGCCTTTCTCCATCTTCGCCAGCAGGCGGTCAGAGGCCACTTCTAATCCACCGGATACCGCAATACAACCACTAGCCGCCAACAAGCGGCACAAATCAGCGGAGAAGGTTTTCTCGAAACGGATGTTACCCCACCAAGTAATCTTCACGCCTCGGCGCAGCAGTTCAATGGCCAAATCTCTTAAGGCCAAAGGCGGGGCAGCCTCATCCACGAAGTGAAAACCCGTTTGCCCGGTCTGCGCGATGATCTGCTCAATGCGGTCTACCAGCAGGGTAGCGGGCGCGGCCTCGTAACGGGAAATGTAATCCAGGGTGATGTCACAGAAGGAGCAGCGTTTCCAGTAGCAGCCGTGGGCCACCGTGAGTTTATTCCAGCGGCCGTCTGACCAGAGGCGGTGCATGGGGTTGAGCACCTCTACCACGCTCAGGTACTCGTGTATTTTCAGGTCGCTGTAATCAGGCGTGCCCACCTCCGTGTGGGGGATGTCGGCATCCGTGGAGCCGTTGAGATAGTGTACCTCGCCGTTCAGGAGCAGGAAGGTGCGTTGCAGTTGCTCTACTTCGCGTTGGCCTTGGAAATACTCCAGTAATTTTAGCCATGGGCCTTCCCCGTCGTCCAGCGTGATAAAGTCAATGTATTTGAAAATGCGCGGCTCGCGCAGGCTTCTCAGTTCGGTGTTGGGGTAGCCGCCGCCCATGAGCGTTTGCACGTGCGGGTATCTCTGCTTGATGAACTGGGCCAGCCGAAGCGCAGCGTACAGGTTGCCGGGGAACGGCACAGAGAAACCCACCACGTCGGGCTGTACCTCTTGCATCCGCTCGTCCAGCAAATTCAGCAGCATTTGGTCTACCAAATTGGGCGCGGTTTGCAGTTCTTCTTCCAGCGGGTCAAAGGACGTGGCACTCAGGGCCAGTTTATCGGCGTAGCGGCTGAAGCCGAAGTGCGGGCACACGGTCTCCTTGATCAAATCGGCGAGATCCTCCAGGTACAAGGTGGCCAGGTGCCGGGCTCTGTCGGTGATGCCCATGGCCCCGAAGGCTTCCTCCAAATCGGCTAACTGCAGGAAACGGCTGGCCTCGGGCAGGAAAGAGCCCATGGCAATGGGATGCGCCAGGGTGCTGTCGCGGCCCTGCAGAAAACGAACCACCGGCTCAATGGTGTCCAGATAGGCTTTGCGCAGGCGCAGCATGCGCTGGCTGTTGTCAGACAGTTCGTAGGTGCCGTCCAGAATCGCCTGGAATACCTGGTTCAGGCCTTTTTTAGAAAACAGGCGCAAAACCAACTCCAACCCAAAATCGGCTTGGGTCACGTCAAACCCGCGGCCGCGCAGAAAACCTTTGATATAGGCTGTAGCGGGGTAGGGCGTGTTCAATTGGGTGAGCGGCGGCGTGATGAGCAGGATTTTAGGAGCGGAGGTCAAGGGATTCAATTTTGGGCAAAGGTAGTGAAAGGAGTATTGAGTCTTAAGGCTAGAGTTTGTAGCGCCGTTTAAAGGATGATTTCTAAAAAACAGCCCCGAAACGGCGATCACGGCAGTTGCATGAGAAACAGCCGCTTCTGCATTTGAGTTCGATGGAAAGGCGTCCGCAGCCATAAACCGAGCAGGAAGGTAGAACCAAAAGCAAGGCACGGAGAAAAGCTTCTCAGGATTAGGAGGATGAATCAAACGTGCCGCGCTAACCACCTTCGGCAGACCTCGTATAAGTACGGACTCGCTGAACAGCTTCTTTTCGCCAATTCCACCGGCTTTCGTTTCGGCACATTACCCCAATTGCTTTCTCTTTATAGCTTATATTAGTCCATATGGAGCAAACAAGCATTGCCATCGTTGGAGGAGGGTTAAGTGGCACCCTGACGGCTATTCACCTGCTGCGGGCGGCCCGAACCCCCACCACGGTGTACCTGATTGAAAAGGAAGCCCGGAAACTGCACCGTGGGGTGGCCTACAGCAGCAGTCTGCCTTTCCAACCCCTGAACGTGCCCGCGGCCCGCATGACCTTGTTCCCAGAAGTACCGGACCATTTTGTGGATTGGCTCCGAGAGCACCAAACCTCCTATGCCAGTCAGTTGCCCACGCCGGTGACTCAAGAGGCTTTTATCCCGCGGTGCATCTTCGGGGATTACGTGGAAGATTGCCTGGCCTCCGCCGAAGCCAAGGCCTGCGAGGGGGTGAAGTTGGTGCGGGTAAACCAGGAGGTGATTTCTTTAGAGCAAAAAAGCGGCGGTCCTTCCTTTGTGGTATCCCTCACTACCGGAAGTTGGCTGATGGTGCAGAAAGTGGTGCTGGCGCTCGGGAACCTTCCGCCGGCAGATATTCCCATTTCCAACAGAGCTTTCTACGGATGCTCTCTGTACAAAGCCTCGCCCTGGTCCCCGGAAATATTGGATGAACTGCCGCTCCAGGCCCCTTTGCTGCTGCTGGGTTCCAGCCTGACGATGGTAGATTTGGTGGGCAGCCTGATAAAGAAAGGGCACCAGGGCAAGATCTACGTGGTGTCCCGGCACGGTTTGCTTCCGCAGGCGCATCAGGTAGACACCGTGCCTTACCCTTTGGCTCCGGTACGTTTGCAGAATCCTCTTTCACCCTTGAAAGCCATGCGCCTGCTTAGAAAAGAGATCAGGAAAGCCGCCCAGGAAGGATATTCCTGGCACAGCGTGGTAGATGCCCTGCGGGATTCCCTCTCCGGAATTTGGCAGAATTTTACACTTCAGGAGAAAAAACAGTTCCTGCGCCATGTAAAGCCCTATTGGGAAATCCATCGGCACCGCATGCCGCTTGCTTCCTCGCTTATGCTGCAACAACTGCAGGAGAAAGGGCAATTGGTAGTCAAAGCCGCATCGCTGGTAGACCTATATTCCAACGGAAGAGTGGCCCAGGTAAAGATCAGGGAAAGACACAGCGCAGAAACCCATATGCTGGAAGTGGGCATGGTCATCAACTGCACCGGACCGCTGTGTGATTACACCAAAAGCCAGGACCCGCTGATCCAGCACCTGCAGGAACAAGGCATGATCCAGGCAGACGAGCTCAAAATGGGCATCACCGCAACCAAGGAGGGCAACATTCTCAACGCGGCGGGTCTGCCCGTGGAAAACCTGTTCACCATAGGTCCTCCCATGAAAGGTATGCTGTATGAATCCACGGCTTTGCGCGAGATAAGGCAACAAGCGGCCTCCCTGGCCAGCCTGCTTTTATTTGGCGAGACCATGCTGGCAGCGGCACTGTAGATGAGCTTGTTTTGGAGTTGCGCCTAGATGAGTATTCTGTTTTAAGGCCGATTTCCAGAAAACGACACTAAAACAAAAAGTAGACGAAAGATGCTGTAGTTTTACCCGCATCTAACCTTCTTGATCCTATGTTCCTGATTGAACTCACCTACAAAGCGCCGTTTTCAGAGATAGAACCGTTCCTGCCTGTGCACATGGCGTTTGTGGAGAAAGGCTTCGCCAGCGGCTTGTTCCTGGCCTCGGGCCGAAAGGTACCCCGTGACGGCGGCCTCATTTTCTGTAAGGCAGACAGCAAAACCCAGATAGAAGAGTTCATGCAGGAAGACCCGTTTGTGTACCAGGATTTGGTAGAACTGAGGGTAGTGGAGTTTGTGGCGTCCCGCGCCGAGGCCGGCCTGGAAGCCCTGCTGGGGTAATCCGTTTTGGGGCTGTTTTTGGCAAATCATCTCAGAATCAGGCACCATCGCGGGCTGAATTGCAACTAGAAACCGGAAGCTTGTCGTTTTTATCCGTAGTACCGGGTAAGCAGGCTGGCACTTCTGCTTATTCTATCTCAAACCAAACCCAGTTTCCATGGATTTCTACCAGCGCCCCACACAGGAGATTTTACAGGAACTTCAGTCTTCCCCGCAGGGACTCACCACCTCTGAGGCCCAAGCCCGGCTCCAGACCCACGGCTACAATGAACTGAAGGAAGCCGAGAAAGACTCTGTCCTGAAACTGCTGCTGGATACCTTCAAAGACCCCATGGTGATTGTGTTGCTGTTCGCCGCCGCCGTGCAGTTGGCCCTGGGCGAGGTCATAGAAGCGGTCATCATCTTTGCCGTGCTGGTGCTCAACGCCATTGTGAGCGTGGTGCAAACCAAGAAAGCAGAAGGCGCTCTGGATGCCCTGCGGCAGATGTCGGCTCCCTCGGCTAAAGTGCTGCGCGAAGGCATCACCAACACCATTCCCGCCCGCGAACTGGTGCCCGGCGACTTGGTAGTGCTGGAGGCCGGTGATTTCGTCTCCGCCGATGGCCGTTTGCTGGAGAGCGGCTCCCTGCGCACCGATGAAGGCATGCTCACCGGCGAGTCTCTGCCCGTGGAAAAACACGTGAACACCATTCCGGAAGAAGTGGCCCTGGGTGACCGCAAGAACATGGTGTACAGCGGCGCGCTGGTGGTGTACGGCCGAGGCACCTTTGTGGTCACCGCCACCGCCACCAAAACCGAGATAGGAAAAATCGCCGATCTGCTGGCTTCCGCCGAGTCCAAACAAACGCCCCTGCAGCGCAAACTCGCCGATTTCAGCAAGAAGCTGGGCTGGGTCATTCTGGCGCTTTGCGTTGTCATCTTCGGGGTGGAGGCCTTCCGCGTCTGGACCGGTACCGAGACCCAGGACACCACCGGAGCCTTGCTCAAAGCCTTTATGTTTGCCGTAGCCGTGGCCGTAGCCGCCATCCCCGAGGCGCTTTCCTCCATCGTGACTATTGTGCTGGCGGTAGGCACGAACAAGATGGCGCGGCGCCACGCCATCATCCGCAAACTGCCCGCCGTGGAGACCCTGGGCTCCACCAGCGTCATCTGCACCGACAAGACCGGCACGCTCACCCAGAACAAAATGACCGTAGTAGACTACTATGTGCCCGGCAAATCAGAAGACGAGTTCCCCGATGACCCCTCGCGCTGGACGATGGAGGAGCGCCGGCTCATGCAGGTGGCCGTCCTTTCCAACGATGCCCAGATCAACGAAGACGGCGCCGAACTGGGCGACCCTACCGAGGTAGCCCTTATCGCGTTCAGCAACAAGAAAAACCAGCCGTACCAACAGCTTCGGGAGGAGTTCGGGCGCGAGGACGAGTTGCCGTTCGATTCTGACCGCAAGCTCATGTCTACCGTGCACACCATTGAAGGCCAACGGCTCATGCTGACCAAAGGCGGCCCCGATGTGGTGTTCTCCCGCTGCACCCGCGTGCTGGTAGACGGCGAGGAGCAACCCTTCACCCCGGAGCTACAGGCCGAAGCCAGGGAGCAGAACGAGAGCTTTTCTAACCGGGCGCTCCGCGTGCTGGCCTTCGCTTACAAACCGCTGGCCAATGGCTCCTCCATCTCCTTTAAAGACGAAAACGACCTGGTGTTTGTGGGCATGAAAGCCATGATAGACCCGCCCCGCGAAGCCGTGTACGCCTCCATTGAAGAAGCCAAACACGCCGGCATCCGCACGGTCATGATCACCGGCGACCACAAAACCACCGCTCAGGCCATTGCGCGGGACATCGGGCTGATGGACGAGCACGACATTGCCTTGACCGGTCAGGAACTGGATGACCTATCAGAGGAGGAGCTGGACCAAAAACTGGAGCATATTGCCGTGTTCGCCCGCGTGTCGCCGGAAAATAAGATCAGGATTGTGCGGGCCTGGCAACGCAAAGGCAAAATCACGGCCATGACCGGCGACGGCGTGAACGATGCCCCCGCCCTGAAACAAGCCGACATTGGGATTGCCATGGGCAGCGGCACCGATGTGGCCAAAGACGCCTCGGCCATGATCCTCACCGATGACAATTTCGTGTCTATCATCAGTGCCGTGGCCGTGGGCCGAACCGTTTTCGATAACATCAAGAAAGCCATTGCCTACCTGTTTGCCGGGAACCTCGGTGCCATTATCGCGATCCTGTTTGCCCTGGCTTTGGATTGGATAAACCCGTTCACGCCCATCCAACTGCTGTTCATCAACCTGCTCAATGATTCACTGCCGGCCATCGCCCTGGGCGTGGAAAAGCCGGAGCCCAACGTGATGCAGCGCAAACCCCGGGACATCAACGAAGGCATTTTCGCCGGCGACACCCTGCGTTCTGTGCTCATGCGGGGACTGCTCATCGGCACGGCCGTGATTGTCTCTCAGTGGCTGGGCTTACAGCAATCGCCGGAGATGAGCGTGGCCATGGCGTTTACCACGTTGATCTTGGCCCGCACGCTGCAGACCTTCGCGGCGCGGTCCAACACCCAAACCGCTTTCGGGGCCGGGTTCTTCGAGAACAAATATCTGTGGGGAGCGGTGCTGCTCTGTTTCGGGCTGTACGGGCTCACGGTGTTACCGGCCATCAGGCCTATCTTCTCCATTCCCGCGGATTTCGGGTGGGAAGAATGGCAGAAAGCCGCCGGACTGGCCTTCGGGGCCGTGACCTTGATGGAAGTCTGGAAGCTGATGCCGTGGGTATCCAGGAAAAATAAATAAGATGAAAGCTCCTCGGGAAGGCTTCAGAAACAAGTGCTTCTGATTCTTGCCCGTTTACCGGAAAAGAGGCTAAAACCGGATTAGCTCTGGTTTTAGCCTCTTTTCCGGTAAATCGCACTATAAACAAAAAAACTCACTGGCCTGAATTCAGGAAAAGGAGTAGCCTTGTAATGTGCTATCACTGTCTACGGCTTCAAAGTCAGAATCCAGCAGGGTGACGTTCACTTCATGGTCCTGGAACTGGAGGTTGCCGAAGGTGCTGGCAAAAGCGGTCTCGGTGGCATCGGCGCCGGAGGCTATCTTGACCATCCCGTTGAGGGGTGCCATTTTGGTAGCGTCAACGAGAATCCAGTGGCCACCCAGGTAGGCCTCAAAACAGGCGTGGAAGTCTTGGGGCTGCAGTTGATAGGAATACGCCGTCACATAGCGGGCCGGAATGGTGAGCGCGCGGCACAGGGCCACGCCCAGGTGCGCGAAATCACGGCAAACGCCCACCTGTTCGGTGATGGTGTCAAAGGCCGAGGTATGGGGCGTGGTGAAGCCGCCGCTGTATTCTACATTCTCGTGAATCCAATCGCGCACGGCCATGACTTTGTCAAAGCCGTGGTAAAGGTGCCCGAATTTATGGTACGCAAACTTGTACAGCCGGTCAGACTGGCAATACCGGCTGGGGTGCAGGTACCGCAGCACCGAGGCGGGCATCAACGGAATGGCCACATCCACCAGCTGTTCGGCAGGAATAGTTTTCATTATGTTTTCCACCTTGGCTGAGAAGGAAAAAGAAACGGTACCAGCGTCTGGCACGTCAATGATCTTCATCCGCTTTTCGCCCGCTGCCGCGGGCACTTCCTGCATGGTGACGCCGGGCACCGCCTGAAAGGCTTCGTCCCATACCGTTTGTGCGTCAGACTTAAAAGGTAATATGCTTAAGATGACAGAGGAAGAAGAAAGGATTTCATACTTCATCTTGACAGTCACCGCTACTTTCATAGATGGTCTTCGGTAGGCACGGGAATCTTGTTGAAAGCAGCCTCCATCCAGGTATTCGGAATTTTGTTCAAGGCAGTTTTAAGTTCAGAGGCCCATTGTTCAGAGATACTTTCCAAGTCTTTTTTGGTGTACCGGTGTTCTACCATCTCATAGCTGTTGGCACGGTAAAGCACGACATCAATAGGAAAGTCTACGTCATTAGCGCTGACACGGGTAGAGTCAAAAGATAAAAAACCGGTTTTCAAGGCCAATTGCATGGAAGATTCGTCGGTAAGGGTGCGGTTCAGGATGGCTTTGCCATGGCCTGAGTTCCCGATGACCACAAACGGGGCACCTTGGCCCAGTTCTACCCAGTTGCCCTCGGGGTAGAGCAAGAAGAGTTTGTGCTCTTCGTCGTCCTTCAACTGTCCGCCAATGATGGTGTGCAGGTTAAACCGCAGGCCCGCCTGTTCCAATTCTTCTTTGTCTTCTTTAGCCGCCCTTTTTACCTGCGCCCCAAAGTCATTCACCGCTTTGTACAACTTGTTGTGCTCGGGCCCACTTTCCATGAGCTCCTGAAAGTAAAGCACCGCTTTGTCCCGCACCGACCTGAGCCCGCTGGTCATGATGAAGAGCGAATGCTGCCCCTGTTGCTGAATGTATATTTTCTTTTTCTCTGTGGTGTCAGAGCCCGCGGTAATTCTGGTGTCTGCGATGGCAACCAGCCCCTCCTTCACTTTTATTCCTAAACAGTACGTCATAATAGAGCCTCCCTTCTGCCAATAAGCACCTGGTGTAAACAAATTGATATTTTAAACTGGTTATAGTTAAAATATTGTAAACAAGGCGAGTAGTGGGTTTAAAGATAGGAAAGATTCACGTAGGTATTTTCCGCAACTTGCATGTTTTGCCGAAGCCAGACGAATACAGTCTCCTCTTCAATGGACTAAGAACAAATTTACCTTTGTTTGTCAACCGATGATAGGTCTGGTGAATAAACTCAAGCAGGGTAGGACAGGAACTTTCAAAAGAAACTCCCTCTCTGAAAAAGATGATGGCTAAACTCAACTACTTTCCCTTAATTTCTGTTAAAAGAAAGCTCCGCTGGTGTCTGCTTTAAACAAAGCGAAACCAGCCATAAGCGCACTTATCTTCAGAAACGTATGCAGTCTTTAAGCACGAAAGAATATAAAAACGAGTTTGTGGCCGCCTTTGACGGCGATGACAGCGGCAACACCAAACCCCGCCAGACGCCCGGCGTCTTGTACAGCAAAGCCATTCCCACGCCCGTGAACAAACCCGAGCTGTTGGCCTGGTCAGAGGAGTTGGCGCAGGACCTGGGTATTGAAAAGCCTACCGGCCAGAAAGACATTGACATTCTAGGCGGAAACTACGTAGCCCCGTCTATGTACCCGTACGCCGCCTGCTACGCTGGGCATCAGTTCGGGAACTGGGCCGGTCAGCTAGGCGATGGCCGAGCCATTACGCTGGGCGAGTGGGTGGCCCCTGACGGGAAATCCTGGGAACTGCAGCTGAAAGGCGCCGGTCTCACCCCGTACTCCCGCCGCGCCGACGGGCGGGCGGTGCTGCGCTCCTCGGTGCGGGAATACCTCATGAGCGAGGCCATGCACTACCTGGGCGTACCTACTACCCGCGCCCTGAGCCTGGTGTCTACCGGTGACAAAGTGCTCCGCGATATGTTCTACAACGGCAACCCCGCTTTTGAGCCCGGTGCCATTGTGATGCGGGTAGCTCCTAGTTTCCTGCGGTTCGGGAGCTTTGAGATGCCAGCCGCCAGAAGAGAGAACGAGAACCTCCAGAAGCTGGTAGACTGGACCATTGACCGCTACTATCCGCATATCACCGGTGAAAACCGGATTTTGGCCTGGTTTAAAGAAATCTTGGAGAAAACGGCCGCCCTCATGGTAGACTGGATGCGCGTAGGCTTTGTGCACGGCGTCATGAACACCGACAACATGTCTATCCTGGGTCTCACTATTGACTACGGGCCGTACTCGTTCCTGGACGACTACGACCCTGATTTCACCCCCAACACCACCGATTTACCCGGCCGCCGCTATGCCTTCGGGAAACAGGCGTCTATTGGGTACTGGAACCTGGGTTGCCTGGCCAGCGCCATCGCGCCGCTTCTGCCGGGCACCGAGGAACTAATCGCCGTGCTGGAAACCTACAGCGATCTCTTCCACGAGAAGTATTACGCCATGATGGCCAACAAGCTGGGGCTGGACCAGGTAACGAAAGGCGATCAGGAACTGATTACCCGCTTCACCGATACCCTCTACACCCTTAACCTGGACATGACCATCTTCTTCCAGTTGCTCATCGACCTGCCGGAGGAAGTAGGCACCGAGGCCGAGGTGATCACGCATTTCCAAGATAGCTTCTACCGGGAAGTGGAGGCAGGAGAGCGCACCATGCTCTTCACCCTGGTGCAGGATTACGCCACCCGTCTGAAAGCCAACACCGGTACCCGTGAAGCGTCAAGGGAGCGCATGCAGAAAGCCAATCCTAGGATCATCCTGAGGAATTACCTGCTGCACCAAGCCATAGAGGAACTGGAGCGCGGCGAGAACCAGCTCTTCCTGAAACTGCAGGCAGCCATGAAAGACCCGTACTCCCGCCACCACGACGAGCTCTTCGCCAAACGACCCGACTGGGCCAGCCAGAAAGCCGGCTGCTCCATGCTCTCCTGCAGCTCTTAAGTAAAGGACAGCACGGTTTAACAGCAGCACGCGTTCCGTCCCCCTTTGAAGGGGGTAGGGGGATGATTTCTTCTGCTGAGGATGGAATGGTTTTGTAGGGACAATCCCTTGTGGTTGCCCTTGCCTTGTTTCAAAAGAAGGACGGTTCTTCAAAAGGCCTTGTCATCCCCCTACCCCCCTTCAAAGGGGGACGATATGCGTGGTAGGTAATTACAGCAGAAAGATAATTCAGTAAGAGAGATTTCTTTTCTAGCCTATTTTTGCAGAAAGAGGCCAGAAACAAAGAATGGACGCTGAAAGAAAGGAGAGGTTAGTACATCTCCATGACTTTCAGGGTCCATTTTTCATTGAGGGTGTAGGTGCCTTTTCTTAAGACGTGCAGGCCTTCTCCGGCGGCATATAGCAGCACGGCAGAGCCCATGGTCTGCAAACCATCCTGCCGGTCGGCTTTGTCATTGAGGTTGGTGAGGGTATTGACGGCGCCCACAAGGGTGAAGATGGTGCCCGCGGTTTTGAGGAACAGCCCGGCAAAGTTGGCTACTTTCCGGCCGCCGGTGTGGTTCCGGAGCCTGATTTTCTCTACGTCCTTCAGCGGAACCTCCAGTCCTTCAATGTAGAAAGAGTTTCCCCTCACATCCAAAAGGGTTTGGGTGCGCAGGCCTTCGTCCTTGAACCGTTTGAACGTGATCGTCTCGCCTGGGTAAATTCTGAACCGACTCAGGGTTCCGGTTTTGGACAGCAGCAGGTACCTATGTGCCCCGTTTTGGGTTTTGAGGGAATCTCCCGTCTGGGCCTGGCAAGTACTGATGAACCCTAACAAGAGGAAGAACCCTAACAGAAGATATTTTGCCATGCCAATGGGGGAGTTTACCTGTAAACGATGCGCCCGCAAACTTATTCATAAATCTGACTACTTATCCCTTTGGGTAAAAATGCCTGCCTGTTTTAATGCCGATTTTTGAAAAAGAAGCCAGAAACTGAAGGCTGCCCACCTGGATTTCACTAGGAAGAATTACATCCTTAAAGCCTACAATACGATGCCAGCCTACTAAAATCAAAAGGCCACCTGATTTTTCAAGTGGCCTTTTAGTTGAAGTGAACAAGCTTTTTACGCTTGTACCGGGGTGGCGGAATAACCCGCTTTGGTCACCGCCTGGATCACTTTCTCTGGCGTGATATCGCCTTCCACCGTCAGGATTTTGTCTGGGTTGGCGGTATCAACGGCCCAGTTCTGGATGCCGGAGGTACTGTCTAACGCGGGAGTCACGGCGCTAATGCAGCCGCCGCACTTAATGTTGGTTTTGAATTTAAGGGTACTCATATGGGTGTAATTAGAAATTTAGATTCAACAAGTATTAAAAGGATAATCAGCAATTACTTCAAAGTTTTAACGTCCGGAGGCGCAAACTGTTGGTGACCACAGAGACGGAACTCAGGGCCATGGCCGCCCCGGCCAGCATAGGATCCAGCAGGAAGCCCCAGACAGGGTAGAGCAACCCGGCCGCCACCGGTATCCCGATCACGTTGTAGATGAACGCCCAGAACAGGTTCTGGTGGATGGTGCGCACCGTGGCTTTGCTCAGTTTGATGGCCCGGGCGATGGCCCGCAGGTCTGAGTGCATGAGCGTCACCTTGGCCACATCCATGGCAATGTCGGTGCCGCGGCCCATGGCGATGCCCACATCCGCGAGGGCCAGTGCCTGCGAGTCGTTGATGCCGTCGCCAACCATGCCCACTACTTGGCCCTGGCGCTGCAGTTCCTGGATGAAATCGGCTTTGTCCTGGGGCATCACCTCGGCTTTGAAGTGCTGCAGGCCAACCTGCTTCGCCACGGCGGCGGCCGTCTGGGCATTGTCGCCGGTGAGCATGTAGACGTTCAGGCCCAGGTTCTGCAGTTCCTTAATGGCTTGCGCCGAGGTTTCTTTGATGGCATCGGCAATGGCGATGAGCGCCACTACCTGGCCCTGCGTACCGGCGAAAACCACCGTCTTGGCCTCGGCTTTCAGTTTTTGGGCCGTTTTCTCTACATCAGGGGTAAACCGGAGACCGTTTTCCTGCATCAACTTCTCGTTGCCCAGCCAGAAAGTCTGTCCCTGGTACTGCGCCTGCACCCCGCGTCCGGTCACGCTTTCAAAAGCAACTAGAGGCGCCGCTTTCACGCCTTGCTCCGCCAGGTATTTGGAAACGGCCTCGGCCAGCGGGTGTTCCGATTGGTTTTCCATGGCCAGCAACACCGGAGCCAGCTCTGTTTGGGCATCCGCTGGGGTAGCCCAGACCAACTCAGTGACTTCGGGCTTGCCTTTGGTGATGGTACCGGTTTTGTCCAGCACCACGGCGGTGAGTTTGTGGGCGGTTTCCAGGCTCTCGGCGTCTTTAATCAGAATCCCGTTTTCGGCGCCCCGACCCACGCCAACCATGATGGCCGTGGGCGTGGCCAGCCCCAACGCACACGGACAGGCGATGATCAGTACCGTGATGAGCGCCAGCAGCGCATGCGTCACGTTGTTGTCGCCACCCAGGAAATACCAGGCCACGAAGCTGAGCAGGGCAATCCCGATGACGATGGGCACGAAGATGCCGGCCACTTTGTCGGTGAGTTGCTGCACCGGCGCTTTGGAGCCCTGCGCTTCCTGCACCATTTTGATAATCTGGGCCAAAAGCGTCTCGGCGCCTACTTTCTCCGCCCGTATCTGCAGACTGCCTTTCTGGTTGATGGTGCCCGTGAACACTTGGTCGCGGGCGGTTTTCTCCACCGGAATAGGCTCGCCGCTGATCATGCTTTCGTCCAGAAACGAGGAACCGTTCACTACGCGGCCATCTACCGGAATCTTTTCGCCTGGCCGGATGAGCAGCACATCGCCTACCAGCACTTCTTCTATAGGCAATTCAATCTCCTGCCCGTTGCGCAGCGCCTTCACTGATTTCGGCTGCAAACCCATCAGCTTTTTGATAGCCCCCGAGGTGCGGGATTTGGCTCTTTCCTCCAGCAGTTTACCCAGCAGAATGAACGCGATGATGACCGTGGCGGCCTCAAAATACACGTGCGGCTCCAGCCCTCGGGAGAGGAAAAACTGCGGGTAGATGGTGTTGAAGGCGCTGAACAAAAATGCGATGCCAGTGCTCAGGGCCACCAGCGTGTCCATGTTGGCTTTGCCGTGGCGGGCCTGTTTGAAGGCGTTCACGTAGAAGTTTCGGCCGAACCAGAACACCACCGGCAGGGTGAGGGCCAGCATGATCCAGTTGGCGTACGGCATGTGGTGGAAGAACATCCCGATGACGGCCACGGGCAAAGAAAGACCCGCCGCCCAGATGGTTTTGGTTTTGATGCGGGAATAAGCTTCCTCCTCGCGCGCTTGTTGGGCTTCCTGGGTGGCGTCCTCTTTCTCCAGCAGCAGGTCATAGCCAATGTCCTGGATGGCTTTCTGCAGCAGGTGCAGATCAGTGCCGGGGGCGTATTCTACCAGCGCGGTTTTGTTCGCGTAGTTCACCGCGGCGCTCTGCACGCCAGGTTGGGCCTGCAGCATAGACTCCACGCTCACGGCGCAGGCGGCGCAGCTCATGCCATCTATAGGAAAGGTGTTCCTTATGGCGGGTTTGGTTTTCACTTCTGTAAGGGGTGCCATATTTGGATCGTTTAACGTCAGTTTCAATTTCTATGACAAATTTACGACAGGCAAGAGGCCAGGGCGTTACAGCATTGTATACCCGGAGTTACATAATTTTAAGCAATGGCTGTTTTGGCGGGTTGTCTTGGGAAATAGGCTGAAAACGGAGATTATGGAGCGTGAGAAACCCACCCCTACCCCTCCTAGGAGGGGAGTACCAGATAAAGTAGGGTACAGAGTAAAGTACGGTACTGGCGAAACTCACATACAGTAGAAACGCCGCTACATGCAGAGGCGGCTAAAGAGGAAAATTCCCCTCCTAGGAGGGGTAGGGGTGGGTTGACGTTCATTCATGGTTACGTCTGAAGAAAGCGCAGGCGATAATGACTTCAGCTTAACTGCTGCGCGATGTACCAGGCATCTCTTCCGGCGCCCAATAACAAGGCAGAGCTTCGGCTCCGTTGCCAGGAGAGGCCTAGGTAGAACAGCCCCGCTATCGGGCTGATGCCGTTTTGGTGGACCGGCGACCCGTTGGCCGCAATGGCCCCAGGAATCTGCAGCCAGTCATAACACGGCTTGAACCCCGTTGCCCATAGAATACTCCCGAAGGTAGTTTGGCTGCCATCCTGGAAAATGGTTTGTGCCTGGTTGAAACCTTTGATTTCGGGTCGGAGTTGAATGTCCCCTTTCCGCAGGAGTTTTTCCAACTCGCGGCCGTACACCACATCGGCTTGTCTTAGTGCCATTTTCCCGAGGAAGGACGTGGGCGGCGCATAAATTGCTCCGGTCTTAGTGGCCCACCAGAACACACTTTGCCCCAGTACCTGGAGCGAAGAGAACCGGGGCTGCTTTCTCACAGACAGATGCACCTCATGCGTTTGGGCCAACTCCACGGCAAGCTGCGCCCCAGAGTTGCCGGCCCCCACCACCAAAACTTTGCCAGCAGGAATCTGCGCTGGGTTTAGGTACTGGGAACTATGCAGTTGAAGAACCCGCTCATCAGGATTAGAACTGAAAGAAGGAACAAACGGTGTCTGAAACGGACCGGTAGCAATCACCACTTGCCTGGCCTGGAACAGCTGTGTGCTGGTTTGTGCCTGGAAAACGCCGTTCGTTCTGGTCAAGGACAATACCTTCTGTTCTAAAGCCAAAGGCAGTTGAAACCGCTGGGCATATTGTTCCAGGTAATCGGCGATCTCGTCTTTGGTGGGGTAGTGGTTTTTGGGGAATGGCAAGGGCCAACCCGGTAGGTTGCAGTAAGGGGCAGGGGTGAACAGCCGCAGGGAATCATAGCGGTTCCGCCAAGAGTCGCCCACTCTAGCAGAAGCATCCAACAGTAGGAAGTCCTTTTTCTGTTGCTGCAAATAGTACCCCAAAGCCAGGCCCGCCTGACCCGCCCCGATTACCAGTACGTCGTAGATTACCTGCATTTTCTGCATCTCTTTTTATCCAAATGGAGAAACAAAGCTAAAAACAGGCTTTATCCAAGGCCTTATACAATTCTCTAGAAGAGGTACAAGATTTTAGCTTTCATTGACGAAGGTTCACGCTGGATATGGGTTCAGGAATGCGTGCGGACACGAGCTGGAAGCTCGCGCAAGCGGGGTGATTCTGATTCTGTAGGGGCAATCCCTTGTGGTTGCCCTTTGTTTTTCGGCACCAAAAAGGGCAGCCACAAGGGATTGCCCCTACTTTATTATAAATGAAGAAGCTCCCTCTTCTTTAGGCAGAAGAGGGAGCTTCTTCATTTTAGGGCCATTTGGGAGAAAACAGGCCGAAAACGTATACCGGCAGATTAGGGCGCGGCGGCGTAAAGCAAATCAGCCACGGGATCGGGTTTAGGGATCAGTTCCTGGCAGACTTCAATGCATCGGCGGCAGGCCGTGGCACAGGCCTGGCAATGCTCTTGGGCGTGGCGCTCGCATTCCACGGCGCAGGCCTCGCAAATCTCCACGCACTGGCGCAGCACCAGCCGGGCGTGCTCAGACCCCTTGGAGAGAAACGAGGCGGTGAGGCTGCAGTAAGCGGAGCAGTCCAGGTCCAGGTGGATACAGCGCGCCATCTTTTTGACTTCTTCTTCCTGCAGGCAGGCGGTGGCGCAGTGGTCGCAGGCCGCGATGCAGGCCAACAACGCATCAATGGCCGGTTTATATTCGGTACGCATAGGCTTGAGGTTTGGTCTCCTCTTCTATACGCGATTGAAAAAGAATGGGGTTGAGGTTTTTGCCCTGCTTTTGAGAAAAGAACCCTGAAACCAAGACTTGACCGATATCATGATTAATCCCCTAGATTTTGCTTAATGGTATACACCGGCCTCCGTGCAGGCGTGGCCCTCGGCACCGCGCTCCACCTGCAGGGTCACGTGCGGGATGTGGAAATGGTCGCGCAGCTCGGCCCTGATGTGGGTTAACTGGATATCGGGGTAGCCTTCTTCCACCACCAGGTGGGCGGTGAGGGAATTCTCGGTGCTGCTCATGGCCCAGACGTGCAGGTCATGGACCTCGGCCACGCCGGGCACCTCCTCCAGATAGGTCCGGATGGCGGCTAAGTCAATGCCGTGCGGCACGGCGTCCAGGGTAAGCCGAAGCGATTCTACCAGCAAGCCCCAGGTTCCCCAGACAATGACGGCCACAATCACCAAACTCATGACAGCGTCTACCCAGAACCAGCCCGTGTAGTACATTACCAGCCCGGCTACCACCACGCCCAGACTCACCAGGGCATCGGCGGCCATGTGCAGGTAGGCGCCTTTCACGTTGATGTCATGGTCTTTGTCGCGGAAGAAGAGCAGCGCGGTGCCCGCATTGATGAGAATGCCGATGCCCGAGACAATGGAAATGGCGGTTCCGTTGAGGGCGGGCGCGGTACCCAACCGATTGATCGCCTCCCAGCCGATGGCGCCTACTGCCAGGAGCAGGAGCATGGCGTTAAGCAAAGAGACCAACGTGGTGCTTTTCCCGTAGCCGTAGGTAAACTTATCAGTAGGTTTGCGCTGGGACAGTTTCAGGGCGAAAAAGGCCAGCAGCAGGCTGATGACATCGGTGAAGTTATGGCCGGCATCGGTGAGCAGCGCCAGGGAATTGTACCACCAGCCAGCCCCGGCCTCTACCACCACATACAGGATATTCAACCCGATGCCCAGCAGAAAAGCCTTGTTCAGGTGACCGGAGGCAGGCAGGCCATGGCCGTGCTGGTGTCCGTGGTGCGCGTGGGAGTGTGCGTGTCCGTGGGAATGTGAATGCGCCATAGGGCAAGATTCATTTGGTTTATTTCATACGTAGCCAGCAGGAGAATCTGGCAGTTGAGGCAAAGAAAAGCCAAAAGGGGAGATAGCTAGTTACATTTTAAAGCACCAGAGTTACAAAATTGAGTTTTACCTGCATGCTCAGAGCGCCAGAACTCCAGCCGATGAAATTGGCAAGTAAACAGGAAATATTAGGTGCAGAGATCTGTTCTTGGGCTGATTTCCTAAAAAAGGCCTGAAAACACGTAAAACCAAATCGGAATAAAAAAGAAACAGCCGGGAATACCGGCTGCTCTGCTCTTTGGGTTTCTGACAACCTTTAAACCGTCACAGACCTACAGGCCTCGGCGCAGCGGCGGCAAGCTTCGGCGCATTGCTGGCAGTGGGCGTGTTCATGCTTGGAGCACTCGGTGGCGCAGACTTCGCAGACCTCAATACACTCGCGCAGCAAATGCTTGCCGTGCGCCGAGCCCCGGGCCAGAAGGGTTAAGGTAAGGCGGCAGACATCGGCGCAGTCACGGTCCGTCTGGATACAGCGCGCCATCATTTTTACGTCTTCTTCCTGCAGGCAGGAAGTGGCGCAGTGTTCACAGGCTAAAATACACTCGTGGAGGGCGTCTAATACAGATCTTATGGGTGAATTGTGCATAAGGTTGGGATAAGGGGTACAACATTCATTCACATGCACACTTTATTTCGCCTATCCGGGCAGGAAGACCTTAGGTTCTTTCCTGATGGGGCAGGCACATAGTACTAGTACGCCCACACGGGTGGGTGGTTCTTATAAAATTAGAAGGTGGGTGTTACAGAATCCTTGCTTAGGCCAGATCGTCTAGCGGAGTGCGGGCAATGGTGGGGTTCTTCTTGAAGTCTGTGACAGAGATGCCGGTCACTTTCTTGAACTGGTTGGAAAGGTGCTGCACGCTGCTGTACTGCAGCCGGAAGGCAATCTCGCTGAGGGTAAGCTCGCCGTAGGAGATGAGTTCCTTTACCCGCTCAATCTTCAGGCGGATGAGGTACTTCTCAATAGTGGTGTCGGTGTGCTGGGAGAATACCTTGCTCAGGTGTTGGTAAGACATGCCTAGCTTCTCTGCCAGGTACACCGAGGTGGTGATGGGTTGGTATTCTTCCTCCAGGTGGCGTTGGTACTCCAGCAGGGTGGTTTTGATGAGATCGGTGAGCTGTTCGTCTTTCTCCTGCAGCAGCTCGAAGCCGTGGGCCTCCAGCGCGGGGGAGAGAACGGCCATATCTGGTTCCTGGTCACTGGTCACTACGGCCTCGCCCAGTTTCACTTCCTGCACCGCCAACCCCTGCTGTTGCAACACCTCCGTCACGGTAGCAATGCAGCGCGGGCAAACCATGTTTTTGATGTACAGGTGATGTTCCATGGTGCTAAGGTAATGTGCTGATTAGAAAATGTGCTGATGTTTCTCCCTTGTAACAAAGAAAACGCAGAAAGAGTGTAATCCTCCTCCAAAAGCTCAGGACTCAAAACTCCTATTTCAGTCCTCAGACCAATTGGCTTTGGGCACGTTTCTTTTGGGGGCCGCTGGTCGGGGTGAAGTAGGCTTGGTAGACTTGGGGGTGTTTTTAGGCAGTTTTCCGGATAAGCGCAGGAAAACCCAGTTCACGCCGGGCACAATCACGAAGGCGGTACCCGCCACCAGGATGAAAATACCCAGGAACGCGTTGAACAGCCGGTATATAAAATCGCTGGTGAGCCCGAAGGCGTACAGCAGCAGCGCCATGGCCAGCAGCATACTGATGAGCGCGACAATAAGCAGGTCGCGGCGCCAGTCACGCTGGAACGGATGTCTTTTTACCTCTTTGGCCATGGTACACTAGAAAAGAATGGTTAGAGCCTGCCCAGGCAGTCGCTCCCGCGAAGATACGGCAAAGCTGGTTTCCTGCCCAAACGTTACTTCTCAAGATGTTTAAAACAAAAGACCCGGGGCGTTTCCCGGGTCTTTTGCGGAAAACAGGCCTAAATCACCTGCTGTCCTTTTATTTAAGAGAGAAATTATTCTTTCTCGTTGCCCAAGCCTTCTTTGTCTTTGTGCCCTTTGAGGGTGCTGGCGTTAGGCTGGTTGTTCATGAACTCTTTGTCTGAAGAGTCTGACCCACGGGTGTCTGATGGGTTGGAATTTGATCCCTGCGGACTGTGTTGCTCTGGGTCAAACTTGCCTTTTTTGGCGCCGCCGCCGTGGCCTTCTCTGGAAGGAACGTTCTCGCCGCGGGTGTTATCGGCACCGCCGGCCACCGGGCCGTCCTGGAACTTAGGCGCATTGTTGCCCTGGTCTGGGTTGTGGTTGTGCTCGTTGTTGGGCTGGCCGCTCACGCCGGCGCCAGTGTCCAGGCCGCCCTGGTCATTGTTGCTGGATTTCTGGTTTCCGCTGCCTGGGGTGCCAGGATTAGACCGGGTTTCCGGCGATCCTTCGTAGGGCGGGTTGTTGTTATGGCGGTTGCTGTTGTTGAGCTGGTCATCCTGGCTGTTGATGTCGCGCCAGCTTCTGTCCTGGTCTTGTCTATGCTGCTTAGGGCTATCTTCGCCTTTTCCTTTGGTCATGGTTCTTTCTCCTTTAGTTGAGGTGAAACTTAAACAAATGCTTCTGCCAGGATTCCCTGGCGTGTACTGTTGTACGGAGACGAATTAGTTAAGATTAGCCAGACCCCGGCAGAAACCAAATTATAGCGGAAAGGCGCCCACGGGCTAACTCAAATACAGTCATGCGCGTACTATCCTCAAGTGTGGGCCTGCAGGTTTTTAGCCGAGCCCTGAAAACGTCACCTATTGAACCAGACCTATGAAAAAGCGAACCATTTCTATAAAACAAGTTTCCTGTGCCTTTCTGTTGGGAGGCGCATTGCTCTTGGGCTCCACTTCCTGCAGCACCGGCACCAGCGAAGGCCAGGTGAACGTGGAGGAAAGTGATTTCAAAGACAAAAGCCCTACCGAGAACAACGCACCCGGCGTCTCTGATGAAACCCAGGATCCCGTGAACACCAACGCCACCGACTCTACCAATCAGAACATCTACGACCAGCAGGAAGACAAGGTGAGAGAGCGCAACTCCGGGGTAAGTAACCAAGGCGTGGGCGGCGCAGCCGAGCAGAAGCAAGACCGAGACAATAACTAAAAGTTATACCTCCCGGAAAGCCTGCCCTCAAAAAAGGCAGGCTTTTCTGTTTTAGGCCCATTTCTGGCAAAACAAGCCCTAAACGCACGTAAGATTCTCTTGCCCCTATAAACAGCAAGCCGCCAGCCTCAAGTAGAAGCTGGCGGCTTGCTGTTTTACGCCCGATTTAAAGAAAACGGCCCTGAAACTGCTTATCTGAACGAGAAACCGTTAGGCAGGATTCTTACCTGGAAAGAGTCAATCACGGCACCTGTGGGTTGGTAACGCACGGCCCATCCGTTAGAGGTGTAGCCACCAACTCCCAAGTACAGGATGTTGGTCTGCGGGTCAATGCCTAAGCCGTACGCAGTGCGATGGATGAGGGCCGTGGTTGGCGCAGACGTAGCGGTAACAGGCATGGCATACACCGCACTGTTGTAGGTGAAGTACAGCGTGTTTTTGGCTCCGTTGATGGTCAGGTAACCCGGTCCGCTGGTGCCCAGCGGGAAGGTGTAAGAAGTAGTGGCGTTGTTGTTGGCCGGATCAATCTTCACCAAAGCGCCCGGCGTACCATACCCGCCGCGCAGAACCCAGATCTTGTTGTTGGCATCCAGCACCAGGTGCTTAGGCGATTCCCCCACGTTGATGGTACTTTCCACAACGTCAGTAGAGGTGTTGATCACCGAGATGGTGTTGCCAGAGCCGTTGGCCACGTACAGTTTGTTGTTGGAAAGCAGCAATCCCTCGGGCAGCAGGCCCACGTTGATGGTCTTGGTCACGGTATTGGTGTTGAGGTCCAGGACAGCAACCCGGCCAGTGCCCGTGTAGCCTGAGAAGGCGTAGCCCACATACTCGGTCACGTAGGCTTTTGAGGAATTCAAGGCGGCCATATACCTAGGGATTTTCAGGCCGTTGATAACCCCGATGGAGGCAAACGTATTCGCGTTCACCACTTCAATCTTCTCGCTGGCGTTTACGGCTATGTAGGCTTTGTCTCCCACAAAGGTGATAGATTGGGCGGCATCGCCCAACGGACGGTTATTCACCTTGTTAAATAGGTCCGGCACCAGGGTCTTTGCATCTGGGGATAGGTAGCTCACCTCGGCGGTAGGGGTACTGAACTGCCCTTCGTTCAGGATGAACACGCCATGCTCGTAGGCGCCTTTCGGTTCTAAATCATTTTCGCTGTCACAGGAAGAGGCCAACATACTGCTGGTGCCTAGTATCAGATACAGGAAGTACTTCTTAAGGGTATTAACTTTCATAGAGGTGGTAAATGGATAAAAATGTAACGTTTATGGTTGGGTGGCCCATCTTAGGGCCAGGGATACTCTGAAGTTGCGCGGCGGCATGGCCCGGTACGCCATGGTCTGGTACACGGTGTTGGAAAGGTTCTGCACCTGGGCCATAAGCTGGGCCTCAAAAGAGCGCCAGGCAAAGGTTTTACCCAGGCTGGCGTTTACCAGCGCGTAGGCCGGTAACCAGTTGTTGTTGTCATTGTCTGTGAAGCGGCGACCGGTGAAAGTAGCATCAGAAGAAAGCCACCAGGTACGGTACCGGACCTCGGCCCAGGTGGCAACCTTATGCTTGGGCACATAGAACAGCTGCCGGTTCTGTAGCTGGGCCCGTTCATCCGGGAGTTTCTGCTCAGAGATGGTGTAAGCGTAAGCCAGTCCAGCCGATAGGGAACGGTGCTCATCCAGTCTGTACTGCCATCTGCTGTCCAGCTCGGCACCGTTGCCTTTTACCCGCTGCAGGTTCACCGGCTCAGAGTAGCCGCCGGTGGGGGAGGGTTGCCACTGAATCCAGTCTTTCACCTGCAGGGCGTAGCCGGTCAGTTCGGTGGTGCCGGTCAGCGATCCTTGTTTATGTTGGTGCACCAGGCCGCCCTCGTACCCCCAGCCGCTCTCGGGTTTCAGGCTTGGATTTCCGCCAGGGCGCCAGAACCGGTCGTTGAGGGTGGGTACCCGGTAGCTGCGTGAGACATTTGCCTTCACTGCTAAAGTGTTGCCGCCCTGTTCTAAGACTTGGAGGTTGGCACCCACCGTGGGCGTGAGCGGCGGGTTGAAGCCCTGCACCCAGGCTTGCCGCACGTTAAGGCTTACCTGCAGCATAGGCAGCGGATCATAGCGGAGCCAACCGTAAGCCGAGAATCTTTGTTCGCTCACTTTTCCGCCGTAACCGCCTACATCGGCCTTGAACAACTGTCCTTCTCCGCCTAGTTGCAGCAACAGGTTGGGCAGCAAGGTCCGTTCGTGCTCTACCTGGCTTTGGGAGGTGTTCACCTTGGAGAGGGAAAGGACCCCATCGTCTTGGTAATTGAGGATGTCATTGAAATAAGCGGCCCGCACGGTGGTGGTGCCTCCGGCCAACTGGCCCTGCCACTCGCCCATGAGGCGCAGGTTCTCATCGTCTTGTTGGGCGTGGGTATTGGCGCTGCCCATGGAGGGCTGTATCTGCCGATGAGTCTTCACGTACCAGCCCCTTACCGTGAGCCGCTGTGCTGGGGCCAGTTTGTAGTGTACTTCCTGGGCCAGGCTGGTTTGGTCAAAGGCGGCGTTCTGCTGGGTTTCCCACGGAGACCCGAAGGCGGTGGTGTTCTCAAACCGAAAATCATTGTCGTCGGCGGTGCGGGTGAAAGTGGAGGTGAGGGCAAGACGGCCGTTGGCGAAAGATCCGCTGGCGGCAGTCCGTTGATGCCCGAAACTGCCCAATTCCTGTTGTACCTGTATCTGCTGCTGGGGGGCAAACGATACCGGGTTGTCCAGAAGAACAGCTCCTCCCACGGCCCCGCTCCCGTGTAAGGCACCGCTTGGTCCGTGCTGAAGGCTCACCTGCGTATTGATGGAGGGGGGTAACAAGGCGAAATCTGACATGCCCAGGGTAGGCAAGGCAATGTTAAAGCCGTTCCAGAGCACGGCCGTGTGGCTGGACGAGGTGCCCCTGAACGCCACAGTGGCCGTCATGCCGTTGCCGTAACTTCTAAGGTACAGCGGGCTGCGTTGCTGGAGCATATCGGCCAGAGTGAGGCCCGGCCGCCGTTGCAGAAGCAAAGAATCTACCGTTTGCACCCGTGACCCCGCGGCGTAGCGGGTGTACCGCTGGGCAGAAACGGTGACAGGTGCCAGTTGCACGGTGTCCTTCAGTTGGGCATGGCTTTCCCGCAGCGCCAGAAGCTCTGTGGCCACCGTAGCCAACGCAAACAGAAAAAGACGACGTACCATATTCCTCAGGGTTGCCAACCTGGGAAGACTGCAGAGAAAGAGATAAACGAAAACGCCAGCCCACGTTGGGGCCACCATCCTTGCTGCTTTTTTTCCCGAAAGCCTCCAGGTGAATGTTGGATGTTGGCAGGTCTCCTGGCTCTCTTCTTCGGCCCGGCCTTCCCATCTGGCAAAGCAGACAGTGGCGTGTGGTGGGCAGAACTGGTTTGAAGATAACAGTTGCGGGAACAGCTCAGGTTTTGCACCTGATTCCCTTTTAAGACATCATCGGAAGAAGACCGAGGCTGTCACCAATATCGGGGGCAAAGGTACGGGAAGTTTCAGATAGGCCGCTATAGCCCCGTTGAAATTTTGTAAGCAATCGTTTTAAGCCTGTTTTCTAAGAAGATAAGCAGAAACAGAAAAGGGTCAATTCCTTTTCAAGGCTGATTTTCAAAAAACGGCTCTAAAACGGAAATCGAACTTTCAGTAAATAATATTATTACTAAAGCAGATGGCCTGCATGCGGTTCTGAAAAGGACAATGTGAAGTTTCTCTTTTTCAAGGACACCTTTTCTGATGAAAGAATTTTCCGGTGGATTTTCCGGGAGATGATCTAAAAGGTGAGCTGGAACAATTGAAATTCAAAGATTTAAAATTAGCGCCGGGCAGCATATACATCTGGTTTCAGCGTTGTTTTAAAAGAAACAGGCCGAAAACAGACCTGATCGCTGACCGGTATGATTCTGGTTGTGCAACTTTTTATCTGCCCTTTAGTTTCTAGCACTGTATTTGCCATGGGCTAATCTTCTCAATTTCCCTTTATCACCCACATGAAACAATTCTTTATTTTTAGTCTGCTGTCCCTGGGCCTCCTTTTGCAAGGCCAGGCCCAGACTGTTTCTAAAATTGACTATAGCGCCATCAAGACGGCGGTGAGTTCGTCCAAGTCCAAGATGTACTATCCCAACCTGCTCAAGCGCTACCACGCCAATGATCCCAAACTCACCCTAGACGAGTACAAGCACCTCTACTACGGTTGGACCCTGCAGTCGGGCTACAACCCGTACAAGCCCAATGACCAGTCAGATGCCCTGAATGAAATGCTGCTGTACGAGCGGTTCCCGGAGATCATAACCACCGGTAAAAAGCTGCTGGCCACGGACCCCTTTAACCTGGACGTGATGTACCTCATGCACATGGCTTATGGCGAGTTGAACAACAAGGTAGAAAGCCAGAAGTGGCTCACCAAGTTTGAGGGCCTCATGACCGCCATCAAAGCCAGCGGTAACGGCCGAAGCAAGGAAACCGCCGTGGTGCTGAACGCGCCCCGTGATGAATATATGTTCCTCACCGTGGTGGGTCTTCGGCAGAAAGGCCGGCCGCAACTGGTAGAGAATAAATATGACCTGGTAAACCTGCAGACCCCAAACAAACTCAACCTTACCGAGCTCTACTTCAACATCCAGAAAGCGGTGGAGAAAAAGCGCTAACCCCTGAAGCACCGAACGTACCTGCGAAAAGGGCAGCCAGACCTAACCGTCACTTGGCTGCCCTTTTTCTTTTTGCGTTCTTGCTAAGGTTCAACTAGACTCTGCTATGAAAAAGATAAATACAGCGCTGCTGGTGTTGGGAACTTCCCTGGCCGGTTGCCAGGGGAACGGCGAAAAACCGGCTGAGGCCTCTTCTCCCAAAGAAGAAAACAAAGATACCGCAGTGGCGCTCTGTGAATTCACCTCCACAGATTCTGCCACGGCCGTGTCACAGTTACCGGGTAAATGGGAACTACGCGGCTTGCAGACAAACTACATGGGCGGCCAGAAAGACGAGTTCCTGACGGGTGAGCAGATCGGTGATGCCAAAACCCTTACTTTTTATCAGAACGGCGAGTATGAAGAGCATGTGAACGGCAAGCTGCAGGGCGAGCGCAAACCCTTCAAATTGGTGGGGCAGAGCCTGCCGCCCGTAGGATACCAGTTCTGGTTCTGCGGCGAGAATACGCTGGTCATCAGCAACGTCATCGCCGATGGCGCCACCGAAGTCTTCATCCGCCAATAGCTGCCTGCCTATGCCCCTTCAGCAAAAACTTACCGCTGACTTCTACGCCCGGCCCGACGTGGTTACCATTGCCCGCGACCTGATTGGCAAGTACTTCTTCTCTTCCTTTGATGGCGTGCTCACTGGCGGCATGGTGGTGGAAACCGAAGCGTACTCCGGCACCTCAGATGCCGCCTGCCACGCCCACTTGGGCCGGCGCACCAAACGCACCCAGATTATGTACCAGCAGGGCGGCGTGGCCTACGTGTACCTCATTTACGGCATCTACTCCCTGTTCAACATCGTGACCAACGTGGAAGGCACCGCCGATGCCGTGCTCATCAGGGCTATTGAACCCTTGGAAGGAATAGAGGAGATGCGGCTCCGCCGAGGGCTGGCTAAGGTAGAATCTCGCCTTACCGCAGGCCCTGGCCTTTTAACACAGGCGCTGGGCATCTCCACCCAGCACAACGGCACCGATTTATCTGGAAACGAGATCTGGTTTGAAGACCGGGGCGTCACCGTGCCGGAGGACCAGATCATTGCCGGTCCGCGGGTGGGCGTGGCTTACGCCGGGGCCGATGCGCTGCTTCCTTGGCGCTTCAGCCTCAAAGGCAGCCGATGGGTGAGCAAGGCCAAGCCAAACTATTCATAATTGATTGCTTGTTGTTAATTGCTCAAACAATCAACAATAAGCAATTAACAATTAAACAGCTTTCCGGCAGAGGAGCAGAATGGGTTTGTTGTGCAGATCAGTAGTGGCGAAAAGATAATGGTCTCCACCTTCTTTCAGTTTGATTTTCTCCCGGAGCTGCGCCACGGTGAGCGGATAATTTCGGGCAGTGATGTTTGCCTTTTTGCCAGGCAGGAGTTGCTGCAGCTCTTTGGCGCTGGCCTTTGGTTGGGCAATGATTTCGAAAATCCGGCCCGGAAACGCCTCTTGTAGTTCCTGGGAGGTGTACAGGTGGCTGTTGCGGTGCAGCTTGTGTAGGCCGTAGCGCTGAGACAACCATTTATAGGCCCCTGCTTTCAGTAAGGCGGTGTTGGGCTCATACAAAAACCGCTGGGGCTCTGCGTAGGCAACGAGGGCGTTCTCCTCTTCCTCCTTGGTGAAAGTGAGCGGCTCCTCGGGGTGCTCGGGTCTTAGGTGGACAGCGGTGAGGAGCGGGCCTCCCGTAGCCTCGGGTTTGAGCAAATACAAAACCTCTTTGCATTCATTTTGCACGGCAATCACCCACACCTGCGCCACGTGACTCAATTGCTGCAGTGCCAGGTCAATGTCCAGCATGGGCGCGGTCTTGAGTAGGACGGCTTTGCTTTTCTGCAGCAGCATCGGCAACAGGCCCAATACATCTGGCTCGCAGTCCTGCAGCAGGTGCACGCGCTCCTGGCTTTGGCCGCGCCGGGCGGGATCTAGGAAAATCACATCCACGGGTTCTTCCAAAGCATGCAGGAAAGCCTCGGCCTCGGTGACTTCCACGGTGATGTTCTTCATCTCCAATTGGGTGAAGTTGAAGCCGGCAATGCCGGCCAGGTCTGGTTGCCGCTCCACGTAGGTAACGTGCCGGAACTGTTGCGCGAAATGGTACGCGTCCACCCCGAAACCGCCCGTCAGGTCGGCCAGGGTCTCGCCAGACACCAGGTTGGCTTTGAAAGTAGCGGTCAGGTCAGAGGAACTCTGCTCCACGGAGAGGTTGGCAGGGAACAGCAGGTCCAGGTTGGCCGTCCAGGTAGGGATTTTGCTTTTCGCCTTCTGCCGGGCCCGGATCTGCTGCGCCAGTTTAGGCACATCCAACTGGGGCCAACGCTTGGCCTGCAGCACCAGTTGCGCCGGATCGACAGACAGGTTTTCTTCTACAAAGGCCCGTTCAGCGGGGGTAAGGGGTAGCGGCATAGAGTAAGGATGTTGCAGAATGAGCGCGGTGGGTCTTGGCTTTGCCTTGTTTTACGCCAGATTCATTAAAAGTAGCCCGAAAACACACGACCAAACCCATGTGTTGAGAGTGATAAACTATTTGTGTACCTTTGCGGTTCTTCTGTAAAACCTGAACTACAATGGTAGAAACCTATCTGAAGTACAAAGTAAAAGATATTTCCCTGGCTGAGTGGGGAAGAAAAGAAATTAAACTGGCCGAGGCGGAGATGCCAGGTTTGATGGCCATCCGTGAGGAGTACGGCGCAAGCCAGCCATTAGCGGGTGCCCGTATCGCGGGTTGCTTGCACATGACCATCCAGACGGCTGTGTTGATTGAGACCTTGGTGGCTTTGGGCGCTGAGGTGACCTGGTCTTCCTGCAACATCTTCTCAACCCAGGACCACGCCGCGGCCGCTATCGCTGCTGCCGGTATCCCGGTGTTCGCCTGGAAAGGCATGAACGCCGAGGAGTTTGACTGGTGCATTGAGCAGACTTTGTTCTTCGGGGAGGACCGCAAACCATTGAACATGATCCTGGACGATGGTGGTGACCTGACCAACATGGTGTTTGACAAATACCCAGAGCTGGCTGCCGGCATCAAAGGTTTGTCTGAAGAGACGACCACGGGTGTGCACCGTCTGTACGAGCGTATGAAGAACGGCACCTTGTTGATGCCCGCCATCAACGTGAACGACTCCGTGACTAAATCCAAATTCGACAACAAGTACGGCTGTAAAGAATCATTGGTAGACTCTATCAGAAGAGCTACGGACGTGATGATGGCCGGTAAAGTAGCCGTGGTGGCTGGTTACGGTGACGTAGGAAAAGGTTCTGCCGCCTCGTTGCGTGGTGCCGGTGCCCGCGTGATCGTTACCGAAATTGACCCGATCTGTGCGTTGCAGGCTGCGATGGACGGTTTCGCTGTTCGTAAAATGGAGAATGCCATTCCTGAGGCTGACATTGTGGTAACCGCTACCGGTAACTTCAACATCATCCGCAGTGAGCACTTCCTGGCCATGAAAGACAAAGCCATTGTCTGCAACATCGGTCACTTTGACAACGAGATTGACATGGCGTGGTTGAACGAGAACTACGGCCACACCAAAGACACCGTGAAACCACAGGTAGACCTTTACACCCTGGAAGGCAAAGACATCATCATCTTAGCTGAAGGCCGTTTGGTGAACCTGGGTTGCGCTACTGGTCACCCATCGTTTGTGATGTCCAACTCTTTCTCTAATCAGACTTTGGCCCAGATTGAATTGTGGACCAACGCTGAAGCCTACGAGAACAAAGTTTACACCCTGCCTAAGCACCTGGATGAGAAAGTAGCTCGTCTGCACTTAGCCAAAATCGGGGTGGAACTGGATGAACTGTCTCCTGAGCAAGCTGCCTACATTGGCGTGGAGGTTCAAGGTCCGTTCAAACCAGAGTACTACCGCTACTAAGCATATCCGTTTCCGGCCTGTTTTCCGAAAATGAACATAAAAACGCCCGGCTTCTGTAAAGAGGCCGGGCGTTTTTGTTTGGGTTGTACTTGATCAAGCAAGGGACTTAATCTACAAGATCATCCTTCTCATAACAGTTAAACAACATGGAGTATCCAGTTTCTAAAGCTTCATGATAGTACTGCTGATACTCGTCTGATACATCTTCCGCTGAGGTAAACAAGAGGTATTCATCCTCTATCTCATCAATCACCCAACCATCCTCTTCAATGTAAAATTTAGCTAGCGCATACGCACCATCTATGTCTGCATAATTAATGAAAATTATTGCATAAGCACCTTTCGCCTTGCCAAACTGGCTTGAGTCAATGGAAGGTAAAACATGTGCGTTTAGTTGAAACATGCTATTTGTGTGGAGTTGATGAAACTACCTTAAAAACTTATCTATCCCGTTCTCGCACCATTTGGCTTTCTGGGCGATGGCATAGGCGAGGATCTTGTCATTCTCCGGGAGGGAGGTGCGGGCATTCTCAGGATGATACAGGTGGTAGCCTACGCCACCGAAGGGCAGGTTGCGGCGCTCTACGCCCGCGTTCAGCATTCTAATGGCAAATTCGCTGTCCTCGCGGCCCCAGCCTTGGATGTTCTCGTTGAAACCATTGATGCGAAGCACATCGGCGCGCCAGAAAGCCATGTTGCAGCCGCGGATGGCTTTGATGTCAGGGCGTTTTTTGGAGCCGAGTTTTGCGAGCGTTTCTGAGGAAACGGCATTAAAACGGTTGATAATGCCAGAGGAGAATGGCGTGATGTGCCACTTTTTGCTTTGCAGGATCTGCTTGGTGAGCTCGGGTTGCAGCAGCACGCGCTTGCCCTGGATGAAGGTGTTGGCGCGGGCCATGCGTTTGTGGCTCTTGACGAAGTTTGGGTGCAGCACCATATCGCCGTCAATGGAGAGCAGGTACTCGCCAGTGGCCATGGCCATGGCTTTGTTTCGGATGGCGGCCAACCGGAAGCCGGTGTCCTCATGCCAGCAATGGCGTAGCGGTACCGGAAAGTTCTGCTGAAAACGCTCTATCACCGCTCGGGTTTCTTCGCGGGAGCCGTCATCGGCAATGATCACCTCATCGGGCAGTTCATTTTGCTGGGCCACGCTCTTTAGCACCACTTCCAGCGCATCTGGCCAGTTGTAGGTGGAGATGATGAGGCTGGTGGTCAGGGGGCGGTTGGCCTCGTGCAGTTTCATGTACTTGTAGAAAGCCCCGTTGGCGTTGCAGGCCGAGATGAGGAATCCCTCAAACCCGTACAGGAACCCCCGCTTCAGGAAGTAGTTGCGCAGGAAGGTCCAGAAACCTTTGTAAGTGGCCTTGAAGGCTGAGGAAGATTTCCGGAACCGGTGCTCTTGGGCGAAAAGCGTGGTGTACTGGTTCAGTTTCCTCAGCAGCTCGTCGGTGTTCTTGAAGGAATAATGGTTCAGGATGCCCGGCAGGGTCTCTATGGCCAAGCCTTCGGTCTTGATTCCTTCGTGCACCTCGCGGTCTGTGAAGGAGGTAACTTTGCGGTTAAAAAGGCGTAGCACATAATCATTCTCCCAACCACAGGCGTTAATTAAACGTTTCCCATAGAAATTGTGGCGCAGAAAGCGGTAGGCTTTGGCGTTATCTAAGGGGTGGCTGAGGATGACCTGGGTTAGTTCCGGCGTCAGGACCTCATCGCTGTCAATGGAAAGCACCCAGTCATGCGAGGCGTGGGAGGCCGCCAGGTTCTTGAGCGGGCCAAACCCGATGAAGGGCGAATGGAACACCTTCACGTTGGGGAACTGGCCGGCAATGGACACGGTGGCATCCGTGGAGCCGTTGTCCAGCAGGATAACCTCCGGGAACCGGGCCAGCGCCTTAAGGCATTGCGGCAGCAACTCCTGGCTGTTTTTAGCGAGTATGGTAACAGAAATAGGTTGAGGCATGCAGCGCGGAAACAAAAAAAGAGGAGGGAGGAATTCCCGAAAAACGACCTTAGGGAGGGTTAATGTAAACATCTGCCCTAATATTCGTATGTACCTATGTATATTTAATTTCTATATTTGCGTATAGGTATTTTTATCCCAAGTGTAAAAGTACAAAATCAAGACCAATGAGCGAACAGAGAGCGAATTCAATGACAAAAGAGGAGAAAGACGCCCGGTTTGAGGCCGAGTTGATGCCGGTTATTTCGCCTCTCTACAACTTCGCGTACCGTCTAACCCTGGATGAAGATGACGCCAATGACCTGGTACAGGAGACCTACCTCAAGGCGTATCGTTTCTTCGATTATTTCGAACCCGGAACTAATGCCAAGGCCTGGCTGTTCCGCATCCTAAAGAACTCGTTCATAAACGACTTCCGGAAAAAGAGCAAACAGCCCGCCAAAGTAGACTACTCTGAGGTGGAAGGTTACTACAATTCCGAGGACGTGGACGCAGAGGGAGACAGTTCTGGCGGTACTACAGACCTGCGCATGGAAAGTGTGCAGGACCTGATTGGCGATGAGGTGGCTGGTGCCTTGAACTCACTGCCGGTAGACTTCCGGACCGTAATCATCTTGTGTGACCTGGAAGGGTTCACCTACGAGGAGATGGCCAAGATCCTGGACATTCCCATAGGTACCGTAAGAAGCCGCCTGCACAGGGCCCGGCACTTTCTGAAGGAGAAGTTGGAAAAATACGCGAAGTCAATGGGCTATAACGGCTAAATAGAAATTAATATGATGGGGACTACTACTATGACAGATGAATTGATGGGCGCAAGCGCCTCAGATGAGAGCCATGAACCAGACTGTGAGAAGGTGCAAGGCGTTTTTGAGAAGTGGCTGGAAGGTGTAGCTACAAAAGAGGACGAGGCTTTTCTATCTGAGAAAGCCGACGAATGCTCTCCTTGCTTTGAGAGCGTTGACAAACAACGGTTGTTTGTGAAGTTCCTGAACGCCTCTTTGCGCAGACCAGGCACTCCTGCTACATTAGTAGACTCCATCAAATCAAAAATCCACCAAACAGCTTAGTATTAAGCTTTCCTACCCTGGATGCAAGGTAAAATCATTATTTTTTCGGCTCCCTCAGGGGCCGGCAAAACCACAATTGTCCGTCATTTAGTTAACGTACTCCCAGAGCTAAGTTTTTCTATCTCAGCCTGTACCCGCGACCGCCGGGGCCGCTCTGAAATCAACGGAAAGGATTACTACTTCATTACCCCCGAAGAGTTCAGGGAGAAGATAGGGAACGATGAGTTCGTAGAATGGGAAGAAGTATATGAGGGTGCTTTTTACGGAACCCTCAAATCTGAAATAGAGCGCATCTGGTCTGAGGGCAAACACGCCATCCTGGACGTGGACGTCAAAGGAGGCCTGAGCGTGAAACACTTCTACAAAGACCGCGCCCTGGCCATCTTTGTGAAACCACCTTCCATTGAGGAGCTTTCCAAGCGCTTGGTGGCCCGCAACACAGATTCTGCCTCTAGCATCTCCAGCCGCGTGTTCAAGGCTAAATTCGAGTTGAGCTTTGAAGACCAGTTTGATGAGGTGATCGTGAATGAGAACCTGGAAGAAGCCTTTGCCCGTGCCGAGAAGCTGGTGCGGGACTTTATCTATCCAGAGGAACCTATTTTGTAGCCATGCGGGTAGGATTGCTGTTCGGATCCTTCAACCCCATCCATATAGGGCACCTGATCCTGGCCAATTATATGGCCGCTAATACCACCTTAGATACGGTTTGGCTTGTGGTGAGCCCGCAGAACCCGTTCAAGCCCAGCAGCAGCCTGTTGCATGAGTTTGACCGCCTGCACATGGTGCGTCTGGCCATTGCCGACAACGCTGATCTGGGCGTAACCGACATTGAGTTTCGGATGCCCAAACCCAGCTACACCATAGATACGCTCACTTACCTCCGGGAAAAGTATCCTACCTACCAGTTTGTGCTCATCATGGGCGAAGACAACCTAGCTACCTTGCCCAAGTGGAAGAACTACGAGCAGATTCTGGATCTCTACGAAGTGCTGGTTTATCCTCGGCCAGGAAGCGCCAAGGTTCCCGAAGCACTGCAGGGCCACGCTAAGATAACGGTAGTGCCTGCTCCGCTGCTGGACATCTCGGCTACCTTCATCCGTAAATGCCTCAAGGAGGGAAAATCTACCCGCTACCTGTTGCAGGAGGAAGTGCAGGAGTACATACAGGCTAAGAAGCTGTATATGTAGCAAAAGAGATCAGCTAGCATGAACCGGCGTTTTAGGCACCCTTTTTCTAAAAGGCGCCTAAAACGCCGGTTTTGTTTTGCAGCCTTCCTGTAACCTGTACATCTTATAACAGAGGAGTAAATTCTTGGCCTGATGGAATGACTGCAAGGGGTAAGGCAGACCAATTCCCTTAGTTGTTTCTACAGGGCTACTTACTTTTAACTATTTTCAGGCTTGTGGATAAAAAGAGAAAACCTTTTATTTTTAAGTGCGTTTAAACTAAATTATGCTTGATTGGACAATGGAATAATCCAGTTTTTTGATGTATAAATGCTTGGTTACCTCAGGGAAGTAGCGTAATTTGCTTTTAATTCCCAGACAGACAAACTGAAGGACTACCCCAGTCAAATGAGTATTACCGCCATCTTCCAAGATACCTATATCTCCATCACCTACGACCAGAAACAGCAATACATCAATGCAGATTGGATCGGTTTCCAGACTAAACAATCTGTGCAGGATGGTTGCGAGCGTATTCTGGAGGCCATGGCGGAATTCCATTGCTACAAAGTCCTTAACGATAACACTCATGTAGAGGGAATCTGGTCCAGCGCGGCGGAGTGGGTGGGCTCAGACTGGTTTCCGCGTATGCGGCAAGCGGGCATGGTGTCTTTTGCCTGGGTGTATTCGCCCAGCATGTTCAGCCGGTTGTCCACAGACAAATCCCTGCGGTTTACCTATGATACCACTGGTATAGAAGTGTTCGATAGCATAGGAGAGGCCCAGCGGTGGCTTGCGGCCATTCCGGCGTAAACCCTGCGTACTCTCAAAAGTTTCCATAAAAACAGAAGGCCCCGCACTTGCCAGTGCGGGGCCTTCTGTTTATACCCTGATTTCTATGAAACAGGCTTGAAACGCCGTTTCTTAGATGGTCATGATTTCGGCTTCCTTCTTAGACAGAAGTTCGTCCAGTTTCACAATGTAAGAATCGGTGAGTTTCTGTACTTTGCCTTCGGCGTCTTTCACGGCGTCTTCAGAGGTGCCTTCTTTCTGCAGTTTGCGCAGGGAGTCGTTCACGTCTTTGCGGATGTTACGCACGCGGATCTTGCCGCTCTCGGTTTCGTTCTTGGCTTGTTTCACCAGGTCTCGGCGACGCTCCTCGGTCAGGGCCGGGATGTTCAGGCGGATGCCGTCTGCCTCGGTCATGGGGTTCAGGCCCAGATCGCTGTTTTTGATGGCTTTGCCGATCTCGGCCACCATGCCTTTTTCCCATGGCTTGATCATGAGCGTACGGGCGTCTGGAGTCATGATGTTGGCCACCTGCGAGATGGGGGTAGGCGTGCCGTAGTAATCTACGCGCAGGTCCTCTACCATGGCAGGAGACGCTTTGCCGGCTCTGATTTTGGTTAATTCTACACTAGTGTGCTGCACCGATTTCTGCATGGACTCCTCGGCTTCGCTCAAATAAAAGTTAATTTCTTCGGTCATTGGGTTTTCTGATTTAGAAAGATGACTAAACGGTACCACCGTAGCAAACGCCAAAGGGCGGCACAAATTTCTGATTTAATTCTGTAAAATCCACTGCCGGGGCAGCAAGACCTTTATTTACATGGAAACCAAGGTTCCTACCTGCTCGCCATTGATGAGTTTGGCCAGGTTGCCCTTTTTGTTGATGTCAAACACCACAATAGGCAAGTTGTTTTCCTTGCAAAGGGTAAACGCAGTCATGTCCATTACGTTGAGGCCTTTTTCAAAAACCTCCTCAAAGGTGATGTCCTGGTACCGCACGGCAGAAGCGTCTTTCTCTGGGTCAGCGGAGTAGATGCCGTCTACGCGGGTGCCTTTCAATACTACATCGGCCTCAATCTCAATGGCCCGCAGGGAGGCGGCAGAGTCGGTGGTGAAGTACGGGTTACCGGTACCGGCCCCGAAAATCACTACGCGGCCTTTCTCCAGGTGGCGCATGGCGCGGCGGCGGATGTACGGCTCACATACCTGCTGGATGTTGATACCAGACAAGAGACGGGTGAAGATGCCCACTTTCTCCAGCGCGCTCTGCAGCGCCATGCTGTTGATTACCGTGGCCAGCATACCCATGTAATCGCCCTGCACGCGGTCCAAACCAACAGACTCGGCTTGCACGCCCCTGAAAATGTTTCCTCCGCCAATCACCACGGCCACCTCGGCGCCAAGATCTACGGCAGATTTAATCTCTTCGGCGTACTGCACCAGCATGTTGGTGTCAATCCCATATTGCTGGTCGCCCATCAAGGACTCTCCGCTGAGCTTCAATAGAATTCTTTTGAATCGCATGCTTATAAAATAGTAATAGTTAGTGACACGGGTCTATACACGTTTTGGGCCCGCTTTTCACAAAACAGGCCCAAAAAGGAGTTTCCTTAAAATACGATCAATACCTGGTTTTTCTCTACGTTCTGCCTGGTGGTAACCTTCACCTCAGACACCACGCCATCGCCGGGAGACTTGATGATGTTCTCCATCTTCATGGCTTCCAGGATCAAGATAGGGTCGCCTTTCTTCACTTCCTGGCCTGGCTGTACCTTAATGTCAATGATGAGGCCCGGCATAGGTGCCTTGATATCATTGACCTTGTGTGCCAGTGCCTGGCCCATGCCCAGACTCTCCAGCAGCAGATCCATCCGATCCTGCACCTGTAACGTATGCACATTGCCGTTGATCTTGATCTGGAAGGTTTTGGTTTCCGGGTCAGCCTGCAACAGCTCGGCGGTGTAGGAGCGGCCGTCTTTCAGAATGTGGAAGGAAGTAGGGCTGAGGGGAAGCAAATCCCAGGTAAAAGGAGCATCGTTGAGAAGAATCTGGTTTTTCTCCAGAACTACTTGCCAGGTGGCAGCAGCCGATTTTACCTGTAGCATGTTGGCGGGGTTAGAGACAGTAATTTACCGTACGTGTGAAATAAATTCACAACTTGAGTTCCCAAAGTTAATAAATCATTACATGAATCACATCCTTTCCCGTGGCTTCTTGTTCATTCTGCTGTGCGGTTCGGCCGCAGGCTGTACCGTGAAGAAGCCAGCCGCCCCCGCTGTCGCCTCTGAAACCGCTGCCGTAGCCTTAGATTCCGTTATCACGGAGATGCCCCACACGAGCCGCGGACCCTACCAGCCTTCTGCTGAGCGGCTCATGGACCTGCTGCACACCAGCCTGAACGTGCGGTTTGACTGGGTCAAGCAGCACCTGCTGGGCGAGGCCACCTTGACGTTGAAGCCCTACTTCTACCCGCAGCAACAGGTGGTGCTGGACGCCAAGGGGTTTGACATCCATAAAGTGACGTTGCGCAAAGGAAAGCAAGCCCTGCCGCTGACCTTTGACTATGACCGGCAGAAACTGACGCTGAAGCTGGACAAAACCTACTCCCGCACCGATACGCTTCAGGTTTCCATTTCCTACACTGCTAAGCCCAATGAGCTGGAGGCGCACGGCAGCCAGGCCATTCAGTCAGACAAAGGCTTGTACTTCATCAACCCGCTGGGCCAAGAGGAAGGCGTGCCCCAGCAGATCTGGACGCAAGGCGAGACCGAGGCGAACTCGGCCTGGTTCCCTACCATTGACAAGCCCAATGAGCGCATGATCCAGGACATTTTCATCACGGTGGAGAGCAAGTTCAAGACGCTGTCTAACGGAACGCTGGTTTCTAGCAAGAATCTGAAAAACGGGCTTAAAACCGATCACTGGCGCATGACCCAGCCGCACGCGCCTTACCTGGTGATGATGGCGATTGGGGAGTTCTCCGTGATCAAAGACAAATGGCGGAACAAAGAGGTAAGTTACTGGGTGGAACCGGAGTACGCCGCTACTGCCAAAGCCACCTTCGGGCGGACGCCGGCCATGCTAGAGTTCTTCTCCCAGAAACTAGGCGTGGCGTTCCCCTGGGATAAATACGCGCAGGTAGTAGTCCGTAACTTCGTCTCGGGAGCCATGGAGAATACCTCCGCCTCCACCTTCATGGAATCTGTGCAGCAGGACCGCCGCGAGCTGCTGGACAAGAACTGGGACCATATCATCGCGCATGAACTGTTCCACCAATGGTTCGGAGACCTGGTCACCACGGAATCCTGGGCCAACCTTCCTTTGAACGAATCCTTCGCCGACTACTCAGAATACCTATGGGCCGAACACCAGTACGGCCCAGACGAGGCCGCCCTCACGCACCAGACCGCTTTGCTGGAGTACCTGGCCGAGGCTCGGACTAAACAAGAACCCTTGATCCGTTTCAACTACCTGGACAAAGAAGACATGTTTGACAGCCACTCCTACGCCAAAGGCGGGCGGGTATTGCACATGCTCCGGCAGGAGGTAGGAGAGGAGGCTTTTTTCGCCGCGCTGCACCTGTACCTTACCCAGAACAAGTACACACCGGTAGAGATAGACAAACTGCGTTTGGCTTTTGAGGAAATCACCGGGCGCGATTTGCGGCCGTTTTTCAAACAATGGTTCCTAACCCCGGGCCACCCCGAGCTGAAAGTAAGCCATGCCTATCAGAATGGAACCTTTACCTTGCAGGTGAACCAAACCCAGGATACCCTCCGTACCACGGTGTACAAGATGCCGCTGACTGTTGCCCTGCTCCAGAACGGGAAATGGCAGGAAGAGCAGGTACAACTAGAGAAAGCCAGCCAGGCATTCACCTTTCCTCTTCAAGCCGCGCCGCAGGCAGTGGTAGTGGACCCCGCGCAGAAGCTGCTGGCCAATATAGACCATGAGAAATCGGTGCCTGAGTGGTCGGCCCAGTTCCTGAACAGCACTGCCTTTGCCGCGAAAGCTAATGCCCTGGAGCATCTGAGAGATACCGCTGTCACGCAGATTGACCCGGTGCTGGAAAAGGCCATGCAGGACCCCTTCTGGAAAATAAGAGCCACTGGCCTTGAGCTGTTGGTGTCTAAAGAATCTATGCAGAACCCACGCATGCAGAATCAGGTCCAGCGGATGGCTGAGACGGATCCCCACAGTGCGGTAAGGGCCACGGCCACCTATGTGCTGAGTACCTTGAACGGATTACCCCAGGAGATCATAGAAGCCCGGTTGAATGATTCCTCTTACCAGGTGGTGAGTGCCGCGATCTTCGCTTGGACCAAAGGGAACCATGACTTGGCCCGATTAAAGCCATTACTTCAGTACAAGAACCCCGATGTAGTAAATGCCCTGGCTTCGGCGTTTACCACCAATGACGAGGAAGAGCTTTACGCCTGGTATTTGAAAAATGCCTCAAAATTGCGTGGCGGTGACTTGTATTACTTCGTGCAGAGCTTCGGGGCGTTCCTGTTGAAAAAAAATATTGACCGGCAGGAGAGGGGCTGGCAGGCCCTGGTGGGCATAGTGGAAAAGGAGACCCTGGCCGAGGCAAAACAAGCAGCGTTTCAAATGCTTACGCTCATGGCAGAGACCGACGAGCGTCGCCAAAAGGTGCAGGAATTAGCCGCAAAAGACCCCAAATTAGCTTCCTTGGTAAGCCCTCAAATGAATTGATTGAAAAAAATATTTGCAGAAATATTTGACATGGAAGAAAAACCCACTAGTTTTGCAGCTCCTAAGAACGAAAACGGCAACGCAACTAGGTTTTAGGGTTCTTTGAAACAGTATTGGGGAGATTCCAGAGTGGCCAAATGGGACGGACTGTAACTCCGTTAGCGTAAGCTTTCGAAGGTTCGAATCCTTCTCTCCCCACACTTACAATGGTCAGAAATTGAGACAAGGTTACAGGTTGTTTCGCGAAGATTTCTGATGTTACCAGTAACAAGCGGGAGTAGCTCAGCTGGTAGAGCGACAGCCTTCCAAGCTGTAGGTCGCGGGTTCGAACCTCGTCTCCCGCTCTTTTAAGAGAGCAATGCAGCGAAAGCTGCATTCTTTTATTTTGCCGACGTAGCTCAGGGGTAGAGTACTTCCTTGGTAAGGAAGGGGTCGTGGGTTCAATTCCCATCGTTGGCTCAAGCGGTATTAATTTCTATAATCAATACACCGTTTCACCTAAGAACTAAATACTTTCTAAAATGGCTAAAGAAAATTTTGATCGCTCCAAACCGCACGTAAACATCGGTACAATTGGGCACGTTGACCACGGCAAAACAACCTTGACTGCTGCTATTACTCAGGTTTTAGCGGGCAAAGGTCTAGCCGCAAAGAGAGATTTCTCCTCAATTGATAACGCTCCAGAAGAAAAAGAGCGTGGTATCACTATTAATACTTCTCACGTTGAGTATGCAACTGAGAAACGTCACTACGCGCACGTTGACTGCCCAGGTCACGCTGACTACGTGAAAAACATGGTTACCGGTGCTGCTCAGATGGACGGTGCTATCCTGGTAGTTGCTGCTACGGATGGTCCAATGCCACAAACTCGTGAGCACATCCTTTTGGCTCGTCAGGTAGGTGTTCCTGCCCTTGTTGTGTTCATGAACAAAGTGGACATGGTAGACGATCCAGAATTGTTAGAGCTGGTTGAAATGGAAATCAGAGAGCTTCTTTCTTTCTACGATTTCGACGGCGATAACATCCCAGTTATCCAAGGTTCAGCTCTTGGTGGCTTGAACGGCGACGAGAAATGGGTTAAAACCATTGAAGAATTGATGGATGCAGTAGATAGCTACATTCCAATTCCTGCTCGTTTGACTGACCTTCCATTCTTGATGCCAGTTGAGGACGTGTTCTCTATCACTGGTCGTGGTACAGTAGCTACTGGCCGTATCGAGCGTGGTATCATCAACTCTGGTGAGCAAGTGGACATCTTGGGTATGGGTGCTGAAGGCCTGAAGTCTACAGTAACTGGTGTTGAGATGTTCCGTAAGATCCTTGACAGAGGTGAAGCTGGTGACAACGTAGGTCTGTTGCTGCGTGGTATTGAGAAAACCGATATCCGTCGTGGTATGGTTATCTGCAAGCCAGGTTCAGTAACTCCTCACATGAAGTTCAAAGCTGAGGTTTACGTTCTTTCTAAAGAAGAAGGTGGACGTCACACTCCATTCTTCAACAACTACCGTCCACAATTCTACTTGAGAACTACTGACGTAACTGGTATCATCACGTTGCCAGAAGGTGTTGAGATGGTTATGCCTGGTGATAACATCACTATCACTGTTGACCTGATCAACAAAGTAGCGATGGAAAAAGGTCTGCGTTTCGCTATCCGTGAGGGTGGTAGAACTGTAGGTGCCGGTCAGGTAACTGAGATCCTTGACTAGTTATTAAAATCATAAGTCCGCCTTGCTGAAAATGTAGGGCGGACTTGTTTTTTTAAAAAAAGAATAATACATTTGCACTCCATTTGAATGAATGGCGTGCATTTTTTTACGGGAGTAGCTCAATTGGTAGAGTAGTGGTCTCCAAAACCATTGGTTGTAGGTTCGAGTCCTACCTCCCGTGCAAATAGAGTTAATAGCATCAGGAATGGCAAAGCTGACAAGATTTTTCAATGACGCTGTAGAAGAGATGCAGCACAAGGTTACCTGGCCAACTTACTCAGAGCTTCAGAAAAGCTCTATGTTGGTATTGGTTGGCTCTATTGTGTTCGCCATCATTGTAGGTGCTATGGATTTCGTTTACGACTCCACCCTGAATTGGTTTTACAACCAATTCTAATTTAAGCTGGAGAAAATGGCAGATTTAAAATGGTACGTAGTGCGGGCGGTTTCAGGCCAGGAGAAGAAAGCAAAGTCTTATCTTGAGAATGAAGTTGCGCGTCATAATTTAACGGAGATGGTGCCTCAGGTACTCATTCCGTCTGAGAAAGTATATGAAATGCGGAACGGGAAGAAACGCGTGAGAGAGCGCAGCTTTTTTCCTGGTTATGTGTTGATCTTTGCAGACATCTCCAACGGTGAGGTAGAGCACTTGATTACCAGCACTCCGGGCGTAATTGGCTTCCTGGGTTCTGGCAACGGTAGAGCAGACGAGAAACCGGTTCCATTACGCATGTCAGAGGTTAACCGCATCTTAGGAAAGGTTGACGAAACAGATGAGCAGGTGGAAACTTTAGAGACTCCTTTTATTGTTGGCGAGACTGTGAAAGTAATGGACGGTCCATTCAACGGTTTCTCTGGTACAGTAGAAGAGGTGTTTGAAGAGCGTCGCAAGCTAAATGTAATGGTGAAGATCTTCGGGCGGAATACCCCGGTAGAGCTGAACTACATGCAAGTAGAAAAAGAACAGTAGTAATAAATAATAATGGCAAAAGAAATAAAAGGTTATCTGAAACTTCAGGTAAAGGGAGGCGCCGCGAATCCAGCACCGCCGATAGGACCTGCACTTGGATCTAAAGGTCTTAACATTATGGAGTTCTGCAAGCAGTTCAACGCTAGAACCCAGGATAAGGCCGGCCAAGTATGCCCAGTTTTGATTACAATGTACACAGACAAGTCATTTGACTTCGTAATTAAAACTCCTCCCGCTCCAGTATTGTTGATGGATGCTGCGAAAATCAAATCCGGATCTAAAGAGCCTAACCGTAACAAAGTGGGTTCTGTGACTTGGGATCAGATTCGCGAGATCGCTGAAATCAAAATGCCTGACCTGAATGCGTTCAAAGTTGAGGCTGCAATGCGTTTGGTAGCTGGTACCGCACGTAGCATGGGTATCACAGTAAAAGGAACTGCTCCTTGGAGTGAGTAATTAAAAAGCAAATGGCTAGAATTTCTAAAAACAGAAAAGCAGTCTTAGCAAAGTACGACCCTAAAAAAGAGTACTCTCTGTTAGATGCAGCAGGCGTAGTTAAAGAAATCACTTTCACTAAGTTTGATGCCTCCGTTGACATTGATGTGCGTTTAGGTGTTGATCCGCGCAAGGCTGATCAAATGGTGAGAGGCGTGGTTACGCTTCCCCACGGAACTGGTAAAGACGTACGTGTGTTGGTGCTTTGCACTCCTGACAAGGAAGATGAAGCGAAAGCCGCAGGTGCTGACTTCGTAGGTCTGGATGACTATATTCAGAAGATTGAAAAAGGCTGGACAGATGTTGATGTGATCATCACCATGCCGGCTGTAATGGCGAAAGTAGGTAGACTGGGCCGTATCTTAGGACCTCGTAACTTAATGCCAAACCCTAAAGCTGGTACTGTAACTACAGACGTAGCCAAAGCGGTGAAAGAAGTGAAAGCTGGTAAAATTGACTTTAAAGTTGATAAAACCGGTATCATCCACACTAGCATTGGTAAAGTTTCCTTCGGGCCAGATCAAATTGCTGCCAACGCTTCTGAGGTAATTGCTACCCTTAACCGTTTAAAGCCTTCTTCTGCAAAAGGAACTTATATTAAGAGCATCACATTGTCAAGCACAATGAGTCCTGGTGTAGTAGTTGACAAAACCTCAATTTAACGAGAAGAGATGACACGGGAAGAGAAAGAAATCATTGTACGTGACCTGAGTGAGAAATTAGCTCAAAACTCCTTCGTCTACATCACAGACGCTTCAGAATTGACCGTTGCTACTATCAACAGATTCAGAAGACTTTGCTTTGATAGAGGCATTGAGTACAAAGTATACAAGAACACTCTGATTCGTAAGGCGCTTGATACCTTAGACACAGATACATCTGCTTTGGATGTGGCTTTGAAAGGTTCTTCAGGAATCCTATTTGAAGCTACTACTGGTAACGCTCCAGCAAAATTATTACTTGATTTCCGCAAGACTGGCGCTAAGAAGCCACTCTTGAAAGGAGCTTACATTGACAGCAGCATCTACGTAGGTGACGATCAATTAGACGCCCTAAGCAAGATCAAGTCCAAAGAAGAATTGGTTGGTGAAATCATCGGCTTACTTCAATCTCCTGCCAAAAACGTTATTTCTGCCCTTCAGAGCGGTGGCAATACTTTGGCTGGTGTGCTTAAAACTTTATCAGAGAGAGAACAATAACATTTCAATTTTAAAACAACTTTAATTACTAATAAAAATGGCAGATTTGAAAGCATTCGCTGAGCAGTTGGTTAACTTAACTGTTAAAGAAGTTAATGAACTTGCTACTATTCTTAAGGATGAGTACGGTATTGAGCCAGCAGCTGCTGCTCCTGTAATGGTAGCTGGTGCTGCCGGTGGAGACGCTGGAGCCGCTGCTGAGGAGAAAACTTCTTTTGATGTAATCCTTAAGTCAGCAGGTGCCTCTAAACTAGCAGTTGTGAAGCTAGTGAAAGAACTTACCGGTCTTGGCTTGAAAGAAGCGAAAGAATTGGTTGATGGTGCTCCAAAACCATTGAAAGAAGGTGTTGCTAAAGATGAAGCAGATTCATTGAAAAAGCAATTGGAAGAAGCTGGTGCTGAAGTGGAGGTTAAGTAATCCCACACTACCTTCCATTACCACTAAGGGTTAGACCTGGCAATTTCGTCAGGTCTTTTCCTGTTTGTACCTAGAAATGATTTTCTAGAATATTCTGTCGGAGAAAAGGCTGTTTCCCGACACGACAAAGTTTAAACGTTAAAATCAGACAACTTTGGCTACAAGTAAAACGACAGAGCGGATCAACTTTGCGTCCATTAAGTCGGTAATTGATTACCCAGACTTTCTGGACGTTCAGCTACAATCTTTCCAAGACTTTTTCCAGTTGGAAACCGCTGCCGAGAACCGCACGGAAGAAGGTCTATTCAAAGTTTTTGCTGAAAACTTCCCGATCTCTGACTCAAGAGAGAATTTCGTTCTGGAATTCGTAGATTACCATGTTGACCCACCCAAGTACTCAGTTGATGAGTGCATTGACCGCGGGTTGACTTATTCAGTTCCCTTAAAGGCAAAGCTTCGTTTGATCTGTAATGATACGGATAACGAAGACTTTGAGACTATTGAACAGGAAGTTTTCTTAGGAAATATTCCTTATATGACTGAGAAGGGTTCATTTGTAATCAATGGCGCCGAGCGCGTAATTGTATCACAGTTGCACCGTTCACCAGGGGTGTTCTTTGCCCAAAGCAAGCACACCAATGGTACCAAATTATACTCTGCCAGAATTATCCCTTTCAAAGGATCTTGGATTGAGTTCGCGACAGACGTGAACAACGTGATGTACGCGTACATTGACCGTAAGAAGAAATTCCCGGTAACTACTTTGTTGCGTGCAATTGGTTACGGAACGGATAAAGACATCCTGGACCTGTTTGGGTTGTCTGAAGAAGTGAAGGCCGATAAGAAAACCCTGAAAGGCGTGGTTGGCAGAAAGCTGGCTGCAAGGGTTCTGCGCACCTGGACAGAAGACTTCGTGGATGAGGATACCGGTGAAGTGGTATCTATTGACCGTAACGAGGTTTTGTTGGAGCGTGACTCTGAGGTGAGCGAAGATGACTTAGATGTGATCATTGACTCAGGGGTGAAGTCTATCATCCTGCACCGTGAGAACGTAAACATCGCCGACTACAACATCATCTACAACACCCTGCAGAAAGATAACTCTAACTCTGAGCAGGAAGCCGTGGAGCAAATCTACCGTCAGCTGCGTAACACAGAAGCGCCGGATGTGGAAACTGCCCGTGACATTATTCAGAAGTTGTTCTTCAGTGATAAGCGTTACGACCTGGGTGATGTAGGACGCTACAGAATCAACAAGAAACTGGGCCTTGACAAAAACTGGGATGCCAAAGTATTAACCAATGAGGACATTGTTCTGATTGTGAAATACCTGATTGGTCTGATCAACTCAAGAGCCGTGGTGGATGATATTGACCACTTGAGCAACCGCCGTGTAAGAACAGTAGGGGAGCAGTTGTATGCGCAGTTTGGTGTAGGTCTTGCCCGTATGGCCAGAACCATCAAAGAGCGTATGAACGTGCGTGATAATGAGGAATTCAAACCGGTTGACTTGATCAACGCGCGTACGCTTTCTTCTGTGATCAACTCGTTCTTTGGGACAAACCAGTTGTCTCAGTTCATGGACCAAACCAACCCGCTGGCAGAGATCACGCACAAACGCCGTGTATCTGCATTAGGGCCAGGAGGTCTTTCCCGTGAGCGTGCTGGTTTCGAGGTTCGTGACGTTCACTATACCCACTATGGTCGTCTGTGTACGATTGAAACACCAGAGGGACCAAACATCGGTCTGATCTCTTCTCTGTGTGTGCACGCCCGCGTGAACAGCATGGGCTTCATTGAAACTCCTTACCGCAATGTAGTGGAAGGTAAAGTAGATGTAACCCACCAGGTGAAGTACCTGACTGCTGAAGAAGAAGATACCCACCACATCGCGCAGGCGAACGCCATCATTGATGAGAACGGTAACTTCATCAACGATAAAGTAAAAGGTCGTTTTGAAGGTGACTTCCCGGTAGTAGAGCCAGAGCGCTATACATATATGGACGTTGCGCCTAACCAAATTGTATCGGTAGCTGCTTCGTTGATTCCATTCCTGGAGCATGATGATGCGAACCGTGCCTTGATGGGATCTAACATGCAGCGCCAGGCAGTGCCGTTGGTGAAGCCACAGGCTCCAATTGTAGGTACTGGTCTTGAACTGAGAGCCGCTCTCGACTCAAGAGCATTGGTGAGAGCAGAAGGTGATGGTTACGTTCACTTCGTTGATGCAGATAAGATCATCATCCGTTATGACCTCTCTGAGGAGCAGAAGCTGGTGAGCTTTGACGCTGAGTACGTGACGTATGACCTGATCAAATTCCGCCGCACGAACCAAGATACCTGTATCAACTTAACTCCTTTAGTTAAGAAGAATGAGCGGGTAACCAAAGGACAGCCACTGTGCGAAGGATACGCTACAAACCAAGGAGAGCTTGCGCTTGGACGTAACTTACAAGTAGCGTTCATGCCTTGGCAAGGATACAACTTTGAGGATGCGATCGTAATCTCTGAGCGAGTGGTAAGAGATGACGTGTTCACCTCTATCCACATTGAAGAGTTTGAGCTGGAAGTTCGCGAGACGAAGCGCGGTGAGGAGGAGTTAACCTCTGAAATCCCGAACGTGAGCGAAGAAGCCGTTCGTAACCTGGATGAGAACGGTATCATCCGCATTGGCGCCGAGGTGAAAGAAGGTGATATTCTTATTGGTAAGATCACTCCTAAAGGAGAAACTGATCCAACGCCAGAGGAGAAACTCTTGAGAGCCATCTTCGGGGACAAAGCCGGTGATGTGAAGGATGCCTCGTTGAAAGCGCCGCCATCCTTGAATGGAGTGGTAATTGAGACGAAGTTATTCTCTCGTCCTAAGAAAGATAAAAACCTCCGCGCGAAAGCGAAGAAAGAGGTAGAAGACCTGAAAACAAAGTACAACGCTGAACTCAAAGCCGTGAAGAACGTGATGATTGAGAAGCTGGTACAACTGTTGGAAGGCAAGACTAGCCAAGGGGTACGTCACCGTTTTGGAGACGAAATCCTGACCAAGGGTGCAAAGTTTGGTAAGAAAAACATCTCTGAGGCACTTTTCCCTGACAAAAACCCTTATAAGGACGAAAGCAACTACGCTGTTCCGGAAGAGGTGAACATGTTCAAGGACCTGATCCTAGAGGGATGGACGGCAGACGAGCAGACTAACAAGATGCTTTTGGAGCTGGTGAAAAACTACACCAAGCGCCGCAACATGATCTCTGCCCGCTTCAAACGCGACCGCTTCACCTTAGAAGTAGGAGACGAGTTACCAGCCGGTATCGTGCAGTTGGCCAAAGTATACATCGCTAAGAAGCGTAAGCTGAAAGTGGGTGATAAGATGGCAGGTCGTCACGGTAACAAGGGGGTAGTAGCTCGTATCGTGCGTGAAGAAGACATGCCGTTCCTGGAAGACGGAACACCAATGGACATCGTGTTGAACCCACTAGGGGTACCATCCAGGATGAACATCGGTCAGATCTATGAGACGGTACTTGGATGGGCTGGTTTGAGATTAGGACGTACGTACGCGACGCCAATCTTCGACGGTGCCACTGAAGAGCAGGTTTCTGCAGAATTGGCCGAGGCTGGCTTGCCACGCTTTGGACGTTCTTATCTGTACGATGGCTTGAGCGGTGACCGTTTTGACCAGCCAATCACCGTAGGTGTTATCTACATGCTGAAACTTGGCCACTTGGTAGATGATAAGATGCACGCCCGTTCTATCGGACCATACTCACTCATCACACAGCAGCCATTGGGTGGTAAAGCCCAGTTCGGTGGTCAGCGTTTCGGTGAGATGGAGGTGTGGGCGTTGGAGGCCTTCGGTGCCGCTAACGTGCTGCAGGAAATCCTGACTGTGAAGTCTGATGACGTGATCGGTCGTGCGAAAGCATACGAAGCCATTGTAAAAGGTGACGTGTTGCCGAAGCCAAATATCCCTGAGTCATTCAACGTGTTGATCCACGAACTCAGAGGTTTGGCCTTGGAGATTACGCTGGACTAATAAGCTGTTTTAAAGGAGATTTCAGGAAAAGGGGCGCAAAACGCCTCGTCTTGAAATCTCCCTTTTCAGCGTTAGTAGGGCCGTTTAGTAAAAAGGAAATTTACATATCTAGCAACACATAAAATGGCGTTAGCAAGAAATAAAAAATTAATCCAAGACTTCTCTAAAGTTACCATCTCATTGGCTTCTCCGGAATCAATCCTGGAGAGATCAAACGGAGAGGTGACTAAGCCTGAAACCATCAACTACAGAACTTACAAGCCAGAGATGGGCGGTTTGTTCTGCGAGCGGATCTTCGGGCCGGTGAAGGACTGGGAGTGCCACTGCGGTAAATACAAGAGAATCCGTTACAAAGGGATTATCTGTGACCGTTGCGGGGTTGAAGTAACTGAGAAAAAAGTGCGTCGCGAGCGCATGGGCCATATTGAACTGGTTGTACCGGTAGCACACATCTGGTACTTCAAGTCACTGCCAAACAAAATTGGTTATCTGCTGGGCTTACCAACCAAGAAGCTTGACCAGATCATCTATTATGAGCGGTACGTAGTTATCCAGCCAGGTATCTTGGGAGAGGACGGCGTAAACATGCTGGACTTCCTTACTGAGGATGAGTACCTGGACATGATTGATAAGCTGCCACGTGAGAACCAGATGTTGGACAACCATGATCCAAACAAGTTCATCGCGAAGATGGGAGCTGAGGCTCTTCAAATGCTATTGGAGCGCATCAACCTGGATGACCTTTCTTACGACCTGCGTTACTCTGCTGCTCATGAGACTTCTCAGCAGCGGAAAGCAGAAGCGTTGAAGCGTCTGCGCGTAGTAGAGGCTTTCCGTGATGCTGCAACCAGAATCGAGAACAAGCCTGAGTGGATGGTGATCCGCATGGTGCCTGTGATTCCACCGGAATTGCGTCCGTTGGTTCCGTTGGATGGTGGCCGTTTCGCTACCTCTGACTTGAACGACTTATACCGTCGCGTGATCATCCGTAACAACCGTCTGAAGCGTCTGATCGAGATCAAAGCGCCAGAGGTGATCCTGCGGAATGAGAAGCGTATGCTTCAGGAAGCAGTTGACTCCCTGTTCGACAACTCACGTAAAGTGAACGCTGTTCGTGCAGAAGGTAACCGTGCGCTGAAGTCACTTTCCGACATGCTGAAAGGTAAGCAAGGACGTTTCCGTCAGAACTTGCTGGGTAAGCGTGTGGATTATTCTGGTCGTTCCGTAATTGTGGTAGGTCCTGAACTGAAATTGCACGAGTGCGGTCTGCCTAAGAACATGGCGGCTGAGCTTTTCAAACCGTTCATCATCCGTAAGCTTATAGAGCGCGGTATCGTGAAAACGGTAAAATCTGCGAAGAAAATCGTGGATAGAAAAGACCCAGTTGTATGGGATATTTTGGAAAACGTGCTGAAAGGACACCCAGTTCTATTGAACCGTGCTCCTACGCTCCACAGATTAGGTATCCAGGCTTTCCAGCCGAAACTGATTGAAGGAAAAGCGATCCAGCTGCACCCGCTCGTTACAACTGCATTCAACGCCGACTTTGACGGTGACCAGATGGCGGTACACGTTCCTCTTGGACCGGCCGCAATCCTGGAAGCCTCTATGCTCATGTTGGCTTCGCACAACATCCTGAACCCTGCTAACGGTGCTCCAATTGCGGTACCTTCTCAGGACATGGTGTTGGGCTTATACTATGTAACCAAAGGCAAGCGCTCCACTGAGAACGAGAAAATCGCGGGGGAGGGAATGTCTTTCTACAGCGCTGAAGAAGTAATCATCGCCATCAATGAAGGCCGCTTATCTAAGCACGCTTTCATTAAGGTGCGTGTGAAAGTTCTGAACGATAACAACCAACTGGAGACTAAATTGATTGAGACCGTAGCCGGAAGGGTATTGTTCAACCAGTTTGTGCCAGAAGAGGTAGGTTACGTAGACGAACTTCTTTCTAAGAAGAAATTGCAGCAGATCATCTCCCGCGTGTTCAAAGTAACCGGTATGGCGAGAACTGCTCAGTTCCTGGATGACATCAAGACCCTGGGCTTCCAGTCTGCCTACAAAGGCGGTCTGTCCATGGGCTTGGGTGACATCGTGATCCCGAAAGAGAAAGATATCCTGGTAGAGCAGGCCAAGAAAGACGTGGACGCTGTTTGGGCGAACTACTCAATGGGTCTGATCACGGATAACGAGCGCTACAACCAGGTAATTGATATCTGGACGCGTATCAACAACCAGATCACCGAGACCCTGATGAACCGTCTTGAGAAAGATGATCAAGGTTTCAACTCCATCTTCATGATGATGCACTCCGGAGCCCGTGGTTCCAGAGAGCAGATCCGTCAGTTGGGTGGTATGCGGGGTCTGATGGCCAAGCCGCAGAAATCATTGCAAGGCTCAGTAGGGGAGATCATTGAAAACCCAATTCTTTCCAACTTCAAAGAAGGTCTGGATGTAATTGAGTACTTCATCTCTACCCACGGTGCACGTAAAGGTCTTGCCGATACAGCCTTGAAAACGGCGGATGCGGGTTACCTGACCCGTCGTTTAGTGGACGTTTCTCAGGATGTGATCGTAAACGAGTCTGACTGTGGTACGCTGCGTGGTCTTGAGGTTAGCGCCTTGAAAGACAATGAAGATATCGTGGAGTCTCTGTCTGAGCGTATCCTGGGTCGTGTGAACGTGCATGACATCATTGATCCGATCACCGGAGAGCTGATCCATGAGTCAGGAAACGAGATCACCGAAGAAGTAGCCAGAATCATTGAGAACTCGGCTATTGAAAGCGTGGAGATCCGTTCTGTGTTGACGTGTGAGACCAAGCGCGGTATTTGTGCTAAATGCTACGGACGTAACCTTTCTACTGGCCGTATGGTGCAGAAAGGGGAGGCTGTTGGGGTTATCGCAGCACAGTCTATTGGTGAGCCAGGTACTCAGTTGACACTTCGTACCTTCCACGTGGGTGGTACTGCGTCTAACATTGCGGTAGATGCAGCCATCCGTGCCAAATTCAACGGGGTGATCGAGTTCGAAGATGTTCGGACCATTGAAACCACCAATGCTGAAGGAGAAATGGTGAAGGTAGTAATGGGACGTTCAGGTGAGGTGAAGGTAGTAGAGCCAACTACAGGCAAACTGCTGATCAGTAACCACGTGCCTTACGGTTCATTCCTGTTGGTGAACGAGGGAGACACCGTTGCCAAAGGCGACGAGCTGTGTAACTGGGATCCATACAACGCGGTTATCCTTTCTGAGTTTGACGGTAACATCGTTTACGAATCCATTGTGGAGGGTATCACCTTCCGTGAGGAGTCTGATGAGCAGACCGGTCACCGTGAGAAAGTGATCATTGAGACTAAGGATAAGACCAAGAACCCTGCTATTGTCATCATGCCGGCCAACGGTGAGCCAAAAACCTACAACATTCCGGTAGGGGCCCACTTAACGGTAGAAGACGGACAGCAGATCAAGGCTGGTCAGATCATCTCCAAGATCCCACGCGCTATTGGTAAAACCCGCGACATTACGGGTGGTCTGCCACGTGTTACGGAACTTTTCGAGGCCCGTAACCCGTCTAACCCAGCAGTAGTAAGTGAGATTGACGGTGTGGTAACCTACGGAGGCGTGAAACGCGGTAACCGTGAGATCTACATTGAGTCTAAAGACGGTGTGAAGAAGAAGTACATGGTGCCTCTTTCCAAGCACATCCTGGTACAGGACAATGACTTTGTGCGTGCAGGTGTTCCGTTGTCAGACGGGGCCATCACACCAAACGATATCCTCAACATTCAAGGTCCAGGCGCCGTGCAGGAATACCTGGTGAACGAGATTCAGGAGGTATACCGTCTGCAAGGAGTGAAGATCAATGACAAGCACATTGAAGTAGTGGTTCGTCAGATGATGCAGAAAGTGAACGTGATCGACCCAGGTGATACCAGCTTCCTGGAGAACCAGACAGTTGACAAAGTAACGTTCATGGAAGAGAACGACATGATTATTGACATGAAAGTAGTGGAGGATGCAGGTGACTCAACCGCCATGAAACCAGGTATGATTGTGACGGCGCGTCGTCTCCGCGATGAGAACTCAAGCTTGAAGCGTAGAGACCTGCGTCTGGTAACCGTGCGTGATGCACAGCCGGCGGTGTCTAGACCAACCTTGCAAGGGATCACACAGGCTTCATTGGGTACGCAAAGCTTTATCTCGGCAGCATCCTTCCAGGAGACTACCAAGGTACTGAGCGAGGCGGCCATCAAAGGAAAAGCAGACGAATTACTGGGCTTGAAAGAGAACGTAATCGTGGGTCACTTAATCCCGGCTGGTACCGGTTTGCGCGAGTACTCCAAAATCATTGTTGGCTCCAAGGAAGAGTACGAAGCTCTTACTACCAGTAGACAATCAGGAGTGAAAGCAGCCAAACAAGGCGAACTGCAAGAGAAATAAAATGGCCGCAGCAGAACAACAAGGACAGATCAACATTGAGTTGACAGAGGAGATTGCCGAGGGCGAGTATGCAAACCTGGCCATGATCGCGCACTCCCACAGTGAATTCGTGATTGATTTTATCCGTCTGATGCCCGGGATCCCGAAGGCAAAAGTAAAGTCAAGAGTGGTGATTACTCCAGAGCATGCCAAGCGTTTCTTGGCTGCTTTGGAGGAAAACATCCTAAAGTATGAGCAAAGTTTTGGGGCCATAAAGCAGACGCCGGAAGCCCCAAGCTTTCCGCTCAATTTTGGGGGAACTATTGGCGAAGCATAAGCCGTTAATAATTAATGAATTAAAACTTTGAATTTGCAAAGTGAATTTTATACCTTTGCAAACCATTTTTTGAAGAGAGAAATCAGTTTAAAAAGTTAGTAAATGCCTACTATACAACAATTAGTAAGAAAGGGAAGAGAAGCGCTAACATCAAAGTCTAAGTCTCCAGCTCTTGACTCATGCCCGCAGAGACGTGGCGTGTGCACACGCGTTTACACAACCACACCTAAGAAGCCAAACTCAGCGATGAGAAAAGTGGCTCGTGTGCGTTTGACAAACGGCAAAGAAGTCAATGCCTACATCCCTGGTGAAGGCCACAACCTGCAAGAGCACTCCATCGTGCTAATCAGAGGTGGTCGTGTGAAAGACTTACCAGGTGTGAGATACCACATCATTCGTGGTGCATTAGATACTGCCGGTGTAAGTGGTCGTCTTCAGTCCCGTTCTAAATACGGAGCCAAACGTCCTAAACCAGGTCAGCCAGCAGCTGCAGCAGGAAAAGGCGGTAAGAAAAAATAATTGAGTTAAGACAATGAGAAAAGCGAAACCAAAGAAGAGAATTCTTCTTCCTGATCCTAAATACAAAGAAACTCTTGTTACCCGTTTTGTGAACTACCTGATGGTAGACGGTAAAAAGAGTGTGGCATACAGAATATTTTACGATGCTTGCGATTTAGTTGAGAAAAGAACTAAAGAGAACGGGTTAGAGACCTGGAAAAAAGCATTGAACAATATCATGCCAGGTGTAGAGGTAAAATCCCGCCGTGTAGGTGGTGCTACTTTCCAGGTGCCTACTGAGGTACGTCCGGACAGAAAGATTTCTCTTGGTATCAAATGGATGATCTCTTACGCTCGCAAGAGAGGTGAGAAGACCATGATGGATAAACTGGCTGGTGAGATCATCGCCGCTGCCAAAGGAGAAGGTGCTGCTGTGAAGAAGAAAGATGATACTCACAGAATGGCAGAAGCCAACAAGGCATTCTCGCATTTCAGATTCTAAGAATGGCTAGAGACTTAAAATTTACCAGAAACATAGGTATTGCCGCGCACATTGATGCCGGTAAGACCACAACTACAGAGCGTATCCTTTACTATGCCGGGGTTTCCCACAAGATAGGCGAGGTACACGATGGAGCTGCCACCATGGACTGGATGGAGCAGGAGCAGGAAAGAGGTATTACCATTACTTCTGCTGCTACTACTGTAAACTGGGACTACAGAGGTGACAAATACCACATCAACATCATTGATACCCCTGGTCACGTTGACTTCACCGTTGAGGTGAACCGTTCCCTGCGTGTATTGGATGGTCTGGTTTTCTTGTTTAGTGCGGTTGATGGTGTTGAACCACAGTCTGAGACTAACTGGAGACTTGCTGACAACTACAAAGTGGCCCGTATTGGTTTCGTTAACAAAATGGACCGTTCTGGTGCAGACTTCCTGCAGGTTTGTAAGCAAGTAAAAGAAATGCTGGGCAGCAACGCCGTAGCGCTTCAGTTACCAATTGGTGCTGAGGATGACTTCAAAGGAGTGGTTGACCTGGTAAACTTCAGAGGTATTGAGTGGAATGAGCACGACAAAGGGATGACCTTTAGAGAAGTTCCAATTCCAGACGATATGCTAGAAGAAGCCACTGAGTACCGGGAGAAATTACTGGAAGCAGTAGCTGACTACGATGAGTCTCTGATGGAAAAATACTTCGATGATCCTGAAACCATCACCGAAGATGAAATCATGAACGCCCTCCGTAAAGCAACCATTGACATGGCTATCGTGCCAATGCTTTGCGGTTCTTCTTTCAAAAACAAAGGTGTACAAACCATGCTTGACTACGTGATGGCTTTGATCCCATCACCTCTGGACAAGGAAAACATTGTTGGTACTAACCCAGATACAGGCGAAGAAGTTGTGCGTAAGCCAAGCGAAAGCGATCCTTTTGCAGGTCTTGCCTTCAAAATCGCTACTGACCCTTACGTAGGACGTCTTTGCTTCGTGAGAGCTTACTCAGGTGTGCTTGAGTCTGGTTCTTACGTGTATAACACACGTTCTAACAACAAAGAGCGTATCTCCCGTATTTTCCAGATGCACGCCAACAAGCAGAACCAAATCGAGAGATTGGCTGCTGGTGACATCGGGGCGGTAGTAGGCTTCAAAGACATCAAAACTGGTGATACCCTTTGCGACCAGAACGCGAAAATCGTGCTGGAATCAATGGACTTCCCAGAGCCAGTAATTGGCTACGCTATTGAGCCTAAAACGCAGGCTGACTCTGACAAAATGGGTATGGCTATCGCCAAACTTATTGAAGAAGATCCAACCTTGCAGGTGAACACAGATGAAGAAACCGGCCAAACCATCTTAAGAGGTATGGGCGAGCTTCACCTTGAGATCATCATTGACCGGATGAAGCGTGAGTTCAAGGTTGAATTGAACCAGGGTGCGCCTCAGGTTGCTTACAAAGAAACCATCACCAAGTCTATTGAACACCGTGAGGTTTACAAGAAGCAGTCTGGTGGACGCGGTAAATTCGCAGACATTGTATTCACAATGGGCCCACGTGAGGACGGTAAGACAGGTCTCGAGTTTGAGAACGCCATTGTAGGTGGTGTGATCCCAAGAGAATTCATTCCACCTGTTCAGAAAGGTTTTGAAGAAGCAATGAAGAATGGTATCCTGGCCGGTTTCCCGGTAGACTCCATGAAAGTTCGCTTGTTCCACGGATCTTTCCACGACGTTGACTCTGATGCCTTGTCATTTGAATTAGCAGCCCGTGCAGGTTTCAAAGAAGCTGGAAAGCAATGTGCTCCTAAACTTCTTGAGCCAATCATGGCCGTTGACGTGGTAACTCCTGATGAGTACACTGGTCCTGTTACTGGTGACTTGAACAGAAGAAGGGGTATCATGAAAGGTATGGATACTAAAGGTACCTCTACCGTAGTGAAAGCCGATGTTCCTTTATCAGAACTGTTTGGTTACGTGACAGACCTCCGTACCATCACTTCAGGTAGAGCAACTGCTTCTCTTACTTTCTCTCATTATGAGCAAGTACCGCAGAACTTGGCAGATGGCATTGTGGCAAAAATTAAAGGGACTTCGAAATAGTTGAAATAGAATGAATCAAAAGATCAGAATCAAACTGAAATCTTACGATCACAATCTGGTTGATAAATCATCAGAGAAAATCGTGAAAGCGGTAAAAGCAACTGGTGCGATCGTGAGTGGCCCAATTCCTTTGCCAACCGAAAAAGATATCTTCACTGTACTTCGTTCACCGCACGTGAACAAGAAAGCAAGAGAGCAATTCCAACTTTGCACCTATAAGAGATTAGTAGATATCTATTCTACTTCTTCTAAAACGGTAGACGCATTGATGAAACTTGAGTTACCAAGTGGCGTTGATGTTGAAATCAAAGTTTGATAAGCAACACTCAATATAAAAGGGAGAGGGTAACCTCTCCCTTTTTTTGTGCCGCAAAGGCAAATCTGTTTCAGACTTATTTCCTGGAAAATGCTCCAGATACGGACAACAGATAGAAAAGAAGTAAAACAAGGAGAGGGAAGGAGCGTTTTGCGCCTGTTTTTGTGAAATAAGGCCCAAAACGGCTATGTGCCTGGAATCATTTGCGGAGAAGGAAAGTTAACCCCTTACTTATGAGCAACCTAAGGGAAAGTACTAAGAGGAGAAATACCTTAGTATCTGAAAACAAATAATTTAGGATAGCTTGTAAAAATAAAATTAAATATAGAACTTTGCACTCCCGAAAATAGACCCTATTACGGGATGTTAATTTTAATTGTTTAAATAAAAAAGTAGAATGCCTGGAATTATCGGTAAGAAAATCGGAATGACAAGCCTCTTCACTCCTGAAGGGAAGAGCGTGGCCTGTACTTTGATTCAAGCAGGACCATGCGTAGTAACTCAGGTTAAGACGCAGGAAACAGACGGCTACACCGCCGTTCAGCTTGGGTACGGAGAGAAGAAGGTAAAAAGAGTAAGCAAAGCGCTTGCCGGACACTTCGCGAAAGCTAACACCACTGCTAAGAAGAAATTAGTAGAGTTTAGATTAGACGATGTTGCCTCTTTCTCCCTGGGAGATACAGTAGATGTAAACCTTTTTGAAGAAAACGAATTCGTTGACGTAGTTGGTACTTCAAAAGGTAAAGGTTTCCAAGGGGTAGTGAAACGCTACAACTTCAGTGGTGTTGGCGGGCAGACCCACGGTCAGCACAACAGAGCAAGACACCCCGGTTCTATTGGAGCCTGCTCATGGCCATCACGTGTATTCAAAGGAATGCGCATGGCCGGTAGAATGGGTGGCGACCGCGTGAAGGTTCAAAACCTGCGCGTATTACGCATCCTGCCTGAGCAAAATTTACTAGTAGTTAGCGGATCTATCCCGGGCGCTAAAAATTCATTTATTGTAGTTGAGAAATAAGATGGAGCTATCAGTTTTCAATAGTAAAGGCGAAGATACCGGAAGGAAAGTAACCCTTCCTGCATCTGTGTTTGGGGTTGAGCCTAATGAACACGCCATGTATCTGGATGTTAAGCAGTACTTAGCTAACCAACGTCAAGGTACTCACAAATCAAAAGAGCGTGCCGAAGTAGCTGGTTCAACCAAAAAGATCAAACGTCAAAAGGGTACTGGTGGAGCTAGAGCTGGCTCTTTGAAATCACCAGTTTTCGTAGGCGGTGGTCGTGTATTCGGACCTAAACCAAGAAACTATAGCTTCAAATTGAACAAGAAGTTGAAGTCTTTAGCCAGACTTTCTGCTCTTTCTCAATTGGCGAAAGATGAGCGTTTGGTGTTAGTGGATAACATCACCATTGATACTCCAAAAACAAAGACGTTTGCAGCTATCCTGCAAGGTTTGAAAGTGGGAGAAAGAAAAACGTTGATCGTTACCAAAGAAGCTGATACCAATGTGGTTCTGTCAAGCAGAAACCTTTCAAAGGTAAAAGTAGCTACTCCTGGTGCTTTGACAACATATGACTTGTTGAACGCAGACAAAGTAGTTTGTTTAGAGGAATCTCTTTCTGTTTTTGAAGAAATTTACACATCGAAATAATGAGTATCCTAAAAAGACCATTATTGACTGAGAAGCTTACCGCTTTGAACGAAGTAGGTAAATATGCTTTTGAGGTTGATAGAAAAGCAAATAAGATTGAGATCAAGAAAGCGATCCAATCACGTTACGGTGTAACGGTAGAGAAAATCTCTACCATGAGAACCCAAGGTAAATTGAAGTCTCGCAACACCAAGTCTGGTGTTGTAACCGGACGTACAGTATCCTCTAAGAAGGCGATTGTTACTTTGAAAGCAGGGGAAGTAATCGATTTCTATAGCGGAATATAAGCAAATAATAGAATGGCATTAAAAAAACTAAGACCGACAACACCAGGTCAAAGATTTAGAGTAGCGCCTGCCTTCACTGAAATCACGAAGAGCGAGCCAGAGAAATCTTTGTTGGCATCCAAGAAAAAATCTGGTGGACGCAACGACGACGGAAAGATGACCATGCGCTACATTGGCGGCGGTCACAAAAAGAAATTCCGTATCATCGATTTCAAAAGAACCAAATATGGGGTTCCAGCAACGGTAAAAGCAATTGAGTACGATCCAAACAGAACAGCACGCATTGCCTTGCTGTACTACGCAGATGGTGAGAAAGCTTATATCATTGCTCCTGCAGGCTTGGCTGTAGATGCTACTGTAGTATCAGGTCCTGGAGTGGCGCCAGAGGTAGGTAACGCGTTACCACTTTCTGACATTCCACTAGGTACCATTGTACATAACATTGAGTTAGCTCCTGGCCAGGGAGCGGTTTTGGCAAGAAGTGCAGGTTCTTACGCACAGCTTGTTGCCCGTGAAGGCCGTTACGCTACCTTGAAATTACCTTCCGGCGAAATGAGAATGGTGCTGGTTAACTGTATGGCTACAGTTGGTACCGTTTCTAACGCTGACCACATGAACGTGAAGCTTGGTAAAGCCGGACGTAGCAGATGGATGGGTATCAGACCAAGAGTGAGAGGTGTTGCCATGAACCCTGTAGATCACCCAATGGGCGGTGGTGAAGGTAAGTCATCAGGTGGTCACCCAAGATCACGCAAAGGTCTATACGCTAAAGGTAAGAAGACCAGAAACAAAAATAAATTCTCCGAGAACCTGATTGTTAATAGAAGGAAGAAATAAGTAATGGCAAGATCATTAAAAAAAGGGCCTTATATTGACTACAGGCTCGATAGAAAAGTGCAGACAATGGATGAGTCTGGAAAGAAAGCGGTGATCAAGACCTGGTCACGCCGTTCTATGATCTCTCCAGATTTCGTAGGCCATACGTTTGCAGTACACAACGGTAATAAGTTCATCCCGGTGTATGTAACGGAGAACATGGTGGGTCACAAATTAGGTGAATTTGCTCCTACCAGAAACTTCAGAGGCCATATTGCTAAGAAAGATAAAGGTAAAAGATAATGGAAGCGGTAGCTAAATTAAACAATGTACCAAGCTCACCGCGTAAGATGAGATTGGTAGCGAACTTAATCCGTGGTAAAAGAGTTACCCAAGCATTAGGTTTACTTAAATTCACTGCTAATTCCGGCGCTCCTAAATTGGAGAAACTTCTTTTGTCTGCCTTATCTAACTGGCAAGCAGCTAACGAAGATGCCCGCATTGAAGATGCTAATCTATATATTAAAGAGATTAGAGTAGATGAAGGAAAGATGCTGAAGCGTCTGCGTCCTGCTCCTCAGGGTCGTGGCCACAGAATCAGAAAAAGATCTAACCACGTAACACTTGTGATTGATTCTAAAGTGGAAGTGGAGACAGTTGAAACATCTACCTCTAACGAAGCCAAATAGTTAAAATGGGACAAAAAGTTAATCCAGTAGGCCTAAGACTAGGTATTGTTAAAGGCTGGGACTCTAATTGGTTCGGAGGAAAGGATTTCGCTGATAAGCTGATCGAAGACGAGAAGATCCGTAAATACATCCTTGCCCGTATTCCAAAAGGAGGTATTTCCAAAATCATCATCGAAAGAACTCTTAAGAGAATCACTATCACCATCAACACTGCCCGTCCAGGTGTGGTAATTGGAAAAGGTGGTCAAGAGGTTGATAAAATCAAAGAAGAGCTGAAGAAAATCACCAGCAAAGATGTTCAGATCAACATCTTTGAAATTAAGCGTCCTGAACTGGATGCCAAATTGGTAGGTGAATCAGTTGCCCAACAATTGCAAGCGCGTATCTCTTTCAGAAGAGCTATGAAACAAGCAATTGCTTCTGCCATCAGAGTAGGTGCAGAAGGTATCAAAATCCAAGTATCTGGTCGTTTAGGTGGTGCCGAGATGGCCCGTACTGAGCACTACAAAGAAGGACGTACTCCTTTGCATACTTTGCGTGCTGATATTGACTATGCCTTATCAGAAGCCCAGACCGTGTACGGTAAACTGGGTATCAAAGTGTGGATCTTCAAAGGAGAAGTATTCGGTAAGCGTGACTTATCTCCTAACGCTGGTCAACAAAGTGGTGGTCAATCTGCCGGTCCTCGCAACGAAAGAGGCGAGAGAGGTAATGACCGCGGCGATCGCAGAGACAACAACCGCAACAAGCGTCCTGCAGATGCCAACCAAAAGCGTGGTGGTGACAATAGACCAAAGCGCAAGTAGTTGTTCAATTTTTAGGAATTTAAGAAATGTTACAGCCAAAACGGACCAAATATAGAAAGATGCAAAAAGGCCGGGTTACCGGTCTTGCGCACAGAGGAAGCACAATCTCCTTTGGTTCTTTCGCCATCAAATCATTAGAAGCCTCTTGGATTACAGCCCGTCAAATTGAAGCTGCTCGTATCGCTATGACACGTGCCATGAAACGGGAAGGCCAAGTATGGATTCGTATTTTCCCTGACAAACCTATCACCAAGAAGCCTGCAGAGGTTCGGATGGGTAAGGGCAAAGGATCTCCAGAATACTGGGTAGCTGTGGTTAAACCAGGTACCATCATGTTTGAATCTGATGGAGTGTCGCTAGAAGTAGCTCAAGAGTCTTTACGACTGGCTGCTCAAAAGCTACCAGTGAGAACTAAATTTGTAGTACGTAGAGATTACGTTGAGAAATAGTCATGAAGCAATCTGAAATCAAAGCTCTTTCACTCAATGAAGTGAAAGAGCAACTTACAACAGAGAGAAACAACCTGGTGAACTTGCAGTTTGCTCATGCTATCTCTCCGCTTGAGAATCCATCAAGAATTAAGCTTACAAGAAAAACCATCGCCAGGCTGGAGACGCAACTGCGCTCTCTGGAACTCAATGGCTAAGATAAAAAACCATGGAGACGAGAAATCTAAGAAAAGAAAAAACTGGACGCGTGGTAAGTAACAAGATGGATAAGTCCATCACTGTTATTGTAGAAAGCAAAGTGAAACACCCAATCTATGGGAAATTTGTTTCCAAGTCCAAGAAGTTCATGGCCCATGATGAGAACAACGAGTGCGGTATCGGTGATACAGTACGCATCATGGAAACCAGACCATTGAGCAAGAACAAGAATTGGCGCTTAATTGAAATCGTAGAAAGAGCTAAATAAAATGATACAACAAGAATCGAGACTTACTGTTGCTGATAACAGCGGAGCAAAAGAGGTTCTAGTCATCCGTGTATTGGGTGGAACTGGAAAAAAATACGCCTCTGTTGGTGATAAAATTGTTGTTACCGTAAAATCTGCTCTTTCCTCAGGAAACGTAAAAAAAGGAACTGTTCACAAAGCTGTGATTGTTCGCACCAAGAAAGAAGTTCGTCGTAAAGACGGTTCTTATATTCGTTTTGATGATAACGCTGCGGTGTTATTGAACAACAACGATGAGCCACGTGGTACACGTATTTTTGGGCCAGTTGCCCGTGAGTTACGTGAAAGACAGTTTATGAAAATTGTTTCTTTGGCTCCTGAAGTAATCTAAACACGAGAAGAGAAAACAAGATGTCAAAGCATAAACTTCATGTGAAGAAAGGCGACACTGTAAAAGTGATCGCTGGTGATGATAAAGGCAAAACAGGAACAGTTACTTCTGTGCTTACTGATAAGCAAAAAGTAGTGGTTGAAGGTTTGAACCTGGTATCTAAGCACCAAAAGCCAAGCGCTAAAAACCCTAACGGTGGTATTGTGAAATTAGAAGCTCCTATTCATGCCAGCAATGTGCAGTTAGTAGAGCCTGCTACAAATGTTGCCACTAGAACCGGTAAGAAGCTTAACGATGATGGAAAGCTTCAACGTTATTCCAAAAAATCTGGAAATTTAATCTAACATGGCAGCTAGACTAAAAGATAAGTATTCAAAAGAGATTGTGCCTGCATTGAAAGAGAAATTTCAATACAAGAGCATAATGCAAGTGCCTAAGATTACCAAAATCTCTATTAACAGAGGTATTGGTAATGCGGTGGCAGATAAGAAACTGGTTGACATTGGAGTTGATGAACTTACCATCATTGCAGGTCAGAAAGCGGTTCAAACCAAAGCTAAAAATTCTATCTCTAACTTCAAGTTGAGAGAAGGTATGCCAATTGGTGCCCGTGTGACATTGCGTGGTGAGAAAATGTACGAGTTCCTTGACCGTTTGGTAACGATCGCCCTTCCAAGGGTACGTGACTTCAAAGGTATCAGCGACAAAGGTTTTGACGGCCGCGGAAACTACACCTTAGGGGTTAAAGAGCAAATCATCTTCCCTGAAATCAGCATTGACAAGATCAAGTCTATTGCTGGTATGGATATTACCTTCGTGACTACCGCTTCTACAGATGAAGAAAGCCTGGAGTTATTGAAAGGATTTGGTTTACCGTTCGCATCATTAAAGAAATAAGGAAATGGCTAAAGAATCAGCGAAAGCAAGAGAGCTCAAGAGACAAAAGCTAGTTGCCAAGTTTGCAGCTAAAAGAGCTCAGTTAAAAGCTGCTGGCGATTATGAAGCTCTAGATAAGTTGCCTAAAAACGCTTCTCCAGTACGGTTACACAACAGATGTAAATTAACCGGAAGACCAAGAGGCTATATGCGTAAGTTTGGCATCTCTCGTGTTACCTTCAGAGAGATGGCTTCTGCCGGCAAGATTCCTGGAGTAACGAAGGCTAGTTGGTAATTATTACTCCTATCATTATTATAGTTAGGAAAACATTAGTATCTTTGCGGCTCCTTAAAAAGAGCGGAATCTAAAATTATAGTCTAATGCATTCAGATCCGATAGCAGATTATTTAACTAGACTACGGAATGCCATCAAGGCAAATCACCGTGTAGTTGAAATTCCGGCTAGCAAAATAAAAAAGGAATTAACCAAGGTTCTTTACGAGAAAGGTTATATTCAGAGTTACAAGTTCGATGATAGTTCAGTTCAAGGTTCAATCAAGATTGCCTTGAAGTATGATCCAGCTACCAAGCAGTCTGCTATCGTGAAACTTGAGAGAGTCAGTAAGCCGGGACTCCGTAAGTATGTGCATCTAGATGAGATGCCACGTGTGTTGAACGGGTATGGCGTTGCCATCCTTTCAACCTCAAAAGGTGTTATCACTGACAAAGAGGCCAAAGGCCTTAATGTAGGTGGTGAAGTATTATGTTACGTGTATTAATCAGGAAGAAATGTCGCGGATAGGAAAACTGCCAATCACACTCCCACAAGGTGTAGAGGTGTTGGTTAACCAGGATAATCTGGTTACAGTGAAAGGGCCTAAAGGAACTCTTTCTTCACAAGTTGATACGGACATAACTGTTGCTATTGAGGATGGTGTACTTACTGTTACACGTCCAACAGAGCAAAAGAGACACAAAGCACTTCATGGTTTGTACCGTTCTATCATCAATAACATGGTTGTTGGTGTGAGCACAGGCTACAAGCTTTCTTTGGAATTGGTAGGGGTAGGTTTCAAAGCCACTACTGTAGGCCAGAACTTGGAACTTGCTTTAGGTTACTCACATAACATTTACGTTGGTTTGCCTCCTGAGATTTCTGCAGTAGCAGTAACTGAAAAAGGTAAAGCTCCTGTGATCACCTTAGAAGGAATTGATAAGCAGTTGATTGGTCAGGTAGCTGCCAAAATCCGCTCGTTACGTAAAGTTGAGCCTTACAAAGGCAAAGGTATTCGTTTCGTGGGTGAGGTTGTTAGAAGAAAAGCTGGTAAAACTGCTTCTAAATAAGAAAGAAAATGGCATTCGATAAAGCAAAAAGAAGACTGAGAATTCGTCGCAGCATCCGTAACAAGGTGTCTGGAACTGCTCAGCGTCCCCGTCTGTCTGTCTTCAGAAGCAATAAGTTTATTTATGCGCAGCTGATTGATGATGTGAATGGTGTTACATTAGCAAGTTCTTCATCTTCTGTAAATGAAGGCGCTGCCGCTTCAACCAAGAGTGAATCTTCTTCTGTGGTTGGACGTGACATTGCAGCTAAAGCTTTGGCGCAAGGTATCACTGAAGTTGTTTTCGACAGAGGTGGTTACCTGTACCATGGTCGTGTTAAATCATTAGCAGAAGGGGCTCGTGAAGCGGGTCTAAAATTCTAAGAACATGTCTAAATTAAATATCAGAAGCATAAAAGCGAGCGAAATCGAGCTGAAAGAGCGCGTAGTAGCTATCAACCGCGTTGCTAAAGTTGTGAAAGGTGGTAGAAGATTCAGTTTCTCTGCCATCGTAGTAGTAGGTGACGGTAATGGTGTTGTTGGATACGGCTTAGGTAAGGCGAACGAGGTAACCGATGCTATTGCAAAGGGTATTGATGATGCCAAGAAAAACTTGGTTCGTGTTCCTTTGTTCAAGCACACTGTACCCCATCCAATGGAAGGCAAATTCTCTGGTGGTTTCGTATTGATCAAGCCAGCTGCAGCAGGTACCGGTATTATTGCCGGTGGTGCAATGCGTGCCGTATTTGACAGTGCTGGAATCAGAGACGTATTAGCTAAGTCAAAAGGTTCTTCTAACCCACATAACGTGGTAAAAGCAACTTTTGATGCGCTTTCTAAAATGCGTGATCCTTTGGTTGTTGCTCAGCAACGTGGAATCAGTTTACAACGTGTTTTCAACGGGTAATTATGGCAAGTGTAGAAATCACCCAGATCCAAAGTATTATTGACCGTCCTGAAAGACAAAAAAGAACCATGAAGGCTCTTGGTCTTGGCAAAATCAATAAGACTGTAACGAAAGAGTTAACCCCTCAGATTGCAGGTATGGTTAACAGCATCCAACATTTAGTATCGGTTAAGGAGGTTTAAGAATGAACTTAAGTAATTTAAAGCCTGCTGAAGGTTCTACCAAGAACCGGAAGAGAATTGGTCGCGGTACCGGTTCTGGTAGAGGTGGTACCTCTACCCGTGGACATAAAGGAGCAAAATCTCGCTCAGGATATTCATCTAAAGCAGGTTTTGAAGGCGGTCAGATGCCTTTAGTACGCCGTGTGCCTAAATTCGGTTTCAAAAACATCAACCGTGTTGAGTTCACTGCTGTTAACCTTGATGTTCTCCAAAACTTAGCTTCTAAATCTGGATCTACTGTTATTGACTTCGCTGCCTTCCGTAACAACGGGTTAGCTTCTAAGAATGATAACATCAAAGTTCTTGGAAGAGGCGAAATAACTACTGCTATTGAAGTGCACGCGCATGCGTTCTCTCAGAGTGCAGTAGAAGCTATTGAAAAAGCAGGCGGCAAGGTTGTGACTCTGTAATAGATGAAGAAGCTGATTACTACGATTAAGAATATTTTTGCGATTGAAGATTTGCGAGTTAGAATCCTAAATACTTTAGGATTCATCGCAATTTTCAGATTAGGCTCCTATGTGGTGTTGCCAGGAATTGATCCAACTCAATTGAAAAGCGGCGCCCAAGGAATCTTAGGCTTGTTAGATGCCTTTTTAGGTGGAGCATTTGGTAATGCTTCCATCTTTGCATTGGGTATCATGCCTTATATTTCTGCTTCCATCGTTTTACAGCTTCTAACCATTGCAGTTCCTTATTTCCAGAAATTGCAAAAAGAAGGGGAATCTGGTCGTAAGAAGATCAACCAGTACACCAGGGTGCTTACTATCGTAATCACGTTGGCCCAATCAGTAGGGTTTTTAGCTACTATTAACGCAGAAGCTATTGATCCTTCAGTCGCTGGACCTCTTTTTACAATTTCTTCCATGATCATTCTTACCGCTGGAACCATGTTCTGTATGTGGTTAGGTGAGAAAATCACTGACAAAGGCATTGGAAATGGCATTTCCATGCTGATCATGATCGGGATTGTGTCTCGTCTACCAGGTGCTCTTGTAGGAGAGGCCTTGGCTCTAGGACTGGGACGTGCCCTTATCTTTATCATTGAATTGATTGTTCTATTCTTCGTGGTGATGAGTGTAGTTATGCTTACACAAGCCATCAGAAGAATTCCAGTTCAATATGCCAAGCAAGTAGGAGGTTCAGCTTCCTTACAAGCAGGTCAAAGACAGTTTATACCATTAAAGGTGAATGCTGCAGGGGTAATGCCTATTATCTTCGCGCAATCTTTAATGTTCTTGCCAGGTATGATTGCCTCCTTTTGGAGAAATGAAAGCGATATCGCCAATGAAATTGGTAATGTGTTTTCAGATTATACCTCTTGGCAGTATAACCTATCTTTCGCAGTACTGATCATCGTATTTACATTCTTCTATACAGCCATCAGTGTGAATCCTAATCAGATTTCTGATGACTTGAAGAGAAGCGGTGGCTTTGTGCCAGGGGTTAAACCAGGCCTTGCTACTTCAGAATACATTGATGAAGTACTAACAAGAATTACCTTGCCAGGTGCCATCTTCCTAGCCCTTATCGCTATTCTGCCTTCTATTGCTATGTTGTTTGGGATCACAAGAGAATTTGCTGCCTTCTTCGGAGGTACTTCTCTTATCATCTTGGTAGGTGTAGTTTTAGACACCTTGAACCAAATTGAGAGTTATTTGTTAATGCGTCATTATGATGGCATGATGAAATCTGGTAAACTCAGAGGACGTTCAAAAAATATAGCGGTTGCTTCTTAAGGAATGATTGTATATAAGACCGAAGAAGAAATCGAGCTTATTAAACAAAGTGCTAACATCCTCAGCCAAGTGCACGGTGAAGTCGCCAAGCACGTAGCTGAGGGTGTTACTACCTTAAAATTAGATTCTGTCGCTGAGGAATTTATCAGAGACAATGGAGGTTCTCCTTCCTTTAAGGGGTATAACGGGTTTAAGCACAGCTTGTGCATCAGCTTAAACTCGGCAGTTGTTCATGGTATACCTAGTAAGTATGCTCTACAATCAGGAGATGTTGTATCTATTGATTGTGGAGTTTTTTTTAAAGGTTTCCACAGTGACAGTGCTTATACCCACGCTGTAGGGGAAGTAGCTCCGGAAGTGACTGAATTGCTTCGCCGCACCAAAGAGTCTTTGTACAAAGGCATTGACTTGGCGGTTGTTGGTTCCCGAATTGGTGATATTGGTTTTGCCATACAGTCTCATGTAGAGCAATATGGTTATGGCGTGGTACGGGAACTAGTTGGCCACGGTCTTGGTCGCAGTTTACATGAAGGTCCTGAGGTTCCTAATTACGGGAAAAGAGGTCAAGGCATGAAACTGCAGGAAGGCCTGGTAATAGCCATTGAACCCATGGTGAACCTTGGTTCAAGACATGTGGTTCAAGAAAACGATGGCTGGACCATCCGTACCAGAGACAAGAAACCCTCTGCGCATTTTGAACATACTGTTGTAGTAAGAAAGGGCAAAGCGGAGATTTTAACTACTTTTGATTACATAGATAAAGCACTGAACTAATACATGGCTAAACAGTCTTCCATCGAACAAGACGGTACCATCATTGAGGCACTATCCAATGCAATGTTTCGGGTAGAATTAGAAAATGGCCATCAAGTTATTGCTCACATTTCCGGAAAGATGCGGATGCACTACATCAAGATTCTTCCCGGCGATAGAGTAAAATTGGAAATGTCTCCTTACGACCTTAGTAAAGGCAGAATAGTTTACAGATACAAATAAACAGATGAAAGTTAAAGCGTCAGTTAAGAAGCGCAGTGAAGACTGCAAAGTGATCAGACGTAAAGGCAAGCTTTACGTGATCAACAAGAAGAATCCACGTTATAAACAAAGACAAGGTTAATTTAAAAACATGGCTAGAATAGCAGGAGTTGATATTCCAGATAACAAAAGAGGCGAAATTGCCTTGACGTACATCTTCGGTATTGGCCGCAAGTTGTCACAGTCTATTTTGGTGAAGGCTGGGGTGGATCTTGACAAGAAGGTGAAAGATTGGAGCGAGGATGAAGCCGGAGAAATCCGTAGCATCATCGCTGCTGAGCACAAAGTTGAAGGTGTTCTTCGGTCAGAAGTTCAATTGCACATCAAACGTTTGATGGACATTGGTTCTTACCGTGGTCTTCGTCACAGAAAAGGTTTACCAGTTAGAGGTCAAAGAACCAAAAACAACACCAGAACCAGAAAAGGTAAACGTAAGACTGTTGCAAACAAGAAGAAGGCATCTAAATAAATAAACGACAATGGCTCAGAAAAGAAAAGATAAAGCCAAGAAGCGCGTTGTTGTGGTGGAGCCTGTTGGTCAGGTACACATCAAAGCTTCTTTCAACAATATTATTATCTCTGTTACCAACATCAACGGTCAGGTGATTTCCTGGGCTTCTGCTGGTAAAATGGGATTCAAAGGGTCTAAGAAAAATACTCCTTATGCTGCCCAAATGGCTGCTGCCGACTGCGGTAAAGTAGCTTACGAAGCTGGAATGAGAAAGGCTGAAGTTTTTGTAAAAGGCCCAGGAGCAGGACGTGAGTCTGCTATCCGGACTATGCAAAACGTAGGTATTGAAGTTACTTCCATCAAAGATGTGACTCCACTTCCTCACAACGGATGTCGCCCTCCAAAGCGCAGAAGAGTTTAAGGATATTATTTAGTATTAGAAATGGCAAGATACACAGGCCCTAAGAGTAAAATCTCTAGAAGATACAACGAACCAATTTTTGGACCAAGCAAAGCTTTAGCTAAGAAAGCGTATGGTCCAGGCCAGCACGGTCGTGGTCGTAGAAAAAAACAATCTGAGTACGCTATCCAGTTAATGGAGAAGCAGAAAGCCAAATACATCTATGGTGTTTTGGAGAAACAGTTTGAGAACTTGTTTGACAAAGCTGCCCGTAAACAAGGTATCACTGGTGAGAACTTACTTGCTTTGTTAGAAGCAAGATTAGACAACACGGTGTACCGTTTGGGTATTGCTCCTACAAGACGTGGTGCCAGACAATTGGTGAACCACAACCACATCCAGGTAAACGGACACGTGGTAAACATCGCTTCTTACACCCTGCGTCCTGGTGATGTGGTAAGTGTTCGCGAGAAATCAAAATCATTAGAAGCGATTACTACCAGCCTGGCTGGCCGTAATGCTCGTGCCTTCACTTGGTTAGAGTGGGATGGTAGCCAGTTAGCTGGTAAGTTCATCTCCAACCCAGTGCGTGATCAGATCCCTGAGAAAATTCAGGAGCAGCTGATCGTCGAGCTTTACTCTAAGTAATCAGTTCTAATTTAAGTGTCAACCTTAAACCAGCAATCATGTCAATATTAGCCTTTCAAATGCCAGAGAAAGTCGTTATGGAGAAATCCGACGATTTCAACGGGCAGTTTGAATTTAAGCCGCTAGAAAAGGGCTATGGTGTTACCATTGGGAATGCGCTGAGAAGAATTCTTCTCTCCTCATTGGAGGGATATGCCATCTCCAGCATCCGGGTTCCTAGTGTGCTCCATGAGTTCTCTACCATTGAAGGTGTGGTTGAAGATGTCTCTGAGATTATCCTGAACCTGAAAATGGTTCGGTTCAAGAAAATTGGTGACCTGGTTGATGATAAAATCACCGTTAGCATCAGCAAGCAAGATACCTTCACTGCCGGTGACATCAATAAATTCTCTGGTTCATTCCAGGTGTTGAATCCTGATCTAGTGATTTGCCACTTGGACCCTGAGTCTTCTTTCGAGATTGAGTTAACTATTCAAAAGGGAAGAGGCTACGTGCCAGCAGAAGAGAATAGACCAGCAGATCAGGTTTTCGGCCAGATTGCGATTGACGCTATCTTCACGCCTGTTAAGAACGTGAAGTACAGTGTTGAGAACACTCGTGTTGAGCAGAAGACTGACTATGAGCGTCTCTTATTGGAGATCACGACCGATGGTTCAATCCATCCGGAAGATGCTTTGAAAGGTGCTGCCAATATCCTGATCCAGCATTTCATGCTTTTCTCTGACAACACCATGACTTTTGAGACAGTGAAGCCTGAAGAGGAAGAAGCCGTTGATGAAGAAATGCTGCACATGAGAAAAGTCCTTAAGACTCCTTTGCACGATATGGACCTTTCAGTTCGGGCGTACAACTGCTTGAAAGCAGCTGACATCAGAACTTTAGGTGACTTAGTGCAATTGGATCTTTCAGACATGATGAAATTCCGTAACTTTGGGAAGAAGTCTTTGACTGAGTTGGAAAACTTGGTTTCTGACAAAGGCCTGACCTTCGGAATGGATATCGCCAAGTACAAATTAGAAGAGGATTAATAATCTACGGCATAATTCCCGATCCCGAAAGGTTGATCGACGGTATGCACGTGCACAATCAATGTAATGAGACACGGTAAAAAAAACAACCACTTAGGAAGAACAGCTTCTCACAGAGCTGCAATGCTTTCTAACATGGCTTCATCTTTAATTCTGCATAAGCGCGTAATCACTACGGTGGCCAAAGCGAAAGCCCTGCGGAAATATGTAGAGCCTCTATTAACTAAATCAAAGAGCGATACCACACACTCACGTCGTACTGTATTCTCTTACTTGCAAAACAAAGAGTCTGTTAAAGAACTTTTTGATGGCGTATCAGCCAAAATCGCGAATCGCCCAGGTGGCTATACCCGCATTTTGAAAACTGGTACTCGTTTGGGTGACAACGCTGAAATGTGTATCATTGAACTTGTTGACTACAACGAGGATATGCTGACCACAACCGGTACTGCCGCAGCTGCTAAGCCTAAGACAAGACGTCGTTCTTCTGGTAAGAAAACAACTGATGCGCAGGGTTCTACTGATGCACCAGCTGCCACTTCAGGAGATGCTGCTGCTACTGATTCAGCTGAAACTCCAGCCGCAGAATAATAAGTATGCAATAATTATTGAAAAGGGATACGAGATTACTCGTATCCCTTTTTTATTTTTGCCACATAAGTAAAACAGAATGAAGCTTCATACAACAACTGATGCAGTATTGGTGCTGGAAGACGGCACAGTTTTCCATGGTAAGAGCCTTGGAAGAGTTGGAACCACTGGCGGCGAGGTCTGTTTTAACACAGGCATGACGGGCTATCAGGAGATCTTCACAGATCCTTCTTACTACGGCCAGATAGTGATTACTACTGTGTCACACGTAGGGAACTACGGGGTGCAGCAGGAAGAAGTGGAATCTGGTAACATCCAGATCAAAGGACTTATCTGCAAGGAGTTTTCGCACCATTTTTCCAGAAAGACGGCAGAAGGATCTTTGCAGGAGTATTTCGAGAAAGCCGGCATTGTGGGTATCTGCGAGATTGATACCAGAGAGCTGGTGCGTTACGTGCGGGATAAAGGCGTCATGAATGCCATCATCTCCTCTGAGACCACAGATGTGGAAGCTCTTAAGCTGCAGTTGCAAGAAGTGCCCTCCATGGCAGGCCTGGAACTCTCTTCTAAAGTATCTACTCTCCAGCAGTATGATCTGCCTGTAGCTGAGACTCGGTTTAAGGTGGCTGTCTTAGATTTGGGCGTAAAACGCAATATCCTGAATAACCTTACCAGCAGAGGTTGTGAGTGCCGCGTATTCCCTTATGGTACCACCTTTGAAGAAATGGAAGCCTGGGGACCAGACGGATACTTCATCTCCAACGGTCCTGGAGACCCTGCGGTGACCACCGAAGCGGTGAAAAGCGTAGAGCAGATTCTTGCTATCGAAAAGCCGATGTTCGGGATTTGCATGGGGCACCAGATTCTGGCCCAAGCAAACGGTATCCCTACTTACAAAATGCACAATGGGCACCGCGGACTTAACCACCCGGTGAAGAACCTGATTACTGGCAAAAGCGAGATTACTTCGCAGAACCATGGGTTTGCGGTGGACGCTGAAGCAGTGAGAAATCACCCTAACGTAGAAATCACCCACATCAACCTTAACGACAACACCGTTGAAGGCATAAGGATAAAGAACAAACCGGCTTTCAGTGTGCAGTACCACCCAGAGTCTTCTCCGGGGCCGCACGACTCTGAGTACCTGTTTGACCTCTTTGTGGAGATGCTGGAGAAAGAAAAGAAATCATAAATCAAAATAGAACTATATGAGCTTAATTGAAGACATCAAAGCCCGCCAGATTTTTGACTCCCGCGGAAATCCTACCGTTGAGGTAGACGTGATCACCCAGAACGGGATTGTGGGTCGTGCCGCCGTTCCGTCTGGAGCTTCTACCGGTAAACACGAGGCTGTAGAGTTACGTGACGATGATAAGAGCATGTACATGGGCAAAGGGGTGCTGCAAGCCGTGCAGAACGTGAACACCATCATTGCCGATGAACTGGTTGGTTTCAATGTATTCGAGCAGAGCCTGCTGGATAAGATCATGATTGAGATTGACGGGACCGACAACAAAGCCAAGTTGGGCGCGAACGCCATCCTGGGGGTTTCTCTGGCGGCAGCCAAAGCGGCAGCGAAGGAAGCGGGTCAGTCTCTGTACCGGTACGTAGGTGGCGTAAACGCCAACACCTTGCCAGTACCCATGATGAACATCCTGAACGGCGGTAGCCACGCGGATAACTCCATCGACTTCCAAGAGTTCATGGTGATGCCAGTAGGTGCTTCTTCTTTCTCTGAGGCGCTGCGTTGGGGTACCGAGGTGTTCCACCACCTGAAGAACGTACTGAAGAAAAAAGGTATGTCTACGAACGTGGGGGATGAAGGCGGGTTCGCGCCGAACATCGGGTCTAACCAGGAAGCCATTGAGGTAGTATTGCAGGCGATTGAAGCCGCTGGATACCGTCCGGGCGAAGACTTCATGATTGCCATGGATGCCGCCGCTTCTGAGTTCTACGATGCCTCTACCGGCCACTACCACTTCAAGAAATCTACCGGTGACAAACTTACCTCTTCTGAGATGGTAGGCTACTGGACTGAGTGGGCAAACAAATACCCGATCATCTCTATTGAAGACGGGATGGACGAGGATGACTGGACTGGCTGGAAAGCTTTGACCGATTCTATCGGGAACAAAACCCAGTTGGTAGGCGATGACTTGTTCGTGACCAACGTGACTCGTCTGCAGCAAGGAATCGACCAGCAAGTGGCCAACGCGATCCTCATCAAAGTAAACCAGATTGGTACTTTGACCGAGACCATCAACGCCATCAACCTGGGCCGTATCAATGGCTATAAGAGCATCATGAGCCACCGTTCAGGTGAGACCGAAGACAACACCATTGCTGACTTAGCCGTGGCCTTGAACACCGGTCAAATCAAAACCGGCTCGGCTTCCCGTTCAGACCGGATGGCCAAGTACAACCAGTTACTCCGCATTGAGGAAGAATTGGGCGAGGTTGCTTACTTCCCGGGCCGGAAAATGTAATCTGCCTTCAGAAGCGAACCGTATATATCTAGTTTTGACTATGTTTTATAGAAAACAGGCCGAAAACAGATTTTACAGAATTGATTCGCCTCTGGTGTAGTTACCTTCTGGATTCTTTGTAAATTCATGGCGGCAAGCGAAAGTTTGCCGCCATTTTTTGTTTAGACTATGTTAGCACGCGTCCCTAAATTTTTCCGGAACTTCTATTTCTTGACTGGCGTGGCCTTTCTGGCCTGGATGTTCTTCTTTGACTCCAATGATTTCATCACCCAGTTCCAAACTAGCCGCAAACTCACCATACTGGAAGAGGAGCGCGACTATTACCTGGAGAAGATTGCCGAGGTGCAGAAAGACCGCAAGGAATTGATGAGTAACCCCGAGTTGCTGGAGAAATTCGCGCGGGAGAAATACCTCATGAAAAAGCCCACGGAGGACCTGTACCTCATTGTAGAAAAAGACGAAGAAGAGAAGTAAACTCTCTTTAAATTTAAAAGCAGAAGGCGCAACTGGTTAGGTTGCGCCTTCTGCTTTTATGCCTGTTTTTAGGTCATTTTCTGAAAAACTGCCCTGAAACGGTTATTCAATCTTTTTGCCGGTCATGGCTTTCTTGATAGAGATCTGCATCACGCGCTCCGCAAACGGGCTGGTCTGCTCTTCCAGCACATCTACGGCCTTCAAGATGGTGTCTTTGTCGCCGGTGGGCAACACGTCTTTCAGGTTTTGCACGTTCTGGTTTGTCAGTTCTATTTCCTCTGGAGTCAGGTGCTCACCGTTTTTCTGCACGAAACGCTCTACCTGGTAAATCATCTGCTCGGCGGTGGTACGGGCCTCAATGACCATGCGGGTGGAAACATCCTCGCGGGCGTGGGTAATGGAATCCATCAGCATCTGCTCTACCTGGTCATCGGTGAGGCCGTACTGCGGTTTTACTTCCACTTCCTGCCGTACGCCGGAACGCAGCTCAATGGCTTCTACTTTCAAGATACCATCGGCATTCAGGATGAAGTTCACGTCTACCTTGGGAAAGCCCGCAGGCATGGCTGGAATGCCCTTCAAATCGAACTCGGCCAGTTTGCGGTTCTCTTTCACCACATCACGTTCTCCTTGGTACACAGAGATTTTCATGTTCACCTGTCCGTCCACAGAAGTGGTGTACTGCCGACCGGCTTTAGTGGGGATCTTGGAGTTGCGGGGAATAATGGAATCCATGAGGCCGCCCATGGTCTCAATACCTAAGGTAAGCGGCGTCACGTCTAGCAGCAGGATGTCTTTGCGGTTCCCAGCCAAGACATCGGCCTGGATGGCGGCACCAAGGGCTACTACCTCATCTGGGTTCAAGGAGTTGTTGGCGGGCTTCCCGAAGAAATCGCTCACGGTTTGGTACACCAGGGGCACGCGGGTAGAACCGCCCACCATGATCACGGTGTCAATCTGCTCAGGCTGCAAACCGGCATCTTTTAGAGCCATCTGGCAGGACGCTATGGTGCGGTCCACGATAGGTGTGATGAGCGACTCAAATGTGGGCCGGTCTAAGGCTAGTTCTACGCCATGCAGTTGGCTGGTGAAGGTATTCTGGCTGCTGAGGGTTTTCTTGGCTTCCTCGGCCTGTAAACGCACCGCCTGGGACAGATTCGCATCGGCAGATACCTGCGAGGCCAGGGAAGGGTTCTGTTGGAACCAATGGTTCACAATGGCGCGGTCCAGATCATCGCCACCCAAATACGTATCACCATTGGTAGACAGCACCTCAAAGATGCCCTGGTGGATGCGCAGGATGGAGATGTCAAACGTGCCGCCGCCCAGGTCATACACGGCAATGGTGCGCTCCTCTGATTGGTCTAAGCCAATGCCGTAGGCCAACGAAGCCGCCGTAGGCTCGTTCACGATGCGCAGTACCTCCAGACCAGCTAGTTTACCGGCATCGCGGGTAGCTTGGCGCTGCGAGTCGTTGAAGTAGGCAGGCACGGTGATTACCGCGCGGTTTACCGGTGTTTTCAAGGCGTGCTCAGCGCGGGCGCGGAGCTCTTTCAGGATCTCGGCACTCAGCTCAATTGGGGAGTAAAACTTGTCCTGCACCCGTATCTTCACCAGTCCCTCGGAGTTATCGTCAATGATTTTGTAGCCGAAGAAATCTTTGTGTTCGCCCAGGTCCTGGTAAGATTTGCCCAGCAAGCGCTTCACTGAGTAAATGGTATTGGCCGGATCGGTGAGCAGGTACTCTTTGGCATTATTGCCCACAATCACTTCGCCTTCCCTGGAAAAATGCACCACCGAAGGGACAATGGTTCCGAATCCCTGGTCATTGATGGCAATGGGGGCGTGGTCCTCTGGGTGCATATACGCGACCAGACTGTTGGTAGTACCCAGGTCAATGCCCACAATCACCTCTTCCTTTTGGATGGAAGCGGTGGTAAGATTTATTGCTATTTTAGCCATGTGTCAAAGTTAATGCAATGCGTTTCCGCACACTTCCGCAAAAGTACGAAGAAATAGCCTCTTACAAGGGTACGGTTTCCTGTGGGATAGGTGGCGAAACTTGCCTGTGATTCCTAAAGAAAGAATCTTAGCGCTTTTAAGCTGATTTCCTGAAAATGAGCCTAAAACAGAATTGGCAAAGAAATGATGCAACGGGTTCTTCGCTGGCGCGAGCGTCCCGCTCGTGTCCGCGCACATGGCAGATCACCCTTTCTGTCATCCTGAAAGGACCTTGTGAGCGAACAGTAGAAGCGTGTCTAAAAGGCTTTTCTAGTTTGGCCACAAGATCTTTCCAAGAGGACAAATTGGGGAAGGCTTTCAGAAATGCGTGCGGACACGAGCTGCAAGCTCGCGCCAGCGAATAAAGAAAAAGCGTTTCAGGCCTGATTTTGTTGAATCAGACCTAAAACGCTTTTCTGTTGAAATGAAATTCTCAGTGAACTTTCTTACACCGCATCAGACAAACTGCTGAAGGTGAAATCCCGGATTTTAAGCGGAGGCAGCAGGTAGTTGTTTGAGGATTCGCCGCTTACTACGCGCTCGGTTTTACCCAAGGCTTCAAGATTGTTGAGCATGATGATGGGGCTTTCGTTGAAGCGGAAGTTCTTGACGGCGTGTTTGATCTTGCCGTTTTCAATGTAGAAGGTTCCGTCGCGGGTGAGGCCGGTGAGCAGGAGTGTCTGCGGGTCCACGCTTCTGATGTACCACAGGCGGGTCACCAGAATGCCTTTCTGCGTTCCTTTGATCATGTCTTCCAGGCTTTGGGTACCGCCCTGCATGATGGCCGAGTTAGGAAAAGGCACCGGCGTTATTTTCTTCTGCTGCGCCCAAAAGCGGGAGACCGGAATCTGTTTCACCACGCCTTTGTCTATCCAGGTGACTTTGTTCAGGGCCTGTCCGTCCTGCGCCCAAGGAGAGGTGGGTAGCTCGGGGTGCGCCGGGTCTGAGTAGATGGTCACGCGTTCGTCCACCAGTTTCTGCCCAAGTTTGTTTCCGCCTCCGGCCTTACTTAAAAAGCTGCGGCCTTCGTCGGCAGAGCGGGCATCCATGTTGAAGAACAGGTTCTCCAGCATCACGGCTACAGCGGCCGGTTCCAGAATCACGGTGTACTTGCCCGGTTCCAGGGCCTTGGCATCTTTGGAGCCAGTGGCTTTAATTACGGCAATATTGGAGGCCGTGGCGGTGTTCAGTTTGTTCACGTCATTGAAGCCCCGCGAAACATACCCAGAGCCGGTGCCGTCTGGCGTGCGCACGGTAAGGGAAAAGTCCACCCCGGTGTCTGTATTGTAGGCGAACAGCCCTTTGCTGTTCATCATCGATTGGAACCCTACCGAGTCTTGCAGGTAACCGGCGGCGGTCAGGTTTTTGGCTTTTGCCGCCGAGATGCTTTGCGCCACCATCTCGGCCCGTTTGTCTGGCGTAATGGCTGCCGTGGCCGCCACGTACGGGCTGGTGGCGATGTATTTCTGCGGACCCAGCACGCCCATATACTCGGGGTTTTCGGGGGCAAGTTTAGCTAATTCCTCTGAGCGGCGGACCACTTTCTCCAGCGACGCATCGTCAAACTCATTGATGGTAGCGGTGCCCACTTTCTTCCCAAAAGAGGACTGCACCACCAACGACGTGGTGTGCGCCTCACCTGCGGTAGACACGGAATTGCGCGCGTAGCGCACGTTCCCAGATTTGCTGCCATTCAGGTTGGCCTCGCATTCATCGGCTTTACTCAAGGCCATTACCTTCTTCAGGATGGCCTGCGCTTGTTCTTGGGTATATATTGCCATTGGTAGATACGTCTGATGTTGATAGAAACTGCTTGTTTTAGTTCTGAGTCTTGAGTTCTGAGTCCTGAGTTGTAAAAAATGACTCAAGACTATGGACTCAGAACTCAGGACTGGAAAACCGTTAGATTTTCCGACCTGTATTGATCACGTTCACGCCGTTGAAGCGCGTGGTAGCGGAACCGTGCGAAACCGCGCTGACTTGCGTAGGCTGGCCTTTGCCATCGAAGAAGGAACCACCTAGGCGGTAGTCGCTCTCGTCACAGACGGCGGCGCAGGAGTTCCAGAATTCCTGGGTGTTGCTTTGGTAGGCCACGTCTTTGAGCGGGCCCACAATCTTGCCGTCTTTGATCTCGTAGTACAGCTGCCCGCCAAACTGGAAGTTATAGCGCTGCTGGTCAATAGAAAAGGAACCATCGCCTATGATGTAGATGCCTTTCTCCACGTTCTTGATCATGTCATCTACGCTCAGTTTCTGCTTGCCGGCAGCCAAAGACACATTAGGCATGCGCTGGAACTGCACCGAGCTCCAATTGTCGGCGTAGCAGCATCCGTGCGATTCTTTTTCTCCCAGCATGTGTACCTGGTCTCTGGTGGCCTGGTAGTTCACCAGCGTACCGTCTTTCACTAGATCCCAACGTTTGGTTTTCACGCCTTCATCGTCATACCCCACCGCGCCCAGGGAACCGGGCTGCACTTTATCGGCGAAGAGATTCACCTGCGGGCTGCCGTACTTGAAGTTTTTGGATTTCCATTTGTCCAGCGTAGCGAAGGAGGTCCCGGCGAAGTTAGCCTCGTAGCCCAGCACGCGGTCCAGTTCCAGCGGGTGGCCCACACTCTCATGGATGGTAAGCCACAGGTGCGAGGGGTCCAGCACCAGGTCATATTTGCCGGCCAGGACAGATTTAGCGGTCAGTTTCTCCTTGGCTTGTTTAGCGGCGGCGGTGGCATCTTCCACCATGTCATAGGTTCTGCCGTAGCGGGTGGTAATGCCTTTGATTTTATCGGCGGGCCGACCGCTTAGGTATTCGAAGCCCATCCCGGTGGGAGCGCTCAACGATTGCCGCGTCTCGAACTTGCCGGTTTTCTGGTCAATGGCCGTGACGTTGAGCACGGGCCAGATGCGGTGCACGTCCTGTTCAATGTAAGAGCCATCTGTAGACGCGAAGTATTTCTGCTCGTTTACCAAAAATAAGGCCGAATTCACGTAGTTGGCGCCGTTCTGCATGGCGGCGGCGTTGGCGCCCAAGAGAATGTCTACCTTTTCCTTGAGCGGCACCTCAAAGGCATTGCGCTCAATGGGTGTTTTCCAGCTCACCTCGCCGTAGCCTTGTTGCGGGGCCAGTTGTACTGGCTCGGTCTGCAGCTTAGAGTTCGCCTTGGCAATGGCTACGGCCAGTTCGGCAGCTTTAGCAGCCCCGGCGGGCGAGACTTCGTCAATGGCCGAGAACCCCCAGGTACCGTTTACCAAGACGCGCACACCCAAGCCAAAAGACTCGGTGTTCACGGTGTTCTGCACCTTGTCTTCCCGAGTAATGAGGTACTGGTTCAGGTAGCGGCCAATCCGGACGTCGGCGTAGGAAGCACCTTTAGACGTGGCGGCGTTGAGGGCCGCATCGGCAATTTGTTTCTTCACGGCTGCTTCCAGAGGAGTGAGCATCGCCTCCGGGGCCACATCGTTGCCCCAGAGCGGAATCGGCAGCATGAGGGTACCAAACCCAAGGCCGGAAAGTTGAAGGAAATCGCGTCTTTTCAAGGTGGAAGAATTTAAGGGTTAGTTACTTAAATGTAAGAATTTCAGGCGCATTTGCAAGGAAGTTGTATTGGTTATTTTCTATATACAAGCTAGTGTGAGAGGCCGGTTCCTTTCTACTCCTTGATGTAAGTTTGAATTCTAAACACGCATATCGTCCCCCTTTGAAGGGGGTAGGGGGATGACAAAGCCGTTACAAGAACCAAACAACACTTACTACAGAGAAAAGGGCAACCACAAGGGATTGCCCCTACATGATCTGGAATGCCGTAATCAGCACGCCTCATCATCCCGGGCCTTCAAAGGGGGACGATATGCGTGTCCATAAAAAATCCCACCTCTAGTGGAGATGGGATTTGGGGCTGTTTTCAGGAAAACAGGGGTAAAACGCTATTCGCAGCCTATCATGTCCAGAGAGCCGATGGGCGCGCCGGGTGGAAGGTCTTTGTGGAGTTGCGGTTTGGCATCTTGAGGTTTTTTCAGGCGGTCTAAGGCTAAGAGGGCATTGGCTTTCACCGCATCGGTAGAGGAGTTGGTTAGTTTCTTGGCCTTTTTCTCCAGGTTGTTCAGTTGCAGCAGGGCAGCGGCACGGGCCGCGTAGGAGGCCTCTTCATTTTGGGAAAGAGCCATGAGGTGCGTGAGAACCAATTGCTGGGTGAGCAGCTGCACCTGTCCGTTCATGCCCGAGGCGCCTTTGCTTTCCCAGGTTTGGTCAATGATCTGGTTCAGGACCTCGTCCAGGCCTAAGCCGTTACCCCGGGCTTTCAACTCCACCAGCCGCGTGGCGCGCTCCGGGTGGAATAGGAAAGAGAGCGTGAAATCTGCCGAAGCCTCGGCAGCAGCCAGCGGGTCAAAGGTGAGGCCGGTGCGTTTGTCAAACAGTTCGCGGGTAGGAGACCAACCAGCGGGCCGGGGCGGAATGGCAGCGATGATTTTCTCCGGTAGCGCCAGCACGTTCGGCTCAAGGGTAGAGAGCAAAGCATCCAGGGCTTTTTGCTGCTCGGCCTCGGGCACAAACTCCGTTACCAACTGTCCGTCGCCGCGCGCCGCGTAGGTGTAGTTCAGACCTCCCACTAGTTTGGCGGCCGCTTCTACCTGGTAGCGGTGGTAGTTGTAAATGGGTACCAGCGCGTCTTCTAACATGGCCATAGGAACACCCGGCTTGATATTGTTCTCCCCGAAACGCTCCAACGCTTTCTGCCGCACACTTAACACATGCTTCAGTTCTTCAGAGGCGCTGGCGCCATTGTCCCAGAGATGGGCCTGCGGATGCGCGCCGCCCGGTGCGCGGGAATCTCGGTCAGAGATGAACTGGAGACCGCGTTTGTGGGCCTCGCGCAATTGCTGGTCCAAGGCCTGTTGTTCGTTCGTGCCGGCCGGGAAATGCTGGTAGCCAAACTTGATGGCTTCTTTGTCCCATTCACCAATGCCCACAGCGTAAGCATCAGAAAGGTCAATGTCGCCGTTCGCAGTCAGTTTCACGGTAGGATGGGGGTAATCCATGACGCTGGCGCGGTTGCTCACGCTGGCGGCGTAGTTGTGCATGATGCCCAGGGTGTGGCCCAGTTCATGGGCAGACAGTTGCCGCAGGCGGGAAAGCGCCATTTTCATCATCTCGGGATTAGCGGGTTTGCCTTGTTCATAAGGAGCTAGCAGCCCCTCAGCGATGAGAAAATCCTGGCGCACGCGCAGGGAGCCCAGGCTTACGTGCCCTTTGATGATCTCGCCGGTTCTGGGGTCGGTGACGGTGGCGCCGTAAGACCAGCCCCGGGTGCTGCGGTGCACCCACTGGATCACGTTGTAGCGTACGTCCATGGGGTCCGCATCTACGGGCAAAATTTCCACTTTGAACGCGTCTTTGTAACCGGCGGCCTCAAACGCCTGCGCCCACCAGCGAGCACCTTCCAAGAGCGCTGATCTGATGGGTTCCGGCGCGGCATGGTCTACGTAGTACACAATGGGTTCCACGGCCTCAGAGACGGCAGCGGCCGGGTTCTTCTTCTGGAGGCGGTGCCGGGCAATGAAGCGCTTCACAATAGGCTGGTCCACGGGCGTGCTGAAATCAAAGTACTCAATCCCGAAGTAGCCGCCTCTGGGGTCCATGGCGCGGGGCGTGTACTTGGCGTCGGGGAGTTGCACAAACGAGTGGTGCTGGCGCAACGTGATGGCCTGCGCCGAGGGCGTGACGCTGCGTACGAAATTGCCGGCATCCTCGCCGCCCACAAACGTGAGCGTGGCCTCAAACTCTGAGTTCTGCGGAAAGTTCTTGGTGCGGGGCAAATACATAACCGAGCGGTTGGCATCTAGGCGGTAAGAACCCTGGCGGCTGCGCCGGATGCTGCCCACCACGTCATGGGCATCGCGGAGGATGAACTCGGTGGCGTCTACCAAGACCTTGTCGCCTTCCGTGGCCTCCACCTTGAATCCCCACAGCGCCGACTGCGCGAACGACTGCGCCACGGCCTGTTCCTCGGCGGGGTTGCCGTTCATGGCGCGGTAGCCCTGGTTGGGTTCCATGAGCAGCACCTTGGGGCCAACCTTATGGAAATACACCACGTGCTCGCCGCCCAACTGCCCGCGGTCTAGCCCGATGTCGTTGGAGCCGAGGCCGGCGGCCAGGGAGTTCACATACAAGAATTGCTGGTCTAGTTTATCAATCTCCAGCAGGATACGGCCGGTGGCCTCATCCCAGTAAAACGGGAAATAACCGCTGAACTTCTGCATGCCTGCGATTTTGCCTGCAATGCCCGCGGGTTTGTTTTGGGCCCAAATTTGGGAAAGTGCCAGAAAAGCGAAAAGAAAGGAGAGTAGCGTTTTGCGCATGTTTTTGGAAAAGTAAGCCTGAAACGGAAAGAGCTGGATAAGGTAGTGAATTAAGAACATAGGGGCAAGGCTATGTTTATGGGACTGCTAGTTGCCCGTATAAAGGTGTTGTTATAGAAAGGCGTTTCAGGCTTGTTTTCCAGAAATTAAGTTAAATATAAAACCCGCCACTTTTAGTGTTGAAGTGGCGGGTTGTCATTGATGGTGTTCTATAGGGTTTTCGCAGTAAGTTTATTTACCAGGGTTATTCATAATTTCCTTTTGTTTAAAGTCTTTGGCAGTAGAAGCACACCAAAAAGCCACTGTCCTTGTGCAGAACAGTGGCTTTTGCCTGTTAAAAGATAGAATCTACAGGTTCTTTATCCAGCTTTGGCGGAGGGAGAGCTGCGCAGGTGTGGCATTCTCCTCTACCTCGAAAAGGTGCTTCTGCACTTCCTGGTTTTCCAGCATCTTCAGCTGTAATTTTTCTTCTTTTCCGTTTCTCCGCACGATCAAGGCATAGGCATCCCCGGCCTTTAATTGGAAAATCTTAGGAACCTCCTGGTTGGCGTTCTGCAAAGAAATGGGTGTGCCATTGATGGCCACCAACTCATCACCGTCTTTCAGGCCGGCTTGCTGTTGGGTGGCGTTCACTTTCTGAAACACAATTTTTCCGTCCGGAGCACCTAAACCGAAGCCTGGGTCAATGGTCTTTTTATCGGACGTTCGGGAAGGGGTGTACCTGATGCCTAGTTTCCCAAAATACTCGGCCACCGGCAGCGGTTCTGCGGCTTTGATGTAGCGGTTGAAGAAGTCTGCGATCTCAGGATAAGTCTTGGCCGTGAAGATCTCGAAGAACTGCTTCTCCGGGAACGATTTCGTGGGGCCGTACTCCTTTGACAGATCATTGATGACTTCGCGCAGGCCGCGTTTGCCGCCTGAAAGCTCCAGCAATCGAATGTCCAGGAGGGCCGCGGTAGCCGCGCCGCGCTGGTAGATGTTGCCGTAAATCTGTTTGCCCTTGGGCGTGTAAGATGTCAGGCTGAGTTCCCGCAGGCTGTAGTCATTGCCCATCACATCGTTGACGAGCAGCTTCTGGCGCATATCTTTCAGATAAGCGGGCAGGTCTATCATGCCGGCTCTCAGTTGCATGATGTCAGAAGCCCACTCGGTGGTACCTTCATACAGCCACAGGTGCTGCGAGGGGGTAGGCGTCTCAAAGTTGAAGCGCTCAATGATCTCACTGTGGATGTTCAACGGCGTGATGATGTGGAAGAACTCATGCGAGGCGATGTCTGTTAACTGATGCGCGAATTGGGGGGTTAAATCCTCTTCCTTCATCACGTACTCAGAGCTGTAGGAGTGCTCCCAGGCGCCCCAGGTCTCGTCCTCGAAATGATACAGGAACGTGTAGCGGTCCACCGGAAAATTGACCACAAACTTATGGGCGGCATCCAGCATGGTGGTCATATTGGTGACCAGGTCCTGCGACTTGATTTTCCCGGTTTTGGAGTAGGTGTAGATGTCAATGGTGGTGCCGGCGTAATTAGTGGACGCTTTGGTAAGTGTACCAGCCAGAATAGGGGAGTCTACCGCGTGGTCATAGTTGTTGATGAGGAAATAGCCGTTTTTATCGGTCTTCAAGGCGGTGCCCACTTCCCACTCGTTAGGATACTCCAGTTTCAGGCGCATGGGGTTGCCCTGCAGACCTTTCAGGTAGCCAAAAACGCCTTGGCCGTTGATTAGCGCATGGTCTTTCTCCAGCGAGGTGCCGCACATGGCGTACACCGTATTCTTGTCTACCTTGGTATCCCAGGTTTCGGCAATCTGGTAGGTGATTTTACGTACCTTGCTAGGCTCGCTTAACTCCCATTGATTGGTGTTGAGCTGCTTGGAGGCTATTTCGCGGCCCTTTTTGTCAAAAGCCTTGAAATTGCGCACAAACCGCCCGATGTCCATGGTTTGGTACGTGCCGGGGGCGGTAGACGCGAACTGAAACACATTGTTCTCCGCTTTGAGGCCTTTCACCTGTAGGGAAACTTTGAACAGGTCATCGGCACGGTCATTCAGGTTGACCTTGTAGGTGAGCTCCGGCGTTTTGGCCGCCTGGGCAGGCTCTGCAAAAGCTAAAAAGCCCAAAAGGCCTAAAGCCATGGTAAATTTCTTCATTATTGGTATAAAGGGTGTAGGGCGGAAAAGCACGCCGTGGGCAAAATATTTAACTAGAAGATAAGTCGTAGGGAGCAGGAAAATATTACGAGAGTAAGGAAGGAACAAAATCAAGAAGTACCTTTTTCTTCGGTTCCGTTGTTCTGCTTCTCTTGTTGGGGCACTGCCACAAACCAGGAGGCCACATAGGCGGTGAATGTTCCAAACAACCCAACCCCGGCCGTCATCAGAATAGCGGCAATGAGCCGGCCTTCTGTGGTGACCGGGAATTTGTCTCCGTACCCCACTGTGGTGATGGTGACGTAAGCCCACCAAATAGCATCCTCGGCCGTTTTGATATTGCTGTTAGGGTCTGTTTCTACCTGCAGGATTGCAATGGAAGAGAAGATGATGAGCAGGATGGCGATGATGAAAACGGACGTAAAAGCGCCTTTGGCTTTGGAGACAAAAAGATGATGCAGCAGTTGCTGTGTTGACCTGAAAGCCCTGAGAATCCTGAAGATTCTTATCAGCCTAAGAAGCCTGCCGGCCCGCAGGAAATCTACCATCGGAATGCTGGAGACCAGATCAATCCAACCCCAGCGCATGAACTTGAGCTTGTTCTCTGCTTTGTAGAGCCTAATGCAAAACTCCAGAAAGAAGAAAGCGCAAATAGCATTATCTAAATACCTGAGTAGGGTGGAGGTTTCCTCTGGCAATACATAAATGGTATCTACTACCAGAGACCCCAACACATACAAGGAGAGAATGAAGACCGTAATGTTTAAGATGCCCAGTTTAGGGGAGGCCTTTTCATTGGATTTTTCTTCCATTGTCTTGCTAGAGCGTTAAATCCTACAGAATAGATGTCAAGGTATTTACCTCAAGCTTCTTCTTTTTGCCCTCTTTTCCTAAAAATAGGCCCTAAACAGATTGCTTTACAACGTCACCCCAAACTTCTCGCCTAAGCCTTCTAAATCTTTTACTACCGGCGGAAGCAGCGGAATGCCTTCTTTCATGCGTTGCTCGGTGAAGAGGCGCTCTGGGTCGCCGGGGATGAGGACTTGGTGACCGTCTTTGGCTTTGGAGCTTCTAAAGCGGGTGATCCAGTTGTCCATGTGGTTTTTGAAGTCATCGGCAGGACGGAAGGCGTCTACGCGCATGGCTCCGAAGAAGTGCCCAATGCCTTCGCCCACCGGATCTGCGGGCGGTGCCAGGAAACTCACGAACGGCGGTACCCATGGGCCGTAGTTGGCACCAGATAAGACTGCTGAGAAAATGTCTACCACCGCACCCAGCGCGTAGCCTTTGTGACTACCGGTGTCGCCGCCTAGCGGGAGCAGGGCGCCGCCGTCTTTCAGTTCGTTGGGGTTGGTGGAGGGCGAGCCGTCTAACGCCTGAATCCAGCCGAGGGGCGCTTCCAGGTTCTTGCGCTGCAGCATCTCCAGTTTGCCGTTAGCAGCGGTGGTAGTGGCTAAATCGGCGACGAAAGGAGGTTGCTCGTTGGCCGGAATGGCCACGGCAATGGGGTTGGTGCCCAGCAATCGTTCCAGGGAATAAGTGGGAGCCACAAGCGGACTGGCGTTGGTCATGGCCATGCCAATCATGTCGTGCTCCAGGGCTTTCATGGCGTGGTAGCCGGCAATCCCGAAGTGGTTGGAGTTCTTCACAGCCACCCATCCGCTACCGGCAACTTTGGCTTTCTCCAGCGCAATCTGCATGGCCTTTGGTGCTACAACCAACCCGAGGCCTCCGTCGCCGTCTACCGTGGCGGTGCTGGGCGTCTCGTGCACAATGCGCACGTTGGGCGTGGCGTTGATGCGGCCGGCTTCCCAGAGGCGCACGTAGCCGATGAGGCGGGCTACGCCGTGCGAGTCCACGCCGCGGATATCGGCGGAGAGCAGGGTTTCAGTGGCGGTTTGGGCATCCTCGGGCGGGCAGCCGATGGCCAGGAATATCTTGCGGGAAAAATCGAAAAGTCGTTCGTAGGGGTACATGCGCTAATTCAGATGGAAAGCGCCAAAGGTAAGGCAAACGGAAGAAAACATTCCAGCAGAAATGCTTCCTTTGTGAAAGCATTGATTTGTTCTGTCTACCTCTAACTTACCCTTTATGAATTTGTTCCGCGTAAGCCTGGGCCTGTGGCTAAGCTGTTTCTGGCTTGTTTTTCCTGTTTCGGCGCAAAAACAGGAAACAATGACTACCCAGGTGAAAGCCGTGACGGTGTTCCTTAACCGAGCACAGGTCACCAACACCGGCAAAGCCTCGGTAGAGCCGGGCGTAACCGAGTTGGTGTTGGAAGGCTTACCGGCGCAACTGGATGAGCGGAGCGTGCAAGTGAATCCAACGGGCAATGTAACGCTGCTCTCGGTGCGCTACGAGCAGAATTTCCTGCGGAACACGGCCAAGCCATCTGAGTTGCAACGGCTGGAGGACTCGCTGCAAAGCTATAACGGCCGCATCAGAACGCTTTCAGACCAGCGCGAGGTGTTGCAGAAAGAAGAGGCGTTGCTGCAGGCCAACCAGAACATTGGTGGTTCGCAAACCGGACTCACCGCTGCCCGCCTCAAAGAAGTAGCCGATTATTACCGCACCCGTATGCTGGCCATCCGGAAGGAAATCCAAACGATAGACTTGCAATTAACCCTGCTGCGTGAGCGCCAGAACCAGTTCAACAACCAGGTGAACCAAACCCGCCAAAACCAGCAGGCGAATAATCGCGTGATTGTATCCGTACAGGCGCAGTCTCGTGCCCAGGTGGCGCTTGAGGTATCTTACGTGGTAATAAATGCGATGTGGGAACCTATCTATGACCTCCGGGCTAGCGGCGGCTCTGGACCAGTGCAACTGCAATACAAAGCCAACGTGCGGCAGAACACCGGCGTGAACTGGTACAACGTACAACTGACCCTAGCTACCACCAACCCCGCAGAAGGAGCGCAGAGACCGGATCTGTTTCCTCAGCAGTTAGGAATTGTCCAGCCGGTATCTATTAGAGGTGCCTTACAAGGTAGGGTGGGTGGCGTGGCAGTGCAGGACTCAGAGAAAGAGTTAAACGAAGTAGTAGTGACAGGATACGGTGTAACGAGGAAGGAAGCAACAACAGGATCTGCTACTTCAGTAAGAACCTCAGACTTCACCGAAGCCGTTGCCACTACCCTCGCTGCTGAGTTCAAGATTGGCATTCCGTTCAGCGTGCCTTCCGATGGGGAACCACACACCGTGGACATTCAGCAGCACAACTTGAATACCACTTATGCCCACACCACCGTCCCTAAGCTTGATCCCACGGCGTTTCTGGTGGCCCACCTGACCAACTGGGAGAACCTGAAATTGCTGCCTGGCGAGGCTAACGTATTCCTGGCGGGTACCTTCACCGGTAAGTCTTTCCTCAATCCAGCGCAGACCCGTGACACGCTCACCCTTTCTCTGGGGCGGGACCAGAACGTAGTGGTACAGCGTGAGCGCTTGAAAGACTACCAGAAACGCTCCACCTTGGGCAGCAACATCAAAGAACAGTTTGGCTACGAAATCAGTCTCCGGAACACCAAAGCACAAGCGGTGACCATTACAGTGGAAGATCAGATTCCCATGAGCACGACTTCTGAAATTGAAGTGGAAGATGTGGACCTGAACGGTGGCAAACTCGACAAGGATTCTGGGAAAGTGACGTGGCTCGTTTCTTTGAAACCGAATGAGACGGTGAAGCGCACGCTGCGGTACGTGGTGAAGTATCCGAAAAATAAGCAGGTGAGTGGGTTGTAAGAGGGTTCTTTGACGTACTTTAATCTGATTTCTATTTGCTTAGCGATTGTGTTTCTATGGGTTCTTATGCATTCGTAGTCCGTTTCCGCTGGCGTGGCGCCATAGTTGGCGTGGGTGCATAAGCTGTATTGTTCCATAGCTGGGCTCCGAGCGCTCACGGCCGCGAGGCCTCGCCTTCCGGCCTCGCGCTGTGTTCTTTTCCTTTCCTCGGCTAAAGCCATCGGAATGTTGGGCGTTGCCCAACACCGGAAAAGCACAAGGCGCTCAACCGAAAGGCTGGAATTGGGTTCTTTCAACAGCTACAGTGTTTAGCAGTATGTCCGTTTCCAAATTAGAGATTCTCCCCTTGAGGGGAGCGTAGAGGGGTGTTTACACCTGCTGGTCATTGCATTTGCTCTCCAGTTTCATGGTTCAAGTCTGTGACTTGGACCCAACATGACCGGCAGTTTGCAACTGCCGTGAGCAGAGGCTTACGGGAAGCAGATGATTCCTCTTAATCATTAAAAGAGTAAGAAGAATATATTACCCCGCCGGTTCAACCAATTCCTAATCTTCAAATCTATCCGCATAGGGGAGGCAACGGACCTGAGTGTCCTGTCTATGTGTTTTGGGGCTGTTTTGCGCGGAACAGACCTAAAACATCCTGTGTATTCCCGACTAATTTACCGGCCTAAGGCAACCTCAAAGCCTGATGGTGCATCTTCCAGGTAAATAGGTGTACACGGCTCTTTTTCTGGAACGGATTTTGCCTTTTGCTGAATATAAGATACGGCTAATATTATGAAAGCTCATTTACTCTCCTTTTTCATCGTTTCGCTGCTCTTCTGGGGCGGGCAGGCCGAGGCGCAGTCTTCCACTAAAGTGCTGTATGAGCAAACCAAGCAGGAGTCTATCTCTATTTCCAGCTTCGCTAATCCAGACTTGAATGCCCTGGCGCAGCAACTGGGGAGAGACAACCACCATCGGTCGGGGAAACTGGTGCTGCCGGTGGAGTTTGAGCAACAGGAGAAGATCACCCGCACCGGAGACCAGGTGGCGGTGAACGCCTCGGTGCGCCATGTGCGGGTGCGGGAGCAGGTGCTTTTCCGGGAGTTTGACTTCTCTGATGCCTTAACCCCAACCGTGATCACAGCCAAGGTGCAGTTGCTGGGCCGCGAGGGCAAAGTGCTGCAGACCTTTGATGTTTCCAATAAGAGCATCAGCGAAGACGGGGCAACCATGTTGGTGCAGACCTCCGTGAAAGACACCTCCGATTTTGCGGGCTATAAGCTGAAGGTGGTGGAGAGGAAACTGGGCTTTTCTGCCGGGAACGACGGTGCCGTGCGCAACCGGTTGAATTTGGTAAACCGGTACTATGAAGCCGATGCCCGCTTGGCCCAGCTTTCCCGCGATCTGCAAGCCGTGAACCCCAATGACATCGACCACTTGGCCTTACACGGTGATCGGCTGAAAGTACTGGAGCGGGATCTGGCTTTGCTAGATGACAACCGGATGGAGCGCGAACTGGGCCTCCGCCGGCACGATCCAGTGCAGTTGCAGCGCCGCATGCAGGATCTGGAACTACGCATGAAAGAGCGCCGGATAGCCCTGGATCAGATGTGGGCCCGCCTCCCCGAGATCTTCTATAACCGCGGTCTGGAGATGGCCATGAACGGCAACGCTCGGGCGGGCCGTGAGTTCTTTGAGCGCTCCCTCCAAGCTAACCCTGCCTTTGCGCCGGCGCACCTGCAACTGGCCCGCCTGGATTTTAAGGCCGGTTACCTGAAAGAAGCCTCAAAACGCACCCGTGATCTCCTTAACCGCATGCAGGTAGATCCGGAGACTTATCGGTTTGGGCAGGAGCTGGCGCTGGATATCCAGAACGAGTACGTGCACAACGGAGAGCAACTGAACAACCAAGGCAAGTACCGCCAAGCGCTGGAAGCGTTTGAAGAAGCCCAGGAATTCTGCCGAAGCATCTCCAGCCTGCGTTGCCGCCCTGAGCTGTGGGAGAAAGGCATTGAGTTCGCCATAAACGGCATCTATGACGATTTGCTGCAGGACGGACGCCAGGCCCTGGACCAGAGAAACCTCAGCCAGGCCGAAAAGCTGGCCCGGGAAGCGCAGCAGTACGCCCGCAACAACAAAACCGCCATTGACTCAGATGCCGCCGCTACCAACCTGCTCCGCGATGTGCAGCAACAAGTGTACGCCGGCTACATGGCCGATGGCCGCAAAGCCTTTCAGACTAAACAATATTCTGCGGCGCTGATGGCCTTTGAAAAAGGAAAGAGTTTGGCCACTGACTTCGACTTAACGCCCCAACCAGATGCCGAGAAACTGCTCCGTCAGGCGGCCCGCCCCGTGATTCTGGAGAAGATCGCACAAGGTCAGTTGCAGGCCAACGCTAACAAACTGCCCCAGGCGCGCTCCATCTCCGCCGAGGTCACCAACCTGCAAATCCGCTACGGCTTAGTGAACGACAAAGAATTGGACGGCAAATTCCGGGCCCTGAACCAAGGGATTTTTTCCCAAGAGTGTGCCAATGCCCAAGCTTCCTATGACCAGCACTACCAGCGTTCTTTGCAACTGAGCGCCGAGCGCAAGTTTGCCCAAGCCGCCGCTGAACTGGACCAGGCCATCGCGGCCGCCAAAGGAAACAGCGGATGTGCCATTCCATCGGCCACCGCCGAAGTGGAGCTCGCCCGCATCGACGCGCCGGCCCATTACCAGGAACTGCTGCAGAAAGTTAATGCGATCATCGGCCAGAACAACATGCCCGAAGCCGTGAAGGTGTACCAGGAGGCCAGCGAGCACTATGAAACCGCCGGCGTCGCTCGGTTTGGGGTAAACCAAGCAACTCTGCTCGCTTTTGCTGTGAACCACGAAAACAAAACCTTCGTGGCCGAGGTCGCCCGGCACGCCGCCGCCAACGGAGATGCCACCGGTGCCCTGGAGCTGGTAAAACGCTTAGTCGCCTTGAAATACACCAAATATAACCTGAACCAACTGCAGGAACAGATAGGCCAGCTCCTCGCCACCCGCGATGCCCAGGCCAACCCCAAAGGTGACTACAAGCAACTGGCCAACACCTACACCGGCGGCAGCAAAGATCTTAAAACCCTAAACAAAGCCTACCAAAAGCAATTCAAAAAGCTGACCTAATCCACAAGCAGAACGGCCTTTCCTAACTAAGAGAGGCCGTTCTGCTTGTGGATTAAAGCTTACTGTTTATAAGCTGTTTTTAGAAATCAGGGGCTAAACCTGAATGATTTTTTTGATAAAAGTAGGGGCACCTCTTGTGGGTGTCTTCTTTATTGGTTCAATAGGTTGCGCGGGGAACGTAGGAGACAAGTCGGTGCTTGGTCTCTACTATTGTGCAATTGATAGGACATGGATCGGGAAATGTAAACACCCCTCTTTAAAGCTACGCTCGCTGTCCCAAACCCTCGTTTGGGCAATTCTCAAGGGGAGAATCTGCTTTTAGTGGAATCATAACCACGGCAGTTGCAAACTGCCGGGCATAGTGGGTCCAAGTCACAGACTTGAACCATGGAACTGGGGAATAACCGCCATGGCCAGCAGGTGTAAACACCCCCCCTCGCCCCCCTCAAGGGGGGAGTCTGCAGTGGAACAGGTTCTACTTTTTTGTATATAAAACTCCTTGCTGCAGTTGGCTCATTCCCGTTTACAGCCTTTCGGTTGAGCGCCTTGTCAGGTTCCGGTGCCGCAGGCATTGCGACTGAAAGGAGCAAAGGAAGCTGGCGCAGCGCGAGGCCGGAAGGCGGGGCCTCGCGGCCGTGAGCGCTCGGAGCCCAGCTATGAAACAACCCAGCTTATGCACAAACGCAAACAGCGGCGCCACGCTAGCAAAAGCGGACTACGCAAACACAAACAGTCTACGAATGCATCCAAAACTCAAAGAAAGAAGACCTATCCCTGCATCAACTCCGCCAACATCCCTTCCTTCAGCGCATACGCAGACACCCTGATTTTCTCCAGATTATACTTCTCCAAAACCCAGTCAATGGCCACACACGCGACAACAATCATGTCTACCCGCATGGCCAGCATGCCGGGGATAGCCAGACGTTCGGGGCGGGGTTTTTGCAGGAGTTCTTTGTACTGCCGGTGAAAGGTAGCCAGCGCCAGAGACATGTCTGGGGAGCCGTTGGGGTCACGGGTAATTCCTTGTGGGGCCAGGTCCATGTCAATGAGCGTGTCAAAGGTGCCGGAGGAACCGATCAGCACTTCGGGTTGGTGCTGCAGTACGGCGGAGGTCAGTTTTTGCAGGTGATCTTGCAGGTAATGACGGAGGGCTTTGACCTGTTCTGGTTTAATGGCTTGTTCCTGGTCTGGGTAGAACTTGTCCAGTAGACGCTGGGCACCAATCTCGAAGCTTTTCTTCCAGAGAATGCCTTTGTCCGTCCCGATGATGAACTCGATGCTGCCGCCGCCGATGTCCATCACCAGCACCGGTTTGGGGCCTACTTCCATGGCCAGTTGCACGCCTTTGAAAATCAGCTCGGCCTCACGGGCGCCGGAGATGACTTCCACGTCAATGCCGGTGTGTTCTTTGATGGCGGCTACTACCTCAGGGCCGTTGCTGGCGTTGCGCAGGGCGCTAGTGGCGGTGGCTTTCACGGTTTCCACCCCGTGCTGGTCCATGATCTCTTTGAACTCAGCCAGCGTTTTGAGACCGCGTTCCCGGGCTGCCGGCGTAATCTCGCCTTTGCTGATGCCGCCCTCGCCCAGCTTCACCGGTACTTTGGTTTTGTATAGGGTCTGCTGCCCGCCATCGGCGTTTAGTTCAACAATCAGTAGGTGAAACGTATTGGTTCCAAGGTCTATAAGGGCGAATCGGCGGGCCATATAAAATGAAAATGAGGAGTGAATGTAGGACTAAGGGTTGGGCAGAAAGAAAACAGCTTTCTTCCGGCGCAGGAAGTTTCCAAAGCATTACGGAAAACCAATTGGTTTTGTCGATGATCGGAAACAGAAACAAAGAAAGCCGTTTTAAGCCGATTTTCTGCAAATAGGGCTTAAAACGGCTTTGGATTGTACTAACAATCAGCAATCACCGATGAACAATTACTTTTCAGAACTGAACCGGAAGAACGTGCCCAGCGGCAGTTTGCGTTTGGCCTGGTCTTCTAAATACAGCTCGCCCAGTTCCTCGTTGCGCACCACGTTACCGAAGGACGCTTTGATGAGGTTATCCAAAATCAAGGCCGAAAACCCAAGGGAATACAGGTTGATCACGAAGAAGTTGTTTTCTGGGTCAAGGAGTTGGGAGCAGAGTTTGATGAGCTCGTTGATCTGCTCCTCCAGGAGCCATTTCTCGCCATCGGGACCGCGGCCGTAGGCGGGCGGGTCCAGGATGATGCCCTGGTATTTGTTTCCGCGTTTCACCTCGCGGCGGGCGTATTTCAGGGCGTCTTCCACCAGCCACCGGATGTTGTCCAGGTTGCTGGCTTCCATGTTCTGGCGGGCCCAGAAGTTTACCTGCTTCACAGAATCCAGGTGGGTGACATCGGCGCCGGCGGCGTTGGCGGCCAGCGAGGCCCCGCCGGTGTAGGCGAACATGTTCAGGACTTTGGGTTTGCCGGGCAGGGCGCGGGTACGGTCAAAGATGAATTGCCAGTTGGGGTCCTGCTCGGGAAACAGCCCTACGTGCTTAAAAGAGGACAAGCCCAACCGGAACCGTAGTTTAAGGTCGTTGTATCGGTAGTTGATGAACCACTGCTCGGCCATGCCTTTTTTCAGTTGCCACTGTCCTTTCTCCTGGTTGCCTTTCTCGCGTTTGAAAGTAGCCTGCGCCAGCCTCTGCCACTCACCCTCGGAGAGATGTTTGTCCCAGGCGGCCTGGGGCTCTGGGCGGGCCAGCACGTAGTCTCCAAAGCGCTCCAGTTTCTCAAAATTGCCGCAGTCAATCAGTTCGTAATCGGTCCAGGCGCTGGTGGTCAGGAAAGTGTACATAGGTTTTCGGGGTGGTAAAGGTGCAAAGGTACGGTTTTGTGGCGTGCAGTGCTGTTCTTCTTGCAGAGGGCTTTACAGAGCCAATGGAACCTGCGTTTCAGCCACGTTTTTGAGAAAACATCCGTTAAACAGGAAGAGGTGATGTAAGGCCGAGGAGACAGGGAAGAGCGTTTCGGCCTTGTTTTTAGGGAAAGAGCCGCTAAACGGAAAACTGGTTTCTCTAACCTAAAACTGGCAACGCAAGCACCGGATACCCTGGTGAATTTTTAACATGAGCATCAGGTTATGAAGTAGAGAGGTAGCGCGGCAAATCTTTTTTTCTTACTTTTCAAGGTTCTTATAAGCAGGAGACCTCGCCTAAAAAGAGGAAAAGCTCCTTTATTTTCATCATGGATTTAACTTTCTATAAATACCAGGGCACCGGCAATGACTTTGTGGTGCTGGACAACCGGGAACAGAACATTCAACTGAGCCAGGAACAGGTGGCTTTCCTGTGCGACCGGCGCAAGGGAATTGGGGCCGATGGCCTCATGCTGTTGCAGGAGAAAGAAGGCTATGACTTTGAGATGGTCTACTACAACGCCGATGGCCGCGTGGGCTCTATGTGCGGAAATGGCGGGCGCTGCCTTGTGGCATTTGCCCAATTCCTGGGGGTGGTGGAAGACCAGGCGTATTTCATCGCCTCAGACGGTCCGCACAAGGCGTTCCTGAAAGACGGGTTGGTGCACCTGCAGATGAAAGACGTGGACGAAGTAGAAGACCTGGCCACCGCCACGTTTATGAACACCGGCTCGCCGCACTACGTGAAGCAAGTTGAGGCGCTACAGGATCTGGACGTGTTCCAAGAAGGACGTGCTATCCGTTACTCAGGCCGTTTCAAGGCCGAAGGAACCAACGTGAACTTCGTGGAGCACCTGTCGGAGAATAAGTTGTTTGTGCGTACCTACGAACGCGGCGTGGAGGATGAGACCTTTTCCTGCGGAACCGGTGTAACCGCCTGCGCCCTGGCCGCCAGCCGGGCCGGATATAAGAGTCCTGTCCACATTCAGGTGCTGGGCGGAGAGCTGCAGGTAAGCTTTGAACAGGAAGGCCAGAGCTTCAGAAACGTGTTCCTCATTGGGCCGGCGCTGCAGGTGTTCAAAGGCGAGATCAGCCTGTAAATCCATTTACCTTTATTGCCAATCACTTTCATTACCCCCAATCAACATTCCCCCGTTTAAAGCTTTGCAAAGAAAAACATAACCCTAAGCCCTTACTGAATGGCATCACTCACGTGCTCGCTCATTGTTTCCACCTATAACTGGCCCGCTGCCCTTAACCTGTGTCTGCAGAGTGTGGCCCGGCAAGTAGTGATGCCCAAAGAAGTATTGATTGCCGATGACGGCTCCGGTCCCGAGACCCAGGAATTGATCTCCCGGCTCCAGCAGGATTTTCCGGTGCCGCTCATTCACCTGTGGCAACCGGACAATGGTTTCCAGAAAACGAAGATCCTGAACCAGGCCATTGCCAGGGCCAAAGAACCTTACATTGTGCAGGTAGACGGCGACGTGATTCTGCACCCCAACTTTGTGCAGGACCACCTTTCCCTAGCCGCGCGCGGACGTTTTCTGGCCGGCGGCAGAATCAACCTCTCAGAGGAGAACACCCGCCAGGTCATGGACCAATCCACCGTCCATTTCAGCCTGCGCGACATCATCAAAACGAGCAACCTATTCAACGGCCTGCGCCTGGGATTCTTAAGAAGATTGCTGGCCGACCGCTACAAACTCAAAGGCAAAAACAAGTACTACGCCAAAGGGTGCAACATGTCTTTCTGGCGCAACGACCTCTTGACCGTGAACGGCTACAATGAAAGCTATACCGGTTGGGGACCCGAGGACAGCGAACTGGCGGCACGGCTCATGAACGCCGGCATCAGGAAACGTGCTTTGAAAATGGGCGGTGTGTGTTTCCATCTCCATCATCCGTACATAGACACCAGCCGCAAAGCCATCAATGAGGAACTGCTGCGCACTACCATCCAGACCAACATCACTTACTGCCCTAAAGGGGTAGACCAGTACCTGCAGAAGTAACAATCCAAAACTTACGGGAGATGACTGAAAATTTTCCATCTTTGGTCATCTGAAAATCTGAAAAAAAGTAGCTTTTTGGTTTTTGGGCTGTTTTCTTAAAAAAAGACAAAAAACAGTTCTGCTGTGGGAAAGTGGTGACCTGAAATGAATCTGGTTTCTGTACTTTTGGCGGTACCTTTAGGTGCTGGGCGTCATTGCCTGTGCTTGCCTTTGAGAAGCCGTATTTCACCTGCTGCCTATGCTCCAAACAGACCGCATCTTTCTGCGCGCGCCAGAACCCTCAGACCTGGCGTTCCTTTACCAGCTGGAGAATGATCCCGCGCTTTGGGCGGTGAGTATGTCTGTGGCGCCTTTTTCCCAGGAGGCCCTGCGCCAATACCTGGAAAGCGCCAGCCTGGACATTTATGCGGCCCGGCAACTCAGGCTCATGGTTTGCCTGCAAGAGGGCCAAAAGGCCATAGGAACCGTTGATCTTTTTGATTTTGAGCCGCTCCATCAACGGGCGGGCGTGGGCATTGCCCTGGCCTCTGACCAGCGGGGACAGGGCTACGGCAAAGAGACGCTCCAACTCCTGGAAGAATATGCCGCCCAAGTGCTGCAACTGCACCAACTTTACGCCTCTGTGGCCCAGGAGAATACCACCAGTTTAAAGCTTTTTCGGCAGGTCGGGTTTCAGGAAGTAGGCGTGCGCAAAGACTGGCTCAGGACCCCGCAAGGGTGGCAGGCGGTAGTGGAACTGCAGAAAGTACTAGGCAATTCTTGAAAAAGGTTAATGCCCGCCGCGCACGGTTAAAAGTCTCTCAGACAGAATAAATCTCATTCTAAATAGATGGATTAATACTGAATTTTGCCTGTTTTTGTAGGGTAATCAAGGGTAAATCCTATTGAAATGCAGCCTTTTTCCCAAAAGTGCGTAAGCTAGGTTTGTAAAAGGAAAAGACATCTGTTATCGCGTTCTTTTCAGGACCCTCACTTCTTAACTCGCTTTTGATATGTTTGACTTAGACTTAGATTTTATCCCCGGCGGGGGGAGTAGCTCCTCTACGCCAGAACCAGAAGTAACATCAACCAGTACGCATGCACCGTCTGTAAAAAATACCCCAAAAACCGCTCCAAAAATAGCCAATGACACTAGTCTTGAGGCTTATCTTACTTCTGTTTCTGCCATTATCTGCTTGTCGCACCTGAGATGGGATTTTGTGTACCAACGCCCGCAGCACTTGCTCTCGCGCTTTGCCAAACACACCCGCTTATTCTTCTTTGAAGAGCCTTATTTCTATGACAACGCACAGCCTCGTCTGGAGATGGAAGAGCGCGAGGATGGCCGGGTCACCAAAGTCATTGCCCATCTGCCCAACGGTCTTACCCCAGAGGAATCAGATGCTAAACAGATAGAATTGCTCAACGCCTTCATGGCCGATCATGACCTGAGCAAAACCGTATTTTGGTACTATACGCCTATGGCGTTGGAAATAACCCGTCAGTTTACTCCGGCTTTGACCGTTTTTGACGTGATGGATGAGCTTTCTGCTTTTAAATTCGCTCCCCCAAGATTATTGGAACTGGAGTCAGAGTTGCTGCAGAAAGCAGATGTGGTGTTCACCGGAGGCCAGAGCCTGTACGAGGCCAAAAAGGACCGTCACAAAGAAGTATATGCGTTCCCTAGCAGCATAGATAAAGTTCATTTCGCGCAAGCGCGCCAAATCCAAGCCGATCCTGCTGACCAGGCCAATATCCCGCACCCACGCATGGGTTTCTTCGGGGTGGTAGACGAGCGCTTTGACATAGAGCTGCTCCGCGAACTTTCCGCCGCTCGCCCAGAATGGCAGTTTGTCATCATCGGGCCGGTAGTGAAGATAGACGCCGCCGTGTTGCCGAACGCAGAGAATATCCATTACTTGGGCGGAAAATCGTACCAGGAGTTGCCTTCCTATCTGGCTGGTTGGGACGTGGCCATGCTGCTGTTCGCCCTCAATGATTCCACCAAATACATCAGCCCTACCAAAACCCCAGAGTACCTGGCCGCCGGTAAACCCGTGGTGTCTACTTCCATCAGAGACGTGGTGCGCCCTTACGGCGACCTGAACCTGGTGCAGATTGCCGATGGTGCCAAAGATTTCGAGGCAGCCCTGGAGAAAGCGCTGGCTCAGAAAGATGATGCCAAATGGAGGCACCGTGCCGATGAATACCTGGCGGGCATCTCGTGGGACAAGACCTGGCAGAACATGGTGCGCCTCATGCAAATGGTGAGCACCGAGAAGAAAACCAAAAGGGATTCTGCCGCCAAGTAGGCCTGGTTTCCAGGGAAAGGAAAAGGCCCAGCCGTTTCAAGGTTCTTTTTAAGAAAACAGCCCCAAAGCAGAAGTCTCTCTCCTTGCCAGGAGAGTGTGAGAAGATACGCCAAAAGTATCTGTATAAAATAAACAAAATTTAATTTGATCTAACTTTTAGCCAAAAAGACATATGTTCGACTATTTGATTGTAGGGGCAGGTTTTGCCGGGAGCGTACTAGCCGAGCGTTTAGCTACGTATTCCAATAAAAAAGTATTAATCATAGACAAACGGTCGCACATTGCCGGCAATGCCTATGACCATTATAACGAAGATGGGATTCTGGTACACAAGTACGGTCCGCACATCTTCCACACCAACTCCAAAGAGGTGTTTGAGTACCTTGGGCAGTTCACAGAGTGGCGCCCGTATGAGCACCGCGTGCTGGCCAGCGTAGACGGGCAGCAGGTTCCCATGCCTATCAACCTGGACACCATCAACAAGCTGTATGGCCTTAGCCTCACTTCCTTTGAGCTGGACAAGTTCTTTGAATCAGTGGCCGAGAACGTGCCGGTGATCAAGACCTCAGAAGACGTGGTGGTAAGTAAAGTGGGCCGAGAGCTGTATGAGAAGTTCTTCAAGAACTACACCCGCAAGCAGTGGGGCATGGACCCTTCTGAGCTGGACAAATCGGTGACCTCGCGCGTACCAACGCGCACCAACCGCGATGACCGCTACTTCACAGACACCTACCAGGCCATGCCGCTGCACGGTTTCACCAAGATGTTTGAGAAGATGCTGGACCACCCCAACATCAAGATCATGCTCAACACAGACTACCATGACATCATAGACTTCATTCCTTTCAAAGAGATGATCTATACCGGTCCGGTAGATGAGTACTTTGACTTCAAATACGGTAAACTGCCGTACCGCTCGCTGGAGTTCAAGCATGAGACCGTGAACAAAGAGGTGTTCCAGCCGGTGGCCGTGGTGAACTACCCTAATGAGCAGCTGTACACCCGCGTTACGGAGTTCAAATACCTGACCGGTCAGCAGCATCAGAAAACTAGCCTGGTATATGAGTTCCCACGCGCTGAGGGAGATCCTTACTACCCAGTGCCTAAACCAGAGAACGCTGAACTGTACAACAAGTACAAAAAGCTGGCCGATAGCACCCCTGGGGTGCACTTTGTGGGCCGTTTGGCTACCTACAAGTACTATAACATGGACCAGGTAGTGGCCCAGGCGCTTACCCTGCACAAGAAACTGACAGGGGACAAAGCAGCCAAGCAGCCAGTTGTGGATGGCATGGATGTATTGCCCAAAGTGGTGCGCGAGGCCTTGACCGGAGGTGCCAGCACCGTAAACGGAAGTTCCACCAAAGTCACTCCGAATGGGAAACATTGAGCTTTGGGGGGGCGTTGAGTGTACCGTAAACCGTGTAGGCGAGCAGTACTTTGACCAGCTTGCACAAAGCGGGCACGCACAACGGCTAACGGACCTGGATCTGTTTGCGGCATTGGGTATCACCAAACTGCGGTACCCGGTCCTGTGGGAGAGCGTGGCCCCAGAGCACCCGGAGCAACATGACTGGAATTGGGCTACAGAACGGCTCAACCGGCTCCGGGAACTGAACATTGACCCTATCGTGGGGCTGCTGCATCATGGCAGCGGCCCCCGATATACCAACCTTCTGGACGACGATTTTCCCCAGAAATTTGCGCAGTACGCGCGCTCCGTGGCCAAACAGTTTCCCTGGGTCACCTATTACACTCCCATCAATGAACCACTTACCACCGCCCGGTTCAGCGCCTTGTACGGCTTCTGGTACCCACACGCCAAAGACGACACTTCCTTCGCCAAAGCTTTACTAAACCAAATAAACGGCACCCGGTTAGCCATGCAGGCGATAAGGGAAATCAACCCCAACGCCCAATTGGTGCAGACCGATGACCTGGGGTATTCCCATGCTACGCCGGCCTTGCAGTACCAGGCAGATTTTGAGAACCACCGCCGGTGGCTTTCCTGGGATCTGCTCTGCGGCAAGGTAGATCAGCAGCATGTGATGTGGCGCTACTTGGTGGAAAACAAAGTGCCGGAAGCAACCCTGCTGGAGATGGTGCAGAATCCGTGCCCGCCTAACGTGATCGGGGTAAATTACTACGTCACCAGTGAGCGGTACCTGGATGAGCGCATCATTGACTATCCTTGGCACACCCACGGCAGCAATTACTACCAGCGCTACGCAGACGTGGAGGCTGTGCGCGTGCAAGCCGCCAATCCGCTGGGCGTGCAGAAAATCCTGGAACAGGTCTGCGATCGGTATGACATTCCGGTGGCGATCACCGAAGCCCACCTTTGCTGCACCCGCGAGGAGCAGATGCGTTGGTTTGCCGAGGTCTGGGATTCTGCCTCGTTTTTGAGAAAAGAGGGCAGAAACATCCTGGGTGTCACTGCCTGGACGTTGTTGGGCGCCTATGACTGGAACAGCCTGCTTACCCAGAACAACGGGCATTACGAGATTGGCGTGTACGACCTTCGTGACGGGAAACCAGCCGAGACGTCCGTCTCTAAGTTCCTGAGCGGCCTGGCCAACCAGGAAGAACGCCACCCCTTGCTGCAGATTGAGGGTTGGTGGAAACGCGCCTGCCGCAGTGCCTACCCGCCCTTGGCAGAATGCCCCGAATCTTGGAACATGGCCGCCGGGCCCTTGCGTCAACTCAACAACCTCACCGTTCAGCCACTGCTCATCACCGGCGCTACCGGTACCCTGGGCCGTGCGTTTGCCAAAGTCTGCGATGTAAGGGGAATTCCGTACGTGCTGCTCTCAAGGCAAGACATGGACATTGCAGACGCTGCCTCAGTGGAGGAGACTCTGCGGAAATACCAACCCTGGGCTTTGGTGAATACGGCCGGCTACGTGCGCGTAGATGATGCCGAAAAGGAGCCCGAGGCCTGCTACCGCGAAAACACCCTGGGGCCGGCTGTGTTGGCCCAGGTGTGCCAGTCGCTGAACATTGGGTTTGTGACGTTCTCCTCAGACCTGGTGTTTGACGGCAACACCGAAACCCACTATGCCGAGGAAGCCCCGACTAACCCGGTGAATGTGTACGGCTGCAGCAAGGCCATGGCCGAGGAGCAGGTGCTGGCTGCCATGCCGGGAGCCTTGGTCATTAGAACCAGTGCCTTCTTCGGGCCTTGGGATGAGCATAATTTCGTGTACAAGGCCTTGAAAGCCATTGCGCACCAAGAGACGTTCCTGGCCGCGGAAGACAGCGTTGTCACACCCACCTTCGTGCCCGATCTGGTAAATGCCGCCCTTGACTTGTTGATTGACGAGGAAAGCGGCATCTGGCACCTGGCCAACCAAGGAGCCCTCAGTTGGGCGCAGTTAGCCGAATTGGCCGCCAATCTGGCGGGTATGGAGCCCAGTCCCTGGCTTCAGCCAGTACCGCAGGAAACGTTCAACCTTCCCGCGGCTCGGCCTGCAACTTCGGCGCTTGCAACGGGCAAAAGAGCCATCCTGCCCTCCGTGGAAGATGCCTTGCGTAGATTCCTGCACATGTGTGAGTTTAACTTCAGGCCATCTGATCGTCAATTGAATAACCCCGAAGACGAGATGCAGTTCGCCGCGCAGGCGTAATAAGGAGTGCCTTTGTTATTAAGTCCGTTCGGGGCCTGTTTATGGAAAAACAGGCCCCAAACGGACTTTTCATTTTCCTTGGGTCTTATAGGATGAACCCATTCTAACTAGCTAGGGAAATCCGTAGCAGGTTATCAAACAGGTAATTCCGTCAGGTGGTCTTTAAAATCCATAGAAGGAGGAAAGTTGCTTGTCTAGTCTCGCGTTTTAACCTCAGATTTTAGAAACTATGCGGTAAGCAAAATCCCGAAGCGAAAAACATCAGCTTAGCAATTTCTGAAGTGCCGAATCCATTTTCAGCCAATGGAATCTTAGCGAAAATCATTCCTCTTATAGAAGCAGGGCGGGATTATTTCCCTTGGGTGAACATCGTCAGAAATTTGGCTGTTCTCTTTGGTGAGAAAAGAAAGGGCTTTCCTGCTGGGTTGGCGATGGGGAATCTGGTCAACTTTAGGGGATCTCTGGTTTGGAGCTGTTTTCGAAAAAGGAGCCTTTAAACACCCCAATCCCATTCTATTTTTTAAGCTGTTCCTAACCGGTTTTACTTTTTAATGACATCCCGTCAGGCTGAGGGCACTATTGTGTAAGTGGTATTGTTTTAGCTAGATAGAAAATTGTCGGAAAAACCGCGTATTTTTGAAATTGATTCAAGTACATTTTAACTAGTTATATATGTTTGATTTTGTTGGGAAGACGGTCGCTAAGATTTTCGGTACCAAATCGGAGCGGGATATCAAGGGGGTATTGCCGTACGTAGCGCTCATCAACCAGGAGTTCGCCAAACTCAATTCCCTTTCCGATGACCAACTGCGCGCCCGTACCCTGGAGGTGCAGGCTGTGATCGCAGACCGTCTCAAACCCATTGATGATAAAGTAACGGTTCTTTACCAACGCATAGAGAACGAGCCGGAGCTGGATATCGCCCAGAAAGAAGAGATCTTCACGGAGATTGACGGCCTGGAGAAAGACCGCAACAAAGACCTGGAAGTAGTGCTCATGGAAGTGCTGCCGCAGGCTTTTGCCATAGTGAAAGAGACGGCCCGCCGCTTCAAAGACAACGGCCAACTGACCGTTACCGCCACCGAGCTTGACCGCAGCCTGGCGGCCCGCAAACCAAACGTACAGATCCAGGGCGACCAAGCCGTCTGGCTCAATAAATGGATTGCCGCCGGCAATGAGGTAACCTGGGACATGGTGCACTATGATGTGCAGCTGATTGGGGGGATTGTTCTGCACCAGGGTAAGATTGCCGAGATGGCGACGGGTGAAGGTAAAACCTTGGTGGCTACGCTGCCTTCGTTCCTGAACGCCCTGGCCAAACGCGGCGTGCACGTAGTAACCGTGAACGACTACCTGGCCAAGCGTGACTCTGAGTGGATGGCGCCGTTGTTTGAGTTCCATGGCATCACCATTGACTGTATTGACAAGCACCAACCGAATACTGATGCCCGCCGCAGTGCCTATTTAGCGGACATCACCTACGGTACCAACAACGAATTCGGGTTTGACTACCTGCGCGACAACATGTCCCGCGAGCCCGGTGAACTGGTACAGCGCAAGCACCACTACGCCATGGTGGATGAGGTGGACTCCGTGTTGATTGACGATGCCCGTACGCCTTTGATCATTTCTGGTCCGGTGCCGCGCGGCGATGAGCACGAGTTCTACGTGTTGAAGCCCCGCGTAGCAGCCCTGGTAGAAGCCCAACGTAAATTGGTGGGTAACTACCTGGTAGAAGCCAAGCGTCTTATCAAAGAAGGAAACGACAAAGAAGGTGGTCTGGCCTTGTTCCGCGCTTTCAGAGGTTTGCCTAAAAACAAGCCGTTGATCAAGTTCCTGAGCGAGACCGGCGTTCGTCAGATCTTGTTGAAGACCGAGGCGTTCTACCTGCAAGACCATGCCCGCCAGATGCCAGAGGCCGACAAGCCTTTGTTCTTCACCATTGACGAGAAACACAACCAGATTGAACTCACTGAGAAAGGCATTGACCTAATCACTGGTCAGGGCGAAGATCCGCATTTGTTCATCTTGCCAGACATCGGGACGGAGTTGGCCAACATCGAGAGCCACAAGGAACTCTCCGCCGATGATAAACTGCACGAGAAAGAGCGCCTGATCCAGGAGTACCAGGAGAAGTCGCAGCGCGTGCACACCATCAACCAGTTGCTTAAAGCTTACACCCTGTTTGAGAAGGACACCGAGTACATTGTGACCGATGACCACAAGGTGAAGATCGTGGATGAGCAGACGGGTCGTGTGATGGAAGGTCGTCGTTACTCAGATGGATTACACCAGGCCATTGAGGCGAAAGAAAACGTGCGGGTAGAGGATGCCACCCAGACTTACGCCACGGTTACCTTGCAGAACTACTTCCGGATGTACCACAAGCTGGCCGGTATGACCGGTACCGCTGAGACCGAAGCCGGTGAGTTCTGGGAAATCTACAAGCTGGACGTAGTGGTGATTCCTACGAACCGCGTAGCCCAGCGTAAAGACGAGCACGACAAGGTGTACAAAACCATGCGTGAGAAATACAATGCGGTGGTAGAGGAGATCCAGACCCTTACGCAAGCCGGACGTCCGGTGTTGGTGGGTACTACCTCGGTGGAGATTTCTGAGCTGGTAAGCCGTATGCTCAAACTGCGCGGCGTGCCGCACCAAGTATTGAACGCGAAACAGCACCAGCGCGAGGCCGAGATTGTGGCCGAAGCCGGTAAGCCAAGCACCGTGACCATTGCTACGAACATGGCGGGCCGTGGTACGGATATTAAACTGACCCCGGAATCCAAAGCCGCGGGCGGATTGGCTATCATCGGTACAGAGCGTCACGAGTCTCGTCGGGTAGACCGTCAGTTGCGTGGTCGTTCAGGCCGCCAGGGAGACCCGGGATCTTCCCAGTTCTTCGTGTCGCTGGAAGACAGCTTGATGCGTCTGTTCGGTTCTGACCGTATTGCCCGCTTGATGGACCGTATGGGTCTGGAGGAAGGCGAAGTGATTCAGCATTCCATGATCACCAACTCTATTGAGCGTGCCCAGAAGAAAGTAGAGGAAAACAACTTCGGAACGCGGAAGCGCCTGTTGGAGTACGATGACGTGATGAACGCCCAGCGCGAGGTGGTGTACAAGCGCCGCCGCAACGCCCTGTACGGTGAGCGTCTGGAGCTGGATATCTGGAACATGATCTACGATACCGCCGAGGACATTGTACAGACCTACAAAGCCACCGGTAACCACGAGGACTTCCTGCTGCACATCATCAGAGTGTACGGCTTCAACTCCGCCATCACGGCGCCAGAACTGGCTGGCCAGTCTGTAGATGTGTTGATGGACCGTCTGTACAACGAGGCGCTTGATTTCTACCTGGCCAAAAACCACCAGATCATGGACCAGTCAGCACCAATCATGGCTGATATCTATGAGAACCGTGGGCCAATGATTGAGAACATTGCCGTGCCTTTCTCTGACGGACGCAAGCAGATCACGGCCGTAGCCAACCTGGAGAAAGTAGTGAACACCCATGGCCGCGAGCTCATCAAGACCGTGGAGAAAGTAATCACGCTGGCTACCATTGACCAGGCCTGGACCCAGCACCTGCGTGAGATGGATGACCTGAAACAAAGCGTGCAGAACGCGGTGTACGAGCAGAAAGACCCGTTGTTGATCTACAAGTTTGAGTCATTTGAGCTGTTCAAACGCATGATCAGCAAGGTGAACGAAGAAACCGTTTCCTTCCTGTTCAAAGCCGATCTTCCGGTACAGCAAGAGGCCCCGGTTCCCGTGCAGGAAGCCCGTCAGCCCCAGGCTCCAAAACCACCAAGATTACATGAGCAGAAAGAGGAGGTGCATTCTACCTTAGAAGAGCCAACCCAGGGCATGCCTTCCATGCCGCAGGCCGCTGCGCCAAAGCAGGCGCCCATCAGGGTAGAGAAGCACGCCGGCCGCAATGACCGGGTCAACGTGATGTACTCAGATGGCCGCGTCATGAAAGACGTGAAGTTCAAAAACGTAGAAAACGATTTACTCAACAACCGTTGCGTACTCCTTGAAGACTAATTTTTTGATTTCCCCCGAACAGAGCCTGGCACCGTATATAGACCATACGGTGCTAAGGCCTGATACTACCAAAGACATGGTGGCACAACTCTGCCAGGAAGCGGTCCAGTACCGTTTCGCGGCAGTGTGCGTGCCACCTTGCTTTGTGCGTCAGGCCGTGGCTGCCCTGCAAGACACAGGCGTACAGGTTGCCACCGTGGTGGGTTTCCCTTTTGGGTACCAACTGGCCAAGGTGAAGTTTTTTGAAGCACACCAGGCGCTGTCTGAAGGGGCTACGGAGATTGATGTGGTGATGAACATCGCGGCTTTCAAATCGGGGAAACATGAAGAGGTGATGTCAGAGTTGCAGGAACTCAGCACCCTGTGCCACTTCAAAAACTCTATCCTGAAGGTGATCATTGAGACGGCTTTGCTGTCTCCGGAGGAGATTGTGCAGGTTTGCGAGATCTGCGTGGAGGCCGAAGCCGATTTCGTGAAAACCTCTACGGGGTACGCCGCCTCTGGAGCCCAGATAGAGGACGTGCTGCTCATGCGCGCCAATTTGCCTAAACACATTAAGATCAAAGCCTCGGGTGGGATCAAAACCAAGGAAGCCGCCCTTGCGTTGGTGAAAGCGGGAGCAGACCGGATTGGAACATCCTCCGGCGTTTCATTGCTATGATTTGGAGAAACATGACCTATAGAATTTTCACCTTCCTTTGCCTGGGGCTTATGATGAGCTGTGCTGCCACCGGTAGTACTTCCTCTTCAACGAGCAACGGCAACGGTTCCGCCTCTTCCGGCAGCAGCCGGTCAGACGGGAAAAAGGGAGAAGGCACGGCTACTTTGGTAGACACCAAGAAATACCGGCCCTCCTTCCCGGCGGCTCCGGCAGGTGCCGCAGAACCCATGGCCCCGCCCGCACCCACAAACCACGTAGGTCAGCAGGTAAGTCTGCTCATGGACAGTGTGGCACAGGTGAACCGCAACATCAAGTACGCCGCAGGCTACCGTATTCTGGCCTACACCGGCATTGAGCGAAAAGCCGCCATGGACTTGCGCAACAACATTGTGCGAAGACTGCCTGAGGAGAAAGATTACCTTACCTACAAGCAGCCTACCTATGTGCTTAAGATTGGCGATTTCTTTACCCGCGTAGAGGCCCAGGCCGCCCTGAACAAGATCCAAGATCTGCTGCCTAATGCTCTGCTGGTGCAGGAAACCATCAACATTCCCAAATAAGACATTACACCGTCTGGTTTTTATATCCGCCGTTTAGGCTTGTTTTTAGAAAACAGGCGCTAAACGGCGGATTTTTTTGTGCTTGCTTGCCTGCTGTCAAGCCCCCTTCGGCAGCAGATGGAAGAGTTGGCCTGTACGGCACCCCAAAGGAGACAGAGAGCTTTGTGCCTTGTGCAAAGGGGGGTGATGTGGAGTTGCGTCTGACTGCTGAAAAGCTTGTATAAAAGCCTTTCTTAAGGTAATACATCCGAGTAAATACGGAGTGTTCTACTTGTGTTTTGCGGGGGGGGGGGGGGTAGAACTACGGAAAATAAAGGGAAGACTACCTAATTAGCTCAGGGGAGTTAAAAAATTAAAAGAGAGCTTTGTAGTTTTAAGTAAGAGCATTGTGTAATGGATAAACAGGACCTGATCTTACTTCATCTTTTTGCGAAAGTGCGGGGGTATCGGGAGCCTGAGGACCACCCCGTCTCTTCCGCCCAGGTAGCCTTGGAAAACCACCTATCGGTAGAGCAAACCTTGGATCTTTGCTATGACCTTGCCCAGGAAGGCTTTGTCGCCATCAGTCCTTTGAGCATCCCGCCTTTGGTTTATCTTACCTTAACAGGCCTAGCCAGGGTAAGAAGATTAGAAGCCGATCTTGGCTTTTTAAGTCATAAATCGGCTTCCTAACCGCCAGCGAGCTTTGCATCAAAAGCACATCTCCTTTCCAGACGATACATCGCGCATGGCGGTTCCTTAGAGTGAACTTGCTTGAAGGAAGAGCGTGAAGCAGGGGAGAACCTTACCGAATCCAAATTCTGGAAACTTGCACGAAAATGGTGAACGTAAAGCGTGCCGTTTAGGGACTGTTTTCTGTAACCAGGCCCTAAACGGCAATCTCGGTTTATAGCCGTACCTTTGCCCTAGTCGTTTGCCTTTTACTATGCAAGAACTTACAAACCAAATACAGGACCTCGCCCGGAAATACGCGTCACAAACGGTGGCTACCCGTCATCACCTGCACCAGAATCCCGAGCTGTCTTTCCAGGAATTTGAGACCTCGGCCTACGTGTTCCGGAAACTGCAGGAGTACGGGCTGGAGCCAGAACGGGTAACCGAAACCGGGGTAGTGGCGCTGGTCAAAGGCCGCAACCCCGAGAAAGCCACCACCGCCCTTCGCGCCGATTTAGACGCCCTGCCCATTCTGGAAACCAACGAGGTGGAATATAAAAGCCGCAACGAAGGCGTGATGCATGCTTGCGGCCACGATGTGCATACCTCCTCGCTGTTGACCACGGCCCGCATTCTGCAGGAACTGCGCCATGCGTTTGAAGGCACTGTGAAGCTCATTTTCCAGCCGGGCGAGGAGAAGTTTCCGGGTGGCGCGTCTTTGATGATCAAGGAAGGCGTGCTGCAGAACCCGGCGCCGCTGAGCATTATGGGGCAGCACGTATTCCCGTTTCTGCCCGCGGGCAAGGTTGGTTTCCGCTCCGGCATGTACATGGCCTCAGCCGATGAAATCTACATCACCGTGAAAGGCAAAGGCGGCCACGGGGGCCTGCCCGAGCAACTGGTAGACCCGGTTCTGATCTCGGCGCACTTGTTGGTAGCCTTGCAGCAGATCGTCAGCCGGCGGGCCAATCCCAAGGTGCCATCCGTACTGTCTTTTGGGAAAGTCATTGCCAACGGCGCCACCAACGTGATTCCGGGCGAAGTGCACATAGAAGGTACCTTCCGGACCATGGACGAAACCTGGCGCGCCGAGGCTAAACAGAAAATCAAGAAACTGGCCGAGGGGCTGTGCGAAAGCATGGGTGGTTCCTGCGAGATCAACATCATGGACGGCTATCCTTTCCTCAAAAACGATCCCGCGCTGGTAGCTCGCGCCCGCGCCGCCGCCGAAGCCTACCTGGGCCTAGAGAACGTAGAAGACCTGGACATGTGGATGGCGGCCGAAGACTTCGCTTACTACTCTCAACAAACCGATGCCTGCTTCTATCGCCTGGGCACCCGAAATGAGGAGCGAGGCATCACCTCCGGCGTACACACGCCCACTTTCAATATTGACGAAGCTGCGCTGGAAGTAGGCAGCGGGCTTATGGCTTGGCTTGCTATTAGTGAGCTACAAGCATTGACGGCTCAGTTGTAAGCATTTATGAAGAGTCTTCTGTTTAGAGCCTGCTTTTGGAAAAATAGGTTCTAAACAGAAGACTTTTGTTTTAGCTATTATTGGGTATGAGCCAATTTGGTAAGCCCTACTTTGTCAGAACTCTGTTCCTCTTTGAAGGGGTTAGGGAATGACAGATGTAAGGGGTATTAGATTCTTTTCTTCTCTTCAATTCTCTTTTTCTTCTCTTTCTCTGGTTCAAGTTTTCAACTTGGACCTACCATGGCCTGCAGTTTGCAACTGCAGTGAGGCGCTAGCCTCAAAACTACTCTGTCGGATTTACCTTCTACTCCCTTCCTTACAACCTTTTAGTTGCAGTCGCGGCCTGCGGGCGTTTGTCACTTTTCTCCTTGATGAGAAAAGTAACCAAAAGAATCAAGAAGCCTCAAACTCGCTGACGCTCGGACAGTGAGGCTTCAGTCAAGGTACCACCTGGCTAAAGCCTTCTGTTTCATAGTTCTCGTAGGCCATTACTGTTTGAACTGTTCTTCCGTGCGGCAGGCCGTGCCTCGGCCTCACTGTAGGCCTTCGTCCCGGCCCGCCGCAGGAAAAGATTATCATGTCATCTTGCTGAATGATGGGGCTGCTTTCAAGGGTGTCCACAAGAGGTACTCCTATATAATCCTTGCTGTTCTCTTTCACCGCAGTTGGTGTTGTAACCAATAACCTGAACTGTAGTCAGTAACCAACTGACGCATTCTGGAACTCCCCTCTTGGGATGGGTAGGGGTGGGTTCCTGTTTCAAGCCGCTAATTAGAAAATAAGCCTTAAACTACTGAAAGTAATAAGTGTCTATTGCTACAAACGTTGGTTATACTTCTCTGATAAAGAGTTAGAGCAATGACCAACTTGCCATTGTAAAAGCATATTTTAAGACAATATGTCTTAACGATTGAAATACATTCTCTTATATTAAGACATAATGACTTGTTTTGGCCTTGTTTTACGGTTGGTACAGAATTTATGAATAGGTAAGTATCCAACTAGAATTTAAAACCTAAGAAATAAAGACAATGACAACTGTAAAACAACATCCGGTATTGCAAGGCAGAGCGCCACAGACGTTCAGCAGCTTGTTAGACACCTTTTTTCAGGACACTGTGACCAACCGTCGGGTGCAGGGTTTCACGCCGGCCGTTGACCTGTGGGAAACTGAGAAGTCCTATGAGGTGGAACTGGCCCTGCCAGGTGTGACCAAAGAGAACATCAACGTGGAGTTTGAGGAAGGCGTGTTGCGCGTGAGCGGCGAGCGTACGTTCAAGAAAGAAAACCAGGAGCAGAAGTACCACCGCGTGGAGAACCTGTACGGCAAGTTCAGACGCTCTTTCCAATTGCCAGAGCACATTGATGCCGCTGCAATAGATGCCCAATTTGAAAACGGAGTGCTGCACATTTCCGTACCTAAAGTAGAAGAGAAAGTGGTGAAGCACCAGATTTCTGTGAAGTAACCAAACGTTAAGAAGATGTTAAAAAGGCGCTTTCTGGCGCCTTTTTGGCGTAGTCTTTGTTTACATGATAATACTTGTTTTGTTATTTTAGCGTTACGCACGTACAAAAGAAACAAGACTGCCCATTACCTTAAGAAAAGAGATACTTTTCAATTTATTAACCTATATAGCTGACCAATAAATATGAAAACGAAACAGCTAATGTTGGGGCTGATGCTCTCTGCTATGGTAGGTGGAGGCGTAGCCGTTGGAAGTTACAAACTGTTGGACGATGACGCCCCTGTGAACGGGCAGCAGTTGCCCAATACCAACGTGAGGTATACCAGTGCCATGCGCACCTCAGATGTGGTGGTACCGGAAGGCCTCAATTTCGTGACCTCGGCTGAGTTGGTGACTCCGGCGGTGGTACACGTGACGACAGAGTACAAAGTGCAGGCGCGCCGCGGACCAAGTGCCAGCGAGATGCACCCTTTCTTCCGCGATTTCTTCGGAGATGACTTTGAAGGATATCAGCGCCAGCAGCAAGGCCCGGCCATGGGCTCCGGTTCTGGGGTGATCATTGCCTCTAACGGATACGTGGTGACCAATAACCACGTGATTGACCGCGCCGATAAAATCCAGGTGATTCTGGACGATAAGCGTACGTATGAGGCCACTCTGGTAGGTACGGATCCAAACACAGACATCGCCCTGCTGAAGATCAACGCTGACAATTTGCCTGCCCTGCGCTACGGCAACTCTGACAACGTGAAAGTGGGCGAGTGGGTGCTGGCCGTAGGGAACCCCTTCAACCTGAACTCAACCGTGACCGCTGGTATCGTGAGCGCCAAAGGCCGAAACGTTGGTATTCTGCAAGGTGCCGGTAACATGAGCGTGGAGTCGTTCATCCAGACCGATGCCGCCGTGAACCCAGGTAACAGTGGGGGAGCTTTGGTAAACCTGAACGGTGACCTGATTGGGATCAACACCGCCATTGCGTCTCAGACCGGTTCTTTCGCCGGTTATTCCTTCGCGGTGCCTTCTTCTATTGTGAGCAAAGTGGTGGATGACCTTCTCAAGTTTGGGGAAGTGCAGCGTGCTTTGCTAGGGGTGCAGATGCAGGAAGTTGACTCCGATCTGGCCAAAGAGAAAAGCCTGAAAACCCTGAACGGGGTGTACGTGGCCGGTTTCTCTGAAAGCAGCGCCGCCAAATCTGCCGGTATTGAGCAAGGAGACGTGATCACTGAGATTAACGGCGTGAAAGTGAACACCGGTGCTCAGTTACAAGAGCAGGTGACCCGCTATCGTCCTGGCGATAAGATCAAGGTGACGTACCTGCGTGGTGGCAGCAACAAAACTGCCAACGTAACCCTACGTAACGCCAGCGGCAGCACCGAGATCGTGAAGCGTGACCCTAACTCCAAAAAGGCCATGACCATTGACGGGGCCAAGTTTGAGGCAGCCAGCAAGCAGGAATTGAACAAACTGGATATACCGGGTGGAGTTAAAATCACTGGAGTGGAGGAAAGTGCTTTCGCCGAGACTGGTATGAAAGACGGTTTCATCATCACCAGCATTGACAAAGCGCCTACCAACGCGCCTCAGGACGTAGACAAAGTGCTGAAAGGCACCCGTCGCGGCGGACTCCTCATTGAAGGGGTTTACCCAGATGGCCGTCGTGCTTACTACGCCTTGGGTCGCTAATTTTGACCTGTTTTGAGAAATATAAGCCCTAAACGGCTCTTGCAAAGCTCCTGCCCTGTGGCAGGAGCTTTTTTGTTTTTTATGTTGGCAGAAAGGGCTATACTAGGGCCTTATTCCCCAAATTAGTAGTTAACCAGAACCTATATGCAGACCGAGACCACGCTCCAGACCGATATCACCGATATTCTAACCCAATTAGGTATCCAGGACACCAACCCCGCCTACAGCACCGGGCTGAATTGGGGTGGCGAGAACAACGCAGAGACCCGCACCATCCACTCGCCCACCAACGGGAAGACCATCGCTACGGTGAACATGGCTTCTGAGGCAGACTATGAGCAGGTAGTGACCACTGCGCAGCAGGCGTTTCTGGAGTGGCGTACCTGGCCATCGCCCAAGCGCGGCGAGGTGGTGCGCCAGATAGGCCTTAAACTGCGCGAGTACAAAGAGCCATTGGGCAAGCTGGTGAGCTACGAGATGGGCAAGATCCTGCAGGAAGGTTTGGGCGAAGTACAGGAGATGATTGACATCTGCGATTTCGCGGTGGGCTTGTCACGGCAGCTGCACGGGTACACCATGCACTCAGAGCGACCCACGCACCGCATGTATGAGCAGTACCATCCGCTGGGCGTAGTGGGCGTGATCTCGGCGTTCAACTTCCCGGTGGCGGTTTGGAGCTGGAACGCCATGCTAGCCACTATCTGCGGCGATGTAGTGGTCTGGAAACCATCAGAGAAAACCCCGTTAACGGCCGTGGCCTGTCAGCACATCATCAAAGAGGTGCTGGAGCAGAACCAGGTGCCCGAGGGTGTCTTCAACATCATTATCGGCGATGCCATAGTGGGCAGCAAAATGGCGCATGATGAGCGTCTGCCATTGATCTCAGCTACGGGTTCTACCCGCATGGGCAAGAAAGTGGGCGAGGCCGTGGGTCGGCGTTTAGGGCGTTCTTTACTGGAATTAGGCGGAAACAACGCCATCATCATCACGCCTAACGCTGACCTGGAAATGGCCATCCGGGCGGTGGTATTCGGGGCGGTAGGTACCTGCGGTCAGCGGTGCACCTCTACCCGGCGCCTTATCATCCATGACAGCATCTATGACGAAGTGAAAGAGCGTTTGCTCAAAGTATATCCCAATCTACCCATCGGGGATCCGCTGAAAGACGGCATTCTGGTGGGGCCGCTTATTGACAAAGACGCTACTACGGCTTTCCTAGACGCGCTGGAGAAAGTGCAGCAGGAAGGCGGTAATCTGCTCATCGGCGGGTCTGTGCTGGAGGGGGAGGAATACGCCACCGGTACCTACGTGACCCCGGCCATTGTGGAAGCCGAGCACCATTACCATACCGTGCAGGAAGAAACCTTCGCGCCCATTCTGTACCTCATCAAGTACACCGGAGATGTGAACAATGCCATTGACATCCAGAACGGCGTGCGCCAGGGACTTTCCTCATCCATTTTCTCTTCTAACCTGCTGGAAACCGAGGCCTTCCTGAGCCATTGGGGTTCTGACTGCGGCATCGCCAACGTGAACATCGGGACGTCAGGGGCCGAGATTGGCGGGGCGTTCGGGGGTGAGAAAGACACCGGCGGCGGGCGTGAGTCCGGCTCTGATGCATGGCGTTTTTACATGCGCAGACAAACCAACACCATCAATTTCGGACGTGAGCTGCCGCTGGCCCAGGGCATTAAGTTTGACTTGTAAGCAGACTAATAAAGGCCGCCATGCAGGCGTTCTGGAGGAGAAGGACAAAGGTGTTGGGGTGGTTTCCTGTCAGGAGGAAGCGTAAAACTGTGATTGCGTTCACCTGTTATACTAATAGCATCAAAAAACAACCCTCATGGATACCACCCTTAAAAGAGCAAGAAGGCAAGGGATTGCCTATGCGCTCAGGGCAAAGCTGGTCACCGAGGTGGCCATTGCCGTGCTCTTCTTCACCTTTATGCTGGCGGTGACCAGCTCGGTCCAGATGTTCTGGGACATTGTCACCTACCTGGGAACGGCAAACGTGCTCATCTTTATCTTTTCCAGCCTGTTGTTCGCTTTCCTAGTGGGCAGAAAAGCCGGCGTGAAAATCTTGCAGCGGAAAAAGAAGTACGCCTGGGTAGGCGTCTTCTCCAGCCTGAAGGTGGTGCTGTTCTCCACGTTGATCTGCTGCCTGGCCGCGCTGCTGTTGCAGGCGGCCGCGGGTCCGGTAGAGAAAGGTTGGCTCCTGAACTATATCATGAAGCCTTTTGCCTGGGTGGCCGTACTTTGCCTTGTTCCCGTGTCCATCGCCGGATTATGGTACGGCTACAAACTGAAAAGTAAACTATAATTGTAATGACCAAACCCAAAGTCCTGATTCTGGTGGCGGGCGCCGCCCTGCTCTTTCTTATCCCCAAACTGCTGTCTGCCCAAATCACAGACAAGAATAGTATTGTCGCCAAGGGCGCTCAGGTAGAGAAACTGGGCGATGGTTACTCCTTTACCGAGGGGCCGGCCGTGGACCGGGAAGGCAACGTGTACTTCACAGACCAGCCCAACAACAGAATACACAAATGGTCGGCCAGTACGGGGAAGGTCAGTCTGTTCACAGACCAAGCAGGGCGGGCCAACGGGATGTATTTTGACCAGAAAGGCAACCTCGTCGCGGCCGCCGATATGGACAACCAGCTTTGGTCCTTTGACCAGGCCGGGAAGCCTACGGTGCTGGTGAAGGATTACCAAGGCAAAAAACTTAACGGACCCAACGACCTTTGGATTGCCCCCTCGGGTGCCATGTACCTCACCGATCCCCTGTACAAAAGGGATTACTGGACCCGGAACCCTGAGCGCCAGCAGGATGGAGAGCACCTGTACTACCTGAGCCCTGACAGAAAGAAATTCTATCCGGTAGACACAACGCTGGTAAAACCCAACGGCATTGTAGGTACCCCCGATGGGAAAAAGCTCTACGTAGCAGACATTGAAGCCAACAAAACCTACGTGTACACCATCAACAAAGACGGCTCCCTCACGGGCAAAAAGCTGTTCGCGGACATGGGATCTGATGGTATGACCCTAGACCAGCAGGGGAATGTGTACCTCACCGGCAAAGGCGTCACCGTGTTTGACAAAGAAGGCCGCCAGATTGCGCACATCCCTATCCAGGAGAACTGGACCGCCAACGTGGTATTCGGCGGCAAAGATCGGTCTACGCTGTTCATCACCGCCATGGGATCGGTGTACGGCCTGAAAATGAAGGTGAAAGGCATCTGACCCTGGTCGCTGTTTATGGCCTATTTTAGCTAAAAGGATTCTAAAACCCAGACTTGGGCAGATGGTTGCCATATCCTCATAATTGATGTGAAAACAGAAAGGCCCGAACCGTTTTAGAATGGCTCGGGCCTTCCTGTTTTAGGGCTGTTTTGCAGAAATCGACTGAGAAACGGATTGGCGGGGTTTTCATACCTCAGGCAGAATGCCTATCTTTTCTCAGGCACCAACCGCTGGCTTATGACAACCGCTTCTACTGCTCCCTTCCGTCACCTGATCACCAATCCTGTGAAGCTGAAGCTGTTTCTGCTCAAGAACCTGCCCATGGCGTATCTGGCGGGCATCAGGATCAAACGGCTCACGGAGGAGGAGGCGCAGGTAACCATCGGGTACAAGTATTTGACCAAAAATCCGTTCAGGTCTATCTACTTCGCCTGTCTGAGTATGGCAGCCGAGATGGCCTCTGGGGTGCTAAGCATGATGTACCTGCACGGGGCCCAGCCCTCAGTGTCTATGCTGGTGGTAGGCCTGGAGGCTGATTTCAGCAAGAAAGCGGTGGGCACCATCACCTTTACCTGCCATGACGGCGAGGCTATTGCCGCGGCTGTGAGAAGCGCCCAAACGTCCGGGCAGAGCCACAATGTCCAGGCCCTGAGCATTGGCCGGAACGAGCAAGGCGAGGAAGTGGCCCGTTTCCGGATTACCTGGTCCTACAAAGCCAGAAGCTCTAGAGGTTAGCTTTTCTTGCTCGTTTTCTTCAGGAATTCTTTGATGGTCTTCTGGAACTGGGCGTTCTGCTCTAGGTAAATCACGTGGCCGCCCGGCATAGAGGCCGTCGTCTGGTTCGGGAAATGGAAACTCTTGTAGTGTTCCGGCCCGATAGAGAAATCCTGCTCACCTGAGATCACCAGCACCGGCATCTTCAGATGGCGGGTCACTTCGGTGAAATCCTGGAAATACTCTGGGTAGTTCATCCAAGCCTGCCCGAAGCTGTAATTGGGCGGACGTTTGGCGTCTTCCTCGTTCATTTTCTTCAGGCCCTCGGCGGTGGTGTACATAAGCTGGTGGTACTTGTCTTTCTCGTTCAGGGCCTGGATCATCATCATGAACCGGTCAATCACGGGTTTGTTCTGGTCCAGGAACGGGGCGGGGTTCTCGGGTTTCAGGATCTCCAGGCCTTTGTCTATCTGCACCTGCGCCGAGTAGTTCAGGTTCAGGGTGGCGTTCAGGAGAATCATGCGGGAAATAGTTTGCGGGTAGTAGTAGGCGTACTCGGTGGCCAGGATTCCGCCGAAAGAGTGGGCCAGCACCGTCCACTGTTGAAAGCCAAGCTGTTGGCGTACCTCCTCAAAGTCCTGTACCGTGCGTTGCAGGCTGTAATTGCCCTCGGGCGCTTTCCCGGACCGGCCGCTGCCGCGCTGGTCTACATACACCATCTGCAGAGAATCCTCCAGGGTATTCACGCCCAGCACCTCAAAAGAGTGGCTCCAGGCACCGGGTCCGCCGTGGATGAAAAGGCACGGCCGCCCTTTGCCGGCTACTTTCACATACAGCTCCGTGCCGTCGCTCATGGTCAGGCGCATCTCGCGGGGCGCGGCAGCGTGGGAGGCGGTAGGCGTTTTCTGGGCGAAAGTTGAAAAAGCGGGGCTAAACAGCAGCAGGAGCATCAAAAAAGGACGCAATGGTTTCATGGGTTTCTATTTTTTGGGCAAAATTGAGAAATAAAATGAAAAATTAAAGGTTATTTGATAAACAGGATTTTTTTGGAGCAAGGTGCAACCCTTGGGCTTTTGCCTAGTCTTTAGAGTAGAAGTTTGGAACAGGAGAGAGCCAGTAGGCTCAATGAAAAGTGTTGGTGTTGTTCCGGGTTGCTGTTACTGAAATTACCGTCATGATGAGCATTAAAAGGTAACAATTTGGAGACGCTGGAATACACCGACGTTAACGCGCACGTGGTGGCCCGCTGTAAGGAGGGCGATCGCAAGGCACAGTATGAACTGTACAAACTCTACAGTAAGTCCATGTTCAACGTGGCCATGCGCATTACTAATGACTATACCGAGGCAGAGGATGTCTTGCAGGAATCGTTTCTGAGCGCGTTCAGGGAACTGCATACCTTCAAGGGAGACTCCACCTTTGGCAGTTGGCTAAAGCGCATTGTCATCAACAAGTCCATCACTAAAGTGCGCAGCCGGCGCCTGCAAGTGGTGCCCATGGAAGACCATCAGGACTTCGCCGACGAAGGCCCTGAGGTGGACCAGGAAGACCTGGAGTACAAAGTGGAGAGCATCAAGAAAGCCATTCAGTCGCTGCCGGACGGCTACCGCGTGGTGCTCACGCTGTATCTCCTGGAGGGATATGACCATGGCGAGATTGCCGACATATTGAGTATCAGCGAGGCCACGTCTAAATCGCAGTACAGCCGGGCCCGCAAGAAACTGCTGGAACTTATTCAAGAGCAGTCGTTTTTTAGCTGAAAAAGTAAAAACCGCCCTAAACGGGCACCATTTAAATACGAGTACAAAGCGCAACAGCCATGAAAGATAGATTAAAAGATTTTGTACAGGCCCACCGAGAGGAGTTTGACTCTTTTGCCCCCCGACCGGATCTGTGGCAGGACATTGCCGCAGAATTGCAGCAGGAGGAGAAAAAGCCGGTCATCCCCATTGAGACAGAACAAGAGGCCAAAGTAATTTCCATCAACTGGCACACCGCCTGGCGCTACGCCGCCGCCGTAGCCCTGCTGGTAATGGTGGCCTTCTCGGCCCGCTACTATATGAACACCCAAGGAGCCTCAGAGGCCGTTGCCACTACCCAACCGGTGCCGCTGGATAAAATAGCCCCAGAGCTGCGCCAGATAGAAACCAAGTACGTGCGGGTGATTGAGAAGAAGAAGTCTGAGCTAAAAGCCATGGGTGCCGGCCAGGTGCGGTTCGCGGAGTTGGACTCAGCCTACAACGAGCTCAAAAAAGAACTCTACACCACGCCTAACAAAGAAGTGCTTCTGCAAGCCATGAGCGATAACCTTAAAATGAGAATCGCGCTGCTGAACCAACAACTGGAAGTACTTGAAAACAGAAGTAACGTAAAAGCCCCAGCGCGTCATGAAACAACCAATATCTAAACTAGTATCACTTTTCTGCTTTTGCCTCGCGCTTGGGACCGCCCAGGGGCAGACCCCGCGCGCGTCTGCGTCCTGCAAAGAAGTTTTGAAAGAGGAGATTAGGGTGGACGTGGCCCCGCAGGTGCAGCAGGCCCTGACCTCGCTGCAGGTGACAGAGGCGTTGGCAGAACTACCCCAGGTTTCTCCCTGTGAGGTGAAACTAGAGAAGATAGACCTGGAGCACCTGTCCTTGCCTTCCTTCCACTTGGACCAGATGAACCAGGTGCTCATAGACACGCCGCAAGGCCCCACAGAACAAATCACCCCGGAACAGCCCACCCCAGATTTGCAGGGAGCCTATGCCTACACCAAGATCAAGAAAGTGGAGCGTTCCTTCAAGGTGGGCCGGTCAGACAAGCTCAACATTGAAAACCAGTTTGGGCGGGTAGATGTACAAACCTGGAGCAGAAACGAGATCGCCGTGGAGGTGACCGTGGTGGCCCGCGCCATGACCGAGGAGAAAGCCCAGGAGATCCTGAACAAGATCAACATTCGGGTGAACGAGGATTTGGGCAACAACCTGCTGTCTTTTGTGACGGAGCGTGAGCCCATGCAGATCAGGTCCAGCAGCGAGAAGGCTTTTGAGATCAACTACCTGGTGAAAATGCCCAAAGGCAACCCGCTGCGCATCGCCAATAAATACGGCCTGGTGCAGATGCCCGACTTTGACGGCCCCACCGATCTGGAGGTGCAGTACGGCAAACTCACCACCGGCAGCCTCAACAACCCCAAGAACCGGATAACGGTGACCTACAGTGGCGGCGAGTGCCAGCTGGCCTACGTGAAAGGCGGCGACCTGCTGTTCAAATACTCCCACATGCGCCTGCTAGGCGCCGATGACATCAACACCGTCACCGCCTACAGCAGCATCACCATTGACAAGGTAGACATGCTCACCATGGCCAGCCGCTATGACTCCCGCTTCCACATAGGCAGCGCCGGACAAATCACCGGCACGGGCAGCTACTCAGGCATCAAGATCGGGAGCCTGCGGGAATCGGCGAGCCTTAACGTGAAGTACTGCTCGGGCTTCGAGATCAACAACGTGTCGTCCAATTTCCGGAAACTGGAACTGACGGGTGGCTACACCGGCATGGCCCTGGGCTTCGCCGATAACTCGGCCTTCAACTTTGAGGTAGACACCCAGTACGGCAGTTTCAAGCTTGACCAGGATCTGGCCAACTTCAGCCTGAAGGAGGTGCGCAACACCTCCAGCACCTACAAAGGCAAGTACGGGAAGTCGGCATCGCCCAAAGGCACGGTGAACGTCACCAGCAAATACGGCAGCATCGCTTTCAACTAAAAGCACCAGCATTTGATCATGGGGGGAGCGGACCTAAACAGGTCCGCTTCTTTTTTGCCCTGTTTTTGCCTTATTTTAGGGAAACACGGCTTAAAACAGAAAACCATGGACAAGACACCGCCCGTAATCATACACGCTTCCCAGGCCCCCGAACCGGTAGGGCTTTACCCGCACGCAAGGAAGGTGGGCAACCTGTTGTTCCTCTCAGGCGTGGGACCCCGCGAGAAAGGCGTGAAGCAGATCCCCGGCGTGACGCTGGACGAGGCCGGAAACATCACCAGCTATGACATAGAAGCCCAGTGCCACTCGGTGTTCAAGAACGTGCGCACCATATTGGAGGAAGCCGGCTCGGCTTGGGAGAACCTAGTGGACGTGACCGTGTTCCTCACCAACATGAAAGCGGACTTCCAGACCTACAACCGCCTCTATGCCCAGTATTTCCAGGACAGCCAGCCCTGCCGCACCACCGTGGAGGTAAACGCGCTGCCCACCCCCATTGCCATCGAACTCAAGTGCATCGCCACTATTTGATTGTTTGTTTTCAGTTCGATTTCCGGATAACAGCCATAAAGCGACACAACTGCAAACGCTGGCGCGAGCCTCCAGCTCGTGTCCGCACGTATTCCCGAAAGGAAAATCGCAAGCCCAATCTCTTGTCCTCCTGAAAGGACCTTATGGGCCAACTGTATGACAGGAAATTCACTGCTTACTAGTTCGCCCACAAGATCTTTCCAAGATGACAGAAGAGGAAGAGGCGGCCTTTAGGTGCTAGGAACCGCCGAGGTTCGGACTAAACGGGAATTTTGGGATAGTTTCCTAAAGGACGATGGGTGTAAAATAGAACCCCAACCTCATTGCTAATTGTTGGCTTTTGGCAGGCAATATTCTGGCGGTTTTCGCTTTCTGAGTATAGGTTTTCCCTTTTCAAGGCCGGTTTCTAAAAAACAGCCCTGAAACAATAAATACTGGAAGCAGTTTCCTATTTTGCCTGGGTAGTTAGACGCGTGTCTAACTGCAGGAAAGAACCTATGGCGGTTCTTTGATGATCTGAAGTGATTTTTAATGATACAACATTCTCCAGAAGCGTTGTTCACCCAGCGTGAGCAGCACTTTTTAGCCGCCGAGGAACGGCAAGCCACCAAATACCGCTGGGTTGGGTGGCTCAGGCTGTCTTTTTTTGTGGGATCGGTGCTGGGTTGCGCGGTGCTGTTTTACTACGGGCACAACGGCGCCGGTCTGGGCCTGCTCTTTGGCGGGTACTTCATCTTTGCGGCGCTCATCTACTGGCACAACAAAATTGAATACGCCCGCAAGCACCAGCTCTACCTGGGTCTCATCAACAGAAAGGAAAATGAGCGCCTGCGCGGCGAACTGACCGGTTTCCCGGCGGGGGAGGAGTTTCAGGAGCCTAACCATTTCTACACCGCGGATTTGGACGTGTTCGGGGAGAATTCGCTTTTCCAGCTTTTAAACCGGGCCGTGACACGTTTAGGGCAGCAACGCCTGGCAGAGTGGCTGAAAGGGCCCGCCTCAGCAGAGGAGATTTTAGCACGCCAGGAGGCGGTAGCCGAGCTGCAGCCTGATTTGGAGTGGCGCCAGAATCTGCAGGCCCGGGCCATGCACCACCACCGTAAAACCCAGCAACTGCCGCAGCCTTTCCTGCAGTGGCTCAAGAGCCCTAACTTTTTCGCCGGTAAACCCTGGCTAGTGGTGCTGACGTTTCTGTTGCCTTTACTCACCATTGCCGCCGCTGTTTACTGGGGGCAGGGATACTCGCATTACCCATTTATTGGCTTAGTGGTGGTGCAGTTTCTAGTAGCCTACAAGTTCTCGCGCCAGCGCGATGAATACTATGAGGAGAGCACCGGCATGTATGAGACGCTGCGCAGTTACACAGACCTGCTGGTGCACATTGAAGGACGCAGCTTCCAAAGCAAGAAAGCGCTGGCTCTGCAGCAACAGCTCAAGATTGGGGAACAGCAGGCCTCAGAGCACGTGCGGAAGCTGGCCTCCATTATCCAGTTTCTCTCGGCGCGGCTCAATACCTATCTCAATTTCATCCTGAACCACATGCTCATGTGGGATTTTATCTGGATGTGGCGCCTGGAGCGCTGGAAGAAAACCATGTCCGGGAACATCGGGCAGGTGCTTAACGCCGCCGCTGAGTTTGAGGCGCTCGCCAGTTTGGCCGCTTTCCAGTATGCTAACCCAGATTTCGCGGTTCCCCAGATCAGTGGGCAGCCCTTTGAGTTCTGCGCCGATGACCTGAGCCATCCGCTTATTTTCAGCACGGGCCGTCGGGCCAACAGCATTTCCTTCAAAGGCGCTGGCAATACGGTGCTGATCACGGGTTCCAACATGTCTGGCAAGAGTACGTTTCTGCGGGCAGTGGGCGTGAACATGGTGCTGGCGTTTACCGGTGCGGCCGTCTGCGCCAGAAAGGTGACAGTTTTCCCGGGTCAGGTGTACACCAGCATGCGCACCGAGGACAACCTGGCGGAGAACACTTCTTCTTTTTACGCCGAACTCAAGCGCCTCAAAATCCTGCTGGACCTCACGCGCGCAGACCAGCCCGTGTACTTCTTCCTGGACGAGATCCTGAAAGGTACCAACTCCCATGACCGCCACCAGGGCGCCATGGCCTTGATCAGGCAGTTACACCAGCGGAAGGCGGCGGGCTTCGTGTCTACCCATGATCTGGAGCTGGGCAATATGGAGCAGGAACTGCCGGGCTCAGTGCAGAATTTCAGCTTCAACAGCTATTTTGAAGATGGCCAACTGCGGTTCGATTATACCCTGCGGCCCGGCATCTGCCAGAGCTTCAATGCCAGCCAACTCATGCGCCAGATGGGCATTGAACTGTAGTTTCAGGCATTTTTTAGAAAATCAGGACCAAAACAGACCAATGCTTTCCCGCTTTTGAAAAGTACATTGAGAGATGCCGGTCAGGAGAGAAATGAGTTGCTTAACCAGCGAATTCTTAAACTTGGGGTAACCGATTTGAAATCCTGGCGGTTACCTTTACGTACAGTACTTTTGAATTGAATTAACCTTTCTTTTACCATTTGCCCATGCGCGTAGTAGCTGACATTCCCCACCCCGACATCAAAATCACCTTACTGGCCTGGAACGGAAAATACCTGCTTAAACTGGAGTTAGGCCCTTTTGAGCAAACCTACAAAGTAAGTGAGATGGAGGTGACCGGCGGCGATGACGAAGTGAAAACCTGGCTGGATGAGGAGTTTCTGCAGGGTAGCATAGAACTGTTCCTCGCCATGCGGAAGAACCTGCATGAGGCGCGCCGTCGGCATGACTAATTGGAATATTTCTCGTACTTCTACGCTATTTTCTGCGGAAACCCATGAAAATACGTTGGATGGTTTGCAATTTCCAAACACGTCCGCTAAATTCAATTACAGACAGACAACGACTTAGGTATGATTTTCAACCCAAGCGCCACTAAGTAGCGTGTAGTCCCCTAGCGCCATGAAGATAGGATTCAGCAAAAATATCAAGATCTCCTATCGGGCGGATATGCAAACGGTCATCATCCGTTGGCAGCAGCCTGTCACCTTCACTGAGTTCAAAATGAACTGCCTGGCCATCCTCTCCATGGCCAAAGAGCATGAGGCATCCTCCTGGCTGCTTGACTGTCGCTCCAAGGGCGAGATGTCGCAGAAGGAAAGCGACTGGCTCAGCTTTGAGTTTTACCCCAAGGTTCTGGAACAGGTTTCTTCCCACGTGTTGGTGGCCTGGCTTTTGGCGCCACGTCAGATGCAACGGCTGCAGGAAGGGACCACGCTGTCAGCCATCACCTCAGACTCCTCTGATGTGTCTCGGAAAGCTTTCCTCACCGAGAACGAGGCCGTGAAATGGCTGGAGGAATCGGTGGCGCAGATGGTGCACCGGAACAGTTCCCGAAGATAAACCTGTTCTGTTTACGGGCTGTTTTTGGAAAATCCTTCTCTTTTCTTGAAAGTCAGGGTGCCTTTGTGTGCCCGTAGAGGGTACGTTGAAGCCTAATCTCTGGCAATAAAATACCCTGGAGATTCCTGCATGCAGAAACCTCCAGGGTATTTCTTATTCCACCAAGTTCAGGTTTGTTTAATCGGCGAAAGAGGGGTAGAGTGTCATGCCGCCGTCTACGTACAAGGTGGCGCCAGTAATGTAATCTGCCTCGTCAGACACGAGCCAGGCCGCTACGCGCGCAATATCGTCTGGCTCGCCAATGCGGCCATACGGGATTTGCGAGAGCATTTTCTGTTCGCCTTCCTTGCTTTCCCATTCCTCGCGGTTAATATCGGTTTTAATAGCGCCCGGCGAGATGCTGTTCACCCTGATCTGCTGCGGAGCCAATTCCTGGGCCAGCGTTTTCATCATCATGGCCACGCCCCCTTTAGAGGTAGCATAGTTCACGTGCCCCGCCCACGGAATAATGTCATGCACGGAGCTCACGAAGATGATTTTGCCGGCGGCCCTTGAAATATCCTTTCTGATGCCCTGGGCGATGAACTCACGGGCAGCGGCGCGGGCGCAGAGGAAAGGGCCGGTCAGGTTGGTACCGATCACTTTCTGCCACTCTTCCATGGTCATGTCCACCAGCGCCGCGTCTTTCTGGATACCGGCATTGTTCACCAGGATGTCTATGGTCCCGAAGGCTTCTTTGGCGGCCTTGAACATGGCTTCCACCTCCTGTTCCTGTGCGACATCGGCTTTCACTACCAGCGCTTTTCCGCCGGCGGCCTCAATCTGCTCTTTGGTGGCTTGGGCGCCTTCCTCGTCAGAGTGGTAGTTCACCACCACGCTGGCGCCGTGCTGCCCCAACCTGATGGCAATGCCCTGCCCAATCCCGGAGCTGGCCCCGGTCACTATCGCCACCTGATTCTGTAAACGTTTTTGACTTGCTGCTTCCATAGCTGAGTTTTAGAGTTATGCCTTCTCAGATACTATCTCTCAGGAGTAAATGTTGTGCTTGCCTGGGTGACTGGTGGGAGAGAGGCGGTAAATGAGGAAGTAGCGGCTTGGATGACGTGAGCTAGCTTAGGTCTATGGGAAAATGGTGCTTGGCTGCAAAATGCACTGATAACAGACTTGGAAAGCGTAGTTCAGTGCCTAGGATGATGACAAATGAGTAAAACGGTAGATTATAAATGGAAGAAGCTGTGTTCGTGCACAAATAATATTTTTTAAAGCGTGTTCGAACACATTTTTGTTGATTTCCTTTGTTATTCTGGTTTTATGTTTCTATGTTTAGATAAGAAATCAATATTTCTGGCTTTTTCCCATCGGTTACGCTTTTCTAAATCTGCCCGTCTATGGAAACATTAACCTTTTCTGCCACTGCCCTTGAGAAGCTTCCCGTCACCATCTTTGACACTCCAGAAGAGGGCTCCCGGCGAATTGCCCACTCCATTGCCGCTACCATCAGGGAGAAACAGAAAACCGGGGAGAAAGCGGTCCTGGGGCTGGCCACCGGCTCTTCGCCCATAGGGGTTTACCAAGAGTTGGTGCGCCTCCATAAAGACGAGAACCTGAGTTTCCGGAACGTGGTCACCTTCAACCTGGATGAGTACTACCCCATGCAGCCTGATGCTTTGCAGAGCTACGTGCATTTTATGCACGAGCACTTGTTCAACTACATAGACATCCTGCCCCAGAACATCCACATCCCAGACGGTTCCCTGCCCATAGAAAAGGTGGCGGAGTTTTGCGCCGCCTATGAGCAGCTCATTGAGGAAGCCGGCGGGATAGATGTGCAGTTATTAGGTATCGGTCGCACCGGGCACATCGGGTTCAATGAACCAGGCTCGGGGCTTGCTTCCCATACTCGTTTGGTGAAATTGGATCCGCTTACCATCGCTGATGCCACCAAGGACTTCATCAAAGAGGAGTTTGTGCCGCTGCGGGCCATTACCATGGGCGTGGGTACCATCATGAAAGCCCGCAAGATCATCATGATGGCCTGGGGTGAGGGCAAAGCACCTATTGTCCGGGAGATGGTGGAAGGCAAAATCTCTGAGGAAGTGCCGGCTTCTTTTCTGCAGCAACATGAGCGCGTCACCGTAATCCTGGACCAATGGGCCGCCTCTGAGCTGTCCCGCATTAAAACGCCGTGGCTTGTGGGCCTGGTAGATTGGGATCAGAACCTCATGCGCCGTGCTGTCATCTGGTTAAGCCTGCAAGCCAAAAGACCGCTCCTGAAACTCACCGATGAAGACTACCGCCATTGGGGCCTCACCGATCTGCTGGTGCGCGTGGGCTCTGCCTACAGCTTGAACATACAGGTGCACAATGCCATCCAGAATACCATCACCGGCTGGCCTGGCGGCAAACCCGGCTCAGACGACAGCCACCGCCCCGAGCGCGCCAACCCATTTCCCAAAACCTCTCTGATCTTCAGCCCGCACCCAGATGATGACGTCATCTCCATGGGCGGCACCCTGTTGCGTCTCGCCGACCAGGGCCATGACGTGCACGTGGCCTACCAAACCTCGGGGAATATCGCTGTGTTTGATGATGATGCCCACCGCTTCGCGGATTTCACCCTGGGGCTTTCCAGAAAGCTGGGCATTGCCATCCCTGAGTTCCATGCACTGCACGCGGAGGTAGAGGATTTTCTGGAGCACAAGAACCTGGGCGAAGAGGATACGGAAATCGTGCAGAGCATCAAAAGCCTCATCAGGCAGGGCGAAGCACTGGCCGCGTGCCGGTTCTGTGGCGTGAAGAAAGAGAACGTGCATTTTATGAACCTGCCTTTTTATGAAACCGGCCAGGTAAAGAAAAAGCCTTTGGGCGAGGAAGACATCCAGGCCGTGGCCGATTTGTTGACCAAAGTTAAGCCCCAGCAGATCTTCGCCGCCGGCGACCTGAGGGACCCGCACGGAACCCACCGGGTGTGCCTCAACGCCATTCTGGAAGCCATCGCCCGCCTGAAACACGAACCCTGGATGCAGGATTGCTACGTGTGGTTGTACCGCGGGGCCTGGCAGGAGTGGGACATTGAAGACATAGAAATGGCGGTGCCCATCAGTCCCGAGGAATTACTCCGGAAGCGTAAGGCCATCTTCAAACATCAATCGCAGAAAGATAGCCCCGTATTCCCCGGCAACGACAAACGGGAGTTCTGGCAGCGCGCCGAGGACCGGAACCGCGCCACCGCTCGCATCTATGACCAGTTGGGCCTCACCGAGTACGAGGCCATGGAAGCCTTCAAGCGCTATCACTTCTAAGCTGACCACCCTACGAAACGCCGTTTACTAGCTTCTTTTTGAAAAACAACCTGAAAACCCCCTATGCTTGAGTTGAACGATAAACCAACCCTGCTGGTCCTGGCGGCCGGTATGGCTACCCGCTACGGGAGCCTGAAACAACTGGAAGCCTTTGGCCCCAACGGCGAAACCATCATAGAATACTCCATCTATGATGCCATCAAGGCTGGGTTTGGCAAGGTGGTGTTCATTATCCGGCAGTCCATTGAAAAGGAGTTCAGAGCCGCCATAGAAGGAAAATTCAACCAAACGGTGGAAGTGGACTTCGTGCTGCAGGAACTGGATATTCTGCCCGAAGGCTTCACCGTGCCGGAAGGAAGGGTGAAGCCCTGGGGAACGGCCCACGCCGTGTGGGTGGCTAGCGCGAAACTAACGGAGCCTTTCGCGGTGATCAATGGGGACGATTTCTATGGCTACGAGTCCTTCCGAATTATAGCTGATTTCCTGAAAACGGGCCAGAAATGCGGATTAGTGGGCTATCTGCTGGCCAATACCCTGTCTGAGCACGGGGCGGTTTCCAGGGGAATCTGTGAGGTGGATGCCGGTGGCAACCTGGTCAGTATCACGGAGCAGACGCACATTGAGCGCGGTCAGAACGGCATCGTGGCAGTGACGCCTACTCAGGAGCATATTCCGCTGGCCCAGGACCAAATGGTCTCTATGAACCTCATGGGTTTCTCGCCGGAGTTGCTGCCCTATTTTGAGCAATATCTTAAGGAGTTCCTGCAAGAGAGTGCCCAAAACCCCAAAGCGGAGTTCTTCCTACCCTTGGTGCTTGACCGGCTGGTGAAAGCCGGCGTCACCCGTGTGAAGCTTCTGCCCACACCCGAGAAATGGTTCGGTGTGACCTACCCCGCCGATAAACCGGTGGCGGCAGAGGCGCTTAAAGAGTTGGTGGCGGCAGGTGTGTACCCAGAAAATCTCTGGGCAAAGAAGACAGAAACGATCAGATAAGATGGCAAATTCAACAGCGCTAACCGGAAAATTGTCCGCCGTACTCTCGCAATTCAGCATTGATGGGGGCGTGGCGCAAGTGGTATCCCATGGCTCAGGGCACATCCATGACACCTACCACGTCATGAACTCCCACCCGGGCAGCCCAGATTACCTGCTGCAGCGCGTGAACCATCATGTCTTTAAGAACGTGCCCGCCCTCATGGACAACATTCAGGTGGTGACCACGCACCTGCGCCAAAAACTAGAGAATACGCCGGGCACGCAACCTCAGAAAGAGGTGCTCACCCTCATCCCCACTAATCAGCATAAATGGTTCTACCAGGATGCGGAGGGCAACTACTGGCGCATGTATTACTTCCTGGACGACACCTTGGGCTTTGACATGGTGACCACCCCGGCGCAGGCGTATGAGGGCGGAAAAGCCTTCGGGAAGTTCCAGGCCCTTTTGGCCGATCTTCCGGTGGAGCAGTTGCATGACACGATCCCTGATTTCCATAATGTGGTGAACCGGCTGCGGCTGTTCAGGGAGACTGTAGCTGCCGATCCAGCCGGAAGGGTAGCGGAAGTCGCTGCTGAGATTGCTTTTGTGGAGGAACGCGCCCAGGCCATGAGCACCATTTACCACATGGGGCAACGAGGAGAATTGCCCTTGCGCATTACCCACAACGACACAAAATTCAACAACGTGCTCCTGGACAAGGACGGCAAGGCGCAATGCGTCATCGATCTGGATACGGTCATGCCCGGGTACGTGGCCTATGATTTCGGGGATGCCATCCGGACTACCGTCAACACTGCGCCGGAAGATGAGCCAGAACTGGAGAAGATTCAGGTGAACCTTGCCCTTTTTGAGGCTTTCGCCAAAGGCTTTCTGGAGGAAACCAGCAGCGCCCTCTCTGACCAGGAGATCGCCTCACTTCTGCACGGGGTGCTGTTGCTGCCTTTCATTATGGGCCTGCGGTTCCTTACAGATTACATAGACGGCGACCATTACTACAAGATCCACTTCCCCGCGCACAACCTGCAGCGGTGCCGTGCTCAGTTTCAATTGGTGAAAGAATTGGAGGCACTGCTGCCGGAGCTTCAAGGCATTTTAGAGAAAGTTGTGCAGGAAACCCGCTTGGCAGAAATCACCACTAAAGCCTGATGCCTTTATGAAGCAATTAGACGTGCCGCTTTTGTTCCGGTTAGACCGCGACTCTGGCTTACAGGAGGTCTCAGAACAGTTGGACCACCTGGAGAAGCATGCCATTGACACTGCGCCGTGGCCCGATTATCCTTATAAACCCTCGGTGACTTTCTCGGTGGCCCACAGCAACGACTGTTTCTTTGTGAAGTTCTACGTGGCGGAGGACGACATTAGGGCGGTGTTCCGCAAAACCAATGATCCCGTGTACCGTGACAGCTGTGTGGAACTGTTCATCGCGTTCAATGACGAAAGAGCTTATTACAACCTGGAGTTCAACAGCCTGGGCTCCTGCCTAATGGCTTATGGACCGGATAAGGAAAACCGCCAGTTTCTCTCCGAGGCTGTTATCAGGGAGATAAAACGTTACGCGCAGCTCTCAGTGGGAGAGCACCCCGAAGCCGCCGTAAAGTGGGAACTGACCCTGGTGATTCCGGTGGAGGTTTTCTGCTTCCATGAGTTTACCTCTCTGAACGAGCAGACCTGCAAAGTGAACTTCTACAAGTGCGGCGATGACTTGCCCAAGCCCCATTACCTTACCTGGAATACCATAAAGGCTGCCGCGCCCAACTTCCATTTGCCGGAGTATTTCGGGGAGTTGCAGTTTCTGTAGGCGTCAATTTTCACCCGGCCGTTTAGGATCAGATTCTAAGTAAATAGCCTTAAAACCCAGATGCCGCTCAGAGAGCGGTTTGGCCTTTCAATGGAGCGCTTAGGTAGCCTGATTTCTTTAGTAAGAAGCTTAATTCTAGAATCCAAATAGAAAAATGTCTATGAGTAATGATAGGAGAGATTTCCTGAAGCTGGCCGGTTTGGCTGGCGTGGGCCTGGTGAGTACTGGTTTCATCAGTGGCTGTGCTTCCTCGGCCGGCGCCCTTTCCCAAATCCAGGACCAAGCTAAGAAACCCCATCGGCAGCTCTTCAACATGAGTGGGTACGCGGCTCCCAGAATGGACAACGTGCGGGTGGGGTATATTGGGTTGGGCATGCGCGGGCCAGCCTCGGTGGTTCGCATGAACCATATTGAAGGGGTTGAGATCAAAGCTCTCTGCGATATTAGGCCGGACCGGGTTGCTGCTGTCCAGAAGAAACTGGAGGGTTCCATCCATAAACCAGCTACCTATTCCGGCAAAGAGGAGGCCTGGAAGGAAATGGTCAACCGAGACGATATTGACCTGGTGTACATCGCCACGCCTTGGCACCTGCATACGCCCATGGCCGTCTACGCCATGGAGCACGGCAAGCACGTGGCCGTGGAAGTACCCGCCGCTAAAACCTTGGAGGAATGCTGGCAACTGGTAGAGACCTCTGAGCGCACCAAAAAGCACTGCATGATGCTGGAGAACTGCTGCTATGATTTCTTTGAGATGCTCACGCTCAACATGGCCCGGCAGGGATTCTTCGGAGAATTGGTGCACGGCGAGGGTGCTTACATTCACAACCTCATTGACCTGAACTTTGCCAAGACCAGCGATACCGAGGAGGCTTACTACAACATGTGGCGCCTGAAGGAAAACGGCCGAAACGGCAGCCTGTACCCCACCCACGGCCTTGGGCCTATCTGCCAGGTCATGGACATCAACCGCGGCGACCAGATGGACTACCTGGTGTCTGTGTCTTCCAATGATTTCTCAATGAAACCCAAAGCCAAAGAGTTGGCTGCCAAAGACAGCTTCTACCAGGAGTTCGCGCAGATGAATTTCCGGGGCAACATGAACACGACCACCATCAAGACCAAACGGGGTAGAACCATCATGATCCAGCACGATGTCTCGTCCACGCGCCCTTACTCCCGCATTCACCTGGTGAGCGGCACCAAAGGCGCGGCCCAGAAATGGCCAGATCCGGCTCGCATCGCCTCCAGCCACGAAGACTGGCTCTCCCCGGAACAGTTCAAAAAAGTAGAGGAGCAATACACGCCGCCGCTCATCAAGAAACTGGGCGAGATGGCCAAGAAGATAGGCGGCCACGGCGGAATGGACTTCCTCATGGAATGGCGCCTGGTAGATTGCCTCCGCAACGGCTTGCCGCTGGACCAGGACGTGTACGATGCCGCTCTCTGGAGCTCCGTGGCCCCACTGAGTGAGTGGTCTGTAGCCAACCGCTCCAACTCCATTGATGTCCCTGATTTCACTGTAGGTGCCTGGCAGAAAAACAAACCAGTAGAATTGTCCCTGCAAGGCGGCGGCACCACCACCGTAAGAGCGTAACCTCTTTACTGATAAAGGCAGAAACCCGGTTCTGTTTAGAGGCTGTTCACATAAAAACAGCCTCTAAACAGAATCGGGTTTTTTATTGAACGTCAATTGGGAACTTGAAGGATACTTACCAGTTCTACTAATTGCGCTTGCTAAGTGCAGATTCTCCCCTTGAGGGGAGCGCAGAGGGGTGTTTACTTCTGCCAGTTTACGAATTGCTAGCAATGCTTTGCCTCTCTTACTAGAAGATACCATTTGTAAGTAGCTCTAAAATGTGTGCTTCCCTGTGTAAACACCCCTCTTAATCTCCCCTCAAGGGGAGAATCTGCATTTGAGGCGCAGTTGGCAAGAGGAGAAACATTATTGCCACGGGAAGGTGTCTTGGATCGCTTCCCTAGAATCTAAATCACCAAGTACATAAAAGCACATAAAACATTTCGGGCCTGCTTTTCTCAAAACAGGCCCGAAACACCTCATTTAAAAGTACTGAGCTTAATTCACTCTGATGCTATGATTCAAACGGTTGAAGCCGGTGGTCTCTTCCCAGACATCGTTATTGGCGAGCCGGATGCTGTACTCTGGTCGTTTGGCGAGGCTCTGGTAGGAGTCTGGTAGGTTGAGCAACACCTCATAGTCACCTTTGGCCAAAGTAGCAGGTAGGGTCAGTTCCTGGGAGATGCTGACTTGGCCGGAAAACCATTTCTGGATCTCGGTGGTGATAGGCAAAACATGCAATTGGCCGGAGTTCTTATTCCGCAGGACCAGTTGCACCGGGCGCGGGTTGAATGGAGAGGCGAAACCCACATTCTCCAGATTTAACGAGATGGGCAGGATTTTACCTTGCTTAACAGTTGCCGGCAACGAAGCCGATCTCAAGGCAAACCGGTAGCCCAGCCGACGCTTGATGTTGTCCATGCAGCCGCCGGTAACCCAGTCATTGTTCACCTGGTTGTTGTAGGAGCTGTTGAGGTAGCTGTAGTGCAGGGCGGCCATCTCCTGTTCGGCGTGTCCGGCAGGGGCGCAGTCGTTCTGCGGGCTGTAGGCATTGTCGCAGGTTTCGCCGCCCACGGCCACGTACTTGCTCTCGGCCTCAAAGTACTTGCGCATGACCTCGTTTGCTGGGCCCCGTTTCGTGGAAGAATTGCCGTAGTCAGCATAGGTGCCGTAATCGTCTTCACTGGCCAAGAAACAGTCGTTGTGCAAGCCTATGCGGGCGCGGTCTGCATTGGTGAAGGCTTCCTGGGCAGAGATGGGGTTAGAGGTCACCGGCGCTTTGGGTCCGTAGACAAATCGCTGCTTTATCTGGGGCGTTCGCACCTGCACCATCCGGTCTTTGGGCAGTGCCTCCAGCAGGGATTTGAGCATGTCGTTGCGGTTGACCCAGCTGCTGTCATTAATAACGCCTTGACCGTTACTGGAAGCGTCCCCGAAATAATCGGTGAAGTAGTTCTCGCCCCAGATGCCAATGAATCCCTGTTGCAGCACGGCAATCACATCGGCGTTTTCCTGGAATATAGGCTTAAGCTGGGTGATGTGTTGCATGACGATGGGCTTGGAGGCATCGCCGTAGGGCGGACAGATCTTGTAGTCGTCTTTGCAGTCGCCGGCTTTGGTGTCATTGGTGTAGGCAAACCGCAGAATCATTTTCAGACCCGCTTTCCGGGTAGCGTCCATATCCCGCCGGATTAACTGCAGAAATTCTTCGCTGATGGGTTTGGTTTTGAAATCAGAGAGCAGGTAGCCGCGGTACACCAAGGTGACCTTGGCCGAGTACTTGGCGCTGGGCGTGATGTTCTGGTCCGCCGGTAAGTTTCTCAGTTTGGTCAATTCCTCCACCGAGAGCGTGCCCGGTTTGCCGCCCGAAGCCAGGTAAAAACCTCTCTCGGGGTTGGCAAAATCCTCGTTGCTCTGGGTGTAAGTGATTTTTCTGGTCTGGGCGTAGCCCGATGAAGCCAAAACCAGATGCGCCAACAAAAGACCTAGGACGGAGATTCCTTTCTGGAGACGAGGTTTTAGGGGGAGGAAGGCCATTGGTGAGACAGGTTAGGTGAAGGTGAATTGAGACACGTAAAGGCAGGATGGGTTTGCCGTTTAAGGGCTGTTTTGTCTAAAACAGCCCCGAAACGGTAAAAACAGGAGAATAGGCAAGGGCCCCAGCTTAGAGTTCTATGGTGGCGAACTTGGAGGTAGGCTGCTTGTTGTAAGGCAGGTTCCCGATCTCGGCCCAGCCAGCGGTGCTTTCCACAATGGCAAAGTTGGCGAACTTCTTCATGGTGCCTAAGCCATCGCGCTTGATGGAGAACTCAATCACTTTTTTGCCGCCTACGGTTTTCATGGTGGAAAACTGCATGCTCTGGCCAAAGGAAGCCACCTCGTTCCAGGCCCAGTCATTGCCAGGGCCTATGTGGGCAAACATGCTGCCCGCCGATTCTGCCGGCGTACCAGGATTGTAATTGCCCTCAAACAGAAAATCGGCGCCGGAAGCGGCTGGGTACATCCAGGATTTGAAACCGGTCTCGGGGTTGTTGTCCGCATCCAGGTACAGGTCTATCACGGCCAGGTTGAAGTCAGAGGTGCCTTCCAGGTAGAAGTTCAAGGCTCCGGCCGAGGCAAAGGTTTTCACAGCCAGCAAAGTGCCGCCGGTGCCTTCGTCATTCGTGTGGGTGTAGGGCACGTGCTCCCAGTCTGTGAAGTCGCCGTCAATCTTGACGTTAGGGCCCAGTACATACACCGAGTCTTGGAAGGTGCTGGTTTCGCCGTTGTTTTTAACGGTTAAAGTCACCAAGTAATCGCCTTTCCTGCTGTAGACGTGCGTAGGATTTGACTGGGTGGAAGTCTCCCCGTCATCCCCAAAATCCCAGAGGTACTCAGCGGCGTTCTGGGAGAAATCGGTGAAATTGACCACGAAACCATCGGTTACGTAGCTGAAGACAGCCTTGGTGCCGGAACCTTCATCGTCTTCCTCGCAGGAGAAAGTGGCCACCAGCAGGAAGCTTAAGCCAAAGAAAAGTAAGAGTTTGTTTTTCATGTCTCTGGAGCTTTAAGTAAGTTCTGTTTGGCGCAGGGAGTTTAGTTCCCTACTTTCAATTGGTGTTTCAGGCTGTTTAGGCCAGTTTCCGGAACCCAGACATCGGTGTTGGCTAGCCGCACGCTGTACTCGGGCTTGTCTTTCAGGACATCAGCCTTATCCGTAATCTTGAGGAACAGGTCATAGTCACCGGCCGGAATACCCGTCAAGCTCACGCTTTGGCTTATTTTGTAGGTGGTGCCGGGTTTGACCTCCCGCAGGTCCACAGGCACGGGCACCTGATGGAGCGCACCCGAGGCTTTGTTTTTGAGCACCAGCCAAGTGTTCTTCTGGCTGTAGAGCGGCGCGTACCCTTTATTGGTAAGGTTCATTTCCAGTTTGTAAGCCTGGTTTAAGCTTGCCTGCGCAGCTAAAGTAGCATCTACCAGGGCCAGCCGGTAACCCAGATTTCGCTGAAATTCATCAAAACAGCCCGAATTCCGCCACGCGTTGAGGGTGGGTTGGTAGTAGTCCAGGTTCAGGTAGGTCCATTTCAGGAGCTGCATCTCGGTGCGGCCCTCGGTGCAGTTAGGATTGTAGCCGGCTTGCGGGGGGCAGGTTTCGCCCCCGGTGGGCACGTACAAGGCCTCAGTGCTGATGTAGGTCTTCTCCGTTTGGATGTTGGTGTAAGTGCCGTAGTTGGTGCCGCCAGACATAAAGCAGTCATTGTGATGGCCCACCCGAGCCACCTTCTCGGCTGTGTAAGCCAACTCCTTGCTCAGTGGAGAAGTGGTCCCGAAAATCTGCTGCTTTTTGGCCGGGGTCCTTACCTGCACCATCAGTTCGGTGGGCAGCACGTCCAGTAACTTGAACAAGACTTTTTTCTCGTTCTCGGTGGTGTTCAATCCATTGGTGGAGTTGTGCCACTCACCCCACGGGCCTATAAAACCAGCCTGCACAAACGCGATGACGTCTTTGTTGGCCGCAAACGCGGGTTTGAGTTGGTCCAGGTGCTGTTCAATGGTCGCCAGCGGGGCGTCTGTGCCGCTCATTTGGTCTGTGTAAGCAAACCGAAGCACGCACTTCAACCCTGCCTGCCTCACCAGGTCCATGTCAGTTTGGATCAAAAAAAGTTGGGCCTCGCTGAGGGGGGAGGCTTTGAACTTCTCTAAATAATAGACCCGCTGAATGAGCGTGATATGGTTGTTTCTGAGAGAACTGAGAGTAGCGGCGTTTAAAGGATTGCCCTCGGCGTAAACGGGGAACAGCCGCATGAAGCCTCTTTCAGGGTTCGGGAAAATCTCATTTGACAACGCATAAGTAAGATTCGGCTTTACCTCAGGCTCCGGTCCCGGTTCCTCGTTGCTGCCTGAGCAGGCGGAGAAGCAGGTGAGTAGCAGATACAGGATGAGTACGTGAAGCGTTTTTACTTTCATGGGGGCAATTCTCTCAGTTGAAACTTCTGGTAATGGTGAGTATGGTAATAATCCTTTTAGATGCTTCCAGCAGAAGGAAAACTCCGTTAGTGGGAGCAGCAATTGTTAGTTGCTGCTCCCGGTAGGGCTCTTAGAAGTAGCCTGGATTCTGGATGAATTTACCTTTTCCTTCGCTCACGGCTCTCAAAGAGAAGGGATAGAGTACTTTGTTTTCATCTGTGTAGGTAGAGCCTTTCACCTCCCGGGCCCGTTCCACGAACTTGCCGTGGCGGATAAGGTCAGAGCGGTACTGGCCGTTTTCGCACCAGTACTCGTGGCTTCTCTCCGTGAGGATAAGGTCATTGAAAGCCGCCAGTGAGTTGTAGTCCGCCAGGTTTTTGTCCTGCAGTTCGGCTCTTCTCCGGATGATGTTCACTAACTCCATCGCCTCGGCAGTAGGCGCGCCGGCGGCGTTGGCCAGGCCTTCGGCTTTAGACAGCAGCACATCGGCGTAGCGGTACACAATGATATCCACGGTGGTAAGGGCGGTGGTCCGGGCTTCGTCTGGGTTGATCTTCAGCGGAAGAGGGCCCATGTTCATGACTGTGCCGGGGTTGGCGCGGTTGTAGGTGTTGCCATCCGTACCAGTGTATTCAGCAATGAGCATGGTTTTGCGCTCATCACCTTCCTCAAAGGTGTCATAGAACCACCAGGTGCTCTGGATGGTGCCCCAGCCGCCTTTCACCGGGTAGTTGGAGGGCAATACCATCAGCTGCCACTGGTTCTCGCTGGTGCCTTCGTAGTCGCAGGGAATGGCCCAGATGACTTCTTTGCTGTTTTTGGCGCCTTCCAGGTCCCACATGCTCTCGTAATCCTCGGTAAGATTGTAGTAGCCGTAGTTGATGATCTCATTGGAGAGCTCCACTACCTTGTTCCATCTCTTCTCGTGCAGGTTCAGGCGTATTTGCACCATTTTTGCCAAACCTTTGCTAAAACGTCCGTACTCGGCCTGGGCAGGGGTAGGGAGGTCCTCGGCGGCGGCTACCAGGTCGGCTTCAATGAAAGCCACGGTTTCCTCATGCGACAGCCGGGACAAGGGGGTTTCGATCAAAGGACTCTGCAATACCTCCAGCGGCGCAATCACCAGCGGACCGTACATGTCAAACAGTTCGTAGGCGAGCAGGCCTCTGGCGCAGCGGATCTCCGCAATGGCTTTCTTCTTTACCGATTCGCTCACCTGGGCTTTGCTGATGAGGTCAATGGTCAAGGTCATCAAGCTGATTTTGTTGTAGAAGAGATCATAGAAGCGGGTGATGCCTTCATCGGTGGGTTTGTAGTTGTGGAGCGAGGCCAGCAGCTGGGACCCGAAGTTCCCGTTGAGGATCTCAGTAGTGGCATCGTTGATGAACATGATGCCGTTCTCAGAGGTGGTATGGATGCCGTTGCCCCAGGAGCCCCGCAACGGGTAATAACAGGCCATCACCATGGCTTCCACGTCCGCCTCAGACTGCGGAAAAATGCCGGGGTTTATCTCAGAATAATCAATAGACTCTAAATCATCTGTGCAGGCGCCCAGCAGGAAGAGGAGTGCAAGTGACAGAAATACTTTGCGCATGGTCTTATATGTTAAGTGGTGCTGGTTCATTAGAAAGTCAGGTTGATACCGGTGGTGAAGGTCTTCACGTTAGGGTACGCCGCGGTGTAGGCATCGGTCTCTGGGTCAACCCCGTCATAAGGCGTGATCACGAACAGGTTCTGGGCCGCCACGTGGATAGAAGCTCTGGAGAATACTTTTCCGGCCCATTTAGAAGGCAGGGTGTAGGAAAGCGCTACGTTCTGTAACCGGATAAACCAAGCTTCTTGCAGGAAGAAATCGCCCGAGCTGTAAGGAGACCAGCCATAGAAGGAGCTGGGCTGGGTGGTAGAGGGGTTCTCTGGGGTCCAGCGGTTTTTTACGGAGCTCAGGGCGTTGTACCCGAAGGTGTAGACGCCGTCTGCACTGACGCCGTAAGTGGTGAAGTTAGGGTCGGCCATTTTACGGCCGAACATGCCATTAAAATCAAAGTTCAGGCTAAAGCCTTTGTAGGTGAAGATGTTGGTCATGCCCACAATTAGGCTGGGGTCTGAGGTGCCGAGTAGTTTGGTGTCCGCATCGTCAATTCTGCCGTCTGGCGCCCCGGTGCGCAGGAAGCGGCCGTTCTCATCCACCACTGGGTTGCCGTTGGCATCACGTTGGTAACCGTCAATGTCTTTTATCTTGATCATGCCGGGCTTCAGCTCAGGCTGGGAAGGCACCTCTTCGCCCACCTGCATGATGCCGTCTGATAGGCGGGCGTAAATGGCCCGGATAGGATCATCGGCGCTTTCATACACTGCGGGTTTCCAGTCTGGGGTTCTTTCTTTCCAGTTGTTTTTGAATTTAGAGAAAGTGAAGATGGATCTCCATTCAAAGTCGTTCCGCTGGAAATTGCGGGTGCTCACCGTCAACTCAAAGCCTTTGCTCTCTGTCTCGCCTACGTTGGCCATCACGCTGTTGATAGGTTGGTAGGAGTTGATAGGCTTGGCAAACAACAGGTCTGAAATTACCCGGTTGTACACTTCCAAAGAACCGTCTATGCGGCCGTTGAAGAAGGAGAAATCCAGGCCGAAGTTAGCCTCTGTGGTGGTTTCCCACTTCAGGTCCGGGTTCTCCAGCCTGGATAAGGATACCCCTATCAGGCGGGTGTCTGCGCCGGAAAGCCAGGCCGGATAGGCGTAATAGGCGGCGAAGGCATTGCTCCCGATGGAGGCGTTACCCGTTTGGCCATAGCTCGCTCTCAGCTTGAACTGTGAAACCACGTTGGCCAGGCTGCCGAAGAACGGTTCTTCCGCCACGTTCCAGCCCACTGCCACCGATGGGAAAGTACCCCACTTGTTGTTCCGGGCAAAAACGCTGGCTCCGTCTGTCCGAACGGTCAAGGTAAGCAGGTAACGGTCTTTCAAGGTGTAGTTCAACCTTCCGAAGTAGGAGGCCATGACGTTCTCTGAGCGGGAAGAACCCACGGTTTTAGTGCTGCTGCCTGCACCCAGGTTGTTCCAGAGGAAAGCGTCTGAGATGAAGTTGGTGTTGCCTACGTTGTTGTAATCATTATAGAAATTCTGCTGGGAAACGCCGGCGAGTAAATTGATCCGGTGGTCTGTAGCAATGGTCTTGGCGTAAGAAGCCGTGGCTTCCATGAGGTATTCGTTCTTGTCAATCTCCGCGATAGAAGCCCGCCCGAACTCCAAGGCCCCATGGATGGTGGTCTTAGGCAGGTAGTTCCAACGCTTGGTAAGCCCTCGGTCCATGCCGCCTTTCAGCCTGATGGTAAGGTCTGGGATGGGAATGATGTCTACAAAGGTGTTCAGGAGCATGCGCTCAATGCGGCCTTCATCTGAAATGGTGAGCAGGGAATAGGGATTTGGTTGCAAGGCCAGGAGCGGGTTTACCGGGTAATTACCGTTCTCATCAATGGGTTTGATGTGCGGACCCATCTGCATGGCCGCTCGGATGATGCCGGAGTTCTCGTACTGGTCACCGCCCAACTGGCTGTTGTCATTGTTGATGCGGCTGGCGGTTAGGTTAAGGCCAAATTTAATGTATTTGTTTACATCCTGGTCTACGTTGGCCCTCACCGTGAAACGCTCAATGCCCGAGTTCTTGATGACCCCATTGTGCTTGTAATAGTTGCCGGATAACAGGAACCTGGTAGACTCGGTGCCGCCGGTGAGGGAAAGGTTGTGCTGCTGAATAGAACCATCACGGGTTACTAGGCCAATCCAGTCAGTACCCTTGCCCACGTTGTTGATGGCGTTTTGGGTGTATAATCTGCGAAACGGCCCGTTAACAGGGTCTGCCTGCGCTTCTTCTAGGGTTCTGGTGCCGTACGGGATCACGTTGTTGTCAAAGTTCCAGCGCTCCCAGGCCGACTGGTTGCGCACCTGCATCCACTCATTCAGGGGCAGCACCTCAAAAGGATTGTCGTATTTCTGAAGGGAGAAGGTGTTGGAGTACTGCACTTCGGCTTTGCCTGCCTTGCCGCGTTTGGTGGTGATAAGGATAACCCCGTTAGCGGCGCGGGCTCCGTAGATAGACGTGGCGCTGGCGTCTTTCAGAACCTCTACAGATTCAATGTCATTAGGATTGAAAGAGTTAAGAATGCTTTGGGTACCGGCCTGGTAGCGTCCGCCGCTCCCGGGTTGTTGCAGATCTGAGATAGGGAACCCGTCTACTACAATCAAAGGCGCGTTGCTGGCATTAATAGAACCGGCACCCCGGATCAGGATGTCCAGACCGCCCCCGGGCTGGGCACTGTTTTCCCTGATCATCAAGCCAGCCGCCTTGCCTTTCAACATGTGCCCAATGGAGGCAGCCCCGGAGTTCACTACCAGGTCTTCGGCTTTCACCGAACTGATGGCTCCCGTCAAATCCCTTTTCTTCTGGGTCCCGTAGCCCACCACCACAACCTCATCCAAGGCTTTGCGGTCCTGGGCCATCTGTATGTTCAAGGTGGATTGGTTCTGTACCCCCACTTCTTGCGAGAGAAGCCCTATAAAGGAGAAAACCAGCGTGGCTCCCTGGCTGGGTACCTGTATGCTGTAAGTGCCGTCTGTGGAAGTGGTGGTGCCGTTGGTGGTGCCTTTGACTACCACGCTAACCCCGGCTAAGGCCTGGCCGTCTTCTTTGGCCGTCACGGTACCTGTCACGGTTCGTTCCTGGGCCAATACCTGCAAGGCAGGCAGAAGCATCAGGAACGTTAGCTTCAAAAATCTTTGTACCATTTTTTTCATGTAATTACATTTTATGGGTGAGACAGGATCAACTAAAAGGGCAAATAAGGAAGCAATGGGGGTGATAGGCTGAGAAAACCGGACCGACCAATGTTATGAAAACTGGCAAACAGCTATATCTGTCCCGGTTCTCAGGATTTTGGGAAGTGCATGAAGTAAGAGGAAATCCTACATCACGTATTTGAACCTTCTCAAGGGTTCTTAGAGCTATGAAGAAAGAGACGAAGGCCTGTATTTTGGTTCCATAGAGGTTTTGCTGTTTGGTGTAGATCAGGTTCTGTTATATGCGCAGGGTATCAGTCAGATCAATGCTCAAGCGCCGTGAAATGATGTTGATACCTATCTCAGGAATCCGGTAAAGAGGCCAGGCAACGCTGAGGGCCCAGCCATGAATCCGTCTAATCTATCTCCAAACCAGCCATTCTTATTTTTGCTGTGCAGTGGGTTCAAAGAAGAACTCAGCATCTGGGCAGCTACCTCTCATTTATGGAGATTTTCTTGTCTCGGTGTTTTAAACATAGCTACTATAAATTAGATAAGCAAGAATTTTTAGGTAAATGTGTACGAAAACGCAGCGTTTTATCATATATGTGCTCGTACACATATAATAAAGGTAAAATGCTTGCTTTGTCATTTTAAATTGTCAATTTGATATAAAATTCCCCAGAGGCAGTAAGGTTCAGAAAGGTTTGACAAAGTAGATGCTGGTCTGGTAGAAGGTGGAAAAGGATGGTTCTTCCTAAGAATTTAAGTAAAGATGCTCTGCCTTGTCTGTAGAGTTAACTGATAAGGTAAGGATAGAGCAGGGTAAGTGGCATTACTTCTAATTCATTACACTATATAGTATAATTGATAAGCATCTGAAAAAGGCTGCCCTATGATAACCAGCAACCGCCTCCTATCCCTGGATTTCATGCGTGGCGTGATCATGCTCTTGCTGGCCGCGGAAAGCACCTTATTATATGGGCGATTGCAGGAGTTAGCGGGAGAGGGTGGAGTAGCCGGTAGTTTGGTGCAGCAGTTCTTCCACGTACCCTGGCGGGGCCTCCATTTCTGGGACCTGGTGCAGCCGGCCTTCATGACCATTGCCGGAACCTCGCTGTATTTCTCTACCCAGAACCGTTTGCAGAAAGGTGATGCCCCGGGAACCATCACCGGGCATGTGTTAAAACGGAGCCTCAAGCTGTTGTTCTTTGGGGTGGTACTCCATTGCATTTACGCGGGCAAACTGGTCTGGGAACTATGGAATGTGCTCTCGCAACTATCGGTGACCTTGCTGTTGGCTTATTTTCTGCTGCCCTTTAAAGCCCGAACTCAAATCCTGTTGTCTCTATTATGTATAGGCCTCACAGAGGCACTGTATCGCTACGCCCACATCCCCGGGTTTGACCAGCCTTTTACGCCAGACAAGAACTTCGGCTCCTGGATGGATCTGCAGTTGATGGGCAAACTGAACAGTGACCATTGGATAGCCATGAACTTCCTCCCCTCGGCGGCCCACACCATCTGGGGTGCTTTGGCCGGGAAAGTGCTGGGCTCCGGCAAATCAGCTCAGGCCAAGCTAAAGATTTTCATTGTAGCGGGCTTGGTAGGCGTAGCAATTGGGCATGCTCTGGATTTAACAGGAGTAGACCCCATCATTAAAAGAACTTGCACGGCTTCGTTTATCCTGGCCTCCGGAGGGTGGGTGTTCCTGATCCTGGCGTTCTGCTATTGGTTTATTGACCTGACGAAAACCGGGTCTTGGATTCTGTTCTTTACGCTGGTGGGCATGAACCCCATCTTCATCTACCTGTTCTTTGAAACCGTGGGTATACAGTGGCTGAACGAGACCGTGGCCGTCTTCACCAATGGGTTCACCGGTTTGTTGCAGGTGCCAATGGCCGTGCAAGCCGTAATTGCCTCGGTGGCGACGTTGGCACTGGAATGGGCGATCTGCAATTGGCTCTATCAAAGGCGTATCTTTCTCCGGCTGTAAAAGAACAATTTGGGTAGGCATGACTTTCCTTGTTGCCGAGGCGACCGGATAAGGAAAGTGAATCGGGGCTAATTAGTATATTTGGCTGAACGTATTCTAGGAGGGATTATCAGAGAAAACCGTTTTATCGCTTGCTTTGCTTCTGCGCTTGTCCATTGTACTACAAGGCTGGCCCAAAACGCAAGCAAACTGAAGTTCAACATATAACACAGGCTACCAGCTATTGGATTGATGGTAAAGAAAGGCATTGTACGGATCAAGGATATTGCGGAGAAAGCAGGGGTTTCTACGGGCACGGTAGACCGGGTGCTTCATGAGCGGGGAAGGGTGGCCGAAGACGTAAAGCAGAAAGTGCTGGAGATTGCGCAGGAACTCAACTACCAGCCCAACATGCTGGCCCGTACTCTGGTCAATAACCGCGTGTACGAAATAGCGGCCCTGATTCCGGATCCGGGGCAGGATATTTACTGGCAGGCCCCCAAGACCGGCATTGAGAAAGCCCAGACTGAATTGGCGCAATTCGGGGTACGGGTAACCCAGTTCATCTTTGATCCTTATGAGGCCGCGTCTTTCCGGGAGAAGGCGGGCGAAGTGGTAGCCATGGGCCCCGATGCCATTCTGGTGGCACCTATTTTCTACCGCGAGTCGCTCACGTTCTTCAAGAAGTGGAAAGCCCTGGAGATTCCGTTTGCGCTGTTCAATACCCACATCCCAGATTACGAGCCCCTCATCTATATCGGGCAGGATTCTTACCAAAGTGGATTCCTCGCTGCAAAGTTGCTGCATTACGGACATCCGCAGGGCGCTACTTTTCTGGTGGCCCATATTGACGTGGACCTTTCAAACTCCTCGCACCTGGTGAACAAAGAGCAGGGGTTTTTCGACTATTTTGGCCAAATCAACTCAGAAACGCCTTATTCTTTGTTGCAGGCTGATCTGCACAACTCCTCCTCGGCGGCGTTCTATGAGCAATTGGATGTGCTTCTGCAGGAAAACCCTGGGGTCAAAGGCATTTTCGTGACCAACTCCAAAGCCCATACCGTAGCCCATTACCTGCAAATGCGCGGCATCACCCAGATCAAAGTAGTGGGTTACGATCTCATGGAGCGTAACCTGCATTTCCTGAACAAAGGCCTCATTGAGTTCCTGATCAACCAGAACCCCAAAGGCCAGGGATACTGGGGAATCTATGGCCTGGCGGACCAACTGGTCTTCAAGAAGAAAGTAAGCCCCATTAAATACCTGCCCTTGGATATCATTACCAAAGAAAACCTGCACTATTACATAGAAGCAGACCTTTAATCCTTTCTCTTTATTAGAGTGATGACAATCCTGTTTCAGGCCTGTTTTACGGAAAACGGACCTGAAACTGTCGTGCATTCAATCTGGTTTAGTGCGGCTGCCCTGGCCCACTCTCCACTTTTTCCTTATTCTGGAAAATAATTTCTTCTGTGATTTCCGGCAGTTTCAAGCCTTGGATGCAAGGAAAAAGGCATGGTCTGAAAAGCATTCAGCCAAAAATGCTGGCGATATTCCCAAATTTGGAGAGAAATGCTGCGGCAAAGAAGTTTTCAATGTTTCTGATCTTATTTGTAGGGATTGGTAGGTTTTGTCTTCTTTGGTTGTGATTCTTATATTGTTTTCCAGAATTAGTTAAGAAGTACATACCGGAAGAACACATGCAAACCTTAATGCCTCTCATGTTTGCCTCCCTGGTGGGAATGGGTCACGCGTTTGAGGCAGACCACCTGATTGCCGTGGGCAACATCGTCTCTAAGCGCGACAGCTGGCTTCTGGCCATGAAAGACGGGCTGTACTGGGGGCTGGGCCATACCACTACCATTGTGCTGCTGGGCTCGCTCATTATTCTAAGCCAGGTCATTTTTCTGCACTCCACTAGTTACCAGGCAGGTTTCGGGTACTTCGAGGCGGGAGTAGGGTTAATGCTCGTGGTTATGGGCATCAGTCGGCTGACCAATAAGCAGAACTTCTCCAGAAACAGAACCCCGCGCTACCAGCACAGCTATGCCTACACGGTGGGCCTCATCCATGGTCTGGCCGGCAGCGGCGCCCTGGTGGTTTCCATCATGGGCAAAATAGAGGATCCCTGGTTGGGCGTGGCGTACCTGGTCATGTTCGGGGTGGGTTCCATCCTGGGCATGTTTGTGGCCGCCGGCCTGGTGAACATCCCCTTTACCCAGCGCATGAAGATCGGCCGGAACGTCCGGATGGGCATGGTGTTGGCGTCATCGGTGCTGTGCGTGGCTTACGGCGGCTGGATGATGTACGAAAACCTTCTCCTGTAGCCCATGGCCGTTTCTTTACCCTTTTTCCAAAAATAGCCTTTAAATGAAGCCCGTCATCAGCATAGCGTATTGCCCAAAGTGCGGCTGGATGCTGCGCGCGGCCTACATGGCCCAGGAAATGCTCACCACCTTCACTGATGACGTGAAAGGCGTACTCCTGGAACCCAGCGAAACCAGCGGCACCTATCTCATCCGGGTCAATGACCAGGTGATTTTTGACCGCCGGCAGGAAGGCCGCTTCCCCGAGATCAAAGAACTGAAGCAGTTGGTCCGCGACCAGGTAAACCCAGCGAAAAGCCTGGGCCACTCAGACAAGAAATAACCAGACTCAGAACTCCCGCCCATGCATCTTTCACCCAAAGACATAGACAAACTGGTCCTGCACAACGCCGGCGTAGTGGCCCAGAAGCGGTACGCCCGCGGCCTGCGGCTCAATTACCCAGAGGCGGTAGCCCTTATTGCCACGCAGCTGCTGGAGTTTATCCGGGACGGTGAGCGAGTCGCCACGTTAATGGACAAGGGCAAAAAGCTCCTGGGCTTCCAGGATGTGATGGAAGGCGTGGCCGAGCTAATCCACGAGGTGCAGGTAGAGGGCACTTTCCCCGATGGCACCAAACTGGTCACCGTGCACCACCCCATTTGCCGGGAGCAAGGCGCTCCTGATTTAGCCCTGTACGGCTCCGGCCTGACCAGAACATCGCAGACCGCCTCGCCAGACACGCTCATCCAACCCAATCCCGGCGAGTACTTTTTGAGGGAAGATAAACTGATACTGAACCAGGACCGCACCACTGTGGAGGTGGAAGTCAACAACATGGGCGACCGGCCCGTGCAGGTAGGCTCGCATTATCCATTCTTTGAAACCAATGCCTTGCTGCAGTTTGACCGGGAAAAAGCCTACGGGTACCGCCTCAATATCCCCGCTGGGACCGCCGTGCGCTTTGAGCCCGGCGAGCGGAAGCGGGTAACGTTAGTAGAACTATCCGGCGAGCGGATTGAGTACGGCGGCAACAACCTGGTAGACGGGCAACTCAGCGAAGAAGGGAAAGCAGCCGCACTTCAAAAAGCCGAAGAACAGCAGTTCTTAAGCAAAAAGTAACGCACGTTTTTTGCCCCATTTAATGAAAAGAGGTCTAAAACAAAGCAACCTTCAAGGGCTTTAACATCTCACAGGTTTGTCTGCCAATGCTTAAAATAACTTACTGCATCCAAAGAACCTGCTAGCGGCTGCGCCGAATCCATTTCAAGCCTGTTTTCCCTAAATCGCTCTAAAAACAATAAACAACCAGCAATCAACAAGTAAATTATGAGCCTACCTCTTGACCGCCGCGCCTACGCCGATATGTACGGACCTACCGTGGGCGACCGCGTTCGCCTGGGCGATACCGATCTGCTGATTGAGGTAGAAAAGGATTATGCCATTTACGGCGAGGAATGCAAGTTTGGGGGCGGCAAGGTGCTGCGCGACGGGATGGGGCAGGCGGCCGGCATACGTCAGGCCGAGGCGCTGGACCTCATCATCACCAATGCGCTGGTCCTGGATTACACTGGCATCTTCAAAGCGGACATCGGGGTGAAGAACGGCCGTATTTCCGGTATCGGGAAAGGGGGAAATCCGCACATCATGCCGGGCGTTACGCCGGGGATGGTGGTGGGAGTGACCACCGAGGTCATCGCGGGAGAAGGCCTGATTTTAACGGCCGGCGGCATTGACTGCCACATCCACTTCATTTGTCCGCAGCAAATTAATGAGGTGCTGGCCTCGGGCGTGACCACCATGGTGGGCGGCGGCACCGGCCCGGCTTCCGGAACCAACGCCACCACCTGTACGCCCGGTGAGTTTTACATCAAGATGATGATGCAGGCCACGGAGAGCTTTCCGCTGAACTTCGGGTTTCTGGGCAAGGGTAACTCGTCTAAGCCCGAGGGGCTGATAGAGCAGGTGGAGGCGGGCGCGCTGGGTTTCAAGCTCCATGAGGACTGGGGTACCACGCCGGCCGCCATTGACACCTGCCTTTCCATTGCCGAGCAGTACGACGTGCAGGTCTGCATCCATACCGATACCCTGAACGAGAGCGGATTTGTGGAGACGTCCACGGCGGCGTTCAAAGGCCGTACCATCCACGCATACCACACCGAAGGCGCCGGCGGCGGGCACGCCCCGGACATCATCAAGATCTGCGGCGAACCCAACGTGATTCCGTCCAGCACCAATCCTACGCGACCATTCACGGTGAATACCATTGACGAGCACCTGGACATGCTCATGGTCTGCCACCACCTGGACAAGAACATCCCCGAGGACGTGGCCTTCGCGGAGAGCCGCATTAGGGGAGAGACCATTGCCGCGGAGGATATTTTGCATGACATGGGCGCTTTGTCCATCATTTCGTCAGACTCGCAGGCCATGGGGCGCGTGGGCGAAGTGATTACCCGCACCTGGCAGACGGCCCACAAAATGAAACAGCAACGAGGCCTGCTACCGGAAGACACCGGGGAAGGGTTGGAAACCGATAATTTCCGGGCGAAGCGCTACGTGGCCAAGTACACCATCAACCCGGCGCGAGCCCACGGCTTCTCCGAGGAAATCGGGTCCATAGAATTGGGCAAACTGGCTGATCTGGTGCTCTGGAAACCTGCGTTCTTCGGGTCCCGGCCCGAGATGATCATCAAAGGCGGTATCATCGTGCAGTCGCAGATGGGCGATGCCAATGCCTCTATTCCCACGCCGCAGCCGGTACTGTCCCGGCCCATGTTCGGTTCCTTCGGCAAAGCCATCGGGCCGACGTCTATGGTGTTTGTCTCACAGGCTTCCCGAGAGTATGTGCAGCAAAACTACGGTCTGCAGAAACAGGTGGTGGCCGTGAAAGGCTGCCGCAGCGTCACCAAGAAAGACATGGCTTTGAACGATTACTTGCCCAACATAGAGGTAGACCCCGAGACCTACAAAGTAACCGTAGACGGCGTGCACCTCACCTGTGAACCCGCCGAGAAGTTGCCTTTGGCGCAGTTATATAACCTGTTCTAAGATTCTGTGCAAACATGTCATCGCCTTCACGGTTCCTGATTTAGCATTTCTGACCTGTTTTCATCAAAACGGCACCAAAACCAAAACCGGCTACCCTCAGCCAAATAGCAATCTTCATAAATGAAATTCGCCCGACTGCTGCACTTGGTGGATTCTTCCATCCCTACCGGCTCTTTTGCCTATTCTTACGGATTGGAGAGCAGTATCACGTTCGGGCTCATCAAGGATAGATTGGGGCTGCGGCATTATTTGTATTCTTATCTGCAGCAGGTGGTGGGCATGGAGATTCCATTCCTGACCTCGTGCTATACCCTTGAACTGCCAGATTTGAACCCCACGCTCAGGATAATGGCCGAGGAGTACGACGCCATGATGCTGGTGCCTACCATCCGGAAAGCCAGCGTGGTGCAGGGCAAGAACTGGCTCAAGTTGCTGGCGTCTCTCTACCCGGCCTCGGGCATGCAGGAGATTAGGCGGTGGTTTGAGGAACAGGAATTGCCTACCCATTTCGTGCTGGTCTTCGCTTTGTGCCTCAAACGGGTGGAGTTTACGCTGGCCGATCTGCAAACCATGTACCTGCACATGGCCTTGCGGGACCAGGTCAGCGCCGCCATTCGGTTGGGTTTCATCGGGCCCATGGAGGGGCACAAACTGCAGCACGATTTTTACTCCATTTTTGAAAATCTGCTCCAAAACCAAACGGCAAGGGAGTACACCCAGGCCACCCGATCGGCGTTTATGCTGGACACCGCTCAGGTACTGCAGGAAGACATTTATTCCAAGTTGTTCCAGAACTAACGCACTCAATCACGCAACCACTCATTCACTCATCAAGAAAATGGCATTTGTAGAAAAACTGGCGCTGCTGCTGCACGGACATACCCACGAGTTTTATGAGTCACCGGGAAATTACGAGGAACGGGAAACCCGTAAACTGCCACCCTACAGGAACTTCCGGAAACGGGCCTTTACGGTGGGCATTGGCGGACCGGTGGGCACCGGGAAAACCGCCTTGCTCAAAGCCCTGTGCGAGCGCCTTCGGAACGACTACAAACTGGGCGTGGTCACCAACGACATCTTCACCCGCGAGGATGCTGAGTTCCTCATCCGGAACAGCGCCCTCTCCGCCGACCGCATTGTGGGCGTGGAAACCGGCGGCTGCCCGCACGCTGCCATCAGGGAAGATATTTCCCTCAACATGGACGCGCTGGAAGGATTGATGACCAAGTTCGATCACCAGATTGACTTGCTTTTTGTGGAGAGCGGCGGAGATAACCTGGCGGCCCACTTCAGCCGGGAACTGGTAGACTATTCCATTTACGTGATTGATGTCTCGGGTGGCGATAAGATTCCCCGGAAAGGCGGGCCGGGCATCACGCAGTCAGATTTGCTCGTGATCAACAAGATTGACATCGCCGAGCTGGTGCGCGCCGATTTGGGCGTGATGGAGCGCGACTCCCTGAAGATGCGGGGCGAAGGCCCGTTTGTGTTTGCCCGGGCACTGGATGGCTACAACCTGGAGGTGATCATAGACCACATCTTCCAGGCGAAGGAAAAAGCGCTGCAGTCGGTGCGGGAGGAGAGAAGGTAAGGAGCGCCAAGCTTGGGTTAGTATTTCCGTTCCAGCGGATTGTACCCGAAGAACTCGGGGCCGCTAAGTGTCTGCAAGAGCTGCTGGCACAAGGGCTGCAGGTCCTGGCGGGTCTTGCCCATGGCCCTGAGTACATAGACGCCTTCCTTTGCCTCTGAGACAGACAGCACGTAATCTTTCTCCGTCATATTGAAATCCAGTCCCGTGCTGCCCGGCATCTTCAGTTCCTGCAAGGTTTGGGCGAGTTGGGCGAACCGGTGATTCCCGGGTGAGCCCACCAGATAGGCCGAGAACATGGTCTGGTACGTCTCAAAATTGGCGGGTGAAGTGGCGATGTGTTCCTCCGGAGTAAAGGCGAATCGGTCCAGCAACACCAATTTCTCTCCCACGGTTACCTTCAGTTCTGAGGAAAACGCCTCAAAAACGAACCGCTCACCCTGGTCCATCCGGCCGGAGTGAAACCAATCCACTGCCAGAAGCACCGCCGAGGGGTGAAGGTGCCAGTGCTGCGTTTGCCTGTAGCGGCTTTTCTCCTGCGGTACCACCGGGTCTGGGAACGAGACCGCGAGGCCGTTTTCGCCTACGTGCGCCTTGAAATGCTGCTCGGCATCGGCTTGGTTTGTGCTTTTGAAAATCTTGGTGTTGGCCTGGGTGCTCAGGAAAAGCCTTGATTGCGCGCCGCAAGTGATCCGCAGGTTGATTTGGTCGCCGGAGACCATGCCGCCGCCGTAGCTGGACAGCACCACATGGCAGCTGTCATACCCAGAGCCGGGGTTCAGGATTTTGAGCGGTTGCAGGTTTTTGCTGGAAACAAGTCTTGATTTGCCGTTGACCAAGGCTACCTCCACCTCGCTCCAAGCATCTGTATTCTCCATTGGGTTTGTTTTCCCTTGTAAAATAGAGAAGAATCAGCAGAAAGGCACCATCACGCCGGTTTATCACAGGGTTTTGTCTTTATCCGTTTTAGGGCTGTTTTCGTGAAGTAGGCCCTAAACAGAATGGCTTCAGTAAAATCAACTGGTTTGATTGGGCAGGGGGCTGGGTGGCCGTTAAATAGAATATCTTCTATACAGAAAATGCAGTATAAGGCTATGAGATAGAACGGCCGCGGGTGTGCCCGCCGCCAGTTAGAACTTCTAAGATAGATTTATGCTTCATATAAAGGAACTTACCCTTAACATACCAGAAACCACTAAACCCAGGGTGGTCATCATTGGCGGCGGATTTGGGGGAGTGAATCTTGTCAGGAAACTGCCTAGTAAAGATTTTCAGGTGGTGTTGTTTGACCGGCAGAACTACCACGGGTTTTGGCCCTTGCTGTACCAGGTAGCCACGGCAGGTTTGGAACCTGATTCTATTGCCGAGCCGCTCCGGAAAATGTTTGACGAGGATTACGAGGACTTCCATTTCCGGCAGGTGAAAGTGACAGGGGTAAACCCGGCTACCAAAACCGTCACTACCCTGGTGGGTGATCTGCCTTACGATTTTCTGGTTATCGCCACGGGTACCAAATCCAATTACTTCGGGAACGAGCAGATCAAGAAATTCTCTTTCCCGCTGAAACAAATCCCCGACGCCCTGAACCTAAGAAGCCAGATGTTGCAGGCTTTTGAGCAGGCCAACATGATCAAAGACCCTGAGGTGCGGCAAAGCCTTTTGAACTTCGTGATTGTGGGCGGCGGCCCTACCGGGGTGGAGTTGGCCGGGGCCCTGGCCGAGATGCGGAAACACATCCTGCCTGGCGATTATCCGGGTCTTGATTTCAGCCAGATGAATATTCTCTTGGTAGAGGGACTGGACCGCGTTTTACCGCCCATGTCGCCTAAATCAAGCCAAACCACGCGGGAGTACCTGGAGAAAGCCGGCATCATTGTGAAGCTGAACACCCTGGTGGAGTCTTATGACGGCCAAACCGTGGTTTTTAAAGGCGGAGAGACCATCAAAACCCAGACTTTGATTTGGGCAGCAGGAGTTTCCGGAGCTCAGATCCAAGGGCTTCCGCCGGAGGCCAGTGAACGTGGCCGTTACCTGGTGAATCCCTTCAACCAGGTAATCGGTTTCCCAGATATTTTTGCGATTGGAGACGTGGCCGCCATGAAGACTGAGAAATGGCCTAAAGGACATCCAGGGGTGGCGCAGCCCGCCATCCAACAAGGGCAACACTTGGCTAAGAACCTGGGCCGTATGATCAGAAAAGAGTCTTTGGTACCCTTTGAGTATTTTGACAAAGGCTCGCTGGCCATCATCGGGCGCAACCGGGCCGTGGCCGATCTGCCCAAAGACATGCACCTGAAAGGTTTCCTAGCTTGGGCGGCCTGGCTCTTCGTGCACATCTATTACCTCATTGGGTTCCGGAACAAACTGGTGGTGTTGGCCAACTGGGTGTACAAGTTCTTTACCTTTGAGAACGGCAACCGCCTAATCATTCGCCCTTTTATCCGGAAGGAGGATGTGGCAGGGCAGGAGTTTGTCCGAAGGCAAGCCGATTTAGATTAAGTCCGTTCCTCGGATTTCTTATTGAGCGTGTTTCAAGCGCTATCAAAGAGGCCTGCTTCCTGCAGGCCTCTTTTTTTATCTCATTTTAGCAAAATGGACCAGATCTACTTCTCCTTGTTCTTAGACTTCTTTACCATGGAGCAGAGAAGCAGGGAGCATAGTCTTTAGTTACTAATGTATATCAATCAAAAACGTACTATTTCTGTTGATGAACCCTTTAAAATTTAATTAAATATAGGTAAAAGTATGAAAGTGCCTTTTCCTGCCTCTCTGGTGCCTTTTTGTTAAACCTGATCAGTATAAACTCTATCTTTTCATCTGACTAATTAGGTTACTTCTATCCGTATTAATGTCATTTATCTAATTATATAATTACTTACTATTAGGTATTATCCATTAATTTATAAAAATTAGTAAATAATATTTTGGTTGCTATAAATTTTGCACTATATTAGATGAAGAAAATCATATAAGAGTAGCAAGAGTAGTAAAAAAGCACTTACATAAAAAGTGGAAGGCCGCTAACTGAAAACTTGGATATAGATTTTTTAGACTGCTTTGTTTATATTTTTTGTTAAATTATTTAAACTTGAGAGAACGATTTGGTTTTTTCTTCTGTTCGGCAAGAGAATAAGCATAAATCAGTTGGCTCTTCTTCCTCAACAAAACGTTTGTTGGGTGCTCACAAGATCATATTTAATCTCTAAGTAATATAATTGTTAAATCAGAAACCATTTAGTTATGAAAGCAAAAGCTACCTTCTTGAGTTATATCTCTGCTGAAAAGAGAATGAGAAAAGAGCAAATCAAGTCTAAAAGCGCTAACAACAGCAAAGCCCAAGGCGAGCAAGTGCCTCAACTTGAGAAAAGAGTGACTATGTCTGCCGGTAACTGATTGGTGCCTCAAATAGAAGTGAAGTAATCTATCCTTGCAACACCCGCTCCAACACTAAGAACCATCTTTATAGCATAAAATCTATACAAAAAAAGTCAGGGTTACCTTACCAAAAGCATGCTAAACCAGGTATGCCTGAACAGTTACACCCTTATCAGTTAATTAATTCTACTATTGAATTCAAAAGAAAAGCCCCGCTGAATGAACAGCGGGGCTTTTGAATGTGGTATTAGTTCAACGCAGATTACCCAATGGCAACACGCTTGAATTCAGTAACGGTCATGCCTTTGGAAGTGTTATCCAACAATTTGGCAATGGTCAAAGATGGATCTTTCACAAACTCCTGGTTCAGCAAAGTGCTTTCTTTGTAGAATTTGTTCAGTTTACCTTGGGCAATTTTCTCCAGCATTTCTTCTGGTTTGCCTTCGGCACGAGCCTGCTCTTTTCCGATCTCAATTTCGCGCTGGATGGTATTTGCATCAACACCGTCTTTGTCTACTGCAATTGGTTTCATGGCAGCAATCTGCATAGCCACGTCTTTTCCAACCTCAGTTACTTCGTTTCCGCCGGTGTTGGTTAAGCCTACCAATACACCCAGTTTACCGTTAGAGTGGTTGTAAGCAACTACTCTCTCGGCGGTTACAGTCTCATAAGAAACCACGTCAATTTTCTCACCAATTTTACCCATCAGGTCAGTGATGTGGTCTTGCAGGGAGCGGCCATCGGCCTGAGGCGTAGCCAAAAGATCTTCTTTGGTGCCAGAAGTGTTAGAAACGGCAGCAGCCAACACCGTTTGGGCCAACGTTCTGAAATCTTCTACTTTAGATACTGGCTCAGTCTCGCAGGCAAGCGCGATCACTGTTCCAACGGTACCGTCAGCGTTCACTTGCGTCAATACCGCTCCTTCAGAAGTTGCGTTATCGGCACGCTTGCTGGCAATTTTCTGACCTTGCTTGCGAAGGATATCTTTGGCTGTTTCAAAATCGCCGTTGGCTTCTGTCAACGCTTTTTTGCAGTCCATCATACCAGCGCCAGTTTCCTGACGAAGTCTGTTTACATCTTGTGCTGTAATAGCCATTGTTCTTTTGTTAAGAAATACGGTTAATAAGTTTCAGTAGGAGAGGGAGTTACCAGTAAGGTGGGTTCCCGTTTGGTTAAAAAGAAACTGAACATCAGTGGCCAGGCTTCCTAATGTTCAGTTTCTTTTACAATTCTATAAAGAGAGCAGAGGCTTATTCAGCGTCAATTTTCTCCTGGATGCCTTCGTCTTCTGAACGTTTTCTGTCAGAATCTTCTTTGTCTACTTTACGCTCAGACAGACCTTCTTCAATGGCGCGGCCAATCAAAGAAGTGATGAGGGAGATAGACTTAGAAGCATCATCATTTGCCGGGATTGGGAAATCCACTGTCTCTGGGTTAGAGTTAGTATCCACAATCGCGAATACGGGCAAGTTCAGTTTCTGTGCTTCTTTGATGGCGATGCCTTCACGCTTCACATCTACTACGAACAGAGCAGCTGGGAGACGTGACAGGTCAGCGATACCACCCAACACACGGTCAAGTTTCTCACGCTCACGAGACAACATCAAACGCTCACGTTTCGCCATAGCGGCATAAGCAGTGTTCTCTTTCACCATTTTGTCAATAGTTGACATTTTCTTCAAAGACTTACGAACAGTCTGGAAGTTAGTCAACATACCACCCAACCAACGGTCGGTCACATAGGGCATCTTCAGGCGTTTTGCCTCTTCAGCCACAATGTCCTGTGCTTGTTTTTTGGTGGCGACAAACAAAATCTTACGGCCAGACTTCGCGATCTGCTTAATAGCATTGGTCGCGTCGTCCAGAGAAGCAAGCGTTTTGTTCAGGTCAATGATGTGGATGCCGTTTTTCTCCATGAAAATGTACGGAGCCATTTTAGGATCCCATTTTCTGGTAAGGTGACCAAAGTGTACACCGGCGTCCAGTAATTCTTTATATGTGGTATTAGCCATGATATTGATACAGCTGATGATATATTAACGTTTAGAGAACTGGAAGGAGCGACGGGCTTTGCGGCGACCGAATTTCTTACGCTCCACCATACGTGGGTCACGTGTTAAGAATCCTTCTTTTTTCAGGGCTGGACGGGTCTCAGCGTTTTCTTCCACCAAAGCTTTGGTGATAGCCAAACGAAGGGCTTCTGCCTGACCGGCCACGCCACCGCCTTTGATATTCGCCTTAATGTCGTATTTGCCAACCGCGTCAATCAGCGACAATGGCTGCTGCACGATGGTTTGCAATACTTCACTAGGGAAGTATTCCTTAATATCTCTATCGTTAATAGTGATATTCCCTTGCCCTGACGTCATGTAGATGCGCGCCACCGAGGTTTTTCTTCTACCAGATGTATTGAGAACTTCCATTAAATATGTCTAGATTATTTTGTAAGTTTTACTTGAACAGGCTGTTGTGCCTCATGCGGATGCTCAGTACCAGCGTACACAAACAGGTTACGGAATTGCTCACGGCCCAAACGGGTTCTTGGCAACATACCTCTAACCGCACGCTCTACCAACAGAGTAGAAGACTTAGCTTTCAACTCACGCGGAGTGAAAGTCTTCTGACCACCTGGGTACCCAGTGTGGGTAACGAAGGTTTTCTTGTCCCACTTCTTACCGGTCATGCGAACTTTGTCCGCGTTGATCACGATCACGTTATCGCCGCAGTCAGCGTTAGGCGTGAAAGAAGGTTTGGTTTTACCGCGAAGGATCATCGCGATTTGAGAGGCCACACGGCCAAGGGTTGAGTCTCCGGCGTCTATCACTACCCAGCCTTTGTTTGCGGCCGCCTTATTAACTGATAGCGTCTTATAACTTAAATGGTCCATTGTAAATGGTTAACAGGTGAAAAAATTGAATGCTTTTTCTTGAAAATGGACACAAAGATACAAGCTTTCTTTTTGGCGTGCAACCCCGCTTCCATTTATTCCCCTGAAAATCAATAGAATTAACAAGTTCCGGGCTACTTTCCCGTTCTTCCTGAAGCCTTTAGCACAAAGAAGCCTTGGTGTTTAGGAGCTGTTTTACAGAAAACAACTCCTAAACACCAAGGCTAAAGCCCCTCAATTGCGCCTCTAACTTCCGCGCCATAGAAGAGAGTTTTAGCCACAGCGGAAAGAAGAGCAGAGCGAATTGAACACTAAGATCCATTTTAAGCCTCATTTCTAAAAAACAGGCCTAAAATAGATGCTGCCATGTAGCGGCGTTACACGTAACGCCGTGGTGCTATGCAACAGCGATATCTCCACTGTAGCAACTTACGGCTTCTTCTAATGGAAGACAGTATCTCTGCGTGGTACCACGGCGTTACAGGGTAACGCCGCTACGGTTAACCGTTCTTGCGGAGCAGTTTCAGAAGGACGTCAAAATCCTTGGGGTATTCTGAGGTAACGGTGATGGTTTCCCCGTTCAGCAGCGTAAAGCCCAGTTGGTAAGAATGGAGCGCAAATCGTTTGATGACCGGTTGTTCCTCTGTGTCTTTGGCCAGGTTGAATTTGCGTTTGAGGCTGGAAAGGAACAGCGGCTCACCTCCGTAAAGTTCATCCTGCACGATGGAGGCTTTCAAAAAGGCCAGGTGAAGCCTGATCTGGTGCATGCGGCCCGTAATGGGTTTGCATTCTACCAGCGTGTGCCGCCCGAATTTCTCTAGGGTAGTGAAGTAGGTCTGGGCCGGTTTGCCTTTGAACGCCAGCTTGGCCACGCCTTTCAGGCCGGGCTGGATGGCGCGGTCTACCAGCAGGTTGTCAAACTCGTGACTGCCCCAAGCTACGGCGTGGTATACCTTGTTCACCTGGCGGTTCTCAAACTGCATGGATAGGTGGCGGTAAGCCTCGGGGTTCTTGGCGATAGCCAGGCAACCGGAGGTTTCCTTGTCCAGGCGGTGGCAGGCCTGGGCGTCTTCGTGGTACTGGCGAGCCAGGGTAAGTAAGTTAGTCGCGTTGAAAGAACGGTCTTCCAGCGTAGCCAGAAACGGAGGTTTGTTGACTACAATGAAATCGTCGTTCTCAAAAACAATAAGGTCGCGGAAAGCGGGTAACTTCATAGAAACAGGTGTGTGACGGCAGACGGCTGGCCGTTTTTGCACTGCTTTTACGAAAACAAGCCCAAAACGGTGGCGACAGTCTCTGCCCGGCACAAAGGTACCACTTATTTTCTTCCCGGCAGATTCCCTGTTTTGGACCTGTTCTATCAAAAACGGGCTTAAAACAGGCGGTTATTCTTTGACATGGGTGAGTTTGAACCGAAGGGTAGTGCCCTGGCCCACTTCGCTGTACACCGAGATGGCGGATTTGTGCGCCTCCACAATGTGCTTGGAGATGGCCAGCCCCAGTCCCGATCCACCGCCCGAGACATCCCGGGTGCGGCTTTTGTCTATGCGATAGAAGCGCTCAAAAATACGGTTTTGGTGCTCCTTGGGAATACCCGGTCCGTCGTCCTGCACGGTTACCAGCGTCTTTTTCTTCCCGTCCTGGAACGAGAGCCAGATGTTGCCGTCTTCCGAGCCGTACTTGATGGCGTTGTCTATGAGGTTCACGAGCACTTGCTTGATGCGGCCGCGGTCGCCAATCACCCGGTAAACCTCGTCAGGGGCGTTGAGCAGATGAATGCTGATGTTTTTGGCGTGCGCCTTGCCTTCCAGCTGCTCCACAACCTCGTGGCCCAACTCATTTAGGTCAAACCGGGATTTCTTCATCTGCATCACGCCTTTCTCCAGTTGGGAGATGGTGATGAGGTCCTGCACCAGCGTGTCCAGGCCGTCCAGGCTTTTGGCGGCTTTCATCAGGAACTTGTCACGGACGCGCTCATCGTCCATGGCGCCGTCCAGGAGCGTATGGATGAAGCCTTGCGCCGCGAAGATGGGGGTTTTGAGCTCGTGGGAGACATCGGCAAGGAACTCGCGGCGCATGGCCTGCAAGCGCTTGAGCTCCTCAATCTCCTTCTGGTTGCGCTCGGCCAGGAGATAGATCTCGTCTTTGATGCGCTGCAGGGGATCTGGCCGGAAAAGGAACTTGGTGCTCATCTGCTTGAACTCCTTCCGCTTGAATTTCTCCAGCCCGGCGTAGATGTTGTTGATCTCCCTGAAGATCAACGCCTCATAGGAGAAATACACCAGCAGAAAACAGGAAGAGAACGTGAGCGCCAGGGCCAGCACCCGCTGTTTGAACTCCAGGTACGGCGAAATGCCCAGGTAAATGGCAATAATAAGCGCCACCAGCACCGAGATGAGGATGGCAATTCTCTGCGAACTCAGCTTTATTCCTCTGGGAGGAGGAGGTGCAGCCGGGGTAGGAGGGACAGGTTTAGTCGGTGTTGAATTTGTAGCCAACGCCTTTAATGGTCTTTATTTGGTCTTCGCCTATTTTCTCCCGCACCTTTCTAATGTGCACATCCACGGTACGGGCAATCACAAACACATCACTTCCCCACACATTGTTCAGGAGCTCATCGCGGGAGAACACCTTGTTGGGCGTGGTGGCCAGGAAAGAAAGCAGCTCAAACTCCTTTTTAGGCAGGGTGATCTTCTGCTCGCCTTTGTGCACGATGAAGCTGGTGCGGTCAATGCGCAACCCACCGATCTCTATGACCTGGGTCTGCTCTGAATCCTGGCCCGTATCGCGGCGCTTATAAGCAGCCAATCGGCTGATGAGCGCGCGGGGCTTGATGGGTTTCACGATGAAGTCATCGGCGCCGGCGTCAAAGGCGGCCACCTCAGAGAACTCCTCTGAGCGGGCGGTCAGGAAAAGGATATGGGTGTCTTTGAACTTAGGCTTCTCGCGCAGTTGGCGGCAAGCCGTGATGCCGTCCATTACGGGCATCATCACATCCAGCAGGATAATATCTGGGAGGAACTTCTTGGCCACGTCCAGGGCTACCTGGCCGTTCTGGGCGTGTGCCACTTCGTAGCCTTCCTTCTCCAGGTTATACTGTAATAGCTCCACGATGTCTGGGTCATCGTCTACTACCAGAATCTTGTATTTGGCCGGCGTTTGCATAGAATGCGTTTTACTTGAAAGAGCAATACACTACTGGCCATCTCCTTGAAAGCCAGGTTGAAACTGCGCGGTGAGAAAAGCGGGTCTCTGAATTTCAGGATAAAGATAAGGAATAGTTGTGGGCCGCCGCTTCATTTACCCGCCAGGAACTATTTAGTAACAATTTTTTAATATTCAGCCATTTTTCTGGCATAGTAGGGAAAATTGAGTTTTAAACTTGGTTTTTGCAAAACAGCCTTAAAGCAGAAAGACGCTGTAAGGATGAACCTAACAGCGTCTTTCTGCCCCTTGTAAAGAACGTGGACGTTTCAGCCACTGATCTGGTCAACCTTCCCGGTTATGAAGCTGTAGGAGATTTTTGTTGTCCCTATTTGGTTGACTCGGTTCTCAAAATCATAAGAGATTTTTTCAGAACCAATCCTATTAATGCGTCCATCCAGGTCATAGCTGATGGTTGTGTTTCCCACTTTCTTTAATCGGCCATCCATATCAAAGTCTATGTCTCCGTCAGCATCAATGGCAAAGTTGGTTACTTTGCCTGTTGGAGAGATCAAGATTTGAAACTCAGTTTTCTTGATCTTGAAACTCAGGTTACCCTGCTCTGTAAGGTAAGCGGTTTTGGAATTCTGCGCGTTTGCTCCCAAAGAGAATAGGAGAAGAAACCCTATCAAAACAGATGCAGCCCTAAGTCTTGCTCCCATGATGTTGTTACTTTATGAATAATAAAATGTCGGCTTGTTTACTTCACTACCGCAAGTCTGCTCTGGAGGCCATTGTATTTGTACAGGTCCACTTTCACGGAGCCCACGAACATTTCGGCCTGGAACATCACCGGGATTTTGTTTTCGTCATCAGAGAAATACACCGTGATGGCGTCTTCACCGCTGAAGAGTCTGTTTTTGGGCATTCTTGGCACCAGGCGGTGTGCCCTGATCTTGCCGGCTTTGGTTTCCACCACGGTCTTGCCACGGTAGGTAACGGTCATGTCAAATACTTCGTCGCCCAGGAAGCCCTGCATTCTGATGGTCTGGCCCGGACGGTAGGTGTTCAGGTCCAGGGTACGCAGGTAGTAGAACCCACTGATCATGTCCTGGGCGTTGTCTGGCACTTTGTAGACCTGGTTTTTCTTCTCGTCGCGGCTGTCATTCACCACCACGGTGTTCTTGAAGTGGTCAAAGTCGGTGGTTTCCTTGCGGCGGTACTTACCTTCTTCAATGTTGCGGTGGAAACGGAGCGGCAGCATGGACGAGGTGTCAATAAAAGAGGTCCAGGTGTCGCGTACGCGGTGGAAGAAGTCAAAAGACCCGCTGGTTCTACCCACCACCGAGGTCTGGTAACACGGGCGGTTATTGATGCGCTGCAAGTTGGGTGACACGTGGATGGTAGCCTCACCGGCGTTGATCAGGCCGTAGTGCACTTTGTATTGGAGGACCTCGCCGGGGGCAAAGGAGTCATTCTTCACGGTGCGCAGCGTGTCCTCTAAGGCAAAGCCACTCAATACTAATCCTAACAGCGGTACAATAAATAATAGATGATGTTTTACACGCATAAGCCAATCTTTCCTATATGCCTGGGCTATTCAAATGTCGTACCAATTCCTGCCAGATCAGGAGCGTATACAAAGTTATAGGTTTTCAGGTGGAACTCAACTTAAACAGAAACGGCACCTAAAAAGGTGCCGTTTTGTGAAAAAAACGAAAGATTACTCTTTGTCTTCAAGGGCAGCGGCCACTTTCTCTGGCTCGCCTTTTACTATGGCCCTAATCTTATTTTCAATCTCCTGCATGAGCTCTTCGTTGTCTAACAGGAACTGCTTCACGGCGTCGCGGCCCTGGCCTAAACGGTCACCGTTGTAAGAGAACCAGGAACCTGATTTCTGTACCACGCTCAGTTCCACACCCAGATCAAGGATCTCACCTACTTTGGAGATACCCTCGCCGTACATGATGTCAAACTCCACTACTTTGAACGGAGGCGCCACCTTGTTTTTCACCACTTTCACTTTGGTGCGGTTACCGGTGATGCTGTCCGGACCTTCTTTGATTTGGCCAATACGACGGATATCCAGACGCACGGAAGCGTAGAACTTAAGGGCGTTACCACCGGTAGTGGTCTCTGGGTTACCAAACATCACCCCAATCTTCTCACGAAGCTGGTTAATGAAGATACAGCAGCAACCGGTTTTGTTGATGGTACCGGTAAGCTTTCTCAAGGCCTGAGACATCAAACGCGCCTGCAGACCCATTTTGCTCTCGCCCATGTCGCCTTCCAGTTCGCCTTTAGGCACCAGCGCGGCCACAGAGTCAATCACAATAATATCAATAGCACCGGAACGGATCAGATGGTCGGCGATCTCCAGGGCCTGCTCACCATTGTCTGGCTGCGAGATCAAGAGGTTCTCCGTATCAATGCCTAGTTTCTCAGCGTATGCTTTGTCGAAAGCGTGCTCGGCGTCAATGAACGCGGCAAGGCCACCTTTCTTCTGTGCCTCTGCAATGCAGTGCATGGTAAGCGTGGTTTTACCGGAAGATTCTGGTCCGTAGATCTCCACCACACGGCCACGCGGAAGACCTCCAATACCCAAGGCAATGTCTAAGCCCAGGGAGCCGGTAGAAATGGCCGGGATGTCCTCCACCTGCGTATCGTTCAGCTTCATGACCGTACCTTTACCGTAGGTCTTGTCCAGCTTGTCGATGGTGAGTTGGAGCGCTTTCAATTTCTCGCTTTGTACACTCATGTCTGTGTTTTCTTTGCTTAATTATTTGTTGAATTTACAACTTCCTGAGCCAATCTGCAAACGCTAGCCGCGGCGTTTGTGGTGCTTGCCAGACTCTTTCCGGAGGCGTAAAAATGAAACACCCAAAGTACCGGAATTGTCCCCTGATTTACTACTTTTTTTAGTTAATTTTTCTGGTCTATTGCTATTTTAAATAGCAAAACTACAACCCTCAAGTAACCATTCAGTTATAGCGTGGCAGGGCGCTCAGGGTTTCCATCCTTGCTTCTTGTCAACAGAAACAGGGGCAAATAAGTTACAGGGTGGGTAAGTATTTTAACGGATTGGGCCCGGGAAACGTAAGCCTTTTGGATCTCCGTTTTAGGCCCGCTTTCCGGGATATCGGCGGAAAACCAGGGCGGGCGGGTTTGCTCGCTTGGTTCCTGCGTTTCTTTTCTAGCCGTCTTTACCTACCTTTCGGGGAGAGGGGTACGGCAGAGCCGATGATGGGGATTTCTCCTTTTCTTTTTACCATTTCCCGTGGCAAAACGGGGCGTTCACAATTTGCTATGTCTAAAAAGTGGCTTCTGCCAGCCTTGGTGGCGTTTTTCACAGGTCAGGTGGCCTTTGCGCAGTTAAACAACAAAGTTTTCGAGACTAAACAGCCAGTTAAACCAGAGCAGGCCGGTGAGCTGCAGTTGGGCATCAACGCTTTCGGGTACCAGAAGAACAATGAGTACTTCAATGACATCGCCGAAGGCTACACGCTGTTTGGCTATCACCTGAACCCGCGGCTCATCTACTTCGCCTCGCCGCACGTGCGCATTGACGCCGGGGTGCAGGTGCAGAAAGACTTCGGCTCACGCCGATATTCACTGATGCAGCCCACCTTCACCATCCGCTACGAGAAAGACGACATGGCGCTGCTTTTCGGGACGCTCCAGGGCCACCTGAACCACGGCTACATTGAGCCGCTCTATGATTTTGAGCGCGTGATCACGAACCGGCTGGAGAACGGCCTCCAGTACCTCCTGGACAAGCCCAACCTAAAGCTGGATGTCTGGATTGATTGGCAACGGTACCTCCGGCGCCTGGATCCGTTCCAGGAAGAAGTGGCCGGCGGGATCTCCTCTGAGTTTACGCTCTACCGCACGCCGGTTGCCCTCGGTTCTCCGGAAAACGACCCTAAAACGGAAACCTACATCGGCTTGCCGCTGCAGTTCACAGCCCAGCACCGGGGCGGGCAGATAGACGTAACCGATTTGCCGTTGGTGACCTTGACCAATGTCGCGGCGGGGCTGGTGATCAGGAAAAACTATGATAAGAAATTTCTGAAGGCCCTGCATTTTCAGCCGTACGTGGTGGGCTGGAAAGATTTCTCCAATGAGAAGAACCTGGCGTTCAAGCAAGGCGGCGGGCTGTATCTCAACGCCGGCATTGACACCAAGTACCAGAACGTGATGCTGAGCTACTGGCGCGGCAACGGGTATTACTCAGAGTTGGGCGGCAAGCTGTACCCATCCGTTTCCTCCAACTTCAAAACCCCGGATTACACAGATGAGAACCGGCAGATTCTGATTGTGCGGTTCATGCATGACGTGGAGCTTATGGAAGGCCTGAGCCTTACCCTACGGCTTGAGCCTTTTCTTGACTTGAATAATCCCCAGCTGGAGTTCTCCAACAGCTTGTACCTCAATTTCAACTCAGATTTCTTTCTGGCCCGCCTGAAGAAAAGGTAACCTTTGTTTTAGGCCCGATTTCAGGAAAAGAGGCTTAAAACCGTTTCCAGAGCAGGTGCGCGTTGGCATCGTCTTTCTTGAGGCGGTACACGTGGATGGGCTGGGGCGTACCAATGCCGTTTTCTGGTGCCACGGGCGTGTAGGTCTTAAGGTGCGTGAAACCGCTGCGCTCGGCCACGCGCTGGCTTTTGTCATTGGTCACGGCGCAGCGTAGGTTGATGCACTCCATGCGCAGGTCCTGGAACGCGTACCGGGCCAGGCCCTTGAGTGCCTCGGTGGCGTAGCCTTTTCCTTCGGCCTGGTCTCCCAGGTAGTAGCCCACCTCAGAATAGGGTTTGCCGCGGGCCAGCCGCCGCAGGGTGATATCGCCCACGTAGTCATCAGACTCTTTCCGCCAGATCCCGAAACTGTACAGGTCCCCAGCCTTGTGTTGCGAGATGAACACCTTTATCCGGTGCTGGGCATCTGGCAGGGTGAGCACCGCCGAGGTGCGGTCTGGGAAATCGGGGAGGAGGCGGGCTCGGTTCTGGTGCAACAGCTCATAGAAGGCCGGCGCGTGCTCCACCGTATATGGAAGCAACCAAAGCCTTTCGGTGGAAATCTCTACTTTATAGGGTGGGGGGGTAACAGTTGGCTGCATAGGCGGGAAAGATAATCTTTTTGGGTGTACGGCCCCGCTAACCCGTAGATGCCAAAAAACCAACAATTTGTATCCATGGGCCGTTAAGGAAGTTGCTGTCTTATTGTCTTCTGCTCCAGTTTCTCCCCTGGTAAAGGTTTGGTCATGGAAGTAGGCAGGGGAGAAGGACGCCGCTTGTTTTGCCACCAGGCGCCTGTTTGGTTTCCAGTCAGAGACAAGGCCGTAACCCGACAGGGTAACCATAGCACCACCCTGTTTTCTGTGCTTTGCCTCTGGGGAACGGTGCAGGCGATAAGGTAGCTTGTTTTTTACCTGTTATTCAGAAAACCATGCCGGAAAAGAGCCCCGTTCAGTCTTTGCAGGAGTATGGCCGAGGCGTCATTGGCGGCTTGCTGTTCAGTCTGCCCATGCTCTATACCATGGAGATCTGGTGGGCTAGCTTTACGGTGTCGCCGTGGCTCTTGCTGCTCTACATTCTGGTGACCTCGGTCTCGCTCCTGGGGTATAACACCTATGCCGGTTTGCGGTCCAGTGCCTCCTGGAAAGAGATTGCTGTGGATTCTATTGAGGAGATGGGGCTGGGCTTGGTACTGGGTTTCCTCTTCCTCTGGCTCTTGGGCTTGATCCAACCCACGGATATGTCTCTGGAGCGTATGGTGTACATGACGGTGGTGGAGGCCATGCCTATTGCCATTGGCGTTTCCATTGGTACGGCCCAATTGGGTTCCTCGGGGAAGGAGGAAGACGAGTCTGAAGAAAAGAAGCCCCAGGAAAGTATCCTGGCCAAGCAGGACGCAGGACCGGCTTCTACCTTGGAGCAGATTATGCTAGCCACCTGCGCCAGCCTGATCTTTGGCGCAAGCATCGCGCCTACAGATGAGGTCATGAAAATCTCCGCCGATGTCAATCCGCTGCAGTTGCTGTTGGTCTTTCTGGTGTCTCTTGCCTTGAGCAGCGCCATCCTTTTCTACGTGGGATTCAGAGGATCTTATGAGACCCCGGCCAATGAGGCCCCTACCTTTTTGGAGGTGGTGTATGGGTTGAGCATCACCTATGCCACGGCGTTCTGCACCTCGGCCGGCGCGCTGTGGTTTTTCGGGCGCTTTGAAGGGTTGGGTTTGCAGGTCTGCGTGGAGGCTACGGTGGTGTTGGGCCTGGTATCGGCATTAGGAGCTTCGGCGGGACGGTTTTTGTTTGACCAGGAGTATAAATAAAGGAAAGCTGTATGAATAAAAATCCGCTGGAGTGGTTCGTGTTTGGGATGAGTGTCTTGCTCATCCTTGCCCTACTGGGCTACCTGTCAGTGAAAGCATTTCACTATGAGCACACGCCACCGGATCTTAAAATCAAACTGCTTCCGGAGAAAGACCGGCCGGGTCAGAACATCCACAAGGTGGAACTGGTGAACATGGGAGAGCAGACCGCCGAGAACGTGATTGTGGAAGTTTCCCTTATGCAACAGGGCCAGGAAGTAGACAAAGCCGAGTTGCGGTTCCCGTTGGCACCAAAGGAAAGTGTGCAGGAAGCCTGGATCACCTTCAAGAAACCCAAACAGCCAGACCAGAAGATGTCGGTGCATATCTTGGGCTATAACAAACCATAAAAAGGCTGGGCCATGCAAGCATATCTTGCATGGCCCAGCCTTTTATAATGGTCCTTAAAGGAGGAAAGGAATCTCTGTCCTTAAGGCTTGCGCCAGTTATTGGTTCAGGAAGGGATAGTTGTACTGCAAGGGGCTGCCCAGTTGCTGCAGGCGGGCAATCACTTCCATGGAGTGGGCAATCTCGTTAAAATACTCCAGGCGGCGGATCAACTGCTCTTTCAGCAGCACAGTGCCCTCGGGGGTGCGCAGGTACGCGCGTTTGTCCTCCAGAATTCTGTGCATTACCTCAGACACGCGCTTTCCTTCCTGCATGTACACCGCGTGGAACTCCACCAGGGCATCGAAACCGTCTTTGGTAACCCGGCAGGGGAAGCCCGCATGGGTGAGTACATCACACAGCAGGTTTAGCTCCAAGGGCATGGTGATGTTGTATGGCGTGGTGCGTACATCCAGACCTCTGTTGATGTAGGAGAAGATGGTTTCCAGGTTATTCTCAAAGCGTTCGTAAAGAGCTGCTGCTTCCATGCAAGTTGGGGTTAAAAGAATCGGGGGCAAAAGTACACAATGCGTTACTCTTTTGCACCACCTGCGGTTGCCTGCAGGTAAAGGCGTATTTTTAATTTTGGGTTGTTTTTAAAGAATCGGTCTGAAAACAGCTTAGGGCCATTTCTGACCTTTGTACTCTTTTTGAAGTTCTACCCACTGGATGCAGCTGTAAAGCCTTTTAGTACCTGCAGCCGGCATCATGCTGTTTAGGCCTTATTTTCTGAAAAGCAGGCTTAAAACGGATTACAGAAGTCCTTTGATGATCTGCTCTACGGTGATGCCCTCTGCCTCGGCTTTGAAGTTACGCACCAACCGGTGACGCAGAATGGGAGTGGCCACGGCCTGCACATCTTCAATGTCTGGAGAATATTTCCCCCGAATGAGGGCGTTGCATTTGGCCCCCATGATCAGGTGCTGGGAGGCTCTCGGGCCGGCGCCCCATTCCAGGTACTGGTTTGTCTGCGAGCCGGCCATTGGGGTGTTGGGACGGGTGGCGTGCACCAGCTTCACGGCGTATTCCACTACGTTGTCAGTGACAGGTACGCGGCGCACTAGTTGCTGGAAAGCGGTGATCTCATCGGCGTGCAGCACCACGTTGGGCTTGTGTTTGCGGTCACCGGTGGTGTTCTTCACAATCTGCAACTCGGCCTCGTAGCTGGGGTACTCCAGCGCCACGTGAAACATGAAACGGTCTAGCTGTGCCTCGGGCAGGGGATAGGTTCCTTCCTGCTCAATGGGGTTCTGGGTAGCCAGCACGAAGAACGGGCGCGGCAGGTTGTAGTGGTGGCCCGCCACGGTTACGGAGTATTCTTGCATGGCCTCCAAGAGCGCGGCCTGGGTTTTGGGTGGCGTCCGGTTGATCTCATCGGCCAGCACGATATTGGCAAACACCGGGCCTTTCACAAACTGGAAATGACGGTTCTGGTCCAGCGTTTCGGAGCCTAAAATGTCAGAAGGCATCAAATCTGGCGTGAACTGCACCCGGTTAAAGGATAGGTCCAGCGAGTTGGAGATGGTCTGGATCAGGAGCGTTTTGGCCAAACCCGGCACCCCCACCAACAAACAATGCCCCTGACAAAAAACAGCAGTCAGCACCAGTTTTACTACTTCCTCCTGGCCAATAATGGTTTGGGAGATCTCAGCGGTCAGACGCTGGTAGGCATGGTGAAGCGCATCTGCGGCTTCTTTGTCAGAGGCAAAGGGAGGCATAGAGGGGGAGTTTATTCGTCTAAACTACAGGTTTTGAAATCTGGGGCGATGTCTACAAAAACGGTGTCTTTGTTTTTCTCAAACCACTCGCTGATGGCTTTGTTGCGTTTGTCGGCCAGGGCCGCAGCGGCAATCTTCTGGTAATCGTCTTTCATGTTGGCCTGGTGCGGCACAGCCTTGGATTTCAGGTACAGGATGCGCATGGCTTCTTTGCCGTCTTCGGTGCGGTACGGAAGGGGGCCGCTCACAGAGCCTACCTGCATGGTATCAATCACGAAGAAGATAGACGGGTCTACCTTGTCCACCGGAATGTAAGTAGTGGGGCTGTTAGGCAGCGTGATCATACCACCGTTTCCTTTGGTAGCCATGTCATCTGAAAGCTCCTTCGCCGCTTTAGCGAAAGTGATGCTGTCAGACATGATCCGGGTCCGGATGCTGTCCAGAAGGTGGGCGGTTTGCTGCATGTCCACCTGGGCCGTAGCCGGCTTGATGAGGATGTGGCGGGTATTGAACTCCTCGCCGCGGCGCTCTATCAATTGGATGATGTGGTAACCGAACATAGACTCAATCACCGGGGAAGTCTCACCGGGCTGCAGTTTAAGGGCGGCTGCCTCGTATTCTGGTACCAGTTCACGCTTCTTGAAGAAACCCAGCTCACCACCGGCGGCTCCGGAACCCGGATCCTGGGAGAACTGGCGGGCCAGCGCGGCAAAGTCTTCACCGGCCAAAATGCGTTTCCTGATGCCTTCCAACTGCTCGCGGGCAGCCTGTTTCTGGGAAGTCCCGATCTGCGCGATCTTTACAATCTGACCAACCTCTACCTCCGTGGAGAAGTAAGGCAAGCTGTCTTTGGGGATGCGGTTGAAATACTGCTGCACCTCTTTGGGCGTCACCTTCATTTTGCCGGCAATCTCGCGCTCCATTTTCTGAACGGTCATCTGCTCTTTGAGGCTGCGGCGCAAATCACTGCGGATCTCGCTCATGGGCTTGTTGTAATACGCCTCAAGTTTCTCCTGGCTGCCAATCTGGGCAATAAACTGGTTCAGACGGCCTTCTAACTCACCATTGATGGAATTTTCCTCTACAATGACAGAGTCCACCTCGGCGCGGGCCAGTAACAGTTTGTTCTGAACAAGCGAACGCAGGATCTCGCAGCGCAGGTTAGGGGATTTATAGCCCTGGCCTACCGCATTGGCGTGCTGGAACTCCAGCTCTGACCGTAACACGATATGCCCTCCTACTTTGGCAACAATGTTATCTACCAAGGTAGCTTGCTGGGCTTCTGCGCGTTGCGTCAAAGTGCCTAGCGTGATAAGTAGAAGGAGGCTTTTAAGGAAAGAAGAAAAATGAATTCTGATTTTCATGGGATTCTATATAGCGGTCTCTAGCTATAGAACCGCTTCTCTTGCAAATTAGTATAGTGGTAAACAAACAAAGCTAGGCAAACGCCTTCACTTAAAGAAACTTCCGGAGGGCTTAGTGCTTAATAAGCTTCTGCACCTCTGGTTGGTTGATACTTACCGGGTACTTTTGGCGTAGTTCTTTGATCCATTCCTGCTCCAGGTAGTTCTGGTAATCTGAGATGACCACCCCGCGCGTCTCGCTCAGTTTCTTAGGCGAAGGCGGGTCTACCTGGTCAATCTTGATCCAGATAACACGGCCATCCTGGGTGAGGTTGTAGGTACCCGGCTTCCAGGTAACCGCATCCAGCACCTTGTTCTCCCCGCGCTGGAACTTGCGCGAAGTAACCTGAAGAGCCAGCGGGCTGTTTTGGTTCAACTGTTCGGCCATCGCCTGCAGGTCTGAGGTGAACACCCTCAAAGCCACCCGGCGGGTTCCGGCTAACTGGGCCGTGGCAGGCACAATCTTGATGTTCTCTCCTTTAAAACCTTTCTGCTGCAGGTAGTTCTTCACGGCGTTGGCCCGGCGGGTTCCCAGGGAGGAGTTCCGCTGGTTCGCGCTTTCGCGGGCGTCAATGTAGCCGGTAACCTCCAGGCTAAGGGCTGAGTCAGCCGCCATGGTGGACGCCAGCTGGTCCAGTTGGGCGGTGGCCGCATTGGAAAGCTTGGTGTTGTTGGTGGTAAAGAGCACATCCACCTGCTTGTGTCTGGAAGAAGGGAAACTGCCGGCGGCCAGCAAGGCTTTCGCCTGGTTCATCACGGCAGCGTTCGCGGCGCTGAGGATGGTGGCCTGGGCCCGCTCTCCCCACATGTAGTTGCCTTTGTTTGCCTCAAAAAACGCTTTCAGGCCCACGGTGTCTTCCACAGCTTTGGCCCATACTTTCTCCTCCATGAGCTGGAACAGCAAGATGCCGTCATGGTACTCGTTCACCAGCATTTTGTAATCCTGGTGTTTTTCCTCCAGGTGCTCGCGCTCGTAGTCCAGCAGGCTGGTCTCCACAAACTTGTCATACAGCAGGTTCATGGCGTGAGAAGGAGACACATTCTGGCGCGCGCGCTGGTTCGCCTCAATGTAGGTGGCAAAGTTGCCTACATTGAAAGGTTTACCGGCAATGGTGAACAGCGTAGCCGTAGGCAGGTTCTTGGGCTCAGCTGGTACGCTGAATTTCCATTTGCCCGTAAGCAGGGTTGAATCTGCCAGTTTCAGGGTAGCCGTTTTAATGGCTTGGTTTTCCTGGAACTTGTTTTCGGTTTTGATGCGGCGCAGGAATGCGGCTTTGTTCAGCTCAGAGCGGGAGTCTTTGGCAATACGGTTCCGCAACGAGGTCTCCATCTCTTCATACGAAGGCAGTTCTTTGCGCTCCAAAAGTTTAATGATGTGCCAGCCGTACACTGTCTGCACGGGCGGCGTGATGGCGCCCGGCTGCGCCAGGGCAAAGGCGGCTTCCTCAAAAGAAGGGATCATGCGGCCCGTGCCAAACCAAGGCAATTCCCCGCCGTTATCCGCCGAGGCGGCATCTTCTGAGAACTGCGAGGTGAGTTTGTTCCAGTCTTCTTTGCGCAGGACCCGGCTGTAGATCTCATCAATCTTCTTCTTGGCGGCCAGGGAATCGGCTTTGGGCAGGCCTTGCTGGGCCCGCACCATGATGTGCGCCACTTTGATCTCGCCCTGCGCCGGACGTACCTCGTTCACTTTGATGATATGGTAGCCAAAACGGGTTCTCACCGGTTGGGAAATCTGTCCTTTGGGCGTGTTGAAGGCGGCGTTCTCAAACGGGTACACCATCTGCAGGGCCGTGAAATAACCTAAGTTGCCGCCGTTCTCGCGGGCAGAGGGGTCTTCTGAGAAACGCTGGGCCAGTTGCTCAAACGGAGTGCCGTTTACAGCCTGGTTTCGCAAATCCGTAATCTTTTGGTAAGCGGCCAGGGTATCTTTGGGATCGGCCTCCATGTCTACGGAAACCAGGAGGTGGGTGGCGTTCACTTCTTTCTTCAGGCGCTCGTAGGCCTCGCGCACCAACTGGTCGGTCACGCTTTTCTCCGTGAGGAAAGGTTGCGCCAACTGCTCTTTGTAGCCGCCCAGCTCGGTTTTAAACGCCTGGGTAGTGTCCAAACCGCGGCTTTTGGCCTCCGCCACTTTCAGTTTGAAATTGGTGTACAGGTTCAGGTACTCATTTACGCTGGCGCTGGAGAAGGCACTGTCTGCGGTGCTGTTGTTTTTCTCATACACATAGGCAAACTCAGAGACCGGTACTTTCTCTGGGCCAATGGTAAGCAAAACGGGTTCAGCGGCCTTTTTAGGGGAGGTACACTGGAAAAGGAGCAGGGCACTCAGGCCCACATACAAAGAATTAACTCGCATAGGTGTCAGCAAAATGCAGGATGTGTGGGCAATAGACTTCCCTTACATTATGCAATTTTACTCATTTTTTTGGAGAGAACAGGCTACTATTGAAAAACATAGTGCCATGGGAGCAAGCAGGAAGAAAACCGCCTCCGTTTTTGGCATATTTTGCTTAAAACAAGCCAAAAACGGTTTTTATTGTGCGGCTGAGGAAAAATATAGCCGCGCCTACGCCAGGAGTTTGTGCATGCGGCAGATATTGGTTGATCCCTTCACGCTATATTCTACTTTGTCCATGATCCGGTTCACCAGGGCCACGCCCACGCCCCCCTTTTTGCCCGCCTTGATGTTGTCATGGATGTTAGGCGCTTTGTAGTTGGCCTGCACAAAAGGGGTGCCGTTGTCTTCCAGCTCAAAAATGATCTCCCGGTTATCATACCTGATGGTGAGGCAGAGGTTTTTCTGGCTGTCTTCCTTGTTGGAGTGGATGATCAGATTGGCGCAGATCTCATCTACGGCCAGGATGATCTGGTTTAACGTGATCTCAGACAAATGGACAGGAGAGAGGGTATCCGTCACAAAGGTGCGGATAGTTTTAAGGTTCTTCCTGTCACAACTGACCCGGATCTTGTTAGTCATTGGCAATGGTCACGGCTTCTTCATAGGAAGAGACGATGGTCATGAGCAGGTCCAGCCCCAAGATCTCGAACACGTTGCGTACTTTCTCCTGCATGTTGAAGAAAATAAGCTTGATCTGGGCATCCTCAAAACGCTGCAAATGCGAGATGAACACGCCTAAACCGGCCGAGGAGATGTAGTTGAGGTTTTTGCAGTCCACCAGGATCTTGCCAAACATCATGATGCTGGGGTTGGAGAGCTCTTCGTCCAATAACACGGAGGAGCTGGCGTCTAACTCACCATCTAAACTGATGGTGATGGTGTTGTCTGTGATTGTATGTTTTATTTTCATCGTGCTTCTTTACGAATCATCTAAATATTAGGTTGACGCGGTTTGAACTTGATCACAAGCAGGGTTTGGTCATCATGGAGGATATCACTGCTGAAGTCACTGACATCGTTGATGATAGCACTTTTGATGTCCTCGGCCTCTAAATGATAGGTCTGGGAAAGCATGTATTTAAGGCGATCCTCACCGTACTCATCCTGGCGGGTATTGCGGGCCTCCACAATGCCATCGGTGTAAATCACCATCACGTCGCCGGGGTTGTAGTCATAGTGCAGCCGGTGGATGCGCTTGGCGTAAGAGGCGTCCCTGATAATGCCCAAACCTAAACCCTCTGTCTGAAAATAGAACGTATCTTCTATCATAGAGTTATAGTAAAGCGTGTGGCAATGGCCCGCCCGGGCAAAGGACACGCCCTGCATCTCATAATCAATGATGTACAGCGAAGACGTGATGAAAGAGGTGCGCTCCAGGCAACGGCTCAGGGCGCTGTTGGCCTGGATCATGAACTCATCGGGGAGCAAGTCCTGCTGCATGAGCCCGTGGAAGATTCCCTTCATCTGGGCCATGTGGAACGCCGCCGAGATCCCTTTCCCAGATACGTCACCTATAATGATGGCGATGCGCGATTTGCTCAGTTGCAGGTAATCATAGAAGTCGCCGCCCACCTCTTTGGCCGCCTGAGCGTAGGTGCTGATCTCAAACCAGGTATCGGTGGGGAATTTCTTGGGGTTGAGGCGGTCCTGCACCAAGCTCGCGATCTTAAGTTCCTCTTTGTAGCGCTCATTCTGCAAAGATTCCTGCATGAGCCGCAGGTTCTCAATGGTCAGTACCGTCTGGTTCGCGAAGGACTGCACCACGCTGATGGTGTCTGGGTCAAAGCCCTGCTCCAACTCCAGCAGCAGGTACAGCGAGCCGTAGCGCCTTTTGGCGGAAACCAGCGGCACCACCAACAGAGAATTGTAGAGACTGGAAAGGCTTCTGAATTCGGGCAGCAGGTTCAGGTCTCCATTCACGTACACGCTGTCCAGGTTGGATTGGTCCTGTTCGCGTACGCTGGCCAGCAAGGATTTCACCGTCGCCTGCACCTCAAGGTCAACCGGGCTTCCATTGAACTGGGACGTGTCTACGTGGGTAGTCTCATTTACCTCCAGCCAGGCGGCATCTGCCCCGGTGGCTTTAACGGCGCTCTCAAACAGTATCTTGTAGACCTCGTCCTCGCTCTGGCCTTGTTGAATGGTGTGGCTCAAACGCTGAAAGCTCAGCAAGTCGGCGTTTCTTTGCTCAAAAACCCGAGACGTGGGTAAACTGAACAGGGCCACCAGCAAAGAAAAGAGGGCATACAAAAACACGAAGGCCAGGGTCAGCAGAATGAACGGGTTGTCTGTGTAATCCACTTCCAGGTCAGGCGAATCGGCGTAGACGAACAGGAAATTGGCGAACAGAACACCGGAGGCCAGTACCGCTGTAAGCAGGAAAATGCAACTCCATTTCTTGTCAAGGGTAAGGAAGGCCACCCAGCGCTGGTGCACGCTCATGTATAGGCTGTAAGCCAGCAGAAGGCCCAGATCCAGGATAAGGAAGACGTGGCGCATGTACTGCACGTTGAGCAGGGGCACCAACAGAGATAGGTAAACCAGGATCTCAAACCACTTCCATTGGCTTTGGACATCCTTGGTTTTATGGTACAGGATAAGCTGCCGCCAGGTATAGAATGCCTTTCCCAGAAAATACACCAGAAATCCGAAGAAAACCTGATAGAAGATATCCAGCAGGTAAGGGCTGTTCACATAGTGTTGGTTAATGCTAGGGTACCCAATATGAAGGAGCAGGCAGAGGTACGCGCCCAGGCCGCCTTTCACAAACAAACCCCAAAGAGGAGAGGTGAACTCGGCGCTCCGCTGGATCTGCACGTGCGTGCGCTGATGCAAAAAGACAGACAGGATAAATACCACCGACAGCACGTTGCTCAGGTACTGGGTAGCCGCGTTTGCTTCGCCCAAGTACCCTTGCCGGGCCAGAAATAGCACGTTCACCAACAGCAAGACCCAGCTTACACTTCCGGTTAAAAAGCACAACTGTTTAATGGTTTTGTCTTTGGGCATTGGAGAGATTGCCTGCGGGTGATGGCTATGTATTGGCTGTGGGTGAATACGAGAATTTCTTAAAAGTAACTAAAAAAAACTTATGTTCTTCATGCAGCGTTTTTGCCAGGTTTTCCTTGCGGATGCATCAGGCTGAATGACAAAAGGTTGCCCTGAATTACAGGAGACAGATTAACCAGCATAGGGTAAATCTATATAGGAAACGCTAAATCTAAGACAATGATTCACCGGAAAGTTGCCTGATCAAAGGTTTGTGTCTGCCTCTTTTGTTTGTGATGATGCAATTTGTTGATTTAAAATGATTTAGTGATTGGGAGTAAAGACATAAATATAAAAAGGATAAGAATGAGATAGGCTTCTGGAAAGGAGGTAAGCAGAAAAGTCCCTGAGATTTGCCCAAATAATGCCTGAGGTTCAAAAGCTAAGTTATGCTTTATGGACTTTTTCATACTGAGGCTATCACCGCCTGTAAAAACAGCACAAGCACTAGACTGCACAATGCACCGCATCAGCGCGGTTATAAGCTCACTTTCTAGTTTGGCTTGTAAGAAGGGAGGAAGTATGCCTTGCTTAATATAGGCATCTTCGTTGGTTGGTCCAGTTTCTAAGTTTCCGGCATTGGCTGTTTTGGGGAAGTTTTTATAAAAAGAAGCTGTAAACAGCAGCAGGTTTAAATTTGGACCAGACTTCCTTTAAACGAATTTTGCTCTGCCCAAAAGAATCGGACAGAGCAAAATAGAAATTGGATATGATTAGAAGGGTAGGTTTCCCCTTGCAGATTAGCGGCTGTAGTTAGGTGCCTCACGGGTGATCTGCACGTCATGCGGATGGCTCTCGCGTAGACCGGCCCCGGTGATTTTCACCATCTTGGCTTTCTTCAGGGTTTCAATGTCTGGAGCGCCGCAGTAGCCCATACCGGCTTTGAGACCGCCTACTAGTTGGTAGAGCACTTCGCCGGCCAGGCCTTTGTACGGCACGCGGCCCACAATGCCTTCGGGTACCAGTTTCTTCACGTCATCCTCGGCATCCTGGAAGTAGCGGTCCTTAGAACCTTCGCCCATGGCCTCAATAGAGCCCATGCCGCGGTAGGTCTTGAACTTCCGGCCTTCGTAGATCTGCATGTCGCCGGGAGCTTCCTCGGTTCCAGCCAAGAGTGAACCGATCATGATGGTGCTGGCACCACCCGCGATGGCTTTCACCAGGTCACCGGAGAACTTGATACCGCCATCGGCGATTACTGGTACGCCGGTTCCCTCCAGGCCTTTTACGGCTTCAATCACGGCGGAAAGCTGCGGAACGCCAATCCCGGCAATGATACGGGTGGTACAGATAGAGCCAGGACCCACGCCTACTTTCACGGCATCGGCGCCGGAGTCTGCCAGGGCACGGGCACCTTCGGCGGTAGCCACGTTGCCGGCAATCAGATCTACTTTAGGGAAAGCGTCTTTAATTCTGCGTACAGCGTCCATCACGCCTTTGGAGTGGCCGTGGGCGGTATCTACACTGATCACGTCTACGCCGGCATCCACCAAGGCGCCCACGCGGTCCAGCACATCCGGGGTCACACCAACAGCGGCACCAACGCGCAACCGACCGAACTCGTCTTTGCAGGCATATGGGCGGTGTTTTCTCTTCAGGATGTCTTTGTAAGTGATGAGGCCCACCAGTACGCCTTTGTCGTCAATGACCGGCAGTTTCTCGATTTTATACTCCTGCAGGATGTCTTCGGCTTTGTCCAGTTCAATGCCTTTAGGGGCAGTTACCAGCCGGTCTTTGGTCATGATTTCAGACACTTTCACCGAATAGTTCTTCTCGAACCGAAGGTCGCGGTTGGTGATGATGCCTACCAGTTTCTTGTCTTCAGACACAATGGGAATCCCGCCGATGCGGTGTTCCTTCATGATTTGCACCGCCTCACCCAAGGTGGCGTGCTCGTCCAGCGTCACCGGGTCCAGGATCATGCCGCTTTCAGAGCGTTTCACCTTGCGCACCTGCTCGGCTTGCTGCTTGATGCTCATGTTTTTGTGGATGAACCCTATGCCGCCTTCCTGCGCCATGGCGATGGCCATGTCTGCCTCGGTCACGGTGTCCATGGCCGCCGACACAATAGGAATGTTCACCCGGATGTTGCGGGTTAGCTGGGTGGAAGTATTTGTATCTTTAGGAAGTACCTCTGAGTAGGCGGGTAATAGCAGAACGTCGTCGTAAGTCAGGGCTTCGAACAACAGATTGGGAGCGTGAAACTGCATGGCAAATAGCGTATATGGTATTTGCCACGTAAAATTAAGGGAAAAGTTGAATATCCTAGTGTGTGAGGAAAAACTTTCTTTCAGGCAGGTGCCATTTAGTGCCTTGTTTCCTTAAAAGAGGCCAAAAGCGGTATGGTTTAGTATACCGGAAAAGCAGGATCTACTTCCTGCGCCCAGGCATGCACGCCGCCTTTAAGGTTGAGCAGATTGGTGAAGCCGTGGCGCTGCTGGAGGAACATGAGGGCCTGGGCACTTCTGAACCCGTGGTGGCAGATGAGCACCGTGGGCGTCTCTTTGTCCAGGGTAGGGGCGGCCTTGGGGATATCGGCCAGTGGTATCAGTTTGCCGCCCAGATTACAGATGGCCCATTCTGCCGGTTCGCGCACATCAATGAGTTGCACCGGTTCCTGGCGGTCTAAACGTTCTTTCAGTTGCTGGGGCGTTATCTCTGGAAGCATACGGCAAAGATAGGGCTAAATAATTTGGCGATAATACCCGCCAGGCGCGTAAACCAACGTCCAGGCTTCTATTTTTGTGCACTTTACTTCAGAAGCTTTCTCTATTTTGGCCCTGTTTTCCTAAATACAGGCTTGAAACAGAAAAGGCGGTACTTACTCTTTTATGGAACTTCTCTCCCCAAGCCAATGGGATTTGGCTACCGTCACCGAGATTGTGGGCGTGATCACGGGTTTGCTCTGCGTGTGGCTGGCCGCCCGCCAGAACATCTGGACCTTTCCCATCGCGCTCATCAGTGTGACGCTTTACATCGTGATTTTCTATGAGGCCCGGCTTTACGCCGATATGGGTTTGCAGGTGATGTTTGCCGGGCTCAACTTCTACGGTTGGTACCTATGGTTGTACAAAGGAAACCAGCGCGAGGAGCGGCCGGTCTCCCGCATGACCTCCCGCCAGTGGGTGTGGCTAGGGTTGTTTGTGCCTTTGTTCACCCTGGCCCTGGGAACCTACCTGCACACCAACACCGACGCTGACCTGGCGTATTGGGATGCCGGCACCACGGCGGTGAGTTTGGGTGCCCAATGGCTCATGAGCCGGAAGAAACTGGAGAACTGGCTTATCTGGATTGTGGTGGATGCCGTGTACGTGCCCATCTATCTTTACAAAGAGCTCTACCCAACGGCCGTGCTGTACTTCCTGTACCTGGCGCTGGCGTGGTGGGGCTACGTAGACTGGAAGAAGGATCTGCAGCGGTCACGGCAGGAGAAAGTGCCTTCCCCGGCCATCGGGTGAGGCTTTTATAGATAATTTTGCCTTGATAGCAAAAAAGTCACATTTTTATTTGCTTAGTTGATTTCTTTACACCTACATTTGATTTGTCTATCTCCGTAGTCCCCATGATGCAAACATTTATCCGGTACCTGCTTGTGTTTATCGCTACCCTCCCGGTAGTAGGTGGACAGGCGTGCGCCGCATCTATGGGCGAGACGGTAGTAAATAACCCCGCTAAGCAGGCTGAAGCTTCCCTGAAATCTTCAGCTACTGAGGCATCCCTGTTAGTCTTCAAACAAGCGTTTCTTAACGAAGTATCCTCTGAAGAAGAGGTAGTTGTGCACGTGACAGGGTTTGATTCTCCACTAGGCCAGCCTACCCATACCTTCTTCTCCGGTTTATCCTTTACCCAGTGGCCATCGGCTACGGCCCAGGTGTCAGGAACAGGAACGGATACAACAGCGCAGTTGCCGCTTTATCTTCGTTACCACAATCAAAGGCTATAGGCCGAAACCTCCTTCTTTTCTGGAATAAACCGTTGCGTGCTTCTCAAGAGCATTGCCCGGAATAATCATATCTATATCAATCTATTTTTGGTTGGTTGTCCACGCTAAAACAGGCGCAAAGAAAGGTTAGGTGTGCTTTGAAGTTTGCATATCGGCAAGTGCTTCGGCAAAGCATTTTACTACACCTTATAGTATTCCTGAACTCCTGTAAGTAGTCCGAGAACTTGGAGGTGACCTGAGGGTAGCATGTAGAAAGCGACTGTCATCTAAAACCGAAATAGGTACCGGTCAAAGAAGGAATCATAGTAAAAAGAATTTATCGTTTAGGGTCTGTTTTGCGAAAAGCAGGCTCTAAACGGAAAGGAACAGAGGTTGGCGGGAGCCGGAGCTATGGGGATACTCCCGCAGGTGCAATGTCATCTGCCCCGCCAACCTCTCATTAAATAAGCCCCGCTGCCAGCCAAGAAAGTAGGCGGAAACAGAGCCAGGTTCATGAGAGGAGAGCTAGTTTAGTCTGTCATGGTTTCTCCTGAATGCCACCCAGCTGTTTTCGCTTGCTTTTACTGAATATGAACTCAAAATGGCTTTCCTGTCAGCTGGGAGAAAATTGAAAGTAGGTTTTAAACCTGCTAGCGTCCCTGCCTTCGGATTATCAGAATATTTGACTTCTTCTATCTGTACAGGTGTTAACAAAGGCCTAAATAGGGAATAATTAAGCCAGTAACTTGCTGGGATAGCTCATTTCACGGCCATTTCTTCCCGCGATATAAGCAAGAATGGAATGGCCGCGAAATAAGCTTTCATCAAAATTCTTCACAAGTTCTTTTACCTTATTCCAGTTGAATCATTCGCTGGGTTTGGGTAATGCTCTTCAAGCCATCGGTGGCGATAAGCTTATAAAAGTAGACCCCAGCCCTGAGATTGTTTCTGCTGAAACCGACTGAATACGTTCCGGCTTTCTTATTGCCCGATACCAGGGTGGAGACCAGCCTTCCGGAGGTATCATACACGTTGAGGGAAACAACCCCATCGAAGGGAAGTTGGTACTGGATGGTTGTATGCGAGCCAAACGGATTAGGGTAATTCGATAATCTTAATTGTTTTGGTTCAAAAGCATTGGCCTCAGTAAAGTCAAGCTGGGTATTTTGGTTTCTGGATTGGGCTATGGCATCTGAGGAGCAAGACCCTATCTGGTCGCCGTGCTGTAGATGCGCTTTAACGGCCGCCTGGGCAATACAGATCATCTTCCCTTTGTGGCAAACCAGCACCTTGTCTTCTTTCTTGCCGCATCTAACATCCTTCACAAATACGGTTACCTCATCTGTGCCCGAACAGCCCTGGGCATCGGTCACCTTGAGGGAATAGGTGGTGGTGACGGTGGGGCAAACAGAAATCTCGGCGCTAGTCCAAGTCCTACCCCCAGCTGACCACTGATAAGAGTAAGGGGAAATCCCGCCCGCAGCCCTGGCCTTCAAAGTGGTGCAATGTGCCCCATAGCCGTAAACAACCGTTTTGTCTTCCCCAGCATTGGCAATGCTAGGCTCAAAATTATAGATGGTAGTATGGCCATTGATGCCAATGGTGAAAGCATCTAGGTAGCCAGTAAAGGCACCGCCCCAATAATCAATAAAAGGTGCGAAACGGGGGGAGCCTACATTCACCCTGATGCCGCCAATGCCACCACCTAATGGCTGGTTCACAATTCTGGCCTCGGGGTATTGGCTGATGTAAGCGGCTAAGAGAAGGTACTCACCACCTTTTTCTGGATTGAGCACTCTGGGTGGGCCCAACCACCAGATGGCATGCAGCATATCCCAGGTTTGCCAGGTGTTTTCTACCGTGGGGCCCTGGTCTGGCAGAATCCCGGCCACCCAAGAGCCGGTTTGCCAGCGGGGTTCGAAAATCAAGTGGTCATCTGCTAGGCCATCACCCGTCCTGTCTACCTGCAAAACCACAAAGATATTATCGGTGTCATTGGTGCGGCTCTGGATGTAAGTAGAATATTTAAAAGTAGTGAGAGAAGCCAGAAGCGTGTTATGGAAAGACTCGTTTCTGAAATTCCCGAGGGCACCGGTTTGGGTGGTGTATTCTAAACTTCCCGTGCCAAGTGGTGGATTGGGAGCGTTAGTGGTAATGGCCGTTGTGGTGTTGGGGTAACGTAGGTCTACCCAGCCATTCAGGTTGCAATCTGTTACTGTGATAATGGTTTGGGCCGATATGTTCTGGAAAGAGAGCACCAATAACAGAAGAAGCAAGGTTTTCAGATAAAGTGGTATAAAAGTTTTCATGAGGAGGCAGTAAAAAGTGAAAACAAATAGGAATGTTGAGGCACAAAAAGGCACCGTGAACCTGCTTGGCTGTGCAGGACAAGGAAGGAAAGAAGAGAAAAGGTGAATGCTTACTGCTAATCGCCCAAGTTGAGGTCAGCGGATTTGTCGCCTAAAATTTTGCCTAGCCGAAGGCCTTCGTCTACCGCAATTTTATAATGGATACCCGCGTAAACCCGCGAAATAGCAACTTCTTCGGCTATTTTGGAGAAAGAAGAGAACTGCCTGGCAGCCGAGCCATTCCAGGTGTAGGTATTGTCTGTGACCGGAATGTTGTCGCCGAACTCTCTGGTGAGTACCTGCATTACCCCTCCAACTATGAAGGCCAGGGCCGAAGGGTACTCGGGATAAGGAGGAGTGGGTACCAAGGTCTGCCAGGTAGGATCAATAAACCTATTGATGTAGGTAACCGGACGCATGAGGTTGTAGTGGAACTTCATTTTCCATAAGACAATGATCGCATCTCTATGTACAATCCCGGTTTTAGCATAGATCTGAGCCGCCTGGTCTAGGGTAGCTCCCCGTTCTTTCAGGATGTCTGTGACAATGGAGACTGTATGCCCAGGTACCGGATACCCTTTTCCAACGCCACCTACATCGGCCCAGGAGTTAGCGATGATTTTTTGCTCGGGGGTTAAGGCCTTGGAGGCATCATACACTTCCTTGGCCATCCTATAGAATTCAGACGAGGGGTCTTCTGAATAAGTGAAAGGCAAAGGAGGCAATTCAACGGTTAGGTTGGAGGCTAGAAACGGGCGGGCATCTTTTATCTTGGGTCCGGCGGCGTTGGCAAAGCTGGCGGGGGTTGGTTCCCAGGCTCCCGGAAAGACCGGCGGGATGTACCCAGCGTTTGACAAGATAAAGTTGTCTGTCTTAGACCATTCATGAATGGCAGTAGCAATAGATCGGCCAAAGCTTTGCGACTCTGTAAAGGCGGTTCCAGTGTTTTCGGCCTGTAATCTTTGATTGTAGGCGTTTTCCAGCGAGTCTATACTGGCTTTGCTGGCATCGGTGAGGTTCACTGAAAACAGGCGGGTCAAGCTGGCCAAGGCAGCGTTGGCACTGGCCCGCCACATGTACTCCTTGCCTGGTTGCGCTGCCGGCATTACGGGCATTTGGTGAAGGACAGTAGATAAGCTCGGTGCCCCTTCCATACCAGGCCGAACGGCTTCATACAACCCCACCCCAATGTACCCAAAATTACTGTTGTTCAACAATCCACTTACCGGCGGAATACCATGCAGTTGCATGCGAAGAATCAGTTTGTACCAGTCAAACACGACATCGGCACTTTCCTGGGTAGGTGGTTCTGGATCATCGTCATTCTCATTGCAACTGGAGAGGAGTGAAAACAGGAAGATGAAAAGCAGGCTTAGGGCGCTATTGCTGTTATAAAAAGAAGTGAATCTCATGGTGGTTTAATCATTTAGTGAATGGATGAAATATGATTGAATGTGTACATGCGGGAGGGACAAAGGAGAGCGGATAGGCAGAATTCTTGCAGTTTCTTGTCACCAGAGAGCGCTGTTGATTAACCCTTTGCAGAGAGTTAACCCAGGAGAGGGTAGATACAGAAGTGCTAGCCCTAAACCGTTTTTAGCCTTTTAGGGGCAAAGGGGTAGAGAACTGTAGGTGAGGAAAAGTACTTCTAGCGTGAAGCGGGTTTGCGGTTTTGTTGAGTAGGTACTTGCCTTTGTCAGCTGAAGACCTGAACCATCGGAATGAAGTTCAGATTTACAGGCTCGTGGTGGTGCTTGGTATACCCGGGTATTGTGGCGAACTATTGATATAAAGGTAGCCCATGATGCACCAGAAGGCTGTAACTTTTCATTCAAAGGATGGTAATTTTGATTCAGCTTTAGCAATGATTGGAAAGTTTTACCGCGGCTGAACGGCTAAGTAATCAGAAGGTAAATGGCCGTATTTTTTCTTGAAGCTTTTAGAGAAGTAGGAGGGGCTGCTAAAGCCAGTTTGGTAGGCGATATCGGCTACGTTGCTGTTGTTCTTGTTCAACAACCTTAAGGCCTCGCTCAAGCGGTACTCTATGATAAAGGAATTAGGAGACTTACCAGTGAGATACATCATCTTCCGGTACAGCTGCGATTTGCTGCACCCAAGCGGTTTACTGAAATCATCAATCTTTAAGTTGGTGTTGCTCCACTGAGATTCCAAATAGTCAGACAGCAGACCCAGAAATCTTTCATCGGTTTGGGTAAGGCAAAAGAGTCTTTTTTCTTTCTCCAAGGATTCAGAATTCTGGTGGTTGTATAACTCTTTTACCTCTGAGGATACTACTACCTCGCCTTTGATGACCTGGCACATGCGCTGCGCCAGTTTGATGGTATCTTCAAAAATAGATTTCTGTTCAGTGACTGGTAACCCGGCATGCAAGCCTATCTTGAAGTCATAGTTCTTCCTGTCTGCATGGTTTGCCCCATCCTTTAACGCCAGTTGAATGTCAAAGGCGGCATGGACGGCATTTGAAACCGATTTAAAGGAAACCAGGAAGAAGTCCTCGGTTTGTTTCACCAGGTTGCCCCCGTAAGTCTCCAGCAGTTTAAGAATGGCTTCTTTGTGGTGATGCATTAGTGCTCTTTCTGGTGAAGCGCTGCTTGCTGCCGGTTCCAACTGCTTGAAGACAAGCATCATGATTGTTCTTAAGGCCGAGTCATCAATGATGTTGAGATCTGTGTCAGAGGTCTTTTCTGGGTCGTCAATTCTGCCCAGAAAGGATTCTACCAGGCCGGCGTTCACTTCTATGATACTGTTGGGGATTTGGCCGTGGGCCTCATTGTGCAGTTCCTGAATGGCTTGGGCGTTGGGCGCCTCAATTAAACAGAACGCATTCTTCCTGCTTTCATCATACCAATAGGTGAGAACCTTGCAGCCATATTTGTCCTGTAACTTCAGGTCTTCCTGATGAATATGGGCTACCGTTTCTGCGGTCACGGTTTCAGGGACATCGTGCCGATCCATGTAAAGTGCCATCTGAATAGCTTGTAAATTGTCTCAAATGTGGGTGATTGAGGTAATTTATCTCAACTTTCATGGGCCCTGTTGCTGGTCCCTTTTCGTTGCACCTTGCGCGATTCTATTGGGGGGTGTTTTGAGCCTGATTTATTAAAAAGGCAGTAATTTCTTGCCTGCCTAAGGCTGTCTTCCTCTATTTCCAGAAAGCTCAAGCCCGTGCTCTTTCCTGGGTTCAGGTATTATACCAGAAGGTAGTGGTTTTATTATGAATTTTCAATTATCGCGTTGAATAATTTAAGGCAAATGCATGGCAAGTGAGATCGTGCTCAGCTTAGACTAGTTTATGCTACGGTTTCTGGGAAGGTGATTTCCAGCGAGTGGCGGTTTTTCTGTACCTGGTACTGTACTTCCCAGCCGTAGAGATGACAAATAGTGCGCACAATGGCCAGGCCCAAACCTAGAGAGGGAGAGTAAGCGTCTGCTTTGCTGAAACGCTCAAACAACAGCGACGGCGCATAGGGCAGGGGCTTGCCGGAGTTGGAGACCAGCAGTCGGTTTTTGCCTATCTCAATGGAGATACAACCGTGGGCATTGTTGTGCTTGATGGCATTGCTGAGCAGGTTGGAGAGCAGGACGTCTACCAGCGCCGGGTTAGCCGACACCTTGAGGGCAGCGGTCTCTTCCAGGGTTACTTGTAGCTTTTTCTCCAATAAAAAATCCTCCAGTAAGTCAAGTTGCCTGCACAGGAAAGCCGTTACGCAGACAGTCTCGGTGTGGATGAACTGCCGGTTCTCAATCTTGGTAAGCAGCAGCAGCGTCTGGTTCAGTTTGGAGAGTTTCTGCACCGCCGTGCCGGCCGTCTGGATGTGCCTCGCCTGCAACTCAATCAAGGCCAGGTCCTGTAAGAGTTCATCCAGCTTGTTCTGCAAAACGGCCAGTGGGGTCTGCATTTCGTGCGAGGCGTTCTCAGAGAACTCTTTCAGGGCCAGGTAATCCAGGCGGGCTTTCTCGGTGAGGCGGGAGAGCGCGGTATGCATTTCCTGGAACTCTTGGGTAGCCGAATCCTGAAGCTGCAGCGGCCCGGGCTGGTGCACCGAGAAATTCTTCACTGCCTCCAGGGTTGTGTAATAAGATTGCCACACGGTGCGGTGAATGCTTCGGTTCATCAGAGTGAGACAGACCAGCAACAATCCCATCACCAGCACCAGAATGCAGCCAATGGTCATGATGTATTCTGAGTGCTGCACCACCATCTGCCGGAGCACAATGGCGTACGAGTGCCCGTTGATGTTCCGGACGGAGCGTACCTGCCGGAAGGTTTCTTCCTCGCCTTCCACCTGGTCAAACATGGTGGTGTCTGTGATGGTGAGGCCCTGAGGCCGATGCACGGCCAATTGGGTTACTTCCAGCACCGGAAACAATTTGGTGGGGGTATGGCCCCGGGTTAATTGCCGAGCAATGCGCCGCTCGGTATTCAGGAGCTGTTCCTCGGCTTCGTAGTCAATATTGGCCGTCAGGAAGAAGTACAGCAGCACGCCCGCCACCAGAAACAGCAGCGACGAAAAGAGAATGTAGGTGCGGTTTAACTTCTGCAGCAGTCTCATGGAGCCGCAAATTTGTAGCCTACCCCGTACACCGTCTGCAGGTAATCTGTACCCCCGGCCTGCACAATCTTGCGGCGCAGGTTCTTAATGTGGGTATAGATGAAGTCAAAATTATCGGCGGAGCCGGAAAGGTCACCCCAGATGTGCTCGGCTATGTTCTCGCGGGAGAGCACGCGCTGCTTGTTCGTGAGGAAATAGAGCAGCAGGTCATACTCTTTTTTGGTGAGGTCCAGTTCCTGGCCGTGCACCCGGGCTACCATGGCATTGGGCACCACCTCAATCTCGTTGAACACCACCGAGGTGGAGCCGCTGAACTTGCGCCGCCGCAGAATGGCGTTGATGCGCGAGTTGAGCTCAGCCAGGAAAAAAGGCTTGGTGAGGTAATCGTCGGCGCCCAGGTCCAGCCCGTTGAGTTTGTCGTCCAGGGAGTTCTTGGCCGAGATGATGAGGATGCCGGTGTCTGGATACGTTTTTTTCAGCTTGGGCACCAGGTACAGGCCATTTCCGTCGGGCAGGGTGATGTCCAGGATGAGCAGGTCATACTGGTAGAGCGTCAGCTTCTCCTCGGCGACGGAAAAAGTGGGCGCCTCCTCGCACACAAACCCTTCTTTCTGAAGATAGCTGGAAGTGGTGCTGAGCAGGTTGGCTTCGTCTTCTACAAGAAGTATTTTCATTTCAGATTAAAACATCAAGCTACAACCCAATTCTGAAGAGATTCTGAAGCCAGCCTTCCCCGCGTTTTACGGCCGATTTTCCAATTCTTGCAAAGAAACATAAGGTTAAGTTAAATGAAGGACTTTCAGAAGCCTGCCGGCCAAAATAGAGTAGGTCTTACCCATTTTGGAAACCCTTATTTTTGGTTTATGTTCTCTGTAACCATTTGTCCCTTAGTATGTTAAGATGACGTTGGTGAGATTTGGAATATATTTCCTATAAATGGCCCAAAAACAGGATTCCTACAGATTCTCTTTCTTCCTTTAGGAATTAACAGGAGACTTGGGCGCCTGTTTTGCTTCGGCCCGGGTTCCTATGCCTTGCACCCGTGGCAGGGCGTGTTTATGAGCATTTACTTTATAGAGGGAAGTAGAAAGATGGACAATTTAGAAGCGCAGAGCCAGGAGGAAACCCGCGACGAGGTTTTCAAAGAGGACATTAAGGAGGCCGCTGATTTTGCCTTCAGCTCCAAGGTGGCCAAGGTGTTTGATGACATGGTGAGCCGGTCTGTGCCGTTCTACAGCGAGATGCAGCGCATGATTGCCGAGTTGGCCGCCGATCACGCCCAGGAAAACACCAACGTCTATGACCTGGGCTGTTCTACGGGTACCACCATGATGGGCATGGACGCCATGATGGCCCCCGATGTACGGTTTGTGGGCGTGGATGATTCTGTGGACATGCTGGCCAAGTGCGATGCCAAACTGAAGGAATTGGGCGTGGTGCGCCCCTACAGCCTGGAACTGGCCAACCTGCAGGAGAACGTGGAGATCGGGAACGCCTCGGTGGTGGTGCTCTGCCTTACGCTGCAGTTCATCCGACCCATCCACCGTGACAAGCTGGTGAAGAAAATCTACGACGGCCTGGTGCCCGGCGGTGTGCTTATCCTGGTGGAGAAAATCCTCACAGAGGACAGCATGTACAACCGTGATTTCATCAAGTACTACTACAAATACAAGCGGCGCAACCATTACAGTGAGATGGAGATCTCACAGAAGCGCGAGGCACTGGAAAACGTGCTCATTCCCTACAAACTCAGCGAAAACATCATGATGCTGCGCGAGGCCGGCTTCTCCCAGTGCGAGGTGTTTTTCAAGTGGTACAATTTCTCCGGGCTCATCGCAATCAAGAAGTAAATGGTTTCTATTGGTAATTTCTTTTTCAAGTACAGAAATGTGCTTTTCATTTTCCTGTATCTGGCCCTTTTCATTCCTTCGCCGGATATCTTCAGGCAAGAGCATTTTGGGGAGTATTATTACCTGTGGCCCATTCTTCTGGGGCTGGTGGTGACTGTTGCGGGGCAAGCCATCAGGGGCGCCACCATCGGGTTGGCGTACATCATCAGGGGCGGGAGGGACAAGAAAGTGTACGCCGAGGAACTGGTGACCCAGGGAATTTTCAACCATTGCCGCAATCCCTTGTACGTAGGCAACATTCTTATGCTGGTGGGCGTGGGCATTCTCTCCAACTCGTTGCTGTACATGGCGGTGCTCATTCCGTTGTTTTTGTTCATTTACCAGGCCATTGTGCTGGCCGAGGAGAATTTTCTCAGGGGCAAGTTCGGGGCGGCGTTCAACGCGTACTGCGCCCGGGTGAACCGCTGGCTTATCAATCCCAGCGGGCTGGGAGAGACGTTCCACAGCATGGAGTTCAAGCCCAAACGCTGGCTTCTGAAAGAGTACAACACCCAGTTTGTCTGGCTTTTGGGCATCACGCTTATTCTGTTGCTGTATTATCCGCAGCTCACGGGCTTTGACCCGCAACTCAGAAATATGCTATTGGCCTTTGTCATGCTTGGGCTGGCCGCCGTGTACTTTACAGTGCGTTACCTCAAGAAATCGGGCCGGTGGGTAGCCGATTAAGATAGTCCTTTGGGAAGGCTTGGAAAAGGCAGTTTTCAGGTCTAGAGTGAATCTGCCAGGAGCGGGCACCGGGTTGGGTTAGTGTCCCTTTTTTGGCCTGAAATTAGAAAGTAAAGAAAAAAATGAGGTCCAGGGCAACCCTTTACTTTTTTCTAACGATATGCAGTAGGTTAATTTCTCATCCAACTGTGAACTGCATATGAAAAACATAGTACGTATTTGGCTTGCCCTCACCATGTGCTTCGGCCTGACTAGTCAAGAGGTAATGGCGCAGGAGGCGGATTCCCTTAAGAAATACCAGGCCCCGGTAGTGGCGCAGGATACCTTAAAAAAGTACCAAGACTCGGTGGCCACGCCGGTAAAGAAGTCGTTTTTCAAATCAAAGGCCTTTAAAGCCACCATTATCCCAACTGTTCTTATTGCCTATGGCCTGAGCACCATTGGGGACCGGGGTATCTACAGTAGCATGGATGCAAAGCGCGACATCCAGAAGCATTTCCCTAATTTCCGTACCACCATTGACAACCCCTTGCTTATTGCGCCCTACGTGGAATTGGCGGCGGCCAACCTCTTCAACATAAAGTCTAACCACGATTTTCTGAACACCACCATCTTGATTCTAAAGGCCGAGGCCATCTTTGGGCTCACCGTCTTCACGCTAAAGCAAACCACCAACCAGGTGCGGCCAAACGGGGAAAACGACCAATCCATGCCCTCGGGTCACACGGCCCAAGCCTTTTTGGCGGCCTCTATTCTTAACTCCGAGCTGAAGCACAAAAGCCCTTGGTACGGGATTGGGGCCTACACCATTGCCACCAGCGTGGGCGCATTTAGGATGCTCAACAACAAGCACTGGCAGTCTGATGTGTTTGTGGGGGCGGGCATTGGCATGCTTTCTTCGCACTTGGCGTACCTATCGCACCGGAACCGTTGGGGCCGGAAACCTTCCATCGTGCAGCTGTCGCCGGCCTACATCTACGGGGTACCGGGTTTTGCCTTCTCCATGAACCTGGACGATTACAAAAACCGGAAAAAGAACCCTGCTTATTACACCACCAGCCTGAATTAATATCCCCTTAAGGATTTTCTCTGTGATGACTTAAAACAGGAAAACCCGCTGCTTTGGCGGCGGGTTTTCCTGTTTTAAGGTGGTCTGCCTTGCAGTTTCCGGCCTGATTTCCAGAAAAAGGGGCAAAAACTACGCGATCGGTTGGCCGTAATCAAATTTTACCCTTTGATTTGCACCCTTATTGCAGCCGGGCATCTATGCGTAGCTGTTTCACTATCCCCTATCCCCACCATGAAAAAATTAGTACCTGTTCTCCTGCTCCTGCTTACGCTTTGCCTCTCAGAGGCTACGGCCCAGAACAACCGCCGCCATGACACTAACTACAACGGCTGGTTTATGTATTACGGCACGCACAAGCTCACCGATAAATGGGGTCTGCACACCGAGTTCCAGCTGCGGCGTTACCACGTGGTCTCAGATCCGCAGCAGGTGATGCCCCGCGTGGCCCTGGTGTATAACCTCTCAGACCGCGCCTCCCTTGCCGCCGGATACGCCTACGTGCACACCTATCCGTACGGCGACAACCCTTCTGCCGATGACTTCCCCGAGCACCGCACCTATCAGCAACTGCAGTTGAAAGACCAGCAGGGCATTTTTGCCTTGCAGCATCGTTTCCGGTTGGAGCAGCGCTGGATCAAGTTTGCCGGTGCCGAGGACTACACATACTTAAACCGGGTACGTTACCAGTTCCGCACCAACATTCCGTTGGCGGGGCCTACGCTGGAAGACAAAGAATTCTACCTGGGCTTGTATGATGAGGTGTTCGTGAACTTCGGGCCCAACGTGACCAACAACATCTTTGACCAGAACCGCGCGTACGCCGCCCTAGGCTACCGTTTTCACAAAGACGCCATGCTGGAAGTAGGGTACATGCACCAGCACGTGGCCCAGCGCAACGGCGTCTGGTTTGAGAACAACCACACACTGCAGGTAGGCCTTACCTATAACCTGGATTTCCGGAAACAGACTACCGCCGCCCAGTAACCCATTTCCTGACCGCTGCCTACCCGGCTTTAACGTGAGTGCCTCTTTCCCCAGATGCGGAGCGTTTCACCAGAAGAGGGTAGGCCAGCGTATATATTCTGTACATTCATTGGTGGAAAGTTCTGTTTCGGGGCCGATTTTTAAAAACCGGCCCCGAAACTGTTTTCCCCTAAACCGCAGCAGTTTGGTAAAAATAGCCATCACCGGCCCAGAAAGCACCGGAAAATCGACCTTGTCAGCGCAACTGGCGCAGCACTACAACGCGCCCTGGGTGCCCGAGTACGCCCGAACTTATTTGGATCAACTGGAAAGGCCCTACGCCGCCCCTGACCTGGAAGCTATCGCCCGCGGACAGCTGGCCCTTTGGCAAGCCGAGGAAGCCAGGAACCCGGAGTTGCTTTTCCTGGACACTGAGTTGCTGGTGCTCAAGATCTGGTCTGAGCATTCGTATGACATCTGCTCGTCTTTCATTCTGGAAAACCTGCGGCGGCAGAACGTAGACCTGTACCTGCTTCTGGACATAGACCTGCCCTGGACCCCAGATCCGCAGCGCGAGCATCCGCACCTGCGCCAGTTTTTCCATGACTGGTACAAACGTGAGCTGGACCAGATAGACGTGCCTTACGTAGAGATATCCGGCTCCGCCGAGGAGCGCCTGCAGAATGCCATCAGGGCCGTAAACCAGGTGCTTCATCCTTAATTCCAACCTTCCGCTATGAAAACAACCTTCCTGGAAAACGAATACGTACGCGTGGGCGTGAAAAGCGCAGGCGCCGAATTGTGCAGCCTGGTAAAGAAAGACGGCAACCGCGAGTACATCTGGCAAGCCGATGCTTCTTTCTGGAACCGCCACGCGCCGGTGCTTTTCCCTATTGTGGGCCGCCTGCCGCAAGACCAATACCTGCACCAAGGCAAGACTTATAAGTTGCCTCAGCACGGTTTCGCCCGGGACCAGGAGTTTGAGTTGGTAGAAGAGGGGCAAGATAGGTTGGTGTATGAGCTCAAAGCCTCAGAGGAAAGCCGTCAAGTGTACCCTTTTGACTTTGTGCTGCGCATCGGCTACACCCTGCAGGACCAAACCTTGGAGGTGACCTGGCAGGTGCACCAGGCCGGCGAGGGCGAGATGCTGTTCTCCATCGGGGCGCACCCGGCCTTCAACGTGCCCATGCAAGAAGGAGACGCCTTTGAAGACTATTACCTGGAGTTCTCCCAACCCGAGCTGTTGTCGCGCTACCTGCTGGAAGACGGCACCGGGTTGCAGAACGGCCAAACCGAGCCTGTGCTAGACAACATGGCCGTGTTACCGCTCCGCTACGAGCACTATGAAAAAGACGCGCTGGTGTTCAAAGCCTTCAAATCAGAGCGCGTGACCCTCAAAACCGATCGTCACCCGCACTTCGTGCAGATGCAGTTCGCCAATTTCCCCTACCTGGGTATCTGGACCAAACGCGTGGGCGCGCCCTTTCTGTGCATTGAACCTTGGTACGGCATTGCTGGCAGCGTCGGGGACCCCATTGAACTCAGCGAAAAAGAAGGCATGCAATCATTGGGCACGAACGAAACCTTTGAAGCTACTTACACCATTAGCGTAGGCTAACCTGTTTCTGGGCGATTTTTCGCAGAATAGACCTGAAATGGTGAACCCCCTGCTTCAGGAGTAAGGAAGGTTGGACAAGGCTGGAATTGAGCGTAGCTTTGTGTCTGGCTGCCCTTTATAAGCGGCTTTTTATCTATTAGCAAAGCAACATGGAAGTAAAAGACAGCAACGGCACCCTGCTCCAAGAGGGCGACTCGGTGACGGTTATAAAAGATCTGAAGGTAAAAGGCTCTTCCGCTACCATTAAAAGAGGTACGGTGGTGAAGAAAATCAGGCTCACCGATGACGCCGAAGAAATTGAAGGCCGCGTGGAGAGAACCGTGATGGTCTTGAAAACCTGCTTCCTGAAAAAAGTATAGAAGAAACAGAAAAGGCGCCGATCAGCGCCTTTTCTGTTTCTAAAGCTTATTGCGGCGCTACATTGCCCTGCTCATCCAGCGGAAGAAACGGGTTGAAGGCCACTTCCCAGAGGTGGCCGTCTGGATCAGAGAAATACCCGCTGTAGCCGCCCCAGAACACTTTCTCAGGGTGTTTTAGAATGGTGACGTTTTTGACTTCCAGCCCCTGGAAAAGCGCATTCACCTCTTCCTCGCTGCGCAGGTTGTGCGCCAGGCTGAACCCTTTGAAGCCAGTTCCTTCCGCAGAAACGTGGGCGTCTTTGGCCAGTTCCTCCATGGCGAAGAGCGCCAATTGCAAACCGTTGAGCTGGAAAAACGTGATGCCCTCCTGGCTGGCGGACGTGCGTTCCCACCCGAAAACGGATTCATAGAACTGGGTAGCGGCCGCTACACTGGACACGCCTAAGGTAATAATGGTGATTCTGGGTTGCATCTGTTTGGCAAGGATTATTGATTGGTGGGGAGAAAAACGTTTACGGGCTGATTCTGCTAAAATGGGCTAAAATCAGGAGGCGGGTAAAATGCTTAACTGCTGCAGGAGCTTTCTGGTGATGGTTTTGCGGCATGCCGCGAAATTCTCGGTTGGGGTCTGGACATCCTGGCGCAGCCGCGTCGCGAAGAAGTAGACGTTGTCTTTGGTCTCCACGTAGCCCACGTACCAGCCAATGCGCTCGCCGTCGTGACTGGTCAAGCCGGTTTTGCCGCTGAGCGTGAAGGCCGCCGTTTCCTCTGCCACCATCATCTTTTTCACCTTCTTGATGTTCTCTTTGGAAAAGGGCAGCTTCTCCTGGTAAAACTTCTGCAGGAACTGGATCTGCGCCTTGGGCGAGAGTGCGAAATCACCGTAGTTCCAGAAATCGGCGCCTTGGGCATGGGTGAATTTGCCGTTGCCGTAGCCGCAGCGCTGGAGATAGTTTCGGTATTTGTCCGGGCCAATCTGCTGGGCCAGGCGCACGTAGAACCAGACCGTGGAGTTGGCGAAGGCGTGCTTCATGTCGGTGTCGGCGTTCCAGGCCGGGACGCTCCGCTCTTGGCCGTCCCATTTCAACACCTCGTTTTCGTCCCGCACTGCTTTTTCCTCCAGAAGAATAAGGGAATTCAGGATCTTGAAGGTAGAGGCCGGCAAAGTGGCCCGGTTTGCCTCCTGCGGGTCACTGAAGGTCCAGCGGTTCTTTTTCAGGTCATACAAGGTGAAGCTGCCTTCCAGGCCGCATTCTTTGAACGGTTTCTGCAGGTCCTGGCCAAAAGACAGGCAAGGCAACAGCAGCGCCAAGAGCGCCAGAGAGAGCAGGTGTTTCATAAAAGAGGCGATTCTTAAAGTGAGAGAATTCCCGCTAGTTTACTCAAATAACTGACATCGGTGGATGATGGCTGCTTTTTTCTTCTGGCCAAGGAAAGACAAATTCAGCTTCGGGAAGGCTGCCGCCGGCGTTATGTTCTTTTTTATTGGCTGTACAAAAACAATTGGCAGGGTAGGAGGTTTTCTGGTTCAGCGGGGCAGAAAACCAGAAAAGGTATCTCTGGTGCGGGTGGCTAAGCGCACGGCTTTCTTGGAAAGCGTAAATAAAAAATTACTTTTGTTAAAAACTGTTCATGTCTTCCTTTCCGTCTTTTCTGGCTACAAGTTCCAATGCCATGCACCGAGAAGCTAAAAATTCATTTGACAGAGTCTACTACGTGATAGAGCACAACCCAGACCTCAACGTCATTGACACCAGATGGTACGGGTACGCGTCCCAGAACGACTTGCGCAAAGCCTGCGAAATTGGGCTTGAGATACTGGAGAAAACCAGGTGCCCCTACAAACTGAATGATAACAGTGACTTGACCGGACCCTGGGCCGATGCCGTGGCTTGGCTGGAGAAGGATTGGCTGCCAAGGGCCATGCAAGCCGGTCTGCGTTATCTGGCCCACGTAGCCAATGAGCACTCTTATGGGGAAACCGGAGGCCAGGTCATGCAGGTGAGCAAGATAGGCCGTCAACTGGATTTCTGCACCTTCACCTCCCGCCAGGATGCCCTGGCCTGGCTCAAGGCTTGTCAGCTAAAAGAGAACAACTAAGCAGTTCCGCATCCCAAGCGTTTTGCGGGTGTTTTCCAGAAAACAAGGCCTAAACAGAAGCTACCGTTGCCGGGCTAGGGGCACATCGGCTGTCTCGGTTTCTTCATTTACCAGGAAGAGCGTGCGGGTAGGGTAGGCAAACTCAATGCCCCGGTTCTGGAACTCCTCATAGATTTTGAAGTTGATGTTCTGCTGGATGTCCATGTACTTGTTATAGGAGTGGCTCAAAACATAGTACACCACCTCGTAGTCCAAGCTGGAGTCTCCATAGCTCACAAAATGGGCGCGGTCAAATTCCACTGGCTCCTGCGCTTTTACTATGTCTTCCAGCAACCCGGGAATGAGTTTCATGGTCTCCAGCGAGGTCTGGTACGTGATCCCAAGTTTGAACACCACCCGCCGCCTAAGCATTTGTTTGTAGTTATGGATGCGCGATTTGGTCAGGTCACTGTTGGCAAACACCAGCAACTCCCCCGAGAGGCTTTTCACCCGTGTGGTCTTGATGCCGATGTAATCCACGGTGCCGCTTTTGTCGTCAATCACAATGAAGTCGCCGGTCTCAAAGGGGCGGTCAAAGAAAATCACGAAGTAGTTGAACACGTCTCCCAGGATGTTCTGCGCGGCCAGCGCGATGGCAATTCCCCCAATGCCCAGACCGGTGATGATAGTGGTGACGTTATAGCCCATGTTGTCGAACAGGAAGAGCAGGCCCACCAGCCAGATCACCGCGTTGATGATGAGCATGAGGCCGCCCAGCTGTTTCACTTTCTCCTCGCCGCGATCCTGTTTTCTCACATACGTCCTGAGCAGCATGAGAATGGTGGTGGAAACCAGGCGCACAAATAGAAACGTGATCACCATGGTGGTCACCACCCCCAATACGTTCTGGGCTTTCTCTGATAAGGTTAGATAGCTGATGCCCGCGTGGATGATGGCAAAGTAGAGCGCCGGCAGCAGGAATCGGTCTACGCCCTCCACCAGCAGATCGTCAAAGTGGGTTCTGGTGCCTTTCACCCAGCGTCTGATTTTCCGGAAGAAGATGTGCTTCACAGACCTGAGCAGCAGTAATCCTATGACAATGGCTCCTAGGGCGACGAGGTAATCAAAGACGCTGTTGTGGTAATAGGTCTGGTTTAATAATCTGTTCATTTCTTCAGCTGGGGGTGCACGGCCGCCCAACTTGCGCCAGGCCGCAGATAGTAAAACAATAACCAGGGTATAGTACGTGCAACCCTTGGCCAGTAGTTATACTAGGCCATTGCCCACGCCAAAGCCCCACACCTCCGGAAGAGCGGGAGTGCAGGGCTCCAGAAGGTCAGAAAAGAATCCGTTTAGGGGTTTGATTTGGCTTTGGCGGCCTGGGCGGCTTTCAGGTCGCAGTTCTCCTTGCGGCGGGTGTCTGTGATGGTGAAGATTTTCCAGCCCTGTGGGGAGCGGTACAGTTGGAAGGCATCTACGCCGCAGTGGCTGAAGGTGTCTCCCACGTAGAAGGCGTACTCGCACCAAAGCGTGGCCAAGTCGCCGTCAATGTTCACTTTCACGTCCCAGATGCGCTCGTCCAACACCTGCGGATGGGGCTGCCCAATCATCTGCACAAACTTGTCCATGGGTGTCTCGCGGGGCAGGACCTGGCCGTCTTTGCCGGCGCCTACTGAAAACAACAGGGCGTTGGATGCCAATACCGAGCGGGCCATGGTGCTGTCGCTTGCGCGCATGCCGTCAAAGAAACGCACCACCGCCGCTTCCACGGCTTTCGCATCTGCTGAGGGCTTGGCCGGTGTGGCTTTTTTAGTCTGGGCAAAGGCCGCTACGCTGAGCAGGAGGCAAAAAGAGAACAAAAGTAGGGCGCGCATAAAGGATCTGTGGTTTTGGTAGGCTCTGTTTTAAAAGGAAAGTGCCTTGAGTAGGCCAGAGCAAAATACGTTTTTCTTTTTATATAAGGACCAACCGATCCTGGAGCAGGGCCCTGAACTCGGGCGGCAGCCCGAAGTGCGTGTCCATGAAGTCGTCAAGGATCTGGCGGGTGTGCGGCGAGATCAGCCGCTGGATTTCCTCCATCGCTTCGCCGCTGATCATATACGGCATGTAGGTGTACAGGAGGTCCTTGCCTTCGCACTGGGCGTAGATCTGGTATTCTTTGCAGGCCTCCCGGGGCGTACCCGTCACGATGCAGTGCGAGAGCCAATTGTCCAGCTTCAGGGGGTTGGGCAAAGAAAGCAGGGCCTCACGGCGAGCCACCAGGTCTACGTGCTCAGCAAAATAGGCGTCAATCTTATTTCTGGACTCTACAGACAGCTCCTCCCGCATTTGCTGGGCGCAACGCACGCACATGGCATATTCCAGCACGGTGTCCAGCAGGCCGTCCTGGGGGTAATAGCGCACTGCTTTTTCTACCAGATAACTCACGCCGTCTTGCAGCAGGTGGCACTCACAGGCGATGCAGGTCTGAAACGGCTGCCCCGAGGCTCCGCAGTGAAAATCGGGTGGAAGAGGCTCAAATTCGTGGGCAAGGTGGATAGAAGGTAAATCCATAACAGAAAAGATAAGCGCGGTTGACCCGCCTAAGATACTCTTTTAAGGGTTTGGGATATGCACCCTGAAGTTGTTTTTAGGGTGTTTCTGTAAAATCGGGCTTGAAATGAACCATGTGGTGCGCACAATCTGTGGGCGGCAAGATTCTGACGATGTTGGCTTCTGGAAAGTAAATCCGCGCAAAAGTGGCCCTCCTGGTTCAGCCTCGCAGAAGCAAAGGTAAAATCAATCATTGGCCTTAAGCTTGAGGCGATAGCCTGGTTGGAGTTGCAAACTTCAGCTCATTATAAATCCAAGTCACAAACATGAACCATAAAAAGGAAGGCTTGAATCAAGGAAATACTTAACCAGAGAAACCAAAGACGTGAACTCAGGAAAAGCTTAACCAAGAGAAGTCGCAGAATGAAATAGCCTTAGATTAGGGAAGAAAAAGATTACCTGTTTCGGGGCAGATTTTCAGAAATCAGCCCTGAAACAGGTCTGTGCAGAATTTGTTAGGTCAGGTACTCCACCGAAGTGGTGGCAGGTGAGCCGGCATTGAGGTCAATGGTGGCGCCCATCACTTTGAGGAACTCGCGGATAAGCGCGGGGTGACCGGGCCAGGCAGGGGAGGTGACCAGGTTGCCGTCTACCACAGCCTCGGTGGCATCTACCGGAACAAAGGTGCCGCCGGCCAAACTCACCTCGGGCCCAACGGCCGGATAGGCGGTGAGGCGGCGTCCTTCCACCACGCGGGCAGCGGTCAGTATCTGGATGCCGTGGCAGACGGCGGCCAGCGGTTTATCCTTCTCCATAAAATGCTGCACTACCTCCAGCACCTGCTGGTTCAGGCGCAGGTACTCGGGCGCGCGGCCACCAGCAATCACCAATCCAGCATATTCCTCAGGGTTGACCTCTGCGAAGGCGTAGTTGAGATGGAAGTTATGGCCGGGTTTTTCGGTGTAGGTCTGGTCGCCTTCAAAATCATGGATGGCGGTCTTGATGGTATCGCCTTTCTTTTTGCCGGGCACACGGCGTGTACGTCATACCCCACCATGAGCAGCATCTGGAAGGGAACCATGGTCTCGTAATCCTCGGCGAAGTCGCCGGTCAGGAACAGGATTTTCTTTTTGTTTTCCATTGGTTGATGCGTTAAAGGATGAAAGAAAAGGAGCTGACTCTGCAAACCTCCTACCTACCTGATATCCCCTACAAAGGCTTGGTTTGATGAAGTTGCGCATTAATGGGCAAATAGTCAAGAAGTTAAGCTGTGGATGGGGACGTTTTCAGGAATTTGAGCATCGTCAGATTTCATCTTCTCGGACTGGCGAGCGACGGCTTTTCTTCCGGACGAAGGGAAATTTTAGCATCTTTGGCTTGGTAAATGACCTGTCTTATGAAACGTACTGCCCTGCTTTGTTTTCCAGTTTTTCTGTCGCTGGCTTTGGCCGGTTGCTCCAGCAATCCTTACGCCGCCACCAACAAGGTCTATAAGAAGCAGGCCAAGGCCTTTGCCAAAACCCTGCGCGCAACGCCGGTTACCAACCCCGGCGAGGACAGCCTCCAACTGGGCGACCAATGGGTGGGTACCACCAACTTCAACCTCCGGAAACCCAACTTCGTGGTCATCCACCACACGGCGCAGAACTCCACGGAGCAGACGCTCAAAACCTTCACGGTGCCCAGAAGCCAAGTGAGTGCCCATTACGTGATTGGCCGCGACGGGAAGGTGTACCACATGCTCAGTGACTACCTGCGGGCCTGGCATGGCGGCGTGGGCAAGTGGGGCAACAACTCAGACCTCAATTCCTCCTCTATAGGTATTGAGCTGGACAACAACGGTTCTGAGCCCTTTGCCGAGGCGCAGATCAACAGCCTTTTGCAGGTACTGGCCATTTTGAAGAAAACCCACGGCATTCCGGCTGCCAACTTCATCGGGCACTCAGACATCGCGCCTAGCCGCAAGGTAGACCCCAACCCTACGTTCCCTTGGAAAAAGCTGGCCCAGGCCGGTTTTGGGATGTGGTACGATGAGGAGAAGGTGCGCAACTCGGTTTTCGAGTCCATCATCCCGCCTTACCAGGATTCCATAGCGGTAACCGTAGATAGTGCGGGCTTGACCAAAGACAGTACCACAGTGTTGGTGGATATTCCGGCTCCCGGTGCGGTAGTGGCGGTAGACACTATTCCGGTTTCCTTCCAGCCCAAAGACGCGCTCCGCATCATCGGGTATGATGTCAAGAATCTAGAGGCTGCGATCAAGGCCTTTAAGCTGCATTTCGTGCAGAAGGAAGTAAACGGCATCCTCACCGATGACGATAAAAAGGTGCTGTACCACCTCTATAAGAAGAGCCTGGAGTAGCATGGAGTCATTAGGTGCAGGGGTATCACAGAGCCTTGCTTCTTGTCTACTTATATATAGGACGCTCCTCGGCTCCTTGCCGCAAAGGGATGCACGCTCAAGGCGGTGATTTGTTCCTAGGCCCGGTGCGCTTCCTGTTTTTGGCTTGTTTCTCAGAAAAGAGCGCCTAAACAAGTGCACAACTTCGGGAAAACCAACACTTTCCCGTAACTTTGGGCGTTTTTGAGAAAGCGGGTTTTGCGCCCGTGATTAGCCGCATGCCAGAAATAAAGAAGATAAATCCCCCGCGTACCAAATACAATAAATGGATTCGTAACCTCTGGAGGACCTTCGTCTTCGGGGTAGTATTCATTGTCCTTTACTTTGTCGCCGTTGACCTCAACCTGCTGTACCTGTTTGGGGAATCGCCGGGGCTAGACGATCTGGAGAACCCAAGAAACAACCTGCCCTCTACCATCTACACGTCAGACGGTCTGCTGGTGGGGCGGTATTTCCGCGAGAACCGCGACTTGGTGCCGTATGACAGCATTGCGCCGGTGATGGTGAAGGCCCTGGTGGCCACTGAGGATGAGCGTTTCTACGCGCACCAAGGCATTGACCCTATCTCAGTGCTGGCGGCGGTGAAAGACAACCTCAAAGGTGATTCCCGCGGAGCCTCCACGCTTACCCAGCAGTTAGCCAAAAACCTTTATAAAACGCGTACCAAGAATACCAAAGGGATTTTAGGGCACGTGCCGCTGGTGTCTACGGTGGTGGCCAAAACCAAGGAGTGGAACACCTCTATTAAGTTAGAGCAGCGCTATACCAAAGACGAGATCCTGGGCATGTACCTGAACACCGTTGACTTCGGGAGCAATGCCTTCGGGATCAAAGTGGCCGCCAAGACCTTCTTCAGTACAACGCCAGACAAGCTGAAACCAGAGGAGGCCGCCATGCTGGTGGGCGTGCTGAAAGCCCCCACCACCTATAACCCTCGGTTCAACCCTAAAAACGCGATGGCCCGCCGCAACGTGGTGCTCCAGCAGATGGCCCGCAACCAGGTCATCACCCAGGCCGAGGCAGATTCTTTGTCCCAGCTTCCGATTGAGCTGAAATACCACGTGGAGCAGCACCTGGACGGCGTGCCGGCCTATTACCGGCAGGCGGTGAATGAGTTTGTGCGCAACTGGGCCGAGGAGAAAGAACTGGACATCTACGCAGATGGCCTCAAGATTTACCTCACCATTGATTCGCGTATGCAGCGCCTGGCCGAGGAAGCCCTGCAGGAGAAGATGAAGACCTTGCAGAACCGTTTTGAGGGGCATTGGCGCGGGAAAAACCCGTGGGTGGATGATGAGAACAATGAAATCCCGGGTTTTATTGAGAATGCCATCAAGCGCACCGGCGTGTACGCCTCGCTGAAAGCCAAGTACGGCGATGACACCGTAGCCATCAACCGGGAGCTGAATACGCCCAAGAAAATGACGGTCTTCAGTTGGAAAGGCCCCAAGGAGATGACCATGAGTTCCATGGATTCCCTGCGGTACTACAAGCGTTTCCTGCGCGCCGGCATGATAACCATGGATCCGTTCACCGGGCATATTAAGGCTTGGGTGGGCGGTATTGACTACGAGAACTTTAAGTATGACCACGTGAAACAGGCCAAGCGCCAGCCGGGCTCCACGTTTAAGCCGTTTGTGTACGCCGCGGCCATTGACGGAGGCTACTCGCCCTGCGACCGGATTCAGGACAAGCGGGTAACCATCAAGTACGTGGAGGACGGCAAACCCATGGAGTGGACCCCACATAACGCCAGCTACTCTATCTCGGGGCAGAACATGACTTTGCGGCACGCGATGGGCCGGTCTATCAATACCGTGACCGCGCAGCTGACCGAGGCCATTGGCTGGGAGACCGTAAGGAGATTTGCTCGCCAACTGGGAATCACCAGTCCTTTGGAGGCGGTGCCCTCCATTGGTTTGGGTTCATCAGACGTGAGCATTTATGAGATGGTGAATGCCTACAGCACTTTTGTGAACAATGGCTTCCTGAACAAACCCATGCTGGTAATGCGCATTGAAGACCGCAACGGCAACGTGGTAGAACAGTTTAACCCGCAGCAGAAACGCGTGATCTCAGAAGAAACCGCTTTCCTGATGGTACACATGCTCAAAGGCACCATGGAAGAACCGGGCGGTACCTCACAGGCCCTTTGGGAGTACGACCTCTGGAAAAAAGGAAACCAGGTGGGCGGCAAAACCGGAACCACCTCAAACCACTCAGACGGTTGGTACATGGGCGTGACCAAAGATTTGGTGACAGGCGTTTGGGTAGGAGGGGAGGACCGCAGTATCCACTTCCGGACCTCGGCCACGGGTGAAGGTTCTAAAACCGCACTGCCCATCTATGGCCGGTTCATGGAAAAGGTGTACCGAGAACCAAACTTGGGGATTAAGCTTGGTGCTTTCCCTAAATCTAAGGTGAAGATCAGCAAGACCTATAACTGCATTACCCCAGCGCCCCCTCGCAGGCCAAAGGTGGTGGATACCACTGCCGTGGATACCATGCTGGAGCAGTTGAATGATAGTATCTCCTCTCAATTTTAACTGGTCTCTCTTCATACAGTAGAGTCTTTAAATAATAAGCCAAAAACCCTACAGGAAAGCGAATCGCCTTTCCTGTAGGGTTTTTGGCTTATCAGGAGGGTTGGCAGGTGGCAAAGGCTTTTACCTCCAGTAAATTTTGCATTTACGCGCCGATGGACAGCCATAACGCTGCGCAAGGTGGTGAGTAATGCTATTTATACGGTCAAATGCTGCCAAAAAGCCAAACTGAGGTAAAATGGAAAGATTCTTATCTGTTGTCCGATGAGAATCTTGGCTTTTAAGGGGATGGGCAAAGGGCTGCGGTGTTTTTGCCTTGGTTTTGTTATTTCCAGCCAAAAACAGTTTTAGGGGCCATTCTTACAGAAAGTGGAGTTCATCCCATGTTGCATGCTTCCGCCGGGCCTTTCATAAACCTAAGCGCATCGTCCATCTATTTCTTCCTCTCTATAAAAGGTGCTTGCAAAGTAAAGCCATTTACTTTTTGTCTCCCTTATCTAGACTGCTGCAGCCGGTTAAAACAGGTTGATTTAACGCAATTCAATATACCCTTAATACAGAATTAGATGATTTATAGTGAGTGGGCTAGAAGTCTAAACTTCTACAAAAGCGGCTATTTTTACTTAACTAATTGGCTTTCAAATATATAAAGATATACTTCTTCTATATATTAGAATAATATTATTCTTGATAAAATTATAAGTGGCAATAAAGGCTAAATAGAAGACTCATTTACAAATAATTAACCACTGTAATTGGGCGAGTATTAAATCTCTGTTTCCCTGAATATTTAAGACGGCGCTACGTGAAAAGGTAAAATAAGGTTTAACTTCTTTATATAAGATTTACCTTTTATTTGAAAAATTACATTTTGTATGTTGCGTCGTTTTGTATTAGTCCATAATTTTGGATTATTAAAAAGTAGAGAGAATTGCACTCTTTATGATTGTTCCACTTGATGTTTTGCGGTATATACGATAACTACTTGATATAAAAACGCTTCCATCCCTGCCAGAATTAAAAATAACGAGGTTATTAATATAATTGCTTGGCTGAATGATGCGGAGGTTGAATATGTAATTGTGTTTTTTTGATTAAGAAAAAATTTTGCTAGAGCAGGTTGTTAGGCTTGCATACTAGCGAAACAATTATATGTATTGAATTAATCTAATTCATAAAACCTGCGCTGTTTTTCAAATCGCATTCTCTGCGAGGGCTCTCACTTCACTTTATTTATCTCTAATAAGACTAATTAACTCATAATTAGAGGTTTAAAGCAGCGTCTGATTTGTACTAAGTCTTCATGCTCCCCCCTTCATGGATTCTACCTGATTTTCCTACCTACCACGCGCCCATGAACCCTATCAAACCCATTCTTTTAAGCTTATCTATCTTTTTCTCCTGTTTAATTCCCAGAAGTTCTAATGCCCAGACATCGTCAGAGGTAAAGCTAAATGTGACTTCCATTAAACCATCCCTAAATACTGGTACAGATTACGCTCCCTGGCTACTGGATGACCTCAGTAAACTGGTACAGAATAACTGGACCGCCCTCAACAAGCAATACATTGATGTTGTCTTGAACCTGGAAAGCCGGAGCACCATCTCAAGGGTTTCTCTTTATGATTACCAAGGCTCTTTTACCACCAATCCCGCCTATATCTACGCTTTAAAAGGCACTGAGCGGACACTTCTGGCCACCTTTGACGGAAGATTGTTCCTGCAATGGGTAGACATTAAACCAAGCACCCTTACTGAGGCAGATGCCATCATCGTCCGGAAGTTTGCGAACAACATTCCGCAAAAAGTAAGAATCTACGGTCAACCGGTAGGCGCAGTCACGAACACCACCCAGTCTACCACCCTGGCTTCGGTCGTCACCTTCAACTCGCTTCCGGCCAAGAAATTCGGCGACGCATCTTTCCTGCTGCAAGCCACCAGTACCAACACGGTTACGCCTATCAACTTCAGCTCTTCCAATACGGCGGTAGCCACTGTGGCCAAGACCACCGAAGGTTGGAAAGCCACCATCCTGAAGGCCGGTTCTGCCACCATCACTGCCTCTCAACCGGCCGGAAACGGATATGCCGCCGCTATCAATGTAAGCCGCACTTTGTCTGTTTCTACCATTCCGGCGGTCATCACCTTCAACGCCTTACCCTATAAAAAGGTAGGCGACCCTTCTTTCCTCATCAGCGCCACCAGCACCAACACCACTACGCCAATTACTTTCACATCCGCTAACCCAGCGGTAGCCACCGTGGCCAAGACCACCGAGGGCTGGAAAGCAACCGTAGTTGGAGCCGGTACTGTCAACATCATCGCCTCACAAATAGCAGGCGGCAACTACTCCGGGGCTGCCAACGTGACCCGCTCTTTGGTAGTAGGCGCTGGCACTGTAACTTCTACCACACCCACTACCACTACCCTGGTAACCGGTACTATTCCTTACAAAGGATATTGGGGATACCACAAAGACAAAAGCACCCAGTACATTGACAAACTGTTCAATGGCGTGGTGAACGAAACCGTAAGCATGGGGAACGGCGAAATGATGCCTGTGGCAGACGTTGTATTCAACTTCCCAGACCAAATGGAGGTGGAACTACAGAGCATCAGCTTCTATGACGGCAACAATACCATTTCTGCGGGCTCTGAGATCCAGACGATCTACGTGGAAAGAGGTACTGGTAGAGAGATTCTGGGCCCGGTTTACAACGGAAGCAAGTACAATGTCTGGCTAGACCACTCCATAACCACTCCAATCAAGGTGAGTGCCGTTATCCTCCGGAAAAAGAGGGGCGTAAGGCTTCCAGACGAAATCAAGTTCTACGGGAAGTACAAGCCTTATACCCCGCCTACCTTCACCAAGCCCGCTTATCCGCTCAAGAGAATGCTGGGCGTCAACACCTATCCAGCTGATAACTCCAGCACCATTGCGGAGAGACTTGTGCAGAAGATAGCCGCCATTGAACCCTACAAAGTAGTGAGAGACTATCTGGACTGGGGAATTGTGGAAACCAACATGGAAGGGGAGTATGCCTTCAACCCAACCATGAAAGGAAGCTGGAAACTGGATGAGATCTACGCCCGCCACAAAGCCAGAGGCAAAGAAGTGCTGGTGTGCATCAAGAACATCCCCGGCTGGATGGTAGCCACGTATCCTTCGGCCATCAAGGACTATGAAAACGCGCCAATGCCGTACAAGAGCACCTATACCACGGTGACCAGCTCCGGTACTAACTACTTCAACGCCAACTACAACGCAGACAAGCTGAAGCCGACTTCCTATATCAAGATTGCCCGGCTTGCGTTCCAGTTTGCCGCCCGGTACGGCTCCAATACAGGTCTGAACCCGGCTTTGGTGAAAACCAAGAGCACCGTGAAGATCGGAATGAACCTCATTTCCAAAATGGAGGCCAATAACGAGCCAGACCGTAACTGGAAAGGCCGCCAGGCAAACCAGAACTGTGATGAATATGCCGCTTACCTGAGCGCGTTCTATGACGGCCACATGGGCACCCTGGGGCCAGGCGTAGGCGTGAAAAACGCAGACCCCAACATGAAAGTAGTGGCCGCCGGTATCGCTACCACCAAGACCGGCTTCTACCAAGGACTTGTGGACTGGTGCAAAAAGAACAGAGGCTACCTGCCCAACGGAAAAGTGAACCTTTGCTTTGATGAGATCAACTACCACGCCTACAACAACAACTTTGACGGCGAGCAGTACGCCGATGGCGTAAGGGTAGGGGTTGCCCCAGAGCTTTCTTTGGCGCCGCTTAACATCAACAAGTTCCACCAGATGAACCGCGAGATGGTGGGTGACGGTGACATGCCGATCATCATCACCGAGACAGGTTATGACTGGAACAGCAAAACCCAGGGAACCAAAGTAATCGGGGCGAAAGACAAATTCGCGGTGCAGGGTGACTGGATCCTGAGAAGCTCCCTCGATTACGCCATGGCCGGTTTATCTGGTCTGTATTTCTACCAGCTGTACGATGACGCCAGTGGCTCTATCTACAACACCACGCAGTTTGCCACCAGCGGCCACGTAGACCGGAATACTTTGGTACGCAGACCCGCCGCCGATTACATGGCGCAGGTAGGAACTGAGTTCGGGGAGTTTATGCCGATCGCCCGCCTTAGCTCTGATCCACGCATTGACAAATATCAGGATAACACAGGAAAGAACATGTTCGCCTGCTGGGTGCCTGATGATGAAGACCGCAGGGTAAACTACACGCTTTCCCTGGGAACCGACTCTGCCAGCATCTACACGCCTAAGATTGGAAGCAGCACGTTTGCCGTGACCAAAGTGAAGACAAACCAAGGTAAACTGGCCATTACGGTAACAGAGACCCCAATCTTTGTCCTGGCCACGGGCCCCATGGTGATGGCTACCACCAGCAGCGCCACCGCTGAGATTGCCCCTGCCCTGGAAGAAGAAACTAAACTGTCTGTTTACCCTAATCCGTTCAACCAGAATACCACTGTAGAGTTCCTGGTAGCCGAGACCGGTGAGGCAGTCCTGGATATTTTTGACTCGCAAGGCAAACTGGTACGTCACCTCTTCGTAGGAAACGCTGAAGGTGGTGTGCCGCAGGCCATGCAGTTCAACGCCCAAGGCTTGCCAAACGGGGTTTACATTGCCCGGTTAACCACCGGTAAAAAGACCATCACCAAGAAGCTTCTGCTTATGAACTAGTCTTAGTGATTATATAAACAGAAAATCCCCTGAGAATTCGTTTTCAGGGGATTTTCTGTTTTTTGGGCGTAAAACAGCGAACGTCTTTTACTCAGTATAAATCAAGGTCAAGAATCAAACAAGCACTTAGAAGGTGAAGAGCCTTCCTTCGGCAAGGGCTAAAAGAAGAAATCCCCCAATGGTTTGCTCCATTGGAGGATTTCCTTTTTAAAGTATCTCCTACTTAACTGTGCTTATCATACAACGATTCCAGCGCTTCCTGAATGTTGTTGTACTCAAAGGTAAAGCCGGTCTGCAGCACCTTAGTGGCGCTCACGCGGGAACTGTTCAAGACAATCTCGCTCATTTCGCCCAACATCAGCTTCAACCCGAAGGCCGGCACGTTGGGGAACACCATGGGTTTGTGCATGACCTTGGCCAGGTTGCGGGTTAACTGCTCATTGGTGGCAGGGTTAGGCGCCACGGCATTGTACACCCCTTCCATCTGGCGGTCTTCAATGGCTTTGATGCACAGGCGGCACAGGTCGTCTATATGAATCCAGGACATGTACTGCTTGCCGGAGCCCAGCGGGGCACCCGCCAGCATCTTCACCGGTTTGGCTATCTGCGGAAGCGCGCCGCCCTTGTTGCTGAGCACAATTCCAATCCGGAAGATAATGGTCCTGATGCCCAGGTTATGGACCTGCCAGGAAGCGTGTTCCCACTGTTTGCAGACCTCGGCCAGGAAATCAGACCCATAGGTGCTTTCCTCCATCATCAAGCGGTCACCAGAGTCCCCGTAGATTCCTACGGCGGAGGAACCCAAGTAACCTTTCACGTGGTGCGGAGTCTTCTCCAGGTACTGGCAAAGCAGGTTGGTAGATTGAGTGCGGCTGTTGAGGATTTCCTTTTTACGGGCAATAGTCCATTTCTCCCCAGAAACGCTGGTACCGGCCAGGTTGATGATATAGTCGGCGTACCGGATGGCATTCTCATCAATATAGCCTTTCTGTACATCCCACTTAAAGGTTTTGTACCGGGCATATTTATTTGGGGTGCGGCTAAGATGCGCCACTTCATAACCGCCGTCAATCAACATCTCTGACAGCCGTGTTCCCAATAAACCGGTGCCCCCGGCAATCAATATCTTATCTGACATGTTGCGATATCTACGGTCTACGCCCAGACCAACTTATACGGTAAATCGCCTAAATAGGTAAGGTCGTTGCTTTTACAAGAATGATCACTTGGAAACAAAACGCAGGCCTGAAAAATTCATCTTTCCCTTCTACTGAAGACCGCTATTTTGGGCTGCGGATGGCCTGCAGAAACTCCAGCCGGTAGACATCCTGCTCAAACAAACCAGAGTACTCAGAGGTGATGGTGCTACTGCTCACGTCATTCACGCCGCGGCTCATGACGCACAGGTGATCGGCCTCAATGAGCACAGCCACGTTCTCAGACTTGAGCACGTCACGCAGTTCCTGGGCAATCTGGCGGGTAAGGCGCTCCTGCACCTGCGGCCGGCGGCCATAGTACTGCACAATGCGGTTGAGTTTAGACAAGCCAATCACGTGCTCATTGGGGATGTAGGCCACGTGGGCTTTGCCGATGATGGGCACGAAGTGGTGCTCGCAGCTGGAGTAAAGGGTGATGTCACGCTCTACCAGCATCTGGCGGTAACCATACTTGTTCTCAAACAAGCGGGCCACGGGCCGGTTCTCGGGGTTAAGGCCGTCAAAGATCTCCTTCACGTACATCTTGGCTACCCGGCGCGGCGTGCCTTTGAGGCTATCGTCATCCAGGTCCAGGCCCAGCAGGGTCATGATTTCCCGGAAGTGGTAGGCAATGCCGTCTATTTTCTGGTCATCGGTGAGGTCAAACGCATCTGAGCGCAGCGGTGTGTCTAAAGAACCGGCAAAATGCTCCTCCTCGGGATCTTCCTCGTTCCAGTCCCTTTTATCCATGGTATTCAACAAAGTTTCTTTCGGTTTCAAATAAAGTGATGGACAACGCATAGTTTTCCGGGAGGTGGGGGCGAAGACGCTGCCAGATGACTACGGCGATATTCTCGGCAGAAGGATTCAGTTGTTGAAACTCCTCGGTGTCCAGATTCAGGTTTTTATGGTCAAATTTATCTAAAATTTCTGCTTTTATCAGAAGACTCAGCTTTTTCATGTCATAGACATAACCGGTGTCCTGGTCTACCGGGCCGGTAAGCTTCACAATGAGGTCATAGTTATGGCCGTGGTAATTGGGGTTGTTGCAGAGCCCGAAGACGGTTTTGTTCTGCTCATCGGACCAATTTGGGTTATGGAGCCGGTGGGCAGCGTTGAAATTCTCTTTTCGGCAGACGGTCACATTCATAAGGCTGGAAACAGGAGTAGGAGCAATTTAGTTTTCCTTCGGCGTTTTTCTACTATACGTGCCTCGTATAAATTTGCTAGGCCCGGAGCGCTTATGCGGATAATTGGACTATTTTTGCGGCCAATTAAAAGCAGATAGTAAACATGGAAGGCAAACGTACGCGGGTGATAACAGGAATGCTGTTGTTCTTGTTTTGGGGAATGGCCACGGCCGCTTGGGCGCAACGCTCTGCGGTAGAGGAAACTGAGGTGGAGGTGAACGGCATCAGCCGGAAAGGGCAGCGCATCATGATTCAGTTAGACAGCAAAGTGGTGGAGAAGGCGTGGGCTACCTTTTTGAAGGAAAAATCTGGAGGCACGGTGAAAGGGCCTTCCATTCTGCCCACGGCCAAAGCGCAGGCCGGCAAAGGAATCTATGCCGTGGAGAAAGCCCAGCTAGACACCATCAGCCGCAACCCCATCCGGATCTTCTCCAAGGTGGAAGCCATTAAACAAGGCACCATGCTGTGGTGGTCGCTGGACATGGGCAACGCTTACCTGGGCAAGAAAGAAACACCCCGGGAGTGGGCCAGCGGCGCGGCTATTCTGCAGCAATTCGCACGGAACCTCTACAAGCAAGATGTCCAGGCGCAGGTGCAGGATGCCGAGCGGGTAGTGAACAACACCCAGGCCAAAGCCGATCTGGTGGTACGCGAGGCCAACGAGATCCAAACCAAAATCACCAAAAACCAGCAGCGCAAACTGGAACTGGAGGCTGCCCTGGCCGCCAATGCCAAAGAACTGGAGCAACTGAACAAAGACGTGCAGCAAAACCTGAAACAGCAGGAAACAAACAAAAAGGAACTGGAGAACATGCGCCACGCCGTGGAGATTGTCAAAGCCAAGATGGACAAGATTGACTAACCTTGACGCGTTGAAATAAACAGCTGGGCCCGATGTAGCACATACATCGGGCCCAGCCGTTTTAAAGCGGTTTTTGCGAAAACAGGCCCAAAGCGGTTGCTGTTTCTCTCGATTTTCACCCCTATTGCTGCCCGTGAGAAGGGCATGATCCTATCATCGTTTGTAGCTTATTTTAGTCAAAACAGCCTTAAAGCAGTAAGTTGATGGTAAGCATTGAAATGAAGACCAAAATGAAAGTTAGCTTTGACAATATCATAGATTTTGTAGTTCCATTGGAGCAGTTTCCATTGAACTGGCGGTTCACGGATGAGAATTTTGATAAGCTGCCAGACTTGCATCTGGAGCAACTGAAGCCGCTGAACAAGAATGCCTCTGAGTTTATATGGGATTTCATACATCAAAACAAGCTTCATGAAGATGCTCCATTCAAGAAAGGCTTCTTTTGGAATGTGGACAGAGTAAAAGTTGCAGAAGGAAATCAGAAAGAAATAAGGAAATGGCTCTATGAGCGTGGGCTCCCATTCGGGAAAGAAGTTTTTCTCTCATGGCAACCAACGGAGGCAATGATTGTGCCTTGGAAACTATTAGTTAAGTACTTTGATAGCTTCTATTACCCAATTTCTGACGATCTGACTGTGATCGATGTAAGTCTGGAATGGGCAATGCTGTTTTACCACGAAAATGAAATCTACTTTGGGACAAACAGAGATTTCAGGCCAAGCAGCATACTTGATGGATAAGACAGCATTTTGAAATAGAAAAGTATCAAAAATGCCTATCATCAATTTTGTGTAAACCTAGTATTGACAGACTGCCCCACAACTGATTAAACAAGACCGTCTTCCAATGCAGGATTTTGCTGAACGACGCCTCTGAAACAGACATCAATCCATATTTATGGCAGGGCTTGGGAAGCCTGCTTATCTCAGCCGAAAGATGAGATTTGTAACTTGGCTCAGTACCTTTGCGTGCCCTAAAGCAAGCCAGACGGAAAGAGGCTGGTAGGGCATTGCGTTATGATTGTAAGAGAAAAAGAGAATTGGTTTAAGATGCTCTTCGTCTGGAAGGGCTCTGTGTTACCGGCCATTCTGCCCAGGTTGGGCTTGCTGCTGCTTATTTCGGTGGCGGTGGTGTTTGTGCAGGGACGGCTGTTTGAGTACAAGATACCTTTGAACCCGGCGGCGTTTACTTTGCTGGGGGTGGCGCTGGCCATCTTCCTGGGCTTTCGGAACAACGCCAGCTACGAGCGTTTCTGGGAAGGCCGCAAACTCTGGGGTGCGTTGCTTATTGATACCCGTTCGCTCACTCGTCAGGCGCTCACGATGACCGGCCTCTCTGCTGATTCGCCGGAGGTGCTTTCCTTTGTTCGCCTGCTTATTGCCTTCACTTATGCCCTCAAACACCAGCTGCGCAAAACAGACCCAACCGAAGATTTCCAGCGGCTGCTACCGCAAGAGGTAGTGCAGAAGCTGGCCAAAGCCCGTTTCAAACCTATCCTGCTGCTGAAGGAATTGGGGATGTGGGTGCAGGCCGGGAAAGAAGCTGGGCGCATTGACTCTATCACCCAAGCGGCCATTGACCATAATTTGAACCAGCTCTCCAACATTGTGGGGGGCTGCGAGCGCATTGCCAGTACGCCCATTCCGTACACCTACAGCGTGCTACTGCACCGCACCGTGTACCTGTACTGTTTCCTGCTGCCGTTCGGCTTGGTGGATAGCATCGGGTGGATGACGCCGCTCATGGTGGTGTTCGTAGGCTACACCTTCATGGCCTTAGAATCTATTGTCACCGAGATTGAAGAGCCTTTCGGCACCGAACCCAACGATTTAGCCCTGAACACCATCAGCCAGACCATTGAGGCCTCGCTCTTGGAGATGGCCGGTCAGGAGGTGCCTAAGGCTTTGAAACCCAAGAGGAAGTTTATCCTGGATTAAATTCTTGTGCAAAAGGACACAGGAATTCCATTTCAGGCCTGAATTTCCATAACCAGTTTAAGAATAGGATTAGGAACATTTTACGGTAGCCAATGGAATAGCATCGCCCTTGCTGCGTGTTTTCACCAGCAAGCGGAAGGACGCGAGCATCTGGATCGTTGGTGTTTTCCCACAGCCATCAGGCTACGAAGGAATGCGTACGACGTTACAGGGTAACGTCGCTACAGAACCTAATATGTAGCCTTGTTACCCTGTAACGAGGTACGTGTGCAAGGGGAAAGGCGCCTGCGTTTGGATTGTTGGTGGGAACACCAACAATGGCGGCGAAAAGTCCGGAGGGGCATCGCCAAAACAACCCCCCCTCTTCGGGCCAGTTTTTGAGAAAACAAGCCCGAAGAGGGGGCGTCTGATGCGTTTGTTAATGGTTCCAGGAACCGAACTTGCCGGCCTGGTAATCGGCGTAGGCTTGGTGGATTTCGGCTTGGGTGTTCATCACGAAGGGGCCTTGCGCCACCACCGGCTCGTTGAACGGCACAGCGTGCCCGAAGAGCAGGATGCTGTCCTCGGTGACTTCAAGGATCAGTTCCGGGGCATTGTTGTTGAACTCCACCAGGTTTCTGAAGGGCACTTCTTGCCCGTTCACTTTCAACGTGCCTTTGATGATGTAGAAGAAGATATTCCGCTCAGCGGGTACCTCAAGGTTCAGTTTTCCGCCCGGCTGAAAGTAAACGGTGCTCAGCACGATGTCTGACAGGGTCTCAAAAGCACCTTTATGTCCGTCCCAGTTGCCCGAGACCAGGTTCACGGTGACTTTGCCTTCGTCCAGGGTGAAGCTAGGGATGCTTTCTTGCTGCAGGCCTTCGTAGCGAGGCTCAGTCATCTTGTGTTTGGCCGGTAGGTTCACCCAAAGTTGCAGGATCTCCAGCGGACCGCCCGTTTTCTTGAAATCTGTTGAGGAGACCTCGGCGTGGATGAGGCCTTTGCCGGCGGTCATCCACTGCACGCCGCCCGCGGTGATCACGCTCTCGTGCCCGCCCGAGTCTTTGTGCATGATGTCGCCCTCCAGAATGAACGTGACGGTTTCCATGCCCCGGTGCGGGTGCGGCCCAAACGGCAATCCGCGGTTGTTGGGTTTGTATACCTGGTGCCCATGGTGGTTCAGAAACAGGAACGGATCTATCTGCTGCAGGCTGCGCGAGGGCAGCGGCGAATACGTGACCAGATCCGCGATGGGCGAGTACTCGGCTTTATGGATTTTCTTAATACTTCTCATGTGGGTTCCTTCAATTTCCTGCTGTATACGCAAACCGCTCAGGGCAAGGCTTAGGAGCTGACTTACCTGCGGGAAAGCGGCCTACGCCTGCAGCAGATGTTTTTCAATGGCCAGGGCCACGCCATCTTCAATGCTGGGGGCGGTGACTTCTTTGGCGGCGGCTTTGGCCTCTGGGCGGGCGTTCCCAACGGCAATGCCCAGGCCCACGGCGCCCAGCATCTCCACATCGTTGTAATTGTCCCCGAAGGCCATCACAGACTCCATCCCGAAATCATAGTGGTTTTTCAAAAGCAGCTTCAAAGCGGTGGCCTTGGAAATGGTTTTCGGGGCGATTTCCAGGTAGCGGTCGTTGGAGCGGTAGATGTGCAACTGCTTTCCGAACCTCGGTTCCAAGGCTTCCCACAGCTTCTGGATTTCTTCGGCTTCTCCCATGCACATGACCTTGTGCGCCCCGGTAGAAGCGGCTTGCCAGGTTTGCAATACTTCCTGGGTAGAAGAGATAGTAGGCGTCACCTTGGTGTGGCGGATTTCCCGCTGGGTCCACTGGTCGTCCTGCGGCGCGTGCCAGTCATCGTTTTGGTAAAGGCTCACGTTGATGTTGGTGCCCTGGGCCGCCAACTCGGCGATCTCCAAACACACCGATGCCGGAATCTGCACGGTGTCCAGCACGCGGGGCTCCTGGGTGGAGTCATCGTAGAGCAGCACGTAACCGCCGTTGAAACAGATCATGGGGTGGTGCAGAATGCCCAGTTGTTCCTGCAGATGGCGCACAGCGCTGGGCATGCGGGCCGAGGCCATGATAAAGGGCAGGTTTTTATCTAAGCGTTGAATGGTGTCAATGGTTTTCTGTGAAAGCTCCCGGTCTTTGTTAAGCAGGGTACCGTCAATATCGGTGCAAATGGCGCGGATGTTCATGCAGGTAAGGAATGCGGTGGTTTGTTCCCCCAAAGGTACGGCAGGCAACGGGGAAAGGAGGAAAGTTTTCTGAATCGTTTTGGATTTGATTTCTAGAAAATGGGCATTAAATCAGTCCGTAGGTAAGAGGTAAGGCAATGCCTACCTGAGGCGGGTCATGTATTTCCCTTACAGTTAAGCCGAAAATTCCCCTCCTCGGAGGGGTAGGGGTGGGTTGTCGTTTAAGACCCGTTTTCAGAGAAATGGTTTCTAAACACCTTCCAGATTTCACATCGACTCAGGATTCAAAACTCAGAACTCAGGACTCCCAGTTATAACTTCCGTTCCTCTAGTCCCAGAATTTCCCGGAAGGTTTCCTGGCCGACCTTTAACCGCTTCAGGTTTTCAATTAACGTAATAGAACGATCAATGCGGAGTTGGGAGCTTTTCACCGCCGCCACGTGCTGAATAATGTAGCGCTGCATGCCGGGCTTGAGTTGGTCAAAACGGGCTTTGCCTTCATCGTCCTGTCGGAACAATTCGGTGAGTTCCTCGGGCACGGGCGTGCCGTATTGGCTTTCGTCCTTCGTCAAAGTTACCGTGGCGGGACTGCCTTCTTTCAGACCCAGTTCTTTCAGGCGCTGTTTGGTAAGCGTGATGTAGCCTCGGCCCTGACCCAAGGCCACAATACCGCCTTGGTAAGTCAGCGCATTGTTCACCGTCACCAGCAGCCGCACGTTGAACTTACCACCCAGTACCTGCACCACTTCCGCCGGAATCTCTAGGTAATGCGTGCCCATGAGGTGCTCTAGTTTACCAATGTGCGTGTTAAAGTGGATGGGAGTCATAGAAGGAAAAGTGGGGTCTAGAAGAATAGGTCTTAGTGAAATGAGAACAGCCTTATTTAAGAAGGGACGATCCTGTCGGCTGGGTTTTTTATGCTGTGACTTTTTCTTTATCCTTTTCTATTACTCTGTTGATTCTAGGCTGTAGAAACCAGATACCAATTGGTAAGAACAGGATTAGCATGAAGTCACCGAAGTAGTCTCCCAAACTCGCTTCCGTTTTCATTTCTATTGACTTGAGTGTTTTGGCTGGAAATGCTTGAGAATAAAGAAAGGCAAACATTATGTAGAAGAAAGGTAGAGCGGCAAGCCCGTTGAAGGTCATTCCCTGCCGGTCAGAGATTATTGAAGTTGCTAAATAACCGCCAATCCAGACAAAGCTGTTAATCAAGAAGAAGGTGTTGTTCAACTCCACTTTCTTCGGGAGAAAGTCCTGCAAGGAGTATCCTAAGATGAATGGGTAAATGAAGTACGCCAATACACCTGCCAGATTCAAGATTAAGGTAATCGTTGGGTCATTTTCAATAACGGTGTTTGACAGAGCCATTCCTATAAACAGAAGGATAAATATTTGCCAATTCTTTGCCCGTAGTAGTATTTCCATTGTATCTAATTTATTATATGACTGCCGCCAACGTACTAAGCTAAACGGTGATGGAGGCCGTTGTGGCGTTTAGGTGTTGTTGTGTAGAGTAATTTTTAGTTATTAAACTCCCCCATGATTTCTTGGTCATAATCATAACCTGCATCATTGGGGAAATTCCCTTTTGTGTCAGGATAAATTACCTGTAGGTATTTATATTCCTCGTCCCCGTAGATTTTAATACTGGATAGAACATACTCCTTCAAACTAGGCACTGGGACGTCTATAAGGTAAACAGGAAATCTTTCTGTTAAAAAGTCGAGGCGCTGATTACGTTTTGCCTCTTTACTCTCTTTGAAAGCTTCCACGTAGTTCTCAATTATTTCGGAGCAAAGCCCTGGAGGTAGAGATGAGATGAATATTTCTGGGATATTAAAACTTTTGAAAATTCCAGTCGAGTAGCAAAAAGAGGGAGTCTCTGCTGTGGCAAAAACATTTGTAAGGTGGTAGCCTGATTCATTGATGTTTTTATCCACCTTCTCAAAATATTCTCTAATCTGCTCGTCTGTCATCATTTTACACAATTCTATTTTACACAACAAGAGTATAAACCAAAAGCCTATAGTACGTGACGGCAAAGCCATTCTGCAGCTGGCGTTTGTACAAAAGTATACAGTGTAATTTTAGATTTATTCTATTTGTACAAACTAAGAAAGATTCTTGCTCCAACTTAATACACCTCAACATTATTCTTAGCAGGAACTTCTTGCCCTAAACTGTCTCTGGTGTTTTTCTGGACTGCAATAGCGGCAAAAAGGCTAAGTAGGAAGGACATGGCATAAAAGCCTTTTTCGCTGAGAAGCAAGTTGGCATTCCAAAGGCCTACGGTCAGCAACACCACCGCCAGAATGGTAGAGAACCAACTAAGTCCGTAATAGATATTGGTAACCGGAATACCGTCCAATTGGTCGCGTACATTTTTCTGGAGAGAGATAGCCGAGAACAAGCCATACATCAGTACGGTGAAATAATAGCCCTTCTCGTTCAGCAACATTTGGGCATTCCACAACCCAATCATGTAGGCAGTAATACCGGTAAGTAAAGTAGCCCAAGAGGCGGCAACAAACGCGTTTGATGGTTTCTGATTCATTTTTTTCTTTTGTTAAGTGATGAATCAAAAGTACAGCACCCCTTAATCCTTTCTTTTGACAATTGTCAAAAAGGAAGACTATACAACGTGACTTCGTATTCTGCTCAGCGTTTCCTGACTAATACCGAGGTAAGACGCAATTTGCCCGAGGGAGATTCTTTGAAGAATATGCGGGGAGGTCTCCAGTAGTTGCTCATACCGTTCCCGCGCCGTTTTGAATTGCATGCCCATAAACCGCTCCTCCAGTCTGATGTAGTACTGCTCATTGATGATCCGTACAAGACGCTCAAGGTCGCTGTGATAATCAAATAACTGGTTCAACGCTTCAAAACTGATACCCCACAAGGTAGAGTCTTCTAACATCTGTATGTTCTCTACACCCGGCTTGCGGGAGATAAAGCTATAAAAAGAAGTAATGAAGTTGTTTTCGAAGCCAAACCAATAGGTGATTTCCTTTCCATCCAGGTTATAGTAGCCACGCAAACAGCCTTGTTCAAGAAAGTACAGGTTATTGCACACCATTCCTTCTTGTACTAAAAACGAATTTCTGGAAATCTCTACCCGCGTTAAGGCTTTAGAAAGGGCTTCCCATGCTCTTGAGGAAATAGGGTGATAGTGTGAAATGCAGTTAAAAAGTGCATTCATTATGAAGCTATTTTACTTTGGGGCTTGAATTGAAGATTATTGGTATTGGAAGAAACGAATCTGGTTTTAAGGTTGGCTAACATATTTGTACTATTAGCGAGCAAGACAGTCGGATGAAGAAAGACGTTTATATTATATTATATTAGCAATTGATTTTTCTTTAATCCAATAACCAATCTCCTTCCTCATTTCATTTGTAATGCCAATTGAAGATTGTAGATTATTACTCCACGAGAATATCTTTAATGTTCTGTTTCCAAGTTCAAGCTCTGAAAAATACATGTCGCATGTTTTATTTTTTACTACAAGCCTCTCATGCTTTAAAAGTATTGGTTTGAAATAATTTTGAAAAAGGTTGCTGGCCTCTCGTCCATTGATTAACAATACCTCTATTTGTTCGTGCAATAGTTGTTCTTTGAGAAACTTAATATCATTTTGGATTAATTCTGATTTAGTAAAATAATCTAAATCTCTCCAGATTGGGTCTGTGGCCCACTGTACAATGTCTAAATGACAAGCTGTTTCCAAATAATAAGAAACAGAAAAATTGTTTAATATAAAATTCTGTAACTGGTCAAACCATTTTCTATAGGGGTTATTGTTGAAGTAACTCAAACAGCTTTCTACAACTTTCTCAACTTGAGAGTCATTTAGTAATTCTAAGTCTGTAGCACCTAAAGATGTAAGAGTTTCAAACCTACGGCTATTTCCAGTTAGCTCAATTCCCTTATCTAAAAATTCGTTCTTACTTGGATTGATGCCTAGTGTCGCTATTCTAGACTTCTTGATATTTCCAAAGAAAACGATAGGAGTGGATAATTGAATAACGGTTCCATTATTGGAACGCCTTTTAATTCTTTGTTCAGTATGTTTATTCATATTATAAAGTAAAGTTAAATAGAACATAAGCAAAAATTCATTCCAGTTATCCGTTCATAGGAATAGATAACCAGAATGAATTTAAAAGAATTTTACAAGTTCTACGCTTATTTTCTAAACGCTTTAAACTGCTTAATCAGACCGTTAGTGGAAGAATCATGGGAGGTGATTTCCTCGTCTGACGTCAGTTCCGGCAGAATCTTCTTGGCCAGTTGCTTGCCTAGTTCTACGCCCCATTGGTCGAAGCTGTAGACGTTCCAGATGACACCTTGCACGAAGATTTTGTGCTCGTACATGGCCAAAAGGCTGCCCAGGGTTCTGGGGTCCAGTTGCTTGAACAGGATGGAATTGGTGGGCCGGTTTCCTTCAAATACCTTGAATGCTTTCAGGGTTTGGATTTCTTCCTCAGAGCAGCTCTGGCGGTGCATCTCGTCAATCACCTCTTCCTCGGTTTTGCCGTTCATCAAGGCCTCGGTCTGCGCGAAGAAGTTGGCCATGAGTTTCGGATGATGATCACCCAGGGGGTTGTGGCTGATGGCCGGGGCTAGGAAATCGCAGGGGATGAGTTTGGTGCCCTGGTGGATGAGCTGGTAGAACGCGTGCTGACCGTTGGTGCCGGGCTCACCCCAGATGATAGGACCCGTCTGGTAGCTTACCGGTTGGCCATTGCGATCTACGTACTTGCCATTGCTCTCCATGTCGCCCTGCTGGAAATACGCCGCGAACCGGTGCATGTACTGGTCATACGGCAGCAGCGCGTGCGACTGCGCGTCAAAGAAGTTGTTGTACCAGATGCCCAGCAAAGCCAGGATCACGGGCAGGTTCTGGTCTAATGGCGCTTTGCGGAAGTGGTTGTCCATGGCGTGCGCACCGGCCAGCAACTCCCGGAAGTTCTCGTACCCCACGGTGCAGGCGATGGACAGGCCAATGGCCGACCACAGCGAGTAACGGCCGCCCACCCAATCCCAGAACCCGAACATGTTCTGCGTGTCAATCCCGAACTCAGAAACGGCCACCGCATTGGTAGACAGTGCCACGAAATGCTTCTTGATGTGCTCCTCTTCTTTGGCGTTCTCCAAGAACCAGTTGCGCGCACTGTGGGCATTGGTCATGGTCTCTTGCGTGGTGAACGTCTTAGAAGCGATCATGAAGAGCGTCGTCTCCGGGTTTATCTTTTTCAGCGTCTCGGCAATATGCGTGCCGTCCACGTTAGAAACAAAATAGGTAGTGATGTTGGATTTTTGGTAAGCTTTCAGCGCCTCGGTCACCATCACTGGCCCCAGGTCAGAACCGCCAATGCCTATGTTCACGATGGTGTCAATGGGTTGGCCGGTATAGCCTTTCCAGGCGCCGCTGATAACTTCGTTGGAGAATTTCTCTACCTGCGCCAACACGCGGTTCACCTCGGGCATCACGTCTTTGCCGTCTTCCATCACTGGCGTGTTAGACAGGTTGCGCAGGGCCACGTGCAGCACCGAGCGGTTCTCTGTGAAGTTGATTTTCTCGCCGGTGAACATCGCCTCAATGGCATCCTTCAAACCACATTCCTCCGACAGTGCAACAAGCAAAGCGCGGGTTTCCTCCGTAATCCTGTTTTTGGAGTAATCTAGCAGAATGTCCTCAAACGTGACGCTGAATTTCTCAAATCGCTGAGGGTCTTGTGCAAAGGCGTCTTTGAGGTGGCTGTCTTTGATTTGTGCGTAATGCTGCGTCAGGTTGGCCCAGGCCTGGGTAGTTGTAGGGTTTATGGATGGAAACATGCGTTGTCTTTTAGGTCTGTTTTCTAGTTGCGAGCGAAGTTAGGGATTGTGACGACTTTAGGAAATCTCTTTTTGCAAGCCGGGAGCCTCCCAGGTGATGAAAGTGCATTGGTTTTGCGTATAGCGGAGGGTATGCAATTCTTAAAAGATGAAGAAAGAAGATGCCTTTTCTCTGTTTCAGAAAGTGGGAATGCCTGTGCTGGGTGGCTGGGCGCTGTTTTTGTTTTGGAAAGAAACCACCAGAGCCCTGCGTTCCCGGAAACAACCCCGCACAGACCGCCTGGTGATGAACGGGAAAGTGGCCGCCACCGCTGCGGTGGGCTTGCGGCTTATGCTCATCCCGGCTTTGGTGGGCGCCGCAACCTATACCCAAAAACGCCAAATAGGCTTACTCCCCAGATTGCCACTGCCCCAGTCGTTGAAAACGCTAGTAGCCTTTCTGCTGCTGGATTACGGAAATTACCTCTGGCATACGCTTAACCATCGTTTCTCGGTGCTGTGGCGGTTCCATAACGTGCACCACACAGATCTGGACCTGGATATTACCACCGCTTGGCGTTTCCATCTAGGCGAAGTTGCCATCAGTGCGTTGTATCGGGGCGGGGTAGCTGGTTTGGTGGGGACTACTCCTGGTACTGTGTTGCTGTATGAACTCTTCTATGAAGGCGCTACGGCTTTCCACCACAGCAACTGGCAATTGCCTTACCAAGTAGAGAAAGCGCTTTCCAAAGTGGTCGTGACACCTCGCATGCATGGGATTCACCATTCTATTGTGCTGCGCGAAACCAACAGCAATTACTCAGTGGTGTTTTCTTTCTGGGACCGGCTGCACCAAACGCTCCGCCTAAACGTGCCGCAGCAGGAAATTACCATTGGGGTTCCTGCCTACCAAGAGGCAGAGGAGCTTACCTATGCAAATTTGTTGCGCCTGCCGTTCACCTCCATCCGCTCCTGGAAGTTGCCCAGCGGCGAGGAGCCAGACAGGCCACACATTAAGCGGCCTATTTTTGAATTGGCTCGGTAACCATACAAAGAATGCCTACTGCACGCCCTGCTGAATCAGCCTATCGGCGAAGGCTTCGTCTTTCCACGCCGATAAGCGGGTGGGTTGCCGCGGATTCACGTTGAGGTACCACTGTTCCAGAATCTTCTTGACCGCCGGGTAACGAGCCGAGAAATCACTGAAGGAGTTGGGCGAGATGGTCTGCTCGCTGGGCCGCGCCGGCACCGCTACCACCAGGTTCCGCAGTTCGCCCTCGCTTTCCAGGATCATCACGCCCACCGGCAAAATCTCCAGCACCGTACCCGGCTCTTTCTGGTTGCAAAGAATCACCACAGGCAGCGGACCAGCCTGCTTGCCATCCACAGAGTCTACCAGCGTGGACGGGATAAAGCCCTCGTTGCCGGGGTAGGGCAGAAACTCCAGCTTGCGCGGCTGCCCGGCCTCCACTTGCGGCACAAACTTTTTCTCCTGCGCATCATACACCTGCGGCATGGTGGAGCCGGAGGGCGTTTCCACCACCGCCTGCCAGTGCTTGGTCTCGGTGATGGCCGGGAGTTCACGATAATTGGGTTTACAGCCAAAGCAGAGAAATGCCAGGAGAAGCAGCGGGAGCGGCCAATAGGTTCTGTGAATAAAGGGCATGGTGGTAGTAGGAAGTGGCGGCGTTTTGGGCCTGTTTTCTGTAAGATAGCTAAAAAATAGATTCTTTCAAGCTGAACCAGCACTCTCCATTTTCTACCTTTCCTGGCACTCTCCCAACCATTCATTCACTCAATCTCTCACGCACTCATGCACTCAATCTCTACTGCAACTCGTCCAGCAACCGGAAGGGGTTCAGTCTTTGCAGATTCAACGAGTACCGGATGCTGTTTCTAAAATCTTTGAAGTTTTTGGGGAGGTCAGAAGCGTAGTTGCTGCCCGCCACCGGGAAGTAAACCTGGAGGGCGTTCCGGAAAAAGGAAAGCTGCAGGCCCGTGCCATAGAACAGTTTATCCTGCTCCTGCACGCGGCCCAGGTCCAGGTACACGGCGAAGGACGTCACCGGTAAATCGGCGGTGAGGTTGAGGGCGGCCAGCCATTCCTGGCTCATAACGGGCACCCCGTTCCGGAAACCGCCGTCCTGCCTATCGGTCTGCCGGATGGCCGCTGAACTGCCTTGTGAGGTGGTGAACATCTCGGTGCGGTTAAAGAACGGCGTCTGCTTCAGGTAATCGGGGCTGCCGGCCAGACCCAGATAGTATGGACTTCGGGAATAGTCGTTATCGGCCATGAAGCCTACAAAGCCTCGCACCCTGATTTCCTTTTCAGGCCGGTATTTGAACCAGTTTTCTAAAGAAAGCCTAAAACGAGTAGGAGAGAAGTCCACCTCCTGAAACCCTTCTTCCGGGGTATTTGGCGTTACAATGAAGGTAGGTACCGAAGTCGTGTACCTGAAATGGGTGACGTCTAAATTTACCTGGGTTCCTGCCACCGCATTTTGGGTAGAAAGCTGATAGGCGAGGTGAGGGGCGTGGAAATCTGGCAGGAAATCATCCTGCACGTAGTGCCAGGCCAGCGTGAGTTGCTGCCGAGCCGTGGTGGGATTATGCAGGCGGTTGTGGATCGTGAGGCTAGGCGCGATGCTGTGAAAGTTGGCAAACCGCTGGCCCAGCACACCCAACTCCACCTTCCGCAGAAAGCCCTGCGCCGGAATCCTGAACTTCACATCGGCCAGGCCCGTCAGTCGGCTGCTCTTGAAGCCGTACATCGGCATGACCACGTAATTGAGCTTGTGCTCCGTAAGAAACGAGTTGTAGAAGGCTGCCCCCAGTTGGAAACCGTCAAAAGTGTTATACCCCAACGAGGGTGCCACGAAGAGTTGTTTCTGGTCTATCCGATCTGCGCTTAGGAAAGGCTGAAGGCGAATAGGTTCACTTTTCGGGAAAAGAGCCCCTAAACGGGACTGGTTGTCGCGGCGGTCCAGCTCCGGGAACACGTACTCAGGGTCTACCACGATGCGGTCAATACCGGAGGCGGTGAAGGTGACGGTCTGCTCTTTTTCGCCCGGTTTGGTCCAGTGTGATTCCAGCGTTTTTCCCGCGGCGTCCAGCGCGGCCACCTGCACCGGCAAGGCCAGTTTCCCGGTTTGCCGCACAATTGCCTGGGTAGATCCACCGGAAGAGGTGACGGTTTGCAGGTGCGCATCGGGCAGGGTAGTGGAAGGCAGCAAGTCCTTGAAAAACCAACCCAGCTTTTCGCCCGTGGATTTCTCCAGCACCGCCTGCAGATCCTCGGGATATGGATGCTTGAACTGCCATTGGCGATAATAGGTGTGCATGGCGCTGTCAAAGCGGGCGGTGCCCAGGTACTTCTCCAGGTACTGGAACAGCTGCGCCGTTTTGAGGTAAACGATGGTGCCGTAATTGAGGGTCCTGAACTGGGTTGCCGGAGCGGTCACGGGTTGGTCCAACCCGCAGCTAACCGCCGACAGATAGGCCGGGTTGTCAATAGCTGCCGGCGGCAAATCATCCACCCCCAGGAACTTCCCGAAGGCATTCGTATTCACCTCGCTGGACACCATACCCGCATATTTATTTCGCAGCGCTTTGGTCCGGAATTCATAGTAAGAGTTGATGCCCTCATCCAGCCAGGGATGTTTACGCTCGTTGCTGGCCAGGATACCGTAAAACCAGTTGTGGCCCACCTCATGAATGATGGCCTCGGGCTCAGTGACGGTTACCATGGGGTATTCCATGCCCGCGCCGGCGCTCAGGGCGGCGTCTACCGCCGTGGCTTGGCTATAGGGGTAATCACCCAGCCACAAAGAGTAGGCGTAGACGGCATCGTTGATCTCGTGCGCTCTCCCAATCCATTGGTCCGCCACCCGGTTCGTGAACAAAAGCCAGGTAGTCACCGGACGTTTGGAATAAGGCAGCACCACCTCGTTTTTCAAGACATGGAACCGCTTATCAGCGAACCAAGCGAAATCATGGATGCGGTCTTGTTTGTAGTGCAGGGTTTTAGTGGCTTTCGCCGAGGCCGGAAATGCCAGATCCTCCGTGTTAAACTCTTTGATGGCTGCCGTCACCCGCGCCAGGCTGTCCATACGCGTCTGCTCGCGCTCGTTCTGCAGCACCCCCGTGGCGCCCACGGTGTAGTTGGCGGGCAAGGTGATGCGCACATCAAACGACCCGAACTCGGAGTAAAACTCGCCTTGGTCCAGGTACGGCATCGGGTGCCAGCCTTTCTGATCGAATACCGCCGGTTTAGGGTACCACTGCGAGATCTGGTACGATTGCCCCACGTGCCCCAACCGCGAAAAAGAATCCGGCAACTTAACCTGAAAAGGAGTGCTGATAGTGATTCTGCCGCCCGGCACCAACGGCTGGTTCAAAGTAAGCTTCGCGATGTCTGGGTTCTTGGCATCTAGTTCCCATTTCACGTTTTGGCCGTTTATTTTGAAATCCAGCCCCGAAATAGAACCGCGGGACTCCTCCTTGGCGAAGTAGAACTTGTCTTCATTATTAAATAACTGCTGCTTCGCGAAGGCCGTGTTGCGGTCTTGGTAGGCGTTGGGCCACAAATGGAAGTACAGAAATGTGAGCGTTTCCGGCGAGTGGTTCACGTACTCAATCTGTTCTGTGGCCGAAAGAATATGGTTCACATCATCCAGCGTCACCTCAATTTTATAGTTCACCTCCTGTTGCCAATAGGCCTGTTGGGCGAAAACAGAAAAGGGAAGCAGAAGCAATAGGGAAAATAACAGGCGAGGCAGCATCTTGAAAATCTAATATTCGGCTGAAATTACAATTAATTTGAGGTAGGGGCAATCCCTTGTGGTTGCCCTAGCGCGTTTGGACAATTAAATGGGCAACCACAAGGAATTGCCCCTACACCTGATTTTGCCCTGTTTTTCAGAAATTATGCTTAACATAGGAGTGCGAAACATCACTACCCTTCACTAAGCAAACAAATGAGTCCTTTCAAGAAATTAGCCTCGGCAGCCGCGCTGGTGGCGCTTACCCAGGTGGCCCAGGCCCAAACCACCAATCTGCACGCCCAGATTGACCAGCTCGCGAATAAACTGGAGCCCAAAGTCATCCAGTGGCGCCGCGATTTCCACCAAAATCCTGAGTTGAGTAACCGCGAGGTAAAGACCGCCGAGAAAGTGGCCAAGCACCTGAAGAGTCTCGGGTTTGAAGTGAAAACCGGCGTAGCTAAAACCGGCATCATCGGCATCTTGAAAGGTGGTCAGCCCGGACCCGTGGTCGCCCTCCGCGCCGATATGGATGCCTTACCTGTGACGGAGCGCAACAGCCTGCCCTTCGCCTCTAAAGTGCGCACCACGTTCAACAACCAGGAAGTGGGCGTGATGCACGCCTGCGGGCACGATACCCACATAGCCATGCTCATGGGCGCCGCCGAGATTTTGGCCCAGCACAAGAAAGACCTGAAAGGCACTGTGAAATTCATCTTCCAGCCCGCTGAGGAAGGTGCGCCCGCCGGCGAAGAAGGCGGTGCCGATGTGATGGTGGCCCAGGGCGCCCTGGAGAATCCTAAAGTAGACGCCATCTTCGGGCTGCACATCAACTCGGCCACCGAGGTGGGCACGCTTAAATACCGTCCACAGGGCACCATGGCCAGCTCGGATAACTTCAAGATCAAGGTGAAAGGCCGCCAGGCACACGGCGCGTACCCCTGGATGAGCGTAGACCCGATTGTGGTATCGGCGCAGATCATCAACGGCATCCAGACCATTGTGAGCCGCCAGATGGAACTCACCAACGAGGCGGCTGTGATCACAGTGGGCGCCATCCACGGCGGGGTAAGAACCAACATCATCCCCGAGGAAGTGGAGATGATAGGTACCATCCGGGCCCTGGACCCCAAAATGCAGGAACAGCTCCACGAGAAACTGCGCCGCACCGCCGAGATGATCGCCGCCAGTTCCGGCGCCACCGCTACGGTAGAGATCGTGAAAAACACCCCCATCACCTACAACCACGAAGCCCTCACCGCCCACATGCTGCCTGTGTTACACACCGTGGCAGGCCAGCAGAACGTGGTGCTCACCAAAGCCGTAACCGGTGCCGAGGACTTCGCTTACTACCAGCAGAAAGTACCTGGCGTGTTTGTGTTCGTAGGCGGCATGTCTAAAGGCCAAGATGTTTCTAAAATTCCAGCCCACCACACCCCAGACTTCATGATTGACGAAAGCGGCTTGAAACTAGGCGTCCGCACTCTGGCCTACCTGGCCGTGGATTACCTGAACAACCCGTTGAAGAAGTAAACCGCGACATACGTTTTAACGCCCTGCTTTGAGGCTGTTTTAGAGAAAACAGCTTCAAAGCAGGGCGTTTTTGTTTCTAGAGTTACCAGTGTTTTCAACTAGCCTTTTTGCAGATTTTAACTCAGTAGAATTTACTCAAGACTTTAGCTAAACGCAGACTCTCCCCTTGTGGGGAGCGAAGAGGGGTGTTTACACCTGCTGATCCACGCATTGCTGATGATGCTTGCTTCTCTGATGAGAAGATATCTTTTGTTATTTAATTCTGAAATGCGTGCTCTCCTTTGTAAACACCCCTCTTTATCTCCCCTCAAGGGGAGAATCTCTGCTATCTACCGCTACTTAGTTGTTGGACCGCTAGAACAAGCCTCTTCTATTCCTGTAGATCCTTCCTCAACTGAACCATCTGCCCCTAAGGTCGTACCTGTTTAGAGCCTCTTTTCGCAAAAGAAGCCCTTAAACCAACCGCGTATGCCACAGCAAGTCAGTGATTTCATAGTAGAGCGCCTGCAGAAATGGGGCGTGAACCGCATCTTCGGGTATCCCGGCGATGGCATCAACGGTGTGATGGGAGCGTTGGACCGCGCCAGCGAACAGATAAAGTTCATCCAGGTGCGGCACGAAGAAGTGGCGTCCCTCATGGCCTGCGCGCACGCCAAGTTCACCGGTGAAGTAGGCGTTTGTCTAGCAACCTCGGGCCCCGGGGCTATCCACTTGCTCAACGGCTTGTATGATGCCAAACTAGACCATCAGCCAGTAGTAGCCATTGTAGGGCAGAAAGCGCGTACGGCCTTGGGCGGACACAGCCAGCAGGAGGTAGACCTAGTATCGTTATTCAAGGACGTAGCCAGCGAGTTTGTGCAGATGGCCACCGAGCCCAGCCAGGTACGGCACCTCATTGACCGTGCCTTCCGCATCGCCAAAGACCAGCGAACTGTCACCTGCGTCATCCTGCCGAGCGATCTGCAGGAACTGGAGTACCAGGAACCGGAGCACAAGCATGGCACGGTGCACTCCGGCATCGGGTACTTGCCGCCGCGCGTGCTGCCCCGCGACGAAGATTTGCAGAAAGCCGCCGAGGTGCTGAATGCCGGCAAGAAAGTCGCTATCTTGATTGGCGCCGGCGCGAAAGACGCTGCCCCGGAAGTCACGCAAATTGCCGAAGTTCTAGGGGCCGGAGTGGCGAAGGCGTACCTCGGCAAAGCCGCCTTGCCCGATGATCTGCCGTTTGTGACGGGCGCCATCGGGTTCTTCGGGACGGAGGCCAGCCACCAAATGATGGCTCTCTGCGACACGCTGCTCATGATCGGGTCCAGCTTCCCATACGCCGAGTTCCTGCCCAAAGAAGGCCAGGCCCGCGGCGTGCAGATTGACCTGGATGGCCGTATGCTCAGCATCCGCTACCCCATGGAAGTGCCGCTCATCGGGGACAGCGCCGAGACCCTGCGTGCGCTCCTGCCGCTGCTGCAACCGAAAGAAGACCGAACCTGGCGACAGACCATTGAACAGAACATCCAGACCTGGGGAAAACAGCTAGCCGAGGAAGCCAGCCATCCGGCCAATCCGGTGAACCCGCGGCTAGTCTTTGAAAAGCTGTCGCCGCGTCTGCCTGATAACTGTATCCTGGCCGCTGACTCTGGTTCCTCCTCCAGTTGGATGGCGCAATACATCAAAATCAGAGGCACCATGAAGTTCTCCGTTTCCGGCACGCTGGCCACCATGGGCTGCGCCTTGCCCTACGCGCTGGCCGCTAAGTTCGCCTTCCCTGATCGCGTAGCCTTCGCTTTTGCCGGCGACGGAGCCATGCAGATGGGCAGCACCGAGGAACTGCTGACTATTCAGAAATACTACCGCCAGTGGAGTGATCCGCGCCTGATTGTACTAGTGCTCAACAACCGTGATCTCAATTTCGTGACCTGGGAACAGCGCATGAACGAAGGCAATCCTAAATTCGATGATTCCCAAGTCCTGCCTGATTTCAACTATGCCGCCTATGCCGAGAGCATCGGGTTAATAGGTATCCGAATTGAACGGCCAGACCAGATTGACGCCGCCTGGGAAACCGCCCTAAGCGCAGATCGCCCCGTAGTCATTGACGCCCTCACCGATCCAGAGATCATGCCCATTACCCCGCAAGTAGCCGCCAACTTCGCCGAGAACATTGCCGAAGCCATTGAGAAAGGAGACACCGCCGCTGAGCAGCGCCTGGAGGAACCGTTGAAAGCAGCTGTAGAAGAAGCGAAAGACAAGGAAGAATAGCGGGTTCGTTTAGGGCTTGTTTTTGGAAAACAGACTCTAAACGTTTAAAATGCTGGCGCGAGCTTGTAGCTCGTGTCCGCACGCATTCCTGATCCTCTTTTGCTTCCTGCTGTTCAGAGCCTAGGTATTCTGTTCCCATCATAAAGATACTCTCTTCCTTTTGTCATCTTGGAAAGATCTTGTGGCGAACTAAAAAGACGTTGAAGAAACGGTATTGCCGTTCGCTCCCAAGATCCTTTCAGGATGACAAAAAGGGTAAGACTTTTGGTTAGCAATGCGTGCGGACACGAGTTGCAAGCTCGCACCTGCGAAATACAGTTAATGGTTCTTACTTGAAGCTTTTAACCAACTCTAGTGTAAAATTCCTTTTCCCGATTGGGTGGCGTACTTTTGTGTTTTCAAGCTGATTTACAGAAATCGGCGCAAAACGAAAGGACCTTATGCTTTCCCATAAATCGCTTCTATTTTTCCTGACTTCTTTTCTGGGCTTATCGCTCATCGGCAATGCACAAACGACCGGAGCGCAAACACAGATAGACCAACTCGCCGATAAGATTGAACCCAAAGTCATTCAGTGGCGCCGCGAACTGCACCAGAATCCTGAGCTAGGAAACTTTGAAGTCAAAACCGCGGAGAAAATAGCGAAGCACTTGAAAGCCTTGGGGCTGGAAGTGAAAACCGGCGTGGCTAGAACCGGTGTGGTAGGTATTCTCAAAGGCGGTCAGCCCGGACCCGTAGTAGCCCTGCGCGCCGACATGGATGCGTTGCCTGTCACTGAGAACAACACCCATAACCTGCCGTTCGCCTCTAAAGTGAAGACCACCTTTGAGGGACAGCAAGTGGGTGTGATGCACGCCTGCGGCCACGATGCGCACGTAGCCATGCTCATGGGCGTGGCCGAGGTGCTCAGCGGTGTGAAGAAAGATTTGAAAGGCACGGTGAAGTTCATCTTCCAGCCTGCCGAGGAAGGTTCTGCTCCCGGGCAGGTGGGCGGCGCCAAACTGATGGTACAGGAAGGCGTGCTGGAGGGGCCCAAAGTAGACGCTATGTTCGGGCTGCACATCCGGTCAGACGTGGAGGTGGGCACCATTACCTATCGGCCGCAGGGCATGATGGCCAGCTCCGATAACTTCAAGATTACGGTGAAAGGCCAGCAGTCGCACGGCGGAACTCCCTGGATGGGGGTGGATCCAGTGGTGACCTCGGCGTACATCGTGACGGCGCTGCAAACTATTGTGAGCCGCCAAGTGGACGTGACCAACGCAGCAGCAATTGTAACCGTGGGCGCCATCAACGGCGGGGTTCGCGCCAACATCGTGCCTAGCCAGGTGGAGATGATTGGCACCATCCGGGCGCTGGATGTACCCATGCAGCAGCAGATCCACGAACGACTGAAGAAAATCGCTACCAGCATCGCCACCGGAGCAGGCGCTACCGCCGAGGTTTCCATTCAGGAGATGACACCGGTGACCTACAACCACGAAGCCCTTACCACGCACATGCTGCCTTCGCTGCAGCGCGTGGCTGGCACGAACCAGGTGAAACTCACCAAACCCGTGACCATCGCGGAGGATTACGCCTATTTCCAGCAGAAAGTGCCGGGGCTGTACCTGTTCCTGGGCGGCATGCCCAAAGGCACGGACCCCGCCAAAGCCCCCTCGCACCATACTCCGGATTTTTACATCGAGGAAAGCGGTTTGAAACTGGGTGTTAGGGCGCTGGCTAGCTTAGCCGTGGATTACCTGAACAATCCGTTGAAATAAGTTGTTCTGGACCTGATTTACGGAAACCAGGCTTAAAACAGAAATGCGTGGTAACCCACCCCTACCCCTCCTAGGAGGGGTAGGGGTGGGTTAAACCTCCACAGAGAATTTTTTCACATCACTCATTATATCCAAAAAACAACCTTGAAACTAGCATTAGTGACCTACGAAGCCATTCACAGCTATGGCTCATTGAGCGGCAGCGAAGACGGCGTCCTGATGGATTACCTCACCTCTAAAGGCATTGACATCACCCTGGAAGACTGGCATGACCCGGCCGTGAACTGGGAGCAATATGATCTGGCGGTGTTCAAATCGCCGTGGGATTATTTTGATAAGTTCCCAGCCTTCTGCGCCTGGCTAGACCGCATGGAAGCATTAGGCATTCGCACCCTGAACCCCATCTCTACCATCCGCTGGAACGCCGATAAGCACTACCTTTTGGAGGTGGAGAAAGCCGGATTGCCGATTGTGCCTACTGCGTTACTCAAAAGAGGAACCGCCGTAGCTTTAGAGCAGTACTTTAGCCAGTTCCAAACCGATAAGCTCATCATCAAGCCCTGCGTAAGCGGCGGCGCGAAGAACACGTTCATTGTGTCTCTTGACCAAGTGGAAGAAGTGACCCCCAAGCTGGAGGAATTGCTGAGAGCAGAAGATTATCTGGCGCAGCCGTTCATGCCACAGATTCAGGAAGAAGGCGAGTGGTCGTTCCTGTTCTTCAACGGCCAGTACAGCCACTGCCTGCTCAAGTCCGCCAAAGACGGTGATTTCAGGGTACAGCATTTCTTTGGTGGTACCATTCATCCGCAGGAAGCCCCGGCGCACCTGTTGGCGCAGGCCCAAACCATGGTAGACCAGTTCGCCGAGGGCTGTCTGTACGCCCGCGTAGATGGCGTGGTGGTAGGCGAGGAACTGCAACTAATGGAACTGGAACTGATTGAGCCGTTCCTGTACCTGCACACGCACCCAGATTCGCTGGAGAACTACTACCAAGCTCTGGTGCAGATGATGGAAGAAGTGCCTTCTTCCGTTTCGTAGCCCATTTCAGAGAAACAGGCCTAAAACAGAAACTCCTCCCTGGCATTGGCTGGGGAGGAGTTTCTGTTTTAAGCTTTGTAGGGGCAATCCCTTGTGGTTGCCCTTTTACGGTAGCAAACGTGAAAGGGCAACCACAAGGGATTGCCCCTACTCAAACACTGTAACACTTCTTTTGAAAGAGTCGGTTACCCAAACAGGTTGATGCTCATGCCTCCGTCCACGGCAATGCACTGACCAGTGATATACGCGGCGGCAGGCATGCACAGAAACGCCACGGCTGAGGCCACATCCTCAGGGTTCCCGATGGTGCGGGTAGGCGTGCGGCTCAATACACTATCCAGGTACTCCTGGTTCTGCAGCACCTGATCGGCGAGGGGCGTTCTGATGTACCACGGCGCTACGCAGTTTACCCGTATTCCGTCCGGCGCCCATTCGCCCGCCAGGTTCTTGGAGAGCTGGACCAGTGCGGCTTTGGTCATGCCGTAGATGGCGCCGGTGCGTACGTGCCCCAGTCCGGCCACTGAGGAAACGTTTACCACATTTCCTTGCGGCGAGGCTTTCAAAAACGGGTGGGCCAATCGGCACAGTTCGAACGCCGAGGTGAGATTGGTGTTCAGCAGGTAGCTGTATTCTTCGGGCGTGTACTCGCCGATTTTCTTCCGGATGTTCGTGCCCACGTTGTTCACCAGGATGTCCAGGGTGCCCCAGGTATTCTCCACCAGTTGCAGCAAATTATGGCGGTCAGCGGCTTGGCTTACATCGGCCACCATGCCTGATGCTTTCATGCCCCGGGCGCGCCAATCGGTGACAGCCTGGTTTACCTCCAGTTCCTTGCGGGCCACAATCAGTACCTCGGCCCCGAAGGAAAGTAATTCCTCGGCAATAGCTAATCCTATGCCTTTGGTGCCTCCGGTAACCAAGGCTCGGCGGCCCTCTAAACTCCAACGGTTGTTCTGCATCTACTTTTTGTTCATAAAATGAATGGGAAGGTAAGTGTACGCAGAATTTGCCAAAACAGAAAACCCGTCGGCGGATGGCCTACTTCGGAAAGGTGTTTTGAAGCCGATTTCAGGAAAATAAGCCCAAAGCAGCAGGACCGGATTTAGACCTGCCGCCTTTGGCTTATAGAGGTTTGATCTGTATGAAAATGCCGCTACCGGGAGGCCATAAACGTCACCAGCAATCCCCGGATGATCTGCACCAAGGTGGTTGGATACACGCCGATCCAGACCAGGAGCAAAGCCAGTACGGCCATGGTGGCCCCGCTGGCGAAGGAAACGGCCGGGTGCAGAACCTTGCGGAGCTCGGGTTTCTTCTCGGGCTGGGCGAACATGACGGCAATTACTTTAATGTAGTAGTACAAGCCGATGACACTGTTGAGCACCAGCATGGCCACCAGCAGCCACTGTTGGGTATTCACGCCCGAGGCCAGGATGTAGAATTTGCCCACAAAGCCGGCGGTGAGCGGAATGCCGGCCAGCGACAGCAGCATGGCCGTGAAAATGGCCGCCGTGGCCGGGCGCCGCCAGAACAAGCCGCGGTAATCCTCCAGTTGGTCGGCATCGCGTATGTTGTCTGACAGGAGCGCCACTACCCCGAAGGAACCCAGCGTAGTGATAAAATAAGCCACCAGGTAAAAGCTCACCGCCTCCACGCCCAGTTGGTTTCCGGCCAGAAAGGCAATGAGCAGGTAGCCCAGGTGGGCGATGGAAGAGTAGGCGAGCAGGCGCTTGATGTTCTTCTGCCGGAGGGCCAGCAGGTTGCCCGCCACCATGGAGGCCAACGCGATGCAGGTGAAGATGAGTACCAGGCTGGGGTATCGGTATCCGTCTGTCTCGGTGATAAACCGGATGAGTAGGCCCATCATGCCGCCCTTGGACGCCGTAGCAATGAACGCCGTCACGGGAGCCGGCGCGCCTTCGTACACATCGGGGGCCCACATATGGAACGGCACCACGCCCAGTTTGAACCCAACGCCCACCACAATCAGACCGAAACCGGTCAGAAACAACAGCGGGATGTCCTGCATGGACCGCAAATAAACGGCGATATCGGTGAACGACATGGTGCCGGTGACCGCGTACATAAGGGCCATCCCAAACAGCATGAACGCCGAGGACATGGCCGCCAAGATAAGATATTTTATGCCCGCCTCGTCAGACATCTCGCGCAGGCGCAGGTAAGAGATAAGCGCGTAAAGCGATACGCTGAGCACCTCCAGCCCCAGGAAAAGCGCCATGAAATGCTGACTGATGACTAGCACGCAAGTACCCAGCGTAGCCAGCAGCAACAGGATGTAGTACTCCTCTTTGCGCTCTTCGCGCTGCTCAAAATAGGCGTACGACACCAGCGTCACAAACAAAGAGGTCATGAGAATAAGGCCCATCGTGAACACGCCCCAGCCGTCCACAATCAGGAAAGGCGGAATCTGGTAAGAGAATCCCCGCAGGGGCAAAAGGGTGAACAAAGCCGCAAAGTGGGCCAGCAACGTAAGCCCGAACACCACCCGGTGGTTCCGCTTCACGGCCACCGACAGCATGGTTACAATGGCACCGGCCACCAAAATGAGCACGGGCATGAGGTAATGAACGTCATTTAAGCGCATGAGAACCTCCTTTCAGGGTATGAACCGAATCTTGTGGGTGGGCGATAAGAGTAACGGAGTTGGGGGAAGTGATTTTCAGCGATGGTTGGGCATAGGCCTCTAATTGCGTTTCTAAGGAACCTCGGGCCAGGTCCAACACCGGCTGCGGATTCAGCCCGAGCCACAGAATGAGCACCACCAACGGCACGGCAATCCCCAACTCCCTGGGGGAAAGATCCTGCATTCTATGCGTAGTATGGTGCTGGCCCAGGAACACTTTTTGCATGATGCGCAGGGAGTACACCGTGGCCGCTACTAACCCGATGGTCGCGAAAACGGTAAAGACCGGACTGGCTCGCCAACTGCCCACCAGCGTCAGGAACTCGGCAATGAAATTCCCCAGCCCGGGAAGTCCCAGCGACGCCATGACAAACACCATGGCTATTACGCCCATTTTAGGCAGAGTAGGCCAGAAACCGCCCATCTGCCGGATGTCACGGGTGTGGAGCCGCTCGTAGAGGAAGCCCGCCAAAATAAATAGGGCGCCGGTACTGAGGCCGTGGGTAATCATCTGCATCACCACGCCCTGGTACGCCCATTGGTTGAAAGCGAAAACGCCCAGCACCACAAAGCCCATGTGGCTCACGCTGGTGTAGGCGATGAGGCGCTTGAGATCAGTCTGCGCGAAGGCCAGGATGGCGCCGTACAGAATCCCTATCACGCCCAGTAGCATCGCCCAGGGGGCAAAGACTTGGGCGGCTTCGGGGAACAGCGGTACCACGAAACGCAGCAATCCGTACGCCCCGGTTTTCAAGAGCAGCCCGGCCAGGATCACGCTACCGGCGGTAGGGGCCTGGGAGTGGGCATCGGGGAGCCAGGAATGGAACGGAACTACGGGTAATTTCACCAGGAACGCCGCCAGGAAACCTGCCATGAGCCACTTCTCCACGCCCAATGGAAAGTTAGTGCCCAGCAAATCAAAATAATTAAAGGAGTAGGTGCCTGTGGCCGTGCCGTGCACAAAATACAGCCCCAGAATGGACAAAAGCATGAGCAGCCCGCTGGCTTGCGTGAAGATGAAGAACTTGTAGGCCGCGTACGTCCGGTTCTCATGCCCCCAGATACCGATGAGGAAGTACATGGGAATGAGCATCACCTCCCAGAAAAAGTAAAACAGGAACAGGTCCATGGTCAGGAACACGCCCGTAATCCCCGCTAACACCCAGAGGATGTTGAAATGGAAGAACCCTACCTTGGTTTGGATCTCTTTCCAGGAAATCAGGATAGAAACTAGGCCGATGAAGAACGTCAAGGCCAGCATGAGCAAACTCAGCCCGTCCAGGGCCAGCGAAAAGGAAACACCCCATTGCGGAATCCAGGGTACTTCATAGCGCATCAGCCAGGTGTTGGCGGTGTGGGCCGGGGTTTCCAGCCAGAGGAACAGCGTCATGAGCAGACAGGCCAACGTCACCGACAATGCCACCCAGCGCGGCAACTGCGGATGGACACGGTCGCTGACCCAGGCCAGGATGCCACCCACCAATAAAAGAACAAGGAGCCAGGCGAGTATCATGGGAGTAGACTTATGGTGATAATCACAAGGGCGCCCACTACCACGCCCATCATGTACCAGCGCAGGATGCCGCTCTGCGTGTGGGCCATCCCCCGGTTCAACATCCGGGCAATGTGGGTCAGTAAATGGTAAAAAGAGTCAATGAAATCGTTCTTGTTGAGGGTGGCCATGTAGACGAAAGGCTGCACAAAGAGCTTGTCATACAACCGGTCAAAGCCCCACCCTGAGTACCAGAACCGGTGCAGCGCCATGGCCACGCCCGAGTTTCGGATGCTTTCGTGCAGGGCAGGTCGTTTCAGGTACACCAGGTAGGCGACGAAAACCCCGGCCAAAGAGAATGCTGCCGCAATAGCCTGGAACATCCACTCAGAAGGGACCATGCTTTCGTTTACGGGCAGATTTGGCAAAACCGGGCTCAAAAAGGAAGAGAACAGCACCACGTGCCCAAAGTTGTGCGGCAGCTCAATAAACCCCGCCACAGTGGAAAGGACCGCCAGCACCACCAACGGCAAAACGATGAGCTTGCCCGGCGGATGCTCCAGATGCGTTTTGGCTTCGCCGAAGAACGTGATGAACACCATCCGGAAGGTGTAGATGGCGGTGATGAACGCGCCGACCAGCCCGGCCAGGTACAGCCAGATGTTACCGCGTTCGCCCGCCAGGGCCAACCATAGAATCTGGTCTTTGCTGTAGAAGCCCGCCGTCACCAAAGGCAAGGCCGCCAATGAAGCCGCCCCAATCAAGAAGGTCCAGAACACGGCCGGCATTTTCTCTTTGAGGCCGCCCATTTTGAACATGTTCTGCTCATGGTGCAGCGAAATAATAATGGCCCCGGCCGCCAGGAAGAGCAGGGCCTTGAAGAACGCGTGGATCATGAAATGGAAGATACCCGCGCTCCAGGCCCCTACGCCCAAGGCCAGAAACATGTAGCCAATCTGACTGATGGTGGAATAGGCCAGCACCCGCTTCAGGTCTGACTGAGTCAACGCAGAAAATCCCGCCAGCAGCAAGGTAACCGCGCCAATGACTGCCACGGTAAATTGGGCTATCGGCGCCAGCTCAAACAGCACGTGCATTCTAGCGATAAGGTACACACCCGCCGTCACCATGGTTGCTGCGTGAATTAAGGCACTCACTGGCGTAGGACCGGCCATAGCATCGGGGAGCCAGGTCTGCAGTGGTAACTGTCCTGATTTTCCTACCGCTCCGCCCAACAGCAGAAACGCGATGATTAAAGCGGGTTGCACACCTATGGGCCAAGCTTGAGTTGCTTCAGATGAAATGGTCTGGATGTGCAGCGTCCCGAAATACTGGAAAAGCATGAACAAGCCAATGGCCATGGCCGTGTCGCCCACCCGGGTAATGATGAAGGCTTTGCGGGCGGCATAGCCGTTTTGGGGCTCTTTATACCAAAACCCGATCAAAAGGTAACTGCACAAACCCACACCTTCCCAGCCCAGGTACAGCAACAGCAGGTTATCCGCGAGCACCAGCACCAGCATAGAGCCCACAAACAGGTTCATGTAGGCAAAGAAGCGGGTGAAGCCCTCGTCCTCGGCCATGTAGGCGGTGGAGTAGAGGTGAATCAGGAAACCCACAAACGTGATCACGAAGATGAACACTAAAGACAGCGCATCCAGGTGAAACGCGATGGACGGGTTGAAGCCTGCCACGTTAAACCACTGCCAGACTTCCTGCCGGTACACGCCTCCTGCGGGAGCATCGCTCAGAAATTGAAAACCCAAAAGCAACGTGAGCACGGCCGATAAACCAACGCTGCCCACGCCAATTAGAGACACCACCGTACGGGGCAGTCTGCCGCCCAGCAGAATCAGCAGCAGGGCACCGGCAAAAGGCAAAGCGGGAATGACCCAGAGTAGATTTTCCATAGCTATCCGTACATTAGGTTGGCTGCGTCGCTGTCAAGGGTTTTCAGGTTGTGGTACAACTGGAGGATCAGGGCCAGGCCCACGGAGACCTCGGCGGCAGCCATGGTGACGATGAAAATGAACATGACCTGCCCATCGGCCTGGGCCCAGCGGGCACCGGCCACTATAAAGGCCAGCCCGGCGGCATTGAGCATGATCTCCACCGATATGAGCATGAAGATGATGTTGCGCCGGATGAGCAGACTCACCAGCCCGATGACGAAAAGGATGCCCGCCAGCAGCAGGCCATATTCCATGGGGAGGGTAGTCATGCGTCGGTCCTTTCCAAAAAACGGTGGATTACTTTCTTCTTCTGCCGGCCCAAATGATAGGCGCCCACAATGCCCGCCATCAGCAGCATGCCGCTCAACTGCACGCCCAGCACGTAGGGCCCAAACAAAGACATGCCCACGGCCTTCGCCTCCACGGGCGTGCTTCGGTAGTTGGCCGGGGTATCAATGGTGAAAATGTAGACCAGCTCCACCAGCAGTATGAAGGACAACACGGCCGGGCCGATCCAGATGCGGGGCTGGAGCCATTCCTTTTCATGCTGGATGTCTTCGGTGGTGAGGTTCAGCATCATGATCACGAAGATGATGAGCACCACAATGGCCCCGGCGTAGATGATGATCTCCAGAGCGGCCATGAAAGGAGCCCCTAATGTGAAAAACACCACCGAAATAGCCAGGAACGACACCACCAGGTACAGCAGCGCATGGATGAGGTTGTATTGCGTGACCACCATGATGGTTGCGAGAATAGCGATGGCGGCAGCGATGAAAAAGGTCAGTTCCATGGCGGTGCAGGTTAAGGCAGGAGGCTTTTCACGTTTACCGGCGGATTCTCGTTGATGCCTTCTCCTTTGTCCTTTCCGCCGATGGCCATGCCTGCCACTTTGTAATAGTTGTAGCCGGGATATTTTCCTTGCCCATCAATGAGGAGGTCTTCTTTCTCGTAGACCAGGTTCTGGCGGTTGTACTCGGCCATCTCAAAGTCTGGGATGAGCTGGATGGCGTAGGTGGGGCAGGCTTCCTCGCAGAATCCGCAGAAAATACAGCGCGAGAAGTTGATCCGGAAGAAATCCGGGTACCGGCGACCGTTCTCGTCCTCCGTGGACTGCAGCGAGATACAGTCTACCGGACAGGCTGCCGCGCACAGGTAACAACCCACGCAACGCTCGCCCATGTCGGGGTCCCGCGTGAGCACAATCCGGCCCCGCCACCGGGTGGAGAGCTTGGCTTTTTCCTCGGGGTACTGGATGGTGTCGCGTTTGTGGAACGCGTGCAGGAAGGTTAACCCCATGCTTCTGAGAATACTAAACATATCAGCTCCTTTCGTTATGCCAGGGCTCCCCAAGAGCGATGACGGGTTATGCGTTAAGACTCAGTTTGCAGCAGGACAATGGCCGCTGTTACCAGCAGGTTTACCAGGGAAAGCGGAAGCAGGATTTTCCAGCCGTATTCCATGAGTTGGTCGTAGCGGGGGCGGGGCAGCGAGGCGCGCAACAGGATGAACAAACTGATGAAGGCGAACACCTTGATGGCGAACCAAACCAGCGGCGGCAGAAACCCAGGTCCCAGCCATCCCCCGAAGTACAGCGTCACCACCATGCAGGAGATCAGCGTAATGCCCAGGTACTCGCCAATGAAGAACATCCCGAACTTCATGCCCGAGTACTCTGAGTGGAACCCCGCCACCAACTCGCTCTCCGATTCCGGAATGTCAAAGGGCAGGCGGTGGGTCTCGGCCACGCCGGCGATGAAGAAGATGACAAAGCCCAGGAACTGCGGAATGAAAAACCATAGATCGCGCTGCGCCTCTACAATGGTGGTCATGTTAAAAGTGCCGGTCAACAGCACCACGCCCATGAGCGCCAACCCCATGAACACCTCGTAGGAAATCATCTGCGCTGCGCCCCGCATGGCCCCCAGCAAGGCGTACTTGTTGTTAGAGGCCCAACCGCCCAGAATGATGCTGTAGGCGCCCATAGACGACATAGCCAGGAAAAACAGGAGCCCGATGTTGAGGTCGGCCACCACGATGCCGGGCGCGAACGGCACCACCACAAAACCCAGCAGCACCGTCACCAGCACAATGGCCGGCGCAATCACAAACACCACTTTATCCGCCAGCGGCGGAATCCAGTCTTCCTTGAAGAACAGCTTCAGGGTATCTGCCAACACGATGAACAGCCCGAAAGGTCCCGCGCGGTTAGGGCCGTAGCGGTCCTGCCAGAGCGCCAGCATCCGGCGTTCCACCCAGATGAGCCCCGCGGCCACGTTCAGCAGCCCAAATAGCACGCCCCCAATGATCAGGAGATAGTGTGAGGTTGATTCTTCCATGCGGGTTCTGGTTTAAGGATGATGGCCCAGGCGGGTACTTCAAAAAACGGAACATCTTGTAAGCCTCTGGGTACCCCAGCGGTGCCCGGCGAGAGCTCAGGATACAGTTTCACCGGCAGCCGGAAGGTCTGGTGGTTCAGCGTGAAACTGAGGATCTCACCTGCTTCCAAACCAAAGGTCTGGGCGTCCCTCGGGTTCAGGGCCACATAGGGTTTTGGGGCTCTTTCTGCAATCCCGGGCGAAAACGAGCTCAACTCCTCCGACCCGAAAATGTGGGGCAGCGGCAGCACGAACAGGTGGTCTTTCAGCGGCTGGAAGTCTTCGGGCACATCGTGGTAATAGCGGTTGAGCCCGTCCTGCCCTGGTTCTATGAGCCGGATGCCCGGATCGCCGTACCGCAGATGCCCGCCCACTTCGTCCTGGTACTTGTTCACCGACTGCATGGAGTTCCAGCCGGGCGCCCAGAAGAAAGGCGTAATAGGTGAAGGCGGTTGGCCCCGGTAGCCTTCCATGGTAAAGGAAAGCGGGGAATCAGGGTCTTGGGGCGGTTTGGCTTCGCTCACGTTATGGTGGGCGAACATGGCGGTGCGGCCGCTGAACCGGTGGGTTTCCCGGGGTATTTTCTGGCCGGAGATCCGGAAACCAGCGGGCGGAGCCAGGGCTTCTAGACTTCTGAACTTAGGCTCAACCTCCATCAGGGCGCGGTTCACGTCATCTATGTTCTCCCATTGGCTCATCAGGGGCACGTGCAGCGCCTGGCCTATTTGCGCGAGCCAGCGCCAGCTTTCCTGGATGTCCTCAGCAGTGGGGTAGACCTGGTAGAAGCGTTGGGCCCGACCCTCGTTGTTCACCAAGGTGCCATCTGCCTCCGAGAAGGCGCCGGCGGGCAGCAGTACATGGGCTTTCTCAGTGGTGGCGTGGTGCAGGTGGTCCAACACGATGACCTGTTTGGCTTTGCCCAGGAAACGGTCTACTTCTGCTTTATCGGCGCAGCGGTGCAGGTTGTTCTCCAGGATGATGACCGCCTCGGCATAGCCGTTATGAATGGCCGCAAAAGCGGAATCGAGTCGGTGACCGCCCAACATCGCCAGGCCCATGCTGTTGCATTCGGGCAGGGTGAGCACGAGGCCGGTTTCGGGGTTTTGGGCGTGTAAGGCCGCAGTGAGGTTAGCTGCTGCTTCCAGCACGGCTTCGCTGCCCGTGGAGCAGCCCGAGATGATCAAAGGCTTTTTGGCTTTCACCAACGCCTGGGCAATCTGCTCTGCCAGGGCCTGCTCTTCCTCTGATAAATGCGTCACCTCCGGCGATCCGGCGCTGATGAGGTTGGCCACAGCAAAGCCCAGGCGGGCGATGGTATCCGGAGAGGCGTGTAGCGTGGCGGTGGCGATCTCATCCAGTTTGGTGGCGGTGAGCGTGGCCATGAAAAGCGGCCCGTGCTGCTCCTGCACCAGCTCCCGGGCGGCGGCATCCTGCCAATACGGGATACTGGCTTGCATCACCGTTTCCAGCGGTTGTTGCCGCCCTGATTGCCTTACCGCCAAGCCCAGCCGGGGAGCGGTGTTGATCAGGTCCTCGCCCAGAATGAAAACGGCATCGGCTTTCTCCACTTCCCGCAAACTGAACGTGCGGGCCGGCGTACTCTGCAGGATCTTCAGGCTCATATTCACCATGTCATAATCCGTGTCGGAGACGCCGCTGTGGAAATTGTCCTCGCCCACCAGAGCCTTCAGCGCGAAGTTGGATTCCAGCGAAGCGCGCGGCGAGCCGATGCCAATAACCCGGGCAGTTTTGAGTTGCGTGGTGACTTCCTGCAAGGCTTCCTCGCGGGAAACGGCCTCGGGAAGTTTGGTTCGTACCAACGCTTTTCTTATCCGTGCCGGGCCGTTCACGAACTCATAGCCAAACCGACCCCGGTCACAAAGGAAATAGCCGTTCACCTCGCCGTTGTAGCGGTTGGTAATCTGCCGCAAGGAACCGTAGCGTTCGCCGGCGGTGATGTTACAGCCCAAGCTGCAGTGGTGGCACACCGAGGGCGCCATGGTGAGGTCCCATTTGCGGGTGTAGTGCTGTTTCAGGGTTTTGTCGGTGAAGACGCCGGTGGGGCAGACCTCGGCCAGGTTGCCGCTGAACTCACTTTCCAGTACGCCGTCCTCGGCCCGCCCGAAGTACACGTGGTTGTGCGCCCCGAACACGTCCAGGTCTTTACCGCCGGCATAATCTTTATAGTAGCGCACGCAGCGGTAGCACTGGATGCAGCGGTTCATCTCATGGTTGAGGAACGGGCCCAGGTACTGGTTCTGGTAGGTGCGTTTTTTGAACTGGAAGCGGCGATACGAGTGGCCCGTCATTACGGTCATGTCCTGCAAATGGCAGGAACCGCCTTCGTCGCAAACGGCGCAGTCGTGCGGGTGATTGGTCATGAGCCACTCAATCACGTGCTCCCGGAATTCTTTGGCCTCGGGCTCCTCAATGGACAGGCGCAGGTTGTCGCGCACCGGTTCCATGCAGGACATGATGAGGCGGCCTTTTGTGTCAGCTTCGTCTTTGAAGATTTTCACAGCGCACTGGCGGCAAGCCCCCACCGAGCCCATGGCCGGATGCCAGCAGAAGTAGGGCAGGTCTTTGCCTAAGGATAGGCAGGCCTCCAGCAGATTTTTGCCGGCAGTTACCTCATAGGGCACGTTGTCTATGTAAATGGTGGGCATGGCCTATTTCCAGGGACATTGGTGATCATGGATGTGGCGTTCAAAATCCTCCCGGAAGTATTTCAGGGCGCTCTGCAGGGGTTCCATAGCACCGGGAGCTAACGCGCAAAACGTGTTGCCCGGGCCAAGGTATTTGGTATGGAAATCAAGGATATTCATGTCTTCGGGCCGACCTTCGCCGCGGTCAATGGAAAGCAGCACTTTCTCCACCCAGGGCAGACCCTCGCGGCAGGGCGTACAGAAACCGCAGGATTCCTGCGCGAAGAAATGCTGGAGGTTGTGCACGAAGCCCACGGGGCAGGTCTGGTCGTCCAGAATGATCATGGTGCCGGTGCCCATGCGGCTGCCCGCCGCCGCGATGGAGGTGTAATCCATGGGCGTGTCCAGGTGCTGCTCTACCAGGAAATCGGTGGAGGCGCCGCCAGGCAGGGCACCCTTGAACTTGTAGCCGTCCAGCATGCCCCCGGCGTATTCTTCCACCAGTTCCCGGATGGTGACGCCCATAGGCAGTTCCCAGGCACCGGGCCGTTTCACCTTGCCGCTCACGCCGTAGATCTTGGTGCCGGCATCCTGGGTGCGGCTCAGGCCTTTGAACCATTCGGCGCCGTGGTTCACGATGTGGGGCAGGCAGCAGAGCGTTTCCACGTTGTTCACGATGGTGGGTTTGCCGTACAGGCCGCTCACCTGCGGGAACGGTGGCTTGGCCCGCGGCATGGCGCGTTTGCCTTCCAAGGCATTGAGCAGCGCGGTTTCTTCGCCGCACATGTAGCGGCCCACTCCGGTGTGCAAATGCATCTCCAGACTGAAGCCCGTGCCCAGAATATTCTGCCCAAGGTACCCAGCATTATAGGCTTCCTGAATGGCTTTGACAATGCCTTGGGCCGCTTTCTTGTAGGCCCAGCGGAGGAACACATAACTAATATCCGCCCCAATGGCGTAGGACGCGAGGATCATGCCCTCAATTAATTGGTGCGGATTGCCTTCCAGGAGCAGGCGGTCTTTGAAGGTGCCGGGCTCCATCTCATCGGCGTTCGCTACCAGGTATTTGGGCCGGGGCACGTCCGGACCCATCGGCACGAAGCTCCACTTGAGCCCAGTGTTGAACCCGGCCCCGCCGCGGCCCCGCAGATTGGAGTCTTTCACCAGCGTCACCACCACCTCGGGTGAGAGCTCCAGCAGGGCTTTCCGCACCGCCTGGTAGCCGCCCACCCGCTCGTACTCCTGCAGGCTGAGGGGTTCTCTATCGGGGTGGATGTGTTTGGTCAAGGGTCTTTCCATGGCTATGGCCGGGCGGTTTATCTGTGGTGGTGCAAGATGTCGTCTAACTCCTCAATGGTCACGTTCTGGTACAGATGGTCGTCAATCATGAGGGCGGGGGCGCGGTCGCAGGTGCCCAGGCAGACGTTGGGCAGAAGCGTAAAGCGGCCATCAGGAGTGGTCTCGCCGTATTTGATCTGCAGTTTCTGTATGAGGTGGTCCCTGATCTGCTCATAGCCCATGACCCAGCAACTGATGCTGTCGCAGAGCAGAATTACGTGGCGGCCCACCGGCTGCCTGAAGATGAGGTTGTAGAACGTGGCCACGCTGTCCAACTCCTCCGCCGACATCCCCAGCATGGTGGCCGTGTCTTTGAGGCTTTCATCCGAGACCCAGCCGCGGTGCTGCTGCACCACCTTCAGGGCCTCAATGCAGGCCGCCTTCCGCTGCGGCACCAGGCTAATCTCATGTTCAATCTGCGCGATTTCCTCCGTGGTCAGCATCTGTTCTTCGGTTAAGTACTTGTTCGTTTCCTCAGCAGCAGTGCTGCTGTTTGTAAAATTGAGTCGATGTTTGTCTTGGTGATTAGCTCACCTGATGTTCCCTGTTTCAGGCCTGTTTTCCAGAAACCAGCCTAAAAACAGAGAACTCAGGCGGACATTCACTGTATCTATGTAGACCTCGGCTTTGCTTCCTCTACTCTCAACATTCCCGATTTTGCCGGGCCGTTTAGAGGCTGTTTTCTTAAAATCAGCCCAAAACGAGAGTCTGTTTGTACTGCATTGCCGAAGGTTCTCTCCTCATTCACTCCAACATTCACTCCATCACTCAATCTCTCATTCAAAATTCGTCACCTGTCAATATCGGCTAGCACGTAGTCCATGGCGCCGAGGATGGAGAGCAGGTCGGCGACGGTATAGCCGCGGCTGATGTAGGGCAGCATCTGCATGTGGGGGAAGGAGGGGGTGCGGATGCGGACGCGGTACGCCGAGGTGTTGCCGTCTGAGGTGAGATAATAGCTGTTGGCGCCTTTGGTGGCCTCAATGCAACTCATAGCCTCGCCCGCGGGGATCACCGGTCCCCAACTCACGTTCAGAAAGTGCGTGATCAGCGTCTCGATGTCCTGCATGGTGTGCTTTTTGAGAGGCGGCGTGGTCAACGGATGGTCGGCTTTGTAGGAACCGGCGGGCATGTTCTTGAGGCACTGTTCAATGATGCGCAGACTTTGCCGCATCTCGGCTACGCGCACCAGCGCCCGGTCATAACAGTCGCCGTTCTGGCCGATGGGCACCTCAAAATCGAACATTTCGTAGCCCGAGTAAGGCCGCGTTTTCCGGAAATCCCAGTCCATGCCGCAGGCTCGCAGGTTGGCCCCGGTCACGCCCCACTCAATGGCTTCCTCGGCGGTGAAGATCCCGATGCCCACGGTGCGGGCTTTGAACAGGCTGTTCTTCAGCACCATGCTGTCGTATTCTTTGAGCCTTTTGGGGAAATAGTCCAGAAAACCCTGCACCAGCGTTTCCCAGCCTTTGGGCAGATCCTGTGACACGCCGCCAATCCGGAACCAGTTGGGATGCATGCGACCGCCGCAAACGGCCTCCACCACCTCAAAGACCTTTTCGCGGTCAGAGAACATGTAGAACACCGGCGAGAGCTGCCCCAAATCCTGCGCAAACGTGCCGTACCACACCAAATGGCTCGCAATCCGGAAGAATTCGCACATCATGACCCTGATCACCTTCACCCGCTCCGGCACTTCAATACCCGCCAGTTTCTCCACCGCCAGCAGGTAGGCCAGGTTGTTCATCACGCCGCCCAGGTAATCCACGCGGTCAGTGTAAGGAATGTAGGTGTGCCAAGACTGCCGTTCGCCCATCTTCTCGGCCCCGCGGTGGTGGAACCCGATGTCGGGCACGGCATCCACAATGTCTTCGCCGTCTAATTGCAAAATAATGCGTAAAACGCCGTGCGTGCCCGGGTGCTGCGGCCCGATGTTGAGGAACATGAAATCACTGTCTTCGCTCTGGCGCGCCATGCCCCATTCCTCGGGCTTGAACCTTAATGCCTCCTGCTCACGATCCTGCTTTTCGTCCCATAATCTAAAAGGTCCCATCTCGGTGGCCCGCGCCGGGTGCTCCTTGCGCAACGGGTGGCCTTCCCAGGTACGCGGCATGAGAATGCGCGACAGGTTGGGGTGCCCTTCAAACTTGATCCCGAAGAGGTCAAAAATCTCCCGCTCATACCAGTTGGCGTTGGCCCACAGCCCGGTGATGCTGGGTAGCGAAGGATACTCGCCAAACAGACCCACCTTCAGCCGGATGAAGAGATTCTGCGCGTAGGAGAACAAATGGTAGACAATGGTGAAATCGGCGTGGGGGACGTGGTTCGTAGCCCGGTTGCGGGTGCGTTCGTCCAGGGCGCAGAGGTCGTAGAGAAAAGGGAAGGGTTGCGGGATCTCTTTTTTGAGGTAATGCAGGATCTCTTTAGCTTGGGCCACAGGCATCCAGAGGGTGAGAATCTCATCCTTGGTGGTCTGTACGATGAAGGTGCCCTCACCGAAACGGGATTGCAGTTGCGCCAGAAGGTTGCCGTTGCTATCCATTGTACAGGCGTTTTGTTGCCATTTTAGGCAAATCCTTGTCCTTTTGTACTTTACATCCTTCCTCTACACCATCGTGGTTCCACTAGCTTTTTGGGGCTATTCTGATTTTTATTTCCTGCTTGATTGTTGTCTGATTTATATCTCGTCGGGGGACCGGAAATCAGTCATCTGCCGGCGGTGTTCTACTTTGCGGGCTTTCACATCAGTATTATCTGGTCGGATGATGCCCTGCTCGCCCACGCTCCAGCTCAGCGGCCGCTTCTCTTTCCCTACCGATTCTGACAACAGCACCAAGCCTTCCATGAACGCATCGGGACGGGGCGGGCAGCCGGGCACGTACAAATCTACGGGCAGGAATTTGTCCACGCCCTGTACCACGCTGTAGATGTCATACATACCGCCCGAGTTGGCGCAAGACCCCATGGAAATAACCCAGCGGGGTTCCATCATCTGCTCGTACAGGCGTTGAATGATGGGTGCCATTTTGATGAAGACCGTGCCGGCGATGATCATGACATCGGCCTCGCGGGGCGTTCCCCGGATTACCTCGGCCCCGAAACGGGCCAGATCGTACTTGGGCGTCATGCTGGTGGCCATCTCCACGAAACAGCAGGACAACCCGAAGTGGAACGGCCACATGGAGTTTTTCCGGCCCCAGGCCAGCAGGCTTTGCATGGAGCTGAGCATGATGCTCTGCTGCATGGTGTCCTCGTAAGAACCGGTGCCTTTTAGGGCGCCCGTTGGTTGTTCTGGTCTACTCAGCCACCACTTCATGCCGGGTCTCTTTTAGGGTGATTTTCTTATACGCCTGCAGAATCTTCTTGCCATCCGGACCGAAGTCCAGGGCCCCATTGCGCCACTCATAGATCAGCACCACCACCAGCAGTACAATGAACGCCAGCACCCCAAAGTAGCCGTACCAGCCCAGTTCCTGAAACGCGATGGCCCAGGACACAATAAAGATGGTTTCCACGTCAAAAATGACGAAGAGCATGGCAATCAGGTAGAACTGGGAAGAGAAACGCAATCGGGCTGTACCTGTGCTGATGATGCCCCCTTCATAGGGTTCACCAGTGGCGCGCTCATGGTGTCGGCCACCCAGGAAATGGGAAATGGTGAGGATGATGCCGGCCAGGCTGAGCACAATGGCTGTGTAGACCAGCAAAGGCCAGAGCAGGGCAGGATTTTCGGGAGAATTGGTCAAAGCGCATCCCCTCCAGGGAATCGTTTGGATTCTGGTTACCGCATGTAGGAAAGGTTCACATGAACACACCGCCGGCGAAGTGCCGTTAGTGACCGGTTATGTAATGCTCCAGGTTCTCGATGATGAATTTCTGCTCGTCAATGATGTATTTTACCACGTCCCCGATGGAAATCAACCCCGCCAATTCCCCGTTCTCCATCACCGGAAGGTGCCGGATGTAACTTTGGGTCATGAGTTTCATGCAATCTTCAATAGGGGTGTCTGGGGTAACGGTGATGGGGCGTTCGCTCATGATTTCCCGTACCAGGGTTTCTTTGGAGGCTTTCCCCTTCAGAATCACCTTGCGGGCGTAATCACGTTCGGTAAAGATGCCGGTGAATCTTCCCCGGTCTATGATCAAGAGGGCTCCCAGGTTTTTCTCGCACATGAGTTCCAGTGCCTGGTACACGGTGTCGTCGGGTTCTATCGAGTAGATAGCGTGCCCTTTGCTGGCTAAAATATTTCTGACCTTACCCATTTTGCCTCTTCCTCCGCAAGAGATTTCTAGAATGTGTAAAGGGAATGATTACTCTTTTTGCCAAGAATCTATAAGATATGAGAAATATAATATTTATTTTAATAATTACATTATTTTTCTTTCTTTTTTTACCAAAATGAAAATTTGTAATTAAGAGGGCGGCTTCCATAGCGGCAATCTCCGGAGGGGTGAGTGGCGGGGGCTGGGGCCACGGGTGCCGCAGTGACGTCCCATAACCCTGGGGCCAAGACACTGTCCATAAGGACCGTGGCCTGTAACGCATCGGCAGGAAACGTTACATTTCAGGAAAAAGAGGCGGAAAACCTTAATTGACGTAATGCCTACCCAAAACCCGGTACCGCGGCCCGGCGGGAGGAGGACGACCCGGTAAGGCCTTCTGAAGATACGCAATTCCGCATTCCGTTTACTGGCTATTTTCTGAAAAACGCCGGCGAAACGGGATGGGCCGTCTCTTTTGAGAGATCTTCCCGCCTGCGTTTTCAATTCACCAGACCCCTCATCAGCGGCGGGAGGCTGATTTCTGGAATAGAAGCCCAGGCAAAGGGAAGCGCTTAATCATTTTTGAGGTGTTTTCCAGAAAACGGGCTAAAACGGAATAGATAAGTTCACAAATAGCTTTTGTACCCACCCCTGTGGGTTGAGGGCAGTAACAGTGGGTTTCTACTAGGGTGGTACTTGGTGCAAAAAAGCCGAGGCTTCCATTAGGAGCCTCGGCTTTCCAACTTGACCTTAAGGTTACCGGTGAAGCAACAGTCTTTTGAGGATTGACTTTCCGGCCACTGTTATCCGACAAATATAAACCCCATTGGCATGTAAACCGCTCTCAAACTCATAGCGGTTTACCTTGCCTGCCTCAGCCTTCCCTACGTGGAGAGTTTTTACCAATTGCCCTTGGAAAGTGTACATCTCCAGCCTCACCTCTTCGTCATTTGCCAGGGAAAAGCTTATGGTCACCTTGTCTGAGAAGGGATTCGGGCTGGCCGTGAAGTTATCCAGGAAAACTTCGGGTACAGGTGGAATCTGTCGCGCCGCAGCAGCCATGACTTCTAAGGAAGGTGTAGAAGTGAAGGGGATAAGGTTAGCGCCGGGAATAACCTCCATGGTACCATTGGGCTTGGTCCAGGCTACAGAGAGGTGGTCTTTGAATCTAAACTCGCGCATCACGGCCTCTATGTAGTAGCGGCGACCGGCCTCCAGGTAAATGAGTTCCGACTGTTGGGAAGCGAAGTCGTGGTACCTGCCGGCCTTGGTTGCCCGGCGCAAGTAGGCGATCCGGGCCATTTTCGAGGGGTCTTCATCCGGGCTCAACCTTACCTCTGCCCGGTCATCCGCCGTAAGGTGGAAGCGGTATTCGCCGGAAATGGGAACGAGTAGATAGGCCCGCACCCGGGCGAAGTAGTTGTCACCTAGGTTAGATGGAGCCATGAAGGAGGTAATGGTGCTGGTGCTGGTGGGCGGGGTTGAGGGAAGCTGATGGATGTCTACCAGGCTGGAAGGAATGCTGGCCCACACCTCATGGGTGATTCCTTCGGCCGGGTGAATGGTGAAGCACCTTTGGATCTTCCCAGAGGGTAAGTAGTTGGCATCACCGGGTTGGCTGAAGGCGATACACCCTCCGCCTGGCCCAATGGGAATCAGGAACCCATTCTCTATTTTAACCTGCCCTGAGATAACCTCTACCAAAACCGGCAGACCGTTAGCAGCGGTAGGCGGAATTTTATAAGGGGTACCTCCCACCGTCAGGTCCGGTATGGTAGGCACCCTAAGTTGCTGGCGGACTTTCCGGATCACGAAGAACCCACTGGCTGAGCCTTGGTAAGTAGCTGTGTTCACCGTGGCAACTACCTCGTAGCCCCCGGCATTCACAGGAAGGGTAGTGCTGCCATCAAAAGTAAGGGTCACGGGTAAGTTGGCAGGAGAAGTAGTAAAAGTGGGTGCCTGGACAGAGCCATTATACAAGGTTGTCATTTTATCCAGCTGGATAGTGGCTTTTGCTTTCCTAACCACAATGGATCTCACTACCACGGGGGCAGGATTGAAATTTTTGTTTCCGGGCTGTGATGCCTGTACCACCACGGTGCCAGCCGACGTAAAAGTGAGTAGGTTCCCTAAAATAGTTGCCGGGCCAGACACTACACTAAAGAGGACCGGTAAACCAGAACTTGCGGTGGCCTCTAAAGTGACGGGATCCTCTAGCAGGGTTCTATCTCCTTTGGGATGGAAGGTGATTACCTGGTCACTAGCAGATTGGTTAGGGCTAACGTTAAAAGAAGCTAGATAACTTCGAGCCGCGTCTCCAATAAAGGTAAACTGGCCTCCTGTATGAAGGGTGGAAGATGCCGAATGGTAGTGTAGCGCATGGACAGGTTTGTTGAACTGCGGGTAGTTCCCTACCGCGGCTCCCATGCTTGTATCAAGCATGGCAAAGTTACTTACCGGTTGCTCTCCTGCCCTGCTGAAAGAACCTCCCGCAAACAGGTAACCCTGCCCCTGCATAAGGGCGAAGACGGTGTCATTCAGGTTTGGGTTCCAGACCGTAGCCAGACCTTTCTTCATCTCCAGAGCCGCCACGTAAGAACGATTCTGGCCTCCTACCTGGGTGAAGGAGCCCCCGGCGTAAACGAGGGAGCTATCCAAGGCCAAAGCATAAACCCTCCCGTTGGCCAAGGGATTCCAGGACAGAAGAAATCCCCCGGTTTTCTTAAAGGCCGCAAGGGACCCACGATCCTGCTGGCCTACTTTGGTGAAAGAACCCCCTACAAAGATGGTTGAATTGTTTACCGCCAAGGCATGGACCGTATTGTCCAGTATCGGATTCCAGGGAGAGGCGGTACCGGAAGTGTTCTCCAGGGCTGCTACGTAATGCCGGCTCTTCCCGCCAATCCGGGTAAAGGTACCTCCTGCGTAGATAGTAGCTCCATCTACCTCCAGGGCAAAGACTTTCCCGTTTGCTCCCGGATCCCAAGGGGTAGCAAGACCTGAGGTGCGACTGAGGGCTCCTATATTGAGGCGAGGTTGGCCACCTAAATAGTGAAAATCTCCCCCCACATAAACGGTGGAGCCCTGCACACGCACTACATTCACTCTGCCCGTGATAGGTGGCTTAAATGGAATATAAATATACGTACCATACGCTCCTGGTTTCCAGGATAGAACTTTCCCCGTACTGGCTGAGTAGGCAGCCAGATTGTCACGGTAGGTGGTTTTCAGAAAGGTGAAGGATCCCCCCACCAGGACGGCATTGCCCCAAACTGTGACGGAGTACACAAAAAAATTAGGTTCAGGCGTCCAGTTAACTATTTGCCCCGTGGAGAGGCTGATGGCCGCCACATAAGGGCGGCGATGGCTGCCGATTCGGTCGAAATTTCCTACGGCGTAGAGCGTAGTGCCAGAGAGGGCGACTTGATAGACTGGCCCATTCGGATGCGGATTCCACGAGGAGACCTGTCCTGTGGTGGTGTTCATGGCCGCCAGAAAGGGGCGGAGAATGCCATTGATCCGGCTGAAGTCACCGGCAGCATAGAGGGTTGCGCCAGAGATAGAAAGGTCATTTACATAATTATCTACTTTGGGGGCGAAGGGAGTGAGCGCTCCCGATAATAGGTCCACTGCAGCCAGATTCTGGCGGTTCTGGCCTTCCATTTGGGTAAAGCCACCTCCTAAATAGAGGATGTTGCCATCCAGTGCCATGGCTGAAATGCCCCCATCTAGCTGAAGGGTCCATTCGGTGGCCTTGCCAGTGGAGGTGCTCAGGGCAGCTATTATAATTCTGTTTTGTCCTTCTATTTGCGTTTTTCCTCCTATTTGAGCAAAACTTCCAGATACAAAGAGGGTAGATTCATAAAGTTCGATGTCCGCTACATAATTGTCGGGTTGTGGAGCCCATGTGGTGGCCTTTCCGGTGGAAGCGCTCAGGGCGGCCAAGTAATTCCTGTTTTCTCCCCCTATCTGAGTAAAAGAACCAGAAGTGTAAAGGGTGGAGCCGGAGAGAATGAGCTTTTGAACATCACGGTCTGGTTGCGCATCAAAGCCGGGGTCAAAAGTATGGTTGGGAAGCACATGGGCCAGGCTACTGCGCGTCTCCCCCGCCACTTCGTAACTGAAAGAGCCACCCAGGTACCATCCGCCCGAACCGTCAGGAATAGACACATATACGAAGCCTTCTACTATAGGAAAGGTACGGTCTGGTACGTCTGAGGTGGTAGATAGTAAAGCGGCAGGCCCAATATTGAAGCCGAGCATGCTAAAAGAGCCACCCAGGAAGACAGTATCGCCTGATTGTGCCATGGAGTAGACAATGCCGTCTGTATCTATTGATTTGGGTTTAAGGGTTTGCCCCGAACTGGAGATGATCGTTGCCAATAGGAACAACCAAAGGAAGGATAAATGCTTTTTCATCTTGGTTACACAGTAAGATGTACCGTAAGCATAGTGCAATCGCATCTGTTTCCCCCACTGGAGGGAGGAACTTCTACGCCTGTATAGTTGCCTGGAAAGGAACACAAGCGGCAAGGGGAGAGGATATGATCTGTTCCCTGACCCAGGGTGACAGGAACAGACCTGTTGAAATAATCTAAAGTGATTTCCTGTATTCGCTACGTTGCCTACGTAATTGGCGGGGGCAATCAGATAGGTGGGTAGCCCAGGTGTGGCTCTCAGCTAAAACCAAAGATCAGGTGAAGGCGCACCCAAGGAGAGATGAAACTCAACACCGGATGGTTGTTAACGAAGCATTTAATTCGGCGGGAGGGGGTGGCTGCCGGTAGGAGAACATTGGAACACTTCTGATGCTCCAGAAGGGAGGGACAACGTATAAGAAAATAAGAACCATTCCAAACTCTTTCGCCCCGTTTCCTGACTAGAGCTCTAGGACTACGATTTTGGCTGCTTTCCCTTAAATGAGCAGCAATCCTGTTGGAAGAGCAGGTAATTTTCGCAAGGCTGGTGTCAATCTCTTTTTCTTAACTAAAGATAACCTATTGTTTTAACCTTTTAGGCAAACGCCTTCTTTAAATGTGGGCAAGATTTCTCAGGAATTCCGGCATGAAACCTGTATAGGTGATGGTGTCCAATAGAATTTACGAATCTTGCCAACGGCGTCTGGTATTGATTTACGGACCGCGCCCCACCCGCCTCCTTACCTGGTGAAAACTGCAGTGGTTGTACTGCCTAGAATTTCTTAAGAACGAAGGATGGATTACGTTCTTTTCGCCCGCCTATAAACCTTTCCGGCCAGGCAAGAAAACAAAAAAGCCGATCTCGGGGAGATCGGCTTTTTCGGAACTAAAACTATAGGGTAATCTATACCAGTAGGTATTAGCTTCTTTTTTCTTTGATACGAGCGGCTTTACCAGAAAGACCTCTCAGGTAGAACAGACGAGCTCTTCTAACTTTACCTCTGCGGATTACCTCAATTTTCTCGATGTTTGGAGAAAGAAGCGGGAAAATACGCTCGGTTCCGATTTGGTTAGACACTTTTCTTACAGTGAAAGTCTCGCTAGCGCCGGAGTTTCTGCGTTGCAACACCACGCCTTGGAATTGCTGGATACGCTCTTTGTTACCTTCACGGATTTTCACGTGAATGTTCACTGTGTCGCCAGCAGCAAAAGTAGGAATTGAGGCACGCTTCTCTGTGTATTCCTGCTCTACTAATTTAATTAAATCGCTCATGACTATAATATAGTGTCTTTTTATCTGCAAAATTCGGAGTGCAAATATAGACGTTATTTTTCTAATTGTAAATCAACAAGTACTAATTTTTTTCATCGGGCAGCAAATCCGGCCGTAATTGGCGAGTGCGCTGCACGGCCTGCTCAAACCGCCACTCCTCTACTTTGGGGGTGTTACCAGACAGCAGGATGTCTGGAACGGTATGTCCTTCAAAATCAGCGGGCCTGGAATACACCGGAGGCGCCAGCAGATTGTCCTGGAAAGAGTCTGAGAGCGCGCTGCTCTCGTCATTCAATACTCCGGGTATTAACCGGATAAGGGAATCTGCCAACACCGCAGCCGCCAGTTCTCCGCCGGAGAGCACATAGTCGCCTATGCTGATCTCGTGGGTCACAAACAGGTCGCGCACGCGTTGGTCCACGCCTTTGTAGTGTCCGCACAGGATGATGATGTTCTTAAGCATGGACAACCGATTGGCCATGGGCTGGTTCAGCGTCTGGCCGTCTGGGGTCATGTAGATCACCGCATCATAGGTGCGCTGGGCCTGCAGTTCCCTGATGCACTTGGCAATGGGTTCCACCATGAGCACCATGCCGGCGCCTCCGCCAAAGGCGTAGTCGTCAATCTGGCCGTGCTTGTTGATTGCGTATTTGCGCAGGTCGTGCAGGTGTACTTCCACCAGACCTTTGTCCTGGGCTCTTTTTAGAATAGAGTGGTCAAAGGGGCCGGTGAGCAGGTGGGGCTGGCAGGTGATGATATCAAACCGCGTCATCGTCTTCGTCTTCCTCGCCCTCCAGGGGCGGTTCTTCCAATTGGCGGTTAGAGGGTTGGGTGTACACTTCCAGAAGGCCCTCGGGCAGGTTCACGTAGATCTTACGCTCCTCTTTGCTGGTGCGCAGGATAATCTCGTCCTGAACCGGAATCAGCACCTCGTGGCCCTGGTAATCCATGGCCAGCAGATCCTGGTTAGGCAGGTCAAAGAAGGTCTGCACCGTGCCCAGTTCGCCTAACTGTTCATCTACCACTGTGTAGCCAATCACCTCATGGAAGTAGAACTGGTCTTCTTCCAGCTCGGGCAGTTGGTTCAGGGGAAGGTAGAGGGCTACGCCTTTGAGTCTCTCGGCATCGGCCACGGTGTTCACATCCTCAAACTTGATGATGCTTTTGCCTTTGTCCTGCGGGTTGAGGTCATCAATGAAAAAAGGAACCAGTTTCCCGTTTATCAACAGGAAAACTGATTCCAATTCATCGTACTCTTCCGGAAAGTCCACGTCAAAAAACGCGACTACCTGGCCTTTGGTGCCATGCGTGCGAACAATATACCCCAACTGGAAGCATGCGTCTAACGTCATGGCTGGTAAAATTAAGCTTGAGCTTCTTCTGTAGCGTCTGCGGCAGGAGCATCGGTGCCTTCAGTGGCATCGCCTTCTGCAGCCGGAGCTTCTTCAGCGGCTACTGGCTCAGGCGTGTTTTTCAAACGGATGGCTTCTGCACGGGCAGCGTTTACTCTAGCCTCAGCTTCCAAAGCAGCTTTTCTCTGGGCAGCTTTGTCGCTTCCTACTTTCTCTACTTTACCGCTGATTTTGGCATCTTTCGCGGCTTTCCACTCTGCATAGCGGGCATCAGCCTGCTCTTGCGTCACGGCGCCTTTCAATACACCAATCTGTAAGTGCTTTCTGAACATAACCCCGGTGTAAGAAAGCATGGCTTTCACGGTGTCAGTTGGTTGAGCGCCTTTCAATACCCAATCCAACGCTTTGTCTTCGTTGAAGTTGATAGTGGCAGGGTTTGTCTGTGGGTTGTAAGTACCCAATTTCTCGATGAAGCGACCATCACGTGGTGCACGAGCATCTGCAACTACGATATCGTACATTGCAGCTTTTTTGCGGCCTCTGCGGGCCAGTCTGATTTTAACAGCCATAGTAAACTTTGTTAAAGCGCCGGATCCCGTCCGGCATTGGGGTGCAAATGTACGGCAATAATTCTGAAACTGCTACTATTAGTTTAAAGATTTGAGACTGTGGCCTTTTGAAAAGGAATGATTTGAAGTTTTTGAAAGTAGGAGATAAACTAGACCGTTGTTTTTAGATCGATTTTAAGGATAATGAATTTAAATAGTTACTTATAATGGAACTGCGGACCTTAACGCATAGCCGGTATAAAGCAGAAAGGCGCCTCCTGATTAGGAAGCGCCTTTCTGCTTTTATGTTGAGCTGCGGTTAAGCAGTAGCTTTTTTCAATTTGATGATGCCCACTTTATCCAGGGTCCAGATGATAGGGTAAGTTGGGTCCACTTCCCACCATTTCACCCCGAAGTTCACGCGGTTAGGCAATTTGTGGTGGTTGTTCTGGAACAACTCGCCACCGGTTAAAAAGTCAAAGAAAAGCGAGTTTCTTGATTTGTCGTTGTTGTCAAAGTTCTGGTAGCCGTATTTGTGACCGCTCCAGTTCACGATGGCGCCGTGCAGAGGCCCCATCAGGAAGTGCAAAGGCAACAGCAGGTACATCCACCAGTACTCGGCAAAGTAAATATAGAAAACCACGTAGAAAGTACCCCACGCAAGTCGGGAACCCCAGTGATCGCCAATTCTTTCTACTAGGCGCCAAACCGGGTAATTGCCATCAAAGCGCATCTCTGGTTCCACTCTGTTCTTCAAGACATCGTTGTAGATGTTCTTGGTTTTCCACATCATGGTGAAGGCATTGCTGGAAAAGTGCGGCGAATGCGGGTCACGGGCCGTGTCTGAGAACGCGTGGTGCATCCGGTGCAGAATGGCATATGCTCTGGGCGACAGGAAAGACGAGCCCTGGCTGATGTAGGTGAAAAGGAAAAAGAACTTCTCCCAAAACGCATTCATGGTGAACATTTTATGCGCGGCGTAGCGGTGGAGGTAAAAGGTCTGCACAAACAGCGACAGGTACCAGTGTGCTACGAAAAAGAGGATGATAATCATGCTGGGTGATTGCAATTAATAGTTTACGCCTAACAGCGGCAGGCAGTATGAGAACAGCCCTGCCGTAAATAAGTTCACAAAGCTACAACGCAAGTTATAAACGCTGCAATGACAAACCTGTATTTTGCGCAAAAGTGATAAGAATCATCTTTTGCTCTTCCTTCTTGGTTTGCCAAATCCCTTAAACAGGTAATTGGCTGAAGTTTTCCTTTGGCTATTTTATGTCTGCTTTTATAAAAATGACTGATAATTGCTTTGACTTCAAACTAGAAACGGCACGGCCCTAAGAAACTTGCACTTGCTTGAGCAAACAGAAACCTGATCTGAAATTTAAAGAAGGCTGAACAGAGGGAAAGCTTAGGGCTGGAAAGGTTGCCAGGCCGGAATGCGGGGAAGAGGAGCCTGTACAGAGACCCAGGTTTTCAGGACGGGATGCTCAAAACCCAGTTCGCGCGCGTGCAGGGCGATGCTTTTGTTGGGCAGCGGCTCCGGGGCGCCGTACCGCAGATCGCCCAGGATGGGACATTTGAGCGAGGCTAATTGTACCCGTATCTGGTGCGGCCGACCGGTGACGGGCCGAACCTCTACCAGGTATTTGCCATTGGCGCCTTTAAGTAAAGAATAGCTGAGTTCGGCGCGTTGGCTGCCCGGCTTTTCACTCGTGAGAGCTTTGGTGGTATTGCGCTCGGCGTCTTTGACAAGCCAATGCACTAGGGTTCCGGCCTCAGGTTGCGGAGCCCGTTGCGTGATGGCCCAGTAAATTTTTTCCGTTTTCCGGGTTTTGAACTGTTCGTTCAGGCGAGTGAGAGTTTTGGAGGTCTTGGCCAGGAGCACCACGCCGCTTACCGGCCGGTCCAAACGGTGTACCACGCCAATGAACACGTTGCCCGGTTTCTGATATTTCTCCTTGATGTACTCCTTCGCCAACTCTGAGAGCGGCACATCACCGGTTTCATCGCCCTGCACCAGCACTCCGCTAGGTTTGTTCACCACCAGCAGGTGGTTGTCTTCAAAAAGTACGTCTAGCTTGAAGGGGGCAGGCATTCGGTTTTTAAGCTGTTTTTGAGAGAAGAGGCGAAAAGCGGAAAATTGTTGGTTGTTCATTGCTGATTGTTATACCACGAAGAACAATCAACAATCAGCAATGAACAATTAATAAGCTTCTTCTTCGGTAGGGAAGTTGAGGGATTTCACGTCCTGGATGTAGTTGCTCACGGCGCCGGTGATGATCTCATGGAGTTCGGCGTAGCGGCGCAGGAAGCGGGGTTTGAATTCCTTGGTGATGCCCAACAGGTCATGAATCACCAACACCTGGCCGTCTACGTGCGGACCAGCTCCGATCCCGATGATGGGAATCTCCAGTTCCTCGGCTACACGTTTAGCCAGGGCGGACGGGATTTTCTCCAGCACAATAGCAAAACAGCCCAGTTCCTGCAGAATGCGGGCATCGGAGAGGAGTTTTTCGGCTTCGGCTTCTTCCTTGGCACGCACCGAGTAGGTGCCGAATTTATAGATAGACTGCGGGGTAAGGCCCAAGTGTCCCATCACCGGCACGCCGGCGCTGAGGATACGCGTAATGGAGTCCTTAATTTCTTCGCCGCCTTCCAGCTTCACGCCGTGGGCACCAGATTCTTTCATGATCCTGATAGCGGAACGCAGGGCCTCCGAGGAGTTTCCCTGGTAAGAACCGAACGGGAGGTCCACCACCACAAACGCGCGCTTCACACCCCGCACCACCGAGGAGGCATGATAGATCATCTGGTCCAGGGTAATGGGCAGTGTGGTCTCGTGGCCGGCCATCACGTTGGAGGCAGAATCGCCCACAAGTAAAACATCTGTTCCGGCGGCATCCAGTAAGGTGGCCATGGAGAAATCATACGCAGTGAGCATGGAGATTTTCTCGCCACGTACTTTCATGCTTTGCAGCTGGTGGGTGGTAATGATTTTTACCTCGCGTTTCTGAACCGACATAACAATAGTTGGGGTATTAGCCTGGGCAAAGGTAAGGAGTGGGAATTTAGGAATCAGGAATAAAAAACCAGAAATTCTTTGCCGGTGAACTGGGGGAAAGATACCCGTCTATTACGTTTGCCCCTCTGGCGTTGGTGTATTTCAGGGCTGATTTACAGAAAAGAGACCAAAAACAGAGCGGCCATCTTGAAGAAGATGGCCGCTCTGTTTTTGGCTTAGTAAGGTCTGCCGGTGGCGCTGCTGCTGCGCCGGATGCGCAAGTCCTGCAGCAGGGCAGATTTGGCGTTGATGTTGATGGAGTAGCGTTGCAACACCCCAAACGGCACCCAGTCAATGGACATCTGCCAGCAGTGCAGGTCACGTACAATCCCGATGTTGGTGTAGCTCAGGATCCGGTTTTTAAGATCATAGCTGGTGGTGTAGTTTATGGCCCATTTTTCGGTAAGGGTCACCGAACCGTTGATGCCCGCCGAGGTGGCGTTGTTCACCAGTTTGTCGGTGAGGTTGTCTCGGGTGAAGTTGGAGGTCAAATCCACCGAGAGCGTCCAGGGAATGTTGAACTCCACGTAATCGGCGGCAGTGAGGACGCGCTCCAGCGCCGGTAGGTTGGTGGGCGCCGGTGCCCCTGAGGCGGCCTGCTGCTTGCGGGCCTGCTGGTTGAACTCAAACCCGGTGTTGAAGTTCAGGTTCATGAGGCGGGCCAGCCTGAAACCTCCAGATTGCGCCAAGTAGATGTTTCTTCTTACCCCATTGATGTATTGGTACGGGTCAAAGCTCCCTGATACCGTCACGCCCACGTTGTTGAACAGCTTGGTAGACATGTTCACGTTGATGTTGGAGAGCTTGAAGGAATCGGCGGCCATGTTGTAGGAGCCCGATAGGTTGAAGGCATCAATCAGGCTCACTTTCTTGAACACGCCCGCACTATCAGTTTTTACTTTCATCTCCACGTTGTTGCTGATGGAGAAAGAAAGCGCACTGCTCAAACCTGGCCCCGGCACGTTGCCTTCCAAGCCCTGGAACCTTGACAGTAGCTGCGTGTTGCCCAGACTGTCGCGCTGCACCCGCTGGTAAAAACCGTATTCCTCCCGACCAAAATCAGGGCGCCAGCTGTAGGAAACGTTCGGCGTGATGGTGTGCCGGATGGCCTCAATTTTCTTCCCTTTGATCTGGGCGATGCCGTACAAGTTGGTGGAGAACGACAAGCTTCCTTGGTACTGGTAAGTGCGGTGCAGGCCTTTAGAAGTATCCGCTTGCAGTAGGTTAGACCCCGGAATATTGCGGTAGGTGTACTTTTTGGTAAACCAGCTCTCGCTGTAGCTCACGCCCGGCGTCACCTTGAAGTGCTTGAAAAGGCTCACCGTTCCCAGGGTGATGGGAATGTCATGGTTGATGCTGGTACGGGCGTTCCGGAAAATCTGGCCCAGGTTGGAACCGTTGATGGCGATCACGGTGTCGCTGACTCTTTCTCTAGTAAAAGGAAAGCCCAGGCTGGAACCCGCCGAGATGTTGTTGGTCACGTACTGGCGCGCGTTCAAAGAATACCCAATCCTGATGCCTTCAATCCAGCGGCCGGTCATAGTACCCCCAAACCACTCAATGGGGCTTTGGCTCGCCACCCCGAAACTGAAATCTGGCAGGGTGAAACTCATCTGCTGCACCGGCACCCGTTCATTATTTTCGTTTAACTGGGTTCTGGTGGTCTGGCTCTGGGAGATGGTCACGCCGTAGTTGATAGGCGAGTTCGGGCTGCTCTTGCGGTAAGAAACCGTGGAGTTGAACGCCGGTGACAGGGCATTCTGGGCCGTGGTGGAGTTCCGTTGGTTGTAGAACTGGCTACCGGCGTTCACGCTCGCTGAGAACTGGCCTTTGCCGGGCCGCGTGATGGGCTGGTGGCTCCAACTGATCCAGATGTCGCGGGAGTCTGTGTTGTAGTTATAGATGGCATCGGTGCTCAAGCCCGCCCCAATGTTCTCACTTCCTCGGTTATAGGTGTGGCTCACAGAGAAATTCCCGCTGAACTTGTAGCGCTTGGTATAGGTAGACTGCACCCGCGCCCCGTAACCCCCCAGAGAGAAGATATCGCCGGTGATGCGCATGTCCATGTACTCGTTCATGGCCCAATAGAAACCACCGTCACGGAGGTAGAAGCCCTGCTGGTTAGACTCCCCGAAGGTAGGGATGATGACCCCGGAGCCTCTTTTACGCGGCGAAGGGAAAAAACCGAATGGCAAGCCTATAGGCGTAGGCACATCGGCGAAGACTAAATGGAAAGGCCCGGCCACCACGCGGTCATTGGGAATCACCTTCATCTTGGAGGCTTTGATGTAGAAGTGCGGGTGCTCCAGGTCACAGGTGGTATAGCGGGCGTGCCGGCCGTAGATGCTGCCCAGAGAGTCGCGCTTGATGGTCTCGGCGTGGATGTAGCCCTCGCCCTGCGTGGTCACGGCCCCAATCACGCGGCCCTTCTTGGTTTTGTAGTTGTAGGCCATCTTCTCGGCCTGGTAGTTTTCCGCCCCGTTTTTGAAAAGAGGCTTGTTTTGGAGAACCCCGGCAGAGTCCAAAATCCCCTCGGCGTCAATAATGTTGGTTTTCCAGTTGATCTGGATATATCCGGCGTCCAGGGCTATTTCACCGTAGTCAATGTGGGCGTCGCCGTACAGGTGCATGATCTGACTGACGGCATCGTAGCGGATAGAGTCCTTCGCCTTATAATTGATGGTGGTCTCAATATCGCCTTTGGCTTTGGCGTTAGCAGTATCAGGAGAGGAGACCACAATGGAATCCGGCTTCGGAATTAAATTGGCACGATTACGGTTAGGACGAATTTGCGCGCTTCCCTCCGTAGCGGAAAAAAAGGCAATCACGTTCATAGCGGCGATTGCCAAAAACAGGAGGGATCTCTTCTGATTCAAGTAAATTTTTTGTTATTTTGTTAACTAGGACAAAGTTATTAACAATAGCTTTTAACTAACGCATCCTGTGAAAAATATTGTCTCTCTTACCGTTTTTGCTTTTTTACTCTTTTGTTCCTTCACCACTTTTGACAGGAAGGATGTAAAAATACGAACTGTGGTAATTGATGCCGGCCACGGCGGAAAGGACACGGGCTGTAACGGGGCCTCGGCCCGCGAGAAGGAAGTCGCCCTCAAGGTGGCGCTCAAGTTGGGCGAGCTCATTGAGGAGAACGTGCCCGATGTGAAGGTGATCTTCACCCGCAAAGACGACCGGTTTGTGGAGCTCATTGACCGCGCCGGCATCGCGAACAAAAACCACGCAGACCTGTTTATCTCCATCCACTGCAACTCTGGGCCCAGCAACGCCTTCGGCACCGAGACCTACACCATGGGGTTGCACAAGTCCAGCAGCAACCTGGCCGTCGCCACCCGCGAGAACTCCGTTATCCTGCAGGAAGACGACTATGAGAAGAACTACAACGGCTTCAACCCCAAGTCGCCGCAGAGCCACATCCTCTTCAGTTTGTACCAAAGTGCCTACATTGACAACAGCCTCCGGTTCGCGCAGAAAGTGGAACGGGAGTTCAAGACCAAGGTGGGCCGCTCCAGCCGCGGCGTGAAGCAGGCGGGCTTCCTGGTGCTGTGGAAATCGGCTATGCCCAGCACTTTGATTGAGATCGGGTTCCTGACCAATCCAACGGAAGAGAAGTACCTCAACGATAAATCCAACCAATCGTATATTGCATCAGGCATATACCGGGCTTTCAAGGACTACAAGCAAGAACTTGAGGCCATGAACTAATTTAATCTACCTCTGTGGGAAAATTTTCCAAAGAACTCAAAGTAGCGTTGCTGGGCCTTGTGTCTTTGGCGGCACTCTACGTGGGCTTTATATTCTTAAAAGGAAGCGATATCCTTTCCTCCACGCGTACTTTCTACGTCACCTATGACTCTGTGGAAGGCCTGGCGGTCTCTAACCCGGTGCTCATCAACGGTTTCAGGGTAGGCTTGGTGAAAAACATGGTGCTGGACCAGAAAAAAGGCAACAAGATTCTGGTAACCCTGGACATTGACAAAGACATTGACGTGGGCGATTCTACCGTGGCCATGCTGGTGAGCTCAGACTTACTGGGCAGCAAGGCGGTGGAACTGTACATGGGCCGGAATAAACTGCGCTACAAGGGCGGCGAGTACCTCATTCCCTTCGTGAAGCGCAGCATCACCGATATGCTCTCCCAGCGGGCCATGCCGGTGCTGGGAACCGTAGACACCACTTTGCAGCGCCTCAATGCCTTCCTGGACAAAGACGCGAAGCAAAGCATACAGTCTATTTTGCTCAACGCCCAGGCTACTTCTGAAACATTGAGAGCGGTGGCATTGGCCAACCAGGGCAACATCAACGAAATCACCAGCAACCTGGCCCGGCTTACGGCATCCTTGCGGGGCACTGAGGCCAAGTTCAGTCGCCTGGCCGGAAACCTCAACACCCTTACAGACACCATCGACGTCAACTCCATGAACAGCGCCATCCGGGGACTGGACAGCACCATCTACCAGGCGCAGCTGACCATGGCCAAGATCAACCAGGCCAACGGCAGTTTGGGCAAGCTCATGAACGATGACTCGCTCTACAGCAACCTCAATGCCTCCAGCGCCAGCCTGAACGAGCTGCTCATGGACCTGAAAGCCAATCCCAAGCGGTACGTGCACTTCTCTTTGATTGGCGGCGGCACCAAAGTGAAAGAAGCCAAAACGGTGAAGGAAGCCGGAAAGGTGAAGAACGCCGAGACCGTGGAGAACACGGGCACGGTAGACACCAAGAAATAACCTGCTCTGTCAGCAGCAAAAGCGTTTCGGGGCCGTTTTCTTAAAAGCGGCCCCGAAACGCTTTTTTATGCGGTTCCGTAAAGGGAATGCAATTTCCTAACAAGTGTTAGCCTTTTCTGAATTTTGCTATATTTGTACACCCCGCATGGGACCTAACCCCTAACCACCCGCTTTCTGTAGATTTATGGATATTGAATTCAATAAGAACGAAGACAGCCTCAAGCAGCTTTCTTTCCAACTTAAAGCCAGACATAACAAAGTAGCCTTGGGTGGCGGCGAGAAAGCCATTGCCAAGCAGCACGAGAAAGGCAAACTCACCGCCCGCGAGCGCATCAACTACCTGCTGGATGAGGGTTCTGAGTTTCTGGAGATAGGCACCTTTGCCGGCGAGGGCATGTACAAAGAGTACGGCGGGTGCCCGGGCGGCGGCGTGGTGGCCGGCATTGGCTACGTGAAAGGGCGGCAGTGCATGGTGGTGGCCAATGACGCCACGGTGAAGGCCGGGGCCTGGTTCCCTATCACCGCCAAAAAGAACCTGCGGGCGCAGGAGATCGCCATGGAAAACCGTTTGCCGGTCATTTACCTGGTAGACAGCGCGGGCGTGTTTCTGCCCATGCAAGACGAGATCTTCCCAGACAAAGAGCACTTCGGGCGGATGTTCCGCAACAACGCCATCATGAGTTCCGAGGGAATCGTGCAGATATCGGCTATCATGGGTTCCTGCGTGGCGGGCGGCGCGTACCTGCCCATCATGAGCGACGAGGCCATGATTGTGGAGGGTACCGGCTCCATCTTCCTGGCGGGTTCTTACCTGGTGAAAGCGGCCATCGGCGAAACCATCGACAACGAGACCCTGGGCGGCGCCTCTACCCACTCAGAGATCTCCGGCGTGACCGATTATAAATTCGAGACCGACGAGGAGTGCCTGGACCACATCCGGAACATTTTCGATAAAATGGGCGATAATCCCAAAGCTGGTTTCAGCCGCGTGACCTCGGCACAGCCAAAACTGGACCCGAAGGAGATTTACGGAATCCTGCCGCAGGACCGCGTGAAGCCCTATGATATGATGGACATCATCTTGCGGCTGGTGGACAACTCTGAGTTTGAGCCTTACAAAGACTTATACGGTCAGAGCCTCATCTGCGGCCTTGCGCGCATCGATGGCTGGGCCGTGGGCATTGTGGCCAACCAGCGCAAGATTGTGAAAAGCAAGAAAGGCGAGATGCAGATGGGCGGCGTGATCTACTCAGATAGCGCTGACAAAGCGGCCCGTTTTATCATGAACTGCAACCAGAAGAAGATTCCGCTGGTGTTTCTGCAGGACGTGAGTGGGTTTATGGTGGGCAGCAAGGCTGAGCACGGCGGCATCATCAAAGACGGTGCTAAGTTGGTGAACGCCATGAGCAACAGTGTGGTGCCTAAGTTCACCATCATAGTGGGCAACAGCTACGGCGCGGGCAACTACGCCATGTGCGGCAAAGCCTATGACCCGCGCCTGATCTACGCCTGGCCTACCGCCCAACTGGCGGTGATGAGTGGCGCCTCGGCGGCGAAAACGCTGCTGCAGATTCAGGTAGCGTCTTTGAAAGCAAAAGGCGAGGAAATTACCCCAGAGGCTGAGAAAGAACTTCTGGACAAAATCACGGACCGTTACAACGAGCAATTGAGCCCATACTACGCGGCGGCTCGTCTGTGGGTAGACGGCATTATTGACCCCTTGGAGACCCGCCAGGTGATTTCCACGGGCATTGAGGCCGCCAACAACGCACCTATCACCAAGCCGTTCAACGTGGGCGTAATCCAAACCTGAGGTTAATTAGGAATGAGGTTCTTCACGCCGCAGAAACCCACCTCTACCCCTCCCAGGAGGTGATTTCCCACTTTTGTATTTGGACAGGCCTTGGTCTTAAATCTTAAGATATCTGATATTCCCCTCCTCGGAGGGGTAGGTAAAGGCGGGCATTCATTTCATCCCAATTCTGTAAACCGAACCTTGAGGTAAGAAACAAGAATCAGCATAACGAAAACGAAAGAATTTTTGACCTTCCGGCTCGAATCTGGGAGGTCAAATTCGTTTAAGGGCTGATTTTGGGAAAACAGCCGGGAAACGCTTTTGCTCTAAATCCCGTTCTCAGGAGAAGGAATTTCGGAAACCGCCGGGCTTGTTTTGAAACAGATTCGGCAGTTTTGGTTCTTAATTCCTAATTTTAAATTCTTAACTGATCTACCTTGACGAATAAAGAGATAAAGGCGCTCATCTCGCTGCTGGATGACGAGGACCCGGATGTGGTGGCGCACGTGCATCAGAGAATTGTGGAGTTAGGCGACACCATCACGCCGTTTCTGGAGGAAGCCTGGGAAGAGAGCCTGGACCCCGAGCACCAGAAAAAGCTGGAAGAACTCATCCATGACCTGCAGTACAGCTCCCTCACGCAACGCCTCAAAACCTGGAAAGAAGAAGGCGCCACCGATCTGGTGCGCGGTATGTGGCTGGTAAGCACCTACCAGTACCCCGACCTTACCTTGGAGCAGATCATGCAGCCCCTGGCCGAGCTCTACTACGAAGCCTGGGTGAACGTGCGCCCCGAGATGCACCCTTATGACCAGGTCAAAGCCCTGAACCACGTGCTCTTCAAACTGCACCGTTTCTCGGCGAATACCAAGAATTTCCACGCGCCCAACAACTCCATGATCAACCAGGTGCTGGAAAGCAAGCGCGGCAATCCGCTCACGCTTTGCGTCATCTACATGACCCTGGCCCAGAAATTGGGGCTGCCCGTGTACGGCGTGAACCTGCCTAATTTGTTCATCTTAACCTTCAAGAGTGAGGTCATTCCGCAGTTCTACATCAACGTGTACAACCGCGGCCTCATTCTCTCCAAGAGCGACATAGACAACTATCTGTTGCAGCTGAACCTGAGCCCTGTGGATATTTTCTATGAGCCCTGCTCGCCCATTGACATCGTGCGGCGCGCCCTCCGGAACCTGTCCCTGTCGTACGAGAAACTCAACGATCCCGAGAAAGCCACCGAGATCGAGAAACTCATTGATGTGCTGGGCGATGAACAGGTGACCAACGCCAGCCAACCCGAGGAAGGGGAGCCGGACGACGAGGATGGCTACGATGACGAAGAGGAAGACGATGAAGAAGACCGCTAGCGTTTAGGGCCTGTTTTAGGGAAACAGAACCCAAAGCACAGCGCATTTTTTATAGAAAGCCACTCCGCCGGGAGTGGCTTTTTTTGTGCCTTTTTGCATCAGTCCTGAGGCGGTTTGTTGGGTGATTCAGGGAAAACAGGCCAAAAACAAATTTCCTGGGCTAAGGGATATCCTTATCTTTATTCTTTCATGCTTGCATTATGATACAGAAGAGTACCCGCTTAGACAATGTTTTCTACGAGATAAGAGGTCCCATTTTTGAAAAAGCAGTAGACCTGGAGAAGAAAGGCTATCACATTACCCGGCTCAACATTGGCAATCCGGCGCCCTTCGGGTTTGAGGCCCCAGATGAGATTGTGCACGATGTGATGGTGAACCTGCGCAACGGCCAGGGCTACACAGACTCTAAAGGCGTATTCGCGGCCCGTAAGGCCATCATGCACTACAGCCAAAGCAAAGGCCTCTACAACGTGCACGAAGACGACATTATCATAGGCAACGGCGTAAGCGAACTTATCATGCTCAGCATGCAGGCCCTCCTGAACAATGACGACGAGATCCTGATCCCCGCGCCGGATTATCCGCTCTGGACGGCCGCCGTGACCTTATCCGGGGGCAAAGCCGTGCACTACCTCTGCGACGAGACCTCGGATTGGTACCCAGACCTGAAGGACATGGAAAGCAAGATCACGTCGCGCACCAAAGGCTTGGTCATCATCAATCCCAATAACCCCACCGGCGCCGTGTACCCCCCCGAGGTGCTGCAGCAGATTGTACAGCTTGCTGAACGCCACAAACTCATCATCTTCTCCGATGAGATCTATGATAAGATTCTCTACGATGAGGTAGTGCACCATTCCACCGCCTCTTTCACCGAAGACGTGCTGTGCCTTACCTTCAGCGGGCTGTCTAAGAATTACCTAGCCGCCGGTTTCCGGGCCGGCTGGCTCGTAGCCTCCGGGAACAAAGCCATCGCCACTTCTTACCTGGAGGGCCTCAACGCCCTGGCCAGCATGCGCCTGTGCAGCAATGTGCCCTCGCAGTTCGCCATCCAGACGGCGCTGGGCGGCTATCAGAACATCACTGATCTGGTGTTGCCCTCCGGCCGGTTGTACAAGCAGCGCGAGGTGTGCTACGAGAAACTGACCTCCATCCCGGGAATCACCTGCGTGAAGCCCAAAGGAGCGTTCTACATGTTCCCTAAGATTGACACCAAGAAGTTCAACATCCAGTCAGACGAGAAACTGGTGCTGGATCTGTTGATTGACCAACATGTGCTGCTGGTGCAGGGCACCGGCTTCAACTGGCCCCAACCAGATCATTTTAGGGTAGTGTACCTGCCCATGGCCGAGGAACTGGCCCTTACCCTGGACAAACTAGCCGAGTTCCTGAAGCAGTATGATGGGGCCATGGTGGTATAAGGCACCTTTGAGCCTAAGCCGACACCGGACTTAAGCGCAATGAAGGGGTGAAGGTCTTGATAGCGCTTGCTTTCCTTGTTTAAGGCTCCTTTTCAGAAAACATGCCCCAAACGGAATCTCGGCATTGGGCAAAAAAAGCTATTAAGTTCATCCCGAATTGTACCATTAGTAGCTGACCGCAAAGGATCTTTTCGTGGATGGTAAGTTAATTTTAGCGGTATAGGTTTGTTTTCCTGGAGAATACCCGGTAAATTATCTCTTTAAGCAGACGAGATGATTACCGGATGGGGCAGTTTTTTACTAGCAATATTTTAGGACGATGGGTATTTGGGGTTGGTCTGGTATTTCTATCATTAGCTGCCCAAGGCCAGGAATCACCTGAATTTAAAAGGCAGGGCAAGTTAGCCCCGGTGCTGCAATCCGGCGGCCAGATGCGGAAAACAACCCAAGTGCGGGTTCAGGTGAAAGACCAGAAACAGTTCCTGGCTTGGATGAAGGCCACCTTGCCCCAGGTGCCTGTCCGCTCCACCGCACTGTCCCAGGTGTACTTCCTGGAGAAAATCAATCCAGAGAACCTCCATACCTTGGCTCAAAGCCCTTGGGTGCAGTTTGTTGACGTGCCAAACCGGAAAGCCCGGGAAGAGGCCTATCTGCAAAACGCGGATCCTAGGGTGAACCGGGTAGAGGCCCTGCATCTCCAATACCCTCATCTGCACGGCAAAGACTTGGTGGTCTCCGTAAAAGAGCAGCCCTTTGACTCTACCGATATAGATTTCAAAACACGCGTGCTTTCTTCGCCGGGCTTTAACCAACAAGCTACCCCGCACGCAACCAGCATGGCTACGTTGATCTCTGGCGGAGGGAATACGGCACCTTCCAGCAAAGGCGTGGCTTGGCAAAGCCGGCTCACCGCCGCAGATTTCTCTAACCTGCTCCCTGACAACACTGACCTGCTGAAGACCCAAGGCGTATCGGTGCAGAACCATTCCTACGGGGTGGGGGTGGAGAATTACTATGGCCTGGAAAGCCAGGCCTATGACCAGCAATCGCTCCAGTTGCCAACCTTGCTCCATGTGTTCTCCTCCGGGAATTCGGGTGCTCTGGTTGCGGAGGAGGGGCCATATGCCAATATCTCTGGTTTTGCTAATCTCACCGGTCAGTTCAAGGTTTCCAAAAACACGCTGAGCGTGGGCGCCATTGACACCTCGGGGCAAGTGAGTATGCTCAGTTCCACAGGACCCACGTATGACGGGCGCATCAAGCCAGAACTGGTGGCCTTTGGGGAGGCCGGGACCTCAGAGGCCGCCTCGGTGGTCTCAGGTATTGCCCTGGTGGTGCAGGACGCCTACCGGAAACAGAACGGTGGGGTTTTGCCTCCTTCTTCCTTGGTAAAGGCCGCCCTCATCAACTCCGCTGATGACAAAGGCCGACCCGAAGTGGACTATGCCGCCGGTTTCGGGAATGCCGATGCGCTGGGTGCGGTTCAGTCCATCCTGGATAAAAGATATGCCCTGGGCGAGGTAACGCAGGCAGCAACTCGTACTTTTCGGTTCACGGTCCCCGCGGGGACGGCCAAAGTGAAAGTGACCTTGGTGTGGCAAGACCGGGAAGGATCTCCGAACGCCGAGAAAGCCTTGATCCAGGATCTGGACCTGTCGCTGCGATCAATAGCAAATGGGGAGAACTGGCTGCCTTGGGGCCTGAGTACCTTCGCCCACAAAGATTCTCTACTGGCACTTGCCCGCCGCCAAACTGATCACCTGAACAACGTAGAGCAGGTAACGGTGTCTAACCCGCTGGCTGGTGAATATGAGGTGCAGGTGCGAGGCTTTCAAGTAGCAGGAACACAAGAATACAGTGTAGTCTATGAAGTGGAGAAAGCCTTCTCCTGGGGGTATCCCTCGGCTGGAGGCCAGCTAGACAGCGGCCGAAAAAACCGGTTGCGTTGGTTGTTGCCGGTGCAAAACGGTGCCAAAGGCAAACTGGAGTTTAAATGGGCGAGCGGCGGGGCTCAATGGCTAACCTTGGGAGAAAACATTTCCTTATCCGCTGAGGCTTTTGATGCCGTTTTCCCAGATACCATGGCGCTAGCCCAGATGCGGATGGTGGTAGGAAGCGAAATCTACGAGACAGGGCTATTTATGGTAGGACCCACCTTGCCGCTGAAAGTGGGTTACCAATGCGGTGAGGAGTTTATGCTGTTCTGGCCCAAAGCTGCAGGAGCCGATAGATACCAGGTGTACGCTATGGGAACCCAGTATTTGGAACCCACAGCCCAAACCACAGATACGGTGGTGATTCTACAAAAAAGCCAACAGCCTGGAGTCCATTACGCAGTTGCTCCGCTGGTAAACGGAAAGTTAGGGCAGCGCAGCCTTACCCTCAATTACACCCAACAGGGAGTAGGTTGCTACATTATCAGCTTTCTGCCCAGGCACTTCGTGTCAGATACCGCTTTGCTTGACCTGCAAATCAGTACGGGGTTTGGGATAGAGGCCATGTACCTGGAGAAGAAAATTGCCGGTGTCTTTCAGACCATTCAGCCCATTGCTGTAGGGCAGCAGACCAAATTTGCACTTCAGGATGCTGCTCCGGTCTCCGGGAGGAATGAGTACCGAATCAAAATGGTCACCAAAGCCGGAACCATCTTCTACAGCCAGGAAGAAGCTCTTTTCTATACTCCCAAGAACTACATCCAGGTGTATCCTAACCCCAACCTGGCGGGAGGAGAGTTGAATATCATCACCCAGGATGACGGCCTCAACTCAATTTTCCTCTATGACCAAATGGGGCGCCTGATCAGGGAATACTCCCAGGACGGTTCCATCAAGGTCATTGACACCAAAGGCATAAGCCCGGGAGCTTATTTCATCAAAGTCTTTTCAGAGGAAGGTGCGCTCACCCAAGCCAGAGTCATTCTGCTGTAAAGAAGCGCGAAAGGATTGCCGAGCCGTTTAGGGCTTGTTTCAGAAAATCGGCCTATAAACGAAAACTTACAACGGAAAAAGTAGGAATAACAGACTTGAATGGATTGGCACTTTCTACAAGGATGGTTTAAGGGCATTTTTCCAAAAGGAAGCAGAAAACCTATAACAGAGATAGCTTTCACCTGGAAGTAAACCGAAAGTAAAAGCCCAAGGCACCGGGCGGCCACTGTTTTCAATCAAGCTGTTCTCCAGTACTCCGGTATAGGCTAGGGCAGAACAGGCCGAAAACAAAAATGGCCTCCAGGTAACTGGAGGCCATTTTCCCTAGGATTCTAAAACCTGACTAGTACAGGTATTTAAGGGCAGTTACGTCGTTGGTGTTGAATGGACGGTTCTGGCCAGAACCGATACAAGCTAACATCCAGGAAGTGGCATCAGCGGTAGTTGGCGTGCCTGGGATGTGGACAGCGCCTACAGTAGAAGCACCTTCGTTGGTGTAAGAACCACCGCAGCTATAGCTTCTGTCCATGTAGTCAGTGTGGCGGAACCCGATGCAGTGACCGATTTCGTGCGCCAGAATAGTGGTGAACCAAGCCTGGTTAGGGTTGGTGCCAATGTAGCGGGTAGCTATCTTAATGTTGTTATGTGGGTTGCCGTTCACTGGGAAACCAGCAGAAGCAAGGTATTGAGCTGACTTAGGAGCAGCCTGAAGGTAGATCTGACCACCAGAAGAAACACGGCTCATGGTAATGGTCAAACCTTGCGCGTTGTAACGGGCAATGGCGGCATCAAGAGCAGTTACATAGGTAGCGGGCAAGCTTGGGTCAATGGATAAAGTGATGTTACGGCCGGATCCGGCATTTACCAGGTTAGTGGTGCGGTACTGCTCGGTTTCACCTACGCGCAGGAATTTATGATCATGTTTGGCGTTTAATTCGGCATCTGTCAAAAGGATATCTCCTTCTACCAGATAGCCGCCTTCTACTACTTTTACATCTGTGGTGCCGAAGCCCATTTCATAGATTTTAGCCAGCGTGTCTTTTGAAACAGCCGCTTTTTCAACAATTTCTTCATCGGCAGAAGAACAAGAAGAAAAACCAAGTACTAAGGCTACTGCCGCTAATTTAAGAGTGTGCGTTAACTTCATAATTTGTTTGTTAAGGTTTGGTGTAAAGTGTGAGAAAAGTTTGTTAGGTAGTAAAGATTGAAATTGAATTTAGTTCTTTTTTATGGAAGAAAAAAACGGCTTCGGTATAAAAGGAAAAAGAAAGTATTTTTAAAAACAACCAGCCAGAAAAAGGAGTGTTAAACTGTGGTTTGTTTTGTCAATGGCTAAAGGAGGGGAGTTCTTTGTTTGAAGGAACAACTGTAAAAGCAGGATAAAGCCTGTAACGTTGAAGATAGATTAAGGTTGACGAAAAAAGGATATAAAAATCAATTATTCCAAATGCTTAAAATCCGGATAATTTAGGCAATAAAATACCCTTTAGGTTTTTGTATAAAACCCGTTTAGGATATTTTATTGCCTATAAAGGAGAGCGTCTTTTAGATTATAAAAAGACTGAATTTCTTAAGAATCTATAAGAAATTAATAGAGGTAATTGAGGGCCGTGCGGTCGTTGGTATTGAACGGACGATTCTGGCCAGTGGCCACGCAAGCCAACATCCACGAGGTGGCATCGGCGGTGGTGGGCGTGCCCGGGATGTGAATAGCGCCTACAGTGGAAGCACCTTCGTTGGTATAGGCGCCACCGCAACTGTAGCTCCGGTCCATGTAGTCGGTGTGGCGGAACCCGATGGTGTGGCCTAATTCGTGCGCCAGAATGGTGGCCAGGTAATTGGTTCCTGGGTTAGAGCCCATATAATCTGAGTTCACCAGAACTCTGTTGTAAGGATTTCCGCCGGAAGGGAAGCCCGCTGAGGCCAGGTAAGAAGAACCGGTTGGGGCCTTAGACAACAAGATGTTGTACCCTGAGGATACTCTTCTGAACCTAATCAGCAGGTTTTCTGCGTTGTAGCGGCGAATAGCTTCATCTAGCGCAGTTACATAAGAGCTAGGCAAAGAAGTAGTGATGGCCACGTTGATGGTGCGTCCGCTTCCCACGCTTACCAGGCTGCTGGTGCGGTATTGTTCGGTTTCGCCAACGCGTAAGAACTTGGGATCCTGCTTGGCGTTCAGTTGCTCATCCGTTAAAAAGATGTCTCCCTCTACCAGGTAGCCGCCGTCAACGGCTTTGACATCGGTGGTCCCGAAGCCCATGTTGTAGATCTGTTGCAGCTTCTCTTTAGAGACTTGCGCTTTCTCTACCACTTCTTCTTCACTTACAGAACACGAGGTGCCGCCTAATAATAAAGCGAACGCGAGGAGTTTGATTGAGTAGTTTTTCTTCATACTGCTTATTGGGGTTTATGTTAAGTGATAGGCTATTTTATGGATAAAAAATTGGGAGTGCAAGATTTTTTAAGTGAAATAGTTAATTAAATTTTTTTAATAATTCAAAATGAGTAGTTATAGAAAAGGTTTTGTGTTTTAATTATAAAATGTATAGTTGAATAAATTAAATTATATGTAGTGACATAGACTATGCCTCACTTATATTAAGTTTTGCTAATGGAAAAGAAGGGTAAATGCAACTTATTTTTTTAGATATAAAAGCTTAAAAGTAGCCAAATATGTATTGATAAGAGTATTAATACGGAGAGTAAACTAGGTTTAATTCCTATTTATATATTTCCTTATTTGAGATGAGATAAAATTGTGAAACAGTAAATAAGACTCTTGTTTATTGTTAAAGTTTACATTTTATTGATTCGTTTTAAATGAATAATGAGTGTTTTTGATAAAATACCCTGAAAATGAAAAAGGCTGCCATTAGGCAGCCTTTTCTGTAAATAGATAATGAGTAAAAGATTAATTCTTAATTAGGCACGTACTGCAGGAAACTCAGGTTTTCTTCGCGCAGAGTTTCCTGAGCCATTTCCAGGAGGTCATTAGCCTGTACTTTCTTGATCTGTCCGAAGATGTCATTCAGGCTTTCAATGGTGTTCAGGTCCAGGATGCTCTTGCCCATCATCATCATAAAGCCCATGTTGCTCTCCTCGGCCATGGCCAGTTGGCCCATCAGTTGCTCCTTGGCAGTGTGCAACTGCACACTGCCCATAGGCTTTTCGCGCAGCAGCTTCAATTCTTTCAAGACCAGCCCGGTGGTGCGTTTCAATTGCTTCTTCTCCGTCCCGAAGTATATCCCAAAAAGGCCGGTATCTACGTAGGTGGCGTAGTTGGCGTCAATGGTGTACACCAGGCCGTGTTTCTCGCGCACCGCTAGGTTCAGGCGGGAGTTCATGCCAGGGCCGCCCAGAATGTTCACCAGCATGAAGAACGTGAGCCGGCGCGGATCAGACAAAGGATATGCGGGGCACCCGATGACGCAGTGCGCCTGCTGGATGGCTTTTTCCATAACCAGAGTCTGCGGCTCGTAGCTGTTGAACAGGAGCCGCTCGCGGGGCTGGATCTTGCTTTGGAGGTGCCCCAGGTATTTCTCGGCTAGCTTCACCACTTTGGCAATAGGCCAGTTGCTCACAGAGCAGAACACCAGCTTGTCGGTGCTGAGGTTGCGGTCAATAAAGGCCTGGAAGTCTTCACGGGTAAAGCCGCTCACGCTCTCGCGGGTACCCAGAATGTTGTAACCCAGCGGGTGGTTCTGGAACACCACGGCGTCAAACTCATCAATGATGGCGTCCTCGGGGGTGTCCAGGTACATGGCCATTTCCTCCAGAATCACGCCGCGCTCCTTCTCAATCTCCTTACCGGGAAAGGTGGAGTTGAAGGTGATATCGGTGAGCAGCTCAAAGGCCTTTTCGAAGTGGTTTTCCAAAACCGAGGCATAAAAGCTGATCTTCTCTTTGGTGGTGTAGGCGTTCAGTTCGCCGCCCACACTTTCCAGCCGATTCAGGATGTGGAACGATTTCCGCTTCTGGGTTCCTTTGAACGCCATGTGCTCCCAGAAGTGGGCCAGGCCTTGCTCATGGGGCAGTTCATCGCGGGAACCAATGTCCATCATAAAACCGCAGTGCGCGATTTTAGTATGCGGTACCTGCTTGTGCAGCACTCTAATGCCGTTGGATAGGGTATGGATATGGTAATCAGGTAATTTCGTCAAGTTAAATGGTGCGTTTACAAGTAAAACACTTTTGCGCTGCCCTTGTTGTACAAAAGAGAAAGCAGCCTGCAAAGGTACGGAGGATTGCCGTGAAAAGGTGAAGATTTAGAAGAAGCCTCCCGCAATTTTGCAGCACCGGGGAAGGCCTTACCAAAATAGAACCGCTCGCTTAATACGTTTTTATTCAAGGTAACATAAGGGTACACCGGGGCTTTGGGTGTCTAGTCATAAAAGGGCAAAGGAAATGATTCACTTAGACACCCCTGATATCAGGCTGAGCGGCGCCACGCCCGCAGAGTACCCCGAGCTGGTGGCGGTTTGGGAGGCATCGGTGCGGGCTACCCATCCATTTGTCACTGAAGACGAAATTGCCTTTTTCCGGCCCATTATCTTGCATGACTATCTCAAAATGATGAAACTCACCTGCGCCCGCAACAGCCACGGAGCCATTTTGGGTTTCGCGGGGGTTATGGCGGGTAAGCTGGAAATGCTGTTTCTGCATCCCATGGCCCGGGGAAGAGGCATCGGCACGGCCTTGCTGCAGCACGTGATCCGGCACCAGGGCGTGACCAAAGTGGACGTGAACGAGGAAAATGAGCAAGCCCTAGGTTTCTACCAGCACCACGGCTTTAAAGTAACCAAGCGTTCTGAGCTGGACGCCATGGGCAAGCCGCACCCCATCCTGTACCTGGAGCTGGACAATTCCTGATTTCTCTTAGGCTAAAATTGATCAGGCAAACGCTGCCTTTCTCCTCTTAAGTAGGAATAGCAACGCTTTCCGTTTTAAATCGATTTATTCAATATCGGCCTAAAAACGGCATTCATTTACTTCTTCATCAGAAAACCGGCGCAACGGCTTTCCTCTTCAGCGATCCAATTTTATTGCGTTAAGACATGCTCGTAGACTTGGTAGAGCTGCGGGATAGTGACTTGCGGCCGGAAGGTTTGGGCGTGCTCCAGACCTTGTTTCACCATCTGTTTCTGGAGATCGGGGCTGGACAGGACTTCCTGGATGGCGTGGGCCATGCCTTCCACATCGGTAGGGGAGACGTAGCGTGTAGCCGGACCACCGGCCTCGGAGAAACAGGAACCGGTAGACGTGATCACGGGCACGCCGCTGTTCAAAGCCTCCACAATGGGTATCCCGAAGCCTTCAAAGATAGAGGGATAGACAAACAGCGTAGCCAGTTGGTAGATAATCGGGAGCTCCTGGAAAGGGATGTAGGGCAGAAATAACACCTTATCCGCCAGCGAATGCTGCGCAATAAAGTCCTGTATCTCCTGGTAGTACTCGGTTTTGCGCCCGATGAAAACCACCGGAATCGGGGCACCCGCCGCGTGCCAGCCTTTTAACAGATGCAGTTGGTTTTTGCGGCGCTCCAGTGTGCCCACGCAAAGAATGAACTGACTTGGCAACCCGTACTTCTGCCGCACCTCGGTTTGGGCCTCTTTTTCGGGAATCAGCTGAAAAACAGGGTCACAGTCCTGGTACACCACCTGCACCTTCTCACGACCCACCCCGAAGAACTCCTCCAGGTCCTGGGCCGTCTGCTCACTGATGGCAATGATCTGGTGGGCGCTGTCGCAGGCGTCTTTGAACTTCTTGCGGTAGATGTAGCGGTCAATGGTAGGGTAAAGCTCCGGGAAGCGCAGAAAGATAAGGTCATGGATGGTCACTACCAGTTTGGTGCGCTGCCGGTCCAGGCCGTAGGGCAGTTCGTTGCTGAGGCCGTGGTACACCTGCACCCCATGCTGGGGCAAAGCCGCCCGCAACCCGAAGGTGCGCCATAGGGAAGAGAACCGCTTGCCCAACCCGTTGGGCTGCACAACCTGGGTCTTGGCTACCGAAGGAAAAAAGTCTTTGAAAAGGTCGTTTCGGCGGGGGGTGAACAGCGCGTATTCGTCCTGGGAGTAATGCGTCATCATGCCCGAGATAACAAAGCGGCTGTAATTCCCCAGGCCCGAGGTATTGGTGAAAGCGCGTTTCGCGTCGTATCCTATCTTCATATCAACACCGCAATATTAGCATTCTTCCGGAACAAGTAGAGCGCCTGGAACCCTGAAGAACGGAAAAGAACGAGAATATTGAGAAAGTAACTTACCTCGTCTTAGGTAGGCTCACAGGATTTGGGACAGGTGCAAACAAATAATTTGTAAAGCTTGGATGGTTCAAGGTTTTTAAATATGCATCAAATTATATAAAAGATTTGTCCTATATTGATGCAAAAATAAAAATTCTATACACATAGCTATCCCAGTACGAATTACTCCACAAAGCCCTGCAAAATGATACAAAGAGTACTTGGTCCGTTTCGGCCTTTTTCCACTTCCAGAGGATTCACATTTGCGATTCTGCTTTGTTGTTGGGTATGGCTCTGGACTAGTTTGCCTGTGGTGGCACAGGAGAAGCCCGTTGAAGAGAAAGTATATGTTACTGCTGAGCAGATGCCGGAGTTCCCAGGTGGGCAAGGTGCCATGTTGAAATACCTGGCGAATAATTTTGTCATTAACATGGGCATAGACCAGGACTCCCTAAACGGGACCATGGTCGCTTCGTTCGTTATTTCCAAAGAAGGAAAAGTAACCCAAGTAGAAATAGTAAAGAAGTTATTGCCCAGTCTGGATCAGGAATTGGTACGCGTGGTTTCTTCCATGCCAAATTGGAAACCAGGGATGGTGAAGGGTGAGCCTGTAGCCGTAAGATCCTCGGTTCCTTTCAAAGTGGTTTGGAAAGGACTGACGCCTAAGGGAGCCATAGCGTCTGTCACTGCTAAAAATGAGTCTCCTTTACCCAAGAAAGAGAAAAACCTGTGGATGGATCAACCATTAGAGTTTCCTGGAGGGGAAAAGGCGTTTTGGCAGTATATGCGGGAAAACAAGGCGTTTTTAGATGATGCCCGGAAAACGAAGGCTGAAGGCGTCATAGCGGTACAGTTCACGATTTCTGAGACTGGCAAGGTGAACAATGTGGGAATCATCAAATCTCTGCACCCAGTCTTTGACCAGGCAGTAGTGAGGGCCTTGAAAAACATGCCCCTTTGGAAGGTGAAAAATACAAGCCAAAAACCAGAGCCTCTATCGTTGGGGTTTTCCCTGGGGGTGAAACAAGGGCTCTCCGGATTACCAGATGAGGAGCAGGAGAGGCTGCATCTGACCTTGGAAGTATTTCATATTGCGCAGGATGATCCTACCTTCCTAGGCGGAAGAGAAGCTTTACTGGAATTTTTGGCAGCTAACCTCGCTTTCCCTGAAAGCGCCAAGCAGGATAAGGTAGAAGGCCTGTTTTCAGTGGAGGGAGTGATCAATCGTAAAGGAGAAATAGGGTATTTAGACGTGACCCATGCCTTACACCCCAGCGTTGATACCGCTATCATGCAGGTTATCAAAAAAATGCCCACCTGGAAACCAGGTAGGATTAATGGCAGATTTGTAAATGTGCGCACCGAGTTTTCCTTCAGGGTGGCTAACAACACCATCACGCTGCTGGAAAATCCTCCGGTATGGAAACCAAGATATTACCAGGGGTATTGGCAAGGGATTCCGGACCCGGTGGAAATGCAGGCCCGCTTGAAGGCCAAAGCAGAACAGAAGCAGCTCATAGTGGATGCCCTGCCGGAGTTTCCCGGCGGAGAACAGGGAATGTGGCAATTCATGAAAGAACACAAGGCCTCTCTGGAAGATGCGAAGCAAAGAAAAGTAGCCGGTACCCTGGAAGCAGAGTTCCAGATTTCCGAGACTGGTAAAGTATCTGACATACGCATCACCAAATCCTTGGACGCTTATTTCGACCACATCGTTATGAACGCCTTGGAGAAGATGCCCGAGTGGAAACCTGCTATACAGGGTGGAAAAGCAGTGCCAGTGATTCATTCCTTCTCTTATGAAGTCACCGAGGGAGAAAAAAGGGTCGTGGAAAAAGAATTTAAGGAGGAAAAAGTATACTTACATGCCGAGAGAATGCCCGTCTTTCCCGGAGGACAAGGAAGTCTTCAGAAATATATCGCCAAAAACCTCCTTTACCCACCCGATGCCAGGCAGGAGAACGCCGCAGGTACCCTCGTCCTGAGTTTTATAGTGGACTCAAAAGGGCAGATCCATTCTCTGGAGGTAGTACAAAGGGTACACCCGGGTGTAGACGATGCCGTCCTGAACCTCTTCAAACAAATGCCCGCTTGGAGGCCTGCGTCCTTAGATGATAGAAAAGTGGCTATTCGGGTAAGAGTTCCCTTGATGATAGCCAACAATTCAGTTGTTCCGGTTGGGAATTGGTAAGATGCAGGTAGAAGTAAAAGCCTTTGCGTCAGTCTGAGCGTTCCAAGTCTTTCCTAAAATCACGAAATTAAGGTAAAGCTTATATAAACGTGAATTCCTGCTTTGCTGTGCTATCTATGTCTTTTCAGTTTCTCCATGTGAGGGCAGGATGAGGAAGGCAGAATCAACAATTTCGATTTAACTCCGTTTACAAAAAATCTACAACTATTCAGGTAAAGGAGTTACGTATGTTTGATCAAATAGTAGGCTTAGTAAAGCAGCAGTTAGGCAACAACCCCCAAGTAGCAGCAGCCATACCCCCAGGGAAGGAAGATGCGGTACATAATGAGGTTGCCCACCAGGTTACAACCGGATTGGCCAGCCAGTTGGTGACGCAAGGGGGCATAGGCGGATTGTTGTCTATGCTGCAGGGCGGCGGGACGACTGCCGGAAATCCGGTGATTGCCTCCATCACCCATAATGTGGTAAGTAGCTTGGGAAGTAAGTTTGGGTTACCTCCGGCAGCCACCACCGCCATTGCGGCGGCCTTGCCGGGCTTGCTGCAGAAATTCACCCATAAGGCCAATGATCCCAATGATCACAGCATCACCCCCTCCAGCATCACAGAATCCCTCACAGGTATGTTGGGCAAAGGCGGATTAGGCGGATTAGGCAATCTGGGCGGTTTAGGTGGGTTATTCAAATAATTGGCCAAAAACCATTTGCTAGGAATCCTAAACTAGTAAGGATTTAGCGGCAGAACAGCCGCACTAAGAGAACCCCATGGAACGGAGTTGTATCGTTTCATGGGGCTCTTTTTTTATTAATTAACTAATTCTTTAGTTTGAAAACTAAAATATTAGTTGTAGGTTTAGTTCATCACCATTACCACCTACCTATGAAAGAGTTAACCAAAGCCGAGGAGCAAGTCATGCAGATTCTCTGGAATTTGCGGCAGGGCTTCGTGAAAGACATCTTGGACCAGTTGCCCGAGCCCAAGCCCGCTTACAACACCGTTTCCACCATCGTGCGAATTCTGGAGAAGAAAGGCTTTGTGGGCTACAAGGCCTACGGTAAGACCCACGAGTATTATCCGCTCATCGCCCGTGACGATTACCGCCACTTCTACCTGAAGAACTTTGTGAGCGGCTATTTTGGGGGCTCTTTCAAGCGCCTGGTGTCCTTCTTCGCAAAAGAGGAGAACATGGACCTGCAGGAACTGGAGGAGATGCTGAAACACGTGAAAGAGGACCTAGACAAAAAAGAAGATGAATGAGGCGCTGCTGCAGTACCTGCTGGAATCGGGCGCGGGGCTGGTGTTACTCTACCTCTTCTTTGTGCTGGTTCTGAAACGGGAGACCTGTTTCCAGTTCAATCGGTTCTACCTGCTGGCGGCTATTTTGCTGTCTTGCCTGTTGCCGCTCTCCAATTTGCCGGGTATCAGTATTTGGCCGCAGGAGCAAGAGCCGGAAACTGCCTTGGTTTTTGAAACGGCAATGGAAATGCCCTTAGTTACCTCTGAGGCAATCATCACACCTGAGGAATCCTTTGACTACTGGAACCTGCTGTACTTGGCCTATGGTCTTGGGGTGGTGTTCTTCGCGGGAAGGTTTCTGGTGCAGGTCCTCCGTCTTCGGCGGTTTGCCCGGCAAGAAGGCGTTTCCTTTTACCTGCCCAACCAGGCGCCTGTGATTCTCACCAACGGGCAATTCCCCACTTTCTCTTTCTGGCGCTGGGTTTTCTTTGACAACAGCCAAACGCTCACTCCTGAGGAAACCGAGCGCATTCTTCAGCACGAGCAGGTGCATATTGACCAGCGGCACACCCTGGATGTACTGTTGGTGTCCCTGGCCGGGGTAGTGTTCTGGTTTAATCCGCTGCTGGTGCTGTATAAAAAGGCCTTGGAGCAAACCCATGAGTTCATTGCCGATGCCCACGTAGCTAAAGCCTCAGGTGCAGGCTTGTATTCTTCGCTCTTGGTAAAGCAGGTGCTCAAATCCGCAGATTTTCCATTGGGCAGTTACTTCTTTCTCAATAAATCCCTCACCTTAACCAGAATCAAAATGATGAAAAGATTGCATGAATCCCCCAAACTCAGCCGGATGCTGATGGTAGTTCCTGTCCTTATCCTGGTTTTGGTGGCGGTTGCCGCCATGCGTCCGGCCCCGGTTCCCGAAAGTAGCGCAGAGGCAACGGCCAAGGTGCAGAACGGACCTGCTCAATTCCCCGGCGGCCGAGAAGCGCTCAATGCCTACGTGAAGAATCATTTGGTGCTGCCCCAAATTGCTTTTGAGAAAAGGAAAAACCAGAACGAATTTGTGCAGGTGAAAGGCAGCATGGAGGTGGAGATAGACCCAGACGGCACCCCCCGTTACGGGAAAAGCCGGGGCCTGGAAGTACGTCCCAATGACCCCGAGGTGGTGAAAGCCATCCATGCGCAGTTTGCCAAGATGGTAAGCCAGATGCCCAAATGGATCCCAGCCCAGAAAGACGGCAAACCTGTGGCATCCAAAGAAACCATCTCGGTGGCCAGCGTAAGCGGTAATTTCCTATCCTATTCAGATTATCTGACCAGCAGGCAGCAGAAGACCTTCGTCACGTCAAAGGCAGAAGTTGCCAGTAATGCTGTTACCAAGCGGGCCGAGTACCCCGGCGGAAAACTAGCTATGGTTCATAGTATAGATAGGCAATTTATTATGCCTGAGGAAGTGTTCAAATTGAGACCTGCCGGTGACAGTATCCTAGATTTCTATAGGGAGATCAAAGCAGAACTACTCATTGATGAAAATGGGAATGTAACTCAGGTAAAAGTTCTTAATGTCATGACCGAACCCGGCAACAAGGCCGAGGTGAATCAAGCCATTGGGAAAGAGTTTCTCAGGGCAGCCCCAAAGATGGCTCAATGGGCACCTGCCCTGAAAGGCGGTAAACCAGTTGCTTCTAAAGAGATAATTGAATTTAGCGTGGCTACTGGTTACGGTAACAAGACAACGTATGAACAGGCTAAGCAGATACAGGAAAAAGCCGCTAATAAAGCCTTCTCAGCTGAAACAAAGGCCAATGCGCCAGCACAAAACAACATATTCATCGCCGTGGAACAGATGCCCGAGTTCCCCGGCGGATCAGCGGCCATGTTCAAGTACCTGAAGGAAAACACTACTTACCCTCAGGATGCCAAAGATGCCAACATCATCGGGTCCATGGTAGCAACGTTTGTCATCAATCCGGAAGGAAAAGTAACCGATGTACAGGTCTTAAAAAAGCTGCACCCCAGCCTGGATCAAGCCTTCGTACAGTCACTGCAGAATATGCCTGCCTGGAAACCCGGATATCAGAACGGGAAAGCAGTATCGGTGAAATACACGGTTCCTTACCGGGTAGTGGCCGATGCGGCTGCCAAGGGTACGAATGAGCCGGCGTTTGTTCAGGAGGAAAACGTTTTCATCGCCGTGGAGCAAATGCCAGAGTTTCCGGGCGGACCAGCAGCCCTGACCAAGTACCTGGGAGAGAATTTTATATACCCCAAAGGAGCCGCAGAAGAAGGCGGTTTAATGATTATTTCATGCGTCATCACCAAAGAAGGCAAGGTGTCAAAAGTGGAAGTCCTGAAAGGCATGTCTCCTGATCTTAACCAGGAAGCGGTGCGCGTAGTCTCTGGCATGCCCACCTGGAAACCAGGCTACCAAAACGGCAAACCAGTGGCAGTGAAGTACGTCATCCCCTACCGCATTAAGCCATAAAGCAGAACAAACCAGTTCATCTTAAATGAAAAAAGAGCCCGGAACCTATTTCCGGGCTCTTTTTTTGAAATTGGCTTCTAAACTGAAAGGCTAAGGAAAGGCGGCTACTGCCACACCAACTCCATCACTTTGGGGCCTACCTGCATCGTGGTGTGGGTTTCGCCGGGCAGGCGCTTCACTACAATCTTTTTGAGACGGCTGGATAGTTTCTGCTGATGGATGACCCTGGTGGGGGAGGCTTTCCGGTACAGCACAATGCCGCCGTTCTCCTGTATACCGCTCACTGCACTCGTCATAAAACTGAACGTCTTGCCCGTCACCCGGATCATGGCATTTACCACATTAGGAGTAGCTAGGCCCAACGCCAACTCCAGCGCTTTGCCCGCATCAGGTACGCCGTAGCCCACATAGTTATTCCCGAAGGGGTACAGGTGGCTGCTTTTCTGAATGATACTGGTGAGTTGTTGGGGCGAGAGGGCGGGGTTTGCTTCCAGGAGGCACGCGGCCAACCCAGTAATGACTGGTGCCGAAAAAGAAGTCCCCGAGGCCGCGAAACACACCACGTCTGGTTTGAGGTACGGCAGGAAAGTAGGCCCGATGCTGCTGTAGCCCTGTTTGCTCCAGGTGGAATAATCAGTGGCACCCACGGTGAGCACGCCAGCAGCATCGGCAGGGGTGTTCACTACCTGCCACTTCTTGTTGCTACCGTCATTGCCGGCCGCAATCACCAGCATCATACCCTTCTGTTCCACGGCCATCTGCACGGCGCGGGCAATGTAGCTGCTGCCATCCATCTGCTCGGGCCGGTAGTTTTCCTCGGGTTTGTCAAAACCGGTGCCATAACCCAAAGACGAGTTCACCAACTGTACGCCCAGGCTGTCCATCCACTCCAGGGCCCGCACAAAGTATTCTTCTTCTACCCGGCTCTCTCGGTTGCTCTGGTCGGTGCGGGCCAGGTAAAAATCGGCTTCTGAGGCAAAACCGCTCAGAACACGGGCCTTAGGGTCAGAGCCAGCCAGGCAGAGCAGCACATCGGTGCCGTGGGAGTCCATGTAGGTTTCGCGCTTATGATAAGTCTGGCTCAGGGCGGGGGTCACAAAATCGCGGAAGGCTTTGAGGCGGCCGTTTTCAAAAATGGGCTGCAACCCCGCCTTCTTGGGGGCCTCAAAGAAACCCGCATCAATCACGCCTACTTTCACGCCTCGGCCCGTGAGGCCGGCCGCCAGAATGGCCTCGGGTTTGAGCTGGGTCAGGGCTTTGCTCACGTACTGCGGCTTGTAGGGCGTTGAGGTCTGGGTAGGCGTGAAATACCCGGTGATGGGCTTGAGCTCCCGCACAAAAGAACTTTGCTCCAGGCTTTTCACCTGCGCGGGGTTGGCAGCGACCACGGCGGCGTTGAGCCACTTGGAAACCGAGGTGACGGTAAAGCCTTTTTGGGCCAGACTGTCCAGGTAGGCGGGGTGTACCGGTTGGTCAGAAGGCTGGGCGGGGGGCAGGTTTTGCAGGCGGCGTTTTTCCAGGGCGGCGGCGCTCACCAGCGGGCCGGGGCCAGCGGCGGGCTTGTCTTTGAAGATGACCCAATACCGTTGCTGCGCCATGGCCTGGGGCGGAAGGAAACTCCTTATAACCAAGGCACAGAAAAAAAATACTATTGTACAAACCCTCACGTTCACAAGATTAAATGAAGGCTATTTGCCTGCAAATTACCGTTTAATGTCATACATTTAAGCCTCAAAACCTTGTTTTAAGGTCTATTTCAGAAAAGCAGGCCAGAAGCGCCCAAGCCAGGAGCACACCAAACTACGCCAACACGTACCGCCATGAAATACGAGTCTATCGGGAAAGACCTTTACATCCACAATCGTCGCAAGTTCACCCCATACCTCAAGCCGCAGTCACTGGCCATCTTCCATTCCAATGATGTGATGCCCACCAACGCAGACGGTACCATGCCTTTCCGGCAGAACAACGACCTGCTTTGGCTGAGTGGTATAGACCAGGAGGAAAGTGTGCTGATTCTTTTCCCCGATGCCCGTGAGGAGCGCCTCAAAGAGATCCTGTTCGTGCGCGAGACCAATGACCACATCCTTACCTGGGAAGGCTACAAACTCACGAAGGAGCAGGCCCGCGAGGTATCCGGCATTGTGACCATCTTCTGGACCCATGAGTTTGACTCCATCCTCAACTCGCTTATGCCGTACGTCGAGAATGTGTACCTCAACTCCAACGAGCACCTGCGCTCCGTGGTGGAGGTAGAGACCCGCGATGCCCGGTTTATCAAGAAGATAAAAGAGAAATATCCCTTACACCATTATACCCGCAGCACGCAGCACCTTCATTACCTACGCTCGCTTAAGCACCCGCGCGAGATAGAGCTCATGCGCAACGCCTGCAACATCACTGAGAAAGCCTTCCGGAGGCTGCTCACGTTTGTGAAGCCCGGCGTGATGGAGTACGAGATTGAGGCCGAGATAGCCCATGAGTTCCTGCGCAACCGCTCCCGCGGACCCGCTTACAACTCTATCATCGCCTCGGGCGCCAATGCCTGCATTCTGCACTACGTAGACAACTTTAGAGAGTGTAAGGACGGCGACGTGCTGCTCATGGACTTCGGGGCCGAGTACGCGAACTACGCCGCGGACCTTTCCCGCTCCATTCCCGTGAACGGTAAATTCACCCCGCGCCAGGCCGATGTCTACAACGCTGTGCTGCACGTGATGAAAACCGCCAAGCAGATGCTGGTGCCCGGCAACACCCTGGACCAGTACCACAAATTCGTGGGCAAGGTGATGGAGAACGAGCTCATCAAGCTGGACCTGCTCTCTGAGGAGGAGGTGAACAACCAGAATCCGGCGCAGCCGCTCTACAAGAGATACTTCCCGCACGGTACCTCCCATTTTCTGGGCCTGGACGTGCACGACGTAGGCGACAAATACCGTCCGTTTGAAGAGGGCATGGTCTTTACCTGCGAGCCGGGCATCTACATCAAGGAAGAGGGGCTGGGCATTAGGCTGGAGAACGACATCCTCATCACCCACAACGGTCCGGTAGATTTGATGGAGAACATCCCGCTGGAGTTGGAAGACATAGAGCGCGAAATGCGCGGTTAAGCAAAAGATTTCAGGTGACTTGTTTCAGGGCTATTTTCTAAAAAACCGGCCTTAAACAGGAATGCTTAAACCAAGGCCAGGCGGCCGAAATAGATTTTCAGAAAGAACGTGAGTACCGTAAAAGAGATTGTAAACGCAGGGCGTGCCCTTACCTGGGCGGGAATGGTGGCTGCCCTGTTGTGGGGGTCAACCGCTGTGGCCCAACAGAAAGAAGCGCCCCTGCCCATTGATACCGAAGAGCCCGGTACCCGCCGGCTTACCTTGGAGGAGGTGATCAAAATGGCCCGGGAGCAATCGCCCAGCTACCAGCAGGCCATTACCCAGCTGGAGAACCGCACCTGGCAGTACCAGACCTACAAAAGCAATTACCTGCCCCAATTGGCTTTGTATGGCACCCTGCCGTCCTACACCAAAGACTATGAACGGGTCACAGACCCGGAGGGGCGCGTCAACTTCGTGCCTGTCCAATCCGCTATTTCCTCGGCGCATTTAGAGCTGAAGCAGAACATAGGCCTTACAGGAGGTACCATTGCCATTGACTCCAAACTGAACCGGATCGATAACTTCCACGAAATCCAGGGGCACAGTCTGATCTATGCCTCCAACCCAGTGGTAGTAACGCTGCGGCAACCTATCTTTAACCACAACGGCCTGAAGTGGGACCGCAAAACCGAGCCCCTGCGCTACGAAGAAGCCAAGCGTAACTTCTGGGAGGAAATGGAGCGCATCGCCGTGAGGGCCACGGATCTGTACTTCTCGCAATTGCAAAGCCAGATAGGCTTTGACATTGCCCAGAAGAACGTGGCCAACAATGACACCCTCTTCAAGATAGCGCAGAACCGCTTCTACGAGGCCAAGATCAGCGTAAACGAGCTTCTGCAGTTAGAGCTGAGTCTGCTCACTTCCCGCCAAAGCCTGGAGCAGGCCAAGCTGGATATTGAGACCAGCACCCTGCGCCTGAAAACATATTTGGGCTTCACCGAAACGTACCCCATCCGGTTGCTGCCGCCAGACCTTATCCCGCAGTTTGACGTAAGTGAGGAAATGGCGCTCAGGCAAGCCCGCGAGAACCGTTCCCGTATGATTGGGATCAAACGGGAGGAGTTGGACGCCGAGCGTAACCTGGACTGGGCCGAGGCCAGTGCCGGCGTCAATGCCGACCTATTCCTGCAGTACGGCTTAACCCAGCGGGCGGGCTCCCTGGGGCCGGTGTACCAAGACCCTACGGATCAGCAGCGGGTTAATCTGGGGTTCAGCGTTCCGTTGATGGACTGGGGCCGCAACAAGTCTAAGATCGGAACCGCCAAAGCTAACCTGAAACTGGTGAAAGCCAACCTGGAACAGCAGCGCGTAAGCTTTGAGCAGGATGTGTTCTTGCAGGTAAAACGATTTAAGATGCTGCGCGAGCAGATGAAGATTGCCCAGCAGGCCAACGGCTTGGCCGAGCGTAGGTTCTTGGGCGCCAAAGACCGGTACCTGAGCGGGAAGATTGGTTTACTGGAACTGAACCAAGCCGCCACCGAGCGGGATTCGGCGCGCCGCAGCTACGTGAGTTCCCTGCGTAATTTCTGGGATGCCTACTATAACCTTCGCCTCCAGACCCTCTACGACTTTGAGACAAACCAGCCTTTGACCATGCCGCTGCCGTTCTAAGCCAACCATGCGGTAGATGCCTTGGCGTTTTGGCATCATTTCTAATAAAAAGGCCCATAAACAGAGGAGCCCGCTACTTATGGCAGCGGGCTCCTCTGTTTATTAGGTATCTGTGGGTGATTATCGGGTGTAAACCTCTGTGAGCCACTTGCGGGCAGTTTCCAGATTGTCAAAGGACCGGGCTTCAAAGGCTTTGACTTCACTCAGGAACGTTGACGCCGAGGTCTCCCCGAAACTCTCTGGGTTGGCCAGCATCGCGAAGCGTTTGAGGCCGGCTTTGGCCGCGCTGGGCGCCCAATCATTCACTACCCAGTCAATGGAATGGTCCCAGGAGCCAATAATGAGCCGCGTGTCGTTCAGAACGCAGTTGTAGCCCGCCTCGGCTAGCGCCTGGGTGTAGGCTCTGGCCCCGGCTTTCACATTCTCCTCGGTTAAATACCCCATCCAGTTTACATAGATCAACCTGTTTTGGGAATCCTCTTTAATGGTGAGATAAACTCTTCCAAAGGGATTAACAAGTTCTTTCGTCATTGTATGATTGCGGTTGCTTCTAATTTATGTACCCCAAATATACATATTTTGATTCACGAATTGCTATAAGAACACCCGTGGGGTAACGCGTTCAGAAGAAGCATTTGGTAAAAGTTTGTTATTGATTGAATTACGCTAGAATCCCAACGAAGCAAAAAGCAAGTGCCCGGAAGGTTGGCTTCCGGGCACTTGCTTTGTTTTTAGCACAATTTAAGGAAAGTAGGGCTAAAACGCCGGTCTTTCTTTCATCTTCATTGGGTTGCTGGTTATCCCTTGCTGGCCAGCAGGTACAGAACCGCCATCCGGATGGCCACGCCATTCTCCACCTGGTCCAGAATGATGGAATGGTGCGAGTCGGCGGCGTCTGAGGTGAGTTCCACGCCACGGTTGATAGGGCCCGGGTGCATCAACACGATTTCTTTGTCCAACTCATCCAGCATCTTCTTATTGATCCCGAAGTAAAGAGCGTATTCGCGTAAGGACGGGAACAGTTTGCCCTGTTGGCGCTCCAGCTGGATGCGCAGCACGTTGGCCACATCGCACCATTGCAAGGCCTCGCGCACGTTCCAGAAAACCTTCACGCCCAAATCGGCGATGTGTTTGGGCAACAGGGTGGGAGGCCCGCAAACGGCTACCTCGGCCCCCTGCATCTGCAAGGCGAAAATGTTGGAAAGCGCCACGCGCGAGTGGGTGATATCGCCAATGATGGCTACTTTCTTTCCGCCAACCTCGCCCAATCTCTGCCGGATGGAGAAGGAGTCAAGCAAGGCTTGCGTGGGGTGCTCGTGCGTGCCGTCGCCGGCGTTCACAATATTGGCCTGGATCTTTCTTGACAAGAAGTGCGGCGCGCCGGGGCTGCTGTGGCGCATCACAATCATGTCTACCTTCATAGACAGGATGTTGTTCACGGTGTCCAGCAGGGTTTCGCCTTTCTTCACCGAGCTGCCCGAAGCCGAGAAGTTAATGACATCCGCCGAGAGGCGTTTCTCTGCCAATTCAAACGAAAGCTTGGTGCGGGTGGAGTTCTCAAAAAAGACGTTGGCAATGGTGACATCGCGGAGCGAAGGCACTTTCTTGATAGGCCGGTTCAGAACCTCCTTAAACTGGTCAGCGGTTTCAAAGATCAACTGAATATCCTGCGGGGTAATCTCTTTGATGCCCAACAGGTGCCGGACGCTAAGCTGTTGCATGGGGTTCTTCTTGGTCTGGGGTAAGGGTGAGGAGCCAGATAACATCCTCTGCTGAATCTGGGCCTTGCCAGGTCACTTCTACCCGCTGCGAGTGCAGAGAGTCTACGCGCTGGCCGGTATAGGTGGCTTCAATGGGTAAATCGCGGGTGTACTGGCGGTCAATGAGTACCAGCAGTTCTACCTGGGCGGGGCGGCCGTAGGAGATCATGGCGTCCAGGGCGGCCCTTACGGAGCGGCCGGTGTACAGCACATCGTCTACCAGAATCACGCGTTTGCCTTCCAGCGAGAATTCAACCTTGGTGGCATTGGGCGCCAGCGGGGTGGCGCGGCGGCGGAAGTCATCGCGGTGGAAGGTGATGTCCAGGTAGCCGGTTTGCACCGTGATGCCCAGGATTTCCTGCAGGGTCTGCTGGAGCCGGTCTGCCACAAAAATGCCGCGCGGCTGCAGGCCCAGGATAACGGAATTGGAAAAATCGCGGTGCGTCTCTATGAGCTGGTGCGCCAGGCGCCGGATCATGATCTGAAACAGTGCGTGCGGAACAATGAGGCGTTTGTGCATAGCCGGGTTTTGGGCAAATATAAAGACTTACCGGCAGCCTTGGGCAAAAGAATGTATATTTCTCTTACTTCTGCCAGAACTAAAAACTAAACTTCTGGAGCGTAAAGATGGTGTGGCTTTTGCCATTCTCGTTCTTGGCCCGCTCAAAATTATACGCCACAAAGTGACTGCCGTACCATTTCACCAGTCCCTCTGGCGTGTCTGAAGGCTGTTTCTTTAACTTATTAGTGTCTTGCAGAGCAATTGGTTCTTTGGAGGAGATGGTGCCATTGGCAGTGAAGGACCTGTAATGGAGAGTGCCTGTGTTGAAAGCGGCCAGTAACACCTCTCCAGACGAGGTCACAGTGGCTTTCACGTTTGGCTGAAGTAAAGCAGTATGCTTGTTGATGGCGTAACTGTTGTCCCAGAGCAGGTTGCCCTCCCGGTCAAATAGAAGCACCACCGCCGACCTGAAGTGGTAGCTGACATACAGCCCGGAATTGTTTTTGGCGAGGGGTAATCCAGGAGAGCTGGTCTTGAAGACTCCGTCAATAACGCCTCCTTGGTAATAACTGGTACTTTCAGGCAGGTAGGGTAGTTGGGTGTATTTGGAACTGTATACTTCTCCCACTACCACAAAGCCCTGGGGATGGGCAAGAATGGGGTGGAGCAACACCTGGCTGGTGGCTGGTACTGGCTTTTCTTTCTCTATTCTATGGCGGTACTTCCTCTCCATCTTCCTGGTTTTTGCGGTATGGTCGTAAGCGAAGAAGTGTTGGAGTTGGCCCAAACTGAAGAACTGGAACTCTCCTGCAAGGTTCGCGCTGAAAAAACCTTGGCTATGAAGGTTGTTCTGGAAGCCATAGGTGCCAAAAACGAGCTTGTTTTCTGGTGCGCCTGGGGCAATGAGCACTTGTTGGAGGCTGTTGTTTTTGCCTGAAGGGAGAAAGCGATTGTCCAGGATTTGTCCTTCAAACGTAAACCGCTTCAACTGAAGTCTGGGGTTGTAAAGAACAGACTCTGTAACGGCTGCCTCGGTCGCTTTGGTGAAAGGATCAACCTTGAAATCAATCAATTGCTCCTGGAAACCATACACGGCCGGCAGTAACTGGATTTCCTTTTCGGCTGGGTTCAACCGCAGTACCATACTGGTTCCGTTTTCTAAGGTGGAGAGCAGTATCATGCCTTGGTTGACAGTCATCTTGGTGACATTCCTTCCTGTCAAGGGCAAGTCTTCATTAGGAAGGTCATGCAGCGTAAGCCACGTTTTACCAGTGGTGGCGTCTAGCGTGTAGAGAAACAAGGAAGGCGAATCTCTTACCCCAAAAAGAAGATAGATGAAATTGCTTTCAGACCCCACCTGCACCAGGCTGGAAAAAATAGGCTGCTCAAATTTCATCTGCCAAACCGTCTGCAGGTCATGGTTGAGTTTGGTGACCAGAAAATGCTCCACCTGATTTCTCATTCTGGCATTAGTGGTAACTAACAAAAGGGTGCTGTCCTGGAGCGGCTGTAACCACTGGAAGTCTTCACTAGGAGAACTAGGCATTCTTATTTCAGCACTGGGCTTTGGCGCTTGAAACCAAACTGCCGGAGATGTAAAGCCTATCATGAACAAGCACCAGCAAATGACAGAGGTGAAAAGGAGGGGGAAAGAAGCCAACTATGATTCAGTTAAAGTTTTGTAATTACTCTTTTAGGTGACTAGTTGCGAAAAGAGGCGCCATAACTCCAGTACCATGCTACGCTGCCATCTTTCCTTGAAGCCTGCTTCTAATGTACTCAGCTTACCTGTAGAGTTCAAATAATTTTGGCTTCTATATAGTGTTTTGATTACATGGATATGCATAAAAACTAACAATACCTTACTCAAACGGCTTGCTCTAAGAGCCAAAGGAGGTGCGGTTAAATTTGCCAAGCAGTTGTAAGCCCAAGATAGCGGCGCTGGAAGGTCCCAAGCCTCTGTCAATACTTGTGTGAGGGAGTGCGCGCGGAAAAACGGCACGTTTTAACAGGCTGAGTTTAGGAACCATATGACCAAGGCTTATTCGCAGCCAGGGACCAAAAGGGGGCATTTTCCCTCTCGCTTGGCCTGCGGTTTCAAAAGCCCTATTTTCAGTGCCTTTGGTCTGGTTTTGATCAGAATCGACTCAGCAGCAGCAGAGTTCCTGCTTGTTTAATTTAGAAAAGCCCTCTAACCTCAAAGGCTTTTTGCCGTAGTTTTGAGTTATGGCTAAATTTATTAACCTAAAAGTATTCCCAGATTTCTTCAGATCAGCCTCGGCGGGCGGCATCATTCTCATCATTTCGCTGGTTATTTCCTTGGTCATCGCCAACTCTGCTTGGGGTGACGCCTTTGCCAGGTTTCTGCAAACAGAACTAGGCTTTGAGACAGCGCAGATTCACCTGAGGTACCCTATCCTTCTCTGGGTGAATGACGGACTAATGGCCATTTTCTTTTTGCTGGTGGGGCTGGAGATCAAGCGCGAGTTGTTGGAAGGGGAGCTTTCTTCCCCTAGAAAAGCTGCTTTGCCGGTCTTTGCCGCAGTGGGCGGCATGGTGGTTCCGGCTGCCATTTATGCACTCGTTAATTCCGGAACGGAAACATTCAGCGGCTGGGGAATTCCTATGGCTACTGATATTGCTTTTGCCATTGGCTTGCTTTCCTTGCTGGGCAACCGGGTGCCTACGGGGCTGAAGATCTTTTTAACGGCCTTGGCCATTGTAGATGATTTAGGTGCCATCGTGGTGATTGCTGTTTTCTATTCCGCGGGCTTGCACGTTACGTACCTTCTCTACGCCGGAGGAATATTTCTGCTCTTGCTGGCTTTCAACAGGTTTGGACTAAAGTCACTGGTCTTTTATTTGGTGCCGGGGCTATTCATGTGGTACTTCATTCACCATTCTGGGGTACATGCCACCGTGGCCGGGGTATTGACGGCCCTCACCATCCCTACTACCGAAGATGCCCGAGAGTCACCGTTGGAGCACCTGGAGCACGCGCTTACCAAGCCCGTGAATTTTCTCATCATGCCCATCTTTGCCTTGGTCAATACCAACATCAGCTTTGAGGCAGGGATGCTGGAGGGGTTGCTGAGCCCGTTGGGACTAGGGATCGTTTTGGGGCTGTTTTTAGGAAAACCCCTGGGAATCTTCCTGTCTAGTTGGGTTGCCGTTAAACTAGGGATGAGCGTGCTGCCCACCGGCGTGAACTGGAAAATGGTGGCTGGCCTGGGCTTATTGGCCGGGATAGGCTTTACCATGTCCATCTTCATTGCCCTGCTTTCCTTCTCAGAACCGGCTTATCAGACCGGAGCCAAGTTTTCCATTTTAGTGGCTTCGGTGCTGTCTGGGGTGGTAGGGTATTTCCTGCTGCGGGCAGTTTCTGCCACAGGTCCAGCGATGGAAACGAGGTAGGCTACTCAAACGTCATGTTCTGCAGGTAAAAAACCGTGCGGTCCTCACCTTGGGCGGGTTTGATGCGCTGGAAACCATAAGCGACGAAATGGTTTCCGTACCAATGGACGATTCCCTCTTCATTGCTGGCGTACAGTTTCTCAGAATCAGACTGCAATCTAACCTCTACTTTCTCCTCATCAGAGATAGAAATGTTGGGCCGTAAGGTCTTGTACCTGACGTATTCTCCCTCGGGGTAGACCAGGGTGAGATTGCCGCCCGGCGAGACGCCCGCCTCCAGAATAGGAACCGGTATTGGGTAGATTTCATTTTTAAGCCGGAAAGAATTGTCCCACAAAAGGTTGCCTTCATAATCAAAAACACAGACTACGGCGTGGGTGAACCGATATCCTTCAATTACCTCCTGGTCAGTGGATTGCTCGTCTGGGGCACTGGTGTTGCGGTACAGATGAAAGGCGCCTCTTTTGTACTTGGGGTAATAAATCTCGCCAATTACGGCGTACCCCTGCGGGTGAGGCAGCACGGTGTGCAAGAGTAAGCGGGGACGCAGCAAAAGCGGTTTTCCCTTGGCCTCTTGGCGGGCGAATTTTGCTTTCATCCGCCGTTCTTTCCTGGGCGGAAGGTACTCAAAGAAATGCTTCAGCTGGCTGAAATCAAAGTACCTGATGTGGCCAGCCAAGTTGCTGGTAAAAATCCCCTTAGAGAAGGAATAGGAACGATGGCCAAAAGAGCCTACCAGAACTTTGCTTAAGGTATCTCCGGGAGTGAGACGGGCACCTTGCAACGTGTTCTCTGAACGGAACTCCATCTGGGGCTGGACAAAGTACGTGCCTTTCACCTCGCCCATGGCATTGAGACGTTTGATCTGCAACCGGGACCGCGTTCCGTTAGACTCAGCTATGACAAGTTCTACCGCGTGCGTCAAGGTGTCTACCCTAAACTCGCCTACATTCTCTTCCAGCCCAAGGGTGACAGGCAAGGTCTTTATTTCTTTCTGGCTGGGGTTTAGGTGCAAAAGGCTCAGGTTTTCTTTCTCCAAGCCCGTCAGGAAAACCTGGCCTGCCAGTGCCTGCATTTTTTTGAGGGTGATACTGGAGGAAGGCAGCGTGTGCTCAGTAAAGTGAACGGTACCATTGGCATTATTCACCTGATAAAGCAGTGCTTTCCGGTCTTGGAGTGTGTAGAACAGCAGGTAAAGGGTTTTCCGCTCGGCGGCCAAAAACATGAGCGCCTGGTTTGAGGTATGCCCATGGCTTGTTTGCCAGACTGGCGTAAGCGCTTTGTTGTATTTGGTGAGCACAAACGCATGTTTCCCTACCACCGCATGGCGCTTGGTGGAGACCACCAGCAAACCGCTGTCTGGCAAGGCATGTACCAGATGCTTGTCGTCAAAGGAACTGCTTTCCACCTCCACTCTTTGCGTCTGGGCCGGAGCCGCTGACTTCTCCTTGCCCCTGTTTTTCTGACGCACCTGCGCAGTACAGGTCTGGCCCCAACAGAACAGAAGGAGCGCAAGCGTTAGTGGATATGTACCGCGAAAAAGGAGTCGCATGCAAGAAAAGCTAATCTGAAATTAATATAGTTATAAAAACATATATTATCATGATTCAGACCAGAAATTCAGAGCTCTTTCCAAATTCCCGATTAGGTTTTCCTTTGAGATGACTCTTGCAAGAGCATAAAGGCTCGATAAGGCCAAAACAGTACGGGTACTGTTTTGGCCTCGTTTTTGGGAAAACAGCTTGAAAGCGCAAGCAAGTGCGTCTTAAGAAAGGCCGTTAAAAAACCATGTTCTGCAAGTAAAAGACGGTGCGGGCTGAGCCGTGCTGGGGCTTGATGCGCTGGAACCCGAAAGCCACGAAATTGCCGCCGTACCAATGCACAATGCCTTCATTGCTGCTCGTGACCATTTTCTCTGTCTTCTCCTGAAGCCGGACCAGCGTTTTCTCTTTGTTGGTGATTGAGAGATTGGGTTTGAGGGTTTTATGCCAGACAAAATCCTTTTCCTGATACACCAGCGTGATATTGCCCGCCGGTGAAACACCTGCCTTCAGGGTAGGGTCTAAGGTGGAATAAGTCAGGTTTTGGAGTTTGTACGTGTTATCCCACAGCAGTTTGCCTTCATGGTCAAAGACACAGGCAATGGCGTGGGTGAATTGGTATCCGTCCAATCTGACCTTTCTGTCATTGAAATCAGGGGTTCTTCCGCTTTCCTTTACGTACTCGCCTTTAATCATGGAATAATGGGGATAATATACTTCCCCAACCAGGGCAAATCCCTGCGGATGCGGCATAATGGGGTGCAGCAGTACCTGGTGCTCCATCACCATGGCGCGTTCCTTTTCTGCCTTACGGGCTAATTTGGCTTTCATACGGCGCTCACCGCGGGGAGACAGGTATTCAAAGAAGCGGCTTAGTTTGTACAGGTCATAGTAAGCGATCTGCCCCGCCAGGGTACTGATGAACAAACCGTTGGCGTATTTGTCGGTGCGGTACCCGTAGGTACCCACCAAAAGCTTGTTCAGCGTGTCGCCCGGTGTGAGGCGGGCCGGTTGCAAGGTGTTGTTGGCGCGACTATTTAAATCAGGCTGAATGAAATAAGTGCCGGTGACATCACCATCTGAATTCATGCGTTTTACCTGTACCTGCGTGCGCTGTCCGTTTGCCGCCGCCGTCACAAATTCCACTGCCTTGGAGAGCGTGTCTACCCTAAACTCCCCCAGATCTTTCTCTGTCCCGAAAACCGCCGGCAGCAGCTTTATTTCTTCATGCTGCGGGTTTAGGTGCAGCATGTTCAACGTGAATTTGTTTACCCCGCTCAGGAACACCTGCCCATTCAGCGCAGCCATTTCTTTGAAGAGGATGTCCGGGGAAGGCAGGGTGTGTTCACTGGCCTTTCCCAGGCCCGTGTTCGCATTTACCTGGTAGAGGAGGAGCCGCTGGCTTGTAAGGGTAGAGAAAAGAAGGTAAATGGTGCCGCGCTCTGCGGCGATGAACAATAAGCCGGTATTGGGCAAATGCTCATACTTGGTTTCCCAAACGGGCTTTAACTGGCGGTCATATTTGGTAAGCACAAAATCGTTCTTGCCAAACCAGGCATTTCGTTTCATAGATACCAGCAGAAGCGCACTGTCTGGCAGCGCCTGCACGTGGTGCTCATTATCAAAGGAATTGCTGGCCAGTTCTGACCGGTAAGTCTGGGCTGGCGCCGCCGATTTCTCTTTTTCTTTCTTTCTCTGGCGGGCCTGCGTGGTAAATGAAAGGCTCCAGCAGAGCAGCAAAATAGCCAAAGTCTTCAGAAAAAGGCACAGGGAGAAGATACGCATCAAAAGGGGAGGTTAATCAAGTCTTAATATAGAAATAAAGTTATATAAAGACTTGATCCGATCTGAAATCTTCCTTGTGATTGGAAAATCAACTCCCTGGGAGTTCTGGTTTGAGGTTTTTTTGGAGAACTAGGTCTTCCCTAAAGTAATCCTTGTTTTGCCCTCGTTTTTGGGAAAACAGCTTGAAAGCGCAAGAAGTAGGTCTTAAGAAAGGCCCTTAAAAAACCATGTTCTGCAGGTAAAAGACGGTGCGGGCCGAGCCGTGCTGGGGCTTGATGCGCTGGAAACCGAAGGCCACAAAATTGCCGCCGTACCAATGCACAATGCCTTCGTTGCTGCTGGTGATCCTTTTCTCGGTTTCCTCCTGCAGCCGCACCTCTACTTTCTCTTCGTCAGAAACGGAGACGTTGGGTTTTACGGTCTTGTACCAGATGTACTCTTCGTCTGGGTAAGTCAGGGCAATGTTTCCCTCGGGGGTGACACCGGCTTCTACGGTAGGGGCCAGTTGCGGATAGGTCTCGTTCTTGAGTTTGTAGGAGTTGTCCCAAAGCAGCTTGCCCTCACGGTCAAAAACGCAGACAATGGCGTGGGTAAACCGGTAGCCGTCAAAATTGCTCCTGGACTGCCGGATGTCTGGGTACCGGCCCGTGATGTTGGTGTACTGGTTCAGGCTGTTGTTGCGGTACTGTGGATAATAGATCTCGCCCACCACAGCATACCCCTGCGGATGGGGCATGATGGGGTGCAGAAACATGCGATACCGGAGAACCGGCGGTTTCCCTTTGGCCTCCTGCCGGGCGAATTTGGCTTTCATGCGGCGCTGGGCCCTGGGCCCCATGTACTCAAAGAAATGATCCAGCTTGCTGAAATCATAGTACGTGACGTTGCCTATTAGGTCGCTGCTGTACAAACCCTTGGCAAATACCGATGTGCGGAAACCATAGGTGCCCAGCAGCACCTTGGTGAGGGTGTCGCCGGGGGTAAGGCGGCCGGCCTGCAGGGTGTTGTCATTGCGCTCGTCCAGTTCGGGCTGAAGAAAGTACGTACCAATGACGTCGCCCTTGGTATTTATGCGTTTGGCCTGCACCCGCGAGCGCCTGCCGTTTGACTCGGCCACCACAAACTCCACCGCGTGGGTAAGCGTGTCTACCCTGAACTCACCCAAATCATCTTCCATCCCAAAGACGGCGGGCAGCAGCTTTATCTCCTCCACGCTGGGGTCCAGGTGCAACATGTTCAGGTTGTCGCGGTCCAGGCCGTTGAGGAAAACCTGTCCGTCCAGGGTAGCCATTTCTCTGATGGTGATGTAAGAGGCGGGCAGCGTATGTTCGCTAAAGGTGGAGACGCCCGTGGCGGTGTTCACCTTGTGCAGCATCAGCTTTTTGTTGTTGGGCGTGGAGAACAGCAGGAACACCAATTTGCGGTCGGCGGCTACCTCCAGCAGCTCATGGTTGGTCTTGTGCTCATACTTGGTCTGCCAGATCTGTTTCAGCTCGCGGTTGTATTTGGTGAGCACAAAGTCATCCTTGCTGAACCAGCTGTTCCGTTTGAAGGAGACCACCAGCAGGCTGGTGTCTGGGAGCGTGTGCACAGAATGCTCCTCGTCATAAGAATCGCTTTCTATCTCTGTCCGGTAGGTTTGGGCCGGTGGTTCTGGTTTCTGCTTGTCTTTGTCTTTCTTCTGGCGGGCCTGCGCACAGAAAACCCAGCCCCAGCAGAGCAGGAGAAAAAGGTATCGCCAGGAAGTGCTTCTGATGAGTGGGAACATACGGTGTTTTTAAGAAATCACGCTGAACTCAATAAAAACGCCAACCTGTAGCCAGATGTTATATGCCGGTTACTGGCCCATGGCCAACAAAAGGTCAAACTCTTCCGGCGTTAAGGGCATCACAGACAACCGGGACTGCCGCAGCAGCGCGATGTTCTGGAGACGCTCTTCTTTTTTGATCTGGTCCAGGGTTACTGGTTTAGCAAACGCGGTCTCCGGCACCAGGGTTACCGCAACCCATTGGGTCTCTGGGGTGGTAGGATCCTGGAAGGCTTCCTGGCTTACTTTGGCCACGCCCACAATAGATTTCTCAGAGACGCTGTGGTAGTACAGGACCAGATCGTTCTGCCGCATTTGCTGGAGGTTGTTGCGGGCCTGGAAGTTTCTAACCCCGTCCCAGGTGGTTTGTTTGTCGCGTTGCAGGTCAGACCAGGCGTATTTTTCAGGTTCAGATTTAACGAGCCAGTAATTCATAGGTAAGCTAAAAACAAGTGGGTTTTCCCCAGAGAGGAGGCCACTTGCCATGGTTAAAGGTAAAAGAATTCTATTCTTGGTCTTGCTTGCGCCGAAGTTTGATCTGGTCTGCGGTGACAGAGATGATTTCCAGTTCTTCCGGGGCGTGTTTGGGATTGTCAAAGGTCACCAGCAGGCGGTCTTTGGCTTTGGCTTCCCACTTGCCGGGCTGCTCTTCCAGACCATCGGTAGGGGCGATGCCGTAGCGGATGAACGTGCCGTCTGCCTGGATCATAAACCCGGTGCGCCCGCGCGAGGGCGGAAAGTCAAAGGTGTTGGGCCGGTAGGTGCGCACATCGGCAGAGTCTTCTTCATAGGAGTTGAGCCAGGTAAGCCCGTACACCGAGGCCGGTAAATCGGCTTTGGCGCCGCATCGGGCGCCCATGAGCACCAGGGCCAGCAGGCTCAGCAAAAAGAAGTGTTTCATACGTCTGCGGGTTGCCTCAACTTTGCGTCCATGACAATTCAGGCACAATATAAAAAATAGTCCTGAAAGTAGTCCTGAGTTCTGAGTCTTGAGTCCTGAGTTGGGGAAAAATGTTCATCGGAAAAAGAGCCAATGTCAGCCTGCAGAGTCTTTGTTTCTTTTAAAGCCGTTTTCCTGAAAACAGACCTAAATCGACAAAGCCGATGGCAATGCTTTCAACTATCTAATGCCTTTGTTGGTGTTATCGCCAACAACCATAATCTCGTCTCCAACTGCCTTTTAAGGCTAAGATTTGGCGGCTTGGAATGTCTTTTAAGTTTATAGCCCGTTTTCTGTAAAAAGAACCTGAAACGCAGTGATAGTTGTTGGTGATAACACCAACAACGGCAGCGACGTCAGCGAACACCAGCATTGAAGCGGCTCCAAAAGGTCGCAGTGAATCATTGGTGCCTTTTTCAGTTTTGAGGTTGTTTCCAGAAAAACAAGCCCAAAATGGCTTGGACGAAAACAACAAAATCTCATTCCCAACTCAGGACTCAGAACTCAAGACTCAGGACTCTTTTCCTATCTTTGTCTGAACCCCATTCACAACAACATTCGTGGAGAACAAAGAACTTATCCGTATGTTCCGGCTCACGGCTTCCCTGATGGAGCTGCATGACGAGAACCCGTTTAAAATAAGATCCTATACCAGCGCCGTGATGGTGATGGAACGCATAGAATCACCCATTCACCAGATGAGCCAGGCCCAGCTGGAGAAACTGGACGGCATTGGCAAAGGCATGGCCGGCAAGATCATGGAAGCCATCCAGACCGGCTCCCACGCCGACCTGAAACGGCTGCTGGAAAACACTCCCGAGGGCGTGGTGCAGATGCTCAACATCAAAGGCATCGGGCCCAAGAAAATCAAAACCATCTGGAAAGACCTGGGCGTAGACACTATTGAAGGCCTGCGCGAAGCCTGCGAGAAAAACGAGGTGTCTAAGCTGAAAGGTTTCGGGGCGAAAACCCAGGAGACCATCCTGCAGGGGCTGCAGTACACCGAGTCCAACAAAGGCAAACTGCTGTGGGCCGAGGCCGAGACCCTGGCGCTGGAATTACTCTCTTTCTTCAAAAACAGGCCCGAAACGGTAGCCGCCGAAGTGGTAGGGGAGATCCGCCGCAACCTGGAGACCGTGGAGACCCTGCAGTTTCTGCTAAGCCTAAAAAGTGAGGAGAACTGGCCCAACTTCCTGGCCGAGCTGCCGGGAATATCACCGCAAGAATCTGTTTCCGGGCCGTTTGTGTGGCGCGGACTGGTAGACACATCCGGCGTGAAGCTGGAGGTGCGCCTGGTGCCCGAGCGTCGTTTCGCGAACCAGACGTTGTTGTACTCGGCTAGCCCGGCCTGGTTATCGCAGCCGGTGAACGAAGCTGGCGATACGCTCATCTCGGAGGCGTACGGCGAGCCGGCCGCTTCTGAGGAAGAGATTTTCCGGCGCGTGAACCTGCCCTACATCGCTCCGGAACTGCGCGAAAGCCTGCGGATGCTGGAACTGGCCCGCGAAAACCAACTGCCCACGCTCCTTCAAGACAGCGACCTGAAAGGCATCCTGCACAACCACAGCACCTACTCAGACGGAGCGCACACGCTGGAGCAGATGGCTGTGCACTGCAAGCAACTGGGGTATGAGTACCTAGGCATCTGCGACCACTCCAAATCTGCTTACTATGCCAACGGGCTGCAGGAGTTCAGGGTAAAGGAGCAGCAAAAAGAGATTGACCGCCTGAACCAGGAACTGGGTCCGTTCCGCATTTTCAAAGGCATTGAGTCTGATATCCTGACGGATGGCTCGCTGGACTATGACAACGATGTGCTCGCTTCTTTTGACTTCATTGTCGCCTCCATCCACAGCAACCTGAAAATGGACATGGTGAAGGCTACCGACCGATTGGTGAACGCCATCCAGAACCCGTACACCACCATGTTGGGGCACCCCACCGGCCGCTTACTCCTGCGCCGCGAAGGCTACCCCATAGACCACAAAACGGTAATCGATGCTTGCGCTGCGAACCAAGTCATAATAGAAATCAACGCCAACCCCTGGCGCCTGGACCTGGATTGGCGCTGGGTAGAATATGCCCTTAGCCAGAACGTACTGCTCAGCATCAACCCAGACGCCCACAGCATGCGCGGCTACGATGACATGCGCTACGGCGTACTGGTTGGCCGCAAAGGCGGGCTTACGGCAGAAATGACGTTCAACGCCAAGACCCGGGATGAGGTAGCGACCTATTTTGCGGAGCGCAAACGGGCGAAGGGAATACTGTAGAAAGCCAAGCTTGGATTTCTTAATCATGTAAATGTCCGGTGAGCCAAATTATTTTCTTGGCCTACCGGACTTTACTTTTCAAGCGGTTGTATACTTTCAATAAAAATGACTGACAAGGACCTTTGTTAATTTGGCCTTCCTTGAACTGGAGGTAAGACTGAGGTTACCTTGCCGTATTCATCTAGACGGATAACTAAGGTTATTTTGTGTAGGACAGGTACATTGTTTTGGTAAGAAGGAGTAAAAGCCGGTAAGTTGTTAACCACTTCCAGCATACTTTCATCTGTACCATAGCCCAATCCTTTAAGAAGTTGGGTGTCTTTTTTCCGAATGGTGCCGTCTATTCCCAAAATAGTAGCTATCACAATAGCACCCTCTATCCCTTTGGTCTTGTATTCAGAAGATGCCTTGAAATTCTTTCTGATGAATTTTAACAAGGCCTCGTTTCCACCTGGGAAAACTGGAGGCCGCTCGGTTGCTATGTAGACTTTTTCCTCATATACCTCTTCCGCCTTAAGGGCAGGTTGTGGTGGACCAATCTTTACCGGAACCGTGAATTTCACAGGAACCAAGTGGCCATCCTTTTCCCCCGGCTGCCATCTGGGCATGTTGTTCAATAACTGGATAATCTGTCCGTCAATAAGTGGATGAAGCCCCTTTAGCTTATCGATCACTAACGTCTTACCTGTAGGGCTAACCACAAAAGTGAAGATAGTTGTACCGCTTACGCTGTCTTTTCTGAGTTCCTCGGGGTAATGGAAACCGATTTGAATGTATTGGTACATGGCCTTTAACCCTCCGGGATATTCCGGCATTTTATCTACAGCTATGTATACTTTGGAAGAGTCTATTGGTAGGGTAGACCCAGAAGTTTGTGCCTGAACCGTGAAAACTAGGCTTTGAAGCAGGCAAAAAAAGAGAACTGTGTAGAGTAATCTAGCAGGGGAAAAACGGAATTGCATTAGTCTGTTCGTGAAAGCATGATAAATGACTAAAGTTAGTATTTAGCTTTTGTAGTAGAGGGCTGTCTTTGCTGTTTTATTTAGGCCCATAGGAACATGCTGCTATCCTGATATTTCGTATAACCTTTTAGAAACCTTTCCTTGTCATGGCAACTCCAACCCGCATTTCTTCCTTCAGGGAGTTCTATCCGTTCTACCTCTTGGAGCACCAGAACACCACCAGCCGGGTGCTGCATTTCACAGGCACCGGGTTGCTGCTGTTACTCATGCTCGTGGCGTTTTTGCTGGGGCAGTACGGTTGGCTTTGGTGGTTGCCGGTGATTGGCTACGGTTTTGCGTGGGTGGGGCATTTCTTCTTTGAGAAAAACAAACCCGCCACATTCAGATACCCGATCTACAGTTTGGCCTCAGACTTTGTGCTGTTCTTCCAATTACTCACCGGAAAGCAGAAATTCAAGGTGAAGTAAGCACCTCTATTCAATGTCCTTTTGAAAACATCTGTGAGCAAGCTAGAGGAGCTTCGCGCAAGCGCTATTGCAGTTGGCCCGCAAAATCCTTTCAGAATGACAAAAGAAGAGGTGGCCTGTTCTGTGAAGACCTGTTGGGCATTGAACCTGTTTTAGGCTGATTTTCGAGAAAACAAGCGTCAAACGGAGGCTGAATTACCCCTTCGTATCTTCTTTACTCTCGCCGTCTTTTCTCCCCAACGTGAGCTGCCGCTTTTGCCTCAATGTTGGTGTTGCCCTCAGTTTTCTTACCTGAGTTGCTCTTCATGGCAGTGCCGCCTTTCACGTAAGTAAACTCCAGGATGGAACCGCGGTACTGGCTGCCTTTGGGGTCTTCGCCGGAGGGGCCGGAGGTCACCGAGGAACTGTCTACGGCCAGGTACAGCTTTTTGCCGTCGGGGGAGATGGCCAGATCGCGGTAGCGGATTTTAGACCGGAAGTAGGTGAGGGTATCGCCGGTGACCCCGGTGCCGGCGGCGTTGAGCGATAACCTGATCAGCTTGCCGGTTTTAAGCGTGGGCACCAGCAGGGAGTTCTGCCAGCCGGGTATGCCCGCGGAGGTGTACACGGCAATGCTGCTGGGCGCCTCCGAAGGCCACTCCGGCGATTCGTTTTCGCCCCCGCTTCGCATCTGCGTCATGATCCTGGTGAGAAACGCGTTGGAGTTGGGGTTGAAACTGTACATAGGATCGCGGTAGGTCTGGGCCCCGATGGCGGCGGCATTCTCTTTTTCGCTTTTGATGGTGGGGTACGTGGTGTGCCAGGTGCCCGGAATCTCGGCATGGTTGCTCACGCCGGCGGCCAGCCCGTTGTAGTTGTTGTCCTGGTACCCGATGATGAGCGGGTGTCCGTAGTTTTTGCCGCGTTCCACCACGTTGATCTCATCGTCTGAGAAAGGACCGTGCTCGCTGGCGTACATACGGCCAGTGCCATTCACCACGGCGTACGCCAAGCCTTGCGCGTTGCGGTGCCCCAGGCTCCAGACGGCGTTCTGCCTTTGCGCACTGGTAAACGGGTTGTCATTGGGAATCCAGCGGTCATATTGGTTTTTATCGGCATCGGGTTCCAGGCTGAAGCGCAGGACTTTCCCCTCGTAACTGCCCGTGGCTTGCGCGTGGTTGGGCCGCCCGATGTTCTTGAACTGCCCGGCACCCATATCGCCCACGGTGTAGAAGAGATAGTATTTGCCCTGCACCGGCGCAATGAGCAGTCTACCCGAGTTATGGTCGTTGCTGCCGGGGATGGTATCGCAGAGGATCTGCGGGTTGCTCAGTTTTTGTCCCTTAGTGTCATAGTCATACCGCACCAAGCGCATGGTGTAATGGCAGCCCCCGAACTTGGGGTCACAGCCATCGCCCTGCTTGCCGGCGCCGGCATATTGGTAAGCATAGGCCAGGTACACGTACGCTTTGCCCGAAAGCAACTGAGGGTGCAAAGCCATGCCCATCAGGCCGCCCTGGGGCCAGGGTTTGCCACCGTCTATGGAGTCAGAAACCTTGTCATAGCGCGGGAATTTCCGTTCGGGGGTAAGGTCCAGCAAAACGGTCTGCGCGCCAGTGGTTGGGTTCAGTCGGCTTACTTTGTAGCCTTTGGCCTCGGTGATCCAAAGGTAATTATCGGGGCCGTAGGTGACTTCCCAGGGATCGCTGAGTTTGTCTTTGACCACCCGCACCGTAAAGGTCTCGCCTTTGGGGCCGGTAAGGTCCTGGGCCGAGATGAACGGACTGGAAAGAAGCAGAAGGAAGGACAGAACAAAGAGGCAACGCGGCATAAGCTAAAAAAGGAAAGACCCACATGATTTTCCTCCCCTTTAACCCGGTCCGCCCGTAATAGGTTGTTCTAAATGACTGACCAGGAGCCAGATTCAGTATTTATCCTTTCTGCCGAAATTGTTCCGGGGTGTTTCCCGTGTGTTTTTTGAAAAACCGGCTGAAATAGGAATTGTCCTCAAAGCCCAGGACCTGGGCTACCTGCGCGATGTTGAGGTGCGGCGAGTGGGTGAGCAGCCGTTTGGCCTCCAGTAGGAGCCTTTCTTTGAGTAGATCAGTGGTGGTTTTGCCCAGGTTCTCTTTGCAGAGCTCGTTCAGGTATTTGGGCGAAAGGTGCAGAGCATCGGCGTAAAACTTCACAGACTGATGCTCCAGGTAATGCTGTTCTACCAGGTTCTCCAGCTGGTACAACTGAAAAGGCCAGCTGTTTTCCTCCAGTTGCACGGGGGCGGCCGGGTACAACCGGGCCAACTGGATTAGAAGCAGTTCCAGGTACGCGCGCAGGGCTTCCGTTTGGAAAGAAGCCGATTGGGCATACTCGTGCTGCATCTGCTGCAACAACTGTTCTACGGGAGCCAACTCTTGGGCCGAGGCATACAAGACGGGCGGGTGTTGCCAGGTCCGGAAGAAGGGGAACTGCCGCAGGGTGTCTTTCTCCTGGCCGCCGCGGTAAAACTCAGGGGAGAAAAAGAGGAGGGTGCCTTCGGTTTCGGGGATGAGGTCCCAGGCATGCACCTGGCCGGGCGTCAGGAAAAACACGCTGCCCGGGGTAACGGCGTAATGGGTGAAGTCAATGGTGTGCGTGCCTTGGCCGCTTCGCACCCAGAGCAGCAGATAGAAGTCATGCTTGTGCGGGGCTTGCACGAAGGCGTGGGTTTGCCGGTGCGCCTGCAGATCAGCTACGTGAATGCCCCGGCTCAGGGGTTTGGGTGCGGTAAAATCCGGGATCCGGTAAACGGGGAGCTTTTCGGGCATAGGGCAAAGTACCAGCGCCTTGCTGGTTTTGGCCCAATTTCCGAAAAATAGCGCTAAAACAAAGGCCTGCTAGTGGCCTCGGGCAAACGGGTGCGCAGCGGCCTCGGGGTTGTAGCTGATGAAGATGTTGATCCAGATGGCGCGGGAAAGTTTAAAAAGCGCGGGCATGAACAGCAGCAGCGACAGCAGCAACGCGCCCATGAACATCCAGAGGGTGATTTCCTCTGAGAACAGCATCATGAGGCCCACAATGGCCAGGGTGGGTCCGGCGGTGAGGCCATAACTCACAAACATGGCGCCATAGTAATAGCCGGGCTCCGGTTCATAGATCTGGTTGCACACCGGGCAATGGTCCAGCATCTTGCTCATTTTGCGGTAACCCATAAGGCTGTTGTTCTCAAACAGATCGCCCTCGTGGCACCGCGGGCACTTCAGTTTGGCAATGCTGTACAGTTTAGAGCCTTTTCCTAACATAGCTTTCTATCGTTTTCTCTATACAAAGGTACGTGCATTGGAATGGCAAGGATAGGACAAAAGGCGGTTGTTCCGGTGATTTTTACCTGAGGGGCGGGGGTAGAGGTGATTTCAGGGTGTTTTTTAGAAAATAGGAGAGAAACGCTTTGTCCAATTTCTGGTTCATAAAGGATTTGCAAGCCGATGATGGTTTTTCATCAATCTGCTGATTCTTCCACTTTCTCTGGTTCAAGTCTTTTCTTCTGGTTCAAGTTTTCAACTTGGACCTACCATAGTCTGCAGTTTGCAACTGCAGTGAGGCGTTAGCCTCAAGTTTACATTTGGGTCTTTGCTGCAAACTCTCTTCTTTTAACTTCTTGGCTGCAGTCGCGGTCTGCCCGCGTTTGTCACTTTTCTCCTTGATGAGAAAAGTAACCAAAAGAATCAAGAAGCCTCAAACTCGCTGACGCTCAGACAGTCTTTTCTTCAGTTGTTGTGACACCCCGCCAGCGTCCTCTGTTGCATTGTAGACGCAGGCCATTACTGCTTGACACGTTCCTGCTTGCGGCAGGCCGGTCCTCGGCCTCACTGTAGGCCTTTGCCCCGGCCCGCCGCAGGAAACAGCTTTGCTTTGGAACTGCTGCAAGACATTTTTGGTCCTTAGGACGGGGTTGGAGGAAAATTACTTGCTCACTCGGTTCTCTTCGTCTGAGGTGCCGGTTTTGCGGCTGCGGGCTGCTTTGATTTTGCTGTTCCCGAATTTGTAGTCAAAGGTGAGGTTGAGGCGGCGACTTTCCCATTCGTTCTCCCAGTACATGTTTACGTTTGCGTAGTTCAGGTTGGCTCTGAAACGGGCGGTGTCAAAGATGTCGTTCAGTTTCACGCTGAAGGTGGCGCGGCCGTCCAGGAAGGTTTTCTTGCCGCCCAGGCTCATGAGATAGGAGGCTTTGTTCCGGAACAGGCCAGACACCGAGGGCGAACTGTAGTACGCCGAATACTGCACGCTGAAGTTCTTAGGCAGGGTGAAATTATTGTCCGTGCTGAAGTCCCAGGAAAACCGCTCCTGGTTGTATTGCTCGCCCTGGACCGGGGTGCTCACTTTGTTTAGGTTGCCTTGCAGTTGCACGTTGGCGCTCCACCACTTGCGCAGGGGCAAATTGCCGCCGCTGCTGATGCTCAGCATACGGGCGCGGCTAAGATTTTGGGGCGTGCTGATGCTTTCTTTGGTGGCATCGTTCTGGCTTACTACTTCCATCACAAAGTCATTCTCCTGCAGGTAGCTGAGGCTTACCAATTGAAAGTTCTTGTAGGTGTAACTGGCCATCAGCGAGTTGGAAAAAGACGGCTGCAGAAACGGGTTCCCCCTGATGCCGGTGTATGGGTCTGAATAGAAGGTGAACGGGTTCAGGCTGCGGTAATTGGGTCTGCTGATGCGGCGGCTGTACGAGGTGGAGAATTGGTGGTCGTCACTGGGGTTGTAACTGGCGAAGACACTGGGGAACAGCTCCCAGTAGTTTCGGTCCACTACGTTCTGGGTCGTGCGCGAATCACCCTTGGAGATGGTTTGCTCGGCCCGCAGGCCGGCTTTCAGGCTCAGGGCCTTGTTTATTTTCTTGCTCAGGCTTAGGTAGGCGGCATTGATGTTCTCGTCATACAGGAAGTGGTTGGTGCGGCGGTCATCGGTTTGCCAGGTGTTTTCTGTCTGTGTTTCAAACCTGATGTCGGCGTCATTGCGCACCCAGCTGCTTTTCCAGCCGGTTTCGGCTTTCCAGTTATTAGGTAAGGGGTGCACATAGTCGGCTTTGAGGGCGTAGATCTGGGTGGTGGCGTCTGAGAAGCTACGCAGGTTCTCAAACGCTCGGCCATTTTGGATGGCTGCCGCAAAGTATTGGTTTGTGAAGGCTTCATCGGCGGCGTTGCGGTAGCGCACGAAATCGGCATCGAAGGTGAGGGAGCGGCCAGTAGTATCTATGTCGAATTTGTAGTTCAGGTTGAGGCTGTAGTTGTTGGACACCACATCGCGCGGGTTGTGCATCTGCACGCTGCCAATGGGATAGCCCGGTACGTCATAGTTCACCGAGTTGCTGGTGGTGAGCACATCCTGCGGCGAGGTATAGCCTTTGACCATGATGCCCACCGTGTGCTGCGGACTGATGAAATAATCGGCGCCCGCCACTACGTTCACGGTTTTGGTAATGGGGTGCCAGTAATTAACGGAGCGGTACAGGCTGTCACGGATGGTGCGCTCCATGGTGAGTTTGTTGTAGGAATTGGAGTGGCTGGTGTGGAGGCGCGTGTACAAGCTTACCTTGCCCAGGTTGAAGTTCAGGTTGGTGCTTACCCCGACTTTTTCATACGTGCCGTACCCGGTACCCAGGGTGAGGGTGCCGTTCATGCCCTTGGTGAGTTCGCGTTTGAGCACGATGTTGATGATCCCCGCCGTGCCTGCTGCATCATAAGACGCGGGAGGGTTGGCAATCAGCTCTACTTTGCTCACCGCCGAGGCCGGCAACGATTTCAGGTACATGCTCAGTTCACCGCCGCTCATGTACGTCATCTTGCCGTTAAGCATCACGTTCACGCCGCCGCTGCCCCTGAAAAGGATGTTATCGTCTTTGTCAAGCCGTACGCCGGGCGCATTCTTAAGTACTTCCAAGGCATTCTCGCCGGCGGTGTTCAGTTTCTCCACGTTCAGGATGAGCCTGTCTGCCTGCTGCTCCAGCAATGGTCGTTGTCCTTGCACCACCACTTCTTTCAGGGCGGTGGCTTTCTCGGTGGCCTGCACCACGGGCACCTGCACCGGTTGGCCCGCTACCGTGAAAGCGGGACTTAGAGCGGGATTGAAATCTATGCGGGTGGCTTTGATGAGGTATCGGCCAGGGGCCACTTTCTCAAACAAATAGGTGCCTGCCTCACCGGCGGTCTGCGAATGGGCAATGGAGGAGTCTGGCAACTGCACCAAGAGGATGGTGGCAAACTCCAGCGGCTTCTGGGTTTTGGCGTCTAAGACCGTGCCTTTGACCGATGCACCTGTTTGGGCCGAAGCCGAAGTAGCCAGCAGGGAAGCAAACAAGAGGAACCAGAGGCAAGAGAAGTAGCGGTGAGGCTGCATAATTGAAGGTTTTGGTGAATAGATGCCTAAAGGTGCAAGAGGTTGCCTGCGCGGGAAAAAATATAATCCCAACCCCTTTAAGAATTATCCCAACCGGGTTTTCTGCCTGTTTTAGCAGAAAGAGCCTTGAAACAGGAGTTGACATCGGGAAACCGGCGGTTGGGATAAAAAAAGAGCAAGGGAGGCGATGCAAGTGTAGATTTGAGGCATGAAGAAAAGCAGAACCCTTCTTTACCATCTGGCGGCGTGGGGCCTCTACATTGGGTATAGCTACCTGGAGGCCTACATCAGCAAACCCACGCCCTTCACCTGGATGTACTTGCTGTTCCTGACGTATTTTACCAGCCTGGCGCTTACCTTTTACTTCTGCTATTCCTTTGTGTATCCGCGGTTCCTGAAGCGCGAGAAGGTGATTCCGTTGGTGCTTTGCCTGGTCTTTGCGCCATTCCTGTTCGCGTTCACCCGCTATTTTCTGGAAGAGATGATGTATCCGGTCCTGTTCGGGTTCAGGAACTATGGCGCGGATACCACCTTCTCCTATTATCTCACCGATAATCTTTTCAGGGCTTTTCCCATGATGGCCATCAGCGCGGTGGTTTGGAACGTGCAGGATGCCTTCCGGAAGGAGAAAGAATACAAAATCCTGCGCGCCGAGAAAACCCAGGCCGAATTGGCTTTCCTGAAATCGCAGGTGAACCCGCATTTCCTCTACAACACGCTCAACTACATGTACGCGCAGGCCTATCCGGTCTCTGAGAAACTGGCTGATGCCATTCTCAAACTCTCTGACATGATGCGCTACATGCTCCATGACAACCCCGACGGCAAGGTGGAACTACAGAAGGAGGTGGAGTACCTGCGCAGTTTCATCCACATCTTCAGGCTGCGGTTCGAGGATAATTTCTTCGTGGATTTTCAGGTGGATGGCCATGTGGACGGGCAGCGGGTGGCGTCGCTGGTGCTTATTCCGTTCGTGGAGAATGCCTTCAAGCACGGCGTGGTCAATGACCCGGCCAATCCGGTGCAGATTCGCCTCCAAATGGTAGGGAAAGACCTCCGGTTTGAGGTCCGGAACCGCATCAATCGGCAAGAGAAAGACCACAGCACCGGCATCGGGTTGGTGAACATCAAGCGGCGATTAGAACTGCTGTACCCCAACCAGCACCAACTCACCATCTCCAACGGTGGCGCTACCCACGAGGCCCGGCTGGAACTCCGAAACCTATAACGCTATTTTGAGGCTGTTTTAAGGAAAAGAGCCCTGAAACAGAATAGCAACCTTCCTGTTAGCCAGCCGAATTTTGGCCATTTTCCTGGAAACAGGCAAGAAACGTTTCTACTTGGCTTAGGCTTGGAAATGGTATCTGTTTCACATTACCGTTCCATCGCTTACCTTTCCTAAACCAACTAAAGCCCTTCCAAATGATCAGGTGTATTTGTGTGGATGATGAGGCGTACGCGTCTGCCCTGTTAAAGGCCTATATCCAGAAAATTCCGTTTCTGGAGTTTGTGGGCAGCACCACCAGCCCTATTGAAGCGCTGGGGTGGGTAAGCGAAAGCCGCGCCGATCTGGTCTTCCTGGACATTCAGATGCCGGAACTCACGGGCCTGCAGTTCCTGAAACTGTGCGGAAACAAATGCAAAGTTATCCTCACCACCGCGTACCCAGAATACGCCTTGGAAGGCTACGAGCACGATGTGGTGGATTACCTGCTCAAGCCCATCGCCTTTGACCGTTTCCTGAAGGCCGTGCAAAAAGCGCAAGCTCTCTTGCAGCCCGTAGCCCTTGCCGCGCCAAGTCCAACTCCTGTTCAGCCTCCTTCCGCCCCGGCGGCGCCTACCCACCCGGAGTACATGTTTGTGAAAGGCGAGAGCAAGAACAAGTTCCTGCGCATCAATTACGCCGATATCCTGTTCATAGAAGGCCTCAAGAACTACGTGTCTCTGTACCTGCCGCAACAGCGCGTGGTCACCTACCAGACCCTCCGTGATTTAGAGGAACAGTTGCCGCAACCGCCTTTTTACCGCGTGCACAAATCCTACATCATCTCCATTGACAAAGTGGGCATGGTAGACGGCAACACCCTTTACATTCAGGACAAATCCATTCCCATAGGGGAGACCTACCGCGAAGGCTTCTTCCGGCTGATCAGAGAGAACCAGCAAGGCTGAGGCAAGCCCCACCTTTTCAGGAATAGCAAATTCTGTTCACCCGTTTTAGGGCCAGATAGAAGAAATCAGCCCCTAAACAGAGCCATTTCTCTAACGTTTCACGATGAACTTCTGCACCATGGTCCCTTGGGCGGTTCTGAGGTGAAGGAGGTAAAAGCCTTCGGTGATACCCTGTATATCAAAGGTCCAGCCCTCTTTTGTCTTTACCGGAGCCGGAAGCGTAACAGGCGTTCCCACTGCATTGTACAGGCTGGTGCCCCGCACCTGGATAAAAGCTGGCACTTTCATGGTCAACGTGGATGAGGCAGGGTTAGGGAAAGCGGAAACCTGGGTTTGCCATTCTTCAGAGACACCCGTCACCACCGGTGGGTTTTCCAACACAAAGAAAAGCATGTCTCGTACCATGGTGCCTATGAGTCGCCGGTTGCGCCATTCTTCCACCAGGATGGAAACATTGTAAGTTCCCTGCATGCTGGGGGTATTCCAGGTCAGTAAACCAGTGCTTCTGTTCAGGGTCACGCCGGCAGGGGCGGTAGAAACGGGAGCTCCCAGGAAATTCTCCAGACCACTGTAGCCCGGGGTGTTCACGCCAATAGGGTTTCCGCAGGCACTTACCCCATTTGAGGCTTTAGGCGTTACCAACTTGAACGAGATACTGTCTCCCTCGGCATCAATGGCGCCGGAATTATGCACGAAAACATGGTTCCGGACAGGAACATCCAGAGGGTGGTGCTGAAATTTGGGAGAGTGGTTTACCGTTAGTGTAGGATCTACGATGATGGTGCTCTCCAGATAAAAGTCTCGTTTTAAGGAAGAAGCGATGTTGACAATGCCTCCCTGGCTCCCTACGGTGTAAGTAGCGGTATAGGTGCCTGGTCCCGTGTAGGTATGCTCAAACCTATAGACATTCATGAAATAATTACCAGAACTAGCGGTAACCAGAGTCCTCGATGTCCTTGTAACCTTTTGGCTGTTGCAATCACCAAAGTGCAGCGTGGCTTCCAGGTCTTCAAAGGCGGGCGGGGCATCACTGTAGGTGACCAGGGTAAAAAAATACCGCAATGGATTTCGGGCCGCGGTAGTGTCACTTTGGTAGTAGATGCTTCCGGCCCTTATGTGGGAAGCTTGGGCAGATATCCCATAGAAGAGACTCAGGAAAAATAGGGGTAGTAGAAACAGTTCTTTTTGTTTTTTAATAAGTAGGGAGGCTTTCATAAGTTAGGGGGAGTATATGGTTAATAAAATATTTAATATGGGATAGATATTTGTAAATCAGGGGTCTACTAAATATAGGTGAATTATAGTAATTGTCAAAACCAAGCCCGAATTCCAGCCTGAAGCACCGCTTTTCCTTAGAAATGGATTTCCTTTGTTTTAAGTTGAATAAGGCAAAACGGCTATCTTGCCGCCTGTTTTTAGCCCAATTTCCAGAAAACAACCGCTAAACAGCAAACTGCCTTTCTATGCTAATTTTCTTCGTGCTCCTGTACTTGGTGCTCAATGTGTTGCTTGGGCTCTGGGCGGCCCGCCGGGTACACAATACCTCTGACTTCATGCTGGCGGGACGGGCTTTGCCGCTGCCCATGGCCACGGCGGTGGTATTTGCCACTTGGTTCGGGTCCGAGACAATTCTGGGAGCCTCCGCCGAGGTGGCGGAGGAGGGACTGATTGGCATGGTGGAAGACCCTTTGGGCGCGGCGCTGTGTCTGGTGCTGGTGGGACTGTTCTTCGCCAGGAAGCTGTACCGCATGAACCTGCTCACCTTCGGAGATTTTTACCGGGTCAAGTTTGGGCGTTCCGCCGAGATCATCGCCTCGTTCTGCCTGGTGATCTCTTACTTCGGGTGGGTGGCGGCGCAGATGGTGGCCTTGGGCATTTCGTTCAACCTGTTGCTGGGCACCACGCTGGTACAGGGTATTTTGATCGGGAGCTTTCTGGTGGTGCTGTACACCTATTTCGGGGGGATGTGGAGCGTATCTGTCACTGATTACCTGCAGACCATCATGATCATTCTGGGTTTGATCATTGTCACTTGGTGGGTCATGCGCGAAAAGCCTTTCTCGGAGATTACCGCCACGCTTCCCGCCGATTTTTACAGAATCACGCCTAAAACCGGTACTTCTTTTTCCGGTTGGCTCAATTACTTGGCCCTGTGGATGACCATCGGCTTGGGCTCTATTCCGCAGCAGGATGTGTTCCAGCGGGTGATGTCGTCTAAGTCCGAGAAGGTAGCGGTTTGGGCTTCCTTGCTGGCGGCGTTCCTGTACCTGACCGTGGCCTTGCTGCCGTTGGTGCTGGCGCTGTACGCCAAAGTATTGCACCCTCAGCTAGCCGGTACCGATGCCCAGATGCTGGTGCCTCATTTAATTCTGGGCTCTAGTCCCATGTTCATCCAGGTGTTGTTTTTCGGGGCCTTGATCTCGGCCATCATCAGTACTGCCAGCGGCGCTATCCTGGCTCCGGCCTCCATTCTGAGCGAGAACCTGCTGCGCCCGTTCTTTAAAGACATCACCGATCAAAAGTTGCTGGCTCTTTCCCGCGGAAGCGTGCTCATCGTTTCGGTGATTTCCTTAGGGTTTGCCTTGTCCCGGAACAACATCCACGAGCTGGTGAGCGAGTCCTCGGCCCTGAGCCTGGTAAGTTTGCTGGTGCCGCTGGTGGCGGGTATTTTCTTGAAAAAAGCCTCGGCGACGGCCGCTATCCTTTCCATGGTGCTGGGCATGGGCACGTGGCTCTTCTGCCGCCTGTCGGGCACCGAGGTGGAGCCTATGTGGTATGGTTTGCTGGGCAGCACGGCGGGTTATGTGTTAGGAGGGCTTCTGAGCAAAGGTCCGGTAACTGAGCCCGAGGTGCATTTTTGACCTTTTTTGAAAAATTGAAGCTCAAAACACGTCCCCAATTTTCTACCTTCCGCTACAAGGGGTTGAGCCGCCCAGAGAATGAGGGAAAATCGATATATTGGAATCAAAACACGTTCTCCCACTTCAACCATCGGCTTGATGAACCTAAAATCTTCGCTGTGTAAGCTGCTTTTCGTTTTTATTCTTGTCTTTGTCTGTAACCTTGGTGGAGCCCGCGCCCAAGGCTTTCTGCGGGCCGAGGGGAAACAGATTGTAAACGGACAGAACCAATCAGTCATCCTGCGCGGCATGGGCCTGGGCGGCTGGATGCTACAGGAGGGCTACATGCTCAGAACCGCCGAGTTTGCCGGTCAGCAGCATCGCATCAAAGCGAAGATGGAGGAACTGATCGGACCGGAGCGCACGCAGGAGTTCTACAACGCCTGGCTGCAGAATCACACCCGCAAGATCGATATTGATTCCATGGCCGCCTGGGGCTTCAATTCGGTGAGGCTGCCCATGCACTATAACCTGTACACGTTGCCCGTGGAGCAGGAGCCGGTAGCGGGCCAGAACACGTGGCTGGAGAAGGGTTTTCAGATGACCGATAGCCTCCTGCAGTGGTGCAAAGCCAACCGCATGTACCTCATCCTGGACCTGCACGCCTCCCCCGGCGGACAAGGCAACGATACCAACATCTCGGATCGCGATCCTGCCAAACCCTCTTTTTGGGACAGCGAGGCGAACCAGCAGAAAACCATCGCGCTGTGGCGCAAACTGGCCGAGCGCTACAAAGACGAGCCCTGGATAGGCGCCTACGACATCATCAACGAGCCCAACTGGGGTTTCCAGAGCAAAGAAGACAAGAACGGCTGCGCCGAAAAAGACAACGCCCTGCTCCGCCAGCTGATGGTGGACATCACCAAGGCCATCCGGGAGGTAGACCAACGGCACCTGATTTTCATTGAAGGCAACTGCTGGGGCAATAACTACAACGGCGTGCTGCCGGTCTGGGACAAAAACATGGGCCTCAGCTTTCACAAATACTGGAACTACAACGACCTGAGCGCCATCAAAGGATGGCTGGACTTGCGCGACCAGCACAAGGTGCCCATCTGGCTGGGCGAGACCGGCGAGAACTCCAACGTGTGGTTCCGGCAAGCGATTGAGCTGGTGGAAGGGCAGGGCATCGGCTGGGCCTGGTGGCCGCTCAAGAAATTGGGCTTCAACAATCCGCTGGAGGTGCCCATGACGCCCGGCTACCAGAAACTGCTGAATTACTGGAATAACAAAGGTCCCAAACCATCCGCCGACGAAGCCTACGCCTCCTTGATGGAACTAGCCGAGAACCTGAAACTAGAGAACAACCTCTTCCACCCCGATGTAGTGGACGCCATGTTCCGCCAGGTGAAATCAACCGAAACGATTCCGTTCGGGAACTATAGTTTTGTTAAGAAACTGACCATCCCCGCCGTAAATTATGACCTCGGCCGAAACGGTTTCGCCTACCTGGACAAAGACACCGCCAACTACTACATCTCCACCGGCGGACCCCGCACCCCTTGGAACCGCGGTACCACCTACCGCAACGACGGCGTCGACATCACCCAGGACAGCGTTTCTAAGAAGTTTTTTGTGAATCACATAGAAACCGGCGAGTGGCTGCAGTACACCACCGCCTTCGAGGAAAACAAAGCGACTACGGGCACGCTTAAGCTCTTAGTCGCTTCGGATACCAACACAAGTAAACTCACCCTCAGCGTGAACGGAGACGTGGTGAAAGCCGGCATGGGCGTCCCCAACACCGGAGGTCCTAAAAAGTGGAAAACCGTCACCCTAAAAAATATCCCGCTTAAACCCGGTAAGAACGTCTTCAGAGTAATAGCCGAGCAAGGCGGTTTTCAGCTTCAGTCTTTGGAGATCAATGTGAAGTAAGGCCGATTGTTTTAGGCCTGTTTTCTTGAAATCAGGCCCAAAACAGAAATGTAGCGGCGTAACCCTGTTACGCCGTGGCTCCTCACCGCGATAGCGTACTTGTCTTGATGAACCTGCCTTTGCCTTTATGTTCCAGCTTTGGAAGCAGATGAGTTCTAGGTGTGAGGTGTTTCTGTTTCATAGAACCACGGCGTAACAGTGTTACGCCGCTACAGTTGGCGAAAGAAAAGCCCTCACAGGTTTTCAAAACCTGTGAGGGCTACTGCGTTTTCAGCAAAAAGTGCCGAAAACAAATTATGCCAACAGCTCAGCAATTGCCTTATCTACTTTCTCAAACTGGAAGCCGCTGAGTACCTCCTCCATCAAGCCTTCAATCTGCTCTGTGCACAGGTTACCAATACTGCCTTCGTGCGTATGATTCAGCGTTTCAGGCCGAATAAATTCACCTTTCTCAATAGCTAGCCCCACGTTCTTGTACGCATCTCTGAACGGCACACCGCTTAGTACCTGGTTATTCACCACTTCCACACTAAAGAGGTACTGGTATTTCTCATCTTTCAGGATGTTCTCGTTCAGCTTAAGGTGTGGCAGCATGAACGTCATCATCTCCAGGCAATTCCGAATCTCGCCAAAGGCCGGGAAGAAGCTTTCTTTGAGCAACTGCAACTCCCGGTGATAACCGGATGGCAGGTTGCCCAGCAGCATCTGAATCTCAGTGGGTAGGGCTTGCAAGCGGTTGCATTTGCCGCGCATGATCTCAAACACGTCGGGATTTTTTTTGTGCGGCATGATGCTGGAACCAGTGGTCAGTTCATCAGGTAGCGTCACGAAGGCGAAGTTCTGGCTCATGTACAGGCACACATCCATGGCCATGCGGCCAAGGGTGCTGGCAATAGAGGCCAAACCCATGCTCACACTGCGTTCCGTCTTGCCGCGGCCCATCTGGGCATACACCACGTTGTAGTTCAGCGCCTCGAAGCCCAGCAAATCCGTTGTCATTTGACGGTTAAGTGGGAAGGAACTGCCGTAGCCGGCTGCCGAACCCAGTGGGTTTTTATTACTGATTTTGTAGGCGGCCTGCAGCAGTTGCAGGTCATCTACCAGGCTTTCGGCGTACGCGCCAAACCACAGCCCGAACGAGGACGGCATAGCCACCTGCAAGTGCGTGTAGCCAGGCAGCAAAATACCTTTGTTCTTTTCGCTTAGTTCCTGCAAGGTGTTGAACAGCGTATGCACGGCTTCCACCGTCTCCCGAATTTCATGACGGATGAACAATTTTAAATCCAGCAGCACCTGGTCGTTGCGGGAACGGCCGCTGTGGATTTTCTTGCCCGCCTCGCCCAGACGGCGGGTTAACAGAAGCTCAACCTGCGAGTGCACATCTTCCACGCCCGGTTCTATATGAAATTCACTGCGTTCAATGCTTTTGTAAATCTCCTTCAATTCACGCTGCACGGCGGCCAGGTCTTCCGGTTCCATCAGCCCGATGCTCTCCAGCATGCGCGTGTGTGCCAGCGAACCCAGGACATCAAAAGGAGCCAATTGTAAGTCCATTTCGGCGTCTTTGCCCACGGTGAATTTTTCAACGTTCTGCGCGACGGAGGTTTCTTTCTGCCAGAGTTTCATGCTAAGCGGTAATAACGGGTGTCAATAATTGTATGTAAAGGGCGATGCCTTCTTCCAGTTCTGAAAGGTAAATAAATTCATCGGCTGTATGCGACCGCGCCGAATCACCTGGACCAATCTTGAGCGAGGGAATGTTCAACAGCGCTTGGTCTGAGGTAGTAGGGGAGCCGTACAAGTTCCTTCCCAGCTTAATCCCCGACTGCACAATAGGGTGCTCCCTGTCAATGGAAGAGGGCCGCAAACGCGTAGACCGCGGTGTCACCTCACTTTTCACGTGCTCCCGAATGATGCTCAACACTTCCTCTGGTTGGTAGGCATCGGTCATGCGCACATCCACGGTGAATTTGCATTGGTCCGGCACCACGTTGTGCTGCGAACCTGCCTGAATGATGGTTACGCTCATTTTTATTGGCCCTAAAAAGCTGGACTCCTTCGGGAAACGGAACGTACAGAACCACTCTAAATCTGGTAATGCTTCATAGATGGCATTTACGCCTTCCTCGCGAGCAGCATGACCACCTTGGCCATGGGCCACACAATCCAGTACCATTAGGCCTTTTTCGGCCACGGCCAGGTGCATCTGGGTAGGTTCGCCCACTATGGCAAACTCCACCGCACCTAGTTCTGGGTACACCATCTCAATGCCGTTTCTGCCTGAGATTTCTTCCTCGGCAGTAGCTGCCAGCACCAGATTATAGGCTAAATCCTTCCGCTCATAAAAGTGCAGAAAAGTAGCTATCAAGGACACCAGGCAACCACCAGCGTCATTACTGCCCAAACCAATCAGTTTGCCGTCTTGCACCGTAGGCGTAAACGGGTCAAAGGTCCAGCTAGGGTGGGGCTTCACGGTGTCATGGTGGGAGTTCAGCAGCACCGTAGGCAAGGCAGGATTGTAGTGTTTGTTAAATGCCCAGAGGTTGTGCTCCTTACGATGAATCTCCACGCCTCTAGCCTGTAAAAACTGCGCAATCGCCTTCGCCGTTCCTGCCTCTTCACGGCTGAAGGATTGGATGGAGATAAGTTGCTGGAGTAAGCTTAAAGCGTCTTGGTATAAGGTGTTGTTCATTTAAGAGGTACGCTACTAGATAGTCCCCCTTTGAAGGGGGTAGGGGGATGATTAAATCTTAGGGGGATGATTAAATCTGCTGATTCTTTTTCGACTTGTTTTTAAAAATTAGGCCGAAACTAGCAATGCGTGTAGACAAGGCAGTGCCTGGTCTCTACTTTTCATCGGTATACAATTTCTCGGCTTTGCTTGCAGAGGTCTTGATGCCTTTAATCATGGCTGAGCTGAAGCCGTTGTGCTCCATCTCGTTCAGACCGGCAATGGTACAGCCTTTGGGTGAGGTCACTTTATCAATCTCGTTTTCTGGGTGACTCCCGAAATGCAGTAGGAGCGAGGCCGCGCCTTTGGCGGTTTGAGCGGCCATGCGCAACGCATCACCCGCGTGGAATCCAATCTCGGTGCCACCCTGAGCTGCGGCGCGAATGGAACGCAAAAAGAAGGCGATGCCGCATGCCACCAGTGCTGTAGCCGAGGACATGAGTTCTTCTTCAATTTCCACGGTTTCGCCCACGGCAGAGAAGATTTCTTTCACCAGCTTGATGTTTTCAGGCGAGGCATTCTTACTCGTGATACACGTCATAGACTCCCGGATGGCGATGGCGGTGTTGGGCATGGCACGCACCACTTCTACCACTTTGCCCAAACGAGTAATGATATCGGTCACGGCCACGCCGGTCACGATGGAGATGAACAGGTGACGGCTCGGGTCGATGCTCTCAGAGATGTTGTCCAACACACTATCCAGTTGTTGCGGCAGGATACTTAAGACCACAATATCAGCATCGGCTACGGCCAGGGCGTTGTTGTTGGAGGCGCGGTAACCTTGCTCCACCATTGCATCTAACAACTTGGTGTTGCGGCGGGTGAGGGTAATGTCTTCGGCGCGGTATTTACCGGAGGCCACCATGCCTTTGGCCAACGCAATGCCCATGTTGCCGCCGCCCAGAATGGCTATTTTCTTGTACTGTTCAATCATATCTCTTTAGGTTGCAGCCGGCGCACCAGCTTCGGTACAAAAGTTCTCCCTGCAAGAAAGGTATTTTGCAGTTTCCTCAAGTCGATTTCGGCTTGTTTTCTGAAAATCAGGCTGAAAACAGGAGTTGCGCAGTTCCTACGAGTGTCTACAACGTAATTCGGGTTCCGGCTTTCTCGCCAGTCGCTATTCCCTTGATTTCCGCAGCATCCCCAATAATGACCGCTTTCACACCCTGCTGCAGTGCGGCGAACGCATTGTCTAACTTCGGCAGCATCCCTGAGAAAATGGCGCCCTGCTTTTTCAGTTCAGCATAATACTGCGGTTGCAGATGATGAATCACGCTGGTGTCATCCTCCACATCCAACAGCACGCCTTTCTTCTCGAAGAGGTAAATCAAATTCACCTCAAACTGACGGCTCAACGCTACGGCTAGGGTAGAGGCGATGGTATCTGCGTTGGTATTGAGTAGACTGCCTTGGCCGTCGTGCGTGAGCGCTGCAAAAACCGGAGTCAAACCTTGTTCGGCCAAAGAGGCTAGGAACGTCACGTTCACCTGTTCGGGACTTTCCACATCGCCCACAAAACCGTAGTCAATGTCTGTAACGGGGCGTTTATGGGCCGGAATCACGTTGGCATCGGCACCGGTCAGGCCAAGGGAGTTGCAGCCGCGGGCCTGCAGTTGCGCCACCAGGTTCTTGTTCAGCAATCCGCCGTAGACCATGGTGACCACGCGCAGGGTATCGGCATCGGTAATGCGACGGCCGTTCACCATGTTGGGTTCAATGCCCAGCTGTTTACTTAATTCTGAGGCAATTTTCCCGCCGCCGTGCACCAGTACTTTCGGACCTTGTATCGAGGCAAAATCAGTGAGGAACTGTTCCAACTGCGCTGGGTTATCCAATACATTTCCCCCTATTTTGATGACGTTGATTTTGGTAGACACTAGATGTTAGACGTTAGATACCAGACTTGCTCAAATTATTTTTGTCATCCTGAAAGTACCTTGTGGGCGAGTTTGGAAAGCGGTGGATAAGAGCTTTGCTTTCTTTTTGGCCCATATTCGATAAATCAGCCCTAAAAGAGGTCTTCACTTTTAGCAACGGCTTATCTGGTTTGCCCACAAGGTCCTTGCAGGATGACAAAGAGGGGGGAAGACCTCACAGGTTTTCAAAACCTGTGAGGTCTTTGCAGTATTGTTACTGAATACCTTCTAAAAGACGCTTCAATACCACTTGGGCAGCGAACTCGCGGTTGGCGGCGGTGTTCACCACTAGTGAATTCGGGCCATCCAGGATTTCATCACTTAACTCCACGTTACGACGGACTGGCAAGCAATGCATCACTTTGGCATTGTTGGTGTTGGCAAGGTGCTGGTTGGTGAGCATCCAGTTGGCGTCTTGCGTGAGTACCTCACCATAGTTGGGCTGAAAGGTGGACCAGTTCTTCACATAGATGAAATCAGCGCCTTCTAAGGCCTCCTGTTGGTTGTGGGTGATAGTGGCGCCATTGGTAAACTGCGGATCCAGTTCGTAGCCTTCCGGGTAGGTAATCACAAAGTCTACATCTGCCGCGCACATCCACTCCGCAAAGGAGTTAGGGACTGCCTGCGGCAACGCTTTCACGTGCGGAGCCCAGGTCAACACCACTTTCGGCCGACGGCCTTTGGGGGCGTGCTCGGTGATGGTGATTAAATCTGCGAGGCTCTGAAGCGGATGGCGAGTGGCAGATTCCAGACTTACGAACGGCACGTTGGCGTACTGGATGAACTTCTTCAGGATCTCCTCGGAGTAATCCTCCTCCACGTTCTGCAGTTTCGGGAACGAGCGCATGCCCAGTACATCGCAGTACTGGCCCATCACCGCGGCGGCGTCCTTAATGTGCTCCACGGTGGTGCCGTTCATGATGGCACCGTCCTTGGTTTCCAGGGCCCAGCCTTCCTGGCCCATGTTCATCACCATCACGTTCATGCCCAAACTCTGGGCGGCTTTCTGCGTGCTGAGGCGCGTCCGTAAGCTAGGATTCAGGAAGATGAGACCTAAGGTTTTATGTCTGCCCAGGCTCTCATGAGCATAAGGGTGCTGCTTCAACACCAGCGCTTCCCGCACCAGTGACTCTAAATCTTCTACGTCGTGAACGGAAGTGAATTGCTTCATCTTTTTATGGGATCAAGTATCGCGTACTGGGTAGCACGACACCGGTTTGACATACATCTAAAATCGTGAGACGAACTACGCGCTACGTGATACGAGCGCGGCGAACGCTTCTAAGAATCTATCCAACTCGGCCTGTGTTACGTTCAGGGCGGGCAAAATACGGATGGTGTTTTTGTTGGACGCGGAGCCGGTGAAGATGCGGTACTCGTCTAGCAGGGCTTTCCGGAGGGGAGCGCAAGGGTTTTCCAGCTCGATGCCTACCATCAAGCCTTGTCCGCGCACTTCTCGCACGCCGGGAATTGCTTTGGTTTTCTCCATGAGGTAATCGCCCATAGTAGCGGCGTTCTCCACCAAGTTCTCCTGCCCTATCACTTCCAATACCGCCAAAGAAGCAGCGCAGGCCAGGTAATTGCCCCCGAAGGTGGTGCCTAGCATACCGTGCTTGGCCGGAATTTCAGGGGAAATCAACACGCCCGCCACCGGAAAACCGTTGCCCATGCCCTTGGCGATGGTAATCAGATCTGGTTTGATGCCTGCATGTTGGTGCGCGAAGAATTTACCGGAACGTCCGTAACCCGACTGAATCTCGTCCAGAATCAGCAACGCGCCGTGTTTCTTGGCTAGTTTTTCCAAATCCTGCAGAAAGGGCACGGTAGGAATATTCACACCACCCACGCCCTGGATGCCTTCCACAATAATGGCGGCTACCTCGTTCGTGGCTAAAGCTTCTTCCACTGCGGCGGCGTCATTGAGCGGCAGGAAAAGGATGTTCTCGGTCTCGTTCACCGGGGCCACAATGCTACGGTCATCTGTCGCCGCTACTACCGCCGAGGTTCTTCCGTGAAACGACTTGCTGAATGAAATCACCTTCTTGCGGCCCGTATGGAACGAGGCCAGTTTCAGGGCATTCTCATTCGCCTCCGCGCCGGAGTTGATCAGGAACAGCTGGTAATCTTCGTAGCCGCTCAATTTACCCAACTTATCCGCGAGTTCCTGCTGCTGCGGAATCTTCACAGAGTTAGAGTAAAAGCCCATGTTGTTCAGCTGCTCGGTGAGGCGCTGCACATAGTGCGGGTGGCTGTGGCCGATGGAAATCACGGCGTGACCGCCGTACAAATCCAGGTACTCGGTACCGTTCTCGTCCCAAAGCTTAGAGCCGAGGGCCTTCACGGGCGTTATGTCAAAAAGGGGGTAAACGTCAAAGAGGTTCATAGTCGGTAGCACGTATCACGATACACGTAAAACGATTTCTGTTTTAAGTCGATATTTCAGGAAAACCGCAAAACGGCTTTTCCTGAGTTCTGTTTCAATTGCGCTGGCGCGAGCTTGCTGCTCGTTTCCGCACGCACTTTAGATCATTCTTTTTGTCATCCTGAAAAAATCTTGTGAGCGAACGATAACGGCATTTTTCTGCTGCTTTTCTAGTTTGCCCACAAGATCTTTCCAAGATGACAAGAGTGGGGAATCAACACTCTCAGCCATGTGTGCGGACACGAGCGGGTCGCTCGCGCCAGCGGAGCCTTAGTAGCTGTTTTCGTTATCAGCCCGTTTTTTGAAAACAGTCCGAAAGCGTAAGCCTAAAACCCGATGGCTTTCAACTGCAAGCCAGCCCTTTCGTCCAGCCCGAACAGCAGGTTCATGTTCTGCACGGCCTGGCCCGAGGCACCTTTCAGCAGGTTGTCAATCATGCTGGTGATCACCAGTTGGTCCTCGTGCTTCTCTAGATATAGGAGGCACTTGTTGGTGTTTACCACCTGTTTCAGGTCTGGATTTTGAGATGTGATGAGGGTGTACGGGTGCCCTTCATAGAACTGCCGGTATAAATGCTGGGCTTCTTCCAAGCTCAAATCAGATTGTAAATAGGTCGTACACATGATGCCCCGGCTGAAGTTTCCGCGATACGGGACAAACCTGATAGCTGGTTTGGCATCAGCTTGCAGCAATTGCAGGCTTTCCGTAATCTCGTGCAGGTGTTGGTGCCCAAACACCTTGTAGCTGGAGATGTTGTTGTTGCGCCAGCTGAAGTGTGAAGTCTCGGCTAATTTCTGTCCTGCGCCGGTAGAACCTGTGATACCGCTTACGTGTACTTCCTGTGGCAAAGAGCCGTTCTGCGCGAGCGGGAGTAAGGCCAGTTGGATAGCCGTAGCAAAGCAGCCAGGGTTTGCCACGTTAGCGGCGGTTTTAATCTTCTCACGGTTCAGCTCAGGCAAGCCGTACACGAACTGACGATTGTCAGAAGTAGACTTCGCTGTTAAGCGGAAATCCTGGCTTAGGTCAATAATCTTTACTGTATCCGGAATAGGGTTAGCATCCAGAAACTTTTTCGCATCACCGTGGCCTACGCAGAGGAACAGAGCATCAACATTGGTGCCCAGTTCGTTGGTGAAGACCAGATCAGTGTCACCTAACAGATCGGTGTGGGTGTCGGTCACGGGTTTACCGGCCTGGCTGTTGCTGTGCACAAAGCTGATGTGTACGTGCGGATGGTGCACCAGCAGCCGAAGCAGCTCACCACCGGTGTAGCCTGCTCCGCCCACGATGCCCACTTTTATAAGATTACTCTGCGCCATCTTCGCCGTTAATTAAGCGGTACATCATGGTCTGGTTCCCGAAGATCTTGGAGAAGCCTTTCACATCTTCGCCGGTCCAGGTGTTGTTCATTTCGCCGTAGGAACCGAATTTGGAAGACATGAGGTCATGGGCAGACTCAATACCTTCTACCTGGAAGCGGTAAGGCGCCAGCAGCACGTGTACTTTTCCGGTCACGGTTTTCTGCGTGTCGGTCAGGAAGGTCTCAATGTTGCGCATGGTAGGGTCCAGGAACTGGCCTTCGTGCATCCAGTTACCGTACCAGGTAGCCAGGCTGTCTTTCCAGTACAACTGCCATTTGGTGAGGGTGTGTTTCTCTAAGGCATGGTGCGCTTTGATGATAACCATAGGAGCAGCTGCTTCAAAGCCAACTCTTCCTTTGATACCAATAATAGTATCGCCCACGTGGATGTCACGGCCAATCGCGAAGCCGCTGGCAATCTCCTGTAGTTTCTGGATCACGTGCACCGGATTATCGAATTGCTCGTCATTCAAGCCCACGGGCTCGCCGTTTTTGAAGTGCAGCGTGATGCGCTCCGGCGTATCTTTGGAAAGCTGGGTAGGGTACGCAGACTCCGGCAATGCTTGGTGCGAAGTCAAGGTCTCTTTACCACCCACCGAGGTGCCCCAGATGCCTTTGTTGATAGAATACTGCGCCTTCTGAAAATCCATCTCCACGCCGCGTTCTTTCAGGTAGGCAATCTCTTCTTCACGCGACAGTTTCAAATCCCGAATTGGCGTAATCACCTGCACATTGGGCACCAGAATATTGAACACCATGTCGAACCGAACCTGATCGTTACCGGCGCCAGTGCTACCGTGCGCTACGGCTTCGGCACCGATTTCCTGGGCGTACTTGGCTATGGCTACGGCTTGAGAAATCCGCTCCGCGCTCACCGATAGGGGATAGGTGTTGTTTTTGAGCACATTCCCGAAAATCAGGTACTTCAGACAAGACTGGTAATAGTTATCGGTTTCGTCTAAGGTTACGTGGTGAGTTACACCTAAATTCTCAGCCCTTTGGGCAATCTCCGCTAACTCCTCTTCTGAGAAGCCGCCAGTATTCACGATGGCCGAATAGATTTCATAATCTTGTTCCAGCAGGTACTTCACACAGAAAGATGTGTCTAAGCCGCCACTGAACGCGAGAACTACTTTTTTCATGGGTGTAATGAGTGATTGAGAGAATGAATTTTATTGAATGATTGAGAGATTGAATGGTTGAATGATTGGGAAAGATTATTCTCTCAATCATTCAACCATTCAATCATTCATTGTCCGCCTTTGGCGGAACAAACAGCATGGCCGTGCAGAGGCAGTTGCTGCGGTTTTTGGCCGTAAGAATGTCAAAGTTCACGCAGCTGCGGCAGCCTTTCCAGAACTCCTCGTCCTTGGTTAGTTCTGAATAGGTTACGGGGCGGTAGCCCAGATCTGAGTTGATTTTCATCACCGCCAAGGCCGTGGTTAACCCGAAGATTTTCGCCTCAGGGTACTTGGTGCGCGACAACTCAAATACCTTCTGTTTGATGCGCTTGGCCAATCCGCTTTTGCGCAGATGCGGCGACACAATCAGGCCTGAGTTGGCCACGTACTCGCCGTGGCCCCACGTTTCAATGTAGCAGAACCCAGCCCAGTTGCCTTCCCCATCAAACGCGATCACGGCTTTGCCTTCCCGCATCTTCAGGGCCACGTAGTCTGGGGAGCGCTTCGCAATGCCGGTGCCGCGGGCCTTTGCCGAGGACTCCATTTCATCACAAATATGTTGCGCAAAGGGAGTGTGCTCCTCAGTAGCCACCACTACTGTGAAAGCGTTATTAGAAGTTTCCATGGAAGGAACAGATGCAATAGGCTGCAACGCTACAGCCGAGGCGTATGTACGCATCGCTATATGTTTGTTAATAAAATTAAAAAAGGGAAAGGGGGTACTGCTACCAGCCTAAGAGGTGGTATACAGGAATGCATCCGGGTTGGTTGTCTATCACAACCTGCGCCGGTGGCCTAGCGCCTGGATCGGGTAAGGTAAAGAGGTTGACAAAAAACTGTTCTGGACAGAACAGAAAAAAGCGCACTCCTTAGGACGGAGCGTTTTACCGTTGCCACAACAACTGATAAAAGCGACTTTTTATTCATTGATTTAGGATCGTGTAAAAAATGGTAGCTTCTGCTTGAAAGCTTCCGCAAATATTTCATTAAAAAAATGAAAATACCAACGGTTTGGTTCATTTCTTAATGAAAAATTAATTTACATCAGGTAATTCAATTAAGGCAAAGCATGAAGTTCAGGAGTTTCCCCTATTGAAGAGTTTGCGTTTTGGGGCTATTTTTCAAGAAATAAGGCTAAACCGAAGCATAGATGAAAAGCTTAGATTACTGCTATGTCCTGACCTTGCCTGTCTGAGTTTAGATGCAACTGACCTGCATGATTAATTAGGATGAATCTGAAATCTCTTCTGGTGCGGTTCATGAAAATCATTGGTGGGCATGGAGATATAAGGGCAACGTCCTTGAAGAACAATAAAAGATAAGTTCTTCAAGGACGTTGCTATTTTGGCGTTTATGGCCCGTTTTTACTTAAATGGTGTTATAGTAGTTGATGAGTTGGGTTAAATCTTTGTCATTTTTAAGGTTCAGTTTATTAGCGGTGATGTAGCCTTTCAGAGTATCTTTTTTGTTTTTCAGCGCAGACAAAACCGATTTCTCCTCGTTTTTTATTTTGGTAAGTTCATCACCCTGTTTAAGGTAATAGATCGTGACTTCGGCAATCCTTTTGGTGACCGTAGCTGAATTGAATGCCTTGTCTTCTCTTATTACCTTGAAGTCCCTTTTCAGCAGGCTCACTGGGCCGGTAGACAAGACTTCATAAAACGTGTTGTCCAATGCATTTTTGTCAACGGTTTGCCCACTTACAAAGGTTCTGGTCTGTTCTGTGATTTTGTCTGGTGAGTAGTTGATGCTGAAGGAAGATACCGGTTGGGTGAGTTCCATCACTATGCCGTGTTTGTTCTTGAACTGCAGCAAGCCTTCCACCATATCAAACTTCAATTCTACGTCTTTGTGGGTAGTGCCATTGGGGAGCGTGATGGTTCCTTTGCTAAAATCCTCCTGTAAAAAGGGAGAGCCTTCCACGTTCACGTACTGGTTGATCCTGATAGGTCTGCCGTTTACTTCTTCTAAATAAACCTGGGCGCTGGTTTTGATGCTGGTACATGCTATGAGCAGCAATACCAACCATAAAAGTTTGTTTGGGTTCATGTTGAATGCTGGAAAGGTGTAAGTTGAAGTAGAGTATTACTAAAATAGCAACGCTTATGAAGCTAGTTAAATTGAGCGCAAGTGATTTTGAATCAAGTTGAAATAAAATAAGCCCTCAGTAGATCTGAGGGCTTATTAGCTTAATAGTTTAGGTTATAATTGAAAGATAAATTCATCTATTACCTATTATTCCCAACCTGGATTCTGCTGAATGTTAGGGTTAGCAGTTACCTCCGTACGTGGAATTGGCAATACTCTTTTAGGGTCAGAGTAGGCCAGGGTATTGGGAGCTCTTCTTCTTCCGGTGATATCAACCATAAGCCTGTTAAGAGTAGCAAAACGATCACCTTCAAAAGCCAACTCTTTCCTACGCTCCGCGATAATGTCATCCAAAAGCTGGGTTCCGGTGGAGGTGTACTCTTTGCCTGGTTCTCTCTCGGCTACCAAAGTGTTCAGGTACGTCCGGGCGAGTTCCTCGTTTCCGGTGCGCTGCGCTGCTTCGGCGGCAATGAGGTATACTTCAGACATCCGGATCACTACTTTGTCTTCTGCGTCGCCAGAAATAGCATTGTATTTAGTGACAATGTAGGCTGGGTTATCACCGGCACCTCTTCTACCTACTGTAATCAACTGTATTCTGATGTCATCAGGTGAATACTGGGTGTAAAGGCTAGGCGTTGCCAAGTTCTGTCCGTAACCACCCTGGTTGAAGAAGTATGCGTATTCGTTTACCCCGTTGTTCTCCGTTTGGGTAGCGGAAACCTCAAACAAGGACTCTAGGCCTTGTAGTTTAGTGGCATCTGTCTCTGCCCAATAAGACAAGACAGACTCATAAGGCAGCAGCTCAACACCGCTTTCGTTAATCACTTCCTCCGCTTGTTGTAAAGCCAAAGCGTAATCGCCTTTGTAAAGATTTACCTCTGCTTGCAAAGCACGGGCGGCATATTTGGATAACCGTACCGTTCCTTCATCCAAGGTCATCATGGTGTAGGCTTTGTCAAGGTCAGACAGAATCTGGGCGTAAACCTCAGCTACCGTATTACGACTTGGCTGCGCATTGTATTCAAACTCTTTCAAGACAAGCGGCACACCTAAATGCGAGGCATTGGCAGTTTCATTGTAAGGTCTTGCAAAGTGCCGAACCAACTCAAAATACAGTAGGGCTCTTAATGCATATGCCTCGCCTTTGTACTGGTCTACCGCCTCTTGATCAGTTACAGTAGGAGAAGAGTTGATAATCGCGTTTGTCCGGTTGATAACGTCATAAGCCCCAGTCCAGATCTCCGTTACCTCTGCACTGTTGTTCAAGAAGTTGTAGCCAGAAAGAGAGTTGAAATAACCAGAGTTTGAAGTAGCGACATACAAATTGTCGGCGAGCATATCTCCTAACACTGGTAGGTTTAGGCCATACAAGTTTGTGGAGGCCAAACCGCCGTATGCCCCTCTTAAGGCACTCAGGACATCATTGTCTGTGCGGAGGGCTTCATTTGCGTTGATGCCCGTTGAGGGTGTCTCTTCAAGAAAGTCATCACCGCAAGAACTGAGCATGCCTGCAGAAAGCAGCCCAGCCAAAAGCATTACCTTATAATTATTTTTCATGAGGTCTTTTTAGATTAGAAGCCAACGTTAATACCAAAAGTGACTGTTTTAGGAACACTAATTTCAAAGTTGGTGGTTCCCGTAACTCCCCCTGCTTCAGGATCATAAGGAAGATTGTCATCTTTCACCCAAGTAGCTAAGTTTGTTCCTCTTAGGTAAACTCTTACGTTAGACATTTTTAAGTTCCCAATTAAACTAGCTGGTAAGCTATACCCCAATGTAACATCTCTCAGGCGAATGAAATCACCTTTGTTCAGGTTGTTTGTAGACAAATTGCGATAACGTAAGTCATTATCATAAGAAAGCATAGGCACAGAAGCCTGATCGCCTTCTTGTTGCCATCTGTCAAGTTGGGTTGCTCTTTGATTGTATCCGCTCAAGTACCATCCGCCACTGTTTAAATACTGGAAGTAAGGGTCACGGATGTAGTTGCCATAGCTATAATAAAACAAGGCATCAAGGGTCAGACCTTTGTAGGTAAGCGTGGTGCCTGCGCTACCAAAAGCGGTTGGTAAGGCAGATTTTCCTGTCAAAGAATAAGCAGCCTGGGAGTAAGTTTTGGTGGTCTCTGACTGAGAAGCATCTGTATACCACATCGGCATGCCATCCTCAGGATCCACCCCAGCCCAGATGGGCATGTAGAACTGGTAAATATCATAACCCACTTGTCTGATGAAACCACCAGTTTGTTGCTTGTCCACCGCAAGTTCTGTGATCTCGTTTTTATTTCTAGAGATATTAAAACTCAAATCCCACTTGAAATCCCCCACCTGGATAGGGGTGCCGGAAATGGCAAGTTCAAAGCCGCTGTTTTTCATGGCGCCAATGTTTTCCAGAATGCTGGGGAAACCAGTTGTTAAGGAAAGCGGACGGTTCAACAACAAATCAGAAGTAGTTCTAGAGTAATAGTCAGCGGTAAAGCTCAACCGGTTGTCAAACAAAATCGCATCAATCCCCACATCAAAGGGCTTATTTTTCTCCCATGTCAGGTTTGGGTTACCAAGTGATGACGGCGTAGCGGCTACAGAGCCTTCGTAAGTACTGGCATAAGAATAAGTTCTTCTCCAATCATAATTACCAATGCCAGCGTTACCATTTACCCCATAGGAAGTTCTCAGTTTCAACTGATTGATCCAGTCGTATTCTTGCATGAACTCTTCTTGGTCAACGTTCCAGCTGGCACCAACAGACCAGAAATTACCGTATCTGTTTTCAGAACCAAATCTTGAAGAACCATCCCTTCTGAAGGAACCAGACAATACATACTTGCCTTTATAAGAGATATCTCCTAAAGAAAGTATAGAGGCGAAAGAATAACCTTCATTTGCACCATTGGCAGTGATTGGAGTGGCAGCATTCGAAGGAGCCGTGAAATCAATGTTCAATGGCATGTTCTCAGCATACACATTAGATGTGTAGATAGAGGATTTCTGCGCTTCATAACCACCTTTCAGGTTTATTACCCAAGCATTGTCCTGGTTGATGTCCCAGGTGTAATTCAACAGATTGGTCCATACCCAGTTAAAATAGCGGGTGTAATACCTGGTGGAGCTTCCGCCTACAGATTCTGCATCACCATAGAAGGGGTTTTGGTAGTTGTCTTCTTCCAGACTGTTGTAGTCAATACCATATTTAGTGGTTAAAGATAGACCTGGCAAGATTTTATATTCAGCATTAAAGCTTCCAATTGCTTTTAAGGTGTTGCTCTCGTTTTTGTCCAATTCTGCTAAACGAAGTGGGTTGAAAGGACCTTGTGGTTCTGAATCAAGGCCTAGGGAAGGCATCAGGAACAAACCGGCCAGAATAGGGTTGGCAAAGAAACCACTGTTGAGCGGACCAGTTTGTGAAGTAGTAGAAAGCAAAAGGTTAGTGCCTACGGCCAACTTCTGATTTAAGCTGTGTCTGATATTAAATCCACCAGAGTATCTGGTGAACTCAGAATTGAGGGTGGTGCCTTCCTGGTTGAAATAACCACCAGAAATATTGAAGGTAGTTTTTTCATCTCCCCCGGAGGCAGCAAGGTTATACTGCTGGGTTTTACCGGTTTGCAATACTTCATCTTCCCAGTTAGTATTCACTTCTGGGTCTAGTCCGAAGTTCTCTTGTATGAACGCCCCAATGGTTTCTTCATTCAGCTCATAAAAGTCCCAGTAGCCATCGTTTTTCAAAGCTTCACCAAGCAGTTCGATGTTTTCTGCAGTAGAGAGCATACGGGTGTTTTCATTGTAGTATGCGCGCTTGGCAACCCCATACTCGGCGTCAAAACGTACTTTAGTCTTTCCGGCTCTACCGCTTTTTGTGGTGATTACAATTACCCCATTGGCCGCTCTGGAACCGTAAATAGAAGCAGCAGAGGCATCTTTTAGTATGTTAATGCTCTCTATGTCATTGGGGTTAATACCGGCTAAGGCATTTGCAGTAGTTGTGTTTCTGGATAAGTCACCAGAGTTGATAGGAACCCCGTCAACCACGAAGAGCGGAGCGGAAGAGCCTGTGATAGAACCAATACCTCTGATGCGGATCTGCTGGGCAGAACCCGGCTGACCTGAGGCGCCAACTGATTGTAGCCCAACCACCCGGCCTTGTAGGGCCTTGTCAACAGAAGACATAGGGATGTTCTCAATTTCTGCTCCACCTACCTGTGACACAGCACCGGTTTGCTCCAGTTTTGTTTGGGTACCATAGCCGGTGACTACTACCTCGCTCAGAGTGCGAGCATCAGTAGACAAACGTGCATCTATAGTTGATTGGCTGCCAATTGCAATTTCTCTGTTGGTGTATCCAATAAAAGAGAAGACGAGAGTTCCCCCAGTAGCCGGTACAGAAATGGTGTAGCTACCATTTACATCTGTAGGCGCAGCAGTGCTGGTTCCTTTGAGTTGAACTGTTACCCCAGGCATGGCATCGCCTGTCGCAGCATCAGTTACCCTTCCTGTGATCGTCCTTGATTGTGCCACGGCCTCCTGTAGAACCATAGACAGCAAGAAAAGACTTAATAGTAAGATTTTCTTCATGTTGGTTTTTGTTTGTTTAGGTAAATGAAGTTTATAAAAATAACAATTAATAATATGAACTAATAACCATTGCGCTATTAGTTTGTTTTTTTATGTTTTCTCCTAATATAGGTTACTTAACATATGGTTATTTGATGATTGATGGTTTAGAGTTAATTTATAGTCAAAGGAATAAATATCTTAGTAATCTATATAGTTTTACTTAGATATCTAAAGGAGGATTTGAGAGTAAGAGGTGATCAGATTGGAAGCGAAAACAAGACAAATGAGAGAATACAACCTGTAACGATTTTCACTCCTAATAGTTTTACTGATAGAAGGTTGCCGAATGTACTTATGCATTGCCATAACTAACTGTAGTTGGTTTCATAACCTAGACGTTTGAATATCCCCATGTAGTTGCCTGGGTTCATCCAAAAGTCAGTGGCTAAGTAGTTCTGCCACAAAAACTTCTAAGACTTCTAGTAAGCAATGCCTACTTTGAATATAGGATGAAGCCAGCGACTATTTGAATTGTAAGGTGTAAAACCAAGTAGGCATTGCTATAAATAAATCTGTATTAAATTATTTTGTAAAAAGATTATCAATTAACTGTTAAATATTTGAAAAGTTATAAATACAATTTACTAAGAATAATAAATTAGATTGTTTTAATATTAGACAAAGTGTCTATTTGATAAAAACCCAATTTTTAAAGCCGCAATTTAAATATTATCTTATCTGTATAGAATAGTAATTATTTTGTGAGAATGAGAAAGGTGCAAAGCCAAGAAGGTTTGCCTTTAATACCTTGAGGTAAAGCTTTATTGTACATATGATGTATACTAGTTAATAAGATGAGACGGATAGAGTGTCCTTGGGAAGTTTAGAAGGTACAAGCATTCCACAAGGTGAGCAATAAGGCCCTGAGTTGGTGAAAGGGCCGTCAAGTTAGGCAAAGGGAAAGTCACTTCTTATATCGGAAAGTTGCTTGTTTGTCCTTTTTGCCACTAATACCTCAGTTGAAAACTTGATTGAAGTAATTCTAGAAAACAGTTTCTTGCTTAATCTTCAGAAAATGGCTTGTAAACAAAAATCTTCTCCCCATATGGAAAATCATCCGCCATTTGAGGTTATGGATTATAAACATACTAAGGCCATGGTGTCAAAGTAGATAGAAGGGGGTGGAAATGCAATTGTATTATTTTAATATAGTTATAAAGTTTACTAAGAACAAAACTAGAGAGTTTAACGGTGAAAGCCTGTATTTTCCACGTGAGAGTGGTTTTTTTGCCTACAATAATCTTTTGAGGCTGAGAAATTGACCAAAACAAAACATTCAAATAACATTAGAGTAAAGTTCGGATTTTGCCACTAATGGCAGATTTTGGAAAAAATGCGCGCTTTAGATTTTTGAAAACTGAAAAACCTTGTTTGTAAGCCTAGAATAGCTTAATATTAGGCAACGATAAAACCATTTATAACCTAACTACAACCTAACATGAAGAAAGTCTTACTTTTAGTTCTTTTTCTGTTCTCCGTGGTGCTTCAAGAAGCCGCGGCACAGAATAGGACTATTACAGGGAAAGTCACAGACGCAAGCACTGGCGAGGGAATGCCAGGTGTGACTGTCCAACTCAAAGGAAGCACTACCGCGGTGCCTACGGATGTTAATGGAAGTTATACCATTAGCGTGCCTGCAAGTGGTGGTACACTCGTCTTCACTTTCATTGGTTACACAAACCAGGAAGTGGCCATTGGGAACCAAACTTCTGTCAACGTAAGATTGGCTACTGATGCAGAACAATTGAAAGAAGTTGTGGTAACGGCTTTGGGAGCTGAAAGAACCAAGAACTCTTTGCCTTATGCTGCACAGCAGGTACAAGGTGAGGCGCTTACGGTTGCTCGTAACCCAAACGCGGTTAACTCCTTGGCTGGTAAAGTGGCCGGTTTGAACATCACGCAAAACAACACCATGGGTGGTTCTACCAACGTGGTAATGCGCGGTACCAAATCAATCACTGGTAACAACCAAGCTCTATTCGTGGTGGATGGCGTTCCGATCAGCAACGCGAACACTAACTCTGCTAACCAAAGAACCGGTCGTGGTGGTTATGACTACGGTAACGCTGCCGCTGACATCAACCCAGATGACATTGAATCAATGAGCGTGCTGAAAGGTGCTGCTGCAACTGCACTTTATGGCTCGCGTGCCGCTAACGGTGTGATCATGATCACTACCAAAAAAGGTAGAAGAGGCCTGGGTATCACTATGAACAATGGTGTGACCATGGGTTTTGTTGACAAAAGCACTGCTCCTAAATACCAGAAACAATATGGTGCTGGTTACGGTGCTTTCTACGGCCCAGATGAAGATGAATATTTCAATCAGCGTGACATGAACGGTGATGGTGTTCTGGACTTAGTTGTTCCTTTCACCGAAGATGCTTCTTACGGTGCCCCTTTTGATCCAAGCTTATTGGTGTACCAGTGGAACTCATTGGACCCAACTTCTCCTCAGTATCGTCAGGCAACTCCTTGGGTAGGTGCTAAAAACGATCCTAACTATTTCTTTGAAGATGCAGTGTCTGTGAACAACAGTGTTGTGTTAGATGGTGGCAACGATAACGGTAGCTTCAAACTGGGTTTCACCCGCAACGAAGACAAAGGTATCTTGCCAAACAGTAATCTTACCAAGAACATGATCAATTTTGCGGCTTCTTATAATGTGTCGCCTAAATTGACTACCAGCGCATCTGTTAACTTCTCTAAAGTAGATGGCTTAGGCCGTTACGGTACTGGCTATAGCTCTTTCAACCCAATGCAGCAGTTCAGACAGTGGTGGCAAACCAACGTTGACCTGAAAGAGCAGAAAGAAGCTTATTTCCGCAACAGACAGAACATTACCTGGAACACTCGTAGTGCAACTGACTTAAGACCAATCTATTCAGATAACCCTTACTGGGTACGTTATGAGAACTATGAGAATGATGAGCGTTACCGTTATTTCGGTAATGTATCTGCCACTTATAAGTTCGCTGATTGGTTTAACCTGATGGGTAGAGTTACTTTGGACTCTTATGATGAGATGCAGGAAGAAAGAAATGCCGTAGGTAGTACCGGTGTGGCTGCTTATTCTCGCTTCAACAGAACTGCCAGAGAGTTTAACTATGACCTGATCGCCAATTTCAACAAAATGGTAGCAGGCGGTGATGTTAGCTTATCTGGATTGATTGGTGCTAACATTCGTAGAAACTATGAAAGCTCCATCTTTGCTACAACTAACGGAGGTCTGGTAGTTCCAAGATTGTACTCTCTTTCTAACTCTGTCAGCCCAATCAACGCCCCAACTGAAAGTGAGCAAAGAACTGGTATGGATGGTATTTTTGCCAGTGCCACTGTTGGTTACAAAGAGACAGTGTTCTTTGATGTAACAGCTAGAAGAGATAAGGCTACTACGTTATTGGCTCCAAACAATGTGTTCTACTACCCATCAGTTGCAACCAGCTACGTTTTCTCTGAAACCTTAAAAGAAACTTTGCCTTGGTTAAGCTATGGTAAAGTGCGTTTGAACTATGCAGAAGTAGGTAACGATGCTCCTCCATTGTCTATCTATGACGTTTATGACAAACCAACTGCTTGGGGTTCTATTCCATTGTTCTCTGTAGTTGGCACCAAAAACAACCAAAACCTGAAACCAGAAAGAACCAAGAGTGTGGAAGCTGGTTTAGAGATGGCCTTCTTGCAAGGAAAATTCGGTTTTGACATGTCAGTTTACAAGACCAACACGGTAGACCAAATCTTACCAGTGAGCGTTTCTACAGCCACAGGTTACAACTCTACCTTCGTGAACTCTGGTAACGTGGAAAATAAAGGTATTGAAGTATCAGCCTTTGTTAACCCGGTGAAAAACGACGATTTCTCTTGGACCGTGAATGTAAACTGGTCTAAAAACAGAAACGAAGTAATCTCCTTGTATGAAGGTGTTCAAAACATCTCATTGGCTACCTACCAAGGTGGTATGTCTTCTAACGCTACCGTAGGTCGTCCGTTTGGTACCCTGCGCGGTGCTGGATTTGTTTACAAAGACGGCCAGAAAGTAGTAGATGAAGATGGACATTACATGCTTTCTTCAAACAAAGAAATAGGTGATCCTAATGCAAACTGGAGAGGTGGTGTCTCTAACACCTTAAATTACAAAGGTATTGGTTTATACTTCCTGGTTGACGTACGTCAAGGCGGAGATGTATTCTCTTTGGACAACTTCTACGGTTTTGGTACTGGTCTTTACGAAGAAACTACTCAGAACAATGATCTTGGAAACCCATCTCGTCTGCCAATTGCACAAGGTGGTGGAGTTATCCTGCCAGGTGTAAAAGAAGATGGTACGCCAAATGATAAGCGTGTAGAGAATGGCGAAGGTCTTTATGGCTATTACATGCCACAAGAAGCGCATGTTTATGATGCTAGCTTTGTGAAACTGAGAGAAGTTTCTTTGAGCTATTCTTTACCAGCTGCTTTGATGGCCAGATTGAAACCTTTCTCTGCCATTGATTTGTCTTTAGTGGGAAGAAACCTGTGGATCATCCACAAAAACCTGCCATATGCAGATCCGGAAGATGGTTTGAGCTCTGGTAACTTAGGACAAGGATATATTTCTGGTAGCTACCCAACTACCCGTAATATTGGATTTAACCTTAGATTCAAATTTTAATTAAGAACAATGAAGAGAATACTATATTTCTGCATTCCAGCTTTGCTATTCGCTACCTCGTGTGTAGATAGCTTAGATGATTATAACATCAACACGAAAGCCGCCACGCAAGTACCGGGTGCTACTTTGGTAACTAGTGCTGAGCGCAGCTTGGCTAACATCATCACCAGTTCCAGCGTGAATAACAACCCTTTCCGGTTTTATGCACAGTACTGGGCTGCTACTACCTATCCAGATGAAAGTCAATTTGTGATTGCCACCAGACAGGTAGACAGAAACTTCTGGGATCCTTTTTATCGGGACGTTCTGCGCGATTTGAAAGAGGCCAAAACCATCATCACGGCGAACAATCTTTTAGATCCGAAGATCAAAGCAAACCAGTTAGCTTCTATTGAAGTTCTAGAGGTGTATGCCTGGTCTGTATTAGTGAACACGTTTGGAGATGTTCCTTACTCAGAGGCCTTGGACATTAACCAGGTTTTACCTAAGTACGATGATGATGCTGCCATTTATGCTGATTTAACTGTTCGTTTGGACAAGGCAATTGGCATGTTTGACGCAACAGCTACTGGTTTAGGTACTGCTGATCTAATCTACAGTGGCAATGTGCCAAACTGGATTAAGTTTGCCAACTCCTTGAAATTGAGACTAGGCATGACGTTAGCAGACGTGGATCCTGCCAAAGCCAAGACAATGGTAGAAGCAGCCGCTCCTAACGTGATTATGTCTAACGCAGAAAGTGCAGATATCACTTACTTAGCTACTACTCCTAACACTAACCCTGTTTGGACAGACTTAGTACAAAGTGGTAGAGCTGACTTCGTGGGAGCAAACACGATCATTGATAGAATGAACACGCTGAATGACCCAAGAAGAAACGAGTACTTCAAACCATTGGAGAACGGAACTTTCAAAGGTGGTACGTACGGTGCGCCAAACTCTTACTCTGCGAACTCGGCTCCTGGTACTATCCTGGAGAGCCCTACCAACCCTGGTATGCTGTTGTCATACTCAGAAGTTGAGTTCTTGCTGGCTGAGGCAGTAGAAAGAGGATTTGCTGTTGGTGGAACCGCAATGGGCCACTATAACGCCGGTATCACTGCCTCTATCACAGAGTGGGGTGGTACTGAAACTGAAGCTGCTGCGTACATTCTTCAGCCAGGTGTTAACTACTTGACTGCCCCTGGAGATTACAAGCAGAAGATTGGTACCCAGAAATGGATTTCCCTGTACAGCAACCCTGTAGAAGGTTGGAAAGAGTGGAGAAGACTAGATGCTCCAAGCCTGGTAAAACCAGCATTGGGTATCAGTGAAATTCCGCTTCGGTTAACCTATCCAACAACAGAATTTAACAGCAACGGTGACAACGCCGAAGCCGCTTCTTCTGCCATTGGTGGTAATACCGTAACTTCAAAAATCTTCTGGGATAAATTCTAGTGAGATTTTAGGCCTAGTGCCTGCATAAAAAAAGCTCCCGCAGATTTCTGCGGGAGCTTTTTTTATGCAGTATGTCTACCTTTTAAGGATGCTTGTCGCTAAAGGCCCAAACTGTTTTAATCCAAAAGGGAGAGCGATGCTTTTGTGGCAGATCACCAAGTTGGACGTATCTTATTAAGATAAACAAATGACTTTGCAACCGAGCTATTCAAACCATTAGCTTACATCGTTTGCAAGTAAATCCATAAGGAGCGATGTAATACTGCAAAGGCAAGCTTTGGGCATGAAATCTAAAAAGGAGCCATTAAACGATTAAAACAAGTTAGTTTTAGAGACAAGGGCATTGAAGTAGGAAAAGATGATGCCTAATTTGTAAAGCACTTACCAGAGTAGGAGATACGATCCAATGCTCTTTATACATCAAATTATAGTTAAGATAAAGGCCTGCCTTCTTCGTGAGTCACGGTGGAAGGCAGGCCTTTATTCAAGTAGAAAGGCTGGTTCAAATTAGCACCTTACAATGTTAAGTGCTTAATGCACGTCAAATTGCAACCTGAGAAGGTTGGCGTAAATGCCATCCGGATTATTGGCCAGTACCTCATGCGAGCCTTCTTCCACAATCTGTCCCTTGTCAATCACTAGGATCTTGTCTACTTTCCTGATAGTGGCTAGGCGGTGCGCGATGATGATGGTAGTACGGTTCTTCATCAATTCATCCATGGCTTCCTGCACCAGCATCTCAGACTCAGAATCAAGGGAACTGGTGGCTTCATCCAGGATGAGGATAGCCGGGTCCTTGAGAATGGCGCGGGCAATGGCGATGCGTTGCCGCTGTCCTCCGGAGAGTTTGATGCCGCGCTCACCCACTACCGTATTGAATGCCTCAGGGAAAGACTGGATGAACTGCAAGGCATTGGCTTTCTGGGCCGCTACCAGTACCTCCTCATCCGTGGCATCTGGGCGGCCATAGGCAATGTTCTCCCTGATGGTTCCGCCAAAAAGCAATACCTCCTGCGGTACAATCCCAATGTTGCCGCGCAGGTCATGAAGATGCAGGTTGTTGATGTTCTGGCCGTCAATAGAGATGGTGCCCTGCTCTACTTTGTAGAATTTCATGAGCAACTGCGCAATGGTGGATTTTCCGGCGCCGCTGGAGCCCACCAAGGCAATCTTCTCCCCGGCCTTAATGTCAAAGTCAATGTTCTGCAGCACCGGCAGGTCTGGGCGGGTAGGGTAGGAGAAGCCTACATGGGTATAGCGTACGTTGCCGGTCAGTCTCACCGGCGCAGCTGCCGGAAGGCCTAAATCAGATTGCTCTACCGGCTGGTCCAGAATCTCCAGGATTCGGTCAGAAGCGCCAATAGACACCTGGATCTTAGCGTATAAATCACCCAACCCGGCCACCGAAGCCCCAATAAAGGTAGTATACAGGATAAAGGAAGTTAAGTCCCCAAAACTGAGTTCTCCTGCCCGCATCAGAGTGGCGCCGTACCAGATTACTAAGATTATGCCGCCAAAGAGCCCGATAATGATAAAGGAAATAAATGCGCCCCGGTAGAAAGAGGTAGTGATGGCCGTTTTCACCGATCGGCCTAAGGCTTGTTTGTAGCGGTTAATCTCAAACAGCTCATTGGTAAAAGCTTTCACTACCTGGATGGCTTGCAGCGTCTCCTCCACAATCACGTTGGTGATAGCGAGTTCGTCCTGGGTTTTGCGAGAAAGCTTTTTAAGCCGTTTTCCGAAAACCATGGCCAAAATGACCAGCACCGGGAATGTGGCCAGCATGAAGAGCGATAGCTTCACGGAGATGAACATGATAAACCCGATGCCCACCACCAGGGTCGTCACCTGGCGGAACAGCTCGGCCAAGGTAATGGAGAAGCCGTCCTGAATGTAACTCACGTCTGAGGTGATGCGGCTGGTGATTTCACCTACCCGGCGCTGCTCAAAGAACGTGATGGGCAAGCCCATGAACTGGCTGTAGAGGCTTTTGCGGACATCGGCGATGGCGTTTTCACTTACCTGGGCAAAGAAGTAAACCCGGAAGAAGGAGAAAATGCCTTGTAAGGCAATGATCCCGAAAAGTAGCAACGCGATGAAGTTAATGTCTTGGCCAATGGCAGTGGGTTTGCCTGCGGCCGCATCAAGGAGCATGCCTGTCACCGCCGGAAAAGCCATGAACGTAAGGCTGGAGAAAAGCAGAAACACCAGGCCCGTGTAGAACTTGGCTTTGTAGGGCACTAGAAATCTAAATATCTGAAGGCCACGCCGCAAACTCTCTTTGTTCAGCTTGGGTTTGCCCTCTGTCTCAAGTTCGGAAGCCGCTCCCGGCCCGAATCCTCGTTTTGCCATGTACTATGTAAGAGTTAAATTTAAATTGTGCCACCCAGAGGCAGCACCAGAATAGCTTCTGAGACTAACAAATCCGTTTTACGCCAGTTTTGAAGAAAGTAGGGCTAAAACAGGAACAAATCTGCTTAATCTTGGAAAGCAACCTGCAAAGTTAGCCAATCCTCCTGACTTCCGCAGCTTAATAAAACGGGAGCAAAGGCCTTTCTAAGCAGTTTTACGGGCAGATACCAGCCACAGCCCCAGAAACATGAGCAACCCGTTCAAGAGCAGCACCTCAAACCCGAACTGGTAGCCCCAGAACCACTCCTGCGAGTGAGCGCTGATGACATACGTAAGCACCGGCGACATTACGCCAATCACCGGCACCAGTCTGTCTTTCACGGTTCGCCGGGTCAGCAGCCCGAAACTGTACATGCCCAGCAAGGGGCCGTAGGTGTAGCCCACCAACGTGAAAAGCGTGGCGATGATGCTTTCATCATTGTACAGCCTGAAGAGCAGGATGACCACCATCAACAATCCCGAGAAACCTAGGTGCACCCAGTTTTTGTAGCGGATGCGCTGGGCCTCCGGCCGATGCTGGAAGTTCAGGAAATCCACGCAGAAAGCGGTTGTAAGCGAGGTGAGCGCCGAGTCTGCCGAGGCGTAGGTAATGGCTGTGATGCCCAAGATGAAAGCCACCCCGGCCACCGCCGGGAAATGGTGCAGCGCCAGTTCGGGGAAGACATCGTCTCCTTTGGTGGGCAGCAAAATTCCTTTCTGGGTAGCATAGAAATAAAGCAGGGCGCCCAGAATCAGGAACAAAAGGTTCACCACTAGCAGAATCACCGTGAACCAAAACATATTCTTCTGGGCCTCGGGCAGGTTGCGGCAGCTCAGGTTCTTCTGCATCATGTCCTGGTCCAGACCCGTCATGGCAATGGTGATAAACGCACCGGCTACCAACTGCTTCAGCAGGAAATTAGGTGCCTTGGCGTCCCAAACCCACACCTGGGCGTATTTGCTCTGACCAATAGCCTCGGCTATGCCCGAAAAGGAGAGGTGCAGTTCCTCAGAAACAACCCAAATGCAGATGCCCAGGCACAAAAGCATGGCCAGGGTCTGGAGGGTATCGGTCCAGATAATGGTTTTCATACCGCCCCTGAACGTGTACACCCAGATTAACCCGATGGTAATGCCCACCGTGCCCGCAAACGGAACCCCCAAAGGCCCAAACACCGCCAACTGCAAGACACCCGCCACCAGGTACAGCCGCAAAGCCGCACTTAGGGTGCGCGAGAGCAGAAAAAAGGCACTGCCGGTTTTGTATGACCAGAATCCCAGCCGCTGCTCCAGGTACGTGTAAATGGAAACCAACCGCAACCGGTAATACAGCGGCAGCAGCACTAATCCAATCACCAGGTACCCCAGCGCGTAGCCTAGCACCATCTGCAGGTACGTGAACCCCGATTTCTCCACCATGCCCGGGATGGACACAAACGTGATGCCCGAGAGCGTGGTCCCGATCATGCCAAACGCCACCACGTACCATGGCGAGGCCCGGTTGGCTAAAAAGAAGGCCGTTGTTGATTCTCCTTTTTTACTCGTGACAAAGGAAACCGCCAGCAAAAGGCAGAAATAAGCGACAATTATGCCGAGGATAAGCAGAGGAGACACTACAGAGAATTATAAATGAAGAATCAGCAAATAGAAAGCTGGCGCAAAAGTACACTGAAGAAAGCTGTTTCAGGTCCGCTTTAGGGAAAAGAGCCGCAAAACCCATTTCGGGAGAAACAAAAAGTCCCTGCGCTTTGGGCTTGTTTTCTAAAAAACAGGCCCAAAGCGCAGGGACTCACCAAAGGGAGGTTGTTAATAGGCTTGGGTCACATCCACAAACTCGCTTCTTTTCCGGGAGATGGAGTAAAGGCCCATGAAGGTGAGGAAACCGTTCAGAATCAACACCTCAAACCCGAACTCGTAGCCCCAGAACCAATCCACGGAGTTAAGACTGATGATGTAGGTTAAGATGGGCGCCAGCACACAGATCAAAGGTACCAGGTTGTCGCGCACAGGGCGGTTGGTGAACACGCCGAAGGAGTAAAGTCCCAGCAGAGGCCCATAAGTGTAGCCCGCCACTTTGAAAACCGCCTGCACCACGCTCTCGTCGTTCACAATCTTGAAGATGATGATGACAATGGCCATGATTACCGAGAAACCCAGGTGCGTCCAGTTCTTCAGCCTCACGCGCTCCGTCTCAGGCCGGTTCTTGAAGTCCAGGAAATCCACGCAGAAGGAGGTGGTCAACGCGGTCAGAGCCGAGTCTGCCGAGGCGTATGTGATGGCCGTGATGCCCAAAATGAACACAATGCCCATGAACGCCGAGAAGTAGTTCAAGGCCAGGAACGGGAACACGTTGTCGCCTTTCTCGGGCAGGCCAATGCCATTTGCTTCGCCATACAGGTACAACAAGGCGCCCAGGCTCAGGAACAGGATGTTCACAAACAGGATGATGATGGTGAAGGAGAACATGTTTTTCTGCGCCTCCTTCAGGTTTTTGCAGCTCAGGTTCTTCTGCATCATGTCCTGGTCCAGGCCCACCATCACAATAGAGATGAAAAACCCGGAGAAGAACTGCTTAAAGAAGTACTTGGGATCTTTCACATCCCAGAAAAACACTTGCGAGAACTTGCTCTCGCTGATGGTGTTCACCATGCCATCGAAAGAAAGGTTCAGGTCCTGCGAGATGGTGATAATGGTGATACCCACGCAGATGAGCATGGCCAGGGTCTGGAAAGTATCGGTCCAGATGATGGTTTTCATCCCGCCCCTGAACGTATACACCCAAATCAACCCGATGGTGATGATCACGGTCACCTCGAAGGGCACGCCCAGGTTATCGAACACAGCCAGTTGCAACACCCCCGTTACCAGATACAGGCGAAGGGCCGCGCCCAACGTTCTGGAAAGTAGGAAGAAACCGGCGCCCGTTTTATAGGACCAATACCCGAAACGTTGCTCCAGGTATGTGTAGATAGACACCAGGTTAAGCCGGTAATACAGAGGCATGAGCACCAGCGCCACCACAAAATACCCCAGCATGTTGCCCAGAATGAGCTGTAGGTAAGAAAACTGCGCCTTCTCCACCATGCCCGGTACCGAGATAAAAGTCACCCCGGAAAGCGAGGTCCCGATCATCCCGAACGCCACCACGTACCACGGCGACTGGCGGTTGGCCAAAAAGAAACTATCGGTGGACTCGCCTTTTTTACTTGTGAGAAACGAGATGAGGATTAGGATACAGAAATAGGCGGCAATGATACCCAGGATAAGCGTTGACGACATGTGCAGGGAGGTAGGGTTTTGTGCGTTTTAGTTTTTGGTGCAAAGGCAAATATAACCAAAAAAGAATAGGCCGTAATTGAAAGAACGAGCGCAAAATAGAAGCAGAAAGGCAAAAAGAAACCTTCCCCACTTGCATAGGGAAGGCTTTTATAGGAAATCTTAAAAACGGCTGGTTTTCTTAGAAGCCCCAGGGAGAGTTGAACCCGCCCGGATATCCGCCACCGTAGCCATAGCCATAACCAGTGTTGCCGCCGTTGCTGTAGCGCACCCCGCCCGATACCGTGAAGTTAGGCGCCACCTGGTACTGGGCTTGAAAATGGAAGCCTTGGTTAGGCAGTCGGCCGTACGTGAAAGGGTTGCTGTTGTTCCAGCGGTTCGCCGCCGAAGGGTTCAGGTCTTTCCAGACGCTGCCGCTGAGCAAGAGCCGGTCGGTCATGGCGTATGTACCGCCCACGTGTAACAAGTACTGGCGACTAGGGGTGGCCGTCATGAGGGTTGAAGTACCCTCGCCGGTAGCGGTTCTGAAGGTAGGTCCTCCCCAAGTCTGCAGCATGGTCAGGCTACTGAACACGTGGAACTTGGGTGAAACCTGGTACTGCAGCCGGGGCTCAACATAAGACACCGACCCAAAGTTGCTGAACGCCGCGCCCGCATTGAGGCCGTAGCTCACCCTAGGCACAAACGGAGCCGATGCTTTGAGCGAGTCAAGGGAAGTAGCGCCAGTAGTTACCTCCTGCGCCTGGCCCGGCAGAACGGCGGCCACCCAAACCAATAAGACTAAAAGTGTATGTGTGATTTTGTTTGACATCTTGGATATTGAATGAAAGCTACCGGAAAGCCGGAATGACTTAGGCCGTAGCTACTCTGCTAAGATAAAGGTATTTACCCCTCTAACGCAAGAACTCCCCTCAATAGTTTATCCTTTTCCGTTTTAGGCCCTCTTTACAGAATTCAGGGGTAAAACGGGTGCCCCCAGGTCAAGCTGTCATTATCGGCCGCCCACAAGATCCTTTCAGGATGACAAAAAGGGAGGTGTAGGATGGCAGGAGGCGGTTTGTATTATAAAGAATAAACCTCCTTTATAGAGTTTTTCATCTCTATAAAGGAGGCATAATGTGATAAGGTATCTACTTACTTTTCCTAGCTAACCAAGCTTCTCTTCGGGCTTTGGCTGCTTTGGAAACCGTCTGGTTTACTTTCTCCAGTGGTACCAGTTCCAGTTGAGGGTCTTGGGCCAGCGTAAGCGGCACGGTTTTCTTCGTGCCCTGCTGAATTACCTCCAGCTGCACCTGATCACCGGGTTTAAATTTGGTCAGAAGGCTGTCCAAGGTTTTCTCCGAGGTTAGTTTCTGGCCATTCAGGGTTAGAAGGACATCGTCGCGGTCCAGGCCTACTTTGTAGAGTGGGCTGTTGGCGAAGGTGCCCTGGGCAATGGTAGCCTGGTCGTTCTGGAACTTGAATCCTTCCCAACCCAGCACAGCATTGTTTGAAGCCTGCAAAGCCAAGCCCATTTCACGGGCCAGCGCCTCGTAAGGGATGGTCTCTTTGCCGTAAATGTGCCGTTTAAAGAAATTCTGGGCAAAAGCAGGGTCCTTGGTCAAGTCGCCGAGGGCGCGTTCCAGATCTGGCAGGGTGTAGGGCTTCTCGGGTTTGCCGTGGCGCTGCCAGAGCAGGCGCATGTAGTCATCCAGGCTCAGGTTCTTGAACTTGGTGCGCAGCGTGAAGTCCAAGCCCATGGCGATGGCGTTGCCGTAGGTGTAGTAGGAAATGTAGGTGTTGGTGCGGTTGGTAGGGTCCACAGAGCGCGAGGCGTCTACAAACGGCGCCTGCTGGCTCATCTCCACCGGCGAGAAATAATCTTTTCCCGGGGACACCTTCACCGCCGTGATAGGATAGGCGGCATTCTTGAGGTAATCGGCTTGCGGGGAAACCCCGGCCCGTTCCATGAGCAGCGTACCGTAATAGCTGGTGAAGCCTTCGGCCAGCCACAGTTCCCCGCTCATATTAGCATCCGCGAAGTTGAATGGCTCCAGAGTCTGAGGCCGGATGCGCTCCACGTTCCAGGCGTGGAAAAACTCATGCGACAAGGTGCTCAGGTTGGGGTTCATGCCAGTCTCCAGCGAACGTGAGCTGGTAATTACGGTGGAGTTGCGGTGCTCCATGCCATCGCCCGGGGTGCCGGGCAGGTAACAGGCGATAAAGGTGTACTCCCCGAAATCAAAGGCTGGTAACTCCCCAAACACCGCCTGCGCCTCGGCCACGATGCGCTTGGCGCGGTTGGTGTACTCGTCCAGTTGCTCCTGGGTGCCGTTGTGGTGCAGGCCTATCTTTATTTTCTGGGTGCGGTCTTTCTCTTTCACGGTCCACTCGCGCCACTGCAGGTTGGCCAGTTCGGTGGGGCTATCCATGAAGTACTGGAAGTCGGGGGCCGAGAAGGTGAGCGGCGCGGCTTCGGGCTTGAGTTGGGTAGCCGCGGTCCAGTTCTGACCGGCCGGTGGCGTGAACTTCACCTGAATAGGCGCTTTCTCCAGGCCGTTGGCGTACATGAACGTAGCCGGGGCGTTCAGGTGAGCGTGGGTGGTATTCACCCCTGCATAGGTACCATCTGGGTGGTCAGCGAAGAGGGTGTATTTCACGGTCACGGTGCCATCGTGGCCCGAGACGTTCCACTGGTGCAGGTTGGGGCGGTTCACTTGCAAGGATCGGCCCTGCCCATCGGTAGCCTGCACGTTGTACACGTTCTTGGCGAATTCATGCAAGGCGTAGCGCCCGGGAGAGGAGCGGGCCATGCGCACTTCCAGCACCGGCGCCGTCACGCCTTTGAAGGTGGCGGTAATGGTGGCTTCGCGGTGGGCCGCGTTTTCAAAAGAGACCTGGTAGTTGACGCTCTGTTGCGCCATCACGGGAGTAGCAAACGCCAGGGCCGCCGCGGCCAAGGCAGTGAAGAGGGTTTTCTTCATGGAGAAGGATGTTTCAACCCCCAAGATACACATCAAAGCCGGAATCTTCCAATTGGCTTCTATTTAGTTGCCTTCCGGAAAACCTGGGCGCAAATGAAGTTCTCGAAGAAGAACGCCTGACGATGGGGTTTATAGCCCAGTTTGGCGTAAAGCGCCTCAAACGGCGGCAGTTCCCTGGCCGGGATATCGCTGACGACCCTGAAGAAGCGGTACATGCCCCACAGCATCGGTTTTTGCCACAGTTTCTGGCCAGCGGATGTGCCCATCTGGAAATCGGTGTGGAGCCAGAGGCCGGCCGGCAGCAGGGCCTGGTCCAGCCGCTGCATCATGGTGAAGGCTATCTCAGAAGGGAAAAGGTCCAGCACAAAAGGCGTGAGCACCACATGGAACCTCTCCTCGGGCCGCAGATTCGCCTCGGTGCCCAGCCTGAACTCCACCTCGGCCTGGGCCGATGTTTGGGTCAGTCTTTTTTGGGCCTGCGCCATCATTTTGGCGGAGGGCTCCAGGAACAGCACGTGGCTGGGTTGGCTTTGACGCAGGAGTTCAGGCAGAATCCAACCAGAGCCGCCCCCCAGAACCAAAACCCGCGCACCTTCCGGAATTAAAGTAAGGAAGTGTGCCTGCGCCTGCTTTTGCGCTTTGCCATAGACCAACTGTGCCAGGGCGTCATACACCGGCGCAATGAAGTTGAAGTCTGGGGCGCGATTGGGCTGCATCTAAGAAAAGTAGCTGGTGCCGTTTTGGGGCTGTTTTCTCAAAAGTAACCTAGAAACTAGTTCCCGCTAACATAAAAGCAAGAAACCGGCGGAAGATTGTCCGACCGGTTTCTTGCTCCTGTATCGTTACTTAGCCATTTTTGAAGTAGAGTGGATTATGGCTTTTGAAGTTCCAACCAAAATCAGCAGGGCTAACCTGTTTTATAGCTAAGACAATTCCTTCCTGTTTTAGGCTTGGTTTTCTGAAATTGTCCCGAAAACAGTGGCGGCCAAATTATCTGCTCAGAGAGAGTTCGCGCTGAACCGATATGGATTAGAAGACACCTTATACGGCATGCTGATAGTGCCGGTCAACGGTATCGTTGAGTTTGTTGAAGATGAAATCCTGGGCTTGGTCACGCATTTTCTGGGCATCGCCTTTGAAAACCTGGCGGTATTCTTCCACTTTGTCTTTGAAGAGAATGGAGATGAAGGTAGTCCCGATGGGTTTTTCGGCGGTCTCGGAGCCGCCCTGCCCGAAGAGGCCGGTGACGGCGATGCAGACATCGGCTTTGAGGAGTTTGTAGAGACCCTGCACCATCTCGTTGGTGACCTGCTGGCTCTCGGCGGTGAAGAGTTTGAGGGTTTCGTTTTTCACGCCCAGCACCTTGATTTTGGCCTGTGCGCTATAGGTGACCATGCTGCCCAGAAAGACATCGGTGGTACCGGTGGCCTCGCTGAGCGCCGATGCCAGGCTGCCGCCGGTGCAGCTTTCGGCAAAAGCCAGGGAGAGGTCCTTGTCTTTCAGTTTCATGATGAGTTGGGTCAGTTCTTCTGGTTTCATACGGTTTCCTGTTTGGCCTATGAGGCATGATACTGTTTTTAGGGGCGTGGGTTGCCCAAAGGCTGCAGCCCAACATGGGCATGGCTGGTTACGTATTTGAAGAATCTTGTCGTTTAAGGCGCTGTTTTCTGAAAACAACCCCAAAACGGCCGTTGCCTTGACTTGAGACTATGAAAAAAAGATTTCGGAAATTTGTGGCCAGTACCGCGTTGTTCACCGTGGAGTTGGTAGTGATCTGGACGGTGTTCATTCTATGCTTGGTGGTTTTCTTCTGGCTGGCCAAGGAGGTGCTGCCGGGCCAGGAACTTAAATTTGACAGCAAGGCCTTTGCCTGGGCCGATGATCGGGCCTCGCCCAGCCTGACTGAGTTTATCAAAGGCATCACGTTTCTGGCGTCGCGTAACTTCATCTCAGGTGCAGGGCTCATGCTCATCGGGTATTTCCTGTTTGTGAAAAAGCACAAGTGGTACTCTGTGAAAGTGCCCGTGATTGCGGTGGGCAGTATCTCCCTGAACCTGATTCTCAAGTACCTGTTCAATAGACCAAGGCCGCTGGTGCCGCACCTGGTGGAGTCTTACGGACTCAGTTTCCCCAGCGGGCACGCCATGATCAGCGCCTCGTTTTACGGCTTGCTAATTTACCTGGTCTACAAGAGCGTGGAGGAAGCCGCCTGGCGCTTTCTGCTCATCACCCTGCTCGCCTTGCTGATCTTGTTTATCGGGTTTAGCCGGGTGTACCTGCACGTGCACTACGCCACCGATGTGCTAGCAGGGCTGGCCGCGGGCCTGGGTTGGGTCATTCTGGCGATCTTCCTGCTGAACCGCATGGAGAAATTCTCCAAGCGCAACCTAAACCCCGTGGTGAAAGGCGAAGGGCAGGTGGTGTCCTGAAAAATAAGTGCCTGAGCGCGTGGAGGAAATAAAAACTGGTGATGTTTTTGATCAAAAAAAGTAAGCACAGGTATTGCAGATAAAGAAAAAGTAGGTAGTTTTGTGCTCCCTAAAGCAATGAAGGGGCATTGATGCGCTGGTGGCGAAATTGGTAGACGCACTGTCTTCAGGTGGCAGCGCCTTCGGGTGTGGGAGTTCGACTCTCCCCCAGCGCACAAAAAGAAGAGCCTTGTAACTGAAAAGTTGCAAGGCTTTTTTGTTTTGGTGTGTGTGAAAGAGTGCGTAATAAAAAAAACGTGATTCTCACGAGAATCTAAAGAGTATACAACAAGGTTTTAACTCTAGGCAAGTTTCTCTATAAATTGCGCCTAATACATACTCAGTTACTCATCTAGTTAAAAGTATAATAAATAATAGATTCAAATGAAAATACGATTACTCTTTCTTGCAGTGCTTCTTCTTACCGGTTTGCAGTCCTTCGCCCAATATGTGGGGAAGGCAAAGGATTTTGCTGAGTTCACGAAGCGCCCTCTCTTAGTGGTGCTGCCTGAAATCAAGGATGGCTCAGACATAAAATCTGTCGTGAAAATGAAGGAGGTTATCAAGAGCAGTTTCAGCGGCTTCTGGACTCTCCAGAAGCAAATCTCCTTTCTGTCCCAGGCAGAGTTTAAGGCCATGAAGAAGAACAAGAAAAAGGAAGCCTTTGCCGTGGTTAGCTTCCCAACCGTGCATGTTGCAAAAGGCAGTTTCACGCCTAACGGCCCTAGGTCAATGGGCTCGCCAACCCAATTCAAATATGAAACCACTGCTAGTTTTGACGTGAACTTGATGCTTATGGGCCTTTCCGAGGATGCCCTCTCCAATGACTGGATCTATAGCCACCCCTTTGCCACTGATTACCCTACGGAGGGAAACATGGCCAGTACCCTGTTGCTGGCGCAAAACATAGTTGTGAAAGGTGCTAAGGAAAGCGAGGAAATCTCTTTCCCAAAGGAAGCCAAGGAGAACGCATCCAAACTGAAGAACCTGACTCTTTTGATTGATAAAGCAAAACTTGGAAGTAACGTCACAGAGCAGGAGATAAAGGCCGCCTATGGGTTACCTTTCAAGGTGGTGGAGACGAGCGTGGTAGATGATGCCATCCTCAACAAGACACCCGGATTCGCCTATGTCTATATGCTCCCTAATTCCGCGGGTGGGAAAAACCTCCAGTTGCAGTTGGTGCTGGATACCGATAAGAGTCAGGTGATTTCCGTTTCCATGCCCGCTACCTTCAGGGTAGGCAACATCAGAGGTAAGGAGATTAAAGAGGGAAACTTGAAGGATTATGTCAGCTATATAAAAAATTAGTAACAACAGGAATAGCAGAAAAGCCCCGGTCTCTCGAGGCTTTTTTGTTAACCGAAAACTACTACCAGGTTATCCCCACCTTCGGTTGGCATGATGCGCCTCTTTCTGGTAAGATCCCTTTGAAGCTGTAACCCCAATCTTCCGCCTGGGTCTAGAACGCCCGCTCCCCTAAGAATTTCACTGAATTCAATTTCTTCGTGGACCAGCGCTGGAAGGACCTGCTCTACCGCCTGTAATGCTTGTTCGTAGGTATGTGTCATGATATCTTTTAAGTGATTGATGATTACTGTTAAAAGATATGCCATCCTGTCTTCAGGTGGTTACCCATGAAGTGCTTTGTTCATGTTTTCGTTTCTATTGTATACCATCATCATTTATCTAACAACCGCTATCTTTGGGAAACTTCAAATAATCCCAATATTCAATTAAATGAAAAGATTACTACTCCCTCTACTGCTTTCCCTTGCAGTATTCTCCGGTTGCGGCGATGATGAAAAAGAAGATACCCCAACTCCTACCCCGGTAGTTGAAGAGAAGCCTAAGGTTGCGGATGTAGAGACCATCTCAGCTAAAGCAGAGGCAGATGGTAGCGTAACCTTATCGGGTAAGATCAACAAGTTCAAACCCACTGACTTGGATTACGGGTTCATCGCCGCAGAAGACAGTTTATTCAAAGTAATTCCGATTAAGTTGGTTCTCAAGCACGCGAAGCCCGAGTTAGGCCCATATACCATGACCATTCCGGCTGATAGCCGCCTATTTGTGAAAGGCAAAAAGTATTATTTCAAAGCAGCAGTGGAGATTGAGAAAAATCTGTACCAAGGCTATAACATGATGTCTTTTATTTTCTAAAGGATCTATAACCCTATATCAATTTCAAACTCAATGAGAAGACTTCTATCCTTATTGCTGGTATTCCTTGTGGTTTTCTCCGGCTGCTCTAGTGACGATGAAGCTGATGTACTAACCGTTGCTGAGGCAGAGGCCTTACTCCAGGGAAAGTGGTTGCTCACCAGCGGGTCTCAAGATACTTTTCTGGACAACGGGAGTTTCGTCAGGTCTGAGCAGTTGTCCTTAGAGGATCCAGAGTACCTGTCATTCAGCGGTGGCAATGTTCAGGTGGAAATCTTTGATAAAGAAGATTCCTCCAGGCGGTTGTATAACCTTTCAGAGGGGTTCGTAATTGCCTCCAATGCTGGCAAAATAACCCTTAGATTTAACCAAAATGATTATGAAGTGCTTGTCCTTTCCCAGGAACAGCTTCGGTTGCGCATTGAGTTTGACAATGGCGGGGAGTACCTACTTAAGAATTATAACTTCACAAAAACAAAATAGAGGCCTTATTCTGAGTTAACTTAAATGAGAATCCTTTTACCCGTCGTGGCCTCTTCCTAGTAAGTAACGTCAAAGCGTGCGTCCGTCACTTGCATTTACTTCAGCGGGTCACACCCATTCTCCACCCGAGAGGAGAGGGGGGCACTCAGGGAAGAGGAATACGGAATGGTAGCAGTCTTCCAGTATTTTTACGGGAGCCTGTGAGATGTAAAGGACTACATTCTGAATGATGCGAAACTTACCTTTTTCTTTGGTGAAAAAGGTAAGTTTCGGGATTCGGCCCTGTTTTTGGGGAAATACCCCAAAACTACTGTCTTCCTTTCTTGAAGGTTAAGATGGCTGCTAAGTCAAACGCCATTCCCACGGAGAAAGCCGTTGCAAATGCCGCTCTTGCGTTTTTGACTTTCTTGTCGCGTTCACTGGCCTTTTGATGGTAGACCAGCATGGCTTGCCTGTACTCGTTGCTTAATTGCTGATAGGCAATCGGGTCGCTGCTGGCCGCGGCCGCCAAGGCATAGCTGTATTCTAGCGTAGGATCATATGGTTTCTTGTATAAGCCCGGAGCCAGCATGTAATAACCTGCACTGGCGATATTCAAAGCCAGTCCCACCAACAAAAAACGGTCTGCTCTTTTGGTGTATACATACGGGTAGGTTTCCTCTTTTGAGGAAGGCAATGAAAGATTGATGGCCGTAGTGGTAGGGGGCTTTGTGGCTAGCGCCAAGGTTGTTTGGGCCATTCCTCCAAATGAAAGGGTGAGGGCAAACAAAACGAGTATAAATTTTCTCATAGGTCTTTGTTTCTTCTAAGATAGCAAACCTTTCACTAATAGTTTCTTTTCAGGGGTAGCAATTCTGGTCAAGTGATTCAATACCTGTCTTCATAAATCCATCGGGTCACTTAGGGATTTTGATGTTGAAAAAATGCAAGGCACTAGGGGATTGGTTTATTCTCAATATAGAAAAGCCGTTACTGTATTTGTAAGTTTTCCAGACTTATCTGGTCTAAGTAGGCGGTGAAATCAGGTTCCTCGGTGAGGGCGTTGATCTGCTCATTGCGGCCGCTGCGGCGAGAGTGATACACCTCGGCAAAGAAATTCTTGGTCCAGTAGAGCTGTACCTCAAAGTGGTCCTCAGAGCGGCTGGCCACGTAGCGGCCATGCGTCAACAGATAGTCGGCGCGGCCGGCGAAATCCAGGTAGAGAAAGCCCAACAGGTACAACATGCCTCATATACGCAGCCGGTGCTTCCCCTGGATTTTACTTGCCTGGCTTTCCAGAAGTCAGCATTAGGTGTATCTATCCTGGGGGGCTCTTGCGTACAACTGGGAAAAGACCTGACGTGCCTATGCAGGAAGAAGTGGAACAGAAAGGAAAGAAAGCGGGGGCGTTTCTGGCGGTGGTAACCCTGCAGATGGTGGTGGCCTGGCTGGTGTTTGCGGGCTGTGCCTTGTTGTTTTTCTGGATGGCCACCGTGGTGTTTGTGGAGCAGGAAAAAGCCCTGGACCAAGCCGCCTTCGCCTTTGCCGGTGACCTCACTGATCCCGAGACCACCGATGCCATGTACTTCATCACCTTTTTTGGGTCTAAGAACTTTCTCATCTTCGGGTCATTGGGGCTGGCGCTGCTTTTCCTGGTTTTCAAAAAGTGGCGCTTCTATTCCCTCAAGATCATCGCCATCTCAGCCACTACCACGCTGTTCAACCAGAGCATGAAGGTTTTCTTTGACCGGCCCCGGCCCGTTACCGCGTTTATGCAGGTGAACGGCAACAGTTTCCCCAGCGGACACGCCATGATTGGCGGGGCGTTCTGGGGTTTGCTCGTGTACCTGGTCTGGACCAATGTGCGGCAGGTCTGGCTTAAATGGCTTTTGAGCATCTTACTGGGTATCTGGATTCTGCTCATCGGGTTTAGCCGCGTGTACCTGAACGTGCACTACGCCTCAGATGTGCTGGCGGGCTGGGCGGCGGGCATTTTCTGGCTTATCATCGCTATTTTCCTGCTCAACAAACTGCAGCAAAGGTTTGGCCGGCGGGTAGACAAGGAAATGCAGCAGCCCTAACAGAAAAGCCTGATTTTAGCCTGTTTTCTGGAAACTAGCCCCTAAACCCGACAGCAAAGCGTGGTCTCTGGTGTATTTTCTCAATAAAAATGACAAATTTACGCCTGCAAACGACATCCCATACGTACAGACCCGTCTGTTAAACCAGCATCATATGATTATTACGCCCAGAGTACGTGGCTTTATCTGCCTCACCGCCCATCCCCAAGGATGCGAGCAGAATGTAGTGAACCAGATTAACTATGTGAAATCCAAGGGTTCTGTGGAAGGCCCTAAGAAAGTTTTGGTCATTGGTGCCTCCACCGGTTTCGGGTTGGCCTCCAGAATCACCAGCGCCTTCGGGGCCAATGCGGCTACCATCGGGGTTTATTTTGAGAAGCCTTCGGCCGAGGGGAAACCAGGCTCACCAGGCTGGTACAACACTGCCGCCTTTGAGAAACACGCGCATGAAGCCGGCCTGTACGCCAAAAGCATCAACGGCGATGCCTTCTCTGACGAGATCAAACAGAAAACGCTGGACCTCATCAAAACCGATTTGGGACAGGTAGACCTGGTGATCTACAGCCTGGCCTCACCGCGCCGGGTGCACCCTAAAACCGGCGTTGTCCACAACTCCGTGCTCAAGCCCATCGGGCAGACGTTCTCCAACAAAACCGTTGATTTCCATACCGGCAACGTGTCTGAGGTGAGCATCACGCCGGCTTCTGAGGAGGACATTGAAAACACCGTGGCCGTGATGGGCGGCGAGGACTGGGCCATGTGGATGGATGCCCTGAAAGCCGCCGATCTGCTGGCACCGGGCGCCACCACCGTGGCGTACTCGTACATCGGGCCGGGTTTAACCGAAGCCGTGTACCGCAAAGGCACCATCGGGCGGGCCAAAGACCACCTGGAGGCCACCGCCTTCACCATCACCGATTCCCTGAAAGACCTGAACGGAAAAGCCTATGTGTCTGTGAACAAGGCCCTGGTGACGCAAGCCAGCTCGGCCATTCCGGTGATTCCGCTGTATATTTCCTTGCTCTACAAAGTGATGAAAGCCAAAGGCATCCACGAGGGGACCATTGAGCAGATCCAGCGCCTGTTCCAGGAAAGACTCTTCGCCGGGGCAGACGTGCCGGTAGACGAGAAAGGCAGAATCCGGATTGATGACTGGGAGATGCGCGAGGACGTGCAGGCCGAAGTTGCTGCCCTCTGGGAGCAAGCCACCACCGAAACCCTTCCCGAAATTGGAGACCTCCAAGGCTACCGCACCGATTTCTTCAACCTGTTCGGGTTTGAAGTGGAAGGCGTGGAATACGGCACCGATGTCAACGAAGTAGTGGAAGTGCCTGGCCTGGTATAAGCCTCACCACAGGTATTTATAAGTAGCAGCCTACGTAGCTTTACTGATCTTTCCTCAAAAAAGGACCTTGCAAAAGACATGGAAGACCTCAACTGATGAGTCATTCCAATCTATTTGCAAGGTCCTTTTTGATTTCTAGGCTTAAAGCAGCGGATTGGTTTCCAGCCAACTAAGACTTTAGATGGGCCAACTGCTCCTCGTACAAACGCAGGTTTTCAGGGTCAAAGACAACAAATGTTACTTGCTCCGGTACGTCATGTTGCGCCAGATAATGGAGGACTGTCTGCACGGCCACGGCCGCGGCTTTGTCTTTGGGATAACCATATATGCCCGTGCTGATATTGGGGAAAGCGATGGTTTTAAGGCCATGTTCCTGGGCTAGTGCCAAACAGTTGCGGTAGCAGTTGGCCAGTAAGGCGGGTTCATTTTTGTGACCTCCGTTCCAGACCGGCCCTACCGTGTGGATGACGTACTGGGCTGGTAACCTGCCGCCTGTGGTAATCACCGCCTCGCCGGTTTTGCAGCCGCCCTGGCGGGCCACAATCTTTCGGCAATTTTCCAGAATGGCGGGTCCGCCCGCCCGGTGAATGGCCCCGTCTACGCCACCGCCGCCCAGCAGACTTGAATTAGCCGCATTCACAATGGCATCAGCCTTTACTTTGGTAATGTCTCCTTGCAAAAGTTGGATGCGGTGGGCGGTAGAATCTGGCATACGGTTTTATGGCTGTTTTTAGAAAATCGGGTTGAAATGATGCGTGGGAGCGGCTCTGAAAGAGAAACCTTTGAAACAAATCTGCAAGCGTCAACCCACCCCTGCCCCTCCGAGGAGGGGATTTTGCAAACCCGTCCAAAGATCTACTTTATTCCGAAATTCTATCTTCTCTTAGTTTTTACTTTACCTGATATTCCCCTTCTCGTAGGGGTAGGGGTGGGTTGACGATTTTAGAGTATTCAATCCTCCACTTCCTTCAGCATTTGATCTGCACCCGAAGGGCTTTGAGGCCGCTTACGCCTTGCAGGTCTTCCACCTCCAGTTGCTCCACCTCCTCGGTTAAGACGCCTTTGTTCTGCAGATATTCAATGTACTCAAGGTACTCGTTGGCCTCGCGGGCCTGGGAGTAGACAATCGCGATCTTGCCGGGTTGGGTGAGGCGTTCGTCGGTGTCCCGCACCAGGGCTTTGTCAATGCGTTTCTTCACTATCTCGTAGCGGATGTTGTAGGCGCCGTCCACATCAAACTTGCGCTCGTCTTGCCGGAACCTGATGGCCAGCGGCTGGCTGTGGATGAGAATCAGTTGGGTGGTTTCCAGGGGCACTTTCAGTTTGGGTTTGAGGGCCTGCGTGCGGCGGGCCACCTCGCAGATCACCATCAACTGCCAGAGCCGCAGGTTCCGGAGGAACATGATGTCAAAGGGCATGTTTTCCACCAGAGACTGGCCCACGTAGATGTTTAGCTCCACGCCATCGGTGACAAACCGTTCAAAATAATGCGGGTACATTTCCTGGGCGTTGAGTTCTTCCTGCTCCACGTACTCAGAGATGGTCTCGTTGATGAGGGTAAGGCTTTCCTCAAAGGCTTTCCGGCGTTTGTACAGGATTCCCAGGTTGGGGTCCATGGCCTCGCGGTAAGTGTTGATGGTTTCCACCAGTTCTGGGTTGGTGGCCTCCAGAAACTGGAACATGGGTTCCACCTGGGTGCGCAGGGTCTCAAAAATGGTGATACCGTCCTGCACCAACACGCCCTTCCTAAGCTGGCGCAGGTGCTTAGAGACCGAGAACCGGAGTTCGTCCAGGATAGGCAATGCATGTACCTCTACGGCTTTCCTCAGCACATTCTCGGCCAGTTCCAAGTGCTCTACCAGGTCGCCTAAGATGGCGGTGTTACGCTCGGTGCTGGAACTGCGTATGTCGGCCACGGCGTAAAGCGGGTACACATCAGGGAAAATGATGGCCTCCATCTCGGGGCTGGGCGCGATGGGCGAGGCATTGATCTTGTCCAACATGTTCATGGCCGCTTCCCTAAAACGCCACTCCAGCACCGGGTGGATGGCGGTGAATTTCTCCCGGATCACCGACTGCACGCGAGCCTCAATCTCCTCTGAGTTGCGGTTCACAGCCACCGAGAACAAGGGCAGAAACTGCTCTACCTTGGAAATGGAGAAGTTGTCCAGATCGCCTGGTTGGGGCGAGCCCAGTTCTAAAATACCGATGGGGTCATCGCCGTAGCGGAGCAAGGCCAGCACAATGTTTTTGATGCCCATGTTCAGCATCTCCTCGCGCACCCCGCTGGGGAGCTGGTTTGAGTTTTCTACGTTCTTGATCACCAATGGCGCCCCGTCTCGCACCAGTTCGTCATAAATGGCCTTAAAACCCGCGTAACTGGAGCTGGTGATCTCGCTCTGGAGCAGGAAACTGTGGTTGATCTTGTTCCCGAAGTTGACGAATGCGCTCTTGTTTTTGTGGAACGCCGCCACGCCCAACTGCAGGTGCGGCCGCTTAAATAGAACCCTTATTTTTTCCTGCAATTGCTCAAACCGGTCGGGGGCCAGCATCACATCGCGCTCCAGCAGATCGTTCTTGAGCGAGGACAATACTTCCTGGTCCGTGACGTCGCGCAGGCTCATGATGTAGAACCCGCTGATCTCAAAGTTCTGCGGCGGCAACAGCTCCATCCAGATGTCCATGTCCCGGATGTTGTCCAGCATGGTCTGGATGTCTTCCTCGCTGAGGTCGGGCAGAGTCTGGGTGGGCGTGATGTCCAGAAACTGGGTGTTCAGCACCACGTTGTAGTGGCGGTAAAGCCCCAGTTGGTAATCTGGCACGGTATAGATCAGGAACTCCTCGTGCGGCACCTGCACCTGGTAGAATTTCTCCAGAATGAGCAGGTACACCATGCGCACCCGGTTAAAGAGCATGCGTTGGTCGTCTATGTTGAGCGGCCGCTTGAGGTGGTTATGGTCATTGAGGATGATCTGCTTGAAGGGCTTGGTGAAATAGAAGCTGGCATCATAGCGCGGGCTTACCGCGCCGCTGGCCTCAGACTCATGGGTGGCCGGCGGAAAAATGGCCGTCATGAGCAACTCTATGAGGCAATGGTGCTCATCGTCCAGCGCGGTTACATCCGTGATGGGGTCCAACAGTTCTGGTACCTCCTGCAGTTGCCGGTTTACTTCTTGGGCGCTCAGCGTGAAGCTGCTCTTACAGTCATCCTGAAACTGTTGCCAGTAAGATATAATGGGCTTTAGGCTTAAACTAGCCTTGAACGGAAACGAAGAGACACTTATCTGAAAATCGTTGGATTGCATACAGGGCTTTTAACGGAAAAACAGGGGGCCAGATACATAAAAAGGCTCTCATTATGTGGGCGGCCGTTTTCTGGCAAAAACAAACCCCGGCAAAGGGAAGAAAGAAGACTTCAGAGGGACCCACGTCTGGGTTGTGCGCGGAAAGAGAGCCTGAAGTCAGTTGCGTTTACGGGCTGAAATCCTGGAAATGGCCCTAAAACAAAGAAGCCCACCAAAGGCAGGCTTCCTGGCATGAAAAGGGAAAGGAAATTACATGGTGGGCAGGACCACGGTATCAATCACGTGGGTTACGCCGTTGCTGGACATCACATTTGGGGTAGAGATGCGTGCACCGTTGATCATCACATCGTTGCCTTTCTTAGACACGGTTAAGGTTTCGCCCTGCACGGTGGTCAGCTTCTGGCCGTCTTTCAGGTCTTTGGCCTGCAGTCTGCCGGGGACCACGTGGTAGGTCAGCACCGAGGTGAGTTTGGCTTTGTTTTCTGGCTGAAGCAGCGTCTCCACGGTACCGGCCGGAAGTTTGGCAAAGGCAGCGTTGGTTGGGGCAAACACCGTGAAAGGACCTGCGCCCATGAGGGTCTCCGCTAAGCCGGCGGCTTTCACAGCGGCCACCAGGGTGGTGTGGTCACTGGAGCCCAGCGCATTGGCCACAATATTTTTGGAAGGTACCATAAGGGCACCCCCTACCATCACGCCTTTTTCCTTGGCGTTGGCAGAAGCGGTCTGGGCAGAAGCGTTAAAAGTGGTCAGGGCCATAGCGCCTGCCACGGCGAACAGATAAAATAACTTTTTCATTAGATCTTGTTTGGATTGGTTAGGTAAATGATGACTCACTTACGGCCTCGCCACCTCGCCTGGATTTTTCAATTAGCAAACTATTTCCCCGCTCCAGCAGATATATCGGTCAAAAGCTTTTAGTAGAATTGGGTTTAAGCAGGACAAGTACTTGGGGTTTTCAGCTTGTTTTTCAGAAAACAGGCCTGAAACAATGGGGTGGGGCTACCATCTGGAGAACACCAGAATGCAGGCAGGGCAGAGAAGAAGCTGTTTAAAAGCTGATTTGCCCAAAACGTTTTCAAAACATCGGGGGCAGTACCAGAAAAAAGCCAATCCGTGGACACGGGCTTCCAAAATGGGGTGATCCGAAGAGGCAAGAGTACACAACCCACCTGTTAAGAACCAGGCAGAAATATCAGGCGCTCTCTGGTGGGCTACCCTGTTTTTAAGCTGATTTTCCAAAAACAGAGGAAAAACGCCGCCGCGGAGAGGCCAAAAGTAAAGCCGGAAACTACTCCTGGTACAGGATAAGCATAGACACCGGCGGAACGGCTATTTTGTCTTTCACCTTGCGGCCGCCCTGCAGCTGGATGGTTTCGCCCTCGGCGGCTACGGTCCATTCCCCGTTCAGGCGGATGTCGGCGGCGGTTTCGCGGCCATTGTAGTACACCAAGATGTTCTTCCAGGAATCGCCGTGCGCGTGGTCTTTGAGTTGGTAGCCTACCAAACCCGGGAAAGTGGTTTTGAACTCCAGGTGTCTGTTCACCATCTGGCCAGTGGGCATCCAGAAGGCCGGGTGGGCCTTGCGCAGGGCAATGAGGTTCTTGTAGTAAGTGAAGACCTCCTGATGGGCGGTTTTCCAGTCCCAATTGATCTGGTTCACGGCATCGGGGAGGTTGTAGCTGTTGTGCTCGCCGTTTTTGGTGCGCATCAGCTCCACGCCCGCGTGCAGAAAAGCGGTTCCCTGGCTCGTGAGCACGATGGCATTGGAAAGCAGGTGCATCCTTTTGAGCTGGTCCGCAGAGGCTTTCTCGTTGGAGGCTTTGAGCTTGTCAAACAGCGTCAGGTTATCGTGGCAGGATACGTAAGAAACCGCCTGCCAGGGCTCGCGGGCCCAGGGCGCCTTGGAGTAGTTCACCTTCTTGATCTCTACCTGCGGATGCGCAATGCTGCCCACCACGCCAAACTTGATGCTTTCCTCGGTGTTCGGGGCGCCGCTCACAAAGCCTTTTGACTTCTCATCGAAGACCGAGCCTTTAATCGCATCGCGGATGTCATCTGAGAAGGCGGCGGTGTGCTGCAGGAGGTGCGTATTGGCTTTGAGGGCTTTGGCATTGTCGGGCAGGGGGCTTTGGCCGGCAGTCCAGCCCTCGCCGTAGATGATGATGTTGGGGTTGATCTTCTTCAACTCGGCGGTGAGTTGGTTCATGGTCTCCAGGTCATGGATGGCCATCAGATCGAACCGGAAACCGTCCAGATGGTACTCCCGCGCCCAGTATTTACAGGACTCAATGATGAACTTGCGCACCATGGCGCGCTCGCTGGCGGTCTCGTTTCCGCAGGCCGAGGCGTCTGAGTATTTTCCCTCGGAGGTCTGGCGGTAGTAATAATCGGGGAACTCCAAGTTGAAGTTGGAGCCTTTGGTGAGGCCCGTGTGGTTGTAGACCACGTCCAGCACCACGCCCATTCCCTGGTCATGGAACCCCTTCACCATCTGCTTGAATTCTTTGATGCGGACCTCGGCGTTAAAGGGATCGGAAGAATAGGAACCCTCGGGCACGTTGTAATTCTGCGGATCGTAGCCCCAGTTGAACTGCGGTTTACTTAGGGCCGCCTCGTCAATGGAGCGGTGGTCAAAGGAAGGCAGCAGGTGGATGTGCGTCACCCCCAGGTTCTTCATGTGGTCAATGCCGGTAGCCTGGCCATCCTTGTTCTTGGTGCCGGGCTCTACCAGGCCCAGAAACGTACCTGCTTTGGTACTGCCCGAGGAAGGGTGTGTGGTGATGTCGCGCACGTGGGCTTCCCATAAAACCACTTCGTTGGGCGTTTTCACGGTAGGGCCTTTGTCCTGCGCCCAGCCAGCAGGGTTGGTGGAAGCCAGGTCCAAGACCATGGCCCGCTGGCCATTCACGCCCACCGCCGTGGCGTAGATGCCGGGTGTTTCGTCCAGCCAATGGCCGCCGGTTTTCACGTGGTAGGTATAGTACACGCCCTTGAGGTCTCGCTTCACGGTAAGTGACCACAAGCCTTTCTCGCCCTTCACCATGGACAGTTTTTCCCGCGCCGCGCCGCCGTTGCCTTTGTCGTAAAGCTTAAGGATTACTTCTTCGGCCACTGGTGACCAAAGCTTGAACGTTGTTTCCTTGGGTGAATACGTCGTCCAGAGGTTGGCCTCTACGGGGGTAGGGTACTGGTCAAACTTATGGGACTGCGCCCAAACGCCGGAAGAACTCATCAGGTACAGGAAGATTAGGAGTGCTGAAAAAGACTTACGTCGTTTCATTGATTTAGGTGGAAAGCGGTGATACGTTGAGGTAAAAGTAATAAGGCAGGCGCAATCACTCCACATCAGATGTGATTTAAGGGCATTTTATAAAATTTATGGCAAAAAAGCCTGCAAAAGGAATTAGGCCTCTTCCGATTTAACCCGGCTGGAAAGCAGGGCTACGCTCACGCCCATGAGCGCGATGGTGGCAAAAGACAACCGCAAGCTGCTCAGGCCCGCCAGCATGCCTATGAGCGGAGGACCCACCAAAAATCCGGCAAAGCCGATGGTAGACACCGCGGCCAACGCCATGCTAGGCGCCATGGTCTTGCTTTTTCCGGCCACGCCGTACACCAGCGGCACCACCGCCGATACCCCAGCCCCCACCAGCAGGAAACCTATGATGGCTGTGACCATGTGCGGGAAAATCACCGAGATAGCTAGCCCAACCGCCGTGAGCGTGCCGCTGAGCTGCAGCACTTTCTTCAGGCCCAGTTTGGTGGTAAGCCAGTCGGCGATGAAGCGGGTGAAGGCCATGGTGCTCATGAAGGCGGTATAACCGGCAGCAATCCAGGCCTTTTGAGCGCCTACCACTTTCTGGAAATACACACCGCTCCAGTCAAACATGGCGCCTTCGCAGATAAGCGAACAAAACGCAATCAGACCCAGGCCCATAAGCGATTTGTCTGGCATGACAAACAACGGTTGATCGGTGGGTGCCGGGGCGTCTTTGGGCCAAAGGTACTGGTAGGCAATGGCCAGGCCCGCAATGATCACCGCCATGATGATGAAAAAGTGCTGAAGCGGCTCCACATCGGCACCGATCATGAGCGTACCGATGGCGGCGCCCACAAAACCCGCCAAGCTCCACAAACCGTGGAAAGAGGCCATGATGGATTTGTTGTACAGGCTTTCCACGCCCACCGCCTGCGTATTCACCGAGATGTTGGCCATGTTGCTTCCAAACCCGAACAGAAACAGCACCAACGTGAGGTGCAGCACGCTCTGGCTCATACCAATGAGCACCAGGGTGGAACTGTACAGCAGCAGGGCAATGGTAACCACCTTCCGGCTGCCTATTTTAGACGTAAGCCAGCCCGTGAACGGCAAGGACAGCATCAGGCCCACCGGCAGCGCGAAGAGCACGGCGCCCAACTCCGCCTCTGAAAGATGCAGTTTTTGCTGGATGGAAGGAATACGGGAACCCCAACTGGAAAAGCACAAGCCCAGCATGAAAAAGAGGGTGCCAACGGCTATTCTATGGGTTTTTCTGGAGAGGGGGAGAGAAGCAGAAGAAAGCATGAGCGAATGAAATTCGGGCAAAAATACATCTTTCTACGGGAAGGAACTAAACAAGGGCAGTTTCTGTCCATCGCTAAAGCAGTGGTTTCGCCGGTATACCAAGGCATATGGCCTGCGGGCACCCGCCTGCTGAACGGTGATTTCACCCGCAAAACAACCTCTACCCGACTTTTTCATACCATTGATGTACACATCGCTCTCAGAGGAAAAGACCTCTACGCGCCTGGAAGAAATTTTTACGCCTACCGGAAAAGTTTTCCTGCAGATTGACCTTCAGCCTAATGGGCCCTGGATCTATAACAACTGGATTGGGTACCCCACCCATGACAACGTGGCTAAAGGAGCCTTCAAATATCTGGACTGGCTGCAGGCCAAGGGCCTCTCTGCGGTGCTGAACGATAACCGGAACCTGGTAGGCCGCTGGGATGGGTCCATGGACTGGCTGGAGCAGAACTGGATTCCGTACGCGGTAAAGGTCGGGTTGAAATACTGGGCGCACCTGGACAACCTTAGCACATTTTCCGCCCAGTCGGCAGATCAGTTGCAGGCCCGCGTGAAAGGCAAATTTGAGGTGAAACTCTTCGATGACCGTACCGCCGCCGAGGCCTGGCTTACCCAATGCCTGAGGAAGCATCGGTAAAATACTAAGTAAACAGAAATCCCGCTTCCCCGCAAAACCAGGAACAGACCTAAGGCGGAGAAGCGGGATTTCTGTTTTAAGGCTGTTTTAAATAAATCAGGCTTGAAATAGATAGGCTTTCACCATTGGCTTCGCACCTGATTTCAATAAATCGGCTGTAAAACAGCGCTCGCCTAAAAAGAGAATCCGGATTCTTGCTGATGTGCTCAGAAGAATCCGGATTCTCTTTTTAGTGAATACTTTAGGTGCTTTGGGGCTGTTTTGGTGTAAACAGGCCTGAAACGCTTATTTGCCCGTGCCTTTGATGATGGTGAGCATGTTCATTTCAAGGGTAGGGTAGGCGGTTTCCACAATGCGGCCCAGTTCTTTGCCCTCGCGGTACAGGATGAACGTGGGAACAGCGGTGATGTTATCTAGTTTTTCCTCGCCGTTAGGGCCGGTTTTGTCTTCGCGCAGGCTTATCAGGTGCAGGCGGGAATGCGGGAAGTGGGCTTGGTCCAGGAGTTTGTAGAAGCGAGGCACATCGCGCTGGCTGTCTTCGCACCAGCTGCCCATGTAGGCTTTCACGGTGATGGTTTCCAGCAAAGGCACTAGTTCTTCCATGATTTTCGGGTTGGGCGTGTAGCGTTGGTAGGCCGGGTGGAACCAGGTGCTGTAGGGCGCATTCTCAAAGGCGGCACGGTCTACGGCCCCAATAAGGATGTTTTCGTTGCCGGCCTTGGCTTTCTCCTCCCGGTTCTTGTTCGCGTCCAGGCCTGTTTGCCCTGCGGCAGAATACCCAGACTGTTCAACGGTTGAAGTAGCGGCCGGACGGGAGCAGGCAAAAGCCCCCAGGGCCAGGAAAGCGAAAAAACACAAACGGAAATGCATCTTCAGAAGTACTTTAAAGGAGTGATGACACGGGGATGAAGGAGAAACGAATTTTTCCTGGTAAAAGATATCCTCTGGTCAGATTTTGTGTTAGATAGTCTCCAGCGCCCGTGGGGCGTCCAGGTCCACGAACTCGCCTTCCCAACGGGCAATCACGGCGGTGGCCAGACAGTTGCCAATCACGTTCACCGAGGTCCGGGCCATGTCCATGAGTTCGTCAATACCCAGGATGATGAAGATTGGTTCTACAGGCAGGTTGAACGAAGCGGCCGTACCCAGCAAGATCACCAAAGAGGCGCGCGGCACCCCGGCAATCCCTTTACTCGTCAGCATCAGGGTGAAGACCATCAATAGCTGCTGTTCCCAGGGCATCTCAATACCCGCGGCCTGCGCCACGAAGATAGACGCCAGCGATAGGTACAGCGTGGAACCGTCCAGGTTGAAGCTGTAGCCCATGGGCATGACAAACGCCACAATCTTCCGCGGCACGCCGATCGACTCCATGGCCTCCATGGCACGCGGCAAGGCGGCCTCTGAACTGGTGGTGGCAAACGCAATGGACACCGGCTCTGCGATGGCCTGCACAAACATTTTCACCGGAATTCTAAAGAGGAGCGCCACCGGCAGCAGCACCAGCAACAAGAAAGCAATCAAGGCCACGTAGAGCGTCGCCAAAAGCTTGAAGAGGTTCACCAGAATCCCGAAGCCCATGTGGCCTACGGTGTAGGCAATGGCGGCGCCCACCGCGATGGGTGCGAAGAACATGATGATGTTGGTGAACTTGAACATGGTCTCGGCCAGGCTCTCAGTGACTTCCAGCAACGGCCGGCGCTTGCGCTCGTTCAGCATGGCCAGGGCAATCCCGAAGAGCACGCTGAACACCACAATCTGCAGTACCTGTCCCTCGGCCACTGATTTAGCGATGTTTTCGGGGAAAATGTGCAGAATGATGTCTTGCCAGGTTTGGGCCGGCGGCGCGGTGATTTCATCGCTGGTCTGGCCTTTTAGCACGATGCCGTCGCCGGCCCGGCTGATGTTAATGGCGGCCAGCCCAATGAACAGTGCAATGGTGGTGACAATCTCAAAATAGATCAGCGCTTTCCCGCCCATCTTGCCCACCTGTTTCAAGTTGGAATGGCCCGCAATGCCCACCACCAACGTAGCGAAAATGAGCGGCGCAATAACGGTTTTCACCAACTTCAGGAAAATCTTGCTTAAAACGTTCAGTCCTGAGGCGAATTCCGGGAAAGTGTAGCCAATCTCGGCGCCAATGACCATGCTCACCAGAATCCAGGTGGTGAGGGATTTCTTCTGCCGGGCAAACAGCATCAGGATTAGGATACCCACCCAGCGGATGCCGGTCAGGACAACTTCAGGCAGGGCGACAAGGCCGTAGTTTTGACACAACGTGAGCACAACAGCCACCGTGAGAATCACAAAAGCCGAGATGGCGAGCGTGGATTTTTTCATAAAAGAAGTAAGCTCCCTTCCTTCAGGGAAAAGGAAGAGCGGAGGTTTTGGTTTAGTTTGTTCACCAGCCCAAAAGGGCCAGCTAAGGTCTTGGAACCTACAAATATACTTTTTTCTTCCGGTTCCTAAAGAGCCAAAGAGCTTTGGGGCTCATTTTGAGAGATGCGGGCAAAAGCACCTTTTTTATGGACCTTTGCTTCTTTTTTACTACACTTGGAGTCTGCAACCCCTACTATTTGCTATGCTACACTGGAATTTGGAGGCCCGGGACCTCAACTTGCGCTATACCTGGAAAATCTCACGCAATGCCTCAGACGTGAAAACCAACTTGTTTGTGACCGTTGGTGATGAGCGATTTCAGGGTAGGGGAGAAGCCGCGCCCAACACCCGCTACGGCGAGACCCCCGCTTTGCTGCAGGAGCAGTTCCAGACGCTGCAGCAGAATGGCCTGGCCCAGGTAGAATCTGTGGAGGAACTGCAGCACCTCATGAGCCTGCACGCGGTTTTGCCGGCGCTTAGGTTTGCAATAGAATCTGCCTTCGTGCATTACGTCTGCCGCAGAAACGGGCAGACCATATCAGAATTTCTGGGCGTACAGCCCGTGACCTCGGCACCTACGGCGTATTCCTACCCCATCATGGACCCCGGCAAGATCGCCGCCTTCACCAAAGAGCACGGCCTGCACCGGTTTGAGTACCTAAAGGTGAAAGTAAACCAGGAAAGCGGCCTGGACATGCTCTCTGAGGTGGTCAAAGCCACCAACCAGGGCCTGATCATTGACGCCAACGAAGCTTGGCAAGACCCAGATTCCCTCATGCGTTTCTTTGAGGGGCTGAAAAAATACCCCGTGCTCATGATTGAGCAGCCCATGCCCTCAGACCTGCAGGAAGAATACCTGTACCTGAAAAAACGCTCGCCCTATGACCTCTTCGCAGATGAATCTGTCACTGACCACGCCGATTGGGAACTCCTACAGCAGCAGTTCCACGGCGTGAACATGAAACTCATGAAAGCCGGCGGTTACCTCAACGGATTGGCCATTCTGCAGAAGACCCGGACCCTAGGCCTGAAAACCATGATCGGCTGCATGATGGAGACTTCCATGGCCATTTGGTCGGCGCTGCAACTGGCCCACGGCGTGCACCTGCTGGATCTGGACGGCATGCTGGTGGTGAAGGACGAGCCATTCAACTTGGTGAAAGAAGAAGCCGGTCGCCTGTACCCCGTGGAACAGCCGTAAGCCGCCAAAGGCCTTTCGGGCCTGGTTTTCATAAAACAGCTTGAAATTAGGAGAAGCGCTATCTGAACTTATCGGCACTTAAAAAGAAAGGCCCTCTGCCTATAAAGACAGGGGGCCTTTTTAACGCTAAATACAAGCACATTTACATGCCATCCACGGTGGCTTTTACCTGTTGGGCATGCTGTAAGTGCATCCGGAGAGCAGGTAAAGTGGCATCAATGAAGGCTTGCACCTCTGTATCGGTGATTTGCTGGTCAGCGGTCTCAAACAGGGCGATGGCCTCTTGATGCGATTGAACTTGCGCATTGGCGAAGTCTTTGTCAAAGGTGATGCCTGATTCACTGTCTAAGCGGTTAACAATGGTCATTTTGGCCGCAGGCAGCGTGGTGGGCAGGTTAACGTCTCTTTCATCTGCCATCTCCATGATTTGCCCAGCGGTCATGGTATGGTCTTCCACCAGCATTTCGCCAAACATTTGCACGTCATCGGTCATGCCCTGTTCCTGGGCCATAGTGCCGGTCATGATCTCAAACATATCACTTTGGGCTGCGGACTGTAAGAAGGCTGCCACGCGGGTTTTATCCTGATCCATGGCGTCATCGTCGTCGTCACTGCAAGAAGAAAGTACGGTACAGCTTACCATCAATGCCCATAAGAGCATCCATACGTTGTTGTTTTTCATAGTAAAAAATTAAACATGATGAACTTGGTGTACGGGTTGGGTGGTGAATAGCTGTGAAAAATGATATTAGTTCCTTTAATTAGGTATAAACACTAAGCTTGATATATAAATAGTTATATCCTTGGGTATTTAGATAAACTCATAGAATTAAGGTCTCCCTTTAAGATATTTTCAGCTTTGATTTTCGAGTTGATTTTAGGAAATCGCCCCTAAAACAGAACGCCTCCCAAAGATTTGGGAGGCGTTCTGTTTTATTTTAAATGCAGCTGTTACTATTGCTTTTTCTTCTCTTCGGTGGCAATCAGCTGCTGGAGTTTGGCTAAGTCGGTGTCCAGTTTCTTCAGCTCGGTTTGACTGGGCTTGTTCTGAACGGTTTTTTGCAGGAGCTCGCCCTTTTGCTGCAGTACCCGCTGTTTTTCCTGGAGAAGCCGGAGGCGGTCGTTCATCTGCTGGGCTTGCAGCAGCTGTTTGCCTATGCCCGTGGTGTCGCCGGTGACGGTGGTGCTTCTGTGCGTGATCACGGTGGTGCGGTGCATATTTCCCTTCAGGTCTACATGGTCGCCTTCGTTCAGCTGGATCGCCTCCCCGCCCGATGCCGTCAACGTGCCGTTTGGTTGCAGCGTAGCGCCGTTGGGGAAAGTCCGGGCCTGGGTCAAAGGAGTGAATTGCTGGCCGTTGATCTCCATCATTTTGCCGTTGCGCATGATAATGCCCTGCCGTAACGGGGCTACGCTGGTTGTGGTGGTGCGGCCGCGCTCGCTTTTCCCGATGGAGGCATTCTGGGCCTGCGCCATCTCCGGGGCAAGAAGAACGCCTACAAACAAGCCGCCGGCTAAAAGGTATCTATGTAGCATAAAGGTGATTGGTGGTTTTGGGTATTTATACGATGATTTCTCTAAAACAGGCCGAAAACAGCCTTGCGCACTTGCTTACGCGTTGGCGCCTTTCCGGCGCTCCTGCCAGTACTGGAAGATGCCCGGAAGGATGGACAGCAGGATAATGACCGGAATGGCGTAGTGCAGATAGTCCTTCAACTGCGGGAACTGCTGGCCCAGGTAATAGCTGGCCAGTACCAGCGAGCAGATCCAGAGGGCAGTGCCCATGCCGCTCAGGAGCAGAAACCTGCCCATTTCCATGCCCGTGACCCCGGCCAGCAGCGGATTGAAGGTGCGCACCACCGGCACAAACTTGCCCAGCACAATGGCAGATTTGCCTTTCTCGCGGTAGAACTTCTCGGCGCGCTCCAGGTTCTTGCGCTTGAAGTACCAGGTATCCTGTTTCCGGTAAAGCTTCTTGCCCATCCGCCGGCCAATGGTGAAGCCCAGCAGATCGCCGGCTATGCCAGCAGCGGTCATGCTGACCAACAGCACCGCCAACGGAACGGAGAGCACATCGGCGCCCGCCAATAAACCGGTGGCCAGCAAAAGGGAGTCGCCCCCGGGAATGACCAAGCCAATGAGCAGGCCGGTTTCCAGGAACACGATGGCCAAGATAAGGGTGAGGCCGCCGTACCGGATCATGTTCTCAGGACTGGAGAACAGGTCTGCCCAGGAAACCAGAAAAATGTCTGCCATGCGCCGTTTGGGAATAGATTCACGGGAAATACGCACGAAGGAAGCCGGATGTTGGTAGTATCTTTGTGCCGGCCGCAGAAAAAGCCCCGCTAAGTTGCTGATTTTGCGGTAGGAACATATATTTGAGTATTGCCTGAAGCCTGGAGATCAAGATGAAAATAGAAGAAGAAATTAAGCAGAGTGTTTTCAAGGATGTTTACCAGAAAGCGTACATCAACATGGTCTACACTTCCAACTGGCTGGAGCAAAGGCAGTCTGCTATGTTCAAGTCTTACGGGGTCACGCTGCCGCAGTACAACGTGCTGCGCATCCTGCGGGGGCAGTTTCCCAAGCCGGCCACGGTGAACCTGCTCATTGACCGCATGCTGGACAAAACCTCCAACGCCTCGCGCATTGTAGACAAACTGGAGGCCAAGGAACTGGTCACCCGCGAGCAGTGCCCCACAGACCGCCGCACCGTAGACATCCTCATCACCCAGAAAGGCCTGGACCTGCTCACCGAGATGGACGGTCTGGGCAACGCAGGCTTCACCGGCCTGAACAACCTGACTGAGGAAGAGGCCGAGATTTTAAATAACCTCCTGGACAAAGTCAGAAGCTGAAATTTTCATACCTTATAGCGTTAAAGCATTTTATACTAACCCACTTACCCTTTATTTCCATGAAAAAAGTTTTCCTCTCTGTTTTGGTAGCGGCCGCTGTAGGGGTTTCTGCCTTTAATATGGCGGCACCAGGTACGCCGGCCAAGGTAAAAGCCGCTAAAACCGTGGTTGCCGCTGCCGTGCAGAACTACAAAGTGATTCCCGCCGAAAGCAAAATCACCTGGACTGGCCGCAAAGTAACCGGCGAGCACACCGGCAACATCGCCCTGGCCAGCGGCACCATTCTCATGGACAAAGCGAACCTGCGCGGCGGAACCTTCATCATGGACATGACCTCCATCACCAATACTGACCTGCAGGGCGGTTCCAACAAAAGACTCGTAGACCACCTTCGGTCAGACGATTTCTTCTCAGTGGAGAAAAACCCTACGGCCAAGTTCGCCATCACCAACCTGACACCCAAGCAGAATGCCAAAGGCGATGCCGCCAACTACACCATCACCGGCGATCTTACCATCAAAGGCATCACCAACCAGATCTCCTTCCCGGCGCTGGTAACCGTGAAAAAAGGCGTAGCCACCGCCAAAGCCAACCTGAAGTTTGACCGCACCAAGTGGGACATCAAGTTCCGCTCCGGCAATTTCTTTGAGAACCTCGGTGACAAAGCCATCATGGATGACGTGGAACTGAACATTGAGCTGGTGGCCAAACAAGAGGCAGTAGCCAAGAAGTAAGCCAGCGAACCATAAAAAAAATCGGCTAAGATCTTAACAAAAGGTCTTAGCCGATTTTTTTTATTCCCTGTTTTTCGAAAACATGCCTCAATCTGAAGCACAGAACCGGTTTCTAAAAGCGAAGTACCCCAAAGATCGGCCTTCCGAGTCAGTAGCCGATAATTCCCCCCTCCTGGGAGGGGTGGGGTGGGTTCCCTCTTTTGAGCCCATTTCCAGAAAATCAGCCCGAAAACGAAAACCCGGAAGCTTAGCTTTCTGGGCCATGCTTCCGGGTTTTGGCACTCCAGGAAATGGATAAAATTATAGGGTGTTCTTTACCAGAGACCTATTGTAATCAGGTTCCCAGTCATTGATGGGCAGGCAGATGCCTGGTGGAAGGTCCAGATCGGGTAAACCATCGTTGATTGGTTCGCCTCCGTCATCGTCATTGTCATCTTGCGGCGGTACGCTCATTCTTTTACGTGGGGCCAGCGCCAAAAAGGCAATCAAGGCAAACATGGCCAAAGAGTATACAATCATCATAAAATCCGATGAATTAAAAGTCTCACATCACATCCACAGCCGGGTTGGCGACTCTTTTCTGTTCAACGTATGGGGGCCGTGCTATGTTGACTGATGAAGCAAAAAAATATTTGAAGTTCTTTCTGGCTTCATTGGTTTTGCAGGAAGACGGGCGTAGCTTTGCCTCAGTTTAGGGGTGCCTTAATATAACGGGCTGAGATCATACCCATTGAACCTGATCCGGGTAATGCCGGCGAAGGGAAAAACAAGGGAACAAAACAGAGTGGGAGCACCGGCCCCTGGTGGCTCCTGGTTGTTTTATCTATTTTTCACTTTTTCACATGAAAAAAGCTTTAGCCCTTCTTCTGGGCTGCCTGCTGCCGTGGTTTGCCATGGCACAGAACACGTTGTCTGGCCGCGTAGTAGATGCTGCCACAAAGGCTCCGCTTACCGGTAGCACCGTCACCTTGGGGACCAGCCACCGCGCCACCCTCACCGATGCCTCCGGCCGATTCACTTTCTCCAACCTGCCTACCGGCGATTACCATCTGCAGATCAGCTACCTGGGCTACGCTAACGCCACCCAGACCGTCACGGTGCCAACTTCGGCTCCGCTGGATTTCAGCCTTACCCGCACCAGCGTGGCCACCAAGGAAGTTCTGGTAACGGCCACCCGCGCGAATGAGAAAACCGGAACCACCTACACCAACGTGGGCAAACAGGAACTGGAGAGCCGCAATTTTGGGCAAGATTTGCCTTACCTGCTGGAAAACACCCCTTCTCTGGTGACTAATTCAGATGCCGGGGCCGGGGTAGGCTACACCAGCATGCGCATCAGGGGTTCAGACATCACCCGCATCAACGTGACCGTGAACGGAATACCGGTGAATGACGCCGAGAGCCACGGCGTTTTCTTCGTGAACATGCCAGATTTTGCCTCCTCGCTGCAGGATGTGCAGATCCAGCGCGGCGTGGGCACCTCGTCTAACGGACCAGGAGCCTTCGGCGCCAGCCTGAACCTGCAGACTCAGGATGCCAGCCCTGAGGCCTACGCCCGCACCGACAACGCCTATGGGTCTTACAACACCTGGAAAAACAACGTGCAGTTTGGCACCGGCCTTCTGGGCGGAAAGTTTGCCGTGGACGGGCGTTTGTCAAGAATCACCTCAGATGGCTACATTGACCGGGCCTCCTCTAACCTGAAATCGTTCTACTTGTCTGGAGGGTATTATGGCGCCAAGGATTTGCTCAAGCTAGTGGTGTTTGGCGGCCACGAGGTAACGTACCAGGCCTGGAACGGGGTAGACGAGGAAACCCTGAAAACCGACCGCACCTTCAACTCCGCCGGCACCGATTACGGCAGCACCGATATCCCCTATGACAACGAGGTAGACGATTACCAGCAGTACCACTACCAATTGCACTACGCCCACGAGTTCAGCCGGGCCCTTACCTTGAATGCCGCCCTGCATTACACCCGCGGGTTTGGGTTCTATGAGCAGTTCAAGGTGAACGAGCGCCTCACCAACTACAACATTCCGCCTATAATGGCAGGCGGGACGGCTATCACCCGCACCGACCTGGTAAGCCGCAAATGGCTGGACAATGACTTCTACGGCAGCACTTTCTCTTTTCAGTACAACGGGCAGGGCAAACTGTCGGCGGTGTTGGGCGGCGGCTGGAACCGCTACGCCGGAGACCACTTTGGCGAAGTGATTTGGGCGCAGTACGCCTCCACCATCCGGCCGCGCCACCGTTACTACGAGGGCGATGCCCAGAAAACCGATTTCAACGTGTATGGCAAGGCCACGCTCCAAGCCACCGAGAAACTGAGCCTTTTCGGGGATATCCAGCTCCGGACGGTAGATTACAAAGTTGACGGGACAGATGATGACCAGCGCGACGTCACCAACCGCGCCGATTACCGGTTCTTCAACCCGAAAGCGGGCGTTACGTACGCTTTCTCCAGCCAGAACAGCCTGTACGCCTCGGTGGCGGTTGGGCACCGCGAGCCTACCCGCTCAGACTTCGTGGACCGTCCGGTCAATGACAAGGCCCGGGCAGAGCGCATGATTGACTACGAAGCCGGTTATCGCCTGAATTATCCGCTGGGAGAGTTGAACGGCCTGCCGCTGCGCTTTACTACTGATCTGACCTACTTCTACATGGACTACAAAGACCAACTGGTGCTTACCGGTCAGCTCAACAACGTAGGAACGGCCCTCAGAACCAACATCCCGGAAAGCTACCGCACCGGTGCCGAACTGGCCGCCGGCGTGGGGTTGGGTGAACTGGCGCGCCTTTCTACCAACTTCTCTTTGAGCCGCAACCGCATCAAGCAGTTCACCGAGACCCTGCCCATTGACTACAACCCCGAAGATGTGGTGGTGAACCAGTATGACGAGACCACCATCGCGTACTCGCCCAGCTTCGTGACGTCTACCCAACTGGAGGTGCAGCCTTTGACCGGACTGCGGTTCGCGTTCCAGTTCAAGACCGTGAGTGAGCAGTTCCTGGACAACACCGGTAGCCAAAACCGCCGCATCCGACCTTACGAGGTGGGCGATGCCCGCGTGTTCTACCGTTTCCAGCCGGTGAACTGGATGAAAGAAGTGGAACTGGGCTTGCTGGTGAACAACGTCTTCAACGAAGAGTACGAAGCCAACGGCTACACCTTCACCGAGCTGTACGCCGGAGACACCAACCGCCATGACTACAACTACTATTTCCCGCAGGCGCCTCGCAACTTCATGGCCCAGATCAGCCTTCGTTTCTAGGCCGTTTTCAGAAAAATAGGTCAAAACAGAAATCCCTGGTAGTTCGCGCTGCCGGGGATTTCTGTTTAAGGCCTAACGAGGCCGCTGGCGCGAGCTTCCAGCTCGTGTCCGCACGCATTTCTGAACGATTAATCCCGATTTGTCATCCTGAAAGGACCTTGTGGGCAAACTAAATAGGCGTTGAAGTAAGCGCTATTAAAGTTGTCTCACAAGATCTTTCCAAGATGACAAAAGAGGGGGAGGCTTTGATAGGCCAGAAAGCTTAATTTCTGAAAAGCAGGAAAGAACCATCTGGAATGCCTGCGGACACGAACCAGAGGCTCGCGCCAGCTAAAAAGGCATGGCTTATCTCTCTATGGACTGCCTTCTGCTTCTATTTTTCGCCTGTTTTCCGGAAAACAACACAAAAACGAACAGCGAAATCGATGGCGTGAAAGGTTTTGCTAACAAGTGTTGGCGGAGGTGCGGTTTCTTGTTAAGTTTGGAAACAGACATCGCAGTTAATCCCACAAATTATGGCTTCAGACAACTCCGGCGCCCCAGACTATTTCAACATAGACGACCTGCTCACCGATGAGCACAAGCTCATCCGGCAGACCATGCGCGATTTCGTGAAGCGCGAAATCTCTCCCAATATTGAGAAGTGGGCGCAGGACGCGCACTTTCCGTCTGAGATTGTGCCCAAGTTTGGCGAGGTGGGGGCTTTCGGCCCAACGATTCCCACGGAGTACGGCGGCGGCGGGCTGGACTACATCAGCTACGGCATCATCATGCAGGAGATTGAGCGCGGCGATTCTGGCATGCGGTCCACGGCCTCGGTGCAGGGTTCGCTGGTGATGTACCCCATCTACGCCTACGGATCTGAGGAACAGCGCCGGAAATACCTGCCCAAACTAGCCTCCGGTGAGTGGCTGGGCTGTTTCGGGTTGACCGAGCCGGATTTCGGGTCTAACCCGGGCGGCATGGTCACCAACATCAAAGACATGGGCGACCATTACCTACTCAACGGCGCCAAACTCTGGATCTCCAACTCTCCCGAGAGCCAGGTGGCTGTGGTGTGGGCCAAAAACGAGGAGGGTCGCATCAAAGGCCTGATTGTGGAGCGCGGCATGGAAGGCTTCACCACCCCCGAGATCCACAACAAATGGAGTCTGCGCGCCTCCACCACCGGCGAGCTGGTGTTTGATAACGTGAAAGTGCCCAAAGAGAACCTGCTGCCCAACATTGACGGCCTCAAAGGTCCATTGGGTTGCCTGGACTCGGCGCGCTACGGCATTTCCTGGGGAGCCATTGGGGCAGCTATTGACTGCTATGAATCGGCGCTGAACTACGCCAAACAGCGCATCCAGTTTGATAAACCTATCGCTTCGTTCCAGCTTATCCAGAAGAAACTGGCCGAGATGGTCACCGAGATCACCAAAGCCCAGCTCATGGTTTGGCGTCTGGGCATGCTCAAAAACGAAGGCAAAGCCACTACCCAGCAGATTTCCATGGCCAAGCGCAACAGCGTAGACATGGCCTTGCACGTGGCCCGCGAAGCACGCCAAATTCACGGTGGCATGGGCATTACGGGCGAGTACCCCATCATGCGCCACATGATGAACCTGGAAAGCGTGATCACCTACGAAGGCACCCACGACATCCACCTGCTCATCACCGGCGCCGATATTACCGGCATCCAAGCTTTTAAATAGTTTGAAAGAAGATGAGAAGACAGAGCAGAGAAAAAGCTGGCGGTTCCGCTGGCTTAGTATGCTGTTCGGATTCTCACACTTAGAATACCTGAAAGGCCTTTGGCTGGAACAAAAGTTTCCTAACGAAATTGGGTTCTACTCAGAAGACATATGTAAATACTTCAATGACTTGGGTATTGAGGATAACTACAGGACTCAGTTCCAAAATGGATTCATTTCTGACAAAGAATTAGAGACTATCCTTTCTTTTCATACCTCCCTTGACCATTATGATGAGAAGAATAAAACTGAATTAGAAATTTTGAATGATCCGCAATGGCTCAATATTGTAAGTGAGGGAAATAAAGCTTGGGCAGGCCTGAAAAAGATTAATACTGATCCGCAGGAACTGAAACACATAGAAGAAATGGAGAAGAGGTATCTTGATCAGCCATAAGACCAACATACTTATTGTAAACAAGAAAGGCAGTTGCGAAAACGTGGCTGCCTTTCTTGTTTTCCGGCCATTTTGAAGAAACCAGGTTAGAAATAAATTTGCTAAAATAGTTAGTTGTGTGAATGGTTTTTGGTAAAAATAATAGCAAAAAGAATGCTTTTTCATGCGTTAATGGACCGTTTCTAGGAGGAATACTGTTATCTTTACATCTGAATCTTTGCTTCATCCGCTAAGAGATTTTACAAATGAGAGAAGACTATTTAACCGGCTCTGCCGATCACCTGTCACCCGCCGAGAAGGAGTATGACAAGGCCCTCCGGCCGTTGGACTTCAGCGACTTTACTGGTCAGGCAAAGGTAGTGGAGAACCTGAAGGTATTTGTGGGAGCGGCCATCATGCGCGGCGAGGCTCTGGACCATGTTTTGTTGCACGGACCTCCCGGCCTGGGCAAAACCACGTTGTCGCACATTATTGCCAACTCTTTGGGCTCTAATATCAAGATCACCTCTGGTCCGGTACTGGACAAACCCAGCGATTTGGCGGGTTTGCTCACCAACCTGGAGAAGAACGATGTGCTTTTCATTGACGAGATTCACCGCTTGAACCCCATTGTGGAGGAGTACCTGTACTCGGCCATGGAGGACTACAAGATCGATATTATGCTGGACTCGGGCCCTAATGCCCGTTCTGTGCAGATTTCATTGAACCCGTTTACCCTCATCGGGGCTACTACGCGTTCTGGTCTGTTGACCTCACCGCTGCGGGCTCGTTTCGGGATCAACTCACGTCTGGAGTACTATGATTCCAAACTGTTGACCTCCATTGTGCAGCGCTCCGCCGAGATCTTGGGTTCGCCCATCTATGAGGATGCCGCCTTTGAGATCGCCCGCCGGAGCCGTGGTACACCGCGTATCGCCAACAACCTGCTGCGCCGTACCCGGGACTTCGCCCAGATCAAAGGTGACGGAACTATCACGGTAGAGATCGCGCAGTTCGCCCTGAATGCCCTGGACGTAGACCATAACGGCTTAGACGAGATGGACAAACGTATCCTGAGCACCATCATTGACAAGTTCAAGGGTGGTCCGGTAGGCCTTTCCACCATTGCGACGGCTTGTGGCGAGGAAGCTGAGACCATTGAAGAAGTGTATGAGCCGTTCCTGATCCAGGAAGGTTATATCAAGCGCACCAGCCGGGGCCGCGAAGCCACCGAAGCCGCCTACCGTCACTTGGGCAAGATTCCGCCTAACCATGTACGCAGCGGCACCCTGTTTGATAACGCTGAGTAAAATCTGGTTTAGGCCTTATTTCTGCAAAACAGCTCTGAAACGTAAACTTATCCAACCTCACAGGTTTTCTGAACCTGTGAGGTTTCTTTTTTAGAACTGCAGTCGAGAAATAGGTGTGATTGGAAGTGCTGATCAAGGTGCGCTTGGTTTTGAGGCTCTCCCTACGGCAGTTGCAAACTGCCCATCATTATAGGTCCAAGTCACAGACTTGAACCATGGAAAATCAACCCACCCCTGCCCCTCCGAGGAGGGGAATTAGAACATCCTAAAGGTCTTCTTATCCGCTAACGAGGGGAAGGTTTGCAGTACCGGGCTGTAAAGGCTGTAACTACTTGTACCATTTCCAGCCTTTCGGTTGAGCGCCTTGTCAGGTTCCGGTGCCGCAGGCATTGCGACCGAAGGGAGCAAAGGAAGCTGGCGCAGCGCGATGCCGGAAGGCGGGGCCTCGCGGCCGTGAGCGCACGGAGCCCAGCGATGCAACAACTCAGCTCATGCACCCAGGAAAACTACGGTGCCACGCCAGCGCAAACAGACTACATGACCAAACAAAAAATCCTTTTTAAACCTGTTTTCCGCAAAACGAACCCAAAACACAGAAAAACGCTGTAAGTGAAATTCTTTTCCCCCAATTTTGTTCTTTCCTAGCAGCTTACCTCAAAAATCAATGTTCAACCTTGCCCCTAAGCATACCCACCTCATCAAGCAGAAAGCCCAAGAACTGGGTTTTATGTACTGCGGTGTGTCCAAGGCTGATTTTTTGGAAGAAGAGGCACCCCGGCTGGAGCATTGGCTCAACCAGAACATGCACGGCCAGATGCACTACATGGCCAACCACTTTGACAAGCGCCTGGACCCGCGCTTGCTGGTAGACGGTGCAAAATCAGTGGTAAGTTTGTTGCTGAACTACTTCCCGGAGGAAACCCAGGCTGAGGATACGTTCAAGATCTCGAAGTACGCGTACGGCCAGGATTACCACTTCGTGATCAAAGACAAGCTCAAAACGCTGTTCAACTACATTCAGGAGGAGATTGGGGAGGTGGGCGGACGCGTGTTTGTGGACTCGGCGCCGGTCATGGACAAGGTGTGGGCGAAGAAAAGCGGATTGGGTTGGGTAGGCAAGAACAGCAACCTCATCAGGCCGGGCGTGGGTAGTTTCTTTTTCATCGCGGAGCTTATCCTGGATCTGGAACTGGAACCCGATGGACCCATCAAAGACTATTGCGGTACCTGCACCAAATGCATGGACGCCTGCCCTACAGACGCTATCTCACAGCCATACGTGGTAGACGGCAGCAAGTGCATCTCTTATTTTACCATTGAACTGAAAGACCAGATCCCGCAGGAAGTAGAAGGGAAATTTGGAAACTGGGTTTTTGGCTGCGACATCTGCCAGGATGTTTGCCCTTGGAACCGCTTCAGCAAAGCACACAGAGAACCGGCGTTTGCGCCTCATCCAGAGTTGCTCCACCTCTCCAAATCTGATTGGCTGGAGCTAACCCAAGACGTTTTTAAGGATGTTTTCAGAAAATCGGCGGTGAAACGTACAGGCTTTGACGGGCTTACCCGTAACCTGCATTTTGTGGCGAAAGAGCCAGCCGCTTTCTTAGGCAGTGAGGACGTTGCCGAAGACCTTATCTAAAATTGTGTTATAAGCGCCTGAAAAGTGATTGTAGCACCATTCCCGCAAGGTTTCCAGCTCTTTGTGCATTAGCATCCGCATACTTTTCCGCAGTTCTTTTTCAAACAAACTGGAGTCAAAGCTTACTTTGTCTAAGATCAATTTCACGTACTCTAACATGACTTTAAATAAGATGTGATTTAATTTATGATGAATTAGATATTATGCAGACACAAAGATGCGACTTTTAATTCCATTCAGATTAACTATTTGTTAAAATATTTATACGGAATTGTGTTTGTATTTATACAAAAAAGGGCTGAACTTGTACAAGTTCAGCCCTTTTTTGTATAATATTTATAATTTATGCAATAAACGGCATCACAATTGCATTTACCTGGGCAACAGTCAACGGCTCATCAAAGGCTTCTGAGGCCGCATTGGCGTCGATCGTGATTCCTCCGAAGGTTCCAGTGATGTTTACGGTAGCTTGGGTAGTAACTTCCTCGCCATCATAGATGCCCTGGAACTCGGCAGGAAGTCCGCCTCTGTCTTTCATGGTGATCCAAGGTTTCAGGCCAGCCACGCCACTGGCCATATCGCGACGCATGCGGCGCAGGTGAGCGGCGTGTCTTGCTTCTACAGAGTGGATCTGCAGGGCGGCTTGTAGAACAATGTCGTTGCTCATCAGGGCCGGAGCGGCACCTTTGTAGGCTCTAACGCCAGTGTCTTCAAACGCCTGGGCCACGGCCAACATGGTTGGATAGCTGGTGAAGGTGGCGTTACCCAACAAGCCGTTAGCGGTCCAGTCAAAGCTAGCATCGGTGTAAGGGGTAGGGGCAGCACCGCCCAGGCCTGAGATGGCTGTGCGCAAGAAGTCTACGTGCGCTTTTTCGTGGTCACGGATCACACCGAAAGCAGTTTTACCGGCAGCGCTTGGGAAAATGTCCGTAGCAGCGGCTCTCAGGTAGAAGTGGTACTCCAGGTTTTCCAGCAACAGCGCAAACTCCAGCACTTCGCGCACCGATGGCATGGTGGTGTTTTGGCCATAGGCCTTGTTCAGCATGGACCCAAACGCAATTGGAATAGCAGCAGCCGCCAGTTTCTTCCCGAAACCACCGAAGTGTTTGAAGACCTCGCGACGCGGATCAATGCGGTCAAAGATTTCCGGATCTACTTTCTCTACCTCTTTTAGTATATTGAAGATATTCATGGTTTTCTGATGATTAGGTGGTTGGTAAACTGCTTGCGTTGATGGTTTCCTTGATGAAAGGCTGAGCGGCGGCCAATACCTGGGTTGGCGTGAGGGCCACATCCAGACCGTTGGCGTCTACAATGTTACCGGCTGTAATGCCAGCGGCGCCACTGGCGAAGGTGCCATTCTCAATCATGTCTCTGATCTCAGCGGCGTGTCTGGCCTCAACGGAAACAATTTTACCGGCAATGCCCAAGAAAGCAGCGCTGGTAAGCAATTTACCTGCCCCGTTGTAAGCGGCTACACCCAGGTCTTCAAACGTTTTGGCATAAGTCAAAATTGAGGCCCGACTAGCCAAAGCATCGGTAGGAAGGTTAGGCGTCAGGCTTGGGATGATTTTGCTTGCGTCATTGGCGGTGATAGCTGCCTTGAAGAACTCACGGTGCGCCACCTCGTGGTTACGGATATCAGTGAGCACTTGTCTTTCAGTGGCGTTGGTGAACAGGGTAGAGAAATTAGGCAACGCTACCACTGCGGTATAGAACGCGGCTTCCAATTGCTCCAGGGCGTAGGCGTAGTTCAGAATGCCTACATCGCCGGAGCCCAGGTTCACGGTGCCAGACATGTTGGTGTCAGTCATGTCATCATCGTCATCGCAGCCTGCCAGTAATAACGCCGATGCCGCTACGCCTGCTCCAGTGTACTGAAGGAAAGAACGTCTGTTGAGAGGGTTTTTCAATCCCTGCAGGGTGCCCTGCTCTGGAACTGAATTTGTGTTTTTTGCCATAGTTTTAAATAATTGAAGATGAAATAATTTCAATAGCCTGAAGCTCACTTGCCCTTGGCTGTACCCTGGCCCGGCTGCTTTCACCGGCGGAATTTGCGAGACCTACGAGGAGAGTTGTAGGCCTGGATTTCGGGTGTGGGAAAAAAAGTTGAGAATTGAGGTATTTCTTTCGGCAGGTTCTTGAACTATGCCCCAGATAGATAGGGAGGCTGAGCGGTTATTCGTACTTTTGTGAAAATTAAAAGGCGGCTTTTTAGGGCCGTTTTCAAGAAAACAGATGAAAAAGGCGGTTATCTTCTTTCTATGGTTTATGGGCTGGGCCGCCTGGTGCAGCGCGCAGAGCCATACTGTAGAATTTGGCCCCACCTCCATTCCTATTGACCAATATTTCACTATTTCTTTAAAATCGCCGGGCGTGCGGCCGGCCAAAGTTGAAGGATTCCCAGAGATTGAAGGTTTGCAGAAAAGCACCCAGAAATCGTTTACCACTACTATCACCAAGGGAACCAAGACCTCTATGGTCTATACGCTTACCCAGCAATACGCGCCGCTTAAGGAAGGAGAGGTAACCGTGAAGCCCTTTACGCTGGTGGTGGACGGTAAGAATGTGCCTGCTCCGGGAATCAAGGTAAAAGTGGGACCGTCGGCGCCTGTGGTTCCGGTGCCCAAAGATAGCCTGGCCGCCCCCGCACCTGTAACCGCCGCTGCCCCAGAGTTTGTAGACGTGAAAGAGAATGCCTTCCTCACGCTGCACGTGCCCAAGGAGAAGGTGTTTGTGGGGGAAGCGGTACCAGTCTCGCTGTGGTTTTACGTAGCCGATGCTGACTTGGGCCTCTTGGACTTCTATGAGTTTGAATCGCAGATTGGAGCCATTGTGCGGCAGCTGAAACAGCGGAGCACCCTGGAGGAAGTGGTGCAGCAGGAGGAAATCCTGCCGGAGAAAATCAAGATAGGGGAGAAGCCGTTCACCCGCTATAAACTGTACGAAGCCCTCCTGTTTCCCATCACGCCGCAGCCGCTCCGTTTTCCGGTGGTGAGCCTGCGCATGATCAAATACAAGATCGCGAAAAACCCTTCGCTCCTCACCCAGAACCGGTTGCCCGAAAACAAAACCTATTCGGCCCAAAGCAAAGACGTGACGGTACGTGGGTTGCCGCCGCACCCTTTGCGCGACCAGGTGGCGGTGGGCGTTTTCCGGCTGGAAGAGCAGGTTTCCCGCAAAACCGTTTCCCTGAACCAGAACCTGGTGTACCATTTCAATATCAAAGGGGAAGGCAATATCAGAACCCTGTCGGCCCCGCAGAGCCTGGGCATCTCCAGTGAGTTAGAAATCTACTCGCCAGAGATACGGCAAACCCTCGAAGTAACGCAGGGACGGCTAATGGGCAACAAAAACTTTCGGTATTTCATTGTGGGGCGCCAGGCAGGCGAGTTTCCTTTGCGGGAACTGTTCCAGTGGGTGTTTTTCAACCCCACAACTGCCCGCTATGACACCCTTCGGCCGGCGCTCACGGTGCAAGTACGGGGGCAGGAAGACCAAAATAGTTTCATCAGGGCGCAAGATGTGGGCGATTTTTACAATATTGCCGCCACAGAAAGCAATGAGCTCATCGGCATAGACCAGTTCAAGGAGGTGCGCCTGTACACCAACGTGGTGCTGGGCCTGCTGCTGGGAGTGGCTTCGTTTATTTTCATACTAAAGAGGAAATGAGTAATACCTACGGATCCATTTTCCGGATCACCACCTTTGGGGAATCGCACGGGACGGCCGTGGGCGTGATTGTGGATGGCTGCCCCGCCGGCCTGCCCATCACCGTTGAGGAAATCCAGGCCGCGCTGGACCGTCGCCGCCCGGGTCAGTCCAAAATTACCACGCCCCGCGATGAGAAAGACCAGGTTCAAATCCTCTCTGGTATCTTCAAAGGCCAGACGCAGGGTACGCCCATCGCGCTGGCGGTTTTCAACAAAGACCAGGCGAGCCACGATTACTCCCACATAGAAAACGCCTATCGGCCCTCGCACGCAGACTACACCTATACCGCCAAATACGGTTCCCGCGACCACCGCGGCGGCGGTCGGAGCTCGGCTAGGGAAACGCTGGCCCGTGTGGCCGCCGGGGTATTAGCCCAGAAATTTCTGGCGCAGCAAGGCATCCAGATCACCGCGTATGTCTCGCAAGTCGGCCCCATCCATGCTCCCGCTGATTACACCAAACTAGACCTTAGCCAAGTGGACAGCAACATTGTGCGTTGTCCGCACCCCGAGACGGCCCAAACCATGATCCAGCTCATTGAGGAAACCCGCGACCGGCTGGACACCGTGGGCGGCGTGGTCTCCTGCGTGGTTACCGGCGTACCGGCTGGCCTGGGAGAACCCGTATTTGACAAACTGCACGCTGAGTTAGGCAAAGCCATGTTGAGCATCAACGCGGTGAAAGGCTTTGAGTACGGCAGCGGCTTTGAGGGCGTGAGCATGTACGGTTCTCAGCACAACGATGTCTTCTATACCGATGACGACGGTCAGGTGAAAACCCGCACCAACCACTCGGGTGGCATCCAAGGCGGCATCTCGAATGGTCAGGATATCTATTTCAAAGTAGCGTTCAAGCCAGTGGCCACTATCCTGCAGCCGCAGAGCACCATTGATCAAAGCGGCCAGGAAATCACCCTGCAAGGCAAAGGCCGCCATGACCCTTGCGTGTTGCCCCGTGCCGTGCCCATTGTAGATGCCATGGCGGCGCTGGTGCTTGCTGATTTTGTGTTGCGGCAGCGGACGAATAAAATATGATATGTTTAAGGCCTGTTTTTTGAAAAACAGGCCTTAAACATTATAAAGGATTTTGCTTGTGTTTGTGAGGTGATTTCCATTTGGAAGCGGTTTTTTTTGATAACGTAGTCCGTTTTTGCTGGCGTGGCGCCGCGGTTTGCGTGGGTTCAATAACTTCATTGTTCCATAGCTGGGCTCCGAGCGCTCACGGCCGCGGGGCCCCGCCTTCCGGTCTCGCGCTGCTGTTTTAGCCTTGGCCGGTTGGCCTGCCGCTCTCGCGGCACCAAGTCTAAAACAAAGGCGCTCAACCGAAAGGCTGGAAACAGAAATGCGCATCAGCTTATTTGCACCATCAAAATTGTACATGGTTCAAGTCTGTGACTTGGACCCAAAATGACGGGCAGTTTGCAACTGCCCTGAGGCGAGAGCCTCAAATCATGTGGGGTTATTTTCAAGCAAAAGGCGCTTTCGGGCTGTTTTATTGAAAACAGTCCGAAAGTGCCTTTTGTCCGTTAAGCGAACCTCTACAAAATCACTAGAATCCAAATCAAAGTCAGGACCGGGAGCAGGTAGACCAGGGAGTACTTGAACATATATTGGAAGAAGGGGGGCATGTTGACGCCGGCCTGCTCGGCGATGGATTTCACCATGAAATTGGGTCCGTTGCCAATGTAAGTCATCGCGCCAAACAGAACCGATCCGATGGAGATGGCTTCCAGTACCAGCAGGGTCTCTGGGGTTTGGCCTAAGCCGTGGGCGAAGTGGGAGACTTGGGTGGTGTTGGCATAATTAAGGTGGTACTTGGCCATACCCAATGACAGGAAGTTGGCGTACGTGGGGGCGTTGTCCAGCACGCCGGAGAGAGAGCCTGCTACCCAGTAAAAGACCGAGGGTGTCAGTTTAGCGGCAAACTCGGGGGACGAGGCTAATTCTGCGGAAAGCTGCAACGCGGGCATCATGGTGAAGAAAATCCCGAAAAACAAAAACACCACCTCCAGAATAGGGTCAAAGGTGAAGTGGTTTCCGTTGAGCGCGGTGCGGCTGGCGAATTTGAAACACAGGAAAGCGGCTATGAGCTGGACAATCTCCCGCATAAATGAGATTTTGATGCCGCCTTCTAGCGGAATGTACGGCAACCAATCAAAGGAGGCCGGGTTCAGGAACGTAGCGCCAATGATAACCCCCAGCCACAGCAGGTTGCGTTTGCCGGTAAAGTAGAACTCGGTTTTGGCTTCATTGCGGGCCTTGACGGCAGGCTTCGGCGTAAAGGTTTCTTTGTTACGGCTGTCCAGAATATAGAAGATCAGGCATAGGGCGCCCACGGCCATAACCCAGGGCGTGAAAAGGTGCTGCAGCGTCCAGAAAAAAGGCACGCCTTTCAAGAAACCGATGAAAAGCGGCGGATCGCCCAGCGGGGTCAACAAGCCTCCCGCGTTGCTCACGATGAAGATAAAGAATACGATCTGGTAAGGCTTGATGCGGTGGTTATTCAGCCTGATGAACGGCCTAATGAGCAGGAGTGAGGCTCCGGTAGTGCCAATCAGGTTGGCGATAATGGCGCCAAAGAGCAGAATCCCTACGTTAATGAGCGGCGTGGCATTCGCGTTGGCGTTGATGTAGATGCCGCCCGCGGCGACGTACAGAGAACTCAGCAAGATGGCGAAAGAGGCGTACTCGGCCAGGGTCTCCACCGGCAGGTGCGTGTCATGCAAGACAAACAAGTAATAGGCCAGTACCAGCAACCCTAAGCCTATGGAAATATTCTTGAATTGGTGGTGCCAGAAATTTGGGAAGAAAATTGGGCCGGTGGCAATCAGGCCAATCAGCAGGGCAAAAGGAACAATAAGGAAACCAGGCACATGGGGCGCCGAAGAGGTCAGCAGAACAGTGTCTAAAAGCATAAGCACGTAATGAAAGAAGGAGCAATCAGGATAAAGTTAAGGTTTATCCGGGAAAGCGGGGGCGTTTAGGGCTTCGTTTAAGAAAAACCGGCTTAAAACAGAGAAAGGGCGGTACCCAAGAAGTAACTAACAGGTATCGGAAATTCTCACTAATTTTGGAAACTTAAATACCTGAGCGTAAGTTTTTACTTTATATAAAGAAGACAGCCATGACTGAAAATACAACCCAACCGGTTTCTGTGTACGCCGAGGCGAACCCTAACCCGGAGTCAATGAAATTTGTCCTGAACTCTACCTTGTTGGGAGAGGGCGGAAGCGTGGACTATCCAACCGTAGAAAGTGCCGCAGATTCTCCTTTCGCGCAGGAGCTGTTCAACTTTGACTATGTGTCCCGCGTGTTCATCGCGAGCAACTTTGTCACCGTAACCAAGAACTCTCCGGTGCAGTGGCCGCACCTGATCCCAGAGCTGAGAACGTTCATTAAATCATACGTAGAGGCTGGCGGCCCTATTTTCCTGGGCAACCCGGTAACTACCAGCGCGGCTTCGGCCTCTGCCGAGGTGCCTGCTGACCTTTCTGCCGAAGACACGGAGATCTCGCAGAAAGTGATTGACCTGCTAGAGAATTACGTGCGTCCGGCGGTGGAGCAGGACGGTGGTAACATCACTTTCCGTTCGTACAAAGAAGGCGTAGTGACCGTGAACCTGCAAGGTTCCTGCAGCGGCTGCCCGTCTGCCACCGTTACTCTTAAAGCTGGCATTGAGAACCTGCTGAAGCGCATGGTACCCGAAGTGACCGAGGTAGTTGCCGAAGGCGTTGTGCTCTAATAAATAACATACCCGTCATGAAAAAGGCCCTGCTCTGTCAGGGCCTTTTTCATGACGGGCTTTTCTGCCTTGCGAGGAAAGAGTCGAGTTTTTAGCCCGATTTTAGCAATTTCGGCCCGTTCTATATTCCACTAGCGGTATATTTTCATTTCTTTTGCCTATTTTCAAAGCAGATTCCAAAATGTACCCTAATGTCAACAACTGCTTCTAAGCACCCCAAAGGCCTGTATTACCTCTTTCTGGCGGAAATGTGGGAACGCTTCGGCTACTACCTCATGATAGGTATTTTCTTCCTGTACATGACCGATACCCAGAGCGGTGGAATGGGGTTGCCCAAAGACCAGGGCTCCGATATCTACGGAACCTTCATTGCCCTGGTGTTCTTAACGCCTTTCATTGGCGGCCTCCTGGCCGATAGACTGCTGGGGTACCGGTTGTCCATCACCATTGGCGGGGTGCTCATGGGGCTGGGCTACTGCGGCCTGGCCATGCCCGGCAATGCGTTTTTCTACCTCTCGTTGGCGCTCATCGTCATCGGGAACGGATTCTTCAAAGCTAATATCTCTACGCTGCTGGGCAATCTTTACTCAGAGCCGCAATACCTGCCCAAGAAAGACACCGGGTACAACATCTTCTACATGGGTATCAACGTGGGGGCCTTTATCTGTAATTTCGTGGCGGCCTATCTGCGCAACACCTACGGCTGGGGCTTCGCGTTCCTGGCGGCCGGTATAGGCATGTTCATTGGCTTGATCATCTTCTGGGCCGGAAACAAAACCCACCGCGACTACGACATCCGGAAACCCGCCCAACCGCATGACATGCCCCTCTGGAAAGTCTTCGGGATTGTGATCCTGCCGGCCATTGTGGTGGGTATCCTGAGCTGGTACCTGATTCCGGGTGATGTATTCGGGTCCGATTCCACCGATGCCTTCATTTTCGGATCTATTCCCATTATCCTGTTCTACGTGAGCCTCTGGGCGCGTGCCTCGCAGGAAGATAAGAAACCCATTGCGGCGCTGCTTTCCATCTTTGCGGTGGTGGTGGTGTTCTGGGGCGTTTTCAAACAGAACGGTACCGCCCTCACCACCTGGGCCGAGTACTACACCGACCGTAGTTTGCCAGCGGTGCTGGAGAAACCAGCCGCCTCCCTGGGCATGGTACAGCAAGTAGACGCTACGCCTACCACCGTCCCTGATTTTGACGCCGCTTTCCGGACCCGCACCGATGTCGAGGGAAAGGTAATCACCAAAGAAAGCGTATCTCCTTACCTGAACAACCTGCCCCAAGAAGAATGGCCGCAGGAAGGCAACTCTCTCTCGCTTATCTCCACCGAGCTGTTCCAGTCCATTAACCCGTTTTTCGTGATTGCCTTAACGCCCTTGGTGGTAGGGTTCTTCGGGTTGCTGCGCCGAAACGGGAAAGAGCCCAGCACGCCGGCCAAGATGGCTTTGGGGTTATTTATCACCGGCCTTTCCACGCTGGTGATGGTGGGCGCCGTTTGGGCAGGCGACAACGGCCAGCTCAAAGTGTCTAGCCTGTGGCTTGTAGGAACCTATTTTGTGGTTACCCTGGGAGAACTCTGCCTCAGCCCGATGGGCTTGTCTCTGGTCTCCAAAGTGAGTCCGCCGCGGTTAACCGCTCTGATGATGGGAGGCTGGTTTATCGCTACCTCCATCGGGAACAAGCTCTCTGGTATCCTGGCCAGCCTCTGGGACACCTACGACGACAAGCAATACTTCTTCTGGGTTAATTTCGCAGTAACGGTCTCTGCGGCCCTGGTGCTCGTGCTCATGCTCAAGTGGCTGCGCCGAATCATGGAAAAACCGGCTATTTAATCTGAGTGCATTTCGGACAAATGCCCAATAAAGAAACGTAAGACCGCATGGATAGCTAATTCCATGCGGACTTACGTTTTATCTTGAGTAGCCTTAACCTGTCCCATTTTTCGTTTCCTTGGTCTGTTCCTTGACAGACCAACCTCTTGACGAGAGGTTTTGAGTTTTGCAATTCGGTCTGTCAGGGGACAGATCAAGGAAGAAGTTTTACTGAGAAAATTCCCCTCCTGGGAGGGATAGGGGTGGGTTCCTCTCTTCCTGATAACACATTACAAGTCCCAATTATCCAAAGAAGATAATTGGCTACTTTCTGATTTGAAGCCGCTTTCCCAAAAACTGCCCTAAAACGCCATCGGCGGCTACCCAACTGTTGAAGCTGTATAGCCGCCGATGGCGTTTTATTCAAAGAAAAATTTCCTTACAGCAGGATTCCGGCTAGGGCGGCAGACATATAAGAAGCCAGCGTTCCACAGATCAAGGCTTTCAAGCCGAGGGCGGCCAGGTCTTTTCTCCGCTCTGGTACCAACTGCCCAATGCCACCCACTTGAATAGCGATCGAGCTGAAGTTAGCGAAACCACACAAAGCAAAAGACGTGATAAGCAAAGTCTTAGGGTGCAGGTTGGCTTTGATGGCGGCCAGGTCAAGATAGGCCACAAATTCGTTAATCACGATTTTGGTCCCCATCAAGGAGCCGGCGGTGAACATGTCCTGGGAAGGAACGCCCATGGCCAAAGCGAAAAGGGAGAACACGCTACCCAGTAGGCTCTTCATGCTCAGATTCTCCAACGGAATACCAACGGCATCCAGAGACATCCCCATGCCCGCCAGTGATCTACCTACAAAACCCAGGAAGTAATCCAGCAAAGCAATCAGGGCAATAAAGCCTACGAGCATGGCTACTACGTTCAAACCTACGCGCAGACCGTCAGAAGCGCCGTGCGAGATGGCATCTACCAGGTTGGCGTCCTGTTTCTTAACCTCGATGCCTACTTTACCCTTGGTCTCGGATACCTCAGTCTCGGGGAATACAATTTTGGAGATCACCAAGGCTCCGGGGGCAGCCATGATACTGGCCGCAATGAGGTACTCGGCCGGTACACCCAGCGCGATGTACACCGCCATTACACCACCCGCAATACAAGCCATACTACCGGCCATAGAAGCCAAAAGCTCAGAGTTGGTCATGGTAGGCAGATAAGGTTTGATCATGATCTGGGCTTCTACCTGGCCCACGAACACACTGGCCACGTTAGAAACCGCCTCACTGCCGCTCACGCCCATAAGTTTGTGCACGCCACGGGCCACCAGAGAAACAATGCGCTGCATCAAGCCAATGTGGTAGGCGATGCTCACCAGTACCGCCACGAAAATGATGGTAGGCACAATCTTGAAGAAGAAGATCACATCATTGCCTACCCCGAAGGCCCGGTCCATTTTCTCTTTGTTCACCAGCGCCCCGAACACGAACTCGGCGCCGCGGTCAGAGAAGCTCAGGATTTGGGTAATGTAATAACCCAGTTTCTGGAAAATCATCTGCCCGAAAGGAACCTTCAGGATAAAGAAAGCCAATCCAAGCTGGAGCGCAAGGCCCACCACCACCAGCCGCACGTTGATGGCTTTCCGGTTATTTGAAAGTAAAAAGGCAATACCTAAGATCAGAACAATGCCAATCAGGCCGGTAAATCGGTTCATATAAAATTGAAAGGGTTTTTGATGTTAGTTGGGTTTGGGGCTACCAATGACCAGGAATTTGCATGGATCATGGTTAACGTCTCAGGGAATTATGTTGACTACCAGGCCTACCCAGAAAGGAGAGAAAGTGAAAAAGGGGAGGCAGATGCAGCAACGTCGCCACGGCGAAAACAGTCCTGGAAGACGTCATGTTGGGTATGTTAAAAAACATGGTGACAAAAATACAGATATTTACCTGTAAAACCTTAGCCCCTAAAATTTTATCTGTCCACCTGTAGCGTAAGCGGACGGGCCATTTCTCCATAGCCAGAGAATTGTTCCTTTTCCATGAAAGTGTCCCCCCAAGGATTGATAGCGGAGCCTCGTAAAAGACTCTAGCAGCGCGCTGTTTTAAAGCCAATTTCATCAAAACAGCCTCTAAACACTTGATTTGGAAGTGGTGGGAATGTTTGTTCTAAGTTGTAAAGTTTCCCTGCGTGCGGGAGTAAGAATAAACTTTTGGGTTTGGCTTGGTTTCTGCCGGAAGATGCCTGCGTAAAAGCGCCGCGGTGGCGGTAAATGAAGAAGGTTTCTGAGATTATTCGTTTCTTGTAAGAAACTAGTCAACCAATATGGACAATACAAAGCAATTGCACCGCACACTGGGGTTGCGCCTGGTAGTGGTGGTGGTGATTGGCAACATCATAGGATCTGGGGTTTACAAGAAAGTGGCGCCCATGGCCGCAGAGCTGCATTCGCCCGGATGGGTGCTCATCTGCTGGATTTTAGGGGGAATCATCACCCTATTCGGGGCTCTGAGCAATGCAGAAGTAGCCGGTTTGCTCGCCGATACGGGCGGCGAATACGCTTATTACAAACGCATTTATAACCGCTTTTTCGCTTTCATTTATGGCTGGTCACTGTTCTCCGTGATTCAGACGGCAGGTATCTCGTCGCTGGCCTATGTGTTTGCGCAGTCTTTGCACAGCCTGGCCGCGGTGCCGCCGTTGCTGCCTGAGTTAGCCGATGTGAGCATTGCGGGCATTTTTTATCCCTTCGCCGATTTCAACGTGAAACTCACGGCCATTCTACTCATCATCTTTCTTACCTGGATCAACAGCCGAGGTGTGAAGGCGGGAGCCGGCCTGAGCACCGCTATCCTCGTTTTGGTATTCATCGGGATTGGCCTTATCATCCTCTTCGGGTTGGGCAGCGGCAACGCCGATCTCAGCCGCAGTTTTGATCTGCAGACCTCCAATAATCAGCCGGTTTCGTTCAGTGCGGTGTTTGCGGCTATGCTCTCGGCATTCTGGGCGTACCAGGGCTGGGCTTCGGTGGGCTTTGTGGGCGGCGAGATCAAAGATCCGCACGTGAACATTCCGCGCGGCATCACCATTGGCGTGTTCACCGTGATCGCTATTTACCTGTTGGTCAACGCCACTTACTTGGCGCTGCTGCCCATCCAGGACCTTGAGGGTATTTATAAAGCCGGAAACCAGATTGCCGCCATTGAGGCTGTGAAAAGTTTCTGGGGCAGCGGCGGCGGCTTTTTCATCTCCATCCTGATTCTGGTGACCACCTTGGGCTGTACCAACGCCACCATCCTGGCCAGTTGCCGCACCTACTTTGCCATGGCCCGAGAGGGACTGTTCTTCCGGAAAGCCGCCGATCTGAACAATGCGCAGGTACCCGGCAACTCGCTTGTTTTCCAGTGCGTTTGGGCCTGTGTTCTGGTGCTCTCGGGCACGTTTGACCAACTGACGGATATGATCATCTTCGCGGTGTTCATCTACTACGGTGCCACCACGTTGGGCGTATTCATCCTGCGCCGCAAGATGCCCGATGCCCCTCGCCCTTACAAGGCCTGGGGTTATCCGGTGGTGCCGGCCATCATGGTGATCTTCTGCGTGGCCCTGTTCTTCAACACCATCATTGTGCGTCCCCGCGAAGCCGGCATCGGTATGATTCTGATGCTCACGGGTATTCCCATGTACTGGTGGTTTATGAAGAAAAACGCCAGAAACCAGGAGCCTGTCGAGATAGAGACGCACGCATAAGCACAGAATATAAAAATCGCCCTGTTGGTTTTAGGCTCATTTTGAGAGATATGGGCCTAAAACCAACAGGGCGATTCATTTTTAAGGTGATTTCGGTGGAGGAGCGGCTTAATGCAGGCTTCTTCTTTTGACCATTCCGCCATCGGTATCGTCAATGCTTTGCTGAATCAGGAAGGCATCTGGGTCAATGGACTTTACTTCTTTCCGCAAGGCCGGAATCTCCAGGCGGGTTACTACGGTGAAGATGATGTCAATCTCCAGGTTGTCGCCGCGCTTCCCGAATCCTCTTTTGCCCTGGTAGATGGTGACCCCGCGGCCTAGTTTCTCTGTGATGGCTAACCGCACTTCCTCGCTCAGCTTGGAGACGATGGTTACACCCGTGTATTGCTCTATCCCGTGCAGCAAGAAGTCAATCATTTTGGAGGCCGAGAAATAAGTGAGGATGGAGTAGAGCGCCACATCTACGCCCAGGAAAAAGGCTGCCGTGCAGAAGATGAAGATATTGAGCAGGAGAATGACGTCGCTCACCTTCATCAATGGGTAAAACTTGCTGACCAATACGGCCGCCACTTCGGTGCCGTCCAAAACCGCCCCACCGCGCATGGCCAGGCCAATCCCCAGACCAATGAAAACCCCGCCAAAAATAGACGTGAGCATCTTGTCTGCGGTCACATCGGGGAAGGTTACCAGCGCTATGCACACTGAAAGCCCCACAATGGCCGAGGCACTCTTAATGGCAAACACCCGCCCCACGTAGCGGTAGCCCATGAAAATGAAGGGGAGATTAATAATTACAATCAGAAGCGAAAGCGGTATACCGAAGAGATGCGTGAGGAGCATGGAGATGCCGGTTACCCCGCCGTCAATGAAATGGCTGGAAAGCAGGAATCCTTTTAGCCCCATTGCCGCTGAAAGTATGCCTAAAATAATGAGCGGAATGTTTTTGAGTTCGGCTCTAAGGTCAACGTGTTGAGCGGCGGCGGACAGCATAGATGGCAGGAGTATCTGGTTGAGGAGAAAAGACGGTTGCTTACTAAGCAAGATAAGGAAAATAGGTTCTTGAAAGGCAAAACCACATAAGCGCAGGAAAGAAAAAGCACAGTTATTTTTAGCTCTCCTTTTGGAAAAGCAGGCCAAAAACCTATTCCGAAGTCAGAAATTAATGCTTAAGGGACCAAAGATTGGCCTACCGAGAGGAGGGAGGTGCCCCAAAGACTTGGGGGTTGGACTGGCATAAGGGCCTAAAAACCTTTAACTTTACAGGAATGCTGCACCAGGTGTTCAGGAAAATAGCGTCCCCTTTTAAGTTCTCCCTCATGGGAGTAATGCTGCTTTGGGCGCTCACGTTGCCCGGGCAGGAAGTGGAGGTCTATAAATTTCTGCTCAGTTTTACCACGGGCAAACCGGCTCCCGCCAGCTCGTACCTGGAAAGAGGCACAGGCAAATTATCTGCGGCAGAGGTACAGCAAGAGGCCCTGCATGCCTTCAAAGAGGCCAGACCCGCCAAAGCACCCCTGCTGAAACTGAGTCCCGCCTTGCTGGCCCGTTCAGAGGAGGGACTTACTCCTTTGCTGGTTGCTTCCTTTCAGCTTTCCTCACCTACGTTTCCCGGAGAAGCATTCGTTCAGGCAAAATACCTTCTCACCTCTCTTCAACCCAACGCTCCTTAGGTTTTCAAAGCCTTTTCAGGTGCTCTAAGGCCCGTGTCTCTTCTGTACCGGCGTAGGATCACTGGTGCGTTTTCGTGCTGTTTTCTTAAAATCTGGTGGTTTTTACCCGCCCGTATGCCAAGGCATGCCGCTGATTTTAGCGGCTAAGTAACGGCTCCTATCTAACATTTTCCTTTCCAACTGACGGCAGAAGAACTCTTTCTTTCCTGCGGTTAGTCACCTCTATTTAGCATTCTGCTGCTGCCTGCTGCTGTGAGCGGGCGGTTGAATTTCCTTTCACCTGTTCATTTATGACGCATTTACCACATCTTATCACTGATTTGGGGTTGATCCTGGGGGCTGCCGGTATCACTACCCTTCTATTCAAAAAACTGAAACAGCCTTTGGTGCTGGGCTACATTATTGCGGGTTTACTCGTGGGCCCTCATTTCGCCCTGTTCCCCACCATCGTGGAATTGGAGAACATTAACATCTGGGCTGAGATCGGCGTGATTTTCCTTTTGTTCAGCCTGGGGCTGGAATTCAGCTTCAAGAAACTGGTGAAAGTGGGCGGGGCTTCGTCCATCATGGCTTTGATAGAGGTGGTGGTCATGCTGCTGCTAGGCTATCTCACGGGTAAGATCCTGGGCTGGACCACCATGGACAGCATTTTCCTGGGCGGTATTCTCTCTATTTCCTCCACTACCATCATCATCCGGGCTTTTGACGAACTAGGCGTGAAAACCCAGCGGTTCGCCAGGCTGGTATTCGGGGTGTTGATTGTGGAGGACCTGGTGGCCATCCTGCTGATGGTATTGCTTTCCACTGTGGCGGTGAGCCAGCAGTTTGCCGGTTCAGAGATGCTCACAGCGGTGCTCAAGCTGGCCTTCTTCTTATTGCTTTGGTTTCTGGGCGGCATCTTCCTCATTCCCACCTTCCTCCGGAAAGCCAGCAAACTCATGAACGACGAGACGCTGCTCATTGTCTCGCTGGCGCTGTGCTTGCTCATGGTGATTCTGGCGGCCCAAGCCGGATTCTCGCCAGCCTTAGGAGCGTTTATCATGGGATCTATCCTAGCCGAGACCACCAAAGCCGAGAAAATCGAGCATCTCATCTCATCGGTAAAAGATTTGTTTGGAGCCATCTTCTTTGTCTCCGTGGGCATCCTGATCAACCCGGCCATGATGGTGACGTACGCCGGTCCCATTGCGCTCATTACCATTGTTACCTTGCTTGGGAAAGCCATCAGTATCACGGGTGGCGGTTTGATTTCCGGGCAAGGTTTGAAGACTTCAATTCAGTCGGGGATGAGCGTTTCGCAGATTGGCGAGTTTTCGTTTATCATTGCCACGCTGGGACTTACCTTGAACGTCACCAGCGATTTCTTGTACCCGGTGGCGGTGGCGGTTTCGGCCATTACCACTTTTACTACTCCTTACATGATCCGGCTTTCCGGTCCTCTGTACCAGTTCGCGGAAAGGGTGTTGCCGGAAAGGTGGCAGACCTCTTTGAATGAATACAGTTCCGGAACGCAGACTATTTCCACTACCAGTGACTGGAAACTGGTGCTCCGCTCTTACCTGATCAACCTGGTGGTGTACTCCGTCATAGTCATCAGCATTGTGCTTTTGTCGGCCCAGTACCTGAATCCGTTTATCACCCAGAATGTGGTGGAAGGCAACTTAGGGGACATTATCACCACGGTGATCACGTTGGTGTTTATGGCGCCGTTTCTCTGGGCCTTGGCGGTGCACCATCCGCAGAAAGAGGCACAGGGCCGCATTTGGGCCAACCGCAATTACCGAAGTCTGGTGATTGTATTGGGTTTTGCCAGAATAGCCATCGCTATCCTTTTCATCGGGTTCTTGCTGAACCAGTTCTTCTCGGTGCAGTTGGCGTTCCTGGTGGGGTTGGTGATTGCGGCACTTATGATCATCTTTTCCAAAAGAATCCAGCGCTTCTACATCCGGATAGAGAACCGGTTTTTACGGAACCTCAACGCCCGCGAAATCCACGAAGCCTCCAAGATGCACCACACCATTACTCCCTGGAATGTACACCTGACCAGCTTGGATGTGGCGCCTGAAGCCGAAGTGGTAGGGAAAACCTTATATGAGCTGCAGATCCGGGAGAAGTATGGGGTCAATGTGGCCGTGATTGAACGGGGAGACCGCACGCTTATGGCGCCTACCCGCAACGAGCAACTATTCCCGCATGATAAACTCTACGTGTTTGGTTCAGACGAGCAGGTAGAGGCTTTCCGGCAGTTTATCCAGGCCAAACCAGCCTCCCTGCCCGATAGTGAGCGCGAGAACGTCAGCCTGCAGAAACTGCAGATCAAGCATAATTCTGTTCTGCTGCAAAAGTCCATCCGTAACTCCGGCATCCGGGAGAAAACCAAGGGATTGATTGTGGGCATTGAGCGGAGAGGGGAGCGAATCCTTAACCCAGACTCCGAGATGGTGTTCCAGGAGGGCGACATCGTCTGGATTGTGGGCGTTCCCCGGAAAATAAAATCGTTGGAAGGAGGGATAGAACAGGTGGTTTCCGCTTAGGCTGGACCTGTAGTACTTGGTGAATTATCTGATTTAACCTGCCAAATGCCTTTAAGGTTGAACTTGGTAGCTTCTGTTTTAAGGTTGTTTTCTTAAAATCGGCTTTAAAACACAGGGGAGCTTGCCAACTCAATTTTGTCTTAAAGCGGTTGTGGTTCTTCAGCGCTATTGATGATGTTTTCCAATCATCGTTTATTGGCTCTTTTCTCAAAACTGCCATCATACTGGAGTGAGTAGACGAAAGGCAGTCTTAGGCAGTCGTCGAACAGAAGCTATAGAAACAAAAAAGCCGGGCAGATGCCCGGCTTTTTTTATGTGAGTAGGTTAATTACGCTTATTTCGCAGCAACCACGGTTGGTTTTACGGCTACCAGTTTCTCTCTGTCCACGTTGGTCGTATCCACCACAATTGGAGCGGCGATGAACAAGGTAGAGTACGTACCGGTCAAGGAACCGATCAACATGGCGAAGGAGAAGCCTCTCAGGGTTTCACCACCAAAGATGAACAGGATGATTACCACCAGTAATACCGTTAAGTTGGTGATGATGGTACGACTGAAGGTGCTGTTCAAGGCTGGGTTCACAATGTCACGGAACTTCATGCGTGGGTTCTCATTGGTGAATTCCCGGATACGGTCAAACACTACCACGGTATCGTTGATAGAGTAACCGATGATCGTCAGGATGGAGGCGATAAACACCTGGTCCATCTCAAAGGAAACCCCAAACAGGTTAGCGATAGTGAAGGCAGAGAATACCACCAAAACGTCGTGGATCAAAGCGATTACCCCGCCCAAGCTGAACTGCCAGCGGCTGAAACGGAAAGCCAGGTACACGAAGATACCCGCAAAAGCAAGCAACACTGCTATGATGGCTGTCTTCTGAATGTCATCGGCCATGGTAGCGCCAACTTTAGAAGAGCTCACAATTCTTGGGTTTTGGGTTTGGTACTGTTTCAAGCCCTGAGCCAAAGCGGTTCTTACAGACTCATCGGCTTGGGTAGACTCATCCTCAGCGATGTAGCTGGTGGTGATTTTTAGACGGTTAGGAGCACCGTAGGTCTTTACCTCGGTACCGGCACCTTTGAACTCGTCATCCAGGGCAGATCTTACCTCAGACGCAGGAACCGCGTTGTTGAAGTCTACCACATAAGAGCGACCACCTTTGAAGTCAACACCCAACGGCAATTCACCTTTGATGAACACCGCTACTATCCCGAACAGAATGAAAATAGCAGAGAAGATGTACGCTTTCTTACGGTTACCCAAGATGTCAAACTTGATGTTTTTAAACCAGTTTCTGGAAAGAGGCGTCTCCAGGGAAAGGTTGGCGGTGTCTTTGCCTTTGGTCATCCACTCAATCAGTAAACGAGAGATGTATACCGCAGTAAAGAAAGAGGTAGCAATACCAATCATCAAGGTGATGGCGAATCCTTTTACCGGACCTGAACCGAAGAAGTACAGGATGATACCCGCCAATAAGGTAGTCACGTTGGAGTCAAAGATGGAGCTGAACGCTTTGCTGTAACCTTTCTTGATGGCTTCGCCTATGCCCAAGCCCGCATGTAATTCTTCTTTGATACGCTCAAAGATCAGTACGTTCGCATCCACGGACATACCCATGGTCAATACCATACCGGCGATACCAGGCAAGGTAAGGGCGGTACCAAACTGAGCCAAAACACCAATGATGAAGAAGATGTTGAAGAACAAGGCGATGTTCGCAATAAGACCACCTTTATTGTAGTAAGCGAACATGAACAGCACTACCAGACCCATTCCGGCCAAAGAAGAAAGCAATCCTTGGTTGATGGCTTCCTGACCCAAAGACGGACCTACAATGGCTTCTTCCACAATACGGGTAGGAGCTGGCATTTTACCGGCTTTCAGGATATTGGCTAAGTCTTGCGCTTCTTCAATGGTGAAAGAACCAGAGATAGAAGAGTTACCACCGCCAATCTCGCTCTGTACCACTGGGGCAGAGTACACATAGTCATCCAACACGATGGCCACTTGGCGACCAATGTTGTCACCGGTCAAACGCTGCCATTTCTTAGAACCGGCGGCGTTCATGCTCATGTTGATCTCTGGGCGACCTTGCTGGTCATAGTCCTGACGGGCATCTGAGATGTACTCACCAGTCAAAGGAGCTTTGCCTTCGCGGCCTTTCTTCACGGCGTACAGTTCCAAGAACTCGGCACCGTCATTCGCAACAATTGGCTTCACACCCCATAAAAACTTCATGTTTTGCGGGAACAAAGCTTTCACTTCCTGCTTCGCGAACAAGGCGTTTACTTTAGCGGTGTCACGTACGTTGGTACCTAAACCACCCGGTAGGGTAGTGAAAAGACGCGCCAGCAGGGAGCTTTGGTTAGGGTTGATAGAGTCTTTCTTGGCAGCAGCGCTGTCAGCGGGTTTGCTTAACTGGGCGGCCAGAGCAGAAGTATCTGCGCCAGCGGCGGCAGTCAAAGATTTGGTAGTGTCAGCAGCAGAAGCCAGGGTAGAAGAAGGAGCAGCAGCGCCTTTCAGTTTGTTGGCGGCTTCTTCTTTCACCAGGTAGTCATTTAACTGAGTGAAGTAAGGACCGAACTCCTGCACGCCCCAGACTTCCCAGAATTCCAGGTTGGCGGTTCCTTGCAACAGTTTTCTAACACGCTCTGGGTTGTCCACGCCTGGCAACTCAATCTGGATACGGTTGGTGCCTTTCAGGTGCTGGATGTTGGGCTGGTTTACCCCGAATTTATCAATACGGGTACGCAGGATGTTGAAAGAACGGGCTACCGCATCATCAACCTCTTTGTTGATGACAGCCAACACTTCTTTGTCAGTAGAGTTGTAGCTTAAAGAACGGGTGGTGCTGTTAGCGAAGATAGACGCCAGTTTGCCGTTTGGCTGCAGCTCACGGTAAGATTGGTAGAACAGGTCTACGAAGCTCCGCTGGCTGTTCACCTGCAATTTCTGGGCACGGGCGATAGCTTGCTCAAACGCGGCATCTCTGCGGCCACCGGCCATGGCTCTGATGATTTCCACCGGAGAAACCTCCAGCGTCACGTGCATCCCGCCTTTCAGGTCAAGACCTAGGCCAAGTTCGCTTTCCTTTACTTGCTGGTAGGTATACTCAGCGCCCAGGAAATTGAAGACAGGGGCTTTCCAGACAGAGTCAAGGTAAGATTGTTTTTTGTAGTGGTCTACGGTGCCCGTTTGAGTGGTGGCAAACCGCGTAGCGTCTTCTTCAACGCCTTTGGAGACCAAAGAGAACGACAGATAGTAAAGGCACAACGCCGATACGATAACCGTCAAAACCAGGATAAAACCTTTGTTACGCATTGGTGAATAGAGAAATAAATAAAAATGAATGATACTAGTATAAGCAGCTGGGAATGCCGTTTATGCCCCGAAAACCATAAAGTGATCAGAAAACACTAGGCACCGCCCAAAAAGAGAATGCGGAGGTTACCCGGTAAAGGCCCGAGAGGGACATAAAGTTCCGGGAGACAAGAGGTTAGGGGGCGTTGGGTGAGATGGGCAACGTAGCCAGTTGCTGCAAAAAGGAGGTCCAGTAGGGCGTACCCAGAGACGTTTTCAACAACGCCTGCACCGGCGCCGTGAAGGTAAGGCGCAGGAAGGTGGCAGGCTCGGCAATCTGTAAGGTAACAAAAGAAGTGGTGGCCTCTAAAGAGACTTTCTGCTTCACCACCGATGAATGCTGGTCCCGGCCCTGTTTGTTCAACTCCGTTTGCTCAGCCGGGGAGGCTGGGGCATGGGCGTAAGCCGGCAGGGTTCTGTGGTTCACCGTAAGCACCAACAGCAAGGCAATGCTTGTGCAAAGCAGCCGCCAATTACGTTGTATGTAGTGCCCAGGTTTCATCTCTAGTAGCAAAGGTAGAGGATTCTTGAAATAAAACAAAAGCCTCTGCTGGTGGGTGAACAGCAGAGGCTTTTGATAAGTGCCCTTGGGCCAGGAAAAGGTTATTTTTTGATTTTAGAGTTCAGGTAGGTCACCAGAACCTCCAGACCCACATCAAAGTGGCGGTTATTGGGGATGATCACATCGGCATCGTTCTTGAACGGTTTGATGTATTTCTCATAGGTAGGCGCCACGTGGTTGGTGTAGCGGTAAAGCACATCGTCTAGGTCATAGCCCCGTTCCACTTTGTCGCGGATGATGCGGCGCTGCAGTTTGATGTACTCTTTGGCGTCTATGTACACCTTCATGTCCAGGAGTTTGGCTACCTCCTCAAAGTAGAACACAAAGATACCTTCCACTACCACAATGGGCGCCGGCTTGAACTCCAACTGCCGGGGCACGATGTTTGGATTATTGAAAGTGTATTCCTGCCGGTAAACGGTCTCTCCCTTACTCAGCTGCAGGATGTCGTGGGCGTACGCGGCGCTGTCAATAGAACTCGGCAAATCAAAGTTATGAAAGCCGTTTTCGTCAATAAACTGCTTGTCGCGGTCGTGGTAATAATTGTCCTGAGAAACCAGGCAAATGTCCTCAGGTGCATACGAAGCCAGTAGTCTGCTCAGAAATGTGGTTTTTCCTGATGCGCTTCCTCCCGTAATTCCTACAATGAACGGCTTTTGATGCATAAATACGTATGGTTTACGGGGTGCAAAATTAACCATTTGTGTGCATGCAGCCTAACGCATGTTCAAAAGAATTTATTCAGGTGCCGGTTTGTACATAGCGGTGCTGCAGAAAGGACACCAACTGCTGTACGGCCCGCCCCCGGTGGCTGATTTGGTTCTTCTCCTGGCTGTCCATCTGGGCAAAAGTGCGGTCATGCCCTTCGGGCACGAAGATGGGGTCGTACCCGAAGCCCTGCTCGCCGCGGGGTTCCTCCATGATGTGCCCTTCCACAATGCCGTTGAACAGGTGCTGCTCGCCTTCTTCCAGGAAAAGCGCGATGGAGGTTCTGAACCGGGCCTTGCGGTTGGCTTGGCCTTTGAGGTTCTCCAGAACCTTCTGCATGTTGGCCTGGTTGTCGCGCTCCGGGCCCGCGTACCGCGCCGAGTATACGCCGGGCTCATTGTTGAGTGCCTCCACCTCTAACCCGGTATCATCCGCGAAGCAAATGACCTGGTACTGCTCCCACACGAAAGACGCTTTTTGCAGGGCATTGCCTTCCAGGGTGTCCTGGTCTTCGGCCAGTTCCTGGGTGCAGCCCAGGGCTTCCAGGCTCACGAGCTCAAAAGGCGGCCCCAGCAACTGCTGGATCTCTTTCAGTTTATGGGCGTTGTTAGAGGCGAAACAGATTTTCATGCGTTGTCTTTGGTATAGCGTAAGAAAGTAAGGTGTGGCAATGATACTACGGGTAGCCGGTAGTTCAAAGAACGTTAGAATGGGGCGGCAGGATGTGGTCATTGCCCCATATTGGTTCTAATCACAGGATTTTCGCTTCTTCGGCTCAAAATTATCTCACCTATTTCAAGCGCATCTGGCTCTTGCTTAGAACTCTCAACCTTTTTAATAGGTCATCAGGCTTTTTGATGTAATTTTGCCCGGGCAATTTGAGTTAAAGCTACCAGCAACCGTATACGCCGCAGGGATGTTCCTGCTTTTTGCGGGCTGGATTGGTTTTAGGCTTGTTTTAAGGAAATCGGGCCTAAAACAGCTCCTTCCAAAAATCCCCGCTAGGTTGCAGTTGGAGGATGTTTCTCCTATGAAAATGGAAAACGCGGGAGAAAACAGAAACCTGGGCCAGAGTTGCTGCATGGCGCAAAGACGCTAGTGCTTGACAGGCACCCCGGAATAAAGGGAGGCCGAAGATGAAAAACAAAGACAGTAGATGAAGTTTCTTAATGATGACGAAAGACCGGTAAGACGGCGCCGTGCGCAGGTGATCTCCCGCAGATTTGACCGCATTTTCACGGAGCTGCACAATATCGCTTCGTTTATCGGTAGGTTTTTCAAGGAGGTTTTTCTGCCGCCTTATGAGTTCAAGGAAATTATCCGGCAGTGTTTTGAGATTGGGGTGAAATCCTTGCCGCTCATCTCGCTCACGGGCTTTATCATCGGGATCGTGTTCATGAACCAGTCCCGGCCATCGCTGGCCGAGTTTGGGGCTACTTCGTGGTTGCCTTCACTGGTGTCGCTGGCCATTGTACGGGCGCTGGCTCCACTGGTAACCGCCCTGATTGGGGCAGGCCGTATCGGGTCTATGATTGGGGCCGAGTTGGGTTCCATGAAAGTGACTGAGCAGATTGAGGCAATGGAGGTATCAGCCACGAATCCGTTCAAGTTTCTGGTGGTAAGCCGTGTGCTGGCCACTACCTTCATGATCCCGGCGCTTATGATGTACACCATGTTAGTGGCGTTGCTGGGCGCTTTCCTCAACGTGAACGCGAACGAAGGCACCAGCTTCACTACCTACTTCACCCAGGTTTTTGACGCTATCACCTTTCTGGACATTTTTTCCTCGGTGATCAAATCAGCCTTGTTTGGGTTTACCATTGGCGTGGTGGGCTGCTACAAAGGCTACCATTCCTCAAAAGGCACCGAAGGCGTGGGCAAGGCAGCCAACTCTTCCGTAGTAACGGCTATGTTCCTGGTGTTTATTGAGGAGTTGCTGTCTTTGCAGGTGATTACGGCGCTCCGGTACCTCTAATTTGTTTAAGCCATGAAGGAGACACAACCAGTTATAGACAGAAGCAACTGCGTCATCAACATCAGGGGGCTGGAGAAATCGTTCGGCGACCTGGACGTACTGCGCGGGGTGGACCTGGACCTGTACAAAGGCGAAAATCTGGTGGTGCTGGGGAAATCGGGCACCGGGAAATCGGTGTTGATCAAAATCATCTCCGGCTTGCTGAAACCCGATACCGGTACGGTGAACGTGCTGGGGCAGGAGGTGCCGAAACTCAAAGGCCGTGAGCTGGACCAGTTGCGCCTTAAAATTGGGTTCTCCTTCCAGAACAGCGCCCTGTATGACAGTATGACCATCCGGAAGAACCTGGAGTTTCCGCTGGTGCGCAACCGCCGAGACATGACCCGGGGCGAGGTGGACCGCATGGTAGAAGTGGTGCTGGATGCAGTGGGCCTCTCGCAGACCATCAACCAAATGCCGTCTGAGCTCTCCGGCGGCCAACGCAAACGGATAGGCATTGCCCGTACCTTGATTTTGCAACCAGAGATCATGCTCTATGATGAGCCCACCGCGGGTCTGGACCCCATTACCTGTATTGACATCAACAACCTCATCAACGAGGTGCAGAGCCGTTTCCATACCTCTTCCATCATCATCACCCACGACCTCACCTGCGCCAAAGACGTGGGCGACCGCGTGGTGATGCTTCTGGACGGGCAGTTTCAGCGCCAGGGCACGTTTGACGAGGTGTTTGACACCCCAGATGAGCGGGTGAAATTATTTCATGATTACAATTTCATAAACTAAATGAGTGCAGTAGAAAATAGGCGAGCCGTTGTGGTGGGCATCTTTGTGTTTTTAGCGCTGGTGATACTGGTGGTAGGCATCTTTGTGCTGGGCGGCCAGCAAAAGCGGTTCACCAAAACCATCCAGGTATCGGCGGTTTTTGACGATGTCACTGGTCTTAAGATAGGGAACCAGGTGCTTTTCTCTGGCGTGCGGGTGGGCGTGGTGAAGCAAATCGCCTTTGAGGGACCCTCGCAGGTGGCCATCACCATGGACATCACCGAGGAGTCGCAGAAATACATCCGCAAGGACGTGAAAGCCAGAATAGGCTCTGAGAGTTTCATCGGGAACAAGGCCATCGTGCTCTACGGCGGCAGTCCGCAGATGCCCTCGGTGCAGGAAGGCGACCGTTTAGGAACGGAGGCCCAACTGAGCACGGAGGAAATGATGGCGACTTTCCAGGAGAACAACAAAAACCTGGTAGCCATCACCACCGATTTCAAAAAGCTCAGTTCAGGCCTGGCCAACGGCGAAGGACTGGCAGGTGCGCTGCTCACCGATGACCAATTGGCCCAGAATTTCCAGGCCATCCTGGCGAACCTGCAGCGAACCTCGGCTACCAGTGTGCGGGCTTCCCAGGCCTTGGCCCAGTTCTCCAACAAACTGAACACCGAGGGCGGCCTCGCCGATGACCTGCTCACCGACACCGTCACGTTCAACAAACTCCAAGCTACGGTGTCGCAACTGGAGCAGGTGATGGCCACCACCAATCAGCTCACGAGCAAACTCAACCGCACCTCAGACAAGCTCAACAGCAACAATAACGCCCTGGGCGTGCTCCTCAACGACGAGCAGTTTGCCCTAGACCTGCAACTGACCATGCAGAACCTGGAAGCTGGCACAGATAAACTGGACGCCAACATGGAAAGCCTGCAGCACAGCATTCTGCTCAACGGGTTCTTCCGGCGCAAAGCCAAACGCGACGCCAAGCAAAAGGAACGCGAGCAACAACGCCAGGAAAGACTCAGAAAGCTGGAACAGAACCAAGACAAGAAAAAGCAACCAATCCCCGCCACCTCCAGCAACGAACCCGCGGAAGCACCCGCCGCAATCCCCGGTCCGGCATATTGATTAAGAGAAGGCCTTAGTGTTTTGGTGTTGATTTTAAGAAAACAGGGCTAAAATGCTTAAGGCGGGTTTCTGCCTTTGCAGGAATTATATGAAAAAACGTCCTGATGGTTGTTGGTGAAAACACCAACAACGGCAGGCTAGGTTGGTGAGATATTCAGAAACAGCCGTTAATTATATAAGGGCACCTCTTGTGGGTGCCCTTTTTTGTTGCTCTGTTGGTTGCGGAGAAGGCCTTAGAGGCAAGGCGGTGCCTAGTTCCTACATTCTGCAGATTTCGGAATGAGTGAATCGGCAGGTATAAACACCCCCTCTTTAGAGCTACGCTTGTTGGCCCAAGCTCTTGTTTGGGCAGTCTCAAAGAGAAAAAGCTGTGTTTTAGTGAAAGCAGTGAAGCAATAAGCAAAATTTACTTTTGAGGCTAGAACCTCACGGCAGTTGCAAACTGCCGGTCAAGATGGGTCCAAGTCACAGACTTGAACCATGGACTATTGTTAAGGTGCAACTCAGTTGTGACGCATTCCCTTTTTCCAGCCTTTCGGTTGAGCGCCTTGTCAGGTTCCGGTGCCGCAGGCATTGCGACCGAAGGGAGCAAAGGAAGCTGGCGCAGCGCGATGCCGGAAGGCGGGGCCTCGCGGCCGTGAGCGCTCGGAGCCCGGCTATGCAACAATAAAGCTTATGAACCCACGAAAACAGCGGGACCACGCCAGCACAAGCGGACTACGATTGCACAAGCAAACCATGAGTGACCAGAAGCTTTGAAACAAAAGTCCGCCTATCCAACCAATTTTAAAAGAGTTGATTGGTGTACAACCCAATTTCCCAAAACCAGCCTCAAACCCCTACAACAAATAAGCATTCCATTCATTCTCCGTCAACACCACCCTAATATGCTCCCGCAGGGTAGTAGACAGAGAGTAGCCGGTGTAGGTAGCAGCAATGGGGTAAAGCGGATGGTGGCGGTTGATGAGCGTGGCAATCTCCAGCTTCTTGCAGTCTTTCTCCAGAAACTCCCGCAGGGTATACGCCAGGGTTCTGCCTGTATTCAGCACATCGTCCACCAAGACCACGGGCGTGTGGGTTAAAGCGGGGAGGGCAGGTTCAATCTGGATGTCATGGGTGAGGGGCTCGGTTTTGTGCAGCGAGACGCCTACCAGCTGTACCTCCAGCGGCGAGATCTCCCTGAGTTCCTGGGCCAGGGCCTGCGCCAGAAAGTAGCCGTTCTCGTGGATGCCGGCCAACACCAGCTGCTTTTCCTCAAAGTTCTGCTCGTAGATCTCAAACGCCATGCGCTTGATTTTCTGAAGGATCTGGTGGTGGTCCAGGATGCGGTTCTCTTTTGTAAAGACCATGGCGTGTTGCGGTTTAGGGGCCAAATTACCAAAATAATCACCAAACCAGAGGCTTCATCCGCGAGAGAGTCCTATATTTGAAAATATTTCTGCCAAAGCGTTTTAATTGTAAGGGAAATGCCTTACTTTTGCAGTCCTATTCCAGAAATCCGTTGTTAAAAATATAGAATAATGAAAAAGGACCTTCATCCTGAATACAGAGAAGTAGTTTTCCAGGACACTTCCTCTGATTTTAAATTCATCACCCGTTCTACCATGAACTCTAACGAGAGCATCACCATGGAAGACGGCAAGACTTACCCTGTGATCAAAGTGGAGGTTTCTTCTGCTTCTCACCCGTTCTACACCGGTAAAAACATCTACGTGGATACTGCCGGACGTATTGACAAGTTCAAGCAGCGTTACAAAAAATAAGCGTATTGCGGTTCTCCGTACAGAAGTCTTCCTGAACCTCAGGAAGACTTTTTTTATTTTTGCCTTATGAACATCATCCTCTTTGACGACCCGGTTCTGCGGGCCAACCTGTTACCGCTTACCTTTACCCGGCCCGTGGCCCAAATCCGCATCGGGATCCTGACCATTGCTGAGAAATGGCAGACTATTTCCAATGATCTGGTTTCTTACCTCACCCAGGGCTACCTGCAGGGCAAGTTCCCGCAGCACCTGGACGGCGGCGATAACCTTTATATCAACGGGGCTGTCTGCCCTACGCCAGAACTGCTGGCTCAGATTCAGCAACTACCCGTAGGCGGAACCCTGTTCCATAACGAGATACTGGTGGCCCTGAACGCCGACAACCTGGAACTACGGAGTGTGGAAGAGGTGTACCAGCACAATACTTCCAAAGGAACCCAGGTAGAACTTCCGGCCCATACCGTGGTGCAGAACCTGTGGGATATCTTCAAGTTCAACGGTCCACAGATCCGAGAGGATTTTAAACTGGTGACCCAGGGCCGCGTGAGCCAGAAAATCACAGATCCGCATACGGTGGCCTATAAGCCGGAGGACATTTTCATTGAGGAAGGCGTCATCTTCAAAGCAGCTATTTTGAACGCCGAGGCGGGTCCTATTTACATCGGGAAGAACGTGCAGGTGCAGGAAGGAACCGTGATTAGGGGGCCTTTTGCCATATGCGAGGAATCTGTGATCAACATGGGCGGCAAGATGCGCGGCGACGTAACCGTGGGCCCGTACTGCAAAGTGGGCGGCGAGATCAGTAATTGCGTGTTCTTCGGGTACTCCAACAAAGGGCATGACGGGTTCCTGGGTAACTCGGTGGTAGGGGAGTGGTGCAACTTCGGGGCAGATTCCAATACCTCCAACCTCAAGAACAATTACTCCAACGTGCGGCTCTATAGCCACGCCGAAGAGAAAATGGTTGACACCGGCCTGCAGTTCTGCGGCACCATCATGGCCGACCACGCCAAGTGCGGCATCAATACCATGTTCAACACCGGTACGGTGGTGGGCGTGGGGGCTAACGTGTTCGGAGCCGGGTATCCGCCTAACTTCGTGCCGTCGTTCAGCTGGGGCAGCGGGACAGAGTCCCAGACGTTCAAACTAAACAAATTCTACGAGGTGGCGCAGGCAGTGGTAGGCCGTCGCGGCCTTTCTGTCTCGGCGGAGGACCACAAGATCTTCGACCACGTGTTTGAGGAAACCAAAACCTCCCGCACCTGGGAAACCGAGCCTGTGGCCACTACCGCTTAGGAACGTTAAACTATAGAATACCGGCGCCGGATGGTTTTTACGCTATTTTCTGAAAAGTAGGGCAAAAACGGTCCGGCGCCGTTATCTTTACAGACCAATTGGCGCGGGAGCAGAGATTCCGGGCCTTCGATTTAAAATTAACCTTCATTCGTGCAGTTTTCCCAGATTTACGGCCACCAGGAAACAAAGCAACTGCTGCTGAACTCGGTGAAGTCACAGCACGTGGCCCACGCCCAGCTTTTCTTAGGATCAGAGGGAAGCGCTAACCTGGCGCTGGCGCTGGCCTATGCCCAATACCTCAACTGCGAAGACCCGCAGCCCCAGGATTCCTGCGGCGTGTGCCCCAGCTGCAACAAGATCAGCAAGCGCATTCACCCCGATCTGAACTTCGTGATGCCGGTGACCAAAGTGAAAGACCAGGATGCCCTGAGCAAGAACTTTGTGAACCAGTGGCGCGCGTTTCTCTCTGATAGCCCCTACCAGACCCTCAACGACTGGATGCAGTTCATTGGCGCCGAGAACAAGCAGGGTACTATTCCGGTAGGCGAAAGCCGCGAGTTGGTACGCATGACCTCTTTGAAAGCCTTCGAGGCGAAATACAAAGTCATTGTCATCTGGCTGCCCGAACTCATGAACGCCAGCGCGGCCAACGCCCTGTTGAAGCTGCTGGAAGAGCCGCCGGCCGCCACCGTGTTTTTGCTTGTGAGCAACGCCTCAGACAAGATCATGCCTACCATCCTGTCCCGGACTCAATTGGTCAAAGTGCGCGCGTTCACCGATGAGGAAGTCATTCAATATTTGATGGAGCAGCAAGGTACCGAGCGGGAACGCGCCTACCAGGTGGTGTCTCTGGCCGAAGGGAACCTGCAAGCGGCCCGCGTGCTGAGCCAGGAAATGACCTCGGATTACTTCACGTTCTTCCTGAGCTGGATGCGATTGTGCTACAACCACAAGTTTGACGGCGTGTTGGAGCAGAGCGAGGATTTCCAGAAGCTGGGCCGCGAGAACCAGAAGAACTTCCTGCAGTTTGCCTTGGGGTTGCTGAGAAAAGTGCTTTTGTATGGCGTAGACAGCAAGCTGATCGCGTTTCTGCCGCCGCCGGAACTGGATTTCGTGCAGAAGTTCGCGAAGCTTATCCATCAGGGCAATGGCGCGCAACTGTCGCAGGAACTAAACGAGGCGCATTACCACATTGAGCGGAATGCGCATCCTAAAATCACGTTTTTAAATACCTCTATTCAAATTGCCCAGCTCATCAGGCCGGTGGCATAAAAGGAGAACATGGAAACAACTGAACCAACGGCTCCCATCCGCATCGCTACCCGCGGCAGTCGGCTCGCGCTGTGGCAGGCCCACCACGTGGCAGAAACGCTGCGCGCCCATGGCATGGAAGTGGAGATCGTGACCATCACTACCAAGGGAGACATCGTTTTAGACAGGTCTTTAGATAAAATAGGCGCAAAAGGCGTGTTCACCGAAGAGCTGGAAGAAAGCCTAAGAACCGGCGCCACCGATATTGCCGTGCACAGCGCCAAAGACGTGCAGTCCACCATCCCTGATGACCTGGAACTGCTGGCGTTCATGGAGCGCGAGAAAGTGCACGATGTAGTCATTTCCTTCGACCCTTTGTTCAAGCTGGGCGAGGGGCAACAGGTGATTGGCACTTCATCAACCCGCCGTCGGTCCATGCTGAAGCGGTTCTACCCCAACGTGATTACGTCTGAGTGCCGCGGCAACCTGCAGACCCGCATCCAAAAACTGAAAGACGGTCAGTACGATGCCATTCTGCTGGCTTATGCCGGCGTGGCCCGCATGCAGTACGACCACATGGTGGCGCAGCACCTGCCGCTGGATAAATTCATTCCGGCGGCCGGTCAGGGCAGCGTGGCCATTGAGTGCTCCAAAAACCTGTCGTTGGAGCGCAAACTGAACCTGAAGTTGGCCCTGGACCATAAGCCTACGCACCTTTGCCTTTTAGCCGAGCGGGCGTACCTGCGCACCATGGAAGGCGGCTGCAGCATCCCATCCTTCGCGCTGGCGACCATAGAAGGAGAGGCCATCACCTTGCAAGCCGGTATCATCAGCCTGGACGGGCAGGAGCTCATTGTAGAGGAAATAACCGGACCCGCTGACCAAGCCGAAGCCATGGGCGAGAGCCTGGCCCAAACCGTACTCAGCAAAGGCGGCGACCGGATTTTGAAAGCCATCAGAGAAGAGAAAGCATAAACCATTGAATCACGGAAGCAGGTCTAAAGCAGTGGATTCGTTTTAGCCCTGTTTATCTAAAAACACCCATGAAAAAGAGTTTGTACTTGTTGGCCTTGCTGGTGCTGTTAGGCGTTTCGGCATTCGCTCAGAAGAAAAGCAAAAAAGATTACCTGGTGACCATCGCTACCTCGCAGGGAAACATCCGGTTGGTGTTGTTTGAGGATACGCCAAAGCACCGTGAGAACTTCCTGAAGCTGGTAAAAGACAAGTTCTATGACGGCACCACTTTCCACCGCGTCATCAACGACTTCATGATCCAGGGCGGAGACCCCAACTCCAAAGACGAGGACCCGAACAACGACGGAGCCGGTGGTCCGCAAGCGACCATCCCCGCCGAGATTCTGCCGCACCACAAACACATCTACGGCGCGCTGGCGGCTGCCCGCATGGGTGACCAGATGAACCCCAAGCGGGAATCCAGCGGATCGCAGTTTTACTTGGTAGAGAACCATGAGGGCGTTCCCTTCCTAGACAACCAATACACCGTGTACGGCCAGGTGATTGACGGCTTGTCTATCATTGACAAAATTGCGGAGCTGCCGAAGGATTACCGTGACCGCCCCACCCAGGACCTTAAGATGACGGTAACCGCCAAGAAGATGTCTAAAAAGAAAATCACTAAATTGTACGGCTACCGCTACGAATAAACCTCTCCTCCTATGAAGACGATCCTTATTACCGGCTCCAACGGTCTACTGGGGCAGAAACTGATTGGCCTGCTCCACACCGAGCCCCACATCAAACTCATTGCCTCTTCCCGCGGCCAAAACAAGCTGGCCGAGCTGTACCCGCAAGTGGCCTTCGCCGCCATGGACGTGACCAATGCCGAGCAGGTGGAACAGGTAATCGCTGAAACGCAGCCCACGCACATCATCCACACGGCCGCCATGACCAACGTAGACGACTGCGAGAGCCAGCGCGAGGAATGCTGGAAACAGAACGTAGACGCTGTGGAGAACTTGGTGAAAGCCTCTGAACGCCACGGCGTGCACCTCATCCACGTCTCCACAGATTTCATCTTCGATGGCGAAAACGGCCCCTATTCGGAAGAAGCAGAAGGCGCACCGGTGAACTTCTATGGTGAAAGCAAACTGGCCGCCGAGGAACTGGTGAAGAACGCCGCCTGCAAGTGGGCTATCCTGCGTACCGTGCTGGTCTTCGGGATTGTGCATGACTACGGCCGCTCCAACATTGTGCTGTGGGTGAAAGGCTCTCTGGAGCAAGGCAAGCAAATCAAAGTAGTCAACGACCAACTCCGTACCCCAACCTTAGCCGAGGACCTGGCCCAAGGCTGCTGGCTCGCCGCCAAACACGACGCCCAAGGCATCTTCAACATTTCCGGCGAAGAACTGCTCACCCCCTACCAGATGGCCATCCAGGTAGCTGAGTACTTTGATCTAGACAAAAGCCTGATTGAGGAAGTGGACGGCTCCATCTTCACCCAACCCGCCAAACGCCCCCCACGCACTGGCTTCAACATCACCAAGGCCAAAACGCAGCTAGGCTACCAACCCCGCACCTTCAAAGAAAGCATCGCCATTGTGGCAGAGCAGATTTAAAAAGAGGAACGGCCCTCCTGAAGATTTCAGGAGGGCCGTTCCTCTTTTTATCCGACTACAAATCCATTGCATAAATAACTCACAGCAAGAAGAGCATAAGCAAGGAACCAGTCAGCTTAAAACCTTTATACCACCTGCGGCAGGCCGGGGCGAAGGCCTACAGTGAGGCCGAGGACCGGCCTGCCGCAAGCAGGAACCTGTCAAGCGGTAGTGGCGTACGTTTGCTATGCAACAGAGGACGCTGGCGGGGTGGTACTGAATTGAAGCCTCACTGTCCGAGCGTCAGCGAGTTTGAGGCTTCTTGATTCTTTTGGTTACTTTTCTCATCAAGGAGAAAAGTGACAAACGCCCGCAGGCCGCGACTGCACCTAGAAGGTTGCAAGGAAGGCAATAGGAAGTAACCCCTCCAAAGTGGTTTGAGGCTGTCGCCTCACTACAGTTGCAAACTGCAGGCCATGATAGGTCCAAGTCATAGACTTGAACCAGAGAAGATAAAAGAAAAGGAGGAGAAGGATCAGCAGCAGCAGCAGCAGTCATCCCCCTACCCCCTTCAAAGGGGGACAATACGCATTGCAACCGCAGTTTTGGCCATTGTAAGAACACCAAAAAAGCTGGAGCTTCACTAGTAAGGCATTTACTTCAAAGTGAAATTCTCTAACTCAAAACCAAATATTCAACATTCTTAATGTTTATCCGTAGAAGACCTCTATGCTGAAACGTCTGCTACGAGCCCTTCAGGATTACTTCTCGTTCTCCCAGCGGGAGCTCACGCAGTTTTTCATTCTCCTCTTTCTCATGGTGGTGCTCGTGGCGGCGCCATTTCTCTTTTTCCAGGACGACGTGCCCTATGACCCTACCACCGATCAGAAAATTCTGGACAGTTTGGTGGTGCAGCTGGAAAGCCAGGTAGAAGCCGAGGAGGCGGAAAGGGCAGAGAAGTACAGACGCAAGCCCATCAAGCTGTACCGCTTCAACCCTAATACCTTAACCGTGGCGCAGTGGCAGGAACTGGGCCTGAACAAGTACATCGCGCAGCGTATTTTGAACTACCGCGCCAAGGCCGGCGACTTCAAGAGCAAGGCCCAACTGCAGAAAATCTACGGATTGCCTGATTCGCTGTTCCAGAGGTGGTATCCGTATATCAACCTGCCGGATGAAAGTCCAGGGTACGCCCGGGTCTATGCCAAGGACCGCCCGTTTTCAGGCCCTTATCCAAAAAACAGACCCAAAACAGAATATCCAAGGAAACGCTGGGAACTGCAGCCTTTTGACCTGAACACCGCCGATACCACCGACCTGATGCGGATCAGGGGCATTGGGAGCAAGTTGTCGGCCCGGATTGTGAAGTTCAGGGACAAGATGGGCGGGTTCCACTCGGTGGAGCAGGTGGCGGAAGTGTACGGGCTGGCGCCGGAGGTGGTGGACAGCGTGCGGAAGTACGGCTTCATTGCCAAGGCGTATGCCCCCAAGCGCCTCAACCTCAACACCGCTTCGTTTGACGAGCTGCGGCAGCATCCCTACATCGGGTATGGTCTGGCCAAAGCCATTGTGAATTACCGGACCCAGCACGGACCCTACCCCAGCGTGGCAGAGCTGCGCAAAATAAAAATCCTGGATGACGCCAAGTTCCAGAAGATGCAGGCGTACCTGAGCGCGCCCTAAGAAGCTACGCAGCAGAAAGAGAAAGTTGGCTTCTTGCAGATGAATCGCCTTGGTGGTTCTTCCAATCTATCGCTCAATGTGGGCAACTTGTTTTAGGGTCCTTTTTCAGAAATCACCTGCAAAACCTTCAGAAAGCCGGCCTAGGTATAAACACGTATTTATGCGCGTAAAACGGCACTTTGTCCTTGCAAAGAAGAATATTTCCGTTGTTATAGGAAACAAATCGTATTTTAAAAGACAAAGTAGTTAGGCCATTTTATTCTGCTGAAAAGCCTGCGCCTTTGGGCATCAGGCACAAGACTTAGGGAATTGCTAAAAGGACGGATAAGCCTGAAGCGCGGGGTTTTGGAAAAAGGATAGCAGTTGCAGAAGCACAGGGTATGAGACAGGAAGAAATCATAGGAATTCACCCCATAGAGGTATCGGTGCTGGAGCGGATTCTCCAGGCTGCGCCGGACCCATACCTGATCCTTTCTCCTGATCTGCGCATCTTGACGGTGACTCAGGCTTATCTCAACGCTACTTTCAGTAAGCAGGAAGACCTGGTGGGGAAATATGTATTCGATGCTTTCCCAGACAATCCGGCTACCCCAGAGGCCAAGGCCGTGAATAACCTGCACGCTTCCCTGCAAACCGTCCTCACTACCAAAAAGCCGCACCAGATGCCCGTCCAGCACTATGACGTACCTCGGCCCAAGGCGTTAGGGGGCGGTTTTGAAGAAAAGCACTGGATACCGGTGAACGTGCCCGTGCTCAGTGAAACAGGAGACGTGCTCTGCATCATCCATAAGGTAACCGACGTCACGGCGCTGGTCAAAGAACAGGAGGAGGTGCAGGCGCTGGTGCAGGAGCGGAAGGCTTTGCAGCTGGGCCTTGGTCTGGCCCAGGATCTGCAGCGCCAAGCCAAAGAAGGGGAACGCCGCCTGAAAGAAGCCCAGGCCATAGGCCACATCGGGAGCTTTGAGTCCATTCTGCCGCAGGATGACCTGGTCTGGTCAGATGAGATGTACCGGATATTCGGCCTGGAACCCCAACAGGAGCCTGCCTCCTTTGAGAAATTCGCCTCCTTTATCCACCCCAGCGACCAAGCCCGCTTTGACGAGGCCATGCAGCGGTTCTACCAAACCCGGGGTGACCTTGACATCACCTACCGCATCATCAGGGCAGATGGGCAAACCCGTTTGGTACACGTCCGGGCCACCGTGCAGGTAGATGCGCAAGGGCAAAAGCAAAGGGTGCATGGCACCATGCAGGACATCACCGAGCAGAAACTGGCGCAGGAAAAGCTGGAGGCCAACGAAGCGCTGCTTCGGCAGGCCGAGGCAGTGGGCCAAACCGGCAGTTACGAGGCCGACGTAGAGACCATGGACTTCAGGTTCTCAGATGAGATGTTCCGGATACTGGGGTATGAGCCGCAGTCTGTGCAACCCACCCTGGACTGGGTAGACAGCATCACCCACCCCGAGGATGCGCCCCTGATCCGGCAGAAACTGCAGCAGGCCCTGGAAACCAGGCAGCCGTACCAGTACGTGCGGCGCATTTACTGGCCTAACGGACAACTGCGCTATATTGAAGGCAAAGGACGGATTGTCTGTGACGCGGAAGGAAAGCCCCTCAAATTCCTGGGTACCGTCTATGACATCACCGACCAGACCCGCACCGACCTTATCCTGAACACCATCAACGAGGTGTGTTTTGAGCTGGATGAGCAACTCCGGTTCAAGTACGCCAACCGCAAAGCCTTGGAGGCCTGGTCTAAGACAGAGGAAGAGGTCCTGGGCAAAAGCTATTTTGAGGTTCTTCCGCACCACCAGAACTCAGAGATGGCCCAGGTGATCTCTTTGGCCACCAAAAGCCGCAAGCAGGTTTTGCAGCGGGTACACCATCCGGAGGAAGACAAATGGTATTTCTATAACGCCACGCCTTCGCCCACGGGCCTCATTGTCCTATACCTGGATATCACCGATCGGGTGAAGGCCCGGCTGGAGATCAAAAAACAGCAGGACCAATTCAGGCTGCTGGTAGAGAACATGCCCAGCCTTATCTCCCGCTGGGACCGGACCTGCCGTCTGGTGTATTGCAACCTTAATTTTGAGACTAAACTGGGCTTAAACCCAGGCCTTGGGTTAGGGAAGACAAACCATGAGATGGGTGTTTCCGCGGAAGTGGCCGCGCCGTTCAACCAGAGCCTGGAAGAGGTGTTCTCTACCGGCAAGGCCGTGGACCATGCCTGTGATCTGGATTCCCCCGAAGGAAAGGTCAACTTACTGGCGCGGATGGTGCCCGAGTTCAGCCCGGAAGGTACCGTGGAAACAGTCCTGACCATTGCGCATGACATCTCCTTCGTGAAGAAAGCCGAGGAGCAGATCAGAAACAACCTCAACATTCTGCAGCAAGCCGAAGAGTTGGCTGGCATGGGGAGTTGGGAGTATGACATCGCCTCCGGCGCCATCACCTGGTCTGAGGGGTTGGGGCGGCTGTTGGAGGTAGACAGAACCAAAGGTTCCTGGGTGCAGAACTTTCTGGAGGCCGTGGTGGAGGAAGACAAACCCATTGGCGAGCGAATCCTGCACGCGCTTCAAAAAGAGCCTACATCCTTTGAGGAAACCCTGCGCCTGAACACCTACAAAGGATTAAGGCGCCAGAAGGTGAAAGGCACCCTGGTGCTGGGGCCAGACGGCACCCCCTCCAAAGTGATAGGCGTGAACTGGGACATCACCGAAATGCACCGGCTGGAAGAAGAGAACCTCAACATCAGGCTGAACCAACAGAAAGAATTGCTTGTAGCCATCCTGAACACGCAGGATGAGGAACGGCGCCGCATTGCCGAAGGGCTGCACAACGGCATCGCGCAGTTGCTGTACGCCGCCAAACTGAACCTGAACCAGGTAGTAAGCGAAGAAGAAGTCCTGCGTAACAAGCACCTACTGGAAAAGACCGCCAAAGCAGACGCCATCCTGGAAAAAGCCATCCAGCAGACGCGCTCCCTGTCGCATGAGTTGATTCCCACTCCCTTGTCTGACCTGGGGCTGCAGGCGGCCATCAAAGACATCTGTTCCACCTTAAGCAGCAAGCAGCTGAAGCTGAAATGCTGGGTGTTCAACCTGCACACGCCCCTGGAGAAACACCTGGAGCTGGCCATCTACCGCATTGCCCAGGAACTGGCCAACAACATCGTGAAACACGCCAACGCCACCCAGGGCGGGCTTCTGCTGCGTGAGCAACGCGGCGCCCTGGTGCTGGAAGCCGAAGACAACGGCCAAGGCTTTGTGCCCAGCGAGGTAGGCCACAAAGGAATGGGCCTTAAATCCATCCATGACCGGGTAAAACTGCTCAACGGCACCATGGAGATAGACTCGGCCCCGGGCCACGGCACCACCATCAGCATCTCCTTTCCCCTGTCTAACCCCGGGGTAGGAGCAGAGCAAACCTCTTAAAGCCATAGAAAGCTGTTTTTAAGCCGATTTTCCGGAAACGGCTGCAAAACGGCTTTGCCGATGTTTTCCATGGAGGGGCAATCCCTTGTGGTCGCCCTATTTGCGGTGGAAACGGTGTTAGGGCAACCACAAGGGATTGCCCCTCCATCAACTTCATAACCTTTCCTTGAGAAAACCTCCGCAAAAGAATCGCCCATTTTACCTTGGTTTGTAATGCAGCCCACATTCCTTAATTTACCGGGGCGAGTGCGCCTGGGGGCAGGTGTACCAAAGGGAGAAAGCAACCGTTTCCCTCCAGAAGCAGTTTACTTCTTACAGTTTGCCCCAGGCATTCGCTTAAATTGATCTCAGTTCCTCAAATTGCCAGATGACCAACCCCGCCACGTCCCTTCCGAACTTGCTCAAACAATACCAGCGCCGGCTCCTGAACCTGAGTGGCTCAAACCGTTCGTTGGTCTTGCTCAAACCCTCGGCTAGCCTGCATTTAGATGTGCAGGCCCTGGATTTCGCCCATAAAAGTCCGGCTTACGACTATGTGAAAGACCTCCTGGCCGGTCGGCAGAACATCACGCTGTGCGAAGTCGCTGATGCCCGTGATGCTGCCCTAGCGCCGCTCACCAAAAGCCTGAAAACCATTCAGCGGCGGGCGCACATGATCTGGGAAGAGCGCGGCGCGAAGGAGTTGTTCGTGGGTTGGCCCTTCGTGGAAGGCGCTTTCCCCGACGGGACGCTGGTACGCTGCCCTTTGATTTTCTTTCCGGTGGAACTGCGCGTGAACGAGAAGCGCCAATGGCAATTAACGCGGCCCGAGGACGCGCCCGCTTTCTTCAACAAGAGCTTTTTGCTGGCCTACGCGCATTACCTCAACCTGGTACCCGATGAGGCGCTCATGGAAGAAGACTTTGACGAGTTCCCTTCTGATGACTTGCAGTTCAAAACCAAACTATACGAACTCCTGAAGGAGAGTAACCTGGAGATCAACTTCAACCAGGAACTCATGACAGGCGGATTGCAGCCGTTTAAAGCCTACAAACGCGAAGACCTGGAGAAAACCTGGAAACCGGGCCAACTCAAACTTCAGCCCGAGGCCGTGCTGGGCATTTTTCCGCAGGCCGGTTCTTACCAGTTAGCCGATTACGATGACTTGCTAGAGAATCCGCCCGCCGAAACGCTGGAGGAACTGCTGCTGCCCCAGGCCGAGGTGAACGCCGCGCAAGCCCAACTGGAACAGCAACTCTTCACCGCCTTTGACGCCGACTCTTCGCAGGAAGCGGCGTTGCGGCAGGTGAAAGCGGGCCAGAGCGTGGTGGTGCAAGGGCCACCGGGCACGGGCAAATCGCAGCTCATCTGCAACCTGGTCTCAGATTACCTGGCGCGGGGCAAAAGCGTGCTGGTGGTCTGCCAGAAACGCGCCGCTTTGGATGTGGTGTACCAGCGCCTCTCCACCACCGGCCTGGACCAGTTCTCCGCGTTGGTGCATGACCTTAACTTGGACCGCCCGGCGGTGTTCTCCAAAATCAGGTACCAGATTGAGCAGGTGGAGGAATATCAGCGGCAGAACGTGGCCTTGGGTAACATCCAGGCCGAGCGGCAGTTTCTGGAAACCAGCCGCCGCATCAACCAGATCTCGGAACGGCTGAATGACCTGAAGGAAGCCTTGTTTGACACCAGCGCCTGCGGATGGTCGGTGAAGGAACTGTATCTGCGCAGCAACCCACGTGCGCCGCATCTGCCTGCCCAAGGAATTTACCTGAACTTTACCGCTTCTTCCTGGCAGGAGTGGCGTCCGCGCCTGCTGCATTACCTGCAAGACGCCGTACTGCTGCAAAGCCCAGATTTCCCGTGGAACGACCGCCGCTCTTTTCATCTGCACACCTGGGCTGAGCGCCAGAAACTGAACCAACTCCTCACGCAAATCCCTGCTTCAGTGCAAACCGTGGCAGGTCAGGTGCAGGCCTTGTTGCCGCCTCAGGCCGAGGTGTGGGATGCCCTTCAGGCACTGCTCCAGGAACTGCCCGCGCTGCTGGCTGTGCAGCATACCTTACATGACGAGGCCGTTTCGCGCCTGTTTTTCGGGAATCTGGCGCAAACGAAGGATTACCGGCAGCGCGAGACGCAGGTAGCACAACTCCAGAAAGACATGGCGGCAATCCAGACCAAACTCACACCCGTAGAGGCCCAGGACCTGACTCAACTGTTAGCCGCCTATGACCAGGCACACAGCGGATTACTGGGCAAGATCCAGTGGGCTTTCTCCTCGGATAAAAAGAAACTGGCCGCCTTCGCCGAAGGCAAAAAACTGACGAACGCAGACACTGCGGTAGAGCACCTGCGCACGGCCCTCAAGCAACAGAAAGCCATACAGACGCAGTGGCAGAACCTGCAGACCTTGGAACCCACCCTGGAACTTCCCGCCGATGTCTTTTCAATGGAAGCCGCACAGGAACTGGCGTCTTTGCAGAAGGCTTGGGAGCAGCGCAAAGTAATCCAGCGTCTGGCCGCCTATGACGTGGTGCCCGATGCCTTGCTGCAACTACCGGCGGAGCGTTTCAGGGCTGTTTTTGCGCAAACCCTACCAAAGCTCACAGAACTGCAGGACCAGCTGCGCGAGTGGGCCAAGTGGCTGACTTCCTCCCAGGTAGAAACCATCGCCACGGATGTGGTCGCCACGCAGCGCCTGACCCAGAGCCTGGCCGAGGATTTCGAGCGGATGGTCAGCTACGACGAACTGGTGCAGACGCTTTCGCCGGAGCTCAAGACTTGGCTGGATGATCTGCGGGCCGCTATTCCGGAAGGCGTGGAGGCGCAGTTGCAGGCCCTGGAGAACAGCGTGCTGCTGGCCTGGGTCCAACACCTGGAGGGCCAACACCCCGTGCTGACCATTGTGAGTACCGGCGAACTGGAGCGTCTGGAAACAGAGCTGCAAGACAAAATCAAACAGAAAGCTGACCTCAGCCGCCAGATCATTTTGCTCAACCTGCGCGAGCAGACCTACCAGAACATGGAGTACAACCGGCTGGGCAACCCGGTAACCTATAGACGTTTGCTCACGCAGGTAAGCAAAAAGCGCATGTTATTTCCGCTCCGCAAACTGAACGCCGAGTTCGGGCAGGAGATACGGCAGTTGTTACCTTGCTGGCTGGCCTCGCCGGAGACCGTATCGGCGTTGTTTCCGCTGGAGCGCATCTTTGACCTGGTCATCTTTGACGAGGCCTCGCAGTGTTTCGCGGAGGTGGGCATTCCGGCCATGATTCGGGGTAACCAAGCCGTGATTGCCGGGGATGAGCAGCAGTTGGGACCATCGGATCTGTACCGCGTGCGCTTCGGGACGGACGAGGAAGAGACCGAGGAACTGCTGGTGGAGTCACTGTTACAGTTGAGCGCGCTGCACCTGCCGCAGACCTTGCTTTCTGAACATTACCGCAGCCAGTACCCAGAGTTGATCCAATTCTCTAACCAGAATTTCTACCGCCATAAACTGCAGCTCATTCCCAAACTAGAGGCCATGAACACCTCTGAGCCCGCGCTCCAGTACCTGAAAGTAGACGGCGTCTGGGAAAACCAAACCAATAGGGTAGAGGCCGAGCGCGTGCGCGACCTGGTCTTTGAGCTGATGGCCAAAGGCGAGACCAACATCGGCGTGATCACCTTCAATTTCCCGCAGCAGCAGTTGGTGCAGGATCTTCTGGAAGAGCAGGCGCTGGCCCAGAATGTGAAACTGCCCGAGGAGCTTATCATCAAGAACATTGAGAACATCCAGGGCGATGAGCGGCAGTACATCATCTTCTCCATCGGGTATGCGCCAGATGCCACGGGCACGGTGCGCGCCATGTTCGGGAGTCTGAATGCGGCCAAAGGCGAGAACCGGCTCAACGTGGCCATTACGCGCGCCATCAAGCGGGTGTACGTGGTCACCAGCCTCTGGCCAGAGCAATTCCCGACGGAGAACGTGAAGCACCCCGGACCTAAGCTGCTGCGCGAGTACCTGGCCTTTGCGCGCGAGGTGAGCGAGAACGGGTTCACGCCGCAACCGGCGCCTGCGGCGGGCATCCCATCTGCACTGCTTTTGTATCCGCAGCTTTTGCAGGAGTTCGGGAAAAATGGGGCCAAAACGCAGTTGTCACTGGAACTTCCCTTCGCGGATCTCACTTTCCGCAACGGCAACCGTTACCAGGCCGTAGTACTTACCGATGACGATTTGTACTATCGCCGGCCTTCCGCAAAAGCATCGCACGCCGATGTGCCGCTGCGCCTCAAAGCCCGGGGCTGGAAATTCGGTGCCGTGTACAGTCGTCAGTTCTGGAACCAGCCCGAGAAGGTCTGGCAAAAACTAACTGAACTGTACCAACCCTATGAAAGATAAACTGCTGGAGATTGGCGTGGGCCTGTGCCTGCTGGTGGCCGTAGCCTGTGACACCGGATCGGCTAAAAACGAAGACGCCAACCTGGATTCCTCGGCCAAGAAAGAGAAGAAAGAGAAAAAGAAAGACAAGAACCCGGCCTCTGAGGGCTTTGCCGTCAACAACAACTATGACCTGCTGGAGGTGAGCAAGATGGGCAAGAAGACGGTGCCCGAGAGCTCTGGACTGGAAGCATCCGGCGACGGCAATTTCTGGACGCACCCAGACGCGGGCAATGAGGCGGTATTGTACAAAGTGAACCAATCCGGCGAGTTGCTGGAGACCATGAACGTGCAGGGTGCCAAAAACAACGATTGGGAAGACGTGACTCGCGGCGAGGACGGTTTCCTGTACATAGGCGACATGGGTAACAACGAAAACACCCGCAAGGACCTGCAGATCTTGAAAGTAGACGAGAAAGCCAAGAAAGTGGTGGCCTCCATTCCGTTCAAGTACGCTGACCAGACCGAGTTTCCGCCTACCAAGGGAAACCTGAATTTTGACGTGGAAGGCTTCCTGATGCACAACAACGCATTTTACCTGTTTACCAAAAATCGCGGCAAAGGCGACTGGGTGAAGTTGTACAAAGTAGCCAACCAGCCCGGCGCTTCGCAGACCGTATCTCCTTTAGACAGCGTTCAGATCAGCACCAAAATCACCGCCGCAGACGTGTCGCCAGATGGCCGCCACATTGCGCTGCTGGGCGAAGGGTGGGTTTACCTCTTCTCGGCAGACAGCCCCGAGGGCGTTTTCAAAGGCACGAAAGAGCAGATTCCATTGGGCAAAGTTGGGCAGGCCGAGGGCTTGGTGTTCGTGAACGATTCTGACATGATGATCTCCAACGAGGCCGGTCGGCTGTTCATGCTCAGCCTGAAGAAATAGCGTTTTAAGCCTGTTTTCAGGAAAGTATTTCAAAAGTACGCAGCCGTTTTCGGGCGCTTTCAGTAAGAACGGCCTCAAAACGGAAGGGCCTGTCACCGGGCCTGGGCTTCTTCCGTAAGCAGTACTAGTCTTCTAACCACACATTCAACCGCAACAGCATGGCGCATATCATCTTAGTAACCGGCGCAACAGGTACCGTAGGTTCTGCCACCGTGAAGGCACTTTCAGCGGCAGGAGCAGATGTGCGGGCTGGCGTCCGCTCGCTGATCAAAGGAGATAGCCTGAAACGCTTGCCAGGCGTGGACCTGGTGGAAATCAACTTTGACCGGCCCGAAAGTCTGGCAGTGGCCTTTACCGGCGTCACGACCGCTTTTCTCGTTACGCCGTTCGTCCAGAACCAAGTGGAACTGGCCCAGAAACTGATGGATGCCGCGCAGGCCGCCGGCGTGAAGCACGTGATCCGGCTCTCGGCGAGCGGGGCAGAGGCCGAGCCAGGCATCCAACTGGCCCGCTGGCACCGCCAGGCCGAGGACTATCTCAAAGGCACCGGCATGAACTATACGTTGCTGCGGCCTGGTTCCTTCATGCAAAACTTCGCCAACATGTACGCGCACACCATCAAGGAAAGCAACACCTTTTACCAGCCCGCCGGCGAAGGACGGGTGTCCCATGTTGATGTGCGGGATATTGGCGATGTGGCCGCGGAAATCCTCCTGAACCCCGATGAACATAACGGCAAAGCCTACACGCTCACTGGTCCGCAGGCCCTCTCCGGGAATGAGGTCGCCGAGATTTTCTCCCGGGTTTTAGGCCGTACCATCCAGTACGTGGACTTACCCGAAGACGCCGCCCGCGCCGCCATGCAACAGCAAGGCATGCCCGACTGGATGACCGAAAGTCTGCTGGAACTCAACGCCATTACCAGAGCCGGCTTTGCCTCAGGTGTCACCAGCGACGTCCAGGAAATCCTTGGCCGGCAGCCCTACACCTTTGAAGAGTTCGTACAGGTTTACCGCGATTGTTTCTAAACCTGCGCGGAAAACGTCTTAAAAAGAATCGCCCGTTTTGAAGCTGTTTCCAAAAAAACAGCTTCAAAACGGGCGATTCTTTTTGTGTGCATCTTACGGTATTTAACCTAGGTGGTGGAGGCATCAACTAGTTATGGTGGTATCACAAATCCTGTAGAGACCAGGCACCGCCTTGTCTCTACGTTAGCTGATCCATGTAGGGGCAATCCCTTGTGGTTGCCCGTGCGCAGGCTACCGCAGAACAGGTTGTTCTTTTTTATCCTGCTGCTGGTTATCAACTGTTTTGATTTGAGGCTATCGCCTCACTGAAGTTAGAAACTTCAGCCCATTTTGGGTCCAAGTTGAAAACTTGAACCAGTGAAGAGGGAGGAAAAGCCCCGCTTCAAACAAAAAGCCCCGCTGGAAACCAGCGAGGCTTTTCTTAGATGAGATTATCTAAACTGATTAACGATCGTCTCTGGAAGAACCGCCACGTGAGGAGCGGTCATTGCGGTCTTTGTCTCCGCTGGAGCGACGGTCATCATGGTCTTGGTCTGAACGGCCGTACTGAGAGCGGTTCTCATAGCCGGAACCACCGCCACCGTAGCTAGACTGTCCTCCGCCTTGGGTGCCGCCGTAGCCACCGCGTGAACCCATGCTGCCGGATGAAGAAGAACCGTATCCGCTGGAGCCGCCGTAGCTGCTGCCGCCTTGGCCGTATCCGCCCATGCCGTAGTCACGGCTTTGGTCGCCGTAGCCACCGCCGGTAGAGGCACCACCATGGCCGCGGTCATGGTCGCCACCGCCTTGTCTTGAACCGGTTCCTGAAGAGCCGTAGCCACCACGGGAGCCCATGTCATTGCCCATGTTCCCGTAGTTAGAGCCACCAAAGCTTCCGCCGCTGTGGCCGCCCTGTGATCCCTGGCCGGAGCCGTAGCTAGAACCACCGTAGTTGCCACCACCCATTGAGCCGTAGCCACCTTGCGAAGAGCCGTGGCTTCCGCTTCCACTGCCGCCTTGTGAAGAACGGGACCCGAAATCGCCACCCTGTGAGTTATAGGTGCTGTAACCGCCCTGGCCGCTGCCGCCGCTCATAGAGCCGTAGCCGCTGCTATCGCCCCCGCGGTTCTGGCCGCGTGAGCCGCCGCCTCCTTGCCAGTCTTGGTTGCCGCCCTGTGAAGAGCCGTAGCCGCCGCGTGATCCCATGTCTGAACCCATAGAGCCGCCGTAGCCGCCTCTGGAGCCCATGTCATGTGAACCGTAGTTAGAGCCGCCACGTCCACCCTGGTTTTGGGTGCTGTAGCTGTTTCCGCCTTGGCTGTAGCCACCGTCATAGTCAGAGTTTCCATCGTACCCCTGTCCGCGGGAAGAACCGCCACGTGAGCCGTACTCTTCGCTGTAAGATCCGCCTCTTGAGCCCATAGAGCCGTAAGAGCCGCCTTGCTGATTGCTATAGCCTTGGCTGTATCCGCCGTGGCCGCTGCCTTGGCCTCCGCCACCGTGCATGCCGTAGCCGCTCTCAGTGCCGTAGCCCATCTGGTTTCCGTAATAGCCGGAACCGCCGTAGTTTGAATATCCACCGCGGTCAGACTCTGAACGGGAAGAATTACCGGCGTATCCGCCTTGTGAGCTCATGCCGTACGGATTGCTGCCCATGCCAGAGCCTCCGCCGTAGCCGCCTTGTCCACCGGAGTGGCCCATAGATCCGCCGTAGCCGCCCTGGCCGTAGTTAGAACCACCTTGGTTGCCCTGTGATCCGTAACCGCCTTGGCCGTAGTTAGAGCCACCCTGGCCACCGTAGTTGCCGCCGCCTTGTCCGCCGTAACGGTTGTGCTGGTCGTCATGGTTGTTCCAGGAGTTTCCGCCGCCGAAGCTGCCGTTGTTGCCTCCCTGTGAACCGTATCCGCCTTGGCCGCCACCTTGTGAGCCGTAGCCGCCTTGCTCGCCGTTGAAGTTACCGCCCCCGCTGATGCCGCTCATAGAAGAGCTGCCCTGGTTGCCGTAGTCTCCGCCCTGTGATCCGCCATAGCCCATGCCGCTGCCCATAGAAGCAGAAGAACCTGAAGCGCTGTCAGAGCCAGAAGACCCAGATTTAGATGATTTGCCGGAGCCTGATTTATCACCGGAAGCTTTGGCCGAGGTAGATGAACCTGATCTGCCACCGGCTTTTGGTGTGGAAGAGGTAGTGGAACCTGAAGCGGAAGTTTTGCTTCCGGAGGTTTTGCTACCTGAAGCGTTATTGGAAGTGGAAGAAGATCCTTTTTTGGAAGTAGCAGAAGAACCGCTAGTGGCAGTAGGAGAGCTGGTGCTTCCTAAACCGCCGGAAGAGCCGGAGCTAGAAGAAGTATCACCTGAGGCAGTTCCACCAGAAGCGCTGGAGGTTGAGCCAGTGCTTCCTTGTAAACCAGAAGTTCCTTGTGTGCCCGAAGAACCTAAAGATCCAGGAGAGGAACCTGAAGTTGAGCTTTGGCCCACGGTACCTGATGAAGAGGAGGAAGAAGCATTCGTACCCATCCCACCGGATGACCCGGTAGAAGAGGAGCCTTGGTTATCGTTTTGCTGCTCTTTTTGATTGTCTTTCATGGTTAAATCTCCTTGTTTTTAGTTTGTGAATGGTGTTTTGAATACCCTTGCCGTAGACCCTGAAATTATACCAGATTCTATGGCAAGTGTTTATACTATACGAACGGGTGTTTGCATGGTTAACTCATTCATTACGATTTTTTAATTCAGAAAGAATTTGTAGGAGAATAGCCTTAAAAAGTTTGTGAAAAAGGAAGCTTAAATTACGAAATTGATTTTGCCTGCTGTTTTACCTGCCCGGTTTTTAGAAAAGCCTCAAAAATAGGCAAACTGCTTCTGATGCAGTTCAAAGAAAACACCTCTGAAACAGCGAATGCCACAACCAAGCATTTTGAGGTCACAATAACTTTGGAATTGGTAACTCGCCTAGCCTAAAAATGAAGGGTTCTTGGAAGACCTTACCAAGTTGGCAGAATGATTTACACCTAAACGTGTACGAAACAACACTGCCACCAACGCTTCCCTATATTGAAAGGAACAGTGTTGATGGCAGGAGAAGTGAGGTGCTAAAAAGGACCTCTGAAAGGGGTGCGCGGTGTTGTCAGAACAGGCGAAGTAACAGCTTGCTTTTAACCGATGGAAGCTATTAGCTGAGCCTTTTACAAAGGCTTTTTTGCTTGCCCGGTGGTGCTCTGAACGGTGACGGTATTGTTGCTGAGATTGGAAGGAACGTCTATGTCCAGTTTGTTGAGTAGTTCCTCCGCGTCTTCCTGTTCTTCTTCATTCGGTTCAGGAACCTCGTGTTCATCTGCCTCCAGTGGTTCATAGTTCAACCGGATAAACATAGGAAAGTGGTCTGAGCCGAAGAAAGGCAAGCGTTTGATTCTGATCAGGCGGAAAGCAGGATCATAAAAAATGTGGTCCAGGGAATACCGGAAGAACGGCACAAACGCATTGTAGGTGTTGAAGAATCCGCGCCCGATGCGTGGGTCCAGGAGTCCGCTTAATTTCCGGAAAAGGTTGGTGGTATACGACCAGGCCACATCGTTCAGGTCGCCTATCACAATGCTGGCGTAAGGTGAGTCTTTCGCCATTTTGGCCACGGTGAGCAGTTCGGCCTCGCGGGTGTCGGTGTCTTTGTTCAGGTGCGGCGGTTGCGGGTGCACGGTGAAGAGATCGAACTTAAGCCCGGATGGTAATTCCACTACCATGTAGAACGAAGGAATGCCTTCCTCCACCAAGTATCTTACCTCGGTGTGCGTGAGTTTGAACTTGCTGTAGAACATCATGCCATAGGTGTTCTCCAGGGGCTCTTTGATGCAATACGGGTAGCGCTCGTCCAACTCAGAAATGGCGGTGGCCCAGCGGTGGTTGGGTTCATTGATGAGCAGCAGGTCTGGGTCGTTCTCGCGCACCACCTTCAGGAACCGGTCATAGCGCTTGTTGGACATCCGCACGTTGGAAATCATCACCCCAAACGAGTTTCTGGGGGCTTTTATCTTGGACCTGAGCGCCTGTACCCGCACAAAAGGGCTGAATTTATACACATGGACCAACTCATTCACAATAGCCAGCACCAACAGCCCCGCAAAGATCTTCTGGGTGAGCAATTCATACCCGAACAGCCAGCCGTACAAACCCAGGATAAGCGTACCTAACAAGGCCACTTGAACCCTGGGGAAATCCAGAATCCTGATCCACCAATATGTACTCTTTACCAGGGTCAGCAAAGAGGCCAAAATGGTAATACAGCCAAGCAGCTCAAGGGCGATTTTCATAGGTCAGGAATATTTCGGTTCGTTCACATACTGATTTCTTGAGGCAGGGTTGCCTCCGTACAAATACAGCCCCGACGCTGGGGAAAGTTGCCGCCAAAAAAAAGTCGTTTCCAGCTTGATTTGCGAAAATCAGGCCAGAAACGACGCGTAAGAAATTTTAGTATAGGTTCCCTACGGAGCCACTTTCTCTACCCGTATGCCCACCGACATAATGCCCGGCAACGGATCTTGGCGCATGTACTGGTTTAGTTTCAGTTGGTATTTACCCGCCTGAGGAAAACGCACGTTCTTGAGGGCCCTGAACCGATGGTCAAAGATGTCTCCGGTGCCATTGCCCCGGGGCTCGCCGGTTTTAGGGTCCATGAGGTACATCTCATGCAGCATGGTGTTGATCTGCTTGCCATCTGGCCCTATGAGGTAATGCCGCAGGTACAGGTTGTAAAACGGATACTGAATGGCGTTGCGCACATTGAGAAACACGTTGTACTGCTGCGTGGTGTCTGTGATTTCAAACTCAAACTTGGGCGCCAGGGCCACCGGCCACTGGTTGTTCTCAATATCCTGGTTTTCTTCAAACACGCGGTTGGCGTCACAGTTGGCCAGGAATAAGCCCAGGCTCAGCAGCGACACTAGTACACGAAAACTCTTTATCATCATCCTTCTGCTTTTGGCGTTCCGCCTTCTTGGTTGCCCGGTTTGCGGTTCCGGTGGTTGCGGTTGCGGTTGCGTCTGGGGCGTTGTTCCCCTTCTGGCCTTGCACCGGCTTCTGGCCTGTCTGGAGCGCCTACGGCAGCGGGCGCGGCGGCCTGGGTTACCGGTTGGGGCCTGTTCTGCGGCGGACGTTGCCCTTGGGGCCGCTCCTGGCGCGGTGGTCGGTTACCGCCTTCCCGGTTTCCACTTTCTTTCGGCGGACGGTTAGGGTCACGCTCACGCTCCTGACGGGGTTTGCCTTGCTGCTGCTGTCCTTTGGGTTGCTGCTCGCGCTCTGGCCTGGGTGGTCTGCCTTCTCCGCCGGCCGGACGCTCCCCACGCTCTGGGCGGGGCTTAGGTTCACCCTGCACCGCGCGGCCCGATGGACGGTCTCTGCGTGCTTCCGGGGTAGGGGCGGCCTGGGCCAACACCTCGGTGGCAGTAGCGCCGCTGCCTCCGTTTTTGTTCTTTTTCTTGCGCTTCTTCTTTGATTTATATTGCTCGTCCAGCCGGTCCAGGTTGCCTTCCAGGGCTTCTACAAAGTCTACCACTTCCGGTAGTTGCTTTTTCACTTCCTCAGCCAGGTTCTCGGGCATTTCGCCGGCGGCATTCATCTTCAACACCTCCTGCACGCGCTCTACCGTTACCGGGAACCAGTTGCTGTCGCCGCGATACCCGAACCACATGATGCGGCGGAAAATATCGGTCTTCTGTAGGAAAGCGTCACCGGCTTTGGTCTGGAGCGGACGGTTCACGTTGGGGATGTCTTTGAGGGCATCCATATACGTTTCCAGCTCATAGTTGAGGCAGCACTTGAGGCGCCCGCACTGGCCAGACAGCTTGCTGGGGTTCAGAGACAGGTTCTGGTAACGCGCCGCGGTGGTGGACACGCTCCGGAAATCGGTGAGCCAGGTAGAGCAGCACAGCTCGCGGCCGCACGACCCGATACCGCCCAGACGGCCGGCCTCATGGCGCAGGCTGATCTGGCGCATCTCAATGCGTACCTTGAACTCCTCGGCCAGTTTCTTGATCAGCTCCCTGAAATCCACGCGGTCATCGGCGGAGTAGAAGAAGGTGGCCTTGGTTTTATCAGCCTGGTACTCCACGTCTGAGAGCTTCATCTTGAGCTTCAGCTCCTGCACAATGGCACGGGCGCGGTACATGGTGGTGGGCTCCTGCTCGCGGGCGAGGTTGAACTTCTCCATGTCCTTCTCGGTGGCCACGCGGTAGATGCTCCGGATCTCGTCGTTGTTCTGGACCTTCTTCTTGTTCATCTGCAGGCGAACCAGTTCGCCTTTGAGAGACACGTGGCCAATGTGGTGGCCATTGGGTACATCCACTACCACGGCATCGCCGGTAATGAGCGGCAGCCGGTTCACGTTTCTGAAGAACTCTTTGCGGCCGCCTTTGAAGCGTACCTCTACTATATCAAACTCTTTAAAAGACACGGGAATCTCCATGTCTGAGAGCCAGTCAAATACATTTAACCGGTTACAGCCTCCCGTGCTGCAACCGCCGTTGCTTTTGCAGCCCGCAACTACCTCGGTGCCATCGGCAGAGGTGGTTTTGGTGCCGCAGCCGCCACTAGAACATGAACTACATCCCACAGGTCAATTTCCTTTATATAGATAATTCTTGTTTTCAAAAAAAATTAAAACTCCACCTACCCGAACGCTACGCCTGAATTCCTATAAATTACTATGATTTATCCCCCTGACCTTGAATATCTTACTTCAGGTGAGATTTGGATTACAAACCTTTTTTAAGCCTTTCTGCGGTAAATACTGAGAGCCTAATTAACAAATATAATAACTTAAATTGAATAGGCAGGCACGATTTCTTGGGTTATCCACAAGGCATTTTGGGGCTATTTTTAGAAAAAGCCCCTTAAAATATCTGAAAACCCAAACAAAAAGGCCTTCTGCCTGTTTTATTGTACTGTTCTCCAAACAGTTTTGTTGATGTGGTTAGTTCGGCCAGTCAACTTCAGAAAACACAAAGGGCGCCTAGCGCGCATAGAGCACGATACAGCTTCTTCAGGATTTTGAGTTAGAAGCCCGATTTCGTTATTTAGCTCCCGATCTCCAATCATCAGCTCCTATGACCTTTGCTTTCGCCGACAACCAGACGGTTGATCAGTTATGTGCCCTCTTTAATGCCGCTTTTTCTAACTACATCATGCCCCTGTCGCTTACCCCGGAGGTGATGGCCCTGAAACTGCGCCGCGACGGCACCAACCTGACCCTTTCACCGCTGGTACTGGACCACAAGGAACCGGTGGGTTTTATCTTCCAGAACCTGGGCGATTGGCAGGGCAAGAAGACGGCATACAACAGCGGTACCGGGGTGGTCACCAAAGCGCGGGGACAAGGGCTCACCTCAAAAATGTATGCGTTCTGTCTGCCTTACCTGAAGGAGTACGGGGTTGAGCAGTGCCTGTTGGAGGTGATCCAGGAGAACAAGCGGGCGCTGGGTATTTATGAGCAGCTAGGCTTTGAGGTGACCCGGTCCTTCCATGTGTTCAGGCACAACAAGGCAGAGCTTGTTTGGCACGGCTACTCGCCCTCGGAGGTCACTTTCCAGAAAGTTCATGTGCCAGACTGGCCTCTTTACCAAACATTTTGGGAGGTAGAACCCAGTTGGCATCTGCATACGGCCGCCATTGATCGCACCCTCTCAGATGTAGAGATAGTGGAGGCGTATGCGCAGGGCAGATGCGTGGGCTATGGCATCATCTATCGGCTCACCGGAGCCTTGGCCCAACTGGCCGTGGCCCCTGGCTGGCGCGAAAAGGGGATAGGGCAGGCCCTGCTCCAACAACTGTTTTCCCTCACACCCTCGCCCGTGATCAGCGCCATTAACGTGGATGCCAAAGGCGAGAAACTGCTTCGGTTTTTAAAGAATAGGAAAATGACGGAACTGCTTGGTCAGTACGAAATGCTCTGGAAATTGTAAACTTGCGTTTTGCGGCAGTTTTTAGGAAAGTAGGCAAAATACCAAGTAGAATACGTTCGCTTCCTACCTGTTTACCTTTGGCAGGGAACTGTCTATTTATGCTGCATTTTAAATTTATTCTATATCATAAAGCCATCTATACCCATACTCTATATGCGAATTCTGTCCTTCGTTCTTTTCGTTCTTTGCCTCAATTTCTTGCCTCACTTTACCCAAGGGGCGGAGAAGTACAAAGCAGGAGACAGACTGTTTGTAGCCCCCACCAAAGGGTTAAACCTGAGAAAATCACCTGATTTTCAATCTGCTGTTCTAGCTACACTGGACTATAACACCCAAGTCACCATTGCAGAAGACTCTTTGCCCAGCAAGCCTTTCCAAGTGGCGGTAACTAATTTTGCGGGCGGAAAACTGAGCCTGCAAGGGCATTGGGTTAAAGTGCGCAGCGGTCATGCCGTTGGGTATGTGTTTGACGGAATGCTCTCCAACTACAAAGGATTGACATTGGGTAGCTATGACGAGGACGCTTGGCTCGTTTCTTTGTTCGGGAAGCCAACCCTGAAGACGTCTAAAAAGAGTATGATGGCACCTTTTGGAAAAATCGACTTTGAAATAGAGGAAAAAACGTACCCGCGGGCATTGGTCTTTGAGTCTACCTGGGGTGATGGCTGTGGAAGTTATGAATATACGTTCAGCATTTCCTTTAACGAAACTTACTGGCTTATTGAGCGCATGATGGTGCGCGCCGATGCCGCAGATGATACCAAAATCAAGAAGCTTAAAGGTAAAACGGTATTTAGTTTCGATAGCTGTACGTAAAACTTGCCCCAGTTTTTAGCTCATTTTCTTCAAACCAGAGGAAAAATGGTAGAAGCCAAAAAGCGGAAAACCCCGGCCGATCTTTGAAATCGGCCGGGGTTTTCCGCTTTTGAGGTCAAGCAAAGGAATTAATAATCATAATCCTCTTCGCGCTCTCTTCTCTTTTTAGCCCTGAAATAAGCAACTATTCCGTAGCCAATGATGGCGGTGACCGCCAACTGGCGCAGGAGGCCGCCGCGGTTGTGCTGCCATTCGGCCTTCATGCCTTTCTCAGCGGGGATATTGGGGAACTTGCCGCTTGCGATGTCCTCAATGATGCCTTCCACCACATTTATGCGGTCTGCCAGGATGAGGGGTAGCCAGTGGCCATAATCGTTCTCGCTTTTCTTGAAGGCCAGTCGCCGGATCATGCCGCTGAGCCCTTTGGGCGGAGTGGCCGTCCCGAAGACCGCCGTCACATCGGGTCGTTCAATGGAGTGGAATATCTCCACAGTCTGCGGCTGTTGCGTAGGGCGGGTCCAGGTATAGCCTTTCTCCTCTTCGCCCGCGCGGTTCCGCATGGGGTACGTGGGGTCGTTTTTGGGGTCTGCGTCTATTCCCCAGCCAATGATATGGGCATATTTATTTGGTGTGGTTTCCATAGTCAATCTCGGTTAAATTCTTGCTGATGGTGGAATAAGAACAGGTTTAATGCAATTGTCCAGTTTCTCAGAGAACATGCGGTACGCATCAGAAACCTCCTCTAACGGAATGCGGTGCGTGATAAGCCCTTTAGGGTTCAGGACTCCGTTCTGCACGTGCTCAATCAACCTGGGCAGCAGGCGTTTCACGGAGGCCTGGTTTGCCCGGATGGTAAGCCCTTTATTCAGCACGTTTCCAATCGGCACCAGGTTGTCGGTAGGGCCGTACACCCCAACAATGGACACCACCCCGCCTTTCTTCACGCAGTTGATGGCCCAGTGCAGCGCCGTAGCGGAACCCGCCTGAATGAGCAGTTTCCGGCCGGTGATGGTTTGCAGGGCGTTACCGGCGGCTTCGGCACCTACGGCGTCAATGCAGACATCGGCGCCCAGCCAATCGGTTTGTTTTTTGATGAACACAGCCGGGTCTCCGAACTCTCTGAAGTTGTAGGCCTCGCACTGCGCATAGTTTTTGGCGAACTCCAAGCGGTATTCCACCTCGTCAATGATGATCACGCGGCCGGCCCCAAATAACCAGGAGCATTTGGCAGCCATAATCCCTACCGGACCTGCTCCAAACACCACCACGGTATCGCCGGGCTGGATACCGCCCATCTCGGCGGCCTGGTAACCGGTTGGTACCACGTCGGTCAAAAGAACGGCATCATCTGGGTCCATCCCCTCGGGGATGATGGTGGGGCCCACGTTGGCGTAAGGCACGCGCACATACTCGGCCTGGCCGCCGTTGTAGCCACCCGCAGTATGCGAGTACCCGAAAATACCGCCCACGGCCGTAGCCTGCGGATTGGATTCATGGCAGTTGCCGTACATCTCCTGCTTACAGAAAACACACTGACCACAGGCAATGTTAAACGGCACCAGCACGTGGTCACCCACTTTCACTTTGGTCACCTCAGAGCCTATTTCCTCTACTATGCCCGTGAACTCATGCCCGAAGGTCATGCCCACGCGGGTATCCGGCACTGAACCGTTGTATAAGTGCAAATCAGATCCGCAAATACATGACCTGGTAACCCTAACAATCGCATCCTGCGGGTGCAGTATCTCAGGCATTGGTTTTTGATCTATCCGGACCCGTAAAGGTCCGCGGTAATTCATGGCTAGCATAAGAATTCTCCTTGGGGTTAAAGTGAGACATAGTTGAAGCTGTGCCGTGTTGCCGCGCAGGGTTGGTTTGTACCAATCCCCGATAAGATTTCATGACACAGGTATTTTTTACTTCCTGAGGTCCCGAAAGTTTCAGTAAGTCCTTTGTTCAGGAGTAAATACGTATTTATACGGTGTTTGTACGAAAAGGGCCTTGAGCCACCAACCGCATAAGAGAAACGCGTGGTCTTGGGTTAAAAACCAGCACCTTACCTTCTAAAGCCATTATTGATTAATTGTGTTTTTAGAGGGAATGGGCAATGCAGGAAGGGAAAAGTCAACCTGAGTTCAGCGGGAGAAGCATAGTTCTTTTTCTTGATGCATTGGCTGTTTAGGAGCTGCTTTTTGGAAAAGGCACCTGAAACGGAGGCCGATGATCCGGTTCTGGAAACGTATTTCATAAGGCAATTTCTGCAGTTTGGGTTTCCTGCCTTACTTTTGCCCGCAGAGTAGAAACGTCATCCCTGTATTACCTGAACCAGAGCAACCCAGCAGCATGAGCATCACCGTCAGAGCCATTGAAGAAAAAGACAACCTGCCACTGGCAGATCTCATCAGGAAGGTATTCAGGGAGTTCAAGATTGACAAGCCGGGCACCGTCTACACAGACCCCACCACCGATGCCCTGTACCAGCTTTTCCTTACGCCCGGCAGCGGTTGTCTGGTGGCCGAAGAGAACGGAGAGATGGTTGGCTGCTGCGGCGTTTTCCCCACCCAAGGCCTACCGGACGGCTGTGCCGAGTTGGTGAAATTCTACCTTTCTGCCGAAACCCGCGGCAGGGGAATTGGCTTGCAACTATTGGAAAGAAACATGGAACTGGCCCGGGAACTTGGCTACAAGCAACTGTATTTAGAGTCTTTTCCTGAGCTGTCCAAGGCGGTGAGCATGTACACCAAAGCCGGCTTCAAACCGTTGCCTCACGCCCTAGGCAACTCCGGCCATTTCGCCTGCACCATCTGGATGCTGAAAGACCTGACGGCCGAAGTCTCCGCTGAGGATGCTCCGATAAAGTAGAACTTTCACTATATAAAAAAATCCGTTGGCTAAGTCTATAAGATAGGACTTAACCAACGGATGAAAGGTGATGCTCTTTTGGGCTTATTTTCCTGAAAACAGGTTCTAAACGGTTATTTTCCCAGCCACTCTTTGAAAGCCGCGGCCCGCTCGTTGCTGATAATGATTTCCTTGTCAGTCACAGGTTTCACGTACACTTTCAGGCGGCCTTTGAGGTAGGGGTGAATCTCGTCAATGGAGTGGATGTGGGCAATGAACTGGCGGTTAAGCCGGCTGAAATGCTCAGGGTCCAGAAGTTCTTGCAAGGTATCCAGGGTGTAATCGGTGATGAAGCGCTGGCCGGCGTTGGTGATGAGGAAAACGATCTTGTCCTCGGCGTAGAAATAGGCGATCTCATCAGTAGAGACCGAGCGTATTTTCTGGCCGGTTTTCACCAGGAACCGGGTTTTGTAGTTAGGCGTATCCGCGACAGGATTGGAGTTTCGGTTCAGGAGCGCCATGATCTGCTGCATGTCCAGGGCCGGGGCTGGCGCAGGCTGGCTTTGCCGCAGGGCCTTGAATTTGTCCATGGCCGCGCCCAGGTCTTCGTTGCTGATGGGCTTGAGCAGGTAGTCAATGCTGTTCACCTTGAAGGCTTTCACCGCGTACTCATCGTAGGCGGTGGTAAAGATGATGGGGCATTTTACCTCCACCTTCTGGAAAATCTCGAAGCTGTTACCGTCAGACAAGTGGATGTCCAGGAAAGCCAGGTCCGGGGCTGGATTGGATTCAAACCACTTCACCGCGTTGCGGATGGAGTCAATGGTGGCTACCACCTGGATGGTGGGATCGTAGCGCAGCAATTGGGCTTCCAGTTTCTCTGAAGCCAGGTACTCGTCTTCAATCAGGAGAATGTTCATTAGGCGGCTTTGTTTAGAAGCGGTAATTTAGCAATGAAATCGTGGGCTGTTACCTCTACATCCACTTTTTTATCGGTGATGAATTTATACCGATTTATGATGTTTTTCAGGCCCACGCCGGTAGACTCTTCGCTGCTCTCTCGTAACTGCAGGTTGTTCTTGATGATGATGTAATCGCCTTCAATGAACACGTCAATGAACAGCGGCTCATCGCGGCTCACAATGTTGTGCTTGATGGCGTTCTCCATGAGCAACTGCATGGTGAGCGGTGCTACCTGGTGGTTCAGGAGATGGTCTGGCACATCCATGTTCACCCGCAGGTTCTCCCGGAACCTGATCTTGAGCAAAAAGAGGTATGAATAGATAAAGTCCAGCTCGGTGTTGAGGGTCACCAGCTCTTTGTCTTTGTTCTCCAGCACGTAGCGGTACACTTTAGAGAGCTGTTCCACAAACTTGGCGGCCAGGTCCTGGTCTTTGTAAATGAGCGAGGAAAGGGCATTGAGGCTGTTGAACAGAAAGTGCGGGTTCACCTGCTGCTTCAAAGACTCAAACTGTACTTTGATGGTTTCCTTCTTCAGCTTCTCAGACTGCATAAGGTAGCGGTGCCACTGGTTGTAGAAGTAAATGCCAGACCGGATGAAGTGCACAAAAAGCAGAATGATGCTGCCAAACACAAACACCTCTTTGATGTCACGCATGGCGGTGGGGTTCTGGAAATCATACTCCATTTGCCCTAACACCAACCTTGGCATGATCTCAAACAGCACCATCACTAGCAGGATGTAAATCTGAACAGCCACCCACTCATAGATGAAACGGCGCAGCCCGTACTCGCGCCAGTCATATTTCCGGCTCAGGCGTTTGGCAATGCGGCGGGTACCTTCCAGCACCACGTTGACCATGAGGGCATTATACAGTAAACGGAAAACATCAAGCGCTTCAAAATCCCGCACCCCTGCGCGGTGGATAAAGAAAAACGTCCAGAATATAAGAAAAGCGATGCCCGTGTTGCCCAAGTAGCGCAACAGGTGCTTGTTCTTGAATTGAAACTTCTTTTTCATAAAGGGCGACTGCACAAACAGCCTGTCCAAAAACTCTGTGGAGAGAAGCATAGTTCAAAAAGAAAGAAAGCGCTCTGCCGCAGTGAAAGAATCCGTTTCGTGCGCTCTCCTCATACTGGTATTGGTTGATGTTTGACGTTCTGTTCTGAGCTTACTTTTTGAAAAACAGCCTTAAAATATCCTTTGTTTAGCAGCTTGAGCTCCCTGAATGAATGCCTGTCATTTCTCTGTCTGGTTGAAACGTTTGATCAGGGAAGGCATTCAGTTTAAATACATTATCTGATCTGTTCCGGCAATAGAGGCAAAAGCTTCCGTCGGCCTTTTTCATTCGGTTGCGTAAGAAATCCCAATGGGAAATTATCTCCGCTAAGTTTGCAAGTAGATGTTTTCACCGCAAGCCGTCAAGATAATCCTGACCAAACCGGAAATTAATCTCCTGAAGCTGTGGTATCTACAGATTAAGGATGTGAAAACTTTAAAAATCTAAAGAGGAAATCCTATGAATTCTGCTTGGTGGTATCGGGTGCTGACCGGCCTTTGCGAGATTGGCTGGGCCTTTGGTTTAAAGTATACCGAAGGATTTTCCAAACTGATGCCCACCATCATTACGGTGGTCATCATGATCCTGAGTTTTGTCTTGCTGGCCCAGGCCATGCGCACCTTGCCCGTAGGTACCGCCTACGCCTCCTGGACCGGAATAGGGGCGGTGGGTACCACTATCTTGGGGATCATTCTTTTCAACGATCCGAACGATGCTTTGTGCCTGCTTTGCATTGGGTTGATCATTGCCGGCTTGTTGGGCTTAAGATTTCTAGCCAAAGAATAGAAGCGGGGTTTTCTGTAATACGGTGGAGCTTGCGATGCATAAACATAGGTAAGCTCTTTTCCTGCATCGGTTTTACACCTGTTTTCTAGAAAGCGGCCTTAAAACAACCCTTGTCTCCGCCGGTAAGTGAAGAGGTTTTCGTTGGTAAGCAGGTAAACGAATTTGTCTCCCACCAACACCTGCCGATAGGGAATCGCCTGTTCCGGCAAGGAAACCGTACGGGTCTGGAAGGTGTAGAGGTGCTGGAAATGAAGCTGGTTGTCAGAAAGGTAATACAGCTCATCTCCCACAAAGCCCAGGTAAGTAAGGTTAGGCAGTGGCAACTTTTTTTGGTAGTTGCCCATGTTGTCAAACACGTAGATGCCTGAGGAGCGGTCTACCATGTACAATTTGCCCTGATACTCGCGCATAAACGTGATATCGTGTTGTCGGCGGTCCAAGAGCAGTTCCAAGGGGTTTTCGTAGACGGCCCGGTTGGTGCGGGTATCTATCTTCAGCAGCCGGAAGGTGGTCTCGTCAAAAAGCCAGAGCCGGTCATCGGCGGCCAGCGTGGCGGCCCTGATGGTGCCATCGGTGTATTCTCGCAGATCTGCCAAACCCAGTGGGGTCAGGAAACGGTCCAGCAGTTGCACGCGCTGCCGGTCATCGTAAAACACCGAGATTTTGGCGGGGCTCCAGGCTTCCACCATGGCCACCCTTCCCTGCGTGGGTGGCGAGAAGGTGTTGATGACCTTGCCCATCGTATCCAGTTGGATGATGTTCTGCCGGATGTCTGATAAATACACGCGGTCAAAACGGTCAATGGAAAGCAGGGCATTGCCCTTGGCCGGTAACTGAAAAGCCAGCGTCCAGGCAGGGGTTTGCGCCTGCGTGCAGATCGGCGCCAAAAGAAACCAGGCCAGAAGACCCAGGTAGAACTTAGGCAGGCTGTTTTTCAAAATACGTAAGGGTGAGTTCCTGTCCATCATATACGGCATAGGAGCAAAAATTGACCCATTCTCCTAGGTTCAGGTAGCGGCTGCGTTCCCCAATGGGTAAATCCAGCGGCAAATGGCGGTGCCCGAAAACGTAGAAGTCATGGTGCTGCCTTCCTTCCACGCGCTGGCAGTAATGCACCAGCCATTCGTCATCGCCTTTGAATACCTCGTCTACCTTGGTGTTCTGGATGCGGCTGCGGCGCGACCAGAAAGTGGCCAGCCCGATGCCCATGTTGGGATGGATGCGCGCAAAGAACCACTGGCTCATCTTGTTCGCGAAAATCCGTTTCAGGACCTTGTACGTGTAATCCTTTGGCCCCAGGCCATCGCCGTGCCCGATGTAGAAGGTGTGGTTCCCTATTTTGGTGGAGATAGGCTTCCGGAGCACGGGGATGTTGAGTTCCTTGGGGAAGTAGTCAAACATCCACATGTCATGGTTTCCCGTGAAAAGGTAGATGGGAATGCCGCTGTCCGCGATCTCGGCAAGTTTGCCCTGCAACCGGATAAACCCCCGCGGGATGGCGTGCCGGTATTCAAACCAAAAATCGAAAATATCGCCTAAAAGGAAAATGGCGTGCGCATCTGCCTTCACTTGATCCAGCCACCGCACAATCTTTTTCTCGCGCGCCAAACTCTGCTCCGGAGACGGAACCCCTAAGTGGAAATCTGAAGCGAAGTAGACTTTTTTACCGGGCGGCAGGTGGTCAATCGGTGTGATCATCAACGAGGAACAGGATAAGTTCTTTGGGGCCGTGGGCACCCATGACTAAGGTTTTCTCAATGTCGGCGGTACGGCTGGGGCCGCTCACCAGGGAAAGCATGGACGGCAGGCGGTTGCCGTATTTCCCCTGCACAAACTGCAGGGCTTGCTTGATATCGGGCACCAGTTGTGACAGTTTGGCCACCACCAGGTGCATGGCCGGGTAGACAGACAACCTCCGGCCGCTGGCGTTGGCGGAGGAAACCAGGATGCTGCCGGTACGGGCCACCAAGGCCTCACAGGTGGTAAGTGACGCCTGCGCGTTGCTGATGAAATCGTCTTCGGTGCCGTTGAAGTTGATGCCGCTGGCGTGCAGGATTTTCTTCAGGGCCGGTTCCCACACGTATAGGTTGTCAATGCCGCGCTCTTTCTTGAACTCAAACAGCTGGTCAAAGAAATCCTCCTCGTTCTCGCAGTACACAAACGTGCCGCTGTTGCGGATGAACGTCTCCGCGAAAAGCACCGAAAGGTCTTCCAGCAGGGGGCCGTAGACCGAGGTGGAGAAGTCTGGGGTAGGAGGCAGAAAAGGCGCTGACTTAGCCAGCGCCTCTCTTACCTTGCGGAGCACAATCTCTTTAGATTTGGCTTCGTACATGTTGTATTTCCGTTTAGGACCTGTTTTTCAGAAAAAGGCTACGAATTGAACGTAGTGCCTTCTCCGCTGGATGACGGTGCGCCGGTGGGCTCAGCGGCCGTAGGCGTGTCTTCCTGGTTTTGCTGGGCACCGGTTGGGGTGATGATATGGTTTTCACCGGCTACTTCGCTCTGCGTTTTGCTACGGTCTGTACCAGCGGTGTGGGCTTGGTAGTTGGTCAATCCCTCAAAAGGTCTTGGACCTACCAAACGCTCCAGGTCATGTTGGAAAAGGATTTCCTTCTCCAGCAGTTCCTGCGCTACCATTTCCAGCTCGTTCCGTCTGTCAGACAACAGTTGCAGCGTGCGGTTGTACGCGTCACCTACCAACAGGCGTACCTCAGAGTCAATCGTTTCTGCGGTGGTTTCTGAATAAGGCTTAGTAAACGTGTTGTCTGGCTGCTTAGAGTCATAGAACGACAGGTTCCCGATGCGGTCATTCATCCCGTACATGGTCACAATGCTATAGGCCATTTTGGTGATGCGCTCCAGGTCGCTCAAGGCACCGGTAGAGATTTTGCCGAACACGATCTGCTCCGCCGCGCGGCCGCCTAAGGCCATGCACATCTCATCTACCAACTGCTCGGTGTTGTACAAGAACTGCTCTTTCGGTAAGTACTGCGCGTACCCTAAAGCGGCCACACCACGTGGAACGATACTCACTTTCACCAACGGATCGCAGTGCTCCAGGAACCAACCGGCAATAGCGTGACCGGCTTCGTGGTAGGCAACGATTTTCTTTTCCTGCGGAGAGATGATCTTGTTTTTCTTCTCTAAACCACCAATCACGCGGTCAATGGCATCGTTGAAATCCTGCATCTCAATCGCCTTTTTGTTGCGGCGGGCGGCAATCAAAGCAGCCTCGTTACACACGTTAGCGATCTCGGCCCCGGCGAAACCAGGCGTCTGGGCAGCTAATTTCTTCGCATCTACGTCACTGGCTAAGGTCAAGGGACCCAAGTGCACGCCAAAGATGTGGGTACGGCCGTTGATGTCTGGTTTGTCAATGCTGATCTGGCGGTCAAAACGTCCCGGACGCAGCAAGGCCGAATCCAAGATGTCAGGGCGGTTAGTGGCGGCCAGGATAATTACCCCGGAATCCGTTGCGAAACCGTCCATCTCTACCAACAGGGAGTTCAGGGTGTTCTCGCGCTCATCGTTACCGCCTGGCATCTGCCCACGGCTACGGGAACGACCAATGGCGTCAATCTCGTCAATGAAGATGATACACGGGGCTTTGGCTTTCGCTTGCTTGAACAGGTCACGCACACGGGCAGCACCCACCCCTACGAACATCTCCACGAAGTCTGAACCAGACAGAGAGAAGAACGGAACCTCGGCCTCACCGGCAACAGCTTTCGCCAACAAGGTTTTACCGGTACCCGGAGGGCCTACCAGCAACGCACCTTTCGGGATTTTACCTCCCAGAATGGTGAATTTGGTGGGGTTCTTCAGGAATTCCACAATCTCCTGTATCTCTTCTTTGGCTTCTTCCAGCCCGGCTACGTCTTTGAAGGTGATTTTCACGCGGTTCTCGGCGTCAAACAACGCGGCGCGCGATTTCCCGATGTTGAAGATTTGTCCACCGGCTCCTCCGCCCGCCATGCGGCGCATCAGGAACCAGAAACCTACCATCAGCAGGATGAAGAACGGCCAGCCCATTAAGAGCTCCAGAAGTCCGGTGCGCTTCTCAATCTCCAACGGCACGCGCTGCTCACGCGGGATCTGAGCCTGCAATTGGTCCAGGTCCTGTTTGAAGCTCTCGGCGGTGATGATAGGGAAGTGGTAGTGCGCGCCCTGGGTGTTCATGCTGAACCCACCGCCGCGGCTCTCCAATTCTGACCGGTACTTGTCGTTCTTCAGGGCTTCCTCTTTCAAGGTCACCTCTGCTACGTTGTTGTTCACAACCGCTACCTTCTTCACATCCTGGGCCAACAGCATCTCCTCAAAGCGAGGCTGCCGGATTTCAATGGTGGCGTTGAGGTTGTTATAGTAAGTAAGGCCGAAAATAAAGATCACCAAAGCCGCCAGCACCCAGATCTGCATGGTAGGGCGGGGCGGGGTGTTGGGTATTATTTTTCTTTTTCTCTTTTTTTCTGGTTTGTCTGTCATGGGTTGTTCTCTCTCAATAAAAAGTAAACCTCAGGGCCGGCGCTTTGTTTACCGCACAGCCGATGTAGTGCCTTCCGTAGGCGCTACGTGCGTAATCTCAGCATCACCCCAAAGTTCTTCCAGGGCGTAGAAATTACGTTTGTCCTTGAGAAAGATGTGGGCCACTACGTCTACGTAGTCCAGTACCACCCACTCACGGTTGGTGCGGCCTTCACTCTGCCAGGGATTTTCTTTGGTAAGCTTGAAAACTTCTTCTTCAATAGACGTAGCAATGGCATCCAGTTGCGTGTCTGAGCTAGCGGAGCTTATGATAAAGTAGTCTGAGACGGCATTCTTTAAGTGTTTCAGGTTGAGAACGACAATATCAGCTGCTTTTCTTTCTTGCATGCCTTTTACCACCAGTTCTGCCAATATGTCGGAATTGTCCTGAATCGTGTTGTGTTTCATTTGGGAAATATAAATTTGATCTTCAAAAATACTAAAGTCTTTGCATAAATTTTCGCCAAATACCCTTTTTATAGGCCAGCAATTAGTCTTTATGCCAGAATGCGCCTCCACTAACACAGAGGCACATCTGCTTCTTAACAAAAATGGCGCCACGGATGGTTGTGTCATAGTGGCGGGTGCCCAAACCAGTGGGCGCGGCCAACGTGGCAATACCTGGGACGTGGAGCCTGACAAAAACCTTACGTTATCTGTCATATTAAAGCCAACCTTTTTAGAGGCTCAGCATCAGTTTTCGCTCAACATTGCCGTGTCCCTAGCGGCCCTTGACCTTCTGCGGGAGTACGTCCCCCAAGGAGTCACCCTTAAATGGCCAAATGATCTGTACTACAAAGACCAGAAATCCGGTGGCATTCTGATCGAGAACGCGGTGAGCGGCCGTTTTCTGCAACACAGCGTCATTGGCATTGGCATCAACGTAAACCAGGTTTCCTTCGTCCACGCACGGGCTACCTCTCTGGCTTTGCTCATCGGTGAACAACTTCCGTTGCCCAAGGTCATCAGCAAGTTACTGGAAAATCTGGAGCGACGGTACCTGGCTTTGCGAAGCGGCGCTGCCGAGGCTCAGAAAAGGGAGTACCTGCAGCACCTGTACCGGTACCAGGAATGGCACTCTTTTGAGGTAGAAGGGCAGGTAACACCCGGGCAGATAACCGGGGTTGATGCGGCCGGACGGTTGGCGGTACTCATGGAACAGAAATTGCAGTTCTTCCAGTTCCAAGAGATCAAGTTTGTGATTCCGGAATGATGGTTTTTGGCCCAGTTTTTGAAATACAGGCTGAAAGAAGCTTGTACAGAACAAAGGGCTTATTGATTTTTTTATAGATAAAGATAGGAAATATTCTATAGTTTAGTTTGTAGTTTAAAGTTCCGTTGCTATATTTGAACGATTCCGCATTTGATCACCAACTTCTTGGCATATATGGTATGAAAATTTTTACACGCGTTTTCCTGGGCATTTTAACCCTGGGCATAGTTTTAGGTAGTAAAGCATCTTCTCTGGGTGAGATGAGGGGTGGTCTGCCCCTGGGTTCCCGTACCGTCAGCACGTCTGGTTCTGATACCGTTTTCCTGAACTGGCGAACCAACGCCAATTTAGCGATCACGGATTTTGGGATATCGGCATCCTCTGCTCTTTCTTCCTACAACCCCAACGTGAAAAAGTATTCTCCATTGTTGTACCTGACCAAAAATACAGGTGCCAAGACGGCTAAACCCGGATTGCGCCAGCTTACCACGGCCTTGTACGCCAGCACAAGCAAGATCCTTTCGGGGAACCAGGGGGTGAAGGAGCCCAAGCTTATTCCGTCCCTCAGCGCGTACCCTAACCCGTCCAGGGGCATGACCCGGATCTCGTTGAGCTCGCTGGGCGATGACAACTACAAGATCAGGATCTCCAATGCCATTGGAAAGGTGTACAAAGAGATTCCGGTGACCAAGCCCGCCAACTCTGAGACCATCATGGTGGACCTTTCGCCTTTGCCGGCCGGTATCTATTTCTATAGCCTGCTGGTTAACGAAAAGATGGTGGAAACCAAACGACTCATTCTGCAGCAGCAATAATTTTAAGCTGCCCAAGTTATAGAAGAGCCAGCCTGCGCTGGCTCTTTTTTTATTTATTGGGGTTATCAAGCGCCTAGACGTGGAGAAAATTGCTAATTTCGAGGGTTCAATCTTAAACACATCATGTTGCAATACAATCGGATCAACAATCTGGTAGGTTGGTTGGTATTTGCGGTGGCCACCATCGCGTACGTACTTACACTGGAGCCAACGGCCAGTTTCTGGGACAGCGGAGAATTCATTGCCTGCTCTTACAAACTTCTGGTCCCACACCCTCCCGGAGCTCCTTTTTACCTTTTGCTAGGCCGTATTTTCTCTTTGTTTGCGAGCGATCCTTCGCAAGTGGCCTGGTGGGTGAACCTGCTTTCCGCGCTTTCCAGCTCGTTTACGGTATTGTTCCTTTTCTGGACCATCAGCATCCTGGCTCGCAAACTGCTGGTGCCTTCCGCTGCGGCGGCCTCCCGGCTGTCTTACTCAGCGGCAGACGCTGAAACCGTGGTAAAGCCAACCCTGGGGCAGACCATCGCCATTATGGGCGCCGCCGCCGTAGGTGCGCTGGCTTTCACATTCTCTGACTCTTTCTGGTTTTCAGCGGTAGAGGCCGAGGTATATGCCTTTTCGTCTTTCTTCACTGCCTTTGTGGTATGGGCCATGCTCCGTTGGGAAAGCCGCGCGCATGATGCCGTTTCTGACAAATGGCTGATTCTTATCGCCTACATGGTGGGTCTGTCTATCGGGGTCCATTTGCTGAACCTGGTAGCCATTCCTGCTTTGGCCTTCATTTTCTTTTTCCGGCTTAAAAAGTACTCCAACAAGGGCGCCATCATCACCTTGGTGGTAAGTGCTCTGATTCTGGGTATCGTGCTGGTGGGGATTATTCCAGGCTTGCCTTCCATTGCCGGTTCCTTCGAGGTGATGTTCGTGAACAGCTTCGGGCTGCCGTTTGGCTCTGGGGTGATCTTCTTTGTGGTGTTGTTCATCGCAGCTATTGTGTGGGCGGTGCGTTATGCCATCAAAACCGGCAACCGCACGCTGCACACCGCCTTGCTGAGTTTCATTTTCGTGCTCATCGGGTACTCTTCTTACCTCATCATTCCTATCCGGTCTGGCTACGACCCCACCATTGACGAGAACGACCCAGAGAACATCGTGAGCTTTGTGTCTTACCTCAAGCGTGAGCAGTACGGCGACCGTCCGCTTTTATTCGGGCCGCAGTTCAATGCTGAGCCGGTAGACCAGAAAGAAGGCGCTGCGCAATACATCAAGGGCAAGGACAAGTACATTGAGGTGGGCCGCAAGGTAGAGCCAGTGTATGATTCCAATGACAAGACCCTGTTGCCGCGCCTGTACAGCAACCAGCCCGGGCACATTGCCCAGTACAAGAAATGGGTAGACATACAGGAAGGCCAGAAACCAAGCTTCGGCGAGAACATGAGCTTCCTGTTCCGTTACCAAATGGGCCACATGTTCTGGCGTTATTTCGGGTGGAACTTCGTGGGGCGTGAGGGCGATATCCAACAGTCTGGCGTGCTATGGCCTTGGGAGGGCAATGATGGGCTTCCGGCCCGCATTGCCGAGAGCAAAGCCCGCAACAATTTCTACATGCTGCCGCTGGCGCTGGGGGTTTTGGGCTTGATTTTCCAAATCAGGAGAAAACAGCGCGATGCCTTTGTGGTGGGGCTTTTGTTCTTCTTCACCGGTATTGCCATTGTCATCTACCTGAATCAGCCGCCTATTGAGCCGCGCGAGCGCGATTACACCTTTGCCGGTGCCTTCTACGCCTACTGTATCTGGATTGGCCTGGGCGTATTGGCGGTCGCCGATTTCCTGCGCCGTGCTTTGAAGTCTGATGTGCTGGCCGGGGTGGTGGCTACCGTAGTGGGTTTACTTATCCCCGGTATTATGGCGGCCCAGGGTTGGGACGACCATGACCGCTCAGACCGTTACCACTCCGTTGACTCGGCTAAAAACCTGTTGAGCTCCGTGGCGCCGAATGCCATCTTGTTCACCAACGGTGACAACGACACCTTCCCGCTTTGGTACGCCCAGGAAGTGGAAGGTTTCCGGACCGATGTTCGCGTAGCGGTACTCTCTTACATGAACACCGACTGGTACCTGGATCAGATGAAGCGCCAGGCCTACAAGTCTGAGCCGTTCCCGATGAGCCTGGAAAACGAGAACTACCGCCAGGGCATCAACGACTACCTGCCGTATGTAGAGCGCCCCGAGGTGGCCAATGGCATTGACCTGAAACAATACATCCAGTTGGTGAAGCAGAACCACCAGGCGCTGCAGATAGGCGACCGCGCCGGCCGGACGTACCTGTCTTTCCCAACGAAGAACTTCTTCCTGAACGTGGACAAGAACGCTGTCATCACGGCCAACGCGGTACCGGCGGCCTACAGAGACTCCATCGTGAGCCAGATGCGCTTTACCATTGACAAAGGCGGCCTGGAGAAAAAGCATTTGGCTATCCTTGACCTGTTGGCCAACAACAACTGGAAACGCCCCGTGTACTTCTCTACCACTGCCGATAATTCTGACTTCATGGGCTTGGACAACTACCTGCAACTGGAAGGCCTGGCCTACAGAATTGTGCCGGTGCAGAGCCGTAGCGAAGATCAGATGGGCTACATCGCCAAGGACATCATGTATGACAACATGATGAACAAGTTCTCCTGGCGCAACCTAGACCGCACCGATATTTTCTACGATGAGAACTACCTGCGTTTCCCGGCCAACGCCCGCGATAAGTATTACCAATTGACTCTGGAGTACCTGAAAGCAGGCGACAAAGCCACCGCCAAGAAGATCATGGACTACGTCTTCACGCAGTTGCCAGACAAATCTATTCCGTACGACTACTACATTCCGCCGTTTGTGGTGCCGTTGTACGAGGTAGGCGAGCAGAAACGCGCCCAGGAGATCGTGAATACCATGTCAGCAAGGTCAGATGCCGCGCTGCGGTACTACTTCACGCAGAGCTCTATGTTTGAGACCGAGATCCGGATTAACCTGTTCATCATGCAGCAGTTGATCCAAGTGTCGCGCCAGGTAGGATTGACCCAGAAATCTGCCGAGATTGAGCAGAAGTTCATGCAGTACTACGGCCAAATGGGCAAGTAACCTCAATAGATCATTATGGAAGGGCCGGGTAGAAATATCCGGCCCTTCTGCTTTTTGGAGGCTTCCGTTTGTGGCCTCTTTTCAGGAAATCGGGTTAAAAACAGGAGCCTTGTTCTTACGTACTTTAGAAAGGAGAGCGTAGAAGTTGATGACCGCCTTACCAGGGCAGAAGCTTCTGCTACATTTCTGCGGAAATACGGCTACCTTTGCAGGCAAATCAGAAGTGCAGCCTGGCTGCAGATCAACGCATAACATCCATGGAGAACAGAAATTACAGAGATAGAGAAGGTGGCGGCAAGCCAAGACACTATACCCAACCCAAGGTAGATAAAATGGAGATGGTGTTCGGCCTGCGGCCGATACTGGAAGCCTTGCACGCCGGCAAGACCATGGAGAAGATTTATCTGCTCAAAGGCACGAAGCACAGCATCAGCCAGGAGATCACCGAGCTGGCCCGTGAGGCACAGATTCCCATCTCCCTGGTGCCCAACGAGAAGCTGGACCAACTGACCCGCAAAAACCACCAGGGTGCAGTGGCGTATCTTTCTGCCATTTCCTATTCTCCGCTGGATGAGATTGTGGCCTCTCTTTTTGAAAAAGGCAAAGATCCGTTGCTGTTGGTGCTGGACCGCATCACCGATGTGCGGAACTTCGGGGCCATTGCCCGTAACGCCGAGTGTATGGGCGTAGATGCCATTGTGATCCCTAGCCGCGGAGCCGCCCAGATCAACGCCGATGCCCTGAAAACCTCGGCCGGTGCCCTGAACCTGATTCCGGTGTGCCGCGAGCAGAACCTCAAAGATACTCTGCACTTCCTGAAGCAGTCGGGCATCAGGGTAGTGGCCTGTACCGAGAAAGCCGATGATAACCTCACCGATGCCGCCGTGGATTTGACCGGTCCTATTGCCGTGCTCATGGGCAGCGAGGAAGACGGTATTTCTCCTGAGTACCTCAAGCGCGCCGATGTGCGCGTGAAAATCCCGATGATCGGTCAGGTGCAATCCCTGAACGTATCGGTGGCTAGCGGCATCATCCTGTACGAAGCCCTGAGACAGCGCAAGGCAGAATAGCCCAACCCTAGCCGATTAAAACCAAAGCGCTTCGGGCCTGTTTTTAAGAAAACAGGCCCGAAGCGCTTTTTATGCCTTATTGCTCCATTCCCTACAGCACCTGGCTAATATGACACCATTGGTCATGTATGAGGGATAACTAACAACACCAACTGATGCAGGTAACGCCATCGTGAAAAGAAGTTAAAAATTGATGATCTTTAGAAAGTAAGGTGCAGCCTTTTGGCCTTAGGTTGGGTCTTGAAGAAAAAGCCACTGTTATGAAAAAGAACTTACTACTCCTGTTGCTGGCGTTCATTTCGTTTTCCTGCTTTGACAAAGACGAGGAACCGGCTGTGATTCCTAGCGGTACCTATGTGGGGCAGTTTCAGAGATCAAGCCCCACCGCGGATTATGATGTGGCCAATGTCACGTTGGTGCTGGACGGAAACTCATTTTCTGGGAGCAGTGACCGCGTGAAATATCCGGCCATCGGCCAGGGCACCTACCATGTGGAGGGGCAGGAGATAGTGTTTAAGGACAAATCTTTTTGGACCGCAGAGTTCGATTGGACCTTGATTCTGGATGGTGCCTATACGGTAAGCACCAATGACCAGGACATCACCTTCACCCGCAAGCGCGGCGATATCACGGATGTTTACAGGTTGAGATTGCAGCAGCCTTAGTCATAGATTTTTCAATAGCATATAAAAAGCGTCGGGGCTCCTGCAAAACAGGAGCCCCGACGCTTTTTATAGGGAAAGGGAATCTTAGATGAAGTTTTGGCCTTTCATGGCCTTGGCATCGGCCACGAAGTCTTTTACTTTCTGCTCATCTTCCCGGCGGCAGACCATGAACACGTTGTCATGGGCGGCCACAATGTAGTCTTCCAAGCCTTGCAGCACCACCAGTTGGTTTGCCGGTGTTTTTATGATGCAGTTCTTTACATCGTAGGCCAGCACATTGCCTTCAATGACGTTGCCCTCGGAAGTTTTCTCAGACAGGCTGTAGAGGGAATCCCAGCTGCCCAGGTCAGACCAGCCAAAATCGCCCAGGATTACGAACACATTATCGGCTTTCTCCATGATGCCGTAGTCAATGGAGATGTTGCGGCAATGGGAATAGGCTCGGTTAATGAACTGCTCTTCCTGATCGGTGTCCAGCACGGGAATGCCTTCGTCAAAGGTCTCGGCCATGTCGCCCAGGTACTGGTGAAAAGCCTTTACAATGGCTTGGGCGTTCCAGATGAAGATACCCGCGTTCCAGACAAACTCGCCGCTGTCCAGGAACATCTGGGCAATCTCCAGCGATGGTTTCTCGGTGAACGTCTTTACTTTTTTCAGGCTGTTCTGGGCATCGTCAATAAACTGGATGTAGCCATAGCCGGTATGCGGACGGGTGGGTTTGATACCCAAGGTTACCAGAATCTCGCTTTTCGCCGTGGCTTCCAGCGCCTCGCGCACGCAGTTCTTGAAAGACTCTTCGCGCAGGATTACGTGGTCTGCCGGGGCAATCACAATGTTGGCGTTGGGGTTGCGCTTGGCAATCTTGAAGCAGGCGTAGGCAATACAGGCGGCCGTGTTTCGGCCAATGGGTTCCAGCAGTATCTGGTTGTCGGTGAGGTCTGGGAGGTGCTCCCGTACCAGGCTGTCATAATCACGGTGCGTCACCACGAAAACGTTCTCCGGAGGGCAAATGCCCTGAAACCGCTTTACCGTGGTTTGGATCATGCTTTCGCCAATGCCCAGTACATCATGGAATTGTTTGGGATGGTTTACCCTACTAACCGGCCAGAAGCGGCTTCCAATGCCTCCTGCCATGATTACCACATAGGTATTGTCGTTCATGTTATACTAATCCTTCTTTAAGTAAATCATGCAAGTGCACAAAGCCGGTGAAAGTGCCGTTCTTGGTGACAATGAGTTGCGTAATGTTTTTCTTCTGCATCGTGACTAAGGCTTCTACGGCATATTCATCACAATCGATGGTGAGCGGCGAGGGCGTCATGATATCTGCGGCCGTAATCCCGGCTAGATTCTCAAAGTTGGAGAGCATGCGCCGTAGGTCCCCGTCGGTGATAATACCCGTTAAGTTACCAGAATTATCCAGAACCGCAGTAGCCCCCAAGCGTTTTGAGGAGATTTCAATGATGATCTCTTTCAGGGTAGCGGCTGTGTTCACCTGCGGCGCGGCGTTAAGCGTGTAAATATCACCCACTTTCAGGTAAAGCCTTTTGCCCAGAGCGCCGCCGGGGTGCAAGGCGCCAAAATCCTCTTTGCTGAAGTTGCGGGACTCCAACAAACATACAGCTAGCGCATCGCCCAGGGCCAGGTGCGCGGTGGTGCTGGTGGTAGGGGCCAGGTTGTTGGGGCAGGCTTCGCGCTCAATGGTGGCATTCAAGACAAAATCGGCCTGCTGGGCCAGGTAAGAGTCTACGTTAGACACCAGGGCCGCCAATTGGGTGCCTTTGCGCTTGAGCAGCGGTACCAGAACCTTAATCTCTGGGGTATTGCCGCTCTTGGAGAGGCAGATCACGAAATCATCGGCCTGGATCATGCCCAAGTCTCCGTGGATGGCATCGGCGGCGTGCATGAAAAGGGCCGGGGTGCCAGTGGAGTTCAGCGTAGCCACAATCTTGGAAGCGATGTTGGCGCTTTTGCCAATGCCCGTGACCACCACACGGCCTTTGATGGCCAGAATTGCCTCCACACAAGCCTCAAAATCCTCATTGATATAATCAGCGAGTTTAAGGATGGCGGTGGCTTCCTCTTCCAACACTTTTTTTGCGATGCTTTTGATATTTTTCGTGATATTCAAGTTAGATTTGTATTAGACAAGACAACAACAGAAAGTACAAACCCTTGTTTCTCACAACAAGCATATTACATGTTAGTAAAACAAGAATCATTAAAGAACAAATTAAAGGAAGTTTTCGGCTATAGTCAATTCAGGGGCAACCAGGAGGCGATTATAGAGAACATCATGGCCGGCAAGAATACCTTTGTGATCATGCCAACCGGTGCCGGAAAGTCACTTTGCTACCAGTTGCCCGCTCTGGCCATGGAAGGCACGGCTATTGTGATTTCCCCGCTTATTGCGCTTATGAAAAACCAGGTGGACCAGTTGAACGCGTTTGGGGTGAATGCCCAGTTCCTGAACTCCACGCTCTCCAAGGCGGAGATGAACAAGGTGAAAAAGGAAACGGTGAGCGGCGAGGTGAAACTACTCTACGTAGCCCCCGAGTCTCTCACCAAAGAAGATACCCTGGATTTCCTGAAACAAGCCAAAATCGCGTTTGTAGCCATTGACGAAGCCCACTGTATCTCTGAGTGGGGCCATGACTTCAGGCCGGAGTACCGCAAGATCAGAGGCATCATTGACAACATCGGCAACCTGCCTATCATTGCCTTGACGGCAACGGCCACGCCCAAGGTGCAGCTAGACATTCAGAAGAACCTGCAGATGGACGATGCCTCTGTGTTCAAGTCCTCTTTCAATCGTACAAATTTGTACTATGAGGTAAGACCTAAACACAATACCAAAAAGCAGCTTATCCAGTACATCAAAAAGCACAAAGGCAAGAGCGGAATTATCTACTGCCTGAGCCGCAAGAAGGTGGAGGAGATTGCCGAGCTGCTGCAGGTGAACGACATCAAAGCGCTGCCGTACCACGCCGGACTGGACTCCAACGTGCGCATGGCCAACCAGGACGCTTTCCTGAACGAGGACGTGGACGTGATTGTGGCTACTATTGCCTTCGGGATGGGGATTGACAAGCCCGATGTCCGGTTCGTGATCCACTATGACACGCCTAAGTCCATTGAGGGTTACTACCAGGAAACCGGCCGCGGCGGACGCGACGGTTTGGAGGGTAACTGCCTCATGTTCTACAGCTACGATGACATTGTGAAGCTGGAGAAATTCAGCAAGGACAAGCCTGTAACCGAACGCGACAATTCTAAGTTATTACTACAGGAGATGGCGTCTTACGCTGACTCCGCAGTATGCCGTCGGCGCCAGTTGTTGCATTACTTTGGCGAGCAGTATGACAAAGACTGCGGCTTCTGCGACAATTGCGTACATCCTAAAGAGAAGTTTGAGGCCGAACAGGAACTCACCTACGCTTTAAAGGCCGTGGTGCAGACAAACCAGCGTTTCAATATTGATCACCTGGTCAATGTGCTCATCGGGTTCAAAGACCAATATGTAGAAAGCTACACCCACGACCAACTGGAAGTATTTGGCGTAGGCAAAGAGCAGGAACCCCAGTTCTGGAATTCAATTATCCGGCAAGCCCTTTTGTTTGACTTTTTGGAGAAAGACATTGAAAACGTAGGAACTTTGAAAATCACAGATAAAGGTGAAGAATTCTTAGAAAGCCCGCACTCCATCAAATTCGCCAAAGACCACAACTTTGACGAGGAAGTGCAGCAGGAAGAGGAGAAAGAGGAAACTCAGGCCGCCGCCGGCCATGACGCGGTTCTCTTTGACCTGCTCAAGGCACTGCGCAAGAAGCTGGCCAAGGACATGAACCTGCCGCCTTACGTGCTCTTCCAGGACCCGTCCATCAAAGAGATGGCTACCACGTACCCTACCACCAAAGAAGACCTGGCGCACATTGCCGGGGTGGGCATGGGCAAGGTGCAGAAGTTTGGGAAGCCTTTCCTGGAACTGATCTCCAAATACGTGGAGGAGAATGACATTGTGACCGCCGCCGATGTGGTGGTGAAGACCACGGTGAACAAGTCAAAGCTCAAAATCTACGTCATTCAGCAGATAGACAAAAAGATGGACCTGGAAGAGATCGCCTCCTCCAAAGGTCTCACCATGTCTGAGCTGATTGAGGAAATTGAGCACATCTGCTACTCGGGCACCAAGCTGAACCTGGACTACTACATAGACGGGGTGCTGGACGATGACCGTCAGCAGGAGGTGATTGACTATTTCATGAGTTCCACCACAGACAACATGGCCGTTGCCATCAAAGAACTGGGCACCGATGATTACACCGAGGATGACCTCCGCCTCATGCGGATCAAGTTCCTCTCTAAATACGCGAACTAAGATGTAGAAAACAGAAAAGCAGGTGGCAATACCTGCTTTTCTGTTTCTGTTATGTGGCACCATTTTAGTGGTGTTTTATAATAAATAGCCCTAAAACGGCGGAACCGTAACTCTATACCTGCCTGAGCCGCACTCAGGCGTTAACCCTGCTTGTATGAACGTACTGATAATAGGAGCGGGCGGCCGTGAGCACGCCCTGGCCTGGAAAATTAGCCAAAGCCCTTACGCTGAAAGAATCTTTGTAGCCCCGGGTAATGCGGGCACTGCCCAGATTGCCACCAACGTAGACATCTCCATCACCGATTTTGAGGAACTGGCCAAGTTCGCCACTGATTTCAACATCATGATGCTGGTGGTTGGCCAGGAAGCGGCGCTGGTAGAAGGCATTGCAGATTATTTCGCGGAGCGGGAGTACCTGCAGCACATCCTGGTGGTAGGGCCGCGCAGAGCCGGCGCCCAGCTGGAAGGCAGCAAAGATTTTTCCAAGCAGTTTCTCCTTAAGTACGGCATCCCCACGGCCCGTTATGAGACGTTCACCGCCGAGACCTTTGACCAGGGCATTGCGTACCTGCAGAACCATCCGTACCCTGTGGTACTGAAAGCCGATGGTCTGGCCGCCGGTAAAGGTGTGGTCATTGCCCAGAACTTTGAGGAGGCTCGCGCGGCCCTGTCTGGTATGCTCCAGCAGAACCAGTTTGGCGCCGCCGGCAGCAAAGTGGTGGTAGAGGAGTTCCTGCAGGGCATTGAGCTCTCGGCGTTCATTCTCACCGATGGCAAAGAGTACGTGCTCCTGCCCGAGGCCAAAGACTACAAGCGCATAGGCGAAGGCGATGCCGGCCTCAACACCGGTGGTATGGGGGCTGTTTCTCCCGTACCATTTGCCGATGACGCCTTCATGAACAAAGTGCGCCAGCGCGTGATTGAGCCCACCTTACAGGGTTTGCAGCAGGAAGGCATTCCGTACACCGGCTTCTTGTTCATTGGGTTGATGAACACCAACGGAGACCCGTACGTGATTGAGTACAACGTGCGCCTGGGCGACCCTGAGACCGAGGCTATCTTGCCGCGCATCAACTCAGATTTGTTTGAGCTCTTCAAGGCGCTGCATGACCATGAACTGGGGCAGTTCCAACTGGAGATAGATCCTCGTTCCGCCACTACCATTTTTTTGGTGTCCGGCGGTTACCCCGGCGACTACGAGAAAGGAAAAGAGATCCACGGCTTGCAGACCGCGCTGCCCGAGAACACCCTCTGCTTCCACGCCGGCACCAAGCAGACCCACTCCGGGCAGATTGTCACCGATGGGGGCCGCGTGATTGCCGTAACGGCCTTGGGCCAGGACATGGAAGAAGCGCTGGAGAAAGCCAACGCCGCCGCCGAGCAGATCACCTGGGAAGGCCGCAACTACCGCCGCGACATCGGGTTTGACCTGAAGCAGTATTTAGCAGAGCGACTATAAACAATAGTACTTCGGCTCCGCCGATGGTTGCAGCGTATTGAGGCTGCTTTTTAAAAATAAGACATGAAATGACAAAGGCCAGCCCAAGTGCTGGCCTTTGTCATTTTTTCTGGGGTACACAGAATTGATCTTTGCGGCAGATTTACGTAGAACGTGAAGCATCAACCTGTAAAGATCCCATGTCTCTCCAACCTGACTATACCACCGCCGAAGAAGCGGTTAAACTGATTAAATCCGGGAACCGCGTTTTTGTGCACGGGGCCGCCATGACGCCGTTGCGCCTGGTGAATGCCGTATCGGCCCGCGGTCCTGAACTCCGGGACGTGGAGTTCATCCATATGCACACCGAGGGGCCGGCACCTTATACTTCCGCTGAGCACGCAGGGAGTTTCAAGACCAATGCCTGCTTTGTGGGAGGCAACATCCGGCAGGCCCTCAGCCAGGGGCACGCTGATTACATTCCTATTTTCCTGAGTGAGATCTCCTTCCTGTTTCGGCGCAACATTCTGCCGCTGGACGTGGCCCTGATACAAGTGTCACCGCCCGATGGGCACGGCTACTGCACCTTGGGCTCTTCCGTGGATATTGCCTTGTCGGCGGTTGAGACCGCCAAAATCCTGATTGCCGAGGTGAATCCCCACGTGCCGCGCTCTCACGGTGATGGGGTAGTACACATCAGTAAGATACACGCCAAGGTGTGGGTGGAAGAGCCTCTGATAGAGCACGGGGGCAAGACGCCCGGCGCAGTGGAGACCCAGATTGGCAAACTAGTGGCTGAATTGGTGGATGACGGAGCCACACTGCAAATGGGCATCGGGGGTATTCCAGACGCGGTGCTGGCGCAACTTGGTAACCATAAAGACCTGGGTATCCATACCGAGATGTTCTCCGATGGCATTATCCCTTTGGTGGAGAAGGGAGTGATTACGGGTGCCAAAAAGAAAATCCTGAAACACAAGATTGTCTCCTGTTTCGTGAACGGCACCCAGAAGGTCTTCGATTTCCTGCATGACAACCCAACGGTGGTATTGAAAGAGGCGGTGTATACCAATGACACGGCCATCATCCGGCAGAACAACAAAGTCACCGCCATCAACAGTGCCATTGAGGTAGACCTGACCGGCCAAGTCTGCGCCGATTCCATTGGCATGTACCAGTTCTCAGGCGTAGGCGGGCAAATGGACTTCATCAGAGGTGCGGCGCTCTCCAAAGGCGGCAAGCCGATCATTGCCCTGCCATCTATCACGAACAAAGGCGAATCAAAGATTGTGAACGTGCTGAAAGCTGGGGCTAGCGTGACCACCACGCGTGCCCATGTGCACTACATTGTGACTGAGTTTGGGATCGCAGATTTATACGGCAAAAACCTTCGGCAACGGGCCCAGGAACTGATCAGGATTGCGCACCCCAACCACCAGGCAGAACTGGAGCGGCTGGCTTTTGAGCGGTTTAAGGTGCTTTAATTGCTGGTTGCTAATTGCTGATTGCTGATCAAAACAATCAGCAATCAGCAATTCGATGTAAATCTGTTTAAAGCCTGATTTCCTGAAAACACTTTTAAAACAGAACGGCCTGACTTATCAAAGTCAGGCCGTTCTGTTTTAATTCAAGAACTACCGCAGATTAGCAGTACTCTTCAAAGGCGCCTTGCAGGTTATCTACAATGCGGGTTAAGTCATTGCCTTCAATGTGGTGGCGCTCAATCACGTGCACCAACTCGCCATCTTTGAACAACGCGATAGAAGGAGAGGACGGAGGATACGGCAGCATGAACTCACGCACTTTGGCTACGGCTTCGGTTTCCATACCGGCGAACACGGTTACCAGTTTAGCGGGCTTTTGGTCGCTGCTGGCTACCGCCATTTTCAGGGCTGGACGCGCTTTGGCAGCGGCGCAACCGCATACAGAGTTAACGGCTACTAACACAGTGCCTTCTTTCTGGCTCAATACAGACTCTACTTCTTCGGGCGTCATCAGTTGCTCAAAGCCAACAGAGGTAAGATCTTCCCGGATAGGGGCGACCATATATTCAGGATACATTGCCATGGGTATGGTGATTTTAAAGGTGAAAACAGTTTCAAGCGTAAAATTACGAAATCAACCGTAAAACACCGCGGTTACCTTTCTGGTTTCCAAAAGGATACTAATTCTCTGGTCAGAAACTGTTCCTAGGGAAGCGAGGAAGCCATTTACTAGTAAGTAGCTTATTTATACAAGTGAGTTGCAGTCAAGAGGAGAAAGGATAGGGGAGTAGTCCAATAGGTATGCAAGGCGTGGGTTTCTGGTGAGAGGAGGGGTAGGAGGGAGGCCATCTATAATGCAGCTATGGGGAAAACTTTTGCGGTAAAGCTGTACTAGCAAATGGAGAAATGTTACCTTTGCAACGCAAAAACACCCAAGCGGGGAACTCTTTCGCTTTTTCTTCCCTTGGGGGGAAGAGCAAAAGCAGAAACCCGATTAAATTTGGGGAAGTTTCTTGGAATTTATCCGGTAAGCTTGTAGTTTTGCAAACTCATTTAGAATCAGAGTCAAAAGCATTTATCTATATTCACAACCATGGCTAACCATAAGTCAGCATTAAAAAGAATCAGATCTAACAACGCGAAACGCTTGCTGAATCGCTATCAGGCGAAAACGACCCGTACCTTTGTAAAGCGTTTAAAAACCACAACCGACAAAGCCGAGGCGCAAGAGCTGTTCAAGACGGTATCTGGTATGCTGGACAAGTTGGCCAAGAAGAACGTGATCCACAAAAACAAAGCAGCCAACAACAAATCGAAATTGGCTCGTTTCGTGAATAACTTAGCTGCCTAGTCTTTTAGGTAGTATTTATAATCTTGGGTATTATCAAAAAGCCTTGCTAGCCGCAAGGCTTTTTGTGTTGTAGGTGCTTGCCGTTTAAAGCCTCCTTTTGGAATTCAGAGCCTTAAACACTTTGCCTGATTATAGAAGCATCATCGCTTTGAAGTAGGTCAGCTAGACCTAACCCGGGGCATCTATTCTAAAGCAGCCTAAAAGAAGAAGGCCAGTCTCTGCAACGAGACTGGCCTTCTTTTATAGCGGTCTGGATATGGAATCCAGTTCCAAGGGTTCTTAGTGAACCACGCTCAATTTGATCATATTGGCGCGTTTCTTCTCCATTACCGGCATGGAGCCGATGTTGATGAAGATATCGCCGGTCTCCAGGTGGCCTTCTTTCACCAGAATCTCTTTCAGGTCAGCGATGGTCTCATCGGTAGACACAAACCGGTCGTAGTAATAGCCTCTGATGCCCCAAACCAGGTTCAAGGTATTCAACAACACGCGGTTGTCTGTGAAGACGAAGATGTTGGCTTTTGGGCGGTGCTTGGCCAATTGAATGGCGGTGTACCCAGACTTAGTAAGGCAGATGAGTGCGCGGGCGTCTGTGTCGCGGGCCAGGGTTACGGCACTTGCTACCACAGTATCGTTGTAGAAAGTAGGAGCTTGTCTGTTGAATACAAAGTTGCGGTGATACACAGCGGCCTGCGACTCTACAGACTTGATGGTGTTGTTCATGCTCCGGATAGTTTCCAGCGGATACGCACCGGCAGCGGTCTCGGCGCTCAGCATCAGTGTATCAGCACCGTCCATTACGGCATTGGCCACGTCATTGGTCTCAGCACGGGTAGGGCGAGGGTTGGTGATCATGCTTTCCATCATCTGGGTAGCCACAATCACGGGTTTGCCCAGTTTGTTGCATTTCTCCACAATCATTTTCTGCAGCATAGGAACGCCTTCCATTCCTACTTCCACCCCAAGGTCACCACGGGCTACCATGATGGCATCGGTGGCCTCAATGATAGAGTCAATATTGCGGATGGCCTCTGGTTTTTCAATCTTGGCTACCACCTTGGCGTCTTTGCCACGCTCCGCGATGATGCTCTTGATCTCATGAATGTCTTCTACCTTTCTTACAAAGGAAAGCGCTACCCACTCCACATCATTGTCTAACCCGAAGTGCAGGTCCTGAAGATCTTTCTCGGTGAGGGAAGGGGCGGTGACCACGGTGTCGGGCAGGTTCATGCCTTTGCGGGGTTTCACCACGCCGCCATATACCACTTCGGTGATGACCTCATTCACACCGTCGGTGCTCAAAACGCGCACTTCCAGTTTACCGTCGTCAATCAAGATAGCATCACCGGGGCGCACGTCCTGGGCCAGGCGGGCGTAGCTATGCGACAACTTCTGGGAGTTACCCATGGATTTGTCATAGACAAAAGTCAGTTGCTGGCCTTCCACAATCTCAATGGCGCCGTCCTGCACATCATTGATCCTGATCTTGGGGCCCTGCAAATCTTGCAGCAAGCATATATTGAAGCCTTCGGCAGCGTTAATGGCGCGTACGTGTTCAATCACCTTCAGGTGTTCGTGGTGAGCGCCATGAGAGAAATTAAGACGGAAAACATCTACCCCTTCCTGAATCAGGGCGCGAAGGCGCTCAGGGGTGTTGCTGGCGGGGCCAACGGTTGCAATAATCTTGGTGTTGTTGAAGGGAATAGCCATGCGCTAAAAAAGCAGGTTTTCTTTATAACGTAAACAATGTGGGTCAAAGGAACGCACGTACTGCACCAGCGGTACGGCATTAAGGGTCTGCAGAATCTCTTGCTGAAGCTGGCTGAGTCCGCCAGACACCTGTATTACATAATCATATTCTTTTATGTCTGGCACCAGAAAAGGCGCCGCCAGAGTGCTGGTGCCCACAGACCGGTTACGGAACAAACGAAGCGTACCGTGTTCTGCCCGGTGCAGGTAATTGGAGATGATTAACCGACCCTTGTTGAGGAAGTCAATGCATAGGTCGGTCTGTTTCACCAGCCGTATCTTAAAGTACTTGTTCAGCGCCCAAGCCAGGGTATGCTCCTTGCTGGATGAGACAACCCCATATAAGTTGAAATCAAAATCGTATTCAACGTCTAGACGGAAAGATTTCATGTGAGTTGCGGTACGCTGGTTGTACTTTAGGTTGGGTTGGCAATTTAAAGAAGTCAAATGGAAACTCAAGTGAACTTCTCAGAAAAGTATCACAATAAAACAATCTCTCGTAATTTGTTTGGCATTGTGTTTCCAAATCTATTTCTTTGCACTGTGTTTTAAAAAACTTCTAAAAAAATGTCAGAAATCGCAGAAAAAGTAAGAGCTATCATTATTGACAAATTAGGCGTTGAAGAATCTGAGGTAACGCCTGAGGCTAGCTTTACAAACGACCTGGGTGCCGACTCTCTTGATACTGTAGAATTGATCATGGAATTTGAAAAAGAATTCAATGTTTCTATTCCAGATGATCAAGCTGAGAATATTGCAACGGTAGGCCAAGCGATCAGCTACCTGGAAGAGCACGCGAAGTAATCTCCTTCCTCCTATTTCCCTTTATCGATCCAATTTTACCTAATTAATATAGGTTCTTTTCCTCTACTAGCAGCGTATGGAGCTTAAGAGAGTTGTTGTAACGGGCCTAGGCGCGCTCACCCCAATTGGAAAAACTGTGGCAGAATACTGGCAAGGACTTTCCAATGGGGTAAGCGGCGCGGCGCCTATTACTCGCTTTAATGCCGGTAAGTTCAAAACCCAGTTTGCCTGCGAAATCAAAGGCTACAATCCAGAAGATTACTTTGAGAAGAAAGAAGGTAGAAAGATGGATTACTTCACCCAGTTTGCCCTCATCGCCAGCAATGAAGCCATCGCTGACTCAGGCATTCTGGAGAACGTGAACAGAGACCGCGTAGGCGTGATCTGGGGTTCTGGCATTGGCGGTTTAAAGACTTTCCAAGATGAGTCCATCCAGTTTGGTTTAGGAGACGGTACCCCACGGTACAACCCCTTCTTTATCCCTAAAATGATTGCCGACAGTTCCTCCGGCAATATCTCTATTAAGTACGGTTTCAGAGGCCCTAACTTTGTGACTACCTCTGCCTGCGCTTCTTCTTCAGACTCTATTGTGGCGGCTTTGAACTACATTAGATTGGGCATGGCCGATGTGGTGGTGACCGGTGGTTCTGAGGCAGCCATCACGGAGTCTGGTATTGGCGGGTTTAACGCCCTCAAAGCCATGAGTGAGCGCAACGATGATCCTTTAACGGCCTCCCGGCCGTATGACAAAGACCGTGATGGTTTTGTGTTGGGTGAAGGTGCCGGTGCGCTGGTGCTGGAAAGCTATGAGCACGCCAAAGCCCGGGGCGCTAAGATCTACGCCGAAGTGATAGGTGGTGGTCTGTCTTCAGATGCGTACCATATCACGGCCCCAGACCCTAACGGCGAAGGTGTGGTGCTGGTAATGCAGAATGCCTTGCGTGATGCAGGAATCACCCCAGACCAGGTAGATTACATCAATACCCACGGAACCAGTACCCCGCTCGGGGATGGGGCCGAGGTGACCGCGATCCAGAAAGTATTTGGAGAGCACGCCTACAACCTGAACATCAGCTCTACCAAGAGCATGACCGGGCATTTGCTGGGTGGTGCCGGTGGCGTGGAGGCAGTAGCGGCTATTCTGGCTATCCAGAACGGCGTTGTTCCGCCTACCATCAACCACTTCACCGATGATGAGAACATTGATCCTCGCCTGAACTTTACCTTTAATGAGGCTCAGAAGCGCGAAGTAAACATTGCCCTCAGCAATACTTTCGGATTTGGCGGACATAACACCTCTGTGATTTTCAAGAAATTCACTGAATAGCATTGAGCCCGATTAGACCGGTCTTTCGCGCAATCCATAAATTCTTTTACAAGGACAAGGCTTTTGTGAACGCCATTACCCATATCACGGGTATGGCACCAGATAATCTGCACTTGTACCAGTTGGCGTTCACGCACACGTCTTTCGTGCGCCAGAACCTAAAGGGGAACCAGGAAACGAATGAGCGGCTTGAGTTTTTGGGTGATGCCATTCTGGGCGCTGTCATTGCCGAATACCTTTTCAAGAAGTACCCCTACAAAGATGAAGGCTTTCTAACCGAGATCCGGTCCCGGATGGTGAACCGCGAGTCATTGAACAACCTGGCCGTAAAGGTAGGGTTGCACTCGCTCATCAAAGTAGACAATGTCTCTGGGGTAACCCGCCACAAGTTCATTAACGGCAACGCGCTGGAGGCCTTGGTGGGTGCCGTGTACCTGGACAAAGGCTACGAAGACACCAAATCTTTCATCCTGAAGAAACTGGTGAAGCCGCACTTTGACCTGCACCAACTCACCACTACCACCAGCAACTTTAAAAGTAAATTGATTGAGTGGGCCCAGGGCCAGAACCGCAGCATCAGGTTTGAAATTGTGGGGCAGAAGCAGTCTGGCAGCACCACTGAGTTTACCGCCGCCGTGGTGGTAGACAACGACATTATTGCGTCGGGCAGCGGGCTCTCCAAAAAGAAAGCCGAGCAAGCGGCCGCCGAGAAGAGCATGGAAGTGCTCAAATCCACTGGCATTATCCTTTCCTAGAATATCCCTTCTATTTTCGGTTCCTTTTACAGAAATCAGCCTCAAAAAGGCAGAAGGTTTTTCCTTTATTGTTACTTTGTATTTTTGGGTAAATGCGCTCAATATGAACGTTTTACCTGGTAGATCATGGTGTAAATAGGGGCTTTAATAGCAGTGATCTCATCGGTGTATATCATTGCAGTTTCCTTCTTATTTCTTTAGAAAGCGGCCCTAATGAGCGCCTTTATTTATGGCTTGTTTTCAGAAAATAGGCCCTTAACTGCTGGGTTAAAAGCGGTGAAATGACCTTAGTTTCTGCCGGTTCTCTTGGTTCTCCGAGGAGGATTTTTAGTTTTGTATCACTCAGGTTGATGGTGGATTACACTCCATAATGGCCGGGTTTTTAACTTGCAAGGCTGTTCTTGCGTTAGATAAGTATAAATACTAGCATCCTATGAAACTTGCCGGCGCCGCCCTCAATCAAACTCCCCTGGATTGGGATAACAACCTCCGCAATATCAAATCGGCCATTGAGCAGGCCAAAGAGCAGAACGTAGACATCCTTTGCCTTCCCGAGATGAGTATTCCTGGGTATGGCTGCGAGGACCTTTTCCTGAGCGAGTGGGTGAGCGTGGAATGCTTTGAGCGCTTGCTGGAGATAAAGGAATGGTGCGAGGGTGTCATCGTGTGTGTGGGTTTGCCCATCCGGTTGAACAACACCACCTATAATTGCGCCTGCGTTATCAAAGACAAAGAGATTCTGGGCTTCACGGCCAAGCAGTTCCTGGCCAACGACGGGGTGCATTATGAGCCGCGCTGGTTCAGTTCGTGGGTGCCTGATACCGTGGCTGAGTTTGAGGCCATGGGGATGACCTACCCCATCGGAGATATCATCTATGAGCACCAAGGCGTGAAGTTTGCCTTCGAGATCTGCGAAGATGCCTGGCGTAACGCCAACCGCCCGGCGTACCGGCACAAGCCCAAAGGCGTGCAGCTCATCATCAACCCTAGTGCCAGCCACTTTGCCATGAGCAAAACCGATGTGCGGTATCACCTGGTAGTGGATGCGTCCCGCGAGTTTGAGTGCACGTATCTATACGTCAACCTACTGGGCAACGAAGCCGGTAAAATGATCTATGATGGCGAGACCATCATCGCGCAAAATGGCAATCTGGTGCTCCGTAACCAACTGCTTTCCTTCAAGAGCGTGGACTTTGAGTGTGCCGAGGTTTCCTTTGAGAATCCGCTACCCCCGGTAGAACTGGACCTCTTGCCGGTGGATGAGAACGTGGAGTTTATCTCGGCTATCTCGTTGGCTTTGTTTGATTACCTGCGCAAAAGCCGCAGCCGCGGGTTTGTGCTTTCCCTGAGCGGTGGTGCCGATTCGTCCTTGTGTGCCGTGGCCGTGGCCGAGATGGTGCGCCGCGCCCTGGAGGAGATCAGCCTGGAGGAATTTGTGCAGAAAACCAATTGCCTCACCGCGGAAGAGCTTCCTGAATACAAGCTACTTTCCGGAAACGAGCTTAGAAATGCGTTGGTGGGTAAACTGCTGGTGACGGCCTACCAAGGCACCATCAACTCCTCCGATGACACCTACCGCTCCGCCGAGGAACTGGCCAAGTCCATTGGGGCTGTTTTCTATAACTGGACCATTGATGAAGAAGTGAAAAGTTACCGGGGCAAAATTGAGCACGCCATTGGCCGTGATTTAACCTGGCAGCACGATGACTTGACGCTGCAAAACATCCAGGCCCGCGTTCGCGCGCCCGGTATCTGGATGTTGGCCAACCTCAAGAATTCTTTGTTGCTAGCTACTTCAAACCGCTCAGAAGCCTCGGTGGGCTATGCCACCATGGATGGCGACACCGCCGGTAGTATCTCGCCCATTGCGGGCGTGGATAAGGCTTTCGTCCGACAGTGGCTGATCTGGGCCCAGCAGCAACTGGGCTATGAAGGCTTGCAGTACGTGAACAACCTGCAACCCTCGGCAGAGTTGCGGCCCCTGGAAAACACCCAGACCGATGAAGAAGACCTCATGCCGTATCCGCTCCTGAACCAGATTGAGCGGCTGGCCTTCTATGACCGTCTTGCCCCGAAGCAGGTGTTTGAGAAGCTAAAAGGCACCTATCCTGATGAGCAATTAAAGCAGTTCATCCAACGGTTCTACTCACTCTGGAGCCGCAACCAATGGAAACGCGAGCGGTACGCCCCGGCCTTTCACCTGGATGACTACAACGTGGACCCGCGCAGCTGGCTTCGGTTCCCCATCCTGAGTGGTGGCTTCCGGGAAGAGCTGAGCGAGCTGTAGAAAGGCTGATTAAAAAAGAATATGATTTTCGTTTAGGGCCTGTTTTCTGTAAAGCAGGTCCTAAAACGATCAAAGGAAGACGCCGTAGTTGCGTCTTTTTTGTTTTGTCTCTGGAAGCAACTTCGGTTGTTTTCGGTTCATTTTCCGTAAACGGACCTTAAACGTTTGGTCTTCGCCGGAAGCGCTTTTGGTGGCGTGTTGGCTTATCCTGCTAGAATCCATGGAAGAATTGGAGTGTCCTTCAAGTTTCAATGAGTTGGAAAGAGCCGCCTGGGCGTTCGCGGTGCAAGCCCATGGCGAGCAGCGCCGCAAGTACCACAATGAGCCCTATGTAAAGCACCTGGAACGGGTAGCCCAAACGGTGATGGCGTACAGCGGCACTACTGGCATGGTCATGGCCGCGCTCCTGCACGATGTACTGGAAGACACCCCGGTGACCGAACAGGAAATGCAATCCTTTCTGGAGGAAGTCTGCCAAGGCTCCATCGTGAAGCCAGCGGAGGTGTTGCAAATGGTCATAGATCTCACCGATCAGTTCACCAAACAGAACGCTCCCGGGCACAACCGCAAACGCCGGAAGCAGATGGAGGTAGAGCGCCTAAGCCAAATCTCTTCCCGCGCCCAAACCATCAAGCTCGCCGATATCATTGACAACACCCGCGACATCATTGCCCAGGACATCAGCTTCGCGAAGGTGTACATCCCAGAGATTGTGGCGTTGCTGGAAGTCCTGAAAAAAGGGGAGCCGTTTAGGTTGTACATGCTGGCTTGTTATGAGGTACAGAAAGCCGTTTACCGCTTAGAGGAAGACCGGCAAAGGTTCCAGAGTCTCCCAGACCAAGAGCAAGAATAAACTCGCTGGTTTAGCGCTCCTTTTTAGAAAAAGAGCGCTAAACCAGCGAGAGATCTGATTCTATTTTCCGCCGCTCAAAGCATCATCGTTCTGAATGGATTTCTTCTGCTTCTGGCTGGCCTGCATCTTCCCGAAAGTCCAGTCAAACCCGATTCTGAACGTGCGATTGTAGTTGATGTTCTGTACGGTTTGCTCGTAACCAGGGGTAATGACGGTGTACTTGAAGATAAAGGTGTTGGAAAACGGATTGTTCACCCCGAAGCTAATGGAGCCTTTGTCCTGCATCACTTTCTTGCGCACCGAGAAGCTGTTGTAGTAGTTCTCCCCGATATTCACCTGCAGCATCTTGCTCTTGGAGTTATAGCCGGCATTTGCTTGCGCAGTTAGGCCCTTGGCGATCTCGTAGCTGGTGCTCAGGTTCAGGTTGTATTGCAGTCCCTCTCTTTTCTGGCGGTTGTCCTCCATGCTCACGTAGTTCAGGTTCAGGCTTGGGCTGATGGTCCAGGTGGGGATTGGCTTGGTAGAACCAGATAAACTCAGCCCGTACACGCGGTTCTTGCCGATGTTGTCATGGGTAATCAGCAATACTTCCCGCAGTTGGTTATTCACCACCAATTGCTCCGGCGCCAATACCTGCTGGATAGAGTTGTTTGTTTGGCGCAGGAACAGGGAGGCGTTGATGGAAGTGGTTTTGAAGAAAGTGTTGTAGCCAACCTCAAAGGCGTGGGTCAATTCAGCATCTAAGGTTGGATTTCCGCGGTACCCGAAGTTGAAGTCTTCCAGCTGCAGGAAAGGGTTCAGCGAGTAGATCTGCGGCCGCTGGATGCGCTGGGTGTAGCTTACCCGTACGGTATGGATGGTGTCAATGGTGCGCGACACGCTTAGGCTGGGGATCACGTTCTGGTACGCGTCTTTGAAGGCGCTTCTCACCAGTTGGGTTTCTTTGGCGTCGTCGTTCCATTGCGAATTCAGGAACACGCCTTTGGTGGTGGTGTGCTCATAGCGGGTACCTAGGTTCACGTCAAATTTTCTCAGCTGGAAAGCGTAGGTGGCGTACGCGGCCTTTACATCCTGGTCATAGTCAAAGTTGTTGATGACGGTAGAATCTGTCTGGGTGGGGAACGTGTACGCGTAAGTGGTGCGGCTATGCGCATCCCGGAAGATAGCTTTGGCGCCCAACTCCAGTTTGCCTCCGTTTTTGTAGGTCTGGGTGTAATCTAGCTGCAGGGTTTTCTCTTCACTGGGCGAGGTGTTGTCGTTTACCTGGCGTTGCACCAAAGGCGCCTCGGGGGAGTAGAGCAGGTTATCGTAAAGGTCATTGGATTCATTGTGGTTCAGTTGGGCCAGAAAGGTCAATTCCTGCTTGGGCTTGAAGGTGCGGGTGTACCCGAAATTCACATCATAGCCAGAGCCGTTCCAGGGGTTTTCCAGGTCTGAGTACGCCACCGGAAGCTGCTCAGAGCCAGCGCCTCGGTTAAGGGTAGTCTGGTAGCCAGAACCCAAGAAGTAATTCCGCCGGGTAGAAACTCCCAGGTTGAAGGCGTTCATGGTATCTGGGTCAAAGGTGAGTTCTGCCTTGGCATTGAACCCGTGGTTCAGAGAAAGATTGCGGCTTTCTTGTTGCAGGGTAGATTGGCCGTCGGTGGTACGGTTTGTCAGATTAAGTCGGCGGTTGTTGCTGTCATAGCCACTCACGCTGGTGCTCAGCCCAAACTTGCCTTTCTTCACGTTTAAACTGCCATTCACGTTGCGGTACCGGCTGCCTAAAGAAAGGCTGGTCTTTCCGCTCACCCCTTGCAGGCTGTTCTTTTTAGTGACGATGTTGATGATGCCAGCCGTTCCCTCCGCGTCATACTTCGCCGAGGGACTGGTGATCACTTCGATGCTTTTAATAATATCCGCCGGGATCTGCTTCAGGGCATCGGCTAGGTTGTTGGCCAGAATACTGGAGGGTTTGCCATCCATGAGGACCCTGAAATTAGCGCTGCCCCGCAACTGCACGTTGCCGTCTCCGTCTACCGTCACCGAAGGCACTTTCCGGAGCACCTCTGAAGCGGTGGTTCCCTGGTTGCTGATATCCTGCTCGGCGTTGTACACCAACTTGTCTCCTTTATCTTCGATGAGAGCTTTCTGGCCCACCACAGTCACTTCCTGCAACTTGGTGGCATTTGATCTCAGGTTGATGTTGGGTAGGGAGATCTCCTGTTTATCGGCTGAAATAGTAAAAGAAGGCACAGACTGGGACACGTACCCCAAGTAACTCACCGAGAGGGAGTAAGTGCCCTTCGCTACTTTGGTGAAGGTGAAGGTGCCTTTTTCATCGGTGATGGTGCCATCCACGGGCTTTCCGGTGGCGGTGCTGGTCAGCGAAACGGTGGCAAATTCCACGGGTTTGGTAGTAGCCGAATCCAATACTTGGCCCGTTATTTTACCGGCTGGGGTTTGGGCCTGCGCCCGCAGGGGAGAGGCTATGATGAAACAAAGAACGAACAGAGTAGCAAGGATGGAGAGACGCATTGGGATTTCTTTTGCAGGTTTAGGGTGTATCACATCAGGTTCACAGGGACGCACTTCTTCCAGCCGCCGCTACCACCTGGTAGCCGCGTGGGGCGGAATAGGACATCTTTCGTGGGATTGGGTAAGCAGTTGATGCGCGCAACTGTCTATTAGATGTGAGACTTTCTTCGGCGGTTGCCTGAGTTGCAAACTTTTTTCGTTTTCGTGCTATTTCTGGCAAAACAAGCTGAAAACGCCTAGTTAATTTTTCAAGGCTGAAGAAATCCTTTCAAGGAAAGCGATCTCCCAAATTGGTAAGGGCAAAAAAAAGAAGCACCACGTAAGGAGTGCTTCTGGTAAATTGGAAGAAAGGTAAACTTAGTTGCCTTCTCCGCCTTTGGCGTCATCGTTTCGGATGGACTTGCTGCGGCGCGGCTTCTGGTTCATCTCCATTTTCCCGAAACGGTACGAGAAACTCACCCGCACGCTTCGGTTGTAATTCTGGTTGATGCTGTTCTGCTCAAAGGTGGTGCTGCGCAAATCAGAAGTGAACTTGATGGTCTTGGAAAACGGATTATCCACGCCCAGGCTCAGGCTGCCTTTCTTGTCCCACAGCTGTTTCCTGATGCTGAAGCTGGAGTAATAGTACCCCGAGAATTTCCCCTGTATGGTGGGTCTAGGTGAGCTGTAATTCCCGAAGAACTGCACCGCCAGGTCTTTCCCGAAATCATAGCTGGAGTTGAGGCTGGTGTTGTACTGCATGGCGGAGTTGCTTTGGAGCGTACTCTTAAGCGTGATGTAGTTCAGGTTGAAAGAGCCCCCGATGGTCCACTTAGGCATCGGCTTGGTGTTCCCCGAGAAACTGAGGCCGTAGGTAGCGTTCTTCCCGATGTTCTGGTAGGTGTTATAGGAGACACCGGGCTGTTGCCAGGTACCGTCCAGCACGGGCAAAGCACCTTCGTCGCCCACAATGCGGCGGATGGATTCAATGGCGTTATTGGTCTGTCGCAAGTACAAAGACACGTTCACTGAGCTGGTCTTGAAGTAGTTGCTGTAGCCCAACTCATAGGCATGCGACAACTCCGGCTCCAACTCCGGGTTCCCGAACGACACGTTCTTTGCGTCTATGATATTCACGTATGGGTTCAGGTACCAGATCTGCGGCCGCTGGATGCGTTGGGTGTACCCCACCCGCACCGTCTGGCTTTTGAAGTTGCGGGAGATCAGAATATTGGGGATGAAATTGTAGTAGTTGTCTGTGAACGGGTCTTGGTAAGGTTGGATGTACTTGCCGTCAATGGCCGTGTACTCAAAGCGGGCCCCAGATTTCACGTTGTAGTTTTTAAACAGTTTGAAGCCGTAAGAAGCGTAGGTAGAGTACACGTCCTGGTCATAGGAGAACTCATTGGGCCGCAAATCTTCCGCGCCGGTAGAAAGTCTGAGTCTGCGGTACATCGCATCGCTTTCGGCGTGGCGCAGGATGCCTTTGGTACCTACCTCCAGTTGGGTTTTGTTCTGGAACGGATGCACGTAATCTACCTGGAACGTCATCTCGCGGTTGGAGCCGTCATTGGTGTTGCGCAAAAGCGTGTCCAGGGTGTAGTTCTGGTTCAGGAAGATGTCCTGGTCTGAGGAGCTGTTGTTCTGACCTTTGTTCCATTGCGCCAATACCGACAATTCCTGCTGTGGCTTGAAGATGTGGGTGTACCCGATGTTCGCGTCTACAGAAGCATTCTTGTTGGCACCCCTCAGGTCATTCTCAATCTGCTGCAGGCCATTGGGGTCTCTGGTCAGGGAGTTCTGGAAGCCCTGGTTGCGGTAATTACCCCGGTAAATATTGATCCCCGCATTGATGGTGTTGGAAGAATCCAGGTCGGCGTCGAACCCAACTTGGCCATAGACCCCGCCGCCACGCCGTTTAGATTCTCCCATCTGATCCAGGAAAGAATCAAACTTCTCAAGATTGGGTCTGCTTTTGGTAGAGCGGTGCAGTTCGCTGTCGTTTTGGTTGTTGTATTGTTGGTGGGTACCCAAACTGGCATTGAAGCCTACCTTTCCGCGCCGCACGTTCACGTTACCGTTTCCGCTGGAGTTTCGGTTGCCCACAGAGGTACTCACGCTGCCGTTCACGCCGTACAAAGTGTTCTTTTTGGTGATGATGTTGATGATCCCCGCCGTACCCTCTGCGTCATACTTGGCCGAGGGGCTGGTAATCACCTCCACGGTTTTGATCATGTCTGATGGGATCTGCTTCAAGGCATCGGCCACGCTGTTGGCCATGATGCTGGAGGGCTTGTTGTTGATGAGCACCCGCACGTTGGAGGAGCCGCGCAACTGCACGTTCCCGTCCAAATCCACCGTAAGCGAAGGCACCTTTTTGAGCACGTCTGAGGCGTTGCCGCCAATGTTGGTGATGTCCTGATCGGCGTTGTAGACCATGCGGTCCACTTTGTCTTCCACCAGCGGTTTCTCGCCTACCACGGTCACCTCCTTCAGCTTGTTTTGGATGGGTTTCAGCACAATGCGGCCCAACACTATCTCAGGGTCTTTGTCTGACACGATTATCCCGGCGCGGGTGAAACTCTCGTAGCCAATAAAACTCACCGAAACAGAATAAGTGCCGTTCGCCACCCGTGACAAAGTGAAGCGGCCCCGATCATCGGTCACGGTGCCGTCAATGGGTTTTCCGGTGGCGGTGCTCACCAAAGAAATCGTCGCGAACTCCACAGGCTTGGTGGTGGAAGAATCAGTGACTACGCCGCTTATCTTCCCGGCTACCCGCTGCACCCCTCCGCCCGCTGCGGTGGCCGTAGAAGGAGTAGGGACAAGGGAGGAGGTTTGTGCCCGCAAGGAGGCCACAGTTGCCAGGCTAAGGCAGGCAATAAGTAAAGGGTGACGCATGAAGGGAGAGTTGGAAGATAGAGAAAGGGTTGAACGATAGGTTAATTGATTTAATAAGTAATAGAAGAAAAGCTAATTTGGTATTCAGAAACAGGTATATGCAGAATGATTTTTTGGGGATAAATTGTCTGTAGAGCAGTCAGTGAATTAGACCTTTTTTCAGAGCGATGGTTTAAATCACTTTCCAAAGACAGACAAAAAAGAACGAGGTTGCGCCGCCTAATGGGAGGACGGTTGTTTTAAGCTTGATTTTCTTAAATGCTGGCTAAAACAGAAAGTAGAAGGCGGTTAGTTTTGGCGCTGCACCTCCACGTTCATGCCCATGCCAAAAGAGGTTATTTTCTCCCATTTGGCCTGGCTGGCATCTTTATGGAACGTGGTATGGAAACCGGGCAAGGCGCCCGCAATGGTTAAAGCCAACGCATCTTTTTTAGGCAGGCAGTCTATCCATTCCAAAGAAACCACAAAATCGTCTTGGACATACAAGTTGTAGGGCTCCAGGTCAACCGCAATCCAGCCTCTTTTCTGGTTTTCAACGGTCACGTAAATGTCTTTTGGGGCAAGGTTCTGATAGGGTAGGTTGTCTTTGACCGAATAAACATTTAACCTGAATTTGACCAGATCATACTTGTTCATGGTGAGGCAGAAATTCAGCTTGTTCAGGAACGCGGTTTTGGGGCCGTTTTTGATCAGAATGCCCATTTCATGCCCCAGGTTTTCGTGCAGGGAGCGCTGAAACATGGCAAAGTTGTGGTGCACCATGGTGACAGGCCCGGCACTGCCGCCCAGTTTTTTCGTCTTCCATTTCTTTACATGAACGTCTACCTCGGCAAGCTGCACAGGCTGGGCATCCAGGGCAATAACGAGTTTATTTTCCGGGGTTCTGGCCTGCCACAGGTTGCTGACTTTCACTTCTTTGGCCGCAAAGCCAATGGCGGAAATCCTGACCATTTCCTCCAGTTTTTCCTGAGAAACCGAAAAGCTGAAGTTCCCTTTCTCGTCTGAGATGGTGCCCTCTGACCCGTTCAAAATCCCGATGCTGGCATACGCAATCGGCTGCCCCGTCTGGCTCTCGGTGATGGTGCCGGAAAGAGTTATTTTCTCCCTTTTTACCAACACCTCACCCTCCCACGAGGGGATGGTAAAGGAGCATAGCAAGAGAAATAAACCAAAAAATGCAAAGGTTATGTAGGATCGGTTCATGTCGGGGGAATCCTGAATAAGATGGGCTCTTATTCAGGATAATAGATTAAATATTGGATGGAATATTAGATTGTAATATTTAATAAAAGATAACAGTGTAAACATTCATTGGGCTAAAAGGCAGTATGATTATTCAACGCGAGGTATATCAATTAAATTGTATATAGAATAATTATATATTATCCGGAATTCAACCGACCTTCTTTTCTGTTTTAAGGCCGTTTTATCAGAAGCAGGCTCAAAACCTTTGAAAAGCAGAAGAGCGATAACTGGGTAGTCATCGCTCTTCTTATGGGTGCTAAAACGGCTTACTGAACTCCGCCGCCGTCGCCTTGTTTGGCGTCATCGTTGCGGATAGATTTCTTGCGCTTAGGCGGTCCTTGCTGCTGCATCTTCCCAAAGCGGTACTCAAAGGTTAACCGGAAACCGCGGTTGTATTGAGTAACCAAGGTCTGCGTGCTGAAAGGTAGTCTCTCCTCGGTGTTTTGGTTTACGCCAGACAACTCGTTTCTGAACTTCAGGGCTCTTCTGAACGGATTGTCCATCCCTAAGCTTAAAGCTCCTTTTTTCTCAAACAGTTCTTTCCGGATAGCCAGGTTATGGTAAGAGAACGAAGAGGCAATTCCTTGCAGTTGAACCCTGTCAGAGTTGAAGCCCCCGGAGAACTGAGCACTCACGCCCTTCCCGAAGGTATAGCCAGAGCTTACGTTAATGTTGTACATCACACCTGAGTTAGACGCGAAGGGGGCGTTCAAATCCACGTAGTACACGTTCACATTTCCGTTGATGTTCCAGGCCGGAACAGGCTTGGTAGAGCCAGACAAGGTCATGCCGTAGGTCTTGTTCTTGGCGATGTTGTTGAACGTCACAAAGGTGGTGTCTCGCAGCACTTCAGAAACAGACTCAATGGCATTATCAGTGATGCGCATGTACGCCGACACGTTGATAGAAGTAGTCTTGAAGAAAGTGCTGTAGTTCAGTTCATAGGAGTCGGTTAGCTCGGCATCCAGTCGTGGGTTACCGTACACCACCAGGTTAGGGCCTTGTTGCTGGCGGTACGGATTCAGGAAGAACAACTGCGGCCGCTGGATACGCTGGGTGAACGTAGTACGCAGTTTGCTGTTCTGCGTCAGGTCATAGGCCAGGGTGATGTTGGGGATGAAGTTGTCGTAATTGGCGGTGAAATCTTGCTGTGGGTTGACAAAATCACCGGCAACATCGGTGTACTCATAGCGTCCGCCAAACTTCAAGGCAGTCTTCTTATTCAGGTTGAAGCCATAAGACAGGTAAGAGGCAATCACGTTCTGGTCATAGGAGAAGTCTCCATTCAGGTCTTTGCCGTTATACAGAGAGGAGCTGGATACATCGCGCAGAATGCCTTTGGCGCCTACTTCCAGCAAGGTGTTTTTAGGCATTGGGTGCGCGTAATCTGCCTGGAAGGTGAGTTCCTTGTTAAGGCCTTCGTTTTCATTGATGGTAGTGGAACGCAAGGGGCCCTCAATCTCATACCTTAATTGGTTTACCTCATTGTCTTGGTCAGTCTGGCTGTAGAGCGCCAGCAACGTAAGCTCCTGCTGCGGTTTTTTGAACTGGTGGGTAAAGTCCAGGTTCAGGTCCATGCTCAAACGGTTATTATTGTTCTTCATGGACAGGTTGTACTCATCGGTGAGCATTGGCTCCTGGAAACCAGTGGTTGCTTCGTTCTGCGCTGCCTGAAAGGTGTTGGCGTTCTGGTGTGACCGCATCTTGAAAGAACCTGTGTTCACCCGGATACCGGCTGACAAGCTGTTCTTCTCATTGATGTCATAATCCAAACCTAACTGCCCGAAGCCAAACATCCCGTCAACGGTGCTGGTACCTAATTGGGTAGTGGTGTTCTCAAACAATTCCTCTGCTTCGTTTCTGGCTTGGTTCACTTGGCGCAGGTTCATGGACCCTTTGCTGTAGAACCGGTTCACGCCTGCATTCACGTTCACGCCTACCTTACCCTGTTTCATACTCACATTGGCGTTTCCGTTGCTGCCGCGGGTACCGGCGGTAAGGGTGGTAGAACCCGTAACGCCCTGGAGGCTGTTTTTCTTCGTCACAATGTTGATGATCCCGGCAGTACCTTCCGCGTCATACTTGGCCGAGGGGCTGGTGATCACTTCTACGTTTTTGATGACATCAGCGGGGATTTGCTTTAAGGCATCGGCCACGCTTCCGGCCATCACGGTAGAAGGTTTTCCGTTGATAAGTACCCGCACGTTGGAAGAACCCCGCAGTTGGAGGTTACCATCTTGGTCCAAAGCCACGGAAGGTACTTTCTGCATCACGTCGGCGGCAGTACCACCGGTGTTTGTGATGTCTTTTTCGGCGTTATACACCAGGCGGTCTACCTTGTCTTCAATCAAAGGCTTTTCCCCCACCACGGTTACTTCCTGTAATTTGGTCTGGGCAGGAGCTAAGGCTACTTTGTTCAGGTTCGCGGTTTGGTCCTCTGCGGAGATGGTCACCTGCTTCATTTCCTTGGTCTCATACCCAATGAAGCTGATGTTAAGCGTATAGGTACCGTTGGGCACCCGGTTTAGGGTGAAACGACCTTTCTCATCGGTAACGGTGCCGTCTACGGTCTTGCCGTTGGCGGTATTGATCAGGGCAATGGTAGCGAACTCAACCGGCTTGGAAGATTCTGAGTCTACCACCGTGCCGGTGATTTTGCCGGCTCCCTGGGGAGTTTGGATGGCAGGAGCAGCCCCGGCGGGAGCCCCTTGCGGGCGTGGGGAATTCACTGGATTCTGCGCCCAGAGCGGGGCAGAGGTAGCGCAGCTTAACAAGGTTAAGAGCAGAAGTTTTTTCATACAGAGGTTAAAGAAGATAATTGCTTTTGGGGCTGACAAAGGTAACCAATGATTTGCGGGGATTCGGGTATTAGTGTAACACCCGTCCGCAGAGCACCAGTATTTATTCAGTTGTAGCATTAGTATGCCCGGCCGGGCGATTATTACAGCCCCAAAAACAAAAAGAAGCTTTTTAACAGAACCTTAACATTTTCGCTAACAGGTCATCTGCGTAATAGGCGTGATATGAAGTGGTTGCCTTCTTCTGGTTTGCTTTCCCGGAAAGGCCTTGAAGCAGCGGAAAGGAACAGATGAGCTATCCTTTGAATGTTCTTCCAAGAAACAACAAGACGATTGGCAGAACTTAAAAAGGAAGCCGAAATCAGCTTTGTTCTGAAGAGTTTTTCTGCTAACCGTTAACAAAGAGGTGAGGAGCTGTTTCTAAGCTGATTTCAAGAAAAGCGCCGTAAAACGAAGATAGGTTAACTTACAGCCAGCCTTCCCGCACAGCCCGGGCAATGAGTTCAGAGGTGCTGGCGGCCCCGGTTTTGGACAGCATATTCTTGCGGTGCGTGTTCACGGTGTGCTGGCTGATGTAAAGTTTCTCGCTGATTTGGGAACTGGGGAGCCCGGCAATAAGCAGGGACAGAATCTCCTTTTCCCTTTTGCTCAGGAGTTCCCGGTCTGGGGAAAAGACGTTTTTGGCCTGGACGTTTATGTAAGAGGGTTCCCCTTCCAACCCGATGTAGGAAAGCATTGGCAAGCCATCTTTCTTCAGGTGCGAGATGTCTGTGTGTATCCCCAAGGTGCGTAACACTCCCCCAGAAACATCTACCTGTATGGGCAGCACCTGCTGAAGTATGCGGAGATACTCGCCGTTGGCCTTCTTGATCCGGTAATCATAGCGTATTTTGTACTTCAGGCTTCTGTCGGGCGGTAAGCTCAGTAGGAAATCCTTGGCCGCGTCTTCATATTTCAGGAACCAGGCCAGATCATCGGGGTGAATTCTATCCAGAATAAAAGGGGTGGTGATCTCCTGTGGGTCGTAGCCCAGTACCGGCAGTACGTTGTGGTGCACAAAGTCTACCTTGGCTTCCTGGCAGTTGAAAATGTAGTGGTAATAATCGCCTACCTGAAAGATGTTCAGGAGTTTTTTACGCACTTTCAGCTCAAACTTGAGTTCAGGAACTATGGCTTCTTTTGAGATTTCTTTCCAGATTCTTTGCGCTTCTTCAAAAGCAGTGAGTGGCATTGGAAGGTTTTTTTAGTATTAAATATTTTATATATCTATCTTTTTAAATTTGCTTCAAGGTACAACTTTAGTGGAGATATTATGCAAAGTAGCCTAGAAGAAATGACTATTATTTTGCGCTATTATCCACGTTAGTGAACACACAGAAAAGGAAAATTCATATTTATTCAATCTCTGTTAATTCGTAATAGCCTTGTTTTGAGCTGATTTTGACAAAATAACTCTAAAACAGAAAGCCCCGGCCTATGCGTTTGAAACATAAGCCGGGGCTTTAAAATGCGTGGTATACTCTAGTGGTCAGACATCACCCGCAGCACCATGCCATCCAACTCTGGGGTAACCCTTATCTGGCAAGAAAGGCGGCTGCCGTCGCGCAGGTTGGGTAGGTTCTCCAGCATGTAGAGCTCATCGTCAGAGGCCTCGGGCAGTTCAGGGGCCTCAATAAGTTCCACGTGGCAGGTAGCACATAGAGCCATGCCGCCGCAGGTAGCCAGAATATCGAACTCGTTCGCTTTCAAGGCTTCCATTAGGCTCAGGCCCATGTCTGTGGGTACGGGAACGGCAACGCGCTCCCCGTCTTGGTTCTCTACGTAAACGGTGATGTCTTCTTGCATGGCATTACATGGTTGGCACTCCGTTTACGGTAGTGTATTTCAAAACGAACTTCTTATTTGGGTTAACAATGGAGTACGCGCTCTGCGCCATCAAGGCCGCCTCATGGTAGCCGCACAAGATCAGCTTCAGTTTGCCCGGGTACGTGTTGATGTCGCCAATGGCGTAGATGCCGGGGATGTTGGTGCTGTAGTCCACGGTGTTCACCACAATAGCAGATTTCTCCAGTTCCAGACCCCAGTTCTCCAGCGGCCCCAACTTAGGCACCAACCCGAAAAGCGGGATAAAGTAATCGGTCTCTATCTGGTACGGCTCGGCTCCGTCTGGAGCCAGGGTCACGGCGTGCAGTTGCCCGTTGCCGTGTACCTCGGTCACGTTTGATTTCAGGAGCAGGCGCATGTGGCCTTCCTCGGCCAGACTGGCCACTTTCTCGGCAGATTCCGGCGCGCCTCTGAACGTGGTTCCGCGGTGCACCAGGGTAAGTTCTTTGGCTACATCGGCCAGGTAAATGGCCCAGTCCAGGGCAGAGTCACCGCCACCGGCCAGCACCACACGCTTGTCACGGTAATGCTCTGGGTCCAGGATCATGTAGTTCACGCCTTTGCCGCCTTCAAAGTTGGCTAGGTTGTCAATGGCTGGTTTGCGGGGCTCAAAAGAACCCAATCCGCCGGCAATTACCACCACCTTGCAAAAAATCTCAGTTCCTTCATTGGTCACCAGTCTGAAAGAGCCATCTTCCAGTTTCTCCAGGTCCTCTACGCGCTCGCCCAGGGTGAAGGTAGGGTGGAAAGGAGCGATCTGCTCCATCTGGTTCTTGATCAGGTCACCGGCCAGGATGGACGGGAAGCCCGGGATGTCATAGATGGGTTTCTTGGGGTATATCTCAGAAAGCTGGCCGCCCACCTGAGGCAAGGCGTCTACCACGTGGCACTTCATTTTGAGAAGACCTGCTTCAAACACGGCAAAAAGCCCAACCGGCCCGGCGCCAATAATACAGATATCAGTAGTTACAGTTGACATAAATGGTATAGTAATTCACACAGGCAGTCTGGCATCTGCTTTCCCGCCAATATTGGTGGTGCGCAAACGTTACACTTTATGGTTTGCGCCCACAAAGTAACATCATTTTCGGGTAAAGTGTTTCCTCAGAAGCAGAAGTGATTCTTGCCACTCCTAGATTAAATTGTAATTTTAGCCCCACTAACCTGTTTTACATGCTAAATTTTATCACCTGGGACGTTTCTCCCGATATTTTTTCCTTAGGGCCGGTGACGGTACGCTGGTATGGTTTGCTTTTCGCGCTGGCTTTTGTGCTCACACAACCCATTGAGAAATACATCTACCGCAAAGACGGCCGCACCGATGAAGACGTGGATATCCTGACCATGTACATGATCATTGGCACCGTGATTGGCGCACGCCTGGGGCACTGCCTTTTCTACGATCCGGTGCATTACCTGTCTAACCCGCTGGAAATTTTCAAGATCTGGGAAGGCGGCCTGGCCAGCCACGGCGGTACCGTAGGTATTCTGCTGGCCCTGTACATGTTCTGCCGCAAATACAAGTTTGATTACCTCTGGGTCTTGGACCGGATTGTGATTGTGGTAGCCGTGGGCGGTGCCTGCATCAGGTTAGGAAACCTAATGAACTCTGAGATTATCGGCCGGCCGACGGATGTGCCGTGGGCGTTCAAATTTGTGCGTAATAACGAGTTGTTCAACGGGGTACGTGCCTTTGTAGACCCGCGCCACCCTACGCAGCTCTACGAGAGCCTTTTCTGCGTGTTTCTGTTTATCCTGCTGTATTTCCTCTGGAAAAGAGGAGCAGGCCAGGTCCGCGGCCTGTTGTTCGGGCTGTTTGTGACCTTGCTGTTCACGTTTCGGTTCCTGGTGGAGTTCCTGAAAGAAAACCAGGAAGAGTTTGAGAACGCCTTGCCGTTGAACATGGGCCAGTGGCTGAGTATTCCGCTTATCCTCATCGGCATTGTGGTGTTGGTGAACGCCGCCCGGCAGCCCAGGCAATCGCAGCCAAGGGTAAACGCCTAGCCTTTTTAAGCTACTTTTCAGAAAACAGCCAGTAAACGCCCGGGCCTCACAAGTATACTTGTGAGGCCCGGGCGTTTTTTTGTTCTATGGATTTCTTCTCAAGAGTTACGCTTTTACAGCAAATACCTGAAGAGGTTGCCTTCCTCATTGGTGATGACCAGGTTCTGGTTGTCTTTGAAAAGCACGGCTTCGGCCTGCCCGATGGCTGGTAGATCCATGACTCTGGGTGTTTGGGAGAAGAACTGGGTAGAACCTTTGGTTATCGGGTACAGGTACAGTTTGCCATAGGTTAATACGGCCAGGCGGCGGCCATCGGGGCTGAGGTCAGCGGAGGTTACCAGGCCATGCAGTTCTTTCTTGCTCACTAGACGGGCGGTGTGGGTACCAGCGTCATCGGGGAGGACGTACAGTTTGGCCGTGCGCTCGGCCCCGCGGTCCTTGGAGATGAGGTACAGTTTGCCGTTCTGCCAGAAGAACGCCTCACAATCAAAGTTGCGGTTTTCCTTGGCTATCTTCCCTGCCGGCAAATCGTCATAGCTGAACTTGATTTGTTGCGCTTTAAACCCATTTCTTACCGATACTTTGTAGATGCACAGGTCTTTGCGTTTGTTGCTGTTGTTGCCCATGTCGCCTATGTAAAGGTTGCCCTGGTTGTCTTCGGTCAGGTCTTCCCAGTCGGTGTTGGTGGCGCCTGCAATGGTCACTTCCTGCAGCAGTTTGCCTTGCTCATTGATCTTGTAGAGAACGGGCGCATTGCCGGCATCGTTGTGCGTCCAGTAGGTGTTGGGCTTATCGGCGAGTTCCAGGCCGGAGCTTTCCACCACGGCGCCGGGCAGTTTGGCCAAATGCGTGAGCGTGCTGGTTCCTGCAGCCTTAACAGATGTGTTCTCCGGAGTCTCGGCAGGATAGTAACTGCTGAAAACAAAGGCGATGGGAAGTGCCAGAACTGGCCACAGATGAAGGTGGGGGAGTCGTTTCATGTGGTCGGGTTGTAGGGTAGGTGAATGTGTTTTTCCGGCCGGGCCGGAAATTTGTTTAACGAATCACGAGTCAAGGGGTTTATAAAAATCCGGATTAGGACACCTGTTTTCAAACCGATTTGACCAGAACGGGCTGAAAACAGAAACTCCGCAGCCGGTGCAGACTGCGGAGTTTCCAGAAAGGTTTAGGTGCGGTTAGTTTACTTGCAGACCGGCGGAAGGCTCAAAATCCAGCGCGATGGAGTTCATGCAGTAGCGTTTGCCGGTGGGGGCGGGGCCATCGTCAAAAAGGTGCCCCAGGTGCCCGTCGCAGCGGCCGCAAAGGACCTCAATGCGCTCCATGCCGTAGGTGTGGTCTTCCTCGTAAATAACGGCTTTCTTCCGGATGGTCTCAAAGAAGCTGGGCCAGCCGCAGTCACTCGCGAACTTGGCATCTGACTTGAAAAGTTTGTTTCCGCAGGCGGCGCAATAGTAGGTGCCGCGGCCCGTGAAGTTCCAGAGCTTGCCGCTGAAAGCCATCTCGGTGCCTTTTCTGCGGGAAACGTGGTACACCTCATTGGGCAGCACCTTTTTCCAATCGGCGTCTGAGACGTGCAGTTTGGTGGTATCGGTGCGGGAATAGTACGGGTTCTTGGCTTGCTGTGGTGTGCCGGCCTTTTGCTGGGTGGCTACCATGGGCGGAGCTTGGCTTTCCTGGCTTATTTTAGGAGAGGCCCGCTGACAGCTGAGCAGCGTCATCAGCAAAGCGGAGTATAGCAATACAATGCGGTTCATAAGAATGGCTTTTGGAAAAGGTAAACTTGCTGGTAAACGGGGCCTGATGTATCTGGCGTCTGTACTTACGGCAAACGCCCAAGCGGCGGATTCTCTGTCTTAAGGCAGTTTTCTTCATAACGCACGCCAAGCCAGAAGAATTTCAATTGCGTGTTTCTGGGCCAAATTCCTTTACAAAGCAGTTTCCCAATAGCGCAATGCATCCGTTCTGAATCCTAGGTCAACTAAGCCGAAGTCGTTTTTCGGCCGTTTTTCCTGAAGAGGCCTGAAACCAGGAAGTAAAGCAGGCACGGCAGCCCTACCCACACCAGCTCGCTTTTGATCACGGCCAATCCTTTCTCGCTGAAAAACCGCCCCGCCCCGATGGGTGACACCTGGATAGGACGCCACGGCAGAAAATAGCGCCCATTGTCAAATGGGGAGAAGACGCCCACGCCCAAGCCGCCGTTGGTCAAAGCATCCAGCAGGATATGGGAAGCCGTGCACAGAAAGAAGAACCCTATCAGTTTGAGTCCTTGGCGGCTGGCCAGCGGCACGCTGCGGGAGAAAGCAAGGGTTACCAGAATGCCCAGCAGCAGGGCAAATACCAGGGAATGGGAAAACCCCCGGTGACCCAAAAAGTGCTCATATGGAATCCCGAACTTAAACATCACCACATCTGCATCGGGGAAGATGGTGCAGAAGATGCCTAAAAGGAGAAGTTTGTGCTTGTTTTCTTTCTGGGAACGTTTTCCCAGGGTGAAAGCCATCAGGGCATGGGCAAAGGCGGAAGCCATGTGGGTCAAAAACGGTTAGAAGAAAGGCAGCCCATCAAAAACGGGCTGCCCAAAATAATTGCCAATATGGTGAAAGGTTGTTTTCGGCCAAGATTCCTTAAAAGAGGCTAAAAACGGATAGGTTTACACGCCAATGTCTTCGTTCCAGACGGTAGGTTTCTCCTGGATGAACCGTTGCATAAGCTCAAAGCATTCCTGGTTGTCTTCTACGGTCACCTCCACGCCGCGGGAGCGCAGCAGTTCCTCTTCGCCCATAAAGCTTTTGTTCTCGCCCACCACTACTGTAGGGATGCCATACAGCAGAATGGTGCCCGAGCACATGGAACACGGAGACAGCGTGGTGTACATCGTGCACTCGCGGTACACCGAGGCGGGTTGCCGACCGGCGTTCTCCAGCGCATCCATCTCGCCGTGCAGAATGGCGCTACCGTCCTGCACCCGTTTGTTGTGGCCCCGCCCAATGATCTTGCCGTTGTGTACCAGCACTGACCCGATGGGAATGCCCCCCTCCACGTATCCTTTTTTCGCCTCGTCTAAGGCAGCCTGCAAAAATTCATTCATGATTTAGAAAATAGGTGTTCTCTTATTCTGATCAAGAAAGGCAGAATAATCAAACTTAGCAAACCCGCCGAGAGCGCCGCCACCATAATGTAGTACCGGTTCAGTTTTCCGCCGGCCATGATCCAGAGCGCCACCACCACGCACACAATCACCCCAGACATAAACCAGAAACCCAGCAGCGGCTTCTTCTCCAAGGGCCGATCTTCTTTGGGGAGCAGGTAAATAAAGATGAGCATGATAAAGCCCCCGATCACCGACAAAGTCTGCTGCAGGAACGCGTACCAGGATCTGGTGAATGGCTCCGGCAGCACCTCGCTTAAGAGAAAAGGAAACAGCCGCACGCCCAAGCCGGTGCTGTGGGTAAATGAATCCCAGGCCAGGTGCGAGACAATGCCCACCAGCAATGACAGCAGCACCATCAGGTAATGGGTCTTGAAATACGTTTTCCAGTTAAACCGTTTGTACCGGTTAAAGCGCTGCCGCAGAAAATAGGGCAGGTGGTCAATGAGGGCGTCGCGCACAATGAGATGGAAGACAAAGCAGAGCAGCAGCCCCATGGGCAGGTTGAAGTAGAAGATGCCCTTCCAGGTGTGGCTGTGCGGGTCATGCAAACTCATCCGGATGAACTTCTCAAAGTCAGGGGCCATGCTGCCCACAATAAGCCCCGTTGCGGAGCGCCACCGGTACTTTAACCCAATAAATGGTAAGACAATGGCCGGATGAGAAAACGTGAAGGGCATGCGCGTGAAGCTTAAGTTTTCTTAACGTGCAGGTGGCGCAAATTGATACATTGTAGAAGGAAGCCTTGATAAAGGTATTAGCTAATAGCCACGTCTACTTCATTGATTTTACAAACCTGTCTAACTCTCTGGATTGATAGAACTGCAGGCAACGAAAAACTACCGCTTTTTTGTTTTCATGATCTGAGTAAGTGCTGGGAACAATGCGCTCAGATGCTTCTAAGGCAATGCTGTCTAAGTGGGAATTTTCCTCGTACAAATCTGCTATGTCTATCAATACGCCTCTGCTAATATCTTCAGCCCAAAGTTTATCTGCCGTTTCTTTGCCCAAAGTATAGTGCAGGCACATGCAAAAGGCATAATCTTTTTTCAATTGAATCTTTTCAGCTTTCAGGGTAGAAGGGTTTCTAGGATCCAAGTTCGTTGATTTACAGGAAAATACAACAAAAACAAGAAATGTAAGCCAGGCTGACTTACCTATAATTTGGCCTTTGTAGCTCAACATCAATTTTGGGATCAGGTGGATTTAGGGTAAAAATCAGCTTTTGAAGATGTGTTTATAGGAACTCACGACTTCGGCTTTCTGCTCATTTTTTCTAAAACAGCTTAAAAACATGGTTCAAAATGCCCTTACGGCACCGGGTCATAGCCGTGCCCGCCCCAGGGTTGGCACCGGCCAATCCGTTTCAATCCCATCCAGCCGCCTTTGAAGGGACCGTACTTCACAATAGCCTGGTGCGCGTAGGCCGAGCAGGTGGGCGTGAAGCGGCAACTACCGGGCGTGAGCGGCGAGATCATGTAGCGGTATACCCACACAATGCCCAGAAAGAGGTACCTGAAAAGCCAGTTGATTGCCTGCATATGCTGCTAGTTTCGGAAAAAAAAGCCACAAATCCTTACCTTTGTGGTTTCTAACTAACAATCGTAATGCTGAAAAAGATTTATAGTTTACTTCTTATTGGTTGCCTGGGCTTGTCAATGAACGCTCGCGCCGATGAAGGCATGTGGTTGCCGCTGCTGGTGAAGCGCCTCAACCACGTGGATATGCAGAAGCAAGGCCTGCAATTGACCGCTGAGGAAATTTACAACGTGAACAACGCCAGCCTTAAAGACGCCATCGTGCAGTTTGGGGGTTTTTGTACCGGTGAGTTCGTGTCTAAGGAAGGCCTTTTGCTCACGAATCATCACTGCGGCTACGATGCCATCGCGTCTAACTCCACCCCGCAGGACGACATCCTGAAGAACGGATTCTGGGCCATGACCCGCCAACAGGAAAAGAAAAACGAAGGCCTTTTCGTAGACATCCTGGTGCGCATGGAAGACGTAACCGGTCAGGTTTTACAAGGCATCACGCCGCAGACCGCAGAGCAGGAGCGTACCAAACTGGTTGCCGAGCGTTCCAAATCCCTCGCCGATGCCGCCAAAAACAACGGCCAGTACGTAGCGTACGTGCGCGATTTCTTCAATGGCAACGAGTTCTACATGTTCGTGTACGAGCGTTTCTCTGATGTGCGCCTGGTAGGAACCCCGCCGGAGAGCATCGGAAAATTCGGGGGCGACACCGACAACTGGATGTGGCCGCGCCACACCGGCGACTTCTCCATGTTTCGGGTGTACATGAGCCCAGACGGCAAACCCGCCGAGTACTCTGAGAAGAACGTGCCGTATCGTCCTAAGCACCACCTGCCCGTGTCCATGAGCAACGTGAAAGAAGGCGATTTCGCCATGGTTTTCGGATTCCCGGGCAGAACTACGCGCTTCATGGCCGGTTCTGGTCTGAGCATGGCCGTGGAGCAGTCTAACCCCGCCCGTATCAAACTGCGTGAGCGCCGCCTGGCTTTGATGAAAGAAGCTATGGATGCCTCTTCGGCTGACCGGCTGAAACTGGCTTCCAATTACGCCAGCATCAGCAACTACTACAAATACTACATCGGGCAGAACGAAGGCATCAAGCGCATGAAAACGCTGGACAAGAAAGCCGCCGAGGAGAAAGCCTTCCAGGAGTGGGCCAATGGCTACGCCAACCGCAAAGGCCTTTATGGTACGGCCCTGACGGATATCAATGCTTCGTATGCCGGACAACGCACTTACAACTTATCAGCTATCTACCGCTCCGAGGCTGCTTTGGCTCCGCAGTTGATCGCGCATGCCTACCAGTACACGCCGCTGTACAATATGCTCAAAGCCGGTAACGTGGACAAAGCCAAACTGCAGGAATTGGTAACGGCCTACAAAGACATGAACAAGGAGTTCTACGCGAGCTACGTGCCTTCCTCTGACCAGAAGATCTTCGCCGAGCTGATGCAGATGTACTACAACGATGTGCCCAAAGCGCAGCACGCCGATATCTTCAAAGACCTGACGTCTACCTACAAAGGCGATTTCAAGAAGTGGGCCGCCGATGTGTACAGCAAATCGCTGCTTTCTTCTGAAGCCAAAGCCAACGCGTTTTTGGCCAATCCTACGCAAAAGGCCCTGGAAACAGACCCGGCATTCAAGTTCATGCGCGCGGTGCAAACGAACTACCAGGACAACATCCTGCCGAAGCTGAACGAGTACAACGCCGCTCTGGGCAAAGCCAACCGCCTGTACGTGGCCGGCCTCCGCGAAATGCACCCAGACAAAGTGTTCTACCCCGACGCGAACTCCACGCTTCGCCTGAGCTACGGAACCGTGCAAGACTACGAGCCCAAAGACGGCGTGCGGTATAAGTATTATACCACCATGCAAGGCATCGCGGAGAAAGAAGACCCTACCAACCCCGAGTTCGTGGTGCCGGCCAAACTGATGGAACTGTACCGCAAGAAAGACTACGGTCGCTACGGCGAGAACGGCGAGTTGCGCGTGGGCTTCATCACCAACAACGACATCACCGGCGGTAACTCCGGTTCTCCGGTCATAAACGGCCGCGGCGAATTGATGGGCCTTGCCTTTGACGGCAACTGGGAAGCCATGACCGGTGACCTGGTGTTTGACCCCGAGTACAAGCGCTGCATCAACGTAGACATCAAGTACGTGCTCTTCGTGATTGATAAACTCTCCGGCGCCGGGCACCTGGTGAACGAGATGACCCTGGTAGACAAAGGCAATCCCAACACCACCTTCAACCCCGCCATCAATGACGTGAAGATGGACGGCAAGATGGAGATTGAGACGCCGGAAGGCCAAATCAAAATCAAGAAGAAAAAGAACGAGACCAAGATCAAAAAAGAAACAAAAAAGCAGAACAGCTAAGCCGTTTCGAGCCTCTTTTTTGAAAAACACACAAAAACGCCCGGAGAGCATCTCTCCGGGCGTTTTTGTTTCTATCTGATAGAAGAAGGCTGTCCTTTATGCCAAGGCTAGAGGATTCTTGAAACTTATCCGTGCGGTGAAATAATCTACTTGCAATGCACGTAGCAAAGCACCTGCTCGCACTTACCCCATTGTCGGTTCTTGCACTGTTTACCGGTTGATTTGGCAGTGGCCGTGCATTGCGGGTTGTAGACGGTAGCAGCGTCAGTGGAGGGTTGGGAGGGCGCTGAAAAGGACAGAAGGAACCCCAAAGTAACAGTGGAAGTAATAGCGGTAAAAATTCTTTTCATAGTTCTGATAAAGTAGGAGAAAGCTGAACAATTGCGCGTATAAATATAGTAAAACTAAATATTTAAGTACTACCATTTTGAAACGAGATTCGTAAAGTAGAAGCCCACCATGTCCTCTGCCTATGCCACGACTGCTACGCTTGTGTCTGCTTATCTCTTTACTGTACAATCCCTTCTCCGCAAAGGGTCAAATGGGCAATGCAACCGTAGGTGCCAGAGGCGTAAGCCTGGGCGGGGCCGCCGTTACCTTACCCGATGTCTGGGCCTTGAGCAATAATCCGGCGGGCATCGCCGCTTTGAAAAGCCTGGAACTGGGTGCCTATGCCCATAATCGGTTTTCTATCAAAGAACTCACTACGGTAGGTTTGCTGGCGGTTTACCCAACGGCTAAGTATGGGACCATCGGGGTGGAGGTGCAGCGTTTCGGGGGAGAGCTGTACAATGAGCAACGGCTGGGCATTGGGCTGGCGCATCAGTTAGGCGTAGTGCGGTTGGGCTTAAAGGCCGATCTGCTGCAGGTGCGGGTGAAAGAATGGGGCAGCCGCAAAGCCGTGGCCCTGAGCATGGGCCTGCAGTCAGATTTGCTGCCGAAACTCACCTTTGGGGCGCACATCTACAACCTGAACCAAGCCAAACTGGCGCAGTTTGAAGACGAGCGCGTACCCACGGTCATGAAGATCGGGCTGAGTTACCAGGCTGCTACCAAGGTGCTGCTGGTGCTGGAGGCCGAGAAAGAACTGGCGTTTCCGGTGGCGGTGAAAGGCGGGGTGGAGTACCGGGTAATGCCGGCCTTGGGACTACGCACCGGTTTCAACACCGGCACTAGATCGGGCACCGCTGGCGTGGATATCAAGTTCAAGCAGTTCCAGGTGGCCTACGCCTTGGGGGCGCAGAACCAATTGGGCATGAGCAACTACCTCTCAATTGGCTACAAGCTGGAGAAGGAGAAGAGGCCATGAAGTATGGTTTTTGGCTCATTTTCCTGATGATAGGCCTGAAACAGGTAGCTGCCGGACAGGAAATTCCGCGCCCGCCCGTGGATGTGGAACTGCTGGTGCAGGAACTCTTCGCGCAGCAGGACGATGAAAACTCCGTGGCCTACGAAGATCTTTACGAAACGCTGCTCCAGTACTACCGCCAGCCCTTGGACCTGAATCGCGCCTCCCGAGAGGAACTCCGCAGCCTGTGGCTTCTCTCCGAAGGGCAGATTTCTGCGCTGTTGCAGCACATCCAAGAAAACGGCCGCCTTTTGAGTCTCTATGAACTGCAGTCGGTGCCCGGCTTTGATCTGATCTCTATCCGAAGGTTGCTGCCTTTTGTAACCGTGCAATCTTTGGGTCAGATAGGTCAGAGATCCTGGCAAGAACGCCTGAAAAATGCCGATAACCATTCGCTCTTGCTTCGGTATGACCGCACGGTGCAGGAGCGACGTGGCTACACGCCTCCCGAGGGCCGCTCAACCACCCGCTACCTCGGCTCCCCAGATAAGTTTCTGTTGCGTTACCGCCTCAGCCACCCGCGGGATTTCAGCTTTGGCGTCACCGCCGAGAAGGATGCAGGCGAGTCGTTCACGTGGAACCCCGGGCAGCGGGTTTACGGCTTCGATTTCCTTTCGGCGCACGCCCAATTATATGACCGGGGCGCTTTCAAGACCATCGCCCTGGGCGATTACCAACTGCAGTTTGGTCAGGGCTTGCTACTCTCCAGCGGCTTCAGTGTGGGCAAAGGAGGGGAGACCATCACCACTATCCGGCGCAGTCAACTAGGCATCAGGCCCCATACCTCTACCCTGGAAGCGAACTTTTTCCGGGGTGCGGCCGCTACCCACCGCTGGAAAAGGCTAGAAACCACCTTGTTCTATTCTAACCGCCGGGTAGATGCCTCCGCGGGAGACGTACCGGCAGAGGATTCCACCACTGCCACCTTGGGCGGACTACAAACCTCGGGGCTGCACCGCACACCCACCGAGCTGGCGAACCGACAGCGGGCGTGGGAGCAAGTTATGGGCGCAAACGTCACCTACCGGAATCCTACGCAAACCTTCAGCCTTGGCTTCACCGGCCTGCATACTATGTTTGATCTGGCGCTGCAACCTCGCCCCGAGCCGTACAACCTGTTTACCTTCAGCGGAACCCGGAATATGGTAGCCGGATTGCACTATAGCTATCTGTGGCAGAACCTAAATTTCTTCGGAGAGACGGCCTTGTCTGGTACCGGTGGTTTGGGAACCGTGAACGGGCTTTTGGCGAGCCTTTCAGAGAAAGTGGAAGTTTCCCTGTTGTATCGCTATTACGCCCGGGACTTCCAAACGCTGTATGGAGCGGCTTTCGGGGAGGGCAGCCGGAACCAGAATGAGAGCGGCTTGTACACCGGCCTGAAAGTCAGGTTAAGTGACCGCTGGCAACTCACCGGTTACTATGACCGCTTTTCCTTTCCGTGGCTCCGCTACCGGGTAGATGCCCCCTCTGATGGGGAGGAATACCTGCTGCGTCTGCAGTTCATGCCGTCTAAAACCACCCTTCTCTACGGCCAATACCAGTACGAGCGCAAAGCCCGCAATGAAACCGTAGAAAGTGAGTCCCTGCGGCAAGTCACCGATACGAACGCCCACAGGTTCCTGCTGCTCCTGGATGTTAGCCCTTTGCCTTCCCTGCGCCTGCGTTCCAGAGTGCAGGCCAGTAGGTTCAGGCAAAGTGGCCCCGTCCGCACCGGCTTTTTCGCGGCGCAGGATGTGAGTTGGGAGTATAACAATACCCGCCTGAGTGCGCGCTACGCCCTCTTTGATACCGATGATTACGATACCCGCCTTTACGCGCCGGAACAAGATGTGCTCTACGGATTCTCCATTCCAGCTTTTGCCGGTCAGGGTACCCGGGTCTACTTGCTGGCCCAACAGCGCCTCACCCGCCACTTGGATGCCTGGTTCAAGCTCAGCCACACGCATTACCGCGGACAGAGCACCATCGGCTCTGGCCTGGAGCAGATCCAAGGTCCCCAGCGCACCGATGTCCGGCTTCAGGTCCGCTACCGTTTTTAGGCTGTTTTTAGGAAATCAGGTCTGAAATGGAAATTGCTATTTGACAAGGTTGGGACGAAGAGCACCTTGAGGTGTGCCCGCCACAAAATCCGCCTTCGGAAAAGGAGCGGGGGTAATCTGATACAGGTAGAAGAAATGATGGGTGATGTTAGGCGCATCAAAACGAGCCAGTAATTTCACTGGGTAAGGATACCAATTCAAGTCAATTTCCTGCGATGAGACCAAGACAACGCGCCTGCTTTCCCTCTGTGCTAAAGCTTTTGCCCAATCCAGCAGTTGGTAGAGGGTTAACTCATTTTCCTCCGGACTGTTTGGTTGAAAAAAAGTAGTGGGAGTTAACGTCGGCAGGTAAAGAATCGGCTTGCCGTAGTAAGCCACAATGGAGGATAGAATGATGTCGTCTTCCAGAACAACCAGGTCAGTTGACGGTACTTGCGCCTGCAAGTAAGCCGCCGTTTGCTTGGCAGGGTGAAAAGGATGCTGGATGTCCATGGCTAGCGCATAAATGCCTACCCCAAACTGGATGAAAGTAGCCAGGAATAGAAGTTTTTGTAGTTGTTTAAAGGAAATCAGGGCAGGTGTGGAGGTGCCCTGGTGGTAGCTTAGCAGCCAACTAAATGCCAGGGTAAAGACAAAATAATGCCCAAAGTGCCGAAGGCTGCCCATGTATTTAAACGCGAAGAACAGGGTAAGCAGCATAAAAAGCGCTACCAATGGCAAGAACAGGCGTTTCACCGGCATAAAACACCGAAGTACAAAAGCGACAATAGCCACTGAGAGAACAGCTTCGCAGGTATACCCAATTAAGGAGGGAGTTAAGATGTAGGAATTCCAGAATTCAACAACGAAGTGCGGAATGGGAAAGAATGCCTGCCAAGGCCTGGTGGCAGATCTGAGATTCACCATGACCAACTCACCCTCAGACGGCCTGATCATGCTGTACAGCGAATAAATAAAGCCCAGAGCCCATATGCCTAATCCTAGCCATTTTTTCAGAGGAGAGATGGTTAGTGATTGTGGCGCATCTTTCCAGAAACCAAATGCCTCGGAAAACAGCATAAGGCCCATGACCCCAGAAAAGAAAAGCCCAAAGAGATGGGTTTGCGCATTGAGTACCAACATAAGTAAGAAGAAGTACCAATGGGAGAACCGCTTGGGGTAGAGGACACAAATAAGGAAAGTGGTGAACAGTTCCAGCGCATAAAGCCTGCTGATCATGCCGTACTCAAACAACCCGTAGTATCCAAAACAGAACAGCAGCCGCACTAGCCAATGAAATGGGGCATACCGCAGGAAAACAAATACAAACCCCACAGCAAATATGAACTGTGCTGCCTGTAAAGCCAGTAATTCATGGGTGAACCTGGTTCCTATAAACAAAAGGCTATACCACAGGTTCGGGTGCCCTTCATACACTTTGTTGTTTAATAGTTCAGTATAAGAATCACTGTACAGGGCCAAGAGCCAGGGTTCGGTTTCATCAAACCAAAGTTCATGGTGCTGCATAAGCCAAGCCAGCAACAAGGCGTAAAGCAAGGTGAAGGAAATGGTAAAAGACCAGTTGCGAGAGAGAGGGCGCATTTGTTTGACCTTACATGATTTTTTCCTAGAGGGTAAACACAAATCACTCCGCTTTAACGGAGGGGTATTCAGCTGTCATCTGCTTCGGAGCAATTGTGAGGGGATTGATTTTGTACACGAAGAAAGCAAAAGGTGTGATGGCGTCTCCCCGGAAGATGGCCATTGGTTCCACTGGAATGAAAGCCCATTGATAAGGCAACTCAAATCGGCAAACAAGGATTACAGGAGTGTTTCTCTGTTGTGCCAAGGCTAAGGCCCAGTCCAATATAATATAAGGGCGTAGGTCATTCACTTCATTGGGGTCAAGGGTGTAGAAACTTTTGAGGTTGCCTTTGGGCAAATTATAGATAGGCTTCCCTAAGTACGCTGTGATATTGGATGAAACAACTCCTTCATCAGTGGCAAGTGTATAGGTAGGGGGCAAGGATCTTAGGAAGGTGGCTACCTTCTTGCCCACAAAAAATGGGTGTTGCCAATCCAGTGCCAAAGCATATACCCCGGCAATTACTTGAAAGAACGCTGCTGTTACTAAAAGCGCACGAAACACTGGAGTAAGCTTCTGTTGAAAAGGTATTGAGGGGGAGATACCAGTCTGGGTATAGTATGTCTTAATCCAAAGAAAGGCAATCGTGAAAAAGAAGAAGTGGGCATGGTGCCTCATACTGCCTTCCATTTTAAGCACGAAAAGACAGAAGGAGGCAAAAAACAGTAAGAAGAGAGAGAGTAATAGCCGCTTTGTGCGGTAGAACACCCCACAGAGTATTACTAAGATAATAGCGGACAATAGTATTTCATACCTCGTAGGCAGGTAGGAGGTGTTCCAGAAAGTAGTAGTGAAATTGGGTACAGGAACAAAGGCTTGCCAGACCCGCGCCGCAGCTTGGTAAAGATAGTAAGGATGAAATTGAGTGAAGGCAGATTCGTTTGTCTCATTGGGCCGTACCATGCTCCAGAGTGAGAATAGATAACCTGCCGCCAAGATAATAGCACCTGCGGTTATTTGTAAGAAAGAAGGGGCCTCCCAGTTTGGCGAATCTTTCCAAATTCGAAGAGCTTCTGAAAACAGAAGTAACCCTAAGACACCTGCCATGAAAAAACCAAAAAGGTTGGTTTGGGCCAGCAAGACAAGTAGCGTAAGGTACCAATACCAATGGGAGAAGCGCTTTGGGTAAAAGGTGCAAACCAGAAACAGAAAAAACAATTCAATGGCGTAAAGCCGACTTAAAATCCCGTACTCAAACAGCCCATAGTACCCAAAGCAAACCAATAGCCTGAAAACCTTGGGAAAAGGGGAAAAACTAAGGAAGACAAATACAAAGCTTACCGCAAAAATACCCTGCGTGACTTGTAGAACCTTGAGGTTTGAAGTGAATTTAGTGATAATGAACAATAAACTATACCACAGATTTGGATGGCCTTCAAAGCGCTTATTGTAAAGTAATTCGCCATATGTGTCGCTGTACAGGGCCAGTAGCCAGGGTTCCGTTTCATCAAACCACATCTCATGATTCTGCATGAGCCAGGCAAGCAGTATGCCATACAGTAAGGTAAAACCTATCGCAAAGGAGTTATCCCGGATAAAAGCGCGCATCATTTGGTCCTAGAGAGAATCAGCTTGTTCATGGTACTCCTGTTCTGTGTTCACCGCCCATAAGTTAGCTTTGTCAATGCGGCCAGCAGTGATGTTTTCCACGGCCAGCATGGCGGTAAGCATGGAATGGTCCTGGTTGTTGTACTTGTGCATGCCGTTGCGACCCACCAGAAACAGGTTCTCAATACCGTCTAAATAGGCCTGCACTTTTGGAAACTCGTTGTAAGAACCAAAATAAGCTGGATAGGCCTTCGGCATCTTTACTACGGTGCCATCCAGCACTTGATCCGCGGAGATGATACCTAGTTTATGCAGTTCATCAATGGCCAATTGCTGTAAATCGGTTTCAGACATTTGCCAGAGATCGTCTTCTTCCTGGCAGAAATACTCTACGCCCAGCCAGACTTTAGCAGGATCGGTGACCAGATAGGGACTCCAATTATTGAACAGTTGAAGGCGGCCGGCCTGCACATCCGGTTCCTGAATGTAAATCCAATTATCCTGTATGAGATGGTTGTTCTCCTGTTGAATAGCCAGTTTGTGCAGCAGTAAGCCCACTGAGATAAAGTTTCGGTAGGGTAGATTTTCCGCAATCTCTCGCACATCGGCAGGTACTACTTCCCCTAGGGCCCGAATCAAGCTTCGGACAGGCATGGTGGAAATGACGTGTTCTGGCTGCATCTGGTAAGTAGCGCCGGTGGCGGTTTCCTGAATAGTGGCGGAAACGATCCGATTGCCTTGTAACTGCAACCCGACTACTTTTTGCTGCATGTGCACTTCGCCGCCTAACTCCTGAACCTGACGCGTTACTACTTCCCAAAGGTGCCCTGGCCCCAGTTTAGGATACAGGAACTGTTCTATTAAAGATGTCTGGGTATCTTTCTGGGTAAAATCCTCTGGAGAAGAGGAGAATTGCTGCCGAAAAAAGTGTTTCAAGGCCTCGGTAATAGAAAGCGCCTTAATACGCTGGGCGCCCCATTCGGCACTAATCTGCTGGCAGGGTACGCCCCACACCTTCTCCGTATAAGCCTTGAAAAAAGTCTCGTACAAGTGCTTACCAAAGCGATTGATGAAAAACTCCTCCAGGTTCTGCTCCTCTTTGATAGGTCGCACCACTTGTTTCAGGTAGCTGAACACGGCCTTCGTGGACCAGCCTATTCCCAATTGCGCAAGGGTGTTCAGTGAGAAGGAAAGCGGGTAATCAAAGAACTTCCGGCGGAAGAAAATGCGGGACTTGCGTTGGCGCAACAGCATCACATTGTCTCCAACAGATGGGTCAGTTGCAGAAACAATAGGGATAGAACGGCTTTTGCCTCGGTAATTGAGCGCGCCAATGGTTTGCCCGGCCTCCAGTTGCAGGGGCAAAATGGAGAGCCACCAATCCATAACGCGATCCGACTTAGAGAAAAAGCGATGCCCGCCTATGTCCATGCGGTTCCCTTTGTAATTGATGGTGGCCGAGATGCCGCCAATTCGGTCTGTGGCTTCCACTACGTAAGGATGCACTTGAGAATTTTGCAGGAATTCATGGGCAGCCGTTAATCCGGCCGGTCCAGCCCCAATAATAAGAGCTGTAGAGGAAGTTGACATAAAAGCACAATAAGCCACCTCAAAGATAGCAGGCAAAAGGGGTTCTGCCAAAGTTCTGCACTGGCAACCCTATGCCTACCATGTTTAGACTTTGAGCCCAATAAGCAAATGCAGATTTGTTTTTGCTAAACCTGATTTAAGGATATTCACTAGCAAGAAAACCTATTAAAAGTGGAACAAGAGCCTGTGGTGCTTTTCCTAGTATTTAAAAGGTTTACCAAAGTCTTCTAATAAAAGCCCTAACTAAGCTAATTAGACAGAATTCGGTCTTAAGAAAGATTGGTATGAGCATAAACATTTAGGGCCTGTTTTTGTAAAAACTGGCCCTAAATGTTTATGCCCTTTTTGATAGTTTAAGGTCTGCAATTTTGTAGAACTTGGCAATTTGGCTTGATCTCCGCACTGATGAGGCGGCCTTGTCGGTCTAGTTCCAAGTGGCAGCACTCCAGGAAAACCGCTTTCAGTTTCTCGCGTCCGCGCTGTATCCTTGATTTGGCACCGGATAGGGATAGTCCTAATTGATTAGCGATCTCCTGTTGCGGTACACCTTCCAGGTCACTCAGGCGCAGTGGCTCGGCGTATTCTGGCGGAAGCAATTGCAGGAGTGGGAGCACGCAACTCTCCAGATCGTGTAGCGGATTCTCATGGGACAGGTCTACTATCTCGGTGCCTTCTGGCAGGGCAGTTTCTCGCTGGCGTTCGCGGAAGAAGTCATGTACCACGTGGCGGGTGATCTCGTAAAGCCAGGCCCGAACGTTACGGACCTCGGGTAACTTCTCGCAGTGCCGGTGTACCTTCAGCAGCACCTGCTGGGAAAGATCCTCGGCATCGGCAGGGCTGGGTACCCGTTTGCGGATGAATCCTTTTAGCGCTTCCTGATAGGTAAGGAAAATTGGTGCTACCGCAGCACAAGGATCCTGTGAGGCACACTCAGGAGAGGAACTACAGTTGGAGTTATTTCCCATAAGGAAGTGAAATTAACAAATGCCAGAAAAGTAGATAGTTTTTATAGCAGCCTTTGCCAACCTAATTAAGTTTCATGAGCCAAAGGAAATTCAGTTTTGGGCTTATATTATTAGAAGTAGGCCTAAAACGGATCTATTCGCCTACAACTTACAAGCCTACTAAGTTGCTGCGGCGTTCCAGCAAAATAGTGTCTCGCCATTTGCCGTGCAGTTTTCCGATGCGCTCCCGCATGCCTACCATCCGGAACCCGCATTTCTGGTGCAGGGCCACGCTGGCTTCGTTTTCCTTGAAAATTCCCGCCTGCAGAGTCCAAATTCCGTTGGCTTCAGATTCTGTGATCAACTGGTTCAGCAGCCTTGCACCCAAGCCTTGTCCCCGAAAATTCTCGTGCACGTAGACGCTCACCTCGGCCACGCCGCCGTACACGCACCTACCGGAAACCGGACTGAGGGCTGCCCAACCCCCCACTTCTCCAGCATCGGTGAGCGCCACAAACCGGCTATGTGGCAGATGGCTCATATTCCAAGTCTCCCAAGTGGGAGCGGTGGTCTCAAAAGTGGCATTACCAGTAGCGATGCCCTGCTCGTAGATGGCTTTTACCTGAGGGTAGTGCTCAGACTGGAGTGGCTGTAGGATTGTTTTGGTAAGCGTATCCATGGAGTCAATGTTTTCTGGAGATTAAGCACTTGCAATTTCTTGAGTGACGGTGGAGCAGCAAGTAGGGGCGCAGCAGGCATTTTCTTTAGTCTCGCCGCCGTAGGTAGTGGAAGTTCCAAAGGTATAAAACGTTTCCCATTCGACTCCCTGCGGATCCTGAATCCAGGATTTTTCAGATTGAGCATAGCAGCAGGTAGTTTCACCTTCGTTCCGGATGGTGCCTTTGGCTCTCTCCAACCGACTGTATACCTCCTGCAACTCCTCCGGAGTCTCCGCCTGGATGCCCAGGTGCTCAATCCCTATGCTCGTGTTTTTGCTGGAGATAGCAAAATTTACGCGCGGGTCTTCTAACATCCACTTAGCGTAATCGGTTTTCAGAACAGTGGGTTTGGCAGCGAACAGGGCAGAGTAGAACTCCACAGATTCCGGCAGGTCTTTTACACTAATGTTTATGTGCAATCTTTTCATGGCAGTAAGTTTTAGAATAACTTGATTTTTGCCCTGATGACGGAGTACCTGCCCAAAAGACGCATGTTTTTTGAAAAATATTTTAAAAGTTGTTTGTAAGCCCTTTTTAGCAAATTAAGCTCAAAACAGGTTTGCTATGTATTTCAATTTAAAAGGAAAGCTGTTCCCAATTGGCAAGTTGTAGTGTTGAAGGCGAACAGAAGTTCCCACAAAGATTATTGACCACAAATTATTGACCACAAAGACTCTTGACTTATGAGTGAGAGGAGAAGCTAGGTCAGGTACTTGCAAATTTGCTGCACAGAAATGATGCGTTATGGTAAGTAGTTACATGTAAGGACAAAGCTTGTCTGCAGTCTTTTTTAACTGCTTTGATGTAAAATGGGTCGTGGGCTTAACCAGCAGTTTCCTCTGATTAAGCCCATGACCCAGCAGGTATAAAATACGAAATTCTTAAAAGAGCATCCTTAGCAATAAGGAACTATACATACTCTAATCCTTTGCTTGCCTTCGCATGGGAAACAAAATCCTTAACCTGTTGCTCATTTTTCCGCTGACAGATCATAAGTACATTGTCATGCTCTGCTACAATGTAGTCCTGCAGACCTTGGATAACCACTAATTTGTCTTGGGGAGTTTTGATGATGCAGTTTTGGGTATCGTACAGCATAGTGTCGCCGTCTACCACGTTTCCTTCGGGCGTCTTGTCAGCGATGCTGTACAGCGAATTCCAGGTGCCCACATCTGACCAGCCTAAGTCGCCTAAAATCACCTGTACGTTTTCCGCCTTCTCCATGATCCCGTAGTCAATGGAAACGTTGCGGCAGTTGGCGTAAGTAGCATCAATGAAGGCATCCTCCTCATGGGTGTAAAATGAGGCAGCGCCGTCCTCAAAAAGATCTGCTACGTCTTTCAGGTGCGTTCTAAAGGCTTTAAGGATAGATTGTGCGTTCCAGATGAAAATACCCGCATTCCAAACAAAATCCCCGCTTTCAATGAATTTCAATGCCTTTTCCAAAGTAGGCTTCTCCGCAAAGGTTTTTACCTTCATCGCGCATCTGGTGCTTTCCGGTAAATATTGGATGTAACCATAACCTGTATCAGGACGCGTGGGTTTTATGCCGATGGTGACGAGGATATCCTCTTGGGAGGCAACCTCCAATCCTTGCTGGATGCAGTTCAGAAAAGCCTGTTCACGGAGGATAACATGGTCAGCGGGGGCTACTATTATATTAGCCGCGGGGTTTCTTTGTGCGATTTTGAAACAAGCATAGGCTATGCACGGGGCGGTGTTCCGACCGATAGGTTCTTGTAGTATTTGCTCCTCACTGAAATCAGGGAAGTGAAGCTTTACTAGATTTTTATATTCTCTGTTCGTTACGATGTATATGTTCTCTTTGGGGCAGACCGTGGAGAAACGCTTTACCGTGGTTTGAATCATGCTCTCCCCAATGCCCAGAACATCATGAAACTGTTTTGGGTAGTTATTTCTGCTGAAAGGCCAAAACCTGCTGCCAACTCCGCCAGCCATCACAACTACAAATGTGTTCTCAGATAAACATTTCATAAACTTAGACTTGAGTGAAAATGGTAAGATACTGACGCTTTTTGAAGTGAAACAAAGTTACAGTTGTGTAGGTAATATACAAAAAAATATTTAATTTATTAAAATATGTAATGCAAACGTTGGAAAGAAGTAGATAATTTCAAATTTGTAAGCTGTGCATAGCTTTTATTATGTGATTTTCAAGAAATGTACCAGAAATATGACTGTTGATTTGTCTGAAATATAGAAGCATTGTAACTTTTTTTGCTTTTGTTTAGAATACAGGTATGTTTGTATAAAGAAATTGTAAGAGGAACCTATTTTTAGTTCTAATAAAGTATAATTCTAATATATCTATTATGAGAATCGCAGTAGTAGGCACAGGGTACGTAGGCCTGGTGACGGGCACGTGTTTCGCGGAGGTGGGCATCGACGTGACGTGCATCGACGTGAACGTCAAGAAGATCGAGGACCTGAAACAAGGTATTTTGCCCATCTACGAGCCGGGCCTGGAGGAGATGGTGCTCCGCAACGTGGAGAAGGGGCGGTTGCAGTTTTCCACGGACCTGGCCTCGGCGATCCAGGGCTGCGACGCGGCCTTCATCGCGGTGGGCACCCCGCCCGGCGAGGACGGCTCGGCGGACCTGAAGTACGTGCTGGGCGTGGCCCGGGAGATCGGCCAGCACATGGACGACTACCTGGTCGTGGTGACCAAGAGCACCGTGCCGGTGGGCACGGCCCAGAAGGTGAAGCAGGCAGTGGCAGAAGAACTGGAGAAGAGAAACTCCAGCCTTTCCTTCGACGTGGCCTCGAACCCCGAGTTCCTCAAGGAGGGCGCCGCGATCGACGACTTCCTCAAGCCCGACCGGATCGTGATCGGGGTGGAGAGCGAGCAGGCCGAGGAGGTGATGCGCAAATTGTACAAGCCGTTCCTTTTGAACGGGCACCCGATCATCTTCATGGACGTGCCCTCGGCGGAGATGACCAAGTACGCGGCCAACTCGATGCTGGCCACCAAGATCAGCTTCATGAACGACATCGCCAACCTGTGCGAGCTGATGGGGGCGGACGTGAACATGGTGCGCCGCGGCATCGGCTCGGACTCGCGCATCGGCAACAAGTTCATCTACCCGGGCATCGGCTACGGCGGCTCCTGCTTCCCCAAGGACGTGAAGGCGCTGATAAAGACGGCCCAGGAGAACGGCTATGAGATGCAGATCCTGCAAGCGGTGGAGAGCGTGAACGAGAACCAGAAGGAGGTGCTCTTCAACAAGGTGATGCGGCACTTCTCAGGCGACATCAGCGGGAAGACCTTCGCGCTGTGGGGGCTCTCCTTCAAGCCCAAGACCGACGACATGCGCGAGGCGCCCTCGCTGGTGATCATCGACAAGCTCCTCGCGGAGGGCGCCTCTGTGGTGGCCTACGACCCGGTAGCCATCAAAGAGGCCCGGCACATGATCGGGGAGAACGATAAGGTCCAATACGCCAAGGACGAGTACGAGGCCCTCATCGACGCCGACGCGCTGCTGATCGTGACCGAGTGGCCCGAGTTCCGCTCGCCCAATTTCCAGGTCATCGGCAAGCTGCTGAAAAGCAGGGTCATCATCGACGGCCGCAACATCTACGAGGCCAAGGAGCTGCAGGAGCTGGGCTTCTGCTACTACGGCATCGGGGTGAAGGAGGTGCTGCCCATCGTGGAGACCACGAACTAAAAGACAGAGAAGACACTAAAAAGACGCTACTTCAAGGCTATAATGGCAAAAACGGATAGAAAACGCGTGCTCATCACCGGCGCCGCCGGTTTCCTCGGCTCGCACCTGTGCGACCGCTTCATCAAGGAGGGCTACCACGTGATCGGGATGGACAACCTGATCACCGGGGACCTCAAAAACATCGAGCACCTATTCAAATTAGGGCAGTTCGAGTTCTACCACCACGACGTGTCCAAGTACGTGCACGTGCCGGGCGAGCTGGACTACATCCTGCACTTCGCCTCGCCGGCCTCGCCCATCGACTACCTCAAGATCCCGATCCAGACGCTGAAGGTGGGGTCCCTGGGCACGCACAACCTGCTGGGGCTGGCGCGGGCGAAGGGCGCGCGGATGCTGATCGCCTCCACCTCGGAGGTGTACGGCGACCCGGAGGTGCACCCGCAGGTGGAGGAGTACTGGGGGAACGTGAACCCCGTCGGTCCCCGCGGCTGCTACGACGAGGCCAAGCGCTTCCAGGAGGCCATCACCATGGCCTACCATATGCACCACGGCCTGGAGACGCGCATCGTCAGGATCTTCAACACCTACGGGCCCAGGATGCGCCTCAACGACGGCCGCGTGCTGCCCGCCTTCATGGGCCAGGCGCTCAGGGGCGAGGAATTGTCCATCTTCGGGGACGGCTCCCAGACGCGCTCCTTCTGCTACGTGGACGACTTGGTGGAGGGCATCTACCGGCTGCTCTTGAGCGACTACGCCCTGCCGGTGAACATCGGCAACCCCTCGGAGGTGACCATCAGGGAGTTCGCCGAGGAGATCTGCAAGCTGACGGGCGTGGAGCTGAAGCTGGGCTACCAGCCCCTGCCCGAGAACGACCCGCAGAAACGCAGGCCGGATATCTCCAAGGCCAAGGCCCTGCTGGGCTGGGAGCCCCAGGTCTCCCGGGCGGAGGGCCTCAAAAGGACCCTGGAGTACTTCCGGGAGAACGTCCACGCGGAAGAGGTCGAGCATCGGGCGTTTTAGAACTCTTTTTCAAAAAAATAGGCTGAAAAGGGTTTGCTACCAAGAGGTGGCAAACCCTTTTTTTTATTAATGAACAACTGTTTCATGTTGAAAGATTAGGGAGCCAGCAGCGCCACAAAGTTCAGGATGGATGTCTCAAAGATGAGTTTCTTTAAGAGGGTTACTGTTTGCTTTTTGGCCTGTTTAAAGGATATCCTAATGATCCAACTAGAACAAAGTTCAATGCAGAGGACGGTTCTGGGTGAAGATATTTGAAATTGTTTTGCTTGGATTAATTATAAAATTAACAAAAAACACAAATGGTGATATAAAAAGTTAAAACCAAGGATAAATCCTTAACAATTTGTTTTTTGTTTGTTAAGTGGTTGGTTATTAATTATTTGCTTTTGTTTTAAGGCTTCAGGTAGAAATGCATTTGAGTGGAGAAGTATAATCTATCCGATATAGTAAAACCATCTCAAGGATATGTCGTACCTTTGCGGCAATATGTGCGGTATATCAGGAATCTACGCTTTTACTCAGGAGGGCCGGTTGGCCCTCGAACGTTTACCAGACTCAACTGACGCGCTTCAACTGCGCGGCCCAGACTCCGGCGGGCATTTTACCCACGGAAACGTAGGGTTAGGCCATCGGCGACTATCCATCATTGACGTAAGTGATGTGGCATGTCAGCCCATGCATACAGAAAATGAGCGCTATACCATTGTCTTCAACGGCGAAATCTTTAACTATCAGGAGCTTAAAAAGCAACTTGTAGACAAAGGGTATTCCTTCTTTTCGCAGTCAGATACCGAGGTATTGCTGAAATACTACATAGAAGAAGGACCTTCGTTTCTCAAGAAACTGAATGGCTTTTTCGCCTTTGCCATCTACGACAAAGAGGAGGATACCTTGTTTGTAGCCCGGGACCGGTATGGCGTTAAGCCCCTCCTGATGTTCCAGGACGAGGATAGACTGGTGTTTGCGTCTGAGATGAAGTCCTTGCTGGCCTTCGGGATACCGCGCAAACTGGATTATGCCTCATTGTACGAGTACCTTCAGCTAAATTACATCCCCGGACCTGCTTCCATTTTCAAAGGTGTCAAAAAACTGATGCCGGGCCATTATTTCATGGTGGGGAAGAAGGGCAAAGTGGAGATAAAGCGGTGGTACAAGATTCCGTACGATGAGAAAAAGGTAAAGCACAACACGCTCTCCTATGAGGCACAGCAGAAAAAACTGGTAGACCTGATGGACGGTGCGGTGCAGCGCCGCATGATCTCTGATGTTCCTTTGGGAGCGTTCCTGAGCGGCGGAATTGATTCTTCGGCGATTGTGGCCTTGGCTTCCCGTCATACACAACATCTGAATACCTTCTCCATCGGGTACAAAGACGAGCCCTTCTTTGACGAGACCAAGTACGCCAAATTGGTGGCCGATAAATACAAGACCAACCACACGGTCTTCTCGCTTACGAACAATGACCTATACGATCATCTGTTCCGAGCCCTCGATTACATAGATGAGCCATTCGCTGATTCATCAGCCCTGGCTGTAAATATCCTAAGCCACTATACTCGCCAGAAAGTGACCGTTGCCTTGTCAGGTGACGGCGCTGATGAGCTTTTTGCCGGCTATAACAAGCACATGGCCGAGTACAAAGTCCGTCAAGGCGGATTTGCCGCCGAAGCAGTGGCCGCTTTGCTGCCGGTTTGGGAAATGATGCCCAAATCCAGGAACTCTTCCTTCGGTAACCGCATGCGGCAGTTTCAAAGGTTTGGTGAGGGCATGAACCTTTCCGCTAAGGACCGGTACTGGCGCTGGGCTTCCTTCGCCACCGAAGAAGACGCCAAATCCTTACTCAGCGGCAAATCCAAAAAGATACTTTCCAAGGATGTCTACAAAAAGCGTCGCCAAAAGATTTTAAGTCACCTTTCCCAAAAAGGGGACATAAACGAGGTGCTCTTAACCGATATGCAACTCGTGTTGCCAAATGACATGCTCACCAAGGTGGATCTGATGTCGATGGCCAACAGCTTAGAGGTACGTACTCCTTTCCTGGATTACAAAGTGGTCAACTTCGCCTTCTCTTTGCCCCAGTCCTCCAAGATTGATGGCGGCATGAAGAAGAAGATCGTGCAGGATGCCTTCCGCGAGATGTTGCCTGCTGAATTGTACAAACGCCCGAAGCACGGTTTTGAGGTTCCTTTGCTAAAATGGTTCCAAAACGAGTTGCGGCCTATGATTATGGATGACCTTCTTTCGGACTCCTTTATAGAAGCCCAGGGAATTTTTAACCTTAAAGAGATTCAGCGGTTGAAAGCTCAGCTATTCTCTAAAAATCCAGGCGACATCCATGCCCGCATTTGGGCGTTGGTAGTGTTCCAGCACTGGTGGAAAAAGTGGATGGCATAAGAGTTTCTACCATTAACCTTTATTTCTAGAACAATCTTAATTTTTAAATTTCTCCCATGAAAATTGCAGTTGTAGGAACAGGCTATGTAGGCTTGGTGACAGGTACTTGCTTCGCTGAAGTAGGTATAGATGTAACTTGTATTGATGTCAATGTCAAAAAGATTGAGGATTTAAAGCAAGGTATTTTGCCTATCTACGAGCCGGGGCTGGAGGAGATGGTGATGCGGAACGTTGCAAAAGACAGACTGCATTTCACTACAGATTTAGCTACTGCCATTCAGGGATGTGATGCAGCTTTTATTGCTGTTGGTACCCCTCCAGGTGAAGATGGTTCTGCTGACCTGAAATATGTATTGGGTGTGGCCCGGGAGATCGGTCAGCACATGAACGACTACCTGGTAGTGGTGACCAAGAGCACAGTGCCGGTGGGCACGGCCCAGAAAGTAAAACAGGCTGTGACAGGAGAATTGGAAAAGAGAGGTTTTAACCTAACTTTTGACGTGGCTTCGAACCCCGAGTTCCTGAAAGAAGGTGCTGCTATTGACGACTTCCTCAAGCCAGATAGAATTGTCATAGGAGTTGAGAGTGAGCAAGCCGAGGAAGTGATGCGCAAGCTCTACAAACCGTTCCTCTTGAATGGCCACCCCATTATTTTTATGGACGTTCCTTCGGCGGAGATGACCAAATATGCGGCCAATTCGATGCTCGCCACCAAAATCAGCTTCATGAATGACATCGCCAACCTGTGCGAGATCATGGGCGCAGATGTAAATATGGTGCGCCGTGGCATAGGTAGCGATAGCCGCATTGGTAATAAATTCATCTACCCAGGCATAGGTTATGGAGGCTCTTGCTTCCCTAAAGATGTGAAAGCCTTGATCAAAACTGCGGCAGAGAATGGATATCAGATGCAGATACTGCAGGCAGTAGAAACTGTGAACGAGAACCAGAAAGAAGTCCTTTTCAATAAAGTGATGAAGCACTTTGGAGGGGATCTTGCTGGTAAAACCTTTGCGCTATGGGGGCTTTCCTTCAAGCCTAAAACAGATGATATGCGTGAGGCTCCTTCATTGGTCATTATTGAAAAGCTTTTGGCAGAGGGTGCTAGTGTGAAAGCGTATGATCCAGTAGCCATAAAAGAGGCGCAGCATATGATTGGGGAGAACGACAGGGTGGAATACGCCAAGGACGAGTACGAGGCCCTCATCGACGCCGACGCGCTGCTGATTGTGACCGAGTGGCCCGAGTTCCGCTCGCCCAACTTCCAGGTCATCGGCAAACTGCTAAAAAATAAGGTTATCATAGACGGCCGCAACATCTATGAGGCAAAGGAACTTCAGGAACAGGGCTTTGCTTATTATGGTATAGGCGTCCAAGAAGTACAACCAGTAACAGAAATAACAAACTAAAATGGCAGAAGATAGAAAACGAATTCTTATAACTGGTGGTGCTGGCTTTTTAGGTTCACATTTGTGTGATCGGTTTATAAAAGAAGGATACCATGTTATTGCAATGGATAACCTTATTACCGGAGACCTGCGGAACATTGAGCACCTGTTTAAATTAGAGCAGTTTGAATTTTATAACCACGATGTGTCTAAGTATGTGCACGTGCCGGGTCACTTAGATTATATCCTTCATTTTGCTTCTCCAGCCTCACCAATTGACTACCTTAAGATTCCAATCCAGACCTTAAAAGTAGGATCTCTGGGTACTCATAATCTCTTAGGCTTGGCAAAGTCTAAAGGTGCACGCATGCTTATTGCTTCTACTTCAGAAGTATACGGCGACCCAGAAGTGCATCCACAAGTTGAAGAATATTGGGGTAATGTGAATCCTGTAGGACCTCGGGGTTGTTATGACGAGGCTAAACGGTTCCAGGAAGCTATCACTATGGCCTACCATATGCATCACGGTTTGGAGACTCGCATTGTGCGAATCTTCAACACTTATGGTCCTCGCATGCGCCTCAACGACGGCAGAGTATTGCCCGCCTTCATGAGCCAAGCATTACGTGGCGAGGAGTTGTCAATTTTTGGAGATGGGTCTCAAACCCGCTCGTTCTGCTACGTGGATGACCTGGTGGAGGGCATTTACCGCTTGCTCCTGAGCGACTACGCTTTGCCAGTGAACATCGGCAATCCCTCAGAGGTGACCATAAAGGAGTTCGCCGAGGAAATCTGCAAATTGACTGGCGTAGAGCTAAAGTTGGGTTTCCAACCCCTGCCGGAGAACGACCCTCAGAAGCGACGTCCTGACATTACTAAGGCAAGGGCCATCTTGGGTTGGGAGCCCCACGTCTCCCGGGCCGAGGGGTTACGTAAGACTCTGGAGTACTTCCGGGAGACCGTTCACGCGGAAGAGGTCGAGCATCGGACGTTTTAAGCTTATTTTTATATAACAACCTTGAATGCGAGAAATTACTTATAAGGGTGTGTAACAATACAGTCTTTTTAGGTAATATTAGCTATAACGTTTTGAATAATATTGCAATTGGAATTTAAAAAAAATCTTTATGTTAATGTGCTAACCGTAGGGGGATATACCTACAGTACACAGGTTATTAGTTTTTTGTCTTCTATTGTTATTTCAAGACTATTGTTGCCAAGTGATTATGGCTTTTTTGCATTAATAACAGTGTTTACAGGGTTTGTAGGAATATTTACAAATGCGGGGTTTGGAGCAGCAGTCATAAGAAGTAATTACAATACTACTTATTACAAAGCTTTAAGAAATTTAAGTTTGTTGATGGGGGTAGTGATTTTTACAATTATGCTTCTTTTAGCATATCCTATTGCTTGGTTTTATAGGAATTCAAGTTTGGTATTACCAATAGTGGTTTTTTCCTTAGTATTTATCTTCAGACCATTATCAATAGTGCCCTCTGCTATATTGCGAAAAAATTTGAATTTTTCATATATAGGTAAAAGAGATCTCTTGTCTTCCTTAATCAGTGTTTTAATTACCATTATAATGGCTTATTTGAATTGTTCATACTGGTCATTGATTATTCCGCAAATTTTTGTAGCAATTTTGAATTTCTACTTTTTAGAATTGAAGGTTGGTTTAGGATATAAAATATATCCTTGGCAATATACAATTGTAGGGTATAAAAAAACAAAAAAATTGATTGGGAGTGTCTTAGGGTTTGATACAATAAATTACTGGGCTAGAAACGCTGATAATTTGATTATTGGAAAATGGTATGGAGCTGAAGAACTAGGTATTTATAATAGAGCTTATTCATTGTTAACCCTACCACTAAATATTGTTTCAGGAATTTTTGGCTCTGTATTGCTCCCTAGCTTAACTAAACTAAAACGTAGTGGAGGAGACATAAATAAAGAATACGAAGGGGTGTTGAACATAATTAGCCTTCTTGATTTTCCAATTGCATTTGTATTAATAGTTTTTCCAAAACAATTAGTTAGTTTTTTATGGGGGCCTAACTGGATTGCAGTTGCCGAGTTATTGCCTTATTTCGGATTGTTGCTGCTTACTCAGGGTTTAATTACAACAATTGGTAATATTTACTACTTATTAGGGAAGGAAAAAACTAATTTCTACGTAGGCGCTGTTAATGCAGTAATCCTAGTTTTAGGGATTGTAATTGGAGCATTCTATTCTATTGTTGATGTTGCTCGTGTTTATGCGCTTGTATATCTAAGTTTTAATGTGCCGATAAATTTATATTTTGGATTTGTCAAAAGTTTTGGATTTGATTGGAAATTTATAATAGTATTTTGGGTGCCTAAAGTATTGTTGTCATTAGTAATCTTGTTTTTACTTTGGAATAAATTAGATTATTATATTCCTTTTGTCCTTATGATTTATGGTATTACAATAGTGCTGAAAGTGCTTGAAGAAATAAAGGTAACGATAAGGTTTTTTGTAAAAAAAATACTTAGCTAATATTGTAATATCGAATTTAGTTGAATCTGTATGAAAATTTGCGTTGTTATTAGGACAAAGGCTCTTGAATATTCTGAAACTTTTATTCAATCACATATAAACAATTTGCATGCTGAAACTCTTTCAGTTCAGTCTTTTCCTGAATATATAATATCTAAAGGAGGAGATTTTGCAAAACAGCCCTTTATTAAGAGGTACATTAGAAACGCCTACCATACAGCTAAAAATGTATTATATGAAAAAAGAATAAAGGAGTTTCTTCTTGGAAACGGAATTGATATAGTACTTGCAGAGTATGGTATGACAGGCGTTAAGGTGATGCCTAGTTGTAAAAAATTAAATATTCCCCTAGTTGTTCACTTCCATGGGTATGATGCTTATAGAAAAGATATTTTAGATGAATTCAAGGAACAGTATAAGGAATTATTTTCTTATGCAAAGGCGTTAATTGTAGTATCTAAGGATATGAGAAATCAATTAATAAGCTTAGGAGCACCTTCTGATAAAATATTTTACAATGTATACGGAGTAGATACTGATCGATTTAGTGAAGCCAAAGTAAATTTGTCACCTAAGCAGCTAATAGCTGTCGGTAGATTTGTAGAAAAGAAAGCCCCATACCTTACAATATTATCTTTCCAAAAAGTGCTTGATAAAGTACCGGATGCTAAGTTGCTCATGGTAGGATCAGGTAACCTATACGATATTTGTAGTAAAATTGTAAAATCTCTTAAGCTGGAAAAAAGTGTTATGCTTTATCATTCACTTCCACATGAGGAGATTGCTCTATTAATGCAGGAGTCCCGAGCTTTTGTACAGCACTCGCTTATTCCTTTGTCTGGTGATTCTGAAGGAACTCCAAATACTATTTTGGAAGCACAAGCTTGTGGACTTCCTGTTGTAAGCACTTTTCATGCTGGTATAAAAGATATAGTTATTAATGGAGAGACGGGGTTTTTATTAGATGAGTGTGACATTACTACAATGGCTAAGTATATGACTAAATTGTTGGAAGATGCAGAGTTAGCTGCTAGCCTCGGAAGAAAAGGGCGCCTAAATATAGTTGCTAACTATACTATGGAAAAAAGTATTACAAATTTAAGAAAAATAATCGAAAGCTGTATTTAAAGCAAATTGCCAATATTTAGTCTTTGTAATGTGAATAGTCAATTAGTTAGTATAATCATCCCAAATTTCAACAGAGCTAAGATTATAAGTGAAACCTTGGATTCCATTTATAACCAAACGTATTCTAATTGGGAAGCAATAATTGTTGATGATGAGTCAAATGATTTAAGTCAAAATGTTGTTGAATCATTTGTTGAAAAAGATAAAAGATTCTTTTTTATCAAAAGGAGCAGAAGCCCTAAAGGAGCTCCTACTTGCAGGAATATTGGAATTGAGCATGCTAAAGGGAAATACATTATTTTTTTGGATTCAGATGATCTGTTAGCCCCTTACTGCTTGGAACAACGGGTAGACTATATGCAAAAAAATCAGAACCTTGATTTTGCTGTATTTCCTATGTTAGTTTTTACTAACAAACCAGGAGACTCTAATGTAATCTGGAATTCTTTAGATGAAAGAAATGATCTCCAAAGATTTCTGCATTTAGATTTGCCATGGCAGACTACTTCGCCAATTTGGAAAAGCGAATCTTTGATTAAAGTTGGTTTATGGGATGAGCTTGCCATGAATTGGCAAGATTGGGATTTTCACATAAGAGCTTTAGTAGCTAACTGTGTTTATGCAAAGGTTAAAGTCCTGCCAGATTGTTTTTTAAGGCGTAATGTTGATGTTTCAAGAATTAGTGAACATAATATCACATTGCAAAGGTTTAAATCTAGAATTAGATTATTTGAGAAGATATTAGCTTTAATTACTTCAGTTTCAACTTTACAATTAACTTATAAGAATGTTTTTGCAGGCCATTTTATAAAAATAATGGAGCAAATAATTGTAAATAGAGTTCCAATAAGGATTACCACTGTATTAGATATAGTTAATAAATATAAACTAGTTAATAAATACTATGAATATATCGTTTGGTTATATCTTTTAGTATTTAGGTTTTTTTCAAACAATAGATTTACCATCATAAGAAGTGGTCTTTATAAGGCTATCCGGTACATTTTACCTCCTTCCATTCTTGAAACAGGTTCTACACATTTTAAAGTCAAATTGAAAGATGAGGAGATGGCAGAAGTAAAAAAATATCTTTTTAAATAGTAAACTTTAAGTCTTCGTGCTTAATTTTAAATTTTGTTTCAAATACTACTTAAACTTCATAATATGTTTGATTTTAACTACAGTGCTCCAAAAGTTATAGCTGAAATTGGTTGTAACCATATGGGAAGTATGGAAATTGCTAAAGAGCTAATACAACTAGCTAAGGAATGCAAATCTGATTATGCTAAATTCCAGAAAAGGAATAATCTGGAACTTTTAACAGAAGAACAATACAATGCGCCCCATCCAAATCCGGCTAACTCTTATGGAGATACATATGGTGCGCATAGAGAATACCTTGAGTTTACAAAAGAGCAACATCAGGAGCTTAAGGATTATTGCGAGAAGATTGGTATTGGTTACTCTACATCAGTTTGGGATGTGATTTCTGCTAATGAAATCATTGAGTTAAATCCAGATTTTATAAAAGTGCCATCTGCTTGCAATAACAATTACGCAATGTTGCAAGTGCTCAGAGATACCTATAAAGGAGAAATCCATATTTCCTTTGGTATGACAACTCAAGAAGAAGAGGAAGAAGTTGTGCGTTTCTTTGAAGAAACAAATGCAGCAAAAGATCGGCTAGTAATATATTCCTGCACCTCTGGGTATCCAGTTCCATTTGATAATGTATGTTTATTAGAGATTAACAGACTCTATGAGAGGTTTGGAGATAGAGTGAAGACCATTGGTTTTTCAGGACACCATTTAGGTATAGCTATTGACAATGCTGCTTTCACTTTAGGTGCAAATTGGATTGAGCGCCATTTCACCAAAGATAGAACCTGGAAAGGTACTGATCATGCTGCCTCTCTGGAGCCTACTGGTTTCAAAAAACTTGTTAGAGATTTGAATGCTACATACCAAGCTCTTAGTTTCAAAGAAGAAGAAATTTTGGAAATTGAGAAAGTGCAAAGAGCAAAACTTAAAAATCAAAAATAATCTGAAATCCCCTCGTAAGAGGGGATTCTCTTTTCTTTTAAAATGAAAACTGTTGCAGTAATTCCTGCCCGAGGTGGCAGTAAGTCTATACCATTAAAGAATATCAAAAGTTTCTGTGGTAAACCTTTGATATATTGGAATTTAAAAGCTTTAGAAGACGCATCCAGGATTGATAAAGTTTATGTTGCAACTGACAGTGACAAAATAGAAGAGGTGGTGTTGGGATTTGGCTTTAGTAAGGCTGAAATCTTTAGACGTTCAGATGCAAACGCTCAGGATACCTCTTCCACCGAATCAGTTCTTTTGGAATTCATTTCTAAAGAAGGTTTTTCAGAAGATACTGCCATTATATTAGTGCAAGCTACTTCCCCCCTTACCCAGGCTGAAGATTTTGACAAAGCAATAGGTAAATATGAGGCAGAAGAGTTTGATTCCTTGTTAACATGTGCCCGTATCAAGCGATTTGTTTGGAGTGCAGATGGGGCTCCAATCAACTACAATTATTTGAGCAGACCTAGACGCCAAGATTTTGAAGGCCTTTTGCTTGAAAATGGGGCTTTCTATATAAACACTGTCGGAAATATTAAGCGAGAGAGGAACAGGCTTAGTGGTAAAATAGGTATTTATGAAATGCCTGAGTACACTTCAACTGAGTTAGACGAAGACGATGATTGGATTGTAGTGGAAATGCTCATGCAAAAGCATTTTTCAAAGAACCTGAGCAAACCTAAAATCAAAATGTTCCTTTCTGATATAGATGGTGTGTTGACAGATGCAGGCATGTATTATAGTGAGCATGGAGATGAGTTGAAGAAGTTCTGTACCTATGATGGAAAAGGGTTTGAGTTGTTGCGAAATGCTGGAATTAAAACAGGAGTAGTGACTGCTGAAAATAGACAATTAAATCAGAATAGAGCAGAAAAGTTAAAGCTTGACTTTGTTTATCAGGGTGTTAGTGATAAGCTTTCTGTTGTAAAAAAGTTATGCGAGCAGGAAGGAATTTCATTAGATGAGGTCGCTTATATAGGTGATGATTTAAATGATATAGAGCTACTTAACAATGTTGGTGTGCCTGCAACTCCAAGTAATGCATTTGCAAAGGTTAAACAAATACCTAATATCCTTTTATTAAATAAAAAAGGTGGAGAAGGGGCTGTAAGAGAGTTTGTAGAAATACTTTTAGGCTTGTAGCAGCCAATTTAATTAAGAATGTATAATAAGCTTCCTCTTTTATCCTAGGGATATCCATGAATGAAAAACCAAATTTACTTGTAGTCTGCGACTATAATAGAAAAGATTTCTTAGACTTATTCAAGGTATGTAAACAAGATTTTAATTTCTATTTTATTGAATATGCCTCTAAAAATGAAGTAAAAAATGAGGCATATAAAGAGTATGGGCAAATCTTGTTTTGGAAAGATTATAATGATGCATTTGATTTACTAGATAAAATAAATCCTTGTAAGGTGATTTTCTTCTTTATAGAAAGTTATAACCATGTGGCACTAAATGTGGCGTGTAAGGAGAGAAGTATTATAACTTGCCACTTGGAACATGGATTCAGAGATTATGAGTTAAAAGCTTCTTTAGAAAAAATCACAAGCTTACATAAGACAAAGAAACATCTTTACCTACTAGATGTGTTATCTAACTTTTTGGTCAAAGCTAAAACACGGCTGTTTTTTAAGCGAACTGTACAGAAAGTTAGCAGTGAACCAAAGGAGTTCTTAGAGAGGTATTATGCAGTTAGAAGCAAAAATTCAATATTTAACACGTTTAAATTAATCAATTCTTCTTATAGAACTGCAGACCTTTATATTTCATTTAGTCCAAAAATTTACAAAGCGCATCAACTCGCTGACCATTTAGAGGAGAACCAGAAAGTAGTTTTTATTGGGCTTCCCTCATTTGACCAATGGTCTGATCTTCAGTCATCTTCTCAACGTCTTAAAGCAGTTTTGTTTATCGATCAAGCTTTTGTGAAGCAAGGATTGCTAGGGTGGACTAAATCCTATAAAGAACGCTTTGTTTCTAAACTTACCGAGGAATGTGGAAAAGCGGGATATATATTATTTGCAAAGATTCATCCACTAGAAGAGCCTAGTGGGTGGGATACACTGCAAAGTCAGGGTAAATTAAAACTTATTGATAATGATGGGTTTTCAGAGTTAGTTTCTAAGGTAGAAGTGGTGATGGGATTTTACTCTACATTGCTAATGCCCTTGGTGGCATTTCCTCACACTACCATCATTACACTTGAGAATCATCCGGTTGATGAGGTTTTTCCATCAAAGTTTTTAGTGGATAGTGGCGTTGGACATCCAGTTTATCAAATTGAGAATTTGTCGCAAGTACTAAGTTCAATTGATGAATTACATAAAAGTCAGCTTTTAAATAAAAAGAGTTTCATAGAAAACTGGATGTTTAAGCTGGATGGAAAAGCAGGTGAAAGACTTAGGGAAGTTTTGTTGAGTTAGCAATGAGTTTAAAGTTATTTAAATCTTTTGTAATCTATAGAGTTGCTGGATTTTTTGGAGCGGCGGCTAACTTCCTGGTTTTGCCCATCTTTTTTAGGTATCCTACTCTAGAGGATTATTTAATTTAAACAATATATAATTCTTATTTTTTTACTTTGGTTCCCTTAATTGGTTGTTTTTTTTCTGATTATTTATCTGTAGAATATTACCTTATAAAAGATGAATAAAGAGTATGCTTCTTTGTTTTCTTCTGTACAAGTTATTCCACTTTTTCCTTTTGTTTTGTTTCTGATAGCTTCAATATTATTTAATAAACCCCTAGAGAGTTTGCTAAATATTCAAGCAGTTTCTGAAAATTTGCGTTATGGCTTTATTAACTATATATATTATTAGTTTCTCTGTCTTCTTAGTATTTAGAAAAAAGCCACACATTATATTGTTTTCATTTTTTCTAAAGCAATACCTGAAATTTTATTGTTACTCCTTCTTTTAGTTAAATACCACTTAGGATGGCATGGGAGAATATATGCTTGGTTTATTTCTACAAGTGTTTATTTCGTTTTTTTTCAATTGTGTACCTCTAAAGAGAAAAAATAATAACATTTGATACTAAAAAGAAATATTATTTTGTATGAATTTTTTATGTGATGCCCTTAATTCTTTATATAATAAATAGATTTGTTATCAGCAATTCAGATAGAATTTTAATGGCAAATACTATAGGGATAGCAGATGTTGGTTTTCATGTCATGGCAGTTCAAATATCTAGTGTCCTTTTTATATTTGTAAACATTTTATAAAAGATATATACACCTTATGTTTATGAAAGGTTAGCTAAGTTGATTAAGTAAAAAAGGTATAAATCCTTCAGCTTAGTTATGCTTTTTAGCGTGTTTATTGATCGGAATTTTTATTATTTTGATGGGAAGCCCAATTTTGTTTGGATCTATTGTTAATGAAAAATTCAAGGCTTCCATTCCTTATATATTCTGGATTTCTCTAAATTATGTATTTTGAGGGTTATACATGAATTTTGTTGCTTTTATTTAATACTTCTGAAAAAGCCTGCACATGGCATATGTAGCTATCGTAAATAATGTTACTAATATCTTACTTAATTATTTTTTAATTAAAAATATGGTGTTGTAGGGATTGCTTATGCTACTAGTATCTCATATCCTATTACCTTGGTTTTGGTTTTTTATTATTCTATTATGCTATTACCCCTTCCTTGGTTTTCATTTAAACAGACTTTCAGCAGAGGGTTTGTCAAAGTTGGTAATTGGGGTTGTAAGATGGTTTGAATGAAATTATAAAGCTTGGACGATTAAAAATTAGGTTTTGAAACTTTGAAAGGTTAATTTTTCCTTCTATATGGAAACAAGAAAAAGAATTTTGCACATCATAGATTCCTTGGGTAGAGGTGGAGCAGAAACTTTATTAGTCGGAGTAGTAAATTCTTTACCTCAGTTTGAACATATTATAATTAGTTTAAAACCTGATAATGACTTTTCCGAGGAACTCATTGGAATAACTGTTATATGCATGAATTTTAAATGGGTTCATTCTATTCCAACTACTGTAAGAAAAATTAAAGGCATTATTAAAGAATTTAAGATTGATGTAGTACATGCACATTTATATTATTCTTGCATACTTTCAAGATTGGTAACACCTAATAATATCCTTTTATTAAATTCTTATCATAATGTATTGTATAGTCCAAATGGAGCTAATTATCCCTATTACTCTATGTTGCTGGATAAATATACTTTTAATAAAAGAGTTAAAATTTTATGTGTTTCAGGTGAAGTTAAACGTGATGTTGAAAAATATATAGGCGCAAAGAGTAATACCTTTGTGCTGTATAATTATATCGAAGATGTATTTTTTAAAAATTATAAAAGTTATGAGCCAGGAACAGGAAAGCTTAGCTTAGTTTCTGTAGGTAACCTAAAACCTCAAAAAAATTATGAAATTCTCATTGAAGCGTTTTCCTTAATCAATGCAAGATTAGGTAGTGATAAGGTGAGTCTAGATGTTTTTGGTAAAGGTCCTCTTTTGTCCTCTTTGAAAGATAAAGCCAAAACTCTTTCAGTGGACAATATTAGGTTTATAGGTGCTGTTTCTGATGTGGCCACTAGATTATCTAACTATGATGGCTATGTCCTTTCTTCAGCTTATGAAGGATTTGGAATTGCCGTGGTGGAAGCTATGGCTGTAGGTTTACCAGTTGTTGTTTCTGATATTCCTGTTCTTAGAGAAGTTACCAAGGGTAATGCTTTATTTTTTAATCCTTTTGATTCTAAAGATTTGTCGAATGTTATTATCAAACTTTTTTATGATAGGTCGCTTCTTAAGGACATGGCACATAAAGGTTTTCAATACAGTCAAGTTTTTAGAAAAGATAAATATATGGATGCTCTTGAAGAATTTTACCTCATATAGATAGGTAACTAGAAGTGTTGTTTTAAAATGGCTAAGAAGAGCATAAATTTGTAATTGAATGATATTTGAAAAAAAAAATGTTCTTTTGCTTGTTCCAACCTTTGCTGATGAAGGTGGTACACAGAAAATGGTGTATGAATTGGGCAGAATATTGGCAGAAAAATATAATGTATTTGAGTGTTCTTTTAATGCCTTTGGTGAACCACACGTCTTCAAGAATGATTCTAATGTAATTCTTTCTTTAAACTCACCTAATGAAAGGTCTCTCCTTAGCAAGTTGAAAGGCTATCCACAAAAAATTGCTAGATTAAAAGAACTCAAAAAGAAACACAAGATTGATGTGACCATTAGCAATTTATGGGGTGCTGATTTAGTTAATGCTTTGTCAAAAGGGAAGGACAAAATAATTTCTATTGGCCATTCAAGTATTGTTGGTAATCCACAAAGCCGACTTTTGCTTAAACTCCGAAGATTAGGGGAATGGGTTTACAGCAGATTTGATAAAATTATTGCTGTTAATTCTTCTTTGGAAAAAGAGTTAACAGATCTTTTCAACTTACCTAGAATTAAGGTAAAGTATATAAATAATTTTATTGCCTTTCCACCATCGGGAAATAAAGACAATCGAACAGCTAAGGAACTTAGGAGGCTTGTTAATGTAGGAAGGCTTCATGAAGGTAAAAATTTGGAGCCTCTTTTGATTATTCTTAAAAAATTAAAAAAGGAATTTGTGAAACTGCAGTTGGTTCTTATTGGCAATGGGCCTATGAAGGAATCGTTAATAAAAAAAGCAGGTGAGTTGGATTTGATTGTTTCGGATGTACTTGATGAAAGAAATGCGGATTTAATCTTTACTGGATTTGTTAATCCGTTCCCTGTTTTGGAGTCTTCTGATGTTTTTGTATTCCCTTCTAAAACAGAGGGTCTTCCTTTGGTTTTGGTAGAGGCGATGCACACCGGACTTCCAATCATCAGCAGTGATTGTCCAACAGGTGGCCCTCATGTAATTCTTGAGGCCTATACGCCTCATGACCCTAAAAGAGTTAATGCGGAAGAAACCAAATATGGTTATTTAATGCCTATCCCGGAATCTAATGACTTATCTGCCTTACAGGTTTGGCAGGAGACAATTTCTCTCTTGTTGAAGAATGAAGAAAAAAGGGTAAAGTTGGGGCACAATGCTAAAGAAAGGTCATTAGATTTCTCAGTTGATAAAATCAAGCACCTTTGGTTTCAGACCATTGACTCCCTTTTTGAGTCTAATAGGTGATCAGTTCTGTATTTTAGTTTTACTGGGTTGATTTTTTAAAATTGTTTTTACTTGTATTGGAATAACATGAATGTTTTATACATAACCTATGATGGTATCACTGATCACATTGGTCAGTCTCAGGTTGCCCCATACTTGATTGGGCTTGGAAAAAAAGGGCATCAAATAACTCTTTTAAGCGCTGAAAAGATAGATCGTGCTGATATTATAGATAAATACAAAATGAAGTTTGCTGAGGCAGGCGTTGAATGGCATTTTGTCACCTATCATAAGAGTCCTCCTGTATTGTCTTCAATGTATGATATTCTTCATATGCGAAAACGTGCTAAGGAGTTGATTCAAAAGAATAAAATAGAACTTCTTCATTGTAGAAGCTATATGGCTTCATTAATAGGTTTACATTTTAAGCGTACACAAGGGATAAAGTTTATCTTTGATATGCGAGATTTCTGGCCAGATGCAGGTCGTGAAATTAAGCGGTTTGATGTAGAAAACAATTTTCTGCATAAGTCTGTGTACAAATATTTTAAAAAGAAAGAAAAAGAATTCCTAGAAGAATCCAGCCATATCATCAGTCTTACAGAAGCAGGTAAATTGGTTTTACAAGGTTGGAAGAAGGAAGGCATGAAAATTAAATCTCCCATTTCTGTGATTCCTTGCTGTGCTGACTTTGATGTGTATGACAGGAGTAATCTAGATCCTCAGGCTTTGGAAAATATGCGTCAATCGTTGGGGATAATAGGTAATGAGTTTATTTTAAATTACCTGGGCAGTTTAGGGCCTGCTTATCTGACAGATGAAATGATGGATGTTTTTAGAACCCTGTTGCAGAAAAAGCCAGATGCAAAGTTTTTAATTGTAGCCAATAATGACCATCATCTTGCGGTTGAGGCAGCTACAAGGAAAGGAATAGCACCAGAAAAAATTATAGTCAAAAGAGGCACCAAAAATGAGGTGCCTTACTTGATCGCTTTGTCTAACCTGTCATTGTTCTTTATTATCCCATCCTTTGCCAAGCAAGCATGCTCTCCTACTAAATTAGCTGAGTTGCTTGCCATGAATGTTCCTGTTATAGGTAATACAAAGATTGGAGATGTTGATGATATTCTAAGGTTAGACTTGAATAATTCTGCAGTAGTTAAGTCATTTACAAATGAAGAGTATGACTCGGTTCTATCAAAGGTTCTTCCTAAGATAAATGAAGGTAATAATCATATTCGAGAAAGTTCATTGAGATTTTCCTTGGAATGTGGAATTGATTCTTATAATAAAGTTTATCAGTCTTTAAATAGTAATTAATATTTTGAAGATCCTTTTTGTTGCGCCGTATCCTTATGGAAAAGCCCCTAGTCAACGATTGAAATATGAGCAATATTATCCTTATATCAAAGAAGCGGGCTATGATATAACCACTAGTTCATTTATAGATAATCAATTTTGGAGTATAGTTTACAAACCTGGCAATACGTTAAAGAAGATTTTATTTACCGTCCTAGCTTACTTTAGAAGGTTAAAAGATCTTTTTACATTACATAGGTATGATGTGGTTTATGTTCACTTGTGGGTAACTCCTATTGGTCCACCTATCTTTGAATGGCTTTTTAGAAAATTTTCTAAACGATTAATTTATGATATAGACGACCTTATATTCCTCAAACCAAAGAGTAAATCTAATCCTCTTATCAATCTTATTAAATTTGGTAATAAGCCTATTTATTTAATGAAAGAGGCAGATCATATTATAACCTGTACTCCACATTTGGATCAGTTTGTACGGCAGTTTAATCCTGAAACCACTGATATTTCTTCTACCATTAATACAAAAGCCTATTTGCCTAGAACTAATTATACTTTAAAAAAGAAGATAACGCTTGGGTGGAGCGGTAGCCATAGCACCTCAAAATATGTGTATTTGCTTAAAGACGTGTTCTTAAAGCTTAAAGCTGAATTTGACTTCAGTCTTTTAGTTATTGGGGATCAAGATTTCAAAATGGAAGGGGTAGAGGTGAATGCTATTCCTTGGGATGAAAGTACAGAAGTAGAGGATCTTTCTAAAATTGATATTGGTCTTTACCCATTGCCAAATGAGGAATGGGTATTAGGGAAAAGTGGACTTAAAGCACTGCAGTATATGGCATTAGGTGTACCTACCATTGCTACAGCCATTGGTGCTAACTTTAGAGTCATTGAGCATGGAGTGTCGGGTTTTTTAGTGAATTCACCTGAAGAATGGCTACAAGCTATCAGGGCTTTGGTGAAGGATGAAGAACTAAGGCGTTTGATTGGCACAAGTGCAGTTGAGCGTGTAGATAAGTATTATTCTATCAAATCTAATGCTCCTGTCTATGTTGGAATATTAAATAAGGTTAATGGAAAGTAAAACATATTTTCTAAAAGGAAAAGCATAAAGATTGTGCTTTTCCTTTTAGAAAATATGTAGAAGGCGAAATAAATGGTAATTAAGCAATCAGTTTCCGTCTTTTAGGTTTTATACCTTTGAATATCTTTTCTTTATATAATACAGCCAAAAACAATAAATAAAATGGCATAATAGGAATTTTATACCTCACTAAAGACCCAAAGTTAGCAGAAGAAATCCCAACCATAAAAGCAAAGGTTAAACTAAATAATAGACCAAATTGCGCAATTGGAGATTTGTAAATCACTCCAAATGTTTTAAAAAATCCTATTTTATAAAATAAGTATATAGTATAATATAGAAAGTACATGCTTTCAATAGATGCGAAAAGGATGAATGGATTTAGGTACTCCCATGGGTATGGTCGAAATAAGGTGATATTAACTGCTTGAGGGATGGCTATTAGTATCCCTGTTGGTGAGGAGAAATCTACTTCTAGGTTATAAGCTGATCCGGCATTATTCTCTTTTATATAATAAGCTGTCTGGCTAGCAGTTTCTAATACTTGGTCAACAGAATACCTTCCAAATAGTTCATCGGCGTTCTGAAGAAAAAGAACCATGCTCGCAGCGCCAAACATTAAAATGAAAGGTGTACTTAATATTCGCACTAAATCATTTTTGATTTGGTTTTTATTGCTATTAATAACAAATATTATAAAGAAAGGAGTAAAGGCGGCGATAATATAAAGCTTGATGAAGTAGATTATTATTATGCATATGCCTATTCCAATAGCGTTTTTTATAATATTTTTCTTTTTGATAAAAACATAGTAACCACAAATAAATAACCATAATAAAGCGGTAAAGGTTATGGTGTCCTTAAAAATTCCAGATCCCCAAACTAAAACTGATGGAATATACAGTGAACAATATGCTGCGGTTTTTATTGGAATTTGAAATTCCTGTATCATGAAAATAAAAAAGTTCCATAAACCAATAAAGGCTGTTATACAGAAGAAGATAGCGCATGGCAAGAATGAATTGAAAGAAACCAAATTAAATATTGCAGCAACCTTACTTACCATGAATGATTCATTAGCGAATATGTGGACGCTTGAACCACTCAGGCCAGCTTTATTTGTTAAGTTGAAAGTTTTTAGATCCTGAAAGAGTACAGTAAAGAATTGATCTGGGTAATTAAACCAATAAGATGTTAACATTTTGGCTCCTTCAAAATAGTGTATCCCGTCAAATGCACCTCTGTAATAATACTGATAAATCATTGAAATAGAGATAGAACCAAAAAGTTTTAAATATAGAGCCAAATTAAAATGCTTTTTCAATTTACTATTGTTGCCATGCTTCCTTTGAAAATAAAAATTCATTAAAAATATGACAAAAAGTAAATAAAATGGGAGGAGTAAATAGTCAGTAAAAAAAAGAAATTGGGTCATTATCTTGATTTAAGAATTAGCTTGAGAGCTGTAAAGTATATGTGAAATGCAGATTCTGGTGTTTTTAAATGTGACTCTGCAAGTTTTGAAAAAGAACACGAATGCCAACCACGAAAATTTTAATTCTATAAATAAGAATACGCGGCTTAGATCTTTGTTTTAAATTTTAATTTCTAGGTAGTGCTATTTCACTTTCCTGTTCTTCCTTAAGTAAGCCTTAGCTTCTTTCTCCGCGTCAGATTTTGAGTCTGCTAACTTCATAACAACCTCATAATACTGCCTTGCTTGCCGTACGTTTTTCTCTTTGTCGCTGATTCTGGCCAGGTTGACAAAAGAAGAAATGTAGTAACCGGATTCCTGTTCGTTGATTTGTTCGGCAAAGCTAATACATTGCTGGTAGTATCCTTTGGCTTTGGCGTAATCTCTGTTGCGGTATTGGTTGATGTAAGCCAAATAGAAACTGGCGTAGCGACCGCTGATGGCTTCGTAGCCGAAGACTTTGCGGTTGATCTTGTCCAAGATCTGGGTTGAAAGCTGCTCTGCCACAGTAAAGTTCCCTTCGGTGAAAGCCATACGGGCGTAGAAGCGCTGGAAATACGGGTTATCGGGGTAGGTGCTGGCAAGATATTGCGCCAGGGACATGGCTGATGCTCCGTTTTTGGCATCATTTGCGTAAATCTTCATCAACCAGTACTTTGCCTCGGTACCAGTATAGAATCCGTTGAAAGCGACTTGTTGCAGCTGTTTTAGGCCTAAATTCTTATTGCCTTTGGGAAAGAAGTATAGGACCGGACGCAGGAGCGGATAATTCTCGTGTATCCAAATGGAGTAGTAGTTGAAAAGCGCTTCGCCAAAGAGGAACTCGTCACTGAGGCCATTAGCTTTTTTGCTTTTCTGGAGGTAATCCAAGGCGCGGTTGCTGGTGATGGCTGCTTTGCGCCAGTTTTTCCGCTCGGCGTGCAGTCGGGCACTGAAGCCATTGGCGGCCGATAGGAAGAAGGCAGCCTCCAGGTTGTTTTTGTCTTTGTCGTATAGATTCTCGGCCAGGGTGATGGTGGTGTCCATGTAGGCGAGGAAGTAATTGTCAAAGCGCGTATCGGTGATGTTAGAGGGCACCATTTTCCACCATTGGCTCAGGCCGATGAGGAAATAAGGCATAGGGTGTTTGGGATACCGACGGCGCAATGATTTGAACTGCTTCTCAGCGGTTTCAAACTTGAAATTGTACATGTTGTCCACAGCGCCTCCTAACTCATTCATGATGCTCTCGTTCAATAAGAGCCAGCCTTTGATGTTCAGGGCTTGGGGCAAAACATCCACCGAATCCAGAATGATGCTCGCTTGCAGAGAGTCCAGCAGTTTCTGGTCTATCTGTTTCGTGGAGTCTATTACCTGGGCCTTGGCTTGGATAAAGCTGAAGAGAAGAAGAAATAAGAAAAGGGTCTTTTTCATCAAATTTTTAAACTTCCTAAAACGCGACAAGCTCATCAGAGGGGTGCGGGGTAAGGAGGTGGTATAGCCCTCCCACAACATGCACTGGCTTCTGTAGGGTTCAATTTACGTAGTAATACAGAGGCTGTTTTGGGTTTGTTTTTACAAAAATAAGTCAAAAATCCCCGATGCGCTTACCCGTTTTTCTTTTAGTGCGTGAAAAGAAGAACGGGTAAGCGCCTTGCGACCCTATTCCAAGCCAGTATACAAAGCAAAGAGGAGCGAAAATGTAACCTCAGGTACTTTCTTTGGGCTTTTGCGCGTAAGCCAAAAATTTAGATTACCTCAGCAGCCTGAGAAAGAAATCTGCTACTTTTGAAAAAACGAACAACTATGCAATTATTGCGTGACCTCTGCCAAATCCATGCTCCGTCTGGGAACGAAGTGAAGATGAAGGAATTTCTGCTCAACTATGTGCAGGAAAATCAGGCGAAATGGAAGGTGAAACCGCAGGTCATCCACGGGGAAGGTTTTCAGGATTGTCTTCTGCTGGTGTTCGGGAAGCCGCGGACTGTGATTTTCGCCCATATTGATTCCATCGGGTTTATGGTGCGTTACGGTAGGCAACTCATCCGGATTGGTGGTCCAAGTCTTGAAACTGGTTTTGAACTGGTAGGAGAGGACAGCCAGGGGAAGATTTCCTGTACGCTGGTGGTGGACGAGGAGGAAAGAGAGTTGCACTATGACTTCGAGCGGGAGATAGAGCGAGGCACGGAATTGGTTTTTAAGCCTGATTTTCGGGAAACCGAGGAAATCGTGCAGTGCTGCTACTTAGACAACCGCCTAGGAGTGTGGAATGCTTTGCAGGTAGCCGAGACGCTGGAAGATGGTATTATCGCTTTCGGGTGCTGGGAGGAGACTGGCGGCGGATCGGTGGGATACCTGGCCAAATACATCCATGAGACCTACGAGGTGGTCCAGGCCTTAATCTCAGACATTACTTGGGTCACGGAAGGGGTGCACGCCGGCCAGGGGGTGGCGATCTCGCTGCGCGATTCCCTCATTCCCAGGAGAAGCTTCGTGCAGAAGATCATCCGGCTGGCACAGGAAGCCAACATCCCGTTCCAGGTAGAGGTGGAGAGCGCCGGGGGCTCAGACGGCAAAGAGTTGCATTATGGCAATATTCCTTGGGATTGGTGCTTTATTGGCGCTCCCGAGGATAATGTGCATTCCCCGGATGAAATCGTGCATAAGAATGACATTTACGCTATGGTAGATTTGTATAAGCTCCTGATGCAGAAACTGTAAAAGAGCCTGCATAGAGTATACCGTATATTTGTTTTTTAGGCGAGAAAGATTAGCTTGCAGAGAGCTTCTATGCTCAGAATCCTAACCTAACCAACAAAGCCTTACTTTATGCAGACAATTCTCTACGCAATACCTGCCTTCGGGCTGGTTGCCTTGTTGTACACTGCCATTAAATCGGCGTGGGTTACCAAACAAGATGCCGGCGATGAAAAGATGAGCACCATTGCCCGCTACATTGCCGAAGGCGCCATGGCGTTCCTGAAGGCAGAGTATAAAGTGCTCACGTATTTTGCCGTCATCGCTTCCCTTTTCCTTCTTTACCTCGGCTATGCCGGGGAGAATTCCTCGCCCATTATTGTACTGGCCTTTTTGATTGGGGCCATTTTCTCGGCCTTGGCCGGCTTCATTGGCATGCGCATCGCCACCAAGGCCAACGTCCGGACAGCCCAGGCCGCCAAGACCAGCTTGTCTAAGGCTCTGGAGGTGTCTTTTGGCGGCGGATCGGTGATGGGCATGGGCGTGGCGGGTTTGGCCGTGCTGGGATTAGGTTCGCTCTTTATCGCTTTTTATTATTGGTTTGTGCAACGTGCCGGCGCTTCGGCCAGCAGCGAGGAAATGGAAAGGGCCCTGGAGGTTTTGACCGGGTTCTCCCTGGGTGCCGAGAGTATTGCCTTGTTCGCCCGCGTGGGCGGCGGGATCTACACAAAAGCGGCCGACGTAGGAGCTGACCTGGTAGGGAAGGTAGAAGCCGGTATCCCCGAGGATGACCCCAGAAACCCCGCTACCATTGCCGATAACGTGGGTGACAACGTGGGAGACGTGGCTGGTATGGGCGCCGACTTGTTCGGGTCTTACGTGGCGACTATTTTGGCTACCATGGTGCTGGGCCGCGAGATTACGGTTACAGATAACTTTGGGGGCTTGTCGCCCATCATCCTGCCCATGCTCATTGCGGGCTTGGGCATTATCTTCTCCATGATCGGGACCCTATTTGTACGCGTGAAAGAAGGTGGAAACGTGCAAGCTGCCCTGAACATGGGCAACTGGTCTTCAGTGGCGCTAACAGCCATCGCTTCCTATTTCGTCATAAAATGGTTGATGCCTGAGACCTTGAGCCTACGGGGCTATGAGTTCACTTCTATGGGCATTTTCTACGCCGTCATCATCGGGCTTATCGTAGGCACGCTGATTTCCATCATCACTGAGTATTACACCGCCATGGGCAAAAGGCCGGTAGATACCATTGTGCAGCAATCTTCTACTGGCGCGGCTACCAACATCATTGCCGGGCTGAGCGTGGGCATGATGAGTACGGCTTTGCCGATCATTGTTTTGGCTGCCGGAATCGTATTTTCTTACTCCGTAGCCGGCTTATACGGCGTAGCCATCGCCGCCGCCGGCATGATGGCCACCACGGCCATGCAGCTTGCCATTGATGCTTTTGGGCCCATTGCCGATAACGCCGGGGGAATTGCCGAGATGAGCGAGTTGCCCAAAGAAGTCCGTCAGCGCACAGATATCTTGGATGCCGTGGGCAATACCACTGCCGCCACTGGGAAAGGATTCGCTATTGCTTCTGCGGCTTTGACCTCGTTGGCCTTGTTTGCCGCCTTTGTGGGTATTTCCGGAATCACTACCATTGACTTGTATAAAGCGCCGGTGCTAGCCGGTTTGTTTATCGGGGGCATGATTCCGTTCGTTTTCTCGGCATTGGCCATCAGCGCGGTGGGTCGGGCGGCCATGGCCATGGTGCAGGAAGTGCGGCGTCAGTTCCGTGAGATCCCAGGCATTATGGAAGGCACCGGCAAACCGGAGTACGACAAGTGCGTGGCCATTTCCACCAAAGCCGCTATCAGGGAAATGATGCTGCCGGGTGCCATCGCGCTGATTGTGCCCATTGTCATCGGGTTTGGCTTGAAGGGTGCGTTTGAGGAAGTGTCCAGCGCGGAGATTCTAGGCGGTGTGTTGGCCGGGGTGACCGTGTCGGGCGTTTTGATGGCCCTTTTCCAATCCAATGCCGGAGGCGCCTGGGACAATGCCAAGAAATCCTTCGAGAAAGGCGTGTTGGTGAACGGCGTGATGGAATACAAAGGCTCAGATCCGCACAAAGCCTCGGTGACCGGTGATACCGTGGGTGACCCCTTCAAAGATACTTCGGGTCCGTCCATGAACATCCTCATTAAGCTCATGTCCATTGTGTCTCTGGTGATTGCCCCGCATATAGCCGTGCGCGAAACTACGCCTCCAGCCCCCGAGACCCGCCCGGATTTAGAGAGCACCCGGCAGCTGGACGGCAACACAAACCTGGCTTCTACAGCGAAATACCCGCAAGGCCCGGAGGTGAGCAGCCGCTGATCTGTTGTGGCCTGAGATCAAACCTCGGTCGCCCTTTTCAACAGAAAAGGGCGACTTGCTTTTAATTTAGGGCAGTTTTGCGCAAATTTGATGCTTCTTATCCTCAAGACAGATGCACCACCCAACGGTAAAAATCCTAGACAAGCAGTTCAGTATCTACCTTCCAGAGCGGAAAATCCTTCATAGCGTGGAGATTGTGGCTGCCCGGCTAAGCCATGATTACCGCGGGAAAAAGCCGCTGTTTCTGTCGGTGCTCAACGGCGCGTTCATGTTCGCTTCTGACTTAATGAAAGAGCTGACCATAGAGTGCGAGATCTCGTTTGTGAAGCTATCTTCCTACGAGGACATGCAAAGCACCGGCCAGGTGAAGGAGATCATCGGGCTGAAGGAAGAGATCAAGGGACGGCATGTGGTCATTGTGGAAGATATCGTGGACACGGGGCACACCATCGCCAATCTTTTAAAGCAGTTGCAGGGAAAAGAACCGGCCTCAGTGGAGGTGGCCACGCTGCTCATCAAACCTGAGTGCCTGCAGCACAACCTAGACATTAAATACCCAGCCATGTCCATCGCCAACGATTTTGTGGTGGGGTACGGGTTAGACTACAACGGCCTGGGCCGCAACCTGCGCGATATTTACAAGGTGATGTAAGGGCAAGGGCTGTTTAGGGCTTGTTTTCTGAGAATCAGCCCTAAAACAGGAAAGCCTAGCGGTAGCGGCCAGCTGAATAGCTGTCATTTCCAAGATTTTATTCTTACTTTTGTTTCCTCACAATTTCCATACCCATGCTGAACATCGTACTCTTCGGTCCTCCAGGGGCAGGCAAAGGCACGCAGAGCCAGAAATTAATTGAAAAATACGGGCTTATTCACCTTTCTACCGGTGATTTGCTGCGCTCAGAGATTTCCCGGGGATCCGAACTGGGCCTGAAGGCGAAAGGTCTGATGGACGCTGGTTTGCTGGTGCCCGATGAGGTGGTGATTGGCATGATTGAATCCAAGATCGCGGACAACCGCGACGCTGCTGGGTTCATCTTTGACGGTTTTCCGCGCACCGTGCCGCAGGCTGAGGCTTTGGATGTGCTGCTGAGCAAATACGACCAAAGCATCAGCTGCATGATTGCCTTGCAGGTGTCTGAAGAGGAATTGGTGAAACGCCTGTTGCTCCGCGGCCAAACCTCAGGCCGTCCAGACGATGCCGACGAGACCCTCATCCAGAAACGGGTACAAGAGTACAACAGCAAAACGGCGCCGGTGGCTAACTACTATGCGCAGCAGAACAAATTCTACTCGGTAGACGGCATCGGGGAAATTGAGGAGATTTTCTCTAAGAGCTGCGAGATCATTGGGGCCTGCCAATTGGCGCTCAACAGCAAGTAAAAGATACCCGTCTGCCGGGCAAAGGAACGTTTTGGCGCTATCCTGCTGTTCTGGCAAGACGTACATTTTGATACAATACGTTGGAAGCATTCCCCGCAAAGGAATGCTTCCTTGTTAACATAGCATTTACTTTACCAATAATACAGTGTCATCATCCAACTTTATTGACTACGTCAAGATCTGCTGCCGCTCGGGGCACGGCGGAGGCGGTTCTGCCCACTTGCACCGCGACAAGAAAACTGCCCACGGTGGGCCAGACGGCGGTGACGGCGGCCGGGGAGGGCACATCATTCTCAAAGGAAACTCCCAACTCTGGACCTTGCTGCACTTGCAGTACCAGAAACACGTGATTGCCGAGAACGGCGGTTACGGCGGTCCCAGCCACTCCAGCGGCGCTTACGGGAAAGACGTCATTCTGGAAGTGCCCATCGGGACCATTGCCCGCGACGCGGAGACCGGTGAAATCAAAGCCGAGATCACCGAAGACGGACAGATGGAGATCATCACGCCCGGTGGCCGCGGTGGCTTAGGCAACGCCCATTTCAAATCGCCCACGAACCAAACGCCACTGTACGCCCAACCCGGCGAGCCCGGCCTGGAAGAGTGGACCATCCTGGAGCTGAAACTTCTCGCCGATGTAGGTCTGGTAGGTTTCCCCAACGCCGGGAAATCCACGTTGCTGTCGGTGGTATCGGCCGCCCGGCCGAAGATTGCGAACTACCCGTTCACCACGCTGGTGCCTAACCTGGGCGTAGTGGCCTACCGCGACTACAAATCCTTCGTGATGGCCGATATTCCGGGGATTATTGAAGGCGCCTCGGAAGGAAAAGGACTGGGTATCCGATTCTTGAAGCACATTGAGCGCAACTCCATTCTGCTGTTCATGATCTCGGTTGAAAGCCCGGACATTGCCGAGGAGTACGAGATTCTGGTGAACGAACTACGGACCTACAACCCCGAACTGTTGCACAAACAGCGCCTGCTGGCCATCACCAAATCAGACATGATTGACGATGAACTGGAAGCTGAGATGCGGGAAACACTTCCGCAGGACCTGCCCACCATCTTCATCTCCAGCCTTACCATGAAGAACATCACGCAACTGAAAGACATGATCTGGAAGGCGCTGAATACTGCCTAAGCCTCTGGCCGCTGTTTTGCACCTGTTTTTACCAAAAGGCGCTTGAAACGCCAATGTTGCTGCCAGCCGGGAGGGCGAAGTTCTGAGAAGCTGCCAAACCTGCGGCGCAGAAAGCGGGCGTTTTCTGTCCAAAAATGCCAGAATGACATAAAAACAGTTTTGGCAAAATAGTTGCCTCCTGTCAGGCACTTAGAAATGAAGAATAAACATCTGAAAGGATAACGAATACATATGAGTACAGCAGCTGAACAAAATCCTCAGGAACAAGAGAATATCCAGCCTGAAAACACCGAGGCGACCGAGTCAACCGCAACCGAGCAGGCTGAACAGCCCAACGGCGAGGCCACCGCTAGCGAAGGCGGTTCCTCAGAAGCCGATGAGCTGCGCGACAAATACCTGCGCCTCCACGCCGAGTTTGACAATTTCAGACGCCGCACTTCCAAGGAGCGGTTAGAGTTGTTCAAAACGGCTAACCAAGAGCTGATGGTCGCTTTGATTCCGGTGCTGGATGATCTGGAGCGGGCCCAGGCTGCCATGAAGGACGCGCAAGACGTGAACGCCGTGCGCGAAGGCGTGGAACTGGTGTTCAGTAAGTTCCAGAACCTATTACAGCAGAAAGGCCTGAAGTCTATGGACGCCGTGGGGCAGCCGTTTGACGCTGATGTGCACGAAGCCATCACGCAGATTCCGGCCCCTTCTGACGAAATGAAGGGCAAAGTGATTGACCAAGTAGAGAAAGGATATTACCTCAATGACAAAGTGGTTCGCTTTGCCAAGGTGGTAATTGGAGCATAAGAAGCCATGGCAACCAAAAGAGATTATTACGAAATACTGGGCGTAGCCAAAGGGGCCACGGCGGATGAGATCAAGAAAGCGTACCGCAAGATCGCGATCAAGTTTCACCCCGATAAGAACCCCGATGATCCTACGGCCGAGGATAAATTCAAAGAAGCGGCGGAAGCCTACGAGGTGCTGAGCGATGAGCAGAAACGCCAGCGCTACGACCAGTTCGGGCACCAGGGCGTGAACGGCGGTGGTGGCTTCGGCGGCGGCATGAACATGGAAGACATCTTCTCCCAGTTCGGCGACATCTTCGGCGGCGGAGGCGGTGGCGGATTCGAGAGCTTCTTCGGAGGCGGGGGACAGCGCGGCGGCAAACGCGTGCGCAAAGGCAGCAATCTGCGCATAAAGCTGAAGCTGAATCTGGAGGAAGTAGCCAAAGGCGTTGAGAAGAAAATCAAGGTAAAACGTTACGAGGCCTGCAACGTCTGCGACGGAAACGGTTCTAAAAACGGAACTGCCCTCAATACTTGCGGTACCTGCCAGGGATCTGGTCAGGTGAAACGCGTGGTGAACACCATGTTGGGCCAGATGGTATCTGCCAGCACATGCCCTACTTGTAGCGGTGAGGGTAAAACTGTAAGCCAGAAGTGTGATGCCTGCCACGGCGAAGGCCGTCAGCTCCGCGAAGAGGTGATCTCCATCAACGTACCGGCTGGTGTAGCTGATGGCATGCAACTGTCTATGGGCGGCAAAGGAAACGTGCCCGAGCGCGGTGGTATCCCCGGTGACCTGTTGATCCAGATTGAGGAAGAGCAGCATCCAACCCTGCGTCGCGACGGAAACAACGTCATGTTTGAGCAGTACGTGAGCTTCGTGGATGCGACCTTAGGCGCTAGCGTGGAAGTGCCTACCATTGAGGGCAAGGTGAAGATCAAGATCGATCCGGGAACCCAGTCTGGTAAGATCCTGCGCCTGCGCGGAAAAGGTATTCCGGACATCAACGGTTACGGCAAAGGCGATCAGCTCATCCACATCAACGTCTGGACCCCGAAGAACGTGAACCCAGAGGAACGCCAAATCCTGGAGCGCCTCCGCGAGTCCCAGAACTTCGTCCCGAACCCCGGCAAGAACGAGAAGGGTTTCTTCGAGAAAATGAAAGAGTACTTTCAATAGAATGAGTTCTGAGTCTTGAGTCCAGAATTCTGAGTCAATAAATAGTTACAATGCCCGCTTCTGTAAAAGGAAAGCGGGCATTGTTGTTTTAGGGCTGATTTCCTAAAACGACCCAGAAATGTAGCGGCGTTACACCGTAACGACGTGGTGCCATGGAACAAAAGCGCTTCCTACAAGACAACCCTTTCTACACCACAGGCAGGGATTGCGGCAAGGTAGGTCCTGCTGTTGAAACATGCCTGCTGCGGAGAGCCACGGCGTTACAGGGTAACGCCGCTACGTTAGACCTGATTTCTTAAAAACACCCTGAAAACAGCCCTGCACCCAACTTGCAAACCGAAGCGCTTTGCCTTAGCTTTAGCCTGACGAACCAACCGCTAAACTCTTGCAACCCATTCTTCAGATCCAGGGCGTGAGCAAACTCTATGAGGCGCACCAAGCCCTGAACAAGGTGTCTTTTGAAGTGCCCAAAGGCAGTATTTTCGGGCTGCTGGGGCCTAACGGGGCCGGGAAAACCTCCCTCATCCGCATCATTACCCAGATCACGGCGCCAGACGAAGGACGTGTTCTGTTTGAAGGACAGCCGCTGCAGCCGCATCACGTGCAACAGATTGGCTATCTGCCGGAGGAACGCGGCCTGTACAAGAAGATGAAGGTGGGGGAGCAGTTGGTGTATCTTGCAAGATTGAGAGGCTTGGAGAAAGGAGACGCCACCCAGCGCATCAAAGTGTGGGCCGATCGGTTGGATTTAAAGCCCTGGCTCAACAAGAACGTGGAAGACCTTTCCAAAGGCATGCAGCAGAAAGTGCAGTTCATCGCCACGGTGCTGCACGAGCCCAAGTTGCTCATCCTGGACGAGCCTTTCTCTGGTTTTGATCCGGTGAACGCCAACATCATCCGCGATGAGATCCTGAAACTCCGGGACCAGGGCTGCACCGTCATTTTCTCCACGCACCGCATGGAATCGGTGGAGCAGATGTGCGACTACATCGTTTTGATCAACAACTCAGAGAAAGTGATGGAGGGCAGCGTGCGAGAAGTTAAATCCAGGTACCGGAGCCATACTTACCACGTGGAAGGCACCGGCAAACTGCTCATCATGTCGCCAGACTTCAAGGTGCTGACGCAGGCCCAACAGGGCGACCAGTTCCAAGCCGAGGTGCAGTTGGAGCCGCAAATCGGGCCAAACCAACTGCTGCGCTATCTCACCGACCGAGTGGAGGTGCACGGCTTTCAGGAGAAGATCCCCAGTATACATGACATTTTCATTAAAACCGTAACCCAGAAGTAAACCCATGGATAAAATCTGGCTGGTGTTTCAGCGCGAGTACCTGGTGCGCGTGCGCAAGAAAAGCTTTATTGTGATGACCATCCTGGGGCCCCTGTTGATGGCCTTGGTCATGATTGTGCCCATCTGGCTGGCCACCATGTCTGACGACACCAAAGTGGTGCAGGTGCTGGATGAGAGCGGCTACCTCAAAGGTAAATTTACTTCTACGGAGGAGTTGAAGTTCATCAACGTACCCGGTCCGGTGGAAACCGCCAAGGCCGCTTACCTTGAATCTGAGGATGCCGCTTTACTCTACATCCCTAAACTGAACCTGGACAAGCCGCAGGGCATTCAGTTGTTCTCCCAGAAAAGCACCAGCCTGGCTATGAAGTCAAACCTGGAGAAGAGGGTGAGGGAAGAACTGGAGGAAGTGAAATTCGCCAATTCCGGCATTGACCAGCGCGTGCTGGAGAAAATCAAAACCCCCGTGAGCATCCGGACGGTGAACCTAAGCGCCGATGGGGAGAAGAGCAGCGATGTGGAGGTGACTACCGGTGTTGGGTTCATTGGCGCATTCCTCATTTACCTGTTCATTTTCATTTATGGGGCTCAAATCATGCGGGGCGTGATTGAAGAGAAAACCAGCCGTATTCTGGAGGTGATGGTGTCCTCGGTAAAGCCTTTTCAACTCATGGCTGGGAAGATCCTAGGCATTGCGGCGGTAGGGCTCACCCAGTTTGTGCTGTGGATTGTGCTTACCTCGGCCATTGGTGGGGGCGTATCTGCCCGGTTTGACCTGAAGCGTTTCTCCGATGCGCAGATAAACCAAACCATGCAAGGCATGGGAAATGAGCGGGAGGTGCAGCAGGCGCAAGAAATCCATGAGGTGGTGAGCGCCGCTCAGAACCTGAATCTTCCCTTGCTCATCGGGAGTTTCCTGTTTTACTTTTTGGGCGGATATCTGCTCTACGGCGCTTTGTTTGGCGCGGTGGGTGCTGCTGTAGACTCCGAGACCGATAGCCAGCAGTTCATGCTGCCCATCACGGTGCCGCTCATTCTGTCGTTCATCGTGGCGCAGACCATCATCGTGAAGAACCCCAACGGACCGGTGGCCTTCTGGATGTCCATGGTGCCGTTCACCTCGCCGGTAGTCATGATGCTGCGCATGCCCTTCGGGGTGCCTACCTGGGAGCTGCTGCTGTCCATGTTCTTCCTGATAGCGGGCTTTATCGGGACCATCTGGGTGGCCGCCCGTATCTACCGCGTGGGCATTCTCATGTACGGCAAAAAAGTAAACTACCGCGAGTTGTCTAAATGGCTCTTCTACAAGGGCTAGGATCGGTTATTAATTGCCAGTTGTCAGTTTTCAGTTGTTAGTTTCTGGTTTTTATTGTTTTTAGTTTGTTTTCTGAAAACACGCAGAATACAGGTAATTAGAAAATCCATCGTACAACCATTTTTATTCCCTAACCAACAACTGACAACTAACAATTAATTACCCTTTCAGCTTGATTTCCGGAAAACTGCTCTGAAACATGAAAAAGATTTTGTTGCTGTTGGTCTCCCTTGTGTTCCTTTCCTCTTTTACCATGGATAAACCTGCGTATCGTCTGTTCCAGGGCAACGGCAAGGCGGTGAAGTACGAGAGAATGCTCAAAGAGCTGGCTTCCGCCGATGTGGTGTTTTTTGGCGAGCAGCACAATGATCCCATCGCGCATTGGCTGGAGTTGGAACTTACCAAAGACCTTTACCGAACACACGGAAAACAACTGGTGCTGGGCGCCGAGATGTGGGAAACCGACACCCAAGGTGCTGTAGATTCCTTCCTGTTGGGGCAATTGGAAGAACCCAAATTCACGGAAATCAGTCGCGCCTGGCCCAACTACGCCACCGACTACAAACCCACCCTGCAGTTCGCCAAAGTTAATTCCATCAAGGTAATTGCCACCAACGCGCCCCGCAGATCGGCTCGCATCGTGGCTCGGGAAAGCCTGAAAGGATTGGAGGCATTACCTGCCGGCGAAAAACAATGGCTCGCGCCTTTGCCCATCACCGTGGACCTAGAACTTCCTGCCTACAAACGGATGCTCAGCATGTTCGGGGATTCGCACGGCACCTCGGCGGCCTCGACGCAGATTGTGGAAGCGCAAGCCCTTAAAGACGCCACCATGGCCCATTTCATCAGCAAAAACTTACAGCCTGGCCAGCGCTTGTTTCACCTCAACGGCGCTTACCACTCAGACCACTACGAAGGCATTGTCTGGTACCTCCACCGCCTCCGCCCCGAGCTAAAAATCATGACCATCAGCACTGTCTTGCAACCGCAGCTGGATAAGCTAAGCCAGGAACATGAAAAACGCGCCGACTATGTGCTGGCGGTGCCGGAAACCATGACGAAGACCTATTAATGTGCTGATTTTATAATATGCTGATGTGCTATTCAGGCTGTTTTCAGACTGGTTTTTCAGAAATAGGCCAATAACGAAGAAGTGGAGAAATGGCTAGAACGTTCTGGTTTGCTCCTTTGTTTTTAAGCCGTTTCCCAAAAATAAGGCACAAAAAAAGACCTGCTAAAAAGCAGGTCTTTTGAGAAGTTGGAGCGGGAAATGTTAGGCGGAGAAAGAGCTGCCGCAACCGCAGGTGCTTTTGGCTTGCGGGTTGTTGAAGACAAATCCACGGGCATTCAGGCCATCCTGGAAATCTACTTCCATGCCCATCACATACATGCCGTGTTTTTTGTCCATGATCAGCTGCACGCCGTCCAGTTCGTAAATCTCATCGGCATCTTTGGCTTTGTCAAAGCCTAGCAGGTAAGACATGCCAGAGCAGCCACCGCCTTGTACGCCAATCCGTAAACCGTATTCTTCGGGTACGTTCTTATCTTTCATAATCACTTTCACCTCGTGCAGGGCACGCTCAGTGAGTGAAATTGGGGCTTTTTTTATAGTCGTGCTTTCCATAGAAGTGGGTTTTGCGCTGTAAAGTTACTAAAAACTAAGCTGTTTCTACGCTTCGGCGCTATACTATGGGTAACCGAAAAACCCGGAAAATGATTCAGCGGCCACCACATCAATTTTTTCCCGATATTTACTCTGCCAATATATGTTCTACATGACGCTGGCTTGTTTCTGACCCAAACCGCAGGAACCGAAGCCACTACCAGAAAACCATGACCACAGACACTTCCTCCATTGTACTTTTAGTTTTATTGGGCTCGCTGCCGGCCTTTGTGGTGGGCGGCGCCATGTACCTGTTAACCCAACGCTACCTGGAGCGCGACTACCGCAAAAAGGTGCTGGACATCCGGCTGAAGAACAGTGAGACCATTCTGCCCATCAGGTTGCAGGCCTATGAGCGCATCATTCTGTTTCTGGAGCGCATCACGCCCAGTAACTTACTTCTAAGGGTGAGTCCCTCGGGGTTGACCGCCGCCGATTTCCAGGCCCAACTGCTGCAGGAAATCCGGGCCGAGTACACGCACAACCTTTCCCAACAACTGTACATGAGCGAGGCCGCCTGGCAGCAGGTGAAGAAAGCCAAAGAAGACGTGGTCTCTATGATCAACCAAGCGTACCAGAACCTGCAGGACAAAAGCCGGGGTACCGAGCTGGCCAAACGCGTGCTGGAGACCATCCTGCACAACGAGGTAGACCCTACCGCCCCTTCCATCCAATTCCTGAAGCGCGAGCTGCACGAGATTTTTTAACCCTTTCCTTTTGATGAAGCCTTTTAAAATGAACAGAAGTTTACTGATTGCTTTAGTTTTCGTGATGGGTCTGTTAAGTGTCTCTGTCCATGCCCAAGATATCTCCTTGGAGAAAAAGCAGCTCCTCAACAAAAAAGTAGAAATCTTGGTCCCGGCGGCGTTTGGCGAAATGACCGAGGAACTTCTCAAGCTGAAGTATCCCTCAGAGCGGCGGCCTACCATGGCGTACACCGATAGTTCAGCCAAAACCAATGTGGCGTTTAACTACCTTTCTACCCAGGCGGCCCAAGGGCAAATGGAAGCATTTAAGCAAAGTATGATCAATAGCTTTAAGACTTCCTTTCCTACCGCCAAGTGGGTCAGCAGTGGAGTTAAGGTGATTAACGGAAGAAAGGTAGGTTACCTTGAGTTGGTTACACCTGCCGCAGACCAAGAGGTATACAACCTCATGTTCTTCACAGATGTGAACGGGAAACTGTTTCTGGCCACCTTTAATTGTCTGGAGAAAGAGCGAAGCACGTGGCAACAGACGGCGCATCAAATTCTTAACTCTTTTAAAGTAAACTAAGGCAAAGGTATTTCATTTGCAGCAAAAAGGGAGACTTCACTGGAGTCTCCCTTTTTGCTGCAATATCTAAGATTCCTTCACCATCTTCAGGCTGTACATCAGGGGCAGTTTGTCATCCATGCCTTTGATTCGCCAGAAACCGTCGGGGCCCTGTACCATGTTCGCGAAGCAGTTGTAGTAGGAGTAAGGCAGTTCCTGTATTTCCAAAAGTTGCAGATTCTGGTGAAGCAAGGAACCTAAGACCTCACTCAAAGCATGGTTCCAGGAGTATTCTGTGTAATGAATAGGGGCGTCACGGTCTGTGTAGGTGCCCGAGGACTCCTCAATAATAGGTCCGCCGTTATTGAAGTAGGAGTACTGCAGGCGGGTGAATGCATTGTCAAACATCCAGACGGCCGGGTGGAACTCCGCCAGGAAGAACGTGCCGCCAGGTTTCAGGAAGTGCGCCACTACTCGGGCCCACTTCTCCATATCCGGCAGCCAGCCGATGACACCGTAGGAAGTAAACACAATATCAAAATGGCCTTCCAGGTGCTGTGGCAAGTCATATACGTTGCAGCACACAAACTCCGCGTCCAGCCCTAGTTCCTCATTGAGTTGCCGCGCCAGCGCGATGGCGGCATCAGATAAATCAACGCCGGTGGCGCTAGCACCCAGCCGGGCCCAGGAAAGCGTGTCCTGCCCGAAGTGGCATTGCAGGTGCAGGAGCTTTTTGCCCTGTACATCGCCCAGCGCTTCCAGTTCCAGCGGGTTCAGGCTGTTTTTGCCCTGTTTAAAGGAAACCAGGTCATAAAAGGCGGAGTCTTTGTGCACGCCCGTGCGCAGGTTCCAGGCATGGCGGTTCATTTCAATGTAGTCGGCAGCGGCATCCATAAGTGACACTAGATAGTAGGTACAAGACAATAGACAGGTGAAAGTAAGTAATCCCCCGCTGCTGCAAGTAATCAATTCCTGATTAGAGTCTAGAATCTTATATCTAGCATCTATCTACCGTCCACTTAAAACGGAAAAGACAACTGACCGCCCTGGTGCTTGCCGTAGTTGAGGTTGGAGACGGTAATGCCCAGCAGCCGGACGGGTTTATTGGGAAACGCGGGTGTGCGGAGCAGATCCAGGGCAATGTCCAGGAGCACTTCCTCGGCGCGTACCGAGGAGAAAAAGGTCTTGCTGCGGGTGTTGTTCGTGAAATCGTGGTACTTGAGCTTGAGGGTGATGGTCTTGCCCGAGGCCTCCAGCCGGTGGAGGTCATAGGCCACTTCCTCGGCCAGGCGCTGCAGCTCGGGCAGCATTTCTTCCTCGGTCTCCAGGTCCTGCCCGAAGGTGCGCTCCGAGCCGATGCTCTTCCGGATGCGGTTGGGTTCCACGGGCCTGTCGTCCTGCGCGCGGGCAATCTGGTAAAAATAGGAACCTGATTTCCCGAAATGGCGGCGAAGGTCCATCTCGGAACGGTTTTTCAGGTCGGCGCCGGAGTGGATGCCCAGTTGCTTCATCTTGGCGGCGGTCACATCTCCTATGCCGTAGAACTTCTCAATGGGCAGCGCCTCCACAAAGGCCTCAGCCTCATCTGGCAGCACCACCGTCAAGCCATTGGGTTTGTTTTTGCCCGAGGCCACCTTGGCCAGAAATTTATTGAATGACACACCCGCCGAGGCCGTAAGCCGCGTCTCCTGCAGAATCTCGTTTTTGATCCGCTGCGCGATGAGCATAGCAGACCGCAGCCCGAACTTGTTTTCCGTTACATCCAGGTACGCCTCGTCCAGGGAAAGCGGCTCCACCAAGTCGGTGTAGCGCAGAAAGATCTCCCTGATCTGCCGGGAGACCTGTTGGTACACCTCAAAGCGCGTGGGCACCATGATCAGGTGCGGGCATTTCCTGAGGGCCACCTGTGAGGGCATGGCCGAATAGACGCCAAACTGCCGCGCCTCATAGCTGGCCGCCGCTACCACACCCCGCGCCTTGGTACCGCCCACCGCCACCGGTTTGCCGCGCAAAGCCGGATTGTCGCGCTGCTCCACCGAGGCGAAGAAGGCGTCCATGTCTATGTGGATGATTTTGCGCAAATTGGCTGTCTCTGGCTAAGGTAAGTCAACGTAGCCCAAAAGCTGTTCAGGCCTCTTTCCGGGAGCGGAGCAGGTCCTCCTGGAATTTTTTCCTCCTGATTTTCAGGCGAAAAACATTTGCAGGCTTTCCATTGTAAAATGAATGGTGAACTTGCGGCGTTAGTCTACGTACTGCGAAGTTAGCCTTTGAAACCTACTTGGGCTAGTCTGGCAGGTAGGTTCTTTTTGTTTACCCTTTAAACCATACACTTTTAACCTCCTTACACTATGAAAATCAAATCTTTACTGTCTCTTTTAGTATGCGGTGTGGCTAGCCAGCTCATGATTGGTTGTTCTTCTGGCCAATACTATGATTTTAGCGCGCCTGCTACTACGTATCATAAAGCCGCGCCTGCAACGGCCGCACCGGCAGAAACCGTGGCCCCTGCAGAGGAGGCAGTTGTTGCCCAGGCAGAACCTGCTGAGGCCACCGCTCCTGTAGCACCAATCAACACAAAGCCTGCCCCGGCCCTGGAAGCCAACGCGGCTAAACCGGTAGCCTCCAGAGAAGTGGCCCGCACCGCGCCCCTGACTTCTGCTGCGGTTGCCTCTGCTTTGGAAGCAAACCCGCACGTGAAATCACTAGCCAACGACCTGGCCTCGGCTAAAACCAAAAAGGACGTGAAAATGGCCACCAAAAAGATCATGCGCGAAGCCAAAGCCGTGAAGAAAGCCAACGCCATTAACCAATACATCAAAATCGGTCTGATTCTGTTGGTGGCTGGTGCTTTGCTGTCTATCATCCCAGGGTTGGGCTTGGTGGGGGCACTGGCGGCCATCGTAGGTCTGGTGTTCATCCTGCTGGGCTTGCTTGAAATGTAAACTGCCCAAGGGCTCATTACTCAGCACCATCGGCACCGTCTGCACAAGGCGGTGCCGATGCATTTTAGGCCCATTTTACCCAAAACAGCTTCTAAACAGCCGTATCAGTCATCATGCCGATGGAGGTAATAGAGCACGTACCCAAAGGTGGTGAATGCCGCCCTGATGGCCCAGCCCAGCGGCCGGCCCCAGTTATCGGCCCAGAGAAGCAAGAAGTGGTTTGCCCCAAATGTGGCCACCAACAGGGAAACCAAACCTACCAGGAACATTCCTAATCCAATGAATTTCATGGGCGCGCTGACGTTTTTGTGGAAGATTGAATTTAAGAAACGATGCCCAAACCTCCCATTTTCCATACCGCTTCAGCAGAAATATTTAGCCTATTTTCCTGATAAATAGATCGCCCCGGTTTTGGGCCTGTTTCTCCAAAAACAGGCCCAAAACCGGGGCGACTTGATTTACTCTTTATCAGCCGAAAGGCCAGTAAACTATTTAGTTGCTGTATTGCTCTGGAACCCCTCCGGTGCCGGCCTGCGACGGGATGCCCAGTTTGCGCTCGCGCTGTTGCTGGTACTGCTGGAATTGCGTCACGGAAAGTACGCCTTTCAAAGACTCCAGGCGGGTAGCGCTGATGAGATCCATGGTGGCTTTGAGCTGGCGCGGATTGTTTTTGTGGTCCTTCTTGGCCTGCTCCAGTTGCTGGATGCTGGTAAGGTTAATGGCCGTCACCTTATTCACCTGGGCCGGGTTCAGCTTCAGGTGCTGGGTCATGGTGCTGGTCATGGCCTTGGCGCGGGCCTCGGGAGTAACCGTTGGGGCTTGAGCCTGGCTTGTGAAAGTAGTGAAGGCCAAGGCCAGCAAAAAGATAATCCTCTTCATAAACTTATTAGTGTTAATCCTGAAAATGTAGGTATTTACAGCCTGGCCTGAAAAGCCGACGGCCACGAAATTAGTTCCGGTCAATCAGGGGCAAAGATACAAATACCGGGCCAGCTTGGTGGGGAAGGCCAGCAATAAAAGCCAGCCGCGGGGCGCGGGGTTCCGCCAATTTAGTTTTATCTTTGAAGTCCCTGCCCTGCTAGTTTGAACGCAGAAGCGGGGAACAAAGTCTTTTCAGAATATTTATTTAGCATGCCAGAAAACCATTTCAAGACGATTGCGGGGGAGCTGCAAGTAAACCAAAAGCAAGTAGAAGCAACTGTGGCTTTGCTGGACGAGGGAGCCACCGTGCCCTTCATTGCCCGGTACCGCAAGGAAGTAACCGGCAGCCTGGACGAGGTGGCCATTGCCGCCATCCGCGACCGCGTAGAGCAGCTGCGGGAACTGGACAAACGCCGCGAGAGCATCCTCAAATCTTTAAAGGACCAGGAGAAACTCACTCCAGAATTGGAGGCCCAGGTGCTGGCCGCCGAGACCATGGCCGTGCTGGAGGATATTTACCTGCCGTTCAAACCCAAGCGCCGCACCCGCGCCACTATCGCCCGGGAGAAAGGCTTGGAGCCGCTGGCGCAAAGGCTGTTTGAGCAAGCCAGCATGGACGTTGCCACTGAGGCCGCCGCGTTTGTGAGCGAAGAGAAAGAAGTGAAATCTACGGAGGAAGCCCTGGCCGGAGCCCGCGATATTATTGCCGAGTGGGTGAACGAGAACCCTGAGGCCCGCGCCAACATCCGGAATCTGTTTGAGAAGAAAGGCGTGTTCAAGGCACGCGTGATTCCGGGCAAAGAGGAGGAAGGCCAGAAATACAAAGATTACTTTGAGTGGGATGAACCCATTGAGAAAGCCCCTTCACACCGCATCCTGGCCATGCGCCGCGGCGAAAAGGAAATGGTCTTGATGCTGGACGCCCAACCCGAAGAAGAGGCAGCGCTATCCATTCTGGAAGACCAGTTTGTGACCGGCCACAACGCCGCCGCCGAGCAGGTGAAACTAGCCATAAGAGAAAGCTATAAGCGCCTGCTGCGCCTGAACATGGAAACCGAGGTGCGCCTTTCCTCCAAGAAACGCGCCGATGAAGAAGCTATCCGGGTATTCGCCGATAACCTGAGACCGATGCTCTTGTCTGCGCCACTGGGCCAGAAACGCGTATTGGCCATTGACCCGGGTTTCAGAACCGGCTGTAAAGTGGTGGCTTTGGACGAGCAAGGCAAACTGCTGCACTACGAAGCTATTTTCCCGCACAACGGTGCACACCAGGCCTCTACCGCTGGTCAGCAGGTGATGGTGATGTGCCATAAATACCAGATTGAAGCCATCGCTATTGGGAACGGGACTGCCAGCCGCGAGACTGAGACCTTCGTGCGCGGTTTGGGTCTGCCTAACAACATCGCCATCATCATGGTGAACGAGAGCGGAGCCTCCATTTACTCGGCTTCGGACGTGGCCCGCGAGGAGTTCCCGGACCAGGATATTACCGTGCGTGGTGCTGTTTCCATCGGTCGCCGGTTAATGGACCCTTTGGCCGAGTTAGTGAAAATTGATCCGAAATCCATTGGCGTAGGCCAGTACCAACACGATGTGGACCAGAATGCTTTGAAGCACAGCTTGGACGATGTGGTGATGAGCTGCGTGAACGCCGTGGGCGTGGAAGTGAACACCGCCAGTAAGCAGTTGTTGACCTACGTTTCCGGTTTGGGGCCGCAGTTGGCCCAGAACATTGTGGACTACCGTAACCAAAACGGACCGTTCAAAACGCGCAACGAGCTGCGCAAAGTAGCCCGCCTGGGCGACAAAGCCTTTGAACAGGCGGCCGGCTTCCTGCGCATCAGGGGCGGCAAGCACCCGCTGGACGGCAGCGCCGTGCACCCAGAGCGTTATGCGCTGGTAGAGCAGATGGCCAAAGACCTGGGCGCCACCGTGGAAGACTTGCTCAAGAACGCCGACCTGCGCAAGAAAATCGACCTGAAAAAATACGTTTCTGACACCGTAGGTCTGCCTACGCTGCAGGACATCATGAGTGAGCTTTCCAAACCCGGACGTGACCCGCGTGAAAGCTACGAGGTATTCAGCTTCACCGAAGGCGTAAACGAGATCAAAGATTTGCGCCAGGGCATGAAACTGCCGGGCATTATCACCAACATCACCGCCTTTGGGGCCTTCGTAGACATTGGGGTGCACCAAGACGGTCTGGTACACGTGAGCCACCTATCTGACCGTTTCGTGAGCAATCCGCACGAGGTAGTGAAAGTGGGTCAGAAAGTAGAAGTAACCGTGCTGGAGGTGGAAGTAGGCCGCAAACGCATCGCGCTTTCCATGAAAGGTGATCCGCAGGCCGCTACTGCCAGACCAAGCCGCGGCAATAATGACCGCAAATCCGGGAACACGGGAGGTGGTAGCCGCCGTGATGCTCCGGTTGAGGAAGAAGACATGGCTACCAAATTGAACAAGTTGAAGAACATGTTCCGGTAGGTTTATCCATTAGAGTAAAAACAAAAAGGCCAGTGCTGTTCACTGGCCTTTTTGTTTTGGGTGTGTTTTAGCAAAAAGGTGGCTTAAACGAAATACAGTTTTAGGTTGCAGATTCTCCCCTGAATAACCCTGCACCTTTGCCAGGTGAAAGTAAGCGCTGTACAAGGATGTCCCCTTTGAAGGGGGTAGGGGATGATTAGCACAAGTTAATCATGGTGTTCCTGAGGTGTAGGGGCAATCCCTTGTGGTTGCCCATGTGGGAGAATCACCATCAAAGTCCCTGCTTTGTAGCAGACGTTTTTTTCGTAACCGACCTTGTCATCCCCCTACCCCCTTCAAAGGGGGACGATATGCGTGCGACACAAATGGGACTTCTACTTTGCCTGTGCCGAGGAAGCCCTTTTAGACTTGATCAGGTTCATGGTGAATTCAAGGTCTACATCGCGTTTCTGGATTAGGTCCTCCGCGGTGTATTCAACGGGATGGTCTGGTAGGATGCCGCGGTCTTTGTGCGGATACCCGGAAACGGCCATGAAGTAATTCCACTGCGGGATGGCGATCTCAAGGTGGGTGTTGGGGAGTTTCACCGGTACGTGGAAGCCGCTGGTGTTGCCGTAGTAGCCGCCTCCGGTTTCGCGGCCGATGAAGGTGGCGCGTTTGTGATGATGGGCGATGGCGCAGAACTCAGAGGTAACCGAAAAGCTATAGCCATCGGTGAGGACATAGACATCGCCTTTGAAGGGGTTTTTCTGGGGTTTCTGCTCCCGCAGGGTTTTCTTGAACCGGAACGTGTAATTACTGCCTTTGGTCCTGGAAATAAGTTTGCGGTAGATGGGGTACATGCCAGGGAGCCAGATGATGTTCTTCTCAAAGGTGAACTTCTCCTTTTTAGGCACCAGCATGCTGTCATAGTACCGGAACTTCTTATCGGTGATATGGGAATAGAGCAGGGCGCCCCATTTGTCTATCCCGCCTTCGTTTCCGCGCAGGTCAATGATGAGATTCTGGGTGTTTTTGGCGTTCATCTGCCAGAAAATGTCTTTCATCACCTTCTCCACATCCATCTCGTTTTTGTAGATGTTAAAGTTCTCAATCCGGAGCAAAGCGGTGTTGTGGTCTTTGTAAGCGACTCTGATCACGCTTTCCTTGTGCTTCTCCCGCTCTTTCTCCAGTTCCTGGATGGTCTCCAAGGTAATGGCCGGAATCTGGGCGGTTTTCACCTCCTGGCTGCCAGGCGCTTTGAAAGCAATCTCGTAGCTGGGCGATGCGCCAATGTACGTGCCGTAGTAGAACGGAAGGAAATTGTCCAGCGAAAGCCATTTCACAGCCTGGCTGTTGCCATCGGCGAAGAAGACGGTGGGCAGGAGTTTGTCCACTAGGGCAGGGATAGACAGGCCATTGATGGAGACGATCTCTGAGGCCAGCGGAATGGTGGTGGTGCCCGCCAGGTTTTTCACCAGGTGCGCCTGCTCTCCGGTAAAGTGCAGTTGCAGCGGGAAGAGTTGCTCCAGGTTGTAGAAGTATTGGCCGTGTTTCCGCTCGCGGGGCATCCACTTGATATGGCCATCTTTCAAGGCAGTGATGAGTGGGGTGGCGGCCACAAAGAACTCCTGCTGGTTCATGGGCCGGTTGAGGGTTTGGGCCACACTGTCAAACAACTGGTCAAAGCGATCTTTGGAGGTGTAGCGGTACATGCCGGGGTGCGCCTCGTTAAGCACCTGGTGCATGAACTGGAGGTCCTCCTGCAACTGGGCAGGACTGAACTGCTGCTGCTGGTCAGTAGCAGTCTGGGTTGTTTGGCTCAGGCCCGGATACGAGCCCAGCATAAACAGGGAGAATAGACAGCGTCTCAAGAGTTTTGATTTCATAGGATTTAACTGATTGAACGCTGCAAACCTACACGGCCCCGAGACGCGAATCGTCTGGCCCGCTAAGTTCAGACCTGTTAAATGGGCTATTTTCATCTAATCCGCTAAGTTCAGACGGCTTTCTGTGTGGGTCCTGATGTATTCAGACGGCGTCTTTCCGGTCTGTTTTTTGAAAACGGCATTGAAAGTGGCTTTGGAGTTGAACCCGGCTTCCTCGGCCACGGCCAGGTTGGTGAAGTGTCGGAACTTGGGGTCCACCAGTAGGAGTTGGGCCTCGGCCACCCGGTACTGGTTGATGAAATCATAGAAATTCTTGCCTAGCCGGTTATTGATGATCTGGGAAAGGTGGTGCTTGGAGACGCCCAGCTTGTCGGCGAGTTCCTGGATGGTGAGGGTAGGAGACAGGTACGGTTTCTCCGTTTCCATGAAAGAAAGCAACTGCTCCAGGTACAGCTGACCTTCCTCTTCCTTTAAGGCTGATTTCTGGTATTTGGCTCCTAAACCCGAGGCACCTGAAGTTGCGGTGCTTTCCTGGTGGGTTTGCAGCACGGGGGTGGGCACCGGCTCCGGGAGCACGGCCACTGTCTCAGAATAGACTGGTGGGGAGGAGATGAAAATGCGGGGCTGGGAAAGGGTCTTGTACCCGATCCAGTAGATAAACCCGATCACGCCAAAGTAGTGCAGGTGGTAGCGGTAAATCTCGGTGAGCACGGGAACGTCCCATTTCTTGGCGTAGAAAGAAACCACGGCCACGGCCACAATCACCAGCATGAAGAAGAGAAACTGCCGCAGCCACTGCAACCTGATCTTCTCCAGCTCAGAAAACGTCTCCATGATCTTGGCCCGGTACCGTTTGAGAACCCCTAAAGAAAGAAGCACATAGAAAATGACCAAGGCCAGGGCCAACTGCCCGATAAACCCGAAATCATCTTTAGAAGCCAGCTCAAAGTCATTGAGGTAGGTAATCTTCTCTTCCCGGCTTTTGAGGTAGTAAGGCAGCAGGTTGAAAAACACCAGTACCGCCGGCGTGAAATGAATGGCGTCTAGTCGCCGCAAACGGGGTCGTTCATGGGTAAGCTTCACCGTGAACAGGTAAATGAGCGGCGCAAACAGCAGGGGCAACAACCAGCTTACCTTGCTCAGGTGCGGGTACGTGAGAAAAAAGTCTCGGGTATCAAAGGCCACCAACACAGACTGCAGCGAGATAAGCAGAATCAGGGTGGCCAGTATCCGGTTAGCCAGTTGGTTGGTCTTGCGGGTAGCCAACAGGAAAGCCAAAACAAGGCCCTGTACCGCTCCTCCTACCAAAATAATCTGTACCGTTTGCGTAGACATTGCCTGTTTGTGCTTTCCCTATCCAAATTAACAAAAATCTTGGAAGACAATCTTGCTTTTCAAGCACTCTGGCTTAGTATGGCTCCGTGTTCACTTTCCCGCTGGTCCTGCGTATAGAAAGGCAAAAGCAAACCGCAATTCTTGCCTGCTGTCGCTCTTGTGCTTCCAGCTTACAAATTGGAGGGAAGAAGAGGCTAAATATTACCTGTGTACCATTCATTTGTTGTTTGCTTCCAAAACCTGTTTTCCCCAAAGAAGTTAATATATGGATGAAGGTTGCCCTAGCGGTTATCCATATTAGCCTTCCAGTGCCCAGTAAATGGCCACCATACAGACAACCTGAAAAACATGGAGACTGAGTCTTACCTGCAAATGGAAACCGACCGGCTGCACCTGCTTTTGGTGCTGCACTGGCAAGGTTTTGTGCCCAGCGATGCCTATCGCGACGGCATGACCGAGGCTTTGCAGGTTTCGCGCAAAACCAGTCTCCAGAGTTGGGTCATGGACATGAAGCACATGAAAGTCATCCGGCAGGCAGACCAGGAATGGACCTTGAACACCTGGTTTCCGCAGTTTCAGTTGCTGGGCATCAAGCGGTTGGCGTTCGTGATCTCAGACGATATCTTCAACCAGATGGCGGTGAGCAGCATGGTGGCCACCCTTCGGCCCAAGTTCCACTCAGAGGTGGAGTACTTTCAGGAGGTGAACTCGGCCATGCGGTGGGCGCAGGAAAAGACCTCCGGGCTTAGCGATTTTGGCCTGTTTTCCGTAAAATAGCCCCAGAACGATATTCCATTCCGCATGAACATCCGCAAAAAAGTAAAAGTGATTCTTCCCCTGGAAGGTGGCCGCTTTGTGGCCTTGGGCGTATTTGTGAAAGCCGCCGAGCAGGCGCAGTGGTCAGACCAGGAAATCCAGACGGTGATTGACGAGGTGGTGGAGGCCGAAGAAGCCGAGGCCCTTTCCATTCTGCAGTCGTACACCGTTTCTTAACCGCCTCCACGCCATGCCGCTAAGCCCCAAACTGGAAGCCAAACTAAGCAAAACCTTCGCGCCGGACAGCCGCCTGGACGATGTCTTCTCCGGCAACGATATTACCTTCATCACAGACAAGCAGGGCTACGCCGTGACGTTGTTTATTGGCAAGCGCCGCCCAGACGGCAGCATCAACGGGGAACGTTACGTGCGCCGCCTCAAGTTTGAGTCCGATGGCGTCACCCTCAAATCGAGCCACTGGGAAGCCAAAGGCAAAGTCACCCGCTTCTGATTTAAGGCCGTTTTCAGGAAAACGGCCCTGAAATGGTTGCTGCCGCCGGCCTGCTGCTTTTCCGTATCAGGGCAGGTATTCCCAACTCTTTCCAGATTTCCCGCCGTACTTGCGGGCAAACCCCACGGCCATGAAAATACTGGTGATTGAAGACGAACCCCAGATGCTGGACACGCTGGTGCGCTCTTTAAAGCAGGAGCAGTACCTGGTAGAAACCGCCACCGATTATGACAGCGCGCTGGAAAAAGTGGGCCTGTACGCCTACGACTGTATTCTGCTGGACATAAACCTGCCCGGCGGCAGCGGCCTGGAGATTCTGGAGGAACTCAAAAAACAGCAGAAATCTGAGGGTGTGATCATTGTCTCGGCGCGCAACTCCGTGGATGACAAAATCCAAGGGCTGGAGTTGGGCGCCGATGACTACCTGCCCAAACCGTTCCACATGGCCGAGCTGCACGCCCGCGTGAAATCTGTGCTGCGCCGAAGGAAGTTTGACGGTCAGCCCCTGCACCAACTCCAGAACGTGCAGATAGACCCAGACAAGCACCAGGTGTGGGTGGCGGGCCAGGAACTGGTGCTCAACCGAAAAGAGTTTGACATTCTGCTGTACCTAGTCACGAACAAAGACCGATTGGTGAGCAAGACCGCCCTGGCCGAGCACGTCTGGGGCGACTACATTGACCAAGCCGATAACTACGAGTTCATCTACTCCCAGATCAAGAACCTGCGCAAGAAACTGAAAGACTGCGGAGCCGAGGTAGAGATCCAGGCCATTTACGGCATCGGGTATAAACTGGTGGTGGCATGAAACTGCTCAACTACGCCACCTCTTACTTCGCGGCGCTGCTGCTGGTGGTGATCTCGGTTTGGGCGGCGCTCTTCTACTTCAACATGCTGGACGAGATCTATGACAGCATGGACGATGGCCTGGAAAACCAAAAGATTCTGGTCGTGCAGAAAGCCACCCGAGACAGCACCGTGCTGGGGCAGAAAGCGTTTGAGGCCGGGTATTTCAGCATCAAGGAGATCCCGTTCACGCTGGCCGTGCACCGCAAAGACCGCTACCAAGACACGCTCATGTACATGCAGAACGAGCAGGATTTTGAGCCCGTGCGCATGCTCACCACCGTGTTCCGGAAAGAAAACCAGTATTATGAACTGCGAGTGATTACCTCCATGGTAGAGGAAGACGACCTCATTGAAGACCTACTGTACTCGCTGCTCTGGCTGTACCTGGGGTTGGTGGGCAGTATTCTGGTGCTCAATAACTTGCTGCTGAAACGTATTTGGCGGCCTTTCTACCACATTCTCCAGCGCCTGCAGCGTTTCAAACTGGAGGAGGCCAAAACGGTGCCGGTGAAAGAAACCAACATTGAGGAATTCCAACTCCTGAACGCGACCGTGGAGAAGCTGTTGCAGCAGAACGTGGCCACTTACCAGAACCAGAAAGCCTTCATTGAAAACGCCTCTCACGAACTCCAGACCCCGCTGGCCATCAGCCTGAACAAACTGGAACTCCTCGCCGAGAGCCAGCCGCTGCAGGAAGACCAGCTGCTGCAGATAGGGGCCGTGATGGAAAACCTGGAGCGCCTCACCCGGCTGAACAAAACCCTGCTCTTGCTTTCCAAGATAGAGAACCGCCAGTTTGCGTTAGAAGAACCGGTAGCCATGGACACGCTGCTGCAGAAGACCCTGGCTGATTTCGAGGATCAGGTGAGATACAAAAACATCTCCGTGGAATTGCAGGTGCAGGAAAACGTGTCTTTGCAGATGAACCCAGACCTGGCGGCCATGCTGGTGATGAATCTGCTCAAGAACGCCATCGTCCATAATAGAAGAGGAGGCTCTCTGCGCATTCAGCTTTCCAGGGAAGGTTTAACGGTAGAGAATGCCGGCCAGGAAACACCCCTAAACCAGGAAAAAATCTTTACCCGTTTCTACAAAGAGACTTCGGCGGCGGCCTCCACCGGTTTGGGGCTGTCCATTGTGAAAGCCATCTGTGACCTGTACGGCTTTGAGATTGCCTACCGCTTCCAGCAAGGCCATTCCTTTACGGTCTCTTTCTAGAAATCCGTTGCCGCTGTTTTAAGGCTGTTTACAGAAAAGGAGGCCCGGAACGCAGCAGGACCGCCGCTGCGAATACCTGGATGTAACCGCAAAATTTTTCCCTTCTCCCACCAGATTCCCAATTCTTTCCTGTTTCGGGTCTGACCTTTGGGGTATTATAACTTGATAAGCTAACCTTGAGACCTATGAAAACTATGTTTTTGACTATGCTGGCCGTCGCATTCGCGCTGGGTGGCTGCAGCCAGAACCTCACCGCCACGCATCTTCCGTCGCTGGTGCAGAACGCCCTGCAGGTAAAATTCCCCAACGCCCAAAACCTTGAATGGGAAAAGGAGGGAAGTCTTTACGAGGCCGAGTTTACCCTGGCCCAGGTGGAACATACGGCTCTGGTGAACGCCGCTGGCCAGGTGGTGAGTCACAAGCAGGACATTGCCTCCGCTGATCTCCCTGAGGTCATCACCTTGGCCTTAAAGAGAGATTTTCAGGCATTTCTGATCGATGACGTAGAGAAAGTGGAGAAAGACGGGCAGGTGCTCTACCAGGTGGAACTGGAGAACCACAACGAAGACCTGAAGAAAGTATTCACCGCCAACGGTACTCTGTCCACGGCCACCTTCTGGGATTAAGGTTTGGTGGAAAACCAGCTGTTTTAGAGCTGTTTTTTTGAAATCAGCATCAAAACACAATTTGTTAAGTAAAAAGCAAGAGACTTCTTGCGCATGTCCAACCTTAGAAAACACATGGTATGAAACGCATTCAAATAATATGTCTGAGCCTGTTGCTGTCCATGGCGGCCCTGGCTTGTGAGAATAACAAGGCCCACGGTTTTGCGGACGAAAAACCCAAAAAAGCCAAAAAGAAGAAAACCTTGGAAAGCGCCTCAGCGGGGGTGCAGGTCCATCAGAAATGGGAAGTGCCTCCCATCCTGCGCGAAGTGTCGGGGATTGCGTTCTTGGGCGAGGGGCGGTTTGCCTGCGTGCAGGACGAGGCTGGCGTGATTTTTAGCTACAACACCAACACAGACCAAATTGAAAAGCAGGTGACCTTCGGGGCGGCCGGCGACTACGAGGGCATTGCTTTGGTGGGTTCTACCGCTTACGTGGTGCGAAGCGACGGCCACCTGTTTGAAGTGGGCAATTGGCAGTCAGGCACGCCTGAAATCAAGGAATATTCAACCCCGCTCACCGAGGCGCACAACGTAGAATGCCTCACGTATGACGCAAAACAGAAACGATTGCTGCTGGCCATCAAAGGCGAGGAACCCGGCGGCCCCGATTTTAAAGGCGTCTATGCCTTTGACCTGGGTTCAAAAACCCTATCGGCGGAGCCCATTTTCAAGCTGAGCCTGAAAGACCCTTTGCTGGCGCAGGGTACCGCCAAAAGCCTGGGCAAAACGTGGCAGCCCTCAGAGATCGCCATCCATCCGGTAACCGGTGACATCTACCTGACCGAGGCCTCCAATCCGCAGTTGTTTATCCTGAACGGAGACGGCAGCATCAGGGAACGACTAAAACTCAACGACGCCGAGTTCTACAAACCAGAGGGTATCGCTTTCAGCCCATCGGGCGAGTTGTTCATCTCCAACGAGGGGAAGAAAGACCCGGCCAACATCCTGCGGGTGAATTTGTCTCAAACAAGATAACCCCAAAGGCTGTTCTGCATAATCAAACCTTTGCGTAATGATTTTAGATAGAAACCTGAAGTGGAACGTCATTGTTTACTACACCTGGAAAAGCATGCTGTACTACCTGCTGCTTTCCGTGGTGGTCTACCTATTCCACGATTATTATGAGGTGCTGCAGTTGCATTTGCCCTTCAGTACCCTTACCGCTTTGAGTACCGCCCTGGCCATTTTCCTGGGTTTCAAGAACAGCAACGCCTATGAACGGTGGTGGGAGGCCCGGCAGATCTGGGGTCAGTTGGTGAACAGCAGCCGGTCCTGGGCCCGCCAGGTCATTACCATGATCATCCCCGCAGACCCGCAGAATGCCGAGTTGGTGAAGAAACTGCAGCACCGCATGGTGTACCGCCACCTGGCGTTTGTGCACGGGCTGCGGGTTTTCCTGCGCAAGCCCAAGGCCTACAACAATACCCGGCAAGAGGAGATCTTTGAGGAGACCAACGAGTACTCAGATACCGTGGCGTTTCTCTCCCCGGAAGAATACGAGGCGTTCTGGCATAAAAACAACCCGCCCAATTACCTGCTCAACGTGCAAGGCGATGATCTCCGGATGGCCTTTGAACGGGGCTGGCTCTCAGATTACCGCTTTGTGCAACTAGAACAGACCTTGGTGGAGTTCAACAACATCCAGGGCCGGAGCGAACGGATCAAAAACACACCTTTCCCGCGGCAGTACAGTTTCTTCTCAAGGGTGTTTGTGTTCATCCACGCCTCGCTGCTGCCTTTTGTGTTTGTGGAGGAGATTGGCTGGGCCAGTATCCCAGTGTCGGTGATTATCTCCTTCGTGTTTCTGTGCCTGGACCTGGTAGGCGAGCGCATGGAAGACCCGTTTGAGAACCGCCTGGAAGACGTGCCGCTCACCCAACTCTCCCTCGCCATAGAAACCAACCTCAAAGAGCACTGGGGCGATAAGAATTTCCCCCAACCCAAAGACCTGAAACAAGGCATCATGCTGTAGCCGATTTTCCGTTTTAAGGCCATTTCTGCAAAAAAGCAGTTCTCCTGTTTCCGGGGCGTTTTCTTAAAAACGTGCCTAGAACAGGTGAACTGCTTTTTCAATTATGGGAAATTTCTTTAGAACCGTTCCTTGCTCACGGTCCTTGCCGGGGCTACCTGGGTGAGAATGGCTTGGCCGGTGATGAGCAGCCCTACAATGAAGTGCGGCTCCCAGATGTAGTCATGGAAGAAAAACAGCCACGGCGACAACGCCAGAAACAAGCCAATGGCCAGGTCGCTGATGATGTGCGCCGACATGGGAATCACTTTCATAACGCCAGTATCGTTGCGGGTCATGAGGGCCTGCACCAGAATAACGGCGCCTACTCCAATGGGAATGTAACTTTCTATCCCGGCCCGGTAAAAGCCGAACAGCCATGGGGAGGCAATCAATAGAACCGCTATAAGATAATCCATGAACCCATGGATAGTGGTGGGTATAATCCGCATAAGAACCTCCTTATTTTTAAATCTACAGACAACTGCATTTTTATACGCGGTAGAAACGAGATGGCCGATGTCTTTTTACTGATTTTTAGGCGGTTAGCTTGCGGTAAGTACGGTTTTTGGCCATCAGACTACCTTTTCCTTTTTGCCTGAGGCTACGCCATCCACATTCTGTTGCGGCTGGTGATGACTGCGGCCGAAAACTGCACTACTACTTTGAGGCCCGAAAGGACGGTTTTGGTCTCCTTGGTCTTTATTTTTCGGTGCAAATGCTGCAAGATTGGGAACCCCAAGGAGTCCAAACTGCTCACGCTTTTTGGCGAGATCTCTGTACCGGAGGCCAAAATCACTATAAATTAAAAACCACCATCAGATCAGTCTGCTTCATAACAGACCATCGGGAAGCAGCGGGCAGCGCTTTTGGGCCGATTTTCTGAAAAGGGCTATAAAACCCGGAATAGGATTATATTTCACTTGTTTTCCTGTAAGCCTGTGCTGGCCCAAACCAGAACAGGCTTATTTATTTACAGTATAAAAACGCGGAGATTTAGGGCATTAACATAGCGGCATTCATGGGATTTTAGATAACTTATGCCACCGTTTATAAGCCTAGAGCATAGGAAAACCAGATCTTAAAATCTAAACATCAGCACTATGGACTACGAAGTGAAACCAGCAGAGGGTAAACTTGGAATCCTGATCCCGGGCTTGGGCGCCGTCGCGACCACGTTCATCGCCGGGGTGGAGGCCGTGAAGAAAGAATTGGCCAAACCGGTGGGTTCCCTCACCCAGATGGGCCGCATCCGGTTGGGCAAACGCACCGAGGACAGACACCCGCTCATTAAGGACTTCGTACCGCTGGCGGAACTTTCAGATATCGTGTTCGGGGGCTGGGACGTATACGCCGACAACGTGTTCGAGGCGGCCACGACGGCCAAGGTGCTGGAGCCGCTGCTGCTGCACGCGGTGCGGCCCGAGCTGGAGCGCATCGTGCCCATGAAGGCGGTCTTCGACAAGGCCTACGCCCGCAACCTGGACGGCACCCACGTGAAGGAGGGCGCCGACAAGATGGAGCTGGCCGAGGCCCTGATGGAGGACATCCGCAGCTTCAAGGAAGCCAACGGCTGCGACCGCCTGGTGATGGTGTGGTGCGGCTCCACGGAGATCTACATCGAGGAGTCCGGGGTGCACCAGAGCATAGAGGCCTTCGAGGCAGGTCTGCGCAGCAACGACCCCAATATCGCCCCTTCCATGATTTACGCCTACGCGGCCATCAAGTCGGGCGTGCCCTTCGCCAACGGCGCGCCGAACCTGACCGTGGACATCCCCGCCATCGTGGAGCTGGCCAAAGAGCATGGCATCGCTATCTCCGGCAAGGATTTCAAGACCGGCCAGACCCTGATGAAGACCATCCTGGCCCCGGGTCTGCACGCCAGAGCTTTGGGTGTAAAAGGCTGGTTCTCTTCCAACATCCTGGGCAACCGCGACGGCTACGTGCTGGACGCGCCGGAGAACTTCAAGACGAAAGAAGTCTCCAAACTGAGCGTGCTGGACGAGATCTTCCGCCCCGAGTCGAACCCCGAGCTCTACGGGGACATGTACCACAAGGTCCGGATCAACTACTACCCGCCCCACGGCGACAACAAGGAGAGTTGGGACAACATCGACATCTTCGGCTGGCTGGGCTACCAGATGCAGATCAAGATCAACTTCCTGTGCCGCGACTCCATCTTGGCTGCTCCATTAGTGCTTGACCTTGCCCTGTTCACGGATTTGGCGCAAAGAGCCGGCATGTCTGGAATCCAGGAATGGCTGAGTTTCTACTACAAATCCCCGCAGACAGCGGAAGGTTTGGCTCCGGAGCACGACATCTTCAAGCAGCTGATGAAACTGCAGAACACCCTGCGTCACATGATGGGCGAGGACCTGATCACCCACCTGGGCCTGGACTATTACCAAGACCTGGTAGATACCTTATAATCTTTCCAGATCAGGGGTGAAAACCAAGGCCAACTTCGCGGGGCAAAAATGATAGAAAGAGGGTGTTGCTGGAAATAGACCGCGTTTGCTCGCTTGTTTAGCCATTTAGGTGACTATTCCGTATGTGTGCTGACAGGTTGGGTGCGGTCCTGGTTTTTAGGGCAGCAGAAGGCTTTTAGCCGTAAAAACACTGCACAAGGACCAAGGGTTGTAGGAGCTGGATGATAAGTTCGGCCCAAAGTACCTCAACCTCTTTCTTCAATTTTTGACTTACATAAAGCTGTTTTAGATGCTCACCTTTTTAAAGGCGCAGACTGCCTCTGTGACCGCCACAGTGGTAGACTTTCTGGTGACTGTATTGGCCGTGGAGTTATTTGGGGCATGGTACGTGGTGGCCACCGTTCTAGGGACCGCCTTGGGGGGAGTCACGCATTTTGCCTTAGGGCGGGAGTGGGTTTTTCACGCCGAGGACGCCAGTTTGCTGGCCCAGGCGTCCAGGTACTTCATCATCTGGTTGGGGAGTCTGCTATTGAACGCCGCCGGCGTTTTCGTGATCACGCATTACTCCGGGGTCAGTTACCTTATCTCAAAGGTGATTGTCTCTATTTTTGTGGGGGTTGGCTACAATTACCTCATGCAAAAGAAGTTCGTTTTTAAAAAGGACACCACATACAGCTAATCCCTTGACCTTGCACCCATGGAAGCAACCGGAGAGAAAATGAAGGTAGATTCTACATTTGAGAAAAAGAAAGGCACCGGCGAGAAAGCCTGGAAGGTGTTTCTGCAGCAGGGAATCTACAAAATAGTGAATCCTTTTGTGAGGCTCCTCATCAGGCTGGGCTTTACGCCTAACGCCGTCACCACCACGGGTTTTATCCTGAACGTGGGCGTGGCGGTCATCTTTGTGGTGGGCGGCGAAAGCGAGAACCGCGATGATTTCTCCTACGTGGGCTGGGCCGGGTTCCTGATCATGATGGCCGGTTTGTTTGACATGCTGGACGGGCAGGTGGCGCGCATGGGCAACATGGGCTCTACCTTCGGGGCGCTCTATGACTCCGTGCTGGACCGCTACAGCGAGCTCATCATGTTCCTGGGGATTTGCTATTACCTCATGGCCCACCACTATTTCCTCAGCTCGCTCTTCGCGTTCATTGCTATGATCGGGTCTATGATGGTGAGCTATACCCGCGCCCGCGCCGAGGGGCTAGGTGTAGAGTGCAAAGGCGGATTCTTCCAACGGCCCGAGCGGGTGGTGTTGATTGCCCTAGCAGGGATGTTCTGCGGGCTCACGGCCTACCTCATCGGGGGCGACTATAAATTGTACGTGCCCGGGCTGCCTTTCCACATCTTTGAGACCATGTCGGTGTTCACTATTCCCATCACGGTGCTGGCCATTTTTACCAACATCACGGCATTCACCCGGCTCATGGAAGCCCGCAAAGCCCTGGAGTTGAAGGAAAGAAACCAAACCATGCACCAGTAGGCAAAAAGCGGAGAGACACTCTCCCAGAACAAATCAGAATTAGAGAAGGCGTTTAGGGCTTGTTTTATGAGAAACAGGCCCTAAACGCCTTTTCGCTTAATCACCTATGGGACGGGGAGGCGTCAACAGCTCCAGCATGGGTTCACCGTCCTGCTTGGGAAGCGGAATGCCCAGCAGTTCGGCCATGGTAGCGGCCACGTCTGCCTGGGAGCGGGGCTTGGAGGCCACCGTGCCGGGTGCCACGTCAGGGCCCAGCATGAGCAGGCTGATGTGGCGGCACCCCTCGCAACCATCGCCGTGGTCACCAAAGCGGTCGCCCAGGTGCCGGCCGTGGTCATTGGTGATGAGCAGGGTGGTGTTGTTGCGGTAGTTGGGCTGTTTTTGGAGCCATTTCCATAAATCGGCCACTAAACGGTCGCTTTGCTTGATGGCTTTGATGTAGCCGTCCCAATTGCCTTCGTGCGCCTCGGAGTCAGGTTCGCGCAGGTTGATGAGCACCAGTTTGGGTTTGTGCTGGCTGAAGACCTGTTTGGCTATCCGGATGGTGGTAGTGTCTGGCCGGTAGCCGGAGTTCAGGCCGTTGTTCCCGCTGCTGGTGGAGGGCGCGAATTTGGCCGCCGCGTCTGTGCTGGTGGTGCGGGCCAGGATCTCCAGTTTGTCTTTGCTGGTAATCACCCAGGCATCAGTGGCAGGGGCGCCGGTGTGTTGGCGGTAATAATGGAAAACCGAGGGCGACTGGGGCAACTCCCCGCCGGTGTTTTTGATCTGCTGGTAATTGCCCGTGGTGAGGGCCACGTGCCCCGGGTTGGTTTTGGTAACGCCCTTGTTATAGAATTTGGGGTGGAAAACGCCTTTGGGCGCCAACTCCCGGGCCATGTGCGGAATGTTACTGAACGTGGAGTCTCCCCAGGAATCAGAGTACCTCACCCCGTCAATGACCACCAGCACCACGTTCTGCGTGGCGTAGTTGCCGCTTGGTGCGGACTGCTGTCGCGGGGTGGCGGCAGGCCTTTGTTCCGAAGCCATTTCCGGTTCGGAGACAAGGGGCTTTTGCCCTGAGGCAAAGGTTGGGTTAGACGGCTGGCAGGAAGAACTCAGCAGCAAACCAGAAAGTACAGAATGCAGAAGAAAACGGATAATCATGTAGTGGTCAAAAGTTTTAAAGCCTGCTTTTACGGATACAGCAGGTATCGGGCTCTCACTTTTTTGAAATAGGCTAGTTCATCGGCCCAGGCAGAGATGATCTCCTTGGGCTGGTCGCCGGCTTGCAGGCGCTGGCGGGTGACCTCGGTTTTCCAGAGGCCGTCCAGCCGGGTGTTTTTCCACTCCAGTTGGGAAGGGTACAACGCTTTCAGGGCATGGATGATGTACACAGTGGCCTTCGCCGATTCAAACTTGGCTCTGTCCGTGACCACGGCCTGGGCGCCGTAGCAGGTCTGCCCCATAAACTTAGGCGGATAGATCCGAATGCCGTCTACCACGCTGTCTGGCTTGAACTGCACCGGTTTAAAAGTCACGCCCGCCAGTTTGTAGCTGTTGAGTTGCCGGGCCAACTTCTCGCCATCTATCCAGGGCGCGCCGATGAACTCAAACGGCTGCAGGGTGCCGCGCCCCTCCGAGACGTTGGTGCCTTCCAGAATGCAGGTGGCCGGGTACAGGGTGGCGGTGGTAAGGTTGATCATGTTGGGCGAGGGCTTGACCCAGGGCAGACCAGTCTGGTCAAACCACTGGCCGCGGCTGTACCGGCGCATGGGCACCACCATGAGCTCGGCCTGGGGCAGTTTCTTGGCCTTGCGCTCGCCGTTGAACATGCGGGCCAGTTCGCCTACCGTCATGCCGTGGGTGATGGGCAGGAAGTTGGGGCTGGTTACGGGTTCGTTCGCGTTTTTGCCCACTACCCCATCCACGTACAGGCCGGTGATGGGGTTAGGCCGGTCCAGCACGATCATCAGTTTCTGGTTCTCGGCGGCGGCCTCCAGCACAGCTTGCATGGTGGCGATGTAGGTGTAGTAGCGGGCGCCCACGTCCTGGATATCGAAAATAAGCACGTCCACGTCTTTGAGCATCTCGGCAGTAGGTTTGCGCACCTTGCCGTAGAGCGAGATGACTTTGAGGCCCGTCTTTTTGTCCAGGTCATCGGCTACGTGATCATCGGCCTCGCCGCGGATGCCGTGCTCCGGGCTGAAGAGTTTCACCACCTTCACATCTGGGCGGGCGTGCAGCAGGTCCACAATATGGCCTTTGTCTGGCATGACGCCGGTATGATTGGTGAGGATGGCCACGCGGCGGTTCTGGATGAAAGGCAGGAACTCGGGGGTGACCAGCCGCTCAATGCCAATGATGACCCTGTCTGCCGGGGCCACTGCTTTGGCTCCTTTCCGGTCCTGAGAAAAGGCCGGGAAGAGCACCAGAAAGAAGAAACACAAAACCCAAAAGTCACGGGAGGGCAGAAATCGGATCATAAGGCTAATATAGCAAAGTTGCTGGTTATTATCACGTTACCTGTGCTCTTGTTTTGCAGCCGATTTTTTAAAATCAGCCTTAAAGCGGCAGAGCGGCCAAATTACAGCCCATCGCCGTAGCGGAATTGGGCGTTCACGGTCACGGGAAGTTTGCCTTGGGGCGTGAGGTCGCCGGTGAGCAGCCTGGCCGCCGCCGCCTGCACCGCCGGCAGTTGCTGGTAGCCCACCACCAGGGCCGTGGCCTGGTTCACGTCTTCAAAGCGGTTCAAGGTGTAGGCATTGTCAAACAGCACCACTACGCTTCGCTTCTTCCGGATGAGTTCGTTCACCAAGGCGCGTTCCTGCGGGCTGAAACCCAGGTTATTGCTGGGCCTGATGCTGGGGCCGTAGATACTGATGAGCAGCAAATCGTACTTGAGCAATTCCTTCCGGAGTTTCTCCAGGTCTTTCTTGGTGGTGCGGCGGGGCAGGAAGAAATCCTTGGTGGTGAGTTTGTTTTTGATCTGTTTCTGGAAAAACGTAGGCTTAGTGCCGCCCACGGCCAGGCTGGCCACCGTACGGCGCTTTTTATCCTCCAGCGGAATCATCTTGCGTTTGTTCTGCAGCAGCGTGAGCGACCCTTCTGAGAGGCGCCGGAGCATCTCGTGGGCGTGCGGGGCGTGCAGATCGCGGTAAAGGCTGTCCAGCACAATGGGTTTGTATTTGTTCAGCCCCACCCAGTACTTGGCGGCCAAAACCTTGCGGCACCGGCGGTCAATCTCCTTTTGGCTCAGTCGCTTCTGCCGGATGGCGGCTTTGATGGCTTGCAGCGCCTGCGGCACGCTTACCAAACGTTCCAGCACATCGTTGCCGGCCTCCAGCGCCATGACCTCGGCCTCGCCGGGTTTAAAGTACTTGGTCACGCCCTTCATCACCATGGCATCGGTGAAAATGAGTCCGCTATACTCTAGTTCTTTCCGGAGGATGTCCGTCACGATGGGTTTGGAGAGGGAGGCGGGCAGGTTGGCGGTGGAGTCCAGTTTGGGCAGGTGGATGTGCCCTACCATGATGCCGCCCACGCCGCTCTGGATGAGGTGCCGGAAAGGGTACAGTTCCAGGGAGTCTAGCCGGTTGCGGCCGTAGGGGATGACGGGCAGGTCATAGTGCGAGTCCACATCGGTGTCGCCGTGGCCGGGGAAGTGCTTGGCGGTGGCAATGATGCCGTTGTCCTGCATGCCCATCATCTGGGCCAGGCTCTTGGAACTGACATCGTCTTTGTTCTCCCCAAAGGCCCGGTAACTGATGATGGGGTTATGCGGATTGTTGTTCACGTCTATGACCGGCGCGAAGTTGAGGTGCATGCCCAAGCGCTTGAACTCAAACGCCATCTCGGCGCCCATCTGGTAAATAAGGCTGTCATTGTTGATGGCGCCCAGCAGCATGGGCAGCGGGTACTGCATGGCGCTGTCCATGCGCATGCCAATACCGTTCTCGGCGTCCATGCCGATCCAGAGGGGAATCTTGGAGGCGGCCTGCAGGCGGTTGGTCATTTTGGCTTGCCTGATGGGGCCGCCCTGGAAAAAGATAAGCCCGCCCACCTTGTACTGCCTAATTAATCGAAGGACGTCTTCCTCGTGCGCCGGCCCTTTGTTGGAGAACACCTCAATCATCATGAGTTGCGTGATGCGCTCATCTGGGGTCATGCGCCGGAACACCGAGTCTACCCACTTGTTCTTGCGGTTAAGCGTGGTGATGAGGGCGTTGGGGTATTTGATGGTGTCTTCCGGCGAGATAGGCTCGGGCTTGAAAACCACCGTTTCCTCTGCGTGCGGATTCTTCTTTTTACAGCCCAGAAGGCAAATGCCCGCCAGGCAAAGCAATAGGCAAAAGGGAAGAAGAGCACGTGTGAAGGCAGCGTTTTTGGGCATGTTTGGTTGGCAATAAGTTCTGTTTTCCGGGGGCCGGGGGAGGAGAAAGCACCCATCTAAAAGCCTTTACCTTACGCTATCTTTTAAGGTAGGTTGACGGCCAAGGCTAAATACCAAGATCGTGTAGCGCCGCAGCCTACCAGAAAGAACGTATTAGGTGAATGGGCTTCATACACAAATCGGGCCGGATAAAAACAGGTGACTGGAGGAGTATCAAACCTGCAGATTCAAGTCAATGACTTGCGAAAATATGCCTTGCAATACCCCAGGGTATGGACTTCCTATTTCCAGCTTCGTTTTAAAATTGGGGCCTGGAAACGCCTGTTGTGGGTAAATAGAAAAGCCGTTGCTAGAACTGAATCTGGCAACGGCTTTTGGTTTATGGGGCTTTTTTTAAGCTTACTTTTTGAAAATCTCCGCGAAAAACTGTTTCATAGCTTCCCAGGAGCGGCGGTCGGCGGCGGCGTTGTAGGCGGCACCTTTGCTGATATCTGAGCCGGCCTCTGGGTTGGTGAAGGCGTGCACCGTGCCGCTGTAGGCGATGAACTGATAGTCTACCTTGGCATCGTTCATTTCTTTGAAGAAGCCGTCCAGTTCGGCCTTGGACACAAACGGGTCAATGGCGCCGTGCGCTACCAGAACCTTGGTTTTGATGTTGGCGGCATCGGCGGGGTTAGGCGTGCCCAGACCCCCGTGGAAACTCACCACGCCAGCCACATCGGCACCACTGCGGGCCAGTTCCAGCACCGTCGTGCCCCCGAAGCAGTACCCGATGGCGGCCACCTTGGTAGCGTCTACGTTGGGTTGTTTCTTCAACTGGGCAAGCCCGGCGTTCACCCGCTGGCGCAGGAGCGGAATGTTGTTTTTGTACTTGGTAGCCTCGGCACCCATGGTTTCTGAGGTGGTGGGCCGCACGCCTTTCCCGTAGATATCGGGCGCGAAGGCCACGTACCCCATTCGGGCCAACTGGTCGCATCTTTTTTTGGTGTAGTCACCTATGCCGTTCCACTCGTGTACCACCAGCACCGCCGGTTGTTTGCCCTTCTTAGTGGCATCGTAGGCCAGGTAACCTTCCAGAGTGGTAGAGCCTTCTTTGTACTCCACCAACTGCGTTTTGATCTGTTGGGCCTGGGCCGCAACCTGAGCGGAGAAGAAGAGCACGAAGGCAAAAAGGAGTTTTTTCATCTTGGTCTAGCGTTTTAGGTTCATCAAGTGGGTCTGGCTCAGTATCCAGAGCCGGTAAAAAGAAAAGCGGATACTGCCCCTAAGGTAACAGTTCCGCTTTACAATTTCTGAGCCTAAAATCACCCCAATTTCCGATTGTTCTGTCAGCCAGCTTTCTGCTGAGAAACCAAAAAGCCGGAGGGCTGTTTCAACGCTCTTTCAAGGAAAAGATGCCTGAAACAGAATCTTGACGGGTGAGTTAGAACCGCAGGGAGGCGTTTAAACCGGCGGCGCCGTTCTGCCAGTTAGGAGAGACCACCCAGTTCCGTTTCTGCAGTTGGGTTTTCGCCTTCCGGATGGCCCAGTAGCTGGCCTTTCCGGTCAGGTAGCCCAAAGCGGCCCCTGCCAGCACATCAGAAGCCCAGTGTTTGTTGTCATTGATCCTGGATAAGCCTACCAGCGTGGCCACCCCGTATGCTACCTCGGGCACCCATTTGCTGTCTCGGTACACCGAGGCCAGGGCTGTGGCCGCCGCAAAGGCGTTGGACGTGTGCGATGACGGGAAAGAGGTGTTCTTGCCGCTGCCGTCGGCGCCGTCAAACAGGTGGCTGTCATCTGTGCTGCTGGGGCGGTGGCGTTGGAAACTTTTCTTCAGGATGCTGGTAGAAACCGCACTCAGGTAAAATCCGCCTAAGCCTACCAGGGCCGCTTCGCGCATCTTGGGCCGTTTGGCCAGGGCACCCATGGCAAACATGGTAGCAAAGGTGGCGTGCAGCGGAAGGGCCGTGCCCAAAGGCTCTACCAGGCGGGCGGTCTTGTCAGAAACAGAGGTGCGTTCCTGCTGTGCCAAAACGTGCAGCGGACGGTCATACCGGTTGTAGGAGGTAATGAAAAGACCGGTCACCAGGAGCACCGAGGAAGATTTTAGCAGCAAGCTTTTGTGTTGTTTCACCCAGGGAAGGCTGGGGGCCTGTTGGAAGTAGGTGGTGTCTGTTTGTGTTTGTAAGGAATCGGGACCCAGAGAGGCGGCAAATACCGAAGCCCTGGTCATGTAGAGAAGCGCTACAAGGATCAGAAGGAATCGCATAGAAACTTAAAAGTCAAAGGGATAGATAAAAACCTAAGTTCATTCTACCACAATAAGTTTCCTGTTTCAGAATATTTCGATGAATCTCTGGCAAGCTCCTTTGAACTGAAAGGTTTATAAGGTTAAAGGGTATGCCTTCCTCATTGTTTGAGCAAGGTTTGTCCATTTAGAAGCTAGCTTTTTTAGCCCATTTTCAAGGAAAACGCCCCAAAGCAGCAGTCCCTCCGGAAAGGGAACCTGTTGCTTTGGGGCGTTTCGTTTTGCGGGACGGGCGGGTTGCCTAATTGTCGCCCTGCATTTTCTTCTGGATGGCCTCCTGCAGTTCCATCATGTGCGGCTCCACCTTGGACTGGCCAATCTGGGCGCTTTTCATGGTGATGATAGACTGTTTAGACGCCATCTTTTTGCCGGTGGGCGTGAGATAGAACGTGTTCATGTCTTTGAGTTCTTTCTCAGTGAACTCCGTCATGTACAGTTGAATCAGGTCTGACTTGATGGCATCCCAGTTCATGTATTTGGAAAAGAAAGACCTTACCTCCACCTCGGCGGCTTTCATGGCCGGTACCTGTTCCATCTGCATGGTAAGCATCTGCTGGAGGTTGTCATCAATGGTCTTGGGGCTGCCCATGGTCAGGAGCAGGGTTTCTGCGGCTTTGTAATGGCTGCTCTGGGTCTGCGTCTGAGCTTGCGCCATGGCACTGCCTGCTGAAACCACCAGCAGCATGACCCACAGAGAGAATAACTTTTTCATTTTTTAAGATTAATTTGTTCCATAAATACGTATAGCGGGGCACAATAGCCAGTTTTAAGGCTTATTTATTTTGGACAATCCCAACGCAGGAACCGCTTTCCCTTGTCTGCGTAACACAGCAATCTAAGATTATCAGATCTATCACCAAGCCATTCATACCTATGGAAATAATCAAGAGAGAAACCGCTTACCAAGGGCATTACCGCCTGCAGGTGTACACCGTGCAAGACAAAGGAAACGAGTTTGAGCGTGAGGTCTTCCAGACCGGGCAGGCGGCGGCGGCGCTGGTCTACGACACCGAAAAAGAGAAATTCATCTTCGCCAAGCAGTTCAGGCCGGCCATTGAGCAGGACCTGGTAGAGGCCGTGGCAGGCATGCTGGACAGCGAAGACGAGAAACCGGAGGAGGCCATCACCCGCGAGATTGAGGAGGAGATCGGTTACGCCGTAGACAAGCTCCAAAAAATCTATGACTTCTATCCCTCCCCGGGGGCTTTCGCGGAGAAAATCTACCTGTTCTACGCCGAGGTGAGCAAGAAAACGAGCGAAGGCGGCGGCAAAGGCGACGAGAACGAGGACATCAAAACCCTGGAACTGTCTCCAAGTGAACTGGCCAAATACTCCTTCATTGACGGGAAAACCCTGTTGGCCGTGGAGTGGGCCAAAGCCAATGTGCTGCCAGACCTGCAGAGCAAGAAAAAAGCAAAATAGAAATCCTTTCCGGGCTGGATTAAGACCGATGCTACAGAACAATTTACTTATTTCCGTTTTAGTACCGTTTTCTCAGAATCAGCCCTAAAACAAAAACAATTGTGCGGCTTTCGTCTGCCTGGCTATAGGGAGGTGAGAGGCGCACCTTTTGGCTGCTGCCCATAAGAGAACGCCCGGAAATTGGCTGGCAAGCCGTACCGTATCGGCTGAGGTGCTTCTGATTGGTCTTCTGCCGGAGAATGCTCCCGGAGTTCTAAAATAGAGACCATTAACTAACTCTCCCCGGATCTGCCCGTAAACAGGTACATCAGTTTATTGTACTCACTTAAATCTGACCAACTATGGAAGATCAAAATAAGGACCAAGGAACGCCCCGTCAGAAGGGAAATGGAAGCAACAACAGCCAGGATGGAAATCGCGGGGACGGTGTTTTTGCGGATCATAACTACGGCACCAAAGCCGAAGGCGGCAACACCGCCAACTATGACGCCGACGGACACCAAGACATAAATGATGCCGGCGGTCGCATTGACGATGGCCAAGCCCACGATGACGTAAACGGCGGCGGGGATATCCTGGGCCGCCGGGGCGGAGGCTACGGCGAACGTAACATGGAACTTGGCAAACAGCCGAATGAGGAGAAGCGACCTATTCACGGCGCCGAGAGTGACAAAGACACTGGCTACGGTACCCACGCCGGCGGTCTCAGCGATAGCCACAGCGGGTTCAAAGGCAACCATAACGGGAACGACGGTACCGGCGGCGGTCGCAGCAGCGGACACGCCGGCCATGGCGGTGACCCAGATGATGAGAAATATTCACCCAACAAGGGCGGCAAAGATCAGAACAATGATCCAGATGTAGCCGGTCGGGGCGCCAGAACAAACTAGGCGCTTTATAACTAATTCACAGAAGGCCTGTCTCTTGCATAGAGGCAGGCCTTCTGTTTTTGGGCTGTTTTCCTAGAAACGCCCCTAAATCCTCCTGCCTGGGCAAGACAGCAAAGAAAAGGTTTCTTCCGTACAAGACGTGTAGTAAACGCTTGGCCCGCCGCGCAGACGTAGCTGCCAAAATTCAGCCATTTGTAAGAAAGACCTGCCTACATGAGCCTGCAAGAATACCACCAGAAACGCCACTTCAACCAAACCCCGGAACCCGAAGGCAAAGAAGCCATAAGCAAAGGCGCCCTGCATTTTGTGGTGCACCGGCACTAAGCCTCCCAGCTGCACTATGATTTCCAGCTGGAGTTGGAAGGCAAAGGTCCCTCGCTAAACCCCATCAACTAAAAAACCCGAAAATGGCCTCAAAACAGGAAAAAGACGAAGACTCTCTGGTGCTGGAACTGGACGGCAAGCAAATCTCCATTTCGCATCCAGACAAGCTGTATTGGCCCGAGGAGGGCATTTCCAAAAAAGACTTGGTGCTGTACTACCAGACCATGGCCGATGTGTTGCTGCCTTATCTCAAAGACCGGCCCGAGTCTCTGCTGCGGCACCCAAACGGCATCACCAAACCGGGTTTCTTCCAGAAAGACGCTGGCGAGCACGCCCCCGATTGGCTCCAGACCACGTCCATCAAAGCCGAGTCCACGGGTAAGCAAGTCGATTACCTGGTTTGCCAGAACAAAGCCGCTTTGGCCTATCTCAACAACCTAGGCTGCATTCAGTTGAACCCTTGGAACTCCCGCCTGCAAAACCTGGACACCCCAGATTACCTGGTGCTGGACCTGGACCCCGGCGAGAACACCTATGACGAGGTGGTAGAAACGGCGCTGGCCGCGAAGAAGATCCTGGATGAACTGAAGATACCTGTCTACGCCAAAACTTCCGGGGCCACCGGCATGCACCTGTATGTGCCCTTGGCTGCCAAATGGCCCTTTGAGTTGGTGAAAGAACTCGCCCATTTGTTGGCTCAGCGCCTGCACGGCAAACTTCCTAAACTCACCAGCCTGGAGCGCAGCCCCAAAGAACGCCGGAACCAGATCTACATTGATTTTCTGCAGAATGCCATCGCGCAGACCATTGCGGCGCCCTATTGCGTGCGTCCCAGAGCCGGCGTTACCGTTTCCACGCCGCTTTTGTGGGAAGAAGTCAAAACCGGATTGCACCCTTCGCAGTTTACCATAAAGAACGTACCTGACCGCGTCCAGAAACTAGGTGATATCTTCAAGCCGGTGCTGGGGGAAGGAATAGACGTTGCCGCCTACCTAAAGAAACTGAAAAAATAGAACTATGAAAGATCAAACCAAGAAAACACTTTTACTGGCCGGGGCCGCCTTGGGGACAATCCTGGCCCTGCGTGCCCGCGCGCGCCGCAAACAGGAATTCTCCTTTACAGACCGCACCGTGCTCATCACCGGTGGTAGCCGCGGGTTGGGCTTGGTGCTGGCCCGCATGTTTGCCGAGCAGGGCGCCAAAATAGCCATCTGTTCCCGTACCCAGCACCAACTGGATGCCGCCCGCGAAGAACTGGAAGCCGGCGGCGCCACCGTTCTCGCCTTTAACTGCGATGTGAGTGACCAGGGGCAGGTGAAAGCCATGATCCGGGAGATCACAGACCGGCTGGGACCGGTAGAGGTGCTCATCAACAACGCCGGTATCATTGCCGCCGGGCCGCTGGAAGAAATGACCGTGGAAGACTTCAAAGCCGCCATGGACATCCACTACTACGGGTCGCTGTATACCATGCTGGAGGTGATTCCGGAAATGAAAGCCCGAGGAGAGGGCCGCATCGTGAACATCGCCTCGGTGGGAGGGAAGGTGAGCGTGCCCCACCTGGTGCCGTACAGCGGCAGCAAGTTCGCGCTGGTGGGCATGTCTGAGGGGTTCAGGTCTGAGCTCATCAAAGACGGCGTCTACGTCACCACCATCAACCCGGGCCTGATGCGTACCGGCAGCGCCCGCAACGCCTTCGTCAAAGGCCAGAACGAGAAAGAGTACACCGCTTTCGCGCTCATGGACGCCAATCCTTTGATTTCCCTGGCCGCCGACAAGGCCGCCCGCGATATCATCAATGCCTGCCGGTACGGTAAATCCGAAGTTACGCTGGGGCTCAACGCCAAATTCATCAGCATGCTGCACGGGCTTTTCCCCGGCACCACCTCAGATCTCATGGGCTTGGTGAACATGTTCTTGCCAGGTCCGGGCGGCGTAGGGCAGGAGGCGGTGCGCGGCTACGAAAGCGAGACCGAGCTTACCCAATCTCCCCTGAATGCGCCTAACCAGAAAGCGGCCCAGGAAAACAACGAGCTTTAAAAAAGCATTTCTGAAAAGGATAGCCCTGCCAAGTTAGAGTTAAAGCTGTTGCGCCTGGCAGACATAATAGCTTGTTTTTCAGCTTTTCATAAGGAACAAGGCTGGATTTTTTCGTACACCTAAGCTTAACTAACCAAAAGATAAAACTATGAGTGACACCACAGTGACCAAAATAGACGGCGCCCATTCGCCCAAGGGCGATGACGGGGAGAAATACCTGGCATCAGGCAAAACGGTCTCTATGCGCCTCTGGGAAAAAGAGCAGCCCAGCGACTCCAAACCCGAGGTGCGCCGCGAGTACGAAACCGTAGGCTACGTGATCTCCGGTCGTGCCGAGTTGCACACCGAGGGCCAGGTGGTTCTGCTGGAACCCGGCAACTCCTACGTAGTACCCAAAGGCGCCTCGCACACCTACAAAATCCTGGAGGAGTTCACGGCCGTAGAGGCTACCTCGCCCCCGGCGCAGGTAAAAGGCCGCGACGAAGGCTGATGACCCAGACCAGGGTGTCTTTGAAAAACAGGAGCCCTGGTCTGGGGATTTCGGGTGCTTTGGTTTCTGGTATGTCTTGGTTGATTTTAGCCTGTTTTTTGAGAAACATCAGACATGTGAAAAGGTTGGGTTTACGATGGGAATGCGGCTTACACCTTAGTGTTAGCAATGAATAGAGAGGAGCAGAACAATTTTCTAGAAAGCATAGGAAGGCTGGATTTTGAGCAGGCGCGCATCAAGCACGTGCTCTTCAAATCAAAGCTGAGGGCCTTGCTGTACGGGGCAGACATTGACACTGAGCCGGTGATCTCCACCACGGGCTGCTCGCTGGGCAAATGGATTTACGAAGTGGCCATGCCCCGCATCGGGCATATGCCCGAGGTAAAGGACCTGGAAAAGGTGCACAATGAAATGCACGTGATTGCCCGCCGCCTTTGGCAACTCTACCAGCAGGGGCAACAAGACCAAGCCTTGAAAGAGCTCTCCCAGATTGATGATACCGCCCAGCGGCTTCTGCACCTGCTAGGGGAAATTGAGCGGAAAACCGTCACCTGATCTTCCTGGTCTGGCGCAGCGATAGGTTTTCCAAAACCAATGCAGAACCCCGATTGCAAGAACCTTTTGCCCCCGCTTTAGTACAAGAAGGCAGGCCCGATGCAGAATGGGGCACCCATGTTTCACCTAAGCTTAAGAAGATGCCAGATAAAGCAAATAACCCCGCCAATCAAGAGGAAAACAACAACTCTGCGAACAGAATGGAGCAAGGAAAACAGTCAGAACACCAGCGCCAGGATATCAGTGACCATGACAGCTACCGACGGAATGTCACAGGGTATGACGCCTCTAAGCAGGACGAGAACTTCTCTGGCACAGAGAAAGCTGGCGGTGGCAACACCATAGACGAGCGTGACACCAACGACGGCGATTCAAACCAGGAAAACAACTATTGATCTTCTAGAAAAAGCCCTTGAGGAATACGCTTAAGGGCTTTTTTGCGCACTGGAAGGAACTAAAAAAATATTTTCAGCACCCCTTTGCCCAAGGGGCGTTTAGCGGCCGTTTTTCTAAAATTGGCAGAGAACTTGCTATTAAGTGATTACGCAATGATTTGACAGCTTCTGCGTTGAATCAAATAGCCTGTTCTTCTGTTATAAAACTACATGGAAAAGCATATGAAAAAGGTTCTTTTATCAGTACTTACCGGTCTTTTTCTGACCGGTGCATCGGTGGCGACACCGGCTGTGGCTGAAGCGAAGGGAGGAGCTGCAACCGCATATGCAGCGCCTGCCGCGGTGGGGGCCAGAGATATTATCACCGAGATTATTGATGTGGTAGGGCTGAAGCCTCGGTTTGAGGTGCGCGCTGCCAACGTTCCTAACGCGGCTGCCGTGATCATGAACGGCAAGCGCTATATTCTCTACAATGAGAACTTCGTGAGCACGCTGAACAATGCGCTTAGAACTGACTGGGCTGGGGTGAGCATTCTGGCCCACGAGATTGGCCACCACCTGAACGGGCACACCCTTACACAAGGCGGCAGTAACAAGCAAGATGAATTGGAGGCCGATGAGTTCTCTGGGTTTGTGCTCCGGAAAATGGGTGCCTCGTTAAGCGAAGCCCAGGCCGCTATCAAAGCCTTAGCTGACGAAGAAGATAATTACACGCACCCGGGCAAAAGCTCCCGCCTTACTGCCATTAGCAGAGGCTGGCGGAACGCCCAGGAGCAGATCCTGGCTAGCGCTAAAGCCGGTACACCAAACCGCACGGTGGCTGGCGTAAGCCGTCCCATCATGTCTGAGTCAACTGTTGCCGCTAACACCACCAGCAGACGTCCTGCCACCACCTCCAGAAGAGGGTCTGAGCAGATCATGCGCCAGGTGAGACTGCAGAGCGCCCCCCAGGAACGTCTCTACGTGACCACCTCCTATAACCTGGTTCGGGAAACCGAAGATGGCCTGGAGGTGATTGGCAAGCTGCAGAAAACCAAAAGCAGCAAGTTCCCTTACGTACTGGAGAGCCGCTACTTCTCTTACCTGTTCGTAAGCACAGACGGATTGCTCCTGAATGAATCTGGCCAGCGGGTGGGGGTGCTCACCACTACCTAAGCTGCCTCAACATATAAGCCTTGAAACGCTGCCTTCTTCCAAGAAGGCGGCGTTTTTGTTTTCAGGTCGATTTCCTTAAACCAGGCCAAAATCAGCGCAAGGCCTTAGCGCAGGTGCAGGATTCCGAATTTTGCCGTACCTTTTGGACATGAACTTCTCTAAGTCTCTACCAGCCCTTTTGATGGCTTCCTTCAGCGTATGTACGCTTAGTTTTACCTCCTGCGCCCAGGACGTCATTCAGCAACCTGCCCACAGCCAGGCCCTGAAAGACGTACAGATCCTGGCCGCCGATTCTTTGGGTGGCAGGCTGCCCAATACGCCGGGTCACGCCAAAGCGCAGCAGTACCTGGTGCAGCGTTTCCAAAGCATCGGGTTGAAACCGGTGGGCACCCAGTATCAGCAGAACTTCAAGTTTACGCCACGCAACGCTTCGGCGGAGGTGCAGGGGGTGAACCTGGTGGGCATGATTCAGGGCAAATCAGACAAGGTGATTGTGATCTCGGCGCATTATGACCACGTGGGAACGCGCAACGGAAAGGTCTTCAACGGCGCCGACGATGACGCCTCCGGCATTGGGGCCATTCTGGCCATTGCCTCGCACTTCCAGAGTCAGAAGCCGCAGCATACGCTCGTATTTGTGGCCTTTGATGCCGAGGAACAAGGCCTTCGGGGTTCCAAAGCCTTCGTGGCCAACCTGCCTTTCGCCAAAGAACGCATTCTGCTGGACGTGAACCTGGACATGGTGAGCATCTCAGAAAAGAACGAGCTGTATGCCTCCGGGGCGTATCATTACCCATCCTTTAAGCCTTTGCTGGATAAAGTGAAGGTCCCCGAAGGACTGAACCTGCGCTTCGGCCATGACCGCCCGGAACAGGGCCATGATGACTGGACGCAACAGTCTGACCACGGCAGTTTCCACAATGCCAAAATCCCTTTTATCTACTTCGGGGTAGAGGACCATCCGCATTACCACCAAGAAACCGATGAGTTCAGAAACATTCACCAGGCCTTCTACCTGAAAGCGGTAGAAACCATCCTGCGGGCTGTGCAGGTATTGGATAAAGAGTTGCCTAGCTAGAATTTAGCCATTCGTTATCAGGTTATATGCCTAAAAACCTTTTTGCCTCATTTCATGAAAATGAGGCAAAAAGGTTTTTTTATGGGCCACCTACTTTCTAGCTGTGCTTTCATTAAAGGGCTTTTTATGGCATAATATGTGCTAAACATGCCCAAAAACCTATATTTGTATTAATCCAAGAAGTAAAACCCTGTAAAATATAAACCGTTTAAGACCTAGTGCCTAAATTGATGTTTAACCAACAACGAAAGCATGGTCAAAAACCAAACATATGGACTTCTACTTTTAATTCTTCTACCTTTTCTGAAAGAAATTTCAGGGTCAACTACGCCGGCTCCTGCCATGCCGGCCATAAATCACCCGGTAGTCATCAAGTCCCCGCCCAAGCTACCGGCCTCTGAGGATGCGGTGCACATCAATGTGGATGCCTCGGTCTACTTCCCAGAAGAAGCGCAGACCGATGAAGATCCCTTTGTCACCGCCGATGGCTCGCTTATCAATGAGCAGAATCCGCGGCAACACCGTTGGCTGGCCTTGTCCAGAAACCTGCTGTCGCGGTGGGGGGGCCAGATAGAATACGGCGATTCTGTGCGGGTAGAGGGTATCTCGCCCCAAATGGATGGCACCTATGTGGTGCGCGACGCCATGCACCGCCGCATCAAGAACCGCATAGATATCCTGGTTGGACCCAACGACAAAATCATGGGTTACTGGGAAGACGTAAAACTCATCAAATTATAGAGAATACTAGTTTGTAGAACATGGAAGGCCCCGTCTTTTAGTAGGCGGGGCCTTCTTGTTTTAAGCTTTAGTCTACATTTTCAAGAGATTTATTTATCTGATAGTCAATACTCTATAAAATAGTTTGCTTGTGTTTTCACGCTTTCCGCTAGGGAGGAGAGCGTTTTTGGCACGGTTTTTCCATTTAGGCAGATACAAGCCCGGGACCGGTTGAAGATTTGAAAATACAAGCGATATGAAAAAGACATTACTAATAGCGGTGGTTCTGCTGGCAGGATTACTGAATAAAAGCTTCGCCCAGGATGGCGGCGGGGTGAGAGTAGGAATCAAAGGCGGTTACAGCGTAACCGGCTGGCAAGGCGAAACCGTGAAAAGCTTCGGGGAGATGCTGGAGTACACAGACGGCAACGTGCAGACCAGAATGCGGCAGGGTTTCCACGCCGGTGCTTACCTGAGCATCCCGCTGTCTAACGGGTTTGAGTTTGAACCCGGCGTGCAGTACTCCCAGAAAGGGATGGTGCTGGAAGGCAGAGTACCCGGTGATGCGGCCCAGTTTGCCAACGCCAAAGTTACCCTAACCAATAAAGCAGAATACATTGATGTGCCTTTGCTGGCCAAAGTGTACCTGGGCAGCGGTTTCAACCTGTTTGCCGGTCCGCAGGTGTCTTTCCTACTCTCCAACAAGGTAAACGTGAATGCCGGGGCTTTTGGGTTCTCTGCTTACAACAATGATTTTGAGTGGCAGAACAGCCAGCGCAAAGTGGACGTGGGCATGTCGGCGGGTGCTGGGTACCAGTTCCAGAACGGCTTGAATGTGGGTGGTAGCTATGACATGGGCTTCACCACCATTGACGAAGGGGCAGATTACAAATCCTACAACCACGGGTTCAAAGCCTCGGTAGGATTCAGGTTCTAAAGATTTAAGTTATAGTGAATGTGTTATAGGATGAGGAAAAACGGCGGACATTGTCCGCCGTTTTTTTTGTGGTTGCTTAGCGTGACTGATTCGCCTTGCTGGTTTTGGCAGAAGTCTGCCCGTCTGATCCCAGTTTGCCTTTGGCAAGGTTGGTGACGGTGGCAATAAGGCGATCGGTAGGAATTCTTTTGGTGATAAGGCCGTATATAAGGGCGGCTCCGGCAGCACCGGCGGCCACGTACAAGGCGGTTCTCCAGGTTTGGTTAGGAGTGGAGGTCACAGCGGTGGCGGCGGTTAAGCCGGTTGGCGCTTCCTCTTCGTATCCGGCTGCTTCCCAAAGCTGGTGCAAATAAGAGAGCACATCGGTAGAGGCTTCGCGCTGGCGCAGGATGATGCCGCGTACCTCGGCGGGCAACTCATGGTCTAAGGCATCGCGGTAGGCTTTTTGGGCCCATTCTTCGCCGTAGATGCAGGAGCCCAAAATGGCTTCCTCGCTGCTGCCGGTGATGGTGGCTTTGAAATCCATCCATTGGCGATACAGTTTGCCTTTGGCTGTGGTATCACGCTCGGGGGTGCCGCCGTGTTGCTGGATTACTTGGTTCAGTTCATTGGCGAACGCCAGGCGCTGCTGTGAAAAACGGCGGTACGCGTCCTGGCGGAGCGTATCAGTGCTTTCCTTGGCGGCACGCTCGTAGCCTTCCAGGCCATCATGGACAAATTCGTTTAGTTCTGACAGAACCTCCACGACATTTTGTTTCTTGTTAGTTGACATACGTTCGGTTATGGTTTATAACTTCCATGAACGTGAACTTCCGTGTCAGGTTTAAGAAAAATAAGACTAGTGCTATATTGTAGGAAACCTAGAAGCCTCTAATGCTTTGGAGGTATTTAGCCAAAACAGGCGCAAAAACGCCTTACGCCAAGAAAACAGAAGGGAAGGCCGATCATCATCTGCTTACTCACAGGCCGCGAAGAACTGCAGCATGCCGGTGCGGCCGCTGGCCAGCAGTTTCTCTTTGTCCTTCTCAGAAAGGCGCTTCACCTTGGGCCCAAAGCCGGCGGTACTCACTGAGACGGTTCGGTCCCAGTCTGCGGGCGTGAGGGCATACCGGTTCAGGTTCTCCAGCACCATGCGGTAAAAGGCGTTCATGTAGGAGGGTAGGTCCACAATCTGGTGCGGCGCCAGCCCTTTGCGCTCCGCGTCATAGGCAATCTGGTCATCGTGGTCCAGCCTGATGCCCAACGTTTCGGGGTTGATGAAACGGTTTTCCTGGGGTCCAGCCAAGATCCGTCCGCCGGAAACATACCGCTGGTCATCAAACACCATGATAGGGAAGTTGGCCAGCAAGCCGCCGTCTACCATCACCGAGGTGCCCCCGTTTGGCAGCGGTTTGGGGTGCACGCCTCCCTTTGGGTCCATGAACACCGCCTGGAAGAACAAAGGCACGCTCATGGAGATTCTGACGGCGTCTTTCACGCGCATCTGGGGGTACGTCTCGTGGCTGAACACCTCCGCCCGCTGCTGCGACAGGTTGGTGCCGGTGATGTACAGGTCCCGGAAACCGTTTTTCCCCGCCAGGGCATGCAACTCCGCGAAAGTCAGATTGGGGTTCCCGGTTTTCTGGTCTATAAGCGAAGCCAGCCACTGCGTGAACTTCTCGCCCCGGTACCAGCCGTAATTCTTGGCCATGCGGTTGAACCCGCCCAGGAACAGGAAACGGCCATCGGTGAACTGCTGCAAAGGCGTGGCAAACGTGATCTCGGTGATTTCCTGCGGCCTGTAGCCCATGGCCAACAAGCAGGCCTGAATGGCGCCCGCCGAGGTGCCCGCCACGCGCTCAATGGGTTGCAGCAAGCCCCGTTTCTCCAGTTCCAGCAACGCGCCGCCGTACGCAATACCCCTGATGCCGCCGCCCTCCAGCGCCAGGTTCCGGTACACGGGTGTAGAGGTCATCTCCTGCGCCCGCAGTCCTGAGGGTAGCATAGATACCACGGCCAAAAAGCAAAAGCAGAGACAATGGTTTAAGGCTGATTTTTGGAAAATAGGGCTAAAAAGGGTGGTCATATTAGTCTACCTCAAATTGAACAGGCAAGTCAAACGACAATTGCCGGCGTTTGCTGCGGCCGTTCAGGTCGGTCAGGAAGGTATTGAGCTGGTCCTGGTACTCCAGGTGGTAATCCTGGTGCAGGTGCTTTTTAATGAGCGTCATGGTGCGCAATACCAGCCGGGCGGTGGCCACGTAGAAACCCTTGTAGATGCTATCAAACTGCCCGGTGAAGTTATCGAAGATCTGCCCCAGCAGGTACAGGTGGAGCTCTATCTCGCCTTTGCGGTCTTTGGTAATGCGCTGGTAACGGGCAATCTCCTGGTTGGCTTTCTTCAGGCCGCGGTTCAAGGCCTTGCTCAGAGACCTGCCGGAGACGGTGAACAGGATGTCATGGATGGTCTCGGTGCTGCGCTCGTAGAGGGTTTCCAGCGTGACATCGTCCAGCAGTTCAAAGGCCAGGGCATCGTACGCCTCGGCGTCTTTGCGCACCAGCCGCAGAATAAGGGCTTCCTTCTCTTTCTCACTTAATTTTTTCAACGCCTGCTTAAAGTCAGCGGAGGGTACGGGCATGCTCTGGTAATTAGAAATGAAGAATCGGGAATCTGGAACGGAGTTGCCTGGAACGTATGGCGCTCAATTCTTTAGCAAAAGTACGGCTTTGTTAGCAATTGCGCCACAAGGAGCTGATACTGTGTCTATCTTCTCTTTCCCATCCGATTATCCTGCAAAGGGAGGCCAGCAGTCCGGTAATTTGGCACCTGGGTGGATGTGTCTCACCTTCCTTAAAAATCGTAATTTGGCCCGCAAATACCTTAATGAATCCATGAACCACACAGATAGATTAGCCGGCATCCGGCAGCAGATGCAAGCGCAGGGCGTGAGTGCCTACATCATTCCATCGGCGGACCCGCACATCAGCGAATACGTGCCAGACCGTTACAAGTGCATCGCCTTTGCCTCGGGCTTCACCGGATCAGCGGGCACCTTGGTGATCACCCAGGATTTCGCCGGCCTCTGGACCGATGCCCGTTACTTTGAGCAGGCCCAGGAACAATTAGCCGGTTCTAGCTTTGAACTGGTGAAACTGCGAGTGCAGCACGCGCCGGAGTACATCCAGTGGCTGGCCGGCAAATTGCAGAGTGGCGAAACGGTTGCTTTTGACGGCCGACTCATGTCCCTGACCCTGGCCCAACTTCTGGAGCAGCAATTAAAACGCCGCGGTATCCAGCTTGCCACCGACCGTGATTACCTGGAGGCCGTCTGGGAGAACCGCCCGGCCCTGCCTACTGCTCCGGCCTTTTTGCTGGACGAGCAAATCACCGGGAAATCCTTGGAAGACAAACTACAGGAACTTCGCGGAGCTTTGCAGGAAGCTGGAACCGCGTATCACCTTATCTCTTCGCTGGATGACATTGCCTGGCTTTTCAACGTGCGCGGGAGCGATGTGAAATGCAATCCGGTGGTGTTGAGCTTCGCGCTGATCAGCCAGAACCAAGCCGTGTTGTTTATAGACGAAACCAAACTGAGCCAGGAAGAGAAAGGCCGTCTGGCGCGCGCCGGCGTAACCCTCCAGCCCTATGAGGCAGTGGGGCAGGCCCTGAGCCAGTTACCCGCGGAGTCTTCCATTTTCCTGGACCCGAAACGCACCTGCCAAACCCTGTTTGAGCAATTGCCTGCCCAGATCAGCGTATTTCAGGAAACCAACCCTACCACCGTTTTCAAGGCGATCAAGAACCAGGCCGAGGTGGCGCACACCCGCACCACTATGGTGAAAGACGGCGTGGCCCTCACCCGGTTTTTTAAGTGGTTAGAGGAAAACATCACCAAAACAGAAATCACCGAGATCTCTGCCGCCGAGAAGTTGCGGGAGTTCCGGGCCGAGCAGGAAGGCTTCGTGGGCGAAAGCTTCGATACCATTGCGGGTTACCGCGAGCACGGCGCCTTGCCGCACTACAAAGCCACCCCGGAAAGTAACGTAGTGCTGAAACCCGAGGGCTTGTTCCTGCTGGATTCCGGCGGACAATACCAGACCGGCACCACCGATATCACCCGCGTGATCTCCCTGGGCAACCTCACTGAAGAAGAAAAAACGGACTACACGCTTGTCCTGAAAGGCACCATTGACGGCTCCACCGCCCGGTTCCCCAAAGGCACCCGCGGCTACCAGATTGATGCCATCACCCGCAAACCACTCTGGGACCACGCCCGCAATTACGGACACGGCACCGGCCACGGCGTAGGCTTTTTCCTGAACGTGCACGAAGGGCCGCACACCTTCAATCCCACGCCATTGCCCGTGGACATTGAACTGGGAATGATCACCTCGGTGGAGCCTGGCATCTACCGTCCCGGCCGTTATGGGATAAGAATCGAAAACCTGGTGCTCACCGTGCCGGATGAAACAAATGAGTTCGGGGAGTTCTACACCTTTGAGACGCTCACCCAGTTCCTGATTGACACGGCCCCCGTGAACAAAGGCCTGCTGGAGGCGCACCACATCCAATGGCTGAATACCTACAACCAGGGAGTAGTGGAGAAACTAGGGCCGCATTTAACCCCGGAAGAATTAGCCTGGCTCACGGAAAAAGCGAAAGCGATTTAATTTCAGCCTCTACAACATAAACAACAAAGCGGCCTCCACTTGCATGATAAGTGGAGGCCGCTTTGTTGTTTATGGATTTAGGATAGCGTTTAGGGACTTCTTTTACAAAAATGGCCACAAAACAAAGGAGCCAAACTCAGGCAATCAGGACCAACGTGCCTGCAATGATGAGCCCGGCGCCAATAGCGGTTTTCAGGGTCAGGGCCTCGCCCAGGAAAACGACGGAGAGCAGAATGGCGATGGCCACGCTGGCTTTGTCTACCGGCGCTACCTGGGAGACCTTGCCCAATTGCAGCGCTTTGAAATAGAAAATCCAGGAAAGACCGGTGGCCACCCCAGACAATAGCAGGAAGGTCCAGTTGGTTTTGGAAAGATCTGTAACGGTGCCCAAGCTGCCTTTCACCAGTATAATAGACCAGGCCAATACCAGAATGACCACCGTCCTGATGGCCGTAGCCAGGTCAGAGTCCACGCCTTTGATGCCCATTTTGGCGAAAACGGCGGTTAAGGCCGCAAAAACAGCCGAGAGAAGCGCATACATCCACCACATATTTACAGGAGTTTGTTCAGGTAGCTATACGGGAAGGCATGAGGTCTGAGGCGCGAGGGGCTAAATAAACGAGGCCGCCCCAACTCAGGAGCAGCCTCGCCTTTGGTGATTTCCAGCTGATTTTGTGAAATCGGGCGCAAACAAGCCTTACTTATTCATGTACCCGTCCCGCACGGCCTTGAACTCAGAACCGGCTTTCCACTGCGGCCACTGGTTGGAGAAAGCCAGGCGCTTGCCCACTTGGTAGAGCAACTGCAGATCGGCGGTGGCGCCTTCCGTCTTGAAGGCGGCGTTCACCTCGTCGTTGGGTTTGTGGTAGATGTTGGCCGTGAAGTTGTCCAGGAGCTTTTTGCCCTCGCCTTTGCCGAGTTGCAGGTGGTCGATGCCCATGCCGGTAAACAGTGCCGGAATACCCATCTTCGCGAAGTTGAAGTGGTCTGAGCGGTAATACAAACCTGCCTCTGGGTTAGGGTCACGGGCGATGTAGCGGCCCGCCTTTTGTGCCTCCTCTGACAGGAATTCCTCCAGTTCAGACTGCCCCATGCCAATGAGCACGATGTCTTTGGTGGTGCCGTAGGGGTTGAGCATGTCCATGTTGAGGTTGGCCACGGTTTTCTCTTTCGCGAAGGTGGGGTTCTCGGCGTAGAATTGGGAACCTAACAAGCCCTGCTCCTCAGCGGTAACGGAAAGAAACACCACGGTTCGGTCTGGTTTCTGGCCTTGCGCCTGGAACGCCTTGGCTACGGCCAGCAACCCTGCGGTACCGCTGGCGTTATCGGCGGCGCCGTTGTAGATGCTGTCATTCTGCTCATTCTTCTTCCCGATGCCCAGGTGATCCCAATGCGCGGAGTACACGATGGCTTCCTCGGGGCGTTTGCTGCCGCTGATCTTCGCAATGAAGTTGTAAGATTTGTCATACCGCACTTTGGCTTTGAGAGAAGTGCTCACGGTTAAGCCCAAAGCGTTGCCCTTGAACCCAGGTTTGGCGGCCCGCTGCAATTCCGTCCCGAAGTTCTTGCCTGCCGCGGCGAACAGCTTCTCGGCCACGGGTGTGGTGATCCAGCCTTCCATGGCGCAGCGGTATGCGTCCTTTCCTTTTGGATCAAGGTAGAATTTGGAGGTGTTCCAGTTGTTCTGCACCACCTTGAAGCCGTAGCCGGCCGGCTCAGTGGCGTGCACAATAAGGCAACCTTTGGCACCCTGGCGGGCGGCTTCCTCCAGTTTGTAGGTCCAGCGGCCGTAGTACGTCATGGTGCGGCCTTTGAAGAACGTGGTGTCTGAAGAGTAGAACCCCGGATCGCTCACCAGCACCACCACTACCTTGTCTTTCACGTTTAGCCCGGCGTAGTCATTCCACTTGTATTCCGGTGCCACAATCCCGAAGCCGGCAAACACCAATTCGCTGTCTTTGATGGAGACATTCTCCTCGGGGCGTCTGGCCCAGATCACGTACTCTTCCAGCCCTTTCAAGGTCATGGACTTTTTGCCTTTCACGGTCATGGTCTGGGCAGGGGCGGAGGTGATTTCCACCATGGGTACTTCCTGCAGGTAGCTGGCACCGTTGCCGGGTTCCAGTCCCAGGGCTTTGGCCTGTGCTTCCAGGTACGCGAGGGTTTTCTTCTCGCCGGCGGTAAACGGCTTGCGGCCTTCCATGTTATCAGACGCCAGCGCAGTCACATAGGTGCGGTAGCTGTCTTCCGTGACTTGGGCTATGGCCTCATTGACGGCGATGGGTTCGTTTGTGATTACGGGAGGAGTATTGGTGGAGGGAGCGCTTGTGGTTTGGCAAGATGAGAGAAGACTCAAGCCAAGGGAAATTGCCAAGTAATGAAATCGGTTCAGCATGGATATGCATTTTGGTTTGGGTAGTTAAAGACAATGGTTTCTTGCTCTTTTGACTTTCTTAAATCTTTAATCAGGGACAGTCACCCATAGAAAGTTTGGGAGTCAGCGGATTCATTAGTCATCCACTATTTTAACTCAAATACAACTTTCACAGTTATGGACACAGAAACATTCTGCGATATGTCTACCAAAGAACCCTGCATGGGAGCCGATGCTGTTATGCCATTTCCTGCATAGTTACTGAAAGTAGGGTCTGATTCATCCGTCTCGGCTACCTTCACAATGCGTTTCACCTTTCTTTCTGCCGCAGATGCAATAATTTCTGCTTTCTCTTTTGCTGCAGCCACAGCTTTGGCTAGCACTTCTTTCTTCATGGCTTCCTCCTTAGAAGAAGAGAAACTGCTGTTAAAATTGTGAACTCCTGCCCTGATTAATTTTTCCTGGATGCTGGGGTAATCCTTGATGGCATCAATGGTAAAAGTGACTTCTTGCGTTCCTTCAAATACCAAAACCTCGTTTCCATTGGCTGGACCATAAACAGAGGGGCGTCTTACTACTGAGAAAAGACTGTACTTTACTTTCTGAGAGGGCACGTGAAATTCGTTCAGTATCTTGAACACTTTTGCTTCTAACAATTTATGCTGTTCATACACCTTGTCCAGACTGAAGGTATCTATGGTGGAAAGGTAGACATGAAAAGTAACCCGGTCTGCAGGGGTTTCCATGGAGGCTGCGCCAAGCACTACAATTCGGTTCTCCGGTGAAATAACTTGAGCTGTCACTGTTCCAGACAACAGGATGAATAGACAGAGGAAAATGAGCTTCATCAGAAGGTGCGTGAAGTGGACTGTCAAAGATAGAGATAGGAAGTAAAACAAAAAGGGAGCCGCTAGAAATAGCAACTCCCTCTGACTTCTTTCCTTTTGGGCTATTTTCTTAAAACTGCCTCTAAAACATCTTTACTTCAGATGCTCGTCAAAGTACTCGGTTACTTTCTTGTAGAGGTGCACGCGGTCTTTGCCGCCCACGTTGTGCGGGTGGCCAGGGTACACGAAGTAATCCAGAAGCACGCCTTCGTCCACGGCTTTTTTGAGGAAGGATTGGCTGTGCTGCCATACCACCACATCGTCTATGGTGCCGTGGATCATGAGCAGTTTGCCTTTGAGGTTCTTCACCTGGTTGAGGAGGTTGGCCTGCTCGAAGCCTTGCGGGTTTTCCTGGGGCGTGTCCATGTAGCGCTCGGTGTACATGACTTCGTAGAGGCGCCAGTCAATCACGGGGCCACCGGCTACGCCCACTTTGAAGACGCCGGGCTGCTTGAGTAGGAGGGAAGTGGTCATGAAACCGCCGTAGCTCCAGCCGTGCACGCCCAAGCGGTTGGCATCTACGTAGGGCAAGCTTTTAAGGTAAGCCACACCTTTCATCTGGTCGCTCACCTCGGGCACGCCCACCTGGCGGAAGATGGCTTGCTCAAAGGCGCGGCCTCTATCGGCGGAGCCGCGGTTGTCCAGGGTGAACACGATGTATCCTTTCTGGGCCATGAGCTGCATCCAGAGGTTGGCGCCGCCCAGCCAGCTGCTGTTGACCATCTGTGCGTGCGGGCCGCCATACACGTACACCACCACCGGATACTTTTTCTTCTCATCGAAGTTGGGCGGCGTGATCATGCGGCAGAACAGGTCCGTGGTGCCGTCCTCGGCCTTGATGGGGAAAAGTGTGGTCTCGCCCAGAGCGTAACCTTCCAGCGGGTTGGGAGCCACCAGCAGGGTTTTGGTGATTTTGCCGGCATCGGTGTCCAGGATACGGATGGTGCGCGGCGTGGCCGGGCTGCTGTAGTTGTCTATGAAGAACTGGCCGGTGGGGCTGAAGGAGATGTTGTGCACGCCGCTGCCTTGGGTCAATCTGCCGGTGCGGCCGGTGCTGAGCTCGGCGGCGTAGAAGTGACGTTCCAGCGGGCTCTCGGCGGTGGAGGTGTAGTACGCTTCGCGGCCATTTTTGTCAAAACCTACCAAATCCGTCACCACCCACTCACCTTTGGTCAATTGCCGAATAAGCTGGCCGTTGGTGCTGTACAGGTACAGGTGGTCAAAGCCGTCGCGCTCGCTTATCCAGACAAACTGATCGGGTTTGCCCGGCACGAAGTACAGGGGGTGTTCAGGCTCTACCCATTTGTCGTTTTTCTCCTCAAACAAGGTCTTCACGAAAGCGCCGGTGGCGGCATCGTACTGGTTCAGCCACATCTGGTTCTGGGCGCGGTTCACCACGGCCAGGTAAATGGATTTCTCGTCGGGGCTCCAGGTCAGGTTGGTGAGGTACTGCTCGGCGGGCTCGCCGGTTTTCAGGAAAACCGTCTTGCCCGAGGCCACGTTGTACACGCCCACCGTCACGTGGTGGCTTTTGCCGCCGGCCATGGGGTATTTGATGTTGTTCAGTTTGGCTGGCACCTCGCTCACGTCTACCAGCGGGTAATCAGTGACCATGGTCTGGTCCATGCGGTAGAAAGCCAGGCTGTTGCCGCTGGGGCTCCAGAACGTGCCTTTCGTAATCCCGAACTCGGAGCGGTGCGCCGCCTGGCCGTTCACAATGGCAGGGTTCGTTTCCTGGGTAATTTGCTTGTTCTCGGCCCCGGGCTGGGAAATAAATAGGTTCTGGGCTTTGGTGTAGGCCACGCGCTGGTGGTTAGGGGCAAAGTCAGCATTCTCGGCAGTAGCGTCCAGTTTGTAGAATACCTGGCCCGCTTTGGTCTGCGGGTTATAGCGGAGAACCGTGCCGTTCTGCTTTAAAACTACCTCGTTGGCGTTGAGCCATTCCAGGCCATTTACGTTAGAGACTTTCGCCACGCCAGCTTTCTCCAGGGCCACGTTGAGGTCCTGGAGGGAAAGAACCGGACGGGCGTTTTCCCGCACCGAGCCGCGCAGCAACTGGTCCATTTTGTCGCTTACATAACTGTAGTCATTGGTGCCGGGCACCCAGGTGAGTCGGCGCAGGTTGGCGGGCGTGAGGCTGGGGTTGAGGAAGGCATCTTCCATGGTCAGCAGCTTTTGCTGGGCCGTTGCCGTAAAAGAACCCAGGAGTGATAGCCATAGAAAAGCAATCCAGGCAAGGGGTTGTCTGTACATGTTGTTTTGAGGTTGAGATAAGAAAAACAGCCACTAAACAGCCGTTTGTGCAACAGCTTTGGCAGACTGTTTTTCTATCAAAAATAAGGCTAAACTACCTTTTTTTCAGGAACAAGAGGCCATTTTATACTGTTTTACTTTTGCTGAGACCCAAGCAGGTAGAGCTTCCTAAACTCATGTTAATTGCTTAATTTTGCGTTATGGACATTCTAACTGAAATTCTGGAGCAGGAAGACGTGCTGTTGTTGGAGGAAACCACCGATGTGCGCGAGCTGGTGGTGTACAACGATGACGTGAATACGTTTGAACACGTGATCAATACGCTGGTGCAGGTCTGCCGCCACACACAGGAACAGGCCGAGCAGTGTACCATGCTGATTCACTACAAAGGGAAGTGTACCGTAAAATTGGGCACGTTCACGGAGTTAGAGATCATGTGCACCGCCATCCATGACCGGGGTATCTCAGCGGATATCGTTTAACCCTGAACTAACTGGATGAATTTCCCTTCTAAGCTGATTGAGAATGCGGTAGAAGAGTTGGCTAAATTACCTGGCGTAGGCAAGAAAACCGCCTTGCGCCTGGTGCTGCACCTACTCAAAGCCGAAACCGAAGATACAAAACAACTTTCTGAGGCGCTGGTACGCATGCGCACCGGCATCAGGTACTGCAAAACCTGCCACAACATCTCAGACGTGGAAGTGTGCAGCATCTGTTCCAATCCGCTCCGCGACCGCGCCCTGCTGTGCGTGGTCAGCGACATGCGCGACGTGATTGCCATTGAGAACACGGCCCAGTTCAAAGGCGTGTACCATGTGCTGGGCGGCGTGATCTCTCCCCTGGAAGGCGTGGGCCCGTCAGACCTGCACATCCAATCCTTGGTGGAGCGCTTGCCTAGTTCCGGGGTGAAAGAGATCATCCTGGCCCTGAGCCCCACCATGGAAGGCGACACCACGGCGTTCTACCTCACCCGCAAACTGAAAGACTACCCGGCCCGCATTTCCAGCATCGCCAGGGGCGTACCGGTGGGCGGCGAGTTGGAGTACACCGATGAGATTACCCTGGGCCGCAGCATCCTGGACCGTACCGCCTACAGCCAGATCTAGGTTTTAGGCTTATTTTAGAGAAAACACGGCCTAAACAGCCCACAGAGCAGGAACATGTGTTCCTGCTTTTTTTATGTTTGTAGAATTTTCTGAACTTACAGAGACATTACCCGGCCACATCCACTACGACCCAACGTTCGCTGCTTGAAAGACCTCTCCGTTATCATTGTCAATTACAACGTCAGCTATTTCCTGGAGCAATGCCTGCTTTCCGTCAGGAAGGCGGTGCGGGGGCTGCAGGTAGAGGTGTTTGTGGTAGACAACAACTCCGTGGACGGATCGGTGGAGATGGTGCAGCGGCGCTTCCCCGAGGTCATTCTGCTGGCCAACAAAGAGAACCTGGGTTTTTCCAAGGCCAACAACCAGGCCATCCGGCAGGCGCAGGGCAAGTACGTGCTGCTCCTCAACCCAGACACGGTAGTGGAGGAGGACACCTTCTGCAAGTGTTTCCGGTTCATGGAACAAAATCCCAAAGCCGGGGCGCTGGGCGTGAAGATGATGGACGGCGCCGGCCTTTTCCTGCCCGAATCCAAACGCGGTCTGCCCACGCCTTGGGTGGCTTTTTCCAAAGTATTCGGGCTGGCGGCTATGTTTCCCACCTCCTCGCTGTTCAACCGCTACCATCTGGGACACCTACACGCAGACCAGGTGCATAAAATAGACATCCTGGCCGGCGCTTTCATGTTCATGCGCGCCGAGGCCCTGGAGAAAGTAGGCCTCCTGGACGAGGACTTCTTCATGTACGGTGAGGACATTGACCTTTCTTACCGCATCAAGGAAGGTGGCTACGACGTGGTGTATTTCCCCGAGACCCGCATCATCCACTACAAAGGCGAGAGCACCCGCAAAACCAGCGTGAACTACGTGTTCATGTTCTACCGGGCCATGATGGTCTTCGCGGAGAAGCATTTCAGCGGGCGGCAGGCCAGGCTGTACTCGTTCCTCATCCGATTGGCCATTTACCTGCGGGCCGCCATCGCTATTCTGTTCCGGGCTTTTCAGCGCGTAGCGCCTCTTTTGCTGGACGGGCTTTGCCTGGCCATTGGCGCTGTGGTAGGCGAGAAAGTAGTGCCTGATCCCTTGCCGTTGGGCATCACGCCCATGTGGGGCGCCTATCTGGCCGTCTGGCTGGGCAGTGCTTTCTTCAGCGGGGCCTATGATAAACCAGGACGGTTGTACCGGCTAGTTAGCGGGATGCTATGGGGCAGTATCCTGCTCATGGCGTTCTCCAGCATCGTGTCCATTGTGGGTGAAACAAACAAAAAACACCTGCTGGTGGCCGTGCTAATGGGTTTGGTGGGCATGACGCTCTGGCGCCTTATCTGGCATTTCAGATCCTATGGGCACTGGAAGTTCGGGGAGCCCAAGGCCAAACGCATTGCGGTGGTGGGCAGCAGCCGGGAAGTGAAAAGGGCCTCGGTACTGCTGCGGCAGGCCGGCGCCCAAAAACCTCTGACGCAGCTGGAGCCGCAGCACACCCTGGCAGACCTCAGGCAAATCAAAGAGGTGATCGAGATCTATAAGATAAACGAGCTCATTTTCTGCGGGAAGGACCTGGCCGTTTCCCAGATCATAGAGTGGATGGTGCAGATCCATAACAGCGCTGTGGAATTCAAGATCCTGCCCGAGAACAGTACCTACATCATCGGGTCCTCGTCTAAAAACGCCCGCGGCGACTATTACGCCCTGCACATTGAGGTGAACCTGCTAAACCCGTACCACCGGCGGAACAAAGTGGTGCTCAACTCGCTGGTGAGCGCGGTGCTGCTGGCGCTGTCACCGGTGCTTATCTGGCGCATCAAAGGAAAAAGGCAGTTTTTGAAAAATTGCCTCGGAAACCTGGTGGGGCTTTACCAGTGGGTGGGGCTCAAGGCCACCGCCACGCCGGAGTCAAAACCTGCCATCCTCTCGCCGGTAGACAAAGTCTCTAACCGGCGCATCAGTCCGGCGGCGGTCCGGCAGATGGAGGTGATCTACGCCAAGGACTATACGCCTTATACTGACTTGGTTATCCTGGCCAGGAATCTCTCTAACCTGGGAAGATCGGTTTAGGAAAACAGAACCCTTTGCCTTTTAAACAGTACAAGAGGCAGTGGCTGGCGGTATTCTCGCCCCAGGATACTTTCTCAGCCTGAAGCGCGTTTTAAAGAGATACATACGCCTGTTTCTTCCTTATTTCCAGTAAATGGCCCCTAAACCGTGAAAGATTAATTAAATATTCACGAATAAGCTATAAAAACAGCAAAAGGTCCTATTTTTGATCCCACACCTTTATGTCTTCACAAGAGATGCTTACTACCGAACAAAAAGTATTATCAGACCGCATTACCTCACTTGCCGAATCACAGACGATTGCCATGGCCAAAAAGGCCCGCGAACTGGCAGCCAAAGGCGTGGACGTAATCAACCTGAGCTTTGGGGAACCCGATTTCCAGACCCCTCAGTACATTAAAGACGCTGCCAAGAAAGCCATTGACGATGGCTATACCTTCTATACGCCCGTAGCCGGCTACCCAGACCTGCGCAAGGCCATTGTGGAGAAGCTGCGCCGCGACAACGGCCTGGAATATGGCCCAGAGAACATTGTGGTTTCCACGGGTGCCAAGCAGTCCATCGCCAATGCGGTGATGTGTTTGGTGAACCCCGGCGACGAGGTGATCATCATCTCTCCGTACTGGGTGAGCTACGAGGAAGTGGTGAAGCTGGCCGAGGGGATTCCCGTGCCGGTAAGAGGCGCCCTGGAAAACGACTACAAAATCACCGCCCAGCAGCTGGAAGACGCCATTACGGCCAATACCAAGCTGGTGATGTATTCTTCGCCCTGCAATCCAACCGGTTCTGTGTTCACCAAAGAAGAGCTGGCTTCGTTTGCCGCTATTCTGGAGAAACACCCGCAGGTGCACGTCATCGCCGATGAAATTTATGAGTACATCAACTTCACCGGTGAGCACTACAGCCTGGCCCGGTTTGAGACTATCAAAGACCGCGTGATCACCGTGAACGGCTTCTCCAAAGGCTACGCCATGACCGGCTGGCGCGTGGGCTACATAGCCGCTCACAAAGACATAGCCGATGCCTGCGACAAAATGCAGAGCCAGATCACCAGCGGAACCTGCTCCATTGCCCAGAAAGCGGCCCAAGGCGCGCTGGAAGGCGGAAGATCCTCTGCCGAGGAAATGAGCGCCTCTTACCTGCGTCGCCGCGACTTGGTGCTGGGGCTCATGAACGACATCCCTGGCTTTAAGACCTATGTGCCGCAGGGCGCTTTCTACATCTTCCCAGATGTGAGCGCTTTCTTCGGGAAATCTGCCGGCGACATCAAAATTGAGAACGCGAACGACCTGGCCATGTACCTGCTCAACGATGCCCACGTTTCCCTGGTGGAAGGTGGCGCTTTCGGGGCACCCGAGTGTATCCGTTTCTCTTTCGCCGCCTCAGACGCCAAATTGATTGAGGCCCTGGAGCGGATTAAGGCTAGTTTGGCGAAACTGAGCTAAAAACGAGTCTCGCATTTTCTTCTTACCTTTGCCCAGACATTGGATAACGCGCCTACAGCTAAGGTGGGTTATCCAATGTTTTGTTTCAACCCTATTTACATTTCTGAATGTCCATTCAGCGCACCGTATCCTCCCTTTTTGACCGTTTCAGCCAACTGCGGGTGTTAGTGGTAGGGGATGTGATGATTGACGCCTACCTCTGGGGAAAATCGTCCCGCCTGTCGCCCGAGGCGCCGGTTCCCATCGTGAACAGAACCAAGATAGAACAGCGCCTGGGCGGTGCCGCTAACGTGGCTTTGAACGTGCAGAGCCTGGGCGCCACGCCGCTGCTGTGCTCGGTGGTAGGCGATGACCCCGAAGGCGCCGACCTGATCCGCTTGCTGCGCGAGCAAGGCCAAACCGACGAGGGCATCATCCTGAGTTCTGAGCGGCCCACCACCGTGAAACAGCGCATCATCTCCGGCGGACAGCAGTTGCTGAGAATTGATTCAGAAGTAGAGATGGACCTCACCGCCACCGAGCGCCAAGCCCTGGTGCAACGGTTCCAAGGCCTGCTGGAGAATGCCCACGTGGTCATCTTCGAGGACTATGACAAAGGCGTGCTGAGTGCCGAGGTAATTGACGAGCTGCTCACGCTGGCCAAACAAGCCGGGGTGCCCACGGTGATTGACCCCAAGAAGAAGAACTTTTTGTCCTACAAAGGCAGCACGCTGTTCAAGCCCAACCTGAAAGAACTCAAAGAAGGCCTGAAAGTGGATTTCGCGGATGCGAACCTGGAGGCCTTTGAAGCGGCCGTAAACCAGTTGCAGAAAAAGCTGGACCTGGAGAATGTGCTGGTCACCCTCTCAGAACGCGGGGTCTTCTGCCAATCGGTGACCAATGGCAAAACCTACCTGGATGCCCATATCCGCTCCATTTCTGATGTGTCCGGCGCCGGCGATACGGTGGTAAGCATTGCCGCATTGAGCCTAGCCGCCGGCCTGCCGCTGCCTGCCTTGGCTGAACTGGCCAATCTAGGCGGAGGCTTGGTCTGCGAACACGTAGGCGTAGTACCCATCAACCGCGAACAGCTGAAATCAGAGGCCCAGAAGTCTCAAGTCCTGCAAAAGGTGCTGGCTGGTTTTGAAGTGACTACTTAACGAGTTTTGATTTAAGGTCTGTTTTCGAAAAATCAGCTTTGAAATAAAAGGCTAACTTGGTTTATTCTTTTGAAGCGAAGCAGCTTTTAAAATGCTGCTGGTGCAGCAGGCAAGTTGCAAACTTGCCATCATAGTAACCACAAGTTACGCTAGCGCTAAACTTGCGGTATGGTATAGGGAATTGAACAGATAATTAGAGTTTAGCCCCCACCCATTTTACTCACCTTTTACATGGTTCAAGTTTTCAACTTGGACCCAACATGAACTGAAGTTTGCAACTTCAGTGAGGCGAAAGCCTCAGAAACGACATGCGCGGTTTAAAAACTACTACTCCAAAATAGAAACGGCCTCCTGCTCATCTGAACAGGAGGCCGTTTTTATTTCTTTTTTTAAAAAAGGGGTAGAAATTACTTATCGGTGGCTGTACTCTTTCACCGTTTGGATAAAGCATTTTACCTTCTCGGGATCGGTGTCTGGGTATACGCCGTGGCCTAGGTTGGCGATGTGGCGGTTCGGGCCGAAGGTTTCCAGCATCTTAATGGTTTCGCGCTTCACGCCGGCAAAGTCATTGTAGAGGGCGCAAGGATCCAGGTTGCCTTGCAGGGTTTTGTTCGGTCCCACGGCAGCACGGGCATTGTTCACGTCCATGTTCCAATCCAGGCCAATTACCTGGCAGTCCAACTGGGAGAAATCCGCGAGGGAGAAGAAGGCGCCTTTCGCGAACACCGTTACCGGAACCCCTTGAATGGCCTGGCAGATCTCCGCGATGTAGCGGTACGAGAATTCCTTGTAATGCGCCGGAGGCAGAATGCCCGCCCAGGAATCAAATACCTGCATCAGGTTGGCGCCGGCCTCTACCTGAGCCTTGAGGTACGCAATGGTGGTATCGGTAATCTTGCGGAGCAATTTGTGCGATAGCTCTGGCGCCTCGTAGAGCATCTTGCGGGCCTTAGAGAACGTTTTAGAGCCGCTGCCTTCCACCATGTACGCGAAAATAGTCCAGGGAGCACCCGCAAACCCGATGAGCGGCACGCGGCCGTTCAGTTCGCGCTTGGTCACTTTGATGGCCTCCAGCACGTAGTTCAGGTGCTCGTAAGGGTCGGCTACGCGCACATTTTCAATATCAGCGGCGGTTTTAATGGTATTGGGGAAAATAGGCCCGCGCTTCTCAATCATCTCGTAGGTGCAGCCCATAGCCTCGGGCACCACCAGAATGTCAGAGAAGATGATGGCGGCATCCACGTCCAGCAGATCCACCGGCTGAATAGTCACCTCGGCGGCCAATTCAGGGGTTTCCACCAGTTCCTTGAAACCGGAGAGGCGTTCGCGCACAGCGCGGTATTCGGGTAAAATACGCCCAGCCTGACGCATGAGCCATACGGGAGTTCTTTCAGTAGGCTGCCCCATGGCGGCACGCAGGAGCAAGTCGTTCTTTAATTGCATGCCGCAAAGATAAGGCAAAACAATGAGTCCTGAGTTCTGAGTTCTGAGTCTTGCGTCAGAAAAATGGGACGTGTAGGTTTCTGGCGATGGCTGTTTGGAAGCTGATTTTGGGAAAGCAGGCCCAAAACAACAAGTGCCTTTTTATAAAACGTGCTATTTAAAAAGCGCCAGCAGAGCGGTAACAATGAAACTCACACCCAAAGACAGTACAATAAAGCCCATAATTTTGGTGAGGGCAGCCAGGCCGGCTTTGCCCAAGAAGATCATAAGGCGGGGCGAGAAGAGCAGGATGATGTAGCTCACCATCCCCAGCAGTATGATGCCCACTACGGTGAGGCACATGTCCAGAAATGTGAGTGACTTGGTGAAAAGGCTGATGACCACGGCAATGGACCCCGGGCCTGAGAGTAAGGGCATGGCCAGCGGGGTGAAGGAAATGTCTTCTTTCTCCACACCTTCGGCTACCACGTCTTTGGAGATCTTCTTGCCTTCTTCGGCTTTAGGGTTGAGCAGGTCCAGGCCCGCCCGCATGATCATGATACCACCCGCAATGCGCAGATCATGAATCCTGAGGCCAAAAAAATCCAGCACGGCCTGCCCGGCCAGGAAGAACACCGTCAGGATCATGATCATATACACACAGGCCCTGAAGGCCTGCTGGTTCCGGCGGGTGGGGGAGTCGTCGTGGGTGAGCGTGAGGAACACCGGCATGGCGCTAAACGGATTCACCACCGAGAACAAAGCCGAGAAAGTTGCGAGTAAAATTTCCATTGCGCCCAATAATACGCAAAATCAGGAAATTACCTACTACAGCCAAATTGCAGGCAGGAGCGCCAGGCCCCTGCCGCAAAAGGCACTCTTTAGGCAAAAAGCCGCTGCCAGATGCCGGTTTGTTTGGATTTGGCCGGGGAGGAAAGGCGTTTCTGCTGCGCCAACTGCAGGCGCAGGATGGCTTTCACCAATGAGGCGTGCGCCTGCCCATCTCGGCCCAAAACGCCAATAACACCTGGTTGCCAATAGTCAAGGATTTTCTGGCCGTCTATAGATGAGGTAAGCACAAAAAGGTGCGTGCGGTCCAGGTGGGCCGTCAGGGATTTCAGCAAGCGGGTGTCAGGCTCATAGCCTAATGCGGCTTTGCCCCCCAGCACAATGATTTCGCGGGTAGAGTTGCGTCCAATGCCAAACTGGGTTTCAAACACCTCATAACTGAGGGCCTGTACCTCTACGCGTTGGGCGTATAAATTTTGCTTATTCAAAGCTTGGACGAGTGCACCAGCCAACGTCTGGTCATCTTCCAGGAGTAATAACCTGTAGGAAGTATTCATGATTGGGTTTAGATAATTCTATTTTAATCTAAGCAAATGGGGTTTTGCTCATTTTAAATATTATATAATGATAATTTTTGAACGGTATCTTCTACTTTCTTTCAAAGATATTCTTTTTTCCAGAAATTTTTATGCTGTACTCACCTTATAGATTAAATAAAGATATCCTGAAAGAAAATATTCCTCTGGCTGCCTTAAAACTTGTAGCTTAACCGCATAAGCCTGAGATTTGGGTTTCCGGTAGATGGCCTGACTGTCTGCTAGAAACCCATATTCCTTTTACTTGTGACTTTCCGGTTTTAAGATGAACAATGTTAGATTAGGTATTCTGGGCGGCGGGCAACTGGGCCGTATGCTGCTGCAGGCCGGTTTGGATTTCAACCTCTACACCCTGGTGCTGGACCCAGACGAATACGCGCCATGCCGCCATCTCTGCGAGGAGTTTGTGCACGGTGATTTCAAGGACTACGAGACGGTGTATGCCTTCGGGAAGCGCTGCACGCACGTAACCATAGAAATTGAGCACGTGAACGTAGATGCTCTTTTTGCTTTGGAGAAGGAAGGTGTGCAGGTGTATCCCAAGCCTGCCTCGCTTAGAACCATCCAGGACAAAGGCCTGCAGAAAGAATTTTTCAAACAGAACAGCATTCCTACCTCAGATTTCAGGTTGCTACAGGATGCCGCTGAACTAGAGACGAACCTTGATTTTCTGCCTGCTTTTCAGAAACTGCGCCGAGGCGGCTATGACGGCAACGGGGTCACGCGCCTTTCCTCAGAGAACGATCTGGCCAAAGCTTTCCAGGCCCCCACTGTGCTGGAGAAACTGGTGGAGTTTGAGACCGAGATATCGGTGATCTGTGCCCGTAACGTGCAGGGCGAGGTGAAGGCCTTCCCGGTGGTGGAGCAAGTCATGCACCCAGAGCACAACTTGGTGGATTACCTGTTGGCGCCGGCCCAGATTGCGTACAAACTGCAGCGCATGGCCATTGAAATCGCTACCCACGTGACCACTGCGCTGGACATAGTGGGACTTTTGGCGGTGGAGATGTTTGTGACCCGCGATGGGCAGATTCTGGTGAACGAGGTAGCCCCGCGTCCGCACAACAGCGGCCATCATACCATGAAAGCCAACGCCACCTCGCAGTTTGAACAGCACCTGCGCGCCATCCTGGGTTTACCTTTGGGCGACACCGAGCCACACTGCCCGGCGGTGCTGGTGAATCTGCTAGGCGAAGCGGGCTATTCGGGCGAGGCCGTTTACCAAGGGCTTGATGAAACATTGCAGGAACCCGGCGTGCATATTCACCTGTACGGGAAGAAGTTTACCCGGCCTTTCCGGAAAATGGGCCATTTAACGGTGCTGGCCCCTACCATTGCAGAAGTAAAACAGAAAGCAGATACCCTTAAAAACCGACTAAAGATTATTGCATGAGCCAAACTCCTGATAAAAACACGCCGCTGGTAGGTATTATCATGGGCAGCCAGTCAGACCTGAAGGTCATGTCTGGCGCCGCCGATATCCTGGAACAATTGAACATTCCCTTTGAAGTAACCATCGTATCGGCGCACCGCACGCCGCACCGCATGCTGGAGTACGCCGAGGGGGCCCGCAAGAGAGGCCTCAAAACCATTATCGCCGGGGCTGGCGGAGCCGCCCATTTGCCGGGGATGGTGGCGGCCCTCACCACGTTGCCCGTAATTGGCGTGCCGGTGAAGTCCAGCAACTCCATTGACGGCTGGGACTCTATCCTTTCTATCCTGCAAATGCCTTCCGGGGTGCCCGTGGCTACCGTGGCTCTGAACGGCGCTACCAACGCCGGTTTGCTGGCCGCTCAGATTTTGGGCAGCACCAATGCCGTGGTGGCCGATGCCCTGGAGAAACACCGTACCGTGCAGCATGACAAAGTGATGCGCTCCGTGGAGCAACTGCGCCGCGGCGACATAGAAATGGATTAGTCCTTGCTCACGCTGAAAGCCATATCAACCACTGCCACGCCCGGGTTCTCCCAGGCGTGGCAGTGGTATGAAGAGGCCTTCCCACCGGAAGAGCGGCGCACCCTGGAGCAGCAGACCCAGCTTTTCACAGATTCGGCCTACCGGTTTCTTGCCATCATGGACCAAGAGGAATTCGCTGGGTTCTTTGGGATTTGGCAGTTATCAGGATTCACTTTTCTGGAGCATTTTGCCGTGGTGCCCTCACATAGGGGGAAAGGAACAGGCTCAAAAGCTTTGGCGATTTTACTCGAAACCATTCCGCCGCCTGTGTTACTGGAAGTAGAGCCTCCACACTCTGAAATCGCCCAGCGCCGCATCCGATTCTATGAGCGGTTGGGCTTCCTTCTGAATGATTTTGAGTACCGGCAACCGCCGTACGTTGCCGGAATGCATTGGGTGCCTTTATTGCTCATGTCGTATCCCTCTGCCTTGGACCCTTCTGAACTTGAAAAGGTGAAAGGACAGCTGTACAATTTCGTCTACCAGCAGGCCGTTTAGAGGGTCGTTTCTGAAAAAGAGGCTTAAATTGTTTTTCCTGCTTTTTGCCGGTGAGAGGTTTCTAGGCCCTAAATCTCCACTCCAAGATATAGCAATACACCATGACCAGGGCGCAGATCGTGAGTCCCAGTGATTCCCGAGCTTCCTCAATGGCGGGAGAGCGGCTCATGTCAAAAAAGATGCCCTGGTACACCGGCGGCCAAAGCAGGAAAGCGGCAATGGCATACCCCAGAAAAGCCAACGCATACACCCACCTGAACAGCTTTCGCTTGTACGCCAGAAAGCAAAGTACCGCCGCCGACAGATAAACCGGAACCCAAATAACCGGATCAGGGTCGTTCAACTGCAAAAAGGCAAACAGAACGAACATCAGCATAAACATAAGCAGAAGCAATACCCGAAATTTCATAGGAGTTTAAGAATAGCTTTTTTCTATATTCTTCGCTAATGTAAAATTTTCTAAACAAGGTGCAATAGCAACTGTTTTACTTACTTAAAAGTATCATACGTAGAACTCTTTCCTGTTGCATGCCTATGAAAATACTTATCCGCTTTATCATAGTTTCTTTTGCGCCGCTGCTGTTATCCGGATGCTATAAAATCAAGGGTCATTATGGTGGCCCCAAGAGCTTTGAACCGCAGACCCGCGCCCTGCAACCCACCGATGTGGCCTTGCCCGCCGGATACACCATTGAACCAGTGAACTCGGGCTTGAACTATCCCACCGGCATCACCTTTGACGAGCAGGGCACGCCCTACATCACCGAGGCCGGGTACGCCTATGGCGAGATCTGGCTCCCTCCCAAACTACTGCGCCTCAACCCCGATGGAACCTCCACCCAGGTAGCTGTCGGCGACAAAAATGGTCCCTGGACTGGCGCCGCTTACCACGATGGCTTTTTCTATGTCTCTGAGGGCGGGGAACTGGAAGGTGGCCGTATCCTCAAGATTTCCAAAGCCGGGCAGATCACGCGCCTGGTAGAGAACCTGCCCAGCATGGGCGATCACCATACCGATGCCCCGGTCATCGGTCAGGACGGGTACCTGTACTTCGGGCAGGGGACGGCCACCAACTCTGCCATTGTGGGCACCGATAACTACCATTATGGCTGGCTCAAACGCAACCCCACGTTCCATGACATCCCCTGCCAAGATATCGTCCTGACGGGCCAGAACTTCACTACCTACAACCCCTTGACCGAGGATGACAAGGACGAAGTCACCACGGGCGCTTACCTGCCCTTCGGGACCCCCAGCACGCCTAACCAGACCGTCAAAGGGACTATTCCTTGTTCTGGGGCGGTCTTTAGGGTCTCTCTGCAGGGCGGACCTTTGGAGTTGGTGGCTTGGGGATTACGGAACCCGTACGGACTGGCCTTCGCACAGAACGGCCAACTCTACGTCACCGACAACGGCTACGATACCCGCGGCAGCAGGCCCGGTTACGGCGCTGGCGATGTGCTCTGGGCCGTGCAGCCGGGCAAGTGGTACGGCTGGCCAGATTTCGCGAACGGTCAGCCCATGGCCTCGGATGACTACAAGACCCCACATGATGATCCTAAATTCCTGCTGGCCAAGCACCCGGGCACGCCGCCAAAACCGGCTGCCATCCTGGGGGTGCATTCCTCTTCCAATGGCCTGGACTTCTCCCGCAACGCCGGCTTCGGCCACGTGGGGGAGGCGTTTATTGCCCAGTTTGGTGATATGACCCCAGAAGTAGGCCACACCTACGGGCCGGTGGGTTTCAAGGTGGTGCGCGTGAATCCCGCAAACGGCGTGGTGGAGGATTTCGCCACCAATAAAACCAAGATCAACGGACCCGCCTCCATCCTGAAGAACGGGGGGCTGGAAAGACCCATCGCCGTGAAGTTCAACCCCGCCGGAACCGCGCTCTATGTGGTAGATTTCGGGATTATGCCGATGACCGAGCAAGGACCCGCCCCCAAGCAGAAGACCGGGGTGGTTTGGAGAATCACTAAAACCGGAGCCAGATGAAAAAGCTATTCAATACATACAACCTTAGGTGGATGCTGTTAATGGTTCTGCCGATGCTTTTGCTCTACAGTTGCGGTACGGCCCGGCGCAGTGAGCCCATCCTGGGTCCTTTGGCCCTGCAAACGCAGCAACTGGAGAACGGCCGCGTGGTCTTCATGCAGAACTGCCAGCGTTGTCACCCCTTGGGAGAAGCTGGATTAGGCCCGTCACTGAATAACATTCCGTTGCCGGGCGTTGCCCTGCGGTTCAGGGTCCGCAGCAAAGCTTTTTTCCTGGGAATCGGGCGGATGCCTTCCTTCAAGAAGCACGAAATCTCCCGCGAGCAGATGGATGAACTGGTGGTCTACATGAAAGCCCTCAGAAGACATAAAACCAATGATGCGGTAGCTTCCCAATAGTTTCTCTTTTATACCCGTTTTCAAAAAGCACGTGAAAAGGACAATACCCATTTCACGTGCTTTTTACATAGTAAAAAGATGAACTTCAATGCCCAGCATATCTACCTCATCCGGCATGCCCGCCCCTTGATCAGCCGGAAAGGCTTCTTCAGTAAGGCGCAGGCCCAGCAATACATCACGGATTATAACCAGGCGGAAGTGGAGAAGATCATCCAGCGAAGCGAGCACTTGCCACTGGACCGGATAAAGCGGGTATTCTGCAGTACCTTGCCCCGCGCCAAAGCCACTGCGCTCATGTTGTTTGGGCCCGAGGTGGAACTGATAGAAGACGCTACTTTCAAGGAGTTCGAGAGCCGGATCTGGGGCCTGCCGTTGGGTAAGTTTCCTTTGAAATGGTGGCAGGTGACCTCCCGTATCCTGTGGCTGTTGGGTTTGAACCAGAAAGATATTGAAAGCTTCAAACAGGCCAAAATGCGGGCTGCCCAGGCCGCGGATCATCTGGTACGGGAAGCAGAATCTAATGGGATAGCCGTTCTAGTAGCCCATGGTTTCCTGAATGAATTCATCAAAAGAGCCCTGAAGAAGCGAGGCTGGAAAGTCTCTCTGGACGGAGGCCGAGGCTACGTAGGCGTGACGCGGTTGGAAAAATAATCGAACCGTATTATAGTCGATTCAAGGAAATCAGCTTAAAAACGAAATAAAACAATAGCTAGAATCCGGAACGGAATACGTTAGGCGGCTTTTATTTTGCAGCTGTGCATAAAAGTCACTTTCCTCTCCAAAAGTAAATCAGTTCTCTTCTTAAAAAGGAAAAGCTCTCTTAGGCTTCGGGGTCTTCTTTACCGATGATGCTTTGTAGCCGCCTTCAAACAACTGCCCAAAATTGATCTTCAGTTTCTCAGGAAAGTCGTCTAAACAGCTGCAGTTGGTATGAGCCAAGGCCCTCAAGGTTAGTTCGGCGCAGGCGTAGGAATCTGCGGCTGCCCGGTGGTGCTTGAATTGGATGCCGTGGCGGTTGCAGAGTGATTTCAAATCATACTGCGGCAGGCCTTGCCAGACCTGTTTGGAGAACTGCACGCTGCAGGCGTAGTTCAGTTCCGGAAAAGGCAAGCCGTAGGTGTTCAATGTGGCCCTGAGCACGCTCATGTCAAAGCTGGCGTTATGGGCAATAATCAGTTGGTTCTGGAGCATGGGCCGAAGTTCCTGCCACACCTGGTCAAAAGTGGGGCTGTGCTGTACATCCTTCGGCTTGATGCCATGGATGGCGATGTTCCAGCTGTTGAAGTACGGATAAGAATTCGGTTTGATGAGCCAAGCCAGCGTATCTGCGATCTGCCCGTTCCGCACAAACGTTAAGCCAATCTCACAGGGGCTATCGCGCTCTGCAGTGGCCGTTTCAAAATCCAGGGTAATAAAATCCATGAGGGTACTCCTTTAAGCTCCAGAAGGCACAAAGGTACGAAGCTTTGCAAGCATTGCCTCCTGTATGAGGTTGGAGGAAAGAAATACAGGCCGAAAAAGCTAATCATGCCTACCTGCTTATAAATGCAGAAAGGAAGAAGCCAAAGCCTCTTCCTTTCTGCAGGATTACGTGTAACCGTTATTAAAAATTACCGACGGGGGAACAGGATGTCTAGAATGTCACGAGTGACGGTGCCAGGCCGGCGTCTATCCTCTTCTCTCCAATCATATTCTGCATCATAGGCCCGGTCACCGTGTAAAATGAAGGCGCCGGGTTCCAGTCTTACGCCATACAGATTACGGCAATCGGTGGGCGGGGGCTGATGTCCCGGAGGTCGGTTAGGGTACCAGATGCGGCATTCGCCGGGCGGCGGGTAATGTCCTTTGGGCACGCCACGGAGTTCCCTAGGGCCTGCCGTTCCCCTAGGGGGTAAAATCACCCGGCCAATAATGTCGCCTAAGGTTCCATTCCCCTGGGGCCTGGTTCTGTCATCCCGGTCTTCGCGCCACTCCTGGTCTTTGTAGTCCTTGTCTTTCTTATCCTTGTGTTCTTTGTACTCTTTCTCTTTGTACTCCTTGCCCTCTTTGTGCTTTTTATCCTTCTCTTGGGCAGAGGCCGCCGGCGAGGCAAGAAGGGCAAGAACGCCTACAAACAGGAAGGCGATGAAGTTGGCTTTTAGCATAGGGCAGGGTTTAATGGGTGAAAAGATACTACGTAGATTTTAGGCAAAGTTCATACCACACTTGAAAAGGGCCACTTCTCAGAAGTACTTTATACCTTCTCTTTAGGGTAGATACGCCCTGTAACTGGCTGTAATACAAACAAAAAAGCCCTACCGCAAAGCGATAGGGCTTTTTCAACTAAACCTAATTATTGTTACTTAACTTCTTCGTAGTCTACGTCGGTTACGTTATCTGCGCTGGCAGACTGCGTGGCACCGCCTTGTCCGTCAGAACCTGGCTGTTGTGCTCCACCGAAACCTCCGTCAGCACCTGGCTGTCCGGCTCCGCCAGTGGCGGCGTACATCTCCTGAGAGGCCGCCTGCCAGGCATTGTTGATGCTTTCCATGGCGCTGTCAATCGCGGTCAGGTCTTTCGACTCATGCGCTTTCTTCAGATCAGCCAGGGCACCCTCGATGGCAGTTCTGTTTCCGGCAGAAAGTTTCTCGCCGTACTCTTTCAATTGCTTCTCAGTCTGGAAGATCATAGAGTCAGCCTGGTTCACTTTCTCTACTTGCTCTTTGGCAATACGGTCAGCCTCGGCGTTGGCCTCAGCCTCTTTGCGCATGCGCTCGATTTCCTGCTCAGACAGACCAGAAGAAGCCTCGATTCTGATTTTCTGCTCTTTACCAGTTCCTTTGTCTTTGGCAGACACGTGCAGAATACCGTTGGCGTCAATATCAAAGGTTACTTCGATTTGAGGAACGCCGCGTGGTGCTGGTGGAATGTCTGACAAGTGGAAACGACCGATGGTGCGGTTGTCGCGGGCCATTGGGCGCTCACCCTGCAACACGTGGATTTCCACGCTTGGCTGGTTGTCAGAAGCAGTTGAGAAGGTCTCGGACTTCTTGGTTGGGATAGTAGTGTTAGACTCAATCAATTTGGTCATCACACCACCCATGGTCTCGATACCCAATGAAAGCGGCGTTACGTCAAGCAACAACACGTCTTTCACCTCACCGGTCAATACACCACCCTGGATAGCGGCGCCAATCGCTACTACCTCATCTGGGTTCACACCCTTAGATGGCTTCTTACCGAAGAATTTCTCTACTTCCTCCTGGATTCTTGGGATACGGGTAGAACCACCCACCAAGATTACTTCGTCAATGTCAGATGGCTGCAAGCCAGCGTCTTGTAACGCCTTGCGAACCGGCTCCATAGAACGACGTACCAGGTCATCGGCTAACTGCTCAAATTTAGCACGAGACAGTCTGCGCACCAAGTGCTTAGGACCAGTCTGCGTAGCCGTGATGTAGGGCAGGTTGATTTCGGTTTCAGAAGAAGAGGAAAGCTCGATTTTTGCTTTCTCAGCCGCTTCTTTCAAACGCTGCAGCGCCATTGGATCTGTGCGCAGGTCCATGTTCTCTTCGGCTCTGAACTCATCGGCTAACCAAGCAATGATTACTTGGTCGAAGTCGTCACCACCCAGGTGGGTATCACCGTTGGTAGATAATACTTCAAACACACCGTCGCCCAGTTCCAGGACAGAGATATCGAAGGTACCACCACCTAAGTCGTATACCGCGATTTTCTGATCGGCGTGTTTTTTATCCAGGCCATACGCCAACGCAGCGGCAGTAGGCTCGTTGATGATACGTTTTACATCCAAACCGGCAATCTGTCCGGCTTCTTTCGTCGCCTGACGTTGTGCGTCGTTGAAGTAAGCAGGAACTGTGATCACTGCCTCGGTTACAGTTGTACCCAGGTAGTCTTCAGCAGTTTGCTTCATTTTTTGCAAAACCATGGCAGAAATCTCCTGCGGCGTGAACTGGCGGTCGCCAATTTGCACACGCACGGTGTTGTTGCTGCCAGACTGCACGTTGTAAGAAACGTGGCTGGTTTCGTCTTTTACTTCTGAGAAGCCGCGACCCATGAAACGCTTGATGGACGCGATGGTATTTTGTGGGTTAGTGATAGCTTGACGCTTGGCAGGATCACCTACTTTACGCTCACCGTTCCCGTTGTCCAGGAATGCCACGATGGACGGAGTAGTCCGGCGGCCTTCGCTGTTCGGAATCACCACTGGTTCGTTACCCTCCATTACCGCAACGCAAGAGTTGGTAGTTCCTAAGTCAATGCCTATGATTTTTCCCATTGTCTATAGTTTTATTTTAGTAGTTCCTGATTTCCTTATTAACTCGTTTGGTCTCTTATTAACAAGACATGTGCCAAGGCCATAATTCTGCCTTTTTGTGACACAATGTCATTTGTGCCAAAAGACAATAAAAAAGCTATACGAAGTTTCGGCAGAAGGTGACAGGCCAAGCGGCGCTTTTGGCTTGTTTTTCAGAGAAGGAGGCCAAAACGTGGCGGCGTTACATCGTAATGCCGTGGAGCTACGCAGCGATTCCGGCGCCTTCCAGGAGAATCACCTTTGCCAAGGGAATCTGACTATTTCCCCGGAAGAACAGCCTTCTAGGGGTTAGAGGGGATTGGTTCTTGGACACACGGCGTTACAGGGTAACGCCGCTACGGATCTGTTCTGAGCCTGTTTTCTGTAAAACAAGCTCAGAACAGATATTACTTTTTCTTATTCTTATAAGGTCTTACAAACGTATTCACCGGCTTAGCCAACCCTTTCAGAAGCTTTACTTCCTCAAAGGTCAACGTCCGGTACTCACCCGGCTGCAAATCCCCTAACTGCAACGGCCCGATGGCCACCCGTACCAACCGGAGCGTTGGATATCCCACGGCCGCGGTCATTTTGCGCACCTGCCGGTTCATACCCTGGCTGATTTTAATCTCAACCCAGGTAGTGGGAATATTGGCCCGGAACCGGATGGGCTTGGAACGCTCCCAGAAGGTAACGTCTTCCAGTAGTTTAGCCTTGGCGGGCGAAGTTTTCTTCCCTTGGAGGAGCACGCCTTTTTCCAATTGGTCCAGCGCCTCATCGGTAGGCACGCCTTCCACCTGCACCCAGTAGGTTTTCTCTACTTTGAATTTGGGATCTGAGAGGCGGTGCTGCAGTTGCTTGTCATCGGTGAGCAGCACCAAGCCTTCGCTGTCATAGTCCAGCCGCCCTACGGGGTACACGTTGGGTACCGTCACATAGTCTTTTAGGGTGGCGCGGTTGTTCTCATCGGTGAACTGGGTGAGAACTTCAAAGGGCTTGTTGAGGAGAAGGTACTGCAAAACGGTAGCGGTTGTATGTCAGGCAAAAGTACGGCTTTGATTCTGTTTAGGGCGTGTTTTTCTCAGATCAGGCCTAAACTGCCGTTACCTGTGATAAAGGAAACCGGAAGTCATTTTCCCTTTCATGTTTTCTTAACAACGGCAAAAAAGACGTAAAATCGATTTGGAGCCAATTCTTGAAAAACAGGCCAAAATCGCCTTTGCTACTTACCTTGAAAGAATCCGTATAGGGAATTGGGAAAAGAAAGATCCCGGCGGCTTTGTGGCGTTCTCGCACGGCAAGGCCTTATACTATACACTGTACCAAAACCTGAAACTATGAAAAAGTGCCTGATCCTTTGCGCCGCCATCCCTATGTTCTTCTTGGCGAGCTGTAATTCCACCACCAAGCCCAAAGAGGGTGATGTTGAACCCACTGCCACCGAGGAAAGAGACCCCACCGTGAGGGCGCAGGACTTTGAAACCGGGGCCGCCGATAACCGCGCCGACACCATTGCGCCTGCAGTTGATTCAAGCGGGACTACCACCGGACAATAATGAATAAAACAAAAAGGCTGCTTTGGAAAGCAGCCTTTTTGTTTTAAGATGAGGTAATTCCAATTTTATAAACTGCCGTAGAAACGCCGCAGCGCCCACTCAGCACACGCTAAACCTAGTAATAGGAAGTAAAACCAGGGTTGTTCCAGCAGGTCTTTTTCTTCCTCGTGGCTGCGCAGAATGGTTTTGAAGTTGGCTTTGATCAGGTCTTGCTCCAGTTGGGCAAGTTGAGCAGGATAGTACAGGCGAGTCTCCGACCGCTCCGCGATCTGGCTCAGCAAACTATGGTCGGCCACGGCCAGGAGCGACTCCAGGTTCTGTTCCTGCACCACAAACTCGCCGGCGTCTGTGTAGTTCTGGTTTTCTACCCTCGCAGACGCGGTGTAGCGGTACACACCCACGGGTAGGTTGCCCAAGCGCAGCCCTTCGCCGCCCTGCTCATGCCTAAAACGATGCCGGGTCTGTTTGCCACCCTCGTGGGTGAGCGTGAGTGAGATGTCCTGCCCGAAGATTTCCTCCTGCACCGCATTGAACACATCGGCCTGGAGCGTCACACCTTCCGATGCCTCAAACTCGTCTTTGACCGGGTACACGTGCAGGCGCTTCTGGTTCCGGCGGTTGGCCAGCAGCTGTACCAGGTGCGTCATGAGCTCGTCGTAGATCTGGGAAGAACCGTGGTCCACAGACTCGGTGAGGCGCCATTGCCAACTGCCATCGGTGAGAAGCACCGCGGATGGGGTAGGAGCGGCGGGTTTGTAGACCAGAAGCGGTTTGGTGGTTCTTACGGCGCCTACCTGTTGCTGCAGGATGACCTCGGCGGCCGGCGCAATCCGCCAATCACCGAAGGTGACAGGTGTGGGCGGCCAGGCTTTGATACGGGACTGGGCAGTGGGTTCGGCGGAGAACCGCTGGAAAGCGGCATTGAGCAAGGGCTGCACCTCGTCAAACTGCGGCGACGGCCGGTTGATCTGCACGCCAGCCTGAAGGGAGTTGAACGCGTTGAAATCGGTCTGGGCGCCCAGGATGTAGAACGTGGGCACACGGGCGGTCCTTAATCGGCGGAGCCAATCTGTACCCACCCCAGTGGCATTAGGGATCTGGTGGAGGATGGCCGCATCATAAGGCGTCTTAAACGAGGGGTTCTGGAAAGGCCCCAGTACTACCTCCACATCCAGCAATTGGTTTGTGCGCAATGCGCTTCGCAGGGCTTTGATATCGGGGTGGGGGGCAGCAGCGGCCACCAGCACCTTCAGTTTGCCTTTGATCACCTCCAGGTACGCGTGCCGGCTGTTGTTGATGTTCGTGAACTCGCCGGTGAGGGGCTGCACCTGCACCTGAAAGTGCTTTTTACCCGGCTGGGCGGCGGTCACCTGGAACGAGGTCTGTACCGTGCCGCCGCGGGGCAGGGAAACCGTTTTACGCTGCACGGTTTTCCCGTTTTCCTGCAGCAGGACCGTGGCAGTGGTGCCGTTGAAGCCGTTATGCCGCACGCGCGCCACCACTGGGAAAGATGTGCCTGTGTAGTTGATTTTGTTGTATTGCACTTCCTCCAGCACCACATCGCGCTTGGCCACGGTATCGCCTAAGGCCAGGGGGTAAATGGGCGCATTGTATAGCTGGAAAGTAGGAGTGGGACCTTGGTTATGAATGCCGTCAGAGATGAGCACGGTGGCTGCCAGGTTCTGGTTCCGAAGGGCCCGGTCGCCTTTTTCCACCAGGGCGTGCAGGTTGGTCACCGGCGCTTTGAGCGGGGTTTGGGCAAAAGAATTAACCACCGTATCACCTTCCTGCATGGACTGTTTTACTACTTCCAGCCCACTTTTCTGCAGCCTATCGGCTAGGGCATCCAAGCCCTGCAGGGTGCGGCCCAACTCGGCCTTGGAGGTGAACAGTCCCACCGATTGGGAGTTGTCCAGTGCCAGCACCACTTTGGGTTTTACTTCCTCCTGCCTGATGCGGCGGGTATACGGCTCCAGCAGCAGAAAACACACCAGCGCCACCAGCAGCGCCCGCAGCGAAGCCAGGAGCAAGCGCAAGCCCATGGGCCAGGGACCGCCCCGGCGGTACATGAACCAGGAAACACCTAGCCCTGCCGCCAGGCAAAGCAATGCATACCAAGGAGAATAAGCAGTGTGAATTTGGAGTGATTGCACAAACGGTGAGTTAGGTCACAGGATCAAGGAGCAAGATAAAACATGTTCAACAGAAGACATACATCTTTTCTTCTGAACTGCCCAGAAGTCTAAGTTATTGCCTGTAACGGGGTTTAAGGCTCGTTTTTCTGAAAACAGGCGAAAAATTATAACGAGTTACCATAGGGGTAAGCCTGCCGTTGCTTTCTCTATACCTGATTGTTGCCTGATTGTTGTGCCTTCTCACTTGTTACATAAACCGTCTTCTGGTGAATGTTGGTGCTTTGTTCGGCTTGCAGGTCTGTAGTTCTAAGCGTGCTGCTAAAAGGAACCCACCCCTACCCCTCCGAGGAGGGGAATCTTCATTGTCGCCGTTATTGGTGTTTCGCTCTCGTAGTTTGCCGTTGTTGGTGTTCTCACTAACAACCAGATTAGCGTTGGAAACATAGAAGGGCAACCACAAGGGATGATCATACAAAAAAAGCCGATGTAGGTCTGCACCCACATCGGCTTTGAAATGATATCAGCAATTGACAATTAGCAATTAGCAATCAAATTAGGTCAGCATGCCGCCGTCTACCTGCAGGGTTTGGCCGGTTACGTAGGCAGACAGGTCAGAGGCCAGGAACACGGCCGCGTTGGCCACATCCTCGGGGGCACCGCCGCGTTTCAGCGGAATGGCCTTGCGCCACTCGGCTACCACGTTGGCATCCAGTTCGTCGGTCATATCGGTTTCAATGAAGCCCGGCGCGATGGCGTTGCTGCGGATGTTACGGGAACCTAACTCTAAGGCCACTGATTTGGTGAACCCGATGATACCCGCTTTGGAAGCGGCGTAGTTGGCCTGTCCGGCGTTGCCTTTGATACCCACCACCGAGGTCATGTTGATGATGGAACCGCTTTTGGCGCGCATCATGTGCTTGGTGGCCGCTTTGGTCAGGTTGAAGACCGATTTGAGGTTGGTGTTGATCACCGCATCCCACTGGTCTTCGCTCATGCGCATAAGCAAACCGTCTTTGGTGATACCGGCGTTGTTCACCAACACGTCCAGTTTCCCGAAGTCCTTCACCACAGCTTCCACCAGTTGCTCGGCCTGGGTAAAGTCAGAGGCATCTGAGCGGTAGCCCTTGGCCTGGATGCCGTACTCGGCTAATTCCTGCTCCAGGGCCTGTCCCTTCTCCACGCTGGAGAGATAGGTAAACGCCACATTGGCACCCATTTCGGCATATTTTTTTGCAATGGCCCGGCCTATGCCCTTAGAGGCGCCGGTCACTAAGGCAATTTTTCCTTCCAGTAATTTCATAGTGCTTCTTTAAAGGGCCGTCCCCAAAAAGGAGAAGGTCCCCGGTTCTCAGCACCAAATATACTAATTGCCGACGGGAGCCAAAGGAACACCCCAAGGTTTTCAGCGCCAATTGCCGTTTATGACCTGATTTTATGAAAAGGGAGGTAAAACGAAGGAAAGGGAAAATGATCAGGCGGATTAAGCCAAAGGCAGATTGTCCCCCTTTGAAGGCCTAGGATGACCACTCGCGCAGAAATTTTGTAGGGGCAATCCCTTGTGGTTGCCCTAGCGCCGGCTACCGCAATACAGGTCGTTGGTGATAACACCAACAACGGCGACTGCGGCAAAAGTGCAGATTCCCCTCCTCGGAGGGGTAGGGGTGGGTTCCTTCTGGTGGGAAGCTTACTTCTACAGCATCAGCAAAGCCGGTCTGAGGCTGACGCCTCACTGAAGTTGCAAACTTCAGTTCATTGTAGGTCCAAGTTGAAAACTTGAACCAGAGAGATTACAGCCATAAACATCGCAAAATAAATAGACCTTACCTTCCAAGGCAATGGAATGCATGCCCAGCAAAGACTTGGGATAGCAAACTAGCTTGCCATTTGAGAGTAGACCTGAAGAAACTTACTTGCAGAAGCGATTGAGGAGGTTGCCGGCTTCGGGGGAGCCTAGTTCAAAGGCTCTTTGCCAGTCTGAGCAGGCGGCGCGGCGGTTTTTCTGGGTGTGTTTGAGAACGCCTCGGTTATAGAAGGCCTGCACCATGTTTGCGTCCAGGGAAATGGCTTTGTCATAGTCTTCCAGGGCCAGGTTGTACTGTTTCTGGCGCATCCGCACGTTGGCCCGGTTAAGGTAGGCCACGGCGTAATCTCCCTGCAAGAGAATGGCCTGGCTGAAATCCTGCACCGCGCCTTTGGTGTCTTTGAGCCGGGCCCGGTTTAAGCCGCGGTTGTTATAGGCTTTGGCGTAGTTGGGCTGGTGCGTGATGGCTTGGTTGTAGTCTTCAATGGCTTGTTTGTACTGGCCCCGGTTCTGCCTGATGTCGCCCCGGAACTTGAAAGACTCGGCATCAGTGGGCACCAGCAGAATGGCCTGGGAGAAGTCGGCGAGGGCGCCGTCAAAATCATCCATCTCGTATTTGGCCACACCGCGCAAGCGGTACAGGCTCCCGTCATCGGGCTTCTTGGCGATGGCGGCATCGTATTCCCGCACGGCCCCAATGTAATCGTCTTTGCTGGCGCGTTCCAGCCCCTCGCGGTAATGGGTTTTGGCGGTTTTGCAGCTGCTTGCGGCCAACACTAGCAAGAGGCAGAACAGGTAAATACGGGTAAATGGGCGGGCAGAAAGGGTCAGTTGCATAGTGTTGTGTTACTCCTGCTACATACTGATTTTTGCGAATATAGTTTTAGCTAAATATTCCTGAAGATGATCTAAAACAGGAAAGTAGGAAGCACGTGGGTTGTCACCTTAAAACTCAGATAATTGTATTTTCTTGCATTCGCCTGGAAATGAGCTGGCAAAGCCTAAAGAAGAAGATATAGGCTTTTGAGTCTTGGAGAGGTAGCCATGGTTTTAACCCATTTTGGAGAAAATGGCCTATAAATCAAGTGAGCGGGTAATCCATTGTCCAGCCCAATCCAGGTCTAATGGCAAGGGCCTAGTGCGCAAAGTAGCATGAAACATATAGGAGCCGAATCAGTTATAGGAAAGTTTTTCCTGCGTTGAGGTATTAATTCAGTAGTTTTCCATTGCAGTAACCCGCACTTCATGTCCATTACAGACCAATTACCAGATTTCCTAAGCAAATCCTCTACGGCAGTTATCTTTAACGCTGCTCAACGGCAAGTAAGAAAAAGATTGATGAGTGGGGTGCCCTTAGCGGAAGTGATGGACACGCTCCTTCTCACCCTTGAAAAAGCCTACCCAGCTATTTTTTCTTCGGTTTTACTGTTGAAAGATGACAAACTTCAACACCTAAGCGCCCCCGGTTTACCTGACACCTATCTAAAAGCGATTGATGGAACCCAGATTGGGCCTTCGGCGGGGTCTTGCGGTACGGCGGCGTTTACCAGGGAGCGGGTCATTGTGGAGAGCATTGCCACCGACCTTAAGTGGGCAAACTATCAGCAAGCCTTGGACCATGGGTTTAAGGCCTGTTGGTCGCAGCCTATTCTGTCTGCGCAGGATGAAAAGGTGTTGGGGACCTTCGCCATTTACTATAAAACCGAAAGGGCTCCCTCTGAAGAAGAAGTCCAGCTCTTAGAGATGGCCGCTGATCTGGCAGGTACAGCCATAGAGTGGGGGATGGTTCTGAAAGACTGCCACCATCTGGAGGAAGAGCTGAAAGAATCTAACGCAGCCCTCCAGGCCTTGAACACCGAGCTGGAGAACAGAATCCAGGCTCGCGCCGAGGAACTGGAAAAGCAGAACTATCTCACCAAAACCATCACCGACAATGCTACCGGTGCCCTCTTCATGATGGACGCCACCGGATATTGTACCTTCATGAACCCCGCGGCCGTGGAAATGGTGGGCTATACCTTTGACGAAATCAGGGCCCAACAGCTGCATTACATGATTCACCACCATCGGCCAGATGGTTCGCACTATCCTTTGGAGGAGTGTCCGTTAGACAGGGCCCTGCCCCAAAACTTTGACGTGCGGGCGCATGAAGACGTGTTCTTCCGGAAAGACGGGACTTCTTTTCCGGTTTCCTGCGCCGCTAGCCCCATTTTTGACGAAAACGGTATCCCTATTTCTACCGTGATTGAGGTGCGCGACATTACCGAAGAGAAAAGAAACCGCCAGGAGCTGCTTGGTACGGTTTCGCAAATGCAAACCCTGCTTTCGGCCATGCCTCAAATCGCTTTTACCGCCACGGTAGAGGGAGAGCTGGACTATGTAAACGGGCATTGGCAGACATACACCGGGCTGCCCCAAACAGATGTACTGGGCGAGCAATGGATTGGAGCCTTGCACCCCGAAGACAAAGAAAGGGCCGCCGCCACCTGGGGAAATTCCATTCAAACCGGCCAGGATTACGAGATTGAGTTCAGGGTAAGGCATTGGGGCGGGAATTACCGCTGGTACCTGGCCAGGGCCATTCCGCTGAAAAACGAGAAAGGAGAGGTGCTGAAGTGGTTCGGGACCGCGACGGATATTCATGAGCAGAAACTGCTGATTGAACGGTTGGCAACGGCCCAGGAGGAGCTGCAGAAAATGAACGCCGAGCTCACCCAGAAAAACACGGATCTGGAACGTACTAACGCTGACCTGGATAACTTTGTCTACACCGCCTCGCATGACCTCAAATCCCCTATCGCTAATCTGCAAGGGTTGGTGAAAGCCCTACAGGAAGAGTTACACGACCTGGGTGCCCAGACCGAACCGGTAGAACCTTTGCTGGTCATGATTGAAAAAGCGATCATCAGGTTTAAGAACACCATTGATGAGCTCACCGAGATCTCTAAAATTCAAAAACAGGTAGAAACCGGCCAGGAAGTGGTCTACCTGGAGGAGTTGGTAGAGGAGTTCAAAGTAATCAACGCAGAACTGATTTTTACCAGTAAGGCCACAATCAACACCCAGGTAACGGCGGCACCCGCTATTCGTTTTTCCAAAAAGAACCTCCGGAGCGTGTTGTACAACCTCATCAGCAACAGCATCAAGTACCATCATCCAGACCGTAAACCGGTGGTAAAAATATCCACGGCTACCCTTGGGGATGGCGGAATTATGCTACGTATTGAAGACAACGGGTTAGGCATAGAAGAACACCACTTAAGCCAGATCTTCGGCATGTTCAAACGGGTGCATCAGCACGTGGAAGGATCAGGCGTGGGCTTGTACATTGTGAAGCGCATTGTAGAAAATGCCGGCGGCGAGATTTCGGTCCAAAGCAAAGTGGGGGAGGGGACCAGCTTTGAAATAAAACTGCCCAGCGTTGCCCCTGGTGAGATTCCGGGCTAAAAAGCCAGAGTAAATAATTCTAAATCAGGCGATGTTGCGGTTAGGGCTTGTGCTGACGCAACATCGCCTTTTGCTGTAGATAGGTTTGTGCTGATAACTTGTTACATTTGGTAAAGCTTCTCTTAAGAAAGCATCTGAACTTAGAATCAGCTTATTCCCACTATATCAGGCAAATGAAAATTTCTCAAATGAAATCTGGCAACCCCTTTCTCTTTCTGCTGTTTACCTGTGTTCTGAGCATGGGTGTCTTGTTCAGCGCCTCGGCGCAGAATGGCCCCGGTAAAAGGAAAGCAGGGGCCGCGGCCAAGGTTAAAGCCTCTGAGACGGTCGTGTACCTGGTGCGCCACGCCGAGAAAGCGGCCTCCAACGGCAATATGACCGATGACCCCGATTTGTCAGAAGCAGGCCAGAAACGGGCCGAGGTCTTGAAAACCAAGTTTGCCGCTGCGCCGGTAGCCGCGCTTTTCGCTACTAAATACAAGCGCACGCAGCAAACCCTGCAACCCCTGGCCACAACCCTGCAGCAGACAGTCCAGATCTATGACGCCCGCGATTTTACCAGTCTGGTAGAGAAAATAAAGAAGGAGTACGCTGGCAAAACCGTGGTGGTAGCCGGGCATTCCAACACCGTGCTGTCGTTACTGGAAGCCTTGGGCGGCAAGAAACCCTTCACTGAGATTGCCGATTACCAATATGATTACCTCTTCAAAGTGACCCTGCGCGAAGGGAAAGAGACCCAGGTAGACGTGCAGCAGTACGGCCAAGCTTCCACGGCCACAGCCAACTAGTAGATGAGCAAAAAACATCAGTTCAGGATTAACTAAAACTTCCACCCATGGGCCTGTTGATTTTTATAGGGTGTACGATCCTGGTCATCTATCTGATGAAAAAGATAGGTGATTCGCGCCAATCAGACGCCTCCCGCATGGGGTTCATCAGCGCGCCAGACGATTTTGTGAGTGGCTCTGCCTTTGATTCCGATAGCTCAGACTGCAGCGGGGATGGCGGCGATTGCGGAGCCGATGGAGGCGACTGCGGCGGCGGAGATTAACGGCCAACTCTTAAAACCTTAACGAAATAGTATCCGCTTTACCTGTTCTTCGAGTAAACCCAAGGATGCTCACTTCTGCCGAATTCCCGTTTAGGAGCCATTTTTAAAAAATTGTCCCTAAACGGGAATTCGTTTTTAAGGCTTGGCCACGCTAGGTGCCGGGGAATTTACATGGCGCATGAACAACAAATGCAGCAGCAAAGCCAACCCGGAGAAGACCAGGCCTACCGCCACTACGCCGTTCCATTTCCAGAGATGCCAGGCCTGGCTCGCGATGAACGTGCCCGAGGCGCCTCCCGCAAAATAGGTCACCATATACACCGTGTTCAGGCGGTTGCGGGCCTCGGGGATGAGGGAGAAGATGAAGGTCTGGTTAGAGATGTGGGTGGCCTGCACACCCAAGTCTAGCAGTATCACGCCAATCACCAGGCCTACAATACTACTCCCAGAGAACCCGAAGACAACGTAGGAAAGCAAGATGAGCGCGATGGTCACCGTAGTCACGGTATACGCATTTCCTTTGTCGTTGAGGCGACCCATGTAAGAGGCACCCAAGGCCCCGGCGGCACCCACCAATCCGAATAATCCAGCGGCATCACTGCCCATATTGAAAGGCGGCTCCTGCAGCAGAAACACCAGCGTGGTCCAGAACGCCCCGAAAGTAGCATAGCATAAAGCCCCGCGCAAGGAAACGAGCCGCAGCATGGGTTGCTCTTTGATCAGGTGAATCAGCGACTTCATCAGGTTTTTGTAGTTGCCCTTGAAATCGGGGTGTACCTCGGGTAACAGGAAATACAGGGCTGCCCAGAGCGCCGCCATCATGCCGGCCGCAATGTAAAACATGGCCCGCCAGCCCAGATGCGCGCCCACAAAGCCGCTCACCGTGCGCGACAAGAGAATGCCAATCAACAAACCGCTCATTACAAAGCCCACCGTGCGGCCCCGGGCCTCGGGTTTGGCCAGGTGCGCCGCCATGGGCACCAACAACTGCGGAATAACCGAGGTAGCCCCGATCAAGAAACTAGCCACCATCAACGACTGGATGTTCACCGCCACCGCCGCCAGCAGCAAGGCAATGATAATGGCTGCGAAATCAATCATGATCAATCGCTTGCGGCGCAGCATATCGCCCAGCGGTATGATAAAAAGCATGCCCACGGCGTACCCGATCTGGGTGAGCATGGCCAGACTTCCCGCCGAGGCCTCTGATACCCCAAACGTCACCGCGATTTTGCCCAGCAGCGGCTGGTTGTAATACAGATTGGCCACCACCATGCCCGTGGCGATGGTCATGACCCAAAGGTTGAGTTTGGTAAGTTCTGGGTGCGCGGGGGAGGAAGCAGGTGTGGTCATAAGCAAAGATAGAAGCCGCCAGAAGTCCAGCAGAGGTTTTCTGAAGCGGCAATTCAGGTGCGAGTATACGGTTCTTCTGTTTGTTTGGCTACTGCAAAGCTCATTCTTTCGCTATCCTTCAAGGAATCACGAGAGGGAAGGCGAAGGCATCATGCAGGAACGAGGTAATAGTAGGTAGGCGTTTCAGAGCCGATTTTTCAAAAACAGGCGGAAAGCAGACTTCCAACTTGACCGAAACTACTCCTGTTTTAACCAGGAATATGGGGAATTGCCGGCGTTGGTACCGGGCAAAAGGCCGTTGGTGTAGAAGTTTTCAGGGCGTGGAGCGGATGGGATATGTTTGATCATTCCTTAACCAAACGCCTCATGAAAACCTCTACTTTCGCCAAAACCCTCGGAGTATTACTGCTTAGTTTCACCGCTTTCACCGGCCAGGCCCAGGTAAATCCCGGCCAGATAAGCGGCACCGTGAAAGACAGCCTGCACCAACAAGTGCTGTCGTATGCCACCATACAGTTGAAGAAATACGCAGACGCCGCCTTCGTAGAAGCAGTCATCACCGATGACAAAGGTGGATTTCAGCTAACGAACCTGCCGCAGGGACTATATTTCCTGACCGCCGATTACCTGGGGTACAAGAAAGTGAAAGTAGATTCGCTGCAAGTGGGAGCCGCCGAGATCCTAAAACCGATCGCCTTGTTCCTGCCCACAGATGCCAAGCTACTGAAAGCCGTAACCGTGACCGGCTACAAACCCTTCATTGAGCAGCAAGCCGATAAGCTGGTGTTAAACGTGGCCGAGAGTCCGTTAGCGGCCGGAGGACCGACTGATGAGGTAATCTCACGGGCGCCGGGGGTAGTGGAGCAGAACGGTGGTTTCCAGGTGCGGGGCAGAAACGCGCTGGTGTTGATTGACAGCAAGAACACCAACCTGAGCGGCGAAGACCTGAAGAATTTCCTAAGCTCGATGCCCACCAATGGGGTTTCTAAAGTGGAGGTGATCGCCAATCCGTCGGCGAAGTACGATGCAGCGGGCGGCGCGGTCATCAACATCATCACGGCCAAAAACAAGAACTACGGCACCAACGGCACGTTGACGCTGGGCACCGGCGCCGGGCAGAAAGCCCGCTACAACGGAGGCCTCAGCCTGAACCACCGCACTGCCAAACTAAATGTCTACGGCAGCCTGGATCGTCAGCACAGCCAATCATTCACCACGCTCACCTCAGACCGCCTCCTGAACCAGGAAAGCCGCATCCAGGAGCGCACCCACGAAGTAAGAACCCAAGATAACAATTCGTTCAAAGCAGGTCTGGACTATGACTTCAGCAAAAAAGCCTCTGGCGGAATTCTGGTGCGGGGCATGCTGAACCAGCGCCGCCGCGTTGGTACTACCGTTTCTCAGTTGTCTCAGAACGGAATGCCCGGCGACCTTTCCACCGTGGACATAGAAGGTAAAAGCCAGGTGGTGAGCCCCTCAGTGAACGTGTTCTACAAAACGCTGCTGGATTCTGCGGGAACCGAACTGCGCCTGGGCGCCGATTATTTCAGCTACGGGAAAGACTGGCAGAACCAGTTTGCTACCCGGTACTACCACGGAGGGGGAGAAGAGCACCAGCCGGCCTCATTCCTGCGCGATGATTCTCCGGCCAGCAACGCCATCCAGACCATAACGGCAGACCTGGTGCATCCCCTGAAAAAAGGGTCCTTGGAAGCCGGCCTAAAATCCACGTTCACCAAAACCGACAACGATATTTTCTGGGAAGGACGCTCCGCTACAGGTGACTGGTCTGTGGATGCCGGCAAGACCAACCACTTCGTGTACCGCGAGAACATCAACGCCGCCTACGCTTCCTACAGCACCACTGTCCAGAAAGTGAGCTTGCAACTAGGCTTGAGGGCTGAGCAGACCACCACCAAAGGCACTTCTCTCACCTTGGGGCAGGAAAAAAAGAGAGACTATTTCAACCTCTTCCCCAGCGTGTCTGGCCAGTACGCGGTGTCAGCGAAGCAGCAGGTGGGTGTGTCTTACCGCAAGAAGATAGACCGCTTCCGGTTCGATATCGTGAACCCCTTTGTGACCTACCTCAGCCAGTATTCGTACGCCCAGGGCAACCCGAACGTGCAGCCGTCCATCTCGCACAATTTTGAAGTATCGCACACCTTGAACAACTCCCTTTTTACTTCTTTGAGCTACGGCCGGCATCTGAATGTGTTGTCTGAGGTGGTGCGGCCACTGGAAGGAACCGAGGCCGTGGTAAGCTCCTTCGCCAATTTCAACAGCGCCGACCAGTGGAGCGGCACCATCACCCACGTGAAAGGCTTTTACTCGGGCAAATGGAACTCCAGCAACACGGTAGGGTTTCTGTACGCTCAGGTATTTGCCAACGGTGCGGCCCAATTCAAGGATTCCCGCGGCACGTTCATGCTCTCCAGCAGCAACACCTTGCAACTGGGCAAAGGCTTCAAAGCCGAGATCTTCGCTTCGTACATGTCGCCCATGACATTTGGGGCCTATGCCTTTAAGGCGCAGTACAGCGGCAATGTGGGCCTCTCCAAAAGCGTGCTAGACAACCAGGGCACCCTCACCCTCAACGTGACCGATGTGTTCAACACCCGCACCACCCGCTATGAAACTGAGTCGTTTGGGGTGCGGGGCGTGAGCGAAAACAAGATGGAGAGCCGCCTGGTGCGCCTTAACTTCTCTTACCGTTTCGGGAACAAAAACGTGAAAGGAAGCAAAAACCGCAAAACCGGCAACGAGGAGGAGAAATTCAGAATGGAAAGCAACTAGAAACCTAGGGCGAATGAAAGAATCCTCTGTTTCGGGGCCATTTTCGCCAAAACGGCCCTGAAACAGGAATAGATCAAAGGTCTCTTCTAGGTGCCGCATCAGATTTCAAAGGGTTAGAAAAATTGTCCCCGCAAACCCTGTAGAACCAAGTAGAAAACTTACATTCGGCTTTTATCTCCCTATATACTAACTATGAGAAATGCCTTCGGTCTTTTGTTGTTGCTGCTTTCCTTTACGGCCTGCCGGGTGCAGACTGCCTCTCCAACTGGGTTGGAGGAAACGAAAGGAAAAGATCCGGTGCAAGGAATGATTGACAAACAAGCCGCCTGGCTTCTGAGCCATCCGGAGATTCATTCGGCTGCTATTGGGGTGTACAAAGACGGCAAAACCAGCCTCTTCTACTATGGGGAGCTTGACCCCGGAAAAGGGAATAAACCTTCTGATTCCACCATTTATGAGATCGCCTCCATCTCCAAAACCTTTACGGGCACTCTCGTGGCCAATGCCCTGCTGGAGGGGAAACTGACCCTGGAAGATGACATCAGAAAATACCTGACGGAAGAATACCCTAATCTCATGTTTGAAGGCAAACCCATCCAGATCAAGCATTTGCTTACCCATTCCAGCGGCTTGCCCCGCGCCTTGCCCTTGGACGATCACATCTGGCAGAACCCGGGAGACAGCCTGGCTTTCAAGCTGCATGCCTTAGCCAAAGACTATTCCAAAGAGCGGTTTGTGAAAGATCTGCACCTCGTCAAACTCAAGACTGCGCCGGGAAGTGGGTATACCTACTCCAATGTGAACCCTAACTTAGTGGCGCTCCTGTTGGAGAACATCTACGGGAAACCGTTTGAAGAACTGTTAGCGCAAACCATCTTTCAAAAGGCGAGGCTGCAAACCACTAAAATGCAGTTGAGCCAGGCAGAGCAGAAAAGGTTAGCAAATGGTTACAATGAAAAAGGAGTGCTCATGCCGCACATGGAGAGTCCGCTCTGGGGGGCTGACGGCGGTCTGAAATCTACCCTGCCCGATTTGATGAAGTACATGGCGTTTCAATTAGACAAAACCAACGCCATGGCCCAAAAATCACAGGAACTGGTGGCCGGGACTTCCCACGGGTATTTCTGGACCATAAGGGGAGAGAAAGACGCTAAAGCGGTATCCGGTCATGGAGGGGCGTTTGGGACTCAGACCTGGTTTTCGTTCTATCCGCAGCTCAATAGCGGCATCGTGGTCATCACCAATGAATCAGGTCCCAACACGGCCAGCATTATCTCGGGCATGGTGCCTTGGAACTCCCTGTACATAGATTTACTGCAGAAACTGAAGCAGGAAGGCCGGGAGAAGACCATTGCCTTTTACAACCACCTTAAAGCCACTCAGGCCAAAGACTACCATTTTGAGTCCGCTGAGGCGGAGTTGAATCAACTGGGCTACCATCTGCTGGAATCAAAACGCGTGGAGGATGCCATTGCCATCTTTGAATTGAACACCCGCGAATTTCCCACCTCTGCCAACGCTTTTGACAGTTTAGGTGAAGCGTATCTGGCCAACGGGAACAATGAGCTGGGTTTGAAAAGCTACAAGCAGGCCTTAGCATTAGATCCCAGCAGTGATAACGCCAAAAAGATGATTCAGAAACTAGACCCCAGCTCTAAAAAATGATGGAAGGATGCCCCTCAAAAGTAAGGCACATAACCCCCTGAACAGAATGCCAAGTCCAGATTTTCGTTTCTCTGGATTTGGCGATACTTTTAGCAACAGGCAAACCGGCTCCGCGCGGTGGCTTTCTTCCCTAAACCAATCCTTGAAAATGGCGCTCTGGCAGTTCCTTAAAAAATACCGGGTCATTCTGGCGCACTTGGGCGTGTGGGTAGGATTTCTGTGCATGTGGGCCATCACATCGGGGTCCTTTCACCTGAACTCACTGGGTTTGCTCCGGATGTGCGTCATATTTCTGCCAGCTGCTTTTGCATTTTATGGCAGCAATTTCCTGCTCTTCCGGTATCTGCCGGGGCAGCAATACTTGAAGTTGGTTATCACCGAAGCGATCTTCCTGTTGGCCTGTTTTGTGGTGCTGGTGTTCACCATTCAGGTGTGGCGGCCCATGGCGTTCCGGCAGGACGTGGTGTGGCCCACCTTACAGACGTTCACCTCTTGGGCATACTGGCGCGATGCGTTGTGGCTGTACGTTTTGCTCTCGGCGCTGTCACTGGGGTACTATTACTTACGGCAGACCGGCAAGAAAACGCGGGAACTGAAACTGACGATGCAGCAGAAACTGGAAGCTGAAAAAGGCAAACTGGAGGCCGAGTACGCGTTTCTGCGGGCGCAGATCAATCCGCATTTCCTGCACAACACGCTCAATTTTTTTTACGCCAAATCCCTGGGGCACTCAGACGAACTCTCGGACGGGATTCTCACCCTCTGCGACATTATGCGCTACTCTCTGGAAAGCGACGAGGACCAGAACGGCACCGTGCTGCTCACCAAAGAAGTAGAGCACCTGCGCAACGTCATCAAAATCAACCAGCTCCGGTTCAGCCATCGCCTGCAGATCGATTTCCAGCTGCGGGGAGAGTTGCACGGTCTCCGGATTATTCCGCTGGTATTGATCACGATGGTGGAAAACGCGTTCAAGCACGGCGAACTCACCAATGCCGCGCATCCGCTGCGGTTTACGTTGGAAGTCAGTCCGCAGAATCAGCTCACGTTCACAGTAGTCAACAAGAAGAGAACCGGCCCCAAGGAAACTTCGCACGGTATTGGGCTGGACAATACCCGGAAGCGCCTGGCGGCCGCTTACCCGAACCGGCATCTGCTGGAGGTGCAGGACGAGGAGGAGTTCTACACTATTTCCCTTCAAATTCAATTGCCGCAGGTTGCCCAGCCATCTGCCAACGTTCACTTATCGGCCATTCCGGCTTCCTTTTCAAACTAGCCCATTTCTATGAACTGTCTCATTGTGGACGATGAAGAACACGCCCAGGAGGTGATCAAACACCACCTGAAACAGGTACCCGCGCTGCAACTGGTGGGCGCTACTGCCAATCCGCTGGAGGCGCTGCAGATCATCAACTCGCAACCCGTGGACCTGGTGTTTCTGGACATCCAGATGCCGGAGCTCTCGGGGCTGGACATGGTGCGCGCTATCAACGGCCGGTGCAAAGTGATCATGACCACCGCTTACTCAGAGTTCGCCGCCGAAGGCTTTGACCTGGAAGTAGTGGATTACCTTCTGAAGCCCATCTCGCTACCCCGTTTCCTGCGGGCTGTGCAACGCGCCATGCCCGTAGAAACCTCGGCTCAACAAGTGCCCAATCCTTTGGTCGAGCCGCTGGAGAACGACTACATTTTTGTAAAAACGGAGCTGAAAGGCAAAATGCTCAAGATCAACCTCCCGGACATTGATTACGTGGAGGGCATGAAAAACTATGTGGCCATTCATCACAACGGGCATCGCACCCTGGCGCTCCTGAACATGAAAGCGCTGGAGGAACGGCTGCCCGCCAAACAGTTCATGCGCGTGCACAAGTCCTTCATCATTGCCCTGAACAAGATCACCGCCATTGAGGGCAACCAGATCCAGCTCAAGAACATCAAGGCAGACATCGCCCTGGGCGATACGTACCGCAGTGCCTTCCATGAGATCATGCGCAAGAAACTGATGCAGTAGCGTTGCGCCAGTTTCCGTTTTCAAGACCGTTTTAGAAAATAGGCCTGAAACTAGCTTTTAAGATGGGTACGTCTATTGAGGTCCTTCGTGAGGATAAAGATTAGTTGGGCTGTTCCTGCCTATCGGTGGATGTAGCCATGAAATACTCTCTCATGATGCTTTCTCCCAATACCTCTCGGTGATTTGCCGAATGAGCTGGACACGGGCCTTTAGCCTGGGGTTTTGCAGAAGCGGAAGGAAGTGGTCATGTGTGGCGTAAAAGCCTAAATAAAATACCCAGAAACCTAAAGCCAAGTAGGGCATGGCAGCTAACTCTTCCTCTGAAAGCGGACGAACCGCTCGATAACCAGAGAGAAATATCTGAAACGCGTGATCGGCAGATTCCTGTTTCATTTTCCCGTAGTGCACGTCAAGGCAGAGGTGTTGCCAGAAGACCATTACATCGTTCACCAACCAGCCCCGTCCCAGAAAATCGAAATCAAACAGCGTGAGTTTCTCGTCGCCGTCAAAGTGGAAGTTCTTCGGGAAGAAATCATAGTGGCAGTAGCCAAAGGAAAAGGCGCTGGTGTTGAACTGCGCCAGGCGCGCCCGGGCTATGGCCGCCGCTTCCTGCAGCCAGGCATACTCTTCTGGGTCTTCCAAGAAAAAGTCTTTGATGGCTTGTAGGGGCTGGGTAAGCGTGGTTTCCACATCCAGTAGCCATCGTGCCTCGTTCAGCGGCACCAAGGAAGAAACACTATGAAACTTAGCCATTTCCTGCCCCAGGAGGTGCAACTGTTTTTCGGTCAGCAGCGGAACCATCCGGCCGGGCGCATAGCTGAACAGCACGGCGCATCGGTTTCCCTCGGCGGCAGACAGCGTCTGAATCGTTTGGCCTTGTTTATCTGAAATCGGGTAAGAAACAGAGACCTCCGCATTTTTCAAGGCTAAAAGTAGGTCAATTTCGGCCTTTACTTGCGTGTAGTTCCTGTGTGACGCGCGGTACACCCGCAGTATGTATGGGGAACTTGGCGCGACGATGAGGTAAGTGTCTCCCACGCCTCTGGTCAGAAACTTTCCTTGCACCGGGCCAAGGTTGTACTGCTCTGAGACAAACGAGGCGAGCGCATCGGCTTGTAAGGTAGAATAGGAGGTAGGAAACACGGGAACCATCATGGGGTAAGGTTAGGAATTAATACGGAATTTGCCTGGCAGGTTTTCTAAACAGGCGAAATGGGGCCATCCAGGAAGCTGGAGTTCAACCCTTTGCTTTTGGTATCGTTTCAAAATGGGTGTTACAGTTCCAACCATTTAGAAACTATGAATTCAAACCAAGATCCAACCCAGCAGCAAGACCCTCAGGAGAAGTTTGACAAACCGCCCTTCAGCGAGTCCACGCAGAGTGAACCGGGCGAAGAATCAGAGATGGACATAAAGCCGGACCACGGCGAGGAATCTTACAAGGGCTCGGGAAAACTGACCGGCCGCAAAGCCATCATCACCGGGGGCGACTCGGGGATTGGGAAAGCGGCGGCCATCGCGTTTGCGCGGGAAGGGGCCGATGTGCTCATTTCGTACCTCAACGAGGAAGAAGACGCCCGCGACACCGCCAAATGGATTGAGCAGGCGGGCCGCAAAGCGGTGCTGGTGCCCGGCGACATCACCGACGAGGCCCACTGCAAGGCCATTGTGCAGCGCGCCGTAGACGAGTTCGGGCAGATTGACATTCTGGTGAACAACGCCGCGTTCCAGATGGCGCGGGAGTCTATGCAGGACATCTCCAGCGAGGAGTTTGACAAAACGTTCAAGACCAATGTGTACGCCATGTTCTACCTGTGCAAAGCCGCCGAGCCGCACATGAAGCCGGGCGCCACCATCATCAACACCACCTCGGTGAATGCCTACAAGCCCTCGCCCATGCTGTTGCCGTACGCCGCCACCAAAGGCGCCATCCAGAACTTCACCGCCAACCTGGGCCAGATCCTTGCCGACAAAGGCATCCGGGTGAACTGCGTGGCCCCTGGCCCCATCTGGACGCCGCTCATCCCTGCCACCATGCCCAAAGAGAATGTAAAAACCTTCGGGAAAGATACGCCGCTGAAACGCCCCGGCCAACCCGTGGAGCTATCGGCGATCTACGTGCTGCTGGCCTCGGAAGACTCCAGCTACATGACCGGTTCCACCGTGCAGGTCACCGGCGGTACTCCTACGATTTAGTCCTGAGTCCTGAGTCCGGAGTTCTGAGTCATAGAAACCGAATCGGGCCTGTTTTTTGAAAAACAGGCCCGATTCGGTTTTATATCCGTTGCTGACTTTAAGGCTTAGGATCAAAGCAGACTCCCGTTAAGAAATGGTCACTCGCTTGCCGTTGTTGCGGGCCGATTCATAGATGGCCATCAGGATTTTCACGTCGCGCAGGCCCATTTCGCCCGAGATTGGTAACTTTTGTTTGTTCTTGAAGCTGAGTGCCTGGGCATCCATTTGCAGCGCCTGTTCATAGACCTGCGGGTAATTCATTTTGCCTTTGCTGGTTTCTCCTTGCAGGCCTGAATATGAATACGCAGGGCTTAAACGCCACCACCCGTTCGCGGCTTTGCCAGCCAGTAAACCCTGGCCCTCGGCGTAACTGGAGCTGCAGTCGGCAATGACACCGTCGGCAAACTCCATCTGCCAGTCAATGGATTGCTCCACCTCGGCAAAATGGGTTTTGTGGGTCACTTCCCCGAACTTGGCGGTCACGGCCACCGGGGTTTGGCCCAGCGTGTAGCAGGCCCCTTGCACGCAGTAAACGCCCATGTCCATCAGCGGTCCGCCGCCAGCCAGTTTCTTGTCCAGGCGCCAGACGTTGGGGTTTGACCCCGTAATGTTGAAACCGTTTCTGGCTTCAATGCTTTGGACCTTGCCAAACACCTGCTTCTGCCCCAGTTCCATCACACGTTTGTTGTGCGGCTCAAAGTGCAACCGATACCCGATAGTCAGCTGCACATTGTTTTCCCGGCAGGCGTCCAGCATGCGCTGGGCATCGGCCACGCTGGTAGCCATGGGTTTCTCGCAGATGACGTGTTTTCTGGCTTTGGCCGCCCTGATGGTGTACTCGGCGTGCAGGCCGTTGGGCAACACAATGTACACCGCGTCAATATCGGGGTTGTTGGCAATCTGGTCGAAGTTCTCGTAGCTGTAGACGTTCTTGTCGGGGATGTTGTACTCAGACTTCCAGCGGTCTATCTTGGAAGGCGTGCCGGTGACAATGCCCGCCAGGTAGCAGTGCTGGGTTTCCTTCAGGGCCGGGGCCAACTGATGCTCGGCGTAGCCGCCCAGCCCCACCAGCGCAATGCCCAGTTTCTTGGTGTTGCCTTGGTTTTCGGCGGCTGGCTGGCTTTCCTGCTCAGCGCCGGAAGTACCACCCGATTGGCAAGAACCGAACGAGAAGAAAGGAAAGCCGAAGGCAGTGGAGCCAAGGACCAGGGAAAAGCCTTTCAAGAAACTTCTTCGGTTGGGGAGAAAGCGTTGCGGATTTTTCTTCATAGCGGATATTGGCTGGTGGATGAAGGTTATATGCGTTTGGGTGAGAATAAGTTGCAAAGCTTCCTGAGTAGAGCTTTCCTCTATGTTTGTCCACCTGAAAGGATTTTGTGGGCAAGCCAGAAAGACGCTGCTTCAACGCTAGCATAGCTTGCCCATATAGTCGTTCCAAGATGACGTAGTTGGCGAGACTGCCTTACTCCGCGGTGATTACATAAATATGGCTGGTAAGGGCAGCGGCATCCGGAGAGATGGGCAAGCCTACTTTCATGAGGTAATCACCGGAGAACGTTTTTCCGTTGGCCGCGAAGTTGGATTTGGTGCCCGGGAACAGGTTGATTTCCTGGATGGAGTACTTCTTCTGCGGGTCCAGGCCTTGCAACGTCACGGGGAACATGGTCTCGTTGAAACGTGTGTGCAGGTTGTAGGAATACAGCACGGCTTTGTCTTTGGCCGGTGCCACGTACATAACGGCCGCCCGGTTGCCCTCATAGGGCGAGAGCAGGCGGTAATGGTCGCCTTTCCAGATGACCTCGCTCAGGCGTTTGTAGTTTTTCACCGCCTGTTGGCTGAAGGCCAGTTCGTCTTTCGTCCACTTGTCAATCTCCTGGTCGAAGCCCAGTTTGCCCATCATGGCCACATCGGTACGGAATTTCAGCGACTGCTTGCCCCAGGAAGTCACGTGGCTGGAAAGCGCGATGGACGGGAAGAAATACGAGTAGCCCCACTGGATGAAGACGCGCTCCACGCCATCGGTGTTGTCGCTGGGCCAGAACGAGGTGAAGTAGGGCAGGGCGCCATAATCGGTGCGGCCGCCGCCGCCGGAGCAGAGCATGATGGGCAAATGCGGGTGCTTTTTGCGCAAACGGTCCAGGATTTTGTACAGGCTGCGGGTGTACTCAATGTACAGGTGCGATTGGTTTTCCTTCAGGTACGGCGAGTAGGCGTTGGTCATCATGCGGTTGTTGTCCCACTTGATATAGGCGATGTTGGGGTGCTTGGTGAGCAGCTTGTCCACCACATCAAAGACAAAGTCCTGCACTTTGGGGTTGACCAGGTCCAGAATGAGCTGGTTGCGGTACAGGTGCTCCTCGCGGTTGGGCAGCTTCAGGATCCAGTCAGGGTGCTTCTCGTAGAGCTCGCTTTTGGGGTTCACCATCTCGGGCTCCAGCCAAATCCCGAATTTCACGCCTTTGCTCTCGGCTTCTTTGATGAGGTGCCCGATGCCGTTGGGAAGTTTCGCTTTGTTTTCCTGCCAATCGCCTAAGCCGGCGCCGTCGCTGTTGCGGGGGTATTTGTTTGCGAACCAGCCATCGTCCAAGAGAAACAAGTCTACGCCCAGGGTGGCGGCATCTTCAAACAAACCGGCCAGTTTCACCTCGTTGAAGTCAAAGTAGGTGGCCTCCCAATTGTTGAGCAGCGTGTAGCGCGACTCATTCCCGTCCAGGATGCCGTAGTTGCGGCCCCAGCGGTGGAAGTTGCGGCTGGCGGTGCCTTTGCCCTGGGTGCTGTAGGTGAAAATGAACGCGGGGGTGGTGAAGGTCTGGTTTCTGGGCAGTTTGTACTCAGAGGCGTACGGGTTCATGCCGGCCACCACGCGCAAAGACTGTTTCTCGTCCATGTCAAACGCAAAGCGGAAGTTTCCGGTCCAAGCCAGCGTACCGGCCAGTACCTCGCCGGTGGTTTCATCGGCTAGTTTGTTTTTGGACAGGAAGAACACCGGCGTCTGGTACATGTTAGCCCGGCTGCCTAGTTTGCTGTCCAGCACCTTGGTACCGTTGGTGAGTTTGCTTTCCTCCATGCGCATCTCCTCGGCCCAGTCGCCGTGGAACTGGGTGAGGTAGTACTGCGGCGCATCGAAGTGCAGCATGGCCGAGGCGTACTGCGTCAAGATTACCGGTTTCTTTTCCTGGTGTTTGATCTCGGTCCACGTTTTGATGACGTCTTCCTGAAAATAGGCCGAAAAGTGCAGCGTCACCTCCACGGGGTATTTGGGGTCTTTGAGCGTGATGTGCGCGGTGGTGACGTTGTCCTGTTTCTCGGTGCGGCTGGAGGCATACCGTAAATCCAGCGACGGGTTGCCGTCATTGTGCTGCACCCTGATGGCGGGTTCAAACAGGTTGTCGGTGCCAGCGGGCACATAAGCCTCGTGCTCAGGTTGCAGTTTGGTGTACTCAGTGGCGTCGGTCAGTTTGGGCCCCAGGTAGCTCTGGTACAACTTCTGATTCGCGCCCACAGACAAAACCAAGTGCACGTTCTTCGTCTCAATCACGAATTCGTTTTTGGTCTGGGCCTGGGCTACGGCGGTTAGGGAAACTAAAAGGATAAGGAGGAATCGCTTCATGGGTTGTGTGGCTGGCAATGAAGAGAGCAATATACATTTTCTTGGCGTATGCCGGTAGCGCCTGGTAAGAAGGTGGGCAACCCTTTCGTTTATGTCGTTGCTGTCACATGGAATGAGTACGACGTTACGGTGTAACGTCGCTACAGGGCAAATATGTAGCGTCGTTGCACTGCAACGACGTCATCCGGCAGGATGAAAGGGCGCTGCCTTCCCCAACCAAAGCCCGCCCGGGGCAAAAGCACCTGTCACCCGCGGGATTTCTAAACCTTGGCCTTTAACAACCAGATTCTTCTTGAATGGCCAATTTCAGAACCCATCTGGAGAAACTCCTGCCGGAAACAGGAAAGCGTTTTGGGGTTGTTTTAGCAGAAACAAGCCAGAAAGGGCTTCTCGGTGATAAACTTGGCAAAAGACCATTTATGATGTAGCTTTGCCAGTACATAACCTTACATCCAGACACATGGCATCAAAATATGATTTGATAGTGGTGGGTAGCGGCCCCGGTGGTTACGTAGCCGCCATCCGCGCATCACAATTGGGTATGAAAGTGGGCGTGGTAGAGAAAGCTGAGTTGGGCGGTATCTGCCTTAACTGGGGCTGTATCCCTACCAAAGCCCTCCTGAAAAGCGCACAAGTATTTGAGTACATCCAGCATGCCAAAGACTACGGGATCAACGTAGCCGATGCCAGTGCTGATTTCGGGGCGGTGGTTGCCCGCAGCCGGGGCGTGGCCCAGGGCATGAGCAAAGGCATCCAGTTCCTGTTCCGCAAAAACAAGATTGACCATATCGCCGGTTACGGCAAACTGAAAGGCCAGGGCCAACTAGAAGTGACGTCTGCTGACGGCAAAGCCGAGATTTACGAAGCCGCCCATATCATCCTGGCCACGGGTGCCCGCTCGCGCGAACTGCCGAACCTGCCTATTGACGGCAAAAAGATCATCGGGTACCGCCAGGCCATGGTGCTGGAGCAGCAGCCCAAGCGCATGGTGGTGGTGGGTTCCGGCGCCATCGGGATTGAGTTCGCCTATTTCTACAACGCCATGGGTACCGAGGTGACCGTGGTAGAGTACCTGCCGAATATTGTGCCGGTAGAAGACGAAGAGGTGTCCAAGACCCTGGAGAAATCGTTCAAGAAAGCCGGCGTGAACATCATGACCAACTCTGAGGTGTTGTCAGTAGACACATCGGGCGAAGGTTGCGTTGTGAAAATCAAAACCGCCAAAGGCGAAGAAACCATTGAGGCCGACATCGTGCTGTCTGCGGTGGGTATCCAAACCAACCTGGAGAACCTGGGTCTGGAAGAGCTGGGCGTGGCCGTTGAACGCGGCCGCGTAGTAACCGATGATTTCTACCGTACCAACGTACCGGGCGTGTACGCCATTGGTGACATCGTGAAAGGCCCTGCTTTGGCGCACGTTGCCTCTGCTGAGGGAATCATCTGCGTGGAAGCCATCACCGGCCACAACCCAGAGCCGTTGGATTACAAAAACATCCCGGGCTGTACATACTGCATCCCGGAGATCGCCTCTGTGGGGTACACCGAGAAAGAGTGCCGTGAACTGGGCCGTGAGATTAAGGTGGGTAAATTCCCGTTCTCAGCCTCCGGTAAAGCCAGCGCCAGCGGTGCCAAAGACGGTTTCGTGAAAGTGATCTTTGACGCGAAGTACGGCGAGTTCCTGGGCGCGCACATGATTGGCGCCGGAGTAACCGATATGATTGCCGAGATTGTGGTTGCCCGTAAACTGGAAACCACTGGCCACGAGATCATCAAGTCTGTGCACCCGCACCCTACCATGTCTGAGGCCGTGATGGAAGCCGCCGCAGCCGCCTACGGTGAGGTGATCCACTTGTAAGAATTTTCACATCAGCATTGAAAAGGCCTGGGCTCTGCCCGGGCCTTTTTGTTTTTAGGCCTTTTTTAAAAAAACCAGCTTAAAACAGAAGTCCATTTCGGCTGTTCTAAGAAAATATAGCGGAGACTTTAAACCTTTGGGCATCAAAAGGCTCCAATTAGCCCCGGTTCCTTGACACTTATGTGTTTTGGGGCCGTTTTTATCAAAAGAGAATCATTCCAGTACGCGTACTTTAAAAATCCCCCGCATGAAACATCTCCTCCGGCTCTCTATTATCTGTATCCTTTTGTTTGGCTATACCGCTGCCCAGGGTCAGGGCAAGATCACGGGCAAGCTGCAGGATGCCACCACCAAACAGCCGGTAGGGTATGCCACGGCCGCGCTCCTCTCTGGCCGCGATTCTGCCATTGTGAGCAGCGCCCTGGTAGACGGGGATGGCACTTTCACGGTGGCCCCGGTGGCGGCCGGTAGGTACCACCTGAAGGTTTCCTTTGTGGGGTATGCTACCCGCGTGGTGCCCAACATTGAGGTAAGCGCCGCCGCGCCCTCGGTGGATCTGGGGGTGATTGCCATGCGGTCGGCGAGTACGCAGTTGAAGGCCGTGGAAGTGGTGGGCCAGCGCGCGCAGGTAGAATACGGTCTGGACCGGCGGGTGTATAACGTGGGGCAGGATCTGTCTACCGTGGGCGGCACGGCGGTAGATGTGATGCAGAACGTGCCCTCCGTCACTGTTGACCAAGAAGGAACCGTGAGCATGCGCGGCACCTCCAACATTACCATATTGATTGACGGCAAGCCCTCAGCGCTGAGTGGGCTGGGGCTGGACCAGATTCCGGCTAGCACCATTGACCGGGTAGAGGTGATTACCAATCCGTCGTCTAAATACGATCCCAGCGGCACGGGCGGCGTTTTAAACATCATTTTAAAAAAAGAGAAGCAAAGAGGCTTGAACGGAGTGGCTTCAGTAAACGCCGGCATGGGTAACCGCTACAACACCTCACTCAACCTCAACTACCGCTTCGGCAAGCTGAACCTGTTCACCAACTATGATTTCCGGCAAGATTACCGAAAAGGCACCGGAAGCGTTTTCCGGACAAATTATAGGCGAGAAGAATCTAAACCGGATTCTACTTCATATCTGGAGCAGGAGTCGGAAAACGAAAACCGGCGGGGAAACCACAACGTCCGCTTCGGGGCAGATTACCAGCTCACTGATAAGCAAAGTATCACGGGTTCGGTGCTGTATAGGTACGGCTATCGTGAAAATGACGGGAACACTTTTTACCGGTTTTTAGAGGAAAACCGGTCGCTCAACAGCACCTCTAACAGAGCCACCACCGGTGATGAAACCAGCCGCCTTTTTGAGTACACGCTTGGCTACCGCATGACCTTTGACAAACCCGGCCGCGAGTTAACCGCCGATGCCGTGTTCAACCAGGAAGAGGAGCGTGGGCAGGATGATTTCAGGCAATTGTTTTACAACGCAGAGGGCCGTGAAACGCCAGCCAGAAACGATCTTCAGAAAAACCAAGGTCTGGAAAAAGAGCGGGAGTTCTCATTGCAGGTAGATTATGTGCATCCGTTCAGCGAAAAAGGGAAATGGGAGGCCGGTTACCGCAGCACCTTTGAGCGCAGCGACGAAGATGTGCAAGCCACCGAGTTTAACAGAATCTCCAGACGCTATGAAAACAGCATAGGCCGTACTAACCACTTTGTATATGATGAATGGGTGCACGCGGTGTACGGAAACTACGGCGATGCCATTGGCAAATTCAGTTACCAGTTGGGCTCACGGCTGGAGCAAACCAACATTGTCACAGACCAGATTACCCAGGGCAAGCGCAACAACATTGAGTACCTGAACCTGTTTCCCAGCCTTTTCCTGACCTACGAGTTCTCCCAGGAGCAGAAAGTGCAGACCAGTTACAGTCGCCGCATTGACCGTCCGTGGACGGGCCAGTTGAACCCGTTCCGGGATGTTTCTGATGCCCTGAATGTACGGGAGGGAAACCCGAACCTTCGGCCTGAGTTCACGGATTCGTATGAGGTAAACTACCTGCACTTCTGGAAAGAAACCACCGCCACGGTAGGCGTTTTCTACCGCCGAATGACCGATGTGGTACAAAGCATCCGCAATCAGTTTACCACCGAAAACGGGGAAAATGCCACGCTGTCTACCTTCCAAAACATCGCCTCAGGCGAATCTTACGGGTTGGAGTTAACCGGAACCGCCAACCTGTTCAAATGGTGGAGCCTCAACGCTAACGTCTCCGGTTTCAATTACAAGATAGACGCCACTGAGCAGGGCCTGGCCTCCAACAGCCGCCTCAGCTGGACCAGCCGTCTTAATTCCAACTTCACCTTGCCGTACAAAACCGAAGTGCAGCTTTCCATGAATTACCGGTCGCCCACAGTAACAGTGCAGGGGGAGCGTTCTTCGTTCTTCACCACCAGCCTGAGTGCCCGCAAAGAAGTATTTGGCGGAAAGGGTAATATCATCTTGCGGGTGCAGGATGTATTCAACACCATGCGGTTTAACTCGTACACGTTTTCAGAAGGACAGTTTGAGGAAACCAGCCGTTACAAGCCTCAAAGTCAAATTGTGTTTGTTGGTTTCAGCTACCGTTTCGGGAATGTGTCGCAGAAAAAGGAGCGGGGCGAGAACGAAGGCGAATTGCCAAATGGTCCAGAGCGGGAAGTGGAAGGAAACTAAGGGTAGACAGAGCGGCGCTTTGGTTGCTTCTGCGTTTCAAGGACCGTTTTATGAAAACGGGCTTGAAACCACCAATCCTGAAATTTTCAGGCTTACAACGTAGGTTAATTCATGAAAAAAAGAGGGCATCTCAGGTGAGAGCCCTCTTTTTTTGACTTAAAAATAAAGGGAATTAGTCATTATTCTTCTTGGCGTACTGGTCGTAGCGCTTAGGGTCTTTCTTCCGGTCTTTCTTTCTCCCGATGGCCCCACCAGCTACGGTACCGGCCGCAGCCCCGATGATGGCTCCTTTCGTACCGCCAACAATGGCTCCGGCAGTGGCACCACCGGCTCCGCCAATCACCGCGCCTTTGGCTTTTTTACTCCAGCCTCTCTTTTGTTTTTTAACCTCCTGGGCTTGTGCCTCGTGCGTCACGCTGCCGCCTAATACAAACACAGAGCACAGCATGACCAATGATATCTTCAGATTTTTCATAATCTTATTTCGGTTGATCTATTTGCATTTAACGGTGCTGGCAGATGTGTGTTATGGTTCTAAAAAAGAATGTAATAGGACTTAAGAAAGGAGGGGTTTGCGTGGTGTAGCTGATTTGCCAGGATCAAACCTTCAAAATCCAGTGCTTTAAATTGAACAGTGGCAGTTGAAAGGTAGTGACATTCAAACTACGATTAGCCAAAAGAAACGAGCCGAAATCAACCCCTGAAAGGCTGTTTTCGGCTCGTTTTATCAAATCTTGCTTAAAAACAGAATTACATTTTCTCGTCGTGCTGCGAAAGGTCAAGACCCAGTTGCTCTTCCTCGCTGGAAACCCGCAGCGGCGAAATTAGGTCGGTTAGCTTCAGTAGAAGCCAGGAGCCGGCAAACGCAAAGATAGATACACCTACCAGCGCACCCAACTGGGCCAGAAACAACTTGGTTTCCCCGAAGAGCAGCCCTTGGTCAGCAATAGCAGGATTCACGCCTTTGCTGGCGAATACGCCCGTCAGCAGCATACCTACCATTCCGCCCACGCCGTGGCAAGGGAAAACATCCAGAGTATCATCCACGCTGGTGCGAGTCCGGAAGTCCACCAAGAGGTTACTGATCACGGCGGAGATCACGCCAATGGCGATGGAATGCGGCAACGTCACAAACCCAGCGGCCGGGGTAATAGCGACCAAGCCTACCACGGCGCCAATACAGGTACCCATGGCAGAAGGCTTGCGCCCTTTCACGCCGTCAAAGAAAATCCAGGCCAGGGCGGCAGCGGCTGAGGCTGTCATGGTAGTGGCCAGGGCTGTGGCAGCCAAAGAATTGGCGCCCATGGCTGAGCCGGCGTTGAACCCGAACCAGCCAAACCACAGTAAACCGGTGCCCAGCAGCACAAACGTGATCATGGCCGGCGAGTGCGTAGGCTCATGTCTTCTTTTCAGGAAAAGCGCCGAGGCCAAAGCCGCCCAACCCGCCGACATATGCACCACGGTTCCGCCCGCAAAGTCCAGAACGCCTAGTTTGAACAGAATTCCCTGTGGGTGCCAGGTGGCGTGAGCCAAAGGTGCATAGATAAAGACAAAGAAGAGCAGGATGAAAACCGTGTAAGACGTAAACCTGATCCGCTCGGCGAAAGCCCCTGTGATCAGGGCCGGCGTGATAATGGCAAATTTCAACTGGAACATGGCAAAAAGGGCCAGCGGAATGGTGGGCGCCAGTTCCCATGGAGCGCCGTCCAGCACGTTCCGCATCATGAAGAACGTGGCCGGGTTCCCGATGAAGCCCCCTATAGATTCGCCGAAGGCCAGGCTAAACCCGAAAACCACCCAGATCACCGCAATCATGGCCATACAGATAAAGCTCTGCAGCATGGTGGAGATCACGTTTTTGCGGTTCACCATGCCTCCGTAAAAGAAGGCCAGCCCCGGAGTCATGAGCAACACAAACGCCGTGGCGGTGAGCATCCAGGCAACATCGGCCTGGTTTAACTGGGCAGAAACCACTGCCTTGGGGACAGAGGGGAAGACAAAGGTCAATCCTACCACAATCATCAACAAGATGAAAGGGATTTTGGAAAGCTTAGTGACCGTAGTGGGCGCTGTGACAGGCTTGGTGGCTGTAGCAGTAGAAGTGATCATAAGTTACCTGAAATGATGTTTGTAAAAGTTTGGCAGTCTAATATTGTGAAAAATTTTTAAGGATAAAACTGTTTGGTTATGAATTGGTTAAGGAATAATTAACATTGTTGAAGATTTTAAATTAGGTAGATTGCTATTTCCATAATTAGCTTAGGCTGTTTGCTGCCGTGCCTGATACTTTCATACCAGAGTCTGAATTCATTTCAGAAATTCTTAATTTTCAGGGACCATCAAGCGGTGGAAAGTTTTTGGCGTCTACCACAAACTTTAACTTTTGCCCAGAGAGATTTCTCTTGCTAGCCTTAGCGCCAGGGGATTGCTTTCCACGTATGAGAACCTGAACCATGTACCAAACAACATCTATGCGCGCGCACGTTGCCCTTTCAAAACTCACTTTCTGGCTGCTTTGCCTGGGAATCATGTTGGGTTGCCAGCAAAGCAAAGACTACAGCCAGGAAAACAAACAGGCTCAGGCAGAGGAACAGCCTTCTGAGAACGGATACAAGGTGATCGGCATTAAAGACGGCGACACGGTGGAACTGCTCAAAGACGGCAAATCACTGACTGTTCGCTTACAGGGAGTGGATTGCCCCGAAAAGAAGCAGGATTTCGGCACCCGCGCGCGGCAGTTTACCTCAGACCTGGTCTTCGGAAAGATTGTGAAGTTGGAGGTGGGGAATGTGGATCGCTACGGCCGTACGGTAGGCACCATCCTTCTGCCCGATGGCCGGACCCTGAACCAGGAACTGGTGCGGAACGGCTTTGCCTGGCATTATACCGCTTACTCCAAAGACCAGGAACTGGCCCGTCTGGAAGCCGAGGCCCGGGCCGAGAAGCGCGGGCTCTGGGCCGGTCCCTCGCCGCAGGCACCCTGGGAATACCGCCAAAGCCGCCGCGGCAAATCAGCCACCTCGGGGAACACAGAAAATGAGGAGGAAGGCAGTGTCACCAAAAAAACTACCGCACCCAAGGCTTCCGCGATAGCAAAAGGAGGCAAAGTTTACATCTGCCAGAGCAAGGGCTCCAAGATCTTCCACACCGACCCTACCTGCAGCCGCTTGGAACAGTGCAAGAGCACCGTGGCCAACATCACCTTAGCCCAAGCCCAAAAGGAAAAGCGCACCCCCTGCAAAACCTGCGCTGATTAGGGCACTAGGTTTGTTTTAGGGCTGAATCTTAGAAAGAAAGCTTAAAACGAGAGGGGAGTTGTGGTGCCTGTTGTTCAAAAAACTGCCTTTCACCATTTCGCCCTTCGTGCATGCCAATAGTAGGAGGGGAGTTTCATGCTAGTCATGCTTTTTCCTTATTAAAAGTCTGGATGTCCCGGGAGCGTCTGCGCTTAGGCTTCTCAGCACAGAAAAAGCGTTTACCGCCTCTTTCCAAGAAAACAGGCGGTAAACGCTTTTAATTTTTAACTCTCCAGAAGTTGGGCTTAGTGGTAAGAACCTTTAAAAGGCCATGCCTACGGTGCTCACTACGCTGATTTTGCTGCGGCCACCGGCTTGCTTTTCCACTACAATCTGGGTGCTGATGCGTTCTTTCAGGGCTTCAACGTGCGAGATAATCCCGATCATTTTTCCGCTGGCCTGCAGGCTTTCCAGCGCATCCATGGCAACGTCCAGCGTTTCCGCGTCCAGCGTCCCGAAGCCTTCGTCAATAAACAAGGAGTGGATCTGGGCTTTGTGGCTGGCTAGGTCAGACAGGCCCAAAGCCAGCGCCAGGCTCACCAGGAAGCTTTCTCCGCCGGAAAGGGAGTTCACCGAGCGGACGGCATCGCCTTGGTAGGTGTCCAGAATCTGCAGCTCCAGTTCATTTTCGGTGCTCTTTAAGATACGGTAGCGATCATTGAGGCGGTGCAGGTGACGGTTGCCCAGTTCCACCAGACGCGCCAGGGTCAAACTCTGCGCATACTTGCTGAACTTCTTGCCATCGGCGGAGCCGATGAGGCGGGAAAGACGGTCCCACCGCTCGGCTTCGCCTTTCTGCACGTCCAGTTGTTGGGTGAGTTGGCGGTGGCGCTCGCGCAGCTCGGTGTCTTGCTGCAGTTGCATCTCCAGGCGGGCAATCTGCGCGAGGTGATGGTTTTTCTCTTCCTCCAAGGCGTTGATGAGCGGCTGCAACTCTTCCAGGGTCAGCTCAGTGAGGTGGCGTTCCTTCTCGGTCTGGTATTCGGCGCGGGTTTCCCGGAGGCTATTTTCCTGCCCATGAAGCGTTTTTTGCAGTTGGTTTTGCTCTTCCCGTAGGCGGTGTACCTCGGCTTCCGGCAGAAGCAGGGCCTGCAGGTCGGCCAAAGTACCAAAGCCCAGCGGCTGTATCTTCTGGAGGAGCGCGGCCTCAAGAGTAGCCTGCGCTTGTCTGTTCGTTTGCTGCTCCTGCTGTTTTTGGCTCAACTGATGGGAGAGCAGGTTCAATTGTTCCTGTTCTTTTTGCAGCGCGGCATCGGCAGATTGCAGGGCTTGGGCTGCTCCTTGCAAAGCCTGCTGCAGGCGCTGTTTTTCCGCTTGCGGCTGAAGCCCCTCGGGTAGGAGCCTGTAGCGTTGGGCGCGGAGTTCCTGCAAATGGGCCAGACTTTTCTGCAGGTGTTCCTGGCGCTGGTTAAGCTCCTGCTGTTTTTCGTCCCGAGACCGCTGGCAGCTTTCTACCTCGGCCTTGGCCTGGACGTATTTCTCCCGCAATTCCGGCATCTGGGCGTTTTTCTGCTCATACTCAATCCTGCGTTTCTCCAGTTGGGCCAAAAGGTCTGCCCCGTTGCTGCCGGAGTAGGAGAGGCTATAGGTACTGAAGAACGATTGAAGTGTTTGGGCAAAGACTTTTTCCTGCTCGGCTAGATCATCCAGTTCCTCCTGCAGTCGGTGGATCTGGGTTTCTGCCTGGGCCTGTTTCTCAGCCGTTTTTTCCAATTCATGCCGAAAGCGCTGCTGTTCTGTGAGTAGCTTTTGCTCCGTTTGGTGCGCGGCCTCGGTGCGGGTTCTAAGGCCCCGGAGTTCCTCCAGCGTGGCGGTGGCGTGCCGTAGTTCGGTTTTACGGGCATTCCAATACTGGTCTATGGCCTGGGCGCCGGAGATCTCATGCGTGAGTTCCAGAGCGGTGTTGATCTGCCCGAATTGGGTACTGATAGTCTGCGCCTGCGCGGCCAACTCCTGCACCTGCTCCTGGGTATGCTGCCCGGCGATTTCCAGTTTGTGCACGGCGGCGGCCAGTTCCCGCTCCAGGCTGTCTAATTGCTGTACGCGCTGCTGCTGCCGCTGTAGGTTCTGCTCGGCCTCTGATAAAGTCTGCGGCTGGTGTTCTTCCACGAAAGGATGGTGCGTAGATCCGCACAGCGGACAGGGTTGCTCGGGCTGCAGTTGGGCGCGGGCATCTTCGTACTTTTGGATCTGGCGCTGCAGATCCACGATCTGCTGCAGGTCTTTAAGCTTGTCTTGGGCCTGTTCACGCTCGGTCTTGGTTTGGGTGAGCGAAGTGCGTCCCTGGTGCAGGTCCTGGGTGGTTTTGGAAAGCGCCGTCTGCAGCTCTTGCCGACGGGTCTCCAGTTGCAGGTAGGTTTTGCTCAGATCCAGCTGCTTTTCCAGTTGGCTGCAAACCTGAGGCAAGCGATGACAGAGTTGTTCCAGGGCCTCATGCTGCTGGCCCTGCAAAGCGGCTTTGGCCTGTTCCTGCAGTTTGGCTAGCGTGGTTTGCTGCTCTTTCAGGTGGCGTTCCGTGGTCTTCAGTTGGGTTTTCCAGGAAGCTGCGTTTTGGGTTTCTTTCTCAAAAATAAGCCGGAAATCAGTCTGTTCTTTCCGGAACCTGGTTTGCTGTTTCTGTACTTCCTCCAGGCTTTTGTATTCTGATTTCCCTTCGTGGAGGGTTTGGGTCAGTTCCTCGTCCTGCGCGTGCTCCCCGAGCCACTTTTTGATGGAGACTCCCAGCTCGGAGATTCTTTTGAACTCAGCCTGCAGTTGGTCAGACGTAGTGGCTAACTCTTTTACCTGGGCTTGCAGTTGGGTGGTGGCTGCCTCATCTTTGGTGTACTGGGCCTGTTGCGCTGCCAGATGCGTGTCTTGCTGCAAGACTTTGTCTAATCTGGGCTCTGCTTCGGTTAAGGTTTGCTGTGCAGTCTGATGTTGGGCACGGGCAGTATTGGCTGCCTCTGCATGGGAGGTGACCAGTTGCTTTTGGGCTGGAATCTGCTGTTGCAGGAAGTCTATTGTTTTGACATACGTCTGCCCCTGAAGCTGTACCTCTGAAAGACGCGCCAATTCCCCTTGGAACGGCTGAGCCTGGTCATGGCGCTGCAGTTTCTCGCGGTTGGGTTCCCAGGCTGTTTGCTGAGCTTGGGCCTGAGCTAATTGGGCAGTAAGTGACTCCTGCTTTTGGGTTAGTTTCTGCAGGTTGTCCAGCCAGATTTGCTGGCTTTGGTGCTGCTGCACCTGCTGGTTGGCCAGCCTAACGGCGGCTTTCATCTCGGTGGCTTCCTGAGCCATGACGGCGCGGGTCTCCTCGGGCAAAAGCTGGTCCAACTGCAGCATACGTTCCAGGTCCTGCAGTTTCTGTTTCTCGGCTTTCGCCTTCTCATACGCCGCCATGGAGATGTGCGAGTAGATGCGCGTATCCGTGAGTTTCTCCAGAAGTTCACTGCGCTCGCTCTCGCTGGCTTTCAGGAAACGCGTGAAATCTCCCTGCGAAAGCATCACCGAGCGCAGAAACTGCTGGAAATCCAGTCCGCACAACTCAATGATGCGTTGTCGCGTCTCCGAAAGGCGTGATTCCAATACTTCCTGGGTGGCAGCGTCAATCAACTCCATCACGGGACTTTGCAGTTTGCCATCGGCTTTTCCTCGGCTGCGCCGGAGGTTCCAGCGCGCGCGGTAGGTTTTCTCTTGGGTCTCAAACTCCACCTCAGACCAGCACTCGCCGGTATGGCGCGTCATGATCTCGGATACGTCGCGGCCGTGCCGCGGTACCTGCCCGTAGAGCGCCACCGTGATGGCGTCCAGGATGGTGGTCTTGCCCGCCCCGGTGGGTCCGGTAATGGCAAAGAGCCCCGATTCACTCAAAGGCGCCTCATCAAACCGAATAAGGTGCTCACCCTGCAGCGAGTTCAGGTTAAGGAAACGAACAGAAGTTATCTTCACGGGATTGGAAACTAAGCGAGTTAGTAAAGATAACAGGTTTTAGAGAAGGGGGATGTGATATGAGAAAGGCTTTGGAGAAAAATTATGGATCGTTCTCCACCTTAGCGTATTGTAGAAGGAAAATTCCTTCAAAATGTGCTGATGAGCTTAGTTGTCATTTCAATGTACTTAGGATTGGTCTCTTAAAAAGAGGTGGGTTTAACTTAAGGCATTATAAATAGTTCTACTTTGTCTATGAATTCTTAAGTAATTAATTTTCGCTGTTATCTTTGTAAATATTGTTTTAGGGGTGATTTTTTCAAAATAGTGCTTAAACATCAAATTTTATGAAGTCAGAATTTTACTATTTGCATGGCTCCTTCTAAAAGAATTGTAGAGTTAGATTGTATAAGGGGGATAACTGCTTTTATAGTTGTCTTTTTTCATTTTTCAAGCGGGACGACGTTGTTTCCTTATTTCAGGCTATTTGCCGGAGGAACAGATCTGTTCTTTATCATCAGCGGTTTTGTGGGCTACAATCTCCTCAGAAGTAATCCTAACGTAGGTGAATACAGCCTGAAAAGGTTTATAAGGTTGATTCCCATGTTTTGGATCTGTGCGTCCCTTACTTTTGGATGTATGTTTTTGTACAACCTTAAACATGGAGTACCGGTAGAGGCTTTGGTTTTGCAGTACTTTTCTAATCTCTCTTTCTTAAACTACTTTCAAGAAATACCCTTTCTGGATGGTGTCTACTGGACCCTCCTGATAGAGGTTCTCTTTTACGCGGTTTTGGCTTTAATCTTATGGTGTAAAGGGGAGCGGTACGTAGAGTGGGGTGGAGCTCTCATTTTGGGATACTTATTAATAACCAGTATGTTTCCTCTAGGTTCATTTACTTTAACTCACGAAGCAACCGTGAACGGTTTTCCGCTTTTGATCGTATGGCCATCCTTCTATGCCGGAATTATCTTCAATAAAATAAAGTATGACCAACCAAGCGCCTGGCGCTGGATTCTAATTGGGCTCTGCCTCTTAACTTCTATTTTGTCTATTAGTAATTCCCATACCATTCATGGAGTTGTAAATTATTTAAGCCCTGCTGAGAATGTAGGAATGACCGTGCTCTATTTTCTTGTTTTTTACTTGGCTATCAACTCTTATGTGCCATTCTTTATAAATAAGGCCTCCCTGTTCCTTGCTCAAATATCTTATTGCTTGTATTTGGTTCATAATGAAATAGGAAGGCTATTTGTCCAGCCTAAATTGAAGCTATTACCTGTGTTTTGGCAAATTCTCTTGATGACTGGATGTGTCCTGGTGGTTGCTTATGTATTAAGTTACTTTATCGAAAAGCCATTGCTTAAAAAGCTTCACATAAAATTGTTTGTAGCAAATAGGGAATCAACTGAGAAATCCCAAGTCCACCAACGTAATCCTGAACTGACATTATGAAGTAGGTTCTTTTAAGGGAAGAAAGTTTATCAAACTAAAAGCCAGTCCATTATAATGGACTGGCTTTTAGTTTGATATAAGCTGAAAATTGACATTTCTAATACAGCCTCCTAGCTTCACTTCTTGAGGGAAAATCATCAATGTATCTAAATATTGCTAAATCCGTTTTATCACCTGATGAGCCTTAAAGTGCTAATTAAAAGGCGAGGAGCTTCCCTGAATTGGCAAAATGAATCTAAAGGGTGCTTTTATTTTAGATTTCATTTTTGGCACGGTAGTTGAAAAGGTAGAAAACATAAGAGATAAACTTTTACAGACTCTAAAAAGTACTAACATGAAAAAGCTAAGTTTGATATTCGCCCTTCTGTTCTTAGTGACTGTTGCCTTCAATGATGCCCAGGCGCAAGAAAGAAAAAAATGGAGCCCACAAGCCAAAGGTGCGGTGATTGGAGCTGGTACTGGTGCTGCGGCAGGTGCCATCATCAACAAACGTAACCGAGTTGTAGGTGGTGTAGTTGGTGGTGTCGTTGGTGGTGCTGCCGGATATGGTGTAGGTAAAATCGTTGATAACAAAAGAAAGAAAAGAGCTGCAGAACAAGAAGCTGAGTTCAACAGAACTGTAGCCGCTAACCGCGCTTATTCTTATAACTCATCTAACAGGTCTTCTGGTTCTGCCAAGAGATCTTCTACTTCCACAGCCGCTAAATCAGCTGCTGTTGCCGCTCCGGCTACCATGGCCTACACTGGCTATACTGCCGGTCAGCCGCAGATCATGAGCATGTCTAACCTGTCTTTCTTGCCGAACGAGAACTACGGTGACTATTCTAAGCCGTACGCTGATTCTGAATACAGAAGAAAAAGCTGGTAAGCTGGGCACATGCCTACCTATAGGAAAGCCCAAGCCCTGTGCTTGGGCTTTTTCATTAGAAGTCTATAATATTTGAAACCTCTAATATTCAAACCGAGTATGTGGTTTATTGATTCACTAAAATCTGAACGTATGAAATCGTCCATTGTCATGTTTTTGTTTGCGGCCCTGCTTTTCTCCTGTACTAAAACCGAGAAGAAAGAGCCCGTTAACGTGCAGCAACTGAACCAACAATTTATAGGTGCCTGGAACAGCAGAAACTCGGCCCAATTAGATACCCTTCTTGCCGAGGATGTACATTTTGTGCAAGGCGAGGTGCATTACAACGGCAAATCTGAAGTGTCGCAGAAATGGGTGCGCGAAACCATGGGTACCATTGAGAACCTGAAAACTTTCCCGGTGAGCTCCGGTGCTGATGAAAACATCGCTTTTGAAGGTGGTACTTTCACAGTAGATGTAATTCCGTCTGATCGCCAATTACCGAAAGGAGAGGGCGAAGGTAACTTCATGCTACTCTGGAAAAAGAACGAGAAAGGCGCTTGGAAACTTCACTATGCCCAACTGGAAGACCACCCAGTGCAGGTAGCCAGATAAGCATTGAGAATTTAGCGTTAATTTCTGAAGGCTTGGAGAAGTAATCTCCAAGCCTTTTTCTTGGAGCACACTTTAGGTTGTTTACTTGAGTTAAAAGACGGAATAGAATCTCTAGAGCTTTTTACTGGTTATGTGTAGAGTTAGCGTCAGCGCTCTACGCACTTACCGGACAGCCAATCTCCTGATTGGCGTACTGGAGAAGGGCAGATGTTTCGATGGTGTTTCCAGAAAAAAGTGCAGGATAAGCACCGTAGTATTAAGCTTCCAAGTTTCACCAATCAGGAGATTGGCTGTCTGAGAGTGGCTTAGTGAGAGACTATGCACAATGTACCGCACTACTTATCGTGATGGCTTGAGACTACAAACACATATACATGAGAAAAAGCTGATCTTTTTACGCCCGTTTTCCTGAAAACACCTATAAAGCAAAAAGGCACCGCATGCGGTGCCTTTTTGCTTTATTACAATGAAACAAGTTATACAGAGAAACTGTCGCCGCAGCCGCAGGTACGGCTGGCATTGGGGTTGTTGAAGAAGAAGCCTTTGCCGTTTAATCCATCGGAGAAGTCCAGCTCAGTGCCAGCTAGGTAAAGGAAGCTTTTCATATCTACCACTACCTTCACGCCTTTGTCTTCAAACTCCTGGTCCATGGGCTTTACCTCGTCATCGAAGTCCAGCTTGTAAGACAATCCGGAGCATCCACCACCGGCTACAGAGGCTCTCAAGCGGAAGCTGTCATTTATGTTAGAGTCTTGCTTCAGCTTTTCTACTTTTTCTTTTGCTTTATCAGAAACGGTAATCATACGCGTGTCCTTTTTAATTTAAGAGACTGGGTTCAAAACCACACTGAAAACGGTGATGGTGTTGATGTCCCGGCCATAATATAGTTTATCCAACGCATCATACATGTTGGTCGCCCGGAAGTAGGAGGTGTTCAGCTCGCGCTCGCCCCGCGCCACCCACTGGATGGTAAAGGAGCTTTCTTGGTCACGCGATTGCCGCACATAGTCCAGCATCTTCCGGAGCGCATCCACCCGGTCATAACCTGTTACGGTATGGAACAGGAACGACTGGTGGTGCCGCGGGTTCACGGTAATCAAATCAAGGCGCATTCGGTCTTCCATGGGGCGGAAGTCAAACAAAAGCTGACTTCCCTCCATGCCTAAATGCTCCTCAATCTGCTTCTGAATCCGGGCGCTCTCTACGTGCACATTGGTGGATACATCCATGCGCTCGCAGGAATCTTAGTGGTGCGACTTAGCCTCTACCAATGGCTCCAGACCGTTTTTCACGCGGTAGTCATTAATAGCAGACTTGATAGCGTCCTCGGCTAGAACAGAGCAGTGAATTTTAACTGGCGGTAACGCCAATTCTTCCACAATCTCCATGTTGTCAATGGCCAACGCCTCGTCAACAGTTTTGCCTTTCAACCACTCCGTGGCCAAAGAAGAAGAAGCAATAGCAGAACCACAACCGAAAGTTTTGAACTTGGCATCGGTGATTACTTGGTTCTCATCTACTTCGATCTGCAAACGCATTACGTCACCGCACTCAGGGGCACCTACTAAACCAGTACCCACGTTTGATTTTGATTTGTCCAGCGTACCTACGTTGCGTGGGTTGCTGTAATGATCTATTACTTTATCTGAATAAGCCATGGCTTTGTTTTAATTACAATTTTATAAAAATGCATTAAGAATGGGGGTAAGTAACTAGGGTATACGATATTAGATCCTATTCTGATCATACCTACTCCTTAATTCCCCATTCTTAATTAAAATCTTAGTGTTCTGCCCACTCTACAGAGTCAAGGTCAATACCTTCTTTGAACATTTCCCACAGCGGGCTTAGTTCACGAAGTTTGGTCACAGCTTCCTTCACGTGGCTGATGGCGTAATCCACTTCCTCATCGGTAGTGAAACGGCTCAAACCGAAACGCAGGGAAGAGTGCGCCAGGTCATCGCTCATGCCCATTGCTTTGAGCACGTAAGAAGGCTCCAGGGAAGCAGAAGTACAGGCAGATCCTGAAGATACGGCAATGTCTTTCACGCCCATCATCAAGCCTTCCCCCTCTACATATTTGAAGGAGATGTTGCTTACGTGGGGTAGACGGCTCTCTTTGTTTCCGTTCAGGTAAGACTCTTCCATTTGCAGCAACTCGCGCTCCAAGCGGTCACGCATGGCGATGATGCGGGCAGTGTCAGAAGCCATGTCGGTGCGGCAGATCTCGGCGGCTTTGCCTAAACCTACAATACCAGGCACGTTCAAGGTACCAGAACGCATGCCGCGCTCGTGTCCGCCACCGTCCATCTGGGCAGTAACTTTTACCCGTGGGTTTTTACGACGTACGTACAAGGCACCAACGCCTTTAGGACCGTACATTTTGTGACCGGAGAAAGCCATGATGTCAATACCATCGGCTTCCACATCCACCGGAATTTTACCCACGGCTTGGGTCGCATCTGAGAAGAACAGAACGCCATGTTTCTTGGCAATTCTTCCGATCTCTCTGATAGGCTGAATCACACCCACCTCGTTGTTTCCATACATGATAGAGATCAGGATGGTCTTGTCCGTGATGGCAGCTTCCAGTTCTTCCAGGTTAATCAGGCCTTCTGCGTCTACCTGCAGATAGGTTACCTGTCCGCCCAGTTTCTCAATGTGCTTACACGTATCCAACACTGCTTTGTGCTCAGTAGTGGCCGTGATGATATGGTTTCCTTTAGAGGCATACATCTCAAACACACCCTTGATGGCAAGGTTGTCTGACTCCGTAGCGCCTGAAGTGAAAATCAATTCCTTGGGGTTACAGTTAATCAATGCCGCGATCTGCTCACGGGCATAGTCTACCGCTTCTTCGGCGGCCCAGCCGAACGGGTGATTCCGGGACGCAGCGTTCCCGAAGTGATTGGTGAAGTACGGCAACATGGCCTCCAACACGCGCGGGTCCATAGGCGTGGTGGCATTATTATCTAGATAAATCGGAAATTTCAGCATCTTCGTCAGTAGTTTTCCTGTGTTGGCTTATCAAAAAAACAGATTTTAGCTCCAGTTAGTTTGATTTGCACGCAAAAATACACAAAAAACATTACTTAGAATACCTTTAAATAAACCGTATGCATGTAGAACATATTGGCATTGCCGTGAAAAATTGCCAAGAAGCAAATCAATTGTTTGCCAAATTATTAGGCGCAGAGCCTTACAAGGCCGAAAAAGTTGAAAGCGAAGCCGTTAATACCTCCTTTTTCCACGTGGGCAACACCAAGATTGAGCTTCTGGAAGCCACCGCCGAGCACAGCGCCATCCATAAGTTCATTGAGAAGAAAGGGGAGGGGATTCATCACATTGCCTTTGAAGTGGAGGACATTGTAGCCGAGATGGAGCGCCTCAAAGCCCAGGGTTTCCAACTCCTGAACGAGGCCCCTAAACTCGGCGCCGATAATAAACTGGTCTGCTTTGTGCACCCAAAATCAGCCAACGGAGTGCTGGTGGAATTGTGCCAGGAGATCAAATAAATGGCTTTACGGTCGTTTTTAGGCCGTTTTAGTAAAAACATGCCCTAAGCGTAAATGGCGAGACACTTAAAGAATATTTGAACATGACTAGGTCTTTTGGGCGGGTGTAAAGGTGAGTTGAAGGGCTTCCCAAAATCCGCTGCCAAGGCTTTTGAATAATGGAAGGAACAATGCTTTCGCTTTGATTCTGGCGCTATCCTGAAAGATACCAGGTGTAGAAGAAGTAAACGGGCTATAGGCTGAAGGTTTTGTGGCTTCGAAGACCTCCGTGTTGTCTGCAGAGCCTTTGAGTGTCTCTGCCTGTTCTGTTTTGCTGCCGAGTTGCCAAAAGCAGGCTTAAAATGGCTGGGTTTGTCAAAGCCTACCCATTCCCGTACCTTTGCAGCCTGAACAGTGTCTTTTCCAACCAGGAAAGGGTTGTTTAAAAAGTACAGAATCAATTTGTTGCCCATGACCACTGAGATTACCCTTCCAGAACACCCAGTTTTTGCCGTAGTGGCCCAGGCCGCGAAGGAGTTGAACACGGAGGCGTACGTCATCGGTGGATTTGTGCGGGACCTGGTGCTTAAGCGGCCCTCCAAAGACATTGACGTGGTGTGCATAGGAAGTGGCATTGACCTGGCGCAACTGGTGGCCAGTAAGCTCCCCAACAAACCCAAAGTAGCCGTTTTCAAGAACTTCGGGACGGCCATGCTCAAAACCGAGGACGGCTGGGAAGTGGAGTTTGTGGGAGCCCGCAAAGAGTCTTACCGGTCCGATTCCCGCAAGCCCGAGGTGGAGCAAGGAACACTGGAAGATGATCTGAACCGCCGCGACTTCACCATCAACGCCATGGGCATCAGCCTGAACGAAGGCAGTTTCGGGGAGTTGGTGGATCGGTTCGAGGGGATGAAGGACCTGCGGCGCAAGAACCTCAAAACGCCGCTAGCGCCGGGCATCACCTTTTCAGATGATCCGTTGCGGATGATGCGGGCCATCAGGTTCGCCTCGCAACTCAACTTTGACATCGACCCAGACACGTTTGACGCCATTGGGGAGAACAAGGAGCGCATTAAGATTGTGTCGCAGGAGCGCATCACCGATGAGCTGAACAAGATCGTGCTCTCCAAAAAGCCGTCGTACGGATTCAAGCTGCTGTTCCAGACCGGACTGTTGCATTTGATCTTCCCCAAAATGGTGAAGCTGCACGGCGTAGAGACGATCAACAAGAACTCGCACAAAGACAATTTCTACCATACGCTGCAGGTGCTGGACAACGTGGCCGAGGTCTCAGATGACCTTTGGCTCCGCTGGGCCGCCATCCTCCACGACATCGCCAAGCCCGAGACCAAGCGCTACAACGAGAAAGTGGGCTGGACCTTCCACGGCCACGAAGACCGCGGCGCCCGCCAGGTGCCTAAGATTTTCGCTGATCTCAAGTTGCCGCTGAACGAGCACATGAAGCAGGTGCAGAAACTGGTTCGGCTCCACTTACGGCCAATTGCGCTGGTAAAGGAAACCGTGACTGATTCTGCCATCCGGAGATTATTGTTTGAGGCAGGAGATGACATCGACTTGCTCATGCAACTCTGCAAAGCCGATATCACCTCCAAGAACCATGACAAGGTGAAGCGCTACCTGCAGAACTTTGAGAAGGTGGAGGCCAAATTGAAAGAGGTGGAGGAGAAAGACAGCCTGCGCAACTTCCAACCGGTTATCAGCGGAGACTTGATCATGCAGACTTTCGGGATCTCTCCGTCCAAGGAAGTAGGTATCCTGAAGAACGCCATCACGGAGGCCATTCTGGAAGGCGAAATCCGCAACGAGTATGACGAGGCTTTCCCTTTCTTATTATCTGAAGGCAAGAAGCTTGGTTTGCAGCCGGTGACTTCCTGAAAGCAGTAGGGAACCGGAAGTTTCAACCAAAAGAGGATTTCGTTTAGCGTCTGATTTACAAAAACAGGCGCTAAACGGATTCCTCTTTTTTTATGGGTTGGCTTTTTTAGTTAGGGCGCACTTCAAAGCCTCGGCTTGCATGGGCACGTGGTTTCTGCCCACCACCGCCAGTACCCGCTCGCCTCTAAGGACGGCTTCAGAAAGGATCCGGTACATGTGCGCGTTTCGGTTCTCGCTGCTCTGGCGGTTGATGTCGTTGGTGAAGTTACCGCCGGTTTTCAGGCTGTCTCCCAAAGGGTCAAACCAAGCGGTTGGAGCCTCCCACCAGTGAACTGGAGCCGTCCAGTATTTCTGGTAGGCCACCTGTAAAGCCGCTAGATCCGGAATCACTCCGTCAAAACCCTTGATCATGGTGTTGGCTTTCTGCAGCAGTTGGGTGATGGCGGTTTTCAGCTGGTCTTCGTTCAGGACCTTACGCTCCCGTAGTCGGCTTGCCTCGCGCAGTACAAAAAACAGCTTGACTTGCTCCTTGCTGAACCGGCTGGATTTCAAGAGTTGGTCTATCTCTTCCTGCGGTGACATTTCCAAGGTCACGGTTTTTATGCCATCGGCTTGGGCCAGGAAGCGCACGTAGCCAGACTCCCCGAACTGTTTGATGGTTTCCTCTTCAGTGGCAGCAACACCTCGGTTTGGTCCCTCAAAAAAGGCAAGGGTTGGTTTCAGCGTGTTCCAGGCCTGTTTGATCTGGGCAAACTGGGCGTGCGTGGGATCTGAGGTATGCGTAGTGCCAATGTATTCCAGGCTTCCGCCCGAAGGACTTTGCAGGGTTAGATTCCACTGCGTTGTTGGTGTCTCTTTCCAGTTTTTATAGGAAAGCAATTTAGTGTCGCAATCTGTAGGGGGCGTTTGGGCCTTACTTTGGGAAAAGGAGGCCAAAAATAGAGCCAGCACCATAGAGCCCATGGCGAAAATCTGGTTTTTCATCTGAGTTGAATGGGGATGAAGTGGAAGTCTAAGCGGCAACAGGGTTTGCCGAAATCTCTGAGGAGAAAAGGGAGGGCTGAATAAGGGAAGGTAAATTCAGCAACTTAGATTCATTTCATGGAGGGGGAAAAAGAAGGAGGACTTTGCCAGAAGCGCGTCCTCCCTATACAAAAGCTTCTCAAGAAATCCAGAAAGAGAGCTTTTGGTGACAAATCGTTTAGGGCCTATTTTCTGCAAAACAGGCCCTAAACGGGTACTATCTGCGGCGGTTTACGCGGGAACCACCAGATTGATTTTTCTCTACTCGGGCCTCGCCCACATATTCCACGGAGCTGGCTCCGCTGGCATCGGCATACAGTTCTCTCGCTACGTTCACTACGCTCTGGCTTGCGCCGCTTACGTTTACGTGGGCCACCTGGGCCTCCATTTTGGAAGCGTCTACTTTGCACGCGCCGCTGCCGTCAATAGAAAGGTCATCGGCGGTGCCTTTTAGGCTGGCCCGGGAGGCGCCGCTCAGGTCAACATCCAGATGGCCGGTGCTGATGCTGATGGCTACTTCGCTGGCCCCAGATTGCTTGATGGTGAAGTTCTCCGGCGCAAAACCTATGATCTCGGCTTTAGCGGCTCCCCCAATGTCCACTAGGGAGAGGTCTGGCGTTTCTACCTCAATGAGGACTGCGCTCTTGTTGCCTTCCCACCATTTCATGAACTCGCTCTCACGGCTGATTTTTAAGACGCCGTTCTGCACCCGTATCTTCAGTCTTTCCTGCTCGTCTTGGGAGCCGGTAACCCGCACGAAGTTGCGGTGAGACTGACGCACTCTTATATGGTAAGCGCCTCCGGCCTCTATTTCAGTAAAGTCACGCACGTTATAGATCTTGGCGATGCCCTCGTACTGGTCTTTGAGAATGGCCAGGTCATCGTCCATGCCCACGGCGGTGCGAGGCTGGCGGGCGGTGGTGCCGCCGGTGCTGTCCACTACGCTGCAGGTAAGGCAAACCAGACGGCCGTTTTTCATCTGCCAGGTGTTGCTGGCCAGGTCCTCAGAGTAATAGTCACCGTCGGTGATCTCATCTGAGAAGTGGTTGGCGTAGCCCTCAGAGAAGCGGAGTTGCTTTCCTTCGGGGATCAGAACTCTGATTTCCAGATCCTGGTCGCGGAAAATGGCGTTGGGTTTGAAGATGAACGCGTCATCGAACCGAAGCACAGAATCCTGCTGCACCATTTTGTAGGAGATCATCTGGGCGTTGTTGATGGCGTCTGCCTCGTCCATGCCCTTGGCTTTGTAAGTCTGAATCACTTTCACATCGGTGCCGTTGTAGCCTTCCATTTTCACCCGCATGCGGTGGCCGTAGCTATGGTTGGTGTCACGGATGTTGAAGACCATGGTTTGGTAGGCAGCCGCCGGAAAAGTCTGCTCGGTGGCAAATTCACCGGTTTCCTGGAACTGACGGGCCGTAAGCGCGATACCGCTCAGTAAAGCCGCAAGGGCCAGAAGCCATACGCCCAGCATAGGCCAGCCCACGGTGGGGCGCAACAGGAACCGCTTGGCCAGCATACCCACGCCCAGAAGGAACAACAGGAGCGCCGGGATAAAGCCCGCGAAGAAACCTGCCCATACCAACCAGCCAGGAACCGCATTGAAGAAAGCCGCAGCCGGGATATCCCCGACGTTGAAATACTGGGGCTGGTCATAAACCCCGGTTCCTATCATTAAGGAGGTGAGCAGGGCAATCATAAAGCCACCGGCTACCACCATCAACAAAAGGCCCGCAAATACCCGCACCAAGGTGATCAAGGCACCCAATACCGGGTTCAGCACTCTGGACAAGACCTGGATCACCTGCGACACCAAACGAACCGGAAACAAGAGGACTTTGGCTAAGGTGCTCTCCTGCCCGTTAGCGTCCCGCATGTTCAAGTTGTTTTTAACCGATTCTTCTATACTGGAGAGCGTAACGGGGTTTCCCTGCATTTGCACCCGCTCTGTTATGGTTTTAGCCTCAGGCACGGCAATCCAGAGAATGATGTAAGGGATCAGGCCCACCCCGCCTATCAAAAAGAACAGCAGGAACAGTAGTCTGATGATGGCCACGTCTGCCCCAAAATAGATGGCGATACCGCTGGCCACGCCGCCCAGTTTCTTGTCTACCGGGTCACGGAACAGTTTGCGCACCGGAATGTCTGGCAAAGCAGCGTTCTTAGGCAAAGCCACCCAGCAAACGACGTAGAGGATCACCCCCAGGATGGTAAAGCCACCGGTAAACGGTACGCCCAGCACCAGCAGCACAAAGGCCAGTCTTACCCAGATAGGGTCCATCTGCAGGTAATTGGCGATACCTGCCGCCACACCGGCCAGCACTTTGCGGTTCACGTCGCGGTACAGGCGTTTCTGCTCTGTGGGAGCGGGTTCGTACGGCGGAGGAGTAGCGGTGCTGCCCTGGTTTCTGGCCGAGGTGGCTTCTGCTTCTTCAATCTCCACCGTTTCAAAGTCGGCGATGGTTCCCATCTGCGCGATGAGCGCCTGTACGTCATCGCGGGAGATGACCTGCTTGCCCGGGTTCAGGCGGGAGAAGAAGATCTCCGCGATGCGGGACTCTATGTCGGCCACGATCTCCTCATGCCCCTCATAGGTAGAGAAGTACGTCTTTATGCCGGCAAGGTATTGGCTCAACATCTCGTAGCCGTCTTCCTCCACGTGGAAGATCATGCCTTGCAGGTTGACACTTATATTCTTTTTCATGGCTAGTTGGATTTCTTGCGGTTGATGATGAAGGTGGTGGAGTCTACCAGTTCCAGCCAGGTGAGGCGGAGCTGCTCTAGAAACTCAGTGCCGGTGGCGGTGAGTTTGTAGTACTTGCGGGGAGGTCCCGAGGTGGATTCCACCCAGGAGTAGTCCAGGAGGCCGGCGTTCTTCAATCTGGTCAGCAGTGGGTAGAGCGTCCCCTCCACTACGATCATCTTGGCTGCGGTCAGTTCCTCCAGCATGTCGGAGGCGTAGGCTTCGCCGCGGGCGATGATTTCCAGAATGCAGTACTCCAGAATCCCTTTCCGCATCTGCACTTGTGTGTTTTCTACTTTCATGGTCTGTGAGTCTGAATTATTGATACAAATATATAAGAAGGTACTATGTAAAACAAGGTACTGGTGAAATTTATTTTTGGTTGCTGTTTTCCTCAAGAAAATGCTTGCGGCAAGTACTGAAAGGGGCTTTGGGAGAGGTAGGCAGGCTGGCGGGAAAGAAATAGGAGTAAAATGGAACAGAACTTGCTCAGTGAGTGTAATAAGCGCTAAAGTAATGTTGTTATAATGTTGCCAGATGGCACTATCTTTACATGATTATTCCGTATATGACGTATAATTATATTTTATGAATAAAAAACTAGTACCCATCTTTTTACTTCTTACTTACCTTCTTTTTCCTGACCAGGCGCAGGCACAGGATATCTCTGCGCCTAAGTACAGCAATGAGTTCCTTAACATTGGGGTAGGGGCTAGGGCCTTAGGGATGGGGAGTGTGCAATCGGCCATCGTGCGCGATGCCACGGCAGGATTCTGGAATCCTGCCGGTCTCGTAGGCTTGCCTAAACGTCACAATGCCGCGTACATGCACTCTGAGCTTTTCGCCGGCATCATCAAAAACGACTATGGTTCTTACGCCACCAATCTGGATTCTACTAGTGCCTTGGCTTTCTCGGTAATCCGGGTAGGCGTGGATGACATCGCGGATACTCGCCGCCTGCAGAATGAGTATGGCGCCATCCAGTATGACAGCATTGAGTTCTTCTCGGTGGCAGACTACGCTTTCTTGGCATCATACGCCCGCCAGAGCAACCTTATCAAAGGTCTTACCTTGGGTGCCAACGCCAAAATCATTTACCGCAACGTAGGGAAGTTCGCCAACGCCTGGGGTTTCGGGATTGATGCCGGGGCGCAGTTACGCCGGGGCAACTGGCAATTCGGGTTGATGGCCAAAGACATCACCACCACCTTCACCGCCTGGAGACTGAACCCCGATGAACTGGAAGATACTTATCTGAAAGACCAGGAGTCCTTTAACGCCAACAGCATTGAGGTTACCCTGCCACGTTTGATTTTGGGTGCCGGCCGCTCTTTCCAGTTCGCCAACCGCTTCTCTGCTTTAGTGGCCACTGACCTGGAAATCACCACTGATGGGAAAAGAAATACCTTGCTCTCTACCGGAGTAGTTTCCGTGGACCCAAGGGTTGGAGTAGAGCTGGGTTATGCCAACTCCGTGTTTTTGCGCGGTGGTTTCAATAACGTGCAGCAAATAGAAGACCTTGACGGAAAAAGCAGTTGGAAAGTACAGCCAAATTTTGGCATTGGTGTAGCCACCCGTGGCCTACAACTAGACTTGGCCTTATCCAAAGTTTCTGATAACTCCCAAGTCTCTTCCGTGATTGTTTCTTTGGCCTATAGTTTTGATTGATTTTTGTGCGCGCGCTAATTTATATGAAGACACCTTACTATTTAAAATCTTTACTTCTTACTGCTCTAGTTTTCTTTGCCCTGTTGGGTTCTGCGCAGCGCTCTTATGGGCAGCAGATCACCTACGGGAATGAGTGGATCAATTACAGCCAGAAATACTATAAAATAAAAGTGCCCGCTACTGGCATTTACCGTTTAGACAAAACCTACCTGCAAGCCGCCGGCATCAATGACGTAGACCCGCGCAATTTCCAACTCTATCGCCGGGGCCAGGAAGTCTCCATCCACGTGGAAGGTGAAGCAGACGGCTCTTTTGACGCTGGTGACTTCATTGAGTTCTACGGGGAACAGAATGACGGGGCTTTGGATAGAGAGCTTTACAAAAATCCAGAGGATCAAAAACACAATCTCAATTACAGCTTATATACTGATACAGCTGCTTACTTTTTAACCTGGTCTGGTGCAAACGGTAGGCGAATGATTTCTCAATCCTCTAGTTCTTCCACGCTTACTCCAGAGCCATGGGTGATGCATTCGCGTGTATACCAAGCTTTAGATGCTTATGCACGCGGAAAGAAATATGGCGAAAATCACCTGTCTTGGGGCGATGTAGGGGAAGGATACTCCTCGGGAGGATTCAATCTGACTACCGCCGCCGCTTCTGTGCGGGAGTATAAAGTGGATTCAATCCAGAATGTTAGTACGCAGGGGCCAAGGCCTACAGTAGAAGTCATGATTGTGGGTAATAATCCTGTGGCTCCTGATGTGAATGTTTTTGTAGTTGAAAATGGGGTTGAAAAGCTAATTGGTAATATAAAGTGCCCAACCTATGGGTTAGGTAATGCCACGTTCCCGTTCGATTTTTCCAGTATATCTGCTTCTGGCCAGCTCACTCTTAGGATTAGAGCTGGTGCTGTTGGCGGTACGTTTCGGTTTTGTTATGCAAAAGTTACATATCCTAGAAACCCGGTAATCAATGGGGGAACACTAACGTTTGATGCTGCGAAGGCACCAAATGGTGAAGAATTGTTTTCTTTTGAAGGTACTGCCGCGGCAAGAGCCATAGCTTATGATATTACCTCCCCAAATAACGTTTACAGGATTGAAGGCAATGTTAATGGTTCTAAAAAGGAATTTGTTTTTTCCAGAGCCACCTCTGGCTTGGCTAGAAAAGGCTTTCTATGGTCCAAATCGCCTATCGTTCCCCTGCCAGTCAGTGAGGTGAAGTTTAGAGCCTTGACCGGGAACACAGCCTCCTATATTATAGTCTCCCATCAGGCATTGATGCAGCCGGTGAATTCGTCTCTAAATCCTGTAAAAGACTATGCTGCATTTAGAGCTTCTGCTGCAGGCGGCAATTATGATACCTTGGTAATGGAGGTGGGTCAGTTGTATGACCAGTTCTTTTACGGCGATAAATCATCTGCCGCCATCAGAAGGTTTATGAAATTTATGATGGTTAATGGCAAACCAGAATACTTGTTTATAATTGGTAAGGGGTTAGAAGCTGATAATATTAATGTGCGGAAGAATCCCGCAGCTCTTGTTTATAAGGATTTAGTGCCCACGGGAGGTACACCTGGCTCGGATGTTTTCTTTACAGCTGACTGGGAGCAGGGAAAATACGTGCCAAAAGTAGCCACTGGTAGGATTCCGGCTAATACACCTCAGGAGGTTCTGAGTTACCTTAACAAGGTTCAGTTACATGAAAGTTTGCCTCAGAATCTGGAGTGGAGGAAGAACATTCTTCACTTAGGGGGAGGTATTGAAGGATCAGAGCGTACGACGCTAGCTGCATACCTGAGGTCATATGAACAGATTGCGGAAGGAAAGTGGTTAGGAGCAAGTGTCACCACCAAAATCAGGAGTTCAATTGCAGGTTTGGATACCATCAATGTGGCAAAAGAGCTTAATGCAGGGTTGAGTTTGATTACCTTCTTCGGACACAGTTCTACCACAACTTCAGATTTGGACATTGGGCTTGTTTCTAATGTTCTGTCTGGGTACAGGAACAATGGTAAATATCCCATGATCTTAATGAATGGTTGTAATGTTGGTAACAGCTTTATTCCCGCGAAATCATTCGGAGAAGACTGGCTATTAACTCCGGAAAAAGGTGCACTTGCGTTTTTAGGTCATGCCAGCTATGGGTACCCTTCGCTATTGAACATCTTTAGTTCTAGTTTCTATAGGACTTGTTTCAGTAATCCAGAGTTCTTTGGAAAACGCTTGGGAATACAGCATAAACAAGTAATTCAAGAAGTGACTAATGCCATCAGTGGGGAGAATGCCACAGCCATGGCCATGCAAATGGTCCTTCAATCAGATCCAGCATTGTTGCTTATTGCACCAGAAAATGCCGACTATACTGTTGAAAATGGAGGCGTAAGTATTTCAGGTACAGACGGAGGGAAAGTTACGGCTACCTCAGAAAGCTTTGTTTTATCAATCGACGTTAGAAACTTAGGTAAGGTTAATGAATCACCTTCCTACATTTCAATCAATAGAACCCTAGAAAATGGGACTGAACTGCTTTATGACTCCATCAAAATTCCAGCCGTTTATTACCGGGACACCATAAAACTAGAGCTACAAGCTTTAACCACTGATGGTTCGGGAGTCAATACCTTCAGAATTAAGTTAGACCATACAGATACAATCCCAGAAATTGATGAAACCAATAATGAGTATACATTTGAAACCTTCTTTTCTAAAAGTGGGGTAGTTGCTTTAACTCCTAATGAATATGGGATTGTTTCAACAGATAAAGTAAAGCTCATTGGGCAATCAACCGATTTGCTATCAGCACCTCGGGATTACTATTTTGAAATCGACACTACCGCATCGTTCAAAAGCCAATGGAAGAAAACGACTGTTGTGAATGCTGCAGTACTGCCTACTTGGGAAGTCCAATTACCTTCCCCAACTGCTTCAAACGACAGTACTGTCTACTTTTGGCGTCTGAGGTATAACTCCTTTTCAGCTGAAGAAGATACTGTTTGGGCAGTAAGTTCCTTCAGGCATATTCCGCAGAGTGCCAGTGGTTGGTCACAGGCTAACTTAGGTCAGTTTACAAAATCTGACCTCCAAAGAATAAACCTGAACGAAAAAGCCAACAAATTGGAGTTTGCGCCTCTGTATAAAAGCATTCTGATAAAAGGTGGCGGTGGCGCCTTGGGCATGTCACTGAGTTCTCCTTTTGGTATATTCATAGACAACAATGCTTTCTTCTGGGATAATTGTGGATATACAAGACCTAATATTCTGGCAATGGTTTTCAATGATGTAACCTTGGAGCCTTACACCAGCATGCCTGCCAATGCGGGAAGCAGATGTGGTCTATCTGGTACGTTTGTTTACCAATTCTCCAATTTATCAACCGTTGCAAACCAAGATAGGTTAGAAGCATTTTTGAAAGCAGTACCGGCTGGCTACCATGTTGCCATGGTAGGAATAAACACCATTCCGTACCAATCCTTTAAACCTACCTTAAGAGAAGCCTTCAAAGGAATTGGATCGTCTATCATTGATAATCTAAAAAATGGAGATCCATTCGTGATCTTAGGCCGAAAAGGGATTGCGTCTGGTTCTGCAACTGAATTTGGTGGAAGTGATGCAGACGCCACTACCCCAAGAAACATGCAGGCGGTTCAAATTGAAAGGGTCCTTCAAGTGAGTGACGCCCAAGGTGTTTTGACTTCTACCCTCATCGGACCTTCCAAGGAGTGGAAATCACTTCACCATCAAGTTAAACTGGAATCATCAGATAGCTACCAATTAGATGTGGTTGGGGTAGACCAGACCGGAAAGGAAACAGTTCTTTCTTCAAATGTGACGACCTCCAATCTTAGTTTAGCCGATGTTAATGCGGCTACGTATCCTTATCTAAGGTTAAAATTGACATTGAAGGATGAAACCCAGCGAACTGCACCTCAACTAGGTCAGTGGACGGTATTGTATGACGGATTGCCAGAAGGATTGGTTCGTCCTGACCTGGTTGGTTTGGATAAATACAACAAACTATCTGAGCAGGCAGCTAGCGGGGAGGTGAATCTCCAATATGCTTTCCATAATATAAGCCAGGTGAACTTCTCTGATTCTCTCACGGTAGAAACCACCCTGTTTGAAGAAAACGGGGCTAAAACGGTGAAGACCTTTAAAGTGGAGCCGCTGCAGAAAGAAGACACGGTTTTCTTCACCCATAAGTTCTCTACTTTGAACCTGAAAGGTTCTAACAGACTAAGGGTGACAGTGAACCCTCGGATCCTGCCGGAACAAAACTATTTTAACAACACGCTGGAGGTGCCTTTCAATGTAAACCTTACTGCTGGCATGCCGCCTGTTTTGGACGTAGTGTTTGATGGCGTGAGAATTCTGGATGGCGATATTGTGTCTCCGAGCCCGTTGATCAGTATGGTGTTGAAAGACAATAACCGCAAAATCCCGATCACCGACCCTACTTCTATGAAGGTCTACCTGAAGAAAGAAGGTGGCGATTTTGAGGAGATCGAGGTGAGCTCTAATCCTAACATCCGGTGGTACCCAGCTGATGACAAGAATGATTTCAGGGTGGAGTACCACCCTGAGAAACTTGCTGACGGCAAATACACTTTGGAAGTTCAAGGCTTTGATGCCTTGGGTCAACGGGCAGGAAATGAGCGGTACAGCATTAATTTCGAAGTGGTGAACGAATCATCGGTAACCAACTTCTATCCGTATCCTAACCCGTTCTCGTCTAAAACAAGATTCGTGTTCACCTTAACCGGAAGCACTGTGCCAGACAAGATGAAAATCCAGATCATGACTGTGACCGGAAAAGTGATTAGAGAGGTGCAGAAAGAGGAACTGGGCCCAATCAAAATAGGCAACAACGTTTCTGAATTTGCTTGGGATGGAACCGATGAGTTCGGCGACAAACTGGCCAACGGCGTTTACCTATACCGCGTGGTGATGGATAACGGACCTGAGGATATGAAGCACCGCTACACCCAGGGAGACAAAGCCTTCAAGAAGGGCTACGGTAAAATCTACATCCTCCGATAACTACCCTTTTTAAGGCTGATTTCTAAAAATCAGCCTTAAAAAGAATTTGCTAGAACAAAAAGGGCTTCTGATCATCAGAAGCCCTTTTTGTTTGCATAAAGCGGATGATAAAGAATCAAACTACTTCCTTGTTTAGGAGCTTATTTCGTAAAATCAGACCTTAAGTAAAGAAGCCACCTTAATTCTGACTGAACCCAGCTTTCCTCCGGAAGGTGAAGAAGGTGAAAGGATAGGCGTGTTTCTCATCGGCGAGGTGCTCTTCCTGCTCTGTGACCTCCCAGGCATCGGCTTGCAGTTCGGGGAATTGTACATCGCCCTCAAAAGATTCGTGTACCAGGGTGAGGTAAACCACTTCAGCCAAAGGAAGGGCCTGGGCGTAGATTTCGCCGCCGCCTACTACCAGCACGTGCTCATCCTTTGAAAGTCCCTGCTGCAAGGCTTCCTCCAGTGAGGTGGTAATGATACATCCCTCGGGTGCTTGGTAGTCCGGTTGCCGGGTTACGATGATGGAGGTGCGGCCGGGCAGGGGCTTCCCGATGGCTTCAAAGGTTTTTCGGCCCATGACCATGGGGTGGCCCATGGTCAGTTTCTTGAAATGCTGCAGGTCTTTGGGCAAGTGCCAGATGAGTTGGTTGTCTCTTCCGATCACGCGGTTCTCCGCGATGGCTACTACTAGTGCGATCATATGGCGTGTTGAAACGTGAAACCCCGCAGAAAGTCCTGAATCTTCATGCGCTTTTTGCCTTCCATCTGCAATTCCTCTACCGCATAGGCGGTGCCGTTTCCGCAATGGATGTGCAGATAGGTTTTGCCATCGGTGGAGTAGGTGCCGGGTTCCGTTTCGGGGCCGTTTTCCAGAACTCGGCCCAAAAACACCTTGAATTGCTTTTCCTCCAGCACGGTCCAGGCGGCAGGGTAGGGCGACAATCCGCGCACGAAATTGTGTACCTGCTCAGCAGGCTGCGTCCAATCTATCTGGCAGGTCTGTTTGAATATCTTGGGAGCCATGTGGAGCGGTTCCTCGGGCTGGGGCTGTGGATACGGCTGCACGCGTTCCTCAACAATAGCAGAAACGGTTTCCAGCAGCAGGTCGGCGCCGGCGTGTTTCAGCTTCTCGTAGAGTGTCCCGAAGTTGTCTTCCGGGGCAATGGCCACTTTGTTCTGCAAGATGATGTCTCCGGTATCAATCTCGTGCTGCAGAAAAAACGAGGTGACGCCGGTTTCCTGGTCGCCGTGAATGAGGGCCCAGTTGATAGGGGCCGCGCCGCGGTAGTGGGGCAGCAGCGAGGCGTGGATGTTCAATGATCCCAAAGGCGGCATGTTCCAGACAGCTTCGGGCAGCATCCGGAAGGCCACAATTACCTGTAAAGTGGCATTGTAGCTCCGGAGTTCCTCTTGGAAAGCCGGGTCTTTGAGGTTGGTAGGCTGCAATACCGGTAAATCATGCTGTAAGGCAAATTCCTTTACCGGCGAATAAACCAGTTTCAGGCCTCGGCCTGCGGGTTTATCCGGGGCGGTGATCACGGCCACCACGTTCCAGTTGTTTTCCACCAATGCCTGAAGGGCGGGCACCGCAAAGTCGGGGGTGCCCATGAAGATAATCCGGAGGTCTTCTTTCTGCATGTTATTCAAAATCTGGGTAAAGCAGGTACTGCTTGCGCATTTTCTTGTAGGCTTCCAGTTCTGGTTTCCAGGACGCCCTGATCTCTTTCTCGGTCATGCCGGCCATGATCTGTTTCTGCAGTTCATCGGTGCCGGCCAGGCTCTTGAAGAAGTTGTTGAAGAACTTCTCTTTTTGCCCCGATTTCTGATAAAAGTCGAGTAAATAACTCAGGGTGAAATTCTCTTTCAGTTGCATTTTGGTCAGGTCTTTTCCGTAGCACATCTGGTTTTTGTAAGGCGGATCCATGGACATGCCCGGAATAGGCACTGGTGTGAAAGAGAAAGATTTGTCCGGGTAATACGGTGCCCCAATGACCTGGAACGGCGTCTGCGTGCCGCGGCCCTGGCTTACGGTTGTTCCTTCAAACAGGCAAAGAAACGGATACAATCTGATGGATTGGTCGTTGGGCAGGTTGGGTGACGGTTTGATGGGCAGCGAGTAGAACATCTTGTGCGTGTAGCCTTTCACCGGAATGGTCTTCACCTGCGCTTGCACGCTGTTTTGGAGCCATTTTTCGCCGTTGATCATCAAAGCGTACTCGCCCAACGTGAGCCCGTGCGCGATGGGAATGGTGTTCATGCCCACGAAGGATTTAAACTGGGGCTTTAGCACCGGACCATCCACCAGGTAACCGATGGGGTTGGGCCGGTCCAGCAGCAGCATGGGCTTGTTCTGCTCGGCGCAGGCTTGCATCACGTAGTGCATGGTGCTGCTGTAGGTGTAAAAACGCACGCCCACGTCCTGGATATCGAACAAGAGGACATCCACGTCTTTCAACATCTCGGCGCTCGGTTTTTTGTTCTTTCCATACAATGAGAGGATAGGAATGCCGGTTTTAGGATCGGTGGTGTTGTTGATGTGGGCGCCCGCATCGGCATCGCCGCGGAAACCGTGCTCTGGTGCGAAAATCATGGTGATCTTCACGCCGCGGCTCAGCAGGGTATCCACCAGGTGGGTCTTGCCAATGGTGGAGGTCTGGTTTACGACCATGCCCACGCGTTTGCCCTGCAGGTACGGTAAATATAACTCTGTCTGCTGCGCGCCCGTTAGGAGAGGGGCCTGCTGTGGCGACCGCTGTTGCGAAGCATTAGGGGCGGATGTGCCGCTGACAGAAGGGCTATCCGTGGTGGGGACGGTTACGGCTGGTTTGCAGCTGGCCAGCGTGGCACAGAACATCGCCGTACGGAGGATGGTTACAAGCATAGGTTTAGTTTAAGAACAGATAGCTATCTTTAAGCACAAAATAGACGAAGTGAATCTTTCCCGATACATTGCCAGCCGTTTGACTGGCGCCCGTTCAGACTCATTTACCGCCTCGGTCACAAAAATAGCAAAGTTCAGCGTAGGGCTGGGCATTGCCATCATGATTGTGTCGTTCGCCATCCTGGAAGGTTTCCGTTACGAGATACAGGAAAAGATCTTCAGCTTTGGCGGGCACCTGCAAATTAGCAAATTTGACACCAACAATTCGTTTGAAGGCTACCCCATGGGTACCTCCACCGGGCTAGGCGACTACAAAAACATTCCGGGGGTGGCGCATCTGCAGCCTTTCGCCCGCAAAACAGCTATTATCAAAACCGATGACGAGGTGCTGGGCGTGGTGCTGAAAGGCGTGGACACCACCTATGATTTCCGGGGGATGCAGGCCAACCTGGTCTCAGGCTCGGTGCTGGAGTTCAACGATACCGCCGCCTCCAACCAAATCATGATGAGCCAACTCATGGCCGATAAACTGCGCCTGAAGGTAGGGGAGAAGGTATTGTTCTACTTTATCCAGAATCCGCCGCGCATGCGCCGCTTTGAGGTGAAAGGCATTTTCAAGACCGGCTTGGAAGAGTTCGATAATGTGTACGTGCTGGGCGATCTGCAGCAGATCAGGGACCTGAACCAGTGGCCTGATACCCTGGTGGGTGGCTACGAGATCCTGCTCAGCGATTTCACCCAGATTGACACCGTCACGAGCCAGGTCTTTGATAAGATGAACTACGATTTACAGTTGGAGAAAATCACCGATACCTACGCCCAGCTTTTTGACTGGCTGGAACTTCTCAAGCGGAACGTAATCATCTTTCTGGTGCTGATTGTGTTTGTGGCTACCTTCAACATGGTGTCTACGCTCTTTATTATGATTCTGGAACGCACCAACATGATAGGCGCGCTCAAAGCTATGGGCGCCACCAACGGACAGATAAGAGGCATTTTCCTGCACCGCGGCCTGCGGCTCACCATTGCCGGACTCATCGGCGGAAACCTGTTGGCCCTGCTCTTCTGTGGCGTGCAGGACTACTTCCACCTCATCCCACTAGACCCCGAGAACTACTACATGGACACCGTGCCCATCCATTGGGACTGGCGCATCTGGGTAGGCATCAACGGCATCACATTTATCTTGACCATGCTGTCCATCCTGTTGCCCACCTTGCTTATCGCCCGAATCCACCCGGTGAAAGCCATTAAATTTGATTAAATGCTTAACCCCGGTTTCAGGGCTCTTTTCCTAAAAATAGCCCTGAAACGGGGCAGTGCTTAAAAGCCTATGGTATATCCCGGCTGATCTTAAGGTCTGCCGGTTTTTTTTATTTCAGGGCGATTTCCTCTTGTTCAAAAGCTTCTTTCACTTTTTCGTTCAGAGATTCTGATACCTGTTGGAATCGGTAATCGCCGCGCTGGACCCACACTTTCACCGAAATAGTCATGGTTCCAGCGGCAAGTTTCTCAACCCCCACGCTGGGTTCAGGGTCCTGCAGAATCCTGTCATCGGTGGAAATCACACGCTGGATCACCTCCCGAACTTTGGACAAAGGAATAGCAGCATCTATGGTATAAGAGACATCAAGCCGTCTAGTATTTTCCACGTCATAGTTCACCACTACCGCCGAGGCCAAAGGCCCGTTGGGAAGATAGATGGTTTTATGGTCCTCGGTAGTGATTACAGTGTTGAAGATGTTGATGAGCGCCACCGTGCCCTTCTGCCCCTGCGCCTCAATGTAATCCCCAACTTTGAACGGTTTTATGGCCAGAATCAAGACCCCGCCCGCAAAATTGGAGAGACTTCCTTGCAACGCCAGACCTACCGCAAGACCCGCAGACCCCAGCAAAGCCAAGAACGAAGTAACCTCCAGACCCACCTGAGCAATCACAATAATAATGAGCATCACCAACAGCACAATGTTGAGGATGTTCTTGAGGAAAGGCCGTAAGGACGGATCCACGTTTTTGCGGGTCATCAACCGGTACGTGAAATCCGTGATTCGCCGGATGAGCCACAGGCCAATCAACAGGATAACGATGGCTACTAAAATCTTGATGCCATACAGCACCGCGAAGTCCTGGATGTGGGTCAGGAAACGTTCTGCGTTAAACATTATCACAAGGGTAAGAACTTGATATTTTATATAATAGATGCTGCGGGTGTGTCCATTTATCCTCTAATTTCAAGTACTAGATGGTACATCCAAGGATTATACATCCTGCCCTAAATGCCGTGACCGCAGGACCAGATTCGGATCAAGGCAAATCTGCCGATAGTATTCCTCCTCAGAAGGGGCGCAAACACCGGGGAAGTCCCCGCTTTTGCCTAGCAGGTCTGCCATAAGTTGAAAGTGCAGGTGCGGGGGCCAATCACCGTTTTCGGGGTATGGGCCCATGGTAGCAATCTGGTCTCCGGCGGCAATGGGCTTGCCCACAGACAAACCATCTAAAGAGGTGCGGCTGAGATGACCGTATAAGGTATAGAAAATGATTCCGTCCAGTTCGTGCTGCAGGATGATGGTAGGGCCGTAATCCCCGAAGTTGGCATTGTCCTGGAAACTGTGCACGGTTCCCGCCAGTGGCGCATAGATGGGGATGTGAGCCGGAGCCCAGATGTCCACGCCCAAATGGAGGGACCGAGACTCACCTGCTCCCCCAAAATGCTCGCTGCGCCGATAGATGACCCGGTCCTCAAAATATCCTCCCACGCCCACTGTCGCGTTTTTCTCGCGGAGCATTTCCTGCACAAACTGCTCAAAAGAAGCTGTATCCTTGAAGTCGGCTTGGAGCAGAGTCTGGTTCGCAGCGGTGAAATCAAGGCGCACCACATCCGGGGCATTCAAATCATGGTCCAGGATAGGGGCGAAGGAAGAGGCGTGGGCAGTGAGAAGCGAGATCAGTTTGGCCGTAGTTTCCATAGAATGGCGCTAAAACGTATGCAGAGGGTTATCAATTCGGAAAGATAGGGCAAAAACAAACGACCGCCTGCTTTTTTTACCCTAAGTTCGGGCGGGAATATGAAATGTTGTAACTTTCCTCCCTTATTGAAAGTTAGTCAAACCCGAATCACCTACGATTTTCGTATAGAAACTATGAGCAACGCTTATTTCAACATGAAAGTGGCGGACATCACGCAGGAGACGTCAGATGCCATCACCCTTCATTTAGATCATCCAGATAAAAAGAACATCCCTTACGTTCCCGGTCAGTTCCTTACCTTGATCCTTCCCGTGAACGGACAAAAAGTACGCAGATCCTACTCTCTGTGCAGCATTCCCGACGAGCCTTATTTCTCGGTGACGGTGAAGCGGGTAGAAGGCGGTCTGGTGTCAAACTTCCTTGCCCAGAATGCCCAAGTGGGCCAGACTATTGAGGTGATGGCTCCTATAGGGAACTTTAACCTCAAGCCTGAGCCCTCCCAGAAGCGCCACATCTTCCTGTTCGGTGGCGGAAGCGGCATCACGCCGTTGCTGTCAATGCTCAAAAGCACGCTCAAATACGAGCCGCAGAGCCGCGTTACGCTCATCTACGGTAACCGCAACGTGGATTCTGTCATCTTCAAAGACCAACTGACCCAACTGGAAGAACAAAATCCAGATAAATTCAAAGTGGTGCACGTGTTCAACGAAGCCCTGGTAGACGCTACTGAGAAGCAGGATCACATTGGTTTGCTGGACCGCTCCATGGTGCTGCGCCTGTTGCAAGACCTAAGAGTGCCTGGCTATCAGCAGGAAAGTTTTTACATATGCGGCCCTGAGGGGATGATGAACGAGGTGCGCGAGGCGCTTCATTTCATGAGTGTACCGGCAAATCAAATCTATAAAGAGAGTTTCACGGCGCCAACCGGACCAGAGGCCCATTCCGCGGATGTGAGTGCTGCTCCTGAATCTGACGAGATCATCACCCGCACCGTCACCATCCGCTACGAAGGCCAGGAGTACCAGGTGGAGGTGAAACCCACCGAAACCATCCTGGATGCCGGCTTGAAGGCCGATATAGACTTGCCGTATTCCTGCCAGGCCGGCCTTTGCACCGCCTGTATGGGCAAGTGCGTAAGCGGACGCGTGCATTTAGATGAGCGCGAAGGCTTGTCAGATGCGGAAATTGCCCAAGGATACGTTCTAAACTGCGTAGGCCATCCGCTCACCGCCGATGTGGTGATTGAGATTGGTTAATCGTTTTTAACCCGATTTATGGAAAACACCTCCCAAACGCTCGCGTTGCCAGAACGCAAACCCCGCCAGTACATGCCCGCAGACTTTGAGGTACGGGACTGGGAATCGCTGGAGTCATACTTTGAGGAACTGAAAACCCGTGAGATCCACTCGCAGGAAGACCTGGAGAGATGGATCGCGGACCGCAGTGAACTGGAGAGCGTGCTCTCTGAGAACCTGGCCTGGCGCTACATCAAGATGACCTGCGACACCCAGGACGAGGCGCTCACGCAGGCATTCCAGTTCTTCGTGACCGAGATTGAGCCCAAAGCCTCGCCGTATGACGATGCCTTCAACCGCAAACTGGTGGAATCGCCGTACATTGACGGGCTGGACGAAGAGAAATACCGCATTTACCTGCGGGGCGTGCGCCGGGCCATTGAACTGTTCCGGGAGGAGAACATTCCGCTGCAGACCGAGATCAGCACCAAGCAGCAGCAGTACGGCGCCATTGCCGGAGCCATGATGGTGACCCTGGACGGGGAAGAGATGACCCTGCAACGTGCTGCCGACCGCCTGAAGCAGACCGACCGCGCTGTGCGCGAGGATGCCTATCTAGCCATCCAGAACCGCCGCCTCGAAGACAAAGAAAAACTGGACGAACTCTACACCGAGTTGGTGCAACTGCGCCACCAAGTGGCCCTGAACGCCGGCTTTGAGAACTTCCGGGACTACATGTTCGCCGCCCTTGGCCGATTTGACTACGGTCCTGAAGACACCTTCTCCTTCCACCAGGCCATTAAGGAGAAAGTGGTGCCCGTTACCCGCCAGATCGATTTGAACCATAAAGACCAGTTAGGCCTGGATACCCTGCGTCCTTGGGACATGGACGTTGACCCCAGTATGCTGCCGCCGCTGGAACCATTTAAAACCGGCGACCAGCTGCTTTCCCAAACCATTGAGTGCTTCTATCACCTGGATTCTTTCTTGGGCGACTGTCTGGTAACCATGCGCGAGATGGGCCACCTGGACCTGGAATCACGCAAAGGCAAAGCACCAGGCGGTTACAATTACCCATTGGATGAGATCGGGGTGCCGTTCATCTTCATGAATGCGACTTCCTCCCTGCGCGATGTGGTAACGTTGTTGCACGAAGGCGGCCATGCGGTCCATTCCTTCCTGACCCGTGATTTACCGCTCAACGCCGCTAAACACCCACCGTCCGAGGTGGCCGAGCTTGCTTCCATGTCCATGGAATTGCTCACCCTGGATTATTGGGACATCTTCTTCCCGAACCAGGAGGATCTGGTACGCGCCAAGCGCCAACACCTGGAGGGCGTTCTGGAGACCTTCCCGTGGGTAGCCACTATTGACAAGTTCCAGCACTGGGTGTATGAGAATCCTAATCATACTGTGGAAGAGCGCCACCAGAACTGGGTGCGCATCTTTGAGGAATTCAATTTGCAGGAAGTAGACTGGAGCGGATTGGAGCACATCAAGCCGTACATCTGGCAAAAACAGCTGCACCTCTACGAAGTGCCTTTCTATTACGTGGAGTACGCCATGGCCCAACTAGGCGCTGTCGCCGTCTGGAAGCGCTACAAATCTGAGCCTGAAGCAGCCTTGGAAGGCTACAAAAAAGCCTTGAGCCTTGGCTACACCGCCACCATTGGGGAGATCTACGCCGCCGCTGGCATCCGTTTTGATTTCTCCAGCGAGTACATCCAGACTTTGGTAGACTTCGTGAAAGACGAACTAGCCCAACTGGACCACAAATAGTCAGACCATTTCTCAAAAACAGAAAAGCCTCAGAAGATATCTGAGGCTTTTCTGTTTTAAGTCAATTTTTGCAAAATCTTCTTGAAAACGATTCTGATGTAGGCGGAAGGATTTTCTGGCTGTTCCAGTCGGATAACTAAAAGGCTTTATGATCCTGTTTCTTCGCTCTCCTCGGTGGATTTGGCGTTCTTGTCTACCCATTGGAAAAGCGGGGCGGGCTGCAGGGTGTCAAAGGGTTTCCCCAGTTTGGGTACCTGTTTTTTGTAGCGGCGCAGCAGCGTGTTTAGTTCTTTGGCGGTTTGGTCATAGCGGCCGCGGTAGAAAACGGTCTCGGTCTGGTGCGCAGTGATGGACTGGTTCAAGGAATCAACGCGGGGAACGCCGGTAGGGCCGTCTTCGGGTAGGAAAGCGCGCAGGGCGTTCCATACAGAGTCTTGGGCGGCATCATAAGCATCAATGCGGTCAGAGTCACGCACGGTGTTGCGGTCATAGCGCAAGGTACGCAGGCGGCGGAGGGCCTTTTGCAGCTCGGAGCGCTGCTGCGCTTCCATGGCGGCCGGCGGAATGGCCGCCAGCATTTCCTCCATCTGTTGGGTTTTCAGGCTATCGCTCCACATCATCACCTTCCACTTGCCGTTGAGGGTGTCAGACAGGACCGTAAGTTCCTCTTTTAACTGTTCATTTGATATGGGACGGGCCAGGGGGCCAGACCTGCCGGAGTCTTTGGAGCAGCCAGCCATACCCAGGATCACCGCCACGGATAGCCCAAAGATTATATGTTTTCTCATGCTTTCTTTTGTAAATAAGAGTACGCCTGTTATGATGCTCAGGCGGGCCAGAAAGTAGGCCAGACACCCTGCAAACGTAACAGCTCCCTTTCCCGTTACAGCGCATACCCACCCGCGGAACCTTATCTAAAGGAAAAGCAAAGGCGAGCAGGGCCGTTCAATTCTTTTGTGGGAACGCCTTAAAGCCTGCGAAATTATAAAGAGACTGCTGAAACTGCCTGAACTAGAAGTTTTTGAGGCCGTTGAGCAGCAAGTTGGAGAGGAACTCCGCAATCTCGTCCGGGCTCATCTTGCCTTCGGGTTTATACCACATGTGCAACCAGTTAAGGCTAGAGAGGAGCGTCAGAACCACGAATTTCTCATCGGTGACTTTGAATTCTCCGCTCGCGATTCCCTCGCGCACAATCTCCCGCAGGCTTTCCTCGTACTGGAAACGCATGTCATGGAACTTGCTCAGGGAGGGCTCGCTCAGATGGCGCCACTCGTTGAGGAACACCCCGGCCGCCGGTGGGTTCTTGGTGAGTACCCGCACGTGGGCCGCCACGGCCAGGCGCAGTTTCTCGGCCGCCGGCACGTCTTTGGTCTTCACCTCGTCAAAGGCGGCATTGAACTCATCGGCCATCTTAAAGCAGACGCGCTGCAGGATATCCTCCTTTGATTTGATATGCGAATAAAGACTTCCGGCCTCGATTCCCAGTTCCAGCGCCAGATCCCGCATGGTGGTGGCGGCGAAACCCCTGGATTTGAAAAGGGAAGTGGCAACTTGGTCTATCTGTTCTTTGCGCGACAATTGGGTGCTGGACATAGAGGGTACTGTTTACAATCAAAGCTACTAATGCGAACGGCCGTTAGCAAATTTACTTGCCTGGAGCCCCGGAATTCTTTGCAATGAAAGGTGCCGTGGAAAAGCTATCTTTGCGTTTTAGGCAAGTTTTTCTAAAAATAAGACGAAAACGTATATCTCCTATCAAATAGGATGAAAAAGTACGATAAGTAGATACAATATGTCAGAATATACCTCTTTAGACACCTTGGGCGAATTTGGGTTGATCCGCCGCTTGCAGGAAAACATTGAAATGAACCAGCCGTCTACCGTGGTGGGCATTGGCGACGATGCCGCGGTGCTGGAGCCGGGTCAGAAGCAGATTGTGGTTTCCACCGATATGCTGGTGGAGAACGTGCACTTTGACCTCACCTTCTGCCCTTTGAAGCACCTGGGCTACAAGGCCGTGGCCGTGAACGTATCTGATATTGCCGCCATGAACGCCGTGCCTACCCAGATTGTGGTGAGTTTGGCCATTGGCGCCCGCTATACCGTGGAGGCCATTGAAGAACTGTATGCCGGTATGCGTCTGGCCTGCGAGAGTTACAACGTGGACCTGGTGGGCGGCGACACCACGGCTTCGCGCGGTGGGCTGGTGATTAGTATCACTGCTTTGGGCGAGGTGGAGAAAGGAAAAGCGGTGCTGCGCAGCACGGCCCAAATCAATGACCTCATCTGCGTGACCGGCGACCTGGGTGGCGCCTACCTGGGCCTGCAGCTGCTGGAGCGCGAAAAACAGGCGTACCTGGCAGACCCCGAGACCCAGCCCGAACTGGAAGGCAAAGACTACGTGGTAGGCCGCCAATTGAGACCCGAGGCCCGCATGGATGTGATCCATGAGCTGAAGGAACTGGGCGTGCACCCCACGTCCATGATTGATATCTCCGATGGATTAGGTTCTGAGTTGCTGCACATCTGCTCGCAGAGCCGGGTAGGAGCGGCCATTTACCAGGACAAACTGCCCGCCGACCAGCAGACCTTGGAAACCGCTGAGGAATTCAAACTGGACCCCGTAACCTGCATCCTGAACGGCGGCGAAGACTACGAACTGCTCTTCACCGTGAAAATGGCCGATTTCGATAAAATCAGGAACCACCCCGATATCACCATCATCGGGAACATCACCGATGCCGGCGAGGGGGTGCGGTTGGTGACCCCGAGCGGCAACTCTTTCCCCATCAAGGCGCAAGGCTGGAACCACTTCGGGTAAGCATCAATTGTCACTAAACAGCAAGCCCCAACTTCCTGATAGAAGTTGGGGCTTGCTGTTTAGAGGGTACTTTCAAAAAATCAGGTCTAAAACAGGGATATGCCTTAATCCTCTGGGTAGGGAACGAACACGAAGTTCATGAAGTCGCGGTCCACCACAAAGAGGCAGCAATATTCATCGGCATCACGGTAGGCCTGTTGGAAATCCTCTATTTTGTCTTCCAGCACCAGTTTGCGGCCCACAAAGTCCTCCAGGTAAGAAGCGTTGATGTTCCAGTCCAACTGGCGCTCCTCGGCGGCAATGATCAGCCCGCCAATCTTGGTGACCTCCTTGGAGAACACAAAAATGGGGTACTTGGAGATATCGCGCTTTCTGATGAGGTAAGAAGCCTCTTTCAACGTATCAGACACCTGCACAAAGTCTTTGGTGATGGTGCCCAGGTATTTACCGTTCAGTTCTGGATCGTTTTGCATGGGAGTGTCAAGTAGTGCGTATCTGGTAGCACGTATTATCTTACGAAAGAGATGCGTTTGGGGGCTGTTTTTCAGAAAACAGCCCCCAAACGCTTTGGGTAATAGCAGAGATTAGCCGCGCAAGGTGAGCAGCGCCACGCTTTCTACGTGGTAGGTCTGCGGGAACATGTCCACTGGCTGGATCTTCACCACATCGTACAGTTCTGAGAGCATCTCCAGGTCGCGGGCTTGGGTAGAGGGGTTGCAGCTCACGTACACAATACGGCTGGCTTTCACCTCCAGCAGGCGGGCCACCACATCTGGGTGCATGCCGGCGCGAGGCGGATCGGTGATGATCACATCCGGGCGGCCGTGTTTGGCAAACAGATCGTGCGTGAGCACGTCTTTCATGTCGCCGGCGTAGAAATGCGTGTTGGTGATGTCGTTGATCTGCGAGTTGATTTTGGCGTCTTCAATGGCGCTGGCCACGTACTCAATGCCCACCACCTGCGCGGCAGACCTTGCCACGAAGTTGGCGATGGTGCCCGCACCGGTGTACAGGTCATACACAATCTCATGGCCGTTGAGCAGCGCGAACTCGCGAGTGAGTTTGTAGAGGTTGTATGCCTGCTCTGAGTTGGTCTGGTAGAATGACTTAGGCCCCACCCGGAACCGCAAACCTTCCATCTGCTCATGGATGTAGGGCTCGCCGTGGTAGCACACCACCTCCAAGTCATGGAACGTCTCGTTGCCCTTGTTGTTGACCACGTAATGGAGCGAGGTGATCTGCGGAAATTCCGCTAACAGATGATCCAGCAAGGGCTGCAGCAAGTCAAACCGGTCCTCGAATACCTGTAGAATTACCATCAAATCGCCGGTGTTGGCCGTTCTTATGATGAGGTTGCGCAGAAAGCCTTCCTGTTTCACCAGGTTGATGAACGCCAGGTTATGCTCCAGCGCGTATTTCTTCACCGCCAGGCGGATGTCATTAGACGGGGCCGGCTGCAGGTAACAGTGCTGGATGTCTACGATCTTGTCAAAGCGCAGCGGCACGTGGAAGCCCAAGGCCCGACGTTCCAATTCCACGCCGCTGTCTATCTGCTCTTTGGTGAGCCAGGCGTTGTCTGAGAACGTGAACTCCAGCTTGTTGCGGTAGAAACTCACCCGGTCTGAGGGCAGAATGGGCAGCATCTCATGACCTCTGACCTTACCAATGCGCTCAATATTGTCGTTGACCTGTTTCTGCTTGAAAAACAGCTGGGTATCATACGGGATGTGCTGCCACTTGCAGCCGCCGCACACGCCAAAATGCTCGCAGAACGGCTGGGTGCGCATTTCTGAGTATTCATGGAAATGCACGGGCACGGCCTCCAGGAAATTCTTCTTCTCCTTGGTCACGCGCACGTCCACCACATCGCCGGGGGCTACGTCTGAGATAAAAACCACCAGGTTCTCGTAACGGGCCAGGCACTTGCCTTCGGCGGCCATCTCTTCCACCCGAAGCTGCGGAAGGATGTTGTATTTGCTTTTTCTTTTCTTGTGTCTTCTCACGATGCCGCAAAAATACGAAGAAAACTCTGCCCAGCCGCTTGTTCCTGCAAATGCGTTTTAAAGGAGTTTTCAGAAAATCGGCCTTGAAACAGGAGAAAGGATTATTCAGGAAAAAGCAACTCCGATGCTCAGCTTGCACATCAGCGCATTTCCGGTCTTGCAGGTGCTCCAGTTCAAAGCGGATTTCGGGAAAACGAGCCTAAAACTGATTGGCTTTGCCATATTGCTTCTTAAGGCTTATTTCACCCGGATACCAAGATTCAATCCAGGCCACACCGCCACGCGCGATTGCCTGGAGATGTTCTCAAACAGGGGCCAGGGCTCCAGTTTCATGCCCGGGTCCTCGCCGGTTTTGAGTGGTTTCCGGTTAGAGACAAAAACGTTGAGCGTAGCCCCGTACAGCAGCGCAATTTTCCCGAAATCCCGTTCTTTGGTGAGCCGCACTTGTTCCAGCAGATTGCTGGAGCCGTTGGTCCAGAACCTGTTTTCGTTTACCTGGTAAATGAGCACATCCAGGAACATGCCTTTGGGGTTCACCGGAAAACCCAGGCCCAACCCGTAACCAAAATGGTGCTTCCCTTCGTGCGGACCCCAGCCCAGCGCGAAAATGCTGTAAAGTTTTTGGGTACCCATTTTAAGGGCGCCATTGGCCAGAAACGTTTCCCCGGCCCAAAGCTCGGCCCGGTAATAACCGCCGTGCCGCACAATGTTCACCACGCCCAAGGTGGCGCCGCTGCTGGAATCCGCGATGTTGATGACGCCAATTTGCAGACCTTTAGAGTGACGCGTTCGGTTAATGGCGCCCAACTGCAGGCCGTTCAGTACCCCGGTAACCGTATTGATGACGCCGCCTATCTGAACTCCGTTCGCATCCCCCTCCACCGAGTTTAGGATTCCGCCCAGTTGCAGGCCTTCCAGGTTAACCTCCGGCGAAACGGTGGAATCTGGGTTAAAACGATACGCCAAGTGAAGGGGGTTGGGAAGCGCGCCAATGGTGTTGATAAGCCCGGCCAACTGCAGACCTTTGGCGTAAGAGTGGTTCCGGTTGATCAATCCGCTGAGTTGGAGTCCGCTTACGCCTCCGCTTTTATCCCCCAGCACCCCGAAGGAGAAGGAAGTATAAAATTGCTCGCTTTGTTTGCCGTTGGAACCCAACCCAGGAGTGACAGAGAACTGAACCGGCCGATACTCCAGTGAAGTACCGGCCGGAGCTTGGGAGAAACCATCGGCAGCCATGGTTAAGAGCGCTGCGATGGAGAGAAGAAATTTTTTCATGGTAAACGTAGTAAGGCCCCTTTTTAAAGGTGGTTAGAAGTAAAGACGCCTTAACCACTGTTTACCCCCACGTGGCAGGGATTAATGTTGAAGCCACAAGACGCCGTGGGTGGAGAGGAGAGAGGCGAATGGTGCAAAACTTATCGTAGATTTGCGGCGGCTGCCAAGCAGCAGATGATCTCATAATACATGAAAGATAAAGTTGTTATAATCACCGGCGGGTCGTCTGGCATTGGCCGGGCATGTGCGTTGGCGTTCGGGCGGGCTGGTGGAAAAATCGTGATTTCGGCCCGAAATACCCAAAAGTTGCAGGAAGTAGGTCAGGAGCTGCAAGAAGCCGGCGTACAGTATCTGGCTGTGGCAGGCGACGTAAGCCAGGAAGCCGATTGCCGCCGCCTCATTGAGGAAACCGTGGCCCGGTTCGGGCGAATAGACGTGATGCTGAACAATGCGGGCATCAGCATGCGGGCCTTGTTCCAAGATGTGGATTTAGACGTGATCCGGCAGTTGATGGACATCAATTTCTGGGGAACCGTGTACTGCACCAAATATGCGCTGCCGTACCTGCTCCAAAGCAAAGGATCGGTGATTGGGGTGTCCTCCATTGCCGGTTACCAAGGTCTGCCGGGCCGCACAGGATACTCGGCCTCTAAGTTTGCGATGCAGGGCTTTCTGGGCTCCCTCCGTACCGAGACGCTCCAACAGGGGCTGCACGTGATGATTGCCTGCCCAGGTTTCACCGCCTCCAACATCCGCAACACCGCCCTTTCCGCCGACGGAAGCCAGCAGGGGGAATCTCCGCGGGATGAGAGCAAAATGATGTCCGCGGAGGAAGTCGCCGACCATATTCTGGCAGCCACCCGCAAGCGCAAGCGCGAACTGGTCCTTACCACCCAAGGCAAGCTGGCGGTCCTTTTAGGTAAGTTTCTGCCCGGCCTCACTGATAAACTGGTGTACAACCAAATGAAAAAGGAGCCGAATTCTCCGTTCAAATAGAACATGATTCGGGCCTGTTTTACTGAAAATAGGCCTCAAACGGAAAGAGCCCGCAGCGTACTGCGGGCTCTTTCCGTTTGAACAGGTAAGGTCAGTTCCTACTTCGCCGCGGTGGCCGTGTTGGTGCCTTTCTGGTTCGCCACGGTAGCCGCTATTTTGGAATCGGCGGTGCCGTAGTAGAGGTACCATTTTCCTTTGAACGGCGCCAGACCTTCCACGAAACAAACGTTGTCTACCTGACCGTTGATCTCGTAGTCCTTGTCTGGGGTAATGAACCATTTGGAGGTGCGGGCCAGCACTTTGAACGGGTCGTTCTTGTCCAGCAGCACCTGGCCGGCGGCGTAGTTCCCGGCGGCTAAGGTGGTGTCTCCGTAGGTGGGACTGTTTTTGCTGTTGTAGATGAAGACAATGCCACGGTCGGTGAGCAGCGCGGGCGGGCCGGGTTCTACCAGTTCGCTATCAAACTCGTGTTTGCGGGGCTGGAACACTACTTTGAAGGCCTCGTCGTAGCCGCGCATGCTGTCTGGTTTGGCTTTGGTGGGATCGGTCTCGGGGACCGGGGTCCAGTCAATCAGGTTGTCCGAAGTAGCCATATAGATATTCGATTCGCCCCATAGCATCTGGTACTTGCCGTTAATCTTGGTAGCCACCAACCGACTGCCTTCCTGCCGGGCGATGATGGAACCCGCCTTGGTCCAGTACTTGATGTATTTGCCGTTTTTAGCTTTCCCAAACACCGAGCCATGCTTTTTCCAGTTCCGCAGGTCTTTGGAGGTAGCAATCATGAGGCGGGCAGTTTTTCCGTCATACGCGGTGTAGGTGAGGTAATACGTGCCGTTCTCGTCTTCCACCATGCGCGGGTCTTCGCAGCCGCCTTCCCATTCCAGCGCTTTGTAGGCATCGTTATCGGGGTAAAGCACCGGGGCCGGGTACTTGGTGAACTTGAGCCCATCGGTGCTGTAGGCCAGCCCCAGGCGCGACGTCCCCGCAAATTTCCCAATTTTATCCTCGGCGCGGTACAGCATGTACACCGTATCGTTGCGCACGGCCACTGTGGGGTTAAACACATCTTTGGCTTCCCAGGCCACGGAGTCTTTGCGGATGGGGTCATAGAACATGGCATCAGGGTCTGGGATGAGCACCGGGTTGGCGGCATCGGCTTTCACGAAGGGGCCCAGCATCCAATCCTCAGGAGTATTCAGCGTGGTGGCCGAGGCTTGGGCCTGCTCGGTTTTCTCCCGTTTGCTCTGGCAGCTGGTGAACCCTACAAGTAAAAGCAGGCTCAGGATGGCAATCTTCTTGCATATATGTTTCATAGTGGTTGGCGGTTTTTGGTGTGAGAAGAAGCCCGGCTCCGCGCTTGCGGAACCGGGGTGTTTTTGGCCTAGTTTTGCGGTAAGCCCAGTAAATCAACCTCGCGGCGGGGAATGGGCAGCAGGGCGTTGCTGGGCTGCCAGCCGTTGCCGTAGTCTTTGTAGCCTTTGAGCGGATCAGCGTCCGGAGCCTTTGCCAGCACCTCATCGGCGATGCCCCAGCGCACTAGGTCAAAGTAGCGATGCCCTTCAAAGGCCAATTCTACCCGTCGCTCGTGCCGGATGGCGTCAAGCAGCTCCTGCTGGTTGTTGGTGGTAACTTCCGGCAGCACCGAGGGATCACTGGCTTGGTTTCTGGAGCGTGCCCTTACCTGTTCCAGCGCGGCCCGGGCCTCGGGTAGTTGGTTTAGCTGGGCGTGGCTCTCGGCTTTCCAGAGCAGGACATCGGCGTAGCGGATGTAGATATAGTCCACGCCGCCGTCGTCAATGGGTGTCACGTTGCTCATGAATTTCTTCACGTTGTAGCCGGTGAGCGGAGACCAGGCAGGGTTATAGTCAGAGCCGTCCACCCACTTGTCTCCGGACATGAACACAGTGGCTTTTAGCCGAGGGTCGTTCGTCTCAAATTCATCTACCAGGTCCTGCGTAGGAATCAGGAAGCCCCAGCCTTTGCCCTGCGGCGCGAACACTGCGTTCAGGATAGCGCCTTGCGAGGGCACCAAACCTGCCTCGTGCCGGGAAGCGAAGATGATTTCCTTGCCTTTCTCGCCCTCGCCATTGAAGTTGTCCTCAAACTCCGGCAGCAGCATGTAGCCTGATTTCTGCACCTCGGCGATCTCGTTCAAACAATCTTGCCAGCGTTGGCGGTATAGGTAAGTTTTGGCCAGCAGCGCATGGGCCGCTCCGCTGGTGGCGCGGTGGTAATTGGCGTCCTCGGTATAGTTCATCGGCAGCAATTGCATGGCCTGGGCCAGGTCGCTTTCAATCTGGCCGTAGACTTCCTGCACCGAGGCGCGGACCGTATTGTCGGTTTTGCCTTGTTCAGGGGCAATAAGTGGTACCCCACCAAAGTTGACCACCAGCCGAGAGTAGTAGAACGCCCTCAGAAAGTAGGCTTCGCCGCGCATGCGGTTGTAGAGGTCAGCGCTGAGGCCGGCAACGTTGCTCCCGTCCTGCTGCAGAAACGTGTTGGCGGCGTTGATGCCTTTGTAGTTGAAGCGCCAGATGCCCAGGACATTGTTGTTCTCGGGAAAGATATTGAAGGTCTCCATCCTTCGCATATCTTCCTGGTCGCCCAAGCCGCCGCCTCCTTTTACGGCATCATCACTCATAACATCCCCAATGACCCATTCACGGGGGATGGAAGCCCCGTTTTCCCACTCCCAATTGCCCCGGAACCGGTTGGTCAAGGGCAGGTACACGGCGTCAATGGCCAATTGGAAATCACTGGCCTGGGTGAAGACGTTGCCTTCGGTGAGTTTCCCTTGCGGGAGTTTGTCCAGCTCGTCCTGGCAACTGGTTTGCAGGACTATTAGCAAAAACAGGCTATAAATATACTTTTTCATGTCTGATAGTTTGGGTGAAGAAATTAGAAGCCCAACTGCAACCCGAAGGTGAAGATGCGAGACTGCGGATACGTGCCCATGTCAATGCCCCGGCCCAGGTCGCCGTAGTTGGCCAGGTTCTCATTGGTGTATAGCTCTGGGTCCATGCCGCCGTAATCGGTGATGGTGAACAGGTTCTGGGCGCTGGCGTACACCCGCGCTCTGCTGATGCCCACACTTTGCATCAAGGTACCTGGCAGGGTATAGCCCAGCACCACGTTTTTCAGGCGCAGGTAAGAGCCGCTTTCCACGTACCGGTCAGAGGAGCGCCGGTTGTTGTTGGGGTCTTGGTAGGTGGCCCGGGGCATGGAATTGCTGGTACCCTCACCGTTCCAGCGCTCTTCATAGAACTCCCGCTTCACGTTGAAACCGCGCGCATCAAAACTGTTGATGATGTTGTCCACCTCGTTGTAGATTTCGTTGCCGTACACGCCGTTGAAAAACAGGTTCAGGTCGAAGTTTTTGAAGCTGAGGGTGCCGTTCAGGCTGTACAAGAGCTCGGGGTTGGGATCACCTATGATGGTGCGGTCGGCATCGTCAATCTTGCCGTCGTTGTTCACGTCCACGAACCTTATGTCGCCAGGCTCGGCGTTGGGCTGCAGTTGCTCGCCAGTGGCATTCACGTAGCCTTGCACGTCTTCCGCGGTTTGGAACAGCCCATTGGTTTTATAGCCGTAAAACGCACTCAGCGGCAAACCCTCGCGCAGAATCACGCTGCCCGAGCCGGAGGAAAGGATCTGCTCTTTGGATTGGTACAGCGACACCACCCGATTTTTCACCGTAGTCAGGTTGCCGGTCACATCCCAGGTGAAGCCGCCGGTGCTCTGGCGGTAATTGAGCGAGAAGTCCCAGCCTTTGTTCGAGAGCTTGGCCCCGTTCACGTAAGGCGGCGTGGCGTCTCCGTTGGTGTAGGAGGCCGGTAACTGGATAAGGATGTCGCGGGACTGTTTATCGAAGTAATCCACGCTCAGATTTATCCTGCCCTGGAACAGCGAGGCGTCCAGGCCTACGTTGGTCTGCTCGGTGGTTTCCCATTTCACGTCGGGATTCCCTAAGCTGATGGGCTGCAACACCCCGTTGGAAGTGGAATACAGCGTGGCAAACGGATACAGCCCGATTTCCTGGTTCCCCAATTCGCCCCAACTGGCGCGCAATTTCAGGTCTGGTACCCAGGTCACGTTCTGCATGAAGTTCTCCCGCGCCAGGTTCCAGCCCACCGATACCGATGGGAAATATCCGGTTCTATTGTTCTCACTGAAGCGGGAGGAGGCATCGGCCCGAAGGTTGGCGGTTAGCAGGTATTTTTCCTTAAACGCATAAGAAACGCGCCCGAAATAGGACATCAAGGCCCATTCTTCCTGCACACCGCTGCTGAACTGCTGCCCCAACCCGAAGTCCAGGTATTGCAGATCTGGGTTGACATCGGTACGGTTATCGTAGCCGTTGCGGGCCGCCGACAGGTAGTCTACCTTGAAGGTCACGTACTCGGTACCCAAGGTGAAACCTACGTCATGAGCCTCGTTGAAATTATGGTTGTAATTGAGGGTATTGGTCCAGTTGAGGGTGTAGTATCGGTGCCTGAATTTGTCCAGGGACTTGTCTTTGTCAGAGAGGGTGGTGCGGTCGCCGGGAATCTGGCCGTTGTATTGCTGCTGTTCCTGCAGGGAGAAATCAAGCCCGGCATAAGTGCGCAGGCGGAAATCGTTTAGGAAGCCGACCTCAGCGTAAATGTTGCCCACGGCTCGGTAGCGGTCCAGGGCCCGGTTGCGGTAGTCAGCAATGGCGAGCGGGTTTTTGGCATCGCCGTAGAAAATGGGGTTCTGGTAGAGCGAGGCCGGCGGCAAATCGGTGTAAAATCCGGAAGCCGGGTCATAAACGGGAACGGCGTTGGGCCGAAGCAGCGCGTAGCGCACCACGCCGGGCAAACTTCCGGGCCGGCCGCCATCGCCGGAGGCACCCAGCGCTTTGGTGTAGTCATAGGTGAGGTTCAGGTTCTCGCCCACGGTCAGCCATTTCTTCACGCTGCTGCTCACGTTGGAGCGGAGGCCGTAGCGCTTGAACTCTGAGTTCTGGATGGTGCCTTCCTGGTTCACCATATTGCCGGAGATGTAATACCGGGTCACATCGTTGCCTCCGGAAAAACTCAGGTTGTACCGCTGAATAGCGGCGGTGCGGAAAGTGGCATCCAACCAGTCGGTATTGGGTAGAGTAGAAGCATTGTCGTTGTTGCGGGTGGTGGCGCCGTCATTTTCAAAGGCTTCGTTCTGCAACTCAATGAACTCGGCGGTGCTCACCATATCGGGTAAACCAATGGGACTGGCCACTCCGTAGGAGGCTTCCAGGGCAATCTCGTTTTTCCCGGCCTTGCCTGATTTGGTGGTCACCAGCACCACGCCGTTGGCGGCCCGGGCCCCGTAAATGGACGAGGCAGCGGCGTCTTTCAGCACTTCAATGGACTCAATATCGTTGGGCGAAATGGTGTTCAACCCGCCGGTCACCGGCACGCCATCAATAATAAAGAGCGGATTGCTGTTGTTGAGCGTACCGATTCCCCTGATTCTTATCACGGCCTCAGTACCTGGCGCGCCGGTGGGAGAGGTGACGTTCACGCCCGCGGCTTGCCCTTGCAGCGCCGTGCTCAAATCTACTGCCTGTGTTTGGGCCAGGCTGGCCCCTTTGATGGACGAAATGGCCCCAGTAACCTGGCTTTTCTGCTGCGTGCCATAACCCACCACTACCACTTCGTCCAGCGCCTGTTGGTCAGTGACCAGTGTGACGTTAATGGTAGCGCGTTCATTGATGGCGACTTCCTGGGTCTGGAACCCGATGTAGGTTAACACCAGGGTACCGCTTCCGCTAGGCACGGTCAACGAGTAGCTGCCGTCTGCATTGGTGGCGGTGGCGGTGGTGGCCCCTTTCAGTTGCACGGTGACCCCCGCTAACCCAGAGCCAGTATCATCGCGCACCACGCCGCCCACCGTGAAGGTCTGGGCAAAGGCCTGAGTCACCAAAAACAGGCAGAGCAGCAACATCCCCAGGAAGCGCAGCCTCCACCGCCTTGTTTCCGGGAATGTCTTCTGAGGGAGAGGCAGTGCCTCGTGAGTAGATGTTCTGTGCATAATGTCTGTTAGTTAAGGATACATGAATGGAGGTGATCTTACTTGGTACTTCTGGCCCGGCAAAGGCCGCCAGAGCGGGTAGAAACTCTTTTTAGGAATTTGGTGCGGCCGTGTCATTCCCCAGCGCACTAGGAAACGGGGGTGAATCAAATGTATAATTTGTCTATCCGTTGGCTATGTACTGGAGTCACAATGTGGTGTACTATAGTATCAACCGGCAATGGCACGCTGTTTTGCAGGGTTTCTGGTTGAAGCAAGGTTCCCCCTTTCAGAGCGGCTCAGCTGCGGATGATCTGGTGCTTTTGAAACGGAGTGCCTTGACCGAAAAGAAGAAGACAATGACTATCCGTTTTCAGGCTGTTTTCAGGAAAAGAAGCCAGAAATCAGAAGCAGCCCTGAGGCTTTGCTTCGCTCAAAGAAGGGACCTGCTGCGGCATGATGGAGGAACCTTCTAATGGTTGACGATTCCCCTGAGACTTCGTTTTAAGGGTCTTTTCTGAAAAACAAGGCTAAAGCAGGTCAGGCCTGGATGCGGTGGTGCGCGCGGAATTCATTAGGGGGGCACTCGTAGCGTTTCTTGAACTCTCGGAAAAAGTAAGATTGGTTGTTGAAGCCTGTTTGGTAGAAGATCTCAGACACGCTCAGGTTGGTGTTCTGCAACAGAGCCGCCGCTTTCTGCAGGCGCACGTGTTTGATGAACTCGGCGGGGGTCATGGCCGAAAGGGCTTTGAGCTTGCGGTACAGCTGCATTCTGCTCAGCATCAGCTCTTTTTCAAGCAGGGCGGCGTTCAGGTCGGGGTTGTCCAGGTGCGCTTCGATGCGTTGGAGAACTTTGGAAAGGAATTCCTTATCGGTGCTTTCCAGGTGGTTTTCGTCCAGGGAAACGGTGAAGCTGTCTTTCTGGAACAGTTGGTGCAGCCGGTTCTTGTATTCCAGAAGTTTCCGGACCCGCACCAGCAGGTGGGCCGTGTGGAAGGGTTTGGGAAGGTAGGCATCGGCGCCGGCGTCATAGCCTTCCACTTTTTCCTCCAGGGTGCCCCGGGCCGTGAGCAGCACCACCGGAATGTGACACGTTTCTGGCGTGTTTTTTAATCGGGCGCAAAGCTCCAGACCGTCCATCTTTGGCATCATGATATCGGAGATAATCAGGTCGGGGAGGGTTTTGGCCAGCAGCTCCAGGGCCTTCTGGCCGTTTTCGGCCTCAAAAATCAAAAAATCCTCTTCCAGCAGGTCCCGCAGGAGATAACGAATATCGGCCTCATCTTCTACCAGCAGCACCATGGGCTTATGATCTGGGGCTAAGCTTTGGAGCAGGGCGTGTTTGTTGTTTTGGGAGATGGGCTGTGCGTTCTGTTTCTGAGGTTGGTGCGTGGCGGCGTGCAGCAGCGGAGAGGGTTTGTCTTGCAACACATTATCTCGGGTGAGCCCTGTTACGCTCGGAATGGCAGCGATAGGAAGAGTGGAAGTAAACGTCACCCAATCGTCAGAGCTCTGCACAGTAATCTGCCCGTTGAGCAGCGAAACCAGTTCCTGTGTGAACGCCAGCCCAATCCCGAAGCTGAACTTCTGTTTCTGCGTCCCATCCAGCACGAAGAACCGCTCAAAGAGCTTTTGCAGTTGCTCCGGCGACAGATTACTGCCTGAGTTGGCCACCGTGATCTGCACTTGGTGCGCAGCGGCATCCTCGGTCACCGTTAGGACAACTTCCTGGTTAAGCCCACTATGTTTAAAGGCGTTGGAGAGCAGGTTGAAGACAATTTTCTCCAGCTTGTCCTTATCGGTCCAGCCCAGCACTGCCGGGCTGATGTGCGTGGTGAACCGAAGATTTTTCTGCTCTTCCAAAGGCGTAAAGAGTTCGGCAATGTTGGCCAGCAGCGCCGAGACGTTCACATAGCTGTAATGCACCGTCAGGTGGCCTTCCTGCGCCTTCCTGAACTCAAGAATCTGGTTCACCAGGTAATGCAGCCGCGAGGTGTGCTGCTGTACAAGGGACAGGAAATAAGCGCTGTCACCCGACTTCGCCTGCGGTTCCTTTTTCTGAAGGTAGCGTTCCAAAGAGCCGGTGATGAGCGTGAGCGGCGTCTGCAGTTCATGGGCAATGTTGGTGAAGAAACCCAACTGCTCCTGGTGAATCTCTTCGTCTTTCAGCCGCAGGCGATGTTCCAACTCCAGCTGGTTTTTCATTTCCAGGCGACTCCGGCGGTAAGAGGAGTAGGCGTAGAGGGAAACCACCGTCACCACAAAGTAGAACAGAAAAGCCTGCCAGCTCAGCCACAGGTATTGGTCCACGGTTACCCGGAACAGCACGGCCTCCTGCGTCCATTTGCCTTCGCCGTTCGTCCATTTCACTTTGAAGGTGTAGGTGCCAGGCGCCAGGTTGCGGTACGAGATCCGGCCATTGGTGTTGGAGTACACCCAGGCTTGGTCTGCTCCCTCCAACAGATAAGCGTACTGTGATTTCTCTGATTTTTGGAAGTCAATGGCTTTCAAGCGGAGATCAAAAAAACCTTCGCGGCGGCTGACGGTGAAGTTCTCCGGTTTCTGTCTCTGGCTTGGCCGAAGCACCAGCTGGCCATAGGCATTTCGGTAAATCTTACTGCCCAGTTGCAAATCCGTGACCAGCAGGTTTACCTGGCGGTCACTGGCCTGGATCTCGTCTGGGTTCACGTAGTTGAACCCGTAAATCCCCCCGAAGAAAAGCATTCCTTGGGCATTCTTCCACACGGCGCCGTCACTGAACTCGTTGCCCTGTAAGCCATCCTCTGACTGGAACCGGTCTACCTGCAGAGAGGCGGGGTTGATGCGGGCTAGGCCATTGTTGGTGCTGACCCAGATGTTGCCCTTGCCGTCCTCAGAGATGCCGTGGATGGAGTTGTTGGGCAAGCCTTCCTCGGTGGTCAGCTTTTGAAAGATCAATTTTCGCTGGAGTACTTGGTCCTCCTGGACCCAGTTCAGCCCATAGCTGGTACCTATCCAGAGGCGGTTCTGGCGATCTTTGTACAAAGAAAGCACATCATTATGCGACAGGCCCTCAACCTCAGAGAAAGCTTTGAAATGCCGGAATTTGCGCGTGGTTTTGTTGAATAAACTCAGCCCTCCGTTGCGGCAGCCCAGCCACAGATAGTTTCCTTGGCCCGCCAGCAGGGAGAAGATTACGTTGCTGGCCGGGCCGCTGTCATCACCGTGGAAAGGGAAACGCTCCAGGTATTGGACTGCCCATTTCCCTGACTTCTGGGCCCTGAGTTTTAAATGGACTAAACCGTAGCCGCTGGTGGCCAGCCAAACGGAGCTGTCCTGGTCCGGCAACACGGCATATACCGAGGCGAACGCCGCATGCTGGTGGCTGCCCGCTACGTCCTTCCATTTCGTGAACTTCTGGGTTTCCGTATCATACAGCGTAATCCCTGGGCCGTCGGTGCCCAAGTACACCAATCCTTCTTTTCCGGGCTGGATGGCATACACCGCATTATTCTCCAGTTGGTGCGGCGCCGAGTAGGAGAGTGGCTCCGCTTCCAGTTGCCGCAGTTTGGGGCTATAGTTAAACCTGATAATCCCGTTTCCTTTGGTGCCCACCCAAATCTCTTCGCCTACCTCGCTGAAAGCCCGCACCGCTTTGAAAGGCGCCCCGGTGGGCAGTTCAGAAATGCTGTGGAATAACCGGTAGTTGGGCGCTATTTTCAGGATGCCGTTGCCATCTGTTCCCACCCAAATGGTTTGGTCTTTGGAGGTCCAGAAAGAAGTAGCGGCAACGCTGTTCAGGAGCTGGAGTTCTTTGCCCAACGCCAACGGCTGGAAACGGTGATCAAAGCTCCCGACGCCTCCGCTTGCCCAAGCCACCTGAAACCCGGAAGGAACTTCTACGAAAGCTTTGATGGGTTCTGGAAAATAGGCAACTGCTTTCGCCTGCAAGGTTACAGGAGAGACTTCCCAGAGCGTATGGGTGCCGGTTTCCAGGAGAAAGATATTTTTCCCTTGCACGAAGAGTTGTGCTGCCTTAACAGGTAAAGTGGCGCTTATCTGGAAAGTTTTGTTGCGAGGAGAATAGACCTCTACCCGTTCCTGATTCAGAATCCAAAGATTCCCTTGGGCATCAAAACTGAGATCTGAGACGTTCGCTAAAGGGAAGGGGAACTGAAACGGTTCAAACACCTGCGTGGCGGCGTTGAAGTGTTTCCCCACGGTTTTCCCGTTTTCTTGAATTATGCAGAATACCCCTTGCTGGGGGCAGATGGCTAAAACCTGTGCCTCTACTTGTCTGCCGTTTTCATAAAAGTAGTTAGAAAACTCACCGGTTCTTTTGCTGTAGCGGGAGATGCCTTCGCTGGTTTCAATCCAGATGTTTTTGGCAGCGTCTTCAGAAAGGTAGGTGATGACGTTGTTCCCGATGCTTTTGCCTTGGCCCTTCTGGTGGTAATTGAAAATATGGAAACTAGAGCCGTCGTACACATTCAGGCCGTCATACGTCCCTATCCAAAGCAAATCATCAGAATCCTGGTAGAGGGCATTGACGCAGCTGTTGGATAACCCGTTCCGGCTGTCTAGCTGCTGCACCGCGAAAGACCTGCCCATAGATGGTTGGCCTAAAACCAAATTTCCCCAGGAAAGCGAAGCCAAAAAGAACAGCAATAAGAAACGCAGCATATTCTAGAGAATTAACGGGGACCCAGTGTAATTCTAAGCGTTATTCTTCAGGCAAGACGGCGGTTAAGGCCAAATGGAGGTTGTATGTAGTATGATGAAAATTTGTCTTTAAATAACTTTGGCTCTAAGGCTGTGAGTAGATGTATCTAATTTAGTGATTTTTTTGCTAAAATCTTAACCTTGTGCTAGTTGTTGCAGAAGGCCTTTGGTAGGTTTTGAGACCGGCGCGGGTAAATCAAATGCTGTCACCATTTGGTTTTTACAGCTGTTTTAGGACTATTTTCTGAAAATTGGCCTTGAAACGGATTTTCAGATTACTGCCTTTTAACGTTGGGGTAAAACCGAGTTCCTTAGCGTTTAGAATTTTTGGAGGGATGTCCTGTCGGGTAAGCATAGGAACCAGCCTTCTGTTTTGCGCCTGTTCACAAGAAAACTGGCTCAAAACAGAAGGCTGGTTCTTCAGCGGACAATCTGGCAAGTATTCAGGGTTTGTATAGACGGTACCCGAAGAGGAAGATGACAGTGTAGCAAAGAATGGGAAGATAGTAGGCCTGTGCTACGTCTTGGTTTGCAATAAGGCCCATGAGCGGAGGGAACACGGCGCCGCCCACCACGCCCATCACTATAAAGGAAGAGGCTTGCTGGGTATGGGGCCCCAGATCTTTCAGACCCAAGCTGAAAATGGTGGGGAACATGATGCTGAAGAAGAAATTAAGCATCAGGAGGGCGATAAAGGAAGGCCAGCCCCAACTTTGGGCGATGATCAGGCACATGGCCATGTTGGCCAATGCAAAAGCAGCCAACAATTTGTTTGGGGCGATGAACTGCATCAGGTACGTCCCAATGAACCTTCCCAGCATCATCATGACCATGCTCAGGGAAAAATAGTAGGAGGCTGTTTCATCATTGAGACCCATTTTCTCCACGCCATAGTTGATGAAAAAGGCCCAAGTGGCGCCCTGGGCCCCCACGTTGAAGAATTGGGTAATGAAGGCCCATACAAAGTGCCGGTGCTGGAACAGCTTCTTGGGTGCTTTCAGGTCTTGGGGTGTGGCCGCCACTTCGTAGGCATCAGGGTCAAGGACGTGGGCATCTTTCAGGGCGGGCACTTTCACAAAGGAGAAGGCAATTGCGATAAGCGTGATGAGAACACCAATGCTCAGGTACAGCGTCTTGACGGAGTCCAAGCCTGCCTGGGTGTCGCCTCCCACGCGCAGAATAAAATAGCCTCCAATGAGCGGACCGATCACCGCGCCTAGTCCGTTAAAACCCTGCGCGAAGTTGAGGCGTTGGTCACTCGTGCGCTCATCGCCTAAAGAAGCCACAAAGGGGTGCGCTACCGCCTCCAGTGTCGCCAGGCCGCAGGCCAGCACGAACAACGCAATCCGGAAGAAACCGAAAGATTCGGCATTGGCGGCGGGCAGGAACAGGAACGCGCCACAGGCATAAAGCGTAAGCCCCAGCAAAACCCCCTTCTTGTACCCAAACCGTTTCATAAATAGCCCCGCCGGAATGCCCATGACGGCATACGCTCCAAAGATGGAGAACTGCACCAATCCAGATTCGGCCTTTGACACGTTCAGTACGTTCTGAAAATGCCGGTTCAGCACATCGCCCATGGTGATGGCAATGCCCCAGAGCATGAAAAGCGAAACCACAAACCCAAAGGTGACAAGGAACCGGCTCTCCGTAAAACGGGGTTTGTGCGTAAGCAGATTACCTTTATCTGAGACAGCTGTTTGTAACATACCTCCACTAGTTAAGGGAAAATTCCTGCTGCGGCGAAAAAGTCTCTCACAGAGGAAGAATACATTAAAACTAGCTGTCTTAGTATCTATGCCTATGTACTATAGTAACAAAGTAGTGAAGTGGCGCTCTGGAGGTGGAGTTAGCGTGGAAATGTTGCCAGCATAAGTGTTGCTACACTTGGGTGAGATTTCAGAAAAGGTTCTTGTCACCCAGCGGCTGCGGCAGGAGGAGTAAGTTGTTCTTTCTGATGTAGGCGGTCTGGTCTTCCCATTCAATGCGGTACCAGATGTCCTGCTCACCCAAGATATTCACTTTGTGGCCCAGGCTAACGGTAGCTACCAAGCCAGCGCCTGCCGAGGGGGCTGCCATGATGGGGACATTGCTGTTCCGGATAATGCCTTGCTGGTCTAAACTCAGGAAATTGGCAAAGTAGAAGACAAATGCCAGGTAGGCCAGCACCATGAGTTTGATTTCTGGGCTGATGGGTTTCTTCTTGCTCCAGTTTACCAGCAGCAGCGTGATAGAGATAACCGCCATCACCAACAGCAACTCCAGAATCTGGGTATAGTATTTATAAAACTGGGTCTTGAAGAAGTTCCAGTCGGTGTACTCGTAGCCAGAGAGGTGCTGTTGCAGGCCTACCTCCTCCATTTTCCGGAGGACAGAGCGGCTGGGGTGTTTGCTGTAGTACAGCTGCAGGTAATGCATGGACTGGGTGTATTGCTGAAGTCCTTCATGGATGTAGGCCATTTTCAGGAGCATCTGCGGCGAGTAAATCCGCTTCTGGGAGAGTAACTGTTCGTAAATCTGGAGGGCTTGGGTGTAGCGGTGTTGGTTATATAAAAAATCTGCCTGGGCTAGTTTTTCGCTAGGAGATTGAGCCATAACAGGTTGTATCCAGAAGAAGCCCGTGACGTAAAAAAGCAGGTAGAATTTGCGAAAAATGTTTGGCATTTTCAGAAAGGGGTTATACTTTTGCATCGCAAATGAGGGGAACGCCCTCCCAAGCAAAGGTAGTAAAAAGATTCTGTAGCTCAGCTGGTAGAGCAATACACTTTTAATGTATGGGTCCTGGGTTCGAATCCCAGCGGGATCACTGATCACCAAAAGCCTTTCCGGCCCCAACGTCGGAAAGGCTTTTTTACCACCTTTTAATTACCTGATTCTGTAGCTCAGCTGGTAGAGCAATACACTTTTAATGTATGGGTCCTGGGTTCGAATCCCAGCGGGATCACACCACTCTTAATGAGTGAAACAATAAAAAGCCTCTTTGCGCAATGTAGAGAGGCTTTTTTGTTTTTAGGAATTAAATTGTCACTAACAAAATGGTGATTTGTTAGTGACAATTTCGATTGTGTTAGTGAAAGTGAAAATTTGTTCTCTTTGAAAGATTATAGAAACTATAATTTTGAATCATCACCTGTCAAATTAGGTGATTTGGCTTTTAAATAGGTTTTAGTGAAAGAAACACTGATTTTCACTAACAGTCACTAACAGCATTACATGAGTACTTATTTAACATATACGCTCTGCAAATCGCTTATTCTGGTGGTGTAGCAGGGTGACTTGAAATCCCGCTTCAACTGCCAGACACCATCAATGCCCTGGGTCGCCACTTTGACCTTATCCCTACCGAACCTATCTGTGAGACCGTCCAGCACACCCATGAGCTTATTATGCTTGCCCCTGTCCACCGTATCAAGGAGGTCGTACTGAATCTGGGTCTCTGGCACTATGTCGGTGACAATCACGCCAGACTTCTTATACCAGTAACCGTCTCTGTAGATAGCTTTAAGGGCTATGCATGCGTAATGGATTAACTCAATGTCTGAGTTCGAGGCCACTGGTAAACAAACTGTCTTGCTGTTGGAGTACTGTCTGTCGTTTTCTGAGAACCTGTTGGTGGTGACGAAAACCGTGACGAGCCTTTCGCAGCTTTTCTGCCGCCTCAGTTTCTTGGCGCACTTCGCTGCATATGAGGCGGTGGCCTCTTGAAGTACTTCAAAGCTATCAGCTTTCTTACCAAAGCTCCTGGATGTGCAAATCCCTTTTTTAGATGGGGCAACCTCTTCCAGTTCCAGGCAAGACTCTCCACGAAGTTCCTTCAACAATCTCACACCCACGATGGTCATGTGCTGCCTCACCCAATTCTCGGATAGATTGGTGAAGTCCAGTGCAGTCTGTACGTTTCGTGTCCTAAGGAACCTGGCGTACTGGCGACCGATGCCCCATACATCTTCTATGCTGGTGGCCTCTAATGCTTTTTTGATGTGGTATGGGTCTGTCAGCACAAGCACACCGTTCGCTTTCCTTGACTTCTTGGCGAGTCTGTTTGCCACCTTCGCAAGTGCCTTGGTGGGTGCTATGCCGACCGAGACGGGTATGCCAGTCCATTGCAGAACAGTTGCCTTAATCTCATGCGCATAGGCGAACAGGTCTTTCTTGTAGAAGTTGCTAAGGTCAAGGAAGCACTCGTCTATGGAATATACCTCGATGCAGGGCGTGAAATGGGAGAGCGTCTGCATCACCCTATCACTCAAATCACCATACAGCTCATAGTTGGAAGAAAAGGCACGCACCTGACCGTTCTCCACCATGCGCCTTATCTTGAAAAAAGGCTCACCCATGGGAATGCCGAGTTCCTTCGCCTCATTGCTACGTGCTATCACGCACCCATCGTTGTTGGAGAGTACTACCACGGCCTTTCCGTTCAGGTCAGGCTGGAATACACGCTCACATGAGCAGTAGAAGGAGTTACAGTCCACCAGAGCAAATAAGGATGTCATGATGATTAAGGCTTGTGTATGACCCAAATCACCACGCCCCAGACCTGTAGGTTCATTTCCTCGGTAAGCTCGATGGGGCGGTAGGCGGGGTTGGCTGGCATTAGGAAAGCCTTACCGTTTATTCTTTTGAAGGTCTTCACGGTGAACTCACCGTCCACGAAGAAAATCACAGGCTTACCGTCAATGGGCTTGAGTGACTTGTCAATCACCAGTATGTCTCCTTCGTTGATGTCAGCGTCCACCATGGAAGAGCCACGCACCTTCAGCATATAGGTGGTGGTTGGGCGTTGCACGAGGTATGTGGAGAGGTCTATCTTCTCACCGAGATAGTCATTTGCGGGCGATGGAAATCCCGCTGAAATCTCGCAATGGAAAAGCGGTATCTCTATTCCCTCTGCGAAAGAGAAATCTACGGGTTCCAGTACAAGCGGATTGATTGGTATAACTCTGTCTATGCACATGCCTGTATTAGTTTTTACTAATAATATTAGCAAATACGCAAACAACTGAGTCAATAACTAAAATAATTAGCTGAAATTTTCAACAGCTAATTTGGATTGTCCACAATATCTGGTGGAACTTGTTGGCCATCAAGACATTTCAAAGAGAGTTTATTACCTCAGGAACGTTGTTGGTTGCAGAGTTGACAAGCGTAGAGACAGGGTAGGCCATCATCTTATCTGCGTCAAACGGTTGGAGCAGCGAAATAAAGCCCTGCTGAGACTCATTACCGTCCAACCATAGTTCCTCGGCCTCTGGGGAGAGAATCACTGGCATGCGGTCATGTATGGGGTTCACGAGTTCATTAGCGGATGCCGTGATGATGGAGAAGGTATTAATTATTTCACCCGTTGATTTGTCCAACCATTCATCCCAGAGGCCAGCGAAGCTGAATAGGTCACCGTCCTTCATGGTTATCCTGTGAGGCACTTTCCCATGGTCGGTAACTTTCCATTCGAAGAAACCGTCCGCTGGCACAAGGCACCTCTTTAATTTCAGCAGGTTTCGGAAAGAAGGTTTCTCGGTGATGGTCTCAGCCCTGGCGTTGATTGGCCTTTTCACCGCCTTCGTGTCTTTCGCCCAGAATGGTAGCAGACCCCATGAGAAGAATTGGACGGTATTGGGTTTCTCGTTTGTCACGACAGGTAGGCTCTGCGATGGTGCTGCATTGTAATGCGCCTGCTCCACTGTTTCAGCAAGAATTTTGCCCAGATGTGATTTGCTGTCCTTTTTGGGTATTACGGAGTATCTTCCGCACATGGTTCCTTTCTGTAGTATTTGAATGAAATTTACCAGAAAACTCACCTAAACTTTGATTTTTATAAGCATGGAGCAAGTGGTAAAGTTGCTATGTTGTATTTATTTAGGTTAGCTTACACATAAGTGAAGAGTGGTCTGTTTTAATGGGTTGCTCGTTGTGCTAATTGGGGCGAATTCAAATAATATTTATAAAGAATTTATCAATATAATTTGAATTCGCCCTTGGTTCTGTTACAGCTCACTGAAATTGTCATTTAAAGAAGGACTAATATGTTTTAATGAAAAAGATTAGTAATTATTTTGATTCCTGAATAAGCCTATAGCAGAAAAATGGTCAAGTGCATATTTTACAATGGAGTAAAGTTATGCAATAATGGTAGCATAATCTACCACCCCGAATTAACTTATTTACTACCTTTTGTCCAATCGTCTAATTTTAGGCTTTTCTAATTTTGCGTTCAAGTCAATACCTCTCTGCCTGAACTCAGTATCTATGATATCCTGCTCTTCTTTCGTCTTTGCATATTTCCACATTGCGTATAATATGTCTATAGGGGCGTTTTTTAACTGTTCTTGTGTCATTGTTTAATAAATCAGATGTTTACAAAGAGTTGGTGCCATTTATCATCTTGACATTTTGCTGATATAGGCTCAATATCTTAGTTGATGTGCAATTAAGAGATAAACAAGTACGGTATACTTTGTTGTTGTTTTTGAAATACTCCACTACTAACCTTGCGAATAAGTCTTTAGAGTGTTTTTTAGGAAAATAAATAACAGTGTACCGTTCGGTGTTCTCAGAGAATCCGTGCTGAATAAAATCGCACATATCAACTGTTATATTTTTAATTCTACTAAACCTTTCATTGTCAAAAGTAGTTTCTTGTGTTTTAGCAACAAGCAGGCCTTTTTCATTAAAATACTGTTCTTTCAAGTGTTCCATATTTATTCTTTTTTTACCTTTTAATTAGTGTATTTGCTTATCAAACGACCAAGTATATCCAATTGTTCACTGCTAAAAAGACACCTTACAAGCATATATATTATCTTTGTATTAGGGGTTGAAAATTTATATAAGTTCTTTTTTTGTTAATATATAATTTTTGAGTTGACCTAAGAATATTCGGTTTTTTAATGACAAATAGAATACTTTGATTTTGTGCTAAGATGGTAAAGCAAGAATTAATATTTACTTTATTGGAAAAGTATGATTGGGAGTTGCTGGTTGTGTTCCTTAAATTAAGTACTTGGAAGAGAAGTTATAATGATAATTCTATCTGTGATGGTACGCAGTGGGAGATAAAAGCGAAAGGAGATGGGTTCAATATCAAATCCTACGGCTCTAACTAATACCCAAGCGATTTCGGTGAATTCCTGACCATCTTGAAATGGATAGTTGCTGTGGCAGGTATTGAAATCAAATGACAACAGGTGTTTAATCTCAACACCCCATAGTTTTACGCTTATAGCTTTTGTCCTACGGATAATGTCATAATCTTTTTCTATCCTAAACTCTGAAGCACTAATTCCATTTCTTTATAATCAACCTTACAATATCACCTCCAACAAACATCTTGTGATAAATTGGCTCCGTACTTATAACAAATAAATGGGTTGGGTTTATTCATTAGCTTTGCTTTAAAATCATGATACATTCTGCCGTTCTTACTAAGCTTCTCAAAATTAAATACCCAATAATACAGGCACCAATGTTTGGGGTTTCTTCCCCAGAGATGGTAGCTGCTGCTGCTAAGGCAGAATGTTTAGGTTCATTACCATTAGGTGACCTTCCTGCCGAGAAATGTGTTGACCTGATACGGGCTACCAGACGGTTGACAACCAAAGATTTCGCAGTAAATATCTTCGTCAATGAAATCCCTCAGCTCAGTGACGAACTTAAGGTTAAATACGAAGAAGCCAAACGGTTTATCGAGCAGTTTGCAGAATACCAGAAACTGGATGTAGAGCTTCCAGACATCAATGAGATAAAACTTACAACTTACCAGGAGCAATTGGATGCTATCATCTCAGAGGGATGCAACATCCTTAGTTTCACATTTGGCAACCTTGATGGAGTTAGTATTCAAAGATTGAAGAGCCACGGGGTGACTTTGATGGGAACTTGCACATCCGTAAAAGAAGCCCTTATTCTTGAGCAATCTGGTATTGACCTGATTTGTGTTCAAGGTATAGAAGCAGGTGGGCATCGTGGAACCTTTGCCTCAGATGAAATACCGAAAATAGGGGGATTATCTTTGCTTGCGCAAGTTTATGACTCAGTTAAGGCACCACTGATATATGCAGGTGGCATTTATAACGGTAGGACATTGATTGCAGCCAAAGCCCTGGGAGCGGAAGGATGCCAAATCGGCAGTTTGCTTTTGAGTTCGGTTGAGAGCGCATTGAACCGTTTTGAGAAAGACAGGTTAGCGGTTATCAAAGAAAACGACACCGTACTGACCAAAAGCTTTTCAGGCCGTTACGCAAGGGGAATCAAGAATGCTTTCATTGAAAAAATGGAACAGAGTGGCTACATTCTTCCTTACCCTTACCAAAACAAGCTGACGAACCTACTTCGTGCCACCGCAAAAGCTAAGGAGAATATAGATTTTGTAAGCATTTGGGCAGGCCAATCAACGAGAGAGCTAAGTGAAGAATCTACCACTTTTATCTTAAATAATTTAATTGAAAGTGTTGAGCCGATAGTTAGGGGCTAATACATTTAGACATTTTGTTTAGGATTTTGCCAGGATTTTTCTTAACTTTATAAAAGAAAAATATTCTTCAGCAAGTTACTTTATCTTTAACTGAACCCAGCTATACATGCATAGAGCCACTACCAATTTAACCAGCAATGATATGTTTGAAATGAAATTCATATTGTCAGAAAGGTTGAAACGGGGTAGGAGTTTAGCTTATTTTGCATCAGGTACGAGAATCAGAGAAGGTTATAAAGAGCTTCCATTTGAAAATGTAATCCTGATTGACCACTCATTTAAGGATGTGATTTGCTTCGACCAGAAGGTCATTAAAATCGGGCTTACGGCCACATTAGCCACGGGGCTGCTAAAAGAAGTGGGGGCTAAGCTGGACGCATTTGTCTGTATCAACGAGGGTCTTTCAGAAGGCAACGGACACGTACCAATCCAGAACCAAGGAATTTTTTCGAACATTCTCCCGCTGATGAAAGAAGAATATATCCATGTGGCCTGCCCTGGTTATTATGGCCAACGGAAATGGAAGAAGATGTTCAATCTGCCCCAATTAGCTACCGTATTGGATGAAAATGACGTAGATTATCTTGACCCTAAGATTTTCTCAGACTACTATAGATATAAGAAGTGCTTTGTCTGGAAGGTCAAAAAGCAAACAGGTGAGCCTTCTACATTCAAATTGGGTTCACGAACCATTACTGTGCAGCGTAAGAACATTTGGGAAGACTACGGCACAAGGAAGCTCTTCATCCGCTGCTCTCCTTTAGAGACCGACAACATAAAAAGTGTTGCCCCAGATGTAGAGATACTGAAAGACTACAGCTTCGAGCGTTTGCTTCAGTACTGTACAACAAATAAAATAAAGAGAATTGGTTTGTCTCCATGGCTACGCCACAGCTACAATGGCTTCCTGAGCTATATCAAAGACAACGAAGAAAGATTTCCCTTCCCGCAGGAGTTAAATTTTTACCATTTAGAAAAAAATGACTTTAAGCAGTTGTACGCCTTGGCTCAGTAGTGGAAGAACAACTCAAAGGATGTCAAGGTTTCGAAGGCGAAATCGTAAGCATTTTCTTTATCAAGTTTGCAAAGGGCTAAGAAGTGTTTCAATGCTTTTTAGCTGATGTTATAGTAAGTTTTTTTATTTATTCAGTTTTGTGCTGTTCTATTAGTTCAAGCCTTTTTACAACACTATTTTTCTTTAGTATGGTACCAGGGGATAAAACTGCATTTGCACCTATTCTGGAATTATCCCCAACCAGAGAACCGAATTTTTCCGTGCCTGTTTCAATTATTTCAAAATCATGTACAACTGATATTTTCTTTAAAGCCCTTTCATTATAGTGATTGGCAGCAATAGAACCAGCTTCAAAATTAATGTATTTACCTAAGATGCTATTGCCAATGTAATTAAAATGGGCAACTGCGGTTTCTGAGCAAATGATACTACTTTTTATTTCACAGCCTGGTCCGACTTTAACAGCGCTATCAAGGTAAACGCCTTCTCTGAAATAAGCATTAGCCCCGATATAACAGTCTTTGTTTACTATTACTGGGCTTTTCATCACAACTCCTTTTTCAACTATAGCGGTTTTATGCACAGCTATGCCATCCTCTATTATATAATCTTCGCCAAGATGTGAAATCATCTTACGCAGTATTTCTTTAAGATTGTCAGTTATCTCCCATGGCTGTAAATCCTTTTGGTTGGGGAAAGTATCAGAAAAGCCTTGTATAAAGTCGTCTATGAGAATCATGAAAGCTTATTTGTTGATTAAGGATGGAAAACTGATTAAAGATTATAGTATCTAAATTGGCTACAACTACTGTGTAAACGTGAACATACGCTTATCTGCACTTTGTGGGTAGTGGATGTTTAGTCATTTCCTTAAACTTATTTAAAGCTCGAGCCCTCTTTTTTCCCTATAAACTACCTGCAATATGAAGATAGTGCCATGAAAACACATTTGCTTTCATGGCACTATCTTTTGAATATCAAATAAATCTAACAAATTTCTATTTCAGCATTGGTACAGGTAGTCCAATTTTGTTGAACACATGACCTAAGACATGCCTGAATAATGGCACATATGATGTGCTACATAGAAACGAATCATGAACCGTGGTAAATGTGTCACAGCCTTGATTGATGGCTTCTATGGCCATTATATCAACCAAATTGTTAATTCTAATCTTTGCAGAAGCTTCGGCAATGGATACGGCCTATTCTTACCATTAAGAATCTCACATGTTTTTACAAGGTTTGGATACAATAGTTTAAGCTTCTCCTTGCTTTTTTAGACACTGTTCATCATCGCTAAATAGTACCTTAAAACTTTTACTTTATTCTTGTTCATTTTCTTACCTATCAGTGAAAAGTCACTTATCATCATATGATAGACGGTACCTACCAGAGCAGCGTCAATGAACCTCCTGAAATCAGATTGGTTGTCATGGATTTGCTTTAAAAAAAACCTTATGGCGACCAGTTTATACTTCTTCATGTTCTTCTTCAACAGGTCTATACATACCTGCTCTGCGCCAGACTACAGGCTATTTCTAAAAAAGTGATACTACCATAGATTGGAATTCAACCTTCTTTGAGATAAGCTCTGTCTCTTTTATCCTGCCTTTAACGGTATAGGACTGACCGTTACGACTTCTGTCGAAGTAATAAAGAACTCCTAAGGTGTTGTTTATATATGATTTTCCTATTGTGTCCAAACCACAGCTTTTTATCATAGCTCTCAACTTTTTACCACTGTAGGTAGTGTTATCCGTTAATAGTGATTCCAGATTCTTAAGGCGTTCATACTGCACCTGCACGTTGTCGTCCACCTTCCGTTCTGCCGTAATCTCTTTCTCTGCCAGGATATAGGTAATCCTGCTTTTGTTAAGCTCAAACAATGAATTAGAGGTAAGTAACGAAGTTTTATTCTTTATGTCTCTGCTGGTGAGGTAATTTGAAAGTAACCTATACTTTCGCTCTATCTCAACTGTGACTTTGTCTGTTGATTCATTGAAGATATGGGTACCAGACAAAATTGAGTCAATGACTTTCTGTGTCCTAACCTTTATCTCCGCACTGTTGTTTCTACTCACTTTCTTCAGTTGCTTGGATTTGCCCCTGTCCACTTCCACTGATTCATGCCCAATCTCAGTGAAGTGGTATTGGCTCAGGTAACGTTTCAATAACCTGACGTTGCTCTTGACGTTATGGCACAAGGTCAAATAGTTTGCGTACAGGAGCCTGAAGTTGTCGGTGATGTAGTTCCCTTCATAGTCCTCAAAGACCATATCATATCCTTTCACGATACTATCCGCTTCCAGGTAGGTGGAGCCGTAATGACGCACCTTGTTACGCTCATTCGCCTTCTCAAGCATCTGCTTCTCAATCTCAATGCGGTCTTTCAATCCAGAGATGTCACTCAGCTTTAACTTGCTGACCCTGTTTGAATGGATGATTTTGATTAATGGTTTGTCACTCCTGAACCTTGCAGTGAATTGGATGTAATCAATCAGGTCTGCGCTTCTCCCAAACGTGATTACTGGCTCTTTGTCGCAGTCCGTGATGTTTACACCCGCCTGTATCACGCATGTGGTCAAAAGCACGTCATAGCCTTTCAAACTGCTATTCTCCACAATACCCCTGTATTCTGCCTCTTCTTTTTTATCCCTGCTGATATAGGCCACATTGTACCCTTCTTTTGTAAGGTATTGGTAGAGGTTATCCAACACGGATTTGTCGTTTTGATAGAAAACATTAAGTTTCATGGTGTCTATGTTGCTAATGAAGTACTCTTTGTCCGTACTACCCTGCGAAAGCTCCACGATTTGGTATTCATAGTTGAAGCGGCTCTTTTTCTCGAAACTCAGTAGATTTTCAGGTGAGTAATACCCGTTCAGCGTGAGCATGCTTCCAGATAGGTAGATGATGTAGTCATACCTGGCCAAATTGCGCTGTATGTCCTGTACGGTCTTGTTCTTGAAGCCGTAATCAGACACCAATGAGTGCGCCTCGTCTATCACAAGCAGTCTTGAACCCCTTTCCTGAACCTTGGCGATGCTGTTGTAGCAGCAGGCCAATACATCCGCCTCAACCTGTGCTGCGGTTAATGCCTTTTTGCCCGTTATGCCCGTGATATCCGTCTGCTGTTCCACAAGGGCGGTCGTGGGCATCAGTATGTCCGTCTTTAGTTGCATTTCCTTTGCAAGACGTTTAATGAGAGTGGTTTTTCCTGCGCCAGTCGGTGCGTCTATGAAGATAATGCGCTTTTCCTGAAGCTCGGCCTTGATGGTCTCTATATGCTCCGTCAGGTATTGCTGAACCTGTAGCTTAGCGGCCTTAGGAGGTTCTGGGATGTCATAGCAACTATAGTAGTTTTGCCAGTGATAGCGAAGTTTTTCTGGTATGGTAGCTTCGTTGTAATCGCTGGTATACCTTCTGTTGATGAATGACATTGTCTCTGCTACAGCTTCATGGAGCGTAATACCCCATTTCTTCAGCTTGCATATCTCCAATAGGAAGCTGTTCCTTTGTCCGTCTATCCAATCTAAACCATTTTCACGTAGCTGGTTTACCAGGCTATGGAAAACAGAACTGACGGAGCCTGTATTTACGGCACTGTAATCTATAATTTCTAAATCCATTCCAGACTCATTGCCACTATTGCCCAAGGACCCTTGGTAGCGCACCATTAGCTGCTTTGTGTTGATACATGACGCTAAGGGATTATAGTAGGCGTCACGGTCATAGCTGAAGAAACATAGCCTTGAATAGTCTACACAACTTGGGTCAGTCGCTAAACCGAATAATCCTACCAAGTATAGTTCCAGGCATTTGTATACAATGGTGTGCTGGTTCTCATAGCTGTCCACGCAGATAAACAGCTTAACACCTGTGCCGCTCGGTGACCTAAAGGCGAGAAGGGTGTACTCCCATTTCTTGAGTTTTTTAAGAAAAGCAACTGTTTGTGCCGTTGTCAGGTTGTCAAAGTCGAAGCACATGATTTGGGTATAGGCCATTGGGTGGCCTATTTTCCTGTTTTCTTCGAAGTCTGCCGAGACGGTAAAGCTTGGCAGACCTTTCTTTATGAATTCATGCTTTGCTTTGTTGGTTACCCTTATGTGACTTATCTTTTTCTTATAATCATCCACACCATGTAGGTCACCTCCCAGCTTCACGACCTCATGAATATGTTTGATGGTGAGCGAGTGAGTCTTCTTATAAAAAGGGTCTTTGTTCAATTCGCATAGGCCATGATTGAAGTTTCTGTAAATGCTTATCTGCCTATTATTGTATGGTTTGTTGGTGTTTTCTTTTCCATCATTGATTGTCATTTCGTTTAATTCGTTTTTCTGCGGCTATTATGGTCAGCCGCTCAACCATCTGCTCCGTGGGGAAGCTGTGCCTTACCATGGCAAGCACGTCATTGAAACTGGCGTTAAGGCCAGTAAGCTCCCTAATGGAGTTTTTCAAATCGCTTAGGTAAGCGAAGTTCTCTGGGGATACCTTCATGGTCTTCTCAGTTCTTTTGTTGATATGCATATTCTGTTTTAGTTTTTGGGTAGCCTTGCTACACTTATGTATATATCAACAAAGATTCATTCCATGAATGCAAATGGTAAGTAGCTCCCTGAAAGAGCCATGGGTATCTAAGCCCATTCCAGTATCCTATCTAATTTGGTTACTCTGAGGTTATTCAGAAGGCGGATTATCTCGTTTATGTCACAGTCAACCTTTTGATTGAATACTGCCGCAGGTAACTGCGTCAATACCTGACCAGAGATTATTAAGGGTGTATCAATATTTGCCTTTATGACATTGAAAGACCTATTATCATATAGGTCAATTAGTTGGTCAATAGATAGGCCGTCCTTTTGATTTAGGTAGAAAGTGACTACGCTTTCATTCCTGAATACCAACCTATTGTTAGGCACATCGAGGTACAACTTAATGCCAAGCTGTGACATAGGTATTCGTAGGTGGTTTCCTTTTAGTAGTCTTTTAGCCAAAGCATACCCCAATTTGTTGAACTCCACAATGTAATTCCTGTATCTGTGCATCAGGTTAAGGTAATCTTGTATTGAATTGATATGGCTTGTAAGTCTTAGGTTAGCCTCCATTCTTTTTAGTATCTGTATTCTCTTTTCCATGTCATTGTTATTTGATATGGCTTTGTACAAGGAAAAAAGATAAAGTTTTATTTAGCTTATATATTTAGGATAATTCTAAATAAGGTATTGGAAAAATGAGAGTTTGTTCGGCTCTGCCTTCTGGAGAGATTATGTGTGGGTGGTATGAAACAGTGCATTAAATTCTTTTATATAGAGTTAATTGCACCAAATCATACCACTCTGTAGAAGGAGAATGGCTTACGGTTTATAAGAAGGTCTGTGGATGTTGGCTTTTCCTTGAAACAAAGGAATTTGAGGCTTTCCAGTGATGTCAATCTCTACTGGAAGTATGGGGTTATTAAGCGTAGTCAGAATATTATAGTGTATAATATTCTGACTGTTATTATGTTAGCAAAAAAAATTATTAAGTTCTAAAGAAATTTTAACTTAGCAATAAAACTTAATCATTTCCTACTGTATAATGAAGGTATTTAACTTATTATATAATGAAGGAAGAAAGAAAGAGTAGAGGCGATAAGACTAATGAAATGTTTTATAAACGATTAAATGATAATGATTTAGTAGTTATTGCAAAGAGCAAAGATGGAGAATATAAGTGCTGCTACGGCTCGAATTGTATGTGCAGTCAAATGTTATCAGACATTAAGTTGGTAGAGCGAGTCGTGTATAGGAGCATACGCAAAAAGAGGTTGTGCTTTAGATATATCAGAGTTGAAAAAGGAGAAGGCTATGGTGTGCATATTGAGAAATTCGATATCAGGTTAATGGATATATGTATGAGCCAGGAATCTGATTTAGAATTCAATCACGCAGGGTATGATGCTTTGTTAAGGAAATGGAAAATCAATACGGTGGTTGGTAAGAAACAAAGTAAGGTTAAAGAAACCACGAATTGATATTTAATGTCCATCATCAAAAAGAGCTTAACATGTATGTGTTAAGCTCTTTTTCGTTTTGTCTAAACTACCAACTCCAAAACGTAGGTACAACTAAATTCTACCTATCAGTTTAGTATTGCCCAAATGCTTTTTCATGGGCAGATTTTACATCCATGGCCAATGATTCTGGTTGCAGTATCTTCATGCTGTCGCCAAATGAAAGCAATTCCATCATAAAGTCGTAGGTGATGCATAGGTTCAGGCTAACCCTTAACTCTTCATCATTGCTGGTTATTATTTTCTGTGTGTGATGAAGCGGCAATGTCTTGATGTATTTACCTTGGAACGGGTCAAATGAAAGGATTATATCCTGCGGTACCTCACCAAAAGGGCTTATGATACCGAAGAAGGTGCGGTACATTTCCTCGATGTTAAAATCATTTGGATACACAAATGAGAAGTTGGTGATTTCAAGGTCTGAAAGACGGTCAAGTGCGAAGCTTTTTATATTTCCGTCTTTGCTGTCTTTGGCTATCACATACCATCTGTTCTTAAATTCTTTCATGGCATATGGCTCTACCGCACGGTTGCTGACCGCCTCTTCCCAGAATTTCTGATAGGTGAACCTGACTCTGAACCTATTTTTGATGGCATGCAGGAACCCGTAGAGGTTCTCCGTACCCTGTGGCCTGCGGGACTCCAAATGGACATATTGCCTAAGGTCATGGGCAAGGTTGAGCGAATTGAACATATCAAATGCTTCCAGCATCCTCTGGAAATTAAGGTTCTCTGACTCGGTTTGAATGATATGGTAACCTTTTCTTGCTTTGGAATACTCAATATCAATACCGAAAAGGTCCCTGATTTCTTTGATGTCTCTTTGGAAGGTGCGGATAGACATCTTGAAATCCAATGTATCATCCTGCATCTGAAGGTAACCGTACTGGTTCTCCATATAACCTTTCAGTTCTTCGTAGGTGGAGTAGGGCTTAGCCTTTAACCTACGAAGAACCATCAGGTAACGTGATATGTAACCCCTTTTAGACACTTGGTGCTAAATATTGTTAAGGACAAATTCAGAAATCTTTGCTTTACGTTTAGTAATGTGGTCTTTAGACCAGATATCAGTGGCATCTGCCATCTGCTGGATTTCCCATTGCTGAGCCAGATGCTTGTATGTATCTCTTTTAATATTGAAAGGTAAATTTCCTATAGAGCAGTTATGGTTTTCAGACAGTAGCAAATAATTACCTATGCAATCAATAAACTGCTTCCTGAATTCTTCGTCATATTCATTGTATCCACTTGCTGGATTCTCTGTTTGTGGGGCAATATGCTCTAAATGAGGTTTTTTGATACTGTCATACCGTAAAGTGTATCCACTTTTCCCTTGGCTACCAAGGTGATTCTCATATTTCCAAAGAAGATGTTTTGCAGTAGAATGTGAGATTTTACCCTGTATAGATTTATTTAATTCAGAGTTATTCCAATATGACCACCACCATGATTCATTTGGTACATCCTTCATCCAGTCAATCCTGCCTATGATAGCGTAAACATCTGGGCTTCCCTGTGTGAATTTTTGATAGACATCATTGAGCCTTGATGCTAAATCAGCCTTGGTTTTTATTAGGCGATGGCGCAGTATGATAGATTCAAGGGAAGCACAAAGATGCCTTAACTCTTCTTTATCAATGTTAAAGGTATAAGCCTTGATGATGAAAGGAACAGCCAAGCCAATTCCTCCGAGGGTAACCAAAGAATGAATCTCAGAATATATCCTTTCATCCTTACTGAAGAATGTAGTAAGATGTTCAAAGCTTACAGCTAAAGAGCGGGTGAACTCTTTGATAAATGGTATGGGGTCTCCTTTTGATAGGATGCCTTCAATTTTATCAGTAGCATTTGCCTCTGAGAGGGAATTGAAATATACTCTCAATGTAAAGAGTAATACATCATCTTCTTTGATTTTGTATTCTATTGATGAAATAGATTTATAAATTTTTTCAAATCTTTCTTTAATTTCCTCAATAAGAGCTGGCGTATCATCACCACCATATAGGTGAATATTATACATGAACTCAGCCTTTATGATTTCCAAATTGGATGGCTTTTTACCTCTGTTGTTCTGGAAAATGAACATCTGGATAGCTTCAGCCTCGTCAGTCACGGGATGGGTAGTACACGAAGAATTTTGTACCGCATCTAACATCTTTGTTAGATATTCCTCATTCTTATCAGAAAGGCAAAGGGTGAAATAATCAAAGGCAGAAACAATACGTTTCGCTGATTCAGTTTCCAGCCCGTTCTTGTCAATCTTTGTATGGTCAACTACATAATCTCTGAATAGTTGCTTGTCATAATCTACGGTGTCAAACCTATAGAAAGACTTCTTTTTTATCATATAGTCAATTGAATCTTCCTCTGCTTCGGTTAAGCTTCTAAGTGACCTTAATCGTTTGAATAATGCAGAAAGGAATATGACTATAGTAGTAAGTCTTTGTTGGCCATCTATTACCCCGTATTCAGTGTCACTAATTTCCTGGAACAAGAAGTGTCCGAAATAGTAAGGTGTTTTGGTAGAGCTTTTTATGTAATCTTCTAAATCTGAAAGGAAAACATTAGTTTGTTTCAGTTTTTCTCCTGATTCAGTTTCTGTATCCCAAGAGTAGGCTCGTTGGTAGGTAGGAACAAAAATCTTGTTGCCCATCAAGACCTTTTTGATTGTAGTAGATGTTTCCATGTGATAGTGATTTTTTATTAAGGGTTAGAGAAAATAGGAGAATAGTACTGTTTGCCTTATAAGGTACTTTAGGGGCTATTACGTACTTGAAAGCCTTTTCTAAAAGTATGTATATTTTAAATGCTATATACTAAAACCAATAAGCTTTTTGCCCAACGAATGCTGGTAGTCAGCTTCTTCATGGTTATAGATGGCAGTCAATGCCATGGGGATTTGAAATGTCACCGATAAACTAAGCTTCTCGGAAAGAGCATTTGCTTTTTCGGTTTCCAATTCCTTGAATTCGTACCGTGCAATCAGCCTACCTTTCCTTAGCAATGCGCTATCTATCTTGGAGATGTCTGTGTTAAAAGAGCAAATAATTTGGATGTTTAGGCAGTCTGATAGAAGGCCATCGGAGATATTCAAAAGTGCTGATACCGCTGAGCTTCCATTTCTTTCTCTGTCTACCACGATGTTTTCCGCATCCTCAATCACGAACACTGAGTTCGGGTTGGCCATCAAGATAGGTAGTAGGTCGGGGTTGGTGATGGCAGTGGCCATGGAAGGCGGAAGAAAAATAACATTCTTCTTCAGAGAAGACACCAAATAACGGATGTAAGAGGTCTTACCTGTGCCTGGCTTACCGTGCAGCAGGACAATACCTTTGTCGTTGTTTTTGGAGAGCCGTTTGAGAATCGTTTGGTGAACATCTTTGAAATCACTGTTATAGTTGTCTTCAATATTCAGTTTAGGCTTTAAAACCTTAAGTGTTTTTGAGACGATTCCTTTGCTTGATTGTACCAGCACAGATATCTCTGGTTTCCTTCTTTCTTTACGTTTTCTGAATTTGCGGATTCCCTTGATGATTTCCTCAATCTTGGTGATAGCGGTTTTCCTGAACAGGAACCTTACTACCGAAGAATGCGTGTCAAAGTCTACGAGCAGGTCTTCATATATAAAGTAGAAGATGTCGTCTAATTCGGCTTTCTTGCCCTGGTTGAAATATATTTTGTTATAGAATGAGTCTTTGACCTCAGTACCATACATTCCATTGAACCATGAATTAGCTTTTTTGCAATCTATCTCTATCTCATGGATGATATTGGGGATTGAATTGAAATGAGCAATAAACAAAGCCAACTCATTCAGGTATCCGCAATGACGCTCTGCGAACACCTCAGAGATTTTCATCTTTGAAGTTGTCTCTTTAAGGTTAAAACATTCTGGTTTGTAAGTATTTAGGAAATGTCTATTCGGTTGCATTTGAGTCTTACTATTAATATGCACCAAAAGTAAGATATCAGAACGCCAAAGTATGTCGCTATGAATCTGTATAATATATATTATTCATTTTAAAGAAGGTAAGCCAAAGCAGCTAAGCTAAGTATACTTCCAACTACACCAATGGTGGAAAGAGTAGCTATAAGCAGATATTTTTGAAGTTTTAAGCCTTTTTCAGTTTTTATCTCCTGCTTGCGGAAATTATCCTGTAGAATTGAGATTGATTCTTTTAAACTTTTGTGTTGAGAAGTAGATTGCTGGTTTATACCCGTTATCTTTTCTAATATTTCTATTCTGGTTGTTTCAAGCTTTTCTGATATTTTTAGGCTGTTCGAATCTTGTGTTTTTCTGAATGATGAAGCCTGTTCAATGAAGGCATTATTCAACTCAAATTTTAAATTACCTATTCTATCTACACAGTCTTCGAAAACTTCCTTGACATCTAAGAAATTAGTATGAAACTCTTCCTTAGTGATATTCTTATAATCACTAAATGCTTCACCTATATGGGATGAAAGCTTTTTTGCCTCATTGTCCATCTGCTGTACAGAAGCTTCTAATTTTGAAAGAAGGTCCTCAATCTTAGCAGATTTAAGCTTCATATCAGCTTCTAACGTTTCCGTATATTCCTGAGAACTTCTAATAAAGGCATCAACCTCAGCTATTACACGGTTAGCGTTGCCAGTATTTGTAGAGGTAAGTTCGTTTATGCTCTTAAGCCTTTCTAACTGCTCAATTAGATTTTCAAATTCTTCTTGTACTTGGATGGTAGCCTCCATTTCAGGATATTTTGTTTAAATATGAATTTAGTCTAAAAACAGTTCTGTTAAGTAGCAATTCGTCTGTTAACGGTGCTATAAGTGGTTGGATGGCAGGATTTATGTCCAATACTTTGTTATTGAAAATTTGAATTAGGTGCTTAACAGATGCCCAATCTTCAATTTGCAGCAATCTTTTGAATCCCTTTCTGTAAAGCTGGATGGCTTGACTTACCAATGGGCGGGTATTTGACATCTCAATAGAATCAGTCTCTTTAGTATCTAAAGCAAACAGACTGTAAGATGTAAGTAAGTCTATACTGGCATTTTCTTCTGTCATTGAAATACGAAGGTTTGCGCATGCTCCACGTAGGTGCTTAGCATTATCAATCTCACCGCCAAGCCCATCTGGTGGTTCTGAAATATAATCTAAGTATTTCCTTACAATCGCTGTACTTTCCAATTTTCCACCATCAGTATCCTTTGGTAAAAAGTCTATTCTGGCATACTTAGATGTGAAGTAGTAGATAATATTATCTCTGAAAGCTTTATCTCCTTGCTCAAAGCCAATGTTACACAACCCTTGCATATAATCTATCGAAAGCTTTCTCTTTTCAGAAATGACTTTGTCAATAAATTCTATCAAAGTGTAAAGTACCTTTTCTAAAATTGAGTCTTCTTCACTGTCCTCCACTTTCGCCATCCACTCATTTGTAGATTGATTGCCCAAATACCGTTTTAAATAAGTCCTAAAATGTTTCTTGTACTCATTCTCGGTCTTGGCTTTAAATCTTACTTCTATAAAACTACCTACATAATCAATGACATAATCATCTATGATACCAGCCAATGACAACCTGTAAATAGCTCTTTGTGTATCAGCAGAGTTCCTGATGTTGTAGTAGTTGTCCTTTAAATAGCTAATAGTATTTGGGTTAAGACTTAACTCTTGGGTGAAAGCAGTAAACTTTCCATACTGATACCTCAAGTTTTCTATGAAGTCGAATTCGCTTGAACTGAAATTATAAGCAGCCCTTATAATCACTTCTTCAAATTCTTTATAGCCAACACCTACCAGCACATCTTTCATTTTGGTGATGGTGTCATTTGCAAAGCCTATTTTAAGACTGTAACTTTCCTTTTGCTCACTTTGCAAAAGTGTTTTAATGCCATCAGTAGATTTTGTGTTCAACCACTCAAAGTAGTTTCTATTAGGTACTTCCTTTTGAATTATGCTTTTAGCAAAATCCAAAATTTCATTTGCCTTGCTAATATCAAAGTTTTTTACTGCGTCAGGATAGCTTTTTAAAGCTCTTTCCAAATCAATATTCCCAATCGTGATTCTTTTAGACTGGTCATCTTTCCATGGGCCATTAACATAGATATACCTGTCTTTGTAAAGCTTCATAGAACCAACTTCTGGAAACTTATCCTGAACCTGCCGCTTTAGAACATTCACATAAAAGTTGTCTTCATATTTAACTTCTTCTAACAGTTCATTTATGATTTGCTTTTCTCGTTCAACCCCTTTGAAAGCGTTTCGGTAGAAGTCGTAATTGGTTTGGATGTCAGAAGGGTGGTATACAATAGAACAGATAGATGGGTATCCATCTCTTCCTGCTCTGCCTGCTTCCTGGTAGAAGCTTTCAACCGAATTAGGGAAGGAGTAATGGATTGAATACCTTATGTTGGGTTTGTCTATACCCATGCCAAAGGCTTTGGTAGCTATCATCAGATTTGACTTGTTCCTGATGAAATCATCCTGGTTCTGGTAAGACAGTTCTGCTTGACTCTCTATGCGGCTATCCTTAATGGTATCATCATCCGAGCCACCAAAGAAGGTACCTGTTTTTAAATAGGTGAATTTCTTAAGGTAATCGTTAAGAGAAATAACACCATTAGCGAGCTTATTAGATTTGGTTGGGCAGAAGATTACCCCAGCATTCTGGTATCTGTCATTTGATAAATGGAAGAAATTTTCCTTTGGCTCAAAATATCCATAAGCATTTTCATGCTTCTTTATCTTTTCGGGTAGCTGTTCTATAGTTCTCTTGATGATAGGATACTTTAGTTCACCTAACGCTTTTTCACGTTGCCAGTACTCCATATCCTCGTGAATAGGAGAATCTACTTTTAGTATTTCAAAGTTCAGTTCCTTTCTATCAATAGCTTCCGCTGGCAAGCTAACTATGGCATTTTCTGATATATCCAACTCTCTTTGCACATCCGCCAACACATCGAAAGAAGCCGTTGCGGTTAATCCGTATAGCGTCAGATTGCCGCTTTTGGATATACAAAATCTTTTAAGGTTTTGGGCGAGTTTTAAATAGGTATGTCTAAAATCATGACCCCATTCTGATACGCAATGCGCTTCATCAATTACAGCATAACTGTAATACACTCCGTTATTTTTGCAGCTGTATAGTGAATTTCTAAATACCTCAATCTGAAAGCGTTCAGGTGAGACGAAAAGAATCAAAAATTTACTTTCAGTAAGCATTTCAATGTTCTTCTGTCTTTCGTCCTTAGTATTGAAAGAGTTGATATAGGCTGTTTTTGTAATGCCGTTCTCATTCAGCTTATCATATTGGTCTTTCATCAAAGAATTGATTGGGTCAACGACAATGGTGACCCCAGGGTGCAGTATAGCACAGATTTGGTAAGTAAGGGATTTACCACCACCAGTTGGAAGTAGCCCAATTACATCTTTACCCTGAATAGCTCTGTTGATAATGGCTTCCTGACCTGCCCTAAAATTGGTTTTCCTGAATATGTTATTCAGGAAGTATAACAGTCCATTTTCCTGCTTTTTGGTTTTATATTGAAAGTGCTGTGTGTATTTACTGTCAACTTCCTGCTCTATTACTTTACCTAAGGCAGCATAATTAATCCGCCTATCTGTTAGTACCTTATCATGATAATCCTTTTCTGTGTCATGGGCAACAAAGCTGGTAACCACTTTACAAGCTTTATCTTCTGCATTTGTGCTAATAAGTATTGCACCAGCACCTGGCTCAATCAATGGTATTTTAGCTTCGTTTGTGTGTGCCAGCGAATTGAGTGCTGTAAATAAGTCGTTTAAGTCTTTAGTGATTGCATTAGATAGATATGGTTGAATGCCTTTTATTTGGACATTTACTACTCTATCATACTCACCATCAAGAAGTGCTAATAAAATGGTAGTTTGTATCTGGGCGGCAACAATGAGGTCTGTTAATACTTGATATAGAGCCAAGTATTTTGAGCCGAGTTCAACAACATCTTCTTTTGAATATGTGTTAAAATGGGTTAGAAGATGACATGCAGTCACTTTCTCTAAATTTTCAAAGAAAGAATCATCAAACTTAGCTGATATTATTCCTCTATCTTTTTGAAATCCTAAGAAAGCTCCCTGGAAGTGGGTCTCTGCAATTGATGTACTTAGACTTATAGAAGCTCTTGCTGGTATACCTCTGGTTATGATGTTCCAAGCTACTTTCAATAAGGGCGCTGCATCATCATAGTTGATAAAATCGGGTAGATTAGATATAGTGAAGTATTGGTAATCTGCATAGAACTTGCTTAGAATATCATCGCCTACTATTTGACGTAGCCGTTCATTAAGTTCGTCAACATAATATCCTGCACGGAAAACGGTCATGGCTAATTGAATAGAAGTTTGTCTTATAGTAAGCTTTAATTGCTGTTAGTTCTAAGTGAAAGCAAGGTAAATTAATAACCCCAATCACTATGCGACACAGGTAAACGGTTCAGTTCATCTCGGTGCTGCCGCCAGTTGGGCATGAATTGGTTCATATAAGCCATGAACTGGTTGTTATGGTGGCGTTCCAATAGATGCACCAGTTCATGGACGATGATGTATTCCAGGCAGGATTTGGGCTTCTTAGCCAACTGAAGGTTCAACCAGATACGCTTGTCGTCGATGTTGCAGGCTCCCCACTTGGTCTTCATCTGCTTAACACCCCAACTATTGGCTTTCACGCCAATCGCCTTTTCCCACTTCTCCATAAGCTCAGGAACATTAGCCTTCAATTGCTTGCGATACCACTCTTTCAGCACCTTGGCCTTCTCTTCTCGGCTTGACCCAGGTCTTACATAAAGGTTGATTTGGCGGTTATTCTTGAACTCTACCTTGTTAAAACCATCTCGTTCAATCACGTTCAGTAGGTAACGCTGGCCGAAAAGGTAATGGCTCTCGCCAGAGATGTACTCCCTTAGTGTCTCCCGTTCTTGATTCTGGAAGTTTTTGATATGCTTCTTTATCCAGCCGAGCTTGGAAATGGCAAAGAGCCTGATAACCTCACTGTCTGTATGCGATGGTGCTGCCAATCGAACCCTACCTGTTGGCGGGTAAACCGCCAAGTGCATGTTCTTTATTTCTTTTCGTATTATGTCTACCTCTATGTTTGCTATCTGAATCGTTTCCTGATTAGTACTCATTCTGTGCTTTGATGATTTCCATTAGTGCCTTCGTCTTCTCTTCATCCTTAAGTATTGCCTTTACTGCCAGCATCAGCTTCTTTTCTTTCATGAAGTGTTCTCGCCAATCATCAAGTTTGTTAGCCTGAATCACACTGTCCACCGCCAGAGCCAGTACTTCGTCTTTGTCCAGGTTATCGTACAAAGCACGTTTGGCATTGGTAGTAAGGGAAGAAGGGTAGTCAGAACCCTTAGAAGATTGCTCCACTTGCCCCGCCAGCTTAGCTATCTTTTCAAGATATTCTTTGTAGGCAATGACTGCTTCTTTCCTTTGCTTTATGAGTTCATCCAGCAATGCTGACATCTTCTCATAATATTTTGGGTTCGCATCAGACTTCTCGATAATCGCCTTCCGCATGTTGTTCTCGATGGTTTCCGCCATCGCTTCCTGCTTCTTCTTATCATTTTTCTTGTACTCACCTTCATCCTCGTTCACCTGAAGGATAAGCTGCACCAGCGATTTGTTTTCGAAGTCAGATATCTTCTTGCTGCTGTTGGCGGACAGGTACATGTCCATCAACTGGCGCATTCCTGGCTCAAAGCGTTTCATGTCTAAGTAATCACCGCTGGCGTTCTTGATGGTATCCCGCAGGTCAGAGTAGTATTTTACATCCTCCCTGATTTTATGCGCTTGCTCTGCTGTGTAGCCTGCCTTCTCCATCTCATTAGCGATGTTTACATAGGCTCGCATCAGCGTGGCAGTGGCTTTATAGAGAGCAACACGCTTTTCTTCGGTATTCCTTAAATCATCTCGGTTCTCGGTGTTGCCGCAGAAGAAACGGATGAAGGTCGGCTCGTCTTTCGGGAAAACGGGTTCACACATGGCTTTAACCGCCTCCAAGGCAGTGTCCAAGTCTTCTCGGCTTTTTTCCAGACGGTCAACCAGCAAACCTTTCACATCATCTGAATCATAATCATCCAATGCACCCGAGGTATAGTCTTTGATGGACTTTTTAAGGCTCTTGAACAGGTCTTTGTAGTCAATGATGTAACCGTAGTCCTTATCTTCTGTATCGACTCTGTTCACCCTACAGATGGCTTGGAACAAGCCGTGGTCTTGCATGCTCTTGTCAATGTAGAGATAGGAGGCTGACGGTGCATCAAAACCTGTCAGCAATTTATCAACCACAATGAGCAGCTTCATCTTTGCAGGTTCTTTCTTGAACTTAGTTTTAACCTCGTCCTCAAATACATCTGGTGCCTTACCGTTAAGCATTTTCTGGTAGACTTCGTATTGCAACAGCTTGTCGGTAGGGGAGCCTTCGCCCGTTTCTTCGCCTTTTATATCGGCTGCCGTGGGATTATAGGAGGTGATGATGGCGCACTCTTTGAAGCCCACGCTCTGGAACAGTTCATAGTACTTGCATGCTTGGTAGATGCTGCCAGATACCAGCATGGCATTGCCTTCACCGCTATTAAGGCGTGGTTTTGTTTTAAAGTCTTTGACGATGTCATATACTATTCTTTCAAGCCTTGACTTGGAGCCAAGCACCTTTTGCATAGTACCCCACTTCTTTTTTAGCTCCACCTTTGCAACATCAGTCAAGCCTTTGGTTTCTGCGTCAAACCACTCGTCTATGCTTTGCTGGTCGGTCACGAACTGCTCCACGTCACGGGCTTCGTACAGCAAGTCCAGTACCACACCATCCTCTACGGCTTCATCAAACTTGTATGGGTTGCCGATGTAGGGACCGAATATCTCAATGCTTCTCTGCTTGTCTTTTCTGAGCAGGGGAGTACCCGTGAAACCGATGAACATGGCATCAGGAAGTATGGCTTTCATGGCATCATGCAGCTTACCCGATTGTGTGCGATGGCATTCATCTACGAACACGTAGACATCGCCTTTGGCTTTGAAGTCCTGCGCTAAGTTTTGTTTAAGTTCCTCGATGTAGGAGTTGATGTCACCTTCTTCTGACTGCCGACCGAACTTATGCACCAGGCTACAGATTAGCCATGGTTCCTTTTCGTTCAGCACACGGAGCAGGTCTTTGCCGCTGGTGGTGCGGTAGATGTTCTCGTCCACCCCCAGAAAGAGCTTCTGTATCTGGTCGTCCAACTCGTCTCGGTCGGTGATGATAAGCACACGGCTGTCCTTTACGTTCTCCCGAATCCACTTGGTGAGCCATACCATGGTAAGGCTCTTGCCGCTGCCCTGCGTGTGCCAGATGATACCGCCTTCTCGTTCATGCACGTGCTGTTGCGCAGCTTTTATGCCGAAAAATTGGTTGGGGCGGCAAAGTTTTTTTATGCCGCCATCGAACACCACGAAGTCGTGAATCAGTTCTAACAGTCGTTCCTTTGCGCATAGCACCGATAGATGTTTGTCCAGCAGGTAATCATACTGCTTGTCGCTTTCCTCTTTCCAGCTTAGGTAGTATTTCTCTGGTGTTTCTATGGTGCCGTAGCGCAACCCCTGCGTATCATTACCCGCCAGCACCAACTGCATGGTGGTGAAGAAACGCTGAATGAACTCGGGCTTCTGATTGTCAAGGTTCTGGCGTATACCCTGCGTGACACCGCACTTGCTGCGCTTCAGTTCCAGCACGCCAAGTGCAATGCCGTTGACGTAGATAACGATATCTGGTCGTTTATTATGCTTGCCTTTCACCGTTACCTCTTCGGCAATGGCAAAATGGTTCTTGTGTGGTTCTTTCCAGTTGATTAACCAAACCGTATCCTTGTTTTTGCCTACTTCCTCTTTGGCGGATACACCATACCGTAGCATGGTGTAGACTTCTTTATTGGCAGTATACAAACCGTTTGTAAGGTCTGAGGCGGCTTTGGTAAAGATGTCTATGGCTTTGTTTGCCAACGTAGCCGAATAGCCCTGCTGCATCGTTAGGAAATTGAACAGCAACCCCGTTTCTATGGGTTGTGTGCGCTCTTCCTTTTCCCAATCACCTAAATAGGTGTAGCCAAGCCCCTGCTGAAACAGTGCTAATATACGGTCTTGGGTTTCTTTCTCTGGTTTACCCACATGGTTGCTCATACCAGTCTGGTTTTTCCTGTTAACAGTTCCTGCATCATACCCTGCTTAATGCTCTGATACTTAGCTTTCTTCTTTTGTAGGTTTTTAATTTCGGCATCCATATCAGATAAGATTGCAGCAATTGACTGTTGCTCCCTTATGTTTTTAGGAAAAGAAATTTTTATTTTATCCAGCCGCTTTCTTTGGATTCCTTGAGCGGTCGAACCAGTAGCATTTAGCTGTAACTCATTTTGGAAAGCATCGGAAATCATATAGTGATAAAGGAAATTATCATCTACTAAATTGTTGGTTTTAATTAACACAACCCTTTGGCTTAAGATATACTTTCTATTATCGGGTATTTGCGCAACGTTGCCCAATGGAGCTTCCATTGTTAAAAGAACATCTCCCTTTTTACAAGAGCCTTGTTCCATCCATCTGCCATAAAGAGCTTCACTTCCATAGTAGCATTCTTTATTGAAATCAATTCTGCCCATTTGAACATTGTTTGCAGATAAAGCAGGAATTTCACCACCGCCCCAATCCATGTTTAACTTTTTAGGAGTTCTTCCTCTGTAATCAATATATTTTGATACTACATGAATGAAGTTCTTTTCTTCCCACTCACCCTCAAAACCAGATAACCGATTACCGCCTTGCTTTGGAGATATAAGCAGTTGCTGCATCGCACCTTGTTTGATAGCTTCCTTTTTGGTAATAAGCTTATCTAAGTTGCTGACTAAAGCATCTACATCGGTTAGCGATTTTGCAATGGCTTTTTGCTCTGCGAGTGTTGGTGGAATTGGAATAAATAAACTGCCATATTCAATGCCGTTTATACCAGGTTGTCCACTTCGCATGGACATAACTGCGACCCAATTCCAATATACTTTAGTTTGAAGAAATGCAGCTAAGTATCTTGAATCTATTACAGTAGTATCAGGTGTAATTTTTATAAGGAAGCCTGCATACACTAAAATTCCATCTTTTGGATTATAATGGTAGGATTTTCCTACACTTGCCCCTGTTCTTGCAAATACAATTTCACCTTCTTTTAATATATACCTCTTCCAATCTGGATTATTCACAGATGCTTTGCCAGAATGGATGTACTCTCCTGAATCAGAAATGTCAGTTATTCTAAGATATTGAGGTAGACTTTCGCTGAATTCAACTGCTGGTGCATTGATACCATAAGTTGGGCTATCAGCAATCAAGTTTTTTAACCGAACAACTTCCCAGTCTTGCGGTATAACACCGACTTCCGTTTCTTTGAAGCCATTGTTTACCTTTATTTTAGTTTTTATATCTTCTAATAACTGCATACAAATCCCATTTTTTGAAGGTGGGCATTAACATTAGTTGTTAATTCAGAAACTATACTGTCTATTTCGCTTAATGTGATGTCATAGCGCTCAGCCAGTTCTTTGATTCTGTTTGTCAGGTTATGAGAGATATCATCAACTTCAACTTGTACAGTAGCATGGAGTGTAGCCAGCCACTTATCATCCACCACCAGCACTTTCACTTCATCAGGAGTCAGTTGCTTATACTTTAGTAACACCATTTCTTCCAGTGTCTTGTATGCATTCTTTATGCTGTTGGCTGCGTGACCCATAGCTTCCAGTTGCCTTATTAAAGTCTGTATCGTTCTTATCTCAGATAAGTATTCTCCTTGCTGACCCAGAGAAAGCTTTGTGTAAAGCTCAGAGATAAGATTTTGCCTTTGTGTTTTAGCGACTTTCTTCAAATGCGTTTGTTCAGACACTTTCGCTAAGTACTTAGTTAAGCAATTAACCTCTACTATCAATGCATTAGGCGTTGATGTTACGGCAACAGTATTGGTGTGAAACAATCCAGTCTGTCCGTTAGTGTTAGAAGGGGATGCTGCTTGCAGCTTTTGCAATTCAACCAATCTTAATTCTATACCGCCCTTTGCTAACTTGCCTTTGGCATTCAGACACTTGTCGAAATAACTGGCAGTAGCTTCTCCTTGCTCAAGGTTAGTGAGATTGGTTTCGCATTGCTCCAATGCCGCTATTGTTTCCTGATAGTCAGCATATGAATCTTTGAAATGGGCAGCGAAAGCCAGGTTCTCATACTCTTCCAGCTTGCTGCCAAGCTCAGCTTTGTTTACCTTGCCGCCTTCAGCATCCTCAAAAATGCCATCTTCCCCGCTGTTGTCTTCTACAACCGTATTGAACACGTTTTGCAGGTTTTCCAGTTCGGTTTCCTGTTGCTGAATGGCTTGCCACTCTTCTGCGAAGTAGCGGTTGACCACCAGCGGTTTCGGCACAAGGTCACTGTCAAGAATAGGGTACTTTTTGCCTGGATTCACCACACGCAGTTTTGCTACCCAGCCTTCTTCCACAATCAGGTAGGCATCATCCTTCATGGTATCATTCCAGTAGTTCATAAGATGCTGGTAAATGACATATTTGTTCACCAGAGGCTTGTTGGTATATTCTTCCAACAGAGATTCCGCCACTTGGTAAATGAGTGCCTTAGGCTTTGTGTTTTCATCTATACCCAACAGTACAGGCTTGTTCTTCTCTACCCATGTATGGAACACCGTTTCCATTTCCTGGCTGAAATCCTTGAATTCTGGGTGAGAGAAAATAGTTTCTTTTATCTCCGTTGCATCAATGTTGAGTTGGCTGTAACCATCACGCAACGGAGCGTATATCTCAGCCTTCAGCGATGGATACACTTCCCAAAAGCTGTTCAGTGAATCAATGTCTGCATTCGGAATCCCACCGTTCAGGTGCGCATCCAAGTCATGGATGTCTTCGGCTTCCTGCGTGTCAATATATCGAGGGATGTTCAGGTTGAACTCATTCGCCTGTATCTCGGCAAACGGCACGAAGCGGGCATATTTTTCAACCGTGGTGTTTTTCTTGAAGGCATCCACGATGTTGTGTACATCCTGCTCACGGAGCCTGTTCTTGTTACCGTCTTTGATAAAGCCTTTGCTGGCATCAATCATGAAGATTCCTTCACGGGTGTCAGCACCCTCTTTGTCCAACACAATGATACAGGCAGGTATACCCGTGCCGTAAAACATGTTGGCAGGTAAACCTATGATGCCTTTGATGTACTTGCGCATAATCAGATTCTTACGGATGGTCGCCTCTGCATTGCCCCTGAACAGCACCCCGTGCGGCAGGATAACCGCAGCCTTGCCTGTGCTTTTCATAGACGCCACAATGTGCAGCAAAAAAGCATAGTCACCGTTTTTGTCTGGTGGTACACCGTACTCTTTGAAGCGCTGGAATTCATCATCCATAGGGGAGATGCCGTTGCTCCAACTCTTGGTAGAGAAAGGAGGGTTGGCTACCACATAATCAAAACGTTTGAGCGAGCCATCTTTCTCTTTGAACTTGGGTGTAGAGATGGTATTTCCTTTCTCAATGGAAGCCTCTGGGTGGTTGTGCAGCCACATGTTCATCACCGCCAACGCTTTGGTGGCATTGTCCATTTCTTGACCATATACGCTCAAGCCCTTAGGTGATTCCTGCACTACCTTCAGCAAAAGCGAGCCTGAACCACAAGTTGGGTCATACACTGAGAAGGAGGGGCTGGTCGCCTTGTCCACCTCAATGATGTTCGCCAACACCCTGGATACTTCGGCAGGAGTGTAGAATTGTCCTTTTGACTTGCCAGACTCAGTGGCGAAATGGCGCATCAGAAACTCATAGGCATCCCCCAGGATATCATCATCCTCAGCCCTGTTGTTTTTGAAGTTCAGCCCTTCATTTTCGAAAATGGATATTAAGGAGGAAAGCTTGTCTACCTTGTCCTTCCCGCTACCCAGCTTATCATCATCATTGAAGTCGGTCAGGTCAATCGTTCCCGTTAACCCGTTCGCCTCCGCCAGCGGCTTGATGATTTTCTTGTTGATTTTATCACCGATTTCTTTATCACCTTTCAGCTTGACCATGTCCTGGAAGCTGGCACCTTCTGGTATCTCAATCAGCCCATCGGCTTTCCCTGCGTACTTGTCGGATACATATTTGATGAACAGCAACGTCAGCACGTAGTCTTTGTACTGCGAAGCGTCCATACCACCCCTAAGCTCGTCACAGCTTTTCCATAAGCTGCTGTACAGCTCTGATTTCTTAATCGCCATTATGATTTTTTGTTAGATACTAAAAGTTCTTTCACGTCAATATCCAGTGCCACAGCAATATCCATCAGCACTTCAAGTCTTGGCTGTTGCCTGTTTTGGGCGTAGGAATTGACCATGTTGTAGCTTTTGCCAATGCGTTCGGCAAGCCAAGTCTGCTTTATACCTTTTTCGGTCAGTACTTCTTTGATTCTGTTCATTAAGATGAATATTGAAGTAGAGACCTAATATAGTATTAAGATTGTATAATATATCTTGTTTTTTGGGATATGCAGAAAGTGATTTTGAATTAGAGAGGGGTATCTTTATTCTGCAAAAGGATTTAATCTTCTGTGTTTTCCACTTCTTCACGAATCTTATCTATAAACATAGATGGATTCTTGCCTTTTAAAATACTGTCTAACCAATATGTCTCGAGTAAGCCTAATCCATATCCAGCTGCTATTCCAATTGGACCTGCAATTGCTGCACCCAATGCAGTATTAACTCCAAATAGACTAATGTTTCTAATAAATTTTCCGCTATTAGATTCAAAAAATTTCGAATTTCCTTTTATTTCGTTAATATATTCTCTGGTTATTTCTTGGGCATTGTAATTTTCACTTACCTGATTTATCCATTTTCTAAAATATTTTGCAGTAGAAAGATGTCTGATTTTGATAACCTTATCAAAGTCTAATTTTTCGTTTAAATACAAGCTTTTTAAATTTGGTATATTTTCGATTGTGAGAATTTGTGAGGTATTTGTCGAAACTTTTAATGCATCGCCAATATTTTTTAAATTATGTTCGCATATTTTATAATGTTCGTAATTTTCATAACTTTTGAAGTTGTACTTAGAAAGTACAGCTGTTTCCAATAATTTAGAACCCAGGTGTAATAATAAACTTCTTTGTTGTAAGTTTAATTGTTCTGGCTCAACCAAGTACGGCAAACCTAATTCTGCTAAATTATTCTGTTTATATGCATTAATAACAAAATTTGCGGAATCCGAAGAAAACTCCATTCCGTTTGGAATTATGAAGTTCTTAGAAGCTTTTCTTTTAAAGATTCTTTTCCTATCTCTATGGAATCCAAAAAGAGTAAGTGCTTTTTCAATATTATTTTCGGGGTCAAAATCTTCATCAGAAAGGGAGCCTGCAGCTAATGGAGGTTGACCAAACATAGCTGATTCATTATTTGTGCCATCTTCATTACGATTGCCAATACCTGTAACAAGTACTGGCGTCCAAATAATAAAGTGGATATAACCTCTTTCGATTAGCTCTTCAACCTTATTTATTCCTAATTTATCTAATAAAAAAATTAATGGAAAGCTAACTCTATTTGTGCTAATTGTAATTTTATCAAAAATTAATAATTGTTCAAATAAACCAGAAAGAATGTTCTCTTCTTCTTGAGGCGTTAGGCGAGTAATAGCGAAGTCATATGGTGAGCCAATTGTATTGTTGAAAACAGTGCTAATCATTTTAGGATAGTTTTAATTTATCAGGGTAATAATCTAATCATTTGGTTTATTCAAAGACTGGTAATTTAATATTGATTAAAAGTAAAATTAAGTCATTATATTCCAAGTAATGCAATTCAAAATGCCACCCTCTAAAGCAATTTCGTTACTATCAACCGTTGCGATACTCACATTTGGGAAGAGTTGCCCAAACAACTTTACAGTTTCTTCGTCTTCTTTCTGACCAAAAACAGGAAGTACTAAGGTGCCTTTCATCTGAAGGAAGTTGATGTAGATACCGTTGGCGTGTTTATCCTTTTTATTGGAATAGGGGTTGTAAGGTATCTCTACCCAATCAAGGCCAGCATTGTGCAGTGCAGACTTGACTAAAAGTTGAAAATCCTTTTTCTCCTTAGAGTAATCGTTTATAAGTACCGTCTTTTCATCCAGGAACCTGACCATCCCATCTGCATGGCCTGTGAAATCCTTTGGTTGAGTGGGTATAAAGATTAGCTGGTCAACTTGAAATAGCTCCTGTAGCTCTTTTATAAGCTTTTTTTCTGGAATATGTGGGTTCTCTGTAAAAACTCTTTGGCACATGATAACCTTGTTCTTAGCTTTCACAACGTTGCCACCGTCAACCAGTATATTTGATTTCTTAGGCTGAAGGTTTATAGAGGTGCAAATGCTGTCCACATTAGAAATGGTCTTCTGCCATACCTTGGCCTGTAGGTAGCTCGGGTTGTAGACAAACTGGACGAATTCATCTCTGGTCACCTGGATAGGCATGTAATCCACTGCCCAAACGTCTTTGGTGTTAGGGAGAAGTGAGTGTTCAATTCCTGCCTCTTTTAAGGTCTGCTCGAACCGCTGATAGAAATCTGGATACAGCTTCAGTAATGTGTCTGCCAGATATAGAAAGTTTGTTTGATTATCTGTAATCATCTTGCCATCCTTTCTTTCCAGATAGCTTTGAAGACCTTTCCTATCTCTTTGAATTCATCGTAGGTGAAAGTATCAGTTTTTGCATTATTACACCAGTAGCAGCAGAGTACAACGTTCTCAATGTTCTCATAGAGAAGGTCTGGCACCTTACGGTCATATTCAAGCCTTCTACCCCTGGTAACAATGCGCTTGGTATTTAGCTTTCCAGAATCGAGCAGTTCCGCTATTTCGTCTTCCGTGATGTCGCAGTAATGGCACTTTCTTTCAAGGTTCTGGTACCAAGTGTAAAAATCCTCAAACACAGGAGTGAATTTCTTCCTTGACCATACAGCCCTTATTTTCGCTATCCGCTCCCTTTCTGGCTTTAGGTCTTCATACCATTGGGAGAGGGTTTGCCTTGATACATTTAGTTCTTTACTGATGTTTCCATATTTCAACCCACAGATTGAATAAAGGCGTAAAAAATCTTTTTGTAAATCAGTCACTGAGGTATTTATATTGTGGTAATCCTTGACCTCTAATAATACCTGCATTATTTTTTATAGGGGCTAAGAATGTAGCTGTCACTTAATAAAATAAGCTTCTTACAAGCTCTGGAAAGAGCAACATAAAAGTTTTTATGACACTTGAATTGTTGTGCGTTAAGTATAATTACTGTTTCAAATTCTAAGCCCTTTGTTAATAAGGTAGTACCAATGCATCTTCCATAAATTTTCCTGCCAACCCTGCGAATGCTATTTCGCTTGCTTACCATTGACTCAAATACAGAGGTGGTGTCTTGTTCGGCAGCAATGAGAGCTTTGCATAAGGTAGAGAATAATTCTTTCCTATAGCATTTCATTCCAGGGAGAGACTGGATTTCCCTTAGAATTTCAGCTATAAGCTTAAATGAAATCCCATTCCTTAGGGTATTAAACATGTTCATTAATGGAAGAACCCTTGCTTTGTCGGATGGTAGAGTCTTTCTTTTTAAACCAGTTGCATTGAACCATAAATTAAGACCTGTGGTGCTGAAGAGTTTGTTGCAAATTTCCATTATCAAAACCATAGAGCTTTCTTCGGTGATAGCATCTAATCTTTTGGACAACGCATAGAAGTCTTTATGGTCAATTGATTCTATAAGGCGGCAGGTGTTGTTGAAGCTTTTGATAAACTTCAACCTTGGCTCTATCCTGGCTGATTCTGGGTGAATAACCAGGATACTTTCCTCTGTGGTCAATAGCCTCAATATTTTCGTGTGGTTATTTTTGTAGAAGTCTTTTGTTATTATAGTCTCTATTGATGCATAATTTCTAAGGTCAATTGAATCCTTTTGTAAAAGCATCCTTCTGATAGTATCTAAATCACTCCCTAACTTCTCGTTATTACCGTTCTTCCACCTCCATGGCTCAGACAAATCAAACCGATTACCCAAAAAACTTCCCATGATGTCTGCGCTGTTCATATCTACCAATGACTCTCTCCCAAATTCGAAGATTCCCTGTAGGTAATCGCCAAGGAGTCTCGTGGGTAATACATCTGATAAGCAACTGACAAGGTTATGGTGTTCTATTGTGCAGTCTTGGTATTCATCTACAAATAGCCCCGTATAGGTACAGGTAATTACTTTTTTAACAGGCTTTAACCTCAAGAGCCGTGTTGCGTTGCTGATAATGTATGGATAGTACCGCTTATCGTCTTGGCTCGGAATCTCGTCCGCTTTACAGAAGGCAAACACATACTTTTGAGCGAAACTTGTTATAGTTTCGATACTGTATTTGGCGCTTGAAACATCAGATTTTTTAAGCTTTTCTTTTATGGAGGCAACTCCTGCATGAGTGTGAGTTAAAATCAGTTGTCTGCCTACTGTATGTTTAAGAGATTCAGCAATTGTATGAGTCTTACCATAACCCGCAGGTGCTATGAGCATACTCTTTTCCCTGGATGTAAAATCCTTTAGGTCAATCATTGTCAATCCAGTTAGACATACCTTCAAGTTGCTGTTTGAGTCTGTTGTCGCCCATATTGATTAATGAATCACAACAGGTAGTACCCAATAATTCACCCAGGCTAATAGTTTTAAACCATGACTTTTTCTTGGCTGTTTCACCCAATACATGCCTTATATCATTATTTTCGATATCTAACCAATTTGATTCTAATGTACCAAACGGTTGGTATCTGGCTTTGACACTATCCATCAACGAACCACCTAAAAGTGTAATTTGATGGTTTACCAATCCCTTTACAGCATCCCAGGGTAGGTCTTTGAAAATCTGCTGCTCTATACTGAAGTTATCTTCACAGTCTATGATTGTAATGCCCTTTCCCCTTAATTCAGATTTTTTCTGATGAACTTCTTCATCATCGGAATCGCAGAAAATTGATACTTGATAGCCTGCTTTTAAGAAACCTTCAGCATATTTAATCTGGTTTGAGCCTTTGCCTGTTGCGAAACGAACGCCTTTGATAGAAGCATTGTCTTGACCGTTCGATATTCTGTAGGTATTTAATGCTCGTAGGATTCCAACCTCTGTCTCACCTTCGCAAATCAATACCCTTTTGGCAAAAAAGGCTTCTGGGTTTGCCCTGAGAACTGGTTGCAAGGTTGAGTCAAACTGAAATAGTTTGGTATCATTCTTAGCCATCTTAAATAGGTTTTCGGCACTCAGTTCTACTAAGACATCTCTTGAATGTGTAGTAATAAATATCTGCCCTTTATTAATATCCCTAAGAGTCTTGGCAAGATGTTGCGCCCTGTCTGGTTCTAAACCTTGTTCTATTTCATCAATCAGCATTATGCCTCCTGATTGGCTAAGCTCACTTTGAATGGCTATGGATATCAGCCTTTTTGAACCTTTTCCTTTTAATCTAATTGGTAAGCCGTCCTGATGTAAACAAACCCTTCCATCCTTGAATGTAAGGTCTCGGCTATCAATTGTGGTTTTGATATCAGTAATTTCAACGCCAAGCATTGAAGCTGAATTCTCAATCTTCGTAATGATTGGTGATAATTGGGTGAATGGGCTATCGTCAATTTTATCTTTTGCCTCTCTTAAAGCCTCAATGATAGCTTCATTCCCCTGTATTGACTTACCACTTTCTTTCTTAAGTAAGGAATGTAAAGGGCTTCCCTGGTTCCAGGAAAAGTGCCTGTCAATAAAATCAGACACCATGAACATCTCTAAGCAGGCTCTATCACTTGCCTTTATCTCCAAAGGTTCCTGCCTGCCATTTACCACGCACCACTTTGGCTCTAAATCCTTTTCGACCGTCAGCCTAATAGTTAAGCACTCTCTCTGTGAGTCTTCAATATTGTCATGGATTTGATTTGTGCTTTCATCAATTACTCTTACATATAACCCATATTTGTCCTCCTGTAAAAGTCTTGGTGGAAGGTCATAAACAGTTACTTCAATCTCTATACTTGTCTCCACATTGCATCCATGGAAATCTGAATCATAGAATTGTAGATTCCAACTTCCGCATAGGACGTAGGAAATGGCTTCCAATATTGTTGATTTGCCAGAATCGCCTCTTCCAATGATGCAGATAAATTCTGAAAAGCCGAAAACTTGTTCAAAATTGGCGATGCCTCTAAAATTTGTGATTTTGAGAGTATGTATTTTTGCCATTCCTTATAATTTGTTACAGTCTGCATAGAATTACCGAACTGTCTTTTTATTGTATTAAATATAGGGAATATATGTTGATGTCTATTAGTGACTGTAAGATATAGGGTAGACGTACGTTATCTCAACTGGCTTAGGCTCCTTCACCCAATATTAGAAGGTTGTAGAAATATTAGGCCAAGTGCTGGTTGCTGTGAAGTATTACGAGTAGTTGTCCTGGCTAAAAACCAATGGTGTATTGGTGAATGTAGGTGCCAAAAGGTCAAGTTTTATTACTGACAATATAATATTGCTGATAATAATGTTGCTTTACATTTACGAAAGTGGCATTAGGTATTATTCAAGTACACTATTAATTCTGAGCTTTCTTATTAAAGCCACATCCAAAAAATGCTGCTTGTGACCCTTGACCAAATCAGAAACTTCAGTAGTTTTCTTGTCGCTAAAATAAGCAAGGCAGCAACCCACCTGGTAGGACATCTCGCATATTACAAGTCTATTGAATTTTTTATGATGGTAGTAGTTGACCGAAGACATGTCTTCTATGCTGTAACCTTCCATTTCATGCCAACCAATCAATTCAATGGTATCCATTTCAAGCCTCTGAAGCTTGTTGTCTGAAATAATATAGAGTGCGTCACCTTTCCTGACCTTATAATCTGTATCATTCGCATACATCAACCTGAGGTTATTTTGTGACGCTTTTTCCATAGCAACCCTGTCAATCGCTAAGACTGCATCCTTTAACTGTTTGTTCATTTCATGTTCTTTTCTTTTTAGATACTAAGTGTTTGGCTAAGAAGTCCAACCCATGTGTTTGTCCAATAATCTTGAAGATGCCCTGTTCCAAATCTGGCATCTTGCATCACAAATGGTACAAGCTGTTTCCTTAAAATCAATATTATAACAGTTGCATCGTGAGTTTTTGATGATAGTGCTTCTGTATTCCTCTTTTGTCTCTTCATCAATTTCTTGGGTTAGACCGTTGTAATCAACCCAGAGATAGTTGTCTTGTTGGTCTACCGCTACAGTTCTGGTGGCACCTTCTTCAAATTTGAAGATATGCAGGAAGGCAGGTGCCACAATGGTTCTTCTTTTGGAAGAGTGAATGCCGTAGAAGTTTTTTGATTCATCCATCGTTTTGTATAGTAGCTCTTCCTTATCATGGAAAAGTATCTCGTTTATCAGTATGTATACCATATTAGTTTATCTTTTTAGTATTTGAGGTGTAATCGTCATAACCCATGAAAACCTCTGTTTTTTGGGTTCCTACCTCTGCTGAGTTTGTGATAGATGCATAGAAAGTAGACCATACCAATTGCTCACCTTCCTTCATTTTTGATTCATTAAAGTCTAAGCCTACCCATACATACTCTCCATTTTCAGTTATAGCGGCAGCTTGACCGTTCTTGGCGAATGGAAATATTTGTGTGTAAGTAGCATCAAGGCATTTTCCGCAATCCTCAGATGGCATGTATAAGCCATATAATTGATTGTCACTGTCATAGGTCTTGTACACCACAACCATTTCCTGTTTATATAAAAGCTCTTTGAAAAGCACATTTTCCATCTTATCTGATTTGTTTTAAAGTATATATCAGATTGGTAAGACGAAAAGTCGAATTGTGTGAAAGTGGTATTTAGGCTTTCAGGGTTTTATATATAGATAAAACAATCATACATACATGACACACAGTTACAGGCTTGATGAACAGACGAGCTTCAGGATTCAGGAAATACAATTAATCCTGGCAAAGAAGCTGAACAAACGAATAAGCAAGAAATTTATAATTGACAAGGCCATTCTGGTTCTTCAAGAAAAAATGGAATTGATGGTGGAGGCCAGACAAGATGGAACAGAATAAGCTTCTGATACAGTATCCACAAATACCTGCCCTACATAACAAGGGTGATGTCTTTCTTGCCCTGCCAGAATCTTTTATGTTTCAGAAGAATGGAAAAGAATTGGTATTTGAAATATCTCAGGTGCTTGATGAAGGTTTGGTAGCGGTCAACATTGTCACTGCCGTTGATGAATACCAGAATGTAGTAGTGAGCTACTTCTCAAGTGCTGAGCCTATGGCAGTAAATGAATTGACCGTGCTGTTGATTTACATGGATGTAAATTCTAATCTGTTAAGACCGTTGACTGTGTTGGTGAATATCTTCGAGATAACCAAAGAACCAGCAACACCTGTGGGAGAACCAGGGGGATACCAATATTTTCTGCCCTTCAATAACTGGAATGATTCCGCTACACCGTAATCCAAAATGAGTCAATTTAATAAATAATGGCAGGATTTGGAATTCTAATGTTTAGTTGTTAACTTTGTGTAATAATTAAACAATTATAGTAATGATAATAACTATTGATACAACCAGGGAAACTACGCCTGCCAAATATGCCAAGAGAAAGGGCGTGACAGTTGCGGCTGTCACAAACTGGATAGCACGTGAGCAGATAAAGCATAGACATATAGAAGAACTTGGTTTGACCCTGGTAGAGATTGACAGCGAGGAAGATAAGATAAAGGAGAGAAGGAGAAGGATAATAGAGTCATTCCTTAGGGAAGAGAAAGAGAATAAATAGTAACCAATACTTATATTAAAATAAATAACTGAATGGAAAACTGGCAAAAAAAACACGCTGAACAGCTTATCACTGAAAATTTAATTCGATACGGTAATCATTTTTTCAATACTGACATAAATGTCAACCTCAATTTCGAACGAGAAGAGGTTGAAGTAACAGTAAAGGAAAAAACTTGGAGAAGTAACAGTAAGAAAAAGAGGAAATCAGAAAAATCATTAGAATCTGTTCTTCTGCGAAAAGAGGATAGAACTTACTATTTGCCTTATAGCTATTACACTTACCAGTATGAATCTGCAATTAAGGAGGATTTCAACTTTGAGGTAGGTTTAATCCCCGATGACTCAACGAAGGAGGTTAAGGTACATTTGAAATTCTCTGAATTAAGATATAAGAAAATCAATTCTAATGATGAAGGTGCGACCTATTACGACACCCACCATTATCTATACTCTGATAGATTTTTAAACTATATCTATTTTTATGTCAAAGGCGATACTATAATATTAGACAAGGATAACATCCAGCGCAATAGGTCGGACTACAGTCAGGCAGAGTTGCAGTTGAAGACCAGGAAAGACAAGATAAACTTCGTATTAGAGGATTGATTTTTATAGGTGAACCTCAGGCTTGTTTCAATTCAAATCTGAAAGTTGCATATATAATATTCAACAAAGCTTGTATTGAAGGTAAGTGAGGTTCAAACATAAAGGGGTTGAAGAAACTCTATTTAGATTCAGTTGATGTAAACACTACATTCCAAGTCTTAAAGCTCAAAGTAAAATTAAATATGAAAGTTGCCCTATATTTTAGAATCTCAACTCTGAATCAATCCAATGACACCCAAAAGGCAATTTTGGTTGACTATGCCCAAAGGAACGGGTATGAGTATGACCTATATGAAGAAGTGGAAAGTTCTCGCAAAACCAGGCCAGTGAAGCAACAGCTTCTGGCTAAGTTGAGGGCAGGTGAGTATTCAGGTGTTTACATCTACAAGCTTGACCGTTGGGCAAGAAGCTCCACAGAACTAATCTTGGAGGTGACGGAGCTATATAATAAAGGGGTTGGTTTTGTGTCTTTAAGTGACCAATTAGATTTCTCTTCGGCAACTGGAAAGCTTATGTTTCAAATGCTAAGTTGCTTTGCGGAATTTGAGAGAAGCCTTATCTCGGACAGAACAAAAGCTGCACTTCAAAGAAAGAAAGAATTGGGGGTTCAGCTTGGACGGAGGCCAGGTTCAAAGGATACCAAGAAGAGAGAGACCAAAAATTACAAATTGCGTGAGATGCGCAAGCGTAAAGCCATTGATGAATCAAAAGGTATCTTTAAGCCTTTAGAAGAATACATTTTATGATTGTTTCAGATTTTATTACCGCATGAAATGCCCATCTTATATGATGGGCATTTTTGCTTTACAGGCATAATCAAATAATACTCCCCCCAAACAATCAGACATACTCCAACCATGGCTTTACTGCTTCTGGGTCTACCCAACCTCCCCTGTAAAGCGACATCAAATAAACGTTCGTTTATTTGGTGTTTGAAAAAAGTAAGAAAACCTAAGTAGTAGGAGGAAAGGCTTACTATGTTACCTTCAATTAGATACTTACTTTCTAAAGATTGTTTATTGCTAACCAGCACCTATTAGGATAGCATAGCAGAGAAAGCATATAGATACTTACAGCATTACAAATTCGTATTCATAGCCCTGCAACTACCGTACAACTAATACATATCAACAGATTTAAAATTTGAAGACCATAAAGTTTCATAAAACTGAGTGCGGAGTAGACTTCCTGCTCAACGTGCGCTCTGGCGATGAACTATTAGAAGAATACACCCATACTGATGTATACAACACTGACTTTTTTGAAATTCTGTTTTTCAAGGAAGCCAAAGGGCAGCTAATTCTGAACCAGCGGACAATTGACATTGCCGACAACACCATTGTTTTCATATCCCCCTACCAGAAGAGGCAGTGGAGAATGGACCCTCATCATCTGGATTTTACCCTGCTTGTTTTCCAAGAGGATTTTCTAAACGATTTCTTTGCCGATAAGCTATTCACTTATCGCCTGCTCTATTTTTACCAGTTGGACTACCCTCTGAGTATGACTGTCGATAGCGATGCCATGCAGAAAGCCTGTGGAATACTAACTGAAATCAAATCTGAACTCATAGCCACCAAACTGGACAGTGAGCATATCATCCGCTCACTCCTGTACTACCTGTTGCTCAAACTCAACAGGGATTACGCCACCCGAAACAACCTGCCGCTCGAAAAGCCTGAGAACAGCTACGCATATCAGTTCAAGAAGCTTTTAGAGGAACATATCAATGAGAAACAAAGGGTTAATGAGTATGCATCGCTCCTTGGCATCAGCAGAGTAACGCTCAACAAGGCGGTACAAGCGCAGTTTAACGTCACCGCTACCCACCTGCTCAAGCAAAGGCTACTGTTTGAGATAAAGAATTACCTGATTCACTCAGACCTCACTGTTGCGGAAATTGCCCATATACTGAATATCTCTGAGCCTAATCACTTGGTCAGGTTCTTTAAGGCGCAGGCAGGCCTTACCACTTCTCAATTCCTGTCCGATTATCAAAATGGTATGACTTCGTAGCGTTTTGTTAGTAAGCAATGTCTTGTATGCCTCTACCTTTGTATCAAAACAAAGGACTTTAAAATCAATACGATATGGCAACAAAAACAAGTATTCAGTTAGTCAGAAATGCTACATTGGTAATCAATTATGCTGGTCAGAGAATTTTGGTTGACCCAATGCTGATGCCAAAAGACACTATAGACTCATTTACTGGAAAGGCGAGAAATCCTATGGTGGAACTACCGATGCCTATTGATGAAATCATAAAAGACATCGACCTGGTGCTGGTTACGCACACCCATCCAGACCACTTCGACCCTGCCGCAAGTGAGGCTCTGGACAAGTCCGTTAAGCTGATAAACCAACCTGCCGATGAAGAGTATTTTCAGAATGCTGGCTTCACCAATGCCGAGACGGTAAGCGACAGTACTGAATGGAACGGCATCAGCATCCACAGAACTGGTGGGGAGCATGGAAGCGGTGAGGTTTTAAAACACATGGGTACAGTATCTGGCTTTGTGCTGAAAGCGGAGAATCAGCCTACTGTTTACATCGTGGGTGATAGTATCTGGATTGAAGAAATTGAGCAGAGCATTCAAAAGTTCAAGCCAGATGTTATCGTGACTAACTCGGGTGGTGCAGCTATGCCAGGATTCGAAGACACACTTATTCTAATGGATGAAGAACAGACGATGTCTCTGATAAAAGCAAGCAGTGAGGCTAAGGTTGTGGCCGTGCATATGGAAGCGCTGGACCACTGCCGCACAACAAGAGCATCGCTGCGGCAGGCTGCGGAGAAGTCTGGTATCGTAAACAGCAAATTGCTTATCCCACAGAACGGGGAAGAGGTAGCATTATAGGTTGAACATTAATTCGTTTTACACAGCATTGATTGTCTGGAAGCGTGCTATGAGTTCTTCATCAGCACCTGACATGTGTGACTTGTGCTATATAATCGCTCAGTTTACTAATGCAATTAAGATGCCTGCCTCGAAAGAGGCAGGCATCTTTGTTATGATGGCGACCTTATAGCCCTGAACAAATAGAATACACTAATAATGCTTTACGACTCCCTTTGACAATACGAGCAGTCAAGTAACGTAACTCATTGGCAGATGATGAAAACTTACTTAGATATCTTTAATGACTTATGTGACCGTGCTACACAAAGTAAAAGCCGTTCTACTTTATCAATGACAGTAGACAAGGTAACATTCGTTATTTTAACATAGCTTTTTGCATATGTTTTATCTTAATTTGAGTAATAGCTCACCTAAGTTTTATTGTTGCCGAATAATCCTGGTTCATTGGACAACAACTTATACTCTTATCAGGCAAATTCTTAATCCTATATTCAATGAGTGGTTTATTTCTGAACTTTTACCAAGTAGAGGTTCCATTAAAAACAATACCTATAAACTTTGTTAAGTACAGTTCATATTCCACCAGAGAAGAGTTCCAAGCTTTAAAAGCTGTATACCCTAATTGTATCTTCTACCGTGAGGATGATAGGATTCTAATTTGGTCAATCAATGGTACTGCTGACTACCCTAAAGGTTGTCAGCAGGCAATGATAGATTTGGAGCAAAAGCCAAAGGTGCTTTCCAAGATTTTAGAGACCTCTATATTAGGGTATCTTAATAGTATCAACAAATATAAAGTATCAAAAAACAGACACACAAGCACCTGGGAAATACTATCACCGAAAGATATTTTGGGTGGCACCATACAAGGACTGACAGTAAAGCGGATAGTCCATTTCTCGCCATGTTATTTTAGAAAGGATAATAAACTCTTAATAGGTTTTTCTCTGTCTACTTCCCTGAAGAATTCATTTACATGGAGTAAATCTGATTTCGAGAATCATGGTATTGATGTGCTGGGTCTGAAAGGTGATGATGAAAGAATTTTTGCCAACAAGCAGTCTATTAAAAGATTCTTAGAGGCGAGAGGTGCTGAAGCCAATTATGATGTGGCTTTAAAATCTGAAAATGATAATTCCACTTCTTTTGCTTTAATAGATAAGTTTTACAACTGGATTTCAAAGAACAAGGCTAACATTACCCTACCGTTCGACCTGGATATAAACTCAGTTAACAAGCGATTTCTGCCGTTCGAAAACGAGCTGATTAAATCTGAAATTATAGCAAAGCCCCAAAGGTACTTTTATAGTAATAGAAGAAATACACAAGGTCTTACATACTATGACCAAATGGTAAAGGCTTACCAACCCTTCTCTTTAGAGCTTTTTCAAAACAGAAACCTAAGTCTTGGCTTAATCTGCCCACTGGAATACCAGGGTGAAACTGAGGGTTTCGCTAAAAAGATAGAGTTGAAATTAAAAGAAATATTCCACTTCAAATCAATAAGCTTTGTCTTCAAGACTATCAATGGGAAGGATGTTGAAAGCTACAAGGACGTCTTATACGACTCAGATTTATTGAAATGTGACTTAGTGTATGTTATTGTTAACCAAGCCCAAGAGAAGCTGCTTCCGAATATCTCCCCTTATTACGTCTGCAAGGCAAAGCTCATAGGGAATGGTATACCAACACAAGACATCCAGATAGAAACAATAAGACAAAATCTTTCAGGCTTCACCCTTACGAACATCTCTTTGAATTCTTATGCCAAATTAGGTGGTACGGCATGGACAATCGAAAAAGAAGACAAGCTAAAGGACGAATTAGTAGTAGGCATTGGTTCAACTGTTTCTGAGAACGGTCAATTTGTACTTGGTATCGCACAAATATTTCACAACGATGGCAGGTATATGACAGGTGATTGTTCACCCCTTTCATCATTCGAGAATTATGCAGAGAACTTAGAGCATCACCTTTACAAAGTACTTCTTCCATTGATTGACCAAATGAATGGGTCAGGCAGATTCCGACTAATATTCCATTTGTTTAAATCTGCAAGTGAGCAGTATGAAATCAAGGCTATTAGCAACCTTAAAGAAAGGCTGTCTGGATATAACTTTGAGTTTGCATTAGTACATCTTGCATATGGCCACAACTTTAGACTCTATTACAATGATGGGAGGAATGCAATAAGCACTGGAACCTATATTCAGTTATCTAAATTATCCGCTCTTCTTCATTTTTTTAATAAAAGTGATTTACCTCTTAAAATAGAATTGGATAGCCGTTCAACATTCACAAGTTTGTTCTACCTCTCCAAACAGGTTTTTTGGTTCTCGCACCTTTCCCACAGAAGTTATATGCCATCCAAAAGAACAGTTACTATCATGTACCCATCGCTAATGGCCAGAATGACGGAGGAATTGAAAAAGGTTGATGGTTGGGATTATGACAGACTAAAAGCGGTAAGCGATAAGTTGTGGTTTATCTAAAGGAGGTCATTAGGCATAATAGAGATAGCATACTTAATCAAAAAACTATTGAGTCAGTCGCATACCTGTCTCTAACAGAACCAGTGGAATTGGACAACCATGATTTTGACCTATCTCCTGAAGAGGAAGTATCACTGAGTGGTTATAAGGGTAAGACAGTGGATGCGGATATAGTCAAGGCGATTATGGGGAAACGAGCATTGAAGGGTATTGACGCGACCTCAAATATTTATAAGTTTTCTGGTCTTTATCTCGCTTCTAAAGTAAATTTAAAAGAACACCTTAAGAATAAATACCAGATAAGTGATTTGCTTCAGAAGTACTTTCTCACAAAGGTTGAACCTGCCCTTCTTGACATTCTAAGGGGTGAGCTTGACAAGCACAGTGATGATATTGCCCTATGCTCTATTAAACGTGTTCTGGATTGTGGAAACGTTTTGGAGGCTGAACTTGATGCGTCTATTGATGGGCTGACCAACAATGGATATGATGTCAAAACACAGATTCTACTTGAAGATTTGGAGAAGACGCTACTCAGAGTTAAGTATGTAAACAAAAGCTCAGATGACATTGTGCGGGATGTTCTATACAACTTCAGCAATGCAATTCAAAAGATTATCAAAGACAGAAGAAAGGGACATGCTGCATTCAATATAATGGACGAGTATGATGTCCAAGACATATTGTATGTTATTCTGAAATCAATATTCCCTAACCTACGGGATGAAGACCCAATACCCAAGGTTGGTGCAAAGTCAACTAAAATTGACCTTATTCTAAGGGAAGAGCGGATTTTGATAGAGGTTAAAATGATTAAACAAGGTGATTCTAACGAAACCCATTTTATTGAGCAGCTAAAGGTTGATTTTGAGTCTTACCATGAGTGCAAATGGCTTGACAAGTTGTTCTGCTTCGTCTATGACCCTTACAAAAAGACAAAAGACATCTCCAATTTTAACGACTTGAACGGAAGCAGAGTAAAAGGTGACCACGGCTATAATGTAGAAGTTATAGTCAGAAACTGAATAATTCATAATTCCTCGTCCTTTTAATACAGCCAAAAGCTTTATGAGAATTACACTTAATCAACTTCAGGATGAATATGAAAGCCTTTTGGACGGTCCGATTCAAAAGGAAGAAGTTTATCATCAGTTTTTTGTTAAATATCCCATATTCCTGCCATTATGGAGACCATGCAATAATATAGTCTATACAAAATTGAATTTTTCCACTCAGCATCAAGTAGATTTTGCCTTCGCAAGAGAAAATACTCCTGGGCTAACCTGGTGTTTTATTGAAATAGAGAAGCCTACCCACCGACAATTTACGAAGAGTGGAAATCCTACGAAGGAACTAACCCATGGCTTAAGGCAATTACATGATTGGCAAGAATGGGTCAATATTAATAGAACACAAATAGAAAATTACTTTCCCTTTCATGATAAACTTAAATCAAGTAGACTGGCTAAACCAGAGTATAAACTTATTACAGGTAGAAGAGAGAATGCAGAAGGAAACCCGTTGATTGAAAATTTGGCGCCATCTTTTATTGAAATCATTTCTTTTGATAGATTGAAAGAGAATTTGGAATATCCATATATCAATTATAAAGAGCCAATTAAGGTATGTAGTTTTGTTAATGGTAAAAATAAGGTACTATCAAAATTTAAAATTAACTACAGCTATTCAATTGAGTTAGGGTGATTATTCTTTAACTTTTTTATTTTAATGATTTTTTAGGTTATATCATGTTTGGAAAAGTATTGTCAATTGTTCCTTATGTACCAATTGAAAGTAAAACATATTATGGTGAGACAAGGGTAAATGTTGTTGATTCAAATTTTAAAAGAATAGTTTTCGATGGTGGTAAAACTACATATTATTTTTTTTGATTCTAGTTTTGAAGATTTGATTATTGAAAATCAGGAAAATATTGAGTTTGAAGAGGTGAGTTTTCATTTTTTTGGATGTGTTATTAATGAAATAAACATAAGTAGAATACAATCTAAAAATATAAGTATTCATTTTGCAAGCTCTATTTTATCAGGAAAAATTAACGCAAATCATTTGAAAGGTGTTTCATTTAATAATTGTTTGTTAAAGGATTCAATATTTCTTATAAATCAAAATAACATTGATATCTCCTATACTGAAGAAAATATATTCCCACTTGTATGGAAAAAAGTACTTAGGAAATTAAGAGTTAAGAGCTTTTTAGAAGCAGTTCCTGAAAGTCAAAGATATTATATTGATAGTGCAAAGAAAATAAGTTATAGAACTAATGAAGTTAAGAGGGATAAGGATGGTGTTTATTATGATAAGTATCAAAGAAACTCTTATTATAAAATTGGATACTATTTAAATCCTGATGAAAGAGAATTGCTTAATATCAGTCTATCCATTGATTATACCCAAGAAAATGAAGATGTATTAACAAAAATTAATAATTCATATTTAAACTCATTATCCTTTTCAGGCTATTCAGGTGGTAAAGTATATGTTGAAAACTGTAAGGTTGAAAATTTGTATATAAGAGAATATTCTTCTAAAGGAGAAACTACCTTTTTTAATGTAGGCCCATTAGGATTGGTAGAGAAGGAGAATAAAATTGAAATTTATAAATCAAACTTAGATAATACATGGTTTGACGATATTGATTTTACTAAATTCAAGATTGTTTCATTTTATAGAACTAAGTTTGGTAAGGCTGTCTTCACTTCATGTGCCTTTCCAAATGATTATACAAGCTTTGATAAATTTAAGAGTTTAGAAAATGTACATTACCCTGATAAAAAATCTGATAGCTATTATAAAAATCAATATGAAATATTTTTACAGTTAAAAAGTATGCTTGAATCAACAGGTAATTTTTATGAATCTCAAAAGATGCAGGCTATCTCTAACGAAGCCCTTAAGCAAATTAAACATATATCTTCTTGGGATAAATTGATACTTTGGATTAATGGTAAATCAAATAATCATGGTTTGTCAATTAAACTTCCATTAATGTATTTTTTTTCTTTTTCAATTATCCTTTATATAATTTACTTAATGAGTTTAGGGAGAATGTTTAATAAAAATGATGTTGATTTAAATTTGGTTGGTTATTATTTTTCATTTATAGATATAACACATCGGGTAGATTTTCTTGCAAATAAAGAGGAATTTAATCCAATTTCTTTATGTGTTGACTTTTTTAATAAAATTATTTCTGGCTTTTTTATTTTCCAGTTTGTATCTGCATTCAGGAAATATGGAAAAAAGTAGTAGATAAATTTTGAGTGACTCCTGATTTTATTTAAATTTTAAAGCCTCACTCTTGTTTCCACTCTATATATTCTCAATTTAATTACTGCTTTATTGAATATTTATATAGAGAATACATGTGTATTATTAAACTGAGTAGTATACCTTATGCCTACTTTCTCAAACCGTTAAATTTAAATCAATAATGGGTAGGGATGGAGCAAAAGACTTTACAAGTCCATTGTGCAGAGCAGATGCAACACTTAAATCTGGGCAGGAGAAGCTGACTTTTAATGGTCAGGAGCAAAACTTTTCTCTACTTGATTTTTGGAAATGGAGCGTCTCCGACATATTAAGCAATGCCACAAGAGGGCGATTGGCAGAGTTTATCGTAGCTACCGCAACAAGCATTGATATTAGGCAGGTAAGGAATGAATGGGGTGCCTATGATTTGGAAACACCCAACGGAGTTAAGATAGAGGTCAAGTCAGCAGCTTACCTACAGTCATGGGAACAGAATAGGCTCTCTACAATTTCATTCAGCACAAAGCTCTCCATGCCTTGGGATTGGGAGATAGACAAGCGTTCTACAGTTGCTGTTCGCAGTGCGGATGTCTACGTCTTCTGCCTACTTCATCATGAAGACAAACGGACAGTAGACCCGCTGAATATGAATCATTGGGAGTTCTATGTACTGGCTACTGAAGAACTTAACAACTACAAAAGAAGCCAGCACTCAATCACCTTGAACTCTTTGAAAAAGCTAACTAATGCAGTTCTGTACAATGAGCTTGACCAGGAAATTAAGGAAAAAGATAAGTTGAATCTATAGTGGATAATAGTATATGGCAAATGTTAGCGAGGTAATAGCGGGTATCGAAAACCGAGTAAATTATAACAAGAAACAGGGTGTAACGGTTAAAAAATATGTTTTAGATAGTAATTATAATTTAACAGAGTGCGGTCAACCTCACGAGCCTTTTAACTTGAGTCAAATTTTTGTTTATACTTTTTATTATATACTTGAAACCCATGTAACTATGGGAGGGAACATTTACTGGAAGCCAAACTTTGAATTGCTGTTTCTTAATTATAATAATGAAGAAATTGAACTTGAAGCAAATGGGTGGAAAGTTATAGACGTTCAAACTTTTGGGGAGGATTATAATTATCCCCAAAAGCAGGATATTAAGTTTAGGTTGCAAGATTTACTCGGTGGTAAAACGGATTGGCATAGTAATAAGCAAATGTATGGAGGCTACGAAGAAGTCTTTAGAGATAAAATAGAATACATAGTTTATTGTTTATTGCAGGCATCTGAGTTTGATAGTGTAGATGCTTATGTTAACTCAGGTAATTGAATTTTAAAAGGTATCTATAATTTATATGTATAAAACTACCACTATTCCTTTGCTTTTGGCTATGTGTATTAATAGTTATTGATATTAAGGTGTTATTTGATATTTAATATAGTAATCAATCGAAATGAAATTTGGAATAAGAAAACCTTCTTTTAAAAAAAGAATAGCAGCACGAACTTCATGGAAAAGGTATGTCAGACATAATCTTGGATTAAAAGCTCCTAAGGGGTTTGGCATATTTACTAATCCTAAAAAAGCTATTTACAATTATGCTTATAACAGGACTTCGGTAAGTGTAGATAGGTTGTTTAAAACTTCTAATAAATCAAAAGGGAGTGGTGGTAGTTTTGTTGCTGCGGTTATTTCTTTATTTCTTCTTGCCATACTACTAAACTTTGTAATTGAAAATTGGATTGTTATATCAGTAGTTATAGTAATACTATTGGTTCTTTATCTTATTTTAAATAATTATAACGAAAAAAATGACCCCATTAAAATTGTAATGGTATTTTATGAAAAGAAAGAATATGACAATGCAATAAGTTTTCTAAATGGCGAAATTACAAGAGACCCTAAAAATGTAGTTCTAATTGATTTGTTAGCTTCCGTTTATGCAGAGAACAAAAACTATGGTAAAGCAGTAGAAAATTTTAATTTATTATTGTCTATGCCACTGGATGATAGTTTTTTAGAACAGATAACTAATAAGCTTTGTTCGGTTCACTTAAACCAAAATATGCCTGATAAAGCAGAATTGTTATTTAACGCAAGAGTTTATAGGAAAAGAAATTTATCAAGTGATATGTTAAGTATCGCTTTGAGCTTGTCAGATTACTATATTAAAATAAACGATTTCTCAAAAGCTAAAAGATTATTAGATAAAATAATAAAATCAAAAGTTCCAGAATTTAATAGTCCTATCAATAGGAGTGATAATTTTACGATAAGACAAACTGCACTGCAATATTTATCAAAAATTAATTAATTGCTGTAATATGTCTTTGTTTTAGGTTGGATAAAATGATAAATAATGAATATGCCTAAATTGAGATACCAGTATTCAAAATTTATCCTTTTGCTATTGATGGTTATAGGCTGTACGCCCTCTTACTCACAGAAATTCGAAAGTGATACTTACTCTAAAGAAGAGCTAATCAAACTCAACCAAACGTACATTAAAGTATTAAGGGAGCATCGGAGCAAGGCTGCTGGTATGGAAGTAGTAGTTAAGTTTGATACTGCGACTATGTACACCGCACATGCTTTTGCTTATAAGTTAAAAGCAGAAGGTAGGATTGGTCACCCGCCTTCTAACATAATAAACAAATACGGGGTGGCTGAAATTTGCCAAGGATTGAGTGCGGACGCACTTAAGTATTACCGAGACAGAAACTACGAAGCCCTTGCACGGTACGTCTACATGGTTTTCTCCTTTTCTCCAGGACACGCCAAGATTCAGCGCAGTTCAAAATATCTTTATATTGGTGTTGGATGTAACAACCATGCTTTCGTAGCAAGGCTTAGAGATAGTCCAATGCCCAAGGAGCTTGCGGAGAGCGAAAAGCAAAAGCTTTCTATGCATAACTTTTAAATAGATTTCTCTACTTCCTTCATCTCTTTTAACATTCTAATTTGGTTTACTTTTGTGGTTATAACCTTTGCGGTAGTGTTTATATCCTTTCTTTTGTACCCTTGAAGTACCTCGCTATCCTTGCTACCCAGCATATCTAATATGGTTTGGTCTTCACAGCCTTGAAGTTTCCAATAGTTGATGAATCGTCTGCGATTACAGTGAGACGAAAATAGGTTGTACTTATAATCTGTAATGGTCTCTTTTTTATCGAATCTCTCCTTAATATGGGAAATAGGTTCTTGATGTAAGTCGTATTTTTTATAAAATTCTTTCAATAAAGATTTTATGTCTCTATTATATACGGCTTCGACTACGAAATCTAATTTATTAGAGTAGCGACTCAAGATTTCTTCAATGCGTGTGTCTAATGAAAAAGGTATCACAAACTTACCTTCATTCTTTTCAGTTTCCCCAGTCAATACCTTTTCACTACCCACTTCAGTGATTTTCCAGGATGATGCATATATGTCTCCGTACCGTAAACCTGTACAGCATTGGAATATAGTTATGTCTATAAGTCTTTTTTTAGACTCTGTTAGTTGACTTCTGTATTCATTATATAAAAGTTCAATCTCATTATCTTCAAGATAGATTATATCGTCTTTGGGCTTTCTATAAACTGGATAGGTTTCATATACCAGATTTACATTTTTGACATTCTTTATCCTTCTACACCAGTTAACAAACTGTTTCAATTTTTTGACTTGCCCTCCAAAGGTATTATTGACAATTTTTGCTTTGCCTTTCATCCTGTTGAACATTAAGTAAGTTCCATATCTGCTATAAAAGTCAAAGTCTAACTGTGAAAACAGAAGTGGCGTGTTGGTCTGCTGACTAAATTCTAAAAGATTAGAAACCCAAGATTTGTACTGTTTAAAAATTGGTCTGTTCTCATACATCCTTGGAAATTCAATCAGTAGCTTCTTGAATTCTACCTCTTCTTCATCAAGTTCTATAATAACACCTTCAGCTTTGAACTGCTCCAACTCTCTATTTATGTCGCTGAGTGTCTTTGTCAGAACTTGTTTTTTCTCAATTGCTTCCTCAGCGCTAAAGATTGAATGAAGTTTTCTTGCCTTTACTTTAGTTTCTTCTCTTTTAACAATAGCTTCCTGCTTAGCCTCTTCCGCTTCTATTTCTTTTAGTCTTTTAAGATATAAGGCTTTTACTGTTTGAAAGGACTTGTCATTAGATGTTTTAGCCACACTTTCTAAAACTTCGCAATGCGTAAGAATGAGTTTGTTGAGAAGGTAATAGTTGGACTTGGTTCCCTTCATCAAACCAGAGATGGTGTCAAAGTCATTTTTATCAACTGCTATGACTTTGCCATCAGAGGTTTTTAATGATATATTATTAGGAACTCCACCTATGGTGTACCTAATAGTTAATGGGTATAATCCGCTTTTGTTCTTCTTGGTAGTAAGTGCGCCCTTGATTGTGAAACTCATTTTTCTGGTTTGTAGCTATTATCCAATAATATATGCAGAATCAAAGTTAATTAAATTGTCACTAAAACACACGTGTATTGTCACTAACAGTGGATAAAAAAATAGCTTTAAGGTATATTTAAGGGGTTTTGTTTAGTGGTGTGAATCCCAGCGGGATCACTTTTTAAAGCCTCTCATTTTTGAATGAGAGGCTTTTTCTATTTTGTAGTCTGGGGCTTTGCGCGAATAATAGCTTCGGCACAGCCATATCCTTCCCGTTAATATTGTGAATACAGCCTAGTTTTTGGGAATAATCCTTAAAGCGTACACCTTCTCTGTTTCTCTATCCTTTAAATACAAAATCCTAGGCCATTATAAAATTGACCAACTGAAGGGTGAAGTAGAGGTAGCTGCTGCTTCTGGTAAGTTAAGGTGGCTTAGCTATTGCACACCTCAGCTAGGCTATCAAGTCTTTCTTAGATAAGCGGAGCAATAAGGGTGCTTGGTAAGTAGCTTTTCACTTTACTTCTCAACTTTTCTACTTTTTAAACCAGGTTCATAGCAACAGACGCTTCTGTTCGGCTTCTCTGGGCTTATGTTGGGTAAGCAAACTCCTCAGGAAAGGAGCCTTTTTAACGTCTGGGAGCAGGCAGTAATAAGGTAACTTATTTTTAATATGAAAGATGAAACCTTTTGTGCAAGAGCCGTTTATAATTGTTTGCAACTTCTTGTTCCCCCTACAAGAGGTAAGAGTCTTCAGTCGGTTTAATTAGGCTATGCTTTACAAAAGGGCCCTGAGTTAGCGTAGCTTGAAAAGCAGTCCTTAATTTTCTCATTAGATTTTCAATTGGCCTTTTGCTTATGTTGGAATTAGCGAGTTAAGGTAATGCTTTAAATAAACTATTGTTGATTTGATAATTACACACACTCAATTGGTTAAGTGAACGCAATTATTTAAAAGTAAAGCTTGGGTTATAGGTTAAACTATCAAAAATAACCTCAAATGCAACTAAGGCTAAATTTTACTATTAATATGAATTAACTAATATTAAAATTTAAATTATGGACAAAATCAATAATTATTTCAGATTAAAATTTAAAATAATATGTGAAAACAAAACTTAACTAATAAATTATTGTATATTTGGTTTAGGGAATAAGTAAATGAATTGTTTATGAAGTCTGCTCCAATCATCGTAGAAGAATCTCAAAGTCTGAATGAGTGGCAGTCCTTGCAATTCCCAAGAACTGCCAGCAATCCTTTGTATTCTAAGCATTTAGAAGGAATAGACACGCTATTTAGAATACCTCCTTCGTTTTTAACGCTCAGCAGTTTTGGCCAGTTTATAAAGTCTTTTCTTGCTGTCGCGAAAGAGCAGTGGTTTTCTCTGCTATCCAACTCAACTGATAAACTCTGGAAAAGGAGGATGATGGGTGTAAATGAGACGCTCCCCATAGGAGCGGCTTTTCAGGAGGTCTCTGATTCTTCTACCGGGTTCTATGTTTTCAGAGATTATTCTCTTGAACATATGGAGAGAGGAAAGGTGTTTGGTGGTCATTCATCGTTGACGGCACCAGCCCAATATTGCCTACAGAGATTTGAAGGGGCTTCTAAATTACCTTTTATCTCTTTCCATCAAAGCTTCAACTCAGGCCAGGTGCAAACCATTGCCCGTTATAACAAGATAAGTCAAGTGCAGCAGACAGGTTCCTTAGGGGCAGAGGTGGGATCTTTGTTAGAGGCAGGCTTCTGGGAGTACACACCAGACTCTGGGGCTTTCTCCTGCTCTGAGTTTGTATATGAATTATTGAATATTCCGGACTCCATTGCCTTGAACGGCTTTGAGGCACTTTTGCCTTTTCTAGCACTAGAAGGGCAAGCGAATTTGATTCATGCCTGGGAAAACCTAGTGATGAATGGCGAGGAACTCAATTGCTTGGTAGAGGTCTCAAACAATGCAGGTACCTTCTGGGTGAGAGTGAAAGGCAAGGCCATCACTAAAAACCTGAAGGGAGCCAAAATCATTGGTACCATCCAAGATGTGACGGAGTATGTTGTAAAGGAGAAAACCCTAATCTCTGAAAAAATAGCAGCAGAACATGCCGCGCAGTTGAAAGCTGAGTTCGTCTCCTACATGAGCCATGAGGTCCGGACTCCGCTCAATGCCATTATGGGGCTTACGTACCTTCTATTGCAAGAAGACGGTATGAAAGAGGAGCATAAGGAAAACTTAAACTCCATCCATTTCTCCTCCCAAAGCTTACTTGCTTTAATCAACAATACCCTTGATTACTCTAAAATGGAGGCTGGGAAGGTTGAGTTGGAGAAGGTGAACTTCCATTTGAAAGACCTGCTGAAAAATACGCACCAAGCGCTTTGCCTACGGTCTATGGAGAAAAAAATCAATTTTGACCTTTCTATTGATCCGCGCACGCCATCAGAGGTGGCAGGGGACCCTGTCAGGTTAATGCAAATTCTAAACAACCTGCTGAGTAATGCCATCAAATTCACGGACCATGGCTCCGTAAAATTAGGGGTGGAGGTAATTTACCAGAATAACCAGGAGTGGGTTCTGGAGTTCTCCGTAACCGACACTGGGATTGGTATACCCTTAGACAAGCAGGAAAGTATTTTTGAAAGCTTTACACAGGTAAACTCCTCTACCCACAGGCAATATGGTGGCACCGGATTGGGCCTTTCCATTACCAAAAATTTGGTGGAACTCCATAAAGGAAGTATCCAGGTGAAAAGTGTACCGGGTGAAGGTTCTCGTTTTTCCGTTAGGTTAAGGTTTGTAAAACCTCAGGCGTCTTTGGTTACGCTTCCAAAGAGCGGTGGCAACAAAATTCCTTTTACAAAATTGAGGGGAGTGAAGATTTTGGTTGTAGATGACAATGTCATGAACAAAACGGTTGCAACTAAATTGCTTACCAACTGGCACGCGGAAGTTGACACCGCAGAAGATGGTCTGGTGGCTTTAAGCAAAATGGATTTGGCCGCGTATGATCTTATTTTGATGGACCTTTACATGCCTAACCTTGACGGTTTCCAAACCGTTTCAAAGTTGCGTAAAGCTGGGCATCGCCTTCCGGTGATTGCCTTAACAGCCAATGCAAGCGAAGGTGAACGCAAAAAGATTTTTGAGGCAGGCGTAAATGACTACCTCACCAAGCCCTTCGTTCCTCAGGATCTATTCAATAAATTACTGCAGCACTTAGACTCAAGCAAGATTCTTAATTAGAAAGGTATGCGCTCAAACTGCTAGAGGTAAGAGTTCTGTTAATTGAAGTCGCCGACCTGAAGAAGGAAAGTTTTAGGCATGGTGCTCTAAAAGATTCATATTTATGTGACACTCTCAGAGAAATTGCTACAAAATAGCAACCTGAGCTAATGCAACTGGAGTAGGAGAATGCAAGCGTCCTTTAAAATAAGGGTTCATTAAGCGCATGCAAAACAGACCAATCCTTTTCTTCCTACTTAAGCTAACCCCTTTCAAGTCTTTAACTAAAACTGCTGTTCCCAGCTTTGGGCATTGGGTGATAGCAGCCATCAAACTAGTATAGAACGTATTTAATGAAATGATACAAAAGTACAAGCTGCGCGAAATACGGATTCTTGAGAAAGAAGCTGATAATTGAGGATGTATGATGCAAAAACAGTTAACTATAATCCAAATTCTTTCTTAAATTAGCATAAGATGGTAGTTAATTGATTTTATTCAATGTTTATTCCTGAGCCGCATGTCTAGTTTGCAAAATGACTCTTCTGAAAAAATCTTTGTGCTTGAAGATGATCTTTGGTACTCACAGTTCCTGAGTTACCATCTCTCATCCAATCCAGACCACCAGGTAGAAGTATTCAATTCAGTGGAGGAGTTTCTGGGCCGATTGACAGAAACACCTTCCATTATCACGCTTGATTACCATTTGCCTGCTGTTACGGGCGAGGAGGTTTTGCTTAAGATTCTGGAAAAGAGCCCTAATTCGTACATCATTGTTATTTCTGGACAGGAAGATATCAGAAAGGCGGTGAGCCTTATGAAATTGGGAGCCTATGATTACATCGTTAAAAACGAGGAAACCAAGGACCGGCTTTGGAGTATTGTTGAGAAGATCAAGCACAACAGAACCCTTAAACAGGAAATAGAGGTACTCAGGAAAGAGGTTAAACAAAAGTATACCTTGGGGAGTGACTTGGTAGGGTCTTCTGAGGCAATTAAGAAAGTCTACCAGTTAGTTGAAAAAGCGGCAGCCAATAGTATCAACGTAACCGTAACCGGAGAAACCGGTACGGGAAAAGAACTCATTGCCAAAGCCATCCACCTCAATTCAAAAAGAGCCAAAATGCCCTTTGTGGCAGTGAATATCGCAGCCCTGCCTTCTGAACTGTTGGAGAGTGAATTGTTTGGCCACGAAAAGGGCGCTTTCACGGGGGCTACGTCTCGTAGGGTTGGTAAGTTTGAGGAAGCAAACGGTGGTACCCTTTTTCTGGACGAAATTGGGGAAATGAGCTTTAACCTACAGGCCAAGTTGTTGCGCGTTTTGCAGGAAAGGGAGGTTACTCCCGTAGGTTCTAACAAAAGCATTCCGGTGGAAGTTAGGATCATCACGGCTACCCACCGGAACCTATTGGATGAGGTGAAAAGAGGTAACTTCAGAGAAGACCTTTTCTACCGGTTGCTGGGTATCCAGATCCATTTACCGCCCCTTCGGGATAGAGGCCATGATGTTCTATTGATTGCCAACAAGGTGTTAAAGGATTTCTGCCAGCAAAACGACATGGAAGAAAAGTCTTTCAGTTCAGATGCTCAGCGGAAGCTTCTGGGGCACCCTTACCCAGGCAATGTGCGCGAATTGAAAGCTGTGGTAGAACTAGCGGCTGTGCTCTCGGATTCTAAGGTAGTGACCGATGCTGATATCCAGTTGCAGAAGGCTGTCTCTGCCTCTTCTTCGGAGGAAAAAACCTTGGATGAATATATCCACGAGACGGTACAGAAATTTCTAGATAAGTATAATTACAATGTGGTTTATGTGGCTGACAAGCTCAAGGTGGGAAAGTCAACTATTTACCGGATGATTCAGAAGGGAGATGTCCTTATTCCGGAACAAAAGAAATACTGACTTTTAGAATAGAGACCTCCTGACAAACCAAAAGTTAAAAGGTTTTACTTTGGTTAGAAAGCTTGAAAGCTTGAATGACCCACATTGCAATCATAACATCAACTCATAACCATCAAGCATTAAGTACATCTGTTTGCCAGTCATTTCAACTGTAAGCAGGTCTTTGAGTGAATACAAAAACAGTCAGGGATAGTCTTTCCTACTAAGGATTGCTATAGAGGGGATGGGGAAATTGTTGTTAAAAAGTTATGCAATTTATTTATCAAGTTTTCCAGGAAAGTCCCAACCCCACCTATATAAAGGATTCAAAAGGGAAGATCATCTGGGCGAATGACGCTTACGCTCAATTACATGGTACCAGTTTACCCCAGATTTTAGAAAAAGGGGCACTAGACTTTGACTTCTCCTATGAAAGGGATATAGAGGTATTAAGCTCCTATGGAATAAATGAAATTGAGGAGTTCTTCAAACTGGAAGACGGAAGAGGAGTTTGGTACCTCACGGTCAAGAAAACAGTTGACCAGGAAAATGGCACTCGCTGTTTGTTCTCCACCTCCACAGAAATAACCAATCTTAAAGAAACCATTCAGGTTGCCGAAGACTCATTTGCTGCCAAAGAGAAGTTTTTGGCAGAGGTGAACAGAGAATTGGAGGCTCCTATTAATGCCATCATCAGCTTGGTGAGGCTTTTAAAACAAACCTTTATCAGCAAAGACCAGAAAAGGTACCTGAATTCAGTCCTTTCCATATCAGATTATATACTCGATATTCCTAAAGACGTTTTAGAGTACGCCAGGGTAGAAGCCGGCATCGTAGATTTAACCACGGAAGTGGTGGATGTGGTAGCGTTTACCAATGGAATAGTTCAGTCAGTTGCTTCTAAGGCAACTGAAAAAGGGGTGACCATTAGGTTTGTGGAGCCAACAGCAACATTGCCTACAATTGAGATCAACCCTGTTTATCTGAGTCTTGTCTTGGTGAAGGTCATCAGGTGCGCCATCAGGTACACTAAAACCAGAGAAGTTGTATTCTCTATTCAGCAGAAACAAAGGGTAGAGAACATGCTGTACCTGCAATTCTCCATCAGGAACATAGGGTTGGACCAGAATTCAGAGGATTTGGCCAAACTGTTCGATTCAGAGAACAATTTCTACGGAAACGAGAAATATAAAAGAAGTGGTGTTGATTTGGGAGTTTACACCTGTAAAAAACTTATTGAGCTGCAAGGTGGGAAGGTTTGGTTAGACAAAGACATAAAGCAAGAGGCCAGCATTGAATTCACGCTCTCTTTCCCCATTGTGCAAAGCCAAGCATCAGAGAATAGCTATGTCCCTGCCCTAGATAAGAGCATTCACCCTGAACATTCTGTCGAATTGAAGCTGCTTTTAGTAGATGACAATGAAAGCAGCCAAGCATTGGTGAAGCACCAGATCCAGAACTGGGATACCAAAATTGACATAGCAGGCACCGGTGAAGAGGGAGTCAAACTTGCCTCTAAAACTGTCTATGATTTGATTTTAATGGATGTAGAATTGCCCGGCATGGATGGGTTTGAAGCGACGTCTGCCATTAGGGAATCAGAGGGTCCAAACCAGCGTACACCTATTGTGGCATTTACCACTAATCCAGGCAACATTGACCTGGAGGAGTTCAAGGCTGCCGGGTTTACGGATTACCTCCGGAAGCCTTACCATGCCTTTGATTTATACCTTTGTATCTCCCGGAACACAGGTCATTATGCCAGCGAGCAACTAAAAAACAACAAGGAAGATAACGAGAAAGAGCAGTTGCTATATGATTTCTCTGGCTTGGGAAACATGGCAGAAGATGCGGTCTTTATCAGAAAGATGCAGAAGCTTTTCATAGACTTGGTGCCAGGCCAGATCTCAAAGCTATCCCTTGCTATTCAGCAAAAAGACTGGGAAACCGTAGCACTCATTGCGCACAGTCTTAAATCCACCTATGGCAACATCAAGGTGGTAAAGGCCGCGGAGGCAATGAAGAAGATTGAGCAGATCTCTACCTCCAGGACTAACCTTTCAGAAATCAACAGGCTCATGGGTATTGTAACCGAGACAACCCAGAAGGTGGTGGAAGTCTTTTCCAGAGAACTGGATTTAGCTTAATAGGTGCCGGTTAGCTGCCGCATTGTCATAGCAAAATTGTAGGTCATGCCTGCTCAGCTATCCATAATTACATTTTAGGGCTTCCTTTAAAAATATAGGCTATAAATGTAACTTGTTTGTAAACCAACAAGATCCTCTTACAAGCTCTTAACCCAACCTTAGAGCAGAGTTTATCTTCTTTCCTATCCCGTTTCTCTCCTCACTATAATCTGCAAAACCAATCTCTTTCCCAGTCTGAAACATGGTTTCCTAAAATGGGAGAATTGTTTAGGCCTTGTTGGTGTAATTATACTCTTCTTTTAAAATTTAATACATTATCAAGGTTGGCACGGTAATTTCATAGTTAATATAAAAAAGATAAAATGAAACAGTGTATTTTAATTGTGGACGATGAGCCTACTATAGGATTGATACTGGAACATTACTTCTCCAAGGCATACCAGGTGGTGGTTAAGTCAAACGGAAAGGAAGCCATGGCTTGGTTAGAAGAAGGACATCATATTGATGCCATTGTTGCTGATTTTGAAATGCCTTTCATGAACGGCTTAGACTTCATCAGACAGCTTAGGGCCAGTACTCTTTTCAAGGATATTCCATTGATCATGTTGTCAGGAAAAGAGGAGTCCAGAAATAAAATCCTTTGCTTAAAGAGTGGAGCTGATGATTACATGATCAAGCCATTCAATCCTGAGGAATTGGAGATAAGGATTAAAAATGTTCTAAAAAGGGTGAAAATCTCTTAACGCGGCAAGAAATGAGGGTTGTTTATCTTTCACCAGACATTCAGGAAGCAATTGCATTTGAGTCGGAGTTTGGCTCAGGCATCGAGATAAAGCATTTTGATAATCCTAAGCTTTTCTTGAGATCCTTGGAAAAAGGTGACCGCTATGACCTCATTATCAATGCAGCCACGCCAGGGTCTCCCTTAGGAATAAATCTGCTGAGAACGATCAAGGAAAAATTTGCTTCTGACACACCCGTGATCTGGTTAGCAAACACTCCCGTTCCTCCCTCTTTGCAAAGGATGTTGATGGCAGCAGGTATCTCAGATATTTTCTACCAGAATCCAGACAAAGAGAAGCTAACCACCAGAATCAATTATTTGGTAAGAGCTAACAAAATGGACGCAAATTCTAGACCTAACAGTGTCTTCGCCTACAAATACCCTTTAGGGAAAAGAGTATTTGATATTGTGGTGGCCTCTACGGCTCTGATATGCCTTTCTCCAATTTTGTTGATGATTACCCTTCTTATAAAGCTGGAGTCTAAAGGCCCTGCCTTTTACTATTCCTACCGGGTAGGAACGGGGTTTAAGATTTTCAAATTCTGGAAGTTCCGGTCTATGCGCCAAGATGCAGACCAAATGCTTGACTCTATTAAAGTATTAAATCAATACCAGAGTTCGGCAGGTAAACTCGAGGAGAACATCTTCTCAATCTGTGCCAACTGCGAAAAAGAAAGCACAGAATGCATAAACAAATTGATAGATGAACAAGGGCAGATCATCTGTGAGCACCAATACATTGAGTCAAAGAAAAACAAGGTAGGGCCCGCTTTTATAAAAATAGCGAACGACCCCAGGGTTACCCGGTTTGGCCTGTTTCTCCGGAACACCAGCATTGATGAATTGCCCCAGCTATACAATGTGCTGAGAGGGGATATGTCCATAGTGGGGAACCGACCGCTTCCCATCTATGAGGCTGAAAAGATAACCACCGATGAATACGCAGCGCGATTTATTGCTCCGGCCGGTATTACGGGCCTGTGGCAGGTAAGTAAACGCGGCAAAAAAAACATGTCTGAGGAAGAACGGAAGGCCTTGGATATTGAATACGCCCAAAAGTTCTCTTTAAGAAAAGACCTCTACATTCTGCTTAAGACAGTCCCGGCTATGTTTCAAAAAGAAAATGTTTAACCAAAATGAATATGAAAAAAATTTCGCTTGCACTTTTATTAACCCTGTATGGTCTGGTAGCCTCTGCCCAGACTGCTCCAAGTAAAGGAGCTGATTGGGAAAAGAAGCTCTTCAACTCAGAATACGCCCTGCCTATTCTTATTGAAACAGCCCTTGCCAATGCACCAGAGTTAGAGAATGCAGATGCCGCCAGATTGGCTTCCATGGAACAAAGAAAGATTATCCGTAAAAACTTCTATAGTGGCTTCTCCATCAATTCCTCTTACACATACGGCAGTATGAATAACTGGAATACCAACGGAGAACCCGTGAATTCCTTTAATGCCTTTGATGCCCCGTTGCGCGCCCGGTATACCATGGGCTTGTCAATGTCCCTACCCCTAGGCCAGCTCCTAAGCCGCCACAACACCATCAAGAACCAGGACTTAGCAGTAATCCAGGCCGAGGGCAGCAAGAAGCTAACCGAAAAAGCGGTACGGATGCGGGTGATCAACTTATACCAAAACCTTAAGATGGCTAAAAACCAGCTTGAACTGCAGCAGCAGGCTTACCAGACCGCAGTCGTAAGCCAAGAGATTGCTAAGAAGCAGTTTAAATCTGGTGAGATCATGATAGACGCCATGTCTAATGTGCAGCAGGCCCACACCAGTGCTGCCACTGCACTCCAAACAGCGAAGGTCAACTATGAGACCCAGCTTTTAATGATGGAAGAAACAATCGGAACAAGACTAATCGACTTAATACAAAGCAAATGAGACCTTCAGAAATATTTAGACTTATAAATCGGAACTGGTTCATGCTGTTAGCAATCACCACGGTAACAGCGGCCTCTATCTTTTTCTTCACGCAAGACCAGGTGGATGAATATAAATCAGGAACCACCATCTATACAGGTATCGCTTCTGGTTACAACATCAGTGATGTAACTGAAAGTAGCACCCAGTATAAAGCCGCTAAAGACGGTTTCGCTAACCTGATCTCTGTTCTGGATTCAAGGGACCTCAGAGATGAGTTGGGTTTCCGCCTTCTAGCTTCTCACCTCATGTTGAAGAAGCATGATCCAACCATCATAGGGGAAGAAGCCTACAACCAACTGGAAGAGCTGGTGCCGGCTTCTTTGAGAAGCAAACTGGTGGGGGCAACATTAGAAGAGACTTCCAAAAACCTCTCTGCCTACTACAATGCCACTCCCAGCAACCCTATCCGCGATGTGATGTACAACAATGACCTGGGATACTCTTCTGATGCACTAAGTTCTATTGAGGCCAAACGGATGGGTGACAGTGATTTGTTATCAATCACCTACACCTTCCAGGACCCTGCGCAAACGAAACACACCCTGGACATGCTTACCAAATTGCTGTTCGAAAAGCATAGAACCTTGTTTACGGCACAGTCAGAATCGGTAGTGAACCACTTTGTGGAGGCCACCAATAGAGCCCAAGAAAGACTGAAGAACGCGGAGGAAAGCTTGCTCCGGTTCCAGGAAACCAACGGAATCATTGACTATAACACCCAGGTAGGTAGCACCACCACTGAGAAAAACACCTTGCTGGCCAAGGCCAATGACCTGGATATAGAATATGCAGGAGCCTCAGCTACCCTGAGATCACTAGAGCAGAGCCTTAAAGCCAGAGGGGTGCCAAACCTTTACAGCCAAGAAGTGCTGGCGCTCAAAAACAGACTTTCCAGGGTTACCACTGAGATCGTAGAGCTGGAATTGCTGAACAAAGGAAATACGAAAAGTGCACAGGCAGGAAGGTTGAACGAACTTAAGCAGGAAGCAGAAGATCTTTCCAAAAAGATGATGGGTTCTGTGGACAAGCACTTCAACAACACCCATACCATTCAGGGGTTGCCTACTACCAACCTGCTTAACGACTGGGTAAGAGCCACTTTCCTCCTGGAGGAGTTAAAGAGCAAGCGTAATCTGGTGAACAAACAGAGATCTGAGTACGCTCAGGAATACGCCAAGCTGATGCCGCTGGGCGATGAGAACAGAAAACTTACCCGTGAGGTAACAATGGCTGAAAAGGAGTACCTGGCCCAGTTAGACGGATTGAACCAAAGTAAACTGAACCAGCAAAATATTGAGATGGCGTCACAGTTGAAAGTGATTGACCCTCCTTACATGCCAGGCAGCCCTACCAAGCTTACCCGCATCCTGCTGATCCTGTTCGGTTCTATTGGGGTGTTCTTGCTAACCTTCGGTGTGTTGCTGGCCCGTGAACTGTTGGATGACTCTCTGCGGAAACCATCTGTGGCTGTTAAAAAGATGGAATATCCAATCTTCGGGGTATTGCCTGCTACCCACAGCACCAGCCCTAAGCAACTGCAACTGGCTCAGAATGCCGAAGACCAACTGGCTAGACAGCTGATCCTGAAAATGAAGCAGAAGGATTCTTCTTACCCATATGTGGTGGGCGTGCTGAGCAGTATGTCCGGAGAAGGTAAAACAGCGCTCTGCAGAGCTTTGGCAAACAACCTAATCTCCATGGGCATAGAAACCCAGGTGCTGCACCCAGAAAGCCATAAAGGTTTGGTGAGCCCAGATGCCCACAACAGCTTCTACTCTCCGCTACAAGGAGTGTTAACAGATGCCACTGTAGCAGATTTGGCCGGCTTGGATTACCTGAACAATGCAGTGGTGCTGGTAGAGTTCCCGGCAGTATTAGAAGAGACCTACCCTGTGTCTTTGTTCAAGCACCTGGATCTGGTACTGTTAACCGTGAGATCAAACCGAGTTTGGCAGCAGTCAGACAAGACCATGTTTGAGAATGTTCAGAAAGTTACCAATGCCCCAATTGAAACGGTGTTAAGTTCAGTTCACCCAGACGATGCAAAAGAAATGGTGGTGGTAAGACCGAGACAGGTGATCCAGGATCAGAAAGTATTGCCTTCCCACAAAGATTTCCCTGCATTGGAAACAGTGTAAGACTGCCTCAGGGTTATTTTCTAGATGATTTTTCAAAAAGTCCTTCTCTCGCTTCTGGCCAAACAGGAGTTGAGAGAAGGTCTTAACCAACAAAAGCATTGATTTTCTCAGTGCAAATGCGGACAAACATGAGTCAACTTCAGCTCTCTTCAGAAAGAAAAGCATTCAACCTCCTAATACCTCTCATTGCTTTAGTGGCTATTGGTATTGGCTGGCTAACTGCCCAATTCGGGTTTTGGGTGCCGGGCATCATGCTCAGCATTTTACTTGTTTTTCCATTCGTATTTTCAGTTTTCCAGCAGCCTAAGATTGGGGTGGTATCTCTGATCATTTACTCCTTCATCTTCAACCTACTTGCCAGAGAGATCGGGCATTTCCCCTATATCTATGTCGTGGAGGGGTTGCTGGTGCTTACCTGGTTGGCTATTATCTTCCACAATAGAAAAGAGTACGACTGGACTAAGCTGAACAATGAGATTGTGATTTTAGGCGCCCTATGGACCTTGATTTACATCCTGGAGTTGTTCAACCCCGCAGGTTCAAACATTTTCGGATGGATGCTGGACTTCAGGTATCCTCTCCTTTGGATTCTGGTAATGCCGCTCTGCCTGATGATCTTCAACACCAGAAAGGACCTCGATTTCTTCCTGATCCTGATCATTGTCATGTCTTTGCTGGCCACCTTGAACGGGGTGAAGCAGGTAAAATTCGGTCTTTCCCAAGCGGAGCAAACCTGGATGTCCGCTTCTGGTTACATGACCCACATGATCTTTGGGGAGTTGCGAGCCTTCTCTTTCTACACTGATGCGAGTCAGTTTGGTGCCTCCCAGGCCCACTTGTTTATCATTGCCTTGGTATTGGCTTTCGGGCCGTTCAAGTTTTGGAAAAGAGCGTTGTGCGGTTTAGCTGCCATGGCTTTCCTGTATGGTGAATCTATTTCCGGTACCCGGGGCGCTTTGTTTACCATCTTCATCGGTTTGGCTGTGGTGGTTTTCATCACCAAGAACTTTAAGATCACCACCATTGCCCTGACCGTTCTGATCATGGGTTTCTGCTTCCTGAAGTTTACTTCCATCGGACAGAGTCACTTTGAGATCAGAAGGATGCGTTCTGCCCTCAGACCCCACGATGCCTCTTTGAATGCCCGTTTCACAAACCAGATGAAGATTGAGAAGTACCTAAGCGGACACCCGTTTGGGGGTGGGGTTGGAGCCATTGGGTTTACCGGGCGTAACTACAACCGAGGTACCTATCTGGCCTCTATTCCCCCAGACAGTTACTGGGTGAAGATTTGGGCAGAGATGGGAACTCCGGGCTTTATCCTCTGGATCAGTATGATGATGTACATCATCGGGAAAAGTTGCGGGATTGTCTGGAACACAAAGGACAGAGGGCTCAAGTTCAAGCTCACGGCACTCACGGCCGGCTTCACCGGGATTGTGATCAGTAGTTACAGTAACGAAATCATGAACATGATGCCTTCTTCCATGATCATTTTTGTGTCATGGGGCTTCATCTTCATGGGTCCTAAGTTGGATAAAGAATTAGAGCCAACAGAAGCCCATGCATAAACCTTTGGTATCGGTTATCTCGGTGAACTACAACCAGGCGGCGGTTACCTGTGAAATGGTCTCGTCGCTGCGGAAGGTTACCTACCCAAACATTGAGGTGATTGTGGTGGATAACGCTTCGCCCACTGACGACCCTGGAATCATCCAGGAGCTGTACCCGGAGGTGAAGCTGATCAGGTCGGCCGTTAATCTTGGGTTTGCCGGCGGAAATAACCTTGGCATTGCGCAGGCAAAAGGCGAGTACATCTTTTTCCTGAACAACGACACGGAGGTTGCCCCAGATTTTCTGGAGCCATTGGTGACTCTTTTCCAACAAGACTGCCAAGCGGGGATTGCCTCCCCCAAGATCATCTACTACGGAACAGACCGGATGATTCAGTACGCTGGCTCAAAGGGTATTAATCCCTGGACGGGCCGCAGCATTACCATCGGGCAATTTGAGCAGGACAACGGACAGCATAATGCCTCCGCAGCTACCGTGCTTGCCGACGGAGCCGCCATGATGGTGCCCATGCGCATTATAAAGGAAGTTGGCATGATGCCCGAGTTGTATTTCCTCTATTATGAAGAACTGGATTGGTGTGAGATGATCAAACGCGCGGGGTATACCTGCCACTACGTGGCTTCCTCCGAGATCTACCACAAGGAATCTGTATCGGTGGGCAAGGCCTCAGTGCTGAAAACCTATTACATGAACAGGAACCGGTTGCTTTTCATCAGAAGAAACATAAAGGGTTTGGCGCTCTGGACCAGCATGCTGATTTTCCTTTTGGCGGCCATTCCTAAAAAAGCCCTTGGATTCGGCCTCCGCTTAGAGGGGAAGCACCTGAAAGCATTGGCTAGAGGTCTGTGGTGGAACCTGACCGCCCGCCATATCCATGACAACCGGTTTCCCGCAAAAAGCAAAGCCGCGGAACCAGAGTTGGCCATGCAATAAGGAAGGCCGGCAATCAGATTGGGGTATTAGCTCTGGATTGACTTCCAGTTATTCCCCAAAATAGACGGGTAGGAAGCCACTGGTTTTAGCCCTGATTTTTAGAAACAAGCTTAAAACACCTATGGATTTTTTAGAATCAACAGCGAGTGTCATCCTTTACGTGATTGGGGCTTATCTCCTTTTCAACTGCTGCTACCTGCTGTTTTTCTCCTTGGTGAGCCACAAAAAAGCCAAGCCTTTGGTAGAGTTGCTCCCCATTGACCGAAGGATTTGCGTGTTGATTCCGGCTTACCGCGAGAACGAGGTGATTCTGGAGACGAGCAAGGCGGCCGTCAACCACGCTTACTCGGGAGATTTTGATGTGTACGTCATTGCCGATGGCTTGCACCCAGAAACGATCCAGCAACTGAAAACCATAGGCGTGGGCGTTTTGGAGGTGTTTTTTGAAAAAAGCACCAAAGGCAAAGCGCTCGCTGCCGCCCTTGAAGCCTTGCCGGAGAATGCCTATGATGTGGTGGCTATCCTGGACGTGGACAACATCATGGGGCGGGGATTTCTGCAGGAAGTAAATAAGGCTTTCTCTGCCGGCTACAAAGTGGTCCAGGCACATAGAACCGCCAAAAACATGGATTCCTCTTTTGCTTTGCTGGATGCCTGCAACGAAGAGATCAACAACACCATCTACCGGAAAGGACACTATGCCATCGGGATGTCCTCGGCCCTGATCGGGTCTGGAATGGCCTTTGATTTCCGGTACTTTAGAAAACTGCTCACGGGCATTGGCGAAACAGTGGGCGAAGACAAAGAACTTGACTTCAGGATTGTCAAAGACCAGGAGAAGATTTGCTACCTGAATGATGTTTTTGTCTACGACGAGAAAATTGAGAATGCGAAGGTATTCACCCAACAGCGGACCCGGTGGATAGCTGCCCAAATTGAGTTTTTGAAAAAGTACGCGTTTGAAGGTCTGGTTCAGCTTTTTAGAAACGGCAATTACGAGTTCTTCAACAAAGTAGTCCAGGCGTTTCTGGTACCCAGGATATTGCTCATAGGCGTACTGGGCTATTTCTTCCTGGCTTCCTTGGTGCTTCCCGTGGGACCATCTCCTAAGTTCTGGGCGATCTTACTAGTAATGTTGAGTGCGGCTTTGTTTATAGCCTTACCCGCACGGTTCTACCGAAACAAACAGCTGTGGAAAGCCATAGTACAACTTCCTTATGCGCTTTTCTGCATGGTGAAGGCCTTGTTCCAGATAAAGAAGGCAAAAACCTCTTTCCTTTCAACTCCCCATACTGCCAAGGCAGTTTCAAATGAAATTTAAAATTTAAATACCAAGAATATGCCATTCGAGATTTTCGCTTTCCCCGCCATCGTTTTCCTGTTGATTGGTTTCTTCAGCGGTCTGAATGCCTTCAGGAAGGACCAGTAATCCACTCTAAAACGCACTGATTATGGATGTTTTGGAAGTGAGTCTTTGGATAGCCATTGCCATTGTGTTTTATACCTATGTGGGGTATGCACTGGTGGCGTGGATATGGGCAAAGGCAATCGCTAGAAAAAGCAAGAGTACCCTTCTGAAAGGTTTTGAGCCGGAAGTAACGCTGGTGGTACCGGCCTACAACGAAGCTTCCATTCTGGAGGACAAGATTGAAAACTGCCTGGCTTTGGCTTACCCAGAGGACCGATTGAAGATAGTCTTCATCACCGATGGCTCCACCGATAATTCTGCAGAAGTCTTGGCGGCCTATCCGCAGATAACCCACCTGCATTCTCCCGTAAGGGGAGGGAAGGCAATGGCAGAAAACCGGGCCATGCAGTTTGTGCAAACCCCCTTCGTCATTTTCACCGACTGTAATTCCTTCTTGAATAAGGAAGCGGTGCAGGAACTGGTAAAGCACTACCAAGACCCAAAAGTGGGCGCTGTTTCCGGTGAGAAGAAAGTCATGGCCTTGGATTCTGCGCCAGGTGCCGGTGAAGGATTGTACTGGAAGTATGAGTCTTTCCTGAAGCGGTGCGACTCTGAGATCTACAGCCTCATGGGCGCTGCCGGTGAGTTGGTGTCTTTCAGGTCCTCCTTGTTTCAGCCCTTGGAAAAGGATACCATCTTGGACGATTTTGTACAGTCCCTTAGGATAGTGGAGAAAGGATTCAAAGTGGTGTATGAGCCCCTGGCCTTCGCCTCGGAAACTCCTTCCACTTCCATCCATGAGGAAATGAAGCGGAAAGTCAGGATCTGTGCCGGTGGGTGGCAGTCTATGTTCCGGTTGGGCGGTCTATTGAATCCGTTCCACCAGCCGGTTGTCACGTTCCTCTACGTTTCACACAGAGTGCTGCGGTGGAGCCTGGCTCCTCTGATGCTGGCCATCTTGATCCCGCTCAGTTTTGCCCTGGCTTGGAAAGGAAGTGGGATGAGCGCATTGCTGTTCGGGTTGCAGGTGCTGTTTTATTTCATGGCTTGGGTAGGTTGGCAGGCAGAAGCCAAGGGTAAGAAATCAAAGCTACTACTGTTGCCTCTTTATTTTACCATCATGAATGTGGCGGTGTTTCTGGGTTTTTTCCGGTTCATTAGAAAATCGCAGCCAGCCGCTTGGGAGAAAGCCAGCAGGGCAGAAATCCCTACCATCATGGTGCATCAGAAAGACGTAAGTGAGGTAGTCTGAACCTGGCAGCAGAAAACGAAGGATATACGTGAAAATTAAAGCCAGAGAAACGTGAGCATCGTACAGAAGATAAAGACAGACCCCAGATTGAAAGCATTGGCGCTTTACCTGCTCATGCCAAAGAACCAGGCAAAGCCCAGGTGGTGGGTACGGCATTTCATGAATCCTTTTTACCATAAAAAGGAACATGATGCTGTCTTTCAATCGCATGCACGCTTAGATGTGCTGCCTTTCAACCCGTTTACGGTAGGCAAAAGCACGGTTATAGAAGATTATGCGGTCATAAATAATGGCATGGGCCATGTGCACATCGGGGCGAACACATTTGTGGGGCTTTTCGATGTCGTGATTGGCCCGGTCACCATTGGGAACCATGTTATCATTGCGCAACATGTGGTCATTTCTGGTTTAAACCATGGCTACGAGAAAGTAGGGATACCCATCAAAGATCAGCCCTGTACGGTTGGAGAGATCATTGTGGAAGATGAGTGTTGGATTGGGGCAAATGCAGTTATAACGGCGGGTGTGCGAATAGGAAAACACTCTGTGGTAGCTGCCGGAAGCGTTGTAACCAAAGATGTGCCCCCCTATTCAGTGGTTGGGGGAAATCCTGCAAAAATACTCAAGCGATATAACTCTGACACGGCCCAATGGGAAAAACAACAGACACTACAGAAACCAGTGCTTATCTAGAACAATGGTTAGGAAAAGAACTTGTGGAATTAACCGAAATGGATAAACCTAAACATTATTTTCATGAAGTAACCCTATTAGTGACGCATTACAACAGAAGCAGTTCACTGGAGCGTCTTTTGAAATCCTTTAAGGAGATGAATTGCGTGTTTGAGGACATTGTAGTGTCTGATGACGGTAGTAAGCCAGAGCATTTAGACGTGGTAAGGCAACTGCAAAAACAGTATGACTTTCAGTTGATCACCAGCCCGGTAAACAAGGGGTTGGGGCATAACATGAACAAAGGCCAGAATGCCGTCAGAACCGCTTACACTTTGTATGTGCAGGAAGACTTTGTGCCAAAATCTACTTTCCCGGCCCATTTCACAGATGGCTTGAAGATTCTGCAGCAGGAAAAGGAAATAGATCTGGTGCGTTTTTACGCTTATTTCAGATATCCGTACTTAAAACCCTATAAGAAAGGTTTTTCAGAAATGGTGTTCAAAGGGCAGCCTTGGTTCTCAAACCATTTGAAATTCTACCAATACAGTGACCACCCACATTTGAGAAGGAGCAATTTCTTTGAGAAGTTCGGGAGGTACGTGGAAGGGAAGAAAGGCGATATCACGGAGTTCAAGATGTGCCTTTCCTTTATCAAGAACGGCGGCAAAGGCGTGTATTTTGAGGAATTCTCCTCGCTTTTTGAGCAAAGGAACTCACCGGAAGAACCCAGCACCATGCAACGGGTGAATTGGCGGCAGCAACGGGTACCGGTGGTGCTTTTCTTAAGGTGGTGGTACCTCAAGGGCCGGATTCTTAAGAATGACCTGGCTTTGGCTTTAACCCAGAAATGTTTCCAAAATAAAGCTTGAAAAGGCTTTGTTTAGTTTAGGCGAGCATGGAAAAATAGCTTTCTACTCACTCTAAATCAGGTAAATGTTCTGTTAAGGTTAAATAATATATAAAAACGTTATATTTTCTGATTATTTATAGGCTGAATAAAAGAAAATATTTAAATTTATGATGATAAAGTTCATCTTGTGAATCAAAACGAAGCTTCTCATGAGAGTTATTAGTAATCCAGATTGGATCAACCACCTCAAGTTTGATTATGAAAACTATGAGCAAATCCCTTCTCATGTATTTGACGAGATAAACGCCAACCTGGATAAGGTACAAAGCAAACGGCCTTTGGTGAGCATTCTTATCTCTGCCTGGAACGAGGAGGTAAACATCCTGAGGTGCGTGGCCAGTTTGTCAAGAATGAAAACCAAGATCCCTTTTGAGATCATCGTCATTAACAATAACTCCAAGGACAGAACCCAGGATACCGTTGACAGGCTTCATGTAAGGTCCATGTTTGAGGAAAAGCAGGGGTGTGGTCCTGCCAGGCAAACGGGCCAGAAGAATGCAGCCGGGGAGTACATCCTTCTGGCAGACGCAGATTGCTTTTATCCTGCCTGCTGGGTTGATGAAATGATGAAGGTTCTGGTGAAGCAAGATGTGGTGTGTGTCTACGGACGGTACTCCTTTATCAGTGAGCCAGGTTTCCCCAGGTGGAAGCTTTACATTCTGGAGTCAATGAAGGATGTGATTTCGGAGATCAGGCAACTGAACCGACCCTACTACAATGCCTATGGTCTGAGTATGGGCTACGTGAAAGAGTTTGGCTTGAAGGTGGGCTTTATTGAGACCAATTTCTGGGGAGATGACGGGCAGCTTTGCCTGGGGTTAATGAAGTATGGGAAAATCAAACAGGTGAGGTCAAACAAAGCCCGCGCCTGGACTAGCCCACGAACCTTGCAGCGCACCGGTAATTTCTCCCAGGCCCTTAATGCCCGGATAGTGAAAGAGTTGAAGCGCTTCAAAAACCACTTTAACACCCGCATGCCCAAGAATATAAGCATGACGAACAAGTAAAGGCCTAGGTCTCTGAATAAGTAAGGAAGGGCGGAGCCATCAAAAATGGTTTAAAAGCGCTTCAAACATCCAGTAAATGCAACGGTATAGGATATGTACACCTTCAAAGAAGTAACTTTATTGATTACCCATTACAACAGGAGTTCTTCTTTAGAACGCCTGTTGAAAAGCTTCCGGAGTAACAATTGCGTGTTTGGAGGAATTGTGGTGTCTGATGACGCAAGTAAGCCAGAGCATTTGGCCAAGTTGCATGAACTTAAGGAGGAGTTTGGCTATAAATTAGTCACCACCCCGGTAAATAGGGGCTTAGGCAACAACATAAACAAAGGGCAGGATGCGGTCACCACTCCTTATACGCTTTATGTGCAGGAGGATTTTGAGCCGCAAAAAGGCTTCTTCAGGAAGCTGCAGGAGAGCCTGGAGATAATGGAAGAGGACAAGGGACTGGATATCATCCGTTATTATTCTTACCTCCTTTACCCTTACCTGAAGCCGTATGGCAAGGGCTTCTCAGAGATGTACATTTATCCGTTTGCCCCTCAGTACAAGAAAGTATATTTCTATAGTGACCATCCTCATTTAAGGAGAAGCTCTTTTTTGGAGAAGTTTGGACGGTATAAAGAAGAAGGCAGTATTGATAAGTGCGAGTATTCCATGTGCGTATCTTTTATCCGGAAGAAAGGGAGGGGCCTGTTTTACAATGATTACCAATCATTGTTTGTCCAGAACAACACAGAGCAGGAGCCAAGTACTTTGGTGCGGAGCGACTGGACAAAAAGTAAAAACCCTGTAATTGCTTTTGCAAGAGGAGTGTACAGGCAAGTGAAGTACAACTTTGACCTGCACCTTGCCAGATAAACCACTGTGTGATTCGTGAACCCTGTGGAGGAAACCAACCTCATCTTCCTTTAGCCTTTTACCTATGAATTTCGTTTTTGTCAGCCTGCAGAGAATCAATACAGATAGGGAGTCCACCTCCACTTGTTTGGCAAAGGAATTGGCGAAAAACCATAGGGTATTGTATGTGAACTCCCCCATAGACAGGAAGGCCACGCTTACCTCCCACCATGATGCGTTTGTGACGGCTCACTTAGAGGCGATCAAAAACAAGGAAGAGCCGCTTGTGCAGTTAGATACCAACCTGTGGATGTTGAACCCGACCCGCGTGATAGAGTCCATTAACTGGGTCCCGTTTACTCCGGTATTCTCCATGCTGAACAGGCTGAACAACGAACGGTTGGGGAAAGATATTCAGGAGGCCTTGGATGTGTTGGGCTTTGATGAGTTCGTGTTGGTCAATGACAAGGACATCTTCAGAAGCTACTACCTAAAGGAGATTCTGCGGCCCTCAAAGTACGTCTACCTAGATCGAGACTATACCCTTGGTTTGGATTATTGGAGAAAACACGGCGCTACCCTGGAACCTAAGCTGATGCAGAAGTCAGACGCAGTAGTGTGTAATTCGCTCGATTTTACAAAAAGAGCCAAAAAATACAACAACAACAGTTATTACATAGGCAATGGCTTTGATGCCAGCCAGTATGACTCTGAGAGTGTAAGAACCATGCCGCAGGATTTGGCAGGCATTCCAGGGCCGATCATCGGTTACGTAGGTGCCCTGATCACGCTAAGGTTGGACTTGCGTTTAATGACCGATTTGGCCAAAGAGAGGCCAAACTGGAGCTTCGTCTTTATTGGCAAGGAGGACGATGATTTCAAAGCCAGTGAGTTGCATGACCTACCCAACGTGTACTTCCTGGGCTTGAAACATACCAAGGAGGTGCCGGCCTATATTGAGGGTTTTGATGTGTGCATTAATCCCCAAATTCTTAACGATATCACCAAAAGCAATTTCCCTTTGAAGGTGGTGGAATACCTGGCCATGGGAAAACCGGTGGTGGCCACTTCTACCAACACCATGCGGGAAGTGTTTCAGGACCATACGTACCTGGCCAACGGGAAAGATGAATTCATCGCCCAGGTAGAGAAAGCCCTGCACGAGAATACAAGCGCTCTGGAAGAAAGAAGAAAAGACTTCTCCAGGGAATTTACCTGGGAAAATGTGGTGTCCGTTTTTTTGAGGTCCATTTACCCAGAGATGGAAAGCGTACCTCAATAGGTTTCGGACGTGGGGCTTCAATGATTGGACTGTTTGGCCTAATCCTTTCATGAAGCATGTGACGCAGGGCTTATTGCCAGATTAATAGATTAAAATCCCCTTTTTGTTATGACTGGATCTGTTCCAATTTCAATTGTAGTAGTTTCTGATGATCACTATGTGATCTTATTGGCTGCCTTGATCAAGTCTATTGAAGTCAATCATGCATCAAAAGAACCCTTGCATTTCTATGTGATTGAAGACGGGGTGAAGGACAAGACAAAAAGGAAACTGCAGTCCTCTGTGAATGCAGAAACCACTACTTTGTTTTGGATTCCTATGGCAGAAGCCGCTCCCTCGGGGATTGAGCTGCCGCTGGATAAAAGCTCCTGGCCTTTGAACATCTACATGCGGCTTTTTATTTCCTATTTCCTGCCCGAAAATGTGGAAAGAGCCATTTACCTGGACGTGGACATGATCGTGCAGAAGGACATTAGCCTGTTGTGGAAAACGGATATCCAGGATAAGATAATCGCGGCCGTCACAGACTCAAGAATAAAGACCATTGACTGTCGCTGGGGTGGGGTGGTGAATTACAAAGAATTGAATCTTCAGGGCAGCGCGAAGTATTTCAATACGGGCCTCTTGATGATTGACATAAAGAAGTGGAAGGCTGCAGACATCACGGCCAAGGTGCTGGAGTGCATCAAGGTGAACAAAGACTTTGCGAATTTTCCGGACCAGTACGGTTTGAATGTGCTATTGGCTGACCATTGGCTGGAACTGGACGGATTGTGGAATTACTTTGCCGAAGGCGATCACACAGATCCTAACATCATCCATTTCATGTCTACCAAGCCCATCTATAAATCATATAACTATAATCAGCATTACCAGGAGCTGTTCTACCATTATCTAAGCCAGACTCCTTGGAACGGAGAAAACCAGATAAGCTCCTCCAGAATATATTATGCCAAGGCCAGAAACAAGGTGCGGAAGATCATGAAGAAGTTCTTTGCCAAAAACGTGCTCATTTACCCTGGCCATTGAAGACCTGTAGTTCAATATAATTAGTAGAAAGGCCTTGATCCAATGCCTTAACCCTAGGAAGAAAAAAGAAGCCTAAACTTCTCTTTGTTCCTTATAAAGTAGATATGCTCTTATGTTTCTATCTGATAAAATAAAGAAAAGGCTGGCCTTTACAAAGCCCGCTGAGCCTGTATCCAGAGACTTGAATTTCGATCACGTAAAACTTTACTATTGGAAGCCCCTGGACGGCAGCCTCAATTTCGGGGATCACCTGTCTAAGGTGATTGTCTCTAAAATCCTGGCAGATAGAAACCATTTACTGGACGAAGAAACCAAACGGCAGCGCACCATGCTGGCGATCGGCTCGGTGCTGCATTTCGCTGGTGACAATGACGTTATCTGGGGAACCGGCGTGAACGGAAAAGTAGACGTTAGCGAGCATACCTTCACCAACCTGGATGTGCGGGCGGTCCGCGGTCCGCTTACCCGTGAGTTTTTGATGAACAGGGGAATTGCCGTGCCGGAGGTGTACGGCGATCCGGCCTTGCTTTTGCCCCACCTGTTTCCGGGTCGTTTTCAGAAAAACGCGCAGAAACCATACGTGGTGGTGCCCAACTTGCATGACCTGAAGATTGTGAAAACGTTGCGTCTGGAAAACGTGATCTCTCCTGTCTGGGGTTGGAATAAATGCGTGGAAGAGATCCTGAAGGCCGAGTTTGTGATTGCCAGTTCTTTGCATGGTTTGATCATCGCCGAGGCCTATGGCATACCGGCTTGCTACATCAGGTTCACCGAGACGGAAAACCTGTTCAAGTACAATGATTACCTGATGGGAACGGGCAGGGGCGAGGTTGAATTTGCCACTACCGTAGCCGAGGCGTTGAAAATGGGCGGCATGCCGGCCCCAACCTTTGACCCCACAAAGTTATTAAATGCATTCCCAATTGACCTTTGGGAGAAATAGGAAGTTCAATGGCCGAGAATTCAGGTAAGTCTTTTTTAAAGGGAACAGTTTGGGCTATAATAGATAACTTCTTTCGGCAGGCTATTACGTTGTCGGTTTTTGTGGTTTTAGCCAGGTTGCTGGAGCCTGAGATATTTGGCCTGCTTTCCTTTTCCTTTGTTTTTGTAAACATATTCGTGGCGGTCATCAATGACGGCATTGTCACCGCCATCGTCAGAAAAGAGAATCCAGTTGAGGCTGATTATAATACCGGGTTCTGGCTGTGCGTGGGCTGCTCCATCCCGGCGTTTCTGTTCCTCTTCTTTACCGCGAACTTTTTTGAGGAATTGACCTCGTCCAAGGGTCTGGCCACTGTGATGCGGGCAACCAGCTTCATCATCCTAACCACGGGCCTTTCCAGTATCCATGAAGTCTGGCTCAGACGCCGAATGGACTTCAAAACCATTGCCATCCGGTCCATCATCTCGGTGGGGTTAGGCGGTTTGGTAGGGGTGTATCTGGCGATGAAAGGATACGGGGTTACCAGTGTGCTGGCACAGCAATTAACCACGGCCCTCAGTCAGCTGCTGATGCTCTGGTTCACTACCGCCTGGCGCCCGGGCCTGAACGTGTCCAAAGCCTCCTTCAGGGAAATCTTCCACTTCAGTAAGTACATCGCTTTAACCAACCTGAGTAATGCGGCCAACCAGAACAGTGACGTCTTTTTCGTTACCTATTACTTGGGCCCGGTCTCCACAGGGATCTACACCACCGGAAAGCGGATCTCCAGTACGTTGAACACTGTGATTTCCACTGCTTTGCTGCGGGTGTCCTTGCCGGCTTTCTCCAAACTGCAGAACAATGACGCGGAGCTGTCAAAGATTTATCTTCAGTCTACTACCTTAACGGCCATGGTAACGGCGCCTATTTTCGCCGGCATTGCTGTTCTGTCCAAAGATATCACCCTGCTGATCTTAGGGGAAAAGTGGCTCAAGTCGGTTCCTATTATGCAGGTGGTCACCATCATCGGGTTCTTGACATCCATTGGTTACTATAACCAAAGTATCATGGTGGCCAAAAACAAACCGCAGTGGCAAACCAGGCTTACCTTGCTATATGCCATCTCCAATGTGACCGCTTTCGTTTTGTTTACCAGATTTGGCCTTTTGGCTACGGCCCTGGCTTTTGCCGGAAGGGCCTTGTTGCTTTATCCGGTATCGGTGTGGTGTGCCCTGAAGCTAACGGGACTGCACTGGAGCCAGTACGTGAAGTCTTTGCTTCCGGCGCTCCTGGCGGCCTTATTGATGGTGATTGCCTTGGTAGAGGCCTCTGGATTTTTGCTGCAAATTCCCCTGGTGGTTAGGTTAGTTGTGCTGGTGCTCTTGGGGGCCTGCACGTATTGTTCTTTGCTCTACGTTTTCATGCCCGGAATCTATAGGAGGTTTATGGTAGATACGGTGCAGGACAAGGTGCTCAAAAGAAAAAAAGTATACAATTAATGAAAAGCTTTGGGATACTTGCCTGTCCGGCCTGGTCAACGAAAGCCGGCAATCCATATAACTATATCTTGTATAGCAATATGGAAAAACAAGGCTATCCAATTTATGAGTTTGATTTCGCGGTAAAAAACAGTGTGAAATATGCCTTGTCAGGTAAATACAAGATCTTCCATATCCATTGGCCTTCCAATGTGATTTTTGGGGAAAGCGAGGCAAGGGCCAATATCAGACTTACTATTTTCTTTGCTTTTATAAATTTAATTCAGTTCTTCAATAAAAAGGTTGTTTGGACCGTCCATAATCTGGAAGACCATGAAGGTAAATTCCCGGCTTTACAGAAAAAGCTGAATGATTTCATGTACAAGAAAGTGGATGGTTTTATTAGCCTTAACCAATCGGGTTTAGAGCTTATAAACCAAAAAACAGCCAAAAACCGTAAGAAAAAGACCGCGCATATTCACCATCCGCATTATAGAAACTATTACAAGAACGAGATAAGCAGAGCCCAAGCCCGCGAGCAATTAGGGGTGCCCCATGACAAGTTCGTTTTCTTGTTTCTAGGGCAGATAAGGGCTTATAAAAACGTGACAGGCCTGGTGGAGGCTTACAAGGCGCTGCATCACCCCAATGCTCTGTTGCTCATTGCCGGCAATGTGCACGAAGATATCAGGGATGAATTACAAAAGCATCTAGAGAATGCACCGGATATAAAGTTTGTGAATTCCTTTGTGAAAGACGAAGATCTGCAGCTGTATTTCAACTGTGCCGATGTTGTAGTTACGCCTTATAATAAAATATTTAATTCTGGTTCTGCTTTGCTTAATTTGAGTTTTGGCAAGCCAACTTTGGCCCCAGATTTGTGGGCTTTGAAAGAATTAAAACAGTTGGTAGGTGCCCAATGGATCAAAACCTACCAAGGCCAGATTTCTGCCGAAGTGTTGGAACAGGGCATGGCAGAAATTCGGCTTGAATCAGAGACTTCTTCTAAAAAAGGTCCGGATATTTCCTGCCTTGATCCTGAAGCAATTTCTAGAGAGACCATCGCTTTTTATGAGTCTCTTTTAGCTTAGTCTATCTTTCCTGCATGTGTGAATACTGCAGGTGTATTATATAAATAAGTGGTGGGTAGAAGGACGTAAGAAGCCTGGGCTGATTTAGGCAAGACAGGCATTCTTCTGTGGCTGCTTTTCTGTGCTTTAGATGTTTAAAACTGTAAAAGAATGAATATGAAGAATGTTGTCTTGCTATGCTATGGTAAAGAAATTGAATTCAAAAGAACCCTTTTTGCTGTTTTAAGTTTTTGGAGTTGGTATGAGAACAGCAAAGGGGATGTGCGGGTCATCATCTACACCGATAACCCCGAATACTTCAAGCCCTACCTGGTTGATTTCAACGTGACCTACGTGCTGGTTCCCATCACGGAGATTGAGGAAAGCACCAAAAAATCGGGGCTGATCTATCGGTTCAAGATCTCGGTGATAGACAAGGCTTTCCAGCAATACCCCAATGAGGACGTTCTGTACATTGACACAGACACTTTCTTTATTGCCAATCCGCAGCCGCTGTTCAATGCCCTGGTACCTGGTCAAAGCTTCATGCACTTGCGGGAACAGACCTTTGAGGAGATGGTTGAAGTGTACAAATGGTTGAATACCGCCACACTGGATGCCCAGGAGTTCCCGCGTTCCTTTTTGCGGTTAATAGAGAGCAAGACTTACTCGGTGGGCGGCAAGCAGGAACAGTTCAACCGGATGCAGCATGTCTGGAACGCTGGCGTAATCGGGCTTCCTAGTTCCATGAGAAAGTTAATCCCCGATGTGTTTGCCCTGTCAGATGAGTTCTTCCTGGAAACCAAGTGGCGCATCAGTGAGCAGCTGGCTTTTACGGTGGTTTTGAATGCCGCTTCTAAGATCCAACCCTCAGGTGACGTGATTAACCATTACTGGCACTACAAGGATAGGGTAGACCCTAGGTTGAATGAGCTTTTTACGCTTGGTTTTAAGAAACTAAACAAAAATCGGAAGTTGATAGCGGTTAGAAGAACCACCCAAAAGCTAAATAAACTTATCTACCATGAGCAGATGATGACTAATACCAAGAATTATCTGCGCGAAAAAGATTACAAAAACGGCTTTAGATACGCTTTTAAGGCCTTAAAAGGAATGCCCCTGAATGACGACTTCGTGAAAATCATCAAATACAGGTTTTCAAAAGTGGCATCTTAAAAGTTGCCCCTTCGGCCACTCAGGCATGCCTGCTCCCCCAAAAGTAAAAAGAAGTTTAACCCTCTTTTAAATAGACCTCCCTGGTATGGAATACTTGTATCACATGAAATCTGGCGTAGTATTTAAGTTTTTGCTTAAGGTATTTCTGTTGCTTTTTGTATTAAACCTGCTGGTGATTTCTTTGGAGTTCTATTTGGAAAATTACACCACCTCTAACCTTACCTCAAGGTACACTTTCCAATACTACGTTACCGGGATGTTTTATTTTGACGGTGAGCGGAATATTCCTACCTACTTCTCCACCCTGAACCTGTTGTTTGGTGCGGGCCTCCTTTTCTTGATTTCCAAATACGTCAAACGAAGCAGCACACCGCTTTACCACCGAAAATGGTATTGGATGGGGTGGGTCTTTGTCTGGTTGGCCACGGATGAGTTGTTCGCCTTGCATGAAATCACGGCCAAACCCATGCGCACCATGCTGCAGCATGTCTTTCAGCAGGAGAACATTGGTTTGCTTCACTTCGCCTGGTTTGTTCCTTATGCGTTGGTGCTAACCTTCGTGGGTTTTTACTTCGTGCGGTTTGTCTTTTCCTTGCCCAGGAAAACTTTGTATAACTTTATCCTCTCGGGCATACTATTCTTGGGTGGGGCCATAGGTATGGAAATGGTCAGCGGCCTAATTGTAAGCAATGACCTTTTATCTGTCTATAAACTGGTTACTACCCTGGAAGAGTCCTTTGAGATGATAGGCGTCATTTTCTTCATCTACTCCCTGCTCAGGCACCTGGAAGACCAGAAAGATTTAACCAGAATGGTACTGGATGTCAAGATCGATTCAAATTCACAAACCGTACACACTAACAGCGCTGCTCCGGTAGACCAGGTAAAGGAGCAGCAGAAATCAATAATGGCTATCTGATATTGGCAGGCCATTACCCCAGGCAAAGACAAAAAGGTCTTGCCTGGAAATTTTCATTATAGTGCTAAACATGAATTCATTTATACATCGGATTGAAAAACAGGAGAAGTTCTCCCAGCTGATTAAGTTTATTTTGGTGGGCGGCCTGTGTGTTGTATTTGATATGCTGGTGTTTGTAGTGCTCTTTGATTTCTACCACGTGAATTACATGGTCGCCAATTTCAGCTCTACTGTGCTGGCGATCCTGTTGAATTACCTGATTTCCAAGGTTTGGGTATTTAAAGCAGGAAAGTACTCTTCCAGAGTTGAGTTTCTGGCTTTCATGTTTTTCTCGCTTGCGGGTCTGCTCATCAACCAGGGACTGATTTGGCTCTTCGTGGAGAAGGTAGCCCTGGAGCCCAAATCCGGTAAAATCCTGGCAATACTGCTCGTGGCCATCTTTAACTTCGTCACCAAGAAGTTGTTTGTGTTCAAAGGGTAATGCGGGAAGTCTTTTTGCTCTTAGGGTGAGTCAACACACGACTTGTTTGCCTACGTAAAAGTATTGAAAGGTTAGTCATCCTCCGCCTTTCTGGCCATTTTTCCAGATTTGAGGCTTAGAACAATAAGCGGACGCAGGAGATTATAAAAGACTTCCTGATTAATAAGTTCGGGCGCTTTATCAGTGCCAAAAACAGAGAAGCCTTCCTACTAGCTGGTCGCTTAGAGGAAGGCTTCTCTGTTTATTGGGTAATTTATGATGTAATAGAATTTATAATGGAATATTAGATAAGATGCTTGCTTCTTCGTTTGATCACCAGTGATTCTTCTTTTACGGTCCCGGCCACCTTCCTTTTATCAGTCTCCCGCAGGTCAAATCTGACGGTGATAAAGTCTTGAATCGTTTTTAGGTGGTTGAGTAAGGCTTTTATAAAGAAGATGATGCCCAGCATCTCAAAGGATTCTTCAAGGTTGGTGGCTATCTTATAGGGGAGGCTGTATTTGCCATATACCCCAATGATAAGCTCTCCAATCATTTCAACGCCTAAGGCGCCAAATACCAGCATGGACCCAGCTAAGACAAAGCTGATCATGGTTTTCCTGGGTAAGGCTAGAAACCACGGCAAAAAGTAAAAGGAGGAAATGATCAACACCAGGAAGTACGGAATAAAGCCTGTGAACCTTACCAATGCGATGTCATTCCCCTGATTGAAGTACTTGATCAAGGCTATAAAGGGCAAACCCATGACCTCATGGAGCATCAGCAACTCATCCAGTGCCAGGAAAATGAACAAGAGCCCCAAGAGATACCATCTTTTATAGAACCTGGGCTTCTCAGATTCCTTCACTTCTTTGCCGATGACAAACAAAAGGCCTGCGCTAAGGGCTAAGTTCAGGAATGAAAAGTAGGTAGGAATGTTCTTTTCTCCGTTGGCATCAAACATGCCCACTACGTACGTCCTGAAGGTATAGCTAGACGCTATGGAGTGGTTTACAGCGATGTTCTTGAAATAGTGGTCAAGTGAAATGGCCACCAAACTCAACGTGATCACCAGCAGAAAAAGCTTGAAGAGAATGCCAAAAATCTTTGATGGATGTACGCTGGATATATGTTCCATTGAAAGCTGAATGAAAACTTAACGGTTTAAAGGTGATTTCTGAATAACAGCCCAGAAGCTCAATTTTTATGAAGCTCAGGACGCACACTCATTTGACATTTATGCCGAATGAATGGCAGTTCTGGTTTAGGGCTGGTTTTCTAAAAACAGACCCTAAACCAGAACACCATTCTACTGCTACTCAATTAAGGTGGCGCGTCTAGGTGCCACCTTAATTGGCAGCGTTGAAGAAGCAAGCGGAGTGTCAGTAGACTTAGATGCTATCAATGGGCGCACTCCTGCACGCCACTCTTATTCCAGTATCGGTACATCATGAGCTTCTCCAGGAGGTAGTTGTCTTTTTGGAACAACTCATCATTGGCGGTGGCCTTACTCAGGGTGAAGGTCTTCAATTCGCCGTTTCTCTTGTAGGTCACAAACTCTGGCCTTTCTGTTCTGACAAATCTGCGGAACTGGAAGAAAGTCATGAGTTTACCTGCCTTGGCCACATTTTGCAAGTGGAATTCAGACGTTGACACAATCTCCACCACATCTTTCTGGAAATCGAAAATCTGGGCGTTTACCGGTATGATGTAGTGGTTAGACACGCCGGCTTCCGTTCTTAAATTGGAGAACATGGCGTAGGAAGACTCGGTTTTGAGACCCAGATAAGGGCACAGACCGTTCAGGAACACCAGAATCGGGAAGAAAAGAAGCGTGTAATGGGCCACTGTAAAGGGGTTTGGTTCTGTGTTCTTCTCCTTCACGTTCATTGACATGATAAAGACGGTGATAAAACCAATGCCGTAGGTAGTCCAGACAATGTGGCGGAAATAGTCCTGGAATACTTTGTTGTAATAGTAGATCAGGAACAGGAAGAACAAAAGGGATACCGTGAACATAGCGAAGTTCACGATGTTGAATTCAAGCATATGCTTTTTCAGGACCGTCTTCCGCTTAATGAAATTGTTGTAGAGGGAGTTTATCTTCTCACTGAAAGCGGTACTGGTAAACAGGAAATACAGCGCAAATACCGCCGAGGAGAAGTCATAGAAACCGTTGATCGGGTTGTAGGCAATAACGAAGTGGAAAACCAACCCTACCAAAATTCCCCAATAGCGGGTTCTCCGGATACAGATCAGAATGGGAATAATGGCCTCAAAAAACAAAGTCGCATAGATGTTGAGCGCTAAAAGGGCTTTGTCTGAGGGCAGGATATTGTAGTAATTGTTCTGGGCCAAAATGAACCTCACCGCGCAGCTGGCGTCCAAATCAAAGAAACCGGCGTTAAGCTTATGGAAAACGGCATAGAAATATAGCACAATCACCTCTATCTTCACCAACGGCGCAAAGGTGTTGAGGAATTCTACTTTGTCAATGTAAAAGCTCTTTCTTTTAATGATAAGGTAAATGAAGGAATGCAGAATGGTGATGTTCACAAAGGCCGTCAGAATCCAGTGGTTGCTGATGCCCGGGAGATCAAGGGTAGCCTGAAACATCTGCATGGAGATGAAGACGAGCAACCGGGGAATAGAAGAAGGCTTTGAGATAAGGGCTATGGCGGCGCTGGTTAAGAGAAAGAACGTAAGGTTCAGGGTGAACCCATTATAGTTGGCCATGTGGAAGATGGAGGCAATAGGCCACACACAGCAGAAGATCTTATATTTTAAAATAGAGGCTTTATACTTCTCTGGTGAGGTATACTCATTCAAGAAACTGTAGTAGTTAATGTCTCTTGCGGTGAAAGCTTGTCTAAAGGAAAGCGTGGGAATGCTCATATGTGCATTTATTATTTTGTATAATCTCTTCTATATGATAAATTTTATGTTGGCTTTTTTTTGCAGTAGTGCCTTAAGCAGCTATCATCAGTATCTCTCAGGAGGCGTTTGAGTAAGGCGTAGCTTACTTTGGGGGTATCCTTAGTGCCTTGGTGACAAGCCTTTCATGCAGCCCGCAATCTTTGAATCCGCTACACAGTTGCCGGAGGGTAGTAGAAGGAGGAAAATGGGTTAGAGCACGGCATTTTGTAGGATTTGTTCACGCCAATGTACTTCACGGTTTTGCTCTCATCCATCTTGTTCAGGAAGAAATCTGTGGAAGTAAGGTAATTGTGGACCAGCTTAGAAAGCAGCCGAGACTCATTGGCGTCTACCCCCAGGTAGTAACAAGACTTGAGGTTGATCTGGGTTTTCAGGCTGCTGTTGATGTAATGGCCTTTGAAGTAATCATCCACGAACTGCTCCACGCCTTTTTTATCCAGCTTAAGGTAACTCAGCTCCTTGGTAATAATGCCCACTGCCGCGTCTTTGATAGAAGTAGACATAAAGCCCAGGCTTGGTAAAGCCACCAGAGCCGCCCCGGCAAGACCGGTTAATCTTAGAAAATTCCGTCTGTTCATATCGGTAAGTGTTTTTGTCTTTCAGGCCAATGGTTTGCTTTATTGGTCTTTCAGGGGGTATGACAATTAAAAACTTTTATCTGCAGCGTGTAAAGACAAGGCAGATAAGGTAAGCGTTGGGTTAGCTGGGGTGTACGTGGTGAAACTGCCGCTTCCCAGCACAAACAGGTTGCGGTATTGGTGGTGGATCAGGTGTTTGTCAATGACCCCCTCGGCGGCGGTTTTGCTCATCCTGGTGGTGCCGAGAATGTGGGCCTCAGATTCAATGAGCGGTGAGTACTCAATTTTCTCCACGGGCAGGCAAGCCAGAATGGAAGGCAGTTTGGCTTTCAGGTGCTCAACGCCTTTGAGCGTGTACTCAGAGGGGCCTTTGTGGGTGATGGCAGGCTTCATGCGGTCCGTGGTCTTGGCCACGAAGTTTCTGGCTTCTGGCAAGTCTTCCAAGATCATCCGGAAGTTGATGAGGTGCCGCCATTTTCCGCGCTCCAGCCTGATGTATGGCGCGTTGTTAGACTCCATGAGGCAAGCGGCAGAATCCTTGCGGTGTTCGCCGTCATACAGCATGTACCCGTTGGCATTCACCCAGGTGCTTCCGCCCACATTCTCCAGGTTGTCCAGGTACACCGATGCCTCCAGGGCTACTTGTTCGCCCAATCCTTTGCCGGTGAAGGCATTCGTGTCCCCCGAATTCAGGAGAATGTTGGAGTTGAAGATGGCATTGGTGCCCAGCGCGAAGATGTCAGCGGCTACGTGGTATTCTTTCCCGTCTTTGAGGTAGTTTGCCTTGCGGGCTCGGTTCTGTTCCAGGTCCATGCTGTACACTTGGGCGCCGTACACGGTTTCCACCCTAGGGTCGTCATACACCCCCATGTTGGAGTTCTCAATGGTGAACTTAGCGTTCACGGGACACACATGGCATACCGTACTGGCGCAGCAGGCATTCCGCCCGTTTACGGCAACGCTGGCCCGGGCGGTAGGCTGGTTGATGTACAGGTGGCCGTATTCCTTGTGCAGGATCTTGTCTACCGTGGTAAACAGGTGGGGCGGAAGTGGGTACTTAGAGGTTTTAGGAAACGGAGTCAATTCCGGTCCCGAGATGGACATCAATTCCTCTACCTGTGAATAATAGGGGTCCAGATCTTCGTACTGTAAGGGCCAGTCTTCCGCCACGCCGTACAGGCTCTTCATTTTGAAGTCTGAGGGCATGAACCGGGGCGTACATCCGTACCAGCAGTTTGAGCTGCCACCAAACCCTTGCGTGAACATCCACCGCTTCTCAGGAGTGAGATTCTCATAAGTCTCCTGGGCGTCTGGGTTCAGTTTAGCATATGGTGTTTTTTCTCCCCTTTTTTCCTTCACTCTCTCCATATGCGGAAAGAGGTGCCCTTTCTCCAACACCAGAACTTTGGCGTTGGTCGGGGCTTTGCTCAGGTACTTGTACAGAAAAAACGTTGATGCGAAACCAGTGCCTATTACCACCAGATCGTAAGACGTGTACTTCATCAATTCCAAAGATTATGTGCTGTGATCAGTTTCAAAAGGGTAGGTAAGCCGGGTACAGCTGATGGCTAAAAAGACTGTTTCAAGAACCAATTCAGGGCCGGGATGTCAAAGTAAACCAAAGCCATGAGCAGCGCGGTGAACAGCACCACATACAGCATGAAGGAGGTTTCTTTGTGAAGCTTTTCAGGACCTTGCACCACCGAGTCTTTGCGCAAGCCAATCTGCAGATACCAGGCAAACAGCAAGGCGAAGAATGGGAAGCTGATCAGGAGCTCAATTTTGTTCTTGATCAGGAAGATACCCAGGAAAAAGGCCGAGGTAATGGCGTAAAAGAACATAGAAATAAGCAGGCTGTTCTCGGTATAGCGTTTGAACGACTTGCGGTACAAACCCGCCAACTCTGGGTTGTTGATGTAGCGGTACTCAGCAAACCGTTTGGTGGCCATCAGGAAGGCGCCGCCCATCCAGTACGCCACAATGATGCTGCTTGGCGGGATAAAAGCCCAAACCGGATTCAGGATGCTTTCTGGCAACAAGGCGGTAGGCACGAAAATAAACCAACCCAAAGCCAGTCTGATGGGGTTGTTCACTGACTCTGACAACACATCCAGGTAAACCCGCTCCTTTGTGCGGAAGGGTCTCACGTTGTACATAATGCCCATGAAGAGCAGGAATGCCTCCAATGCCAGAAAAGGCATGGAGATAAAGTAAGCCAGACTCAGGCCCAATACCACCAGCAAAGCATACTCGGTGTACACATAAAGCGGGCTTAGGACAGTTACTACTGCTGACCGCTTTTTCTTTTCGGGGTGAAACCGGTCAAACTCGGCATCCAGGTACTCATTGATGGTGTAGTTGGCAGAGGCAATAAGGCAGGTGCTCACAATCCCGATGACTATTCTGAGCAGTAAGGTTAAATCAAGGGACGTGTCATACACCATAAAGGCGAAGAGCATGCCTGGTAACATGAAGATGTTCTTAAACCAATGGTCAGGACGGGCAATGGCAACATACTCTTTAAAGCCTGCTGGCTTTAAAACCACTTCTGGACTGGAGGCTTCTGGTAAAGTAGCAGCTTGTGACATAGTTTCTCTGGGCGTTTTAGCGTTCTGTATTAAATGTTAGAATATGGTTGTAGGCGTATTAAAATGGAGTGAAATCGATACTCCCGAAATTTATATTATATACTATGGTTAAAACCATGCCAAGAATTAATTGAATAAAATTAATAGTATAAATACGTTGATGTACTTATTTCTTTAATTTATTATAATATTTCAGCCTGGATTATGGGGTAGCGGCAAGACATGTGCAACAGGTGTGATTCCCAAAATGAGAATTATTGTCCCAATCTGAAAAAGCAACGGCTGAGGATAAGCCTTCAACTGCCGATGCCAAACTTGAATTGCTTTCTTTGGGGATTGGCCCGTTAGAGCTAAGAGAAATACGTGTGGCTACGGTAAATAGCCAGGCACCTTATCAGAGGTATTTACTTGGCTAGGTAAGTCTGAAAGCCTTTTTCAGTAGGTACTCGCTTAACAAACAAACCTGAACTAGGAGAGCATCAGGCTATTTTTGCCTTGTTTTACCCAAAACAGGGTTAAACCACTTCCTGCCTTACTTTTCTGCCTTGGAGTTTCTTTGTGAGCACATCGTAAAAATTGAATTCGTTGAAGGGTTTTTTCTCTACGATGAGGTAAGGCATCCCCGCCTTTAGGGCGCACTCTCCGTCTAACTCTTCTCTGTCCCCAATAAAAAGGCAATTCTCTGGCTTTACGCCCATTTTTTGAGTGATATAGTGAAGCCCCTCCGGATTGGGTTTAAGCCGGTCTACTTCTTTATGGGTGGAGGAAACCACAAGGTCAGCGTCAAGATCCATGGCTTTCAGTTTTTCCACGGCTTCGTAGTCAGAGTAGATCCCAATTTTGATGTTGTTTTCCCGAAGCACGCTGAAAAAGCTTTTTACCCCTGGATACGTACAAGAAGCCAGGTATTTCGTAGGGAACCGGAACATCCAATGGTCCACTACCTGCCTTATTCTGTCTGGCCGGAAATTTCCCTTAGCCGCGCACCAGTCATACTGGGCCTTTTCTAGGTTGCCGCACGTAGCTCCGGCCATCTTCTCTCTTTCCGCCCTGAAATGATGCAAAATCAAGACGTCTTTCATCTTCCAAGGCCGGAGGGCGTAATAACGCAGCAGCGCTAACGCCATTTTTTTGCGCAACTTTGACTGGTCATAAAGGGTGCCGTCCACGTCAAAAATGATGGTGGTAACCTTGTTGAAATCAATCGTAGAATTATTTTGCATATTGCTTTGGCTTAATAGTCACCCTTCTTCTATTTTGTGCTCTTTTGCAAAATCCAGCCCCAAAATTGGAATTCGCAACCAATTTCAGGAGCATTTTGAACGAAGGCACTTCAATCCTTTGAAAATCTTGGGAGATAAGGGCACATGCCCAACTGGACTCATCCAAATAAAGAGTATTCCTACTTTATATTGAATAGTCGGACTCTGTAAATGTATATACTTTCTTGTTGGAATAATAATACCGCAATGTTAAATTTAATATTAATAACAATAAATTAAATTTTACTGGTATTATTGTTGAGTATCTTTGACCAAGCAAAGTTCTTAATGGAATAACTTTAGAGAAATAGACTGAAGGGAAGCACAAACATTTCTACCGTTTAGAACCTCTTTATAGAAAATAAGGCTTAAAGCAATCAAGCCTAGAAGGTTGTGGAAAGCTTGCTTGGCTTATTTAAGTTCACTTATATAAGCCTAGCAAGAAGTAGGCTTTTCATTTCATAGTTACTATTCAACCTTACAGATTAATAAATCACGTATGACTCTGCCATCCCCTAGCACTCCTGTGCTTGCCCCTGTTGAGGAGCTGGTGCTTCCGTCAATGGCGCGCCGTAGTTCAACCGAGAAGTTCATTTCCTTGTTTACCTGGCTGGCCATTTCAGCCGGCATATTGGTTAGGCTGTTCCACTATTTTGATAATCGGTCATTGTGGCGCGATGAACTTTACCTGGGCATAAGCCTCATCAGGATGAATTTCTGGGAGCTGGCTACGCAGCCTTTGGCCTATGAGCAAAAGGCTCCTTTGGGTTTTCTGTGGGCTGAGCGCTTAGCGGTGGAGTTCCTGGGGAAAGGGGAGATGGCCCTGCGTTTGTTTCCGCTGCTCTGCGGAATTGCGGCCCTGTTCGCCTTTGTGCCGGTAGCGAAGTACTTCCTTAAGCCTTGGGCTGCCATGCTGGCGGTGGCTATGCTAGCGCTGGGCTCACCGGTGGTATACCATTCCGTAGAGGCAAAACAGTACAGCACCGAGCTAATGGCCTCCGTGCTGGCCCTGCTCCTGTACGTCCGCTTTCACAAGCAGCGCAGTCTAGGGGCTTTGTTTACTTGGGGATTGGCGGGGGCGGTACTGCTCTGGTTCTCTTACTCCGTCATCTTCGTGCTGGCGGGGATAGGCATGGCCGTGTCTCTGAAAATGTTGCGCCAGGAGGGTTGGAAAGCTCCCTTCCGGTACCTGCCCGCCTTTGGGCTGTGGGTCTGCAGCTTCGCGGTGACTTACGTCCTGTTCCTAGGCCGCTATCAGGATTCCCAGTGGCTTACGGTCTTTTTTGAGAAGTATTGCCAGGCCTATCTGCCGGTTTCCTTTTCCTTGCCCAAGTGGTTGTTCATGAAAGCCAATGAAATAGTGAAGAACCCGTTGGGGCAGACCTTCAAGTTTGCCGTGGCTTCTCCGGTTCCTTTTATCGTGGTGCGGTTTTTCCCGCTGCTGCTCCTAGGAGTGGGTATGGTCCTGTTTGCCAAAAAGAGTTTTTCCAGGTTCACGGTGCTGGCGTTCCCGCTTCTGCTCGCGCTTTTGGCCTCCTTCCTTAAACAGTACCCTTTTTATGAGCGTCTGGTACTGTTCTTGGCGCCTATGTTTATCATGTTTATCTGTTATTGTGCGCAGGAGATCCTGGCCTTCCTTTCGGGGAGAACAGCGGTAAAGGTTTTGCTTGCCACCTTGCTTTTTTCCCCGCCTCTGTACAACGCCGCCAGAGAAATCATCACCCCCGATTACTTTCTGAACAAGGAAAAAGGACGTGAGGCGCTCCTGTTCATCAATGAGAAATTCAAGGAAGGGGATGCCGTGTACGTCTACTGGAATATGTGGCATGTGTACGATTTCTACAAAGAAGCCTATAACCTGAAGTTCAACGCCGTAAAAGGAGAGGACCTGAAAACCGTATCGGCCAACGAAGGCGAGTATCTCCGGAACCTATCGCCTGGTTTAAGACAGATCAGGAGCCACAACCGCTTGTGGTATCTGTATGACTCCTATTTAAGGGTAAACATCGGAGGTTTTGTAGATCAGCCCGCCTGGTATTTCCACAAAGACTATAAGCCCGGACAAACCCCAAAGACTGCGTTTTCAAGCTTAGGTGAGGTAAGAGGAGAGCAGTTTACGGGTAAGGATGCAGTAGTTCTATCTTATCAACTGGTTCCATAAAATAAGGCATAAGCCTGTTTCAAGGCCGTTTTCCTGAAAGGCGGGCATAAACGCCTTTGGAACTTTGTAGCTTCTTAGGAAAGTTTATCTGACCCTTGACAAAGCGGAAGTCCTTACATCTGGCTCTTGAACCAGGTGTAAGGACTTCTTCTTTGTTTAAGAATAAAAGAGCAGAAACGATGAATAACCAGCACCTGAGTTTTGTATCCGATTCAGGATTTTAAAGTATCAAGCAATCATTAGCCTATCACGTCATCGGATTCAATCCAGATAAAAAGCTTAATCGTTTTCTGCCTCTTTTCAGGAAAATGCCTCCTAATCGGTTTCTGAAATTTTATGATTGGGGTGGAATGAAGAGCGGCCTGTTTCAATAGGAACAGGCCGCTGAGTAGACTTTCTTATGCTTTCCCATTCTGGGAAGGTTAGATAAGATTATGCTTTAACTCTTTTGACAGGTAAACAGATTTATTCTTCGGGGCTACTTTCAGGATGAGCTTCTCATTCTTGAATTGCAGTAACCTCAGGAAATTCTTCCGTACTTTAAAGTACTTCCGGTAACCTAACAACCTGGTCTTGTAGCCCAAAAGAAGCAGGCTGTTGATTTTGGATTCGTCTGAGGCAGGATCAAGGGCACCTTGTTTCACAATGAGGCGAAGACTCTCCTGCACGTAGTACAAAAATCCTTTTAAGAAGCGGTAGTTGAAGTCCAGTTCAGACCGACTTCCCTGGTTCACCAGAAAATTATAGGCATCCAAAACCTCAAAACAGGCCGAGCTTTCCTTTAGGTACCTGAGGTAATACCCCCAAGTTTGGCGCTCCTTTTTCATAAAGTGCTTAAAAGCCAGCCGTTCATCATACCAGATGTCGTAGCCCAGAAGGGCCAGGGCATAGCAGATCTCATAGTCCCCGCCCGAGCTCAGGGCCGAGGCCAGCCGATCGGTTAATAAGGGTTGGTACCCGATGCGGAAAAGGTGGTCATAGGCGGATTTCCTGAGGACACAACCGGCCCCATAAACGGTATTCTTGGCTACTTTCCCCGATTCAGGTGCCTGATGGCCGTTTGCAAAAAGCCGGACTTGCGTAGCGAAATAAGGGGGCTCTTCCTCGTAGACCAAATCGCCATAGCCACCCAAAACCCCTATTTTGGGGTTCTGCTCCATCAAATCAAACGCTAGGGTCACGTAATCTGCACTAAGCCAGTTATCATCGTCGCAGAGGAGAATGTACTCAAACTGCGCGTGCGTATAACCCAGTTCCCGGGCAAAGGTCAGGCCAGGTTTGGGTTGGTGCAGGAGGGAGAAACGGACCGGAACATCATACTTCTTCCACTCCTCGCGCACCACTGCCGAGGTATTATCTGTGGAGGCATTGTCCACAATAATGACCTCCCAAGGCACGTCTGGCCGGACCTGTTGCAGGGCTATATGGCGCAGTGTTTCTGGCAGAAGCTTTTCGCCGTTGTAAGTGCAGATGACAATTGAAACGCCGGCTTTCATGTGATGTTGAAGGTCATTTTAAAGTAAACTTTAGCGGTGCTCCAAAGAAGCTGCGGATCAAAGTGCATGCCCCAGGCGTACCTGATCTGGGCCTTCACCCCTTCCTTGCTTTGCACCGAATGCCACACCTGGTTGGCTACTCTTATGCCGTAATGGGCATAGAATTTCTTTGACTTCTGGAGGACTTCTTTTCTGTGTTCGGGGGGCAACAAGTCCTGAATCAGCTCCATCACCTTGAGCATGTCCTGGGAGTTCTGGCCCGTCAGGAACGTGTTGCTGGAAATGGAGGTAAGGTGTTTGCGGTAATCGGCGAGGATCTCAGGGGTATAGGCCACTAGATAATGCTTGGCAATCCTTACCCACATCTCCCAATCCTCCCCGTAGGTTAAGCCATAGAAACTACCCAGCTTTTCATAAACCTCCCGTTTCACCACCGTGGCCGCGTACTGTGAGGGATTTCTGACCGCTACTCTGGTCAGCCAATTCTGGAGAATCCCGTCTTCAGGTGATTCCAATGTCTGGTCGTAAAGCCACCGGCCTTTTTCATCTATATACCGGAACCGGCAAAGGGCAGCTCCCGCATCTGGGAAATCCTTGAACAGGTTGCCCATTTTCTGGTAAAAGCCCGGAAGTACCCGGTCGTCTCCGTGCAAAATATGTACCAGAGTTCCGTTGGCACGGTTAATACAGGTTTCAAAGTTGCGCAGGCTCCCCACATTCTCTGGCTGCTTATAGTACTTTACTCTGCCCCGCCCAAGCCTTCGCACTAGGTTCTCCACGTCGGCATCGGTGCTGGCATCATCAATTACTTCTATCTGCATTTCCTCCGCTGGCAATGCCTGCTGCAAAACGCTCTCCAAGGTCTCAGGTAAGTAGCCCGCACAATTATAGACCGGAATCATCACAGACCACAAAGGCCGGGCCTCGTTGGTTGAGACCGGCGGAATAACAGGTGGCGATGATGGAATCCTTGTAAGCACAGCTATTTTATATATACCAGTGGTGAACCAGCGTGAATTATTCTTATTTGATAATTAATTTACTAACCTCCTTTTTTGGAGCCATATTTCTTAAATTAAGCTTGAAACAGGTAGGAGGTATTTTTATACAATTAACATTAAGGTAGAAGCAGGTTTACCGTTTGGCACCCAAGGCAATAAGCTTGCTCCAATTCATAAATGAAAATCTTGTTGGGTGGTCTTTTAACTGTAAAAAAGGTTTTTCAACGAACCTCCAGCTGGCGTAAGCCGCAACCAAAGTGATTGCCATTGAAAGAATGAATAAGGTGAATAGGTTGGCCTCTTTCCCGATGAATAGCATCACTAACTGCTGAATGGGCCAAGCGTACAGGTAGATTCCGTAAGAGAAGTCTCCGTGTTTGGTGAACTTCGTAAACCTGAAATGAGGGAAGTAGGCTACGTAAAAAAGCAGGTAGGTGAGCGAAAAAGGGGCAACCAGGTTAAAGCCCTTAAACCAAACGCAGGCAAGTATGAGGCTTATTATGGATAAGGCCACTAACCAATTACTTCTTGCAATCTTATGCCGGAATAAATAAACGCATGTTCCGGCCAGGAAATAAACAAAAAACCTTGGCATGTATTGGGGGGTGCTGATGAGCTTGCCGCTATAATCCTCCCAGAGAAAGAGACGCGCAGAGTCTTGCAGGGTAAGCACCACGTATGAGAGCAAAAACAACGCAATGGCCACCCATTTCTTCTTGAAGATACCTAGGTACGCAAAAATAGGCACCGCCAAGTAGCAAATGAACTCATACTGGATGGTCCACAGAGACTCATTGATTTGATTGGGTAGGGGTGTGGTCATGAAGCACCTAATGGCAATGGGCGCTTGCATGGAGAAAAGGTTCAGGAGTAATAGCTTCTTCCTGAGCGAATGAAGGTATAGCGTGATATTGCCGGAGGGGTGGTCAATGTCAAAGGTGCCCAGAGGACCCAATATGAGCACGCTTAGAATAAACGCGACAAAAAAACCGGGGTAGATTCTGAGGATTCTTTTCTTTAAGTAAGATAGGAAAGAGGTGCTGTGTTTATAGCTATGGACAATCAGGAATCCACTGATGATAAAGAAACCGTTTACCGCCACGCTTCCTAAATCTATTTGGTTTTTGGAGAAGATCATGAACAGCTCCGTGTCAATTCCTTTACCATAGTAGATGACAAACCAGTGGCTGAAAATCACCGTTACCGCCAGCAGAAACCTGAGTAAATCAAAGTTGTTGAACTTTAAATCCGGACCGATTAATAATCTGTTTTCCAAAGTAATCTGCTCTTTTTACTGGTTCCTAAGACCTAGGGTCTTATAGATGATGCTGCAAAGTTGTAGGTGAGTTCTGGGCCTGTTTTTAGTAAAATACAGCCAAAACATACGTTAACCCTTTGGGGTAACTTATAACTCTATTTCAGGATTGGGCTGGGTTTTTAAGGCCGTAGAGGCTAGTTGTTTTTCAGCTGATTTAAAATTACTCCTCCTTTGGGATGCTAAGTGTCCGTCTAGTCATAGCTCCGGTAACTAAGGCGAGTTTGGCGGCGCGCAGAGTCAGATGGAGTTGTGGGTGTCAAGTGGTTTTAGCTTTCTGAATGGCTTCCTTGAGGCAGTTGGTTGGTTCTCCTCAAAAAGTGCAGGATCATCACGCTTGGTATAAAATTAGCGATGATAATTTAATTTTACCAACAAAAAATTTAAAATTTAAGCTTTTTGCCTGCTGAGTTTAGCGGAGATCAATTGTTTCAGCTGTCTGAACCTTCCAAGTCTCAGTAAAAACAAGACCGCTTTGTGCCTGGGAAGCTGTTTAACCAAGGTGGAAACGATAAACCTTTCTTTGTGAAAAACGGCCTCTGCCATGGCCTCCGGCTCAAAGTTGATGTTCTGTTTGGCTAGTATCTTTTGGTTGAGGTACTGGAGTTCTTTAAGGCACTGATAAAGGCTGCTTACTTTTTGCTCTTTCAGCAAAGAAGTAAAGTCATGCTGGAAACAAGCCAGGTATTTATCAGGCAGCGTATAATCTGGTCCTGCGTAGTACCTGAAATTTCTGAGCAGCTGTTCTTTTTGCGCTTGGTCATACTCCTGCTTCTTCAGAACCTGGTGCAGGCTCTGGTCCGTGATCCGGTAGTCAAGCAAGGCCTCCGGCAGGTTGTAAATTTTATGCTTTCTGGCCAGTTGCCAAAAAAGCTCGAAGTCTTCAGAATAAGCCGCTGTGTACATGCCCACTTCTTGTACGGCAGGCTTGCGGTACAGCACGGTGGGGTGATAGATCCAGCAGACAAAATTCAGGTTATAGTAAAAGTACCGGCTGTCAAACTGATCCTGTCGCACGAAATTTCCGTTTTCAGACACAACCCGCACCAAGGAGGAAACCATTGCGCAGTCTGGGTTGGCCTGCATGTAGGCGTACTGTTTCTCCAGCCGGGTGGGGTGACAGATATCATCCGCGTCCATGCGCGCGATCAGTTCTGTGCTGGCCAGCTCAATTCCTTTGTTCAGGGTGGGGGAGATGCCCAAGTTCCGCTCATTTTGCAGAAACCTGATTCTTGGGTCATTATAGGAATGGATGATTTCCTGGCTCTTGTCTGTGGAGCCGTCATCAATGATCAGGAACTCAAAATCCCCGAAGGTCTGGTGCAGGATGCTTTCAATCGCTTCTGCCAGAAACCTTTCAGAATTGTAAACGGGCATTAAGACAGTGAGCGCGGGCATAGTGATTTTGGTTGTCAACTCGATGCTTTACAGTCTGCTCAGCTTCCTGAGAAGCTTGCTGGAGAGTAAATGCAAGCGGGGAAATTTGTAGGGAAACAACGCTTTCTGCAGCAGTGAGTGGGTGGTTTTGTCTGTGATGTTTTCCTTCTGTAAGTACTCTTGTAGCCAATCCAGGAAATATTTGCGCACCGCATGGTATTTTCCGTCGGCATGCACGCTGGAGACAATTGATTCGGGGCGTTGCCGGTACAGGTTGTTGCAGGCCGAGGAGACATACACCTTCTCGCTCAGGTAAAACTTGCTCAGGAAAGCCTGGTCTTCATACAGCCCGAACTCTTTTTTAAAAGCGTCTTCAAACCCGCCTAATTTCTGAAAAGCCGTTTTCTCCATCATCAGGCCAGAGGGCACGGGCGCAGACCCGGTACCCAGTGGGTACAGGTGCGCCATGAGTTTAGGGGCTGCGTACACTTCGTCCTGCGGAGCGCCCACCAGAATGGTAACGTTCTCCTTTTGCGCATCGGCCCAGTCATACCAGTACACAGAGCCTTCGGCCACCATGGCCACCTCTGGGTACTGCCGGAAAATGGCCACCTGATGCGCCAGTTTACCCGGTAACCAGACATCATCGGCGTCTAAAATGGCGATGTACTTGCCTTTGGCTTTTCCCAGCCCGAAGTTCCTGCTGGCGCTCAATCCTTTGTTTGCATGGCCTTCATGGTCATGGTAGAAAACTTTGCCGGGGTAGCGGCTGGCGAAATCTTTGGCAATGCCGGTGCTGCGGTCTGTGGATCCATCGTCTACCAAGAGCAATTCCCAGTGGGCATACTCCTGCCGAAGCACGCTTTCAATGGCCTCGGGCAGAAAACGTTCCTCGTTCAAAAAGGCAATGATGACAGAAACCAAAGGGAAAGAAGCGGTACTCATACTCATAGATTAAAGGATGGAATTACCATTGACGAAGGGTGGAACTCAACTCCTGGAAAGGCAGATTCTTCACCTGGTATCTGCCCAACCGGTACCGGTTAGCCTGTTTCTGAATCCGGGTTTCCTCGGTGGTAAAGGCAGCTTTGAATTTCAGGCTTGCCACCGAGGAAAGGGTTTCCTCATTGTAATTGCCATATGGGTAAGCTACTAAACTCACGTCTTGCCCGGTTACATCCCGCAGAAAGGTGCGGTTCTGGGTCAATTCACGCTGCTGGTAGTCTGCCGTGTGAAAGGCCAGGGCCGGATGGGAAACCGTATGGGCTCCGATGGTGAAAAGCCCGCTTTGGCCCAAATCTTTTAGCTGCTCTACCGTCATGCTTTTAAGCTCGGGTTTGGTCTCGCTGGTAACGCCTGCCCACTCCCGTATCTGCTGCATGTGTTCCTGCTGTTCTGCATGGGGGAGGGGTTTTAGTTTTTGCCAGAGCTTGAAAAATAACTCAGCCCGCACGGTGGGAGGAACTTCTTCACACACTTTCCAGGATATATGTTTTTGGCGCAGGATGCCTGTCAAGAAGTGCTCTTCTGTTAAGTCCAGGGTCTCTTGGTTTTGGAACGTATAGGTTTGGGGCAAGCGCTCCGTGAACAAGATCAACTGCTCAAGTTCGTCCCACCAGAAAGGCGTTTCCTGTCCAATATTTCCAGAAGAGACGAAAAACGTGGCGGGCAGCCCATATTTTTCCAGCAGCGGTTTGGCTTGCAGGTAATTATCGGCGTATCCATCGTCAAAGGTGATGGCGATGCTGTTTCTCCTGATTTTATTTCCGGCCAAGCCGTCTACCATTTCCTGTAGCGGAACGACATGGTGATGCGCCTTCAGGTATTGAAGGTGCTGCTCAAAGTTGGCGGGGCTCACCGCTATCTCCCAGATATCTGCCTCAGGATCAGAGATACGGTGGTACATCAAGACGGCCGCTTTGGGCGCCAAATACCTGCGTACCGCTGAAACCAACCTTCTCATTACTGAACTGCTGCTTTGGTGGCCTTTACCGTGATAATGACCTGGAAATGGGGATCATGGTGGTCCAACTGGTGCTTGGGTACTTCGGGCAGGCCCATGCCGTACAGAAAGGCAGTGGCCACATAGACATTGCCAAAGGTATTTACCTGTACATCTCCTTTGGGGAAGGATTCGTCCATGAGGCGGTTCATGGCCTTGTCAGTGAAAGACCAATACCAGATATCTTTCCACTCGCCGTGGTCAATAGGGGTGATACCGGGCACGGTCAACAACAAGGTCCCGCCGGGTTTTAAGATGCGGTGGCAGGTTTGCAGGGCTCCCTTGAAGTCATAGATTAGGTGCAGGGTCTGCGTGAGGACAATACAGTCAAAGGAGTTGTCTGGCAGTTGCGGTGCGTTGCTGATGTCGCCTATGAAAGTGGCTTTGGGGTTGGTTTCATCTATGTGCAGGACATCGCTCTGGGTGACTTTTGCTCTCCCAAAGCCCAAAGAATATTCATTGTCGCCGATCTCCAGGGTGCGGCCTTTGATCACGCCTGCCTCGGCCCGCAGGAAATTCTCAATATAGTATCGGTCTACGGGACCTCCGCGGTCATAGCCAAACTGGGTGCTGAAAGGCTTCACCTGTCCAAAGTCGCCGGGTACCACTTTGTTCACTTCTGGGGTGTAGTTTTTGAGGAACCCGTTTCTCTGCAAGAATCTGAGGCCGAACGCAGGGGTGTACTTTTTAATCTGTGATTTCATGATACTATACTTTTAACTATAAACTTCAACAATAAAATGGGCCTGTACTTGAGAAGGGTTTGGGCTGCCTGGAGTGAAGCCGGAGCTTTCTTGTTGAGCAGGTTTTTATAGAGCTCATCGCAGTAATACTCTTTCCAGATCTCATGCCCCCTGGCATAGGCTTCTTTCTCCCGAGGCGTTTGAATACTGGTTCGTTGCCGGTCCAGAACCTGCAAGGTGGTGGACAGCATGCCCGGAATGTTCCCAGACATGTTGGTGGTATGGAGCCGATAGGCCGCTACTTTTCCGGTATGGTGCAGCACGGGGTGCTTTCTGGCAATCCGGAGGTACAGGTCATAGTCTTCACAACGCCTGAGCGAAGTATCGTAGGCCATTTCCTCAAAAACCCACCGCCGGTACATGACCGTAGCGTGCATGCCTATGTAGTTGCCTTGCAGTAGATGGAGGTAGTGGTCTGCTGCTACCGGGGTAACATCTTCTTTAGTGATGCCTTCTTCTTCAAACACCTTATCATGCCCCCCGGAAACAAAAGCCAGTTCGTGGTCTTGTTGTAGAAGCAGCACGTTCATTTCCAAGGCACCGGGCAGCAGCCAGTCATCGGCATCCAGAAAGACCAGGAACTCGCCATGGCTATGTTTGATGCCTGTGTTCCTGGCGGCGGATAGACCTTGGTTTTCCTGATAGATATAGCGTACCCCCGGCAGTGATTCGGTGACCTCGCGGGTAGTGTCTATAGAGCCATCGTCCACCACAATAATTTCCGTGGCCGGATACCCTTGGCTCCAGATACTTTCCACTGCCTCTGGTAGATATTTCCCGTGGTTAAAACAAGGAATCACCACCGACACCAATGGCATAGGCCGCTGCGGCTGCCCTTTAGGGCTGCGTGCAGTCTCCGGTTGGCTGGTTAGCGTTATGGCTTCTGGATGAGGCATGTTCTGCAATCAGGTTGTGAGTTCTTGTTCCGGCTTCAGTTGAGGGGCAGGCTCTTCCCGGACGAATTGCGTTTTAGGGTCGTTTTTCCGGTTCTTGAGGTAAAACGCGTAGCCCGAAAGGATTCCCATGATCTCTTCCCAAAGGGTCCTGTTCCTGAAACGGTAGCGGGGAAAGCCTCTGGCCACCAACTGGAGGTAATGTTTGGGGTATTGCCTGAACAAGCGGTTTCTGTAGTTCGCCGCCGGAAAGTGGTCTTGCTGTACCAGGACTGCCATGGTAAAGCCGCGCATGTAGGCGAAAATCTGCTTTCTGAGGCTGCGCAGGTCTTTTCTGTGGGCGTGGAATACCGCCGCTTTGGGGTAGTACAGGATGCTGTGTTGGTGCTGAAGAATCCGGTACCATACCTCCGAATCTTCGCTGCAGCCCGAGGCTCCGGCTCCCAAACGCACGTCAAATAGGCCTATTTCTTCAAAAACCTCTTTCCTGAACGCCATGTTTGCCCCGGCCCCAATCTCCCACACCGGAGGACCCGAGGGCAGATTCTGATTAAAATAGTTTTCCTCATAAAGGATGTCCACGTACCCCCGGTTAAAGCTCCAGCACCGTTCAAAGATCAGTTGGGTCTCTGTCTCCAGTTCAGCGGCGATCACCAGGCCGGTCATGGCCGCTACTTCATGTTTGGTGAAAGCCTCCCATACCCTGAATACCCATTCTGGATGCACAATGACGTCATCATCCGTGAAGGCGATGATGGAATGGGTGGCTTTCTTTACGCCGGTGTTTCTGGCGTGGGAAAGCCCCGGGACGGGTTCCTGGAAGTATTTAACGCCGGCAAATGTCTCCACCAGCTTCTCTGTTTCGTCGTTCTCCCGGGCATTCTCAATGATAATGATTTCTGCCGGCTGGCAAATGGATTGGCGCAAGGATTCCAGGCAACGTTTTAAGGCGACGGGTCGGTTGCGGGTACAGATCACCACCGAGACCGGAACCCTGCTGGGGATAGTTTGGGAAGCGCTTTTTGCGAACAGGGATTCCATGGCTGAAACAAATCCGTGGAAGTCTCCCGATGGCAACAGTTGTTCTAAACCAGCCGTCCGTTGTCCTGAGGCATAGAAGTCAAGCGCAGGTTTTAAGGCCTTTCCTAATTTCTGGAAGTACTGCTCATGGGTAATATTCTCATTCGGCTCCACATACAATTCGCCCAGGGCAACGGAATGCCACCAGAAGACCAGGTAGTTTCCCTGGTTCTCCTGTTTCAGGTCGGGCATCTGCAAAGACTCGTGCAGGTGAACGTGGGTGATATGGTAGGGGCTAAATTCCTTCATAAAAAGCTGGCCTTTTCCAGGCTATACAAGCTCCAGTTCTTTTTGCTCTAATCTGAAAGGAAACGAGGGGCGCACGGCTCCCATCCACTTTCCAAACCATTTGATATCCCCTCGGTAGTCTTCTATCTCAAAAGAGAGGCATTCTTCATAGTAGAACAGGTCAATAGAGGTGTTTTTCACCACAATGAGCGAAATGTAATAGGAGCCGTCATTCAGGAAATTGCCCGGAATGGTGCACTCGCCTTCCACTAGGCCTTTCTTGCAATGGAACGAAGGGGAAGGGACGTCAAAGATGCATTCGCCACCATAGGAGAATAAATGGAGCCCGATGCTCAAGTCCTGGTCTTCTACCAGGTTCCAGAACTCAAACTCCACCGTAAGGGGAGTGCGGATGTCAAGCGGGGCATCTGGGTCACTGAACTGGGGCGTGAGCCGGAGGCTTTTGAACCGGACAAAGTCATTGCCAGGCGCCTCCACCAGATTATCCCAGGTGCGGTGCAACTGCGATTTCTTTACTCCTTTGATATAGTTATTGATCACGGTCGTCGCTCTTCCGGCCTCCATGAGTCTGCCTTTCTGCAGCCAAAGCGCATGGTTACAGAGGTTGCTGACCGCTTGCATGCTGTGGCTCACAAAAAGAATGGTGCGGCCCTCGCTTCTGGACACGTCTTTGACTTTGCCCAGGCACTTCTTCTGGAATTCAGCATCACCCACAGACAGTACTTCGTCCAGGATAAGGATATCGGGTTCCAGGTGGGCGGCCACCGCGAAAGCCAGCCGTACGTACATGCCCGAGGAGTAGCGTTTCACTGGTGTGTCCAGGAATTTCTCAATGCCCGAGAAATCTACAATCTCGTCAAACTTGGCCGTTATTTCCTGTTTGGTCATACCCAGGATATAGCCGCTCATGAAGATGTTCTCGCGGCCGGTAAGTTCCTGGTTGAAGCCGGTGCCCACCTCCAACAGGCTGCTGATCTTGCCTTTGCCTCGTACCACACCCTTGGTGGGCTTCACAATACGGGAAATGATTTTTAGCAACGTCGATTTGCCTGCCCCGTTATTGCCGATGATGCCCCATACCTCGCCCTGCTTTATCTCAAAGGAAAGATCCTGCAAAGCCCAAAAGGCCTTTTGGCTCTTGTCTTTGGGTTCCTGGTTCTCAGAGAGCTGCGGATAGTAGAAAGGGTCGTCTTTTTTGAGCACAGACGTACTCCACCACCGCGCCACATCCTGCCGTAAAGACCCGGAGCCAATAGTGCCCAGCCGGTAAACCTTGGACAATTCTTCTACTTTGATAACTACGTCTCCCATAAGATTACACTACGTCTATCAGTTTGTCTCCCTGTTTGTTGAAAATACCGATGGAGATGAACAGGAGGAGGAAAGTAAATGCTAGGCTATAGCCCAGGCTTTCTGGCGAGACGACGCCCTGGCCCAGCAGCGCCCGGCGGAACAACTCAAAATAAGAGGTAAGCGGATTGAACTGAACGATCCACCGTACGTTTTCCGGGACATAGTTGACCGGGTACAGAACGGGCGTAAGAAACATGAGCAACCGCACCCCAAACGTCACCAGGTTGATGATGTCCCGGTATTTGGCGGTCACTACTGAGAAAATAAGCCCCAGAGAGAGACCGGTAAGACCTACCAGCATAATAATCAGCGGGGTGGTAATTGCTAAAAATCCGGTGGGCAGTGCGTAGTCTTTGAACAGCACGTAAAAGGCCAACATAGCCAGCAGCATGGCAAACTGAATGCCGAACCGAAAGATTTGGGTGCCCATCTGGGAGATAGGAATGATGAGCCGCGGAAAATATACTTTACTGAAGAGTTGGGCATTTTCCCGGAAGATGAAGGAGGTACCCATGAAGGTATCATTGAAGAAATTCCAGAGGACAATACCAGAAAGATAGAACAGTACGGGCGGGAGGCTGCCAGTAGATACCCCTATCAATTTATTGAATACCAGAACGTAAGTGCCCAAAGTCAAGATGGGTTGTATTAGTAGCCAGAAGGGACCCAACACCGTTTGCTGGTAGTTCAGCAGGAAATCGCGCCGGACTAAACTCATGGATAGATGACGGTAATGCCATAACTCTTGAAGGTTCAATCCCCAATACCGAGTTCGTCCGTTAATCTCCCAATCCCAATCGGTGGTAACCTCCTTACTCTTAAGCATAATTTTAAAGCGTATTGGTAAAGTTATAATATAAACTGATAATATTTAATATGAGGAGGTTGTATAGAACTTTATTTTGTTTGAATATATATAATCTAATCTTAGAAACATAATTTTATCTGGTCAATTTGTGTGGTTTACTTGGCTGGAGTGGTTTCAGGAATGCAGACGCAGGTTTTAGAAGCGTCTTTTTCCTGAGAAGTAGAAGAAAAGCGACCATGGTTCACGCTTTATCCTGTGGATGGCTGCATCTTCTCCTATCTACGTCCTAGATAAAAGTCTATTTTGTAAGGTGAAAGAATAATCTCATTCAAGCCCTGAAGCCGAGGATTGCAATGGATTATGTGAAGAAAATAAACAATTGAGAATTGGATAGACAGCGAAGGGATGCACCTTTCACTTTTCAGCTAAGTTGCTTGCCGCTGGGGCTTTTGTAAGTGGAATGCTTTAGGCAAGCTTAGTAACTGAGCGTCACTAGCTGTTTATAACCTATAAAAAGAAATATGGTCATAAACCTAGCCCGCGCAATTTTACACATGAGCCATGGGCTGATATTCCGGTTGGGTAAAGGCAGGGATAGAAGTGAAATGAGGCCTTTCTCCAGAGTTCTTTTGGAGTGTAAGCCTGACAGTTGGTGGCTATTTTTAGAAAAATAGGCACAAAACCCCGTAAACAGCGAAGCAAAATTGAGTAGGTTTGCCCTGAGCTTCTTCAACGTAAGCATAATCTAGCGCCAATTCCTAAGGCTAGGTTTAGAGGATTGTTTTACAAAACCATGCCTAAAACAAGCCAACACTTACAGAAAAGAACCTCTTGGGCAGAGGATTCCTGAAGCAGACCTTCCTGGATATAGAAGTATAAACAAGCCTAACCTTAACTTAAAAGGCTGATTCCACTTTCCTATAAGTGAAATTAAGTCTACTCTTCCTGCTGCTCTGATTTAACTGCTTTTGCCGATTGGTTTCTCTGTTGGTTCATCTTTTGGGTAAGCTCGGCTACTTTCTGCTCCAGTTTCTCGTTTTCCAGTTTCAGGTCTTCTACCAGTTTCCTGTTGGCCTGCCGCTTCTTGAGTTCCTCTATGGCAGACTCCATAATGTTCTTCAGGTTTTCCTTGTCCCAAGGTTTTAAGATATACCGGTAAATCTTGCCGCTGTTAATGGCGTCCAGAATAGAAGCAGTGTCTGAGTGGCCTGTCAAGATGATCTTGATCAGGTCTTTGTCTTCCGGTAGACTTTTCAGGAACTGAACGCCGGTTATCTTAGGCATCCGTTGATCGGTAATAACCAGAGAGATGGGCTCGTTGGATAAGATCCTTAATCCTTCCTCACCAGACATAGCGGTAAATACCTTAAAATATTTTCTGAAGGTAGACTTGAATACAACCAGATTGTCTTCTTCATTGTCAATATAAAGGATGCCGGGCTTTTCAGCTTGCTCTTCTGCTGGGTGAGTGGTATGGGTAGGAGTGGTGTAATCCATGCCTTTTGTGCTGATTATATTTTCGTGTTTGTGTCGTCTAGGTTGTGCTTTCTCGCGTGTGCTTGATAAGATCGAAGAGGCCATTCTGCTGACTTCCGGTATCAAATAAAGTCAGGGCCTTTAAGTTCAGTTTTATTCCAGAAGTGCCTCCCGCCGGTGATCCGCCAATTCGTCTGCAAAGATGTTTCAAGGTTTTAGAAAAGACTTTTGCTTTCAGTTGCCTCTAGTTTCATGAAACCATGAGCGGGAAACAATAATCAGCCTTTCTGATGCTTAAAACGTATTTTTCTCCTTAATCTTACAAACGTAACTGGCAAAATTGAGGAGCCTAGACACCTGCTTTCATTATGGCTAATATGGTATACTGATGTTTCTTTATATATAAAGGTAACAGTAAAAAACTTAAAGTTGTAATAAAGTTGTGCAATATATTATAAAATTTATTCAATTAATTATTTATAGGTATGCATTTTTAATTTTAACAGCAGTGACTTACAAGTTGAGAACGCTTCTACAGACGCCTGCTACTCACCACAACTGAATTATAGCCAAGTTGTTTTGAGGACGTTATAAAGGCTACAGTTCCTTTGTATACCCGTGTTTGGTTTGTAGAAAAGCCTTTAGATTTCAGGAAAGAGGCATCTGGCAATCCTTCTAGCGCTTGAAAGTTCTTATCTGGTTTCTGCCCATTTTCCTGAATCGAGTCCGAAAATAAGAAATTTCATTTAAGGTAAGATGTTGAATAAAAGTGAGATAAGCATTGGTTTCTGGGACAAGGACAGAGCCTGCTGATTTTTGGCATGTGCTTTGAATAAGGGTAATTACCTAAGCGGAGCAATGGCTGCGTTTGGCGTAACAAAAAAACTACCCTTTAACAGAGAAGAGATGAAAAAGATAGTTGTGATGCTTTCCTTAGGGATGCTGGTGACCGGGACAACCTTTGCACAAGAAGTTACCAAAGGAGACAGAAAACCCAAGACAGAGCGGATTGGCCAAGACGGCGGAAAGAAGGACACCAGAACCCCGGAAGAAAAAGCCACCCAGAAAGCCCAAAAGGTAACGAAGAAATATAACCTGACCCAGGCCCAGCAAGCTAGCCTGCAGGCGCTATACCTAAAGCAGGAAACCGAAACCGCAGCCATGAAAGCCCAAAGCCGTGGTGCCGGAGATGTGAAAACCAAGGATCGGGAGGATTTCAAAGCCAAGCGGGCGCAGTGGGACGCTGAGTTGAAAAGCATTCTCACCCCAGAGCAATACGCCCAATACCAAGCCGACCGGAAGGCAAAAGCAAGCCAAAAGGCTGGGAAAACCGCCAAGAAGGGCCAGCACCTAAAAGGCAAAGAGCAGAAGAAAGTACAAGGTAGCTAATGTTTCTGCCCCACTCAAGGAGACCCAAATCACGGGTCTCTTTTTTGTGCCTATCTGGAAAGTAAGTAAACGATTTATATGAAAAGCCTTTTAGCTTTTTACTACCGTTTTAAGGCTGATTTAAGAAAATGCGGGCAAAACGTAGCTCTGTTTAGAGAGGGGGCTTGGTAGGTAAGCCGATTACCACTCTTGCTTCTTTTCCTCGGTGCGGGCTCTTAGGCGCTGGGTCATGACAGGCGAAACGCCCCGCAGCAGGTGAACAGAAGTGCCTTGCTCCCGCGCATACGTTGTTTCTATGGCCCCAATCTGGGTGACGGAGGTGAAGAACTGTTTCTCTTCTTCCTGCAAAGGCTCCTCTCCGGCGCTTTTGATGAGAATGATGTTCCGGATGTCCATTTTCATCGGGAACCAGTACACGTAGTCGGCATTGAAGGAAACAGCGTGAGGCAGGAGTTTGCCTCCATAGAAATTGATGGCGCCCGCCTGGCCATAGTTATCGCAGAGCAGAAGCGTATGGGGTTTCTCGGCCTCAGGAATCTGGTTGTAGGCCAACTGAACCTTGGACGTGAGTTCTCGCCAGCCCAGCATATCAGCGAAATCCTGGGGAAGCGGATGGTCTTTGCCGTCCTCCCATTTGAGTAAGTTGAATTTCTTGAACTTGGCGGCTTTGGCCTGGATTTCGGCCGGGGAGAGCAGCGGGAAAACCACGTTCACCAAAGGCAAGAACAAAGCAATGTTCAGCAGAATCCACAGCGGGCGTAGGTAGCGTTTCCAGCCGGTATGAAACAGGTGCTCCCAGTACACACTGCCGAAGGCCAGCAGCACGGGGTACAAACCCAGGGTGTAATAGCTTTTCGCCCGCAGATATGTGAACAACGCCATGGTGATAAGATAGCTCAAGCCAATAAACCGGTATTCCTTGAAAGGCACGTAAAGCACAAAAGCCACTAGCGCCCCGATGATGAGGTACACCGATCCGAAGAAGAACAGGATCTGGTCAAACCAGAAATCAGCGGGGTCCACATTCACCAGCTGGGTGGCCTGTAGTTCTTCCATGTGGTGGATCACCGGCAAGCCTTGGGTGAACTGCCAGATGACGTTAGGCAACACCAGCAACGCGGTCAGCAGCACCGCCAGGTAGAAGTACCGGTTCAAGAAAATTCTACCTTGTCCCGTGAGCAGCAAAGCCGGCAACAACCCGATGAGCAAAAACAGGATGTTGTACTTGTTCAGAAACCCCAGCCCTACCACCAGGCCCAGGTACAGCAGGTGCCGTCCGTTTTGCGTTTTCAGGTACCGGATAAGGAAGTAGTAGACGAGGGTCCAGCTGAGGATATCGAAGGAATTGGGCTGGAAAAGCATGTTCACGCGCAGCAACGCAGAGACCAGCACCGCCATGCCGGCCAGGGCTTTGGCGTAAAACCCGCCGCCCAGCTCCTCCACCATTTTCCAGGTTGCCAGCAGGGTCAAAGCCCCAAACAGCGCCGGAAAGAATCTTACCCAGAACACCGAGTTCCCCAGCAGTTTGATAACCCAGGCCACCCAGGAAGTGAAAGGCGGCACCGACAGATAACCAGCGGCCAAATGGTTTGCCTGGTCTAGGTGCAGGTACTCATCGCGCTGCAGGTCATAGGCCGGGTCAACCAAGACATAGTTCAGCAGGATCTTGAGGAAAATCAGGAGACCTAAGAAAAGCAGATCGGGGCTTCTGGTGAAAGAGGTGCGCATTTTTGGTCTTCTGGATGGGCACCTGAAAGTAGGGAATTTAGATCAAATATATCAACCCCATTATACTACTTTGTTAAATGGGAGGCACGTTTGGTTTCAGAACTACGGCTGCCCAGATTTCCCTTTGTCAAGCTGGGATAAGAGAAATTAGTAAAAGCGTTTAAGGGCTGTTTTCGGAAAACCGGCTCCTAAACCTCCATTCATGTTAAAGCTTTCGTCAGTGATTAGTTACCTGTGGGTTTACCTTAGAAAGAGCGAGCCAAGTTGGTTCTCTTGTTATGGCTAGCGGTCAGGAATTGAACTGGAAGAAAAGCAGCAGAAGTAAAATGAGGGCCGCGATGATGATGTGTGGGATGTAGGTGATGTTGCCTTCGTACGTGAGCCTCGCCATAGTGTCCCGCTCATTGTCTTCTTCTTCTAAGGCTTGGTTCACCTTGTTCTCCGCCTGCCGCAGGTACAGCCAATTGCCTAGAAAGCCCACCAACAGGCTCCAGAACAGGGTGGAGGCATTGTTCAGCAGTTTGGCGTTGCCATCAGAGATATTGTAATGGGCAATGGCCATGCCCAAAAGGTAAGACTCGGCGGTGAGGGCCACAATAACGGCTAGGCCCGCTATGTACAGCTTGCGGTACAGCATCCAGAAAATCCCGAAGAAGAAGGCGCCGATGTTGAAGGTGATTTTAGTGCCGGCCCGGTACTGCGCCAGCTTGCGGAGGTAATAATCGGCGTCAACCCCGAAATAGGCGCGGTAATACGCTTCCTGTGGATCGGTCTCGGGGGTTTCTGGGGAGGGTAACATAGGGTTCTATGGGGTGGAATTCTGTTCGCAATCAAATGTAAAGGTACAAGAAAGACCTGGCTTCTCTCTCCAAGAACGCCGTTGCGGGTATTTGTATTAACATTCATAAAATGTATCCAAGATAATTTGGTGAGTTTGTATGTTTTTGGGGTATTCATGGAAAAACGGCTCTAAAACGCGTATCTGTCTCTAAAGAAAGTAGGGCTGAATTCCCCTTCAGCTGGTTTTGCAATTGGGTACAGCCAAGCCGGGTAAGCAAGAACGGAGGGGCTGAACTATTTTTATCTTTTGGTTGCGGTAAATACGGTTGCTTTCTGGTAACGTGCGTAGAAGGGTGCGGAATAAGTCTTTTGCTGTGGAACAACCCCGTAAAAATTGGTCTAAAAGGAAGAAGTACCTTGCCGGAGGCGCCTCGGTGCTGCTGGTTATTCTGGTGCTGCTGCTGGTGGTATCCCGGAACGTCAATTCCTGGGCTGAGCAGAAACTGCAGAAGCAGATCGCCACGCAATCTAAGGGACTGTACTCCCTGGAAATGGCTAAACTGGAAGTGTCACTGCTGGCGGGGTCTGCCCAGGTGGATTCCCTGTGGCTGGTACCGAACGAAGCCGTCTGGAAGCAGATGCAGAAAACCTCTCCCGCCCAGGCCCCGGCCAGCGTCTCTGACCTCAAAGCCGACCGCGTGCAGGTGCGGGGCATCAGTTACATCAAGCTGCTGTTTGGCGGGGCATTCAGCCTGAGTTCTATTCAACTGGACCATCCCCAGTGGGTGTTGCGGCAGATGAAGGAAGACACTACCTCGCAGCCGCTGCATGAGACGGTGGGCGAGCAGTTCCGGAAAACGGGTATCAACGAGATCAGGGTTAAAGACGGGGCTTTCCGGTTCAAAAACAAACCCGGCAGGCAGGCAGAACTGTTCGCGGTGTCTGGGGTGGAACTGGAGGCCCAAGGCATCAAACTGGACAGCGCCTCTTTACAAGATACGTCCCGGGCGTTCTACAGTGAAAAGGTCACGGCCTCGGTAAAAGAAGCCACTTTCTGGCTGCCCCAGGGGAACTATAAACTCAAAAGCGGCCCCATGCAGGCCTCCACCAAGAAGCAGGAATTGACCTTAAATAAACTGCAGCTTATCCCGTTGGCCAGTGCGGCCCAGATGTCCAAGAAAGCCGGAATGGCGGTGACCAGGTTCAGCGTGCAGGTGCCGGAACTAAGACTGAGCAACGTGGATTTCGGGACATTGTCGCGGACCTCCAACGTTCATGTAGGATCGCTGGTCGCCTACAAGCCGCGGGTGAATGCCTACAAAGACGGGAAGAACTATCCTACCAAAGGATCGGGCATTATGCCCCATGACCTGGTGCAGAAACTCACCTTCGGGGTGAACATCCGCACGGCCAAGGTGCGCGATTTGTACGTGCGCTATGAAGAGTTGGCCGAGAAAGCCTTTAAGACCGGCTACGTGACCGGCAGCAACATAGACCTCACGCTCACCAACCTCACCAATGACAAGAACCTGATCTCCATGAAACGCCCGGCGGTGTTAAAAGGCAGCGGCTTGCTTATGGGCAAGGCGCCCATGCAGGCCACGGTGCGGCTGGCTTTGCTGGACCCCAACGGGTACCATTCCATAGAGGGAACCATAGGCAAGGGCTACCCCGCCATCCTGAACCCCATGGTGGAGCCCAGCATGTTTGTGCGCGTGAAAAGCGGAGTGCTGCAACGCGGCTCCTTCAAGTTAGAACTGACCAAGACATCGGCGCAAGGCTCCATGCAACTGCAATACGATGACTTCAAGATCGATCTCCTGAATAAGAAAGAAGAAAAGAAGAAGCAGGGGCTGGGAAGCAAATTGAAGTCGCTGGTGGCAAATAAGGTGATCTTGAAATCTGAAAGCGAGGAAGACGGCAAAGCCCCGCGCGAAGGCAAGATTCAGGTACAACGCCGCAGCGAGCGCTCTTTTCTCACCTACTGGAAAGACTGTCTGGCCAACGGCGTGCTTTCCATCATCGGGGCACCCATGTAGGCAAAGAAGCTTATCTGAAAAGCACAAAAGAAATCGGCCCCTTGAAGTTTTACCTGCAAGGGGCCGATTGTTATTCAGCTAGAAGGATTTGGTTTTGCCTTCTTTTGAGGAAAAGGACTTATAAACTCACCGGCGTAAGGCCGCGCTTCTTAAGCAACGGTTGAATGCTGGGTTCAGCACCTCTGAACTTCTTGTACAGTTCCATAGGGTCAGCGGTGCCGCCTTTCTCCAGGATGTTCTTTCTGAAGGACTGGGCTTTCTCTTTGTTGAACAACCCGTTCTCCTTGAAGACCTGGAAGGCATCGGTGTCCAGCACGCCAGACCAGATGTAGCTGTAGTAGCCGGCAGAATACCCGCCGGAGAAGATGTGGCTGAAGTAGGTGCTTCTGTACCGCGGAATGATCTGGTCAGGCAAGCCCACTTTGCTCATAGACGACTTCTCAAACTGGTTGATGTCGCCGGTCAGGTTCTGGGTTTGGGTGTGGTAAGCCAGATCCAGCAAAGAAGCCGCCAGGTACTCTGTCGTCTCGAAGCCTTGGTTGAAGGTGCCCGCTTTCTTCATTTTCTCAATCAGCTCATTAGAGATCAGCTGACCGGTTTTGTAGTGCGTGCCATACAATTTCAGGACCTCGGGCTCAGCGGCCCAGTTCTCCATGATCTGCGAAGGCAGCTCCACAAAGTCGCGCGGTACCGAGGTGCCGGCCATGCTTTCATAGGTCACATTGGACAACAGACCGTGCAGGGCGTGGCCGAACTCGTGGAAGTAAGTGGTTACCTCATCAAAAGTCAAGAGGGCCGGGGCATCGCCGGTAGGTTTGGTGAAGTTGCAGACAATGGATACCACCGGGGCCAGGCGTTTGCCTTTCTCGGTTTTCTGGCTGCGGTAAGACGTCATCCAGGCACCGCTCCTTTTAGAGGCACGCGGGAAGAAATCCATGTAGATCACGCCCACCAACGTACCGTCGGCCTCAGATACCTCGTAGGCAGTGACGTCCTGGTGGTATTTAGGCAGGTTGGGCAGCTCTTTGAACTTGAGGCCGTAGAGTTTCTCCGTCACGGTGAACACACCCTTGCGGATGTTCTCCAGGCTGAAGTACGGTTTCAGTTCCTGCTCATCCAGGTCAAAGCGCTCCTTCCGGATTTTTTCGGTGTAATAGCGCCAGTCATAGGGCGCCACTTTGAACTTGGCACCGGAGGCATCCATCATTTTCTGGATGTCGCGCTCTTCCTGCTTGGCTACGGCCAGGGCTGGGGCCCACAGTTGGTCCAGCAGTTTGTTCACGTTCTCCGGAGACTTGGCCATGGTTTCTTCCAGCACATAATGCGCGTGGGTTTTGTAGCCCAGCAACTGTGCTTTCTCGCGGCGCAGGTTCACAATCTTGCGCAGGACTTCTTTGTTGTCGTTGGCGTTATTGTTGTTTCCGCGCAGCGAATACGCCTCCCAGATCTGCTTGCGCAGGTCGCGGTTATCGGCGTACTGCAGGAACGGCATCACGCTGGGGTTGTGCAAGGTGAAGACCCATTTGCCCGGCTTACCGGCCTGTTTGGCGGCATCGGCGGCGGCGGCCACCAGGCCTTCCGGCAAGCCGGCCAGGTCTTTCTTGTCGTCAATCACCAGCTGGTAGGCGTTCGTCTCGGCCAGGATGTTCTGCCCGTACTGCAAACTCAGCAGCGACATTTCGCCGTTGATTTTCTTCAGCTTGTCCTTGTCGGCATCGTTCAGGTTGGCGCCGCTGCGCAAGAAGGATTTGTAAGTCTCTTCCAGCAGTTTCTGCTGCTCAGCGGTCAGTTTCAGGTCTTTTTTGTCTTTCCAGACCGTTTTCACCCGCTCAAACAGTTTCTTGTTCAAGATGATGTTGTCGCTGTGCGCAGATAGCTCCGGGGCAATCTCGCGGGCTATTTTCTGGATCTCCTCATTGGTGTTGGCCGAGTTGAGGTTGTAGAAAACCGTTGACACGCGGCCCAGAAGCTGGCCGGCGTTTTCCATGGCCACAATGGTGTTCTCAAACGTGGGCGCCTTGGGGTTGTTGACGATGGCGTCAATCTCCTGCTGGTTTACCCTGATGCCTTCCTGAAGAGCGGGTTTGAAGTGCTCATTCTTGATCAGGTGGAAAGGCGGTACCTGGTGGGGGGTGCTGTACTTCTGTAAAAGGGGGTTGTTCTTGTCTTTGGCCTGACCTGCCGCTTGTTCATTGGCCAGTAGTCCTATAGCCATAGTTGCGAGAACGCAGAGTGTTTTTGTAATCATTTTACTTTGTAAATACTAAAATAAAGCTGCCCTTTCCGTGAGAAGGGAAAAGGAAGCCCAAAAATACTAATTAAACGCGGGAGGGTAAGGTTTCAGTATACTTTAATCTTCTTTTGGGCAGGCTTCTACGGCTTTCCTTTGCGTCCATTCCTCAAAGGTCATCTCAAACTTGATCTCGCCTTTGCCGTGAGTGCCTACATCGCGCCAGCCGGCGGTGCGGTAGAAGGAAGCGGCGCGCGTGTTGGGGCTGGTGCCCAACCAGACTTTCTCTTTGGTCTGCCCGAAGTACCAGTCCAGCATCAGGTCATGCAGCTTTCGCCCGATGCCCCTCTTCTCATAAGCGGGGTCCACGAACAGCGCCCAAATGCTGTGCTCCTGCAGATCCGCGATGGAGAAGCCTACGACTTTGTTTTCTACTTCGGCCACCCAGCCTTTGCCCCGTTTGGTGATGTATTCCTCTACCGCAGCATCGGTGACCAAAGCCGGGTTGGAAAGCACGTTCTCTTTCACCAAATGGCGAACTACTTGCATCTGCGGGATGTCTGCCACGGTGGCTTCTCTATAGGTGGGAATCATCATTCGGGTTTTGGGTGCGTTTTCCTGAAAGTAAGCTGAAAATAGTAAGCGATCCAACCGCTGAACGGCAGAAAGGAAGAAGGCCGGGCTTAAAGCAAAATCAGCCGGAGACCTCCATCTTCCGGCTGATTTTTGCCTTGTTTTGGTAAAATGTCCCTGAAACGGAAACCTGTTCTGGTGCATCGCGGCCCAGCCTATTTCCTGATCACGTACCAGAGGTTCTGGATGTCATGGGGCAGTTTATGGGTCTGGATGTTGGTGAAGCCGGCGCGGTTAAGATAGTCCATGGTCACCTCCTCGCCCCACATGGCGCCCAGACCTTCGCCGTGCTGCGCCAGCGACACCGTCATGCAGTGCATGCAGGAAACCGTGTACAGGAACGGCGCAATGGGGTGTTTCATATCTTCTTCCAGGTGGCTGGTGCCCCCAATTTCCTGCATGAGGTACACGCCGTCTTTCTTGAGCGCCTTGTGGATGCCCCGCAAGACGTTGAGCGGTTTGCCCTGGTCGTGGATGGCGTCAAAGGTGGTGATGAGGTCATATTTCTCCTCCGGCGCATCATGGTGGAAATCAGAAAGGTCTTTCAGCTTGAAATGGACGTTCTCCCGGCCCAAGGCGGCGGTCTGCGCGTTGGCATCCGCGATGGCGTCTGTGGAGAAGTCGATGCCGGTGAAGTGGGATTTGTGGAACAGCGAGGCCAGCCGGTTGATAATTTTGCCCGAGCCGCAGCCCACATCCAGCACATGGATGCCTTTCTCCAGCCTTTCCCGAAGGCCCGGCACCAGCGGCAGGATATGGCTCTCTAGAGAAGCCAGCACCGACTGCCCGCTGTCCTCAGCCATGACTTCATGGAACCGGTGGAATTCTTCGTAAGGCACGCCGCCGCCGTGTTTGAAGCATTCCACAATCTGGTTTTCCACCTGGCCCATCACGGCACTGTACTGCGCAAACACCGCCAGGTTATCCGATCCGGCCTGGCGGGTAAGGTAAGCAGCATGCTCAGGAGGCAGGTAATAGGTGCGGGTTTCGGGGGCGTAGATGACAATGCCGCCGGTGACCATGGCACCCAGCCACTCCCGCACGTAGCGCTCGTCTAGGCGGGCCCGCTCGGCAATGTCCATGGAACTGGCAAAGTCCATCTGGCTCATGGTGTCAAACAAGCCCACCCGGTGCCCGATGGAGATCATGAAGGAGAGGGCGCTTTTGTTCATGGTGTCTACCAGGGCATTCTCAAACGCCTGGGCCCGGGAAGTATCAAATTCCTGATCTACTCTCATAAGGATACGCTTAAATGATGCTACATCCACCAGGTCAGAGTCAGCAGCCCGGTCTTACGGTTGTAAAGGAGGAGATGGGAATTCTTCCGGGCTGTTCTAAGGGAGCGTACGCGGTTGGTATTCTGTTAAGTAGTTATACGCTAGTTACCAATTTGGGTAACTCAAAAGAAAAGGCGTTTCAAGGCTCTTTTCCTAAAATCAGCCTTGAAAGTGGTGCAAGGACAGTCCAAAGGTGCAGTGATTTAAAGTGAACAAGTTGGATAGTCTTGTTTAGGTTAATATTGTTGTAAGTGTCTGAAAAACAATAATTAGTCTAAAGGTTGATGCGAAATTTATTACCCGGAAAGCTGGACTTTGGTCTGGGGAATTGGTAACTAACAGACGTTAGCTAGGTGAGTTGATGGAAATTGAAGGAGGAGGGAAGCCTGGCATGCGTCCGCGTCTCCACTCCTAATCCTATTTCTATGAACATCAGAAAACTGCTTGTCGCCAACCGCGGCGAAATTGCCATCAGGGTTCTGCGGGCCTGCAATGAGCTGGGCATCAAAACCGTGGCCATCTACACCTACGAAGACCGCTACTCGCTGCACCGTTACAAAGCCGATGAGGCCTACCAGGTGGGCAAGGAAAACCAGCCGCTGCAGCCGTACCTCAACATCCAGGAGATCATCCAGATCGCGAAAGAGAACGACGTAGACGCCATCCATCCGGGTTACGGTTTCCTGTCAGAGAACAAAGATTTCTCCCAGGCTTGCGCTGATAACGGCATCCTCTTCATCGGACCCAAGCCCGAGGCCATGGCGGCGCTGGGAGACAAGATCGCTGCGAAGAATGTAGCCCGGGAAAACAACGTGCCGCTTATCCAGAGCAATCAGCAGGATTTAGTTAACAGCACCATCGCGCTGGCCGAGGCGAACCGCATCGGGTACCCGGTGATGCTGAAAGCGGCCGCCGGGGGCGGAGGTCGGGGCATGCGTATCCTCCGTGACGACGAGCAACTGGAGAAAGGTTTCTTTGAGGCCAGGAACGAGGCCGCCAAAGCCTTCGGCGATGACACGCTGTTCCTGGAGAAGTTTGTGGAGCGGCCTAAGCATATTGAGGTGCAGGTAGTCGCTGATAACCACGGCAACCTCACGCACCTGTTTGAACGAGATTGCTCGGTGCAGCGGCGTTTCCAGAAAGTAGTGGAAGTGGCGCCGGCCATGGGCTTATCGGAACGTTTGCGCGAGGAACTCTATGACTACGCCCTGCGCATCTGCCGGGCGGTGAACTACAATAACGTGGGCACCGTGGAGTTTCTGGTGAACCCGCAGACCGAGGAAATCTTCTTCATTGAGGTGAACCCGCGCATCCAGGTGGAGCACACGGTCACGGAGATGGTAACAGGCGTGGACCTCATCAAAACCCAGATTTACATTGCGGCCGGTTATCCGCTCTCGGCGCCGGAGATCAACCTGGGCCCGGAACGGCGCATCATTCCCACGGGATTCGCCATCCAGTGCCGCATCACCACCGAGGATCCCGAGAACGACTTCAAACCCGATTACGGTACCATCATCGCGTACCGCAGCGCGGGCGGTTTCGGCATCCGGCTGGACCAAGGCAGCGTGTACCAGGGCGCCAAGGTGAGTCCGTTCTTTGACTCGCTTCTGGTGAAAGTGCTGGCCCATGACAATACCCTGCAGGGCGCGGCCATTAAGATGCAGCGTACGCTGGACGAGTTCCGGCTGCGCGGCGTGCGCCACAACATGCCGTTTCTGCACAACATCGTGTCGCACCCCGAGTTCATCAAGGGCCATGCCACCGTGGACTTCGTGAAAGACCATCCCGAGCTGTTCTTCTTCCAGAAACGGCAAGACCGCGCCACGCGCCTCCTCCATTTCATCGCCGAGACCATGGTGAACGGCAACCCAGACATCAAGGTGAAAGGCCCTTACCGCGCGCTGGAGAAACCCCATATCCCTGCCTTTCCCAAAGCCGCCGAGTACCCCAAAGGCACCAAAGATTTGGTCACTGAACTCGGCCCCGATGCGTTCTCCAAGTGGCTGCGGCAGGAAAAGAAAATCCACTACACCGATACCACTTTCCGTGATGCGCACCAAAGTCTGTTGGCTACCCGCATGCGAACCTTTGATTTAATGAAAGTGGCCGAGGGCTACGCCAAGATGCACCCGCAGACCTTCAGCATGGAAGTCTGGGGCGGCGCCACTTTTGACGTCTGCCTGCGCTTCCTGCACGAAGATCCCTGGGACCGCTTGGCGCAACTCCGGCAGGCCATTCCCAACATTCTGCTGCAGATGCTCATCAGGGGCTCCAATGGGGTGGGCTACAAAGCGTATCCAGACAACCTGATTGAGGCTTTCGTGGAGAAATCCTGGGAAACGGGCGTGGACGTGTTCCGTATCTTTGATTCGCTCAACTGGATGAAAGGCATGGATTCCTGCATCAACTTCGTACGGAAGCGCACCGGCGGCCTGGCCGAGGGCTCCATCTGCTACACCGGCGATATTCTGGACCCCGCCAAGACCAAGTACAACCTGGCCTATTACCTGAGGTTGGGCAAACAACTGGAAGACGCGGGCGCGCACCTCATCGCGATCAAAGACATGGCCGGTTTGCTCAAGCCTTATGCTGCCCAGGTGTTGGTAGAGGCGCTGCGCGATACGGTGAAACTGCCCATCCATTTGCATACCCATGACACGGCCTCGGTGCAGGCGGCTACGTACCTGAAAGCCATTGAAGCGGGCGTGGACGTGGTGGATGTTTGCCTGGGTTCTATGTCGGGCCTCACGTCGCAACCCAACTTCAACGCGGTGGTGGAGATGATGCGGTTCCAGGAGCGGCATCAGGAATTTGACATCAAAAGCCTGAACGAGTTCTCCAATTACTGGGAAACGGTGCGCGAGTACTATTATCCTTTTGAGAGTGGCCTCAAAGCCGGTACCGCCGAGGTCTACCAGCACGAGATTCCGGGTGGGCAGTATTCCAACCTTCGGCCGCAGGCCCAGGCACTGGGATTAGGGGAGAAGTGGGAACAGATCAAGCAAACGTACACCGAGGTGAACCAGCTTTTTGGCGATGTGATCAAAGTGACGCCCAGCTCCAAAGTGGTGGGCGACATGGCGCTGTACCTGGTCTCCAACAACCTGACCACCGTGGATGTGCTGGAGCGCGGCGAGCAGATCTCCTTCCCCGAGAGCGTGCAGAGCTTCTTCCGCGGCGATATCGGGCAGCCTGAGGGTGGTTTCCCCAGGAAGCTGCAGAAGCTGGTACTCAAAGAAGAACAACCCTACACCGATCGGCCGAACGAGCACCTGCCGCCCATTGACCTGGACGCTGGTTTTGCCATGTTTCAGAAAAAACACGGCCTAAACAGAACGTTCCTGGATTTCCTTTCCTATCAGCTCTACCCCAAGGTGTGGGAAGAATACCGCCAGCACCAGATCCGGTTCGGCGATGTCTCCAAAATTCCCACGCGCATCTTCTTCTACGGCATGCGCCAAGGCGAGGAATACATCATTGACATGGCCCGCGGCAAGTCCATCATTGTGCAATACATGTCTATGACCGAGCCCGACGAGGACGGCAACCGCACCGTGTTCTTCAAGCTCAACGGCCAGACCCGCAACATAGAGGTGCGCGACGAAACCGTGAAAGTGGAGAAAGTCTCTCACCGCAAAGCAGAGGCGGGCAATACCAAACAACTAGGCGCCCCGCTGCAGGGACTGCTCTCCAAAGTATTGGTGCAGAAAGACCAGATGGTGAAGAAAAACACGCCGCTCTTCATCATCGAAGCCATGAAAATGGAGACCACCGTCACCGCGCCTAATGATATGGTAGTGGCGGATATCCACCTCCAAGACGGCACCCTGGTCTCCGCCGATGACCTGGTTTTGAGCCTGAACTAAGCCATTTCATAACCCAACTTTGTTAAACGATTAGGGGCTGTTTTCTAGAAAACAGCCCCTAATCGTTTACTGAATTTAAGAATTAGTTATCCCCTGAAAGTGGGCTTTGATATGGTGTTTCGTGATTCAGAAGATGGTACTCAAGTGCGGTAATAAATCTTGAATTACATCCTCGTACCAATGCCAGCGATTCTTGCTCGGGGTAGCATTCCTGCCAGGAAGATGACGATACCCAGGGCCACGTGCAAGTAGTTATCGGCGCCATTGACAGGCAAGAAACCCAAGAGTTTGGTCATGCCAGAATCCCCGATGGTAATGAACCCGATCACGCCAAGTAGTAAGTAGACTACCCCGAATACTTTGAGAAAAGTTGCGGCCTGGGCGGGAGCCGCCAATGCTACTAAAATAAACAATGCACCGCTTACAATGTGGACCATATTGTGCACGGCATCGGCGTGGAAAATGGCGCTGTGGGTATCACCCACAATCGGGTTGGGTACAAAACCCAGTAAACCCACAGCCAAGAAAGTGAATCCAATGAGAAGAGAAGCAGTTTTGGTAGTCATAGTTATGTAGTAGATGGTTTATATTTATTTACGGAAATATTATAATTATAGATGGTGATGTTATAAATCATTTCACATCATCTAAGTGTTCAACTTCTTCTGTTTCATCTGGTAAGGGTTAAATCATGATTTATCTAAGCTGTATAAAGTGTACCTGAAAAGGAAGGTAGTTTATGAGGGTAGTCGCAAGGAAAAGATGGTACTGTTCAAGGGTTGTTTATCCCAAAACAGCAAAGCCCATTCTGCCAGGTTATTGGTAGAATGGGCTTCGCTGTTTTGGGGCTATTTTCAAGAAAACAGGCGCAGAAAAGGATGCGCCCAGAAGTGATTTATTCTGCGGTGACGGGGTCAATGATGTTAGCTACTTCACTTATCGTATTGGCCGGGAATCCTCCCCGTTTGGCATGTTCTCTGATCGTTTCTTCATCTGGCGAGATATACACGCAGTAGATTTTGTCACCGGCCACATAGCTGTGCAGCCACTGGATCTCGGGTCCCATATCATGGATTACTCCGTTGGAGGTCTGGGATATCTCCTTCAGTTGCGCAGTGGTGAGTTTGCTGGCTCCGGGAATTTCCCTTTCAATCACATACTTCGGCATGGCTTAGCGTTTTTGGGTTTATCCTACTCGTCTGGCTTTTCGGGACTGCCCCGTTTTTTGGGTGGTTTCTGGTCTCCACCTGGTGTTGGCTTTAACTGCGGAGAAGAAAAGACTACAGGCTAATTCAGACTTGCGCGGCGGCTAAGTGTTGGCAGGGGAGATGCTTTCTTTCGGCTGTTTTTTACCTGAACTGGGCCTCAAAAAGAAAGACAGGAGGGACGTTGGAGAGCAGGATGAAGATACTTAAAAGTATGGAATAAACATGGAGTTGCCCCCTGAATTTAGGCAAGGTGTACTTCCTGTTTAAGACCTGATTTTCAGAAAACCAGCCCAAAACAGCGGATTGGTGCGAAAGAAAAGAAAGCGCGAGCCCAAGTAGAATTGACTACCTCCACCGGGTAGTTGCCCAGGCTTTTTGCTGATCGGGGGAAAGGAAAGTCCAGGCGACAAGGCGGCTGGTTTTGTTTCCCTGGCTCATGGAGATGGTTTTCACGTCTACGGCCTGGGCTTGCTGCAGGGCTTTGTAGGCGCCCTTTAGGTTGGCGCTTTTGGAGACCAGCGTGGTGAACCACAGGCAGGAATGAGCAAACTGCCGGCTCTGCCTGACCATGTCGCCAATGAACCTTTCTTCGCCGCCCTCGCACCACAGTTCATTCTGCTGCCCGCCGAAGTTGAGGGAAGGTTTCACGGCTTTCTGCTGTTTCAGGTTTCTGAGTTTGCGTACCGTACCGGCCTGAGCGTCTGCCGCCGAGGCATGGAAGGGAGGGTTGCAAAGCGTCAGGTCAAAGCGCTCGTCCTGCCGGATTATGCCCCTGAAAATGTCCTTGGGGTTTGGCTGCAACCGGAGTTCTATTTCGCCTTTCAGCGCTGGGTTCTTCTCAATGATGTTTTCAGCCGATTTTATGGAAATTGGGTCAATATCAGCACCCACAAAAGACCAGCCGTACTCATGGTGCCCGATGATAGGATAGACGCAGTTGGCGCCCACGCCAATGTCTAGGCAGTTGATGCGGTTGCCTCTGGGTACTTTGCTTCCTCTAGGATTCAGGTTGGCCAGCAGATCTGCGATGTGGTGGATGTAATCTGCCCTGCCCGGAATGGGCGGACACAGGTAGTTTTTGGGAATGTCCCAGTGTTGGATGCCGTAAAAATGCTTCAGCAGCGCCTTGTTCAGCGTCTTCACCGCCTCGGGGTTGAAGAAATCCACCGATTCATCTTTGAACTCATTCACCCGCACAAAAGGGCGCAACTCAGGACAACTCGCCATCAGCTTCTTGAAATCATAACGCTCGCGGTGCTTGTTGCGGGGGTGTAAACCCGATTTCTCTTTGGGGTGCTCTTTCTTTTTTGGAAGCATGAAACGGAAATGAAAAAACAGTGCTGTCGCCTGGGGCAAAGGTACCACAATTGGGCAAGCCTTGGGGCAACAGCACTGTTTTCCTTTATTTCAACCAATCTGGTTTGGTGGTGTTGATCTTGGCCCTGAGTTGGTTGAGCAGGCTGTACAAGCCAAAATAGGTTCTGTTCACAAAAAGACCGTGCCTGGAACCCCGCGCCTGCCTAGAGTTCCTGAACATTTTATCCCTGGAAACCCGGTCACCTAACGCGTAAATCTGGTTGAAGTACGCGTCATCTGCGAAGTCAAACGTTTCTGTGTGGAAAGGCTGGCCCAACAAAAGCATCATTTCCTTGAAAACACCCTTAAAATAGGCTTGTTCCTCCGGAGAGTCCAAGTCGCTGAGAAAGTCCAGCTGAAAGAAAATCTGGTCTAGTTCAGCCTCGTTCAGATGCGCGTTTCTCTTTAACAGCGAGAAGTAGCCTCGGTAAAAATCCTCCGGAATCTCTTTCACGCAGCCGAAGTCAATCACGCCCAAGGTCACACCATCCTGAACGATGAAATTTCCTGGATGCGGATCAGCGTGGACTTGTCTGAGGTTGTGTACCTGGTGGTGGTAAAAGTCCCAGAGCGCCTGGCCAATCTGGTTCCGGGCTTCCTGCGTGGGGTTGGTCTCGAGCCATTCTTTCAGGTGGTCGCCCTCCAGCCAATCCATGGTGATGATGCGCTCGCTGCTGAGTTCTGGGTAATACACCGGGAAGTTCAGGTGCGGGATATGGCTACAGGCTTGCGAGATTTCGGTGGACCGTTTTACCTCCAGTTTGTAGTCGGTTTCTTCCAGCAGTTTCTCTTCCACCTCCTCCATGTAGTGGTCCATCTCCTTCTCGTTCATGTTGAGTAAACGGTAGGCAAATGGCTTCACCATGCGCAGGTCTGAGGTCACGCTATCGGCTACGCCGGGGTACTGCACCTTCACCGCGAACGTCTTGCCGTTCTTGGTGGCTTTGTGCACCTGCCCAATAGAAGCGGCATTCACCGCCGACGTGGTAAAGGTGTCAAACATCGCCTCAGGCGCTTTCCCGAAGGATTTCTGGAAGGTTCTCACCACCAACGGATAGGAGAGCGGCGGCGCGCTGTACTGCGCCATGGTGAATTTGTCCTGGTACGCGCGCGGCAAGATGTTCTTGTCCATGGACATCATCTGGGCCACTTTGAGGGCACTGCCTTTGAGCTCGCTCAGGGAGGCATAGATGTCCTCGGCGTTGCTGGTGTGCAGTTCCTCTTTGCTCAAAGAGGGGTTCACCATCTTCTTGGCGTAATGCTTGATGTAGTTCCCGCCTACTTTGGCGCCCGTTCCTATGAATTTGGTGGCGCGCTGTACTTTGGAGGTAGGGATATGGTTTTGCTCTGGTTGGCTACTGCTCATGAAGGTTATTTAGACTGGTAAAGGAATTTGGCCAAATCCACGAAAGAGTCCACGGCGGTTCTGCCAATCAGGTCGAAGGCCAGGCGCACGGATTTTTCAATGGCCACATCGGTTTTCTCAAAGGAAACGGAAGTGTCTTTGAGCCAGAACTGGAAGATAAAGAGCGTCTCCAGCCACAGGGCCTCGTCGTACTTGTCTGAGATGTATTTGCGGTCCACGATCTCGCCTTCGGCCTTGCCTTCCTGAATAATGCCTTTGGCGAAGTTCTTGAACTTGAGTCTGAAGCTTCTGACCTCCTGGGGCGTTACTTTCTTAAAGTCAGCGTGGCCTTCATACAGGGCGAGCAGGTAACTTCGGTTCTTCTTCAAAACCTCTATCCATGTGTAGTAGAAGGCCAGAAGCTTTTCTTTGGCCGAGTACGATGGGTACACTTCCTGGGCGCGCATGGTGGCGTAGGTTTCGTCAAAGATGCGGTCCCACACGGCGCCTTTCACTCCCTGGAACGAGGTGAAGTAGCTGTAGAACTCCTCTTCGGGAATACCCAGGCTCTGGGCAAACTTGTACACCGATACCGGTGGCTTTCCGGTCTCCAGCACATGTTCTATGAAGGCATTGATGATTCTGTTGCGGGTCTCAGCCTGCTGATTTGTATTGAAATCTGTGTTTTCCATCTTCTTCTGCTTGTCTATAAATTAAACAACCAGAGAGGGGGAGAGGTTTAGTAAAACACGATTATTTCACAAGTTTCTGAAAATTAAAATATAGCTCTGAAAGACAGGGGAGAGCCCTGGTGTAGAAGGAACTTTCTTAGTAGCTGAACTTGATCTCGTAGATGTTTGGCCACAGTTTGCCGGTCACGTAGACTTTGCCAGCGGTACTATCAAAGGCGATGCCGTTCAGCTCAAGGGCGTCTGGCTTCTTGGATTTGGCGTCCTGCTCCAGAGAGGTCAAATCCAGTTTCCCGACTACTTTCCCGGAACTAGGGTCAATCTTGACGATGGTATTGGTGGTGTACACATTGGCATACAAGTAGCCCTTGATGAACTCTAACTCATTGAGGTTCTCTACCGGACCGTCAGGGTCTTGGACGGTGATTGTTTTCTCTGTTTTGAAGGTGCCAGGATGAAGGTACGTTAATTTGCTTGTGCCATCGCTCATGATCAGGTGCGTTCCATCGGTGGTCAGTCCCCAACCTTCTTTGCTTTCGAAGGTGAAATCATCCACTTGCCGGAAGGTCTTCACATCGTACACAAACCCGACTTTGCTTACATAGGTGAGTTGGTACAACCTGTCTTTCAGAATGGCGATTCCCTCCCCGAAGTACTTGCTTCGGTCTAGCTCTGCCTTGACCTCCATTTTGCCCGTGGCTAGATCTACCACGCCAATGAGTGATTTGGTTTGGGTGAGGTCTGCGGGAGAGCCGGTGCTTTCATACAATTTGCCATCATGAACCAGAAAACCTTCGGTAAACGCCGTAGTGTCATGCGGGTGCGCTTTCACCACCCCATAATTGATCAAAGCAGGATCAGATATACCGCTGTTCTGCCCCTTTGCATGGTTGGCCCCATCTGTTTGGGCATTGCCGCATCCTGCTATAATGAGTAGCAACACAAAGGTTAGAAGGCTCTTGTTCTTATGTCTCAAGTTTTTTAAAATAAACGATGGTATTTCACGGGATTAAAGGCCCAGGTAAGGTAGAAAAGAACTTTTTGTTTTGCCTTCGTTTTTGTGAAATCTGCCCTAAAACAAGGTTGGTGATCAGGCAATTCTACCGCTTCTGTGCATGGCCAGAATGGCAGAGAAAGCTGCTAAGATCAGGGTGATGGGGGTGAAGACAAGCTTCTCTGTCTGGCTCACGGAAAACAGATTGCCCACGGTGTTCACCAGAAAAATTCCGAACATGAACCAGAGTGCCCCGGTTAAAACCCTGGCAGGGATTCTCCAGCGCAAATAACCCGCCTGAATCAAGGCAATAAACAGGAAAAGAATGTTGAGTAGGAGGGCCGCCGTTTCTACCTGGTACATCTCGCCTTGGTTTGTGATTCTGCCGCCGCCCACAATGGTAAACGGAACCACCAAGGTGAGAACCAATAGGTGAAAAACGATAGTGCAGGCAAAGATGAGGACCATGCCTTTTGATGCAATCCGGCTCATAAGACGTGTAGAAGTTCGTGTAGAAGGTAAACGAAGCGGACCTGAAACTATGGATTATCCTTAATAGTAGCAATAGCCTATGTTTCTGGTGTTCCAAAATTCTTCTAACGCATCCTGGCTGTCTTTATCAGTTTATGGTGGGCAAACCTCCTAGAGGGGTGTGTTGCCCGAACTACGTATCAACTTACCACAGAACTAAACTCATGGCAGTTGATCTAAGATGCATCAATGGCTTAGTTGCTTACAGGTAGGACCTCTTCAGACTGCAGGGCATCGGCAATGTAGCATCGGTAGTGAAGGGATAGAAGGCCTTGGGCTTGCCTCATGTTCACCACATACCAGTAACCGGCTTTCTTGCTGCCCCTTTTCTCAATTTTAGTCACCTCCAAGGTATCTCCGGGATTCAGGTATTCTTTGACTTTGTCTCTATCCCTGATTCCCTCGTCAAATTGATACTCAGAGTTGTTTCTGATTTCGGTGTCTCTCCATAATACATTAGCCCAGTTGGCCGGATTCTTAAAGAAGATAGATTTATACCATCCGTTTTCAGCACTGCCTTTGCCGGACTTCAGCTTTTTGCCAGGAAAGATCTTCCAATGCTCTTTGTGGTATAAGGTATCGCCTACCAAGGTAAAAGGTGAATTGGCTTGTAGAACCAAAGAATCTATTGGAGGCTCTACACAGCCGTATAGTTTTAAAACAACACACAGGAGTAGCAGTACCTTTATCTTACCAGTTGCCATGTATTAGAATTTAAATGTATAAAATGGTGAATTCGTTAGCTGATGATGGAGTAATTTCTTTCCGTTGAATGGGTTATTAATTGCTATTCACTATTGTTACAATCTATGTGTTAGCTATGCGCAACAGGAAAGCCAAGGAGATATATCTTTTTGGCTTTGTTACCCATAATGCCTTTTTCCCACCTGTACTCCTCAGAATTCAAACCTTCCAGAAGCTCATCCAAATCCTCTAATGTGTAGGTCCGGACGTTGGAAACGGCGCCGTCCCAAGCGAAAAAGAAGGGGATGATGGGAATTAGGTAAGTAAAGAGTACCTGTTGCCAGTTGAGGGGTCTCGCGAACGGGGTGATCAGGAAAGCCATGAGAAAATTCATGGGCAAGGCCACCCACCACAAAAGTGTTGGAAAGCTGTTGTCGCTTATTTCATAGATACAGATGGGCTGCTTCCTTTCTTTCGCGTTGCGCAAGATGTGCCTGGCGGCATTAGGTTTCATGTGGTGAAAACTGCAAACCATGGTCCTGACACCCGTTAAATCAGAGGGCACGTTTGCGGCATCAATGGGATGGGTGATGTAAGTAGTGTAAGGGTTTCCTGGCTGGTTTATTTTATCGGCTAAGGCTTTGTTGGGATACAGATCTGTTAAGGTGAGGGTTAAGTCCTGTAGTTGATGGTCATTCCTGAGGGTTTCCGCTACTCCTAACATGGGTCCTCCGCTGCCCGAACATAAATCGATGATGGATGGCCTTGTGGAGTATTGCAGGGCTCTATTCACTAAATGGGCGACATCTGTGGTTGTGCCCAGTAATCTGTGCATCACCACAATAAGTCTGGTCAGGTTAGTTCTTAGCCAATCTGGAAACCAGGGGAAGTCTTCAAATTCGAACAGGTGTATCCTTTTCATGGTGATACTGACGTTAAGGCTCCCATGCCAAAAGCGCGCCCGGCTATAGCCACTTTGATACCGGAAGTTATTCTATTCTTTTAAACTTAACGCGTTTATGGCTTAAATTCTGAAAAGAAGACCTTAACTGAAAAGGTTTATTGCTGATGTTCTCTGGGAGAGCACTGTAATATAAAATGGCCGTGTTACCCGGCGTGTAGTCGCATAGCAACTTACCAGGTAACACGGCCATTTACACTTCAAGAGCTTTTTAGAACTTTAAAGCTTGAAACTAACCTTAAAGGTAGTTCCCCTTCCTATTTCGCTTTCCACTTCTATTTGCCCGCCGCTGTTGTCAATGATCTTTTTCACGATGTACAGGCCAATTCCTGTGCCTTCTACGTGGTCGTGCAGGCGCTTGAACATGGCGAAAAGCTTGTTCTGCTGAGAAGCCTCAATCCCCAATCCGTTATCTTCTACCGTTAGAATGCAGGCGTCCTGTTCTTGCCTGGACGTAATCCTGATCAAAGGAGAACGCTGCGGCGACCGATACTTGATGGCATTGGAGACCAAGTTGTACAGCACGCTCCTGAGGTTCTTTCTGGAAAACTGCAGCGCAGGATATTGACCGAAGTCTATTTCCAAAGTGGCCCCGGATTGGTGAATGGGGTCCTTCAGATCCTGGCAGATTTCGTTTAAAACCTCCTGGAACGGCACTATGCTCACGTCCTCGCTGCTTTGGCGCTGGAGTTTGGTTAACTCCGTGAGGTCATTGATGGTATTTTTGAATCTGGAGATGGAATCCCCAATAAGGGAAATAATAGGCGCGATCTCAGGCAGTTCCAAGACATCCGGCGGTAAGTCCATGACCAAGGTGTTCACCAGGCCCTCAATGTTGGTGATAGGGGCTTTCAGGTCATGGGAAGCGGTGTAGATGAAGTTGTCCAGGTCGTTGTTCGTTCTCTGGAGTTCCTCGTTTCGCCGCTTCAGGGTTTCCTCGGCCTGTTTGCGCTCTGTGATGTCCCGGGCCACCGCAAACAGGTGGGGCTGCCCATCCAGCGTGATGCCGCCCATGCTTATCTCAACCGGATAGATGGTGCCATCTTTGCGTTTGTGTAGGGTTTCAAAGGGTGGAAGGGCGCCTTGTTCCTGGGCCTGAGCGAAGGTGGCATTGAATAACTCTTCCTGGTAAATAGGATTTACATCGGGTAATCTCAGCGTCAGGGCTTCTTCTTGGGTGTAGCCCCAGCGTTTTAAGGCTAAGTCATTGAGGTAAGCAAAGGTGCCGTCTTTGCGCATGAGAATAAAGGCGTCAAAAGCGTAGTCACTGATGATCTTGAACTTGCTCAACTCCGCTTCGGCTTTTTTCTGCTCTGTGATGTCAGTATTGGTGCCAACCCAGCGAACCAAGTTGCCTTCTTCATCTTTCACCGGAATGCCCCGAGTCAGGAACCACCGATACTCTCCGCTTACCCCTTTCAAGGGGAAGATCAGTTCCCAGGTTTCCTGTTTGGTCCAAGCCTCCTGCACAAAGTTGACTACCCGCTCAAGATGGTCTGGATGATGGATTTTCTCCCAGCCCCGGCTCTGCATTTCCTCAAAGGTGCTGCCGGTGAAATCGTACCAGCGTTGGTTGTACCAGGTAATCCAGCCATCGGGGTTGGCGGTCCAAGCCAGGCTTTGGAGGTTGTTGGCGAATGTTTTAAACCACTCTTCACTTTTCACCAGCGCCTCCTGGGTTTTCTTGCTCTCGGTTACGTCTACGCAGGAGCTCATGTACCCGGCAAACGTTTGGTCAGAGGCAAACCTGGGCATGACCACGGCGTATTGCCAGCGGTATTCCCCTTCTTTGTTCAGGAGCCTGAATTCGCGCTGCAGGACTTCTCTTTTCTTAAAGGCATTCTGGTAGGCTTCAATAAAGCCCTGGCGGTCATCCGGGTGTAAGAACTCGCCCCAGCCGTAGTTAAGCAGTTCTTCCAGGGTGCGGCCGGTGAGTCTTATCCATTCTTGGTTGAAGTAGATGGCATTCCCTTCCAGGTCAGTCTGGGCAATGAGCAGGCCAGAGGCCTCGGCCATGGTCCGGAAGCGTTCCTCGCTTTCGGTCAGGGCCGCCTCTGCCCGCTTGCGCGCGGTGATGTCTGGGCTTACGGTGGCTATGCCCAGCACTTCACCGGTACTGGGGTCTTTAACCGCGAACTGGTTATAGTCCACCTCTATGTATTGGCCCGTTTTGAAGTTGCGGAAACGGAATTCTCCTTTCCAGAAGCCCTCTTTTGTCTGGGCGGGAAGAATCACCTCGCGCACAAAAGGTTGGTCTTCTTCAGAGAAGTAGTCAATCACAGTGGTGTTCTGGGCTTCTTCGGGGCTGTCCAGGCCTACCATTCTTCTGCCCGATGGGTTCACGTAGATAACTTTCCCGTCTGTGTCAGCAATGCCTATGAAGTTGGAGGAGTTCTCGCTCATGGCCAGGAAAAGCTTCTGGTGCTTCTCGGCCAGTTTTTTTTCGGTGACCTCGTGGCAAACGGCCACCACAAAGGAAGGAACCCCGGCTGAGTTCTTGGCAATGGAAACGTTGTTGTGCACCCAGATCTCCGTGCCATCTGGTCTCAGATAGCGTTTCTCAATGGAAAAAGGTACCCCGGTCTGTATCGCCTCCTTGAGCAAAACCATGTTATGCGGAAGGTCTTCCTGGTGGCTGATGTCCTGCATGCGCATCTGGTAAAGCGCTTCTTTTGAACGCCCCACCATCTCACTGTAGCGGTCGTTTACCAGTATGAACCTACCGGTGAGGTCGCATTCTGCAATGCCCACAGAATTTTGGTTGAGCACCCCACCCAGGCGTTCTTCGTGCTCAATCAGCGCCTGGTCTGCTTTGACTTTGCCGGTGATTTCGTTGGTGATGATCAAGGTGCCCGCCGGCAGGCCGTCATCGCCCAGAATAGGGCTGCAGTCCAGGTCCAGCCAAATGTCTTCGGCAGTGTTGTTTCTGTACACCGTGAAAGGCAGTTTCCGGTAGGTAAGGGCTTTGCCCTGTAACGTCTGGGAGATTACCTCCTTGATAAACCCAGCCGTTTCTGGCCAACTTTCGGAAAACTCGACCCCAAGCATGAACGGGTGCCTTTGGCCCGCCAGGGTACGGTAGGCATCGTTGTAGAGCACCGTGCCGGCCTCGCCCCACAGCATGACCATGGGGGTGGGCGATTGCAGAATAAGGTTGACGGCCATGCGCAGGCTCAAGCTCCACTCAGAAATAGGGCCCAAGAGCGTAGAGTCCCAAGCATACCCCCTGATCAGGTTTCCCAATTCGCCTCCACCAAGAATAGACTGGACTGTGGCTTTAGGCGTGTCCTGAATGGGGTCTAAAATATCTGCCATGTGTAGTATGTGAAAATTGGGTAAACAAGCCTTTGCTTAGCAAGTGGCCTGCATGATGCTGGCTGAAGTCTGGGAGAAGCCTAAGCCAAAGCAAATTTAATTTTTTTTCTGTTCCTTGAACATAAAAGTCCGCTAGCCTGCGCGGGTAACGGTTTCCTCGGGGTTATGTTTTTACTATTTTAAGATTTGCCTTAGGTGATTTATTTGAGTTCAGCCAGCTATACATCAGTTCAGCCAAGGAAACAAGAGAAAGTTATTAAAAAAAAGTAGGCTAAGGCAGAGATTGCTCCTGAATGCATACAAACTATATTCCCAATGGAGCAAATGCCTAATATGGAAAGATGAAACAATAATGCCGTAGTCTAAGGTAACTTATACCCAAGATCATACAACGTTTTCCAAAGTATAAGCCTTGGTTATAATCTACAGTGTTTCAACAAGCTTCGGAAAGCAGATTTTGAAAGAAAACATAAGGCAATTAGCTAAAAAAAAGCTTGAAAGTTCAAGCAAACGGATAGCTCGTTTTCCCCTGTTCTCTTTAAGCTGTTCCTGGTACGCTGCCCAACCCCTTAGCTTACTATACTAAACTACTTTCCATTAAACGGAAGGTGTTAGAATACTGCAGATGTATGTTTGCTATTCGATCTGGCTATGTCTGAATATCTAGATCCACTTCAATGCCTAGTCTACTGACGGTTTCTAAGAATTCTAGACTGAAATTGCCTTTGCTTGAGTTTGCATGTAAACTGTAGTACATAATTTTCAGTTTTAGTTTGCAGCACGCTTGCAAAGGCTTCAATATGCTTTCCTTCTCTAGTAAAAACTGTAAGGTGTTTTTAAGTTGTGCTTTCAAATGAAGAAATTGGTTTTCTGAAAGGCAAAGCTCCCAAAAGTGCTCCTCAGAGGTGTACTCATCTTCTGAAAAGTCTCCTCCGCCTGCTTCTGCAAATCTGCTTGGCTCTACTTGGAGTAGGTCAGAAATAAGGTGAGGAGAGTAGGTTTTACTGGTAATCTGTAGGTAGTTGTGAATTTTGGTTTTGTTTAAAAACCATAGTCTTGATAGTTCTGTTTCCGGTTCAAAAAAGCAGATGTGTTTTATAGTAGTTTGGAAGTTGTTTTTATCGGAGGTAGTATAGGTGAAGGATACTCCCAATTCCGGATGACTAGTCCAGAAGTCAAAATGTTTATTGTTTATTGATTCACGTTCTGGAGGGCCAATTTTTTCTTCCACCGCTTGCCGCGTGTCAAGAAGGCTCAACCCAAAAGGAAATTCGATAGGATACTTATCTGTAAATAGATTACCAGTGTTGTGAAAGAATAGGCATTCCAAGTAATGGGACGTAGTAAACTTTATCTCAATACTTGGTTCTGAGAAAATGTAAAAGTAACTATCAGGGAATCTCGATATTTTATAAGGTGTATTGAATAGGTTAAGAAATTGTTGGACTACTTCTGAAGTTTTCGCTTTGCCAATTAAATCTTCAATTTTCATTGAGAATAGTTTAGAAATTACTGTGAGATGGTGTTTAAGCGAGCATGAATTTATTAGTCCTACAAGATATTAATTCATAAACCTTCCCCTAATTAGTTTTTACCTTAAAAACGGGTGCGGTGGAATCTGCCTGCAATTGCGGGAAAGAAATCGCACCTTTGCAGGCTGATTCTTTTTCTGCTTCTCGTAGAAGGGAAGAGTACATTACATCGGCACGCCGAAACACCCGCGATCATGAAATTCGAAGATTACCATATCAACCCCGCCATCAAGAAAGCCCTGGACAAACTGGGCTTCAAGAAACCCACCGATATCCAGTTCAAGGCCATTCCGCCTATCTTGAGAGGAGAGGATGTGTTGGCCATTGCGCAGACGGGTACAGGCAAGACGGCGGCTTTCGCCATACCGGTGTTGCACATGCTGCACGAGCGCAAGCAGTACGCCCGCCAAGACGGCATCAAGTGCCTGGTGATGGTGCCCACCCGCGAACTTGCCATCCAAATCACCGAGGTGTTCCATACCCTGGGCAAGCACACCCGCGTGGAAACCATGACCGTGTTTGGCGGTGTGGAACAGGCACCGCAAATCACCAAACTGGAAGACGGCATTGATGTGCTGGTGGCCACGCCGGGCCGGATGTTTGACCTCGTGAGCCAGGGGCATATTAGGCTGGAGCGGGTGGAAATGCTTATCCTGGACGAGGCTGACCACATGCTGGACCTGGGCTTTATCAAAGACATAAGGGACGTACTGCGCCACCTGCCCCGCAAGCGGCAGACGCTGTTCTTCTCGGCCACCATCAATGAAAAAATCAAAGACCTGGCGTACTCGCTGGTAACCAAACCCATCCGCATCCAGATCTCGCCCAAAGACCCGGTTTCCAAGAACGTGGACCACTCGGTGGCCTACATCGGAATGGATGACAAACGGTTTTTCCTGGAGCGGGTGATCAAGGAAAACGAGGGCAGCAAAATACTGGTGTTCGTGCGCACGAAGGTGCGGGCCGAGCGGGTGCACGCCGCCATGGACCGCGTGGGCATCAAAGCCGATACCCTGCACGGCGACAAAGACCAGAAAGACCGCCTGGCCGCATTGAACCGCTTTAAGAAGGGCGACGTGAAAGTACTCATTGCCACCGATGTGAGCTCGCGCGGCATTGACATTCCCAGCGTGGAATACGTGGTGAACTATGACTTACCCGATGTGCCTGAAAACTACGTGCACCGCGTAGGCCGGACGGGCCGGGGTACCCAAAAAGGGAAATCCGTGTCGTTCTGCAGCCCCGAGGAAAAGGAAATCCTGAACGAGATCGAAGGCTACTTGGGCAAGCCCATCAAGGTGCTGGACATTGAGAAACAGGATTACTCCGCCACCATTGACTTCTCCGCAGAGGTAAAACCCGACCTGAAATCACTACTGAAAGAGGTACAGGACTTTGAGGAAGCTTCCAAGAAAAAGAAGAAGCCAAAGGGCAAAAAGTAAGCTTGCTGCCTGAACCGTTTCTTGGTAGTCATAAATCAACAATCCACCGTTTAGGGGCTGATTTCTTAAAATCAGCCCCTAAACGGTGGATTGTTTTTGTGTCCTTTTTCAATTAACAGGCTCTAAACCCACGTGAATAGAGGGGCAACCACAAGGGATTGCCCCTACATCATACCGTTTATTTCCTGCTCTTTTTCCCTTTTCCAGAATACTTCTGGTAGAAGTAATAACCTACTAAGGCGGTTGCCCCGAAGAAAGCCGCCGAGGAGAGTTTTTTGAACCGATTATAGGAAGAGGGTTTGTCCTGCATCTTGGCGAGGTCTAAGTAAGCAGGGCCTTCCAAAACCTGTCCGTCAATGCCGAAGCGGCTGCCGTGGCAGGGGCAGTCCCAGCTTTTCTCGGCTTTGTTGAAATGCACCAGACAGGCCATGTGCGTGCACACCGCCGAGACCACGTGCAGTTGGCCAACTTCATCGCGGTACGCGCCGTAGTTCTTGCCGTCCATCTCAATGTTTTTTCCTTCGCCTGCGGAGATGTCAGCCAGTTTTTCTACCTGGCTTCGGTAGGGCAGGTCTTTGAGGTATTGGGCCATCACATCCACGTTTTCCTTGATGAACTTGCCGGCCGCTTTCTTGGGGTTATGGCGGGTAGGGGCGTACATCTCGGCATAGGGGTTTTCGCGGCCCAGAATGAGGTCACTGATGATCATGGCGGCCAGGGTCCCGAAGGTGAGTCCGTCAGCCTCGTACCCGGTGCCCACGTAAATCTCAGCGCCTTTGTCGCGGCGACCAATGTAGGGGAGACTGTCGGCGGGCTTGTAGTGCTGGGCGGCCCAGCGGTATTCAATGGCTTTCACGTCAAAGCGCTCGCGTACAAACTGCTCCAGCTTCTGGAACGCTTCTTCGTTGTTTTCTTTGTGGCCTACTTTGTGCGGTTCGCCCAAAATCAACAGGTACGGTTCGCCCTGGTCGTTGGCGTAGGTGCGCATGGAGTGGTGGTGCATGGCGCTGTAGTCCCAGAACGTGCCCTCGGGGTAAGCCGAGTTCAGAGAAACTGCCAGGGCGTATTCGCGGTATGCGCCCAGCAGGGTGTGCAGAAACCAAATGCCTTTGGGGGTGTGGGTGGCGTGTACTACCCGTTTGGCGCGCACCTTGCCCTGCTCTGTATGCACCACATGGGTCTTGCTTTCCTTTACGTAGGTGACCTGGCTGTTTTCAAAAATCTGGCAGTTAGGACCGGCAATTTGCGCCGCCAATCCTTTCACGTAGGCCATGGGATTGAACTGGGCCTGGTTGTCTACCCGCATGGCCGAGGCGACCGGGTAGGGGAGAGGGGTTTTGGTTTCATCTAAGAAAGCGGGCAAGCCTACTCTTTGGGCGGTTTCCGTTTCGGCTTGGATGAAGGCGTTTTCTGCCTCGTTCTCGGTGAGCAGGTACCAGGGCACCCGTTTGAAATGGCAGTCTATGTTGAATTGCTGCGTCAGGCGTTCGATCAAGTCCACGGCCGCAGTTCTGGAAGAAGTTAATGCCCGTACGGTCTCCTGGTCGTACTTCTTCTCCAGCACGTTCAGGTAAGAGCCCACGGGCGCGTACAGGTTACCGGTGGAGTAGCCGGTAGTGCTCTCGGCCACCTTCAGGGCTTCCAACACCACTACCCGCTTGCCCTCGGAGGCCAGCAGGTGCGCCGTGGTGATGCCGGTGATGCCGCCGCCAATGATGACCACATCGGTTTCCAACTCTCCCTCCAGCCGGGGATAATTACTTATTTGGGCATCTTGCCGCCAGATAGACGTTTTTTTCATCGTTTATAGCTTACTTTTATAGAAAGGACATCAGCCTGTTTTGCTTTTCTAACGCGGCATGTGAAAAAAGGTAGACACAATTGCATCCTTGTTTATAAATTGAAAGTTCACCGCATACCCGACCGACAGGTTTAACGCGTTTCCTAGCACCGGCCCTTACCCCCAGCTATCATGCAGAATTACTACACTTCCAAAATCATCCTGATCACGGGTGGCGCCCAAGGCATCGGCCGAGGATTGGCCCAGGCGTTCGCGTTGGAGAAAGCCCACGTGGTGATCACCGATCTTGACTGGGAAGCGGGCGCAGATGCCCTGGCGTGGTTGGGAAAGCAGCACCTCACCATTGACTTTATCCCCTGCGACGTCAGCAAAGAGCAGCAGGTGCAGCAACTTATGAATAAGGTACGGCAAGTGTACGGCCGCCTGGATGTGCTCATCAACAACGCCGGCATTGCGGCGCCGGTGAGAAGGTCGTTGGCCCAGTTGCCGGTGGAGGAGTTTGATAAAGTGCTTTCGGTGAACCTCCGGGGACCTTTCCTGTGCGCCAAATACGCCCTGCCGCTCCTGGAGAAAGGCACCAACCCCACCATCCTGAACATCACCTCTACCCGTGCCTTCATGTCTGAGCCCGATACCTTTGGGTACACCGCGGCCAAAGGCGGGCTGGAGTCGCTGACTCACTCTATGGCCATCAGCCTGGCGCCCCAGCGCATCAGGGTCAACGCCATCAGCCCCGGCTGGATAGAGACCGGGCCCTGGCAGAAAGACGGCAAGAAAACAGAACCCCAGCACAGCCAGGAAGACAAAGAGCAGCACCCCGTGGGCCGGGTGGGCAACCCCGAGGACATCGCGGAGGCGGCCCTTTTCCTCTGCTCAGAGAAGGCGGGTTTTATCACCGGCCAGAGCCTGACCATTGACGGCGGCATGACCGTGAAAATGATTTACCACGAGTAGCGTTTAGCGGCTAATTTACCTAAATCAAGCCCTAAACACCGGGCACAGATGCCGGTTGACGCAGGTCTAAAATGAAGGTCAGAACAAACCTTTCGCGCCTGGTTCACGGTAAACAGAGAGAAACCAAAGAAGAATGCCCATGCCCATGCTCCCCGAAAACCCCCTGCTGCTGTACGTCACCGATCCTATGTGCGCCTGGTGTTACGGATTCACACCCGTAATCAGAAGGTTGAAGGCACTTTGGTTCGGTCGGCTCTCGGTGCAGGTGTTGGTAGGGGGGCTGCATCCGTACGCCCAGGACCCTTTGACCTCCCCGGAGAAAGACAAACTGGCCGTGAGCTGGCACCGTGCCCAGGGAAAATCAAACCTGCCCTTTGATTACAGCTTCTTTTTGCAAAAAGAGGCTATTTATGACACGGAGCCCGCTTGCCGCGCCTTGCTCACCGTGCGCCACCTCAGGCCTGGCCTCACCTTGGAAGTCCTCCGGGCCCTCCACTCAGCCTTCTACGCCGATGGTTGGGACATCACCGATACCCAAGTGCTGGTGGAAGTGCTGCGCCCCTTCGGGATTCCGGAGAACCTGTTTCTGGCCGTCTACGAGACCGATGAAATCTACCAGCAAACCCAGTCCGAGTTCAAGATGGTGGAGGAAATGGGCGTCAGTACCCTGCCCAGCGTTTACCTGGACCATCCCATGTGGCCCCGCCTCATCTCCCGCGGCTTCTGCGAACTCCCTGAGTTGGAGGAGCGCCTGCTGCAGGCCATGCAGATTCCGTATTGAGTTGTTGCCTGACACTTACTCCCTTAACCCTTCATACTGCCGCAGGAACATTTCTTCCAGTCTCTTTGCCTCGGGAAGGTTGGCGGTCTGCGCCGCCCGTACCAGGTTCTGCAACCCGAATAGGTTCAGCTGTTTTTCGCGGTCAAAGTAGGGCGGTTGGGTTCGGTAGTATTTCAGCTGCGCATTGAATCTACTGGAAAGCAAATGGGTAAGGGCCTGGGCTTCTTTCGTGAGGCCCGCCTGGGCCAGGGGCAACACCAGGTTCGCGCTTTCAAAATTGTGCGGCGCCCCGGCATCCGGCATCAGGGTTAAACAGGCTTGCAACACCTTCCGGGCCTGGGGCACCTCACCGGCCTGCAGGTGGGCCATGGCTAGTTCCGCGAAGTTATGGCGGTACTGAGGCACAATCTGCGACACGAAATTCTCTTCATACGGCTGGTCTGGGTTTGTGAGCCCCGTGTAGCGGAACTTCTGCAGCAAGCTCTCCTGGGTCCGTTTCCGGTCCACGTAGGCATCGGCTTGCGGATCTGGGTTACGGGCTGGCACCAGGCGCAGGGCCTGTCCTTCCAGTTGGAGGAACGGCTGCAAACCAAGCTCCGTAGATTCGCTGCCGGTGGTAGAAAAGTAGATGGGGCGCTGCCAGTTGTTGGAGGCAATCAGGTCCAGCATGAACAGGTGCTTTTTCTCCAGGGCCGAGGCCTGCAATTCCCACGCCATGGTGGAGGCTACCTGGCTTGCGCGCTCCGCAGAAACGGTGCCGTTCTGCAGCACGGCTTTCGGGTCTACAGCTAGGCTGAGCCGTTTGGTGGGCAAGGCGCTCAAGGTGCGGCCGTCCTGCGTCTGAATTTGCAGGGCAGGGTGGTTCTGCTTCAGGAGGTGGAGGTACTGGTTCAGGTCCATGCCGCTGTCCTGCACGCTGGGGTTGGGTACGTAAGGCAGGTAATTATTCGTGCTGAACGCGTACTGCGCCATGGGCAGGGTAACGGGCAGCGGAGCGGAGGCATTCACCTGGCGGCGGGCCTGTTCCAGGTACCAGTCGGTGTTGAGGTAGGGCATGACCAGCACGCGCACATCGGTTCTAAAGCCTTCCACTTCCTGGGCGTACCAGAGCGGGAACGTGTCATTGTCGCCGTTGGTGAACAGGATGGCGTTAGGCGCCACGGAGCTCAACAGGTTTTTGGCCGAGTCAAGCGCGTGGTACCGGTCTGAGCGGTCATGGTCATCCCAACCCTGGGCCAGCAGCAACACGGGAGCGGAAAAAGCGAGAACAATAGCTAGGACCGAAGCCGGGAGCTCTGAGGTTACCAACCTCCGCAGCAAATCACTTAAAGCCAGAACGCCCAGGCCTATCCAGATACTGAAGGCGTAGTAGGAGCCGGCAAAGGTGTAGTCCCGCTCACGGGGCTCCACCGGCGGTTGGTTCAGGTACACTACAATGGCCACGCCCGTGAAAACGAACAGCAGCAAGACGGTCCAGCCGTCCTTGTTTCGGCGCCGGAATTGGAAAATCAGCCCTAAAACACCTAAGAGCAGCGGCAACATAAAGAACTGGTTGCGGGCTTTGCTCTGCGCGATAGGTGAAGGCACCTCTAATTTCTCTTCCCAAGGCCACAGCACGCCGGCGCCCTGCACTTCGCTTTCACGCCCCACGAAGTTCCACCCGAAGTAGCGCCAGTACATGTGGTTCAGCTGGTAGTTCCACAGGAAACCCAGGTTCTGCCCAAAGGTTGGTTTCTGGCCCTGCTGCACGTTTTCCCAGGTTTGGTAGGCCCGCAGGTGCAGCGGCACGTCTGAGTACAGGCGCGGGAGCAGGGTTTTGTCTTTGTCGGCGTAGGCCACCTCATATTTATAGTCCACTACCGCGTATTTGCCGTTTTGCGGCGCGTAGATGGGACTTCCTTTCTCATAGCTCTGGGCCTCGGCGTTGAACTGCGGACCATACAAGAGCGGCCGGCTGCCGTACTGCTCGCGCTTGAGGTAACTCACAAAGGAAAGCAGGTTCTCGGGGTTGTTCTCGTCAATGGGTGGGTTGTAGCCGCTCCGGATGGGCACCATGAGGTAAGATGAGTACCCCACCAACACCAGCACCAGGGCCACCAAAGCGTTGTGCCACAGTAACCGGTCGGTTCTCTGGGCCCAGCGCAAACCGTACCAGATGGCTGCCGCCAGCCCCAGCAAAAAGACAATCGCCCCAGCGCCGTACGGCAACCCGATACTGTTCACGAAGAATACTTCCAGGGCGCCGGCCACCGACGGCAGCCCCGTAATCACGCCTTCCATCACGGCCAGCACCAGCGCCACCCCAATCACCAAAGCCAGGAAGATGCCCAGTTTGGTGGGCTTGTACTTCTGGAAATACACCAGCAGCGCGATGGCCGGCAAAGCCACCAGGTTGAGCAAGTGCACACCGATGGAAAGCCCCACCAAATAGCCCAGAAACAGAAGCCAACGGTCGGCCTCGGGGTTGTTGGCTTCGGCTTGCCACTTGAGGGCCGCCCACACCACAATGGCCGTGAAGAAGGATGACATGCCATAGACCTCGGCCTCTACCGCACTGAACCAGAAAGAATCGGTAAAGGCAAAAGCCAGTGCGCCCACGGCTCCGCTGCCCAGTAGCAGAATCCGCTGGCCGGTAGAGGGACCATCAGGTGATAAGGGCAGCAGCCGTTGGGCCAGTAAGGTGATGCTCCAGAACAGGAACAGCACCGTGGCCGCGCTGCTCACCGCCGAGAGGAAGTTCATCCACCAGGCCACCTGGGTCACCTCCCCGAAACTCAAAAGCGTGAACAACCGCCCTATGAGCAGGAACAGCGGCGCCCCCGGCGGATGCGGCACCTGCAGTTTGTAGGCTGCCGAGATGAACTCCCCCGTATCCCAGAAACTGGTGGTGGGCTCCAGCGTGCGCACGTATACCGCCAAGGCCATCAACCCGGAAGCATACCCCAGCACCGTATTCCAGCGCCGGAAAGTGCGCCAAGCGGGGAGAGTAGCCAAGGCTATTTTAGGGCTGTTTTTCCGGAAAATACCCCAAATGGGGAGCAATAGGCCCAGCACCACCAGCAGCGGACCCAGCGTGAGTCCCTGAAAGCCGTAGCCCTGCGGCGCAGCATCGGTGGCCATGAGCACAAAACCTAAGGCAATGGTGGCCATGCCTGCCAGCAGCGGGATGAACTGTCGTCTGGTGAACAGGAAAGGAGCCGTCTGGGTCTGGGAAGGAGTGGTTCTGGGGGGAGCGGTGGGCAGGGTTTTCAGGGGCATGGCAAAGGTGCTTTGGTGGACCCTGCAAACTTACCGGCTACCGCCATGCACCCAGGTTAATGGTTTGTAAAAAGATGTTAACGAGATGTTAACGCCATGTAAGAGCGCCGGAAATTCTGTACTTTAGAGCCATGAGCCGAGTGAAGATCCAAATAATTCTGGTGCTGGCCTGCCTGGCGCTGGTGGCCCTGTTGTCTGTGCAGCTGGTGTGGCTGAACAAAGCCTACAGCGCCCAGGAGCGCGCGTTCAACCACAGCGTGCAGGTGGCGCTCACCAGTGTCTCTGACCAACTGCTGGCCCAGAGCGGCAAAGCGGCGGCCTCGGCGGCCCCGGTGCAACAGGTGGCCTCCAACTTCTTTCTGGCGGAACTGAACGCGCCGGTAGACCCGGCCCAGGCCAGTAAGATTCTGCGGCAGGAACTGGCCAAACGGCAGCTGCAGGAACGCTACGAGTTTGGGTTCTACAACAGCCTGGATGATACGCTCATGTTTGGGCAGTATGTACCGGCCTCGCAGCAGGTGAGCAACACAGTCCCGGAGGCGGTGGTCCGGCACGAGCGGGCAGGGGCGGCGCCCTTGTACAACCTGGCGGTGGTGTTTCCGGGCAAGACTTCGTTTATCCTGCGGGAGATGGAATTCTGGTGGTACTCTACGGGCGCGCTGCTGCTGGTGCTGCTGTTCTTTACGTATACCATGGTGCAGATTTTGCGTGAGAAACGCCTTTCTGAGCTTAAAACCGATTTTATCAACAACCTCACCCACGAGCTCCAGACCCCCATCACCAACATCGGGTTGGCCAGCGAAGTGCTGCGCAAACGCTCCGAGACGTTGTCCCCGGACCGGCTCACCCGCTACCATGACCTGATTTACGCTGAAAAAGAACGCCTGCGCGCCCAGATAGAGCGCGTGCTGCAGATGGCAACCATGGAAAGCCGCGAACTGGCCTTGAAAAAGGAAACCGTGGACCTGCACGCGCTGCTGCAGCAGACCGGTGAGAACCTGGCCCCGCGGTTGCAGCAACGGTCAGGGCACCTGCGGTTAGACCTTCAGGCCACCAACGCCCTGGTCCACGCCGATAGCCTGCACGTGGCCAATGCTTTCTACAGCCTCCTGGACAACGCCGAGAAGTACTCTACGCAAGCCCCCGAAATTGAGGTATCCACCCGCGACACTGAGGCCGGCATCTTGATCAGCATCCGCGACCGCGGCATCGGTATTAAGCAGGAATTCCAGAAGTTTCTGTTTGATAAATTCTACCGCGTGCCCAGCGGCAACGTGCACAACGTGAAAGGCTTCGGGCTGGGACTGAGTTACGTAAAGGCAATTATGGAGGCGCACCAGGGGCAGGTAACCGTGGAAAGCGCAGAGCACCAGGGCACCTGTTTCAGGTTGCTGTTGCCCGTGAACTAAGCGTTGTTTTTCAGGGCCTTTTTGGTAAAAACAGGGTGTTTTCGCACGGCCTCCAGCATTTTGTCTGAGACTTTGCTTACCTCCTTGGGCGAATGCTGCGGAAAATAGTCTATGGCACAAATGGATTTCTGCAGGTCCAGCCGCCGAGCGAAATGAAAGGCCAGCACGTGGTCCTGCTCGGTGCAATAGAACTCCAACGGTTGGTTTCCGGTGGCTACGCCCAGGCGCTCCAGCCGTTGGCATACCAGGGTCTGCACCTCGGTGAGGTATCCGCCCGTCACCACTTTTACTTCCAGCATAAGCGGCTCCAGGTCTGTCAGCAGGGTGTTAAGTGCTATCTCCTTCATATTCTTGAGAGTAAGAAAGTAATTTACGCTTTCTTGTTGAGGTGAATGTGAAGGGAATGTTATGCTTGCGGCTGCAATGTTACCTTATTGTTACCTCCGGGTTCGTCTCAAGGTCCAATCCTGATAACGAAGAACCTTATTTTGAAGGTTCATAAGGAATTATTGTGTTTTAATTGAAAAGATTAATTAATACCTTGACTATCAAGGGGAAGTAAGAAGCAGATGGGAGAAGCATAATAGACAAGGATATGAAAAAGAGCCTGAATAAGTTTAGCTGGGTAGTACTGGCTTTGTTTGTCTTGAGTGGTTGCGATTTCTCAGACGATGAAGATCCCAAACCGCAGGATAGTGATTACTTCGTGTCGGCTACCTCGCTGGGCGTGATTCCCAAGTTGGGGCTGCAGACGTATGCCGTGGCGGCTGGTTACGGCAACTTTGTATCGTTCATTGACTATGACATTGAGTTCTTCCGGTTCGTTTACAACACCACCTACAAAGGCACCAGGGTACAAGCTTCGGGGCTGCTGTGCATTCCGCAGAACACGCCGGGCGCCCCGGCACTGGTGAGTGCCCAGCACGGCACCATTTTCCGGGACGATGACGCCCCCTCCGCTTTTCCCAAGAGCTTCTCCGGGTTTGAGCTCTTCTCGGCGGTGGGCTACATCACCGTGCTCCCTGATTTTATAGGGTACGGCGCCTCCAAAGACATCACGCATCCTTATTATGACGAGGAGCATTCTGCCGCCGCAGTGGTGGACATGCTGCGGGCCGCCGAGTTTTACCTGGACCGCGAACAGATCGCCACCAATGACAACCTCTTTCTGGTGGGGTATTCTGAGGGCGGTTACGTGACCATGGCTGCCCAGAAAGAGATAGAATCTAACCCCGAGTTGGATCTGGACCTGACGGCGGTGGCTGCCGGCGCCGGCGGATATGACCTCAACACCATGCTCTCCACCATTGCCTCTGTAGATGCGTATTCAGCCCCTTCTTTCCTGGCCCAGATCCTGAACGGCTACAACGTAACCTATGGCTGGAACCGTCCTTTCTCCGATTTCTTTCAGCAACCGTACGCCGACCGGCTTCCGGGATTGCTGGACGGAACCAAAAGCAAGGAGGAGATAGATGCCCAACTCACCACTTCCACCACTGAGTTCTTCAACCCTACGTTCTACGCCAACCTCACCAATCCAGCGGGAGAGACCACTTTGAAACAGGCCCTTGCCAGCAACAGCCTCCTGGACTGGAAACCCACCACGCCCACGCGCCTCTACCACGGCACCGACGATGAGGCGGTGTTCTACCAAACCACAGTGACCACCTACAACCAGTTTGTGGCGGCGGGGGCTACCAACGTCACGTTCAAACCTATCCAGGGAGGTACCCACCGCTCCAGCATTGAACCCATGATGCTGGATGTGCTGCCCTGGTTCGAGTCTTTGAACCAATAAAACTCCCAGCTTACAAGAGCGGGCGCTTCCAGAAAGATGCTGGTAGCGCCCGCTTTTTGCGATAAGGAAAGTGACCTCTGCGGGAGGACGCGTTTGGGAGGCCTTTTTCAAAAACAGGCACAAAAACGCTTCAGGTAAATATATCCTCCGGAAGGAGGCACCTGGCTAATCCCAGCGGAAAGCAGCAAGGCTGATGTAATTCTCGTATCTTAGGCCCATGGCCCGTATTTTACTTGTGGAAGACGATCCCAGCCTTGGTTTCCTGCTGCAGGATAGCCTGGAAACGGCGGGGTACCAGGTGACCCTCTGCCCAGATGGCGAAGCGGGGTTATCGGCGCTGGCCCAGGAAACCTTTGACTTGTGTGTGCTAGATGTGATGTTGCCCAAGCGGGACGGCTTTTCGGTGGCAGCGGAAATCCGGCAGCGCAACCTGCCAGTGCCGTTCATGTTCCTGACTGCCAAAGCCCTCAAAGCCGATCGCCTGCAAGGCTTTGAACTGGGCGCCGACGATTACCTGACCAAGCCTTTCGGGTTGGAGGAATTGGTGTACCGCGTGAAAGCCATTTTGCGCCGCACGGCTCCTGCTTCAAATGTCACGCCCCCTGAACCGGTGAAAACGGCTCCCGCCGACGTGATCTCTTTTGGCACCTCCTCGCTGGAGTTCAAGAACCTGTTGCTGCACGTGGGCGGCCAAACCCACACCCTCACGGATAGGGAAGCCGAACTGCTCCGCCTCTTTGCCCAGCACCCGCACCAACTTCTGCGCCGCGAGGAGATCCTGCAGCGCCTCTGGCAAGACGACGGTTACTTTGTGGGCCGTAGCCTGGATGTGTTCATTTCGCGCCTGCGTAAATACCTGCAACCAGACTCTTCGGTGAAAATTACCACGGTGCACGGCCGGGGCTACAAGCTGGAGGTAGCAGAGTAAGCTGGTTTTACGCCTGATTTTATAAAACAGGCCCTAAACCAGAAAACACCTGCGCCGCTATGGTAAAGGTGCTTTTTGGTTTAGGGTTCTCGGTTACAGGCTTACCTCCAGGGTGAGGGAGAAGGTGCGGGCCCTTGGGTACTGCACCGTGCCGTTTCCGTAGGCCACCTCAGGGTCTTGGCCAGAGTAGCCGGTGAGAACAAAGGCGTTCTGCACGGTGGCGGTAAGGTTGAGTTGGGCTTTGTCTTGCAGGATTTTCCCGAAATCATAGCCTACGCTGATGTACTCCATCCGGAGGAAAGAGGCGTTCTCCAGGTAATAGTCTGAGAAAGGTTGCTGGAAGTTGAAGTTGGTTTCCAGCACGCTGGAAGATAGGTTCTGGAGCCCAGACGAATTTCTGAAGCTGTTATGAAAACCGGTTTCTGCTGCGTGGCGGTTGTAGGCATAGGCTCCCAACTGTGCCCTGACCATGAAGCCCAAACTCCACTGGTTGTACGTTGCCTGCGAGGTAAATCCCAGCAGGCTTTTAGGTCTGGCGCTGTGGTAGATTCGCTGGTCTTCGGGGCCGAAGGTGCCGTTATTGTTTACGTCCTCGTATTGCCCTTCCACCGGAGATCCGTTATTGTATTTCTGCACATACACTGAATAGGCATCCAGTTCATGTCCGGGGGTGTTGACGTACCTGGGATTGGAAAAAGCCAGCAGAAAGGTTCTTGCCCCGTAAGCCCCCATGGGGCCGGAGACCAGTTTATTCTTGGCGTAAGAGGCGTTCAATGCCAGAACCCATTTTGTCTTTTCTGAGTCCAGCGCCAGGTACTGGAGCGAAACTTCGCCGCCTTTGGTTTGCGCCTCGCCGCCGTTGGCCAGCACGTAGGAGAAGCCGTTGTTGGTATTGGGGAAGGTTCTATAGCTTAACAGGTCATCGGTTTTCTTTAAGAACAAGTCCAGGCTCGCATTGATACGGGTGCCCCAAAGACCGACATCAGCCCCCAGATTAAAGGACGTGGTTTTCTCCCAGGTTAGGTCTGGGTTGGGATATGCGCTGGAGTTGGTGCCGGTATTGAAAGGGTTAAAACTAGGAAGCAGCGGAGTGTTGCCTTGCACGCCGTAGCTGGTCCTGAGTTTCAAATAGGAGAGGACGGGTTGGTTTTTTAGAAATTCTTCCTCTGAAAGAAGCCACCCAAGGCCCAAGGCTTTGGAGGTGAAGTCTCTGTTCTGCTCAGCAAATAGAGGGCTTTGGTCACCCCGGGCGGAGGCGGTCAGGAAATACCGTCCTTTGAACCCGTACTGCAAACTCCCGAAGAAAGCTTTATAGGCATCGTTTGTTTCATAGAAGTACCCAGATCCCAGGTTACCCCCCGGTTCAGAAACAGAATTCAGGAAGAATTTGTCGGTGATTTTCTGGGCCGAATAGCCTGCCGTAAGGTCTACCTGGCTTTTAAGCTTCTCCAGCGGTGCGGCGTAGGTGAGGTAGAACTCGGTCTGTCGGTTTTTGCGGGTGTGCCCAAACTCAGCTACGTTGATGGAAGAACCAGGTGGGATAGCGTAGGTGTAGTTGTTGTCCCTGCCATCGGCGGTTTGATGGTTATAGCCCAGATTGATATGGGCGGTGAGGGCTGGCAGAAAATGAAGACGGTACGCCAGGTGCGCGTTGCCAAACTTCCTCTCTGAGTCTACGCCCGAGGTGGAGCGCTCCAAAAGGCCCAGAGGATTCAAAGGGGCAAACGCCTCGGGCTTGCCAGCGCCATCGCGCCATTCAAAGTATTCGCCGTTGGAGCCGTACACTGGTTGAGTAGGGTTAAAGTTCACCACGGCATTGATCAGCCGTTGGTGAGGCGAGCGGGTCTCTCCTTTGATCCCTTTTAAACTGACATCCAGTTTCAGGTGGTCCTCAAAAAAGGAAGGGTTTAAAGTAAGGGCCGCGGACTTCCGTTTAAAGTAGCTGTTGGTAAGGATTCCGTTTTGATGGAGGTAGCCTACCGCCACCCGGTAAGGAAGGAAACCTATGGTGCCGCCCAGGCTCAGGTGCTGGTCATGGCTGACGGCGTTCTCGTAAACCACGTCCTGCCAATCTGTGTTGGCAGAGCCGATCCTGCTTTTTTGTTCCTGAGTGCCGCGTTGGGTCACCACCTGCCTGAATTCCTCGGCGGAAAGCACGTCTACTTTTTTGGGCAGGGTGGAAAGGGCCACCTGTGACCGGAAATCTACCTGTAGTTTCCTGTTCTCTGATCCGCGTTTGGAGGTTAAGAACAGCACCCCGTTCACCCCGCGGGAGCCGTACATCCCCGTGGCCGCGGCATCTTTCAGAAAAGTGACAGAGGCAAGATCCTGCGGGTTGAGGAGGGCCAGCGCAGACACCAACTCTTCCTCTGCCTCGCTTTCCAGAAGAACGCCGTCCAGCACAACTAAAGGCTCATTCCGGCCTGCCAGGGTAGCGTTTCGGTACTGCTGCACCAGAAAGTCAGCGCCGGGTGCTCCCGACAAACCCGTTATCTGTACCCCCGCGATCTGCCCCGAGATAAGTTGCTGGGGAGACACCACCAAACCCTGGTTGAACTGCCTGGCAGAAATTGTTTGCGAGGCGCCGGTGGTCTGCTGTTTTTTCTGGAGGCCATATCCTACCTGCACCGAGTCTGAGACATCTTGAACAGTATTTTGTCTGGCTGCGGAGGCCTGCGGGAAGCAAAGGGCAGCCAGCGTAAAGGCAGTTGAGGAAAGAAAGATAGTCTTGCGAAAACGAGCGAAGTAGACGTTTGGCATAGGGTAGCGGAATAAAGATTTTGCAGAGCAAAATACACTTTTGTCCTTAAACTTTTATGCCACTAACCCTGGAACTGTTTTAGCCTTGATTTTCGGTAAACAGGCCTAAAAGAGCCGCTACCTGGTTTCTTTCTTTTCTTCTTTGCGCTGCTCTTTGGCTTCTTTCTTTTCCTGCTTTTCGGCTTTCTTCTCGGCCTTTTTGGCTTCCTTCACTTTCTTCAGTTGCTGCACCACGTTGATCTTGCCGGTCTTTACGGCATCCATGTGGATGGTGCCCACCACATCACTTTTGGGCTCCAGCACCATGTAGGTTTTCATGTTGTAGCGCCAAACGTGGTCTCCCGTCAGGGTCTTGAAAGTGGTTTTCAGAGGTTTCTTCACGTCAGACACAGCCTGAATCTGGATGGGGGTTACGCTTTGGGATTTTATCAGGTAGTCTTTCACGGTGCCGCCCACAGAGCTCATCTTGTCGGGGAAGTTGAGGGTCATCTTCATATCCCGGATGTAGAAATCAAACTCATTGGGGTTGTCCAGGCTCATGGTCATAACCATCTCCATCTCGTCCAGGCCAAAATCGGTGATCTTGAGGTTGGTGACCTCGGCGCCGGGCACCGCCGGGATCACCATGTCCAGGGATTCAGCTATGTCAAATTTGCGGCGGCCCAGCAGCGGGATATCGGTATAGGCTTGGATATATGCCCTTACCTTTTCGCCTTCCTTCACCTGGCGGCGGACCAGCTCGCGGGTCTTGTTGTGGTCCATGGTCATCGGGAATTTGATGGTCTGCTTCCCCTGCTTGGCATCGCGCTCAAAACTCTTCTGGCCGTGCGCCACGCTTTTATTGTAGAGCTTGAAGTTGTACGACATGCTGTCTACGAAGCTGGAGACCAGGGAGGGTTCCACATCCATGAGCACGTTCATGGTGGCGGTTTTCTCTCCAATTTTGGTATCGGTGATCCGGATGTTGTCAATTTTGGGTGCTAGAAAGGAGATCAGCTTTTTGGTAGGCGTAGTGGCGATAACTACTCCAGCGGCTACCACCAGGGCTAAAAATATCAGAAAAGCAATGGTGAATCCTTTTTTCATGGCATGCTAATTTTCAGTGGCCCTCTGAGCCAAGGTTGTGACTTATTGGCTACGCTTCTGTAAAATTAGGGTTGATTAACGCTTGATAATTAGGTATTTATTCAGCTTTCCTAGGATTTGACCGGAGAGTGTCTGTTTGCAGAGCAACGGTCAACAGTCCTGAAATTATCTGTCCCTTAGATAATCTCTCACAAACTGCTACATTAGCTTAACCTATAGGACTGTACAGCCTACATGCAAGTCCAAAAGCACACTACAGGAGTTGCGTGCATTGTGCAGATAACCGTATGTTGACTTGTATATAGTAGTTAGGTGCAATTCATAATATGGGAGAAGAAATAATAAACAATATTCTGGAATTAGTAAAAGCTAAAAAATCTCCTGAAGAAATAAGTTTAAGTCTAGGTCGCATTGCGGAGTTCGAAGAATTCAGCGATGGAGTAAACCAAAGTAGATTTGTAGTAGATTCAAAGCTTGGACTAAAGCAAACTCTTGTCGCAGTTAATAATTCCGGACTACTCGATTGGATAAGCTTAGACGGGAAAGACCTCAAATTACCTTTTAAGTATCTTGAAAACTTAGCCTTGCAAACTAGAAAACATTACAACACCTATGATAGCGTTACAGATGTTCAGTTTGTCTTTTATCCAATGAAAGAGCATACAATCAATAGTGTATTTACTTGGATAGATGAATCAATAGTAAATCGAAAGAAGAAGGAGGAATTATTTTTAGACAATGTTATTCTTCATTTATCAAAAGATAAAGTCCCTATGCCTTCCAGAGAGTGGGTTTATATGGTGGATGTTCCAGAAGATAAACTAAAGCAGAACAATCAACATATTAGTGAAATGTTGAATACGGGAATAACTCTAATTGAAGATGAATCTTTACCTAATACATCTAAAATTAGTTTTATTTCTAAACTTAAAAATCTTTTTAAATAAAAGAATAGCACCTAACAACGCCTAAACGTCAGCCTTCGACTGACAGCCTCGCCCGCCGTTTAGCCTAACCGTTGGCCAAAATATATAATATGAAATCTCTTTTAGTGTTCTTGTCAATAGCTTTACTTTTCCAAGGCTCTAGCGCTCAAAAGCTGGAATCATCATTCAACAAGCTGAAAAGTGCTGACACTAAAGAAAACCAGATTCATTACTTCAACCTATTTCCTTGCGACTTTCAGGCATTTAAGCGGACATTCGATTATGTGAGTGATAAGTCAGGGCCGCTGTATGAAAAGTCCTTCGATTACATTTCCACTTTTTATGCACTTGACAAGATTTCAAAAAAAGATAAACTCCAAAAGGCAATAAACATAGGTATAAACGGAAAGTGGGAAGCTGACGCCATCGGCAAACTTCAGCACGACTTGGAGCCTCTTGTACTGGCAAATGTGGACTTGACTTACCAAATCTTGAAGGGAATGCAACCAATGGAGATAGAATCTTTCTTTTTTTTCCTATTCAGTGGCCCACATCCACGTGATTTTATTCCGACTCAGCTTCATAAGTTAAAAGGTTTAGATAAGAACTTCTACAGCCATATTTCAAATGGCCACAGAAAAGCAATAAAGGATAGTGAACACTAGAAAAGTACGTTGGGCAAAATAGAAATTATAAAAAATGGGAATATTAGACATTTTTAAAAAGCCTACCATAATAGAAGATGACTTCTTTGGAAAACTTAGATTCAGGAAAACGAATGACTCTGAAAATAGCTATTTTGAAGGTAAAGGTTTGTTTGGACCGACTGGAAAAGAAATAGAATTTATCATCAAGGGTAAAGAAAGCGGACCAGAGCTGAAGCAGAAAGAATTTTATAATTGGGTTCAGGAGAATTACAGAGAGTTGATAACTAGGCTCACGCCATTAGTGGAAGAGGAGTTTGGCAACTGGAAAGAGAGCTTTAAAATCAAGAACTTCGACAAAGAATTTAAATTAGTAGGAATTACTATACCCAGACATTGCAAAACAACTATGGAATGGGATATATCATTTGACACAATTCATGATGAAAACCATCAAGTAACAGTGGACTTCATAGGAAAAGAACCACAAGGAGTCTTGATAGACGGTTAAAAACTACTTCGCACAATATAGTATAAACGGCAGCTACGACCGACGGCCTTGCCACCGCTTACACAAGCAAGTTAGATGACAATGAAATAAAAATCATGGTAAAGATTTTATCTACAAAAAGATTACTATTGATAGTACTCATATTGGTGCTATGGTCATTATTTACCGATTCACCCCAACAAAAGGGAGGAGTTGATAGATATATGAACTATGCCATGCTTTTTTTTATAACTGCTCCTTCTATTGTTTATGTCTTCCCCCTGAGAAGCTTCATCACACTGGAGAAAATACTGTACTCAATGATTTTCTCTTTTTTCGGTTTCCTAATTGGCGGTACTTTCACCGTAAACGTTCTTGAGCAGCTATTTGGCTCTGATTATGATATAACTCTTTCTAATTTAAGGCTTTCAAGTGTGGGAGCAAACCTCATATTTTACTTAATTTCCAATCTTTGCTCAATTGGCCCGTTATTAATTATTCAAACTTTTAAAGATAGGAACGTTTTACAGGCGATATGATTTTAAACAGTTTTCCTGAAAGAAGACCTAAAATAGGATAGGAAAACACCGACTCCCAACGTCTAGTGTAAACGATGTTATAAATGGAGCAAGAGAAATTTACCGAATTAGTTATTTCTAAGTTTCAAACAATACTGCCCGGATTTATTGACGCTTTAAGATTAAATGATGATAAATCAGCAGACCTTGAATGTCAAAGTAAAAGCGGAAAGTTAAAATTGATTCTAACTACTTTTGGCAATGAAATTACTCTTGGTTTTGCTGCGCAGACAGGAAAGCTGGAATGGCATATACATATGAATATGTATGGGGCTGAAACACCAGGGCAGGAACTGGAAATAGCACTTGAACTTGTGACTGAAATAATTAAGGATAAAAGAAGAATAGTTTATTCAAGTGAACTAGGGTATTTCTTGACGGAGGATGTAGACGACCTTGATGATTTTATTTATGACGGTGAAAAACTAGAACTTGTGTACTGGAGTGAATTATAAAAAAACATTGCCTAAAGAGGCATATGCAAAAATCTTGCTCCGCTGCGGTCTTTGCATATGCTAACCGTAAAAGCTAGTTTTTTACTGTAATCAGGTTTCCATCCTTAATCAACAAAATAGCATTCATGATTTACATAGACGACTTTATCCAAGGCTTTTCTGAAACTTTCCCAAATGAAAAGGATTTACAGCCATGGGAGATAACCGATAACCTTAAAGAAATTTTGCATATAATGATTTTACAGCTTGGTGAAGATTATAACATTGAGGATGGTGTAGCTGTGCATAAAACCGCTGTAGTTGAAAAAGGGGTTGTAATGAAAAGCCCAGTAATAGTAAACCGCAACTGCTATATCGGGGCTAATGCCTATTTCAGAGAAGGCGTTTACCTTGACAAGGCTGTTAAAGTCGGGCCAGGTTCTGAAATAAAAAGCAGTATAATTTGCGCAGAAACTGCGGTGGCGCATTTCAATTACATTGGCAATAGTATAATAGGTAAATGCATAAATTTTGAAGCGGGTTCTATTGCCGCCAATCACTATAACGAAAGAACTTCAAAGAAAATCTCGGTTGTACATGACGATGCCATTATTGAAACAGGTACAGAAAAATTCGGATCTTTGGTTGGCGATCATTCCAGGATAGGCGCAAATGCGGTACTATCTCCTGGTACCATACTAAAGAAGAACAGTATTGTAAAAAGGCTTGAATTAATAGAGCAGTACAAAGCTTAATAATTAACTAGCCGGACTTTTATATTCTGCATTTATGGCTATCAAAGAAAGAGGCAGATTTTATAAATAAAGGCAAAAAACGCCAGCACCTAACATTATATAAACGGCTTCTCGGCCGATGACCTTACATGCCTCATGCACTAGGCATTGGTCATGATTCTCAAATATGAAACAAGCGCTAGCCATTTTATTGATTCTGTTGCTTTCAAGCTGCCATAGTATGAAGAGCAGGTCAGAGGAGCCTAAAGCAGTAGAATTTGACACAAAGAAGTATTATGTAGGTGACATAATCAATATAAAAAGAGAGGAGATTGACTTCCAAACCACCAAAGGTTTCAATCCTCCTACCATAGAAATTAGCGAAGGAAACTACATCATAAGAGTAGGTAAAAACGATGTTATCAAACAACTTAGACTCCTGGCCTCAGAAGCGGACAGCCTTGAATTTATAGATCATAAAAAGGCTTTTGAAATTTCTATAAATTATTTAGTATCAAGAGAGAAGGTGGCCTTTGATCACATCTGGTCATGGGCCGCGGAAGATGCTTTCCAGTGGGATGAAGTTGAAAGGCAAGATGACCAACGGGTAGTTAGGTATGTGTTGCGAGACCAGATATGCATGCTGTTAGAGTCTGGTAGGTTTCAGTTGATAGAGGATGGGAAAAAGCAGAAGGTTTACTATTTCCAAAGAGTAGACAGCAACAATGGCAATGTGAAGGGAGTGTTTTCTAAAAGCAATCAGATGATATGGATCTGTCCTCCTTTTGAAATTGATTAATTAGAATCAGATAAACCTTGACAAACAACACCTACAACACGTTGAAGTACACTATAGACCAGTGTATGGTGGAGCAGTAATGGATCCTGATTATTCAAAGAGTAAACCAGAGTTCTTCGCTTTGATGGTGGTATTGTGCACAATTGCGGCACTGGTGACCAACAATCCCAATTTAAGGACCTCCAGCCCAATATAAAGGTAATGCAGGTTACTCCCTGGCGCCGTGTTCCCGGCGATGACAGCCAGCGTCCGGACATCCAGAACCGGCAATAACCAGAACGTCTGCAGCAGCAGAATACCGGTCAGCAAGCCAAGCAGAGTCCATTCTTTTCTGGTGCCATGGTTGAAAAACAAGCCCAGCAGCGCCACGGTGCACAGCACAAGTTCCACCTTGTTCATCACCCCAAATACCAGCCGTCCTATTCCCAATCCTAGAGCCAGGGTAATCCCGGGCGCGGTGAATTTCACGGGAGCCTCAATAAAAGAGATGCCAACAACCATCCCGGCCCAGAGGAGCAAGGCGGCAATGGTAACGAACGTAAGGGGATGGGAACGCATGAAGTTAGATAGTTCTGAGTCTTGAGTTCTGAGTGCAGCCAGTAAACATTGTGGAAAGAACGGGTTTTAAGGTTGTTTTCCGGAAATCAGCCCTAAAACCATTACTTCTTTCCAATTCTGAGGCTTCCTTTCATTCGCAAAATTAACAGGCAGCAAGTTAATGTGGTGGCCTGATTTCAACTAGCGGACATCATGCCCTGTTTTCCACTCTCGCTACTTAGAGATAATTATGACAGATCACGTAAGGCATCCGCAATAAAGGCTGATTCCGGATAAGCAGCGTTTTACTGCCGTTTTCCTGAAAAGAGCCTCGAAATGGAATCTTACAAAATCAATGGTTTGCTGATATTCAATTTATGGAGGCTCTAAGCAAACTCAACAAAATAGGGTAAGCGAGACTTGGACTAGAAAAGGGCTTTGAGGTACAGGATGATAGGCCGAGGAGATAAAAAAATAGGCCTTCAATCCTAGATTTTCCTTAAAAGGAATTTAGGAGCTGCCTTCTGGGGAGTCGCTGGCAGGTATCAACCAATCTGGGGCGGGGCGCGTAATAACAGCAATTTGGGTAAATTGTTTTAGTCCTATATAGTAATAGAGGTAGAGCATCGCCCAGCTATTTCCCTCAACCCTAAAAGACTTCGCATGCATCGCAGCGGCTATTTTATCTTTTACCTGTCTTGCTTTCTCCTGCTGGCTACCAGTTGTCAGGATTTTCCCAAAGATCCGGAGAAAACGCTGGAGCAGGTCTCCAATGGTACCCTTAAGGTGGGCTACTCAGAGAATCCGCCCTGGGTGGTGAAAGGTCCCGAGGGGCCCACCGGCATTGAGGCAGAGCTGGTCAGGGGATTCGCCAAAACCCTCAACGCCAAAGTAGAGTGGCAGAACGATACTGAGCAGAACCTGCTGGAGGACCTGGAGGAAAAAAAACTGCACCTGGTCATTGCCGGCATCACCGACGATTCTCCCTGGAAATCCAAAATCTCCTTTACCCGGCCTTACACCGAAATGGCTAAAAAGAAACACGTTCTCTGCGTGGTCATGGGCGAGAATGCCTTCATCGTGAAGCTAGAGAAGTTCCTGCACCAGCAGCAGTCCACCCTTGAAAACCGTTTGCAGCCATGAAACCGATCAACCGATTTGAGTACCCCCCAGAACTGCAGCCGGTTTTCGCCAAAGCCAAGAAACTGGAGTGGATCAGCGTGTTCTACCTCATCTCCACCTCGGTGGTGGTGTACCTGACCATGGGCAACTCCCAGGCCATGAAAACGGCTTATTTTGAGGATATCCTCAGTCTTACTCCGTCCATCTCTTTCCTGATTGCCGCGCGCATTTTCCACAAGCGCCCCAACAAGGATTTTCCCTATGGCTACCACCGGGTAGTGACCATTGCTTTTCTGTGCGGGGCGCTGGCCTTGTTCTCGGTAGGCGCGTTCCTTATTTTCGATGCCGCCTCCACGCTCATCAAACAGGAGCACCCCACCATCGGGATCAAGGTCATCTTCGGGCATGAAGTGTGGCTGGGATACCTCATGATTGCGGCCATGGTGTACAGCACCATCCCGTCTATGATCCTGGGCCGCATGAAGCTGCCCTTGGCCAAAAAGCTGAACGAGAAAAACCTCTACACAGACGCGGATATGAACAAAGCCGATTGGATGACCGGGGCCGCCGCCATTCCCGGTATTCTGGGGATTGGTATGGGCTGGTGGTGGGCAGACTCGGTGGCGGCCCTCATCATTGCCCTGGACATTTTATGGGACGGCTACACTAACCTGAAACAGGCCATTTTCGATCTCATGAACCAGATTCCTAAAAACGTGGATGACCGGCACACAGATCCTTTGCTCTTACAGGTGGAACAGAAGCTGAAGCACCAACCCTGGATAAAGGAACACGCGTTCAGGATGCGCGAGGAAGGGCACATTTACCTGGGCGAGGCGTTTGTGGTGCCCCATGAGCACGATGGGCAACTGACCATGCGCATAGAGAAACTGGCCCAGGAGGTCAGTGACCTCAACTGGCGGATTCAGGAATTCCTGATCATGCCGGTGCAAGAACTTCCCCAAACCAACGCCCAGGAGGGGAGACCCGGCCAGAACAACCCCGAGATCACCTGATGGCCCATACGCCATAAAAAAAGCCTTCCTGAAACTCAGGAAGGCATTTTTTATGGCTAGGTGGATGAGCTTAGTCAATCTTCTCGTCTACCTTTTTCACTCCTTTTTTGGTGGTGTTCTTCACGGCTTTTCCGGCTTTCTTCGCGCCTTTGGCTGTAGCCTTGGCGCCGCTTACCGCCAGGTTCTTGGTGCCTTTGCCCACAGATTTAGCGCCGTGGCCTACCTGGTTCACCCCGGTTTTTGCCCGCTCCTTGTTAGTGGTTTTCACCTGAGTGGTATCTTGCACCGGGTGATCAGAGGCTTGCGCCGTATTCATTTGCAGACCGGCCGCCAAAAACAAAGCCGCCAAAAATGTTACCTTTTTCATATCCTTTAGAGTTAAGTTCTACATCAATTGCAGGTTATAAAACGAATTGAAAACCGGATGGTTGCTCCATATTTGCCTCTTAGGCCCATTTTGCGCTTTCGAGCGTGCCGTTTTAAAGCCAATTTTACCGAAACCTGTGCAAAGCAGATGGAGACTCTGGCATGTGCCAAAATGTAACCTTTTCGTTTTGGAGGTGTTTCTGATAAACTGGCCCTGAAACGGGAGTTCAGAAAATGACCTGCCAGTTGATCCTGGCGCTGAAACCAAAAGAACCAAAGAATGACCAACCACGATTTTATAACTTTGTCCGTCACTGATGGCACCCCCATGGAGGCCTACGTGGCGCTGCCCGAGGGAGCAGGTCCTTTCCCTGCCATCATTGTTTTACAGGAGGCTTTCGGGGTGAACGGCCACATCAGGAGTATTGCGGACCGGCTTTGCGGGGAAGGGTACGCCGTCATCGCCCCAGATCTGTTTCACCGCACCGGCAGACGGCTGGAGATCAACTACGCAGATTTTGCCTCGGCCATGCCGCATTACCAGGCCATCACAAAAGAAGGCCTAACCGCTGATTTGCAGGCTTCCTATGCCTGGCTACAGGAACAACCTGCCGTGCAGCAGTATAAAATCGGCAGCATAGGTTTTTGCCTGGGCGGACGGGTGTCTTTCATTGCCAATACGGTTTTGCCCCTGGTGGTGGCGGTGTCTTACTACGGCGGTGGGCTGGACACGCTGGCTTCTGAGGCGGTTCACCTGCACGGGCCGCACCTGTTCTTCTGGGGCGGCAAAGACGCGCATATTCCGCAGGAGAAAATTGACACCATCATCAATGCGGTGAAAGAAGCCGGCAAAGACTACATCAATACTGTAATCTCGTACGCAGACCATGGTTTCCACTGCGATGAACGAGCCAGCTACCACCCGCTGGCCGCCAAAGAAGCCTGGGCCACTACCCTTACTTTCCTCGCCAATCGGTTAAAAGCCTGATTTCTCTGGAATAAATCGGATTTATCCAGTCTGAAGCCGCAGTGCGCAGACCTGAACCAAAGTAACCTTACCTTTACCCCATGGAGTTAAGACAAAGAATTATGAAATGGCTGTACCCGTTGGTCATGCGGTTGTCTAAGTCAACCAAGAACGGGAAGATTCTGGAGAACCGGCAGCAGGTGCCGCCGGCCCAGCCTTTCTACGCGCTACAGGCCACCCTCAATAACGGCAGCCCGCTGGATTTCAGTCAGTTCAGAAACAAGAAAGTCTTGCTGGTGAACACGGCTTCCAACTGCGGGTACACCGGCCAGTACGAGGAGTTGCAGCAGCTGCATGAAGAGCAGAAAGAGAATCTGGTGATCATCGGGTTTCCGGCCAATGATTTTAAGGAGCAGGAGAAAGACAATGATGCCGCCATCTCCCAGTTCTGCCAGGTGAATTTCGGGGTGACGTTTCCGCTGGCCAAAAAGAGCGTGGTGGTGAAAAATCAAGGGCAGAACCCGGTGTATGACTGGCTTTCGCACGCCCAGAAAAACGGCTGGAACGAGCACCAACCCGACTGGAACTTCAGCAAGTATCTGGTGGACGAGCAAGGCAACCTCACGCATTACTTCGGGCCGGCCGTGTCGCCGGTAGGCGAGGAAATCAAGGCCGCGCTCCAACAGAAGCCAAAGCGCTAGATCTAAGCCTGTTTTACAGAAAACGCCCCTAAAACGCGATTACAGTGCGTTTTAGGGGCGTTTTTGTTGAAAGAGCCTTTTCTCGGGGGCTCAGATTTGTTCGGTGTTGAATTTCTGGGCGGTTTCCTGCACTTGCCTCAGCACGTTGGTGAGCACTGGGCTGGTGTCTTCCCGGCGCCAGGTCACGTACAGGTTGGCCTTGTGCGGCAGGTGGATGAACCGCACATCGGGCGGCGCCCCAAACGAGTAGGAACTGGGTAAGACGGTGACGCCCAAACCCCGGGCCACCAGGCTCAAGATCATGCCCCCGAAATCTGATTCAATGTACACATTGGGCGTGAAGCCGTACTCGTTGAAGATTTGCCGCAGGCTGTTGACGTAGAACGTCTGGTGGTGCAGGCCAGAGAGGATGAACTTCTCATCTTTCACCTCCTGCAGCCCCTGGAAATTCTCCTGCTGCAACCGGTGATGCTGGGGCACCACCAGGGCAAAATGCTCTGAGTACAGGCTGATAGACTGCAGGGCGGGGTTCTCGGCGGGGTCTCTCCTGAAGGCCAGGTCTATCTGGTAGTTGAGCAGCAGTTGCTCAAAGCTGATGTCGGTGGGTTCCACCAGTTCCACCTTCAGTTCGGGCAAGGTCTGCGCGATGCCGGTGATGAACTCGGGCAGGAAACCGTACGCCACCGATCCCGGGTACCCGATGGAAATGGACCCATAGGCGCCCTCGTGAATTTTGCGGGCCTGCCGGTGCATGCGGTTGATCTCCTCCAGCAGGGGCAGCCACCGGTCGCGCAGGAAAACGCCAGCCTGGGTGAGCTTCACGTTCCGCTTGCTGCGCTCAAAAAGCTGCACCCCCAAATCCTCTTCCAACGCCTTGATCTGCCGGCTCAGCGCCGACTGCGTAATGAACATTTTCTCAGAGGTATTCCAGAAATGGAGCTCCTGCGCCAGGGCCAGAAAATACTTTATTTGTTGCAGCTCCATGGCCCCTGATTTGGTTTATGCATTAGTCAACCCGATATTGGCATTTTTAGAACGAAGCAGCCGCCTTTCCTTTGCCTTAAACAAACAAAGATAAGATGGTAACGCTCCCAAAATACATACAAGAAGCCATTGGTTGGACCGGGGCGCTTTTTTCCCTGTCGGCCTTTAGCCTCAACAGCCTCAACGTCATCGGCAGCCAGTCTGTGGAATATTTGTCCATGAACATGATTGGTTGCTTTTTCTTGATTATCTATGCGGTAAACAAGAACGCGCACGCCAGTTGGGTCTTGAACTCCATCTGGCTGCTCATGACGGCGGTGGCCTTGGTGAAGGCTTTTTTGACCTGATTTCCAGCGGGAGGCTAGAAAAGGAACATCCTTTTCGCCTGCCTGAGAGGAGGGACCCAGACCGCTTCTGTTACCGCAGAAAGTGGTTTTAGAATTTTTTACGTAGATTAAAAGAGTTTCTGACTCATGTTCATGGCCAGGGCGTGAATCAGGAAATCAAGAAGGATGACTTACGAAGACTTAGTTACGAGTGCCTGTAAATGGATTCTGACGGAGGGCAGTTGCGCCGCCGCCTTTAAAGAGTTTGCCGATGGAGAGGAAACCGGGCCGCTCCCGGATGTGATTGGGATTGGCTCTTTTGGCCGGAGTATTTTCCTGAAGGCCTACGTTTCCAGGGCAGATTTTGAAAAAGACGTGCAAAACAACGCCTGGCAAACGCCCGGCCAAGAGATGGGAAGGTACCGTTTCCTGTGCGTCCCCACCGATGAGATACAGGAAACCGAGGTGCCCGCCAACTGGGGACTTATCTACGTGAACGAGGCCAGGCAGCCCACCTGCGTCCTGAATCCCTACAATCCCAACAACGGCGATTTCTGGCGCAACGGCTTTGAAGACCACCTGCTCTACGACCTCCTCACCCAAAATGAGAAACTGTACGCCTCCTGCCGCCGCCTTCGCTACAAAGCGGTCATCCATTTTCAATAGAAAGGCGCTGCGCGGATTTGGGCTTGTTTTTCAAAAGAGTATATAGCAGTTACGGGCGCTTCAGGGAAATTATTTGGTATTAAGCACACATTTAGAATAATTGACAAAAGGATTCATCGCCGCCGGGTTATTTGCCACTTTGGTGTTACTCTCAGTATATCTTTTTAGGGCTAACAGTCAAACAGAAACCATATCTATAAATTATGAAGAAGAGATAATATCAGACCCATCATTGGACCCTTCAATAGTTGCGGTTTTTGATGAAGATGGAAATCTTGAGTATTCCCGACAAGACACTGCAAGGGAGACCACAAAACAGGTGAACACTTCATTAAATGGTTTGGTATTCTACAAATTAGCACACGGCAAAAACAAGGGATACGTAAAGACAGAAGTTTTTAAGTATGATTACAGAAAGGAGGATTATTATGTCACTTTCAGTAACGATACAGTATCTGCTTCCACGCCATTCAAAGCATCTATCAGTTTAAGTTCTGTTGAAGGCGAGAGTGCCTACGTGACAATCAGCCACCCAGAAGATTATAGTGTTGAAAAGGAAGAAGGTGAATTTGGGGTAAAGTTTATCTATAAGGCTAAATCGCCGCAAGTTGGGGTGAATACTTTCGAGGGAAAAATAACCCTGCAAGAAAAGCAGTACCCAATTAGATTCAATTACTATTTCAAATAGAAGCTCAGGACAAGGTAGTGGTAAATAACCCTAAATGGTGGCTTCAGCAGCACTTTCACTTATTTGCCGGTAGTTTCAGTTTCAAGCTTCTAAATAAGTCTTCCTATGGACACCAGCCCATCCTCCGGCATCAATGTCATCATCACCGGCGTAACCGGAATGGTGGGAGAAGGCGTGCTTTTTGAGTGTCTGCAGGAGGCAAAGATAGCACAGGTATTGGTGGTGAACAGACGGCCCTGCGGTGTATCCCATCCCAAACTGAAGGAGATCATCCACCAGAATTTCTTTGACCTTTCGCCCATTGAAAACCAGTTGGCCGGTTATGATGCCTGTTTCTTTTGTCTGGGCGTATCGTCGGTGGGCATGAAAGAGGCGGAGTACCGCCATCTCACCTATGACCTTACTCTGCACGCGGCACAAACCCTGGCCCGGCAGAACACCCAGATGGTTTTCTGTTATGTCTCGGGGGCTGGTACAGACAGCTCAGAAAAAGGAAGTTCCATGTGGGCCCGGGTCAAAGGCAAAACAGAGAACGACCTCCTGAAACTTCCCTTCAAAAGTGTCTACAATTTTAGGCCGGCGTTTCTGGAACCCACGCCGGGCATGAAAAACACCAGTACCTACTACAAATACATCGGCTGGCTAGCACCCGTGGTAAGGACGTTGGCGCCCCGCTACATCTCCACCCTGCAAGACCTGGGCAAGGCCATGGTCTACGTGTCCACCAAAGGCTACCACAAACCAATACTGGAGGTGCCCGATATCAAGGCGCTGGCCAACGCTTAACAACTCGGGCAATCGCTTGTCTCCATCCTGCCGGTCATAAGAATCTCTACCGGGAGTGGCAACCTTATCCAAATCTTTTGCTTATTTAAGCCGTAGGTGTCTAAGCTTTCTTTGAAGGCCTGGAAGCTGAAATAAACGAGGGCTGCAAGGTGACCGCCGGGCCCAGAAACACGTATAGCGGACATCTTCACCCGTTACCTTGGCGTTTGATACATGAATAACCAAACTTCCCCCGCTGTAAAGGGCACAGCAACAGAAGAAAGTCTGCCCTTTCGCCAGATTTTTGAGGCCCAATTGGGTTCGCTTCTGATCCTTTCGCCTGATCTGCGGGTCCGGGCGGCTACGGACAGCTACCTGCGCGAAACGCTCACGGTAAGGGAGGAGATCATTGGCAAGCATGTATTTGACGTTTTTCCCGATAATCCGGAGGTGACGGAAGCCTCTTCCTCCCAAAGCTTGAGAGCCTCCATTGAGCAGGTGCTTGCCACGGGCAAGGCCCAAAAAATGGAGATCTTCCGGTACGATATCCCTGATCCTGAGCACGAAGGCAAGTTTCTGGAGCGCTACTGGCACACCGTCAACTCTGCAGTGCTGGATGACCAGGGCAACATCAACTGCATCATCCACGAGACTTTCAATGTAACGGAAAGGGAGAAAGCCCGGCGCCAACTGAAGGAAAGCCAGGAGCGGGAACAGAAGGCCTTGGCTAACGCCGAGCTCCAACGCACCAGGCTGGAGCGCCTGTTTGAGCAGGCCCCCGCCGCCCTGGCCATGCTGGAAGGGCCCGATCTGGTGTTCAAAGTATTCAATGAAAGCTACCAACAGCTGTTTCCGGGCCGCAAACTCATGAACCTGCCCTTGTTTGAGGCGCTTCCAGAGCTCAAAGGTCAGCCCGTAGAAGCCATTATCCGGCACGTGTATGACACCGGCGAGACCTTTGAAGGGAAGGAGGTGCTCATTCCGGTGGCCCGCTTCGCCGATAAGGAGCCCGAGGACATTTACTGGAACTTCATCTACCAGGCGCTTTATGACGCCCAGGGTAAAATAAACGGGATCCTGATCTTCGCGCTGGACATGACGGAGATGGTGAACTCAAGGCGGCAACTGGAGAAAAACTCAGAAGCCCTGCAGGCCTTAAACCAGGAACTGGAGGCCCGCGTAGAGCGGCGCACCAAAGCCCTGCAACTGGCCCAATCCATCGCCGAGAAGCAGAAACAGCGCCTGGAGCGTCTCTTCACCGATGCCCCGGCGGCCATCTGCATCCTGGACGGACCCAACCTGGTGTTTGAACTGGTGAACCCCATCTACCAACAGTTGTTCCCCGACCGTGAGCTCCTGGGCAAGTCTATTCTGGAGGCTCTGCCCGAGATTGAGCACAATGATGTGTACCGCACCATCAGGGAAGTGTATGAGACCGGCAAAACCCACGAGGAGGAGGAAATGCACATCCCCATTGCCCGGCCCGGCGACGGTGTTCTGGAGGACAGGTACTTTAAATACATCCAGCAGGCGCGCTACAATGAGCACGGCCTCATAGACGGCATTCTGGTGCTGGCCTTTGAGGTGACCGAGCAGATTGAAGCCCGCAGAGCGGTGGAGGCCGGAGCTAGGCAACTGCAGCTCATCACAGATTCATTACCGGTGCTCATTGGCTACCTGGACAAGAATGAAGTGTACCGCTTCACGAACAAGGCCTATGAAACCTGGTTCCCGCTCAGGGCAGAGGAGCTGATAGGACGCAGTGTTTTGGAGGTAATTGGCGAAAAAGCCTACCAAAACGTGAAAGGCTACATAGAAAGGGCCTTATCTGGGGAGCGGCTGGACTTTGAGGCCGAGATGCCCTATCGGCTAGGTTTCAAGAAACACATCCAGACCAGCTACGTGCCCGATATCCGAAACGGCGTGGTGGAAGGATTTTATACGTTGGTCACCGATGTCACCGAGCGGGTAGAGGCTCGCCGGGCGCTGGAGAAGAGCGAGCAGGAGGCCAAGGCCATTGCCGAGGAACTTGCCACCGCCAACGAGGACCTGCAGGCCACAAACCAGCAACTCCTCCACACCAACTCAGACCTGGATAACTTCATCTACACGGCCTCCCATGACTTGCGGGCACCCATCTCTAACATAGAGATGCTCATGGGCGAGCTGTTGCTGGAACTGCCCCCTGAAAGTCTGGAGCTAGATGAGGTAGGCAACATTTTGGGCATGATAAAAGGATCTATTGAGCGCTTCAAGAAAACCATCAATAACCTCACCGAGATTACCCGTCTGCAGAAAGACCACTTGTCTGAAGCCAAGGTGGTGAACCTGGAGGAATTAGTGAAAGAAGTGATTCTGGACCTGGACCAGAGCATCCAGAAGTCCAAGGCCCAGATTAAAGCCACCGTATTCAGCTGCAAGCACGTCTCTTTCTCAGAGAAGAACCTGCGCAGCATTATCTACAACCTGCTTTCCAACGCCATTAAGTACCGCCACCCAGACCGTACCCCCCAGGTAGAGGTAAGCTGCCAGCAGAGTGACGAGTACATGGTGCTCCAGGTCCAGGACAACGGATTGGGGCTGGGGGAAACCCAGCAAAAGCAAATGTTCTCTATGTTCCGCCGCTTCCATGACCACGTAGAAGGCTCCGGCGTGGGGCTGTACATGGTGAAACGCATCGTGGACAATGCCGGCGGCAAGATAGAGGTGGAAAGCAACCTGGGCGAGGGCACCACCTTCAAAGTCTACCTCCGGAACCCGCTTTTCAGGTAGTTAATTTCAATCCACGGCTAGACCCTGTTTTTCGCCTATTATAGAAAAAATGAGCCAAGAACAGGTTTTCAAGGGGAAATAGCACAACTTTCAGGAAGGCTAACCGGTATTGAGTACCTTGCGGCAAACGGATGAACCAGCGCCGCCTGGAGAATATGTACCTATGGATTTTTCAAACATTAAGCTGGTCGCCTCTGACATGGACGGCACCCTGCTAGACCCCCACCATACCCTCAGCGAAGATTTTTACCCGGTGTACCAAGCCCTGAAAGAGAAGGGCATTTTGTTCGCCGCCGCCAGTGGCCGGCAGTACTACAACCTGGTAAACCTGTTTACCCCCATCAAAGACGAAATCATTTTCCTGGCCGAGAACGGCAGCTACGTGGTGCACCAGGGGCAGGAACTTTTGGTGCAAGCCATGGACCACGGCATCACCAGGCAACTCCTGCAGAAAGCCAGAACCATTCCTGGCGTGTACATTGTGCTCTGCGGCAAGAAATCTGCCTACGTGGAAAACACCGCCCAAGAGTTCATGGACCAGGTAAACCTGTATTATGATGCCGTGGAAGTGGTGGATGACCTACTGGCCGTGGAAGATGACCAGTTCCTGAAGATCGCGCTCTGTGATTTGGCCGGGTCAGAAAGCAACAGCAACACCTATTTCCAAGAAGAAAAGGCGCACCTGCAGGTCACCGTATCCGGCAAGATCTGGCTGGACATCTGCGACAAGCAAGCCAACAAAGGCCGCGGCATGGAAGTGATCCAGGAGAGATTCAACATCTCCCCGGAAGAGACCATGGTCTTCGGGGATTACCTCAACGACCTGAAGATGATGGAGAAAGCCTATTTCAGCTACGCCATGGAGAACGCCCACCCAGAGATCAAGAAAGTATCAAGGTTCAGGGCCAAAAGCAACAGCCAGAACGGCGTGGTAGAAATCTTACAGCAGCTGGTAGGCGCCACGGTGTAAATCCCGGTGGAGCATCCAAAAATTTGGGTGGCAAGCTCAAGAAAGAACCCAAAGGTTGCTTTTTTGCCCCGTTTTGGTGAAAACAGCCGTAAAACACTAAATGTACCTCAACTTCATTTTTCAGCTTAAAGCCAATGACCCATGGATGAGACCTTAATGCAAGCGGTAAACGAGGCAGTTTCTAAACGGAAGTCCCTGAAGATCCAGTACCGCACTGATCTGAATGAATTCCTCACTGTGACTGCCATGATCAAGAAAGTGGAGGAGAAGGAGGGAGCCCCGGTGCTGGAGTTGGTCACCGGAGAAGAGATCAGGTTTGACCACTTGGTGAAAGTAGGCGACGTGGCCTCCAACCAATTCATCAGCCGCGATTTCACCTGTGACTGCTAAGTCTGGAGGCTGATCTTCCAGAGAGATTCTTCCTTTTAACTGGTTGACAGATGTAAAGCATTTTTCAAAAATAACCATAAAACAAAAGGGAGGTACCTGGTTGGGTAAAAGGAGGCGAGGTGCGTTTGAGGTTGGGGCAAAATTCCTATCTTGGAAACCCAAAATAAACCAAACTACCCAACCAACCCTTTTATCATGTTTAAAGCCCCGTTTTCCTTTAGAGGAAGAATCAGAAGACTGGAGTATGGCCTGAGCGTTCTGGCTTACACGGCTCTTATCTTTACTTTTAATATCTTGGCCGGATCTGAAGATGTGGCCTCCTTATTGGTGGTGCTACTCCTGTATGTTCCGTTGGTCTGGTTCCTTTGGGCGCAAGGTGCCAAAAGATGCCATGACAAGGACCGGTCCGGCTGGTTCCAGATCATTCCGTTCTATTTTCTAGTCCTGATTTTTAACGACGGTGACCCTTACACCAACAGGTTTGGCAGAAGCCCCAAAGGCAAAGAGGAACCCCAAGCGAATTTCTTTGAAGAGGAGCCTGCTCTGGAGGCTTAACCAACCGGAACTTCAGATTGATCTATAAGCATTTCGGGCCCGTTTTCTGTAAAACGGGCCCGAAATGCTTTGAACCCATAAGGTTGACTCTGAGATGGTTTTTACAGGAATCTTCAGAGAAGTTTAATCCGCTGCTTTCGTGAGATACCTAGGGTTGCGCAGAGGCACTTTCAAGGGATAAGAACGCCAGAAAGGGGAGACACAGAAAAAGGCGGGGGAGGTTCATATATAAAATCTTTTATATAGAGAATACCTGTTTTTGAACTTAGCTAAAAATTGCTGAAACTCAAATGCGTGCCTAAGGTCTTCTCTGGAAATTCCTCTGCCCAAAGAACCGGTTCCTGCTGACGTTTTGCACTTATTTTCTTAAATTCAGGTTGAAAATCTGCCCAGCCTCAAGAAAGTTACCTCCGTTTTGGTACTTATTTAGCAAAAACTGCTTAGAAATTGGCAAATACTCCGGCGGTAACATTCTTTGCGCTAAATTGATGGGTTAAAAGCATTCTGATACCGAAGACTTCTTCTATAATAGGTTAACTAAGAGATTTATGAACAGGCGTACTGTTGTCAAAGGGTTGCTGCTGTTTACGGGTGGGCTGGTGCTGGCACCGTCTTGCGTGATGGAAACCAGCAAAGCCTCTATCCGGCTAAAGAACCTGGATATCTCCGGCGAAGACGAGAAACTGCTGGGCGAGGTGGTGGAAACCATTCTCCCCACCACCGACACGCCCGGCGGCAGAACCCTGGGGCTGCACCGCTTCACGCTTAAAATGGTAGATGATCTGCGCGGCGAGAAAGACCAGAAAGCCTTTACAGACGGCTTGGACGCATTCAAGAAATTGGCCAAAAAGGAGTTGGGCAGTTCCTTTATGGAGGCCAGCCCACAAAAGCGCCAGGAACTGATAGCGGCGGTGAACGCCGGCAAAGCCCCCCAGGACGTGCTTGCCTTTTACAAGCTTCTCAAAGACCACACCATTACCGGCTACCTCAACTCAGAACTGGTCATGACCAAACTGCGGGTCTATGAACTGGTGCCCGGCCGCTACAATCCTTATTTTCCAGTAAAAACAAAACAGCAGAGCTAACCATGGCCAATCTGAATGTAGACAGTGTAAAGCAGCGCACCTTTGACGCCATCGTGATCGGGTCTGGGATGAGCGGCGGGTGGGCCGCGAAGGAATTCACCGGCAAGGGCCTGAAAACGCTGGTGCTGGAGCGCGGGCGCGATGTGAAGCACCTCAAAGATTACCCCACCACCAATATGTTGCCCTATGAGTTTGAGCACAGGGGAGAACTCACCGCCGAGATCAGGGAGAAAAACCCGGTGGTGAGCCGTTGCTACGCGTTCCGCGAGGATGCCATGCACTTCTTCGTGAAAGACACTGAGCAGCCCTACGTGCAGGAAAAACCCTTTGACTGGATCAGGGGGCAACAAGTGGGCGGCAAATCCCTGTTGTGGGCCCGGCAGACGCAGCGCTGGAGCGATTTTGATTTTGAAGGCCCCGCCCGCGACGGCTTTGCCGTAGACTGGCCCATCCGTTACAAAGACCTGGCGCCCTGGTACAGCTATGTGGAGAAATTCGCGGGTATCTCGGGCAACAACGATGGCCTGGCCGAACTGCCCGACGGCGACTTTCTGCCCGCCTTTCCGCTCAACAGCGTGGAAGACCACTTCAAAAAGCAACTCAAAGCCCATTACGGCAACCGCCACGTGATCAGTGCCCGCTGCGCGCACCTGTCCAAACCCAACCAGATTCACTTGGAGCAGGGTCGGGCGCAGTGTCAGAACCGGGTCCTGTGCCAACGCGGATGCCCGTTCGGGGGGTACTTCAGCAGCAATGCTTCTACCATTCCGTGGGCCGAGCGCACGGGGCTCATGACCCTGCTGCCGCACTCGGTGGTACAGGAAGTGATCTATGATGAGAAAGCCGGCAAAGCCACCGGGGTGCGCGTGATCAATGCCCAGACAAAGGAAGCCACCGAGTATTTTGCGCCGGTGATTTTCGTGAATGCCTCGGCGTTCAGCACAAACCAGATCCTGCTGAACTCCACCTCTTCACGGTTTCCCAACGGGTTAGGCAACGACAGCGGCTTATTAGGCAAGTACGTGGCCTTCCATAACTACCGCGCCCGCATCACCGCCGAATACGAAGGCTTTCAAGAGTACGCCACCGATGGCCGTAACCCAGCGGGCGGCGGCTACATTCCTCGTTTCCGGAACCTGCACAAACAGGAAACCGACTTCCTGCGCGGGTATGCCGCCGGTTTCCGTGCCGATCGCAGTAAGAATTCAGACACGTCTGGTTTCGGGGCCGATCTGAAAAACCAGCTCCTAAACCCTTCCTGGGGTATCTGGAAGGTGGGCTCCCACATGATGGGCGAAACCATTCCCAAAGCCGAAAGCCAACTGAGTTTGAGCAAATTCAAGAAAGATGCCTGGGGTATTCCGCTCCTGAACATCAACCTGGACTACGACGCCAATGATGATAAGATGGTCGCCGATTACCATGCTCAGATGGAGGAGATGTTCACCAAAGCCGGTTTCACCAACATCCAGAAGACAGATTCGCACCAGGCCCCGGGGCTGGACATCCACGAGATGGGCGGCGTGCGCATGGGCCATGATCCCAAGACCTCGCTGCTGAACAAGTACAACCAGCTGCATGCCTGCCCCAACGTCTACGTGACAGATGGCGCCTGCATGACTTCCACCTCTACCCAAAACCCCTCGCTCACTTACATGGCCCTCACCGCCCGCGCCGTAGACCATGCCGTAAGCGAAATGAAAAAGCAGAACATCTAAGCAGCTGATTAGACAGTTTATAAGCTATCCTACTCTGGTGGATGGATTACGAAGTTGTAACCTCAGAAAAGCTATCCTAGAAAATCTACTGTTAGGAAATTACTTCCGATTGATGGAGTGTATTGCTTCCTTGGCGAGGGTTACTTTTTCTTTTTGAAGCCGAATTTCTTGAAGACGGAGCCATTCACGGCCGAGGATCGTTTGCTGCCCAGGTAGTACAGGCCTTTAAGGGAAAAGGAGAGAAGTTGGTCATAGCCGCCCAGGAAATTGCCGGCCCCAGTCCGGTTATCCAGGTAGTCGGAGAAGGGCAGGAGCACGACCGCTTCCGTGGCCAGGCTGATCTGGTCGGTGACCCGTATCCTGAGCCCGCCGCCTGCGGGAATGACCATGGTGAGGCCGGGATAATCCGTCACCGGGTTCTCTGATTGCTCGCTGCGGTAAGAATAGGCTTGGTAACTCATGAACCCCACGCCCCCCCTCAGGTACGGAACCAGGAAAATCCCTCTCCTGAAGGATCTGGAATAGAGCTTGGTCAGGGTGGCTCTGGTGGCCAGGAGCATCACCCCAGAGATGGTACCCGTCACCATCTCAGAGCAAAAAGAACAACCGGCCTCGGGTCTTTTCCCTTTGATGGTGAGATAGTCAAGGTTGACCATGCCTCCAATGTAAGGCGAGAACTGGTACATGGCGCCCAGACCAAAGTTATAGCCGTAGCCCTTGATTTTTGCTTTTTCAATGATGCCCACGTTTCCGGCCTGGTAGTCGCTGTTCATGACGGTGATTCCGCCGCTAGCGGTTAACGTGAGTTTATAGGCGTCCTCGAAAACGTACTTCATGTTCTGTTTGAGCACCGGAATATCAGAAGCCTGGCCTTGGGCATTAGCATAGCTTGGTATCAACACCAAGAAAAGCACAGCCAGAACAGACAACCGGCAGCAAGTCTCTTTGAGGAAGCCTTTTGACAGTTGAAAGAGGGGCTCCACAGCAGAGGAGGCGTACCTTAGGTTGGAAAAGGGCTGTCGGAAAGGAGAGTAGGTTCTGTCCGTAGTTGACACCATGTAAAAGCAGGAAAGCGCTTGTTTATTTCACCACAGCTTCCGGTTGCCAGGCCTCCCCAAAAGGAGCGCGTTACCCCAGAAGCATCCATCAGAAGTCATGTTTGTAGAAGCCCATAGTAGGTCTACACCGCGAAATCGGCAATTTCCTTGAAAGCAAGGCCTGAACAGGGAATCAGTTTAGATCAAGGTTCTTGTTATTAAAGGATAATTTAATACAATTAAAGTACAAGTGGTAGCGATTGAGAAAATAAATAGGAATAAACTTTCAACCTCGTGGAAGCAGGGCTGTTGTTTTCAGATGTAGGTAACTGAGGTGTAGGGAAAGAAAATGTAGTATGCTCGTTTAGAGCGATTTTGGTGAAAATAAGCCCGAAACCTCTTGGGGAAAGAAACCTGGAAAGGGAGGAAATAGAACACCGGAGCGGCCTATCCGGGTCACCCGTTTGCGTCATCGGGAAAAGAATACCGCCTTTACTTGATGGTGTGGAACAGACGGTTCCAACGGATTTTATCGGTGAAGGAGGCGCTGGAATCGGAAGACATCCAAACCAGGACGGCTTTGCCTACCACATATTCCTCCGGCACGAATCCCCAGAACCTGGAGTCAAGGGAGTTGTGGCGGTTGTCGCCCATCATGAAATAGTAGTTCTGTTTGAAAGTGTACTGCGTGAGTTCTTTCCCGTTCTGGTACACCCGGCCGTCTTTTACCTCCAGGTGGGGGTTGTGCTCATAAACCCGGATGATCTTTTCGTACAGGGGCAGCGTTTGTGGGGTGAGGACCACGGTGGCGCCGGCTTTAGGGATATACAACGGCCCGAAGTTATCCTGGTTCCAGGCGTGGGTGGCCGGGGCTTGGGGGAATACCGCCGGATCGGTTACGCCCGGCGGAGTCTCCAGTAAAGCCACCTCCTTGATGAAATCAAATGAACGGAGTACCTCGGCGGTTTGGGGCAAAGTGTGGACTATATACCCTCCCTGGGCCGGATACACATCAGTGATGCCGTGTTTCTTGAAGAACTTCTCTTGTACGTAGCCCTCGGTTCTGAGAAAGTAGCTGTACTGGATCTTGCCGGGGCTATGGGTAAGGTTACCGTTGAGGTAAACCTGCTTTTGTTTGATCTGGAGAGTGTCTCCGGCCACGCCTATGCAGCGTTTGATGAGGTAGGTTTTCAGGTCTACCGGGCGCTCCACTTCCTGCGGATGGTTGAACACTACTGGATCGTTGTGCTTGATATTGGTAAAGCCGGGCAGGCGATAAGAAGGCAGTTGCACCAGGTCTGAGAAAGAGGGGAGGTTGGTGCCCCAGATGGTTTGGTGGGTCAAGGGTACCTGCAGCGGCGTCATAGGCGTGCGCGAGCCATAGTGGAGCTTGCTCACAAAAAGGTAGTCGCCGGTGAGCAACGATTGCTCCATAGACGAGCTAGGGATGGCGAAGGCTTCAAAGGTGAGCCACCTGATGAGCGTAGCGCAGACCACGGCAAACATGGCTGCATCAGCCCACTCGCGCAGGAAGGATTTTTTCTTTTTGGGAGAAACGGGTTTCTCTTTCTTTCCCCAGAATTTAACAGCCATATGCGTAAGAAGTTAACCGGAGCCCGGAATATAGAATAGAACTATATCTTCTTGGGTTTATTGTGTTTCATCTTTCCTAAATCCTAGTGGTTGTATGACAAGAAGAGCAAAATCCTTCTTCCAGGAGTAACTACTCTGATTCCCCTTGCTTGGACCAATAAGGATTACAGCCCTTAGGCTGATGAGGTTGACCGGTGCTGGCGCAAAACAGTCCATAATAAAAGCCATGAAGGAAAGTGCGGCGGCAGGAACACCGGTTCGGTTTTAGGCCGGTTTCTAGAAAAGAAGCCTTAAAACAGCTGGCCCAAATGAAAAAGGCAACGGCTGTTCTAAGGCTTTGATGGGTTGTAAGGAATGGACGGCAGAGGCGCTAATTGCCCGAGTTGCTGTTCCAAATATCTTTCTGGATTCTCCAATCGCCGGAGATTTTTTTCCAGACTACCATGTTTTTCCCTTGGTCCAGGGTGCGGCCACCGTCGCCCAGCAAAACGTAGCGGCCCAGTTCGATGGCGGTATCCTCCAGTAGTTCCACCTCAACGGTTTCCAGATGGCATTCTTTCATGCCGGCGTTGATAGCACCCTGCCAGTATTGGCTGATGGCTTCCTGGCCTTGCACAATGTCGCTGCCGGAGGGGAGCAGCATGCCATCCTGGGTATACAGGGCAGCTATCCCCGCGGCGTCTCCTTTGGCAAAGGCGCTCTCAAAATCTCGGCAAAGGGTTTTAATCTCATCGGTGATGTCTTGGTGGACTGTTTGCATAGGGTTCCGGTTTTCTTGTGGTGAGGAAAAAACGTAGAAGCAATAACCTGAGAGCAATGCCCGGAGCCGCTTGGCCTATAGCGTGTACTCCCCGCCGGGGTGTCTGGAGGAACTGTCAAGCTAATCACGGCAGCTTGTTCTTTAGGGACCAGAGCCGCTATATGAGAATGCAATGTAGTAGGCCATGGTTGACGCAAGCGCCCGAAGTGCCATCCCTTTCCAGGGTGATTTTCTGAAAACGGACCAGAAACAGGAGCTCGGTCTACGGGAAAGGCACAACCTTTCACCTACACCTTTCCCTTCTTGAACCGCGAAATAACTTGGATAAAGGAAGATATAAATAAATCAGGTAACAGCATATACGGCACCCGAAGGAAACTTGGGTGAGAAATCCTTTAAAAAGGTGGATACTGGTTCTCTCATCGGGTTTTAAGCCAATTTAAAAGAAACTAGCCAATACCATTACCTCCCCCTAGACTTATGACTCTTGCTTAAAGCATCCGTAAATGATTGATTTTTAGTTTGATTAACCTTTCGGTTTTTCTGTGGTCATCATAGAATTGTGCCGCTTACTTTCCTTTCTCCGCATCTAAGGCGTAGGCTAGCCGCATGAAATGTAGCACCTCCTCATTGAGGTCTTCCTTGTCATAGAAGCGCACATAGTGGTTGATGTCTTTTTCGCCTACGTGGCCTATTTTGTGGAAGCAGAGCGTTTGGTCGTACACTTGGTTTAGCGGAAGGCACACGTCCAGAAAGTTTCTCCCGAACTGGAAGACGGAGCAGAAACGCGTGTTCTTGGCCAGCGAGATCATGGTTTTAGCCGGATGTATCTTAAAATCACCAATGGTGCGGTATTGCGCCAGAAAGTGGTGGTACAGCCCAACGGTCACCGCAGACTTGCCGCGCAGAAAATCAGCCTCGGTTTTCTCCAGGCAGGAGTGGGTCTGGTTGGCTCGCAGGAAAGATTGGGTGCAGGTGGGGCAGGTCCACATAAAAGAAAGTTGTTTCAAGCTCAATTACAGCAAAACAAGCCGGAAACACAATGGCTGGCCAATGGATGAGTTTGGGTTCTTCGTGGCACAGAGTGAATAGAATCAGTAATTAGTTCTAATAATCAGTAGGTGGTTCAAAAATTGAAATCAAGATAGGAAAATACCCGTTCACTGGCGCAGCCGTTTGTGGCGAAACTCAGATTGGGTGGAAAACAAAAAAGCCGTTTCGGCGCTGTTATAGGAAAACAGCGCCGAAACGGCTTCTGAAAATATAATGGTTTCTATTTTTTACGGGGCGGGTAAGACATGGGCTTCCGGGCTTGGGCAGGAGCAGCCGCTGGTTTCTTTTCCTCAGGCGTGCCGCGCATGTGAATGACCAGGCCATTGAGAAAATTGCGGAGAAGCTGATCGCCGCAGGGTTTGTAGTTGGGGTGGTCCTCTTTCCTGAAAATGGCGCCTAGTTCGCTTTTGGTTACCTTGAAATCAACCAACCCCAGAATATCGATGATGTCATCATCCCGGAGCTGAAGCGCCACGCGCAGTTTCTTCATGATATCGTTGTTGGTCATAGTCTCTCGTTTTATCTGTCCGCGAAAGTACATATACGCAGCAGAAAAGTAAGCATGCACCCCGAAGCTCAAAATAATTTGACACCCTCCTCCTAGACTACGTAGGCCTGCTAGACCTGTTTTCATTCTTGCAAAAGCCTGTTTGTTGAAACTTTCAGAAAGAAGTTATAGAGCCCATTTGGCTCTTGTTAAGTACTCTAACCATGGCAGAAATGCAGGCTTGTTTCAGATAAGATTATCGGATAACACTCAAGAAACGCTATCCAGCCTAGCTGAGGCTCTCGCATCACGGCAGTTGCAAACTGCCGATCATTTTGGGTCCAAGTCGCAGACTTGAACCATTAAAAAGAGTAAGGCAGATCGATGCATATTATCAGGAGAAAGGCACCTGCGGCGGGCCGGGGAGAAGGCCTACAGTGAGGCCGAGGCACGGCCCGCCGCACGGAAGGACAGTTCAGGTGGTAGTGGCCTGCGTAGACTATATAATAGATAGCTTTAGCCAGGTGGTACCTTTACTGAAGCCTCACTGTCCGAGCGTCAGCGAGTTTGAGGCTTCTTGATTCTTTTGGTTACTTTTCTCATCAAGGAGAAAAGTGACAAACGCCCGCAGACCGCGAATGCAACCTTGAGAGGTAAGAACAGATATAGAAAGTAATAACCTATAAAGTGAATTTGAGGCTAGCGCCTCACTGCAGTTGCAAACTGCAGATCATTGTAGGTCCAAGTCACAGACTTGAACCAGAGAAAGAGAAGTGTAAGAAAAATAAGTTACCCTTTCCTCTTCCCTTCCCCTCCGGTAAACTTCTCCAAAGCCTTCTCCCGTTTAAATTCCATTTTCCCGAAACGATAGTTAAAACTCACCCGCACCACGCGGTTGTAGTTGTTGTTAAGGTTGAAGTTGCTGGAGTTGGTGTTGGTGACCGTCGTCCGGATGGAGTTGTTGCTGAACAGGAAGTTTTCCACGTTGAGGCTCACGCCGCCTTTCCGCTTCCAGAACTCCTTGCGCAGGCCCAGGCTGTAAGAGTAGTTGTAGGTGCTGCGGCTCTGCAGGGAAAGCCGGGGGGAGTTAAAGGAACCGGCCGTTTGTACACTCAGGTCGTTCACGAAACGGTAAGAGGCGTTGCCGCTCAGGTTATACATGAAGCCCGAGCGATAGATGCGGTTACGGCCCACAAAGCTGTTCAGGTCATTGTAGAACAGGTTCAGGTTCACGCCAATCTGGCCTTTTTCTTTGAAGCGGGTGGTGGCATTGAGGCTGGTGCCGTAGGTGGCGTTCTTGCCCAGGTTGGCGAAAGTGGTGTTCAGGGTATCGTTATTCTCCCGGATGGGGAATTGGTACTGGTTGATGTCATTGTTCGTCTGCCGCCAGTAGAGGGAGGCGTTGAAGCTGGTGGTTTTCAGAAGCCAGCTGTAGTTCAGTTCTGTATTGTGGGTGATCTCGGCCTCCAGGTTGGGATTGCCGTAGCGGATGTTGAGTTGGTTGCTCTCGTTGCGGTACGGGTTCAGTTGGTTCATGCCCGGCCGTTGGATGCGGGTGGCGTAGCTCAGGCGCAGGCGCTGGTCTTTGCTGAACCGCTTCATCAGCATCACATTGGGCATGAAATTGTGAAAAGGCCTGTCCAGGTTCGTTTCCACGTTGTTCGTGGCAAAGTCTCCCAGCACCGAAGTGTATTCATAGCGGCCGCCCACGCGCAGGGTGTACTTTTCCTTCCACCGCAGGGTGTAGGACAGGTAGGAGGAGTACACGTCCTGGTGATAGCTGAACAGGTTGGAACGGGCCGGGTCCTCGGTCAGCGGCGCGTCGGCCGAGCGGGAGTAAAGGAAGTTGTAGTCACTGCCCGAGTTGCGCAGCACCGCCCTGATGCCGCCTTCCAGCCGACCCAGTTTCTCAAAGGGATGCGCGTAATCGGCTTGGAACGTGAACTCGCGGCCGGTGCTGTGGTTGTCGCTCTGCTCCAGGCGGGTAATGTAGGCGGTGCGGTTTTCCTCGGTCAGGCGGTAGTCGCTGTCGCTGGCGTTGCTGTTGAAGATGGCCATCACATCCAGTTCCTGGCCTTTCTGCTTGAACCGCTTTTTGTAGTGCAGGTTCGTTTCCACGCCGTTGTTGCGGTTCAGGTTGTCGATGTCCCGGAACCGGTAATTCTCTGTCTGTTCCTCGCCGGAGGGCGTGAACTGGGCGGTGGAGAGCGTTCGGTCACTCAGGTTGCGGGAGCGGTTCACCCTGATGCTGGCGCTGAGGTTGTGGTGCTCGTTGAAGTCATAGTCGGCGCCCAGTTGCGAGAAGAACGAGCGGCCGTTGTTCTCAAAGGCGCTGCTCTGCCGGATGAGCTTGGTAGGCGTCTGGATGAGGTTCTCCTCCCGGAAATACACCTGGTCCGACTCTGAATCGCCGAGGCGGTCATTGAAGTTGCCGCCCACGCTGGCCCGCACGCCCAGTTTCTTTTTGCGCACGTTCAGGTTGGTGTTCAGGTTGTTGCTGCGGTTTCCGGCGGTAGCGGTCACCTGGCCGGTCATCCCTTCAATGGTGCTTTGCTTCGTGATGATGTTCACTACTCCGGCGGTGCCCTCGGCATCGTACTTCGCCGAGGGGCTGGTAATCACTTCCACGCTTTTGATCATATCCGCCGGAATCTGCTGGAGGGCCTCGGCCAAGTTATCGGCGAGCATGGTAGATGGTTTCCCGTTGATCAGGATTTTGATCTTGTTGCTGCCCCGCATCTCCACGTTGCCATCCATGTCAATAGAAAGCGAAGGCACTTTTTTAAGCACATCGGCAGCGGTACCCCCAATGTTGGTGATGTCGTTCTCGGCATTGTACACCATGCCGTCATCGGTTTCCTGGATGAGGTTCTTTTCACCGGTCACCACCACTTCCTCCAGTGCCTTGCTGTCGGTCTCCAGCAGAATCTGTCCTAATTGAATGGGTGCCGTGCCTCCTGAGACCTGAATAGGATGGATTTTGGTTCTATACCCGATAAAGCTGATGACCAAATTATACTCGCCGGGGGCAACTTTGGGGAAGGTGAAATGGCCGTTCTGGTCGCAGGGAACCCCCGTAATGAGTTTGCCACTTTTGTCCTGCAGCGCTACCGTGGCGAAGTCTACGGGCGCCTTGATCACGGCATCCACCACCGTTCCTGAGACCGGAACCCCGCTGGTTTGCCAAATGGCCGCTACCGCCGGCGTTGCCATTCCGTTACGGGGGCAAACAATCGCTGGCACGGCCAGAAAGGCTAGGATAGATTGAAAAAAAAGCCGTTTTAGGTGAAGCATACAGACAAATCTGGGCAAGGGGAAACTAGAGCAACATGAAAGGTCCTGCGCCAACAGCTTACCTTCTCCCCAAAGACTTCTTCCTATCACTGCCGCAGTTTCTTTGACATCGATCACCCCCGATGGTTTAAACGCAAGTAGCTAAATTCTTAATCACTTGCCTCGGAATTAAAGCTGTTTCACGCAAAACAGGCTAGAAATAGAAACTGGGTCATTGGGAATGACCCAGTTTCTAACTAAATCCTCTTTTCTGACCCGTGATTTGGGAGGCCGTTCAGGTTCACCACGCCAATGTAGTATCAACAAACTTCTTGCTTCAGCTGGAATTTGGCTATCAATAAAGAGAACACGATTCAAAAGTGGCCGTGGCGTAAGATGAATAGGGCCGTTATGAAACATGATTTGGGTATTTTCTGTACCTTCAAAGCCAGAACTAACGCTAATTCCCGTGCCACAATACCTCATCACCGCCTTTGATTACACCGATGCCCAAGCTCTTGACCGCCGCCTGGCTACCCGCCCAGACCACCTGGAAATGGTTACAAAGCTGAAAGCCTCCGGAAACTTTGTTTTAGGGGGCGCCATGCTCAGCCCCGAAGAAAAGATGATCGGCTCCACCCTAGTGGTTGAATTCGAGAACGAAGCTGCCCTGCAAGCCTATCTTGACCAAGAGCCTTACCTGCTTCAGAAAGTTTGGGAGAAGGTAGACATCAAGCCTTTCAGAGTAGCCGTAGTCTAACCGGACTCATTTAGATTCATCTAATGCCAAAGGCGCTTCGGGGCAGTTTTCTGAAAAACAGGCCCGAAGCGCCTTTGGCTTTCATTCACGCATTCCGTCCCCCTTTGAAGGGGGTAGGGGGATGATAAATCCGTTACAAGAACCGCTTACCTGATGCTATGAGCAAGGGCAACAACAAGGGATTGCCCCTACATTTCTGAAATGCCGTGATCAGCAGAAGAAATCATCCCCCTACCCCCTTCAAAGGGGGACGAAGAAGTAGTAAACTCTCTAAAGTGGATAAACCGCTACGCCGAAAACTGCCACACTTTATCAAGAGCAAGAGTTAGATATAGAGTATCTCCAATGTTGAACTTGCCTTGCCCGGTTCTGACCAGAATATCGCCGGTGGGAAGCGTTACCTGCAATTCGTAGTGGCTCCCGAAGAAGGTCACGGATTTGATTTTTCCTTCCAGCGCACCGTTTTCCTTAGTTGCAATCTGAAAGCTTTCCGGCCGCACCAGCATGCTTTTTCCTTTTAAACTCGCCACAGACCTGCCCAGAAAAGCTTGGGCCTGTTCAGGGTTGAGCAGCGTGTACTTCCCGAAGAGCCCGGCGATGTACTCATTGGCGGGTTGTTGGTAAATTTCCTGCGGGGTGCCTTTTTGCGATACGGTACCAGCTTGCATCACCAGGATTTCATCGGCCCAGGAGAGGCTATCCAGCGGGTCATGCGAGATCAGGATGCAGGTGATGTCCAGTTGCTCGCTGAGGTTCTGGATAATGGTTTTCAGGAGGTTCTTGTGGCCGGTGTCCAGGTTGGAGAAAGGCTCATCCAGCAAAAGCAATTTGGGCGAGGTGAGGAGCAGCCGGGCCAGGGCAATGCGCTGGCGCTCGCCACCGGAGAGCTGATCGGTTCTGCGGGAGAGCAGGTGATGGATGTGGCACACGGCGTACAGTTCCTCGGCGTCTTCCTGCGGAAGCGAATTGGCGTAGCGCAAGACTTGCTCCACGCGCAGAAACTCGGGCAACTCATACTGCTGGGAATGGTAGGCGATGCCGGGGTGACCGGCCACCAGTTTCTCGGCGGGGCCTTTTACCCGGTCTCCCTCAAACGTGACGGTACCGGCATCGGGCTGGATGAGGCCCGCGATGATCTTGAGCAAAGTGCTTTTCCCTGAACCCGTCTCCCCGGCAATGGCAATCTTCTGAAACTTGGCCTGGCTAAAGCTGATGTCCTGCAGAACCGCTTCCTTTTCTCCCTGCTTGTAAATGCCGGCTACTTCTAAAAACGTCATATACTTTCCTCAGGAAGCCTCAGAAGAGACCGGCGTCAGTTGCAGTTCCTCGGCGTGGGGTTGCAGGGTCTGGATGATGAAATCAATGTGGGCGGCTAAGTCTACCTGGAGCAGCTCGGCCCCCAGGCGCACCTCGCCGCGGTCTACCGAAGCCGCAAAGCTGGCCTGTTTCAGCTTCTTCAGCACCGACTTGGCTTCCAACCCCGATAGGCGCTGCGGACGCACCTGGGCGCAGGCCACCACAAAACCAGTGATCTCATCGCAACCCAGCAGGGCTTTGTCCAGCAAACTTTCGTGCGGTACGCCCCAGTGGCTGTAGTGTCCCGAGATGGCATGGGCCATTTCTTCCTCGCCGCGCTCACGCAGGAGTTCTACTACTACGTGTGGGTGTCGGTCGGGGAAGGCTTCGTAGTCGGCGTCGTGGAGCAGGCCGGTGTTGCCCCATCGTTCGGGGTCCTGGTCTAACTTCTGGGCGTAGGCGCGCATCACCAGTTCAACGGTGCGGGCATGGCGTAAGAGGCTTTCGCCTTTGGTATATTGGTGTAAGATCTGGGAGGCTTCTTCTCTGGTCATCTTAAATGGAGTTTAAACGAGTAAGTTAGCCCGGTTGCCGCAGATGCACAAGAAAAGCCTGTTGCCCGGGCTCTTTTGAGGCTATTTTCCAAAAAATGGCCCCAAAACAAAAGGAAGGTCACCCAGTGGTTTGACCTTCCTTTCATGAAAACAGGCGTGAAACTCTTAAACTGAATTATATTAAAGTAAGGCAGTAGGGAACCGGATTGCCACGATGTCTCCATTAGATTGTAGGAGGAAGCCAAAGGGAAACTCACCATTCTCTCAAACACGCCTTCAATCCTTCACTCATTAATGGTGATGATGGTGATGGTGATGATCATCGTCTTCCGGTTTGTGGCGCAGGTTCTGGATAGACCCGAAGACGAAAAGCACTCCCCAGCAGACATACAGGTAATTGAAGGAATCTACTTCCTTGCCCCACAGGTGCATCAGGATATGCGCCACCGCTGACATCACTAATCCCGTCACAGCAATGAACTGGAAGGAATTCATGGCTTTGGGATTGTATATTTTAAACCATTCCATAGGCTAAAAGGGTTGTGGCCTTGTCTGCTAGCAGAATAGACCAGGGTTCTTCAAAAAACTTGTATACGTGTAAAAGGGTACAGAAAGACAAGTGGGAAACCGTTCTCAAAAATAAGGTTAGTCAATCAGGTGATTGAGGAAGTAAAGGTAGCGCTTTCTTTTTGCTTGAATTACTATGGTAACCGTTTCCTTAAACGAGAAGAGGGCCCCTTATTTAGGAGCCCTCTTCTTATTTAGGAGGATATGGTTTCTTACTTCTTTGCCTTAGGAGTAACCTGCTCTACCAAGGAAAGAAAATTAGCTTCTGGTTTGGTTTTGAAGTCGGCGTAAGCCTCCAATTGACGGTTGTTCAAGATGGTGAAAAGCTTGTTCTCAAACGCTTCATCAATCTCGCGCAAAGAAGACTCCAAGCTGGAATCGTCATTGGCGTATTTTCTCGTTACCTCGGCAGCCTTGGCCAGACGCTCCTGGTTTAGGTTGCGAACCTGAATGTACTCCACTTCATTTAACCCCATGGACTGAACCATTAATCTGCTGATGGAAACGGCTGTCTTCTCAACGGATTCATTCTGGGGTGCTACTTGCGCAGTGGCAGAGAAAGCCAGGGCAAATACAAAGCAAAGGGAAAGAGTAAAGTTTTTCATGGGTTGTGGAATTTGTAGGTAAGTAGAGATTTTTATGAGGTCTGTAATCTTAGGAATGTCTTACTTTGTTCTTTTGTAGGTTTTACGGTTAAGTGAAAACCATGTTTTAGCCAAAAGCCTGACGAAGGTCATTTATTAGATTATTTAAGCTATAAAGTTTTTAAAGTGCAATTCTGATTAAAGTAAGATAAGGCCCGGTTTTCTTCCTGATATATGAAAAGTATAGTTGCTGGTTTTGAGTTTTCAGAGCAGGCAATTATACCAGAGAACAAGGGGAGTAGTTGATTAGGTAGCCAAGGGATGATTGGCTAAAAGGATCATCAAAAACTGAATGCCTGGTTTGTCGAGATTCACCTCTTTAACTTCCCTTCACCAAGGGAAGCTGGTTGGTTTTGAACCTGATTTGCGCAAATGGCCGCAAAACGAAGAAGCCCGCTTTATGCCTCTTTTTCTAAAAAGAGGCATAAAGCGGGCTTCTTAATGATTAGGGTACTCTAGTAGATTACCAGAGCCATTCAGGGCACAGCATCCGGGATTTGTTGCGAAGCTTGATGCCTACAATCAACTCGTGACTACCAGCGCTGGCGGCGTTCAGGCCCGAGGTGGTCAGGTCATAGGAGTAGCCTACGTCCAGGATATGGTTTACGTTCATACCCGCCAGCGCCGCTACCGCATCGCCGTGGCGGTAAGACATGCCGGCCCAAATGCGGTTGGCATACGTGGCCTTGAAATTCACATCCACCGACAGCGGACTGGGGCTGGCCAGCTTCAGCATCACCGAAGGCTCCAGCGAGAAATCGTACCTGATTCTGATGCGGTACCCGCCTGTCAGGAAAAAGTGCGGCTGCAGCTTCTGCTCCGGATCATTGGCACCCTCGTTCTGGGAAGCAAATGAGTTGGTCAGGAGCTGGGCTGCCGAGGCACCCACGTAGAAGTAGTCTGAGTACACCCAGGTTCCCAGGCCCAGGTCAAAGTTGGTCCGGCCCATGGTGTTTGGCCTTACCGTAGGGTCGTTCTGGTTGATCAGGTGCAATTCGTTCCCGTTCAGACGGGTCTGGATCATTCCACCCGATAATCCTACCGACATGTTTACCTTCCGGGTGATAGGGTGGTGGTAGGCGTAAGTCAGGTTCAGGTTGGTCGTGCTCAGCGGTCCGGTTTTGTCTACCTGCGCCACCGCGCCAAACCCGTGGTGCGGCCGCGACTTGTGGTACTTGGTAGAGCGCGGGTTCTTGGACGGCAGTTTGGGAATAAACCCTTTGCCGGCTCCAGGCCCCACCGGGGCATTCCGGTCACTCATTCCGAAGGAAGAGTGGCCGCTGATGTAATACGTCACCGGGGCTCCGTCTACGCCCACCCACTGGCGGCGCGTACCCATGCGTACATCGGTGTAGCTTTCAATCCCAGACAAGGCCGGATTAAGCAGAAAGTTATTGAACAGGTACTGGCTGTACTGGGCTTTCTGCTGCGCCATGGCCGGAGCCAGGACACCCATGAATAGAACTATGATGGCAAGCTTTTTCATATCCGCTTACTTGATAATGGTTACGTTTCCGGTGATAGGGTTCTGTTTCTCACCCAAGCGGATGATGTAGTAGTAAGTGGCAGCCGGCAGCGGTTGTCCGTTCAGGCGTCCTTCCCACGGCTTGTCATAGCCTCTAGATTCAAAGACCTTGTTGCCCCAACGGTTGAAGACCTCCACCTGGCAATTCGGATAGCTCTTGAGGTTAGGTAGTTCCCAGTTATCGTTGATGCCGTCACCATTCGGGGTAAAGCCGTTGGGCACTTCCACTGGGCTCAACACTGTAATGGTCACCTGATCAGTGGAGGTACAGCCATCTTGGGTAGTTACCGTCACCGTGTAGGTGGTCGTCACAGTTGGCTTAGCCACCGGCGTCGCGATCTGGGCGTTGTTCAAGCCTGTGGCGGGTGACCATCTATAGGTTAACCCTCCTTTCGCCTCCAGCGTGGCGAAGTTCCCTAATACAATATTTTGGTCTGGACCAGCATCGGCCGTTGGGGCCGGTATATTCACCTGTACCGGGATTCTTACGCTGGCGCAGTTTTGGGTCACTGAACGCACGTAGAACGTAGTCGTTTCCTTCAGAATTGGGGTACTGAACGTTAAGCCTGAGCCTATCAGTCTTCCGCCTTCCGGCTTGTCAAACCATTCCACCACGGTAGCACCTGCGGCAGGAACCGCAGTTAAGGTAGCGGTGGTGCCGGCGCAAATGAACGCTTCCTGAACAGATGGTGGTTGCGGTGCGGTAACGGTTACCTGTACCACGTTACTCACATTGTCTGAACAACTTCCAGACACCACTTTTCTGCGGAACCAGGTAGTGCGCTGCAAAGTGCCCGGAGTGTAATTCTGTTCTGTGCTGGTGCCAAAGGCCGTTCCAAATCCAGCCGTTGGTCCGCTGGTGCTGCTTTCCCACACGTAGGCATAGGAGTTGCTTCCTCCGGCGGGGATAGTGCCTGTCAGGCGGGCAGGAACCGATCCGATGCAAACCGTTTGGTCTGTGGAGATCGTGTTTCTGGTCACTGCCGAGAATACCGTTACTTTCACGGCATTAGAGGTAGAGATTACACCACCAGAAGTCACTTTTCTCCGGAACCAAGTGGTTTGGGTAAGGGCTGGTGCGTTATAGTTTTTGCCGGAGGCGTTGCCAGTAGCAGTCACAAACCCTGAAGAAGCGCCTTTGGTGCTCATTTCCCACAAGTAACTGAAGGTGCCATCACCGCCAATGGGGTCGGTGCCGGATAAGGTCAAAGGAGCCGTGCCTGTACAGATGTTCTGGTCCTCGTAGATCGTATTCTCCGTGATGGCTGAGTTCACCGATACCTTCACCACGTTACTGATCACCTGGCATCCTCCAGATTCCACCACTCTCCGGAACCAGGTTGTCTGGCTTAAAGCACCCGAAGCATACGTCTTACCTGTTGCGCCTGCAATAACCGTAAACGATTGGCCATTCAAGCTGCTTTCCCACTGGTAGCGGTAAGTACCTGTGCCGCCAGTAGGCGAAGTGCCGGTAAAAGCCGCCGGTACGGTGTTGATGAAGATTACCTGGTTGTCCTGGATGAAGTTGTTGATGATGGACTCACTCACGGTCACCTTGATAGCTGCGCTAGTATGCGGCACACAGGTCCCTGATTTCACAACTCTGCGATACCATGTAGTCTGGTACAGCGTGCCTGGAGAGTAGTTTTCAGTCTGGCTTGCGCCAGGAAGGGTATAGAAAGAAACACCATCGGTGCTGCTTTGCCATTGATATGTATAGGCGCCGGTTCCACCAGTTGGCTGGGTACCGGTAAGGGTAGTGGTACCTGTGCCTGCGCAAACTTCCTGCGTACCAGAGAGTACGTTGTTGCCCACCGGGTCCTGAACCGTTACTACTACTGCTGTTCTAGGGCCAGCGCAGCCACCCACCGTAGCCTGTACATAATAGGTAGTAGTTTGGGTAAGGGAAGCCGTGGTATAAGATGGTCCTCTGAACAGAGCGGTACCTCCGGTTGAACCCGCAAACCATTCATAAGTAATGTCGGTAGCTGGATTCTTAACGCTGATGACCGCCTTTTCAGAATGGCAAACCGTGGCGGCAATTCCTTCAGGTGCAGTTGGAAGCGGTGTTACCGTTACCTTCACTTCTACCCTGGTAGGGGCTAAACAGCCGTTTGAGGTAAGGGCTTGGGCAAAGTAAGAAGTATTGGCTTGTAAAACCGGAGTAGTGAAGGTGTTGCCCTCGGCCAGCAGGTTGCCGCCGGTAGCCGCATCAAACCACTGGATTTTCTGTCCTGTAGAAGCCGGTGTGGCTGTTAAGGTAGCGGTTGCGTTCTGGCAGGTCACTACATCTTTGGTGATAGGCAGCGCCGGCAAAGGAAGCACGGTAACTTTCACCGCTGAGCTCACAATCTGGCAGCTTCCCGAGAAGGTAATTCTCCGGAACCAAGTAGTGGTGCGCAGAATCCCCGGAGCATAAGTGGTTTCTTCAAAAGCACCATTGGCAGAGATAAATCCGGCAGTGGCGCTGGTGATGCTTTTTTCCCACTTGTAGGTATAAGTGCCATTTCCACCGGTGGCAGCTGGTGCCTGGATAATAGGCGATGAAGAATTGTCACATACCGTTAGGTCTGCAGGCATGGTAACCGGGAGAAGGGCCGGTGTTACGTCCACTTTTAAGGCAGGTGAGTAATCCTCGCAAGGCCCCATGGTCACCTTGCGCCGGAACCAGGTAGGTTGGGTTAATGCGCCTGGCGCATAGTTCTGATTTGTGTTAGTGCCAGCGGCAGCTGTAAAATTTGTTCCATTCAGGCTGCTTTCCCAGGTATACACCGGTATTTCGTTTCCTCCTGTGGGATTTGACCCTGTGAGGGACGTAGGAATGCTGCCATGGCAGACGACCTGCTCCCCGGCAATGGTGTTATTGGAGATCACCGGCAATACGGTCACTTTCACCTCGGTACGTGCCTCTGAGCAGTTGCCAATGGCTCGGCTTTGCACAAAGTAAGAAGTGTTGGCCGTAAGGGCCGGAGTGGTGTACTGGTCACCGGTAAAGAACGGAGAGCCTCCGGCAGCACTGGTATACCATTCGTAAGGACCGCCCGGGGCTGTTGCTGTCAAAGTGGCGCTGCCGCCGCTACAGATGGTGGCATTAGCAACAGTTGGGGGAAAGGAGTTGGTGATAACAGATACTAGAACTGCTGGAGAAACCTGTGCACAGCCATCAATTATTACTTTCCGCCGGAACCATGTATTGGCAGAGATGCCCTCTGTCTGGTAAGATTGACCAGTGTTCGTGCCTGCCGCTACGGTAAAGCCTGCAGTTGCGCTAGTAGTACTGGATTCCCATAAGTAAGCAGGAGTGCCGCCGTTTCCGCCTGCTGGAGCGGAGCCGTTAATGGTAGTGGTTGCCCCAAAACAGATGTTCTCTAATGCTGGCACAACGGTATTATTGGTCACTACCGGTACAACCGTAATCTGCACAGGCTCAGAAACGCTGGTACAGCTTCCAGAGATGACTACGCGTCTAAACCAGGTTGTCTGGCTTAGTCCAGCTGAGGTGTAGGTAGCCGCATTGTTGGTACCTGTCGCCTTGGCAAAAGTATTGCCATCTGTGCTGCTTTCCCAAAGGAACGTATAGGTGCCAGATCCGCCGGTAAGAGTTTCACCCACCAGGGTAGCTGCGGTTTCTCCTACGCATAATGTCTGAGGGGCAGTTACTTTATTGCCGGCTATTGCTGATTGAACGGTTACTCTTACCGCTCTGCGGGTGGAAGAGAAACAGCCCTGGGCAGAAAGGGTAGCCGCGTAATAGGTAACGGTGCCGTTAATAGCTGGTGTGATGAAGGTGTTGCCAGTGGCCAGGGTATCGCCTCCAGTGGCAGTAGCATACCAATACACTTTACCACTGGCAGGTGGGGTAGCTTTTAGAGTAGCACTGCTTCCTGCGCAGGCGGTTACGTTGGGAGCGGAAGGAATTGCTGGTAATGGGGTTACCGTTACAATAACTGGGACACGTGTAGGGTTGGCGCATCCGCTGCTATTTAGGGCAGCCTCTACATAATACGTAGTGGTGGCTTTCAGAATCGGCGTAGTGAATGTGGCGCCTGTAGCCAGTGGAGTAGTAGCGGTGGCAGTGGCATACCAATTAAAGAATGGGGCATCTCCTTGGGCTTGTAGGGTGGCAGTACTGCCTAAACAGATAGTGGCTGGTGTAGCGGTGGGCGCAGAAGGAATATCGCGCACTTCCACAACTTTAATAATTGAGTCGCCTTGGCAGGTGGTGCTGGTACCCGACGGCGTTACTGCCAAGGTGATTTTGTAGGAGCCGTTCTGTTTGAATAGAATAGAAGGATTGGCGGAAGAAGCATTGGTGGAATTGGTGAACTCCCAACCGGTATTTGGCAAAATGGTCCAAAGTCTACGGTACCCGCTGGTATTGCCGCCTACATTGTTTCCGTTGAATCCTCCTTTGGTTTGGTCATTCAACGTCACCACTTGGTTTGCGCAGAAAGGACTTTCAGGAGTCATGCTGAAGGCCGGAATAGGTTTTGCCGAAATGATGATTCCGCTTACCTCTGCTTGTTTAGGGATACAACCATACGCTACCGCGTACATGGTGAAACCCTTGGGCTTGCCCTCAGATGATTTGGTGAAAGCGTGGGTGATGGTGGAAGGAAGGGTGGCTTGGGTGTAGCGAAGGGTGTCAGTGCCGTCATCAAACCAGATGGCGTAGGTGGTATTGGGAGCGTTGCCCTGGGTTCCGGTAATCCCGAAAGTAAAGGCCGCCGGAGCGCAGTCTGAGGTGTTGTTGGGGCTTTGGATACCAATCCCTGGCGTGCTGCCGTTGAACACCGAGTACGTTCTGCTGTCAGAGCAGCCGTTTTGGCTGGTGATGGTGAACTTCAGGTTGAAACTTCCCTGGGTTTTATAGGTGTGGCTGGCATTGGTGAACGAGGCCGGATACGTGTTGGAGGTGCCGTCTCCCCACTCAATGGTGTACTCTTTGTTTTTAGAGGAAGTGGTGGAGATGTTAGACACCGACAGATTGTATTCAATTGATCCGCCTACCGAGCTACACCGGGTGAAATTCTCCTCGTTGGCATCGGCCAGGGAGACATCTGGTTTGTCGGGGCAATTTTGGGCATAGGAGACAAAGCTCAGCAGGAACAGGAAGCCCAGTGAATAAAAGAACTTTTTTAAAGGCGCCATGGTGCCAGAAAAGAATAAAGTTGGTTAAGGAGTATTTAGGCCAGGCAAAAGCAGACCCAGGGCACCTACTGCCATGTGTTGTGTTTTGCGCTGAAAAGGGGTGATTACACCAATTGTGGTGAGGTCTGCCCGATCACGATCTGAGAAGGAGTCTTCTCTGGGAAACCAAAATTATTTTTCTGGTGGGGTTTGCTGTAGAAAGCAGAGGATTGTAAGAGATAGGGAGTGTATAGTTGTTTCATATATAGTATTTTTAAATTGTACTAAGCTGGTGTTTTTGTGTCGGGTTGTTCTTGTTTTTAAAAAGTATCTAGACTAAAAAAATCATGTTATATGCTAGGTTTATGGGGGTCTAACAAATTTGTTGTAACCTTTAGTTCAACTTTTGCGTCAAAGTTACATTTTTTGCATTCAATATTGTAATATAATTATTTTAACAAAATGATTGGAACTATTTAAGCCTTCGTTAATATTTCCTACATTAGACACGTTAATTGCAAAAAAGGAGAAGCGGGGAGGTGAGAAAAGGGAGGAATGGTATGATTCACAGTCTGAAAAAACCAGAAAAATCTTTCAACCGTAAATCTGGCAGGTTCAACCGGAAAAACAGGGTGCTCACCGAAATGCACTAGCAGAGCAGAAAATACCTGTTACCTTTGACACAGTTAAAACAACAAAGACAGTTTGTTGGTCACAACATAGAAGATATAAAGGGGCGGCGGAGCACTTCTGCATTGCAGAGGCGTCAAAAGTTCTGGTGCTTATTGGGGGATATGCTACAGATGCTGATGACATATGAGCCGCCTGCCCCTTCTTTTTTAGCCTCTTCTTCCTGACGGAAGGAGAGGCTTTTTTTATTTTATGCCTTTCCGGCCTCTCTCCTAATATTCCCTCTCGTTTACTTTCACTTGCATTTCAAATTTTAAAGCCTTAAACACCTTGGTGCTTTTAAGCCGCCAGGCATGTTGCAGCCTGATCTCCTCGGGTTTGTTCTCGGAAAGTGCATCGTTGAAATCAGCCATTGTGTTTTAAGGCTGTTTTTAGGAAACAAGCCAAAAACCATGCTTTGCTTCTACCTGCCTGGAGGGTTCTCCTTTATGTAGCCTATCGCCGGTAGTAATCTCTCCTGGTTTGAGCTGGAAGTTGGAAAGGTGTAACTCTTGGCAATTCCATTAAGTAGGCTGGGGAAAGTGGTCAGCAAGGGTACTGTGGCAGTAAGCCAGGCAATCGGGGTACGGATGCTTTTTTGTATCTTTGGGTAAATAAGAATCTGGATCCATCACATGAAGCAGCATATCACCGAAAACGAGAGAGAAGTCATCAAGCTCATCACCTTCTTCAAAAAACGGGGCGAGCGGTTGGCTGCGGAAGGCACCTTGACACAGGAGCACCAGGAGTTGAATGCCGCCTGTGAACGACTCACTGAGAAAATATACAGCCACGCCGATTTCAGGCAGCAGGTCATGGACAAGCACGAAACCCTCAAGGGCATCATTGAAGACCATGCCCAGTGCCCCACCTGCGGCAAAGCCGATCTTTTGAAGAAAACCAGCGTGGCCACCAACGAGTTGGGCTGGAAATCTAACCGGTACAAGTGCCGCCGCTGCAACATAGAGTTCACCTGGAATCGCCCCAACAACCCCTGGGACATGATCCCCTTCCTGGAGGTCTGCCTTCAGGAATTGGACGACAACATTGCCGCCCTCCAGGCTGAGGAGGAGCTGCGTGCCCGTGCCCAGGAAGCCCGTGACCACATGGCCATCAGTTTAGAGCAGCTCCGCTCCGCCATCCATTCGGCAGACACAGAGAAGCACCAGATGGAGGAACAGGACAAGGAGATGGCCCGCATGTTGCACGAGTTCAAAAAGTACCTCATGATTGAGAAAATCAAAATGGAGCCCTTCAGCGAGAACTAAAAGTCAGAGCCTTTTAAATAGAAGCCCGTTTCCAGGTTGTTTTCTGTAAAACAGCCTGGAAACGGGCTTCTTCATGAATTGGTAACAAACATTTTCAACTGGGTGCGTACAAATAACATAGTAGCTGCAGTGGCTGCTTTCTATATACAGACCCAACCTATGCCTATCCAAAACAACAACATCACCAATTCTGACGAGAGCAAACGCCTGCCAGATGAAAACCCCGATCCGGTAAAAGGAAGCAAGACGGAGGATGATCAGACCGCCAAGCCCGACCTGGGCGGCAGCCGCCTGCAGGCCATAGAGGCCGACTTCCTGGACCATGAGCCCGAAGGCCGTTTCTCAGAAGGGAACGTAGCCGCCGAGGATGAGGAAGACACCACCGAGCTGGACGGCAGCAACGCCAACAACCTGCGCACCAAATAGCGCAGAAGCAAAGGCGATCCGGTTTTAAGCCCCTTTTCTGAAAGCGGGCCTAAAACCGGATCGCCTTTCTTGTCGTTAAGATAACCTGTTTGTTACACCAAAAGTCTAACACCATGAACAGAAATCAGAGACCAGATGACCGCAGTCATCACCGTTCAGATAATCGGCGTGCCGATGAAGACCAATACCGCGGATCTTACCGCTTAGACGATGACCGCGACCGGGACTACGACCGCTTGGACCGCCGGAACAACTTCAACGACCGCGATATCAGCAATGATTACCGCAGCAGCCAGTACCAAGGCTCTAACGAGGACCGTCGCCGCGAAAGAGACCACGAGCTGCCCCGTGACTACGGTCGGGACCAAAACCGCCGCGGAGAGCGCTTCGATAACATGGGCGCCCACGAAGACAACAACGGGCTGGAGCACTCTACCCGCAACTTCGGGAACATGGGCAGCTACGGCGGAGCTCAAGGCTTCGGCTCTTCCAGAGGCGGATCGCACAACCAGAACTCAGGAGATGGTTCCCGCTGGAGCAGTGGCCACGGCCGCGAAGATGACCGCCACGTGAACCGCCAGGTCTACGGCGCCTACCGCGACCACAACAGCTTTGCCCCCGGCGAGCGCGAGCAGTACGATGGCTCCGGCCGTGCGGGTAGCCGCGGCGCAGACAACACCAGAGGCTGGGAACCAGCAGACCGGGCCGGCTCCAGAGGCGGCGTGCGGGACATCGGCACCAACGATACCTCGCGCCGGGGCGATGACAGCCGCTACGAGATCTATGACGATTCCCAATCACACTACAATCGCGGCGAGTATGAGCGCGGGCGGCAGCTGGGTTACATGAGCAGCGGCCACGACCGCAGAACCCAAGCCGAAGGCAGCGCGAACTTTGACTACAACAGACCCCGCCGGGAACACCACAACCAGCAGGGCGAAGGCAACAGAAGCGAGAACTACGGCAACATGGCCGGCTCCCTGAGCTGGGGCAATGACCGAGACTACCGCTCAGAAGAAGGCGAGCACCGGCGCTACGACCCAAGCAGCGGCCACGTGAGAGGCCAGGGCTCACAACCCCCTTCCCGCGAGGATTTCAGCTGGTAATTGGAAATACCTATAGAAACAAAGAGCGGCTGCCTAGTGGGCAGCCGCTCTTTGTTTCTATAGGTATGATAGCCGGAATTTTGTTTTACGTCTTCTTTTGGGAAAACCGGTCCAAAACAAAATGCCTGTTTTGTGTAGAGGCCAGGCACCGTTTTGTCTCTTACATTGCCTGATAATTTTTGAACTGTAGAGGCAATCCCTTGTGGTTGCCCTAGCGCATGCCACCGCAGTCTGGGTTGTTGGTGAAAACACCAACAATGGCAGTAATACCAAAGAAGGTGGTAAAATCATAAAAAACCAAGCATTCCGTCCCCCATTGAAGAGGGTAGGGGGATGACAAGGCCGCCCCAAAAACCGTTGACCTTTCTACAGGTTGGAGACTTCACTGATGCTCCTCATGCAAGGGCAACCACAATGGATTGCCCCTACTTTTTGCAAAACAGGCCAGAAACGGGATGCCTTAAAACGGAATCCTTCATAATCTACCGGAAAGCAGTGCGTTCTATGGGTGTAGCATCTACCTTTGCACCTGTAAATGTATTCCTATATGAAGACTTCACGGCTTCCGCTGTTTTTCCTGGCTTTGGGTTTGGCGTCCTGCGCGCCTTCGCCGGAAAAGAAGGTTGAGGTGCTGCAAACAGAGGTGCTGGCGCTCCATGACTCGGCCATGGCCAAAATGGGCGATCTTTATACCCGCCGCAAAGAACTTACCTACCTGAAAGACTCGGTGGTGGTGCAGGACACGCTGGCCCGCCGGAGCCTGACAAACGGTATCTCTGGGTTGGTGCGCGCCGATGAGCGCATGATGCAGTGGATGCATCAGTACAAGTCTCCGGAAGGAAAAGCGCCGGAAGAGGCAATGGTTTATCTGGAGCAGCAAAAAGTAAAAATAGAAGAGGTGCGCCGCGCCATTGCCCAAAGCCTCCGGTCCGCCGATTCCCTCAATTCCCTTTACAGAACTTCTAAATGAAAAATACCCTTTTAGCGCTTGGCTTAGGAGTAGTATTGGCCACCGCCTGTACCTCGGCTCCGGAGAACAAGCAATTGCCTATTCTGGGGCCGCGCGAGCCCAAGGTGACCACGGTAGACGGAAAGCCAACCGTGGATACCCTCTATCATTCCATCCCTGATTTCGCCTTCCTGGACCAAGACAGCCAGATGGTCACCCAGCAGACGGTAGCCAACAAGATCTACGTGGCAGACTTCTTTTTCACCTCGTGCCCGTCTATCTGTCCTAAAATGAAAAGCCAGCTTTTGCGGGTGTATGAAAAGTACAAAGACAACCCTAGGGTGACCTTGCTTTCGCATTCCATTGATCCTACTCATGATACCGTGGCCGTGCTGCGGGACTACGCCGATAGGCTGGGGGTGAAAAGCAATACCTGGCACTTCTTGACCGGCGACCGTGACACCATCTTAGATATGGCCCAAAAATACTACTTCACCAGCGCCATGGTGGACAAGACCGTACCCGGCGGATTTGAGCACAGCGGGGCCTTTTTGTTGGTAGACGAGCAGCGCCGCCTGCGTGGTCACTATGACGGAACCAATGCCGAGGACGTGGACAAACTGATGCGGGATATGGAAGTGCTACTCGCAGAAAAAAAGTAGCAGTATGGCCATCCGTGCGAAGTACCTGCTGATTTTCCTTTTCCTGGGTGTATTCCTTTCGGGCTGTTTTACGGAAAGGGGCCAGGAAGGAGCATTGCTCTATGGGCGGCACTGCGCCAGTTGCCACCTGGAGAACGGAGAAGGGTTGCGGGGAGTCATTCCTCCGCTGGTGAAGTCTGACTACGTGGAGAAGAACCGAGACATCTTGGCCTGCCTCCTCCGGAAAGGCATCACGGGGCCCATCATGGTGAACGGCCGGCAGTATAACCAGCCCATGCCGGGCAATGCGAAGCTATCAGAAGCCGACCTCACCAACATCATCAACTACATGCAGAAGGAATTCAAATCACCGGCCCGCCGGGTTTCTTTCGGGGAGATCAGAGAGCAGGTGAAGAACTGTCCTTAAAACCATAAGGCCCCTGAAAAGCAAAAGCGCAATTGGTTAAGAAACCAGTTGCGCTTTTTTGTTTTCGGGCAGAAAGGGAAGGCCTGCCTGCCTTAGGGATTAACGGCCAGTTGTTGTTCCGCCAGTGGTGCCCCCAGTAGTTCCTCCGGTTGTACCAGTGGTGCCGGCAGTAGTACCCGTAGTACCTGTGGTTCCAGTAGTACCCGTGGTGCCAGTAGTACCCGTGGTGCCAGTAGTACCCGTTGTTCCGGTGGTACCTGTGGTGCCCGTAGTACCGGTTGTACCAGTCATTCCGGTAGTGCCGCCGGTTGATCCGGTGGTACCTGTGGTGCCGGTAGTACCAGTGGTGCCGGTGGTGGTTCCAGTAGTAGTGCCCATGGTGTCTGAGCTCATGTCAGTGGTAGTGCTGGTACCATCATCCATGGTGTTGCTGTCTACTGTACTGTTGTCTGTGGTGGTGCCGTTTGCTTGGTCTTCTTTGTTTCCACCACTGCAGGAGGAGAAAGCCATCATGGCTACCAGAGCGCAAGCTGCACCCCAATTCAATGCGTTAATTTTCATAGCTAAGTGAAAGGTTAAGTTTGACTTTATTCACATGAATCTTCCTACGTGATTGCAATTTATTTAGTCTGGACTTAATGAAAATAATCTGAGAAATTGTAGAAAAATACGTATTTACCCGTACAAGGGCTTCGGTTAAAAACCCTGAAAAAAGAATGTCTCAGGTACGGCCTGGAAAAGATAGCAGGCCTTTACCGTAGAAGTTCTGGAGCTAAAATCTGCAAGACATGCCCAAAATGCCGTAGCTAAAAAAAATGGTATTATTTGGCAATGACGTTTAAAGCTAATAATTTTAGCTATGGAAAACGACGCTTCTAAAGAGAGGAAAGAGGGAAGGCCTTTTCAGGACCAGAGCCTAAGGAAGGGAAGAGGTGCCCAATACAACCCCACCTATCCGTTCCTTAAAAATGATTACGTGGTGGAGCACCTAGAGGGAATTGATGAGCCTTGGGAGCAGAAAGCCGCTACCCAGTTTTTCAAGGAATTTCCTAAAACCATTGTAAACGAGATCAACTCTCCAGACCTGGGGCAGGGCTATTCCATGAACCCATACCAGGGATGCGAGCACGGATGCATCTACTGCTACGCCCGCAATACGCATGCCTATTGGGGCCTGGGAGCCGGAGTGGATTTTGAACAAAAGATCATTGTAAAGGAGAATGCCCCCGAAGTGCTGCGGGCCCAGTTGGAGCATCCGAAGTGGGTGGTGAAACCCATTATGCTGGCGGGCAATACAGACTGCTACCAACCCATTGAAGCCAAAAAGAAAATCACGTGGCGCTTGCTGGAAGTACTGCTGCAGTACCGTCACCCGGTGAGTTTGATCACTAAAAACGCTCTGGTCTTACGCGACCTTGACCTACTCACCGAGTTGCACCGGCACCGGCTGTTGCACCTCAATATCTCCATCACAACCTTAGACGAAGAACTGCGCCTGAAAATGGAGCCGCGTACCTCCACTGGGGCCAAACGCCTGCAGGTGGTACGGCAATTGTCTGAGGCGGGCCTGCCAGTAAACGTGATGGTAGCACCCATTATTCCAGGGTTGAACGACCATGAGGTGCCCGCTATTTTGGAAGCCTCGGCGGCGGCCGGTGCGCTGTCGGCGGCTTATACCATCGTGCGTCTGAACGGAGCCGTGGGTGAAACCTTTGAGGATTGGATCCATAAAGCCTACCCAGACCGGGCCAACAAAGTCTTGAACCAGATCAAAGCCTGCCACGGCGGTACCCTCAACGACAGCCAATTTGGGAGGCGAATGGCAGGGGAGGGGAGATGGGCCGAGACCATTCAATCGCTTTTCAAGGTCACCAAACACAAGTATTTCCAAGGCCGGGCCATGCCGCCCTATGACTTCACCGCCTTCACGCCGCGCACTGGTAAACAGCTTTCCATCTTCTAAGTGAAGTCTTGGCAGAAGATTCCTTCGTCTTCTTGTCAGGCCAGGCATTGACCTGTTTTTAGGCTGAAGCTTTGGTTTTAAAGAAGGTGGTTAACTCGCTGATTTTAATTAGTGAAGCTTGGGTGCTGTGACAGCCTGTCAGTCTATGAATTTGGTTAAAGTGTGATGATGGAATTGTAGTACGTGCGTTTTGACAATCTAGAGAAGCAAGGTTTGCCCTACGCCGAATTAAGTCTTTTAGAGAAGGTAAGCCGTAAAACCAACTGCAGCGGAATTCAAAGGAATCAAAGGCCCGGAACCAGCGTTCCACGGTTAATGAGAAGCAGAATGTGAGGACGGATAATGGGTTTTCATCCAGAAGATTAAGTTGGCTTATTTGTATTTTGGGTTTAATAGGCCAAAAGGAAACCAGCTGGAAATAAATCTGGAGGCAGAAAAGATATTTCATGCTATTACGTTAACTTAAAGAAGTGAGTTGCCGGGTAAGGGCACCAGTCGTGTTCTCCTTTGCTTCTTTATGAATATAACTTTTTCTAAAAAGAGAGGGTCTTTGTATCTTTAGCCATGGGGAATACCCTTACGCAAGCAAGCACTGTGGCTGGAAGGAGGATCAAACGAAGTTTCTTGTTTAAACTCATTGTGTTTTTAAACATAGGGGCAGCGGTGTTGTTGATTCTCTCCCATGTGGCCTCCTATGTTAGCCCCAGTATTTTCTGGGTGGCTAGCCTTGTGGCCTTGGCGTACCCAGGGTTGCTGCTGGTGAACCTGCTCTTTATCCTGTACTGGCTCCTGGTCAAAAGCCGGGCCTTGTTCATTTCCCTCTTCGCGGTGCTGGTTGGTTTTGACAATCTGCAGAACCAAATCCAACTGAACCTGTTCCAGACCGAGGTGCCGGCTAATGCCCAGAAGCTACGGGTGCTTAGTTTCAATGCCCGTCTGTTCGACCTCTACGAATGGACCGGCAACCCCCTCACCCGGCACAAGATTTTCAAGATGGTGCAGGACGAGACCCCTGATATTATCTGCTTTCAGGAGTTCTATACCTCGTCTAAATCCGGCCGAAACAACCTGGATACCTTGCTGCGTTTACAAAAGGCCACCAACCACCACGTCGCCTATACCGAGACCCTCCGTAACAGCGACCACTGGGGCATTGCTACCTTCAGTACCTACCCGGTGGTGAACAAGGGCAACATCCTTTTCCATGAGCAAACAAACAACCTCTGCATCTTCACAGACCTGAAGGTGGGCCAGGATACGGTGCGGGTGTACAACGTCCATTTCCAGTCTAACCGGTTCAAGCGGGAAGACTATGAGTTCCTGGGCAACCCCAACGCCAAGCCCTCCAACGACGAGAAAATCACAGCCTCCCGCAACATCATCCGGCGCCTGCAGGTAGGGGCCGTAAAGCGCGCGCGCCAGGTCAAAGTAGTCGCGGACCATATCGAAAGCTCGCCTTACCCGGTGATTGTTTGCGGAGATTTCAATGATCCGCCGGCCTCGTTCACGTATAATAAAATTAGCAAAGGCCTGCAAGATTCCTTCGGGGAAAGCGGCTGGGGCTTGGGCAACACCTACAATGGACTCTTCTCCATCCTGCGCATTGACTACCTCCTGCATGACCCTCGTATGGTGGGCTCCGGCTATAAAACCATCCGCCAGAACCTCTCCGATCACTATGCCATTGTGAGTGATTTATGGCTGAAACCAGCGGGCGCTGGTCGCAAAGAATAGTATATTCTCGGGACGCTGCTCCCTTTCTGATTTAAGGCTGTTTTGTAGAAATCGCTGGTGAAACAAGCAAGGTTCTTTTCTGCTGCTTCTTGTGGAATAGTTCGTTTTCAAGGTAGGTGGGAGCGAAAGGAAGTTTACTTTTTCTTGTTTTCCTTCTTTGTTTTTGCTGGTTGGTTGAAGATGAGCTTGCCTTTTTGTTTGGTCTTAATCAATCCTTAAACTGTTCTTCTTGTTGGTTGAAGTAGGTTGCCGTTTTGTATATAGTAAGTTATATAGTAAGGCGTGTCGGTGCACATGTCCCCCTTTGAAGGGGGGAGTGGGATGACGACGATTGCTGATTCTCCCTCTTCCTCTCCCTTTCCTGGTTCAAGTCTGTGACTTGGACCTACCATGGTCTGCAGTTTGCAACTGCAGTGAGGCGCTAGCCTCAAAACCACTTTGGAGATAGTGACTTTCTTTCTTCTGCCTTTACTTACTAATCCTTTCCTTACAACCTTCTGGTTGCAGTCGCAGCCTGCGGGCGTTTGTCACTTTTCTCCTTGATGAGAAAAGTAACCAAAAGAATCAAGAAGCCTCAAACTCGCTGACGCTCGGACAGTGAGGCTTCAATCCGGTACCACCCCGCTGCCGTCCTATATTGCATCGTTAACGCAGGCCACTGTCATTTGCACGGCCACTGCTTACGGCAGGCCGTGTCTCGGCCTCACTGTAGGCCTTCGCCCCGGCCCGCCGCAGGAGATAGATGAATGTGGGTTATTGTGGAGTATGTAGCTGGCTTGGGCGATGTCTTTCAGCAGTACCTGTGAGGACAATCAAAAGAAGTGCGCCTACTTTATCTCTCCATTCTCCAGCCAGCGAGGCACCTGATTTAAATATGAAGGAGCTGATTTGAGGCTGTTTTTAATGAAACAGGCTTAAATCAGCTCCTCCTTGTATGCTTACCTTGTCTTGGGTTTGAGCCTAAGGCAAAGATTGAAGCGGGCTGTTTTCTTACAAGGCGTGTTTTTCGTTTTCGCTTACGTTGGAGAGGGTCCATTCTACGCGGCCTACGAAGGCGTGCTCGCGTACGTGGCAGTCTGACTTGGTGCAGAGGCGGCAACTGGCGGGCGGGAGGCAGGGGTCCAGGTGGACGAAGAGTTCTACCACATCGCCCATTTCCTCGGAGATCATGTCCTGGAGCATCTCCACCTCTTTGTGGGCTTCCTGCAAGTTGAAGTACCAGGGCAGGGTGAGGTGGCAGTCTATGTGCAGTTGGCTGCCGTACTTGATCACCCGCATGTTGTGGAGGTCAATCCAGTTCTCGCGGCGGCGCTGGTTCAGGACCACGATAATGCGTTCCATGAGCTCGTGGTCGGCCTCGTCCATGACCCCGGAGATGGAATTGCGCACAATGCCGTAGCCGGTGTAGGTGATAATGGACCCAAAAATAATGGCCACCACCGAGTCTAGCCACAGAATGTTGGTGAAGTAGATGCAACCCAGACCAATGACCAGCCCTAGGCTGGAGTAAGCGTCTGAGAGCAGGTGCTTGCCGTTGGCAATGATGGTGAGGGAGTGGTGCTGCGTGCCGCGCTTGATCAGGTAGCGGCCAGCCAGGTAATTGACCAGACCGGTTACCAGCGTCAGGAAGATCCCCACGTCCATGGCGTGGATGGGTTGCGGGTACAGGAGGTTGTAGACAGACTTGACAATAATGGCCAGGCCCGCCAGCGTAATGAGCGACCCTTCCAGCCCCGAGGAAATGAATTCTATCTTGCCATGCCCATAGGGGTGGTCTTTGTCTTTGGGTTTGGCTGCCAGGTAGACACTGTACAAAGCCACGCCGCCGGTCACAAAGTTGATGATAGACTCCAGGGCATCGGTTAAGATGGCGTTGGAGTTGGTGAGGAAAAAGGCCCCGAACTTAACGCTGAGCAGTATCAGGGCCAGCACCAGCATAAGGGCCATGATACGGGTAGAAGAAACCGCCGGTGAAGTGGAGGGCATAGGGCTTTGGGTTAAAAAAAACTTTTGCCTTACAAACGAGAAGGGCGGCAAAAGGGGGTGCAAAAGTACGGCTTTTTTTAACCCGCCGGCAAGTACCGGACAAGAAGAAATATGGTAAACCTGGGAGGGTTCGCTACAAGGAAGAGGGGCAGGTGTTGCCCGGTAGGTAAGGCTTAACTAAACAGGAAAGACAAAAGCCAGGAAACAAAGGAGGCAAGCAGACCCAAAAAGAAAAACAGGAACCCCAGTATTGGATGCATTTTGGTAGGCGTTAAGTTGAGTAAAGATAAAAATTTAAAATAAATGCAGCAAATGTAAAATTCTTGCAACAAATACCTTAGATACTTCATATAAGTACTATTGTAAGAACAAGTTCAATAGCATAATTTCGCTGTTTGTACATGAATTTACTTTTACTTCTTGACGAGATCTTATGAACTCTTCTGTTAAAAAAGTCGTGGTAGGCAAACCCATAGAGAAGATATTGAAGAACAGCCAATTGTTACCCGTTGACAACGGCAGTATCAGTGACTCCTTAGCCAGATTGCAGGATCTGCGTCAAAAGTATATCCAAACGCAGGGATCAGGCAAAAACGTGCTGCGGTTACCCGAGTTGAAGAAGTAACTCTTCCCATACCCCAACTATTTCTGTTCATAAAAGCTCAGGCTTTGCTTTCAAACGGCAAAGCCTTTTCTGTTTCAGGGTGCTTCTGTGCGAAAGTGGGTCCTGTAAGAGTGGAATCCTGCTTTGGCCTTGTTTTAGCTAAAATGGCCTCTAAACAGAAGGTGTTTGCCAGGTGCGTCTTGCCGGGTAAGGGTTTATCCGAATTTAGTGAATCAGAAAGAGACTAGCCCTATTCCTGTTTAAGGTAGAAAAGATAGGCTTAATCATGGCGGTGGTGTGTTGAAAAAATTAGGAAGGCCGATGTTCTAAATAGAAACGGGCACTTCCGTTTTGGGGCTCCTTTAGAGGAAATTGCCCCAAAACGGAAGTGCCCGTTCTGCTTTTGGTACTGATGCTGTTAGTCTATGAGTCCTTCCTGAATGGCGTACTTGATCAACGTAGCGGTATTGCGCGCTTTGGTTTTCTCAATCAGGTGTTGGCGGTGAGACTCAATGGTACGCTTGCTGGCGAAGAGTTTATCGGCGATCTCGGCGTTGGTGTACCCTTCGGCAATAAGTTTAAGAACTTCCATCTCGCGTTTGGAGAGCTCTGGGTTGTTCTTTGATTTGGTGCTAAGGGAAGTGCCCTCTGGGTTGTTGGCTTTATTCAGAAGGTTAAGGGCCACCTCAGAAGAAATGAAGGAGTTGTCATTGGCCACGGTTTTGATGGCGTGTACCAACTCATCTCTACCGGCCGTTTTCAAGACGTAACCCATGGCGCCAGACGACCGCACTTTGTGTACGTAGCTTTCCTGGTCCAGCATGGTCAGGATCAAAACCTTTATGTCAGGGTGCTTTTGCTGCAGGTGCTGTAAGGTTTCAAAACCATCCATCACGGGCATGTTCAAGTCTAACATAATCACGTCTGGGGTGGTAGTTTCCAGAAGGTCCAAAAGTTGCTGTCCGTTCTCTGCCTCTCCAACTATTTGAATAGTTCTTTCAGATTTAAGTAAAGACTTCAACCCGTCTCTGATCAGCGTATGATCATCTACTAGAATTACTTTTATCATCACCGGTTTAGTGTTATTTGACTGAGGGGTTAAATAAATCAAGAATTTCTATTTTAAGCTAATTTAAGCGGAGTTCCTTTGATAAAATATATGATATTTAGTATTAATACGGAGATGCCGATGTTTAGTCTCTGCTCCCCTGCAATTAACAGTATTAATGATGAAATATCAGTATAAATACGTATTTGAAAAATAGGGTATTATTGACGTTTTATTGCAAAATACACCAGCCTATATTTGCTTAGTTCTTGCCTATAAATGTATCTCGCATGTAGTTAGCTGGTTACCTAAGCCAATGGAAATCTATACCCAAATGACGAACGCAGGATTGTTGGTTTCCATGAAAGGGGCGCTAGACGGGCTTTCTGAGGAGAAAATAAAGAACCAACTGAAGGTAGTGCTGCAGCAGAATAGGAAATTTTTGTTTCTGGATTTCGCGGGCGTGACCGATGTAACCCCCGCCGGATTACGCAACCTGCTGCCCTATGTGCAACAGGTGCAACAACAGAAGAAAGAGCTTATTCTCTATAACCTGAAAGACAATATTCATGGTCTGGTAAAGTCCTCCGGATTTGATTCTCTGGTGAAAGTAGTTGATTCTTTGGATACTGCAATTAAGTATGTTCGAGCCAAGAATTTAACCTAAAATTTACCTTTAATTAATATGGATTATTAGAAAAAAATTCTTTACTTTATATAAAAAAAGGGAATGAACATAGTTGTTGAAGAAGAGTCTACTGCCTATATCCTGCGCCTGAACGGAGAGCTGGATGCCTCTACGTGTCTGGAGGTGGATAGGGAAATTGAGTTGGCTCTCTGCAAGCCCATTGAACAGCTATGGATTGACTGTGAAGGGTTGAAGTACATCTCATCTGCCGGCTTAGGCGTACTGATTTCCCATTTGGGTACCCTGGAGGCCAGAAACATCAGTCTGGTGCTGTACGGCATGAGTGCCCATGTCAAAAACGTGTTTGAGCTCCTGGGCCTGCACCTGATTATGACCATCGTCGCTTCTAAGAAAGACGCCTTGCTGCAGGAAAAATAGCCTTCAAAGCTGTCTCTTTTCTACCCTGTCAGCTTCTCCTCCTCATCCGTTTCCGCTAGAAAAGCCCTTTAGAGCCGTCTGCTAAGGATATAACAGCATCCTTCTTCCTTTTCGCCTCTTTTTAGATTTTCAGGCCTAAAAGACCTTAGGCCAGACACTCCCACTAACAAAGCTAGCACTGTGACTTATTGTCAAAGAAGTAAGGCTAATACGAAAGGCGAATTGCTTTACTGTTGACCATAATCGCGCTGTTAATTATCTCCTCTCAATACCGTTTCAAAGATTCCTTCCGGTAATCTAAAGTAGCGCCAATCTCCGTTCTTGCCTAAGTTTTCAGCGTTCTAGTGCTAGGTCTGGCCTGTTTGTTTTCCTCCCGACAAATCTTTTCTCAGCCGCTTAGGCTGGGCTCCTTACCTTCTTTCTCTGATTTCCTGAGTTTAGTATTGTTTTAGCGAAAGGTGCTCAGGTATTGGTAACTGATAACCAAGGCTTGCAGTAAGTTTTGCATTATTTTGAATAACGTGTCGTTTGCCTAATCTTAGATCAAAAGAATAGCCTTGAAATAGTGCTTTTCTGTTTCCGCCGCTTGGTTTATGAGGGCTGGGAATGACAGGTAAGAAGTTAAGCATCGAGGGCAGCCTTCCTGTGGGAAGGCTGCCCTCGATGCTTAGAGATTATATATTAAAAGTAGGTCGTTGGGTTTTAGGGCCTTTTTCCGAAAATCTACCCTAATAGCATTTTCCTTTAATGCGGGATGTCAATGGTGATGCAGGTGCCGTCGCCGGGGGAGGAGTCAATGGTCATGGTGCCTTGCAGGAGTTTCACGCGGTTCCGGATGGTGGTGAGACCAATGCCTTTAGAGGCCGACTTCTCTTGAACATCCTGGGGCATGCCTTTGCCATTGTCCTGCACGCGCACGCGCACGGCTTTGCCTTTGTCCACCACCTGTACCAGGGCCTCGGTGGCCTCGGCGTGTTTCATGATGTTGTTCAGGAGCTCCTGCACAAACCGGAACAGGTGGGTTTCCAGGCCGTAGTCAGTGGGTTTGTCAAAGCCGGTGATCACGCTTTCCACGCAGAAGGAGTTGGTGGTAAGCCGCGTAGCCAGGTCTTTGAGCGCAGACTTGAGCCCGAAATCCACCAGCACCCTCGGGATGAGTTCATGGGCCAACGTACGGGTTTCCTTGATCGCCTCTTCCAGAAAGCCCGCCACCTTTTTGAACGACGTGTCGTGCAGGTCAGCTTCCTCTTTTTCAGACTCCAGTTCTTCCAGGTTCAGTTTGGCGGCGTACAGAAGCTGGGCCAGGCTGTTGTGCAGGGCCTCGGCAATGCGTTTGCGCTCTTCGTTCTGGGTGGTGAGAATGGCATCCATCACGGCTTTCTGCTGGTCTAACCGGTACTGGGTGTCGGCTTTGTGCTGCAGTTTTTGCATGGTGTTGTCACGTACGATGCCCAAGATGCCGGCTACCTCGCGGGCGGCGTTATACACGGGCGTAAGGTTCACCTCAAAAGAACGGTCTTCTGGCAGAAAGGGCAATTTGGTGAGGGTGACTTGCTTGCCCTCCAGCACCTGTTCCAGCTTTTTATGCAGCCGGGCCTTGGTTCTTGGAGGAAACAGCGTAGAAACAGGCTCACCAATGACCTGCTGGCGCTTGATGGAAGATATCTGTTCAATGGCGCGGTTCCAGGAGGTGATCTGTAATTGGTGGTCCAGGGCAATGATGCCGTGGATGTGGGTTTCCAGCAGGTTTTCAGAAAACTCCTTCTCGGCAATCAACTGGTTTTGGGCCTCTTTTACCTCGGTGATGTCAAAGGCAAAGGCAATCCCGTTCTGGTTCTGCTTGTCTAGAAACCCGAAATTCTGGAAATAAATTTGTTTGCCCTCGTGCGTGAACTCAGAGATGAAGGTTTTGGTATGGCCCTGCAAAATGTCATCCACGTTATCTTTTAGGTAGGGGTAACTCTCGTAAATGCTTTGGCCGGCCAGGGAATTGTCTTCTAAGCCCAGGCTGCGGAGGCCATGGCCTTTTACCTCTGTGTAATACCCTTGCTGGTTTACCACGGTTAAAACCAAAGGCAGGTTCTGAAGCAGCTGTTCCAGCAGCATTTTCTGGTGTTGGGCCATTTCCTGGGCTTGTCGCTGGTCAGTTAAGTCAAGGCTGAGCCCAATAATGCCTCCAGAGACGGAGTCCTGGAAGAGGAACATCTGTTTGTAGACCTTCTCGCCGTCTACCTCAAACTGGGTGGTGACAGAGACTTTGTGCCCCTTGAGGGCTAGTTGCACCTGTTCTTCCAGGTCTGGGTGAAGAAAAGACAGGGGTTTGCCCAGGAGCTGGGCCTCCTGCAGGTTAAGGGTTTTCAATCCTTCGCCCTGGCATTCTAAGATGCAACCCTGTTGGTCTAAGCGCCAGAGGGTAACAGGCAGGTTCTGCAGAATGGCGGTAACGGTCTCGTGCAGTTGGCGCAGTTTCTGGTCTTTTTTGTTGCGTTCCGTTAAGTCCATGGCCACTCCCACCAGTTGCACGGGCCTGCCCGAGGTGCCGCGCTTGAAGACCGTCTCCCTGAACATGATGTGCCGCCAGGTGCCGTCCTTGGCTTTGATGCGCACCTCAGAGATAAGGCAATCGCCTTTTCTCACTTCCTCAAACCGGGCGGCCCGGTTCTGGATCAGGTGGGCGTCATCGGGGTGGTAGAGGGAATCCAGCAGGTCGCGCGGGTGGCCTTTGATGTCTGCCAGGGTGTAGCCCAGATACGCCAGAAAATCGCGGTTGTTGTAGAGGTTGCGGCCCAGGATCAGGTCTTCCACGTACAGGAAATCAGCCATGGCCTCGGCGGTCTTTTTTACCAGCAACTGGCTTTCCTGCAGTTTCTCATTGGCAATGCGTTGTTGGGTCACATCCTCAAAAGTGAGCACAAAACCGTCTTCCAGTTTCACGGCCACGCAGTTGAGCCACCGTTCCCGGTTGTTTTCTTTAAAATGGGCTGTAAACGTGGCGGGCTGCCCGTTCTCCACCACATGAATGAAAGTAAAGAAGTGCCCGTCTATTAAAAGCGAAGGCAGCAGCTCTGTGAGGCGGCGGCGGCGCAGCTGCTCAAGGGTGTAGTCCAGGAAGAGCTCGGCGGTACGGTTGAGCAGGAGCCACTCAAAGTCAATGAGCGTGCCATCGCTGTCGCGCACGGCTTTGAACACCTGTATGGCGTTGAGCGAGGAGTTGAGCACCGCCGAGAGCAATTCCTCTTTCTGGGAAAGCTCCAGGTGGGCGGTTTTGCGCTCGGTGACATCTACAAACGCAATGCGGCATTGGTCCGTTTCATTGGTGCGCCGCAGGAGCAGGGCCTCCAGTTGGGCGTAGAAAACGGTTCCTGCGTTGGAAACCACCTGCAGTTCTACCGTTTGGGGGCCGTCTGAGGTTAGTACTTTCCTGAAGAACCCGTAGTATGCGTCAAGGCTGTCTGAGTGGATGAACTGGCTGAACCGCCGGGCCACCAACTGCTCTTTGGAAGAAGCCAGCAACTGCACGCCTTTGGCGTTGGCCTCCTCTATGACGCCGTGCTCATCAAGGGTCACGTACCCAAAGGGCGAATGATGGTACAGGTCTTGGTACTTGGCGGTGGCTTGCTCCAGTTCCTGCGCGGCCAGTTGCAGCTGATGGTTCTGCATCTCCAACTCTACCTGGTGAATCTGCAATTCCTGAATCAGGCGCTGAATCTCCTGGGGGGGCATGTTCTCCACCTCAATGGGCGTGATGGGCCGCTGCAACTTCTCAGCCTCTTGCCGCAACAGGGAAAAATCATGGGCCTGGTTCAGGGAAGCTCTCTCCTCGTTATTCATATAGTCTGCGTTCTGGGTCAGGGGTAGGGGACCAATTGGGCAATACGCTAATTCTCAAAGACCTCCAGGGCCAGCAAGATTTTGAACGGCTTGTTTTCTGTTTGTTCTACCCGCCGGGTATTCAAGACCATTCTGCGGTAGCCCAATACGGAGAACTCGTGTTCCAGTTCCACGTTTTGCAGTTCGGTGCCGGTATTAATCAACTGACTCATAAGCCGCTTCAGCTCTGGAATGTCCCATTGGCCGTTGCCCAGGTGGTAGAGCCACTGGCCTTTGAGCTGCTCTGGAATAAGCTGGAACGTCTGGGCGAAGGCGTTGCTGGCGCTTTCTACCCGCAGTTGACCGTCCAGCACCACCAGGGGCTGCTGAATGAGGTCAATGATGTTGGCCGCGTACAGGCTGGTGGCCGTTACGCTGGCCTCTAGTTGTTTGTAGCTGGTGATGTTGGTGAAGGTGACCACCGCGCCGTCAATGAAATTGTCTGCCGTACGGTAAGGCAGCACGCGCATGGAATACCAGTGCTGCCCATCCATGGTTTGCAGGTGCACTTCTTTGCTCCGGAGCCGGTCCAGCACCTCGCGCACATCCTCGGCAATGTGCTGGTATTTGAGGTTAGAGGCAATGTGCGTGATGGAGCGGCCCACATCGGCCCTGATGAGGTTGAAGATCTGGGTGACCTGCGGGGTGAAGTTCTTGATGCGGAGTTCGTTGTCCAGGAAGATGGTGGCAATCTCGGTGCTGTCCAACAGGTTCTTCATGTCATTGTTGGAATTCACCAGCTCCTCGGTCTTAGTCTGGTACTGGAGGTTGATGGTCATGAGCTCCTCGTTGAGCGACTGCATCTCCTCTTTGTTGGTCATTGACTCTTCATTGGTGCTCTGCAGTTCTTCATTGGCGCTCTGCAGCTCCTCATTGGTAGACTTGAGCTCTTCCAGCGAGGAGTTCATCTCTTCAATGGTGTTCTGCAGGCGCTGCTTGGTGTACACCAGCTCTTTCTCCAGTTCTGCAATGCGGGCGTCTTTGCGCGAGGCTTCTTCTGAGGTCTCTTTGCGGTTTTTGCGCGGTTTGGGCTTGGGCATGTCTTCCAGCACCACCATGAGCATGCCCCGCAACTGGTCTGGCTCCTCTAAAGGCGTGACCGTGATGCGTACAAATTGGGTGCCGTGGTCGGTCTTGATCTGGATGTTCTCGGCCCTTACCTGCTCCTTCAGCACCGCTGCCCGGTTCACCAGGTTGTTCAGCTCAAAGGTGAGTCCCTCGCGGGCCATGTCAAAGATGTTGAGCGTGGCCTGGCCCTGCGCCGGCTCCAGGTACTTGCCCGTGCGCCCGTGCACGTAGAAAATCTCGCCGTTGGGGTTAATGATCAGGGTAGGCGGGGCAAAGTGGTTGAGCATGAGGCGTTGTACCACGCGGCCCATGCTAGACTCTCTCTTCACAGATGCTTGTGGTTCTGGGTTCGGTTTCACGGTTTCTACGGCGTTAAAGGTAAACGGAAACTCTACCAGGCGCGCCAGGGGCAAAGCGGCTTCCTCGCGGCGGGAGATCTTCCATTTGGTATCAAGCGTGGTGAACATATCTGGGAAGCCGGAAAGGGTCTCTGAGGAACCCAGGAACAGCAGTCCGTTGGGGTTGAGCGAGTAATGGAAAACCGGGAACAGCTTTTTCTGCAGCTCAGCAGACAGGTAAATGAGCATGTTGCGGCAGGTGAGCAGGTCTAGCTTGGTGAAGGGCGCGTCACGGTTGATGTTGTGCACGGCAAACACCACCATCTCGCGCAGCTCTTTCTTCACGATGTAGTTATTCTCTGATTTGGTGAAAAAGCGCTTTAAACGCGCCGGTGAGACATCGGCGGAGATGTTCTCCAGGTAGGTAGCCGCACGGGCGCGGGCAATGGCCTCGGGGTCAATGTCGGTGGCAAAGATCTGTATTTTCAGGTGCATGTCCAGTTTCTCCAGGGTTTCCTGCAGCAGAATGGCTATGGAATACGCTTCTTCGCCGGTAGAGCAGGCTGCCACCCACACCCGTAGGTAGTCGCCCTCTTTTTTCTGCTTGAGCAACTCTGGCAGGTATTTCTCCTGCAGAAGAGCGAAGGCCTCGGCATCCCTGAAAAACTTGGTCACGCCAATGAGCAGTTCCTTGAAAAGGTGCTCTACTTCCAGCGGGTTTTCCTGCAGAAACCGCACGTACTCAGAAAACTGGATGATTTGGTGGCTGTTCATGCGGCGCTCAATGCGCCGGAAAATGGTGTTGCGTTTGTACAGCGAGAAGTCATGCCCCGTTTTGTGCCGAATGAGGGTGAAAACCTTCTGCAGCATTTGGGTAGACTTGTGCGCCTCCACCATGTTCTTGGTTTTGATGGAAGGCATGTGGGCGTAAGACACCAGTTTGTTGGGCATTTCCTCTACTGGCAGCACGTAGTCTACAAACTCGGTCTTGATGGCGTTGCGCGGCATGGCGTCAAAGCGGGCGGTGTTGGGGTCCTGCACCATGACCATGCCAAAATTCTCCATGATCATCTTCACGCCCAGCGTACCGTCTGCCCCCATGCCCGAGAGTATAGCCCCGATGGCGTGCTCGCGGCGGTTCACGGCCAGGCTCTGGAAAAAGAAATCAATGGGCATGCGCTGGCCGTTGGGCAGGTCCGGCTCGTGCAGTCTGAAAATCCCCCTCTCCAGGGAGGTCTCTTTGTTGGAGGGCACCACGTACACGTGCTCTGGCTCTACTTGCATGCCGTCTTCAATCTGCAGCACGGGCAAAGTGGTATAGCGCTTGATGATGTCGGTCATCATGCCTTTCTGGGTAGGGTCCAGGTGCGGGACCACCACGTAGGCCATGTTGGTGCCGGTGGGTAAATGCTGGAAGAAGGTCTCATACCCCTCCAAAGAACCCGCCGAGCCTCCCAGGCCCACTACCTGGAACTCAGGGGCGGGTTTAGGCGGCGTCACAATCCCTTTTATCACCTGGAGCTTGGGCGCTTCTGGCTCATGGGTGTTGGCGGCGGCGGGGTTTTCTGTTTCTGTGCTGTCCATAAAGTGTGTACGTAATAAGGAGGGCCGCCACGTTCCTGGGCGGGCATTATCTTTCCAAAACCAGCGATATGATATTTTCCAGACGCCCGCCAGGTCCGTAAAACCTGGCACCTCCTCCATCTTCCAAGGTACAATTATTATGGCATAAACCGGGTAGGTGCCATTCCTTCTTCTTAAGATACCGCATTAATACGTAGCGCTCCAATCCGTAATGTTCCTATAAGATAGGTGAAATACTATATTCAGCTGGCTTTTGGCTGTTTTCCGGCCGTGGCCGTACTAAATGGTACAAGACTAACCCCCTTTTGTATGACACTTCCGCACCACGATATTATTGTAATAGGTACATCGGCCGGAGGCATGGCCGTGCTTTGTGAACTGCTGCAACAACTGCCCCCAGACCTGCCGGCTTCTATTTTCATTGTGCAGCACCTGGCCAGAGACTCTAATTCTGGGGTGCTGGTAGAGCGCCTGAACAAGATTTCCAAGCTTACATGTCTGGTAGGCCAGCATGAACAGACCATTGAGCAGGGAAAAGTGTACTTTGTGCCCCAAGACAACCACATGCTGCTGCAGAAAGGCAGAATCCTTATCACCAAAGGCCCGCGGGAGAACCTGTTCAGGCCCGCCATTGACCCGTTGTTCCGGTCTGCCGCCGCCGCCTACGGCCCCCGGGTCATTGGCATTGTGCTCACCGGCATGCTGCAAGACGGCACTGTGGGCATGGAGATGATCAAGCGCAGCGGCGGCATCACGCTGGTGCAGAAACCCGAGGACGCCGAGTACCCAGACATGCCCCAGAGTGTTTTAACCGAGATTGAGGTAGACTACGTGGTGCCGGTCTCTGAGATGGGCGAGCTTTTGCAGGAACTGGTGTTTGTGCCGGCCTCTTCAGAGGCCGATATTCCCGAGGACATCACTTATGAGGCCTCCATTGCCGAGCGCCTGATGCTGGACACCGGGGAGATTGAAGACACAGAGCTCATGGGGCCGCGCTCTCCGTATTCCTGCCCGTCCTGCGGCGGGGCGCTTTGGGAGTTGAACCAGGGGCACGTAAAGCATTTCCGGTGCCACGCCGGCCACGCCTTTACCCCCGAGGCCTATCTCAACGCCAACGTAGAGTCTATTGAAGAAACCCTCTGGATTGCCCTGCGCATGCTGGAGGAACGCCGCACCATGCTCAGCGCCATGGCCGACCAAGACCGGCGCAAAGGCCACAACCATTGGTCAGAGTCGCAGCAAGAGCGCGCCAACGAGCTGAAGGTCCACATTGCCCGCATCCGCCACCTGCTCATGGCCAACGCCAACGCCAAGAACCAATTTGATTCTGACGAGAAAGAAGCCAGCTGATGCCAAGGGTTTTAGGCCTTTTTTTCACTAAACGGGCCTAAAACACTTCTCCCTTTTTGTTGTTCTATCCTGGCAGGGCACTAGGGATTGGATAACCGATGGCTTCACAGAACGGCAGGTTTCACAAAAGTAACTACCACGCTGGGTTGGCGGTAGAGAGCTGAGCTGCAAAAGGTTGCCGCGGGTTTGCCCCCGCCGGTACCCTGAGTTGAAGAATGAACCTGACCCCGCGGTTAATGTATGCCCGGTAAACCGAAAACCCGCCCTACCTTTGTTCGCCTACCTTACTGAACAGAAGAAAGCGCAAGGTACCCCTGAACGACAGGGCAACACAAAAGCTTTTCTTTTCCCTTACCATCTATCATGGAGAATACCTTAGGGATACCGATCATCCCAGACAATGAAGACGAGCGGCTGGCCAAGTTGCGCAGCCTTAATCTTTTAGATACCCACCGCGAGGAAGGGCCCTTCAAGCACATCGCCAGCATGGCCGCCCGCATGTTCAACGTGCCCATTGCCCTGGTGAACCTGGTAGAAGGCGAGTACGTGCACACCAAAAGCAACGCGGGCTTAGACGTTACTGAGGCCGTGCCCAGAGGCACCAGCCTCTGCTCGCTGGCCGTGCTTCGGCAAGAAGCCACCGTGTTTGAGAACGCACTGTCAGAACCCTGCCTTTTGGCCAACCCCATGGTGACCGGCGGCATGGGGTTGCGTTTCTACGCGGCCGCTCCCCTCACCACCAGCGATGGGTTCAACATAGGGGCGCTCTGCCTTATAGACACCGAGCCCCGGGAATTCTCAGAAGCTGAGAAGCGGGTGCTGGAGAACCTTGCCTCGGTGGTCATGGATAACATTGAGCGGGGCACCACCTAAACACTAACAACTAAAGAACGCAGTCATGGACGGGAAACTACTGGCGCAAGACCCCCACCTCACCATCCAATACGACGTGATCAACGACACCCTCACCGCCGACTGGAAAGGCGAGCAGACCGAGGAAACCGTGCACGATGGTTGCGAAAAGATCCTGCAGTTCATGACCGCGTACCGCTGCGTTAAACTGCTGAACGACAACACCCAGGTAGCGGGCATGTGGTCAGACGCGGCGGAGTGGGTAGCGCTGAACTGGGTTCCCAGAATGGAAAAAGCCGGCTGCCGGTTTATCGCCCATGTCTACTCCCCAGATATTTACGCCAGGCTGTCTGTAGATAAGACCATTGATTTCGGGATCAAAGGCATTCTGGTCACTACTTTCCAGGGTAAAAAGGCCGCCGAGGAATGGCTCTGTGCCGTGTAGCCTCAGACGGCCAAGGTGCTTAAACCAGGTGCGGGCCTGTTATCTTTTTCATCAATAGTTGAAATGAATTGGGGCTTTCAGCCCCTTTTTCTTTAAAACCCCAGAAAGCCTAAACCGGGTAGTCCTCTTCCTTATCCTGTGAACTAGATTGCTTGTTTATACCTGGTTTCTGATAAATACCGTATTTACTCTATTTAAATATGCGTATTACTACAACCTGCTGGTGAAATACCCGTTATAAGTGAGCATAATCAGGAAAGGAGAAGGTATGAGAGTGGAAGAAAAAATTCTGAAAACCGTATTTAGTTTAGTAAAAGGAGACCCGTCACCGGTTCACTTGCCGGTAACGCCCACCAAAATGAGCCAGGCCACCGATCTGCCTCTGGAGCAAGTGGAGGCCTGCTGCAAAGCCCTGGAAAGCCACGGGTACCTCACCAGCACCAAAGGTATCGCCGAGCCGGTGTATTACATCACCAAAACAGGCGTAGATGAGGCCCTCAACCCCACATTGCCCTTTTACATTTATTCTGCGTCAAACCCCCGGCCCAGAAACCGAGCCTAATACCCCTATCACCAACCCAAAACAAAACCAAACTCCCGTTTAAGGCCCGTTTATATATAAACAAGCCCTAAACGGGAGTTCGTATTTTCAAGCGTTTAAGTCACCATAGCAGCCAGACCGATGGTTAGTATGGTTCGTTTTTCTGAGGTTGATTTAATTTCTTGTACTGGATTTTTGTAGGTTCAACCCCTGGCTCACCTGTTTCAGGTTGGGAAGGAAGCATCTGTACTCGGCCAACAATCCCACCTTTTCCCACACCAACAACTCATTATTACGCAGTAGCCAAAGCACCTACCCAAAAGCAAAAATCCCCTCCTTGGAGGGGTAGGGGTGGGTCCCTACTGCCGCCGGTTCTCCTCTACCCAGATCTCAATCGTACGCAGCACGTTCTGCATGTCCTGCTTTACCTCTCTGTCTGAAAAGCGCAGGAAACGCACCCCCAGGTCCTCCAGTCTCCGCTGCCGGGCCACATCCTCTTCAAAAGCATAGTCGTGGCTGTCACCGTCTACCTCAATGGCGAGACGTACTTCTTTGCAATAGAAGTCCACGATGAAGGTATCCAGGGGTTTCTGTCGGTCAAAATCAAGGCCCTGCATCTTTCTGTTTTTCAATTCATCCCAGAGGAGCACCTCAGCAAGAGTACTGTTCTTGCGGAGCTTTTTGGCCAACTCCTTCAAGTACGGTTTGTAGGGAATGATGGTACGTCGCATAGGCCACCGTTTACCCACCCCAACCCCTCCCAGGAGGGGAATAGTTCACTACCAATCGGCAAGTCAAAGCTTTTGAGTTGTTGTTTGCCCCTGCAAGCCAACTACTTACAAATAGTAAAAGCCAAGTCTATTCACCACCCGCATAACAAGTCTGTTCACCATTCAAATAAAATTACCAGAGATTCCCCTCCTGGGAGGGGTAGGGGTGGGTAAAGACTGCTCCCCCAACAACCCATGTTTTTAAAAGTATAGCACCTCCGGCCGCTCCTTACTACTTGACCGCACTTCCCTTCGGAAAACAGCAGAGTACAGCAAATGTAAACCCACCCCAACCCCTCCCAGGAGGGGAATTCCTAAGACACGTTGGTTGCTTGAAAGACAAGCATGATGCCATAGGAAACAGGCTGTCATTGGTATTTTACCAACGGATGAATCCCCATCTACCAGCTTTCTGCTTAGTACCACCTCCGCCGAATTTTCAAGGGCTTACTCCACCACCACGTTGTCCACGTGGACCTGCACTGTTCCGTTAATGTCAACGCTGGCCCAGAACATGCCTTGGGTGCTGAAGGTGATGCCGGTGTTTCCCTGGGCATCCAGTGCGATGACACCGCCTTCTCCGCCGGCTTTGGCTACTTTCTGGTGAATGACCTCCTGTACTGCCTGTTCCACGGTGAGGCCTTTATATTCCATGAGAGCCGCAATGTCATGGGCAACGGTGTGGCGCATGAAAAACTCGCCGTGACCTGTGCCTGAGACTGCGCAGACGTGGTTCGCGTAGGTGCCCGCGCCAATGATAGGGGAATCGCCCACCCGCCCGAAACGTTTGTTGAGCATGCCGCCGGTGGAGGTGCCCGCCGCCAGTCGGCCATCCAGGTCCAAAGCCACGGCACCCACGGTGCCCAGTTTAGTGGAGGGTTGCGGCTGACCTTGGGCCTCGGCGGCTTTCACTTGTTGTATCTGGGTGCGGCGCTCTTCCAACTCAAAATAGGAGGGAGGCACCAGCTCCAGGCCCACGGTGGCGGCAAACGCCTCGGCGCCGGAGCCCACCATCATCACGTGGGCCGAGGCTTCCATGACCTTGCGGGCCGCGGAGATGGGGTTCTTGATGGTGCGCACCCCGGCCACCGCACCCGCTAGAAACGCAGCACCGTCCATGATGGAGGCGTCCAATTCTACGGTCTCGTCATTAGAGAAAACCGCCCCATGCGCGGCGTTGAATAAAGGAGAATCCTCCAGAATCCTGATGCTGGTTTCTACGGCCTCCACACTGCTTTTGCCTTCCAGCAAGGCCTGGTAACCGGCCTGCGCCGCCTCGCGCAATTTGGCCTCGTAGGCAGTTCTGCGTGGGACAGGCAAGGGTTCTGGGTAGACGTTGCCGCAGCCGCCGTGCACAACAAGGGCCGGAGCAGAGGTAGAGGGTGAAGATTGAGACATTTCAGGTGTTTGATTTATGAAATCAGATGGGCAAGTTACAGCTTTGCCGCCGCTTTCCAGCCCATGATGTTCAATCCTGAGGAAGGTGTGGGAAGAATGTAAACCCCCGATGAAGATAAGGTGCTGTTTTCAGGCCATTTCCTGAAAATCGGCTTGAAAACAAAATTCAATTAGAAATAGAATCAGCATTTGCCTGTTGAAGCCAAACACCAGGATGATGGCCTAAGTAAAAAGCGTTTCAGGCCTGCTTTATGCAAAACAGGCCCGAAACGCTTTTCGCATTTTATGGTTGATTTTATTTGTCTCTCCTACCTTAGACGAAGTTTGAAGACGGAGAAGGCTTATTCTGTATCCCACTCGCCGGTGTCATCTCGCCAGATGGCCAGGTAGGTGGGGTCATTGTTCTTTTTGCAGGCCCGGAACATAAGAGCCGTCTCAAAGCTGAATTCCACGTTTCCCTCTGGGTCTAAGGCGATGAAGTTGCGGTCGCCCTCAATGCGGTCTTTGTATACGGTCATGGCTTCCTGGGAGGCCTCCTTCAATGACAGGTTTTTGTATTTCATGAGGGCGTACACTTCATGGGCCACGTTGGCGCGCATGATGCCTTCGCCATCGCCGGTGCAGGAGACGGCTACTACCTCGTTGTTGGCGTAGGTGCCGGAACCGATGATGGGCGAGTCACCCACTCGGCCCGGGTACTGGTTTTCCAGGCCTCCGGTAGAGGTAGCCGCGGCCAGGTTGCCGTCCATGTCCAGGGCCACGGCGCCCACGGTGTCTTTCAGGAGCTCATCCTTTTCCTTCTTTTTGGCCTTCTTCAGAGACTTTATTTTTTCCTCGGTTTTGAAATACTCCTCGCTTTTCATCTCCAGATCCTGCTCCCGGGCAAAGTTCTCGGCCCCAATGCTGGTGAGAAATACGTGCGGGGAGCGCTGCATGATGGTTTTGGCCAGGGTAATGGGGTGCTTCACGTGTTTCACCCCAGACACGGCCCCAGCCTGCATGTTTTTTCCGTCCATGATGGAGGCATCAAATTCTATGCTTTCGTCTTTGGCCAGGCTGCCGCCGCGACCGGCATTAAAAAGTTGGTTGTTTTCCATGCTTTTCACGGCGGCTTCCACGGCATCAATGGCGCTGCCGCCCATTTCCAGGATGTGCCAACCGGCCATGAGGGCGTTGTCCAGTCCATGCCGGTAGGCTGCCTCTTTGGCCTCTCCTAATTCCTCGCGGCTTTGGTTCTCGGCTCCTCCATGGATGGCAATGACGAAGTTCTTCTTCATAACGGTAGTGTCTTTGGTTGTAGGGTATGCGCGTGGTTCTATCCCCGTTGTTTAAATGTACGGCGCCTACAGAATGCGGTTGGTTAGATAAGTACTGAAAGAAAGCCGGGGATTTACGGAAGCGCGGTTTTGGGTACTTTTTCTGATTTCAGGCGCTAAACGGAAGAGGGGTTTCAGCTGGTTCTTGCAGCTTGGCAACCAAACACAAAACCGCCTTGATTGAGAAAATTCAGTGTTTTATCATCAGATTTCCAGTGTTTGTTCCGGCACTTTCCAGGAGGGGAAGAACGTATGCATAGTACTATTAAGAGATCTAATAAATGACGGCCGCAGGGTATTTTTAGAAGTGCCCCATGGAAAAACCATCCAAAGTATAGCAGATGACCTTACATCCCAAATACGGCAAAACCTGGCTTAGGCTACCCGAGAAAGCCAAGAAGTGGCTGCGCCAGTGGGATTGGGTTAGTCATACCGGGAACCATTTTGCCGCAGGTGAGCAGGCAGGAAAAGATCACCATACGGCTACCGCCACTACGCAGAAATAATCAAGGAGAACCCAGAGCCATGCAAAAGATCATCACAGAGGAGAGAGGCGATAACTTGGTTATTCTGTTGCAGAATGACCTGGATGCATCTGACCAGCAGTTAGCGCACCAGTTGCAGCGTACCCGGCACGGCGGCCACCTAAGCATTTTGGTGGACTGCGCCAGTCTGGAATGCATTAAAACCTTGGGTTTCTGCCATTTTGTGAACCAATTGCTCTTGTTGAAGGTCTACGAGGTAGACATTGCCCTGCTGAACCTAAGCCAGAAGCAGCAACATATTCTGCGGCTTTTGCAGGTGGAGCCGTTCTTTCACGTGATACCAGATCTTGGGGAAGCCCCTTCATCAGAATAAGCGCTAAAGAAAAGGTTTCCGCGTCTTACCTTTTCATTGGGAAGGTTAGTCTACACGGCAAGGTTTGAAGTTTGCAAACGCTTCAAAAAAACAGAAAGCAAGGAGAGTAGAAACAGAATGAGGCTGGAAGAATTTACCGATATGAAAGAGGGGCTGGCCTATCTGAACCAGCAAGGATATATCCATACGTTTCAATACTGCCCGGAGGGGTGGCTTTGCCCGGAAACCCGGCAGGCCTTCGCCCCGGAAGAAATGCAGGTGGAGGCTTGCCACCGGTTTCAGCACTACGGCGGCGCCCGAAGCGTGGCGGTTCTTTACGCAGTGCAGGCAAGAAACGGCCTCAAGGGCATTATCATAGACAATTGCTCTACCTACGGCAACGCCCAGTTTGGGGAATTTCTGGTGCGCATGAAGCTTCACCAGATTCAGCCCATTCTTCCAAAACAAGCCAATAACTGACCTCGGTTTGCCTATGACCGGAAGGGATCCATCTCCTTCCACAGGCGGTTGAATTCCTTAGAGTAATCTGCCACCACGTGGGCATCTGACGTCACCAGAATGTTCTCATGGTTGTACAAGGCGGCGCTTCGGGTCCAGTTGTAGGAGCCGGTGAGCACATGCGCATGGTCCATGATAGCGAACTTGTGGTGCATGTGGTTAGGGGTGTTGTCTATCTTGGTGCTTATGCCTGCTTGTGACAGCTGCCTGATGTCTGAGCCCTTGTCAAAAAGCTTTTCATTGTCGGTGAGCAGTTGAATGTCTATCCCCTTGCGGTGAGCCGCCAGAATGGCGTTGGTGATACGGTCATCTGAAATGGTGAACACGCAGATTTTAAGCGATGTTGTAGCCGATCCAATGAAGGCCAGAATAGCCTTCAAACAATCTTCACCAGGGCTGAAATAAGTGGCATTTTTTACTTTGGGGGCACTCTTGAACAAAGAAAGGACAGATTTCACAGGGGAAAAATTAAGGGTTCTGAGGCGTAAGATACAAACTAACCGCATACTCAGTTAAGGCCAATCGCCTATACCTCCTAAGTAAGGCCGTTTCCCAACTGTTTTTCCAAAATGGCCACTAAACAGAAATCAAATTTACTGATCCTATAAAGTCAGTCATCCTTGCATTTGTTGCCTGACTAATTCCCGTAATGCAGGACTATCTGAAATTACAAGCCTCCCTATAACCTCCTAGTTTCTTCTAGCCATAACTCAAAGGCCTTACGACTTGAGGTGCTTTCTTCCCTAAGATAGCACGCATTCTGTCCCCCTTTGAAGGGGTAGGGGGATGACAAGCCAGGCAAAGAACCAACAAACACCTGCTAAGCAGAACCTATAAACGTACCTTGGCCACTAACCCAGCAAGAACAATCAACACGGAGATCAAGAGAAACCATGGCGTTTTTCATCTCTTTTGTTGAAAAGAAGCTCAAACCAGATTGGGTTCTACTTTTGGTTAAAATCTTGCCACCTAAAACCTTGGCACCGGAAAAACTTTGCAAAAAGCGGATTTGAATTTTTAGCAGCAGAACTCATGATTCATTTTGATTACATTGTATTATTTGAATTTCAAGGAAGTAATCTTAAAACTTGGAAAAATTATTTTCTGCAAAAAGGTTGTTTTTGTAAAAGTTGTGCCCTTACCTTTAGGGCATCTTTATTGGAGATTTATAAAGAAGAGGCGAGAGAGCAGGCTCCGGGACCCTCTAGCAACCTTCGGCCCGGCCGAAAAGGTGCTAACACCTGCCCAATTTTTGGGAACTATAAATAATTGACCATGCAACCACAGATTTTGCACCCTCGCTTGACCACTTACAGCCATCCTGCTTCCCGGCAGATCCTGCGAATGCAGGCTTGTTGTTGCTGTTAAGTCCTAGCGCCACCTCTTTCTTTATTGGCATAGCCTTGTTCACCCTGCGGTGAGGCGCGCTGATGTCCTCCTGTTTTTTCAAACTCAAATGTATATGAGCTATTCTTTACCCTTCTCTTCTATGGAGAACGGTGCTCCTGCGGGAGTATCCTTCCAGTTTTCAACCGCTGCTCTTCCTGTGAGCGCCATGCCCCTCTGCGCCCGAATGTGTTGTTGTTAAACACTGTTTCGTTGCACTAATCCGATAGCAACCTTTCTATTTTTAAAATGCCGGTGTCGTCCTGATGCCGGGTAGGAATTGTCTTGTCTTTATAATTTTATAAAAATGCAAACGAATACAAGTAGTACTCTGAAAAGTCTAGTAAGTCTGGGGGTATTATTAGCCATATTGCTGGCCCATGCTGCCTTTGCCCAAGGCCAACAGGTGACGGGCTTAGTGACCAATACTAAAGGAACCGAGGCTCTGGCGGGCGTGAGCGTGGTGCTGAAGGGCACCACCAGCGGCACCTTCACCAACGCCGAGGGGCGTTATTCCATTCCGGCCAAAGCCGGTCAGACACTGGTGTTTTCCAGTATTGGGTATACGCCGGTAGAGGCGGTGGTGAACGGAAGCACCGTAAACGTGACCCTGAAAGAAGACACCAAAAGCCTGGAGGAAATTGTGGTGGTGGGCTACGGAACGCAGTCACAAAAGGCGGTTTCCAGCTCGGTGAGTACGGTGAACGTGGAAGACCTGAGGGGTTTGCCGGTTACTTCTCCAGACCAACTGATTCAGGGGAAAGCCGCCGGGGTGCAGATTTCCTCGGCCAGTGGCGCACCGGGGGGCGGTATCAGCGTGAGCGTGCGCGGGGCCACTTCCATCAACGCCAGTAACTCGCCGTTGTACGTGATTGACGGCGTGTTCATCAACAACCAGTCACTGAGCAACCTGGGCTTGGGTGGACAGACGTTCAACCCGCTGGCCGATTTGAACCCCGCGGATATTGAGAGTATTCAGGTACTGAAAGATGCCAACGCCACAGCCATTTACGGGTCAAGAGGAGCCAACGGGGTGGTGCTGATTACCACCAAGCGCGGCAAGTTGAACGCGGGTTCTAAAATCAGTTTCCAGACCTACTTCGGTTGGGCCAAGGCACCTAAGCTCTATGAAACCGTGAACGCCCAGCAGGAAGCCGAACTCATCAACGAAGCTTTCCTGAACGATGGCGGTGCTTTCGCTTCCCGTCCGTTCCGTCCGAAAGCCGAAGGAGGACGTGGGTTACCCGAGGAGCAGACCACGTACTCCCGCATTCCGGATGTGTTCCAGACCGCCAAAACCCAGAGCTATGACCTGTCGGCCTCGGGTGGGTCAGACAAAAGCCGGTACTTTATTGGCGGCAGCTATTTCTCGCAGGAAGGGATTGTGAAACCGGCTTTGTTCGAGCGTTTCAGCGGGCGGTTTAACTTTGACCATAACCTGAGCGAGAAGCTGACGGTGGGCATCAGTGCCTCGGGCGCGTACAGCCACCGCAACGTGAGCCGCAATGACAATAGCGCCCAAGGCGTGATTAACTCCTCTCTGTACGTGCAGACGTTCTTGCCCGTGTTCAACGAAGACGGCAGCTACGCCCGCCACAGCATCTTTGATAACCACCTAGCCCTTATTGAGAACCTGAACATGCAGGGGCACAGCAACCGCCTCATCGGTAACCTGTACGCCGAGTACGAGATTCTGCCGGGCCTGTCGTTCAAATCTAGCTGGAGCCTGGACTACAACAGCTACATTGACAAAGTCTATAACAACACCCAAATCAGCGTAGGCCTTCCGGCCGGGAACGGCAGCAACACGCAATCCAGTCTGGTGACGCTCATCAACGAGCAGGTTTTGACCTATAACAAAGCGTTAGGCGATGACCACCGTTTGAACCTGGTTTTGGGAAATACCCTCCAAAGCACCAAATACAATTTCCTGACCCTCTCGGGCCAGAAATTCCCAAGCGATAATTTCCAGGAAATCGCTTCTTCGTCCATCCAGACGGGGAGCACTTCTTCGAGCCAGAACGGGTTGGTGTCTTTCTTCGGGCGGGCGAGTTACACGTTCAGAGACAAGTACAGCCTGGATGGTAGCCTGCGCGCCGATGGTTCCTCTAAGTTTGCCGCCGGTAACAAATGGGGTTACTTCCCATCAGTAGGGGCAGCCTGGATTATCTCAGAAGAGGCGTTCGCGAAAAGCCTGCCGTTTGACCAGATAAAGCTGCGCGCCAACATCGGGTTGTCCGGTAACCAGAATGGTATCAGTGATTTCCCTTCGCAGAGTTTGTGGAGAGCCGGTAGAAATTACCAGAACAACCCCGGCATCAGCCCCAGCCAGCTGGGCAACCCAGATTTAACCTGGGAAACCACCCGCCAGTGGAACGTGGGACTGGACTTGGCGTTCCTGCAGAACCGCATCAAAGTGGAGGCCAATTACTACAGCAAATACACCAAAGACTTGCTCATTCAGGTGCCGGTGCCTTCCAAACTGGGCTATTCCAGCGTGTATGAGAACCTGGGCGAGGTGAGCAACAAAGGGGTGGAGCTGAGCATTTCCTCCGTGAACATCCAGAAAGATGATTTCCAGTGGTCCACTGATTTCAACATCGCCAGGAACAAAAACCGCATTGAGAAACTTCCTACGCCTATCACCGCCCACTCCCGTGACTGGGTGCGCATGGAAGAAGGAAATTCGCTCTTCGCTTTCTGGGTGTATGACCAACTGTATGTAGACCCGCAGACCGGCGATGCCGTGTACGATGACGTTGACAAGAACGGCACCATCACTACTGCCGACCGCAAGATTCTGGGCAACGGCGCACCGGATTTCTTTGGAAGCTTGAACAACACCGTGCGCTTCAAACGGTTCGATGTAGGGGCCCTTTTGTATTTTCAGTCCGGAAACGACATCATCAACCTGAACCGCTTTTTCATGGAGCACGGCGGTACCCAGAGTGGTATCACCTTCTTCCCGAACCAGCTGAATAGATGGCAGAAGCCCGGCGACATCACCGATGTGCCGCGCCTGACCAAACGAGGCAACAACTACACGCTGCCCAGCAGCCGCTACCTGGAAGACGGTTCTTTCCTGCGCCTGCGCTCCATCACCTTGGGCTACAATGTGCCTACGGAGTTAGTGAACCGCTTCAAAATCTCCAACCTGCGCCTGTACGCCCTGGCTACCAACCTCTGGACGCTCACCAACTACAGCGGCCTTGACCCCGAGGTAAACGTAGCCGCGAACAACCAGAACGTGCTGGGCATTGACCACGCCGTGGTGCCGCAGCCCAGAAGTTTCCAGATAGGTGCCAATGTTACTTTCTAAAAAACAGCCATGAAAACGATTCTTACTTCCTATAAAACCTTTGTCTTAGCCGCCGCCGTTTTGTTCTCCAGTTGCGATTTGCTGGAGCCGGACCCCGCCACCGAAGTCTTGTCTTCCACCGCTTTAGTAGATGCCCGCGGCGCCCAGGCTGCCTTGCTGGGTACCTACAGCGAGCTTCAAAGCAACAACTACTATGGCTTGGATTACCCGGCTTTGTCGTACCTCTCCTCAGACGAGGCGGAGTCCATCGGGTCCTTTGACTTTTACAGGCAGTTCGACCGCAACGGCATTCAGTCTGAGAACAGCTCTATCCTGAGCACTTGGCGCCAGATTTACCGCGTGATCAACCTGTCCAACAACCTCATCGCAGATGTGCCGGCCATCCAGGATCCTACCCTAACTGATAACCTCCGGAGAAGCATTCTGGCCGAGGCTCATTTTCTGCGCGGTCTCGCGTACTTTGACATCGCCCGCGCCTGGGGCGGTGCCCAAATGGTTCTCACGCCCACCGAGTCCAAACTGGACGGGCAAGGCATCGGCCGCTCCACCAAAGCCGAAACCTACGCCCAGGTACTTTCTGATTTAAACCAGGCCGAGCAGCTTTTCACCGAGGTGGAGAAGGGTGCCGTAGGTTCTTCCTATACCACACCCGCCCGTGCCTCCTTGCTGGCCGTCTGGGCCCTGAAAGCCCGTTTCTACCTCTACCAGGAAAACTGGACTGAGGCCGAGAACTTCGCCACCAAGGTGATTGATGCGAAGAAAGCCCAGTTGGTGTACCCGTACGAGCAAACCATCCAAGGCCTGCTCACCCCCGAAAGCATCCTGGAACTGGCCTACACCACCGCCAACGGCAACAGCCACGCCTCTTACTGGCTGCCCAGTTCCAGTGGCGGTCGCCTGGAGTGGATTCCTGGCCAAGCCATCACCAGCGAGTTGCGCAACCCAGCCGTGGGCGGCGCCCGCAGCATCCTCATCGGGACTTCCGGCACCATTGTCTACGGCAAAAAGTACTTCCGCAACGGTACCAGCGATGACCCCGCATTCCTGCTGAGAATCTCCGAGCAGTACCTCATCCGCGCCGAAGCCCGCGTAAAGAAAGCAGCCCTAGACCTGGTAGGCGCCCTATCCGATGTGAACGCCATCCGGGAGAGAGCCCGGGTAGAGAAACTGACCTTACTGGATGCCCCTGGCTTGTTGCTGGCCATTGAGCAGGAACGCAAACTGGAGCTCGCCTTTGAAGGTCACCGCTGGTTTGACCTCATCCGTACCGGCCGCGCCCAAGCCGTCCTAGGCATCACCAACCCCAACAAGTTCCTGTACCCCATCCCCAACGCCGACATCGTCGCAGACCCAGACTTAGGACCGGAAGACCAGAACCCCGGGTATTAATTGTCATTCTTTCTATGCTTTTGATAAGGAGTACCGCAGGGCGGTACTCCTTTCTTTTTTACCTGCTGTTTTGGGGCTGTTTTTGAGAAAGTAGGATTGAAGCAGGCGGGATTCGATAGGATTTCTTAATTAAGGTAGTAGACTTGGAAGAGATTAGGGCTTTGGAGTGATGTGTATTTTATTGATACTTTAGTTGTGAGTAAATTGGGGTTGTAAATTGATCAAATAAAAGCATAATGATTAGATTAAAAGTTATAGAATGCAGTTTTACTACTGAGCATGAGTGGCTATTTAAGTTTCAGGACGGTGAAGGTGAATGCCATTATCTAATGGATAGTAGATTTTATGCTGAACACAATCTTAAAGCGCCAATTACAAGACATCACTTGGATTCACTTGACATTGGTCATTCCCTGCTTTCGGAATCTACTGTAATTGAAGGGTTGAACATTGTAACAACAGTAAAGTGAAAATTGAATGTGTTTGCTCTTCCAGAGTTCTACCCCGAAGAGCCGTACAAGCTGTATTTTTGTTGTCTAGCTTTTAACTTCCTCTCAATTAGAGGATAAATGTGGTGGTACGTTTTATTGTCTTTTCCCAAAAAGAGGCTCTAAACATCCTAATGCCACTTGGTGATTTACCTACTTTGCCGACATGCTGATTGTCTTTGCTGAAGTTATTGTGGGTTACCCATACTGCCTTTCACAATTAGAACAGCACAAAAAAAGTGGCTACCAAAGGGTAGCCGCTTTCAAATAAATAGTCTTGCAAATCATAACCTCCCTCTGTCATCTTGGAAGGATTTTGTGGGCAAGCTAGAAAGGCCTTTAGCAAATGCTATTGCCGTTTGCCGCCAAGGTGCTTTCAGGATGACAGGGGGAGAAAACACTATTACTCTTCTTCTTCCGCCGCAGGTATACCTCCAACAGTTTTGATGATGTTGCCGAAGAACAGGGCGTTGAAGAACAGGCGGTTGGTGCCGTACCAACTCCCGCGAAAATTAGGGTTGTCGGCGAAGAGGACCACGGTGCCCTGGCCTTGGTTTTGCGCTAATAGAGAAGCCGAGTTGGAGATTTTCTTCAGGTTGGCTTTGGACACGTAGCCACTCTGCAGCGGATTGGCGGTGTACTGGGCTACGGTTTCATACGAGTTTTTGCTGGGGGCCAAGAACACGCTGCTGTTGCGGTACACGCTCAGTTTACGCGAGGTGTAGCCGAAGGCTAGCGGGTGCGTGATGTCCAGGTCGGTCTCGTAAATAGAACCGCCGACTGATTTGGCACCTTCCAGTTCGCGGGCATTGATGTAAGCCTGGCGCGTGGTTTTGGTGGCGGTATCAGCGGGAGAGATCAGGCGCGCATTGGCTATTCCTTGTTTGATGGCCCACTCTGAGGCAGATTTGAAGGTAATCAGGGTGCCGCCCTCGGTAACCCAGCGCTTCAGTTTGTCCACGGTGTTTTTGTCCAGGCTGTTGTAGGAGCCGCTCACCAGCACGATGGTATTGTAGCGGGCCAGGCTAAGGCGCGGGAAAGAACTCAGTTCGGCTTTGGTAATAGGCATTTTAAACTGGGAATCCAGCAGGAACCAGACTTCCCCGGCCTCGGGACCCTGCACGCCAGTGCCTACCAACATCAGGGCCTCGGGTTTCCGGATGGTCTGGATGTTGCTGCTGCCCAGGTCAATGCCTTTGGCGCTGAAACCGCTGTTCACTGACGCGATGTTGACTTTGCGATCCGCAACTACTTTCTGGACGGCTTTGTACAGCGAGTCAGACGAGATTTTCTGGGAAGCAACCGGAATTGTGATGGCGCCGGGTAGGTAGTCTTTGGCGCCCGCTGTGGTATTGGCCGTGAAAGGTTTCAGGGCGGTTTGGGCGGTTACCCCCAGTGATTGCAGTTGATACAAGGCCCCGGCGGTGTTGTAATCGGTCCAGTCCAGTAGGTAGGCGTAGTTGCTTTTAGAAGGCGCATTAGCGGCAAGGGTGGGCAGAGCCGTTACTTTGTTCCCGCGGTTCACGGGTTTAGTAGCGCCCACGTGCGGCAGGCCATACGCCAGGGCGAGGGTCCAGGTGGAGGCATCGTAGAAGACGCTGTCGGGCAGATTGGTGTTCTTCGCGAAGATAGATTCCACCAGGCGGTACTGCGGTTGCTCGGTTGGCACGACAAAGGATTTTCCTTTCTCAAAAGGGGTGCCATTGATGGTCTGGTTGCCGGGTAATTCATACACCTCAATTTTGTGGGCCAGCAGCAACTCGGTGAAATTGCGCAGGCGGGTGGCATCGTGCTTCTCGCCGTACACGTAGGCTTTCACCGGATTCTTGCGACCATCGGCGAGGCCGGATTTGTAGAACTCGCGCTGGTGTTTCAGGAAGGTCTCGCGGTTCTCCATTGCGCCTTTCACCGTAGCTAAGCCGGTGCTCAGGTGGTTCCTGATCCCAAAGGCAAAGGTCAACACGCCGGTAGAATTCTCCTGGCGGTTTCCTCGGGAGCTGGCTTGTTCGGTGGTGATGCCCACCCCGCCCTGGAAATCAGGATAAGTGGAGCCGTAGCCAGGGTAGATGTTGTCATACTGCTCCTTGGTGAAATACAGCGACCCGATCTCGTCCAGCGCGGCCGCGTGGTACTTGGCGATGATCACGTTCAGGTTATCATAGGTGCTGCGGGGCACCAGGTAGTTCTCAGAGCCGTAGGGCTTGCTGGGCTCAAAATAATAGGTGGAATTGGTGCCCATCTCGTGGAAGTCAATGACCACGTTGGGCAGCCACTCATGGTAGAATTTTAGGCGGTTTTTGCTTTCCACGTGTGCAATGGGCAGCCAATCGCGGTTCAGGTCAAACCAGTAGTGATTGCCGCGGCCTCCGGGCCATACCTCGTTGTGTTCCCAATCGGCGGGGTCAGCCACGGAAGGGTCGCTCTGGTGCACGTTGATCCAGTTCGCATGCCGGTCGCGGCCATCGGGGTTGTGGGCGGGGTCCAGCAGAATTACGGCTTCTTTTAACGCACGCTGGGTTTCAGGGTCCTGGTTGGCGGTGTAGTAATAGGCTGTGAGCAGAGAGGCTTCCAGGCTGGAGGCCTCGTTGCCGTGCACGCTGTAGCCCAGGTTCACGAACACCGGCGCGTTAGTCAGGTTGGGCAGCGGCTTGGTAACATCGGCGAGTTGAAGGTGCTCTTTCCGGATATCTTCCAACTTCGCGTGGTTCTCGGGCGAGGTGATGATGGCCACCACCTGCGGCCGCAGTTCATAAGTAAACCCGATGGTCTGCACTTTCACTTTGTCCGATAACCGGTCCAGCTCTTTTAGATAAGCCACCGATTGCTCGTAGCGGCTGTGGCGCTCGCCGATGCCGTAGCCCAGGAACTGCTCGGGTGTGGGAATAGCGGCGTCAAAATTCTTCGTCTTAGGGAAATAGTAGCTGCTTTGCGCCAGGGCCGGAACAAGGGTCAGAACCCAGGCAGTCAGGACCAGAAGCGCCCTGTAAGTATGTAACGATGATCTCATGGTGTTTTAAAGGTGAATATTAAAAAATGGGTTAAAAGCGGAAGGACGAAAAAAGACATTTCCCCAACAGCAAAGAGAGAGGAAGCGATAGAGCGCCGCCAGGGTAGAGGAGAGGCATGCGTGCAAAGAAATACCCCAGGCAATCGCCGGTTTCTTTGCCCTTGCCTGCGCAAGTGCCGTGTACATAAGGTGTGAAACTGAAAAAGGAACTTAGAAAAAGAAGGAGCGCTGCCTCAGCGCAGAAGGATAGAACCCCGGGAGCCCGGAAAATCTAAATAAGCTAACAGCAACAACAAAAGTGCATACAGGCAGCGGAGTAGCCTGAAGCAGTAGGTAATGAAAGAAGATTGGTGTTGGAAAGGGTACTGTGGTTGCTGCTACTCATGGTCTGAAAACTTATATTTCCCATTTGGCTGGGCAGGAGTTAGCACCTTTTTAACTCAGTTAACGGTTGCTAGAGGTTCTCAGAGCCTGCTCTCTCCCCTCTTCGGTATAATTTCAGAGGCTAAGGTAGAAAGCGGGTGGGTATATAGCAAAAGATTTATACATTATTTACTGCAGGAATACAGACCAGGCGAAACCTGAAGCTACAACCCTTGAAGGACATTGACTGCAAAAGCATTTTGTAGCTATTTTTCCAAAAACAGCCTTGAATCAGCAAGAAGTTATAAAGATGACTCGATGGGGAGGAGCGGAGAGGACTTATCAGAATTTTAAGGAGGTTAGAAAATGCAGGCTGCTAGGTAGATGCAATTCATAGCCCATTTGAAGTTTCAAAGCGAGTTTTGGGCTAAGTGCCAGGCCTGGAAAATTCCAGATAGGTGTTCTGCAGAGTGGGTATCTGCTTTCTTCTTTAAGCCGTACTAAAGGAGTACTTTTGGCCCGAAAAGCTGGGCGACAAAGGTTCTGTGCCTTTTTAAACCTTAAAACTTCCTGGAACACGTGCTGACTCCGAAGAAAGGCTCATCAGAAGAGCCAACCAGATTGTTTGATTGCCTGGCTTACCAATTGAAAAACATGCCCTTGGAAGACATGTTCAGCGCCAAAGAGAACGGTGCCTGGCGCAAGTACTCCACCCAGGAAGTAGTTGATACTGTGAACCAGTTAAGCGTGGGTTTATTGGCGCAAGGGATCTCTTCCGGAGACGGCACCGCTGAAAACCGGGAAAAGATTGCCATTATCAGCGCCAACCGGCCCGAGTGGATGATGGTGGATCTGGCCATCCAGCAGATCGGGGCCATCTCCGTGCCCATTTACCCCACCATCAACAATGAGGAACTGAAGTTTGTGCTGCAGGATGCCGCCGTGAAAATGGTGTTTGTAGGGGAGAAAAACCTTTGCCGGAAAGTGGAGAGCGTAAAGGCAGACTTGCCGGATTTGCAGAAAATCTACACGTTCAGCCCGGTGCCAGAAGCCCTTCACTGGAAAGAACTGCTCTTTGAGGTTTCCCCAAACCTGGAGCGACAACTGGCCCAGAGCAAAGAAAGCATCCGGCCAGAGGATTTGGCTACTATTCTCTATACCTCTGGGACCACCGGCACACCCAAAGGCGTCATGCTCTCGCACCGAAACATCCTGAGCAACATGTTCAACAGTACCGAGGTGATAGATGAGGTGGGCGTCCGGGGGAAAAGAGCCATCAGCTTCCTGCCCCTGAACCACGCCTTTGAGCGCATGGCCACCTACTGCTTTATCTACGCCAGCGTTTCTGTGTACTACGCTGAGAGCATGGACTCCATTGCCGAGAACCTGCGCGAGGTAAAACCCACCATTTTCACCACCGTGCCACGCCTTTTGGAAAAAGTGTACGAGACCATCGTGCGGAAAGGAAGCGAACTCACCGGGGTGAAAAAATCCTTGTTTAACTGGGCCCTTCGGTTGGCCGAGCGGTATGAGATCAATACACCACTCCCCCTCACCTACAGAATGCAACTGGCCCTGGCGAACAAGCTGGTGTTCAGTAAATGGCGCGAGGCCATGGGCGGCGAGGTGAAATCCATCATCACCGGGGCGGCGGCTTGCCAGGTGCGGTTGCTCAAAGTCTTTACCGCCGCCGAGATTGTGATCCAGGAAGGCTATGGTCTTACCGAGGCATCGCCCATCATCAGCGGAAACCGGTATCCCGAGGAGAACCGTATGTTTGGCACTGTGGGTCCGCTGCTGCGGGATGTGGAGGTGAAGATTGCCGAGGACGGTGAAATCCTCTGCAAAGGTCCTAACATCATGATGGGTTACTACAAGCGCCCCGACCTCACCGCCGAGGTGCTGCAAAACGGTTGGCTCCACACCGGCGACATAGGAACCCTGGTGAGCGGCAAGTTTCTCAAGATCACCGACCGCAAGAAAGAGCTTTTCAAGACCAGCGGAGGTAAGTACGTAGCGCCCCAACCCATTGAGAACAAAATGGTAGAAAGCCCCTGGATTGAGCAGATCATGGTGGTAGGGGAGTCGCAGAAGTTTGTGGGTGCTCTGATTGTGCCCGCTTTCCAGGCCTTACAGGAGTGGTACGCGGGCCAGGGTCTGCCGTATCCCGGAAACCTGGCCGCCGTTGCTGATAAGCGGGTGCGCGCCCTCATCTCAGAAGCCATTAAGACGTACAACCACTACTTTAACCCGGTGGAACAGCTCAAAAAGTTTGCCCTTCTGCCCCAGGAATGGACCGTTGCCGGCGGTGAACTCACGCCCACTCTCAAACTGAAACGTAAGGTCCTTTTTGAGAAATACCAGAACTTCATCCAGGAAATCTACACCCAAGCATAAAAGTAAAAGCGGCTTCTACCAAAATAGGAGCCGCTTTTACTTTATATGGTGACAAGCTTTGCACGCATTTCGTCCCCCTTAGAAGGGAGAGTAGGGGAATGGTTTTTTATATCTCTCTGGTTCAAGTTTCTAACTTGGACCCATACTGGGCTGAAGTTTTCAACTTCAGTGAGGCGAGAGCCTCAAATTGAGCCGTTGGCAGGATTCGTTAGGGCAACCACAAGGGATTGCCCCTACTTATTGGAATGCGTGTGATCAGCACGAGTAATCATCCCCCTACCCCCTTCAAAGGGGAACATTTTGAAAACTGAAGCTTTATTTTTAATAAGATGATCCGACTGTTTTAACCACGTTTTTCCAAAAACAGTCCTAAATCATGGGTTAACTATTCCATTACCAAACATCCTTGCCTAATCCTTAACCTATTCAGACAATCTCTCATCCGCTCAATCTCTCACTCATTTATTCACTCACTCACCTGTCAGCTTCCGAACCAAAGACTCTAAACGGGTAAGCCTTTCTTCCAAAGATGAGGGTGATTTGAGGTAAGTGCTGTATACGCCTTCTACGTGCCAAAGCTCGGTTACTTCCGCTACAGGGAGGGAGAGATGGTCATAGTCGGGATTATCGGCTTTAAGCAGGAGGGCGCTACTCTCGGTGAGGCCCTGGAAGCGGCGGGTAACCAATTTGTTCTGGGTCAGGACCACGTAGACCTCGTTGGGCTTGAGTTGGGAAGCGTCTACGGCTACTGCCGAGCAGTAAAGGATATCACCGTGGCGCAGGCCGTGCTGCTGGTACTGCATCTCAGAGCCGGTATGCTCAAAGGCGCGGTGTAACACCTGTGCTTCGCCGGGCAAAATGAGGGACGGAAGCCCGTCTATAAACTGCTTTTCCTGCCGATGGGTGAAATAGGCCGTTTGCTCTACCGCCATAACCAAAGCGGTGCGGTAAACCGGAGCCTCCGTAGCGTCTGCTACTTTTATGAGCAGGTGATCTGGGTGAAGGTCCCGCTTGAAGATATCAAACCCATATAAATCATTGACAGTAAGTTCTTTGGTAATCAGAAGGTCCAAACTGACTCCAAAGTGCCTGGCAATCTGTACCAGCGTGTCAATCTTGGGTTCAGACCTGCCTTCTTCATACGCGCCTACGCTAGGGCGCGCCAAATCAAAGAGTTGCGCAAAGGCGGCTTGGCTCAAATTCTTGACCGTCCTGATTTTCTTAATGTTCTTCCCGATGCACGACATAAAAAATAATTTAAAAATAAACATGCTACAATTTTGAGCGTATCTATTTTTTGTAGTATAATTGCCTTCGAAATCAGGACAAGATAAGCACTAATTTTCAATGTTGCTACAATTAAGAGCAGAAACAAAGCTAACCATTCCAGATTGATGAAGATTAAAAGAGAAATCACTCAGGAGCGAAGGTCAGGATTATGAGCAATGTTACCCTCGATTCAGGAGAACGGTTTTTCCCTGCCAGAAAGTAGTGCTGATGTTAAAAGACAGGTTTAAAATAGTACTTTGTTTACCAACAATTAAGAAGCACCATGGAAACCAGAAACACACTCCTTAAAGTGGTAGCGCCCATACTCACATTTGTAGCGGTGAAAGTGGTGCACAACGCGGTTGGGTTTGAATATGATCTCTTCGTGGAAGGTATTTTCAACCTGGGTTTTGTGATTGATATTATGTCATTTGCAGTTGGGTATGCAGGCTTTTCTTACCTCCTGCTGAGAGTGTTTTCTAGGAATACATCAGAGTAAAGCATTAAATAGCACTTAGAACACGAACTAGCTTCTAAAGATGGAAAACAACTACTTCCTGAAAGTGAAAGAATATTTGGTGGAACTGGATTTCCGCATCACCCACGAAGATCCCAGGGATTGCGTGTTTGTGGTGGAAAAGGAAAGCCTAGGCATCAAGAACCTGGTTATTGGCTGTACAGATCCGCTCCTGATCATGGAGCAGTACATCCTGGAACTACCCATGGTGACGGTGGAGATCTGCCAAAACCTGCTTCAGAAAAACCGCGACATCATCCACGGCGCCTTCGTGCTGGATGAGTCTGGGCGGCGGCTCATTTTCCGGGACACCCTGCAGATGAGCAAACTGGACCTGCACGAACTGGAGGCCTCGCTCAACTCGCTGGCCCTGCTGCTGAGTGAGTACGGAGAGCAACTCCTTTTATTCTCTAAAAACCAATCCCGCTGATATGACCATTTTGCACCGCATCTTTAAAATAGGCACTTCTGAAGCGCACCCCTCGGTGGAAGGACTTAAGGAGCCCATCCAGAGAACCGAGCAAGGCATCCGGGACATGCGGTTAGAACTGGAGAAGAACGTGCGCGCCCTGGAAGCCTTTTCAAATAGTGAAGAGAACGGTGGCGTTGCCCCTGATAGCCAGGCCTCAGGCCAAAGCCGGGCAGAATTGGAGCAGAAGATCAAGGCGCTGAAAACCAACCTCCGGAAGTGGGAAATGCAGTTACGCGTGCTCCAATCAAGGGTGACGGTGAGCAGTGCCACCAAAACCATCAATCGGCAAATGGCCCAGCTCAACGCGCCCGGCTCCCTCACGCTGCTGGAAAACCGGCCAGCGGAAGGACCAGCGGATCAGCAGCAGGTTCAAAACCCAGAGGAAACTGCCTCGCAGACGCTGGGCCAGCAAAACGCCTCCCAGGAACCGCAGGATGCCTGCACCCCCCAGACGTTTGCCCAAAAGGCAGATGCGTTGAATGAAAAATTAAGCCTCACGCCCACGGCTTCCGCCCCAGACGCGCCCACTACCCAACCCTAGAAAACAGCCGTTTCAGGGCTGTTTTTCAGAAAACGGGCCTGAAGCAGAGAAAGCTTCCTGCCCGCCTCTCCTTACCAAAGGAACCTCAGCACCCTTGTTCGTTTTCGGCCCTATTTTTCAGAATTAGGCCTTAAACGCAGCCACTTTTCAGATTCAGGATTCAGAACGCTAGACTCAGTACGTTATTAAAATGGGACAATTAGGATTTATCTTTTGCGCCGCCGTGAGTTTCTGGCTGGTGAAAGATGGGGTGGAAGAGGTGGGCCATTTCGCCCAGGCCGCGGCGCCTTTCCTGGCAGAGATCACCCCGTCTTGGCAGGATGTAAAGGAATTGGTTTGGCAAACGGTAAGCCTTGAATTATTGCCATCGGGCTCCCTCTTCTAAGAAGTTGGGTTCGGAATTTAAAAATTTCATTTCGGACCTGGACTTCTTCTTCGCAATACCCACAGAATTTGTACTTTTAGACAAGCGTCCTCACCTATGCAAGAACTTCTTCAAGCCTCCTTTTCCAGCGCCAACGTCTTCGCCTCGGGGCTGCTCGTTTTTGTGCTGCTCTACTGGCTGACGGTGCTGGTGGGCGTGCTGGACATCAGTTCCCTGGACGTGGAGGTAGACACTAATCTTGACGCTGATGCCTCGCTGGCTGGCTTGGATGCCGTGCTCGCGTTCTTCCACCTGGGGCGGGTGCCGCTCATGATTTTCCTGTCCTTTTTCGCGCTGCCGTACTGGGCCGTGTCGGTGGGGGTGAACTACTCACTGGGGACTGCCTCCAGTTGGGTGGGCCTGCTGCTCCTGCTGCCGCTGGCGTTCTTCTGCCTGTTTATAGCCAAGTTCCTGACGTACCCTTTCGTGAAACTGTTCCAGACAATGGAGACGGAGGAAGCACCCAACGCCGCCTTTATCGGGCAGGTGTGTACGGTCTTGCTGCCCGCCAACAACGCCCAGATTGGCCAGGCCGCCGTGAAAACCAACGGCTCGCCCGTGCTCCTGAATGTGAAAACCTCGCAGGAAAGCCTTGTTCAGAAAGGTAACACCGCCGTGGTCATAGATTACCTGCCAGAAACCAATCTTTATTTAATAGAACCTTACCAAACCCTTTAACTTTTTATTCTACATTCTATGTTTCAATCCCTTACTCTCGCAACCACCATCATGCTGGCGATTATTGTCTTCGGGGTGCTACTGGTCATCATCAAGATGTACCGCAAGGCCATCCAGGGCGAAGCCATGGTACGCACCGGCATGGGCGATACCAAAGTCTCCTTCTCCGGCATCTTTGTGGTGCCCATCATCCACAAGTTGGAGGTCATGGACATCACCCTCAAAACCATCGTGATTGCCCGCACCGGCGCCGAGGGCCTGATCTGCAAAGACAACCTACGCGCCGACATCAAGGTGAATTTCTTTCTGCGGGTAAACAAAACCCAGGAAGACGTGGTGCAGGTGGCGCAGTCCATCGGGTGTAAGCGGGCCTCCGATCCGGGCGCGCTGGAAAGCCTTTTCGATGCCAAATTCTCAGAGGCGCTCAAAACCGTGGGCAAGCACTTTGATTTCGTGGAATTGTACCAAAGCCGCGATGACTTCAAACGCCAGATTCTGCAGACCATCGGCACCGATCTGAACGGCTATATCCTGGACGACTGCGCCATTGATTACCTGGAGCAGACCCCGCTCAGCAACCTGAACGAGAACAACATCCTGGACGCCGAGGGGATCAAGAAGATCATTGACCTGACCGCCCGCCAGAAAGTACAGGCCAACCTCATTGAACGCGAGCGCGAGAAAACCATCAAGAAGCAGAACGTAGAGGCGCAGGAAACCATTCTGGAGCTGGAAAAACAACTGGCGGAGAACCAGGAGAAACAACGCCGCGAGATAGCCAGCATCAAAGCGAGAGAGTCGGCGGAGATTGAGAAAGTAACGCAGGAGCAACGCATGGTCTCTGAACGGGCCCGCATCGCCACCGATGAGGAAGTCATGATCTCTGAGCAGAACCGCGACCGCCAGGTTTTGGTGGCCGAACGCAGCAAGCAGCGCACCGATGCCGTGGAAACCGTGCGGGTAGAGCAAGCGAAATTGCTGGAGCAGAACGAGATGCAGCGCATTGTGGCCCTGGCCGAGATTGAGAAAGAAAAGGCCATTGAAGAAGAGCGCAAGAACATTCAGGGCATTATCAAAGAGCGCATCGCAGTAGAGAAAGCCGTGGTGCAGGAAGAAGAGAAAATCAAGGATACCAAGGCTCTGGCCGAGGCCGAGCGTCTGAAGCAGGTGGCCGTGACCAAGGCCCAGCAGCAGAACGACGAAGCCACTATTACCCTGGTAGGGGCCGCCGAGATGGAAAGACAAGCCGCTGAGTTCCGGGCCAAGCAAGCCATCATTGACGCCGAAGCCGAGAAAACCACCGCCGACAACAAAGCCCAGGCCATTAAACTTCTGGCCGAAGCCGAAGCCAGCAAAGCCGCCGCGGTGGGTCTGGCCGAAGCCAAAGTGATGGAAGCCAAAGCCTTGGCCCGCACCAAAGAAGGCCAGAGCGAAGCCACAGTGCTGGAAATGCAATCCGTGGCCGAGGCCAAAGCCATTCAGGCCAAAGCCGAAGCCCAGGCCCAGGCGAACGAGACCTTGGGCGTGGTAGCCGCCAAAGTAGCCAAAGAGAAAGGCCTGGCAGATGCCGCCGTGATCCAGGTGACCGCCGAGGCCGAGCAGCAGAAAGGCTTAGCCGAAGCCCGCGTGAGCCAGGAGAAATTCACCGTAGACGCCAAAGGCATTGAGGCCAAAGCCGAAGCCATGAAGAAACTGGACGGCGTGGGCAAAGAGCACGAAGAATTCAAACTACGTTTGGAGAAAGACAAAGCCATTGAACTGGCCAACATAGACATCCAGAAAGACATTGCCGCGTCGCAGGCCTCGGTGATTGCGGAGGCCTTGAAAGCCGCCAAGATCGACATCGTGGGTGGGGAGACCATGTTCTTCGACCAGATCATCGGGTCTATCACCAAAGGAAAGCAGGTGGACCGCCTGGTGACCAACAGTGAGGTGCTGGGTACCGTGAAAGATGCGTTTTTCCAGAAAGACGGCAACGGCCACATTGACTTCAAGGCCAACCTGCAGCGGTTCATTACCCAGTTCGGCATGAACACCGATGATGTGCGCAACCTGAGCGTTTCGGCCCTGCTTTTGAAAATGATGCAGCAAAAGGCCTTGGACGAAGCTACCACCAACACTCTAAAAGAACTGACCTCCACGGCTTCGGCCCTGGGCTTGGGTGATAAGCCGGTCTATACCCTGAACTAACCTTTCCGGGCTTTCCCTCTCCTGGCTGACAGGAGAGGGAACCCGTAAGAGGCTTAGGTTCATTTGTATGCCTCCGGGAAGGTCCCAAAGGATGACTTACAAAGGGCTTCCGTTTTCAAGGCAGTTTAAAGAAAACAGGCTGGAAATGAGGTTGGAAAGGTCTTTGAAACCCCGGGATATACTGTGCTGCCGCCCAATACGTTTGCCCAAACTCTTTGGCTTTCCCTTTCTCCCTTGGCTAGAAATCAGTAATTTTAGTTCCACAGGTAAAATTATTGACGTTTAACAGTCCCCGTATGAAAGCTATTTCCCTTTCTCTGTTCCTAGGTGTTTTGGTAGTAACCTCGGGCCAGGCGCAAACGCCGGCTCCCGCTAAAGACCGCGGCACCTATAATCTGCAGCAGCAGTTCAGCTCTCTGAAATTCCGATCTTCTACTGAGATAAAGTACAACCAGCCGCACAAGGTGGTGAAACAGGCAAGTTTAGATGCTTTCTTCAAAAACGTGCAGGATACGCTCAGAGCGCGGCAGCAGAGCATTAAGAACGCGGGCAAGGAAACGGCCGTGGCCCTGGCCAAAACCCAGAAAGAGCTCGCCGACCAGAAAGCCCAGGTGCAGGCCCTGCAGGAAGTGAACGCCCAAAAGGAAAAGCAGATCCAGCAGGGAGCGCATGACGTGGCCTCCCTCTCGGTGCTGGGCATGGACATGGACAAGCAGGTGTACGTGTGGCTCAGCCTGGCCATCATTGCGGCCCTGGGGATTGTAGCCGCCGTTTTTGCCTCCATGTACAAGAACAGCAACCGCGTGACCGAGGAGAAAATCAAAGCGTACGACGAACTCACCGAGGAATTCAAAGCCCACAAGCAACTGGCCCGCGAAAAAGAAATCAAACTCAAGCGCGAACAGCAATCAGAAGCAAACAAAGTAGAAGAACTGAAGCAGCAACTTGCCCAGTTTCGGCACTAAGGAACGGGAAGAATGAAGTAAAGTGAAGTATTAAATGAGGAACTTCAAAAGAGTAAGGTCAACAAAGCGAGGAAAGAAAACAGATTGGAAAGCAAGAGGAACTTGGGCTTCCTTCATCGCGCTTTTGTTGGGTTCTTATTTGAGGATCTTTCATTCACATTATTACGATAGTGTAATTCCTTTTATAGCCTTTTTTTTAGTGTTCTTCAGTATTGCTGCGCTTCATGGAATGTGGTTAGAAGTACTGCCTGGTTCCAAGTGGGAAAAAACTGCCAATGCTTTCATTCTTTTAGGGCTTTATATACCAACCTACCTAATTCTTACTTGGACAAATTCAGAATACCTGGAAAGCCAGTTGCAGAAATATGGGGTGGTAGTAGAAGGAAGGGTGGAATCGTTTTATAAAAGCAGTGGAAGAAGAAAAGCTGAGTTTGTCGTCTTCCATTACAAGGTGGGAAATCAGGAGTATGTGCAAGAAGTAGAAAATGATACTAATCTAGGAATAGGAGACATCGTTTCAATCCGGTGCTCCAGCGAAGATCCAGAATTATTCACTTTGCAATTAATTAATTGAAAGACGAAAAGGCTTTCTCATGTCCTTGAAAGTAGCAAGGTGATTAGTAAAGTCCTGAAAGTAAATTGCAATAGAGTAAATCTTATTCTAGTTGATTTCCCAAAAACAAGCCCAAATAGTCCTTATTCGGTTTTCCCAATTTAATCCGTCTCTGCCCAAACCATCATGGCCCAAGAACCTGTAACCTCTAACCCTACAGTTACACCATCTGTGCAACTGGAAGGCGGCACCTATGAAATCCTTCGGAACCGTTTGACCAAAAGCGGCGGCGAACTGCGGGGCTTGCTGGACCAACTAAACTTGGAGCGGAAAGAGGTTTTCGGGGCGATTGAGACGAAACTGCTGACCACGGAGCGGGTCACCACCGAGCACAACTGCGTGCCCTGGGACATGGTGCCGGTAGGTGACCAAATGCTTTTCGGGTACAACGTGCATTTGGGGCTGAAAACCGAGGTGGAGCTGAGCGATGTGTTCAGCGTCTACGCCTACCAAAACCATGCCTTTCAGCAACAAGGACTGGAACTGATCAACGAGGCTGCCTTTGCCGATGAGTTCCAGAAGCTGTACAAATATTACAAGAACACGCAGTTTGTGAAGTTCGCCGTGCAGGGCGTGCACCTGTTCATGGTGTTCCGCATAGGCAAGGGTGTGAATGATATCAAGACGTTTAAGTGGGCGTTGCAGGGAGGCAAACTCACCTACCTGGACAACCGCTCTGACCACGAGTACGCCTTCCCCAACCAGCATGATTTCGCCTGGAAACGGGTCACCCGCGAGGCGCACCGCAAAGGCAAGCACCCGCATATCTCCATTGAGGACAAGGTGTTTGTGGAGACCATCGGCGGGGATTTGACCATCAAGGTAGAAGACAACACCGACACCGGGCAGGGTATTTACTCTGAGCCGGTGGAGGACAAAGACCAGACGCTGGACGACTCGGAGCTGTACTACGCCCTCATCGGCAACTTGATTCTGCTCAAAATCAGGCCGTACCGCGAGAACCACTACCGCTACATTGTCTACAACGCCAAACTGAAGGAAGCGCGCCGCATAGACGCCATTCAGGATTGCTGCGTGTTCCTGCCTGAAGACCAGGGCATCATCTACGCCTACGGCTACTACCTGCAGACCGGCGAGTTCAAGAGTTTTGACAACGGCCTGCAAGAGATGCTGTTTGAGAAGCGCATCGCCTCGCCCAACGGCGAAGATTTCCTGTACGTCTTCTACAACAAGCAGAGTGGCGTGTACCTGCTCTTGAGCTACAACCTCATCACCCAGAAGATTGAGAGCCCCATTATCTGCCACGGCTACGCCATCTACGAGAACGGTGAGCTGTGCTATTTTAGAGGCGATGAGGAACCCAAAAAGCACCACGCCCTCCAGATCTGGCAGACGCCGTACATTGGCAGCAACTTCACCATTCCGGTCACCAAAGAAAGTTTCCTGTACAAAATAGGCAACAAAGAAATTGTACGGGCCATGGCCGAGTGTACCGAGATTCTCACGTTGGTTAACAAAGAGGACTCTTACGACAACCTGTACCTGGACCTGATCAAGGGCACCACCGATTTACTGGACAGCTACCACTGGCTAAACAAAAAGGAGACGTTTGAGCTGGCGCAACCCCTTTCGGCCATCCGCCAGACGGCCACTGCCGCGGTTGAGGAATTTGAGAAGGTCATCAGCATCAGAAAAAGCACGCAGGCGCAGGTAGAACAGGTGCTCGGCTCCGCCGATGCCTTGCTTTCCCAACTGAAAGCGCACAGCAACGGGCACATCAACGACTTCGTGAAGTCGCTGGCCGATTTGCGGTCGGTGCGCGGCGAGGTCATTTCTTTGAAGGAACTGCGGTACGCGGATGTTACCCGCATTGAAACCTACGAGGCGCAACTGCAGACTTTCAACCAGGACCTGGCGAACCAAACCGTAGACTTACTGTTGAAGCCCGATGCGCTGGTGCCCTATGAACAGCGCGTGGCGGAAATCACAGCGAGCATAGACCAGATTGGCAAAGTGGTGGAAGCCGATGCCACTGAGAAAGAAATCTCAGGCGTGAGCGCGGAACTGGAGATGCTGATTGAGATTGTAAGCAACCTCAAGATTGAGGATGCCACCCAGACCACCCGCATCGTAGACACCATTTCCACTATTTACGCCTCGTTCAACAAAACCAAAGCCACCCTCAAACGCAAGCGGCAGGAACTGTTGAGCGTCGAGGGGCAGGCCGAGTTCAATGCGCAAATCAAGCTCATCAGCCAGAGCGTCATCAACTTCCTGGACGTGTGCGACACACCCCAGAAGTGCGACGAGTACCTCACGAAACTCATGGTGCAGTTGGAGGAGCTGGAAGGCCGCTTCTCTGAGTTTGACGCTTTTTTAGAAATTATAGCCGATAAACGCGAGGAGATATACTCTGCGTTTGAGAGCAAGAAAGTAGCCCTGCAGGAGGCGAGAAACAAACGCGCCACTACCCTGCAACAGGCCGCCGACCGCATTTTGAAAGCCGTACAAAGCCGCCTGAGCAAGCTGGCCACCGTGGCCGAAATCAACGGTTACTTCGCCTCCGATTTGATGATGGAGAAAGTGCGCACCACCGTGGACGAACTCTTGGCCATGGGTGACACCGTAAAAGCCGATGCCATCCAGAGCCGTCTCAAAACGCTGCGCGAAGACGCCGTGCGCCAACTCAAAGACAAGAGCGAACTGTTCGTAGACGGGCAGAACGTGCTCAAGTTCGGCACGCACCACTTCACCGTGAACACCCAGCCCTTGGAACTCAGCATCGTGCACCGCGACGACGCGATGTACTACCACCTCACGGGCACCAGCTTCTTCGAGAAAATCACCGATGAGCGTTTTGTGAGTTTTCGCCCCGTGTGGGAGCAGTCGCTCATCTCGGAAAACAACCAAGTGTACCGCGCCGAATACCTGGCCTTCCAGATTCTACAGGCCGCGCAAGTAGCCAGGAATACCTCTGCCACAGCGGAGGCGCAGGAGGGAAGCTTACAACTCCTGACGTTGGACCAACTGCACCAACTTCCGCAGCCCGAACTAATAGAATACGTGCAGAGATTCATGGCCGTGCGCTTCAATGAAGGCTACCTCAAAGGTGTTCATGACCATGACGCGGCGTTGATTCTAAGCTCGTTGGTGCACCTGTTCAAGACCGCTGATTTGCTCCGCTATACTGCCGTTGACCGCGCGGCTGCCCGCTGTTTCTGGGCTGTTTTCGCGAAAGAAGGCCAAAAACAGCTGTTCCATCACCAACTCAAAGGCGTAGGCACCATTCTGCAGGTCTTCCCCGACACGCACCAGTTTGACAACCTCAAAGCCGATTTACGGCGCGAACTGCAGGCGTTCCAGCAGGAGACAAGCTTGTTCCCAGAGGCAAATGCTGTGGCGGCAGGCGAGTACCTGTTCTATGAATTAACCCGCGGCGACCAGTTTATCTCCAGCGCTCAGGCGGCTGAGTTGGTACAAGGTTTCCACCAGTACCTCACGGAGAAAAAGGCGTGGGGAATGTTTGACGCATCGGTGCAGGCGCTGGATGAAAACAAAGTAGCGCAGGTAGAGCTGTTGCAGCATTGGTTGAAGGCGTATCTGTCGCAAGCTAACTTGACTCAAGAAACTGAATACGTACCCGAGGCGGCCGTGCTGCTTTTGTTACAGGAACTGAAGCCAAAGCAGATTGTACACGCCAACCTGCGCGAGACCTTGGCGGGCATGCAGGGCAGCCATCCACTGTTGCAGGAGCAGCAATACCCGTTGCATTTCCACGGGTTCCAACAGAAGCTGCAGAGTTATGAAACGCAGGTGGTGCAGCAGTTTAAATCTTTCCACGAGCTGAAGCACCAGATGACCGCTGCGTTTGAGGAGGAGTTGCGCTTACAGGAATTCAAGCCGCGGGTGATGTCGTCGTTCGTACGGAACAAGCTGATTGACCAAGTGTATCTGCCGCTCATCGGTGCGAACCTGGCCAAGCAGATGGGCACCGCGGGCGAAACCAAGCGTACCGATTTGATGGGCATGTTGCTGTTGTTGTCGCCGCCGGGTTACGGCAAGACCACGCTCATGGAGTACATTGCCAACCGTTTGGGCATCATCTTTATGAAAATTAACGGTCCGGCTATTGGCCACCAAGTGACGGCGCTGGACCCCACCGAGGCACCCAACGCCGCCGCCAGAGAGGAACTGGAGAAGTTGAACCTGTCCTTCGAGATGGGCGACAACGTCATGATCTACCTGGACGATATCCAGCACTGTAACCCTGAGTTCCTGCAGAAGTTCATCTCGCTCTGCGATGCCCAGCGTAAGATTGAGGGCGTGTACAAAGGCCGCAGCCGTACCTATGATTTCAGGGGCAAGAAAGTGTGCGTGGTCATGGCGGGTAACCCGTACACCGAGACCGGCGACAAGTTCCGCATCCCGGACATGTTGGCTAACCGCGCCGACATCTACAACCTGGGTGACATCATTGGCGACACCGAAGACGTGTTCAAGCTGAGTTACCTGGAGAACTCCCTTACCTCCAACGCGGTGCTGGCGAAACTGAGTGCCAAGAGCCAGAAAGATGTGTACGCACTGGTAAAGCTGGCTGAAACCGGCAGCAATGAGGGCATGGAACTTGAAGGCAACCACACCGCCGCCGAAATCAGCGAATACGTGGCGGTGCTAAAGAAGCTCCTATCCATCCGCGACGTAATTCTAAAGGTGAACCTGGAGTACATCCGGTCCGCCGCCCAAGCCGACGAGTACCGCACTGAGCCGCCGTTCAAACTGCAGGGCTCTTACCGGAACATGAACAAACTCGCCGAGAAGGTGATGTCCATCATGAACGACCAGGAATTGCATACACTCATTCTGTCGCACTACCAGTCCGAATCGCAAACGCTCACTACCGGTGCCGAAGCGAATATGCTCAAGTTCAAGCAGCTCATCGGCGTAGCTACCGCAGAAGAAGCCCAGCGCTGGGAAGACATCAAAGCCGCCTTCGTGCGGAACAACAAGTTGAAAGGATTCGGAGGCGGCAACCAGGTAGGGCAGGTGCTGGCGCAGATGGAGAACATCTCGGACGGTCTGGCCGGGATTAAGCAGGTGCTAGGAGAGAGGCAGGCGGAGAAGGTGTTGTTGCCGCCAACCAGTCCTTTCGCAAATCGAGAGGGAAACTTCGCAGCATGCTTTAGGCTATTTTGAAGAAGTAAAGGTGCAAGTGAACGCGCAATACCACAGATTCTTCAGGAAAGTGCTGATAGTAGAGACACTCGTGGGAGTTACGCATACTATGAGTTCTTTTGTGCTTACGATTTTGGTTAGGTGTTGCGCGAGGAGGCTGACGCAGACGATTCTTACAACAACATCATACGTCTTTTTAGTCAAAAATTCATAAGTGCTAGTTAATTCTGTTTAGGAGCTGTTTTATAGAAAAGAGACTAAAAACAGTCAAGGCTCACAGGTTTAAAATCCTGTGAGCCTTGACTGTTTTTACTCCTGCTCTTCCTCTTTCCGCATAGGCTGAAGCTGTCTATAGGTGAGGCTTCGCCATAGCCATTCCAGCGGACCAAATCGATAATGTTTCAGCCAAATAGGGCTGATGATGAGTTGCACCAGCCAAATTCCCGCTACTACATAATAGAGTTGGTAATACTCTAGCTCAGCAAAGTAGTTCAGGCCGTAACCGAAGAAGATGAGCGTACAGAAAACAGTTTGCATGATGTAATTGGTGAATGCCATTTGTCCTACAGCCGCCAGTCGGCGCATAACGCCCTGGGCTATCCCAGATTTCAGGAGAAGAATCACAGCGGCCACATGTGCCATCACCAATAGAATTCGCTGTACAGGGTAAATTAGTCCCATCCAGTTGATAGGGGTCACTTCCATGCGGGCAAGCCAAGGGGCTACGTTGGCTCCAATCAAGTAGTCCATTTTATAGTAATTGAAGATCACCAAGGCCAGTCCTACCGCATAGCCAACCAGCATGACATACCAATAATTGCGCTTAGACCATTGACCAGTAAGAAAACCCCATTTGAACAGGGCCATTCCTAGCAGCATCAGAGCCAAGACATCACCTATGCTGAACAACAGGTACTTGGTTTGCCCATCCCATGCCTTAGGCCTTACATATTTTGCTACATCAGAGTAAGAGGATTTCATAAGCCGGGTGTTTTCGGCAACCTCGGCTTTGTTGGGGATGCGTTCTTTCTCAATGGCCCGCCATTCTACCAGTGCTTTCTTTTGAGTAGGCGAAAGGGCTTTCTGTTGGGTTTGGGCAGTAACGGCATCTTTGTAGGCCAACCGTTTCTCTCGTATATTCTGGTAGAACAAGGTACCCGCCACAAACCCGAAAATGGCTACCAAGGGTACACCCATGGCCATGTATTTGGGTTTCATTTTCCTAAACAGAAAGGCGAGCATGCCAATTAGCCCGTAAAAGTACAGGATGTCGCCCAACCAAAGGGTAAGGTGCGCGTGCATGAGCCCGAAGATCACCAGCCAGCCCATCCGTTGAAAGAAGAGTGCTTTAAAGGGCTGACCGCTCTCTTCCTTGCGGGAAGTGAAAAGCAGAATTCCTGCGCCAAACACAATGGAGAACAACGCCCTCATCTTACCTTCAAACAGAATGGTAACAACGGTTAGCGTCCAGAAATTGGGGCTCGCTGGATCTTGGGCAAAAGACTTGGTGAAGTAATCTGGCATGGCAAAGTAAGGGATGTTCATGAGCAGAATGCCCAGGAGCGCAATGCCCCGCAGAACGTCTATACTTTGAATCCGGTCTTTTTGCAAGACAGGGGCAACAAGGGGCGGTGACTTTGGTATTTCAACGCTAAGGGTAACAGTTGATTCCATAGACTTTTTGAAAAAACTAGAGCATAAGAGAGTTTTAAGGAATAGATCAGTATTATACAGGAGCCTATGCAAAGAGTAAAAAGGCTATTGGGTAAGTTGTGAAGGGGATATTGGAGTATAAATACCTTTAGAGGGAAAGTAAAAGGTAAGTAGAGTATTGAATATAATTTGTAATATTTTAATTAAATATAAAACTAAATAATGGGTATCAAAGGAAAATAGTAAGAGAATACAAATTTGTTAAAAACTACTTCTTGCTGCAGTAGCTAAGTAAGTGGTAAACTGATTTGAGATATTACCTCTTAGGTACAATTCAAACGAAGTTGAGGCTTACTCTTGAGGAGGAGATTAGCTGTGAGCTCATGTATGGGTTATCCTCCTTCATGGTAAGGTAAGGACCGGAGAATGTCTGTTTTGTGGCTCTTTTTGAAAGAACTGCTGCTAAACGGAAATTTTCCTAACAGCATCAAATCCCGCTAATATCCCTTAAATTGTCAGGTCAATAACTGAAACTATTTTCCGTTTAGCACCTGATATGGATTTAACTGAACCGAGGATCCCGGAAGCGCCAACGGCTACGGGACACCCCAAGCAGCTCTACATGCTCTTCTTCACCGAGATGTGGGAGCGTTTCTCTTTCTATGGCATGAAGGCCCTGCTGCTGGCCTACATGATCTCTGAACTTAAGTTTGATGAACCAAAAGGCTACGCCATTTTAGGCTCCTACGCTGCTTTGGTGTACACCATGCCCATGTTCGGCGGCATGATGTCTGACCGGTTTCTGGGCGGGCGCAAGGCGGTAATGTACGGCGGAATTCTCATGTCCATCGGGCATTTGGTTTTGGCGCTGCCCGAGGATTGGAGCTTCTTCTACGGCATGGCCTTCATCATCTGCGGAAACGGGTTCTTCAAGCCCAATATCTCCAGTTTGGTGGGCACGCTCTATTCAGACAATGACCCACGCAAAGACAGCGGCTTCTCCATTTTCTACATGGGCATCAACATTGGGGCGGCCTTGGGTGGTTTGCTGTGCGGCTACGTGGGGCAGCAGATCAACTGGCATTACGGCTTCGGGTTGGCGGGACTGTTCATGATTCTGGGGCTGGTGGTGTTCGCCATCGGGAAGAAGTCACTTGGCAACTATGGCTTGCCGCCAAATCCGGAGGACCTGAAAAAGCCAGTGTTCGCGGGCATCAGCAAGGAAGTGGTGATTTACGTGGCAACGCTGGCGGTGATTCCGGTGATTGTGGCGCTGTTCAACCGCTATGAGATCATGGACTTTATCATGTTCGGGTTGGGGGCCTTGTCTATCCTGTACATTTTGTTCATCGCGTTCAAGATGGAGGCGGCGGCACGCTACAAGTTGTTTGCGGCATTGGTGCTCATTGTGTTCTCGGCCTTGTTCTGGTCTTTCTATGAGCAGAACGCCGGATCGCTGAACCTCTTTGCCATGCGCAACGTGGACATGCATGTGATGGGCATAGAACTGCCGGCACTGGCGGTGAACAACTTCCTGCCGCCGGGCTGGGTGGTGGTGCTTAGCTTTTTCTTTGCCTGGCTCTGGCCCACGCTTAACCGCCGAGGCATTGAACCCAACACGCCTACCAAGTTCGGGTTGTCGTTTGTGCTGGTGGGGCTGGGTTTTTACGTGTTCTACCTGGGCTGCGTCACCAGCCAGGGCAGTGGCCTCATTCCGCTGTTCACCTTCATTGCCGGGTATTTCTTCATCATCTGCGGCGAAATGTGTATCTCACCCATCGGGTTGTCTATGATCACCAAACTGTCGCCGGCCCGCATTGTGGCCATGATGATGGGGATCTGGTTTTTCGCGAGCGCGGTAGGGGAGTTCCTGGCCAGCAAGATTGGGGCGCTCATGAGCGTGCCGCAGAATGTGGTGGACAATCCGGTGCTTTCCTTGCCCTATTATGCCCAGATCCTGAACCAGATCGGGCTGTGGTCTTTGGGTATTGGGGTGGTGCTGATTCTGTTCAGCCGGGTTATCCGGAAGTGGATGGGCGAGGTGCGCTAGAATCCTAAAAACGAGCTGAAAACGGGAGCCGGAATTTTTTTCGGCTCCCGTTCTTTTTTCTAACTTACCGGTACCTTCCACACCTAACCACGACCGAACGATGGAGTTAAACCAAAAGCTACTGCGGCAGTTTGAAGAGGAGGCTGCCAAATCCAGGAAGATGCTGGAACGGGTGCCCGAGGAGCACTTTGACTGGAAGCCGCACGCCAAAAGCATGTCGCTGAAAACGCTGGCGGCTCACTTAGCCGAGTTGCCCGGCATGTTCATTGCCACTGCCTTGAAGACCGAGGAAATAGATTTTAATCCGGATACCTATAAGCCTTTCGCTGGTACCACGCACCAGGAGTTAATGGCTCATTTTGAGGAAAACTACCAGAAAGCAGTGAAAGCTTTGAATGACACCAACGTGGTGGAGATTGCTAAAATCTGGACGCTGCGCAGTAGTGGGCACGTGATTTTCTCCTTACCAAAGCAGGTGGTCATCCGGAACCTGGCCATGAACCACATCATCCACCATCGGGGGCAATTGAGCGTGTACCTTCGGCTGCTGGATGTTCCGGTGCCCGGCATGTACGGCCCCACCGCCGATGAGAAGTGGGGAAGCTGATCAGATGAATTTATAACGATGTATCCAACGGCTGTTTTGGAGCCGTTTTCAGAAAATCGGCTCCAAAACAGCTTTCCTTTTGTCAGAAACGTACTGTCCATGAAAAAAATGATTCTTCTGCTCGCGCTGGCGGGCTTTTCCTTGGCCGCCAGCAGCCAATCTAAACCTATGGAAATACCGCTATACGAAGGCAAGATCCCCAATGAAGTGCCCGGGCCAGACCAGGAGAAACGCGAGGTGAACCCGGATAAAGTGGAGATGATTTCCCTGGTGCGCACGCCCACTCTCAGCGTTTACCTGCCGGCCAAAGGAAAGGCGAACGGCACTGCGGTGGTGATCTGCCCCGGCGGAGGATACTGGATACTGGCCTCGGGACACGAGGGGGCAGACGTAGCCCGCAAGTTCGCGGAGCAGGGGGTGACCGCCTTCGTGCTGAAGTACCGCCTCCCAGACCCCGCTATTACTTCCCAGCCCGAGATCACGCCGCTCCAGGATGCCCAGCGGGCGCTATACCTGGTGCGCAAACGGGCGAAGGAATGGAACGTGAATCCCCAGCGCGTGGGCATTCTGGGCTTCTCGGCGGGCGGGCACCTGGCCTCCACCGTTGGCACCCACTTCAACCAGTCCCAAATCCAGAACCCGGAGAACTTATCCTTGCGGCCCGATTTCATGGTCTTGGTTTACCCGGTCATCAGCAGCGACCCAGCCTTTTGGCACCAAGGCTCGTTTGAGCGACTTTTGGGAAAAGAAGCCTCAAAAGAGAAGTTGCAGGCCTACTCCAACGAGCAGCAGGTGACCGCCCAAACTCCGCCTACCTTCCTGGTGCATGCCTCAGACGATGGCGCGGTGCCGGCGCAAAACAGCGTGGTCTTTTACCAGGCGCTGCTCAAGCACAAGATTCTCGGCGAGCTGCATATTTACCAAGGCGGCGGCCACGGTTTCGGGATGATCAATCCCACCACCAAAGACCTGTGGTTTGAAAGATGCGTGAATTGGCTGGCCAGCAACAAGTTACTGGCTAAGTAGCCGTAGTTGGATTATAAGTAGAAGGTGCTTTATTTTGCCCGGCCACACATCTACGTATTTACCGAAGCCGTATATACTTGAAAATAAAACCGCTGTTTTCAAGGAATCTGAATTAATACGTACAGAGAAAGCGTTACCTTTCAAAGATGTTATGGATTTGATTGACGATTTCCGTTGAGATAGCCCTATAGCTTGTTTTCAACTTTATCGTCCTTTATGGCTACACCCAAGTTTATTGCCCCTTCCACTTCCTTTTATGCTGAGTTAAAACGCCGGACCAACGCCTACTTTGAGCAGGAAGGCAGTCACCCCACCGGAAATTATAAATTGTACATAAAAGCGGCGGTGCTGCTCTCCAGTTTGGTGCTTCTGTACGTGCACCTGGTGTTTTTCACCCCACCTATCTTGCTGGCTTTGCTGGAATGCGTGCTCATTGGCGGGGTTACTGCGGCCATTGGGTTTAACATCATGCATGATGGCGGGCATGGCAGTTTCAGCCGCAAGAAGTGGGTGAATGAGCTCGCGGGTTTGACCCTGAACGTGTTGGGTGCCAACATCCACATGTGGACCACCAAGCACAACATCATCCACCATACCTATACCAACATTGACGGCGTGGATGATGACCTAGATGCCAAGCCCTTCCTGCGCCTCTGCGAAAACCAGGAGCACTTGAAGCTGCACAAGTACCAGCATTACTACTTCTGGGGTGCCTACGCCATGCTCTACATCTACTGGATTTTCTTCACCGATTATGTGAAGTATTTCACCCAAAAAGTAGGCGATATTCCCATCAAGAAAATGACCACCAAAGACCATTTCTCCTTCTGGGGATTCAAGGTGATGCACTTTATTTTGTTTGTGGTGGTGCCAATTTACACCGTTGGTTTCCTGCCTTGGTTGGTTGGGTTTCTGGTGTACGGTATGTTCACGGGGCTGGTGCTGAGCATTGTGTTCCAGTTGGCCCACACCGTGGAACACGCGCATTTCCCGATTCCTACGGAGTCTACGAACCGCATTGAGGACGAGTGGGCGCTGCACCAACTCAAAACCACCGCCAACTTCGCGACTAAGAACAAGGTTGTATCCTGGCTCACTGGTGGCCTGAACTTCCAGATTGAACACCACCTGTTCCCCCGGATTTCGCATGTGCATTATCCGGCCATCAGTAAGATCATCAAGGAAGCCTGCGCCGAGTTCGGGGTGACCTACCATGAATACCCTAAGACCAGAACGGCCATCATGTCGCACATCTCGCATCTGAAGCAACTGGCGCTTCAGCCCGTTCTGGTGCAGCGGTAAAACATTCTTCGGGCTAAGGTGTTATCCTTTTAGCTAACTGTTTAGAACAAGAATCCCGCCCTGGTTTCCAAGGCGGGATTCTTTTTTATGGCTGTTTTAAGAAAAACAGGTTCTAAACAGAAGTAGTCTTATTGAAATGTTGGGGCACCTCTTGTGGGTGTCCTTTTTGTTTTCACGCATTCCGTCCCCCTTTGAAGGGGGTAGGGGGATGGCCACCCGTGCTGATCATGGAGTTTCTGAAAAAGTGTAGGGGCACTCCCTTGTGGTTGCCCTTGCTCTTAGCAGATGTTATCGGTTCTTCAATCAGTCTCTGTCATCCCCCTACCCGTTTCAAAGGGGGACAGAATACGTGCCTTTGTTTCTTCAGCAAATCCTATACCTGCTACTTGCTACCAAACAATTACTTTGCCTGCTGGTTGGCCTGCAGGTACCGCTCGAAGAACTCGTAGGTGCGGAGCATCTGGTCTATGCGTTGGCGGTTGTTGCCGGCGCGGGTGATTTCGTGGGTGGCACCGGGGTGGCGAACGTACTCCACGGGGCGGTTCAGGACTTTGAGGCTCTTGTAGAGCATCTCACTTTGGATCACGCCAGTGCGCAGGTCATTCTCGCCGTGGAAGATGATGAGCGGCGTGGTGATGTTCTGGACGTACGTCAGCGGTGACTCGCTTTGGATAAGGGGTTTATGGGCTTCTTCCCAAGGAAAGCCGCCAAAGTAGTTGGGCACCAAACGCCAGGCGTTGCCTTCCCCGAAGAACGTGCTCAGGTCGTACACGCCGCGTTGCGAACAAGCCGCCTTGAAGCGTTTGTCATGGCCCAGAATCCAGGAAACCAGGTAGCCACCGTAAGAACCACCCGTGATGGCTAAGCGCGACGTATCGGCCCAGCCTTGGGCCACGGTTTTATCCAAGGCAGTGAGGACATCGCTGGCCGGACCGGCGCCCCAGTCTTTAATGTTGGCGCGCATGAACTCCTCGCCGTAGCCGCCGGAGCCGCGCGGGTTAGCGTACACCACCCCGTAACCTCTGGATGTGAAATACTGGTATTCATGCCACATGCTGTTCTCGCCGGGTCCCCACATGGCGGTTGGGCCGCCGTGAATCTCCAGCAATAGCGGGTATTTCTGGCCTTCCACAAAGTTGGTGGGTTTCATCACCCAGTATTCCACGGTTTGGCCTTTGGCGTTGGTGAAGGTGAATTTCTCAGGTTTGCTCAGTTTCTTTTGGCTTACCCATTCCTGGTTTACAGAAGTAAGGCGTTGCGCTTTCTTACCATCGGCGGAAGCCGCATACAGTTCATTGGGATTGGCGATCTCGGTGATCACGTACGCCATCTGGCCCTTCTTTATGTCAAAGGAACCCACACCCTTGGTGATGTCGGTGAGCCGTTCTACCTTCCTTTTCTTCACATCAGCGCGGTTCAGAAGCACGCCGCCGTTGGAAGGGGAGGTGAAGTAAACGTATTTGTCTTGCTCGTCCCAGGTAAGATTGCTTTTATTACGGTCATAGGCAATGGTCACGAGGTCAGTAGCTTTGCCTCCTACCGGCAGGACGCCCAAGGCCGGAATGTTGACCTGGTTGGAGGCGCTGTACTGGAAAGCCATCCATTTACCCGAGGGCGAAACGGTAGCGCCGGAGTAAGACATGCCTTTCTTGCCCAAAATCATTTTCAAGCCAGTACCGTCTGTGTTGACCTGGTAGATGGAGTTTTCCTGGGAGCGGGTGGGGTTCTCGGTCTCATCGGCATCGGCGTCAAAGATGACCTGTTTGCCGTTGGGCAGAAAGTTGGCGTTGCTGCTGGAGACGAAGCCCGGGGTAAGGTCTTTGGGCGTGGCGCCGGGTTTGGCGTCTATGATAAAGATGTGGGAGAGGTTGAGGTTGGAGGACGTGGTGGATTCTTCCTGGAAGCGCAGTTGGTTGATGACTTTGGCTTTCTGGTCTTTCTCGTTCTGGTCCAGGTACCCCCTGATCTCGGCCAGGGTGCCGTCTGGGTTTGGTTTGGCGGTGTTGGTGCGCAGGTTCTCGTTCTGGAAAAAGCCTGGTTTCTCATAAGACCACTTGGGCAGCTCGCGCGAAGGGTTCAGGGTGGAATCGGTGAGGAGTTCGTTCAGGGCGATGCCCGAGGTGAAGAGCAACTGTTGTCCGTTGGGGCTCCAGCGCGGTTGGCTGGCGCCGTACTTGAACTTGGTCAGCTGCAGGGGCTCGCCCCCGGCGAAAGAAAGCAGGAAAATCTGCGGTTTGCTCTCTACCACGCGCACAAAGGCCAGTTGCTTGCCATCGGGGCTCCAGGTGGGTTGGGTGGCATTGCTGTTGCCATAGGTCAATTGGCGAGCGGGTTGGCTTCCGTTGGTGGGCTGCAGGTGCAGCTGGGTGTTGTACCGGAAATCGTTTTTCTTTTCGGGGTCTGGTTCAATGGACGTCACGGTAAACGCCACCTGCTTGCCATCGGGTGAGAGCGCCACCGCGCCCACCTGTTTGATTTTGAGCAGGTCGGTGACCTGCACCAGGTCTTTGTTTTGCTGGGCCTGGGTCCATGCAATGCTCGCCCACCAGAAAAGCAGGAAAGCCGTAAGTTGTTTGTTCATAGGGTTTGAAGGAAGAATGAAACGTGCTTCGCAACGGTAAGGTCGCTGCCTTAAAGCTAGAAATTTATTCCTTCATGCCCGCAGGGTTTTGTGCAGAAGAGGGAGTACTGCGGTGTATTTTGGTTCCAGCCTTAGATTCCCTTCCTGTTTTGAGCTCTATTTTAAGAAAAGTGCCGAAAAAGGAAGAAAGCTTAAGGCCGAAATTTAGGACCTAAGAAATAGGAAATTCAATAACCACTTTACAGGATTTGCCATGCTCCAGGCACTTGGCAAAGATGTTTCCTTTGTGCTGTTCAATAATCTTCTTGGCTTGGGCCAGTTCCTCTCCAGAAAGTGCCTCGTTGCCGGTGGTTACAATGCTCAATTTGGCATACCGCAGGAATAGCTTCTTCAGATCCTGGTCCGATAAATGGATGCGGTCATAGGTGAATTCTATGTGCAGGAGGTTATCGGCCTCAAAAATATCAAGGGCAATAAAGGAAGCAGGAGGGGAGTAAGAAATTCCAAACCGGATAAGGTTGCTGAAGGCCTGTTGCATGAGTGCAGGGTCTACGCGCAACACCCGGCCGGTGGCTACCATGAAATAGATGTCTTGCTGCTTCTCGGCGGCCACTGGCTCCAGCTCTTGTACCGTACTTCGGGCTATTTCAGCAATTGAGGTGGGTTCTGGGTGCAGCAGGAAAGGCTCATCTGCCTGGGTTGATTCCAGTAGCAGGGCCTGGGTATAATGCAGGATGTTCTGGCTGCTCTCTGCGGCCTCGGTCAGCAAGGCTTTGCTGGTGGAGGGCAATAACGGGTCCTTAACTGCTTCCTGTAACGTTTCTGCCAGTTGCTCCATGGGCTGCAGAATCTCGGTGACGGTTGCGGCATGCAGTTCATCATGCTTTCTTACCGCCCGCAGAGAGGCTGCCCGCAATTCCAGCTGCTCTACCACCAGTTTGGCTAAGTCTTGCAAGACCTCTTTCTCTTTTTCTGTGATGGCTCTGGGTTTATCATCTACCACGCAGACGGTGCCCAAGTTCAATCCGTCATGGGTGGTGAGCGGTGCCCCGGCGTAAAACCGGATGCCGCCTTTGGCTTTCACATAAGGGCTGGAAAGGAGCCGCGGAACCTGCTGCGCGTCTGAGAAAACCGTAACACCTTTGTTTTCCAGGATAGTGATGGAGCAGAGACTGTCTTCGCGTTTCACCGATGAAACCGTTAAGCCACTCAGGTTTGATTTGTACCACACCCGGTCCAGGTCTACCAGCGAGATAAAGGCACTGGATACTTCAAAAACCTTTCGGGCAAAATCAGTGATTCTATCAAAAAATGCCTCGGTGGGCGTATCTAAAATCTCATACCGGTACAAGGCCTTCAGCCTGTCCTGGTCATTGGAAGGAATAAGGGAGTCTGGGACTACCGCGTTTTCAAATTGTGGTTCGTGGCTCATTTTTATTTAAAGCGCAAGGCCGATTTAAGAGGTAACCACTTCCTTGGTCTTAGGTTTAAGGGGAAGGACAGAAAGTACCCATCTTTTTCAACCTCAGCATGGCTGTACAGGTATCGTAGTAATACAGTCAAGTAAATACGTATAAAAACAGACCAGCGCCAATAAAAAAGCAGGATTGAAGATGTTTCACTTGGTAAACCAACTTCAATCCTGCTTACGTATGTGGAGGGCTGCAGCCCGTTAAAGGGATGCTCTACCGGCCTTGTTCAATCTTTTGCACCAATTCTTCGTCTGAAACACTCTCCAGCCAATCTTTGGGTAATTCTACTCTAACCGTTTGCGCCTGTCCGCTGGGCGTGCAAACCACGGTCACGGTGCCTTCCTCAGACTCAGAAAGCTCAGTGGCTTTCTCGGCGGCTTGGTCGCTGAGGCCCGCGTAGGTTTGAACACAGGTCCAGGTGAGGTTGTCTTGATCGGTTACTTCCCGTTGCGTCATGTCAATAAGTTTTAAGAATGGATTTGGGATGTAACGGATGCAGACTTGAAAGGATCATGGTTTGCTGGTTTTAGGGCTAATTTTCTGAAAATACCCTAGAAACAGGTTCCTTTTGCCTAGGCTCACCAGTGGCAAATTCTTCTACTAACCTACTGATCACGCTTTCCATCTGCTGGAGGAACAGGTGCACGTGGTACCCATCTGCCAAGGCGTGGTGCAGGGAAACACTCAGCGGCAGCGTTACCTTGCCTGGTTGAACCTCCAACTGCCCGAAGGCAATTTTAGGGACCCCGGCTTCCTGAGGATTCACCGAGTAGGCGTGTTCTATGCCCGTGGATTTAAACCAAGGCAGGGTGGTGAGGTGCAGCAGATCGGGACCCTGGTGGCCAATGAACAGCTGCTTTCCGGCTTGGGCCGCGGAGATGAGTTCCCGCGAGTGGGTGCAGAACTTGGATAGCGAAGGCTGGTGGGGCAAACTCACGAATGAAATGGCGTGGTCATGCCGGAGGACGGTGGTGGACAAGTCCAACCCCTCGTAAAGCACCACGGCATCGTCCTGCAGCCGGAGCCGGAAACTCTCGGTGGCGCGGGCGGCCTCCAGGGTAGCGTACAGGTAGCCCAGAAACACCGACAGGTTCTGTTCCTTGCACAGGTGGTACAGCGGCGTGATGTCTACCTGGGTGTGTACGTTGAAAAAAGGTTGGGTAAAGGTTTTGAAGAAGCGGAACTGCTCCTCGCGGGCCCAGCCCTCTACCGGGAATGGTTGCTTATTGTACTTCGAAGTCATAGGTTTCTATTCTCTTTTCTATTCTTAGGCGGTCTAAATGGGTGACCAGGGTGCCTTTTACTTGGATGAGGTTTTCTTCCTCCAGTTGGCGCAGCAAACGGTTCAGGTTTCTTTGGGAGGTGCCCAGCAACTCGGTGAGCAGCGGTTTGGAGATCTGCAGTTCATTGAGGCGGGAAAGCTCGCGCAGCACTATGAGCAGCGTGAAGTACAGCCGGTTGGTGTTCTGGATAGAGCTCTGCAACGAGGTGTTGAGCATTTTGGAAGCCATGGAGCGGTGCATGAGCAGGTTGAACTCCTGTTCCTGGGCCAGCATCTCCAGGAACACCTCACTGGTGAGATGGTACAACCGGCAAGCGGTAAGCGCCTGCACCGTGCAGAAATGGGGCATGTGCATGAGCGCCTCCACATCACCCTCTACCTCGCCGGGACCAAAAACGCCCAGGGTGAACACCTGTCCGGCGGCCGTGGTTCTGGTCACTTTCACCAAACCCGAGGCTAAAATGTAAACGCCCTTGGGCGCGGTGCCCTGCTTCAAAAGAATGTCCTCCGCTTTCAGTTGAACTTCCTTGATCTGGTAGTGCGCCAGCAAGGTTCCGTTCGTCTGCAGGAAAGACGTGATTCGGGTGCGGTACTCTGTATAGAAATGCTCTTCCATGCCACAAACGTACGGCCTTCTGGCAAGGCAGGAAAGGACATTTGTCTCCAACAGAAAGTCCTTTCAAAATGAATCTTGAGAATTACCAGGATGGGCACCGAGCGTTTGGATCTCCTATAAAGCAAAATGCCGGAATCCACTGACTCCGGCATTTGCAAGAAAGGTCTGTTTTACCTCGGCTTTTCAAAAAGAAGGATTAAAACAGCTGATTCTCTAAAAAAAGGCTTTTACTCGGCATAAGGTTGGGAGGCGCAAGTACCGTCCCCGAAGTTAAGGGTGCTTTGCTGGCCGGTCGTCATCTTGATCAATACTTTGCCTTGAACTGGTCTGGTGTTGGCTGGCGCGGCGCAGGATTTCTTAAGAATCACCGGAGACAGCAGGGAGGCCTGAAAAGCACCGTCTTGTTTGAGGCAGCTATAGTCGGCATCGTAGAGTTCCACCACATCGTCTGAGGAATCATCCATGGTGCCGGCGCCTTCTTTCAGGTGCGTTACCCGGTTGAACGAGTAGCTGAAGGATTTGCCGGTGGCGGGAATTACCTGCGCGTTGCTGCTCACTAACCTTAGGGCAGCCGCCTTGCCGGGCACCTGTACCATCTGGAAGGCAAAGGCTCCTTCCAGCGTAGTGCCGTTCACCTTAAAATCGTCCAGGAAGATGACACCCTCCAAATTGGTTTTGTTGCTAGTGAACATGGAAATCGTGCCGCTTCGGGTTTTCCCGTCCACGCAAGTCGATCCGGAGAAGGTGAAGGTCGTTTCCAGCCCATCGGGGTCAAGTTCGTTCTGCACCTGGGAACACGCCAGAAAGTTGCTGCCGTTCGCATAGGTGCCGCGGGCAAGCAGTTCCATTTCGGTGGCAATCTGTTCTATCTGCAGCATAGACTGGCCCCACTCGTCTAGTACTTTGCCGGGCTGGGGCTGGGGCTGGGGTTGCTCGGGGTTGTCCTCTGAACAGGAAAAGGTAAACAGGGTGAAGGCAAGGAAAGCAAGGGATTTTGCAAGCGTTTTCATAAGAATAGATTGTTTTTAAGTCTTTGGTGATTGACACCCAACCTGTAGGGAATCTGAATTTTCTCCTTTAGACAGGCGCTGGCAGGATTTGCCCCTACGGCGGAGTTGGATTTCCGGCTGTAAGCAGATTTAGCTGGGGTAAAACCGGAAAAAGCCGCGCCCAAACAGGATACCATTTTAGGCAGCTGTTTGGGCGCGGCTGAAAAATAAGCAGGTTCTAGGATGTCTACCTTCCGGATAGAAAGTTCTTCCCTGGTAGACAGGTATTAAAAGGAAAGGAAGTTGACTTCCGTTTAGGGGCTGTTTTTATTAAACCGGCTTTAAAACGATAAGAAGCGGTCAAACTTTCTGCGTGGATAGAAAGAAGGTCAGGCTCTGAGCCAGGCCAGGGCGGTGCGCTCATCGGTGAATTCCTGGTACTGCACAGAGTAGGTTAATTCGTGGCTCAGTTCTTCGCTTAGTTGGTGGGAGCGTCTTTCCTTGTCCCAGTCAGAGGAAGCCAGGCGGGCCACTTTCTTTACGCGGGTATGCCTCAGGTCCAGGCTGAACTGGTGGGCCACCTGCTTTTGCTCTTTCTCCGTGACCTCCACTTTGTTCTGCCTGCCATCTATCAACAGCTTCTTGATGTCATAGTGCTTGAGGGTGTCAATGACTTTCTTGAGGGAGTGGTTTACCTCTGAGAGGGCAAAGCCGGTCAAATCGGGCCAACCCATGGAGAGGATATCGGTGGTTACGTCATAATGTAACTCAACCAAACTATCTTTGAGGACCAACATACGCTTACGGTTTGGAACGCCAGGAACTACTTATGAAATATAAGAAATTTTCTGGGCAGAGTCCAGTGCCGTTGCTTTAAATCCATCGTTGAAGACACATGATCACTATTTACCACAACAATCGCTGCAGCAAAAGCCGCCAGGCCTTGGAACTGCTCCAGAATACCGGCCAGGAAGTAAAGGTGGTTCCTTATCTCTCAGAGACGCCTACCGTGGAGGAACTCCGGGCAATTCTGGCCAAACTACAGGCCGGGCCCGAGGACATCATCCGGAAGGGCGAAAAGCTTTACAAAGAAGTGTATGCCGGTCAGCACCTCACCCAAGACGAGTGGCTGCAGGTGCTGGCAGAGAACCCGGTGCTCATAGAACGCCCCATTGTAGTCAACGGTGACCGAGCCGTAGTAGGCCGCCCGCCCGAAAATGTGCTGACTATTCTCTAAGGCCGGGAGCAATGGCCGGAGCCTCTTCAGTGGCCGGAACCAAGGCTTGAGGACCAGTGCCCGGACCCACCTGCAAGTCATGGCGCGACAGAGACCGCACGGCCAAAAACACGCTGATCACAGTCAACACAGCCCCGGTCAGGAAAGGTGCGCCGGGGAAGTACACCGGGGCCTGTCGGCTGGTGAAGTAAGCAAAAAGATTGGACATGAGGGGCGGGCCCACAATGGAGGTGGCGCTTACCAAACCGGTGAGGCCACCTTGCAGTTCGCCCTGCTCATTAGGCGGCACCTGGGTGGAGATAATCCCCTGAAGAGCCGGACCCGCAATCCCGCCCAGACAATACGGTACCAGAAAGGCGAACATCATCCACTCCTGGGTGGCAAAGGCCAGCAGCAGAAACCCCAAGGCATACAAACCCAACCCGTAGTACACCGATCTTTTAGGCCCCAGCGCCGGATTGATGTACCTGATGAGCCCGCCTTGCACAATGGCCACCATCAAGCCTACAAAACCCAGGGAATACCCCACCCAAGCCTCGTTCCACTTGAATTTCTCCATGGTGTAATAAGACCAGGTGCTCTGGGTGGCGTGCGCCGCGATGTACACGAAAATGAGGGAACCCACTAAACCGGCGATAATGGGGTAGCGTTTGAGTTGCAGGAGAGAGCCTACTGGGTTGGCGCGCTTCAGCTCAAACGGGCGGCGGTGCTCCTGCGCCAGCGACTCAGGCAGAATGAAGTAGCCGTACAGCCAGTTCAGCAGCGTGATGGCGGCCGCGGCGTAGAAGGGCACCCTGGCCCCGAACTGCCCCAACACCCCGCCAATCACAGGGCCGATGATAAAGCCCAACCCGAAGGCCGCGCCCACCATCCCAAAGTTCTGAGCCCTTTTCTCCGGAGTACTGATGTCGGCGATGTAAGCGGTAGCGGTGGTCATGCTGGCCCCGGTAATACCGGCAATGATCCGGCCCACGAAAAGCCAGCCTATGTTAGGCGCCATCGCCAAAAGGATGTAGTCAATTCCAAACCCGAAAAGCGAGAACAGCAGCACCGGCCGCCGGCCGAATCTGTCTGAAAGGTTCCCCAGTACCGGCGAGAATAGGAACTGCGTGATGGAGTACGCGAACATGAGCCACCCGCCGTAAAGCGAGGCCTCGCTCAGGCTCCCGTGGATCAGTTCACTGATCAGCTTGGGCAACACTGGAATGATAATCCCAAACCCGATGACATCAATGAGCAATGTCACAAAGATGAACCCTAAAGCTGCTTTGCGTTGACCTTTCATTTTGACCCTGTTTTTTGGAAATGCCGCAAAAGATAAGGTTTTGCCCCCACAAAGGGAAATAAATCAGAATAGTGTGACAAGCGGCTCATTTTAAGCTGTAAACCCTATATGGTTTAACGACGAAATAAATGTGTTTATCCGCTATAAAGGTGCATTTGACTAATTCAGGAACGCTCAGTGAATTAAAACGACATCTTTGATATTATATACAAAATATCATAAAAAATCATAGAATATGAAAAAGCTGTACGCCGCCCTACTCTTAACATTCACTCTCTTGGGAAGTACTGTTGCCGGAACCCTGCCTTCCGCCACCACCACTGCCCGCACCATTGCAGAAGCCTTACAATTGAATGAGTACCATTATTTAAGGATCAGGAACCTGGAAGTTGCCAGGTTGAAGGAAGTGGCTGCCCCAGGCGCTGATGTGGCGGCCGTCAACAAAAAATACGCCGCTGCCCTGGTAATAGTCTTAGGTGCCAATCAGCAGAAAGCTTTTGAGGCCTTTGGTAAAGACCACCCTACCGTGCAGATTGCCCAGGTGCAGTAGCGCTTTACGCCCCATTTTACCAGACCTGCTTTAAAAGAGCAGGTCTTTTTTTTGCCTAAGGAATTCTGATGTTTAAAAGATATGAACTGACTGAAGGAGGATTAAATCAATTAGCGGTAGGCTGCAGAAGCCACTGCAAAGCGTTGGGCTCAGAAGGGAAGGTCTCCAGCACGAAAGAGGCCGCCAGTTCCTGCCGTAACGCAGCGGTGACATTAGCCGACCGTATCTCGTGGGACGGGGTTTGCGTGCCCACCCGCGCAATCCGTTGCAGCCTTGATTTCTTGAGATCGGTGAAGAACTGGGCCACTACCCCGCGGTAAACGGTATCATCCATGTCGTGGAGCAGGGTGTTGCTGCTGTTGAGCAGAAGCTTTTTCACATCATAGCTCTGGATGTAGGAGGCAATGGTGTCAAGGGAGCGCTTAAGTTCAGAAATACCAATGTGGTGCGCGTCTGGCAGCGTCACATGGAGAACATCGGTGGCGGGATTATAGTCTAATTCAATTAGACCATTCTGATATAAAATCATTGGAACAGTTTACGACAGTAAAGGTACTGTAATCCAACTGAAACTATGCGTCACGTACCCCAGAAAAAAGACAGGCATTTGCCCCTGAAACTTGTAGGCAAGCAGGCAGATTCCGGAGGTTGAGGAAACAGGCGTTTGGGGTCTATTTCTGGAAAATTGGGCTTGAAACGGAGCGCACAAACGCCTATAAACGCAAAATCCCCGCTCTACCGAACAGGCTGAGCAAGGGACTTTAACATTGCTGCAATGCTTAGAGAGAGTCAATCCATGATTTCACTTCATGTTTGGCTTTCCCTATCTTCTGCTGGAGCTTGCCCAGCCACTCATCTTCCTGACCTTCGTCATAAGTGAGATCGTCGTCGGAAAGATCGCCGTAGGCTTGTTTCATTTTGCCTTTGACCTCGTTCCAGTTACCTCGGGTTCTATATTCTGCTTCGTGCATGGTTCTCAGTATTTAAAGTGTCACATATAGGTATGTAAGTATATACGCGCCTTCCCATACTAAGGTTGATGTAGGTACCTGCACCCAAGCAAACAGCAATTGTTTTAAAGGTGCTTTCCGGAAAACGGCCTTAAAACAGCAGAACCTGATTTATGAAGAACGGACCTAAAGTCCTTTCAGGAACTCACGCAGAGAGCCCGGTGAACTGAAATCCGTCAGAGCGTAATCCAGATGCTGGATTTCTTCCCGAAGCCCTTTTTTCGCGCTCCTGAACTTGGCCTCCATCTGCTTGGGCGTGCCGCCGAACTCTTTGTACAGCTGGGCATCTGGCCCCATGTAGTAGTTGCTGTGCTCGTCTTCCATCTCCTGGATCTGCTCCTGCAGCAGGTGCACGTAGTAGGTGAGCTGGTCTTCGGGAACCTGGGTCAAAAGCTGCTCCTGCTCGTGCATAAACTCCATCTGCAGGCGCAGCAACTCAAAGAAATCGTCTTGATGGTAGGCGATGGTCACCTTTTTCATGGCCTCCTCTTTCCAGACGCGGGCGGCGGCATCCCGCTCGCGGTCTGGGTGCAGGAGTTTGGCCAGGGTGGTGTACAGGCGGCGGCTGGCTTTGCTGATGCTCTCCAATTGGGCCTTCAGCTTGGCTTCCTTGGCCTGCTGCGCCTTTGATTTCTGCCGATGGCTGCGCTGGGCTTCGCGTCTTTCCTGCTCCTCTTGCATCTGCTGGTCTAGCCGAGTCTGGAACGCCTCCAGGTTAGAAAGGTCCTCCAGGTTTACGTCAAGCCCCAGCACGTTTTTGAGCAGGTTCTGGGTCTCTGATTTGGTCGCATGGTGGTCCTTCTCCGGGTTTGGCGCGGGCGCCGTGTACCGCTGCAGCAACTCGGCCAGTTCCTGCGCCTCGTACTGGTGCACCAGCGTAGAGGCTTGCTCGATGATAAAGGAGACCAATTTTTCTTTTTCCAACTGCGGAAAACTTTCCTGGTGGTAGGCCTCGTCCAGCAGCTGCACCAGCGCTACCCGCCGCTTTACCATCTCCCGCACCAACGGCTGAATCTCTTTCTGCACCCGCGCCCGCGCCACTTCTGTAATCTTTGCCCGTTCCGCTAACTGCGCTTTCAGGTGGTCAATGGTCTGGATGCTGGCGTTGAATTGCTGCTGCAGTTGGGAGAGGGAGGCTTTTGCCTGTGGGGTAAATTGGGGGAGGTGTTCAGCGTTTGACATGGGGTGGTGAGCGGGGCTAGGATTAACTTGTATTCTGATTACTGGTGCAGCTGTTTGAGCTGCTTTTTATTGCTTATGATTTTGTGAATTCGTAGTCCGTTTATGCTGGCGTGGCGCTGGTATTTTCGTGGGTGCATAAGCTGTGTTGTTACATAGCTGGGCTCCGTGCGCTCACGGCCGCGAGGCCCCGCCTTCCGGCCTCGCGCTGCGCCAGCTTCCTTTGCTCCCTGCGGTCGCAATGCCTGCGGCACCGGAACCTGACAAGGCGCTCAACCGAAAGGCTGGAATTGGTGCATTTAGCCAAAGGCTTTGCTTTTTGAAACGGCGAAATGCCCCTGCATTACCTTTGCCAAGGAGGGAGCTATTGAGAAGTTTTTATTCCCCTCCTCGGAGGGGTAGGGGTGGGTTAACTTTGCCTGGTTCAAGTCTGTGACTTGGACCCACAATGACCGGCAGTTTGCAACTGCCGTGAGGCGCTGGCCTCACCTGTTCATTTCATCTGCTTGCCTATTGCGCAATTTTTTCTCCTTGGCTTCCACAGTTGAAGAAGTTCTTCCTTCCAAAGGGCGAGAACATGCCTTTCAAATTCACCCAATCCAACGTTTACAAAAGGTGGCAACCAGAAAGGGCACCCACAAGAGGTGCCCCTACTTTACGTTGTAGATCAGCTAGAACGCTGCCAATCTTATTAATGAACTTACGCCTTTACCGGAATCTGTTTCAGGGTCTCCAGCAGGAAACGCCAGTATTTCTGGACGGAGCTGATCTGGACTTTCTCGTCGGGAGAGTGGGCGCCGGTGATGTTGGGGCCGAAGGAGATCATTTCCATCTGGGGGTAATGGGTGCCCAGGATCCCGCATTCCAAGCCGGCGTGGCAGGCGTTCACGTGGGGCTGTTCCTGGAACAGTTCCTGGTACAGGTGGGTCATGGTTTTCACAATGGTGGCCTCCGGGTTGGGAGTCCAGCCGGGGTAGGAGCCTTTCTGGGATACGCTGGCGCCCGCCAGTTCAAACGTACTCTGGATGGCCTGCGCCAAATCTGACTTCTCCGTGTCTACCGACGAGCGGGTGAGGCACTGGATAGAATAGGAGCCGTCTTTCACCAGCACGCGGGCTAGGTTGTTGGAGGTCTGCACCAAACCGGCAATGGTGGGGCTCATGCGGTAAATGCCGTTAGGGCAGGCGTAGAGCGCGCGCAGCAACTGGTTCTGGAAATCGTAGGAAATCGCGTACGAAGGCAAGTCAATGGGCTCGGCCAGCACCTGCAGGTTTGGATCAGTGAAGGTGTATTCCTCTTGCAGGATTTCGGCCTGTTTTAGCAAAAACTGCTCAAAAACCTCGGCTTTGGCTTCTGGCACGGCTACCTCGGCGAAAGACTCGCGCGGGATGGCGTTGCGCAGGCTTCCGCCGTCAATGCTGTATACCCGGGCGTTGAATTTTGCCGCCGCCTGGTACAGGATGCGGTTCATGAGCTTGTTGGCGTTGCCGCGGCCCAGGTGGATGTCCATGCCCGAGTGGCCGCCGGTGAGACCGGTAATACTGAGGCGGTAAGCCGTGAAGTCAAACGGAATGTGCTCCTCATTGTAAGAGCCGGTGGCGGTCACGTCTACGCCGCCGGCGCAGCCTATGGTGAGTTCGCGGTCATCCTCGGTGTCCAGGTTGAGCAGGATGGAGCCGGTGAGCAGGCCGCCTTTCAGGCCCATGGCGCCGGTCATGCCTGTTTCCTCGTCAATGGTGAAAAGGCACTCCAACGGCGGATGCGCAATATCCCTGGAAACAAGCAAAGCCATGAGCGTAGCTACCCCAATGCCGTTATCGGCGCCCAGGGTAGTCCCTTTGGCTTTGACCCAGTCACCGTCCACGTACATGTCAATGCCCTGGCTGTGGAAGTCAAACTCGGTGTCGGCGTTTTTCTGGTGCACCATGTCCAGGTGGCTCTGCAGCACCACGGTCTGGCGGTCTTCCATGCCGGGCGAAGCGGGTTTCCGGATGATGACGTTGCCCACTTCATCGGTGATGGTGTCAAACCCCTGGCTGTTCCCGAAGTCCTGGATGAACTTGATTACGCGCTCTTCTTTCTTAGACGGACGGGGTACGGCGTTCAACGCCGCGAAATTCTGCCACAGGGCCTTGGGTTCTAAAGATTCTATCTGGGTGCTCATAAATAAGTCATTGACGATTATCCCCGGGGGAAGTATGGAAGCTTCGGCGGGGCGCAGTTGGGGGTTCTGTTGGTAGGGTAAAGGTAATAAACTGAACGCACTACTGACAAGGCAGGTTTTGCCAAACCGCAGCTTATTTAAGGGTCGTTTTTCTAAAATCCGCCCCAAAACAATTCGATCGATAGCCCGGAAAACGGAACCAGATTCTGCGTTGGGCAAAACCAGTTGGCCTCTAGAGAGTAAAACAAAGTTAGTTTTCGTGTAAAATTTAACCTTGAAGTACATGGCAAGACAGATGAAAGCGGCCTTCTATGAAGCGTTTGGCGGCCCCGATAAAATAAAAATAGGAGAACTGGAAATCCCTCAAGTGCAGGAAGGCGAGGTGCTGGTGCGCGTGAAAGCGGCCGCTGTGAACCCAGTAGACAATGCAGTAATGGCCGGTTGGTTAAGCAGCAAACTTCCGGTTCATTTTCCGGCCATCCCGGGGTGGGATGTGGCCGGGGTGGTGGAAGACCGCGGTTTCAGCGCCCGCCGCTTCAACGTGGGCGACGAGGTGTACGCGTACGCCCGCCGGCCCGTAGTACAGCACGGCACCTTCGCCGAGTACATTGTCATTCCAGAGAGTTACCTGGCCCATCGGCCTAAAAACCTGAGCTTTGAAGAATCCGCCGGCATTCCGTTGGTAGGGCTAACGGCTTATCAGGTTATGTTTGATGCGGGGCAATTGCAGGCCGGCCAAACCGTACTGATCTTGGGCGCCTCCGGCGGAATCGGGAACTTGGGTATTCAACTGGCCAAGTGGAAAGGCGCTACCGTCATTGGCGTAGCCAGCCAGAAAAACCACGCGTTCATGCAGGAACTAGGCGCCGACCATACCGTGGATTATAACGGCACCCACGTAGGCGAGGCGGTGAAGCAGATCGTGCCCGAGGGCGTGGACCTCATCTTTGACGCCGCCAGTGGCGAGACCTTGCAGCAAAGCCTCATCGCCCTAAAGCCGGGCGGCAAGCTGATCTCTATTCTGAACACAGGCGAAGACTTAGACAAGAGCATTGATTTCCAATATGTCTTCGTGGAACCCAACTCCACCCAACTAGAGCATTTGCGGGAACTAGCCGAGGGAGGGCACCTGAAAGTACGCGTCAGTGAGAGATACTCCTTAGACCAAGCCGCGGAAGCTCTGCAGCAGATAGCCAGTCACCATACCACCGGCAAAATAGTGGTGGTGCCGTAAAAGCTGGTAATCATTTAGCAGGGGTGGGTTCTGTTTAGGGCCTGTTTCTGCTAAAACAGGCTCTAAACAGAACCCACCCCTGCCCCTCCGAGGAGGGGATTCTTCGGCCCCGTTGAAAATTTCATAGAAACTTAAATTCCACATAATCTGGTATTCCCCTCCTCGGAGGGGCAGGGGTGGGTTCGGCTCACCAACTATTAATTATTCACCAATCTATACTGCTCTGGGTTGTAGCGCTCGCCCACATGGGGGTATTGTTTCAGGAGGTCTTCCAGGCCTTTGATGTCTGAGATGGTGAGTTGCACGTCAACGGCGGCGGCATTTTCCTCCAGGTACTTTCTGCGCTTGGTCCCCGGAATAGGAATGATGGCCTCGCTTTGCGACAAAACCCAGGCCAGCGCCAACTGGGCCGGCGTGCAGTTCTTACTTGCCGCAAACTCCGCGAAGGCTTGGGCCAGTTTCTGGTTGTTATCCCAGTTGTCTTGGTTTTTGAAGCGGGGCAGGGACTTGCGCATGTCGCCCTCCGGTAGGCTCCCCACGTCCACGGTATTGGTCACCAGACCGCGCACCAGCGGACTGAATGGCACAAACGCGATGTCCAGTTCCTGGCACAGTGGAATGATCTCCTGCTCGGCATCGCGGGTGAGGAGCGAGTACTCAGACTGCACGGCCGTGATGGGGTGCACTGCGTGCGCCTTACGGATGGAGGCCGCCGAGGCTTCAGATAAGCCCAAGTACCGCACTTTCCCTTCCTGCACCAACTCGGCCATGGCGCCTACCATCTCCTCCACGGGCACGTTGGGGTCCACGCGGTGGGCATAGTACAGGTCAATCACGTCTACCTTCAGGCGTTTCAGGCTGCCTTCCACGGCGGTGCGCATGTAGGCCGGCGAGCCGTCAAAGGTCATGCTGCCGTCCTCGTGGTTCCGGAACCCAAATTTAGTGGCGATGAAAATTTTGTCGCGGTTGGGCACCAGCACCTTGGAGATGAGCTTCTCGTTGTGGTGCGGCCCGTAGACATCGGCGGTGTCCCAGAAGTTGATGCCCAGTTCCAGCGCCCGGTGCAAGGTGGCAATGGATTCGTCATCGTCACGGGTGCCGTATGCCTGACTCATGCCCATGCACCCCAAACCAATCGCCGAGAGCCGTTCTCCGGTGTTTCCTAATCTTCTATAAACCATAACAGTGCTGTTTTAAGCGTGAAATCAGAAAATCTTGTGTACGCCCTTCGGGCCAATTTGGCCAACCAAAATTGGGGTTAAGAAGAAGGCCGGTCCAGGGGCTGCACCGGTTCATTGGGTCTGAAAGGCCACTCCCGGTTCAGTTTTGCTTTAATGAAGTAGACCACCGTACCCAGCGAGATCACCACCAGCCCCGAGATGACCATGGTAGTCCCCGTTGATAGCAGAATTCCCGCCCACATGACCAGGGCAATGATCACCGGCAGCGGGAACAGCGGCATCTTGTAAGGGAAGTCCTCTTTGGGACGGTTCTTCCGGAGCAGCAACAAGCCCACGCCCTGACCGATGAACTGAATCAGAATCCGCATGGCCAGAATGGCACTGATGACATCGCTCAGCCGGAACAACATGCTGAACACAAAGGCCACGCCGCCCAAAAACAGCAAAGAATAATGCGGGAAATGCTTGGTGGGGTGCAGCTTGGCGAAGACCTTGAAGAAAGCACCATCGGCCGCGGCCGCATACGGAATGCGCGTATAGCCTAGCGTAGCGGAGAAAACCGAGGCGAAGGCCACCCACAAAATAAGCACCGTAACCACGGCGGCGGCAGTGTCCCCGGCCAGGCGCTGGATGAACAGGCTTACCACAAATTCGCTGTCTTTGGCCTCTTGCCACGGCACCACGCTCACCACACTGATGTTCATGAGCAGGTACAAGGCCGCAATGCCCGCAATAGAGTAGAACATGCTGCGCGGGATGTTTTGAGTGGGATTTTTGATTTCGGCCCCTAAATGGCAGATGTTGTAGTAGCCCAGGTAACTGTACACGGTTTTCACGCTCGCAAACCCAATGGCGGCCACAAACCCATAGTTCACGGAGAGGCCCTCGTTCATCTCGCGCAAAGGCTGCAGGAAGTTTCCGTGGGCCAATCCCCCGCCAATGATCCAGGCCATGGTCAGCAGCACGCCTACCCACAGCAGCACGCTGATCTTGCCAATGGATTCAATCTTGCGGTACAGCAGCACCACAATGAGAATGACCACGCCGCCGCTCACCAGTTTAGAGGTAATATCAGTCAACGGGACCAAATACGAGAAATAAGACGCAAACCCGATGGCCGCCGAGGCAATCACCAGCGGCGCCTGAATCATGGTCTGCCACACAAACAGGAAACTCATGAACCGGCCTGCGCCTTTCTCGCCGTAGGCTTCCTTCAGGAAGTTGTAGCTGCCGCCCGCCCGCGGGAACGCCGCACCCAACTCGCTCCAGATCATGGCATCCACAATGGACAGCACCGCCCCGGCAATCCAGGCATACAGAAAGTAAGGTCCGTTCATCATACCAATAACCATGGGTAGGGTGATGAACGGCCCGATGCCCACCATGTCAATCATGTTAATGGCCGTGGCCTGTGCCAGGCCCAATCGGCGTTCTAAGTGAGGTGCAGACATGTAGAAGTAAAATCAGAAACAGGACGTTTGTTTAGTTGAAGATGGTGAAAAGAAAATTGGCAAACTCAACAGCGGTTGGTTTCCCTTTGGATAGCAGAAGTTACGAAACCTTGTCCTGAGCGATGAACGATTTAGTCTGAGTAAGTACGAAGTGGGGGCTTTCCGGGGGAGAAATCCTATTACCCCTTCCCTTCGTAAAGGAGAAAGTTCTATTTACCTCTTTGCAGCCCAACCGTTTACCCGGTAGAAACAATGCTACTTTTAGGCGGTTTACAGCTTGAACCCGCTCCCCGGGAGCCAAACCAATTAAACTCAGTTTTATGAACGAGCACTACTATCACGCCAAAGACCTGGCTCAATTTGCGAATGTTGGGGACTTCCAGAAAAGCCTGGCCGACAAGTTTTTTTCTTATTACGGCGAAGTCTTCAAAGACAGTGAGTTGACCGCCCGGGAAAAATCTTTGATTGCCCTGGCCGTGGCCCATGCCGTGCAATGCCCGTATTGCATAGACGCCTACAGCACCGATGCCGTGGAGAAAGGCTGGAGCGGACCACAGATGATGGAAGCTGTGCACGTGGCGTGCGCCATTAGGGGAGGCGCCTCTTTGGTGCATGGGGTACAGATGATGAACAAGGTAAAGGATATCTCCATGTAAGCATGAAGTCACTTAAAGCGCAGCAAAGTATATTGGCCATCGCCCAGGAGCAGATAGGAATCATTCAGTACGGGCCCCGGGCCGATTTCATGCTGGAGCCTTTTCAGGACAAATTGGAAAAATCAGGTCTTTTTCCCCTGAAGCCCTTGCCCGCGGAAATCCTGCAGATCAACATCGGGAAGATGTGCAACCAGACCTGTAAGCATTGCCATGTAGACGCGGGCCCAGACCGGAAGGAAATCATGACCCAGGAAACCATGCAACAGTGCCTGGACGTGCTGCAGGAAAACCGCCACCTGAAAACCGTGGACCTGACCGGCGGCGCCCCAGAGATGAACCCTCATTTCCGGTGGTTTGTCTCGGAGATCGCGGCCTTGGGCCGGCACGTAATGGTGCGCTGCAACCTGACCATTATCAGAGCCAATAAAAAGTACCATGACTTGCCGCTCTTTTACAAGCAACACGGGGTAGAAGTGGTGTCCTCGCTGCCGTTTTACACCCAGGACCGCACCGACCGTCAGCGCGGGAACGGGGTGTTTGAAGACAGCATGAAAGCCTTGCAGATGCTCAACGAGGTAGGGTATGGCAAAGAAGGAACCGGCCTGATCCTGAACCTGGTGTACAACCCGGCGGGGGCTTTTCTGCCTCCTGCCCAGGAAGCGCTGGAAAGAGAATACAAGCAGGCTTTGAAGGAAAGGTTCAACCTGGAATTCAACCACCTGTTTGCCATTACCAACCTGCCCATCAGCCGGTACCTGGACTATCTGCTGGCTAGTGGCAACTATGAAAGCTACATGGAAAAACTGGTAGCCTCCTACAACCCGGTGGCGGCGGCCAACGTCATGTGCCGAAACACAATCTCTGTAGGTTGGGACGGATATCTCTATGACTGCGATTTCAACCAGATGCTGGAATTGAAAGTGAACGGCGGAAGCCAACACATCAGTGCTTTCAGGAGCGAGGAACTTCAACAGCGCGCCATTGTGGTAGGCCAACACTGTTACGGGTGCACCGCCGGGGCCGGGAGCAGTTGCGGCGGGGCAGTGGCGTAACTCCAACCGATTGGTTCATGAAAGCTCCTTTTGATTCCGGCTTACTTTTAGAAAACTGAGGTTAAAACAATTCCCTTCTGGTACGCCATGCAAGCAAGCTGCGCACTCATCATCTTCGTGAAAAACCTGGTACCCGGTAAGGTGAAAACCCGTTTGGCCGCTACGGTGGGGAACGAGAAGGCCTTGGAGGTGTACCAACAACTGTTGCGCCATACCAAAGAAGTGTGCCAGGAAATACATGCGCATCGGGTGGTGTACTATTCAGAGCAGGTAGAGGAAAACGGGCTTTGGGACGATGGATTTGCCAAAGCGGTGCAGCACGGAGCCGATCTGGGGCAACGCATGAAGAACGCCTTCGCCGAGGTTCTGGAGCAGGGCTTTTCAAAAGCGGTGATCATCGGGACCGATTGCCCCGGCCTCACGGCCGAAATCGTGAACGCGGCCTTCACAATGCTGGAAGAAAAAGACGTAGTGGTAGGGCCAGCGTTTGACGGGGGGTATTATCTCTTAGGCATGAAAACGTTGTATGGTGATTTGTTTGAAACCATTGCCTGGAGTACTTCCTCGGTTTGCGAAACCACCCTGGCCAAATGCCGGCAGAGCCAACTGAGGTATGACGTGTTGCCTACCTTGCATGACATAGACGAGGAAAAAGATCTGGTTCACCTCCAACCAATTTGGCTATGAAGGAACCCCACTTGGTATTCGTCTACAACGCTGATAGCGATCTCTTCAGCACCGTCACAGACTTCGCCCACAAACTCCTGTCACCAAGCACCTATGCCTGCCAATTGTGTGCCCTAACTTACGGCCATTTCTCTGAAAAGCAGGAGTGGAAAACCTTTGTGCAGCAACTGCCGGTTAAAGCTGTGTTTCTGCACAAAGATGAATTCACCCGTCAGTTTGGCTTGGATACTCCTTTGCCCGCGGTTTTTTTGCAAAAGGATCATGCGTTAGAAGTCATCCTAGACAAGCCGGCCCTGGAGCACTGTTCCTCGTTAGAAGACCTGAAGCGGGCTGTCTCGCATCAACTGAAAACGTATGCTTAGCGTCATCGTGCCCACGTACAATGAGGCCGACCAGGTGGGGCAGACCATTCAGCAGATCAGGGCCGCCGCAGGTAAGCACGAGCCGCAAATACTGGTGGTAGACGGCGGCAGCACAGATGACACGGTCCGCCTTGCGGAGGCGCACGGGGCGGTAGTCATCACCAGTGCCCGCAAAGGCCGGGGCGCGCAGATGAACATAGGGGCCACCGTGGCAAAAGGAGAAATCCTGTATTTCCTGCATGCAGACAGCATTCCACCGCGCCAGTTTATCGACTTGATTCTGGGCGCTTACCGGCAGGGAGCAAAAAGCGGGTGCTTCCGGCTGGCTTTTGATCATCCGCACTGGTTCTTGAAAGCCAATGCCTGGTTTACCCGGTTCAACGTCAATGGTCTTCGGTTCGGGGATCAGAGTTTGTTTGTGGCCCGGGACATATTTGCTAGAAGTGGCGGTTTTCGGGAAGACTTGACCGTGATGGAAGACCAGGAAATCATTCATCGGCTGAAGAAGCTGGGCAAGTTCCAGGTGCTGCCCCACGTAGTGGTGACTTCCGCCCGCAAATACGTGGACAACGGCGTGTTCCGGATGCAGGGCATCTTTTACCTGATCTGGAGTCTCTATTACCTGGGGTTTTCCCAGCCGCATTTAGTGGCCGTTTATAAAAAACTGATCAGAAAACACAAGCTGTAGTACCTGTCAATCCCTGAAACAAAGGGGCAGGGCAAAGGTTAATCTTCCAGGCATCCAAACCCATCACCTATGAAACCAGACGATAGAAACGCGGCGCTTTCCCCAGACAAAAGGCCCTTCCGGATCTTGATTATCTCGGGATCTGACCGCCGGCAATATAACTGCCCGGGGGTAGACAGCAAGTCCCGCACCCTCATGCTGCAAATGGCCGAAATGCTGCCGCAGGACTGGGAAATTGACTACGAAGATTTGGGAAACGTGTATGCCCGGGCCAGGATCCAAAGCTGCAACGCCTGCGTGTCCACGTCCATGGCCTTGTGTGTCTGGCCCTGCAACTGCTACGAGAAAGACAGCAAAAAGGAACCGGATCTCATGTGGGACCTGGACATGTACTCCCGCCTGGATATGGCCGATGCGTGGGCCATCATCGGGCCGGTGAACTGGTATGCGCCCACGAGTAACCTGAAACTGATGTTTGACCGGTTGGTGTGCATGAACGGCGGCAACCCCGATGAGAAAACCATCGATCACAAGAACCCTGAGAAGGCCATGGCCCTGGAGCATGCCCCCGAATGGGAAACCATGAGTCTCAATCACCTGGAAGGCAGAACCGCGGGTTTCTTCTGTTACGGCGACGAAGGCGGCGACGAAATGGACGAGACCGGGAGGCCCAAGCTTCTGCGCCACAAATACTACTTCGACCCAGAACAAGAGCCTTTTAAGGACATGCGCGATGCCTACGCCCCTTTGGTGTGGCAGTGCCGGTACGGCGGAGTGGAAGTGCCGGATGATTTATGGGCTTACTGCACCAACGGCAAGGACCGCAAGTACAGCGAGAACCAGGCCGAGGACATGGTGCAGGAAGATGCGTTTATGGCGTCTTTCTTTCGTTGGGTGCAGCGTTTCGAGACGTTTGTGCGGCTGAAGGGGAAGGTGTCACCTAATCAATACCGGGCCTATGGGTTTGAACCACCCGCCCACCATTGGGCCGATGTGCAGGATGGCCTTCGCTACGTCAGGATGATGGTGGGGAAACCTCCGGAAGGTTCTTCGTCCCAAATCCAGGAGGAGTTGGGCTTAAACCAGGATGCCACCTTGCATACTAAAAAAGGAGAGGGCGAAAAGCTAAGGGAAAAGGAGTAGAATACTCCTCGGCCATTGGATTCTCTTTAGCAGAGGTTTTCAGGTAAAGGTGAGCGTTGTTTTTTGCTTCTTTTTCAGAAAAGAAGCAAAAACAGGAGGGGCGCTTTGCCCTTCTCAAAACTCTCTTATCTTTGAGGAATCAACCTTTACTAAAACGCTTTAGCAAAGCTCCCTCCACCTAAATGAGAAAACTTCTGCTTTTCGCTTTCCTGCTTTGTCAGTTTCCCGGCTTCTCCCAAAAACCGAAGTATGATCTGGTCCGCTGGGTGAACCCCATCATAGGGACGCACAAGATGGGCCACACGTACCCTGGTGCCACGGCGCCCTTCGGGATGGTGCAACTCTCGCCCGATACCGACACCATTCCGTACGAGGTGAACGGGGGCTACAACAAAGACGTGTACAAATACTGCGCGGGCTACCAGTACGATGATCCCACCATCGTGGGCTTCAGCCACACCCACTTCAGCGGCACCGGCCACTCAGACCTCGGCGATTTCCTGCTAATGCCCACCACCGGCAAACTGCAGTTGAACCCCGGCACCGAGGCTAAGCCGGAAAGTGGCTATCGTTCAAAATTCTCGCATAACAATGAACGGGCAGAACCTGCCTACTACAGCGTGCAACTGGACGACCACAACATCCGGGCGGAACTCACAGCCACCAACCGTGTGGGCATGCACCAGTACACGTTCCCCAAATCAGACGAGGCGCACATTATCCTGGACCTGATGCACGGCATCTACAACTACGACGACAAAAATGCGTGGACTTTCCTGCGCATTGAGAACGATACCTTAATCACCGGCTACCGCCAGACGAACGGGTGGGCCCGCACCCGCACCGTGTATTTCGCCATGTCGTTTTCGAAGCCTTTTACCCAATACGGCAACAAAGACTACTCCAAGGCGCAGGTGTACCGCGGCTTCTGGCGCAAGTTTGACCAGACCAAGAACTTCCCCGAGATGGCCGGCAAGCAGCTCCGCGCCTATTTCGATTTCAAGACCACCGAAGGGGAGAAGATCAAGGTGAAATTCGCGCTCTCGCCGGTGAGCACCGAGGGCGCTTTGGCGAACATGCGCGCGGAGATCCCGCACTGGGATTTTGACCGCGTAAAAGACGAGAGCCAGGCGAAGTGGAACCAGGAACTGGGCAAAGTGCGCGCCAGCCTGCCCACCAAAGATGATTACATCAACTTCTACACCGCGCTGTACCACACGTTCCTGGGCCCCACCACCTACATGGACGTGAACGGCCAGTACCGCGGCCTGGACCAGAACAACCACCAGGCGAAGGACTTCACCAACTACTCCACTTTCTCGCTCTGGGATACCTACCGCGCCTTGCACCCTTGGTTCAATGTGGTGCAGCCCAAACGCAACGCCGATATGGTGGAGTCTATGCTGGCGCACTATGACCAGAGCGTGCATAACATGCTGCCCGTATGGTCGCACCACGCCAACGAGAACTGGTGTATGATCGGGTACCACAGCGTGTCGGTGATCTCCGATGCGATTATGAAAGGCACCTACACCGGCGATGCCAACCGCGCCTTGGATGCCTGCGTGGCCACCGCCCGCCAGGGGTATTATGACGGTCTGAACTTCTACATGCAACTGGGCTACGTGCCCGAGGACAAGAACGGCTCCTCGGTGTCCAAGACGCTGGAGTACGCCTATGACGACTGGTGCATCGCGCAGATTGCGCAGAAGCTGGGCCGCCAAGACATTTACCAGGAGTTCAGCAAACGCGCCCAGAACTGGAAAAATGTATATGATAAAAGCATCGGGTACATGCGGCCCAAGCTGAGCAACGGCACGTTCAAGAAGGAGTTCGATGTGCTGAGCACCCACAACCAAGGCTTTATTGAAGGCAATGCCTGGAATTACAGTCTCTACGTGCCACAGGCCCCGGCGGAGATGATCCAGACCATGGGCGGCAACGCCAAATTCGTGCCGCACCTGGATTCGCTCTTCACCATGCACCTGCCGGATGAGTTTTTCAAAGACACCGAGGACATCACCCGCGAGGGCATCATCGGCAACTACGTGCACGGCAACGAGCCCGCTCACCACGTGGCCTACCTGTACAATTGGACAGACCAACCCTGGAAAACCCAGGAACGCGTGCGCATGATCCTGAAAAAGCAGTACCAAGCCGCCCCAGATGGTTTAGGTGGTAACGATGACTGCGGCCAGATGAGTGCTTGGTACCTGTTCAGTTCCCTCGGGTTCTATCCGGTGGCCCCTGGTTCTGAGCAATACTCGCTGGGTAGCCCGGCGGTGAAGGACGCCACCATCCAACTGGAAAACGGCAAGACTTTCCAGATTGAGGCCAAAAACCAGAGCGAGAAAAACGTCTACGTGCAGAAAGTGGAGCTGAACGGCAAGACCTTAACCCAACCTGTTTTGAACCATTCAGACCTGGTGAAGGGCGGCAAGCTGACGTTTTACATGAGCGGCAAGCCAAAGAAATAATAGCTTCTTTTTATTGTCAAAGCCCCATAAAGCATTTTGGGCCTGTTTTTCAGGAAACAGGCCCAAAATGCTTTATGGGGCTTTCTTCTTTGCGGAAGGCTCAGTTGAAACGTTGTGCAGTATATATCTTTTCAATTTCACTTTTATGCCTATTCGTACCTGCAGTGTGAAAGAGGTGATTTTGCATATTTGAAGGTTTTAGAAAGTTCAGGGTGATTTGTTCTTTTTACCTCTGGATTTTCCTAATCCCAAACCCATAAAGGTGACAATCGCCAAGGTTAGGAGAGTTTTATTTGGCCTTCAGTTGATTATGGATTAGGTGGGTAGCCCTTTGTCTGGTGTTGAATGTTCTAGGTATTTCGGTTTATACGGTGGTGCTTCGGAACATACTTAGAAAGTCACCGTTTAAGATTTATGTGACAAATATGAATTTACCGTCACAGGTCGCCTTGGTTGGCGGCTTCCAATCTAACTACTACAAACTGATAAAACTATGGCCGATTTAGATGTACAACCCAAAAGCAGCAGGCCCTGGTGGCTATGGCTTCTGATAGCTTTGGTGGCGATTGCCTTGCTGTTTTTCCTGCTTCGCGGGTGCGATACTACCAGAGATGAGGTAGACAGCGCTACTGGTGAAACCACCTCGGCCGTTTCTGAGGCCGGAGATGAAGTGGCGGGTGCCGCTGCTACCGGTGCCGCCGCTGTCTCAGACGCCTGGGACAACGTCAACCTGGATGCTCCTGAGGTAGCCTATGATGAAATCACTGACGAGGACATTGACGTGCGTGGCAATGAAGATTATGCCGTGTACAGTGTAGATGAAACTATTCTTTTTGGAAGTGACAAAGCCGCGGTTCAGCCCCAGGCCGGCCAGAAATTGCAGCAGATAGCCACCTCCATGGGGAAACGGTTTACCGGTGGGCAGGTACGCATCTATGGCTACACAGATGCACAAGGCAGCGCCAGTTACAACAAAGAACTTGCCGAGGAGCGCACCAAAGCAGTACAAAACTGGCTCGTTGACAACGGAAAAATATCTAAGGGGAGCATATCTCTGCACCCCGTGGGAGAATCCAACCCAGTGGCCTCCAACGCTACGGCAGAAGGAAGACAGCAAAACCGGAGAGTACAGATTGTGGCTCGCAGATCTGAGTAAACCTTCGTGGTTTACCAGCGCTTATTTGCTTTGAAAGTAATTACCATCGGTGTTAAGTGCAGCACCATAAACTAGAATTAATCATGGAAAGAGATAATAAGTATAACCAGCAGGACAATCTGCAGGAATTAGGCGGCAGTGACTATGAGATCGCTGACAACCAACCCAACATCAAAGGCTGGACCGTCAAAGACAGCAGTGGCCAAACCATTGGCGAAGTAGATGAACTCATCTTTGACGTCCAGGCCAGAAAAGTGCGGTACATGGTGGTAGACCTGGAAGGAAACGTCCTGGACCTGGATACCCGCGACGTGCTGGTTCCTATTGGTATTGCTCAATTAGAAGATGACAGTGACAACGTAATTCTGCCTAACGTCACAGCAGACCAACTCAGATCGCTGCCCACTTATGAGAAAGGACGCTTTGACCGGGATCATGAGTCCTCCATCAGATCTATTTTCGGTGGCGCTGTAGCAGCCGTGGCGGGTGCGGGCGCAGCCTTGACGGGTCAAGACAGAACTACCTCTGACCGGGATGGCTTTTATGAACACGACCACTTCTCAGACCGCCTTTTCAACCGGGGCACCACCACTGATACTGGGTATACTGCGCCAAACACTACCACCAACACCACCCGAGATGATGACAAGGTGATTCCCATCATAGAAGAGAATCTGCAAGTAGGAAAAGAGGAAGTAGAAACCGGTGGCGTGCACATCAGCAGCCATATGGTAGAACGGCCTGTAGAAGAGCACGTGCGTCTACGCCAGGAGCGGGTAGTGGTGGAGCGTACGCCCGTAGACCGCCCAGTTTCAGAAAGGGACCTGGACAACTTTCGGGAAGGGGAAATTGAGTTAACGGAGCATGCTGAAGTGCCTGTCGTTAACAAAGAAGCCCGCGTGGTGGAAGAGGTTTACTTCGAAAAAGAGGTGGAGGAGCACGATGAAGTCATCAGAGACACGGTGCGCTCCACTGAGGTAGAGACGGATGACCTCCGGACGGACACCACCAACCGCACCGGGTATACTACAGATTCTACCCTGGATGAGGATGACCTAGACCGTGACCGCACCCGCCGTCCCGGCCTGGATAATGACCCAAATACTACTTTATAATACTTTTCTTGTTTTCTGGAAGGCGGCTGCTCTACTTGAGCAGCCGCCTTTTTTTTGATTACGTAGGCACTTCACCTAAGCCGTGACAACAAACCAGCAAAGGCTGTTTTAGGAGCGTTTTCTGAAAATTACCCCTAAAACAAAGCCAACCAGCCTTACGCAGAAATGGGAAATGTGCAGCCTATCTTCTATCTTCCATCAAACAAAACGAATCTATGGACCAGCGCATCATCAATCTGTTTGACGAGTACACCCACGCCCCGCTTTCCCGCAAAGAATTCCTCACCAGACTGGCCAAACTGACGGGCAGCCTCACGCTGGCCTTATCGCTGTTGCCCATGCTGGAGAACAACTATGCCCAAGCCGCTACCGTGGACGACAAAGACCTCCACACCGAGGACATTACCTATCCCGGGGCTGAGGGGGTGACCATGAAGGGGTTTCTGGTGCAGCCCAAAGGCAAGAAGAAGTTGGGCACGGTGATGGTAATCCATGAAAACCGGGGCTTGAACCCGCACATCCGGGATGTGGCCATGCGGGTGGCGCAGGCCGGTTACCTGGCCTTGGCGCCTGATGCTTTATCGGTGCACGGGGGAACGCCCGCCAACGAGGACGAAGCCCGTGGATTATTCGCCAAACTAGATGCACAGCAGAACCTTACCAATTTCCTGAAAGGCCTGGAGTACCTGCAAAAACATAAAAACGGCAACGGCAAAACCGGGGCGGTAGGCTTCTGCTGGGGCGGAGCGTTAGTGGGTCAGTTGGCCGTGCACTCACCAGACTTGGATGCCGGCGTCGCCTACTATGGCCGTCAACCGGAGGCCGCCGATGTAGCCAAAATCAAAGCGGAGATGCTGTTGCACTACGGCGGACTAGACGAGCGGGTGAACGCGGGCATCCCGGCGTTTGAGCAGGCCCTGAAAGCCGCCAACGTGAAATACCAACTGTACGTCTACGAAGGAGCCAACCACGCCTTCAACAACAACACCTCCCCGGCCCGCTATAACGAAGCCGCCGCAAAACTTGCCTGGGACCGTACGCTGGAGCTGTTTGGTAGAAAATTGAAGTAGCTAAGAAATCAGGTAACAACAAGGATACTACTAAGGCCACAAGGTTAAAGAATAATCCCGGATACCCTCGCGTTTTTGCTTAAATTACTTACCCCATTTCTATGAGTGCCTATATAGTAAATGCCAGTTTTGAGACCGATAAAGAGCACGAAGCATACCTGGCCCAAAAATGTCAGCATGACTTAGAGGAAAGCCACGGTGCCACTGGTTTAATTTCCTTCGAGATCTGGAAGAGGGAGCATCCGCAGGCAGTGGAGTACGTGCTGGTCTCTAAGTGGAACAGCAAAGATGATTTTAAGGCCTGGATTTCCCGCGAAGAGCACGTGCAAGGGCATAAAGACCAGCGCCAGACCAAGGATGATGCCAAACCCAAACTTACCAAGAAGCTTACCTACTTTGAAGGTGTTTTGTGAAAAACGGGCAAAAAAAGAGTTCTGCCAGGAATGTTAGTTGCCGGGCAGAACTCCTTTCATAAGAAACAGAAATAGTTCTGTAACAAACCAAGGTAAAACAGGTTGCCAGTTTCCTCTAAAGCGAAAACTGGGACTGGTAATCCGTGCGCCGCCACATCAACGTCTAAGCAGCCTGGACTAAGCCTATTGCTTGAAAAAGACTTTAAATGTGGAGCCTTGGCCTTCCTCGCTCTCCACGGTGATGTGGTCGCCAGAGTTGTCCAGGATCTTTTTGACCAGGTACAAGCCTACGCCGGTGCCCTCTACGTGGTCATGCACCCGCTTGAACATGCCAAAAATCTTGGTGAACTGGCTGGGCGGAATCCCCAAGCCATTGTCTGCTACCGATAGCACGTACTCTCCGGTTTCTGAGCGAAAGGTTCTGATGGTAACCTGAGGTGTTTTTTTGGGGTCTGCGTATTTGATGGCGTTGGAAACCAGGTTGTGCAGAATGCTGCGGAGGTTCTTGCGCGAGTAATGCAGATGGTCAAAGGCCAGGTCATCGGCGGTGATCTGGGCGTTGGTGGCCTTGATCAATTGACGGAGGTTTTCTTTCACCTCGGCTACCAAGCCCTTGATCTCCACGCTTTCGGGTTGCTGCTGGCCTGGTTGCAACCGGGTGACATCGGCTAAGTCAGAAATCACTTTCTTCAGGGTACCAATGGACCCTTGCATGAGCGAGATAATCTGGCCGTGGTTCTCCACCTCAGGGCCCAAGTCTTCCTGCAGCGCGGCTAACAAGCCCTCCAGGTTGGCGATAGGGGATTTGAGGTCATGGGAAGCGGTGTACACAAAGTTGTCCAGGTCATTGTTGATTCGCACCAGGTCTTTGTTTTTCTGCATCAGCTCCTCGTTGCGGCGGCGCTCGGTCAAGTCACGGGTGATTTTGGCGTAGCCTAGCAAGCGTTTCTCTGAGTTGAAAATGGGCGTGAGCACCACGTTGGCCCAAAAAGCGGTGCCGTCTTTCCTGATGCGCCAGCCCTCGTCCTCAAACCGGCCGTTCTGCAGGGCCTGCGTCAATTCAAATTTAGGGAAGCCGTTCTCAATGGCCTCGCGGGTGTAGAACGTAGAGAAATGTTTGCCAATGATCTCGTCTGGTCTGTAGCCTTTGATGCGCTCGGCCCCGGTGTTCCAACTCATGATGATGCCTTCGGTGTTGAGCATGAGAATGGCGTAGTCCTGCACGCTGTCAATCAAGAGGCGGGTCTTCTCCTCAGACTCTAGCAGGTCTGCGTGCGTCTGGAAGAGCTGCTGCTCCAGCTGTTTTTTCTCGGTGAGGTCACGGGTGATTTTTGAGAACCCCAGAAGTTCTTTTTTGCTGTTGAAAATGGCCGTGATGATCACGTTGGCCCAGAACGCCGAGCCGTCTTTGCGGTAGCGCCAGCCTTCGTCCTCAAACCGGCCGTGCTCGCGCGCCATCTTCAGTTCGTACGCCGGGAAACCTTCTTCCAGGGCTTGCCGCGAGTAGAACTTCCCGAAATACTTGCCAATGATTTCCTGGGCCTGGTAACCCTTTATTTTCTGCGCGCCCTGGTTCCAGGTGGCCACGTGCCCGGCGGGGTTCAGCATGAAAATGGCGTAATCTGCCACGCCCTCCACCAACAGGCGGTACCTTTCCTCGCTGTCTTTGAGTTCTTCGTACACCCGGTACAAATCATCCTCGGCTTTTTTCCTTTCGGTTAAATCGCGGGTTATTTTGGAAAAACCTATTAATTCCTTTTCCTGGTTGTAGATGGGCGTGATAATGATATTGGCCCAGAAGGCGATCCCGTCTTTCCGGAAACGCCAGCCCTCGTCTTCAAACTTGCCCTTGCGCAAAGCCTCCTTCAACTCATACCCCGGGTAGTCCCTGTCCTTCGCCTCCTGTGAATAGAAAATGGAGAAATGCTGCCCAATAATCTCTTCTGGCTCATACTGTTTCAATACTTTGGCCCCGGTATTCCAGGTGGCTACGCGCCCCGTGGGGTCAAGAAGGAAAATGGCATAATCCGTGATGCTCTCTACCAGTAACCGGTGAAGGTCATCATGTGCGTTGGTTGGGAAGACAGGTGAAGCAAGTTCTGGTTCTGAGGTCATAAAAGTCGTTAGAAGCCTAAAATTGAGGTATTATTCGTTATCCGCAATTTGAGTTAGGTGTAAAACTAAACATTAGAAAGTTTAAAACCTTATGAATTGTTAGTTGTTATCGTTTAGGAAAAAACCGAGATTCTTTCCCGCACTAGTAATGGTATAATCTTATTGTTACGCAGCTTTCCCAAAGAGGTTCCTGCCGCTGCGGCCGAGAGAGCCCTCCTTATTTTCAGAATATACCAGAACTGCCTTTCAGCGCATAATACCAATGCTTTCTCCTGAAGAACTCTTTTTTTAAAAAGCGTCTTTATTTGTTTTGAGGTTGTTTTCATGAAAACAGGGGTAAAACAAGGTGCTTAGGTAACCCGATAGGGAATTAGGCGGAAGTGGTGCGCCGCAGCCTTGGCAGATACATGGAGAAACTGTATTTTACAGCCCTTAACAACGAAACCAACCATGTCTTATACACCTTCGGACCAGCGCTACCAGGCGATGGAGTACCGCCGCTGCGGCAAAAGCGGCCTTAAATTGCCAGCGCTTTCGCTGGGCCTCTGGCACAACTTCGGGCACGTGGATGTGCTGCAGAACTCCCGCCAGATCCTGCACGATGCCTTTGACGCCGGCGTCACCCACTTTGACCTGGCCAACAACTACGGCCCGCCGCCCGGCTCTGCCGAGGAGAACTTCGGGAAGATCCTGCACGAGGATTTCAGGGGCTACCGCGATGAACTCATTATCTCTTCCAAGGCCGGTTACAAAATGTGGGAGGGACCGTACGGCGAGTGGGGCTCGCGCAAATACCTCATATCCAGCCTGGACCAAAGCCTGAAACGCATGAAGCTGGACTACGTGGACATTTTCTACAGCCACCGCCCAGACCCTAACACCCCGCTGGAGGAAACCATGGGCGCCCTGGATTCCATTGTGCGGCAGGGCAAAGCGCTGTACGTGGGCATCTCCAACTACGAGACCCCTGAGGCTACCCGCGCCATTCAAATTCTCAAGGAGTTGGGCACGCCCTGCCTTATCCATCAGCCTAAGTACTCCATGTTTGTGCGTTGGGTAGAGGATAGTTTGCTGGATTTGCTGGAGCAGGAAGGCGTGGGCTGCATCCCGTTCTCGCCGCTGGCCCAGGGCTTGCTCACCAATAAGTACCTCAAAGGCATTCCGGAGAACTCCCGCGCCGCCAAACCGCACGGCTTCCTGCAGGAAGGCGACATCACTGAGGCGCGTCTGAACCAGATCAAGCAATTGAATGAACTGGCCGAAGGACGTGGTCAGTCACTGGCGCAGATGGCGCTGGCCTGGCTTTTGAAAGACCCGCGGGTCACCTCAGTATTGATTGGGGCCAGCACCCCGGCCCAGCTCGCCGATTCACTCAAATGCATGCAGAACACCCAGTTCTCAGAAGACGAGCTGTCCCGTATTGAGACCATCCTGAAATAAGCATTTCCCATTTTAGGTCCGTTTTCTCAAAAACAGGCGTAAAGCGGTTAAACCTGTGAGGTTGTAGAACCTCACAGGTTTTTATATGACCGGGCTCATCAGAAATCTCAGGTACCGAAGATTTTTACCGCAATACAAGAAACATACCTTATGAAGCATACCCTTACAAAGAATAGATTCCTTTTCCTGCTGATAGCCTTGGTGAGCCTGGCAGTACCGTTCAAAGCGAGCGCCGCACCTAAACAGGAGTTTTACCAACTCAAGATTTACCACCTGAAAGACCAGCAGCAGGAAGACCGCCTGGATAAATTCCTGAAAGACGCGTATCTGCCCGCCCTGCACCGGGCCGGAGTCGCCAAGGTGGGAGTGTTCAAACCCGTCGCTGATAAGGCCAATCCATCGGCAACAGCAGCAGAGAAACTGGTGTATGTCTTTATTCCGTTCAAAGCCGCGGACCAGGTGTTCAAGGTAGAGGAGAAACTGAAGAAGGACAACGCTTTCGCCACGGCCGGGCAGGAGTACCTGGAGGCCGCGTTCAACAACCCCGTGTACCAGCGCATGGAGGTGGTTTTGATGCAGGCCTTCACTGGAATGCCCCTTTTCGCAGCGCCCAAACTGAACGGCACGCCCGCAGACCGCATCTATGAACTGCGCAGCTACGAAGCCGCCACCGAGAAACTGCACGAGAACAAAGTGGCCATGTTCAACAACGGCGAGATGGAGATCTTTACCCGTTTGGGCTTCAACCCGGTGTTTTACGGGCAGGTAAAGGCCGGCAGCAAAATGCCTAACCTCATGTACATGACCTCGTTCGACAACATCGCCTCGCGGGAGGAGCATTGGAAAGCCTTCGGGGCCGACCCAGCCTGGAAGAAGATGAGCGCTGACCCACAGTACGCCAACAATTTCCTCCGCGCGGATATTTACCTGCTGCACCCTGCCGCTTACTCAGAAATTTAAGCTGCTTTCCTGCTTTTTCTAATCCTTCCGTTTAAGAGACATTTTCAGGAAAACAGGTTCAAAACAGAGAGGCCTTCTCCAACTACTGGGGAAGGCCTCTCTGTTTATAAGGTGATTTCTGGAAATCAGTTCTAAAACGATGAAGTGCTTACGGCTTATTCAATGGCTCTGATGAAGCGCTGCACGGCCCGGTAAGTAGGTCCTTTTCTGGCCATCAGGAACTGAAAGAGGAAAATACCCAGGCAGGAACAGAGAATCCCGAAGAGCACATCCAGGATGTAGTGGTGAGAGGTGTAAACTGCCGCAAACCAGATGCCCACCATGATGGTGGCGAAAATGAGGTTGACGCTTTTCAGGCGGGTCTTGATGCCGTAGAACACCACAATCAAAGGGTAAGCAGAATGCAGCGATGGCATGGCCGCAAAGACGTTTGATCCCTTGGCGTACATCCCCCGGAAAAGGTCTATCCCGAAGAACGCATCGAAGCGGGCCAGACCGGCCATGTTACCCGGCGTTTTGGCGATGAACTCAAACCCATGCAGCTGCACGTACCAGGGCGGCGCGGCCGGGTAAAGGTAGTAGGCTACAAAACCCAGCAGGTTCACCAGCAGAAACGTGAGCGAGAAGTACGTGAACTGAGTGCGGTCTCGGAAGAAAAGAAAGGCCGCAAAGCCCATGGGTACTGGCACCCAGCACAGGTAGAACACGCCCGAGAGCACATCTAGCACAGTGTGGTGGTGCTGCGCCCAGTACTCGTTGGGGGTGAGCCGCACTCCTTCGGAACCTATCCCAAAAAAGGCTTTCTCGGCCTCGTACAGGTCCTGGATGTGCACCTGGTTAAACCAGTAGTTGGGGAAGGCTTTCATATAGTCATACAAAACCCAGAAGACCATGAAAATGGTGAAGCCCACCGCAAATTTGCGGGTAACCGGGGAGAGGTAGTACAAGGAGGTGAACAGGGCCACCAACAGCAATTGGTCGGTCTTGAACCCAATCAGTACATAAGAGAGCAGCAGATAGGCCAGGGAAATGGCCGTGATCCAGAGGGTTGCTTTAAGGGGTACGCTAGTGTCTTTCTTGGTTTCTACCGTGGAAGTAGTACGCATGTTATTTTTTAATGAAATCAGAGCCAAATACCTTGTCCCATAGGGCGGAACTTACGCCGTACCCGCGGGAGGCATCTGAGTAATGGTGCAGCATGTGGTGTTTCTTGAGCTTTTTCCAGAACTCACTTTTAAAGTTGAAATGGTGCAGCGCATAGTGTGAGATGTCATACACTAGGTAGCCGGTCAAAAAAGCAGCGAAGAACGCGTGCAGCGGACCGCCGCTCAGAAACAGGGAAAAGAACAGGTACAAAACGGTTGCCATGGGAATACTGGCCGAGGGCGGCATCACCAGCCGTTTGGCATCGTTGGGGTAGTCATGGTGCACGCCGTGGAAGATGAAGTGCAGCCGCAACGCCCAGGGCGCCTTGGGTACGAAGTGGAATACAAACCGGTGCAGCAGGTACTCGGCCAGGGTCCAGATCACCACACCCAGGAGGTAGTACCCCGCAAAGGAAATCAAGGAAAGCCCCTGCCGGTACAAGGCATCCCACATAAGGAAACCTATGACCGGCACGTAGATGTACAGCGGTACCGTGAAATGCACCTTGGAGAGGGCTTCCATCCAGTCGGCTTTGAACATGCGGGTTGATTCAGTGGCGTTGGAGACATAGTTCTTTTTCATAAAAATGAAAATTATGGTTTGAACCGTTCTACAATTTCTTTTCCGGTGGCGGTGTCCCGCCCTTTGAACTCAGCATACACTACATTGGGCACCCAGAACGAGCCGCCCTCAATGCGAACGAAGACCCGGTCCAGGACCGCCTGTTTCTTGTTGATGGAAGCGTACACATGGAACTTGCCATCGGGGCCCTTCTGCAGGTAAAACGTGCGCTTGCCGTAAGAGACAAACGTCAATTCATATTTATCGGCGCTGATCTTACGCACATCCAGTCCGTAGGCGAATTTACGCTGGACAAAGTTGAGGTCCTGCTTTTTCCCGCCATCGGCGTACCTGATCCAGTAGATCTTCACCGGTTCCTCCTCGTTCAACCCGCCTTTGCTGTCCAGGTTCAACTCATACAAAATGGTGTTGGTGTTAGGGTCGCGCTGCACATAGAACAGCAGGTTAGGAATGCCTTTGGGCGAAGGCAGTTCCTGGCCCTGGTTGGTTTTAAGCGTTTCCTGCGAAAACGCCGGTAAAACGCTCCCGCCTACTAAAAACAATACGGCCAAAACGTAAAAGAGGAATCTTTCCATTTCCTATGAACACCTATTTCCCCAACAAGTTCTCTTTCGCCTCCAGTGCCTTTTTTGCGTCCAGTAATCTGTTGAACGCCGTAATGTTGGTCATGACCGCCAGCACCGCCAGCGGAAACGTGAACACCGACATGGTCTCAAACACCTGCACCTGGGTGCCGGGGAACATGACCCGGTAATTTCCACCGATCCAGGTGGCCAGCACCCCGCAGAGGATGCTGGAGAGCCCGATCAACACCACTCGCTCCGGCCGTTGCATGAGGCCGCCTTTGCATTCCACGCCCAGCCCCTCGGCCCGGGCCCGGGTGTAACTCACCATCATAGAGCCGATCATGGCCACGAAGGCCAGCAAAGAACTCAGGAAGTAATGGTGCGCCACCAGGTAGTAGCAGATGCCCAGGAACATGATCAGTTCTGAGTAACGGTCTACCACCGAGTCAAACAGGGCGCCGTACGGCGAGGTCATCTTCCCGATGCGGGCCACCTGGCCGTCCAGCATGTCAAACAAACCGGCGAACAGAATCAGGAAACCAGCCCAGCCCACGTAGCTCAGGTCGCCGCGGTTGCCCTTTTCGCCGCCCAGGATAAAGATCACCGCCACGCCCATGTTCAGCAGAAAACCGGTGATGGTAACGGTGTTGGGGGTGAACCCCAGCGAGATGATAAATTTAACGAACGGATTGATAATCTTGTAGAGACCCTGTTGCAGGGCGTCTCTGGTGGTGCTTTTAGGCAGGGTACTCTCCATGCTTTCTCCTTGCTTCTTAGAAATCGAACTTAAAACGGCCTCTGATGCCTACCTCAGATACCCCGGGGTTGTCCAGGTACGTGAGGCGTTTCACCACGTCTACCCGGAAGAACTTGAACAGATTGCCCACGCCCACGCTAGCTTCCACGTATGGTTTTTTGTCCAGCGTGTAGGTCACGGGCAGGCCGGTGGCATAGGCCGGGAAAGCCAGCAGGTCTTGGTGGTTGGCCGGGTTGTTTTCCTCCCGAACCTTGCCGTAGAGCACTTTCAAGGTAGCAAACTCGCGCAGCTTGGTCTTTCTTACCAAAGGCAGCTTGTTGAAGATGAAGCCGTTGAAACAGTGGTCAAGGTTAAGGCTGGCGTACTGATCGCTCACAAACTCCAGGAAGTTCATGAGGTTGTAGGCCTGGATCTGGTAAGAGTAGGTCTGGTTCGCGCGGTGAATGGCCAGCAACGGGAACGGCACCTGCCCGAAGATGTAGCCGCCCTCGGTGATCACGTCTGAGTACCCGAACTGCGATAGGTAGAACCGCTTGGCGATGTTCAGGGTGAGGCTCTGGTAATCATAGTCACCGTTGAAGAGGCCTTTTACCCCGGCCGCGGCCCGCAAGGTGAAAATAGGGAAGCGGTTCACGATAGGGTAGCGGTAGAGTTTGCCCTGCGCGAAGTTCTCATTGGGCGCCCAGCGCAGTTCCAGCCGCACTTCAGACGTGGTGATGTGGTCTACAATCTCTTTCTCCGTGCCGGGATTACCCTCGGTAGGAGGGGTGTAATTGGCCTTGTAGTACTCCAGGCTGCCGGCCGGGGTCTGCTCCCAGTTCTTGAACCCCACCCTGAACGACATGTGGTTTCTGAACTCGTGCAGGTAGTCCACGTTGTAGGTTTCGTTGTAGAGCCATTTGTCATTGGTACCGCGCTTGAACGACAACAGGAAATTGTCTTCCTGCACAAACTGCAGGTCCTGCCCCGGGATTTTGGTGTCTTTTTGGTAATTCACGCGTAAAGCGCGCACCGGAAACTCAAAGATGGAGCGGTCTGTGAGCGAATAGGTGCCCCCCAGGAAATATTTCCATTTCTCGTCTTTGAAGCCGTAGGCGGCGTAGGTCTCAAACATCATCTTCTTGCTGAAGGTGGTGGTGGTTCTGCCTCCGGCCCGCAACCTGAAACCCTCTACCGGGTTGAAGCTGTAGAACGTGTTTACCGGCCCGATCTCAAAGTTCGGTCCCGCCTGCTTGTAGCCCGCAATGAACATGGTGGCAATGTCTAGCGTCCGTTTGAAAGACCGGGTGTTTCTCAGCGAGTCAATGCTCTGGTAGGTGTTTAGCTCTGAGAAGGAAAGGGTGTCATGGCGGTTGGCGGCCCAGAACTCTTCATCGTGGCGCTCGGCGGCCTCGGTTTTGGTCAGGGCCTCGCCTTCGTAGAAGCTCTCGGGCTTTGGTTGGTTTACCCGGAAGTCGCGGAAAGAAACGGTCCGCTCGCCGTAGACGCCGCCCTTGCTGTTCTGCGTCACGGCAAACTCAGACCGGAACACACTTTTACTCAGGTTGTAGCGGCCGTTGGCCAGCCGGTTGAAGTCCAGGTTGATGTGCAGGTCGCGCACCCAGTTGATGTTCACTTTCTTGCCCACCTCCATGTCTACCTTTTGCACGGCGTAGTTGCCGTCCATGGTCACGTACAGTTTGCCGGTGAACAGGAAATCGGTCTCGTTCTTGGGGCTGAAGGAAAGCTCGGTGAGCTTCTGGCCGTCCACTACCACGGTATCAGTCACATAGAATCGGTAGAAAGTAGGCGCCAGATCGGCGATGGGGCTCAGGAACTGGTTTGTGAGGATGGTGATGTTGTTCTTGTAGATGTCAATGTCCTGGTACATGTGCTTCACGTACGAGTTGATGACCACGAACTCCCCGAAGTCCACCTTCTTCTCGGCTTGCACAATGGTTTTCCTCTTTTCGGGGTCTTTTCTGAAAAACTGCTGCGAAATAGACTCCTGCAGGTACAACGGGAGAACGGCGGTGCCCTCCAGCTTGGAGGTATCTATGTTCTTCATGATGAAATCGTACTTCTTGAACAAGATGTTGCTTTTGAGTTTCTCCGGGGAGTTGCTCAACGCCAGTTGCAGCTTATCATACTGCTGGTACTGCACGTAGTCATAGCTCTCCATGCGGTTCTTGTTCTTGTTGTCCACCACCAGCCTGATGAGGTCCACCGCCGGGTTGTTCTTGTTGCTGTAGTTGCGGCTGCGGCCTTTGACCACCACTTCCTTCAGCCTTTTTGACTCACTTTCCAGCTTTACGGCCAAAACCTTGCTCTCCCCCGGGGTGAGCTCCACCACCTTGGTTTTGTAGCCCAGGTAGGTGAACTGGATCTTGGTGGCTGCCTGGCTTACCCTGAGGGAGAAGTTTCCCTCCACATCGGAGCTGGTGCCCTGCGTGGTGCCGGGCAGAAATATAGATACCCCAATCAAAGGCTCATTGGTAACGGCGTCTTTGATGGTTCCTTTTACAATGTTAGTGGCACTCTGGGCTTGAACAGCGTTGAAATTCACTCCAATAGCTAGAAAGGCTAAGCAGCAAACCAGTATATGTAAAGTGCTGACATATACTTTTTTATTTGAATACATATCTCTTTTGTTGAATGTAATTGTAAGAAAAACCTACCAGCAGCGAGACGAAGACCTTGGAGAAGATGTAGTTCAGGCCCAGGTAGTGGGTGAAGGCAAACACCCCCGAGGCATTCAGGATCAGGCTTCCGTTCCAGACAATAAAGTACTTGGTGGCTTGGGTTGGTAAGTGTTTGTGGGTAGCATGGAAAACCCAGGTCCTACTGATGGAGAAATGCGTGATTCCGCCAGTTATAGTACCCAGAACAGTAGCGCCTACATACCAGAGGCCCAGGAGTTCAACGGCGATGATGGTCACCAGAAAATCGGTGCCCGAGGCAATAAGGGAAGCCGCTTGGGACTTCAGAAAGGTGAGCATTTAAAAAAGGTCGAAGTACAAGCAAATTTGCAAGATCACGTTAGCGTATATTCCGGAAACCACATCGTCCAGCATCACTCCCCAACCTCCGGCTAACTTCTCTGTTCTTCTTATGTAGAAGGGTTTGACAATATCGAAAAACCGGAACAGGACCAGGGCCGCCAACACATAAGGTGCCGTCACCGGCAAGAACAGCAGGCTGATGCACATGCCCGCTACCTCGTCTATGACTACTTTTTTGTCGTCTTTGCCCCAATAGGGTTCCACTTCATTGGCAGACCAGACGCCCAACGCCGTGATCAGGAACGTGACGCTGGCTTGCCAGATAACAAGCTCATCTCCACCGCTGGACCAGAAATACCAGCAAAGGCAGGTGACCACTGCGGCCACGGTACCTCCACCTTTGCCCACGTATCCTATCCCCAGGCTGGTGGAAATGAGTTTGTGCAATTGAATCATTGGGTAATTAGAGTGCTTCTACCAGATCCTGGTAATAATCCAGGCCCAGGTGGGTGATCAGGTCCTCGCCCATCATGTGGCGCAGGGTATTCTGCAGTTTCATCAACTGCTTGAAGATGTCGTGCTCCGGAGCCAAACCTTCCGCGGTCTGCGGGGATTTATAGTAGAAACTCAGCCATTCCTGGATGCCGCTCATGCCGGCGCGTTGCGCCAGATCCGTGAACAGGGCAAGGTCAAGAACCAGCGGCGCAGCCAGAATAGAGTCGCGGCACAGGAAGTTGATCTTGATCTGCATCTGGTACCCCAACCAGCCGAAGATGTCGATGTTGTCCCAGCTTTCTTTGTTGTCACCGTGAGGAGGGTAGTAGTTGATGCGCACCTTGTGGTACATATCGCCGTACAGCTCGGGGTTTGATTCCGGACGGAAGATTTCGTCCAGTACGCTCAGTTTGGAAACCTCTTTGGTTTTGAAGTTCTCAGGAGCATCCAGTACGTAGCCGTCGCGGTTGCCCAGGATGTTGGAAGAGAACCAGCCTTTTACACCCAAAGCTCTGGCGTGCAGACCCGGGGCCAGGATGGTCTTCATCAGGGTCTGGCCGGTCTTGAAATCCTTGCCGGAGATAGCGATGCCATGCTCTTTGGCCAGCTCCACGATGGCGGGGATGTCCACGGTCAGGTTCGGCGCGCCGTTGGCGAAGGGCACGCCCGACTTGATGGCCGCGTAGGCGTAAATCATGGAAGGGGCGATATTGGGGTCGTTGCTGCGCAGACCTGCCTCGAAGGCCTCTATGCTCTGGTGCACCCCGGACTCCTCGATGTAGATCTCCGTGGAGCCGCACCACACCATCACCAGGCGGTCGCAGCCGTTCGTTTCTTTGAACTGGCGGATGTCCTCCATGAGCGCCTCGGCCAGCTCCATCTTGTCGGCGCCTTCTTTCACGTGGTTGCCGTCCAGGTTGCGGGCGTAGGCCTTGTCGAAGACCGCCTTCATGGGCACGATGCGCTCCAGCTCGGGCCGCACTGCGTGCAGCAGCATGGGCTCCAGCACCTTGGCCGTCGTGGCCGCCTCGAACACGTTGTCGGCGTACACGTCCCAGCCCCCGAACACGATGTTCTCCAGGTCAGTCAACGGAACAAATTCTTTGATAAGGGGGAAACGCTCATCGGTGCGTTTGCCCAACCGGATGCGGCCCATCTGGGTGAGGGAACCCACCGGCTGCGAAAACCCTTTCTTGATCGATTCAACTCCGGCAATGAGGGTAGTAGCCACAGCTCCTAACCCTGGCATCAAAATGCCTAACCGGCCATCGGCGTTCTTCACTTGATACTCCATAGTTCTAATTAATGTAATCTGTTTTTATAACCACTTATTCTCCTTATACCATCTGATGGTCTGCGAAAGCCCTTTTTCAAGGTCATACTCAGGGGTATAATGTAAGTCTCTTTGCAGGCGCTGGATGCTGCAGTTCCAGTTCTCAGCCACCAGCTCGCTTATCTTTTCCCGGTTCAGGGCCGGGGTTTTGCCTCCCGCCATCTTCTCAGACACCGTAGCCATGACTTTGACCAAACCCAAGGGAAGATGAAACCGAAAGGCTTTCTTCCGGAGGACTTTTTTGGTGAGGTCTGCCAGGGCGTACCGGTCATAGCTCTTGCCATCCGAGACGTTGAAGCTGGCTTTGGTGACTTCTGACGTCAAGGCCTGCAGCACCACTTTGGCCAAATCCTTCACGTACACGAAGCTCAGTTTCTGGCTCATTTTTCCAATATAAGGATCTAACCCCTTGCTGATGGTGGAGAATAGGATGAAGATGTCTTTCTCCCGGGGGCCATACACGGCGGTGGGCCGCAACACCACCAGCGGCAGGTTCTCTAGCTGGGCCAGGTACTTCTCGGCGAGCAGTTTGCTGCGGCCGTAGTTCGTGACCGGTTGGGCGGTGGTTTCCTCGGTGATGATTTGGGCCTCTTTGTAGGAAACCGGCCCCAAAGCGGCCAGACTGCTAAGGAAGACAAACTTCTTCAGCGGAATAGCGGCCTGCGAAGCGGCCAACCCCAGGTTCCGGGTGTAGTCGGCGTTGACGGTGTTGTATTCCTGCGCATCTTTCGCCTTGGTGATACCGGCCGCATGGATGATGTAGGTGTACTGCTTTTCCTCCAGTTCCTTTTGCAGGGCTGGCACGCTGGTGAAATCAAGGTGGGTGTACTGGATAGGGAAGGCCTGCAGGTGGTCAATCTCGCTGGAAGGACGCACGGCCGCAAAGACGTCTAGTCCGGCGTTTACCGCTGCCTCCACCAGGTGATAGCCCACAAAGCCACTGGCGCCCGTTATCAGTACTCGTTCCTTCATATCGCCTTTTGATAGATGCGGTATTTCTTGTAAGGTTTAGCGTCCATGTTCAGGAGGCCTTGGTTCATGAGGGTGTTGTTCTCCAGAATCCAGGAGGCCTCGGCCATTTTCATGTTTTTCTTCTTGAACTGCTCCATGGCATGGCCGTAGAAGCAGGCCTCGATGCCCAGTTTGCGGTAGCCTTCCAGCACGCCCAAAGCAATGATGCGCAAGCCGTTTATCTTCTTCTTTTTGAAAAGCAGCTTAAAAATACCCGTAGGCAGCAGCCGGCCTTTCTTCACGTTGATCAGGATCTGGTTGATGTCCGGCACGGAGAGCGAGAAGCCTATGATCTCACCTTCATGCTCGGCCACCATGCAGAAATCGGGGTCCAGGATCATTTTCATGTCCTTGGCCATGTGGTCAAATTCCTGTGGGGTCATGGGCACAAACCCCAGGTTCTGGTCCCAGGCCTTGTTGTACACCTCTCTTATTTTAGCGACCTCCTCTTTGAAGTTCTTCAGGCTGATCTTCCTGATTTTGATGCCTTTCCGGTCCAGTCGTTCCTCCAGCACCTTCGTCATCCGGAAAGGGCGCTCGTTGTAGCCTTGGGTGAACTGGTAGGCAATGAGGTCCACTTTCTTGTTCAGGCCCGCGTTTTCCAGCAGCCGCAGGTAGTAAGGCTTGTTGTAGGTCATCATCACCACCGGCGGCGAGTCAAATCCTTCCACCAGCATGCCGCAGGTTTCGTTTGTGGACGGGTTCACCGGCCCGATCATGGTTTCGGCGCCCTGGGTTTTGAGCCACTTGGCCACCTCTGAGAACATCAGGTTGGCTACGTCCTGGTTGTCTATACAATCAAAGAACCCGAAGAAGCCGTCCTTTTCATTATTGGTCTGGTTATGGTTGCGGTTGAGCACCGCGGCAATGCGGCCCACAATTTTCTTCCCCTCGCAAGCTAGGAAAGGCTGCACGGCGGAATGCTCATGGAACGGGTGCTTGCCGGGGGTAAGCAAATCCCACTGGCCCAAAAACAACTCTGGTACGTAATTAGGATCGCCCTGAAAAAGCTGGTGCGGAAAGTCAATAAAGGCTTTGAGCAGTCTCTTTGAGTTAACGGGCACTACTTGCCACATACACTTCTTGCTTTAGGTTGATCTCAAGTTCCTTGAAGGCCTCCGTGAGTTTGCCCACGGCTTCCTCTATTTGGGCAAAGGTGTGCGTGGCCATCACCGATAAGCGGATGAGGGTAGAGTCGGCTGGCACGGCGGGGGCCACCACCGGGTTCACGAAGATGCCTTTGTCCTGTAGGGCTTTGGTCACCATAAACGTCTTGTAGTTGTCCCGCACGTAGATGGGGATGATGGGTGATTCAGTGGGGCCCAGCTCAAAGCCTTCTTCCTGCAGGAGTTTGGTCATGTAGCGGGTGTTGGCCCAAAGCCGTTCCATCCACTCAGGTTCGGTTTCAATGATGTCCAAGGCGGCCAGGGTGCTGGCCACGGAAGCAGGCGACATGCTGGCGCTGAAGATAAGCGAGCGGGCGTGGTGTTTCAGGTACTGGATGGTCTCCAGGTCTGCCGCAATGAACCCGCCCAAGGATGCCAGTGATTTGCTGAACGTGCCCATGATGAGGTCCACCTGGTCGGTGAGGCCGAAGTGGGAGGCCGTGCCGGCGCCTCTTTCGCCAATCACGCCCAGGCTGTGCGCGTCATCCACCATAATGCTGCCGCCGTAGCGCTGCGCGATGGACACCAACTCCGGAAGCTTCACAATGTCCCCTTCCATGCTGAAGATGCCGTCCACCACAATCAGTTTAATGGCATCGGCAGGCAGCCGGCTGATTTTCCGCTCCAGGTCTTCCATGTCATTGTGCTTGTACTTGAGCACTTTGGAGAAGGAGAGGCGGCTACCGTCAATGATGGAAGCGTGGTTGAACTCGTCCAGGAGAATATAGTCATTGCGGCCCGTTAAGCTGGAAACCACGCCCAGGTTTACCTGAAAACCGGTGCTGAACACCAGAGCAGCCTCTTTGCCCACAAAAGAAGCGAGCCTACGCTCCAGTTCCAGGTGAATGTCCAGGGTGCCGTTCAGGAACCTGGAGCCGGCGCAGCCTGTGCCGTAGTCATCAATGGCTTTTTTGGCGGCTTCTTTGATCTTGGGGTGGTTGGTGAGGCCCAGGTACGCATTGGACCCAAACATCAGCACCTTTTGCCCGTCAATGATTACCTCCGTGTCCTGGGCAGACTCTATGGATCTGAAATATGGATAAGCGCCTGACTCCCTGGCTTTCTCTCCGGCTTTCTCAGGAGCACCCTTCTCCCGGTTCGCCAGCTTCTCGCTTAATTTTTTTGTCATATCAATTGACATTTACTAGTCTTAAAATGGCCGCACGTGCAGGTTTCCTCAATTATTGGCGTTTTGACAGCAACATGGGGGAGGTGGATTCTTGTATCTGTGGAGTAGTTGACCGCGTCAACTATATATTTGGTAAGTAGTTGAGTTTATCAACTAAATATATAAAAATTTTTAAACTTTATTTCTAAAGTGCAACGCTACTTTCACAAAAGTATCCACTTCTTCTTTGGCCAAGCCATCCTGCAATTTGGTATTGATCCTATGTTCTATTTGCAGGGCCTGCTTTAGCAGGGTTTTGCCCAGCGCCGTGAGGTGCAATGTCTTTTTCCTTCTGTCACAGGTATCCCCGGTTCTCTCCACCAGCTTTTTCTCCTCCAGGGCCGCAATCACCCGCAGTACCGCCGATTTATCGATTTTCACGATATCGGCCAGGTCTTGCTGGATCAGTTTGTTGCCCTTAGACAATACATTCAGGAAGATGAAATGCTGGTAAGTGAGATCAAGGTTCGCAGTCTCAAATTCTTTCTCTACCGCTTTGCCCAGCACAAGGCCAGTTCTGGCGATAAGCAAACCAAGATGTGACGCCTCATTCATTTCTTACCCTTTTAACTGAGGCAAAGTTGGTAATAATAGTTGATGAAGTCAACCATTATCTGGTTTCCTAAACGATAGCGCCACGAAGCCAGAAAAGTGGGTTACAGCAGTATGCGTCAGCTAGATACATCTCTTGAAATATTCATTGGGTAGCTCATGACAAAAGGCTTTTTGTTTCTTCCTTGCGCCGAGCAGCCAAGTGGTCCAAGAAGCAGGCTTTTGGTTTAGGTGAACCATTCTTAAGGCTGGTGATCACCAAAACAAAGCTTGTGGTTGATGTCTTGGCTACCCTTTTAGATCTCTTTTTTGGAAACGAGGCCCTTAACAGCAACGGTATTTTCTTTCTAAAAAGCAGCACTCAGGACGGATGACGTTTTTGGACCGATTCTGGAAAAACAGGCTGGAAACGCCTTTTCCTTTTAGTGCGCCTTGCTAGTGCCTAGTTGAGGTTCTTGGAATGGCTGGAAACAAAGTCCACGAGGTCTCCCAGCGTATTCAGCGGAAGTTCATCGGGGATGTCAATCTCAAAGCTTTTCTCCAGTTCCCAGATGACGCTGACCAAATCCACGGTGTCAAAACCGAATTCTTTGCTGAGGTCAGAGGAGGTGCGGAGGCGCGAAGGCCTGATTCGCTTTACGTCATTGATGATTTTCACCACCTTCTGGGTAACGGATGGCACTGCTAGGGATATCATAGAAATGGGGTAAACGTGTTCTATAGAAGTCTTTTAAGTACGATTGGAAGTAAGCCGCTGATTTTTGGCCTGTTTTCTCAAAAACCGGAGCAAACTGCTCTGAGGTTTTGGAAGACCGGAAACAAACAGGGCGACAAATGTACGACACCCTTTTGTTTGTATCCTTATGTTTCAGGTATCCTGCATGAAAGTGATAAAAACGGGCGCAAAATGCGCCCGCCTTTACTTATCATTCATTATTCAGGTGGTGTTGGGTTTTAGGCCACTGCGTGTTGGCCCTTGTGTTCTTTCTTCGACTCCAGCTCAGCGGTTTCGCGCTCCAGCTCTTCGGCGGTTTTGTCAATCAGGACAATCTCGGTGGTCTTATCCCATCCGAACTTGGCTAGGATACGGTCAAAGCCATAGTAGATAATCGGCACCACAATCAGGGTCAGGAACATGGAAGAGCTCAAGCCCCCGATCAAAGCCCAGGCCAGACCGTTCTTGGTGGCGGCGACAGAGCCACCCGCCAACGCAATCGGTAACATACCAATCACCATCGCCAGGGTCGTCATCAAGATCGGGCGGAAACGGATGCGCACGGCTTCCAGCAAAGCGTCTTTCACGTGGTGTCCTTCCTTCTTCATCTGGTTCGTGAAGTCCACCACCATAATGGCGTTCTTAGCTACCAAACCAATCATCATGATAATCCCCAGGATAGAGAAGATACTCAGTGACTGGGCTGCCAGAGCCAGGGCCAACAAGGCCCCAATGATGGCCAGCGGAATGGAGAACAATACCACCAGCGGATACACGTACGAGTCATACAAGGCCACCATGATCAGGTACACGAAGATGATAGAAGCCAGCAAGGCAATCCCCAGCGTACCGAAACCTTCGCTTTGGTTTTTCAAATCACCGGCGTAGTCCACCGTTACCCCGTTCGGGATTTTGATTTTGCCCGGATTGTCATTCGTGCCCAGAATGGCCTGGATATCGGCACCCACGGAACCAGACGGACGCCCGATTACCTGTGAGTTCACGTTCAACGACGTCACCCGGTTTGTACGCTCCAACTGAGAAGGACCGGTAGACTGCTTCACATCGGCGAACTGACCCAGACGCACGACCTTGCCTTGGTTGTTGATGAAGGAAAGGTTGGCGATGTCGGTTACGTTGCGGCGGTCAAACTCGTCCAGACGAATGTTGATGTCATAGTCCTCGGTACCAGAGCGGAAGGTGGCGTCTGTGTTTCCGGAGAAGGCCATCTGCATCCCAGCACCCACACTCTCCAGGGACATGCCCACGCTCGCCATCTTGTCACGGTCCACAATCACTTCAATCTCGGGGTTACCGCCTTCCACAGACACTTCCACGTCCACGGTTCCTTCCACGCCTTCCACCACGTTGGTCACGCGTTTAGAGAAAGCGATCAGGGTGTCTAGGTTAGAGCCAGACAATACCACCTGGATAGGGGCCTGGGCGTTTCCCACCAGACCTACCGGTACCGGTGAAACCTCCACGTTAGGCAATCTGCTTTCAATATCCGCTTTGGCTTGGCGGCTGAACTGCTGCGTGCTGAACGACCGCTCTTTCACATCCACCAGAGCCACGGAAAGCTCAGCTTGGTAAGCAGAGGTTTGCCCTGCCTGGGAAGAAGCCGTGGTACCCACGGTGGTAAACACCCGCTTCACCTCAGGAATTGAGCGCAGGTACTCTTCCACTTGTTTGGTGGCGAAGTTGGTTTGCTCTACGGTGGCGTTCTTTGGTAACTCCAGCTGCAAGCTCACCTCACCGCGGTCACCGGCCGGGATAAACTCAGACCCGATGTACCCAAACGGCACCAGCATGAACGAGGCAATCAGCAGCACGAAGGTCATGGCCAGCGTGATGAACTTGTGGTTGAATGCCCACTGCAACGCACCGGTGAAACCTTCAATGATTCTGTCCAGCAAACGCTCAAACCACAGGATAAACCGCCCAAACATGTTTTTGTCAGACACGTGCTCCAGTTTAGAGAAGCGGCTGGCCAGTAGCGGAATCAGGGTGAAGGCCACGAACAGAGAGATCATGGTCGCAATAGCCACTACCACGGCAAACTGGCGCAAGATGTCAGATACCAGACCGGTGGACAAGGCAATCGGCACGAATACCACCACAATTACCAGGGTAATAGAGGTAACCGTGGCCATGATTTCCTTGATACCATCGTAGGCCGCTTGCGCCGGGTTTTTCCCCATTTCCATGTGCCGGTAAATGTTCTCAATCACCACAATGGCATCATCCACCAGGATACCTACCACCAGCGAGAGCGCCAGCAATGACATCAGGTTCAACGAGTAACCCAGCAGGAACATGGCAATGAACGTGGCCACCAAAGAGGCCGGGATGGACACCATCACAATCACCGCGTTACGCAGGGAGTGCAGGAACAAGAGCATCACCACGGCTACCAACACAACGGCAATGATCAAGTCATGGATTACGGAGTCAGCGGCTTCCAGGGTAAAGTCTGAGCTGTCTGAGGCGATGTTGAACTTCAGGCCTTCTTTGGCATAGATCTTCTCCAGGTTAGCCAAAGCGGCTTTGGTCTGGTCACTCACCTCTACGGCGTTGGCATCTGACTGCTTCTGAATAGTGATCCCCACCGATGCTTTGGAGTTGATACGGCTCAACACGTCCACGTCTTTCTGGGTATCCTGTACCTCAGCTAAGTCTGACAGACGCACCACGCCGCTCTGGTCATCTCTGATCACCAGGTTGCGCAGTTGGTTCAGGTCTTGGTACTTACCCGCCAACCGGAGCTGGGTCTGGCCGTTCTCGTTTTTGATTCTACCGGTAGGGAAGTCCAGGTTGGAGTTCTTGATCTTCTGCTGCACCTGCAGGATAGAGATCCCGTACGCCTCCAGTTTGTCTGCCTGGATGTTCACTTTGATCTCCCGCTCAGCACCACCCAACACTTTGATCTGGGCCATGCCCGGCACGCGGGACAATTCCGGCTTGATTTTGTTGTCTATCAGGTCGAAGAACTCGGTGGCTGGCATGTTGGCCGTGGCCCCCATCTTGATGATAGGCAAGTCATCGAAGTCAAACTTGTTCAAGGTAGGCGGATCTGCATCTTCGGGCAAACGGGCCAGAATGGCGTTGATCTTCCGCTGGGCATCCTGCAAGCTCAGGTCCACGTTGGTGCCTTGGTTCAACTGAATAGTGATGATAGAGAAACTCTCCAAAGAGGTTCCTTTCATCTCCTTCACGTTCTCCAGGGCAGAAAGCGCGTCTTCAATCTCTTTAGTCACGGAGTTCTCCACCTCGTTAGGCGAGGCTCCGGGATAAAGGGTGGTGATCGTCAACACGGGCGGGCTGAACTTAGGCAGCAACTCGTAGTTGAGTGATTTATAAGAGACAACACCTAGCAGGGTCAGGATGGTGAAGACCACCACCACTAAGGTTGACCGCTGGATAGATAATTTGGTTATGTTCATGTTCTAAACTTCTTCTGTAAAAAGAAAAGCGATTTGATTACTTAAGGGCAGTCACCTGGATGCCTTCGCGCAGGTTGATCTGTCCGCTGCGTACCACTTGCTCACCCGGCTGTACGCCCTCCAGGATTTCTACCTGATCTTGGGTCACCGTACCCACTTTCACTTTTCTGAGGGTGGCTTTGTTGTTGATTACCACGTACACGCTTGGGTCCTGGATGCTACCCACAATGGCTTCACGCGGCAACAGCAAGGCATCACGCTGCGCGTTTACCGGGAAGAAGGCAGTGCCGTACATTCCCGCCCGCAGGTTGTTGTTGGCCGTGTTCTTCACCTCAATCTCCACGTCAAATTTCAAGCTGGCGTCTGCGGATGCACCAATGGCCGTTACCGTACCGTCATACTCCTGGGCACCACCGGCGTTGGCCGTTACTTTCACCTTCTGGCCACGGCTGATGAGCAATACTTCAGCCTCAGATACTTTCACGTTCAGCTTCAGGCGGTCCACGTTCACAATGTCATACAATTTGGTGCCGGCATTGGCATTCAGGTAAGAACCTACCTCAATGTACATCTCGTTGATCTCGCCGTTGATAGGAGAGGTTACGCGGGTATTGGATTGGTTCTGGCGGGCGGCTACCAACTGGGCGCGGGTGGCGTTCACGTTGATCTGGGCATCTTCTAACTGGCGCTTGGTCACGGCATCACCGGCTACCAGGTTTTTCATGCGTTCCAGGTCTTTCTGGGCCTTCTGGTAGTTGGCCTGGGCAGTGGCCAGGTTGGCGCTCATGGTATTGTCTTCTACCTGAATCAGCAGCTCACCGGCTCGTACCTTGTCGCCTTTGCGCTTAAGCACGCGTTGAATCTGGCCCGAAATCTCAGAAACCAGGGTAAGGCTCTGCACCGGCTTGAAATTCCCCTGCGCGGTGAATGACTTATCCAGCTTGGCAGACTGCACTCCTGTTAGGGTCACCGGAATGGCTTCGCTCTTGATCTCGGCCACAGCGGCCTTCTCCGTCATTTCCTTTTTGTTCTTGTTGAGGGTATAAGCTACTGCGCCTACCAAGACTACAACAACGAGGATATAAATCAGTTTTTTCATTTTAGTGGATATACAGAATGGGTGTTATTGGATAAGGTTCTTTAACTCGCCGCGCGCTCTTACATAGTTCAGTTGCGCGATTTTATATTTCAGTCTTTCGTTGTTCAGGTTGGTCTGGGCATCGCGTAAGCTTACCTCAGCCTCCAGCAAATCTGTCAAAGGCGACAGCCCTTCTTTGTAAAGGCTGTTGGTGGTGTTGTACACCTCCTGCGCCAGCTTCACGTTCCGCTCCTGGTTCTCAATGGCCAGTTGGCTTGTAGAGATTTGCTTCACCGCATTGTCTAAGCCCATCTGCGTGTTCAGCGCCAGGTTCTGCATGTTCAACTCGGTTTTCTGCACCTCAAGCTGGGCCTGTCTTATCTGGTTTTTCCGTTGGAAACCATCAAAAATGGGGACGTTCAATCTCACCCCAAGGATGAAGGTGTTGAACCAGGGTTGGTTGGTGTCAAAGAAGTTGAACTCGCCGCGTTGCGCGTTGTAAATGTATTGTCCAAAGCCAGCCAAAGAAGGGAAGGCACGGCCTTTGATGTTTTCAACATTGAGGCCATACAGCTTCTTCTGGGTTTGGAGTGCCTGGAAATCTGACCGGCGGGCCAGAACATCATTCACATTGCTGTCAACCGGAAGTACCACGTCTGACAGGGTAGTGGAGTCTGAAATCTCAAATTGCTGCTCTATGGGCATGCCCATGAAGAACTTCAAGGCATTTTTCTGCTGCTCGTAGGCAGAGGCCAGGGTCTGGCGCTGATTCTCCAGATTGGTTTTGTTTACCGTGATGCGGTTTACATCTACCTTCTTGGCGAAATCATTTTTGTACTGTAGCTGCAGGATTTTCTCCAGCTGCACCAACCGGTTGTAGTTCGCCTCAATGGTGCTGAACTGCTCTTTTGTCTGGAGCGCCTGCAGGTAAGCCGAGCTTACGTTGTAGATCACATCTTCCTGGCTCATTTGCGTGCGCAGACGGTACAAGTCACGGGTGGTGGCCGCTGCCTCCAAGCCTACAAAATAAGACTTGCTGAAAATCAGCTGAGACAGCTCCAGGCCGCCAGAGGCGTTGTATTTCTGACCGAACTTCACCGGGATATAGGTGCCAGGCTGGTTGAAAAATTCACCCGGCAGCAACTGGGTAGCAATAGAAGGCGACACGGTAACCTGACCGGTTCCATTCACCTGCGGCAGACCAGATCCTTTGGTTTCGCTGATCTTGTATTCGGCACCTTGCTCATCTAATTGCGCTTGCTTGATCCCAATGTTGTTGCTGGTAGCAAAACTCAGGGCGTCTTTCAGCGTGAGAACAGTGCCTTGTGGCTGGGTTTGGGCATAACTGAAGCTGGCCACCAAGGTTAGGAGCAGGCTTAGTATGAAACTCTTCTTATTCACGGTTTTTAATAGTAATTGGTTTGTATCTTATTAGTTAGTTCTTAATAAAAAGAACCAAACAGGCAAAAAAATTATTTCTGTCTTTCTTTGAGCCACTTCTGCATTAAGGCCGGAACTTCCTTTGAAAGGAACTCCATGAACTCAATGCGTTCTAGCACCTTCTCATTCATCTCGGGGTTCACGTTGCCTCTCATTTCGTTGGCCTGTCTCAGCAGTTTGCTGAAGCCCAGGATGGATTCCATTTTGTTGATGACCTCCTGGTGCCAGTTGTCCAGCAGCACGCTGAAATAGCGTTTCCGGTCGCCCGGGAAGGTAGTGTACTCAATCACGCGCATCTGCAGCAGCATGTTCAACGCATTGCTGGTGGCGCTCTTGCTGATGTTCAGGGTCTCAAGAATCTCCTCAAAACTCAAGCCCGGCTTATCAGAGACAAACAGCAGACCCATGATTCTCCCGGTGGCAGGAGGGAAGCCCTGCTGCTCATGGAAAATCCCGATCTTCTCAATCAATTGTCTTTGTTCTTCTGTTAGCTGTGCCACGATTGTTCCTTTCATTTGTTTAAGAACAGCACAAAGGTAGTAGTTAGTTTCTTTGGTTCATAATTTTGAGAACCAAATTTATTGAATTTTTAACGACATGAAAATGCAAGTCATAAATTACTGATTGTCAATAAATTGTAGCTTAATGAATGGTTTTTGAATGCTTGCAAACTAAAACAGTCTAGAAGATTTTTTCTTGAACATCAGTTTTTAGGTGCTATTCATAAAATCATGCTCAAAACGACTCTGCTGTCGAAAGCCTGAATTTAGTGAAGGAAACAAAGTTCCAGGGATATGAACAGCTATGAGCTAAAAGGAGCGAAGTCCGCCTGTTTTTATATGCACGCAGCCATGTGGCAGAAATGAAAAATCCCGATTCGGGGCTGATTTTTGGAAAACAGCCCCGAATCGGGATAAAGCCTTTGATAAGGAGGTTCTACTTTTTGTAACGCACCCCGAAGAAGTCGTTCGGGTTCCAGGTAGGGCGTTCTGTGGCCTGAGCCACCTGGTAGCTGATCAGGAAGTTCAGTTGCACGTAGCGCTTGCCGGCCTCAAAATCAAAGGAGTCGTTGAGCTCGTCCTGTGGTTTGTGGTAGAAAGAGGCGCGCCAAACCTCCACCTGCTTGTTCAGGTTGTTCTGCCCATCCTTGGTTTTGTTTCCGTATTTGATGTGCAGTGCCGGGATGCCTTGCGCCACAAAGCTGAACTGATCGCTGCGCACAAAACGGTTCTGGTCCGGCTCCGGGTCGGCTTCCACGGCAATGCCCAGGTAACCTGCCGCGTTGGCCACGGGTTGTTTCAGCGAGGAATGCTCGGCGCCCAACGCCACCGCCGACAGCAGCGGCGCAATGATAGTGGGCATATCGGTGTTGATATCGGCTACAATCTTCTGCTTGGGCACGGTAGGGTATTTGGCGAAGTACTGTGAGCCCAACAGGCCCATTTCCTCACCGGTCACCAACACAAACAAAAGCGAGCGCTTAGGCTTCTGCTTCAATTGGGAATACACTTTGGCGATCTCCAGCACGCTGGCCACGCCAGAGGCATTGTCATGGGCCCCGTTGTAGATAGAGTCTCCTTTCACGGGCGTACTGATGCCCATGTGGTCCAGGTGAGCGCTGTGCACCACATACTCCTCGCGAAAGGTTGGGTCTGAGCCGGTGATCTTCCCAGCCACATTGTACGAATCGAAATCTTGGTAGGTAGAGGTGAACCTGGCCTGCACCTTGGCCGGCAACGCCGCCGAGTTGGGCGTTCCCTTCTGGAGGTTGGCTACCACTTGAGCCGTATCAAGGCCGGCACCCTGCAACAAAGTCTGGAACGAGGCGGCATTGACGTAAGAAAGCATCTTCACCTGATCAGAGACAAAGCTGCCCGAAGCGGCTACTTTCCCATTCGCGCCCATCACGCTATTAGCCCCGCGCGACAGATCCGGTACTCTGGCTTTGGGGTTGTTGTTCCCGATGATGACGCCCACGGCGCCGTGGTCTACGGCATTCTGCAGAATGGTGGAGAAGTTCACGCTGGCGGCCGCAATAGTGGAGTGGAAGTTCTTAGGCGCGCCTCTGAGGATCACCACCACTTTCCCTTTCACGTCCAGGTTGGCGTAGTCATCATAACCCACCTCAGGGGCGGTGATGCCGTACCCGGCGAAAGCCAAAGGGGCCTCCAACGTGACCGCAGGGTTCTGCGGATTGGGGTAAACGGTGAACTCAACGCCAGGGATCAACGCTTTGGTGCCTTGGCCGGTGGAGAAGGACAACGTGGCGTCCTTGCCTGTGAACGCTTTTCTAAGTCTCACGGTCTGCAGGTAAGTGCCGTTTTCGCCGCCCGGCTGGATGCCCAGCTTCTTGAACTGCTGCACCACGTAGTCTACGGCCATCTGGTAGCCCGGAGTGCCGGGCAGGCGCCCTTTCAGTTTATCATCCGCCAGGTACTGGATGTGGGCTTTGATGGCCTCTGGTTTCACGGTGTGGAGTTGCTTGGTCACCTCTTTGTCTAAGGTAAGCGACTGCGCAAAAGAAGTGCCCGAGGCAAGCAGGGCACCCAAAAGAAGAGATTTGAATTTCATTTTATAGATAAGTGGTATCTGGTCTCTAAAATAAAGAAGAAAAAACCGAACTGCGGGCGTACCGGATCAAGATAAAGCGAGTTCAAGGTTTAAAGGACGTTTTCGCAAAATCCATGCTAAACCAGAATACGGCTGCAGATTCTCTTCAACAGCTGGAAGTGTGCTGCAACTACAGCTTTCCGTTTTAGACCTGTTTTCCAAGAAAAGGCCTTAAAACAGAGGCCAGGTTATCAGGGAGAACGGCAAGGCTGCGCCAAAACTTCCCAGGGTGAGGTAATAAAAAATCCCTGCCGCAAGAGGAGGCAGGGATTTTATTTATGCATTGGTGTTGATTAAGTCTGGGAAGGGCTTCAGCGGCACCTTGCCGGCAAACTCCAGAACCTTGAATTAGCGCGACTGCTGACGCACTGGAACGGGTACTGGCTGCAGGGTAGGACCGGTTAATCTTGAAATCAATTCTTTCAGTAACGAAGCGATGGATGAAACTGTGTTGCTTGTCATGGGTTTGTAAATAAAAGTTGGACAGGGTTGAGCAAGTGGGTTTCCCGTTGCCAGAAGTTCATAGAGCCTGTTCTCTCCCTTCTACCATTGTACTCTCAACGCCGGTGGATCAAGAAGATTTTACGGCGCATGAATGAATATAGGAATTAATTTTTACAATTCTTTTCAATTTTCATTCTTGTAGATACAACAATAAGAATAGCAAAGTCTGTTCCAATCTTTCTGAAAAACTTAAAAGTTCTCCAGAAAGAAATCAAAGAGTAATTCGACTGATTTAATTGCCTGGACGCTACAAAGTCCTATTTAGCCGTTTCACTTCCAAGATTGTCCTCTTTGCCTCTTTTCTGGTTGTCTCCCGCTTCTTCTTACGCCAAGTTTGTGAAAAGAACTGCCTTTCTTTATGCTTTTGTTAACGGGCGCTGACAGATTATTGCGGTTTATCACCTGAGTCAGGTTGTCTACCTGATAAGAACAACGATGTAGGACAGAAGTTTTACAGGGCAAAATAATAAACCGTGCTTCCGTTTTCTGAAAGCACCCTGAACCAGAAAGGGGAGAAAAGCAGTGTGCCCCGGAACAGCCAATCTGTTTAGGAGCCGATTCTTTAAAAATGACCTAGAAATGTTCTTCACCTACTGCACATTGAGGAGCCCATCTCACTGGGCGCTTCTTTTATTTTTCTGTACGGGTCGTGAAATGGGTATGGCAGAAGGGCATCCGTATGTAAAATCATTAAGTAGCTTTACGCTTCATGGAGCAGGAATCATATAAAAAAGGCTTGTGGAAAGTAGCCGCCATTACCACGGTGGCTTGGGGAGTCATCAGTCTGTTCCCCGTGATCAATGCGGGCCGACCGTTTTTCTTCGGAGACCGTCCGCACCGGCCGCGCCTACGCGATCTTCCTTTTCCGCGTCCGCAGGAGAACATCTTTCTATCGTTCCTGGAGATCTCGGTGCTCATGCTTTTCCTGTGGTTTATCAATATCTACCTGTATGGAAAAATCAGCAAGCGAGAGTGGCGGGAGAAAACCAAACGCGTGGTGCGCTACGCCATCAGTTATCTGCTGACGGCAGTGGTGTACTACGGGGGCATTGCCCTCATTTTCGTCATCACAGACGGGGCCCGGTTCCGGATTTTTCCGCTTATTGTGGCGCTCACCAACAACACCATCATTCTGGTGCTCATGGATTTGATGATTCTGCAGCGCAAGAGCGCCCAGATTGCGGTGGAGAACAGCGAACTCAAAATGAATCACGCCATCGCGCAGCACCAGCACCTGAAGCACCAGCTGCAGCCGCATTTCCTGTTCAATTCGCTCAATACGCTTAAGTCACTCATCAAGAAACAGCGGCCCGAGGCCGAGGAATACCTGGTGCGGCTCTCGGCTTTGCTCCGGGCTTCCATTTCCTCGGGGAACGAGACCACCATTCCGCTGCAGGAAGAACTCAAGCTCTGCGTGGATTACCTGGAGATGCAGAAAGTGCGGTTCAAGGATTCCTTTTCCTATACCATCGACATCCCGGAGCATATCCTCTCCACCGGTTGCCTGCCCATTTTCTCCCTGCAGTTGCTGGTGGAGAATGCCATCAAGCACAACGCCTTTACCGTAGAGGAACCTTTGCGGATCAGGATTTCCTACAGCCCCGAGGACACCATTTCGGTTTGGAACAACAGAAAGCCCAAACAGTCGCTGGAGCCATCCTCCGGCATCGGGTTGAAGAACCTGGCGGAGCGTTACCAGGTCATCTGCGGGCATGGTGTGGCCATTAAGGAAACCGATCAGTATTTCTCTGTTGAATTAAAGCTGCTTTTCAATGAACATTGTCATAATTGAAGATGAACCCCTCACCGCCGAGGACCTGGAAGACACGCTGCTGGAAGTAGAGCCCGGCGCCAAAATCTTGGCGGTGCTGGCCTCCGTGAAAGCGGCCATCGCCTACTTCAAAGAAAACCCTCAGCCCGATTTGATTTTCTCGGATATCCAGTTGGGCGATGGGCTGAGTTTTGAGGTGTTCCAAGCCGTGGACATCACCAAACCGGTGGTATTTTGCACCGCCTATAATGAGTACGCGCTGGAGGCTTTCAAAGCCAACGGCATAGACTACATCCTGAAGCCGTTCAGCCGAGAAACGATCCAGAAAACGCTGCTCAAATACAAAAAGCTGCAGGAAAGCCTGGCCCCCGCGAAACCCGACTACCAAGCCCTGCTACAACTTCTTGACCAACGGCCAGCGCAGAAGCCGCAGTCCGTTCTCGTGTTCCAGCGCGACAAGATCATTCCCTTGCCCCTTGACCAGATTGCGGTGGTGTACTCCCAAAACCTGGTCACGCACGTGCTCACCTTTGACCAGAAGAAATATACTCTCAACCAGAACATGGAAGAGATGGAAGCCCTCTGCGGCAACCAGTTTTTCCGGGCCAACCGGCAGTTCCTGCTCCACTACAAAGCCATCAAGGAAGCCTCCCAGTACTTCGGGCGCAAGCTCTCCGTCACGCTCAACATCCCGTTCCAGGAAGAGATCATTGTGAGCAAAGCCAAGAGCCCGCTGTTCCTCCACTGGCTGGCCCAGTAAGAATTTGTTTTTAACAGGCATAAGGGAATGACGGTCAGAAACTGTCATCAGGATACCCTGCGCCCAGTGTTTTCCTTTCAGCCAATTTAAAGTCGTTTTCCTGAAAACAGGCGCTAAACCAACATCAGTTCAACCCAAAAGCTAGACCATTTGCCTCAACTCTACTTCAATTGAAACCAACCTTTCCCGTGTTATGGAAGACAAACGCATTGCAAAATTGGAGAACGAGATTGCCCTGAAACAGAAATGCCTGCACTCAGCGGAACTCCAGAAACTGAATAAGAAGGTGGCCATCTTGCTTATGGAGGACCTGAAGGAACTCAAGTTTCAACTCAAAGGCTTACGGCAGCAGCAAGCTAAAATGGCTAAAAGGAAGTCGTTTGTGGCGGCATACTGATATAAAATGCTACACACATTCCGTCCCCCTTTGAAGGGGGTAGGGGGATGATTTCTCGTGCAAATCAAGCATTCCCGAAATGTAGGGGTAATCCCTTGTGGTTACCCTTTACACAATCAACCTATTTGCGCCGTGGCACAAGTAACCGTTTCTTCAAACGGCCTTGTCATCCCCCTACCCCCTTCAAAGGGTGACGATATACCCGCTATTCCTGAATGCAAGATTCTACCTCTACTTGGCAAACATTCTTAATTGAAAGCCTTCTTAGTACTCTGTTTACAGGCTGGTTTCTTGAAAATTGACATAAAACGGCTGGCCATTTACAAAGCATAATAAGTAAAGCTGCAGCAGCTTCAAGGTAGGATTTGTCCGCTTCACGCAGGTTTAGGTGGTGGCGCGGGGCATGTTTCAAGACATTTGTTTCATCGGGCGGATAGCCTATCACAGATGTTCTGACGCATGAAACGGTTCCTTTTATTGATGATTTTATTGGCGGGTGCCACGGGTGCCTGGGCCCAATCTTTTTCCCTGAGCGGCAAAGTGGTAGATGCCTCTGATAAATCGGCGCTGCCCGGCGCCACCGTGATTCTTACCCGCTTGTTAGATTCGGTCCAGACCGTGGCCAGCACCGAGGCTAGCGGGGCGTTCAAGGTGCAGGTGCCCGCCGGCAACTACTCTCTTAAAATCACTTTCCTGGGGTACCAGACGTTCCAAAAATCGGTGCCGGTGATGGCCTCCGTAGAGTTAGGGACGCTGGCGTTGGCGCTGAACTCCCAGATGCTGAACGAGGTGAAAGTGGTAGGCAAGATTCCGCCGGGCGAGCAGAAAGGTGATACCACGCAATTCAATGCCGCCGCTTTCAAAACTGCCCCCGATGCCAGCGCCGAGGATTTGGTGCAGAAAATGCCGGGCATTACGGTGACCAACGGCACGTTGCAGGCGCAGGGCCAGGACGTGAAACAGGTGTTGGTAGACGGCAAGCGCTTCTTCAGCGATGACCCCAGTACCGCCCTGCGCAGCCTGCCCGCCGAGGTGATTGCCAACATCCAGATCTTCGATAAGAAAAGCGACCAGGCCGAGTTCAGCGGCGTGGATGACGGTAACGCCGCCAAGACCATCAACATCATCACCAAACCAGAGAAACGGACGGGGCAGTTCGGGAAAGCCTCGGCGGGCTACGGCTCCGATAACAAATACATGGTAGGCGTGGCCGTGAACTCCTTCAGCGGAGACCAGCGCCTCACTTTCACCGGCCTCACGAACAACATCAACCTGCTGGATTTCTCGGTGGGTGAGACGCCGGGCGGCGGCATGCGCGGAAGGCGGCCTCCCATGGGCGGCGGCACAACCTCGGGTCTCATCTCCACCAACACCCTGGGCCTGAACTACAGTGACCTATGGGGCAAGAAGATGGAGGTGAGCGGCAATTATAAGTTTACGGACCGAGGTATCACCAACAACCAGTTCCGGGTGCAGAACTATACGCTGCCTTCAGATTCTGGGCAGGTGTACTCAGAGAACCGGTTGAGTTCTTCTGCCACCAAAGACCACCAGTTCAACTTCCGGCTGGATTATAACCTCAACCCCAATAACCGCCTCCTGATCACTCCCAGCCTCACGGTGCAGGAAAATACCACTGATAACCAAGTCGCCAGTGCCACCTCTAACGTGAACGGCGCCCTGAACACCTCAGAGAGCGCCACCCAGGCGCAAAGCAAGTCGCTGACGTTTAACAACAACCTCCTGTTCAGCCATAAATTTGGGAAGGTAGGGCGTAATTTATCGGTTAGCCTCAATACCAGCTATACCAACAGCAGCGGAGACAATGGGCTGGCGGCCAATACCATTTACTACCGCGGAACGGAGGGGAACCAAACGCAGAACCTGTTCACAAACCAACGCCGCACGGGTTTCTCCTGGGCAGGTGACCTGACCTATAACGAGCCGGTGGGCAAAAGCGGGCAGATGCAGCTTATCTACAATCTGGGCAACCAACGGAATGATGCAGACAAACAGGCCTATGACCTGGTGGAAGGCACCGGCGCGTATAGCCAGTTGAATACCGCTTTAAGCAATACCTTCCAGAGTTCTTACTTCACGCAGCGTTTCGGGACGGGGTATCAGTACAATGAGGGCAAACTGCGGCTTCGGGTGAATGCCCGCTACCAGTTGGCCACCCTGGAAAACGACCAGGATTACCCTACGGAGGACTTCTACACCCGGCGGTTTACCAGCCTTTTGCCCTCGGCAGACCTTACTTACAAGTTCTCGCAGAGCAAAAACCTTGACCTCAACTACACCACCAGCACCAACGCCCCCTCGGTAGATCAGTTGAGCCAGGCCATTGACAACTCAAATCCGCTCCAGCTGTACCAGGGAAACCCGGGCTTGCAGCAGAGCTACGCGCACAACTTCCGGATCGGATTCCGCAACTTCAACCCCGAAACCAACCGGGTCTTTTTTGTGGGTGTTTTTGGGAATCTGGTGCAAAACTACGTGAGCAACAGCATCACGAGAGCTACTACTGAGCCCATCACACTGGCCAACGGGCAGGTTCTGGAGAAAGGGCAGCAACTCACCACGCCGGTGAATTTGGATGGCTACATGAACGTGCGCTCGGTTTTCCACTTGGGCCAACCAGTGGGTTTTTTGAAATCCAATTTGGGGGTGAACGGCTCGGTGGGGTACACCCGCACGCCGGGCCTGACCAACGGCCAACTGAACATCGCCAGTGCGCCCAACGTGGGCGGCGGACTTTCCTTGAGCAGTAACATCAGCCCGAAGATAGATTTCAATATCTCCACCAACGGTACTTACAACTTTGTGCAGAACTCGCTCCAAGGCCAACTCAACAACAACTACTTCACCCAGAACACCAGCCTGAAATACAACTGGATCTTCGGGCCGGGGCTGGTGTACCGGACCGAGCTGAACCACCAGTACAATTCTGGTTTGTCTGAGGGGTACAATGCCAACTACTTGCTCTGGAACATGAGCATCAGCAAGAAGTTGTTCAAAAGCCAGGCGGCCGAGCTGAGTCTGAGCGTGAATGACCTCCTGAACCAGAACGTGAGCGTGCAACGCAACATCACCCCGCAGTACGTGGAAGATGTGCAGTCCAGCGTACTGCAGCGGTTCTTCATGCTCACCTTCACCTACAACCTGCGCAACTTCACCGGCACCGCGCCACAAGAGCAGAAGCGAGACCGTGATTTTCAGGGCCCGCCTTCTGGCGGATCACCGGGCAGACCACCCCAGGGATAACCGGTGCTTGAATCAATAGATAAAACGCTTTTGCCAATGGGGTGAAAGCGTTTTACGTTTCGGGCTTGAATTGGTGAAAACAGCCCCAAAAAGAATGGGCCGTTTGACTTGCCGGTTCTGTCCGGTTCACTTCAGGAATTGTCCGTTTTGCCCAAATCAGCTCAATTTCGCCCTTTTCTGGCACCTGCTTTGCAACTAGCTAGGCACAAGGGCAAGCAGCCCGGAACAAAATAGAAACTCTAAACCCATAATTAAAACGAAGATGAAAAAGGTAGTAGTAATGTTAGCGTTAGGTTTGGCGATAGCCGGTACTTCTCAGGCGCAGGATAATCCGCAACGCGGCCAAAGAGCAGAGAACAGAACGGAGCAGGGCAGAGGCAACCGCGAGGGTCGCCGTGACGGGGCCCGTAAAGAGAAACTGTCGCCGGAGCAGCATGCCACCAAGCGCACCGAGATGCTGAGCCAGAAGTATGACCTGAACAATTCTCAGAAAAAGAAACTGCAGGCCCTCAACCTGAAACACGCCCAGCAACTGGAAAGCTTCCGCGGCCAGTATGCCCAGAAAGGCGAGCGCACCCAGCGCAAAGAGCAGCACCAGCAACTGAAAAGCCTGCGCGCCGATTGGGATAAAGAACTCAAAGACATCCTGACCAAAAAGCAATACGCCAAATACCAGGAAGACCGCAAGCAGATGCAGGCCAACCGCGCTAACCGCCGGGGAAAAGACGGCAACCGTTTTGACAAAAGCGGAGACAACGGCAACCGTTCCAGAAGCCAGAATAGAAGTTAAGTAGTAGTTAAGTGTGCAAAAGAGGCAGGCCATTGGCTTGCCTTTTTTGCGTTTAAAGGTTGCTGGTTTAAAGTGGGCTCAAGTATGTAAAGATTTTTTAGTGGTAGCTACTACTCTTTAGTTGCACCAATTGCGCCCAATCAATATAGATTCTCCCCTTGAGGGGAGCGAAGAGGGGTGTTTACACCTGCTGATCATGGCGTTCCCAACTGCCATCTGTGTGGTTAGAGAATCATCTACCTTTAATGGTTTTTATTGCCTCAAAATGCATACCCTCCTTTGTAAACACCCCTCTTTATCTCCCCTCAAGGGGAGAATCTGCCTTGAGATAAATGGCAGATGGCCGAAAAGTTTATCCAATCTAAAACCAGTCTTCTCTTGTTCCAAACATTTAAGAAAAGCTGTGATGTGGCAAGCACATGAAAAATCCCTGCCACTAAAAAGTAGCAGGGATTTCAGGTATTCTAAAATGGTATTGAAAACTTTTAGGCCGTCACTTGGATGATTGACTCAGAGAAACTCTCCATTTCCTCCAATTGCGGGCTGCACTGCAGCAGGAAAAAATCCACGCCTACTTTCTCGTACTCGCCAATGCGGTCCTGGATTTGGGCCGGGGTTCCGGTAAGTCCGGTGCGTAGGCCGCGGTTTGAAACGGAGTAGTCTTGCAAAGAAACCTGCTGCTCCAGTTGCGTGCCCGCCAGCCACTGCTGGTAGTTGCCGTACCCAGCTGCCGAAGCGTTTACATCAGTAATGCGCTCCAGTTCTTTCTTCACTTCCTGCTCTGTATCACGCACGATGGAGTAAGCGGCTACCCCAAATTTCATCGGCGGCAATCCGGCTTTCTCGCGGCGCTCGCGCATGTCTGAGATGCGGTTCCCGATGGTCTCGGGCGTGTCGCCGTGCATGACGTAGCCGTCGCACTGGTTAGAGATAAGCGTTTTAGCGGCTTCTGATTCACCGCCGGCGTAAATGAACGGCTTCTTCTTGGGCTTGGGCTGCAGCACGTTGTCGGTGACCTGGTAGTACTTGCCTTCATAGGTGAAATGGTCTTTCTCCCAGAGGTTCGTCACCACGTCCAGCCACTCTTTGGTGCGGGCGTAGCGGTCGTCGTGCTGCTCAAACTGGATGCCGTATTTGGTGGCTTCGTCTTTCCACCAACTGGACACCACGTTCAGAGACAAGCGTCCGTTGCTAATCAGGTCAATGTTAGCGGCGGCTTTCGCCAGCAGCGCCGGGTTATGGAAGGTAGGGCGCACCGCCACCATGATCTCCAGTTGCTCCGTCACAGCGGCCAAAGCAGCGGCCGTAGACCAGGCATCCAAAGCCGGGGCTTCCTGGCCTTTGATGTCATTCAAATACAGCTCGGCGATGAGGGCCAGGCTGTAGCCCCAGTCCTCGCTGCGTTGCGCCAGTTGCTTCACGTAGTCCCAAGAGGTGGTCATTCCTTCATCGGGCACGTTGCGGAGCCAGCCGCCAAAAACAGGTAACCAATATCCGAACTGCATGGCTTATACCTCCTCTGTTACTAGTTGGGCCTTTTTCTCCAGGAAGTCAACCAACTTCTTATGCGGGTTGAACCCAATCACGTTCACGGCATCGGCCACGAAGTTAGAAAGCGCGTTCACGTCATAGTAATAGATCTGTCCGTCACGGTCATCAATGATGTACTCAATGCCGCCCACGTCAATGCCGGAGTTCTGCATGATGGCCTCAATGGCGTCAATCACCTCCTGCTCTGGGGTATAGCCTTCTACTTTCAGGCCGTTTTTAGGCGCGTCCAGGGCGCAGGCGTTGCGTACCAGTTCTACACCAGTGGTAGTCTGGCAGATATCAGCGGGGCACAGGTTGAAGCTTTCGCCGGTGGTGTACACTTTGATGGCGTACAGGTATTTGCCGCCCAACGTCTCCACGCGATGGATGTAGCCGCCGCGGGCCGGGATGAACTCCTGCACCAAAGCGGTGTGGTCAATACCTAAGTCAATCTCGTTGTTGGCCACGGATTGTTCCAAAGCTTCCACGGAGTCATACTTGATGATGCCCGCGCCGCTACCACCAATATTGGCTTTTACCACGATGGGGAAACGCAAGCCTTCGGCGGCTTTCACGGCCTGGGAAGCATGGTTGATCACGCGCGCTTTAGGATACGGCAAACCCAGAGACTGCAACAAAGACAGCTGCAAAGCTTTGTTTGTCTCGTACTGGAAGGCTTTGTGGCCGTTCACGGTTGGGGTGCCGGTGCGCTCCAGGTGGGCGAGTAAGCCCAACGTATAGAAAATGCCGTTCTCGTTGCCCCGCAGGTAGGCAGAAGGGCTCATGCGGTTGAAGAACAAGCTGTATGGGGTTTCGTCTTCGGCCAGGTCATAGGTGTGCTCGGCGGCGTTCAGGCGTACATATGGAAGGCCGCGGGCGTCCAGTTCCTCAAACAAAGGCTTGAACCAGTCTGGGTGCTCGTGGTAGATGGCAATGGGCTTTACGGATGCTGAAGTTGACATATTCGTTCGTGTATTACTTGTGGTGTGTGTATTTAGCTAATCTCTATAGGTGTAGAGGAGTATTGTTCAAGAAGCGAAGGTAAAAGACCTTTTCAGGGCTGTTTTTACAAAATCAGGTTAAAAACGGAAGTTGGAGTGGGCACCAAAGTGCCAGCCGACGGCGAGGAGGGAAGAGCTGCTAATTTGGCTCATCATGAACCGAGGTACAAAACTGGAAATTCAGATGTAACAGAGCAGGCTTCTTCAGAACCCAACCGACGCGTGCGCCTCAGCAACAACAGCGGTTCTGCTTAGACACAGAAACGGGAACAGGCTGCAAGGTTTGACCAATCAATCCGGAGATCAGATCGTTCAAAAAAGAGGCAATAGAAGAAAGGGTGTGCTGCATCATGGGTTTTCTTACGGTTTATATTTCCTAAATGCTTTAGGCAGGAATTAGCACCTTGTCTTTGTAGGTTGCTAGAAGTTCACAGAGCCTGATCTCTCCCTTCTTCTTTATAAATCAAAACCCTGGATAGGGGTAATAGACTTTACGGATGCAAATGTGAAAGCGAAAAAGTTAGCATCCAAATTTTAGGCTGAAATATTGTAGGTACAGGAAATCTGACTATGGTAAACGCCATCCTTCCTTCATGAAGAATCCTTCCGAAGCTTAAGTCTAGGATTACCGTTTTCAGGCTGTTTTACAAAAAATAAGGCTAAAAGGCTGGGTGCGTTTCTGCTCTGGTTTAGAAAATAAGGCCTTAAACCGCAGCGGGTAAGGTGATATGGAAGGTGGTTCCTTGGCGCTCCTGGCTTTCCACGTCTATGGAACCGCCGTGCTGTTCCACCAATTGCCGGCAAATGCTCAGGCCCAACCCCGTGGACTTCTCTCCCTGCAGGCCGCGTCTCCTGGCTTTGGAGAAACGGTCAAACAAAAGCGGCCGTATTTTGTCTGGGATCCCTATGCCGTTGTCTGATACCTCCAGCAAAAGTTTTTTCTTTTCCTCGCGCACCTGAATCCTGATTTTGCCCTGGGCCGGGGTGAACTTCACGGCATTAGACACCAGGTTATTCAACACCCGGTGGAAGCGCTCTTTGTTCAGGTTGGCGTACAGCGGGGTAGCCGGATGGGAGAGCAGCAGATTGCGAGAGCCTTGCAGTTGGGTTTCCCACTCGGCCTGCACGTCCTGCAGCAAGGCAACCAAATCCAGTTTCTCCAGCGGGATGGTTTCCTGCTGCTCCTCGCGGGCGATGAACAGGAGCTCGTTGATGGTGGTGCGCGAGTTCTGGCAGCTGGTTAAGATAAGGTTCAGATACTGCTGCTCCATCTCGGGGGTGAGGTTCTTTTTCTGTAGCAGCGAGGTGATCATCTCAATGTTGTTGAACGGGCTTCTCAGGTCGTGCGCCACCACGCCCAGAATCTCAGATTTGGCTTGGCTTATCTTCTGGATCTGGCGGTTCTTTTCCTCAATTTCCTGCAGTTGGATGAAATGAGTAGCCCGGTAGCTGTACATCACCCGGGAGAGCACTAGAAAGCAAAGCAGAATCAGAAAGGAAACGCACTGGTTCAAGACCACCTGCTCTGCGTTGAGGCCGGAGAAATACAGCACCAACGTAAAAGCCAGCGCTGTGAAGGTGACCAGCACCAAGGTTTCATAATATTCAAAGTCCCAGAGGAAGGCCACCGTGACCAACCCCAGTAAGTACATAGTAAGGGTGTTTCTGGGGTTAGATTGGGCAATGAACGTAATGCCCAGGCAGCAGGAAATAAACGCAAACCCAAACGCCAGGCACAATGCCTGCGCCAGCCAGAATGGATACTTAGGCTCTTGGTCTAGAAAACCTTCTAAACCCAACGCCACCGCCGAGGCCAGGACTAGGGAAATATTAAGCCCCCGGAAGAAAGTAACGTGCGCCGTCTGGTTCAGGAAAGGAAATAACAGCGGCAAAAGCAAAATTCCGCAGGCCACCGACAAAGCAAGGTTCGCGACCAGCCTTAGTTTCCTGAGGTTCTGTGGCAGGTAATGCGCCCTGAAAAGGAGAGAATGCGGACGAGCGGGAGTGTTAAAAAAGTAAAATTTCAAGCCGATACGCTGCTAGTAGAACAGGTAAAGCATCACCATCTGAAAACAGGTCTCTGCTTTGCTGCAAAGGTACGAAAAGTCTGGCAATAGCGGATTTACGGCCCTCCGTATTTTCCGCATCGGCTACAGATAATTATATCTGATAGTGAAGGAAATAGCCCATAAAATAAAAACGGCTTCCAAAGCATTTTGCCCGGTTCAAGGGGCATCTTGTACGTATGAAAATATATTTGATTTAGACCAGAAAAACGTGTGTTTTTGGCAAGATGTTTGGTTTAAATGCAATAGGAGAATTTTTCTCCTATGACCCAATTAGTGAGCTGGTTAGTGCCTCAAAACATGAAGCCGCTGCCTAGTTTAAAACCTCTGTTACATGAAAACCTTTCTTAACAACTTGTGGGTCTGGGGAGCTCTGCTGCTTCTGACCCTCGCTTGGGCTTCTCCGCAAGAAGCGCAGGCCCGTCCGGGAGACCAGGTGTCTTTCCAGACGTTCTATGATGAACTAGACCGGCACGGCCGCTGGATTCGGGATCCCGAGTACGGCTATGTGTGGTCGCCTACCGTGGAGCGCGGATTTCAGCCGTACGCTACCCGGGGCCATTGGGTCATGACCGAGTACGGCAACACCTGGGTCTCTGACTATGACTGGGGGTGGGCACCGTTTCACTACGGTCGCTGGATTTACGATGACTTTGAAGGATGGCTGTGGATTCCGGGTTCTGAGTGGGGGCCGGCCTGGGTAGACTGGCGCAACGGCGGCGGCTACTACGGATGGGCGCCCATGGGGCCGCGCGTGACCTACATTGTGCCTGCCGTGCGGTGGGTGTTTGTGCCGGTCTTGTACATCACCAGTCCGCGCATCTATGACTACTGCGTGCCTAGAACCCGGGTGGTAAACATTTACCACAATACCACCATCATCAACAACTACTATGAGCGGGACAACCGCCGCTACAACTACGGACCCAGAAACCAGGACATTGAGCGAGCCACCAACCGGAAGGTGAACGTCTACCGCGTGGACCGTGACAGTCGGCCCGGCCGAACCTCGGTGGCTGAAAACTCCGTCCGGATTTATCGCCCTGACGTGAATTCTCGCCGCGAGGAAGCGCCTACCCGCCTGGCCAGCCGCGACAATACCCGTTCCCGCCTTTCTGATAACCAAGGCACCGTTGGCCGGACGGACCGGAGCAGCAACAGCCGCACCGGCGTAGAAAGTGGTTCTACCCGGGGCCGCACCATGGACGGAGGTACTGCTACCCAAAACCGTTCTGACCTGGAGCAAACCTCAGAGCAACGCAGCACCACGGGCGAGTATGGAGAACGTACCCGGGAATCGAGCCGCAGAACTTCTTCTGTCTCTGGTGAGGAAGCTCCCCAGACCCGTACCGCAAGGCCAGAGTACCAGCAGCGCACAGAGGAGGTTGGCACCGTGGAGACCAAAACCCGCACAGGCGTTCAGGAATCCAGACAACGCTCAGAGGGTGGTTACTCGCCCCGCAGAACAGAGGCACCGTCAAGCCAAGGGCAATATGAACCACGCACCCGGCAGGAATCAAGTTCACAGGGCCAGTACCAGCAGCAGCGCACGCGCGAAGTTTCTGCTCCTGCCCCGCAACCTAGAAGCCAGGTTTCTGCGCCAACCCAGCAGCGGCAATCTCCTGCTCGCCAGGAATCTTCGTCAGGCAGCAGAAGTGAGAGCAGCCGCAGGGGAAGAAATTAAAAGAGAGTTTTTGATTTAATGAATGATGAGAAAGCCGCACTTCTTTGAGGTGCGGTTTTTTGTTTTAGGCATGATTTTACCAAACCAAGGGCTAAACCGAAAGAAAGTCCAGGATGAGCTTGTTCACCCTGTCGGGCTGTTCATGGTGGAACCAGTGGGTGGCTTCTTTTAGAAAGATCAGCTGGCCGTTTTGGCACTGGTCTATGCTGGGGAGGGCTAACTCGGTGCCCAGGAACTGATCCTGCTTTCCCCAGAGCATCAGGGTAGGGACTTCTACCTTTTGGCTGGGTTCTATTTGGTTGTATTTGTAGGCCCGGTACCAATTGATCATGGCTTCCAGGGCACCCGGCTGCCGCCAGGCCTCTTTGTATTTCTCCAGGTCCTGTTGTGAGAAGGTGTTGGGCTGCGCCGATTTGGCCATGGTGCTTTCCAGCAGTTTAAAGTCAAAGGAACTGTTCAAGGTTTCGGGCAACCAGGGAATCTGGAAGAAACCCGCATACCAGCTCCGGAGCATCTGTTTGGGGTTGTGGGTGAGGTGGTGGTGCATCACCACCGGGTGCGGCATGTTCAGGATGACCAGTTTCTCAAGCAGGTGAGAATGATGCAGCGCCAGGTTCCAGGCGATGGCGCCACCCCAGTCATGGCCAACCAGAACTACTTTTCGGTCAGTGAGTTGCGGGATCAGTTCTGCCATGTCCTGGGTTAATTCATCCACAGTGTAGGCTTCTACTCCCTCTGGTTTGGTGCTCAGGTTATAGCCCCGCTGGTCCGGCGCCACCGCAAGCCACCCTTGTTCAGAGAAAAAGCGGAGTTGCTTTTCCCAGCCGTACCAAAACTCCGGAAAACCGTGCAGAAATAAAATCACCTTTCCGTCATTGGGTCCTGCCTGCGCCACATGAAGTCGGATGCCGTTGGTGTTGTAGAAGTTTGTCCTGGTGTCCATGCTCGGTGGTTGGTTTCTTAGCCTTCTACGGGAAAGATAAGCGCGACTCTGTTTCTGGCCTGCTTTTCTAAAAACAGCCTGAAAACTTAACCTGTACTGGTCACTCAAAAGACCTCGTAGTGTCCGGAGGTCCTACGAGTGTCTGTGCCAGTGGCATTTCTGCCTAATCAAAAAGGGCAACCACAAGGGATTGCCCCTACATGACCAGATATCGTGATGCCTGGAATGAGTAAAAGAAAGGCAGTGTCAGGTCTCTACAATCTCTGCAAACTAAGGGACCTCGTTTAGGTCCTCTTTTCAGAAAACAAGCCCCAAAAAGAAAAGCCCCGTCTCACCAAACAGGCAAGAACGGGGCTCTTTAAATCTATTATCGTGCTACATGAGACTTCCTAAAACAACTGGTACTTAGAAAGCTCTTTGGAAGGCAGTTCTGACGAACCCATTAGGTAGACGTCAATGGCGCGGGCGGCTTCGCGACCGTCTGAGATGGCCCAGACCACCAGCGATTGTCCGCGGCAGGCGTCTCCGGCCGAGAAGATGCCGGGTACGTTCGTTTGCCAATCGTTCAGTTTGAAGTTGCCGCGGCGGTCCAATTCAAATTTGAAGTTGGCCGTGAAGGCATCGTGCTCCGGGCGTTCGTACCCAATAGCGATCAAGGCCAGGTCACAGGGCAGAATGCGCTCGCTGTTGGGTTTCTCGGTGTACTCAGATTGGTTTTTCCATTCCAGTTCCACTACGCGCAAGCCTTTCACGTGCCCGTTTTCATCGGCGATGAACTCCTTGTTGAGCCAGCCCCAGCTCCGTTCGCAGCCTTCCTCGTGCGAGGACGAAGAAGAGAACGTGGTGGCGACCTCGGGCCACGGGTTGGTAGGGTGACGCTCGGAAGAGGGCATGTAGCGGTACTGCAGCTGCGTCACGGATTTGGCGAAATGGCGGTTGGCCGTACCCACGCAATCTGAGCCGGTATCGCCGCCTCCAATCACCAGCACGTGCTTGCCGTAGGCGTTGATGTCGTTCTGCGGGGCAATCTGGGTGCCGTCTACCCGGCGGTTCTGCAGCCCCAAGTAATCCATAGCGAAATGAATGCCTTTGAGGTGATTGCCCGGGATAGAGATGGCGCGCGGTTTGGTAGACCCAATACAAAGCAGCACCGCATCATACTTGCGGTACAGTTTCTTCAGGGTAGTGTCCTGCCCAATCTTGCGGTTATACTTGAACTTAATGCCCTCGGCTTCCAGAATGGCCAGCCGGCGGTCAATGGTCCATTTCTCCAGTTTGAAATCGGGGATGCCGTAGCGCAGCAAGCCGCCGGCTTTCTCGTCTTTCTCAAATACCGTGACCTTGTGCCCGGCTTTGTTCAGCTGGGCCGCCGCTGCCAATCCTGCCGGGCCTGAGCCTACCACTGCCACTTTTTTACCGGTCCGCTGCAAAGGCGGTTGCGGCTTCACCAAACCCAGTTCAAAGGACTTCTCGGCAATAGCTTTCTCAATGTGTTCAATGGCCACGGCCGGTTTGTTGATGGCCAGCACGCAACTGCTCTCGCAGGGCGCGGGGCAGATGCGGCCGGTGAACTCCGGAAAGTTGTTCGTGCTGTACAGCACGCGCACGGCCCGCTCCCAGTCGTTTTCCGATACCGCATCGTTGAAATCCGGGATCAGGTTGCCCAGCGGGCAGCCGTTGTGGCAAAAAGGAATGCCGCAGTCCATGCAGCGCGAGGCCTGCTGTTTTGTTTTCTCCTCTGGAAAGGGGAGGTAAATTTCGTTGGAGTCGTTCACCCGCACTTTGGGGTCACGGGTACCGGGCACCTCCCGGTTATATCTCAAGAATCCGTCTGCTATTCCCATTACGCCAATATCCTTTCTGTTTCTTTATCTTGTAATTGCAAAGCCTTTTTCAAGTCGTGCGGCATGACTTTCCGGAAGTGGAACCGCTCGGTTTCCCAGTTCTCCAGGAATTCCTGCGCCAGTACGCTGCCGGTGTAGGCCACGTGCTCCTGCAGTTTCTCCACAATCCAGAGCAAATCCTCCGCGTCTGGTTCTTCCAGCCCCACCATGTCCAGGTTCAGTTGGTCTACATGGTTAGGGTCGGGGGCGTAGATGTAGGCCACCCCGCCGCTCATGCCAGCCGCGAAGTTCTTGCCTATCTCGCCCAGCACCAGCACCTTGCCGCCGGTCATGTACTCACAGCCGTGGTCACCAATGCCTTCCACTACGGCTTCGGCACCCGAGTTCCGCACGCAGAAGCGCTCGCCGGCCAAACCGTTGATGTACACTTTGCCCGAGGTAGCGCCATACAGGGCCACATTGCCGGTGATGATGTGCTCATGGGCCAGGTACTGGCTTTCTTTGAAGGGCTGCAGAATCAGTTTTCCGCCCGAGAGGCCTTTGCCCAGGTAATCATTGGCCTCGCCGTACAGCTTGAAGGTGATGCCCGGCGCCAGGAACGCACCCAGGCTTTGCCCAGCCGAGCCATAGAACGTGCCTTTGAAGGAATCTTCCGGCAAGCCGTGTTTCCCGAAGTTGCGGGAGATTTCATAGGAGAGCATGGTGCCCACTGCACGGTCCACGTTGTTGATGCGGTACTCCACCTCGGTGTTGCCTCTTTTTAGATCCCGGATGAGTTTCTTGTCCAGCACTTTGCCGATCTCGTGGTCCTGCTCAATCTGCTTGTAGGTACCCACGTTTCTGGGTGCGTACTCCTGGTGGAAGATAGGGGAAAGGTCCAGGTTCTTCAGTTTCCAGTGGTTCAGGTCGGTTCTGATCTTGAGTACCTGCGACTGGCCCACCATTTCGTTGATGGTTCTAAAGCCCAGCGAAGCCATGATCTGCCGCAACTCCATGGCCATGAAGGTGAATAGGTTCACCACGTGGTCAGGGTCGCCGGTGAAAAGGGCACGCAAATCCGGGTTCTGCGTCGCGATGCCCACCGGGCAGGTATTCAGGTGGCACTTCCGCATCATGATACAGCCTTCGGTGATCAACGCGGCGGTGGCTACCCCGTATTCCTCGGCGCCCAGCAATGTGGCCACGGCCAGGTCATAACCGGTCAGGATCTTGCCATCGGTTTGCAGGGTCACGCGGCTGCGCAGGTTATTTTTGATCAAGGTTTGGTGCGCCTCGGCCAGGCCAATCTCCCAAGGCAGACCGGTGTGGCGGATGGAGCTCAGCGGACTGGCCCCGGTACCGCCATCGGCGCCGGAAATCATGATGGCATCGGCTTTGGCTTTGGCTACGCCCGAGGCGATGGTGCCCACGCCGGCCTCGGCCACCAGTTTCACGTTGATGCGCGCTCTGGGGTTCGCGTTTTTCAGGTCGAAGATCAGCTGCTTGAGGTCCTCAATAGAGTAGATGTCATGGTGCGGCGGCGGCGAGATCAAACCAACGCCAGGGGTGGAGCAGCGTACGCGAGCAATCCAGTGGTCTACTTTGTGGCCGGGCAACTGACCGCCCTCGCCGGGTTTCGCGCCTTGGGCAATCTTGATCTGAATCTCGTCGGCGTTGGCTAGGTAGTGGCTGGTCACGCCAAATCGGCCGGAGGCCACCTGTTTTACGCGTGAAATTTCAGAATCACCATTAGGCTTCCGGATGAAGCGGGCCTCGTCCTCTCCGCCCTCACCACTGTTGCTTTTGCCGCCGATGCGGTTCATGGCAATGGCCAGCGTGCTGTGCGCCTCGTAGGAAATGGACCCGAAGGACATGGCGCCCGTAGCGAAACGCTTGAGGATGCAGGAAACCGGCTCCACCTCCTCCAAAGGCACCGACTGCCGCTTCCGGAACTCAAACAGGTTCCGCAGCGTGATGGCCGTAGCCTGTTGGTGCTCGCGGATGGACTTGGAGTATTCTTTATATAATAAGTAGTCGTTCAGGCGAGTGGATTTCTGCAGCAGGTGAATCACCTTAGGCGTGAGCAAGTGCTCCTCGCCATCGCGGCGCCACTGGTAGTACCCGCCTGATTCCAGCAGGTTCTCATGGTCTGGGTACGCCGATTGGTGCTTAGTCAGGGTTTCGCGCTCCAGGTCTTCAAAGTTGAGGCCTTCCAGGCGGTTGGTAGTGCCTTTGAAGCATTTCTCAATAACCTCCTGGCTCAGGCCCAAGATCTCAAAGATCTGGGAGCTTTGGTATGACTGCAGCGTGCTGATGCCCATCTTAGACAGGATCTTCAGCAAGCCGTTGTCTACCGCGTAGATGAAGTTGTGGAAATAATGGGTGTACGGATGCGCATTGTCCAGCTTGTGCTGGTCGTGCAGGCTCTTGATGGTATCATACACCAAAAACGGATAGACCGCGCTGGCCCCGTAACCAATAATAGTAGCGAAATGGTGCGTTTCCCAGGCATCGCCGGCTTCTACCACCAGTCCTGCTTTGGTGCGCAGGCGTTTTTCAATTAGATGATGGTGCACCGCGCCTACCGCCAGCAAAGACGGAATAGCCGCCCGCTGCGCTTGGATGTTGCGGTTAGAGATGATCAGGATTTTCTTGCCCGCGCGCACGGCAGCCTCGGCCTCGGCACAGATGCGGTCAATTTCCCGTTGCAGGTTGCCGGTCTCGCGGGTGGAGAACGTAGCGTCCAAGGTCTCGTGCTCAAAGCCTTCCTCTTTCAGGAACACCAGTTTCTGGAACTCCACGGGGTCCATGACGGGCTGCGAGATGTGGATTTGGCGGGTATGCGCCTCAGACTCATCCAGGATGTTCAAAGACTCACCCACGCGCGTGAACAAAGACATTACCAAGCGCTCCCTTATAGAGTCAATGGGCGGATTGCTCACCTGCGCGAAGAACTGCTTGAAGTAGTTGGATACGTGCTGGCTTTGGTGCGAAAGAACGGCCAACGGCGTATCAGAACCCATACTGCCCACGGGTTCATACGCGGTAGCAGCCATGGGCTCTACCACCATTTTCAGGTCCTCGCGGGTGTAGCCGTACGCTTTCTGGCGCTGGCGCAACTCCTCGGGCGTGCAGGGCTCCAGGAGCACTGCGGGCTCAGGGCGCAGTCTCAGTTTGATGCGGTTTTTCTGAATCCAGTCAAAATACGGCTTGTCATTGCAGACCAGCTGTTTGATCTCCTCGTCCTCCAGGATGCGGTTCTGGGAAATATCAGCTAAGAGCATTTTGCCGGGCTGCAGGCGGCCGCGTTTGATCACGTCTTTGGGGTCTACCGGCAAGGCACCGGTCTCCGAGGCCATGATCAGGCGGCCTTGTTTGGTGAGGCAGTAGCGCACGGGGCGCAGGCCGTTCCGGTCTAGGGTGGCGCCAATCTGGGTGCCGTCGGTGAAGAAAAGGGCGGCCGGACCGTCCCAGGGCTCCATCAGAGACGCGTGGAATTTGTAGAACGCCTTTTTGTAGGTGTCCATGTGCGGATTGTTCTGCCAGGCCTCAGGCACCAGCATCATCATCACGTGCGGCAAGGGCCGCCCAGACAGCGTGAGCAGTTCCACTAGCGCATCCAAGTTCGCGGAATCAGAGTCTTCGGGGTTGGTCACGGGCAAGAGCCACTGCATCTCTTCCTCGGTGAAAAGGGGAGAAGACATGAGCGCCTCTTTGGACTTCATCTTGTTCACATTCCCCCGGATGGTGTTGATTTCGCCGTTGTGCGCGATAAAGCGGAACGGCTGGGCCAGGCGCCAGTTGGGGAACGTGTTGGTAGAGAAACGGGAGTGCACCACCGCAATCGCCGACCTAAAATCCGGGTGGCGCAGGTCATGGTAGTAGCGCTCCAGTTGGTCGGTTTTAAGCTGGCCTTTGTAGATGATGGTGCGGGAAGAGAAACTGGCGATGTAGAAGGTGCCGTTCTCGCCGCGTACGTTTTTGCGGGTTTCGTTGGAGATGAGGTTGCGCAGCACAAACAGCTTGCGCTCCAGGTCCTCGCCTTTGATGGTGGGGTCTACCGGCTGTACAAACACCTGCTCAATGTAAGGCTCCACGGCTTTGGCGCCGTGACCGGGCACCTGGCTGTTGACCGGCACCAGGCGGTAACCAATGAGGCTGAGGCCCAGCTTGCGCAGGCAATTGTTCAGGATCTTGCGGGACTTCTCCCGCACCTCGTACACAATGGGGAAAAAGACCATGCCCACGCCGTAGCTTCCCTCGGGAGGCAGGGTGATGGCAAACTCGGCCAGTTCTTTCTTGAAGAACTCGTGGGGCAATTGCACTAAGATACCGGCTCCGTCGCCGGTCTCGGGGTCGCTGCCGGTGGCGCCGCGGTGTTCCATGTTTTTGAGCATGGTGAGGGCGTCTTTTACCGTAGCGTGTGATTTATGGCCGTCTAAATTGACTACACATCCAACACCGCAAGCATCGTGCTCTAGCTCGGGGGTATATAACCCTCTATTAAGTTCATCGGCCTGATTCATTCCTTTTGTTTGTTCGTTGGGGTACGGGTGAATCAGTAATTTATGGGCTATTTTCTAAAGAATCAAGCTTTGTATTGAGTAAAAATTAACAAACAAGTGTTAGTATTAAGGAAATGGTAAGTTTACGATTTGTTTGCTTTGAATATTTTAAAATAAAGGAAGTGGAAAAGCCTTTCATTATGAAAATAGAAATAGGTCAATAAATAAATTTTTAAGTATTTGATAGTTAGTTCTTTGTGAATTTGCCCTGAAATTCTAAAAACGAGCCTAAAACAGTAAAGGCCTGGTTTTCTGCTTTGTGCCTGTTTTTGGGAAAACAAGCGTAAAACAGAAAACCAGGCCTGAAAAGCAGGAGGCAAATAGAGGGTGAAATCAGCTGATTGCCTGCCTAGTGGCCCCGTGAAATTGAAAAACTTTTACCGAAGCGTTCCTTTTGCCTCGTCTTTGGTACGTTCCAGCAGGTAGAGCAGCAGCAAGGCCAGCAGATTCACCGACACGAAGGAGATGCCCGCGTGAGTTCCGAAGCTGAAGTTGAAAGACGATAACGAGAACCGGAGCTTGAATACCCAACTGGCCAGGAAATCAATGCCCACGCCGACTTTGAGGCCCGCCACGTAATTGTAAGCCACGCCACTCATCCCGAAGCTGAACGCCTGCAGAATTTGGTTTACCATGGACAGCGTGTACGCGGAGCGGGTCTTCTTCAGCAGCGAAAAGCCGCACCAGATGGAAAAGCCGTAGAGCAGGGCCGCCAGCAGAATGCCCAGCCAGGTGGTGGCCGATGGGTTCTCCAAAGCCGGTATCATCTTCAGGAACAACCCCAGTCCTAGCAGACCTCCCACCAGTTGGTACACCCCAATGGCAGAAGAAAGGGTAAAAGCGGTTTTAGGGGCGTTTTGGGAAAATTGGCTCATAAACAGCATGCGTGTGTTAGTAAAAAGCCCCGGCCTCAGGAGCCGGGGCTTTTTGGTTTATAGAGTTTATATAACCTAGTTGTGATCAAAGTCAACGTCGCGGTATCTTTCCTGCAGGGCGGCCAAGCCTTTCTTGCCGTAAGCCAGACGGGTAATGACCACGTACAGCACCGGTACAATGAAGATGGCCAGGAACGTAGCCGCCAACATACCGCCTACCACTACCCAACCAATGGTTTGGCGCGAAACGGCGCCCGCACCAGAAGCCAGCACCAGCGGCAGTACCCCCAGGATAAAGGCCAGCGAGGTCATGATGATAGGACGCAGACGCAGCCTTACCGCTTCAATGGTGGCTTCTACCAATTCCATGCCTTTGTCTACCCGCTCTTTGGCGAACTCCACAATCAGGATGGCGTTTTTGGCGGCCAACCCGATAAGCGTGATCATCCCGATCTGGGCGTACACGTTGTTGTCCAGTTTGGGCAGGAAGGTAAGGGCCAGAATCGCCCCGAACATGCCCAGCGGAATGGCGAACAGAATAGAGAACGGTACAGACCAGCTTTCATACAGGGCCGCCAGCAAGAGCAACACCAGAATGATGGACAGCGCGAAGATGTAGATGGTACTGTTACCGGCGGCTAATTCCTCGCGGCTGAGGCCGGAGAAGTCAAAGCCGTAACCAGCCGGCAAGGTTTGCGCCGCCACTTCCTCCAGCGCTGCCAGGGCCTGGCCGCTACTGTAACCGGGCTTGGCGCTACCGGAGATCTCCACGGATCGGAACAAGTTGTAATGCGAGATCACGGCAGGGTTTTCCACTACTTTGGTCGTGATCAAGGCACTCAGCGGCACCGATTCTCCCTGGCGGTTGAGCACGTAGAACTGGTTCATGTTCTGAATGTCCATGCGGTACGAGGTGTCTGCCTGGGCTACCACGCGGTAGTTCCGGCCGTAGCGGGTGAAGTCGTTGATGTAGCGGCTCCCCATGTAGGAAGACATCGTCGCGAAGACATCGGTGAGGTTGATGCCCAGTTTCTTCACTTTCTCGCGGTCCACATCCACGTGGTAACCGGGGGTGCGGGTGTTGAAGAAGCTGTAGGCCATGGCAATCTCGGGACGTTGGTTTGCGGCGCCCAGAAACTGGCCCATCACGCGCTCCATCTCCTTGATGTCGCCGGCGGTACGCTGCTCCAGCATGAAACTGAAACCACCCGACTGACCCAGACCCGGAATAGCGGGCGGCGCCACCACAATGATGTTCGCTTCCTTGATGGCGCTGAAACGCTGGTTCAAATCGGCCATTACACCCTGCAGACGCATGGATTCCTCCTGCCTATTCTCCCAAGGGTGCATCTGGATAAAGAACGTACCACTGTTTGATTTAAACGAGAAGTTGATGGCATTCAGACCCGAGATAGAGGTGGAGTTCTTTATAGCCGGTACATCGCGCAGGATCACCGCCATTCTTTCCAGGATAGCCTGGGTACGGTTTGCCGAGGCGCCTTCCGGTAATTCCACCGAGATGAACAGACGTCCTTCGTCCTCGGTTGGGATAAAGCCGGTTGGTTTATTCGCAAACAAGCCCACGGTGCCCACATACAAGCAAACGAGTAGAATCAAGGCCAACGGAGCCGCTTTGATGCTTCGGCGTACCCCGCCTGAGTAAGACTCGGTGGTTCTGGCAAACCAGTTGTTGAACTTGTAGAAGAACTTGTTCAGACCTCTTGACTCGCGGTTCACGTTCATGGGCTTCAGCATGAGCGAGCAAAGCGCCGGGGTCAGCGTCAAGGCCACAAATGCCGAGATCAATACTGAGATTGCGATGGTGATGGCGAACTGCTGGTACAGACGGCCCACGATGCCCGGAATAAAGCCTACCGGGATGAATACCGCCGCCAAGATCAAGGCAATGGCGATTACCGGCGCCGTGATGTCCTTCATGGCCCGGCGGGTAGCCTCCCTCGGCGAGAGCCGCTCATGGTCAATGTAGTGCTGCACGGCCTCCACCACCACAATGGCGTCATCCACCACAATACCAATGGCCAGTACGAACCCGAACAAAGTCAAGGTGTTGATGGTAAAGCCCAGCGGAATGAAGAAGATGAACGTCCCGATGATAGAAACCGGAATGGCTAGGATAGGTACCAGCGTGGCGCGCCAGCTTTGCAGGAACAGGAACACCACAATGATTACGAGCACCAAGGCCTCCAGCAGCGTGTGCACCACCTCGTTGATAGACACCTCAACCACTGATACCGATTCAAACGAGACAATGTAGTCTACGTCGGCGGGGAAGGTCTTCTTCATTTCGGTGAGGGCGGCGTAAATTCCGTTGGCGGTTTCTACCGCGTTGGAACCTGGCGCTTGGTAAATCAACATGATCCCAGACGGGTTGCTGTTGATGGTAGCCTGGCGGCCGTAGTCAAACTGACCGAACTCAATGCGGGCCACGTCTTTCAGGTACACCAGCGAGCCGTCCTCTGGGTTCGTGCGGATGATTACATTCCCGAACTCCTCCTGGGTTGCCAGACGGCCACTCACCGTGATAGGGTACTGGAAGGCCTGGGTGTTGTACTGCGGCCGGCCGCCTACGGTACCAGCGGCTACCTGTAAGTTCTGTTCCTGAATGGAGGTTACAATCTGGTTCGCGCTCAGGTTGTACTGTGCCATTTTATCGGGTTGCAGCCACAAACGCATACTGAAGTCCTGCCCAATGGAAGTCACGTCACCCACCCCTTTCACGCGCAGCAAGGCATCTTTCACGTAGATGTTGGTATAGTTGTCCAGGTACTGGATGTCGTGGGTTTTGTTGGGCGAGTAGATCCCCACTACCATCAAAATACTGGGATTCCGCTTTCTAACGGTCACGCCCAAACGGCGCACCTCTTCTGGTAAGCTAGGCTCGGCCACGCTAGCGCGGTTCTGCACATCCAGAGTAGCGATGTCAATGTCGGTGCCTACCTCAAAGATCACGCTCATGTTCATCTGGCCGGTACTGGTATTGGTGGAGGTCAGATACGCCATGCCCGGGGTACCGTTGATCTGGGTTTCAATGGGGGTGGCCACCGTCTGCTCTACCGTCTGCGCATCGGCACCGGTGTAGTTCGCCGAAACCGATACCGTAGGAGGGGAGATGTCTGGGTACTGGGTGACGGGCAGGTTCATCATGGCCAGGGTACCCACCAACACGATCACAATGGAGATCACGATGGCGGTAATGGGCCTTCTTATAAATATATCAGATATCATACTGGTTCTGAAAAAGCACTATTGAAAAAATAATTATCTGGCACCGGTTGGGGCACCGGCCGCCGGTTGCGGCGCACCTACCTGGATCTTGGCGCCCTGGCGTAGTTTCTGGATACCTTCCACCACAATCACATCACCGGCTTTAAGGCCTTCGCGGGCTACTATTTTGTCCTGGAAGCGGGTGCCTAGGAGAATGTTCTGCTGCTGCACAGAATCGCCCTGCACTTTGTAGACGTAGTACTCGCCCAATTGCTCGGTCACGGCTTTGAACGGAAGGGTGATTTGGTTACCTATGTCCTGGTTCAGGACGTTCAAGGTCACGGTCATGCCCGAAACCAGCAGGCGGTCTGGGTTAGGGAAACTCACCCGCACGGTAATGGTACCGGTTTGGGTCCCAATGGCGCGGTCAATGGCCGTGAGTTTACCGGTGTGCGGATATTTAGAACCATCAGACAAGGAAAGCGTGAAAAGGGAGTCTGGCTGGTTGCCCTGCTTGAGGCGGTTGAAACGGGGAAGTTCCTGCTCATTGATCACGAAGTCCACGGCGGTGGGGCCGTCTGAGGAGATGGTGTTCAGGAGCGTCTGGCCCGGGCTCACCTGCGAACCCACGCGCACCTGCGAAATCCCGATGGTACCGCTGAAAGGCGCGTTGATAACTGAATAACCCAAATCTGTGGCGGCGCTGGCTACCTGGGCACGGGCTACCGCCACCTGTGAGCGGGCGGTCTCCACATCGGCGCGGGCGTAGTCTACGCGCTGGCGGGCAATGGCGTCCTGCTTGGCCAGGTTCTCGTAGCGCTCCAGGTCTTTCTGCACCCGGTTGAGGTTAGCCTGGGCACTGCGCACGTTGGCCTGCGCCTGACCGTAAGCGGCCTGGTATTTGGTGCGGTCAATCTCATACAACCGCTGGCCTTTGGTTACCCGCTGGCCGTCTTTTACAAATATCTGGGAAATATAACCGCTCACCTGCGGGCGCAACTCCACTTCGCTGAGCGGCACCACGGTACCCGGGTATGTGTCTGTGCCTACCACGTTTTCTTCAGCGACGGTGATGGTGTTCACGGGAACGGGGCCGCCCATCATTGGTCCTGCCGGGGCAGCTTCTTTTTTGCCACAGGAAATCAATAGCGCGCCAGACAACGTGAGCGCCGTTAAGGTGGATAGATTTATCTTCATGATACGATGGTTTTTCTCTGTGTTTAGTTAACTGCAATAGTGCCCAGGGCGCGCTGCACGTCCAGCTTGCTGGACAGCACGTTGTACAAGGCGTTGTAATAGTTGAGTTGGGCGGTTCTGAGGTCAGTCTCGGCCACAATCAGGTCCAGGTAGGTTTTAATGCCCTCGTTGTACTGGAGCTTGATCACGTTGTAGACATCCTCAGCGAGCTGCACATTGCTTTGCAGGGTCAGCCAATCATTGTAATCGCTCTTGTAGTTGGCCAGCGCGGTTTGGTACTCGGTGTTGATGCGGCGCTGGGTATTCTGCAGTTCCACGTTCAGGCTTTCTTCCTGCAGTTCTGAGATGCGCACGTTCTGCAGCCTGCGGCCCCCTTGGAAGATAGGGATGCCTATCTGTAGTCCCAACGCGGAAGTTGGGTAAGACTGGCTGTAGATGTCTGAGAAAGTGGAGCTGAAGAACGTAGGGTTGTAATTGACAAACGCCGAGGCCGTAGGCAAGAAGCCCCATCGGAAATAACGCGTGTTCAGACCCTGGATCTGGCGCTGCGTCTGCACCTGCTGGAACTCCACCCTATTGGCGAAGGTCACGTTCTGGGTAGTATCTACCAGGATGTTCTGCTGCATCTGGTTGTAATCGTAGGCCAGGGTAAGGGAAGTGCCCACCGGCAGACCCATCAGTTCCTGGAGCACCGCGATGCTGGACTTGATGGCCTCCTGGGTTCTCTTGCGGTCTGCCCTGATGCTGTTAAGCGTGATGCTGGCGCGCTGGTAATCGGTTTTGTCTACCAAGCCTTGCTCGTATTGGGCGCGGGCATCGCGGTACTGTTTCTCCTGGCGCAGGATGTTCTCCTCAAGAATGCGCAGTTGTTCCTGGCTTAACAAGATGTTGTAAAAGGCCTTGCTCACGTCTACCACCGTGTTGATCTTGGTGGCCTGCGTGTTCAGGTCCAACGCCGAGCGGGTGAAGCGCGCGGCCCTGGAGGCCAGCAGCAGGTCATTGCTGTACAGCGTCTGGTTTGCCTGGAAATTGATGTTAGAGGTGTATTTCTGCCCGATGGTGATGACCTGGTCCCCGAACACGCTCTGCTGCCGCTTGATGTTGTGGGTAAGCGCGTAGTTCGCCGATACCTGCGGCAACCAACCCGATAACTGCGCCCTGATCTGGCGCTCACCGATTTCCTCCTCTATCTGTGCCTGTTGCACCTGAGCCTGGTTTTTCAGGGCGTACTCCACGCATTGCTGCAGGGTTAACCGGCCGGCAGTGCTATCTGGAGTCACCTGTGCCCACAAGGTCAAGGGTGCCAGAAGGCAACTCAGTAGCAGGGGCACCAGATAATTTGTTTTTTTCATAAGTAAGGGTGATAAATATATAAGAAGCTGATTAGGGGTGATTTACAGTTTACGAATGCTGTCCCAGATCATTTGGGCCAATTGGTGGAACTCCTTTTCTCCCAACTGCACTTTGCCGTCAATGTGCACGCGCGCGGCAGTCATGATGCTGCTGTGGATCATGATGGCCATGAGTTTGAAGTCCACGTCGCGCAGGATGCCGTGCTGCCGACCCAAGTTGATGAATTCCTTGATATCGTTCTGGCTGCGCTCATTCTGGTCTGGGGAGCAACGTGGGTAGTAGGGCGAGGAGACGAACTGCTCAATAAAGAACAGCACATCTGGGTGCTGGATGTAAAACTGGCAGCGGCTGATCCAGCGCAGAAAGAAGTTCTCCTTCAGGTCCATGCCCTCGCGGAGATCCTTGTGCACGGCTTCCTGCACCTGGCCCTGGGTGTAGGCAAACAGCTCCATGATGAGGGTGTCTTTGCTGTCAAAATAATGGTAGATGGTGCCTGCGGCCACCCCCGCCCGTTTGGCCACCATGCTCATGGGTGTGCCGTGGAAGCCGTTTTCCTTGATCAATTTCAGCGTACTCTCCAGAATAGCCTTCTTCTTCTCTGCAATTATCTCCAAGGTCTTGGTTGTCTATTGAACGTTCATTCGGTAGTGCAAAGTAAAGCATAGCAAACCCGCTTATACAAGCCGATATTTGTTTTATTCAATAGGGAAGGCGGGAAAGTGTTGTTGTTTAATTAATAAATACTTAATAGTCAGTAGGTTGTGATAGTGTTATCTTTTGGTTACCTCTGGGATACCCTAAGCCGATAGGATTTCAAACAATTATCTATTCTGGGCCTGTTTTTCCAAAATCAGGCCCAGAATGGAGATTCTTGATTTACCCTGTTCTTCTGTTTAAGAGCCGATTTCTAAAAATCAGCTCTTAAACAGAAATGGGTTAAGAAGACTGGTCTTGGGAAAGGATGTGCTGCACAATCTTTTCGGCGTGGTCACGGGAGTTTTCAATAAACCAGAGGTGCGTGTCCATGCCGCCGCAGACCACGCCTGCCAGGTACAGGCCGGGTTGGGTTGTTTCCATGGTCTGGGTGTTGTGCTGTGGGTAAAGTTTCTGGTCGGGGGAAAGTTCTACGCCAAACCTGCGGAGGAGCTCAAAGTTGGGTTTGTAGCCGGTGAGCGCCAGCACAAAATCGTTCTGCAGCGTGAGAGGCCCCTCGGGGGTGTTGAGGTCTACCTCGCCGGGCCTGATGGCGGTGATGCAGGAGTTGAAGTGGGCTTTGATGCTGCCTTCTTTGATGCGGTTCTCCACATCGGGGCGGACCCAGTACTTTACCCGGCGGCCGATCTCCGGTCCCCGTACCACCATGGTCACCTCGGCACCTTTGCGGTAGGTTTCCAGGGCGGCATCTACGGAGGAGTTGCTCGCGCCCACCACCACCACTTTCTGCAGGGCGTAGTAATGAGGGTCTTTGTAGTAATGCGTCACGTGCGGCAGGTCCTCGCCGGGCACCTCCATGAGCGCAGGCAAGTCATAGAAGCCGGTGGAGATAATGACCTTTCGGGCGCGGTAGGTTTCCTTGATGGTCTGCACCTCAAACCGCTCCCCGGTTTTCTGCACCGACAGTACTTCCTCAAACAGGCGCAGGTTCAGGTTAAACTTGAGCGTGACGCGACGGTAGTACTCCAGGGCCTCGTTCCGGCGTGGTTTAGGGTTATCAGAAATGAAAGGAACGCCCCCAATCTCCAGTTTTTCAGAGGTAGAGAAAAACGTCATGGTCACCGGGTAGTTGTAGAGCGAGTTGACCAGGGCGCCTTTGTCAATGATCACGTAGGAAAGTCCGGCTTTCTGGGCTTCAATGCCACAGGTCAGTCCAATGGGCCCCGCGCCAATGATGACAATATCAAATTCTGAAGTGGTACGCATGCCGTAAAGGTAATTCAATGAGGAAAGGAGTGGGTGAGGGTAAGTCTTATTTTATAAGAACATGTGTTGACTGATGCAAGGGAATAAAAAGAAGAATACGCAGAAAATGGTTTTAGGCTTACTTTTTAAAATCGGGCAGTAAATGCGTTGGGTCAAATCTTTCCCAAAGGTCCGTCATCCTCCCCCGCATTTGTTACGTTTAGGCTTTGGTTACGCCTCACGTTTTTACGCTGTTTCCGTAAAAGTAGCCCAAATACAGACAAGGCTGCAGCGTTGAAGGGCCGCTTACCTGGGTTTAGCGGAAGGCTTTTGGCTTCCCCAGAACGTAGTAACTCCAAATTTTTGATTCGTAATCACGCAGCCAGACCACCACGTACCAGTAAAGAATGAACAGGAAAGTAAGGGAGCTCCAGTATTTTTTCTACAGCCAGAACTTCTATGATGGCATCCGCACCACCATTGCGGCGCTGTTGCCTTCCTTGCTATTCTCGCAATTGGGTCATTTTGAGACGGGAATTTCCATTTCGCTGGGTGCCATCAGCGTGAGCCTGGCAGATTCACCGGGGCCGGTGCGGCACAAGCGCAACGCCATGCTCCTGAGCATTGGGCTCTGCACGTTTATGGCGCTGGCCATTGGTTTTGCCCGCATGCACGTGGTTACGCTGGGGTTGGCCATTCTGGTGTTCAGCTTCCTTTGCTCCATGCTGCTGGTGTACGGCATGCGGGCCTCCTTCATCGGCTTGGCCGGTTTGCTTATCCTGGTCATGACCATGGACCGTCCGCTCACCCCCGAGCAGGTGTTTCTGTACAGCGGCCTGGTGATGGTGGGCGGCGTCTGGTACATGCTCCTGAGTTTGCTCTCTAACCGGTTTATGCCCTACCGACCCACCCAACAGGCCCTGGGCGAGTGCGTGCGGGAAGTAGCGAAATTCCTTCGGCTGAAAGCCGCTTTCTACCATTCCCAGACTGATCTGGAGGATGATTACCGGCAGTTGATCTCGCAGCAGATTCTGGTGAGTGACAAAATGGATGCCCAACGCGAGCTTATGTTCAAGAGCCGTCAGCTCATGAAGGAGTCCACGGACACGGGCCGGACGCTGCTCATGACGTTCGTAGACATGGTGGATCTGTACGAACAGATCACCGCCATCCATTATGATTACGCCTCCATCAGGGAGAAATACGGGCACACCGGGCTGCTGCCGGAGTTTGCGCGCCTCATAGAACTGCTGGCCGATGAACTGGACAACATCGGGTTTGCCATCCAGGCGAACCTTCCGCACCGTAATACCCAAGACCTGAATTCCCGGCTAGACGAACTCAAGGCCGGCATTGACGCCATGGCCGAGCGCGAGGACAAAACCAGCCACCTGGTGCTAAAGAAAATCTTCGTGAACATCAGGTCCATTGCCCAACGGCTGACGGTCATCAGGTCTTACTTTGACCTGGACAAAGAGGAACTCCGGAAGAGGTCCCGCGAGATTGAGTTTTCCCTGTTTGTCTCGCACCAGACCATTGACCCCAAAATGTTTCTGAACAACCTCACCTTTGAGTCATCGGTGTTCAGGTTCTCGTTCAGGGTGGCGCTGGTGGCGCTCTTCGCCTATACCCTCACCAAGCTATTCCCGTACGGGCAGCACAGCTATTGGGTCCTGCTCACCGTGATATTCCTGCTTAAACCCGCCTTCAGCCTCACGAAACAACGGAACAAGGAACGCGTCATCGGGACTGTGGTGGGCGGGGCGCTGGGGCTGCTGGTCTTGTACCTGGTGCAGGATACCAGGCTGCAGTTTGCGTTTCTGCTGGTGTTCATGACCGGATTTTACAGCGTGCAACGCATTAACTACATGCTGAGCGTTATTCTCATGACGCCTTTCATGCTCATCTTGTTCAGTTTTCTGGGCGGCGGGGGAATGACCATTGTGCAGGAGCGCATCGTGGATACCGTGGTGGGCTGCGCCATTGCCTTTGCCGCAACCTATTTTGTGTTTCCTAACTGGGAATCAAAGCAGGTGGGCCGATTGCTCAAGAACGTGGTGCAGGCCAACCTGGGATACCTGCAGGTGCTGGCCCAACGGCTAGCCGGCAAGGAGATTACCGAGGTGCAGTACAAACTGGCCCGCAAGGAAGTGTACGTTAACTCGGCGAACCTCTCGGCGGCGTTCCAGCGCATGACCGATGAGCCCCGCAGCAAGCAATTGCACCGGCAGGAAATCTTCCAGTTTGTGGTGCTTAACCATATTCTGTCTTCCTACATTGCCACCATCTTCTCGTCCAGAAGAAACCGGGCGCCGGAAGTTTATCCTACGGCTTTCTTTAAAATCTTGCGCAGGGCCGAGTTCTCCCTCTCCGAGGCCCTTCAAACCTTGGATATTACTTCAAAGGCCAGTGAAAGCACCGTGCACCTGCCGGAGCCCGAAGTGCCTGAACCAGCTGAGCTTTCCTCAGATGAACTCCTGCTCAAGGAACAGCTGGAATTCATCAAGAAAGTCTCCACGGATATTGCCAAGATCTCTGCCGTGCTGCAAGGAGAGAAGGTGCCCCAATCCTAATTACCTGGTCATTTTGTTCCAACATGCGCTTCTACCAGTTTGCTGTTTTGGACCTGTTTTCAAAAAAACAGTAGGAAAACGGTTTTTGGGTATGGGTTAATGGAGCCCTGCCTCGGATTGTGAGGGAAAAGGACTTCCCTGCATCAGTTTAGGTATGTTTCTTGCGGAGACTTTTAAAACCCTATCTTGCGGTTTGCTATCTGCTTTATTTTGGGGCGGTTACGGTTATGGGGGTGCCTTGCGTGTTAATACAATGTTTCCTTAATATTAAGCTAAGTGTTGGAAGTTAGAGACTTATAACTTTTCCGTTACTTTCTTTAATATTTCATTTAACCTTGATTTGGATTGGACGTAAAGACGGAAATCACCCAGCAGTAGAGGGAAAAGAACAGACTAGTGTACATGGCCATGAAAAATACTTTTGGGGTAGAGATCATCCCGGAAATTGAAGCAGAGAGGTTGAGGAAACTGCACGATTATCAAATTTTAGACACAGAAACAGACGGCCCTTTCAAGCACATCGCGGCGTTGGCGGCCCATATCTTCAAAGTGCCCATCGCTTTGGTTTCCTTCGTGGACGCGGAGCGGGTGTGGTTCAAAGGCAACGTAGGCATGGAAAACACCACCGAGGTGGATAGAGGCGACAGCCTTTGCTCGTTGTCCATCTTACGGCAGGAGGCTACCGTTTTCAGGGATGCCCTTCAGGAACCTTGCCTGGCGGAGAATCCACTGGTGGCCGGTGAGTTCGGCCTTCGGTTCTACGCGGCGGTACCTATCACCACCTATGACGGCTATAACCTGGGGGCGGTGTGCATCTTGGACAAAGAACCCCGCGAATTCACCATTGATGACAAAATCACCCTGGAGTATATGGCCAAACTGGTCATGGACGAACTGGACCTCTGGAAGTGCCAGCTCTATACCCAGACCATTCTTTGAGCTTTCTGTTTCAAGGATGTTTTACCGAAAATACCCCTAAAAAGCCTGCGCAATTTCCCTGCTCAGGCTTTTTCTTTTAGGCCAAAAATGGAAATCTAATTGCCCTGTCTGCTGGAGACGGGCGCGTACTTATTATGCTGCTTTTCAAAGGATAAAGGTCTGAGCCACTTTTGTTTTCCCAGCTTTATCTTTATATTTTTGTAGTGGTAACTGCCCAACCTTCGTTTCAGGCTGGGCGTTATTTTAAGAGGAGGTAAACAATTGAAAGTCATGGAAAATGCTCTGGCAGTGGCCAACTTCTTTCTAAAGAAGTCTTTTGACACCGGCGAACCCGTGACCAATATGAAGCTGGTGAAACTGGTGTATATCGCCCACGGGTGGTATCTGGGCCTATCGGGGCAACCGCTGCTGACCGAACCGGTAGAAGCTTGGAAATACGGTCCGGTGGTTCCTTCCATTTACTACAGTTTCAAAGATTACGGCGGCGAGGCCATCAGGCAGATGGTAACGGCGGGCAATGCTACCGAGTCTTCCCCGGTGAGCCTCTCTGATCCCGACCTAGTGCCGTTTCTGGAGAAAATCTGGGAAGTGTACGGACAGTTCTCGGGGGTGGACCTTTCGGCGATGACCCACCAGGATCAAACTCCCTGGAAACAGGTCTGGGACACCCAGGGAAAGCACAGCAACAACGTCATCATCCCCAACGACCTCATAAAGGAGTATTATCAGAAGCTAGTGAATGCCCCCCATGCAGCCCAATCAGCCTAGTCCCACTTCCAACCTAGATCTTGCCGCCATCAGGGCGTCGCCGCCACCGCCGGCGGCCTTAAGGAAGGCCAAGGAAGAGGATGAGTGGTTTGCCAGCGACCGGCGCAAAAGAGAGCACCAGCGGGAACAAGGGGCCAAAACCATCATCCACTGGGCCATTCAGGGGAACATCATCATGGCAGGCATTGTCATTGCCATCTGTATTGGGGTGCGGGGTTTCCACCTCATTGCCGCCGAAGAGTGGAAGTGGCTCACCAAGGAGCAGGTAGAGGTACTGGACAGCTTGGCCAAGTACGCCGGCTCGGGGGCCATTGGCAGTTTGCTTACCCGGTACCTGACTAAAAACGTTGACCCGGGCCCGCCGCCCCGGCAGTAAGGGAGTCATCTGCTCAAAGGTTCATCTGTTCTGAAAAACGGCCTTTTTCTGGAAAACAGCCCTAAAACTCCGAAAGGTGTGAAAAAGAAAGCAGCAGGTCTAGTCACTTTCATGTGCTTAGACCTGCTGCTTTCTTTTTTTGGTTTGTTCTTAGAATCCTAAGCCAAGAGCAAAACTCAGCGGCATCTTGGAGACGGTAGAAAGTTTGGTGGTGGTGCCTTTGCTCAAGTCAATTCTGTAAATACCTGACTGACCTCCGGTCTGGAGCAGGGCAAGGGCAGTGCCGCTAACCCCGCCAATGTCAAAGCCGTTGTGAGGGCCTGTTTGTACGCCTAAGCTCCCCACCAATTGTTGCGTGCCAGCGTTTGGCGGGCTTTGCAGGTAAAGCGCATCTGTCCCGAAGTCAATGTTGTACAACGCGGTAGAGGTTGACCCGACGAAATTATTGGTGTACGCACTGGCATCTACCATAGGAGTGCCAGGGTTTAACTTACTGTCTTCCATGGCTACCATCCCAGTGTTTGGGTTCAGGCGCAGGTTCTGGCCGGTGTTGCTCACCACCCGTATTCTATCCACGGTTGGGTTAAAATCGAAACCGAAGAAGTCGCCGGAAAGGGCAGGGGTAAACGGTTCTCCCACGGCAGCAAACGCCCCTGTGGCCAGGTTAACGGTGTAGATTCTGTTGGTGCTTCCTAAGGCATACAGTTGAGACGTGGCCGGGCGCATGTCAATTCCTAGTACTCTTTCATTGGGCTGCAAGCCAGTTATTGGTTTAGAAATGACCATGGCTGCCTCGTAAGGGTTGAAGATGAGCAGATTGTTGTCAGCGTCAACCCCATAGGCCACCGGGTTGGTAGGAATGGCCACCCCAATAATCATCCGGTCGGTTTTGCCCAGGTTCATGGCCTTGCCGGTAGCCAAGTCAATGCTGTAGAAGCGGTACTTATTCCCGTTAGATTCTTCTTTCTGGTTCTCAACGCCGCCGCCCCGGCCAAACAAGGCCGCAATGGCAAGGGAATTATCAGGGGCTATGTCAAAGCCGCCTTCGCCCACTGCTTGGACATTCAGGCGACCCACCTCCACCAGCGTACCGTTATTGGGCGGCGTTTGGATGTATAACTTGTCAGTGGCAACATCAATGTCATACAGGGTGGTGGAGGTAGCCCCAGCCATGCTGTTGGTGTAAGCCACCGCCACTACTTCAGGGCTGCCAGGGTTAAGCATGCCATCAGTGGCTACAACGGCACCAGTTTCAGGGTTCAGGCGCAGGTTCTGGGTCTCGTTGGTGACCAGCCTAATGCGGTCTACAGTCGGGTTAAAGTCAAACCCCACCTGGGTGCCATCGATGGCCGGCGAGAAGGGGGCCGTGCCTACCTGGGTGGCAACCCCGGTGTTCTGGTTGATGACATACAGGTAACTCTGATTACTAACCCCGTAAAGCTGCCCGGTGGCCGGCCTGAAATCGATAGCTAAGATCCGTTCACCGCTTCTCAGGCCAGTAATGTTTACTTCTCCGGTCTCCCGTAACTTTTGATCGGTGCTATATTTTACCAGTTGGTTGTTGGTGGTGAGGGCATAAAAAGTCAGGTCGCTCTGGATTTTAGCTTCGGTGGCAGCAGATGCGTTAAGTTGGTCTTTCGACTCCAGTATATCTTCATTACAAGACGTGAAAATGGTGGAGAAAGAAAGCAGGCAAGTTGCCCAGGAAAGAAAGTGGTAATTTGTTTTCATGTTATCGTAGGTTAGGAGGTTGGTTGCCAAGACCTACGAATTGCTTTTTAGGCCGGATTGGGCCTTTTCGGAATTAATTTAATTCAGCTTGATAAAAGTTAAATACAAAATTTTCTGGCTGAGTAAATGCGGAGGATTCCATTTACCTGATATTAAAAGGCTGCCGATGAATTATTTGTATAAACAAAGGTCATACTCCTGGCCTGCATACCAGTTTTAGGCTTCTTTTCTTGAAACTTATGAGAAGATGCCCATTCCAAGAGGCCTTAAGACTACGAAGCTGCTGCTATGTTTTTCTCCAGGTAAGCAGGAAGTAAAGTACCGATGATTTCATTCCAGCCTGCCTCAAAGTTGGTTCTGGCAAAATCTGGATTACTGGTGGGAAAGGTCTCCAGCCCGCTATGGGAGAGTCTCACGGTGGTTTTATCCTCGTCAGGGAACAAGGCAAAGGTAACCAGGGTGTTGCCGGGGTACCCATCGTAGCGCCAGCTGTAGGCAATTTTACGGCCTTGCTCCACTTCCGTAACCTGACAAAGGTGCAGATAGCTTCTATCTTCGGGGCCACCGGAGAACTGGAACTCAAATCCAACCTCGGGTCTGAACTCCGCGAGGTCAAAGTACCATTCTTTCATCTGGTCTCTGTCGGTGAGGGCTTGCCAGACGGTTTCTGCCGGAGCATTTACGGTGCGTTCTACGATGATGGGCGTGTTTTCCATGGGTTTTCGGCTTGTTTTCCTGATTTTGGCCCTAAAATAGGTTTAAATCAACGACTTTGTTCATTTAACAAGCCAACTGTTCTCTAGGCTATAGGTCCAATAATCCTTGCACCCTAGTTTCACTTTCTGGGAACTGCCCTGATGCACATAAACCCGGGGAATTCGTTGAGCTCTTTGTAATGCTTTGGGTCCAGATTCTCGAACTCAGGCACTGGTTTGGGTTCCAACAGTTGGTCAATGTAAAAGCCGTTGTCGGTTAAGGAAGAAATACAAGCTCCCAGGGGCCGTCTGTAGCTGTTCACTTCAGTGGGTTTTCCGAAGCCTTTCCAGGTGCATTTCACCGGCTCCACCTTGAAGTAGTGGGTAGACTGGAAAAAGTTGAAATCAAAGAAAGGGTGTTCTATTGAAATCACCAGGTAACCCTCTGGTTTCAAAACCCTGTGAAACTCCTGGATGGTCATGGTCCAGTCTTCCAGGTAATGGAGCGCCAAAGCACACAAGACGATGTCAAAGGAGGCGTCTTCCAACATTCCCAAGGGTTCTGATAGGTCATGGACGAAAAAAGAACCGGAATCCTTGTTCCGTTCCCTGGCCAGTTCTACCATCCGGGGACTAAGGTCAAATCCGGTGACGGTAGCTCCCAAAGCGATTAGTTCTTCCGCATATTTCCCCGGACCGCAGGCGGCATCCAGAATGGTTTTCCCTTTGGCCTCCGGAATTAAACTCAACGTGTTAGGCCGGTCATAGTAGGCGTTGTGGGGTTTATGGTCAATCAACTGATTATAGCTTACTGCCAATTCCTCGTAGGCCGAAAGAATCTTCTCTTTCATGTTTCTGTCCATACATCCTCCATTTAGTAACTAAGGCTTCTTATAAACGGTTAGACTTCGTTTAAGAGCTAACCCGGGGCTTTAAAGTTTTACATAAAAGCGCTAGCAATTTGTCAAAACGCAATTGAAAGAAGGGGAAAGGAGAGGTGAAGTATTTATAATTGTAAAAAGTACGCTTATCTTTAAACAAGATTTGTCAGACAAATCTGTTACTCTACTATCAACGCAAACGAAGCATATGAACTCCATTAAACTAATGAAATTGATCTTGGCGGTGACGCTGCTGGCAGGCAGTTTAACGAGCCAGGCGCAGAAGCTGAAGAAAAACCAATTCAATAACCCCTTAGCCTTACAACGGGCAGACCCGCATGTCTGGAGAACGGCCGATGGCACGTATTACTTTGTGGCCACGGTGCCCGAATATGATCGCCTGGAGATACGCATTTCCAAAACCATCAATGGCATAAAAGAAGCGAAACCAGTTGTGGTTTGGCGCAAGCACGAAAAAGGTTCTATGGGGAACCACATCTGGGCACCTGAACTGCACCAGATAGACGGGAAATGGTACATCTATTTTGCCGCAGGCGGAGCCGAGGATAAGTGGGCCATCCGCAAATACGCTTTGTCCAATCCGTCTGAAGATCCTACCAAAGGCGAATGGAAAGAGGAAGGGGAGATTGTCAGCAGACGCAATGAGTTCACCCTGGATGCTACCATTTTTGAACACAAAGGTCAGCGCTACATGATTTGGGTAGACCGAGCTTCTACGAAAGAAGTAAATACGGGCTTATACATTGCCCAAATGACCAGCCCCACCACCTTGGGTGACAAACAGGTGGTTATCTCCCAACCTACATTGGCTTGGGAAAGGATAGGACATAACGTGAACGAAGCCCCGGCCGTCATCATCCGCAACGGAAAGGTGTTTGTCACTTTCTCCGCCAGTGCCACGGATGCGAACTACGCTTTAGGTTTGCTCTGGGCCACAGAGGATGCTGACCTTCTGGATACTGCTTCCTGGCACAAACTTCCCGACCCGGTTTTTTACACTAATGAACGCCTGAAACGTTTCGGCCCGGGGCATAACAGCTTTATAAAAGCCGAGGATGGAAAAACAGATATCATGATTTACCATGCCCGCGACTACAAAGAGATCAACGGCGAACCTTTGTACGACCCTAACCGCCACACCCGCGCCCGGGTACTGAGATGGACCAAGGACGGCATGCCTGATTTTGGCCAGGAACTGGACGACAACGAAATGGCCCTGAAAAAGGCAAAACGCTCCAAAAAGGCGAAGAAGCAATAGCGGTTAAAGTTTTTTCAGGATATCTAATAACCAAAATAGCTGCGGCTTAGAGGATTTTCTCTAAGCCGCAGCTATTTTGGTTTATGTCTATTTACTGCTTAACCTTCCTAAGCTTATACCAGGTAATTGCCAAAACCAAATGAACTTAGTCATGCCATGCAGGAGAGGAGGTTTTGCCATAAAGTTTGGTACTTCAGGCTACAGTAGAATCAGGCATTTGCGTTTATTTGCTGAATTCACAGAAATGCCACAAAACTCCGGATGGGTCGGTCATGAATAATTCTCTGCCCCAGTCAAATTGTTTTATCTCCGTCAGTTTTACACCCTGGTAGGTAGTAGGTAAGTTTTTGCCAATCAATTCTGCTTCGCATTTTTCAATGTCATCTACTTCCATAAAGACCATTGAATTATCTATCCAATCAGCTACATAATAGTCTTGCAAGTAAAAACCTATTTGCTCATTTACCCTAAACAAGCACATTTTATCGCTGATAATAACCTCTTCAAAGTCAAGCGACCTATAGAAGGCTCTTGATATTTCGTAATCTTTTGCGCCAATAAAAGTGCGGATGCTTTTAGGTAAATAGTTCATTAAAAATTATATCTGCTTAATTGTTAGTAAGATGCGGAGAAGATGAATTAATACATTATGCAATTTTTGCTGTCACAAATAGCAAGTATAATGGTAGTTGTTTTACAGCTGTTGCTTACTTTGTTTAAGTCATAAACAAAATCATTTCTACCGCTGCTTCACCTAATTTCTGGTTTCCTGTGATTTGTATTTTGTCTTGTAAATCTTTTGGCCGCAAGCTTTTTGAGAACAGTTTCCAGGAGGCATATGCATCGATGGAAATCTCAGTCAGAGGGGTACTGCCTGGCATGGATTCGGTCCTCACCCAGTTCTTTCCGTTGTACCTCACCAGCCATTCCCCGTTCACTTCTCCCGTGATTGCCATCTTCACTACACTTCCTTTTTCTGCCGTAGTATTCTGGAGAGTATGAGGCAAGGCATACATGCAAACTTCCTAAAAGGGAAGATTGCGCTACCACATCTTTTACAGTCCAGAGTTTGGCCACGGTTTGTTTGCTCCAATCTTCCTTATTAAGGCTATGCAGTAGTTCCAATAATTTCTGGTCTAATTCTGGAAGTTTGTGGACTAAGTTGATCATCTCACTCTCTATTACTGTAAATACTTTACCTCGATATTGAGCAACTCGGATTTATTTAACTAGAGTGAATTTAATTCTGTCCTTAATCTTAAATTCATCCATTTTCCTGTTGAATTCTGCCTCTGACAACGGGCCAATCACTCCTTTTTTTAACCCTTTTGCGTTCTCTTTAATGTCAATAATGAAGTAGTTGGTGACAGAGAAGTTTGGTTCGCTATAGAAGTCACCCTTTTGCGGATACTGTTTTGCTATTATATATTCTGTGTTGTACCCTACACTAAAAACGTACCCGGGTACTTGCTCTTCTTCTTTGTAAATGGATTGATTATCCTTTGTATCTATCCACACTAATTCATACCCATTCCCCAAGTCTTCTGAGATGGAATCAAAGTCACAGCTAAAGAAAGATAAAAAGGCAAGCAATAGGGTAAAAGACAAGAGTTTTTTGATCATTTCAGGGAAGTGGTTGTTTTAGGGGGAGGATTTAGCCAAGAGCAGCTCCTATCACAAGCGCATTAAGGGCAGGAAGTTAAAGGGTTTAAAGGAATAAAAAAGCTGTAACAATTGGTAGCAGCCATCTATTTGAAGGCTGATTTAAGAAAATCGGCATTGAAACAGGTGACTACTTTAACCTGGCGGCTTTGCGGCGCATGACTTCTTGCACGGGTATATTCTCAATCTTACTCTCCAGCCAGGAGATGATGTCTAGGTACAGGAAAGGCCGGCGCTCATAGGGCTTCTCAGAGATGGCAATGAGTTTCTCCTTCAGGGTAATGAAGGCGTCCTTCAGTTGGTAAGGCGCAATGTTGCCCACGGTGCGCAGGAACTTGAAAATCTCTACTTGCATTTGCTGCTGGTTGTCCATTTTGCCCAGGAAATGGTACACCGTCCGGATTTGGTAATCCAGGGCATCGTCATCGTAGCCGGCCTCGTAGTGGGCAATCAGGTTCAGAATGCGGGCGAAGCACTGGAGGTCTTCGCGCAAGCTGGTGTTCTGGTGATGGATGACCTTGTTCAGGTACTCAATCGCCTTCTTGAAATCACCGGAGCCAAAGTAGAGGCTGGCAATCTTGTAGTAGAACACCAGCATGCGGTGGGGATCCAGTTGGGCCTGGAACCCTTCCAGGTTCTTCAGTACGCCCGGAATCACCTTTAGCCCCTCGGTGAAGTTGCCCTCTAGAAAATACCCGTTCATCTTGTTAGTGTAGATGTAGAGGAACAGCAGCGTGTCAATGTTGGGGTTGGAACGGCGAGAGGTATCGGCGGCAAAGTCTTCCAGTTGCTGCAGCACTTTGATAAACTTGGAGTGATACAGCAGGTTGTACAGTGCGTTGAGCAGGTTGTGCATCCCCTTGATGTACAGTACCGACCGCCGCTCTTTCATGTGCGGGTATTCCTCAAACAAATCAACCCACTTCTGGGCATACCGGTAGCAGTTCTTGAAATCCTGGATCATGAGGTAATACCACACGTGCGACTGGTGGTAATACAGTTTTTCGTAGAAGCCCGCTCGCCTGATCTCAATCACCGGAAGGTTCTCGTGGAAGAAACCGGTGATATATTCATAGTCTTCCTGGTTGCGGGCCAGGCCCACCTTCAGGTACAGCCCATACAAGCGCAGCGCCACGTTGGAGAGCTGGTGCATCTGTGAGATGTGGGTAGACACCGCGGTGGCTTCCTGGGTTAAATCCTCGGCCCGGCCACTCAGGCTCCGCGTGATGTACTGCGACTCTATCAGCTTCTCAAAGTCAATGGCGGTGAGCGCAATATGGGGCAGTTCATACTCCAGCGCCGTCACTTTCACTTTGTCCAGCATTTTCAGGCTCTGCTGGTAAAACCCTTTATTATAGAGTACCCGGGCGTAATCCAACTGCTCGTGCAACTGAATGTCCAGGTTCTGCGGTGCATGAAACGCCCGGAGGCTGGAAAGGAGGTGTTTATACAGGTTGTTCTTAAGGTTAGCCAACTGTACCTTCTTAATGCTGGGTACCTGTTTCAAGACTTTCTCCTCATTCAGGGTTTCCTGCTGGTCCAGGGCATCAAACAACTGCAAGAACTTCAGGTCCTCGCTGGAGCCGCTCCGGTTGGTAAACAGCCTGAAGTGGCGCTTTTCAGAAGGCGTCAATGATTTTATTAACTGAAAAATAGGATCAATATTTTGGCTAGGCATTGTAAATAGAAATGATTTAAAATATTGATTTTCAGTTGTTTGTGTTTAAATATTGGATGGTTAGAAATAGTAAATGCGCTGAAAAAAGATTTTAGCTTCCGTATTAGTACGCGCTTCTTTGTATCCGAATAGAAGCCAAAATAACAATGTCAGCCCAGAAGATACAAATATTTGATACAACGTTGCGCGATGGCGAGCAAGTGCCTGGTTGCAAATTAAACATGGATGAGAAGTTAGTCATTGCACGGCAACTAGAGCTTCTGGGCGTTGACGTGATAGAGGCAGGCTTCGCGGTTTCCAGTCCCGGCGATTTTGAGGCCATTCGGGCTATTGCGGCACAAACCAAAGATGCCACCGTGTGCGGACTTTCCCGCGCCGTGGAAAACGACATCAAAGTAGCCGCTGAGGCTTTAAAGGCAGCGCGTTACCCCAGAATCCATACGGGCATCGGTACTTCAGAATCCCACATCAAGTTTAAACTGCGCACCACCCAAGCCGATGTGATTGAGCGCGCTGTGTGGGCCGTGAAATACGCCAAAAGCTTTGTGGAAGACGTGGAGTTCTACGCCGAAGACGCCGGCCGCACCGACAATGAATTCTTAGCCATGGTCTGCGAAGCCGCTATAAAAGCCGGGGCCACGGTATTGAACATCCCCGATACCACCGGCTATTGCCTGCCCGAAGAATACGGCGCGAAAATCAAATATCTGTATGAAAACGTGCGCGGCGTACAGAACGTGACCCTTTCCACCCATTGCCACAATGATTTGGGTTTGGCTACCGCCAATTCTATCTCTGGGGTGGTGAACGGAGCCCGCCAGATTGAGTGTACCATCAACGGGGTAGGGGAGCGCGCCGGTAATACGGCCCTGGAGGAAGTCGTCATGATTCTCCGTCAACACCCGTACCTAAACTTGGACACCAACATCAACACCAAGCTTTTAACGGAAACCTCGCACCTGGTATCACACATGATGCGCATGCAGGTACAGCCGAACAAAGCCATTGTGGGTGCCAACGCCTTTGCGCACTCCAGCGGCATCCATCAGGATGGCGTAATCAAGCACCGAGAAACCTACGAGATCATTGATCCCAAAGAAGTAGGCGCCGAGGATTCTTCCATTGTATTGACTGCCCGTTCTGGCCGTGCCGCCTTGGCGTACCGGTTACAGAAAATAGGGTATGCGTTTGATAAATTCACTTTAGACAAAGCCTACGCTTCCTTCTTAGAAGTAGCAGACAAGAAGAAAGAAGTTGTAGACGAAGACCTTCACCAATTAGTAGAGCAGGATAACCTGGTTTCTGCAAATTAAACATCCTTCCTGTCATCCTGAAAGGAACTTGGGAGCGAGCGGTAATAACGGATAGTAAGCGCTTTTCTAGCCCGCAAACAAGATCTTTTCAAGAGGACAAAAGAGAGAATACTATGGCACAGACGTTATTAGATAAGATATGGGGCGCCCACGTAGTGAAGTCCATTCCGGGGGCGGGATTAGACGTGTTTTACATTGACAAACACCTGATACATGAAGTTACCAGCCCGCAGGCCTTCGATGAAATTGAAGCGCGTGGATTGCCATTGTTCCGCAAAGAACAGATGGTGGCGACCGCTGACCATAACGTACCCACCAAAAACCAACATCTTCCTATTCAGGAACCGCTTTCACGCTTTCAGGTTGATAAGCTAACCGAGAATTGCGCGAAGCACAACATTGAACTGTACGGCTTGGGTCACCAGAACCAGGGCATTGTGCACGTGATCGGGCCAGAGTTAGGCTTAACTCAACCGGGCATGACCATTGTGTGCGGCGACAGCCATACCTCTACCCACGGGGCGTTCGGCGCCATTGCCTTCGGGATTGGTACGAGCCAGGTTGCCCAGGTAATGGCCTCTCAGTGCTTGCTGCTGAGCAAACCTAAGAGCATGCGCATTACGGTAGAGGGCGATGTGAGAAACGGCGTAACGGCCAAAGACATTATCCTGTACGTGATCTCCAAATTGGGTACCGGCGGTGCCACGGGCTATTTTGTAGAGTACGCCGGCAGCGCGTTTCAGGCCTTGAGCATGGAAGGCCGCATGACCGTCTGCAACATGAGCATTGAAATGGGTGCCCGCGGCGGCATGATTGCCCCAGACCAAACCACTTTTGATTATTTGAAAGGCCGTCCGTTTGCGCCGCAGGGTGAGCGTTGGGAGCAGGCCGTAGCTTATTGGTCCACCTTGTACACCGAGGAAGGCGCTTCTTTTGATAAAGAATACTTCTTTGATGCACAGGACATCGCGCCAATGATCACCTTCGGGACCAACCCAGGCATGGGCATGGCGATTGATGCCGTGATTCCAACTGATGTTCCCGCGAGTGAGCAGGCCAGTTACAGCAAATCCTTGAACTACATGGGTTTTCAGCCGGGTGAGTCTTTGCTGGGCAAGCAGATTGACTACGTGTTTATCGGGTCCTGCACCAACTCCAGAATTGAGGATCTGCGCCAGGTGGCCAAGTTTGTGCAGGGCAAGCACAAAGCCCCACACGTGGAGGCCATCATTGTACCGGGGTCTAAACTGGTGGAGAAGCAAGCCATAGAAGAAGGCATTGACAAAGTGCTCGCGGAAGCCGGTTTTGAATTGAGAGAGCCGGGCTGCAGCGCCTGCCTAGCCATGAACGAAGACAAGATTCCGGCCGGTGCGTACTGCGTGTCTACCTCTAACCGCAACTTTGAAGGCCGTCAGGGACCAGGTTCCCGCACCTTGCTGGCCAGTCCGCTGGTAGCCGCTATCACCGCGGTAGAAGGAAAGATTGTGGACATTACCCAATACCTGAACTAATGGAAAAGTTTGAGATACTTCAATCAACGGCGGTTCCGCTCCCGATTGAGAACATAGATACTGATCAGATTATCCCGGCCCGCTTTTTAAAGGCTACTTCGCGCGAAGGCTTCGGGGAAAATTTATTCCGCGACTGGCGCTTTGACAACGCCGGTCAGCCCAAGGCCGATTTCGTGCTGAACAAAGGCCGTTACGCAGGGCAGATTCTGGTAGCCGGCAAGAACTTTGGTTGCGGGTCAAGCAGAGAGCACGCGGCCTGGGCCATCCATGATGCCGGGTTCAAAGTAGTGATCTCCAGCTTTTTCGCCGATATTTTCAAAGGCAATGCCTTGAACAACGGTTTGTTGCCTTTGCAAGTGAGTGATGAAGTGCTGGAACGCTTGTTTGCCCAGATAGAGGAAGACCCGCAAACCAAGTTGGTAGTGAACCTGGTGAACCAGGAACTGGAAGTGCCGGTGTGGGAAGAGCGTATTCCGTTTGCCATTGACGCCTACAAAAAAGAATGCATGATCAATGGCTACGATGACATTGATTTTTTAGTGAACCAGAAAGAAGCGATAGAAAACTACGAAAAAAGCAGACCATGGGCGTATTAACGAGAAGAATAGCCGTTTTACCCGGCGATGGAATTGGACCAGAGGTTTGTACTGAGGCCATCAAAGTATTAGAGGCAGTTAGCGAGCGTTTTGGTCATCAGTTTGAATTGGATGTGCAATTAATGGGCGCCTGCGCCATTGATGCCACCGGCGATCCGCTACCCGAGTCAACGCTGCAAGCCTGCTTTGAAGCCGATGCTATTCTTTTAGGGGCCATTGGAGATCCTAAGTATGACAACAACCCAGCCGCCAAAGTACGTCCGGAGCAAGGATTGTTGCGCCTGAGAAAGTCTTTGGGCTTGTTCGCGAATATTCGTCCCGTTACGGCGTATGATGTGTTGCTGGAGCATTCGCCGTTAAAGGCAGACCGTATCCAGGGTGCTGACATGCTTATTTACCGTGAGTTGACCGGTGGGATCTACTTCGGGGAAAAAGGCCGCACCCAGAACGGTGCTTATGACCATTGCACCTACTCCAAAGAAGAGATTGCGCGCATCACGCACCTGGCGTTTCAATCGGCCACTACCCGCCGCAACAAACTAACGCTGGTAGACAAAGCCAACGTGCTGGAAACCTCCCGTCTGTGGCGCGAAGTAGTGCAGCAGATTGCCCCGGAATATCCCTCCGTAGAAGTAGATTACCTGTTCGTGGACAATGCCGCCATGCAGATGATCCTCAACCCGAAACAGTTTGACGTGATCTTAACCGAGAACATGTTCGGGGATATTATCTCTGATGAAGCTTCGGTGATTGCCGGTTCTTTGGGCTTGCTGCCTTCAGCTTCGGTAGGCGAGACGGCAGCGTTGTTTGAGCCCATCCACGGTTCTTTCCCGCAAGCCAAGGGCAAAGGCATCGCCAACCCCATCGCTACCATTCTTTCCGTGGCCATGATGCTGGAGCATTTCGGGATGCAGGAAGAAGCCGATCTGGTGAAGGAAGCGGTAGATTATACCCTGGAGAAAAACGTGCTAACCCCTGAGTTGAGAAAAGACCATCCGTTCACCACCGAGCAGGTGGGTGCCTTCATCGCCAATTACGTGCAGGAAGGCGGCGAGAGCTTCCGACACCTGAAAAACATAGAAATAGGGTTAAGCACCATCATCTAAAAAGCAACGCATTTTAGGCCTGTTTTGCAGAAAACGGGCCTAAAACAAAACCAGATAGTAGATGCGACACCGGTCGGTCATTCTTCTTTTCGTCATTATTCCTCTGCCGCCAGGTGGGTAGGAACGGCCTCTTACAATCTTTTGGAGCCTTTCTCACCACCCGGTAGAAAGGCTCTTTTTTTGTGAAAACACCTCAAAAACACCGCATTACAAACCATGGCTCTAAATAAATACAGCAGCATCTACACCAAAGACGACAGCTTACCGGCTTCCCAGGCCATGCTCATCGGCTCGGGTATCCCGGAGGCCGATCTGCGCAAACCGTTTGTGGGCATCTGCTCCACGGGCTTTGAGGGGAACACCTGTAACATGCACCTCAATGGGTTAGCCGATGCCGTGAAAATGGGCGTGCAGGCCAACGGCATGGTGGGGCTTCGGTTCAACACCATTGGCGTGAGCGACGGCATCACCAACGGCAACGCCGGCATGCGCTTCTCCCTGGTCTCCAGAGAGCTGATCGCTGACTCTATTGAAGCCATGGCGGGTGCCCACTACTATGATGCCGTGGCTACCGTGGTGGGCTGCGACAAAAACATGCCGGGTGCCCTGATTGCCATGGCGCGCCTGAACCGCCCCTCGCTGATGGTGTACGGCGGTACCATCAAAGGAGGGGAATACAAAGGCCAGAAACTGAACATTGTGTCTTGCTTTGAGGCCTACGGTAAAAAACTGAACGGCGCTATCTCTGACGAAGATTACCGCGGTATTATCCGGAACGCGTGTCCGGGTCCGGGGGCTTGCGGAGGCATGTACACCGCCAACACCATGGCGGCTGCCATTGAGACCCTGGGCATGAGCCTTCCCTTCTCTTCGTCCTCCACGGCGGTGAGTGCCGAGAAAAACCAGGAAGCCTTGGATACGGGAGCGTTTATCCTGCAATTATTAGAAAAAGACATCAAACCGCGTGACATTCTGGTGCGGGAGGCCTTTGAGAATGCCCTGGTCATGATTACGGTGTTAGGTGGTTCTACCAACGCCGTTTTGCACCTGATTGCCATTGCCCATGCTGCCGGCGTGAAACTGACTATGGAAGACTTTCAGGAGGTCAGCAACCGCGTGCCGGTGCTGGCGGATTTAAAACCCAGCGGTAAATACCTGATGGAAGACCTTTCCGCTTTAGGCGGAGTACCTGCTGTGCAGAAAACCTTGTTGGAAGCTGGTTTGCTCAAAGGTGATTTGATGACCATTACGGGCAAAACCTTAGCCGAGAACTTAGCCAACGTGAAGCCCCTGGGCGAGGAGCAGGATTTACTAAGACCGCTATCGAACCCTATCAAAGCCGATGGCCACATCCAGATTTTGTATGGCAACCTGGCCAGCAAAGGTGCGGTGGCGAAAATCTCGGGGAAAGAAGGCCTCCGGTTTGAAGGACCGGCCATCGTCTTCAACTCAGAAGAAGAACTGAACGAGGGCATCACCCATGGCAAAATTCAGCCCGGCCAGGTAGTGGTGATTCGCTACGTAGGACCAAAAGGCGGACCGGGCATGCCGGAAATGCTGAAACCTACCTCGGCCATCATGGGCGCTGGCTTAGGCGATAAAGTAGCGCTCATCACCGATGGCAGGTTTTCGGGCGGTACGCACGGATTCGTCATCGGGCACGTCTGCCCTGAAGCCTATGACGGTGGAACCATTGCCCTGGTAGAAGACGGCGATTGGATAGTGCTGGACGCTACTGCCAATACCATGGATGTTCAGCTAGACGATGCCGAACTCGCCCTTAGAAGAAGCCAATGGCAAAGACCTAAGCCAAATGTGCAAGGGGGAGTGCTTTTGAAATATATCAGAACAGTAAGTGATGCCAGCCACGGTTGTATCACCGATTTACAGGAAGAAGCCTATGTTAACGCAAGAGAAACAAGCCCCAGCCTTGCCTGAAACAGACACCATGATCAGCGGCAGTCAGGCGCTGCTGCACGCCCTTTCCGTGGAAGGGGTGGACACGATCTTCGGCTATCCTGGTGGGGCCATCATGCCCATCTACGATGCGCTGTTCGACTTCCCGGGGAACATGAAGCACGTGCTGGTGCGCCACGAACAAGGCGGCATCCACGCGGGCCAGGGCTACGCCCGTGCCTCGGGTAAAGTAGGCGTGGTGTTCGCCACCAGCGGTCCCGGCGCAACGAACCTCATTACCGGTCTGGCTGATGCCCTCATTGACAGCACGCCGCTGGTGTGCATCACGGGCCAGGTATTCGCGCACCTGCTGGGCACCGATGCGTTTCAGGAAGCCGACGTGATTGGGATCACTACTCCGGTGACCAAGTGGAACTACCAGGTAACGGATGCCACCGAGATCCCGGCGGTGTTGGCCAAGGCCTTTCACATTGCCAGCACTGGTCGGCCCGGCCCGGTGTTGATTGATATTACCAAAAATGCCCAGTTGCAGAAATTTGCTTTTCAGGGCTATGAAAGATGCGTGCATATCCGCAGCTACCGGCCGAAGCCCATTGTGCGGAAAGAATATATTGAAAGAGCCGCCGAACTAATCAACAGTGCTAAGAAGCCCTTTGTGCTGTGGGGCCAGGGTGTGATCTTGGGTTCAGCGGAACAGGAGTTCAAAGCCTTTCTGGAGAAATCCGGCATTCCGGCGGCCTGGACCATCATGGGCGCGGGCGCCTTGCCAAGTGACCACCCGCAGAACGTGGGCATGCTGGGCATGCACGGCAACTATGGCCCCAACGTGATGACGAACGAGTGCGATGTGTTGATTGCCATCGGCATGCGCTTCGACGACCGGGTGACGGGTCGGTTGGACAAGTACGCCAAACAGGCCAAAATCATCCACTTGGACATTGACCCGGCGGAGATTGACAAAAACGTGAAGACCACCGTGCCGGTGTGGGGCGACTGCAAAGAGACCTTGCCGCTGCTGACCCAACTGGTGGAGCAAAAGCAGCACACCGAGTGGCTGGCCAAGTTCCGGGAGTTTGAGCAGAAAGAGATCGATGCAGTAATAAGAGAAGAACTGTTCCCGAGCTCTGGTGAGATGACCATGGGCGAGGTGATGCAGCAACTGAACGAACTCACCAACGGCGAAGCCATTATTGTGAGCGACGTGGGGCAGCACCAGATGGTGGCCTGCCGCTATGCCAAACTGAACCACACCCGTAGCAACATCACCAGCGGCGGATTAGGAACCATGGGTTTTGCCTTACCGGCGGCCATTGGCGCCAAGTTCGGGGCACCGGACCGAACCGTGGTGGCCGTGATTGGCGACGGCGGTATCCAGATGACTATTCAGGAACTGGGCACCATCATGCAGAGCGACGTGGACGTGAAAATCATGATCCTGAACAACCAGTTCTTGGGCATGGTGCGCCAGTGGCAGGAGCTGTTCCATGAGCGGCGCTACTCCTTCGTGGACATCCAGAGCCCCGATTACGTGCAGGTGGCCAAAGGCTATGGCATCTCGGGCAGAAGCGTGAATGAACGCGCTGACCTCACCGATGCTCTAAGAGAAATGCTGGCGCACCCCGGTTCCTTTTTGTTGGAAGTGATGGTGACCAAAGAGAACAATGTGTTCCCCATGGTGCCGCAGGGCTGCAGCGTGAGCGAAATCAGATTGAAATAAGGTGCCTAACTGATAATAAAATGAGTGAGCAAGCGCCCATAGAAAAGCAGGAATACAATATTACGGTGTACACCGAGAACCATGTGGGGTTGCTGAACCGCATCGCCATGATTTTCACGCGCCGCAAGATCAACATAGACAGCCTGAACGTGTCACCTTCTGAAATTGAAGGCATCCACCGCTTCAACATCGTGATCAACGAAACCGAGGAAGTGGTGAGCAAAATCGCCCGGCAGATTGAAAAGCAGGTGGAGGTCTTGAAGGTGTACTTTAACACGAACGAAGACGTGATCTGGCAGGAAATGGCCCTTTACAAAGTGCCCACCGACATCATAGCCGAGAAAGCCAAAGTAGAACGCCTGCTCCGCGAAAACGGCGCCCGCGCGGTAGTGATCCGGAAGGATTACACCGTCTTTGAAACCACCGGCCACCGCGAAGAAACCGACAACCTGATTAAAGTGCTTCAGCCCTTCGGCTTGATTGAGTTTGTACGCAGCGCTCGCATCGCCATCATCAAAGGCAGTGACGGCTTCAACCGCAAACTCCGGGAATTTGAACGCGCCGAGCCGGGCCAGGAGGCCATTGAAAACGAGTTCCTGAACAGCCGCGACAAGGTGTTCACCATGTAAACCAAAGCCGGTAGCAGCAGTTGCTGACGCCGGAGAGTATGAAAGCTGTTTTAGCCCTCTTTTCTACAAATAAGGGCCAAAACAATAGACAAGTAAATCAAATCATAACCCATATTAACTAACAAAATGGCAAAGATCAATTTCGGCGGTGTAGATGAAACCGTTGTGACCCGCGAAGAATATCCGTTGGCAAAAGCCCAGGAAACTCTGAAAAACGAAGTAATCGCTGTGATTGGCTACGGCGTGCAAGGACCAGGGCAGGCCCTGAACATGCGCGACAACGGCTTCAACGTGATTGTGGGGCAACGGCAGGATTCTGCTTCCTGGGAGAAAGCGAAGCAAGACGGTTGGGTACCAGGCGAATCCCTGTTCTCTATTGAAGAGGCGGTGGAGCGCGGCACCATCATCTGTAACCTGTTGTCAGACGCGGGGCAGATTGCCGTGTGGCCTACCATCAAGGAAAGACTGAAGCCCGGCAAGACGCTTTACTTCTCGCACGGTTTCGGGATCACCTTCAAGGAGCAGACCAACATTATCCCACCCGCCGATGTGGACGTGATCTTAGTGGCTCCTAAAGGCAGCGGTACCAGCTTACGCCGTCTGTTCCTGGAAGGCGGCGGATTGAACTCTTCGTTCGCGGTGTTCCAGGATGCCACCGGCAAAGCCTACGAGAAAGCCATCGCCATGGGCATTGGGGTGGGTTCCGGCTACCTGTTTGAGACCGATTTCAAAAAGGAAGTGTACTCAGATTTGACCGGCGAGCGCGGCGTGTTGATGGGGGCCCTGGCCGGTATCATCGAGGCTCAATATCAAGTATTGCGTCAGCGAGGGCACTCGCCGTCTGAAGCCTTCAACGAGACCGTGGAAGAACTGACCCAAAGCCTGGTGCCACTGGTAGGCGAGAACGGCATGGACTGGATGTTCAGCAACTGCTCCGTAACTGCCCAGCGCGGTGCCTTGGACTGGAAAGGCAAATTCAGAGAGGCAACGCTTCCGGTCTTGAATGACCTGTATGACAGCGTGGCCTCGGGCAAAGAAGCCGCCCGTACCATCCAGCGCGGTTCAACGCCGGGTTACCGTCAGGAATTAGAAGCAGAATTGAAAGAAGTAAGAGAGTCAGAGCTGTGGCAAACCGGTGCCACCGTGCGGAAACTCCGTTCAGGTAGATAGTCAACCATTTCCCTTTTAAGGGGAAGGAAGGAAAGAAAGGCGTTTCGGGGCTGTTTTTACCAAAGCAGCCCCGGAACGGCAAATGTTCAACCCTTCCATTAGAGTACATACATCATGCAGAAAGAGACCACCGCCCCCGACACCGTTGTTGCCTTAAGGAACGTAGAGAAAGCCGCCAAAAACCTGAAGGGAGTCATTTACAAGACGCCCTTGATGAAGAACCTGTGGCTTTCCCAGACCTATGGTGCCGATATTTACCTCAAGCGCGAGGACCTGCAGATTGTACGTTCCTATAAAATTAGAGGGGCTTATAACAAGATATCGTCATTGACGTCCGCCGAAAGAGAAAAGGAAATCGTCTGCTCCAGCGCGGGAAACCACGCGCAGGGAGTTGCTTATGCCTGTCAGCTTTTAGGCATCAAGGGATACATCTTCATGCCCGCCCAAACGCCGGCCCAGAAGGTGAACAAAGTGCGCCTTTTCGGAAAGGACATGGTGGAAGTGGTGCTCACCGGTGCCACGTATGACGATACCTTCAAGGCTGCCAAAGAATTCTGCGACGAGCGGGGCAGTGCCTTTATTCCGCCGTTCGATGACCTGGCCATTGTGGAAGGACAGGCCACCGTGGGGCTGGAGATCTTCAAGGAGGCGGACTTCGGGATTGATTACCTGTTCATGCCCATCGGGGGTGGGGGATTGGCCTCGGGCGTTTCCAGTGTGTTTAAGCAATTGAGCCCGCAAACCAAATTGATTGGCGTGCAGCCCATGGGCGCGCCCTCCATGTACAATTCCATCAAGGAGAAAAAGCGCCAACGGCTGGAAACCATTGATTCCTTCGTGGACGGGGCCGCGGTGATGTGTCCGGGCGAACTCACCTTTGAGATCTGCCGCGAGTTGCTGGATGAGGTAGTGCTGGTGCCGGAAGGCCAGATCTGCGAAGACATCCTGAAGATGTACAACGAGGAAGGCGTGGTGCTGGAACCCGCGGGCACGCTGAGCATCTCGGCCCTGAAATCTTTCTCGGAGGAAATCAAAGGCAAGCACGTGGTCTGCGTCATCAGCGGCAGCAACAATGACATCACCCGCATGGAAGACATCAAGGAGCGCGCCATGCAGCACCAAGGGCTGAAACACTATTTTATGGTGACCTTCAACCAAAAGCCCGGCGCCCTGCGCACCTTCGTGAACCGGGTGCTGCACCCCGAGGATGACATTATCCACTTTCAGTACATCAAGAAAAACAACAAGGAGAAAGGTCCGGTGTTTATTGGCGTGGAAGTGAAACGCCCGCATGATGTGGAGAACATCAAACTCCGGATGCTGGAAGAAGGCTTCGCCTACGAGTACCTCAACGGCAAGCAGGACTTCCTGAACATGTTTGTGTAAAGGCCATTTTAGCGTAGTTTATAGTTTGTTTAATTAGTGTTGTGTGTTGTCTAAGAGCCCTGCGCCTGAAAAGGAAGCAGGGCTTTTTGCAATTAAGGGCCTTTCTTTTTTAGCTTGGTTTTTACAAAAGGTACAGAAATCACGAGCTAAATAGAAGCCAACAAAGCTTTGCCATCTTTGTCACCACTGCCAAATTTCAACTGTCGAATTCCCATCCAAGTTGCCCACGCATTCCGTCCCCCTTTGAAGGGGGTAGGGGGATGATTTACTCGTGTGGATTAGGCATTCCCTTTCATGTAGGGGCAATCCCTTGTGGTTGCCCTAATTCTGTTGCCAAGGTTGGGCGGTTAATCAAACGGCTTTGTCATCCCCCTACCCCCTTCAAAGGGGGACGATCAGATGCTGTCCTCATTTTTCTCTGCAGGAAAAGTCCAGATTTGAGAACCACCATCCTCTCCAAGCAGCCCATCGCTTTCAGCCTGTTTTCCTGAAGGTGGCTACTAAACAGGCCTTTATTTCCCCTCTAAACATTGCGGTAACGAAAGGTTTACAATAAGGTAACGGCTCATTTGCCGCGTCTCAGAACCTGACAAACTACTTTTGAACAGCGAAAAATTGGTCTATGCTAAAGGTGCCAGAGCACGCAGGGTAGACCGATGAATGCTTCAACAGACTCAAAAGTACACCTAATGACTCCATCACTTCTGGTGGTTTTTCAACCTTCTCACCCGCTCCAAGTCCGAATCCAATTTACCGTCAACTAAACCATGAGAAACCCTTTACTTCCTCCAAGTAAGAGTCAATTGCCTAAGAAGATGCTTTTAGGCTTTTCGTTGCTGGCGCTGGCGCCCATGACAGAAGCGCGGCCGCTGCTCCTTTCCCAAGTAGTTCAAAACATGCAGCAGGCACCTGCCACTACATTGGTGCAGGCGTCTCCTAAAAGAAAAACCAACCCTACAGGGCAAACGGGTTTAATGCCCGTTATGGCAAAAAACACCGAAAACCCGGCTTCGCAGCAAACCGAGCGGGTGAGCATCTCAGGTACGGTGACTTCCGCAGAGTTGGGTACCATGCCTGGGGTGGTGATCACCTCCAACGGAACAGCCCTGGGCGCCACCAGCACCGACGGTTCTTTCACCGTCCAGGTACCGAAAGGCGCAGAAGTGGTGTTCTCGTTTGTGGGGTATACCTCACTTAAAAGAACCTTCGCCCAGAACGAAACCAATGTCTCCATCTCTCTGGTGCAGGACAGCCAGCAACTGAGTGAAGTGGTGGTAACGGCCTTGGGGATTAAGCGGGAGCAGAAAGCGCTGGGATACGCTACGCAGACGGTAACGAGCGAAGCCTTGACCGATGCCATGCCCAATAACTTTGCGCAGGCTTTATCTGGGAAAGTGGCCGGTCTGAATTTGATTTCTCCGGGCTCGGGCCCAGTAAACTCCACTAGAATTAGCTTACGAGGCGATAACTCCCTGAACCCGGGCGGGAACAATGCCCTGATTGTGTTGGACGGGGTGCCCATGAGCAGCGATATGACTAGTTCTGGGGTGGACAACGCCTACGGCGCCGGTTCTGGGAACGATATTCCCGTGGACTTCGGGAACGGCATTGCCGACATCAACCCGAATGACATTGAAAGCATCACCGTCTTGAAGGGCCCAAGTGCCGCCGCCCTTTACGGAAGCCGGGCCGCGAATGGTGCCTTGATTATCACCACCAAATCTGGGTCTCGCAAAGACAAGGGCATTGGGGTTACGGTGAATACCAACGTCAGCTTTAATGATGTCCTGAAATGGCCCGATTACCAGTATGAATATGGGCAGGGAACCGGTAAGTCCTTCAATGCCGCCGGGGAGCCTTATTATTCCTATGGCGCTTCGGCCGACGGAGCCAACACCGGGGGAACCAGTAGCGCTTTCGGACCGAAGTTCAATGGTCAATCTTATTACCAGTATGACCCAACCCGCGAAGGTCAGTCGGCGGAAAGACAGCTTTGGAGACCTTATAAAGACAACATCAAAGGCTTTTTCAGAACCGGGTACACGCTCACCAACAACGTTGCCTTAGAGGGCGGTGGAGAGAACGGGTCTGTGAGGGCTTCCCTTACGCACTCTAAAAACGAGTGGATCATGCCTAACACCGGCTTTGAGCGTTTAACGGCGGCTTTGAGCATCAACCAAAACATCTCTAAAAGGTTAAAGCTATCGTCTAAAGTCAACTTCACCAACAAGAAGAGCGATAACCTGCCGGGCACCGGCTACAGTAACCAGTCCATTGCCTATTTCATGATTTTCCAGAACCCTAACGTGGATCTGGCCTGGTACGAGCCTCGGTGGAAAGCCGGGCAGGAGCAAGTGCAACAGATTCACCCGTTCAGTTCTTTCATTGACAACCCGTATGTGATTGCCTATGAGATGACCAACTCCCTGAACAACTATTCGGTGGTGGGGAACCTGGCGGCTACCTATGAGTTCTCGCCCAAGCTAGACATCATGGTGCGCTCAGGGATTGATTTAACCGCCGAGGATCGGGCCATGCGCCGCCCTTTCAACACGGCCAACTTCCCGTATGGCTACTTCAAAGAGCAGAACATTTTTGATTACGAGATCAACACAGACGCCTTGCTGACCTACAAAGAGCAGTTAGGAAGCAAGATTGACGTGAGAACCTCGGTGGGTGGTAACCTGAGAAACCAGCGGTACCGCGCCACGGATGGCGTAGTGGATGGATTGGTGATTCCGGGAGTGTACAAACTTTCTAACGGGATAGGCAACGCCATGATGACCACCCGTCACAGAAACCGCGAAGTGAACAGCTTGTACGCCTTGGCCGCTTTCTCTTATGAAGACAAAATCTTTGTGGACCTGACCGCCCGTAATGACTGGTCCAGCACCTTGCCGGTGCAGAACAGCTCCTTCTTCTATCCGTCTATCAGTTCCAGCTTTATCCTAACCGACCTGTTCAGACTGCCTACGGAGATTTCTTTTGCCAAGCTTAGATTATCTGCCGCCCAGGTGGGAAGTGACACCGATCCGTACAGAACCAGAAAATACTACGGCCAAAGCGATTTCGCCGGCTCGGGCTCTGTGCCCACCACGCTCCACAACATCAACTTCAAACCCGAGATCACGACCAGCTATGAGGCTGGGATGGAGTTTATGCTCTTCAATGGCCGTATCGGCTTAGATGCCACGGTGTACCGAAACCTCACTAAAAACCAGATTCTAGAGATTCCGGTGGATCCTACCACCGGTTATACCCGGGCTGTGTTGAACGCGGGTAAAGTACGGAACCAAGGTCTGGAACTGGTGTTGAACGCCAAACCCATTGACCTGGCCAACTTCAAGTGGAGATCAACGGTCACCTGGTCTAAAAACGATAACAAGGTGCTGAGACTGGCCGATGGCATTGAAGACCAGCAGGTATTGGGCGTAGGTGGTCAGGCTTCCATCATCGCCAAAGTAGGCGGTACTACCGGTGACATCTACGGCTTCGGGTTTGTGCGGAGCCCCGATGGTCAGATTGTGTACGATGAGAGCGGTTTGCCCGCGTACCCAGACGAAGTACAATACATCGGGAACGCTTACGCCGATTGGAAAGGCGGTTTCCTAAACGAAGTCTCTTACAAGAATTTTCGGTTCAGTTTCCTGCTGGATGCTTCCTATGGCGGTATTATCTACTCCCAGACCCACCACAAAATGTCTGAGCAAGGCAAACTGGAACACACCTTAATGGGCCGCGAAGAAGGATTCATCATTGGCGATGGCGTGGTGCTGAATGGTGACGGTACTTACACCCAGAACACCAAAAAAGTAAACCCCGCCGACTACTACACCCGGTACTACCGCCGTGCCAACGTGGAGTCCAACTCTTTTGACGCCTCCTACCTGAAACTGCGGGAAGTCCGTCTGGAGTATAACCTGCCTCAATCGCTGTTGGCCAGAACCAGATTCTTCAACGGCGCCAGCATTGCGCTGTACGGCCGTGATCTGGCCATGCTCACCGACTTCCCAATCTTTGACCCAGAAACGGCGGCCCTGAACGGAAACAACATTATGCCGGGTATTGAAATGGGCCAGATGCCTTCCACCAGAACTATGGGCATGAACGTGACCCTTAAATTCTAAGCCAATCACAGTTTAGTTTTTCAATTCAACCTTTCAGAACTGCCGGTAGGCTATCCCAGTCTATCAGCAGTTTTTCCCAAAGAACTAAGAACCATGTTATCTATAAAGAAGACCTTTGTATTCCTGCTTGCCCTAGGTGCCCTCAACACCTCCTGTACTGATGATTTTGAAGAGGTAAACACCGATCCTAACCGCATTGAGCAAATCAGCCCGGGTACCTTGCTGAACCCCATCCTCTATGAGATGAGCAGCTTCAACGCCAACCGGGCCGATGACTTCACCTTTGACCTCATGCAAGTGGCGCTTCCGTTCCCCAGTGCTTCGGGCGGCATCCACCGCTATGATGTTACCGAGAACTCCGGTAGCTCTACCTGGAACACCTACTACCGCTGGTTAACCAACATCAAGGAAATGCAGGCCGCGGCCGTGAAAGCCAATGACCCCAACTATGAGGCGGTGGCGCTTACCTTGAATGCCTGGGTCTACTCCCTGCTCACCGACAGTTTTGGCGATGTGCCCATGGTAGAAGCCAGCCGCGGCGATGAAGGAATTCTGTATCCGGCCTTTGATACACAGCAGTCTATCTATACCAAGATTTTAGCCGATCTTGAAGCCGCCAACAGCAAGTTTGATCCGGCCAAAACCATGATCTACGGCGATGACATCCTGTACCATAACAATGTGGCTAAGTGGAAGAAATTCTGCAACTCGCTGCGGCTACGGTTACTGCTTAGAGTCTCCAAAAGAGCGGAAATGAATGCGGTGGCTAAGATGACGGAGATCCTCAACAATCCTACGCAGTTTCCGGTATTCACGTCAAATGCAGATGCGGCTATTCTGCAGATCTCAGGGGTTCCGCCGTTGATTTCTCCTTGGGGACGTGCCGTTGACTTCAGAACGGGTCGGGCGGCTTCTTCTTTCTTCATTGATCACCTGAACACTTTGAATGATCCCCGCCGAGCTAAATTCTTCACCCAAGCCACCTCCAAAGACGGTAGAACGCAGGTGGGGTACAAGGGAATCCCAAGCGGTTATGAAGGAAGCGATACCCAGTTTGACTATGCTCCTTCCACCTTCAACGTTGCCCTGGTGACGGCTCCTATGATTACGGTGATCATGCCCTATGCCGAGGTGGAGTTCATCAAAGCGGAACTAGCCCAGAAAGGCATCGTGACCGGTGATGCCCAAGCTGCTTATGAAAAAGGTGTGAAAGCCGCCATTGAACAGTGGGGAGCCGTGATGCCCGCAGACTATTTCACCAATCCGGCCGCCGCGTACAACGGCACGTTGGAGCAGATCCTGCTGCAAAAGTACCTGGCCTTGTTCTTCGTGGATTATCAGCAGTGGTTTGAATACCGCCGCACGGGCTTCCCGGTACTTCCTACCACCAATGCCATGATGAACAACAAAGTAGTGCCGGTTCGCTTCAGATACCCCACTACGGTGCAAACCAACAACGCCGAGAACTACAGAAAAGCCGTAGAAATGATGGGCGGCGATGACATCAATACCAAGGTTTGGTGGGAGAAATAAGCCTACCTTAACCTCTGGTGGCTATCTGAGCTTACCGTGCCTCTATCACCCTGGGCATGGTAAGCTTAGATTATTTCCCTGTATTTGAGACCTCTTTTAACCAATCAGACTATGAGAACCGTAACACCCTGGAAACTGCTTTTTTGTTTCTTGTTAGGGGTACACGCCAACGCCATGGCTCAATCGCAAATGATGCTTTCTAACTTTACCTTTAAGCCCGGGGCAACCCAAGTGGGCCAAGTGGTAGTTCTGCCCCCTACGATGAGTAAAGCAAAGGTAAAGCTTGTAGGTACCTCTGCTACTACCTTCACCTTAGGGAAAGACAATACCTTGAAAGCCAAGAAAGCCATCTCTGAACCATGGGTAGACGTGGTCTTGGCAGTAGAACAGGGGCAAAGCACCATTCAGGACACCTTCCGGATTGTGAAGGACGAGTTTATCACCAACCGAGTTATTGCGCACCGGGGTGCCTGGAAGAACACCGGAGTTACGGAGAATTCCATTGGTGCCCTGCAACACGCCATCCGGTTAGGCTGCGCCGGCAGCGAGTTTGACGTGCACATGTCATCAGACTCGGTGTTGTTTGTGCACCATGACCATGATGTGAACGGCATCCACATTGAGAAAACACCGGCCGCGGAACTGGCCAAACTGAAGCTACCCAATGGAGAGTATCTGCCCACGTTGGAGGCGTATCTGCAAGCCGGACTAAACCAGAACAAAACCAAGCTGATCCTGGAGATCAAACCCTCGGCCATCAGCAAGGAGCGGGGCCAGGCCTTGGCGCGCAAAGTGGTGGAAACGGTACAGAAACACAACGCGCAGGGCTGGGTAGACTACATCAGCTTTGACTATGCCATCTGCCGGAAAGTACAGGAACTGGAACCCTCTGCCAAGGTAGCGTACCTCAACGGCGAGAAAGCCCCCGCCGAACTGGCCAAAGACAAGCTGTACGGGTTTGATTACAACCAAAGCGTCTTGAAAAAGAACCCCCACTGGATAGAAGAAGCCCACCAACTCGGCCTTACCGTCAATTCCTGGACCGTCAACTCCCCAGAAATGATGGACTGGCTTTTAGAACGCAAAGCGGATTTCATCACCACCAACGAACCCGAACTTCTGCTGGAAAAAGTAAAAAAGGTGGCTACCAAGTAAGAGTAGCTTTCAGGAAAGCTCCGAATTCGGTAAAGGTCATTTCATAGAAGAATGCTTCCCCTCTACCTGTCATCTTGAAAGGACCTTGTGGATAAATTGGATCAACGTTCAACTCAATCCATACTGCCGCTTTTGAGCTGAAATTGATAAAACACCTTAAAAGCAGGAGTACCACAAAATGGCACAAAGATCATTCTTGATTCATTCTCTCAATCACGCATTCCCTCAATCACTCCTTCAATATTTCCCTCAATAATCACATGTTTAGAAGAAAATTCCTCCAGAGTATTGGCACCTTGGGCCTTGGGTTAACCTTGCCCATGGGGGCCCTGCAAGCGCAAACCTCCCAAAAACCGGCCAACCAGAAAGTAAATTTGTCGCTTATCGCCATCAAGGGCAAGGTGCAGTCCGGCGGCAAGGGAATCCCCGGGGTGGTGGTTTCTGATGGCATCAACCTAGTGGCTACGGATAACGCCGGAAAGTACACCTTGGAAAGCAACGCCACCGCCGAGTTCGTGTACATTTCCGTTCCCCGCGGCTACGCTATTCCGCAGGAGAAAGGAGTGGCGCAGTTCTTCAAACCGCTACCCAAAGGCAAATCCAGCTTCACCGCCGATTTTGAACTGCAGAAACTGGCGCAGGACGACACCAAGCACAACTTTGTGGTGTGGGCCGATCCGCAGATGATCAACAAGAAAGACGCCGAGGAACTGGTGAACACCTCGGCTCCTGACTTGAAGAAACTGGTGGCGGGTTACAGCAAGGATACCCTCTTTCACGGCATTGGCTGCGGCGATCTGGTGTGGGACAAGTTTGAGTTGTATGACGACTACAAGAAAGCCATCGAGATCTCAGGCATCCCGTTTTACCAGGTCATCGGCAACCACGACATGGACCTTACCGCCCGCACCGACGACGGCTCTGCCGACACGTTTAAGAAACTATTCGGGCCCACATACTACTCCTTCAATCGCGGCGAAGTGCACTACGTGGTGTTGGACGATGTCTTCTTCATTGGCACGGCCAAACGCTACATTGGCTACCTCACCGAAAAACAGTTGCAGTGGCTGGAGCAGGATTTAAGTTATGTAAAGCCGGGCAGCATGGTAGTGGCCTCGGTGCACATTCCGGTGAACAGCGGAGAGAAAAGACGCATGAAGCTCAAAGACGAATCACTGGGCGGCGTAGTGTCTAACCGTAAGGAACTGTACCGGTTGCTGAAGCCTTACAAAGCCCACATCATGTCGGGGCACACGCACATCTGCGAGAAAGTAATAGAGGGCGACATCATTGAACACACGCACGGGGCCGTTTGCGGCGCCTGGTGGACGGGCCCCATCTGTACTGATGGTTCGCCTAGCGGCTACGGCGTGTACGAGGTGAGCGGCTCCGAGATGAAATGGTACTACAAATCGGTGGGCCATGACCGCGATCACCAGTTCAGGATCTACCCCAAAGGCACCGTGAAGGACCGCCCCGAGGAAGTAGTAGTCAATGTCTGGAACTGGGACCCGGAGTGGAAAGTGACTTGGTTTGAGGACGGGGTGCGCAAAGGCGACATGAAACAGGAGATGGGCCTGGACCCGCTCTCAGTGCAACTGCACGCCGGACCAGATCTTCCGGCCAAGCACAAATTCGTCGACCCAACCATGACTGACCACCTGTTCTGGGCTAAACCCTCTTCGGGCGCCAAGCAAATCAAGATTGAAGTCACCGACCGCTTCGGAAAGGTATACACCCAATCGCAAGCGGTTTAGGTACCGTTAAGAAGTAAGATCGGGCGAAAGCAGGTGCGCAGGGCATGGCTTTCGCCCGATCTTGTTTTAGACCCGATTTTCAGAATTCAAGCTTGAAACAAGAAGCGCAGAAAAGGCTAGGTTAGGCGGGGTAAACCGCTTATTTTAGAGGAATTACAATTGCCAAAGTCCATGTCTTCGCCTTTCCTTGCCCTCCGTAACGTGACGGTCCGTCACCTGAATCACCTCATCTTCAAAGACCTTCATTTTCAGGTAAACGCTGGTGAGCATTGGGCGCTGGTAGGGGAGAGCGGCTCTGGCAAGAGCAGTTTGCTGCAGGTTATCGCCGGAAAACTGGTGGTGGTGGGCGGGCACGTGGAGCATGGCTTTTACGAGGCCTACCTGGAAACCCATTCCGCGCCAGATCCTTTTTTCTCTTTTAGGGACCTTTTGGCCAAAGTAGGGCAAAAACACTCGTTCCGTAACTTCTCTTCCAACACCAGTGATTTCTACTACCAGCAGCGCTACCATGCCACCGAGGCCCAGGATGCCCCTACGGTAGAAGATTACCTGGCAGCCGTGGAGGCCCCGCACCAAGACGCCCCCACCTGGACGCTTCCCAAAGTCATCCAAAGCTTCGGGTTGCAGGAATTGCGGCAGAAGGAATTGATCAAATTATCCAATGGCGAAACCAAACGCCTGCTTCTCGCGGAGGCCCTGCTCCGGAACCCCAGACTCCTGCTCCTGGACATGCCCCTCACCGGGCTGGACGTACAAACGCGTACCCAATTTGACGGACTGCTTGCCCAGATCATGGCCTCAGGCATCACTGTGGTCATGGCCACATCCGCCCAGGAAATTCCCGAAGGCATTACCCATGTGGCGGTGCTGGAGAAAGGCAGAATCGTATCGGCGCAGCCGAAGGAGCAGTATGAGAAAAGCCTACAGCCAGACACCGAGACCAGGAAATTGGACAATGTTGCGTTGGTTGGGTTGTTATCCGTGGAGCCAGCCATGGCGTTTGAGACCATTGTGGAGCTGAAGAACGTTTCGGTGCAGTACGGAAGCAAAATGGTGCTCCAAAACGTGGACTGGCAGGTGAGACAAGGCGAGCGCTGGGCGGTGCTGGGCCACAACGGTGCTGGCAAAACCACACTGCTCAGCCTTCTGAACGGCGATAACCCGCAGGCCTTTTCCAAAGACATCACCCTTTTTGACCGCAGGCGCGGCACCGGCGAGACCATTTGGGACATCAAGAAGAAAATCGGGTTTGTGTCGCCGGAGCTGTTCCAGTTTTTCCCGTACCACAATACCTGCCTGCAGGTGGTGGAATCTGGGGTGTATGATACACTGGGCATGCTCAAGGCCAGCCAACCCGAGAACGCCGCCCGTGCCCTGCAGTGGCTGGATTTGCTGGGAATTGCGGAGGATGCACCTAAAACGCTCCGGCAGGTATCGGCGAGTACCCAACGCTTGTGTCTGCTGGCCCGTGCCTTGATCAAGAATCCACCGCTGCTGATCTTAGACGAACCCTGCCAGGGCATGGATGATCGGCAACAGGAGGCTTTCAAACAGATTCTGAACACCCTCTGCGCGCATTCTAATACCACGCTGCTGTATGTGACCCATTACCCCGGAGAAATTCCAGAATGCGTCACCAAAGTGCTGCGGCTGGAGAATGGGCAGGTGGTTCTAACTTGATTTAGGACCCTTCAAAAAGAGAATCAGTAGCAGAGTTATACTTTTACTACTTTAAGTGTTTTATAGTATTGATAATCGCTTGATCGTCAGTAGGATGATGTAAGTTTTTGGCTTGTTTTACAAAGAGAATTGATTATATTTAAATACTCCTGGCCAAGGCCTTACCTGTCAGTTAGAGGAAGTATTCACTTAGCCCACAAAGTGTATGAAAACTGTTTTCCTCTTCTCAGTTCTGTTCCTTATTATCCAAGTAGCTTCCGCTCAGGAATCTTCTAAACCTTTTTTTACCCGTGTCTACGGGACAATTGGTGTAGATCTGGTGACATCAGAGAATAGTTTGGCAAATGGTGAGAGTAGGAGCAGATCTCTGGTATTTGAGTACAAGGGAAAGCTTTTGTTTTCATTTCGCAAACATTCTTTTGACTTCAATGATGATACTTTTAGCCCTGCTAATACTACCATTCATTATGAGTTACCGCAGCATTTTGTAGAGGAGATGAATTTATCGGTAGGCAAATTCTTCCAAGCCAATAGGGCTTTTTCTTTTTCCCTTTCCACAGGCCCCACCATGGTGGAGTATAGAAAGCCCTATAATGTGAAGCAATATATTGGAAATAATGTTTTTGGAAGCTATGACTCTTATACCTTTGACATGAAAAGTTATTCTTTGTGGGGCTGGGATGTGCGGGGAGACATCCTTTTTACCTTCAGTAGATTTGTAGGAGTTAGTCTTGGTGGTTTCTACAGTTACAACAAGGAAGTCCCTTACGGAGGAATGGATGTAAACTTGATGTTTGGAGTTTTACGTTCCCGGAAAGAGAAGGAGTAGCAAGGGCCAATCCTTTCTGACCTTCACATGAATTGAGCCCTTCCTGTTCGTGGAAAGGTGCTACTTCCCGCTTAAAGCCATTAATTTTTTGAAAAACCCATTGCTACTGGATCACGGCGTTTTCGGTGCCTCCAGGTGCACGTAATAGCGCGCACTCCAATACCACCCTGCTGTATGTGACCCACTATCCCGGAGAGATACCGGACTGCGTCACCAAAGTGCTGCGGTTGTAGAATGGGCAGGTAACTTTTTAGCTTGTCTTGCAGATGCCTTGAGCCGGGTTGTATTTACAGTTATACATCCAGCCATTTCTGCTGGTGTTCCGTTTGTATTTTCTGTGGACTAAAATATATATTTTCACTATATTCAATACCTGATAGAATAGTTCTCACTTGTACCATCCAACGGCTTAGGGCATGAAAGCAGCGGTAAGTATTCTTTGCCTAGTTTTGTTTAGTGCATTAGGCTGGGCACAGGATACAACCAAGGTAGTCCGTTACTTTGGGCAGTTGGGGGCAATGATCCCGATAGACGCTGAAGCAACTGTGGTAGTGGGCGGTTCTCTTTTGCGGGAATCCAAGAAGCAGCAGGTGTGGGCGGTACGGGTGTACAGCACTGAATACTATGAGCCAGGTTATGGCCCAAAAGCTGGCAGGTTCGGGAAAGACCAACCAAAACACTACATCAATGAGCTGAACATTTCGTTTGGAAAGGTCCGTTACCTGAGAAAAGACCTGGCTTTTTCCTTTACCGCCGGGCCATCTTTGGTCCTGTATGAGATGCCAACCAATGTCAATGCGGTAAGGAGTGGGTGGGGGATTATCACAGGTACCACCTATGAGTACGACATCAAGAAGTACCTTCTGCCAGGTCTGAGTGGCCGGGGTGAAATGATTCTTTGCCCTTATCCTACGGTGGGCATAAGCCTGGGCGGAGAGTACCACCTTAGCCGAAAGGTAACCTACGCCGGCTTCCTTCTGAACCTCATGTTGGGCAGGTTCCAACCTAAAAAGCCCCTGGATTCAGCGCCACTCCAGAATTGAGAAGGTTCTTTAGATCTTGCTTCCGCTTGTCTCTTCCAGGTGCACGTAATAGCGCGTGATCTTACCCCATTGCATGTCCTGGAACCCTGCCCAGCCGCCGGCTGAGATAAGCGTGTTGAGGACGCCACGGCCGCCTGCCTGGTCTCCCTGGTTGTTGGGTTTCTCGTCGCGGCCAATCTCCATGCCCATGATCTTGGTTCCCTCGCGAATCACTCTGAACGTGCTGGTCGCTTCTTCGGTGAAGAAATGCTTTACTTCCTCCCCATCCAAAGCATCTTTCTGGATTTCGGGTTTGGGGCAGGGCCGCACGATGAATTGGGCCGCGTCTTCTTCCTCCACCACTTCCACCACCGTTACCCAGTTTTCTATGGCCGTTGCGGGCAGAATGATCTGCATGTAATCACCTACCTGCACTTTGGTGGCCTCAGACGGATGCCCCTGCTGGTCATAAAGCTGAAAAGTGGAGTTGATGCCGGGCAAGGAAGTCCATCGGTTCACATCAAAGAGCTTTTGCTTCGTGCGCGCGAACTCCTGCCGGGCGGTAGCTTCGTCTGGGTAGGTGTTCTCGTTGTAGAAAAATTTATCCTTGGCGTTCTCGCCCTGCAGTACTTCCCATTCGTGCTTTATCTTTTGCAGAAAATCGGTGAGGCCCATGTGTATTTCCGTTGGTGGTGTGGTAGAATCCCTTCCTGCACAGTACGGCCCTAGCTTGGCGGGGTTCCTTTGTTTTAGGCATGATTCTTTGAAAATAGGCCAAAAACACCTTTCTCTTTTCTATAACCCGGTTGGACAGGTAAGCCTATTTCTTTTAAGCACAAGCCTTGACGCTAGCCCTTGGCTTCTCTCTAATCAAATTGCCACAGGTCTGTGGCGTTCACATCTCCGTTGTTATAACCTAACCCAATGATGGCCCGATTTTCCAGGGAAATGGTTTTGAGTTCATTTACCCCAAAGCCGGGGAAATCTTCTTCAAACTCCGTCCAGACATCCTCCAAAGGGTCATAGCGCGTTACTTGCATGGGTTCGTTATGGTTGTAAGCGGCATTACCAAGGTCGTAAATCACATACCCATACTCGTTCAGGGAGAAACTACTTATTCTGGTAAGGGCATGCGGCACACTCGCCCGCTGCCGCCAATTACCCGTAGCCGGATCAAGTTCCCAGCATGTGCCTTCCTCTTCCACGCAGTATCCTTTCCTGTTAACTACGAAACCGGTGGCGGCACCGGTGCCTGGGTAATCATTCAGGGGAGAGTAGGCGTCTGTGGCAGGATCATAGCGCATGACTTTTCCCGCGGTGCTACTGACCAGATAAACTTTGTCCTGAATCACCAGAGCAATCTGGGCATCAAGGATCGGTTCGGGCACGTCTTTTCGTCGCTGCCACTGGTTTTGTCGGCCATCGTACTGCCACAAGTGCCCATTCCCCAGGCAGTATCCTTTGTCACCGATGCTGAAAACCAGGGGAGTCTTTTGCAGGAGCTCGGGGAATTTTCCAATGTTTTGCCAGGTGCGGGCCGCGGTCATTTTCCAGATGTTTCCCATTTTGCTGACGGCGAACACCTGATCTTCAATGCCCATCAAGAAGTTGGTACCCCCGAACAAGTTGCCGGAGCCTAGGAAGAATTCTTCCTGGGATAAGTTGCCCATATAGGCCCAGTAATCCCAGTCACCAGTACCATGTTGCTCAACTGTCACCAGCACAATGTCACTTTCAGTAAGGCCATTCTCAGCGGTTACCTTCAATTTGAACTCGTAACTTCCCACAGTAAGGTTCTCTACTAAAGTTTGGGCGGCTAAACTATCCTTCAGGTGGAAAGAGGCCGGACCAGAGGCTTTGGACCAATGATAACTTTTAATATTCCCATTGATGGCAGTTGATTGGCTACCATCCAGAACTAAACTGTTTTGTGGCAATGCAATAATCTGATCAGGACCGGCATTAGCTACCACGATCACTTCGGGTTCTGCATCACTGTCATCATCCTGACAGGAGGAAATAAACCACAGAGCGACCAACAGTCCAGTGAATGCTACTTTGAATCTTAGTTTCATAGCAGACTCTTTTAGAAAAGACGGAAGGGTAAGCAAGGCTTACCTGTAGCACCTATTCAGAAACTTCTATACCCTGTGCTTGTTGAAGAAAGGATATTCAAGGGAGTGGCTGACTGAATTGCGGCTAACTCTGTGGTTAGTTTATCTGCCGGAGGATGGGGAGGGCTTCGGCTCTCAGGGGCAAAAGAGTGATTTTAGGAGATCACCGCAAGGGCAATTCCTTTATTCTAAGTTAATCATTTTTCGGGAATAATCTTGCTTAAGCGCCTTGATATTCAGGTTCTTACTGGAAATGCAGCAGGGTTAGGATTCCCTCGGATTTAGATGGATTAGCAGGGCTATTTGCCCACCGGGTTTCCAGCGTCTTTTTTAGAAAACAGCCCCTAAACGCGTTTACTTTACCGGCGATACCTGCGCAATGCCGTCCAGCACCGGCCTGATCTGGTTTGCCTGCTGCATCATCTGGTAGAGTTGGTCTGTGTCACCGTTCAAGAGACATTGGTGAAACTGTTGCAGGTGCTTGATGTACTCGGCCAAGGCGTGGCTCAGGAAATGGGCGTTTTGCTCAAAGATGGGCGCCCACATATCGGGGGAGCTTTTGGCCAGACGCACGGTAGAGGCGAAACCAGAACCGGCCAGCGTGAAGATGTTGCGCTCGTCTTTCTCCACGTCCAGCACCGTTAACCCCAACAGGAAAGAACTCACGTGCGACAGGTGCGACACGTAAGCGACGTGCTTATCATGCTCCTCGGGCTGCATGTAACTGGTTTTGAGGCCCAGGATAGAAAACAACTCCTCCGCCATGGAAAGGGCGTGGGCAGAAGAGAGTTCCTTTTCGCAAATGATATTCATTTTGCCCTGGTACAGTCCTTCCAGCGCCGCGGTGGGGCCCGAGTTCTCGGTACCGGCAATAGGGTGGGCGGCCACAAACTGAGCCCGGTTAGGGTGTTCTTTCACGGCTTCGCACAAAAGGCTTTTGGTAGAGCCCAAGTCAATCACCACCGCTTGAGGCGGCACAATGTCCAGGAGGGAAGGCAGCAGTTTCTGGATGGCCGTTACCGGAATAGCCACAAGGATCAGGTCTGATATGGCGGCAGCCTCCTGCAAAGAAAGCACGCGGTCTACCAGGCCTATCTCTACAGCTTGGGCGGCATTTGCTGGGTTCTGTTCTACGCCAATCAACTCGGTGGCAAAACCTGCTTTTCTGATGTCTAAAGCAGCAGAACCGCCAATGAGTCCGGTCCCTATGATGGTGATGGTTTTCATGTCTGAAAGCGAAGGCAAAGTACAACGCGAAGGTACTACAAGTTTTCCTATCGGGGTTTATTTAGGCCTTGCTTGTGACCCGCATCGAAAACAAAGGCCCGTTTAGGGGCTGCTTTTGAGAAAACAGCCCCTAAACGGGCCTTTGTTTTTGAGAAGCCTTATCGTTTAGGCTTCAGACATGTACTCCTTAAAAGCCGGATGGCGTTTTACGTACGCTTCCACCACGGGGCAGGAGGCCACAAATTTCATGTTTCGGTCAATGACGTGTTCCAACGCCGCTTTGACCAGTTTGTCGGCGAGGCCCTGGTTGCGGTGGTCTTCCGGAACGAAGGTGTAATCTAAATCCATTTCCTGGTTCTCGGTGATGGAGTAGGTAAGTTCCGCTTCTTCGCCGTCCAGCCTCATGTAAAATCTATTATCATCTTCGTCATGAATGACTTCTGTCTTATCCATATTCCTCCTGATTAAATTCAGTTATACGTTAAAGCCACCCTGTTAGATAGAAATTCAGTATTTACCCCTTCTTTTACCCGTTTAAGTTTGGTAACTGAAAAGAGGGGAGGGCGGTAAAAGAATCAGGTTCCCTCTGGAGTGCCTACCGTTGTCTTACCATGTATTCCCACCTATGAACTACATAGATTTACTTATCCTTTTCATTGTGCTTTCCAGCCTCTGGACCGGCTGGTACCGGGGGTTTGCCTATGGCGTGCTGGACCTGATCAGGTGGGTGGGAAGTCTGCTCATTGGCCTGAGTTTGTACCCTTACGTGGCCGAGGGGCTGGAAAAACTGGTGAACTGGAACGAGCTCTGGCTGTTGCCCCTCTCTTTTTTCGTGGTAGCGGTACTCGCCAGTATCCTCATCCAAGCCTTAGGCGATTGGGTGTTGGCGCAGTTTCCGGGCACGGTGCACCGGTCAAAAGCGAACCAGGTGCTGGGATTAATCCCCGGGTTTCTGAGCGGACTGGTGACCGCGGCCATTGTGGTGGTGCTCATGACAGCGTTTCCGTTGCCCCAGAACATACAGGAAGAAGTGCAGGAAAGCGCCCTGGCTACCCGTATTTCCTCGGTCTCAGAGAAAGCCGAGATGGCCCTCTCGCCGGTCTTTGACAAGGCCATTAACCGCACCATTAGCAAACTCACGGTGAAGCCCGGCTCCGAGGAAATGATTGAGTTGCCATATAAGGTCAGCAACATGAAACCCCGCCCCGATTTAGAGACCGAGATGCTGCAGCTGGTGAACGAGGAACGCGCCAAACAAAACCTGCGGCCCCTGGCTGCCGATACTTCCCTGCGCCGGGTGGCCCGCCTTCACTCCGAGGACATGTTCCGGCGCGGCTATTTCTCCCACTACACCCCCGAAGGCTGGAGCCCTTTTGACCGGATCAGAAAAGCGAAAGTACCCTTCCGGCTGGCGGGCGAAAACCTGGCCCTGGCACCCACCCTGGATATTGCCCATAATGGATTGATGAACTCACCCGGTCACCGCGCCAACATCCTGCGGGGAGGATTTGGTAGGGTAGGCATCGGTGTCCTGCAAGGCAGCGACCGCCGCCTGATGATTACCCAAAACTTTCGAAATTGAAAATGTAGGATTGACCATGCAATTCTATTGCAATCAAGTTGCGATTAGCGGGCATTTGTTTTAATATTGCGCAGGATGCCCTTTACCAGAAGATGCCCTTAGGTGTTCACCTGAAAAAAGAAGACTTCCTTTCCTCTCCTGAATGCTTCGTCTACAGCCTTATATCGCCGCTTTTTTGCTGCTGCTCTTCTGCCAGGTCATGGTGCCGGAGTCGGCCTTGCTGGCGCTGCACGAACACGAGCATACCGAGGCGCATGACGAGCCTATCCCCGATGGGGAGCATACCGTGGGCAAAGTACACCAGCACTGCAAGGTCAAAGAATACGGCCCCACCGATCTAATCTCTTTTCCTCCTTTAGAGGTTCCGTTTACAGCACCCCCAATCAGTACCCGAATTTCAGGCTTTACCTTTGCCTGGAAGTTTACCTATCCCAACAACATAGATCTTCGGGGACCACCCCAACACATCTCCTAACCGTAGGCACTCGCCTGTTTTCACCCATTTTTTTGGCTTTTTACGGCTGCTTTCGCTCCTGCCGAAGTAGTGAGTACTGGTACGTCTTGTTTTTTCGTGCTATAAACAACCGTATCTGCGTGGGATTGCCTTTTAGCGTTTCTCGCCCAGAGTTGGAATTGGTGGGTCTTTTCTGAACCAGGAAAAGCCTGTCCGGCAGCTTGTGTCCTTTTTTCTGTTTTGCAGTTTCCGGCGCTTACCGTCCTGGTAAGTCATGCCCCTGCATTCCTTTTTAATTTTAGAAAAGCAGACCCGCGTGGCTACCCAAAGCCGGGCATTGTCTGCCGTTTACGATTTGCGTTTCTTATGAGAAATTTACCTTTACTTCTATTCTTCTTTTTCGCGTTACACCTATCCGCCCATGCCCAGGTAAAAGCTTTCCAGTTTCAGGGCGAAAAGATAAAACCAGGCTCAAAACTGAGCTTTCTGCTACCCGTCGTCACGTCCCAAGACAGCACCGTTATTCCGGTGACTGTTTTCCACGGAGCCAAGAAAGGACCTGTTCTGGGCATCACGGCCGGGGTGCACGGCCTGGAGTATGCGCCCATCATGGCCGCCCAAAAGCTAGGCAAACAATTAGACCCTGCGCAGATGAGCGGCACCGTCATTCTGATGCACCTAGCTAATGTGCCCGCTTTTCTGAACCGCAGCCTGCGGGTGAACCCTTTGGATGGAAAGAACCTGAACCGCGTTTTCCCGGGCAAAAAAGAGGGCACCAGCACCGAGCAAATCGCCTGGCTTATTTCCAATGACATCATCGCGCGCTGCGATTACTTTATTGACGTGCACGACGGCGATGCCAACGGGGATTTGCGCCCGTACTCCGGCTATTACAACTACTTCAACATGCCCGAGGTCTCGGAGAAAGCCCGTCAGATGGCCGTCAGCTTGGGCTTTGATTTCATTGTGCAGTTCGGGAATGAACAGGCGCTGACGGAGGCGTCTATCTACTGTTCCCGGGAGGCCACCAAGCGCAACATCCCGGCCGTGGACATTGAATGCGGCCGCATGGGTAGGGTAGAAGAGGAAACGGTGCAGAAGGTATTGGCCGCCCTGAACAGCCTGATGCGCCACCTGACCATCCTGGAAGGAAAGCCCAACAACGTGGCTAACCCAATAATGGTGGCCCAACGCACCACCGTGGAAAGCAAGCACACCGGCTTTTTCTACAGCGATCTCACCAGCGGCGACTACGTGAAAAAGGGCATGCGGCTGGGCTATACCACCGACCTTTTCGGGAACCATCTCGCCGATGTGTTCTGCCCGGTAGACGGCTTCATTCTTTACAAGATTTTCAATCCGCCGGTAAAGGCCGGCGACGGGCTTTTCAACATCGGGCACATCCAATAAATCCTCAGACTTCAACCCCACCAGGTGAAAGCTTTTACCAATAGCTTTCACCTGGGCTTATCCCTCGTTTTATGAAAAGACATCTCATTTTATTTCTTCTGATGCTGCATCAGCTGGTAGCGTATTCCCAAACCGAGGGGCATGTTACCGGAACCGTCAAAAACGCCAAAGGCGATGCATTGGAAGGCCTAACCGTTACCCTCAAGGAAAATAATGCCTTGTCGGCGGTGACCGCGGCCGACGGCTCGTTTCACCTCCACCATGTACCGTTTGGCACCTATACCTTGCTGGCTTTGGGAGTGGGGTACACCACCGAAGCAAGAACCATTGTCCTGGCTGCCGGTAACTCCGAGGTATTGGTGGCTTTTACTTTAAAGCAAAATTCCCAAGCCCTGCAGGAAGTGGAGGTGCTGGGCCGGAAGGAAACATCCTACAAAAGCGAGTACAGTTTTATCGGGACCAAAACCGCCACCCTGGTCATGGACGTGCCGCAGACCATTTCCACGGTCACCAAGGAGCTCATAGAGGACCAGCAGGCCTTTACCCTCAACGACGTGGTGAAGAACGTGGCGGGCGTGAACCAGTATTCCAGCTACGACGACCTCACGGTGCGCGGCTTCCGGAACGGCTACGAGAGCGGCTTCCGGTTGGTGAATGGCCTGCGCTCGGGTTACAGCTACGGGAACGGCTTTTTCCGGGTGCCGCTGACGGTGAACTTGGAGTGGGTGGAGGTGTTGAAAGGCCCGGGGGCGGCGCTGTTCGGGGACATCAACCCCGGCGGAACCATCAACATGGTGACCAAGAAGCCGCTGGAGGAAGACCGTAAGGCCGTGAGTTTCTCGGTAGGGAGTTTCCAGACGATGCGCTCTACGCTGGATTTCACCGGTGCCTTAACCGTAGACAAAACCTTGTTGTACCGCCTGAACGTGGGCTACGAGAATACCAAAACCTTTCGGGACGTGAATGACCGGGCCTCCTTCATTGTAGCGCCCACTATCACGTTCCGGCCCACCGAGAACACCACCTTCAACGCTGAACTGGTGTACAGCAACTTCAATGGCTATTTGGACCGCGGGCTGCCCATTCAGGCCGGTGACTTGTACGCGCTTCCGTTTTCCTTTACCCTGAGCCAGCCCAATGACCACTTCCGGGTAACGGATCTTTCGCTCAACGCCTCTCTAAACCAGAAAATCAACGACCAGCTCTCGTTCAACGTGGCGTACATGAAGTTCGCCTACGCCGAGGACATCAAGGAGCACCGCACTCTGAACACCTTCGCCGATGCACCCCTGAACACCGTGATGAACCTGCGGTACTTTGAAAGGCGGGCCAAAGAGTACACCGATAACCTCTCTGCCTACTTCTCCTATGCCGGGAACACCGGCCCACTCAGCCACAAAGTAGTGCTGGGCGCCGATTACGTGAAGTTCTCCACCGACAAGAACAGCACCATGTTTGAGGCCCGGCAGCAATTGGTGAATGGGAAGGCTGTGCCATTGACCTTTGACCTGAGGAACCCAGTCTATGAGATCAAGAACACCAGCGATTACATCCGGCGGCCCACGCCGCAGTTCTTCATCGACTACCTCAACTCGGTGTTCCATACCACTGGCCTGTATGTGCAGGACCAAGTGGAAGTAACCGATAAATTGGGATTGCTGCTGGGGCTGCGCTATGAGCTGTTCCGCGATGAACGGGACTACGGCAACGGCGAGGAAACCGTGCAGCAAAACATGCTGCTGCCCCGCGCGGGTCTCACGTACTCGGTGTTGGAGAACGTGAACTACTTCGCCAGTTACAACCAAGGTTTCCGGCCCATCAATCCGCGGTACATTAAATTCCCTGAGCGCTACGGCCGTGGCGAGCCTTTTGAGAATGAGCAGAGCTACCAGGTGGAAACAGGGTTCAAAGGCGAGTTCTTCCAGAAAGCCTTGTTTGCCACCGTCTCTTTCTACCAGATTGAAAAGCGAAATACCCTCATCAACACGGGGCAGGTGACCGAGGAAGGCAACCCCATCTACCGGCAGAACGGGAAAGCCCGCTCCCGCGGAATGGAGCTGGAAGTAACCGGCAACCTACTTCCCAACTTCAACCTGAACGCCAACTACGCCTTCAACCGCACCGAGATTCTGGATGCCGATGTAGCCGCCGAAAACGGCATGGTCGCCGCCAACGCCCCTAAGTACTCGGCGGGTCTTTGGGCGAAATACACCTTTACCGGTCCTGTCCTGAATGGAGTTGGCATAGCCCTAGGCGGAAATTACGTGAGCCGCCGTCGCATGGAAGTACAGGTGAACGCCGTGAATACTGGCGAGCTCATTTGGGATTACTGGCCTGAATACACCGTGGTCACTGCGGCCCTGTTCTACCACGTGAACAAATTTAAACTAAGTCTGAACCTGAACAACGTCCTGAACAAACGCTACTTCGTGGGAGGCTACGATTACTTCCGAGCCAGCCCCGGTGCCCCTAGGAATTTCATTGCCACGGTGGGGTATACCATTTAAGGTATAGTGTGTTTTGTGGCTGATTTTTAAAATTTAAGCCGAAAACAGAAGGCAAGTTTGAGGAAAATGTAGGGGCAATCCCTTGTGGTTGCCCTTGCTAACCTAGCAACCGTGAAAGGGCAACCACAAGGGATTGCCCCTACAAAAAGATGGTCATCCTGAGAACAATTCCTTTTTAGGTTTTCAGCCCATTTCTCCCAAAACAACTCTAAAACAAAAACAATTAGCAATTGACAATTAACAATTAACAATCATCCATATGAAATTTGCCCTAGAAGCAAGACAACTGAAGAAACAATACCAGGACAAACTGGCCCTGAAAGGTCTAGACCTGCAGATAGAACCCGGGGAGATTTTTTGCCTTTTGGGTCAGAATGGCGCCGGAAAGTCTACTACCATTAACCTGTTCTTGGGGTTTATCAGACCTACGTCAGGAGCGGCGTACATCAACGGGCTGGAAGTAGCCGCGAACCCCATCAAGGTGAAAGAATACCTGGCCTACATTCCGGAGAATGTGATGCTGTACCCTAACCTGACGGGATTGGAGAACCTAGCCTTGTTCAGCAATCTGGCGAGCTTCGACTATTCTCAGGAGGAACTGATGACCTATCTGGTGCAGGCAGGTTTACCGGGCGAGGCGGCGAAGCGCAAAGTGGGTGCTTACTCCAAGGGGATGCGGCAAAAGGTGGGCATTGCTATAGCCGTTGCAAAGCACGCCAAAGTACTGCTGCTGGATGAACCCACCTCGGGACTGGACCCGAAGGCCAGCAATGAATTCTCGGAACTGTTGCTCCAACTGAGCGCGAACGGTACGGCCATTTTCATGGCTACCCATGATATTTTTCGGGCGAAGGAAGTGGGCACTCGCGTGGGCATTATGCGGGAGGGCGAACTGGTGGATTTGCTGGGCACGACCGAACTAAACGCCAACGAGCTGGAAAAACTGTACCTCAACTATATGCACGCGTAAGGATGGTCAAAAGCATTGCCCAAAAAGAATTCATCAGCACCCTGCGTGACCGGCGTTTTGTGGTGCTAAGCGTGCTGGTTTTGCTGTTGTTGCTGGCCGCCACGGTGGTGGGCCTGTACAGCTACCATACCCAGCAGCAGGAACGCGACGTGGCGCAGCAAACCGTGAACCACCAGTTCCAGAACTCCGCTGACCGGCATCCGCACCGCATGGCGCATTACGGCTCTTATGCGTTCCGGCCCAAGTCCAGCATCAGTTTCCTGGATTTCGGGCTGGATTCCTATACCGGGGCCTCGGTGTTCATGGAGGCGCACCGGCAGAACAGCGCCAATTTCAGTCAGGCGCAGCAATCCTCCTCGCTTATCCGGTTCGGGGAAATGACCGTGGCCTTTGTGCTGCAGATGCTCCTTCCGCTGCTCATCATTTTCCTTTGTTTCAGCACTTTCACCCAGGAAAAGGAAACCGGGACGCTCAAGATTCTGCTGAGCCAGGGCGTGTCTCTGCGGGAGATTGCCTGGGCCAAGATTGCCGGGTACGGCAAAACCGTGGCCCTGGTCGTGGGACCTGCCTTGCTTATTGCCAGTCTGCTGCTGTTCGGGCGGAGTGGCTTTGAATGGCACACCGATGTGCTGGTCAGGCTGCTGCTGTTCATCGGGTTTTACCTGGTGTACTTCTTCATTTTCGTGGTACTGTCGGTGGTTGTCTCGGGGGTACACCAGCGCTCTAGCACGGCTTTGGTGACCTTGCTGGGCATCTGGATTCTCTGCTGCGTGATCATTCCCAAAGCCTCTGCCAACCTGGGCAACACGCTTTACACCACGCCCACCAGAGCCCAGATGGACGCTGATGTGCACGAGGAAGTGGCCAAAGGCATTGACGGCCATAACTCGCAGGATGCCCGCGCTGAAGCTTTCAAAAAAGAATTGCTCCAGAAGTACGGGGCAGATTCGCTGAGCCAATTGCCGGTGAATTTTGACGGAATTATTATGGCCGTGGGGGAAGAGCAGAGCACCAAGGTTTATCGGGAATATTTCGCAGAGCTCACCGATATTTTCCAGAAGCAGAACCGCGTCTCGGAGTGGGCCGGTTTCCTGAACCCGTACCTGGCGGTGCGCAACCTGTCCATGGGCATGGCGGGCTCCGATTTTCCGCACTACCTCCATTTCCAGAACGAGGCCGAGCAGTACCGCTACCACTTGGCCCAGAGCCTGAACCACATTCAGACTACCCGGCTCAAGTACAAAGACAAAACCACCCGCCTCAGCGCAGACACCTGGAAAGAACTGGCGCCTTTCACGTATGAGGCGCCGCCGGTCCAATGGGCTTTAGGTAGTCACTTGATTTCCCTGGTGGCGTTGTTTTTGTGGTTAGCGCTGGTGTGCACCCTGGGGCTTCGGCTGATTGACAAAATTCAAATTGCGTAAGACATGAAACCTTTCTGGATACTGATCAAATACGAATGGCTCAATTTCCGGGCATATAGAGGACTGGTCATTCTTTCCACCCTCGCTTTGGTGGCCGGATTGTACGGCATCTACTACGGCACTACCGAAGTAGAGCGGCAGCGCGAAAACATAGCAGGGCTGGAGGTATTGACCCAGCACAATGTGGCCGAGATGAAAACCAAATACCCCTCCGAGGCAGATGCCGGAGACATCGGCTACTACCACTCCACCTTCGCCGTCCACCATCCAGATTCCTGGGCAAGCCTCTCCTTAGGCCAGCGCGACGTAAACCCGTACTACATTAAGCTGCGCCTCCTGAACCTGCAATCCCAGCTGTATGATTCAGAGAACATCAACCCGTTGAAGGTGCTCTCCGGGAACTTTGACCTGGCATTTGTGCTGGTGTACCTGTTTCCGCTGCTCATCATTGGGTTGTGCTTTAACATTCTGTCCATTGAGAAAGAACAGGGCACTTTGCCTTTGTTGCTGTCGCAGCCCATCAGCCTTCCGCTGATTGTGGGAGCGAAACTCACGTTCCGGATGATGGTGGTGCTGGGTATGGCGTTGTTGCTTTCCATTGTGGCCATGGTCTGGGGCGCGGTCGTGCCAGATGCACGGATAGCCTTGTGGTTGGGCGTGGTGGTACTGTATTGCGTATTCTGGTTCGGGATGGCGTTTCTAGTGGCGGCCTTGCAGAAAAACTCGGCGTTCAATGCGGTGACGTTATTGGGCGTGTGGTTATTGCTCACCATCATCATCCCGGCGCTACTGAACGTGTATGTGTCCATCCGGCAACCGGTTCCACAGGCGCTAGCCCTCACCATCAAGCAGCGCGAGGTGGTGCACGGCGGTTGGGACAAACCTAAGCGCGAAACCATGGAGGCCTTCTTCGTGCGCTATCCACAATACCGCGACACGGCCGAGATCCAGGGCCGGTTCGCCTGGAAATGGTACTATGCCTTTCATTTGCTGGGAGACATAGCCGTGGAAGATCTGGCGAAAGAGTACCAAAGCAGTCTGCAGGCTCGGCATGACCTGGTGCAAAACCTAAATGTGCTGTCGGTGCCGGTGAACGTGCAGGGCATTTTCAACGCCATGGCCGGTTCTGACTTACCTTCTTACCTGCAATTCCTGCAAAGTGCCACCCACTACCACGATACCCTGCGCGAGTTTTACTATCCATTCCTGTTCAAGCAGGTTGGCTTCACCCACGCCGATTACGCTCGGGAACCCCGGCACAGTTTTACCAGCACGTCAGACATGCCCTCCGCTAAGAATGGTTTGGTGAAACTGCTCCTCAGTGTGCTGGTGGTTTTTGCCGCAGGATTGCTTTTGTTCAGGTGGAAAGAGGCTTCTGTGAAGTAGGAATTTGACTTTGCTGCTACCAATGGTTTTTAGCCTGTTTTCTGAAAAACGCCTCAAAATCACTAGATAGTTTTTGCCTTGTTTTCTGGAAAAAGTGGCTAAAACCAATTCAAAGAAAAAGGCCCTACATTTTTGGTGTAGGGCCTTTCTTAAACATTACCATTTGCTGTTTACTTCTCAATCACTTTGATCAAGGTATTGGCAGCAATACGGTCACTTAACTGCATGCCGTTCAGAATGGCCATTTCATCGAAGCGTTTGCTGGGCACATTGTACGATTGCAGCACCTGTGACAAGGTTCCGGCGGTACGCACGGTTTTGATGCGCACTACTTCCGGTTTGCGGTTGATTTTCTCCTGATCGGTGAGTTGCCGGAAGTTGGTTGCCGTGGCACTAAACGCCGGGAAGTAGGTATTGAAATCAGTAGCTGCGGTCACCCCGGTGATGTTGTAGATGTTGCCGCCGTACTGGATAAAGTAGCTCAGCGCTTGAATTGGAGGAGTTTGTTGTTGCTGGGCTTGCTGCTGCTGTTGCTGTTGTTGTGGCGCCTGTTGCGAAATTACCGCCAGGGCAGGTAAACCGTTTACCGTTACCTGTTTAGATTCCAAGGCTTGCAATTGGTTGTCGGTGAGCATTTTCTGGGCCGCGGCCTCCAGGGAAGTGCCCTGAGCCAGGCGCAGGAACATCATCGCCTTCCCATCTGCTGGGGCCATCTGTACCTGTTGCGGAGAGTTCTGGTGTTTCCAGCCGGCTGGGATCGGGAACTGGAACTTCAGTTCTGGGTGATAGAAGATGCTATTCTCCACGAAGCCTTGTTTTGGGTCTTCGCCGTAGATCAGGCCCTCCAGCATTCTCAGGTAACTGTCTCTGCCTTCCTTCAGGTTGGTAGCGCTTGTTTTCTGCTTCCACTGATCGGCGAGTTGGTGCACGGTGGTATAACGGTTGGCCGGGTCTGGGTGCGTAGATTGCCACTCCGGAATCTGGCCCTGGCCACTTTGCTCGGTTTGCCGTTGCAGAGTTTGGAAGAAATCGGCCATGTGGCTGGCATCATATCCTATCTTGGTAGAGTATTCCACTCCCAGTTCATCAGACTGGCGCTCATCGTCGCGTCCGAATTTCAGGAATAAAAGTCCGGCTCCCTGCATGAGTTCGTTTCCGTAATTTGCCAAGGTAGGGGAGGCAATCATTCCGCCAATGAGCAGGACCTGCGCCAGGGTGGATTTGCTTTGCTGCTGCGCCGAGTGGCGGGCGGTCACGTGGCCAATCTCATGCCCCAACACCCCGGCAAACTGCGCCTCTGAGTTGAAGTGGGCCATGATGCCGCGGGTGAAGTACACATATCCGCCGGGCACCGCAAAGGCGTTCAGGATGGGAGAGTCCACGATCTTGAACTCGTATTTGAGGTTGGGCCTGTGCGAGATAGCGGCCATCTGCTGGCCTTTCTCCTGGATGAATTTTTGCAGGGTGGGGTTCTGCACCAACCCAAACTGGGCAACTATCCCGGGGTCGGCTTGCATGCCCATGGCTACTTCCTGTTCCTCAGACACAAAGTTGATGTCTCTTTTTCCGGTAACGGGGTTCGTGGCGCAGGAGTTAAACAATAGGATGGCCGCGGTGGCCAAACTATAAGAGAATAGGTTTTTCATAGCGGTAGGGTTAAGGCTCAAGTAGTATTACAGTCAGTACAAACCCGCAGCGCAGGCCGTGCTGTTCTTAGCAACGTGTTAATAAATTATAGGTTGCGGCGGCGTATTTCTAGGATTAATCTTAGACGCCCTGCTGCAAGAGAAGACCTTTGTTTTTAGGCTGTTTTTAAGAAATAGGCCCTGAAACAAAGGCCCAAATGCAGCTGCAATGGCCCAGGTTTCTGAGAAAAATCAAAGGGCAGGATGGTCCGGCGGGGAGAGCAGGTTCAGGGTGGATTGCTCTTTCCAGCGCATGCGGTAGGCGTTCATGGCGGTGGTGCCCAGTTTCTGGAGAAGCTTGTAATTGACTACCGCGCCCACCGGCGCCCCGATGATGGGAATTAGCTGAGCCATCTTGGCCAGGTCAATGTAATCGCGGTACTCCTGCTGGAAGGTGCGCCAGTCAAACTGGTGGATGTCCTCGGGGAGGTGCAGCTTCTGGGTTTCCCAGTCCAACATCTGCAGGTACACCTCGCGGCGCTGCTGCTGTCCGCTGAACGCCAGCTGGAAAATGTGCAATAGGTAAATCCGCTCGCGGTAATCCTCCACAGAGTGGCCGTACAGGGCGGCAATGTCAAACAGCATCTTCAGCTTGATGCCCATTAAAAGCGGGAAATCGGCGAGGCCCAGCAAGATGCCGCCGGCGCCGGTGATGCCTCCCTCGGCGGCGGCCGTTTTCTTGTAAAAATCAATCCGGTCCCGTACCACGCCTTCCTGCAGCTCCAGCGTGGCGTGCGCGAAGGCATTGCCGGTGGTGTGCCGCGCGCCAAATAGCACTGCCCTGATCATCTGCTTGATGGCCGCCGTAATGGCCTGGTGCACCTTCTCAGGGATGTAGCTGTTGAGTTTCTGCTGCATGCCCCGGGCCAGATGGTTGAGCAAAGTCGGGTCCCGTTGCATCTGCTGCTGCCACTCGCGCAACTCCTGGAGTACTTTTTCTTCGTAGGCGGTGTGGGGCATGGCAGGCAGAACAGGGGTTAGGTTTCTGCCCGAAAGAAAGCGTTTTTCCGGCAAGGGCCAAAATCAAGTGCGTGCTGTATGGTCAATTGCCCCAAAAAGCCAGAAGCGTTTAGGCCCCGTTTTCTTGAAGCAGGCCCTAAACGCTTCTGGCTTTATTTGAAAGAATCTTCTACCGTCTGCCTCTGCCGCGGGTGCCGGCTGTTCTTTTGGGCGTCTGGTCACCGGCTGGTTTGGGCTTTCTGGCCGCTTTGGCTTTGGGGTTTCTGGCGGGCAGAGAACCTTTGGGCGACCGAGGGGTCTTTTTAGAAGCGTGTTCTGATTTGGTTTTCAGGTTCTTGGCGCCGGAGGCTTTAGGCCGGCGCTCTGAAGGTGCCTTGGCCGGTTTCTCAGAAGCGAAATCATCGTCAAAGAAGTCGTCGCGGTCTGCTTTGGGTTTTCGGGCAGGGGCAGCCTTGGGTGCGGGACGGCGGTTGGCGGAATCGTCTTCCTTGGGCTTTCTGGCGGCTTTGGATTTGGAGTTCACGTACTCCGGGGTGGTGCGTTGGGGCCGGGTCACGCGGTGCACTTTTACCCCGAATTCCTCGGTCACCTCGTCTTCATCCGCCTGGTCGGCCGCATCGGCTTTTCTGGCGGCGCGGGCCGCTTCCTTGCCCCACGAAGAGGCATCCTCGGTTTTGGAGGACTCAGAAACAAGCTGGTTGATGGATTTGATTTCCTCCAGGGTGAGGTAGCGCCAGTGACCGGAAGGCAGATCGTCTAGTTTCACGGTCATGATGCGCGTGCGCTTGAGCCGCTCCACTTTGTAGCCCAGGGCCTCGCACATGCGCCGGATCTGTCGGTTCAAGCCCTGCGTCAGAATGATTCTGAACCCCTTGTGGCCCTGCTGCTGCACAAAGCATTTCTTTGTAACACCCTCAAACAGGCGCACGCCGTTGCTCATCTTCTGGATGAAATCATCGGTCACGGGCTTGTCCACCATCACCACATATTCCTTCTCGTGGTTGTTGTCGGCACGTAGGATCTTGTTTACGATGTCCCCGTCGTTCGTCAAAAAGATGAGCCCTTCTGAGGCGTTGTCTAGCCTTCCGATGGGGAAGATACGCTTGGGGTAGCCAATGAAGTCAATGATGTTCTTCTTGTCCTTGGTATCAGTAGTGGTGGTGACGCCGGTGGGCTTGTTGAAGGCTAGGTAAATGGGCCGGTCGCTGGGTTTGCGGGTTTTGATGGCCTCGCCGTCCACGGCCACTTTGTCGCCGGGCTTTACCGTGGCGCCTTTTTTGGCGGTGCGGTCATTGATGGTGACGCGGCCTTCGTCTATGTAATTGTCGGCCTCGCGGCGCGAGCAGAAGCCCGAGTCGCTGATGAATTTGTTGAGCCGAATGGTGTTATCTGTTGACATGTCTGTGCTGATTCTGAATACTATACGTGTGCGGAAAAATGTACGCCACCCAAATTAGGCGGCAAGCCCTGAAAAGAAACGGCTCAGGCAAAGGTGCGCAGGTACAGGTCTTCCACTTTCTTGCGCGCCCAAGGCGTTTTCCGCAAAAAGGCAAGGCTGGACTTAATGCTGGGATTGTGCGTGAAGCTGTTGATTCTGATGCGGTCTCCCAGTTCTTCCCATCCGTAATGGTCCACCAGCAGCACCAGAATCATCTCTAGTGTTTTACCGTGCAAGGGGTTGTTTTTCTGTTCTTCCATAATTCCAGGACAAAGGTAACCTTTTCTCCCTGAGTTTACGCGGATGCCTTTGTCTGGGTGCGGGAAAGCGTTTCGCGGTTTTGTGCTGTTTCACGTATCCTGTTTTAACCCTGTTTTGCAGGAAGTAGCCTAAAAACAAATTTTAGCCTCATCTGCGACCTGGTTTTGTAATCAAATTGAGAATTTTTAGTATATTAATGGATTCTAATTGCCCAAGCCTTCCTTTTTAGCACTAAACCACTCTGTCCTTATGGAAACCATTTCTCTGTCCCGCACAGCCCTCGCCCCCAAGCTTTCTGTAGAAGAGTTTATCCAGACCTACGCAAACCACCCGGTGTACATTCCGGCGGTAGGGCCCACGCTGCACGCGAAGAACTGGCAGGCAGAGGCCGCCCTGCGGATGTTCCTGAACAACCTGTCTGCCGAGGTGGCCGAGGACCCGGCCCGGTTGGTGGTGTACGGCGGCATTGGGCAGGCGGCCCGCACCCCGCAGGATGCCCGCAAGATTGTGGAGTTGCTCCTGACGCTGGAAGAAGACGAGAGTCTGCTGATCCAGAGCGGGAAACCGGTGGGCAAGATCAGAAGCCACGCCGAGGCGCCGCGCGTGCTCATCGCCAACAGCAACCTGGTGCCCAAGTGGGCTACCTGGGAGCATTTCAACCAACTGCGGGAGCGGGGCCTCATGATGTACGGGCAGATGACGGCCGGTTCCTGGATTTACATCGGGACGCAGGGCATTCTGCAGGGAACTTACGAGACCTTCGCGGCTTGCGGGCGCCAGCACTACGGCGGCAGCCTGCAGCACAAACTGGTGGTGAGCGGCGGTCTGGGCGGCATGGGCGGAGCCCAACCCCTAGCGGCCACCATGGCAGGCGCTACGTTCCTGGGCGTGGATATTGACCCTGAGCGCATCAAAAAACGCCTGGAGACCCGCTACATAGACAAAATGACCTTTGATTACCGCGAAGCCGTGCGCCTGGCCCTGGCCGCCAAAGACAAAGGCGAAGCAGTTTCCATTGGCCTGGTAGGCGACATCGGCGATGTGCTGCAGCAACTGATCCAGGACGGAATTACCCCGGATATCCTCACCGACCAGACCTCGGCCCACGATCCGTTGAACGGCTATGTGCCCCACGGCATGTGCCTGCCCCAGGCCCTGGCCCTGCGGGAAAGAGACCCCGAGCAGTACCGGGCGCAGTCCCTCAAAAGCATGGGCCGCCACGTAGGTTTCATGCTGGAACTCAAACGCCGCGGCAGTATCACCTTTGATTATGGCAACAACCTGCGCGAGTTTGCCCAACAAGGCGGCGAGCCCCGCGCCTTTGAAATACCGGGCTTTGTGCCCGAGTTTATCAGGCCGCTGTTCTGCGAGGGCAAAGGCCCGTTCCGCTGGGCCGCCCTTTCCGGTGATCCCGAGGACATCAAAGTAACCGATGAGGCTCTGAAAGCACTTTTCCCCGAGAACACGCACATGATCAATTGGCTTCAGCAAGCCGAGGTCAAAGTGGCGTTCCAGGGACTTCCCAGCCGCATCTGCTGGCTAGGCATGGGCGAACGGGAGAAAGCGGGTCTCCTGTTCAACCAACTGGTGCGGGAAGGCAAAGTAAAAGCGCCCCTCGTGATTGGCCGTGACCACCTGGACTGCGGCTCGGTGGCATCTCCGTATCGCGAGACCGAAGGCATGAAAGACGGCTCCGATGCCGTGTCTGACTGGCCGCTCCTCAACCTCATGGCCAATGCCAGCGGCGGCGCCACCTGGGTTTCCTTCCACCACGGCGGCGGCGTAGGCATGGGCTATTCCCAGCACGCCGGCATGGTTATCTTAGCAGACGGCACAGACCGCGCCGACCGTTGCCTCCGCCGCGTGCTGCACAACGATCCCGCCCTGGGCATCTTCCGCCACGCCGATGCCGGCTACGAAACCGCCCAGGAAAACGCCGAGCAGTTTGGGTTGGAGTTGTAGCAGCTTTTAAAAAGCTTTTATTAACTGATATTACTATTCTCGATATTCTGAAAAGTAGGGGCAATCCCTTGTGGTTGCCCTAACTGTCCACACTCATTTCTGCCAAGCTCTTTTCTTTGTCTGCCTTACCAAAACACGTCCGCCGTTGTTGCGTGTTCTCACCAACAACCGGTATTCCGGTGGCATGCGCAAGGGCAACCACAAAGGATTGCCCCTACAACTTGTATTGCATTCAGTAAAACTATCCATCAGTTTTAAGCCGGTTTTTCTAAAAACAGCCTGAAAATCATTTTTACAAGCCAACCGTCATTAACTTGCTGTCTGCACCTTTTTCTTATTGAACCTTGAGCTTAATGCCAGAAGAACCAGAAGAACACCTACTCATCGGGCCTTTCAGCCAAATCATCACCATGGCAGGCTTGCCTTTGAATGGCCCTTTGCGCGATGCGCAGTTGGATGTCCTGGATCACGCGGGCGTGCTCATCAAAGGAGAGAAGATTGCGAAAGTAGGTTCCTATGCAGAACTGGCCCAGGAAGCAGAAGCCCAGCAGTACAGGTTGCAGGAAATAGAGGAGCCGATGGTGCTGTTTCCCGGTTTCATTGATGCCCACACGCACCTGTGTTTCGCGGGGTCCCGGGCTCGTGACTATGCTTTACGGGTGGAGGGTAAAAGCTACTTGGAGATAGCCCGCAGCGGAGGCGGTATTCTGGATACGGTTTCTAAAACCAGGGCTGCTGCCCAGGAAGAACTGGTGCAAGGAATCATCACCAGAGGTAAGCGGCACCTGACTGAAGGCGTGACCACCTGCGAGGTGAAAAGCGGCTATGGCCTCACGGTAGCCGAAGAACTAAAAATGCTGCAAGCCATACAAGAAGCCGACCAGCAGCTCGCTCTAGATTTGGTGCCCACCTGCTTGGCTGCCCACATGCGCCCGCCGGAGTTTTCAGATTCACAGGCTTATTTACAGCACATTGTACAAGAATTGCTGCCAAAAGTGAAAGAGAAAAACCTAGCCCACCGGGTGGATATCTTCATTGAAGATACGGCATTCTCAGAGGCCGAGGCTTTAACTTACCTGCAAGCCGCGCTGGAAATGGAATTTGAGGTAACGGTGCATGCTGATCAGTTCAGTAAGGGAGGCAGCCAGGTGGCGGCCCAGGTAAAAGCCGCCAGCGCAGATCACTTGGAAGCCAGCGGCCCTGAGGAAATTGCCCAACTAAAAGCTGCCGGGGTGGTCGCCACCGTTCTTCCAGGAGCTTCCCTGGGTTTGGGAATGGGCTATGCCCCCGCCCGTCAGCTCCTGGACGGAGGTCTCTGTGTGGCCATTGCCACCGACTGGAACCCAGGCTCGGCACCCATGGGGGATCTGCTGTTGCAGGCAGCCTTGCTAGGTGCCGCTGAGAAACTGACCTTGGCCGAAACCTTCGCAGGCATAACCTTCCGGGCGGCCCGCGCCTTGCGCCTAGAGGATCGGGGTCGTTTACAGCATGGGCTTCTGGGCGATTTCGTCGCTTTTCCTACGGGGGATTACCGGGAAATCTTATATCACCAAGGCAAACTGAAACCAGCCATGGTATGGAAACGAGGGAAGCTTTGCTTAAGGCCATGACCGGTTCCTGAATTATAAATCAGAATTGAAAAGCTCTCCAAGAGATGTACAAACCATCAGACAAAACGGCCTGGAAGGGAAGAATAGACCCGCAAGACGGTGCTCTTGGCCTCAGGTGGCACCAGGTAATGCAATGGCTGGATCTTTCAGGCGAAGTGCCGAAAGGCGAAGGCCAGGTTGCTTTCCTGGGGTTCAGTTGTGAGGAGGGCGTGCGCCGAAACCAAGGCAGGGTAGGGGCCGCCGATGGTCCCGCGGCCATCCGGCAGGCCCTGTCTCCTATGGCCGATCATCTGCCTGAAACCCTGCGCTTGTTTGAAGCCGGCGAGGTCATTTGCACCGAAACCCATCTGGAAGAAGCCCAGGCCCAACTAGGCAGGAAAGTGGCGATGTTACTAAAGCAGGGCTACCGAACCATTGTCCTGGGGGGCGGACATGAAACGGCCTTTGGGCATTTCCAAGGAATCCAGCAATCCCTGCTGCCGCAGGAACGGCTAGGCATTATCAACCTGGACGCCCATTTCGATCTTCGCAGCTACAGCCCGCAGCCCAGTTCCGGCAGTCCGTTTCTCCAGATCGCCCGCGCGCTGGAAGCGGCTAAGCAAGAATTCCATTACCTCTGCCTGGGTATTCAGGAGTATGGGAACACCCGCAAACTCTTCCAGACCGCCGCTGAACTGGGGGTTCAGTTTGTGGAAGCCCAGGACCTGCAGTTTGGGTTAACCGACATGGTGAAACAGAAAGTCCAGCAGTTTCTCTCTGGGGTGGACAAAGTGTACCTCAGCATTGACCTGGATGTGTTTGCGGCTGCCTACGCGCCCGGCGTGAGTGCCCCCACAGCCTTGGGTTTACCGCCCCAGGCCATTTTGCCCCTTCTGCAGGAAATTGCTGGCAGCGGCAAATTGCTCACCGTGGATGTGGTGGAGTTGAATCCTAAGCTTGACATTGACAACCGTACCGCCAAGCTGGCAGCTGGCCTCATCTACCACTTGGTGCAAAAGTGGCGCTAGAACCCGTTTAAGGCTTGTTTTTAGAAAATAGAACTATAAACAAGAATGGTAAATTGTTGAAAGATTACGGAAGTCAAGGCAGATCCATGTTTCAAAGGCATTTTCCAGAAAACAGGTCTAAAACAGAAAAGAGAACCCCGGCTACACAAGGTATAGCCGGGGTTCTCTTTTGATAAGCTTAGCGAAGTTTACGCGGAGTTTCGTTCGGCGTTGATAATCCCGAAAGAGCAGCGCATGACCAATTTCTCAAACTTGCTTTTGTTCAGAGCCTCGGTTTCCTGCTCCTCCATTTCCCTGATCTTGGTGAGGGCAAACTGCTGAATGGTGAGCAGGGGCAACTCAATGCGCTGGCGCATCTGGATGGAAAGTCTGTTCACGGGTTTGTCTTCCATGAGCTGGGTGTTGTTGGTGAGGCGCAAAACGTACTGTTTGGTGCGCTCAAATTCCTCATGGATCATCTTCCAGAGCTCGCCGTACTGCGGGTGCCCGGCCAGGAAAGCGGTGAGCGGGAAAAAGCATTTGGTCATGGCCATCTCGCAGTTGCCCACCAAGGTCCGGAAGAACAGCGAGCGGGCATACAGTTGCTCAATGTCTGCCCATTTTCCATCGTTTTCCAGTTTTTCCATGGCGGCTCCCACGCCATAGTAGCCGGGTAGGTTCTGTTTCAGTTGGCTCCAGGAACCCACGTACGGCACGGCCCGCAGGTCATTCAGGTTCAGTTTGCCCGGTTTGCGTTTGGCCGGACGGCTCCCGATGTTCGCCTCGGCGTAATACCGGAGCGGACTGGCGTAGTTGAGGTACTCCAGGAAGTTTGGTAGGTTCTTGAGCGTGTTGTAGGCCTCGTAACTCTCGTCGGCCATCTGTTGCAAGAGCTGCTCCTCTTCCTCCGTGAGGGTAGTTTCCCGGGCGGTGAACAAGGTGTTCCGGATGCCGGCGTGCATGAGCTGTTCCATGTTGTACTGCGCCGCATCAATCGTCCCGAAGTTGGAGCTGATGGTCTGCCCCTGGATGGTCAACTGGATTTCCTTGCTCGCGATGTTGGAGCCCATGGACGCGTAGAACTGGTGGGTTCTACCACCGCCCCGCGCCGGAGGTCCGCCGCGGCCGTCAAAGAACACCACTTGCAGGTCGTACTGTTTGGCCAGCATACTCAGTTCTTCCTTGGCTTTGTAAATGCTCCAGTTGGCCATAAGGTAGCCGCCGTCTTTGGTGCCGTCTGAGAAGCCCAGCATGATGGTCTGGATGTTGCCGCGCCGCTGCAGGTGCTGCCGGTACACGGCAGACGTGTACAAGGCCTGCATAACCTCGCGGGCGTTTCTCAGGTCATCAATGGTCTCAAACAGCGGCACAATGTCCACGGTCAGTTCCTCGGGTTTCCAGCCGCTCAGCAGAAACAGGCCGTACACTTCCATAATGTCCAGGGCGCTGGTGCTGTGGCTGATGATGTAACGGTGGCAGCCCTGCTCGCCGTTGATCTGCTGGATGGCCTTGATGGCCTGCATAGATTCCACGGTATCGCGGTGCAGCTCATTCTCCAGCATTGAAGAATCCACCGTAATACCGGAATGGAGTAGCGCGCTTATCTTTTCCTCCGCCGAAAGCTGGGTATAATTATCAGGGAGCGCCTCTGTCTGGGCAGCGATGGCTTCCAAGGCCTCGGTGTGCGCCGAGCTGTCTTGCCGCACATCCAAAGAAGCGAAGTACAGACCAAATAGCTCCACCTTCCGGACCAGGTTCTCGGCCAGGTTCAGGAACAGGCCGTTGTGGTCTTTTATCAGGATATCGGTGATTTTCTGCAGCGGCGCCAAGATGTCCTCTTTGGTGATATCGGCTTTGTAGCCGGGCAGGAACAGGTTGTTGTAGAGCTTTTCTTCCAGCGCGATCAGCTCATTCAGCACGCCCTTGAAGGTGAGGCGGCGCTTTAGTTTGCGCACATCCCGGTAGTAGGATTTGATGATGGCCCCGCGCAGCGCCTCGGCTACTTTGAGCGTGATCTGGGCGGTCACAAACGGGTTGCCGTCGCGGTCGCCGCCCGGCCAGAAGCCCAGCCGGATCAAGGGATTGGTGGCCGAAACCGCCTCAGGGAACTGGCTTTTCAGGTAGGTCATGATCTGCCCCGCCGATTGGTAAAAGACGTTCTCCAGGTACCAGATCAGGCTGACGGCCTCGTCATAGGGCGATGGCTTCTCGTTCTTGAAAAACGGGGTTTTCCCCAACTGCCGGAGATAGCTGTTCACCTGGGCGGTGTTGTCGCTATCCAGGGCTTTGGACAGGTCGTTGATGATGCCCAACACCTCGCTGGGGTAGAACTGGGTAGGGTGGGCCGTGAGCACCAGTCGTACCGAGAAATCCTGCAGTTTTTCTTTCAGTTGCTGGTGCACCTGGGTCTGCTCCACCTCGGCTTGCAGGTGTTTCAGGGTACCGGCGCCGGTCATGTCATGCGTCTCCCGGAAAGAAGCATCTTCCAGGGCATCAAACAGCACCACCTGGCGCTCAGCGTACTGCACAAACCGGAACAACAGATCCATCTGCTCCTGCTCAGTGCGGTAAGGCGTGTACTGGCTGAAGAACGTCCCGATGATCTCGGCGGGGCTCAGCACTTTCTCAAAGCCTTCCTCGCAGTGCAAGAGGAAAATGGAAAGCAGCACGCCCGTTTTCTCTACCCGGTGAAACGGAAGTGCCGTGAACAAACTGTTGTATAACTGGAATTTGAGTCCTACGTGTTTGTCATAGGTCTGCAGGGCACTGTTAGAAGAACCGTCCATAATTGGGTTGTTGTTGAGGTACCGAAAAGGCTTGCCCCATTGCTCATTTCAAATCACTCCACCAACAGACGTAGGTGGTCTTTAACAAATATAGAAGATAATGGCTATTTTGTTAAAGCGTGTATAGTTTTTAAGTTGAATCGATGATTATTTATCAAATAATTTTCTGAATTGCTGATTTCTGCTCAATCAGGGTGAAGCCGTTCTAAGCCTGATTTTCTGAAATAAGCCCCAAAACAAAGCAGTGGCTTTCTGCAAATTCAGCTACTTCCGACTGGTTCCTTCTACAACCCGATGAGCTCATAGGTTTTCCCTTTGCCGGTATTCAGGTCAAAGAGTAAAGTGGTGGGCAGTTCTACTTCCTTGAGATTTGCCTTAGGTGAGACTAATGGGTTTTTGATTGCGGCTGTCTCGTAAAAAGCATTCGGGTTTACTCCTTTTGCTTTCTTCAGGCCGCCTTGGCCTTTCAGGCTTAGCCCATTGGCTACCCTTATACGGCAGTTACCGCCCAGTTTGGAGTGAATGGTGAGCGCCTTTACCTTGCCGTTCTCCCAGCGCATGTCTACCACAAAACCACCGCGGGCCACCAATCCCTTCACCTGGCCGATCTGCCATTTGTCTGGGAGGGCCGGCAGCAGGTGCAAGGCTCCGTCATGGCTCTGCAGCAGCATCTCGGCGATGCCGGAGGTACAACCAAAATTGCCGTCTATCTGGAAAGGAGGGTGGGCGTCAAACAGGTTCGGGTAGGTGCCACCGCTTTGGCCCGATTCCTCTTGGCCGGCGGGCGTCAGTTGGTCTTCAATGAGTTTGTAGGCGCGGTTTCCGTCCAGCAGGCGGGCCCACAGGTTCACTTTCCAGCCCATAGACCAACCCGTGGATTTGTCGCCGCGGTACACCAACGAAGTGCGGGCCGCCTGGAACAACTCCGGGTGGGTGAACGGGGAAACCTGGTTGCTGGGAAACAGGCCGTACAGGTGCGACACATGGCGGTGTTGGTCGGTGGGTTTGTCCCAGTCCTGGAGCCATTCCTGCAACTGGCCGTGCTGCCCCACCTGCATAGGCGCCAGCCGGTCCCGCAGCGTGCGCAAAGAATCAGCGAAGACCTGGTCGGTTTTCAGGGCGGTCGCGGCGTGGATCATGTTGGAGAACACATCAAACACCAATTGGTTGTCCATGGTGGTGCCGGCGGCAATGGAAACCCCGCTCTGGTGGGAATTCTCCGGCGACATGGACGGGGCCACCACCAGCCATTGGTGGGTGGGTTCTTCCTGCAGCACATCCACAAAGAATTGGGCCGCTCCTTTCAAAACAGGGTAATATTCTTGCAGGAACTTCCGGTCCCCGGTATAGAGGTAATGCTGCCACAGGTGTTGGGTGAGCCAGGCGCCGCCCATGGGCCACAGACCATAGAACGCTCCGTCAACCGGACCGGTAATGCGCCAGAGATCGGTGTTGTGGTGCAGGGTCCAGCCGCGGGCTCCGTACATCTTGGCCGCACTTTCCCTGCCGGTTTGGCTCAGGTCTTTGAGCATGGTGAACAGCGGCTCGTGCATCTCCGGCAATTGGGTGACCTCGGCGGGCCAGTAGTTCATCTCGGTGTTGATGTTCACGGTGTACTTGCTGTCCCAGGGTGGGGAAACCTTGTCGTTCCAGATGCCCTGCAGGTTGGCCGGCTGGGTGCCCGGCTGCGAGCTGGAGATAAGCAAATACCGCCCAAACTGGAAATACAAACTCACCAGCTGCGGATCGTTGCCTTTGGCGAACTCGGCCAAGCGCACATTGGTGGGTTTGCGCATCGCCTCGGAGGTGCCTAGGTCCAGAGAAACGCGGTTAAAGTACTGCTGATAGAAGCGGACGTGCGCCTCGCGGGCCTTGCCGTAATCCTTTTTGAGAGCCTTTTCCAAAAAACCGGCTGTTTTCGCCGACTCGTCACCGGAGATGTCCTGGTAGTTCTTGAAGTTGGTGCCCATGGAAACATAAAGGACCACTTCATCGGCGCCGGCGATCTGGAGCACGTTGGCCGTAGCCGAAAGCTTGCCGCCTGTCACCCTGGGCTGCACCCGGGCCTGGAACCGCACTTTGCCTTTCTTGTTGTCCTTGTCCCCGGATACTCCGCTCAGCAGCAGTTGGTCGCCCTGGGTGCGCACGGCGTAACTTTTATGCGGGCTGTCGGCGGATACGGTGAAGGTGAGGCTGCGGGGCTTGTTGGCGGTGAGCCGAATAAGGATGACGTCGTCTGGAAAAGAGGTGAACATCTCTCGCTTGTAGGTCACGTCGCCTACCTTGTAAGACACCGTGGCCACCGCCTGACTGATATCCAGATCACGGGTGTAGTGGGTGGCCGCCTCGTGGCCGGGGAACTGCAGGAACAAGTTGCCCACGGGTTGGTAAGGCATGCCGTAGTTGTTGTCGGGAGGCGCGTTCCTGGGTAGTTTCTGTAGGGCCAGCGTCTGGGCTTGCTGGTGTTGCCCGGCAAAGATCAGCTTCCGGATATCAGGTAGGGCAGGGAAGAGATCGTTTTTGACGTTGTTTCCAGGTTCGCCGGCCCAAACGGTTTCCTCGTTCAGCTGCAGTTGCTCCCGGGCCGGATTACCGAACACCATGGCCCCCAGGCGCCCGTTCCCCAGGGGCAAGGCCTCGTTCCAGTTGGCGGCCGGTTTATCGTACCAAAGCCGCAAAGAGGCGTTTTGCTGCGCCGAACAGACGCTGATGGTCAACGCCAGGAGGAGGGTAAACCCAAGGAAAGGAAGCTTCAGCATAGGAATACGTTTTGGGGGTGTTTTCTGGAAAAGGACGTAAAAACTGGAAGAGGTTCAACTCACATGGCATGCCCAATATGAAAAAAAGCAGGACCGGATGGCCCTGCTTTTGGTATGCGTAAGGTTTGCCTAGATGGCCACCGGCTTCATTTTAGGCACCAGCGACTTCATCACGCTCCAGGCAATGAGGTACGCCATGGCGCAGAAGGCGAACATGATGGTGTAACCGGTTTCCACGCGGCCCAGGGCTTCATAGTGGTCAAAAAGGTAACCGCCTACTTTGGTCACGACCACCCCGCCAATCCCGCCGGCCATGCCGCCGATACCGGTCACCGAGGCTACGGATTTCTTAGGGAACATATCAGAAACGGTGGTGAAGATGTTCGCTGACCAGGCCTGGTGCGCCGAGGCCCCGATCCCGATGAGCAGCACCGGGAACCAGTAGCTGATACCGCCCAGCGGTTGTGCTGCCAGTACGACCAAGGGGAAAAGCGCGATGACAAACATGGCCCGCATGCGGCCCTCGTAGGGGTTATAGCCTTTGTTGATGAAGTACACGGGGAACCAGCCGCCCCCAATACTGCCCACCATGGTCATGCTGTACAGCACGGATAGCGGGAGCATCACTTGGGTACCCGTCAGGCCATACTGTGCTTTGAGGTAAGCCGGCAGCCAGAAAAGGAAGAACCACCAAACGCCATCGGTGAGGAACTTGCCGAAGGCGAAGGCCCAGGTCTGACGGAAACTCAGCAGTTTAAACCACGATACTTTCTCGGCCGAAGCCGGGGAATCCGGTTCCAAAACGGGCTCGCTGTCGCTGCTGATGTAGTCGCGCTCGGCGGCCGAGAGTCTTTTTTGCTTGTCGGGGGTTTCGTAGAAAGCGAACCAGAAAAACAGCCAGAGGAACCCAATGGCCCCGATGATGAAGAAGGTGTATTCCCAACCCAGGTGAGAGGCAATCCAGGGTACGGTGATAGGCGCCAGGATGGCCCCCACGTTGGAGCCGGAGTTGAAGATACCCGTGGCCAGCGAGCGCTCCTTTTTGGGGAAGTACTCGGCGGTGGCTTTGATGGCCGCCGGAAAGTTACCAGACTCCCCGAAACCCAGGAAAGCGCGAGCCACCATGAACCCAATGACCGAGACCGGCAAGGCCCCGAACCCCAGGGTAGTGAACAAAGGACTCACCGACCGGCCCAGCGGCTCAGCGTAGGCGTGCAGAATAGCGGCCAGCGACCAGATGATCAAAGCCCAGGCGTACCCCCACTTGGTGCCCAAACGGTCAATGATGCGGCCGGCGAAGAGCATGGAAATGGCGTAGGTGAACTGGAAAACGGCCGCAATGTTGGCGTAATCGGTGTTAGACCAGCCGTACTTCTCCGCCAAAAGAGGCTGCAGCAGACTGAGTACCTGGCGGTCAAGGTAATTGACCGTGGTGGCGAAGAAAAGCAGGCCGCAGATGGTCCACCGGTATTTGCCTATTTTCTCTTGGAGGGTGATAGGGCTGGCATTTGTTTGTTTAGTCTGGGTCATAAGGGCGCTTTAACTATTTTCTACATGTCTGTGCTAATTCCAACGCTTGTGTCGTGAGGTCATGTAATTGGTCAAACTGGCGGTTGGCCAGAATGTCTTTGCTGATGAGTTTGCTGCCCATGCCCACGGCACAGACCCCGGCCTTGAACCAGGTGCGGAAGCTTGCCTCCTCCAGGTTCACGCCCCCGGTGGGGATGAACAACTGCCCCGGAAACAGTTCTTTAATAGAAGACACAAACGCCGGACCCACAATGTTGGCCGGGAAGATCTTGATCAAAGCCGCCTGCGCCTGCTGCGCCACATGGATCTCCGTGGGCGTGAAGCACCCCGGAATCCAGAGCAGACCGGCCTCGTGCACCAGGTTACCTACCTGCGGGTCCACAATAGGAGCTACCACGTAATCGGCGCCGGCTTTCAGAAAATCATTGGCCTGTTGCACGGTTTTGATGGTGCCAATGCCCAAATGGAGGTCTTCGTACGATTTCAGCTCGTTTTTCAGAAACGTGAAGTTTTCCAGGGCGGCGGGGCCTCGGTTGGTGTACTCCAGCGTCCGGACGCCGGCCTTGTACAGGGTTCTGATGATCTCCAGGCTTATTTCGGGGCTCTCGTAGAAGAACAGGGGCAGCAGGCCTTGGTCTACAATGGCCTTGAGGGCGGTTTCTTTAGTTGGCATACGCTTGTATGGTTTCCTCAATCTCGGCTACCGTGGTGGTGGTAGCGTCGCTTTGAATGAATAATTTCTTAAAGGCCGCCGCGGTGGCGAATTCCAGAGTCGTTTTAGGGTCGTTTTGGTGAAAGAAGCCGTAAATCAAGCCGGCCATAAAACAGTCGCCGCTGCCCACTTTGTCCAGGATCTGGTCTACCACATACTCCTGCGAAACGTGCAGCTCGCCCTGGGTGTACAGCGTGGTGAAATAGCGGATGCCCTGCGCCCCGTGGTCGAACCTAAAGGTATTGGCCACGATCTTGCACTTGGGGAATTCCTGTAAAATGGCCTCAGAGGTAAGCGTGGCGTGTTGCAGCAGTTTCTCCTTTTCTACCTCGGCTACCAGTTCTTCCTGCAGCGGCATGCCCAGCATTTTATTGGCGGCCCACACGTTGCCCATTATCAGGTCACAGGCTTTGGCCAACGTTGGCATGGCCTCTATAGGGTCCTTGCCGTATTTCCAGAGCTTGGCGCGGTAGTTCAGGTCCAGCGAGACGAAGATGTTGCGTTCCTGGGCGACTTGCAGCGCCTCGGCGCAGACATCGGCTACGTTCTGGTTGATGGCCGGACAGATGGCACTGAAATGGAACCAGCTTACGCCCTCAAAAACTTTGTCCCAGTCAATGGTACCGGGGGTAAGATCGGCGTACGCCGAGCCTGCGCGGTCATAGATGACACCGGCGTTCTTGAGGTCTGTACCTTTGGGCAGGTAATACAACCCGATGCGGTCGCCCTGTAGGACAATGGCATCTGTGTCTATCAGGTGATTTTTCAAATACCCCAGCAACTGTTCAGACACGAAGTTCTCCGGCAAAGCCGTAAGATACGCCGAAGGGACGCCCCACAAAGCCAGCGCCGTGGCTACGTTCAGCTCGGCGCCCCCCACGTAGAACGGCAGCTTGTTTTCCTGTAGCCACTGACCATCGCCATCGGGGCAGATTCTCAGCAGCAGTTCTCCAAACGATAAGACTTTTCCGGTGCCCATACTTTAGAAGTTAAAAAAGTTCTTGGCGTTGTTGTAGCAAATGTTCTCCACCATCTGGCCCAACCATTTCATCTCAGAGGCCGGCAGTTCGCCGTTCTCCACGTCGTTGCCCAGCATGTTGCAGAGGATTCTCCTGAAGTACTCGTGGCGCGGGTAGGAGAGGAAGCTGCGCGAATCAGTCAACATCCCCACAAAACGGCTCAACAGGCCCATGTTGGACAAAGCGTTCATCTGCGCCTCCATGCCTTGTTTCTGATCCAGGAACCACCAGGCAGATCCGTACTGGATTTTGCCGGGCGTGCTGCCGTCATTGAAGTTGCCTATCATGGTGGCGTACAGCTCGTTCTGGCTCGGGTTCAGGTTGTAGAGGATGGTTTTGGCCAGTTGGTTGGAGTTATCCAGTTTGTCCATGAAGCGTGAGAGCGGACGGGCCACGTCAAAATCCCCGATGGAGTCAAACCCGGTATCGGCGCCTAGTTCGCGCATCATGCGGGTGTTGTTGTTGCGAAGCGCACCCAGATGGAACTGCTGCGTCCAGCCTTTGGCGTGGTCCATCAACGCCAGTTCCACCAGCATAGCAGACTTGAATTTGAGTACCTCGTCTTGTGTGAGTTGCTGTTTCTGAAGCGCTTTTTCAAAAATGGAGGCAATCTCCTGGTCGGTGTATTCCTCGGTGTAGATGGTTTCCAGGCCGTGGTCAGACAAGCGTCCGCCTTGCGCGTGGAAGAAATCGTGGCGCTGTTGCAGGGCATCCAACAGGCTCTGATAATTGGTGATGGAAACCCCGGAAGCGGCCTCCAGTTTTCCCAGATAGGTCAGGTAGCCGGCGTCCTCAATCGCCATGGCCTTGTCCGGACGGAAGGTAGGCAACACCTTGATCCCGAAATCATCGGCAGCGATCTTCTGGTGGTGCTCCAGGGAGTCAATAGGGTCATCGGTGGTGCAGATGGTGACCAGGTTCATCTTCTTCAGGATGCCGCGCACGCTGAACTCCGGGGTTTGCAGCATGCCAGTAGCCGCGTTGTAAATCTCCCTCGCTGAATCTGGGTTCAGGACCTTCTCAATCCCGAAGGGGCGCTTCAGCTCCATGTGCGTCCAGTGGTACAAGGGATTCCGCATGGTGTACGGCACGGTCTGGGCCCATTTCTCAAACTTCTCGTAATCATCTGCGTTGCCGGTGCAGAAACGCTCGGGTATGCCGTTCGTCCGCATGGCGCGCCACTTGTAGTGGTCGCCCTCCAGCCAGATCTGGGTCAGGTTCTGGAAGGATCTATCGTTGGCAATGTCCTCCGGATTCAGGTGGCAATGGTAGTCAATGATGGGCATGTTCTTGGCATGCTCATGGTACAACGTCTGGGCCGTCTTGGTCTGGAGGAGAAAGTTATCGTCTAAAAAGGACATGTACTGAGGTGTTTTGAATCAATTTAAAGACAAACCGGGCGCAATGCCGATTCGTTTTCCTGGTAATTTAGTGAAAACAGGCTTAAAACAGCCACTCTGTTTCGGGGCGGCAGTTTAGCTAAGGCAAGAACATGCCTTTAAACCGCCTTCACGGGTTCCTGCTCTTGCAGAAAGGCCAATTCTTTAACTACGGTGGCTTCCAGTCCGGCTACCTGGGTTAAGTCAGTGCCCCAGAAGTCGTGGTTGGCTAATACAGCCTGTACTGTTTCCTCCACGGTGTCTTTCTGCCAGGCTTCCTGGAAAAACTCCAGCACCTCTGGCGTATCGTTCACCGGGGTCTGTTCGCCGTTGTACTCGCCTTTGTAGAACAGGATCAAGGCCGCCAGCGAGTGCAGCAGACGCTGCGGCAACTGGCCTTTGCGTTTGTGGTATTCCAGCACCGACGGCAGTACGCGCACCTTGTATTTAGACACGGAGTTAAGGGCGATGGATTGCAGCTCATGGCGGATGAACGGGTTCTGGAAGCGCTCTATCACGTCATTGGCGAACTGGTTCAGCTCCTCAGCGGAAAGGTCCAGCGTGGGGATGATCTCCTCAAAAATGGCCTCTTTGATGAACGTACCGGCTTTTTCGTCTTCCACGGCTTCGCGCACGGTGCGCAAACCTTGCAGGTAAGCCACCGGAACAAGGGCAGTGTGGGCGCCGTTGAGGATGCGCACTTTGCGGGTTCTGTACGGCGTGAGATCGTCTACAAACTTCACCTGCAGCCCGGCTCTCTCCGTGGGGAAAGCCTTGGCCACTGATTCCGGGGCTTCAATCACCCACAGGTGGAAAGGCTCGGCTTTCACCACCAGGTTATCGGCGAAGCCCAATTCCTGCTGGATTTCCTGGATGGTGTCTTTGGGGAAGCCCGGCACAATGCGGTCTACCAGCGTGTTGCAGAAAATAGTATTGTTCTGAATCCAGTCGGCGAAGTCAGTGGGTAAATTCCAGTGCTTGGCAAACTGGAGCACCGTTTCGCGCAGGTTCTCGCCATTTTTCTCAATCAGTTCGCAGGGGATGATGGTGAGGGCTTTGTCTTTGGCGCCGGCAAAATGGGTGAAGCGGCGGTACAGCAGTGCGGTGAGTTTGCCCGGGAAGGAGTTGGGCGTCGTGTCAAACCCGACATCGGCGGGGTCAAAGGAAATGCCGGCCTCAGTAGTGTTGGAGATCACGAACTCCAGGTCTGGGTTCTCGCCCAGCTGCAGGTACTGCTCGTAGGTATCATAGGGGCTAAGCGCATTGCTCACGCAGGTGATCAGCCGGTTTTCCTGCACGGTCTGGCCCTCCTGGATTCCCTCCAGCACCACATGGTACAAGCCATCCTGCCCGTTGAGTAACTGGTAAATGCCTTTGTCCAGCGGCTGAATGATCTCTACGGACCCGTTGAAATCTGTTTTCTCGTTCAGGATATCAATGATCCAATCCACGAAACCGCGCAGAAAGTTTCCCTCGCCAAACTGGATTACTTTGGTGGGTCTTGTTTGGGTGATCTGGGCGGTGGTTCTGTTGAGTTGCTGCATGCGCTTTTGGATTTAAGGAGAGGAAACACTAATTCCTCTCCGCTTTTGCTTTGTGCGTCAGGAAGGGAAAGGATCTTCCTTTATATGGTATTTTAAACTTAAGCCTCTGCGCTCAAGCAATAGACTTTGGTGTTTTGGTCCTGTTTTCTTGAAAACAGGGCCAAAACGCTACTTCCGTGGCCTCTAGCTAATCGGAAGCTTTTTCGTTTAGAGAATCTGCTTTCAGGGAAGATCCCCGGATGATCAGTTCTGGTTTAAGAACGGTTTTCTGAGGGACCAACTTCTCGTCTGGTGCGGTTTTGAAATGTTCAAAGAAGAGCTCGGCGGTGATGCGGCCCATGGTCAAGCTGAACTGGTCCACGGTGGTAAGCGCCGGGTCTGAGAAAGAGGTGAACGGCTCATTCCCGAACCCCGCGATGGCGACTTGCTGCGGTACTTTGATCTTCCTTTCTTTGAGCACCTGCAGGGCACCCATGGCGCCGTAGTCTGAGGCCGAGAAAACCGCGTCGGGCATTTCCTTCAGCTGGAGCAGTTCCTCCATGCCGGAGCGGCCGTCTTCCAGTTGCAGGTTGCTCTTGATCACCAGTTCCTCATAGAAAGGCACGTCATAGTCCCGGAGGGCATCCATGTAGCCGCGCAGACGCTCCTTGAAAATGCTCACTTTCTTGGGGCTGGTGAAATGCGCAATGCGGCGGCAACCCTGCTGGATGAGGTGCTCCACTACTTTGTAGGCGCCCAGGTAATCGTCAATCATAACCTGGCTTACCTCCAGGGCATCGGTGGTGCGGTCAAACAGTACCAGCGGAATGCCTTTCTCCTGGGTGCGCTTGAAATGGTCAAAGTTCTCGGTGTTCTTGCCAATAGAGGCAATGATGCCATCCACGCGGGCGCTCAACAGGGCGTCAATGGTCTGCACTTCTTTCTCGTAGTTGTCATAGGACTGCGAGATGATCACTTTGTAGTTCAGTTTGTTCGCGATCTCCTCAATGCCGCGCACCACCGAGGCGAAGAACGCCCGGTCGGCGGTGGGCACGATGATACCGATGATGTAGCTTTTCCCATTCCTAAGGGCCGCCGCAATGTTGTTGGGCTGATAGTTCAGCTGTTTGGCAGCCTTCAATACCGCTTTTTTGGTCACCTCGCTGATGCGGGGGTTGTCGTTCAACGCCCGCGACACGGTAGAGGCCGTGATATTGAGTTTCTCCGCAATGTGGTGAATGGTCACCTTTGGTTTATTGGCCATTTTATTCGTTGCCATGTAGGTAGGTCAAAATCTACAACACTTTTCCTTCTTTCGCTAAGCGTTACCGCTCGTTGCTGGGTTTTCCGATGGTGGCCAGAATGCCGCCGTCTACATATACAATCTGCCCGCTCACAAAATCGCTGGCTTTGCTGGCCAGGAAAATAGTGGCCCCCGCTAAATCCTCAGGGTCACCCCAGCGCCCGGCCGGAGTACGGTGGATGATGAACTCATTGAACGGATGCCCGTCTACCCTGATGGGAGCGGTTTGGTCGGTGGCAAAATACCCCGGCCCGATGCCGTTCACCTGCACGTTGTACCGGGCCCACTCGGTGGCCAGGTTCTTGGTGAGCATCTTCAGGCCGCCTTTGGCTGCCGCGTAGGCAGAAACCGTGTCCCGGCCCAGTTCGCTCATCATGGAGCAGATGTTGATGATCTTGCCGGCCCGGCGCTCCACCATGTATTTGCCCACTGTTTTGGACATGATGAACGGGCCGGTAAGGTCCACGTCCAGCACTTTCCTAAAATCGGCTACCTCCATCTCCAGGGCAGGGGTGCGCTGGATCATGCCGGCGTTGTTCACCAAGATGGCAATAGGCCCAACCTCCTGCTCAATACGCGCGATGTTCTCTTTGGCCAGTTCCTCGTTGGTGACATCGAATAAATAACCTTTCACGTCCAACCCCTGTTGGCGGTATTGCTCCAGGGCGCATTCCATCTTCTCCGGGGTATTGCCGTTCACCACCAGGGTGGCGCCTGCTTTGCCCAAAGCCGTCGCCATGGCCATTCCTAACCCATGGGTGGCACCCGTGACCAAAGCTACTTTGCCGGTTAAATCAAATAAATGGGTCATAAACGGCTATTTTAGTTCGGTGGTAGCTACTTTGTCCATGTCGTTGTAATCCAGGTTCTCGCCGGCCATGCCCCAAATAAAGGTATAGTTAGACGTTCCGGCCCCCGAGTGGATGGACCAAGGTGGGGAGAGAACCGCCTGTTGGTTCTGCATCCAGATATGGCGGGTTTCCTGCGGCTCGCCCAGGAAGTGGCAAACGGTCTGGTCTTCTAGTACCTCAAAATAGAAATAGGCTTCCATTCTCCGGTCATGGGTGTGGGCGGGCATGGTGTTCCAGACGCTGCCGGTTTTCAGCTCCGTGATGCCCATCTGCAGTTGGCAGGTCTCCACCACGGAGTTGATCAACACCTTCCGGATGGTGCGGGCGTTGGCGGTCTCCAGGGAGCCCAGTTCCACGGTCTCGGCCTCGCTCAACTGCACCTTCTTGGTAGGATAGGTGTGGTGGGCGGGCGCGGAATTGAAGTAGAAGCGGGTGTCGGCGCCGTTAGGGGCCGGGTGGAACAGGACTTCCTTTACGCCCTTGCCTATGTATAAAGCCTCTTTGTTCTTCAGGGTGATCTCCTCGCCGTCTACCGTGATGGTGCTGTCTGAAGAGACGTTGATGATCCCGATCTCGCGCCGGTCCAGGAAGTTCTCAGACCGCAGGGTAGGGAAGGTGTCCAGCCGCACGGGGCCACTCACTGGGTGCACGCCGCCTACAATCAACCGGTCATATAAGGTATAAGTCAGTTGGATGGAATCTGCCTGGAAAAGATTCTCAATCAGGAAGTGCTCACGCAGTTTGGCGGTGTCATATCCCTTGAAATCATTGGGGTGGATGGCGTGCCGGGTGGATTGGTGGACAGTCATAAAGTAGGGGTGCTAGGTGTAATCGTTTGCGCAAATTACGAATTTATCAATCTGTTAGGCTATGTTGGGCCAGAAAAATATTCGGGCTGTAGAATTCAGTCCGTTGTAACCTTCTGCTAACATAATAAAAATATGTTAATCAAAAGCGGTTTTAGTGGGTGTATTTAGAAAACTGTTAAAAAATAGGCAATATTTTTTGGGTTTGTTTTTAAATAGTGTTAAATATGCAATCGGTTGCGCAGATTCAGGTCCGTAACTCATCCGCTTCGTATTTCTGTCATTTTATCAAAATCAAATTTCTCTCCCATGCAACATGCATTACTTAAGAAGAGCCGGTATCTGCTGGTGCTGATTTTTTTCTTTACGGCCGCGGCCGGTGCCTTTGCTCAGACGGTTACCATCACTGGTAAAGTGACCGATGAGAAGAAAGAAGGCCTGCCCGGGGTAACGGTGCTCCTGAAGGGTACTACCACCGCCAACGCGACAGACGTGAATGGGGAGTTTTCCCTTGCCGTGCCCAATGGCGCCGGCACGCTGGTGTTTTCCTACATCGGGTTTCTCTCCCAGGAAGTGCCTATCAATGGCCGGGCCTCTATCAACGTGGCCCTGGCCTCTGATTCAAAAGCGATTGAGGAAGTGGTAGTGGTAGGGTACGGCACGGTGCCCAGAAAGGAATTGACCGGATCAGTGGCCACCATCACGGCGAAAGACATCCAGGATATTCCGGTGAGTACTGCGGCAGAAGCGCTGGCCGGAAGATTGGCAGGGGTTCAGGTGACTTCCACGGAAGGCCAGCCCGGCGCTGAGATCCAGGTGCGGGTGCGCGGAGGCGGGTCCCTGACGCAGGATAACTCCCCGCTTTATATTGTAGACGGAATCCAGATGGAAAATGCCTTGTCTATCATCTCTCCCCAGGAAATTGAGTCGGTAGACGTGTTGAAAGACGCGGCTTCTACTTCTATCTATGGAGCCAGGGGTGCCAATGGCGTGGTGATCATCACTACCAAAGGGGGCAGGGAGCAGAAAACACAGGTGACGTACAACGGCTATGCCGGGGTAAGACGCATCGTGAACAAGCTGGAGGTGATGAACCCGTATGACTATGCCCTGTACCAGTACGAGTCTTACAACCTGTTCAGCAACACCAATGATGAAAGCCGCACCTCTTTCAGGGACCGCTATGGCAGATGGGAAGACCTGGATATCTATAAATCAATGCCCACCACCGACTGGCAGGACAAAGTGTTTGGGAGAGATGCCTTCAGTCAGACGCATGTGTTAGGCATCACCGGAGGATCCAAAGAGACTTCCTTCAACTTTACGCTGAATCACGCCGACGAAAACGGCATCATGATCAACTCTGGTTATGTGAGAACCCTGGCATCTTTCAAGTTTGACCACAAGGTGACAGACCGGTTCAAGGTAGGGTTGACCACCCGCTACAGCCGCCAGCGAGTAGACGGCGTGGGTACGTCCAGCACGGGTTCGCAGAGCAATAACCGGTTAAGAAACGCGGTGCGCTACAGACCGTTCATCGCCCCAGGTTTTGAAAGCCAGGTAGATGAGTTTGACGTGGAATACGCCAGCAGCACCCAATTGACCAGTCCGGTTCTTTTGGCCAACAGCGAGGAAAGACGTGACTACCGCAATGACATCATCGTGAACGGTTATTTCAGCTATGACATCCTCAAGAACCTGACTTTTAGAACAGTAGTAGGGGTGAACGCCCTGGAAAGAAAAACCAATGCCTTCAGCGGTCCGGTTACGGCAGTGGCCAGACAGAACAATGACCAACCTGTGGTAGACATGACGGCGGGTGAGGCTTTTTCCTTCACCAATACCAACACCTTAACCTATAAAACCAAAGTAGGGGAAGACCACAATCTTGATTTCCTCTTAGGCCACGAGGTAGTACAGTGGGATAGCAAAAGCAGAGGCACCCGCACCAAATGGTTACCGTCTGACATCTCGCCCGACCAGGCGTTTGCAGGTATCCAGAAGGCGACGCCTCCTGCCGGCCTCATCCAAGACAACCCTACTACCTCTGAGTCTGGCACCCGTTTATTGTCCTTTTTTGGAAGAGCAGGCTATAACTACAAAGGCAGGTATTTCGCCAACTTCAACCTGAGACGGGACGGTTCCTCTCTGTTTGCCGATGGCAACCGCTACGGTACTTTCCCCTCGGCGTCTATCATGTGGCGCGTAGCCGATGAAGCCTTCATGGCACCTTTTGAGGGATGGTTGAGTGACCTGAAAGTTCGCCTTAGCGTGGGTTCTGTGGGCAACAACCGCATCGGGGTGGATTTATACAGAACAATGTACACCGCCAGCTCTACAGAAGGGTACGCCTTCACGGAGTCTATCACCCCGGGTTACGTAGCGCCTACGCTGGCCAACCCGAACCTGGTATGGGAAACCACCCTGTCCAAAAACGCGGGCGTTGATTTCGCTTTCTTCAATAACAGATTGACCGGTTCCATTGACGCTTACCAGAATAGAACCAGAGACCTTCTTTTAGAAGCTACTATTCCGCAAACCAGCGGCTACAGAACGCAGCTCCAGAACATTGGCGAAACCGAGAACAAAGGGATTGAACTCCAGTTGGGTGCCGTAGTGGTGGACAAAGGCGATTTCAGATGGAATTCTAATTTCAACATTGCCTTAAACCGGAACAAGATTGTGAGTCTGGGTCTGGATCCATCGGGGCAGCCGAAGAGTTCTTATTTGGTGCAGTCGGGTTGGGTGAATTCCCTGGAAGACTTCAAGGTAGAAGTGGGCCAGCCGGTAGGGCAGTTCTATGGCTATGTGACCGACGGCTACTATACCGTGGATGATTTTAACGCCACTTTCAACGCCACTACCAATACCTGGACCTATGTGCTGAAAGAAGGAGTAGCCAACAGTTCCAGCGTGGCGCTGGGCAACAGACAGCCGCAGCCCGGTGACCTGAAGCTGAAAGACCTCACCGATAACAACAGCTCCCTCATCTCCACCGCAGACCGGACGGTTATTGGCAATGCCCAACCAAAATTCACCGGTGGTTTCAACCAGCAGTTCTCCTACAAAGGGTTTGACCTGAGTGTTTTCATGGTGTTTTCCTATGGCAACAAAGTATACAACGCGAATAAAATGGAGTTCACCACCCAGTACACCACCCGTGACAACAACATGCTGGCCCTCATGAATGATCGGTTCAAACTATATGACGAAAACGGGCAGATGGTTTCTGATCCTGAGAAGCTAAGAGCCTTGAACGCCAACGCCAAATACTGGAGACCATCTTTAGGCAACTACTTCACACATTCTTTCGCCATTGAAGACGGATCGTTCCTTAGAATCAGCAACCTGACCCTGGGCTACAGCATTCCGGAGTCCATCCTGAAAAGAACACGGGTTATCTCCAAGTTAAGGGTTTACGGCACTGTGAATAACCTGTACACCTTCACCAAATACACCGGTTATGACCCAGAGGCCAACACCAGAAGAAATTCGCCTCTTACGCCTAGCGTAGACTACGCCGCCTATCCGCGCAGCAGATACATTCTGGGTGGTATCAATGTTACTTTCTAATTTTTGAGAAGAACAGCAATGAAAAGAAATATCCTAAAAAGTTTTATCATACCACTTGCCATAGGCAGTTTGGTGACCGTAAGTTCTTGTGAGAACTACCTGGAGGTTCAGAATCCGTCTACGCTTTCCCAGGATGCCATCTTCAGCAGTCTGGCCTTTACAGAATCTGCCATCACGGGTGTCTACAACCAATTACCCGGCGATGACGGTTACGGAAGCCGTATCTCTACGCTTTTCCCCAATGGTTCTGATGATTTTAAAATGGGCGGAGACCATGACCCCATTGCCCGGGGCGGTATTTCCCACTTTGGGGTAAGCCCGGGTTTCACAGACTTGGAGAACCCATTCCTGCAATTGTACAGAGGCATTGAGCGGGCCAACATCTGTATCAAATACATTCCGCTTTCTGCCTTGTACACCAGCGGCACCGCCACTGAGCAGGCTACCATGCGCCGGTTCTACGGAGAGGCGCTTACTCTAAGGGCCCAGTTCTACCACGAGTTGATCAGGAACTGGGGTGATGTGCCGGCCCAATTTGAGCCATCGGCAGATACCCCGGACCTGTTCCTGCCTAAGACCAACCAGGATGAAATCTATGACAAACTGCTGGCCGATTTAGCCATGGCCGCAGACTTGGTTCCGTGGAGGTCAGAATCTGGCGCACCCACTACCAGGGTGACCAAAGGTGCGGTGAAAGGTCTGAGAGCCAGAATAGCCTTGGCCCGTGGCGGGTACGCCTTGAGAAGAGAAAGCGGTATAGTAGAGCGCCGTGCCAACTACAAAGACTTCTATCAGATTGCCAGAACCGAGGCTTGGGAAGTGATCCAAAGCAAACAGCACGCCTTGAACCCAAGCTATGAGAACGTGTTCAGAAGCCTGCACGGCAACGGCGTTACAGACGCCACCTATGAGCATGTGTGGCAGGTAGGCGCCTTCGGCGGGAATGCCAGAACAGATACTAAACTGGGATTTGGAAACGGGCCAAGAATTGCCGAGGCCAGTACCTATGGTAGAGCGAATGGTCTTTCTGAAGCGGTACCCACGTATTTCTATGAGTTCGACTCTATCGGGGATTCAAGAAGAGACGTGACCTTGGCTTACTTCCAGGTAGATACCAAAGCCAATAACGACAATAAGTTATTGACCACCCCGCTCTTGATGAGAGAAGGCAAGTTCAGAAAATACTGGACCAGCATTGCCGGTACAAACCAGACCCTGGGCATCAACTGGCCGCTCATCCGCTATGCCGATGTGCTGTTGATGTTCGCCGAGGCAGAGAACGAACTGAACGGACCTACCCCAGAAGCGAAGGCCGCCCTGGAGGAAGTAAGAAAAAGAGCTTTCTTGGATGACTATGAGGATAGAATGCCTGAGACGCCGTCTTCCAAAGAAGATTTCTTCAAAGCCCTGGTGCAGGAGCGCTACCTGGAGTTCGGTGGCGAGGGCGTGCGTAAGTATGACCTGATCCGCTGGGATCTGCTGGAAACCAGAATCAATGAGGTAAGAGCAGACTTACGGGCCATGATGACCGGTACCGGGCGTTATGCCAACGTGCCCCAGTATGTTTTCTACAAGCCAACCCCGCTGTTGGGACCAAGAGCCACCGCCCGCCAGGAAATGCTGGATTACAATCTGTTTGGCGGCAACGTGAACAAGGTGATGTACGAACCTTCCACTACCACCACTGCGCCTGACGGTTATACCAGAATCAGTTGGGGAGCGGCAATCACCGAAGCACATATCACTGGTCCCACCAGAGGCTTTGCGAGCCAATTCAAAAAGAACCATTCTGAGCTGCTACCTATCTATAACGGGGTGCTAAGCCAAAACTATAGACTCACCCAGGACTACGGATACTAGAGGTAGCCTTACTTGACAGAACTTAAGAAAAGAAACACACATGAAAAAGTTTGGATCAACGTTGTCCCTCTGGTTTGCTGCAATGCTCCTGTTAGTGGTGGGTGGTTTGTCTGCCTGTAACCCCGATGATGAGGAGGAGCAAAACGACCTCTCCCGCATGTTTATGCCCACTGGGGTTATTGGCTCCACTACCGCGGAAACCCAGGTGAGGCTTTCCTGGAAACCGGCACTTTACGCCACCGGTACCGTCACCTATACCGTGGAGGTAGCCGCTGACACCTTGTTTGCGACTCCGGTTATTTTTACCGGAGTGACAGATACCGCCTCCATTGTGCTTACGGATGACCAGATCCCGGCCAAGCAGAAATTCTTTGCCCGGGTAAAAACCAACGGCCAGGAAAATACGCCGGAGTCAAAGTGGTTGGTGAGCAACGGATTCTCCATCAGAGGAGTGCAGGCATTTACCAATGTTCCGGTTAACTCCGCTGATGTTACAGACCGCGCCGTGCGCCTGCTGTTCACCGCCAGACCCGGGATTACCAGAATAGTGGTTACCCCAGCGGGAGGAACGGCGCAGGAGATTGCCTTGTCTCAGGCCGATCTTGCCGCCGGTTTCTACATAGTGGACAACCTTACCTCCGGGGCCACCTACACCGCAGAGATTTTCGCCGGAACCAAGAGTTACGGGGTGACTACTTTCCAGACCAAAGAGCCTTTGGCGGGAGTTCTGGTAGACCTGAGAGGTTTCGTGGATAGACCAAGCGTATTGCAGGATACCCTCACCCAGATTCCTAACGGCAGCACCGTGATCCTGAAGCGTGGCGTAACGTACACCATTGCCTCTGAAGTGGTTTTGGACAAATCTGTTACCATTACCAGTGGCTCAGACCTGACCGTGCCTGGCTGGGCATCCATCTACTTTACCAGCAACTTCAATATTGCAACCGGCAGCAACATTGACCACATCACCTTTAAAGATGTGATTCTGACCGGAAGTGATGCCACGGCCAAGTACGTTTTCAACATCAACAAAGCCTCTACCATTGGCTCGGTGACGTTTGACAATGTAAAGGCTAGTATGTTCAGGAGTGTGCTCAGGTTGCAATCCCAGCCTACCACCATCACTAACTTTACCATCACCAACAGTGTGATAGACAGCATCGGAAGTTTTGGGGTGGTGAACGTTGATGTGGCCACAAGCCAGATCCAGAATATCGTGATCAGCAACTCTACTATTTCCAAAGCCGAGAAAGTCATTGTTAGCAGGAACAATTCAACCTCGGTGCTGATTGAAAATGTTACGGTAAATGAGTCGCCCATCATCAACCAGTACCTGGTAGATTACTCTACTTCCGGATCCAACGAGGTCACCAACGGCATCAAAATCAGAAACACCATCTTGGGGATCGGTAAAGCCGGAAACCAATCGGTGAAGGGCGTGAGGGCCAGCACCAGCACGCTGGTGGAAGCAGTAAATAGTTTCAGCACGTCTGACTACGTTTTGGCGGCTACCAATAATTTCGCCATCCCGGGGTTAACCGCCTACTCCGCTACCTCGCTGAACTTGTGGCAAGATCCTAAAAACGGGGACTTCCATTTCAAAGACGCCGCCTTCCCGGGCAAAGCCTCGGCCGGAGACCCACGTTGGAGATGAAAACGAAAGTGATCGGAAGGGCTGGGGTAACTGGTCCCTTCCGATCACTTTTCATAAAAACGCCTTCAAAACAGCCCTGCATTCAACCACTATTCTGCCGGGTACGCCAAGTACCTGTTTTAGTCTCCTTTTCCCCTGCTTACCCATAAAACTATGATCAAAAAGTATCTTACCTGGAAAAACGGAGCTTTAGGTGTAGCGCTCCTTTTCAACGTAGCCTGCTCCTCTAGCCAAAAAGTAGCTTCTTCTGAATTCCCGCAATCGTTCACGGTACAGGTTTCTAATCCTTTGAACCGGGAGCGGGAAAGTGTGCTGGTGGTGATCAAAGAAGAGGACCTGCCTACAAAAGGCGTGGGTTTTAACAGGAATGCGTTCATAGTGACAGATGGCTCCACCGAAATCCCCAGCCAGTACAACGGCAAGGATGCCCATAACAAGGGAATTGCTTTGGTATTGGACAAGATGGGAGCCGGCGAAACCAAGAAACTGACGGTGAGTTACAACCCGGAGGGAACGAACCAACGCACCTATACCAAACGTACCCAGGCCGAATTGTCCAAGAAAGTAGGCGGACGCTGGGAAAACCGGAAATACATTGGCGGCGATTTCCAGAACATAGACTCTTTGCGTGTACCCAGTGAACTGACCGACCATTCCTACTACCTCCGTTACGAGGGACCAGGCTGGGAATCGGACAAAGTGGGTTACCGCTTTTACCTGGACTGGCGCAACGCCGTGGACGTGTTCGGGAAGCAAACCCCGGAAATGGTGTTGCAGAAAGCGGGCCTGGACGGATACGATTCTTACCACAACCAACAACCCTGGGGCATGGACGTGCTCAAAGTGGGCAAGGCGCTGGGCGTAGGAACGCTGGCCATGTATGACAACGGCAAAGCCGTGCGCGTGGAGAAAACTGACAGCACCTACAGCAAAATCCCGCAAAATGGTCCGGTGTATTCTTCCATCCTTACAGACTATTACGGCTGGCAGGTGGCGGGGCACAAACTGAATGTGCATTCGCAGTTGAGCATTCACGGCGGCACCAGAATGACCCACCACCAGATCAGGCTGGAAGGCGGGCAACCGCAGAACATTGCCACCGGCCTCATCAAAGACAAAGCGGCCAAACTGGTCAGCGACAAAGGCGAGGCCGGCAAGCGTTACGGTTTTATGTACACTTATGGCAAGCAGACCCTGAACTCTCCGCCAGACAACATCGGTATTGCGGTACTGTTCAACCCGCAGGACTTCATCACCTTCTCAGATGATCCCCTGAGCCACGTGGTACAGCTGAAACCATCCAACGGACAGGCTCAATACTACTTCCTGGCGGCCTGGGAACTAGAGCCCAACGGCATCAAAACCGAGGAGCAATTCCGCCAATACATCACCAGAACTGCCGAGGAACTGGCCAATCCGGTGAGAGTGAAAGTGTCTAAATAGACCGAGTTAAGCTACAGGATCTATCTCTCCTTTCAGGATGACAAAAGGTTAGAACATCCTTCAGGAAACAAAGCTTCTTGAGCATACATGAACCAAGGCGTTTTTAGGTCCTTTTTTTAAAAAGAAGGCCAATACCACAAGGCTTAAGGTTCTGAATGAAAAAAATATAAAACGCAGGACAGGGGACGAGGGCAGGAGATCAGTTATAGAAATCACATGAATTACAGAAACAACATATTGACGAGTACCTGCTTGGGGTTGGCGTTCCAGATGGTTGTATTATCGGGTTGTGCCGAGAAGGTAGCTTCGGTGCCCACGCAGAAGGTAGAAAGCCACTCCGCTTCCGGTTCAAGCAATGACGAGACTGCTCATGTACTGGCGTTCCCCGGGGCCGAAGGATTTGGTAAGTTTACCACGGGCGGACGCGGCGGGAAGGTGCTGGTTGTTTCCAATCTGAATGACGATGGTCCGGGCAGTTTGCGCGAGGCCATCCGCAAAAAAGGTCCGCGTACCATTGTTTTTGCCGTGTCGGGCAACATTGAATTGCAGGCCCCGCTGGACATCAACAACGGGGATCTGACCATCGCTGGGCAATCAGCACCGGGTGAGGGCATCACCCTGAAAAACTACCAGGTGAGCATTAAAGCTGATAACGTGATTGTGCGGTATCTGCGCTTCCGGATGGGGGACGAGAAAGGCCAGCAGTCCGATGCGTTTGGGGCGAACCGGGGCAACAGCAACATCGTGATTGACCATTGCTCCATGAGCTGGGCTACCGATGAGTGCGCGTCTTTCTACCGCAACAAGAATTTTACCCTGCAGTGGTGCATCATCGCCGAGGCTTTGAACCACTCGGTGCACGAGAAAGGCGACCATGGCTATGGCGGTATCTGGGGCGGCGAGGGCGCTTCGTTCCACCACAACCTCATTGCCAGTAACAACAGCCGCAACCCGCGTTTCTCCGGTTCCAGCTCCACACCTAACTCTCCGGAGGAACTGGTGGATTTCACCAACAACGTGATCTACAACTGGGGCTTCAACAGCATCTACGGTGGCGAGAAAGGCCGCTACAACCTGGTGAACAACTACTTTAAATCGGGACCGGCCACACAGGAATCCCGGAAGAACCGCATTGTGAACCCCTCGCAGCCGTACGGCAAGTTCTACGTGAACGGCAACCACGTAGAGGGCTTCCCCCAAGTGACCAAAGACAACTGGGCCGGCGGGGTGCAGTGCGACCACCCGGATTCCACTAAAGCAGCTTCGGCGTTTCAGGTGCTGAACATTTCTACCCAACCGGCGCAGGCCGCTTACGAGGCCGTGCTAGCCCAAGCCGGTGCTAGCTTCAAACGCGATGCCGTGGACACCCGCATTGTGGCCGAGGTGCGCAGCGGTAAGTCTACAGCCGGCAAGAAAGGCACCGGCATCATCGACTCGCAGAAAGATGTGGGTGGATTCCCGCAGCTGAAATCGGTCGCCGCGCCGGAGGACAAAGACCAGGACGGCATGCCCGATGTCTGGGAACGCACCCAGAAACTGGACAGCAACAACGCCGCCGATGCCGTGGCGCACACCTTGAACAAGCAATACACCAACCTGGAAGTGTACTTAAACAGCCTCGTAAAATAGTACGGTTATGAAAAAGTGGTTCGGTATTTTTCTGATGTGCGTTTTGGCGGTGTTTTCCGCGAAAGCGCAACAAAAGCGGATCGTGGTGGCCCAGGACGGCAGCGGCGATCACACCACCATCCAGGGTGCGCTAGACGCTATTCCGGCGTTCCCCAACGACCGCATCGAGATCCATATCAAAAACGGCACCTACCGTGAGAAACTGGTGGTCTCCTCCTGGAAAACCCGCATCTCCTTCATCGGCGAGGACCGCGACAAAACCATCATTGTCTGGAACGATTACTCCGGCAAGGGCAAGATCAACACGTTCACCTCGTACACCGTTTTGGTGCAGGGAAACGAATTCCAGGCCGAAAACCTGACTTTCCAGAACGATGCCGGTCCGGTAGGGCAGGCGGTAGCGCTGCACGTAGAGGCAGACCGCTGCGTGTTCAGGAACTGCCGCATCCTGGGCGACCAGGACACCCTGTACGCCGGGGTAGACAACAGCCGCCAGTACTACGTGAACTGCTACATTGAAGGCACCACCGATTTTATCTTCGGGCCGGCCACGGCGGTTTTTGAGAACTGTACCATCCACTGCAAAAAGAACTCCTACATCACCGCCGCCTCCACGCCGCAGAACCAGCCGTACGGCTTTGTGTTCCTCAATTGCAAGATCACGACTGCCGCTCCAGAGGCCACCAAAGTGTACCTGGGCCGACCGTGGCGACCGTACGCGCAGACGGTGTTCCTCAACTCCGAGTTAGGAACGCACATCCTGCCCGAGGGCTGGCATAACTGGAACAAACCCGATGCCGAGAAAACCGCCCTGTACGCTGAGTACAAGTCTACCGGACCGGGAGCGGCTACTGAGAAACGGGTAGCCTGGTCTAAGCAACTTTCCAGAAAAGAAGCCAAAAAATACAAGCCCGAACTAGTCTTAGCCGGTGACGACAAATGGAACCCCACGAAATGAGCTTTCGCCTCGTTTTCCTAGAATCTGCCTCAAAACACCTCTTTTAAGAATTAGCCAGCGTTACCAATGAAACTTGCCCAATACGCCCTTATTGCAATTTCCGCTTTGACAATGGCCTGCCGCTCCGGCGAGACGGCCTCATCCAGCGCCACACCGGCTGCTTCGCCCAGCGGCAAACCCTATTCTGTCTGGATGGCCGATTCTGAGATGAAACGGAGTCCACAGGGTTGGATGATCGATTTCCGGCCGGAGCCGAAGTGGGACTACACGCAGGGGCTTTTCGCGAGCGCGCTGGAGCGGGTCTGGAAACGCACCGGCGACCAGAAGTACTTGACCTACATCAAGGCCTTCGCTGATACCATGATTACCGATAATGGCCAGATCAAAACCTACAAGAAAACCGATTACAACATTGACCGCGTGAACCCGGGCAAGTTCCTGATCGCGTTGTACAAGGAAACCGGCCAGCAGAAATACAGAACCGCCATTGACGAGCTGCGCGACCAGATGCGCACGCACCCCAGAACCTCGGAAGGTGGTTTCTGGCACAAGAAAATCTATCCGCATCAAATGTGGCTAGATGGGCTGTATATGGCTACGCCTTTCCTGGCCCAGTACGCCTCTGAGTTCAACGAGCCCGCTTTGTATGACGATGTCGCCAAGCAGATCATCCTGATTGACAAACACACCTGGGACGAGAAGAAAGGCCTGTTCTATCATGCCTGGGACGAGAAACGCGAGCAGAAGTGGGCCAATCCGGTGACCGGATTATCACCGAACGTGTGGGGCCGCGCCATGGGTTGGTTGTCGATGGCTTTGGTGGACGCCTTGGATTATCTGCCGCAAAACCATCCGCAACGCGGCGAGGTGTTGCGCGTGACCAAAAAGATGGCGCAGGCCATTGCCCAGTACCAGGACCCTAAAACCGGCCTGTGGTGGCAAGTGGTAGATCAGGGCGGCCGGGAAGGAAACTACCGCGAGGCCTCGGTTTCGAGCATGTTTACCTACTTTCTGGTGAAGGCCACCAAGAAGGGCTACATTGACCAGAAATACATGGAAGATGCCCGCCAGGGCTACAACGGCCTGCTGGAGAACCTGATCAGAAAGAACGCCGACGGCACCATCAGCATCACCGAGGTGTGCGCGGTGGCCGGCTTGGGCGGAACCCCGTACCGCGACGGAACTTACGAGTACTACATCAATGAGCAGAAACGCGACAATGACCCCAAAGCCGTGTCGCCGTTCATCATGGCCTCGCTGGAGTTTGAAGAAATGGGCAAAGCCTCGGCCCTTAAATAAGCATTCGCATGAACCTGAGAAAACCTTTTCTGTTGCTTGTTTTCCTGTGCTGCACCGCATTGTTCGCGCAGGCGCAGAAGTATGATTTTGTGGTGGCCAAAGACGGCAGCGGTACCTTCAAGACGGTGCAGGAAGCCATCAACGCCGTGCCTGATTTCCGCAAGAACGTCACCACCATTTACATCAAGAACGGCACCTACAAAGAGAAACTGACTTTGCCTAGCACCAAAACCGCGGTGCGCATGATTGGCGAGGACGTGAAGAAAACCATCCTCACTTTTGACGATTACGCGGCCAAGAAGAACCGGTTCGGGGAGGAGATGGGTACTACCGGCTCTACCAGTTTCTTTGTGTACGGCGATGATTTCACCGCTGAGAACATCACCTTTGAGAACTCCTCCGGTCCGGTTGGGCAAGCCGTGGCCGTGCGCGTGGACGGTGACAAGGTCATGTTCCAGAACTGCCGCTTCCTGGGTTTCCAGGACACGCTCTACCCGCACGGCGAGAAAAGCCGCCAGTACTACAAGAACTGCTACATTGAGGGCACCACGGATTTCATCTTCGGGTGGTCTACGGCCGTGTTTGAGAACTGCGAGATTTTCAGCAAAAAAGGCGGAAACTTTGTGACGGCCGCTTCCACGCTGGAAGGTGCGCCTTACGGTTTCGTGTTTTTGAACTGCCGCCTCACAGGCGATGCCCCGGAGAAGTCCTACTACCTGGGCCGCCCCTGGAGACCTTTCGCCAAGACGGTGTTCCTCAACACGTATTTAGGAAAACACATCAGACCCGAGGGTTGGCACAACTGGAGCAAACCAGAGGCCGAGAAACAGGTGCTTTATGCGGAGTACAACTCCACCGGTCCGGGCGCAGCCAAGACGGACCGCGTGAAATGGTCCAAACAACTGACGGAGCAGGAAGCCCAGCAATACACTTTGAAAAACATCTTCGGGGACTGGACTCCGGGGCAACTGATCACCGCAAATAAATAGGTGAAGAAGAACCTGCACGCGGAGACTGGGAAAAGGAAGTTGATTTGAAGGGCCCTTAGGTGCAAACGATTGCATCAATGTTTTTGGGCTGTTTTGAAGAAATCAGCTCGGAAACAACTTACAGAACGACAACGCACATCTTCCCCTAGAAAGAGGTAAAACGATGGTAAAGAAGCTACTCACATTGGCCCTGTTGGGATGTCTTGGAAGCCACCTGCAGGCGCAGCAACTGGCGTTCCCCGGGGCCGAAGGGTTTGGCCGCTACGCCACGGGCGGCAGGGGCGGAGCCGTGCTGGAGGTCACCAACCTGAATGACTCTGGGCCGGGTAGTTTAAGGTCCGCCATCAACGCCTCGGGTGCCAGAACAGTGGTGTTCCGGGTGTCCGGGACCATAGCACTGGCCTCTAACCTCACCATCAGGAACCCCAACCTCACCATTGCCGGCCAGACCGCGCCCGGTGACGGCATCGCCATAAAGAACTACCCGGTGAGCGTGGACGCTGATAACGTGATCGTGCGCTACCTTCGGTTCAGGATGGGCGATGAGGCACAGCAGGAAGGCGATGCGTTTGGGGGCCGTTTTCACAAAAACATCATCGTAGACCATTGCTCCATGAGTTGGTCCACCGACGAGTGCTTGTCGTTCTACGCCAATGAGAATTTCACGCTGCAGTGGTGCATTATTTCCGAGAGCCTCCGCAACTCGGCGCATGCCAAAGGGGCGCACGGCTACGGCGGCATCTGGGGCGGCAAGAATGCCTCTTTCCACCATAATCTCATGGCGCACCATGACAGCCGCAACCCAAGGCTGGGCGAGGAAGCCGGCAAAGCTTTCGCCCTCACGGATCTGGTGGATGTGCGCAACAACGTGTACTACAACTGGGCCAGCAACAGCATGTACGGCGGCGAGGCCATGAACGTAAACGTAGTCAACAACTACTACAAACCAGGGCCCGCCACGGCCAAGAAAGAGCGCATCTTCTCCATCGATAAAAACAAGAACGAAGGCACCGAGGTGTATGACATCTGGGGCAAGTTCTACATTGACGGGAATTTTGTGGAGGGCAGCACCCGCGCCACCAATGACAACTGGACCTACGGCGTGTTCAACCAATTTCACAGCAGCTATGGCACCATTTCAGACGCGGACAAAGCCGCGATGAAACGCAGCGCTCCGCATCCTATTCAGAACAACGTGACCACGCATTCCGCCGAGGAAGCCTACGAACTGGTCATGAACAAAGCCGGTGCCTCCCTGAAACGCGATGCCGTGGATACCCGCATCATCAATACGGTTAGTAATAAAACCTTTACCGCCTCGGGTTCCAACGGCAGCACCAACGGTATCATTGACAGTCAGAACGATGTAGGCGGCTGGCCCACGTTAGCCTCTCTGTCCGCTCCCGAGGACACCGACAAAGACGGTATGCCCAACGCCTGGGAAATCCAGAAAGGCCTGAACCCCAACAACGCCGAGGACCGCAACGGCGACGGCAACAACGATGGCTACACCAACCTGGAAGAATACCTGAACAGCCTGGTGTCTACGGGCAACCTGACCAGTTCCCCAGAGGGCAAAAAGACAGGTTCTACCCAACTGCACCCCAATCCATTTTCTGCGTCTACCAAAGTAGCTTTCACAGCGAAGCAAAAGGGTCAGGCACTGGTGAAAGTGACCAACGCCGCTGGCGAGACCGTGGCTACTTTGCTCAACGCCTCGGTGGGTTCGGGGGCCCACTCCCTTATCTGGAGCGGCACCGACCAAAGCGGAAGCAAACTGCCCAGCGGCATGTACTTTGTCTCAGTACAGGTAGGAAATGAAAAAGAAACGAAGCGGGTGGCGCTTCTAAGAGATTAATCAAGCTGTACCTTTCGGTACTTAACACGTAAGCAGATGTCCCCTAACAAAACTTTAGCCCTTGGTTTCCTTCTCCTCTTGGGCGCTTGCCAAAGCGAGAAAACGCGTACCTCCTTATCGGTTTCCAACACCAGCGCCTCGGGTGGCAGCATGGCGGCTCCGGCTGGTTATGTCTCCAAGGTGTGGGTCTCGGACAAAGGGGACGGCACCTTCCAGAACCCGGTCCTGGACGCCGACTACTCCGATCCCGATGTGGTGCGCGTGGGCGATGACTACTACATGACATCGTCCAGCTTCAGCTCCATCCCCGGCCTGCAGATCCTGCATTCTAAGGACTTGGTGAACTGGCAGATTATCGGGTACGCCATCGACCGCTTGCCGCCGTACCAGCACTTCGCCAAGCCGCAGCACGGCAACGGCGTGTGGGCCCCGTCCATCCGGCACCACAAAGGCGAGTTCTACATCTACTGGGGCGATCCTGATTTCGGGATTTACATGGTGAAAACCAAGAACCCGGCGGGCCGCTGGGAGGCTCCCGTGCTGGTGATGGAAGGCAAAGGCCTGATTGATTCCTGCCCGCTGTGGGACGAGGACGGCAACGCCTACCTGGTGCACGGCTGGGCAGGAAGCCGGGCCGGTGTAAAGAGCATGCTCACCGTGAACCGCATGAACCCCGAGGGTACCAAAGTGCTAGACGAGGGCGTGATGGTCTTCGACGGCCACGATGCGCATCCCACCGTTGAAGGCCCTAAGTTCTACAAGCGTAACGGCTACTACTACATCATGGCGCCGGCCGGCGGCGTGGCTACAGGCTGGCAACTGGTGCTCCGGTCTAAGAACGTGTATGGGCCCTACGAGGAGAAAATAGTGATGGACCAGGGCAAGACGCCCATCAACGGTCCGCACCAGGGCGCCTGGGTAGACACCAAGACCGGCGAGGACTGGTTCTTCCATTTCCAGGACAAGGAAGCCTACGGCCGCGTGGTGCACCTGCAGCCCATGAAGTGGGTGAACGATTGGCCCGTGATTGGCGAGGACCCGGACGGCGATGGCAAAGGCCAGCCGGTGCTCACCTACAAGAAACCGAACGTGGGCAAAACCTACCCCATCGTGACGCCCGCCGAGTCGGACGAGTTTGACAGCCACTTGCTGGGCTTGCAATGGCAGTGGCACGCCAACCCTAAGGCCACCTGGGCGTTCGCTTCGAACAAAGGCAACCTGCGCCTCTTCACCGACCAGATGCCCGAGGGCGGCAAAAACCTCTGGGATGTGCCCAACCTGCTGCTCCAGAAATTTCCCGCCGAGAACTTCACCGTAACCACCAAACTCAAGTTCACGCCCAATCCCAAACTGCAGAACGAGCGCACCGGCCTGGTGGTGATGGGCATGGATTACGGCTACGTGTCGGTGGTGAACAAAAAAGACGGAATGTACCTGACCTACAACACCGCGCTCAAAGCCGACAAAGGCACGCCTGAAAAGGAGCAGATTCTGGGAAAACTGACCGGAAACGAAGTGCAGTTCCGGGTGCAAGTGAGCAAGGGCGCCAAATGCCAGTTCAGCTACTCAGAAGACGGCCAGACCTTCAAAAACGTCGGCACACCGTTCACCGCCGTTCCGGGCAAATGGATTGGCGCCAAGGTGGGCCTGTTCGCCCTCCGCGAGGACAAAACCAACGACTCCGGCTACGCCGATTACGACTGGTTCAGAGTGACCAAGTAGGAGAGAGCCTTTGTTTTAGGGCTGTTTTCCTTAAAGCAAGCAGAAAACAAAATACAGGAAGCTCCTCTGCGGAGCCATCACCAGAAGTTAAAGAGTAAATATACCATCATGAAGAATGTAGCAAAGAGCAGGTTTTTATTGGCTTTGGGACTGGCGAGCGCGTTTCAGTTCTCCTGTCAACGTCAATCCTCAGCCCCGGCGGCCAGTGCCCCCGCAGCCCCCGCTGAAACCACCACTGGGCGTAATTTCTCCAGCGCCAGCGTAGCCGCTACTATTTACGAGGGCATTGAGTTTGACATGCCCAAAGTGAAAGAAACCAAGTTCCCCAACTACAGCGTGCCCATCACCAAGTACGGCGCGGTGGGCGACGGCATCACCAAAAACACGCAGGCCTTTGAGCAGGCCATCAATGACGTGGCGGCCAAAGGAGGCGGACACGTGATCATTCCGCGCGGTTTGTGGCTCACCGGGCCCATCGTGCTGAAAAGCAATATTGATCTGCACGCTGAGGCTGGTTCCATGGTCATTTTCAGCCGTGATTTCAATGACTATCCCTTGATCAAAACCAGCTTCGAGGGGCTGGATACGTACCGCTGCCAGTCGCCTATTTCGGGCATGAACCTGGAGAACGTGGCCATCACCGGTGAGGGTACGTTTGACGGAAACGGTGATGCCTGGCGTCCGGTGAAGAAAAGCAAGATGACTGATGCGCAGTGGAAAACCTTGACCAAAACCGGGGTGCTGAGCGATGACGGGAAGACCTGGTACCCCACCGAGAAGTCTAAGAAAGCCGATGCCAAAGACAACTTTAACGTGCCCAACTTTAAAACGAAGGAAGAGTTTGAGGCCGTGAAAGACTACCTGCGCCCCGTGTTGCTGAGTCTGGTGAACTGCAAAACCGTGCTTCTGGATGGACCTACCTTTCAGAACTCTCCGGCCTGGAACCTTCATCCGCTCATGTGCCAGGACATCATCCTGCGCAACCTGAACGTGCGCAACCCCTGGTACTCGCAGAACGGCGACGGCCTGGACCTGGAGTCCTGCAAAAACGCGCTGGTCTACAACAACACCTTTGACGTAGGCGACGATGCCATCTGTGTGAAATCCGGGAAAGACGAAGACGGCCGCAGAAGAGGCGTGCCTACTGAGAACGTGATCGTGAAAAACAACGTGGTGTACCACGGCCACGGCGGTTTTGTGGTGGGCAGTGAGATGTCTGGCGGCGTGAAAAACGTGCACGTGTCTAACTGTACCTTTATGGGCACCGACATCGGGTTGCGTTTCAAGAGCACGCGCGGCCGGGGCGGCGTGGTAGAGAACATCTGGATCTCTAACATTGACATGATCAATATTCCTACGCAAGCTATCAGCTTTAACCTTTTCTACGGCGGCAACTCGCCGGTGCTGGAAGAAGACCAGAAAGCCGGCACCGAGGCCCGAGTAGAGAAACCAGTGCCCGTAACCGAGAAAACGCCGTCGTTCAAAAACATCTGGATGCGCAACATCACCGTCTCGGGGGCCGATGAAGCCGTGGCCTTGCAAGGTCTGCCCGAAATGAACCTGCAGAACGTGAACCTTGAGAACGCTTACCTGAAAGCCCGAAGAGGAATCTCGGCAGTGGATGCAACGGGCATCGCCCTGAAGAACGTGAAAGTAGTCACCGAGAAAGGTCCGGCCCTGACCATCCACAACAGCAAAGACATCAACGTGCAGGGGCTTACCTTTAACCAGACAAATGAACCGGCGGTGAAAGTCCTGGGTCCCCTGACCAAAAACGTGAAGCTGAACAACAAAGACTTCACCAGCGCCGCCACCCAAATCTCCAAAGGCAAAGACCTGGGAAAAGCGGCGGTTTCCATGCAGTAATTCATCATGAAAAGGGCATGTGCAAGCGTGCCTTTTTTCCTGCCCTTTTCGCAAAAACAGCTTAAAAATAGAACCTACATGCTGAGAAGATTATCCCTCTTTCTTTTCCTGGTGGGCTGCGTGGCGGCCATGTCGTTTGCCCCTTTCAAGAAGAACATCGTGCGCGTGTACCTCATCGGGGATTCCACCGTGGCCGATTATTCTGACTACGATGGCGAAGATTACCTGAACAAGCGCTACCCGGTGATGGGTTGGGGCCAGATGTTCAAGCCGTTCCTCACGAAGGACAGTTTGGCCAAAGTAAAGCACCTCATCAAGGGAGACAGCGTCATCCTGCTGGACAAAGCCCGGGGCGGCCGCAGCACGCGCACCTTTTTTGAGGAAGGCCGCTGGGCCGCCGTGTACAAAGACCTGAAGAAAAACGATGTAGTCATGATCCAGTTCGGCCACAATGATGCGGCGGTGGAGAAGACCGAGCGCTACGTGAACATCCAGGGCTACAAGGAATTTCTGCGCCTGTACGTGAACCAGACGCGTGAGAAAGGCGCGTATCCCATTCTGCTCACGCCCGTGGTCCGCAACTATCCCTGGAAAGACGGCAGAATCGGGAACGTGCACGGCGAGTACCCGCAGGCGGTGAAAGACGTGGCCAAAGAGTTGAACGTGCCTCTAATTGACCTGCAGCAGCTTTCCATTGATTCCTTTTCCCAGAAAGGGCAGGAGTTTGTGACCGCCAATTACTTCATGAACCTACCTGCCGGCCAATACAAAAACTACCCCGAGGGGCAGAAAGACAACACCCACTTCCAACCCGAAGGGGCCAAAGAAGTAGCCCGCCTTGTGTTTCAAGGGATGAAGGCACTGAAGTAAAAATCGGTTGTAAATTGTTCTAAAGTCTTAAAAAACGAATCGGGGCTGTTTTCCAGAAAACAGCCCCGATTCGTTTTTTTGCTTTTAACTCCTTTAATCAGGAGCGAATAGCTATTGGTCCTTTTTGATATGGTCTACACGCATTCCGTCCCCCTTTGAAGGGGGTAGGGGGATGACAAAGGCCGATTGTAGAACCAAGTTGCCTTGCTTCATAGGGCAGACATCAATGGCGCTCCTCACCTAAGGGCAACTACAAGTGATTGCCTCTGCAGAACTTGGGAATGCCATGATCAGCACGAGCAATCATCCCCCTACCCCCTTCAAAGGGGGACGTAATGCGTGAGGCTGCCTTAAAACCAAAGAAAAGCATTTAGGGGCTGTTTTCTGTAAAACAGCCCTAAATGCTTTTCAACTTTCAAAAGATTTGATTACGCCTTCTTCTTCGGTGCATAAACTTTCTTCAGGAAAGTGTCAATGTACTTCACCATGGGCTCAAACCAAGGATCAAAGAGAGGGAAGGTATGCGGGGAATCAGGGAAAGTATGCACCTCTGAGTAGATTTGGTGTTGATCCAGGATCTTCCGGAAATCGTCGCGGCCGGCGTGCATGCGATCTACTGAGCTGTTGATGAACAGGAAGGGCGGTGCGGTAGGGCCTACTTGGTTCAAGGGCGAGGCTTCCTCCCACAGGGCGATCTTCTCCTTTTTAGGATACCCAAACCAGTACGTAGCCGCCGAGATGCCTTTAGCGTCATTTCCCTCTCCTGACTCGGGGTGCACAAAGGAAAGCGTTCCGTCAATGTCTACCACTGCCTGCACCTGGCTGGATACTTTGGAAAGGCAATTTTCCCCTTCAAAGATTGGGTTCTTGTTGGTGGCCCCCAGAAGCGCCGCCAATTGTCCGCCTGCCGAAAAACCGAGGGCTGTGATTTTGGCCGTGTCCAGGTTGAATTGCTTCGCATTGGCCCGCACCCAGCGCACCGCCGATTTCAGATCATGCACCGCAGCAGGGTAGAGGGCTTCGGTAGACAGGCGATACTCCACGGTAAAACAGGCGTAACCAAGATCGGCCAGACGTTGGGCCAGGGGAATATGCTGTTCGCGGTTTCCGCTGCGCCAACCGCCTCCGTGAATGAGCAGAATGGCCGGAGTGGGAGCCTTGGTTTTCTTCTTCGGGTAAAAAGCGTCTAAGGCCAGGTCTCGGTTCCCAACGCGGCAATACTTGATATCCCGTTTCTCCTGCACTGTGGGCAATTTAAATACCTCTACCAATTTAAGATTCGCATTGGGGTGGTATTTCTTGGCCTGCCGGTAAGCACCCGGGTTGGAGAAGGAGGTGTCGCGTATTCTGGTCAGGCCAGTGGTCATTTGGGCCATGGCTGAACTTGCCGTAAAAAATAGCAGGAAGCCGAAGAGATGTTTTTTCATGCACAGGTTCATTTTGTATGGTTGAAGGTTAGTAACGGGCTAGGTAAGTGTTCGCCCATCTTAACCTGGTAAAAAGTGTTTTTTTAATGGAGTCCAAGGAAAGAATAGAAAAGTGCCAGACCTGTTTTTAGTGGTGTTTTTTGGAAACAAGCCTCAAAACTTCTTTTCCCTTCCGTATCTATTCGGTTTTTCTGCTTCTTTCTTGAGGGTAATACTTCCTTGTTAAAAAGCATAGGGGTCTTGAGGTATAAATTTCATTATGTTAAACCAGGATGTGTAAACGTTTGCACTAAAAATAGGGATAGCTTTGATTTTGCCCTTCAGATTAGCGCAAGGAATACTATTCTAAGTGGGCATTTTAATGCTCCTTCTGTAAACATAATGTCTAATGTAATGAATATATGACAAATAAACGCTTGTTTAAAAACGATGATTTAAAAAATAAGAAAAAGCTTGTGTTTATTTTATTAAATCACTATCTATGCAATCGATTGTACAACATGAAGCCCTTAATAGGGTAAGTTCCCAATCGTTTGTTAGCCGCCATGTCTCAGGTTGAGCGCAGGAATTAATTCTTTCCTGACTGGGTAGAGAAGAAGTTGGCCGAAGACAATCCTAGTAAAAGCATCAAATCGACTTTAATCCCTGGCAAACTCATAGTATAGAGTCTTCCCGCCAGTTAGTACCCGCAGATACAAACACCTTTGTATAACCCGCTATAGCTTCCATAGCTCTCGTCGATAATTTGATCACCACGCTTAAAAGCCGCCTTCTTGGCTTTGTAGTAAAAGTTCAGGCGTTAATGCAAGATGTTCCTCTTAAGGAGATTTAGGCAGGTACGTGAGAATGCCCATCAAAGCTTAGGATTGTCTTTCACTCATCTCTTCATTACATGTAAACCCAGTTTTATGAAAAATTCATTACAGCATGTATTTAAAAGAACCTGCCAAACCCGCTGGCTGATTCTTATTCTATGCCAGATAAGTTTAATGCCGCAGCAGGGTTGGGCAAAGGATGGCGAAGCAATACCAGGTTTGCGCAAGGAAGCCGCTGGAAAAGGAAACTTAATTGCCTATAAAGGGACCAAGAGCTTGTTCTCTCACCCAAAGAAATTGTTTCTGCACACCGTTCGCGGGAAAATATCCGATGAGAAAGGAACGGGAATGCCTGGGGTCACCGTGATGCTGAAAGGCACCACCTCTGCCGCACCTTCTGCCTCAGACGGGACCTATGCCATTGAATTACCCGATGGAAACGGTACATTGGTGTTCTCCTTTATGGGGTATAAACCCTTGGAGGTTGCCGTTAATAATAGGACCACAATTGATGTAAGCCTGGTCCCGGACGCCGAGTCTTTGGATGAGGTGGTTGTGGTGGGGTATGGTACCCAGAAAAAAAGTGACCTGACAGGTTCAGTAAGCGCTGTATCCTCAGAGGAATTCAACGTGGGGCCGCAATTAAGCCCGCAACAGCTGATCCAGGGGAAAATGGCCGGGGTGAACATCTCCCAGAACAGCGGGAAACCCGGTGCCTCCAACACAGTACGCATCAGGGGAGGTACCTCTTTGACGGGTTCCAATGATCCGCTGTACGTGATTGACGGAGTGCCCATCTCTACCTCCAGCGGCGTAAACCAGGCCAACATCAGGGGCAACGGTACCGACGTTTTTGACCAGGAGCCTACCAACCCGCTCATGACCCTGAACCCTAATGATATTGAGTCCATCACCGTGTTGAAAGACGCCTCCGCTACGGCCATTTACGGGTCAAGGGGCGCTAATGGAGTTATTGTCATCACTACTAAGAGAGGAAAAGCCGGCAAGGCCCAGGTCACCTACAACGTGCTGGCCGGGGTTTCCAAAGTTGCCAATACCCTGGATGTTTTAACCGCCGACCAGTACCGAGCCGTGGTAAGAGACCTGGAACTCACCCTGGATGACAAAGGCGCCAACACTAACTGGCAGGATGAAATTTACCGCACCGCCTATAACCAGGACCACAGTCTTTCTTTGATGGGGGGCGTGAGCAATACCATGTACCGCGTTTCTTTAGGTTACGGAAAACAGGAAGGGATCATGCTGGGCTCCGATTTGAGCCGGTACAATGGTTCCATCAACATCAACCATGCCGCCCTGGAAGACAAACTGAAGTTTGACCTGGTGGTGAACTATGGCCAGACAAGATCAAACGCAGCGCCGGTTTCCAATACCGTGGGCAGCGAGGCTGGTACCAGCATGAACTATGAAGCCTTTGTCTTCAACCCAACTTATCCCGTGTATGATCCTAACGGAGAGTACTATCACGTAGGACCGTTCCGGGTGAACCCTGTTTCTTTCTCCTCTGATGTGACCGATGAAAAAACCGCCCAACGGTTGCTGGGGAACCTGTCAACAACCTATACCATCATTGATCCGCTGAGCATCAACGTGAGTTTGGGCTACACCCGGCAGGAAATCGATCGGAACTCTTTCATCCAGAAGTCGAATCCGCTGGGCGAGGGTTTCGGGGGCTTTGCCAGCACCCAGAAACTCGCCGATTACAGCAAATTGCTGGAGACAGTCCTTCGGTTTAACAAGTCTTTCGGCCAACATGCGGTTGATGCCATCGCGGGGTATTCTTACCAATACTTTTTAGGCGAGGGAGGGCGCACCACAGCTTCGGGGTTCCTGTCAGATTCCTTTAAATGGTACAGTTTGCAGGCTGCCAGTACGGTAGGGGGCATCAGCAGCTTCCAGGAAAGCAACACCCTTATCTCCATGTACGGCAGGGTGAACTATGACTTTGGCGGGAGATTCCTGCTCACCGGTACCATCCGGCGCGATGGTTCCAGCCGGTTCGGCTCCGGAAACAAATGGGGGGTGTTCCCTTCCGGTTCCGTGGCCTGGCGGATCTCGCAGGAGAAATTCTACCCCGAGAATCCTTTGTCTGACCTGAAAGTGCGGGTGAGCTACGGCGTCACCGGTAACCAGGAGATCGGGAACCTGAATTCCCTCACCACTTTGGGAGCCAGTAACAGAGGGTACCTGGTGGGCGGTCAACGGATCACCATCGTGTTGCCGCAGCAATACGCCAACCCAGACCTGAAATGGGAGCAAACCTCCCAGGTAGATGTGGGCCTGGACTTCGGTTTCTTTAAAAACAGAGTCCATGGTAGCCTGGATTATTACCGCAAGAAAACCAGTGACCTTTTGCTCCGCATCGCTGTTCCGTCGCCTTCTGTGGTGACTACCCAATTGGCCAATGTGGGCAGCGTGGAAAACAAAGGCTTTGAGCTGGAACTGGGGGCCAACATCATTGACAAAGGCGATTTCACCTGGGAAGCCGATGTGAACTTCAGCCGGAACAAAAGCGAGGTGTTGAGCCTCTCCAACGATCTGTACAAGGGAGACAACATCCAGATTGCCCCCTTGCAGGGCGCCGGTCTGTCGGGCATTTATGCGCAGTTGATCAAACCAGGCGAGCCGCTGGGCACGTTCTGGGGCCGCAAATTCATAGGCATAGAAAACGGGGTAGAGCAGTTTGAGCCGGGCAACCAGGTCATCGGGACGGCCCAGCCAGATTTCACCTTCGGGTTCAGCAACTCCTTCCAGTACAAAGCCTGGAGCCTGGGCTTCAACTTTAGAGGATCGGTAGGAAACGATGTCTTCAACCTCACAGCCAACAACCTGGCCTATGAAAGTAATCTGCCGGGCAGAAACATTCTAGCGGTGGCACTGGGAGACGGAGTAGGAAGAGAGCAACCCAAACAGTATTCCTCCCGCTGGATTGAAGACGGGTCCTTCGCCCGCCTGGATAACATCACCTTAGGCTACACCTTCAACGTGAAGAATACGCCTTTGTCCAACGCCAGAATCTTTGTCACCGGTCAGAACCTGCTGCTCATCACCAACTATTCGGGGCTGGATCCTGAGGTGAACGCTGAGGTGTCCGGTACGGGTGTGGCTCCGCTGGGAATTGACTACCTGGCCTATCCACGGGCGAAGACGGTGAGTCTGGGCGCCAGCATTTCTTTCTAATCGTGTTGCATTACTTTTTAACCTAAGAAGATGAAACGTCTCATAACAAAAATAAAAGTATTGGTGAGTGCTGCCATTTTAGTAACTGGCTGTACCGATCTGGAGGAAGAACAATTCGGCCGCCTTTCGCCGGATACGTATTACCGGACCGAGGAAGAGGCCTTGTCTTCGGTAGTGGGTATTTACCAGCAGTTGTCGTACGTGGTGGACATAGGAGACCCGTTCCGGATAGCTGAATTCGGGACCGATGAGTTCATTGTGCCGGGCCGGGCTAGCGGAGGCTGGTTTGACCAGAACAACATAGACATCATGCTGCACCAGGTAAAGCCAGACAATGCCACCACTGGTCGGGCCTGGGGATTCATTTTCCAGGAAATCGGGACAGCCAACGCGGTGCTGGAAAGTCTGGAAAGTTCTCCTAACAAAGCCAATTTCCCCGGGGTAATTGCCGAGGCACGGGCCTTGCGGGCGTATGGTTATTTCTACGCCATGGATTTTTGGGGCAACGTTCCCATTTTCACCCAGGCCCGGGTAGACCCCAATAACCTGCCCACGAATAATACCCGCACCGAGGTCTTCCAGTTTGTGGAGAAGGAAATGCTACAAGCTTTGAATGACCTGCCCTCTGTGAATACAGTGACGGCGGCCTATTACCCACGGCTCACCAAAGAAGCCGTGTATGCCGCCCTGGCGACGCTTTACCTGAACGCCGAGGTGTACACAGGAACCCCGAAATGGGCCGAAGCCCTCGCCATGGCGGACAATGTGATCAACTCAGGAGCGTACTCGCTGGAGCCACAGACCGTGGACAATTTCAAAGCCACGAACGAGGTCAATTCCACAGAGATTATCTCCTCGTTTTCGGTAAACCCCACCAGAAACGCCGGAGCCAACCAGTTTATGTTGTACGCGCAGCCTGCCCTGGACAAACAACGGTACAATCTTCCGTTCTCCCCGGCCAACGGGTACAGTACCTACCAGGAAGCCCTGGACCGGTATGAAGCAGCAGATGAACGGAGAAGCCTGATTCAGCAGGGACCACAAACGTATCCCAATGGCCAGCCACTGGTGGACAGCAAAGGAGAACAATTGGTGCTTGTACCAGTGGTAGATTACGTGAGTGCCCAGGACAACGAAGGCTTCCGGGTTCTGAAATACGTGCCGGAAGGCGTGACCTGGTCAGGCTTCAACGCCGATAATGACCTGGTGCTCATCCGCTACGCCGATATCCTGTTGATCAAGGCCGAGGCGCTGTTCAGAACCGGCAACTCGGGCGAAGCCCTTACCCTGGTGAACCAGGTGAGAACCAGAAGCAATGCCACTCCACTCACTACTCTTACCTTGAAAAACATCGAGGAAGAAAGAGCCCGGGAGTTTATCTGGGAAGGTCACCGCAGAAGAGACATGATCCGGTTCGGGAGCTATTTCACCGAGACCTGGACCTTCAAAACCACCCAGACACCTACCTGGCGCGGAATCTACCCCATCCCGGCAGAGCAGATCGTGGCGAACCCCAACTTGAAGCAGAACCCTAACTACTAGAAGAACTGGCGGCAGGCAAAGGGCAGCACGCAGAAATGCGCGCTGTTCTTTGCCTGTCGCTTTTTTATCCTTTCCCAGACACCCACCTAATTTATCTGCCCTATGATGAAAGTTGTTTTCAGAGGCGCTTTGCTGATAGGCCTGCTCGTTTTAGCCTCGTTTTCTATAAACAAGCCCCAAAACAAGATCAAGGTGTACCTCATCGGGGACTCCACGGTGCAGCACTATGAGCCAACCAAGTACCCGGTGCAAGGCTGGGGAATGCCGTTCGCCTACTTTTTTGATTCCACGGTGGTGGTTCAGAACAGAGCCAAAGGCGGAAAAAGCACCAGAACGTTCCTGTCCGAAGGACGTTGGCAGCCCATCGCCGACAGCCTCAGAGAAGGAGATTACGTGTTCATGCAATTCGGGCACAATGACGAGGCTAAAGAACCCCAATACGCCGCCCGCTACACGCCAGTGCCCGATTACCGCAAGAACCTGATTAAATTCATCTCGGAGACCCGGGCTAAAAAAGCCACTCCGGTCCTCATCACCCCCGTCACCCGAATGGTATTTGATGCCTCCGGCAAAGCCCAGGAAACCCACGTAGAATACTCCCAAGCCGTGCGGGAAATCGCCAGAGAACTGAAGGTGCCTATGATTGACCTGGACCGTAAAAGCCTGGAGCTGGTGCAGAAGATGGGCCCGGATCACGCCAAGGACCTGTTCAACCAACTGGAACCCGGCGAGCACCCCAACTACCCTGAGGGCATCAAAGACAACACCCACTTCAACGAGTTCGGCGCCCGGAAAATGGCCCAGCTCGTCCTGGCCGAAATCAAAAGGCAGAACCTGGAACTCGCCAATAGAATCATCAAACAGACTCCTAAATAGAAGCGAAGGATTCTAATTTTAAGAAATTGATTTTGGCTCCTTTTCTGGAAAACAGCCTTAAAATGAATCACCCATAACCACATCAACATGACTGGGAACCTCTGCCGGATGGTTTGTTTTATGGCTGTTTTCTGGTTTTTAGCCCCAAAATGCGAGGCCCAGAAACTCCAGAAAAAGGACGTTGAGGCCGTTAAGATTGATTTTTCCTTTGCCGGGTACCAGGCCAGTAATGCCCCACCGCCCATAGTGCCGGTGGTGCTTCAGGTGCAGCCCAGCGGCGGCGATGACACCAAACTGTTGCAAGGCGCCCTTGATTATTTGGGCAAGTTGCCGATGCAGGAAAATGGATTCCGGGGAGCTTTGTATTTGCAGGAAGGCCGGTACCAGGTGGCCGGGCAACTGCAGATAACCAAAGCCGGCATCGTGATTAGGGGAGGGGGAAACCCGGCCAAAACGGTACTGATAGCTACGGGCAACGGAAGGCGCACCTTGCTCAAAATCGGGCAGGAAGACACGGTCGCAGTGGTTTCAAAAGCCATTAAGGTAACAGGAGAAGTGCCAACTGGAGGACGTGTGTTAACCCTGGAGAACGTAGCAGACCTGCAAGTGGGAGACCACGTGCAGGTTAATCGCCCCAGCACTGCTCCTTGGATTGCCGACCTGGGGATGAACAAAGCCGAGGGGATGTTCGTGGCCGTGCGGGGCCTGCGCTGGCCCGTGGGTTCAAGGGACCTTACCTGGGACCAAACCATTACCCAGCTAGACCCGGCCAAAAAGCAAATCACCCTGAACGCTCCTATCACCACCGCGCTGGAACCCTATTACGGTGGAGGCACGGTTCAGAAAGTTACTTCCAAAAACCTGGTGCACTCGGTGGGGTTGGAAGGGTTCACCCTGGAGAGTGCCTATGACAAGACCAATCCCTCTGATGAAGAACACGCCTGGATCGGTATTCAGGTGGACCATGCGCAGGATGTCTGGGTGCGGGAGGTCACGGCGCGGCATTTCGTGAGTTCGGCCATCAGGGTAGGACCGAGGGCCCGGCAGGTAAGTATCCTCTGGTGCAGAAGTGAGAAACCGGTGTCTGAAATCGGAGGGTACCGCCGGATGAGTTTTCTAGTGGAAGGCCAGCAAGTGCTGGTGGAAAACTGCACCGCAGATGCCGGGCTCATTGATTTTGCGGTTGGTTTCTGCGCGGCCGGTCCTAACGTCTTTTTGAACTGCAAAGCCACCAATGCGCTAGGTGCCAGCGGTTCTTTTGAAAGTTGGGCCTCTGGGGTGCTGTACGAGAATGTTTCCATTGAAGGGGCAGACCTGCGGTTGACCCATGATTTCGAGCGCGCCCAAGCCGGAGGCTGGACCGCTGCCAATTCGGTCATCTGGAACGCCAAAGCCAGGAAAGTAGAGGCTGAAGGTCCGCGGGATTATTCCAATCGGATGGTTTCTGCTGGCTATTCGCTGTACGGGTTACAGGTTGAAAAACGGCTGGGCAGGCAGGGAACTGCCAAGAAGCCTGTGACTGCCTTTAATAAACAAGCCCTTTCAAGCCAGGTAAAAGAATTCACGCTTCAAGACCTCGGGGCAGAGTCCGCATTAGATAAAAAAACTACGCACCCGCTGCAAATCATCAACGGGCGATTCGTGATGGACAGGAAAGTCCTCTGGAGCGGTACCGTGGGCGATCAGTTCTGGCGCGGGCAGGCATTCCCGGGCGGAGAGTTGAACTCCGGGGTAAGTTTAACGCGGTTCGTGCCGGGCAAAGATGGCCCTGGTTTAACCGAGATTTTGCCAAAACTGGCCCAAAACATGGTTAGCCAGGACAACCGGTTCTACCAGGCCATGACGGGTCTGTGGTATGACCGCCGGCGCGATGACCACTCGGTCAGTCCCCGAGCGGATGGGAACGTGTGGGCGCCTTTTTATGAAATGCCCTGGGCCCGCAGCGGGAAAGGCAAAGCTTGGAACGGACTCAGCAAGTTTGACCTTACCAAATTCAATCCCTGGTACTTTACTAGGCTAAAGGAGTTTGCCCGGCTCTGCGACGAGCAGGGTTTGGTGCTATATTACAGCCTGTATAACACGCACAACCTGCTGGAGTACGTCACCCATTGGGTGGATTACCCCTGGCGGCCGACCAACGCTATCCAGAAAATAAACGTGCCGGAGCCGCTTCCGGTGGAGCCCTGGGCGCGGCTGCACCTGGGCAATGAGTTCTATGACCCGGAGAATCCGTCTTTGCGGGAACTTCACCGCACCCATATTTTCAAGGTGCTGGACGAACTGGGAACGGCGGAGAACGTCATTTTCAACCTGGGCTTTCAGTTCACCGGGCCCTTGGCGTTTCAGCGCTTCTTTTTGCAAACCATCGCTGAATGGGAAACCCAACACCACCGCAACGTGCGGGTGGTCCTGACCACGAGCAAAGACATCACCGATGCCATTCTCTCTGACCCTGCCCTGGCCAAACAGGTAGAAGTCATTGATACCCGCTACTGGCAGTACCGCCCCGAGGGGTTGTTCTCTAACAGTGATTCTTTGTGGGCCCCACCAGGAGGAACGAACCAATCTTACCGCGAAATGGTGAGCGAAGCCTTTCTGCAGGCCAGCGACTATCCCTTGCCCACTACCCAGGAACTGATGTACCGCCAGGTGCGGGAATACACCGATAAATTCCCAAACAAAGCCGTGATCGCTATTGCCAATGACATCAGCCCTATTCCCGCGTTGATGGCTGGTGGGGCGCAAGTGGTGATGGGAAGTCCCCAGAAGAGAGGCAATGGACGCGTGACCTTTCCTACTTTTGTGCAGGAACACCTGGCAGATAAGTTGATGCAGCTGAAGCCCCATGACACCTTGCTCAAGAATCCGGCGCAGAACTGGTGCCTGGAAAACGCTGACCGTTCCACGCTGCTGCTCTACTCCCTTTCTGGCCCGGATATCTCATTTTCCCAGAAGCTGCCCAGCCAAACATTATCGGGAATCTGGTATGATCCTCTTTCGGAGAGGACCTTTCCCTTTGACCCGGAAATGAGCTTGAGCAAAGGCAAATCCATCAGGAAACCATCTGCCGGAAATTGGTTGCTATTGCTCACCACCAAGGAGAAGTAAGGAATGATGTCCGGCAAAGGTGGAGGTTGCACGGATTTTTAGGGAACAAAAGCCCTTAAATACCTCCTTTAAAGCCTGCTTTATAAATAAGCCAAATTAATTTTGTACTTTGTAGGTGGTTAGAAGACGCTTATAGGTGACTTTGCATGCCATGCCCGCCGCTATCTGAGTCAAGAGGAAAACTCCCAGCCAGATATAGATTTTGCTTTTGATGTTTCCAGGAGTCGTGTATTATGAGCAGAGGAGAATCCGTCTATGCATTACAAGTTTTACGCACTACTCAACATCAAGCCTTCTGAGTACAAGGTAGTGCGGCAACTGTTTTTGGTGCAGTTTTTTTTGGGTATTGCCACGGCCTTCCTTTTTACCAGCACCTTGACCATGTTCCTGCATTCCTTTAAGGTGCAGCATATCCCTGAGGTGTACATCCTTTCTGCTTTGCTGCTGCTGTTGGCTAATTGGGGCTACTCAAAACTGGAGCATCATCTTACCTCCCGCAAGCTTCTGGAGAAAATCATCCTCTTCTCGGCGGGTTCGCTGCTTTTTACTTGGGCGGCTATCTCTTTTATAGACTTCAAGTGGCTGCCGTTTCTGCTCTCGGCCTGGAACATGGTGGTGTACATGCTGGTCAGTTATGCCTTCTGGGGCATGGCGGCCATTATTTTCAACGTGCGGGAAAGCAAGCGCATTTTTGCCGTGGTGGGCTCAGGTGATATTCCGGCCAAACTGATGGGGTACGCCCTGGTGCCGGTGCTCACGCCCTTTATCGGGGTGAATAACCTGCTGTGGATCTCGGTGCTAGCTTTTTTGGGCGCTTACCATTTCTTAGGCAAATTCCAGCATAAGGTGGTAGACCGCACCGTGCATGCGCCGCAACAAAGCCCGGCGTTGGCTGCCCAGGAAAAGGCCCCGTTCCGGTCTTCCTTTATCACCAAGCTTTTCTATAACCGGCTTATCTTTTCCATTGCGCTGTTCTCCCTCATTGCCTTTACGGTCTTCGCGCTCATTGATTACACTTTGCTGGGCGAGGTGAAGGCCCGGTTTGCCAAAAGCCCGGACCTAGCCATTTTCATTGGGGTGTTCTTCGCCATCGGGCGGATAATGGCTATTTTCTTTAAGCTTCTGTTCAGCAGCAGGGTGATCAGTAGGCTGGGGCTTACCAACGCCTTGCTGCTTTCCCCGGTGGTGGTGCTGGTGTTAACCAGTTTGCTTCTGTTGCCCGGTGAAAGCGTGAATACCATTCTGTACATTTTCGGGGTGATGGTGCTGCTCTCTGAGGTGTTGAAGTCTGCGGTGCAGGAACCGGCCTTCTTTATTCTTTTTCAGCCCCTTGAACCCCACGTGCGGCTCAAGGGACACTTGGTGGCCAAAGGCTACATGCTGCCCTTTGCCTTGCTGGGTAGCGGGACTTTCCTGCTGCTTTGCTACGAACTGAAAGTAGACTTGGGCATCCATTTTATTGCGCAGGTGCTCTTTGTGCTGCTGGTGTTCTGGGTCAGCTCTGTTTTCCTGGTGAAGAAAGAATACCTGCACACGTTGGTGCGGGCCATCCGGAAGGGGTGGTTTACCGGCTCTGAGCTCTTTCTGCATGACGGACCCGTGCAGGAACTTCTCCTGAGCAAAGCCACCAGCAACAACCCCAAAGACGTACTTCTGGCCCTGGAACTGTTGGAAAGGTCGGGGTACCGCAAGCTGAGGCAACTGCTGGAGCACCAGTTTGACAGCCCTTTCTATGAGGTGCGCAGGTTTGCCCTGGCCAGCCTTATCCGGCTGGATGGTAAAAACGTGCTGGACCTGGTGCAGCAGCAGTTGGCCACTGAAAAGGCAGACCCTCTGAAACCGGAACTACTCAAAGCGTATTACAGCCTGATCCCCGAGGTGAGCGCCCCAGACCAGGCGGCCCTGCAGTCGATGGAAGCCGAGGCGTACCAAGCGGCCTTGGTGGGACTATTGCAGCGGCAGAACTCAGACGCGAAGGACGTGGTGCAAACCGCCTTGGCGCCCATGGTCAACAACAAAGAGAATGCCCAAGCCCAACAGTTGGTACTGGACATCCTGTGGGAGGCTCCCGCCAGCGGTTTTCAGGAGGTACTGGGCAATTTGCTGAACTCCGATTTTGAGCCGGTTTACAAAAAAACCATCGAAACCGTGGGCAGGGTAAAGGAATTCAGTCTGTTGGAACCGGTGGTGGAAACCGCCAAAACTCGCCAGGCCTGGCATGCGCTGCAGAAATCCCTGGTGTACTTCGGGGACCCGGTGTTCACATCAGAGGTCCTTAAATCACGGGCACCGGCGGCTTTTGTGCGGGCGGTGGTGCTGGCCGCCGGCAAGGTGAAGGGCGAGAACTCAACTGACTTCTTGCTGGATTTGCTGGCCCGGGAGGAGGGCCCTACCGGCGACATTATTGAGGCACTTTGGCTAAAACAGGCCGAAATGAGCAATGAAGGCCAGAAGAACCTGGAGACCTGGGTCAACAAGAACCTGGCGAGTTGCCTGCAGAAAACCTCGGCTTGCCGTGATCTCAGGACCAAACCAGAGCTGCAATTGCTGGCCACCACCCTTACCCGTGAGATAAACCAGGATGTGGTCCTGCTGCTGAAAGGCTTAGCCCTCAGGTACGACCGCCAGCAGATTGGCCGCGTCATGAGCCTCCTGAAACTCCACGACGAGAACCGGATGGCCAATGCCATTGAGATTCTGGAGCACCTCATCCCTAAGACATATTTCCTGCAGTTAGACCGAATCCTGGATTTCACCAGCGAGTCTCCGGACAAAGAGGATGACCTGAGCGTACGAATCAAACACGAAATGTCGGCCTCGGCCATGGTGGCTTCCGTTATCCAGAATACCCAGATGCATTGTTCCGCCTGGACCAAGTCTGTGGCCTGCTACCTGCTTCCCCAACTGGGAGCTTCTGAAGCGCACATGATTCTGGTTGATGAGGAACGGCTGCCCCAAGATCTCCTTTTCCAGGAGACAAAAGAGTATGTTTTATCTGCCTTAAAGTAATCTGTCCTATGTTGCTCATTGAAAAGGTATTGACGCTGCGGGCCTCGGAGATATTCAGCGAAACCCCTGAGCCGGAGCTGGTGGAATTGGCCGGAGTGCTGGAAGAGATTCATTTAGCGCCGGGCACCGTGTTGTTTGGGAAGGGAGAGATTGGAGACAGCATGTACATCATCTACAAAGGTCGGGTCAAGATCCATGACCATGAACACACCTTTGCCGAGTTGGAGGAAAATGAATTGCTAGGGGAACTCTCTATCCTGGACACGGAGCCCCGCTCGGCCAGCGCCACCATCATAGAAGATGCCATCCTGCTTAAACTGGCGCAGGAGCCTTTTTATGAAATCTTGCTCAATAACGCCGAAGTGCTCAAAGGAATCCTGAAGACCTTATGCCGCCGGCTCCGGCAGATGGACGCCCGCCTGGTATCTACGCGCCAGTCTTCTGAAGTTGACCTGTTTTGACTTTCAGGTTCTGGAGATTGGCCTGTTTGTGGGCTTCCCGGTTCTGGTGGCAGTGGCGCGTAAAGTAGCGGTGTTTCTCCAGGAAATTGACCTGCATTTGTATCCATTGTTCCTCGGTCTGCAGAATATCCAGGGCGAGCAGTTCTTGGTACAGGCGGTGGGCGATGGGTGAATAGTCGTCACGGCCCAGGTAATCCAGGTCTGCGTCACAGATCACCTGCTCCAGTTTGGTCTGGGGGCTCTGGGGCAGTTTGGTAGCCATGATGAGGTGGCAAATGGTATCTATTTCCTGAGGGTTAAACCCAAACGCGGGCAGTTCCTGGCCCGCAATCTCGCAGCTCTTTTTCTCATGGTTCTGGTAGGTCTCTATAAAACCTGCATCGTGGTAGAGCACGGCCACCTTCAGAAGCAATAACTCTCTGGGGGATTTTACTTTCTCGGCTATGGCAATGGCCTCGGCCCGGTCCAATACGTCCAGGGTGTGGGCAACACTGTGGTAGGTGAGATGGGAAGCCAAGCCATCTTGTAGTTTCTGGATGACGTGCTGCTGGATCTGCGGAAACGGGGTAGGGACCATACGGGTTTTCAAGGGTTAGGGCTGCAGGAGGCATTAGGCGTTTTACGGCCTTTTTCAGGAAAAAGGCCGTAAAACGACCTCAAGAAGAAACGTCATTTAGGGAATGCTGGGGGATTTAACTGCTCTTACCCTCTTCGGTTTATCCGGCTCTGCACAAAGTACATGTCTACTTCCCCTTTGTTTTTGGCGGGCACCTTGCCCCGGTAAAGGCAACTGAACCACTCTTTCACGGCTTCAAAGGTAGTCTCTGAAATGTTGATTTTGCCTCCCTCGCCAGAAGATTCTATGCGGCTGGCCAGGTTCACGGTATCGCCCCAAATGTCATAGGCGAACTTCTTGCGGCCCACCACGCCCGCCACCAACGGACCCGTATGAATACCGATGCGCAGAGTCCACGGTACCAACCCCTGGGCTTTCCTTTCCTCGTTCAATCGTTCCATGTGATCCTGTATCTCAATGGCGGCTAAGATGGCGTCCACGGCGTGGGTCTCGTTGGAGACGGGAAGTCCGCCGGCGCACATGTAGGCATCGCCAATGGTTTTGATTTTCTCCAGGTTGTTCTTTTCAATAATGGAGTCAAAGGCCAGAAAGCAGTTGTTCAGCTCAGACACCAGCTCGTTCGGGCTCAAGCCCTCGGCAATGGAAGTGAACCCCACAAAGTCGGTGAAAAGCACGGTGGCACTTTCATAGAAGCGTGGGGTGGCGGCTCCTTTCTCTTTCAGTTCATTGGCCACTTCCACCGGCAGGATGTTGAGCAGCAGCTTCTCAATTTCTTCTTTTTGCCTGTTTACCTGCTCGGTGCGTTCCTCTACTTTCTGCTCCAGCACTTCATTCGCTTCCTGCAGCTCATGGATGAGATGCTTGTTTGTGCGGCGCAGCTGAAAGGCCTCAATGGCGTTGTCCAGGGTGATTTTGAGCTCTTCTTTTTCCCAGGGCTTCACAATGTAGCGGTACACCTGGCCCGTGTTGATGGCCTCCACAATAGATTCCATGTCGCTGTAGCCCGTCAGGATCATCCGAATCATGTCCTTGTCCTCGGGTAAGTTTTTCAGGAACTGGACGCCCGTCATCTTGGGCATGCGTTGGTCTGTGATCACCAGGCTGGCGTCCAGTGACTTCAAGATTTCCAGGCCTTCTTCCCCAGATTTAGCCGTGTGCACGTTGTAATGCCTCCTGAACGCTGATTTAAAAACAACCAGGTTATCCTCCTCATCATCTATGTACAGAATGGCGGGTTTCTCAGAGGCTTGGGTAGGGATAGAAACAACTTGTTCCAAGGTCATGTTTTCCATGGTTTTGAGGGGGAATGAATGGCGGTTTGTACACGTGGCTGCTTTATGAAACTGTCTCTAACTTCAGACCTTGGGAGGCGGGGGTAAACTGCAGGGGAATCCTGATGGTGAACTCGGTCCCCTCGCCGGGGCGGGATTCTACCTCTATTTTGCCTTTGTGCTTCTCAATGATGCCGTAAGAGATGGAAAGGCCCAAGCCTGTGCCCTCGCCTACGTCTTTGGTGGTGAAGAAGGGTTCAAAGATGTGCTTTTTCACCTCCTCAGACATGCCCATGCCGGTGTCCCGGATCTTGATCACGGCATAGTCATCATCGGCGTAGGTCTTGATGGCAATGGTGCCTTCGTCCGGGATGGCCTGGGCAGCGTTGTTGAGGATGTTCATGAACACTTGGTTCAGCTGGCCGGGGTAGCAGTTGACTTCCTGCAGGTCGCCGTAGTTGCGCACGATTTTGATCCGGTTTTTCAATTGGTTGTTCAAAATCACCAGGGTAGAATCCAGGCCTTCGTGCAGGTTGGCTTTCTTGAGGTTGTCCTCGTCCAGACGGGTGAAGTTTTTCAGGCTTTTCACGATTTCCTTTGTGCGGGTGGCGCCGTTTTTTACGCTGGAGAACAGCTGCTCAGATTCGTCAATGAGCTCATCCACTTCCAGCTCCTGCTTTAGTTTCTCCAGCTGTTGCAGTTGCTGAGTATTGTCGGCGCCGGGTTTCAGTTGGAAGTACCCTTTGGCCACCTCCATGATGTCGGTGAAGTTGGCGCGCAGTGACTCAATCCCCGCCGAGACGAAGTTGATAGGGTTGTTGATCTCATGCGCCACGCCAGCGGTAAGCTGACCCAAAGAAGCCATTTTCTCTGATTGCACCAGTTGGTCCTGGGTGTTCACCAGGTTGTTGTAGGTTTTCTCCAGGTGGTCTCGTTGGGTAGCCAGTTCCTCCTTCTGCGCGTTGATCTCTTCGTTTTTGTGCTGTAGCAGCTTGTTGGCTTTGGCTTTGTTCCGGATGTTGAAGAACAGCACCACCGCAATGATGATAATGAGGCCCAGCACCGCCAGCAGCGCGTTCCGGAAAACCTGCTGCCGCTGCAGGCTGGCTTGCTTCAGTTGGCTGTCTTTGGTGAGAAGGTCAATCTGGCTCTGCTTTTTCTCGTTCTGGTAGGCGGCCTCCAAGTTGTTGATTTTCTCCTTTGTTTCGGCGTTGTACAAGGTGTCTTTAATGCCCAGCAGCAGCGACTGGTACTGGTAGGCTTGCTGGTAATCTGAGAGCTTTTGGAAAGACTGGGCAAGACCGGCGTAGGCATCTTTCAGTTCATAGTTGGCCCCCAGGGAAGTGGCAATCTCCCTGGACCGCTGAAAGGTAGCCAACGCCTGATTTGCCTGGTTTAGTTTAAGGTTGATCTGGCCAATGTAGTTCAGGGCCTGAGCCTCCTCCAGTTTGGCTGCCACGGAGTTAGCGATCTGTCGGGCTTTCTGGTGCTGTTCCAAGGCCATGGGCAGGTCTCCGCGGGCGGCATGCACTTTGCCGATGTTGTTCAGGGTGTAGGCCACTTTGTCTTTCGCCCCGGCAGCATTCAAAATCTTAAGGGCCTCCTGATAATAACCGAGGGCTTTTTTGTGGTCTCCCTGGGCAAAATAAATCTCCCCGATGTTCACCGTAAGCGTACCCAGCGTAGTCTGGTCCCCGATTTCCTTGCTGAGCGGAAGGGCCCGCAGATAATAGGCCAGCGCTTTGTCCAGGGTAGTTGGGTTGTTGTAATACTCGGCCCCGATATTGAGGAGGGCAGTGGCGATACGGAGTTTATCTCCGCTTTCTTCGGCCTTTTTCAAAGACTTGAGGTAAAACTCAATGGCTTTAGCCTCCCAACCCTGGATAGAGTAAATGACCCCGATGTTGCTGAGCATGTTACTGGCACCCACTTTGTCGCCCAGTTTGTTGAAGATAGCCAGTGACTGCTCCCAGTAGCGGATCACCTCGGGGTAGTTTCCCTCACTCACGTAGGCCAGCCCCAGGCTCTTCAGGGCATAGGCTTCTCCTTTTGGAAATTGGTGGACCCTTGAGTCTGCCAGCGCCTGTTTGGCGTAGGAAATGGCCTTAGGTTGGTCTGACCCGTTATAGGCTTTGCTCAACTCCAACAAGACATTTACCCGCGAGGTATCCTTTGCGGTTTTGAGGAGAGCCTGCAAGCTGTCCTGCGACGTTGTCTGGGCCAGCAGCAGATGGGAGAGAAAGAAACAAAGCAGCAGCAACGTTGATGTTTTCATACCTCATGCTTTTTAGAGCTTCTAATTACTAGGGGCTAGCCGCCTTCCGCGGGCGTTCCACCGAGGAAGGCGGCTGGCTTTGGTCTTTCAGGCCAGATGAAAAGGTTATTCCCGTTTCACCAACCGGAAGGATTTCACCTCATTTCCATATTCTATTTTGAGCAGATACACCCCAGACGCCAGGCGGCTGGTGTTCAGGACCGGAGCGGTCTTGCCCACTTGCAGTCGCTGGCGTTTCAGGCACGTTTTTCCCAAAACATCTGCAATGGAGACAGTCACCTCCGTTTCCTCTAAGCCACTCAAGTCCAGGGAGACTTCATTCCCAATTGGGTTGGGGAATACCTTAATGGTGGTGGTTTCCTGTGCAGGGGCCACTTCCAGACTGCTGGCGATCACACCCTGGAGCGTGGTTTTGGCGCAGGGAGCGAAAATAGTAGTGTTGGTTTTGCACCTGCCAGAAGTGGCACTGGCGTAAGAGGCAATGGAGGTCTTTTTAGTACCCTGGATACTGGTTAGGTCCCAGGTGACTTTGGTGCCGTCAAATTCTACCGAGAAGGCATAGTTCTTACCCGGCAGGAAGACCGTAGGAATTTTGGTGTTGTTCACAAAGCAAGGTGGCTGGGCCCCGGCATACGTGAGTTTGTTTTCACTGTTAAGCGGTAACCCCACGGTTCTGGTGTTCGGGTTTTCATACCAGAAATGGGCGATGTAATAACCCGGAGTTTTGGAGACTTGCACGCATTCCAAAATAGGTTTCACGGCTCTAACCCCGGTGCCAATCGGGTTCACAAAGAAGTTGGCGGGTTCCCCGTACGTGACGTTCACGTTAGGGGAGAGCAGCGAAGCCGGAGCCCAGCGGTGCGTACCCAACGTGTAGCCAGTGATGAGGTTGATGGAATACAACCTGGTGAGCACTTCGTCTGCCTCGTTCAGAATCAAAACTGATTTCTCATTATTGGCTGGGCCCACAGTATTGGTGTTCAGCACCCTGGCGGCATTGATGACCCTTGCCGCATTGATCACCCGGGCGGCGTTCAGCACGCGGGCGGCATTCATGAGGTAGGTAGCATTTATTACCCTTGAGGCGTTCAACTCGCTGGTGTATACCTCATTGAGCAACCTGCTGCTCACGTTCAATACCCTGGTGGCATTGATCACCCGGGCAGCACTGGTCTCTGCCAATTCGCTTACCAGAAAACTCCTGTTCCTGATAGATTCCAGATTCAATAATTCAGCCTCCGTCACCAGGGCCACCTTGTTTGTTTGAAGAGACAGGTGAGACTGCAGGAGACTATTCCGGACTTGTTCAACCCGATCATTCGTGTTCTTTATTGGCGTAGGGAAGTTGAAGTTGTAGGCAAACCCAGTGAGCGGCGCGCCCTCGGTAATGGCCACATCACGGGCAGCTATTTCCAAGGCGATTTTCTCAATTTGCAGGATGCCTGGTTCATATACCACCTCGTACTTATCAGCCCTGGTCAGAAAAGGATGGGTAGACGCAAGGGCGGGCGTAACAACATAGGCTCCCACATCGCTTAGGTCAGTAGCCAGCGTTGTATAGGTGATGTCCGTGGCCCTGAGGCTATCATTGGCCGCGAAAGTGGCGGTAAAGCTAGGCAGGGCATCACCGTAGCCTTTGGTCTGGTTATTGGCTTTGATGGTGATAAGCCGTTTGGGGAACAGGTACAAGGGTTTGGAGCAACCGCCGTCGGGTCCATTAGTAATGGTAGGCGAGTTGCAGACCTGAATAGAAGGGTTCCCGGTGTAGGCTGGGATAACTGTCTGCAACTCGGTTTCACTGATGAAGGTGGTGGGCAGTTCCGCGCCGGCAAACTTGATTTTGGAGATACTTCCCTGGCTGGAGCCTTTGAAATAATGCCCCTTCACAATCAGTTTACTTCCTGGCGTAACGCCTTCCGGGGTTGAAATGCTTTCAGCGATTGGGGTAGGAATGGCAAAGGTAGAGATGGCGTTGTCTGGCCTGATAAACCCATACCCACTGGCCACATCAAGTCCCGCTGATCCCATGTCCAGGGCTGTGGATCTCAGCAGGTTTCTCAGGGCTGCCGGGGTAAGCGAAGTGCCCAGGAACTTTACGTGCGCTTCCATGACCAAGGCGGCGGCGGCGGCGGCATGCGGGGCGGCGGCAGAAGTGCCGAAGAAGTTGTAGAAAGAATCCCCATCATCTGGGTACTGAGTTCCTATGGGCACGGTGGTATTGCCGCCATTGGGAGCGGCAAAATCTGGTTTGCTTCTAATGGTTCCACCCGAACCCAGGAGGGGAGTACCTCCACGGGAGGAAAAAGAAGCGATGGAGGGCACATTGTTGTAGCCTGGCGTATTGGTGTACAGTACCGCGCCCACAGCCATGGCTCCGGCAGCATTCGCGTGCCCCGTAATGGTGGAGGTTCCGGTCCGGTATTCGCCTAAGGCGGCGTTGCCCCTGAAGATGATGTACTTGAAAATCACATTGGGGTCCAGGGTGGTACTGGCATTTTCTACCACAATATTTGCCGTGGCGCCTCCGGCCGATACTTCAAAGGCCATGCCTTCAAAGGGGAACGTACTGGCGCGGTTGTGCCCTACAATAACGTTACCATTGTCATCGGTGAGGTAGAAGTCCAGGTCCTGGCCCAGAGAACTGATCCACTGCATACCCAGGGTATAGGTGCCTTCGGGTAGGAAAACACGCTGCCGGACATCGCCACCGCCGAAGTTGTGTTTTCTGGGGATAATGGCGGGGTCCAAGGAGGTGAAAGTTCCCTGGTAAGACAGCTCCCCGAAGTTACCGGCTGCGGAGAAGTAAGCGACTCCTTGGGAAGTCACCTCATCTACTGCCTGCGCCACAATGCCGTCCCGGAAGAACGGATCATCTATGTAAGTGATATCGTCTACAATGATGTTACAGCCAACTGCCTTCAGTTCTCTGATGCCCTGGGCCAAGTCTATAGGACCATCAAACCCCGTCCGGAAGGCCAGCGTGGCTTTAGGGGCCACATCATGGATGGTTTCCAGCATGGCTCTGCCTTCGTCGGAGCCAAGATCTGATTGGGAGGGCAGGTCTTTGAGCACCTGAACCGGTGTTTGGTTCATAGGGTTGGCAAGACCGGGTAGATCACCCTGCAAAATCCCCAACGCAGCGCCGTTACCCAGCCGTGCGTTATAACTATCTGACAATACCCCGATTTTTATTCCTTGGCCCTGGACGCCGAAAGCAGTCCGGAGGAGATTGGTGCGTTGGCCCTTGTCTCCCTGGGTAGTGGTGGCACCTACGTTATTAATGGGGGTGAACACCGGCATGGCCAAATCCAGGTTAGCTAAACCTTTCAGAAGGAGGAGGTTATTGAATGAAATCCAGCAGGTGATATGTAGGCCACTTACTTTTGGGTTTATAACATTAAGGCCTTTAAGATCGGTCAATAGGGCCGCTGTTACTCCTGGTTTAGCATAACAACTGATGAACACGTATCTCTCCCCGTTTATTTGTTCTATTTGGTAGAGCTTATTACTTCTCTGAAGACCAGAATTGATTAGGATAGTGAGTTCTGATCCTATTTTAGTGGTGTCTTTCCCGGGTGAACTTACCACTGGCGTGATGTTGCCGCCAGTAGAACAGGCGGTGGAACTGCCACTCGCCGTGACAGACCTGGGCTTGCCGCTAGGTCCGGTCACTGTCCAGGTGAGTACCGGACAATCAAACTTCACCGAAAAGGCATTGAACACCCGCCCGGGTTTGAAAACGGTAGGTACCTCGCCAACTGCCCGGGCATTACAAGTCAAAGTGCTGTTTTCCGGCGGAACGCTAATGTTTGTTTTACTGGGATTATTGTAGCCGAAAACGGCTTCATATTTATTATCTGCCGGGATCCACTTGACGCATTCCAGCATGGGAACAATTTCTGCATCAATGGTTTGGGCAATACTGGTAAAAGGTGAAAAAAAGAAGAAACTGAAAAGGAAGGTGCAAAAGAGAAGAAAGGGCCTGACCGTAGCAGAAAAGAAGAAATTTCTGTTTTGGGCCTGAAAATTCAAAGTATTGGTTGCCATCATGAAGTGCTTCAATAAGGTGATGTAAAGGGGACCACTTTAGAATTGAAAACGCCTTCTGATTGCAGGGGGAGAAGGTCGTAGCAAAGGGCAAGAGAAAAGAAAAGGCAATTTGCCTCTGGGTACTGACGTAAGGGGAAGATTGGAAGCGGAAAGAGAGGCAGAATTGCTGCCCAGCGGTACTGGTTAACGGACTACTGAAAAACCCTCGGTTTCACCCGCAATGGATCGTTTTGATGGTTTTTTCCTGAATTGTGCTCAAAACCGTTTTCCTAGAGAAATAAAAACGGTGGTGGGGTTCTTTGCGTGTTGTCAAATTAACCCCACAGAGAGGTTAAGGATTATAAAATTTCTTACCAATGTACTAAAATAAAGAGCAATTTTCAAGTAAACCCTAAACTAATTACCTTAATAGGGCATTTAGGGTGCCTTTATATATTCAGGCAAATTGTACAAACCTAAGTCTGCCTAATTAGATTAGTGTGTTTTAAGCCCCTTTTTTCAAAAATACCTGATAAGGCTAACCTGTTTTGAGAACATTCTTTCCTTTTTGGCCGAACTCGGAGCACTTTTGAAAGAGAAACCTCAGGTTATCAGCTGTTGCGTTATATGACTAACCCATGTGGGCTCTTTCCTCTCTGCGGGTTCTTAGCTTTTCCAGGTCAACGGTTTGGAGGAACTCTTTGGCGTAAGCATACCCGGTGGCAGCAATGGTGTCGAAGTTCTTCATGTCCAGCAAGCTGAATTTACCCACCGGCGGATTCAGGAAAAGGTCCAAGTCATTGATTTGTTTCCGTTGGTGCACCATGCTGGAGAGAATGGTGGATTTGAGCATGATGGCCGAAATGCTGGGGCTTTTGTAGCGCTTGAGAAAGGGCAGGAACCGGGAAAGGAATAGATGCCAGCCGCCCGGCAAAGTGGTGTAATTCAGCTTGTATTCTTTGTCTTCCAGCAGGTTGATACCAATGAGTTTCCCGCCGTACTTAGCTTTCATGACATCTACCGGAAAATTGTTAAAGGAGGCCCCGTCAATGAGCAGGTTGTTGCCATCCACCACCGGAGGCAGTACCCCTGGGATAGAAACCGAGGCAGTTACGGCTTTCCAGAGGGGGCCTCGTTCATGCACCACCATTTCTGAGAGGGTGTAGTTACTGGAGATACAGAAAAAGTTAAGCCACAGGTCCTCTATGTTCTTCTCCCCGAAGTATTTCTTGTTCGTGTCTTGGAGTTTATGGCCTTTGATGAGCGAGAGTACGGGCAGGGTGTAGTCGTTGAGGGGTTTGTCGATGACAAAGGCGCTTCTTCCTTTCCGGTAAATTTCCTCTGGGTTCCATTCATGGGCAATAGCCGCGGCAATGATAGCGCCTATGCTGGTGCCGCAGACCATGTCAATGGGAATATCTGCTTCCCCCAGGGCTTTGAAAATACCGATGTGGGCAAACCCTTTGGCCCCGCCGCCGCCCAGCACCAATCCTATGCCTTTGTTGGTGAGCATGCGGGCCAAACGATTCAGGTGCCTTTGGTCTTGGAGCCGGATGTTGTAGTGGCGGGAAACCGGCCGCTGGGCCAGGAACTCGTGGGTTTGGGTGGGGTTCTCCGTAGCGTTGGGGTACAGAAGGGCTACCTCGGTAGCTTGCTGCAATTGCACGTCTCCGTTGGAGAAAAGGAACTGCTCCACCTCAGAAAGGGTAGTGCCGCGGGCGACTTCTGCCAATAGCAGGATTTTATCGGCTTGGCGCAGGCAGTGCCCCGTCCATTCCTGGTCTGCCGGATCGGCCTCAAAAATCACATAGCCCTGGTCTGCTTCCTGCTCGGCCATCCAGTTATGGATTTCAAAAAACCGCTCGTCCTCGGCCAGTGATCCGTCCTGCAAGGGAAGGGGAAGCAGATCTTTGTGTATGTGCTTTATGGGGTAATGCTCGTGCAGGGCGCCTACCAACTGCGCCAGGAAATCTTTGGTGACGGGGCTATCGGTGGCGGGCAGCAGGACAAGGTTGGTGTGTTTGGCCGGAACCCGCGTGTGGTGCATGGTAAAGGTGAGCCGGTCAATGATCAGTTTGGATAAGGTAACCGCCACCTCGGGGTGATGGGCGACCAGTTCATCGAAGTCGGATTTGAGCAGTTTGGCCAGCATGCAGGTGCGCATGGCCACAATGGTAGCGGTGCGGGCCTCGCCGGTGATCAGCGCCATTTCGCCTACGCTCTCACCTTGGGCAATCTCACCCACCTCCCGGGCATCGCGGGTATTGAAATCTACCCAGGCCTTCAACCTGCCCGATACCAACAGGTACACGCAGTCGCCCACCTCACCCTCGTGGCACAGAACCTCGCCCCGGTTTAGTTCAACCCAATTAAACTTCAGCAGCAATTCCTCTACCACCGGTTCCTTCAACTGAGGGAACCTGGCGCTGATAAGGTGCTTCAATCTGGCCAACCGAGACCCGCGGGGATGGTACTCCTGCAGAGGCTCTGATATATAGTTCTGTTCCATAGAGCTGAAGGTTAGAAGCGTATAATATTGAAATAAAGCTAGTTAAAATATAAATCAAATGATAGTAAACTTGATTGTTTGAAGGTTGCACTAGATAAACTATCGACCTTTTGAATGAACCATTAGGTGCGTAGTCGTTTGTTGGACAGAAAAGGCCAGGTTGTTTTTAGGGCGATTTCTAGAAAATACCCCCTAAACTCACTTTGGAATTCAGATGATGTATCTAGGAGAGAGGGAAACAGTAGCAGCTGAACTCTTCAGTCTATAAGATGAAAAGACCAGGCAGTTCAAGGTAGTTGGACTGAAGAAGGTGCTTTTCCAGAAAACTGGTACAGATTCAGGTAGATTAATTTGCTTTTGGTTAAAAGCGTAGCCATATTGTTATGTCAGAAGAGAAACAGGACCGGAGGCACAGCAGGTGCTTTTTTTAGCTACCGATGTGCAATCGATTGCGCTTTAGAGTATAACCAGCTTATTCATGGTTTCTCCTGACGGAAAAAGCGCTCAGACCTTATCAACCCAGAAGCCAATCTAGCAAAGGATTAAAACCTGAAGCGCTTAAAAATAGATTCTGATCCCCTAAAAACCGAAGCCATATGAAACTAGAGCATTTTGCCCTTAACGTAGAAGATCCCTTGGCCATGACCGACTGGTACACCCAGCACTTGGGCATGCGGGTGGTGAGGCAGCAGAAAGAAGCCCCGTATACCACTTTCTTTGCCGATGACAGCGGCCGCATTATGGTGGAAATCTACCTGAACCCTGCCCATGAAGTGCCACCATACCGGACCATGAATCCGCTTCTGGTGCACCTGGCCTTTGTGTCTGAAAATCCTACTAAGGACAAGGACCGACTCTGCGCAGCCGGCGCCACGCTGGTGTCTGACCAACATTTGGAAGATGGTTCACATTTGGTCATGCTGCGTGATCCCTGGGGTTTGGCGCTGCAACTCTGCAAAAGAGCCTCGGCCATGCTGGCCCGGGTGGAGTGGTGATGGAAGGACGATTTCGGCTCGGTTTTAGCAAAAGCTAACCAAAACGCAGAAGGATGGACAGAGACAGACTCAGCTATGGAGCAATGGAGTAAACAGCCTTGTTCGCCTGGCCATTCCAAGTACAACTTCCAATAAATGCATGCTCACCAGAGGGCAGAAAGGAACCCGCTAAATCAAAGAAGCCAAACCAATAAAAGAAATGAAAACCACGTCTCTCTTTTTCTTGCTGACCTTAGCCTGCCTGGGCCTTACTTCTTTCCTGATGGTTGAGAAACAGCCCATCACGGTCTACCTCATCGGGGATTCTACCATGTCGGTGAAGGAGACCAAGGCTTATCCCGAGACGGGTTGGGGCATGCCGTTTAAGTATTTCTTTGACAGCACCGTCACCGTCTCCAATCATGCTAAAAACGGCCGCAGCACGCGTACTTTCATAGAAGAGAAGCTTTGGGAGCCAATGGCGTCCTCCATGAAGGCCGGCGACTACCTGTTCATCCAGTTCGGGCACAATGATGAGGTGTCCACGAAGAAAAGCTACACCACCGAGGCCGACTACAAAGCCAACCTGGAGCGGTTTGTCTCTGAGGCCCGCCAAAAGAACGTCACCCCCATCCTGATCACGCCCGCCGCCCGCCGGCTGTTCAGCGCTACCGGAAAGATTGAGGAAACGCACGCCGTATACTCCGGCATTGTCCGGGCGGTGGCCCAGAAACAGAAGGTTGCCCTCATTGACCTGGACCGCAAAAGCCAGAACCTGCTGCAGAAACTGGGTCCTGATGCCTCCAAACTGTTGTTTGTGCACCTTCAGCCTGAAGAACACCCGAACTATCCGCAAGGCAAAATGGACGACACCCACTTCAATGAACTGGGCGCGCGCGAAATGGCCCAAATTGTCTTAGCCGACCTCAAAGCCCAAAAACTGGAGTTGGCCGATAGAGTGGTGAAGCAGCAGTGAAGAAGTTGCCTTAGGGGAAGGCTTAAGTAATTCTCCAATTAAGGTAAGCCCGAGAGAAACCCCTGCTACCGTTTTAAACTTGTTTTTCTGAAAAGGGCCTTAAATCAAATCCTCCGTAAACTTCACCGACATATGAAACCCTCCTCTGTCATTTGGTTCTGTTTGCTTTCGGCTTGGATCGTTTCCTCCTGCGCGGTGCAGAAGCCGGTGCATTGGTCCTTGAGTTCGACTGCCTTGGTCGGGGGCCATGCGACCACAGTGCTGGGCAACCCTAGAACGATTATCGGTAAGGAAGGAGAGCAGGTGATGGCTTTTGACGGGGTAGATGATGGGTTGTTAGTGGACCACAATCCTTTGGCAGGGGCAGAGGAATTTACTATTGAAGTGGTCTTTAAACCAAACGCAGCGTGGCCAGCCAATGTGGAGCAGCGTTTCCTGCATCTGGAGGATATGGATTCTGGGCAGCGACGCATCTTGCTGGAACTCCGGCTGAACAGCCGCAATCAGTGGTATGCCGATTTTTTCCTGCGCCACGAAAAAGCGGCTCTTACCCTCATTGATTCCACCAAAACACACCCGGTAGGCGAGTGGGCCACCATGACCCTGACCTACAAAGACAAACAACTCAAAGGCTACGTGAACGGTCAACTGGAACTCTCCGGCGAGATTGAGTACCTGCCTATTCCTGCTTCGGCCAACGTCTCCATCGGGACCCGCATGGACAAACGCTCTTGGTTTAACGGGGAAATCCAAAGCGTCAGGTTCTGGAAAACAGCCTTGCAGCCTAAGAAATATTCTAATAACCTGTAGGCTGTCTGCCGCAGCGTTCCGGTGTTTTGGGCTTGTTTTGGTGAAAATAGACTTAGATTGAAATTCAGAACCGCTCCTTCTAAGGCTTTCTCCTCACTGCAGTTACAAACTACAAGTCATTTGGTTCCAAGTTGAAAACATGAGCTAAGTTCTATATTGCATTTGCTTTAAAGACGAATCCTTCCCTGCTTTTGGTAGAAAAAATTCCCCTCCTTGGAGAGGTAGGGGTGGGTTCACTTCCTCAGACGAACAAACTCCTCCAACCGGTTAGAAAAAGAAAGGTGTTTTGAAGCTGATTTATCCAAAACAACTCCAAAACACCTTTCTACTTTGTGCCTCTCAATAGCCTTACAGGGTCATGTATTTGCGCACCTTCTCAATCATCTCAGAAGAGCCAATCACCAGGGGGCAGCGCTCATGGAGGGCTACGGGCGTTTTGTCCAGGATGCGTTCAATTCCGTCGGTGGCCTGGCCGCCGGCTTGCTCGGCAATGAAAGCCAAGGGGTTGCACTCGTACAAAAGTCTCAGTTTGCCGGTCTTGTTTTTGTCCGAGGCGGGGTAGAAGTAGATGCCGCCTTTGAGCAGGTTACGGTGGAAATCGGCCACGAGCGACCCGATGTAGCGGGAAGAGTATTTCTGCTCACGGCAGAATGCCAGGTAGTTCTGAATACCCAGCGGGAAGTTGCTTACATTGGCCTCGTTGCAGGAGTATTGGCGGCCTTTATCAGGAATTTTGATGTCTGGGTGCGAGAGGAAAAACTCGCCCAGCGAGGGTTCATAGGTAAAGCCGTTTACGCCGCAGCCCGTAGTGTAGACCAGCATGGTGGAGGCCCCGTACAGAATGTAGCCCGCGGCCACCTGCTGCGTGCCTTTCTGCAGACAATCCTCCAGGGTGCCGTCCTGGCCGCCATCGGTGAGGCGCCGGTAAATCCCAAAGATGGTGCCCACGGGAATGTTCACGTCAATGTTGGAAGATCCGTCCAATGGGTCCATGGCCACAATGTATTTGGCATTGGCGTTGCCGGTATGGATGAGGTCCTCGTCTTCCTCAGAAACAATGGTACACACCTCGCCGCCATTGCGCAACGCCCTGATGAACCTGATGTTGGCAATCACATCCAACTTCTGCTGGTCCTCGCCCTGCACGTTCTGCGTCCCGATGGTGCCCACCGTGTCCTGGTCGGCGCGGCTGATTTCCCGGCTCACGATTTTGGCGGCCAACGCGATGTCGCGGAGCAGTTGTGACAACTCACCGGAGGCAAACGGAAAGTCTTCCTGCTTGCGCATGATAAACCGGTCCAGGGTAGTGCCTACGGGCAGGGCTAATGCATCATTCATACGGTAAGGTGTTATGAATAAGTGAACTGAATAGATAGACTGAGGAAATGTATCGGAAATAAAAGGGCCCTGTACCTCTATTCAGATGTATGGCATATAACTGAAGCGGAGGGCCAGGGCCTTATTTTGGTTTACCTTCTGGGCTGGTTTACGCCAGCCTTAGGTCATTTTACAAAGACACCCCACGTTTCCATGGAATGAAGTCGTCTTGCTGCAGGATTTTCTCTTTGGTCTCGATTCTTCCGCTGGCCACCTCAATGATGAAATCCAGCACGTCCTCGCCCATCTGCTCAATGGTTTTCTCCCCTGAGATCACCGCGCCGGTATCAATATCGATGATATCAGGCATGCGCTGGGCCAGTTTGGTGTTGGAGGAGATTTTGATCACCGGGGCAATGGGGTTGCCGGTGGGCGTACCCAGACCCGTGGTGAACAGCACAATGTTGGTGCCCGCGCCCACCAGCGCCGTGGTGCATTCCACGTCGTTACCCGGGGTGCAGAGCAGGTTCAGGCCAGGTTTGGTCGCGTACTCAGGATAGTCCAGCACGTCCACAATAGGGGAGGTACCGCCTTTCTTGGCCGCGCCCGCCGACTTGATGGCATCGGTGATCAAGCCGTCGCGGATGTTGCCCGGGCTGGGGTTCATGTCAAAACCAGAACCTACCGCCTCGGCCGAGGCCGCATAAGCCCGCATCAACGAGGCAAACCGCTCGGCGGCTTCGTTAGACTCGCAGCGGTTGATCAATTCCTGCTCCACGCCGCATAACTCAGGGAACTCAGAAAGAACCGTTTTGCCGCCTAGGGCTACCAGAATATCAGAGGTATGGCCGATGGCCGGGTTCGCGGAGATGCCAGAGAAACCATCAGAGCCGCCGCACTCCAACCCGATGGAGAGTTTACTCAACGGAGCCGGTTGTCTTTTCAGTTTGTCGGCTTCAATCAGGGCCAGGAACGTCTGCCGGATGGCTTTGGACATCATTTCTTCCTCGGTGCCTTCTTTCTGCTGCTCCAGCACAATGACCGGTTTAGAGAAATTAGGGTTCAGAGCATTGATCTTGTTTTCCAGGATGCTCACCTGCGCGTTCTGGCAACCCAGGCTAAGCACAGTGGCGCCCGCCACGTTGGGGTGGTGGATGTAGTCGGCCAAAAGGGCGCAGAGCATATCAGAGTCTTGCCGCGTGCCGCCACAGCCGCCCTCGTGGGTGAGGAACTTGATGCCGTCTATGTTTTCAAAGATACGGCGCTGGGCCGGAGCAGCCGTTTTCTGCAAGGTAAGCGTTTCAATGGCCTGCGTGTTGCCCGACTGGTACATCTCCACCATCTGCTGCACGTAGGATTTGTAGACATCGCGCTGCCCAAAGCCCAGTTCATCCAGGAACGCCTGTTTGATGATGTCCACGTTGCGGTTCTCGCAGAACACCAGCGGAATCACGAGCCAGTAATTGCCGGTGCCCACCTGCCCGTCCGGACGGTGGTAGCCCATGAAGGTTCGATTGGCCCACTTGGAGACATCAGGTGCCTGCCAGCCAATGGTTTTGGTCTTGCCAGTGAAGCCGTTCACTTGGTGCTTCACGTTGGCGGTGGTGAGCACACCTCCCGCCGGAATATCATACACTGCCTTGCCTACCAGAGACCCGTACATCAGGATCTCCTGCCCGGCGGCCAGAGGCTGCTGAGCGAACTTGTGTTTGGCCTGAACATCGTCTACCAGGACAATCTGCGCGCCCTCGTATTCCACGACATCGCCTTTCCTTAAATCCGTCAGTGCTACCAGCACATTGTCGCTCGGATTGATTTTTAAAATTCTATGTAACATATCTCTGATCGGTAGAATGTGCAATCGATTGCGCAAGATATCAATAATTGTGAAACATTGAAATATTCTGAAACATTTATTCTTAAAAATTAAAGATTTAGAATGCTAAAGGAAGAAAAGTGGCAGTCGTTTCCATTTTCGGAAAAAAGAAAGCCTTGCTGTCACTGAAAATAGAGGTTATCATTAGCTTTCTCCCAAGGTTCTTTGCGCATTAGTAGGGCAGTGACTTAGCGGGCTAACCTATTTGCACGCTAAAAAATTCCGGGTCTCTGGTTTAGGGCGGTTTTCATGAAAAAAGCCCCGAAACAGAGACCCGGAGAAACAGGCTTTTCTAAAACAATGACGGATTACCGGCCCACGATCTGGTCCATGACCCAGGCGGTACGCGCCGCTGACTCGCCGGTGCTGGGGCATTGTCCCTGGCCGTTGAGTTCTTCCACAATGGTCTGGATGAAGGGTTGCTGCACGTGCGGCGGCGGCGGAAGAAAGAATTCCTCCTTTCCCTTCTCGGTTTGCAGTTGAATGGGCTCCAAAGCGAAGGACGGAAACGTAATACGGCCTTTGCTCCCGATGAGCTCGATCTCGTCTTTGAACTGACCAGGTGCCACGGTAAAGCACCAGATGCCGGTGCCCAGCACCCCATTCTGGAACCGAAATTGCCCGGTCACAATATCCTCGGCGGGGTAGAGACCGGCCTGGTTCGCGGTTTGCCCTGAGGCGGCGGTGATAGGCCCAAGGAGGTAGTCCAGGTAGTCTAACTGGTGCGACGCCAAGTCAAAGAAAAGACCACCACCGGAGAGCTCGGGCTGCACGCGCCAAGGCAGGTTGTGCTGATCCAGGTTATCCTGCACCGGATGGAAGAGCCGGATGTTGACGAACTTCACCTCACCGATGGCGCCGCCCTCCACGAGTTCTTTCACCTTGAGAAACGAGGGCAACCTACGGCGGTAATAGGCCACATACAAAGGAACGTTGGCTTTCTGGCAGGCGGCTACCATCTCTTGGCATTGCGCGTAGTTTATGGCCATGGGTTTCTCCACGTACACGGGCTTGCCTGCTGCGGCAACCTGCAGCGTGTACTCTTTATGGGAACCGGGTGGCGTAGCGATGTAAACGGCATCTACCTCGGGGTCCTGGATCAAGGCCTGGGCATCGTCATACCATTTGGGCACTCCGTGTCTACGGGCATAGTCCTGGGCTTTCTCGCCGTTGCGCCGCATTACCGCTACTAGTTTGGAGTTGGGTACTTTCTGGAAGCCCGGTCCGCTTTTCACCTCGGTGACATCGCCGCAGCCAATAATGCCCCACCGGATGGTTTTTGTAGTTTCTTCTGCCATAGTGCATCTTAACGGCCTGTGAATACCGCTGCTTAAATGTAGGAGGCTTCGGCGGTAAAATGGAAGAAGAATTTTTCTTTCAGGAAGAAAGTGAAAAGAAACGATGGTTTTAAGCCTGATTCTGAAAAAGCAGGCCCAAAACGCCTGCCATAATTTAGTGCAAAGGTTAACCTTAAGTACTCAGCAACTGTAACTCTTTCTCCAGGTTATGGCGGGCTTGCCCTTCCAAATTCGCTTTAAAGGGAGCTGTTTGAAAGATACTATCTTTGTCAAGGAAATGCCGAAGCACTTTTTGGCGACCCTTGTTATACAGGAAATCTGGGTAGAGGCTGTATTCTTTCCTGATTTGTTGGCTGTACTGCAGGTAAGCGTCCCAGGAAGCACCTAAAATAGCTAAGTCAAAATCCAGCAAATAGTCAACATCAGGGTTACCGTGGGACTCATGTGTTTTGGTGGCTAAGATCATCTCTACCACGATATCAGCCTCAGCCAGAGAAAGGCCTAGTTCCTGAAGCCGGGCAAAAGCCAGTTGGGCACTTTTTTCCTCGTTGTCTGACCGGGTGGAACGGTACACGGCATCGTGGTAGAAGATGGCAAACCTCACCAGATGCGGGGAGCCGAGGGCCGATTGGTGCTCCTCAGCGAACCGTAGCATGGTCTCAATGTGCAGAAGGTTGTGGTAGTGTCTTGACTTCCCCGCGTACGCTTTTTCCAGCTCTTTCCATAACCCTGTGATCAAGGCCTGATCTGAAGTGTAGCGGGAAGCAAGTTGCTGCCAAGCATGAGAAAGGTAGTTTTCCATTTTGTGATTGATAAACGCTTACTCGGCCTTTCTCAGGATAACGTCTACCCGGTGATTAGAGGAGTTGACGGCCACTTCTTTGGCTGTAAAGTTTGGGTGCGAAACAAGGATAGTAACTCTCTCGGTTTGTACATCCAGCACAAACTCGCCCGCACCGTCTGTATTGGTTTTGGTCACCGTTCCCACCACTTGGATGGTGGCTCCTGACACAGCCTTGCCCTCATGGTCTTCTATGTAGCCGGTTAGTCTCCAGTTGGTCTTTGTCTCTGCCGACTGGGTTTTGAAATGGTTGTGATTGGCGAAGTACTGGTGGTACACCACTTCCCCGATGGCGAAGAGCAGTATTAACAGCACGGCCGCCGTTTGCCAGGCGGGCCATTGGAAAACCTTGCGTTGGCGTTTCTTCTGGGCCAACAGGTTTTTCAGGCGGCCACGGGTTTCCCGCACCGCCGATTTCACGCGGTAAGGCTGTGAAATGGACATGCCTTCCACCAGGTCAGAACACATCTCGCAGGATAGCAGGTGCCGTTCCAACTGGTGGCTTTGGGGAGCGGATAGTTCCCCGGCTTGGTATTGCCGCAGCACCTCCAAGGAGGGGTGTTCCTGGGCGTCCCAGTCTTCGGGAAGGTTATTCCTGCTCATAGTTTTTATCCATGTAGATTTTAAGGTTTCGTTTGCCGTTCTGGATGTGGCTTTTCACTTTGCCCATCTCCAGGCCGGTCAGCTCGGCCACTTCTTTGTAGCTTTTTTTCTCCAGGTAGAAGAGTTCCAGGCAGGCCCGCTGCTCGGGTCCCAGGGTGGTGAGGGCTTTGGACAGCAACTGCAGTTCCGGCTCGTGGTCCTGGTCGTCTGCCAGGTGCACGCTGGCTGCTTTCTCTACCAAAGGCAGCGTTTTTTCGTCAATCAGGTCGGCGCCTCGTTTTTTCTGGGTCCGGAGGTACATGAGGCAGTAGTTCTTGGTGAGCACGTGCAGCCAGCTTTTGAAGTTGGCGATCTCATGTTTGCGCAGCGCCAGAATCAGCTGCTCAAAGATGTGCATGGTGGCGTCTTTGCTCTCGTCCTCGTTCTTCAGGTACTTGAGGCAAATCAGGTACACCATCTCCGTGTAACGCTCAAACAACTGCCCCACCAACTCCACATCACCACTTTCCCGGTACTGCTGTATGAGTTCCAGGTCTTGCGGAGGCTTAGCGCGGGAGAATAGCTTTAGAAACATGCAGCGGGTCAGTAAGCGGGTATAAATAAAAGGATAATAACTAAATGTAATACATACCTGTGTTGGTCTTTTCTACTCTTTGGAGGTAAGATGCAGCGCCGGGCCAGAATCCATAAACCCTAATTGAATTTTTTCATTTCCGCCGGATGGTATTTACCGCTACCATTTGAAAGTGAGATGAGGCCTGATCAGCTGAGCTCATTTTGGGCATGTTTTGCCTAAGGGAGGCCTGAAACAGGGGCAGGAAGGTAGGTGAGGAAGGGCTGAAAAGTAGGAGGTTACACTCCTTATTTGAAACAGCATCCGTATTAATCCCTTTAGAATCAGGGTAACTCTTTTCGGTTGCCCCCTCGTAATTTAAAAGGTTATGAAAAAAGAAGAAATCTATTTCCCAGACTGGCAACGGCTCCTCATCGGGAATACGCCTTGGGAATTCATGCTGGAGGTCCTTATCCGGACCATCGTGATATACCTTGCTTTGCTCATCGTCCTGCGCTTGATGGGAAAACGCATGAACGCGCAGCTCACCATTTCTGAACTGGCGGTGATGGTCACTCTGGGCGGGATAGCCTCGGCGCCCATGCAGCTGCCAGACCGCGGAATTTTACTCGGGATTGTGATCTTTATTTGCGCCCTGTTTTTCCAGCGGGGCATTAACCTGTGGGCTTTCCGAAATCGCCGAGTAGAAAAGATTACCCAAGGTCAGCTTTGCGTGGTATTGAAGGAGGGAGTGCTGGAAATTGGCTCCATGGAGCAGTCCCGCTTGTCAAAGGACCAGGTGTTTGCGGCCCTAAGAACCCATAATATCCATCACTTAGGCCAGGTGAAGCGCTTGTACCTGGAGGCCTGTGGCCTGTTTAGTGTGGTGAAAGCGAAAGACCCTAAGCCCGGTCTGCCTATTTTCCCGGCCAAAGACAAGGAGTTGATGGACTCTCTTGATGTAGACCAGAAGTACCAGGCCTGTACCCGCTGCGGCACCCTGGCCCAAACAAATCAAACACAGGGCCAACCTTGCCCCAATTGCTCCTGTGAAGAATGGATTTCGGCGGCCAAATAAGTAAAACATCATGAAACCAGAAGATATACAAATCACCGATTGGGTGCGAATTGTGCTGGGCGAGGTGCCCTGGATTTTCCTGCTGGAAGTGGTGATCAGGATTGCCATTATCTACTTTATTCTCATGTTTGCCATGCGCGCCATGGGCAAACGGATGTCTTCCATGTTGAGCCGTACTGAGATGGCAGCCTTGGTTTCCCTGGCCGCGGCCAATGGGGTGGCGCTCATGGACCCTTCCCGGGGCGTTCTGCCCATTGTGATTATTGCCGCAGTGGTGGTAGGAGTGGAGCGTTTCATTGCCTGGCGCAGTACCCAGGATGCTAATTTTGAACGGGTGGTCATGGATGACATGGACATTCTGGTAAAGGACGGCGCCCTGCAGCTAGGCGTCATGGAGCGCACCCGCATCACCCGCGAACGCCTTTTGGCCCAGTTCCGGCACGAAGACATCTTCAACCTGGGCAAGGTGCAGCGCACCTACATGGAAGCCAACGGCTCCTTCACCATTTTGCAGTACCCCGAGGAACGGCCTGGTCTTTCCATAATTCCGGAGATAGACCAGGAACTGCGGCAAGAGCAGAAAACAGAGCCCAATACCTTTGCCTGCGCCACCTGTGGCTATGTTGAAAAGCAAGCTCAGAAGCCGCAGACAACCTGCCCCAACTGCAGTAGTCAGGAGTGGAGCCCCGCTGTGGTTTCCTGACTAGTTCACTAATTGAGGCACAATCAGATTTTAATGGGAGCAGCGTTGAAAAAACTTTGGAAATCCATAGTAAAACAGAAAGCCGGACACATGCCCGGCTTTCTGTTTTACTATGGATTAGATGCAGCTTCTGGATTTGATTCAGGTTTTTAAATGCTCATAAAGTGTTATAGGGTTAGAACCTGATCTTTTTAGGGTGTACCACCAGCAAAGGTAGGTTAGGGTAATAAGAGGGTGTTTGCTGATGCCCTGGCTGCAAGAGGTGTTTCCAAATGTTAGAGGCGTGCGCGCCCACCACCAGCATATCGGCGCGGTGGTTAAAACAGAACTGACTTATGCCTTCTTCTACCGATGAATTCACCTCGATGTGCTGGCTAATCCGGTGGTAAGGCAGGCGTCTGCTGATCCTTTCCAATTCTTCCTCCACAAACTGACGGGCGGTGGGTTCTTCTTTGGGTAACACGAAAAGCAACTGCAACTGCGCCCCAAAATAACCGGCCAGTTTCAAAACCTCCGACATGTTGGCGGGGCAGAAACCGTGTAAGTCTATGGCCAGCACCATTCGGCGGATGGGTTTGAACGTCACATTGCCTGGAACCACCAACACCGGGCAAGGCACCTGTTGTATGATACGGGCTGTTAAGGATTGGTCTACCATTTCCTGCAACCCGTGCGATGGGTCTGAGGCCAGCACCACCAAGTCGGCATGTTCTTCCTGGGCCAGAGTAGCAAGTGTTTGGGAGGTGTCGCCAGAGCTGATCTTTGATTTATAACCCAGAGACAGGTCCTCGTCCCCGTTTTCCAGGTACGTCTGCAGCCGCTTCATTTGGGTTCTTGCCTCTTTTTTCTGCTCCTTCTCCCTTGTAATTGGGCAGATGCTTTCTCCTGAAGCCGCTACCAGGGCAGGCTCTTTGGTTTCATCAATATTATGGAACAGAACAATATCAGAGTTTATGCGCTGCCCAATCTCACCTGCATATTGAATTGCATTTTCAGAAGCTCCTGAAAAATCCGTTGCGCATATAAATCTTCCCATATTTTCTTGTTGTTTAATGTTAAATAAATTTCTGTATAAAATGGTTCCTTTTAGATGATGTAAATCATATTGAAAGTTGATTAAATGCTACTTAGTGAGATTGTTTATTCGCTCAAACGAGGTATGAGGCGGTTTAAAGAGGGCAAAGAGGCGCTTAATAACAAGCAGTTGCTTCTTGAAAAGGCCTTCTAACCAAAAAACGTATATTTTAGAAAGGCAAGAAAGCCAAGGGATTAGATACCATACTATTCAAAGAGGCACTCCCGGGATTCCTTTTCATTCGGCATCATGCCCCAACAGTGGGGAAAGGGAAAGTAGGATGGAAACAAGAAAACCTTTGAAACAAGAATCCCGCTTCGGGTCTGTTTTCTGAAAAACAGGCCCGAAGCGGGATTCCTAACTAGTTAAGTTCTTCTGTAAAAGCTAGTCGTTCCAGCGCCACTCGCCGGCAATCTTGAGGGGCTCCTTGAGGTTGTTCTGCAGTAGGAAGGCTTTGGTTTCCTCGTCATTCAGGCGCCGGGCCGGAATGGTGTTGGCATCGGCGATGCCGTAGAGGAGCATGCTGCTGAACCGCACGGTGTTTTTCAGCCCTTGCTCATCTACCAATTGGAAAGAGTCGCAATCGGCGTGGTAGCAGTCTCCGGCACCTTTGGGCAGTTTGCCGCCCGAGGAACCCCCGGTTGGAATGCCATGCAGCATGAACGGCTGGTGGTCTGAGTGCAACCCGGCCCGGGAACTGAAGCTATTCTTGAAGGTGGTGTCAATCTTGGCGGCCATGGCCCCGATGCTCTGGAACAGCTCTCGGCAAGACTCCTGACTCGCGTTGTAGCCTTTGGGGTCGTTGGTCATGTCATAGTTGAGCATGAAGGCCAGCTGTTGGAGGCTCTTGTTTTTGAAGGCTTCCTCTAAATACGCCTCAGAACCCAGCAAACCTTCCTCCTCGCCCATGAACATGACGAACTCAATGGTGCGCTTGGGTTTCAGCTTCAGTTTTTGGAAAGTGCGGGCCATGTCGATGACCGAGAAGGAACCGATGCCGTTGTCGATGGCGCCGGAGGCCAGGTCCCAGCTGTCCAGGTGTCCGCCCACCACCACTTTCTCGTTGGGCAGCGAAGTACCTTTGAGCGTAGCGATGACGTTACGCGCCTTGATCTTTCCGGAGTTGTTGGTCATGTCAATCTTCGCGGTCAAAGGGGCTTTCTGCAGTTGGGCTTTCAGGTTCTGGCCGTCTTCCAGACCGATGCACACCGCTGGGATTGGAATCAGTTTACCCGTCACCGAGGCCGTTCCGGTCAGCAAAGTGCCGCCCGCCACGGTGTTGATGATGATGACACCCGTGGCTCCGTATTTGGTGGCTAAGGCCGTTTTCTCGGAGCGGTGCAGACTGCGGGTACCTTCCGGTGAGCCGGATAGCACGCCCAAATACACCAGCGCAATCTTGCCTTTCACCGCCTCAGGCCGGGACTGGTAATCGGCCTCCAGGCCGTTGCCCATGTCCACCACTGGACCGGTGAAGTTGGCTTTCACCGGCGAGTGCGCCAAGGAGACCGCTTTGATGTTCTGTAACTGGTTTGCATTGGCACCCACCTGCAAGGTCAAAGAGCCGCGGCTCCAGCTTTCCACCTCAAACGGCTGGTAGCGCACATCGGTGAAACCGTAGGACTTGAACAGGTTATAGGCGAATTCCTCGGCTTTCTTGCCGTTAGGGGAGCCCGTCATGCGGTGCCCGATGGTTTCCGAAGCGGTCTTCAAAGAACTATAGGCCTTGGAATTGGTTTGCACCTCGGTGTTGATTTTCTGGAAAACCGCGGGCCACGCCGGGTTGCCCTGCCCAAAACTCTGGAGAGAAAAGGACACCGCTAACGCTGCCAACGCGAAATACTTCTTTTGAAACATACGGGGTAGATTGTTGGAAACCGGAAGATAGAAGTTTGCACGGGAGTTACCAACCCCGGCTAACCAACTGGTCGTGCCCTGGTGGCGAATTGTAAAAGCTGTTTTTCCTTTTGGGCTCTTTTTCCGGAAAATAGCTTCTAAACAGATTGTCTGATCTACTTGAAATGTGCATCCAATATAGAAATGGAATTAGTAACCGGAGGCTTTCAATTTAAATTACCATGCAGCGAAAAGTAGGGGCAATCCCTTGTGGTTGCCCTTGCGCTGGCCATCCTAATAAAGCTTGTTGGTGAAAACAACAACGGCCAGAAAACTTACGACGGCAGAAGGGCCAAGCAATGAAACCCAAACGCCAATTGTCCATTTCGTTTTGAGGACCTTTTCCAGATAACAAGCCCAAAACAGGCAGTCTGTTGTACTCCAAGAACTTCATTACTCCAGAAACTTCACGGTCACGTAGCTGTTGGTATTCCTTCCCTGGTCATCCAAGCAGGAAATTTTGAGTTTGCCGGCTTGGTCTGGCTCAAAAAATACGCGCTCGTCACTGGCGGCAGCTTGCAGGAATTTGTCGTTGATGTACCAATAGACCTTTTTAACCTCGTTGTACGTGTTACACTGGAGCATGAGTTTCTGGTGATCGGACTGCTCCAGCAGGTACTCCATGCCGGCAGTAGGCGAGGAGATAATGGGCGCGAATTCCTGGAAGATGCGGCTGCAGGCCGGGTTGTGCGGCGGCAAGGCCACGTACGGCAGGTGCTGGGTCACAAAATACGTGAGGATCTCCGGCGCGTGGTTGGGATACCATTTCTGCGTATACTCACCGGGGGGCAGGCAACTGGTGCAGTACGCAAATTTGCCGTCCACAGAGACCGGTACTTGTTTCAGGTGCGCGCATTTCTGGGCAGTTGAAATGCCCGGCAAATAGGTGTCTACTACCAGGTCCTGGCAGAAGGTGTTGCCGGGCAAACCGCTCTCCACGCATACACTACGGGTGCCTATGCTTTTGGGCCCGAGGAACCACTGGTCTTTGCTGTTGTAGTCAATGGTGTTGAAGATGGAAAACAGGAGCGGGGTGGCCGTATCGGTTCCGTTAAGTTCCGGCACGCCTTCCCCGGAGAAATTGCCCACCCAGACGCCCACCGTATATTTCTGGTTGTAGCCGATGCTCCAGGCGTCTTTGCGCCCGTAAGAGGTTCCCGTTTTCCAGGCGATTTTAGGTAAATGGGCGCTATTCAGAGCATTGTGCGGCAGATCAGGGCGCTGAAGTTGGGTCAGGATCTGGTTCACCATGAACGCGGCGCCCGGTGATAAAAGTTGTTTCTTTGCCGTGGTGGTATCTGCCTGCAGCCAGTGGGCCGGAGCATAGGTGCCTTGACGGGCGAAGGAGGCGTACAAGGCGGTAAGTTCTTCTAAGTTCACGCCGCAGCCCCCCAGAATGAGCGACAAGCCTAAATGGTCACCCGCTTTTTTTATCTGCGAGAACTCGGCCTGTTTCAGCTTCTGCACGAAGGAACCCACGCCCACCTGGTCCAGCAGTTTCACCGCCGGGATGTTCAAGGACGTTGCCAAGGCTTGCTCCACGCTGATGTTACCGCTGTACGTTCCGAAGTAGTTCTCGGGGCGGTACCCGGCATAGTCAATGGGCACATCGGAGATCATGGATTTGGGCGTGATTAGGCCGCGTTCAAAGGCGGTGGCGTACAGGAAGGGCTTCAGGGTGCTGCCCGGCGACCGGATGGCCCGCACACCGTCTACCTGTCCACCGTGCAGGGCATCGGAGAAATCGGCGGAGCCGAGGTAGGCTTCCACGGCGTTGGTTTTGTTGTTGATGACCAGCACCGCCGCGTTGTGGATGTTGCGGTACTTTAACTGTTGCAGGTAATTGTACGCCAACTGCTCCACTTTTTCCTGCACACCGGGATTCAGGGTAGTTTTGATGAGGGCCTGGTTCTGGTGCTGCCGGAACATGCGGTAAGCAAAGTGCGGAGCCAGCCGCGGCGCCTCCAGGCGTTGGGCATTCAGGGGCTCCAGCAGCGCGTCTTCAATGGTATTCTGGGGAAAGGCTTTTTCCCTAGCAAAGTACCGCAGCCACTTATTCCGGAAGCCCACGATTTTCCCGTTCTGCACGCCGATCCGTAGGGAGGAGGGTTTGTTGGGGATCACCGTCAAGGCCACGGCCTGCGCCAAACTCAACTGCTTAGGCGATTGGTGGAAGTACAACACCGAGGCCGCTTTCACCCCTTCAATATTGCCACCATACGGCACCAGGTTCAGGTACAACTGCAGGATCTCGTCTTTGCTATACCGGACCTCCAACTGCAACGCCCGGAACACCTCGGTGAGTTTGTGCCAGTAGGTCCGCTCGTTGGGGTACAGCAGCCGCGCCACCTGCATAGTAATCGTGGATGCTCCTGAAGTCTTTCTCCCCGCCACCAAATTCCCGACTAAAGCCCGCCCCATGGCCACCGGATTTACGCCGGGATGAAAGTTGAAGTATTTGTCTTCCTTGAGGAGCACCGCTATCTTGAGCACTTCGCTTATTTCATCCGGCTCCAGCTGCATCCGCCACTTATCGTCCTTGCTCAGGAACGAGTGCAGGATACTTCCATCGGAGGCTGTGATAACCGGCGAATAGGAGACCTGCACCTTTAAAGGAAATGCTAAATTCAACAGCACAAACAAGCCCACCAAAAGAACCAATCCCCCACTTGCAAAGCGTAGCCAACGCCTTGCTTTTTCAGGAGGGCTGGTGAATTGGAAGCTGCGGACTTTGCTGGTAAGCGTCATGGTATGTAGAGCCTTAAATCTTTCGGTTTTGATAGGCTGATCTAATTTACAACTTCTCCGTCCCCCTTTGAAGGGGGTAGGGGGATGAAATACTCGTGCTGATTACTACATTTCTAAAGGTAGGGGCAATCCCTTGTGGTTTCCCTTAAGTGAGAAACGCTATTGCTTCAGGATAAGGTACTAGGTTCTTCAACCTGCATTGTCATCCCCCGGCCCCTTCAAAGGGGACGGAATGCTTGAAATCATCATCTTCGATTTAAGCCTCATTTTTAAAAATCAGCCTCTAAACTACCGCACCCTCACAACACCGGCGCCGTGGTAGGAGTGGTATTCTGCGTTGTACATGGCATCGGCGCCAACGGGGCCGAGTTGGAAATCACCTTTTGAGACGGCCCTTACCTGGTAGAAGAAGTACTGCGGTTTGGGTCGGGCGGTGGCGTAGAGGTTAATGCGATCATCGCGGATGTCCTGGTAATCTGGGGTGGCGGGCTGTTGGGCCTGAAGCCAGTTGAACTCCCGGGAAGCCAGCAAGCGCGGGTTCTCGATCTCGAAACCAGCGGGCAGCAGATCGGTGATGGCTACATTGGGAATGGTTCGGCCGTCCAAAGACTGCAGCATGAGGCGCACCACCACCAGGTCATTCTGCTTGAAGGTACGGCCCGTGATTTCCTTGCCCTCGCGGTCAAAGAAGGTTTTGCGCACCTGCAGGAAATTGTCTTCCAGTTTAACTGTTCCGCTTTGGGAAATGCCTTCCGCTTCCCAGAAGTAGTACAAGGTGCCCTGGCCTTTGCTTTGCAGCGTGATAGGAGCGGCGCTTAGCTTGTTCGTAAGCGTGAGGTCTTTGCCGTTATAGCTGCCCAGCACCTTGCCGTTTTGCAACACCTGCGCCGATACGTTTCCACCGCTTCTCTTGGCTTGCTTGCCCAAGGCCAGCAACGCAAAGGCACGCTCCTGGGTGTTGTACCAGCGGCTGGACCGAAGCTCTTGCGACAGATGCCGCACCAAGATGGGCACCTGCGGATGGTCTGGATTGGCTTCCAACAGGCTGTTCAGGGAAAGCGCCATATCGCGGAGCGGGGAATAGAAAGAGCCGTCCAGCGCCCGCACCGAGGTTTCTCCCGCGAAGGCGCGGGGCAGAAGCTGCCGGAAACTCTGCTGACCCCCGTTGATGGCGTAGGTGCTGGCCAAGACGTAACGGGCGTCTATGGACAGCAACTCGGATTTGGCTTTGTAGAAGTTCATGGTAGGCCAATCGGGTTTGCCCGCCAGTGAGAGCACGTAGAGCGAGTAAGCCGTTTCATGGGCCGCAATGACTTTTTGCCTTAGTTTTCTTGAAACATCGTAAAACCGGTATTCCTCGGTGCCTTTGGCTTTCACCATGCGCTGAAGGTACGTCTGGGCGCGGTTCAGCACTTGTTGGTTCACGGGGTATCCAGCCTTGCGGGCTTCCAGCAGAAAGTGCAGGGCGTAGGCGCTGCTCCACCAGTCGGTGTCCTGGGCGCCGGGCCAGTACGTGAAACCACCGTCATACTGCTGCATGCCTTCAATCTTGGTGATGGCTTCCTGCACCAGGTAATTGGGATTGTGGCTGCGGCCTTTCTTCCCTTGGTTCAGAGACCGGGCCAAGTCTGCGTAATACAACAGCGGAAAAGCGGTGGACGTGATCTGTTCCAGGCAGCCATGCGGATACTGCAGCAGATAGGTGATGTCATCGGTGAACTGAGCCAGCGGTGACGAACTCACCACCAGTTTAGAGGTTGCCGAGGAAGGAATGAAATCACCAATTGGCTTGATCTGGGCGGTAGCGGCGTTCCGGAGGGCACCGGCGCTGGTGATCTGCGTGAGGGTAGCAGTTGGCCTGACGGAGAGTTCGGTGGTGTTGCTGAACTGCTCGCCCAGCGCTTTCACGGTCACTTTCACGGTAGCGTTCCCGATGGCCGGGGTGGCCACCAGTTTGTAGAGCATCTGCTTCTCGGCGTTGGCTCCTGAAGTAGAAGAGGCCGTGGCGGTGCCTACTACTTTCAAGGGTCCGGTCACGGAAATGGCTGAACTGAACGGAGCTGTTTTAGCGGTGGTATTGCTTATAGTGACCGGAACCAGCAACGTATCCTTCGGGCTTAAGAACCTAGGCAGGGCCGTGCTGATCACAATAGGATCGGCTACGCGCATGATTTTCTCGGCAGAGCCGAAAGCGTTTTCTTTGTAGGCCACCGCCATCACGCGCACCGCCCCGGAGAACTCCGGGATTTTCACCTTTACCGTGGCCTCCCCATTGCCGTTGGTTTTCAGGCGGCCGCTCCAGAGAGACACCAATTTTACGCGTTTAGAGGTCAGCGGATTGATGCGTTTTTCCAAGTCATAGCCGTCGCCGCCCACGCTGGAGCGAGAGCCACTGAGCTCAGGGAACAGGAAGGGGTACAGGTCAAAGGCTTGTACTTCCAGCGCCCGTTTCTGGTAGAAGAACGCGTGCGGATCTGGGGTCTGGTAGTCTTTGAGTTGCAGAATGCCTTCGTCTACCACCGCCAGCGTGACCTCGGCGTTCGGGGCCGTTTTGATAGAAACAGGCTGTAAACGGTTCGAGCGGGAAGTCTCCGGGGCGGTGACCACCACGTCTAGTTTCGTCTGTTTTTTGGTGACGGACAGGGGTTTAAAGCCTCGGGCGATAGTGAGCGGCATCTGGTTGTCTTTCACCTCGCGCAACGCCACCGCCGAGATGTAGGCCGTGGGCAGATGTTCATCTTTGATAGGCAGTTTCAGGGAAGCCGCCTTTTTATCGGTTTTGAGGTAATGGTAGCTCAGGACTTTGTTCTGTTCTAATGTCACCAGGATCTTGCCCGGGAACGGAGACTTGAACAGGATCTTGGCGTCATCGCCCACTTCGTAGCTTTCCTTGTCCAGCGCGATGTCTACTTCGCCTTCAGTGTTCACTTCAAAGGAGGTGCTTTGGGTGTCGCCCCACCCGTAGGCGTAGAATTCCTGGGCCACGTAATTGTAGGCACCGGGCCGCATGATGCGCAGTTCATACTCGCCGGAGGTGGCAGGGGTGAACCTGACTGCCGTGCCGCCTTTGTCCACGGCCATGACGGTGTTCAGCAACACGCTTTCGCGGCGCTGCGATTTGTAGTTGTAGTTCTCTGTGGAACGCTCCATCACGGTCTCGTAGGTGTAGCGCACCAGTTGCACCTGCACTTTGGTGGAGATGGGTTGGCCCTGCGCATTCAGTGCGATGATAGGCACCTGCATCTGCTGGCGGGTACTCACGTAGGAATCGAATTTTCTGAGCCCGAAGAAGGCGTATTGGGTGCTCACCGTGAATTTGTTCAGGCGGTTCACGGGCCGGCCAGTCTCGTCAAAAACGGTGGTGAACAAAGAGCCTTCCAGCAGCCCCACATCCTGAAAATGGTTCAGTTCAAACGTCTCCTGGCCCTTGCCCTGCGCATCGGTCGCGCCCTGGCGCACGCTGTTCTGCAGGTTGTTGTCCCGGGCGTTGTTCAGCTCAAAAGTATAGTCCGGGTACCGGGGAGCGTCAAAGGTTTTCTTCTTGAGGCTGAGCTGCACTTCATAGTTCCGCCCGGTTGCTGGTGGCCCGAAGAGGTTCTGCGCCGTGAGGTTTACGCTCACGTTCTCGCCCGCGTTGAAATCGGTTTTGTTCAGGATGGTGGTGAGCTTCAGGCGGTCGGGCATGAATTCCTCTACCCCGATTTTGCGGGAGTTCAGCAGCACATCGTTCCCTGAGTAAACCTCCAGCGTGTAGGTGCCCGTCACCACCGAGGTGCTGAGCACAAAAGCTGTTTCAAAAGCGCCTTCGGGGTTCAGGGTGCCTTTCTGGCTGCGGTACTCTTTGCCGTTGGGCAGCAGCAGTTTTACTTTAAGCGGCAGGCCACTTACGGTTTTCCAGGTAGGCGTGCGCACCACGGTATTCACGTGCACGGTATCACCGGGGCGGTACAGGTCGCGGTCGCCGTAAATGAAGGCATCGTAGTTGAGCTCAGCCATGCGTTTTCCGCCCACATCGAAGCGGGAGGTGTTCACCTGGGTCTGGCTGTACGGCAGGTAATTGAAGTCATCGCCCTGCCGGGCCGTGATCAGGCCCAGTTTGAAGCCCGAGGCCGCTTTCCCCATATCTGGGAACCGGGCCACGCCGTCTTTGTCGGTCTTGGCCTGGTGCACCACCTGGTTGTTGGTGCTGATGAAGCGGACCTCCACCTCAGGCAGGACCTCGGCGGAGCGGATGGAATTAGTGAAAACCAGCACCTCGTTCAGTCCCTGTTTGGCAATGAGCCCGATATCGGATATTGAGATGATCTTGGAATCCTTGAGCCAATTCTTCTCGGTGCTAGACACGGTGATGACGTAGAGGCCCTTGAAATGGCTGTCGAAATCCAAGTCCTCCAAGCCCAGGTTGAGCAGGTGGTTTTTGCCTTGCTTGCGCAGGCTGCTGGTCTCGTACTCGCGCTCAAAAATGGTTTTGCCATTCGTCTCGTTTACGTCATAGTAAGAACTCTCAATGTATTCCTCGGTTTCCTCGTCGTAATGGCCGTCATAGGTTTGGCCATCCTGCAGGTAGCGCAGGATGTTGTTCTCAAACACCTTGCTGATGGTCACTTTCACGCGCGGCACCTGCGTGAGGTTCACGGCGATGTTGCGGGCGCCCTGGCTGCTGAGGTAAATGCTTTTCCTGTTCACAAAGGAAACAGTAGGCTGGTTAGAGGCGAAGGAGACGGGGTGTTCATAGGATTTGCCCAGCGGTTTGCCCATGACCCCGGCCAGTTCCCCAGACACCGCTAGCCTATACGTTTGCTCCGAGGCCAGATTACCGCTCAGCACAAAGCCGTTCTCCAGCCGCTCCACTGTGTAGTCTCTTCTGGGCGTCAAAGACACCAGGGTGTTCACGTCTGGGTTCACGATGGGCTGGGAGGTGAGCACGAAGATCTTGTCTACGCCTTCTTCCTGCACCGTCACTACCTCCATGATCTGCATCTGGCCGCGGCCCGGCACCACCACCGTTTGCTGCACCGGTGCCGGCGTAGCATAAGAACTGCCGGGCGTGGAAAGGCCTTTGTCTACCTGCACCCGCACCGGGATTTGGCTTTCGCCGGTTTGGTCCAGGCCTTTCACCTTCACCGAGACATTCTCCGGACTGCTGCTCACCAGTTCAATGGGCAACTCGGTAGAGCCCCGGAAAACTTTGAGTTTCTCCCGAAGGCGCTGGAATGGAATAGGGTAGTTGAAATCGAACAGCAGGTTGGCCTCCAGTTGCGAGGGGTTGTTTTCGTTCTGGGTCCAGTACGCTTTGGTGGTGTTCAGCTTGAGGTAAGGCGTATGGAATTTCACTTCCTGGCCTGCCGGGATTTTGAACTTGGTGGGGGAGTGCTTCAGGAGCTGCGGGTTGAGCTCAGCGGCGTAATCAGTGCTGGGCGCGAAGGCTTTGGCGGGCGAGAAAACCAGTTCATCGGGCGCCGTCCACTTGAATTTGCCTTCCACCTTGGGCGTGAAGGTGAGATAGGGGATGGTATCCCATTGGTTCAGGAGAGAGTCTGAGACCAGCTTCTTGTCAAAGGTGAACACCAGGTTCTGTTCCTGGGCAATCTCCGCCTCAAAGTTCTTTTTCTCCAGCCGCAGCTCATCGCTTTTCACGCCGCAGCCAAAGAGTTGAAACAGAAGGACCAACATTAGGAAAAAGGTTGGTTTAAACCAGGCAGAAGCGGTTTTTGGGGGTTGCATAAGGAAGAAGAAATGACGTGTCTTTCTTCTCTAAACTTACAAATAGTTTAATACCGAATACATAGAAAAAGTAAAATATTTTATGCTCTGAAGGCGAAGTTTCAAGAGGTGAAAAGCGGGCTTTTTAGGGAAGGTTTTTGATTTGATTTTCGGAAAAAACCATCAAAGCAGAAGGCTAACCCAGGACCTAAAAGCAGCAGTATGGCTAAGGCAGGTTTGGCGAAGTAGCGAAGACTCAACGGAGTTGTTTCAGCCCTGTTTTCACAAAATTGGCTTTATAACAACTCGGCTGAACTTGAAGGGAATAGTATGACTTGGTGGGGTTCACCAGGTAACGTTCCTGCGGTTTTCCATTATGGTACCGACAACATGAGCAGCCGCTCCATAGGTGATGAAGGCAATAAAATAATCCTGTGGGCTAGAGAATAGAAAGAATAGCTTGCCTAAATGACTTCAGGATATTGTTCAACTAAAGCGCACTTGGGAAATGCTATTGGTCAAAATCCGCGAAGAGCCAGCTAAGCGCAGCCTGTTTGTTCGTGAAAGACTCAAACTGGGTTTTCAGGTCGCCTTTGGCATCTTCGGTGAGAGAGCTGTAGATACGGTCCACATCCAGTAGGTTGATGCTTTCCATGGAAGACAAACGGGCGTATTTCTTCAGACTGGAGGTGCGCAGCAGGGGTTTCATTTCCCTCAGAATCCAGTTCTGGTCCCCGAAGTCCAGGAACGGGATAGGGCGGGCGTCACTAAGCCAGTACTCGCACTTTTTCTCCAGGGAAATCATGCCCGCCACCCTAAAGGAATTTCTGAACTCCTCGTTGCCCGGCGACTGCAGCCATTCTACATAGATGTACTTGGCACGCTCGTCCACTTCCACCTTCAGGTAATCGTCCTGGTAAACAAGCTCTGGTTGTAGGTCAATATGCATGGTAACTTATGCCTCTTTTTGGGAGTGAATAAATGAAAGCCAAAATGACATTGTCGCCGTCTGTTGAGGCAAGTTATGTAAAAATAAGAATTATAGCATGCTTGTGGCGCAATTATGCTCAGGAAAACCCTTACCTATTATTTTTGTCTAAATGGGGCTTTTTATATTCACAAGGCGGGTTTGCATTGCAATAAGACTGGGTGCCGCTAAAATCCACTGGCAGATTGAATAAGCTGTGGCCGCATGCTATCTTGCAGGTTATTGTATTCCAAATTCTTACCTATGCATAGAATCACCAATATTTTAGTGGCCGGGGTTTTGTTCCTGGTGGGTTGCGTGGGCGGCCGGCCCATTGACCGGCAAGCCACCCCCGAAACGCGGGCCCTTTATCAAAATTTGGGCAAATTGGCCAAGAAACATACCTTGTTCGGGCACCAGCACGCCACGGAGTACGGCCACGGCTGGTTCAACGGAAAAGACCGCTCCGATGTGAAGTCGGTGACAGGATCGCATCCGGCGGTCATTGGGGTGGACTTCAGCGGTTTCTCGGGGCGTTCGCCTGAGGCCATCCAGGCCGCGAAGGAAGAGGTGCGGCAGAACGTGATAGATACCTATAACCGGGGCGGCGTGACCACGGCGGCCTGGCATTTCTCCAACCCTGTGTCTAAAGGCGGATTCTATTGGGTTGACTCGCTGTCTTTACCGGCCGTGAAGTACATCATTCCCGGGGGCGAGGCGCATGAGCAGTACAAGGAGATTCTGCGCGGCATAGGCGACTGGGCAAACAGCATCAAAGGCGCCGATGGCAAACTGGTGCCTATTATATTCCGGCCGTTCCATGAGTTTGACGGCGGATGGTTCTGGTGGGGCAAGCCGCACACCAGCCGCGAGGAATTCATCTCGGTGTGGCAGTTCACCGTGTCTTACCTCCGCGACAGCCTGGGCGTGCACAACTTCATCTATGCCTTCTCCCCTGATAACAGGTTCCACTCTGAGGCCGAGTTCCTGGAGCGGTACCCTGGCGACAAATACGTGGACATGGTGGGCATGGACAACTACGGAGACATGGGCCGTGACCGCTACGCTATAGATACCGCTGCCTACAAACTCAAGATCCTGTCTGACTACGCCCGCAAAGCAAATAAACTGGCCGCTTTCACCGAGACCGGATTGGAGTCCATCCCCAACAAAACTTGGTGGACGAATACCTTGCTGGCCACCATGAAGAAGTACCCCATGCGGTTATCCTATGTGCTGGTCTGGCGCAACGATACCCGCAGCCCCACCCACTACTACGCTCCGTTCCCCGGACAGGCGAGCGAGCAGAATTTCCTCAAGTTCTACCAGGATCCTTACACCTTGTTTGAGAAAGACCTGAAGAACATCTACAAGCGAAGAAAATTCCTGGGCGTCTTTTAGCCAAGGTTAGTCTAATCAAGTAAACCCGTTTCAGGGCCATTTTGCAGAAATTGGCCCTGAAACGGGTTTATTGTTTTTGCTTTGTTAGAGAAGCAGTTTGGGGAAGACAGTATCTAGCTAATCACAGAACGGATAGGCTTTGGCGCGTTCATCGGTTTTGCCGGTGGCTATAATCAAGTGTTCCTGGGTTTTCTGGCCGGCCAGGACGCTTTCCAGGAAATCCACCAATACCTGCTGGTTTTTATGGAACAACTCGCCGCTAAACTCATGGCCGCCGCCACAATAGGTAACCAGGCGCGTGTTGCCGTTCAGTTTCACCAGATGCTGGTAAATAGAATAGGACCCATGCAGCAGGAACCAGTTAGAGGCATTGGTGGGGCAGTAATGGTGGGCAGCGGTGCCGTAAGGTACCACGGGATCGGCGTTGCCGTGGAAGAAAAGTACCGGCAGAATGTTCTTGGGCGTGATTAGGTTCAGGTCCATGAGCGCCCCAGATCCCGAGATGAGGCCTTTGTATTTGAAGTTAGCGGGCAAAGTGGTCTTGGGGTACAGGTTCATGGTTTTATAATCCCAAAAGGCGGCGTGGAGGGCTGCCTCAGCGCCGGCGCTGCTTCCGGCCAGGAAGATTTTGGAGACGTCTACGTTGTATTTGTCGGCGTTCTGGAGGAAGAAAGCAGTGGCGAGCCAGAAGTGATTGGCCGCGTACTGGAAAGCTTTGATTTTATCGGGTAGTTTGCCGTCACAACCATAATTTTTGTTTTTCATGTACAGCGTGTAGGTGAGGGTGGCCGCGGCATAGCCTCTTTCTGCCAGGAAAGCACTGAAACTATGCCCGTTGCTGCGTTCGCCACCCGAGAAGCCGCCGCCGTGCTCAAAAAGAACCAAAGGGAGTTTCTGCTTGCCAGCCTTTTTAGGCAGGAAAAGGTCCAGTTCCAGTTTCAGGGTATCATCTTGGTAATAGGTGAGGGTGGTGAATTTCTGGGCGTTGGCGGAGGAAACCATTCCGGTGAAAAGGAAGGCAAGCAGGAGCAGGGCTACTCTCATAGGTTTTGGTCGTGTTTTTAGAAAATAAGGCCTAAAACGGAAAAGAAAGTGGTGCTTTTTGGAAGACACTTTCTAGAACTTTCAACTGGCCGCTCCAATTTATGAACTTTTGCGGTGTTGACCTTCTATTCTCTTGGGGGTAAACATGACCTGCCCATAAAACACAAAAAGGCGGCTACCCAGGGGTAGCCGCCTTTTTGTGTTTTATGAACCTTTCCCTTAGATAAGGGTTGGGTCTTTGGTTAAGCTGTCACTGTCACGGTCAGTATTAGTGAAACCGCTTCCAGTGGTGCCATAGCCTTGGCTTTGGCTCTGGCTTCCCGTGTTGGTTGTTCCTGTGGTGGAATCCGTAGTGGTGCCGCCGGTACGGTTGCGGTCCGTGTGCAGGTCATCCACGTCTACTTCGGTAGAGCGTAGGGTTTCTCTGATCACTTCATCGCGTTCCTCTACCTCCTTGCCTAAAGAAACTTCTTCCACCACACGGGCTTCCTTGTTTACTACAGGCACTTCGGCATGTTCCGTCAGTTCAATTTCTCCTTCTCTGAAGCTGCTGAAATCTGAGTCTGAGGCGGGTCTGTCTACCGGGCGGCGTTCTACGCGCACGTGCTCAGAACGCAAACGCAGGCTTTCTTCTACGGGGCGTTCCACAATTCTGCTGCGCAAACGGGCGCCGCCGGTTTCTATTTCGCGTTTGCCTACCTCCAGGTTTTCCTCAATAATTGGAATAGAGGTGCCTGAGTTGAGGTCATCGCGGGTATTGTCAGTGAAGTCATTGCGGGTGGTATCTGTATACCCGGTAGTGCTATCGGAGTATCCAGAAGTAGTACCGCTGGTGCCGGCATACCCGGTGGTGTCTGACATTGCATTGTTGGAACCTGAATACCCGGTGCCGGTATCTGACAGCGCCGTGTTGGTAGTGGAGCCTGAATACGTAGTATCGGCACCGCCGCCAAAAGTACCACCGGAGCGATAGCCGTACTCAGTGGCGCGCTGGTCTACGTCTACAGAACCGTATTGGTCCAGAATTCGGGCTGCACGTTGGGCTTCCTCGGTTGATTGGGCGTGCACGGTCACAATGCAATCACTGTGGCGGGCCACATTGGAGTAGGTGCTGGCATTGTCATCATCGTCTGAGAACAAAGACCGGAAGAAACCGCCAATGCCGTCGTTGTCGTCACGGTCTCTGGAGGTGGTGTCACTGCTGTATGTAGAATCAGAAGTGGTGGTACCGCTTCCGTATGAAGAGCCGGTTGTGCTGCTGCTGCTGTTGCCTTTGGAAATATCTATCCGGTCATCGCTGATGCCTAATGATTTCAACTCTGATACCGCGCGGTCAGCTTCTGTTCTGTTGTCGAATATTCCAATTACTGTTTGTGCCATAGTTTTACGTGTGTTTTAGTGAATGATTGAATGTTATAGGTTATAGATAATGGATAAGCTTGTTGAGTGTCAGACTTGGGCGTTGCCCTGTTGGTCTGGTTGGTCAGCTGAAAGGCGCTCCACGCGTATTTCCTCACGGCGGAGGCTTACGTGCTGCACGTCATTCGTCTGTACCCGGTTTTTGGTGATGTGCAGTTCCTCCACCACCATCAGCCGTTTCTCCACCACCATCACCTCCTGTACAATGGGGATGATCATGGTGTCGCCTTCGTACCGGATGGGCGGCGGCGGGGTGTCTACATACTGGTTTACGGGTACCCGCTGAATGTCATGTTCCTCCTGGATCAGGGGGATGTTCACGGGGACTTCCTGCTCATTTACCACCTTGATGATGCGCACGCTGCCTTTTTCTACCACTTGTTTGTCTAAGTGCACGCGTTCCTCTATGACCGGAATGGTCATGGATTCTCCTCTCTGGCGTTGGGCAGTGCCTTGTGGCGAAGGGTTACTGGGGTCGTATGAACCGGTATTTAAGTCTCTCGTCTGATCCATGGGTTTTCTGTTTGGTTAAGTAACCGCAGTTGGGACTATAGTAAACGGGCATGGAGGAGCGAAGTTTCTGAAAATGAATTAAAAAATTGTATTCTTTGTGTTAAGTCTTCAGATGTAAGTGACGGCTGTTAAACAGAAAATCATCAAAAATGTTAAGTAAATTCCTGAAAATCAAAATAGTTTAAAATGGAAAGGAGCATTGTGTGGGAATATAGTGATATGTAATAATTATAATATAGTAAGATTGGGTTTGTTGGCGAAAACGGCCTCTTTTGGGTGGTTTTAGGTGTTTATTCTTAAAAATGCCCTTAAACGCAGACTATAGGATGTTTTTATACTTAGCCCAAGGAACTGCAAGAAGCCTTTTCTAACTGCCGTTGCTTCTGTGACTTTCAGGAAATGTCTATTCTTGTTTCTATCTTAAGTAGTTCTACTCTATTTAGAAGACTGGCCAGGAAAGTCCGAAGATGGTACATCAATTGTTTGCTTTCGCCCTAAACTAATTTGCAGGCATGCAATCACCACTGTTGGCAGAACTCTATCAACAGTGAACTGGTGAAAAAGCAAAGCCAAATGAAGCTAAACTTTAATCTCTCTTATATAATAAAGGAGTTCAGCCCCAAGGCAGCGCTGGCTTATCTGGCACAGGTTTACCTTAGGGCTGAGTTGAAGAAATTTGATTTATAGATTTGAGTTCGGATGCGGTCTTTCGTGCGCGCTGTCACTTCTTAGTTCCTCTATCTGGATTTCCGTTTTCCTGGCGGTCTCCTGGATAAGTTCCTCCCGCACCTCTACGTCTTTGCCAATGGTAATCTCTTCCACCACGAAGGCTTCTTTTGTGATGATGGGCACCTCGGCGTACTCTTTCAATTCAAGGTAGCCCTCCTGGAAACTTTTGAAATCTGCTTCATTGGTCGGATGGTCCACGGGAATGCGCTCCAACAGTGGTTGCTCCTCACGGGGTTGGGTGTCCTCCTTCAGGTAGTTATCTACAGTCTGCCTTTGCGCATGTGTTTGAATGGTGTCTATTTCCTGGTTGCCGCCCAAAGTCCTTTCCTCTATCACCGGAATAGAAGTAGTATTTGAATTATATGTATGCGGTGTAGTGTGCTCGGTCACTGAGGCATCCGAATCGGCTTTTTCTACCTGAATGTCCAGTTCAGGAGGGCGGCGATTGTCAAGCAGGTGGGCGGCCCGATTGGCCTCGTCCTGGGAATATGCATGCACTACTATCAAGGCATTGCTGTTCTGCATCTTGGCCTCATAGGTGCTCGCTTCTTCAGGATTGGTGAAAAGAGAGTAGAAGAATTGCTCAAATTGCGAAGATGCATTACTTCCCTGCGCTGCTTCTTGCCGGTAAGTCACCTCAATGGCGTCTTCCGGGAAGCCGCTGTGCAGCAATTCTTGCCTTGCCCGTTCTGCGCGACCGGCATCAGAGAAGAGCCCGATGATATTTTTTGGTTTTCGGTTGCGGTAAAGGTTGTTCTGGTTGAAATGCTCGTTGTTGTAATAGTCCGCGTTTTCCGGTTGCCGGGCAGGAGCCGTGCCGTGCACATGTTCGCCTACGAAAATACGCTGTACAGCCCGTTCTATGTCTGGGGTGAGGTGGTGCTTGTCATATACGGGCAAGGCCTGCAACTGGACCGTGGTAATAGACGGAACCATGACTACATCCTCGGCCTCGTGCAGTTCTGCCAAGCCAATAGGAATGAGGATATCACGAGGCTCCAGGTCCAGCACATTTCCTCCCAAATCCACAATAAGGTACCGTACTTTAAGTGCCTCGGGATCGCAGAGTAGGTCCTTTACCTTGCCCAAGTTGTTGCCTGAAGAATCGCTTACCTTCCAGCCCCTGATATCTGAATCGCCTTTGGCTACCGTAAACCGGCTGTCGCCTAACTCTTTCAGGTGATAGCTTGCGGCAGATGAGTCTCTTCTTTCCATAATTTTTGGGCAATTAAATTTTACGGTTGAGAATTCTGTTCATCCTTTCTGACCAGAAATCAAGATTCCTCCTGCTTGCCGCACTTGTTAAGTAAAGTGCTGTTGCGGTTTAGGTTTTCAAACTACGGATTCAGCAGTGGACAGTGAAGTTTACGTGCCGGTGAATTAGATGTTGGAGTATGTATGCATCACTTTAGGTCTTGCTTTGAAGAAAATGGCTTTAATTGAATCGGGAGAAAGTGAAAAAATAATACAAAAACATGCTTATTTGGCAATTAGCTTCTTATTAAAATTATTATAATTAAACTAAAATAAGTTTTACGGGTGTATTAAGAAAACATGCGCTAAATTGTTTAAACCAATATTGCTTTGGTTGATCATAGGTAATTGTATAAAATAAATAATATTTTGGTTTTAAAATAGTATAAAATTTACCTACGGTTTGCCCTATTTGCCATGTGGTTAATACTGTAAATGGTTGATTAGTAGCATTTTTCCTTTTGATTTGGAATTAAAATCTCCTAAATTGGTTTGAACGTGTAAGCAAAAAGAGCAAACTGTATGGAGAAAAAGATACCCTTGGAGACGGTGCTTCACATCATAAGCAAAGCTGATTTAGTGGCCTGCTCAGACGCTGTAGAATTCATCAATAGTTTAGATTTTTACCTGTACTCGCAAGACGAACTGAAAGTCATCAGTGATACTTTAAGCGAGCGCATCACCCTGCTGATCCGGTTGGAGCTAAGATCTACCAGCCACGGCTATTAAGTTTAGGGCTTTGTGACGTTTTAAAGCCGTTTTTTAGAATCTGCACCAAGGCGAGAGGGAAGGAATGTATAAGGTGACCTTCTGCCTAACCGCCATAGGTAGGGCCGTGAATATGCTGCGTACTTGTACTATATAAGAGAAGCGGCTAGAGAACAGCGGTGGAAACCAAGCTATTGCTGCGGTTGTAAGAACCATCGCTTAGATTCAACGTGTCTAGGTTCTTATGCCCTACAATTCTGTTCACCTAGGTGGTTCTGAAGTTGAGGTCGGCATAATGACTGGTGAATTTAGAGAATTCATATTCACGGGTGTAAAGCCGATTTTCAGGCGCATGTTGCTGTATTCGGCTAAACAGGCTTCGCCGGCATGAGCGTAGAAGCGGTAGAAGTCTTTAGAATTTGTTTGTGGGGATAAAATAATGAGCCGTTAGTTGCTGTCGTTCGCAACCAAAAGAGCAAATCACCCTCTACGTGTCCGGGTTTGCATATAAACCCACCTCGAACTCACGGTTATTCTCCCAAAAATTTCGTGAAGTTCACCTTGCCTTTTAGATAATTTCCATGTCCTGTGGAATAGAAAGACCGTAACTACCGCCGAAGCTCAGAAAATGGTGGTTGGAGTACTATGGTTTGAGAATGCCGCTGGTTGCCACTTTTCGATAGCCTTCTTAAGGGTGGTTTGATTCCGGTTTTGGGGTTTAGAGCCCGTTTTCTGAAAAGGCAACATAAACTATAAACAGGGAAAAGGAGAGTCGGCAAAAACAAACCGAACTTGGTCTCGTACAAAATTGGAACGAAAAAAGGCTGTTGTTTAGCAGCTTCCATGTTTCATCTATAAAATCTTTAATATTATGTGGCAACCCATCACCCGGCCCATGCACGGCATCGCTGAAGTGGCCTATATCCCCGCAGTGGCCTCGGCCCCAGAATCTGTGGGCTTTACCGAAGAACAAGCAGCAACCACGCTTTGTCGTGCCATTGGGGGCGCAACCCTGGTGTCTGCGTTGGTAACCAAAGCAGAGTGGGGCGCCGTACAGGTAATGCCTTACAAAGCACACCTGGCCATTGACTTTGCCACCAGTGTGTTTTCCCTGGCCGCTCCCTGGATCTTCGGATTCTCTGAAAACGTGAAAGCGCGCAATACCTTTCTAACCATGGGCTTGGTGGGCCTGGTAGTAGGCACGCTCTCCAGACCAGAGGAAATGGACCCTGCCCGGGTTAGAACCCTTAAAAGAAGAGCCGGCTCTCATCCAGATTTGTAGAACTGGCATTACGTAGAACCTGACTTCCGCTCCTGTTTAGGGCCTGTTTTCTGAAACCGGGGCTTAAACAGGAGCTTTTCATATTGTTTTGTTTCCCCATCACTTGTGTTTGGAAAGAAACTTACAACCCGTTCACTGGTGGCTGAGCATGTAAAAAACTTTAAGGTGAATGGGGATGAGAATGCAAAGCTCGTAACAAATCGCTAAACAACCCATTGCTAGTACCGTAAGCGGATAAATACTAATATTAAAGCCTATGAAATCATGTACTTATACTAAGCTGGCATCAGCCATTCTGATCCTGGTTTTCCCTTTGGTGTCTGGTTGCGCTATTCTGCCGGGTGGCGGTTACTCTAACGACCCTATTGTGGCAGAGCAGCAGCGCCAGATTGAGAGCCTCAAAGCCGAGTTAGACCGGGCCGAGCAGGATACCAATGACGCCAAACAAAGGGAAAAAGCCGCTAAGAGCCGCCTCAAGGCCGCCCAGGATGAATTGAAGGTCATGCAAACCGAAGCCAAAAGAAGAGCTAGCTAAGGTCTCCCTTGGTAAAGAACAGGAGGCAGCTGTTGGTCAAAAGCTGCTATGCTGTTCTAGGTTTACCAAGTCCCAAGCATCTTTTCTGATAAAGACAATCCCTGCTGTTTCTTTGGGTAAAGGAGGCGGCAGGGCTTTTTTTGCTCAGGCTATCTGCTGGGGCTATAAATCTGAACTGCGGCGCGGGCAACACGTAAACTTTACCCGAACCCGGAGAAGAAACAGAAATCTGTCGTACTTTGGCAGAGAACGGCTCCCATTCTCAATTAGTAGGGAGTTTATCCCTTGACAGAGGACCATGGCAAGATACGCACGAATCAAGAATACCGGTAAACCGAAGGTGGTCATCATAGGCGGCGGTTTTGCCGGATTGGAACTGGTAAAATCCCTGGGACACGCCGATGTGCAAGTCATCCTCATTGACAAGCAGAACTACCACACGTTTCAGCCGCTCATGTACCAGGTGGCCACCGCCGCCATTGACGCCGAGTCCATCATGCATCCGTTCCGGAAAGTATTTGAGGACCAGCAGAACTTCTTTTTCCGGTTAGCCGAGGTTGAGTGCGTGAACACCCAAGAGCAGCTGGTAGAAACCAACATTGGCCTTATCCGGTACGATTACCTGGTGATCGCCACGGGTGCTACCACCAATTACTTCGGGGATAAGCAAATGGAACAGAATGCCCTGTCCATGAAGAGCGTGGAAGATGCCAATTGCTTACGCAACACCATCCTGGGCAACTTTGAGAACTCTTTGCAGCTAGATGACCATGAGCAACTCAACAGCCTCATGGACTATGTGATAGTGGGCGGAGGCCCTACCGGTGTAGAGTTGGCGGGAGCTTTAAGCGAACTGCGCAAGCACGTGTTCCCCAAAGATTACCCCGAGCTGGACTTCAAATCCATGGACATTCACCTGATCCAGAGCGGCGGCGAATTGCTCAAAGGCATGTCTAAGGAAGCATCCCTTAAATCGCAGCAGTTTCTGGAGGAGATGGGCGTGCAGATCTGGCTTAACCGGCGCGTGAAGTCCTACGATGGCTATACCGTAACCCTGGACAATGGCGAAACGCTCATTTCGCGTACCCTTATCTGGGCGGCCGGTGTGACGGGCAACCCGGTGCAGGGTTTAAAGCCAGAATCCCTCCTGAAAGGAAACCGCCTGCAGGTAGATGCTTATAACCGGGTGGTGGGCTATGAAAACGTCTTCGCCATCGGCGATATCGCGGCCATGGTGACTCCCGAGAATCAGCAAGGCCACCCCATGCTGGCTCAGCCGGCCATGCAGCAGGGCGAGTTACTGGGCAAGAACCTGGTACGACTCTTCAAAGGCGAGACCTTGCAGCCGTTCGTGTACAAAGACCAAGGCTCCATGGCCACCATCGGGCGGAACAAGGCTGTGGCTGATCTCAAGCTGTTCAAGAAGGAACTCAAATCGCAGGGCTTTTTCGCTTGGCTCATCTGGATGTTCATCCACCTGGTGTCCATCATCGGTTTCCGGAACCGTTTAGCGGTCATGACCAACTGGTGCTGGAACTACTTCACCTACAACTCCGGCAACCGGCTTATTGTGGGCAAAAAACAAGAAAACATTCCTATCACCGAGACCATCTCCCACAAAGCAGTTATTTAAGAAAAGTAGTTGACTTAATGGTGTGTGGCAAACGGACACCTAACGCTTGACGAAGCAACTAATTCATAACCAGCCTTATCGGCAATCCGCCTATTATGGATGAAGCAAGGGCTAACTCATTCCCCAAAAGATCTGGTTCAAGTTTTTAACTTGCACGCCATAGAAGAGGTAACCGAATCTTTCCAGAGGATCAAAGTAGGGGCAATCCCTTGTGGTTGCCCTTCTGTGTGGCGCATAATTAAAGTCTCTATGCTGCGCTAAAAATTCCCCATCCAGATGGCGCCTTGTCGCCCTCCACTTTCAAAAGGCACTAACTCCCCAAGCCCTGATATCCTCCCTTCTAGTAGCCTGATTCTTTCTTTAATCAACTTTTAAGGATCAGTTCTTCCGAGCTTATACTAAAATCTGTGCAACTACCTTGGCGGGTATTCTCTGTAAATAGCTTTAAACTGACAAAATTCATGATCATTGAGAAGTATTGGTCCAAATCGTCAACTTAATGAAAATGAACTCGTTGCAAATAGAATACAAATTATCCTTTATATTATGAAAAACTATGTACTCACTCTTTTTCTGGTGATGGCTGTAGTAGGTAGTACTATGGCCCAGACCGTTACCGCGCCGCAAACCACTGCTCCCGTGCAAGCCACGGCTATAAGGCAAGGGAACTGGATGATTGGAGCAGACCTGGCCTCCATCGGGCATAATTTCAAATCTGAGACCTTTACCCTGGATGTGGAACCTCGGGCCGGATTTTTCATCAGCGACAACGCCGCCATTGGGGCGCAGGTGCAGTTGGGCCTGCAACTATACGACGGGGGAGAAACCTTCAGCTATGGCTTAACGCCTTTTGTGCGGTACTACTTCCCGGAAGGAGCCGCGCCTACGCACCGCTGGTTTGGCGAGGCCCTGGTGGGTTTTGCCGGGAGCAACCTCAAAGACAATGAAGGAGATGCTTTCTTTTCAACCGTGTACGGCGTACGGGCCGGCTACGCGCATTTTGTGGCTACCAACGTTTCTTTAGAAGGGACCCTTAACCTAGTGCGGAGCAATGCCAACATTGATGTGGGCTCTGGTACCACCGGACTTTCTTTAGGGCTAGGATTCCAGATCTACCTGCCTTCCAGAGGCAACAGGTAAAACTACCTTTGGTGGAGAAGGAAAATCGGCCTTGAGACCTGCGAAGTGAGACTTGACATATGTGATTACTGGTAACTCAAAAATTATAGAAGATTGAATTAGTACAGAAAGCCTGTTTTAGAGCCGTTTTGAAAGAAACGGCTCTAAAACAGGCTTTCTAATTTTGGAAGCGGGTAAAGCAAGCTAAAGAAGAGGGAGGCAATCATCACACAAAAAAGAGCCCTCTCAGGTTTCTTACCTAAAGAGGGCTCTTGTATAATTTAAGTGGGAAGAATAGGCCAGAAGCTTCGGTCTAGGCTTTTCTGGTGAGGATTAAACGCCGTGGTGAAGCGCTTTCAATGCCTCGTCGTTACCGATTTTTTCGGCCATTTCCAAGGCGGTAAGGCCGCGGCTGTCTCTGATGGTCTGGTCGGCTCCGTATTCCGTGACCATGCGCATGAGTTCGTGGCGACCGAACATCACGGCAAACATCAGGGCGGTGCCGCCGCTGTAGTTTTGGATGTTCAGGTCGGCGCCCCGGGCAATCAGCAGTTCGGCGATATCGGCGTAGCCTTTGAAGCAAAGACCCATCAAGGCGGTGTTGCCGCTCATGTCCTGCATGTTTACGTCTGCCCCCGCATCTAGCAATGCTTTGGTGGCCTCATAGTTTCCCTCATAAGAAGCCAGAATCAAGGGCGTGAAGCCTCTTCCGTTCTGTATATTAATGTCTACCCCTTCGGCAATCAACTCCTGAATGGTCACCACATCTCCTTTGCGGGCCGCGTCAAACAGGATATCCTCAATTCTTGTCGATGTAAAGTTCATGTTATGGCTTTGATTGAAGTGCACTCACTTTTGTCCATACGTAATACATTCAGGAATGACTATGTTTTAGGACTTCTTCATTCGTTCTCTCTGATTCTTAGGATGAAAAATTTGCAGAAATCAGGACAAGAGGGGTTTTAGCGGCAGTAGAGCGGCAAAAAGAGGCTGCTTTTCTGAAAAAAGGGTCCTAAACGGTGCGCTTTTCTCCAGAAACACGGGTATATCTTATCTTTTCTGGAAAAGCATGGTTAGGATTCTGGGGATGTTGGAGGTGTCGTTGTTGTCAAAGTACTCATTAAGATCGGCCAGGGCCAGGCCGTGCCGCTTGGCGGTTTGGGTGAACTCAGAGACCGGGTGCACAAAGCACTCCACTTCCTGCCTACCGTCTGGCGTGTCAAAGCGGGCTTTGGTGCCCATGTACTGCTTGAAAGGGTGCAACTCGCCCACATACACGTACCCGCCCCGCAGAAGGCTGTGGGCCGCCTGCTCAAAGGCGTGGTCCAGGTACTGGATGTGCTCCAGCACCAGGCTGAAAGTGACTAGGTCATAGTGGCCGCTTCGGAAGTTCCAATCGCCCAGGATATTGGCTTGGGTGAAATGCACGTGTTCTGCCTGCACTTTTTCCCGGGCCTTCTGGAGCATCTCCTCCGATAGGTCGATGGCGGTTACCTCACGGGCTTTCTGGGCCAGGAAGAGCGTGTTCTTGCCGGTGCCGCAGCCAACCTCCAGGCACCGCTGAAAGGAAAGCGGGTGCAGGGTAGTGCGCAGGGCCAGGCCCTCCAGGTCGCGGGTGCGGTTCTGGTTGGTGTCATACTGGGCGGCCCAGGTGTTGTAGGCTTCTCTTGTGTTCATGCGGGTGTTTTAAGGCCGAAAATCAGAAAATAGGCTTAAACAAGCGAGTTGAAACGTTCCTGCGTCATTTCCCACCGCTTCACGGGTTGCTCAAAATTGATCCAGCCTGGGGTGGTGGTGTATTCCTTCACAAGTTGGAAGCCCGCTTTCTCCAAGGTTTGGTGGGGCGCCGGGTTGAGGGCATACGGCTCTGCGTAAACGCTCTTCAGCTTAAGGTTGTGGAAGAAATAGGGGAGGGTCATTTTCACGAAGGCGGTGCCCAGGCCTTTTTGCCGGAGGCCCGAATTCCAGAGGTGCAGGTGCATGGAGGCTTCCTGGCCGGGTACTATTTTGTTTACGTTGGAGTGACCTACGGCCTGGCCATCGGCTTGCCAGATAAGGCAGTAAGAGGGTTTTTCCTCCAGCGGGGTCTGCACGTGCCGGCGAAGCGTTTCGCGCCATTCGGCCTGGTCTGGCATCTTGGTCAGGTCAACGCCCATGCCTTCTAAAAAGGCTTTGTCTGCGCCAAACCAGTAGTGCATGAGGGCATCAAGGTCCTGCTCCTCCAATTCCCTAACCGATAAAACCTGATTTTCCATTGAAGCAAAGGTTTACTAGAAAAAGGTAGCAAAAGGCCTCTGGTATGGCCGCCTGGGAAAGGGTTTTCCGTAAGGTGCCATACCAGAGGCTACATCCTCTGGAAGCGAGAACCTAATCGCGTTTAGAGTCTCGCTTCTGCTGCTTCTCCGCCCTTTTTTCTTTCAGGCTTTTGGTAGGTTCTTTTTTGCCTTTCTCTTTGGAGGGTGACTTTCCTTTGGCCATAGTGGTACAGTTTAAGTGTGGAGTACGTGATTAAAGATAAAGAATTATGCAGAAATACAATGCATTACACCTTGTGTCTCTGAACAAGAACGCGGTCTGCCTCCTTATGGTAGGTAAATACGGAAGCTTGGTCCCCTGAGGTTTGCTTAAAGGGTGTTAGGGTTGATAGGCTTTTCTGGCCTTCTTTTGGAAAATCGGGGTAAAAACAGGCCAAGCTACCGCGGCTGTTGGAAAAGAGATGCAAGCACTGGGCGGTGTAGCAGGAATATCAGTTGCTGTAGCTGCGCAAGCCGATAATGTCTAAAACTTTTTCCCGGGTGAGTGGTTTCCGTAAATAAGCCGAAACGCCGAGTTCCTGGGCGCGTTCCTGGTACATTCTGTTGCCGTAGTAGCTCAGCACCACTATTTTGGGTTCTGTGTGGCGCGGAAGGTTTAGTTGGTGCAGCCTCTCCAGAAACCCGAAACCGTCCATGTCGGGCATCTTGATGTCCAGCAGCAGCAGTTCTGGGAAACGGTTGGTGCCGCGGCGGCTCGCCAAAATATCCAGCGCGTCTTGCGCCGTGGAAGCCGTGGTGACCTTGGTGCCCATGCCCATGGACGTGAGCAGATCCTTGATGAGGAAAAGGCTGGACGTGTCATCGTCAATCACCAGGATTTCCCCGGTGTCTTGGTAAGCAGTGAAAAGTTGTTGGGCCTCTGACATAGCTATGGGGGAAAGCTTTTAGGTGGGTATTTATTAAAGGTACTATTTATTTCCGGCTTTGTCCAGAACATATTTCTGTAACATAACTATATATAGCTTCATTAATACAATTAAAGTGCATTTTTGTGCTTGAGAAATCTTTGACTAGTCAGCTCACCTGAAATGGAAAATACATTACCTGTCTCGCATGCAGCCCTGCTTGAGCGGACCGCCGAGACCTTTCACCAGGCTTATTTTATTTACCACTGCGGAAAACACCAGATGCAGTACCTCAACCAGGCTTTTAGGGAGGTAGTTGGCCTTTCCAGGGAAGAAGCCCTGGCAGATGCCTCCCGTTTGTTGCAGCAGGTGCATCCAGACGACCATTCTTTTTTGATGGAGCAGTACCAAAAACTACAGGGCAAAGGCACCCAGAAGGGAATAGAGGTAAGGCTGGTGTTGCCCGGCCAGAATCTTAAATGGGTTTGCCTGTCGGTCACGGTGCTGGAAGAAGCCGGGGAGCGCTACCTGTGCGGCTTCGCCGAGGATGTAACCCTCCGGAAAGAGTACCAAAACAATATCCTTAAATTTAACTCAAAAAAGAACTCCACCTTAGAGATTCTGTCGCATGACCTGGCAGCTCCTTTCCAGAACATCCAGGGAATGATGGGCATGCTGGAGACCGAGATTGAGTCTGCTAGCCCAGCCACGGTGGAACTCATGGACTACATAAAGGAAAACGCGAAGAAAGGATCAGACATGATCCGTGATTTCGTGGACAATGAGTTTTTGGAGTCGTCGCAAGTGGTGCTGCACAAAGAGCGGGTGAATATTATCCAAAAGCTCACCATCATGATGGACAACTACCAGCACCTGGGCGGCGCCTTGCTGGAGAAAAACTTTGTAGCCCAATTGCCCTCTGAACCCGTGTACGTTTACCTGGATGTGATGAAGTTCATGCAGGCCCTGAACAACTTGGTATCCAACGCCATTAAATTCACGAACGACACCGGCACCATCACCACTTCTCTGGAGAACCTGGACAATTCCGTGATCATCAAAATCTCCGACGACGGCATTGGCATTCCCGAGCACCTGCAGCCGGTCTTGTTTGATAAGTTCACCAAAGCGCGCCGTGAGGGCTTGCACGGCGAGAAAAGTGTAGGCCTGGGCATGTCCATCATCAAGAACATTGTAGAACTGCACAAGGGCAACATCTGGTTTGAAAGCCACGAAGGACAAGGGTCTACGTTCTTCGTGGAAGTCCCCAAAGCCTGATGAACACGCCCCAGTTTTAAGCCCGATTTCCTAAAAAGTGGCTTGAAATAGTGGTTAGTTGTGGAAGAAAAATCCACCACAGCCTAAAAGCTAGTGGGAGCGATTAACTCAGCAGAATCACTTTATCGTTGCGGTAGATATCTATACCCACGCGGGTGAGGTGCTTGATGCTGATCCGGACCTCGTACTGGGCCATTTCCCCCTGTTCTTCCCGTTCAAACCGGTGGTTCTCGCCCAACAGCGACTTCTTCTCTGAGACAATTTCGCCGTTGTATTTGATGGTCTCCTTGCCGGTATAGGAGTTGTCTACTTCTATTCTTACCGCGTCGGACAGGTTAAGGGTGAGCACGTTCATGGTTATCGGATTTTAAGTACAGGTAGAGATTTTTTGTAATGCCTTTCCCAGAAGGAAGGAATTACTGACACCTGCATTAGTCTACTTTGCCATGATTTTATTACAGCCAACGTGCGCAGCTTTCAAGAGAAAAACGCTTTTGTCTCTGGTTGACTTTGGTGGGATGGTATTTGCCGTTTCTGGCCCCTATTTCTTCAAACAGACCTAAATTGAGTTTTGTGCTTTCTGCCTTGTATGATGCTAATTTGTAGCAAACATTGGCTCAGGCAAGAAAGAGATAAAGGGAAATTCCTGGCTTCTAGGTGGAGCTTATTTGTTCAGAAATTCCCCCTCCGCGAATGGCTCTTCATAGTACCGTCTAGAGATGTTCCATTTGATAGAAGCAATGTTCTCCGTCACCAGAGTGTCTGTGTAGAAGCTGGTTTGTGCGGTGTTGTAGGCCGACGCGGCGTGTTGCATCTTCAGTTCTGTAAAGCACTTGCGGCCACCGCCAACCAATCGGCCTGCCTTCTTTATTTCCTTCCCTTGTTTGGTTTTGATAACCATGGAATAAATGCCCTCTACTTCGCGGGTGAAACACATCTCAAATGATTTCTGGTTTACAACTTTGAACGATGTCATTTGGATGGAAGAATCTATGCCTCCGGAGCAACCAAGCAGGAACAGAACCGAGACGAAGGCAAGCAGCTTTATTTTCATGAGGTAGTCATTTGACGCAACGCTTTTATCTAGCTCATTCTTGAGGCCCAGAACAGAAAGCGAAGCCAAAGGTACAGATAACTTCCCGTTCCCGGCGGAGGTTCCCATGCTTTCGTAGACGCCCATAGAAAAGGCCAGTTGATACAAACCCGCAAAGGATCGCGTCAACTGGCCATCAGGGCAGATCAGCCAAGATTTAATAATTTAGTTGTAGATAAGGTCCGATTACTTTTGGGACTAAAGGGTCCCATCTGCCTTTATGGAGACTTCCTGGATACCTGATTTCTACTAACCTGTTTTTGGCTTAATCATAGTCTTCAGTCTCCACGGGGACTGCCCCGGCTGAGGTGCCATTCAACAGGAAGGTGATGACCGACTTGCCAAACCAAAGCCCGTCCTGCACGCCGCCCGCCTGGATTTCTTCCTTCGCATTTTCCAGCATCCGGGAAAGAAATTCTATCCGTTGGTGCGACTGCTGGCCTTCTGCGGTAGTTTTAGACAGATCCTCAATGATGCGACCTGTTTCCCGCAGTGATTCCAGGATGCTAGGAATAGCCTCCTCTGATTCGCTCGTATAGGTTTCCAGGTCCTCTAAAATGTCTTGCAGCTGCTGAGCAATCTCTTCCCTTATTTCCATAATATGTATATCCTTCTTTTTAGCCTTATTTAAGTAATCTATCGTAAAAACGCCTCTTTCTTCCTTCAAGTAAGCTTTTGTAAGCTGCTTACCCTATGAAAACAAGCGCGTCTTTTTCTTTTTGTACAATTAAATTAATATTAGGCACTATTAAAAGTAATAAGTAGAAATAATTAAATAAATAAGGTATTTACGATCTCTGCGACAAGGAGTTGAATGTCATCCTACTGATTATGCCTGGAAATATTCCTGTAACACGTTGCTCATGGTAGTTGCTTGTGAAGGTTGATACTTGGGCTAAGTGAATCGAATCTTACGAAGGCAGGTTTTAGAGCTCTTTTCTGAAAACAAGCCTAAAATGGATAGGTGATCCTTCTGCCATAGACTGGAGTCTTAGGGTTGGAGGAGAATGGAAATCATCCAATGTAAAATAAGCAAGTGCTAAGTTGATTAGTGGCGAGGTGTCCTAGGAGGAAGTTTTGGAACGTGGATAAGTAGCAATTGCTAACATTGTTGTCAACATTGGTCTTTTTGTATATAGACTGGCTGAATATATTAGCAACTTGGCTTTGGAAGGAACTCCCACAAAGGAGCGAGGCTTTAACTCTTTTTCGTAGCTCAAAGGTTTATACTACCTACTCCTAAGATACTAGTGGAGAAGTTGAGAGGCAACTATGTATTTTTAGAATAATGGTCCAGCATCTCCTTCAATTACAACAAAAACCAAGAGAGCCCGAGTTGATTCTACTCAGCTCTGGCTCTCTTGGTTTAAGGGAGAGGTTCTCAGGGCTAACCTTAGGGGAGGTGTACTTTTAGGTAAGGGCAAGAAGCGAAGTTACTATAAGGTCGCTACTTGAAAACCAGTAAGCCCTTTGAAAACTACATCGTTCTTATTCTGTAAGGGTATGTATAGGCAACAGGTACAGCGGATCCGCCTTTCATGGCTGGTTTCCAATGGCCCTTTGTGAGCTTAAGCACTCGGAGCGCCTCCGCATCAACCGAAGGGTCAAGTGATTTAATGATTTTAAAATCAGATAAGTTACCTTGGGCGTCAATCACAAAACTATAGACACCTTCGCCATTCACCCCATGTCTCTGAGCCACCGGCGGAATCCTGAAACTATTGGCCAAGAACCTGTGAATGGCTCCCTCTCCATACTTTGCATATTTAGGAGCGCTGAAAAGTGGGGCCTGGTCTACTTCCTCCACGGTATAGATGCGGGTAGAATCTTGTGGATTAGAGGAATTGTCTGGTGCTTGTTGCGCATGGCTTGCAAAGGAGAGGGCAAGCACCATGCCCATGGATAGTACTACTTTTTTCATGTGGGATAGTGGATATGATTTGTGATTAAACGCTTTGATACTTTTGGTCTTTCTAGATTACACGGGTTTTAGTTTGTTTTTCGGGCCTTTCTGTTCTTTCACCAGGGCTTTGAACAAGCGCAACTGCTCTGGAGAAAAATCCCTTTTGGGGACTATGTTGGCGACCTGTGGGGTCAACCATATCAGAACCCAACTCTTGGTTTCGGTGACGCTGTAAACCTTGTCCCAACTGAGTCTCGATTCAAAAGATTCTCCCGTTATCTGGAAGTTATCCTGATCAAATTGGTACAGCAAAGGCTCGCTCACCCGCTTATTTGTTTTGTAGCCCTTCTTGGCGGCATAGTAAATATGACCAGGAATTCCTACCGTAAAATACAAGCCGAAGGCCAAGCCTATCCAGGGAATCTCGTTAAGCGCACCGGTTACGTACAGGAATAGCACGCTTAACAGCGCAAGGATGCCAATCCCGAAAATAAACCTGCTATTCCATTTCTTGAAATAGAGGTAGAAATTGGCTTTTATGAAGTCCTGCTCACTTAACTGGGTGGAGAGGGTAAGCTTATCCATGGAGGGGGTAATAATTGATTCGCTGAATTGGCAATGAGCGGCGAGTTTAGGGCTTCTTTTCTACGAAACAACCTGTAAAGGGAAGGCTGCGGGAAAGGAATTTGGCAGGCCTTTGACTATATCCCGGCACCTCCCAAAATCTCCAGCACTTGTCCTTTTTCTGGTTTGCCCGCCAGCAAGGGCATCGCCTGAGAAATCAATTCCCTAACGCCAGGCACATGCAGCGATTGGTCATGGTCTTCCTGGCTATCCCAAACCTCAGTCACCAAAACAGCGTCTTCCTGGGTTCTGTCTTTGCTGACCAGGTACAATCGGCAGCCCTTCGCGGTGGAAACCAGTTGTGCTGCTTCCAGAAGGATGGAGGCGAGTTTGTCACTGTTCCCTTGGGTTGCAGTTAACTTTCCGTGGAGGCCGTATTTGTTCATTTACTAAGTAGGGGTTTGTTGATAGTAGGCTGTGATTAAAAAGAATAGAACCCTTGTGCCGGCTAAGTTGGTTGTTATTTACTTACTATCCTTTATAAATATAGGATAAGTTAACCCCCTTGATAGCCCTACAAGATTTATTCCTCTCCAAAATACAAGAATTTCTACTGGGTGTAAAGGGTAGCCTGTTAATTGTAACAAAAATATGCAAGAGGATTAGTAGAAACGGTGTTGAATGGCCTCTATGGTACGTAAAACCTGCAAACAAAAAAGCCCTCCCAGCTAAGAACTGGGAGGGCTTTTTTGTTTGGTGGCCACGCCAGGAATCGAACTTGTTGCTTTTGCTTACTATAAGTTTGCTATATCAAATTAAAAACCTATGTTTTTAGGCGTTCAGTAGGGTTTGATACATAAAAGAGATTAAGTGAAGTTAAAGTAGAATAAGAATTGGTGTCCGAAATGTTTCCGAAATTCGGAAACGTATATACCTTTGGGTTATACCAATAGCACTCGCTATGACACTGAACTATTACCTGGACAAACCCAAGGCGGAAGGGGATACCGCCATCTACCTTTTCCTGAGGATCGGCAAACAGACCATCAAGATAAAGACCGGCCAGTACATCAACCCCAGGTACTGGAACACCAAACCCGACAAGAGCGGAAATCACGTGAAGCGGAACTTTACCGGCTGTGTGGAGTTCAACGCTTGGCTGGACAACCGCCGAAGCGAGATGCTCAAGCTCTACAACCGGCTTACCGCCTCCGGGAACATATCCTTCGAGGAATTGAAAGAGGCCTTGCTTTCCCATCATGGGGAGAAGGAACCGGAGCGGGTGGTGGGCTTCCTAGAGCATCTGATGGACTTCATAGCGGTAAGGTCCACCGAGCTGGGTAAGGCCACGCTGGCGAAATACAGAATCCTCTACAACCACCTGGACGGGTTCAGCAGGCACCAGCGGTACAGGCTCTCCTTCGAGGCCATCGATATGCGCTTCTTCGACCTTTTCCGCACCTACCTGATCCAGGAGAAGAGACACACCGACAATACCCTCTGGAAGGACTTCGCCACCCTCAAGACATTCATGGGGTGGGCCCAGGAGCGGGGGCTGCACCAGAACCTCGCCTTCAAGAAGTTCAAGACCCTGCAGCGCGAGGCGGAGATGATTTACCTCACCGAGCCTGAGCTGATGAAGCTCTACCACGCTGAGCTCCCGGTGGGCGGCAAGCTGGACAGGGTGCGGGACGTGTTCTGCTTCGGCTGCTTCACCGGCCAGCGCTATTCCGATATAGCGAATCTTAGGCGCAGTGATATCAGGGGCGACCGATGGGTGCTTAGGTCGGTCAAGACGGATACCACCCATAACGTGCCTCTCAACGGGTTCGCTTTGGCCATTCTCAGCAAGTACGATGGGGAGGAGCGGCCCCTGCCGGTGATGAGCAACCAGAAGACAAACGATTATCTGAAGGAACTGGGCGTGTTGCTGGGGATCGATGACCCAGTTACCATCACCCGGAAACTAGGTAATGCGAGGGTAGCGGAGACACAGCCGAAGTACACCTTCCTCAGTACCCACACGGCCCGGCGTACCTTCATCACCCTGTCACTGGAGAAAGGCATGCGGCCGGAGGTGGCGATGCGGATCTCGGGCCACACCAACTACGCCACTTTCAAGAAGTACATCAAGATCAGCGAGAAAGTGACCGAGAACGAGATGAACGACATCTGGCGGCTGCCAGCCCAAATGAAGGTGGTAAGTTGATATTGATTGCTATCAAGGCATTCTTGATATAGCTATTCTTTAGAAAACCAAGGGAGTCTACTGCGAAATAGGCTTTAAAGAAATCCACATCCTGGAGGCCTCACCACTGGGCTGAATCTATTATAAATAGGATGGCAGCCCGGACATATGTGCCAGCTCATCCGGTTGTGCGTGCTCCCCTCGTGGCTAAAGGAGAGTGCTTGAGGGTGCATGGCCAGGTAGTTGTCCTAGTTGCCTATAAAACCTGTAGGCACAACCTACTGCCATAGCCAATTGCCATCATGAACCTCAGTGAAGATTAACTGGGAGCAGAGAAGATTAACTGGGAGCAGAGCATTTTAATGGCCGTCCTCGTCAAATTTCATCAACTCACTCAAGGGTATCTCTAACGCCTCGCTCAGAGACAGGAGAATATCCAAGGTTGGCGCGTTCCTTCCGTTCTCAATCCGCAAAACGGTTATCTTGGTGATATCAGCCGTATCGGCCAAGGCCTGCTGCGAGAACCCCTTCCTTTCCCTCAGCCTCCTGAGGTGATCTCCGAACAACTCTATCTTTTTTGGGTATTTCACCCCCAAAGGTGGCATGGCTCATCTTTCCTGTTGGTAACAAAATTGATACCAATCCAGTAAGCCAATTCTAACTTCAAGGTTACTAAGCAAGGAGGAAAGTGATCAATTCCACAAATCTAATGAATGGTATGTACAGGACCTGCACCAAATGCGGCATCGCCAAAGTAGAGGAGACCGAGTTCACCAACCGCTCCTCAAAAAACAACCTCAAGAGGAGCGTCTGCAAGATCTGCGAAGCGGAATACTTAAGAATGAAAAGAGCCCCTAAGCTTCAGGCCAAGCGGGAAGCCAAAGAAAGGGTACGGCTAGAGGCCCTTGCCAGCCCAGTCAAGAGATGCACCGGCTGCCTAGAGGAGAAGCCAAAGAGTGAGTTCAACAAAGCCAAGTCGGGCATCGGGGGATTAACTGCCTGGTGCAAGGCCTGCTACAGGAAATGGGTGGAGGACAACAAAACACATCTTTTCTATAAAGGGAGAGAGTACCGGGAGAAGAACAAGGAAACTTTAAAGGAGAAGAAAAGGGAATACGCCAAAACCGAGAAAAGCAGGCAGCAGCGGAAAGAGTACATCCTCCAGCGCCCTGAACTGAAGAAGAGGATATCGAACAAATACGCCAGGAACAACCGGGAGAAGGTAAAGGAGATAGGCAAGAGGTGTTTCCATAAGAACCCGGAGAAATACAGGAAATACAGCAGGGAGTACATGCGGAATAAAATGAAGACTGACCCCAGTTTCGCGGTAGAGTGCCGGCTCAGGTCCCGTATAATCAGCGCACTAAAAACAACAGGGGCCAGGAAGGCAGCCAAAACGATGGAGCTCCTAGGCTGCTCCATCGGGGAGTTCAGGAGCCACCTGGAAAAGCTTTTCAAACCGGGGATGTCCTGGGAGAACAGGGGGGAGTGGCACATTGACCACATCATTCCCTGCGCCTCCTTTGACCTCACCGACCCTGAGCAGCAAAAGGTTTGCTTCCATTTCATGAACCTGCAGCCCCTTTGGTGGAGGGAGAACATCATAAAAAAGGACAAGATCAAAGAACCGGTCCAGATGTCGATCCCTTTGCAGTTTGGATTATAAATGGATATCCGTTCTCATCCGGAATTGGAAGAGTTAAGTGGAGAGCTTACCACACCTTATGGCGTGGTATACCCGTCAGTTCCCCGTCCTGTTCCTCCCAAAGGCGCCACATCTCACCAGAGCATCTGCTCACCAGGGAGCTTCCCTTGTAGGTCATCTGATACGACTCCGGCCGGAACGGCTTGCCGGGTACCACTACCTTGATGTAGCCTTTCTCCAGGAGTGCATTGACAGAGTCATACAAGCAGTGCAAGAAATAAGCCCCAGAGAGATAGGCGTCAACCTTAGCAGTTGTGAAGGGGTACTTGGCCAGGGAGAGCCGCTGGCAGGCGCAGAGCACCTCCCAGTCCCGCTGCCGCAGACCGGTCTTTTTCTTGAGGTCCTTGAGGACCCGGTGCTGCACGGCCAGAATGCCGGAGATATCGGATAGCGGGATGTTCATGCGTTACAGGGGATGTAAAAGGGTGGGATCAGAGGGTGGCTGGAGCGGACATATGTATGGCTCTTAGGATTTACAAACCCTCGAGCCCAAACTGTGCAGACCATACCTGAATTTACGAAATAAAGGCCACATTTCCGGGGGATAGCCACTCTGCGCAAGGGAGTTCCCACTGAAAACATTGCCCAAACCAAGGACTGGCATCTGGTTTCCCAGAGGAATGTGGCCTCCCTTGTCATGTTTAAACACCAAGGGCTTTCCCCACCGTCCAAGCACAGTGACCTCCAGTGCCGCGCCTCGTTTAATCACATTGAAACCCTATCCCCGCGCAGACCGCAGGTTTGTATAACTTATTGGATGCCAGTCAAAACACCTTGAGATTCTCTTTAAAATTGTCAAACTATTATGTAAATTATAGAATAAAGATTAGGATTTGTTTTCATTTTAAAAACCATACCATGAGAAAAGCAACCATTTTCGCAGTGGCGCTGCTGTGTGGCATCGTATCACACCTGCAGGCCCAAACATCCCCTCCCATCGTGGGCACCTGGGAGATGGTCTCCATGACCGGAAAAGACGGAACCGGCGCGCCGATAACCCGGGACGTGAGCGCCGTCAAACAGTACAAGGTCTTCACGCCCACGCACTGGATGTACATCGTGAAGGGGGTGGTGCGGGACACCCTCAGGATGGAGGGGGACCACGGGACCTACACCCTGCAGGGTAATAAGTACGTCGAGAAACTGAGCGATTCCGCCACTACCGCCTTCACCATGAAAGTGGAGGGGGACAGACTCTACCAGGACGGCCACATCCTAATGGCCGACGGCAGGAAGGTGGAACTCCACGAGGTGTACCTGAAGGTGAGCGGAACCCCCAACCCCGACAAGTCACTGGTAGGGGCCTGGAACTTCCTATCGTCATACATCATGGCCGACGGGAAGAAGGTGACCGACACGGCCAAGAAGGAGTTCCAGCTCATCACCCCCACGCACTTCATGTCGGTGGAAAGGGGCGGGGAGAAGCAGAGGACCGTAGCCCTGGGCTCCTACACCCTCTCCGGCGGCAAATTCAAACCCAAGTTTATCCTTACCCCCGCAATGATGAACGAGAAGGACCGGTATGACATCACAGCCAAGGTGGAGGGGGACAAGCTCGTGCTGAAGGGCACCACCACCACCGCGGTGGACGGGAAGGTCTATGAGTGGGGCGTGACCTACCAGCGGGCCGACGCGAAGCAGGCGAAATTGGTCGCAGGCAATAAATAAGGACCAGCCATTTCCTCCTTTGCCTTTTCTGTTCCAATTCCGCTGCTCATCTCCCATAGGCTGTCAGCGGCACCTGCTGTATCAAAAAAAGTACTGCCGAAACAGATGCCTCTCCCGCATTGGAGGGGCAGCCATATTTAAACTTGACCTGTATCAGGATAAGCTAATGCTTTTTTTGATACAAATGTCTATATTGTGGTTCTCTAGCCATACCCTAAAGCCTCATGAAAGCAGCCCTCTACCTCCGTGTCTCCACCTCCAAGCAGAACACCGACCGCCAGCTGAGCGAACTCCAGGACTACGCTAGTAAGCATGGCTTTGAGGTGGCCTACACGGCCTGTGAGACGGTCTCCGGCACGAGGCACAGGTATCAGCGCCCCGGCATGGAGAGGGTGCTGGAGATGGCCAGTAAGGGCGAGATCACGGAAGTCATCTGCCTAGAGCTGTCGAGGCTGGGCAGGGACGCCATGGACGTGCGGAGCCTCATCCTGGAGCTGGCGGAGCACGGGGTCTGCACCCACGTGGTGAACCGGAGCCTGCGCTCGTTGGACAAAAGGAGGAGGAAGGACCACGTCACGATGATGGTGCTGGGCATCCTGGCGGATCTGGCCGAGATGGAGCGGGAAACCACCGTGGAGCGGATCGTCTCAGGCCAGCAGGAGGCCAAGCGGCAGGGCAAGCACATCGCCCGGCCGAAGGGGTCTGTGAAGAGCACGGAGCGGTTCCTGGAGGAGAACAAGAGAGTCGTGGAGTACCTGAGGGAAGGCCGCTGCTCCGTCCGGGAGATCGCCACTCTGTGCGGCGTCTCGCCAAACACCGTGGTGAAGGCCAAGCGGGCACTTAGTGCAGAAAGTGCAACCCTCCCGCAGGCGATTTCTGCCTAACCATCCCCGCCATTATCAACGAAAACTGGAGAGATCTAAGTAAAGGTTGGGTTTACGTTTCCAGGCAACGACCTTCAACAGGGGCTGTCTTGCCATAATCGGAAAAAGATTCAGCATGGCATAACCAGACCCACCCGGTCAGGCCCAAAGCGTTTCAATCCCGCGAACACACCCCCACCCAATGAATACAAGTCACCAAGAATCATATACTTCTATTCAATTTTGCCAGCCTGAGCCATCTGCTTTAATAGTCATGCCATATCCCCCGCTGGTAAGCCATAGTAGAAGGCTATAGGCTTAACTGTCTTTCCCTGCAAAGCTGGTGGCCCACGATCAAGGCCTTCTTCACCCGAGGCAGTTACTCGTTGTAGGATCAGAGAATCCAAATTTTGTCACCTCCAAAGTAGCAGGGCTTTCTTTGCGCTTGTCAGGCTTCCCGGCTACCAATAGCCGCGGGAGCTACCCTTGATATATTCAACACCTTCTCATTTAATACTATTCCTGATATTGAATAGGCCATCCCCATGGACGATTATACCTAGAAGTAGGTAATTGTAAAGCGGATAAAATATATCAAATTTGATAAAGTATTGCATTTTACAAATATTAAGCTTCTCAGGCGAGTCCCATAACAGTTAATTTATTATTGATTATAGTTCCCAGGGAACTAGCCGCTTCTAAAAACCCAGAAGTTCTACTTGCCTACAGAGTCCTTATTATCCCCATGCCATTGTTGAATCTTTCATTTATAAAAGATATGGAACGAAACCTCTACCCACCCTACCTGCTTTCCCTACTTGCTTTCCTATCCCTTTTGGGCCCGCGGGCCTCGGGCCAAGGCAAGCTCCAGGTCCAGGTCCAGGTCTATGATAGGGCGAACACCCCAGGGTTGCCGACAAACGTTTTCCAGCGGATAGGGGTTGACGGCAAGGGGCATGTGTGGGCCGGCACGAACGGGCTGGGGTTGGTGAAACTCAACCCGATAACCAAGGCGGCGGACAGCATCACTTTCATCGCCTTTCCCACCCACCAGGTCAGGGCCATCGAGCGGGACGGGAAGGGTGATATCCTCGTGGGGTCCGGGGCCGGGGGGATACAGGCGACGGGCGGTGGGATACGCAGGTTCACACAGGGAAGCATGACCCCGGCCAGCACCTGGAACTCCGAGGCAGAGATCGTTTCCCGGTATGTCAACGGATTGGCCGAGGGACCGAACGGGACGCTCTGGGCCGCCCATGGCCAGACGGTTGCCGGCGGGATCACCAAAGAGGGCGGGGTAGGCGTGTTCAACGGCACATCCTGGAGGAAGCTCCAGGGGTCGACCCTGCCGGGGAAGGATGTCAGGGTGCTTTCGGTGGCAAGGGTCGGCAAAAATATGTGGGTGGGGGTAGACAGGTCTTGCCAGACCCCCGGCGCCTGCTCAGCACCTGTCATAGTAGAGTTCGAGGACTATTCAGAATTAGGGGGGACAAAGCAGCGTGTCGTTTCCGGGGGGCTCTCATCTTTGAATGATGCCGGGCTGCCGAGGGTGATATTCCATGACGCCCCAAGGAACCTCACCTGGGTGGGGTTAAGCTCAGGGACGGGTGTGGCGGTATATGACCATGCAAAAGGCTCTTGGGCCGTATTGGGGAGCGAGGTCACAAAGCTGCCGGAAAACACGGCCGTCAGTTTCGGCTCGATCAAAGCGGATAGCAAGGGGAATATCTGGATAGGGACCTCAAACGGGCTGCTGCGGTTCAATGGGGATGGTTACGCCAGTCCCAGAAACTGGACTTTGTACACCACCGAAGACGGATTGCCTGCCAATTTTATCAATGGGGTCGCAGTCGACAAGGATGAGAGTGTCTGGTTGGCGACCTCGGCCGGGATTGCAAAGGCGGTCCTTAGGTCCGAGATGAGCGTCGTGAATGTATCAGCGGACCTTCCTGAGGGAAGGAGAATACTCAGCCCAATAGAAAAGGCAGAGGTAAGCCTGTTCGACGGTACCACCTTGATTGACAAAACCGCCACCGGGAAAGAGGGGGAGTTCTCCTTCTCCAAAAGCACCGATCCCAAGAAAGCCTACCGGTTGGAGGTATCCACTGGAACTGGTGCAGATAAAATGGTAATGAGTATAGACAATGTCGATGTCGGGAAGATAGGCCAGATCAGGTTCCCCCAGAGGGTACGGGAACAGGTCAGGGAAAACGAGGAATCCATATCAGAATTCGAAATCAAGCCTGGGGCATTCACCGATCCCCTCTCGGTTCCCATCAAGGTAGAAGGCTATGTGGATGAGGCAAACAACATTTCCTCCCTTATCGATAAGGATTGGAGAAATCTGAAGGAAAAGGGCTTGGAAAGGGACCAGTCCTTGGAAGGGATGGAAAGGGTTCTGCTGGGGCAATATATAACCAAGGAATACTTCGACCAAAGCAATGAGTTAACCGGCAAGCTTCTGTCCTTCGCCCTCGAGTTCTCCAAATCTCTGCTGGACCTCGCCTCTTTCTCAAAGAAGACGAATGTTGAGCTAAAGGAAAGTGCGGAGGAATTACAGAAAAAGATCGAAAACAATGAATTCCCAAGCTTTATCGAGAAGGAAAAAGCCGTTAAACAACTTGCCTTATACAAGGGAGCAATCATTAGCGGAAGGATTGCCCTTAAAGCAACCATCGACATTCACAAGGAGGATATCACCAATATGGCTCTGCAGAAATTCGGTGACTCAAAAACCGCCAAAAATGTATTGAACGAGGTTTTCTCCCTTTTATATCAGGTAATCGACAACTACAACCCTTTGGATCCCTCAGACTCTGCCTGGAACTTCATAGAGGCCAAAGTCAAAGACATCATCGTGTATCATGGGGCGAGGCAACTGAACGAGAGGTACTATATCCCACAGACCAAGCCTTATGTGCAGGACATAGTGGAGCACGCCGAGTTGCAAAAAGAAAGCGGCAAAACCTTCCTTGCCGCCGCCGCCGCCAATACGCAGCTTGAGAAGACAAAGGAAACCATTGGCTCCACTATTTCCAGGGGCGATCTGCTAGAGTTGACCTCGAACGTCTCCTCCACCGCAGCAGACCTCGGCGAGACAATTTCCCCTTTGTTGGTTTTAGCCAGTGGAGGTCTCTTAACCCCATTCGCCTCAGGCCTATATGCGACATCGAAAGCCATGAAGGCGATCTCCATCCTTAGCACGGGAGCTGCATTCGGCACCTATCTGTACAGGTACACCCAGGTGCCGGACGAACTGAAGGTGGGGATCGACAAAAGCCTGGAAAGGAAAGGAAGGGGGCATGTCGGAAAGGCCAGATACGGTAGCGAGGCTTTGGAGAAAACCCTTAAACAGGTGAATGACTCGCTGCAGGTGCTTAAAGTTGACTTGGATGCCAACAGAAGCGAGGCAGTTGCAGGCCATATGGAGGGATTGGGCAGGCTGGTAGACCAGCTTGGCAAAGATCTGACCGACGCAAGGGGATACGTGTATGCCGTGACCCCTAATGCCATCAAGGCCTCAGTTGGCTTCGAAGATGTCTATAACCGGACTCTCCAGGCCTTCGGTGACCATGATATGAGCAAGCTTCTGGTAAGTAACCACCTGACCAGTTACCTGATCGAGCCCGGTTCGGAGGAATACCGAGAGGCACTTTCCGGTGAGATAGACTCCTTGGTGCTGAACAACGGGCTCTTGGTTGAGGCCCTAAGGGAAATGGTGGAGAAAACCTCCTCGGTTGAATCGGAGGCTTTCGTTATGGTGAACCAGGTGCTGCACCCTGATTCCATCCTGCTAAACTCGACGTTTCCCTTGGCCATAAGCTACAAAAACCATGGAGGCTCCCCGAGCGAAGCGTTCAGGGTATCCCTCAAGCCGTCCGATGATCTATCGGCCAGCAGAACCGGGATTGATGTACCCGCGTTGGGACCGGGGGAGGAACGGACAATCACGCTACAGGTTTCCGCAGGGGATGACCTTTCCATCAACCCGTCGCTTATCGTTTCTTTCGAAGGGGTGGACGCTTTCCCGAGGACCATCGTTTTCCAGCACGGTGCCTCCATCTTCACCCAGCAGAACTGCTTCACCCCCAAACCCAGCATCTCAGCCTCGGGTTCCCTGCTAACCTCCAGCAGTGCCACGGAAAACCAGTGGTACCTGGATGGAAAGATAATCAATGGGGCAACCAATCAGTCCTATACCGCTACAAAGTCTGGGGTGTATTCCGTTCAGGTCAATGGCAGCTGCGGGTTGAGCGAGATGTCTGCCGGCGTCACCTTCAACGTGACCGGTATCGAGGAGGAACTCGCAAACGCCATTCGGGTCTACCCCAACCCCACCACAGGGAGACTTCGGGTGGACACGGAAGGAAGGGCGGAACTGAGAAAGCTCACGCTTTTCTCCTTGCAGGGGAAAGTACTCTTGGTGCTGGAGGGGAAGGGGGGAAAAAGGATTGACATGGATGTAAGGCACCTAGGAAAAGGAGTGCTTATCCTTCAGCTTCAAACCGATAAGGGGACGATACACAGGAGGATTCTCCTTAATTAAGGTTGGTATGGAAATGGGGCCTTCATATCCATGAAGGTCCCTTCCCTCTCGACTATAACCAAAGCAATTATAACCTTATTTGTGGCTGAGAACCTGGTTTGATGAGGAATTGGTTTACTGTCAAGCGCCTTTTCATCAAAGAAGCGCCCTCTCTCCGCAAGAAAACAAACAGACCTTCCAAAATCTGACCTACCCGGTCATACCCAAAGGGTTTCAATCAAGCGAGCATATGCCCACCCTTGAAGTACAAGCCACAGACATCTAATCCTCTCATTTCGGTTTATGGTTATTTGGTCCTCATTTAACATATGAGGCATTATAGGGTAGGCGAATAATCCTCGGTTTAAAATAAAAAGGGTTATCGGATAGGTGAACTACCTATTAATTGAGCATCCGGTAGTCATTCGGTGAATACCCCACTCGCTGCTTGAACAAGCGGGTGAAATGTTGGGGGTACTTGAAGCCCAGCTCATAGGCAATCTGGGCAACGGACTTGCTTTGGTCAAATACCCTTTCCTTGGCCACGTCAATCACCTTAGCTTGGATGTAGTCCTGCGCGGTTTTCCCAGTTTCTTTTTTAATCAAGTCCCCGAAATAGTTGGCCGATAGGTTCAACTCACCCGCACAGTAGGCTACGGATGGCAGGCCGATCGTCTGTGGTTTGTCTGTCTGAAAATATTCGTTCAGAAGGTTCTCGAACCTCTCCAGAGCTCCCTTGTGGACATTGTCGCGGGTGATGAACTGGCGGTCGTAGAAGCGGACGCAGTAGTTCAGCAGGAGCTCGATGTTGGAGGCGATGAGCCGTTTGCTGTGCTTGTCAACGGCATGCTCCAATTCATACTCGATTTTCGAAAAACAGTCCAAAACGATTTTCCGCTCCCGCTCCGAGAGGTGAAGCGCCTCATTGGACTGGTAGCCGAAGAAGGAGTAATCCTGTATGTGGCGTCCCAGGTCGGTACCGTGTATCAGGTCAGGGTGAAAAACAAGGGCATACCCTTTCGGCTGGTAGACCTCCCCGCTGCTGTCAACCGTGACCACCTGTCCAGGACCTATGAACACCAGCGTCCCTTCCTGGTAGTCGTAGGTAGCCCGGCCATACCGCAAATCCCCGCATACCACCTCTTTCAGGAAGATGGTGTAGAAACCGAAGAACATGTTGGAGGCTGCCCTGGGGCTTGCCTTGGATAAATCCACCACACTCACCAGCGGGTGCAGTGTCCCGTGGTTGTTAAAGGCGTTGTAATCGCCTACCGTCTCGAATCTTCTCAGGTTATCCATAATCTCATTTGGTTTAAGCCATTCAAAAATAACGTTTTACCCGCCTCTAACCTGAAGGCCCTGCCCCGATCAGTAATAATGGTATGGATACCCGTAATCTGTATAACACCAAGGTATATACGGCCCCATACCTTTGCCGTAGTAATAATGTCAAAGTACAAATAGATTGAAGACTATGGAAACCGTCAAATTGAATAACGGGGTGGAAATGCCCATGTTGGGGTTCGGGGTGTTCCAGATCCCTGACGCAGAGGAGTGCGAGAGAAGTGTGTACGAAGCTATCCAGACCGGCTACCGCCTGATTGACACTGCAGCTTCCTATATGAATGAGGAAGCCGTCGGGAAAGCGATAAAAAGAGGCGGGGTGGCAAGGGAAGACCTGTTTGTCACCACCAAGCTATGGATCCAGTCCAACGGGTATGAAGGGACGAAAAAGGCCTTTGAGGATTCCCTCAGGAAACTACAGTTGGATTACCTGGACCTGTATCTCATCCATCAGCCCTATGGTGATGTATATGGTGAATGGAGGGCCATGCAGGACCTGTACAAAGAGGGGAAAGTAAGGGCCATCGGCGTAAGTAACTTCCAACCGGACAGGCTGATTGACTTGATTGTCCATAACGAGATTACTCCGGCGGTCAACCAGATTGAGACGCACCCCTTCCATCAGCAGATAGAGTCGCAGCAGTTCCTGGAGGAGAACAAGGTGCAGATACAATCGTGGGGGCCGTTTGCCGAGGGAAAACACGACATCTTCTCAAACGGGCTTTTGGCTTCCATAGCCGGTAAGTATGATAAAACGATCGCCCAGGTGATCCTACGCTGGCTTACCCAGAGGGGCGTGGTCGCCATCCCAAAATCAGTACGCAGGGAACGGATGGAGGAGAACTTCAATAGCCTCGATTTTACCCTAAGTGCAGAGGATCTGGAAGCCATTAAAGCGTTGGACACCAAAACAAGCAGCTTCTTCGACCACCGCGATCCGGCTATGGTTAAATGGCTCGGGGAAAGAAAACTCGACATCTAAAACCCTCCAGAGACGAAAACATGCAAAAGAGAATATTAGGTGAAAGCGGCTTGGAAGTATCTACCCTGGGTCTTGGCTGTATGGGTTTAAGTTTTGGTTATGGCCCGGCAACAGATAAGCAGGAGGCAATACAACTCATTCGGTCAGCATTTGAGCGCGGTGTCACTTTCTTTGACACGGCCGAGGCGTATGGCCCATTTGAGAACGAAGAACTACTCGGGGAAGCATTGGAGCCGTTCCGCAGCCAGGTGGTAATCGCCACCAAATTCGGTTTCAAGGAGGGTAAAACTACCTTAGGGCTGGATAGCCGCCCCGAGAATATAAGGGCAGTGGCAGAGGCGGCGCTGAAACGCCTGAGGACCGATGCGATTGACTTGCTTTATCAGCACCGGGTGGATCCCAACGTACCCATCGAGGATGTCGCAGGAACGGTCAGAGACCTGATCCAAGAGGGGAAAGTAAAGCACTTCGGCCTTTCGGAGGCAGGAGTCAGCACAATTCGAAGAGCGCACGCCGTCCAACCGGTAACGGCGCTGCAAAGCGAATACTCGCTTTGGTGGCGGGAGCCGGAAAAAGAGATCCTGCCGACCCTGGAAGAACTGGGAATAGGCTTTGTACCCTTCAGCCCGCTCGGGAAAGGTTTCCTTACCGGGAAAATCGACGAGAACACCACGTTCGACAAAGGCGACTTCCGCACCACGGTTCCGCGTTTCTCGGAGGAAAACCGCAAGGCTAACCAGGCTTTAGTTGGTTTGCTGGGCACGATGGCACAAGAAAAAAATGCAACCGCCGCCCAGATAGCCCTTGCCTGGCTACTGGCACAAAAGAGGTGGATTGTCCCTATTCCGGGCACCACCAAATTTCACCGTTTGGAGGAAAATATAGGATCAGCGGAGATCACCCTTAGTACTGACGATCTCATAGAAATCAATCTGGCTGTCTCAAAGATTGACGTGCAGGGTGGCAGGTATTCAGAACAGTCCCAGAAGATGGTGAATCGTTAGGCCGTAGCAAGTGCAATAATGTATAAAAGAGCTGGTAAAGAGGAAATCGTTCTACTTACCGTTCACCCGGGTTCTTAGATAGGAAAGCTAACCTCCTTAATATAACCCACCCCTGAAAGAAGCAGGGCAAAACCAACTTCTCTCACCACTCAAATTCAACCATGGAGAATACGACAAGCAACAACTCGAAAAGCGGAATGAAACGCCGCGACCTACTTAAGACCGGTTTGCTGCTGGCCGGAGCGGCTATGCTGCCCAGCGCTTGCACCACGCTGGCGGCAAGTTCAACCAGCGGCAACGCATTGCCCTCCAACCAGAAAGCCTCCACTGTCAAGGGCCGCCGGAAACTGGGCAAACTGGAAGTGTCCAGCGTAGGACTGGGGGTGCAGAATATGAGCCGCAAGTATACCACGGAGGTTCCTTCCCGGACCGAGATGCACCACATCATCCGGACTGCTTTCGACCAGGGGGTCACCTTTTACGATGCCGCCGAGGCCTATGGGCCGCATGAGGTGGAACGGATCCTGGGCGAGGGCGTCGCCCCCTTCCGGGATAAAGTGGTCATCACCTCGAAGTTCGGCTGGAACATCGACCAGGAGACGGGAGCACGGCGACCCGGCTTGAACAGCCGTCCGGACCATGTCAGGAAAGTGGTGGAAGGGATGCTGAAACGCCTTCGCACCGACCGTATCGACCTGCTGTACCAGCACAGGGTAGACCCGGCGGTTCCGATCGAGGATGTTGCCGGTTTGATGAAAGACCTTATCACAGAGGGAAAGGTGCTGCACTACGGTCTTTCCGAACCGGGCCTACAGACCGTGAGGCGGGCCCACGCCGTCCATCCCGTCACGGCTATCCAGAACGAATACTCGCTCATCTGGCGCGGGCCGGAAAAAGAGGTCATTCCCCTCTGCGAGGAGCTGGGCATCGGTTTCGTGCCGTGGAGCCCATTGGGTGTGCAGTTCCTGACCGGCTGGATTGACGCCAACACCCGTTTCGCCCCGGGCGACATCCGAGCCGTAGAGTCCCGGTTCTCTCCGGAGAATCTACCGAACAACCTGAAGCTGGTGGATTTGGTGAAGAAGTGGGCTGCCCAGAAAGAAGCCACCCCTGCCCAAATATCACTGGCTTGGCTGATGGCGCAGAAACCCTGGATCGTGCCTATTCCTGGGACCACCCAGATGGCGCACATGCTGGAAAACAACGGAGCCGATCACGTGCGGTTTTCCGCGGAGGAAGTACGTCAATTCACTGCCGAATTAGCCCAGGTTGAAATCAAGGGAGAGCGCCTGCCGCAGATGGTACTCCAGTTTTCCGGGGTCGAGGCAGCGCCGAAGAAATAAGGTGGGGGCTTTGCCTGACCTGACCGGCCAGAAACCGAAAGGTTGCCAGGCAGGTAGGGGTTACTGCTGAAAGTAGCAAGAGGCAAAACTACCGCCGTTATTGACAGGATGTTACATCAGGAAATCTAAAGAAGAAAAACCATGAGACTAGTATGGTCTGCAATATTATTGATTGTCGGTTTAACCACGCAAGCGGAGGCCCAAAATGCGCCTATTTTCCCGAAAGGCGAAAAGGCGGCCAATGTGCATCATGTGGGGAATGTCTGGCTGAACGAGATAAGCCCGGCCGATAGCACCTTTGCTTTCGGCATTTCCGTGGCCACGATGGAGCGCGGCGCGAGGTTGGATTGGCATAAGCATCCGGGTGGCCAAATCCTGCTGATTACCGAAGGAACGGGCTATTATCAGGAAAGAGGCAAACCGAAGCAAACCGTCCGGAAAGGCGAGGTCGTTAAATGCCAACCGGGCGTGGAGCATTGGCATGGCGCAACCCCTACCACCGGTGTTACCTACCTGGCCACCAGTCCAGCGCTAGACGGGAAAACCATCTGGTTGCAACGGGTATCGGATGCGGAATATTCCAAAACGAACTAGAAGCTTGTTAGACACCTAGAAAGGTAACGCCACTCCTGACCCTTCACTCAAAAGATATACCTCCATGAAAGTATCCATTCTCGGGCTTTGCCTATTAGGATTGACGGTGTTTGTGTCCTGCACCACCCAGAAAAAAGCAGGTTCCCCCGCTGCGGATGCCCCGCATTCGGAGCAGGAAATCATAAACCTCTCCAAACAGAAATGGGAATGGATGGCAGACAAGAAAGCCGATACCCTGGCCGCCCTCTTCCATGAAAACGCCATGTTCGTCCATATGGGGGGAAGCTGGGGAAAGCAACAGGAGGTTAATATCATCAGAAGCGGCGGGATTCATTACAAACATGCCGAAATCCAGGAAACGTCGGTGAAGTTCATCGGTAACACGGCCATCCTTCTGAGTAAGATCCGGCTATTGGCCGTGGTAGGCGGCAACGAGGTCACCAATCCTTTTATAGTAACGGAGGTGTATGTGAAAGAAGGGAATAAATGGGCCTTAGGCTCTCTTTCTTTCACCAGGCTGATGGGTAATTGAAACCCTATCCTACAGGGTATTCAGCCGGTATAATGGGAATCTCGGCCCCAACTAAAGCAATTAAACCGACTACCTCTATGGTACAGCTACTTTTAGTGTTCTTTTTCTTATTCTCCTCTTGCTCTTCCCCCCAAACGGAGGATACTGATGTCAAACCAGCCCCTGGCTTAAATCCAGAAAAAGTATTGATTGTGTATCTGTCCCGGACAAACAACACCAAGGCCATAGCGGAGATAATTCACAAAAAGGTCGGGGGGACTTTGGTCGCGTTGGAGTTGGAGAACCCTTATCCCAAAGACTATAGACAGATTGTGGAACAGGTGGCCAATGAAAATGCCACGGGTTTCCTGCCGCCCCTGAAAACAAGGATCACCGGTATCCAAAACTATGACGTGGTGTTTATCGGCTTCCCTACCTGGGGCATGCAACTGCCCCCGCCCATGAAAAGTTTTCTGAGGCAATATGACCTGAGCGGGAAAACCATCGTGCCTTTCAACACCAATGCGGGCTATGGGGTAGGGAGTACTTTCGAGACCGTGAAAGCCTTGGCGCCCAACAGCAAGATACTGGAAGGCTTCACGACCAAAGGCGGTGTGGAAAGAGACGGTGTTCTGTTTGTGATGGAGGGGGAAAAGGAAAAGCAGGCCCAGGAGGAAATAACGAAGTGGCTGAGGAAAATCAATCTGGCTAAATAGGAGGGTCTATACCCGGATATTTGGCAAATAATACATTTCCCTAAAAGCAATGCATCGATTTAACATAATACCCGAAAATCTTAAGGCTGTTTTCTTCTTGTTTATAGCATCGTCTCTTTTTTCGGCTTGTGCCATAATTAAAGGTACAAGCCCCAGAGCGATAGTGATCCAGGAACAAGGCAGTTTCGCGGTCGGTGGCACCGTGGTCACGAATCCCGGCACTTTCGATCCTATCAAACACGGTTCCTACAACCCGGTAAACCAACCCTCCGAGGGGCAGACGCTGCACGGAGACCATGCCTATGTCTTTTACCAGGTACCGGTAAAGGCCCGCAGGCTACCCCTGGTGTTCTGGCATGGCCACGGGCAGTCGGCGAAGACCTGGGAGACCACCCCTGATGGGCGCGAGGGATACCAGAACATCTTCCTGCGCCGCCGCTTTCCGGTTTACCTGATGGACCAGCCCCGACGGGGTAGGGCGGCGCGGAGCACAAAGCCCGTCAACATCACGGCTGCCGCCGATGAGCAGCTCTGGTTCGGTATCTTCCGCCTCGGCACCTACCCGGACTTCTACCCGGGGGTGCAGTTTCCCAAAGCCCCGGAGGCCCTGGACCAATTCTTCCGCCAGGGGGTGCCCAATGCAGGACCCTACGATGCCCAGGTGAACATTGATGCCGTCTCTTCCCTGCTTGACAAAGTAGGACCGGGTATTTTGGTCACCCACTCACAGAGCGGCGGCCCGGGGTGGCGCACGGCCATGAAAAACGACAAGGTAAAGGCAGTCGTCGCTTTCGAGCCGGGCGGTGATTTTCCGTTCCCCGAGGGCGAAACCCCGGAAGGCATAAAGCTCGCCGGGCGTACAGTCACCCCGCCGGCCATCCCAATGGCGGACTTCATGAAGCTCACCAAAATCCCTATCATCATCTACTACGGTGACAACATTCCGGAGCAGCCTTCCGAAAACCCGGGCAAGGAGCAATGGCGGGCGTTCCTTGCCATGGCAAAGCAGTTCCGGGATGCGGTGAACCGCCACGGCGGGGACGTGACCCTGGTGCACCTGCCTGAGATAGGGATCAAAGGCAACACCCACTTCCCCATGTCGGACCTGAACAACGTTCAGATCGCTGACCACCTGTCAAAGTACCTTGAAGAGAAGGGCCTGGACTAATCTGGAAACTGTACCCAATCAGTGAGAATGACCCATATTTCCTAGAATGGCACCCCTATGAAGAAACTGCGATTTTATTTCCTGCCTTTTTACGCAGCCCTTGTATTTTGCCTTCCAGTTAGCCTGTATGCGCAGAGCAGACCCCAGGGAACTGAGACTTTGGATGCCAGGCAGCGGCATATCGTTACCATATCCTCCTTCACGGCGAAAGGGGATTTGGCACGCCTGGGTACAGCGTTAAATGCCGGGCTGGACGCCGGGCTGACCATCAACGAGACCAAGGAGGTACTGATTCACCTGTATGCCTACTGCGGCTTCCCCAGGAGCCTTCAGGGGATAAACACGCTCATGGCGGTGCTGGAGAAGAGAAAGGCGGAAGGGACAATAGACAAGGTGGGAAGGGAAGCCACGCTAGCGGTCATTGGGGAAAATAGATACGAGAAAGGGAAAAAGGTACTGGAGGCGCTCACCGGGCAACCGGAGAAGGAGCCTAAAACCGGGTACGCGGCCTTCAGCCCGGAGATAGAGGTGTTTCTGAAAGAGCATCTGTTCGCTGACCTTTTCGGCCGGGGCATCCTGAGTTACCAGGACCGGGAGATCGCCACCATCTCCGCCCTGATCAACCTAGGGGGAGTGGAGCCGATGATGCGGTCCCATATGGCCATAGCGCTGAACCTAGACATCACTGAATCCCAGCTGAGGCACCTGCTTTCCCTCGTGGAGTCGAACGTCGGGAAAAAGGAGGCCGAGTCCGGCAGGCAGGTGCTTGCCGCCTTACTGGCTTCAAGGAAGAAATAAGGGAAAGATAGGAGAGTTACTCCCCAACAGTTCTTTTATCCCCAACAAACCAAAATCTATCCGATATGAAAAATACTGTCAAAAGACTGGCTATCCTGTTCGCGGTGTTCGGCATGCACGCCCTAGAGGCCGAAGCGCAAAACGCAAAGGAAGCGACCCAAGCCCCGGGTGCCCTTTACGCCAAGGGTGTACGGGCCCCAGCCGCCAACTTCACCGGTACCGTCTGGGTGAACATGCTGGTGACCTCCCAGGACAAGCTGGACAGCGGGATTGGGAGCGTCACGTTTGAGGCTGGGGCGAGGACGAATTGGCACAGGCATCCAGGTGGGCAGGTGCTGCTGGTTACCGAAGGCAAGGGCCGCTACCAGGAAAGGGGTAAGCCGCCGAGGGTGATACAAAAGGGTGATGTGGTGAAATGCCCCCCTGGGGTAGACCATTGGCACGGTGCCTCGCCTGATACTGGGCTTACCCATATTGCCATCTCCACCAATGCAGAGAAAGGGGGGGCGGTATGGTTGGAAAGGGTCTCCGATGAGCAATTCAACAGCTTCAAATAAGGTCTTTAGCACTGGAAAGCTGCCCTAGGTCTGAAATCACTGTTTTAATGGAGTCCAGTTATATACCCTCAACTTTAGTGAGGAATTGATCATAAAAGTTTACATTGACCAACATGTGCCTTCATGATTTCATCATCAGCTTGGCAGCAAACAATCAATAGGTTACCAAAAATAAACTTCAGAAATGACACATCAAAAAACCTCCATGAGCAGGCGAACATTCCTGAAAACCTCGGCCCTCGCCGGAGGCGGACTGATGATAAGTTTCACCTGGCTGTCGGCCTTCAGCCCCGCCGAGGCGAAAAGCGATCCTGCCCTTCCGGGAAACTGGGTGGAGATCAACGGGTACATCAAAATCACCCCCGACGGCACCATCAAGATCCTGAACCCCAACCCGGAGTTCGGGCAGAACGTGATGACCTCCCTACCCATGATCATAGCCGAGGAGCTGGACGCGGACTGGCAAAGGGTAGTGGTGGAGATGGGACCGCACGACAGCGTGAAACTGGGGCCGCAGTTCACCGGCGGAAGCAACTCGGTGCGGATGTACTGGAAACCCCTGCGCGAGGCCGGGGCGGCGGCGCGCCAGATGCTGCGGGAGGCCGCAGCCCAGACCTGGGGGGTGCCTTTAGAGGAAGTGACTACCACGTCCGGCGTGCTTTACCATGTGAAAAGCGGCAAATCAGGTGCCTACGGCAGCTTTGCGTCTAAGGCCTCCGGCATTCCCCTCCCCAAAGAAGTGAAGCTGAAAGAGGCGAAGGACTTCAAGGTGGTGGGAAGCTCAAAGAAAAACGTGGAGGGTCGGAAAATCGTCACCGGCGGGCCCCTTTTCGGGTTGGACTACCAGCAGCCGGGCATGCTGATCGCCATGATCGAGCATCCGCCCGCCTTCGGGATGAAGCTGAAATCCTTCGATGCATCCGAGGCCCTGAGAATGCCAGGCATCACCGATGTCTTCACCCAAAAACTGTATGAGAACGGCTTCGAGCAGGGCGGTTTCGACACCCGGACCTTCAACGACCTGCTGGTGGTGGTGGGCAAGACCACTTGGGAGGTGATGCAGGCCCGCAAGAAACTGAAAGCCCTGTGGGAACCCGCCGGCGACACCAAGGACACCATGGGCGGAAGGGGCCAAAAAAGGGAAGTCATCGTTCCCGGGGAGCTGGAAAGCACGGACGCCCAGCTCCGGAAAATGCAGGAATACGCCGCCAAACCCGCCCAACAGCTGAGGAAGGACGGCGACCCCGAGACGGCCTTCAAGAATGCGGCCCAGGTCATTGAGCGCACCTACAACGCCCCTTTCCTGGCCCACAACTGCATGGAGCCGATGAACTTCTTCGCCCATGTCACGGAAGAGAAAGCTTTGCTAGTGGGTCCGCTGCAGGCCCCGGGTTGGACAGAGCCCACCCTTGCCAAGATCCTGAACCTGCCCCCTGACAAGATCGAGATCCGGATGACCCGCATGGGTGGGGGCTTCGGCCGCCGGGCCTACGGACATTACCTGACAGAGGCGGCCCTGATCTCCAGGAAGGTGAAAGCGCCGGTCAAGCTGGTCTACACCCGCGAGGACGATATGACCTACGGCATCTACCGGCCCATGTACACGGCCACCTACCGGGCCGCCCTGGACAAAGACAAAAAACTGGTTGCCTTCCACGTGAAAGGCGGCGGCATCCCCGAGCATCCCATCCACGCCAACCGGTTCCCGGCCGGGGCGGTCGACAATTACCTGGCCGAGGGATGGCAGATCCCCTCCAATATCACGATTGGGGCTTTCCGGGCACCTCGGTCAAACTTCAACGCGGCCGCCGAGCAATCGTTTTTGGATGAGTTGGCCGAGGCGATGGGCAAGGACCCGATCGACCTTCGGCTGGAGCTGCTGAAACGGGCCAAAGAGAACCCCGTGGGGAAGAACAACGAGTACGACGCCGACCGCTACGCCGGGATTCTGAAACTGGTGCAGGAAAAATCGGGGTGGAACAAGGCCGAAAACAAGAAATACAGCCGGGGCGTGGCCGCTTATTTCTGCCATAATTCCTATGCGGCCCATGTGGTGGATATGGTCATGAAAGACGGTCAGCCCTACGTGGAGCGGGTGTTCAGCGCCATTGACTGCGGGATCGTGATCAACCCCGACGCGGCCACGAACATGGTGCAGGGAGCCGTGGTGGATGGGATTGGGAACGCTTTCTACGGGGGGCTCACGCATAAGAACGGGGCCGCGGAACAGACCAACTTCCATAATTACCGGATCATCCGGATGCACGAGGCCCCTAAGAAGGTCGAGGTCCATTTCGTACAGAACGACATTGACCCCACCGGTTTGGGCGAGCCGCCCTTCCCGCCCGTTTTCGGGGCCGTGGCGAACGCCCTGTACAAATCGGTCGGCAAACGCTTCTACCAACAGCCCTTCAGCCCGCAGCTGAATAATTCCAGTATCCTTTGATCCATTGAATTTCCACCGTTTATACCTTCGCCATGATCAAACTTACCATCAATAAGAAACCTTATCAAGTGGAAGTAGACCCGGATACCCCGTTGCTGTGGGTGCTCAGGGATGCGCTTGGCCTAGTCGGGACCAAATACGGCTGCGGCGTCGCCCAGTGCGGGGCGTGCGTGGTGCACCTCAACGGGGAGGCGGTGCGTTCCTGCGTCACGAAGGTGAGCCGGGCTGCCGGGCAGAAGGTGGTCACCATCGAGGGGCTTGCGGCAAAGGCCGACCATCCCGTGCAGAAGGCCTGGCTGGAGCTGGACGTGGCCCAGTGCGGTTACTGCCAATCGGGGCAGATCATGGCAGCCGCGGTGCTCCTGAAAGAGAACAAGAACCCGACGGACGCCGACATCGACGCGGCAATGGCAGGCAACATCTGCCGGTGCGGAACCTACCTGCGGATCCGCGAGGCCATCCATCTGGCGGCGGAGATGCAGCGCAAGGGCAGCAATGGCTAACACCGGCGGGATAGGCTGCCCATAAAGACTCAATACAAGAGCCTTCAGAAACCTATGCCAAGCATCATAGGCGGAAATAGGCCTAGCAGTAGGTCAACACACATCAGCTTCGAAACAGAATCTTTCTATGAAACAGCATCCTGAATACGGAACCCGTACTTCGGCATTGATGAAAATCATAACCACATTGTCGGTCTTTATCTTTCTTGTTACAGCGGTTACCACGGTGTACAGCGGCGATTATGTAATTTCCAAGAGTACGGAAACCAGGTTAACTGACAGCGTACCCGTACCTTTAAAGGCGGAACGGGACAGCGTGGCGTCGGTGCAGGCCTTTAGCAAAGTCTACAAGGTGCTGATGAGCCCCCGCTGCATGAACTGCCACCCGGCTGGCGATGTCCCGCTGCAGGGGGATGACAGCCACCTGCACACCATGCTGCCCCAGCGCGGCGTGGACGGCAAGGGCGTTTATTCCATGAAATGCGGGAACTGCCACCAACCTGAGAACACCCCTGGCCTGAACACCCCGCCCGGCAACCCGGAGTGGCACCTGCCGCCGGCCCGCATGAAGATGATCTTCCAGGGCAGGACACCCCACCAATTAGCCAAACAGCTCGTGAACCGCAAGCAGAACGGAGATAAATCTTTGGAGAAGTTGCTGGAGCACGCCGATGATACGCTGGTGTTGGCAGGCTGGCACCCCGGGGAAGGACGCACGTTGCCGCCTATGAGCCATGCTGAGTTTAAAAAGGCTTGGACTACTTGGATAGTAAAGGGAGCTTATGCCCCAAATCCTTAAATAGAATGAACTAATGCCGCACCATTGGATTGGTAATCCTAGGAACACCTAGAGGTGTCAATTTCATTAAAACAAACATCAGCCGCATTTCCTTAACGGGTATGCGGCTTTTTTGCATTTACTTCTTCGAATACCCTATTGCTCTGGGGAAAATGGCGGTGAAATGAACTAGGCTTATCTACAGAAATTCAAAGGAATTAATTATAGGTTACCAAGCAAATAGACACGGAACCCAGGTCTTCCCAAATCCCGAAAAACGGCCGTTTACTAGGACATTGGTGTTTATTCTAACGCCTGCCTGTGTTGATTATAGAAGTGTCCCAGATGGACATCCCACAAATCAAATCTGCATGATGTTTATGAGAAGGTATTTGTGAGATGCCTTACTTTAAAAGATAACCGACTACTCGCCTAGTAGAGTTAGCACCACTTAGTCAAATCAGCTGAGTATTTCGCTTCAAAATAATCCCTGCCTCAAATACTCAGTTGGCTGCTTGTTTGGCTATGTTCTGTTGCCTACTTTCGCTTCAGTTCTAGCAAATGTCTAAATTGAAGTGATATGGAGATAAAAGAGACGCCTGCCAAGGCCATCATCTACACCCGCGTGTCCACCGGAGGGCAGACCACCGACCGGCAGGCGAGGGACCTGCGGGAGACCGGCTACGAGGTCGCGGAGGTGTTCTCCGAGAAGGTGTCCGGGTTCAGCAAGTCGATAGGGGAGCGGCAGGAGCTGCAGAAGGCCCTGGCCTACCTGGAAAAGGAGGGGGTCAAGTGCCTGCTCATCCACGAGATCTCCCGCCTGGGCCGCAACACCACCGAGGTGCTGAACCTCTTGAAGGAGCTGGAGGGGAAGGGTGTCTCGGTCTACATCCACAACCTGGGCCTCACCCTCTCGGCGGAGAACGACTCCAACCACGTCTTCACCAAGCTCGTGATCACCATCATGGCGGACCTTGCCCGGATGGAGAGCGAGCAGCTGAGCCTCAGGATCAGGTCCGGCATCCGCAGCCGCAAGGCCGACGGGCTCCATACAGGTAGGAAGGTCGGCTCCCAGGAAAGCCGGGAGAAGTTCCTGGCCAAGCACAAAGAGGTGATCAGGTACCTGAGGCTGGGCCGGTCCTACCAGGAGATCACCAAGCTTACCGGGGCCGCGCCCTACACCATCTCCAAGGTGAAGAAGGCGCTGGCCGAAGGGTAGGGGAAACGGGTTCCTCCCGGGTCTCAGGTTCCCAGGTCCCGGGGACAAGCCGGCGCAGGACAGATTCGCCAACTGCGCCAGGTGTGTCTCGGTGGGGTTTCTTGGGTCCATATCTACCTTTACGTTGGAATGCGGGAAGCGTGCGTGACGGGAGAAATGCAACGCAGGGCAGGGTAAGAACGGAACCCCTGGGAGAGATTCCCCGCCTGTACTGTGGCTGTGGAGGGGTAGCCCGAAAGAACCCTCTATTCCGACTCCCTCCTTCTGCCCTCAGGCATGCCACCGGACTTCCGCTCCGCCCCGGACGCTTGCCCACCTATGGCATTCCCACAAAGCAATGTACTTTTATATTATTCGCGCAAAAGCTTGTATTAAATAAATAATATATACATATTAGAATAATCATTTGCACTACCACCTGAATACAGCCAGAACCTCGGCCGGCCTGTGCGCCGCCGCCGCTGTCCCCCGATAGCCTTTCCCCACCAAAACCCATATAAGGATGGAAACAACGGAGATGAGCCGACGGGTGGCTCCCTACCTTCAGCCCGGCAAGGCGCCCGCCCTCTCGGGCGATTACCTGGAGTTCCCGCTGAATGACCCGGGCGAGGGCCTGCTGGCCAACGCCTTCTACTTCGGGCACCCCGGGTGGGCCGAGGAGTACCTGACCTACTGCCACCGCAGCGAGGCCTTCACCGGCCGCTGGAAAGCCGCCATCGGGGACTGGGCGGGGAAGGTGGTGGTGGACATCGGCTGCGGCCCGGGCAACGTCTACGCCTCGCTGGGGGGCGGGCCCGCCCTGCTGATCGGGGTGGACGTGGCCCCGGCCTCCCTGCGCCTGGCCAAGGGGCTGGGCTACGCCACGGTGCTGGCGGACGCCTCGGACCTGCCCTTCGCCTCGGGCTTCGCCGACGTGGTCACCCTCAACGCCACGCTCCACCACTGCCAGGACATGGGGGCGATCCTAAGGGAGGCGGCCCGGCTGGTGAAACCCGGCGGGCTGCTGGTCACCGACCACGACCCGCAGCGCAGCGCCTGGGACTACCGGGGGCTGGCCAAGCTGCTGTGGGACGCGCGCCTGGTGATCTACAAGCTCGCCAAGCACAGCTTCCACAAATCGGGTGACCAGCAGGCCCGGGCCCTGGCCTCCGAGCTGCACCACCGACCGGGCCACGGCGTCACGGAAGGGTTCTTCCAGGGCATCCTCCAACCGCTGGGCTTCGAGGTGCGGGTCTACCCCCACAACCACGGTCTGGGGGCCGAGGTACTGCAGGGGCAGGCGGGCCCGGCCGAGTTCAAGTACCGCCTGGGCAACCTGCTCTCCTACCGCAACCCCGACGCGAAAACCAGCGCCCTCACCCTGATGTGCGTGGCCCGGAAGCCCTCCGCCGACGGTCTCCGGGAAAGCCCGGCCGCAGCGAAAAAGGCAGAAAGCGCCTACCCACAGCGGTGACCATCCCTGACCGGCCATTCTCGGTGGCTGCCGCCTTCCCTTGTCTCCGGAGCCTCCGGGTACCCGGTGGGCTGTTGAGGGATGGATTTTTCCGGCACATGGCAGAAGCTACACATATGGAGCGCTGGGGCAGGAAAACCGACCTTCTTTTCGCGGCCTTGGCCCTTACCGCCATCGGCGGCATGGGGACCCTGGCCTGGCTGGCCTGCTCGGGCGGGGACGGCTCCCGCTACGCGGCCCCCGCACTGGTTCTCCTGCTGCTCCTGTACCTGGCCTTGGGTCTCCTGGGCCCGGCCCCCAAGGCAGGGGGCGGGAACCCTGCGCCCGCGGCATGCCCAGGCCCACCGGCCGTGGGGAGCGGGGAAGCCCCAACCCGAATGCAGGTATCCTACCGGCTGGGCGCTGGGAACAGGGCCGGGCACCCTGCTCGGAAGGCCGCCCCTGAGCGGGGATACTCCCCGAAACGCCTCTGGCCACGGGGCAAAAAAGAAGCCGCACACCTTTAGGGGATGTGCGGCTTGTATGGTTGCCTTGAAACGATACCTTTCCAGAGCGCATGCGGATAGACGGTAAATGCCTCAAAGCATCATGGTAGACTCTGATACGGGCTAATTGCCAGGGGGTTGCTCACCATCCCTCGCTCCATACCAAGAAATCCTCCGAGCAGAACCTGTTCAGGGCGTAGCTGTAGGCTGCGTGGAAGCTGGAGAATCCCGTGTAGACGGTGCCCCCTCTCTTGACATAGTAGGGCTTTGGGACATAGGGGCCTAGGTTCTTCTTGGGGTGGGTGGCTTGGGTCATCGTGGTCTTTTCTGTTGTTTGTCTTAAGGCGGTTACGGTCAGCCTATTGCAGGGTTATACTTTGCTCTTCGCTAGCTTTCTGATTAGATCCAGGGCCTCTGCGGTAAGGGGCTTGAGGAGGTAATCGAATGGTCCGAGTCCTTTGGCCTGTTCGGCGTATTGGCGGGGTTTGGCATTGGAGAGCAGGACTATCTTCGGGGTGAGCGGTAGTTGGCGGCAGGCTTCCAGGAACTCGAATCCGTCCATATCGACCAAGTACGGGTCGAGGAGGATGAGGTCAGGGCAGGCGGCTGCTTCCTCTGGGGTGGCGCAGCACCTGAGCAGCATCTCGTGGGCCTGCTCCCCGCTGTCGGCGGCGTTGATTTCCTCGGTGAACCCTGCCTGCTGCATGAGTATGGTGCTGAGATACGCGCTGATGGGGTCGCTGTCCACTAACAACACCTTCTTGAATCTTTTCATTTCCGCCTGGGCTTGGGTGCGCTGGGTTGCCGAACCATACGGTTGGCGCTAATAGTGGGGGGAGAGTAAAGGTACAAAAAAAAGCAGCCGCGCACCTCTTGGGATGCGCGGCTGTAATCGACTTTAATTCCCCTCAGAGCGCGAGCGGGTAAGGGGTTGACAGACAATCATGAAAACGGGAATCTAGTACTTAGTCATACCCCTGGGTGTTCACCAAGTTTCAGGGATGCCTAAATACAGGTGTTTAAACTTGATAATTAGGTATTTATATGTTAAATAGGGTATTTATATGTTAAGCAGTGCGGTTTATACCTAAGGGGACCATACACAGAGGGGCGGTGAAAGGGGAGGGTCAGATGGTTTGGGTAGACCCATATCCTTTATCCACATACAGTCTATTGATAGAATATGACAAGAACAACAGAGCCTATGCCGCGATTGGGGAAAGGAACCAGACGCAACACCCTTACACTAGTGATTGTTTTGGGTGCCGCTTCCCTGGGGGTTGTGTACATGCACAGGGAGAATTATGCCGCCAATGCGGTGATGATGGTAGCCCTGGTGTTCTCTCTTATCGTGGTCTTCTTTGTCTTAGAGCGGCTCACGAGGCAGTGAAACAACGCATCTGACAGGATATTCCTCTTTATTGAATTTTGCCTATCATTTGCCAAGAAACCACAAAGCTGATGGGTACCGCGGCCTGTGGTTGCTTTGGGACGTAGCTGGCGAAAGCGGATAGTGGTAAGTGTTTCAAAGCACCATTTGGAAGTTTGTAGTTCGGGCTCATTCCAGTAAGTTGCCTCACCAGCTCTTCTTTGTACTTGGGGTCCTTTCCTAAAAGGCCAAATGGTACGAAACTGTACCCGAAACAGGTGCAATCCGCTCGGATTGCACCTGTTTCGGGGGACAATCATCCAACCAAAAAGGGAAAGTGGTACAGAACTGCACCACTTTGAGTACCTGTTTTACCAATAATTTTCAGGTAAGCACCTGTAAATCAATAAAAACAGTAAAAATAGGCATTTTAACGGGTGTGAAACCACACCCAACCCCACGTCCCGCGCTGCGGACCGGGTGCAATTGCACTTGGTCCGCAGCTGATATATGAGCGGGTTGCTGGGCGATTTGCGCCTGTCCTATTCCTTAGGTACGCCAACCTGACTATTCATGAATGCTTGGAACTCCTGCTCGCTGATCAAGTTCTCTGCCGCGAAACCCTTGGTGCTGCCGAGGGCATACGCCTTGTTTCCCTCACTCTCGCGCTGCAGGGCTTCGGCCACCACCTGCGCGAAGGACAGCGGCTTCTCCCCGGCATGCAGCAGGGAAGGGACTTCCGGGTAGTGGAACAGGACCTGCCCGCCATGGCAGTGGTCATAGTATTCCTGGGCCGTGCCGAACCGGTTCCCGTAGCGGCCCTGGTCGGCGCAGGCCTGGTCCAGCACGAAGGGGACGAGCCGGCCGTCACGGAGGTAGAAGCCCAGCGTGAGGGTATACCGCTGTCCACCGTGGGAGAGGCTGCCGACCGTCAGGTGGCTCACCTTCTGCCATTGGTACTCTTGGTGGGGGGTGGGGACCAGCCCGCTCGCCTGGTGGCGGGTGTAGAAAAGGACGAACAAGTCCTGGCAGGGAACGGTGGACTCCACGGTGAGGTCCACCGCCAGCTCCTCTTCTTTGTCTAAATCCTGAAGGTAGATCAGCATGTCGTTATGGTTTGGTGAAAGGGTTCTCGCCGCCGCTCTGGAAGCACCATGCCCCAGGAGGCAGCCCACCAAAGATACTAAATGCAGACTATAGTCCGTGGAGCGGAGACCCTTATTTAGGCTCCTTTGTGCATACTATAGTCACAGATGGAGGAGAGGGCGTTCGGGTCGGTCATGCAGGAGCTCAGGAAGGGGAAGGGGTTGAGCCAGGAGGAGCTGGCCTTCCGCTGCGGTCTGGACCGCACCTACATCTCCCTGCTGGAGCGGAGCCTCAGGGTGCCCACCATTGTGACCCTCTTCAAGGTCAGCGTTGTGCTGGAAATCAGGCCCGAGGAGTTCATCGCCCGCATGAACGTGCAGGACCGAAACTATGGGGAAGGAAGCCATCTGGATCAGTGAAATACCTTGGAGCCTTTTCGTGCGCAGCTTCTGCCCATTGGGCCCATAGCTGGTTGAGAGTAGGCAGTGCAATCAGAAACCTCGGATGTTCCTATAACAACCTAAGCAGTAGGACGTATAAAACCCATAATCAATGCTTCCGGCAGTCCGTCTTTACCCGCTTGCGCTCTGAAGAAACAATGCCTGGAGTACTTTCTGTCTTTATCCGCATGCGCTCTGAAGACAGTGTTTGAACCCATTTTGGACTTGCTCCAAAAAATAGACCGCGCATCTTATGAGGTGAGCGGTCTATTTTTTTGTGCGGTCACCCTGCTCTGATCCTGCCATTTGCTAGAACTGAAGCAAAACTAAACGCACTAAACTGCCTAGGCAAGCAAAAAATAAAGCGTTTGAAGTATGTGTTATTTTGAAGTGAAACATTTTGGAAAATATATATTCAACGCTTAGAATATTGTAAATTTGAAAGCCTGTAGTTTGCGGCCTTGTTGACCCTGCCAGTACCCATGAGGTCCCTTATTCTCGCTCTGTTGCTTCTTCCCTCTCTTTGCCTTGGCCAATCGGCCAGGCCATCCAATAACCAGGTTTCCATCGGGACGATCGAAACCATTCATTCCACCATCCTGGAAGAGGACCGGGAGGTTTGGGTGTATGTGCCTAAGGGGGCCGGGGGCAAAACGCGCTACCCGGTGATGTACCTCCTGGATGGGAGGGACTTTTTCCATTCCATGTCGGGGATAGTAGCTGAACTGGGCTCGGTCGGAAGGATGCCCAAAATGATCGTGGTAGGCATCATCAACAATGACCGGGGAGGCGACTTCACCCCCACCCGCTCCATGTTCAGCCGGGACGGGATGGTAGACCCTGATTTCAGGAACTCGGGCCGGGGGGAGAAATTCCTCTCCTTTGTCCAGGGGGAGCTGATGCCCTATATCGAGTCCCGCTACAATACGGAGCCCTACCGCATGCTGGTGGGCCACTCCCTCGGGGCCCTGGCGGTCCTCCATGCGCTGGTGAACCACCCATCCCTGTTCAACTCCTATGTGGCCATAGATCCCAGCGTTTGGTGGGACAATCATCTCATTGCCAAACAGGCCCAGAAAACCCTGACCCAGAAAGACTACGCCGGGAAAAGCCTCTTCTATGCAGTCTCCAACACCATGGAGAGGGGAATGGATACGATCCGGGTCATCAAAGACACAGCGTATGCCAACGGCAACGTACGCAACCACTTCCATTTCAGGGAGGTTCTCCGGAAAAGCAAGAACCTGGCATGGGCTTGGAAATACTACCCGGAGGACAACCACTCCTCGGTGCCGCTGCCCTCCCAGTATGACGCGCTGCGTCAGCTCTTCAAGAAGTATGAGATGGGTAAGGAATTGGGTGATTCCACCATCACGGTGGAGTACATCAGAGACCATTACCGTGCGGTATCCGCCATGCTGCAGTACCCTGTTGCGCCTTCCGAAGGTACTGTCAACATTCTGGGCTATACCGCACTAGGCAATAAACAGTACGGCAAGGCTTATGAGTTCTTTAATATGAACATTGACAACTACCCCACCAGCGCCAATGCCTTTGACTCTATGGGCGACTACTATCTGGAGCGGGGGGATAAGGAGAAAGCCATGGAAGCCTTCAGAAAAGCGCTGTCTCTGGAGGAAGTGGCCGAAACCAGAAAGAAGCTGGAGATGCTACAGGCAAAGGAATAGAACGGCCGCTGACCATGCTTTGCCCAGGATTTGGAAGATGCGTTCGCACCCATGCCGGGCGAGCGCATCCGTCTGCAGCTCCAGCCTTTGGTCTTGGGTGGAGCCCCTTGCGTATCCTATCTTCATGAACCTATCTCATAATCTGTCTCAAAAAATAATAAACCATTTTGATTTCTGAGATGGCTATTCGGGACGGAATAGAAGTCATAAAGGCAGGTCAAGTACAAGACCAAGTTTAACCCAACAAACGGGTGGAACCGGGGAAGCCCTTTGGGAGTAGAGAGGGCAGAGCGCTTTACGGGGCAGCCATTGCCCCTGCCTTGCGGCTCTTGGCTGACCGCTTCCCCAAAGCCCAGATCATTAAGTATCAAACCCTTAGGCATATCGTATCCCATGGGAAAAAACCTTGAGCAGCTCCAGGGCGTCCAGCGAACCCTGGAGCAAGTGCGCGACCAGGGACAGGTCTCCCTCTCGACGGTGCAGGAGCTTATCTCCAGAGCCCTGGAGGAGATATCCGCGGCTGAGGCGGGCAGGCACCACCACCCGCTCTTTCTCAGGGCCGAAAAGGGGTTGAGGGAGGCCAGGGAGAAAGCCCTGGGGCACTACACGGAGGACGCTGCCCATGCGGCTATCACCGTGTTTCTCTACGAAAAAGGCGCACTTTAGCCGTTGCAAGGTGGTGCCCCCTTTTTAAGGCGATTGGGGCTTCCAGTGACAAAGGCCCCTACAGGAAAGCCGGAAGAACAATGAAAGAGAGGGAAGAGTTACACAAAAAATAGATTAGCTCGCAGGAGGGTAAGTACCACTTGGGGCCCTTCTGCGTAATACAGCTCAAAGGCACTAAACTGTAAAGGTGAGCCTACCACAGCATAAAACTATGGACCAAGATAAAGTAAGCCTCATCCAGGAGAGGTTCCCGCAGCTGGAGCCCGCCCTGTTGCAAGAAATCGCACAAGCAGGCACCGTCAAACACCTGAAGCCCGAGGATGAGGCCCTGAGAACCGGGCAGTTCCTGAAATCCAATGTGCTGGTGCTGGACGGCCTGGTGAAAGTCTACCGCGAGGACGAGGAGGGCGATGAGTTCCTGATGTATTACCTGGAGGGCGGGAACGCCTGCGCGCTGTCCATGATGTGCGCTGCCCGCAACGAGCAGAGCCAGGTGATGGCCAAGGCTGTGAGCCCCTCCGAGGTGCTCATGATCCCGGCACACGTCTCCGAGCAATGGCTGGCCAAATACCACAGTTGGCATAACTTCATCATCGCCTCCTACCGTGCCCGCTTCGATGAACTGCTCCAGACCCTGGACAGCATCGTATTCAAAAGCCTAGACGAGCGCCTGGTGTTCTACCTGAAACGCCATCAGAAAGTGATGGGCCGGGAAGTACGTCTCTCCCACCAACAGATTGCGGAGGAACTCAACAGCTCCCGGGAGGTGATCTCCCGCCTCCTGAAGAAACTGGAGCAGACGGGGGCGGTTAACCTGCAGCGCAGCTACATAGAAATCAAAAACCTGGACCTGTTCTAGGTCTGTGACAATAGTCACTGTAGCCCTCTAACCCCCACCCTACCTTTGTAGTGTTCATTCATAGAAACACTACAAAAGATGGAAATACTAGGCTACATCGCGGCGTTGGTCATCGGCGTGTCATTGGGGTTGATCGGAGGAGGCGGCTCCATCCTGACCGTACCGGCGCTGGTTTACCTGCTGGGTCTGAACCCGGTAATCTCCACCGCCTACTCGCTCTTTATCGTGGGCCTCACCAGCCTGGTGGGCAGTTACCGCTTTTACAGGCAGGGGTTGGTGAGTCTGAAGACAGCTGTAGTCTTCGGGCTTCCTTCCATTGTAGCGGTGTATGCCACTAGGCGCTACATCGTGCCCGCTGTCCCGTTGAGTATCTTTACCATCGGTGGGTTCGAGGTCACCAAAGGCATCCTACTCATGCTCCTGTTTGCCGGGTTGATGGTGTTCGCCTCCATCAGCATGATCAGGCAGAACAGGAAACCAGATGCATTGGCGGACGAGAACCTGGACCATGGCATACTGGAAGAAAACGGCACTCCGGAAACCCACCCGGAGCCGAAATTCAACTACGCCGGCATCCTGGCAGAGGGCGCAGTGGTGGGAACCCTGACAGGCTTGGTGGGGGCAGGCGGCGGCTTTTTGATCATTCCGGCGCTGGTGCTCTTCTCCAAACTGGACATGAAGATGGCGGTGGGTACCTCCCTGCTCATCATCGCGGCCAAATCCCTCTTCGGGTTCATGGGCGATGTGGCTAACTATGGGATCGACTGGGCTTTCCTGGGCGTCTTCTCCTCCCTTTCCATTATGGGCATCTTCCTCGGGTCCTATTTCTCGGCCAAGATACACGCTGACAAACTGAAGACTTCCTTTGGCTGGTTTGTGCTGGTGATGGGCGTGTACATCATCGCCAAAGAGCTTTTCCTTTGATCTCAGGGTGCTGCCCTTGTGTGACCTAAGTCACTGACCGGGCTTTCTTCGCCCGCTATTTTTGTATCGCAGAACTTAATAAACCAAAGATAAACACCATGTTAGTAGAACAGATATATACCGGTTGCCTGGCCCAAGGCGCCTATTACGTGGAGAGCAAGGGCGAGGCGGTCATCATTGACCCGCTCCGCGAGATCCAGCCTTACCTAGCCAAGGCAGAAAGCCGCGGCACCAAGATCAAATACGTGCTGGAGACGCACTTCCACGCCGACTTTGTGTCCGGACATGTGGACCTGGCAAAGGCATCTGGCGCCCGGATCGTGTTCGGCCCTAACGCGGAGACTACCTATGACGCCTACATCGCCCAAGACGGCGAGGAGTTGAGGGTGGGCGGGGTGACCATTAAGGTACTGCACACCCCCGGCCATACCATGGAGTCTACCACTTATCTCTTACAAGACGAGAACGGAAAAGACTACGCCCTCTTCTCCGGGGACACGCTCTTCATCGGGGACGTGGGACGCCCGGACCTGGCCGCCAAGTCGGAGCTGACCCAGGAGCAACTGGCCAGTCACCTGTATGAATCGCTCCGGGATAAAATCATGCCGCTGGGGGATGACGTTCTGGTGTACCCGGCGCACGGCGCCGGATCGGCCTGCGGAAAGAACATGAGCAAGGAAACGGTTGACACCTTGGGCCACCAGAAAGAAACGAACTACGTCCTGCGCGCCGACATGACCAAGGACGAGTTCGTCAAAGAAGTGACCCATGGCCTCACCCCGCCGCCCAGCTACTTCCCGCTGAACGTGCTGATGAACAAACAGGGCTACGGCAACATAGCCGACGTGCTGGAAAAAGGCTTGCAGGCCCTGGACTCGGAGGCGTTTGAAGCGGCCGCCAACAAGACTAGCGCTTTGGTGCTGGACACCAGGAAACCGGAGGACTTTGCCCAGGGCTTCATCCCCAACGCCATCAACATCGGCATCGACGGAGGTTTTGCCCCGTGGGTGGGCACGCTGATCCCGGACATCAAGCAGCAGATCCTGCTGGTGACGGAAGAGGGCCGCGAAGAAGAGGTGGTGACCCGTCTGGCCCGCGTGGGCTATGACTACTCCATAGGTTACCTGAAGGGCGGTTTTGCCGCCTGGCAGAACGCAGGCAAAGAGACCGACTCCATCACCTCTATCTCCCCGACTGAGTTCGAGCAGCGCTACCGGCAAGACAGCACCCTGAAAGTGGTGGACGTGCGCAAACCAAGTGAGTACCTGTCGGAGCACGTGGAGACCGCAAGCAACGCGCCTCTCGACAACTTGAATGACTACCTGGCGGAAATACCGAAGGACCAGGAAGTATTCCTGCACTGCGCCGGGGGGTACCGCTCCATGATTGCGGCGTCCATCCTGAAAGCCAGAGGGTATGACAACTTGGTGAACGTGCTGGAGGGTTTCAGAGGCATCTCCGGGACCGACGTACCTAGGACAGCCTTCGTGTGCCCGTCTACCTTCTTCAGGCAGGGGGCAAATTAAGCGTCAACAGCAATCATTTACGGGTAGTGGATTGCATCAACTACCTGCGTGACATAAGTCACTGAACCAGGCCGGCAATGTCCCGACTTTCGCAGAGTGATTTGGGACCAGGCGAAAGGCGTCTGAAATGAAGGAAGAGTGATGATCTGCTTTAAGTTGTTAAGCAGGCTAAAACAGAATTGTTGATAGAGAATAAGTCAGTCCCAATCCGAGTTCAAATACACCTTCAAAAAGCGAGTTCAAATACACTTTAAAAATAAGAGCTATGTCTAATCAACTTGATCCAACCCCCAATTACTTCCAGGACCTGGACGGCAATGACTTCAAAGCTGCCTTCACCCGAGCAGGAAAAGCCGAGCTGCTGGACGTGCGAACCCCGGGCGAGTTCGCCTCCGGGTCCATACCAGGGGCTAAGAACCTGGATATGATATCCCCTAGTTTCAAAACGACCATAGCCAAGCTGGACAAGGGCAAAGAGTACTTTGTCTTCTGCCGCAGCGGAAACCGGAGCGGTTCGGCTTGTCAACTATTGTTCGAAAAAGGCTTGAAGGCATACAACCTGCAAGGCGGCATAGGCGCTTGGCCCAGGTAATCGACTATATACGGAACCAAGGGAATCGATAGGGCTTCCATTAAAAAAATCAAAATATGTTAGAAACACTCAGTCAACCATGGCCTTGGCACGTGTCCGGTGCGGTCATCGCCTTTATCATGGTGGTCATGCTCTTCTTCGGGAAATCGTTCGGGTTCTCGGCCAATCTCCGGATCATCTGCGCCGCCTGCGGGGCCGGGAAGCGGGTCCCGTTCTTTGACTTCAACTGGAAAAACCAAATATGGAACATCCTGTTTCTGGTAGGTGCCATCTTGGGCGGGTGGATTGCCTCCACCTTTCTGTCTAACGGCGAGGCGGTCCAGATCTCTCAGGCTACCATCCGGGACATACAGCAATTGGGCTTCTCCGCGCCACAGGGCATGCAGCCGGAGGAGCTGTTCGGGATGGAGGCGCTGTCCGGCTTAAAAACCATTGCGCTTCTGTTGGGCGGAGGTTTGCTGATCGGATTCGGTTCCAGGTACGCCGGAGGCTGTACGTCCGGGCACGCCATCAGCGGGCTGTCAGACCTGCAGTGGCCCTCCCTGGTGGCGGTCATCGGCTTCTTCATAGGGGGCCTAATCATTACTTTCCTCCTGTACCCGCTCATTTTCTAAATAGGGTTATTCACACGAGTATTTAAAGACAAAGAAACGTGAAAGGATTGAAATTCATATTGATGGGGATTCTATTCGGGATTGTGATGAGCAAGTCCGAGGCCATCTCCTGGTACCGCATCCAGGAGATGTTCCGGTTCCAGTCGTTCCACATGTACGGCATCATCGGTACGGCCGTGGTATTGGGTGCCATTGCGGTGTATCTGATTAAGAAATTCAAAATGCGTGACTACCAGGGCAACCTTATCACCTTCACGCCCAAAGAGAAGTCCATCCCACGCTATCTGCTGGGGGGCATCATCTTCGGGTTGGGCTGGGCTCTAGTGGGTGCCTGCCCAGGACCGCTGTTCGTAAACCTTGGTTATGCGAACTGGCCTATTTTCATCACCATCTTCGGCGGCGTAGTAGGGACCTATCTGTACGGTGCACTTAGAGACAGACTGCCTCACTAAATTAATTGCTGTTCCTATAATGTCTTCTTATGTTCAGAAGGCAGATGGCTGCCATTTCTTAAAGGTGCCGTTTCCCGGAATATCGCAAGACTCGATTACAATTGTAGGTAGCCCTCAGAGACAGAAGCCAACATATAAGTCAACGCAGGATGCACCGTTGCGGTCAACACAACCCTGCTCTATGGAATACCTTACTTCCTACCGTGATATCCTGCCATCTATAATTTAAAGAACATCCACTGCGGTTTGGTGCACCTGGTTCGGTTGTATCCCTGTTGGAGTCTCTGCCCCGATGGTAAGCCCTCTTCCCTTTAAATCCTACCAAATGCCAGATACGCCTTGGGCAGCGGTTTGGCACGGGGGGGCTAAGCACCCTACCGTACCCTAATCAATGAAACAGGGTGCCGGCAAACCCATTGTTTGCTTACGGCACCCTGTTCTCAGGTTACGGGGTATTCACTGGCTTTGAGTCCGCTCACTCCCTTTTGAGCAGTTTCACGGAACTCACCCCGGCTTTGCTGACCTTGCGGGCCAGGTACATGCCCTCGGCCATGCCCCTGCCGTCCACCTCGACCCGGATCACCTCGTTCGCCTTTGCCCTTCCAGCCTTGAGCTGCCGCACCAGGTTCCCCTTCAGGTCGTAGAGGTTGATGGCGTAGTCCTCGCCCCTCGTAGACTTGAACTGGACGGTGGCCCTGTCGCTGAAGGGGATCGGGTAGGCCGCCAACTTGGTATCCCTTGCGACGGCTTCCCTGGCGACGGCTTTCTTGGTGAGGGCAAGGTTGGAGGTGGACGGTGCGGCGGCGGACCTTATGGCTGGGGCAGCGGTGACTGCCTCATCATAGTTATCGCAGTCCGTCGCCTCCGACACGCAGGTGGTGCCAACCCTCCTTACCGTGATGCTGAAGCCCGCCCCGGCGGCTAGGCCAGGGAAGATGGGGCTGGGTTGCCAGGTCGCCCCCCCGTTCTTGCTGTACTCGTATTGGGAGCCTACCGGGGCGGTCACCGTCACCGTGCCGGTGGAAGGCCCGCAGAGGGACGGCTCCACCACCGTCACGGCAGGCCGGATGACTTCGTCCGGCTGGGTGATCGTCTCGGAGGTCGTGGACTCGCAGCCGGCCGCGTCGGTGACGGTCAGGGTGTAGGTCCCGGGGACAAGGCCGGTCAGGTCTTCGTTATCCCCCTGCCCCGCAGGGATCATGCCCCCGCCGGTTGCTTCCCAGGAGAACGTATAAGGGGGCGTGCCGCCGGCAACGGTGGCGTTGACCGCCCCGTCGGCATCCCCGAAGCACGTCACGTTGGTCGCCACGGAGCTGGCGGTCAGGCCGGTGGCAACGGCGATGGCGGGCAGGGTACCGCATTTAGGGGCGATGAGCGCGGAGTTGACGGTGGCGCAGGTACTGTTCGGAGAGGCATCCGTCCAGGCCAGGAACAGGTTGGTCAGCTCTATGGTGGAGCCGCACTCATAGGTGATCTCCGTACCGGTCAAACCGGAGTTGGAGGCGGGGGAATTTACGATTTCCCTGACCAGGACCACGTCAAAAGGCAGGCTCGAAGTATCGTTTTTAGCAATGGGACCGTCGCAACCGGTCACCTCGGCGTTGTAGGTCACCTGGCCGGAGCTGTTCTTGATGACGAGGTTCCCCCAAAAGGAGAAGGCCCTGCGGAGGGAACTCGTCTTGTTATAGATGGAGAGCTCCAGCGGGGCGGTTATCAGCTCACCCGGCTCGCAGGATTGGCATTCATCCACCAGCAACCGGGCCCTCACCAGCTCCAGATCCTTGGAGGTACACCTGCTGGCGGAAGGCAGTTGCACTTGGGCAAAGGATGTGCCGGCCATGAGCAAGAGGACCGCGAATAAGAAGGCGACCCGCCAGAACCTGAGCGGAGATATTGACGATTTGGCGCCACCATCCTCTGCGGCGGCGGAAACCAAAGGGACGGAAAAGAACAGATTTTTCATGATGATAACGGAATGAATGTTGGATAGAACTGAGGTGATAGCAGCCAATTAACTCAACCGGAGGGCAGCGACTCGTTTTGTTCAGGCACAGGAATGCACCGGATGGTTCCTTCGGGGAACCACCTGCTAGAGTTTGGGCCTGAGAAAAAGAAGGATGCCTTATCGGTTAAGACCTAAGGCGGGAAAAGAAAGAACTGTGGGTTCCTTCATAGGTGGGCGCAAAGCGGGACAGGAGCGAACCTGAAGCAGGAGGTCGCAGCAGACAAACGGCAAGGTCGGATCGAATCACGCCCTGATTATTGGTGGGCAACAGACCTCCATGTTTACCTGTACAGGATTGTAGGATGAATTTAATAAAAAATATAGGTAAAGCAACAATAATCTATTAAACTTTATGTTAAATAAACCAGCCCTATCTCCGATTCACAACTGACACATAAACTACATGTTATTTCCTTCACATGGAACCCATGAGTCCGATCATGCTTTGGCCTGCTTTCTCCGCCCATAGGCTTGCCTTTGCGAACTCGGAGGCCTGAGGGAAACCTCTCCCGCCGTTTATGTACGGGAGCCATCCTTCCCATGGTCAAGGTTGCCCCACTGCCCAGGCCATACCGTGCCTGACATATTGTTCCATCAGGGATACCTTGGGTATCCAACCAAGGTATTCCCCGACCTGTGCTAAAATATCCGATGTTTAGCTTGTACCTTCCTTGGAAATAATTATCTTAATTTACCATTAGATTTTTGTTTAAGTGGAATGTCCTACCATACAGCAGGTAGGTTTCCTAAGTAAAAAGGGCACCCGTTAGGTGTCTTTTTTATTGGGATGGTATGGAGTTTAGCCTTATGGGAATGCGTTGGTTTGCCTAGGCGGCTAAGCGTTCCCTCCTAAATGGATTTCGCCATTGGGCAGTCCAGCGGTGCGCGTAAAAAGGACCCGGTGCTTGCGCCGTCATAAGCTGCGCCCGGGGAAGCGCCACTCACCCTGTTATTTACGGTCACGCCAAGGAGACGCATTCTTTTTTTCGTCCTATGATTCTGGCTTTTGCCATATATCCCTTATTTTGCGGAGCCGATGGTTTAAAAGTCTGTCAACCGTCGGCTTCAGTATGTATCTCACGATACATGAACCCTGTGGGCCACCTTCCTTGTCAGCTGGCGGCCCGCAGGGTCCTTCTCTCCCGGGCACCTTGGTTCACGTTGGAACCTATACCGAATAGTAAGGGGTAAGTACCCTGTCCCCGGAGATATATGCCACCCATCGTTTTTCGGGTCACAGGGAGTGCCCCTATCCGCTTGCGCTCTGGGGGAAACGGATCAGCCCTCCCACAGCCGTACCCCTTCCCTGGGTAGGGCTTCTTTTTTGCCCCATGCCCTGGATGCGTTCAAGGGAGTACCTCCTTCCAGAGGCGTTTTCCAGGGCAGGGTGCCCATCCCGTTCCTCTGACTCAATTCGAGACGATGCCAGCGCGGGCTCGGGGCCCTTACCCCCGGGTTTGGGCAGTAGTTCCAGGAGGCTCATAGCCATGTACAGGAGTAGCAGCAGAACCAATGCGGGAACCGCGTAGCGGGAGCTGCCCGCGCCTGAGCGGGCCAGCCAGGCCAGGGTCCCCATGCCTACGATGGCGGCCAGCGCCAATAACGCAAAAGGGAGGCCGGACCTTCTGCCGGCGCGCTCCATTGCTTCCATCCTTTTCTGGTTTTACTGTGGAGTAAGGCTTCCGAGTGGGGACAGCTGCTGCTGGTACAGGCAGGCAGAGGATCTGGTTGATCCGCAGGCGGGAGTACAAATACTATCCCTAAGTTATAAATACTGAGCGTAAAATACAAGGGTTGCCATGGCTAATGTGGGACACCAGGAACCCACGGAAGCTTGCGTGTGGCTCCGGCTGGCTATGGCGGGGCCAAAACCATGGGGATGCCTGCCCGGCAAAAGGGATCACAGCCCAGGGAACTTCCCAGATTCCCCGGTCTTCCACCTACCCGCTTTAGTTTCTCCCATAGCCTCCGTTTCCGCCGCCTCACCCGTAAAAAGGATATGGACCGAAGAGACCGCACCGAGATGCGCCTGGCACGGCTAGGAGACGTGAGCCGCAGGCTGGCCTTGCTGGCGCTCAGAGAGGCGCTACCCGACCCGCGGAGAGAACTCTGCCTGAAGATCGGAAGCCTTATCAAGGAAGCGCAGGGTGAATTGGGCCAGTTGGAGAACTTCATGAGGAGCCACGAGGGCCTGATCACCGCCCAGGTAACCCTCCTGGAAGCGGCGATACTCGCCACCAACCTCAGGCCCGGGGAAGCCCTGGAGACGGCGCAAACCGGGGTGGATTCGTTCCTGGAGAGCATGGGAGACAGGCACCGGTAAGGCATGCCCGATACCCTCACCGGCGCGTCGGGTTTCCTCTGGGCAATCCCACGCCCACCGAAAGAGACCGGTTGGCCTGCTGGCAGGGAAGCACTGAAAACGGGGCGGGTTCTACGGAATCCCGGGCCCAGGCTGAAGCCTGGTCGGCAGAGTACTGTACGTTCGGACCAAAGAATACCTCATGCTTGCCGTACCCACCCCATACCCGTTAGAACGCCCTAGGGATTGGGCCAGAGAAGCAGGTCCCAAGAAAGGCAGGCCATTACTATGTTACGTGGGGTGATGGCAAGGCGGAAGGCTCCGGCTCTTTCTGCGAGGCCTCCATGTACGCCCTGAGCAGGTTCTGCTCGGAGGGTTTCACGACGTGGAACTACACTTGGCAAAACAACCGCACCATCCCGATAAATACCTAATTCTCAGGTGAAAACACGGCATATCGGCCACGCGTGAAACCTGGCGCGCGCCCAGGGGTATGGCCAAGTACTAGATTCCCGTTTTCATGATTGTATGTCAACCCCTTACCCGCTCGCGCTCTGAGGGAATTAGAATGGCCGCATGCCCCAAAAGGTGTGCGGTTTCCTTTTGCGGACTGTATCCCCGGGCCGGACCTGGGGGCCAGGGGCCGGCGGCACAGCCACTCCACCCGGGAGACCCCGCTGCGGGTTGGCGACACCTACTGGGAATCTGACGGGTGACGCATGGGCAATCAACCCAAGATACCCGCCAGGTCCTCATAGGTGAGCGGCTTGGGGAAAAAGGAGACTGAGGGGACCTCAACGGACCAGTCCGTGCTTGCGTAGCTGACCTTCCCGCTGTTCAGGATGACCTTGGTCCGGCGGTAGTCCACCAGCCCGAGCCGGGCCAGCTCCTTGGCGAAGGCCACCCCGTCCATGCGGGGCATCTGGATGTCGGTGATGATCACCTGGGGGAGCGTGCCCCTGGCAGCGTCCGTCCGCAGCATCGCCAGCGCCTCCGCGCCGTCCCCGGCGGAGACGACCTCGCCCACGGAGTCGTGTTTCTTCAACAGTCTCTTCAGAAGGAAGAGGTAAACCCCGTCGTCATCCACGAGCAGCACTTTCTTGGTCGATTCCATCAGCATCAGCGTTAAGTCACTACAATGGCACCCTGCCAATGCTTTTGAAGTCGCCGCTCGCAACGGTGGGGTTGGAAGGTGGGCGTCCACGGGTTCGCCGTGCGCTCCGGTGGGGTAGAGTCCAGTGATCAGAACATCCCCTAGCCTATACGTACCCCGGGCAGGTTTGAACACCGGAACGAGAATGATTTATCCAGGGGGAGGAACCGAGGGCTTGTCTTCGAGGGGCGGGGGTGTGTTTCCCGGATTGGAACGAGGAGCCGAACATGAGAATGAACATCGCCGTGGTGGACGCCGGGGCCAACCTGACGTCCTTCGCCCGCATGGACGGGCTCCCGATCATCGGGGGTAACGGTGAGGTCATCGGGGCTATCAGGGTGTCGGGAAGCACGGTGGAGAATGACCATGCGGTGGCGGAGGCCGGGGTAAGGGCCCTTGCATAGCACGGGGAAACCTCTCTACGCCCCTCCCCCATCAAGGCCCTTCTGCTTGGGGGCTTTATGTATGTGGCCTACGGCACATAAAGCCCCTTATGTTAAGCTTAAACCTAAACATTAAGCTTATAACCGTTTTTATGTAAAGCAAACAAGGACAGTATAGTTAATTTATTTTCACAACCTTGTACACCAACACCTGCGAGCCTGTGGTGATGTGCAAGATATAGAACCCTCTCACGTTTACCTTCAATACCTGAACCATCCTCTCGACGGGGAACCAGTTCCGGTGCTCCTTTATGAATCCGTATACCGCCAGTCTCCCCTGAAGAAGATGCTGGTGGCCTTTTGTTAGGATATCGCGCTCCAGGCTGCGCCTCCCTTAGTTCCTTTTGCAGCCGCTTGCTCTCTCACTGGTCCTCTGTCAATTCTGCAGTCGGGGGCGCAGGAGAGTAGGCCCTGTTGCGCCGCTTGCTGAGCCTGCTGGCGTCTATCCCCAGCTCATCGGCCACCTCCTTTACAGAACCCCTCGCAAAGGAGAGCTCCACGGCCATCTGCATGAAGGATGTATCGAATACACGTTTGTTCATATGCTCTCAAGTTAACAGTTTAATCAAAACTGCCCTGCTTGAACCCTCCAGTTAAAGGTAGCAACTCCAATATCAGGGAGCTACCTAAGTATTCGCTTGTAACTGTTTTCATTACCTAAATAATTCAGGCTTATTGTACTCCATTACCTTCACCTGAAATTTTGCATAGCTATGGTCACCGGAAGGCAGGCGCCAGATGCCTTCGGCTTTAGTGGGAACAACCACTCCATATATCTCTTGGTAGTCGCTGAATCTGCCAACCCACGTTTCCAGGGATTTTTCTCCCATGTAGCGCTTAGTTTCCATTACAGTTATTTCACCAAGAGCATTGAAGCTGACATTATAGGTAACCGTGAGTTGGTTATAGGTAAAGCGTAGGCGTGCTGTGTTTTCATCGATATGCGACCAACTTAGGTTTTTGGTAGGTAACAAGTTGGTAGGAAACCAGGCGCTTTCACCTAACCACCGTAGTAATTCCCCCTCATCATAGGTAGGACCGGTGCCCTCAGCAACTTGAAGGAGCGAGAACAGTTTTACTTTCAGGCTTCCCTGCCCATTCAGAAACATGTCTCGGGCGGTGAAGAAAGCGGTAGTGCCTATCCAGATGAACCCGGGGGTAGGAGCGGTAAAATACTGTTCCCCTTTAATGTCAACCCAACCTTTCTTTAAATCGGTTTTGAATTGCCCAACGTGCCGTAATCGTACATGATTGATATAAGGCTGACCTTCTTTTAGTACATGTTTAAAATACCGCTGTACAGGCGCAGGTAAGCCCACTAGCTGCGCATGGGAAAAGTATTTTCCAGTGGTTGTTTCTGAGCCAGCAAACAGCCGTTTTACTTCGCTTTTTAATTGATAGGCAGCCCATGCTTTGACTAGTGAAAAGGCAGCGATAAGCGATACTAGAATAGATACAGTCCGTTTCATGTTCAATACTTAAATTGTTAGATCGTAAGCATCGTAGGGTCAATATTAGTGGATTGGATACGCCCGATTTTAACGGCTGATTATCTTTTAAACCTTTGTCCAAAGAGACATGGACCATCATGAGATTCTAACCGGCTAACTTCTCTCTGGCAGCAAAAAGCTACTTTACCAAAACCATCTTGAAATCAGTTTCGGCGTTGAGTGAGTGCGGTACAGTAGCCGGAATCATGATGATAGCGCCAGGCTGGAGCAATTGGGAGGTGCCGTGGATGTGGAAAGAGCAGGTACCCTCCAGCATGATGAGCAGGGCCGCAGTTGGTGTGGTGTGGGTCTTCAGTTCCTGACCTTTGGCGAAGGCGAACAGATGCGTTTTATGATGTTCCTGGTCTAGCAAAATCTGATGAGCGAATTTGGAAGTCTGATACTCCAGTTTATTCGCCAAGTTCTCTAACTGTACTCCTTCAGGAGCTTGGGTTGGGTGTGCCATGGGTTTAAAGGTTTAGGAGTGAACGGCGGTGGTTTGATAAGAATCAGTAACGGTACGCTGCCGGAAAACCGCTGAGGCCGTGCCCAGTAACATGCCAAGTTTGAAGACCTCCAGGCCCACATAGACATGGTGCAGGTTAGAGGGAGTGGGCACTTGGCCCGCAATGATCTGCAGCGCTCTGGCATCCAGGGCCGGTAAGAGCCACAAAGTTTGCAAGGCCATCACCAAAGCCAGCAGGAGCGCAGGGAAGACAATCTTGAAAGAAGCCTGGTTGTAAAATAGCCCGATCAGTACCACGCTGCAGAACACCAATTCAAACTTGTTCAGAAACCCGAAGACCAACCGGCCAATTCCCAACCCAATGGCGAGCGTGACCTGCGGGGCAGTGAATTTTACCGGGGCTTCCAGAAAGGAGATGCCCAACACCATACCCGCCCATAAGAGTAGAGAAAAAAGAATGACCTGGGTTAAAAAAGAAGATCGCATAAGCTGAATCTTTAAGGGAAACAAACCGCTTTAGATGCGGCAGGAATGATGCAAATGTCTGTTTCGCGGGCGGGAGCTTCAATGAGATGCATCATGTTCTGGTATGACCACCGTCATCCTTCCCGCAAAACCGCCCCAGTACTTTTGTAAGTGAGAAAAGTACTGTAAGGCCATGAGGGAATCTGCCACCATCCTTGTTGAAGAAAAAGAACACTGTTACCACTGCGGTGACGAGTGCACCAATGAACCCATCTATACCGATGAAAAGGCTTTCTGCTGTTCGGGTTGCCAGGCGGTGTATGAACTGCTGTACGCCAACAACCTGTGCACCTACTATAACCTGGAAGAAGGCGAAAAACCAGGCGTAACGGTCAGCACCGAGGACGTGCAGGTAAACCAGTTCGTGTACCTGGATGAACCCGCCACCTTAAACCAACTGCTCACTTTCCAGAGCGACACCTTAAGCAAAGTGCTGTTCCATATCCCCAACATGCACTGCAGTTCCTGCATCTGGCTTTTGGAGAACCTGTTCAAGCTGGACCAGGGCGTGGTGGAGTCACGGGTGAATTTCCCGCGCAAAGAAGTCTCTATTTCCTATCATCCGCAGAAAACTAAGCTCAGCAACTTGGTCACGCTGCTGTATAAGATTGGCTACGGACCCACCCTGAACCTGTCCAGCTTGTCTGGGAAGAAGCAGAAGCGAGACATCGGGGTGAATCTGAAGCTGGGGCTGGCGGGCTTCTGTTTCGGGAATACCATGCTGTTGAGCTTCCCGGAGTACTTCGCGTTTGGCGAGGAGGTGAAGCATCAGTTTGGGGCTTTCTTTGGGTGGGTCAGCATTGTGCTGTCGTTGCCGGTGTTGCTGTATAGTGCGCGGGGCTTCTTTGAATCGGCATGGCAGTCTTTGAAGCAGCGGCACATCAACCTGGATACGCCCATCAGTTTGGGATTGGCCTCGTTGTTTAGCGTGAGTTTGTACGACATCTTCCTGCAAAGCGGGCCCGGCTACTTGGACTCTTTCACCGGCCTGGTATTTTTCATGCTGATTGGTAAATACGTGCAGAAAACAACCTATGACGCCCTGGCCTTCGACCGCGACTACAAAGCCTATTTTCCTATTTCAGTAACAGTTTTAGAAAAAGGGGCCGAAAACGTAATGGCGGTAAAAGAACTAACCCCTGGCAAGCGCATCCGCATCCGGAACCAGGAGCTGGTGCCCGCCGATGCCATTCTGCTCCGCGGCTCGGCGTTTATTGACTACAGCTTTGTGTCTGGTGAATCGGCGCCGGTGCCCAAAGTAGCCGGTGAGATCATTTACGCGGGTGGCCGCCAGGTGGGCGAAAGCATTGAGCTGGAGGTGATCAAAGACGTATCTCAGAGTTACCTCACGCAGCTCTGGAACAACGATGTGTTCAAGAAAGAGAAAAGTTACTTTGGCGTAGGCACCTACGCCGATAAGGTGGGTGGTTACTTCATAACGGTGACCTTGTGCATTGCTTTGGGCGCTTTGGTGTACTGGGTGCCGCGCGATACCGATATGGCCATCAAAGCCTTTACCTCGGTGCTGGTGATTGCCTGCCCGTGTGCCCTGTCTTTGAGCGCGCCGTTCACTTTGTCCAATGCCCTTCGCATTTTTGGCAAACAGAAATTCTACCTCAAAAACGGCGATGTAGCCGAAACGCTAGCCAAAGCAGATACCCTGGTCTTTGATAAAACCGGCACCTTAACCGAGAGTACCCAAACCGATATCGCCTATGCGGGAGATCCCCTGAGCGCCGAGGAAGAAAGCCTTTTACGCTCGGTATTGCAGCATTCCACGCACCCTTTGAGCCAGGGCTTGTACCAGTTCCTGACGGCCCCGGTGCAACCCGTAACGCAGTACCAGGAGATTTCCGGCGAAGGCGTGCAAGGCGTGGTGGCCGGAGTGCTGGTAAAAGTAGGTTCTCGCAGTTTTGCGGGCGGCAAACAGTTACCCACCGAATCTGTTGGGTTGGCCACCCGGGTGTACGTGCAGCTAGGGGAGGAGCGGAGCGGCGTCTTCACGTTCTCCAATCACTACCGCGAGGGATTGCCGCAACTGGTACAGGAACTACAACGCCAGGGCAAGAAGTTGGCTGTGCTGTCGGGCGACAACGATGCGGAGCGGGAAAACCTGCAGCGCATTTTCGGGACGGAGACTACCCTGCGGTTCCACCAATCGCCCGCCGATAAACTGGCCTACATTCAGCAACTGAAGCAGGAAGGCCACAAGGTGATCATGGTGGGCGATGGGCTGAACGATGCCGGAGCCTTGCAGATGAGTGACGCGGGTATCTCGGTGACCAACTCGGTGAACGGTTTCTCGCCCGGCTGCGATGCCATTCTGGATGCGGGTTCCTTTACCAACCTGGCTCTGTACCTGCGGTTCTCCCGCCGCAGCCTCAACGTCATTCTGGGCTCGTTCATGGTGTCTTTCTTTTACAACATCATCGGGCTTTCTATGGCAGTAAGCGGACAGTTCACCCCCGTGGTATCGGCTATTCTCATGCCCATCAGCTCCCTGAGCGTAATTCTCTGCTCTGTGCTGGGCGTGAGGTGGGTGGCTCTTCGGATGGGTTTGTTACAGGCTAAAGGGGAGAAATAAGCGATTTGTTTTGAAGCGTTTAGGGTCTGTTTTTGGGAAAACAGACCCTAAATGTTTTTTTTGTTTAAACAAGGTGGTGCGGCTTACTTTCCCTTCTCCGCATCCAACTCATACGCCAGCCGCATGTAGTGTAGCACTTCCTCATTGATGTCTTCAGGCTCATAAAGCCTTAACCAATGGTTGGTTAGCTTTTCGCCAATATGGCCAATTTTATGGAAGCACAGCGTATCAGTATAAACCTTATTCAGCGGAATGTAAATGTCTATGAAGTTTCTACCCAGTTTGTAAATCATGCAGAAGCGGGTGTTCTTGGCCAATGAGAGCATAGACTTGGATGGGTGAATCCTGAAATCCCCAATGGTACGGTACTGTTCCAGAAAATGATGGTACAAGGATACGGTCTTCTCAGATCTGCCGCTCAGGAAATCAGCCTCGGTTTTCTCCAAGCAGGAGTGGGTCTGATTGTTTCTTAGGAAAGATTGGGTGCAGGTGGGGCAGGTCCACATGGGCGGTTGGCGTTTTGGGCTTAATCTCAGGAAAATAGGTCGAAATCAACTATTCCCCAAAAAGGATAACAGAACATCAGTGGAAAGCTGAATTGCATGAAGGGTTGAACACGGTGTTGAGGCTTAATCTTATAGAAGTGTTTTATGCTGGTTTGTGAAAAAATGGCTCAAAAACTAAGTGTTCAAAATATACTCACTAGCATGGAAGTAACTTTCGCTATATAGAGTATACTTAATTAAAAAATATTTTAAATTGTCTTTCAATTAGATTGAATACAAATTAAATGAATCAGTATGGATGATGTGTTTTACAATAAAGGAAGCTATTCTTGGAGTGATTTGGAAGAATTAATAAAGAACGAAGTAGAAGAAAATTTAAATTTAGATTATAAATCATCTAGGTCTTTAGATAAAACAGATCAAAAGAAGACCGAGATTGCCAAAGATATAAGTGCTTTTGCTAATTCCAATGGAGGAATTATTATATATGGTATCGAAGAAGAAAATCATAAACCAGTAAGTTTTTCTTTTGTAGACGGAAAAATAATTACGAAAGAATGGCTTGAAAATGTAATAGATGGAAATATTCACCAGAGGATTTCTGGTATAAAGATTTTTCCTATAAGGCAAGATGGAGATTTATCTAAAACAGTGTATCTAGTTAAGATTCCAATTAGTACAGATGCACCCCACATGAGTGTAGATAATAAATACTATAGAAGATATAATTTTAAATCTGTTCCAATGGAAGAATACGAAGTTCGGCTATTATATAGGAGAGAATCTTTGTCTGAAATGGAATTTAGCATTATTAGGATAAAGCATGTAGGAATAGAAAATGAGAATCAAATAGCAATGATGAAGAGAGAATTCTCAATTCATGTTAAAAATATAGGTAAATCGCTTGAAAAGAATTGCAAAGTTGAAGTAGAGATGTTTGATGTTGATCATGCCAATATTGTTATACATCTTGATAAAAACTCAAATACTTCTTACAGGATATCTGAAAATAGTAAAGCAATAGTTTCAGGTTATAATACTGCTCCAATCTTTCCTGATGAAGAAGTTGCATTGCTTAGGTACTCTATTTCGGTAAATCTAAATTATTTTGAATATTTTATGAATAATGCTGTTTTTAAGGTTAAAATATATGACTCATATTCTACTAAAGAAGATTATTTTAAATTGAGAAACCTTAAGTTAAATTAGTGAAATTAACTATGTAGTTGAATAAATTTTTGTTTTAAATAATAATTTAGTTCTTGTATTTACTCTTATTTGTATTTAAATATATTTGAAAAGGCACGGAAGTAACTTTCGTGCCTTTTCAAATTTAACCTATCCAACCACCCGTCTGACATCAATCACCGCCTAAACTGACGCACGTCATCTTTTCAGCGCAACCTTTACCTGACCTTTGTAACAACTGAAAGGGCTAGGTAAGCGCCGAAGCGGACAAACTCACTTCTCTACCGCTGCCGCCTGTTTCAGGAGAGAAAACCGGCAGTACCATGAACATCATTTTCCTTTTAATCTGCATCAGTCTACTGGTGGCCATCCTGTTCCTGGGGGCTTTCCTGTGGGCGGTGCGGTCCGGTCAGTACGAGGACGACTACACGCCCTCTGTGCGCATTCTCTTTGACAATGAATTAACTAAAAAGCAGCCTATTACTTCTATTTCTACTAAATCTATGGAGGACACCGCACATGTTAGCTGAGGTTCTAAAAGCTCCGGGCGAAGCGCTCAAAGAACGCGTCCGGACCGTTGAAACATTCTATTATGACAACAAGATTGTCCGCGATTTCGCCTATGCTACCCTGTTCTGGGGCGTAGCCGGAATGCTCATCGGGGTGATCATCGCGTTCCAGTTGGCGCGCCCCGAGCTTAACATGGGCACCGAGTACACCACCTTCGGGCGGGTACGGCCTTTGCACACCAATGCCGTGATCTTCGCGTTTGTGGGCAACGGTATTTTCATGGGCGTGTACTACTCTCTGCAGCGTTTGTGCAAGGCCCGCATGTACTCAGACAAGCTCAGCAAGATTCACTTCTGGGCCTGGCAACTGATCATTGTCTCTGCGGTCATCACGCTTCCGTTGGGCTACACTACTTCTAAAGAGTACGCCGAGCTGGAGTGGCCTTTTGACATCGCCATTACGGTGGTGTGGGTGGTGTTCGGCTGGAACATGTTCGGGACCATCATCAAACGCCGCGAGCGCCACATGTATGTGGGTATCTGGTTCTACATCGCCACATTTTTGACCGTAGCCGTGCTGCACATTGTGAACTCTTATGAGATTCCGGTGACGTTTATGAAAAGCTACTCTGGTTACGCCGGGGTGCAGGATGCGCTGGTGCAGTGGTGGTATGGCCACAACGCAGTCGCGTTCTTCCTGACCACGCCGTACCTGGGCATGATGTACTACTTCCTGCCCAAGGCTGCGAACCGCCCCGTGTACTCTTATCGCTTGTCTATCATTCACTTCTGGTCTTTGATCTTCATCTACATCTGGGCCGGACCTCACCACTTGCTGTACACTGCCTTGCCAGATTGGGCGCAGTCTTTGGGCGTTGTGTTCTCTGTGATGCTGCTGGCACCTAGCTGGGGCGGGATGATCAATGGTCTTTTAACCCTGCGCGGTGCTTGGGACAAAGTGCGCGAAGAGCCAGTGTTGAAATTCATGGTAGTCGCGATCACGGCTTACGGCATGGCCACCTTTGAAGGGCCACTCATGTCCCTGAAAAACGTGAACGCTATTGCCCACTACACAGACTGGATAGTGGCCCACGTACACGTAGGCGCCCTGGGCTGGAACGGCTTCCTGACCTTCGGTATCCTGTACTGGTTGTTGCCGCGCATCTTCAGAACCAAACTGTACTCCAATAAACTGGCCAACTGGCACTTCTGGTTAGGCACGCTGGGCATCCTGTTCTACGCCGTACCTATGTACTGGGCCGGGTTCACCCAAGGCTTAATGTGGAAACAGTTCAACAACGAAGGCTTGCTCCAGTACCCTAACTTCCTGGAGACCGTGCTGCAAATTGTACCTATGTACTACCTGCGCGGTATTGGCGGATTGCTGTACCTGAGCGGCGTGTTCCTGATGATCTACAACGTCATCAAAACCGTGAAAACCGGAAACCTTTTAGCCAACGAAGAAGCCCAGGCCGCTCCCCTGATGCCTGCCGTGGTGATCAAAGGCGAGACCCCGCACAGTGGTGGGCACTGGCACAGATTGATTGAGCGCCGTCCGGTACAAATGGCCGTGTTTGCTACCGTGGCCATCCTGATTGGTGGTTTGGTTGAGATGATTCCAACATTCCTGATAGAATCTAACGTGCCTACCATTGCCAGCGTGAAACCATACACCTCCCTTGAGTTGCAGGGCCGCGATGTCTACATCAAAGAAGGCTGCGTGAACTGTCACTCTCAGATGGTGCGACCGTTCCGCTCTGAGACCGAGCGCTACGGCGAGTACTCAAAGGCAGGAGAGTTTGTGTATGACCGTCCGTTCCTGTGGGGCTCTAAACGTACCGGTCCTGATTTGCACCGGGTAGGAGGGAAGTACCCGCACAGCTGGCACTACCACCACATGCTGGACCCCACCTCCATGTCTCCGGGTTCTATCATGCCGGCGTACCCCTGGTTGCTGGAGAAAGACCTGGACACCTCAGACACCAAAGCGAAGATTGAGACTTTGGCCAGCTTAGGAACTCCGTATGCCCCCGGCTACGCCGAAAGAGCCAACGAAGACCTCCTGCGCCAGGCCCGCGAAATCACCGCCGAACTCAGGAAAGAGAACATTGAGGTGAAACCTGAGAAAGAGATTGTAGCCCTCATTGCCTACCTGCAACGCCTGGGCACCGACATTAAAGTGAAAGAAGAAAAATAAGTCCTGCTTCTGGTCCTTTCCAGGTATAGGGAAGGGCCGGAGGAAGGCACAAAAGATACGACCATGTATAAAAGCGTTTTACAATCCATAGACGGCATCGAGATCTATCCCATTATCTCTTTCGTCATTTTCTTCGCCTTCTTCCTGGGGTTGATTGCCTACGTGGTGGTTGTGAAGAAAGAGCACATCCAGAGCATGAAAGCCATGCCGCTGCAAAACGAAAACGGATTTGACCACCCACTAGACCTACGGTCATGAAACGATTGATACCCTACCTGGCATCCGCGCTGTTACTGGCCGGAATTGCCAACCCTGCCGCCGCGCAGGACGCCGTGAAAGGCAAAGCCGTTTTTGACGCCAACTGCGCTGCCTGCCACGCCGTGCAGGAGCAAGTGGTGGGCCCCGCCCTCAAAGACGTGCACAAACGCCGCGATGAGAAATGGATCGCTGACTTCGTGAAGAACTCCACCAAAGTCATCGCCACCGGCGATAAACAAGCCGTGGAAGTGTTTAAGAAGTTCGGGAAAGTGCAGATGACCAGCTTTGAAGGCACGCTCTCAGACGGCGACATCAAAGACGTGATTGCCTATGTCAAAGAAGAAAGCGACAAGCCCACCGAAGCCAAAACTCCGGAAGTAGGTCCCACTGACCCGGGCAAGGGAGAAGGCGCCGACCCGCCCCAGACCAGTTTCCGATTTAAAGCTTTGCCGCCTACCACGCAGGTGTTGGTAGTACTCATTGGTGCCTTGGTACTTATGGTATTTGGAGCCTTGGTGGCTACGTTCATTCAGGCGCTGCCCTTGCTGAGCCACCTGTATGACAAGCCTGCCCTGCGGAACACACCAATGGCCCGCTTTGTAGCCTTGTTACGCGGAGACACCTCTACCATCACGGGCAAACACAAAGACATTCTCATGGAAGACCACACCTATGACGGTATCTTTGAGTTTGACAACGACCTGCCGCCTTGGTGGAAGTACATGTTCTACGCGACCATCGTGTTTGGCGTGGCTTACCTGCTGCACTACCACGTGTTCCAAAGCGGGAACCTCCAAATCGCCGAGTACCAGGCCGAGGTGCAACAAGCTTCTCTCCTGAACCCCGCCGGCAACAGCGAAGGCAACGTGAACGAAGTCACCAACTTCAAACCGCTCACCGAAGCTCCTAAACTGGAAGCCGGGAAAGCCGCCTTCATCCAGAACTGTGCCGCCTGTCACGGTCAGGAAGGCCAAGGGGTGGTTGGTCCTAACCTAACGGATGAGTTCTGGCTCCACGGCGGAGACGTGAACGACATCTACAAAACCATCAAATACGGCGTAACCAGCAAAGGCATGGTGGCCTGGCAGAAAAAGCTCAGCGATGACCAAATCCTGGAAGTGTCCAGCTACATCCTCAGCATCCAGGGCAGCAAACCCGCCAACGCTAAAGCCCCGCAAGGTGAGAAATACGTGCCTAAGAAGTAAAGTACATTACACCCTTTATTAGCTTAGTTTCAGCGGAGCCTCTGCCATTTTGGTAGAGGCTTTTGCGGTTTAAAAAGGATTTGTTTTTTTGGGTTGTTGTGTGTGGGTGGTATGTTGATGCCAGACTGGTAGTGTGTTCGGACAGCCAAATTTTTGGATGTCTTTTGCTTTTGCTGGCGGAGGGCCGCTGCTTTCATGGGTATATGAGCTATGAAACAACCAAACATAAAAAACTGAGGTAACAACGGTCCTCCGCCAGCATAAATAGACTACGCGTATCCCAAAATCTGCTTGTCCTCCTTCTGAAATATATCCTGCCTTGGGCAAACCTCATTTCAAAGCTCTTTTCCTCAAAACACCTCCAAAAAACCATTAGTCAGGCAAAATATGACAAAGATCATTTTCGCCAATGATGAACGAGGTGGTAAACGGCTGCCCATGCCGGTAATTTTACAATGTGCTTCAAAGGGTCAAAACCCATTATAAGAGCACTGTGAAAGTTAACCCCCTTCTCGCTGCCGGGCGCTCAACCGGTAAGAGACTATGAGCACACTTGTAACAGATCCAGAAACCTATAGAGACACCATCTCCACGGTAGACAAAGACGGGAAAAGGGTGTGGTTATACCCTAAAAAGCCGAGCGGAAAACTCTACCAGTACCGCAAGTACGTAAGCTATGTGCTTTTAACGCTCTTGTTTACGGGGCCGTTTATGAAAGTAAATGGATTGCCCTTGCTGCTGTTCAACATTCCGGCCCGCAAGTTTATCTTGTTCGGGATGATTTTCTGGCCGCAAGATTTCTTTATCCTGCTGGTGGGCTTTATGGCCTTTATCCTGTTCATCATCCTGTTTACGGTGGTGTACGGACGGGTGTGGTGTGGTTGGGTGTGCCCGCAGACCATCTTCATGGAGATGGTATTCCGCCGCATTGAGTACTGGATTGAAGGCGATGCACCCAAGCAGAAGGCGCTAGACAAAGCCCCCTGGACCACGGAGAAAATCTGGAAGAAAACGACCAAGCATACCTTGTTCGTGCTGGTGTCTTTCTTCATTGCGCACACCTTTCTGGCCTATATTATTGGCGTGGAGGAGCTGCAGAAAATTGTCACTGATGGTCCGGCTGCCCACGCGGGTGGTTTGTTCTCGCTGGTGCTGTTCACCGGGGTGTTCTACTTCGTGTTTGCCAAGTTCCGGGAGCAGGTGTGCACCATTGTATGCCCTTACGGAAGGCTACAAGGCGTGATGCTGGACAAGAAATCCCTGACCGTGGCCTATGACTACGAGCGCGGAGAGCCCAGGGGCAAACTCCGCAAAAACCAGGTCCGTACCGAGGGGGATTGCATTGACTGCCACCAATGCGTGCAGGTATGCCCCACGGGCATTGACATCCGGAACGGGGCTCAGCAGATGGAATGCATTAACTGCACGGCCTGCATTGACATCTGTAACTCCATCATGGATCTGGTGAACAAGCCGCATGGGCTGATCCGGGTGGCCTCAGAAGAAAGCATCTCAGAGAAGAAGCCCTGGGCGTTCACGGCCCGCATGAAAGCGTACACTGCGGTTCTGGTGTTGTTGATAGGCGCATTCGTCACCTTGCTTATTACCCGCAGCAACATTGACGCCACCATTCTCCGCACGCCGGGCATGCTCTACCAGCAAACCGATAAAGGTACCGTCACGAACCTCTACAACATCACGCTCATCAACAAAACCGATGAGGAACTGCCCATCACGTTGAAATTGCTTTCCTCAGAAGGTTCCATCAAAGTGGTGCGCAACGAGTTGGTGCTACCCAAACAGGGCTTGGTGGAAGGCGTGTTTTTCGCCGAGATTCCTAAAAAAAGGCTGGAATCGGCTTCTTCTCAAATTGAGATCGGCGTCTTCAGCGGAGACAAACTCATTGCCACCGAGAAAACCAAATTCCTAGGGCCGGGCCTCTAAACTACCACCACTCAGGACTCAGAACTCAAGACTCAGAACTTTTCATTATGAACACAAAAGCACTTCCCCAAAAAGCCTCCTGGTGGCCTAAGCTGATCATAGCCGCCTTTGTCTTCTTTGCCCTATTCATCGGGAACATGGTACGGCAGGCGATGAAATCTGATGTGAACCTGGTAAGCCAGGATTACTACCAGAAAGAACTGGCTTTCCAGCAGCACATGGAACAGGTAAAAGCCACGCAGGCCCTGGATTCACAGGTTTTGCTCACCCACGTGCAGGCTGCGGAACAACTCAGTATTGTGTTTCCGGCAGGGGTGAAGACTGCACAGGTGGACGGTCAGATCCTCTTTTTCCGGCCATCAGATGCCAAACAGGACATTACCTTGGCTCTGAACCTGAACGAAGACGGGCAGCAACACATCAGGACCGCAACCCTGGCCAAGGGGTTGTGGCGCGTACAACTGAACTGGAAACAGGCGGGCAAAGCCTATTACCTGCAAAAAGATTTCACCATAGAATAACATGATCTGGACAGGGTTCATACTGGGCATTCTAGGGAGTTTCCATTGCGTGGGCATGTGCGGAGCCATTGCCTTGTCTTTGCCGGTGGGTAAGGGCAGCGGCTGGTCCTTTGTAGCAGGGCGGTTCCTGTACAACCTTGGCCGGTTAGTCACCTATAGCCTTTTAGGGGCAGGGGCGGGGTTGTTGGGCAAAAGCCTGCAACTGGCTGGTCTGCAACAAACGCTTTCTATTGTATCCGGAGTGTTGATTCTGCTGCTGGTAGTGGTACCTGCCACCACTTCTGCCAAATTCAGGAAGGCGACCGGACTGGAGAGCATGCTTCAGCAGGTGAAGGTATCCATGGGCTTTTTCTTCCAGAAGAAAGGCGTTTGGGCCTTGGGTGCGGTGGGCCTGTTGAATGGCTTACTGCCCTGTGGATTTGTTTATTTTGCTCTTGCAGGAGCCGTGAGCATGCCTACTGTGGCAGATTCCATGCTGTATATGCTACTGTTTGGGGCAGGGACGTTCCCGCTGATGTTCTTGCTTTCCCTCTCAGGAAAATACATTCAGCTGGGGCTGCGCCGATTTTTTACCAAAGTGATTCCGTACGCCGCCACCTGCCTGGCTATTCTGTTTATCCTGCGCGGCCTGAACTTGGGTATTCCATACGTGAGTCCCGCTACACCTAATTCAAACCTGGCCGATTCGTCCATGGCTACCTGTCATCCTGCTACTGTAAATCCCTAACTCAGATTTTCTCTTATCAAAATGAAAAAAATACTCGTCCTCACTGATTTTTCTCAGAACAGCATTAATGCCTATGGCTACGCCGTAAAGATGGCCTGCCAGCTCAAAGCCGAGATTCTTTTGCTCTTCAGTACTAACGGAACCCCCTTGTCGCTCACGAATCAGCTCCAGTATTCCCAGCAGTTGCACAGCTTTGCCAAGCGCTATGCCTGTGATTCGCGGCGGCAGCAAAACCCACACAATACGGAGTGCCTGATCAGCGGAGATACCTGGGTTAGTTTGCTTCCCACAATGGCCTCTGTGCACCATCCAGATTTAATTGTGGCCGGATCGGGTTTGTTGGCGGTAATAGAGAGGAAAGGTCAGCAACTGAACTTACAGGAAATAGCCGGCAGTCCTGTGCTCTGGATTCCGGAGAAAGCCTTGTACCAGCCATTAAAGCATTTGGTGTTTGTGACCGATTATTTGGATCAGGACCCCGAGGTAATTGACTTGGTAAAGAGGTATGCCCAGACCTTTGAAGCGGAGGTTTCTTCTGTGCACTTCTATTCTCCAGCAGAAAGAAAAAATCTGGCTGAGATCAAGAAGCAAGGGGCTGAATTGAATTGGGTACTGGGTAATCAAGGAGCCTGCCATATGCTGGAGGAGGAAGATATCATTGAAGGCCTGGAAGAATACACAGAAAAGTACGCGGTGGATTTGTTCCTGATCTCTACCCGCGATACCCATGTTACGCACCAGTATCTACACCAGGTGTACCGTAAAACGGATGCTTGCCAAAACAGTATTCCGCTGCTTAATCTGTACCAAGCCAAGAATAACCCTTGCGCCAGAACTTGCACCCATTGCCAAGCTTATCATGCCCCATCAGAGGCTTCTTTAAGCCCTCAGCTATAGAAGCGCCAGCATTTTTAGGCTGTTTTCAGGAAAAGACTACCAAAACGGATTAGTACCTTAGACCTTTATGGAAACCCGAAAAGATGATGAATCTCATTTTTTCGGGTTGCCCTTGTCATTCCCCTTGGCAGGCCACCTCCCTATCTTTGTCTTGTACTTTAAAGTTGAGAAGGCAAGATGAACGTTTTAGAGAACCCCCTTCAGGAACAAGCCTTAGAAAAGCTTATCCAGAAATACAATGTCTCCGCGCCCAGGTATACCAGCTACCCCACGGTTCCGTTCTGGGACCAGCAGGCACCTACCACCGAGCAATGGTTCCAGGTAGTGGAAAAGGCCTTTACTGAGTCTAACGCCACCAAAGGCATCAGTTTGTACCTGCACCTCCCGTTTTGCGAGTCACTTTGTACCTACTGTGGCTGCAATACCCGAATCACCAAAAACCATGGGGTAGAGCTGGGCTACATAGAAACCCTGCTGGCGGAGTGGAAGCAGTATGTCAGCCGTTTTTCTGAAAAGCCGATCATCCGGGAGCTACATTTGGGTGGGGGAACTCCTACCTTCTTTAGCCCTGAGAACTTGAGGATTTTGCTGGAAGGGATCTATGCCTCAGCGGAAATTCACCCGGAACGGGAGTTCAGCTTTGAGGGGCATCCCAACAACACTACGACTGAGCATTTGCAGACGCTGTATGACCTGGGCTTCAGAAGGGTAAGCTATGGGATTCAGGACTTTGACCCCTTGGTGCAGTTGACCATCAACCGCATTCAGCCCTTCGAGAAGGTGCAGCGGGCTACCGAGGAAGCCCGCAGCATCGGCTATGAATCGGTGAACTTTGACCTGATTTACGGGTTGCCGCACCAGACTCCGGCCAGCGTGGAGGACACCATTAACCAGGTGGCCCTGCTTAGACCAGACCGGATCGCGTTTTATAGTTATGCCCACGTGCCCTGGGTGAAACCAAGCCAGAGAGGGTATTCAGAAAAAGACCTGCCTGCTGGACCCTCCAAAAGAGCTTTGTATGAACTAGGGCTGCAGATGTTCAGAGACCTGGGCTACCATGATATTGGCATGGACCATTTCGCTTTACCACAGGATGCCTTATTCTTGGCGCAGCAGAACGGCACCTTACATCGTAACTTCATGGGCTACACCACCTGCCATACCGATCTGCTCATTGGATTAGGTGTCTCGTCTATCAGCGATGCCAAGTACGGCTACCTGCAGAACCTGAAGAAAGTAGAAGAATACAAAGCGGGCATTGCCAGCGGCAACCTGGCTATTCTGAAAGGTCATTTACTTACCCAAGAAGACTTAATCCGGAAGGAAGCTATTTTAGATCTTGCCTGTAAAGGAAAGCTGCAACTTACTTCAGAAAACCTGTTCATGTTGGATGACCCTACCATAGCAAACCTGTGGCAGATGGAGAAAGAAGGATTGCTTTCTATGAAGGAAAGCGTGATACGCATTTCTGCATTGGGTCAGGCTTTTCTTCGGAACATCTGTATGTTATTTGACCAGAAGGTGAAACAAACGGAGCAGGAGTTTTCCTCTACTTTCAGTAAGGCCATCTAAAGTAAGCCAAAGTACGATCGTTAAAACCCCCTCTGCGATTTGGGCACGTTTTCCTTAAAACTTGCCCAAATCGCAGAGGGGGTTTTTGTTTATAAATAGTTCAGACTGATTTGAAGCTATCCAGCAAACAACAGGTTTTCACATGCTGATCCGGTTTCAAAACACGTAAGATTGTGGAGGGTAGTATCGGCGATATTGGTCAGTGCGGTTTGGGTTAAAAATGCCTGATGGCCGGTTATCAGAACGTTAGGCAATGCTTTCAGTTGGGCAAATAATTCGTCTGTTAAGGGCTGGTCTGATAAATCCTGAAAGAAAAGATGCCTTTCATTTTCGTAGACGTCCAGGCCGGCGGCGCTTACTTGTCCGTTTTGCAGCGCTTGGATAAGGTCAGCGGTATTGACTAAGCCACCCCGGCTGGTATTCAGAAGGAGTACTCCTTCTTTGGTTTTAGCCAGGGTTTCCGCATTGATCATATAATGGGTAGCAGCGTTAAGCGGAGCGTGCAGGGAGATGATGTCTGATTCACGCAGCAGGGTGTCAAAGGAGACAGATTCTATTGGAAAGCCTTGCGGCGCAGGCTCAACGACATCATACAATAAAATCCGGCAGCCAAACCCGTGCATGATCCTGGCGAACACGGCCCCAATTTTTCCTAACCCAATAATGCCAACGGTTTTTCCGTTCAGGTCAAATCCTATGAGATTGTCTAGGCAGAAATTATTCTGTTCAATTCTTTGGTGGGCCAGGATCAGGTGGCGGTTAAGAGCCAGAAGGAGAGCTGCCGTATGTTCTGCAATGGCGTAGGGCGAGTAAGCAGGCACCCGGGCAACCAGCATGCCCAGTTCTTTTGCTTTCTGTAAATCTACATAGTCAAACCCCGCCGACCGCAGTGCAACATATCTCACTCCCAGGTTGTGCAGGTACTCTAATACTTCGGCGGACGCATTATCAGAAGTAAAAAGCGCAATGGCTTGGCTTCCGACTGCTTTCTGTGCTGTCTCTAAGGTTAAGGTCTTGTTTACAAATTTTAGCTGGTGTTTCTGTTTGTTTGCCTTGGCCAGAAAATTTTGCTCAAACGGATGAGCACTATAAACCGTGATGCGCATGCTTCAGTAGTAAATAAAGTGAGCAGTTGAAATTGAGGTGCAATTTTCAGGAATAGGATTCCTGGGTTAATTGCTCATGTAACTGTATCTTTTTTGGATAGCTTATGGTTTCCTGAAAGGCCAGCAAGGGAACTTGCGTTTGGAACAGCAGCCTTTTGGAAACGCTTCTATGCAGCAATTCTTCCAAAAAAACCTTCTCATGTGTAGCAATGGCCAATACCTCCGTTTGATTCTCCTGCACAAAATCAAAGATCCCTTTTACCACGTCATCTTCCTTGCGTTGAATAAGACTGTAGTTTTCTACTGGAAAAGTTTTGATGATAGATTGAAGCAAAGAAAAATCTGGAACAAGATTCAATTGCCGCTCAGACAAACAATTGATGATAGACACCTGTGCGTTGAAAGGAGTTGCCCATTGGAAGAGTTGCCGTAAAACTGAGGTCACCTCACTATCTAAGTCGTACGCGAAAGCAATTTGATGGATTCCCTTGAACGTTGCATTTTGCGGAACTAATAATACCGGGCATTTAGCCTGATTCATAAAAGCCAGTGCGTTGGTGCCAAAGATCTTATCCAGAATCCCGCCCTGGCCGTGGGTACCCATGACCACAAAATCAACGGCATTTTGCGTAGCCAAGCTATTGACTTCGGCCACAAAGTTGCCTAGGGTACAAACGGTCTGTAATTTTACTGGTACGGATATGCGCTTTTTTTCTGCTATGGTTTTGAGTTCATGTTCAGCATCTGCCAACAGCTGTGACGTAACAGAATCCAGAAAAGTATGATATTGAGAGAAGGTGGAGGCAACATCTACTACATGAACCAACAAGATTCTGGATTGGGTAACAGTGGCTACTGCCAAGGCGTATTCCAGGGCATTGCACGCAACGGCAGAAAAATCAGTGGGGACTAAAATCGTTTTCATGGGCTTTCTTGGCTTATGGATGTTCTCAATTGATACATAAGGCAAGTTATCCCAGACCGCCTCGGTAAGAAATGACCTTGTACAGCCACCAAGATGACATTGGTCATCATTTTCATATCGGCAGAAAGGCTAACTTTGGGTTTGGGAAAGAGTAACGGAGGAGCGAAAACCAGACGTGCATGACTGAAGACCTTGATGGGTTTGCCACCTCATGGCAACAAAGCATAGATGATAAAAATAGGCTGAAAGCCATTATAGATACAGCCATTGATGGAATCATCACCATTGATGAGCGGGGAGTTGTGGAGAGCGTGAACCCGGCGGCGGCCCGTATTTTTGGGTACCTTCCCGAGGAAGTCATTGGCCAGAACATTAAGTTGCTCATGCCGGAGCCAGACCGCAGCCAGCATGACCAGTACATTGATAATTACCACCGCACCGGCATAGGCCAGATCATTGGCAAAGGCCGCGAGGTGTTGGGCAGGCGCAAAGACGGCTCGGTTTTTCCATTTCTGCTGAGTATCAGTGAGGTAAATCTGCAAAGTAAAAAGATTTTTACGGGTATTATCCATGACATCACCAACCTGAAGAAAGCCGAAGCGGCCCTGCGGGAAAGTGAGAATAAAATCAACTCCATTATTCAGGCGGCGGTAGACGGCATCATCACCATTGATACCCGCGGCGTCATTGAAATGGTGAACCCCTCGGCGGCGAAGCTTTTCGGGTATGAGGCAGGGGAGTTGTTGGGCCGAAGTATCAACGTACTGATGCCGGAGCCTGACCATAGCCAGCATGACAGGTACATGCACAACTACCATGAAACCGGCCACAGAAAAATTATCGGTATTGGCCGGGAGGTCACCGGGCTGCGGAAAGACGGATCTACTTTTCCTTTCTACCTCAGCATAAGTGAGGTAGAACTTGCCGACCGTAAAGTGTACACCGGCTTTATTCATGACATTACCCAACAGAAACTGAACGAGGAAAAGCTGAGGCGCTATGCCGCCGAACTGGAGCGCAGTAACCTGGAGTTGCAGGACTTTGCCTACGTTTCTTCCCATGACCTGCAGGAACCGTTGCGTAAGATTCAGGCCTTCGGGGACCGACTCAAGACCAAAGAGTACGCTAACCTGAGTGACCAAGGAAAAGACTACGTAGACCGTATGCTCAACGCGGCTTCGCGTATGCAGAACCTTATCAATGATCTGCTTTCGTTCTCCAGGGTAACCAGCAAAGCCAATCCGTTTGTGAAAGTGAGCCTAGACGCCATTCTAAGCGGGGTGTTGTCAGATTTAGAGGTGACCATTGAGCAGACGGGCACGCAGATCATCCGGTCGCCGCTACCATCAATAGAGGCGGAGCCCACCCAGATGCGGCAGCTTTTTCAGAACCTCATCAGCAACGCCATCAAGTTCAGGAAAGAGGGCGAAAAGCCGGTGATTTCTATCTCCGCCAAGATTGTGCAGCACAAGGCGCACTTAACCGCTACCCCCGGTGATGAAGTAGTACAGATTTCCATTCAGGACAACGGGATTGGCTTTCAGGAGAAATACCTGGACCGTATCTTCAATATTTTTCAGCGTCTGGAGGGGCAAAAATACGAAGGCTCTGGTATTGGCCTGGCCATCTGTCGCAAGATTGCCGTGCGGCACGGCGGCGATATCACGGCCCAGAGTCAGCCCGGGGTAGGCACCACCTTCCTCATCACATTGGCGTTGAAACAACCTCAAGACCAAGAACTATGACCCAAAGTAAAAGCATAGCTATTCTCATTGCCGACGACGATGCCGAAGACCGCATGCTCCTAAGGGAGGCCATGGAGGAAAATCACTTACCAAACGAACTCTTCTTTGTAGAAAATGGCGAAGAGTTGATGGATTTCCTGTGCCACCGAGGCAACTATGCAGACAAGGAAGGCTACCCTTTACCCGGCCTCATTCTCCTGGACCTGAACATGCCCAAGAAAGATGGGCGCGAGGCGCTAAAGGAAATCAAAGAAGACGTGAACCTAAAGCATATACCGGTGGTGGTGCTCACTACCTCCAAGGCCGAGGAAGACATCTTAAAGACCTATGATTTAGGGGTAAGTTCCTTTATCACCAAACCAGTGACGTTTGCCTCCCTGGTAGAAATGATCAAAACCCTAGCCGATTATTGGTTTGATTTAGTAGAACTGCCTAAAAACCCGAAGCTCTAATCTAACCCATGCACATGGCAGAGACAGATACTGAACCTATTAAGGTGTTGCTGGTAGACGATGACGAGGATGATTTTATTATCACCAGTGATATCATTCATGATATTCCGGCCCGGGTGTATTCCTTGGAATGGGAGCCTTCTTTTGAGGGTGCTTTAAAGAAAATAGCCCTAAAACAACATGACGTCTATTTAGTAGATTACCGGTTGGGCGCGCATGATGGGCTGGAACTGATTACCCAGGCCCTGCAAAACGGTGCCGTCGCTCCCTTTATTCTATTGACTGGGCAATCTGACCGCGAAACGGACGAGAAAGCCATGCGTTTGGGCGCTTCGGATTTCCTGATCAAAGGGCGGCTTACTTCCTTTGATTTGGAGCGTTCCATCCGCTACAGCATGGAGCATGCCAAAAGCCTGGCGGAAATCCAGACGCTCAACGCCGAGTTGGAAGAACGGGTAGCGGTCCGGACTCAGGAGTTGGCTCAGACAATCAATCAGCTGAAGGAAACAAACAAAAGCCTGTTTGAGGCCCAGCAGGAAATAAAGAAAGCCCTGCAAAAGGAGAAAGACTTGAATGAGCTGAAGTCCAGGTTTGTGACCATTGCCTCGCATGAGTTCAGAACCCCGTTAAGTACCGTCTTGTCATCGGCGTCTTTGATTGGGAAATACAAACTCACCGAGGACGATGACAAACGGCAGAAACATGTGAGCCGCATCAAATCGGCGGTGAGTAACCTTACGGGTATCTTAAATGACTTCCTGTCTTTGAGCCGGATTGAGGAAGGCAAGATTTATAATGTTCCCACCGATTTTGACCTCAGAGCCTTCATGGAGGAGATCCTAGATGAGATGCAGGGGTACATCAAAATGGGGCAGGTCATCCGGTACCACCACCAGGGAACACCGGCCACCGTTACCTTAGACAAGCAACTTGTCAAAAACATCGTGCTTAATCTGCTCTCCAATGCCAGCAAGTATTCCGCCGAGGGGAAAGAAATCCTCCTGACAACGGTGGTAGAAGCGGAGGATGTGAAAATTCAGGTCCAGGACCAAGGAATCGGGATACCGGAAGCAGACCAGAACCACTTGTTCACGCCCTTTTTCAGAGCCCAAAATGCGACCAATTACGAGGGAACAGGCTTAGGGCTCAACATTGTGAAGCGGTACGTAGACATCATGAACGGAACGCTCAGCTACTCCAGCCAGCAAAATGTAGGCACCACTTTTACGGTTCAATTCTTTAAAAAACCCTGCGTATGAAAAAGATTTTGCTCATAGAAGACAACCACGAGATACGGGAAAACATAGCCGAAATATTGTCATTAGCCAATTACGAAGTGCTGGAGGCGGAACATGGCAAATCCGGCGTAGAGGTTGCAAAAAATGAAAAGCCAGACTTGATCATCTGTGACATCATGATGCCCCAGTTAGATGGCTATGGCGTTTTGCATATGTTGAGCAAGAACCCGGCTACCTCGGGCATTCCTTTCATTTTCCTGACAGCTAAATCAGAGAAAGAAGACTTCAGAAAGGGCATGAACCTGGGCGCTGATGATTACCTCATCAAGCCCTTTGACGACCTAGAACTGCTGGATGCGGTGGAGATGCGCCTGAAAAAAAACGAGATCCTGCGGGCCGATTTTCAAAAGAACGCCCAAGGGCTGAACGACTTCCTGCAAGAGGCCAAAGGGATGCAGGAACTCAACAATCTCATCTCCAATGAGCGTAAGATATCGGTATTCAAGAAAAAGCAGCAGCTCTTTGCCGAAGGCCAATACCCGCATTCATTGTTCTTCCTGAATAAAGGCAAAATTAAAACATACAAAACCAACGAGGAAGGCCGCGAATACATCACGAATTTGTATAAAGAAGGCGAATTCATTGGCTACCAGGACCTAGTGGAAGACCAAACCTACCGTGAATCGGCGGAGGCATTGGAAGACTCCGAGGTATGTATCATCAACAAAGACGATTTCAACTCGCTGCTTTACCAGAACCGCGACGTCGCCAACAAATTCATCAAAATCCTCTCCGGCAACCTGGCAGACAGAGAAGAACGGCTCCTGAAGCTGGCTTACAACTCCGTGCGCAAGCGGGTAGCCGAGGCCTTGTTGCTAGTGGAGAAACAGTACCAGCAAAACGAAGGCAAAAACACCCAGGTGAATATTTCCCGTGAGGACCTCGCCAACATTGTGGGGGCTTCAAAAGAGACAGTGATCAGAACCCTTTCCGACTTTAAAGACGAAAAGCTCATCAGCATCAAAGGCGGTAAAATCACCATCCTCAACCTGGAAAAGCTTATCAAGATGCGCAATTGAGGTGGCCCTGTATAGCCCTAAATAAATTAAGTAAGCTTGCCAAACCCTACATATTCCGTCCCTCTTTGAAGGGGGTAGGGGGGATGACAAGGCCGAGTCAAAAACCGTTTTCCCATGCTACAGGGAAAGGGCAACCACAAGGGATTGCTCCTACATTTCGGGAATGCCATGATCTGCACGAGTAATTATCTTAAGCCTTAAAACCGAGACGGAAGACGAGCACAGATTTTGGCATGTTAATAAACTTCCCGGTTTTATGAAAAGTATGTTTCAGGCCTAGTTTTCCAAATACGGCACCAAAACTGAAACCTAAAGTTCTTTAAGTAAAAAGCAGGTCCTTGAGAAAAGTCCTGTGAAAGAATGACAAAGATCATATTCTGTCACCAGCTGTATCCCGAAATTTGTAGGGTAATCTGGAACCCATGCAGCCACAATTCAAAGCCCTTTCTTTATCTTATAAGAATGCACCCATCGCCATCCGCGAGATGGTTTCTCTGAACGAGATTGGGTGTAAGAACTTATTGGACAAGGTAAAAGAATTCACTTCTGCGCAGGAAGTGTTGGTACTCTCTACCTGTAACCGTACCGAGGTGTACTACAGCGCTGAAAAAGACTTGTCCAAAGCAATCATCAAACTCATTGCCATAGAAAAAGGCTTTTTAGCTACCAGTACTGTTGCACCTTATTTCCTGACTATTTTGAACCATCAAGAAGCGGTGCGGCATTTGTTTAACGTAGCCATTGGGTTGGAGTCGCAGGTGGTGGGTGATTTCCAGATTCTGAACCAGGTAAAGAGAGCCTACGCCTGGGCCGCCGAGGATCAGGCCGTAGGGCCATTTCTGCATAGATTACTGCACACCATTTTTGCCACGAACAAACGGGTCAGCAATGAAACCGCTTTCAGAGACGGGGCTGCCTCAGTGGCCTACGCCACCGTTGAACTGGTGGAGGAAGTGACAAAAGGGATTGAGAACCCAAGGATATTGATGATTGGGGTAGGGGAGATGGGCAGTACCGTTTGCCTGAACTTTCAGAAAACCAGCCTCAAAAACGTAGTGGTGGTGAACCGTACGCACCAAAAAGCAGCGGATTTGGCCAGAAGAGCCAATGCGCAGGCTGTTTATTGGGAAGACATCCACCAAGAGTTACAGCTGGCAGACGTGGTGATTTCCTCTGTCCCCGGCGACTGCTTCTCCTTGGGCAAAGAAAGTTTCCAGTTCCAGGCTCTTCAAAGCCCTAAGTTCTTCCTGGATCTTTCAATGCCGCGCAGTATTCAAGATGATTTGGCCACACTACCAGGCGTTAGGGTGTACAATGTAGATACCATCAAGAACCGCGCAACTGAAGCCGTTGCCAAAAGACTGGCTTCGGTGCCAGCCGTCCAAAATATCATTTCTGAGGCTATAGCTGAGTTCAATGCTTGGGAAAGGGAAATGGAGCTTTCCCCGGTTATTCAGCAATTCAAAAACAAACTGGAAGAAATTAGGAAGCAAGAAGTGGCTCGTGCGCTGAAGAAAGTAAGTGGCCAGGAAAAGGAACTGCTGGAAAGCGTCACTAAAAACTTCCTAAACAAGATCATGAAATTGCCGGTGATAGAACTGAAAGCAGCGTGCCAACGGGGGGAGTCTGACGCTTTGTTAGACGGACTTGCGATGCTGTTTAAGCTGGAAGATCAAACCGAGTTTGTAGAAGCTTAATCCAGAATCAGAAAAAAATGGTAAACCTGCTTTCCGGTTCCGAGAACATGTTTACTTAAGCTATTGGATTATTTTGAATCCCCTGGCATTGACCACTGCTCTCTATCTTTAATACTGGAATGGCTGAAATGAGGAGCTTGAGGTTAAGAACAACAGCATTTCAAATCCAAATTTAAGGGGCATCTTACCTCACAAAGGCATTCCATACTTTAGATTTTAAAATTATCGAGTTTGAGGATTTGTACGTAAATATGTATGCATTTAAAAATTAAAAGCCAGTAAGTCCTTGTCTTACTGGCTTTTAATTTTTTACTCTGTAGTCCGTAGGGTAGTTGAACTACTGGACAGCTGATTATTCTTAGTTTTTGAACTAGGCTGAGCATAATGATTGGTGCAAAAATGCCAGTCAAAGGTAAGGCCATTCAATCCTTTCTTACCCTTATTTTAGACCTTGCACCAGTAATGGGGTAGTTTATGGGTCTGTGTCAGGCACATTTTAAACTAAGGAAAATACCTAGCAACACAAAACAGACCTCCACGGCCTTAGACAAAACCCTCCACTCGGATAAACTACCGCCACAAGGCTACCAAGCCCCTCATAGGCTTTTCTGCAATGTTAACCGGTTTCAGGCTGAACAAATGGTTTTGTTCAAACTTTTTCGAGCCAGACTTTAGGTTACAAGAAATCCGGTGTTTTTTGAACGGATTTAAATTGAATTTTTCCTTCTTTTGTTTGTTATTTTTCATGTGGCAAAGAGTTTTGAAAAAAAACATTTAGCAAATGGAAAAAAAATGAGCCTCAAGCCTTGTTTTTACCATAAGCTTATTAAGTCATAAAAATTGAATTATTCTAATGTGTAGGGGTGGAGGTGAACTTAGAGATAAGCAAGCTTAATTATTGATTATATATTTCGACATAAATCATTAATTCTGTTTTATATTTTTTAACAATAAAATAAGAGTCAATATGAGGGTGTTAAATCTAATATATACATAGGCTCGATGATGTTATTAATGTCGACGGAAACTGTCCCTGGTGTCAAATGTTGTCATAAAATATTTTTTTAACCTTAGCATGTGATTAAAATAATATATCACATTATAATTTATAATTATGATGTGATATATTATTTATAACTCGAATAAATCATTTTAGGCTATCGGATAAATTGACTTTGTGAATTGTAATTCTCCCATTGATTACCCAGTATAGTGTTTTCTAAATATGCTGTAAGAAGGCTGTGATTGCCTGTATAAGGGGTGTAATGGGTGTATTGGTGTTAAAAAAAAGTCGTTCCTTTGTGGTCATAATTGAACGTTTTACAAACCATTAAACATGAAGAAAGATTATTTAAACCCGCGTGAGTAGAAAGGGTGAAAGAGTGACAACAGGGGACGGTACACAGGTGCTTAGAGCCTGGAGACCGAGCTCGGAAGCAGGCGGAAAATCCGTTCTGTTATCAGAATCAATTGCTGTTGAATTAGGGAATTCAATCGGCTTTTTGATGGATCTACTAAAACCTTTTTTTGAGGAGATGGTCAAAGAAGCCGTCTCCAGCCACTTCCCTGCCAAAGAAACGAAGGAGCCGGAGGACTTTCTGCTCACCGTAAAAGAGGCGGCAACGCTGCTGTACGTGACGGAGACCACGATTCATGCATGGAAGAAGAATGGGATTATTCCCTTTCATCGGAAAGGCCGCCGGGTGTACTTCAAGCGGAGCGAGCTGCTCGCCTCCCTCAAGTCCGTCAACCTGAACTGGCAGAATTAACAAACTATTTCCAACCAAAGGTAGCAGGCCCGCAAGGCGGGTCCTGCCACCGCTTTGCCAAACGACAAACAAAACGAACCATGACAAAACGAATCCATGGGGCGGCCCAAGCCGCACAAGAGGGGGAAAATCCGCCCAAACCGGAGCCGCCGCTCTACTTCAAACTGCCCTGCAGCCTGGATCTGGAGACATTGCTCCCGGGGCGCCGAGGGAGAAAGCTCCGCCTGTATGCCTACCTCTGCCATATCATCTACGAGAGGAGGATATGGGGACGGAAAGAGGAGGGGGATGACCCCTTCGTTCAGTTGGACAGCAGGTTGCTGCAGAGAATGTTGACTACGAAGGAGTGCAGATCGGTCATAGGGGACCTGGTCCGTGCAGGGGTGATAGAGGTTGACGGTAAATTCCGAATAGGAAAAGAGGGTGAGCCGGGGAAGTGCCTGGGCTACCGGTTCACCCCGCGGTACGCAAACCAAGGGCCGAAGCAGGTGGCCATCCACAACAAGCCCCTTAAGAAGAAGGCAATGAGGGGAATAGAAGAGTTTAAGCCTTCTGTTGGGGAGGTGTTGGGTTTCCTCTACCGGCAGCTCGGAAGGATTAGGGTTGACCTGCCGAAGGGCTACGGTTTTGTGCTGTGGCCCGCTAGGAGGGAGACATACCTCAGAATGCTGGTCTGGATCAAGGCCAATCCCAAGGTCTGTTTCACCTACCCGAGGATTCGCCCCGCTTCCCGCCAAGCGGAATGGGGCCAGCGCGCAGCAAGGGGCCGTGCAGATTTGCACGGGGGTGTTGCAGATCTGCATGGGGGGGTGTTGCAGATCTGCACGGGGTGTGCAGGATTGCATGGGGGTGTTGCAGCCGTGCAACAAGCAGGGAAGGTGGTTGCACAGCTGCAACCAGGTAGGGGAAAAGGTGCCTTTGTTCAACGTATGGCTGCATCCTTGCGACACGTGGTTGCACCGGTGCACAACCAGCTGTCCATTTCGCGCGCAGGCACAAAGGGCACCGCCCTCCATTCAGGCGCCTTATTTTCGGTCCTTTCCGCCAAGCACCAACTCCTTTCCTGCCTTCCCCCCAAGGCTCCCTCTTCTTTTTCCTTTCTCTCTCCCCCTTATTCCTATCCCTATCTCCTCCCTCCTCCCTCCTCCCTATGTTATCACTTTTTAGACTTCAACACTTCCGCACGGCTGCTCCGCCTGGACAGGATGCACCAAGCCAGCATAGGGGAGGTCCCGTGGGACTTCAAGGTGGACGGGAAGACGGGGCGCCTGTTCACCAACCTCACCAACCTGAACAAGGAGCTCAGGCCGTTCCTGCGGCTGGACACTGGGCAGAGGATCGTGGGCATCGACATCGGCGAGTGCCAGCCCTTCCTGCTGGGGATGCTCCTCCTGGAGCAGGCCCGGTCCCTGTGGCCGGAGGGGCTGCCCGGGGACGTAAGCCATTTCCTCGATCTGACGGAAAGCAGGAGTTTCTACCGCTTCCTCATGGACCGCTGCGGGATCGCGGAGGGGGAACGGGACGCTTTCAAGAAGACCATCTTCGGGGGGATCTTCTACTGCTCCGACTGGAAGGCCGAGCACCCCGATAACCTGGCAGGCAGGACTTTCATAGAGCACTTCCCAAGCGTGTATACTGCCATCAAGGGGATGAAAGGGAGGGATAGGAGCACCCTGCCGATTCAGTTGATGAGGAAGGAGAGCGAGATCGTCATACACGGGGTGTGCCGGCAGGTGGCCGAGATGGGGGACGAGGGCTTCTTCCTCGCCACGATCCACGACTGCATCCTCACTACGGAAGACAAAGCGGATATAGTGGAGGGACTGCTTGGGGGGATATTCATGAAGAGATACGGCAGGGTGCCATTCCTCAATAGGGAGGAGATCAACTAGGAAATGGAAGCAATAAACAATGAGAGCATTGGTCCCATGCCGACAAATCGCTGCAACGTAGCCTATGGTGCCGGAACCCCAGTGAGAGGTCCCCCATCAGGCAATCGCACGGGGAAGAAGGTGCCTTTCCCCTCCAAGGGATCCATTATGGGTGCTGAGAAAATGAGCTTTCGGCCAAGGTATCCATCAGGGTGCTTCGGAAAGGCCTTGTGAAGTATGGGGGAGAATTTTGTAATAGCCAGTGCTCACCCCGAGGCTGGAAGCAAGGCACAGAGAAATCAATTAAGTAAATTTTTATTAAAATCAAGATGAAAAAGAACCAACATAAAAAGAACCAACATAAATCGAGCAAAGAAAAACAGAGCGTAAATGAAGACAAGGAGTTTCAACGTTTTTTCGAGGAAAAGCTCAAAATGTATGAGGAGGATTTAACTCTTCCGGAGTTTGAGTTTGTGGTGAGCTCTGGACGGAGAATGGCTTATATGGTGCTTCAAATGGTAAGGGATGACAATGAGGCATTGGTGTCGGCTGGCAATGGTAAGGCCTTGCACCCTGACGGTTACCATCTCAATGAGAAATGTGCCGAAGTGATGATCCGCTTGTTGAATGTGTTATATGATGTGGGGGCAAAAGGGCGCCTTGTCAGAGAGCAATCAATAGGCACGCAGGTACCGATGAGCACACAGAGCGAATTGATCACCTCAGACCAGACTGAAAAGTGGGCTGAGCGCCATAATCCCTCAGCCATGCTCAAACGGTATGAGAGATTCGAGAAAATGGAAGATTTCCCGTTCCTGATGGAGATGGGGCAACAGGGAATAAACAGTTCGCTGGAAATGGCTGAACGCGACCTCATAGAAATAATGGACAAAGGCGGTGATCTGCAGTCTGACCCAGTGTACCAGATCACAGTGAAATGGGTCGAGTCGATGCGCCGGGTGAAGGAGATCCTGAAAGGGGCAAGGGAAAGGGGCGCCTCCGGGTTTGTCTTTCAGAGCGACAGTGCCACTGCCTAGGAAGTCCATCCAGTCCAATTACCTAAAAACTGTTAAAAGCTACATCATAAGCTCGCGCCAACGGGACAGTGTTTCCCTTCAATAGAAGGCGCATGTTGCGCCGAATGCATCTATGCCCTTACGCCGGCGCATAGAACAGGAATCGAATCTACTTTAAATTTAATGCAACGATATCTAGAATCCTCTGGGAGGTGCCAGGCAGGTACTCTTGGATTGGGTAGGGCGCCGCCATGCCCTGTCAGTGCGTTTGAAACAGCTGGGCATGTGCAAGGAGGTAGGGCCCAATCTGGGCATTGTCTATTAACAAATCTGGACAATGTAAGGAAAGCAGTGGTAGGTGTTGAATTGCCTGATCCTTCGGCAAAATATAAATGTAATTATCTAGACCTGCTATCGCCATCCTTACTTCTGAGGGACAAATTACCCCTTGCATGTGGACAGGGAATGCTAATCTATATTCGGGATGTTCCAGATAGGAAGGAATGAGGTTGTGTAGGAACAGCCATTATTTTCGCTGCAGCATCTATCAACGATAGTTGTCAATGATAATCCAGAAGATTAAAGCCCTGAAAAATAACCTGAAGTCTACTTTCATTTACAAACAAGAAAGGAAAGTTCAGGAGAGTGATAAAAGTTTAAACCCTACCCAAAAAGCAACCCCAAGGCTACAGGAAGAAAAAGGCGGAAACGAAAACTATTTGTTCATGATGGATTTGCTTTTGGGCTGGCCAGGAGCAAGGGTGAGAAAAACCGTGAATACTTCCTTTCTTTGGGTAAAAAAAGAAAAAAGCGAATATGGTATTTAGTACTCAAATGCTGAATGCATCAAGAGAAAACTTTCACTCGAGGGAACTACAAAGTAGATAAATGTTTAGCACAACGCCGCTCTTTAACCGCTATTATTCAAAAAGTAAGTAAAAGAGAAGCAAATGAAAGTAGATAAGCAAAAATGGCTAAGGTGTCCGAATAATTTCCGAAGCAAAATAAAAAGCCCCTTAATTTTAAATTAAGGGGCTTTTCTGTGGCCACGCCAGGAATCGAACCTGGATCGAGAGCTTCGGAAACTCCAATACTATCCGTTGTACTACGTGGCCCGGAATTGCGATGGCAAATGTAGGAAATGACCACCAAGAAAGAAAGGCCCTTCCGGCGTTTTTTGCCGGATTCAGGAAAAAGGGTTAAAAAAACGGCAGCGTGGCAGAGATGGTCTCTAACATTTTAAGCTTATAACAGTTTACACAAGAAGACCATTTCAATTACCAAAGCTTAAACCTATGAAAAGATTGTATACGGCGGAGGTTACCGCCACCGGTGGCCGCAATGGCCAGGTAAAGTCAACGGATGGAATCATTGACATGCCCGTGCGCGTGCCTGAAGGATTAGGCGGCAAAGGCGGCGCTACAAACCCAGAGCAGCTTTTTGCAGCGGGCTACTCGGCCTGTTTCCAGAGCGCCCTGCAGTTGGTTGCCGGCAAGCAGCACATCAGGTTAGATGAGAAATCTACCGTTACCGCCCACGTAGGGTTAGACCAGTTTGAAGACGGACGCTATGGTTTGGCGGTGCAGCTAGACGTGAAAGTAGATGGCGTGGACAAAGCCAAAGCTGAGGAGCTGGTGAGCCAGGCGCATGAAGTATGCCCGTACTCAGTAGGCACCAAAGGCAACATTGAGGTAAAACTGAACGTGCTGAACTAAGCCCCTTTGTTTTAGGCTTATTCTACCCAAATCACATAAGAAACGGGAGCTACCATCTTGGTTGCTCCCGTTTCGTTTTAAAAAAGGTTGATGGGTTGTACAGAGGCTGTCCATGTGATTTGCCGTTGCAGTTTACCTCTCGGCAAGGTGCTTTGGCACGTTTCACAGCTATCCTTCAGAATCAATCATCTCCATCTGTTACTTACTTCACCTTCGGGTAGAAGTCAGAGATGGAGTGGGTGTAGGTCATGTCGGTGAGGGGTTTGATGCGCTGGAAAACGGTGAGGTTCTTGGCGCCCTGGGGCACCAGCATGAGGCTGCCCGGTACACGGTCATCGGTGAAGCGGTTGTCCAGGCGGGTGTCAAAGTAGAATAGGTAAGGGGCTACCCAGGGGAAATACTCAGCGGCAGTAGTGCCGGAGAAGGAAACCACTTGAAGGTCTGGGGCGCCGGCCGCAAATGCCTGCTGCAATTCCACCGCGTTCAGGGGCGTTCCTTTCAGGGTTGGAATCACATCAAACTGCCCATCTACCATGATCCACTTTTTCTGGTCGCGTAGGTACGCCTCAGCCACCACATGACCAGCCCCGAATTCCACCGTATCAGCGTTCTCCATTTTCAAGGCCAGGGAGCGGGCCGGGATTCCCAAAGAGTTAAGGGCGCCGTTCAGGACCATGCCGTACTCCACGCACCGGAATTTCTTGCCTGTGGCGGCTTCCTCCAGAATAGATAGGGGATCGTTTTTGAGCGGGGTATTGGAGCCATTGTGGTCCCATTGCCGCCGCACCCAATTGCAGACAACTTTTACGCGCTCAAAATCATTCTTCTTGCCCGCAACCACCTTCTCCAACTCGTATCTGGTGCGCATTTGGGTGAGATAGGCGTCTTGCGGGGCACTTCTTACAAAGGTTGGTTTCACTTGGGGTGAGGTAGCAAACTGCAGCATTTTGGCCTCTGGGGTTTGGGCCTGAGCCACGAAGGAACCTGTGAATGAGAGGGAAACCACCAACGCCAATAGCGTGGGAGATTTAAAGGGTTTTTTCATAGTAGCGGTTTAGTAAAATAAGGTTTAGGAGAAGAGCTACAAAGAAGGTCATTGGTTGCACCAAGCCACAAAAAAAGGCCTTTCTGTTTTCAGAAAGGCCTTTTTCTCATATTTAAATCGTTGATTATATGCCATTTCTGGCAAAACAATTATTAAATGTAACTCGCCTTATTTGGGAGGTAAGCACAAAAACTATTGAAAAGGTAAGATTTAAGTCACTTTGATGGACTGCGTGGCTGCCCACTGGCCAATATCCTGTTTGCTCAGCGCGTGGGCCATTAGGTCTGGGAACAGGTCTGGGGTGCAGGCAAATACCGGTATACCAATGGAAGCAAAGAACTCAGCGTTGCGATGATCATAAGAGGGAGCGCCGTCATCGTTGAGGGCTAGCAGGGTGATGACCTGCACGCCGGCTTCTACCAGCCGGGCGGCGGTTTTCTTCATCTCTGCCTGGTTTCCACCCTCATATAAATCTGTGATGAGTACCAGAACGGTATCGGTAGGCCGCGTGATGATCCGCTGACAATAGGTGAGCGCCGCGTGGATGTCGGTGCCGCCGCCTAACTGCACGCCAAACAACAGTTCCACCGGGTCCTGCAATTCATCGGTGAGATCAGCCACGGCAGTGTCAAACACCACCATCTTGGTTTGTACCGCCGGGATAGATGCCATCACGGCACCGAAGATACCAGAATACACCACCGAAGATCCCATGGAGCCGCTTTGGTCAATGCAGAGCACCACATCTTTTAGAGCCCGCCGTTTGCGACCGTACCCAATGCGTACTTCCGGGATGATGGTCTGGTACTGGGGCTGGTAATGCTTCAGGTTTTTCTGGATAGTGGCAGGCCAGTCAATCTCATTATGACGCGGACGCCGGCTCCTAATAGACCTACTAAGGCTTCCCGTGATTGCCTGTTGCGTAGGAGCCGCCAGTTTCTTCAGAAGGTCGTCCACTACTTTTCTGACCACTTGGCGCGCCGTGTCTTTGGTTTTAGCCGGAATTACGCGGCTAAGGCTCATGAGGTTGGCCACCAGGTGCACATCTGGTACCACGGTCTCCAGCATCTCGGGCTCCAGCAGCATGGAGGTCAGGTTAAGCCGTTTCAAGGCGTCCTGCTGTAATACCTGCACCACCGTATTCGGAAAATATTCCCGAATGTCACCGAGCCAGCGGGCTACGTTGGGCGAAGAAGCACCCAAGCCGCCTTTTCTGGGTCCGTTCTGGTACAAGGCTTCCAGCGTTTTGTCAATACCGGTTTCTAACTGGCTCAACGGCATAGGCAATTCTTCTTTGGTTTCGCTGCCTAAAACCAATCGCCAGCGTTTCAGCTTTTCTGCGTCAGTGTGTTCCATTATGCATGCGTAAGGCCCATAAGGCTGTAAAATACCGGCAATACTTTGCGGGCACGTTCTTGGTCTATTTCAAGATCCTGAGAAGAAACCATAGTTACGCTGCCTCCAGTTTTGGCTTTACTGGCCAGTTTGCGTTTTTCTGCCCCGGAATAATCAGCGAAGGTTCTCCTGAGAATGGGGACCAGCTCCTGAAATATCTCGGGGGAAAGGTCTGTTAGCCAATCGTCAATAATGCTCCAGATTCTGTCGTCCAGCAGCAGGGTAGTGGCGCTGTTTTTCAGGAAGCCTTCAATCCAGGAAGAAGCGTAAGTAGGAGCGTTGCCGCGTGACAAAGCGTTGCTGAAAGCCGTTGCCGTAATATCAGCGTCAAACACGCCGGCGCTGTGCAACAACTTGCAACAGGTACCGCTAATCAGTGCATTCACCTGGTGCGTGGTCAAGACCTGTTCCAAAGCTTCGTACCATTCGGCGTGATAGGCTTCTTCTTCCAGCAGCAATACCGCCTGGTCTAGCCGGAGTATCCAGCCGGCAAGCGCTGTTCCGGTGTCTTCATTGATGTTGGAACAGGCAGCCGGGAGCCCGGCGCAGATTCGGGCCATGAGGGAATCCATGATCAACTGTACCGTAGCCGCGTCTGTGTTGCGCACGTTGCCGTAGCGCTTTACCTGTACCAGGGGCAGGAAGGCCTGCATGAGTTCCTGTACGTCTGAAGTATTAGCAGCCAGTACATCTAACTGTTTCATCAAGGCGGCTACTCCCACAGTCAGTTCCGCCGGGATAGCGTGCTCCAGAAGCTCCGTTACCTGGGGTAATTGACTGGCCTGCGCTGACAAATGAGTCAGGTAAGCGTTCGCGGCTTCTTCTACGGTATTTCCCCAAGCGGCTTTCTCCAGCAACTGAATATGAAGTTCTGGTTTCCAGCGTAGTTCCCATTCCTCTTTGAACGTGCCCTTGCCTGATACATCGCGATTCTCGCCCCACGGAATCTCCAGCACCAGCAAGCGATGTAACAAGATGCTTCTGAGCAAGCCAGTTTCATCCCGCAAATCAAGGGCTTGTACTTTGGGCAATTCCTGAGGCTTCAGCCGAAGTCTTTTCTGCCAGGTTTCCAGATCTCGTTGCAAGGGCACTTGGGGTGACTCCGCAGGAATGTTCCCGATGTGGTGCCCTACAATGAGTTCTTTCCAGATGAGCTGCAATTGGATGTCATCGCCCATGCACATGACGGTGCGCACCGCTTCGTTGAATTCCAGCAGCCCCGCTTTGTGCTGTTCCCGAAGGCTTGCTAGGGAATGGGCTAGCCGCAGGGTCTCAATCACGTGGGCGGATGAAATCTCTATCTGGTTTTCCCGAAATACCCGGGCCACATGGATCAGCCACAACGTTCCGTCATCCTCAGGGTGATGCCACAGGTGCTCGTACCAACCCGGGGAGTTGATGCCTGCCCCATAACCACTCTCAAAGGAAAGGCGGCTGTAGGTCCAAGGAATCCAGGTGGTTTCTACTTTGGTTTTGGGTAGTTTGCGCAGCAACTCGTCATCTGCTTTCTGCGAAGGCATTTGCTGCAACGCGGGTACGTGCCAAGCCCCGCACACCACGGCAATCTGGGCGTACATTTCCTTCTGAGCCGTCCTGATGCCTCTTCGCATAAAGGCTTCCCGCAGCGGTTCCAGCTGGTTCTTAAAATCAGGATGAGTTTCGCGTAGCACCTGCATGGCCTCAGCAATGGCCTCAAAGGTAGAAACGGAGTTCTGGCTTAGCTCCACCTGATGCTCCCACCACAGTTCGGCGTCCTCGTACCCGGCTATGTTCGCCAGGTACTGCAGCGGGTTATGGTGGATTTCTTGCTGAATGTCTGCTGTATCCTTTTCCTCTGCTTCCTGCTGAAGGGCAAATTTGTGCGTTAGCGGCAAGTCAATAAACCGAATGGGCAATCTGTGTTCCAAGCCGTACATAATAGCCTGCCATTCCGGGGAAAACTCCGCGAAAGGATAAAAAACGGCGTGCTGCGGAGAATCGGGGCGGTACACTAGCATGGCTACGGGCGGGGCCATCTCCGCGTGCGTTGCCCACCTGACCAATTCTTCTCCTTCCGGAGGACCTTCAATCAGGATAATGTCGGGGCGAAGTTGTTCCAGCGCATGCCGCACGTGCCGCGCCGAACCTGGACCATGATGCCGGATCCCTAAAACATGAACCGCCATAAAGAGAGCGTGTGAAGTGTAATTGTTAAGAAGTTGAAATAAAACTGCTACGGCGCCAAGGTACCTTAAATGCCGAAGCTGGTTTTAGGCCAGTTTTAAAAAAACAGGTCAGAAGCTGGTTGGCAGAGAAGCCCGGCTTACATTATGTCTCGGCAGGAACGGTAAAGGTCTTTCCAGCCTTCGCGCTGTTTCACCACGGCTTCCAGGTACTCCTGCCACACAATCTTATCCTGCACCGGATCTTTTACTACTGCGCCTAAAACCCCGGAAGCCAAATCGTGGGCTTTCAGGCTGCCATCGCCAAAGTGGTGGGAAAGGGAAAGACCGCTGTTCATCACCGAGATGGCCTCGGCGGTGCTGAGGGTTCCGGAAGGGGATTTCAGTTTGGTTTTTCCATCCACAGACACCCCGCTCCTGAGTTCCCTGAAAATGGTGACAATGCGGCGGATTTCCTCGGTGATAGGTTTCTCCACGGGCAACGCCATGTGCTGACTGAAGGATTTCACGCGTTGCTGCACAATTTCCACTTCTTCTTCCATGGAGTCTGGCACGGGCAGAATCACGGTATTGAACCGGCGTTTCAAAGCACTGGAAAGCTCGTTCACCCCTTTGTCACGGTTGTTGGCGGTGGCAATTACGTTAAAACCGGTAATGGCCTGCACCTCTGTGTTCAGTTCAGGAACAGGCAATGATTTCTCTGAGAGGATGGTGATCAAAGAATCCTGCACGTCTGAGCCAATGCGGGTTAACTCCTCTACCCGGGCAATCTTCCCGGTTTTCATGGCGCGCATCATAGGAGTTTCCACCAAGGCTTCGGGCGTTGGACCGGTAGAAAGAAGGCGCGCGTAGTTCCAGCCGTACCTAATGGCTTCCTCTCCGGTGCCGGCCGTGCCTTGCACCAGCAAGGTAGAGTTCCCCGAGATGGCAGCAGCCAGATGTTCCGAAACCCACGACTTGGCGGTGCCGGGCAATCCGTACAAAAGCAAAGCCCGGTCTGTAGTGAGGGTGGCTACGGCAATCTCCATCAGCCTGCGTTTCCCGATGTATTTGGGAGTTACTTGGAAACCATTGGGAAGAGTATCGCCCATCAGGTAAGCGACCACGGCCTGTGGCGAAAGTTGCCAATTGGCTGGTACCTGCTGGCGGTCTTGTTTTTTAAGTTCTTCCAGTTCTTCCGCGAACTGATGTTCCGCGTGTTGGCGTATGACGTTTTGCATATAGTTTAAAGCAAGGCGTTTATTTGTTCTTTGGTGTGCAGCATGCGGGTCATCTCTGTACAGACGTTCCGGAAAAAACGCATCTGGTACTCTTCTGATTCTTGGTTGATGTACTCCTGTAGCACAGGTAACATGTCTGGGTTCATCTGCAAGGCCCACCGGTGATACACCTGCTGCGTGATGGTGTAAGGGTTCTTGACAAAGTGTCGGAGCAGTTGTTGGTTTATTTCTGGTGGAATGATGGTGTACTCCTCTGCCAGTAAGGTCTGCAGGTAAAAGCCAGATTGTCCTTCGGCTAGTTTGGATGCATAAGAAAAGCGTTCGGGCAAAGAGAGGATTGTAAGCAAGTCTATGCCTCTTACTTCTTTACCGGTTAATAAGGCATGCGCCAATTCTGTGTTTTGAAACCGCAAAGCATTTTGAGCCAAAGCCGGAAGGAACAGGTGCTTGCCGGCGTGGTTGCCCCAAAGTTGAACGACCTCTGGAAGAGTAAGCCCGTAGGTTTGCTGCCAGAAGATTGGCGGAACAAATTCCAAGGCCTGAGCAACCCAATAATCAGCATCGTCCACGTTTTTTTGGCTGCTGGTTTTCTCAAACCCGGCGGCAAACAGCTCATCAGGTGGGGTGACATCTGCATTAATAGCGAAGACTTTCTTCTTCGCTAACAGCATTACTCGTTCCTCTTTCAGTTGCACCGCTTCTTTCAGATAGGCTTGTACTAACTGGTTTACCCTGGAGCCAGGCAATTGAAGCAGAAGCTTGTATACTTCCTGTCGTACTTTCTGGCTTTTATCAGAGAGCTGGGTTTCCAGGAACGGTTCATCCGCCAAAGACAGGTTGGGTAGGAGCAAGGCCAGCAGTTCGGCCCGGGCATTGGCGCCTTCTTCGTGTAGGTTGGCTTGCAGGAGCGCCAAGGCTTCCGCCGGAGCATCGGCCCGAAGCTTACGGAAGAAAGCTTTCCGCTGCTCCCAAGTGCCGGTTTCCCAAAGGTTTTCTTCCTCCGGAGTGTGTAGGATTTGCCAGGCTGGGTTCATCTGGGCCAACCATTGCCCGCGGTTTCCGCTCATCTGCAGAAGCACTTCTCTCCGGGCTTTTTTCTCCACCGCCATAGACAGGATTTCCGGCAACAACTCGGGACGTACTATACGCTGTGCCCGTTGGCATCTGAAAAGGAAGTAGTCCAGCAGAAGTTCTTCTTTGTGAAGAATGAATTGCCGCAAGAGCGCATTTGCCTCCGGGGAGAGCATTTCTACCGTTTCTGCGGGTGGGGCGTCATGTTGAAGAGTTAGTTCAGGAAGCTGTTTTCCGGCTTCTTCGGCCAAAAAGTACCCAAAAGAGAGTTTCAGGAAAGCATCTTCTTTGTCTTCGGCGGTAGCGGCAATGGCCTGTGCCATTTCCTGCGCCAAAGGGGGCAGGGCAGCGGGAACGTATTGGTTTGTTCCCAGCATGGCTGATTTTAAAAGGTCTTGCATGATCAGGCCAGGGCGTAAAATTGTTGGGAAATCCAGTAGGCATGTAGGGTGACTCCTTGCGGCTCATACACCAGGAAAGCGGTAAACGGAGCGGAGCCGGTGGTGGCCAAAGTACGCCAGCCGTCTACCTCCGGATTGAGCAGTCGCAAACTAAGGTTCTCTTTGTCTACCAAATACCAGACGCCTTTCTGATGCACTACCCGAACTTGCTCCACTAAAAAGGGGATTTGTTCCATAAACGGTTGGACGGACAGTGCCTCGGCTACCTTCTGCAGGACTACTTTGAAATTGGGTTCTGCTATTGGAACTTCAGACACCCCCATACCATGCTGGTTTTTGAGAAGCGCCCGCAGCGAAAAAACTGCCGAGTAAAAGACCACTTCAGCGGAAATGGCAGAACCTACTACTATTGAAAACTGAGGCATTTGCCCCAAAGGATAGAAGTTCAGCAGCAATGCAAAACGTTGACTTTTCAAACCAAACAGCCAGATGCGCTCCGTGGTAAGCCGGTCTTCTTCTTCCAGTTCGCGGCTTAATACCAGCCAAGTGTCTTGCAAACCCTCCTGCTGAAGCACCTGTTCCTTACCCGTATTCCAGCCAATCAAAGTTCTGATTTCTGTTTGAAGCAAGGGAGAGACGTTTTCGCTGTTTTTGAAAGCCTCGGTGAGCAGGTACAGAGAAGATAACTTCCGGAGAAAGGGTTTCTGCCAGCCTTCCTGGTGAAAGGGAAGTTGAGATAATCTGTTCAAGGAGTTTGCGATAGCAGGTGCCTGGGCATCCACCATCCGGGCCGTAATGGGACGATGGAAGGACTGGGAAACGGAGGGTACTTGATGGATTCCATTCCGCACTAAGTCCTTGAGCCACATGCGGAGCTCTTCCAGGCCGGCGGCTACTTTCTTTTCCCTTTCTTCTGACCGCCTCTCCTGGGCTTTAGTATCAAGCTTTTTAGGAGCTGCCATCGTTTCTTTCTCTTCCTTGGCCTCTGCTTTTCCGGCTCGTTTGGTAAGCCATTCCTGCACATCTGTTGCCACGTCTTGCGTTGCTTCGAACACCGATGGCGTGCGGGCATGCAGGTACAAAAGTCCTAAGCCGTGTTTGCAGGGGAATTTTCGGCTGGGGCAGGAGCACTTGAAGGCCATGTTCTGCAAGTCTACAACTGTACGATACGGGTTCTTGCCGCTGCCCTGGCAATCGCCCCACATGGCTTTTTCATGAATGGCTTTGGTAACCCACTTGCTGTTGGTAGCCAACTGTTGCCCCGCCTTCACGGAAGCCGCGTCTGGGGCCAACTGGGTAATCTGGTCTTCAGTGAGGGGCATGAAAATCTTCTTGGAAGTCGCTGCTTACGAAAGTTTAATTTTAATGGAACGCGTGAGTAAAATAGTAAAATTTCTCTTCCATTTCTAGTGCAGGTTCTATACTTCGTGCCGGTAGTTGGAGGATTAGCCTACTTACCCAGCCGGGTTGTAGGCCAACGCATTGTGTTTCAGACCTGTTTTCCTTTAAATAGCCCTAAAACAAGAAAGCCTTCCTGTTTCCAGAAAGGCTTTCTTGTTTATGATTAAAAGGCTAACTTACACAGTAGCTAACACGTCTTTTACTTTCTGAGCAGCTTCTTTCAAGGCTACGGCAGAGTACACTTTCAGGCCAGACTCGTCAATGATACGAGCGCCTTCCTCGGCGTTGGTTCCTTGCAGACGCACAATAATGGGAACGTTGATGGTTCCGATGTTTTTGTAGGCTTCTACTACACCATTCGCCACGCGGTCGCAACGTACGATACCACCGAAGATGTTGATAAGGATGGCTTTTACGTTAGGGTCTTGCAAGATCAAACGGAAACCAGCTTCTACGGTTTGCGCGTTGGCTCCGCCTCCTACATCCAGGAAGTTAGCCGGCTCACCGCCAGAAAGTTTGATGATGTCCATCGTTGCCATGGCCAGACCAGCACCGTTCACCATGCAGCCAACGTTACCGTCCAGCTTCACATAGTTCAGGTTGCTCTTGCTTGCTTCTACTTCCAATGGATCTTCCTCGGCTAAGTCGCGCAGGTCAGCCAGGTCTTTGTGACGGAACAAAGCGTTATCGTCCAGGTCTACTTTACCGTCAACGGCCAGGATCTTGTTGTCTGAGGTCTTCAACACCGGGTTGATCTCAAACATAGAAGCGTCTGTGTCCAGATAGGCGTTGTACAGGCTGGTCAAGAACTTGGTGAATTCTTTGAACGCCTCGCCTTGCAAACCGAAGGCAAACGCAATTTTGTTGGCCTGGAATGGACGAAGACCAACTGCTGGGTCAATCCACTCTTTGAAGATTTTCTCTGGCGTGTGCTCTGCCACTTCTTCAATGTCCATGCCGCCTTCAGTAGACGCCATGATCACGTTTTGGCCTTTGGCTCTATCTAATAAGATAGAAACATAATATTCTTTCGGCTCAGAGTCGCCGGGATAATAAACATCCTGCGCTACCAGCACCTTATTTACTTTTTTGCCTTCAGGGCCCGTTTGGTGCGTTACCAACTGCATGCCAATGATCTGACCCGCCAGTTCTTTCACCTGCTCCAGGTTTTTAGCCAATTTCACCCCGCCGCCTTTACCACGACCGCCCGCATGAATCTGGGCTTTGATAACGTGCCAGCCAGTGCCGGTTTCTTCGGTTAAACGCTTGGCAGCCGCTACCGCCTCTTCAGGGGTCTCCGCCACGATGCCTTCCTGAATTCTAACGCCGTAGCGTTTCAGAATGTCTTTCGCCTGGTACTCGTGTATATTCATGAGGTTAGGTTGATGTTTTTAGGTGCACGAAAGTAAGGTATACGGGCAACTTTTCAAAGCAAAGGCCGCAGAGCGGGAAGTTCTGAGTTCTGAGTCTTTAGTCCTGAGTCATATCTATTGCTCACGGCCAGTTGTTTTAAGCCTGTTTTACAAAGAATAGGTGTAACGGCGTTCCACCGTAACGCCGTGGGGCTATAAGGCAATTCAGGTTCACCTCCCATATTCTCCCTTTGCAACAGCGACTTTTATAAGGGAACAGTTTATAGGTGAGTGACCGAGGTATATCGGAACTCCCGCCACGGCGTTACGGTGTAACGCCGCTACAGTTAACTTTAAATTGGCTGCTCCGTTTCATGCAAACAAGCGAACGGTTTGCAAATGCCGTCCCTTCCTTATTGTTTTGTAGTTCATGAGTATAGAGAAGCCAGTTTTGTTAGAGGCCCGCGGGCTGTTTAAATCATACGGGAAGCTGCCGGTATTAAAGGGGATCGACCTTACCATCGGCGAGGCCGAAGTCGTGTCTATTGTGGGCGCCTCGGGGGCGGGGAAAAGTACCCTGCTGCATCTTTTGGGCACCTTGGATGCGCCAGATGCCGGCGACGTTTACCTGCACGGACAGAAAATCTCGGGGATGAGCAACAAAGAAGTGGCGCGTTTCCGGAACCGGAACATCGGTTTCATCTTCCAGTTCCATAACCTGCTGCCTGAGTTCTCGGCGATGGAAAACGTCTGCCTGCCTGGTTTCCTGGCCGACCGTCCGGAGAAAGAGGTGGAGACCCGCGCCAAAGAACTCCTGGAGATGCTGGGCCTGGGCCACCGCCTGGACCACAAACCTTCTGAGATGAGCGGTGGAGAGCAGCAGCGAACCGCGGTTGCCAGGGCCCTGATCAACTCGCCCAAACTTATCTTCGCCGATGAACCCAGCGGGAACCTTGATTCCAAAAATGCGGAGGAACTGCACCAGATCTTCTTCAAACTGCGCCAGGACCTGGGCCAAACCTTCGTGCTGGTGACCCACAACCCCATCCTAGCCGACATGGCCGACCGGAAACTCACCATGAAAGACGGTTTCCTCCTCCAACCCGAAGAAGCACTTTAATAAAAACATTCCATATCCTATTAAAGCCGTTTGGAACCTGTTTTTAAGAAACAGGCCCCAAACGGCTTTTTTCATTTTCTAAAACTTAAGACTCAGGACTCAGAACTTTCATTATCAGCTCACCTGTCTCAACTTCATCACCACTCCCATAGAAACCAAGGTGAAGACGGTGGCGATGATGCCCACCGTGCCGAAGTGCAGCAGTTCCTGGGATCCCGGTTCGTTGGAGATCACCAGTCCTGCCAGGAATGCCGCCAAGCCGGAGGCCAATTGCTGCACCGATGAGTTTACACTCATGAAAGAGCCGCGCAGCCGGGGTTCAATACTGGAGGTGATCAAAGACATGGCAGGCACAAACCGCGCCCCGAAGAAAATAAAGAAGAACGTGGTCACCACAAAGGCTTGCCAATGCGGCACTTGGGGCAAATGCGTGACCACCAGAATAGGTATAATAGAAAGTACGGCAGCAATCATGAAGACTTTCTTCTTCCCGTATTTATCAGACAAACGGCCCGCCAGTTGCGAGGTCACCACCGTTGCCAATCCCCCGAAAAGGTAGATGTAGCTCAACTCCACCTCCTCAAAGCCCACATTGGCTACCATGTACGGGCTCAGGAACGGCACCACCGTAAAACCAGCCAAAGACAGCGTCACCATCAGGCCGAAAGCCCAGAGGCAATTAGCCCGGCTGAAAATGGTGATCAGGACCTTCGCCGGATGCTCCGGAACATGGTGGAGCAGGTGTTGCCGCATAGGTGGGAGCATGCGCCAGGTAAGGAACAGCACTATTAAACTCAGGCCTGTGAGCAGGTAGAACGGCGCGTGCCAACTGGCATGGCTGGCCAGGTAAAGCCCCAAGGGAATACCGCCAATGGAAGCCACCGAGAAGGCCGCCATCACCTTGCCCGTGGCCGCCCCCCGACGTTCCTCGGGAACAGAATCCCCGATGATGGCCAGCACCAAAGCGCCCAACACGCCGCCAAAAGCCCCTGCCAGGATTCGGGCGATCAGCAGGAACGTGAAGGTAGGTGCCAAGGCGCAGGCAAAGGTGCCTAAGGTAAAGCCCAGGTACAAACCCAGCAAGGCGTTCTTCCGGTCAAACCGGTCTATAAAGAAAGCACTCAATAGCCCTGAGATGGCAGCGCTGAACGTATACGCCGAAACCAGGAACCCAAACTCCCGCGGATTGATCTGGAAAACGCGCATAAGCTGCGGCCCCAGCGGCATCATGATCACAAAGTCCATGATGTGCGTAAACTGGATGGCCGCCAGAATGAACAAGAGCCATTTCTCGCTCAGGGCAGGGTCGGTGGTTTGGGAAGTGACAGGAGATGATGCCATAGGTTGCTTGGGCGATTGCCCGGGTTTGAAAAAGACTTTACGCCTTGAAACTACGGATGTTTACCCAAATTCAACTTTAGCGCAAATCGTTTAACCAGTATAAGGTACAGCAGAAAGATACGTATGGCAAAACGCATCAGGAAAAAGGAAGAGAGCGCCGATCCGGTTTGCGCCCTCTGCGAACGGGAGGTAGGCTTTACCATCCTGCACCATCTCATTCCGCGGGAGGAGGGTGGCCGCCACGGTCCCACGGCGCCTTTGTGCCAGCCTTGCCACAGTACCGTCCACCTCACCTATAATAATAAGGAATTGGCTGTGCTCTATAACTCCATCCCGGCGCTGCGTGCCTCAGAGGGGCTGCAGAAATACCTTAGATGGGTGCGCACCAAACGCCTGGATAAAATCACCAACCGCCGCGGGAAAAGGAAATAAATCATAGGTTTGCGTTTAGGGGCCGTTTTAGCCAAACCGGCCCCTAAACGTACAGCAACAATCATCCGGTAAAATCATCTTTCCCGCAAAGGCCCAGCCAGCACTGCTCATGAACGCTTACTCGTACCTTCCTTTTCCTCAGGTGAAGTCCCAGCCCGCGGTGGTGGTGGACAGTTTCCATCCCAACGGGTTGGTTTTGTCGCATTGGCGCGAGGCCCCCACGCCACCGGAACTGCGGGAAGACACCAGCGCCGGAATGGTGCTCCAGGCCCTCAAGCAAAACTACCCGGCCCTGCAGCAGTACCGTTACGTAACCGCCAACCATTTCGACATTGATGCCCTGGTGGGGATATGGGCGCTGATGCATCCGGAACTAGCCCTGGCCCACGAGGAAACCTTGCGGCAGATGGCCCTTATCGGTGATTTCAGGGAGTTGGATTTAGCGGCTCCTTTTGCCGAAGATGCCCTGAAACTGGTTTGCTGGATAAATGCCGAGGAAAAGGCCCGCTTCTACCCGCCCTTCGGGGCGGAGGATCTGGAGGAAAACGAGGTGGTAGCATCTATCCCTAAATTTCACTATTTTCTGGAGACCTTTAGAGATGTATTGCTTAATCCTGCACTATTTCAACAGGTTTGGGAGCCGGAGTTCAACAGGATAATGGACGATTACGCCAAGGTGTATAGCTCAGCGTCTAGAATAATCCAAAACCAAGCCTTGGGATTGGTGGTGGTGCAGACCTTGGCGCCACTTCATTACTATGCTTTGTTCAGTCCCACTGCCGGGTATGACATTGTAATCTCCTGCTACCCAGAGAACCGCTATGAGGTAGAATGTAAGTATACCACCTGGGTGGATCTGGAGAGCCGACCCACGCTGCCCCGGCCCGGTTTGCGTCCTCTGGCTAGAGCCTTGAACGAGGTAGAGACGTCTGGTCTAACCTGGGTGTCCGACGGGGTAACCGATACCGGTCCTCTTCTTCGGCTACAAGGCCAAAAGCTCAGCAAAGCCCAGCGGTACGGCCATCCGTATGAGCGCGAATTCTATTCCTCTACCATTGAACAGGATGCATTTCTGCAGACTGTAACTAATTATTTGGATAGTGCATTTTTAAATACAATAACCAAAAAACGGTGGACTTGGGCCGAGGTGAAGGAGTGGAACGCAAGAAATAATAAAATTTGATGTTTTATTTTGTGAAAAGCGAAACACTTTTTAACTTTATAAAAAGAAAATTATCTAATATTTCATTTGCCTCTCTCCGGTATCCCCCGTCCAGGTAGTGGTGCATCTGCAGGAATGTTTGACGCTGCTATGGTAAAAATTGCCCACACTCCGTTCTACCAAATCAAAGTAGACCAGGAAAAGAATAGAATTATATTAAATATTAAGGGGTGCTGGAACACCCCAGAGGAAGTGCCTTTCTATACCATTCACCTCAAAGAAGCGCTTGCTTTGGTGAAACCCGGCTTCTCTATCCTGACAGACCTAAGGAAGTTGGATGAGTACTCGCCGGTGGTGCGCCTCATGCATATTGAAGCCCAAAAACTGACGGTGGCCGCCGGTATTTACCAGTTGGCCGAGGTGCACGACCTAAAGAAACCCGTGAACCTACTGTCGGTTGGCATGGCTGAGGAAAGCAAAATCCCGCTCAATATCTTTGACTCCATGCAGGACGCGCAAGCCTGGCTGGAGGAGTTGAAACCCAGGTAGGCAATCTCTTAGGGTCAGGAAAGTATAACCAAAACCCTATATTCACGTTTTGTAAGGGAAGAAGCGTGGGCAAAACCGCGCCTGATCTAGACTTACAGCACTATGAAAAAGATTCTTTGCCCGGTAGACTTTTCCAAGACTTCTAACAAGGCCGCTGAGTACGCCGCCCAGATCGCGCAACGTACGGGTGCTTCGCTTACCCTCTTGCATGTGATTCACTTGCCCATGATGGATACCACAGAGTCGGCTTTGATGGCCAGCCAGGTATTAGATGAGCAGCGCCGCGTTGCCGCAGATAAGCTCCATGCCATGTCTCTGCACCTCCAGAACTTATCTGGCCAGGTGGGTGGCCCTGGTTACATGTCTGACTCCAAAGTAACAGAAGCCTTTCTGGCCGATGCCGTGGAGCGGATGGTGCAGGAAGAAGGCTACGACTTTGTGGTTTTGGGCACTACGGGCGGCGGCAACACCCTGGAGGAAATCCTGATCGGAAGCAACACCGAGAGTGTGATCTCCCAGGTGAAATGCCCCGTGCTGGCCATCCCGGCCAATGCCACTTACCCAGACATCCACCGCATTGTGTACGCCTCAGATTACCAGCCAGAGGATTTCCGAGCCTTGCGGCAAGTGCTGGACTTGGCCGCCGTTTTCCAGGCCGAGGTGGAGGTGGTGCACATCACTTCCAAAGGTGGAGCAAACGGGGACCGCAACGCCCAGGAATTCATCCAAAAGCTACGCGATGAGTTTGGCGGGCTGAACCTTCAGTTCACCGAAGTGGAGCATGAAAAGGAGGATGTGGGACTGAAAGATTACCTGAGCAAAACCCATAGCAATATGCTGGCGATCCTGAAAAAACGCCGGTCGTTCTTCAAGAACCTGTTTGGCATGAGCCTGGCAGAAAAACTAACGTACCAGGCAAAGCTGCCCCTGCTGGTGCTGCACGCAGACGCCGAATAATATAGTATGCAATCAACTTCTTCTTCCGGGGCCCCGGCACCTGGATGGCTTAAAATCGCGGCTTTTGCCGCGATTTACATTATCTGGGGTTCCACTTACCTGGCCATTGTTTTCGCCATAGAGACCCTGCCGCCTTTCCTGATGGCGGGTCTCCGGTTCATGTTTGCCGGGGCTATCCTTTTCACTTGGGCACGTCTGCGCGGGGCCGCTGCGCCATCTGGTCAGCATTGGCGTAATACCGCCATTATTGGGGGCTTGCTGCTATTGATAGGAAACGGGGCCGTGGTCTGGGCAGAGCAACGGGTGGCCTCTGGCATTGCTGCATTGCTGGTTACCACGGAGCCGCTCTGGATTGTGGTTTTGCAGTGGCTGGGCAAAGGCAAAAAGGCGCCTTCTGCCGGCGTGATAGTAGGCTTGGTGCTGGGTGCCATTGGCATGGTGGTACTGGTGAGTCCCTGGAAACTGGAGGGCGGTTTGGATTTGCTGGGCAGCACGGCCATCTTTTTGTCGGCGGGAGCCTGGGCCTGGGGTTCGCTGTTCTCCTCCCGGGCATCGCTGCCAACCTCGCCCGTCTTAACCACCGGCATGCAGATGCTATGCGGTGGCGCCCTGCTGGCTTTGGCGGGAACTACCTTCGGGGAGTGGCAAACCGCCGATTGGTCCTCGGTAAGTCAGCGTTCCTGGCTTGCTCTGGGCTATCTGGTGGTTTTCGGGTCTTTGATCGCTTTCTCCGCCTACAGCTGGCTCACCAGGGTGGCGCCGCCTTCGCAGGTGTCTACGTACGCGTATGTGAACCCAGTGATTGCGGTGATTCTGGGCTGGGCCTTTGCGCATGAGCAGGTCACCATACAAACCCTCATTGCTACGGTGTTGCTGGTGGCCGCCGTGGTCATCATTACGCTTAAAGCCAAACATTAGCAGGAGGGAAGGGGCTTATCATATGATATTTCCCTTATCGACTGTCAGCGATTTAGAGCCGATTTTTCCAAAACAAGACAAAAAGACCCGACTCCTACCTAGGTTCATAGGAGGTAAGTCGGGCCTTTTTGTATTTGAGTTTGCCTGTTACCTGGGTAATCTCACGCTGAGGGTGCCGCCTACAAACATGTCAAGAGTATGGGGAGAAACGCTTGTTCCTATAAGGGTACCCTAGTGCAAATTCTGGGAAAACACCCAAGAAACCGTATTTATTCAGTTGGTTTGAAGCAACTCCCTTGGCCTAGATAAGTAAATAGCAGAAACCATCCCTCATCCGCCATGCCCATCAAACGTGACCGCCTCTACTCCGATGTCCAATTCCTGACCACCCTTCATCCTTCCCGCAGCATTGGGCACCCAGAGTCTTTGAAGAAAGCGGCCGCTTACATTGAGACTGAGTTCTGCAAACTAAGCAGTCGCGTCAGCAAGCAGAACCTGCACCTGGGCTTCCATAACTACATTCTGTCTTACGGACCTGAGGATGGCCCACGCGTGGTGGTAGGGGCGCACTATGATGTGTGTGGAGAAACCCCTGGCGCCGATGACAATGCCAGTGCCGTGGCCGGATTGCTGGAACTAGCCCGCGCCATCCACGAGGAGAAACCCGAGGTAAAGCACCGCATTGACTTTGTCGCTTTCAACTTTGAGGAGCCGCCCTACTTTGCCACCGAGAAAATGGGCAGCGCCGTGCACGCCAACTCCATGAAACGCGATAAGGTAGACGTAAAGCTGATGATCTGCCTGGAGATGATCGGGTACTTCACAGACAAACCCAATTCTCAGGAATTCCAGCATGAGTCTCTCCGAAAACTTTATCCCAGTACCGGGAATTTCATAGTGGTGGTAGGCCGAGCTGGTCAGGAGAAAACGGTGCAGCGCGTGCAGCAGTTCATGAAGGAGCATTCGCGCATTGACGTGCAGTCCATCGCTGCCCCGCCGGAGTTGCCAGGCGTGGGCCTCTCTGATCACCGCAACTACTGGGCCCAGGGGTATCAGGCGGTCATGATCAACGATACCTCTTTCCTGAGAAACCCGCACTACCACCAGACCACCGATACCATTGACACCCTGGACTTCGCCCGGATGACCGAGGTAGTGCGTGGCGTTTACGCGGCTATGTTGAATTTCTAAGGGAAATGTTCTGGTTTATACCTCGCTGATTTGCAGTTGAATGCGTTTTCTGTATTAGAAAAATGAAAGTAGCATGGTGCGTATAAACCACCATCTCTTTATAAATGTGAGTTCTGTAAACACCCTTTCTTCTATAAAAAAGAGGTTTCTGTTGCTTGTGCCTGAAAATCAACGGTTGAACTCAGTTGATTTGTCCTGAAGAGAAAAAAGCTTAAATTTATTTTGCAATATTTTATTATATTTTTGTACTTCGCAGAATATAAAATATTGTTATTCTGTAGTTATGAAAAGGAGTATCCCCCTATTGTTAATAGGCTGTTTTTGTTTCACCGCTCATCTTTCCTTTAGCCAAACCAAACTGAAACCCCTTGCGCTTATGAAGCACGAGGATAATCTCATGTTCCAGAATGCGGTTTTCTCCCCAGACGGAAACCAGTTTGTGTCTGTGGGGAACCAGGGAATGCTGTATCTCTGGGATGTAGCCCAATCTTACCCGGTGAGTTTCAAGAAAGTGCATGAAGGCGTGGCGCTTTCCTGCGCTTATTCCAAAGACGGCAAATACATTGTCACCGGCGGAGAGGAAAAGTCGATCAAGGTGATCCTGGCCCGGGACCTGAGCGTGGTGAAGAGCATCACCGGATTGCCCGCTAAGGTGCGCGAGTTGGCCATCTCTGGTAACCGGTTGGTGGCTTTGCTGCAGAACAATGAGATCCAGGTCTATAACCTTGATACCTGGCAGCGGGTAGGCAAGCCCCGTTACGCCGCCAAAGACTCAAAGATCGTGTTCAGCAACAGCGGAGACCGGTTCTATGTCTGGTTTTCCACCCGCATCAACGTTTTCTCAGCCAAAGACGGGGAAGTAGTAAAGGTTTTCAACACGAACTTCGCCACGCCTACAGACATGGCCATCAGCCCGGATGACCAGTTCCTGGCCGTAGGTTTCGGGCAGGCCGATGACATTATCCGGATTTATGACACCGATGATTTCAAGCAGACCAAAGCCGTGAAAAAGAACGGATCCGGGGATTTCGCCAACGGCATGTCTTTCTTCAACAACAGCAACAAGCTGCTGTACACCTCCAACGCCGGCAGTTCCACCGCGAAAATCTTTGACCTGGAGAACGGGAAAGACACCCCGGTGCTGAAAGGAACGCCCTCTAACCGCATTTCCATCTCCAAAGACGATTCCAAGGTGATCCTGGGTCCTAAAGCGTCAAATTCCATCCAGTTGATGTCTGTCATTTAACGCTGTTTAGAGTTTGTTTTCCAAAAAGAAGCCCTAAAACAGAGAAGCCGGCCCCACAAGGCCGGCTTCTCTGTTTTAAAAGAATGGTGAGATTGTCCCAAGCTTAGGCGCTGGTGTTTTCCAGGCTGGCCATGTCAATCACGAAACGGTATTTCACATCACCGGCCAGCATGCGGTCATAGGCCGTGTTGATCTGGTTGATGTTGATGACCTCAATGTCTGACAAGATGTTGTGCTCAGCGCAGTAGTCCAGCATCTCCTGGGTCTCGGCAATGCCGCCAATCAAAGAACCGGCAATTCTGCGGCGCCCGAAGATAAGGGTAGCGGCATGCAACTCAGGGGCCTCCGGCGGAACACCCAGCAGTATCATGGTGCCATCGCGGCGCAGCAGGCTGGTGTACATATCCAGGCTCACTTTCGCAGAAACGGTGTTGATGATGAAATCGAAATATCCGGTTACTCCCTTCAGGGCATCGGCGTCTTTGGTTACCACAAACTTGTGGGCACCCAGTGATTGGGCATCGGCTTCTTTAGAAGGGGAAGTACTCAGAACGGTCACCTCGGCGCCCATAGACGCGGCTAGTTTCACAGCCATGTGGCCCAATCCGCCCAAGCCTACCACGCCCACACGGTGGCCCTGGCCTACATTCCAGTGCCGCAGAGGCGAGAACGTGGTGATGCCGGCGCATAAGAGCGGCGCTACCCGAGCCAGGTCCTGGTCTTCCCTTATTTTCAGCACGAAGTTCTCAGACACCACAATGAGGTTAGAGTATCCGCCGTAAGTAGGAGTGTCCAGACCGGGCTCTGGGCTGTTGTAAGTGCCTACAAAACCGTTCTCACAGTACTGCTCCAGGCCATCGGCGCAGCTGGGGCAAGATTGGCAGGAACCTACCATACAACCCACCCCGGCCATTTCACCTACCGCGAATTTCTGCACGTGGTCGCCTACTTTCACAATGCGGCCCACAATCTCGTGGCCGGGCACCACCGGGTACAGGGCGCCTCCCCATTCGCCTTTGGCGGTGTGCAGGTCTGAGTGGCACACGCCACAGAACAGGATCTCAATCTGGACATCGTGTGGACCAACCTCGCGGCGCTCAAAGTTAAAAGGGGCCAGCGGCGAGTTAGGGTCAAAAGCGGCGTAACCTTTGGTTTCTATCATAGTTTTGTTTTTTGTATTACGGATGAATGAGGTAACCTTCAAAGATACGGGAAGATGGCCGCAGGGATTTGCTCCTTTTCTGGTTCCGCTTTCTGGGGAAACCAAAAGCCTGGTTTTCAGGTGCTGTTATCCAGGAAACCAACTTGCCGGCTAACCTATGTCTTTTCCGTTTTAGGCGTGTTTTCGGGGAAAGAAGCCTAAAACGGCAGGTTGCCCACGTCAATGTTGCCACCGGATAGAATCACGCCTACTTTCTGGCTGGCGTACTCTTCCTTATTGCGCAACAAAGCCGCCAATGCTACCGCGCTGGACGGTTCCACTACAATCTTGAGGCGCTCCCAGATGAGCCGCAGGGCCGCAATAATCTCCTTTTCCTCTACCCTGATGATCTTCGCCACGTGCTGCCGAATGATGGGGAAGTTGATGTCACCCAGTTGGGTACGCAGGCCATCGGCCAGGGTGTTGGTGGTGTCATTAGATTCAATCTGTCCGCTCAGGAGGGATCGGTACGCGTCATCTGCCTCAAAGGGCTCGCCACCAATTACTTTGGTGTCTTTCCCGAAGAAATGGGCCGCCAGCGCGGTGCCGCCAATAAGCCCGCCGCCACCCACCGGTGAGAAAATGTAGCGCAGACCGGGTTGGTCTTCCAGCAATTCCAGGGCTGCCGTGCCTTGGCCCAGAATCACGTCTTTGTCATTAGACGGGTGAATGAAGAAAGCCCCGGTCTCCTTTTCTACCTGCGCGGCCACTTTTTCGCGCGCGATGGGGTTAGAGGCGCATTCCACTATTTCAGCGCCGTAACCGCATACAGCATCTTTCTTCACCTGCGGGGCATTTTCTGGCATGACAATGTAGGCTTTCACGCCAATGCTTTGGGCCGCCAGCGCCAGCGCCTGCGCGAAGTTGCCGGAGGAATGGGTGACCACGCCCCGGGTTTTCTGGTCCTCGGTAACCTGCAGCACGGCATTCATGGCGCCCCGGATCTTGAAAGCTCCCGTCCGCTGGAAATTCTCACACTTGAAAAAAACCTGCGCACCAGTGATTTCATTAAGTAACCGGGACGTGAGAACGGGGGTACGGTGGATGAAGGGCGTAATTCTTGCCTGCGTGGCAAGCAGATCTTCTTTCTGCATATTGGTTAGATGATGGGGTATAGCTTGGCAAATAGTTCTACTTGCAAAGGAAACAAATGCCAGGAAAATGGAAAGTGTTTGCAGAGGATTATCACTATGGAAAAGAGAGTCTTTGCCCGGAAAAACAAAACGGCCACCTACAGAGAGGTGGCCGTTTTTACGCCGTTTTCTAAAAAACCATTAATAAGGATCAGCAGGATGTGACACCTGCTTGGCTTGGTCAATGCCTTCCTGCGGAGAGATAGCCCCGATTGGGCCTTTGTCATCTTGGGACTTGGTGGTTTTCGCCAGGCCTTCGGCTACTCGCCGGCCGTAATCCTCGTCGGCAAGCGTGAAGTGCTCAATCATCTTGTCCTGGATGCGCTTATCGGCGGTAGCCAAGGTGTTCACCAGGTTAGTAATCAAGTCGTCGCGCTCCCAGTCCTGGAAGTTGCGGTAGGTGTCACCGGCTTGCTTGAAGTCATTGGTGCGGTCAATTTTCTGGCGCACCAGGTTGGCTTCATAGCGTGGCTCGTAATCTTTGCCGGCTTTGGGAGCCTCTTTCACGTTGTTGAGGGTAGAGGGCTCGTAGTTGATGTGCGGGTTCTGGCCATCGCCGAAATCTGAATGGAAAGACATCTGGCCGCCGCGCTGGTTGGTCACCACCTTGGCTTTTGGCGCATTGATGGGCAACTGCAGGTAGTTGGCTCCTACGCGGTACCGCTGGGTATCTGAGTAGGAGAAGGTACGGCCCTGCAGCATTTTGTCATCTGAGAACTCCAGCCCGTCTACCAGCACCCCGGTCCCGAAAGCAGATTGCTCTACCTCGTTGAAGTAGTCCACGGGGTTGCGGTTCAGGGTCATCTTGCCTACCGGCAGGAACGGAAACTGCTCAATGGGCCACAGTTTGGTGTCATCCAACGGATCAAAGTCCAGTTCTGGGTGGTCATCGTCGCTCATGATCTGCACGCACAGCTCCCACTCTGGGAAGTTTCCTTCTTTGATGGCATCAAAAAGATCCTGGGTGGCGTGGTTGAAGTTTTTGCCCTGAATCTCCTGGGCCTCGGCTTGGGTTAAGTTGCGGATGCCTTGCAGCGGTTCCCAATGGTATTTCACCAGCACTGCCTGACCGTCTGCGTTTACCCATTTGTAGGTGTTCACGCCGGAGCCCTGCATTTGGCGGTAGTTGGCCGGAATTCCCCACGGAGAAAACAGGAACGTGGCCATGTGGGTAGACTCTGGGGTATTCGCGATAAAGTCAAAGATGCGCTCGCCGCTCTGGATGTTGGTGACCGGATCTGGCTTCTGGGAGTGGATCAGGTCTGGGAATTTCATGGCATCCCGGATGAAGAAGATCTTCAGGTTGTTGCCCACCAAATCCCAGTTTCCGTCTTCGGTGTAGAATTTAACCGCAAAACCGCGCGGGTCACGCAGGGTCTCCGGTGAGTGGCCACCATGGCCTACGGTGGAGAAACGTACAAAAACATCGGTTTTCTTTCCTTTCTCCTGGAACAGTTTGGCGCGGGTATATTTGGCAATAGGCTCACCGCCTACGTTACCGTATGCTTCAAATACACCGTGGGCCCCAGCTCCTCTGGCGTGCACCACGCGCTCAGGAATCCGTTCCCGGTCAAAATGGCTTATCTTTTCAATGAAGTGATAGTTCTCCAGGGTGGCGGGGCCACGGTTGCCTATCGTTCGGATGTTCTGGTTGTCTGTCACCGGATGGCCTTGCCGGGTGGTGAGGTTTTGGCTCTCCTGGCCGTTGCCTCCGGCTTGACCGTTTGACTTTTCCTGATCTTTTTCCATAGAATGACTGGGGTTTTAGGATGATACTAAATCTAACGAACTCCTTTGATGTGGGTTCTAAATTTTAAAGCCTATATAAACCAACGCCCCTTTAAAGGACTTAAGTACTTATAACCTTGATTTATACGCCTTGTTAACCAAAGGTGTCAGTTTGAGGCTTATGTATCAAATTGATAATAGCTATCTTTTTATAGCAAGCCTCTATAATGTGCAGCAAGTAGCTTGAGGCTAGGAACAAAAGGGTAGGAGCGCGGACATCACTAGGAGCTGAATTTTTTGGCACGTCGATGCCAGTGGTGGGTGCCTCACCTTCAATTTACCTCACCCTTCTGGAAAATAGGTTAGAATGAAGACAGCATTTACAGGCTGTTTTCAGAAAACAGCGCCTAAAACAGAAAAGTCTGTTTCAAGCTCTCAAGAGAAGACTGATTTATTACAGCACTTTCAGCTCAGAAACCGAGAGGTCCAGGGATTCTTCCTGCATCTGGGGCATGAGTTCCAGCAATTCATCAAAAGTGGAGAGCAGGCTTTGGTAGCTGTCGGCTTCCAGGGCTTCTTCGCACTTCTTCAGGAAGACCTCTTTGGGTTTCAGGTCGGCCAAGTCCTGCTCGGGTTGTACCTGCTGATCCAGGGTTTGGGTGCCAATGGTGCGGAGCGGCCGGTGGATGAGCAACTGAATCTGGGAATGTTTCGCGAAGACTTCCTGGAGTTTGCCGGTGTGGTCATGCAGGTTGTGCTCGTACTGAAGCTGCACCTCGGCCCAGGCCAGGTACGGACGGTCTGCGTTGTCATACGCGATCACTTTGGGCAGAACCTCGTCAATGGTGCCTTTGAACCGCACCAGCTTGCGCCAGCACGGGATGTCCACCTCGTGGATGTCGGTGAGTTGGCCGCCTTCAAAATCAAGGATTACCACTTGCTTGCGGTCGGTGATCTCAGAGAAACTAAGCGGAATGGGAGAACCGCTGTAGCGGATGTGCGGCATTTTGTTCACGATCTGCGGGCGGTGCAAATGGCCCAGGGCCACGTAGTCAAACTCCGCGGGGAACTGGTCTCCGCAGATTTGGCCCAGGTTGCCCACGTGAATTTCCTTCTCGCTGTCTGAGGCGCTTCCGCCGGCCGCAAACAAATGGCCCGTTGCCAAAACCGGAAGGCCCTGCTGTTTGAACTCCTGGATAAGCGGTACCAATTGGTTGTAATGGTCGCAAATGCCTTGCTTGAGGCGGGCCTCACGTTCTTCACCAGTCTCGCCGGGCACCGAGAGGCGCACGTCTTTGTCTCTGAGAAACGGCACGGCGCATACCACGGCTTTGGGCTGGTTGTCCTCATCGGTGAGCACAATCACCTGGTCCTGTGCTTGGACGGGGGCGCCACCAACCACGTGCACATTGAAATGCCGTAGCAGCTCGGCCGGGGCATTGAGCGTGGAAACCGAGTCATGGTTGCCGCCAATAATCACCAACTCGCGGCAGCAGGTGCCTTTTACCTCGCGCAGGAAATCATAGTACAGTTTTAGGGCAGTGTTAGATGGGAAACCCGTGTCAAAGACATCGCCGGCAATGAGCAGCAGGTCAATCTTTTGCTCGCAGATGGTCTGGCAAAGCCAGTTTAGAAAAGCGCGGTGTTCCTCGGTACGTTCCTGGTTAGCCAGGCGCTGGCCCAGGTGCCAGTCTGCCGTATGTAGTACTCTCATCTTGCCGTCTCTGCTCATCCTTTGGTGCATCTATCAGACGAAGATACAAAAAGCCACCTGTATCCCTAGAGCCAGAGGCCTGGGATAACTACTTTGGTTAGAAATTTTTGCGTATTAAATATCAGGTTTTATGAATATATTGGAGGGTAAAACCTTCTCTCCATGGGTCCTAACAAATTGCTGGTATTGCTCCTTTGCGGAATCCTGCTCTTGCTTTCAGGCCAGAAAAGTTGGGGGCAGGAGATGCCTTCCAGAAGAAATTTCGTACAAGTAGGGTATGGAGCGCTCTCGTTGCAGGAAATGGCTACCAGAATAGGGAACTCGTTCACCCTTTTCTACCCCGTGCAGCATAGGGTACACCAGGTGATAGGACCGGTGCAGGTAAGTTACCACAGAGCTTTGAGCGAAAGAGTAAGCCTAGGTGCGGTTGCCTCTTACACCTCCATTCATTCTGTCACTGAGGAGCTAAGCCAAGACCAGGGTGGGCAAACCCAAACAACCAAGGTAGGGGAGGATCGCCCCAGCTACTACACCATCATGCCAACCGTTCAGTACCATTGGGTCAGGTCTGATGTGGTGAAATTGTACTCCGGCATTTCCTTAGGGCTCCTGGTGGCCCAGCGGGATAGAAGACCCGAGCAGAGTGACGAAGACCAACGCCGTTTCATTTCCATTCCGTTTGGTCAATTGACGGTATGTGGCGTGCGGGTTGGTAGAAAGGTAGGCGGCTACCTGGAAGGGGGCCTGGGGGCGCATGGCTTGCTCACAGGCGGTGTTTTCTTTTGCTATTGATCATCAGGCTTAGGCCTTTTAAAACTGCACTTTTGAAGTAAGGCATTTGGGCGGCAGGGGAAGTGCTGCGTTTCTGAGCTATTTTTAAGAAAAAGGGGTTGAAAACAGCTCTGTCTTTTCAGGAGGAAGAAATAGCCTAAAACCAGCGTATAAAAACCGGCCTCGCATGGCTTCTGCCGAAAAGTACTTATATTAGCCCCTTCAAGCCTTTTACAAAGCGAACAACAAACAAACTATTCCCTAACTTTTACGCATTTTATGGCAAACCAACTTTTCGCTAGGAAGTCAATTGACAAGCTTAGCGCTGACGCCTTTAGTGAAGGGGCGCACAACCTGAAAAGAACCCTTGGTCCGGGTAACCTTATCGCCTTAGGGGTGGGGGCTATCATTGGGACGGGTATCTTCGTGTTAACGGGTAGTGCGGCTGCACAGTACACTGGTCCAGCCATTGTGCTGGCATTTATCCTGGCTGGTTTGGGCTGTGCTTTTGCCGGTCTTTGCTACGCTGAATTTGCTTCCATGATTCCGATTGCCGGTTCTGCCTACACGTACGGCTACGCCACCCTGGGTGAGTTCGTGGCCTGGATCATTGGTTGGGACTTAATTCTTGAGTACCTTTTTGGGGCGGCCACCGTGGCCGTGGGCTGGTCTGGTTATGTGGTTTCCTTTCTTCGGGACTTCGGGATCAACATTCCGCCGCAGTGGAGCAATGCCGTAGGCGTTGAAATGGTTCAAGATCCAGAAACAGGTGCTTGGACCCGCATCACGGAGCAGTTAATAACTAATTTTGCTGAGAAAGGTATTGATATTTCTACCCTGCCTCATGCAACCGGTATGTTCAACCTGGTGGCGACAATCGCTATTGCTTTGGTGACCGTGCTGCTGGTGATTGGTATGAGCGAGTCTGCCAAATTCAACAACATTGCCGTTTTAATTAAAGTGGGCGTGGTGATTTTGTTTATCATGGCCGGGGCTAACTACCTGTTCGGTCATAGAGCAGAGGCAGCCACCAACTGGACTCCTTTCATCCCAGAAAACAAAGGGGGCTTTGGTGAGTACGGCTGGAGCGGAATTATCCGGGCAGCCGGGGTAATCTTCTTCGCCTATATCGGGTTTGATGCCGTATCCACCACGGCGCAGGAAGCTAAAAACCCGCAGAAAGACATGCCTATTGGTATCTTGGGTTCTTTGGTGATCTGTACCATTCTTTACATTCTGGTGTCTGGTATCTTGACGGCCATGGTGCACTACAGCCAATTGAACGTAGCGGAGCCTATTGCCATCGGGATTGAGAAAACAGGTTATACGTTCCTGCGTGACCTGATCAAGATTGGTGCTATTGCCGGTCTTTCTTCTGTGATGTTGGTGATGCTGATGTCTCAGCCGCGTATCTTCTACACCATGTCTAAAGACGGTTTGTTACCTCCAATCTTTGGTAAACTGCATCCTAAATTTAAAACCCCTCACGTAAGTACCATCCTAACGGGTGCTATCTGCGCCGTAGTTGCGGGTGCTTTCTCCGTGGATGAACTGGGTCACTTAGTGTCTATCGGTACGTTGCTGGCCTTCGTGATTGTTTGTGCCGGGGTTTGGTACCTGCGCGTGAAAGAGCCTAACCGTCCGCGTCCGTTCAAAACGCCTTTGGTGCCGTTGGTGCCTATCTTGGGTATCCTGGTTTGCCTTGGTATGATGGCCGGTCTCCCTGCCGAGACCTGGTACCGTCTGCTGGGCTGGATGGCCATTGGTATCATTATCTACTTCGTTTATGGAAAGAAACACAGCGTCATCCGGAAGGAAAACAACCTGTAATCAACCTCTTTCTTCATAGAACCAAAAGCCCGGTCAATGCTCTTGACCGGGCTTTTTCTTTGCCAAAATTTTAGCGTTCTGGGGGTGTTTTTTGAAAAATAGCATCAAAAGAACCGAACTGTTTCCTGTGCTTTTTTTAGGATTTTATTTTTCATACTTTCCCTTTTCCAAACAAACACAATCGCACAAACAAACCTTTATTTAAGCTCCCATGAAAAAAGTATTTCTCTCCGTGTTAGCGGTAGCGGCTTTGTCGCTGCAGAGCCGGGCACAGGAGACTTTCCCGCGCAATGGGGTGTATGATGAGCGCTCCGGACTGCGGGCCTTCACCAATGCCACCATCTTCGTGGATTACCAAACCAAGTTGGAGAACGCCACCCTGGTCATCAAAGACGGTAAAGTAGTGGCCGTGGGCACCAAAGTAGCCGTGCCTCAGGGCGCCATGGTCACCGACCTGAAAGGCAAAACCGTGTACCCCGGCTTCGTGGACCCATACACCAGTTACGGGGTGCCTACACCGCCAACTCGTTCCTTCAGCTTCAACAGCCCACCACAGGCCGAGTCCAAGAAAGAGGGAGCCTTCAACTGGAACCAGGCCATCCGGCCCGAGACCAACGCGGTAGAACTTTTCAAGGTAGATACCAAAGCCGCCGAGGAACTGCGCAAGCTGGGCTTTGGAGCGGTGCTCACCATTCACCAGGACGGAATCTCCCGCGGCGGAGCCTCTTTGGTGACTTTGGCCAATAAAAAAGAGAACCAGGTGATTTTGCTGGACAAAGCCGCCGGTGCCTTGTCCCTGGACAAAGGTTCCTCTACGCAAGAATACCCCAGCTCCATCATGGGCTCCATTGCCCTGCTGCGCCAGACGTACCTGGACGCGCAGTGGAATGCCAAAAACCAAGACAAAGAGCAGAACATCTCGCTTAAAGCCTTTAATGAACTGAACCGCCTGCCACAGATCATGGAGGTGAGCAACAAACTGAACGCGGTCCGCGCTGATAAAGTGGGAGATGAGTTCGGCTACCAGTATATCTTCAAAGGCCAGGGCGATGAGTACCAAATGTTGCCCCAGATCAAAGCCACCAATGCTGCCTATATCCTCAACGTGAACTTTCCCGATGCCTACAACGTGGAAGACCCGTATGATGCTCGTCGCGTGGGCATTGAGGAAATGAAACATTGGGAAATGGCGCCGGCCAACCCGGCTATGTTAGTGAAAGAAGGCGTAGCCATCGCATTCACCACCGCTGACCTGAAAGATAAAAGCAAGTTTCTGCCTAACCTCCGCAAAGCTACTTCTTACGGTTTGCCCGAGCAGGAAGCTTTGAAAGCCCTTACCTTCACGCCCGCCAAACTGCTCAAAGCAGAGAAGTACGTGGGTAGCCTACGTGAAGGCATGGAAGCAAACTTTGTGGTAGCTTCCGGCAACCTGTTTGACCCAACCACGATGCTCCTGGAAAACTGGGTACAGGGCCAGGGCTACAAAGTCAGTGAAACGCCCGCCGATTTCCGGGGTGTGTACACGTTGAAAGTAGGCTCTCAACCAGAGCGCCGGATGCTCATCAGCGGTACGCCTGAAAAACCAGAGCTGAAAGTAGTCGCCCAGGATACCCTCAAAGGCAATCTATCCCTCAGTGGTGAATTGCTGACCATGACCTTTGCGCCTGCTAAGAACGGAAAAGAAAGTATCCGGCTCACCGGTTGGTACACCGGCAAAGGTTTTCAGGGCGAGGCCCAGTTGCCAGATGCCCAAATGGTGAAATGGACCGCCCTTCTCTCCGAGGCCGATACCCAGCAAGCCAAACGCGACACCGCCCGTTCCCGCTCTAACGAAGCCTTGAACCTGGGTAAATTGACCTTCCCATTTGCCGCCTTCGGCAGAACCGAGTTACCGAAAGCAGAAACTGTCCTCATCAAGAATGCCACGGTTTGGACGAATGAGAAAGAAGGTAAAATCCAGAACGCTGATGTATTGCTGAAAAACGGCAAGATCGCGCAGGTAGGGAAGAATCTGTCCGCTAACGGTGCCAAGGTGATTGACGGAACCGGCAAACACGTGACCCCGGGCATCATTGACGAGCACTCGCACATTGCCTTAGATGGCGTGAACGAGGGCACGCAAGCCGTTACCTCTGAGGTCCGCATGGCCGATGTAGTGAACCATGAGCAAGTGAACATCTATCGCCAGTTGGCTGGTGGCGTAACTACTTCGCAGTTGCTGCACGGCTCGGCTAACCCCATCGGAGGGCAGTCGGCTATCATCAAACTGCGTTGGGGTCAGGCCCCCGAGAAGCTGATGTTTGAAGGCGCAGATCCGTTCATCAAATTCGCTTTGGGCGAGAACGTGAAGCAGTCTAACCGCTCGCCGCAGTACAACGTGCGTTTCCCGCAGACCCGCATGGGCGTGGAGCAGGTAATGGTAGACGCTTTCCAGCGCGCCAAAGAATACCAGAAAGCCCTCGCCGATTACAACAAGCTCTCTAAATCGCAGAAAGCCAAAACCCCGGCCCCACGCCGTGACTTGGAACTGGACGCCCTTTCCGAGATCCTGAAAGACGAGCGCTTCATCACCTGTCACTCCTACGTGCAATCTGAGATCAACATGCTCATGAAAGTGGCCGACCAGATGGGCTTCAAGGTGAACACTTTCACCCACATTCTGGAAGGCTATAAAGTAGCCGACAAGATGAAGGCCCGCAACATTGGCGCCTCTACTTTCTCAGACTGGTGGGCCTACAAAATGGAGGTGAAAGACGCTATTCCGTACAACGCCGCCATCATGCACAACGTGGGCGTGACCACCGCCATCAACTCAGACGACGCCGAGATGGCCCGCCGCCTGAACCAGGAAGCTGCCAAAACCATGAAGTACGGCGGGGTTTCTGAGGAAGACGCCTTGAAAATGGTGACCCTGAACCCAGCCAAACTGTTGCACCTGGATGACAAAGTAGGTAGCCTGAAAGCCGGCAAAGATGCCGACGTGGTGATCTGGAACGAGCATCCGCTTTCTATCTACGCCCGTCCGGAGAAAACCTTCGTGGATGGTATCGCTTACTTTGACGTGGAGCAAGACAAGCAACTGCAGCTAGAGCAGGAGAAAGAGCGCTTGCGTCTTATCAACAAGATGCTGGCCGCCAAAGCCCGCGGTGAGCGCACGCAAGCTGCGGCGCCATCCCGCAGGGGCGCAGACCAAGTGCTGCATTGCGAAGACTTGGGCACCGGCTCTGAAGAAACATATCAGGAATCTGAGTATCATCAAAAATAAGGAGACCACACTATGCAAACGTTAAAGAATACTGTGGTAAACCTTACCTCTAAGAACATGCAACATCGTCTTTTGCTTGCGGCGGCTTTGCTCGTGAGCACCTCCGCGGCCTGGGCCCAGGTTCCTGTGCCGGCCGCCAAGCAGTCGAAAGCCACTGTGCTTACCGGCGCCACTCTCCACATAGGGAATGGCCAGGTGGTAGAAGGAGCTGCGGTCGCTTTCAACGAAGGTAAAATCACTTATGTTGGTCCTGCAACCGGGTTCAACGCAGGTGGTACTGCCTATGAAACCGTAAATGTCAGCGGCAAGCACATTTACCCGGGTATGATTCTACCCAATAGTCAGATAGGCTTGAATGAAGTGGAATCAGTTAGGGCTACTTTAGACCAGCAGGAAGTGGGTTTGTTCAACCCCAATGTGCGCTCGGTCGTGGCGTATAACACCGATTCTGATATCACGCCTACGCTTCGGTCAAACGGCGTTTTGATGGCGCAGATTACGCCGGTGGGCGGCATGATCTCGGGCTCATCCTCGGTGGTGCAGTTGGATGCCTGGAATTGGGAAGACGCCCTGGTGAAAGCCGATGCCGGCATACACCTGCGCTGGCCAGCCATGGTGCAGCAGTCACCTGACAATTCTCCGCAGGTTGCCCAACGCCGCCAGGCCCGGCAGCAAGGACTGCAGGAACTGGAAGCTTTGCTGGCCGAAGCCAAGGTGTACAAAGACCAGAAAAATGATCGCCAGAATCTGAAACTTGCCTCACTGGGTGGCCTGTTTGACGGTTCCAAAAAGCTCTTCATCCACGCTGATTATGGGAAAGAGATTGTGGAGTCTGTGCGGTTTGCGCAAAAAGCAGGCGTAAAACAGCTGGTGATTGTGGGCGGCGGCGATGCTCTTGTAGTAGCCGATTTCCTGAAAGAGAACAGTATTCCGGTGATTTACTCGGGCGTCCATGCGTTGCCAGCCCGGGCCGGCGATGATGTGTACCTGCCTTACAAAATGCCTGGTATGTTGCAACAAGCCGGTGTGTTGTTCTGCCTGGACTATGATGCCAGCCTTCACGGTTCCAGAAACCTGCCTTTTATTGCCGGTACGGCGGTGGCCTTCGGGTTGTCCAAAGAACAGGCAATTTCTTCTGTTACCCTGAATGCAGCCAAAATCCTGGGCGTAGACAAGCAGGTTGGTTCTGTAGAGGTGGGCAAAGACGCCAGCCTGGTGGTTTCTGAAGGTGATATCTTGGACATGCGCACAAACAAGATCAGTCATGCCTTTATCCAAGGCCGTCAGTTGAACTTAACAGACAAGCAGAAGTACCTGTATGACAAATTCAATGGGAAGTACCAGGGAGATAGCAAAGCCGAAGTAGGAAAATAGTGCTTTGTATTTATAATGTACAAGAAGAGCCACTTTTATAGTGGCTCTTTTGTTTTTAGCCATTTTTTCTAAAAATAACCCTAAATCAACTGGTATTAGGGTGTCCAAACCTAAGTATTCATGCTTTAAGATAAATGTACCTTTTATCCGGTAACCAAATTATACTTAATAGCATTATTCAAGGTGTAAATATCTATCTTACTTATAGTTGGCGTGGTTAATTGAAATTATCTAAATGTAGCGTACTTTTGCCTGAACCGTGCTTTTCTTACTATGAGAAAACTGCCGGTGTGAGTTAAATCCACTTTGCTAAAGCTGGATTTTTGACTTAAGGATGCCTACAAGATGAATGATAATTACAAAATGAACCGGGGAACGGAAATGCCAGAACCCACCGCTTCTACATTAGACTTTGAGTTGATGTATGCTCTAGCCGAGCATAGTCATGAACCTATGTTGCTGGTGCAGCCAGATGGGACTTTGCTGTTTGTCAACTCTGCTATTTGCCAGCTAGTGGGCCAATCAAAGGAGTTTCTCTTAAGAGAAGGACGGAAAGGATTCATGGATTCTAGTGATGCCCGTTGGGAAGTCGCGCTTAAAGCCAGAAGGGAGCATGGGTATTTCAAAGGAGAGGTGAATCTGGTGCATAAGTCTGGCATGAAGATTCCTGTGGAGTTGGGCTCCAGAACATTCTGCGCGTCAGACGGTGTTCAGTTTGTGAGTGTGCATGTACGCGACCTCAGAGCTGAAAAGGATTCACAAGAGTACATAGAAAAACAGCAGCAGGAACTTAAAAACACGGTTCGTGAACTCCAGTTGGTGCTGGACTCAACAGCAGATCTTATCTGTACTTTTTCCTTGGATGGATATTTGCTTCATGTCAATCAGGCCTGCCAAACCATTCTAGGATATTCTGCCTCTGAAATGATTGGGCAGCACTGTACGGAATACATTCATCCGGAAGATGTTGCCAAGACAGCGGATGACGCGAAAGAGGTGGTTAAGCATTCTTCTACTCTAAATTTCAAGAACCGGTACATTCACAAAGATGGGTCAGTCGTTTACTTTTCCTGGTCCTCCTCCTTATTAAAGGAAGAAGGTAAGGTGTATTGCATCGGCCGCGACATCACCAAGGAGGTTCTGAATGATACAAAAGCCCGGGAAAACGATTATCGGCTGCAGTCCTTGCTCCAGGAAGGGCATGACATGGTTTGTATCCTTGATCAGGAAGGAACCTACACCTTTGTGAGTGGCAGCGTGCGGCACGTGCTTGGCTTTGAGCCCGAGGAACTGCTGGGGTACAAAGCCTTTGATTTCATACACCCAGACGATATCACCGAAATCCTTTCAGATTTTGAACAAGTGATGGCTGGGGTAGACCTTAAAACAAAGCCTTTCCGTTTCAAGGCCAAATCTGGGGAATGGCGCTGGATTGAGACCAAAGGTGTCAACTGCTTCCATCATCCGGCCATAAATGGCATGATCATCAATTCCAGGGATATCACCGATCGGTTGGAAGCCCAAGGGCAATTGGAGCGCAGCGAGAAACTGTACAAAGCCCTCTTCGAGAACAACCCAGATAGCGTTTACTCCCTTGACAAGGAGGGCAATTTTACATCGGTGAATGCTACCACGGTGGCCTGTAGCGGGTATTCAGAAGAGCAACTGCTGCAAATGAATTTCGTGCAGATGCTCCATCCAGACTGGGTGCAGGAAACAGTAGCCGATTATGAGAAAACATTGGCTGGGGAGTCAAGCACTTCAGAGACGGTAATTTTAACCGCCCAGGGTGAAAAGCTGAATCTGGCCATCACCAAAGTGCCGGTGGTAGTAGGAGGTGAGCTGATTTGTGTTCATGGGATTGCCAAGGATGTTACGGAGACCAAGCAGCAGCAACGACTTCTGAAAAATACTGCCAGACGACTCAACAGCATTCTGGAAAGTATCAAAGACGCTTTCTTTACTTTGGATAAGAACTGGTGCTTTACGTATGTGAACCATAAGTTTGAAAGTTCTCTAGGGGTAAAAAGCGATGAGTTGCATGGTTTGGACATCAGGCAGGTGTATTCACCTGAGAAGTTTCCTAAATTTTACTCCAAGTTCAAACGTGCAATTGACCTGCAGCACCCAGTGCACTTTGAGATATTCTATGATGACCTCAACAAGTGGCTAGACGTGAGCGCCTATCCCTCAGAAGAGGGATTATCTGTATTTATTAAAGGTATAAGCGCCCGCAAGAAAGTAGAGGCAGAGTTGAAGAAGCTCTCATTGGTGGCCAGCAAAACTGTGAACTCGGTCTACATCACGGATGAGGAAGCCCGTATTGAATGGGTGAACGACGGATTTACCCGGGTGACGGGTTATACCCTGGAAGAAGTCATCGGCCGCAAACCAGGTGACCTTCTAGCTGGGCCAGAAACAAACCCAGAGCGAGTTTCCATGATCAGGCAAAAACTGGTGTATGACAAACCATTTGTCCAGGAAGTGCAGAACCGCAGCAAGTCAGGGGAGATCTATTGGTCCAAGTTAGATGTTACTCCTATAATAGATGAGGTAACCGGAGGTAGAAAGAAATTCATCGTTATTGAAACCGATATCACCACACAGAAGAAAGCAGACGAGGAGCGCGCTAAACTGACAGAGGAACTTCTCAGGCGAAATCGCCACCTGGAGCAGTTTACCTATATAGTGTCCCATAACCTGCGTTCTCCTGTAGCCAATATATTAGGGCTAACTTCTCTTCTGGGTACTTCTGACAACAAGGAATTACAGGAAGGTATCACAGGTAAGCTAAAGCAGACTGCCCAGAACCTTGATTATATAATAAGAGACTTGAATGAAATGTTAAGTCTCCAAGCTGGGGTACTGGAGGAACGGGAACGAATTCTGCTACCCGAGGTCGTAGAGCAGGCGATCCAGTTTTTACCGGCAGATAGTTATGAAAAAGTAACAGTGGACCTCAACGGCATTCAAGAGATTGGATCTATCAGAAGTTACGTGAGCAGCATTATAAGTAACCTCTTAACTAATGCCGTAAAGTATAAATCACCAGACCGGCCTTTAGTCCTCGGCATCAAGGCAGAACTACAAGAGCAGGACGAAATGCTATGCCTATCTGTAAGCGACAATGGTTTAGGCATTAATTTGGAAAAGGAGGGCAAAAACCTGTTCGGGTTATACAAGCGTTTCCATTTTCATGTGTCAGGCAGAGGATTAGGGCTCTACTTAGTTAAAACTCAAGCGGAGGCATTAGGCGGGTATGTTACAGTAGAAAGTAAACTGAATGAAGGATCAACCTTCAAGGTATGGCTCAAGAACTACAAGTAAGCTTGATGCATGTTAAGGTTTGTTGACATCTCTATATAGAATATGGATCAAGCAGAAAAGGCGAGGTGGCGATCACCTTGCTTTCTCTGCTTTGTGGGAGTTGAGATCGGAGGAGAAGAATAAAAACAAATTAGCCAATGACGGTCGCGGCCACTTCTTAGAAAATCATCTCCTGCCAGGGAACTTCCGGCCACCCAACCTTGGTTTCACCTGAGGCACCGGACGGGAGCCGCTTGCCGAAGGCAAAAGAGGGAAAAACCTTCCCACCCCGGGAACTTCGGGGCACCCAGATGCGGTTACGCAGGAGGCTCCAGGCAGGAGCTGCCAACCGAAGGCGAAGCAAAGAAAAAATTCTTGCTCTTGGAACTCCTTAGCAACCAACATGGTTACATCTCAGGCTGCGTCCCCATGCGGGTAAAAGCAGCCTTCTCTTTAAGGAAGCGTTTGGAAACCGGAAAAGGTTTCTTACCTTTGCAGCCCGCTCGGCAGGAGGGGGTCAACGACGGGGCAACCTGGTAGAGACGAAAGGAAGAGAAAAAAGTTTTCCGCGGCTATTGCGGAAAGGAAAAACCTTCTTACCTTTGCACTCCCTTCCGAAAGGGGGTTCAGCTGGCCGGCCGGGCCAGTCA
>NZ_VKKY01000004.1 GCF_008271695.1 Rufibacter hautae
TTTTCTATAATCGAAAGTCGTGTTTCCTTATTCATTTTCCTCAATTTGTTGGGCATCCGCTAGATGCCGGTAAGCATTCTCCACCATCACAATGGCATCATCCACAATCACCCCGATAGACAGGGCAATACCGGTAAGAGACATGATGTTGGAGGTAATACCAAAGAGGTTCAACAAGATGAATCCTATGGCTATAGAAAGCGGCAGCTGAATGATAATGATGAGCGCGCTGCGCCAATGGAAGAGGAAGAGGAACACAATGGCCGAAGCCACCAGCATTTCCTCTATCAAAGTGGTTTTAATGGAATCCACCGATTCATTTATCAGCCCACTCCGGTCATAGACAATGTTAAACTTCACACCCTTGGGAAGCCCGGTGGAAACTTCCTCCATTTTGGCTTTGACGTTTCTGATGACTTCCTCGGCGTTCTCACCGTAGCGCATGACCACAATACCGCCCACGGCCTCCCCTTCGCCATTCAAATCAAATATGCCCAGACGGCTTTCGCCTGTCATCTGCACGGTGGCCACGTCTCGCACACTTACCGGAATAGTGTTTTGGGTAGTGATGGGGATGCTCTCAATTTCTTCAAGGGACTGCAGATAGCCCGTGGTTTTGATGATGTAGCCTATATCGCTCATCTCAAATTTACGCCCCCCGCTCTCATTGTTGTTGGCCCGCACGGCGGCCATCACCTGCGGCACCGACAGGTTGTAATAAGTGAGTTTGTTAGGGTCAACGGTAATTTGGTACTGTTTTTGGAAGCCCCCGAAAGAGGCGATTTCACTCACGCCCGGCACATTCTGCAAGGCGAACTTCACGTACCAATCCTGAACCGCCCTTTGCTCTCCCAAGTCCATGCCTTGGGCATCTAGGGTGTACCAAAGGATATGGCCCACGCCGGTGCCGTCTGGACCCAAGGTGGGAATGGCCCCTTCGGGCAAAAGGCGGTTGGCATAGTTCAGGCGTTCCAGCACCCGTTCCCGCGCCCAGTAGATGTCAGTTTTGTCATCAAAGATGATGTAGATGAAACTCATCCCAAACATGGAGACGCCGCGCACATATTTCACCTGCGGCATGCCCTGCAGGTTGGTCACCAAGGGATAGGTCACCTGGTCCTCAATAATCTGAGGGCTGCGACCCATCCATTCTGTGAATACAATCACCTGGTTCTCTGACAAATCAGGGATAGCGTCCACCTTGCTGGTGGTGACGGAATAAAGCCCCCAACCAAACATGCCTGCGGCAATGAGCAAGACAATCATCCGGTTACGTAGCGAAAAAGAAATTAATTTGCCAATCATAAAAGGAGTAAGATATATGGCATTGATGGCTTAGTGTTTTGGGGCTGCTTTACTTAGAACAACCCCAAAACGACGGTAGCAATTGGTTTTGACCGTAAGATATTCAGCAGAGACTAGTGCTGCTCTCCTTCGTGGTGCTGTTGGGCCGCGGCGGCAGAATCCAGTTTTTCGCCTGGTTTAACTTCCTCTAGGAACATGCCACACTTAGGGCATTTGCCCTTCACGTCACTCACCACCTCTGGGTGCATGGGGCAAGTGTAGGTTACTCCGGCTACCTGGGCCTCAGAAGTTGTTCCTTCTGTTGCTTTTTGTTCTGTTCCAGAGCTGTTACAGGCTGAGAATAAAGTCAAGCCGAGGCAGACCGCAACCATTGTTACTTTTAAAGATTTCATAATTAGGTAGGGTTATAAATTTGAAATACATACAATCAGTCTTCCAGACACATAAGCACCCAAAAGCCAATCAATGAAGGATTGGCCATCTCAGATGCTCTGGGTGACAGTTTAACTGTAAAGGGAAATGGGTAAGTAGAGGCTATAAATTCAGGAATCAGCGAATGCGGATTTGCCTAAAGCATGAGGCTAAGGCAAGGTTGAAATGCAAGCAGTCATATTAGTCTTTTGGACCAATAGCCTAGTTGCACAAAGCTGTTATGAATTTACAGGATAGAAGAAGGCCGAAGGAAGGATAGTTGGCCACTTCTAAAGATTGGGTACTCAAATAATAAACGTCTGATTTAAAATGCCGATGAACCTGCCGGAGAACGGAGGTGGCAATGTAAAGTGAGGTTCAGCTTCAAGAATGGCAGGACGGATTGTTTCGGTAAAGTTTGGGGACAGTACCGGTTCTTTCACAATCTTTGCTACCTGCTGGGTCGCGGAGTTGAAATTTGTCTGCGTGGCTACTCCCCTTTGCATGACACAAGACATGTCATTACAGGACTTCATTGGGGTTTTTGCGGCTTTCCCACAGCAACAGGTGGGGGATGAAAAAAGACTGATAGAGCTATCTTCTTTGCCAGAGCAATGCGAAATATTCACACGGAAGCCAAAAGAAGCCAGTAAAATGGCTGCTATTAAGCTAATGTGAATCAATTTTTGCAGTGCCTTCATTTAAGATGCTATCTATTTATCTTAGTATCAAAGGGTAACAGTCAAAGAGAGTTGCCGACATACTAGTTCCAATCTTGCAAAAGTATAAACAATTTTGTATAATGATGTTATATAATTTTTGATAAAAGTTATATAAATCGGTTAAAATTTTAAGTATTTATGCTTGCTCCGACTTGGGGCTGTATTCTAAAATAATAAATACAAATGATTCAGGATTTAAGTTGATGCTTTGTATTTTAAAAGGTCGGTCGTGGTAGAACCAACTTCAGGGATTTTGTTCTCCCCTACCGCCCTAATGATTATATACCTTCTATCTTTTCTAGAGGGGCCGGTTGATTTTAGGTTGAATTAGTTTACAACAGTCAACAGGGACAATCCTATATTTTTATAAGGTAATAAACGGGTTTTACTTTTGAACCCCCGCATATCCTTGATGCCATCTTCCGGTGAAAAGTGTATTTCTGCAAAGAAATCACCCATGGCATAGAGAGCTTTGTAAACTCCGCAATGGATTACAGTTTTAATAAATTTCCCTGATTCCCAAACTGCGTTGGCCTTTTCGTTTTGGTCTAAAGAATTAAACTGATACAGGGTCATGGCCTTACAATTGCAAAAAGTGCATTTTAGCTACTGCTTTATCATAATCCTTTTCATTCAAGGGGAAGAACCGGCAGGAGAAGTTACCCGAAATTTCCTGTACGGCCACGCCATCCCAAATTCCAGAGGAATCCAAATACATAACCAGGTAATCAGATACGGGGATGAATTGGTTGATATAGGCTAGGATATTGTCAATGTTATTGGTTACCGATTTATTGCCTTTATCCAGGTCCCGGATGGTTAGTATATCCCCGTTGAAACTGTAATCGAAATCAGACTGCCTTGCCAGCCCCTCAATATCTAAAGATTTCATTATGCAATTGTAAATTAATCCGTCGGTAATCCTGCCTCTTTCATTTTGGCCCTCAGCCTCCGGTTAGTATCCCTTAGCTCTATGATTCTATTTCTGTATAGGGCTTCCCTTTCCTTCCAAGGTAGCCTAGAAAATTCCTCAGTAGATAAAGCAGGCGAACTATCTACAGGAACAGTTGGGGCAGGAACCGCACCTTGCTGGTATACCACCGTAGGCCGGGTAATGGCGTTATAAAGTTTTCGGTTATAGCTCCTTCTCCTTATGAACGCATAGACAGCTACCCCCATCACTACTAGTATTGTCAGTGGACCAGCTATAGGCTCCAATAAATCCCTGAACATCATGTTAGGGGTATCTATCTGCAGAAACATACTACCCATAACCATACATTTTTGAAATTATAAAATCAATTTTTGACTTCCACGATTGTACTTTTATTTTGCTGCCTTGGTTTGGTTTTACCAGTATTAATCAAGTCACAGATGTCCTGCATTTCTGAAATGGTAAAGGTTTGGTTTCTCTTCTTCACCTCCCAGGTAGGGCGCGGCATTCCTATTCCTTTATACACATACACTTGCTTTATCCCGAAAGAGGATAATATTGCAGGGAGTTTTTTTTGCAATTCTAAAAACAACTTGACCGGCTCATCGGATATTTTCATACGTGGCAAATATTTAAAGACATTGGTTTAAGATAGCAGTATGCTACTTCTACAAACTCACTCCATTTGCTTGCAGCTTTTGATTGTAGTTACTGCTTCTAATTATACGAACAATGTATATGATACGGTACAATTTTGGTTTGAATAATATACACTTTATGATAAGCACCTAAAAAAATACCCTACCATTGGCAGGGACTTTTTAGATATAGGAAATTATCTGAAATGGTATCTAAGGCCAAGACTGATAAAGCCTGGCCACTCGTCCAAATGGGTCTTGTTAAACATCTTCCCCTTAATCCCGGTTGCAACCAATGAAATTCGATTGCCAAAGAAGAAGTCCACTTCGGCGCCAGCTTGAGGCCCGTAGGTAAAACGTTCACGTCTGTCCGAATTACTCCCTTCCCCCGTCCTTTCGTAGGATGCGGCACCACCCAGGAGCAGGTGGAAATAGGCGAATTCACCAATCCGGAATAACTGCGGTGCCAAGAAACCCCGGCCACTGAAGGCAGAGTATTCCCCCACCTCCAGGTCGCCGAACTCCCGTAAACCGCTGACCCGCACACTCAATTTATCGGTCAGGTAGTTTATATAGCTGCCTTCGTAAAACTTTCCCATTTCGGTGCGGCCATAATGCACACCCCAGGCAGAAATGTGTTTGACGTGCCGTTGTGCCAATGCAGGGGACAATGTGCCGAGGCCGATAAATAACAGCAGGGAGAGCAGCGCCTTTTTCATCTTTTAATAACTCTTAGTTCTTCTTTCCAAATCAATCAACTGCTTTTGCGCAATCAAGTCGGTATAGACCATTTCAGCGGCAATATGCGCGGGCCCTTTCTGCGAACTTTCCGCAATCAGCCTATCTGCCTCCTGTCTCAGTTGCATGGCCCGAACCATATTTTCATTAGAGGAGTTAATCATGGCCATGCGCTCTCCCTCGGTCATGGAATACCGACCGGGGTTCTTCAGTGTGGCGTTCATCTCAATGCTTTGCTCGGTCATTTCATCGGCAATCTTGTAATAATTAAGGGCGGTCTGAATTTTCTTTTTCTGGTTCATTTCCTCATAGGCGTAGGCAGAAACCGCAGACTCTTCCCGGCGCTCCACATACTCAGCCGAGCTCATGCGGTCATTGTTGTCAGAATCCCCCGAAGTCCGGGAAAACACTGAAAAGATTGTTTTGATGTCTTCTTCCGGATTGCTGTTCTGCAAGGCTACCCGCAGCCGTTGCGCTTTCGAGAAGTGAGGCATGTAGTGTGTACCGGAATTGCCTCCGGACATGGCCAAGGCACGGGCAAACAACTCTGCCGGGTTAGAGATGCGCAAATCCACGATGCTGTTTACTTTCCGCAAGTCCTCCTGAATTTGCCGTTGCAAGGCCAAGCCCTCGGAGGTTAAATCCTTTACCTCCCCAGTGATATCCTTGGTTACCCCGGCAATGGTTTTCGCATCTTTTATCACCTGGTAATTTTGCACCGTTTCCGCCCATTGCGCCAGGCGTTTGGCAAAATCACTGATATGCACTCCCATGTGGATAGGGTCGTTTACCACGAATTGCGCATCCGTGTTGCTGGGACGGAATATCAGCAGCCCTGCCGCCAATACCGTAATAACCACTCTTTTCATACATCACCTTTTAAAATTAGACTCAATAAATCAATTTGCCCCAACGCTGGCAGCGGGAGCCATTTGCCCCGCCGCAGCGGAAGTAATCAATATCGGGTACCCGTCTGGCAGCAGTACATCCCTCAGCCGTTGGCGGGACCTGGGTTTTGAGACCACGTTGGCCGCAACCCGGCCTGCCACCCCTACCACTGAATTGGCCGCCGAGGCCGAACGGTCAATGGCCGTGCTCAACTCTTGGCTTGCCTGCCGCTGGGCATCGTACAGTCCTTGGTTCGTATCCTTGGCTATTTTCTTTTCCGGGTCTATCATGATACCCGGCATGTAATTGAAATCGAAAATATCAGCTTTCACCCTGGTAGGGCCTAGGCGCTCAATCTGTACCGTCACCCGGTTGGATTCAACCTTGGCGATACCGGCAAAGACCATGTTCTTCGGGAAGGTAACCCCGGAAACCACGGCATCCTCCAGCAGGCGCATAATCACCACGGAACCGGTTCTTACTTTTTGCTCCCCGGAAATCACGCATTTATAAAAGACATCAGGGGTAAGGGTTCCTTGTTGGTTATTCGTATCCCCTGGGCTGAACCGGGCATTTGTCACTTTATAGGTGTTGAAGCCGTCGGCCCCAGGCATGGCAGCCTGCGACCCTCTGGAGACGTTGGCTGCACCAGGTTCCCGGTAACGCTTTCCGGTCGTCTGCTCATATATCTGACGGGTCTGCGGGGAAGAGGCGGCTAGCATCCGCAAGACTTCCGGGTTTGTCTCAAAGGGGGTTCCGTCCGCATCGTAAGCAGGTGCCATAACGTTGTTGGCGGTTGGGCGGGCCCCGCTCCGGCGGTTGGGGTTACGCGGTACGATGATTTGTTGCGTGCGGTATTGGCCGGTGGATTGGTCTTGGACTGTGGTTTCCACGGTATCGACCTCCTGGACGGCCAGCTTTGCCTGCTGTTGCAATTGCAGATTATATCTCCTCCGTGCCGCCTGACCGGCCGTGTCTACCACAAACGCATTGACTACCTCTTCTTCCGTCGGAGCAGCCTGCGCATACTGGGCCTCCTGTTCGGCTTTGCGCTGTTCCTCTAAAATAGTGGAAGGCGTTTTATTTTCCAGGTTATCCGTTACCACCTCCGGGATAGCTTGCTCAATGTTCTCGGAGGCCGCCGCCACCGGTACTGTATTTTGCTCAGCCGCGTTCTGCGCCGATTTAAGCCAGAGGAACAGCCCTGCGAAAATCAGCACCACCAAGCCCAGCAGGAACTTGAACCAATGCTCTTTCAAGGTTTCCAGTGGCGTGCGTTTCACTGGCACGGTACCGGTGGCAGTTGCTGACTGCCTGAATTCATTTTCCGGGCTATGCTCGTTTACCTTTTCCATTCTTACATTATCCTTAAATGGTGGAAGCCCTGTTTATTACTTTGGAAGGGATAGGGAGTACCAGCACCCGTGCCCCGTTATGTTCCCGCAGCGTCACTTCCAGGTAACCGTTTTCTGTGGCTGCGTAAAGTGGGATAGCATAGGTAAGGTATCCAGTGGACCGCCCGGTGATATTCTGGTTTGACTCCCCGCCGGACGGAGCCAGGGGCCGTCTGGCTTCATTTTTTTTCCTACCCAAGAATTTCTTCTTGGAATTCTCCACCAGCTGGAAATCGATAAAATCCACGTTGTAGTCGATATTCGTTTTATTGATAACCTTAAAGCGCAAATACGTGAAGTCCTTGTCGTTGCGGATGTTGGCCAGCGACAGCACCAGGTCATTTTCCACTACTGCCACCGATTGGTTCTCTTCCTTGGCTTTGCGCAGCTTGACCAAGTTGCTTTCTATCACTTCTTTCTTTTCCGCTGATTTATCCATTGCCAGCTCATTCCCCGGTGAGCTTCCCAAGTAGGCAGGACCCGTTCCATTATTCAAGCTGGGTGTACCGTCTTTGAAATCATACAACTGCATCACCGGACCAGAGGCGTACACCAGCCGTCCCATCCAGTATTCGGAGCCGTAACGAATCAGGATAGGGGTAGGCACGGTGTTCTTTTTCTTGGCCCGGACAAAAACCGCGTTTGCCTCAATCTTCACCAGGTAATTCCCGGCCATTCCCACATCCACCAAGGAAACCGGGCCATTGAAGACCATATAGGTGGTAGAGGAATCAGACACGGCTATATCCGAAAGCGGGGTTACTTTTTGTGCACTGGCCGAAACTGCCGCCAGGGACAAAAGAAGAACAAAACCAAAGAATATATTTTTCATAACACTACATTTTATTGAAGTTTATTGACTGGGCGGTAAAGCTCCAGGGGCAGCCGGAGAACCGTCCGCCGGAGCCGGTGTAGAATAACCGGGAGGGGGTGCTACGCCTGCCCCTGCGGCGGCATCCCGTAGCCTTCTTTGCCGTTCGGCTTCCTGTTGCTGCAGAAATTCTTTTTCTTCCCGCGAGACCGGTGGGTTATAGGCAATGTAGTCAAAGTTGGTAATCAGCAGCCCATAAGGGTTCTCATCAGAGCGGTCAGTCTCCACGAGGTTGAATTTGGCCGCCATCGGCAGACTCTGCCGTTGTTGGTCTCCGATGAAAATGCGCTGTTTGGTGTAGACTCTGCCGGAATAGGGCCGAGTTTTCATGTCCAGGTAGATGCTGTCCACGTCCAGGACCGAGCGTGCTGAGTATCTTTGATAATTCTGCAACACCTGCCCCCGGTTGAAGTTCTCGAATATTCTCCGGCCACCGGCACCTTCAATCAAAGGCAAAGCGGCATCCAGGTTCTGCTTGAAAGTGTATTGGTCATGGCCAAACATAGTTTTCATAAACCCTTTCACCATGTTCCGGGCTTCAAACGGCGTATGGGTATCCTCCTCAACGGCCAGAGCCGCTGCCGAGCCCGAATTAGTCACCACGTACACCCGTCGCCCCGCATCCTGAGTGACCTTATAGAACCCATATCCTGCGCTCACCGCTAATACCACGAACCCAATAATACAGGCCAGTGAAATGGTTCTCATGGTTTTAAAAGAGGTGTTTAAATCTTTTACATTACTCATATATTTTAGCTTTAAATTCCTGAATCAATCTTTTAATCATTGAATATGTCATCTAAATCATCTTCTTCCCAGGCAGGAGGTTTTCGGCTTTCCCTCCTTCTCCTTACTGAGTTGCGCATAAATCCCGAGGAACCCATGGAAGGGAGGGCAGAAGCGCCATCATCAGTATCATCATAAGGTGCCGCGCTATCGTTACTAGAATCGGAATCATTTGCAGTGGCTCGGTAATCAGCGCCGCCAGAATATCCGCTGGAAGCCCTGACCGGAGCAGCAGCGGCCATGCCGCCGTTATAGCGGACGGATGTGCCGGCACCGCCACCCGTGGCCATGGCCGGGGCCGCACCGGAGAAAGCAGAACCAGACCCATTCTCCCCTCCATAACTCCCACTGCCTGAACTACCGCCACCGCCTCCAGAATTGCTGAATCCCATTGCCCTGCCAAGCACGCCGGAGACCCCGCCACCTGCCGCAGGGGGTGCAACTACTCCCGCTGCCGTGCTGGCCGCACCGGCAGCAACGCCTACCGCCGCGCCCATGAAGCCCTGGACTGCGGTGGAGCCGATAAAATAACTGGTAAGGGTAGGCACCATGCAGTAAAGAATGATGAAAGCGACCGACATCAGCAGGAATTGCACGTCATTGAAACTCTGCCCCGGCGTGACCAAACCGCCAAAGACGCCTCCCACGGCAGTATTCTGGTCGGCAAAATTGGAATAAATCAAATCAAGTAAATTCATGGTCAAGGCCCAGAACTGTACCGCGATAAAGTTTTGCATCCATTTCCCAGCCAGCCCGGAAAAAGCGGGAATAACGGAAAGGCAGATGGCAATGGGGCCGATTACATACAGAAAGCCTAGTACGAATTGCCGGATAAACAGCACTATTTGCCTTACCAGCATGACCGTAGTCGTAGTAAAGAACTGAGTAATCAGGTTCATAAGGGAGAAGTTGGCTATGCTGTTATAGATTTTAGAATACCAGGCCCCGCCCTGCTCTACCACGTCTGCCTGCGCCACATTGTCGGATTGCGCGGCGGCGGCAATGCCCGGTGGGGTTGTAAGCTTCTGTAAGGCTTCGCCTACATTGCCCGAACCATCGAATAGCTGCGTTACGCCTTTGATACCGGCCCCCAGGACATTCATCAGGTCCTGGTAGAAGAAAAGTACCAGGAATAAGGCCAATGCCTTGATAATGGGTGAAAAGTCTATCTGCAAGCCATGCCCAGACAGGTATCCCCGCCCAATGGAGATTATCAAGGCAATGCTCATAAACGTAGGCGTAATGAACCGGCACACATCCAGAACAGTTTCAAGTGAACGGTCGCAGGCCCTTAGGAAACTGTCATCAATTCCGTGGGCAACAAAGAGTAATGCTGCTTCCATATCATTTACCTAATAGGCCCGCTCTCTTATCTTCGGTGAATTGCTCCACCGCATAATCCAATCGCTGTTCAGTGAAGGTCTCAAAAACAGGGTAGCCGTTCTCCATTTTCACCTTGCCGTTTTTATCAATTGCAAACCGCCTGTGCTGTTGCTGGTACCGTTTCACCAAGCGATTCAAGTGATTACGCTCCAAGGGTTTGGAACTTAGGATGGCACCCAGTTCCGGGGCAGCCTCCAGAATATATACTTTCCCCTTGGTGCCTTGCTTGATAAAGAACTCCCTGAAATCGGCTGTAGAACGGACGGATTTAATTAAATCCATTTCGTGGTTGGTGAAGCCCAGCGGGGTTTGCAGTTTAGCCAGGGAGTCCGGATTAGAGTGCCGCAGGATAATTTTGGTGGAGCTGTTATTAATCAGCGCATAGCCTATTCTGCTTTCCACGATTTCCTGAATCCCCTGCGTGATAATTGTAATGGAACCGTTGGTTTTCCGGATGGTGCGGTACATGGAAACAATGAAGTCTTCCATCACGCCGCCGGAAAGCATTGCCCAAGCTTCGTCCAGGGCAATGTATTTGATGTCGTCCGGGAATTTGCGGAACAGGTCCAGAGAAAGCTCAGTAATGAGCATGGCTACGACCGGATATAAATCCGGGTCCGCTTTGACTTTGGCCAGGTCAAAGCAGATGAGGCGGTGCTCGGACAGCTCCACGTCCTGCTGGGCATTCAGGACTTTCTCGTAACGGCCTCCTTCGGTGAATTGCGCCAACACTAGGAAGAATTGATGAATATCGAAGTAATTCATGTCCTTTTTGTATTGGCTGCGCATTTCCTCCCTGCCGTCCGCAATGGCAGGGGTAGCCTGCATATCCCTATCAAATCTGCGTACAAAGCGCACAAAGCTGGCCATACCAGGCATTTCCTCGTCGGTTTGCCCAGCATTTCCTTCCTCATTCAGGTACTTGTAATATTGAATCAGAAAGCGGCTTAGAATCGCCCTTTCGGACTTGTTCAACGGCGCACTGTCTGCCCCGCCTTTCCACAGAACCGCCAGTAGCGCCAAATGGAAATTTATCTTCTCGTCATTATAGACCCACTTCCTCCCATCAGGGGAGCGGGGCACCAGGAACGGGTTGAATTCTATCGGGTTCTCCGGGTCATACTCAAAGTACGTGTTATCGAAATCCACCCCGTTCAGCGACTGCACCACGTTACGGTAGGTGCCGCCGATATCAATCAGGATTTGCCGCGCCTTGCGCTCATGGCGCTGCACGACAATGTAGCCGAACGTGTAGCTTTTACCGGAACCGGAGGGCCCAATGACAATGGCATTCTGATTGTCCAGGTCGGTGTTGAATAGGTTTACCTGCAGCAGGTTGCGGTTGCGGTCGCAGAAATATTCCCCTACGTGGTCATTTTTGTAGGTTGCTGTCCACTGCATGTAGCATACACCACGGTCGGAAGTGGTGGTCAGCCACCTGTCCGGTACCTGATAGGTATTTCCCGGTAACAGGCCGAAAAACAGAGGCAAGGATAGGTGTGATTCCACCACACTTTCCGTTCCGAATATGTATCGGAAGGCGGCCATCGTTTTCTCGATGTTCTCTTTCCGGATGTTGTCATTTGTTTCCCACAGCAGCACAGACAGGTGCAAGCCGATAATCTGCTTGTTTTCGGCCCTTACCTCAGCTGTAAATTCCTCTATTTCAATAGCCCGCAGTTGGTTGTCCTGCGTGGCGAGCCTTGACAGCGAATTATTCAGTTTCCGGTCTGTGTCCAGGGTGGAAAGTGCGGCCCTGGTATCCTGCACCACAAAGGCCTGTGTCAGGATATGCGGGAACTGCAGTGCGTTGGTAAGCGGGTAGAGCATTGGGGCGGTTACCCCATAGCTGTTACGAACGGCAGGGTGTTGTTCACTGCCCTGCCCTATCATGGAGATGAAGTTAACTTTGTTCTCTCCCACAGCCAGCGTCCCTACCTCATTCATAATTTCACGCTCCTGCCGGCGGGGCACAATGTCAAAATTGAGGTTGAAATATTGATGGTAGAGGTCGCTGATTTCCTCCGAGCCCATGCGCATAATCTCCACCTCCCCTGTTCCCGATAAAGCAGTGGAAAACTCCTGGGCAACGGCCTCGGCGATTTCCAGGGTGTGGAGCAGGTTCTCAAACGGGTTTTTAACCAGGGTTTCCCCCATGCGGGAAACCAAAGCATTGAGGGCATTGGTTTTAATCGGCTTCACCTCCGCCGGGGCAAAGCTCAGGAACAGGTAGGATTTTTGGAAAAGAACCAGCCGTTCAAAGAAATGCTTATTCATTCTCCCTTCGAAATAGGTCTGTTCTTTCCTGTCTTCCCGATAAGGCCGGTCGTAGTAAATATCTGTTTTTTGGACAATCGTATTTATTGGCAATGACCGTAATACCCCCAATAAGGCATTATTGAATGAGATAAAATCCTGTTGGGTCCAGGCCTCCATCTCCGCAGGCTCAACTGCGAACCCAACCGCTACCCGCCCATCTTTGAAGATAACTTTGTTATCCTCAAAGGAATGGACCGGCATTACTTTATCAAATGGAACCGTTTTTTGCTTTTTCATCTTTTTTCTTCACTGGGGGGACAATGCCTACGGCGATGCGCCGGGGCTGCACGAATTGGAAAGAAAGCCAACCTATGAGGAAGCCGGGGGGATGGGTTTTCGTTAAAAACCGCATCACCAGAATCAATCCTACTTCCAATAGGAAAACAGCCAAATAGACCAGTCGCGGGATATGTACCATCATGTTCAGAAAACCCAGCAGCAACACCGAGCCGATGAACAGACCGACCACCAAGCCTAAGTCCATGATGTTCATTCCAAGAACCTGAGCCGGTTTTTCAATACTTTTGTAAGAGCGCATACAGAGGTGGTTAACGTACCCCTCCTTCACCTCCCACTGTCCCTACCAAGTCGTCTTTGAAGAATTGGAAGCCAAACCAAAGGATTACCCCACCGACCAGCCACCCTAAAGAAGAAAGTGCATCCGGTGCCCCGTTGACGAATTTCATCACGACCCGGATTAATCCAATCACCAGAATAATGGAGAAAATAACCTGCACAATAGTGATGATGGTTTCCTGAACCCCCTCTAAAGCAGCTGCGGTGCCGCCTTGGGCCATTGCCCCGTTCGTCAGGGCCAGGCCCATAGCAGTAGCCATCATCCTTTTCTCCCATGGAGAGGCCTCATATTGACGGCCAGTAAGCACAAGCGAATGAATCGAACCAGAGATTTGCGCCACCAGGCCAGCACTCCTTTTGTAGGTTTCAGTAAACATTTTTCAGTATTTAGTTATAATTGATTTTGATATAGGAAAAGGGTTCTTAATCCTTGGGTATGCCGTTTCTTTAAACTTTGGAATACAAAGGAGGGCGAAAGGGAGACTTTCCGAATAAGAAGTTGGAAGTGTGATTTCTAAGGCCATCGCTGAAAGACTTTAGTTGTCGATTTATTCACTGTCAGCAGTATTTCTGGCTACTGCATTTTTAATAGATGAATCCGGTGAAAACAATGCGTTGAAACCGGATTGGGCAGCAGAGGCGTTGTTTTTTAATTCAGCCCTCCTCCGCCTTTTCAAGGCTATTTCAGCCTCCCTGTTCTTCTTATCGTTATCAGTTGGTGCCGGTGCTGTAAGGGGGTTGTAGTAAAGAGATTGGGCAGGGCTATCGTCTTGCTCAATCCCCGGAAATACGTCTGGGGTAATGGTATTCCTAACACCAGGCACTGAGGGTTCCTCCTTATCGCCAGCCGTAACAGAGTCAGTATGTGCAGTGGCCGCCTTCGGACTGTTTCCAGAATCGGCATGCATAGTGTCACGGCTTTCTTCGCATACAACAGGCGTTTCCGCCGTGCTTATATCATCCAAGTATTCTTCGTTACTAAATAAATATTCCAGTAAGGTGCCCGTAGATTCGGGGTCAACTTCCGGGTATTCATCAAACAGTGTCACAAAATCCCGGACTTCATATCTATAAGTTCTCAGTGACTTATAATTACCGGACTTTGATTTCCCTATAACCTTCCGTGCTTCTTTACCAGACCCATAAAATCGCCACCAGAGCAAGGCCACCAATAAAGAAATTGGAATTAGCACTAAACCAATAATGTAGGTTTCCAGCGGCATATTTCTCCCTTTAACGGGAAAATAATTCGGGAGTTATACAGATAGTGTGCAAAAGTTAGTATATAGTTGTATATTCTCTTATAGAGGGCAGGAAACCATTCAAATTGTTATACGTTAATTAGTTTATAGTTATTCAATAGTTAAGAATAATTATAAATGCGTGATTTTGAGGCAATTATTTAGTTTTTAAAAAATATAATTATATATTGTAGGCAATTATTTATAGAATACAATTGCTAATTGATGCAGCCGTATAGCGCTTGTAGGGTTAACAATTGAAAATGTTCTTCATGATGCCTACAACCGCCTCCGTTCAACCTTTAGGGTTTCCGGACCCTAGTCTGTTTGTATTATATGCAGATGTGCTACGTTATATTCAATACCGGTTAAAACTATTGGGGCACGGTCAGGTAAAGGCTTTCTGTAAGCAGTATTTATTTCCCTATACCACCGTCGTGAATCTTAAGAACAGTACCCTGAAAAGAAAGGAACACCTTCTTTTACAAAGGATTCTGGCAGCTCTGTCATTTGAGACAACCGCTTCCCGGAACCCTTTATCCATCGGTGAAGAAGACCGTTATCTGTTTCTCTTCCCGGGCAGGGAGGAACTAGGTAAGTTTAAAGAGCAACTCGCCTATATTGATAGCTTGGCTAAGGCCCCACCCCACTAACACCTGGGAAGGGTATTCATATTGGAAAATATAGCGGGTTTACCCGCTATTTGTATTTTATGGATTACCAAAAGCTCATACAAGCATGGAACGAAAATTTTTGGAGAATGACCCGCAGGAACTAGAGCGGTTTAAGGAAAGGATAGACTTAGTGGAGTATGCCCAAAAACAAGGCTATCAGATAATGGCGCAAGGGAAACGCGAGGATTGGCAGCACCTGGAAAAGGGCGGGGAGCATATCATCGTTACCAGGAAGGACGATAAGCAGGTATATTTCAATCCAGGTGACGACCGCGATAAAGGTACCATCATCGATTTCGTAAAAACCAGGGAAAGCAAAAACCTGGGGGAAGTGCGGCAACACCTGCGCGAGTACCTGAATGAGTACCCGGAGCCTCAAAGAACCTATGCTGCGGCCCCGGCCCGGCTGGACGGATTGCCGGTAGGAAAACCTAAGGGGCATGGGGGAACAGCCACCGAAACAGAAGAAGAGAAAAGAACCAGACTGATTTCAGAGGTATTAGGTGTAAAAAGAGAGTTAACTGACCGGGCTTACCTCTATAGCCGCTCCCTCACAGACGAAACCATTGACAGTCCAGCCTTTCAAGGACGCGTATTCACGACCGAGAAAAACGAACATGGGTTCCGGAATACCGCCTTTCCCCTTTACAATGAACATGGGCTGGCCAGCGTGGAACAGAAGAACACCGGCTATAAAAATCTACTGGAACTGCCCAAAGACGGCATTTGGGTTTCCCACCCCACCCAAGGCAAAGGGACTCCTATTGAAAGGCTGGTTTTGAATGAAAGCGCCATCGATTCCATGAGTTACCACCAACTGAAGAATGACGGTAAGAACACCATGTACATTGCCACTGCCGGAACTGTGACCGAAAGGCAGACGGCCTTAATCCAACGAGTCATAGATAAGCAAAACCCCCAGGAGGTAATACTGGCCGATGATAGGGATGCGGGAGGAAGAAGGTTCAATATCAATTACCTGAATGATTTACAGCCTGCCCGACCATTCAAGGAATTGGCCAATCAGGAGGCTTACAGTGAGGCCAGCCGCCCGGTGCAATGGCACGCTACTACCGGGAGGTACCATGCCAATTTGCGGGTTGAGTACCATCATGAAAACAGCCAGGAAGGGGTCGAGCGCATAAAATATCTAACTGGTCAGGTAGAACGTATCAATTCGGTACAGGAAGAGCCGAGTATTGAAATGAAGGTGCAACGCTCTACCGAGAAGGACACGGTAATAAAACTTAGCGTAGCCAAAGCCGACACCGCCCAATTGGAAGTAATCAGCCAGGAGCTCTACCGACAACGCGAACAGCTTCGCCCCGAGCAGGAACGGCACCCGGTAAATTTCATCCGGGTAGAATATCCAATCGCGAAAGATTACAACCGTGATTTGGAATTAGCCAGTCAGGGATTAAGCTCTTCACAAATCCAGGCACAGGCCACGCAAGATGAGCGGGAGCGTGAGGCGCAGCGGTTACATAAAGAACAGCTTCGAGCGGAAGCCCAACGCCTGGAGCAAGCCCAGTACCTCCTGCAATTGCAACAATCTAATGACGCCCAAGATAGACGGCTGCAGCATAAAGAAGTCCATCAGGATAAAGCAATTCTGGCAACATCAAGTGCGGTTTCGGCTAAAACTGATGCAGGCCAGCGACTACCGGCTAAGGAGCAGCTGGATGGGCCTGGTTCTGAAAAGGAGTTAATCATTAAAGTGGAGGAAAGAGATAAGGGGACCGGTGCGAAAGGTCAGGCAGAAGCTGTGAAAGATACGGTGGAACGAAGTGGGGCAAAAGTGGGCGATATTCAAAGTACGTCCACTAATGGTTTAAGGCACTCAGAAATGAAAGTTGCCTACCGGACGGATGACCCGGAAATAGGCAAGATATCCAAGACCTTGGACGCGATAGGTAACCAAAAAGGGAATGACGTGGTAGAACATCATTCAGACCGCACGGAAAGGCGGAATATTGCGAGTAATATGGAGAACTATAGGCCCTCTCAGCAAGAAATAACAAGGTAGTAAACCAGGTTAGTTTTTTGAGCCGTATCAAATAAAGCAAGACCATGTCATTCAAAAATCTTTCATAATTTAAAAGAGGCTTTTTATTTAGGTTCATCGAGATAGAAGAGAAAATTCCGTAATTATCTTTTCCCCTACCGCCCTTTAAAAGAAATTTGCTAGTCGTGGCAGCATGAGTATTTTAAAGATTAATCAATAGCTTGGGCGTTGCCTGGCGGCCGGGCTACTCCCCTACGGCGGCCACCTATAAAACTGGCTGAAAAGTCCAGTTTTATGCGAACAAGTGGCCGGTATCCCTAACGCGGGTTTTTCCGGAAAACCGGGGAGTATGGTATAAGTTAGGGCTGCTGGCTCCGTTGCTCTTCACCTCCAGCCCTAACTTATACCACACTCCCCTACCCTATATTCAGGAGCCTCGGAAATGGAGTATGGCCTGTTCGCGGAAAAGGCGAACCCACCATACAGAATGTACACGGGCTATGGCCGGAAGAGGGCTTGGGGAAGCCGGATACGCTATATGCAGCGGGATGCGGAACCACGCCCCCTCCCCGCTTCGATAAAGGAAGAAAAAAGCAAATGGTGGTTTCGCAGAAAAAGCGAACCCATCATTTGCAAAGAATTGGGCGGTAGGGGGGAAAAGTTTGAGAAATTTTGCGATTACAAAAGCGCCCTTTCCAATTAGGCAAGAAATAGGTGAGGATTTCTTAGCCTCACCTATTTCTGCGAAAAAATTCTTAGTTACATAGCCATTGCCGCAATGTTATTAAACGCCTTCTGGTCAGCTTTGAAGCGTTCGTTAATGGTCAAGGCAGATTTTCCGTTAAAAAGGGCAAAGTTTGCAGCATTATAAACCAACCACAGATTGGCTTCGGTTTCCAATTCCTTTTCCTCAAACCTTAACCGCTCCACGGCCAAGGCGGCCAGCTTCTTTGGTAAACCGGCTTCCGTAATAACTTTTTGAACGTCGGCATCGGTAGGCATGGCCACCCTTACCAGTTTATTGTATACCGTGCCGGTAACTGAATCTTTCTGCGCAATGAAGTTCCGGAGAATTTTAGTCAAATGTTCCCTGAATATTTCCAGATTCAGCCCTTTGTGGTGGAATGTTTCCGCCAGGATTCTTTCCTCTTTTTTAATCCTCTCAATGTTTACGTGCTCTACTTTTTCCTTTAAAGCATCCAGGTATTTTTTAGGTTGACCATTGGCCAGCCAGTTAAAATATTCTTCATAGGACATAAATTCATCTGCCCAGCCCATCAGGCCGTTGGAACAGATTTGGCGATAATAGGAAACCTTTACTTTTTCTTCGTTCGTTGATTCAATGGACGAACCTTGGATATTGAAGGGGCTTTTGCCAGTATATGAATTGTTTATAATCAGGTTTTTATATATCCGCTCGTTGCCCACCTTCAAGCTATCGGGAAGGATAACATTAATGCTGAAATCCCCACGGGTTGAATAACGGGCATCAATCGTGTAATCTTTTGCCACGCTGTCCACCACCGAGCGCAGTAGCTGATTAGGAATCAACGTGTATTCATCGCTTTGAAGGGCAAAGATATGCTGTGTACCGTCCGGCATGGTGCCGACGATAGCCCGTTGCCTGTCAGACGGCAGCAGATTGTAGTTGTCAGGCAAAAGGCTTTGCAATTTTTCTTCTTTTACCGGAAAACAGATATTGTCCCATGCAGTGGCTTTATCGAGGTTTGTGCTTTGAGTTGACATGGTTCCTAGGGTTAAAGGTTAATGATTATTTGCAATTGTTATGATATGTATATTATATTATACGTTAATGTATATTAATAGATACATAAAATAATAAAAAATCACACCTTTTTTGGCCTTCTTTTTATATTCAATAACTCCTATGTTTATTTTGTGAGGAACGATTCCTCATTTTTTGACCCTTGCAGTTTGCAATTGCAAAAAGCAACTGAAATTGACCGCCCGAAGGGCGGGATGTTCAACAATTATAATTCCTATGACTTCGTAAATTCTGCTCCCTGTCTATTGCTAATTTACCAATCAGCATAATTTTTGACTGATGAAACCTAGCTTTTAGACCAAACCGGCAATTTTAAGGAATAGCCCCCCAGGATTGGATGCGGCTTTAATTTTGTCAGTTTTCAATTTATAGCTGAACTGGAAAAGCTTGTTCAATAAATTCTCGTCGTACAAGATTTTATTAACAAGCTTCTCTTCGATAATATTTAAATCATCCAGGATAGTCCTGGCGTTCTGCTTCCTTACATCATCGGTTGGCAAATCGAAAGCTAACGGTAACTGCTGAATTGTTTGTTTGTTCACGTAGAACCGGATGTGCGTGAAAACCCGGCCTCTTTTCGTCAATACATAGCTTATTCTCAGGTCGGTGAATTTATTGATTTGCTCCACAGCAATATCCAGAACGTTCTTTTTGAATAAGGAGATGGATGAATATTGCTCCTTTTCCTTGTTCTTAGGGTCCTTTAGATGCAGGATTACCTTTAAATCATCAATAGAGTATATCTTCGTTTCTCCGATGTCCTTCCATTGGCTTGCAATCTGATAGATGCGTTTAGCCCACTTACTGGGCAGCATAAAGGCCGCCTGGAGCTGAAAGCTGGTGAAGTTGTTCTTTAAATCTATGAGGTATGGCCTTATGTTCTCAGAAATTTCAAGTTCAATCAATCCCTCCCCTTTTCTGTGTAAGGCAGAAGCCAGTAACCCCACCTGTAAAACGGTTTTATTATCCTCAAATACATATTCCCGGCTCCTGAGCGCAGAAGTCGCCTCCAAAAATTGGCCATGGTGCCATTGCCTTCCAGTCACTTCCTGCAATTCCCTCACAGAAATTTGGTATTTTGTACCAGGTTTATCATCGGCACGCAGTTTGGAAAGAAGGAAAAACGAAATATCCATCTCAATAGCTGACATCTCATAACGTGCCGTTGTAATGGCGTTATGCTGCCTTATTTCTAATTTATGCGGTTCTTTTGCCGTTATCCCTTTTGCCATTGTCCACCAACTAGTAATTGCACAACTTTCTGCCAAATATAGAAAATTTAAAAGAAAAAACAAGTACCAAAAACTTTACTAGCTTTTGACTGATGAAACCTTGCTTTTCCACATATCAAACCTAGCTTTTCACGTATTAAACCTAGCTTTTGACTGATGAAACCTTGCTTTAAACGGATAAAACCTAGCTTAAAGAGCGCTTAATAGTCAGTAAGCCAATATCTTATGACTCCTGCAAATACTAAACAAATAATATAAATACTACAAACTTGTAGTTAAAAAGTTAGGCTTTTAGAGGTTTGGTTTTGGGACAGACGGGAAAAAATGAAAGAAAAAACAACAAAAAAATCCAAAAAAGTAGGAGCTTTGCGCGCGCGAATTGCATCTTATCAAAAATAAATATAAATAATATTATTAAAAGCTAGGTTCCATCAGTAGGCGAGTCCTTTTTAATACTACATGCTAAAATGAATAGTATTAGGCAGTGATAAACTAGGTTTTACTGATAGAACCTAGCTTTTGACTGATGAAACCTAGCTTTAACTTAATTAAGTTATAAAATTAGTGTATAAATTGGATAAAAGTAAAGATTTTGCAAGTGTTTACAATCGCAAAACTACTTATCCGTCCGAGTTCTGTTAATCTTACCTGTTTTAAGAAGGTGCTTTTCATACAATCTGAATGCTTCTTCAGCATAATCTGTCAGATTTGATGGGCCACCACTTCCATTTAACTGAACCAGGTTGAATTTTGCATCTAACCAAAGAGAACTCAACAGCCTGACATTCTTGGTTTCCTCCGGCTGATTATCAGCACTTGGGGCCGTTTTCCTTGCAGCGGCACGAGCTTTCTTTCCTTCTGGAGCGGGAGAGGCAGACTTCCCGGCATCCACTGGCACATGGGCTAAATTATTCTCAGCCCGCTCTTCCCCCCTACTCTCACCCTTGGAACCCATATCAACTAATGGGGTAATTTCCGATGCTGGTGTATCCGGTTCAGCAACTGGAGCCGTTTCCGTCTTTATGCTTTTTACCATCGCTTCACCAGCCATGTTTGAACGGGCTGCTTCACGTGAAGCTTGGGGAACCACGATACGTGCTTTCCCGAATTTTGGCGCACCTTGCTTTTTAATCTCTTTTTTCTCGCTTTGGCTATTGCCGTTATTTTCTTGTTCAGCCATTTTCCTATTCTGTTACAGATTTTATGGGTAATTCCATCCGTTCAATTAATTCATTGCAGACAGCATGTATTTCTTCTGAGACATTTTTATCTCCACCTACATAGCGCAAATAAGCGGGTGTTGTCAGGCTATACAGAGTGGATGCGCGTTTGTAAGCTGCCCGGTAGCTAAGAGAGGATTTAAAACGAGCTAATCCCAGGGCATCCACATAATCATCCATTTCCTGTTCCTCCTTATTGTTTGAGCGCTTAGTGGAAATACCGAAATACTCAAAGGGTATTTCTGCCTTATCCGCCTCTGTTTTAATCGTTTGCAGGATATGCATGAATTCAGCCGTACTTGCTCTATCCAGATAATCAGCAACTAGTGGAACTATGACCGCATCACAGGCAGTAAGCGCATTAAAAACATCATCGCCATCGGCCCGGCCTGGCACATCAATGAATACTAAATCGTAATCATTTTCCGGGTTATCTACAAAATCAAAAATTCCATTTAAGTCAATTGAGAAAATATCGAAGGGATATGTAGCATCCGGGTTAGACTCTTTTAGCAATTGCAAACTTTCCTCATCTATCTGGACACGGGTTTTCACGATGCTTTGCTGGTAGTCACAGTCCAGCACCGCCACTTTAAGTTTGTAGTCTACTGCCAACGCTGCTGCCAGGACTAGCGTCAACGTGGATTTTCCTGACCCTCCTTTTTGGGTCGCAAAACTTATAATTTTCATAACGAACTTTTTTCTAAATCACTTAGCTTCTTTTTACAAATTTATAATAATATAGGTTTATAACTTTATCATGGCTCAATTTTATATTTAAATAACTTTATAATATTATTGATTTATATTTTTATATTATTATAATACAATAACTTTACAATATTATAATAATATATTGTTATCATGCATTAACCTTATAAAAATATAATACACCATAACTATAGTATTATAGAAATATAGGAGCATGCAACAATAACCTTATTGTTCTATTATCTTATACAAATATACCTTTATAAAACTATACTACTATAATAATGTAATAATATAAAACTATAATATTATAACAATTGTAATGACCAGTCAACCTTTGGTGGATAAGTTATAACAATATAAAATTATATTGTTATAACTTATCATTAACAACTAACTTTATTAAGATTATATTTTATAATATTATAACATTATAAAATAGTTAAAATGTTTAGTGAGTAGTGGTAAGACCTGCAATACATTAATCTTTGGGAACCATCACTTCCAAGTTTACTTCACTAAACAACTATTCATTAAGTCCTAAGTCCAATGCGGGGTAGTTTTTTCTTTTAGCAAGAAGAGCATTTAAAATGCAATGCTAAGGCATTGATTTATAAACACTTGCTTTTAAGCAGAGCTTAAAAATGTAGAGAATGAAACATAAGTGCTTAGTAATCAGTAATATTTTGTAGATATATAGTTGAGATATTGGCATTTTCAATAATATGAGCAAACTCGAAAAAACAAGCACGACCAGTGCCCGCCTTAATGCTGTGACACATCACTTATTAGCCAAAGAAGCTAAACGCCTGGGCTTGTCTGCGATTGATTACCTAGATGCTGCCGTAAATTATTTCGGCACAAGAGGATTGAATCCAGTTGAAATTGAGGCAAGGGAAGGTGCATTGATAATGCAGGATATTAAACGTTTAGGCGACCGGATATTTGGTTATATGCAAGAGCAAGAACGAGGATTATTATCGGTGCTGTTAGAAGAATTGATACGTTCAAGGGTGACTATTGACCGAGTTTTACGCATGGAGGAGATTGTGTTGAGCACGTATAAAGACGAGGATTTGAGAAGCGGGAAAAGTAAACTTAAAGCTTTGAGAGAACAAAACGAGGGTGCTATCACTAATCAACTTAAGCAAATATTTGATTCTGCGAAGGAGAATGCGCCTGGTAAAAAGAAGAAATCGGAGCAACCGAAAGCAGATACCTAACAGGAGAATGTCATGTATATAAAACTGATAAACCCAAAATCACACGGTCTTGCAGCCTATGACAATAATGGCAGCAGTCTTCAAACGCTCAACTATTTGGTTCATGAAGCAAAGCGGGAAAGAGAGGATTTAGGGATTTTTTTTAATCAGGACAGCGATGGTTTAAAGCCTGAACGGGTACAACAGGATATTGACTCCAATGTGAAAGGACTTACTGCGAAAGATTCTAAATTCTATTCCCTTATCATAAGTCCCAGTGCAGATGAGCTCACGCACATCAAAAATGATGAACAACTATTGAAAGCCTATACCCGGCAGGTCATGGAGCTATACGCTCAAAATTTTAACCTGAAAGGGGACGAACGCCTTGCCTCCAAAGACCTGGTATGGGCTGCTACTATCCACCAAGACCGGAGCTACCGGGGAACAGATAATGAAGTATTGGCTGGAGAGGCAAAGGTGGGCGATAAGCGCCCAGGCTTGCAGACCCATGTGCATATAATTGTCAGTGCGCGGGACAGGAACCAAAAAATAACCTTGAACCCCAATGGGCGCAAGAGCAGGTTCGACCTGATAGACTGGCAGCGGAAGTCAGGGCAGCAGTTTGAGCATCAATTCAGATATACCGCTAAAGAGAAAGAGAAAATAAAGGTCAAGCAACGCGATGCAAGCCGGGATGTCACCAGGTCCATACGTATAGGGGAGCGGGTAGAAGACATTAATAGAAATGTGCCCAGAAGCCAGAGGCTTGATGGCGAACGCGTAAAGGAAATCGCCGTTAGCAGAAATTTTGACAAGACTTTTTACCGCTCCTTAAAACGGATTGAAACGAAGGCGCAACAGGGAAAGCCGATTGATAATGCGTACTATCTACTGCAGACGGGAAGGGAGCAACCCACACCAAGTAAGGCACCGGTCAGAAATTTGCTGCACGCTTTTCAGCGTGCGGTAAACTCAGGTACAGGTAAGGATATTAAAACAGAAGAAATAGGAGAGCGGAAAAGCCGTCGGAATGGGGAAATGGAAATTGACTAGGGCCGCTATGTCTGTTATATTTTTGCAATTGTGAAAATATTTAAGCACTCAAGCCTAAAGCGGGACAAGGGGTAGGTGATGCCAGGTAAATTGTGAGACCATTTTAAAAGAAATATTTCCGAAGCAGACGCAGCTTTGTGCTGGGCTTCTTAGGCAAGGCAATTGAACCATATTTTATTTTAAGAAGAGATAATTATGCAGGTACCTACACCGGGTAAGAATCAAAACCTAGCCTTGGTTATTGGATTAGTGATTTTAGCAATAGCTTTTGGGGATTATTATGTATTGCTTCATCAAGCAGAAATACGTCAGGCACGTGCCTGGGTGAAAGCAAACCCCGAACTTACGCCACAACAAAAGAGAATTGCCCGACAGATTGAGCTGAGGCGGCGGCATGCCGACCGTATGAGGACAGGGGTAAGTAAGAAAAAAACTGAATCAGTCAATGGGATGGCTGGTAGGGACAGCATCAGTACCGTAGAGGGTGCAGGTGGTGGATTGGGGAGTGCCGGAAGTGACATTAAGCGAAAATCTCTCTTGAAAGCAGATAGCATATACAATAAGGCCGGTATTTACTTCCGACTTTCCCTGCTGGCTGCTTCGCTTGCATTTCTCTTCATTCAGAAAGCCCCGGAAAGGAAATTAGGGCAGCCCAAACTTAAACCGATATCTGGAAAAAACAGAAAGGTTATTTTCCTGCTTTGCGGTGGATTTTTCCTGATAAGTAGCTATGTACTTTTAACAATTGCAAAGTTTCCCCTAGATTTTATTCTGTACGGCTACCCCATGGCCAGCCTGGTAGGAATTCTCAGCACCTTCGTCGCCGGTTTGGTTATTGCCCGTAGCAAGCGGCCTGACTTCGGACTAACTACTGAACGCAAAAAGCTTACTTCAGAAAATGGTTTCAGCTTGCCCACCCAGGACGGAGGTTATATAAACGTACCCAACGCTTTTAGGGGGAATCTGGTATTAGGAGGTGCAGGAGCTGGGAAGTCATTCAGTATTGGGGAACCGGTAATTGAGCAATTTGCCAGTAAAAACTGGGCAGGCTTGATTTACGATTTTAAATTCCCAGTGCTAACAGAAGTCGCGCAGCGTGCCTTAACCCTTGCTGCCGAACAAGCGGAAGCCAAAGGCGAACCCGAGCCCAGCGTACAACTTCATGTCATCAATTTCCGGGATTTAACCCGCACGGAGCGACTTAACCCCTTAAGGCCGGAGGAAATGCCCGTAGTAGCCTTTGCCGAAGAATACAGCCGGGCGATAATCAATAACCTGAATACAAATACCATTAAGAATTCAGGGGAGTTTTTCAGTACGTCCGCGATTGCTTATTTGACGGGCATCATTTGGTTTTACCGCAAGAACTTCCCAGCATACTGTACCATCCCCCATGTAGTTGCAACGGCCCTGTATAAGGATTTTAGGCACGTTTTATCAATGCTGGATACAGACATAGAGTGCGGAGATATGGTCCGAAGCCTCATCACCGCAGTAGAACAGAAGGCCGAGAAACAAATTGCCGGGGTCGTGGCCACCTTGCAAATTATCCTTAGCCGCATAAACAGCCCGGAGATTGTCTGGGTGCTTACCCCGGATGAAAGTAGGGGAGAGGGATTCTCGTTAGACCTGAATGACCCGAACAATCCTAAGTTATTGTGTATCGGCAATGACCCCACCCTAAAAGATACCTTTTCACCGGTTATCAGCTGTATCATAACCGTGGCGCTCAAACTGATGAACCAGCAGCGGAAGCACCCAAGCTATGTTTTTCTGGATGAGGCAGCGACTATCTACGTGCCTGGACTGGAGGTAATTCCCGCGACGGCCAGGAGTAATAAAATAGCTACCATTTACATGAGCCAGGATTTGAGTCAGATGGTTGATTCATACGGACGGGATAAAATGCAGGTAATGATTAGTAACCTCAATAATTGGTTTATAGGGAAAGTAAACAACATGGAGACTGCTGAACTCATTTCTAAAATCGTTGGTCGGGAAGATAAGTCAATGGTATCAACCAGCAGTGGCAGCAGCACCGGCGGTGCTGGCCACCGGAACCGGAGCCAGAATCAAAGCGTAAGCCTTCAGGAACGCAGTTTGGTCCGTATTCAAGATGCCGTTGGGTTAGAGCAGGGAGAATTCATCGGTCAGACTGTTGAAACAGAATCTGCCTTTTTCCAAGGGCGGATAGACCGCAGCGATGCCCAAACGGAAATACATGAACTGGAACCGTTCGCGCTCTTTGCAGATGAAGGTGAAACCGATTCCCAGGAGGCGCAGAGAATAATAGTTCAGGCGAATTACCAAAAAGTGCGCGATGAGGTAAAAGAAACAGTAGAAATGTATCCTAACACGCTGGCTCCCGGAGAGGAGTAGCGGCACTTTTACCCCCTGTTTATACTGGTTTTTTTGGCCATTTTTGCGTATATTGTATAGAAGATTGAGTGAAAAACAAAGTATGGAAAATAGCAATTGGAAACCCGGAGGCACCTTTTTCAAGCCTGCCCCTGCAGGGTTGAGCATTGAGGAACTGGCAAAGAGAGCGGAGCGTGAAAACATCGCAAATCACGGATTTGCACTTGTTATGAGCAATGGCCCGATGCCCGACGGGGAAGCCTTAGAATTTATGCAGAAGTATGTTGACGGCGAATGCACCCTGCGGCAAGCATTGGATGAGTTGACGAAGTACCACGGACTGGATTCGCCAAGCCCTGAACCTGAACCTAAACCAGCAAGCATTACATTGGCCGTTCCCGAGGAAGCGGCCAATTCTGTTTCATATTTGCCTGATTCCGATGAAGAGTATTGGAACGCAAAAATGTCTGTTGACCAAACTTTCAATGAAAAGGAATCATCCAAAGAGAATTCAAGGGCAACCTTACCCGACCTTTTTAAAGATAGGGCAGATGGAGAGAAGAAAGGTTAACTTTTACAATTGCAGCAATGGCAAAGCATGACGGGTTCAGCGATGATGACGGGGTTTTAATTAACCATAAGGGCATCCGGAACAGGGAAGCCCTGGCGCGTCTGGAGAATAAGTTTGCCGGTTTCGGTGCGGCCATCCTGAAAGAGGAGGGGGGCATTCCCGGTAAGTTTGACCAGGAGCATTTGCAAAAAATCCATAAGGAGCTTTTCCAAAAGGTTTATCCATGGGCTGGGGAGACCAGAGCGAATAGGGGAGGGTTCCAAGGCGTAAAAGATACAGTTGCCAACCAAGTGCCCCAGGAAATGAGATATGCACCTTTCAAGGAGATAGAACAGCGTCTGGAAGCCATCAGCAAGCAACTCCAGCAGGAAAACAATTTGAAAGGATTAGGCCAAGAAAAATTTATAGAGCGCGCCGCCTATTATTTAGACCAGTACAATCATGTTCACCCCTTCCGGGAGGGTAACGGTAGAACCCTGCAAGCCGCTCTTACTCAGTTAGGAAAAGAAGCCGGGTATGACATTGACTTTAATCGGGCAGAACCCGCTAAATATAATGAAGCCAGAAATTTTGCAATTGTAAAACCACACGCTCCTCAGGAAGCACATAAAAACTTAGCTCCGCTGAAAGAGTTCCTACAAGAAATCACCACTCCGTTGCCTGGTATTGAAGCCGAGAAAGACAGGAAAGGAGGAATAGCCAAAACTCCGGAGCCATCGGCTGCTATGAAGCGTATCGAAGCGTTGCGGGAACTGGAGGTGACCGGCAACCGGATAGCTGACCGGTGGGATATCGTGGTGAAGCAGCAAGTGAAAAGCATTGTGGAAGAACCCAAAAGCTTGAAAAACTATGAGAAGGGTTTACGCACTATCGGCAAGTCTATTCTTGAAGGAGGGGCGAAACCGGAGCATTACCTTTATCAGGATGCCGAGCGATTTACAAAAGCAATTGACCAAGTGAAATATGTTTCCGCCGGAAAGGAGATTCCTGCTTTAAAGTTACCTTCGCCAGCGCAACAACTCCAGAGTGGCCAGCCGAAGAACCACACGGAAGCAAAGGAGCTTTTTATTAAGGCTTCGGCCATCATATGCTTAGAGTTGAAAGCCAATGGAAAAGAGACGGAAGGGAAAAGGTTGGAAGACGTGGTGAAATTCGTTACCAAAGTCCCTTATGTCGGAGGGGTGAACAAAGCGCACGTCAATAACGCGCTTGGCGCTTCGGCTACAATTCCAGGCTTAACAGAAGGAGGCGCTGTAAATGATATTAAAAAAGCAGTCAGTATCTTAGAAAAGCCGGAGAGGTTCCAGAGCCACGGCACTGCCACCAAAGTGCTACACCAAGATAGGGGAGGGGTGGAGCGATAAGTGGCTGGGCAGGTTATCTGAATTTTAGGTTTTCCTGCTTCACATCAAAATCATCAAGGTAGGAAAATGATTTTTCACCGATTAATTTCCCGTCTTTATATAAAGTAAATTTTACTGTCATCGGCCCAGCAGTAGCGGGAGTCACTGGGATAGGGCTAATGATAAAATTGAATTCTATTTCTCTAGAGGGATTCTGAGAAACCAATGTGATTGTGGGGCTTGATAAATCACTATTATCTAAATAGTTATCTGTTGTTTGATTATTCTCAACGCTGTAGAATTTCAACGTCTGGCCGTCCACATCAGGAGTAACGGCTATCAATGATTTATTATAATTAGTAAAATCCCCAGCCTGCTCAATCACTACTTTATAGGTGCCGCCGTCTGGGTTTATGTCTTTATCCTCACTACAGGAAAATAAGAGGATAAGCACCAGAAGGTGATAATACTTCCTCATTTTATCGGGCTTTAAAAAGTTAGACAAAAGTTATAGAGAACTTATACGTCTAATGCCTGTGTGCGGATAAAGAAATGGTAGCAAGTTATCCTAAACTTGCAATTCATTTTTTAAAGATGCTACTCATCTTTTTTTTCCTTTTTTGGAAACAGAAGTTGTGTCAATTAATAGGAGTGGAGAAGAATCTATATATTATACAAGGAGGAGTTTGTTTATTACCTAGATGGGAGGAGAAAGCCCTTTCATTACTTGGGTGTTGTAGAAAATGCGCCCCTCAGTTGTGAAGATAAATGCTACATACACATAGACATGTTTAAGACATTCTAGAAAAACAGGTTAAAGTTGCAAATTTTAATTTCTTGTTTAAAAATGATTTGAAGTAAGGTAGTATTTAAGCATTTGCTAAAATACTTAAATAAGTGTAACTTTGCATCATGGAAAACACTTCTTGTGTAAGACCTTTCGCGGATACTTCCCAAATAGAACGTTGTAAGGCAACTATTGACACCCTTAATGGTTCCTTTTCCCATGTAGCCGACGGTTTGGAGATGGCAGGCAACCCTGTCAGGCTGAAAATCCTTTTTCTCCTTTCAGAGGAAAAAGGGCTTTGCGTGTGTGATTTGAGCGACATTCTGGGTATTACTGTTTCGGCTGTGTCACAGCATCTTCGCAAGATGAAAGACAGAAACCTTATCCATTCCTCCAAGGAAGGGCAGACCATCTATTATTCCCTTTCATCGGAATATGCGGACGTTTTGAAGCCGTTTTTCCATATTATTGCAGAGAGCGAAATATTGGAAGCGGTATGAAGACGGAGAATAAACTTGCCGGAACAGGCCTAATAGCGGCAGTTGCGTCTTCCCTGTGTTGTATCACCCCTATCCTTGCGCTTGTGGCCGGAACAGGCGGCCTGGCCTCGTCCTTTGCTTGGATTGGCCCGTTTCGGCCTTGGCTTATCGGCGTTACATTGGCAGTACTGGCATTTGCTTGGTACCAGAAATTCAAGCCACAGCCCCAGAATGATTGTAATTGTGAACAAGAAAAACCCAAATTTATGCAAGGCAAAACCTTCCTTACACTAGTGACAGCGTTCGCGCTCTTAATGCTCACTGTCCCCAACTATGCCAACGTGTTCTCCCCAGAATCCGCGGAGCAGAACAGCCCCGCGAAGGCGCAAGGGAAGCCAATGGCCAAAACGGTGGCAGAGTTCACCATCACAGGAATGACTTGCGCCGCATGTGAAGGGCACGTTACCGGAGAGGTAAACAAATTGCAGGGAATTGAGGGCTTGACGGTTTCCTACGCCAAATCCAATGCCGTAGTGGAGTTTGACAAAACCAAAACCTCGGTTGAAGAGGTCCAGAAAGCCATAAAAGCCACAGGGTACAAAGTCACAGAAGTGAAGATTAAGAAGTAATGGATATTCTTACCGCTTCCACCATCACATGCCCAGAGTGCGGACACGCCAAAGAAGAGGAAATGCCCACCAATGCGTGCCAGTATTTCTACGAGTGCGAGAACTGCCACACCGTTTTGAAGCCCTTGCAGGGTGACTGTTGTGTATTCTGTAGCTACGGCACCGTCAAATGCCCCCCTATTCAACAGGACAAACCGTGTTGTGCCTAGCCCTTTGGAAGCATGAAAATGAAAAAATCCATTCCTGCGCTTCCCGTCAGGAATATTGGGGAATCAATTAAATTTTATTCGGAGAAGCTTGGCTTTGAGGCACGCCACCATGAAGACGAGTTCGCTATCTTAATCCGCGACGAGGTGGAACTACACCTATGGAAGTCAGGGGACGAAAGTTGGCGCTCAAAAGGTGCGTCGTTATCAATTTTACCTATTTGCAGCGGTGCCGAAAGCTTTCTGGCGGGTACTGCCAGTTGCAGAATAGAGGTACAAGGTATAGACGATTTGTTTAAGGAATACCAGAGCCAGGGAGTTACCTACGATACTGAAACAGTGGTGATATACCAACTATGGGGGGACAAAGAGTTTCCAGTTTTAGACCATCATAGGAATCTTCTTACCTTTTACGAAGTAATACCTTAATCGGAATATGCCGATTAAGGTATTTAAATGCGTTAAATTTATTAAGGAAAAGTGTAATATAATTGTTTTGGCATATTAGCCAACTTTTGTTATCTATAATGTTTTTATAATATATAAAAACTGCTGAAAATCAGCAATAATTAACATTGAGCAAATCATGCTTCGATGGCTAAGCAAGGCCAGATATTACCTGTTGAAATGCTTCTAGTAGGCTTAAGTTCGGGATACCCTTGAGTTCCTGCATGGTATTAGCTATTATTCTTTTCCAATTGTTAAAAAACTTTGATATTCTGCTAAATCTTCCGCATCCATCTTTTGCCGAATATATTCTTCTAACCCCACATCGTTTTTCTCATTCACATACCGTGTAAAAGAGAGAACACTTTTGCAGCTTTCAAAGCCTTTCTCCTGCATTCCTTTCCGAATATTTTCTGGTAAACCTTCCAGCCATTCATGATAATCCTGAAGGCTAGGGGAGAAGTCTATGGCACGCTGATGGTACCGGTAAGTAATGTTTCCAACCGTTAAAAGTAACTCATGGAAACGGCGCTGGTCGGCAGGGCAATTAGCTAAGAATTCAGCTTGGCTATTATTACAATCCTCGTCTGGGTGATTTATTTTAATCATTAACTTAAAGGCAGATTAAGCTGGTTGTAAACTTAAATTACTTTCAATGTAACTGTCACAACCATTTTGCAGGATTACTTCTGTTATTCTTTATTTTCTTTATTCAGTAACAAGAGTTTGTAAACTGAAATAAGGTCGCTACAGTTAGCCAGGCGAGCTAAATTTTTCAGAAAAATTTATCGAGTTCCGTAATTTTATCAGAATGGTTCATTTTATTGCTTACCCTAGAACGGAAGTTATCTGCCAAATCCGGAGTGAGAATTAGATTGCGCTTTCAGAGAATAAACCCCTTTGCTCATTTTGCTAGAATCATATACTGAGTAGTTGTTACCTAAGCAAAATGTCAAATAATCATTTACTAAGGAAAACTCTTGTTCACTTGCTTCATGGTTATGTACATTATCAATAGCCAAGCGTTCAGATTCGTTTTCAGGAATAAGCATTATTCTAAAGGACTTCTTTCCTTGGTCTAATGGTATTTGCCCTAATATTTGGTGTTTCATTACTATAAATGTAATAATTAAAGGCAAACTTATGAGGATTGTTTTTTAAATGGGACAAGTAAGGTGATGGTTTAAATAACCAAAACGATTTCTTTAATTGATAGCTTCTTTAGAAACTACAGACGAATTTCGCTCCATATATTCTATAAATTTTGTAGTATCAATTCCCTTCTTGTCTAATCCAATTCTTAAAAGCCCCCGAGTTAAGGCATTCCAGCGCTCTTTTGTTTCTTTTGAAAGCAAGGATTCCTTCATGGAAATTTGCGAGTGTTCCTCTCGCAAGAAGTATTCTTTTAACTCTTCGGGACAGTTCTGAATCTCCTGTAGTATCTCTTGTTTCAATTTTTGCAGTAATTTCTCCTCGTAATCCGACAAATCCGCTTTCAAGTTTTGTTCTATCTTGTTTAAATCTTGCTGGTAGTTGCTTTCCAGATTCTTGTATTCCACTAATTTCTGCTCTTTCTCGGTCTGAAGCGTCTGCAAACTGGCGTTTAGCTGCTGCTTCAAGTCCTGCAAATCGGCTTGGTAAGTCGTTTGTATCTCTATGAATTTGCTCAATTCTTCGTTCTTCAGCTCTAAGGTCTCGGTCAATAGCTGCTTCTTCTCGGTTAGTTTCTCCTCTACTTCGTCCAAGGCTTGTAATTTCCTCTGAGATTCTAAGTTCAAGAAGTCCTGATTTTCTGTCAAGGTCTGCATTTTCTGCGTCAAGGTCTGCTGCTTTTCGCTTAAAATCAGATTCCGCTGTTGCTGCGCTTGCTCGAAATTCTTCTTCCTCTCGGCTAAGCTGCTCCTGTCCATATTCAACTTTTGCTGTTTCTTCTGAATATCTGCCGACAAGTTCTGCTCGGTGCTTTTCCTGAAGTCCGCGCAGTCGTTCTTGATTATCTGCTGTGTTTCCCTCAACTCTTGATATTTCGTCTCTAAGACTTGATTCAATATCTCGGTATGGTTTCGCTGCCAGGCATTTGTTAATTCCACGTACAAAGCTTCTAATTTGCGCTGCTCGGCACTCGAAAGATTCTTCAAAAAGCTTTCTTTGGAGTTCATCAACTGGTGGTACTCCCACTGCATCTGGGTTGGAAACTGGTATGTATTCAGCGCGTTCTTGCTCATGGTTATATACCCACTTTGTTTTTTCTGATTTGTAAAAGGTGCCCTCTATTTCCTGTGGAGAGTCTTTAGGGATGCGGACTAGCACAGTGTCAATCCCTAGACGCCTAATTTTCACCCGTTTCTCCAACGTTAAGCTGTGGGTGGCCACTAGTTCAATGAAAAGAATAGGCTGGTAGTCTTTATTGAAAAAGGTAACGTCCGGTTGGATGAGTAGGAAACGTTCATCTACGTCTTTTTTCTTTCCCCACTTAATCTCCCCATTTTCATTTTCATAGAAGCAGGTTTCATTTTCTACCGTGTGTGCTTCAATGAATCTGTCCTCTAGTAATAGGTTGGCTAGCCCGTCATGTCCCTTTGGGGGGTATTTGTAAACCGGCGGGACTTTAATCTTCTTAATTTGCTGGAGAATATCTTTGGCTAGTTTATGCCTATGGGTTTCATCTGAGTATGTACATTTTCTGTTTGGCTCTACTCCTTTGGGGTCATGACGAAAATAGGATTGATAATTCTCAATCTTAAATTTAACGGCTTGCATTTCTCGTCTGCAGCCCAAGCAAAAGTATCCTTTCTTTCCGCTGCCTGCTTCGGAAATATGGATAACCTTTTCTTCAACATTATAGGCGTAAACGTTACCTTCGTCTTTTTCCTCTACCATTCCAAAAAGTTACTTCTAGTCACTAATAATTCTAAGATGTTTATTCACTGGCCAAACACAGGGGCTTTGAGAGATGATTAACCATTACCGGATTATCTTAAGCTTAGGTCTTACAACTTCGTTTTCCTGGTATCGCGTTTTAAAATCTTCCAATTGTAAAGACAGCAGCTGCGCCAATTCTTCTTCTGAATAACCTAAGTCATTTATATGGGCATCTACCAATTCTTTCAATAGAGTAGGTGGCTCCGGAGCAGCATCCAATTCTTTGGGTTCCTTAGTCCGGTAACCCAGGGCACTCATTTGCTGCCAAAGATACCGGTACTGATTGTCGGAAATCAGGCGCAGTGTTTTGGCCCGGATAATGAGGGCTGCCATGGATACTTTCCAGTACCTTTTCAAATCTGCCAGCCTGGCAATATCAACCTTTCCCAAGTGGGATTTAATTTCCGTTGCAGGCATCAGGAATTCAGCCGCAAAAGCATATGCTTCCGCTTCCACGTCCCGGTTTTCTGCAATGGGTTGCCCTAGGTGCAGTAGAATATGGCCTAATTCATGGGCAATGGTCAAGCGCTGCCGGTCAGTAGGAATATTGCGGTTGTAGAATATAATGGGATGGTTGGTGTCGGTAAAGATGTTCAGACCATCCATTTTTGGCGAATCAAAATCAATTGGTACCACCAGAATTCCTTTATCTTCCACCAGCTTCGTTATATTCTCTATTCTTCCTTTCGGCAAACGCCAGTATTCCCGTAAGTAAGCGGCGCACTTTTCCGGAGAGCCATGCTCATCTATTTCCCACTTTGGCAATTGCAAATCAGGTATATCAACTGAGTTCAGTAATTTCTCTAGGTTGATTTTGCTGATATTCATAGTGGCATCAGCCTTGGCCAAGTCCTTCTTGGTAAACACTGTTCTTTTCCGATAATGCACCAAGTTCGGGTTATACAGCTGGTTCTGCTGGAAGAAGAAACTCGCCGGATAAGTCAATTCAGCACTTAATATATTCAGCAGTTCTTCTGATACATTTTGAAGGCCGTTTTCAATCTTAGACAGGGTGCCCTGTTTGATGCACATTTTCTCAGCCAGCTCCTTTTGGGTGACCCCACGCGATTCACGAGCTAAAATGACCATGTTGGGGTTCACCTTACCAAGGAAAAGCATATTCGTTTCCATCATTTAAACTATCCTTCTATTGTCTTATCTGTCTGTGGTTTATTCTTTACGGTCACCCTTCTTTCTGCAATAGGGACTACTGTTGCGCCGGTCTCGGTGTAGAATGGTATTTCCGGTTGCTCCTGTCCTAACCGGGTCCGTAAATCTATTTTCCAAATAACAGTATTGAAGGGCCGATAAACCAAATTGATAGTGCCAATACTGTCAATGGCTTCTCGGTTCGAGGTGTACCCCGCATATATGCAGGGAATATTCTCAAATCCCTCAAAACTATTCTGGTAATTCAAGTCTTCCGTCCGCTTTGTCGCATTATTGGTACTGGGTGACAAATCCGCGTTAAGCTTGTTGAACCGGATGAAGAGTTTACCCCTTAGTAAGATGCCGAAAGGGTCATTGCGCAAAGGATTGATGATTACTTCCGGGTCACCCGAAAAAGCTTCCTCAGCATAAATGCACATAAAGTTGTTGACCATCACTGATTTAGCTAATGGTGACCACCTTGTATATTTTTCCCGAATCTCTGAGTGAGTTGCCTCCAACCGTTTCACATCAGCCATCGCTTTTTCAACAATGGAAACAAATTTTTCAAAATAGGGGAGCAGATATCCGGTTGCTTCTTCCTGGGGTAAAAGTTTCTTCATAGTCTTCAATCTTTAAAACAAAGATAAAGGATATTTTGTAAATACAAAGAAAAATATTCCCTAAATATTTAATTGATACTGTAAAATATTCCTTTGATAAGGGATGTGATGATACGAATTGAAATAGAAGTGGTAAGGCAATTTCCCCAATAGCCCTTATCGCACTATTAAAATATCTTCCATGCGCGTGGTATAGCAGGGCGTACCATAGTCTTGTTTCATTTTCCAGTTGTGGTTTATTCCCTCGGATGCCACTTTTACAATTCCTGAGCCCATTTTCTTGGAAAGTAAATCAATTGTATTCATTAATTCTAAGTGCTTGCCCCGGTCTATCCTATCAAAAATATTTCCCTGAACAGCCTGAGCCGGTCGGATGTCATCTATGATTACCCCCGCTTTCTTGAACTTATACCCTGGGCGGTAAATGGCAGCTACACCTATCATAGCATAGTGAACCAGCTCTAACGTGGAATTCGTCGGAACAGGCAGTTGAATGGTTTTGCAATTGTAAAGCTGTTCCTCGTTCTCTTTATGGCGGTTCGTGTGAATGAAGACCGTTATTTGTAGGCAGTTGCTTTTCTGTTTTCTAAGTTTGCTTGCACAGCGAGTGGTATAGGCGGTAACCGCCTCCCTCAGCTCTTCCAAGCTGGTAACGGGTTGGCCAAAGGAACGGGAAGTACAGATACCTTTTTTTGCCGGTGGCTCTATCTCCAAATCAGCGCATGGCACCCCGCGCAATTCTTTTACAATTCGGAGCCCAACTACGGTCAGATGTTTTTTGGCGAAGGCATCATTCACTTGGGAGAGTTCCCAAGCGGTAGTAACGCCAAAAGCCTGTAATTTTTCCGCGTACTTGCGGCCAATTCCCCATACGTCACCTACCGAAATGGTTTTTAGGGCTGCCTCAATATGGGCAGGTTCTTTCAGCACCAGAACGCCTTGCGCTTTTTTTGATTTTTTGGCTATCCTGTTGGCAAGTTTGGCGAGTGTCTTCGTAGGGGCAATCCCAACGCAGATAGGTAATCCAAGCCATTTATAAACGGTTTCCTTTACTTTTTGCCCGTACTGTTTCAGGTCTACGTTGTAAAAACCACCGATATCCAAAAAACCCTCGTCAATGGAATAGATTTCCTGATGAGGGGAGAACATGCCGAGCGTATCATGGAACCGGGTGCTTAAATCATGGAACAGGGGGTAGTTGCTGGAGAATACCCTTACTTGGTTTTTTTCTATGATTGGGCGTGCCTCAAAGTAAGGCTGTCCCATCTTAATACCTAAATCCTTGGCTTCCTGGGAACGGGCAATTATAGAGCCGTCATTATTACTCAGGACGACAATGGGTACCCCGTTCAGCTCCGGGTTGAAAATTCGGAAGATGGAGGCAAAGCAGTTATTGATGTCGGCGTGCAGAAACAAGTTTGTCATTTCCGGAACCTCCTGGCTAAACCCCGTACTACTCCCCAAACTAATAATTCTAAGTTGTCATTTATGGTAATGGGTGCGTATTTCTTGTTACCCGGTACCAGGCGAACCCCAAATTCGGAGATTTCAAGCATTTTTACCGTAAACTCATTGTCTAGGTTAGCCAGAATAATATCACCCGAACGTACTTCCAGTGAACGGTCTACCACCAACAAGTCACCTTCAAATAAATGGAAGTCAATCATGGAATCCCCATCCAGTAGTACATAAAAGGTAGCGGTAGGATTGCCGGAAAGAAATTTCAAAAGGCTGATTCTCTCCTCGGCATAGTCTTCGGCAGGTGACGGGAACCCAGCTTTTACATAGGAGCCAAATAGCGGGAACTTAGTTTCCGCATCATATCCCAATAGAATGAAATTAACAGTATCCATTTTTACAGCACCTTTTAGTTTCTTGTCCATGCGGTATACTTTAATTAGCTAAAATAATTAGCAATTACGGACAAAAATAAGTTTTTGCTAATAAAGACGGTAAATTATTTGCTAATACTACTATCAATAGTGCTTTGTAGAATTTTTGGGAAGAGCTTTTTTTACTATATTTATAATATTTTAGCAATTGCTAAACGGCTTTTTTCATAGGTTGGGTTATGAAAAATACTTAGTCAGGCCTTTTCGTTCATATCAAAATAGGATTTAATCCGTTTATCATTAAAAATTTGCAATCCAATTGCATTAAATTTTTATTAGTTTTGCAGCGGATGAAATGGTTTGCTATTCTTCTGAGCGTTTTCATGATAGTGATATCATGTATTCCTTGTGCTGATGCAGCACCAAGGGTAGATACGCTTGCACAAACCAGCATCAACTCAAACACTGGTTCGGAAGACCATTCCCCGGCGGCGGATTTATGTTCCCCCCTGTGTATCTGCAGTTGCTGCGCCGGTTTCGCGATGCAGACTGTTACACAGAAAACAAGCCCCTTAGCCGTTAAGGTAACCATCCCGGTACCGGTTCATCGGGTAGTCGGTGTCCCCACCCTTTCTTTTTCTATTTGGCAACCGCCAAGGCTTTAAATCAAATTTGTTTTTGCCTGCTCTGTGAAGTTCCGCTTAGGAAGCTTTACGGCTTTATCTATGCCGAAATTCAGCTTAATGGCTGTTTATGGGTATCGTTTTCAGCTGGCAGGAGAATTCTAAACTTTTGATTTAAAGCCATAAAGTATGCTTGACCGCATAATACGCTTCTCTATTTACAATAAAATCATCATCGGTATTTTCACCTTAGGGCTTGTTATCTGGGGTGCCTATTCCCTTACGCAGCTTCCTATTGATGCCGTGCCCGACATCACCAATAACCAGGTACAGGTCATTACCACTAGCCCCTCACTGGCGGCCCAGGAGGTAGAGCGGCTTATCAGTTACCCGGTGGAACAAACCATGGCCACAATTTCTGAGGTAGATGAGGTTCGCTCCATTTCCCGTTTTGGCCTTTCGGTGGTGACCATCGTTTTCAAAGACAATGTTGATATCTACTGGGCTCGCCAGCAGGTGAATGAAAGGCTTTCTGAGGCCAGCGGCAAAATCCCGCCGGGGGTAGGGAGCCCGGAGATGTCCCCCATCTCCACCGGCCTAGGGGAAATTTACCAGTACGTGGTGCATCCCAAACCTGGCTACGAGAAAAAGTTTTCCGCCATGGAACTGCGCACTATCCAGGATTGGATTGTGCGGCGGCAACTGCTCGGTACGCCCGGCGTGGCGGAGGTAAACAGCTTCGGTGGGTTTTTGAAGCAGTATGAAGTAGCCCTTGACCCAGATAGGTTGAAAGCCCACAGCCTGAGCATTACCGATGTGATAGAGGCCCTGGAGCGAAACAACGGAAACACTGGGGGGGCTTACATTGACAAAAAGCCGAATGCCTACTTTGTCCGCAGCGAGGGCTTGATTGAGAGCCTGGATGAGATAAAGAAAATAGTGGTCAGCAGCACCTCCAACGGTACACCGGTGCTCATCGGTGATATTGCTGAGGTTCAGTTTGGGAGTGCCAACCGCTACGGCGCGCTCACTAACATAAAAGGGGAAGCGGTAGGCGGCATTGTGATGCTGCTTAAAGGAGAGAACACCAACCAGGTAGTGGAGCGGGTAAAAGTGCGCATGGACCAGATACGGCAATCGCTGCCAGAGGGCGTGGAGATAGAGGCTTTCCTGGACCGAAGTGATTTGATTGGCCGAGCCATGGACACCGTCACAACCAACCTGATAGAAGGCGCTCTGATTGTCATTTTTGTTTTGGTGCTTTTCCTGGGTAACCTCCGGGCAGGGCTGGTGGTGGCCTCTGTTATTCCGCTGGCCATGCTCTTTGCAATTATCATGATGAACCTCTTTGGCGTGTCCGGCAACCTGATGAGTTTGGGAGCCATCGACTTCGGCCTTATCGTGGACGGAGCGGTGATTATAGTGGAAGCGACCATGCACCACTTAGTTCTGAAGGGCAGTGGCCGATTGACCCAGGCCCAGATGAACGAAGAAGTGTACGATTCAGCCCGTAAAATCAGGACATCCGCCGCATTCGGCGAAATCATCATCCTGATTGTGTATTTGCCTATTTTGGTGCTGGTGGGTATAGAAGGCAAGATGTTCCGCCCTATGGCCCTGACAGTTTCCTTTGCCATCCTAGGTGCTTTCCTGCTTTCGCTCACCTATGTGCCCATGATGTCGGCTCTGATTCTGAGCAAGAACACCACCCACAAACGGAATATCTCTGACCGGATGATGGACTTCTTTCAGCGAATGTACAGCCCGCTCATAAAGGGCGCTTTGAAGTTGAAAGCCGTGGTCATCATCGCTGCCGTGGTACTTTTCAGTCTTAGCATGGTTATTTTCTCCCGCATGGGTAGTGAGTTTATACCTACCCTGGAAGAAGGTGACTTTGCCCTTGAGACCAGGCTGCTGACAGGAAGTTCCTTGTCTGAAACCATAGAGAAAGTGTCACTCGCTTCCAAGATACTCCAGGAGCGGTTTCCGGAGGTGGAGGAGGTCATCAGCAAAATCGGGGCAGCCGAGATTCCCACCGACCCGATGCCCATGGAATCTGCCGATGTCACCATTCTTTTAAAGGACAAAGACGAATGGACTAGTGCCGACACGCGGGAGGAGTTGGCCGAAAAAATGACGGAAGCCCTGGAAACTATCCCAGGGGTAACATTTGGGGTTTCGCAACCAATCCAGCTTCGGTCCAATGAACTTATTTCCGGAGTGCGCCAGGATGTGGGCATTAAAATTTTCGGAGAAGACCTGGAGGAGCTGACCCGGCTTTCAAAGGAGATAGGCATGGTGGTGGCTACCGTGGAAGGGGCCGAGGACTTGTACCTTGAGCAAGTCTCCGGTCTGCCGCAGATTGTGGTGGATATTAACCGCAGTCAGATTGCCAAGTTCGGGCTGGATGTTGAAACGGTGAACCAGGCCATCAATGCCGCGTTCGCGGGGCAAAGCGCCGGAATGGTGTATGAGGGAGACCGCCGTTTTGAATTGGTGGTAAGGCTATTGCAGGAACAGCGGCAGGATATTGCCGATGTAAGGCAGCTGTATGTCACGGCACCGAATGGCGTGCAGGTGCCGCTGGAGCAGCTGGCAGATATTGAGTACCGGCAGGGTCCAAACCAGATTCAGCGCGAGGATGCCCAAAGGCGCATAATCGTGGGCTTTAACGTGCGGGGACGTGATATTGCCAGCGTAGTGGAGGAAGTACAGCAGAAAATTGACCAACAGGTTCAGCTCCCTACTGGGTACTTTATGACCTACGGCGGCCAGTTTGAGAACCTGCAGGAAGCCAACAAACGACTTTCGGTGGCCGTTCCGGCTGCCCTGGCGCTTATTTTCCTGTTGCTCTATTTCACTTTCGGCTCAGTCAGGCATTCTTTGCTCATCTTCACGGCCATTCCGCTGTCTGCCATTGGCGGAATATTGGCGCTGTGGCTACGGGGAATGCCCTTCAGCATTTCAGCCGGGGTCGGGTTTATCGCCCTGTTTGGGGTAGCCGTATTAAATGGCATTGTATTGATTGCTGAGTTTAACCGACAACGGAAGGAAGAAGGAATTCAGGACTTAAAACAGGTAGTGCTGAACGGCACTGCTGTGCGATTACGTCCGGTTTTGATGACGGCTGCCGTGGCCTCCCTAGGGTTTCTGCCCATGGCCCTCTCTAACTCAGCAGGGGCTGAGGTTCAGAAGCCATTGGCCACTGTTGTGATTGGCGGACTGGTGACATCCACTCTGCTCACTTTAGTGGTATTGCCCATCCTTTATATTCTGATTGAAAACTACTTTATGAAAAAGAGGACTAATCAGCGGGAGGGGGGTGGAATACCGGCTGCCTTGACAATATTTATCCTTATCATAGCTGCCTTGGCAGTGAGTTCAGCTCCCGCACAAGCCCAGCAGCAGCCAGCTAAAGTATATTCCCTGGAAGAAGCGGTGAGCAGGGCACTTGAAAAGAACCCATCCGTTGAGGCGGTGAGGCTTGGTATTAAGCGGAGCCAGAGCCTCCAAGGTTCCGCTTATGATGTTGAGAAAACCCAGTTTCAATTTTCTACCGGGAAGCTGGAATCCGGTCAGTATGACAATGAGATATCCGTTACCCAGTCCCTGCCTTTCCCGACTGTTTTTACCAGGCAGGCAAAATTGGCGGAAGAACTGGTAGAGGTAAGCAAGATAAACCTGACCCAACGCCAGCGGGAAATTGTCCGCGATGTAAGGTTGAATTACTACGGGTTGGTGTACACACTTTCCCAATTGCAATTGCTCGCCTATCAGGATAGTTTGTATTCCCAGTTTCTCCGCGCCGCCCAGGTACGGCTCAGAACCGGGGAAACCAACCTGCTGGAAAAAGTGACAGCAGAAACCCAACTGGCGGAGATAGAGAATAATGTGTTTCAGGCAAAAGCCGACCAAGCAGTATTTCAGGCTCGGCTACAGGCTTTACTTGTAACCGACAGCTTAGTGGCCACGGCTGACACAACGCTCAACAGGCTGCCTTTACCAGTTGCTACCATCCAGCTAGTGGAACAGAATCCAGAGTTACAGCTAGCTCGGCAACAGATAGCGGTACGGGAGGCAGAGACAGGTCTGGAACGGGCAAAACTGCTGCCTGACCTGAGGCTGGGTTATACCAACCGAACTTTAGGAGGGGGCAGTAGCGAAATTGGCGGAGGCCTGGACATGGAAGCGCCCCATGAAGTGATGGTAGGAGTAGGAATCCCAATCTGGGCAAAGCCGCAGAGAAAACGTATTGAGGCGGCAAAAGTACAGACCCGGATTGCGCAACAGAACCTGCAACACCTCCGGAATGAATTGGAGGCCCAAGGGGAGGAAGCCCATCAGCAGGTTCTGAAATTTCAGGCCAGCGTCAGGTACTACGAACGTACAGCCCTGCCCCAGGCGCAACTCATCATTGCCCAAGCCACCAAGGCTTACCGGGCCGGTGAGATTAACTACCAGGACTACCTCCTAAACCTGAACCGAGCCTTGGGTATCCGGTCAAATTACCTGGAGACGCTTTACAATTATGACCAGGCAGTCATTGAACTACAATTTATCACAGATAACAAACAGTAGCCTTGTTAGGCTTAATCAAAATTCCATGAAAAGGATAAACCATATATACTTGCTTTCCCTCTTAGGTCTCTTGCTTTTCTCCTCTTGCGGGAACGAATCCGAACCGGCACAGGGAACTTGGGAGGCACAGGCGGAAGAACAGCACGAAGAAGACCCGCAGGCGGCAGAGCTGACCCAGGAACAATACCGTGTCGCGGGTATTGCATTAGGAAAGCCCCAAATGCGCAACCTGAGTAATATTCTGACTTTGACGGGCAAACTGGACTTGCCGCCGCAGAACATGGCCTCTGTGAGTGCCCCTTTGGGAGGATATGTGAAAAGCACAGAACTGCTGGAGGGGATGCGTGTCCGGAAAGGGCAGCAAATCGCGAGTATAGAAAACCCGGAGTTTGTGACGCTGCAACAGGAATACCTGGAGGCAAAAAGCAGTCTTACCTTTCTTGAGCAGGACTACCAAAGGCAAAAGGAATTGTCCCAGGAACAGGTAACCTCTGCCAAAGCCTACCAAAAGGCCACGGCTGAGTACAGAGCTGCCAGGTCTCAGGTTGAGGCGTTGGGCGAGCGGCTCAGGATTATAGGCATTGCCCCGTCTTCCCTGCGGGAGGGTAAAATCAGGCGCATCCTGCCTCTTTATTCTCCCATAGACGGGTTTGTCACTTACATCAATGCCAATGTAGGCCAGTTCGTTAATCCTACGGATGTGCTGTTTCGGATAGCGGACACCGACCATCTGCATGTGGAATTGACGGTATTTGAAAAGAATGTAGCTTCCCTTAAAAAAGGGCAGAAGATTCGTTATTCACTTCCTAACGAGACGGTTGCCCAGCATGAGGCTACCATCTACTTGATAGGCAAGGAAATCAGTGAAGAGCGCACCGTGCGGGTGCATGCCCACATGGAAGAGGAAGACAAAGACCTGGTACCGGGAATGTATGTGCAAGCCCAGGTAGCCATGGACGGGAACCAGGTTTTGGCTCTTCCTGAAGAAGCCGTGGTGCAGGATAACGGGCAGAACTTTATTTTCCTTTACACCGGCCAGGAAAAAGAAGGCGAAGCGGTGATAAAGAAGTTCCGGATGGTTCAAATTGAGAAGGGGGCGGAAGCCGAGAGTTTCGTTCAGGTAGCCCTCCCTGCTGGTATAGATACCAGTCAGGCAAACTTTGTGACGAAGGGAGCCTATTCCCTTCTGGCCAAGATGCGGAACTCCGAGGAAGAAGGTGAAGGCCATTAATATCTTGCTTAATGCTACAGGACTTAGATAAAACCTTGCAACAAAAAGGAGTGCGGCCCACCGCGATGCGGCTCCTGGTTTTGGACTACCTATTGAATCAGTCGGCTGCCGTGAGCCTGAGCGACCTAGAAGCCTATTTCCACCGCGCTGACCGCATAACGCTGTACCGCTCCCTTAAAACCTTTGAGGAAAAGGGCTTAGTGCATAGCATTGACGATGGTAGCGCAGCGGTCAAGTATGCACTCTGCCCAGACAGTTGCAACCAACAGGAACACCACGACCTGCATGTGCATTTTTTCTGTACCCGATGCCGCGAAACGTTCTGTCTGCCAAAATCCCGTATTCCAGACATCGCCTTGCCGGAAGGATTCAGAACCGAAGAAGTCAGTTTAATTGTGAAAGGCAACTGTAATAAATGCAGCTGCTAAAGTGCAATGCAGTTGCAGTATATTCGATTTTACCTTTGTTATAAATCAGGAGGTTACAATGAAATTCAACTGGAAGATTCCGAAAACATTGCGGCCGTTTTACCGGCAAGAGTTAAACGCTTACCAAGGATGTCTGCTAAAGGAAGACCTTCAAAAGGCTTGGGTACATCTGGAACGGGCCCATATTCTGGGGCAGCCTTATCCCATTGAGCATACTACCGTGCATTTTAAAATGCTCCAATTTGGAATGAAAACGCGGAATGTGAAGGAGATAATGGGGCAGATTCCCCGGCTCCTGGTGGGTGGTATAAAATCCTGGGCGGGGAAAATACCTATCGGGAACACCGGCGGAGCCAATGTGCCTGCTTTAAAACCTATGCCTATTCCCAATGATTTGCAGGCTATCATACGGCAGGCAAATTCTAACTTTTAAATGTAGAATTATGAAAGCAAATGAAGATAATACCCCAAGTGCTCCATTGAAACCAATGGAGATTACCTCTCCCCGGACGGCTGAACAACCAGGGCCTACTAAAACCGATGAGCAAGGTGAGGTGCCTTCCAATAAAGCCAGTGCTCACGAAGAGCACGAGGGTGCTTCTTATGCCCCTACAATCATAAGTTTGGTGTTGCTTTTAACCGGAATCGCTCTTGATTATTTCAAAGTGGACTGGTTTGTCAGTTATATCCGAATAGGTGTCTATGGAATTGCCTATTTATTGGTAGGGGGCAAAGTTCTTGTACATGCTGCCAGAAACATCAGGAGAGGCGAAGTTTTCAACGAGTTCTTTTTGATGGGAATCGCTACGCTGGGGGCGTTTTATATCGGTGAATATGCCGAGGGCGTAGCGGTGATGCTGTTCTATGTCATCGGGGAACATTTCCAGGAAGCAGCCGTGGCCAGGTCCCGTAAATCCATCAAGGCCTTGATAGATAACCGGCCGGAAATAGTAGGCTTAGTGCAACAGGGCCAAGTTAATCCCATTAACCCGCAGCAGGTTAAAATCGGCGACATCATAGAGATAAAACCTGGCGAGAAAGTTGCCTTGGATGGCGAATTGCTCACCGAGCGCTCTTCTTTCAACACGGCGGCGCTTACCGGGGAATCCAAACCGGACACCAAAGCCAAAGGAGAGAAGGTACTGGCCGGCATGATTAACCTGGACCAGGTTGTCCAATTAAAGGTAACTTCTACTTACGAAAACAGCGCTCTTTCCAAGATTTTGCAATTGGTGGAACAGGCCAGTAGCCGCAAAGCGAAAACCCAGCAATTCATTACCCGCTTTGCCAAAGTATATACGCCAGTGGTGGTTTTCATGGCTGTTGCGCTTACTATTGTCCCGTACTTTTTTGTGGCGGATTACGTGTTCAATGACTGGCTTTACCGGGCTTTGATTTTTCTGGTGATTTCCTGCCCATGTGCGCTCGTTATCTCAATTCCCCTGGGTTATTTCGGGGGAATCGGGGCAGCTTCCAAGAACGGTATTCTGTTTAAAGGCTCGAATTTCCTCGATTTAATGACCAAGGTGGACACGGTGGTGATGGACAAGACCGGTACCCTGACCGAAGGCGTATTCCAGGTACAGGAGGTACAGGTAAATGAATGGGACAAAACTGAGTTCCTAGCCCTTACGGCAGCTTTAGAAAGCAAATCAACCCACCCCATTGCATTAGCCGTCGTGGCTCATGCCGGGAACAGCTATCAGCAGAAAAGCATAGCGGATGTGGAAGAGATTTCCGGCCATGGCCTGAAAGGGACGGTTGACGCAAAATCTCTCTTAGTTGGAAACGGAAAGTTGCTGAAGAAATTCAATGTAGCTTATCCGGCTGAAGTTGATGCTATTGTGGAGAGTATTGTACTGGTGGCTATCAACAACCAATATGCCGGTTACATTACCATTGCGGATAAAATAAAAGAGGATGCCAAGGCAGCCATTGAGCAGCTGCACGGATTGGGTATCAAAAACATTGTCATGCTGTCCGGGGATAAAGACTCCATTGTGCAGAAAGTGGCCATGACTCTGAACATTGACCAGGCTTATGGGGGACTGTTACCGGAAGATAAAGTAAACAAGGTAGAGGCTTTGAAGAAGGAAGGGAAAAATGTAGCCTTCGTGGGCGATGGTATCAATGATGCGCCGGTAATCGCGTTGGCCGATGTGGGCATGGCGATGGGTGGACTTGGTTCTGATGCAGCCATTGAAACTGCAGATGTAGTCATTCAGAACGACCAGCCCTCTAAGATTGCTACGGCTATTAACATTGGAAAAAGTACAAACCGGGTTGTCTGGCAGAACATTGGCCTGGCTTTCGGGGTGAAAGCTTTAGTGTTGGCATTTGGCGCTTTTGGCGTGGCCTCTATGTGGGAAGCCGTTTTTGCCGATGTCGGGGTAGCCTTCCTGGCTATTCTGAATGCAATCAGGATTCAGCGGATGCGCTTTTAATAAGATTACTTTACTGTATATACCCATTATTAACTGGACATATACAGTATAAGCAAACCCCAAGTAATACTATTAGTGCGCTGATAATATTGTACTTTCGTTATAAATATATTTCGCTGATGAATATTGAGTTAATCAACAGAATCAAACGTTTGGCTATCATTGCCCTGGCTTCAGACGATGAATTAATAGAAAGCATTGTTCTGAAAGGCGGTAATGCCATTGATATCGTGTACCATGACAGCAGTTCTATCTCCAGAACTTCCTATGACCTGGACTTCTCCATTGACCACGGTGATTTTGAAGAAGAAGAGGGAATCATCAGCAAGCGGATAGAAAGCACCTTGGTGAAGACCTTCGCGGAAAATGGAATGGTTGTTTTTGATTATACTTTTCTCCCTAGGCCCAAAGTCGTGAAGGAAGCAGTGGCGGATTTCTGGGGAGGCTACCAAGTTACGTTCAAGGTGCTGGACCAGAAGACTTACGATGCCCATCAGGGAAATTTGGAGCACCAGCGGCGAATCGCTGTTCCGTTGAACGCAGGACGCTCCACTACTTTTGAGTTGGAGTTCAGCAAGTTCGAGTATGTCGCAAAAAAGGCCCAGACGAAGGTGGACGGCTATACGATTTATGTCTATACACCGGAAATGATTGTCTTTGAGAAGCTGCGGGCCATTTGCCAGCAATTACCGCAGTATTCTGATATTATAAAATCCCGTACTGCCCGCGCCAGGGCACGCGACTTTTATGATATTCACCTGATTATGGAATCGCATGGAATTGATGCGACCACCGAGGAAAACAAAGAACTGATTGCGAATATTTTCGAGGCCAAGCGTGTACCTCTGTCTTTTATACAGGAGATAGCCAATCACAAAGCCATCCATAAAGATAACTGGGAAAGCGTGAAAGATACTGTGGCTCGTTCGGAGGAGTTGGAGAGCTTCGATTTTTACTTTGACTACGTAGTCAACACGTTTCAAGGGATTACATTCCCTTAGGGAAATACAGCTGCCAGTCCTCCGAGAAATCTTTTTCCTCCATATCATAGGTCAGGTAGAACCGGAACTCTTTCTTCCGGCTGCGCAACTCCTCCAGTTTCTTGCCGGAATAGCCTGTACGTTCCAGGTAAAACCCAACAGCCTGGTGGTAAGGATAAATGAAATCCATGTTATCTAATGTGGCAACCAGTTTATTCAGGGAAATGCTGGGCAGGGCGTTCTGGTAGGCCTCCAATACCGAATACACCCCACCGGCGTAGCTTGGGCGTACAGTAATATCAATCAGGGTACGCTCCAGGCTGGTTACCGGTACATTCTCTATAGAATGAACCCCGGTTCTGCCCGTGTGCATGCCATTAAGAATGAGAAAGGAGTAATCACCATACACGGCTTCGGTGACTGCTTTCCGTTGCGGCTTGGAGAAAGCCGCATCAATGGCCTCCTGTTTCAGTTGGCGATTGCCGTCTGGTTTCTTGCTTTGCTCGAAGGTGACATAAATGGTTTTGGGCACCTGCGTGGTCAGCCCATTCAGGAACATCGCCGTGTAATGGGACAGGTAAGACTTGTTAATCAAAGAGGCCGCTATCTCCAGCTCATTCGCATCCTCGGTGATATACCGCTCCTTCTTATTTATGTAGCCGTCAAAAAGGATTTCAATCTTGGTTAGGATTCCCCTCTTCTGCAGCTGCTCAATAAACCTGAGGTCAGTGGTGGTCACCGGTAGGTTCCAGGCCGTTTTCCTTTCCTCAAAGATTCCACCAAGTTGTTCTCGGGAGAAGACTTTTCGGGGATTCTGTTTGAAGAAAGACTTAATACTACTTTCAGCAATAACAAAGCGGGACTTACTTGGCATAACCGTGTCGAAAGTTTGTCAGACGGAAAGTATATATACTTTCCGTAAAGTTAATACTTTGGAAGGATACATGCAATAGGTGGCCAGTAATTATTGAAGAAGAGGAAGAGAATTTAATAGAAGCATGGAGTATATAAAGTATATATACTTTATATACGCAAAGTTAAACGTTTTGTCTGACAAAAGCAAGTGAAAGATATAGCGTATTAACTAAATTGGATGGGCAGTTGGAGGAATAGGGAACAATGTAATCTCACATGCGTAAAGTATATATACTTTACGCAAAGTTAAAGGTATTTCCCCGTAAAGTCAAGAGATTATCATTCTACATGTAATCAGTAGAGGTAATCTCATTTTTGCTTTCAGAGCAATAGCGGTTAAAAATTCGCTGTACCTGGGTTGCCTGGAACTCCCCTCCTCTGCTTGCCTTGAAACCGGATTGGTTTAGTTTCAAGGCAATGGCCAGCCAAGTCAGTCTTTGCTCCCGATAAAGACGGATTAGCTCGGCTGCCCTCCTGTTATTGTCATTGGCGGCTGCTTTCTTTTTAATGGCCTCCACGCCGAGTTCCCGGCCGGTTTCCGTCAGGTTCTCCAGATTACCTAATTCCCTACCGCGCGCTTTCAGTGCCTGTAGTGCCACCTTGGTGCGCTTGCTGATTTGCTCCCGCTCGTGTTGGGCCATGGTTCCCCAGATACCGATGTTGAGCGTGTTCATCTCGGGGATGTCCAGGCAGAGCCAGTTAATGTTGTTTTTTTCCACCCGTTTTTTCAGTTGGAACAGAAAGGCCACTTCCCTGCTCAATCGGTCCAGCTTTGCAATTATTAAAGTAGCGCTTTGCTTTTTGGCCGCTAGTATCGCCTGCTCCAGGAGTGGGCGGTCATCGTTCTTTCCCGATTCGTGCTCCGTGAATTCCTGGATGATTCCGTCCGGGTTTTTGGTGAAGGAGATAACGGCGGCGCGCTGGGCCTCCAGACCCAGACCACTCCTGCCCTGCTTGGCGGTCGATACTCGGTAGTAGGCGATGTACTTCTGATACTCCATATATATAAGAGTGACGGCTGGAATTTTCGGGTGTTGTTTTGCAATTGCAAAAGTCAGTAAACTTTTTTCCCTACCGCCCCATTTTCTATTTTTTGCTAAGGTACCCCCTATTTTACAAATCAGCAACGAACGTTCCTGATTTGTAAAATAGGAGGAGAATGTATATTGTTTTAATAATTATGTTAAATAAATTTATGAAGCGTGCTTTTCTCTTTAACCTCTTTCTGTTCCAATTTCCCGTCCACTCCTTATATATAGGTGTAGGTTGTGGTAGATAGGCTAGGGGATTAGGTTGTTTGTCTGGTGCCGCAAAAACATATTACTCTTTTCCTAAATTCTATAACGACTTCATCTTAAGTCGGCCGTAAATTTGATATGAAGAAATAATGATACAACTAAATGGTAAAAGATATAAAAGCCCCCCAAGCACCGGTTTTGGCTTCAGAGGGACTGGCTTCACAGGTTTCCATGCCAGTTACCGGCATGACCTGTGCAGCTTGTGCGGTTAGTGTGGAATTCATGGTTGCCAGCACGCCGGGCGTTACCCAGGCCAACGTCAACTTTGCGACCCAGACTTTACAGGTGACCTATCATCCGGAGAAGGTACAGGTAACGGATATGCAAAAGGCGCTTCAATCGGTCGGGTATGACTTGATAATAGACACTGAAAACGCCCAGGAAATCCAAGAGCAAACCCAGCAGAGCCATTACCGGGAGCTCAAGAGAAAAACCATATTAGCAGGCCTGCTTACGCTGCCTGTGGTGGTCATCGGGATGTTCTTTATGGAGATGCCTTATGGCAATTGGATAATGATGGCTTTAAGCGCCCCGGTTCTAGTTGTATTTGGACGCAACTTCTTTGTTAATGCCTTCAAGCAAGCCCGCCATGGCAAGGCCAACATGGATACGCTGGTAGCTCTAAGTACCGGCACTGCCTTTGCTTTTAGTGTTTTTAATACAGTAAACCCCGGTTTTTGGCATGTGCGGAACTTACATCCCCACGTATATTTCGAGGCAGCTGCGGTTGTCATTGTTTTTATCATGCTGGGCAAATTGCTGGAAGAGCGGGCAAAATCCAGTACCTCCTCAGCGATAAAAAAACTGATTGGATTGCAGCCTAAAACAGTTTGGCTTGTTGAGGGAGACCAGGAACGCGAAGTGCCCATTTCAACTATTCAGAAAGGAAATGTTCTTCTCGTGCGTTCCGGCGAAAAAGTACCGGTAGACGGTGAAGTTTCCTCTGGTTCTTCTTATGTTGACGAATCGATGATAAGCGGGGAGCCGGTGCCTGTTTCCAAAAGAATGGGAGACAAAGTGTTTGCCGGAACAATTAACCAAAAAGGCAGCTTTCGGTTTACGGCTGAGAAGGTGGGCAGTGAGACACTTTTAGCTCAAATCATCAAATTAGTACAGGATGCCCAGGGTTCTAAAGCCCCGGTGCAGAAATTAGTCGATAAAATAGCCGGGATTTTCGTACCCGTTGTGTTTGTTTTTGCTCTTGTCACTTTGGTTGCTTGGCTGGTTTTAGGCGGTGATAACGGACTTTCACAAGGATTACTGGCTTTCGTAACGGTGTTGGTTATTGCCTGCCCCTGCGCATTGGGTCTAGCCACCCCCACAGCTATTATGGTAGGAGTAGGGAAGGGAGCCGAACATGGTATCCTGATAAAAGATGCCGAAAGCTTGGAACAGGCACACCGCCTGAATGCTCTCATTCTAGATAAAACCGGTACCATAACCGAAGGCAAGCCAGTAGTAACGAATGTTCTCTGGGCGGAAGAAGCCCGCCCACGTCAAAAAGAGCTGCAATCCGTGCTATTCTCCCTGGAGCAACTATCTGAGCATCCTTTAGCGGAAGCCGTAGCCCGCCACCTGCGGGATGGCGCTGTCCCATCTGTGGAGATAGATGGGTTCGATAGCGTAACCGGAAAAGGGGTGAAGGCAAGCTGGCAGGGACGCTTCTACTTAGTGGGCAGCCCTAAGTACATGGCTGCAGAGGAAATATCGGTTTCAAGTGACCTATCCAGTTTGGCCGAAAATTGGGCAGAGGCAGCTAAAACCGTGATTTATTTTGCGGAGGAGGGGAAAGCAGTGGCTATCTTGGCCATTGCCGACAAAGTGAAAGAGACATCGGCTAAGGCGATTGGATTACTGCAGCAAAGGGGAATCGAGGTTTATATGCTGACTGGTGATAATGCCCGAACGGCGGCTTCAGTTGCCCGGCAGGTGGGGATTCAGCATTTCCAAGCCGAGGTAATGCCAAGCGAGAAGGCTGATTTTGTAAAGCTTCTTCAAAGCCAAGGCAAAGTCGTAGGGATGGTAGGGGACGGGATTAATGACTCTCAGGCACTGGCGCAGGCAGATGTAAGCATCGCAATGGGGAAAGGTTCGGATATAGCCATTGATGTAGCCAAGATGACTCTCATTACCTCTGATTTGCAATTGTTACCGAAGGCCCTGAAGTTATCTAAGTTAACCGTGAAAGCCATCCGGCAAAATTTATTCTGGGCTTTTATCTATAACCTCGTTGGCATTCCGATTGCAGCTGGCGTGCTCTATCCGTTCTATGGATTCTTATTGGACCCTATGATTGCCGGGGCAGCGATGGCGCTGAGTTCGGTATCAGTAGTTGCTAACAGCCTGCGTTTGAAAGCACAGCAGCTATAATTTTATAATGCGTTTTCCAATTGTAAAAGCCTAGTGCTTGTCAGACCGGCAGACATTAGGCTTTTAAATCTTATTGGCTTTTGATTTGACTCCGTAACAATTGGGCGTTAATTGCAACAATAACTGTGCTCATACTCATCAATGCGGCTCCAATGGCTGGTGATACCATGATTCCTTGGTTGTATAAAACACCTGCGGCCAAAGGCAGGGCTATGACATTATAGGCAGTGGCCCAGATGATATTCTGAATCATCTTGCGGTAGGTAGCCTTACCAAAGAGAATCAGAGAAGCAATATCCTTTGGGTTGCTGTTCACCAAGATAATATCAGCGGTTTCAGCGGCCACATCTGTTCCGGAGCCTACTGCAATGCCTACGTCTGCCTGCGCCAATGCAGGTGCATCATTTACCCCATCGCCGGTCATGGCCACAAATTCGCCTTTATCCTGTAATTCCTTTATCTTTTCCTGTTTTTGATGGGGCAGCACATTGGCTAGAAATCCATCCATTTTCAACGTGTCACTGACACTCTTTGCCACCCGGTCATTATCACCGGTGAGTAAAAGATTTTTAATGCCGTTTCTTTTCAGGATTTCAATTGCTTCCGCTGATTCCGGGCGTATTTGGTCTTTCAAGCTAATAAAGCCAGCTACCGTTCCATCTATCAATACATATACAACCGTTTCCACCTCTTCTTCCGCATCGCTTTCAGGAACCTGAATGCTAAACTCTTTAATGTAATTTGGGCCAACTACCTTTACTGATTTTCCTTCCACTGTCCCTTCCAGACCTTTTCCAGGTAGGTAATTAAATCCTTCGGCGGTAGGAATGGAGATACCTTCGGCCTTAACCCGTATTAGGATACCCTGAGAAATATAATGCTCTGAGTTTTGCTCCACCCCAGCTGCAAGCCGCAGCAACTCTTTTTCCGGGAAGGCGGGATTGAATGAAACAATGCGGGCCACTTGGTGGGAGCCTTGGGTAAGGGTTCCAGTTTTATCGAAGATAATCGTGGTTATCTTGCGGGAATTCTCAAAAGCCGTCCGGTTTCGTATAAGCAAGCCATTTTTAGCTGAAATTGCCGTAGAGATAGCAACTACCAAAGGTACCGCTAAGCCCAGTGCATGGGGGCAAGAAATTACCATCACGGTTACCATCCGCTCCAAGGCGAAAGCCAATTCAGCACCAATCAATAGCCAAACGGCAAAAGTAGTAAATCCGGAGAAAAGGGCAATGTAGGTCAGCCAGCGGGCTGCTTTGTCGGCGAGGTGCTGTGTATCGGATTTTGTTTTCTGTGCTTCCTGCACCAAGTTTATTACTTTATTCAAGTAACTCTCCTCCCCTGTGCCTTGCACTTTTACTTTCAGGGAGCCATTGCCATTTATTGAGCCCCCGATTACTTTGTCATCCTTACTCTTCTGTACAGGCTTGCTTTCGCCGGTGAGCATACTTTCATCTATGTAGCTTTCCCCTTCCTCAATAAACCCATCGGCCGGGACTTTCTCCCCAGGCTTTACAAGTATAAAATCGTTCTTTTGTAATGCATCAATCCTTATATTAATCGTTTCTCCTCCTCTTATGACATGCGCCTCAGAGGGCATAAGGCTTACTAATAACTCTAAAGCGCGGGAAGCCCCCAGAACAGATTTCATTTCTATCCAATGGCCCAATAGCATGATTACAATAAGGGTGGCCAGCTCCCAGAAAAAATCCATTCCCTCCAATCCGAAGACGATGGCGGTACTGTAGAGGTAAGCCACCGTTATTGCAATTGCAATCAAAGTCATCATGCCGGGAGCCCCCTTCTTCACCTCATCCCTGAGGCCTGTCAGGAATGGCCATCCCCCGTAAAAGAAGATGACAGAAGACAGGACAAAGGCGATATACATGCTGTAGGGTATTTCCAGCCGGTAACCCAAAATAACCTGTACCATCGGGCTAATGATGATTACCGGCACTGACAGCACAAGGGAAGCCCAAAACCTTTTCCGGAAATCATCAATCATCATGGCATGGTGGTCGTGACCGTGTTCTCCATGGCCAGAAGGATACTGTCCCTCATGAGGCATTGCTCGGTTGTGGGCATGTAAGGTCTTCTCGGCTAATTTATCTGCTGCTGCTGCCTTAGCAGGAGTCTCCTGGTGATGATGATGATGATGGGAGTGGTCCATGGTTTAAGCTTTTGGTTTCAATTGGTGGTAAAACAAAAAGGATAATCATATAGACTATCCTTTTTGTTTATCTGCTTACTAAAGCGGTTCTATTCTAAATCCAGCCTTTTCAATCGCTTCTATTACTTCTCCTTCATCTACTGTATTTCCTTCGACAGTTAAAATCTTATCAGGATTATTTGTGTCAACCTGCCACTTTTCAATACTCTTTTCCCCGTTCAGGAAAGGGGTAACGGTGGCTACACAGCCGCCGCATTTGATATTAGTTTTAAACTTTAGAGTTTCCATGATTGCAAAGATGTTTGTGTTAAAAATCAGAACCTGAAAGTTGCTACTTAAACCATGCACTTCCTTTAGAACAAAGATATTAAGTGAATCAGGGCGTTGTGTGATAGAATTCAGGTAAAGAGTTATAAGATTCCGTAGATTTAAGATGCTAAATAGCGTCTCAACCTAAAAGGATGAGACGCTATAACACAACACAACAAACTTAAACTTCAATATTGCTTATTCTTCAGTAGCCACTCTTGTAATTCCTTGATATCCATCATTTGGCTATCTATAATCTTCTGGGCCATTATTCTTATAATCGGACTGTTGCCATGCTCAATCACAGATTTTGCATTCTCCATTGCTGCTTGGTGGTGTGGAATCATCAACTGGGCAAAATCTTGGTCAGTATCCCCTGTGATTACCCGTAAATCACTTTCTCTACCCATTTTCTCCATTGATTCCATCACTTCCATATGAAACTCCATGTTCATTGGTTGGTCGGGTTGGTAAGAACTTAAAAATGCGTTGAATTCCTGAATTTCCTTTTCCTGCTCACTTTTTATTTTCTCGGCTATAGCCTTCATCTCAGAATTCTTGCCGTTTGCCAATTCCTCTATGGCCATGTTAATAGCACCCTGATGGTGCATAACCATCATTTTCGCAAAATCAACATCGGGGTCGCTGTTCATGGGCATCATTTCCATCTCCTCCATCATGGCGTGCATGATACCCATCATCTTGTTCTGGTCATGAGGCTGGATTTCTAAACCTTCGTCCTCATTGTCGCATGACACTAGTATAAAGGTGGTAAACAGCAATGCCAACCAGCGACGTGCGTAAATTCTATATTTCATTTTTACAGATGTTTATTTTAAATAGTGAAAAATTATAAGCAAGCTAAGTAGTCCAAGCACATATGAATCAGGAAACCTATAGCCAGTAGCCTTACTTTAGGTATGAAAACCAGGATACCATAAAGCGCAATAGCTGGATAGGTATGAAGAAAGTGAAAGCCAATGCTGCACCGTTCTGGGTCATAGATAGGAACCGCAAATAGATGGTCGATATCTAAAATAATACCCGCCGCCAACAGTAACCAGGTCTTCATCCAGTTGTTCCGGAAAAAGAGCCAGGCTACTCCAGCGGGTACCAATAAATGCAGTGCTATATGTAGCAAAGATTTCCGTTGTTAGGGGCTCTCTAAATATAAGAAGCCTACTTTATGCCTGAACCGCTGAGCGGCAGGCTTCCTCACACCGGCGGCAGGCTTCGGCACATTCCTGGCAATGCTGCATGTGAGCGTGTTTTGCGCATTCATCACCGCATGCTTTGCATATTTCGGCACATGCCTGTAGGAAAGACCTGGCTTCCGAAGAATTTCTAGCCAAAGCGCTGGCAGTTAATTTACAGATGTCGGCACAATCACGGTCTAGCCGAATACAGCCTTCCATCATTTTAACATCCTGTTCCTGTAAACAGGCATCGAAGCAATGGTCACACGAGGCAGCACATGCTGTCAAGGCTTGAATAACGGATTGAAATTGGGAATTATGCATAGTGAAAATAGTTAAGTTAAGAATTGCCTATTGAATTCTTATCGGTTTTACTCCAATATCTCTTCCGTGTTTTATACAATCCTTGATTAGACTTATAGAATTTAGTTACTATTTCCTTCTGTTCCCCATTTCTTTAATAATTATTATATAATTATGGAGCCGGTTTTTAATTAATCTGTCGATAAGATTACCACAAAGCATTTTTAGTTTCCTGAACACTATTTTCAGCTGTATAAGCATTTTCACAAGGCACTCTTCAAATAACTAGGGGTGAAGAGTGCCGTATAAACGTGTACTTATTAATGGCTATATAACTTCGTAATAACTTTTAGGACTTTAAATAATACTATGGAAACTAATTTGGCAAACCATAAATGGACATATATCTTTTTTTGCTTGTCCTTATTCTTGAGTGCATGTAATCAGGAATCTGGTCAATCGGAAAAGGCTTCTGGGAGCGAGAGGACGGAAGACCATAGCGCACATGATATGCAAGCGCCTAGCTCGAATACAATGATGGACCTCATGCACCAAAACATGACGGCTATGCATGAAGCTAAAATGACTGGTGATTTGGACCGGGATTTTGCCGCTTTGATGGCCCTTCATCATGAAGGAGCCCTTAAAATGGCCCAAGAAGAGGCTGAGAATGGGCAAGATACCATGCTGGTAAATATGGCTAAGAATACTTTGGCAACTCAAAAAGAGGAACAGGAACAACTGCAAAAGTATGCCGAAAGCCGTCAGTCTGCGGCCGGAGATACGGCTGCCTCCAGGAAACTCATGCAGTCAATGGAGGCAGCGATGGCCGATATGGACCATACTACTGCCGGTACCACCGACCAACATTTTGCCAAGCTAATGGGCATGCACCATCAAAGTGGAATTGACATGGCTAAGGCATATTTAGCCGGAGCCAAAGCACCAGAGATTAGAAAGATGGCGCAAAAAATTATCGATGAACAGCAAAATGAAAAGCAGAAGCTAGATAATTGGTTAGAACAGCACCCGCAGTAAGAATTCCCTCAAACCCGAACTTATAAATTCTTCAAATGGAAAGAGGCCTCTTAAAAGGGCCTCTTTCCATTTGAATTAGGCTCAAGTGCAGTTAAAAATCTTCCCCAGCGGTATCTAATATCTGTGCTGCTTTACTAAGAAAGAACATTTGAAGAATAAAACAAGAACTTCATTGGCTTACTGCATCAAGAGAATTCCTGCCATTTACTTGAAGTTTTTTGTATTCTGATGGAGTAAAGCCAGTCACGGCTTTGAATTGCTTGGAAAGATGGCTTAGGCTGCTGTAATGTAGTTTAGAGGCAATTTCTCCCAGAGATAATTCCTCATAGTCTAATTGTGCTTTGATATACTCTATCTTTTGAAGAATAATATACTTTTCGATGGTGATACCCTCCATTGAAGAAAACGCATGGCTCAGGGTGCTGTAATCTTTCCCAATGGTCTGGGCCAGGTAAGTTGAATAGTTAGACGTGATTTGTTCTTCCTTATAGTGAACTGCGTCAATAATCAAAGTTTTTATCTGCTCTACCAACTTTGCTTTCCTTTCTTCCAGCAATTCAAAACCATAATCACTTAAGAATTCTTTTACCTTTTCCTTCTCTGCAGGCTCTAATGGACGCTTCAAATCTACATAGCCCAGATAAACCTCAATTACCGGAATATTCAGAAGAGTTAACTGCTCTTTTATAATCCGGATGCAGCGAGGACACACCATGTTCTTGATGCATATGGTGGTTTTGGTGTCATAGGTTTGGAGTTCCATAATAATAAATTACACTATTGATAAACGTATATGAAGCTCGGGACTAGAGCTAAGGGAGCTTTATATACTTTAACTTTTAAAAGCAGATTGATGAGGTTAAATGGAAATAGGTATCGAGACAGTTAATTTCTCCCACCTCATAATAATACTCCCGTTTTTCTCTCCTTCGGGTTTAATCTCGTAGCGTAGGCGTTCCTGATGCTGACTGGTTTCAGGCTGTATCTGAAGCCTGATTACATCTTCCTTTTCAGAATACTCGTCTGCCAGATGCTGCTCCCACTTCTTATTCAATATCACCTTCCACTCTTGTTTACCAGGTATGGTAAACAAGGCATATTGACCAGCAGGTATTTTTTTGCCTTCTAGGATGATAGGGCCATCCGTCTGTAAACTAGTAGCGGAATGGGCTCCGGTCACCCATACTTGGTCATAAGGCACCAACCCACCCCATACAACCCGATTCCTGACGGCAGGCGAATGATAGTTTATCTGGAGGTTAACTGAGCCTATTTTCCCCAGAGCCACTGCCTTCAAACTCCCTTTGAGTGTGTCAGGCTCCAATTGTTCAGCTATGGTAACAGCATCCTCTGTTTTCGACTGAGGGGCGGTTGAGGTTGGTAGACTGTCTCTTTCTTGTACTCGCTCTGAGCTGGGACTCTGATTACAGAACATCAGGAAAAAGCTGAGGGAGGTGAGTAAAAAGCAGGAGGTGAATTTCTTTGCCATAATTGCTAATTAGATGACTTATTTGAAAATATAATTAGTGGTGTTGCTCCAGATATTTTCCTTGAGGCCCCACGCCCTCGATGTGAACAAGCTGGGCACCGTAATGTCCAGCCATACTAACCGCATAACCAGCGCCAATCAGAATGACGGCTGCCACCGCGATGCTCCATCGTTTCCCCTTAAACACCAGCACGCTCAAAATTTGGGCGAGCAGTCCTAACCCAGAAAGGTATATGGTGTATTCCGCGTATTTGTCGTGCTGCCCCAAAACGAGTTCAGCATGGGCGGAAAGCCCCGAAGTGTGCGGATGCGACCAGTAAGAGGAGGCATAGGCCGTGATGAAGCCCAACAGGACCATAATGGTCACCGCCCAGTTCAATTCTTTTTTCTGGAACAGGATATTCACAAATTGCATGGCCGCCGCAATCATAAGCAGCATGATGGGGAAGTGGACAATCAAAGGGTGAATGTGTGGAAAATCAGACAGGGACGCATGCACCTTTGCGGGATTGGCCATGTGGTCTGCATGCTCTTCCGGAGACACTTTACCTGAAGTGAGCGTATCATGGACAGTGGCACGTGCCTCTTTAAGAGTATCTACTTTGGCAGACTCTGCCTTCTTGCCATGTTTCTCTTTCCCGTGCGCCTGCGTTTCATTTGGAAACAAAAAATTGGTCAAAAGGAAAAAGCCCAAAAGGCAGATAAGAAGTTTTGATGGTTTCATTTGGGAAGATTAAGGTTGGGTTTAGTTTCTGAAAGTGGATTATTATTTATTGTCTTAGTACCAAGCCATTGGGCTTTTTCCCTACTGCAATGGAGCCCGTCACTTTATGGCCCGCGACTTGGATAATTGACACCGTTCCCGCTCCCTGGTTGGTGACATAGGCGGTGGCCCCGTCTTTGGAAAAGGCAATAGCATGGGCATCGGCACCGGTAGAGATGTCTCCTTGTCTGGTCCAAAGGCCGTTCACCTTTGTGTAGTAGACTACCTTTCCGTTGGTGGCATCGCTTACCCAAAGTTCCTGCTGGCCAGCATGGTAGGCGGCGTAGCCAGGCTTGAAGCCCAGTGGAATGGTTGCCGTCACTGAAGCAGTGCTTACCTGTATTTCTGAAACAGTCTGGTCAGCTTCATTGTCTGCATACATGTAACCATTGGTGGCGGGCCATGCACCAACAGGGTCTTTTCCTACGGGTATGGTAGCCAGAATAGATTTAGTGTCGGGGTGAATGACAGAGACCGTGGCATCCATGGTATTGGCGGCGAACACTCTGGTACCATCAGCTGAGAAAGTGACCTCAGACAATCCTTTGCCTACCGGAATGGTGTTTTTCAAAGTCCAGCTTCCCACATTGTATACCAGCACCTGGCTCTGGTGGTCATCTTCCTGTGAGACCCACAGCTCAGAGCCTTCTGCATTGAAGGCGGCGTTATGGGGCATTTTCGGCAGGATAATCTCCTTCTCAATCTTGCCAGTGTAGCTGCTGAGTACTATCACTTTCAAGCCACTCATCCCGTCCATACCTCCGCCCTCATGGCCTCCGCTCAGGTCGGTGCTGGTGATAGCCACCGCCAATCTGGTTTTATCTGGGCTCATGTTGATGTGGTGCGGAAACATGGCCCCGTTCAAGGTAAGATGGTCCTTGTGCGTAAGGTCATTCAGGTTGATGACGTCCACGTCATTGGATTCTCCGTTCACCACAAAAGCAGCCGGGTAGTCTATGTTCAGGTCCATGTCATCCATGTCCTCCTCCATGTCGTCCATGTCTGCCTCCGTATGGAAGTTACAGCCTGTGAACACCATAAGGCAGGCGAAGAATAGAACAAGTGAATAGCTATTGAATTTCTTCATGGTAATAGTTTATTAATGTGTCTGTTGCTATCTGTTTTAGCTTCATTTCTGGAAAACTGGCTAAAAACGGCTTTTCATTCAGGAACCATTAAGCAATTAATGTCCATGGCCCGCCATTGGGTCTGAGCCTTGCTTTAAAACATACTCACTATACAGCAAATAAGCCCCGGTTACTACCACGGTATCATTGGGTTGCAGGCCACTGGTGATAGCTACTTGGTTTTCGCTTTCCTCCCCTAGTTTCACCATCCTAGGGCTGAAGGTGTTCTCCCCGGTCTTCACCCAGACATGCGCTCCTTTCGAATCCCGGATAACAGCATCCAGTGGGAGGGTCAGAGCCTGCCGAACCGGCGCTGATAAGTTTATAGTCGCTTGGGTTCCGGGTATCAACCTTCCCTGGGGGTTGGGTACAGAGGCCCGGGCTATCACCACCTGACTGTTCTGCCGGAACTCTGGATTGATGAAGGAGATTTTAGTTTTGATAGGCGAAGCGCTTCCCGGCACACTAACTTCCACTAGGGTACCCACCTTCAATTGGTTGGCTTCCTGCGCGTACAGTTCGGCCTCCATCCAAATGGAATTGAAGCGGCTTATCCGGTACAGCGGGCTTCCTTCGGAAACATAAGTCCCTTCAGCGGCCGAAATCTCAGTGACCGTGCCTGAACCAGGTGCCACAAAAGTGATGCGAGCGTCCAGACGGCGGGTACGGGCAAGCCGGTTGACCTGGGCATTGGTAAGGCCTGTCAGTATCAGTTTTCTTTTAGCGGCGTCCAGAATAGAGGCGAACTGCCTCTCGCCAGGGAACGCTTTCACCTGGTCCAAGGCCAGCAGGTACTCTTGCTCCAAGGTGAGTAGGCTTTCGCTGTACAGGTCATAAAGGGGTTGCCCTTTCCTGATGGGTTGGCCGGTTTCTTTCACATACAGCCTTTCTATGCGGCCCGGGGCCCGGCTGCTGATGAGGTCTGCCTGCGTCTGGTCTACTACCAGCCTCCCAGTCAGTATGGTACTGCTGCCCACCTTTCCCTCCTGAATAGCCTTGGTGGTAATATTACCCAATTGGATTTGGTTGTCACTCAGCATTATGCTGGCCTCTGTAGTGCCAGTTTCCTGTTTCTTAACAGGTACTAGGTCCATGCCACAGATGGGGCATGGACCAGGCTTGTCCTGCACGATTTGTGGGTGCATGGGACAAGTGTAGGCACTGGCTGTTTTCTGCTCCTTTTTCTGCTTTTGGACCAAAACCAGGTCCATACCGCAAATAGGGCAAGAGCCTGGCTCTCCTTCAACAATCTGAGGGTGCATGGGGCAGGTATAACTTGCGTCCCCCTCTACGTGGGCGTGTTCGTCTGTCTTCGTGCAGGCTACCAGAAGGAAAGCTGCAATCATGACCATTATTAAACTTTTTATATGTCTCATCTATTCGTGTCGGCTACCCTTATAAAACTCTCACTGTCAACCAGGAACTGGGCATTGGCGGCAATCACATCCTCGGCTTTCAGACCTGACACAATCTCTGCCTGTCCATCGGCCCGTTGCCCAACCCGCACGCTGGCTGGCTTGAACACCCCGTTCACTTTCAGGAAGGCCACCGATTGGGTCCCTAAATCAAGCACGGCCTCTTTAGGTACCCACAAGGAGGAGCCGGTGCTGTAGGTGGTTCTCCCGGTGATGACTTGCCCAATTAAAATGGGGTTGCCACGCGCTGGAAGCAAGGCTCTCACCTGAGCGAAGTTTTCACCTGCGGCATATACCGGTTCTACCAAATGCACCGAAGACTGAATGGTTTCGTCTGGCAACTGGTTAAAGGAAATAGAAAGGGGAGTTCCTCTTTTCAGTTGGCTTGCCACATTGCTGGCCACGTTGAACTCCGCCCATACCTGGGAAGCGTCAATCACTTTGAGTAGCGATTGCCCTGTGGTCACATACATCCCTTCTCTGACAGCAAAACCCTGACTGTTGGTGATAGGCGATGCAGGTCCACTAGCTACGGTACCACTGGCGCTTCCGCCCCCCATGCCACCCATACCATCCCCGGAACCCGAGGAAGCGGTAGCAGGTACTGGGGATGCTGTAGGGGCTACCGTTACGGCAGGGTCCAAGACATAACCATTATAAGGGCTGTAGACTGAGAAGGTATAAGATTCCTTTCCTGAGCGGGCCACTTGGTTAATTTGTCCCTCGGTGGCACCCAGTAGGCGTAGCTTCTGGCGCGCACCTGAGATAAGGGCTGTATTGCTTGGGTCATTCTTAAGCAGATAGAGCAACTCTTTCTGAGCAGTTACCAATTCGGGGCTGTAGATGTCATACAGCTTTTGGCCTTTGCGTACCGGTTGGTAGTTGAACTGCACGTATAGTTTTTCAATGCGTCCGCCAAAGCGGGCCGGAATCACGTACTGCCTCCGGGTGTCATAGGTCACTACCCCAGATAGGGTGACTTCATTCTCCACCTGCTTCTGCATGGGCTGGGTAGTTCGGATGGAGGACACGACTATCTCATCGGCCGGCTGCAACAGATAATTCAAGTCCGTTGACACGGCTGCCGCGGGCGCACTCGCCGACTGTTTAGCCACCAGGTCCATCCCGCAGATAGGGCAGGAACCGGGCTTGTCCTGGACTATCTGCGGGTGCATGGGACAGGTATATTCCATGGCGTGGGCCGCTTCGCCTTCTGCTTTATCCTTACAGGCAGTCAAAGAGAAAGGCAGCAACAAAATCAGGAACCCAATCAGCTTATTTTTCCAGTTCTTTCTCATAGTTCACACCTATTAGGTAGAGTTGCTCCAAGTTGTTGAGGTATTCCATCTGGGCCATGTTCAGGGCCTCCCAGGCATCAATCACCTGTGGCAACTGCCCTGTGTTCTGCTCATAGCCTAGGAGCGTGGTTTCATAGTTGCGGCGCAGGGCCGGAATGATTTTTTTCTCGTAGTTCTGGACCTGGGTGCGCTTTGCCTGCAGTTCCAGAGCCATGCTGGCCACCATGTTGCGTGCTTCGTTCAAGAGATTCTCCCGGCCTTTCCGCATACCCTGTATCTCCAGGTTCATGGCGGTGGCATTGGCCTTGTACATTTTAGAGGACCAAGGCGCAATGGGAATAGAGACCATGCCCATCAGGGTGAACGACTGGGGCATCATCCTGTCACGGGGCATCATGTTCTCAAACCGTATCCCGAAATCTGGTTTGCGCTGCAGGTTCTCCAGCCGCAGGTTGAGCTGCATGGACTCAATGGTGCGGTCTATCTGACGGATGTCACTGCGGGCGGCACTTAGGGAACTGGTGTCTGGCAGCACCGCCAAGACTGTTGCCTGCACGGTGGTATCCACTGAAAACCTGTTCTCCGGAGGAAGGTTCATCAGCATGTTCAGCTGGATGTTCTTCATCTCAATTTCGCTGTCGGTCATGGTCAACATGTTCTCCACCTCGCCCAGACGGCCCTCGGCTTTATAGATGCTGCCCAAAGAACTCTGGTTAAAGGGATAGCGGACCTTGCTCAGCTTTAGCATGAACTGCATGATGCGCTGGCTCTCCAACAGCACTGACTTTTTCTTCTCCAGCACCACCCATTGGTAATAAGCGGTCTTAGCCTGCGCACGAAGCTGGTTGAACGTCATGCCCCGCCCCGCCTCCTCAATGGCGGCCTTGGAGAGTTGGTACTTTTCGCGGGCCTTCAATTTAGCCGGGTTGGTGATGTCCTGCTCCACTGAAGTCATGTACATGGCATCATCCTGTCCCCCCATTTCCTGCCCCTCCATGTTCATCTGGCCTGGATAGGGGTACATGAAAACCCCAGCCCCCACCATGGGCGCCATTTGGCTTCTTGCTCCCTTGGCCATGGCATTCTGCGCTTTCGCCCTGTATTCAAATTCCTGGAGCATAGGATTGTCCTTTAAAATCCGGTTTAGCACAGAATCCAGTGGCATCACAGGCAATTGTGCATGGGCTACAGTTCCCAGCAGCAGCAGCAGCAGCAGCACCGTTATGTATACTTTAATGTTTGACGTCATAAATCTCGATTTTGCCGTGTTTCCGGAGTTCATACTCTTTAGTCATTTCAAACACCACGGGGGTTACCAGCAGGATGTGGATGGAGGAAGTGAATACCCCACCGATGAGAGGCAATACTATGGGTAGCATCACATCGGTGCCTACCCCGGTGGCCCACAGAATGGGAATCAAGCCGAACAGCGACACCGAAACCGTCATAATCTTGGGCCGCAAACGCTTGGCCGCTCCTTGGAACACATATTCCCTTATATCCTGCTTGGTGATAGTCCCGCTGGAGTTGCCCTTCTTGGCCACTAATTCGTTCATGGCTTCGTTCAAGTACACAACCATCAACATACCCGTTTCTACCGCCATCCCAAACAGGGCAATGAAGCCCACCGCCACCGCTACCGACAGATTGATGCCGTAGAAGTACACTATGAACACCCCACCCACCAAGGCGAAAGGGATGGTGACTAGATTCAGCAAGGCTTCTTTGAAGGATTTGAAGGAGAAATACAGAATCAGGAAAATAATGAGGATGACTAGTGGGATGATGATTTTCAAGGTCTGGTTGGCCCGTATCTGGTTTTCCCACTGACCGCTCCACTCCAGATGGTAACCGTTGGGGATGCCCGTCACCTCCTGGTTAATGGTCTTAATTGCCTCCTGCACGGTGCTACCCAAGTCTCGGTCACGCACATTGAATAGGACGGCCCCACGCAGTTGTGCGTTCTCTGAGGCAATCATGGGTGGCCCGTCTACGAAGTTCACATCAGCCACCGCAGAGAGAGGCACAGTGCCGGCCGTACCAGACTGGATGGGAATGCGGCGAATGCGGTCTATGCTGTTGCGGTATTCCTGTGCCAGACGCACGTTGATGGAGAACCGCTGTCTGCCTTCTATGGTATTGCCAATACTTGCGCCGCCCAGAGCAGACTCCACTATACTGTTTACATCATTGACAGAAAGACCGTAGCGGCCTAAATCCTCTCGCCTTGTCTGAATCTCAAGATACCTGCCACCGGTCACCGGCTCTATGTACAGGTCCTTCACGCCTTCCACCCCTTGCAGGGCGTTTCTTACCTTCTCAGAGACTACTGCAATGGAATCCAGGCTCTGGCCATAGACCTTCACGCCCACGTCTGTCCTGATGCCGGTTGCCAGCATATTGATGCGGTTGATGATGGGTTGGGTCCAACCGTTGATGACACCCGGTATCTGCAGTTTCTGGTCCAACTCGGCTATGATTTTGGCTTTCGTCATGCCGTCCCGCCATTCGGACTGAGGTTTCAACTGAATGATGGTTTCAATCATGCTGATGGGCGAGTTGTCCGTAGCCGTGCTGGCCCTTCCGGCCTTGCCAAGTACCTGCTCCACCTCCGGTACCGACTTGATTATCTTGTCCTGCACTTGCAGAATGCGCTTGGCCTCTGCGTTGGAAATATCTGGCAAAGTCACCGGCATGAACAGAATGGAACTCTCGTCCAGTGGCGGCATGAACTCAGACCCCAGGCTCATCAGCATAGGGATGCTGACCAGCAAGGCCATCACATTAATGCCAATGGTGGTTTTCCGCCACTTCAGGCACCAGCGAAGAATTGGTGAGTACACACGCTCTAGTCCCCGATTGATAGGGTTGGCACTCTCCGGCTTGAACTTCCCCTTGAGCAAGAGAGAAAGCAGCACAGGAGTTACCGTGATGGCCACAAAGGCATCTACTATGAGGATAAAAGTCTTGGTCCACGCCAAGGGACTGAAAAGACGCCCTTCCTGCCCGGTCAGAAGGAACACCGGCAAGAAGGAGGTAATGATGATGATGGTGCTCCAGAACACGCTGGGCCCTACCTGCTTGGAGGCTTTTTCTATAATCGAAAGTCGTGTTTCCTTATTCATTTTCCTCAATTTGTTGGGCATCCGCTAGATGCCGGTAAGCATTCTCCACCATCACAATGGCATCATCCACAATCACCCCGATAGACAGGGCA
>NZ_VKKY01000005.1 GCF_008271695.1 Rufibacter hautae
TCTCTTCTTTCATCCTACCTGAGAGACTGCTTGAGGTGATTACTTTCTTTTTTTCCTGTTCTGCTTCTTTGCTAATACAGGAGCAGGCAGCAACTTGGTTGAATCTGGAAACTGTGGCAGATACTGGTTTAAAGCATTTATTACAGTGTCCATAATTGATTCCCTATTCCAATACTGGTGCTGTTGTAGCTGCAAGATCAGACTTTGAGGCAGTCTAGTTGCAAATGGCCTCAACTCATCTTCTTTGCTATCAAATGAATCAGAGTCGTGTTGCGGCTTTGATTCATCTGATAGTTTAGGTGTTATACCCTGCAACATCTCATTATCAAATGAATTAGTATTTGCGGCTATCCTACCAGCTAAACTTTTAAAGTTCTTTTTTTCCTTTGTTGCCATATTTAATTATCTATCATTTCTAACAATGATATTATTACTAATAACTATAGAACTTATAACTTCGTTATCACTTCTTCCATCAAAGCTTCATAATCTTCAGCTCCTGCTGAATTTGGTGCATATGCAAACACTGGCGTTCTATATGCCATAGCTTCTTTTATTGCTACATTATTTCTAATTGTAGTATTTAGTACCAAATCTCCGTAGGCCTCTTTAGTACCAGCAACCATATCATTATCTATTCTGGAACGATACGATGAATGATATTTGCTAAAAAAAATACCTACCACCTTCAATCCTGGATTATACCGCTTCTGTACATTTGCCACAGTTTGAAGGATATTTGGAATTCCAGCAATACTAAATTCTTCTGCCGTTGATGGAATTAGTATATGTGTTGCAGCAATAAAAGTAGTATAGGCCAATGTGGTAAGTGATGGCGCATTGTCTATTACTATGCAATCATATCTTTCATTCAACTTATCCTCTTCTATCCGCTCCTTTAAAATAAACTGATAATCATCTTCACTACCGATTGCCTTTGCATAAGTTTGGAGAGGTCTTCCCGAAGGCAATACATCAAACTGGTTTTGATACTTTACCACTACTTCTTGAAAAGACTTTTCACCAGTCAACCATTCGCCTACATGAGAAACAGAAGACTCAATGGTTGCTCCAGTACTGTTAGCTTGTGCATCAAAGTCAATTAGCAATACTCTGTTTTTTTTGGAGAGGTATGCGGCGGCATTGATGGATGTAACTGTTTTAGATACTCCACCTTTGTTGTTCATTATAGAAAGGACTATCATAGATGTTTTAGATATGCAATCAAATATAACTCATTTATACTTAGTTGCAATGATTTTAAGTATATCATTTCTAACATTTAAAACAATGTTATAATTAATTACACATTAATAATAGTAAACATATATAGTTGATCTATCAAATAAATACATTATAGATATTATATAGTGCACTTATGATCGCTAGAAAATATAGAGTATCTATATTTTCTAGCGATCATAAGTGCACCCTAAGCCATGTTGACACATTTAAAAGGCAGGTAATAAGTGAAAGAATATCTAACAACTTAAGTAATGTTAGAAATAAAAGAAATTATAGAACAACAATAAAAAGCTCCATACGACACATTATGAATGTATGGAGCTGCAGTTATCCTGGCAAGTCTTATTTATAAAGATTTATTCTTCTTCATCTCCACTAATTTTTGAAGTGCTTCATAAATATGTGCCGCAGGATTTTTTACAATGCTTTTCTTCAAAGAATATTCAGTGTAAATAACCTTAGTTATTTCCTCACCCTTCAAAAAAGTTAAGAAAAAACGTCCCTGCTTTTCATCGAGTTTATACTTCATCATCAGATTCCAAGCTTTCAACTCTGTACCAGTATATTCAATTTTTTGTGATGGTTGATTAAATAGGTCTGCTTGGATATGCTTAGTAGATTGTTCAGGTTCTTCAGGAAGGTCATTAAACTTAAACTTTAATTTTATTACCTGTTTACCTTCTTTCAGTTCTATCAAAGAGAATTTCAAGTCATCATCTTCAAGTTCAACGATTTCATCCAAGGCTGGTTTCAACACATGCTTGTTGAACTCGCCATACTTAGGGTACTTGCTCTTATCTGCTAAAAGCATGAATCGAAGTTCCTCAACATCGATGGTTTTTGACCTCATTTTCCTAATTGATTTCAAAAACCAATACATTCTATGAGCATGAGCGTTTCTCAGTGAAAGGAGCTTTTCAATCTCACTTATGGTAAACTCACCTTTTAGATCTAGAAGATAGGGCTTTATCTGATTACTGAACCATGCAGTAACCATCCCTTTACCAGTAGTAAGTTTGATACGATCAAAGAAATGGATCTCGTCTAAATCATTTTTATGGGCATCAACAGGAAGGATATTAACACTCCGCTCAAACAATGATTTGCAAGCTTCTCTTACTAGTTTGTAAGACCTTCCCGATAGGTTATCTCCTAAAATTCTTTCTAGGGGAATATTTATCTCCTTGAAGTCTTTATCATCTTTATGAATGTACGAGAGTAGAAGAGTGAAAATTCTACTCTCCATTATCGACATCCTGAAAGGGACCCGAACCAAAAGATTATGCTGAGCCGCTTGTTTATGTGGTGGTTGAGAGACAAGCTTCATACTTTGAGGTAGGTAAAAGGAGCCTTATAAGCTGATGTAATTGTGAAAGAAGTATCAAAAAAGGTATCCTTTCCGATAGGTGCAATACGCATTTATTTGCTTAAATTCTTTATTCTTCTTTACTTATCAAGTTTAACTCATGGCCAAACAGCAAAATTTCATATTAAATCGTCTATTTGACCTTATTTTCAATAGCGAAGGTAGTGGAACAAACCAAAAAATGAAAATAAGTTTTCATTTTTCATCAAAACTTTGATACAATCCTCCTTTTTGATTGATACTTCCTTCATTTAAGATTCTGCATTGTTGATACTCTTTTCACTTTGTTTTGATACTTCTTTCATTTTTACGTTCACAAACGTATGGCTATTAGAGAGTTATAGGCTTATAAATAATATTAAATAACTTATATATAAATAGGTTAAATAGAACCCATTTTTTTTAATAGAATATAAGCAAGAATAGGAGCGGATTGAAACTATCTTCACTTTAGTAAAAAGAATATTCACGAAAAAAATTCGAGAGTAATGGAGGCTGAAACAAAGGAAACAAGGCATTTTGATACTTCTTTCACTTTTGATTCAGATTAAAGAATTGTTGAACATTCGATAACTAAGATCTACTACTCTATAAATCAATGTATAATGAAAATGCTGTTAGATCAATTTTCAAAATACAATAGGGAAGAGGTTCTAAAGAAGTACAAGGCCCTGCGCTACATTAGGGATAACAACTCCTACTTCCTGTACCTGATCTTTACCGCAGGAGCATGCGTCTACGTGGGAGAGACCAGTAACATCTTCTGGCGGATCGTCAAGCATAAGGACAAATGCGGCAGTGATTCGGTGATTTACATGCAGGAACACCCTGACAAGGAGGCGGTGCTCAGGCTGGAGAAGCACTACATCCGGGTGCTCAAACCAAAGTTCAACAGCCGCTACTGCCAGGCAGGCCAACTGGAGCTGTTCCGCCTGTAGTGCAGCCAAGCTTTGCCCAGCTATCCTTGCCTCAGGTACTCACTTACCCAGTCTAAGAGTACCGGCCTGTCTTTGAGCTCCAGCCTATGGGGTGCTTTCGCCTCTCTCTTGTGTGCCTCCGGCGAGAAATACGAGGTGGTGACGATGACTCCCTTGTTGGCATCCTCCTCATGGATCACATCCATGAAGCTCCTGATGAACTCCACGCCGACGGGCCGGTCCCTGCGGTAGCGCTTGCATTCCACCAGCATCTTGATGGGGAACCCGCCGATCTCCTGCAGGGCAATGATGTCGTACCCCCCGTCCCTGGTCTGCTGGGTGAGCTGGACATGGAAGTTCTTGGCCTGCAGGAGCTCCGCCACCACCACCTCGTATTTCCTGGGGTCCAGGGAGTATATGAACTCGTTGTCCCGGTAGATGTTCCGGATGATGGACCTTACACGCTCAGTCTCAGTGATGAGAATCCGCTCCTGCTCCAGGTCTTCCTCTATTTGCCCGGAGAGATCAAAGTCCAGGAAAGAGAGGCCGGCTTGTGGAGGAAACGCAGGCTTGAGGGCATTCACTATCCCGCCTATGCTTGCCATCCAGGCAGGGTAAGGGGAGTGGCCTGTGATACTGGCGGCCAAGGAGAGGGGGGACCCGATTCTTAGGGGGGAGTAGAAGGAGGCTAGGTTAAGGGAGGGGATCCCCGGCATTCCCCTATGCAGCAGCGCCGCTTTCCGGAGCGCCTCACCCACTGAACGCATCCGCTCCTGGTGGTTGGCTGCCTCCCGAAGTGCCTCAGCCATAGCCGGGGGCATCGATGCCTGTATCTGTCCCTGTAACTTGGCAATCTCTTGGGCCGCCTCCATCAAGCTATTCAAGGATCGTTGTGCTGTCATAAAGGTTTTTTTACAAGCAAGTTACCGTTTATCTACTAATGCTGTACGCCTGACCGATGTTGATATCAAAGACGCGTAGGAGTAAGAAAAGCCTTACTTTCCTTGCAACGCTTCATTAGGTACCGGTTAATGCAGTTAGCCAATTTAGTCTTTTCCCATCCACTCAAAGAGGAGTTCTATGATTAGCTTGATCAAGCGGCACAGCTCGGCAACAGCCTTTACCTTTATTGAGAAATCCTTCACTGTTTTTATCTTTTTGTTCGTCCCTTCCATGTCTCGATAGATTAGTAAACAAAGATGGGTTAGTCAGGATGGTTGAAAAAGGACAGGGTATTGGGCAATGTACCCAATCAGGATAGCTTAGACTCACCTAGGAGTTAAACTATTCCTATATAAACAGTCATAAGTTTAAAAAATCATAGGTAAAAGGGTATAAATAGGGTAAAAATCTTAAAATATTTAACCACGGTATGAGTAGATCGGATACATCCTAGCCATATCGTTAAGACGAATTCAAGTATCTGCAGGAACTCTCCTTAAAATGGCTTCCTTTTTTACATAACAGGCAAAGGATAGGTAATCCGAAGATGAACACACCAGAGCTTAGCAGCCGAAAACATTTATATTAAATGAGAAGGAGAGTTGGCATGATGTTGCGGGCTGGGTATTCTTGCCGGTGAAGCGGCCTTCGATCATCAGAGGGGCTATAAACGAGATCAGCGGTAAGTTTCACTTATTGTCATGCCATCAGGGACGGTATAGTGGCGGCCATCCGGGAGCAATCCCGAGCCAGTGCCTGTAGGTAGGGCATGTTCAATAGTACTAGGCTCAGCAGAGGGAGCAACGGCACTAGGGCTTTTTGTAGTAGAGAGAAAGGTGCTAAGTATTAGTATTTATCCCCTGCGGCCCCTAACGGATTTATTTAGAATATGGGCGAAGCTTTCCACAGGAACCGTAGTAATACAATAAAGCCGCATGGATTCGTAAATAGCTACTTTCAATTACGGTAATTCAAAAGTTAAACACGAAAATTGATTTTTTGAGTACGATTTTTAGGAATTATGAATCACATTTTGTTTGTTTGCGTACATAATCTCACTTACAGTATTTAAAGGCCATAATGTACGCGGAACTGCTCAAAGTAATTGAAGGGGGCCTCTCTAAGGACCCTCAAAAAGTAGCCAGCTATGCGAAGCTGCTGGCTCAGAACTATGAAAAAGATGGTGACAGCAAGTCTGCTGACCGCATCATGCGCCTTCTCGAAGGCAAGCGCAGCCCACTCGTTTACCTGGATCAGGTAATAACTCCCCCTGTTGACCAAGAGACTCGTCTAAGCATTGCGGACTTCATCCTGCCAGGAGCTCAGGCTGAAATTCCATTTATCTTCTCTGATACCCTGAAGAGCAAGCTAGATGTTTTTGTTGGACGTTTGGCACACCGCAATGAGTTGCAGGATGCAGGAATTACACTCACGTCCTCGCTGCTCCTGTATGGCCCACCTGGTTGCGGCAAGACTACCTTGGCCCATTACATCGCCCAGCGTTTGGAACTACCTCTGGTGGTAGCACGGCTTGATTCACTTGTATCTTCACTGTTAGGCAATACATCAAAAAACATTCGGCAAATCTTCGATTTCGCTAATCGCCAACCATGCATCCTTTTTCTCGACGAGTTTGACGCCATTGCAAAGGCTCGCGACGACCAGCATGAGTTAGGCGAACTGAAGCGGGTGGTCAACAGCTTGCTGCAGAACATGGACGAGTTTGTGAAAACAGGCATCATAATCGCAGCTACTAACCACCAGGATCTACTAGACAAAGCCATCTGGCGGCGCTTCGATACCATTGTAGAGGTTGGCAAGCCCGATGCGGAAGAAATCCGTCAGTTGCTCGCCCTATACCTAAGCCGCGCCTACGTTGATTTCACTCAGGACGCCCGAAAGTGGGATAATATAGTGCAATTGATGGCTGGCAGCAGTGCGGCTGACATCAAGTCCATTTGCCAGAACGCCATTGCGCACAACATCATGGCAAAGCGGCAAAAGGTCATGTATGCCGACGTGCTATTGCAGTACTATCATTTCAAGAACCATAATAGTACTTCCTTTAAAGAACTGATTAAGTTCTTAAGCAGCTACGATGTTAACCAGAAGCTCATCGCAGACATCTGCGACATCTCGTTGCGTCAGGTTCGCAATTATTTAGCCCACAATGCCTAATTCCAACAAAATGCCGGACCAGAACCTACCTATCAAGATTTTTTACAAGCGCGGGCAGTACGACCAGCGTGCCACCGAAGGCATGGGTAGCAAGCAACTGCCCAAATGGATACAAGGTCCGGCGGAGCTAGCGGCAAAGAGCGAAGTGTTTCAACAGGCCTTGGCCGAAACGGCGACGGACTTTGCTAACCGTCCTATGGATAAAGCATTTATCCCAGTGGTAATGAAGGTGGCACTGCGGTCACAGGCACTCTCCAAAAAGCCGCGTGCGGCCGTAGGCGAGTTGTTTAAGCGAGACAAGTCAGAGTACAACTTTATAGGTTCTGTGCAGCCGTCCGAGTTACTGGTGCGGGTTGACTCACCGCAGCATTTGGAATTCATTACACGTAACGTTGCTCGACCCCAGGATTTCCAATTGGGGATGTCTGCGATTAACGAGCTGGCTCCCTTTGAACCAATGATTGAGTTGCCGCAGGACCTTGCAGGAACCGTGCTGAAAGCAAAGCTGATTTGTTTCCAGCAGCGGCACTTGGACGAGCGTATTGAAGCCTCTTTCGAAGCCACCCTGCGCCAGCAAGAGGTAATGTTTTTAAAAATTAAGTACACATCGGAGTTGACTGTTTATGAATTACAGCCGACCACCTTGGATGCGTTGCAGGCAGTGCAGGGGTTCGAAGCGTTGCTCTCTATAACCCCCACACCGGTTTATGGAGTGGGGCTGGATGAGGCTGATGCGGCGGCAGAAATTTCCGTCAAAGTCCCTGTGCCGGGCCAGGATTATCCCACCATCGGAATATTGGATTCGGGTATTGAACCCATTGACCACCTGCGGGAATGGATAGATCCGCGCAGCTACGTGGCCGTAGCTCCCGAAGACTTAGACCGAAGCCATGGTACTAGCGTGGCGAGCATTGTGCTATACGGGGATGAGCTGCAGGGGAAAAGTTGGGTGGGACACGGCGCCTACAAATTACTTGATGCTACCGTTTTTCCCCGTCGCGGCAAGGCTTTAACAGAGGGCGAGCTCATTAACAGGATAAAAGAGGCAATTGCGCGATTTCCAGACGTCAAAATTTGGAATCTTTCCGGCGGCGGCGAGGCATCTTGCCCTGAGCAGGACTTTTCAGACTTTGGCAAGGCACTAGACTCTATCCAGGATCTGAATAAAGTACTGATTAGTAAATCTGCAGGTAACTGCAGAAACTTTGAGCAATTCTTGCCCAAAGCCCGCATTGCCCGGGCCGCTGATTCGGTACGGAGCTTAGTGGTAGCAAGCATGGCTCACTATCAGGGCCCGGATGATGATGTTAACGAAGACTGGCCATCGCCCTTTTCCCGCTCCGGCTTCGGCCCAAACAATTTGGCCAAACCCGATATTGCCCATTACGGCGGCAATTCTGGGGCGCCGCGTAATGGGCAAAAGTCGTCGTATACAGGCGTGAATGCCTTTTCTCTGGCTGGCGGCATTGTACAGCTTGCCGGCACTAGTTTTTCCACACCCCGCATCACAGCGCTGCTCGGCGGTATTAACCAACGCTTGGCAGATGGTTTTGATCCGCTGCTGCTCAAAACACTAGTGGTGCACTCGGCCAGTTACCCACCTGCGCTCACACTTGATCCCATTACCCGCCTCAAAGAACTTGGATACGGCCGGCCCGGAAGTGTTGAGCAGATTCTTCACACCAACCAGCACGAGATAACCATTATTTTGCGGGACAAGCTGATTAGAGGTGGCTATCTGGAAATGTGGGACTTCCCTTTTCCTGAAGAACTGATTGACAATGGGCACTACTACGGAGAGGTAATTCTGACATTGGTAGGAGCTACCCGGTTGGATGGCACACAAGGCGCTGAATACTGTCAGTCAGACCTAAAAGTCTCGCTGGGTACTTATGATCGGATCATTCCTTCAACATCCAAGCGCAAACGGCCGCTGAATCCGTATCAGAAGGAGAATGGCCACAACCTCTTGCTGCCCGATTCTTATGGGAAACTCAAGGGTAGCAAATACCTTTCCTCACCCTTTACCCGCGAGCGACAGCTCCGCAAGTACGAGGGCAAGTACCATCCAGTGAAAAAGTTTGCCATCAACTTGGACGAACTACTGAAGAGCAAAAAGGTAGGGCTGATTGCCCCCAAGAAGTGGTTTCTCAAGCTTGAAGGTCTTTTTGCACAAGCAGCTGAAAGCGCGGCAGCTCAGACTGGTGAAGAGCTAAGCCAAGAGTTTTGCATAGCCATTACTATCCGTGACCCGCGTCAGCAATACGATGTGTACAGTTCGGTGACGCGTCACTTAACGGCCAGCAACTTCCAACATAACAACATTCAGCTTCGCAATCAGGTGCCTGTGCAGTTGCGCAATGAATCGGACAGTGGCGAAGCTTAAGTTGTTTACGGTTTAAAAAGGCCTTTTTCCTTTCACCTCTAATTACTCAGCCCGACCTGATGACACCACCATAAAAAGAACCAGCCACCACGGGACGTGGCGGCTGGCCTACAGAAATCAGTTGCTAGCAAGTACGAATTGGACCCTCGCGCCTTGCTGCCTGTCCGGTGTTACTAGAATTTGCCATTCGTAACACTGCTTCTTCAAGGACAATTCAGTCCGCGAATTTAGCTACTTTTTTGTACGCAACAACTTCGTGGGCAGTTGTCTGGCTCGGTGTGCCCTTCCGATAAGTGCAAAACCTTGTTAAACAGATAATACAGTGGGAAAAAACATCCACATCACACCTCGACCTAATGGCTGGGCAGTCAAGACTGCTAACGCGGAGCGCGCGGCCACCATTGTTCCTACCCAAGCTGCAGCAGCTACCATCGGCCGCCAGATGGCTATAAATCGAGGTAGTGAGTTACTAATTCATGGACGCAACGGCCAGATTAGGGAGAAAAACAGCTACGGCAACGACCCTGAGTCCTCAAAAGGCTAATTCATCTTCTGGTTAGAATGGGCTTTGCTTTGAATAGCAAGTAGAACTGCATATCCGTTTTTCACATGGATTACGCCGGACTGCGCCCATTACTTTCACACACCTGATAATAATCATAATTCATATGGAAAATATTAATAAAGGCTCGAATAAAGAGTCCGAAACAAAAAACAATATTCCCGGCAATGTCAATGGTGGCAACGCTGGATTAGGAAACGTCAATTCTGAGAATAACCCTGGCAATGGTAATCCTGGCGAAGGCAACAATGGGCGTAAAGACATCACCATTATCGTAAACGGAACTCAGCATGTAGTAGCGAAGGAGGAAATGACGTTCCGAGAAATCATTGGGCTGGCCGAATTGGCAACCGGTCCTAATGTGAGTTACACGCTGACATACCGGAAAGGCCACGGTAATAAGCCCGAAGGCAGCATGGTGGAAGGCGATTTAATCAAAGTTAAAGACGGAATGATTTTCAATGGTACAGCAACTGATAAATCGTAGCCCCGACCTCCTGCGACTTCGCAATGAGGGGTATGATGTGGAAGTAAAAACAGGTTTTTTACTCGTTAAGAGCATTCCATATGTCAATAATAGTCGTGTAGTCAAGTATGGTACACTGGTGTGCCCGCTATCATTAGCGGGCGACATCACTACTAAGCCGAGCAATCATGTGGCATACTTTGAAGGAGAACACCCTTGCAATAAGGACGGTAGCCCCTTGACTAAACTGGTGATTGGTAGCCAACCCCAGCAGCCCCTGGCTGCTGGGGTATTGGTGGATCATACTTTTTCAAGCAAGCCGTTTCCGCTTGAAGCTGGTTACCCGGACTATTATCAGCTGGTAACAACCTATGCTGCCATCGTTTCGGGTGCTGCGGAGTCGCTTGCCCCTTCCGTAACGGCCAAAACTTTCCCGGTGATCGAGCCCATAGCCGATGAATCGGTATTCCGCTACGTCGATACCGCCTCCACCAGGGCGCGGATTTCAGTTGTCACCGATAAGCTGGCTATGGGCAAAGTGGCTATCGTTGGGTTAGGTGGTACGGGAACGTATGTGCTAGACCTTGTAGCGAAGACGCCAGTTAAGGAAATCCATCTTTTTGACGGAGATGTGTTTTCCCAACACAATGCCTTCCGTTCTCCAGGCGCTCCTTCTGCTGATGTGCTTAGAACAAAGCCACCAAAGGTCAACTACTTCGCAGATTTATACGACAACATGCACCGCTTCATATTTCCTCACGATGGCTATATAGACACCAGCAATGTGGAACAGCTTCGAGGTATGGACTTCGTTTTCCTCTGCCTCGATAAGGGCAGCGCAAAAAGGTCGTTGGTTGAAGCGCTGGAAGGATTTGCTATTCCTTTTATCGACGTGGGAATGGGGGTTTACCTACACGAAAAGTCCAACTCTTTGGGAGGAATTGTTCGGGTAACGGCTAGTACCTCCCTGCAGCGAGAGCATGTGCATGGAAAGCAACGCATCTCCTTTGGAGATGGAGACGGGGCCAATGAATACCAGCAAAATATTCAGATCGCTGACCTAAACGCGCTCAATGCTTCGTTGGCAGTTATAAAGTGGAAGAAGCTGGCTGGTTTTTATTTGGACCTCGAAAAGGAGCACCATAGCACCTACACCATTGATGGCAACATCTTACAGAACGAGGACCAGCGAGCATGAAGAACGCTGACCTTAAACATGAGTTCGTAGAGTTCATCCCCAGATTGTTGGAGGATGGTATTCTCTATGTGTCAATGACCTACGCCACAGCAGCCCATAATTGCTGCTGTGGCTGCGGCAATAAGGTTATCACCCCGCTAACTCCAACAGATTGGAAGCTTACTTATAATGGGGAGTCAATTTCTATTACTCCATCGATAGGTAACTGGAGCTTTCCGTGCCAGTCGCATTATTGGATAAAGTGGGGGAGAATCAAATGGTCAGGCCAATGGTCGCCGGAAGAAATCGCTGCAGGCAGAGACAGAGACAGATTAGCTAAAAAAGTGCAGTTCAAAGGTGCTGATAGTACCACTGTTAATGAAAAAGCAATAATTCCTGCACTACTATTACCAGTGAAGCAATCTAGGGGATTCTGGCGCAGAATTTGGGAAAAGCTTACAGTAAAAGTGTGATATCCGTTACCACAGCAGCCTCAGCGGCAATATTGAAAGGTTGCTTACCGCGCAGCAAGTGGACGGGGGATGACTGGGCCGTGGTACGATTATACCGAGGAAGTACTATGTCTATTGGCTCAGTACTACCTGTATATCAAAAGAATGATTTATGCAGAAATTCTTCAAGATTCAAATGGAGAAGAAATAAAAGATAGAATGTTGCAATGGTATAGCAAGCAAAATGCAAACAATTATAAAACAAGGCCCAAAGCACACTAAAACGTGTCTTAGCCAATATCTTACGGCCAATAATTGTGTTTATGTTCTATAGATCCAAGGTTCCTACTTTCCTCAAGTCGCAGACTATTGCAGTGCATAATCACAGTCATTCCCTATTTGGGATCTTCCATGGTTCTGAGGTCTGAAATTGACTGTCTCGATAAACGCCCGTTTAATGGGATAAGCTGGGTACTAGACTTAACCTGTCTCAGTTGTTTCCATTCTGTCCCGAATTGCCGTCTCACGAATCAAATAAATTCTCTATTTTTGGGACGAGTTAACGAGACAAGTTTATGAAAATAGGATACGCGAGGGTCTCCACCCAGGACCAGCGGCTGGAGCTGCAGACCGACGACCTCACCCGGTACGGGTGTGGGCAGATATTCAAGGAGAAGATATCGGGCAGGAACACAGACCGGCCGGAGCTGACGAAGATGCTAGAGCAGCTCCGGCCCGGGGACACGGTGGTGGTCTGGAAGCTGGACCGCCTGGGCCGCTCGCTCATCGACCTAGTCAACCTGATAGAGGAGTTCAAGAAGAGGGGGGTGGACTTCGTGAGTCTGCAGGACGGCATTGACACCTCCACGCCCAACGGCCGGCTTGTGTTCCATTTCATCGCCGGCCTAGCCGAGTTCGAGCGGGAGCTTATCCGGCAACGCACGAGGGCTGGGCTGGCTGCGGCCAAGGCTAGGGGCAGGGTCGGGGGGCGGCCCGCGGGCCTCTCCAAGGAAGCCCTGGAGAAGGCCAAGTCCGCCAAGATCCTGTTCGATGCCGGGGGCAAGAGCGTGGGGGAGATCGCCCAGATCCTGGGCATCGGCCGGGCCACCTGCTACCGCTACCTTAACCAAGTCAAGGAGGGGAAGGGGTGAGCCTTAGGACCAGGCAGTCCCTGAAACACATGCAGCGAAATCGCTCATTCTGGGGCTTGGTTCACCTAGGAAAAAGATGACTCCCCTGCCAGGATGGGAGGGGACGGAAACGTCCCCCTACGAGAGTCGATACCATGGAATTTCACCGATTCAATCCTTTATGTAGGCTTGGAAAGTTTAACGGGGTACAGAAAAATACCCCGTTAAACACCGGAATATAAAATAGATAAAGATAATCTTCTGTCGGTGAGGTATATAGCTTAAAAAGATGTTTTTATCGGGTGTTTTCTTACACCCCACACCACGTCCCGCGCTGCCGGGCAAGTGAAATTTCCAGGGTGGTTTCCGCCGAAATATGACCGTGTGCCTAGAATCTCAGTCAAGATTTCCTAGTGGTTTCCAGGGACCATCCAAGGATTTCCTAAACTCCCGATAGCTCATCGGCTCGGTTAAGGTGACTAGATGGTGGAGATTCCAAGAAAGCTGTACACCGCAAAGAATCAATTCCATTTAGCATAACAGGCATTATAGGCTAAGGGAATTCTTCTTGAAGTTACTTCAAACCCGATATATTAGGTGAACCTCAGGTAAGCTTTACACAGGATCTGCAAGGGGCCAGCTAATGTTGGGCTCAGTCTTGGTCAGTTGTATTAGACTACGTAGGCCTCTACACTTCCTGCTCTCCTGTGTGGGAAATAAGAAAGAGTTCCTACCAATATGCCGGTAGGAACTCAATTCCAAATGCGTCGTGAATGTCAAGAGCAGTTCCCTGTCTATTGATGTAGGAAATCAATCATTTCCCCGGCTGTCTCCCGGGGCTTTTCCTCCATCAAGAAATGACCGCTCCCCTCCACTTTGGCTAGTTTCAGGTTCGTGGCCGAATGGGGAAGAGACATGGCCAGGATCTCGTAGCCGCTCCCCCCCAAGCCCAGCACCGGCATGGCAAGCTTGCCGTAGGCCTTACTGTCCTGGATATCCTTGGGGAAAGCCTGGTACCAAGCGTTTCCGGCCCGTATCCCCTCCGGCGTGTCGTACGCCGCCGCGTATACCCCCCGGTCAAACTCACTGATGCTGCCTTCATCCACGGACACGTGTTTGAAGACATAGTCCAACACGTGCCGCATGCGGTCCTGCAAAAGTTGCTCGGGCAATCCCTTCACCTGGTTGAAGGCGACCCACCAGGGGTAGGCATGCCCTTCCTGCCTCTGGGGGGAGAGCTCCGCCATGGGTAGCATGGGAAGCCGGTACATGCCCTCGTCCGGATGGGGGGTGTCCAGGAGGATGAGCCTGGAGGTCGACTCAGGGTAGTTGGCGGCGAAGCTGAACGCCACGTGGGCCCCGATATCGTGCCCGGCGATGTTTACTTCCCCAAAGCCCAGGTGCTGCACCAGCTCAAAGATATCCTTCGCCATCCCTTTCTTCCCGTAGCCGTCCGCCGGCTTGCCTGAGCTTCCCATGCCCCGGATGTCCACCACGATCACCCGGTACCTGGAGGCCAGCAAAGGCATCACTTTATGGTAAGACCACCAAGTCTGCGGCCAGCCGGGGAGCAGGACCAGGGGCTCGCCCTGGCCCCCCTCCACGTAATGGAGGGTCACGCCGTTCACCTCGGCGTAGCCGTTGGAGAAGCCGGGCAATAGCTTGATGAGTTCCCCGTCCTTGAAGGCGGAGTTATCCGGGAGGCTGTTCTTGGTTGTTTCCATTGGGATATCGGTTTTCGTTATGGACATGGGTTGGTTCCCCTTGCAGGAGAGGAGGCTAAGAGCCAGGGAAAGGCACAGGTATAAGGGTTTCAATTGTCTACAGGATGGGAGGTGATGCCTATGCTCCTGCTGAAGGAGTACCAGGCGAATCGCTTGATGTCGTTCCTGGCCACGTCCCCCGAGCGCAGGGCATCGATGGTGATGTTGATCATCCCGTCGAAGAGGACGAAAACCCAGGCGATGGTAAGCTCCTTGCTGATTACCCCCTGGCCTTGGAGCAGGTCCACCAGGGCACGCCACTTGGCCTTGATGTCATCGTACCCTAACCCCTCTTTGCTTTCGTAAATCTGCCCGTACTCCGGGCGCTGGTAGAGTTTCTTCAGGAAGGCGTACTTGTAGCCGCAGTCTATTCCCGCGTAGAGCATCGCCTCCAACTGCTCCAAGGGGTCACCGCTGCTCGCGTAGGCCGCAGCCATCGCAGCCTTGCAGCTCGTGAGCATCTCACCTTTGCAGGCCTCCACCAGCTCGGGTCGGTCCTTGAAATAGCGGTGGAGTGTCCTGCGGGTAACGCCCGCTTTCTCCGCGACCGTCTCCAGGCTTGCCGATAGGTCATCGTTGAAGATGATGATGGCGGAGTCGATGATCTTCTGCTCGGTGAGTTCCATGATGCAAATGTATGACATATGTCTCAAAAATGAGACATGAGTAGTGGTTTTTCTAGCTCGAAGTATTCTCAACAAATCGAGTGCTGCCAGATTCTGGGAATCAGCTACCACATTATAGACGTTCTGGAAAACAGGGGAGGAACCCATAAGGCGGTAAGCCAAACGATGTTAAAATGGAATAACGCTTTCATCAAAGTGGTGGCTAGCCCATCTGCTGAGACTGCTTTCGCTTCAAATTAACCCTTGCTTCAACTATTCTGCCTGCTGCTTGTCTGACGAGGTTCTGCCGCGTACTTTCGCTTCAGTTCCAGCAAAAGCTTATAAGTGTTTAAGCAGTTTATCGGGGTTTGAGCAGGGTGGCTGGTCCGTCTATGTGTGTCCCTCAAGTCTAACCTGTGACGTAGGGTCTTGATTCGCATCGGGGATATCGCTTAGTTTGGAAAATGCGCAAGGCCATCGGCCGAGGCATAAATTTTATGCAAAGCGTTAGGCAACGGGCTTCTTCTACTTTAGTTTCTTGTGATTTTCACCCCATCTCTCAAGTTGCTTGATGATCGGACTCAGTTCGTAACCGATTGGGGTTAGTTCGTACTCCACCCGGGGCGGAACCTCTGCGTAGACCGTCCGCCGCACGATCTTGTTTGTTTCCAGTTTCCGCAGGTGCAACGCAAGCATCCTTTCGGTTATGTTGGGCAGAAGCCTTTTCAACTCCCCAAACCTTAGTTTTCCGTTTATCAGGCAGGAACATATGACCAAGGCCCATTGCCCGCCGATAATATGGGCAGCATAGGCCTCCGGACATTCCTCGGCTAAAGCCTGCTTGTTGGCAAAGTTGGTAGACGTCTCCTTGATTTTTGACATTACTTACATTTTTTATAGTACCCCACAATCGGCTGGTAATATACAACGCCTGACACAAGCCCCTTACTTTGCATCAGTGCTTTAGAGGCTTTGATGAAATGAAAACATTGGTGATTGTAGTCCATCCCGACATGGACAATTCGCTCATCAACAAGAGGTGGGTCGAGGAACTGGGTAAATTCCCCGATAAGTATGTCGTCCATCAGTTATACGGGGTGTATGCTGACGGAAAACTCGATGTGCCGGCGGAACAGAAACTGGTTGAACAATATAACAAGATCGTATTCCAGTTTCCCTTCTACTGGTTCAACTGCCCTCCGCTTCTTAAAAAATGGTTGGATGAGGTATTGACCTACGGGTGGGCCTTTGGCAGTGAAAGCGGTTACAGGGCTTCGGGGAAGAAAATCGCCCTGGCCATTTCACTGGGGGCTGATGAAAACGAATACCGTCCATCCGAAAAATACAAATACACCCTGGAAGAGCTAACCAGGCCTTTTGAGCTTTCCTTCGAATACGTAAGAGCGGACTACCGTCCACCTTTTGCGTACTACGGGATCGGGGTGAATGCTTCGAGCGAATGGATTGAAAGAAGTGTTCCGCTCTACCTGGATTTTCTGGACGCTCTATAAAGATTCAGTGTAAAATACTTCCGTTGGTCTGGTGCCTAACGTCTCTGCCAGAAAGCGTCCTAATGCTTTCTGGCTTCTGCTGGCAGATAGGGCTTTCATTTTTCCTCGTATTTCAGAAGCTCCAGATACGGGTCTCCCTTCAATCCTAAAGCATGGGCAAAGGCCGGTTCCGTTTTGAGTCCCTGACCCTTGAGTTCCCTGATGGTTTGCCTGAACTGGTTTCCCTTGGAAAGCAGGAGATGGTACTCTACTGCCATGTGTCTGTAGGCATACTGCTCTTGCGAAGGTTTATTCTGGCCGAATATCTCGATCTCAAAGCTTTCAACCATAAAATTAGCGATTACGGTACGTTGATCCTGAACCATTTTGTCAATTAACTGAAAGCCTTTATAACCAGAGAAATATTTGAACAGACTAACCTTGAATTGATCGGCATGTTCCCAGTAACAGATAATGTCCAAATCACTGTTTGCTATATCAATGTCTATCGGAATTGTCCCTGCCAATATGGGAGAATAAGGTTGTAGGTATTCCATTATTGAATATCGGGTGAGCACATGATATGCTTCCTGTTGCCTGGGAGTACCGCTCTTCAAATATTCAATAGTAGTGAAGTCCATTCTTTTGTTTTTCCTTTCTGCCAACGTCCTCGTGCATAAGCCATGCTAAGGCCAACCGCCTTGCACGCCTCATGCACGAGGGCGTTAGTTTTTTATTCATTAAAGACCTAGACTGGTATTCTTGTCTCTTTGGAATAAAATATATTCATGTAGCAGAAGATGCTGAAAAAAGGCAATGGCCACCTACTTCCGAATAAATGTCCATTTCCTTAATCCGCGGTGAGTGGTCCTGAGTTCATCATCCCAAATCAGATGTTCCTCTGTTAGTTTCAACGAGTCGGCAGAGACTTCTTCTATTGTGAATCTCATCTCACCTCCCGGGGTGTCATGGGTGACTTCCTTCCAATCTACTTTAAGATATTTACCACCCTCGATCTTCCAGGAGCCTGCATGCAAATAATTATAAGGGTTGCACTTTGCATCTTCTATGAAGCTGAAATATCCAGTGTCTTTAAAACTCCAGTTTTTATAATAACCACACTCATTTAAAGTACTGGTGCTTCTGAATTTTGCCGGGTCAGTGACTTTGATTGAGTGGACCTGCCAGTCATTGGATAGGGCAACTTTCATTTTCATCAGCCTTTCCTCCTCCCTGTCTTCTTTGCATCCAAAAAACACAGTGATTATAAGAAATAACAACAAGAGGTTTTTCATGATTTTTAGCTTATAAAGCTATATAAGGAATATTAAAATTGATGCTAACTACTGGATAAACGGAACTACTACGTTCGTAGAAGTAGTGTTACAAAGGTAAAAGGCGGAGCCAAAACTCCGAGAAGCGCATAAAAAAAGAACCGCACATCTCCGAAAGGTGGTGTGCGGTTGAACAGGGTGATCCTAATTCCCCTCAGAGCGCGAGCGGGTAAGGGGCAAACTAAAACTGTAATGAAAACGGTAAGCTACTACTAGATCATACCCGGGGGCTTGCGCCAGGTTTCAAAGGTGTCTGATATGCTGTGTTTAAACCCGGTAATCAGGTGTTTTCCGGTGAAGGATGGTATTATATATTATCGTTATAACTTCTTATAAATCAAATGCATTCGGTAAAAATACGTATATAGCGCCTAGTACAAGTACTAATGGCGGAAGAGTGGAGGATATTGTCCTGAGTGTGATCTATGCCCTGGTGCCGATGCTGGAGACGCCCCACGGTTCCCCGGTGCAGGCCGACGAGGTGCGGACCACCCTCAACGTGAGCGCGGAGGAACTGGCTCCCCACCTGCAGTCTCTTCAAGAGGGAAAACTCATCGATGTCTCCAGCTGCCGGGACTGCGTGTCCTTGACCCATAGCGGGGTGCTGCGGGTGGAGTGGCTGTGCCGCCAGCCCTTTGACTCCAGGTCCAGCCCTCGGCTGCCTGACTTGGGTAAGCCATCCGCCTAGTGGCCCGGAGCCGCCAAGGGCAGGCCGCAAAAGAAAACCGCACACCTTTTGGGGATGTGCGGCTATGAGCGATACTGATTCCCCCCAGAGCGCAAGCGGATAAGGGGCTTAAACCTGTTATGAAAACGGTAAACTAGGCTACTAGGTCATACCCTTGGGCGTAGTGGAGGTTTCAGGGATGCCTGATATTCCGTGTTTAAACCTGATAATTAAGTATTTACCTGGATATTCGGTGAGAAACCAGGCTGGTACCGGGCATGCGTTACCTGTTTCTCTGCCCCATGCTCTCCAGGAATAAATGCAGGCTGGTTTGCGCTTTCTGTATGGCTTCGGCAGCCTTGAGCCTCCTGCCTAATATCATGGCTTCCAGCATGGCTATCTGGGCAGCGATGAGTGCAGGTTGGTCCCTCATCATTGTTTCCAAGAGGTCCAATGCATGCTGCGCCTCTCTGACCAGTTTTATTACCTGCATGCAGGTTTCTGCCTCTAAATGGGGTAACCTTGTGTTTGGGGCCAACAATGTCAGCTTGTCGTTTACCTCCGCTAACCATGACAGCAATGTGTGGGTGGCGTTTCTCTGCTCCATCTCCTTGCGTACGGGTGAAACGGTGAAAATGGTGGCCATGGGAGAAATCACAGCGCACTAGGTGAGGAGGCATAGCCGGGCGCAGGCGGAAAGGGCAAATGCTCCGGAGCAGCGCTTGGGGAAGTAGCATGGACTTGTTTCCAGTAGGCTGCTCTGCTTTGTATTTGGGTTCCTTTCCCGAAAGGTCGAAATGGTACGAGAATGCACCGATTTGCAGGTGGAATCACGTGAATTGCACCTGTTTTGAACGACAATCTTGCCTCTATAAAGCGAAAGTGGTACAGATCTGCACCACTTTGAGCCCCTTTTTTCTCAATAATTTTTATGTAGAATACTGAATATCAGCTAGTAAAGTGAAGATAACCTTTTAACGGGTGTGAAACCACACCCCACACCACGTCCCGCGCTGCGGACCGGGTGCAATTGCACCTAGTCCGCAGCCGGTATATGAGCGGGATGCTCGAGTGTTTTCCGCCTGGCCTATGCCTCCGGCACGGTAGCTTGCCGATCTTGGAATTCCTTTTCGCTTATCAGGTTCTCTGCCGTAAAGCCTTTGTCTCGGCCTAAGGCATACGCCTTGTTCTCCCCGGCGCCGCGCTGCAGAGCTTTGGCCACCGCCTGCGGGAAGGACAGCGGCTTCTCCCCGGCATGGAGCAGGGAAGGGACTTCCGGGTAGTGGAACAAGACCTGCCCGCCGTGGCTGTGGTCATAGTATTCCTGGGCCGTACCGAACCGGTTCCCGTAGCGGCCCTGGTCGGCGCAGGCCTGGTCCAACACCAAAGGGACGAGCCGGCCGTCACGGAGGTAGAAGCCCAGGGTGAGGGTATACCGCTGTCCCCCGTGGGAGAGGCTGCCGACCGTTAGGTGGCTCACCTTCTGCCATTGGTACTCCTGGTGGGGGGTGGGCACCAGCCTGCTCGCCTGGTGGCGGGTGGAGAAAAGGACGAACAGGTCCTGGCAGGGAACGGTGGACTCCACGGTGAGGTCCACCGCCAGCTCCTCTTCTGTGTCTAAATCCTGAAGGTAGATCAGCATGTCGTTATGGTTTGGTGAAAGGGTTCTCGCCGCCGTACTGGGAGCACCATGTCTCAGGAAGCAGCTCGCCAAAGATACAAAATGCAGACTATAGTCCGTGGAGTAGCGCCCTTTATTTCGGCTCCTTTGTGCATACTATAGTCACAAATGGAGGAGAGGACGTTCGGCGCGGTCATGCAGGAGCTCAGGAAGGGGAAGGGGTTGAGCCAGGAGGAACTGGCCTTCCGTTCCGGGCTGGACCGCACCTACATCTCCCTACTGGAGCGGGGCCTCAGGGTACCCACCATCGCCACCCTCTTCAAGGTAAGCGCTGCCCTGGACATCAGGCCAGAGGAGTTCATCGCCCGGATGAACGTGCAGTACCAAAACGAGAATCACGGGGCCGCTTAAACCCGGCGGCATCGCCTTAAAAGGAATGGATTTAGCTTGAGGCCGCCGTGGCTTTTGCCCGAGGTACCGATTTCATCATTGTACCGTACGAGAGGACATAGGGCAGAAGAACCCCACAGACATACCCCTGGGATATTTAGGAGAGATAAACCGCAAGTTGGCATTGCTGGCGCCCAAAGCGGGGCTACGCAGCATCCAGGGAGAACCCTGCACCCGGATAGTGGGGCTGACCGGGGAGGCGCAGGAGGTTCTGAGCCTTCTAGAAGAGGAAAGGATGAGGGACAATCCTACGCTCATCACAGCACAGATAGCCCTCCTGGAGGCAACGATACTCGCCAAAAGCATGAAGGCAGGGAAGCCTTGGAGGCTGCCCGAGCCGGCCTCCATTCGTTTCTGGAAAGCATGGGGCACCAGCGCAGGTAGGCCACTATCTAGCGAGAATTGGCCAGGCAAACTACTGCTACGCCCATTGAAGTAACGTTGAAGAGGAAATTTACCGTCTGTTTCCCAAATCAATAATCCAGGTTCAGGATTATCTCCAGGCTGGCGTGGGCAGGTCCACAGATATCCATTAAATTTCCTTTTCCGTTGACGGCAGGGATACCTCTTGCCATGTAAGCCTCCGCCTCCTCTAGGGCACGGTGGATATACTGCAGAGCCTGCTTGGTGGCCAGTTGCACGTGGGCCGAGTTGTCAGAGAATTGTAAGTGTTGGATGAAGTACAAAACTTTCTCGCACTGGTTCCTTATTTCATGGACGGCATCGGGGTTGCCTTGGGCATCACACTCAAGGTTGTCCAGGATTTCCTTTAAAGAGGAGAAGGTGTCGGTATTCATGGGTCCTTGGATTTGATTGCCGTAAGATGGTAAGTTGCCGTTATTGGGTAGTGCCTTCCGTAGGCAAGGCGTTGCTGCCCGTTCACTGGAGAGGTGAACTGCAATAACCGGTCCGCCTTTCCCCAGGCTTGGGGAGGTGATTAACTGGCGGAAGTCTCAAGCGTAGATACGCCATGGTTTCTTAAAAGATTGGTCTAAACCCTCACATCAGGCAGAACCTGCCGCCTATCCTTGTTTTCATCCAAAAAAGGAACAAACCAACTGCTCTTTTACCGGGTAGCCGTGTTGGTGCCTCTTGAATTGAAAAAAAGAACGACGAAAGGCAGGAACTGCTTATTGCCTGCGGGCCGAAACCTGAGGGTTATAGGTAAGGGCTATGGCAACCTTTAGGTCATTCCCTGCCTGTATCGCTCCCCCGATAAAGCTGGGCAGTAACATATAGAAATCAGAGAACCTAAGTTCCTTGGTACCCCTTACGGCGATACTTCCGTCCGAAAGCACCTTCGCCACCAGATCAAGGGAGATGGTTTGGGTAACGCCTTTGATGGTAAGGCCCCCTGTGGCGTGAATGAGGTATTGATCGGTTTGCTGAGGCACTACCACGACGCTGTCCAGTACAAAGAGGATGTCAGGGAATTTTTCGGACCTGAGGGTTTGGTACGCCTTTCTATCCATGGCCCTCAGGCCGCTTTTCAAGCTTTCTGCCTTTAGAGAGAATCTAAATGAGGAAACAGAGAGTAATTGGTTTTCACCGTTGAAGCCAAACAAACCTTGGCTTTCCGGTGCGGCGGAGGTCAAGCTCCACTCCTGCAAATCAGAGGTACCGGTCACTTTCACGGTTCCCCCGCCCTTGGTGGGGGTGCCGTACAAAGATTGGGCAACCAGACCCAAGGGAAAGGACCAAGCCGCCACAAAGGAACAAAGGAAAAGGGCGGTGGCAAGACGGTTGAAGAGATAGGGCGCTTTCATAAGTTTGGGCTTAATGGTAGATAAATATACGCCATCCACTTAAGGCTTTACTTGACGACGGTTAGCCGGGAAAATGATCCTCGTCAAGAAAGGAAAACCTTAGCCTTTACCAATCAAACGGTTCAATAAAGCCGCTTTCAGGGCTTTTCTTTGGGAAAGAGACCTGAAACAAACAGACTTACACTACTTCCTTCAGCTGGAGGCGAAAAGAGATCATAAGTTTCTGGTGGGTCTGCACCATGCCTTTGAACTTGCTAGGCGGGGTTAGGTTGAAATCAGAGAAGGTGACTTCCCGCAGGCCTACCAGATGGATCTCGTTCTGGGCGTCTACCCAGATCTGGTACCTCACCTCCACCCGTTTTCGGGTGCCAGCCAGGTCGATGTCCACCAGCCCGGTGATGTGGGCGGGCTTCTGGCTCAGGGTAGGCAGTTTGTTCAGTGAGAGAAAGGTGATGCAGAGCATCGGGTACTGCCCGGCTTTGAGGGTCTTGCGCAGGTCACGGGTCATGACGGGGTTGTGGCAATCGAAGTGCTGCAGGTTCAATTGCAGACTGCCGGTAAGGGCCATGGCGCTGCCATTCCGGGTCAGGCCCAGCGTGTCCAGCCGGTCATAGGAGCTGATCCCGCAGGCGAACTTGCTGAGGTTAGTGCTGCCGTTCACCTGCAGGCTGCTGCTCCCGCTCACCGCCCATTGGGTAGGGCGTTTGGGTTTGCCGGACGGCACCCAGGCCAGGAGGGCCAGCAGATGCAGCAGAAGCAAGCCACGCAGAAAAAGGGAGGATACACGCATCTTGCAACGTTTTAAAGGTAAAAAGGCCGGGCCGAAAGGAACCCCGGATTGGCCTTTTCTGGATAATGCCAGCTTTTAGAAACCAACGGCGGCCTGGATCACATAGCCGTTGAAAGAGCCTCCGCTGCGGTATTCGGCGGCGGGGAAGTTCTCGTATTCCTGACGCACGTACTCGCCTTTGAGCAGGATGTTGCGGGTCAGGAACCAGCCGGCGCCAACCGCCATGCGGTCAATCTTGATATCATTCCCAAACACAATTGGGGCAGTGGTGGCGGTTTCGGCCACGTTGGGCAGTTGGGCGGTCACCTTGTTGTAGCGGGCTCCCACAAAGAAGTTCTCCTGAACCCCTATCCGGTAGACCACGTCTACGGCGTACTGGTGCACGTTCCGTTCCCGGGTTTCGTTTTTAGAGCGGCCCTCGGCGGTCTCATAGGTGGCGAACACTTCCAGTTGGCTTGCTTTCACAAAGCCGTTTACCTGCAGGGCGTCTACTTTCTTGCTGAAACCGGGGTTCAAACGGCCCGAGAAAGCATTGACTGAATAAGTGCCCCCTTCTTTTTCCATCGCCATGAAGTAGTTGGAGCCGGTGCGGTCGCCGCCGTACAAGGTCTGTCCGCCGGAGCTGTTGTTGGTATAGTAAGAGGCAGCCAAACGCACGCGCACCTCAGGCATCAGTTGTTTGTCTACCCCGCCTTTGATGTAGAAAGCCGGCGATTTGCGGATGTTGCCGTCGGCGGCCGTGGGCACCAGTTCATCAATGTTGCCCTTGATCATGCCGTTAGACACGCCCACTAACCCAAACAGGCCGTTTCTGCGCACCAGCACCTCGCCGCCGATCTCCGTGGCGAAAGCGTCCAGGATGTAGTTTTCGGCAAACGGGTTGTAAAACGTATGGCCCCCGTCTGAGCGCCGGAAATGCTGGTCCCCGTAGTTTATTTCCATATGGCCTATCTTGATGGTGGTGACTTCCATCAAATCTGCCCAGAACTGGCCTTTAAAGGGGAGTTTGTCAAACTGGATATAGCCACCCTTTACCCAGGTTTCGTTGTGATGCCGGCTGGAAAGGTAACTGGTCAGGTTCAGGCGGATGCCCTCGGCCAGCTGCACGTCCAAGAACAGGTTGGCGTTGGCGGTATTGAAGCCGGGCGTTATTTTCTGCAGCCCGCCGGATGAGTTGCGGTGCCGGAGCCCCTGAAACGACTGCGTAAAACCAGCCCCCAGTTTCAGGCGGATTCCGTCAAATGCCACCGTGTCGGTTTTGGGGTCCTCGAACACGTTGATGCCGGTTTTGTCATAGGGCCGCAGGTTGGACACCGGGCCGAATACCTGGGCCTGGGCGTTGGAGGAGGCAAGAAAGCTGCCGGCCGTGAGAAGGGAAACGATGGCGGTGGTAAAGATTGTTTTCATAGGACTGGGGATTGAAACGATGATGTTGAGAAAGATTATTTCTGGTATGTCTGCGCAAACCCGATGGTGAGGTCATTGCCTACTTTCATGGTGCCGGCCATGTAGCTGGGCGCCGCGATGCTGTAATCGGAGAGTTTGATTTTCTCAGTGCCAGTGCAGGTGATGCTGTTGTCTGGGTTCACCACCACGTTCACATCCATGGAGATGATCTGGCGGGAGCCGGCAATGGTAAGGTCACCCAGGGCTTTCACCAGGTAGTTGTCTTTGGAGAGCGTGGTGATGTCCGTGGCGCGCAGGTTGTAGACAATCCTGGGGTGCTGCGTGGCTTTCATGACCTTGTAGGCCCGGTTGTCCAGGGAAGAGTGCTTACTTTTAAGGGTCTTGGAGTCCACCGTCAGCTGGAAGGCGTTGATGGAGGTGAGGACGTGTTTCGCGTCAAACTTGAAATCGCCTTTGCTTTGCATGGTAGAGGAAACCATCTCCCAGTCATGCACATTGGAGTTGCCCATCACCTTCAGGAAAACCTTGGCTTTGGGCATCAAGCTGTACGTAGCCTGGGCCTGGGTCTGCAGCGGAAATACAAAAAGCGCCAGGGCGATGGTCAGTGCCGTGAAAAGGAAGTTGCGGGTGAGAGTGTTCTTTGTTTTCATAACCGATTGGTTTTATTTGAAACAAAGGTAGGGGGACGGTAGAACGCGGCACCTGACGCCTGTTAGCCGATAACTTGATGCTCGTCAAGCTTTGCGAAGCTGCAAACCGGCTAGCCCCGGAATAATAAAGGGCACGTTGCCAAATGCTTTCGTGTCCTTAGGGTCTATGGTCACCACTCTCTGACAATACCGCCTTAGTCCAGGTCATCATCCAGAACAACATTGACGGGATCATCACCTTTGACGACAACCCCACCGGGACACCCCCCACACCAGCAGGCCGGCCGTAGGGCAGTTCAGCCTCCCGGAGGTAAAGCATTGCCTAGACCTCATCGTGGACCATACCCAGACCTACGACCTCAAGAACCTGCGGCTGGACTCCAGCCACTCCGTCATTGAGGTGGGGAACGGGTCCTACCGGGCCATCACCATGATGTTCGCCCGGCACCTGAAGGGTACCCGCCTTTAAAGGCTAGTGCGCGTCAGCAGCAATGGTTCCGTGCAGAGGAAAAGGCCGCCAAGGTATCCCAGGAGATCAAAGAAAGCGGGAACCTGCCCGCCAACTCATCCAAACCACTTCGTTGCACTATTCTCCCTATTATGGTATACTTCACTGCCACCCTACCAGTGATTAAAAATGCTTCATGTGTTTGTGTTGCAGGAAACCAGCCAACCCAAAAGAAGGGCCCTCTGCCTTATTCCACTTGCTAAGCATGCCATAGGATGACTGCGAAAAAAGCTATAACGGTTAACACGAAGCCCACCATCAGCACATTATAACTCAAGCGCAGGTAATGGTACTTGCGGGCCACAGAGACACCCAGGCCATGCAGATCGCGCATCAGGGCATGGCGGGAGCGGGTGCCGTTCTCCAAAAGCTTATCCATGGCTAGCTCATACTCCTTGATGGACATCCTGTGGAAGTTCTCAAAATGCAGCAGGTTCACCTCCTTGTCGGCTACCTCGTCTAAGGTATAATACCCGCGCGTACGGTCTGGCCGGGTAGAGAAAATAGCCAACACCATGGTGCCGGTACAGGTCAAAATCAAGAGAAAGCCCGGTATGATATAACTGTTGATGTCCTCAAACCGGCGCAGAAAAACCGTGAACATCACAGAGATGGCCAAGGTGCAGATACCAATCAGGATATTGGCGCGCCGGTCCCCAATGGCAATAAAAGATACATGGTTTCTAGCGGCGGTGCGGTACATGTTGGTGAGCCCGCTAATGCGTTCCTTGGCAACCATTTCCTCTTTTTTCCCTTTTTCTTTTTCCTGCTTTTTCTCCTTTTCCTTTGCTTTCTTCTTTTGCTTTTTAAGGGAAGCTTCCTGTTCTTCTATCTCTTTCATCGCTTTCTTTTAAATAGTAGAAAATTGCAGGCTATACCCTGCGTTTATTAAGTACCGGAGCAGAATGCCCCGGTTTATAAGAATGACCTTTCACGGTTGAAGGTATGCTGGGCTTGCGTTGGAAGGATTCCGGCCCATAAGGAGAGCGGGAGGGCAAGTGATAGTCTTTCCATGGCAGCTTAAGAACCAGGTGAAAGTTGCCCCCTAGCCCTGCAAGGACCGACAAAATATGGGGATACCCCCTGATATTCGTCAACGGGAAATTTGATACCCGTCATTTTTGATTGCTCCCCGTTCAAGGGCAGAGGCGGAGGACATCAGGGGGGTAAATGCAGGGGCAACCTATGGTTGGATCCCCTGGGAACCAATGCAGCTTGGTTTTTCAGGCCGGCGACCTTCTTAGATTTGGAGCATGCCCTTGATCCTGTTTGTGGCCAATTACCTGATAACTTGACGCTTGCCAAGCTTTGCGAGGCCTCATTGGAGCAGCCATGGAATAATAAATGGCACGTTGTCAATCGCTTTCGTGTTATTAGGGTGCTATGGCCACCACTCTCTCAGACAATACCGCATTAGTAGAAGCCATCATCCAGAACGCGATTGACGGTATCATCACCATTGACGAGCGCGGCATCATCGAGAGCATCAACCCGGCGGCCGGCGATTTGTTCGGGTATTCCCCCGAGGAGGTGATCGGGAGGAATATCTGTATTCTGATGCCCCCACCCGACAGGGACCAGCATGACCAGTACCTGGCACGCTACCAGCAAACGCGGGTGCCGCACATGATCGGCATCGGGCGCGAGGTGCAGGGGCTGAAGAAAGACAGCACTGTTTTCCCGTTTCGGCTGGCCCTGAGTGAGGTGCAGCTGGCGGGCCGGATCATCTATACCGGGTTTATCCATGACCTGAGCCGGGAGAAGGAAGCGGAGGAAAAGCTAAGGCAGCACTCCGAGGAATTGGAGGCCCAGGTAAAGGAGCGTACCCAGTCGCTGCAACTCTCCCTGCGGGAACTGCAGAACGCCAAGGACACGGTGAGCACGTCGCTGGAGAAGGAGAAAGGCCTGAGCCAGCTCAAGAGCAGGTTCGTGTCCATGGCCTCACACGAGTTCCGGACGCCGCTCAGCTCGGTGCAGCTGTCGGCCTCGCTCATCGAGCGGTACGCCTTGTCGGAGAACCCCAATATCACCAAACACGTCAACAAGATAAAGAGCGCGGTCACCAACCTGACCAACATCCTCAACGACTTTTTGCTGCACGAGCGCCTGGACGCCGGCAAGGTGGAACCTTCCTTCACCCTCTTCGACGTGGTGCAGCTGGGCGAGGAGATCACCGAGGAGATGCAGCTGGTCTCCAAGGCGGGCCAGAACATCATCTACCAGCACACGGGCGTGGAGAGCGAGTTCCGGCTGGACCAGTACTTGCTCAAGAACTGCATCATCAACCTTATCTCCAACGCCATCAAGTACTCGGGGGAGAACACCTTCATCGAGTTCAACACCGAGATCCGGGAGGCCGTGCTCACCGTGGTCATCAAGGACTACGGCATCGGGATTCCGCGGAAAGACCATGCCCAGCTGTTCGAGCCCTTTTTCCGGGCCCACAACACGGGTACCATCCCGGGCACCGGGCTGGGGCTGCACATCGTGCGCCGCTATGTCATGCTCATGAACGGCTCCATCGCCTTTGAGAGCGGCCTCAACCAGGGCACCTCCTTCACCTTCACCTTTCCGGTACAATCATGAAAAAGCGCATCCTGATCATCGAGGACCATATAGACATCCGGGAGAGTTCCACGGAGATCCTGGAACTTAGCGGCTACGAGGTCCTGCAGGCCCCTGATGGCAAAGCCGGGGTAGCGCTGGCGCTCGCCCACCTGCCCGACCTCATCCTCTGCGACATCATGATGCCCGAGCTGGATGGTTTCGGGGTCCTGTACCTCTTGCACAAGAACCCTGACACGGCCAACATCCCCTTCGTGTTCCTGACGGCCAAGGCTGAGCGCGGCGATATCAGGAAAGGCATGGAGATGGGTGCCGACGATTACCTGACCAAACCCTTCGACGGCATGGAACTGCTGGTAGCCGTAGAGAGCCGCCTGGCCAAGCAACAGCAGCAGCAGACCTTCTACAGCCAGCCCTTGGTGAACCTGGGGAATCTGGCGGCCACCGCTGACGGGCTGGCCCAGCTCAAAGACACGGTGTCGGGCCTCAAGGTGAGGCAGGCGAAGAAAGACCAGTGCATCTACCAGGAGGAGGACCACGCCAAGGGCATCTACCTGGTGCTGGGCGGCCGCTTCAAGACCAGCCGGATGGCCGATGACGGCCGCGAGCTGATCACCGGCATGTACACCCAGGACGACTACATGGGCATTGAGGCCATGCTGCTGGGTGAGGCTTACACTGATAGCGCCACGGCCATGGAGAACAGCTCCTACTGCCTGCTGACCAAGGAGACCGTGGACTCGTTTCTGGCCCGTTTTACGGATATCGGCCATAAATTTATCCAGATCCTTTCCCACAATGTGCGGGAGAAGGAGACGCAGCTGCTGCAGATGGCCTACCACTCCGTTCGGAAGCGGATGGCCAACGTGCTGGTGAGCCTGGCCCGGGAGCAGCGCCCCCTGTTGGTGCATGACTGCTTGCAGGTCTCCCGCGAGGACATGGCCTCCATGACCGGCATGGCCACCGAGACCGTGAGCCGCATCCTCTCTGATTTCGCCAGCGAGAAGCTGATCCAGAAGAAAGGCCGCCTGATCCAGATCCTGGACCTTGCCCGCCTGGCCAATATGAAAAACTGACCACCATCAAGTTTACACTTGCTTAGCCGCAGGAAACTTGCGGAAAGGAAAGCCTACGTTTGTATCTATTAGATGCAAACCGATGAAAGTAATAGCCTATGGCATTCGGCCTTCCGAGAAAGTAATCCTGGCGCAGGCCAACCACAAAAAGCACGACATCACCCTTATCTCCAATCCCTTGAGCACGGAGACCGCTTTCTATGCCCAAGGCAAGGAGGCGGTCATCGTCTTCTCGGCCAGTGAGGTTTCGGAGCCGGTTTTAGAGCTTTTGGCTAAAACCGGTATTAAGTATATCGCCACGCATTCCAATAGCCTCGGCCCCCATGTCTCAGAAAAGGGTGCAGCAGAACAGCATGGGATCCTGTGGGCCAATGTCACTGGGCCTTCCAACTTTCGCCAGGAACCCACTTTGGAGGATCTACAGCAGATGGCGACCCAGACCATTGGCCATTTAGACAACTGGCAACTCTTGGATTGATAGATAGACAATGAAAGGTACTTAATTGAATAGAGGAGATGGGATATCATGGTAGGCAGTACGGAGCTAAGTTGACCATCATCAAAACCATACACACCTTGGTATGGTTGTTTTTGAGTTCAATCATTTGCTATATGCTGTACGCGGCCGTCGTAAACAGACTGGATGCGTGGCTGTGGATAGGTTATGGGTTCATATTCATAGAAATTATCACCCTGCTGGTTTTCAAAGGCGTTTGTCCCCTTACTCTAATAGCAGGTAAATACTCTACTTCAAAGAAAGACAATTTCGATATTTATCTCCCCAATTTCATAGCCAAATACAATAAGGTGATTTGCACCGTCTTATTGACCCTTACGATTGCCTTGACTATTTATCAGCTTCTGCACCAGCGGCACTGAAACTTCCAACAAAAGGCAGAAGACCAGAGCCATGGTAGTTTTGCAGGTCAACGTCCGCCAAATTATGTGGCGGTTTGCCCATCAAAGCGGCTTGGATGGAATAGGTGTACCCAATAGACCTCAGACTACCAGATAACAAAGAGCCTCGCAGGAGCCATTTATATTAGTCACACGTTGGTTTGCTTCAAAGAGAAAGACTGATCCAGAGGAAGAAGGCAGGATTAGAGTTTTGTCCCCAGAAAGCATCCTAAGAATGAACCCGTAGCTTTTAGGCTAAACAACCCTTTCTATGGCCAATGGAGACAGCTGTTAATGTGACAAAGGTCAATCTTTAGTTTGACTCAAATCAGTGGTCAGGGCGCATTTTCAGGCCATATTCGTGTGAAGAAATTTTGCCACCAAAATCAGCCAATGCCATGAAGACCATAATCGCGCCCACCGACTTTTCTGATAATGCGACCAATGCGGTGCGTTATGCCGCTGCTTTAGCCCATCAGGTGAAGGCCAAATTGGTGATTGTGCATATCATCAACCTGCCCAGCACACCAATAGAGTATGGCACCCCATTCCTGCCTTGTGTACAATTGGAGGAGGGGTATGCGCAAGAATTGAACAGGTTGTCCAAAGGGCTGCAATTGTCCCATGGCTTTGGTTTGGAGATCGAAACGGATTGCCAATACGGGCATTTCCTGGCGAACCTCAACGAAACGGTGAAAGCCAAAGCCGCTGATTTGGTGGTGATGGGCACCAAAGGCGTCACTAATTTCCTGGACAAGCTGATGGGCACCAATACCTCTTTATTCATAAGGATGATGGCCTGCCCTGTTTTGGCGATTCCTTCGGATGCTGTTTTTTCCGGCATCAGGAATATTGCCTACGCTTCCGGTTTCGACTGCGGGGAGACCATTCCCCTTCAACGGCTATTCCGTATCGCCGAGCCTTTGCAGGCAGAGGTTTCCATTATCAACGTCCAAACCGAAAGCCAGTCGAATATCTTCTGCGATAATCATGTGATACGGGACATCGCCAAGAATTTCCCGGATAAGGATCTCAGTATAGCCCAAATCCAGGGGAAGGACATTGTTGGAGGACTGCACCAATTTATGCAGGACAAGCAGGCTGAAGTGCTGGCTGTCTCTATTCACATGCGGAGCTTTTTTGAAAGTCTCTTCCACAGGAGTATCTCCGGGCAATTGATTGCCAGCCCTTCCCTGCCCCTGCTTGCCTTGCCTGACAAACCTTACCGGAAGCTTTACTTGAAGGCAAAAACGGAGGAGATAATCCTAGAGCCGGCTGAATAACCTGCGTTTAGCTGTCTCCCGAAAAAGGAAACGGAATACTTTCCATTGGCCTATGAAAGGGCACAAAACCCGTCTGAAAGCCCTAGACAATATCCATCACGGTTCCTGAGAGGGAACACTGCATCAGCCTCAATAGCATGCTTGGCAACCTTAGCTGATTCAGCTCCGGCTTTCCTGGGGTAAGATTTACTATTTCCGATGATTACGTGGTAAGCCCGAAAACACCATAGCCATACATGCAAGTATGAGAATAGCATTTTTGATATTGGTGATCATCCACGGGCTACTCCACTTACTTGGCTTTGTCAAAGCGTTCGCGTTAGTGGAGGTGAAACAACTGACACAAACCATTTCAAAACCATTTGGGATGGTTTGGCTGCTGGCATGTCTCCTTTTTGCCATCGCTGCCATACAATTTGCCTTTACAAGTAGCTATTGGAGGCTGTTCGGGTTCATTGGGTTGGTGACCTCACAAGCCCTGATCTTTTTCTTCTGGCAGGATACGAGATTTGGAACCATTGCCAATGGGATCATTCTTATCGCGATCATCGTTAGCTATGCCACATCCCATTATTATGGCAAATACCGGGATGAAGTAAAAACAGGTTTGCGACAGGCACCTTATTTCCAAGATTCCGATCTGACAGAGGCCGACATCCAACACTTGCCCGAGCCTGTCCAAAAATACCTTCGTTTTTCAGGTTGTGTCGGTAAACCCAAAGTGAAAAATTTTAAAGTAGAGTTCACCGGGAAAATCAGGAAAGACGAGCAATCAGAATGGATGCCATTTACCTCAGAGCAATATAATTTCATGGAAACGCCAACCCGGTTGTTTTTCATGAAAGCGGTCATGAAGAATCTACCTGTTGCAGGATACCATTGCTATAAGGATGGGACCGCCTTCATGGACATCAGGCTGTTTTCCCTGTTCAAGGTGCAGTACCAGGACGGGGCGGAAATGGGTTTGTCAGAGACGGTCACGTTTTTCAATGACATGTGTTGCCTGGCGCCAGCTACCCTCATAGACCAGCGCATAAAGTGGTTGGAGGCGGAGGGCAACAAAGTGAAAGCATCCTTTACCAATAACAATATCACCGTTTCTGCCTGGCTCTATTTCAATGATAAAGGTGAACTTGTAAACTTTATTTCCTACGACCGCTACTCCGCCGATGCCGGAAAGCAACTGCCCTGGTCAACTCCCCTGTTGGATTACCGGGAAATACTGGGATACAGACTTATGGGAAATGCAGAAGCTGTCTACAGTTACCCTGACAGAGATTTATGCTACGGAACTTTCCAACTGGTGGGCATGGATTATAATTGCAAAGACCTTGATTAACTCGGCGGCAATTATTGACGGCAACTATCTTAATGTAAAAAACAAAATAGCATTGAGATGTTATATGCCGACCAGGCCCTACATGGCATATCCGTAACGGTCGGAGAAACAGCCGAGAAGTCACGAATAGGCAATCAAGCTAGAATGTTTAGCAAGTCCGCTTTAGTGAGTGGTTTCGGGAGATAGGCAATAGAAGGAATTTCAACGGACCAGTCCAGTTTCTCGTAGCTGACTTTCCCGCTGTTCAGGATAACCTGGGTGTGGCAGTAGTCCACCAGCCCGAGCCTAGCCAGTTCCTTGGCAAAGGTTATCCCGTCCATGCCGGGCATCTCGATATCCGAAATGATTACCTGGGGAAGCGTCCCTAGGTCAGCGTCCACACTCAGCATCGACAACGCCTCCGCTCCGTCCCCGGCGGAGACGACCTCGCCCACGGAGCTGTGTTTCTTCAAAAGTCTTTTCAGAAGGAAGAGGTAAACTCCATCATCATCCACGAGCAGCACTTTCTTGGTCGGTTCCATCACCATCAGCATTAAGTCACTACAATGACACCCTGCCAATGCTTTTGAAGTCGCCGCTCGCAACGGTGGGGTTGAAAGGTGGGCGTCCACGGGAGCGCCGTGCGTTCCTATGGGGTAGAGTCCAGTGAGTAGAACATCCCCTAGGCTATACGTACCCCGGGCAGTAACAGATGGCTATAAAGATGCCAGCGGCTGGGTTTAAAAACAAATGCCTATCAGGAGAACTTCAGCCCCCCTTCCGGAGTGGCCTCCCTGTTTCCGCTACGGACAACCGCACCAGCGGCCATCCTTCGACCCTGGCGGGGAAGCTATTGGAGAAAGCAGGTAACCCTAGGCCGAAACCTTCAGCCTTTGCCGCCGACCTGCCGTAGAACAGGTATGGTAGCGATCCTGACCCATATCGAAACGAACCTGAGGATAACCACCCAGAGAGACCTAGAAGGTCGGATTTCTTCCCAGGAGAAATCCCTTTTCGGATCCTTCCACTTTGAATTGGAGGGGGATGCCGCCGTTTTCGAAGCCCTTCCGGACAGAGTCCGGGAGGCTTTCATGGACAGGGTCCGGCAGCTGTTGCAGAGCGTGGAGTTTGAGGTGGATGGCCGAGCTACCCACGGGCACTGAAAAACAGGGGCCGCCCCTGTGAGACAGCATGAGACTCCCCTGAAACGCGGGGAAAGCCCCTTGGCTGCCTGGTACAGTCTGCGAGAAATGATATTATGCTTTCCTTATCCTGGTCAACCTGGCGGGGCAGTTCCGGGATTGTGCCTCCCCTATAACTTATCCCCTTTTGGAAGGGTATCTACCCTAACAAGTCATCACCCCCAACTATACATACTATGCGGGGGCCGACCGATATGGGCCTTGCTGGGAAGAAGGGCACGTTGTCTCTCCCCCGCGAGGCCCTACTGCGTGACCGGGGATGAGATAGGTTCCTTACCTGTTGGTATGGTTTATTTTCCCTACCTTAAGTGGCATGGGAAAACACATCGCGATATTTACCAGGGATGGGAAAGGGGAGTCCTTTCCGTTCGGATCCCTCGATGAGGCAAAGGCCTTCCTTTCAGCTTGCGGAGGGCAGCCGGTGGGCATAATCGACGGGGCCGGGCTGCTGAGGCCCATCCCAATGCCGACGGACTCGGCAAAGGCCTCGCAAAGGGCGAGGGACGCCTCCCTGTCCGCAGGGGTGTACCATGAGTGGAAAAGGTTCGGGGAGTCCCTCGACCTGGGCCCGGGACCGTCCAGTTAGGGCCAATCCTGGGTTTGCTCCGGTCAGCCGAGGGCACCGAAATCCTACGGGCTACGTAAAGCCATGGGCCGGCAGGGTTGCCGGTGCGGTCACATACCCTAAGCACTGCCATTATGTTCGTCAAACTGCCCGCGGTGGGAAGCATCCAGGAGATGATCCTCAACACCGACTTCATTGTCTCCGTGACGCTGGACACGACCAAAAGCGCCGGGGTCCTGGAGATTGAGCTCGTCAAGGGCGACAGGACCCAGGTGCTGGAGTACTACTTCGAGCAGGAGGGGGAGATGGAGCAGATGTACGGGCGCCTCGATGGGCTTCTGGGCGCCGTGTCGCTCCACGCCCCGGGAACCGGTGAGCGCCGGACGGCGGGGTGACCGCTATAGCGGCTCTTCCCATGATCAGCCTCTCTCCTTCTATGACTCCCTTAGTCGTGATAGTGTAGGTGCAGGGGTACACCCCGCCGAGCGTAGGCCATGTCCGCTTTCGATCAGCTCATCCAGCAGGGACTGAAGGTGGGTGGGCCGCCGGGGCGAGGACGAGGGCGCCAGCACCAGCAGGACTGCCTCTCCGTGGCCATTGTCGTAGCGCATGTTGGAGACGATTCTCCTGGTTTGGTCCAGCAGAGCCAACCGCAGCTTCGGTGTCTGCTTCTTTCAGGTGGTGTTCAGTTGCCTCCCGGGGCAGGAGTCCCAGCAACAAAACTGGTTCTCTTTCCTGCGCATCTCAGGATTATCGTCCTGAGAGAAACCCTCACAGCTTTGTAAGAGTTCTACCCTGTTGCCGTTTCCCTGGTGGCTGCTTGGGACTAGGGAACTGCCTATGTAAAGCTATAGATGCTGTCAGGTGTACGGCATTAAAGCCTAGTTTGGTAGATTTTCCAATAACCCCTTTTATGTTAAACTGATTTTTAGCCCAAAAGTATTCCTTGTTCTTTTAATGAATACTTTTCTACTTCTTTAGGTTTGGGAAGCTCACTTTCATTAAAGCAATTGGAATTTATAACTTCCGTTAATAAATCCTTTAACAATGGATATAGTGCTATGGTATGCTCAAGTATCCATAGCAACTCAAGTAATTCCTTCGTATAGTCTGCCGTCCAAATCTCTGGGAGAATATCATCAAGGGGACTTGACAACTTTCCTGCACTACCTTTCATTCGATATGATAACCACTTCTTAACGACATCCCAACCAGAAATTGAGAATTCATAAATTTCTCTAGCAACTGGAGAGAACTCTCCTTTACCTACTTTAAGAGTAAGAGTATACTCATCATAGGAAAAATCCTCTGGATATTCTTCTTTATTAGTGGGCACTGCCTTCGTGCACAAAGCTAAACCTGGAGGGACTTGTCCTTTTATTTCATTTTCCCCTATAAATCGTTCAGCATATGTATGTAGAAACAAGAGACGCTCACCAATTTCACTTGCTTTTTTAAATATTTTTAAATCCTTCGTTATTGGAACCCTTAAACCAGGATTTATTAATTCTTCAGAAAAAAGACTAGTATATTCAGGCTGAGATAAAAGAGAATAACAGTAAGAAAGTAATGATTTAGGAGAAATATCCTCTCCTAATTGTTTAGAAATATTTTCTAATAGTGTTTCAGTAATATTTGGAATTGTAGCATCTACATCTTTCCAAAGTGGAATTACATCTTTTCCTCCCCTTCCGCAAAAGAAATTCAAATCTGGTATACTTGAGGTAGCGACTAAGCCAATACCTTCTCCTAGAACTTGACTAAATATAGAAGTAATAAAAACTTGTTGTTCGGAATAGCAACTCCATAATTCTGGACGAATCCTCGCTGCTAATCTATTATCCACAAGGCAATATTGTCTATCAAAACTTCTAAAGCTAAAAGATTTAATTTGGGGAGTTGGTGTATCTGGCTTAAGCGAACTAATCTTCTTTCCTCCCTGAACTACCCCAAATGCTTTAAAATCTTTGGAGATCGGTCTGTCGCCTTCTTTACCAAATAATCTTCTTCTTTCATCAAGATCTAATGCTGAAACCAATACTCTCCATCTTTTAACTAAAATTTCCTTTTGACTAGCAATAGGCCACTTTCTTTTGAATTGAACCCCTGAATGTTGCCAAGGAAATATATCAGTAATTAACGGATAAGAAAAGTAATCCCCAGAAGTTTTTGGAAGCATCGGCTTTTCCCATTCTTCAAAACATAACTGCCAAGATATATCCTTAAATGAAGAAATATTTGAAAGAAAAGAAAGTTTCTCTGCCCTAGTGCCTGTAACTTTAGAATACCAAACATTTGCAGGGACCTGTGAGTCACATATATCTTTTCTAAAGCCTATAGAAATAGCCACTGGAGTCTGAATATTAAATATATTTTCTGTTTTTCTCGCCCCAAGATTATCTCCCTCTAAATCTATTATCCATAGTTCATCAAAAGCTTCTCTCATCTTTTTACGCATACTAGAAAATGCGGGTCCCCTAAGATAAGATGAGGCAGTTATGAAAGAAATGATTCCTTGGTTACTCGAAGAAGCATTCTCATAAAGTTTCCATAAGGCCCATCTCCAGAAATACACGTAATCATTGTATAAATTTTTAACATGAACTCCTGGTACTCCATCTATGAAGTCTTTCAATATACCAGACGTATTTGTATTTGTAAGATTTGAACCGAATCTAATCCATCCGCCCTTTCTTCTAACACCTTGATCATCTACTTCTCGTTGCTCCCTATTATAGGGTGGATTTCCTATACAAACTAGAATCTGAGTATTGTTTTTTACATTTTGTGCTCGAATATGCTCTTTAGCCATTACCCTCTCTGCAAATGAAAATTTTGGAGGTTCTGCCGCAGGGTCTTCCAAGGTATCTGTTAAAAATACCTTGATACCATCGTCAGGAATACTGCCCCCAGCATTTTTCAATAATTGAGTGATCCTCATGTGTGACACAGCATAAGGCCCAACCATATTTTCAAAAGCATAAAAATTATTAGCCATCCTAGTAGCAATTGAAGCAATCATTCCTTCCCCAAATCTTTGAGAAGCTTCTTGAAGTCCATGCTGAATTGCAATCAATGGATACGCAGCTGTACCAGTTGCAGGGTCTAGAAATGTTACATTCTCATCAGCAAATGCAAGAGGTTTGTTAAATTTGTTTTTTAGAAGTTCCGAACAAAGTTTTATTTGACATTCCACAACCTCAAGCGGCGTATAGTAGACGCCATAATCCTTTCTTAGCTTAGGATCATAAACAGTGAGAAAATCTTCATAAAAATAAAGCCACGGGTCTCCTTTTTTGGAGATTTTTACAAAGTCTACAGCCCCTATAATACGCTGCAGCAACTCGACCGCAGTTTTCATTTCTTCTCTTGCATCTTTCTGCCCCAGCAATCTTAAAGTCTGTGCTAAAAGGCTATGCCCAGAATCCAAATAAGTTGCTGCACTCTCTGGATTAATTATTTCAGCACCTGACAAACGAGCCAGCAACAAGGCATATGTTAACGTTTGAGCATATGCATCAGCAAATTGAAGCTGGTCTGCCTCTGGGAAAAATAACCGTTGCCAATCCTTATACAATAAGTGTATTTTAGATTCTCCATTTTTTAAAGCAATTTCAACATCTGAGCGCAATAGCTTGCAAATAGGAGCAAGTAAGTTTGCAAGTGATTTAGGGGTTCTGGGAACAATAGGATTCCAATTAATAAAATCAAATAAAATCTTATAAAGCTGCTCTGTCTTTTCCCTATTGATAGCTTTGCAACCATCTCTTATAACATCTCCGTTAAATTCGATTATTGCCCCTTCTTTTTCTCCACTCTTATAGAGTACCCACTCGTTGCAATTTGTATAAATAAGATTAGGAAGAGCTTTAAATTTTTCAAACTGTTTTTTATTAGCCCCTTTTAAATTTTTAAGTGAAATATGAGTTGCTTTCAATTCAATATGACCACACAATAAATTTTCTCTAGCTACTCCCATATCAGGTCTTGCACCAAGCCCTTCTACTTGCACTTCTGTACGAGTAGTAATTGTGCCTGGTATCAATGATTCTATAAACTCTGAGATAGGCCGTTTTAATTGATCCTCTGGATTGGCGGATATACTGGAAGAGAAATTGTTTTTAATCTTTTCAGCTAAATCAATTAACTTTTCTTCAAAAGTGTCAAGTGAAATCATACTTACGAATATTCTAATAATTACTCTGTTAATTATAATTGTTATAGAAATAGCTTAATTGCATTTTTTATTATGGAAATAAGCAATACTTAATATTAATACAACTTAATTTCATACACAATATTACATATTATCAATAGGCGTACATTTTAAACAACTATTCTACTTTACAACTAGTAATTTCCTTGGTCGCTCAAATGTGTCACCTTGACAAAGTTTAAGTAGATTATTACCATCGAAATGGTAGTATATTCACTTCTGCATTTACACTTTGAGGAGCACTATCCAAAACACGGAACAAAAAGGTCTCAACTTTCTACAATCTCCCTTTTAATACACTTTCGTACCCATTTTTCCGAAACTTTACTCAACAAGAAATTATGAATCAGCAGTTGGCAGAAAAGGGATAGACTAAACCAACAAGGAATTATTTCGAAGATAACGCTGTCCATGTCCATCATTACTTAAAGCCCTACCCTTACAACTTTATTTGGTTATGGATGATAAGTCTAACTCCAGTCTCATCCCTGAACCTATCCATCAACTCCTGTTGGCCATATTGGAACTTGGGGGAAATCCTGTTTGCCAGGAAAGCCCTCCTCTTTCTTATGGAGCCTAGGTCATAATTCTCTCCGAATATCCCAATGGAGGTTTTCAGTTGGTTAGTTCCTTCGGTGATCCATCCTCCACTCCTGACCTCTTTGAGCTCCACAAAGACGATGTTGTCAGGATATGTAAGCATGCCGTCGCACCTGCTTTCCATGGTCCCGTCAGGCCGTAGTATTTCGATGCAGTTATCAATGGCCGTAAAGGTCACCTCGATTCCCTTCTCATTCTCTACTATGGCAATCCATCTAGAGCTGTTGGCTGCAGAAAGGTCTACATAGGCCCTTGTTTTGTCATCATCATCCCGTAGCCCAAACAAACCAGCATCGGTGTTATCCTGGCAGACAGAATCAAAGAAATCAATACTCATAGTTCTTCCTCGATCTCCAGCAACGCGTCAAACATCTGATTTGTGTCGAATAAGAAACTGTTCAGGAAATTTTCGTCTGAGGGTATCCCATTGTAACTAGGCAATCTCAGGATCCGTCCGTCGTCCGTCAGCTCGTAGACAGTTAGGTCGGCCGCAGGCACGCACGAGGCTGGGGGCACCACCTTTGTCAAGGCGTCTTTGAGCCTAGTCGCCTCCGGGTGGTTTCCGATCTTCTGGAGTATCTCATGCCCTTTAATCGCCAAGGTAAGGTAATTGATAATATAGGGACTATGGGTGGTAAGCACCAACGCATTGCAATCGCCATAATTCGTGTACTCCAGTAAATGGTAGAGTAGGTCCCGCTGTGATTGGGGGTAAAGGTTTTGCTCCGCTTCCTCCACGATATTTATGAAACAGGAGTATTTGTATTTAGAGGACAAGACCTCCAAGGCTGCCCGCCGTAGGCTTTCGTTAAGGCTTGGGTTGGCGAAGATCCTTTCAAGCTCCGCCTTCAGGCGCTTTTCCTCTTCCACGCTTAATACGCTGCGGGAGGCGTCCAGCTCCTGGTTGATGGACATGGCTATGTTCCTGGAGACCAAAAACAGGGGCACGATTGATTGGAGGCCACTGGAGGCTTCCAATAACCTTATCCGATAATTGTCCCCTACGACATAAGAAACCTTGTTGAGCTTATGGTACTGGAACCGCAGGTTCCCCACCGGAAGTGGTAGCGTCTCGGATAGCTCCTGCTGCGAGCGGTCGAATTCCTCCAAGAACGTGTAAAGTGGCAGCGGTAGGCCTTTCACCTTCTCCGGCTGGCTTACGGCGCTGAGAAAGTTGCGCTCCGCCGGCACATACATAATCTTTGGCATTTGGTATACACCCTGCGAGTCAGCTATGCTCAGAGTGAGCCTGCCGTTGCTGTAGTGGAATCCGTAAGAAGAGCCTTTATAGGAAATTTCCGTGTTATCTCTGAAAAAATGTTTCAAACGATGGTAGGCACAGTAGGTCCCCTCGAACTTGCCTTTTCTCATCACCTCGCTTTCCTTGACATCACCCCGTTGCAGGGCTTTCTCCATCCAGGTGAAGGTAGAGAACAGCTTGGCGATTGTGCTCTTTCCGGTGCCTTGGTTTCCGATAAAGACGGTTACCTTGGTGAAATCGATCCAGCCTTCCTCTTGTTCAAAGCCTTCCCCAATGGGACCAAAATTCCTGATTCTTATTTGAGACATGCTGCTGCTTTCCTTATGAATCTTCTATCAGGCAAATGTATGATTTTACGCCACCACCTAGGCAAAAATAAAGACATGTTTGAATTTTGAAAGGAGAAAAAGAGTGGTATAGGCAGAGCATGAGCCGCAAAGGTTACCGTTGGAATAATACCGTGGCAAAGAGTTTTTTTTAAGGAATTGAAAACAGAAATGGTCTAACATCACAGGTTTGCCACTAGGCAAGAGGCCATAATCGCTGTGTTAGATTGCATCGAGATATCCTACTACCCCAGCAGGGGACATTCGGCACTTGGCTACATAGGCTTTTGCCAGTATGAAGAAGCGTTACTACAACCTACTATAGCGGGTTAAAAAAGGCCTCTAGTAGAACGTAGTGATTTCAATAATCAATTGAATCACTTCCAGGCTCTCCTTGACTTTAATATGAAGAGAAGCTTGATTGTTACTTTCCTATTTTACCTTCATAACGTTTTACAAACGGTCGATTGTGAAACGTTATAGCAGACCTTTCAGGTAGAATCAAACATTGGCCAATTCTCTTCTTTCATCCTACCTGAGAGACTGCTTGAGGTGATTACTTTCTTTTTTTCCTGTTCTGCTTCTTTGCTAATACAGGAGCAGGCAGCAACTTGGTTGAATCTGGAAACTGTGGCAGATACTGG
>NZ_VKKY01000006.1 GCF_008271695.1 Rufibacter hautae
TCAGAGATGGAGGGGGGCTGTCTCGTTTATAAGCGGGCAGGGGGAGTGTGATGCAGGGGCTTTCTCTCTATCTCCCTTAGTCAATGAGGTTCCTCTAAGGGCTGCATTACCCTTTTCCAGCTGCTGTATCCTGCCTCGATCCTTTTTCACTCTTACTTTAATATAAAGTGTGGGTGGAAACAAGTTCGAGATTATAAGGTCGCAAACTCTCCTGCCCCGATTACCAAACCATAAAGCCCCTCCTTTAAATCTAATAAGACAAACCTTCGGACTTTCCCGGTTCTAAGTCTGCTTCAAAATACCAAGACCTAAACTCTCTCTATTTCCATCAATGTTGTAGATTAAGCATAAACTTCTTCGGCCATATACCAGATCTTGTCCGTTATTAGTTCTAAAGGCAATTATGTACCTTCACATATAAACAGCTTTTAGTAGATGCTCCCTCTAATATCCGGATCAGCCATTGCTGCCACATTACTGATTCTCATCCATTTCTTCGGGTTAAGGCTGAGGCAAAAGCTTGATTTTTCCCATATTCAGTTTCTGACGGCACTTATCTCCAAAACCAGATCTGTCCGGAGGATCAATAATTATCTGCTGCTACTTTTAAGGCTTGTGTTTGTGGCATCTGCTTTGGGAGCGTTTTTGCTATTCCTTTTCCAAACCAGAAACAATAGTGCTGTGTCGCCGGATAAGATTTCAGTGGTGGTGGATACTTCCTGGAGTATGCAAAGCCCCTCAGTTGAAAAAGAGCGAAGCAAAGCTGAGACTGCAAATGACGCGGCTAGAGATATCCTGCGGGAAGTTAGCAACACAGCAAGTGAGCGCGAGATTAGCCAAGGAACCGAGGCGGTGAATGTACCAGAAGGGCAGACAACATTTACTTCCTCTCAGAGTTTGGTAGATGATTTGGGAAACACCAGCAGGTCAACCACTACATATCTCCTTTCAGATTTTCAGAGAGCTACCTTTTCCCCTGAGATCTTGAAGAGTTTGCCTAAAGAGCAGTCTATTACCTTTGTGTCTTTGGGAAATGAGGAGGTACCTAATATCTACATAGATTCTGTTTGGTTGGAGCAGCCTATTCTACTGCCCAACTCACTGGCAGGTATTTCGGTCAGGTTGGCTGGCAGCTTACAAGGGGAGAGCAGCCAAGTAAAAGTGAGTGCTTCTGAAGGAGAACAGCTCTTAGGTGCTACCCAAGTGCTCCTAGATCCTGCACAAAAAGCCATTGCCCATTTCAAGATTCCACTTAACAGCAATACAGAGAAGCAGATTACTTTCAGTGTGGAAGATCCGGCTACTGCTTTTGACAACCAGTACTTCGTCATCCTGCCCAAACCTTCCTCGGTGCACATCAAAGTCAACAGGTCCCAAGGAAGCAATGATCCTATAATTCAGGCCTATAAAGCCGAACCAGCCTTTAACTTCTCTCAAAGCGCCAACAACAACCAAGGGTTATGGATTTTAAATATTCCTGCTAATGGTGGTTCCTCGGCGTTAGCCACTGGCATTAAGTCTTGGGTAAACGAAGGCGGCTCTGTCCTGCTCATCCCCGATGCGAAGGCGCTGCAATCTACGGTTAGTTTTCTGGCCAACTTAGGTTTGCAAGGGGTAAGTGAGGAAAGCAAAGAGATAGGCACTAAACCTCTAAAGCAACCAGACATGTCTGATGCCTTTTTCCGGCAGATTTTCGAAAAAGAGGTGAAAAACATGAAGATGCCCGAAGCCAAGCCTGTGCTTAGGTGGCAGAGCTCTTTCCACACGATCCTAAAGTTCACCGATAACGCTCCTTTCCTGAGTACCTTCAGGGTAGGAAATGGCAACGTGCATTTGTTTGCCGCGCCTATTACCTCAGCATCTGCCATTGTAGCGCATCCGTTGTTTGTTCCGGTGCTGTACCAACTGGCCTTGTCTACCAATGCCTCTAAGATTGTCTTGTCTCACCAGCCCAACAATGGCAGCATCATTGTTCCCTTGGAAAAGGAAGTAGCTTCCAAGCAGCCTTATGCCCTGAGTGTAGCCGGACAGACGTTCATCCCCGACCAGCGGGTTAGACAGGGACAGTTGTTCCTGACGTTGCCCAAAGACCTTGGCCGACCTGGATTCTACAACGTTTTACAGGAAGGGAAAACTATTGGGAGTATCGCGCTGAATATTCCGCGGGTTGAGTCTAAGCTGGAGGCCTACACGGTAGAGGAACTGAAGGAGATACTTGCAGACCACGGAGGCAACATTCAAGTATTAGCGCCGAAAGAGCGGGTATCTCTGCAAAAACAGCTGCAAAAGGAAACCAGTGGCTCTTCCCTTTGGAAATATTGCCTAATATTGTGTTTTCTGTGTCTCGTGGTAGAGGCAATCATCCTAAGCACCAAGAAAAGTGGATCTCTTATTTAAAGCGGTTACCATAGTTGATTCAACTTCTTCGTTTGACGGCCAGGTGGTAGACCTGCTGCTCTCAAACGGAAAGATAAAACAAATAGCTTCTTCTATTGAGGCCGAAGAGGTGCAGACTATTGAGCCCCAAGGCTTACACTGCTCCATCGGGTGGTTTGACCTGATCGCTTTTTCTGGGGAGCCCGGCTACGAGCACCGGGAGACTTTACAGAACTTTATGCAGGCAGCGGCCTTCGGAGGATTCACCGAAGTGGCTTGTCAGCCTACCCTTAATCCCGTAACGCAGACCCGCGCCTCCGTGGAATACTTCAGGCATGTTTCGGCCTCCGGGCCAGTGCGGGTGCACCCATTGGCGGCTGTAACGCATGACCTGGACGGGAAGGACCTGTCTGAGATTCTGGACCTGCAAGCTGCAGGCGCCCTTGCTTTCACCGATGGCTCAGATGCGCTGCAGGCCGAGGACACCGTTCTCAAAGCACTGGAGTACCTGAGGCTTTTTGGGGGTGTTTTGATAAATCAGCCCCAAAACAGAAAAATCGCCAACGGCGGTCAAATGCACGAAGGAACTGCCAGCACCCGCTTAGGCCTTAAAGGTATTCCGGCTCTCGCCGAAGAGGTACAGATTTCCCGCGATTTACAGTTGCTGCAGTACACCGGCGGTCGCCTGCACCTTACCCAGTTGTCCACTGCCGCTGGTGTTACTGCTGTGAGAGCCGCTAAAAAGCAAGGTTTGAACGTGACCTGCGATATAGCCGCTCACCAATGCGCCTTCACCGATGAACTCATTGCGCCTTTTGACACTAATTACAAAGTGACGCCTCCGTTCAGAAGCGAGGGAGACCGCATAGCCCTGTTAGAAGGTTTGCAAGACGGCACCATAGACACTATCGTGTCTGCCCACACGCCCTGGAACGAAGAAGCTAAAGAACTGGAGTTTGACTTAGCCGAAGCCGGCATTATTGGTCTGCAAACCGCTTACGCCATCGCCAACGAGACCTTGGCCTCTCACCTATCCTGGAGAGAAGTAATTCAGAAGCTAACGGTTGGTTCCAGAGAAATTGTAGGCTTATCCGCTCCCTCGCTAACCGAAGGCGCTGTAGGCAACCTTACTTTCTTCAGTCCAGACAAAAGCTGGTTTTTTGATGAGCGCCTGAATGCCTCCGCGGCGAAGAACAGTCCGTTCTTCGGACGTGAAATGAAGGGTTGCGTGTTTGGCACCTACATGAACGGACAATTCACCGTGAACCCGGCTTACCAGAATTAGAGAGAAGACAAGACCAATGTTTGACAGAGCAGTTGTTAATACCGCCATCAGGTATGGCGTTACCGGGGCAATCGTAAGTTTTATCTATATCCTTATTTTGGCTTTGGCAGGGTTTGAGAACCCGTATGATAATACCAGCGAGTATTCCTCTACGCTTATCTTTGTTTCTGTTTTTGCTTTCCTGGCCATCAAGTACTTCAAGAAATTCCATGACGCAGAGCTGGGTTTTGGGAAGGCTTTCAAAGTGGGTTTGATGACCGTGTTCTTTCTGGCGTTCACCACGACGCTGCTCCTGTGCATCTATTCGGTTTTCGCGGGACAGGAAATGATACAGGAATATATTATATTGAGTCAGAAAAGGATGGAGTTAACCAGAAAAGAGTTAACGCAGGTGATGGGAGAAGCAAATTACAAGAACGCCTATCAGAACCTAAACACTTTGAACCCTTACATCCTGGCGCAGATCAGCTTTGTGAACCGCATGGTGGCAGGTTTCTTTGTCAGTATCGTTTTAGGCGTGTTTTTCAGAAAGTAACCTAAAAACCCATAATCATGAACGAACAAGCCATCATGCAAGAGCCAACTGTCACACCAGCCTCCGTTGGCATCCGCTACGGAATTATGACTGGTTTTGCATCCATCATTTTTAGCCTAGTCCTTTACTTAACAGGCCTTCACCTGAACAAAGGGGTGACTTACTTGGGAACTATCATTCCTATAGTAGGGATAATCTTAGCTTATAGGTACTATAAAAAAGAGAATGGCGGATTTATGTCGTATGGCCAGGGGCTTGGTACGGGTACGATCCTGGCTACAGTATCTGGGGTTTTGAGCGGAATTTTCACGTACATCTACCTTAAGTTCATAGACTCCAATATTATTGAACAAATAAGAAATGCCTCCATTGAGGAGATGGAAAATAAAGGGATGAGTGACGAACAGATTGAGCAGGCCACCAGCATGACAGAAAAATTCACTACACCAGAAATGATGTTTCTGTTTGGTATAGTTGCGGCGGTCATATTAGGCTTCATTTTGTCCCTTATCATTGCGGCTATCATGAAGAGAAGCCGCCCAGAGTTTGAGTAAAAATTCATGCAGAACAGCGTAGATATTTCGGTGGTAATACCACTTCTTAACGAGGCAGAGTCACTGCCAGAGCTTACCCAATGGATAAACCGTGTAATGGTATTGCACGGTTTTCTTTATGAGGTTATTTTGATTGACGATGGTAGTACCGATGATTCCTGGAAAGTGATTCAGGAGTTGTCGCAGCATGACCCTAATCTCAAAGGCATCCGGTTCAACCGGAACTACGGCAAATCGGCGGCCCTTAACGTGGGCTTCGCGGAAACTCAGGGTCGCGTGGTGATCACCATGGATGCTGACCTGCAAGACAGTCCTGATGAGATTCCTGATCTCTACAAAATGATTGTGGAGGATGGCTATGACTTAGTATCTGGCTGGAAAAAGAAGCGCTTTGACCCATTGAGCAAAACCCTTCCTACTAAACTGTTCAACGCCGCTACCCGGAAGATCTCCAAGATCAAACTCCATGACTTCAACTGCGGCCTGAAAGCCTATGATGCGCGCGTAGTGAAAAGTATAGAAGTGTACGGCGAGATGCACCGCTACATTCCCGTAATCGCCAAGTGGAACGGTTTCGGGAAAATAGGCGAGAAAGTAGTGCAGCACCGTGAGCGGAAATACGGCACCACCAAGTTCGGGCTGGAGCGTTTTGTTTACGGCTTCCTGGATTTGATGTCCATTACCTTTGTCTCAAGGTTCAAGAAGCGGCCCATGCACTTCTTCGGCAGCCTGGGTACTATTTCCTTCCTCATCGGCTTCCTGATTACCTCTTGGTTAGTCATAGAGAAGGTGTATTACTCTTTCCGAAACTTGGCTGTTAGAAACGTAACCGACCAACCACTGTTTTTCCTGGCGTTGGTAGCTGTGGTAGTTGGGGTGCAGTTATTTCTGGCCGGTTTCCTGGCCGAGATGGTTTCCCTGGCCGGACGAAGGAAAGACGAATACCTGATCCGCGACAACATCGGGTTTTAGTCTATGGCCTATATTATTCTTGTAGGTCCGGCTTACCCCTTTAGGGGAGGCATTGCTGCATCTAGCGAAAGCCTTGCCCGCACCTGGCAGCAGATGGGGCACCAGGTTGAAATTTACACTTTCACTACCCAGTACCCTTCTATTCTCTTCCCGGGTAAGTCTCAATGTGAAGATGGCCCAGCTCCCAAAGATTTGGTTATCCACCAGGAGCTGAGTTCCATCAATCCCTTGACTTGGATCAGCCTTGGCTATAAAATCAAGAAGAAGAAACCAGACTTGGTTTTGTTCAGGTACTGGCTGCCGTTTATGGCCCCAAGTTTGGGAACCGTGGCTAAAATCATCAAGGGCAACAAGCATACCAAGGTAGTAGCCCTTACAGACAATATAGTGCCCCATGAGAAGCGCCCCGGCGATAAAGCTTTGACGCAATACTTTGTAGATGCCTGCGATGCTTTTGTCACTATGTCGTCTACCGTCACAGAGGAGTTGAAGCAATTCAACAAAAACAAACCTGTGGTGAGCCAGCCTCATCCCATCTATGATACCTATGGCCAGAAGTTGCCCAGAGAAGTCGCACTAAGAGAACTCAACCTGCCTGAAGGAAAATACCTTTTATTCTTTGGTTTCATCCGGCACTACAAAGGTCTGGATCTGCTATTGCAAGCCATGAAGGACCAAAGACTGAAAGATAGGGACATTAAGTTGATTGTGGCAGGTGAATTCTACGAGTCTCCGGAGACTTACCAGCAAATCATAGAAGAAGGGAATCTGCAGCAGAGCATCATCCAGGCTACAGAGTATATTCCCCACGAAAAAGTAAAAGCCTACTTCTCCATTGCCGATTTAGTTGTTCAGCCCTACAGACATGCCTCGCAAAGCGGCGTAACCCAGATAGCCTACCATTTTGAAGTGCCTATGATTGTAACCAAGGTAGGGGGCCTGGTGGAAATGATCCCAGATCAAAAAGTAGGCTATTTAGTAGATGTTAACCCAACTGCAATTGCTGATGCTATAGAAAAGTTCTACAAGGAGGAGAAGTCAAGGGAAATGGTGGAGAACATACGAGAAGAAAAGAAGAAATATACCTGGGAGGCATTAGCCACAGCAGTAACGCAAGTAGTAGAACTGTAAAATGAGCAAACTATAGTATAAGCTCTTGTATAAAGAAACCTTAAACAGAAGAGGCAAAGTGGCAATCACTTTGCCTCTTCTGTTATTATCATGTGAAAAGCGTGCTGAGTATTAGCGCCTCTACATCTGAAAAAGTGGTTCAAACATTTAAAGACAGTTATCTTAAGTAAGTAAGTAAGTAAGTAAGTAAGTAAGTAAGTAAGTAAGTAAGTAAGTAAGTAAGTAAGTAAGTAAGTAAGTAAGTAAGTAAGTAAGTAAGTAAGTAAGTAAGTAAGTAAGTAAGTAAGTAAGTAGATCTGATTGCCACCTCTAAGAAAAGAGAAGGCAATCAGACAAAACCTTTCCCAGCCCGGGAACTTCGGGGCACCCAGATGCGGTTACCTAAGAGGCTCCGGACGGGGCCTGCGCCTAAGAAGGTAATCGATAAAAAAAACTTGCCTCCGGAACTCACAGCACCTCAGGGTGGTTACCCCCTCAGGCTGCGGCCCCAAGCGGGTAAGTCCACGCAAACCTTAAGCAAGCGTTTGTTTCACCGGAAAGGTTTGCTACCTTTGCAGCCCGCTCGGCAGGAGGGGGGCAAGAACGGGGCAACCTGGTAGAGACGAAAGGAAGAGAAAAAAGTTTTCCGCGGCTATTGCGGAAAGGAAAAACCTTCTTACCTTTGCACTCCCTT
>NZ_VKKY01000007.1:2500-5252 GCF_008271695.1 Rufibacter hautae
GTCAGCGAAAGGTTTTGGAGCATAGTGGTATCCTGAGTAGGGCGGGACCAGAGGAATCCCGTCTGAATCCACCGGTACCATCCGGTAAGGCTAAATACTCCTGAGAGACCGATAGTGAACCAGTACCGTGAGGGAAAGGTGAAAAGAACCCTGAATAAGGGAGTGAAATAGAACCTGAAACCATGCGCCTACAAGCGGTCGGAGCCCATTAGTTGGGTGACGGCGTGCCTTTTGCATAATGAGCCTACGAGTTACTCCTCCCTGGCGAGGTTAAGTGCATGGATGCACGGAGCCGCAGCGAAAGCGAGTCTGAACAGGGCGCACAGTCAGGGGGGGTAGACGCGAAACTTTGTGATCTACCCTTGGGCAGGATGAAGTTGCGGTAACACGCAATGGAGGTCCGAACCAGTTTCCGTTGAAAAGGATTTGGATGACCTGAGGGTAGGGGTGAAAGGCCAATCAAACTGAGAAATAGCTCGTACTCCCCGAAATGCCTTTAGGGGCAGCGTCGAGGTTGAGTCTCGTGGAGGTAGAGCTACCGATAGGACTAGGGGGAGTCAAATCCTACCGAATCCTGACGAACTCCGAATGCCACGTGACATACTCGGCAGTGAGGCTTGGGGTGCTAAGGTCCCAAGCCGAGAGGGAAAGAACCCAGACCATCAGCTAAGGTCCCTAAATTTACGCTAAGTTGAACAAAGGAGGTTCAGTTGCTTAGACAGCCAGGATGTTGGCTTGGAAGCAGCCATTCATTTAAAGAGTGCGTAACAGCTCACTGGTCGAGCGACAGGGCATCGATAATAATCGGGCATCAAGCGTGATACCGAAGCTATGGATTGTAATTTATTACAGTGGTAGGGGAGCATTCCCGTCGGCTACGAAGGTATCTGGTAATGGATACTGGAGCGTCGGGAAAAGCAAATGTAGGCATAAGTAACGATAATGCGGGCGAGAAACCCGCACACCGAAAGACTAAGGTTTCCTGATCAACGCTAATCGGATCAGGGTTAGTCGGGTCCTAAGGCCGATGCGAGAGCTAAGGTCGATGGACGACTGGTTAATATTCCAGTACTAGCGTGACTGAGTGACGCGGTGACGGAGTAGTGAAAGGCCCGCCTGGTGACGGAATACCAGGTTAAAGCACGTAGGTATAGGGACGGTAGTCAAGTACGCCGACCCTGCTGAAACGCGATAGTACCCCAAGCCCCCGGGCGAGGGGATAGCGGCCCTAATCAGACTCCCAAGAAAACCCGCTAAGCGTTTTAATGGTCACGCTACCCGTACCGCAATCCGACACAGGTAGTCGAGGAGAGAATCCTAAGGTGCTCGAGTGAATCACGGCCAAGGAACTCGGCAAAATGGCCCTGTAACTTCGGGAGAAGGGGCGCTTCCTCATGGCAACATGAGAAGCCGCAGTGAAGAGGCCCAGGCGACTGTTTAACAAAAACACATGGCTATGCGAAATCGAGAGATGAGGTATATGGCCTGACACCTGCCCGGTGCCGGAAGGTTAAGAGGGGACGTCAGCCGCAAGGCGAAGCGTTGAATCGAAGCCCCGGTAAACGGCGGCCGTAACTATAACGGTCCTAAGGTAGCGAAATTCCTTGTCGGGTAAGTTCCGACCTGCACGAATGGTGTAACGATCTGGGCGCTGTCTCAGCCGTGAGCTCGGTGAAATTGTAGTCTCGGTGAAGATGCCGAGTACCCGCTACGGGACGGAAAGACCCCGTGCACCTTTACTATAGCTTAACATTGACTCTGGGTAACTCATGTGTAGGATAGGTGGGAGCCTGTGATCCGGCGTCGCCAGGCGTCGGTTAGGCAGCGTTGAAATACCACCCTTGAGTTACTTGGAGCCTAATCCTTGAGTAGGAGACATTGTTTGGTGGGTAGTTTGACTGGGGTGGTCGCCTCCAAAAGAGTAACGGAGGCTTTCAAAGGTACCCTCAGCACGCTTGGTAACCGTGCGCAGAGCGCAATAGCAGAAGGGTGCTTGACTGTGAGGCCCACAAGCCGAGCAGGGCCGAAAGGCGGATATAGTGATCCGGTGGTTCCGCATGGAAGGGCCATCGCTCAAAGGATAAAAGGTACGCCGGGGATAACAGGCTGATCTCCCCCAAGAGCTCATATCGACGGGGAGGTTTGGCACCTCGATGTCGGCTCGTCACGTCCTGGGGCTGGAGAAGGTCCCAAGGGTTCGGCTGTTCGCCGATTAAAGTGGCACGCGAGCTGGGTTCAGAACGTCGTGAGACAGTTCGGTCCCTATCTGTAGTGGGCGTAGGATGTTTGAGGGGACCTGTCCTTAGTACGAGAGGACCGGGATGGACGAGCCTCTGGTGGACCTGTTGTGGCGCCAGCCGCAGCGCAGGGTAGCTACGCTCGGATGAGATAAGCGCTGAAAGCATCTAAGTGCGAAACTCACCCCAAGATGAGACATCCCTTAAGGGCCGTGGGAGACGACCACGTCGATAGGCGGCAGGTGTAAAGGTGGAAACACCATAGCCGAGCCGTACTAATTGCCCGAGCGCTTTCCAACACATGCGCCACCCAAGGCGCGTACCCTAGCCCCCTCCCTTCCCCGTATCGTCAAAGCACCCCCCGACCCCATTGAGGAACACCCGAAAGGGATCCCAAGATAATGGTGGCTATGTCGCGGGTGTCCACCTCTTCCCATTCCGAACAGAGAAGTTAAGCCCCGCCGAGCCGATGGTACTGCGGTCACACGCGGGAGAGTAGGTAGCCGCCAACCCCA
>NZ_VKKY01000008.1 GCF_008271695.1 Rufibacter hautae
AGGCGGTGCCACGAACCAGGCGCCGGTGGTTTCGGCACCGGTACCGGACCAGAGCGTGGCGGCAGGCGCTGCGTACGCCTACACCGTGCCGAGCGGCACCTTCACTGACCCAGACGGGGACGCGCTGACGCTGGCGGCCACGCAGGGCAACGGCAGCGCGCTGCCCTCCTGGCTGAGCTTCAGCCCGGCCACCCGGCAACTGAGCGGGACGGCCCCTGCCTCGGCCGTGACCCTGACCATCAGGCTGACAGCCTCTGACGGAAAGGGCGGAAACGCCTCAGACCAGTTCACGCTGACCGTCACCGGCGGAGGCACGGCGAACGGCTCGCCGGTGGTGGCGAGCGCGATCCCGGACCAGGGCGCCACGGCGGGGACGGCCTACAGCTACGCCTTCCCGGCGGGCACCTTCACCGACCCGGACGGGGACGCGCTGAGCTACTCGGCCGCGCTGGCCGGCGGCGGGGCGCTGCCCTCCTGGCTGAGTTTCAGCCCGGCGGCGCGCTCCTTCAGCGGCACGCCCTCGGCGGCCGACGCGGGCACGCTGGCCGTGCGGGTGACGGCCTCGGACGGGAAGGGCGGCAGCGCCACGGATGAGTTCAGCCTGAGCGTCTCGGGCGGGACCTCCTCCGGGGAGGCCTACCGCCTCAACGCCGCAGGGCCGCAGGAGACCACCTCGCGGGGCGTCTTCGCCGCGGACGCCTTCGCCTCGGGCGGGTCCAAGAAGTCCCCCACCACGGATGCTATCGCCGGGACCACGGACGACGCGATCTACCGCTCGAACCGGTTCGGGACGGGCTTCTCCTACAACATCCCCGTCAAGGG